>NZ_LBHJ01000001.1 GCF_001006305.1 Silvibacterium bohemicum
GCACTTGCGCCGCCTTTTCCATCAACCCTGCAACCAAACCCCCAAATCAACCTTGACAAATCAGACAGTCGCTGAGCGTAGCGAAGAATCTCAGCTCAATTCAGCCCCGAAACAGTCGCCGCTTATTCCGCGGTCTTCACTTCAATCAAAACCAGATTGTGCACGGAGCGCGCTGGGCGCTTATCTTCTGTCACGACCAGCTTGAAGGGGCCGTTCGTCGCATCGAGCGGCTTGCCGTCCATGGCGTCGGCGACGATGACGTCTCCAGGATGGAACTCGGGATCGAGCTCAGCCAGCGCCAGAACCGCCTTGTAGCCGTCGGAGCCGGTGGCGACGATGTAATCGGAGAGCGGCTTTCCGTGCAGGTCTTTTCCGTGGGGCACGCCCAGCGAAGCCAGCAGATCGATCAGCGGGACACCGGTGTAGGTTTCTTCGGCCTTGGTATGGACGTTGTGGAACTTGACTGTCCTTTGGGGCATGGTCTTGAGTGTGGCGAGGTCGATGGTTTTGGTGTGATCGGGTCCAGCAGAGATATAAAGTGCACCCACCACTTCGGCAGGGAGCATGACCGTTAGCGCGGGATGTTCAGGATTTAGATTGGGCCCCAAAGAGATCACCGGACCGGTCCCGGTCGCGACAGTTAAGGCAAATTGAAGTATCTGCGCCGCGGAATTCTGTACGTTGAGTGATTTGGCCAGTGGGAAAAAGCCAGAAGAATAAACTGAGACCTGGTAGCTGCAGGGCTTTAACGCTACGGCGAGAGTGCCCGTCCCGTCGGTCTGCGCGTCAACCTGAGAACAAGAAGCAGAGGGGATAATCGTGACCGCTGCGCCGGAAATAGGTGTGCCTGTGACGTCGGCGACGTGAATCGTTATTGGGACAGATTTCTCCTGTTGAGCAAATGCACATACGGAAATCACTACCGCAAAGACGACGGCTGCCAACGATTTGGAATTGACGGGAAGCATGCGTTCTCCAATCCCTATCAACATGCCTGCCCATCCTAATACGAAATTCCGCGCTTCACGCTTGTTGCTGACCGGTTTTTCGCCGCCCGGACTTTGGCCACCCGCTTTCCAGCCACCCGCCCCTTAGCCGTATACTGGATCCATGTCGATCGTGCGCAACATCGCCGGAGTGGCCAAGGGCATGAGCATCACCTTTGGGGAGATGTTCAAACCAACCGAAGTTGAGAACTATCCTGACGGTCCGGGCCCCACGCGCGGCGCCATGTTGCAGGAGCGCTTTCGCGGCGCGCACGTGCTGCAGCGCGACGAAAACGGCCTGGAGAAATGCGTTGCCTGCTTCCTTTGCGCGGCGGCGTGCCCCTCCAACTGCATCTACATCGAGGCTGCGGATAACACCGCGGAGAAGCGCATCTCGAGCGCCGAGCGCTATGCCAAGGTCTACAACATCGACTACAACCGCTGCATTTTCTGCGGATATTGTGTCGAGGCCTGCCCGACCGACGCCATCACTCATGGCCACGGCTTCGAGCTGGCCAGCCTGAATGCGACCAATCTGGTGATGCGCAAGGAAGACATGCTGGTGGCGACCGTAGGCATGCCGGGCGAGCTGGCTGCGCATTCAGATTCCATCAAGTAATCGGGCGGCGCGATCCTTGCCAGGGGTGCTGCCTTCCATCTGAGGAAACCATGATCCAGTGCTGGGTCGCTTCTGTCGGTTCCATCGCGCTATCCATTTCGCTCGCTTCGCCCTCCGCTCTTCCTGCGCAAACGGTCACAGAAGGAACTCCGCTCTATCTCGCTCCGGCGCAGCTCAAGCCCGCGGGGCAGGCGCCTGCGATGAAGGTGCAGCTGCTGAGCGACCAGGGCGGCCAAAAAGACTATGCCGTGATCTTTTATAAGGGAGACGAGGCGCTTTCCGGGCTGACCGCGTTTGCTCAGAAGTACGACATCAAGAGCGCTCACTTTACGGCAATTGGTGCAGTAAGTGCCGCGTCGATCGGCTGGTTCGATCCCGCTCGAAAGCTGTACAAGGTGATGCCTCTGACCGGTCAGATGGAAGTGGTCTCGATGATCGGCGATATTGCGCTATATAACGGCAAGCCGGTGGTTCATACCCACGTGGTGCTGGCTCTTCCCGACGGTACGACGCGCGGCGGGCATGTCGTCGAGCTACAGGTGAAGCCGACGCTGGAGGTGATGGTGACGGCCGATCCGAAGGATCTGCATAAGCGCCTCGACCCCGAGACCGATTTCGCGCTGATCGACCCGGCTGCGAATCAATAGAAATCTTTTCGGCGAAATCTAGCGGCTCGCTTGCTCTTTGGATACTTTCTCCTTCCTCAACCCTGAAAACCGGCTCAGAATCGTTGAAGTGCAGTAACCGGAGAAGAATGCCCGGGTTCGATTTGTTTTGTGGCTGCTCTCTGAGCGTGTGCAGGGGACGGAAATTCTATATGTCTCCTATCCACACGCAAACTATTTTGGTATCAAAAAATGGAGTAAGCTAGCCGCCATGAATGACGGGCAACAATCAATTCTTCATGTATGCAGCCGCGAGACGATCCTCGATCTGCGCGATCAGATTTTGAAGCTGCACGGTTACAACGTGGAGTCGACGCTCTCGCTCGACCAGGCCCTGCAGTACGCGACTGCTCGCGAGCATGACCTGGTAGTGATCGATGTAGAAGGAGACGGCCGGATTCCGGCAGCGGAGAAGCTCTGCAACGATATCAAGAAGCTTCGCCCGGGCCAGGAGATCGTCTTCATCTGCAACTACCGGGTTTCGATTGAAAGCGAATGCCCGGATGAAGTGATCCGCAGTGAATTCAATCCGGCGGCGATGATCGAGGGCATCCAGGCTATTCTTCGCAAAAAAGCGTAGCTGCCATCTTGCGGCTCAATGTTCTCGGTGACGCAAACAATGCTAACTGGCCTGCTTGAGAGCCTCCGGCTTGCGTGCTTTCTTGGCTGGAGCGCTCTTTTGCTCCGACTTCAGTCCCGCCTGCCGGATCGGTTTTTCGTGCAGTAGAAGTTCGGTCGCACGAAATTCCGGATTGGCGTGGAACCATCTCTGTACGGCATCTTCTCCGAGCAGATTCAAGAGTGCGGTGAGCGCCATGCCCTGATGGTGGGCCATCCACTCGCGAACGACGATCGGCTGCGACGTTGACTGCGAATAGTCGGCCGCTTCGTAGAAGCCGTAGGCGCCTACCCACTTCATTTGTTCCATGCGGCGAAGGTTGCGCAGCGCTTCGGCCTGCTCAACCCCCAGCGCGAGAAAAGTAGAGTACGGAGAGACGACCGGGCCGGCTGTCGCGTCCCACTTGAGCGCGATGGAGGGGACGCCGAATGCCTGGTAGTGATAGTGTCCGGCGTCATCGGTCTCGCCATAGCCTGATTCGGAGATGCCCCACGGAACTCCGATGGAGCGCGCGAACTCCCGCTGGATGGCGACCGCTGCTGACAGCGAGCGCGAAATGAGGGTGTCGGGGTAGTTGCGCATCCACAGCGCCGGCATGAGGTATTCGAACATGGTGCCGGTCCAGGACAAGAGGATGGCGCGGCCATAAGCCATGGTGTGCACGCGGCCCATCTTGAACCAGCCCTGCTGCGAGAGCTCGCCGCGTGCGACCGCGATAAACGTGGCGATGCGGGCTTCTGAGGCCAGCATGTCATAGGTGGCAGAGTGCAACTTGCCGGTGCTCACCTCATAGCCGATGGATAGCAGCTGCCGGCCTTTGTCGACGAGGAAGGCGAAGTCCATATTTTCCGCCAGTTGCAACGCTCCGTCGGATACGTTGGACACGCCGTCCGCTAGCGCCACGAGATATCCTCGCGCGATGGGAAGCTCGGAGCGCAGCTTCTCTACCAGAAGTCCCTGCGCCGATCCCGCTTCGGTGGTGTTCAGCGTCGCCCAGGCGCGCGCCAGCCGGTGCTCGAGCTGATCGACGAAGTCCACGGCGTTTTCGAGCAACGGTACCGAGTCGCCATCTTTCAGGCTCAGCTCTACGGTTTCGTGCAGCGATGCGTATTCCGGCAGCAGCCACGGCAATGCTTCGCGGATCAAGGCGGCGATGCTCTGCACACGCATCCGCGACTCATTCAGCCACCAGGCATGCTCGTCCGGAGACGGCTCGGAGTAAGGCGGGATATCTTGAAGCTCCGGAAGCTGCTCCGTCTCGAGGACCCAGGCGCACCAGTCATACACGCTAGCCGATGCAGAGGGAAGCGAACGATTGGCGATTTTTGAGGTGGAATCTTTCTGTAACCGTAGCAGTTGCCAATGTGTCTCGAGTCCGCGGAACAGGGCCTTTGACAGCACGGGGCGATGCAGCAGCTCCGCCGCGCCGGTGCGCAGCGTGTAGAGCGACGCGACCAGATTGCCGCTGTCGACAGAAGAGACCGTGATGGGCAGCAGCGGCTCGAAGGTATGCGTGTTGTACCAGTTGTAAAGGTGGCCGCGATGCTTCTGCAGGCGCTCCATTGCATTGAGGCTACGCTGGGAGAGATCGATAAATTCAGGCAGGGTGATGAAGCCAAGCTCGATCGCTGCCTGACGTGCATTGAGCAGAAGACCGAAGTTGGTCGGAGAGACGCGCGCCGCTTCGAAGAGCGTCTTCTCCTCCACGTTATCGGGAATCATGTAATTGTGTCGCGCGCCGCCGAATTCATAGAAGAATCGCCAGATGCGCAGCGCGTGCTGGCGCGCAAATGTTTCTTCCTGCGCCGTCAGGGGTTGATTCTGCTCGCGCGGCCTGCGGTTTAGCCAGACAGTGATGGCGCTTTCGAGTCCCCACAGGATCAGGATGGGCACGGCGATGACGAGCGATTTGGGGCGGAAGAATGCGATCGCCGCGCCGAGCGCGAGGGCAAAGACCGGGGTCGCGGCGAGATAGCGATCGACCGGCGTGCGCTTGCCTACGGAGGACTCGGCCTCGGCAGCGGTTTCCCATTCGAGCAGGCGTTGTCCGGTAATGAAGCGGCGCACCAGCGAACGCACGATGGCGTCGAGCGAAAGCATGGTCTGATGAGGCAGGAAGACGAGGTTCAGCAACGATACGAGGATGGACTGCAAAAAACCGATCAAGGCTTCGCGTACATCTCCCGCCATTTCGCTGGCCATGGCCCGCCCCATGCTGAAGGCGAGCTGAACCAGCGTCGGAGCGAAGAGGAGAAAGAGCGTAATCGCGGTCCAGTACAGAGCGCCGCCGGGCAGCCCCAGCCATCCGGCTACGAGCAAGATCAGAGTAAGCGAATCGACCAGCGAACGGCGCAGGTTATCGAGGATCTTCCAGCGTGAAATCGTCGAGATGGGATTGCGAACGAAGCGTCCCGACTCGTCGGGCACGCGCGAGAACAGCCACTGCGCAATCTGCCAGTCGCCGCGTACCCAGCGATGCTGGCGGCGGGTATAGGCGCTGTAGTGGGACGGATAATCGTCGATGACTTCAATATCGGTGGCGAGGCCGGCGCGCGCGTACGCGCCTTCGATCAGGTCATGGCTCAGCAGTGAATTGCGCGGGAACCTGCGTTCGAGGACCGTGTGCAGCGCGGAAACTTCGTAGATGCCCTTGCCGGTGAAGCTGCCCTCGCCGTAGAGATCCTGATAGACGTCGGAGATGGCGCGCGTGTAGATGTCGAAGCCGGTCTGTCCCGAGTAAATTCCGGCCAGCCGCGAGCGCGCCGCCGATTGCACGCTGACTCCCACGCGCGGCTGCAGAATTCCGTAGCCGGCGGTCACAATGCGCTTGTGGGGATCGATGATAGCGCGATTCAGGGGATGAGCCATCGCTCCGACCATGGAGTGCGCGGTGCCGCGGGGCAGTTGCGTGTCGGAGTCGAGGGTGATGATGTATTGCACGCGCGCGAGCGCGGCCATGTCACCAGCCTTGACCGGGAAGGCGTCAAACTCGCCCTTCAGATACTTATTGAGATCCAGAAGCTTGCCGCGCTTGCGCTCCCAGCCCATCCACACGCCTTGCTTGGCGTTGAAGATGCGATGGCGGTGCAGCAGGACGAAGGTGCCGTGCTTGGAGACAGTCGAAGCGTAGCGCCGATTCAGATCCTCGATCAGATTCACCGCAAGGTCGACGAGAGGATCGCTGTCTTTTTCGCGCGGACGCGACACCGAGTCCGGCAGGTCTGTCAACAGCGCGAAATGCAGATTCGGATCTTGATTAGCGAGGAATCGAACTTCGAGTTCGCCCACTAGTTCGCGGACCTGCTTCTCGTTCATCAGCAAGGTGGGAATCGCAACCATCGCGCTGTACTCCGGCGGAATACCTTTGCTGAAGTCCAGCTTGGGCAGGGCCTGTGCTTTCAGTAGCGCGGTCACCGTGTTGTTGACGAAGTCGACGGCGGTCTGCGAGACGGGAAGCAGCAAAAGGAGGAAGGCGATAGTGACTCCGCCAAAGACGGGATAATTCGGAATCAGCGGCAGCAGGATCGCGGCGATGAGCAGGACGGTCAGGATCTCGATGGAGCCGATGAAGAAGTCATCAGCGTGGCGGCGCAGGGTGATGCGAGTGCGATCGATGAAGCGCGGCCGGTAGCCGATGGCTTTGGCCAGCTGCGGGAATCCGCTATCGATAAGGTAATAGCCGACATGCGCCTGGCGCAGGTAAAGGCGCGGATCATCGATAGGATTCTGCTGCGCCTGGAGCGCGAGGTCGACGGCGGTCTGCGCGACCTGATTTTCCGTGTACTCAGAATAGAAGGCGATCTCGGCGACCCGTTTCCGGTATCCCTCGCGGCTGTCGAATTCCATGCGCGGATACGCCTTCGCGGGATCGTTCATGAGGATGGAATCGAAGACTACGAGCGGCTCCATCAGCGAGAGCCAATCCGCATGCCCAAGCTCGCGCAGGGTCTTGATGCGGGCCGTCAACATCTGTGGCGTGCCCGCGTCCGCCGACTGCGGCGTGTGCAGGCGGGCATCGGCCTGCACCAGTATGAGATCCAGGACCGCGAACTTGAGGAAGGCGGGCAGCACCCAGAGCTCACGAAGCTCGAGCGGATCGGAGAGCTGTGCCTCGTTCACATAGATGTGGAGAGCGGAGCCATTCCACACTGACTTGGCTCCGTTGAGATAGGCTGCGGCCAGGACTGCAGCGCGGGGCTCCTCGCCGATAGGCGAAAGCACGCGCGGCAGCTTGGGAATTTTCTTCTGGATCGAGCGCATCTCCGCCAGTGCGGCGCGAAAGAGGCGTGGATTCTCGCGAATCTCGAGCAAAGGGTTCGGACCACGCTCATCGGTAGCAGGCAGTTCGCTGAGCTCGGCCATCAAGGCGTTCAGCGAGGATTCGGCCTCCTCAATGCGAGGGATCAGCGTGAGCGGGGTTTGCGGCCGATGAACGACGGACCAGTGCGACACGGCGGCGCGGGCATGCGCGCGCAGGTCTATTGCCGTGATGCCGGCCTGGTCGAGAATCTCCTGGTCAATTGCTGGAATCTGGTAGGTCATGCTTCTCCGTCAACGATAGCTCGCGGCCTGCATCTCAAACATCCCGGCATAGCGCGCTCCCAGGGCCATCAATTGCTGGTGCGTGCCTTCTTCTACCAGCTGGCCACCTTCGAGCACGACGATGCGATCGGCCATGCGAACGGTGGAGAAGCGATGCGAGATCAAGAGCGCCATCTTTCCTTCGGTGAGCTCTGCGAAGCGCTCGAAGACTTCGAGCTCGCTGCGCGCATCGAGCGCGGCGGTCGGCTCGTCAAGAATGAGCAGCTGTGCGTCGCGCAGATAGGCGCGCGCCAGCGCGATCTTCTGCCACTCTCCACCGGAGAGGTCGACGCCGGTTTCAAATCTGCGGCCGAGCATCTGATCGTAGCCGCCGGAGAGCTTGGCGATGACGCCATCAGCCAGGCTCTTGTGCGCAGCGGTCTCGATCTCTTCGTTGGTATGAGGCGCTTCGATATGACCCACGATAATGTTGTCGCGCGCCGTCATCTCGTAGCGCATGAAGTCCTGAAAGATGACGCCCATCTCGTGATGCAGATCTTCGAGGTTATATTCGCGCAGGTCGACGCCGTCGAGGAGGATCTGACCTTCGGTGGGGTCGTAGAGGCGCGTGATGAGCTTGACCACTGTGGTCTTGCCCTGACCGTTTTCGCCGATCAGCGCGATGCGCTCGCCGGGGTGCAGCGTGAAGTTGAAGTTCTTCAGAACTCGACGCTCGGTTCCGGGATAAGCAAAGGAAACGTTGCGGAATTCGAAGCCGCGCTGAATGGGTCTCGGGACTAGGATGCCATCGGGCTTGGACTGCACGGTCGGTTTCATATCGAAGAAGGCGATCAGGTCGGTAAGGAAAAGCGCCTGGTCGGCGATGCCCGAGGCCGTCGAAAACGCCTGCTGGAAGTTGGAGCTGGCCTGCTGGATGGCGACCGTTATGAGTGAGAAGACACCGATCGTGGGGTAGCGGCCGATGACGGCCTCGTAGATGGCAAAGACATACGCTCCGTAGTAGCCGAGGGTGCTGATGAGCGAAAGCAGTCCGCCCCAGATCAGCTTCTTGCGCGAGAGAGCGATATCTTCTTCGTAGATGGCCTTGGAGAGCGACTTGAACCGACCGGTGAGGTAGTCGCTCAGATTAAAAAGCTTCAGCTCCTTGGCCGCTTCTTTGCTGCCGCCTACCTGGCGGAGATAATCCATCTGCCGCTTGGCCGGGGTCTGGCGGAAGTTTTTGGCGTAGCCGAGGAAGGCGAAGTGCGTTTCTCCAAAGAAGGACGGCAGCACGCCTGCGATCAGCAGCAGGATCATCCAGGGCGAGCGGTAGACGAGCACGCCGCTCCAGATCGCTGTGAGCACCAGCTGCTGGAAGAGCCTGCCCATCTGCTGAATCATGGCCAGCCGGTCGGTGGCCTGCGCACGGGCACGTTCCAGGCGGTCATAAAAGACCGGGTCTTCGTAGGTGGTGAGGTCGAGCTGCGCCGCTTGCTGCATCACGCGCACGCTGACGTGATAGGTGTAGCGGTCGGCCAGCAGCTGGTCGCTGTAGTCGATGGTCCGGCTGAGAATGCCGTTCAGCAGAGCGAGCAGGACCTCTGCGCCGACCAGCCACCAGAAGTGCGGCAGCTGTGGCTGATGGCGAAGCGCGAGCGATACGCCGGTGATGATGCGCGCCGCGACGATGCCGATGCCCAATTGCAGCAGCGGAACGATGACGCGCAGGATGAGACCCCAGGTGACCACTGCGGGGCCGGACGCCCACAGGATCTCGAGGACCTGGGGCACATTCTTCAGGGCCCTGATCCGGTCTCCCCACGCGCTGTGGCTGCTTGTCTTTTGATCGTCGTTCATCGCTTGGGCATTCAAGTTAGGTATTGCCATCGCCGTCTCGCGACAGGACTAGTAGCACCGTCTTTATCGGGGAGGGGAAGGCACTCACTTCGATGCCGAGGCAGGGGCATCCGTTGTTCCAAGCATATTCGATAGCGGCCGGCGGGAGTGATTGGCTGAAATAACCGTTAGTGACCGGCTGAAATAAATTGAAGAGTGTAGGCCGTCGCCGGATCGATGGACCGCCGGAGGACCTTGAGGTCCGTTAATTGGTGATCGAGCGCTGCCCACCGGTCGGGCTGCATGTCACCGTCCTTCGACGGATCGTCATCCGGATAAATGAAATGGCCGTCCTTCAGCGCCTGCCAGGTGAACTGCATCTGGTCGGGAGTCATAGCCGGGTTCAGCCTCAGCAGTTCGTCGTTGACCTGCTTCGGATCAGCCATGTAATCCCGCCAGCCGCGGAGCGAGGCGCGAACGAACTTGGCCACAACGTCGGGGTGGTCTTTGACGTAGCTCTGCGAGGTGAAGAAAACGCGATAGGGATCGTATCCCGTCTCGCTGATCAGCAAGGTGCGGATATCGGCGCCTGCTTTGCGGGCGAAAAAGGGCTCCGACGTCACGAATATCTGCTGAATATAGTTGCGATCCTGCAAAAAGTTGGCGATGGAGTAGGTCGCCGGTGTCTCGTGGACATTTTTGAGGTGGTAGCGCGCTACCAGATATTGGAACCAGGTCGCGCCGGTCTTGATGGCGATGGTGTGGCCTTCCAGGTCGCCAAATTTATGCACCGGCGAGTTGGCGTGCATCATGATGCCTTGGGGATCGTGCTGCATGGTGGCGGCGACCGCCACCAACGGCTGCCCTTGCGCAACCGCGTCGAGGATGCGGTCGGAGGAGCTCATGCCGAACTGTGCGCCGCCCAGCGAAACCTGCTGTTCCGCGACGATGTACGGCCCGCCGGGAGCGATGGTCACGTCCAGGCCCTCCTGCTGGTAGTAGCCCTTGAGCTGCGCCTCGTAAAAGCCGCCGTGCTCCGGCTGCGGATACCAGTCGGTCTGAAATTTCACTGGAATGAGATTGCTCTTGGCGCCTCCGTGACAGGCCACGAGGGAGAGCAGAGCCAGCGAGAGCGCGACGCACTTGGTCACTCGAATCATGCCCGAGCTTAACAATCGGCCGATAGCGGATCAAGATGCAAGTTCGATGGCCAGCGCGTCACCTAGGAGATATGCAAATGCCAGCAGCTCTGCATCCCGGCCATGTGCCGCCATCAGCTGCATTCCTATGGGCTGTGCCGGCAGGACTACGGTGGGCAGCCCCGTCAGACTTCCCGGGGTGGTGTAGCGCAGGATGCGGGGCCGTGCCTCAGCGTGGTTCGCGCCCGCGACCAGGCGAGGCACGGGAAGAGCGGGCATGAGCAGGAAGTCAAAGCGCGTGAACAGCTCGGCGGTCCGGCGAACGAATGTCTCCTGTTTCGCGCGCCATTCGCCGATCTCAGCAAGGGTGAGTGAGGCGCCCCAGCGCAGCCGCTCGGCGATGGCGGGCTCGAATTCGTCGTAGAAGCCGGTGTGCAATATCGAAGCCTCATGCGCCTGGATGGGCGCGTAAATTTCATATGATTCGCGCCAGAAGTCTGCCTGAAACAATTCGGTATGCGCGCCGGACCTTTGAATTCGCTCCTCCCAGAGGCCGCGCCCATCGAGTACGGATCTCTCGCACTCGTCGAGCAAACCTTCGCGCAGGAAGCCGACGCGGGCTGTGGCCGGGGCGACGCTGGCAGCAGCAAGATCGAAGAGGGCATGGGCCAGCAGCGGAAGGTCGCGGAGATCGCGGCAGAGCCAGCCTATGGTGTCAAAGGATGGCGCGAGATGCGCGCCGCCGCGCCAATCTCCTACGCCGAGAGACGCGCGGTATCCGGCGAGGCCGCAGAGAGCGGCTGGGGCTCGCACCGATCCTCCGGTATCCGTGCCGATGGCGGCAAGCGCCGATCCTTCCTGGACCGCGGCCGCCGATCCGCTGGACGATCCGCCGGTCAACAGGGAAGCATCGTCGGGCTGGAGGCAATCGCCGTAGTCGCGATTCTCGCCGGTAATTCCATACGCCAGCTGATGCAGGTGGGTTTTGCCGGTGATGACCGCGCCCGCAGCCTTGAGCCGGGCTGCGACCCAGGAGTCTGCTGACGCCGCAGCATTGTGGCTCGCGTAGAAGCGAGACCCGCTGCTGGTGACGAATCCTTCGAGATCGAAACAGTCTTTGAGGGCGACCGGAACGCCGAAGAGCGATCTGCCGCCGGCATGTTGGGCCAAGCTGCGGGCCTGATTCTGCGACCACTCGGCGTCCAGCACAAGATAAGTATTTTTGCCTGCGTTCCCATTGGCGTTTGCGAGGGCGGCGGACACGACCGCTTCCGGGCTTGCGCTTCCCGCGGAGATTTCTTTGAGCAGCTTCGCAATCGGCGAGGGAGCGACTTCCATGGAGCGATTGTATCGGGAAGCAAATCGGGGAGAGGATCGAAAACAACCGCTTGGATTTCCGTCCGCTCATGCTAAATTTCGTCAATGGGAAAGCCTTCGAGCTCCAGTCGTGATCGGGATGTTGCGATCATGACCGAGCTTGTCCGCTTCACCGCCCGCAGCTTCGCGACAGAGAATCCCGTGCCCTTCGGGGCAGCCATTGTTCACAGTCAATCCGGCGAGATGCTCTATCGCGCGCGCAATGCCGTGATGCGCGAGAACGATCCCAGCTCGCATGCCGAGTTGAGGACGGTACGGCTGGCCTGCAAGAAGCTGGGCAAGCCTTCGCTGGCCGGATACACGCTGTACTCCACCTGCGAGCCCTGCCCCATGTGCATGGCCAACGCGCTGTGGGCACGCCTGGACCGCGTGGTTTATGGCGCCACCATCGAGGATGCCAACCGGCACTGCAACCAGATTCGGATTCCTTCCGAAGAAGTTTCAAGCCGCAGCGACATGCCATGCGAGGTCGAAGGAGAGCTGCTGCGCGACGAGTGCTACGGCCTCTTCACCGATCTTCGGATGCTCAAGGCATTCAAGAAGTGGAGCACGGGCAAGCCATGAAGGAGCTTCTGTCGCGCTCGATTCCCGGTCTCATCGCTGACCCGCTGCGATTCGTGACTGCGCCTGCCGTGGTCGAGCGACTGTCGAAGGATTTCTATTGGTATTCGCCGGTTCTAAAGAAGCAGCTTGAGGACAAACACGCCGAAGCCGTGGTGCAGCCGGTCAACGTCGAGGAGATTCGCAACATCCTGCGGTTCTGCTACAAACACGATGTTCCAGTTACGCCGCGCGGCGCAGGCACAGGCAATTATGGCCAGGCGATTCCGCTGCACGGCGGTCTGGTGCTCGACCTGTCGCGCATGGATCGCATCGAGACGATAACCGAGGAGGGCGTGGCCATCTGCGAGCCCGGCGTTCGACTTGGCGCGCTTGAAACCGAAGCGCGCACACGCGGGCGGGAGCTTCGCTGCTATCCCAGCACCATCGTCAAAGCCTCTCTGGGAGGATTTCTGGGCGGCGGTTCGGGAGGCATCGGCTCGGTTGCGCATGGCGGCCTGCGCGATTTCGAAACGGTTCGGGCGGTCGAAGTGGTGACCATGGAAAATGAGCCGCAGGTACACCTTCACGAAGGCGCTGCGGTGCACGACATTTTGCATGCGTGGGGCACGAACGGCATCATCACGAAGATATGGCTGGCTCTCACGCCCAAGGTAGAGTGGGCGCAGTGCGCGGCGGCGTTCGACGAATTTGCATCTGCATATAACTTCAGCGAAGGCATTGCCGTTGGTTCCGAATGGACCAAGCGTGTGGTGACCACCTTCGAATGGCCGATCCCGTCTTACTTCAGTCCTATCAAGTCTGTTGCACCGCAGGGCAAGCACCTGATCTTTTTCATGATCGCCGAGGCGCAACTCGCAATGTTGGAGCAGGCAGCGCGTAGCGCGGGCGGCACGGTTACGCACTCGGGCGCATACAGCGGTCTGCGCACGACGCCGCTGCTGTCCGATTACACCTGGAACCACACTACGCTGTGGGCCATCAAGCACGACGATGCTTATACCTATCTGCAATGCGGTTTCGACCCCGACCGCGTTCGCGAGCAGATGAAATTACTCAAGGAAAAGTTCGGCGATGAGATCCTCTTCCACATCGAGTTCATGAAGAATGGCGCGGGCCGCGTGATTCCGGGAGCCATACCGCTCGTCTCTTACACCACGGAGGAGCGATTGAACGAGATGATTGGCACCTGCCGCGAGATTGGCGTCTTTGTTGCGAATCCGCATGTAAACAATGTCGAGGATGGCGGCCGGTTCCGCGAAGACCACGTGCAGCTCGCAGCCAAACGGCGCTACGACCCTAAAGGCTTGCTGAATCCCGGCAAGATGCTCAGCTTTCAATCTGAGACAGAGGTCGTTCGCACGTGAAGACCTGGATTCCCGACTCTCGAAACTTCGCCTATCTCCGCTGGCCGGAGGTTGAAGCCCTGCCGAAAGATTCGACGCTGCTTGTTCTGCCTACCGCAGCCATAGAACAGCATGGCCATCATCTGCCGCTCGCGACCGATACGCTCATCAACAATCTGCTGCTAGGTAAGGCGCTGGAAAAGCTTCCTGCGGAGATGAGCGTTTATGCGCTGCCGCCGGTTTGCTATGGCAAGAGCAACGAGCACATTGGCTTTCCGGGAACGCTGTCGGTTTCCGCGTCGACATTCATGTCCGTCGTTCGCGATATCGGCGCGAGCGTTGCCGCAGCGGGATTCAAGAAGCTTGCGCTCTACAACACACACGGCGGGAACGCGTCGCTGGTCGACGTGATGGCCCGCGACCTTCGCGCCGAGTTTGGATTACGGACCTTCACCCTCTTCGGCTCCGGAGGAATCAGCTTCGAAGGCATCAGCGCGCAGGAGAAGGCTTATGGCTTTCATGCCGGCGAGATCGAAACGGCGTTTCTGCTGAGCGCAACGCCGGAGCTCGTCGACATATCGGCATACACGGTCAACTACATTGCGAATATCGATGCGCCCGACCTGCTGCGTCCCGAGAATGCGGCGGCGACCTTCGCCTGGCTTACACGTGACATCGCGGCGAGCGGCGTGATGGGTGATCCGACTCCTGCGACCGCCGAGAACGGCACACGATGGACTGACCAGGCTTCGACCCGCATTGCGCAAGCGCTTGAGGCGATGGTCAAGTACGAGAATTTATACCGGCCGTGAGTGTGTCATCTATGAACGGGTCTTCTCTCATCGATTGTGGAAGCGGAGTGCGGCTGGAGCGCTCGGTGCCATGCGTGCTATCGGATGATGTGACGCTGATTTCCGACCACTATTATCCGGCGCAGGATGTGTGGGGTGCGGGGCCGCATCCCACGCTGCTGATGCGCCAGCCCTATGGGCGCGACATCGCGTCCACGGTGGTGTATGCGCATCCCGTCTGGTTTGCGCGACACGGATACAACGTGGTGATCCAGGATGTGCGTGGGCGCGGCGATTCCGAAGGCGAGTTCTACCCCTTTCGTCACGAGCGTCAGGATGGCGCGGAGACTATTCGCTGGCTGCGGACGCGTCCCGAGTCCAACGGCAGAGTTGGCATGTACGGATTCTCCTATCAAGGCGGGACGCAGTTTCTCGCTGCCGCAGAACAGCCCGAAGGATTGCTCGCCATTGCGCCGGGCATGGCCGCCTGCGATCTCTATCACGGCTGGTTCTATCACAATGGAGCGCTGCGGCTCTCCTCCACGATGGGCTGGGGATTGCAGATGCTCAAGATGGATGCGCGCCGGCTGCAGCTGCGCGAAGCCAGCGACCGGCTCGAGGCAGCCTGGGCGGATGTGCGCAACCAGGTCAACGTGCTTCCCTTTCGCTCGCATCCCGCTCTGGAGTCAGAGGGGATGCCGTCCTATGTGCTGAACTGGTTCGATCATGATGCGCCTGGGCCTTACTGGGAGATGCAAGACGTAAGCGCAGCTCTGCATAAGATCAATGTCCCCGCTCTGCACATATCAGGTTGGTTCGATACTTATCTGAAGGGAACGATCGACGGCTATCTGGCGCTGCGCGAGCATGCAGCGACGCAGTTCGCGCGCGAGAATCAGTACCTTGTGGCCGGCCCCTGGACCCACATTCCGTGGGGCGACCGCATCGGCGAGATGAACTTCGGAGCGGAAGCGCAGATCGACACCGACACCATTCTGCTGCGCTGGTTCAATCACTGGCTCACGGATTCAGGAGAGTTCGCGAGCGAGCCACGCATCCGGCACTTCGCGCTCTTTGAGAACAGCTGGCATGGTGCGGATCGCTGGCCATCGAAGACCAGCCTGACGCTGCATCTGCACAGCGACGGCCGCGCGAATTCACGCAAGGGCGATGGCCGGCTCGATGCGAACGCCGCTAGTCAGGACGAGCCCTGCGATGTCTTCATCTACGACCCGGAAGTGCCGGTGGTTGCTCCTGGAGGCCCGCAGGCATTGAGCGGCACGCATAATCAGGCCGCATTGGAGATGGGCAATAACCTGCTCGTTTACACCGGGGAAGCACTCGCAGACGATGTCGCGGTATTTGGAACGCCAAGACTGACGCTCTATTGCGCGGCTTCGGCGAAGACTACGGACTTCACGGGAAAGCTGGTTCGCGTCCGTCCCGATGGTCACGCGGATTTCATCTGTATGGGCATTGCTCGCTCGAGCTTTCTCTTTAGCGATAGCTTCGAGCCCGATACGGTGCATTGCTGGGAGTTCGATCTGGAGCCGACGTCATGCACTTTTAAGGCCGGCGATCACATCCGCCTGGAAATCGCGAGCAGCGCATTTCCGCTTTATGACCGGAATCCAGGTACCGATGTGCCGTCGCCGCGGGCTACGTCCTGGGACTGGCAGCGTTCGACGCAATTTGTTTACCACGATGCGGCGCGTCCTTCTGCCCTGCATTTGCCGCTGCGGAGCGACGTGTGAGGGGTGATGCCGCAAGTCAGTTCTCGCGAGAATACGCAGTTCCCCAGGTCGAACTAAGTTCAGTCTCGAAGCAATACGGCAATGGCAGAGCGATCCTCGATAGCTTGACGCTGTCGATCGCGAAGGGCGAATTCGTCAGCCTTGTTGGTCCTTCTGGCTGCGGAAAATCGACGATTCTCAAGCTTGTCTCGGGCTTGAGTCCCACGACTGCGGGTGAGATTCACGTCGATGGTATGAGCCCTGAGAATGCGCGCGAGACGATGTCCTTCATCTTTCAGGAGGCCACTCTTCTGCCGTGGAGAACGGTTCGCCAGAATGTCGGCCTGGGCCTGGAGTTGGAGCGCGTTCCGCGCGAGAGACGGCATGCAAAGGTAAATTCGTTGCTGGATCTGGTTGGCCTTTCGCACGTGGGCGAAGCGTACCCACGAGAGCTTTCGGGCGGGATGAAGATGCGGGTCTCCATCGCTCGCGCTTTGGCCACGGGGCCGAGGCTGCTGCTGATGGACGAGCCTTTCGCGGCGTTGGATGAAATTTCACGCGACCGGCTGAATGAAGAGCTGCTGCGGCTGCGCGAAGAGCAGAAGTGGACGGTGATATTTGTAACCCACTCGGTTGCTGAAGCGGTTTTTCTCTCCACGCGCATCGTGGTTTTGGCGTCCGATCCGGGGCGCATCCATGCAGATGTTGCTGTCGATCTCGCATATCCCCGCACCGCGGAGTTGCGAGCGTCGCCGGCTTATGAGCAGAAAGTGATCGAGATTTCGCGCCTGCTTCGGGATGCGCGCTCGCTCGCGGAGAGCGGCGCGTGAAGCAAAAGATTTTCGTTTTCCTGAACGCTATCGGTATTTTCGCAGCGCTGCTGCTGCTCTGGCAGCTTGTCATCTGGCTGGGGCATGTTCCGCCGTTCATGCTGCCATCGCCCTGGCGAGTCTTCCGCGTGATTGCCGAACGCTTCTCTTCGCTGGCGGAGTCATTTGAAATTACGGCGACCGCCGCTACGTTTGGACTCCTCGGCAGCATCGTTGTTGGCGTCGCAATCGCCCTGATCTTCGCCCAGTCGCGATGGGTACGCCGGATGTTCTATCCCTATACGCTCCTCTTGCAGACGGTGCCCATCGTCGCCATCGCGCCGCTTATTCTTATGTGGGTCGGGGCCGGCTGGGGCGCGGTCACGTTGATCGCGTTCATCATCTGCCTTGCTCCGATCATTGCGAACACCACACAGGGACTCATCAGCGTTGACGAAAATCTGATTCATCTCTTCCTGATGCACAACGCCTCGCGCGGCCAGCTTCTGCTCAAGTTGAGGCTGCGCCACGCTGTGCCTTCTCTGTTCGTGGGTATACGGATTTCTGCCGGAATCGCGGTGATCGGCGCCATCACCGGAGAACTTTTTGCCGGCTCCACGAGCGTGGGACGCGGCGGTTTGGGCTACTCCATCATTTATGCCCTGCAGCAGTTGCAGACAGATTATCTCTTTGCCCTTATCGTGGCGGCGACCGTGCTGGGGTTTCTGTTTTATTTCGTCGTCTCGTTCTTCGAATGGTACTTTCTGCATAAGTGGCACGAGTCGGCGCGTACGCCTGAAGTGGAATGAAGTTTGCAGGTATTTTTTATTGATTGAGGATTGGATTGGGTAGCTTCGATCATGCTTCGGCTTGAAACAGAAAACGGATGGTGGCTGGTTACCCATGTCGACCACGCACGGCTGGCGGGGGCCTTCGCCGCGAAGTGGGGAAACGATCTCTTTCGAGCGCCGGAACCGCGTGCGCATGTGCTCGAGGGCATCGCCCGGCATGACGATGGATGGCGTGGGCGGGATGCGAATCCGAAGATCACACGCGCAGGAAAGCCGAGCGCCTTCTCCGTGGAGTTAGTAGGCAAGTATTCTGCATTTGAAGAGATCGATCTGCCGGACTATCTTGCGGTTCGTGAAGCTGCGGTTCGACTGATTGCCGAAGAAGATGCTTATGCCGCGACTCTGGTTTCGATGCACACTTACAATTTGCTCACCGAGAGAGCCGACCGTTCGACAATCGCTTCCGCAGAGCTTCCTCTGCTCGATAGCTTCCTGACTCGACAAAAAGAGCTTCAGCAAATGCTCCGCAGACGCATAGCAGAAGATAAATCGTTATCGTCTGAGGAAAAGAGCGAGGCGCGAATTATCGATCACTTTCGTTTATTGCAGGCGGTTGATAATCTCTCGCTGCTTACCTGTGTGGACTATCGCGAGCCCGCAACGCTCCTCCACCCATTGCCGTTGTGCACGGGCGGACATGCGGAGATCAAGGTGCAGCCTCAGGGCGAGCGGTCCTTTCGGCTTATGCCGTACCCTTTCGAAGCTTCGCCGGTTCGCCTTACATTTCCGGCGCGGCATATCGAGGGAGAAGTTTTTGCCAGTGCGGAGGAACTGCAGGAGCGGTACCTTGCCGCGCCGCTGCAGATGTTGACCGTTTCTCTCTTCGGATAGATCTTTCTTCGTAGCAACGACAAAGCGGCCCGCGGGCCGCTTTGTCGTTGTGGCTGGTTGAATATCAGAAGCTGAAATGTAAAGACATCTGAATCTGACGTGGACTGCCGATGGTGTGCTTCACGATGCCTAGCGTCGTCGGGCAGCTATAGAAAGTATTCGCGGGGGCGCTGGCCGACTGGCATTGCGCCGGCGTGGGGGCAACTTCGCTATAGGAGCTGGAAAGATTGGGTGCGTTGTTGTAGCCGGCGTTCTGGGTAACGTCGTCATTGGGAATGTCGAAGCTGCTGGTGTTGGTCAGGTTGAAGACGTCGAAGCTGTAGCGCAGAGAATACTTCTCGCTTACCTGCAGTGACTTGACCAGCGACGCGTCGGCGCGTTTCTGGAATGCCTGCCGGAAGATATTGCGCTGGCCGCTGGTGAAGGTGGTTTCGAAGTCGTCGCCAACCGGCACACCGTCAGTGCCCGCGGCAACGATCGGCAGGGTGAAGCATGATGCCTTGAGCGCCGCGCTGTTGGGGTTGGAGGCCTGATAGAAGGCACCGGAGCGGCCGGTAAGCGCGTTCTTGGCGTTACAGCCCGGAGCGAGCGGAACGATCGGATTGGTGATGCCGTCGAAGGTGCTGTAGTACAGACTGCCGACGGCGCCCGAGTAATCGATGACGCTATAGGGCTGCCCACTTTGAATGATCACTAGGCCATTGAGGGTCCAGTCGTCGACGATCTTGCCGGCGAGGGAGTGTTGGCTGTAGAGCTGCGGCAAGGTGAATCCGTAGGTGAAGTTCAGCACGTGCTTGCGATCGAAGTCGGACGAGCCATAGCCGCTGCGTAGATTGCGAGGGTTGCTGCCGTTGTAGAAGAGGCCGAGCGCGCTCTGCTCGTCGGTCGCATGGGAGAAGGTATAGGAGACGCCAGCCTGAATTCCGTGGCTTATCCGCTTTTCCACGTGCGCCTGCAGCGCATGATACGCGGAGATGCCTGCAGCAGTGTACGACTCCGACTCGGACGAATATCCGAGATAGGGCACGCGTAGATCCACGTTGCCGCCCTCGTAGTTCTGCTGCATGGAACCATAGGTGCAATTCGGATCCTGATTTACGCAGATGGGGGAGAAGGTAGTCGGATCGAGCACGGTGTAGCCGTAGCTGAAGTTCTGCTGTGCCGCGCCGCCAGGGTGCGTGGGCTTGGTCAGCGTTGCAATCTGCGCCTGATTGAAGGGCAGCGGAATTACCTGGTGGCGTCCCAGGTTGCCCACGTAGCCGAGCTCGATCATCAGGTCGCTGCGCGGCTGGAACTGCACATCGAGAGTGAAGTTGATGCTGTAGGGAAGCTTGTTGGCGCGGTTGTATTCGCCCAGGGTAAAAGGCTGGTTGCCGGCAATGATTCCAGCCGCATTGGGCAGATAGTTGATGAGGTCCGAGGCCTTGGGGTTGCTGGGTGCAGGCGATCGCGTTGTGCCCCATGGAGTGCCGAGGTTGTAATCGAGGTTCGCGCCGTCTTCGGGTGAGAAGGGGGCGAGGCCGCAGATGGGAATGTAGAAGTTGTAGAGGAAGCTGGTGTTGCCATACGGCGAAGCGCTGTAGGGGCAGCCTTGCCCGGTCACGAACGGAGGAGTCTGGCTCACTCCGAAGGGGCCGCCAGCAACTTCTCCCGCGGCATATCCCGGAGAGAGATAGGTGTAGAGCTCACCGCGATCGTAGTAGAGGCCGGTGCCGCCGCGCACTACGATCTTGTTCTGGAATGTCGAAGGCTGCCACGCGAATCCGAGGCGAGGCGCAATGCCCCATTGGCGTCCGGTAAGCGTGGTATCGCTCACTCCGGAGGTTCCGTTGACATTGTTGCCGGCGATGATGAGGCCGGGGCTGGTGATGGCATCCGATCCGGCGTCGTAGCTGTATTGTGTCGGATCGAAGTTGAAGAGGCGGCCGTATTTTTCCGTCAGCCCGCCGTTCCAGTCATAGCGAATGCCGGCCGTGATGCTGAGATTCGGCCGGATCTGATACTTATCCTGCAGATAGAGGCCAGTCTGGTTGGCACGGTAGTAGCGGTTGGCGTCGCCTTGAAGGAAGGTAGTCGCGACAAATCCATTCGTCGAGTAGGGCGTGACCCAGTTCATCGCGTAGGTCGAGAAGTCCGGTGTTGCTACGCTGCCTTTGCCGGTGCGCTGATCGCGAATGTTCAGCTGGGTGTAGGCCCAGCTTCCACCGAAGGTGAACGAATGCGGTCCCTTGGTCCAGATGGCATTCGCCGAAGGCTGAATGCGATTCTGGAACATGCCGGTGAAGGCGCTCTGATTCGCCGCTCCTGGGCCGATGTTGAGAGCCTGCTGCGGCAGACCGGCGCCGTAGTCTCCGAGAGCGTCAACGATGGTGATGCCCGGAAAATACGAGCCGAAGCTGCTGGTCATTCCCGCAATCGGCGTGCCCGATTGGCCGGGTCCCCAGAGCTGATCATTCGTGCTGTAAGCCTTCTCGCGAACGAAGCCGAGCGTCTCGGTCAGGCTGAAAGAAGAGCTGAGCGTCTGGATATTGTTGATCGCGAAAACCTGTGAGCCTGCATCCAGATGCTCGGCGAATCCAGGCACGCTGGAAGTTGCATAAGGCGTGCTATTGGGATCGTGCTGATAGTAGTACTTCAGGCTGACCTGGTCTTTCGAGCTGGCATTCCAGTCGAGATTGCTCACCAGCTGATCGGCGATGAAGTACGAGGTGCCGGTTTCGAAGGCATTCGATGGCGACAGGGCATCCGGTTTGTGGCCGTTGTCATTAGGAATGAGCCATTGACCATTGGGCAGCTTGGCCTGAAAGAGCGCCAGCCCTACCGGATTATTCGACCAGTCGGCGCCGCTGACCGTGAATCCATTGGCAGCGTCTTCGCCGCCCCAGTTGTTATTGACGAGTTGAGCCAGGCCGCCGGCATTGCGGTTGTTGTCGCTCAAGCCTTGCGGGACCGCGATCAGCGTGTCGCCGGTTTCCTGGTCGGATACGTGCAAGTGCTGATAGGCGATAAAGGCGAAGAGCTTGTCTTTGATGATGGGGCCGGAGATGGTTCCGCCGGCAATGTACCGATGCAGCTCAGGATTCTTATCGGCGTCGGGAATGCCGGTGTTGTTCTTGAAGAAGAAGGGCGCGGCATTCAACCAGTTCGTTCCGCGATGTCCGTAGAGGCCGCCGTGAATGGTGTTGCCGCCGGAGCTGGTGCTCATGTCGATGTGCGCGCCGCTGGCCGAGCCTTGCTGCGCGTCATACATCGATGCGTTGACGCGAACCTCGGAGATCGTCTCTGGAGCAGGCGTGGGGATGGCATTGCCAATCGAGAGATAGACAGAGGATGCGCTCTGTTCGACGCCTGCGCTGGAGTTGCCGTTGCCGGTGTTGTTCACCACGCGCGCCGACTGCACCTGGCTGGTGCTTTTGCCGTTGAACAGGTTGCTGCCGTCGACGCCGTTAAGTTGGAAGCTGTTCGAGGTGTCGCGCTGTCCATTGGCCCAGATGGGAGCATTGCCGAGTCCGCTGTTGACGCCGGTGCCTCCAGGCAGCTCCGCATTGACGCCGGGCGAGAGGATGGCCACGCCGGTGAAGCTTCCCGTGGGCAGCGGGATGGCGTCGATCTGCGTTTTGTCCAGAACATAGCCGTTGGTGGTGTCCACCGCATTCATCAGCGGAGATTCTTCCACCACGACCGATGTGCTCACCTGGCCGATCTTCAGCTGCGCATTGATGGTCGCTGTGCGATCAGCCTGCACCGCGATGGACGGCACCTTCTGCGAGTCAAAGCCTTCGTGAACGAAGGTGAGGCTGTAGCTATCGATAGGAAGATTGGCAAAGGAATATCCGCCGCCCGCGTTGGTTTTTGTGGATCGGGTGAGGCCTGTGCCGAGAGCGACAGCGGTCACCGTGGTATCTGCCAGCAGGCCGCCCGAAATGTCGGACACCTCGCCGGTGATGCCGCCAAGCGTCTGTTGCGCCCAGCTGGAGTGAGTGAGAAGCAGCATACTGAGGAAAAAAGCAATGACAAAAACAGGAAGTCTCTTGAACATCTATGGCCTCATTGAAATAGAAAAAGACAACTTGGTCGTCAAGCGACCTTCACCGTGCCCTGAACCTTTATCGGGGACGCCTTGAGGCACTCCCAGGCTTAGAGAGGAGGAGCTGCGAAGTTTGTAATGGGCAGCTTTTTGAAAAACTTTCGGTGAGCATATCGCAGAAAGAATCGTCACTAAAGGGAAAAGTGACCGTATGCTCCGTTTGCCGGAGGAGGGTAATAAAACTTTCTTATAGGTGCGCCGTCAAAGAGCAAACTCATGGGAACAATTGCAAATATCCCGCTGAAACGGAGCGCTTCTCTGTGGTGTCCGGGTCTTTTCGAGGGATTCGCCGCAGTGAATTTGTCACTGTAAGTGAACAAATGGCCGTTCAGGGCAGAGTCGAAACGTGTGCCGAGACGATCTTCCATCCGTCGGGGAAACGCACCCATACCTGACTTTGTCGTCCTTGCACTGTTTTGCCGCCGACTACGCGTTCGAACTCCAGCGTTACGCTTCCGAAATCGCGGCCGAAGGTTACGATGTCGAGCCGTTTGACGGTCCGCTCGAGATTTACTGCCGGGCGGCTTTTCCGGAACGCTGCGATCTCTTCCGATCCGTGCAGGTTTTCCGTCGCGCCGAAGCGGAGCGCGTGCGGCGACTCCCAGAACATCGCGGTCAGAGTGCCGGCGTTGTTGCTTACGAGCGCAGCTTCGTATTTCGGATAGAGCGCAGTGAGCTCCGCTACGATCTCCGGATCGTTGACGACCATGTCTAGAAGAGGCTCCTCTCCGGAAGAACAGTTTTGGCGATCGCCGCGGTGACGGTCGTCATCGGTTCATTGACCACCTGGCTGAGACGGAGATCCATGGCTACGCTGCACAGCAGATAAGCATGCTCCGGCGTAAAGCCCCAGTGACTGCTGAGCAGATCCACCATGCGCGAGGTTGCGGTGCGCGCCGCGGTCAAGGCGTCGGCAGCAGACTCGACTACGATCCATTCGCCTCCGCTGCACGGCCTGGCGTTTCCCGAGGCTATGAGCGGTCCGGAAATACTGCGGTGCTTGTGAAGATGGAAGCGCAGCGTTACGTCCGCAGGACACTCGATGCCATTGATGCAGATCTCGCCATCGCCTTGCGCTGCATGAGCGTCGCCGGCGGAAAAGAGCGCGCCTGCGTTCAGCACCGGCAGATAGACCTTCGATCCCGCCGTGAGGTCGCGGACATCCATATTGCCGCCGAAGCTTCCTGGAGCGCGGGTGCGGAACTCGCCGTCTTCAGCGGGCGCCACGCCCATGACGCCGCAAAAGGGGCGCAGTGAAACGATTGCCGGGGCCAAGGAGCGCGTGACGCCCGGCTCCAATTCCCAGTGGAAGAGAAACGGATCCTTGAAGCGGTCTTTGAGGAACCCCAGACCGGCGATGATGCTCGTCCATCCCCAGCCTTTGTGTTGCACGTCGAGAATTTCTACTTCGAGCGTGTCGCCTGGTTCGGCATTCTGGATCGCGATGGGGCCGGTCAACGCGTGAATTCGGCCGCGATCGATGGTGAGGTATTCGTCGACCGTCATTCCGGGGCGAACCTGTCCGTCGCTGGCGTCGACGCATTCCATGTGAACGGTGTCGCCGGATGCGATTTCCAATCGTGGTTCGAGATTGCGGTTCCAGCGCGAATGGGTGGGCCCGGCGGAGAGCGAGTGTTCAGACATCGCGATTAGATCTCCACCGTCATTTGCAGCTCGACCATCGCGTTGCGCGGCAGTGCGGCTACGCCGAGAGCGGCGCGCACATGCTTGCCGTTTTCCCCGAAGACTTGAATCAGCAGATCGGAAGCGCCATTGATTACCTTGGGCGAATCGGCGAATCCGCTGACGGTGTTTACGTAGCCGTTAACGCTGACGATTTGCTTGACGCGGTCAATCGAGCCCAAGGTCTGTTGAAGCACGGAAAGCTGGGTCAAGGCACAGCGCTGGGCTGCCTCGTACCCATCCTCAGTCGTTCGGTTGACGCCGACAATGCCGGTCAGCACGCCGTTCTCATCGCTGGAGACAACGCCGGATAGAAATACCAAATTGCCCACGATCTTGGCGGAAAGATAATTTCCTCCCGGAGCGGGCGGCGGGGGAAGTGTGTAGCCAAGGGAATTCAACATCTCTTCTGCACTCATTTGCCCGTACTCTAACACGGGTTTCATCCGTGGGCTGGTTGACAAATGGTGTATGCGGGAGATGAAAGAGGGGAATTTTTTCGCCGTCCCGCAATCATACCCACTATATGATGAGCCCCATGCAATCCTCGTGGCTGAGCGCCGTGCTCGCGGTAGCTAGTTTGTTCTCGTCTTTTGTTTTCACCGGCGACAAGATCGAGCTCAAAGACAAGAAACAATCGCCGCAGGATCTGCAACTCGCCGGCGATCTGCCGGGTTTGCCGCCGGGCTCGGTTCGATTCATTAGCTATGAGCAGCTGAGCCGCTTGCCACAGGTGGATTTCAAGGTCACCGACGATTTCAACTTTCATGGGCCCATGGAAATTGGCGGCGTCTCTCTCGATGAGATTTTGAAGGCCCTGAATATTCCAGACAAGGGCACGTTGATCGCCGCCGATTGCGACGACGAATATGAGGCGCACTATACCGACGACTATCGGCACGCGCACCGCCCGATTCTCGTTTTGCGCCTGAACGGAAAGCCGCCTGCGCAGTTTCCACGGACGCGCGATGACGGTACCTATGGGCCGTATCTCATCTCGCACGCTTCGTTCACGCCGCGTTATCACATCCTCGCGCACGCCGAGGAGCCGCAGATACCCAATGGCTTAGTCGAGCTGCGTTTCCTCAAGCAGGATGTGGTGCTCGATGCCATTCGTCCGCACGGCAGCTTTTCCGAGAACTCACCGGAGATGCAGGGCTATCAGATCGCCCAGCAGAACTGCTTCCGCTGCCACAACGAAGGCGACTACGGCGGACATAAGGCCGGCCGATCGTGGCGTGCGCTGGCCCGCATCGCGCAGGCCAGTTCGAAATCATTCGAGGCCTACACGAAAGATCCGCAGTCTCAAGATGAAACAGCGCAGATGCCCGGCAATCCCGAATACGACGATGCGACCCTGCATGCTCTGACCGCATATTTCAAAACCTTTGCGCCGTTGGCGACGGGATCGGCCGCGAAATGAGCCTGCGCATTGCCAAAATCCTGTTGGTCGCGGCGGTGGCGTTTTTCTACACGCTGGTGGTCTTCAATAACTCCACGGACTACGGTTCCAACTATCAGTTTGTGCACCACGTCCTGCTTATGGATACAACTTTTCCCGGCAACCACGGCATGTGGCGGGCGATTCACCTTGTCCCGGTGCAGGTTGTTTTTTATGACGGCATCATTGGTTGGGAGGCGTTCACCATGATCCTGACCTGGGCCGGCGTTGCGCAACTCGTGCGCGCGCTGCGCAAGCCTGCATCCGCTTTCAATCGCGCCAAGAGGACTGCCATCGTTGCGCTGACCATCGGGCTGCTATTGTGGTTCGTGGCCTTCATCAGCGTGGGCGGAGAGTGGTTCCTGATGTGGCAATCGAAAATCTGGAACGGCCAGGAGGCGGCCTTCCGCATGTTTGCCTGTGTTGGCATCGTCTTTCTGCTGCTCGCTATGCCGGAGGCTGAAGGCCAGCCGTGATCGTTTGAAACCACATCGTTTGAGACCGCACAGATCGATATCCTTCGGATTTGTCGCACCCATCACACTCCTGGAGTTCAAAGCACTTATGCGGAACTGCGCTCTCGTCTTCGCTCTCGCTCTATTTGCCGCACCTCTCATCGCTCAGAGCGGCCTTCCGCCTCGCGAGATCGTCGCCGACGTATCGCACGTAGCCGGTCCGCATTCCAGCACGCCTTTGATGACGGTAGGCGCAGGACGCGCCAATGAGGGGCTGCGCGCCGATTGGCAGCAGCAGCTGGCTGTTGTGCAGAAGGAGATCGGCTTCCGGTATCTGCGCTTCCATGGCCTGCTCCATGACGATATGGGAGTCTACGACGAAGATGCGAGCGGCAAGCCGACATATAACTTCCAGTATGTCGACGCGCTTTACGATGCGCTGCTCGCCTTGCATATTCGCCCCTTCGTCGAGCTGTCCTTCATGCCGGCCAAGCTGGCCAGCGGCACGAAGACGGTCTTCTGGTGGAAGGCGAACGTCACGCCGCCGAAGGATATGGACAAATGGAACGGCCTTATCCGCGCGCTTTTGCAGCATTGGCGCGAGCGCTACGGCGAGGACGAGATTGCGCAGTGGTACTACGAAGTCTGGAATGAGCCTGACCTCGATGGCTTCTGGAGCGGGACGCAGCAACAGTATCTCGATCTCTATCGCAACACCGCCGAAGATGTGAAGTCTGTTTGCCGCCGATGCCGCGTGGGTGGACCTGCCTCGGCAATGGATGGTCTGCAGCCGATATGGCTGAAATTCATTGCTGACAACCATGTGCCAGCTGACTTTCTTTCCACACATACGTATGGCGTGATCAAGGGAGCTTTTGACGCCGACGGCAAGGCGGGCACAGTGCTCGACGTCAGCCCGGATTCGATCGTGAAGCGCGTGCGCGGATCGCGCAGCGTGATCGATAGCTCAGCCACACCCAAGCTGGAGCTGCACTACACGGAGTGGAGCACCAGTTACACGCCGAGCGATCCGATCCACGACCAATACATCTCCGCCCCATTCATTTTGCAGAAGCTGCGCGAGACTTCGCCGCTGGCGCAATCCATGTCCTATTGGACCTTCACCGACATCTTTGAAGAGAGCGGCCCGCGCTTCACGCCTTTTCATGGCGGCTTCGGCCTGATCAACTATCAGGGCATTCGCAAGCCATCGTTTTTCGCCTACAAGTGGCTTGCGCAGCTCGGCAGCGAGGACATTGAGAGCAACGACCGGCAGAGCTGGATCACGAAAAGCGGCGATGGCTCGGTGCAGGCGCTCTTCTGGAATTACACGGCTATCGCGCCGCCTGGTGACGAAACCAACCAGGTGTTTTACAAGCAGGAGCAGCCGTCCAATCCCGCTCCATCTGCGGATTTGAAGATCGAGGGCTTGAAGAGCGGGCGCTACCGGGTGAATGTTTATCGCACCGGCTATCGGCAGAACGATGCCTATACGGCATATTTGCACATGGGATCCCCCCGCCAGCTTACCCGCGCGCAAGTCGCCGAGCTTCAGTCCGCGGCCAGCGGAGCTCCGGTGGAGACGCGCGATGTGGACCTGAAGAACGGCGTCTTTACTGAGCGCTTTGAGATGCATCAGAACGACACGGTGTTGGTGATCCTCAAGCGCGAGTAGATTGCGAAGGGTTCCGACAGCTTGCATCGCAATCCGCGCTGTGGTATCTAATAGATATTCAAGTTTGCTCTCACGAGCGAGCCTGAGTTTCATGAAGAGTGGCTGAGGGACGGGCCCTGTGACGCCACGACAACCGGCTTAGGCAATCTAAGACATCGGTGTCAACTCTCTCCTAAATCCGGCAACGGAGGCGGGGAACATGAGATTCGGGGATGCACGCAGTATCGCATCTCGCCAAATCCCAGCAGTACCGGATTCATTCCGGTGTAGTACCGATGTTTTAGCAGAGTTCGTCACGCGTGCCCGTGCATTTGTACCCGTAGGAGAATACTCCGATGGGTCCCGCCGTCACTCCTGAAGTTGGTTTCAGGAATCGAGGGTTCCATGGCGCTTGCTTACGAATTACGTTGTCGGGAATGCGGGAAGACGTATCCGAATACTCCGCTGTCGATCTGCGATGCTTGCTTTTCTCCGCTCGAAGTCCATTGCGATCTCGAAGCGGCTCGCGGCTCTTTCACACGCGAAAAGATTGCCCAGGGTCCGGATAGCATGTGGCGTTACAAGGCCCTGCTGCCGGTGCCGGAAGATTACGTTCCTGCAACGCCCGCCGGTTGGACGCCCCTGCTCGCCGCGCCCCGGCTGGCATCGCGCATCGGCGCAAAGAATCTCTACATCAAGAACGATGCCGTCTGCCTGCCGACGCTGAGCTTCAAGGACCGGGTGGTCTCGGTCGCGCTGGCCAACGCGCAGATCTTCGGCTTCGATACGGTAGGCTGCTCCTCGACCGGCAATCTCGCGAACGCGGTGGCCGCGCAGGCCGCACGCCTGGGCCTCAAGACTTATATCCTTGTGCCCTCCGACCTGGAGCCGGCCAAGATTCTCAACACCCAGGTCTATGGCGCGAAGCTGGTCCGCATCGACGGCAACTACGATCACGTCAACCGCCTTTGCTCGCAGATCGCCGAGCGCTACAACTGGGGCTTCGTGAACGTGAACCTCCGGCCCTACTATGCGGAAGGCTCGAAGACGGTCGGCTATGAGATCGCCGAGCAGCTGGGCTGGCGACTGCCCGACAACATCGTCTGCCCTATGGCTGGCGGGTCGTTGATCACGAAGATCAAAAAAGCATTCAAGGAGCTGATCGCGCTGGGTCTGGTCGAAGAGAAGGAAGTGCGCTTCTTCGGCGCGCAGGCCACTGGCTGCTCGCCCATCTCGACCGCGGTGAAGACCGGCGCCGATCACATCGAGCCGCAGCGGCCTTCCACCATCGCCCGTTCGCTGGCCATCGGGAACCCTGCCGATGGCATCTATGCGGCGCGCGCCATTCGCGAAAGCGGCGGCTGGGCTGAGGATGTGTCGGACGTGGAGATTGTCTCGGCGATTCAGGAGCTGGCCGAGACCGAAGGCATCTTTACCGAGACCGCGGGCGGCGTAACGACTGCTGTGACCGCGCGCCTCTACGCGCACGGCCGTATCAAGGCCGACGATCTCACCGTCACCTGCATCACCGGCAACGGATTGAAGACAACCGACGCGCTGGCGGGCGCCTATGAAGTAGAGCGCGCCGTTCGCCCGAGATTGTCCGATTTCGAAGCCTACATCGAAGAACAGACTGAAGACCGCGCCATATTGGAGGGAGCAAGTGTCCGTTAAAGTCCTATTGCCGAACGCATTCCAGAAGCACACCGATGGCACCAAAGAGATTCAGTCGAGCGCGCACAACCTGCCCGAGCTGATCACCGAGATCGAAACCAGCTTTCCCGCGCTGAAGACCCATCTGCGCGACGAGCAGGGACAGGTGCGCCGCTTCATCAATTTCTACGTAAACGAAGAAGACATCCGCTTCCTCGGGAACGAGAAGTACGACTTCAAGGATGGCGACGAAGTGCTGGTGATCCCCTCCATCGCCGGCGGGTGCTCCCCGCACGGGGACACGCGCTTCGCGCCATCTCAGCTCTGCTGCTGTTCTTATTGTGGCCAGGAAGAGTGTTCCTGCGCTTGAGGACTGGCCGTCCAGGCGAGGGCGCGCCTGTCCTGGTGGTAATCAGGACGTTTGTAATCTCCCACATCTCAAGAGCGAGATGTGGGGCACCGGTTGAGCGGGTGTTTGCTGTCCGGATCTCAGCCAACCGGTGTTATGCTGCCCGGACTTAAGCGAACCGCAACTCCGCCGCCCTTAACCCTGATACCGCTGGCTCATCGGAAACACCAGCTCCGACACTGAAGCCACCGGGCTTCCATCGAGCGTGGCGGGGTGGAACTTCCAGCCTCTCACCGTATCGAGAATGGCTTGGTCGATGCTGTTGCCTAATCCGCGAACCAGTTTCTCATCCAGCACTTCGCCCTGCGCGCTCACGTTCACATCGACAACCACGTTCGTCTCTTCATTAGGAAGCAGTCCGCGGTCTCTGACCGGCGGGTTCGGCGAGTAGACGGGAAAGGCCGGGTTCAGATCCTGCGAGCTGGTGCCTGCGCCGCTGATCTGCGATTGAGAATTCGAGTTGGAGCTGCCTGCCTGGCTGGCCTGCACCTGTCCGTCCTTGGTCTTCGCCTCGATCAGGGCCGGTTCCTTCTTGCGGGCGAGCGGAGTCGTCTCGGTCTTCTTCTTCGCCGGTGAGACGTTGAGCTTGCCGGTCACGTGCATCTGCACCGCGCCCGTCCCCATGCCGTCCTTCCAATAAAGCAATACGGCGGGATGGCCGCCTCGGGAGCTCGCCGGGCGCACCTTCCAGGCATGGTGTCCGCCAAGGATCAGGAGCGCCAACAGACCGGCGTGGGCGGCGAACGATATCCATGGTCCGGCAGCAGCGTGGGATCCGGTAACAGGCTTAGCCTGCTCTTCGATCTGATGATTTTCTTCGTTCGCCATAGACCCTCCCTGCTGGACACTCACGCAAAGCTAAATTGAACATCAAGAGCCGGGTTCATCCAACGGAGCGCGAAAAGCGCAGATCGCCGGACGCGCAGTCCCCTAGAAGCCCATGATGTTGTAGCCGGAGTCGACGTAGATGACTTCGCCGGTTACTCCGGATGCAAGCTGCGATGCCAGATAGACGGCGGTGCTGCCCACTTCGGCTTGCTCGGTGTTTCGGTGCAACGGAGCGCGGTCGGCATGGGCCTTCAGCATGTCGCTCAGGCCGCCGATGCCGCGAGCGGCGAGCGTCTTGATGGGGCCGGCGGAGATGGCATTCACGCGAATATTCTGCTTGCCGAGATCGGCGGCAAGATAGCGGACAGTCGCTTCGAGCGCGGCCTTAGCCACACCCATCACGTTGTAATGCGGAACGACCTTTTCGGCGCCGTAATAGGTGAGGGTGATGATGCTGCCGCCCTCGGACATGAGCGGGGCCGCGGCACGGCTGAGCGCGATCAGCGAGTAGACGCTGACGTCGTGCGCGACGCGGAAACCCTCGCGCGAGGTGTGCACAAAATCGTTCTTCAATTCCTCGGCAGGCGCAAAGGCTACCGAATGCACCAGCACATCGAGCTTGCCGTAGCGTTCTTTGAGCTGGGCGAAGACCTGGTCGATCTCGGCGTCGTTCGAGACATCGCACTGGAAAGCTTCTGCTCCGGGCAGGTCATTGATCAGGCCTTCGGCTTCGGCCTTCATGCGTTCGTTCTGATAACTGATGGCGAGCTTGGTGCCGGCCTCGTGCAGCTTCTGGACGATGCCCCAGGCAATCGAGCGCTTGTTCGCCAGCCCGAAGACAACGGCGACCTTTCCTTCAAGATTCAACATGAAAGCGTCTTCCTCCAAACAATAAGGATAGCAGTCAGCTAAGGTCCGGTCGGCTAATGAGCGGGTCGCTAAAGTCCGGTTGGCTAAAAGGCGGTCCGCCGGTTGACATGCGCCAACCGGCTCTAAGCTATCCGCTTTTTGCCACCCGCACTCTAGCCACCCGCTTCTTCGCTTTCATTAGCCGCCCAGATCGACAAGCGTGACCTGATCGATGCGTTGGCCGAGGAACTTTGCGCCCAGGCGGCAGAATTTCGTTACCGAATCCGTTGCGTAGAAGAGACGCGAACCTTGAATTCCCGAATTTTGGGTGCTCCACATCTCGACTTTGAGATGTGGGATAGCGCTCGCCACCTGCGCCGCTGTTACATCGGCTGAGTCGATCACGCGAATCGACGCTGGAACCGCTCGCTCGATGTTGGCGCGGAGCAGAGGATAGTGCGTGCAGCCCAGCACCAGGGTGTCGGGATCGAGATTGCGCTCTGCCGATGCAGTCAGCAGTTCAGCCAGGTAGATGCGCAGCACCTCTTCGGTCACGGGATGATCGATCCATCCCTCCTCGACCAGCGGCACCAGCAAGGGGCAGGCCTTCTCATACGCGCGAAGGCCGCGTTCTGCGCAGGCTCCCGAGTAGGCGTGGCTTTCTACGGTTGCGGCGGTGGCTATGACCAGAACATCCTTCGATTTCGTAGTGGCGAAGGCGGCGTTTGCGCCGGTTTCGATCACGCCCAGCACCGGCACGCGAACCGCATCGCGAATCGCGTCGAGTGCGAGTGCGCTGGCTGTGTTGCAGGCGATCACCAGGTATTCCGCGCCTTCTTCCACCAGAAAGCGGGCGCTCGAGACGGCATAGCGCGCGACGGTGGCCTGTGACTTGGCTCCGTAGGGAAGCCGGGCCGTATCGCCGAGGTAGGTGTAGTTCGCGGCAGGCAGCTGTTCGAGCAGCGCGCGCAGCACGGTGAGGCCTCCGAAGCCGGAGTCGAAGACGCCGATGTTCATTGCGCCCCCGTGGCGGTGTCGGAGGCGAGATACACACGCGTGAGGTCGGCGTGCCCGGCGAGCGTATCTTTCGCATGGCCGTCGATGAGGAAGCGCACCTGCGTGATGGTGGGGAGATTGTCGTGCAGCGTGCCCAGGATGGCCAGCAGCGTCAGGGTTTCGGGTTCGATGCCCGATGGGTGAGCAGCGGCGAAGGCCGCGCTGAGATCGACCACGGCCATCTCTTCCTTCACTGGCGGCGAACCCTTGGGTTGGGCAATAGGCATCAGAAAGACCTCGTCCAGATCCTGGCCGGCCGATGGACTTTCGCTGGCTTCGGCACTGCTGTCCTGTCCGGCAGCCGGAGCGATGGGATGCGTCGATTTCGGCTCGCGAAAGAGATGCAGCAGGGTCTCGATCAGCACGCGCGCGCGGGCACTCTCGTCCTGCGGCATAGGCAGGTCGCGGCGTATCTCCAGCAGCGATCCGTCGGTGTCGTTGGGCATCAGTAGCAGCACGGACTCCGGCGCCGCGCCGGCTGGTTCTTCCACCGGAGTTTCATCCTGCAGAGCGCGCAGCCTGTCCTGGGCGCGCTCGCGCAACCGGATCAGGAAGGTGGCCATGGAGACGACCGCGATCAGCATTCCGATAAAGAGAATTCGTTGGGCGCGCGAGATCAAGGCTGCTGTCTCCAGTCATTGCGCCACTGATCCATGGCTGCGGTCAGTGCATCGATTACAGATTTTTGATAACTGGCGTCGGAGATGTCTTTCCCCTTGGTGGTCGAGCCCTCCTGCAACGGAGCGATCTCAACCGCGACTGCGGGGCAGGCGAAGCTGTCCATCGGCTGCAGGGAGGTACGGCCCAGCGTCACGGGAATCTCGGCGTGAGCGAGCGCCGAATCGATCTCCGAGGATAGCTTCAGGCTCTGCGTTACGTAGGCCGATTGCGCCGTCTGCCAGGGCATGAACTTGGTCAGCGGCGTGGGAGCCAACGACGAGGTGTAAAGATGGACGCCGCTGCCGGTTGCCGTGGCATGGATCAGGATGCAAGCTGCGGCCGATGCTCCATTGGCTATTTCCGCGCGAGCGATCCCGGAAAATTCGCCGTCCGATTCGCGGGTCGTGACCACTCCGATGCCGTGGGCTGAAAGCGTAGATCGGAGCCGTACGGAAAAGCTGAGAGTAAGTTCCTTCTCGAGCTGGCCGTTGCTGAAACGCGCACCCGTATCGGAGCCGCCGTGCGCCGCGTCGAGCACGACGATGTAGCGCGGTGCCACGTTCGCCGGCTGCGCGCCCGGCAGTGCCGGCGTCGACTGCGACTGGACCGTGACTGCAGTAGGAGCGGCGGCAGGAACTGCAGGTTGAGATGTCTGCTGTGCGGAACAGGCCGCAGACACTAAAATCAGCGGCCAGCTCCGGCGGAGTCCATCAATCCAAGGCATAGATGGTGAGACCACTCAGGAGTTTGGGGAAGAAGTCCGTCGACTTCGGCGGCATGGTTTCGCCTGCGAATGCCACCTCGCGAAGCTGATCGAGAGCGACAGCCTTCACCAGGAAAGCGACATCCGCCTCATGCTCCTGCACCTGGGCGATCGCTTCGGATGCATCGCGCAGGTAGCGAAGGTTGCCCTGTTCGCGGATCGACTCCGCAGTCAGGTCCAGCAGTTCTTCCAGGATCACGGCATGCAATTGAACGACATCGAGCTGCCGCTGCCGCTGCGAAAACTTGTCGAGTATGGCGGCTGCGGCATCCGGTTTCGCGGTCAGCAGAGAGCTGCCGTCTGCGGTGACGGCGACAAACGCTGTCTTATCTTTGGTCGCCTCGAGCCGGGCGAGATGCTCGGAAGGATCGGCGCCGGCGAGCGGCTCGATTTCGAAATACGTCTGGGCACGCTGCAGCCATGCGGCTGGCGAGAAGCCTTTGAGGCCATGGACCACGCGATGCGCCGGCAGAATCAGCAGGCCTTCGGAGTCCATGTTGACGAAGGTCATCATGACCGCGGCTTCTGGATAGGGCGGCTGCGGCAGCTTGTCCGCATTCCGCTCGATTGGCGCGGTCGCCGCTTGAGCGGCGCGCTCGTGGGAATAGTTGAGCGCGGTCTCGTAGCGGTGGTGGCCGTCGGCGATGATGAGCTTCTTGTCTTCGAGCGCGGTCGTTACGAAGTTGATGACGGCGGGGTCGCTCACCCTCCATACGCGATGCGTCACTTCGTACTCGTCGGTGACTTCGATATCGGGCGCAGCGGTGGATTGAAAGAGTAGGCTCTCGACGCTGAGTCCGGGATCGGAATAGAGCATGAAGATCTGGCCGAAGTGGGCGCGGGTGGCGCGCAGCAGGTTCAGGCGGTCGCTCTTGGGCTTGGGCAAGGTCTGCTCGTGGCGAAAGACAACCTTCTGTTCATAGTCGTACAGTTCGCCCAGCGCGATCAGGCCGCGGCGTTCCTGGACCAGATCGGGTTTGCCGGGGACGCTGAAGCGCTGCGAGTAGGCGAAGATCGAGGGCTCGCTCTCTCGCGAGAGGATGCCGGCCTTCCGCCAGTCCTGGAAATCACGTGCCGCCCGGGTATAGATGTCGGCGTCTTTCCCTGCATTCTGTTCCGTATCGAAGAGCTCAGGCAGGCCGAGGATGATGCGGACCAGGTTGTAGGGGCTGCGCTGGTAATACGCCTGCTGCATGGCCGGCGTGATCTTGTCGTAGGGCTGAGTGACGACGTCTTCCAGACGGACCAGCGAGGGATTGTAGCGAAGGGCTCGGAAAGGATAGACGCGCGCCATGAAATCGGGATCGAGCTCCTGGAACGTGAGGGTGGGTCGCGGTCAAGGACGGCATTCCCGCGGGGAGCCGGGGACGGGCAAATCCATACTCAGTCGTTCTGACAGATTGTAAATCAGTGCCTTGGCGTCCATCCCGTTCCGGCGCGGAGCCCTCCTCTACAGATGGATTGCTCCTTCGCCGGCGGGGAGGTAACCAAAGGGTTGCGACATCATGAAAGGGGTATCAGCAGCGGGTTTCCGGCCATGCTAGGATGCTGTGCACAAGCGCTTCGGGTTTTGCGCCGTTTTTCCGCCTGCTGTGGCATGAAGCGTTGTGAGAACCGGATGGCTCCGTCCATGTCTGCTACCCACAGCCCGGCCTGTTTGCGCTCGCCGGATGCCGTTGAGTTGGTTTCCGCTACTCCCCCGATCTCGGTTCCCGGCTCGTTTTCCCGATATCACGCCGCTCCTATGCCCCGGCATGGCTGCGGACGAGCTTGGCTTCTGTCCAACCTGGCCGTTCTCGGGCCTGTAGCGTTGCTGGCAATGCTGGCCGTCTTTGCACCCTATCGTGCTTTGGGGCAGGAGAATCCGCTGAGTACGATTCACGTGGCGCCTCCGCCACCACCCCCTCCTCCTCCGTCGACAGAACCACCTCCTGTGGAAGGAAAAGCGGCTCTGAAGGCAAGGGCAGGCGAGAGAATCCGCGTCGATGTGAACCTGGTTCTCGTGCCACTCACGGTGACCGATCCCATGGATCGCCTGGTTACCGGCCTGGAGAAAGAAAACTTCGCGCTCTATGAAAATAATCACCCCGAAGCGCTTAAAAGCTTTTCGTCGGAAGACGCGCCTGTTTCCATCGGTGTCATCTTCGATCTGAGCGGCAGCATGGCCAACAAGGTCATCCGCGCCCGAGACTCGATCCTGCAATTTATGAAGACCTCGAACCCGCAGGACGAATTTTTCGTGGTCGGATTCAACGACCGTCCCGAGCTGATCGAGGATTTCACCTCGTCGACCGATGAGATCGACGCCCGCCTGTCCACGGTCAAGGCCGGTCACCGCACCGCCCTGCTCGACGCGATCTATTTTGGGCTCAACAAAATGAAGCAGGCCAAATATGAACGCAAGGCGCTCCTGGTGGTGTCGGACGGCGGCGATAACCGCAGCCGCTACACCGAGGGCGAGGTGCGGTCCGTCGTTCGGGAGTCCGGCGTGCAGATTTACTCGATCGGCATCTTCGATCCCTATGCGGCGACCACGGAAGAGCGAATGGGTCCGCTGCTGCTCAATGACATCTCCGATGAGACCGGGGGAAGGCTCTTTCGCGTCGACGACATTGCCGAGATGGGCGACATCGCGACCAAGATCAGCTCCGAGCTGCGACATGAATATGTGCTGGGTTATAAGCCGACAGATGAGAAGCGCGACGGTAAGTGGCGTAAAGTGAGAGTGAGGCTGGTTCCGCCCGCGGGACTACCTCCACTCACCGTCCATGCCCGCAACGGATACTATGCCCCTCTGCAATAACCGGTTCCTGTTTTCGATCGCTCTTCTTTCCCTCGCATCTCTGCCCGCCTTGGGCCAGACCGCTCCCGCTGCGCCGGCGTCTGCTGCTTCTACGCCGCCTGCGGCGCAAGCTTCACCGAGGCAGGTTTTGCGTCCGGAGACTCAGCAGCCGCTCAATGTCGACCGGGACCCGATCACTTCTCCGGACGCGACCGACAATGAGACCGTCAGCCCCGACCATGCGACCGCGGCGACCCACGGCGCGGACATCGAAAAGGGCAATCACGGCTTCACGCTGCGCCGGGATGTGGACGAGGTGGTGCTGAACGCGACCGTCCTCGAAGAAAACCGCCGGCTGGTGAATGACCTGAATAAAGAGGATTTCAAGATCTGGGAGGATGGCGCTCCGCAGGCCATTGCCTCGTTCCAGCACCAGGACATTCCCGTATCGATGGGCATTCTGGTGGACAATTCGGGCTCGATGCGTGACAAACGCGCCGCCGTTAACGCGGCCGCCCTGGACCTGGTGCGAGCTTCGAACGCGCAGGACGAGGCGTTCATCGTGAACTTTTCCGATGAAGCCTTCATCGACCAGGACTTTACCTCCGATCTCGCCAAGCTGCGCGACGGCCTTGCCCACATCGATTCGAAGGGCGGCACGGCGCTTTACGATGCGGTGGTAGCGTCGGCCGATCAGCTGGCCAAGGGCGCGAAGCGCTCCAAGCAGGTACTGCTGATCATCACGGACGGCGAAGACAATGCTTCCAGCCTCACCCTGGAGCAGGCCATCCGCCGGGTGCAGCAGATGCAGGGGCCGGTGGTTTACTCGATCGGCCTGCTCTTCGGCGATGAAGGCGGCAGGGAATCGAGGCGGGCCAAGAGGGCTTTGCAGCTGCTTTCGGATGAGACCGGCGGCCTGGCGTTTTTCCCGAAATCGCTGAACGATGTCGACGTGATCGCCACCGAAGTGGCCAAGGATATCCGCAACCAGTACACCATCGGCTATCACTCGACCAAGCCGGCCTCGCAAGGCGGCTACCGGACGGTGAAGGTGGAGGCTCGCGCCAGCGGTCATGGCAAAATGGTGGTCCGGACGCGCAGCGGCTACTATCCGAAGGTTTCCTCTACCGAGGTCGTGGCCCAGCCGGGCGCGGGAAGCAAATAGGTCTTTGCTGGGAGTGATCGGGGCGTCTGCCTTTTCAGGGCATCGGGTTTGGCAGCGAATGCATAACCGGTTTTAGGCGAGGAGAACACTCTCCGCCGGGACTACCCGGTTGCGTCCCAGGTGCTTGGCTTCGTAGAGGGCGCGATCGGCGGAGCGCAGGATCTCTTCGACCGTTTCAGCGTGCTGCGGATAGATGGCCACCCCGATGGATGTGGTGACTTCGGGCAAACACTCGCCGCGGTTATAGATGCGCATCTCGCTGACCATGGTCCGGAGCCCCTCGGCGCGCTGCATGGCTGCCTCCAGGTCCAGCTCAGGCAGGATGGCGACAAACTCTTCGCCGCCAAAACGGCAGAGGATGTCCTCGTTGCGAACCGCCTGCAGAAAATTCTCCGCCAGCTCGCGTAAGACGGTGTCTCCTGCCTCATGGCCGTAGGTGTCGTTGAAGCGCTTGAAGTGGTCGATGTCCATCATCATGACCGCTACCGGCTTATTGTGCCGCGCCCCGCGGCGAAGCTCGCGGTCCAGCGCCATCTCCATGTAGTGGCGATTGAAGAGGCCGGTGAGTCCGTCACGGATGGATTGCTGCTCCAGGCGGCTGCGCAGATTGAGGCCTGCAAAAGAGATGGAGGCAAGCTCGACAATCTGTTCGATGGGAGCCATGTTGGCATCGACCATCGCAGCTACGCCAGGAGAGAGGCACTCGATATAGACGACTCCGAGGGTGTCTCCATAGGCCGCGAGCGGGATGCAGACGTAGTATTCCGGCACGTGACCGTTGAAATGGGTGCAGTGAACCTCGGACTGCATGGGCCGGCGCCAGCGCATGCGCCCCGAGCGCAGCCCGCAGCAGCCTTCCAGCGTGAAGGCATCCATCACCAGGGTAGAGCTGCCCCAGGACGCTACCTCTTCCACCATGTGGCGGGTGTTGTTGGTCAGACAGATGCTTCCGGAGGTGCCGGGAAGCAGCTGCTCGAAGTAACGGATGGCGCACTCCTGGGCCTGCGCCAGCCGCACGCAAAGCTGTAGTTCATCGCGAACGCTGGTCAGGAGTGTCGACTCCTTGGCCTGCCGCTCGAGGGCGCGCACGGTGCTGGCCAGTTTCTCGTTCGCTTCATAGAGCCGCCGCTCATATTGCTTGCGGCGAACCGCGTCGCGAAGAAGAAAGCCGAAGAGGGCCAGGATCACCAGGATGGAGAGAACGGTGAATGAGACGCTGAGAATGATGCTGCGCTGGGAATTCAGCTTTGACTCGTCGGTGCGTTGTGAGAGCAGTTCGCGTTCCACCTCCTGCAGCGTTCCCAGGATGAGGCGGCATTGCGAAAGAGGATTGGTAACGGCGTCGCCTTGTTCTTTTAGCCTGCCAATAGCTTTGCCGAGGGAGTCTGCGCAGACCACCAGCTTTCTCGCCTGGCCATTTTGGCGGGGATTGTCGGAGGTGAGGTCCTGAAGGCGCAGTGCGCCGGAATTGAAAGATACCTGACTTGTTTGAGCGCTGCGAATGTTTTCTTCGTCCTTGGTGAGCTGGAAAAGACGGGTGGCAGTGTCAATGCGGTCGGCGACCTGGCTCTCTGAGCGCAGGCTCGACATCACGGTCTGCGAATGCTCGATCCAATCGCGGGACTCATTCAGCTTTTTCGCAGCGCTGTAGTGCAGCCAGCCGGCTGCAGCTACGCAGATACAGGCACCCAGTGCGGCTAAGATCAGGAGCTGGACGGCGCGATTTTTTCCGGGAAGCGTATTGGATAGTGCGATAGGCACGTGACCACCAGACAAAGAAGCAGATTTCGAAATCCTGGCTCGCTCAGCCGAGCGATGTGCGAACGAAAAACCCAGGCGAAAACTGAGACTACTACCGTCAGTTAACGGCAAAAAGTGACTAAAGTTTACATTAGTGCCGCTCAAAGGCAGCGGAAAAAGCGTGAATTTGGACATCCAGACAAGAGAAAAGTAACGTGCTGCTACACTAACTTGTTTTGCTATGACTGAATCTACACTTCAAGTAACCGAAAGCGGTTTGCGGGTAGCCGGCGAGATCACCGAGCTGATGGGCCGCACTCCCATGCTGCAGCTGAACCGAATCGCCCGTCCGCATTGGGCTTCCGTCTACGTCAAGCTGGAGTTTCTCAACCCCGGCGGCAGCGTCAAGGACCGCGCGGCGCTGGGCATGATCCTGGAGGCCGAGCGGCAGGGAAAGCTGACCCCGGGCTGCACCATCGTGGAGGCTACGGCCGGCAACACCGGGGTCGGGCTGGCCCTGGTGGGGGTGAACCGCGGTTACCGCGTGGTCCTGTTTGTCCCCGAGGGCTATGCCGAGGAGAAGTGCATCCTGATGCGGGCATTCGGGGCAACTGTCATTCGGACGCCTGAAGCCGAGGGCATGAAAGAGGCCATCCGGCGCGCGAAGGAACTGGCCGGGGAAGACCCCACAACTTTCGCCGCCTTGCAGTTCGACAACCAGGCCAACCCGCAGTTCCACCACGACACGACTGCCGCCGAAATCTGGGAGCAGATGGAGGGCAAGGTGGATGCCTGGGTGAGCGGCGTGGGAACCGGTGGAACCTTCACCGGCGTGGCTCAGTTTTTGAAGGAGCGGAACCCATGCGTTCTGAACGTTGCTGTGGAGAGCCAGGGTTCGGTGCTGCAGGGCGGAACGCCCGGACCGCACAAGGTTGAAGGGATCGGTGTTTCCTTCATCCCAAAAACCTTTCATCACGAAGTCGCCGACGAGATCATGATGGTGAGCGACGAGGATGCCTTCGCCATGGTGCGCAAACTGGCTGCCGAAGAAGGATTGCTGGGCGGATCGAGCGCCGGAGCCATCCTGCATGCCGCGTTGAAGATTGCCGAGCGCCTGGGGCCGGGAAAGCGCGTCGCAACCATTATTCCCGATTCGGCGGAGCGCTATCTCTCGAAGAAGATCTTTGAAGAAGCCTGATCCTGCTTCTTCCCTAACTGCGACGCCAAAACGGCCATGAACATCTGAAAGTGTCTCCTATGACTGACAAGAAGCACGGCTTTGCAACACGAGCGATCCACGACGGCCAGGCTCCCGATCCCTTGACGGGTGCGGTGAATGTGCCGATCTATCTCACCTCGACCTATGCGCAGGAAGAGATCGGCAAGCACAAAGGCTATGAGTATTCACGCGTCTCCAATCCCACGCGCGATGCGCTCGAGGAAAACCTGGCCTCGCTCGAAGGCGGAACGAGCGCGCACGTCTTTGCCAGCGGCATGGCGGCGATCATGGCGATGATCACCATGTTCCGCAGCGGCGATCACATCATCTGCGGCGAGAATGTGTATGGCGGTACGCCGCGGCTCTTCAACCAGATCGTCACGCGCTACGGCATCGAGTTCAGCTACGTGGATACTTCAGACCCGGAGAATGTGCGCCGGGCGATCCGTCCCACGACCAAGCTGGTACACATCGAGACGCCAACCAATCCCATCATGACGCTGACCGATATCCGCGCCGTGGCCGATGTGTGCCATGAAAAAGGCGTGGAGCTGGCCGTCGACAACACCTTCATGTCGCCCTACTTCCAACGGCCAATCGAACTGGGTGCGGATATCGTGATGCACTCGACGACGAAGTTCCTCAACGGACACAGCGACGGCCTCGGCGGCGTGCTGGTGGGGACCAGGCCCAAGCACAAAGAGGACTTTGCTTTCGTGCAGAAATGCACCGGCGGCATTCTCTCTCCTTTTGAATGCTGGATGATCCTGCGCGGCGTGAAGACGCTGGCGGTGCGCATGCGCCAGCATGAAGAGAGCGGACGCAAGGTCGCAGAGTTTCTTGCCGGGCATAAGAGGGTGCAGAAGGTCTTCTATCCGGGCCTGACGACGCATCCGCAGCATGAGCTGGCGAAGAAACAGATGTCAGGATTCGGCGCGCTCATCTCCTTCGAGATGGGCTCACTCGAAAATGCCAACGCCATGCTGAAGCGGGTGAAGGTCTGCACGCTGGGTGAGTCGCTGGGCGGCGTGGAGACGCTGATCTCGCATCCCGCGACCATGACGCACGCAGCCATCGGAGCCGAAGCGCGCACCAAGCTTGGCATTACGGATGGGCTGGTGCGTATTTCAGTCGGCATCGAAGATGGGGACGATCTGCTCGCGGATCTGGAGCAGGCTTTGGAAGTGGTCTAAAAGCTGCGGAGGAAAGCAGAAAGCCCCGGATCGGTCTGTGATGAGGACCAATCCGGGGCTTTTGTGTTAGTTATTAGCAGCAGCTGCTGCCGGTGCAGCAGTCGGGTTCGCCACAGCAGGAGGCAACGGTTGTTGCCGCCTGAGCGGTCAAAGAGGCGAAGAGAATTGCTGCGAAGGCAAATGCGAGTGCTTTGAGTTTCATGGAAATATCTCCTGAGTTGATAGTGATGGTTGTGCGCCTGGAGGCGCATTACTTCACAGGAGATAGGTCTAGATTCGAAGATCGTCTTTGAGGTCGAAGACTTCGCGTTGATAGCGGAAGCTTGCGAGGAATTCTCCGCGTAGTCTGCGTTTAGATGACGGGTCCGGTCTGTGGGAGATTTGTATCCGCAGAAATTCGCGCTGCCGCTGACTTTGGCGGCCTTCATCATCCCGCGTCTCTCGTACTGCGGCATTGGTAGTGAGTTGGCAGACAGGACAAGATTCGCCGCTGTTATCGGCAGGCTGAGGGCAGCAGGGAGATTGAACCGGCTGGCACAGAGCAAATTGCGCAAAAGCCGATTCACTCCACGAGGCCGACGCAACCCACGCCACTGCAAAGAGCAGAGCGCAAAGTAAACGGGTGCGACGGCAAAACCTCATGAAAAAACTCTACCTTCTTCTCGACGAGGCAGCAAGAATCCAAGCGATTGCTTGTTGATGAACGGCTACTGGAAATGGAAAGCCGTGGCACATTCGCGATGCGCCACGGCTCATAGATCGGAAGTTGATTCAGAGGTTACTGGTGAGGACGCTGCTCCGGATTCACTGGCGGTGGCACGACCGCAGACAATACCTCGGGCGTGTCCTCGGTGATCTCGGGAAGAGGCGCGGCGAGCGCCAGCTTGAGCACTTCGTCCATGGTTTCGACGAAGTTCAACTTCATCGCGGTCTTCAGGTTCTCGGGCAGATCGGCGAGATCCTTCTGGTTGTCCTTGGGAAGGATCGCCTCGAAGATGCCGGCGCGATGGGCTGCGAGCAGCTTCTCCTTGAGCCCGCCGATGGGCAGCACCTTGCCGCGCAGAGTGATCTCTCCGGTCATGGCGATATCGCGGCGCACCGGAATCTTGGCCAGCGCGCTAGCGAGCGCTGTTGCCAGCGTCACACCTGCCGATGGACCATCCTTGGGCACTGCGCCTTCGGGCACGTGGATGTGAATGTCGAGGTTGCGATAGAAATCACGCGGCAGGCCGAGGTGATGCGCGCGGCTGCGGATGTAGGAGAGAGCGGCCTGCGCCGACTCGGTCATCACATCGCCGAGCTGGCCGGTGGTGGTGAGCTTGCCCTTGCCATCGAGGATCTGAACCTCAGTCTGCAGGATGCTGCCGCCGACCTCGGTCCATGCGAGGCCATTGACCAGGCCAATCTCGTTCTTCTCGTGCACCAGCGAATCGCGGAACTTGGCTACGCCGAGAAACTCGGAGACATTCTCTCCAGTGACCGCCTCCTTATGCTTCGCGCCGCTCCTTACTACGCGACGAGCCACTTTGCGGCAGACATTCCCGATCTCACGCTCCAGATTGCGGACGCCGGCTTCGCGGGTGTAGCCGCGAATGATCTCGGTGAGCGCTTCATCGGTGAAGGTGATGTTTTTTTCCGTAAGACCGGTCGCCTCGCGTTGCTTCCTCACCAGATATTGCTTGGCGATTTCGAGCTTTTCCACTTCGGTGTAGCCGTGGAGGCGAAGAATCTCCATGCGGTCCTGCAGCGGGCCGGGAATGGTGTGCAACACGTTGGCCGTGGCTACGAACAGGACTTGTGACAGATCGTATTCGACGTCGAGATAGTGGTCCTGGAAGCTGGTGTTCTGCTCGGGATCGAGCACTTCGAGTAGAGCCGATGCCGGATCGCCGCGGAAGTCGGAGGCCATCTTGTCGACTTCGTCGAGCATGAAGACGGGGTTCTTGGTGCCCGCCTTCTTCATCGACTGGATGATCTGCCCGGGAAGTGCGCCGATGTAGGTGCGGCGGTGACCACGAATTTCAGCCTCATCGCGCACGCCGCCCAGCGACATGCGGACGAACTTGCGGCCGGTCGCCTTGGCGATCGACATGCCGAGCGAGGTCTTGCCGACTCCCGGAGGTCCGACGAAGCAGAGGATGGAGCCTTTCGGATTCTTGACCAGCTGGCGCACGGCGAGGAACTCGAGAATGCGCTCTTTGATCTTTTCCAGGCCGTAGTGGTCGGCGTTGAGAACCTTCTCCGCGTGATCGATGCTGCGCGTTTCCTTGGATTTCTTCTTCCACGGCACGGCCAGCAGCCAATCGAGATAATTGCGTGAGACGGTCGATTCGGCCGACATGGGCGGCATTGCCTCAAGCTTCTTCAGCTCCTGGATGGCCTTGTCGAAGACATCCTTGGGCATGCCGGCGGTCTCGATCTTCTTTTTCAGATCGTCGAACTCATTCTTCTCGCCGCGGCCCAGCTCTTTCTGGATGGCCTTGATCTTCTCGTTGAGGTAATACTCTTTTTGCGCCCGCTCCATCTGCCGCTTCACGCGCGACTGGATGCTGCGGTCCATGTTGAGTTTTTCGATCTCGACCTCAAGCACTTCGGCGACCATGGTCAACCGCTCGGCGGGATCGAAGACATCGAGGATATTTTGCTTTTCGGGGATCTCGAGCTGCAGATTGGCGGCGATGGTGTCCGCGAGCTTCGAAGGCTCATCGGTGCGGACCGCGGCGATCATGGTCTCGTAGTTGAGAGACTGCTGCAGCTTCACATACTGCTCGAACAGGGAAGTGACGCGCTGCACCAGCTGTTCGATCTGCGGTGAGGCCTCAAGCGGTGCAGAGGCGGTGCGAACAGTGGCGACGAAAAAGCCGTCGGCGTCATTCATCTCGATGGCGCGTCCGCGTTCCAGGCCTTCGACGAGGACTTTGATGTTCCCATCCGGCATTTTGACGCTCTGCACGATGTTGCCGATGGTGCCTACGGGATAGATGTCGTCGGCGTGAGGCTCATCCACTCGCGCGTCGTGCTGGGTAGCGAGAAAAATCTTACGGTCGCCATTCAGGGCCTCTTCGAGAGCGCGTACGCTCGACTCGCGGCCAACGACGAACGGCGTCATCATGTGCGGGAAAATCACCATGTCCCGGATGGGCATCATGGGGAGCTTACGTACATCGCTCTGCTCGCGATTTTCGCGCGCTTCCTTCTTTTCGCGGCTCTCTTTGGATTGGGTCACAGGGTCCCCTTTTCTTCTTTCACTGTTAGATGAACTTTAACGCATTCCGTCACATAACGGGCGAACTTCGGTCACGGAACGAGTATTCGGAATGCGTCGAATTTTCGGTTTTGCCATCAAAAGCGAAGGGCGGGCCGCAGCCCGCCTTCATCTTTCCTTCGTACTTGTAACGTCAATGATTTCAACCAGCTTTTTGACCGGGTAACTGCTTTAACCCGCTTTTTCCAGTAAGGTAACTGACAAATCCCGCTTCTTTACCATTTCCGCGGTGATTTCCAGCTCCTTGATCTTCTTGTTACTGGGCAGGTGATACATCAGGTCGAGCATCAACTCTTCCAGAATCATGCGAAGTCCGCGAGCTCCGACCTTGCGGGAGAGTGCCTCTTCCGCCACGGCGCGCGAGGCCTCGTCGGTGAAGAGGAGTTTCACGCCCTCATACTCGAAGAGCCGCTGATACTGCTTCAGGATGGCATTGCGCGGCTTGGTGAGGATCTCGATCAGCGCAGCTTCGTCGAGCTCATCGAGGATACCGAGAACCGGCAGGCGGCCTACAAACTCGGGAATCAGCCCGAAGCGGATCAGATCCTGAGGCTCGGCCTGGCGCAGCAGTTCGGAATCGCGCTGGCTGCGGCCCGTACCCTCCGGCTGCTGGTCTTTCTCCGCGATAGCCTTGAAGCCCAGAGCTTTTTTGCCCACGCGACGGCCGACCACGCGTTCCAGTCCCACGAACGCTCCTCCACAGATAAAGAGGATGTTGGTGGTGTCGACGGGAGTGAATTCCTGGTGCGGATGCTTGCGTCCCCCCTGCGGCGGGACGTTGGCGACGGTGCCTTCAAGAATCTTCAGCAGCGCCTGCTGCACGCCTTCGCCGGAGACATCGCGGGTGATGGAGGGATTCTCGTCTTTGCGTCCGATCTTGTCGATCTCGTCAATGTAGATAATGCCGGTCTGGGCGCGTGCCACATCCCCATCCGCTGCCTGCAGCAGCTTCAGGATGATGTTCTCGACATCCTCGCCGACGTAGCCGGCTTCGGTCAGCGTCGTGGCGTCGACGATGGCGAAGGGCACGTCCAGCATCTTGGCCAGGGTGTGCGCCAGGAGCGTCTTGCCGCTTCCGGTGGGGCCTACGAGCAGGATGTTCGACTTCGAAAGCTCGACGTCGTTGCCGCGCGTCCGGTTCATCTGGATGCGCTTGTAGTGGTTGTAAACCGCTACCGCGAGCTTCTTCTTGGTCTGGTCCTGGCCGATCACATACTCGTCCAAGAACGCTTTGACCTCGAGTGGCTTGGGGAGGTGAGCGGGAGCAGCCCCGGTGGGTGTTTCGCTGCGGTCATCTTCCAGAATGGAGTTGCAGACGGCAACGCACTCATCGCAGATATACGCGCGGGGGTAATCGCTGGGCGATGAAATCAATTTAGCAACGGCGTCCTGCGATTTATGACAGAACGAGCACCGTAATGTATCGTCCGATCCCGTACGCGTTTTCATGTGGCTGCTCCTTCGGTTTGCCTTACTGCTCAGGCACGCGGCCGATCGATGATCTCATCGATAATGCCGTATTCCTTGGCTTGGGGGGCGTTCATGATGAAATCGCGTTCCACGTCGCGTTCGATCCGTTCCAGCGACTGGCCCGTGTGCTTCGACATCAGGTTATTCGTAATCTCGCGAATACGCAGAATCTCGCGAGCGTGGATATCTATATCGGTAGCTTGGCCGGAAAGTCCACCCATCGACGGCTGATGAATGAGAATTCGGGAGTTGGGAAGGGCAAAACGCTTGCCCGTGGTTCCCGCCATGAGCAGAAATGCGCCCATGCTGGCCGCCTGACCGATGCAGAAGGTCACGACGTTGTTCTTGATGTACTGCATGGTGTCGTAAATGGCCAGGCCGGCAGTGATCGAGCCGCCCGGGGAGTTGATGTAAAGCTGAATATCCTTCTCTGGGTCTTCGCCGGAGAGGAAAAGCATTTGCGCGATGATGAGGTTTGCGATCTGGTCGTCGATCGGTGTACCGAGAAAGATGATGTTGTCGCGAAGCAGACGGGAATAGATGTCGTAGGCGCGTTCGCCGCGACTCGTCTGCTCGATGACCATGGGTACGAGTGCCATATCTAGACTTACTCTCAATCCTTCCGCGATGGTGTGACGTTACGACCCGTGAAAATCGCGCCTTTCACGGGCCAGAATACTCCTCTTAAGCGAGACGCTCGTAGAGCAGGCTTCCTGTCTTTTCCCTGCGTAGTTGTTCACGAATTCTAGCCAGCGAGCCTTCGTTCGTCAAACGCAGGCGCAGTGTTTCCAAGGGTTCGCGGGTCTGCAGAGAGATAAGCTGCAACTCGTTTTCCACGTCGTCATCGCTGACTTCCACGTTCTCAGCGGAGGCGATTCTGTCCATGATCAGCGTGGCTTTGACTTCAGTGACCGCGGAGTCGCGCTGCGCCTCGCGCAGACGGGCGAAATCCAGCTTACGCATGTCTTCGGTGCGCATGCCTTGCGAGGCAAGCGCGCGCAGACCGCGATCGAGCCGTGCGTCAATCTGATTCTGAACGAGCGATTCGGGAACCGGGAACTGATAGTGAGCGACCAGCGCCTCGGCCAGCTTATCGCGCGTCTCGGCCTTGAGGCGGCGTTCCTTGTCGTTGGCAAGGTGCTCGCGCAGCTTGTTCTTGAAGTCTTCGATGCCTTCGTATTCGCCGAGTTCTTTCGCGAATTCATCGGTGAGATCGGGCTGAATCTTCTTCTTGATGGCCTTGATCTCGACGTCGTAGGAGACGGACTTGCCCGCCAGGCGGCGCTCGCCGAAATCAGCCGGGTAGCTGACTTCGAACTTCAACTCCTGGCCGGGCTTGGAGCCGCGCAGGGCATCGTTGAAGGCGGGAATGGTGTTCTCTCCGCCGACCTCGATCATGGTGTCCTGTCCTTCGATGGGCTGGCCTTCGGTCTCGGGCGCGTCACCGACGATCTCGCCTTTGAAGCTGATCTGTGCCCAATCGCCATCGACCAGGGCCCGATCCTCGGCGACTGGCTCCATGGTGGAGCGCGAGTCGCGGACCCGCTCCAGCTCGGCGTTGAGCTCTTCATCGGTCAGCAAGGTGTCCGGCTTCTCGACCTTGATCTGCTGATAGCCGTCGATGGAGAACTCCGGCAGGACTTCGAAGATGGCCTTGAACTTCAGCGGCTGGCCGTCTTCGAGCTGCAGGTCGGTGACCTGCGGCTGCGAGACCGGCTTGAGGTTCTGCGCTTCGATGACGGTGCGGAAGTGGGCGGGCAACACGGCTTCGACCACATCCTGGCGGATGCCTTCGGCAAAACGCGTGCGGATGAGCGTCTCCGGCACCTTGCCGGCGCGGAAGCCGGGAATGCGGGCCTGCTTCTGATAGCGCTTCACGACGGTGCGGAAGCTGCGGCTGACTTCGTCCGCGGGAATTTCGACTTCGACTTCGCGCGTCACTTCGGGGTTCAGCGCAGGTCCGTGCTGATGACCCTCATGGTCATGCGTGTGACCTTCATGGTCGTGCGCGTGGTCATGCGCTTCTGTGTGCGCTGGGGCGGTCGGTTCGGCGGGATTGGGGGTGCTTTCGAGAGTCTCGGTTGTGCTCAACGTGATGCCTTCCAGATGTGTCCGTCCAGATTTGTATTGGATGCGTTCGAGGTGCTCAAGATAGCGGCGGGAACGCAACGGTGGACGTCTCTCCTATGGTACGAAGCTTCCGCAGGAAAAACAAACGGACTGGCCGTCCAGGCCTTCCGCGGCTTCGCCGCCAGACCAGTTTGCTTCGCTTCCTTCGCTCGCTTCGCATTTACCTTCGTTTCGGGACCGGGGTGCTCTTTCTGGACGTGAGCCGCATCCGCCCGTTCCGATTAGGTCTGGTCATCCCTGAATTCGGCGTAGCGGGCGAGGATGTAGGCGTCGGTCATTCCGGCGATGTAGTCGGCGACGATTCTTGGCGTGCCCTCTTTTTCGATTTCAGCCGCATGATCTCCCGGCAGGAGCTGTGGATTTTCCACCCATGCGTGAAAGAGCGATGTCACGACGAGTTCCGCCTCTTCGTGATCCCGCTCCAGAGCCGGCGCGTGGTAGAGGCGCCGATACAGGTAACTCTTGGCCTCCAGGCGAAGCTCTTCCATGTGCGGTGAGAACGACGCAAGCCGCGATGGAGCCTGCCGAATCGCTTCCACGGTGAAGGCCTGCGCTGTTTGTACGAGCCGCGCTGTCTCGTCGAGCAGATCCCCCACCAGCGCGTTGAGCGTGCGCTTGAGCGCCTCGTTGAAGACCAGCTTTTCTCGTGCCTGAGGATACTTTTCCCTCATGGGCAGATAAAACTCTTCGAAGATGCGCACGTTTGTCCGTACGTCGTCGAGCGAAAGAATCTCAGCCTCGAAGCCGTCATCGAGATCGGCTGTGAGATAGGCGATCTCGTCGGCCAGATCGATGAGCTGGGCCTCGAGCGGCGGTTTCTGATCGAGAAAATATTCGGCCAGCTCGGGATGTTCCTCCACCGAGTAATCGTGCGAGTGCTTGATGATGCCCTCGCGCACACCCAGGGTGAGGTTGAGGCCACGAAAACCGGCGTAGCGTGTCTCGAAGTGCTCCACGGTACGCAGCGCGTGCAGGTTGTGATCGAAGCGCAGGCCATATTGGCGTAGCGCCCGGTCCAGCGCCCGCTCGCCGGTATGTCCGAAGGGAGGATGGCCGATGTCGTGGACCAGCGCGAGGGACTCGGTGAGCGATTCATTCAAGCCCAGGGCCGCGGCGACGGTGCGCGCGATCTGCGCCACCTCCATGGTGTGAGTCAGGCGGCTGCGGAAGTGGTCGGAGTAGCCGTGGGTGAAGACCTGCGTCTTTCCCGCCAGACGGCGAAAGGCGCGCGCATGAATGATGCGCGCGCGATCACGATCGAATGGAAGCCGGTACGGATGGGCCGCTTCCGGATACCTGCGCTGCGTGAGTTCCCCGTCATTGGGAACTGCACATCGGGGAGCGAGACAGCCGGGAGGAAGCAGTGGCATCAGGGCTTGGCTGCGGCAGGCGACAGCGGAGAGCCTTCCTTCGCCAGGCGAACGCGGGCGCTATCGAGCCGCTTCTGCACCTTGGTCACGTCGCCGGGATCGATGTCGGCAGCGACGGTATGCCCGTATTCATTGAGCGATTCTTCCCACTGCGAGGCGGCCAGCTTCAGCCGGCCGGTTTTTTCGTATAGCTCGCCGAGGTGATCATGCACGGTCGCGTCGGTCGAATTGCGTTCGACGGCCTTGCGCAGATCTTCCTCCGCGAGGTTGTACTTGCCGAGCTTGAAGTAGGCCCATCCCAATGAATCTAGATACGCGTAGTTCTGCGGATCGAGCTCGACGGCCTTCTGGATCATGGCCAGCGCCTCGTCCAGCTTCATATCGTGGTCGGCGAGCATGTAGCCGAGATAGTTCAGCGTCATCGTGTTCTTCGGATCGATGGCGAGAGCGGCACGAAACTCGTTCTCGGCATCGGTGAAGAGCTTCTGGCGCTCGAACAGAGTGCCGCGCAGGAAATGGATGTAAAGCTTATCGTCCGCACCGCTGGAAAGCTGATCGGCCTGGTCGATCGCCTCCGACGCCTCTTTCCATCTGCGCAGCCGGGTGTAGACGTTGGCCAGCTGGCGATAGACTTCGAGGTCCGCGGGGGTCTTGTTGAGCAGCGACTTGGCCATGGCGACGCCTTCGTCGACGTGGCCGTTGTCGGCCAGCTGCGCGGCCAGCATCAGCTTGGCGGCGCGGCTCTTAGGCTGTTTGGCGACGGCCTCGCGGGCCACCTGCGTGGCCTTGTCGTAATCGTGAGCCTGGCGATAGGTGTCGACTTCGGCTTCGTATGCGTGGTCGACGTATTCTCCGCCGAGCTCGGCCATCTTCTGGTAGGTGGCGATGGCTTTGTCGGTGTTGTTCTGCTCGCCGTAGATGATGGCCAGCCGCTCCAGGAAGAGCGAGCGGTTGCTCTTCTCTGAATCAGAATATTGACCGCTGGTGTGCTCGGAGTCGGCGACCAGTTTTTCAAAGATCTGCGCGGCGTCGTCGTAGCGGCCCAGCGCGTCGTCCAGCAAACCTTCATTGAAGCTGATCTCGAGAGAATCGGAGGCCAGCGATTTCGCCTTCTTGAGCGTGGTCAGGGCCTCTTCGTAATTGCCCTGGCGCCGCTCGATCTCAGAGATGCGCAGGTAGGCGTCCGGATCGCTGGGGTCGCCGGAAGCGATGTCCTGATAGGCCTGAAGAGCGGGCGTAAGCTGGTTGTCATTGAGCAATGCTTTGGCCAAGGCACGCTCGGCATCGAGATTGTCGGGCTCGAGGTCGAGAGACTTCCGATAGGCCTCGATGGCGCGCTTCGGGTCCTTGAGGCGGTCGTAGGTCGAGCCGAGGATGAACTCGGTTTTGCCGGTCTTGTCTTCCTCAGGCAGATCGTTGAGGACCTGGATGGCGCGTTTGGCGTCGCCCTGTTCGGTGTAGAGGCGCGCCATGTTCAGCGCCGTATCCTCCGAGCCGGGATCGATCTTCTTGGCCGCGGCAAACTGCTCTTCGGCGTGCGCGGAGTCATGCGCGAAGGAGTAGAGCTGGCCGAGCAACAGGCGGTCCTCGACGTTGTTCGGCTCTAAGCTGACAATCTTGCTGTACTCGCCAATGGCCAGCTTCAGCATCTCGTCGGAGGGGCTGCCCTGCTGTCCATCGCCGAGCGAGCGCAGATAGATGTTTCCCAGCAACTTGTGGGCTTCGAGGTTGTTAGGGTCTTTTTTGATCTGCTCCTGTGCCGCCAGGATCGAGTCGCGCACATGCCCGGTGCGGAAATAAAGCTCGGCCAATCCGCTGTTTAGATATTTGGAGCTGGGATCGTCGTTGAGTGCGAGCTTGTATTCCTCGATGGCGCGGGTCGCATATTCCGGACGGCCAGAAGTCGTGGCCAGCTCTTCGTATTCATGCGCCAGCATGTAGTGGTAGTAGGACTGGGCCAGATCGGGCTGCTGTCCTGCTGTCGGCTGCGCGGCGGGAGTCTTTTCCTGCACTGTCTTCGCACTCCCGGTCTGGGAATTTGTCTGCGCGAACGACGCAGGCACGGCGAGGAAAGCGGCGAGCGCGAGAGTAGCGGCGGTGAGGAGGGATGTTTCAGGACGGGCGATGATGCTCGAGTGCGGCTTGCTGCTCATAATGGACGGAAATCCCTGCGCCCGGACTTAGCAACCAGCCGGCTCGACTTATCGACTCAAAAAGACAGCTGAGATGCTCCTGCCGGTAGACCGAAACATCTCCGCATCATTAAGACGATTGTAACCCGCCTCCGGGTTCACCCTCTCCAACTTTCATTTTGGCGAAATCGGATGTTCATCGCGCGCTAGTGGCGGAAATGCCTCATTCCAGTGAAGACCATGGCCACGCCGAGCCGGTCGGCGGCGGCGATCACGTCGCCGTCCTTGACCGATCCGCCGGGTTGGATCACGGCCGTCGCTCCGGCGGAGACTACGGTTTCCAGGCCGTCGGGGAAGGGAAAGAAGGCATCGGAGGCGGCGACGCAGCCCTGCAGCGGAAGCACGGCTTTGAGGGCTCCGAACCTGGCCGCATCCACGCGGCTCATCTGGCCGGCGCCCACGCTGAGCGTCTGGCCGTTGCGGGCGTAGACGATGGCATTGGACTTCACATGCTTGCAGACCCGCCAGGCAAAGAGCAGTGCGGCCAGCTCGTCTTCCGACGGCTGGCGAGCGGTCACGATCTTGAGTTCCGCCGCGGTGATGTGGCCGTGGTCGGCGTCCTGGAGAAGAGCGCCGCCCGACACCTGCTTGAGCACCTGGGCGACCGACGCCGGCTTCACTTCCACGAGACGCAAGTTCTTCTTGGCGGCGAAGCGGGCCTTGGCTCCTTCGCTGAAGGACGGAGCGGCAATGGCTTCGACGAAGAGCTTGGCGATCTCTTCCGCGGCGGCTTCATCTACCTCGCGATTGATGCCGATGACGCCGCCGAAGGCGGAGACGGGATCGGCAGCCAGCGCCTTCTGGTAGGCCTCGAGGATGGTCGCTCCGGTGGCTGCGCCGCAGGGGTTGGTGTGCTTGATGATGGCTACGCCGGGGGCATCGAACTCCTGGGCCAGATCCCAGCAGGCGTCGAGGTCGACCAGGTTGTTAAAGCTCAACTCCTTGCCTTGCAGCTGTGTAGCGCCGGCAATGCCCAGCCCGGAGCCGTCCGAATAGAGAGCGGCGCGCTGATGCGGGTTCTCCCCGTAGCGCAAGGACATGGCCAGCGGATAGGAGATGCGGAGGGTCTGCGGGAACGGGGCTTGAGCAGGATCGGCAAAACGCACCGGCACGTCGGACTGCTCGGCCGACTCAATCTTCTCGAGCGCGTTGGCGATGGCGGTATCGTACGCGGCAGTCACCGCGAAGGCCTGCTTAGCCAGCTTCCAGCGGGTCTCGCGCGAAAGTGCGCCGCTGTTGGATGCCAACTCACCGGCGAGGGCTTCGTAGTCCGATGCAGCAGTGACGATGGCCACGTCCTCGAAGTTCTTGGCGGCCGAGCGGACCATTGACGGACCGCCGATGTCGATGTTTTCAATCAGGTGGGCAAAGGACGCGCTGGGATTTGCCGCGGTCTTCTCGAAGGCGTAAAGATTCACCACCACCATGTCGATGGGTTGGATATCGTGCGCTTGCACTGCGGCGCGGTGCTCGGCGTTACCGCGGATGTGCAGAATGCCGCCATGAACCTTGGGGTGGAGGGTCTTCACGCGGCCGTCGAGCATCTCAGGAAAGCCGGTGAGCTCGGAGATGTCGAGGACAGGCAGCCCCGCTTCGCGCAGGGTGCGCGCCGTTCCGCCGGTCGAAACCAGCTCGACACCGAGTTCGGACAGCTGTTTTGCAAAGGGACCGAGCCCGGATTTATCGGTAACACTGAGGAGTGCGCGTCGCACCTGCTTATTGCCGCTCAAAGGAGTGCTCCTGACTTGCTGTTCGGAATATCTAACGCTCGTATCGAGTTTATCGGGTTATGTTGTGCAAACGCACGGCGGGGCGAACATCGAACCAGCTGCCGGTGCGGCTGACGTTATAGTGAAAGAAGACGAATTCTTTATGGATCAGGCAGGGCAGCAGCGCGGCTCTTTCGAGGGCGGCAACGGAAGCACCGAACCGGGCTATCGTTATTCCCGCATCGAGCCGGACATTCTTCCTCCGGATGGACGTACCGGCGGGCATGAAACTAACCCGCAGCCCTACTATGTTCCTGCCGTTGAGACGGAGCAGTACCAAGGGCCTGGCTACCAGGGGCCGGGATACGGCAACCCGCCGCCGTCCGGTCCCAGACGCCGCACGACCTGGGCTTTTGCGCCCGCTACGTACACCTTGCTGGGGATCAACTGCGCCGTTTTTCTCTGCATGCTGCTGGCCGGCGTGTCGATTATTTCTCCCACTCCGGAGCAACTGCTGCGCTTCGGCGCGAACTATGGGCCGGCAGTCCTGCTCGGCGGGGAATGGTGGCGGCTGATTACCGCCATGTTCGTTCACGTGGGCATCATCCATATCGCAACGAACATGTGGTGCCTGTGGAACTTGGGCCTGCTCGCGGAACCGCTGATGGGACCGATGGGCGTGGTCGCCGCTTATGTGCTGACCGGCTTTGCCGGCAACCTGCTGAGCATCGCGGTGCATCCGGGCGTTGCCAATGGCAGCGAAGGCATCGTGGGCGCTGGAGCCTCAGGCGCGATCTTCGGACTGGCCGGCGTGCTGATTCTGCTGCTCAAGTCTCCGCTTTTGCCGCTGCCCAAAGAGGAGCTGAAACGGCTGCGCTGGAGCGTGATCCAGTTTTCTATCCTTAACTTCGGCATCGGGCTATACACGGCCTTCGGCAAGAGCCCGGTCCAGATCGACAACATGGCGCATCTGGGCGGGTTTCTGAGCGGGCTCGCTCTGGGAGTGCCGCTGGTGCCGCGCATCGGAGCGCCGCGGGAGCTGTTTAAGCGCCGCCGGCTGATGGCGGTGGCGGGCATCGGCTTCCTTCTGGTGCTGATTGCCTTCGGGTTGCACTCGTTCTGGCGCCCGGCGTAGGTTACCGCCAAAAACAGCAAACCCCGGCTTGCGGAAGCCGGGGCCTGACTTGTATCTAAACCTCAAGCGTCGGGGAATCGCCTCAAAATCACTACCGGACAGCAGTGGCCGCGAACTTCTTTACCATGGCCAGCAATAGTTTGCGATCGCTGTCGTTTAAGTTCGACGAATAACGGCGAATTTGGGTTAGGAAACGAAGCTCGTCGTCGGTAAGCTTCTGAGGATTCAACTCACGGCCGAGCGAGTCTTCGGCGAAGAACTGAGCCAACGGAAGATCCAGCGCTTGAGCGATTTTTGCCAGCGTGTCGAGAGAGGGAACGGTATGACCGTTCTCAACCCGAGACAGATAGCAACGCAACAATCCGGTGCGTTTCTCGATGTCGCCTTGAGAAAGCCCCTTCTGGAGGCGGTAGCCCCGGATAGTTGTTCCAATTTTCATAGACATTGCCTATGACCGCACTTTCCCCTTCGGTACTTCAAGGTGGGTTTTAAGAGGTGTTGGCTGCATAGTTAACACGCTAAAAGGGCATATGCAAGAACTATTTTGGTTTAGCGGCTACCGCGGTACTAAAGCGAACCAAAGTTGAGGCATCCGTAAACTACTCACCAGGTATCTCCACCAGAAGGTGGAGGCCATACTCCAATAAGTTGTTGAAGTAATATGATACGGCCCAAGTGATACGCATTATGGGCAGCAATTCCTTCTATCTGATCGCGCACAGGCATCACGCGAGATACCTCTGTGCCTTGGGAGAGACATTGGACGGGCTGGGCCAGCTGCTCCGGGCTGCCTGCGATTGCAGCCGCTGTCTGGAGCCCGCGGAGAAAACGATTTTTCAGGCGTGGCCATTCTTCGCTCGTAGAAGCGGGGGTGGTCGAAGCAGGGAAGCCCTCGCTGGCATGCTCGGGGTAGGGCGTCGGCTTGCCGGCGATCCAATCCAGGGATAACTCCATCCAGAAGGCCAGATGCCAGACCTCTTCATAAATGGAGTGCGGGGCGCCGGGGATTCTTCGATGGGCCAGATGGCCGTCGACCGCCTCCAGCACATGGGCTGGAGGAGCTCCCACGCCGTTTGCGATCAGGGTGCGCTGCAGCTCGTTCATGGAATTTCTCCTTTGAATGAGGGCATCTTAACCGTTGCGGTTTTCGAAGGTGCTTATGATAGCGATGAAGCGCTATGAATGCATCATGAGGGCGGCTTTTTCAATTTGTTTGCGATTGTTCGGAATGACGCCGCATTTTTCAGTACGGTCACAGTTGGAAGCAATATCGCAGGCCGGGATTGCAGACCTGGCGCGATATCTCTACATCGCACAGCTTGAGTCGACGGACAGGTTCGCATGGGCTTGAAGGACACAACCAAGGGAGTGGTGCACACCTGCCGCGAAACCGCTAGCCTGCTGGTGGTTGTGTACCGCGAGCTGTGGCGGACCCGGGTCTTCACCATTGCCGCGGCGCTGGCCTTCTACTTTCTGCTGTCGCTGGTTCCGCTGATCGTGATTTTTTCCTCCCTGCTGCAGTTCCTGCCCATTCCGGATGTGTTCCAGAAGATGCTAGATCTGATGGCCGAACTGGTTCCGGCGGACTCGATGACCTTCGTCGAGTCGCTGGTGGCTAGCGTCCTTACTCCGGCGCGGGGCAAGCTGCTCTCCTTCGGCGTGGCCGGATATCTCTGGGCAGCGGCCGGAGGCTTTTCTTCGCTCATCGAGGCCCTCAACATCGCTTATGACGTTGCGGATTCGCGGGCCTGGTGGCGCGATCGGCTGCGCGCCCTGGTGCTTACCTTCACCAGCGGGGGACTGGTTTCAGCTTCGCTGCTGATGCTGATTGCCGGTCCCCGCTTCGGCCACTTCCTGACGGAATTCTTTCCGGCGTTCATGGGGTTCGAGCATGTATGGCCGGTACTGCGGTTGGGATTCACCTTCCTGACCTTTGTCGTCAGCCTGGAGCTGATCTACTACCTCGGCCCGAACGCGAAGCACAGCTTCTCTTCTACACAGCCGGGAGCGCTCTTTGCGATAGCGGTGTGGTTTCTAGGATCGACGGGGCTGAGCTTCTACCTTGGCCATCTTTCTAACTACAACGCAACCTATGGATCGATGGGCGCGCTGGTGGGGCTGATGCTGTGGTTCTATCTCACCGGGCTGGCCATTCTGATCGGAGCGGAGTTGAACGCGGAGCTGGCCAAGCGGCGCGCGCTGCAGGCCGGTGCGGAGTGCGTGATTCCGGCTGCGGGATAAATGAAATCGATGTTTCTGCAGATCATTGATTCGGGGCGTGTTTCTTAACGGAGCCGGCGACCAAGTGAGTCATTTCCAATGACTATCCTTTGTCTTCAAGGAATTGGCGGCAGTGAAGACAAATTAGTGATTGCGCCGGCAGACTGCAGGTCCTTCGACTCGCTTTGCTCCCTCAGGATGACAACTTCCAAGAGGATGTCAACAGAGCTAGGTATCTTCTAAAACTCTCGGCGGCCTGGCTGTTTCATTGAAGAAGGGAAGGCCTCTATCTCCATTTTATCAAGTTGAGAATCAAGACCCGCCAGGCTTGCAGGTATTTAATTTTTACGAATGTTGTAGATGTAGAAGATTTGCGCGGACGGGTGTCGACAACCTGTTCGATCGCTCGAATCGGGATCTTCTCCGAGATCCGAAATTGAAAGCCGATTCGCGAAGGACGGCGACCTCATCGGCGAGATGAAATCCGCTCGGGAATAAAACCGGGAACCTCGTGTCTTATCCAAAACAAGAGTGTTGATTGTTTGTTGTCTGTCCCTTTGGGGCGATCCAATCCCATCTCCAGGATATCTGCGATATCTGCGCACGCGCGAGGAGCGGTGTGTCCGGGTGAGCGGGAGGAAGATTCCGAAAACATAAAACCTTCTTTTCACCGAGGTCGCCTGGCGCGATCGCGTTGAAACATATGCAGGACTTTTTGGAGAGCATTTTATGAGTTGTAGTAACAAACGAAACAGAATCGATTTTTCTAGCTTGGCCATGACTATCCGGGATTTGGCCGTCCCGGCTGTGATTTTCGCACTGCTCCTGTTTTGCTTTTGCGGCGTCCTGAACGCGCAGGTCGATACGGGACAGGTCTCCGGTACTATTTCCGATCCGGCGGGCTCGGTGCTGACCGGGGTGACGGTCGCGGCTCGCAATCTGGGCACGAACGCTGTGCGCAATGTTACGGCTAGCCAAAACGGCTTCTATGAATTTGCCGATCTTGCGTCCGGGAAATACGAGCTTCGTGTAGAAGCTCCGGGCTTCGCGGTATTCGCGCAGCAGTTCGAGGTGACGGTCGGCGGGCATTTTGCGCTGAATGTGAAGCTTTCGGTTGCCAGCGCCTCGGAGGAGGTGACCGTCAGTGCGGCAGGGGGGATTCAGGTCAACGCCCAGACTCAGGAGCTATCGCAGGTCGTCAGCTCGGAGCAGGTGACGCAACTGCCGTCGCTGACGCGCAATCCGTATGACTTCGTTGCCATTTCCGGCAATGTAAGCAACGGCGACCGGGCGCAAGGCCACGATCAGAACAGCACTTCGCGCGGCGTCAACTTTTCGCTGAACGGCCAGCGCTCGACGGGCACCGACATCCTGCTCGACGGTGTCGAGAATATCGAGTTGTTCAACGATGCGGTAGGCCAGACGGTTCCGATCGATTCGGTGCAGGAATACCGCGTTACGACCAATAATTTTGCGGCGCAGTATGGCCGTGCCTCCGGTGGCGTGGTTAACGTCATCACCAAAGCCGGCAGCAACGCGTTCCATGGCAGCGCGTGGGAGTTCAATCGCCTCTCCGCGTATACCTCGAACACCTACGACAACGATGCGAATGGAATTCCGAAGGGCACGTATACGCGCAACCAGTTTGGATTCGCGGTGGGTGGCCCGATCGTGAAGAACAAGCTGTTCTTCTTCGAGAGCACCGAGTGGCTGAGAACGCGCAGCTCGGCGAACTCGATCGCACTGGTTCCCGATCAAGCATTCCTGGCAGTGGCCTCGCCGAGCACCCGGGCTTTTTTCGCGGCGTACGGGCAGAATCAGCCAACGGCCAATGCTGGAATCATCACCCAGCAGCAGATTGTGAAAGGCTCCGGCGCTGCCTTCGGACCCATGTTCAGCGCGCTTGCGCCGACCACGCCGATTTTCGACCGGGTGAGCTACTCTTCGCCGACCGATGCCGGGGGCGGTGCGCCCACGAACCAGTTTTATCTCGACGGCCGGGTGGACTATAACTTCAGCGACAAGACGCAGACCTACGTTCGCTATGCGCTGCAGAAGCTTACGAATACCAACGGGTTCGATTCTTCGTCGCCTTACTCGCAATTCGATATCGGCGACGATGCCACGAATAATTCAGTTCTTTGGAACATCTCCCATATCTTCAATCCGCACCTTTTGACGAATACCAAGCTGAGCTATACCCGCTTTAATCTGAACCAGACCTTCGACACGGCATTGCAGGGCGCTCCGTCGTTGTACCTCTTTCCCAGCGCGACGATTCTCGGCACTCCGACGATCTTCCCCGGCTTCTGGTCGACGAACCCGGATTCACTCACGAACGGATTGCCATTCGGCGGACCGGAAAACACCATCCAGTGGAACCAGGACGTCACCTATTCGCGCGGCGCTCACGAATTGCAGTTTGGCACGCAGGTGATTTACCTGCAGGACAACGAGGCAGCGGGGATCTTCGCTCAGGCCGACGAACAGCTGGGCACAAACCAGGCCAACTCGCTCGAAAACTTTCTGTCCGGCAACGTCTCGCGTTTTGCCGGCGCCGTTTATCCGCAGGGAAAACTGCCTTGCGCGGAAAACTACCTCACGGGCGGCCTCGCGCAGACTCCGCAATGCACCATCAATCTGCCCGCGACTCAACCGAGCTTTGCGCGCAGCAATCGGTTCCATGACTGGGCCGCTTATGCGCAGGACTCATGGAAGGCGCGACCCGGGCTGACGCTGAATTATGGCGTGCGCTATGAGTACTATGGCGTGCAGCACAACAACAACCAGAATCTCGATTCGAACTTTTACTTCGGCGCCGGCCCGGGCATCGGTGAAGAGGTTCGCAATGGCCAGGTGCTGACGGCTCCGAACAGCCCCAATCACCGGCTGTGGAATCCGAGCTACGGCACGGTGGCTCCGCGGGTTGGCTTTGCCTATGACATCACCGGCGACGGCAAGACTTCGGTCCGCGGTGGCTTCGGCATCAGCTATGAGAGGAACTTCGGCAACATCACCTTCAATATCATCGAGAACCCGCCGAACTATGCGGTAGTCGAGATCACTTCGGGGACGCCGATCACGGTGTCCAGCGCGGGACCCCTGGCTGCTAATGGGGGATCGGTGGCGCTTCCGCCGACGGAACTGCGCCAGGTCGATCCGAACATTAAGACTGCGCAGACACAATTCTGGTCGCTGGCGCTGGAGCGGCAGATTGTTCCGAATACCGTGCTGTCTTTGCAATATGCCGGCGCACGCGGTATTCACCTGTACGACATCAAGGATTTCAATTCCCAGGGCGCCGGCAATGTGCTGCTGGGCGACCCCTTGCGCGCACCGGGTGAAGATCCATCCGACTTTCATTACTCGCGGTTGAATAATCAGTACACGTCGATCAACACTCGCGGCTCGAATGGAGATTCGTACTACGACGCTTTGAACATCAGCCTGCAGTCCACGAACCTGGCGCACACCGGGCTAAATATCACGGCGAACTATACCTACAGCCATAACATCGACGACATCAGCTCGACCTTCTCCGAAAGCAACAGCGCCAGCAACGGAGTGGGAAATCTGGGCTATCTCGATCCTGAAAACCCAGGGCTTGATCGCGGCAATTCGGATATCGATCTTCGGCAGCGTTTCGTCCTGGCTCCTATCTGGAATACGCCGTGGTTCGAGGGGCAGAGAGGATGGAAGGCGAAGTCGCTCAGCGGCTATCACGTCTCCGGAATCTACCAGGTGCGGAGCGGAACGCCATTCTCGGTTTCTGACAGCAGCAACTCCCTAAACGCAGGCTCCGGCTATGGGATTCCGCGCTACGCTCCGGCTGCGGGCACAGCCCAGAAGCTGACCAAGAGCGCAATCGGCTCGAACTTCAACGGCACTCCGAATAACTTCCTGCTGGCGAACTTGCCGGCCGCGCTGAGTTATGGGAATCCGGCTCTGGGCGGCATCTCGGACTTCGGTCCCTACCCGGCATCTATGACGGGACGGAACTACTTTACGGGGCCGGGCGCGTGGAATCTGGATTTGGCGGTGAGCAAGACCATCCCCATTACCGAGAAGCTGTCGTTGGAAGCGCGAGCGGAAGGATTCAATATCCTCAACCACTCGAACCTCTACGAGGACGGTGTCCAGAACGACGTAGCGCAATCGGGCTACGGGGTTCCCATTCCCATCCAGGCGAAGAAGGGCGGAGTCAGCAGCAGCAGCGCGGGGGATGAGCGCCGCTTCGGCCAGTTCGCGTTGAAAGTTAACTTTTAGCCGCGGAATTTTGCGAAACAAAGGCACGGCTTCGGCCGTGCCTTTGTTGTTTCCAGCGGAGGCTCTAGTCTCTTGAGTCACGAGTGTGTGGGACATGGAAGTCGCTCTGCTGCTGTGCCGGGCTTAAAAAAACTGCAGATCCCACCACTGCGCTACGGTCGGGAAGACAAATTGTGAGAGTAATCGCAGACTCAAGGCTCTAGGCCATGTGCATGCCGCCGTTGACGTCGAGGGTGTGGCCGGTGATGTAGGCGGCTTCCTCGGAGGCCAGGAAGCGGACGGCGTGGGCGACATCCTGCTCGGTGCCGGCGCGGCCGAGCGGAATCTGCGCCAGCATGGCTTCGAGCTGCTTCTCTTCGAGCACTCCGGTCATCGCGGTTTCGATATAGCCGGGCGCCACGGCATTCACGGTGATGCTGCGCGATGCCAGCTCGCGGGCCAGGGCCTTGGTGAAGCCGATGAGCCCAGCCTTGCTGGCGGCGTAATTGGCTTGTCCTGCCTGTCCGGTTTCGCCGACGATGCTGGTCATGTTGATGATCCGACCCCAGCGCGCTTTGAGCATGGAGCTCAGCACGGCCTGGGTCATCAGGAACTGGCCGGTGAGGTTGGTCTGGATGACGCTGTCCCAATCGGCGCGCTTCATGCGCAGCAAGAGCGTGTCCTTGGTGATGCCGGCGTTATTCACCAGGATGTCAATGCTGCCGAAGTGGGCGATGGCGGCCTTGGCTCCGGCCTTGATGGAGTCTTCGCTGGCGATGTCGATGGCGAAGACCTGGGCGGCGCCTCCGGCGGCGGTGATTTCAGCGGCGACGCCGGCCAATTTCGATTCATTGCGTGCGGCGAGAGCGATGCGGGCTCCGGCCTTGGCCAGCTCCAGTGCGCAGGCCCGGCCGATGCCCTGCGAGGCTCCGGTAACGAGTGCGGTTTTTCCTTCCAGTGATGCCATGCTTTTGGGGGTTCTCCAATGATTACCTGGGGATAATTATAAAAGAGCGGGGTGTAAGAGCAGGGTGGAAGAGCAGGGGTTAGGGTGTAGGGGTTAGGGTGGATGTTTCCACATCTCGGAGTCGAGTGGGCACCCAGCCCTTGCTCAATCCAGAATGCTGCTGACCATTGTCGTGCCTGACGGCTAGCTGCCATCCGGGATAGAATTAATACCAGGTAACACCTTGGAGTACCGCACATGTCTTCCTCTGCGACTACCAGCATCAAGCTTGACGAGAAGATGAAAGAACGAGTTCAGCGCCTTGCGGCGTTGCGACGCCGCACTCCCCATTGGATTATGCGGGAGGCAATCGAGCAGTACGTTCTTCATGAGGAGAAGCGGGAGCAGATCCGACAGGACGCGCTGGCGGCCTGGGCTCATTACCAGGAGACAGGCCTGCACGTTACAGCCGAGGAAGCCGATGCATGGCTGGCGAAGTTGGAGGCCGGTGAGGATGCGCAGCCGCCTGAATGCCACGCCTGAAGTGGTCGCAGCCCGCGCTGCTGGACGTCGCCCGTCTGCATGATTTTCTTGCTTCCAAAAGCAAGGAAGCAGCGAAGCGCGCGGTCAGAGCTATCCGTGAAGGAGTGAAGGCGCTCGGTACACATCCGGAGATTGGCCGTCCAGTGGAAGAGTTGCCCGACGAATTCCGCGAATGGGTCATCGAATTTGGCAAGGGAGCCTATGTGGCTCTTTACCACTATGACGGAAAGCAGGTCGTGATCCTGGCTATCCGGCATGGGCGCGAATCCGGATACTAGGGCCTTTCCCCACCCTGTTTCCTATACCCTATCCCCTGCTTTATAGCGGCTTGGCTGCCGGTACGGGCTGTCCGGCGCGCTGCCTTACCAGGGCGGGCAGCTGCTCCAGCGACCAGATGTAGACCACCAGCTCGCGGCTGTAGTGGAGCAGGGGTTTGGTATCGGGCAGGACGATGCCGTGGGCAGCGGGCAGCTCGTTGATTTCGAACTCCGCTTCGGCGCGTTCCAGCGGCCAGGGCAGATGATGAATATTGCCTTTGAAGAGCGTTCCGCTGGGATGGGCGGCGTAGAGCGCGTAGCGTTCGGTCAGAAACTGTTCGAGACCATGCTTGTCGGAGGCCTCGCCCAGGCTGCGATAGCGGGCGCGGAAACGGGCGGGCGTCCTGGTCAGATGCCGCTCACTGGTATAGCAGAACTCGCGGTTGTCGCAGTGGTCGATGCGCATTTTGGCCCAGTAGTAGGGCAGCCGGTAGAAGAGGCGGGCGTAGGCGACGGCCAGCGGATTGCCGGCGTCGAGCGAGAAGAAATAGACGCCGCCGAGATTGGAATGCGGCTCGCGTACATAGGTACGCAAATTCAGCTCGGGAAAGCGGCTCGCCCCAGGAATCGCGGGCATGCCGCGCCTGCGAATCTGGTCCATCCAGAAGGGAACGATGCCGACCCAGGCCGATCCGTCGAAGGTGTCGACGGCGAGGCCCTCGGGAAGCAGGGCGGCTATCTGCGCGGCGGGAACCGGCCAGTGAGCGAAGAGCAGGTCGTTCCAGCGCTGGGTCATCGACCAGTGAGCGGTGGGCAGTGGCCAGGGGCGATGGCCGGTGGTCGACAGAATATCGCGCATGTTGGAAGACGGGCCGGACCGCTTTTCCGGAGCCCGCCTGCCAAAGTAGAGACGGGATTTCTGCTCATGAAGTTGTGGCATCGATTCGTGGTTCGCGGTGTCGTTCACGCTTTTTTAAGAAGCTCGCGCAGATTCCAGCTGGGGTACCCCAAGGCATCAAAGTGTACGCTATTTTTCCTCAGGAAAAGCGAAAGATAGCCAGTCTTCAACAGGATGTAGCGGCGGGAAGCCATCACGATACCGTATCCTGTGCCCATGCCTGAAATTGAAGCCGCCTCCTCCGTTGTCGACCCTGTTCCACCTGCCAGCGAGCGGCCGCAAAACCAGACCGAAGTCTTTGCCGTTCACGGCGCCGATCCGGAGGTGCTGGCCTATGCCATGGCCAAATATTCGCGGTCGTCGCTCTCCATGAAAGACTCGCTTCGCGAGATCAGCAGCCAGCGTGCAGAACAGTTTCTAAACACATTCTATTTCCAATATGGGCATCGCTCCATCGCCGACCTGGCACATTTGGCCTTTGCCATCGAGCGGCTCTCGCTGCTGGCGGCGATTGTGCTGGTGGACGAGCAGCGCTGGGATGGGCAGGAGCGGTCGACGCGCTACCAGAATTTCCGCAAAAGCGGCTGGTATATGCCGGATTTCGGGGCCGACCAGGCATCGGCAAGCCTGTTCGGGGAAAGCATCGAGTCGCTCTTCGCGACGTATCACGAGGTTGCCGAGGGGGTGGCGGAGTCGCTGAAGTCGAGCGTGGCCAAGCCGGAGGAGATGAAGCCGGAGACCTACGAGCGGACGCTGAAGGCGCGGGCCTTCGACGTGGCTCGTTACCTGCTGCCGCTGGCTACCAACACCTCGCTCGGCCAGATCGTGAATGCGCGGACGCTGGAGACGCAGGTTTCTCGGCTGCTTTCGAGCCCGTTCGCCGAGATACGGCAGCTGGGCGAGAAGCTGCGCGCGGCGGCCAGCGGCGCGGCATGGAACGTCTGCGGAGAAGATTTTGCCCGGCTGCAAACGGAGATTGCGGCGGCCGATGCCGGTCTGGGCGAGCGCGCTGCCGAACTGCTGACACGCGAGGTGAAAACTGCTCCGACGCTGGTGAAGTACGCCGCGCCCAATGAGTACGAGATGACGACGCGTCGCGAGCTGCGCCAGGCGGCCGCCGACCTGATGAAACAGGAGCGCATCGATGCTGCGCCGCTGGTCGATCTGATCGATGCCGATCCGAGTCTGGAGGTCGAGCTGGCGACGACGCTGCTTTATGGCGCGTCCCATTACCCTTACCGGCAGATCCGCAACCATGTTGCGGTTCTGCCCGCGGTGCGGCGCAACGAGATTATTGCGCTCGGCACGCGCCATCGCGGACGCCACGACGAGCTGCTGCGCGAGTTCTCGGCAGGACAGGTGCTCAAGTTCGACATCCTGATGGATATCGGCGGCTTCCGCGATATGCACCGGCATCGGCGCTGCGTGCAGGTGCTGCAAGGATTCACCTCCGAGCATGGCTTCGACACGCCGGAGGGGCTGAAGGAGGCCGGGCTTCTGCCGGTTTACGAAAAGGCCATGAAGGCCGCGCATGCCGCCTATGCGAAGCTGGCCGGTGGAGAGGCTCCCGAAGCGACGCAGTCGGCGCAATATCTTTTGCCGCTGGGCACGCGCAACCGGGCTCTCTTCAAAATGGATTTCGCCGAGGCGCTCTATATCTCCGAACTGCGATCGGCTCCGCAAGGGCATTTTTCCTATCGCCGCGTGGCCTGGGAGATGTATCGCGCGGTGCAGGAGCGGCATCCGGTGCTGGCCCAGTATTTCCGAGTGACGGATGTGAATGAGCCGGTGGATTTGCTGAAGCGCTAGGCATTTGCCATGCGGGCGGACGCGCCTTCGGCGGGACTTGCCGTCCAGGCGATTGCGCCTTCGGCGCTTGATGCGTGGAGGCCGGCGATTGTGGTCTCCCACATCTCAAATCGAGATGTGGGGCGCCCGGGATTCTTGCGTCGTATTTTCTTGTAATACGCCGTATTATTTAGGAATGGGTGCTCAGAAGACCGTCAGTTTTCGCATGGATGCCGGTAAGGTGGAAGCGCTCGACGAGCTTGCGGCGCAGACTCGCCGTGATCGTACTTTCCTGTTGAATGAGGCGGTCGATGCGTGGCTCGATCTGCATTCGTATCAGCAGCGGCTGGTGGAAGCGGGCATGAAAGCGGCGGAAGAAGGCCGGTTTGTGGACAATACCGAGATGCGCAAGCGTCTGGCTGGGCTGAAGAAGGCAGCGTCGAAGAAGAGAAGCCCTAAGGCATGAAGGTCCGCTGGACCGAGCCTGCGGCGGTCAACTGGGAGCAGGCTTTCGAGTACATTGCGCAGGACAACGTCACGGCTGCCTTGGCCATTGCCGAGAAGATCATCGAAATGACTGAGATGCTGGCGGTGCATCCGCATGCCGGAAGGCCGGGACGCGTTGCCGGAACTCGCGAGCTGGTGATTTCCGGCTCGCCGTTCCTTCTTGCCTATGGAGTCGATATCGCCGAGGACGTGATCTGGATCTACGCGGTCTATCACGGGCGGAGAAGATGGCCGGAGCGATTCCCGAAAAAGTGATCGGTATGGGCCTGAGATGTGTGGAAATTGTCTGTCGGCGAGGGCAATGGCATTGTTTTTTGAGCTGAAGGGTCAATCCCAGGAGCGCTTCCACACTGCCAGATGTTACTATAGTTTTTGTATTTTCTTCGCCCCTTGATTTTCAATGCTACTATGCACTCAACCCGCACTGTCCCAATTAGAAACATGGTTTCATTTTGGTTTTGACGTGCGTCCCTAGACTGGAGAAACAACGTGGCTGACGACCGTTCCCGCGCTATAGACCTGGCGCTTTCGCAGATCGAAAAACAATTTGGCAAGGGCTCCATCATGCGGCTGGGCAGCAAAGAGGTGGTGCCGATTGCGACCATCTCCACCGGATCGATCTCTTTCGATGCGGCGCTGGGCGTGGGCGGAGTGCCGCGCGGCCGGGTGATCGAGATCTTCGGTCCTGAGTCGTCGGGCAAAACCACCCTTACGCTGCAGATCATCGCTGAGGCGCAGAAGGCCGGCGGCATGGCGGCGTTTGTGGATGCGGAACATGCGCTGGACCCCATCTATGCCAAGAAGCTGGGCGTCGACGTGGACAACCTGCTGGTGTCGCAGCCGGATTACGGCGAGCAGGCGCTGGAGATCACCGAGGCGCTGGTGCGCTCGGGAGCCATCGACGTGCTGGTGGTGGACTCGGTAGCGGCGCTGGTGCCGAAGGCGGAACTGGACGGCGAGATGGGCGATTCGCACATGGGACTGCAGGCGCGGCTGATGTCGCAGGCGCTGCGGAAGCTGACCGGAACGGTGTCGAAATCGCGGACTTCGCTCATTTTTATTAACCAGATCCGGGAAAAGATCGGCGTGATGTTCGGTAATCCTGAGACGACGACGGGCGGGCGCGCACTCAAGTTCTACTCCTCGGTTCGTATCGATATCCGGCGTATCGCAGCGGTGAAGGAAGGCGACGTGGTCGTCGGCTCGCGGACCAAGGTCAAGATCGTGAAGAACAAGGTGGCCGCACCGTTCCGCGAGGCGGAGTTCGACATTCTCTACGGCGAGGGCATCTCGCGCGAGGGCGATGTTCTGGATCTGGCGGTGAACAACAACATCGTCGAGAAGTCCGGCGCGTGGTACAGCTACAGCGGCGAGCGTATCGGCCAGGGGCGCGAGAATGTTCGCACCTTCCTCAAGGAGAACAAGGATACCTTTGCCCGGATCGATGCACAGCTTCGCCAGAAATTGGGTATCGCGAGCCCGAATGCCGCTCCGGCGGAGATTCCGGTGGTGCCGGTCAACGGCGCAGCCATCGCGCAAGAGGCGGTAAGGCCGGCGGCGCGGCGGCAGTAGGGTTTCAAAATGGAATTTCGAAAGGGAGTTGGTTCGCCAGCTCCTTTTTTACTTCTCGCTCTATGTATGTATGCTTATGTATGTAAGGAGGGTTTCGGCATGAGCAAAGCGGATGAGGTGATTCGATATGTTCGCAGGACGTATGTCGAGCCAGCCTTAGAGGGTGGTCATCGCATCATTAAGATCCGGGCTGGAGACGTTCATAAGGCGCTGCAGTTAAACAATCGCGTGCCGTCCGTCTGCCAGGCGCTTCTGTCGCAGCGTTTTCTCGACCAAAACAGCCTGGAGTTGGTGGAAAAACATGGTCCTCCCTCGGGGTCCAGCACGACCATGGTCTTCACATATCGCTTGCATCGCGATGCTAAATCCTCGACTAGCCGGAATGGGCACAGTGGGTCCGACAGCCAGCCAAGTCTTCTGCTATCTCTTCGAGGCGCCGGGAAAGAGCTGTTCGCCAAATTGGGAGGAGGGGAGACACTCCTGCAAGAGGAGCGGCGGAGATGGAACACTGACACGGCGCCGCTTTCCCGGAGAAAGGCGTGAGCCGCATTTATTGGGACGCGATGGTCTTTATCTATCTCATCGAAGATCATCCTGTTTTCGCTCCTAAAGTCGAACACATCTATAAGCGGATGCTTGAACGGCAGGACACTCTTTGCACCAGTGCTTTCACCGTTGGCGAGGCGTTGATTGGACCGATGAAGGGCAAAGATACTGAATTGATCGCCAAGATGAGAGCTTTGTTTCAAAGCTCTGAAGTGACATTGCTGTCATTTGATCCAGGCATCGCCGAGATGTATGCGGACTTACGGGCCAACTGTGCGGTGAAGGCTCCCGATGCCATCCATCTGGCAACGGCGGCTCATGCGCGGGTAGATCTTTTCCTGACCAACGATAAGCATTTGCAGCGGCTGACCATCCCGGGGATCGCCTTCATCGCGGGCTTGGACGGATCGGTCTTCTAGCCTTCCCGAATTTTTACGCTGCTCTTACCTGATAAACTCCCTATGGCGTGAACACTGTAAAGGCCATTTATCCCGGCAGCTTCGATCCGGTCACCAACGGGCATCTCGATCTCATTGCCCGCGGTGCGAAAATTTTCGATCACCTGGTTGTTGCCATCCTGCGCAACTCTCACAAGAACCCGCTTTTCACGGTCGAAGAGCGAGTCGAGATGTTGACCGAGGGCATGGCCGGCTTCGGGAATGTCTCCATTGCGACATTCGATGGTCTTCTGGTCGATTTTGCTCAGGAGCAGAATGCGCAGGCGGTGATGCGCGGTATTCGTGCCATCAGCGATTACGAATACGAGCTGCAGATGGCGCTGATGAATCGCAGGCTGGCTCCTGAGCTCGAGACCATCTTTCTGATGCCGGACGCCAAGTACTCCTTCGTCAGCTCGCGCCTGGTCAAAGAGGTCTTCGAGCTGGGCGGTTCGGTGAAGGGCCTGGTGCCCGAGTTCGTGATCGAACGCTTGAAGCAGCACGTCCCCAAAAGCGGAATTTAGGCATATCCAAAATCGCGGGAAATTGATTTTGCACGATTCGATCTTTCGGGCGATTATGAATTTACCCCCAAGTTCAACATAGGCGGTTTCTCGTGACTCGCTCTCCCGCTGCTGTTTTATTCACCTGCCTGTTTGCGGCATCGGCACTTGCTGCGCAAACAGCTGCACCTGCCACTTCCGGCGACACTCCATCGCAAAACCAGACGGCGGCCGCACCGCCGGTCGCTTTTCGCGCCCAGGTCAATCTGGTACTGGTAGATGCGGTGGTCACCAACAACGGCGCGGTTGTCTCCGGCCTGGATAAAGACAAGTTCAAGCTGTATCAAGATGGCAAGCTGCAGCAGATCCGTATCTTCGAGGAGCATAAGCCGGAAGAGACTACGCTGAGCAGCGTGGGAGTCCAGCTTCCTCCGAACACGTACAGCAATTTTCCGCAGTACAACATTGCCGGCGCCGCGAACGTGCTGCTGCTCGATGCGTTGAACACTCCGCTTTCCGACCAGGTGTATGTTCGCCAGCAGATGCTGAAGTATCTCAAGAACATTCCTCCGGGGACGCGCATCGCCGTCTTCACTCTGGCTTCGCGGCTGCGCATCGTCGAGGGTTTCACGACGGATTCCGACGTGATCGCGAAGGCATTGTCGGGCAAGGGCGGCCCGCAGCAATCCTCGATACTCGATCCGGACTCGGATCAGCAGCTCTCCAACCAGATCAGCGATATGTCGGGGCTGGGCGGATCGCAGGATGTGATCAGCTCCATGCAGCAGTTCGAGGCGGACATGACTTCGTTTCAGACCGATGTCCGCGTTGAGACTACGCTGGACGCGATGAAGCAGCTGGCCCGTTATCTCAGCGTGATTCCGGGGCGCAAGAATCTGATCTGGTTTTCCGGTTCGTTCCCGCTGGCCATCGATCCGGATTCGACGCTGCAGGATGAATTTTCCGGGATGCGCAATTATTCCGACGAGGTGCGCCAGACCGACGATATGCTTTCGGCAGCTCGCGTCGCGGTGTATCCGGTGGACGCGCGTGGACTGCTGACGCTGCCCAGCGTGAGTGCCGCGAACAGCTACACCACGACGCCGGCCGGCGTATCCGCGGAGACCAGCGGGATGGGGGGGCGCGGTGGTAAAAGCGGCGTCCGCGGCTCGCACACAATAGGCGGTGGAGGCGGATCGAGCCAGCCGGCGGCGGCCGCAGCCGACCGGAAGTTCATGGCCCAGACGATCCAGGAACATGACAGCATGCGTCAGATTGCGGAGGATACCGGCGGCGAGGCGTTCATGGACACCAACGGCTTGAAAGATGCTGTGGCAAAGGCCATCGGCAACGGCTCCCACTACTACACCATCGGCTACGTGCCCACGCTGCAGAAATACGACGGCGCATTTCATCGCATTCGCCTGAACGTGGATGGCGGCGCTGTGGCGGAATACCGACGCGGCTACTATGCCGACGATCCGAGCAAAGCCGCGGTCGATCCTCAAGCTTCGTTGAATGCGATGAACGGCGCTGTTGCTCGGGGCGCGCCGCCGTTGGCGGATATTCTCTTCAAGGTTCGCGTGCTGCCGGCTGATGATCCCTCGGCGAAGGATGTGAAGCTCATGCCGGGTCTGGCGGGAGAGCAAAAAGATTTGAAATCGCCTGTAAAGCGCTTCCTCATCGACTATGCCGTCGATCCTCATCCTTTCGCCTTCACTGTCGCTCAGGATGGGAGCCGGGAGGCTCACGTGGAGTTTGCAGTTATCGGCTACGACGCGGACGGGAAGCGGCTGAACTATACGGACAAGGGGATGTCTTTCCATCTGACCCAGGCGATGTACGACCGCATCATGCAGTCGGGGGTTCCGATGCACCAGGAGATCGATCTTCCGGCTGGCTCGATCCATCTGCGCATCGTGGTGCACGATCTGAACAGCGGGCGGGTGGGATCGACGGAGCTCCCGCTTACCGTGGCGAAGAAGTAGATACTTCTTCGCCGGTTCTCGTCCTATCCGCTTTATCTTCCGTGCGGAAGTTCGTGCCCGGCATTCTAGTTGTTGATGGGCGTGTAAATGATCCATTCATAATGAAATATTCTCCAGAACCCCGTGTTTCTACACCAGCTAATCATTGAGTTAGCGCTCATGAAGAGATTGATGTGTGTTTTTGAATTCTTGCTGAAGGCACACTGCAAGGCTCATGCGAAAGCTCGATGAAGCACGAGGAGAAATATGAAATCACTAGTACGTTTGGCCGTGGGCTCGCTCACGGTTCTTTCCATGGGCGCTCTGTCGCAGGCGCAAGAGTATGTTCAAACCAATCTCGTTTCCGCCACGTCGGGTGTAGCTCCGGTAACGGATCCGAGCCTGAAAGATCCCTGGGGACTCAGCCGCACCTCCGGCTCCGACTGGTGGTCGTCCAACGATGACTCCGGCACAGCCACGCTTTACAACGGCGCCGGCATTAAGAATCCTCTCGTCGTCACCATTCCCTCCACCAATCCGTCAGTGAACCCGCAGGGTAAGCCGACCGGCGTTATCGCCAACGGCAGCACGACGGATTTCCAGATCACGCCCGGTAAGCCGGCCGCATTCATCTTCGCGACTCTCGATGGTGGAATCGTCGCGTGGAACCCCAACGTCCTGATCACCAAGGGTCAGTCGGCTCCGTCAACCAACGCCGTCCTGATGGACCGTGGCGCCGTGGGCTCCGTATACACCGGCATCACCAGCAACTTCATCAATGGCCAGCGCTTCCTGTATGTGGCGAACTTCTCACGGAGCCGCATCGACGTCTACAACAACGCGTTTCAGCATGTGAACCTGAGCGAAATCACCACCAACGAGGTCGCGTTTAATCAGGATCGCAGTGCCACCACTCCGGCCCTGCCCTTTACCGACAACGAAATTCCTGCAAACTTCTCCCCCTTCAACGTGGCGTCGATCGGTCCCGACGTAGTTGTCACCTACGGCCAGCTGGTAGAAGGTGTGCCGGTGGGTCAGGGTGGCGAGGGCCTTGGCTATGTCGACGTGTATAGCTCGTCGGGTCAGCTTCTGACCAGGCTGGAACATGTCAATCAGCTCAATGCTCCCTGGGGTGTTGCGCTGGCTCCGCTGGATTTCGGAGCCTTCAGCCATGACCTGTTGATCGGCCAGTTCGGCGGCGGCGGCACCACGCCCTTCGCCGGCACCATTGCCGCTTTTGATCTCGCCACCGGCAAGTTCGAAGGCACGCTCGAGGATGCATCCGGCCAGCCGATTACCATCCCCGGCCTCTGGTCGCTCAGCCCCGGCAACGTAGCTCCGGCGAACGTCGATCCTTCGAAATCGCCCGCTGCTGAGGTTTACTTCACGGCGAACGATGCAGGCAAGGGCCTGTTCGGCTATTTCTCGGCCGTCGCGACCCAGCTCACCGAAGGCAGCAACCAGTAAATTCTTTCTGCTGCACTCGGAACACTGTATGCACGCTGCAACTCTTGGAGCTGCAGCGTGCATTTTTCTTTTTACGAAGCATTGTGGACGATTCGATTCGCTTCAATATCGTGTGAGGAAACGGCAATCTTGAGTAAGAAGTGTCCTGCATATTTCCATCGGGCTGTTATTGCGGCGACAGTAGGGGACTACAGGTCCCTCAACTGCGCTTCGCTGCGGTCGGGATGACAATTCATATGCGGAGTGACAGGGAATGTTGCGGGCTAACTCACGTCACCGTCTCTGGACCTTAGTTCAGGTGAGATCGCTCTCTGCGCGTGGAGGAATCGTCAAACGTGCCGTTTCTGGGATGTGATCGACATTTCTTTCTCCGCGCGCGGTGAAAATCTGAAAAAATAGTTTCATCATGTCTGGAACCACTTCTGCCACCAAGCTCTTTGCCGATCGCATCGGACGTATCGAAGTTTCTGCCACCATGGCCGTCACCGCGGAAGCCGCCAAGCTGCGTGCTTCGGGCGTAAATCTTGTCGATTTCGGCGCGGGCGAGCCGCACTTTCCTACGCCCCGCCACATCAAGGACGCCGCGATTGAGGCCATCAACGGCAACTTCACGCGTTACACCGTGGTCTCGGGCATTCCCGACGTGCGCAAGGCCATCGTGCAGCGGCACGCCTCCGATTTTGGCTCCGACTACACGCCGGAAGAGGCGGTCTTCACCACCGGCGGCAAGCTGGCCATCTTCAACCTGGTGCAGGTGCTGATCGACCATGGCGATGAGGTGATTCTGCCGGTGCCGTATTGGGTGTCTTACAAGGACATCATTCAGTACGCGGGCGGCCAGGTGGTCTATCTCGAGACGGAGGAGGCGGAGAATTTTCGCATCTCGGCCGAGGCGGTGGAGAAGGCGATCACGCCGCGCACCAAGGCCATCTTCCTGAACTCGCCGTCGAACCCGGCGGGATCGGTGATTGCGCCTGCTGACCTGGAGCGCATCGTCAAGCTGGCGCATGAGCGCGGCATCTACCTGTTCCTCGACGAGTGCTATGTCTATCTGCAATACACGGGTGCATTGGTGAGCGGCGGCTCGTTCACCGAAGCGAAAGAGCATGTGATCGTGCTGGGTTCGCTCTCGAAGACCTATGCCATGACCGGATGGCGCGCCGGCTACGCGCTGGGGCCGAAGCCGATCATTGCGGCGATGAGCAAGCTGCAGAGCCAGTCGACCTCATCGACCGCGCACTTCGTGCAGAAGGCGGCTATCGCTGCGCTGAGCGGCTCGCAGGAATGCGTTGCGGAGATGCGCGCGGATTATCTGACGCTGCGTGATCAAGTCCTCACACGCATGGCAGAGATTCCTGGCATTACCTGCACCAAGCCGGAGGGCGCGTTCTATGTGTACCCGAATGTGTCGGCGTATCTCGGCAAGCCCGGAGCGCAGACTACGCTGGAATTGGCGGCCCGGCTGCTGCATGAAGGCCATGTGGTGACGGTGCCGGGTGAGGCCTTCGGGACCAAGGAGCACATCCGGCTGTCGTATGCTGTCTCGCACAAGGATGTGGATGAGGGCCTGGATCGCATGAAGGCTTTCTTCGCCAAGCTCTAGGACCGGTCTCATCAATGATTTGTGGCTGCCCATCGCTGGACGTGCTCAGGGGCTGAAGCCCAGTCCTTACAGGGTTCGAAGCGGCACGACTGAAGTCGTGCCCTGATACGAATCCTTGATGAGGCGGTTCCGGTATCCCACATCTCAGAAGCGAGATGTGGGGCAGGACTGGCCGTCCGGCGCTTGATCTGTGGCCGTAATGACGTTCGTGGTATCCCACATCTCAGAAGCGAGATGTGGGGCACCCGGTTATCTTTTCGGAGTTTTCTGCTTCAGCGTTTCTGTTTTAGAGCTTTCGCGTGGACATCGAACCTACGCTCACCATCCAAACCGAGCTCGATCAGGATGGCATCCTGCAGCTGCGCTCGCGCCTGGTCGAGTACAACCGCAGGTTCGTGCCGGAGATGAACTATCTCCCGCTGTTGCTCTCACTGAAAAATGCGGAGCAGCAGCTAGTGGGCGGCCTCTTCGGGCAGATGTATCACTCCTGGTTATTCATCGATCTACTGTGGGTTGCGGACGATGTCCGGGGGCGCGGCTATGGACGGCGGCTGATCGGCGAGGCCGAGGTCCAGGCTGGTAAGCATGGCTGCCACTCCATCTGGCTCGATACCTTCAGCTTCCAGGCGCGGGGATTTTACGAGAAGCAGGGTTATGCGGTTTTTGCAGAACTGCCGAATTATCCTGGCGAGCACACCCGTTATTTTCTCTCGAAAAAATTGAGCTAAAAGAAACCGAGCTAATGTTCTGCGTTCGCATCCGCAGTAGGAACTGCAGGTCCCTCCACTTCGCTTCGCTACGGTCGGGATGACAATTGATGTAGGAATCAATGGCTCAGGAGACTAGGGACTGCGTCCAGTCTTCTACGCGCAGGCGGTCGGCACGGTCCTCTTATCCAAATTGTTGCGGGCCGACTGGTAGTCTGGAGCTATGAAAGTTACCGTTCGCGGCATTCTCTTCGATATGGACGGCGTTCTGGTCAGCTCCCTGGGCTCCGTCGAACGCAGCTGGACTACGTGGGCCGAAAAGCATGGGATGAACATTGCTGAGGCTATCCAGACGGCGCATGGCCGCCGGGCGATCGAGACGGTGCGCTTCCTCCGCCCGGATCTGAACGCGGACGAGGAGCTAAAGTACATTGAAGACCTGGAAGTGGAAGATAACGACGGGTTGGCTATTCTGGGCGGGGTGAAGCCTCTGCTGGAAACTCTGCCGGAGAAATACTGGACCGTGGTGACTTCCGCTACCGAACGGCTGGCGCGGAGCCGGATGAAGGCTGGGGGCATCCGGGTGCCGTCGCGAATGATTACCGCGGATATGGTCACGAAAGGCAAGCCCGATCCCGAGCCCTACGAGCGCGGTGCGGCGTTGCTCGGCCTCAAGCCGGAGGAATGCCTGGTGATCGAGGATTCAGCCTCGGGCGCGAAGGCCGGGCAGGCCGCCGGCTGCAAGGTTCTGGCCACGCTCTTTTCGCATTCCGTGGAAAGCCTCGTTGCTGCCGACTGGATCGTGCGCTCTCTCGAGGATGTGCGGTTCACTCTTGTGGATGAGTCGATCGAGCTTGAGTTCGAGCCCGTGGGCCGCGTTGTTTCTTCGCTTCGCAGCTAAGATGTTTTCACCACAGAGTTCACGGAGAGCGCAGAGGGATTTGGAGTGGGACGGAAATCCTCTGCGGTCTTCGCAGGGAAATGACATTTGCATTTTCGGCGATCATTTATGATCGCGTCAGTATCCGGAGGGGAAGATGCGCAAGTTTGCCGCTGTTCTGATGTTGTGCCTGGGAGTGGGCTCTGCGATGGCCGTTGCACGGAGCGTTTACGACTTCACGCTGAAATCGATTGATGGCAAGCCGACCAGCCTGCACGCGTACCACGGCAAGGTGCTGCTGCTGGTGAACGTGGCGAGCAAGTGCGGCTATACGCCGCAGTATTCGGCTCTCGAATCGGTCTACGAGAAGTACAAGGGCCAGGGGCTGGTCATTGTGGGCATCCCAGCGAATAACTTTGCCAGCCAGGAGCCGGGCACCAATGCCGAGATCAAGAGCTTCTGCAGCCGGAAATACAATGTCACCTTTCCGATGATGGAGAAGGTTTCCGTGAAGGGCGATGATCAGACTCCGCTCTACCAGTTTCTGACCGATAAGGCGACCAATCCGCAAATTGGCGGCGACATTCAGTGGAACTTCACCAAGTTTCTCTTCGATCGCAACGGCAAGCCGGTAGCTCGCTTCGAGCCCGCTGTTACTCCGGATTCGCCGCAGGTGACGGCGGCGATCGAGGCGGCGCTGAAGAACTAAGTATTCTCAGAGGCTATAGCCGTATCGTTCGAGGGTTGGGAGTGGCATGGTTGAAGCCATGCCCTGATACGAATCATTTTCAGGGACCGATACGAATCATTTTTTAGCCACCCTGGCTCTGTAGACTTGCTTCTTCCTGAATTCGGATTCTGGGCTGCGAATACAAAGATGGTGGCAGTGCGAGCAAACTGCAGGTCCTTCGACTCGCTTTGCTCGCTCAGGATGACAATTTCCGAGAGGGGCCTGGGGTTGCAACAAGGGCAGGCAGCTCTCGGTAGTTGGTTGCTCAGGGGATGAAACCCCGTCCTCTGCAAGATCATTGTGTTTGACTCGCTCGTTGGGTCGTCCTAGGTTCTTTCTCCCTTCGGTCAGCCGAATGACGTCCGCAGGGAATTTCAATTGCGCTGAATAGGTTCATGGCTTACACCGTCAAAGCTGAAATTTTCGATGAGCGCAAGATGCGCACCCGCAACAAGCCCTGGTACCGGGTGGCGCACTGGCCTATCTGGATCTGGGTATTTTTTCTTGCGCCGGGCCCGCTGACCTTCGATCTCTTTGCGAAGGGCGGCAGCGTCGGCAACCTGATCTGGCTAGGCGTGGTGTTGCTGGCTACGGGAACCGCGGCGTTCTACGGCCAACTTCCGGGAGCTGAGCCTGCGCCCTACATCCTGCGCTTCAATGAGGAGCGGCCGAATCCGCTCTACCGGAAGATCTGCTACAGCTTTGCCTGGAATGCGCTGATCAACTTCACGCTGCTGAACCTGATCGGACTGGCTGTCGCTGTTGCTACGGGCAAGTGGTATCTCAAGCAGATTTACGCGCATGGATACACGCCGATCTGCGTCGTTGTCCTGGCGCTGGGAGCCTTGGGACTGCTGCCGCGCGTGGGGCGGTCGACCAAAGGCGAAGGAGTGGAGCGCCGCTACTTTTATGGCGCGGTGTGGGCGGTGACGGCGGCACAGGTGGTTCTGCTGCTGCTGTGGAAGGCGATGCCACGCACGCATGCGACCGACATCGTGAAGCTGGCTGTCTACTCCGCTGTGCTGATTGCCATGGGCATTGCCGCCGCCTTCGGGAAGCTGCCGCGCACGCGGCCGATTCTTCCCGGCGAGCTAATGGTCGCCGACTGATCGCGTTGGCGGCGCACCCTCAGGCGCAGCCATGCTTGTGCTTCATCGCTGGACCAGCATGGCTTTTTAGAGCATTTTTTCTATTACCGTATCCTTTTGGAAATTTGCTAAGTGCACCTTTTCTTAACGGAAAAGCGGTGTAAAGTACCTCTCCTCGGTCTATATCTATAGAAAAAATGCTCTAGCCTGGGCGAAACTTGTCGCGTGTAACTATTCAGGTTTGGAAGCTGTAGCGGCAGCCGCTGCCTTTGCTTTGGTGGGCACATTCTTGCCGTGCTCGGGGTCGTAGTCGCGCTTTTTCATCCAGTCTTTGAAGTCTGCCGGCGACTCCGAGGACAGGCTACCGTTATGGGAAACGTAAGCGTAGTCCTTGACCTGGGTCTTGAAATCGCAGGTGAAGTAGGCGTTGGGCTTTCCGAAGACGGGCATTAAAACTACCAACTCCTGATTCGGCTTCTTCCACTTCGCGGGATAGGTCTCATAGCCGAAAGAGGCCTTCAACTTCTCTGAGCACTCGTAGCTGAAGTCGATGCCGCGGACGTCATTGTTGGCGAAGAGATTGGCGCGGCCTTCTCCCTTCGTCTCCTCTTCGACCCGATTGTGATAGAAGTCCGTTTCGCTGCGGTTGAAGATGTGCAGGCGGAAAGGGTAGTCGGCGGGATTTTTGCTTTCGGCGCTGAGAAGGCTGGCGGAGAGCAGGATGCTGGAGCAAATAAGGCGGGAAAGACGCATGAGGAAGCCTCCTATTACCAGCATGTTAGTGGATTTCGAACTGCGGGAAAAAGCCAGGTCTGTCAATTTTCGGTTAGGGAAATCTGAGACTGAGGCGGCAAAAGGAAAGCGAGCCGATCTGTAAAGACCGGCTCGCCTTTGCGCTTCAGACTTGCTTATAGGTTTCCGCGTGCCGCCTGCTCGCGCTCGATGGCTTCGAAGAGCGCCTTGAAGTTGCCCTTGCCGAAGCTGCGGCTGCCCTTGCGCTGGATGATCTCGTAGAAGAGCGTGGGGCGATCTTCTACCGGACGCGTGAAGATCTGCAGCATGTAGCCTTCGTCGTCGCGGTCGACCAGGATGCCGAGTTCCTCCAGATCCTGGATGGGCTCATCGATCTTGCCTACGCGGCCTTCGAGCTCGGAGTAATAGGAGTGCGGGACCTTAAGAAATCCCACGCCCTGTTCCTGCAACTTGGCCACGGTTCCGAGGATGTCGTTCGTCGCCAGGGCGATGTGCTGCACTCCGGGGCCGTGGTAGAACTCGAGATACTCTTCGATCTGCGACTTTCTGCGGCCTTCAGCCGGCTCGTTGATGGGGAACTTCACGCGGCCGTTGCCGTTAGCCATCACCTTCGACATGAGAGCCGAATACTCGGTCGAGATGTCCTTGTCGTCGAAGTGCTGGTAGAGCGAGAAGCCCATGACATCGCCGTAGAAATCGACCCAGCGATTCATCTCGTTCCAGCCGACGTTGCCGACCATGTGGTCGACATGAAGCAGACCGGTTGGACGGGCGATGGTGTCGGCAGGCTCGGGACGGTAGCCGGGCAGAAAGGGACCGTTATAGTTGTCGCGCTCGACGAAGGTGTGGATGGTGTCTCCGTACGCGGCAATCGAAGCCAGCTTTACGCTTCCGTATTCATCTTTGAGCTCGTAGGGCTCCTGGATGCTACGGGCGCCGCGCTTGGTGGTCTCCTTCCAGGCCTGCTTGGCGTTGTCGACCCACAGGGCCACGTCGCGCACGCCGTCTCCGTGGACATGGACGTGGTGGGCGATCTCTCCGTCGGGGCGGAGGGCGGTGGTCAGCACGAAGCGGATCTTGCCCTGTTGCAGGACATAGGAAGCGCGGTCGCGGAGACCGGTCTCAGGGCCTGCATAAGCCACCAGGCTCATGCCGAAGGCGACGCGATAGAAGTAGGCTGCCTGCCGCGCATTGCCTACGTAAAACTCAACGTAATCCGTGCCATTGAGAGGTAGAAAATCTTTCCGGACAGCGACTTCCGGGTGAAGCAAGGTCGACATAATTCGATACTCCAATTCATTGGATGCTGATCGCCAAGGACCGGTCCCGAGGCTCCGGACGCAGGGCGACCACCTACCATATACCGACGTGCGGACCGTTGCATAGTCGCAGCGGGGAGGTTACCTGTTGATGAATCGTGGTCCATACCTTGATTCTTTATCGGCAGTTTCCGGGGGAATTCATGGATTGTGGATCAATTTGGGAGGGACTGGCCGTCCAGGCGGCTGCGCCTTCGGCGGGACTTGCCGTCCAGGCGATTGCGCCTTCGGCGTCTTGGGCCGTGGATTCCCACATCTCAAAATCGAGATGTGGGGCACCCGGGCTGGAGGAGAAGATCGTCCCTCAGCGGCTGAAGCCGCGCGAAGTCGCGTTTTGATGTACGGCCTGAAGGCCGTACCCTTCAAGTTCTTGCTATCAATACTTTGCTATGCAATTTGCCATAGCCACAGATCCCGTTGACGAACTGGTACGGGGTGTTTCGAGCGGTCGAGATGCTAGCGAAGCAGGTCTTCGAGCGCGAGGCTCAGCTCCGTTTTCTCGTCGCGGTATTTGACGATGACCGGGGTGTAGACGCTGAGGCCCCATTCCTGGCCTTTGCCTTTGTTCACCGCGCGCGCACCCGGTACGACGACTGCGCCTTCGGGGATGATGAGCGGCTTATCTCCTTCAGCGCGCAGCACCTCGCCGCGAACCACGTCGTAGACCGGGGTGCCGCGGGTGAGCACCGTTCCTGCCGCCAGCACGGCGCGCTTGCGGACGATGGTGCCTTCATAGACGCCGCAGTTGCCGCCTACCAGCACGTCATCTTCGAGGATGACGGGGCTGGCGTTGACCGGCTCGAGTACGCCTCCGACCTGCGCTGCGGCGCTGAGGTGCACGCGTTTGCCGATCTGCGCGCAGCTTCCCACCAAGGCGTGAGAGTCGACCAGGGTGCCCTCGTCGACATAGGCTCCGGTATTGATGTACATCGGCGGGACGCAGATGACTCCCTTGGCCAGGAAGGCTCCGGCGCGAACCGATGAGCCTCCGGTCACGATGCGGATGCCATCTTCGGGCTCGAATCTGCGGATGGGGAAGGTGTGCTTGTCGATGCAGGGCAGCTCGGTGCCCGAAGTCTCCAGATGACCTAGCCGGAAGCCCAGCAGGATGCCCTGCTTAACCCAGGCGTTCACGCGCCAGCCGGTGGGAGCGTCAGGATCGGGCTCCGCAGAGCGGAGAGCGCCGGTTTCGAGGGCGTTGCGCAGTTGTTCGAAGGCGGCCATAGCCGCGGGATCGCCCGCGATGGAAGATCCTGCGGCGAAGAAGTGTTCTATCTGTGATTGAAGATTTAAGTCGTGCATTCCTGCTTGAGTTTATCAATGAGGCAGGGAGTAGGGGTCAGGGGATGAGGTGGAGGAAGCGTGCTCCGTTGTGGGTGGCATCGGTGATCAGGTGACGGTCGAAGGTTGCCAGCTGGCCTCCGTGGGCTCGCGCCAGTCCCAGGAGGTAGGTGTCGACAGTCTGAGCGGAGGCGAGCAGCCGCGATGTCTGAAATTTTCCGGGGTCCAGCAGGCTGACGTCGTCCGGCCAGAAGACGTGTCCGGGCAGCGCGCAAAAATTCGTCATCAATGTTGCGACGGCGGAGGGCGTGCCGGGGGAGTTCGAATAGGCGGGATTGCCGACGATGCGGAGAACGCCATTCTCGGTCGTGGGGCAGGTCGCCCAGGATTCATGTGCCTGCACCGCGAACCAGTCGTGGGCGGGATCGTGATGAATGTGCATGGGGTCGATCAACGCGATCAATACATTGATGTCGGGCAGAAAGGTCATGCGGGTTGCTCATCGCGAAGCTGGTTTACGAGCTCCAGCGAGCCGGGTGTCGCGTGCGGCTGTACAGGCAGCAAGGGGACGCCGTTGCGCTGCTTGCCGCCCGATAGGTTCGCCCGCAATCCCTGACGGGCGAGAGCGGAGACCACTTCTCCAATCGACCTGTTCTGGCGCGCAGCCAGATCTTTTGCAGCCATCAGGACATCGTCATCGAGGGTTAAGCTTGTCCGCATTTCGTTCCATCAAGAATCAATTGAGTTACATCTAATTCGTGTTTGTATATCGGCATATGGAGAAGAAATGACTACGGGCACGGACATAGAAAAACTCAAAGCCTCGATGCGTAAGACGTGGACGTCGGGCGACTTCGGCAAGGTCGCGCCGCAGATGGCTTCAGAGGCTGAAACGTTCGTCGGCCGGCTGGGTATTACTCCGGAAATGCGGGTGCTCGATGTGGCTTGCGGCACGGGAAATCTGGCGATTCCAGCAGCGCGAAGGGGCGCCACAGTGACGGGCCTCGATATCGCGCCGAATCTGCTGGAGCAGGCGCGGCAGCGGGCTGCAGAGGAAAAGCTGGCGGCGGTTTTTGTCGAGGGAGACGCCGAGCAGTTGCCTTTTCCCGATGAGCACTTCGATGTGGTGATGTCCATGTTCGGGGCGATGTTCGCTCCTCGTCCGGAGCTGGTGGCGAAGGAGCTGGCGCGCGTCTGCAAGCCCGGCGGCAAGGTCGCGATGGCCAACTGGACATTCACCGGGGCGGGGGCCAAAATGTCTGCGGTAACCGCCAAATACCTGCCGCCGCCCGCGGATATTCCGTCCCCCGGGCTGTGGGGCGATCAGGCAATCGTGCGCGAGAGGCTGGCCGCGCATGGCCTGCAGGTAGAGACGACTCTTCGCGCGGTGCTCTTCCAATTTCCGTTTCCACCCAAGGATGTGGTGCAGTTTTTTCGCGAGTACTTCGGGCCAGTCAAGATGGCATTCGAACGCATGGACGCGGCCACACAGCAGAGCTATGCAGCGGACCTCGAAAAGGCATGGACCGATCACAACGAAGGTGGTCCAGGCCGGACAGCGCTTCAGAACGAATATCTGGAAGTGATCGGGATCAAAGGTTGACCTGGGGTTTGCGCCGAAGGCGCGTGTCGCTGGACGCCAGACATAAAGAAAACTGCAGGTCCCTCCGCTCCGGTCGGGATGACAAATTTATTGAGTGATCGCTAATTCGTAAGGTTAAAACATGCGCAGGTCGCCTTCGACCTGTGGACTGTGCACCAGCAGACCTAGCTCGCCGGCTAGTCGTTCGAGGCGGGCGCGGGTGGCCGCGGTTACGGGGACCATGGGCAGCCGGTAATTTTCGCCGAGCTTGCCCATCATGGCCATCACGGCTTTGACCGGTCCCGGGCTCGATTCCCAGAAGTTGGCCAGCAGGAGGCGGTAATTTTTGCGATTGATCCGTCGCGCGGTGGCCCAATCGTTTTCCAGTGCAGCGCGAATCATCTCAGCCATATCGTTGGGGATCTCGTTGGAGGCTACTGAGACCAATCCCGCGCCGCCTGCTCCAATTACGCCAAGCGCCATGCTGTCGTCACCCGCGTAGACGCGGAAATCGCGTGGGGCAAGGGTGATGAGCTCGGTGATCTGAGCGAGGTTGCCGCTCGATTCCTTCACTCCGCGAATGTTGGGCGCGGCTTCGATGAGCTTGAGCACGGTAGCGGCTTCGAGATTCGCGCCGGTGCGCGAGGGAATGTTGTAGAGCACGACGGGCAGGTTTACAGAACGGGCGACGGCCTGGAAGTGCTCAAACTGGCCTTCCTGTGTGGGCTTGTTGTAATAGGGGTTGGCGGAGAGGATCGCCGTGATGCCGGGAATACGCGACGCGAGCCGGGCCTTCTCGACCGCATGCCTGGTTGCATTGTGGGTGCAGCCCGCCCAGACGGGGATGCGTCCGGCGGCCGCCTCGGTGATGATGCGCAGCACCTGCAGCCACTCGCCGTCGTCCAATGTGGGCGTTTCGGCCGTGGTCCCGCAGGCAACGATCCAATCGATGCCGCTCTCTACCTGCCATTGCGCCAGAGAATAAAGCGCCTGCTCATCGAGACTTCCATCCTGGCGGAAGGGAGTCACCAGCGCTGTGCCACAGCCAATCGGGACGTCCATAACCATTCGAGTTTACAGGCTGAGAGGCTGTGGTTCCAATCGGGCAGTTGCGAGTAAGCGAGAAGAACTGCAGGTCCCTCGGCTTCGCTCGGGATGACAAGCGTGGTGGGTTGTCTAGTGTGTGGGGAACTGGAACGCCAGCGGCTTTTATAGCTCGCTGGCGATGGTACTGAATTCCCAGACGCCGGTCTTGCCGACGATCCACTCCGCGGCGCGCACGGCTCCATCGGCGAAGCCACGACGTGAGAAGGCTTCCAGCTTCAATTCGATGCGATCGTTCTCCGACACCGCCTCGATCACATGGAGACCGGCCACGTCGCCCTCACGCTTGGAGACGATCTCGACTTGCAGTGATGGGTTGGCGGCCTGAAGCGCCTGACGGAGCGAGAGAGCGGTTCCCGAAGGAGCATCTTTCTTATCTGTGTGATGGGTCTCGGTGATAGTGAAGCGATAGTGGGGAGCGGCTTTGGCCAACTCCTTAGCCACGCGCAGAGTGGCCTGCACGCCGATGGAAAATCCGGTGCCGTAGAGGAAGCCGGCGCCGCGGCGCGCCGCCAGCGAGCGCATATCGTCGAGATGCTGATACCAGCCGGTGGTGCCGACGACCATGTGGGCACCGTTGGCAAGACAGGCGCGCATGTTGGAGACGACGGACTCGGGAGTGGTGAAGTCGATCACGGCATCGAAGCCGGCGAGAAACGGCCCAGTCAGGGCCGCGGCGTTGCGGTTCTCTTCTTCGCCCACGACGCGCACGCCATGGCCGCGCTCGTGCGCCACGTCAGCAACCAGACTGCCGGTCTTTCCACGGCCCAGCACCAGAAACAGCATTTCGTCTTACCTCGCTGCCGTTTTCACGGCGTCTATATTTCCGGCCGCTTGAACGGCATCGTCAGCCGCGATGGCAGCGGCTACATCGAAGATCTCGGGGTCGGGATCCTTGAAGAACTCGGCGTGAAGCGAACGGATGGCCTCATCCGCATCATCCTCCTCGATCATGAAGCTCATGTTGATCTCGGAGGCGCCTTGCGAAATCATGCGCACGTTTACATGGCGAATCGCCTGGAAGACGCGTGCGGCAATGCCTTGCTGGCCGCGAATGTTCTCGCCGACCATGCAGATGAGCGCCTTGCGTCCTTCGTACTTCACGTCGGCGAGCTGGCTGAGGTCGGCGGCGATGTCGGGCAGCTTCTCGTTGGAGTCAACGGTGAGCGAGACCGAAACCTCGGATGTCGAGACCATGTCGACCGGACACTTGTGCTTGTCGAAGACGTCGAAGATGGCCTTGAGATAGCCGTGGGACATCAGCATGCGGCTGGCGACTACGTCGATGATGGTGAGCTTGCGCTTCGCGGCGATGGACTTGAACGGGCTGTTGCAGTGCGGAGCCAGCGAGATGATGCGCGTGCCTTCGTTCTCGGGATTGCGCGAGTTCAGCACGAGGACGGGAATGTTTTTCTTGACCGCGGGCAGGATGGTCGCGGGATGCAGCACCTTGGCGCCGAAGTAGGCCAGCTCGGCCGCTTCTTCGAAGCTGATGGTCTTCACCCGCAGAGCTCCGGGAACGATGCGCGGATCGGTGGTCATGATCCCATTCACATCGGTCCAGATCTCGATGGCTCCGGCGTCGATGCCGCCTCCTACCAGTGCGGCCGTGAAGTCGGAGCCGCCGCGGCCGAGTGTGGTGGTCACGCCTTTTTCGGTCGATCCGATGAAGCCGCCCATCACGCAGACGCGTCCGGCAAGCGCGTGCGGCAGAACATGCTCCTTGAGGCGAGCTTCGATCAGGGCATCCTGCGGAACGGCCTTGCCGTGCTGGTTGTCGGTGACGATGCACTGGCGGGCATCGACGTGCACGGCATCGAGACCGCGCTGCGCGAAGCCCACGGCGATCATGCGGCTCGACAGGCGTTCGCCCATGGAGACGATCATGTCGCTGATGCGCGGCGTGAGCTCGCCGACGGCAGCGAGGCCGCGCAAAATTTCATCGAGCGAGCAGAATTCGGCGTCGATCCACTTCGTCAACTCGCCGATGGCCGATTGATCGACCAGCGCATTCGCGGTTTCGAGATGCCGGTTGCGCAGGCGGGCGATGATGGCCAGCGGCCCGGTGCGGTCGCCGCGTCCTGCAGCATGGGCCGCGGCCAGCAGCTGATCGGTGACCTTGGCCATGGCGCTGACCACGACGATCGGAGTGAGCCCCTTGTCGCGGCGGCCGCGCACGATGCCGGCGGTGCGGTTGATGGCTACGGCATCTTCGACGGATGTTCCGCCGAACTTCATCACCACTAGCTTGTTCATACGGAGACGGCCACGCGATCCAGCTTTGCCGGCTCAAGCTTGCCCAGTGAAACCAGCAGCTCGGCGTTCAACAACGCAGCGCCGGCTGCGCCACGGATGGTGTTATGCGAGAGCACGGTGAACTTCCAGTCGAGCAGCCCGCAGGGACGCAGGCGTCCGACCGTCGATGCCATGCCCGCGCCACGCATCTTGTCCAAACGCGGCTGGGGACGGTCTTCCAGGCTCACGAATTCAATTGGCTGAGCGGGGGCGGTGGGCAGATCACGTCCGGCGAGCGGAGTGAACTCACGCCAGGCTGCGAGGATCTCTTCACGCGTGGGCTTGCGCGAGAACTTCACGCTCACGCTCTCGGTGTGGCCATCTTCGACAGCGACGCGATTGCAGTGGGCTGTCATGCGCGCGGGGAGAGGCTTCACGATCTTGCCGTCACGCGAGCCCAGCAGACGGAGCGTCTCGGCTTCCATCTTCTCTTCTTCGTTCTTGATGTAAGGAACGACGTTGCCGAGGATGTCCATCGAGGCTACGCCGGGATACCCCGCGCCGCTGACCGCCTGCATGGTGCTCACGAAGATGGATTCGATGCCGAAGCGCTCGACGAGCGGCTTGAGGACCAGCACGAGTCCGATGGCGGAGCAGTTGGGATTGGTGACGATGTAGCCGCCCGACTGCTTGCGCCATGACTGATTCTCGAGGAGCGGAAGATGATCGGCATTCACCTCGGGGATGACCAGCGGAACATCTTCGTGCATGCGGAAGGCGCTGGAGTTCGAGATCACGGCGCATCCAGCAGCGGCGAAGGCCGGCTCCATCTCGCGAGCGATGTCGGCATCGAGCGCGGCAAAGATGATCTTCGGAGCGTTCTCCGGAACGGCCGGCGACACGGTCATGTTGGCGATGCGCTCGGGCAGCTCGGTGTCCAGCTTCCACTTCACGGCGTCGCCGTACTTTCGGCCACTGGAGCGGTCGCTGGCGGCGAGCCAGGCCACTTCAAACCACGGGTGATTTTCCAAGAGCTGAATAAAGCGTTGGCCGACCATGCCGGTCGCGCCGAGAATTCCAATCTTCTGCCGCATGTGCTTTGACAAGCCTGCCTTACCGGACCGGGGTCCACGTATCCAGCTCCGGGAACGCCGGAAACCGGGAAGTACTGTTTCAGATCAGTGTATCGTTTTCTTTCACTTCGATGAATTGTCTTGCGATGTACCCATTTCGCCGGGTGCAAAAGAAACGGGGGGCAACGAGGCCAGCAGCTCGCCCAGATCGCGTTTGAGATAGGAAATTCTCGCCCGAACGTCTTCCAGCATGGCAGCCCGGTCTTCGAAGTCGTCGATGCTGAGCTTGAAGGAGTCGGAGGGCTGGCTGGTGATGTGCGCGATCTTGACCGCGTCTCCCATGGAGTTGATGCGCTGCACCTGGACCCAGGTTCGCAGGAGCTCCTGCTTGCGGGTGACGTCGTGCGGGCCGATGGGCGGAACCTCATTGAGAAAGGTCCACACCGTGGTGGGATACCGGCAGGTGGGCAGGGCTGGCCGATCGAAGAACTCGGCGAGCATGTTGGAAGGGAATTCGAACGGGTTGGTGTCGCCGCGTTGCGCGTGAATGCCGGCGAGGGCCAGCCCGGCGGAAAACGAACCGGCGCCGATGCCGACTGCGGCGGCGGGCTTATCCAGGCTGGAGGATAGCTGCAGACCGGAGCTGGTGGCTCCGATGGCGCCTCCGAAGATGACGCTGAGCAGGTTGTCGCGACTGACCTTGCGGTCGCGGCGGTCGGAGAGCAGACCGCGCAACTCGTTGGCGCGTGCGATCTCATTGTCGATCTGGGCGATGGTGGCATCCACCTGCAGCGAAGCGGCTGTCACCTGCTCGTAGATGTGCTGATGCAGCCAGAGAATCTGCCAGCGGTCAGCGGACGCGGGAGAGAGGGAAAGGTTTTGTAGTTCCCGGACCTCAGCAGCGACGCCAATGAGCTGAGCGGTGCTTTTCGGCGTCGATATCGCCGCTGCCTGCGGAGCAACCGTCTGCGCGGCACCGGTCAGCGTAAGGGTCGCGCATGCAAGGACTGCCAGGCTGCGGAGAGAAATCATTGAAATTATCATGGCACGCACCTCCGAAGGCACAGGCGATCGCTTGCCATGTTCTTCTGAACTCCCGGAGGTCTCAATTTCCGGGGAGATCCATGAGAAAAGGTGGAATAGCTCGCCATCCGCCGGGTTCTTCTTTCCAAGGGCGCTCGCGTGGTCGGGGCTGGATTCATGGGAGGGCGTAAGGGCTGCTCCCGGAAAATGCGTTCCTCTCCCAGGCGACTGCGTTTTAAAGCGAGAAGGAAAGCCATGCCGGTTGACAATAATTCTCCTATCCAATTCGGATCCATACCGATTGAAGATCAGCTTCCCATTTCTCCCGATGTCAAATTGCCTCCACGAACCGACTCTCAGCCGGAGGCCATGACTTCCCAGGCCCCTGACGAGAACGACGCCAACACCCAGGCACTCGCGGGCCTAAGCCATGACTTTGAACATGGCGGTCCTCATGCAGCCGCAGGCCAGTCGCAACAGAGTACCGCAACCCCGGCGGCTCCGGCTCATACAACTAACCCGGCGATCATGAATATTCCCCGTCGCGTCACGCGAAACGATGACAACTTCAGTGCGCAGCGCAACGACCGCGGAGTGAAAAAGTCTCATCGGGATGGCAATGGCAATCTAATGCCGGCAGGCAACGGTAGTTATAACGGACAACCGGTCACCCGTCTCGACCATGAGGTGGTTCAGAAGACGCGTGAAGGCCGCGCAAAAAAGGGAAACAGTCCGTTCACCTCCTTCACGAATCCAAAAGCAGCCACGCACCCTCAAAATTATGGGGGAGAGCAGGCAACGCTGAAAGCTCGCAAGCTTGCTAACGCAAAGCTCAAAGGGAAACCGGATGTAGAGGATACGTCCTTCAAAGGTACAAAGGGTCTTTTGAAGGAGTTTGCCGGAAATCGGCAGGCGAGTTCATACGTTAAGAAAGATGGAGAGTTCCATACCGAGGGAACGGTTCCAAGCCGGTTTCTCTCCTATTCCGACCGCCCCAAATCAAGCGGTTATGACTCCGATTCTGTCTCCGAGGCCGAGACCGATTATGACGATTCAGATCACTTTTCCAATCTTTAACGGATCGTCTTTCTGAATTCGGAAGAGGCCTGTCGACACACTTCGCCCCGTCGGCACTGGGGAGTTGTTTGCGGGACGAAGGCATCTGAGCGCCGGTAACAGGGACTCTGAAGTTATCCATACGTGAACGATCCTAATGAGGATGACCCATCACAGTGCCGAATACGATCTCGCCTATTACGAAAAGCAGCACTAACCCGCGGGCGAACCAATGGCGCTTCTGTGCGGGACTAGACTCGGTGGGCTGACTAGTCCAGAGTGTCTCGATAAGCGCCTCACGCTGATGCCATAAAAACAGCAACATGCACCCGAGAATGAATGTAGCGGTGCGCTCCGCGCCAAACGTAATTGAATAGAAGATATTGATGAGCAGAATGTTGATCATCATAGGCACCATCATCAAAGCGGCGAGCAAGGCCGTCTTGCGAAACAACAGCAGAGCCGCACAAATGACCTGAATAGCGCCAAGGATGTATTTGTAAGTATGCGAGTAGCCAAAGTAGTACCAGGTCAGCGTGTAACCATCGAGCGAGCCGATTGGCTTTTGCGCCACCCACGATGGGACAACGAGCTGATGGCCGGTGAGCTTGCTTACTCCGTAAAAGCACAACAAGACGGCACAAATATAGCGAAGCCAGTCGAGATACTTAGGGTAAGGTTTCACGCCAACAACCTAACACTTTTCGACACTTTGGTTTTGCTGGGTTTCCGGCGAAGTCTGCTTACAAATGGCGGATTCGTCCTGTTCATCGCGCCTTTGCTTGCCAGTATGCCGGTGCGCAAACTGCGCCGAGATTCTTCCTCGCCTAGTCGTCATAATGACGGTGCTCTGTAAAGTTTCGGTATCGCTCTCAAGCAAACGGCCCACCCTAAGGTGAGCCGCGTGGCGAGAACGTGATGCGACTCTATTTTGCGGCGCTGCTGCTAGCGTAGGTGAAGTCCTGGCTTGCCGTCTGCTTTGCGGTCACCGTTACGGTGGCGGTCTGCGTTCCCAAGGTTTCATGTACAGCCACAACCGTGTAGGTTCCGGGCGGCAGGCCGGTGATGGTGAAGTGGCCATTCGTGTCCGAGACCGCGTAGAAGGGATTGGCTACGACGTTGAGGAAGGCCTGCATCCACGGGTGATTGTTGCAGCGCACCGGAATCATCAGCTCGGGCGTGGTGAGGGTGCGCGCTTCGCCTGCGGCATCGTTCGGCGGTTCGGAGATGTCGACGGCCTGGTTGGTGCTGAGGGTCGGCGTCATGTGGATGTTGTGCATGGTGCCGTCGCTGTTGGTGAACTTCACGGGCTGACCGGCCATTGCGCCGGAGACATGGGGGATATATCTGCAGCCCTTCTGGTCGATCACTACCGGAGTGGAAGGCGGAGCGTAGGCCTTGTTTCCAAGGCCGTCTTTCACATAGAGGAAGACATTCTGCAGGCCGCCGTCATGCACCACGTATTGCTCGGTGTAATTGGTGTCGGCGAAGGTGCAGGCCGGGTCCTGCGCCATATCGATCTGGACACGGGCCGGAGCCTGTCCGGTGAAATGGATGGTTCCGCTGATGGTTCCAGCGGTCGAGGGATCGATGGTGACGTAGTTCTTCATCGCGCCGTCGCCGCCGGTCGCGGCTTTCTTGCAGCCGGCGCCGGCGAGAGCCAGAGTACAGAGCGCTATGCCCAGTATTTTTCGCATCGATATCCCTCTACGTGCTGTGGAGTGGAGAAGCATCGGTTATGCCGTTACGGCCATGGCTGCGATCACCGCGTCGGCAAAGGCGCTGGTGCCGGCTGTGCCGTGAACATCGCGCGTCAGGGTCTTCTTCTCGGTGTAGACGCGCTCAAGAGCAGTCTGGAGGCGATCCGCCGCTGCAGCCTCGTCGATATGGTGCAGCATCAGAATTGCCGACTGCAGCAGCGCGGTCGGGTTCGCAATGTCTTTGCCTGCGATGTCCGGAGCCGAGCCGTGAACGGCTTCGAAGATCGCCGCATCGGTGCCCAGGTTCGCGCCGGGGACGAGTCCCAGACCGCCGACGAAGGCCGCGCAGAGGTCGCTCACGATATCGCCGTAGAGATTGGGGAGCAGCAGCGTGTCGTACTGATAGGGATTGGTGACCAGCTGCATGCAGGTGTTATCGATGATGTGCTCGCCGTAGGTGATCTCGGGAAAGCCCTTCGCGATGTTGCGCGCGCACTTGAGAAACAGGCCGTCCGACAGCTTCATGATGTTGGCCTTGTGGATGGCGTGAACCTTCTTGCGCTTGTGCTTGCGCGCATAGTCGAAGGCCCACTGCGCGATGCGGGTCGAGCCCTTCTCGGTGATGACCTTGAGCGAGGTCATTACACCGGGCACCACTTCGTGCTCCAGGCCGACGTATTCGCCTTCGGTGTTCTCGCGGACGATGATCAGGTCGACGCCGGGATAGCGGGTCTCAAGGCCGGGAAGGTTTTTGATGGGGCGGAAATTGACGTACAGCTCGAACTTTTTGCGCAGGGCCACGTTGATCGACGTGAAGCCGCCGCCTACGGGAGTGGTGACCGGTCCTTTGAGGGCCAGCTTGTTGCGCTCGATGGATTCGTACAGCTCCTTGGGAACGTATTCGCCGTGCTTCTCGAATGCTTCGGCTCCGGCGGCATAGCTCTCCCAGTCGAACTTCACGCCGGTGGCTTCGAGGATGCGAACAACTGCGTTGGTAACTTCGGGGCCGATTCCGTCGCCGGGGATCAGCGTAACTTTGTGCGTTTTCTTCGTCGTCGTCATAAGCTCTGTCTTTCGCTGGAAAGCGGTTAGCTGAAGGCCGGGTTGCTAAGAAGCGGTTGGCGGGTTTTGTTGTGCATGCTTCGCTTCCTTTGCTTGATCCGGCGGTGTTGGTGATGGCTTTAGCCTTTCGGCCGACATTTTCAAAACAAGTCTCTCTCGCTCACCGAGCCTGCTAACCGTTTCTTAGCGAACCGCTTTTCAGCGGCCCGCACTCTTAGCCACCCGCTTTTCTAGCTTCCTTCGCTGTCAACAGCTGCTCCAGCTCTTCCTTGAACTCGCGGACATCTTTGAAATCCCTATAGACGCTGGCGAAGCGGATGTAGGCTACGGTGTCCAGCGTTTTGAGGCGGCTCATCAGCAGCTCGCCGATCTCGGTGGTGGTGCGCTCGCGTTCAGGCGATTCGGTGAGGAAAGATTCGGTCTCGTCGACCAGCGATTCGAGCTTGCCGGCTGATACGGGGCGTTTTTCACAGGCGTGGAGCAGGCCGGAAAGCACCTTCTGGCGCTCGAATTTCTCCCGGCGGCCATCCTTTTTAACGACCATGTAGGGGATTTCGTCGATGCGCTCGTAGGTGGTGAAACGCTTGTTGCAGCGCTCGCATTCGCGCCGCCTGCGTATCGAATCGGCTTCTTTGCTCTCGCGCGAGTCAACCACCCGATCTTGCGCAAACCCGCAGTAAGGACACTTCATTTCGTATAGCTAGATTCTAGCAGCCGGGCACGGGCAGCTCATTCGGGCTTGAGCAGCGACCCGAGGTCGCGTTTGCTATGCAGGATGTGGAGGATTTCGACGCGGTCATCATCGGAGCGATAAAAGATCACATATTGGCCCACGGGAAAGCTGCGGTATCCAGGTTGCAGGTCGTCCCGGCTGCGACCGATCCCAGGAGAGTGCACGATGGCCAGGAAGCGATCCGTAATCGAATCGACGACGCGGTCAGCGATCTCGAAACTTCCACTCTGCTCCGCGATGTAGTGCCAGATTTCGTCAAGCTCGCGGACCGTAGAAACCGACAAGGCGTAGTTCATCGGGCGGCGACGATCTGTTCCTTTGCCTTCAGTGCGCGGCCACGCTGCTTCACATCTTCGGCGAGCTGCTTCATCGACTCATCGGTGACTTCGATGTATCTGCCAGCCTTGATATCGAGCTCCGCGGCTTCGAGTGCGGCCAGAATTTCCAGCCGGGTTCGCTCGCGCTCTTCCCAGAGCCGCATTGCCTGCTCGACTGCCTCTTCGGGGCGCTGCACGCGTCCGTGGGCGATTGCTTCGCGGATAAACGCTTCCTGGTCGGGAGTGAGATGGATTTCCATGCTCCGAGCCTAACTCCGGGGCAGAGTGCATGCAAGATAACCGTTGGGCCGGCGCTCATGGCGTCATTCCGTTTTCCTGGCAGGACTTTCGCCGAGCGCTGCGACGCTGGCCGGCATCTCATTCAGCATGACCACACGTGAACGCTCCATCCTGAAAGGCGCATTGGCCGGCATGATCGGCGGACTGGCCGGCGCCGGCGCCAAGGTGCTCGCCGAGAAGCTCTTTCCGCCGCGCGTTGCAGGGCAGACACCTCCGCCGGTAGTTCTTGTCGAGCAGTTTGCGGGACATGCTCTTCCCCCTACCCAGCAACAGGCGGCGATGCACGGCATTCACTGGGGATTCGGAGCGGCTGCCGGAGGCATCTACGGCGCGCTGGTCGAGATGGAGCCTTCCGTCGGCGCTTGGAAGGGCGCGGCTTTCGGGCTCACGCTCAACAGGCTCACGCACGAGTCGATTCTGCCCCGGATGGGGCTGGCCGCTCCGAAAGAGGAGCAGCCGACGCAAGAGCGGATCAGCGAGTGGGTGACGCATGCGGTTTATGGGATCTTCACGGATGCGGTTCGCCGGGCGGTGAGGAAGTCGCTGTGAAGCGGGTGGCTGGTAAAACGGGTTGCTAAGAAGCGGGCGGCTATGAAGCGGTTAGCGGTACACCGGCCAGCCATGAAACGGCCAGCGAAACAGTCGTAGCTACTCGCCTTTAGCTAACCGTTTCTTTAGCGACCCGCTTCATCGGCAAACCTGATTTTAGCTGACCGCTTCCTCGCTGGCTGGCTCTTGCCCAGCCGCATGCCCGCTCTCTTCGGAAACCTTCTTGAACGACACATGCTCGATGCGTGCCCAGATCAGGCCGAGCGGAATGATGCCTAAGAACGTTACCAGCAGGAGCGTTGCGGCACAGGCCGTTGCCGACTCCTGTGTCACGTTGAATAGCTTTCCAAGCGTTGCCGCTACTGCGTAAATCTGAGTGAACCAGCCCAGGATCGGAAGCTGAATCGCGCTGGCAGCGCCGCTGGATACCATCAGCACCATGCCCTGCGCCAGCGTCAGCGAGGCGAGTTGCGGGCTGGCCACAAAGGCCCTGGCGGTCTCAACGTAAGCGGTGGTGATAAGACCCCACATGGCCAGCGATACGCCCAGGGCGATCAAGAAATCGACTGGCGAGCGCAGTGTATCCAGGCCGGTCCGGAAACTGCGAACCTTCTCGCCGATGGAGCGTCCCAATCCTTTCGAGATCAGACCGAAAGTGCGTTCCATCAGACTGGCCACTACCTCTCCCGCTATGCGTATCGCGACCAGGAAGAGCGCACCGCCGACGGCTCCGGCCAACAGCCAGTAGCCGAACTTGCGGAAGACTTCGGGATGAGGCAGCGCTCCGGGGGGCGCGAGCAAAATGACGGAAGAAAAGATCAACGCCATCGATCCGGCGTCGAAGAGGCGCTCGACGATGTAGACAGCGAACTGCGAGCTGATGGGCAGGCCGGTCTTTTTCGAGACCAGATAAGGGCGAACCAGATCCGCGACCCTACCCGTTAGGGCTACGGCGGTAAATCCGATAACCTGCGTTCCCAGCAGGGAGAGGAGCGGAACCTTCTTGCTATGGCGAAGCAGGAGAGCCCAGCGGACCGACCGGAAGATATAGGCCGCATAAATGCAGCCCAGGCCAAAGGCAATCTGACGCCAGTCGGCGAGCTTGAATTGTTGCCCGAAGGCGTGGAAATCGAATGGGTGCCGGTGCTGTGCATAGACGGCCAGGCCCACCAGGACCGCGAAGAGGAGCAGTCCCAGGATTAGTTGATTTTTCTTCAAGCGTTCTCCATGCTCTAGCGGTTTGGCGTCACAGCCGACGCCAAGTTGACCGCCGAGGTCTTTCCGCGCGCCGCGATGCGCCGGTTGAATTCGTGGATAACCCGCGCTACGTAGGCGCGCGTTTCGCGATAGGGAGGGATGCCATGCCACCTGTCGACTGCGCCCGGTCCGGCGTTATAGGCCGCGAGCGCCAGCGCGAGGTTGTCGTGGTAGCGCTTTAACAGCGAATCCAGATAGGCGGTGCCGCCGCTGACGTTTTGTCCGGGCGCGAAGGCATCGTTGACTCCGAGACCCGCGGCAGTTCCGGGCATCAGCTGCATCAGGCCCTGAGCTCCGGTGCGGCTGATGGCGCGCACCTGGCCGCCGCTTTCCTGCTTCACCACGCTGGCCAGCAGGTCGACATCGAGATTGTGGGCCGCGCTGGGCTTGGCCAGCAGTTCGTGCAGCTCGGCGTCGCTCAGCTTGCTCTCCTGCATCGGTTGAGGGGCGGCGGAACCCGGAACAGCGGAGGCGATAGCAGGCAGATCGAAGTGCTCGCTCTCGGTGATTTCGGCGGCGTCGACTTCGACAAAGTTCGAGTCATCCATATAGAGCCGGACGCGGCTGCCATCGGCTACGCGATGGTCGCAGATGAGGTCGAAGCCATTGGCCAGGGTGATGTGCTCCGCGGCCCGGGCGCAGGGGATGGCCAGCGACGCCAGCGCAATCACTGGAAATACGCGGCGAAGCAGTCTTGTTTTTCGGCCGAATCCCACCATCAGGCTCACTCTACCATGCTCCAGTTACCCGCTCTCTGCGCCTTACAGGGCATTTCTCTCACCAGACTGGACGCCCATGGACTCCAGCACGCTCTCCAAAACCTGGGCCACGCCGTCCTGATCGTTGGGCGGGGCGATGCGCCATTCCTGCTGCTCGGCCATGGCGAGCAGGTCGGGCGCGCCATTGGCCATCACCACGGGCTGTCCGGCGAAGCGCAACATCTCCAGATCATTGAAGTTATCGCCAATAGCCATGATGGATTTGCGGTCGATGCCGCGCTGTCGCGCCAAGCGGTCGAGAGAGACGCCCTTGGAGCAGCCGGGCGGCAAAATATCGAGGATGGTCAGATCGCGGCCCGGATATTCGGTGCGATGGACTTCGATCCTGCGGGAGATTTCGCTGGCGGCGAGCCACAGTTCGGCGCGCTGCATCTCGGCGACGGTGCCGCAGACCATGCTTTGGATCGGGGCTTCGCCGGAATCGAAGGCCCGTTCCAGCGGAACAACCTCCTCGATCCATCGCCGGTTGGCGTCGACCCACAGGGAGATGCGCGCATGCAGCTGTGCGATGGATTCCAATACCAGCTCGCCCGGACCCTCGCGGTCGAAGGTGAAGACGGTTGTCGCTCCGAACTGGCGGAGGATGGGGCAGAGCTCGCGCGCGGTTTCGACGGGGAGGGTAAAGCAGTCGAGGTGCTCGCCGCCCAGCGTACGGGTGACGGTTCCGTTGGAGGTGATCAGGACTGTGGCAGGCTTCAAGCCTGCGGGCTGGATCAGCGGGGCCGCGTAGGCCTGCCGCCGGCCGGTGGCGATGACGATCTCGATGCCGGCCGCTTCGGTTTCCTGCAGCGCCCGCCGGGTCCGAGAGCTGATCTCGGTCCCGGCAGAGGGCAGCAGTGTTCCGTCGATGTCGATCGCCACCAGCTTGACCGGAGAAATCCTTACCGGAGATGCCATGGCTTCCAGTCTACGGGAGGTTGCGATGCCGAATTTAAACCGGAGTAATGATTCCGCCCACCGGGCTGCGTTCGGGATATTTCTTTTCCTCGGGGCTCTCGTTCTCCGCAGGCCGCTTCAAACCCATGGCTTCCGCGATCATGTCGACGTATTTGAGGCCGGAGCCGGTGTTGAAGAGCACGACCCGGTCGGAAGGCTTGAGGAAGCCGGTCTTGATCAGGTGATCGTAGGCTGCGGTGGCAGCCGCGCCCTCGGGGCAGAGCAGCAACCCTTCGTTGCGCGCCCAGTCGAGGAGGGAATCGAGGATAGCCTCGTCGCTGAGATCGATGACCGTTCCGCCCGACTCCTTGACCACGTCGAGGATGATGTAGTCGCCGTAGGGCTTGGGTACGCGGAGTCCGGCGGCGAAGGTCGACGCGTTTTCGAACATCTTCGAGACGGCAGCGCCTTCGCGGTAAGCACGGGCTACCGGGGCGCATCCGGATGCCTGGACGGCGATCATCTTGGGGCGCTTGCCGGGTTTGACCCACCCCAGGGCTTCCATCTCTTCGAAGGCCTTCCACATGCCTATGAGGCCTACGCCGCCGCCGGTGGGATAGAAGACGGCGTCGGGATACTCCCAGCCTAACTGCTCGACCAGTTCATAGCCCATGGTCTTCTTGCCCTCTACGCGAAAGGGCTCCTTGAGCGTGGAGATATCGAACCAGCCTTCGGCGTCTTTGCGCTCGGCGACCATGCGGCCGCAATCGGAGATGAGCCCGTCGACCAGCGTTACGTGCGCACCGTAGGCTACGCCTTCGAGGTAATTGGCAAAGGGAACATCTCGCGGCATGAACAGATGGGCTTCGATCCCTGCAGCGGCGGCGTATGCGGCGAGCGCGCCGGCGGCGTTTCCTGCCGAAGGCGCAGCGAGCTTCTTGAGGCCATAGTGCCTGGCCATGGAGACAGCGGCCGACATGCCCCGCGCCTTGAATGCCCCGGTGGGATTGGTGGCTTCCTCTTTTACATACAGCTGCGGATAGCGCTGGCTGCGCAGCATCGGGGTCCATCCCTCGCCGAGCGTAACCGGCTCTACGTCGGGAAGAACGGCGGAGTAGCGCCACATGTTCTGCAATCCGCCGGGCGTGGGCCGGGTGGAATTTTTCTTGACCTCGTCGAGGTCATAGCGGACGTATAACGAACCGGCACAATGAGGGCAAACTGTCTGAGGAAGATCTGCGGAAACATGCTGGTGACAGCGGGAGCATTCGAGGGAAGCAATTGCAGGCATCTCTTTAGCCTACTAAATTTGCGAAGGACACCGGCGATACCAAGCTGCAAAAGCAAAGACCTCGGTTAGTCATGCCGAGGTCTTTTGCTATGAAGCACCGCCAGTAAGTAGCTTGCCGTCTGAGAATAGCACCAGTATATGCCTTGACCTTATTGCGGTACATTAAAATTCTTTGGCTGCAGTGCTGCGGAGGGCAGGAGAGTCGAACTCCCAGAGCTGACTAAGACCCTGCAACCGTTTCTCAGACGGCGTCCAGTACCTACTGAAGATGCCCTCCAAACGAGCCGCCTGATTCACGCAATCTACTCGTCTCCCTGCGACACTCCCACGACAATCGGTCTGTCGAGGTGACGAAAGTCTTTTCATTCGTTTCATTTTGGGAAAAGTACGGAAGACTAAACAGGGTTTTGCCTGCTCTATCATGGAGCGGGCTTTCCTTCGACCCGAAAACTAATTTCAAAATACTGAGAGCGATGATGAATTCAAGAATGCGATTTGGGTGTGCGGTGCTGCTTGGTCTTGTCTGGTGCGCGGTCGCGAATGCAGCAGATAAAGCTGCTCCCCAGTGGGTGGGGACATGGGCGGCTTCGCCGATGGCGGTGAATATCGATCAGCTGGTGGCGAACTCCACGTATCGCAACATCGTTCACATCAGCCTGGGCGGAGATTCGCTTCGCGTGCAGCTTACCAATGAATTCGGCACGGCATCGCTCAATGTCGGTGCGGCGCATCTTGCACTCAGCGGCGGGGAGGGCAAGGTTCAGGAGGGAAGCGATCGCGCGCTGACCTTCAATGGCCGTGCGACGGTGATGATCCCCGCCGGCGGCATGGTGGTGAGCGATCCAGTTGCTCTGCCGGCGGCAGCTTTCGCCGATCTGGCGATCAGTGTGTATCTGCCCGAGCAGCCGATTGCGACTCCTACGTGCCACGACCTGGGGACATCGACCAACTACATTGCTGCAGGAGATGCGACGCCAGCGGCCTCGTTGGAGAATCCACGAACGCTGAAATCATGGTGCTTCGTCAAAGGGGTCGATGTGCGCACGACAGATAAAAATGCTGCGGCTATCGTGACTTTCGGCGATTCCATTACCGACGGATATGGTTCCACCGTCGATGGCAACCATCGGTGGCCGGATCTTCTTGCTCAACGATTGCATGCGGATGCGAAGACCGCGGGCCTCTCCATTCTGAACGAGGGCATCAGCGGCAACCGCCTGCTTTACGATCGCGCCGGGCCCAATGCAGTCGCACGCTTCGATCGCGATGTGCTGGCGCAGAGCGGAGTCAAGTACCTGGTCATTCTCGAGGGCATCAACGATATCGGGCGCATTCCCAAGACCGGCGATCCGGAAAGCACGTTGACGGCTCCGGACATCCTCTTTGCGCTGACGCAGCTTGTCACTCGCGCCCACCAGCACGGCATCAAGGTCTTTGGTGCGACGCTCACGCCTTACATGGGAGCCGGGTATTCGTCCCAAGCCGGCGAGGTCGTTCGGCAGGCGGTGAATCAATGGATCAGGACCGGCGGAGTTTTCGATAGCGTGATCGATTTCGACAAGGCTACGCAGGATCCGCAGAACCCGGCCATGTTCCTGCCGGCGAACGATCATGGAGACCACCTGCATCCCAGCGATGCGGGCTACAAGGCGATGTCGGACTCGATCGATTTGAAGTTGTTCCGCTAGCGCCGGAGGTCGCCAGCCTGTGGGGACCGGCACGAGATTTCGCATGATCGTGAAGACGATACGCACTGAGCTTCTGGAAATTGCATTCGATGAAGGTAGCCCGTCGAACGATCGTTCGTTCGTGAAATAAGTTACGCCTCACGTTGTTATATCTAGGAAATTATTCTGCTTTCCTGGGGAGATCTGTCCGTTGCACTTGAAAATGAAATTCGTATCCGTAGCTTTCACAATCCTGTCTTTCGTGGGACCCTTACATGCAGAGGATGTAAAGAAAGTTATCCTCGCCAATGAAACCGCGTCATGGCAGGCCTGGGTGGGAACCCGGATCGACATTCCCGCTGCTCAGAAGCTATTGGCCCCGGGCTACGTCGATATCGATGCGTCGGGAGTAGCGTGGTCCGCAGATGAAATGTTTGCCCAAATGAAAAACTGCGGAATTTCTTACTTTAAATTCAAAGACCCTCAGGTCCATTTACTAACTCCGAACTCGGCCGCTATTGTTTACGGCGTTGATGCCACTGCAATGTGCGGCGATCAGAAGATATCTGCGGATCTTCTGGCCTCCTCTGTATGGGTCAAACGCAATGGTAAATGGCTAACTGAAATTCATACGGAAACACCGGCGAAGCAGAAGTAACAGCTCGATGTACCGGCCTGCCGGCATGATCTGTGCATGTGAATAAGAGAGATGCGGGGCTCGACTCATGGGGATATTTGTATCGGTAATTACCGCGAATGATCGAAGCCCTGCATCGCTAAATGGCCATCGTTCTCGGCCGGTGTCTTTTCGGTCAGGCGCGATATCGCGCTGAAGCGTGTGCGCGGGAAGGCGTCGGGATAGTTCTTCTGGATGAAGGCAATCATCTTTTCGCGGACGATGCAGCGTAGATCGAACTGCCGGCTGGAATCGGCTGCGCTTAACAGGCAGCGGATTTCCATAGTGTGCTCAGAGAGATTGGTCACCTGCAGCGCGTTTACCCGCTTGTCCCAGAGCGGCGACTCTTCGAGCACGCGGGTAAATTCCTGGCGCAGAGCTTCTACCGGCACCGAGTAATCCACGTAGAGGAACGATGTGCCCAGCAGATCGGAAGTATTGCGCGTCCAGTTCTCGAAGGGCGTCTCGATGAAGTAGGTGAGCGGCACCACCAGCCGGCGCTGGTCCCAGATGGCGACGATGACGTAGGTGGTGGTGATCTCTTCGATCCTGCCCCACTGGCCTTCGACAATGACCACGTCGTCCAGCCGGATGGGCTCGGTAATGGCGATTTGCAGGCCGGCGAGAAAGTTGGAGGCCGAGGTTTTGGCAGCGGTCGCGAGCACCAGGCTGGCCAATCCCGCGGAAGCCAGCAGACCGGCGCCGTAATGCCACATCTGAGAATCCCGGAAGACGGAGAGGATGAGGCCGGCGTCGACCATGATCAGCAGGGTGATCACCATGCGGCGCATCAGCTGCATCTGCGTCCGCGCCCGGCGCGCGCGGAGGTTGTTGGATACGCTGATGTCGTAGCGCATCATCAGAAAATCTTCGGCGCAGTAGACGAGCGCGACGAGCAGCCATCCCAGAGACAGGAACCAGAGGACAGCGAGAGCTTTCTGCAGAATCTCCAGGTAGTGCGGAGGGACGTCGCCGAGCAGGGGCAGGATAATGCCCACGCCGGTGAGGATGACCAGAGCCTGCGCAGGCCGGCGAATGCGGGCAACAATTTTGAAGGAATGGCCGCCGCTGTCGCCTTCGCGATTCGGCCGAAGCCTCTTCAGGCTTCCGAGCAGGATGCGCTGAGCATTCGCGCTTACGGTTACGGCAATAACCAGGATGATGACGCCAATCGTCCAGTCGCGCTGGTGCGAACGCAGTAGGGCAAGGATCCAGGAGATCATGCCTCAACGGATGCGTATCGCGGCGTCAGGTTTGTATCCGTTCCGTGGCTGGCCGGCGGTTCCATTTGCTCTGCTCGATCGACGTCGGCGCAAAGATCGCCCATCCCAGGCAAAAGGCGATCAAGATTTCGGCGATCACCGGCCCGATGAAAAAGTATCGGTTGGAATTGACGGCGAGTGCGGCGTATTCGATGGCGAAGAGGAGATACAGCGGCCGCAGCCGGCCGGAATCGGTCTTGGCCATCGAGCCGAGCTGCCAGAAAATCAGGGCGTCGATGGTGAGGGAGATGCTCACGCCGAAACCGAGACCCATGTAGAAATCCCAGAAGCTTCGCAGGTTTCCCAGGACGAGAAAACGGTTGACCTTCATCGCCGCCACCGCGATTTGTTGGGGGCCGGGCGCAGGCTTGCCCAGCATGCCGCCTACGGTGTGGAGCAGCGCGTGGATGAAGGTCAGCACGGATGCAATGCGCAAGGAGAGGCTAGCCTTCATTCCCGAGCCTCTTTCTCCGCGGCCTTGGCAAAGAGCTCAAGGATGGTGATCCAAGCTCCTGGACCGTCGAAGATGGCGCGCAACTGCTCGTAACCTTCGCCGTGGCGCTCCAGCTTGCTGTGTTCCAGCTCGATCAGAGTGGTTCCCGGTCCCTCGGCGGTAAATCGAATCTCGACTTCGCTGGCCTTGGCGATATCCGGGTCGCAGACCCAATCCGGTTGGTCGTGTCCGGGGCCGACGTGCCAGGACAAGGCGACCCGATGCGGGGGCTCCCAGGCCAATACCGTTCCCCACTCACATTGCTGCCCGTCGGCATTTCTCTCGTACCAGCGGCCGCCGACGCGAGGTTCGACGAAGATGGCTGCGAAGGGAGTTTTTCCGATATGGTGGGTCGCCGGCCACCACGTCTCCATCTGTTCCACGAAGACGCGGAAGGCATGTTCGATCGGCGCCTGCACGCGCACGCTCTTGCGGACAGCGGCAGCTTCCCCGCCGGCTTCCTGTACGGGCCTACTCATGGTTTGGGTCATCATTTTCTCCGGTCCGGCTTTCGGGCCGGGTTGTTTCCACGGTTTTCTGGAACGCGCTCATGGCCTGTCCCCACATCTGGTCGAAGTGCGCACGCAGGCGGGCGATGCCTTCGGGATTCAACTGGTAGACGCGGCGGGTCCCGTTCTTGCTGCCGGTGATCAATCCAGCCTCTTTGAGCACGCGCAGGTGCTGGGAGACGGCAGGACGGCTGACCGGCAACGTTCCGGCAAGTTCATGAACGGCTAAGGGGCCGGCGGTAAGTTTCTGGAAGATGGCCATGCGGGTTCCGTCTCCGAGAGCCTCGAGCGCGGTTTGAACGTAAGTATCCACTTACGGTAAGTATTGGCTTACAGATTTGGGCGTGTCAAGCGGAGATTTGAATCAAGGCGTGAAAATTGTGGTGGGGACGGAAGCGGTGTTTCCGCGGGAATGATTTAACGGGTGAGGGCGGGGTCAAGGGCTCGGGGAGAGGGGGCGCGCGCAAGAAATTCAGCACATAAAATATATGCCTGGCTCCGAATGAGGAGATAAATTTGGGATGAGAAAGCAACGCGCCGGGAGCTCGGGCGCGCTCGGCTATTTCTCGATTTCGACACCGCGCCAGAAGGCCATGTGCCCTTTGATATTGCGGGCGGCGGGCTTGGGATCGGGGTAATACCAGGCGGCGTCCTGATTCTCCTGGCCGTCGACCATTAGAGAAAAATAACGAGCCTGGCCCTTCCAGGGGCAGGTCGACGTGGTGGAGCTGGGACGCAGGTAGTCCCGGTTCACGGAAGTCTCCGGGAAGTAAATATTGCCTTCAACTGTCTGAGTCGCTTCGCTTTCCGCGACAACTTTGCCGTTCCAAATTGCCTTTGCCATTTCCCGCGAAACCTTTTTCCTTGAAAATCTGACACTTCACCTTAGCAGATGCGGCGGACGGCGTGCAGATGCAAAGGGCGCGGGGAGGGTCCTGTGGAATCCGAACTGCCAACCCAGAGTGCGGATATTCGGCTGGCCACCGAGCAGCAGGCGTTGGGCGGCAGCCTGCGGGCTTACCGATACGGGCTGCTGTCCTTTTCCGCCTGGGCTGCCGCCTTGCGCGAAGGCATGCCTTGCGTCATGAGGTCTACTTGCGCCTGGGCTGCAGGATACTCCGCTATGATCTGCTCGACTTTGACGAAGAAACGCGGCGACTTTTTGCGGATTTCGGGCAAGAGCGGTTGAAACTTGGCATAGAGAAAGAACGGCTCGGTATTGCAATCGAGGAAGAGCTCGGCATTCAGGGCGCCGTGCAGGACGAAGGCCGCCGCCATATCCCAGTAGGAGCAGACCTGCCGCAGCCAGGCGGATTCGGTTGTCGAGATGTTCGACTGCAGGGCGGTTACCTGTTCGGGGGTGTCGGGAAAGAATTCACAAACCACCCACTTGCGGGCCTCCCGCATGGTCGATTCAGTGCGGAGCTTATAGAGCTTCAGGATCAGCTCGGCGTCCTGAGCGGTGGCGAGGGTCGATTCGAACATACGGGGCTCCGCGGACGAGTCTACAAGGAATGAGCGGTGAGGGAAAGGAAGAGAAGAACCAGTTGCAATCACAGCGAGTTTGGTGACGGCAAATACGGCCAGCGCTGGTTGCTCACGCGTTCGGCTTTATCCACAAAAGGATCAAGGTTGCTGCGGTGGCGATATGTAGCAGGATATGCGCGGTGTTTGGCACAAGCCCATTGTGTGGCGGCAGGAAGGTGTGAGTGTTGCCGAACATGCGCCGATAGCGAGCAGCCCGCTCCGGCTCCGGTCGCAGAAGGTAGGGCACCCACCAGGCCCGTAGCTGGCCTGCAAAGAGCAGCCCATAGCTTATCCAGAGCCAGAGATCGAGCCAATGCGGGTAGCGCTTCCCGAAGGACAGCGCGCTGAAGACAAAACCAATGGTGTAGGGCACGCTCTGGATCAGAGTAACGATCACCAGGCGCCGGCGAGTGTCCTGACTGCGCACCGCGGAGACATCGTTGAGACGGCCAAGCGGAACCCAGTCGTGTATCCAGAGAAAGACGATCTGGAACGCTTGCAAGGCGAGGAGCGGAAGCTCCAGCGAATTGACGACCTCGTACCGCATCATGCTGGGTTCGAGAATACAGACTTATAAGAAAACTGCTTGAGAATTCCTTCAGAGAGGAGCGATCAAGCGTGGACGGGAGAATTATTTCCCTCGTCCACACTTGAGCATCAGCCGACCGGCTGCTCCACCAACGGACCGTGCGTCTTGGCTGTGGGCAGCGGCCGTTCTTCAGCCACCGGCGCGTCGCCGATGCGCTTGGTATAGCTGCAGGCGACCTCGCTCTCGGTTGCGCCTTTCTTGGCGCGCTTCTTGGGCGTCTCCTCGTCGTCGGCTGCGGGCTTCTTGTTGTTGGGGCAGACGAGATAGACACCGGACTTCAGCGTCTTCTCCATCAGGTAGGAGTTGCCGCACTCCGGACACTTCTTGTCGACCGGCTTGTAGTTCGCCGTGAAGTCGCACTTCGGATATTCGGAGCAGCTGTAGAAGATATTGCCGCGGCGCGCCTTCTTCTCGACGACATCGCCGACGTGACACTTGGGGCAGGTCATGCCGATGGTGTTCTGCTTGATGTACTTGCACTTCGGATATCCGGAGCAGGAGACGAACTCGCCGTACTGTCCGTTGCGCAGCAAGAGCTGCTCGCCGCACTTCGGACACTTCTCGTCGAGCGGTTGCGGGGGCTTCTGCTGCACCTTCTGGTTCAGCCGGCGCACCGTCTTGCAGGGCGGATCCTCGTTGTATCCGGGGCAGGCCATGAACGGACCCCACGGACCGTTGCGCAGCACCATCACGCGGCCGCAGTTCTCGCAGAACTCTTCTTCCGTCTCGGCCTCATCGCCGCCGGAGAGGGCAAGATTCGGCTTGGCTTCGAAATTCTCTTTGGTGAAAGTGCAGCTGCCTTTTTTCTTCTTGTCGTAAGCGCTGCAGGCATAGAAGGTGCCGAACTTGCCCCACTTCAGGACCAAGGGAGAGCCGCAGACGTCGCAGGTCTGATCGGTCTTGATCTCCATGCGCTTGATGTCTTCCATCTGCGTCTTCGCGTCGGCGAGTTCGCCTTGAAGATGCCCATAGAAGCCGCCGAGGAGAGTGGTCCACTTCTCTTTACCGTCTTCGATGTCGTCGAGCTCTTCTTCGAGCTTTGCGGTGTACTTGGTGTTGAAGATGTAAGGGAAGTTCTTCACCAGCAGACCGGTGACCACGGTACCGATCTCAGTCGGGACGAAGCGCCCGTTGCGGCCGCCCATCTTCTGCACGTACTCGCGATCCTGGATGGTGTTGATGATCGACGCGTAGGTGGAAGGCCGTCCGATGCCCTGCTCTTCGAGCTCCTTCACCAGCGAGGCTTCGTTGTAGCGCGGAGGCGGCTCGGTGAAATGCTGCTCCGGCTTGAGCGTCTTCAATGTGAGCTTGTCGCCGGCGTTCAGCGAGGGCAGCTTGTTCGAGAGAGCTTCGTCGTCTTCGTCCTTCTTTTCCTTGGACTCTTCGTAGACCTTGAGGAAGCCCTCGAACTTGACGACCGATCCGGTGACGCGGAAGTCGTAACTGCGATCGGCCTTGGCGATGATGTCGACGGTGGTCTGGTCGAAGATCGCGGGCATCATCTGCGAGGCGACGAAGCGCTGCCAGATGAGCTTGTAGAGCTTGTACTGCTCGTCGGAGAGATACTTCTTGATCTCATCGGGATGCAGATCGGTATTCGACGGTCGAATGGCTTCGTGCGCGTCCTGCGCATCCTTCTTCGACTTGAATACGTTGGGTGTCTGGGGCAGATACTTCTCGCCCAGCTTGCCTTTGATCCATCCGCGCACCGCGTTGATGGCATCGGGGGCAACGCGTGTGGAGTCGGTACGCATGTAGGTGATGAGACCCACGGCGCCTTCGCTGCCGAGGTCGATGCCTTCATACAAACGCTGCGCGACGCCCATGGTGCGCTTGACGTTGAAGCCGAGCTGGCGCGAGGCATCCTGCTGCAGCTTGCTGGTGGTGAAGGGGGCGGCGGGATTGCGCTTGCGCTCCTTGCGCTCCACATCACGCACCGACCACACAGCCTTGTTGAGCTGCGCCACGGCTGCATCGGTCAATTTCTGATCGGGCAGGGACGGCGCGTCGACGGTTTCGACACGCGCACGTTGGCCGTCGATGCCGATGAAGCGTGCGGTGAAATCCTGGCCTTTCGGCGAAGGATGCAGATCCGCATCGATGGTCCAGTACTCGACCGGATTGAAGGCTTTGATCTCCTGTTCGCGTTCGACGATGAGGCGCAGGGCGACGGTCTGCACGCGGCCGGCAGATAGACCGCGGCGCACCTTGTCCCAGAGCAGCGGCGAAATCTGATAGCCGACGATGCGGTCGAGGACGCGGCGCGTCTGCTGCGCATCGACCAGATCCTGATCGACGCTGCGGGCATGCTCGAAGGCGGCCTTCACGGCCTTGGGGGTGATTTCGTTGAAGGTGACGCGATGAATCGCGTTCTTCTTGACTGAATCTTTCAGCACATCGGCGAGATGTGCGGCGATGGCCTCGCCTTCGCGATCCGGGTCAGGCGCGAGATAGACGCTATCGGCCTTGGCGGCCAGCTTTTTGAGCCGGTCGACAACTTTTTCCTTGCCGGGAATCACAATCAGTTCCGGTTCGAAGGTGGGTTTCGTGCCTTCAAGGTCTACACCGATCTTGCTTTTCGGCAGATCCATGATGTGACCGACGGAGGCTTCCACCGTGAAGTCTTTGCCGAGATATTTACCGATCGTCTTCGCCTTAGCGGGGGACTCGACGATCACCAGAGATTTACTCATTCTTTTCCTTTGCAATCGGATCGCATCCTAACAGACGCGGCTCCGGCACATATATCACTGTCAATTTGTGGAAGCTACCACGCATTGCCACTTCGAATCTACCGGCGCTGTGGCGAAAGATGCTTGATCGGGCTCCTTGGAAGCAAGTTCCCGTAGGGAAAACATCAAAAACACTTGACGAAATTTTTTCCCGGAAGTTGCCGCACGCGACCGGCGAGTTCCAGTTCGAAGAGCGCGGTAAAAATCTCCGACGAACTCAGTTCGTCCTCCAACTCTTCCATGATCTCGTCCATCTGCCGCGCCTCGTCGGGCTGCAGAAGAGCAAGCAGGCGAGTTTCGTGAGGTGAAAGTCCCTCTTCCTTAAATAACGATGCAGCAGGGGTCGCATTCGATGCAAGCCCCTCCCGCTTCTCCAGCTGCAGGCGGATCTGCGAAGGAAGGTCTTCCCACAGATCCTCCCATGTCGCGGTGAGCTTTGCGCCCTGCTTAATCAGCGTGTTAGGTCCCCATGCGTTTTTGGTTGTTACGTTGCCGGGCACGGCGTAAACGTCCCGATTCTGCTCGATGGCGCAGCGCGCGGTTACCCGCGTTCCACTGTACTCTGCCGCCTCGACGACCAGCACGCCGACGCTCATGCCGCTGAGAATGCGATTGCGTTTGGGAAAATTTTGCGGAGCGGGGAAGGTTCCGAGCGGAAGTTCGGAGACGATCGTTCCTCCTCCAGCGACGATCTGTTCGGCGAGAGATTTATTTTCCTTGGGATAAATTACGTCGATGCCCGTGCCCCACACGGCGATGGTGGGGCGGCTGGCGGCGATCGCTCCTTTGTGCGCCGAGGTGTCGATGCCGCGTGCCATGCCGCTGACGACGATGAGGCCGCGATGCGCGAGATCGCGCGACAGCATCTCCGCCATTCCGGAGCCGTAAGGCGTGGGATGGCGGGTGCCCACTACTGCGATCGATGGCTCGGAGAGAAGCTGCGCATGGCCGCGCAGCCACAGCAGAGGAGGCGGCTCGAAGATCTCGCGCAGGCGCTCGGGGTAAGCCTGATCGGAGTAGGTCAAGAAAGATCCGCCGGTCTTGATGAGCTCCTCCATCTGCTGGTCGGCTGCGGCTCGCGCCTGGCCGCCGGCGATGAACTGCACGCTCTCGGCGGGGAACTGCAGGCCTTCGAGCTCGGTGAGGCGCATCTCGAGAATCTTCGCAGCGGTTCCGGCGTGTTCGATGGCGCGCAGGATGCGGCGGGGGCCGAGCTTCGGCGTCATGGCCAGAGCCATCCACGCCATGCGCTCGTCATTCAACGCAGGGACGGATGGCGCACCAGCAAGTGCGGTCGTCATGCAAAGGCCTCGGAAGAGGGAATCGCAACCCGTCTATAAATGCAGGTCCCGTCTATGAATGCAGGTCCCTCTAGGAATTTGGTTCAGGATTTGCTCGGAGGTTAAGCGCGGTCCGAGGGGAAGTCAAGGAGAAGCCGGACAGAATGATCCGTTCGGCCGTTACGGAAGAGTGGCGAGCCGGATTGTTACACTGGTTGGTGAACACGGCCTCCCGCAAGCTAGTTATCGCTGCCATTGATTTCGTCAACCCTGCACCGCTGATGTGGGACTTCGAGCACGAACCGCGCAAGAGCGAGCTGGCGCAGCGGTATACGATTCTCTCTTCGACACCGGCCGAATGTGCGCGGCGCCTGCAGTCGGGAGCTGCCGATATCGGATTGGTTCCGGTCGCAGCGTATGCGCTGGCGTCCGGGCAGCGCATCATTCCAGGCTGCACGGTCGCTTCGCTCGATATCATCCGCTCGATTCTGCTGGTGGTGCGCGCTGGTGATGGAGTCACTGGAGTGAAGAGCGTCGCGCTCGACACCGCATCGCTGACTTCGGCGACCTACACGCGCATTCTCTTTGATAAACGGTGGAAGATTTTTCCAGAGTTTCTGCCGCATGCTGCAGACCTTGACGCGATGCTTGCAAAAGCCGATGCCGCGTTGCTGATCGGCGACCCCGCTCTGCTGGCTCTCGAAGACCGCGAGAAGCGCGAGGCGCGAACCGGCGAACGGCTGGAGTATCTCGATTTGTCGCATGAATGGCGCAGCTGGACGGGCACGCCCTGGATCTCGGCTTTCTGGTCGGTGCGCGATGAAGCTTTCTCGCCGGAGACGGTCACTGCGGCGCAGGTGGTCGAGGACTTTCAGCATTCGCGCGACAATGGGCTGGTGCACACCGAGGATCTGGTGTCGGAGTGGTCGGCACGCATCGCCGTTCCTGCAGCCACTCTGCGGACCTACCTTACTCGCAACGTTCATTACGTTCTGGACGATGCCTGCCTCGACGGCTTGAACCTTTTTTACCGATACGCAGCAGAATGCGGCGCGCTTCCAGCGGTGCAAACACTCAAATTTCTCTGATATTTCGAGAGCTGGCGACCTGAGAGCCGTGCATCGCGTCCAATGAGCGTGCTCCTAGCCCAAAAACACGCTGCTCCCAAGCGGTTGGTGCCTCACTGGCTCATTCATCTGGGGCTTCTCGGCGTGTTTGCGGTTGCGATTCTCGATGCCTCGCCGATTCCTCTTCCCTTGCCGGGCAGCACGGACCTGTTGATTCTGGTTCTCGCCGCGCATCGCGGCAATCCCTGGCTTCTTGCTATTGCCGGAATCGCGGGCAGCTTGATCGGTGCTTATACCACCTGGGAGGCGGCAAAAAAAGGCGGCATGGCCATGGTGCAGCGCTATGTGCCGGAGCGATTCCTGAAGCGAATCGAGCCATGGGTCAAGCGCAATGGCATGTTGAGTGTGATGGTGGCCTGCGTTCTGCCGCCGCCGATTCCGCTGCTGCCGTTTCTGCTCTGTGCCGGGGCGCTGGGCGTGGAGCGGCGGCCGTTTCTAACGGCGGTCGCGATTGCGCGCACGGCTCGTTATGGACTGGTGGCGTGGCTGGGCGCGGTCTATGGCCGCCGCGTGATTCGTCTCTGGTCAGGCTACGCGGCCGGATGGTCGGACGTTATTTTGTGGAGCTTTATTGGGCTGGTAATCGCGGCAATTCTGTTTGGGCTGTGGAAGTATAAGCACGACAAGCGGCGGCTGGGTTCGGCAGAGCCGGTCGGCGCTGCGGGTTGAATGCGTTCGTTCCTTCTCTGAGGAATTTATTTTCGGCGAAGGAATGGTGATGGGATGCGATGATGCTTTCTCACTTGCATCGTCGAGATTCTTCGCTGCGCTCAGAATGACGAACTTACAACTGTTCCTGTGATGGCCCGTTGCCGAAGCAAAATCTGTGGCGGCACCTGCAACTACAGGTCCCTCCACTTCGCTTTGCTACGGTCGGGATGACAATTCTAAGCAAGTGACCAATGACTCAGGGGACTGGCGTGAGGAATTTTAAAATTCCCAGCGCAGCAGCGTTGCGCCGACCGTGAAACCTGCGCCTACGCTGGCGATCAGCACCAGGTCGCCCTTGTGCAGGCGCTTTTCCTCGACGCCGGTGTTCATGGCCAGAGGGATGGTGCCGGCCGTGGTGTTTCCGTAGCGGTCGATGTTGATGATGACCTTTTCGAGCGGCAGTCCGAGGCGCTCCGCGCTGGAGGCGATGATGCGCTGGTTGGCCTGGTGGGGAATGAAACATGCCAGTTCGTTGACGGAGATGTTGTTGCGGGAGAGCACCTTTTCCGATGTCTCGACCATCTTGCGTACTGCGAACTTATAGACCGCCTGGCCGTCCTGATGCACGTAGTGCATCTTTTGCGCGATGGTCTCGGCGGTTGCAGGATGAGCGCTTCCGCCCCCCGGCATTTTCAAGGCTGCAGCTCCCGAGCCATCGATCTCGTGCGCGAAGTCGATCATGCCGATTTCGCCCTCTTCAGTCGGCTCGATGAGGACCGCGCCTGCTCCGTCGCCGAAGAGCACGCAGGTGGTGCGGTCGGTGTAATCGATGATGGAAGACATGGTGTCGGCGCCGATGACCAGCACCTTGGAATGCGCGCCGCTCTCCACCAGCTTGGTGCCCATCTGCAGGGCGTAGACGAAGCCGGAGCAGGCCGCGGAGAGATCGAATCCCCAGGCGCCCTTGGCTCCCAGCTTGTCCTGAACCAGGCAGGCGGTCGCGGGAAAGAGCATGTCCGGCGTGACAGTGGCGATGATGATGGCCTCGACTTCACTGGGATCGATGCCGCGGTTCTTGAGGCAGACGCGGGCTGCTTCGACTGCCATATCGCTGGTGGCCATCCCCGGCTCGACGAGGTGCCGTTCGCGAATTCCTACCCGGGAGTAGATCCACTCGTCCGAGGTCTCGACCATCTTCTCGAGATCTTTATTGGTCAGCAGGCGGGGCGGAACGTAGGCTCCAATAGCACTGATTTTGGCGCGCCGGGCAACAGCTGGACGGACAGCGAGAGTCAATGAACATTCTCCAGAACAAATGATTTCAAAAACCTTATTGTCGCCGAGGCCGGAGAGGGCTGTCCATTGCGGTGCAGGGAGACGCGGAATAGAAGGAGCGAGGAGGGAAAATCTACATGTACCGGGAGACCTGCTGCGCACGCACTAGCCCGTTACCGTTGCTTCCTTCCGGACCTGGCGGGATTGGCGGGATTGCGCCGCGCAGGGCCCGGCACACGTTCGATTCTACCACCTCGGCGGAGGGTGATCTAGCCGCGGTGTAGACTTCCTCCGGAGGTACGGAAGATGGCAGCCACCGCCGCTCACACCTCAGTTCCCGTCGAAGTTTATCTGCGTTCTTCCTATGAGCCGGATGCCGAATATGTTGATGGCGAGATCGAGGAGCGGCCCATGGGCGAATACGAACACTCGTCGTGGCAAGGGGACGGATTTTCACCGCGGAGACGCCAAGGACGCAAAGAGATCGCTTCCGGGTCGGTGGTCCTCCGTGTTCTCTGCGACCTCTGTGGTGAATGCGCTCAAGCATCCGTAATCCGGTAAAATAAAGGGTGTGACCCACTCTCTCCTCGACGAGCCTGCAATCGGTCTCGCCGATTCCTCAAAATCCGTTCCCTCCCGCCCCCGCGTGGGATTCGTCTCGCTCGGCTGTCCCAAGAACCTGGTGGACAGCGAAGTGATGATGGGTCTGCTCGATCGCGCCGGCGCCGAGATGACCTCCGACGTCAACGCCGCGGAGATTCTTGTCGTCAATACCTGCTCGTTCATCGATGCCGCCAAGCAGGAGTCGGTCGACGCCATCCTGGAGATGGCGCAGCACAAGACCGCCGGCACGGCGCGCAAGCTTATCGTGGCGGGATGCCTGGTCGAGCGCTATCGGGACGAGATCCGCAAGAATATCCCTGAAGTCGACGCCGTGGTCGGCACCGGCGAACTGGAGCAGATTCTGGCCGCCGCGGGGCTTTCATCTCCCGCGCCGCAGATTACTGAGCCCTCGCCGTTTACCATTCTGACCGGCGCACAAGCTGCCGCGTCCACCGGAGCCAGGCCGGAAGGCGATCTCCGCGAGCAACAGGGCCGCTTCTCCCGCAACGAGTGGGACGGAGCCGAAGCCCAGCTCCCGCAGTATCTTTACGACCACACCACGCCGCGTTTGCTGGCGACCAAGAAGGCTTCTGCGTACATCAAGATTGCCGAGGGCTGCGACCACCCCTGCAGCTTCTGCGTTATTCCCAATCTGCGCGGCAAGTTCCGCTCCCGGCGTTTCGAGTCGGTAATCACCGAAGCCGAGAGCCTGGTGGCGCAGGGCGTTCGGGAAATTACGCTGATCGGCCAGGACACGACCTGCTACGGCGAAGACATGGGGCTCAAGGACGGGCTGGCGCAGCTTCTGGATCGTCTGGCGGTCATTCCCGGCCTGGTCTGGCTGCGTTTTCTCTACGCTTATCCGAATAAGATCACCGGCAAGCTGCTCGAAACCATCGCGAAGCACGAGAATATTGCCAAGTATCTCGACGTGCCGTTGCAGCACGCCTCCGGGCCGGTGCTCAAGAGCATGAAGCGTGGGGCGAATGCCGAGATTTTCCTGAAGACGGTGGCGAAGGTTCGCGAGACGGTTCCCGGAATTGCGCTGCGTACGTCGTTCATTGTCGGCTTTCCGGGTGAGACGGAGCAGGATTTCGAAACGCTGTGCAATTTTGTCCGTGAAGCGAAGTTCGACTGGCTGGGAGTCTTCGGCTATTCGGATGAAGATGGATCGAAGGCGTTCTCGCTCGGGGAGAAAGTTCCGCAGCGGGTTATCGAAAGCCGCAAGCGCAAGCTGATGACGATTCAGAAGAGCATCAGCAAGAAGGCGAAGGCGGCCTGGGTTGGCCGCGCGCTGGATGTACTGGTCGAAGGCGAATCGGAAGAGACGCCGCTGCTGTGGGAGGGCCGGACGCAGTTCCATGCACCGGAGATCGACGGAACGGTCTATATTAACGACTTCGGTCCGTTCGACGAGCTGGTTGCCGGTCGTTTTTACCGCTGCGAGATTACCGAGGCGCACGATTATGACGTGGTGGCCCGCGTCATTTCCGAGAGTTCAGCATCCATATCTGGATAGAACGATTATCTGAACCGAACAAGTTAAAGATGAGCACTCCTCCGAATCGCGCATTACGTTGTCCGACCTGCCGCACGCTGGTTACTGCCGGAGAAGGAAATTTTCCCTTCTGCAGCGACCGCTGCCGGCTCATCGACCTGGGCAAGTGGGCCAGCGGGGCCTACCGCATCTCGTCGCCAATTCTCGATCCCGATGTCCTGGAAGGACTGGAAAATACTCCGCGACGCCAGGAAGACGACGATGACCGCGGCGACCGCTAAACCTCCAGCTTCCACGTCTCCTGTTTCCACTGCGAAGGTCCGGTGGGGGCGCACGACGTGGGCATGGCTGGCTGGAACCTTCTTCGGGATAGGCTTGCTTCCCGCCGGTCCTGGAACCTGGGCCTCGCTGGCGGCGACGGCTCTCTGGTTTTTCGCGGCTCGGGCGACCCATCCTAGTACATCAGTTCTGGTGGCCGCTACGCTCACGGCGGGCGTGCTCGCGACCCTTATCGGCATCCCCGCGGCATCGATCGTCGAGCGGGAGAGCGGGCGGGAAGATCCGGGGCATGTGGTCATCGACGAAGTGGCGGGACAGTGGATCGCGCTGGCGGCTTCGCCGGTCGAAATTCGTCATGCGCTGCTGGCATTCGCTTTTTTTCGTCTTTTCGATATCACAAAACCTGCGCCGGCTCGCCAGCTGGAGCGGCTGCACGGCGGTCTCGGTATCATGATGGATGATGTTGCCGCCGGGATTTACGCTCTACTCGCGTGCCTGATCGTGCATCATTGGTGGTAAGAGCTTTTTAGGAAAAAATGACGCCACTTATCAAATCCGATTCGGGCAACGCGCCGCGCATCGAGTCCGTTCAGCCGGATGTAACCCTCCCCGGCGGAGAGATCGAGATTCTCGGGGCCAATCTGGGCGCCATTTCCTACCGGCGTCCGGTGGCGATGGTTGGCGAGCTGGCTGCGCGGGTCCTGATGAGCCGCAACAAGCGCATTGTACTGCGCATTCCCGAAGAAGCCGAGAGCGGACGCCTGCGCATTTTGCAGAACGGCGCGCAGAGCAATTCCGTCGATCTGTCTGTCGCATCTCTGCTGGCTAGTGGAGTCCACGCGGTTTCGAGCCCTGCCGTGGATCGCGATGGAAATGTTTACGTTACTTTCTCCGGGTCGCGCGGGCAGGAGACACCGGTTTCTGTCTTCCGCATCGAGAAGGATGGCGACATGCGGCCCTTTCTCAGCGGCATCATGAACGCGACGGGCCTGGCTGTGGGAGAAGATGGCAACCTTTATGTTTCCTCGCGACAAGAAGGCACAGTTTACCGGGTGACCCCGGCCGGAGCGGCGTCGGTTTACGCCGAGGGCATGGGGATTGCCACCGGGATGGCCTTCGATGGCGAAGGAAACCTGTACGTCGGCGACCGCAGCGGCACCATCTTCAAGATTGCTCCCGACCGCCAGATCTTTGTCTTTGCGACTCTGGAGCCGAGCGTTGCGGCTTACCACCTGGCATTCGGTATCGATGGCACGCTGTATGTGACAGGCCCGACGCCGTCCAGCTATGACAATCTTTACGCCATCGACCGGGATGGGGCGATTACGGTTTTCTATCGGGGATTGGGGCGACCGCAGGGTGTCGCGGTCGATGTCTCCGGCGCAGTCTATGTTGCCGCTTCCTTCGAGGGGCGTCGCGGCGTGGTCCGCGTTACGCAGCCGGATGAGGCCGAGCTGGTCATTGCCGGATCGGGCATCGTGGGATTTACCTTCGTTCCCGGCGGAAGCGCGCTCGTGGCCACCAACAGCTCCGTTTATCATGTACCGTTGGGCGTTGAGGGATGGCAACTCTACTAAAGTGAGTGGGCAAGAATTCAATCCTGAATCCAGACTGGCCGGCGCTCGATGAACGCGGAGATCGTTGCCATTGGTTCTGAGCTGCTGACGCCGTGGCGCCAGGACACCAATTCTCTTTATGTGACCGAGCGGCTGAATCAGCTGGGCGTCGCGGTCATCTTCAAGACCATCGTTGGCGACCGGCAAAAACATCTGGTCGAGGCCATTCGCAATGCGCTGGGCCGGGCCGACATCGTCGTGATTATGGGCGGGCTGGGGCCGACCGAGGACGACCTGACGCGGGAAGCAGTTGCCGAGGCGCTCAAGATCGGCCTGAAGCGCAATCCCGAACTCATTGCGGAGCTGTATACGCGCTTCGCGGCGCGGCGGATGCAGATCACGCGGAACAACGAGAAGCAGGCCGATACCCTGGAGGGTGCGACCATCCTCGAGAATGCGCGGGGCACGGCTCCCGGCCAGATGCTGGATACCATCTATGGCGAGCATCGCAAGCTGGTGATGCTGCTGCCCGGGCCGCCCTCCGAGCTGAAGCCGATGTTCGATGAGCAGTGCATGCCGCGGCTTCGCGAGCTGCTGCCGCAGCGGCATATCGCCACGCGGGTTCTGAAGGCAGCGATGATCGGCGAATCCGCGGCCGATGCGCGCATTGCGCCCATCTATCAGCAGTTCAAGGATGTGGAGACGACGATCCTCGCGCATCTGGGAGATATTCAGCTGAACCTGGTGTGCAGCAAATCCATACAGGAAGCGGCGCAGGGGCGGGTGGATGAGCTGGCCGGCCGGATCGAAGAAGAGCTCGAAGATCTCATCTACTCTTCGCAGGGCGAGACGCTGGAGCAGATCGTTCTGTTCTATCTGGAGCTGCGCGCGGCTACGCTGTCGGTAGCTGAGAGCTGCACCGGAGGTCTGATCGCCGAGCGGCTCACTAACATCAGCGGAGCGTCGCGATCCTTTGCCGGGGGCGCCGTGGTTTATTCGAATGAATTGAAGACCGAATTCGCGGGCGTATCTCCGGCGCTTATCGAGCAGCATGGAGCAGTTAGCCGCGAAGTGGCAGCCGCTCTTGCCGAGGGCATTCGAGAACGCTGCAAAACGACGTTTGGCTTAGGTGTAACCGGCATTGCAGGGCCGGGCGGCGGCAGCGAAGAGAAGCCGGTTGGCTTGGTTTATATCGGCGTGAGCGATGGCGAAAGCACCGAAGTGGTTGAGAAGAAATTCACCGGGGACCGTAATCGTATCCGCCAATATGCCAGTCAGCAAGCGTTAGATTTAGTTCGCCGTCGACTTATGTGAAAGTAGTTGTTTTCTCTCCATGAAAGTACCTGGCAGTAAAATTCGTGATAACTAGCTAACCAAATTCTGTCCTTCCGAAATGACAATTCCCTGACATCGATGTGACACGCATCGTACTTTGCTGCGTCTAGTTTCGTTCTGCGAGTCGACTCCCCTCGGCCCGCGCTCTGAATGGAGACTTATGGCAAATGCAACAAATCTTAATAAAGATTCGGTGGGTCGCCGCAAGTTTTTGAAAAGCGGCATGCTCGCCGGTGGTGCAGCTCTTGGCGCTGGATTACTCGCTGGAGGTAAGTCCGCCACCGCCCAGAACGGCGGCGGTGGACTTACCAAAGGCGACGTCGCAATTTTGCGTTTTTTGGCCGCAGCGGAACTTATCGAGTCCGATTTGTGGGTGCAGTATGCAGAACTGGGAGGCCTTACTTCCGGCATGCCCATTGAAGTCGATCCGAACCAGCAATTGAACAGTTATCAGGCGGCTCTATCGAATCTCGATCCCGACGGCCCGCAGTACATCACAAGCAACACCCTGGATGAGATCAGTCACGCCAATTTTCTCAATGGTTATCTGGAATCAAAAAACGAGGATCCGGTCAACTTCGACGAGTTCCGCACTCTGCAGGGGAGCCAAGCCTCGGGGGCTCAGGATATCGGGCGCCTCACCAACCTCATGCACCTGAATGTGGACACCAGCTGGTATATCCGTTATCGCAGCGCCACAAACCCAGATTTCGGCGCCACGTTCCCTCAAGCTATCAAGATCAACAACCGTACTGCCATCCCCATCACTAATGCCGATTTTGACGGAAGCGATCATATCCAGGTCATTGCAAATACAGCAGCCTTCCACTTCGGCTATATCGAGCAGGGTGGCTCCAGTCTGTATGCGGCGCTCAGCCAAAAAGCAAGCAGCCTGGAGGTCCTGAAGATCACTCTCGGGATCGGCGGAGATGAGATCATGCATTTTCTGGAGTGGGTGGACTTTGCCGGTAATGGAGTGCAAGCTCCTGTTGCACCCCGGTCGGCCAATGGCCTGACCTTTCCAAATTTCTTCCAGCCACTCAATCCGCTCGTTCAACCCAGCCTGATCTTCCCGGTTCCTTGCGAATTCATTAGTCCCAATCTGCCTCATTGCTCTGTCATCCGGCCGCTCGATGACAAGTTCGCGGGAGCCGTTGCCACAATCGCCAGCTTTACGGCGGACGGCCTTTTTGTCGGCCAATCCAAAAAGTTCCTCAGCACGCTGCAGACATTGGCAGAGGAAGCGGACGCAGCAAAGCGCGAGCTGTAGACGCCATCTTGCAATCCTTGCAACACGGATGGAATTTGTTCACACCAGGGCCAGAGCCGCGCGACTCTGGCCCGTTTTTTTAAGCGAGCGTAGCCTACGATTGAAAGATCAGGCGAGTTTTGGCACGAGGGCTTCAACCGGGAGGCAGATGGCCCAGGTTCGCCCGCGCCTGCGGGTGGTCGGGAGCGAGCTGCAGCGCGTGGAGAAAGTCGGAGCGGGCTGCGGTGTTCTTGCCGGCTCGCGCTTCGAGCACTCCGAGATTGTTCCATCCGTCGGCGTCGTCACTGGAGAGGCGCAGCGCAGTCTTCTGCTCTGCGATGGCTGCTTCCAGATCTCCTGTACCCTCGAGTGCCTGCGACAGCAGGGAATGAAGCGCGGCATTGTCCGGTAAGAGATGAATGGCCTCGTATAGTTGAGCTGCGGCATCGCCGAGCCGCTCGGACTGTGCGTATGCACCGGCCAGATGTTCGTGCACATCGACATCTCCGGGTTTCTGTTTGACTGCGGCTTCGAGCAGAGCGATGCCTTGCGTAAGCTGGTTGGCTTGCAGCGCGAGATCGCCGAGGTCGTAGAGCGCGACGAAATCATGCGGGTCGATGGTTAGCGCGCGCTGGAATTCAGCTTGAGCGGCGTCGCTCTGTCCTTGAGCAAGCTGCGCGGAGCCCAATCCGCTATGCGCTCCTGCATCGTCGGGGCAATGCTCCAGCATGGCGCGAAACTGCTGCTCCGCATCGGCGGGTTGATCGTGCTTGAGATCGAGGCTGGCCAGATTGAATCGGCTATCGCAGGATTCGGGATGAGCAGTGACGGATTCCGTGAAAGTCTTCTGCGCCTGCTGCCAATCTCCGGAGTTATCGAAGGATGCCCCGAGACCGTTGAGCGCGCGCTCGTCCTCGGGATGTACGGCCAGCAGTTGCTGGAAGGCGGCGATTGCGTCCGTGTACTTGTGCTGGCCTGCGAGAGAGGAGGCGAGGTTGTAGAGCGCGATGACGTCATGCGGATCTTTGCTCAGCTTGTTTTGCATCCACGCGTCTTCCAAAAGCAGCCGTGCATCAGGCCCGTCTTTCGCTGTATTCACCGGCAGCACCTGCAGCCACAGATGCGCCATCTCGTCCTCGGAACGATTGCCGGCCTTCACGCGCACCGGCGGATTGTGAGGGTTGTGCATGTTATCCGCGGAGTTGTCGTAGATGTAATGCATGTGGATGATCGAGCCTTTCGGCAACAGGAGGGGCTTGCGATAGCGATAGACGGACTGGCGATCGATATCCCAATCAGGAATGCGGATCAGCCATTTCTTTTGTGCATCCGGGAGCGCGGCCCATGCCTCGAGCACCTTGCCGAGATAATGCGCGTGAGGATAGATACCCAGCACTTCGACATCGATGGGCAGCTTGAGCTCGTCGTCGACGACAAAGTTCGACCGGCCGGCGGGGATATCGAGCGCGCTGTCGTGCTCGAGCTGCAGAAGCATGGGCTGCTTCGAGGGAGGCTGGTCGGTGAAGTAGAGGCCAATCTCCGCGGAGATGGTTTCGGCCTTGCCGGACGGCTTGAGGTGCATGTTGAGGATGAGGTCATTGCCGGGATCGAGGCGCCAGGGCATGCCCTCGGGCTCGACCAGCACGGCGGTATCCGGCTTCCAGAAAAGGAAATGGCTGTCGGGGTCGAAGTCGTTGCCGGCATCGACTTCGAGCTCCATGCCGGGAACACCCTGCTGCCATTGATCGGGATGTGCTCGGCGAAACGATGCCGAGCGATCGATGAGCAAGTTGGCGTGATGGACGATCTGCGGCGCTCCGGGACGAATCTCCATGGCGCGGATGTAGCGAGTCTCCTTTAGTGGATAGGGCAAAACGAAGTTGCGAAAGACATCTGTTCCCGACGCGGCGAGATGAAATGGTTGCGCGATGGAAAGGATTAAATCGGGTTTGCCATGCTGCCAGGTCTCGCTATATTTCGGCGCGGCGGGAGCCGCCGCTGCGTTGCCTTCCGGCATACCCTGCTTCACCCATTGGGCGAGCTCGGCAATGTCCACGCTGCTCAAGCGACGTTCGTCGGCAAAGTCACCGAAGCCGTGCTCGGGCAGCCAGGGCGGCATGTAATGCGACTGCGTGACGGAGACCATTTGCGCGCCCCATCGCTTCGCATCCTCATAGGTCAGGAGACTAAACGGGCCGCCGCCTCCGGGATGATGGCAGGTGGTGCAGTTCGCGTAGACGATGGGTGCAATGCGGCTCGACCATGTGATCGGGTTTTCTGTTTGCGGTGCGGCATGAACCTGCAATTTTGTAATCGTGCAAGTTACATAAAGAATCGCGGGGATCGCGAGCCAGCTCCATCGTCTTTTCATGGGTGGAGGGTCACAATCGAGCAGCCGACGGGTGGTCCGCCCGGCTGCGGGATGGAACGATGGGCGAGCGCAGCGCGGATGGCATCTTCGAGATCATGATGTGTGGCCTGGGGGCGTTCCCGGCCGAAGGCGATGTAGCGGTCGTCGATACGTCCGCGATAGACCTCATGCAGATTGTTTCCTTCCGGGATGAAGATTGCAGCCTCGGGGGTGACGGTGGCATGCGCCATTTGTGCCAGTGCCTGTGACGTATCGAGCGCTGTCGGCGTGTCGATGGAGTATTCCGCGTTGTGCGCGCGGACTACCTTCGCGCTGTCTCCGGGGTTGGGATAGACGAACCACACATGCACGGCGTCCGATTTGAATTCCCTGGCCAGGCGTTGAATCTCGGGAACGTACCGGTTCGAGATGGGGCAATCGGAGGCGGCAAAGAATAGCACGATTGCATGGGCTTCTGGAGGAGCCAGCCGAGCAAGAGTATGGCCGTCGAGGTCGGTCGCCAGCCGGGCTGTGCTGCTCGCCGATAGGGCCAAGGTGAGCGAGAGAGCGCGGATGGCGAGGCCGGTTAGCAAATCTGTTTCTCCTGCTTTTGGTGTTTGCTGAAGCACACCCATTCTGAATTGGCCGGGATAGTTTGCGCTAGTCTGTGGATTGGAACTGGACTCACGGATGGTTTGTGGCTGTCATGGCCGGATGTATTTCAGAGGCTAAAGCCCCATTAAAACCATGTGCGAAGCGGCACGACTGAAGTCGTGCCCTGATACAGACCCTCTATGGGACAGTGAGACTCTTTGACATGCTTTCTTCTTGAATTCAGAATGTAGGCTCTGACCATAAGATTCGTGATTGCACAGGCAAACTGCAGGTCCTTCGACTCGCTTCGCTCAGGATGACAACTTTTGAGAGGGAGCCGGGAAACATCAACAACGCCAGGCGGCTTATGGAGAGCGAAGAGCTTCCGGTGAGGCGCTGATTGGGTTGTCGATCGATGCGGCGGCCAACGCGATGCCTGGCAAACCGGATAAACTCATAAGTCGATGCACGCATTTCCTTATTTGCTGGTCAGTCTCGCTGCTTATCTGCTGGGTTCTATTCCCTTCGGCTACATCCTGGTGCGCCTTTTTCTTAAAGAGGACATCCGCTCGAAGGGCAGCGGCAACATTGGCGCTACGAATGTGATCCGGTCGGGGTCGAAGGGGCTGGGGGCGCTGACCTTTCTTCTCGATGCCTGCAAGGGCTATGTGGCCGTGATGCTGGCCGGCCGCATTGCTTCGATGGCTGGACTGGCGCCGGTGAATTATCAGAACGCCGCAGCACTGGCTGCTCTCTTTGCCATCCTGGGACATATCTACACGGTGTGGCTGCGCTTCAAAGGCGGCAAGGGCGTTGCTACGGCTCTGGGAGTTTTTCTGGCGCTCGCCGTATGGCCTGCGCTTGCTGGACTGGGTGTCTTCATCGTCGTTGTCGTTCTTACCCGCTATGTTTCACTGGGTTCTATTCTGGCGGCGGTCGTCTTTCCGATCTTCGCCTTGATTCTGCCTCATGCTCCGCGAACGGCGTTACTGACGGCGGTCATCTTTCTCGTGCCGGCGATCGTGATCGCCAAGCATCACCAGAACATTGCGCGGCTGCTGCAGGGGAAAGAGAATCGCTTCGGTAAATCGGCGAGCAAGTCAGGAGCTACCGCAGCATGAGCCGCATCACCGTACTGGGTGGCGGAGCCTGGGGCACCGCCATTGCGCTCAGCCTCGCGCGCCGCGGCGGACACGAGCTGACTCTCTGGACGCGGTCGGAGGAAGTGGCCGCGGCTATTCATGCCGCTCGCGAGAATACGGGATTTCTGCCGGGGTTCGCTATCCCCGAGAGCGTTGCGGTTACAACCGATCCCGAACTAGCCATCGTTCCCGCAGAGATCGTCGTGAGCGTGATGCCGTCGCACCATGTTCGAGCCTCGTATCAGGGCTTTGCGCCCTACCTGCGTGCGGAACAGGTTCTGGTGAGCGCAACCAAGGGTATCGAAGACGGCAGCTATCTCCGCGTGAGCCAGATTATTGGCGAAGTGCTGGCGCAGCACAAACTCGATCTGCCTGTCGCCGTGCTTAGCGGACCTTCCTTTGCTCAGGAGGTAGCGGCTGGTTCGCCTACGGCGGTGGCAATTGCCTGCGCCGATCAGGCGGTTGCGACGCGCATCCAGCGTGAGTTTTCGAGCGGCACCCTGCGCCTCTATACCAACGACGACGTCATCGGCGTAGAGCTGGGTGGGGCATTGAAGAATGTGATCGCGATTGCTGCCGGGGTAGTCTCCGGTTTAGGACTGGGCCATAACAGCATGGCGGCGCTGGTGACCCGCGGCATCGCCGAAGTGACGCGGCTGGCGACGGCCTGCGGCGGCCGGCGGGAGACGCTATCCGGACTGTCCGGACTAGGCGATCTGGTGCTGACCTGTACCGGCGCGCTTTCGCGCAATCGCTGGGTGGGCGTGGAACTGGGCCAGGGGAAATCGCTGCCGGCTATCCTTGAGGCTTTGCAGGGCAAGGTAGCGGAGGGGGTTCGAACCACGACGGCAGCGCTGGGATTGGCTCAGAAGCATGGGGTAGAGTTGCCCATCGCCGATCAGGTGGCTGCGATCCTCCAGGGAAAGAGCCCGGTAGAGGCGATGCAGCAGCTTATGGTGCGTCCCGGCCGCGACGAATAAACCCTCGAAAACAGGCCTTCGCCGGAGATAAGCGGCACATTTAAAAACAAATGACACGAAAATGGACACTCAGAGCCATCGACGGTTCCTCTTTTGTTCTGCCACTTTTGGGGTAGCATCTTTCGTCTGAAAACGAAGTACACTGAGCCCTACGGATATCCCCTGCCGTTCATCTCCATCGGATGACAGCTTCGCACCCATTTCGCTGGCGTGTTCTCGGATCGTCCTTTCTGGTCCTGGGCAGCGTCTGTTTTGGCGTTCTCCTGCTGGATCACGTGGCCGCTCGCTTGGAGTGGAACCACTGGCTCCCGATTGCCCTGGGGCTGATTCTCTCCGCTATCGTCAGCATGGTTGTCACCATGCGCATTACCTGGCAGAGCCGGGAGCTGGCCACCTCGATTGCGCAGCTTTCGCTGCACCATGCCGAGCGCCAGGCCGAGGCGTTGCGCGGCACGACCTATGCCGAAACGGCGCTGGAATGGAACAAGGCCCTGCGTACCCTTCAGGATTCCTTTCTCGACCGGCAAACCGAAGCTCGCAAAAACTATTCGGCGCTGGTGGAGTTGATGAGCATGGTGGCCAAGGCCATCGATGAACGCGCGACCTATCTTCGCGGCCACTCCGAGCGGGTTGCAACCTATGCGGCGGAGATTGCACGCGAGATGCAGCTGGAGTCTCCGGATGTCGAGAGGATCCGGCTGGCGGCGCTGGTTCACGATATCGGGAACCTGGGCGTGGAAGACTCGATCTTCATTAAGAATCTGCCGTTGACGACCGAAGAGTTCGAGATTGTCAAGGCGCACACCGTCAAGGGCGCTTCGATTCTCCGTCCCATCGAAGCGCTTCACGATCTGATCCCGGGCATCGAGCTGCACCACGAGTCGCTCGACGGCAGCGGCTATCCCTACGGGCTGCGCGGCGAGGAGATTCCGGTGATGGCGCGCATCATCGCCGTGGCCGACAGCTTCGACGCCATGACCTCGGCTCGTCCCTATCAATCGGCCATGGATCCCAGCTACGTTCTTGAAGTTCTGGAGCGGCTGGCCGGCACGCGTTACGACGCGGTTGCCGTGCAGGCGCTAGCTACGCTGGTCAAGCGCGGAACCATCGTCGTCAAGAATCTGCGGGCGCCTGTCTCTTTCCAGCGCCGGCGTCTTGCCTCTGAACTGGTCTGAACCTTTTCCCTACTGCCTGCGGTAGTAAACTCGAGTAAGACAACCAGAGGAACTCGCAGGCAATGATTCAGACCCTGTTCGGCAGCCTGAAAGACGAAGAAGAACCGCCGAAAAAAAGCTTTCTTGATCGTATGAAGCAGGCGGTCTCGCGCACCCGCGAGAGCCTGGAAGACCGCATTGAAGGGGTGCTGTCGCTGACCCGCACGGTCGACGAATCGGCTCTCGAAGATCTGGAGATGTCGCTTATTGCCTCCGATATCGGAGTGACGACGGCGACGGAAATCCTGGAGGCCTTGCGGGATCGGGCGAAACGCCAGCAGATCAAAGACGGGGCCGAGTTGAAGCAGCTTCTCAAGGAGCAGCTCAAGGCTATTCTTGACGAACAAAATCGTCCAGCGCGTACGGTGGCGAAGCCTCCCGAGGTGATCCTCATGGTGGGGGTGAACGGTACCGGGAAGACCACCACCAGCGGGAAGCTGGCCGCGTATTATCGCGCCCAGGGAAGAAGCGTTCTGCTTTGCGCCGCGGATACATTTCGGGCCGCTGCGATCGAGCAGCTCGAAGTCTGGAGCGAGCGCAGCGGCGTGGAGCTGATCAAGTCGCGCCAGGGCGGAGATCCCTCGGCCGTTCTCTACGATGCGTTGCAGGCAGCGACGGCGAGATCCCGAGATTTTCTGATTGTCGACACCGCCGGCCGTCTGCACACCAAGAACAACCTGATGGCAGAGCTGGACAAGATGCGCAGGACCACGCAAAGGCTAATTCCTGACGCGCCCCATGAGGTGCTGCTGGTGATGGATGCCACTACCGGCCAGAACGGTCTGCAGCAGGCGCGGCTCTTTACCGAGTCGGCCGGCGTGACCGGCATCGTCTTGACTAAGCTGGATGGAACGGCCAAGGGCGGCATCGCCATTGCCATTGCCCGCGAACTCAAGCTGCCGGTTCGCTACATTGGAGTAGGCGAGAAGATCGACGACCTGCTGCCATTCGACAGCGACGCATTCGTCGATTCGCTGCTCGAGCGCTAAGAACATAAAACAGGTAACCTTCGCGGCGGAGTCGTCATCAAAGCGGCGAGTGCAGTGGATGTATCGGGCCCGAATAACTGACTAAATTTACGATACGGCTCGCTGCCTAATTTTTTCGCGGGCTGGTAAGGAACGTAAGTGCAAGAACAAGTTGTTTCACCGCCGCAACGCATTTCTCAGGCTGCCGACGAACGCTGGATGAAACAGGCTCTCGACCTGGCGCGAAGATCGATCGGCCTGGCCTCTCCCAATCCCGTTGTCGGATGCGTCCTGGTGAAAGACGACCGGGTCGTCGGTGAAGGCTTCCATGAGTACGACCGTAAGGATCATGCGGAGATTGTGGCGCTGAAGCAGGCGGGTGAAAATGCCCGCGGCGCGACCGCCTATGTGACGCTCGAGCCGTGCGCGCATACCGGCCGCACTGGTCCCTGCGCCAACGCCCTGATTCAGGCTGAGGTGGGCCGGGTGGTGGTGGCCACGGGTGATCCCAATCCGCTGGTCAACGGTCAGGGCTCGGAACGAATCAGGAACGCGGGCATCCCCGTCGATGTTGGCATCTGCCAGAATGAGGCGCGTGAATTGAACGATGGCTTCGCCCGGCACATCCGGACAGGCATGCCATTTGTCACGCTTAAGGCGGGTGTGTCTCTCGACGGGCGAATCGCGCCAGCGCCGGGCAAGCATGCAGCAGACCGGGTAGCTGCACCTGTCATGCTTACTGGCGAAGAGTCTCGCTCCGATGTCCAGCGTCTGCGCCATGCGTCGGACGCGATTATCACCGGCATCAACACTGCGCTGAACGATAATCCGCAGCTTACCGATCGCAGCGGTTTGCCCCGGCGGCGTCCGCTGCTGCGAGTGATTCTCGATTCCGCGTTGCGTCTGCGCCTTGACTCCAAGCTGGTGAGAACTGCGCAGGACGATCTGCTGGTGTTCTGCACGACTCCCAAGTACGAACGGCAAAAGGCGCTCGAAGCGCTGGGGGTTCGCATAGAAGTGGTCCATGGCTGGCTGGGGGCATCGCGCGTATCGATGAGCCAGGTGCTTACCCGATTGGGTCAGCTGGGCATCGCCAATGCATTGATCGAGGGCGGTTCTCAGGTGAACGCGGTGGCCCTGGGACAAAATCTGGTCGACAAGCTGGTTCTCTATTACGCGCCGATCTTTCTAGGGTCGACGGCGGTTCCTCTACTCGGCAGCCTTGAGGAGTGGAAGTGGCCGGTGACGCGCACCACGGTGCAGCAGTTCGGCCGCGATGTCCGCATCGAAAGCTATCTCCGCGATCCCTGGGCGTAGCGGATTCTGGCGGCCCGCTAAAATAGAAGCATGTTTACTGGACTGATCGAGACAACGGGAACCATTCTGGGGATCGAAGAACGCCCCGGCGCGAGCCGTATCACTGTGGAGGCTCCCGGGCTCGCGGACCGGCTGAAGACCGGCGACAGCATCGCCGTCAGCGGAGTATGCCTGACCGCTCTGGATATCGAAGCTCCCATCTTCCACGCTGATCTGGCTGCGGAAACAATGGCTCGCACTTCGCTGACCGCGCTCCAGCCCGGCACCAAGGTCAATCTCGAGCTGCCCACCCCGGCCGGCGCGCCGCTGGGCGGTCACATCGTTCAGGGCCATGTCGACACGACGGGCAAGATGCTTAGGCTTGAGCCGATGACTCCGAATGCCGAACAGACGGACTGGTGGCTGGAGATCGAGGTGCCGGAATCCATTCGTCCCTTCATGGTCGAAAAGGGCTCGGTGGCGATCGAAGGGATCAGCCTGACCATCGCTCGATGGGATGGCAAGAAGCTGGGTGTCGCGGTGATCCCACATACCTACGCTGCGACCAATCTCCATACGTTGAAGCCGGGCAGTCCGGTCAATCTCGAAGCCGATGTGCTCATCAAGCACGCAGCGCAGCAGCGGCAGCATCCGGAAGCGGCATTCGAGCTCACGCTCGATTACCTGGTGGCCAACGGCTACTAGGTTCGCGGACAACAGCGCTCCCGAGTCCTTTATTTTCTTGACAGAAGCAGCCGGCTGCATTTTCCTCCAATAACGTGTGGACGTCCGGCCTCTCTCCCGGCGTACCGCATCTTGGGGAGATACCTATGCGGGTTCGCCGTGACGTACTTGGAGCATTGCTGCTGGCTGTATCTTTCGTCTTGCGTGCCGGTGCGCAGGTAGCGCTCGATGCCCCATATCCGGCGAGCTTGAAGGGCGGCGCAGGTTCGGAAGAGTTCAAGCTATCCTATTCCGGCCGCGGCTCAGCTCCCCTTAAATTGAAGGCCGGTCCCTTCCTCGATCCCGTCACGCACACAATTTTGCCACCGCCGAAGGTGAGCTTTGTCCTCGAGGCGGGCGGCGCGCCGCTGCCTGCCCGGCTGAGTGCGAATGCGCCAATCGATGTTGTCGCGCAGATCAGCGGCTTTGCGGGCGCAAGCGTTGCACAGGCCAGCCTGTACAACGGAAACAATGTGGTGGGCGTACTGAAGCTGGTGGAAGCCGATGCGCCGCTGAATATAACGATCGATAGCGATCGCGGCTCCGACAAGCCGATGGACAGCGTTCGCGGTTCGCCGGTGCAGATCACGCTGAAGAACGGGGACGCTGAAACCTACGTTCTGAATTGGAGTTTTCGCGTCGATGCGTTCGAGCCGCAGACGGGGACGATCACTCTTCCCGCGAGCCAGACGGAGACGATCCACATTCAGCCTCCCTCGGATGCCTATTCGATCGTCGATTTCGTCCATCCCACGAATAAGACCGGCATCCTGGAGCTAAGTCTTGCGGCAGGAGACCATACCAATGCGGTGCTCCTGCCGGAGCGCAGCCTGCCGATTCGTTTATCCATGATGCGGCAGGGCTCGGCGTGGACCTCGATTCTGCGCTATGGGTACGTGGCCGTACTTCTTTTCCTGGGAGGCCTCTTGTCGGTTATAGGAACCGGCATCCTGCCCAAGCTTCTGAAGAAGATCGATCTGCGCAACCAGATCGACGAGCTGGCCGACCGCACCAGCAGCGTCAGCACACGGGTCGACTCCTACCTGCGAGTCTTGCTGCGCCTGGAGCGCAAGAAGATAGAGATTCTCTACCAGGGGATCAGTGCGATCGCGCCTCCCGATTCGATCACGCAGATAGCGGCGGCAATCGACCGGCTGGGCAAGCGGCTCGCGGCCGCGGAACATTTAGACGAGCTGCGCCGGAGGTTCGAGGAGGCGACAACGACGGCTCCGCCCTCGGTGACCGAGCAGATCGATCTGAAGCTGCAATCGGCCGCGGAGCATCTTCACGCCTTCGCTTTGCCGGACGAAGACTTGAAGAGCGCCGATGATTTTATGAGTGAGGCTGAAGACTGCCTGGCGATGCTGGGCGATTCCGCAAAACTGGCGGCGCAGGTGGCAGCCAGCTTCGCCGGCCTCAAGCTGCGGCTGGTTTCTTTTCCTGCGAGCTACTACGCGGACCTGATGGCGGCTCTGCCCGGACTTTTCGACATTCTTCAGAGGCCTTTCGACGATCCCAAACAGATTGCTCCCCGCATGCTGTTTGCCATCGATCATGGCGTGGCTGCGATGCAGATCGCGTTGGACTATGCGATGGTGCGCGCGAGCGTAGCCTCGGCCAACACCATGAATTGCGACGAACCGGGAAGAGATGCCAATGCGCGGCTCACCGCTCACGAATGCCAGCTGGTCGAGCTGCTGGGAACCTTGTGCTGGCGCTCGTTGCGCACGGCCAGCAATCTGGTTCAACAGATGCGTGAGGATGTCTACGAACAGGATGTGCTGGACGAAATCGACCGTCCGCGACAGGCGGAGATTGTCTTCGATACCCAGAAGGCGCGGCCGTATCTGCCGGTTTACTTCTCCATCGCCTTCAAAGACCGGCGCTTCGATGGCGCCGCTGCGATCCGGCAGCTGGTAAGCCGATGGGACTTTCCCAACGACCTGCACGAGGATGGCTGGAAGGTCTGCCATTTTTTCCAGGGCGATGAGTCGGATCCTCAGCAGTACGGAAAGGTCGACATCAAAGTCGTTATCCAGGGCCAGCACGGAACCGAACCGGGAAAGATCCTGGAGAGCAAGCTTCATATCCAATCGCGCGTACGCAAGACCGGACATGCGCGCTTCCGCGTCGAAATCATGCAATTCTTCATCGCCTTCGGAGTCGCCCTAGCGGGATTGCTCTCCGGGGCGCTGGAGCAGCTCACGAAGCTGGACTTCGTACCGGCGACGGTAGCCATCGTGGCGTTGGGCTTCGGCGCGGATTCGGTCAAGAATCTGCTCACGCAAAATCCGAAGAACAAGGGTTAGGGTGCAGCGTTTAGGGGATAGGTTTCGAAAAGACCTTTCTCTAGCCGCCCGCAGCGGCCAAGCTATGTAGACGTTCTACCTCCTTAGGGTGTAGGATCTCTACACCATGGCAAAGGAAGTCTATCAAAATCGCATTGAGCTGCTGCAGGGCACGCTGGACCTGTTGATCCTTGAAACCCTGCGCTGGGGTGCGCAGCACGGTTATGGCATAAGTCATGCGATCCGCGCGCGCTCTGGCGAAGTCTTACAGGTAGAAACGGGCTCGCTGTATCCGGCGCTGCACCGGCTGGAACGGCAGAAGTGGATCGCCAGCCAGTGGCGGCTCACCGAGCAGAATCAGCGGGCCAAGTTTTATGAGTTGACCACGGCGGGCAAAGAGCAGCTGGTGCGCGACCGGTCAAAGTGGGAGGCGATGGTCCAGGCCATTGCCGGAGTGCTTGGCCCGGTCCCAGAACCCGAAGCCTAAGGAGAATCCATGAGCGTCTGGCAATGGCTGTTTCGTTCGGAAGATCGGAAGTCCGATCTCGATGCCGAGATCGAGGCGCATCTCGCTCTCGCCGCTGCCGACCGGCGCGAGAGAGGGATGGGACGGGACCGCGCCCATGCCGAAGCTCAGCGTGAATTCGGCAATGTGGCGCTGGTCAAAGACGTCACGCGGGAGGCGTGGGGTTGGGTGTGGCTGGAACGCCTGCTGCAGGATGCGAAATACGCGCTGCGTCAGATACGCCGCTCGCCAGGCTTCGCGGCTGCGGTCATCGGCACGCTGGCGTTGGGCATTGCTGCGACCGCTGCGATGTTTACGGTTGTCGATGGTGTCTTGTTGAGCCACCTGCCCTACAAGCATGCCGACCGGTTGGTTCAAATCGGCGAAGGTCAGACGGTTGAGGGCGGCGATTATCTTTACGTACCTTACCTCGATATCGAAGCCTGGCGAGAGCAGCTGCACAGCTTTGAGGCGATCGCATTCGATGGTGGAGGGTTCGATGGGCGCAATTTTCTGCAGGGAAACGGCACGGCCGTACAGATAGGCTTCACCCGGATCAGTGCGAATCTTTTTTCTACTCTCGGAGTGTCGCCGCAACTTGGGCCTGGATTACCGAACAAGCCCGAAGGTTTTGCAAAAACGAGCGATGCCCAGGAGGTGGTGCTCAGCGATTCCGCCTGGAGAACGGTCTTCGGGGGCGACCGCAATATCGTAGGCAAGACGGTACATATCAACGACGAGCCATATACGGTCGTTGGAGTGATGCCGCGGGGATTTTTCTTTCCCGACCGGTCGGATGATCCACAAGTCTGGGGTCCCATCGTGATGGGCGACAAGGATCAGGGGCACACCGGCGACTCTCCCGGTTACGGCGTGATCGGGAGGCTGAAGCCAGGTGTGACCAGAGCCTCCGCGCTCGCGGAATTGAAGACCGTTCAGGCACATGTAGCCATGGGCTATGTCGATCCGGAATGGCGCAAGCATGCGCTGCAAGTGAATCTAAGAAAGTATTCGGGCGAGCAGGTTAGGACGGACCAACGGCATGCTCTGCTGGCGCTGACGGCGGCCTCCAGTTTGCTGTGGCTGATTGCCTGCGTCAATGCGACGAATCTGTTGCTGGCGCGGGGTTCGGCGCGCCAGCGGGAGATCGCCATGCGCGGCGCTCTCGGCGCCAGCCGGCGAAGGCTGATGCAACAGCTGACTATCGAGGGGCTGGTGTTAAGCATCAGCGCCACGGTGTTGGGAATTGGCCTGGCGGTGGGTGCGATCTCGATTTTCCATCGTGCGCTGAAGCAGGTATTGCCGTCTCCAGTGCCGTCCTGGCCAAGTGTAACTGTGCTGGTTGCATTATCGGGACTTACCATCCTTTCGGCTGTCCTATCGTCGGCGTGGCCATCCTGGATGGCAGCGCGTTTGCCGATTGAGCCGGTCCTGCGCCAAGGCGGGCAGCAGAGTGGCGTGAGCCGCGCACAGCATCGGCTGCGCGGCGGCCTGGTGATCGCCGAGATCGCGATGTCGCTGGCGCTGCTGGCGTCATGCGGATTGTTGCTGCGCACCATCTACGCCTTGCATCACGTGCCGCTGGGATTTCGCACCGACCACATCATCGTGGCCAACCTCGAGATCCCAACCTATCGCTTTGCCAAAACCAACGCCACGGCCACGATCTATCAACCGCTGCTGGAGAGGGTGCAGCACCTGCCGGGAGTGGATGCTGCCGGTCTGATGACCGATGTTCCGCTCGGTCACACCTTCTCGATGCGGCTGATGCTGTCTCAGAAAAGCACGAAGGCGGACCAGAAGAGCAACGCGGTGGTCGCAGAGTTCAAGGCCGCCAGTCCGAGCCTGCAGCGGGTCTTCGGCTTTCCGATGTTCAAGGGGCGCTACTTCAATGCCCAGGACACCTCATCAGCCGATCCGGTTGTCGTGGTGAACCGGGCGTTCGCTCACGCCTTCATGCCGGACGAACAGGACGCAGGCAAGATCATCGGAAAAGACATACTCCAACTGTCGAAGGACGGTCCGCAAAAGAACAAGCAGGCCAGGGTCATCGGTGTGCTCGGCGATTTTCAACAGAGCGCAGTCGGCACTCCCTCGAGGCCGGAGATCCAGGTCAGCTTGCCTCAGATAACTTCGGACAGCGGCTTCTATACGGTGCTTGAGGGCATCGCCATGGATCTCGCTGTACGCACGCAGCGGCCGCCGTCGGAGGTGATCCCCGAACTGCGCGCGGCGCTCAAGCAGGCGAGTCCCGAGCTGGCCGGATCGAACTTCACGACGATGGACCAGATCGTCGAGGACTCTTATGGGAGCCAGATGCTGGCCGCTCGTTTGCTCGAGATTTTTGCCGGCTCGGCGCTGCTGTTGTGTGTCGCCGGGCTCTATGGACTACTGGCGTATGTGGTGAGCCAGCGTACTCGCGAGATGGGCGTGCGCTTCGCTCTGGGCGCGGCTCGCGGCGATGTGATGGGGCTGGTGATGCGGCAGGCCGGCGTGCTGGTCGTCGCGGGAGTATCCCTCGGATTAGTGCTGGCGTTTCTCTCCGGAAAGCTGGTGCGCAATTTTCTCTACGGCGTCTCGCCGCATGATGGATGGACCTTGGCTACGGTAGCAATTGTGCTCATGCTCGCGGGAGCGCTGGCCGCTTATCTCCCGGCGCTGCGCGCGGCACGCGTCGATCCTGTTGAGGCGCTGCGCACAGAGTGACTTTAGGGTGTAGGGGTTAGGGTTTAGGGTGTAGAAAATCTTCCCTTGGGGATAGAGGCTGCTGTAGAACGACTTCCATGATTGAGTCTTATCGGGAGCTTCATGTCTGGCAGCGCTCTGTCGAGCTTAGTGTCGCGCTTTATCGGTTGACAGCGAATTTTCCGCGCGAGGAAATCTATGGACTGACGAATCAGCTTCGCCGCGCTAGTGTTTCTATTGCCAGCAACATCGCGGAAGGGTATGGGCGCGGCTCGAGGGGCGAGTACAAGCAGTTCCTGGCCATGGCTAGAGGCTCAAACTTCGAAGTGCAAACACAGCTGGTTATAGTGAGAGAGCTTCAATATACCGGCGTCGAATCCATCGACAAGGTGGAAGGCCTATCTATCGAGGTAGGAAAGATGCTCACCGTCATCCTGAAGAAGCTGTGAGCACTGAAGAAGCCGTAAGCGGTGAAGAAGGTGTGAGCGGTGAACGAAGGTGTGAGCGGTGAACGAAGGTGTGAGCGGTGAACGAGAGTGACCGCTCACACGAATGGAAAGGCGAAATCTACGCCCTGTTCCCTACACCCTATCTACTACCTTTAATACGCTTGCAGCTGCTCCATCGGCAGCCGGATCTGGAAGCAGGTGGCTCCTGGCTCCGACGTTACGCTTACGTAGCCGCTGTGTCTGCGCACTACGCGCTGCACGGTGTCGAGTCCCAGGCCGAGGCCGCTGCCTGGCGCTTTGGTGGTGAAGAATGGCTCGAAGATGCGGTTCTTGATTTCCGATGGGATGCCGGGCCCATCGTCCCATACTTCGATCAGAATCATCTCGCCGGAAACCTGTACGGCAAGCGTGATCTTCCCGCGATCCTGGATGGCGTCGAGAGCGTTTTCCAGCAGCGCTGTCCATACCTGGTTCAGTTCGCTGCCGTAAGCTGCGATGAGCGGAAGATCTTCAGCATAGCGGCGCTCGACCTCCACGTTCGCCAGCCGCGACTGCAGCATGGTCAGTGTATTTTCGAGACCCTGCCGCACATCAACTTCTTGAATAGGGGCCTGGTCCAGATACGAGTAGTCCTTGATGGCGCGGATCAGGTCGAAGATGCGGGCGGTCGAATCGAGCATGGCTTCGGCGATGCGCTCGGCGCGCACCGAAGAGGCAAATTGCCCGAGCACGATGGAGAGAGAGTCAGCGTTGAGGAATTCGCCCAGCGGATTGAGCTGTTCGGCTGTAACTCCCAGCTCGGCGAGCTCGGGGGCGATCCTCCACGTCTCGCTCACGCCGCGACCTTTCAGCCACGCCTGCAGATTGTCTTCAAGGCCTACGGAGTGGGCAACGTCAGCCCGTGTGTTCTTGGCCAGCTCCTGGATGGAATCCTGCCACTTGCGCACCTGCGTGAGATGAGCCGCATCGAGACAGAGGCTGCCAAGCTTGAACTTCTCATGACCGTAAACACGCAGTTCATCGAGCAGGCCGGAGGCGGCACGCTGTGCGGCCGAGGCTGGGTTGTTCATCTCGTGAGCGAGATTCCCCGCCAGCTTGCCCAATGCGTTAAGTTTTTCTGTCTGCTGCTCGAGGCGTGTTACTTCGCGCACGCGATCGAGCAGGACGGAGACGCAGCGCTGCGTCATTGACGGGACAGCCTGCATCATCTCTGCGAAACTGGAGCGCGGATAGTCCAAGGCCCAGATGTCGACGACGACATAGCCGTGGCCGCCGTAGGTCTTCATGCGCGAGAAGGGGAGCAGTCCGGTGATCTGGCCGGTGCGTCCAATGAACAAGGCTGCCGGGCCGCCGCGTTCGCGGCGAACGTGGATCTCGCCGCGCAGAACGATGCTCATCATGTCCGCGTTGTCACCTTCGTGAAAGAGGGTTGTCCCGGCGGGGATGAGGCGCTCCTCGCCATGTTTGGCGAGCCACTCGTATTCGGAATCTTCCATGCCCTGCAGGGGGCCGACGCGCTTCAGCGCCTCGATCAATTCGCAGAGTGGAGTAGGAGACGCGGGAACGAAAGCGCTGCGAGGATCAGCCGGTTCCAGCGCGGGTGTGGTGCTGGCGGTGGTCATAGATCAGCCTCTCTTTGATGGTAAATGATGCACGATGCGGCATGTCCGAAGATTGCTTTTTTACCGCCACGACTCCAACCTGCCCGTACGCTAGTTGGCATGAGGACGTTCCTGCTCGACTTTGCGCTCGGGCATGATATCAATCAGCGCGTTAAGACGGCTGGCATCGACAGGGCGCTCGCTGCGCAGCTTTATGCTGCCGTCTTCACCCAGCAAGAGCACCAGGAAGCGATCCTCGGGGATGTGGAAGCGCTCTCGTATCGTTTTTCTTTCCTGCTCGCCGAGCACCACGTACGGAGTATCCAACGGCGTGCGGTAGTTCTTGCTGCCGGAGACGATCGGCGTCAGCATGACGAAGCGGTCCATCATGTCGTCGGCCGCAGCATCGAGAATCGCGCCTTGCTCGACGAGTCGCGGGTCATCTGCCCGGGGGCTGAAGACGAGAAGCGGGCGATAGCAATGGCGCATCGCGGCTAGCGATGGAGGCCGGACCTGGCAACGCGAGCCGGCCTGTCCAAAAGCCGGGCAGGCAAGCAATGCAGCGAGGATTGCAGTCAGGATACGCGGAGCGGCTGCCATATTTCCGGCTGAGATGCGGGGCCGCGGCGGGGGAGTCCGCGGCCAGTCGCATCCGATACGAGCGGTGTTATGCGGTGACAGCTTCTGGGGCCTGCGGCGCATTGTCCTTGACGGTGACCGGATCGAGGAAGGGCATGGCGGCTCGCAGCTTGCTGCCTACTTCTTCGATGGGATGCTTGGCTTCGATCTTGCGCGTTTCGTCGAAGTGCTTGCGACCGGTCTTGTTCTCTTCGATCCACTTCTTGGCGAAGGTGCCGTTCTGGATTTCGGTGAGCAGCTTCTTCATCTCAGCGCGTGTTTCGTCGGTGACGATGCGCGGGCCGGCGGTGTAGTCGCCGTACTCAGCCGTGTCGGAGATGGAGTAGCGCATGTAGGCCAGGCCGCCGCGATACATGAGATCGACGATGAGCTTGAGCTCGTGCAGGCACTCGAAGTAAGCAACCTCCGGTTGATAGCCAGCGTTCACCAGGGTTTCGAAGCCAGCCTTGACCAGCGCAGAAGCGCCGCCGCAGAGTACCGCTTGCTCGCCGAAGAGATCGGTCTCGGTCTCTTCGGTAAAGGTGGTTTCAATCACGCCTGCGCGGGTGCAGCCGATGCCCTTGGCATAGGAGAGAGCAAGCTCGAGAGCCTTGCCCGACGCGTCCTGATGAACGGCGACAAGGCCGGGTACGCCTCCGCCTTCGGTGAAGACCTCGCGCACGCGATGGCCGGGAGCCTTGGGCGCGACAAGCGAAACATCGATGTCCTTGGGAGGATCGATGGTGCCGAAGCGGATGTTGAAGCCGTGCGCGAACATCAGCGTCTTGCCGGGCTTGAGGTGCGCCGCGATATCGTTTTTGTAGGTGTCACCCTGCGAGTGGTCGGGGGTCAGGATCATGATGACATCGCCCCACGCCGCAGCGTCGCTCACGGTGTTGACTTCGAGGCCGGCCTTCTTGGCCTTGTCGATGGACTTGCTGGTCGCGGGCAATCCGATGCGCACTTCGACGCCGGAGTCCTTGAGGTTCAGCGCGTGCGCGTGACCCTGCGAGCCATAGCCGATGATGGCGACTTTCTTCTTCTGGATGAGGGAGAGGTCCGCGTCCTGATCGTGATATGTCTTAGCCATTCTTGATTCCTCTTGTCTTCTTTCGTTGTGTAATTTGGCGTTAGGGGTAATTGTTATCCCGAGCGATGCCGGAATTATTGGGGCAAATCGGCTTCTTCCTCGGCAATCTCTTCTTCCGGAAGCTCTTCCGCTTCCGTGGTGGGAGCGCGCATGGCATCGAGCACGCGGCTGGTGTGCTGTCCGCGCCGCATGACCATGCGTCCTGTCCGTGAGACCTCTAAAATTCGATCTTCGCTCTCGTTCAGAACTTGAATCAGTCCTTCGATCTTGCTCTCGACGCCGGTGATCTCGATCATCAGCGATTCGGGCGCGAGGTCGACGATGCGCGCGCGAAAGACTTCGGCCAGCTCGAAGATGTGCGAGCGAGTCTTGGGCGTAGCCGCGACCTTGATGAGCGCGAGTTCGCGAACGACGCAGGACGCGAGGCCCACGTTGTCTACCTGCAGAATGTTTTCGAGCTTATAGAGGCTCGCCATAATGCGATGTCCCGCGGTCGGGGAGGCGTCGGAGACGATCGTCATGCGCGAGACGCCGGGTTTCTCCGAGCGTCCGACGGTGAGCGAGACGATGTTCACGTTCAGCCTGCGGAAGAGCGAGGCAACGCGGGTAAGAACTCCGGGCTTGTCTTCTACCAGTGCGACAAATGTGTGCAGCATGCGGTTACAAATCTTTCCTGGGTCTGGTGATTGAGGCCGTTGTCCTGAGCGAGGTGAAGAATCCGGGCGTAGCAGCGAAGAAATATTGCCGGGATTCTTCCTCTCTTTGGTCGTCAGAATGACGTGTCTCTTGCGATAACTTCGTTTCGTTCTATACGTCTTGCGCTGTTTCGATCAGCGGATTATTGCCGGGCCTGCGAATCATTTCATGCAGCGCCGAGCCGGCGGGAATCATAGGGTAGACCGAGTCTTCCTTCTCGACCAGAAAGTTGATGAGGAACGGACCCTTACGTTCTCGCGCGGCCTTGACCGCTGCGACTCCCTCGGCGCGGGTGCGAACTGTTGCGCCGGGAATGCCGTGAGCCTCGGCCAGCTTGACGAAATCGGGGCTGAGGATGGGCGACGACTCGTAGTTCTTGTCGTAGAAAAATTCCTGCCACTGCCGCACCATGCCGAGATATCCGTTGTTCACGATCGCGATATTGATGTCGATGTTTTCCTGAGCAATCGTGGATAGCTCGCAGGCGGTCATCTGGAAGCCGCCATCGCCGGCGATGACCCACACCTCTTTCTCGGGACATGCGACCTTTGCACCGATGCCGGAGGGCAGAGCGAAGCCCATCGTGCCGAGGCCGCCAGAGGTGATGAGCGAACGCGGCTCCTCGTGCTTGTAATACTGGGCTTCCCACATCTGATGCTGGCCCACGTCGGTGGCGACGATGGCCTTGCCGCCGGTGGCGTGCCACAGGTCATGCATGACGTGCGCTGCGTAAAGGTGGCCGGTGTCGGGCAGGTTCTGAATATCCCGCACGGCGCACTCGCCCTTCATCGCATTTACTTCGCGCGGCCACGCAGATTCGCCGGAGATGGGAGCGAGATGCGGCAGCAGAACTTCAAGCATCTCGGCGAGGTCGCCGATTAGAGCGACGTCGACCTTCACGTTCTTGTTGATCTCCGCCGGATCGATCTCGATGTGAATCTTCTTGGCATTCGGCGCATAGGTGGTAAGAGTCCCGGTCACGCGGTCGTCAAAGCGCATGCCGCAGGCGATGAGCAAGTCCGATTGCTGAATGGCGTGGTTCACCCACGCTTCACCGTGCATGCCCATCATGCCGAGCTGCAAGGGATGCGTTGCGGGCATGCCACCCAGACCGAGAAGCGTTGTGGCGATGGGAATTTGCAGGCGCTCAGCGAGAGCCAACACCTGTTCGCGCGCGTTGGACTGGATGACGCCGTGCCCTGCGAGAATGACCGGCCGCTTCGCAGCGCGGATCAGTTCAGCGGATTTGAGGATGGACTCGCTCTCCGAGCGCAGCATGGGATGCGGCCGGTAGGGCGCCGGCGCTGCTGCGGCGAAGTCGAAGGATGCCGCGCCCTGCTGCGCATCCTTGGTGATGTCGACGAGCACCGGACCGGGACGGCCCGACACGGCCACGCGAAGAGCCTCGCGGATCGCAGGCGCAACGTCCTCGGCGCGCGTGACCACGTAGTTGTGTTTGGTGATGGGCAGAGTGATGCCGGTGATATCGACTTCCTGAAATGCATCGGAGCCGAGCGCCTTGCTCGAAACCTGGCCGGTGATGCAAAGCATCGGAATGGAATCCATCATGGCGGTGGCGATGCCGGTGACGAGATTCGTTGCGCCAGGCCCGGAGGTCGCGATGGCCACGCCTACTTTGCCTGAGGCGCGCGCGTAGCCATCGGCCATGTGAGCGGCGCCCTGCTCATGGCGAACGAGAATGTGGCGGATGGGGAACTTGCGCAGCGCATCGTAGGCAGGCAGGATGGCTCCGCCGGGATAGCCGAAGACTTCGCGAATGCCTTCGCCTTCAAGCGTTGCCCAGAGTATCTCGGCGCCGGTCAAGCGTGCGGTCGTGCTCTTCGATTCGTCTGTCTTATCCATCTCGTGCCTCCTTTTGCGTTCCCAGTTCTTTGCTTTGGGTCTCCAGTCGAAAGACGGGTCGGCTGACGAGCGGAGACGAACTACTGGCAACTGGTGCTACTGAGTGACGGCGCCTTGCGATGCCGACGAAACCGTGTTGATGTACTTGCGGAAGACTCCGCGGTTGAACTTCGGCGCGGGTTTCTGCCACGTCTTCATGCGTGCTGCCAGCTCGTTGTCGGCAACTTCGACGGACAGCTTGCGGTTGGGAATATCGAAGTGGATGATGTCGCCTTCGCGCACCGCGGCGATGGGGCCGCCGTCGGCTGCTTCCGGCGCTACGTGGCCGGCCATGAGGCCGCGCGTGGCTCCGGAGAAGCGTCCATCGGTGAGCAGAGCGACGGTATCGCTGAGCTCGGGGATGCCGGCGACGGCGGCAGTGACCTGCAGCATCTCGCGCATGCCCGGGCCGCCCTTGGGGCCTTCATAGCGAATTACGATGACATCGTTCGGCTTGATCTGGCTCGATTCAACGGCATGAAATGCATCCTGCTCGGTGTCGAAGACACGAGCGGGGCCGCGATGATCGAGGCGCTTGTGTCCGGCAACCTTGATCACGCAGCCTTCAGGCGCGAGATTGCCCTTGAGGATGACGAGCCCGCCAGTCGGCTTGATGGCATCGTTGAGCGCGTGAATGACCTGCTGCCCTGCCGTTTCTGTGGCATCAGCGGATTCTTCATTCAAGGTCTTGCCGGTGACGTTGATGGCCGAGCCATCGATGAGGCCGGCTTCAATCAGACGTTTGGCCAGCAGGCGGCTGCCGCCGGCGGCATGATAATCCGCGGCAACGTAATTGCCGCCGGGCTTCAGGTCGCACAACAGCGGAGTCTTCGAGCTGATGCGGTCAAAATCATCGATCGAGAGCGGAATTCCCATCTCGTGAGCGATGGCCAGGAAGTGCAACACGGCGTTCGTCGATCCGCCGGACGCAGCGACGCTGGCGATGGCGTTCTCGATGGCTCGCGGCGTGATGATCTTGCTGGGGCGCAGATCGTTCTTTGCCAGCTCCATGACCAGACGGCCGGCCTCGCGCGAGGCAGCAAGTTTTTCGGGGAGGAAGGCAGGCACGCCGGACAATCCGATGGGCGAGATGCCGAGGAATTCGCAGGCCATGGCCATGGTGTTCGCGGTGAACTGGCCGCCGCATGCGCCTGCGCCAGGACAGGCCGCGGCTTCAACCGCTTCGAGACCGGCGTCGTCGATCCTGCCGGCGGCGTGAGAGCCGATGGCTTCGAAGACGTCCTGAATGGTGATGTCTTTGCCATTCAAGTGGCCGGGCTTGATCGATCCGCCGTAGAGCATGAGCGAGGGAATGTCGAGGCGGGCGAGCGCCATCACGGTGCCGGGCATATTTTTGTCGCAGCCGGCGATGGCGACGAGGCCATCGAAGAGATTGCCGCGCGCGACCAGCTCGACGGAGTCGGCGATAACCTCACGGCTGACGAGTGAGGCCTTCATGCCTTCGGTGCCCATGGTGATGCCGTCGGAGATGGTGATGGTGTTGAACTCCATCGGAGTGCCGCCGGCCTCGCGGATGCCCTGCTTCACGGCTTCGGCGATCTGGCGAAGATGGAAGTTACATGGGCCGATTTCGGTCCATGTATTGGCGATGCCGATGATCGGCTTGTGCAGATCTTCCTTCGTAAAGCCTATGCCGCGGAAGTAGGAGCGTGCCGCCGCGCGGTTCGGTCCCTCGGTCAAAGGGATGCTGTACTTCTTCGGATTATGCGTGCCGTTGCTGCTCATGCGTGCGCCGTCTCTCCTGCTTGTGCTTCCGCTTTAGGGGCCAACCAGAAGTCGGCGTTATGTTTTTGTTCAAACTTGTCGAGCGCGTCTGCGTGGCGCAGGGTGAGGCCGATGTCGTCGAGCCCTTCGAGCAGGCAATAGCGGCGGAAGGGATCGATGGTGAAGGATGCGGAGAATCCCTCGTCATCTTTTACGGTCTGGTCTTCGAGGGAGACGGTCAGCCTGTAATGCGGCGTCGACGCTGCACGGTTGAGGAGCAGCTGAACCTCGTCTTCCGGCAGCGTGACGAGAAGAATTCCATTTTTTCCGGCGTTCGAGAAGAAGATATCGGCGAAGCTCGATGAGATCACGCAGCGGAATCCGTAATCGGAAAGCGCCCACGCCGCGTGTTCGCGCGACGATCCGCAGCCGAAGTTCTTTGCTGCAACAAGAACCTGCGCGCCCTTGTAGCGCGGGTCGTTCAGCTCAAAGCTCGCATCCTTGCGCCAGTCGAAAAAGAGGAAGTCTCCATAGCCGGTGCGCTCAATGCGTTTAAGAAATTGCTTGGGAATGATCTGATCCGTATCGACGTTGACACGGTCGAGCGGCATCACCTTCGAGGTCAGTGTGCGAAATGCCTGCATTAAACCAATACCTCTGCCTTCTTGAATTCCCCACTTGGCTTCTTGAATTCCCAGGTGCGCACATCGGTGAAGCGGCCGGTGATGGCGGCCGCAGCGGCCATCATGGGGCTTACCAGATGCGTGCGTCCGCCTTGTCCCTGGCGGCCTTCGAAGTTGCGATTGCTGGTGGAGGCGCAGCGTTCGCCGGGCTGCAGGATGTCAGGGTTCATGCCCAGGCACATGGAGCAGCCGGGCTCGCGCCACTCGAATCCTGCTTCGCGAAAGATATGGTCGAGTCCTTCGCGCTCGGCTTGTGCTTTTACCTGCTGCGAGCCAGGCACGACCATAGCGCTGACGCTGGCGTGCACATGATGACCGGCGGCGACCTTGGCCGCGGCGCGTAGATCTTCAATGCGCGAGTTGGTGCAGGAGCCGATGAATACGCGGTCGATGGTGATCTCTTCGATTGGAGTACCGGCCTTCAGGTCCATGTATTCGAGTGCGCGCTCAAAGCCGCGGCGATCGGAGTCGGACTGGGTCGCGGCAGGATCGGGAACGGCATCCGTGACCGCGATTACCATGCCCGGGTTTGTGCCCCAGGTTACGTAAGGAGCCAGCTCGATGGCGGGAATGATGAGCTCGCGATCATATTTCGCGCCGGCATCTGAGGCGAGCTGCTTCCATTCACTGACGGCCTTATCCCAATCCGCGCCCTGCGGTGCAAACTTGCGGCCCTTGAGATAGGCAAAGGTTGTTTCATCGGGAGCAATCATGCCGGCGCGCGCGCCTGCCTCGATGCTCATGTTGCAGACCGTCATGCGGCCTTCCATCGAGAGCGAGCGAATGGCTGAGCCAGCATATTCGATGACGTAGCCGGTGGCTCCATCGGAGCCGATGCGGCCGATGATGCCGAGGGCTACATCCTTCGCAGTGACGCCGTCGGGCAGCTCGCCTTCGACCGCGATGCGGAAGGTCCTGGCCTTCGACTGCGGCAGGCACTGCGTGGCCATCACGTGTTCCACTTCCGATGTGCCAATGCCAAACGCCAGCGCCCCGAAGGCTCCGTGCGTGGAGGTGTGCGAATCGCCGCAGACGATGGTCATGCCGGGCTTGGTCAATCCGAGTTCCGGACCGATGACGTGCACGATGCCCTGCTGCGGAGACTGCACGTCGTAGAGCTCCACACCGAAGTCCGCGCAGTTCTTGCGCAGCGTATCGATCTGCTTGGCGGCAATGGCGTCGGCGATGATCAGCCGGTCTTTCGTGGTGGGAACATTGTGGTCGACCGTCGCTACAGTGCGATCGGGGCGGCGCAGCTTGCGGCCGGCCAGACGCAAACCTTCGAAGGCCTGCGGTGAAGTGACTTCGTGAACGAGATGCAGGTCGATGTAAAGCAGGGCCGGCTCGTTCGCCGGTTCGGCGACGAGGTGCGACTCCCAGACTTTCTCGAATAATGTTTTTGGTGCGGACATATTTGTAACTCCAACTGTTGCGAATGCGTTCTTTGGCGCGCAACGCGCGCTCCCGCCCGTGCGGCCAGCACCTAGACGGCGTGCATGGCCTGGCGGCGGTCGATGATCTCGTTGAGCGCCTGGTGGACGTGCTTGCCCATCTCCTGTGTGGTGACGCCCATCTTCGATTGCCCGCGAGCGAGGTCGGCGGTACGGTAGCCTTGCTCCAGAACTTTGCGCACCGCGGTTTCGACGGCCTGTGCATCCTGCTCGAGCTTGGCGGAGTGGCGCAGCACCATGGCCGCGGTGAGGATCGCGCCGAGTGGATTGGCGAGGCCCTTGCCTGCAATGTCGGGCGCGGAGCCGTGGACCGGCTCATATAAATTGACCGTGCCACCCAGCGTCGCCGAAGGCAGCATGCCCAGCGAGCCGGTGATGACCGCGGCTTCGTCGGAGAGGATGTCGCCGAAGAGATTCTCGGTGAGCACCACGTCGAAGTTGCGCGGTGTATTCATCAGGTGCATGGCGCAGGCGTCGACGTACTGGTGTTCGAGCGTGATGTCCGGATATTGTGAGGCCAGCTCGGTCACCGTGGCGCGCCAGAGCTGCGAGACCTCGAGGACATTGGCCTTGTCGACCGATGTGACCTTCTTGCGGCGCGCGCCGGCGAGTTCGAAGGCCACGCGGGCGACGCGGATGACCTCATCGCGGGTGTAGCGCATGGTGTTCCAGGCCGAGCCGGCTTCGCGATCCCAGGAGCGCGGCTCGCCGAAGTAGAGGCCGCCCAGGAGCTCGCGGACGAAGAGGATATCCGCGCCATCTACGACTTCCGCCTTCAGCGGAGAGTTCGAGGCGAGTGCGGGCCACGCGAACGACGGCCGCAGGTTGGCATAGCCCCCGAGGGACTGGCGCAGCTGCAGCAAGCCGGCCTCGGGACGGCGGTCCGGGGGGAGGGAATTGAACTCATTGCCGCCGACCGCGCCCAGCAGGACGGCATCGCTTTCAAGAGCAGCATCGAGCGTGGAGGACGGCAGCGGCAAGCCGTGCTGCTTGATGGCGACACCGCCAATCAGCGCCTCGCGAAATTCGAAGTCGTAGCCACCGAGCTCGGCCACGGTGCGCAGTACGCGTACTGCCTCGCCTGTGACTTCCGGCCCAATGCCATCTCCAGCAACAACCAACACTTTCAACTTCATTTCTCTCTCCAATGTGTGGAACGCAGCCGTCTAATTCGGCTTGTATGCAGGCTCTTGCGCAATCAGGTCGTGATGACGCTCGTGGTGAGCTACGAGGTTGATCAGATCCTGGTCGTAAATTGACTTCTTCCGATCGGCCAGTTCGGTAAAGGCGCGATAGGCGATGTCGAGGTCGGCGGGCTGCAGATGATATCCCAGCTCGACGAGCCGCGAGCGCAGCGCATGGCGGCCGGAGTGCTTGCCCAGCACCATGCGGTTGGCGGGAACGCCGACCGAGGCCGGCGTCATGATCTCGTAGGTCAAAGGGTTCGACAGCACGCCGTGCTGGTGAATGCCCGCCTCGTGTGCGAAAGCATTGCTACCCACCACCGCCTTGTTGGGTGACGGCGCGAAGCTGATGGTGCGGCCCAGCAACTGGCTCACTCCATAAAGATGGTCGAGCTTCAGTCCGTGCTGAACGGGGAAGCGGTCTGCGCGGACGTGGAGCGCCGCGGCTATCTCTTCGAGTGCTGCGTTGCCGGCGCGCTCACCGATGCCGTTGATGGTGCACTCCACCTGCCGCGCTCCGGCTTCGATGGCGGCCAGGGCATTGGCGACGGCCAGGCCGAGGTCGTCATGGGTGTGCGCCGAGAATGTCACTTTATCCGCGCCGGGGACCCGCTCGCGGACCATGCGGAACATGGCCGCGTAGTCACTGGGGATGGCGTAGCCGACGGTGTCGGGCATATTGATGATGGTTGCGCCCGATCCAATCGCGGCGGCAACGATCTGGCAGAGGAAATCGGGGTCGGTGCGGGTTGAATCTTCCGGAGAGAACTCGACTTCATCGACCAGCGTCCTGGCGTGGGCGACGGACCGCGCTGCGGCCTCCAGAGCCTCTTCGCGGCTGATCTTCAATTTGTATTGGAGATGAATGTCGGAGCTGGCCAGGAAGATATGGATACGCGCTCGCTCGGCTCGTTCCAAGGATTTCGCCGCGCGCTCGATGTCCTCGTGCCTGGCGCGCGCCAGGGAGGTGATGATCGGGCCGCGAATCTCCCGGGCCACGCTCTCGATGGCGGCAAAATCTCCATCCGAAGAGATGGCGAAGCCCGCCTCGAGAACGTCTACGCCCAGATCGGCGAGAGCGTGCGCCATCTCCAGCTTTTCCGGCTGGGTCATGCTGCAGCCCGGCGACTGTTCGCCGTCCCGGAGCGTGGTATCGAAGAAATCAACGCGATCTTGTGCCATCGACATTACCTGCTTGATCTTTAGTCTGCCAAAATCTGGAACATGATTCAAATTTATAATTTCTACCGAATCGATAGAAATCGTTTATAGTTTGGCGAATAGCACTCGGGGTTGCCGTTTTCGCTTATGGACCTGTCTCAACTTGAAACCTTCCTGGCGGTGATCGAAGAGCGGGGATTTTCCCGCGCGGCCAGTCGCCTGCACCGAACTCAGCCGGCGATCAGCCACACCATCCGGCGGCTGGAGGAGGAGATCGGCGAGCCGCTCTTCGAGCGCAGCTCGCGCGAGGGCACGCTGACCGCGGCCGGGGAGCTGCTCCGCGAATACGCGCAGCGCATGCTGAAACTGCGCGGAGAGGCGACCAGCGCGCTCGAAGAGCTGCGCTCGCTGGAGCGCGGACGGCTGCACATCGCGGCCAACGAATACACCTGCCTCTATCTGCTGCCGGTGCTCGACGAATTCCGCCGCCTCTGCCCGCACGTCAGCGTTCTGGTCGAGCGGGCGCTGGCCAGCCGCATCCCGGAGCAATTGCTGGATCGATCGGTCGAGCTGGGCATGCTCACCTTTCACCCTCCGGATTCGCAGCTTCGCTCGACCGCTGTATATAACGATTCGGTGGTCTTCGTGGTCGATCCCCGCCATCCGCTGGCCCGCGAGAAGAAGGTGGCCATCCGTCAGCTGGGCGCGGAGAGTTTCATGGCGCACAATGTGGTCTCTCCGCTGCGCCGCCGGGTCATCGAGCTCTTCGAGAAGCACAAAACGCCTCTCAATATGTATGTGGAGCTGCCCAGCCTGGAGGCGATCAAGCGCTTCGTGGCCATGGGCAATGGCGTGGCCCTGGTCCCGGGGCTGACCGTGCAGCAGGAGTTGGCGCGTGGCGAGCTGGTGCGGGTGCATGTTCCCGAGCTCAAGATCGAGCGGCAGCTTTTGCTGGTTCATCGCCGCCAGGGGACGCTTTCCCATGCCGCAGAGGCATTCCTGAAAGTGGTGAAGTCGGTATCTCACGAGAATGGTGCGCCGTTCTGCTACCGGCCGATAGCTCCCTGAAGTCTAATGGGTTAGATTCAAGTCCGATTCCCCAGTCGGATGCTGTCGAATTACGGTGTGACAGGTACAATTGCCAGAGTGGACCGGAGGTTTTCTCGCGGCACCACATATTTTCATCGGCCGCAGAGGCATTACGCCCGCCCAGGCGGGCCAGAGGTTCACGAACGAATGAAGAAGAGTCTGTTGGTGCTGTTGCTACTGCCCGTTATGGCAGTAGCGTGTTTGGCTCAGGAGAGCCGCCAGGATATCAGCGTAAGCGGATCGGCTCTTATCCCGACCTTTATCGCCGGAAATGCAGTGCAGCTGCATGCGACCGTCGGTTACGGCGTATTGCTCAGCTATCGCTACCTGTTAACCCCGCGCAGCGGGCTGGAATTGAACTACCAGTACGCGCAGGAGCTGCAGCACTTCATCAACCCGACGAATAATGTTCTGGTCCACGATCGCTTCCAGGAACTCTCGGGTGCGTATGTGTACAGCTTCGCCTACAAGAACTTCAATCCGTTTGTGGAAGCCGGCGTTGGCGGCTACATCTATGGTCCGATCGACGACCAGAAGACGCAGCTGCAGAACCTGAGCCAGAGCACGAATATCGGCGCGCTCTACGGCGGAGGCATCGCCTACGAGATCAGCCCGAGCTTCGATATCCGGGCGGAATACCGCGGTATCTTCGTGAAGACTCCGAGCTTCAACCAGGCCAACCTGCGGACCAATCGTTACTACAATCTCAACGACCCGGTCATCGGCATAGCCTACCACTTCTAAACTCGTAGTAATCTCAGGCCGCCGGCATCCCTCTGCCGGCGGCCTTGTTGTTTGTGGCTTTGATTTCCTATTTCAAGAGGTGAGGGGTTGGAGGCTCGGCCGTTCTCTATTTTTCTGCTGGATCTTCGGCAAAGAGAGTTTCTGAGTAGGCGAGAAAACCGACGATTCGACGGTACCTCGGTGATCTGGCCCGATGCCGCAGCACCTCAGAGGCTAAAGCCTCTTCCCGGAATCTCCGAAATGTGAGGGCTGGAGCCCTCACCTACCCTGGAGAGATTTACGACCGGCTAACCCGTCTTTGAATCATCGGAATTACCGCCCCGGTTCCTTTTTCAGAACCTTCTTTGAACTGGGTCTTGTACCGAGCACGTTCGCGATGCGCTGCAATGTGCCCGAATTACTTAGTGAGAACCGAGGATTCGGTAGGCGACGCCCACGCTGAATCCAGTAGGGTGGAGTCCGTTGGATTCGCCCGGATAGAGTCCGGGAGCCGAGGGCAGGATCTGGTATTCATAGTCGCCGCGAACTGCGAGGTGGCGAGTCAGGCGGTAGTCGACGAATGCGCCGGGCGCGTAGGCGAAGTAGCTGCCGTTGCCGATGTCAAAGGGGTAGTGAATCCACACCCCGCCTAAGAGAAATTTGGCGTTGAGTGAGAATTTGTGGAAGCGGTAGACGCGATACTTGACGCCGCCGAGATAATCGCCCTGTGTTTCTCCGCCCGTGCCCTTGTAATGCAGCCAGCGGGCTTCTCCCTCGACTCCCAATTTGCGGGTAACATTGAGATCGAAAAAGGCTCCGGGCCCCACCAGCCGGCTGGTGGAAGCATAGTCGGAGTTAAAGCTGGAGATCTCACCACCCACCCATAAAGCGGCATTTCCGCCCACTGCGGAGGGCGCCACCTGTGCGAAGGCCGCTGTCGATCCAAGCATCGCTGTCAGGATCAGAATTTTCTTAAGCACAATTCACTTCTCCAGATTGCAAAAGTACGATGTGTCCTTGCTACCCGAGCCTAACAATCTCGAGATGCGCCGGGCAGATTCGCGCCAGCGCATCCCCGAGGCTACTCCGGATTCTACTGAGGATTGGCGGGCGGCGGCGGGGCGGCACCGGCCGGCGGAGCGGCTGTGCCATCGGCCGCCGGCGCGGGAGCCGGAGCAGCAGAAGCAGGAGCATCGGAGGCCGGAGCTGCCGCCGGTACCGGCTCTGCTGGCGGCTGGTACCGCTGCAACCGGTAGAAGATCGGGGTGACCTCGAACGGCATCTTGTCGCGCGCATTGATGAGGGGAGCAGGCCTTACGTTCAACTGGAAGACCTTGTCGTCCCATGAGTCGATGCGGAGATGGCTGTTGAGGGGAAGCGCGGCAATCTGGGTGAGGTCGTCCATGTTGAGCTTGGGCGCGCCCTGCGTCAGGCCGGCCAGCCACGGAGTGCCATCCTGCTTGACCAGGGAATCTCCCAGCCGCGGGGTGAGCAGGAAGGTGAGAGCCTTTTGGCGGGTTCCCAGCTGTGCGAAGAAGAGGCCGACGCTGCCGGCCTTGTCCTTGTAGACGGAGTTGTTGAACAGCTCCACGGCCTTCTTGGCGGCGGCCTCGTTATCCACGTTGGAATGGTTCATGGTGATGCGCTGGAAGGTGGCCTCGTCCGGGAAGAGCAGCCGGTCGTTGAAGGCGTAGCGGGTATCGATGTGGTGGCCCAGAACGATGTGGGCAAGCTGGAAGCTCAGCACCGCGGCGAGATCCTCTTCGGAGGGCAGGACATCGACCAGCCCCTTGCTGATGAGGATGGTGTCGCCGACGGCCAGAGACTCGAGCGGCGTGGTCAGCATTACGCGGCAGCGGATATCGTCGGGCAGGACGAGTTTGTTGCCGATGACGATGTTGTTGGTCACCGTCTCCAGCACCTTGTCGAAGTCGCTCGGGGGAGCCAGCAGTCCGGCCTGGGTCAATCTGTCGAGAACGTTGTCCTCGGCCTGGCGGACCCACTGGCGCTGCGCCTGCAGGGGGCTTACGTCCTGCGACTGGCCGCTCTGATCCTGGGCGTTTTCCACTTCGACCGATTCGCTATCCGCCTCGTGTGAGGGAAGTTTCAGCGAGTAGCCCCAGAAATAGGTCTGAGCGCGGAAGCCGAAGTTCTTCTTCGATTCGCCAAGCTGGGACTCTTCGACGTAGATGGCGCTGGGCAGCCACTGGTTCGGCTGGATGTTGGTCCGCCAGCTATCGAAGTGGTAGTAGTGGGCTACTTCGTCGTCCTTGCTGCCGGTATAGGTTCCATTGAAGCGGACGACGTGCCCGTCGCGGTCTTCGATCCAGATGCGGCCGAAGAAGCGTCCTGCGCCCTTGACTTCGGGGCGCGGGCGAACGTCGAAGACCATGGTGCGCACGCTGCCCAGGAAGTCGCGGCGGACATAGCTGAAGAGGTAGTGCTGCTGGTCGAAGCCCACCGGATCGATGAACATCATGTCCATGAAGCCGGTCGCCGAATAGGCGATGTGAAAGCTTTTGGTCAGATCGGACATGAACTTGAAGCTGCCCTTGAAGAAGCCGCGTCCAGCCGTTTTGCGTGTCTGATAGGCGTTGGCGTCGAAGGTCTTGCCGAAATCGACGCGGGCGATGCTGTACTCGTCGGACATGGGCACGGCGTAGAGTGCCGTATCGGGCCGCATGTTCTGGATGTAGGTCTGGACCAGAGGGGTGCTCTTCTCGATCTGCTTGACCGTCTCCTTTTCATTCGCGCTGGCTTTGTCGACCAGGGCCGCCTGCTCGGGGGTAAGGGGGACCGGCGGTGGGTACTTAGGCGCTTTCTTCGCGTGAGCGGCGCTCACGCTGAGACAAAGTGCAAACCCCAAGGACAAAAACTTGCGCAAATGCATTTACAGGCTCCTGATCAAACATACTCGTTCGCGTCGTGCGTGGTCCGAATCTAAAATGTACAGGGATTTGGGCTTCATCCCCTGCCGCAAGGCATGGCGTTGCTGGTACGCGGCCACGCAACGCATTGGACTCTCTGCCCGGGCTGGCGTCAGCAGTCCGGTAGTCTCCGATTTCAGGCGAGCTGGAAGCTCACACGGATTACGGTGACTTCATCGATCGCGTGCCCATCTTTCATCGCCGGCTTGAAGCGAATTCCCTGCGCCACAACCTTGGCCTGTTCATCCAGTCCGTGTCCCAGACCGTTAAGGATTTGCAGCACCTGCACCTGCCCCTCGGCCGTAAATTTCACTTGCAGCGTGACGTCGCCCTCGATCTTCAGCTGCCGCGCTTCGGAGGTATAGGCCGCGCGGGGCTTCGAAATCACGACGATCGGGGTGGAAGCCGCTGCCTGCTGGGCCATCGGCCGCGGCGTGGCCTGACCGAAGCCGGTCCCGGCAAATCCGCTCTGGGCGACGGCACCGGTTGTGCCGGGCCGGCCGGCTCCGCCAACCATACCGTTGGAGAACCCTGCGGAGGCTACCGTGGCGCGGGTATCTTTTCCGCCGGCTACTCCGTTGGCGACGCCGGAGCCGAAGGCAACGCCCTGGACGCTTCCCTTGCGAGCTGCGCCTGCGCCCTCGCTCGTGCCGGGAGTTCCCGCGAAGGAGCCGACCGCTGCTATGGTCGCTGGCTTGTTGGCGTCGGCATTGGGCCGTACGCCAACCGGATCTCCAAAGCCGCCCATTTTCGGAGTAGGAGCGGCAGTATTGTTCGCGACTACGGTCGGTGTCGGACTATTGAAGACTCCCACCTTCGGTTGCGGAGGCGGCGCGACCGCTTTGGGCGGCGCCGGAGCAATCTTGGGCATGGGAGGAGTTGGCACCGTGACCTCGGCCATCTTGGGCGGCTCGATCACCTTGGGCGTTTCTATTTTCGGCTTGGGCGGCTCGATCACCGGAGGCGGCGCGACGATTCGCACTTTCGGCGGCGGCGGTGGAACGTAAGGCTTGGGCTGCTCGACGGGGAAAATGAGGGTCGCGGAGTTGTACTTCTCCATCTTGACCTGGTGAATGCGCGCCGCGGCAAAGAGCAGCAGAAGTGCGCCAATGGCGACATTCACGATCATGCTGACGCCGAACGATCCAAGCCGGCCTTTCGGCTCAGGCAATAATCCAAAGCTAGAGTGATTCAACGGGTTGCTCGCCATATATTCGTCGGTACCAGCCTTAATTTTTTAGAAAGTCACGGACTTCGGACTGCCTGGAAGACTTAGACGTCTTCAGATTCCACTCACTGGGGAAACGTGACGGATCGCCATCGCTGACTTTCTTCCCTGTCGTTGAAACTTGTGGCGTACCGATCTTGCCGATGCGTTTATTGCTAGGATATTGGGTGCTGATGAAGCTGCAGCAATTGCGGCTCCAAATCTAGCTACTATCCATTACTTTGGTAATATTTTACGGGAAAACGTACCTTCTTGTAAGTGCGCAAGTAAACCTCGTTACTTCTGGCGATTTCGCGCGGCTTTCACCTCGCGGCCGGCGGCAGGAACGATCATAGTTTCACTACACCTACTTCCAAGTTATCGGCAGTTCGCCTCCATTTAATTTATAAAACTGCAAGAAAAGAGGGAAATAGCCTTGCGAATATTGATAACCGGAGGCGCTGGTTACATCGGCGGCACCGTGGCTAAGCATCTGCTCGACCTTCACCATGACGTAGTTATTTACGACAACCTTTGCCACGCGCGGCGGGAGATGGTTCCGGCGGGTGCGGAGTTCATTGAAGGCGAACTGGCCGACCGTTCCACTGTCGAGAAGGTTTTGCACACTGGTATAGACGGCGTGATGCACTTTGCGGCTCTTATTGAGGCCGGAGAAAGCATGAAAAAGCCGGAAATATACTTCCGGAACAACAGCGCGACTACTCTGACCCTCTTCGAGGCCATGCTGGCTACGGGCGTGAATCGCCTGGTCTTCTCTTCGACCGCGGCAGTTTATGGAGAGCCGGAGTCGACCCCTATCCTGGAAGACGCTCCGCTGCGCCCGACCAATGCCTATGGGGAATCGAAGCTATTGGTCGAACAGATGCTGTCCTGGCTGAACCGCGTTCACGGCTTCCGCTACGCGAGTCTGCGTTACTTCAATGTCGCCGGGGCAATCGAAGGACGCGGAGAGGCGCACGAGCCGGAGTCGCACATCATTCCGCTCATCCTGGATGTAGCCCTGGGCCGCCGCCAGAACATCAAGGTCTTCGGTCAGGATTACCCCACCCCGGATGGCACCTGCGTCCGTGATTACATCCATGTCCATGACCTGGCGCGCGCCCACCTTCTGGCCTTCGAGGCGCTGGAGAAGCAGAGCCGGTTGATCTACAACATCGGCAACGGTGTGGGATTCACAGTTCGCCAGGTGATCGAGTCGGCGCGCCGCGTGACCGGCCATCCAATTCCCGTGGAGGAGTGCCCGCGCCGCGACGGCGATCCGGCGGTCCTGATCGCCAGCTCGGAGAAGATCGGCAGGGATCTGGGCTGGGCTCCGAAGTACGCCGAGCTCGACGACATCATCGAGAGCGCATGGAAGTGGCACCAGCACCGGTACGCAAAGCAGGCCTAATTTTCACGCGGGAAAAAACTATGCGGGCCTAAGGAAGAAAATTCCTTAGGTCCGCACCGCGTGAAGGATCTGCGGTTGAGTTATTGCAACAGCTTGAGCGCGTTCAGCAATGTGAAATAAATGCCCCACGCCGCTGGGATGAGCACCACAAACCAGGCTGCGAAGACCAGCGCGGGCGACGTCTTATTTTCGGATGTAGCCATAGGGAATCTCCTTTTCCTAGTGAGTGGCTTCGATGTGGCTGGGATCGATTTCCATCTTCAGCCAGTGTTTGGCCGCGACCGGCCGCACCAGGAGATTGGCGATGAAGCCAACCACCATCAATCCGGCCATGATGTGCAGGATCACCGGATATGCCTGCTGTTTCGGCAGGTGATTGGCCACGTAATGATCGAGGATGCCGTTGACGATAAGGGGTCCGACGATGCCGGCCGTCGACCACGCCGTCAGCAGGCGTCCATGAATCGCGCTCACGTGATAAACGCCGAAGAGATCTTTGAGGTATGCCGGAATGGTTGCAAAGCCGCCGCCATACATGCTGATCAGCGCGCCGGAGATGAGCACGAAGAGCGGAACTGAGTCGAGGTGACTGGTTCCGGTGTAGGGAAGCGCCAGATAGAGAATCAGGCCCAGGGTGAAGAAGACCATGTACGTGGGCTTGCGTCCCAGAAAGTCCGATGTCGACGCCCAGATGAAGCGGCCTCCCATGTTGAAGAGGCTCAGCACGCCCACAAAACCGGCGGCTGCAATCGCCGAAACATGGCCGTGGAAGAGATCCTGGATCATCGGCGATGCCTGTTCCAGGATGCCGATGCCGGCGGTTACGTTCATGAGCAGGATTACCCAGAGAAGCCAGAACTGCGGCGTCCCGAAGGCGGTATTCACGTCCACATTGTGCGAGGAGATGAGTGCCGAACGCGCGGCTTTGGGAACCCATCCCTGGGGCTTCCAGCCGCCGGGGGGCACGCGAACGGTGAAGACGCCGAACATCATGAAGATGAAGTAGAGGATGCCCATGGTGACCCAGGTGGCGGCGATGGGATGGGCCGACGCTTTATAAAACACCATCAGCCTGGTGCCGAGCGGCGAGCCGATCATCGCTCCTCCGCCGAAGCCCATGATGGCGAGACCAGTGGCCAGTCCAGGCCGGTCGGGGAACCACTTGATCAGCGTCGAAACGGGCGAGATGTAGCCCATGCCCAGACCGACTCCGCCGATGACTCCATAGCCGAGATAGATCAGCGCCAGGGTGTGGGTTGCCGCGCCGGCCGCGGCGACCATAAACCCGCTGCCGAAGCAGCAGGCCGCGACAAACATTGCCTTGCGCGGTCCGGCGGTCTCGAGCCATTTGCCGAAGAGCGCAGCAGAAAGCCCGAGCATGGCGATGGCTATCGAGAAGATGTAGCCGACTTCTTTCAAGCTCCACAGTGTGCCATCTGCGGCCTTGAGTGCGAGTAATGGATTTTTAAAGACGCTAAAGGAATAAACCTGGCCAATGGCCAGGTGGATAGAAAGTGCAGCGGGGGGAACAAGCCACCGGTTGAAGCCGGGACGGGCAACGGAAAATTCACGGTCGAGAAAAGACGACATCAGGCGTACCTTCCAACAGCAGACTCATCACATAGATCGAACAGGGGGAGCCGAGGGCGCTTCTTCGAACTTGTTTTGATGCCATTTTCTAGCATATTGACGATGCGACTGGCGACGGAGTTACCAATACTGTTTAAGTGCCAGCATTCTATCTTCGACGTCGTTGAAAGGAAATGTTTAGGGTAGCGGAAATCGGATATGAGAAAAGACAGAATAAAAGACGCTGTCTTAGCTACTAAAGGCAGGTGCGAACATTCGAGTTTTGCCTTGGGATCTCGAGTTAGTGCACCAATCGCCGCTGCCGGACCCAGGCCGGTGCCCAGCCGTTGCCGGCAAAGGGTGATTGCACCCGCCTTCCCCACCACGCGATCATCAGGATGGCAATCAGGAAAATCAGGGCAAGCGCCAGGATGCTGCCTTCGGGGCCCGTGGCTCCGCCGCTCCACAGGATCTTCCCCAGCGGGTGCTCTCCGAAAAGATGCCCTTGCGCGAGCAGTCCGCTGTCGGATGTGCCGAAGAAGTAGGACTCGCCCCAATCCCATGCGGCGTGAAAGCCGACCGCCCACCAGAGCGAGCCGGTGTACCAGAGGCTGATGCAGAAGACCAGGCCGATGGCTCCGGCGGCGAAGAGACCTGCTGGCGATTCTCCCGGGTTGGCTCCATGCGTGAATCCGAAGAGAAAAGAAAAGAGCAGCGCGCCCCACCAGAAGCCCACGCCGCGGGTCATGGCGTATTGCACATAGCCGCGCAGCAGCGATTCCTCGAAGAATCCGGTGCCGAGAAAGACGAGGCCCCAGCCGAGTGCAAATTGCCAGATGGCCGGGCCATGCAATTGCAGCCCGTCGAAGGCGAGAAATCCAGCCTTCCAAAGCGTAAAAACTAGAACTGCGATGGCGAGAAATCCCCAGAAGAGGCCGGAGAAGAATCGAACCAGGCGAGCTGATCCCTGAAAACCGTAATAAAAGACGGGGCGCCGCTCGATGAGAGCCATGCACGCAGCCGCCAGGAAGACGCAGAGAACCTGCGTAACTTCGCTGATGATTCCCAGGCGCACGGTGAAGGCACCGGCGCCCGGAAGGATGTGAAAGACGGAGCGCATGAAGATGATATCGAGGGCGAGCAGGACGCCAAAGATAAGCAAAAACGCAAAGATGCCCCAACCGGCGCGAAGGCGGTTCGGACCCCAGAAGATCCATTCAATGCCGTGATCCTGCGGCGGGTTGGCAAGGGGCGCAATTTCGGTGGGCGACTGATTCTGATCTAGAGGAATATTCATGGCTCGTCAGAAGCCTCTGACGAGAATACGCCGGGAGAAGTTGAGTCGTTCCTTCAACAGATCAAAACTTCTCGCTTCGGAAGCCATGCTGTGTACTTTTTGGGGACACACGCTGCGCTGAGAGGCGAGGAAGCGTCCTCGCTTCTCAGCGGCCGCCGCGTTTATGGTTTGGCGGGAGAGTAGCCGATGAATTTGTCCACCCACTGAATGAAATACTTCACGTTGGGTGCGTCCGTATGTCCGCCATCATCCTGCCGCCATGCGAGCTGCCCGCCCAGGAGGCCGGCATTGACGGGAGGCATCTTGGCGGTGTGATAGTCTCCGGCGTCGTCCAGTCCTTTGGCTCCCAGCAGCGTGAAGACCGGGCTCGCCGCCACCGTGGCCATGAAGCTGCCCTGGTGATCGAGCCATTTCGCGTCGCCCTTCTCCGGGATGCCGTAGCTGATGAAGGTCAGCCGCGGAGCGCAGAGCGCAATCAGTTCGTTCGAATCAACGGGAAGTTGACCGGCATTCCCGCTGCCGAAGGACGCCTGGGAAGCGCCGTATTTCAGGAAATTTCCTGCCATCCAGTAGTATTCGCCGCCGGTCAGGCTCTCCACTGCTTCGCCGAAGTTGCGGCGGAGCAGAGTGGCTCCGCCTTTGCCCGACGACCCGACGAGAACCATCGCGAAGCGCTCATCGAAGGCCATGGTGACCAGTGCTGCCTTGCCGTAGCGTGAGACGCCTTCGATGCCGACGTGCTTCGCATCGACTGCAGGATCGGTCTCGAGGTAATCCAGGCCGCGTCCGGCGGCCCAGCCCCAGGCGCGCAAGGCTCCCCACTGCTCGGGGGTGCGCATCTGTCCTTTGTTGACGAGGCCGATGATGCCGCGCGTCAGATCGGCTCCGTTATCCGGTTGCGCGCTTGCCGGGTCGAGCAGAGCGAAGCCCCAGCCGGCGGCGAGGAGCTCCCAGGTGCTGGGTGGGTCGCCGTCCTCGTTATAGCGCGGAAATTCAAAGGGCTTCGGGAGCTGCGGCTCCCAGGCGGGATGCTGGGCCAGGACGTCGGCGAGCGTGGGATCTTTTTCGACGAGGAGAGCTTTCATCGCCTGGTTGATCCGGTAGAGCTGATCGGCGGAAGGTTCATTCGGCTCGGGAAAGCCGCTGCGTGCGAACATCACGAGCAGCGGGACGGGACCCTTGGCATTCGCGGGAGTGACCACCGTCATGTGGATGTTCACATCGATCTGGGGATACGAGGAGTTGTCGACGTGGCCGACCACATCCTTGGCGATGACCGGATTGCCTCCGATGACTTCCTTATCGATGGCGCGTACCGACCAGGTCACATGCGGGACATTCTCCGGTATGCGTCCGTAGACGTATTTTTCAAAACCTTCCACGATCTCGGGGCGGCGCTTGTCCCACCAGACTTTGGCCGAGGTTACCTTCTCGCCGTTATTCAAGGTCAGCGCGTCGGGAATGTCTGGAAAGGGATTGGCCTTGGACTCATCGTAATTCGCATGATCGGGAGCTTTTTCATTTCCGCTCGGACCGGGGCGCAGTGCGGTGATGTGAAGCTGATCCATCATGTTCTGGTGGTCCTGATCGGCGGTGATGGGAGCCGCACTTTGTCCTTGAGCCTGGAAAGCGGCCGGCTGAATGAACTGAATCATGGCCATCGAAGAGGAGAGCAGAAAAAGCCGCGAACGGTAAGCCCCGGAACGTTTCTTGAAGAGTGCCATTTCCATCCCTTGAGAAAAGCGATTTAATTCGGCATCCATAGTAAATCGCCGAAGAGATCCCTGGCTGCAAAATACGTGAAGAAAGCGAGAAGTCGGCCTATCGTGCCGGTGAGCTTGATTCCGGAGACCTCTGCGCTCTTGGGCGCGGCCGGATGGGCGAGCCTTGTTCTGCCGCGGAGCTGCTTTTGACGGGATCGCAGCATGCCGCCTTGACATTGCGCCCGGACCCAGCAATCCTAATCATTTCCCGCATCTTAAATTTGCGTCATTGGAGCCCCCGCTTTTGAACGTTCGCGTTTTCTATCACGACAAGTGTTTCGACGGGGCCTGTTCGGCTTCTCTGTTTACTCGTTTCCATCGCGAATGCATGACTGCGGGCGCCGATTACGAATATCACGGCCTGGTGCATCGCGCCGGGGCGTTGTTCAACGAGGCGGACTTCACCGGCGACGAAAACGCGATTGTCGACTTCAAGTATTCGCCGTCGCCGAAGATTACATGGTGGTTCGACCATCATCTGAGCGCGTTTCTTACTCCCGCCGATCAGCAGCAATACAAGCAGGGGCTTGAGGACGGCAGCTTCACCAATCGCCGCTTCTTCGATCCCGCGTACACCTCCTGCACCAGCTTTCTGGCGCATATTGCATCGACGAAGTTTGGCTTCAACGCCGCGCCGGTAGCGGAGCTGGTCCGCTGGGCGGATATCGTAGACGGCGCGCTGTACGAGAGCCCTCAGGCTGCGGTCGAGATGGCCGAACCGGCCATGAAGCTGACGCTGGTGATCGAGTCGACGCAGGACCCGGCGTTTATTCCGCGGCTTATTCCGCTGTTGACGGCCATGCCGCTGGGCGAGATTTTGAAGGAGCCGTTTGTTGCGGAGCTGTTGCCGCCGTTGCTCGAGCGCCATCAGGAGTCGATTTCTCTGATTCGCAGCCGCGCCGAATCCAGGCAGGGCACGATCTATTTCGATATCAGCGACCGTCCGATGGAGGGATTCAACAAGTTCATCCCTTATTACCTGCACCCGGAGGCGACTTACTCGATCGGTCTTTCGAAATCGAGCTTCCGCACCAAGGTGTCGGTCGGTTCGAATCCGTGGACCAAGGCCGATCCGGAAAAGATGCTGAACCTGGCGACGATCTGCGAGCGCTATGGAGGCGGCGGCCACGCCCGCGTCGGAGCCATCTCGTTTTCGCCGGACCGCTCGGACGAGGCGCGCAAGGCGGCGGCGGAAATCGTCGAAGAGCTGCGGGCTAACGATCCGCTAGCGTAGAAATCTTCTCGCCATTGCCGAATCTTCGAGCCAGGTCGTCTGCGAAGCGCATATAAAGTATCCATCGCGCTTCGACCTCCATCGAACTGCGAGGAGATTCCGAAGATGAACGTCGTTCTTTATGGTGCTACAGGTGTGATCGGCAGCCGCGTGCTTACCGAGCTGCTTTCGCGTGGACATCGTGTAACCGCAATCGTACGGAACCCATCCAAAGTTCCTCAGCATGCCGGCGTACAGGCCCTGCAGGGAAGTGTTCTGGACGCGAAGGATGTTGCGGCTAAGGTTGTGGGCGCAGACGCGGTGATCTGTTCCTATGCTCCGCCAACGGACGCGGCCGGCGAGTTGCTTGACGCCATCCGCGCTTCGATTGCCGGGGTGAAAGAGGGCGGAGCCAAGCGCCTGCTGGTAGTCGGCGGGGCGGGCAGCTTGCTGGTCGCGCCGGGAGTCGACGTGATCGATTCCGGCCATCTTCCGGAGCAATGGAAGGCGATTGCCATTGCCCACCGCGACGCTCTGAAACTCCTGAAGGAGTCGGACATTGACTGGACGTATTTCTCGCCGGCAGCCTTTATCCAGCCGGGAGAACGTACCGGCAAGTTCAGGTTGGGTGAGGATTCACTTCTGGTCGATGCGGAGGGCAACAGCCGCATCTCAGCCGAGGATTATGCGATTGCGCTGGTCGATGAATTGGAGCGGCCAAAGTATATTCGGCGGCGTTTCACCGCCGCGTATTGAGCGTTATCCGAGGGTGATCAGTCGCGGTTCGATTTTTCCGTCCTCGATGTCGAGGAAACCTACCGATACGGGCAGCGAAAACCGCCTGGGTCCGGCGCTGCCGGGATTGAAGTAGAGAACGCCCTTGTGCCTGTTGATGGCCGGCTGGTGCGAGTGTCCGCTGATGACGGCAGCGATGCCGGCCGATGCCGGATCGAGGTCGATGTCATTGCGATCATGCAGCATGTAAATACTTAGTCCGCCCAGCTCAACGATCTCGATGGCAGGAAGCTGGGCGCATGGGCCGCTCCGGTCGATGTTGCCGCGAATGGCGGTCACTGAGGCAATCTGCCGCAGATCTTCCAAAATTTGCGGGTCGCCCACATCTCCGGCGTGCAGGATGTGATCGGAGCCTTGCAGTGCGGAGAACGCTTCGGGGCGCAGCAAGCCGTGGGTGTCAGAGATAACGCCGATCGACATTTTTTGCGACACGCTAGAGTCCTACGCTGAGGCGGGTTCGTGGATCGAGATAGTCGCGGAGTGCGTCGCCGAGGAAGTTGAAGCACAGCACGCAGAGCATCACGGCGAGCGCGGGAAAGAGGACCAGGTGCGGCGCGTCGAAGAGATGCGATCGTGCTTCGTCGAGCATCGATCCCCAGCTGGCGGTCGGCGGCGGCACACCCAGCCCGAGAAAGCTGAGCGTGGCTTCGGCGAGCACCGCGCCGGCCATTCCAATGGCCGACTGAACGATGAGAGGCTGAATGATGTTGGGCAAAATGTGCCGCACGAAGATGCGCAGATTGCTCGCGCCCAGCGCCCGTGCCGACTCGACGAACTCACGCTCGCGGACGGCCAATACCTGGGCGCGAACCAGACGCGCGTAACCCACCCAGCCGCCGATGGAGAGAGCCAGAATCAGGTTGAGCATGCCGGGGCCGAGGAAGGCAACAAAGGCGATGGCCAGCAGAATTCCCGGCATGGCCATGAAGGCATTCATCGCGAAGGTATTGATCGCGGTATCGATCGCGCCGCCGTAATAGCCGGCGATTCCGCCGAAGACAATTCCCAGGCTGAGCGAGCAGGCCACGACTGAAACCGAGATCGACAGCGACAGCCTCGCTCCGAAGATCACCCGCGAGAGAATATCGCGTCCCAACTCATCGGTTCCGAACCAGTGCGCGGCTGTGGGCGGTGACAGCCGGTGCGTTAGATCGATGGTCGCGGGATTGTCCGGAGCCAGGAGCGGCGCGAAGAGCGCCAGGATCGCAAAGGTGGCGAGCAGCAGGATTCCAACCAGTGCGAGCGGCTGTTTCCGGAGTTGTGCGGGCAAGAATCGATACATTTCGAAGCTCTGTTCGACAGTAACAACTTATCGCATTATTTCAAGGGGCTGTCTCGGAGCGGCCACGGCCTGATGGCGCTCGTTGAAGCCGCCGCAGGTGTTGTTCCCGAGGTGATAGAGTTGCATCGTATTGAAAGACGACCCGCGCGTACGCGGCTGCGTCTCGTATCTATTCAAGCTTTTCCATTCGTTGATTCGATGGGGTGACGATGTCTTCTTTTACGAAGGTCTCAGGCGTGGCGTTGGCGGCAGTCGCCGCTTTATTCTTGATGGCGGGATGCGAAACCGGACGCACCGACAAGCAGCACAGATTAATGCCGATCTCGGATGAAACGACTACCGGCAAGCAGGACGCAACTTTTACGGCCAATGCCGAAGGCCAGCCGCCTGTGCCCGGCTCCCCCACAGCAGCGGGGCCGGATGGCAAGCAGCCCTACGAAGATTGGCAGGCGCGTGCTGGAAAAGGCGCGGAAGACGGAGTTGCTCCGCCGCCTGCGGTGCAGGTCAAGGATTCTTTCCAGAGGCAATAGGCCGGATCTCTGAAGGCTCAGATACCGACGGTGAGGCCGCGCGGCTTCACATTCTCGCGGATGAATTTTACGGTCGTCTCGAGCGAAGTGCCGGGTCCGAAGATGGCGGCTACACCCTGAGCGCGAAGAAACTCCGTATCCTGCTCGGGGATGGTCCCGCCCAGGACGACGAGGATGTCCGAGGCTCCTCGGTCTTTGAGCAGACCTGTCACGCGCGGCACGATGGCATTGTGGGCGCCGGAGAGAATGCTCAGGCCAATGCAATCCACGTCTTCCTGAAGCGCCGCGCTCACGATCATTTCGGGTGTCTGGCGCAGGCCGGTGTAGATGACTTCCATGCCTGCATCGCGCAGGGCGCGCGCAATCACCTTTGCGCCGCGATCATGACCGTCGAGACCGGGCTTGGCAACGAGCACGCGAATCGGGGTAGTGCGTGTGGTCTCCATAGCGACTGCTGAGAATATCACAGGCAGACGTCGGCCTTGCATGGGCTGTTGCCCTAGAGCTACGCCTCGGGAAGATGCGAACGCCCACTCTTCTTGCGCCACTGCTGGCGTGGAAGGTCCGCTACTGCTACTTGTCGCGAGCCACGACGAAGTCGGGAACCCACAGCAGGGCGCGCTTGTAGTCGGACTCAGGTAGCACGGAAAGCGCATTGCGCGCCGCGTCGGCGTATTGGAAGGCGATATTCATCGCGTAATCGACCGAACGGTGACGGCCGAGGATGGCCAATATTTCGGCATGAGTCACGCGATGAAAATCCTGATCGGTGAGAACGGTCTGGATGGCGGCGCGTTCAGCGTCGGTTCCATTTTCGAGGGCGTGAATCACAGCCAGCGTGGCCTTGCCTTCGCGCAGATCGCTGGCCACCGGCTTGCCCAGAACCTCTTCGCTGGCGGTCAGGTCGAGCACGTCGTCGACGATCTGGAAGGCCATGCCCAGGCTGCGGCCGTACTCGCCCATGCGCTCTTCCATGCTGGTGATGGGGGTGGACGCGGAATCGGAATGCAGATGTCCGTTCGACTGAACATCCACACCGGTCGCCGCGAGCACCGACCCCAGCCGCATGGAGACCTCGAAGAGGCAGGCGGTCTTGCGGTAGATCAGCGCGTTGTATTCGTCTTCGGAGATGCACCGGCCGAGCTTTTCCATCTGCAACAGCTCGCCCTCGACCATCTGCTGGGTGAGGCCGATGAGCAGGTCGAGGATGCGGAAGCTGCGCTCTTCGAGCGCCACGCGGAAGGCCTGCATGTAAAGCCAGTCGCCCGCCAGCACGCACTTCGCATTGCCCCAGGTGGTGTTCGCCGAGGGGCGGCCGCGACGGGTGTCGGCGGCGTCGATGATGTCGTCATGGACCAGGGTCGCGGTGTGCACCATCTCCACGACTGCACCCAGGCGAATCATGCCTCCGCCGGTGTAGCCCTGGGCTTTCGCCGAAAGAAGAAGCAGCGAAGGCCGGATGCGCTTGCCGCCGCCCTCGCGCAGATACTCGGAGATCTCAGTGATCGCGGCGACCGAGGAAACCGTGTCGCCGCCGAACTCGCGCTCGATGGCGCGCAGGTCGTCATGCAGCAGGTCGAAGACTTCTTTTGCCGTCGCTATGGCCAGTGTGCTCACTCGGGCTGGGCTCTCGCTGCCTTTCCGTTATGGTCCTTGAATCGGGGCCGAACTATCCGGACTGGTTCCCGACTAATTCGAGCGGAAGTTCGTGAATTGCATGTCGATGCCGAAGTCCTTGCCTTTAAGCAGCGCAATCACCTCTTGTAGAGTATCGCGATCCTTGCCCGTGATGCGCACGGTATCCCCCTGAATCGTCGCCTGGACCTTCTTTTTCGAGTCCTTGATGACCCGCACGATGTCTTTCGCCTTCTCCGAAGGTATGCCCTGCTGCAGGGTAATCTTCTGGCGAACGCTGGACCCGGTGGCGGCCTCAACCTTCCCATACTCGAGATTCTTGAGCGGGATGCCTCGCTTCACCATTTTCTGCTGCAGAATTTCAATGACGGCCTTGAGCTTGTATTCGTTTTCCGAGGCCAGCTGCAGAACTTTGTCTTCTTCCGCGAGCTTGATCTCCGATTTTGAGTCCTTCAGATCGAAACGGGCGTGGACTTCTTTGCTCGCCTGATCGATCGCGTTGCGTACCTCCTGGATATCGACCTTGGAGACGATATCGAAGGAATTTTCCGCTGCCATAAGTTACTCCTACTATTAGATTATCCGCTCCGCCATCCGGCGCCGTCTCAGGAATGAATTTCCTGAGCGGGTATGGTACCGAAAAAGCGGTGAAAGTTTTTGGTCGTGCCGAAAGCGACGTCCTCGGCGGCGATGCCCTGGACCTCTCCAACCTTGGCCGCGACCTGCGCCACCCATGCCGGCTCATTGCGCTTCCCGCGGTTGGGGACCGGCGCCAGGAAGGGCGCATCGGTTTCGATGAGCATCCGGTCGAGCGGCACCTGAGCCAGCGCATCGCGGATGGGCTGAGCCTTGGGGAAGGTGACATTTCCGGCGAAAGAGATCAGAAAGCCGAGATTCATGGCGCGTCGGGCGTGGTTCCACTCTCCTGTAAAACAATGCAGGATGCCGCCCAGACCGCTCGGTCTCCACTGCTGTTCGAGAATGGCCAGCGTGTCGTCCCAGGCGTTGGTCGAGTTTTCCGAAGGCCGGCAGTGAATGATGATCGGCTTTTTGCGTCCGGCGGCGATCTCCATCTGGCGCGAGAACGCGGCTTTCTGGATATCGCGCGGCGAGTGATCGTAGAAGTAGTCGAGGCCGATTTCTCCGCAGGCCAGAACCTCTGGCTGCTGCAGCAGATGATCGAGCTTGGCGTAGGCGGCTTCGCCGGCCTGCTGTGCTTCGTGCGGGTGAACGCCAGCGCTGGCGTAAATCTTTGGAACCCCCGGCTTGCCCGCATACTGGCGGGCGAGATCGACGGCCTGGTGCATGGTGCCGGGACCCTCGCCGATGCCGATGGAGAGAATGGTGCGCACGCCGGCGTCATAGGCGCGAGCCAGCAGGGCGTCGCGGTCTTCGTCGTAGCGCGGGCTGTCGAGATGGGCGTGAGAATCGATCATGATCGGAGAGCTTAAGAAGCAAAAAAGATCGGAGAGCTTAAGAAGCAAAAAGCAAAAAACTACCGTTGAGTGCGCGGGTGCCCACATCTCGTCTTTGAGATGTGGGATAAGGGGTTTTCGACTCGGAATCGGGAGCACCCGGCAAAGGTGTGGCGCGAAGCGCGTATCGCTGGACGCGCAGCCCTATTTCAGGCGCGCCCCGATCTCGATGTCCTCGAGGAATCCGGCCAATACAGGCTTGCCGCCTTCGAGCGAGGCGGCGACGATCATGCCGTTCGACTCCAGGCCGCGCAGCTTGCGCGGAGCGAGGTTGGCCACGATGACCACCTTGCGTCCGACCAGCGATTCCGGCGTGTAGGCCTCGGCGATGCCGGCCAGGATCTGGCGCTGCTCGTAGCCGAGATCGACTTCGAGGCGTAGCAGCTTGTCGGCCTTGGGAATGCGCTCGGCGACTTTGATGAGGGCGACACGCAGATCTACCTTGATGAAATCGTCGATGGTGATCTGCTCGGCAAGCGCGGGCAGGGTCCCTCCCTGGACGGAATCGGACGGTTCGGATGTCGAGCCTTTTACCGTTGCTCCGATGTTTTCTTTAACGAAATCGGTGAAGGCGGCGACGGCCGCGCTCTCGCTGTTCGATTCGGAGATGGCCACGGCCAGGCCGTCAAGCACGTTTTCGAGCTTCGAGGGATGGTGCTCGCTGGTAGGCGCGGGGCTCTTGACCGGAACGTGCCCGGGTGTAGGAGCGGACGTGCGTGCGGAAGTAATTTCGGGAACCGGCTCGGGCTTCGCTTCCGCCGGGTTGTTGCTCTCTTCGATCTCTTTCATGCGTTGAACCGCGTCCTTTTCTGCGCGGGGGAAGACAGGTCCTAGTTCGCCGAGTTTGGTGCCGGGCTGGAGGCCGCCCCACTTTAGATTCTTCAAGTCAGCGTTACGGATGTCGCCGAGGCCTAGCTGCGTCCAAACCTTCGCGGCGGCGTCGGGGATGACTGGGCAGACGAGGGCTGTGATGATGCGGATCGCTTCGGCTGCAGTGAACAAGATGCGCTGGCGATGTTGCTTTAGAACCTCTGATGAGGTGCCTTCCGGTTCCTTCCATGGGGCATTTGCAGTCAGGAAACCGTCTACATCGGCGATCAGATCCCAAACAGATTCCAGGCTCTTCGAAAAGCTGAGACTATCGAAGGCTGTATTGAAGTTTGTGATGGCTGCAGTCGCGTGTTCTTTGACCAGAGCATCGAATGCGGGAGCTTCGTCGATCACCCCGCCAAAATACTTCCCAATCATCGTCAGCGTACGGCTGACGAGGTTCCCATATCCATTCGCGAGATCGGAGTTGTACCGCTGCACCAGTGCGTCGAAGGAAAAGCTGCCATCCTGGCCGAAGACGATCTCGCGCAGCAGGAAGTAGCGCAGCGCATCGGCTCCCAGCACATCGAGGATGGTTTCGGCGCGCACGATGTTGCCGCGCGACTTCGACATCTTGCTCTCTTCGAAGAGCAGCCAGCCGTGGCCGACGATCGTCTTAGGCAGCGGAATTTCGGCGGCCATCAGGAAGGCCGGCCAGTAGACGCAGTGGAAGCGTGTGATCTCTTTGCCAACGATGTGAATGTCCGCCGGCCAGTATTTGTCGAACTTGGTCGTGTCGTCCGAGCCCCAGCCGAGAGCCGTGATGTAGTTGGCCAGCGCATCCATCCACACATAGATGACGTGCTTTTCGTCGCCGGGAACCGGGATGCCCCACTTGAAGCTGGTGCGGCTTACGGACAAGTCCTTGAGACCGGCCTTGACGAACGAGAGGACCTCGTTGCGCCGGGTCGCGGGCTGAATGAACTCGGGATGCGCCTCGTAGTATTCGAGCAGGGGGCGCTCAAAGGCTGACAGCTTGAAGAAGTAGTTCTCCTCGCTGACCGTCTCTGTGATGCGGCCGCAATCGGGGCAAGGCGCGCCCGGAGGCACATCGACGAAGGCCTCGTCGGAGACGCAGTACTGGCCGGTGTAGGTGTCCTTGTAGATGTAGCCGCGGTCCTTGAGCAGCGTAAAGAGCTTCTGCACCGCTTTCGTGTGGCGCGGCTCGGTGGTGCGGATGAAGTCGTCGTAGGTGAGCCCCATGCGGTCCCACAGCGCGCGGAATTGTGCCGACACGCGGTCGGTAAACTCCTGCGGGCTGCAGCCGGCTTTTTCGGCCGAGCGCTCGATCTTCTGCCCGTGCTCATCGGTGCCGGTGAGGAAGAAGGTATCGATGCCGAGCGCACGCTTGCGCCGCGCAATCACATCCGCAACCACCGTGGTGTAGGTGGTGCCGATATGCGGGCGCGCGTTGACGTAGTAAATCGGGGTCGTGAGATAGAACTTGTTGGACATGGTCTGATGTCTGATGGGATTCAGTAGTGCAGCGGAAGCGTGTCCGACTCTTCAGATTATCGTTAATTGCGTGCGCTACGTCGAGGACGCTAATCGAGATCGGCGATGACGGCGCTCATCTCGATGCGGATAGGCGTCCCGGGCACTGTAAGCGTCGACGAAACCTTCCAGTCATGAAAGCGCGCTCCTTCGCACTGGTAGCCGATCTGCGTTCGTGGATCGATGACCCATACCGCGCGGACACCCATGCGGAAATACTCGTCGACCTTCTCTTCCACCTTGGAAAAACGATCCTCCGGAGAAAGAATCTCCACGCACAACAACGGAGCGTGGGTGATGATCTCCTCGTCGGGAGCATCACGGTCGATGACCATAAGGTCAGGGATGCGGAAATTTTTTGATGAGGTTTGCAAGCGGAGTTCCGGAAAAACCCGGACATGCGCGCTCTGCCGAAAGTTGCTTAGCAGGCGGCCTAATGCAAGCTGCCACGCGGCATGACTCTTCTCACCCAAGTTTCTCTCCACAATCTCCCCGTTCACAAACTCCCGGTCGGGGCTCCAGGTTTCGTTCAGATAATAGTCGAGAAGGGTGAGTGTGGCGCTCATGGGTGCACCTCGAAGTGCGGTTGCTTTTAGGATATACCACATGCGCGCAGCTGCTAGAATCGATAGGAAAATCAGATACTTTACGCAGTTTTGCCTGGTGATTTCACGTGTACCTGAAGCAGCAGAAAGCCCTCTCTAGCCGCCTCCTGGCGGTTTTGTCCGAGCTCTATCAGATCGCGCCCGATGCGCTGGCGATTGAGCAGCCTCCCGAGATCAAATTCGGGGAGTATGCGCTGCCTCTGGCCTTCGAGCTGGCGCGCAAGCTGCGCAAGGCTCCGCGCAAGATCGCGGAAGAGATTGTTGCTGCACTCGGTCCCGTCGAAGGCTTCGCCGGATTCGAGGTCGCCGGAGCCGGCTACATCAACGCGCGGCTCGATCGCGGGGCAGCGGCGAAGGCCATCGCTGTTGATGGTGAAATTGCGCTCGAAGGCGCCGGGCTGCACTCGCTGGTCGAACACACCAGCATCAATCCCAACAAGGCTGCGCATGTCGGCCATCTGCGCAATGCGATTCTCGGCGATACCTTTGTCCGCCTGCTGCGCGCCGCCGGACAGAAGGTCGATGTGCAGAATTACATCGACAATACCGGCGTGCAGGTCGCGGATATCGTCGTCGGTCTGACCCATCTTGAAAAGCTGTCACTCGGGGACGTGCAGGCATTGATGGCGCGGCTCGCTCTAGAAGGCCGGCGCATCGACTATTACTGCTGGGATTTGTATGCGCGTGTTTCGCAGTGGTACGAAGCCGACGAAGCGGAGAAGGCGGCGCGCAAGAAGGTGCGCCTCGATACGTTGCATGCGATCGAGCACGGCGGCAACGATACCGCGGCGATTGCCGAGCTTATCTCGACTGCTGTGCTGCGCCGGCATCTCGAAACCATGCTGCGTTTGGACATGGAATACGACCTGCTGCCGCGCGAGAGCGAGATTCTTCATCTCCACTTCTGGGACCTGGCCTTCGAGCAGCTGAAGGACAAGGGCGTTCTCTATTACGAGACCGAAGGCAAGAACAAAGGCTGCTGGGTGATGCAGCGTGCCGGCCGCACTGCCGAGCCGCTTCGCGAAGAAGAGGCACTTGAGAGCGAAGCCGCGAACAACGGGCAAGCACCCGATGAGGATGCCAAGGTGATTGTGCGCTCCAATGGCACGGTGACCTACGTGGGTAAGGACATCGCCTATCACCTGTGGAAGTTTGGCCTTCTGGGGCGCGACTTCGGCTATCGGCGCTTCTTCACTTATCCCGACCATCAGTGCTGGATCTCCGCCGAGAGCGGCGAGCCTGACCATCCTAACTTTGGCGGCGCGCAGGCTATCTACAACGTGATCGATTCACGGCAGGCCGATCCGCAGGCCAACGTCATCCAGGCGCTGCGCGGTCTCGGATACACGGAGCAGGCCGAGCACTACACGCATTTCTCTTACGAGATGGTGGCGCTCACGCCGCGCTGCGCGCTCGATCTCGGCTACGAGGTTTCAGAGGAAGACCAGGCACGGCCTTACATCGAAGTCTCCGGCCGCAAGGGCTTCGGCGTGAAGGCGGATGACCTGATCGACAAGCTGATCGAGGCAACGCGAGCGGAAGTTGATCAGCGGCATCCCGAATTGAGTGAAGAGGAACGCGGTGTGATTGCGAAGGAGATCGCCGTCGGAGCGCTGCGCTACTTCATGCTCAAGTACACGCGCAATTCGGTGATCGCCTTCGACTTCAAAGATGCGCTCAGCTTCGAAGGTGAGACCGGCCCTTATATCCAATACGCGGTGGTGCGCACGCGCAGCATCTTCCGCAAAGCGGAGACGACGGCTGAATCCGCACTCGCCAGGATGACGGACGTCGATGCCACGCCGTATCTCACCGGCGAAGAGAACGACGGGATCTGGCAGGTGTGGCTGCGCGCAGCGAAAACTTCGCTCCTGTTAGACCAGTGCATCGCGACCGCCGAGCCCGCGTATCTGGCGAAGCATGCTTTTCAGCTGGCGCAGGAGTTCAGCAACTTTTACCGCAAGCATCACATCCTTACCGAGGCCGATCCGGCGCGGAAACAGTTTTTACTGGCCACGGCTGCGGTGGCGCAGCGCGAGCTGATCCGGTCGCTGGGCTGGCTGGGCATCAGCGCTCCCGAAGTGATGTAGACCGCTTGCGCTCGACCCTATTCGCAGGAAGCTATTAACGTTGCAGTAATTCGCCTCTCCGCCGCTGGATGGGCCTCTCCCTCCATCGATTGATGGATGCGCGTCTCGCTATAACGTCGCTAAAGTGGTTGGCGCTGCTTTACTTTTTGGAGAGCCAACACTTGCGTAAATTTCTCGCGACACTCTTCGTGTGTTCCGCGTCGCTCCTCCGCGCGCAAACCGCGCCGGTTCCATCCCCAAACCCATCTTCATCCCCAAACCCGCATCCCATCGTCTTCAACGTTTACGACCGGTCACGTTCGGTCGCCTGGGATTTCTTCGCCGCGCCTCCTTACACGGAGACCTATGGTTATGGCGAATCTCTTCTTCGTCTTTCGGTTTCGCAAAAGCTGCCGCAGTGGGATTGGCTGGCCGAGTTAACCACAGCCGCGATGATCGATCTGCCGACGCAATCCGTTTCGAAAGTGACGGCGCAGGGTCAGTTGGGCCTGGGCGGGACTTACTATGCCTCCAATGGCAACAACGACTACCCTGCTGCAGCCTTCTTCAAGCAGGGTTATCTACGCCGCGACTTCGATGGCTCCGACAAAAATGTTCGCATTGGACGCTTCGAGTTTTTCGAGGGCCTGGAGACGCAGCCGAAAAACGCGACCATCGCATGGTTGCAGCCCAACCGTGTTTCGCAGCGGCTCATCAGCAACTTCGGATTTACGGTCGCGCAGCGCAGCTTTGACGGCGTCGACGGCCATTATGGCTCGGGCACCTGGGATATCACCGGCATGGCCGCCCGCGCGACGCAGGGCGTCTTCAACATGAACGGCAACCCGGAGCTGAATGTCGATGTGCAATATCTCGCGTTCACCAAGTCCGAGTTGAACCAGCATGTGCTTTGGCGTGTCTTCGGCATCGGCTATCACGACGGCCGCACCGGCGTCGTCAAAACAGATAATCGACCGCTCGCCGTGCGCCAGGCCGATCATAAAAACATTCGCCTGGGCACCTACGGCGGCGATGTGATTACGAGTATTCCCGCAGGCCCGGGGAACTTCGACTTCCTGGCCTGGGCGGTTCTGCAGAACGGCAACTGGGGAGTGCAGAGCGACTTCGGCGGAGCAGCTGCAGTCGAAGGCGGATATCAGTACAAGGGCGGGCTGGGCAATCCCTGGTTCCGGTCGGGCTGGTTTCGCAGCACTGGAGACAACAATCCGAACGACAACGAGCACCACACCTTTTCTCAACTGCTTCCAACGCCGCGCAATTACGCCCGTTTTCCTTTCTACAACCTGATGAACAGCACGGATGATTTCATCCAGGTGATCGACAATCCCATAAAGCGCGTGGCCGTGCGCAGTGACCTGCACTGGCTGCAGCTGACCTCGGGCAAGGATCTTTGGTATCAGGGCGGCGGAGCCTTCGATAACAAGGTCTTCGGCTTTACCGGGCGGCCGGCCAACGGCCACAGCTCGTTTTCGTCGCTGGCGGATGTGAGCGCCGACTGGACCGTGACCAAAACTGTCTCGCTGAATTTCTATTACGCGTATGCGTGGGGCAAGAGCGCCATCTCGGCCATCTATCCCACCGACCATGATGCTCAGTTTGGATATGCCGAATTTCTCTTTCGATGGGGCACGGCCAAACCAGTTACGGTGAAGTAAGCCCAGCGAAGCAGCCCTCCCCCAAAGAAGAAAGGCGCTCGAATTTCGAGCGCCCTTTCTTTTATCCCTATATAGCCGGCTGCACGCACACCGGCAATCGGAGCGATTTTGCTGGCAACGCACCTCCCGATTACGGCTTCTCACTCTTTAGAACGAGCACGAAAAGCTAGGAACCGTGGAGGGTTCGTTCAATGGCAGCAAACCTCAAAGGGAAGAAAGTCGCATTTCTGGCAACGGATGGAGTAGAACAGGTCGAATTGACCGAGCCCAGAAAGGCGTTGGATCAGGCTGGTGCAACAACCCACGTCGTCTCACCCAAGAGCGGCGAGATCAAGGCGTGGAAGCATAAGGAATGGGGCGACACCCTCAAGGTGGATAAGAGCCTCGAGCAGGTGAAGGCATCGGAATATGACGCGCTGGTGCTCCCCGGCGGTGTCATCAACCCCGATCATTTGCGCATGGACCCGAAGGCGGTGGAATTCGTGAAGGAATTCGCGCAGACGGGGAAACCGATTGCTGCAATCTGCCACGGTCCGTGGCTTCTGATTGAAGCAGGAGTGGTGAAGGGGAAGAAGGTCACGTCGTGGCCATCCCTGAAGACCGATCTAAAGAATGCGGGAGCGAACTGGGTCGATCAACAAGTAGTGCTCGATGGGAGCTTCATTACCAGCCGCAAACCGGACGATATTGCTGCCTTCAGCCAGAAAATTATCGAAGAAATTGCCGATGGTAAGCATTTAAAGGCGGCCTCCTGAAGAAGAGGACCGGCCGGGACTTGCCGTCGGAATTAGCTCTCGGGCCTCCGCGCTTCGCGCCTTAGTGAACAGATCTCCTGTCAAATCGAGGTTGAGCGCCGATGTTTCATTCGTTCGGCGCCAGAGCGGACAAGGCACGCCATTGCTGGCGTGCCTTTCGCTTCTTTCGAGCTAGGTTGTTTTTTTACTCCGCGTAGCTGCGCACCCATTCGACGATGCTGCGAACGGCGATGCCGCTGGGGCCCCGTGCTATCCAGGATTTATCGGAATCGAGCCATGCCATTCCGGCGATATCGAGGTGCAGCCAGGGTGTGTCCTCGACAAATTCCTTGAGGAACATCGCCGCGGTAATGGCTCCGCCGTAGCGTGTCAGGCCGGTGTTCTGGATGTCGGCGATGGAGGAGCGGATCTGGTCGCGATACTCGTCCTCGACGGGCAAGCGCCAGAATTTTTCTCCCGAGATCTCTAGGGCCTTGGAGAAATGCTGGAAGGCCTCTTCGTTGTTGGCAAAGACGCCGGCGTTGATCTGCCCGAGAGCCACGGCGACCGCTCCTGTCAGCGTTGCTGCATCGATGAGGTGGGTGGCTCCGAGTTGCCGTGCATAATGCAGACCATCGGCCAATACCAGACGGCCTTCGGCGTCGGTGTTGATGATCTCGATTGACTTGCCGGACATGGCGATCTGAATATCGCCCGGCTTCTGCGCCTTGCCGGAGGGCATGTTCTCGGCCGCGCAGACGATGCTGATCACCTTGACCTTCGGCTTGAGCTGCGCGATAGCGCGCATGGCTCCGATCATGGCCGCGCCTCCGGCCATGTCGTACTTCATCTTCTCCATGCCGTCGGCCGGCTTGATGGAGATGCCGCCGGTATCGAAGGTGATGCCCTTGCCGACCAGTCCAATCACGGGTCCTGCTGGCGCTCCCTCGGGCTCGTAGGTCATGACGATGAGCGCGGGCGGCTCTTCCGATCCCTGGGAGACGCTCCAGAATGCGCCCATCTTCAGCTCGTGCAGCTTGTCCGCGCCGTAGACCTCGCACTGGATGCCGACTTCTTTCGCCATCTCCGCGGCCTTGCTGCCGAGGATGGTTGGTGTCATGCGATTGCCGGGCTCGTTGATGAGGGTGCGCGCGAAGTTCTGCGACTCGGCGATGATCGCGCCTTCGCGATGGCCGTTCTCTGCGCCTGTTTTGTCGAAGCTTTCGGGAGCAAGGATGGTCAGCGATTGAATGCTGCGATCTTTGCGATCGGTGCGGTAGGTGTCCGAATCGAAGTCGGCGACGATGGCGCCTTCGGTAATGGCGCGCAGCGCGAGTTTGGCGTCGAAGGATGTCGCCGGCGCGGCGATTGCCAGGGATCGGATGCCACGAGGCTTGGCGAAGCGGACGGCGGTTCCCGCAGCTTTACGCAGATCGTGCGGAGTGGCCTTCCCCGCTTTGCCCAGGCCGATGACCAGCAGGCGGGCAGCCTTCAATCCTTCGGGAGAGTGAAGCAGCAGCGTTTCATTCGCTTCGGCCTTGAATTCTCCGGTGGAGAGAACAAAGGCAGCGGCTTTTTTCACAGCCTCTTCCGAGATCAGTAGCGTGAGTTCGGGTTTGGCATCTTTTTCTTTGCTGGTGTTGTTGTCGACGGCGAAGACGGCGAGCAACTCGGAAGAAACAGCGGCGGAGGGAGTAAAGACGAGTTCAGTTTTCATGCGCTGGGAATACACCTCTGGGTGAAGCTAGATTTTACAAGGCAGCTTGCTGTTTCGGCCTGGCGTAGAACTTTCGTGGCTTCTTCGTGCGTGGGCTACTGCACAGCCGCATATAATCGGTCGAATCGAAGCGTTTCCTCCGCGAATCCCGCTTTTGGAAGGTTCTTCTTGTTCAAATCTGCCCGCGCCTTTTCCTTCTGCTGTCTGATCGCGTTGACGGTCAGCTCCCCCGCTTTCGCCTCCGAAGCTTCTCTCTCCCAGCAACTCGACGCCATCTTCAACAAGCATGCCTATGTGGAGAAGAACGTCCAGCTGGCATGGCTGAACAACGGCGAGGAGTACACGATCCTCGAGGCCCCCGCGAACGGCGGCAAGGGGCTGGATATCGTCGCGTATGAGACGGCTTCGGGCAAGCGGAGAGTGCTGGTTGCCGCGGCCAAACTCGTGCCGTCAGGACAGAGTGCGCCGCTGGAGATTCAGGATTACTCCTGGTCGCCGGACAAGAAGAGCCTGCTGGTCTACACCAATTCCAAGAAGGTGTGGCGGGCGAATACCCGCGGCGATTATTGGCTCTATGACATGGCGACCGGGAAGCTGACCAAGCTGGGAGGCGATGCGCCGGAGTCGACGCTGATGTTTGCGACCATTTCTCCGGACAGCCGCCGCGCGGCTTATGTGCGGGCCAACAATCTTTATGTCGAAGAGCTGGCGACGGGGAAGATCGTGCAGCTTACTACTGACGGCTCGGCGGACATCATCAACGGGACCTCGGACTGGGTGTCCGAGGAAGAATTGAAGCTTCGCAACTGCTTCCGCTGGAGCCCGGATAGCCGGTCCATCGCCTATTGGCAGTTCGACCAGTCCGGAGTCGGCGAATACACGCTGATCAACGACACCCGGAGCGAGTATCCGGAGACGGTGAAGTATAAGTATCCGCAGCCGGGAACTACCAACTCCGCGGTGCGCGCCGGAGTGGTGCCGGTGAGCGGCGGCCCCACGCGGTGGATCAGGCTCGAAGGCGATTCGCGCAACCACTACATCGCTCAGCTGGAGTGGGCCGGCAATTCGAACGAGGTAATGATCGAATACCTCAACCGCCTGCAGAACACCGCGCAGATCATGCTGGCCAATGCCGGCACCGGGGATGCGCGGCTCTTCTTCGAAGACACCGACAAGGCCTGGGTCGATCATTTTCCGCTGGACTGGATCGAGGACGGGCACGGCGGTACGAGCGCCGATCTGCTCTGGTTAAGCGAGCGCGATGGATGGCGTCACGCCTACCGCGTCGACCGCAAGACAGGACAGCCCCGGCTGATCACCAATTTTCAGGCAGATCTGGTGGCCAAGGCGGGCATCGATTCCGATGCCGGATGGCTTTACTTCACCGCTTCGCCGGCCGAGCCGGTGCGGCTTTCTCTTTACCGCACTCGCCTCGATGGGCAAGGAACCCCGGAGCGGGTTACGCCGAACGATCAGCCCGGCTTCCACGCCTACGACATTGCGCCGAACGGCAGATGGGCTGTGCATCGCTACAGCACCTTCAACCGACCCAACCGCATCGAGATTGTTCATCTGCCGGATCACAAGGCTGTCCGCACGCTGGTTGATAACGACGAGCTGGCGCGTAAGGTTCAGCCGCTGATTGGGAAAGCGGAAGGGAATCCAAATACCGAGTTCTTCGAAGTGCCGGTGGCGAACGGCATCACTCTGAATGGATATATGATCCGGCCTCCGGACTTCGATCCTAAGAAGAAGTATCCGGTCCTGGTGAATGTTTACGGCGAGCCGGCGTCGACCACCGTTCGCGATGCCTGGGGCAACAATGGACGGCTCTTCCATGCGCTGATTGCGCAGCAGGGATACCTGGTCATCAGCTTCGACAACGAAGGCACGCCGGCTCCCAAGGGACGCGAATGGCGGAAATGCGTCTACGGCGCGGTCGGCGTGCTGTCTTCCGCGCAGCAGACGCAGGCTATTCGAGAATTGGCGCGCGAGCGCAGCTATATCGACACCTCGCGCATGGCTATCTGGGGATGGAGCGGCGGAGGGTCGAACACGCTCAACGTCATGTTCCGCTATCCGGGAGTCTTTTCGACCGGGATCGCCGTCGCTCCGGTGGCTGACGAGAGCCACTACGATACCGTCTACCAGGAGCGCTACATGGGTCTGCCGGAGGCGAACCGGCAGGGCTACCATGACGGCTCGCCGATCAATTTTGCTTCGGGACTCGCCGGTCATCTCCTGGTGGTGCATGGCTCGGGCGATGACAACGTCCATTTCCAGGGGACGGAGCTGCTCATCAACAAACTGGTCGAGCTGGGCAAGCCCTTCGACTTCATGGACTATCCCAACCGCACGCATTCCATTTCGGAGGGGCCGGGGACGTCATTTCATGTTTACAGCCTGATTGCGCGATATCTTGAGGAGCACGTTCCGGCGGGTGGGGTGGCGCAGTAGGGGATATAGGGAAACTGCTCTTGCCCGTAGGCTTACTTGCTCGTAAGATAATTCTTACCAGGAGGTAAGCCATATGTCTTCATCTTCCGTTGTCAGTTCCAAGGGCCAGATCGTAATTCCGGCGAAACTGAGGAAGAAATACCGTCTGGATGAAGGCGTGACGGTTATCTTTCAAGAAGACCAAGGCAAATTGACGCTCGAACCGGAGAGCTTTGCAGCCCTCTATGCTCTTCAAGGATCGCTCAAAGAGTTTCCGCTCGAGGAGACGTTAAATCAAGAGCGCGAGACAGCGCGCTTGCGTGAAGAGAGATAAGTCGCCGCGAGGGCGTTATTCGAACAATAGCCGCACCGGTCAAGGAATACGTTCTCGACGCCAACGCCATCCTCCGCTATTTCCAGATTGGCAATGCGGAGGGTAGCGAAAAAGTGCGAGCGCTGCTTGAACAGGCGCAACGAGGCGAAGCGCGGCTTTCGATCTCCGCGATCAACCTCGGCGAGGTTTATTGCATTCTGCTTCGGTTCACCAGCGAAGAGAATGCCCTTCAACATATAAGAACCCTGGGGCACGCCGTGTCGATTTCCGGCGTCGATTTCGACCAGACGCTTCGAGCCGCAGCCCTGAAACATCGATACAAATTGGGCTATGCCGATAGCTTCGCCGCGGAGTTGGCGCTTTCGAGTGCTGCGACTTTGGTGTCAGCAGATCCGTCCTTCGAAAAAATCGGCAAGCCGCTTAAATGGCTGAAGCTGCCCAGATTCCAATAGAGGAGACCGCCGTCCGAGTATCTCCCGGTCCTAACATTTCGTCCTGAAGTTGCCGATATCCGAGCCGGACGGATGATGACGGGGTGGGAGTTAGGGGCTACTTCGCGTACTTGCCTTTGCTGTGGGCGATGGCGGAGCGGGCTTCGCGATCGGCTTCGCGGCGGCGTTCGGTTTCGCGCTTGTCCCAGTCCTGTTTGCCCTTGGCTACCGCGATCTCGCATTTCACCTTGCCTTTACGGAAATAAAGGCGGGTGGGAATGAGCGTATGGCCTTTGATCTGCGTCTGTCCGGTTAGTTTGCGAATCTCGTCCTGGTGAAGGAGGAGCTTCCGCGTCCGGAGAGAGTCGTGATTGCTGGTGTTTCCATGGGAATAGGGGCCGATATGCGCATTGAGAAGAAAGGCCTCGCCGTCCTTGATGAGTCCATAGGAGTCTTTGAGGTTGGCTTTTCCTTCACGGATCGACTTCACTTCGGTGCCGCGCAGCGCCACTCCGGCCTCGAATTTATCGAGGAGGAAGTAGTTGAAGCTGGCGGAGCGGTTGACGCTGGCGTCCCGGTCTCCGGAAGCGACCGGGTCCCTCGGCTTGTTCTTTTGAGGGGCTTGCACGTTGGAGTGAGTCGATTGGCGAGGCATGGTCAGAGGTCCAAATTTTCATGCTAGCACGCGGTCGCGGTACACTTTCCCGGGTAGTGCGCGATGCTATACTCAACCAGCACCGGGTGATGACAAGCAAAGAGTTATCGGCTGCGCGTCCGTCGCGACCGAACATCGCCGGGAACGGGGTTTTACACTCCGAGGTTTTCCGCAGGCGTTCTCGATCCGGCAGTGCGGGAATAGCTCCGCCTGTGTCCATCTTTATGCCAGCCTGGAGTTCCATGAATTTCCGCATCTCGAAGTGGGCAATCCTTACGGCCTTTGCCCTGATGCTCGTACCCTTTGCCTCTCAGGCGCACGCTCAGTCGGCGAACAAGCTCTTTAAGCAGGGCCAGGCTGCCGAGGAAAAGAACGACCTGGAGACGGCTTTCAACGACTACAGCGCCGCCTTCCAGAAAAACCCCAAAGATGAGCGTTTCCGGATATCGTTCGAACGGCTGCGCACTCCGGTTGCCGGCATCCACGTACAGCGCGGAGAAAAGCTGCGCGATCAGGGCGATACCACTGGCGCGGTCACAGAATTTTTACGCGCCCTGGAGATCGATCCCAGCAATGAGCTGGCCCAGCAGGATATGCAGGCGGCAAGGGACAAGGCTAACCAGGCTCCTGCCAGCCAGGAGGCGCCGGCGCCTCCTTCGGAAGAAATCTCGCTGCAGAGTATCGGCGGTCCGATCCATCTGAAGCCGCTTTCGAGCGAGCCTTTGACCCTCCATTCCGTCGAGGATACGAAGGTCATCTATCAGACGGTGGGCAAGCTGGCGGGCGTCAACGTGCTCTTCGACCCGGATTACACCTCGAAGCGCGTTCAGGTGGATCTGACGAACGTCGACCTCTACGACGCTCTGCGAATTATCGGCATCACCTCGGGGACCTTCTGGCGTCCGATTACTCCCAACACCATCTTTGTCGCGCAGAACAGCCGCAGCAAACGGACCGAGCTTGAAGAGCAGGCGGTGCAGACGTTCTATCTCACCAACGTCTCCCAGCAGAATGACTTCACCGATGTCCAGACGGCGCTGCGCAACATGTTTCAGACCGCCAAGATCTACGGCGTCGCCAGTCAGAATGCGATCATCATGCGCGGCACCCCCGATGAGCTGATGCTGGCGCAGAAATTGGTAAGCGATCTGGACCGGGCCAAGCCCGAGGTGGTGGTGGATGTGGCTGTCCTCGAGGTCAGCCGCAACTACGAGAAAACCATCGGTATCCAGCTTCCGCAAACGGCGAGCGTGGCTTTCCAGGCCTCGAACAACAACGCGACGAGCAGCTCGTCTTCCTCGAGCAGCTCCACCACGACCACGACTACCGGAACCACCGACACCAGCAACGGTCTGACCCTGAACAGCCTGGCCCATCTCAATGGCACCAACTTCGCGGTCACTCTGGGGCAAGCGAGTGCCAATCTGCTGTTATCGGATGCTCACACGAAGATCCTGCAGAACCCGCGCGTCCGCGCCTCCGATGGACAGGAGGCATCGCTCAAGATCGGCGAACGGCTGCCGGTAGCGACCGGCTCTTACCAGACTGGCGCGGCGACGGCCATTGTCAGCTCGCTGGTCAACACCCAGTTCCAGTACCTGGACATCGGCGTTAACATCACCATTAAGCCTACCGTTCACTACGACCGCGATGTATCGCTGAAGCTGAAGATCGAGGTCTCAGGCTCGAATTCCAGCCAAAATCTAGGCGGCGTCAACGAGCCCATTATCACCCAGCGCATCGTGGAGCAGACGGTTCGCCTGAAAGACGGGGAAGCGAACATGCTGGGCGGGATTCTGCAGAAGCAGACCAACACCTCGCTGAATGGAACTCCAGGCCTGGCTTCCGTCCCCATCCTCAAATACATCTTCAGCAGCAACGACAAGACGATCTCGGACGATGAAATCGTCTTTCTGCTGGTTCCACATGTGGTGCGCGCCACCATGCTGGATCCGAATAACCTGCGCGAGATCGATTCAGGCACCAGCAACTCGATCGAGCTGCGGCACATCAATCTCGACACCACGCCTCCGGCGGCGACGCCCGCTCCGGCTGCTCGTCCTCAGGCGGCTGCGTCGCAATTTACGGTTCCGCAGCCGGCAGGCGTTCCGCCCTCGGCAGCGAATGCTGCTGCTGCGGCAATTGCCAGCATGCAGATGGAAGCCGACGGCCACGCGGACAACCAGCCGGTGAAGCTGGGACTGACTCCGGAGATGCAGCCGCAGAAGGTGGGGTCGACCTTCCAAATGGCAGTGACTTTGGCCGGCGGCAGCGACGTCTTTTCGGTTCCATTGCAGCTCCAATATGACCAAGCCAAACTCAATTTGATCAACGTAGACCTGGCAGATTCGGCCAAGGGCACCAACTTCCTGGGCCAGGATGGACAAGCGGTGGCGCTGGTACATCGAGACGATGGCAGCGGCAATGTCGCTATCTCCGCTTCGCGACCTCCGGGCACGCATGGAATATCGGGTTCGGGAACGGTGTGCCTGCTGACCTTCCAGGCCAAGTCTCCGGGCGATGCCGCGGTGGTCATTACGCGGCCGGTCGTCCGGAACAGCGCGCAGCAGTCCCTGCCGGCGACCGGAGCGCGAGCGCTGGTTCAGGTCAAACCCTAAACCGTGGGCAATGAATTTGCGGGCCTATCGGGATGCTGTGGATGACAACAATACCGAGTCGAACGGGACGACGAACAGGCCGGCGGGAGGGCGAGGCCGGCTTGACGCTGGTCGAGCTGATCGTGACCGTAGCCATCCTCGCTATTGTGGCCTCGGCGGCGGTTCCGGTGGCCCGCTTCCAGGTGAAGCGCGAGAAGGAACGCGAGCTGCGCTACGACCTGTGGCAGATGCGCGACTCGATCGACCATTACAAGGATGCGGCCGATAAGAATGCCTTTCAGACCAAGGTGGACAGCCAGGGTTATCCGCCCGATCTGCAGACGCTGGTCGATGGTGTGGATGTGCAGGGAAAAAAGGTGCGTTTTCTGCGGCGCATCCCCCTCGATCCGATGACCGGCAAGGATGACTGGGGGATGCGGTCGATGCAGGATGATGCGACCAGCGATTCCTGGGGTGGTCAGAGTGTCTTTGATGTGTACTCGAAATCGGATGGCACGGCGCTGGACGGAACCAAATACAAGGACTGGTAGGAGCAGGAATCGCTCACGTGAGCAGGCGGAAACCCAACTCGGCGCAGCAAGGCGGCTTCACGCTGGTGGAGCTGATGGTCGTAATGCTGATCATCGGCGTGCTGGCGGCAATCGCTATTCCCAGCTTCATTTCGTCGATCAAGAATGCGAAAGAGGCGGTGCTGAAGGAGGATCTGCATGTGCTTCGCAACGCCATTGACTCCTACACCATGGACAAGGCCAAGGCCCCGCAGTCGCTGGACGATCTGGTGCAAAACGGCTATCTGAAGACCATCCCCAAAGATCCCATGACCCATTCCAGCGAAACCTGGGTTACCTCCACCGACGACACGCTGCAGAGCATCGATCAGACCGATCCCGGCGTGAACGATGTGCATAGCGGATCGAATGAAGTGGGCGCCGACGGACAGCCTTACTCGAGCTGGTAAATCTTCCGCAGCACTCTTTGCCGGCTCATCTGTCAAGTGCGTCATTCCTCCCTGGCTTTGGCATAATGGAAGCATGTCGTTCGGCCAAATCACCTCCCTCGAATTGCCCGAAATCGCGGCGATTTATGAAAGATTTTCTGCATTGGAATTGCTATCTCCCCATCCGGTGGGGAGGCTTCTGCTGCATGCCTATTTCGATCGCGATGGGGCGGCTCTGAGCATTGCTTCCAATGTCGCCGGCGGGGCCTCTCTGTGCATCGAGCCCGAGTTCTCTCTCGCGAAGCAGGCATTGCGCGCGGGAGTCTGCGACTTCATCGCGAGCGATATCGAGGAAGCGATGCGCATCCTCAAAAACGAAACACGTAAAGGCCACGCGGTCTCCGTTGCGCTGACCGGCGAGCCCGAGCCCACCCTTCTCGAAGCCATCGCGCATGGTCTGCAGCCGGATGTGGTCCATCTGCAAAACGAAGGCCGGGAGATCCCAGGCGCTGAGATCCTGCTCGCCAATGGGGCGCGTTCGCTGCCTGCGGTCGAGCCATCCAGCACGATGATCGCCGTGCATTGGAGCGTTGCCCGCGAGCCGCAGCGGTGGCTGCCGCAGGCCGATGCGCGCGCTGCCCAGGCGCTTTATGCGAATGACCCACGCACGCCTCAGCGCAAGCGCTGGATCGAAAACTCGCCGCGTCATCTGTGCAAGTCCTACGCCACGCAGCGATTCCTGCCTATGACGCCAGCCGAAGCCGACGCCTTTTTTGCCGCAGTGCAGCGCGATGTCGAAGGCGGAGAGATTCAGGTTGCGGTATCGGTTGTGCGCAACGGGGAAGAAGAGCTGGTGCTGTCTTAACCTGCGTCGTTGATTAGGCCGGTGCGCGGCGCTACTATGCGGGCTCTGCGGCCGCGCTTTGAATGGCGGCCCAAAGTTCTTTCAGGCCGGCTCCGGTCTTCGCCGAGCAGAGCAGCAGCTGCTCCACATCGAGGCCCCTCTGCAGAGCGATCTGGGCCTTGGTGCGGCCGTTTCCCGAGAGCTTGTCGGCTTTTGTGGCCACGACGATCAGCGGCCTTCCGGTACTCTTCAAAAAATCAATCAACTGCGCGTCGCTGGGCTGCGGCGGGATGTTGCTGTCGACCAGACACAGGCAGAGCGCGAGCGTGGGGCGTTCGTGTAGATAAGGCTCGATGAACTTGGGCCACTCCGCCGAGATGGATTTCGAAATCTTCGCATAGCCGTATCCGGGCAGATCGGCGAAGTACATCTGCGGCTGCTGCCGCTGCGGCGAATCGGTGATGGAGAAGAAGTTGATGGAACGGGTGCGTCCCGGGGTCGACGAGACCTTGGCCTGCTTCGACCCGAGAAGCGCATTCAGCAGGCTCGATTTGCCAACGTTCGAGCGGCCGAGAAAGGCGATCTCGGGGATGGCCGGTGCGGGAAACTGCTCCGGAGAATGAGCCGAGATGAGGAACTGAGAGTGAACGCGCATGAGGGCAGTCTTCAGTATAGCGACCGAGGTGGTTCGGTACTCTTCACCCTATCCAATCGCGGGATCACGCTGGACGCTGGGAAGAAATGCGAGCATGTACCATGACGATTATGTGGAGAACCGCAGCCCTGTCCCTCTTCCTGGTCCTTCCTGCCTTTGCGTCGGAAAAGCTGACCGCGCCGCAGCTCATCGAGCTAGCCAACCATCACAGTGAGAGCCTGCGCGACGCGATTCCCGCTACGTTCGATGAGAAGAATCTCAAGGAAGGCACGGCATGGGCCGGTCACGGAGCGGATTTCTTCTTCGCTGTTGAGGCGCCTTCGCAGCCCACGCTGATCGTCGACGATGAGAGCGGGCCGCAGCTGAAGCAGATAGGCGGCACCAACCTTTGGTACGCGGTCGCTACCATCGAGCCGGTCGGCAAGCTGCATTCGTTTTCTTATCTGGTCGCGAGAAAGAGATTTGGCGGCAAGCTCGATCTGCCTTCCTTCGGGCCGCTTTCGTACCTGCAGCCCGGAGTTCCCTCGGGAACGCTCTCGCCGAAGATCACGCATACGAGCAAGATCTACGACGGCATGAAGAGCGACTACTGGATTTACGTGCCCGCGGAGTACGATCCGAAAACTCCTGCGGCGCTGATGGTCTTTCAGGATGGAGAGGGTTACACGCATCGCGACGGAAATAACCCGGCGCTCAACGTCATCGACAACCTGATTGCGCAAAAGAAAATTCCGGTGATGATCTGCGTCTTCATCAATCCCGGAGACATCAGCGGATCGCCGGAGACGCCGACCTACAAATTCGTCAAGATGTATTCCGACCAGTGGAAGCGCACGTTGAAGGACTCCATGCGCAGCACGCTCTACGACACGGTGAGCGATCGCTACGACCGTTTCCTGCGCGACGAGATCCTGGCCGATGTTGCAGCCAAGTACAACATCCGCAAAGATGCGTACAGCCACGCGATTACCGGCCTCTCATCCGGCGGCATCTGTTCTTTCAACGCCGCGTGGCAGATGCCCGATCTCTTCAACCGCGTGATTACTTGGATCGGCAGCTACTCGGCCATTCAGTGGAAAGAAGATGCCGCAGTTGTCGACGGCGGCCAGGATTATCCGGAGAAGATTCTTCGCGAGCCGCATCGCAATCTCCGCGCATGGCTAGAAGACGGCGCGAACGATCAGGAGAACGATCGCTACGGAAGCTGGCCGCTGGCCAATATCCGCATGGCGAATGCGCTGCACCTGAAGGGCTACGACTTCCACCTCAGCTTCACCGAGGGAACGCACGACTCGGCAGGAGGAGCGGCGGAGTTTCCCGAGGAGATGACCTGGCTGTGGCGCGACTACGATCCAACGAAGACCGAACAGACGTACGAGGCCGATCCCGCGGAGAAAGACAAGCCGCCCTTCCGCGTGAAGATAGCCAATCGGGACGCGGAGTAGCGACGGATAGAGATAGTTCGCGCTCCAGTACCCGCGCATGGAATTCTCCTTGCGCGGCGTTGGAGCGCAGTTCAGAATAACCAGCATCATGGGAACCAGAGACGCCCGCGTCGACGCCTACATCGCGAAGGCCGCTCCCTTCGCGCGACCGATACTGAATGAGATTCGCGACATCGTTCACGAAGGCTGCCCCGCCGTGGAAGAGACCATGAAGTGGAGCATGCCTTTCTTCATGCACGAGGGCATTCTCTGCAATATGTCCGCCTTCAAGCAGCACTGCGCCTTTGGCTTCTGGAAAAGCAGGCAGGTTTTCGACAAAGAAGGACCTACCGCTCCGGGCGAAGCGATGGGGCATTTCGGCCGTCTGACCACTCTGAAGGATCTGCCGTCTCGCCGCACGCTCGTCGGCTACGTGAAGAAAGCGGCGAAGCTGAATGACGAAGGCACGCCGGGACCGATCCAGATGCGGAAGCTGCGCGCCCCGAAGGCTGAATTACCGATGCCAGAATTTTTTGAGGCCGCGCTCAAAAAGAACAAGAAGGCGAATACGGTCTTCCAGGGGTTCTCGCCGAGTGCGCAGAGAGAATATGTCGAATGGCTGACGGATGCGAAGACCGAGGCGACTCGTCAGCGCAGGCTGGAGTCGTCGATGGAGTGGCTGGCCGAAGGCAAACGCCGCAACTGGAAGTATGAAAAGTGCTGAGCCCCGATTACTTCCTGGTGGTCTCTACGCTCCCGGTCAGTGCTTTCACTTTTTCGATGTGATGGCGTGTGCACCATTGCTCCAGCCCGCGTGCGATGCGCTCGACGGCTCGCGGATCGGCATAGGTAGCTGTTCCCACCTGCACTGCCGTCGCTCCCGCGATTAGATATTCGACTGCATCTTCGGGGGTGACGATGCCGCCCATCCCCAAGATGGGAATCTTCACGGACTTTGCCGCCTCCCAGACCATGCGCAGCGCAATGGGTTTGATCGCCGGACCGGAGAGCCCTGCCGTCACATTCGCGATGCGCGGACGGCGGGTTTCGATATCGATGGCAAGCGACACGAAAGTATTTACGAGGGAGAGCGCGTCGGCGCCGGCCTTCTCGGCGCAGCGCGCCATGGTCGGAATGGATGTCACGTTGGGCGAGAGCTTGACGATGACCGGCCGCGTGGCAAGCTGTTTGGAGCGAAAGACCAGCTCATCGAGCGTTGCCGGATCGGTGCCGAAGGCCATGCCGCCGTGGTCGGTGTTGGGGCATGACGCATTCAACTCGTACGCTGCGATGCCTTCCGCGTCGTTGAGCTGGCGAATCACTTCGAGGTAGTCCGTCACCTGTCCGCCGAAGACATTCACGATGACCGCGCACTTGGGATAGCGTCGCAGCGCGGGCAGCTTCTTTTCGAGGAATGCCTTGATGCCTACGTTCTGCAGGCCGATGGCGTTCATCATTCCGGATGCGGTTTCGATGATGCGCGGCGATTCGTTGCCGGCCATGGGCTCGCGCGAGATGCCCTTGGTGACGAAGCCGCCGATCTTTTCGAGATCGACAATCTCTTCGAACTCCACGCCATAGCCGAAGGTGCCGCTGGCAGCGATCACCGGGTTCGCCAGCTCGATGCCGGCGAACTGAATGCGCATGTCTGTCTTCAATGCTTCGCGGGCCTCATTGTTCGTTCTCGCCGGGCTTGCTCGCGCCGGCATGCGCCTTGCGCGCGGCATGGGGCGCACGCACCGGCACGGGTTTCGGATAGGTCACCGCAGCAGCCGGTTTGAGCGCCTGGGTAAGGATATGTCCGATGGAGGCCGACGGCTGATTGATGCCCAGCAGGGAAGCGAAGGTTGCAGCAAGATCGGTGGGCTCGACGCGGCCATGATAGATGCCGGGCGCGAACGGCGCTCCGTAGAAATCGAGCGGCACATGGCGGTCATAGGAGTAAGGCGTGAAGTGGTTGGTGCCGCCGGCCGCGTAAGCCGCCATCTGGAAGGCATCGGGAATCACCATCACGTACCAGCCGCCGTTGGGCGTGTAGCTGTGCGCGATCAGCTGGCCGAAGGGTGTGTTGGGCAGCTCGCCTCCCGCCATCTGCAGGCGCGTATAGCTGCGGAACATCGCCGGCTGCGGAGGCAGCTTCGCGGTGGCGGGCGTCTTCAACTCCGCGGGCTTGTCGAGATCGGTGAAGGCCACGGGCAAGGCATTCTGCACTGCCTGCTCCGCCTCTTGCTCATTGATGCCGGCGCGATCGAAGGCAGGCGGATTCAGCGCCAGATAGGGCAGCGACTGATGCGTGAGCAGATACTGCACCTTCTCGCCGGGCGAAAACTTGAGATTGATGGCGTCATTGAGATTGGCCGTCAGCTTCTGCATGTCGATGGTGGCGGCGTTAAGGCCGAGCTTCGCGGCGTCGGCGGGAACCGGAGCGATGCCATGGTCGGCGGTGAGCGCGATCCACACGTTGCCCAGGCCGCCCTCGACATTCTTGTCCAGCCAGGTGAAGAAGCCATCGAGATCGGTGTCGACGGCGTCGACCATCGCGCGCTGCTGCGGCGAGTCCGGTCCCACGCGGTGCCCGAGGATATCGGTCGACGAGATGCTGAGCATCAGCACGTCGGTGGTGTCATGCTTGCCCAGTTCGGCGCCGGTGATGAGCGCCTTGGCGAAATCGATCTCGTAGCTCACCGCCGCGGGTGTCGCGCCTACATCGCCATAGAAGTTGGTGCTGTTGGGAGCGTTGGCTTCCTGCTTGGCCTGGTCGATGCGGCCGCTGTCGTCGAAGGCCTGGGCCCAATCGGGAAGCTGCTGCATGTAGTAGGTCGAGGTGATGAAGCGGCCGGAGGCCTGATCGATCCAGAAGGCTCCATTTGCGGCAGAGCCTGCCGGCAAAATCGACGCGCGGTCTTTCAGCGACACGCCATAGACGGCCGATTCTCCAACAGTATCGAGACGAAGCTCGTCGCCGAAGGTGGAGGCGCGCAGGTTGCGCGGTGACGAGCCGGGCGAAGCGTTCGCTCCGCTGGGCAGGCCGACCAAAGCGTAACGTTCGTCTTCGACTGAGGTCACGGGATGGTCCTTGCTGCGAGCCAAATCCCACCACTCGTTGCCGCCGATGCCGTGGCCGTCGGTGTAGGCTCCGGTTCCGATCGTGGAGTGGCCGGGCGCGGTCTCGGTATTCGCGTAGTCGTAGTAGCAATCGAGGAAGTTCGCGCCGTGATCGAGGAAGAGCTTGAAGCCGCGGCCCTTAAAGTCCGCGCGGTAGCGCTCGAGATAATCGGCGCGGAACTGGTCCAGCACGATCACGACCACCAGCTTGGGATGCGCATCATAGGCGCTGGCCGTCGCGCGTGGAACAGAGGCCAGGGTGAGCGCGCAGACGGTGACGAAGGCGAGGAGGCGCTTGGGCGTCGGCATACGGTTTAGTATCGCAGGGATCGCTATCCCGGCGCACACTGCATTCGCCGTCGGTACTCAATACCCGGCGTGTCTAATTGTGGCAATTGAATATCGCGATTCAACTGCCGCATCGCGTTGCTACAGGGAAAGACTTTATGTGCTGACCCAGTTCTCGATCTGCAAAGGTAGCGGGATGCGCTGATAATGGCGGACATTATTGGTGACGAGGACTGCTCCAACCGCTATAGCATGGGCGGCGATCATCATGTCCAGCTCTCCGATAGGCTGGCCAGATCGCTTAAGCTGATAACGAATATCCGCGTAAAAATCAGCGCACTTCTCGTCCCAGCTCAGGAGACGTATCGCGTTGAGAAAGAATGGGACATCAATTTTCAATCGGTGAGAAGAGGGCAGATTTCTCAAGCCGTAAATGAGTTCGGCGCGGACCACAGCCGAAACACACACTGAAGATGGGTGGACGGATCGAAACTGTCTATCGAGCTGCTCATCGCGTCTCCTTATGAGATAGCTGCAAATGTCGGTATCCAGCATGTAAAGCGGGTTCACTCCGCTTTTTCGCCGAAGATATCGCGCTCCTCCGGAAGACGGTTCATCGGCCTGTCTTTCATAAAGTCATCCGGTACATCAGCCGCGCGAAAACGGGCAAATATCTCGTCCCAGATCTCGGCACCTGGCGAGGTGGACAATGTCACATCTCCGGTTTTTTCATCGCGGGTTGCGTAAACGTCCTTGCCAGGGAAACGAAACTCAGCTGGCAGACGAACCGCCTGGCTTGCACCATTTTTGAAGAGGCGAACTTTGCGGGTTTCTGGCATTTGAAATCCTCCGGCAAGAGATGTATATACGCCAGTATATACGCCATGGTCGTGCACGAACCAGGGCACCGTATTTCTCCTGTAAGCTGGTTCCAATATGCTCGATTTAGCCTTTGTTCGCTCCAACCTGGAGCTGGTAGAGAAGAAACTCCGCGACCGGGGGCAGGACCCCGCAGCGCTGCTCGGTAATTTCCGTGAGCTGGACCAGACCCGCCGCGAGCGCATCACCGAATCGGAGAAGCTGCAGGCCGAGCGCAATCGCCTCAGCACGCAGGTCGGTCAGCTGAAGAAGTCCGGCCAGGACGCCTCCGCTGTAATGGAGGAGACCAAGGCGCTCAAGGAGCGCATGGACGATCTGGCTGCGGCCGCGGCTGAATCCGAAGAGCAGTTGCGTGCGATCCTCATGCGCATCCCCAATCTCCCGGCCGATGACGTGCCGGTTGGCAAGAGCGAGCACGACAATGCCGAGGTCAAACGCTGGGGCGATGTGCCGAATTTCGATTTCCCCGCCCGTCCGCATTGGGAGATCGGCGAGGCGCTGGGCATCCTCGACTTCGAGCGCGCCGCGAAGATCTCGGGCGCACGTTTTGTGGTTTACTGGGCTGCGGGAGCGCGTCTGGAGCGAGCTCTCGCCAACTTCATGCTCGATGTTCATACCGGCGACCACGGTTATACCGAGGTGATGCCTCCGGTGATCGTGAACAGCAAGAGTCTTTTTGGAACAGGCCAGCTCCCCAAATTTGCCGAAGACCTCTTCCGCAGCGCGGATGAGGAGGGTTATCAGCCGGGTGTCTATCGCGATAACGACCACTGGCTAATTCCGACAGCGGAGGTCCCGGTCACCAATCTCTATCGCGATGAAACGCTGGATGACGCTGCGCTGCCCACCTCCCTGGTCGCCTACACGCCATGCTTTCGCTCCGAGGCCGGCTCTTACGGCAAGGATGTGCGCGGGATCATTCGCCAGCACCAGTTCCAGAAAGTGGAGCTGGTGAAGTTTGTCCGTCCCGAGGACAGCGAAGCCCAGCACGAGAAGCTGACGCGGGATGCCGAGACTATTCTGGAGCTTCTAGGCCTGCCCTACCGGCGCATGCTGCTCTGCAGCGGGGATATGGGCTTTGCCTCCACGAAGACTTACGACCTCGAAGTATGGCTGCCCGGCCAGCAGCTTTACCGCGAAATCTCCTCCTGCTCCAATTTTGGGGACTTCCAGGCGCGGCGGGCCAGCATCCGCTATCGCCCCAAGGGGCAGACCAAGGGTGCGTTCCTGCATACAGTCAACGGCTCCGGATTGGCCATCGGGCGCACCTGGTTGGCGATCCTCGAAAACTATCAGCAGGCGGATGGAACGGTGAAGATTCCCGAGGCGCTGATACCCTATATGGGAGGCCAGACGGCCATCAGCGGCCCAAAGGTTAGCGGCGGTAAGGAGAAGTAAGGTGGGAAAAATTCTGAGGAGCTACCTCTTCTGGACTTATGAGCGGGGCAGCTTCCACTACGACGTGATGGTGACGCTGATTCTGGCGTTCATCTTCCTGACGCCGCATTTTTGGAATTACGGCGATCATCCGCAGCAGGAGAAGCTGGCGGCGGGGAATGTCCTGGTCAAGATTGCCGGGCCGGGAAGCTATGTCTACGAGATTCCCGCCGCGGCTGTCCATCAGGATCAAGCGCCGCTGGACGGTCAGCTGCAGCAGGAGATTCAGTCCGTCTCCGGCGCTGTGGTGCTGGATCGCTATCTTGCGGTGAAGGAGTCGCGCGGAAAGATCACCGCCTATCGGGTCTGGGCCCATCGCTGATCGGTTTTGAGACAGCTTGCCCATGCGAATTTCCTCCCTTCAACGAACATTCGAGCATCTCCGCGCATCCTAACTGGCGGACCGGTGTCCTTTCTCTCTATGAAAATACCCACGAACCGATTTGCGCTGGCCATGACTCTGGGCATCGCCAACCTTCTCTTCGCTGCGCCGCCCGCCTTGCTTGCCCAGAACGCCGATCTGCAGAAGATTTTGAGCCAGATGGATGCCGCATCGGGCAAATTTCAGAGCGCGCAGGCCGATCTCACCGCCGACCAATATACGGCGGTGGTGCAGAGCCACGATATTCAGAAGGGCACGGTTGCCTTTCGACGGGTGGGCAGCGCGACGCAGATGGTGATGCACATCCTGACCGACGAAGGCCAGCCATCGCTGAAGGATGTGCTCTATAAGGGCACAGAGATCGACTTCTATCAGCCGTCGTTGAAGCAGGAGACCATCCTGAACGCCAGCGCCGATTATGAGCGCTATCTGGCGTTAGGATTCGGTGGCAGCGGCAAGGATCTGGCGCGGGACTGGAATATCGCCTACCTGGGCACCGAAACCATCGATGGCGTGACGACGGCCAAGCTCGATCTAACGCCCAAAGGCGCAGCCAGCAGCCAGTTCACGCACATCACGGTCTGGATCGATGCGCAGCGCGGACTCTCGCTTCGGCAGCAGATTTTCCAGCAAGGCGACGACTACCGTATTGCGAACTACTCCAACATCAAGTTGAACACTGTGCCGGATAGCGCCTTCACTCTGAAGGTAGCTCCCGGGACGCAGATCGTCCGCCACTAGGCGCAGTCTTTCTGCGCGGCGCCAGTCCTACTCCGGCCAGTGCGATCAGCATGGGGAAGCACTCCAGCGTATAGCGTGGTTCGGGGGCTTCGATGGTTGCCAGCAGCGTGCAGCGCAGCAGGATGAATACGACGATCGCGCCCGACAGTCGTGGCCAGCGTCTCAGTCCCCACAGTGCGAGCAGCAGATAGAGAAGGTTGAGGCCGGCGTAGGCAGCGGCAAATTCCGTCTCTGAGTAATGATGGGAATACTCCCACCAGCGCAGCTCGATCCACAGCAGTTCGGTGCGCGGACGAAGCCACATGTCGGCGACTCGAGCCAGCGGCAGCTCGATGTAATAGCGCAGCGGATCGGCATGAACGCGCTCTGCGGCGAGTTGTCCGAAGCGGTCGTCCAGCTCCGGAGACAGCGTTGTGGTGCGGTTGTAGTCCTCGAGCAGCTGCCGTGTCTGCGCATATTGCGCCGGCGTATCGAAGGCGCGCGAAGGCAGCGTTTCCAGTTTGATGAGATCGCTGTTCGCGTTCCAGTAAACCTCCCAGGTGCAGGTGAGATCGACGCAGACGGTCTTGGTCCAGCGATTGAAGCCGGGCAGCGTGTCCTCGCCGGGGTCGGTTGCGTAACGCGGAGCCAGCGGCTGGATTACGTGGAAGGTTCGCCAGTTGCGAATGGTCCAGGGAACGAAGGGAAGGATGGAGAGCAGCCCGGCGATGGCTGCAAACCTCAGCATGCGGACCGCGCCCCAACGCTTTCGCCCATACCAGACCATCGCCGGACAGAGCGCGACTGCGAGCAGCGCGCCATCGGGACGCAGCAGCGCGGCGTAGCTCCATGCGAATGCCTGCAACAGAGCCCATCTCCACTGGGGTGCGCCGAGGAAGCGCAGCAGTCCATAGACGCCCAGGGCGATCGTGAACAGCTCCAGCGTCTCGGTCAGAGGCGTGGCTGCATAATTAGCCGTGAACGGGCACAGCGTGGCCAGCCAGAGTGCCCACCATCCTGCTTTTTCGTTCCACAGGCGGCCGGCGATGGCGGCAATCAGCAGGCAGGTGCCGAGATCGATCGCCGTTTGTGCGTACATCACCGCGTGGTAGTGTTCGATGCCGAAGAATTTGAAGCAGAGGACGAGAAAGAGCGGGTAGCCGGGCAGGCGGATGAGCGTGGGGAGAAGCGCGCCGCTGGTGGTAGTTCCGTAGATGCCGTGGAGCATCCAGTTTTTAGCGATGCTGCCGTAGATGAGCGGATCGCCCTGCACTTCAGGGTAGGCGTGAATGAACCACAGCCGCAGCGCGGCTCCGCCAGCCAGAGCGATCAGTCCAATCCACCAGTGTCGAGGAAGCGCGGGAGGCATGAAAGTGAATCATACAAGGAGTCGCCCGCGACAATGCCGCCGCTATCGGCCAAGAGTAAGCTGAAAGGTAAGCTGCCCAGCCCTTCTTGTAGAGTAAGGGAAGGATCACCCACGACCCGATGAAACAGGTTTTCTACGATCCACAACTCAAGAGATGGAAGCGCCTCAGGCGCGTTCTGGACGTGACCGGCGTTATCTCCACGGTCGTTCTGGTCATCTTCTTTTTCAGCGTGATCAAGCAGCAGGCGCTTCCGGATCTTCTATTGCCCACGCAGAAGCGCAACTACAAGGCGCTCAAGGAACAGCGCGTCGGCGACCAGCTGAAGAAAAGCGTGGCTCGTCCCACGCGGCGAAAGACACGCCGCCCGGCTTCGCAGATTCTTCTCAACTCCGACGAAGGCGTGCGCGCGGCGTTCTATACCAACAGCGATGCCGATTATTCTTCTCTGAAGGCCCATCTGCACCAGATCGACATGCTGTTTCCCGACTGGCTGCATGTTCTCGCGCCGGATGGAAATCTGATCGGTTCGACCCCAGTTTTTCCGGTCAGCCTGTATCGCATCGTCGATCAGAACAACGTCGTGCACGGGGTAGATCCCGAAAACAAGATTCGCCGCCTGCTCACCGTCACCAAAGACGACATGGAAGTCTTTCCCATGCTCAACGATTACAACCCGTTGAATTCGACATGGGACGGCGATGTGATCGGCAAGATGCTGGAGAGCCGCTCCGCACGCGAAAACCTGCATCTTCAGCTCGACAAGTTCCTGTACGAGAACCCCGGTTACCACGGCATCGTCCTTGATTTCGAGCAAGTCCCTGACGAAGACGAGAAGCTGTATGTGGACTGGGTCGGCGAGGTCTACAACGATCTTCGCGCCAAAAATCTGCGCCTGTATATCGCGGCGCAGGTCAGCATGTCCGATCATGTTCTGAAGGGCTTCGCCAAAAATACCGACGGCGTGATCCTCATGAACTACGACCAGCATGAGACGGAGAGCGAGCCCGGGCCAATCGCCGCTCAGGACTGGTTCGAGGGAAATCTCAGCCGCGCACTCAAGGTCATTCCGAAAGAAAAGCTCATCTGCGGCATCGGCAACTACGCCTACGACTGGTCGGTGCCGCTGCCTGAGAAGGGCAAGAAGCCGTCGACGAAAGTCATCGACTCAGAAGACCTCAGCGTGCAGGAGGCCTGGCAGCGGGCTTCCGATTCCGATGCCGACGTCCGGCTGGAAGGCGATGAATTGAATGCGCACTTTGCCTACGACGACGAGGACGCGCACGTTCGCCACCAGGTGTGGTTCCTCGATGGCGTAACGGCGTTGAACGAGATACGGGCCTCGCGCCAGATGGGCATCCGCACCTTTGCTTTGTGGCGGCTGGGCATGGAGGATGGCTCGATCTGGTCGGTGTGGGATCATCCCTCGGCCAAGGATGCTCCGCAGCAGCTTACCAAAGTGCCGCCGGGCATCAATGTGGACACGGAAGGCGAAGGCGACATCCTGCGCATCGCCTCTCGGCCCAAGCCGGGCGCTCGCACCGTCAACATGGACTCGGACAACTTCACGGTCACGGACGAGCACATGACCGCACTACCCAAGTCTTACGTGACGCAACAGTACGGGTACAAGCCGAAGGAAGTGGCTCTCTCGTTCGACGACGGACCCGATCCGGTCTGGACGCCGAAGATCCTGGACATTCTCAAAAAGTACGACATCAAAGCCACGTTCATGGTCATCGGCGAGCAGGCGGTCGACAATACCGGCTTGCTCAAGCGATACATCCGCGAAGGCCATGAGATCGGCAACCATACATTCACGCACCCTGACATCAGCGAAATCTCCGATGGACAGCTTCGCCTCGAACTGAATTTCACGGAGCGCCTCTTCGCCTCGAAGCTGGGCATTCAGCCTCTGTACTTCCGGCCGCCATACTCCATCGATCAGGAGCCGGAGACCAACGATCAGGCTGCTCCGGCCGACCGAATTCAACAGATGGGCTACACCATCATCGGCAACAAGATCGACACCGACGACTGGAACGAGCACCCGCGCAAATCTCCGCAGGAGATTACGAACAACGTCCTCGCCTACCTCAACACGATGGATGTGCCATGGAAGCGCGGCAGCATCATCCTGATGCACGACGGCGGCGGCGACCGCTCTGCGACGGTGAGTGCGCTGCCTCTGCTCATTACTACGCTCCGGGCGCAGGGCTACAAGTTCGTCAATGTCTCCGACCTGATGGGCAAGACCACCGCCGAGGTCATGCCGCCCATTTCGCCGAAGATGCGCTGGCAGGCGCGCGTCGATGCCGTTGCCTTCTTCTTTTACGGATTCTTCCGCCACTTCGTGGTCGATGTCTTCTTCATCGGCGACGTGCTGATGAGCGCACGGTTGATCCTGGTCGGCATCCTTGCGTTGATCGATCGCATCCGGCGCAGGCGTATTCCGCCCGGCGTGTTTGAGCCGCGCATTGCAGTGCTGATTCCCGCCTACAACGAAGAGACCGTGATTGTTCGCACCATTCGCTCGGTGCTGAATTCGGACTACCGGAATATCCGCGTCATTGTGATCGACGATGGCTCGAAGGACAGCACCTTCGAGGTTGCTCGCGAAGCTTATCAGTCGGAGATCGCTGCCGGTAAGCTCACCGTGCTCACCAAGCCGAATGCCGGGAAGGCGGAGGCGTTGAACTTCGCGGTGCGGCAGCTGGACGAGGAGTTTTATGTCGGCATTGACGCGGACACCGTCATTGCGCCCGATGCCATTTCCAAGCTGGTCTGCCACTTTGCCGACCCCAAGGTGGGAGCGGTGGCCGGCAACGCCAAGGTCGGCAACCGCGTGAACCTGTGGACGCGCTGGCAGGCGCTGGAATACATCACCAGCCAGAATTTCGAACGCCGCGCGCTCGACCTGTTCAACATCGTGACCGTGGTTCCCGGAGCTATCGGGGCTTGGCGCACCGCGCCGGTCCTCAGAGGCGGCTGCTACCCCATCAACACCGTGGCAGAAGACGCCGACCTCACCATGAACCTGCTCGAGCAGGGATACAAGGTCATCTACGAGGACAGCGCGCTCGCCTTTACTGAGGCGCCCATCAACGCGAAGGGTCTGATGCGTCAGCGCTTCCGCTGGTCGTTCGGGACGCTGCAGGCGGTCTTCAAGCACAAGCAGGCCTTCCGGACCAATCCGGCGATGGGCCTGTTTGCGCTGCCGAACATCGTCATCTTCCAGATCCTGCTGCCGCTGGTTTCGCCCTTCATCGACCTGATGTTCGTTGCCGGCGTCATTCATTACTTCGTCGACAAACACTTCCATCCGGAAGCGGCCAGCGCGGCCAGCTTCGAGAAGCTGCTGACCTACTTCCTGGCCTTCCTGATGATCGACTTCGTGACCTCGGCGATCGCGTTTTCGCTGGAGCGGCGCCATCCTTCGAGCAAGGGCGATGTATGGCTGCTCTTCCACATCTGGCTGCAGAGGTTTACCTACCGGCAGGTCTTCTCGGTGGTTCTGTTCAAGACCATCAAGCGGGCGATCGACGGGCGTCCCTTCAATTGGGACAAGATTGAGCGCACCGCCAAAATGTCGCGGCAGACGGAAGAGATTACGGCGGGCAGCTAAGTCTGGATTTGGGCTTTCGGGGCGATTTTGCCCGAATTTCGATGTGGCGTGGTGGTGTTTTGATATCACCACCGAATCACCAATGAGTTATTGAGCCGTGTGCCGATAGATGCTACGGTCATACTTGTCTCCCTTTACTCAGATAAGCAGAGTTTCCATCGAAGGGGCTTGTATGCACGTCCGGCGGTGTTTTCGCCGGGTTCGAAGGCATCATTTTCCCGGTTGTTGACTTTCATCTTCATGGAAGCCATCGATGGCATCTTTACGCGCGGTATTCGCGTTGATTTTTCTGGCCGCTTTTGCGGCTTACAGCCAGGCCCAGAGCGTTTCCTCTGCAGCGATGCTGGCGGATAGCTCCCCTTCTCCCGTTTCATTTTCTTCGAGCCGCACTGGTGTGGACGCAATTGCAGGCGTGCCGGCCAGTGGAAGTTCGGGCAGCGCCGGCGGCATTACGCGTGGACAGCCGGCGCCCTCCAGCACCGGCATGGGAGCGTTCTCCCGGATTGCCATTGGGGAGTACAGCAGCCCTCTGGGGATTGGCGTAGGAGTTGCCGCGCCTGTCACTCGCTCGACCAATCTTCGCCTGGGCTGGAACTTCTTCAACTACAGCCTGACGGGTACGGACGACGGGGCCAACTATGCGGGGCATCTGCACTTCCGCTCACTGCAAGCCAGCGCCGATTGGTTTCCCTTCCACGGCAGCTTTCATGTGAGCCCCGGGCTGCTGTTCAACAATCAGAATCGCGTGACGGCGCAGGGCGGGATTGCGGGCGGCACGTCCTTCACGCTGAATGACGTGAACTACTACAGCGATAACGCCGATCCGGTCTTCGGTTCGGGCTCCGTCCACTTCAAGAGCGTGGCTCCCATGTTCACCGCCGGCTGGGGCAACTGGGTTTCGCGCCGCGAGCACAAGCATCTGACGTTCCCCTTCGAAGCAGGTTTCGCCTACACCGGCGAGGCAACGGTGAAATTGAATCTGCAGGGAAGCGTCTGCAACGATCCGGGCAACTTGTACTGCGGTCAGATTGCAACCGATCCCTCGGTGCAGGCCAATATCAACGGGCAGATCGCGAAGCTGCAAAAAGATCTGCAATGGATTCGTTTCTATCCAATTATTTCCGGCGGGGTCGTCTACAAGTTTTAAAATCCGGTTGGAGGAAACTGCGCTTTCCTTCGACCCATGCACAAGCCTATTGCTGGAAAGCACTTCCGCGGCGACGCACGGCTCGGCTGCTAGGGGCCGGCGATTTTGATCGCCTGCGAAAATGCCGAGCTGCGGAATCTCGGCTAAACTAGCCAGTTATGGCTACCCTACAATCTCCCACCGTGATCCATCCGCGCGCGCCGAAAGGCGAGTTCAAGAACGAGCCGTTTGTCGACTTCAGCAAGCATGAAAATGCGCACGCGATGAAAGAGGCTCTCACGCGTGTGGGCGATCGGCTCGGTCACGAGTACGAGCTGATCATTGGAGGGGAGCGGCTGCGCACCTCGGGCAAGATCGAGTCGCGCAACCCGGCGAAGCCGGCACAGATTGTCGGCATCCATCAGAAGGCTGGCGCGGAGCATGCCGAGAAGGCGATGCAGGCGGCATTGCTTGCCTTTGAGAGCTGGAAATATTCCTCGGTCGAAGATAGAAGCTCGCTGCTGCTGCAGACCGCCGATCTCATCCGCACGCGCAAGTTTGATTTTTGCGCGTGGCTGACCTACGAGGTCGGCAAGAATTGGGCCGAGGCCGACGCGGATGTTGCCGAGACCATCGATTTCCTCGAGTTCTATGCGCGTGAGGCGTTGCGCCTGGCTCAGGCAACCACGCCGATTGCATATCCCGGCGAGCGAAACGAGCTGAAGTATATTCCGCTCGGTGTGGGCGCAGTTATTCCGCCGTGGAATTTTCCCTTCGCCATCATGGCGGGGATGACGGCAGCGGCGATTGTCACCGGCAACACGGTCATCCTGAAGCCATCGAGCGACTCACCGACCATCGCTGCGCGCTTCATCGAGGTTCTCGAAGAAGCCGGTATGCCGGGCGGTGTGGTGAACTTCTGCCCAGGCTCGGGGGCGACCTTCGGCAACGCCATCGTTGAACATCCCAAGACGCGTTTCATTGCTTTCACCGGATCGAAAGAGGTGGGACTCGATATTCACGAGCGCGCGGCCAAAGCGCAGCCCGGCCAGATATGGATCAAGCGCACCATCCTGGAGATGGGCGGCAAGGATTCGATCATCGTGAGCAACGATGCGGATCTCGACGCAGCCGTTGAGGGTGTAGTCGCATCCGCCTTCGGCTTCAGCGGTCAGAAGTGCTCCGCCTGCTCGCGCGCGATCATCGAAGACCCGCTCTACGATGTGTTCGTCGAGCGCATTCGCGAGCGTGTTGCCGAGCTCAAAGTTGGCGATCCGACGAAGAATCTGAACATGGGGCCGGTTGTGAACGCGGCCGCGATGAAGACCATTCAGGAATACATTGCAATCGGGAAGCAGGAAGGCCGGCTGGTTGCGGGCGGCAATGCTGTAGAAACGCCCGAAGGCGGATACTATCTCGAACCTACGGTGATAGCCGATGTTATGCCCGGCGCGCGTATCTCCCAGGAGGAGATCTTTGGGCCGGTGTTAGCGCTGATCAAAGCGCGCGACTATGACGATGCGCTGGCGATTGCGAACAACACGGAGTTTGGATTGACGGGCGCGCTGTATTCGTCGGACGGGCAGAAGTTAGATCGCGCGCGGCGCGAGTATCACGTCGGTAATCTGTACTTCAATCGCAAATGCACTGGAGCCATGGTAGGCGCGCATCCGTTTGGCGGCTTCAACATGTCGGGAACCGATTCCAAGGCGGGTGGTCCGGATTACCTCTACTTATTCACTCAGGCTAAGTCCATTGCGGAGAAGTTAGGTAAGTAGCGACCTTCCAGATAGAAACTATTTACCCGTGGAGCGCTACATATAAAGATAGTTACGTCCCTTCTTGGGGGCTCTAATAAGGTTGACACCGCAGCTGTCCTTCCTCACAATAGGCGAGACCTGGGAGGCCCACCTGTGGCGAAAATCTTGTGCGTGGACGATGATCCAATCGCCATTTTGATAAGAAGGGAAACGCTGGAGGTCGCAGGCTATCTTGCGACCTCTTGCTCGTCGGTGGACGAAGCGCTCCGCGAACTTGAGCGAGAGAGTTACGACGCCGTTGTCACCGACTGGAGATTCTCAGAAGAATCGGGCCGGGCGATCGTTCATACAGCGAAGTCTAAGTGGAGTATTCCCGTCGTCGTAGTTACGGGGTATGTGGGGGAGGCTTTTCAGGCAGCCGAGCCTTTGGCAGATATCTATCTCGAGAAACCCATCGACTCTCGCGAGTTAATCCAGATACTGAAGATACTGCTGGAAGTGAGGACCGACAGGGTCCGCAGCTCACGTCCTTAGATCAGGAAATCAAGATAGATCACGAAATCACAATCGACATCCAACATCCCGGAACTTGCACGCCGGCTCTCAGCTTCCGCCAATATTCCTTTGGTGGATCCTGCATACTTGACGGGCCGGCATTCAGTTTTTTCAAACTTCAGTTGGCTTGCAGCATCACATCGCTCGCCGCCGCTGCCGCCTCGGCAAGAATGCGGTGGTGAATGGTGAAGAGCGCCAATTCGAGCCGGTCCGAAACACCTGTCTTGTCGTAAATGCTGCGCAGGTAATTCTTGATGACCTGCTCGGTCGTCGTCAGCCGCATCGCGATTTCCTTGTTCTTGCAGCCCTGGACGATCAGCGCAACGATCTTCATTTCCTTGGGCGTTAAACGATCGCGGACGCGAGTGCCCACCAAGTCCTCTTCAAGAGGGCCGACTCCGGTGCTGGCTCCCTGTACGCCGCGTTCGCCCCGGTTGACCCGGCGCGCGCAATCGATCAGGCCTGGCCCGGTGACGCAGCGATGCACGGCTCCGTGTACCCCGGCGGAGATGAAAGGCTGGGTCGATTCGTTGTTTTCGACGATCACGATGCAACGGCTTCCCTGAACCTGAATCCGTTCCATGAAGTTCTGAAGGTCGAGTTTGAGGGTAGAAGCGAAGATAAACGTCGCTCCGCGGAAAGTTTCCAGCGTCTGGTAGAGCCGGTCCGCGTCGCCGCACTGCGCTATGACGCGGAAGTCGTCTTCCATGGCCAGAATCTTGGCTGTTCCTGCACGAAAGATTGCCTGGTTGTCGGCAAGGATCATCTTGTTCATTGCGTTCTCATCCGTATTGAGAGTTTTGTTGCCGAGACCCGCCGAAACCGCACAGATCTCCCTATGATCGATTGCCGGTCAGCACACACTGGTATGCTTAGAAGGCTTTATCGACCCGCAGATGCTCGAGGACTCCGTGTCTCTCGATCGGACACTAGAGTAATGCCTCGCAACTCCAGCAATAGCTGGGGCTGGCACGCATAGGGAAAGCTGAAAATCAAGTTGGCTTTGTTAGGTTAAGGTTACTTTAGAAACCTTAACCTGCATAGGAAAAATCGGCACATTTGCAATCTTTTTTAATCCAGCGGGGCTACATCATTCCCGTTTTGGGTCATTCCTCGTAGGGAATACACTGGAGCAAGCCATGGGAAAGCCAGTAATTTTAGCTGTTGACGACGATGTCAGCGTACTTGAAGCCGTCATTCAGGATCTGCGGCGGAAATACGGGGCGACTTACCGCATTATGAGAGCAGCCTCGGGGCAGGCCGCTCTGGATACCTGTTCGCAGCTGCAGCAACGCGGGGACGCGGTAGCGCTGTTCCTCTCCGATCAAAGAATGCCGGGAATGTCGGGGGTCGACTTCCTGGAAAAGGCGCAAACCCTCTATCCGGCTGCAAAGCGCGCATTATTAACGGCTTATGCCGATACCGAGGCGGCGATCAAGGCCATCAATACGGCCAAGATCCACTACTACCTCACCAAGCCGTGGGATCCGCCCGAGGAACAGCTCTATCCGGTCCTCGACGATCTGCTCGAAGGCTGGAATGAACAATATAAGCCTCCTTTTGAAGGCTTACGGGTGATCGGGCCGCGCTGGTCGCTCCAGGATTACCAGGTTCGCGACTTCCTCTCCCGCAATCAGGTGCCGTATGTCTGGCTCGATCCAGAACGGGATTCCGAGGCGGTGGACCTGATGCAGCGCTTCAAGCTGGACGACTCGAAGCTCCCCGCCCTGCTGTTTTCCGATGGCAGCTCGCTGGTTCAGCCCTCGCAGACGGAGCTTGCCGAGCGAGTGGGTCTCAGCACCCATGCGGCTAAGGATTTCTATGACTTAGTGGTGGTCGGAGCCGGTCCTGCCGGTCTGGCCGCAGCCGTTTATGGGGCTTCTGAGGGGCTGCGAACACTGGTGGTCGAGCCCGAAGCGCCCGGCGGGCAGGCCGGATCGAGCTCGCGCATTGAGAACTACCTGGGATTTCCCTCCGGACTCAGCGGCGCCGACCTGGCCCGGCGAGCTTACGTGCAGGCCTCCCGCTTTGGCGCGGAGTTCTTGACCCAGCGGGTAGGCATGATCCGCGCCGATAACCAATATCGTCTGGCCTGCCTTTCGGATGGCAGGGAAGTCTCGAGCCATGTCTGCCTGATCTCGACCGGAGTCAATTACCGCCGCCTGGATGCTCCGGGCATCGACCGGCTGACCGGCCTGGGCGTTTACTATGGGGCGGCGCTGGTCGAGGCTCGATCCTGCAAGGATGAAGAGGTTTTTATCGTTGGCGGGGCAAATTCGGCCGGTCAGGCGGCCATGCACTTCTCCAAATACGCCGGAAAGGTGACCATGCTTGTTCGGGGCGACTCCCTGGAAAACAGCATGTCGAAATATTTAATCAATCAGATCGCTGAAACATCCAATATCCGGGTTGAAGTGCATTCCCAGGTGCTTGAAGCGATCGGAGGGAGCCGTCTGGAGAGTTTGCGGATCGGCAATTCCGAGGGTGAATGCGTTCGTCCGGCGAGTGCGGTGTTCATCTTTATCGGAGCCGCGCCGTCGACTGACTGGCTGCCCGCCAGTGTCATGCGCGATCCTAACGGCTTCGTGCTCTCGGGACCGGATTTACAGGTGGAGGGGAAATATCCCCGCATCTGGAAGGAAGAACGAGCGCCGTACCTGCTGGAGACCAGCATGCCTGGAGTTTTCGTGGCCGGTGATGTACGGCACGGATCGGTAAAGCGTGCCGCTTCGGCGGTCGGAGAAGGTTCGATCGCGGTGCAGTTTATGCACCAGTATTTGGCCCGTTTTTAAGATCGGCTGGATTTTTTTCGACGGCAAGTTGTTATGGTGGTGGCGGAGATTTTGAACTGGTTTTGCAGGATTTTGTGACTAGCTGGAAGGACCGGGATTCGGGCCTGCTGAAATGCAGGAGAAGATCTGACGTTATTGAGATCTCGGCGACAGCTGCAGGGTGAAAAGAAAAAAGAAGATGGAAGATAAGCAGACGAATCTGTCCACGACGACGGTCCCGGCGCGCGAGCTTTACGCCGAATTGAAGCAAATTTCCATCTTTCAACAGGTGAAAGAACAGGACCTCGACTGTCTTGGAACGGTGGAGATCGCTACAGTACCGGCCGGCGAGATTCTGGTCGAGACCGGCGAAACCAATCTCTTTTACTGGGTTCTTCTCGATGGCGAACTCCGTATCGTCAAGTTCGAGGCCGACGGCGGGTCGAGTCTTCTCGGCGCCCTGAAAAAGGGAGATACCTTTGGCGAGGTGCCGCTGCTAACCGGCAGCCCGGCGGCGATCGTTCACGTCGAAGCCGTCGCGGATTCTCGCCTGGTTCGCGTCAATAGCTCCGGTTTCTGGAATCTGATGAGTTCCTGCCCCGTGGTTCGCGCCGGAGTGCTGGCGAATATGGGCCGCCGGCTGGAAGCGTATCAAGTCCTCACCCTGCATCGCGAAAAGCTGATTTCGCTGGGAACGCTAGCCGCGGGCCTGATGCACGAGTTGAACAATCCGGGCGCAGCTGCCCGCCGGGCTGCTTCGCAGCTTCGCGAAAACCTGACCCGCCTGCAGGAGATCAGCCTTCGCTTTTCCGAGTCGGAGCTGACCCCGGAGCAGAAGAAATGCCTGTCGCAGCTGCAGGCCGAGGCTTTGCGCTATCGCAAGCCGCAGGCGCTCAGCTCCATCGAGCAGGCGGATGCGGAAGACGAGCTGCTGCAATGGCTGGAAAGCGCAGGCGTCGAAAATGCCTGGAAGCTCGCTCCCACGCTGGTGCAGGTCGGCTGGCAGTGCGAAGACATCGAGTGCGCGCAGCATGCCTTTCCGCGCGAGATTCTCTCCGATGCCCTGAACTGGCTCGAATCCCTGATCTCCAGCATGCAGCTGGTTGGAACCATCGAGGAGAGCATCGCCCGCGTCACCGACCTGGTTGTAGCCGTCAAGAAGTATGCCTACGACGACAAGAATCGGGCTCGCGAGATCGATCTGCACGACAGCATTCAGAGCACCATCACCATCCTGGCGCATAAGTTCCGTCACAAACAGCTGACCGTGGACAAGTTCTTCGCGAGCAATATGCCTACGATCCAGACGACGGGCACGGGATTGAGCCAGGTGTGGACGAATATTCTGGACAATGCCATCGACGCATCGCCGGAGGGCGGCAAGGTCACCATTCGCACCTGGATGGAAGGCGACGAAGCCTGTGTCGGGATAGCCGATCAGGGATCGGGAGTTCCCGAGGAGTTCCGGGAGCATATCTTCGAGCCGTTTTTCACCACCAAGCCGGCCGGTGTCGGCACGGGCCTGGGGCTGGATATCGCTCATCGCATCGTCGTCGGCCAGTTTCATGGGAAGATCGCTTTCGACTCCCAGACGGGCAACACGGAGTTTATCGTCAGGCTTCCTGCCGCGACACCCGCTTCCAAATAACCGGGTTCGTCACTTCGGCCGGACCGGCGGCCGTCTCCACTTTATTTTTCTTTCCCATTTTGACAAGCGCCGGTTCATAAACTAAGGCGCGGCCCTTGCTCGCCGATAGAGCAAGCAGGTGACCGGGAACGCGGCACTCGCATCTGCACTTCGGATGCGGGCAACACCGTGGACGGCTGCCATCTTTACTCGCGTTGAGGAGAGCCTGCGCCGATGTTTGCCATCCTTGGAATCGTGCTGGTCTTCGGTGCGGTGATTGCCGGTTTCCTGATGGAGAAGGGTCACCTTGCGGTTTTGATCCAGCCTGCCGAGCTGATCATCATCGGAGGCGCGGCTATCGGCACGCTGTTGATTGCCAATCCCATGCACACCCTGAAGGCAATTTTGTCGGGAGTGATGGGGACCTTTGGCGCTTCTCCTTTTGGAAAAGACCGATACCTCTCTTCGCTGCGGATGATGTACGAGCTCCTGAACAAGATCCGCCGTTCGGGAATGCTCTCGATCGAAGTGGATATCGAGAAGCCGGAAGAGAGTGAAATCTTCAAGGCCTATCCCGATTTCATCAAGGATCACCATGTCCGCCACTTCGTCTGCGACACGCTGCGCATGGTGGTGACGGGAGGCGTTGAGCCCTTCGACATGGACCAGATGATGGACCTGGACATGGAGGTGCGGCACAAGGGCGCCCACGAGCCCATCACGGCTCTTACTTCCGTGGCGGATGCGCTGCCGGGCCTGGGCATTGTGGCCGCCGTGCTGGGCGTGGTCATCACAATGGGAGCGCTGGGCGGTCCGCCGGAGGAGATTGGGCACAAGGTTGCGGCAGCGTTGGTGGGCACCTTCCTCGGCATCCTGCTCTGCTATGGGCTGGTGGGTCCACTCGGCGTGAACATGGGCAAAGCCTCCGACGAGGAACACGCTTATCTCTACGTCCTTCGCGTGCTGATGATCGCGTTTATCAGGGGCAATGCTCCGGTGCAGTCGGTGGAGATCGCACGGCGCGCGATTCCCACCCACGTTCGCCCCAGCTTCGAGGAAGTCGAGGCCGCCTGCCAGAACCGGGCAGGCGTCGCGGTCGCGGAAGAACAGCCCGCGTAGGGAGCACATGAGCCGAAAGAACATCATCATTATCAAGAAGGTGAAGGCGCACGGCGGCCACCATGGCGGAGCCTGGAAGGTGGCCTACGCCGATTTTGTAACTGCGATGATGTCTTTATTCATCGTGCTCTGGCTGCTGAACACCAGCGAGCATGTACGCAAGGCGGTCGCGGGATATTTCAACGATCCGCTGGGCTACTCGAAGATGAACGGCACCGAAAAAGCCGGGCAGGATAGCAACTCCACGGTAAGTGGCGAGAATATTCAACAGCTGAAAGACCGCTTGCAGCAGGCGCTCATGAAGGCCAAGGACTTTCAGACTCTGTCGAAACAGATTGAGATGACCATCACCCCCGAGGGGCTGAGGATCGAACTGCTGGAGTCGAAGAATGGAACCTTCTTCGATTCGGGAAGCGCCAATCTGAACGACAGCGGCCGCGAGATTCTCACCATGCTCGCCAGGCAGCTCCGCGCCGTTCCCAATCGTCTTTCGATCGAGGGCCACACCGACTCGCAGCCCTACTCCAACAGCTCGACCTACGGGAACTGGGAGCTCTCGGCCGACCGCGCCAATGCCGCACGCCGCATTATGCAGGACACCGGGCTGCGCTCCGATCAGGTCTCCCAGGTCCGTGGCTATGCCGATCAGCGCCTGCGCCTGACGCAGAGTCCGCTCGATCCGTCCAATCGCCGCATCTCGCTGATCGTGCAATATGTCGAGGGCCAGCCGTTGCGAAACCCTATATCGGTGAACCTGGGCAAGGAAGAGAAGACGCAGACCATCGTTGCGCCGCCGCCGGTGAAGAGCGCAGCTCCGGCTCCGTTGGTTCCGTCAGTTCCATCGTCGGAGACGAAGCCACCGGCAGAAAAAGCTGCTGTCATAGCGACGAAAAGCACGCCCGCTTCACAGGAGACTCTGGCCAAACGCCTGCTCTCGAAGTTTCATCACAACTAAGGCTTGTTCGCTGACGCTACTTGCATCCGCAAGAGCGACGCACCACTAACTCCACCGGCAGCACGACCTCTTTTCCCGTCTGAGGCGGGCGTTCCATCGCGAGACGGTTGAAGAGCAGGCCGGCTGCAACGGTGCCGAGCTCGGCTGCGGGCTGGCGAACCACCGTCAAAGTGGGATGCAGCAGCTCGGCCAGTTCGAAGTCGTCGAATCCCGCCAGGGCCAACGTTTCCGGAACCTTGATGCCGGAGTCCAGCAGCGCACGCAGGATGTAGCGCATGGTGAGATTGTTCGCGCTCATCAGAGCGGTCGGTGGATTTTTCTCTTTGAGCAGAGCGGCAATCACCGCCGCGGTTGCCTCCTGTGAATCGCATTTGAACGAGGCCTGCGGCTCAAGGTCCGCCTCCACCATGGCCCGGCGGTAACCTTCGTAGCGGGTCTTCATGGTGTGCAGATGCCTATTGAGCGCGATGAAGGCGACGCGCTTGTGGCCATGCTCCGCGATGAGATGCTGCACCGCGAGCTTGGCCCCGCTCTGGTTCTGCACCAGCACCGAATCGAAGCGGCGGTCGGGCGCAGGGCGATCCAGCGTGACCACGGGAATCTTGCTGAACTCCGCATCGGTGAGGTGAGAATGGCGCGACTGCGCGGGAATGATAACCAGCCCATCCACATGGCGCTGCAGCATGAGCTGCGCCTCTGCGCCTTCGGCCTCCGCATCTTCATTCGAAGTTGCGAGGATAACCGAGTAGCCCTTCTTCTTGGCCGCTGCGCCGATGGCGTGCGCGCAGGTAGCGAAGAAGGGATCGTACAGGTAGGGCACGATCACGCCGATGGTGCGAGTTTTGAGGCCGCGCAGCGCGCGCGCCACTTCATTGGGGCGATATCCCAGGCTCTGAATGGCCTTGTAAACACGCTCTGCGGTCTCGCTCGAGACGTGCGCGGACCTGTTCAGCACGCGCGAAACCGTCATGGTGCCTACGCGGGCGGCGCGCGCTACATCGTGCATTGTCGGCTTACGGTCCATGGACCTCTTCATAGTAGTCGATGGAGAGAGCCCGGGCCGCGCACTGGATCGGTCCAGCAGACCCGCGCCCGGAGGATACCCGTTCGCTATTTTCGCGCGTGCCCATGGAAAGTGCGCCATTGCTTCATCCGATCCTGGTCAGGAAGCGCCTTTGCTAGATGAAGCGCGCGAACTTCGCCCGCCGCGACTCCCACTCGTCGGTCGAGAAGAGCCGTGGTCCTACATCGATCAGCCGGGGCATCATGTTGAAGACGCTCGGCGCGCTCCAGGGCTTACCGGAGCGGGCGCGAAAGCCCTTCTCGTTGAGGTCGCTGGCCACGCTCGAAAGAGGGAAGTCCTGCACCAGCAGCTCCATCATGAGGGTGAGCGCCTGGTTCTCGGCGGGATCGACCTCGAGGCGCTGGCAGTCGTCGGAGATGCGCAGGCCGTAGGGAATCTCCTCGTTATAGGCGCCTTCGCTCGGCGTCTCATTTTCCGGCAGCTCGCGCCGCCACTCGATCGACACCAGCTGCCATCCGGCAGCCGTACGCTGCCTCATGATCTCCGGACTGAACGGGCCGGAGATGACATCCCGAATTCTCTCAAAGTGCGCCATGAAGGTTGCCTCCAATAGAAATTGCGACTGGTTAGAAGCACTCCAAGCACCATGTGTGAGATGCGCTGCTGGATTTCGCAACCTCATCAGGAAGCTAGGCTTGTAGGAGCTTCATCGCCGCGTGAGGCTACGTCGGCATGTCCATATATGGGCGAGGTGTTCAACCGCGAACAGAGCCTGTTGCCAGAGTGGCGTCTGTTCAAACGCGGAAGACGCCGGGTACCCCCATCCGGCCTTCGGATGTGGGATTCCACGGAAGCCGTGCGCTGAATCCCGCCGAAGGCGAGTACGCCTGGACGGCAAGTCCCCGAAGGCGAGTACGCCTGGACGGCAAGTCCCCGAAGGCGGAGTATGCCTGGATGGCTACGCCTCTTCAATAAAGATGGCTTCGATCGGGCTGCCGAACAGTCGGGAGATCTTGAAGGCCAGCGGCAGGCTGGGGTCGAACTTGCCGGTCTCGATGGCGTTCACGCTTTGCCGCGATACTTGTAGTCGCTCGGCCAGCTCCGCCTGGCTCCAGTTGCGCTCGGCGCGCAGCACGCGCAAGCGGTTCTTCACTCGTATCTCCCGGCTTCGTTCTCGAGTGGGCTCTCCGACGCATATCCGCGCGCCATCAGGCGCAGCGCAATGGCCGCCGAGACGCAGAAGACATCGATGTTCAGCATCTGCAGCATGCCGTTGACGCGCCCATATCCGGCATATTCGGCGAGGTAGGAATAGACGGTGTCGACCACCATGGTTACGCCGAATCCCCATAGCAGAGCCTTCACTACCAGCATGCGGACGAACTCGTCCGTCTCCCGCGCCAGATAGCGGCCGGCGATGAAGATAAGCGCGCCCACCGGAAGCGCAGCCACGATGGCTAGAAGATAAATCGCAATCGGGGAGGGATGCGCATGCTCCATCGCGTCGTGGATCAGGATGGTGGTAGCCGCTGCCGCCCCGATCACTCCACTAAATTTCTGTAAGGATTTCCGCTGCAGGGGACTAAGGTTCCGCTTGCAAAATAGAGACATGAAAGTCTCCTTTCTTGATGACAAGGAGACTTTACATCTAGCAGATACGGCTGTCAAGCAAGCTTGTCTTTCAGCGGTTGGCTGGCTTACTCAATCTTTCCCAATAACTCCAGAATTCCAGCAGCAATCTCCTCCACGTGCGTTTCCAGGGCGAAGTGTCCGGTGTCGAGCATCCGCACGACTGCATTTGGGTTGTCCTTCTTGTAGGCTTCGGCTCCGGGTGGAATAAAGAACGGATCGTTCTTGCCCCAGATGGCGAGCAGCGGAGGCTTTGCGGTGCGGAAGTACTCCTGAAACCTGGGATAGAGCACCACGTTCGACGCGTAGTCGAGAATCAGGTCGAGCTGGATCTCCTTGTTGCCCGGTCGCTCCATCAGCGCCTGGTCGAGGGTGTAAGACTCGGGCGCGATCAATTCGGGATTCGCCACTCCATGCGTGTACTGCCACTTCGTCATCTCGAGTGAGAGGAACGCGCGCAGCCCCTCGCGATGCTCCTGCGTCGGCTCCTTCCAGTAAGCCTTGATTGGGTCCCAGGCGTCGCCCAGTCCTTCTTCGTAGGCATTGCCGTTCTGCGAGACGATGGCCGTCACCTGCTCGGGGCGGGCGACCGCGAGACGGAAGCCGGTGGGCGCTCCGTAGTCGAAGACATAGATGGCGTACCGGGTGAGTCCCAGAGCATCGACGAACGCAGCAACCGTCGCGGCCAGCGAATCAAAGGAGTATTTGTACTTTCGCACTGCGGGGACGGTGGTGAATCCGAAGCCGGGCAGATCGGGAGCGATGACGCGATATTTGCCTGCCAGCCGCGGAATCAGCTCGCGAAACATGTGCGACGAGGTTGGATATCCATGCAGCAGGAGAATGACCGGCGCATCCGCCGGGCCGGCTTCGCGATAGAAGACGCTGACGCCGTCAGCCTCGACGGTATGGAAGGAGACGCGCGGAATCGCTGTGCCGAGAGGAAGGGATTGGGTAGCCATAGCCATGCTCCTTTTGCTGTGTAACCGTTAAAATTCTATACAAAAGTTACACCATTTTCGTAACTTGTAAAATAAAATTTAACGGTTACAATGGAATTCGTGGTTTGTTCTGCAAGGAGTGCCGGAAATGCCCCAGCCCTTTGATCCGCCGAATGCCGGGATGGCGCCAGTTTTTCTGGCCGATCATCCCGTGCTCGACTTTCTGAATACCGTGGCAGTTGTCGAAGGCCGGCCGGTCGATTTTCTGCAGAGCGACGAGGATGTGCTTCGCTGGCTGAAGCAGGCCGGATTCACCGAGGAGGGTGCGCCAAAGCTTACTGGAGCGATGCTGCTTGCTGCGGCGCGAAAGCTCCGCGAGGCGGTCCGCGGACTGGTGGCGAAGCGCAAGGTGGGATCGCGAGCAGACGCCAGCGTCTTCAACGCATTCCTGGCGAAGACGGGGAGCTATCCGCAGCTGGTATGGGAAGGCCGGAAGCCGCCTCGGGTGGAACGAGTTCGGGAGCAGAAATCGCCTGAACAGATGCTGGCGCGGCTCGCCGACTCGGCCGCCGACCTGCTGACGAATGGCGACTTCGACCTCATCCGTGAATGCGAGGACGACAGCTGCGTCTTGTGGTTCTACGACCGGACGAAGTCCCATCGCCGCCGCTGGTGCAGCATGGCCGCCTGCGGAAATCGAAATAAAGTGAAGGCCTTCCGGCAGCGGCAGCTAGCTTAAAGAGGTTACTTTCAGAATCAGCCGCGCTCCGATGAATTAAGGCTGCGCGAAGCTTGGCAGTTACTTCAGGTTATCTGCAGACTTGTTGGCTGCCGGTATGGATCGGAATTATTAGTAGACGATCCTGGAAATAACAGGCATGATGGAAGCCGTCTTTCCCCCCGACATAGCAGCACTCGAAGTGGTGATCTAATCGATATCTCCAGATCGGCTCCAGTCGATTTTAGAGATGCGTTGGATCGTAGTTCGCTGGTAATTCATGGGAGATTTTGACGCTTCGCCTATGCCAAACGAGATTTACTCTCCCCCACCCTTGTGGGGTCGATCCAATCCAAATTGGATGTTTTATTTCGCAGGGAAATTGCAGACTCTAAGTGGCCTGACTGGGCCTCATTCACGGACAGACGAACCTTCATAAGTCGACGTGACCCAGTGGTTCTTTGAATTCAAACAATACTGAGCAGGAAACGGATAGCGGCGGTTCTAAGCTGCCCCGAAGATCCTGCCATAGCCGGAGGAATTCTCCGGCCAACGATCTGAAGCACCGGACCGGAGGTTGTGTTGTTATTCAATTCCTTTGTTTTTATAGGTTCTTTCGTATTGGCGGCGTTCGTCTATGCGGTGCTGAGGGCCAAAGCCAGCCGCGCAGTCAGCCAGGGGTTTTTGCTTCTTCTCTCTTTCGGTTTCTACAGCTATGCAGCCTATCGCCAGCTGCCGCTGTTGATTGGTTCCATACTCTTCAACTGGTATGTGGGGCGCCAGGCGGGTAGCAGCACATTGGCTGAGAAGGTGAGGCGGCGCTGGGTTATCGGTGGCCTGACGGCGAATCTGGTTTTCCTGAGCCTGTTTAAGTATCTCAACCTCTTTCTGGGAACGCTCGGCCCGGTTCTACATACCCGGGCGGTACTCCCGGATTGGGGACTGCCGCTGGGTGTGAGCTTCTTCACCATTACCCAGGTGATGTATCTCGTCGATTGTTATCAAGGGGAGATATCTCCGAACAGCCTCTTCGACCATGCTACGTTTGTTTCGTTCTTTCCTTATCTGGTTTCCGGACCTATCACCAGCGCAAAGACGATGGTGCAGCAATTCCGGGATAAAGCGCATCAGGCTCCGGGCGCGCAGGAAGTTGCGCAAGGCCTCGCCTTGTTTACCATGGGACTGGCAAAGAAGACGATCTTTGCCGACTCTCTGGTGCGTATCGCCGACAATGGTTTTTCCGCACCCTTGACCAGTTCGGCGCTGGAGATATGGCTTTCGATCTTAGCGTACTGGATGCAGATATACTTCGACTTCAGCGGTTACTCCGATATGGCAGTAGGCGCAGCCTTGATGTTAGGGCTCAGGATTCCCTTCAATTTCGACGCACCTTATAAGTCGAAGTCCATCATCGAGTTCTGGCAGCGCTGGCACATCAGCTTATCGAACTTTATCGCCGCTTATCTCTATACGCCGATCGTTCGAATGTTCAAGGGAAGGGCTACGGTAGCGAAGGCTGCGGTAGCTTCTATTCTGGCCATGACGATCTGCGGACTGTGGCATGGTCCGGCCTGGACTTATGTGGCCTGGGGTCTGTGCCACGGCATCGCGCTGTCAGTGAATCAGTATTCGCGGAAGAAGCTCAAGCTGCGTGTTCCTCCAGCGCTCGGCTGGGTGATAACGATGACCTTTATCCTGTTCGCCGGTGTCTTGTTTCGCGCGAGCAGCCTGACGAACGCGGCGCAAGTCCTGCATGGGCTGATACCGAGAGGCAGTTGGTCGGAAGCCACGTTTCTGACCTTCTCCTTCGCTAGTCCGGAGGTGCTCTCCTACGTTATCCCATCGGCACTGGCATTTGTGCTGGCGCTGTTCGGACCGACCTCGCAGGAGATTGCTGCGGAGCTTCGTCCCACCTTGAGGACTTCCCTGGCTTATGCGTCTCTTGCGTTTGTCGCGCTTGTCTTCATGAACTCCATCGTCGCGAAATCGTTCGTCTATTTCGGTTTTTAGTTCCCCAAAGAAGGTTGATTATGGCAAACGCCGGTCTCGCTCCATCCATCTCTTCAGAGGAAGCGACGCTTTTCTCTCCGCAAGAAACAACGGGTGTTTCGTTCCGCAAGTGGTTGTGCGGCACTTTACTGCTTACCATCGCAATGTGTGCTTCGTTCGTTTTCTTAAATGTCAAGACCGACACGCTGGGATTGTATGGGCGGCGCGGAGTTCGCATCCACATCTTGCCTCGTTTTTCCCTCTATCTGATGACATATCGATTTATTCCTGAGAACTTCGATGGCTTGATGATCGGGAACTCGGAGGGTTCCGTTTACGACACCTCGCAGATCCATGGCTATAAGGTTTTCAACGCCGCCATGCGTGCCTCGTCGATGACGGAAGAGCGGGCCATTGCCGAAGAGGTGCTGAAGCGTGGCCATCTGAAGATGGTGGTTCTCATTCTGGGGCCGACATTGACTTCGACGCAGACGGCGCGCAGCGCTTATCTGACACCGCATGACTACACTGCATCGTTCGGATCGGTCCAGATGATGATGATCTACGCCCAGTTGTTGCGGGAGGCTTTGCATCGCCCGGGGCCGATCACCTATGACTCCAATGGGCGAACTCATTGGCCGCTCAAGAGTACGACAGGAGTTTTCAAGCCTTTCACGACCGCCGATCTGACCATCGATCCCAGCGAGGGCCAGGATTTGTATGAACTGCTTGGGGAGCTTCATGCCAAAGAAGTGAAGGTATATATCGTCTTTCCTCCGATGTACGAGCCGAAATGGGACGGTCAAAGGCAGCAACTGCTTCAATGGCGCTCCGCAGTGATGGCCGGACTCACTCCTGATGATGAGGTGGTTCAGATACCGCCTGCGCTCCGGGAGTCGATTCAGACGGGTCCGGGGAATTTTCCGGACTTTGTTCACCTCTCCAACACCGCGAGCGCCACCGTCATGGATGCAATCGCCAAGGATATCGAGAAAAAAGACGCGCTCAGGGCTCAGACTGCCAAACTGCCGCCGGCTTCCTCGAGCAACGCTGAGTGAGTCATTGAAATCTGGTATCTGCGCAGAAGTGCGCGGCGGACTGCAGTTACTTTTTCGTGTTCAACGCGATTCCCAGCACGGTGTCCGCGACGCGCTCGGCGGCGTGGCGCAGCACGTCGCCTTCGGCGGCGAAGTCGCCGGTGATGCAGCGAATGCCCATGGCCTCGATGCGTTCCACGTCGGCGTCAATCGCCTCCGCACCCTCCGCGGCATAGCGCTCGCGAATCGCCTCCGATACGGGAGCGGTATTCACCAATGCGTAATCGAAGATGGGCTGGCGGGCGTGCTCGTAAATTCGCTCGATATGCTGCGAGGCGGTCAGGTGCAGGCTCTCATTGGCCTGCGTCATAAGGTTGGCGATGTACACGCGGGTGCCGTGCGCCGCGGCCAGCGCTTCGGAGATGCCCGTCACCAGCAGGTTGGTGATGAGGCTGGTGTAGAGCGATCCGGGGCCGATGGTGATCAGGTCGGCCTGGGCGATGGCTTCGAGCGTTTCGGGCAGCGGCTCAGCGATGGCCGGCTCCAGCATCAGCTGCGCGATGCCCTGCTTGCTAGCCGTGATATTCGTCTCGCCGCGGACGATCGAACCATCCGCCATCCGCGCAGTCAGGGTCACGTCAGCGAAAGTGGCGGGATAGATGTGTCCGCGGGTAGCCAGAACTTCTGCCGCGAGCTTGATGGCCTGGCCGAAGTCGCCGGTCATCTCGGCCAGCGCGGCGACGAAGAGGTTACCGAAGCTATGGCCTTCCAGGCCGGCGCCGGAGCGAAAGCGATGCCGGAAGAGGCGGGCGATCAGGTGCTCGTCCTCGGAAAGCGCGACCATGCAGTTGCGCAGGTCGCCGGGAGGCAGCATGTTGAAGTCCTTGCGCAGGCGCCCGCTCGAGCCGCCGTCATCGGTCACGGTCACGATTGCGGCCAGGTCGCTGATCAGGCATGGGGCCTCGTCGCAATTGCCCGGGTTGCTGGCGGTCACCGAGGGGACATATTGCTTCAGGCCGCGCAGCAGGGTGGAGAGGCCGGTGCCGCCGCCCATGGCTACCACGCGAAAGCTGGGTCGAGGCGGGCTGTTCTGGGACGGGCTATTCTGGGACGAGGTCTGCGGCGTCTCAGCGGCTGGGGAAGACATAAGAAGGTTCACCGAAAAGTGTACCGTGCGTGGTTTCCCTGGAGTCTGGACTACGGCGCTTCCGGGTAGAGCAGCTCAGTGAATCGCGGGTCGTCGGCCATGTCCGCGAAATCGGCGTCGCTGCGCGCCTGAATACGGTTCTGCTGGTTCAGCTGAATGGCCCGCGCCAGATGATCGAGGCAATCCTCGGCCTGCCCGGTCATGCTGTTGAGCACGGAGAGCCCGTAGTGCGCGAAGTCGGCGTCGGGATTCTTCTTGAGCAAGCCATCGAACTGATCGCGCGCGTCCTCATACTGCCCCTGGTTCAGCAGGGAGATCGCGTAGTCGTACTGCTCCTCCGGCGTGGCGAAGGTCAGATTCGACTTCGCGGCGTGGCGGGTGCAGACAGCGAGATAGACGCGGGAGCGATCGAGCAGCTCGGGCGCACCCTCCTGCGATAGCTTCTCGAAGAGAGCGCGCGCCTTCTCGAACTTGCCTTCCTGCATAAGCTGCACCGCGCTCTGGAAGTGCTGAAAGGATTGATGCTGCGCCGCAGTACCCGTCGACTTCGCCTTGCTGGCAACGGCGGAGGTTTGACGGCCTTTGGCATTACCCGGGCGTGCTTCCTGCATGCAGATAATCCTTACGCCCTCGATAGGTAGGGCTGTTGGAGAATTCGTTGCCTACACAGCACAAGCGAAATCCGCTTTATCGTCGCATTTATACGCACAACGCTGTCCTGCGTCAAGAACCCTTCAGCCAGCGTAGAGTTGCTGTTGCCGATGAGGCTCTTGCAAACTAGACAGCGCGGCTCAAACTACCCCTTGGACTTTAGATAGACAGCAGGGTTCAAGGAAGGGTCGTTATACATCTTGAGCTGTCGATAGAGTTTGAAGCGCCTTTCCCCGGCGACAACTTTCTTCCAGAAGGCATCGAGACCATCGGCCAGGTCGCCGCGCTGGGATTCGAGCATGACCAGCCGCTCGCGATTGCGCTCGGCATGACCCTCCGGAGCATTGGCGCGATCGATCTCCTCGCGCGTGTGGTAGATCTTCAGCGCCAGGATCGACAGGCGGTCGAGCATCAGGCCCGGCGACTCGGAGTGCAGCTCGGCCCCGGCCCTGGGCAGCCCATGAGGCTTCAAAATATCCAGAAGCATGGCATCGCAGCTCTCGGCCAGGTCGTTGCGCCGTTGGTTGGTGCGGTCGACGGCCCGCTTGGTGTCGGCGATCTGCCGGTCGCTGGCCTCGGGCGCGCGCGCCTGGTCCTCGATGTGCCAGAGATCGAAGTTGGCGCGATGGAGCTCCAGCACAGCGTTGGGAAAGTCCTGGTTCGGGACCCGAAAATCGGGAGCCGGCTTGCCATGCCACGCGGCGATGGCGGAATCCTGCAATACAAGGAGCGCAGGCGCGGAGAGCAATGGAAGAAGCGGATTATCGTGCGAAGCGGTCATGGATTGTGAAGGGACGCTACAGCCGGAAACGGCATCCACTTCCTATGGTAGAACTAAGCTCAAGAAAGCGTACTGTCGGGGCGCGAATACCGAATTCCGCCGGTGTTTCGGCAGCACAAAGCATCCTTACTGCAGCACGACAGCAAGACAGGCCAACTGCCATGAGCGAAGAGCTGATCCTCTGCCTCACCACCTATGAGAAGGGCCAATCCTTCATGCGCCAATGCGCCGCAATGGGCTGCAAGGTGCTTCTTCTCACGCTGGAAAAGCACCGCAACGGCGACTGGCCTTACGACATCCTGGACGAAATCGTCCATATGCCGGGCGCTCTTACCCAGGAACAGCTCACGAACACGGTCACCTATCTTGCCCGCGGCCGCAAATTTGCCCGTCTGATCTCGCTCGACGAGTTCGACATGGAGGATGCCGCTCATCTGCGCGAGCACATGCGCATTCCGGGGATGGGCCGCACCACCACCTCGCATTTCCGCGACAAGCTCACCATGCGCGGCGAGGCGCAGCGCGCCGGGGCGCTGGTGCCGGAATTTATCGGCATTCTCAACTACGACGACCTGCGCGCCTATATGGCCTCCGTGCCTGCGCCCTGGGTGCTCAAGCCGCGCGCCGAAGCCTCGGCCATCGGCATCCGGAAGATTCACGAGCCGGAGCAGCTCTGGCGCACGCTCGACGAGCTGGGCGACCGCCAGAGCAACTATCTTCTGGAGCGCTTTGTCCCCGGAGACATCTTCCATGTCGACTCCATCACCAGCGAACGCGAAGTGGTCTTCACCGCGGTGAGCCGCTACGGCAAGCCTCCCATGAAGGTGATGCACGAGGGGGGAGTCTTCACCACCCGCGTCTTCGACCGCGGATCGCCCGATGCGAAATCTCTGACCGGAATCAATGGTGAACTCATCCCGAAGATGGGGATGGTGCGCGGCGTCACCCACGCCGAGTACATCCGCGGCGAGGACGGCCGCTACTACTTCCTCGAAGTAGCCGCCCGCGTCGGCGGAGCTTTCATCTCCGATGTCATCCTTCAGGCCACCGGCGTCGACCTGTGGGCGGAGTGGGCGAGGATCGAGGTCAGCCACCTGCGCGGCATTCCGTACAAGCTGCCGGAGATCAGGCAGCAATACGCCGGCAGCGTGCTCTGCCTGGCCACAACTGAGCAGCCTGACACGTCGATGTTCGACGCGCCGGAGATCGTCCATCGCATGAAGAAGCACCACCATGCCGGACTGATCGTTCGTTCGAACGATCCGGACCGGGTGCAGGCTATTCTCGAGGACTACAGCGAGCAATTCGTTCATCGATTTCTAGCGACCGCGCCCGTACCGGATAAACCGACAGCATAAGATCGTGTGTGAGAGACCAAAGAACCGCATTCCCCGTGTTCGAATTTCAGACGCGGGACAGGAAAAGAACCTCGGGTGCCCCATCCTTCACGGCAGTATCGTGAGGGGTAGGAAACCACTGAACTCTATGCTCCACGAGTATTGTTTTCCTCTCCGAAAGGAACAAAAGTGTCGTCTTCAGGATTGCAATTTCCGCATCGCCGCTACAACCCGCTTCGCCGGCAGTGGGTGCTGATCTCTCCGCACCGTACGCAGAGACCCTGGCAGGGCGAGGTAAATCCGTCGTCCGGCTTCTCGGATGTTCACTACGATCCGACCTGCTATCTCTGCCCGGGAAATACACGCGCGGGCGGGCATGTCACGCCTAAGTATGAAAGCGTATACATTTTCGACAACGACTACGCCGCGCTGCTGCCCGATTCGCCCGCGCCTCCGGCCGATGCCTCGCCGCTGCTGCACGCCGAGGCGGAGCGTGGACGCTGCAAGGTAGTCTGCTTCCATCCCGACCACAGCCTGACCCTTCCGCGCATGGAACTGGCCGACATTCGCCGCGTGGTCGATGCCTGGACTGCGGAGTATCTTGCGCTCGGCCAGCAGCCGGAGCTGAATTACGTTCAGATTTTCGAGAACCGCGGGGCGATGATGGGCGCGAGCAATCCTCACCCCCATTGCCAGATCTGGGCGACCGAGCACATCCCGGACGAGCCGGCGGCGGAGACCGAGGCGCTCAAGGCCTATGCCGCCGAAAAGCACAGCTGCCTGCTCTGCGACTATCTGCAGGTCGAGGCGAAGGAGCAGATCCGCATGGTCTGCGAGAACGAGGACTTCGCGGTGGTGGTTCCCTGGTGGGCGGTGTGGCCCTTCGAGACGCTGGTGCTGTCGAAGCGCCATCTCCGCTCGCTGGCCGACTTCAGCGACCGCGAGAAGACCTCGCTGGCCGACATTCTGAAGCAGATCACCACTCGCTATGACAATCTCTTCGAGACCAGCTTTCCCTACACCATGGGCTTTCACCAAAGCCCGGTAGACGGAGAGGAGCATAGCGAGTGGCACTTCCACGCGCACTATTATCCGCCGCTGCTCCGCTCAGCCACCGTGCGGAAATTTATGGTCGGTTTCGAGATGCTGGGTATGCCGCAGAGGGACATCACGCCGGAGAGCGCGGCCGCAAGGCTGAAAGACGTTCCAGCCATCCACTTCACGCAGAAGAGCCCGGCGTAAACAAGACGTGCGGCAGTTCAATAGTAGAACCGGGCCCCGTTGTGGGGCCTGATTCAAGGATGTTGGCCCTGCTGCGACTTGAAGCGTTGATTGAATGCCTGCAAATTTTACGTACAGGGCCCGCTTCAGGCTGCTCTATCTCCTTTTATGGGGTTGAGGATGAGGAGTTTACTGGGCGCGTACAAAAGCACATACGACCAGGAAAAAAGAGGTCACTCTACTCCGTACTATCATTCGTGCGCTCTTCGAATGAAATCAGGAGTGTCCAAATCATCATTTGGGCGGCAAGTTGCATCTGATATTAGGCATGATGTCCCACCCCAAATCCGAAGAACAACCTTCTTTAATTGAGCTGTGCGATTTGCTGAATCGGAAGTTCGAAACGATTAGCAACCTCCTGTATCTGGTCGGCGAACATGCCGATGATCCGAAGTCCACACGGCGCTACGCTCATCAGGCGTTGTGCGAATTGGAAGAGGCCCACAGCCTGGTCGCGGCTCACCCTGAACCGAAAGCCGACGGTTTGACGCGCGCCTCCTAGGCACTGCCGTCGCAGCGCAGCCGAGGTCGAAATATTCCGGGCGTAACGGCACAATTTGTACAGGTGAGACGAAGAAAATGGAGCGCGGCGCGCTTCATCTGCAAACTCAAAACCGCGCGCGGGCTCTCTATAGCCAGGGCTTGACAATTTGAACTTTAGTGGGGATTTTGGAAGCTAGGGCAGGATCTGCAGTGGACCCGGAAGGGTTCCGGATTCCACTGAGCAGTCTGTAAGCGATTGAAACTGGTGAGCTCGCTGGGGCTCGAACCCAGGACCCACGCCTTAAAAGGGCGATGCTCTACCAACTGAGCTACGAGCTCTTACCTTCTAAAAATAACACACATGAGATCAAATGCCCGCGCGGACTGGGGAGACTTTTGCGGACGTAATCCTTCCACGCCGGTCATAACGGCGCGGGATGCAACGCCCAGATGCGAGCGTTTATTCCCAAAGATGTCGATCTGGACTGATGCGTTCCACGTCGGACTCGTCGAGAAATACGACCCGCTCCGCCGCTGCGACAAGAATGATTGTGAATACTTATTTAACCCACCCGATTTTTACGCGTGGCACTTAACCTCGCAACTCGTGATTTCACTCATGCAATGACGCGATGAGCGCGCTGCATAACGTTATTTACGGGTATAACCCTTTTCCGTTTGCATAAGTAAAAGCGATGGATGAGCGGCAACAAATTCCTTGAATCGTTTGGCGCAACCGCAGTAATAATAGGTCGACCCCCGTCAGCGCTATGTCTTTCCAAGCGGAGTTTTCCGCTTCCAAGAACTGACGGGAGGATTCTCTCTTCGGCTTGAGGTCTTTGTGTTCGTCATTGTTCGTCGCCTGGTTCTGCTCTGTCTTGCTCTTCTTCCCTGTACTGCTTTTGGATTTCCGGAATGGCAGCAACCCACTCCCGATGAGTTGAAGATGACCTCGGACTCCGCCGCTCCCGATGCGCCGGCTGTTTATCTCTTTCGCGAAGAGACGGTGGCGGACGACCTGCACATGCACAGCATGTATGCGCGGATCAAAATTCTTACCGAAAAAGGCAAGGAGATGTTCAGCGATATCGAGATCCCTTATGAGGGAACGAACTTCAGCATCACCGATATCTCCGGCCGCACCATTCACGCTGATGGAACCGTGGTTCCGTTTACCGGCAAGCCGATGGACAAGCTGGTGGTGAAAACGGCCCAGTTCAAGGCGATGGAGAAGGTGTTCAGCATGCCGGACGTGCAGGTCGGCAGCATCATCGAGTACCGCTGGAAGCTGCGCTACGACGACAACTATTACTCGTCGCCTCGGTGGTACATTCAGCAGCCGGTCTTCGTCCACAAGGCCCACTATCACTTTCAGCCGACGAAGACTTCGCGCATGCTCGTCAGTAAAGACGAGCACGGGCACGAGCAGGTGGCCGCCGGTCTCTCTTACACCTACAGCCTGCCCGCAGGTGTGAACGTTCGAAGCGGGGTTGACGGCTACGATTTGACGGTCGAAAACGTGAGCGGACTCCCCGACGAAGACTACATGCCGCCGTTCGGCAGCTTTTCTTATCGCGTGATTTTTTACTACTCGCCGTGGCGTACGAGCGATGAATTTTGGAAGACCGAAGGCAAGTATTGGTCAAAAGAGGTCGATCGGTTTTCGAATTCCTCGTCCAAAATGCATGTGGTCGCCCAGCAGCTGACCGCTCCGGGAGACAACGACCGGCAGAAGGTTGAGAAGATTTACGCCGCTGTCATGAAGCTCGAAAACACCAGCTTCACGCGAACCCATTCCAGCGCGGAAAACAAGGCCGAAGGACTCAAGGTCAAAAGCGCCGATGACATCTGGGATCAGAAACGCGGCAGCGATGACGAAATCGCCCGCCTCTTTATCGCGCTATGCAGAGCCGCGGGCCTTAAGGCTTACGCGATGATTGTGGTCAACCGCGATCGCGACATACTGCAACAAGGTTATTTCGATTGGAACCAGTTGAACGACGAGCTGGCCATCGTTTCGGTGGGAGGAAAGGAGCTCTTCTTCGATCCCGGCCAGAGATACTGCGAATTCGGCAAGCTGCACTGGAAGCATACGATGGTGAGCGGCGTCAGGCAGACTGACAACGGGACGCAAATCGCCGCGACGCCCGGACTCACGTATCAGGACACGCGCACCGACCGGTTCGCCCAGCTTACCCTCGATCCCACCGGCCAAGTCAGCGGGATCATTCGCATCACCATGACCGGCACGGAGGCCCTTCACTGGCGGCAGGCGGCCCTGCGCAGCGACGAGGCCGAGGTGAAAAAAGACTTTGAAGACGAATTGCAGAAGACCGTCCCGCCGGGAGTCGAAGTGAAGACCAATCACTTCGTCGGCCTGGAGGACTACGTCAATGTGCTCTTTGTTCAGGTCGACGTAAGCGGATCGCTTGGCACCGTTACCGGGAAGCGAGTCTTCTTCCCGGCCGTCTTCTTTGAGGCCGGAGTTGGACCGCGCTTTGCCAGCGGCAAGCGCGAAAACCCCGTCGACCTGCACCATCCCTATTCGGTTCACGATCAATTCAACCTGACACTGCCGCCGGGCATGACGGTCGAAAGCCTGCCCAGCGAAGCGACCGTGCCTTTTTCGCCTCATGGAGATTACGTGGCCAAGTATGTGGCGAAGGATAACCTCTACGCCTATGGAAGACTGCTGCGCCTGGCGAGCCCCTTCTATAAGACCGACGAGTATCCGCAGCTGCGCAGCTTCTACGAAAAGACCAACACCGACGATCATGTGCAGGTGGTTCTGAAAATGGCGGCTGCTGAGGCTTCGCCCAAGGCTACCGCAGGTAACAGCCGATGATCCGCCGCGCTTCGCTTTCTCTTATCGTTCTATTCGTCCTGGCTTCCACCGCCGCTCGCGCCTCCACTCCGTTTCCCGATTGGATCACGCAGGCGGCGGCGACTACGTTGCTGCCCGCTGATGCTCATGAGGCGAAAGCCGCGATTCTTCTCGACGATCAGCTGTTGACCGTCGATGCCGGCGGCATGACAACCCTCCGCCGTCGCATGGTGATCAAGATCCTGCGCCCTCATGGTCGCGAGTATGCGACCCCCGTCGCCTGGTTTCGCAGCGACCGCAAGCTGCTCTCCTTTCATGTGTGGAGCATTGGTCCGGACGGCCATCAATACACGGTGAAGGACAACGAAATCATCGAGGTGGGCGCCAAGGAGTGGGGCATTCTCTATAACGACGTGCGTTATAAGACGGCATCGGCTCCCGGCGCCGATCCCGGCGGCATCGTGGCCTACGAGTATGTGCAGCAGGCTCCGATCTATTCCGGAGAAGAGAACTGGATGTTTCAGGGGGAGATTCCGCGGCTTCGAACTGTTTTCGAAGTGGATCTGCCCGCGGGATGGCAGCATCGCGCTCTCTGGCGGCGCTACACTGCCGCCACACCGGCAGAGGTCGCGCCCAACCACTGGCGCTGGGAACTGACCAACGTCCCGGCCGTTCACCTGGAAGACGTGCCGCTTGCGCCTGCGGATGGCGCAGTGACCGGGCGCATGACTCTCCACTACGCTGCCGGCAATCTGGGCGAGGGGGACGCGTTGTGGGCGAAGATCGGCGAGTGGTTCAGCCCCCTGGCTGCGCCCAAAACGGAAGCACCCGCAGAGATCGCGAACGAAAGCCGTCAGCTGGTGTCGCCCAATGCGGATTTCATGACGCGCATCCAGAAGGTCTCCGAATTCATGCAGCAGAATATTCGCTATGTCGGCATCGAGATCGGCATTGGCGGCTACATTCCACATGCCGCGGCCGATGTTTATCGCAACCGCTATGGCGACTGCAAGGACAAGGCGACTCTGCTTATCTCTATGCTCGATGCGGTCGGCGTGCGCGCCACCTGGGTGATGGTGGATACGGAACGCGGTGTCGTCGACCCTTTCACGCCGTCGCTGATCGGCAATCACATGATTGCGGCCATCGAGATTCCGAAAGGCTATGACAATCCGCTGCTCAAGGCGGTGGTGACGGCGAAGACCGGCAAGCGCTATCTGATCTTTGATCCCACGAATGAGTACGTTCCTATTGGTTTGCTGCCCACTTATCTGCAAGGAGGTTACGGGGCGTTGATGGCGGGAAATGAGAGCCAGGTTATCGAGCTTCCCATCCTGAAGCCGGACACCGACACTATCGAACATGCCGCGCACTTTGAGCTTGCTGCCGACGGCTCGCTCAAAGGAGACGTCAGGGTGTCGCGACTCGGAGCCTCCTCGGGAAATGTCCGGCATTTCTTCGCAATGAGCAGCGACAAAGAGAAACGCGAAAATCTGGAGAGGTCGTTGCGCAGCGACTTCTCTGAATTCGATCTTGGCACGGAGAAGGTGGAGAATTCTCGCGATCTCAACCAGCAACTGGTTATGCGCTACGACGTGAGCGCATCCTCGTACGCCAAGAATGCGGGCAACCTGCTGCTTCTGCGTCCGCGTGTACTGGGAACATATGTAACCCCGCTGCGCAATGGTCGGCGTGAATATCCGATTGAATTTGCGAGCGTCGGCGATTGGCGCGACAAGTTCGATGTCACTCTTCCGTCCGGCTATGCTGTCGACGAGGTTCCCGATCCGGTCAAGCTCGACACGGATTTCGCCAGCTACACCAGCGAAGTGAAGGTCGACGGGAATGTTCTTCACTATTCCCGCGAGTACGTGGTCAAGAAGCTGTCTCTGGATGCCGGCGAATATGAAAGCCTGCAAAAGTTCGAAGGCGAAATCAATGCGGACGAGAACCGTAGCGCGGTGTTGAAGAAGCAGTAGGCGGAGCGCCTACTTCTTGTCGTGGCGCAGCGGCACCACCTGCACCGTTGCCTCGCGCATTTCGGCGAGGAAGCGGTTGATGACCGAGCCGCGCAGCAGAATATCGAACCGCGATCGTGCCGACTGTCCGAAGACTACGTGCGAGATATTCTCCTGCTGGGCAAAGTCGATAAGCACGTCGGAGACGCTCTTGCCTTTGAGCGTGATCACCTGCGCGCCAAGTTCGCGCGCCATGCGCTCATACTCTTCCAGGCGCGCAAAGCCCTCCGGATCGTCGTGGCGCAGGTCTTTGTTGGGCGTCTCTACGTACACCGCATACCAGTTGGTCGCGAGCCTTCCTGCAACGCGTGCGCCTACGCGCAGCAGGCGCTCCACGCCGGGACGCGATGAGAGGCACACCATCACCTTCTCGGGCAGCGGAGCCTGCTCCAGTCCCTGGGTGCGGCGATACAACGCAGCTGCGCTGCCCACCTGCTCCGCAGTGGTGCGAAGGGCCAGTTCGCGCAGCATATTGAGGTTGCCCTTGCGAAAGAAATTCGCCAGCGCCTGCTCTACTTTTTCCGATGTGTAGATCTTGCCTTCGCGCAGCCGGGAGCGCAGTTCCTCCACGGTGATGTCGACGTTGACCACTTCGTTCGCGCGCTTCAGGAAGCTGTCCGAAACCGTTTCGCGAATCTGCGTGCTTGCCGAGCGGGACACCGCATCGTTCAGCGTCTCCAGGTGCTGAATGTTCACGGCGGTCATCACGTTGATGCCCGCGTCCAGCAGCTCCAGCACGTCCTCATATCGCTTGCGATGGCGCGAGCCCGGAACATTGGTGTGGGCCAGTTCGTCGACGATGCAGGTGTGCGGATGCCGGGCGAGGATCCCGTCGAGATCCATTTCGCGAAGCGTGACCGACCGGTAGGTAATTTCTTTTTGCGGGATGACCTCGAGATCCTGGATGAGCGCGGCAGTCTCTGCGCGGCCATGCGTCTCGACCAGGCCGATTACGACGTCAACGCCCTGCTTGAGCAATTGATGCGCGTGCTCGAGCATGCGGTAGGTCTTGCCCACGCCGGGCGCTGCGCCGATATAAATGCGCAGCTTCGCGGGTTCCTCTTGCTTGGGGATCTCGAGCTCGCTCATCCTATCTCCACAGGATGGCGGGTGCTCATCACGGTCGCTATGGGCAGAGTGAAGCTGAAGGTGGTGCCGTGCCCGAGTTTGCTTTCGACCGATACCTGTCCGCTCATCGATTCGACCAGCCGCCGCACCAGGGCAAGTCCCAGTCCGGTGCCTTCCGTCGATTCGCCAGAGAAGCGTCCGAAGATGGTGGACAGCCGTTCGGCTTCGATGCCGCGCCCGTTATCGCGGACAAAAAACTGTACGCCATCCTTGATCTCGGTCGCAGCGAGCACGATGACTCCGCCCTCCGGCGTATATCGAAGGGAATTGGAAATCAGGTTGTCCAAGATGCTGCGCAGTGCGCGCCGGTCGGCTTCCACGTGGCCGAGATCGGCGAAGGCGCTCATTTCGAGCTCGATCTTCTTGGCTCGCGCCTCATCTTTGTGACGGTTGAGGGCATCCTGCAGGATGGAAATCGGACGCAGCCGCTCCAGCTTCATCTGCCGGCGTCCGGTTTCTAGCTCGCCCACCTCGATCAGGTCGGCCATCAGATCGTCGAGCTGCTCGGCCTCTTCGCCGGCGCCCTTCACCAGGTCTTTCTGCAGGGGGCGAAGCTCGCCGGCATATCCCTGGGCCATCGCATAGAGGGACAGGCGGAGGCGCTGGAGCGGGTCGCGCAGCTTCTGCGAAGCGACGCTCAGGAAGCGCGTTTTGAAGCGGTCGACCTCCTGCATCTCGGTCACGTCCTCAAGCACGGTGACCGCACCCAGCAGCTTGCCTTCGCTATCCCGCATAGGGGTGGTGCGCAGGCGATAGCTGCGCTGCGCCTTGCCGATGCGCATCGGCAGCAGTGCCGCTTCGCCTTCGGTCGACGATGCCTGCTGCATGGTCACGGCGCGGCGCACGGCGTTCAGAATTTTTTCTCCGCCCGGGGTGTTGGTGAGAATCATGCGGTCCGACGATGCGCCGCCGAGCAGCTCCATCGAAGCCTGATTCAGCTTGAGCACATGTCCCTTCGCATCTGTAACAATCACTGGCTCAAATATGGACTGCACCACGGCATCGCTAAGCTGGTGCTCCATCTGCAGCCGTCCGGATTCCGTCTCGCGCAGATCGCGCAGGCGCACGATCAGGCGATTCAGCTCGGCTGCGATCACACCCAGGTCGTCTTTTTGCCGCCATTCGATACGAGACTGGAGATCGCCCTGACCGATGCGCCGCGCCGCCTTTGCCGTCTGCCGCACCGGAGCCACGACGAAGAAGACCATGAGCACGGAAATGGCGATGGCGGTAATAATGCTTGCCCCGCATGCGCTGATCAAGCGTGCCCGCAGCTGGTCCTGCCGGTGCTCGAGTTCACCCACGACGTTATCGTGGTGAGCCCGCAGGCTGTCGAAGTTGCTCGCCATCTCGCCGCTCAGCTTCTCCAATTGCGGAGCGAGCCGGCCAAAATTTTCGCGAATGTGCGCCAGGATCTGCGCGTGCTCCGCTTGCAGAGCGGAGATAGGAGTGGAGGAGTCGAATGCACTTACCGCGCTCGCCGCTGCATCGAGAGTCGACTGCGTGCCTTGAGCCTGGGCCAGCAATGCGGCAGAGAGCTGCGGAGAGGAGCCACTTTCGAGCTGCGCCGCCGTCAGCTCCTCGCGCGCCAGAGAAGCCCGAACGGCGGCGAAGGCAGCCAGCGCCTTGTCCGCAGTATGCTGCGAGGCATCGAGCGCCGCCAGCTGGACAAAGGAGGCGCGCACCAGCAGGCTAACGCCTGTGACGAGGGCGATGAGCAGCAGGCAACCTAGAACCAGCCGTTGATACAAGCTCAACATCGTTCGCCCAATGCTGCGCAGACCTTTCCCGCTAAAAATTCGTTCGTCTCAGGCTAGTGGCCAGAACTGTTCTGCGCAAGTGGCGCAATCAATGCTCCTGATATCGCTTCAGAATGCCTTCCAGAGTGAGAATGCCCTCGAGTGTTCCCTTGTTGGCGCGATTTTGCACCGGCAGCAGCGGCCAGCGCGGGAAGTAGCGCAGTGCATTGTCCAGGGGAAGGTCGGGGAAGAGAGCGGGCGCCCGGTCCGCCTTGAAGACTCGTTCGATCGGAGTTTCAGGCGTGAGCACGGCTGCTGCGCCGGTCAGCTCGGCCGCGGTCATCGCATACCACGAGCCATCCCAGAGATGCACCAGGAAGGCGGTCGCGTGCGCTTCGGCCACGGCTTTGGCGGCGGCTTCAATCGGCATAGTGCTTTTCAGCACCGGCACGTGTACTGGTTCCTGCGCGTCCTCGATGTGCAGCGGACTCTCTTCGCGCTGCTCCTCCATCGAGGGCAGGTCCAATCCATCCTGATGGGTGAAGGTCTCGAAGATCGGCACCGGCTGCAGGCTGCGCGAGAGCAGGTAGGCAATGGTGTTGGCCAGAATCACGGGAAGAATAATGGAATAATTTCCGCTGACCTCGAGCACCATGAAGACCGAGGTCAGCGGCGCACGCAGAAATCCCGCGAACAGCACGCCCATGCCGACCAGCGCATAGGCGCCGACTGTCCCGGTAAAGTGCGGAAAGTAGAGCTTCTCGAAAGAGCCGATGGATGCTCCCAGCATGGCTCCTATAAACAGCGTGGGAGCAAACATGCCTCCCGGAGTTCCGCTGGAGAAGGACAGCGTCGTCGCCAGGATTTTGAACAGCGCCAGGGCCAGCAGCAGCTTCCAGGCGAAGGTGCCGTGCATGGCCTGGTCCATGATCTGGTATCCGGGACCCATCACCTGGGGAAGGCCGAAGAAGCCGATGCATCCCACCATCAGCCCGGCTACGGCCGGCTGCCAATAGTATGTGGAGCGCGGCAGGGAGCGCAGCCGGGGCCGCAGATATCCCAGGGCCTTGGCGAGGACCAGCGACGACAGGCCACCGACCACGCCCAGAACGGCATACGCCATCAGCTCGCGCGGGTCGCGCAGCGTGACCGAGGGGATGCGGAACATCGGCTCCGATCCCCAGAACCAGCGCGCCACCACCACGCTCGAGATGGCCGAGAGCACGATCGATCCGAGGACGGCGGCGCTCCATTGTCCGATGACTTCCTCGATGACAAACAGGATGGCCGAGACCGGCGCGTTGAACGCCGCCGCGAGGCCGGCCGCTGCGCCGATGGGTGCGAAGAGCCGCAGCCGCTGCCGCGAAAGATTCAATCGCCGCGCCACCATGGATGCCACGCCGGCGCCGATCTGCAGCGATGGGTCTTCCGGTCCCAGGGAGTGTCCGGCTCCGATGGCCAGCGCGGAGGTGATGAACTTTCCGATGACCGTCTTGAACGAGATGTAGCCGTTGTAGATGTAGAGCGCGGCCTTGGTCTGGTTGACTCCGCTGCCGCGCGCTGCCGGAAAGAACCGTTGCACCAGCGTAGCTACGACCAATCCGGCAATGGTGGGGGCAAAGAGCAGGCGATACTGGCCGGGATGCGGCGACGAGCCCAGCGTCAGGATCTTGATCCACTCGATGGCGACGCGGAACGAGACCACCAGCAGGCCCGAGATCACGCCGATAAAAATGGAGAGAACCAGGAAGAGCCGCTCATCGCGCTTGGGCGCAATCTTTGCCAGATCAAGCGTGGTGCGGATCGTAGGAGGCGGAGCGGCCGGAGGCGCAACGGCCTGAGCGATGGTAGGGCCGGCCTGGGCGGCGTTTTGTGTCGTGTATTCGCTCATTGTTGCTGCACCGCCATGGGCGCCTGGGCGATCTGGAAGAGCAGCGCGTCCTCGCCGGTCGGTTGAGAGCAGGTCTGTGCCGTCGATTTCTCGGTGTCGTATACCAGCTTCATCAATGTTTCTTCGAGCTGAGGATCTTCCTCCACGGCATGAATCGTCAGGCCAGGCGGGACGGCCTGCCAGCGAGTGGTCAGGGCGGCCAGTACCGGGCCGTTGGCGGTGGACGAATTTGTCGAGCAATCCGTCAGTCGCGCCCTGGCCGTGTTCACGTTGTGCAGAATGCGCTCTGCTCGGGCCCGCGTGTTCAATTCCGGGCTGGGATAGAGCGCCAGCACGTGAACGGCGTCGGCCAGCGCATTGCGGACTTCGTCGCGCTCGGCAGCTGGCCGCTCTTCCAGCTTCGGGTCATTCAGCGCACGAGTCAGGTATTGCTTGGTCAGCAGATAGCGGCCCAGAGTCGCAGAGGTACGTCCTGCGCCTTCCAAACTTTCAAGCGGCGGATGCCTGTTCAACGACAGCCTGCGATAGATTTCATACGCGCTAATCGGGTCTTCAGCTTGTTCCAGCAAGCCCGCGATGCGCAGCTTCGTGGCTGGGTCGTCCGGAGCATTGCCGGCTGCGGTGATCAGCTCGCCTCGCGCCCGGGAGTTTTCGTGCCGGTACAGCAGATACTGCGCCAGCTCCAGCCTGACGCTCAGGCGGCGCAGATATCCATCGCCGTGCCAGGTTCCATCGAGCGCTCGCTGGTAGCTTTCGATAGCCAAGGCCTCGTGGCCCTGCTTCACCGCTAGCCGCGCGAGCTGCAGGTTGATGAGCCCGTTCCCCGGCTCGGCCTCAAGCAGGGTGTTGAAGTAGGCGATGGCCTCGGTGTCGTGGCCGGCGGCAGCAAGAGCCGTTGCCAGCTCGATCTCCGTCTCCCGCTGCATCTCCGCGCGCTGTCCCTCTTCGTATTCCAGCGCAGAGCGGAGCGCCTGCACTGCCTGCTCCGGACTTCCTCTCTTCATGGCCGCCTGCCCGCGCAGAAGCCAGCGTTGGGCCAGGTCCTGTCGGTGGCTCTCAAAGGAGTTGAAGAGAAAATAGGTGAGCACGGCTAAGATCGCCGTGATGGCGAACAGGCTCGCGAGGGCCGTCACATCCCGCAGGATCAGCCTCCGCTTCTCGAACCGTTCTTCGGCTGACAGTGGGGAGCGCAGCTCAAAGACAGACATCATCTATTACCTTACCGTTCTTTGGTTCTTTGCATCCATGACCATAGGGCTGAGTTGGCCTCGGCAGCACTTAACGAGTTACGATCATCTAAAGACGTAAAGGCGCAGGCGGCTCCATGACAGAAGATTTGATGGCAGATTTGGCGGCGAAGCAGGAGCGTCTTGAAAATTGCATCCGCGGGGTGGGGTGCATGATCGTCGCCTACTCCGGTGGAATCGACTCCGCCTACCTTGCTTTTTCCGCCCATCGCGTGCTGGGAGACGGCATGCTGGCGGTGATTGCCGACTCGCCATCGCTGGCACGCAGCCATTACCGCGATGCCATCGCCTTTGCCGCCGAGCAGAAGATTCCCCTCAAAACCCTGGAAACTACGGAGCTTGAGCGCGAAGCTTATGCGGTCAACGACGCCAATCGCTGCTTCCACTGCAAGGATGAGCTGTTCACCGTCCTCGAAAAAGAGCGGGAGCGGCTGGCCTTCGACAGGGTGGCGTACGGGCTGAATCTGGATGATAAGAAGGACTTTCGCCCCGGGCAACGCGCCGCCGTGGAACATCGCATCGCGGCTCCCCTGGCCGAGGCCAGCCTGAACAAGGCCGACGTCCGCGCGCTGGCCAAGCAGGCTGGACTGGCCATCTGGGACAAACCCGCTTCCGCCTGCCTATCTTCGAGAATTGAATATGGCCGCCGCGTGACCCCGGAAAACCTCCGCATGGTGGAAGAGGCCGAGGACGCTCTTCACGGCCTGGGCCTGAAGCGCTTCCGCGTTCGCCATCATGGAGCTGTCGCCCGCATCGAGATCGCCGAAGAAGAGCTGCCGGCTGCCCTGGACGTAAGCGTGATGCGCCGCATCTCAACAGCCGTGCGCAAGGCCGGCTTCCAATATGTCGCGATCGACTGCGACGGCTATCGCTCGGGATCGATGAACGAAGTGCTGCCCGTGGAAGTTCTCCTCCGGTCAGGGAAGAATTGAGCGGGAAAAATTAATCTGGAAAAAATAAAAGCTATGCGTATCGGATACCTCGAATGCTTCGCCGGCATCAGCGGAGACATGCTTCTCGGCTCGCTCATTGACGCTGGCGTCGATCCTGAACTGCTGCAGCAGACCGCGAGAGCGCTCAACATCGGAGCCGAGCTGCATATCCACCATGTGGATCGCAGCGGCATCCGGTCAACGAAGGTCGATGTTCTGGAGAACGGAAGGCTCGCGGAAGCGGCCGGCCATCATCCTCACGACCATGAGCATGAGGAGCATTCGCACTCCCACGCCGAATCTCATTCTCATACGCACGAGCACTCTCACAGCCATTCACACACGCACGAAGGCGAGCACTCGCATACCCATACTCATACGCATGAGCATCAAGATCACCATCACCACACTCATGGCCGGAGCTGGGCGCAGATTCGCGAGCTGATCCAACATGCTGCCTTACCCGAAGACGCGCGTGCTCTTGCGCTGACGACGTTTGCGCTGCTGGCACAGGCTGAGGGGAAGATTCACGGCATCCCCGTCGAGCAGGTTCATTTTCATGAAGTGGGTTCGGTCGACACCATTACCGACATCGCTTGCGGCGCGGTCGGCCTCTGCTCGCTGGGAGTGCAGCGCTGGCATGCCTCGGACGTCAATGTAGGGTCGGGCTTCGTCGAATGCGCGCACGGAACCTTTCCCGTTCCTGCGCCGGCGACAGCCGAGCTGCTGAAGGGCATTCCGACCTACTCTGCGGGACCAAAGAAAGAACTGGTGACGCCGACCGGCGCCGCGCTGCTGCGCGCCCTGAATTGTATTTTCGGCGAAGCCCCGAGATTTACGGCGGACGCGATCGGCTACGGAGCCGGCACGCGTAATCCCGAGCGCTTTCCGAATGTTCTTCGCCTGTCGATTGGCGAGAGCAGCGAATCGAAATTCATCGCCCCGATAAAGACCGATACCGTCACGGTTCTCGAGTGCGCCATCGACGACGCCTCGCCGCAGGTTCTGGCCCACGCCCTCGACCTGGCCATTGAAAATGGAGCGCTCGACGTGATGGCCGCGCCGGTCACCATGAAGAAGGGACGACTGGGCACGCTGCTGACCGTGCTGGCCAAACCGGAACAAGCTGCGGAGCTCGAAGCTCTGCTCTTCCGCGAGACGACAACCTTGGGTATTCGGCGGCGTACCGAACAGCGCTCGATCCTGGACCGCGCGTTCGTCACCGTGGACACGGCGTACGGCAAAATCCGCATCAAAGTAGCGGGTAATGGGAGCGAAACATTGAACGCCATGCCCGAGTACGAGGATTGCCGCCGCGCCGCGCGCGAACACGCGGTCGCTCTCAAGACGGTCACCGAGGCGGCTCTCCTGGCCTTTCACGAGACCCGCGCAGATCAGGAAAAAACTACCGCATGACCCGCGAAACTATCCTGCAGATGCTAGAAGGAGTACGCAGCGGAGAACTCTCCACCGCCGATGCGCTCACGCAACTCGCCAAGTTGCCGTACGAAGACGCTGGCTTCGCCAAGATCGACCATCATCGCTCGCTGCGGCTGGGATTGCCCGAGGTCATCTACGCTGCCGGCAAGACTCCGGCGCAGGTAGCGGGAATTTTCGAGCGCATGGCTGCTGCGGGAGGCGATGTCCTAGCCACCCGCGCCAGCGCCGAGGCCTTTGCCGCGGTTCATGAGGTCGAGCCCAGGGCCACGTATCACGAGACCGCACGCGTGATCGGCATGCGCCAACAACCGCATGTCGCAGGAGTCGGACCGATTGCCGTGGTCTGTGCAGGCACTTCGGACTTGCCGGTAGCAGAAGAGGCTGCAGTCGTCGCTGAATATCTGGGGCTTGAAGTTCACCGCGTCGTCGACGTCGGCGTGGCCGGGCTTCACCGCATTCTCTCCCAGCGCGAAGTGCTGGCCACCGCGCGCGCCGTCATCGTCTGTGCCGGCATGGAAGGCGCTCTGCCCAGCGTGGTCGGCGGGCTGGTCGCTGCGCCGGTGATCGCCGTGCCTACTTCGGTCGGCTATGGCGCGTCCTTCGGGGGCGTTGCCGCGCTGCTGGGCATGCTCAACTCCTGCTCGCCGAACGTCACCGTCGTCAATATCGACAACGGTTTTGGAGCGGCTTACGTCGCTGCCATGATCGTCCGCAGCGGCGACCGAAAATCCTGATCCCGATTTACTTCGACGGGCACGATGACGCTTTGCCGCTGGGCGGCCAGAGCTGCTCGAAGACGCGGAAGGTCGTGTCGGGCAGATCCTTTACGGTGACCGTGTCGCCGAATTCCATGTAAGGTGTCTCGCCATTGGAACCGATGCGCGTCCACTCCGTACTTTCCATCAGCCGCGGATCGCCGGTCCGCGCGAAGTGCAGCCACGCGGTCATCATCTTGTCGGAAAGCCTGTGGTCGGTCGAGTCATAGCGCTCCGGGTGCGCATGGGTGAGGCCGAAAACATAATCGAGCTCCGCGGTGTGAAATGCGCCGGTATTTGCCTTGGCGCTCTCCGGGCCGATGCGCGTGAAGCGATAGAGAAAGGCATGTTCGGCGCGGGCGGTCTCGAAGGCTCCATAAAGAAAGAGCGCATCGGTCACGAGATGATCCGAGGCCGCGTGAATTTTCTCCGGCACTGGTGCGGAATAGAGATCGAGAAGCTGTTTGCCGCACGGTGAGAAGGTCTGCGTGACGTACTCCTGCCACTGCTGTGCGGTTTTCGCGGGCAGGGAATTCACGAAGCTGGTGCCTTCGTCGGTGTTCGTTCCTACCAGAACGGGAATGCGCAGGCCGCGGTTCTCGGTGAAGAGGCGGGCATGCTGATCGGGCACGACGTAGCCATCGACAAAGGCCCACCATGGCGTGTCGACGACGGTTGGATTCTGCGTGTGACCTTCGGGACGCAGCCGGGCATGTCCGCTCCCACTGGGGCCAAAGAGTTTATTCGTGGCTGCCGTAGCACGCGCCATCACCTCGCCGGCAGGAAGCTGGCGCAGCTCGGCGATGGTGGGAGCGATGGCCGTTCCCACCGCCTCCATGTTGGTGAGTCCGCGATAAGGAGCATGCAATTCGGAGTCGGGCGTGAACAGGTCCGAAGGGCTTTCGAGGATCGCCTTGTCGAATGCTGGAGGCGTGTTGCCATTGCCCGCGGCAAGCGGCGAGACCAGTAGATAGCCGATGCTGGTGGCTCCGGCGGACTCTCCAAAGACGGTGATGTTGCGCGCATCGCCGCCGAAGGCTGCAATGTTCTGGCGGACCCAGCGCAGCGCGGCGATCTGGTCCATGAGCCCGTAGTTGCCGGAGGCGTGGTGCGGCGATTCGCGCGTGAGATCGGGATGGGCGAGGAAGCCGAAGACCCCGAGGCGATAGTTGATGCTCACCACCACGGCACCGCGCGTCGCCAGAGCGTTGCCGTTCAGTGGCGAGTCGCTGGCCGAGCCCACGACGAAGCCTCCGCCATGGATATAGACCATCACCGGAGCCGGCGCGACGGGCTTGAGAGAGGGGGTCCAGAGATTCAGCGTGAGGCAGTCTTCGCTCATGGTGCTGTGTGGAAAGTGGATGGAACCATCGACCTGGGTGCACACCGCGCCGTAGTGCGTTGCATCGCGAACCCCGTTCCAGGATGCTGGCGGCTGCGGCTCACGCCAGCGAAGATCACCAGTTGGCGGAGCGGCATAGGGAATCGCCTTAAAGACCAGAATTGGGGAATAGGGCTGCGCGGGTATCCCGGCCAGATCGCCTTGGGCCACGCGGACGACGGTCTTCGCCTCTCCAGGAGCTTCGTCCTGAGCAGCGGCGATGGCAGGCGTAAGGAGGGAGGCGGCGGCGAGCAGATAGCTGACGAAGAGCGGTCGCATGGCGTTATCGGAACAATATTACCCACGTCTCAAAATCGAGACACAGTGCACCCGGCGGGCTCCATTCACAGCAGCACTCTCGCGCTGGGCCGGATGGCGCGCAAAGCGCGCAGATCGCGGGACGCGCAGTGCCGCTGATAGAGTAACGGAAGCGATTAAACCAGTCATGTTTGCAAAAGCGCAGCGCGTACATTTCATCGGCATCGGCGGCATCGGGATGAGCGGGATCGCCGAGATCCTGCTGAACCTCGGCTACCCGGTAAGCGGGTCGGACCTGCGCCGCTCTCCGATCACCGAGCGGCTGGTCTCGCTGGGCGCGACCGTCTTCGAAGGGCACACAGCCGCCAATGTGGTGGGCTCGGGCGTGGTCGTGGCCAGCTCCGCGGTAAACGAGCGCAATCCCGAGGTGGCGGAGGCTCGCACCCGCAAGATTCCGGTGATTGCCCGCGCTGAGATGCTGGCCGAGCTGATGCGGCTAAAGTACGGCATCGCCATCGCCGGCATGCACGGTAAGACCACGACGACTTCGATGATCGCAACGGTGCTGGCGGCCGGCGAACTCGATCCCACGGTGGTGGTTGGCGGCCGAGTCGATGCGCTGGGTTCGAATGCCCGTCTGGGAAAATCGCAGTATCTGGTGGCCGAGGCCGACGAAAGCGACCGGTCGTTCCTGAAGCTGTCGCCGATTCTGTCGGTCGTGACCAACCTGGATCGCGAGCACATGGATTGCTATCGCGATATGGCGGATGTGGAAGACGCCTTCGTCGAATTTATGGACCGTGTTCCGTTCTACGGCGCCTGCGTCGCGTGTCTGGACAATGAGCAGTTAGCGGGCATTCTGCCGCGCGTGCGGCGCCGGGTATTCACCTACGGCGCAACATCGAAAGCCGACTACATCCTGCGTTCCTTGCCGCCTTGCGAAGGAGTGCGGTCGCGCTTCGAAGTAGTGGCGAACGGCAAGGTGATGGGCCCCTTCGATCTCTACGTTCCGGGCATGCACAATGTGTTGAATGCCACCGCCGCAGTCGCCATTGCTTCGCAACTGGAGATTGCACCTGAGGCCATTGCGCTCGGTCTGAAGAATTTCCGCGGCGTCGACCGGCGCTTTCAGATGAAGGGCTGTGTGCGCGAGGTTGCAGTTGTCGACGACTACGGGCATCATCCGACGGAGATTCGCGCGACGCTGCGTGCGGCGAAAGATTGCGGCTATCGGCATGTGCATGTCATCTTCCAGCCACACCGCTACACCCGTACGCACGATTTGATGGAAGAATTTGCCACGTCGTTCGATGACGCGGCTAGCGTCGAGATCCTCGACATCTATGCGGCCAGTGAGGAGCCGATCGAAGGCGTGACGGCTCAGGCGCTGGTGCGCAGGATCGGCCGCGACGGCGTCGAGTACGCGTCATCCGCTGAAGAAGCCGTCGACCGTGTTGTGGCCCGCGCGGAAGAGGGTGATGTGATCCTCACGCTAGGCGCAGGAAGCGTCTCGGGGATCGCTCCGTTGGTATTGGAGAAGCTCGCCGGGACTCGCGGCTAGGGCAGGTTATTCGTCCAGCTCCTTGATAGCCTTGTCCGTGGCTTCGCTCCACTGCAGAAGCGCGCGGCTGACCGCCTGGCCGTAGTGCAGAGTGGCCAGCCAATATGTTTTCTGGGCCTTCGTTGCCTGCAGGGAGAGGATGTAGTCCTCAATCCCGCCATATCTGGCGAGTTCGCCGGCAACCTGGTTGCGGAAGCTCTTGAGCAGGGCGCGCGAATCCTGTGGTTTCACGATGGCGCTGAAGAAAAGCTTCAGCAGCAGCTCATTGTCTTCCGGTCCGGGCAATGCCGGCTGCCGCAGCCACTCCTGCAACGCATGCAGCCCGTTTGCGGTAATGCTGTACAGCTGTTTCTGACGGCCTCCCGCGGTCGGAGTGCTTTTTTCTTCCCGGATGGCACCCTCCGCCAGCAGTTTTTTCAACATTGGATAGATATTGCCGTAGCTCTCGCTCCAGAAGTTCGAGGTGCTGGTCTCGATCTGTTTCTTGATGTCGTAGCCCGATTTCTTGCCCAGGCTGAGCATGCCCAGGACAGCGAAGCGGCTGGCTTTTTCGCGGCTTTGACGGGGATTTCCATCGGATAACGGCAGCTTGGCCTCAGCGGCCGGCTTTTTAGGCGCAGATTTTTTTTCTTTTCCCATTGCCAGCATTATATCGAGCTGATATATATCTATTCAATATATCGACTCGATAGGAGGGTCGACTCCATGAATTCCTCTCTTCTCCATCGTCCATTGCCCACTCTCAACCGCCGTTCGCTGCTTGCCAGCCTTTCCATGCTTACTGCCGCGGGGCTGATCGAGCCGCAGCTGGTCGCCTCCGTTCTTGCTGGAGAACGCGACCTGGGCCGCCTTGCCGTGCAGGCGCCGAGCTCCGAAGGCACGTGGTCCTCGCTGCATGTCGAAGGCGCGATTCCAAAGGATTTAAACGGTACGCTCTACCGCGTCGCGCCAGGACAGAAGACAAACCATGGCGTGCAGCTGCGCCATCTCTTCGACGGCGATGCATTGCTGGTGAAGTATCAGCTGCGCGAAGGCAACGCGACAGTGAGCGCCCGCTTCGTCGAAACGCCCGAGCGTCTGGAAGAAGCCGCCACTGGAACGATGCTTTACAACGAATTTGGTACGCTCGCTCCGGCTCCCGGCAAGGGCGGCAAAAATCAACCCAGCATCAATGTGATCCGCTGGGATGGGCGGCTGCTGGCGCTCTCCGAGGGCGGACACCCCAGCGCGGTGAACGAGCAGACGCTGGCATTTGAAGGCTATTGGGACTTCCATGGCACGCTGCCCAAGGATATGAGCTTCACCGCACATCCCAAGTTCGATCCCGAGACCGGCGTGGGATATGCCTTCGGGACCCACAAAGGACGCGACCTTGCCCTGACCGTTTTTCGCATGGAGCTCGATGGCCGGCTGACTCAGATTGCGTCGCTTCCGCAGCCCGACTACTTCATGGTCCACGACATGCTGCTGGGCAGCGAGCACCTGGTCTTTGTCGTTCCGCCCGTGCATTACGACCTGCCGTCACTCTTCTCCGGGCGCGTCACCCCGGCGGACGCGCTGCGCTACGCGGCCAGTGATCCGACGCGGCTAATCGTTCTGCGCAAAGACGGGACGGGCGAGCCGGTCATTCTCGAACAGCCCGCGGGCATGGTCTTTCACCACGGGAATCTGGCCGAGGCCGGCGACCTCATGACCATGGACAGCCTGCTCAGTCCCGACGCCTCGATTTTTCAACACCTCGCCGCGTGGTCGGAGAGCAATCCTCCCCAGGCGCAGCTTCCGCAACTCACGCGACTTACGCTCGACCTCAAGCAGAAGCGGGTGACCGGACGCAGCGTGATCGGCGAGGGCCAGGAGTTTCCGCGCTTCGACACGCGCATGAGCGGCAAAGCTACGCGGCACCTTTACACGATGCAGGGCGGCGAGAACTTCACCCAGCAAACGCTGGTTCGCCACGATTTCGCCTCGGCAACCACACAGCATGTCGATGCCGGTGCGGGGAATGCCTTCGAAGAGGCGGTGTTCGTGCCGCGGCATGGCAAATCGAGCGAGGATGACGGCTGGCTGCTGCATCAGGGTTACAGCGCCGTGCGCAACGAAACATATTTAGACATTCGCGACGCAGCTACGCTCGATCGTGCTGCGCGGGTGTGGACCGGGCAGCATTTCCCCATCGGATTTCATGGGAATTTTTATTACGACGTGTAGGGCGCGTCAGGCTTCGGAGCGCGTGAACTGTTGGCACCGGCACCTGAAAATCTTCGCGAGAAAAATGCGCGAGTCACCTCATTGCTCGCGCAGGGCGATCATGGGATCTACCTGCGCTGAGCGCCTTGCCGGCAGCCAGCATGCGAATACGGCAACGGCCAATAGCAGCGCGGCCACCAGCAGAGTGCTGAGAAAGTCGACTGAGCCCACACCATAAAGCGTTGAGTGCATCAGTTGCCCCAGCGCAAATGCTCCGATGAGCCCGAGTGCCATTCCGGGCAGAGCCAGCCGAATACCGCCGCGCACCACCATCGCTACCACATCGCTCTTCTGAGCGCCGAGCGCCATGCGCAGTCCCATCTCATGGGTGCGTTGTGCGACGGCGAACGACATTACTCCGTAGATGCCCAGCGCGGCGAGGAGCAGAGCGATTCCGGCGAAGCTTCCGAAGAGCACCATTCCGAAGCGGTCGCTAGTGAGCTGGGATTCGACCACCTCGTTCATGGTTTGCAGATCGGCAACCGTGGTGTTGGGCTCAGCCTGGGCCACGGCAGCGCGCATACCGCTGCTTACGGACCCTGGATCGAGGGCGGTGCGCACCGCGATCGAGAAATACGGCACCGGCACCTGCCACATGGAGACGTAAATAGCAGGTTGTGTCGCGCCGGTGAGATGGTTGTTGTCCAGTACGTCGTGATAGATGCCGACGATTTCAAAGGGGACGATGGCGCCGGGATGGTTTTCGCCCGATCCGGGCAACGCAATGAGAAGACGCTGTTGAAGCGGATCCATGCCGCCCAGATAGCGGCGCACGAAACTCTCGTTGACGATTACGGCGAGCGGCGCGGACTGGACATCGGAATCGTTAAGAAAGCGGCCGCGAAGCAGTCGGATGCCGAATGTCGCGAAGAACCCCGGGGTCACCGCCTGGAGGTCGGCAACCGGTGGATGTTGGGGATCGGCAGGATGGCCGGCGACGGCGAACGGGAAGGAGTCGAAGCCACGCAGGGGCATGTTCGTTGCGAGAACGGCATTCTCGACACCGGGAATCGAGCCGAGCTTGTCGATCAACGCGCGCTGGCGGGCAATGATTTCCTCTGGGGGCGGCGTCGCGTCGCGCTGGTTGCGGCTGATGCTGCGCCGCTGGAGATCTGCGGTCAGCACATGCTCGGGGGTGATGCCGAGGTCGATGCGGCTCAGGTTCCAGAAGCTGTGAAGGGCCATTCCGGCGCCAGCCAGAAGCGTGAGCGCGAGAGCGAACTCCGCAGTCACGAGAATGCCCTGCGTATGATTGCGGTCGCGCCCGGAGATGGAGCGTGAACCCTGCTTGAGGGTTTCGCTGAGGTTGACGCCGGCCGCCTGCCAGGCAGGCGCGCAGCCGAAAAGAATGCCGCCGAGAACACTGAGGCCGATGGCGAAGCAGAGCACCGGCACGTCCACCTGAACGACCGCTTCGGCGGTCTGCCGGACCAGCGGCAGTATGGCCATGCTGAGCTTCATGATCCCCCAGCCCAGGCCGAGGCCAATCGCTCCCCCAAGTATGGAGAGCGTGAGGCTTTCGGTGAGGAGCTGTGCGAAGATCTGCCGCCGGGTGGCGCCGAGAGCAGAGCGTAGAGCCAGCTCCTGCTGCCGGGCCGCTCCGCGCGCGAGCAGCAGGTTGGCCACATTGGCGCAGGCGATGAGCAATACCAGTCCGACCGCGGCCAGCAGCAGCCAGAGATTACGCTCCAGCTTGTGGTCGAGCCAGTCATTATGGAGCGGCTCCACGCTCATGGACCAGTTTTTCGCCTCTGTGGCTCCGTGACGCCGCTCCTCGACGCGATGGTCGATGATGGAGAGCTCGGCTTGCGCCTGCTCCCGAGTGACGCCCGGGCTGAGACGTCCGATGATGTCTCCCCACTCGTTGCTGGTCACACCGGGCTGCGGGGACATGGGCACCGTGAATTGGGTTCCGGGGATGCGGTCGAGAGGGCCGGCGGGGATGACTCCGACCACGGTGTAAGGTTGATCCTCGATCAGAATCGGCTTGCCCAGGATGCTTGGATCGGCGTGGAAGTGCGTCTCCCACAGGCTGTGCGTGAGGAGCACCACATGATCGTTACCCGGAGTGCCTTCACCCGGCAGAAAATCGCGGCCGAGAGCCATGGGCAAGCCGAGCAACTTGGTTATGGAGCCGGGGGTGTTGGCGCGCCCGGCAACTTCCTCAACGGAATGATCTGCGCCGGTGAAGTGGAGAGTCGTCCAGGAGGTGAATCCTAGAATCTGAAAAGAATGGCTCTGCGCAGCGTACTCTGCGTAGATTTCGGCAGGAACGCCGTTGCGCTGGCCCCGGTAATGCTTCCAGGCCACGACGAGCTGATCGGAGTGGGGATAGGGGAGCGGGGACAGAAAGGTAGCCCACACGATGCTGAAGATGGCGACGTTGGGGCCGATGCCGAGCGCCAGGGCCAGGATGGCAATGGCTGTAAATCCCTTATTGCGGGCCAGCATGCGCAGGCCGAATCGCATATCGCGCCAGAGTTTGATCACCGGGAGCAATCCTCAGCCTACAGAAAGCAATCGGAGAGCCGGACTCTGCTGGCGGCAGGCGTTGGAAGGGAAGGCCTTATCCGGTGCCGGAGCGCATCGAGGCTTCTTCGCCTGTCCGAATTTGGTTTGATCAGTCCGGAATTGGACAACACTCCACCCGTTCCCTCTCTTGATTCCTCCCCGATTCGCTATGCGATTCACAAGGGGAGGAAGGCTATAGTCGAGATGGCGACTCTCACGACCTGGCTCGGGCGTGGCGAAAAACGATTCATACTCAACCCGTGGCTCGGCGTACGTCGACGACGATGCGGATGACGCATATTTGCGTCCCGCTCAGCCGTCCGCGGCCCCATCCTCTCGTGCTCGCGCGTCGCGCAATGCGGAGCGCGATGCTTCGCGCGGCCAGGCGTCTGACCGGCTGCTGGACAAAGCTGCCGAAGGGCTGGGGCAGCGCATCGAGGACGATGAGCCCTTTCTGCGCACGCGCCGGCGGGTGCCGGTCAAGAAAGGTCTTCTTCCACTCTGGACCAAAACGCGCTGGGGACGGATTGCGCTGGCAGGAGCCGCGATCGCAGTGCTGGCTGGAGGAGTGGCGCTGGTGTTCTCGGTGAAGAGCTTCTTCGATCACGACCCGTGCTTTCGCATCGACACCGCCTCCTCGATTCAGACCGTCGGCAACAGCCAACTGAGCCGCACCGATCTGCTGTCAGTCTTCGGCTCGGATATCGGACGCAACCTGTTCTATGTGCCGCTGGTGCAGAGGCGAGCCGAGTTGGAGCAGATCCCCTGGGTGCAGCATGCGACCGTCATGCGTCTGCTGCCGAATGAGCTGCGCGTCGCTGTAACGGAGCGGACGCCGATTGCCTTCGTTCGCGTGGCCGATCAGGTCAAGCTGGTCGATGCCGAGGGCGTCATTCTCGATATGCCGCCGGCCATGATGGCCGCCAAACATTTTTCCTTTCCCGTGGTGACCGGGATTCATCCTGGTGATCTGCTGTCGGCGCGTAAGCCGCGCATGCAGATGTACCAAAAGTTTCTCGCCGAGCTGGACGCAAGCGGCGAGAAGCTCTCCGAGCAGATGAGCGAGATCGATCTCTCCGATCCCGAAGATGTGCGCGCCACGGTGCCGGCCAAGAGCACGGACCTGCTGCTGCATTTCGGCGAGCAGAATTTCCTCGCGCGGTATCGCGTGTATCAATCGCATCTGAGCGAGTGGGAGCAGCAATATCCCCGGCTGGCCGCCGTCGATCTGCGCTATGACGGCCAGGTGGTCCTGAAGATGGCGGATGGCAAAACGGGCGATGGCAAAACGGCTGATACGTCGAACACTTCTCCTGCTCCTGCAAAGGCCGATGCCCCGGTAGCGAAGCCCGCGAGCAAACCTGCGACGATGGCTGCTGCGAAATCTATCGCGGCAAAAAAGCACGCGGCTCGGCAACGTCGCGAGGCGCAGCGATGAGCCAGAAGGCGGACAACCTGATTGCCGTGCTCGACGCGGGAAGCTCGAAGACGCGCATGCTTATCGCCGAGCTGAACGACGGCGCGCTCCGCTATCTTGGACACGCCATTGTGGATGCGGCGGGAATGCGCAAGGGCTTGATTGCAGAGTTGAAGCTGGCAGCGGAATCCATCAACAAGGCCGCGACGCTCGCTGAAAAGCGGGCCGACGTCACCATCGAGAAATGCGTAATCTCCATCGGCGGCCCGCACGCGCGCGGCGTGAACAGCCGCGGCGGTATCAGCCTGGGCACGCGTCTGCGCGAGATTACCCGCGAAGATGTGAGAGCCGCGGTGGATCGCGCCCGGAGCGTTTCTCTACCGAATGACCGCGAGGTGATTCACCTGCTGCCGCAGCAGTTCATTCTCGACGAGCAGCCGGGCATTCATGATCCGGTGGGCATGGTAGGCAGCCGCCTCGAGGTGAATCTGCATATCGCCACCTGTTCGGCGAGCGCGCAGCAGAGCGTCGTGACCTGCGCCAACAAGGCCGGGCTGGAAGTGACGGAGACGGTTTTTGAAGCGGTCGCGGCAGCCGAGGCCACCATCTCCGCGGACGAGCGCGAACTGGGCGTATGCCTGATCGATGTCGGAGCCAGCTCGACCGAGCTGATCGTCTTCTTCGAAGGCTCCGTAGCGCACACGTCCGTCATTCCTATCGGAGGCGATCACTTTACGAACGATCTGGCGGTCGGCTTGCACGTTACGCCGCCCGAGGCGGAGTGGGTGAAGTGCCACTACGGCCATGCGGTGGTGACGGCTGTTCCGCAGCTTACGGAGATCGAGCTCAGCGGAATGCCCGGCTTTCAGCCTCGCGTGGTCAAGCAGCGGCTGATCTGCGAGATTCTCGAACCTCGTGCGCGCGAGCTCTTCCACATGCTGCGTGACAACCTCCGCCAGGGTGGAGTACTCGAAGCTTTGGGTGCGGGATGCGTGATGACCGGGGGAGGCGCGCGGCTGCCTGGATTGCTCGATGTGGCCGAGAGCCTGCTGCGCGTGCCGGCGCGGATCGGATCGCCTGTCCCGCTCTCGAAGATGCCGGAAGAGCTGGCGCAGCCGGAGTGCGCGGCGCTGATTGGAACCTTGCTCTATACCCACCGCACCAGCGTGATCCGTGCGGCGGAAGACCATAGCCTGCGCGCCAAGCTGCGCGCCATCTTTGCCGGAAGCTTATAGAAATTCGCAAGAAATCGAACGGAGCAGTTCAAGGGAAACTAGAAAGCGAAAGTCCAACAGGAAATCGAAATCAGGAGTCGAAGCCGATGAGTCATTCAGAAGAAATTCGCATTCAGTATCACGATGAGGTCCCGCGCGGGGCGAAGATCAAGGTCATCGGCGTGGGTGGAGGCGGCGGCAACGCCGTGAACCGCATGATTTCGGCGCGCGTCGAGGGCGTGGAGTTCATCGCCGCCAACACCGACCGCCAGGCGCTGCAGCTTTCGCAGGCGCCGGTCAAGCTGCAGCTGGGCACCAAGCTCACCAGCGGTCTGGGTGCAGGCGCGAATCCCGATGTGGGCCGTCGCGCGGCGCTCGAAGATTCGGAGAAGATCATCGAAGCCCTCGAAGGCGCGGACATGGTCTTCGTCACCGCTGGTCTCGGCGGCGGAACCGGCACCGGCGCAGCTCCGGTGATCGCATCCTTGGCCAGCGAAATGGGCGCACTCACTGTCGCCGTAGTCACGCGGCCTTTCAGCTTCGAAGGCAAGCGGCGTATGGCGCAGGCGGAGCGCGGCATGCAGGAGCTGCTGGATTCAGTCGACACCATGATCGTCATCCCCAACGAGAAGCTGCTGGCGGTGGCGAAAGATGCCGGCTTCTTCGAGTCCTTCCGCATCGCCGACGATGTGCTGCGACAGGGCGTGCAGGGAATTTCCGACATCATCACCATCCCCGGCATCATCAACCGCGACTTCGCCGACGTGAAGACCACCATGGCCGGCATGGGCTATGCGGTGATGGGCACGGCGGTGCGCGCGGGCGAGAACCGCGCCATCGATGCGGCGCAGGCGGCGATGGCCTCTCCGCTGCTCGAAGCGGGCGCCATCGATGGAGCGCGCGGCATTCTGATCAACATCAGCGGATCGAGCTCGCTCAAGCTGAATGAGGTCAACGAGGCCTCGACCCTGATCCAGAACGCGGCGCACGAGGAAGCCAACATCATCTTCGGCGCGGTGCTCGACGAGAGCATGGGCGACGAGGTCAAGATCACAGTGATCGCGACGGGCTTCCGCCAGGGCGAGATGCCGGAGCGCCGCGAGCGCCTGCTGAACGCATCGCTGCGCGAGCCGATTGCTCCCCGGTCAACGATGGGCGGCGTCGAAGTCAGCGCCCGTCCCATTACTCCGCGCTTCGCCAGCGAAGAGACGGACGACGAGCCTGCGTTCGCGACGGCCGTACGCCGTGAGCCGATCCGTGTAGAAGAGCCGCTGTTCGAGAGCTTTTCGGATATGGAGGAGACTGCGCCAGAGGCAGCCGTAGCCATAGCCGAGCCTGCGATGCAGCCGGAGGTGTTTCTTGAGGATCATCACGACGAGAATGGCGAGAGCCTGGACATTCCCGCGTATCTGCGGCGGGGCGGCCTGTAAGCGATTTTTGTTCGAGCATGGGATGGCGTTAGATGCCCGTATTGGGGTCTGGAACGCCATCCCAAAGTGCAACTTTTGATGCAGAAATGGCTTTTCCGAGACATTTGGTTACCAAAAAGAATTACTCTAAAGTAAAGTGAAGCAATTCACCCCGTACGCTCGTACTTGTTCCGATCGTTAGGTCGACGTTCTTTTACCGAGAACATCCGCGATTTTCTCGTGTTGTTAGTAGTTGAGACGATGTGTAGAACAGCAATCCCCGTTCGGCTCGTTTTTCTTCCGGGGATGTCACGTTAAGTAGCCATATTTCAATGGTTTTACCAGGCTGTTCTGTGGGCAAGATGGAGCAGAGGTGTCTGGGCCTCAGGGTTTGATATCGATGAAACGCCTCTTTTTATTCGTATTTTCGCTTGCCCTCCTGGGCTCCTCCTTCTGCTTCGCCGAGTCGGCGACGACGCATCGCCCTGTACGCCGGAGAGCGCATGTGCATGAGTCGGCGGCAGCGCAAAGGCATATTTCCAGCCTGCAGCACAGCCGGAGAGTGGCTTCGATCCGCACCGCATCGGTCCGGACCACATCCATGCGCACAGCTTCGATTCGTGGCGCGTCGGTTCGCGGCGGCGCTCGCCTGCGCCGTGCCAGCCTGGTCGTTCGTCGCGGCGGCTATGAACGCTTCTATGCCAGCTCTTTTACGGATACCGATCAGACCATCGGCGATGTGACGGCCGGGGAAGATCCGGTGGTCCGCGAGGCCGCGATTGCCGCGCTCGGCAATATGAACGGCACGGTGGTTGCGATCGATCCCAGCAATGGCCGCATCCTGGCCATGGTCAACCAGAAGCTGGCCCTGTCGAGTGGCGCTGAGCCCTGCTCGACCATCAAGGTTTCCGTCGCGCTGGCTGCCCTGGAAGAGGGCATCATCACCAAGGACACGCCGGTCAATCTGGGCGGTTCGTATCACGTAAATCTGACCGAGGCGCTGGCGCTCTCGATCAATCCATATTTTGAGACGCTGGGCCGTCGCCTTGGCTTCGAACGCGTCCGCCACTATGCCAACGAATTCGGGCTGGGCGAGCTGGCCGGCTACAACATTCCCGGCGAGCAGCTCGGTGTCTATCCCGATCAGCCGTTGCCCGACGATCGCGGCGGCGTAGGCCGCATGTGCTCCTTCGGTGAGAGCGTCTCCATGACGCCGCTGCAGCTAGGCGCTCTGGTGGCTTCGATTTCAAACGGCGGAACCCTCTATTATCTGCAGCATCCGACCACGCCCGACCAGGTCTTGAACTTCCAGCCCCGCATCAAGCGCACCCTGGACATTGCCCGGCTGATTCCCGAAATTCAGGATGGCATGCATGGCGCCGTCCAGTATGGCACTGCTCGCTCGCTGAAGGCCAACTTCAATCAGTTCCCGGTGATGGGCAAGACCGGCACCTGCTCCAACAACGGCACGCGCTTCGGCTGGTTCGCCTCCTACGCGGACACGCAGTACGGACGCATCGTCACCGTCATCTTCCTCGAAGGCGGACGGCCCACCTTCGGCCCCAAGGCGGCGGAGCTGACTGGCCATTTCTACCGCAATCTCTGGGATCACAGCTACTTCGCAGCCAAGCAGCCGACCGAGACTGCTAATCCCGCGATGGGTGCTCCCGCCCAGGGCATCCCTCAGTAAAACTTCCTCTCGTAACGCAAAAACGGCCTCCTCTTGTGGAGGCCGTTTGCTTGCTGAGAAAGTCGTGGTCTTGGAAGGGTACGGCCTTCAGCAGTAAATAAATCAAGCAACTTTCTCTTGAAGGGTACGGCCTTCAAGCCGTACGTAAATCAAGCAAAAGGAGTGCGGCTTCAGCCGCTGAGGGAACGCCCGCTCAGCCTCCCGCGCGGAGGCCGTTATCTATCGGGCGAAAGCTCCACATCTCAAAAACGGGACCTGGGCAAAAGGATTTCTTTCGGCCCCGCTGTGAATACCCTCCACGCTTTCGTGCATCTTGGATCAGATAGGATGCTTTCGTGATGAAGATTTTGACGGCAGAAGAGATGCGCGCGACCGATCGCGTGACGGTGGAGAAGTTTGGCGTTGCCTCGATCGACCTGATGCGCCACGCCGGAGCGGCGGTGGCGCGCTTTGTGGAGCGCGAATACGCCGGCTGCCGGCGGATCGTCGCGCTGTGCGGCAAAGGCAACAACGGCGGCGATGGCTTTGTTGCCGCCCGCAATCTAGCCGCGAGCGGCTGCGAGGTGCAGGTGTTGCTCATAGGCTCTCCGGAAGATCTGAAAGGCGACGCCAAGACTGCATTCGACGAGATGGGCATTGCGCCGGTTGTCATTGGGAGCGATGCTGATCTCGAGAGCAGCGAAGTCCGAAAGATTCTTGAGAATGCGGAGCTGATTCTTGACGCGGTAGTCGGCACGGGATTCAAGCCTCCCCTGCGCGGCATCGCTGCTACACTGCGCGATCGCCTGAATGCGATGACGACTCCGGTGATCGCGGTCGACCTGCCTTCGGGGTGGGACGCGGATTCGCGGGAGTTCAACGCTGAGGGCGCCTATCGCGCCGATGCCGTCGTAACCTTTACCGCTCCCAAGCTGGCTCACGTCTGCGGCGATCTGACCGGCGGCGTCTATGGAGCGATTGTCGTCGCTCAGATCGGTTCGCCGGAAGGGGCAATCCAGTCTGATTTGAATCTCAGCTGGGCGGGCGCATTTAAACAAATCACAGACGCGCCGCGCAAGGCCGACAGCAACAAGGGCATGTACGGCCACGTTTTGCTGATCGGCGGCGCGAGGGGCAAATCGGGCGCGCCTTCCATGGCGTCGCTTGCCGCCCTGCGGACAGGCGCGGGACTGGTGACGGCTGCCGTCGCCGAGTCCATTCTTCCCGAGGTTGCGGGTGTTACGCCTGAGCTGATGACCATCGCATTGAAGGAAGCGGCAGATGGTTCCATCGATTCCGATCACGTCGACTTCGATGAGCTGCTCGATAGGATGACTGTACTGGCCATCGGGCCGGGATTGGGTCAGAGCCTGGCTGCCGAAGACTTGGTGCTGAAGCTGTTGGAGAAGGCAAAGGTTCCACTGGTGCTCGACGCCGATGCGCTGAATATTCTGGCCAGGCATTCAGAGAAGATCGATGGCAGAGGCCGGGCGATGGTGCTGACGCCGCATCCCGGGGAGATGGCGCGCCTGGCTCGGATCAGCACCAGGGAAGTGCAGGCAAACCGCGAGCCGCTGGCGCGGGAATTTGCTATTCGTCATCAAGTAACACTGGTGTTAAAAGGCTGGCGTACACTCATAGCGCATCCGGACGGTTCGATGGCCATCAACACCACGGGCAATCCGGGAATGGCGAAGGGCGGCAGCGGCGACATCCTTACCGGAATCGTTGCGGCCATGGTGGCGCAGCATCCGGACCGGATTGCCGACGCAGTGAATGCGGCGGTCTATCTGCATGGCTTGGCTGCCGATCTGGCAGTGCGCGAGCAGGATGAACACACGCTGCTGGCGACGGATACGGTAGCGCATCTGTGGCGCGCTTTCCGCTTTCGTCCACAGGATGCAGCGGGCTATGTTTGGGTGCAGGGCTTACCTCGATCCACAGTGGAGAAGCGATGACGACAGAGACGGCGAAGGTTCACGAATATCAAAGCTCGAGCGCTGCGGAGACCATTCGCGTCGGTCATCAGATCGCCAAATTTTTGAATCCACCGAAGTTTTTGATCCTGCGCGGCGATCTGGGAGCAGGGAAGACCACGCTGGTGAAGGGCATTGCCGAAGCGCTGGACGCGGCCGCTCCGGACGAGGTGACCAGCCCGACCTTCACGCTGATCCACGAATACGAAGGCACACAGGGTTCGGATGGCCACAAGATCCCGGTCAAGCTCTACCATCTCGATCTCTACAGGATCGAGGGCGAGCGCCAGCTCGATACGCTGGGCATCGATGAGCTGGCCGCTCCGGACAGCATCGTTCTGGTGGAGTGGGGAGAGAAATTTCCCAGTGTGGTCAAGCGCAGCCAGGGCGAGATCGTGATGCTCTCGGCGGGCGGAGACGCGCGCAAGATCACCCTTACGCTCAAAGATTAGTCTCCTGAGTCATTGATTTCTTGCACAAATTTTGTCATCCCGACCGTAGCGAAGCGAAGTGGAGGGACCTGCAGTTTCCCTCAAGCTCTCTGCCATTACAGAGCTGGTAAATATACGGCGCACTTCTGACTCAGGAGACTAGAGTCAGCGCCGGGTCTTCGGAATAAATCGTCATTCTGGCGATCAGGGCGAGGAAGAATCTCAGCGATGCGGCAATGACCTGCTGAGATCCTTCACGTCTGCCCAACAAGCGAATGTTACGTGTGCTGGAAGCCCGCAGCTGCGCACTTGCCGTCATGGCTGGGCGGCAAGCTTGACTAGATCGGGTGACGCCAGCCGCGTATCGTTCAGGTGCACGCGAAAGTGATGCGGCAGAAAGATCACCTGCGGTGTCCAGGTCGCGGTCAGGTTGATTACCTCGTGATCGAAGGTCAGCGGCGTGATCACCAGATGCGGCTGCTGTCCTTTTCCCTTCAGGTAGCCGTGACAGCCGAACCATAGATTTCCATCGGGACCGATGAATGGCGTGCCGTGGCCGAGCTGCCCGTAGGGGACAGACGCGGCCTGCGTGTATTCGTGCTTGTAGATCCTGCTCCAATCCTCGTCCTGCGCACCGTAGACGGGATTGTTGTGGTACTTGAGCCAGGGGCCGGTGATCCTGGGTGCGGTGGCATAGCCTTCTTCGTAGCCGCGGCCCCACGAGGCGTAGAGCAGGTAGTAGTTGTGGTCGTGCTTGAACACCGAAGGACCTTCGACGCCAACTTGCGGACCGCCGGGGCCGGTGCCGTCCCACGCTGAGTCGGGGCCGCGTTCGATGACGTTGAAGGCCGAGCCGATCGTTGCCGCGTCTCCCAGATCTACCTGGATCGCTGAGATGCCGGCGCGAAAGAGATAAACCTTGCCGTCGTCATCCTGGAAGAGCGTCGCGTCATTGCCATCGGTCAGGGGAGCATCTTCGGTGAGCACGCGATAGGGGCCGGCGATCTTGTCCGCTACTGCCAGTCCAACCGCTGCCGCGCTGTCGGGACTCTCTCCCGAGGAACAGCTGAAGGTCAGGTACCACTTGCCTTTGTATGGAAAGAGTTCGGGCGCATGAAAGCCGCGCTTGTACCAGTGATCTTTACTGGGCGTGATCAGCAGGGATACGAATTTCCATTCGGTGAGATTGGTCGACGACCACAGCTTGACCCCCGGAATCGGCCCCTGCGAAGTTCCTTCCACAAAGGGAGATGCGGTCCCGGTCATGTACCAGGTCTTGCCCACCTTGACGATCTGAGGATCGCGAATGGGCTCAGTCTGAATAGGGTTTTCGTAGTCGAAGTGGGGGTCTTTGCTGCTGGCCCATGCGCTGCCCACGGCGATTACAAAAAGCACGAAAGCCGGCAGGAGACTTCGAACCGGCGAACGAAATTTCCAAGACAATCTCAGATACCTCAAACCTGCAGATGCAGCAAGCACAGATCGGAATCGAATTCAACGATCCGGATCGGCGCTGTTTCCAGATTAGATGAAATACTTCGGGGAGTGGACGCAGCTCGCTTTATCCTTTCTGCGCCTTCGCAGTCATACAATAAGGTCAGAACGGTCTGATGGCTGGAAACTGTCGTCTGGTTGCGGAATTTTTAGCTTCCGTAACCGTTATGATAACGATATCAGCCCCCTGTCCGCCACAGAAAGGATCTACTGCTGCATGGTTTCTCGACGCACCTTCCTCGAATTGATGTCTCTCACTGCCTGCAAGGATCTCATCGCTGCACCACTGCTCAAAGGCGCTCGCTCAGCATCGGACGAGGATGTGACGCAGTACGTAAATATCGCGGTTGGAACCGGCGGTCACGGGCACACATATCCTGGCGCGACCGTTCCCTTCGGGGCGGTGCAATTGAGTCCGGATACATTCAACTCCGGTTGGGACTGGTGCTCGGGCTATCATTTCTCCGATAGCTCGATCATGGGCTTCAGCCACACACATCTCAGCGGCACCGGCTGCGGCGATCTGCTCGATGTGCTGTTGATGCCATGCGTGGGCGAGGTGAAGCTCGATCCAGGTACACGCGAAAATCCGGAGAGCGGATACCGCTCGCGCTTCTCGCACGCCGATGAGATCACGCGGCCCGGCTACTATTCCGTCCGCCTCAAGGACTACGACGTTCTCGCGGAACTGACGGCGACCGAACGCACCGGCCTTCACAAGTACACCTTCCCGGCCAGCGACAAGAGCCATTTCATCCTGGACTGGAGCCACTCATACGCCGATCCCAAGAACCCTGTTGTCGACGCGAACCTCTCGGTAGTCGGTGAGGACACGATCGTCGGCGGAAGAACCGTCAACTCCTGGGCCAATGGACGGAAGATTTTCTTCGCCATGCAGTTCTCCAAGCCCTTCGAGAAGTTGCAGCTGGTTGCGGATGGTACGACGCAGCCGGAAACCGCGCGCGAGCTCAAAGGCGTAGCGCTCAAAGCTGTGTTGCACGTGACTACCGCCAGGAATGAAATCGTATATGTGAAGACCGGCATCTCCGCGGTGAGCGCCGAGAACGCGCTCAAGAATCTCCGCGCCGAGCAGCCGGGCTGGAACTTCGATGCAACGCGCATGAGCGCGCACGACTCGTGGCAGACGGAGTTGAGCCGCATTCGCATCGAGGGTGGCGACAGCAAGCAGAAGGAAATCTTCTATTCGTCGCTGTATCACATGATGGTTGCGCCAACCCTGATGGATGACGTGGACGGCAGCTATCGCGGCATGGACGACCAGATCCATCAGCTCGATCCCGGGCAGCACAACTACAGCAGCTACTCGCTGTGGGATACCTATCGCGCCCTGCATCCGGCCTTCACCTTGTTCCAGCCGCAGCGTGTGCCGTCGCTGGTCAACTGCCTGATTACCATGGCCGAGCAGAGCCCCGCGGGCATGCCGGTATGGCCGCTGCAGGCGCGGGAGACGGGCACCATGACCGGCTATCATTCGGCGTCGGTGATGGCCGAAGCCTGCGTGAAGAAGTTCGAGGGCATCGATTACCAGCGCGCCTACAAGGCAATGCGCAAACGTGCGATGGACGATAACTATCGCGGCCTGGGCTACTATCGCGAGTTTGGATACATCCCCGCCGATCTCGAAGAAGAATCGGTCAGCAAGACGCTCGAATATGACTACGGTGATTGGGCCTGCTCGCAGGTTGCACAATCCATCGGACGGACTGACGATGTTGAGCTGCTCAAGAAGCGCTCGCGGAACTATCAGCATCTCTTCGATCCTCAGACCAAGTTCATCCGCGCCAAGCTGCGCGATGGGCAGTGGGCAACGCCGTACGACCCGAAGGAGATGGGCCACTCGAAGAAGTGGCGCGACTACACCGAGTCGAATTCCTGGGAGTCGACCTTCGGCGTGCAGCATGACGTGAAGTCGTACATCGAGCTCTTCGGCGGTCGCGAGGCCTTCGTCGCGAAGCTCGATAACCTCTTCAACCAGAGCTCGGAGTTGCCGGCAGATGCGCCGCCGGATATCGCCGGACTGATAGGCATGTACGCGCACGGCAACGAGCCCTGCCACCACATGGCATATCTCTACCTGTATGCGGGCCAGCCGCACAAGACGCAGGAGCGCATACGCATGCTGCTCGACACCATGTATCGCAACGAGCCCGATGGTCTTGCCGGCAATGAAGATTGCGGCCAGATGTCGGCATGGTATGTGATGAGTGCGATGGGGCTTTACGCTGTCGATCCGGTGAGCGGCAACTATGTCTTCGGCTCACCGCTCTTCGATCGCGCAACGGTCAATCTCGGCGGCGGCCACGAGCTGGTCATCGAGGCGAAGCGGAAATCGCCGGACGAGAAGTACATCAAGGCTGTGACCATTAATGGCGAGAAGCACGACCGGCTCTGGGTCTCGCATGCGGACATCGCCAAGGGCGCAAAGATCGTTTTCACCATGAGCAGCGAGCCGGATCTCAAGCTCGGAACGGCAGAGAGCGTTGCTCCGCCATCGCTCGAGGTCTAGACGATGGAGGAACGAAAGAACGCAGCAGCTTCCTCAGGCATCACCCGGCGCGACCTTCTTCGTGGAGGTCTCGCCGTAGGTGCGGCCAGCGTTACGAGCCACTCACTTTTTGCTGCGCAGGACAGCGCATCTCCCGTGTTGCACGAGCGTCCGGCCGTGGCCGACAGGCGTTTTCGCAGCACCGCCGTCGAAGAGACCATTGCTCAGGTGAAGGCACAGATCGCCGATCCGCAACTGGCGGTCATGTTCGAGAATTGCCTTCCCAACACGCTGGATACCACGGTGTCTCCCGATGTGTTTGGAGGCAAGCCCGACACCTTTGTCATCACCGGCGACATCGATGCGATGTGGATGCGCGACTCTTCCGCGCAGATGTGGCCCTATCTGCAGTTCTGCAAGCAGGACCCTCATCTGGCCGATCTGATCGAAGGCATGATGCATCGGCACGCGCGCTGCATCGCTCTCGATCCCTATGCGAATGCGTTTCTGCGTTCGCCATCGGAGACTCCGCTCTCCTGGAGCGTTCACGACGATACCGAGATGAAGCCGGGTGTCGGCGAGCGCAAGTGGGAGGTCGACTCTCTGTGCTATCCCATCCGCCTTGCGCATGGATACTGGCAGGCCACAGGAAACGTTCGCCCCTTCGATGCCGAATGGAAGCAGGCCGCGCAGAGCATCGTGAAGACATTTCGTGAGCAGCAGCGCAAGGCCGATCACGGCCCCTATCACTTCCAGCGCGCTTCCCCGACTCCCACCGAGACGTTGGCGCTGGGCGGCTATGGCAATCCCGCGCTGCCGGTGGGCATGATCTTCTCCATGTTCCGCCCGTCCGACGATGCCTGCATCTATCCGCTCTTCGTGCCGGCGAATCTGTTCGCGGTGCAAAGCCTGCAGCAGCTTGCCTCGATTGCCGATCAGGTCTATCACGATCCGGCCTTCGCGCAGGAATGCCATCAGCTTGCATCGGAGGTCTCAGCTGCGTTGGAACGCTACGGGCGAGTGCGCCACGGCGATCACGGCACTATCTGGGCTTACGAGGTTGATGGCTACGGCGGCACGTCGCTGATGGACGACGCCAATGCTCCGGGAATCCTTTCGCTGGTCTATCTCGGATGCAGCGAGCGCAACGATCCGCTCTATCGCGCCTCGCGCAGCTTCGTGCTCAGCAAGGGCAACCCTTACTTCTTCGCGGGCACGGCTGCGGAGGGAATCGGCGGACCGCACCAGGGGCTGGATTACATCTGGCCGATGTCGATCGTCTTCCGCGCCTTTTCTTCAACCAGCGATGCGGAAACCCTGCAATGCCTGCGCTGGCTGCGCAACACGACCGCGGGAACAAACTTCATGCACGAGTCGTTTCACAAGGACGATCCGGCCAAATACACACGCCCCTGGTTCGCCTGGGCCAACGGGCTGTTTGGCGAACTGATTCTGCATCTGGCGAAGACCTCGCCAGCGCTTTTGCGGCAGAACCTGAGCTGACAGACGCGCAGAACTCAAGTCAACACGTCATTCTGACAACCAACGGGAGGAAGAATCTCAGCTCTGTTTGCATACCAACGGAGCTGAGATTCTTCACTTCACCACCCCAACACGCGAACATCGCGCGTGTCGGGGACCCCGGATCGTTCAGAATGACGTGGCTATCAGTCAGAATGACAGCGGAGGTGAGGTGGGCGGCTAAACCGTCCAGTCCAGAATCACTTTGCCGGAGTTGCCGCTGCGCATGGCCTGGAATCCTTCATCGAAATCCTGCCATGCAAAGCGATGCGTGATGACCTTGCCGATATCGAGTCCGGACTGCAGCATCGCCGTCATCTTGTACCAGGTCTCGTACATCTCGCGGCCATAGATGCCGCGAATGGTGAGTTGATTGAAGATGACTTTGTTCCAGTCGATCGACATCTCCGAAGGGGAAGGAATGCCGAGCATCGCGACCTTCGCGCCGTGGCTGAGGCTGGCCAGCATATCGGAAAACGCTCTTGAATTGCCGGACATCTCCAGGCCTACGTCGAAGCCCTCCTGCATGTCCAGATCGTCTTGCACCTGCTGCAGTGTGGTCTCGCGCGGATCGATGGCTCGCGTGACTTTCGCCGCCTTGATCGCGAGTTCGCGGCGATAGGGATTCAGGTCGGTGATGACCACGTTGCGTGCACCAGCATGGCGAGCGACGGCCGCGGCCATGATGCCGATGGGACCGGCTCCGGTGACCAGCACATCTTCACCGAGGACAGGGAAGGCCAGCGCCGTGTGCACCGCGTTGCCGAAGGGATCGAAGATGGCGGCCACTTCGAGAGGAATTTCGGGAGCATGCCGCCAGATATTCGTCATGGGCAGCACGATGTATTCGGCGAATGCGCCGGCGCGATTCACCCCCACGCCCTGGGTATGCGCGCAAAGATGGCGACGTCCGGCGAGGCAGTTGCGGCAGCGTCCGCAGACTACATGGCCCTCACCGCTGACGCGATCGCCGGGGCGAAAGTCGGTGACGTTGAAGCCTACCTCGACGATCTCGCCGACGAATTCGTGCCCGATGACCAGAGGAACGGGGATGGTCTTCTGCGACCACTCGTCCCATAAATAGATGTGGAGATCGGTTCCGCAAATGCCGGCAGCCAGCACGCGAATTTTGACGTCGTTGATGCCGATTTCCGGCTCGGGCACGTCCTCGATCCACAGACCGGGCTTGGCGTAAGACTTTACAAGTGCCTTCATTCAGTCAGCCTTCAAAAGTTCGATCGGGCGCTGAAAGACTCAAGCAATCGAAACGCCACCAGATATCTTTACATATCCAGTCACGCTTCGCTCGCGATCCGGCTGCTGGGGAGAGCCGGCGCCGCGAGTGAAGCATTGCTCACTTCTGCTCGGCAGGAATGGCCGGAGGCATGGAGTTCATCTGGATGTCGGTGATCTTCTGCGCCGGCCCGGTAGCTGCGGAAGCGGGCGTCAGCGTGGCCGGATCGAGATCGAGCGGCTGCTTCAGGAGATCCAGCACGCCGGGCGGCAGCGGCTTGTCGGCATTGGCCAGCAGCAGGCTGACCTGCCACATCTGAGTTGGATTCAGGACCTTGTCGTAAGCCGGCATGCCGGTCAGGCGGATGCCGTTCGACACCTTCCAGTAGGTTTCGCCCGGAGGGTCGTCGCTGACTCCTACAACGCCGTCCTCGTGCGGAGCCCACAGTTGCGGAGCATTCGGGTACATGTGCGAAGCAAAGCTGGAGGGGCGTCCATACAAGCCGTGGCAGGCCGCGCATTGCTGGCGATAAATGTGTGCGCCGGTCTCGAGGTTCGTCGCGTTGGCTTCGATGGGGGGCGACTTGGGCATCTCTTTGTCGATGCGGGCGTGCAGCGGCACACTGACCAGCTCTTTTTCCATCACAAAGGACTTGTCAGCGACGGCTACGGGCGGGTGTCCGGCGTGGAAATATGTGAAAACCGCAAGAGGAAGAATACAAAGTCCCAGGATGAGCCCCAGCAAAAATGCCTTCATGATCTGTTTTATGCCTCGTTTTCGGACTCGATCTCACCGGATTTGCCGATCCGAAGAGTCTAATCTTCAGGAGAGCAGGGCGCGAGGGGCGGCGCAAGTGCTTTAATACAGAAGTAAGGAATTTTTTGTCATCTTTCACCACCCCCAGAGTTAGCAGGCAGTGGAGGCTTCAAGATTCATGCATTTCAGCAAGCGTAAGTTTTTGGCGCTCGTACTCTCTATCGCGCCAGCTCTAGCGTGTGCGCAGAGCACAACCGATCAGCAGCAGCAGCCGGACCAGAGCCAGACCCAGGCTCCGACGACTCAGCCCCCGCAACAGCGGGCGGAAGTGCTCCGCGCAGCCCAGGCCAGAGTGCGAGCGAGACGCAAGCTGCGCGTCCAGCAGATCATCCAGGACACCTACTCTCATAAGTACGAGACCTACTTCGGCGGTGGCTATCTGCGCTTTCGCCCCGGCTCGTCGCTGCAGAAGATCAACGAGTCGAACTGGAATATCGGCGTCACCGACTATGTGCGCGGCAAACTTGGTGTGACCGCCGATTTCCGCGGCTACTACGGCACCACATACACAAACGTCAATGAGTTTCAGGTCTTCGCGCCCAGCATCAGCCAGTACAGCTTCATGGCGGGCCCGCAGGCGCGGTTCTATGAGAGCCAGCACTGGGCCTGGAGCGGCAATGTCCTGGTCGGCGTCGGCCACGGCAATTTCGGCACTGGCACCGGCGGTCTGCCGCCGACGCTCATCGGCCTCTATCCGGACGGCAACTCGGTCAATCTGAGCGTTGGAGCCAGCCTGGACTACAACCTCGGACCCGGCCTCGCAATCCGCCTCACGCCGAATTACCTGATGACCGATTACGGCAGCGAACTGCAGCACAATCTGGGATTCAACGCCGGTATCGTCTATCGCTTTGGACGGCAGTAAAAACTCCGGTCGTATGCGTCATAGAAAAGGGGCTGCGTGAGCAGCCCCTTTTCTATTTCACAGCGGAGGGCAGAAGATCGATCGGCCCCTAGTTGAGTCTTTTCAAGCCAGAATCGGAATCCCCGCCAGCCCCGACTGAATACGGCTCTGAATCTTGGCCTGCCATTCCTTCGGACCTGTCTGATGTACGGAAATGCCTTCGGAGTTCACGGCAACGGTCACCGGCATATCCACGACCTCGAACTCGTAGATCGCCTCCATGCCCAGGTCTTCGAAGGCCAGCACGCGCGAAGCTTTGATGGCCTTCGACACCAGGTACGCAGCTCCGCCGACGGCCATGAGATAAACGGCTTTGTTGTCGCGAATGGCTTCGATGGCCGCCGGCCCGCGCTCGGCCTTGCCCACCATGCCGAGAAGTCCGGTCTGCTCCAGCATCTGGCGTGTGAACTTGTCCATCCTGGTAGCTGTTGTGGGGCCGGCCGGGCCGACAACCTCATTGCCTACCGGATCGACCGGGCCCACGTAGTAGATGAAGCGATTGGTGAAGTCCACGGGCAGCTTTTCGCCGCGGTTGAGCATGTCGGTCATGCGCTTGTGCGCGGCGTCGCGGCCGGTGAGCAGCTTGCCATTGAGCAGCAGCACTTCGCCGGGCTTCCACGTTGCCACTTCCTCGCGCGTCACGGCGTCGAGGTTCACTCGACGAGCCGTCGAAACGTCGTAAGTGAGCTTTGGCCAGTCTTCGAGCGACGGCGGATCGAGCGCCACCGGCCCCGACCCATCGAGAACGAAGTGCGCATGGCGTGTGGCTGCGCAGTTGGGGATCATGGCCACCGGCAAATTCGCCGCGTGCGTGGGATAGTCGTAGATCTTGACGTCGAGAACGGTGGTCAATCCGCCCAGCCCCTGCGCACCGATGCCCAGCTCATTCACCTTGCGATAGAGCTCGATGCGCATGGCCTCAATGTTGTTTTGCGGGCCGCGCGCGATCACGTCCTGGATGTCGATGGGATCCATGAGCGATTCCTTGGCCATCAGCATGGCCTTCTCCGCGGTGCCCCCGATGCCGATGCCCAGCATGCCCGGCGGGCACCATCCCGCGCCCATGGTCGGCACAGTTTTCAGCACCCAGTCGACAACCGAGTCGGAAGGATTGAGCATGGCGAACTTCGATTTTGCCTCCGAGCCTCCGCCCTTGGCAGCAACCGTGACCTCGACCTCGCCGCCGCGAACCAATTGCACATTGATGACCGCCGGCGTGTTGTCCAGCGTGTTGCGGCGCGCGCCTGCGGGGTCGGCGAGAATGGAGGCGCGCAGCTTGTTGTCGGGTTGCAGATAGGCGCGGCGAACGCCTTCATTCACCATCTCCTCGACGCTCATCTGCGCGTTCCAGCGGACATCCATGCCGACCTTGAGAAAGACGGTGACGATGCCCGTGTCCTGGCAGATCGGCCGATGGCCTTCGGCGCACATGCGCGAGTTGATCAGGATCTGCGCAATCGCATCCTTGGCCGCGGAAGACTCTTCCATCTCATACGCTTTGGCCAGGCTGGTGATGTAATCCACCGGATGGTAGTAGCTGATGTACTGCAGCGCGTTTGCCACGCTCTCGATGAGGTCTTCCTGCTGAATCGTCGCCATTTTTCTGCGCCTTTTATTCCCTTTTCTTAGGTTAAATGAAATGCAAACGGGATGCAGGGCGTCGCTGCCCCCGGTGGTTCTTCTCGCAACCGAGACGCATTGTCTATAGTTAAGAGATGAGCCATCGGAACGGAATCGCCGCGGAGGAGAACTTCGACGTACTGGTGATTGGCGCAGGTCCTACCGGCCTGGCGTGCGCCATCGAGTCGCAGCGCGCGGGCTTTCGCACCGTTCTGTTGGATAAGGGCTGTCTCTGCAATTCTTTGTTCCATTATCCATCGCACATGACGTTCTTCACCACCTCCGAGCTGCTCGAGATCGGAGACATCCCGTTTCCAAGTCCCAACTCCAAGCCCACGCGCAACGAAGCGCTGGAGTATTACCGCAAGGTCGCGGATCACTATCACCTCGACACGCGGCAGTACCGTCTGGTTCTCTCTATCAGCGGAAGCGATGGAGATTTTCGCGTGCTTATCCGGGACAAGTTCGGCCGCGAGAGCGTCTATCGCACGCGCAAGCTGATCGTTGCCACGGGCTATTACGATCTGCCGAACTACATGAATATCCCGGGCGAAGAGCTGCCCAAGGTACACCACTACTATGACGATCCGCACCCGTACTACAACCTCGACATAGTCATCATCGGGGGAAAGAACTCCGCAGCGATCGCGGCTCTCGATCTGTGGAGGCACGGCGCTCGTGTAACTCTGATCCATCGCGGGCCCGAGATTCACAAGAACGTGAAGTATTGGATCCTGCCCGACATCGAGAATCGCATCAAGAATGGTGAAATCACCGCCCACTTCAAGAGCCAGGTTCTCCGCATTGAAGCCGACAGTGTGACGCTCGACACGCGGCGCGGAGAGCTTACCATCCCCAACGATTATGTCTTCGCGCTCACCGGCTATCATCCCGATTTCGACTTTCTGAGAGAGATGGGCGTGCATCTCGAAGGCAAAGATCTTCTTCCGGATTGCAATCCCGAGACACTGGAGAGTAATGTGCCAGGAATCTACCTGGCCGGGGTCATCGTTGCGGGATCGCGGACCAGCGAGATATTTATCGAGAACGGTCGCTTTCATGGCCGCCAGATTGCAGTCGATTTAAGCAGAAAGATGTCGCTGAGCGGCGCGCTTCCGGCAGCGGCTCGTTAAGAAGAACCTGCTGCGTGCGCTGCGCAGGAAAGGTGGTACATGAGAATTTTGAGACCCCGCACAATTCGCGGTCAGTTGATGGGTGGGCTCATCCTCTTCGAAATTCTCGTGCTGGTGATTCTCTCGGTCCTGATCTTTCAAGAGCAGCGACAGGAGCTTCAGTCGCGCACCGACCAGCGCCTTGAATATCAGGCATCCACCATCGCGCTGCAGAGCGGCACCGCTCTCGAAGATAAGCAGCTCTCTTCGATCGAGCATATTGTCAATGCGATGCGGGCAGCCCCCGGCATCCGCTCTGTTCAAATCACAGACATGCGGGGACGGACCCTGGTCAGCAATGGGCCGGAAGCCAAGGGCGGCATGAGTCTGTCGCCCTATGAGCGGACATTTTTACACGAGCTGAGTAAGCCTGCGATCTTCTGGTCTGCTCCGCACGCTCGCGAAGCCGTCGCGCCGATCCGCATCCATGGCGAATTGCAGGCGCTGGTTTGGATCTATCCGGATGACTCGCGCGACCGCAAGCAGTTGCAGAGCCTGATGCGCATCACTCTGTTTTCGGCGGTTCTGGCAATCGCCGCGTGTACCCTCTTCGCCAGCTTCATGGCCGGGGCAATTGCGCGTCCGCTCGGAGTGCTCATGCAGGCGACGCGAAAGCTGGTTCACGATCCGGAGGACACCAGCTCTTTTCCCATTCCTGTTTCCTCCGCCAATGAAGCCGCCGATCTCACACTCGCCTTCAATCTCATGGTGGCCTCGATGGCCGAACAGCGCGCGGGGCTGAACGACACACTGGCTCTGCTCGATTCCATGCTGGCCAATGCTCCCATCGGCTTTGCCTTCTTCGATCATCGGCTGCGCATGGTGCGGGTCAATCAGTTCCTGGCTCGGATGAACGATCTTCCGGTCAGCAGGCATTTGGGAAAAGCGATCGAGGATGTGTTTGCGCCTGCCGCAGCCAGTAGGCTGAGCGCGGGCATCAAGCAGGTCTTTCATGAAGGATACGCAGTACGCGATCTGGAGCTGCTCAACGAAGAGCCCGGACAGTTGCCGGCCGCGGGGGTATCGGACGCTCGCAGCTGGCTGGCGAATATCTATCCCGTACGCACCGACACGCAGACGGTGCGCTGGGTGGGCGTGATCCTTGTCGAGACCACGGAGCGCCGCCGCGCCGAAGAGGTGCTGCGCAAGTCGGAGAAGCTGGCCGCCACCGGACGTCTGGCTGCGTCCATCGCCCATGAGATCAACAATCCCCTGGAGGCAGTCACCAACCTGCTCTATCTCATCCGGCATGGCGAGCTCGATCGGAATTCGATGCAGTATGTCGAGCTCGCACAGGACGAAATCGTCCGTATGTCGGAGATCACGCAGCAGATGCTTCGCTTCTACCGCCAGTCGACCAAGCCCGTGCTCTCGAATGTTTGCGCGCTGCTCGACTCGGTCATGGCGCTGCATCAGCGCCGCGCCGCTGCGCTGCAAATAGAGATCGTGCGCAGTTACAAATCTGACGTCGAGCTGTTCTGCTTTTCCGGCGAGATGCGCCAGCTGCTTAACAACCTGATCGCCAATGCGATCGATGCGATGACGCCCGGAGGCGGCCGTCTGTCCATGCGCGTGCAGCAGGTTCGCCGTCATCCGCTCTCCGGCAGCGCCGGAGTGCGCGTTACCGTTGCGGATACCGGCTCCGGCATGAGCCGCGAGGTGCGCCGCCATATCTTCGAGCCGTTCTTCACCACCAAAGAAGACACCGGCACCGGCCTCGGCTTATGGGTGAGCGCCGAAATCATTCAAAAGCACAAAGGCTCGGTGTCAATTCGCAGCCTCGCGCGCAATGAGAACGGCAGGGGCGGATGGACGGTTTTTTCGCTTTTCTTCCCGTCGGATCTGGAGCAGATGCTGCAGTCCGAAGCCGTGGAATTGCAGCCATCCGACGCGGTTTGAGCGTTGCTGTGAATAGTTATCCCGCGAGTATTGGCCTCACACCGTCATTCTGACGACCAACGGGAGGAAGAATCTCAGCGACGTGAATAATTTCACATCGCTGAGATTCCTCGCTTCACCGCCCCAACACGCGAACATCGCGCGTGCCGGGGACCCCGGATCACTCAGGATGACGGGCACTTTTTCCCATCTTCAAAGGTGGCGCTAGTTCAACGGGAATCCAGGTGAGCCGCTATCGATCGCGGAGGCGTCTCTTCCCGTCCGGACCGCCTTCAGCCCGCGCAGCGCGCAGCTTGAGGCATGATTCGCGCTGGAGTATTTCGATTGGGTCACGTGGAATGGATGCAGCTTGAGATAACGAACGCGCAGCCCTCCCAGGCTCTGCGGCATGGATGCCGGAGCGCGGTCCATATCTACGAGCACCAGCAGGGCTGGTTCGTTGGGGTTGTCCTGGCTCTCGGTAACTCCGGCGCCGAAGATCGCCGGGTCGCGAAGCATCTCCGGCGCGTATTGCTTCACGACGGCAGATGCTCCGGCAAGAACATTCGCGGAGAGATGAATGCCAGTCGTGGGCGCCGGATGATCGGGTGCCTGATCGCGAGCGATTGCAGCGGCGGTGGTTGGAACGATCTGCGTGCGCAATCCATCGAAGGACTGGGGCACGCTGACAAAGCTCTTGCTCTGATCGGTGTAGACGATGAGCGCCGCTTCGCCCGGGCTGTCGAGGCTCTTGCCGCTGGCGATGGCCAGCACGCCTGCCTCCCGCTGCAGCAGCGACTGGCCGCTGGTTTCGGCAATGAACTTCGCGTGTGCGGCCGCATCCGGCGGAACAACCAGCTTGGCAAAGGGATCGGATGGCTTGGTCTCGTACTGCACGCACGCCACCTTGTGCGGCTGATTGGTGCCGGCGATGGTGAGACGGCTTCCAGCCTGCGAGCTTAGTTCCTGCAGTACATCGGAGATGGGGTTGGCTACGCTCAGCCCGGCTCCGTTTCCATCCGTGCCTCCGGAGAAGAGCAGCGCAACCGGCTCGGCATTGCTGGCGTCCACAACCAGCGCTCCCGAGTCACCGCTATCGGAGAAGTGATCGCCGGCAATGCCAATCTGGCCGGTAAATGTTTTGGTGGAGTAGGGACGAGTCTCGGCGCAGTCCTGAAAGTAGTTGATACGGATGCTTAGATCCACACTCTCCACGCTGGAGCAGGTAAGGCCGGTGGTTCGTCCGCTCTTGACCAGCTCCAGGCTGCCCAGGTTGTCGGCGTCGAGCTTTTCGCCGGTCCCCGCTACCGGAGGAGCCGAGGCGAGCACGCCGCTGCCGGTTGATTCCCCAAGCTGCAGAATGCTGCCGGCGGGGTCGACTGCGCCTGAGGAGACAGCGGCGAGCGCCGCGTCAACATTGCTCTGATGGCTGGCCAGGGGAACGAAATACTTCAGCGTGCCCACCGGCCGCAGCGTAGACCCCGCCTGGCTCAACGGCACGCAGCCGTTGTCGATCAGGCCGGGCTCGTCGATGGTGTCGCCGGGCTTTCCCTGGTCGGATTCCGCGAGCACATGGTTATTGCTCAGGATGTATTGGTTCTTCGCTGTGTCCTCGACCAGCGCGCCGAGGGTTCCACCGCAGCAGTTGGCGATATACGGCGTGCCGGCCCGGTCTTCGAAGGTGTCGTAGTCGTTGTCGTTGCCGCCTGACGAGCCGAGAGCGATGGCGCCGCTCTGTTCGGATTGATTGATCGCGGGATTGCTGTTCCAGCCGTCCGCGTTGAGAAGAATTCTCAGCGGCGATGCCACGTTGGTTCCGTTCACTGATGCGGAAAGCGAGACGCTCTCCTTGCTGGATATCACGCTGGGCGCGGTATAAGTGACCTTGCAGGTCGTGTATTGATCGAGACTATAGCTGCAGCTTGGGTTGGTGAGAACTCCCGCTGCTCCGGCGCCCGAACCGCCATTTCCCGAACTGCCACTTAACGACCAGCTCACCTTCCCCGCGTTGACCTCCGCGACCTCCGCCGTTACTTCCACCGAATTCCCCGCGGTCAGAGCGGCATTTTGCGGCAGAAGCGACTGAACGAATCCCGGAGAGACAGTAATCAGCTGGCTGGCCTGCGAGGTCGGATCGCTCTTGAGTGTAGCCAGAACACGAATATGCACGGTGTCGCGAGCCACGGCGCTGGGCGGCGTGTACAGGCCATTGGCGTCGACATGTCCCTCTCCAAGAGAAGAGGCATTCTCGCCTTCGGCAATCGACCAGCTCACCGCCGCGGGTTCGCCGCTGGGCAGCAAAGCCGTAAATTGCACCTGCCCGTTGGTTGCGATGGAATTCGAAGACGACGCGATGGAGAAAGAGCCGCCGTTTGCGCCCAGGCCGCTGTACTGGCCCACGCCGCATCCGGCAATGGCCAGGAGCAGAGACGGCAGTGCGGCTGCGAATTTTCGGCTTAAGCGCTTCGACATACACGTCAGGAGGGGGTAATCCTGGTCCTGGAATTTTCCATCCTGGAAGCCTCCATCTTAGATGGGAAGCTTAACTCTGAGGTGAACACATTTGCACTTCCGTAACCAGCGCCGGAGCGAGAAGGTTAGTTTCAGGAAATAACCCGTCGCAGGAAACCTTTGATTCCAAAAGTCCCGAGCAGCCCCAGCGAGGCCAAAAGCGCGACCAGAATCAGCAGGGAAGGCATGTGCGGCACCCCGGGTGTAAGCGCCGCCCGCAACCCCTCGCTCATATAAACGATGGGATTGAGCAGCACCGCAATCTGCAGCCACCGGACATGGCTCAGCACCGCCCAGGGGTAGTACACGCAGCCCAGGAAGGTGATTGGCACCACGACAATGGAGAAGACCAGGCCGATCTGCTGCGGCTTTACGTTGGAGCCGATGGTCAAGCCCAACGCACCGGAGACCAGGCTGGCCAGGATCAGGGTGGCCACCAGCATCGGCCAGCTGGCCACATGCGCGTGCACCGGCGTCGCCGGAATCAGATACGCGAGAGGAACGACCAGCAGAGCGGCAAGGATGCTTTGGACGGAGCTGAAACAGATCTTCTCGATGGCCACTGCGGCCACCGGCAGCGGGCACATCACACGGTCGTCGATCTCGCGTGTTATGCCGAACTCCTGCGACAGCGGCAGGGCGACGGCGGCAATCCCGCTGAACATAATGGCGACAGCCATCAGTCCCGGCAGCAACACGGTGGCGAAGTTTGCGCCGCCTACAGCGTTGCCCTGTCCAATGCGCGGGAAAATATAAGTGAACACGAAGAGAAAAAGCAGCGGCTGCATGATGATGCGGAGCACGAAGGGACCGATCTCGCGCCTTAAAACGCGCAGGTCGCGCAGCATCATCCCGGCGAATGCCGAAGCAAAAGAGTGATTTTTTGTTTCCATCGCGCTACTCACGAAGATCTCTCCCGGTCAGACGGATGAATACCGTTTCCAGATTGGGCTCGTTCATCCGGATATCGCGCACCCCGTAGTTGTTCGCTGCCTGCAGGATCTCGGGAAGCAGGCCGTCGACGCCTTGCGCGAAGAGCCGCAGCCCGGCGCTGGTCATCTCCAGGCCTCTGATCTGCGGCAACGCGTTCAGCCTGTCGATGAGCGGCTGCTTGCCGTCGTTCTGGCGCAGAGTCAACTCGATTACCGTGTCCGCGCCGAGAGTCGTCTTGAGATGAGCAGGCGCATCGAGCGCCAGCACCTTGCCGTGATCGATGATCGCCACGCGTTCGCAGAGCTCATCGGCTTCTTCCATGTAATGCGTGGTCAGAACCACGGTGATGCCTTCCTCGCGCAGCGAACGCACCGCGTCCCACATGGCGATGCGGCTTTGCGGATCGAGGCCGGCGCTGGGCTCATCGAGAAAGAGCACTGCCGGCCGATGTGCAATCGCGCGAGCGATCTGCACGCGCTGCTGCAGTCCGCCGGAGAGCTGATTAGGAAAGTTCGTGCCGCGCTCTTCGAGATGGAACTGGGCCAGCAAGTCTTTCGATCGCTGCTGCGCATCCGCACCGCTGTAGCCGAAATATTTGCAATGGAAGTAGAGGTTCTCGAAGATGGTGAGCGAACGATCGAGGGTGTTGTATTGCGGAACCACTCCGATATTGCGGCGCGCAGCCGCCGGATGCGCCACCACGTCGATACCGGCAATCGTGACCTTGCCGCTGGTAGGAAGAACGCGCGTCGTGCAGATGCCGATGGTGGTGGTCTTGCCCGCGCCATTCGGGCCCAACAGCCCGAATAACTCGCCTTTTTCGACGGTGAGGTCGATGCCGTCGACCGCCGTCACGCGCTGCTGCTTGTCCTGATAGACCTTGCTGAGGCCGGAGATTTCGACGATCACCGGGGTGTTGTCCAGTCGGCGAAAGAGTAAGGAGACATTGACTCCAGTATACGAAAGCAGCTAGCTGGCGCGGCATTGTGCATGCCGATTGGCTTCGGTCACAATGAATATTCGAGAATCTTGCGGAGCATGTTCGCTCTTGGCTCGTTGTGTTGCATCGGGTATGGATACGAAAGCGTCGATAGATCGACCCCGGAAATAGTTCTGGCCTTCAGCTATTTCGAACCTGATCGCAGGATTGTCTCTTAAAACCGCCATGAGGCGATCTGTAATCAAGTCCCAGCTGATTCGGTTTTAGTGGCTGGAGAGAAGGAGCCTGGATTGGCCCTGGCCAATGTGATCGAACAACCTGCCGCCACTGCGAGTTCACCCAGGCACTGGTATGCGGGTCTGGATGGCGTTCGTGCGATAGCCGTGACTTTGGTATTTACTCTCCACTACCTGGGCGCTCGAACGCTGGCGGTAGGATGGACCGGCGTCCCCATCTTCTTCGTCCTCTCCGGATTTCTAATCACCGGCATTCTTTATGACAATCGGAGCGAACTTCATCGCTTTCGTAATTTCTACGTCCGCCGGACTCTCAGAATATTCCCGCTGTACTATTTCGCCTGGATATTGATTCTGTTGGCGGCTTTGCTGCTAGCAGGGCAGTGGAGGCCGATTCACTTCCTCTGGTTGACCTATCTGGGCAACTACATCCGACTCATCGCCGGTAATAAGCTTCCTGATCGGATCTACACCTTCAATGGTCCTCGGCTGCCTCTGGAAATCGGACATTTTTGGTCTCTTGCTGTCGAAGAGCAGTTCTATCTGATCTGGCCATTCATTGTGTTTCATCTCCGCGAACGTAAAAAGCTTATCCGAATTTGTATTTTGACCATCGTGTTTGTGCCGATCCTCCGTGCCGTTCTCTGGAAGCTTCTGCCGGAAAACACTTTATCGATGGACTTTCTGTACCGCATGACCTTTACTCAGTGCGACGCATTCCTTCTCGGCGGACTGTTGGCGCTCTGGCTGAGAGGTCCCGAAAAAGACCGCATGCTGCGTCATTCCAATAAGATTTTTGGGGTCTCGTTGGTTCTCTTCGTTGCAGCCTATCTGGCGAATAACCATTGGCGGCTTGGCTATCTGTCCACTTCTTCCGGCTGGGTGTCTACGTATGGCTTCAGCCTTATCGACTTTGCGGCGGCCGGCCTTATTCTCTGCTCGTTGCGGCCATCGTCCGTGGTGAGTCGCGTGATGACGTTACCGCCCCTGCGTTTTCTCGGCAGATACAGCTATGGCTTTTACGTCTACCATGTGCCGTTGCAGCCTCTCCTCCGGCATTCTTTCCAGCCTGTTCTCAAACTCTTTCCAGCCCACGTCCGCTCCTTCGGTGAAGCGCTCGCCGTGGCGTTGTATTTCCTCATCGTCCTGTTCGTTTCGGTGTGTAGCTATCACCTCATTGAGCTTCCATTCCTGAGGATGAAAGATCGTTTCACTGTCCGAGATGCAAATCCTGGCGCGCAGGACCTTACCGTGGCGTAGAGACGCGGCTTCTACTTTGGTATGGGAACGCGCTTGATCGAATCTTGAGTTATCTCTGCCGTAAGGAGCGGAAAACTGTTCCTGCAATAAAAAAGGAGTGCGGATGCACTCCCTTACACGGATCCCGCCCTCTCGAGAGAGCGGATGAAATCAAGCAGCGTTCGACTTGCGCTCGTTCGGCTGAATCATCGAAGGCGTGCTTGAAACCGGCGCCATCACTCTCACTTCGCTGGCCTGCACAGCTTTCATGCGGCGAACTTCGCGCGCGCTGAGCGGGCGCATGGTGATGGGTGAGTAATAAACTTGGTTTCCGCAATCAAGGCAGACTTTGTAGGTCTGTTCCTGAAGCGTGAAGGGACGAGTCAGCCTTTCGTGGCTACACCCGAAAAAAATCTCATAGAAGAAATTGAAAATCGTAAGGAAAATATTCATTTTTCTGGCCTCCCCTTTTCGTCTCGTATCCGAGGTGCCACTCGGAGGGACCTGCAGTGCGCGGGCAGTGAGGGCTACTAAGCGCCTTTATTGGATGCGCGACCGGGAAAAATGTCGCTTGGGGAGGCAAAAATTACGTTGTCAGGCGGATTACGATCTTGCCGAAGTGCGAAGCTTTCTCCATCAGGGCTAAGGCTTTAGGCGCATCGTCGAAGCTAAACCGCTGATCCACCTGGGGTTGAAGCTTGTTGAGAGCAATGGCCCGGTTCATCTCCTCGAAATCTGCCCGGGAGCCGACATAAATGCCGTGCAGGTGAGCCTGCTTGTGAAGGAGGGATCGGATTTCGATTGGGTGAGGTGATTCCGCCAGGACCCCAATCTGTGCGATCCGGCCGCCCACGCGAATCGCTCTCACGGATTGCCCAAACGTGCCAGCGCCGCCCACTTCGATTACCAGGTCCGCTCCCCGGCCGCCGGTCTGTTCTACGACCCACTTCGCCCAATCCTCCTGGCGCTTGTAGTTGAGGCCGGCATCGAGCCCCAGTTTCCCGGCGCGAGCCAGTTTTTCGTCGCTGCTCGAAGTCCCTAACACTCGCGCTCCCAGCATCTTGGCGAATTGCAGGGCGAAGATGGAAACCCCGCCCGTCCCCTGAATCACGACGGTATCTCCCGCCTTGGTTTGTCCTGCGTGAACCACCGCATTCCATGCGGTAACGGCGGCGCAGGGTAGAGTCGCGGCCTCCTCCCAGCTGAGATGAGCAGGAATCTCAACCAGTCCGTTTTCGTCCACCAGCACGAATTCAGCCAGGGTCCCATCGATATCGCCGCCCAGTGCGCCGCGCTGCTTGGCCGCCTCGGGAGGTCCATCGATCCAGTTCTGCATGAAAATGCCGGCCACACGCTGCCTGATTTTTACGCGCGTCACCTTTTCGCCGATCGCAACAACCTCACCCGCGCCATCGGAGCAGGGAATCCGTGGCAACGCCATCTTCGGGTTGTAGCGGCCCGAGACCGTCAGCAGATCGCGATAATTGAGCGAAACAGCGTAGACCTTGACCACGACCTGGGTGCCCGAGGGTTGAGGCATAGGCCGTTCTGTAAGTGCAAGATGGTCGAGGCCGAAGGCAGATATTTCCCAAACTTTCATCGTTTCTCCGTTACAAAAGACTGCCGCTTTTCTTCAGGGAAGCGCCATATCTGCGGCGGATAGGGCGCTTTGGGGTTAGCATAAAGGTATGGCCAGAGGATGGGAAAGCAAGTCAGTCGAAGATCAGGTCGCCGATCAGGAAGCCGCGTCTTCGAACGCAATCAACCACCGTGTGGCCAGTGCCGCGCACGCCGAACGACAGCGTCAACGCCAAGCACTTGAGTTACAGCGTGAGCGCATTTTGGATGAACGTACCTCGAGTCCCCACCGGCGCGCTGCGCTGGAGGCCGCTTTGGCCGACATCGAGGCGCGCCTGAATCAAATTCCGTAACTGCTACCGTTGCTTTCTATTGAACATCATGGAATTCGCCTGATCGATGGATGTCATCGACACGCGGGCGATGTTGACGTGCGACGGCCGCGTTGCCGTCCATACAATCGCGTCTGCAACGTCCGCGGGTGAAAGCGGCGTGATGTTCTGATAGACCTTGGCGGCGCGCTCATCGTCGCCGCGAAAACGAACCAGGCTGAAGTCGGTTTCGACCATGCCTGGATCGATGCTGGTCACGCGCACCGGCGTTCCGAGCAGGTCCTGGCGCAACCCATCGTTGATGGCTCTCTCGGCAGCCTTGGTGGCGCAGTAGACCGCGCCGCTGGGATACGTCATCTCTCCGGCGGTCGAGCCCATATTGATCACGTGCCCTGACCCGCGCTCCACCATGCCGGGCACCACGGCGCGCGTGACGTAGAGCAGTCCCTTCACGTTGGTGTCGATCATCTCGTCCCAGTCTTCGGTGTGACCTGCATAGAGCTTGTCCAGGCCGCGGCTGAGGCCGGCATTGTTGACCAGCACATCGATCCGCTTCCATTCCTCGGGAAGATTCTCGACTGCACTCGTTACTGCGGCGTTCTGCTGAACATCGAGCGCAAAGGCATGCACGTCCGCAGCACCTGCCTGCTTGAGTCCGGGCGTCATTTCATTCAAACGATCGATACGGCGCGCCGCCAGCAGCAAACGAGCGCCCTCCTGAGCAAAAGCCTGTGCGCAGGCTGCGCCGATGCCGGCGCTCGCTCCGGTAATGAAGACAGTCTTTCCTTGCAGCTTTCCCATAGAGGTATCGTAAGTCACTGCTGCTCGAGCGTCTTGGCTTTGGCCAGCCGATAGTATCCGGCAGCCCAGTCTTCGTCCCGCATTCCGGCTTCGATGGCATTCTCCAGATGAGCGGCGAAGGCATCGCCCAGAGGAGTTTTGACTCCCGCGTTATGTGCCGCTTCGCGAAAAAGGCGCATATCCTTTTCGCCCAGGCCGATTGTTCCTCCCGGCGGTTGAGGCGGGTTGAGAATGATCTTGCTATAAGCCTGGTAGAACGGCGATTGGAAGAGCGCGCTGTTGATGGTCTCTAAAAAAAGCGCAGGCTCGATGCCGTTGGCCTCCGCATACACCAGCGTTTCGGAGAGCGAGGCGATCATTGCGGTGATGAGGAAATTTCCGCCGAGCTTGAGGGCATGTGCGCTTGAGGGTTTTTCCGAGACGACGGTCACGCCCCGGCTAAAGGATTGGAGCAGCGGCCGAACCGGCTGGATTGAAGCGTCGGCGCCTGCCGCCACCACCCAAAGCTTTCCATCTTCGGCGACATTCGGCCGTCCGAAGACCGGAGCAGCTACGAAGTCCTGGCCTCTCGCACGATGATCGGCGGTCAGCCGATCGGAAAGCGCAACGCTGATCGTGCTGAGAGAGACGTGAATGGCTCCCGGCGCAATTGCCGCGAGCAAGCCGCTCTCGTAGACAACGTGAACGAGAGATGTGTCGTCCATCAACATGGTGAAGACGATCTCAGCGCCGGCCACCGCTTCTGACGGCGTGCCGCCGACATTCGCTCCCGCGCTCTTGAGCGTCTGCGTCTTATCCAGGCTACGATTCCAGACTGTCAGTTCATGACCCGCCCCGATGAGATGACGCGCGATGGCGCTCCCCATCTTGCCCAGGCCCAAAAATGCGATGCGCATGCAATCTCCTGCGAAATGCCGTTTTCTTGATTGGATGACGCACAGAGAGAAATCGACCCAAAGGGAATCGAGGCAGAAAAAAATGGCCGCTCTGAACGAGCGGCCATAGGTTTGTTCACGAGAGAAGTCTTATTGCTGGGGCTCGCTTGAAACCCCGGTGGCATAGGGCTTGGCCGGTTGCTGTTGAGCAGGAGGTTGCGGCGAATTCATCGATGCCGCACCGCCCGAGGTGGGAGCCGACTCCTGCACGCCGATCGAGTTGCCGGAGACGACCAACTGCACGCGGCGATTCTCCGCACGGCCCGAGGCGCTGGAGTTATCCGCTACCGGATCGCTCTTGCCATAGCCCGCGGCGCTGATGTTGCTCTGGGATACGCCCTGGCTCTGCAGGTAGTCGCGAACCGCGTCGGCGCGCTCTTCGGAGAGCTTCTGGTTATATTCATCCGTGCCCACGTTGTCGGTATAGCCCTCCACCTGCAGATTCAATCCAGGATAGGAGAGAAGAATGCCCGATACCTTGGCCAGCTTCTCGCGGGCGTCCGTCTTAAGCGTGTACTTATTGAAATCGAACAATACATCCGACATGTTCACGATCAGTCCCCGCGCTGTTTCCCGAGTCTCGAGAACGGCGCTGAGCTGGGTCTTCAGCTTCTCGCGCATCTGTTCGGTCTGGTCGGTAGCCTGCTGCGCCTGGTGCTGGGCTGCGGCCTGTTCTGCCTTCGCTCGCTCTGCCGCCGCCTCCGCCTCCGCAGCGCGGGCTTCCGCTTGAGCCTTTTCGGCTGCCGCTTGCTGTGCCGCCAGCGCCGATTGCTGCGCGGACTGTTCGGCCTGCATGCGAGCCTGCTGCTGATGCAGGTCGTCTTCTGCCTTCATCTTGCGGATGGTCATGATGCGCGCATCTTCCGCGGTCTGCACCGCCTCGCGCGCGTAGGTGATCTCCTGCTTGCGGTCTTTCTTGTGCTCGTCGAAATCCTGAGCGTTCCCCAGATCCTGCTTGGCCGTCGCCAGGGTATCCGCCGCGTACTTATCGGCTCCCTCGGCTTCCGCGATCTGTATGGCGTTGATAGCCTCGTACAACTCGAGAGGAGAACGCTCATTCCGATTGATGGGATGAAGCACCGAATGCTCGCCCGCGGTCTGCACATAAGCTCCGCGCGGCAACAGAGAGAAGTGAGCATTCACCTGCTCAATGATTCCCTGGGTCTTATCCGGCACGACAAAGTTTTGCAGAACGACGAGATCGCTGGGCATCGTCACTGCGTAATATGGCTCCGCGGTCACGATAAGTCCGTAGGCCTGCAGGTCGGTGGTCACCGTGATCGCGCTCTTCGATCCATCGGGAAGAACTTCACCTAAGTTGATGGGACGTCCTTCGGGAGTAATCGCCCAAAGAACATAAGTGAGATATTCAACGCCGAAGCTGTTGGCCGGAACCAAACCTTCGAATTTAGCGTCGATGACCATGCGGCCGCGCCGGCTTTCGACCGATGCCGAACCCTTGCTTTGAGCCATCAAGCTCGTTCCCTGGAAGCCGATCTTGGTCGCTCCGCTGCGATGGAAGTAGTTGATCGCGGGAATATCCCGGCCGACCACAGTTACCTTGTAAACAGGCACGCCGTCCCGCATTTCTGCCTGCGGCTGTTGCTGCTGCTGTTGAGGCCATTGGTGATTCGCTGTGGGATTCATTTCCTGCGCGCCGGCTACTCCGCACGCCGCACATGTTATCCAAGTCAAGAGTTGTTTCTTCTTCATATCTTCAATCCATCTTTCTCCGGCGCGCGAAGCGGCCCAGGGGTATCGCGCGCTTGAAGGGCTCTTATTGCGCGCGTCCGATAAGCATGGATGCGAAGAATGAAGATAGGGGTGGCTCAAGCGCCTTTCATAAGCGCTCGAAGCCGGAAGAAGTGTAACTATGGTAAGGAAAAATTATGCTTGCGGGGCAACCAATCGGTGCGCAAGCGCAAACATCGCAAGTTCCAATCGCGTCGAAACGCCCGTCTTATCGAAGATATTCGATAAGTGCCGCTTGACGGTTTCTTCGCTCAGCGTGAATTGCTTGGCGATGTCGCGATTGCTGCAGCCTTCCACGATGCAGCCCACCACTTCCATCTCTCGAGGCGTGAGACCGAAGGTTTTACGCTCCGGAACGGCGGCTTGCTTCATCAGTTCGTGCAGTGCGCCCACCAGATTCACGACGCGCCGTCCGCCGATCCAGTAATCGCCGGCGACTACGGTGCGAATCGCATTGCTCAGGTGATCGGCAAGGGCATCCTTGAGCACGATTCCCCGGGCGCCGATCTGCAGCGCCTCGATGATCTCCTGGGGCGTGACGGTGCTGGTGAGCAGGATGATCTTCACCGTGGGCGATCCGCTCATGATGGCGCGCATCGCTTCGAGACCAGGGAGTCGCGGCATGTTCAGGTCAAGCAGGAGAATGTCGGGGAGCAGGTCGAGCGTCTGGGTGATGGCCTCATCGCCGTCGCCAGCTTCGCCGACCACGCTGAATCCTTCATCGGATTGCAGCATGTTGCGTACGCCGATGCGTACCACGGGATGGTCATCCGCAAGCAGAATGCGAACATCGGGCAAGCCGGACGTTTTGCTACGGGCAGGGGGATTTTTCATTGGTTTGGTCCGCAGGGTCATGGTCAATTAATTGGTCAACCGGCTTTAACTTTCGACATCAGGATACGCTGGAGTTGGTCACAGCAGTCCAACAAATTATTTATCGAATCCGGAAGATCATCCTTTCGGTAACTGCCGAGTTCAATCTGGGCCGCGGTTTTGGCCAGCAGCCGCGCTCCCACCATGCCGGCTCCGCCCTTGATCGAATGGGCCAATCGCCGCAGCGTTTGCGCGTCCGCTTTATCTTTGGACACCAAGTCCCGCATCTCCAGCGCCCGGGTACGAGCGTCTCCGATGCAGACCCGATAAACCTCCGCCAATGACGCGGCCGGCATCATGCGCTGCAGCTTGCTGTAGATCTGCTCGTCGAGCACAGGCGCTTTAGGATCGTCGAGAGGAGCAGTCTTCCCTCGCGCGCGTTGACCGGCTCGCTGCCGCTGCAGAGTGAGCTTTTGCAGCGAGGCGGGATGGAACGGCTTGCCGACAAATCCGTCATAGCCGTCCTCGTCTCCGGGTGTCGCGCTCATGGCCACGATCATCGCCTTCGGCAGCAAAGCCCGTATGGCCAAGGCCAACTCCCGGCCGCACAGCCCAGGCATCCGAAGATCGGCCAGAACGACAGATGGTCCGCTTCCCGCTGGAAGCCCGGCCAGCTGTTTCAACGCCTTGTCGCCTGCCGGAGCCTGCAGCACTCGATAGCCGGCCGAATCGAGCATCACGCTGATGACCTCAAGGCTCACCTCGTCATCGTCGATGACCAGAACCGTTGGCTGCTCCCGGCTGCGGACCTTGTCCGGCATGAGGTGTACTCCCTGAAAACAGATTGAGGAAACGATGTAGATGTAATGGTGCTTCCGGGCATTAGTTCGTTTCCCGAGAAAACATCGCTAGGACGAGAGAATTGGCTCGCAGGCCTAAAAGCGATAAGGGCCGACAGCGTGATTCAAAATCAAAAACCGATGACGGTAACAGAAAAAAGTAACAGAACCCAGTTACTGCTTCGATGCGCGTTGCCCTAAATGCGATGTTTTTCGGCCGGGAAGCGGGCCGATTTACCGTGCGTTCGCAACAAGTTCACCGGGTCTTTGCAATGAATTTTTATCCTATGAACTATGTACAAAAAACAGAATGTAGCACTTAAATTTTGGGTTGGCCTTATTATATCGTTTATATTCTGTGGCTTAGCTCACGCTCAATTCGAAAACGGAAGCCTCGTCGGCTCCATCACCGACTCCAGCGGAGCCGCGGTTTCCGGCGCAGCGATCGAAGTCTTAAATACCGCAACGGGAATTAAAAACACCGCCACCACCAATGGCAACGGCGAATACGAAGTTCCCTCCCTGCGCGGAGGCACCTATCGCATCACCGCGACGGCAACCGGATTTGCACCCGCGGCAGCCGACAACATCACCATTTCGGTAGGCGAGCGGCAGCGTATCGACCTGAAGGTGCAGCCCGGGCAGACCCAGACTACCGTCGAAGTGAACGGTGTAGCGCTCCAGCTCGAGACCGATTCCAGTCAGCGCGGCCAGAACATTACGAACTACCAGACCGAGGCTCTGCCCCTGGTCACCCGCAACTATTCCGACCTGCTGGGCCTGGTGACCGGCTCCCGCCAGGCTCCGACCGCAGCAACCACCAGCTCGATCAACAGCCTGGTGCGCCAGGGCGCGTACAACATCAACGGCCAGCGCAGCATGTTCAACAACTTCCTGCTCGACGGCATGGACAACAACGCCTACGGCGAGAGCAACCAGGGTTTCGACAACCAGATCATCGCCGTTCCGCCGGATTCGGTGGCGCAGTTCAGCGTGGTGACCAACAACGAGAGCGCGGAATACGGCCGCTCTTCGGGCGCCACCGTCAACGTGGCCTCCGCCAACGGCACGAATCAATACCACGCCACGCTGTATGAGTTCCTCCGCAATACCGATCTGAACGCGGACGGCTTTTTCAAGCCCAACGTAGTCAGCAACACGGGCGCCGTGGTTCCTTTCAAGAAGCCTGCCTTCAACCGCAACCAGTTCGGCATGGACTTCGGCGGTCCCATTATGAAGGACAAGCTGTTCTTCTTCGTCGACTACGAAGGCTTCCGGCAGACCCTTACCCCGCTCAACGTGTTCACGCTTCCGACCCAGAACGAGCTCAATGGAATTCTGGTGGTCCCAGTGAAGGATGCAGCGACGGGCGCGGTCTATCAGGCAGGCCAGCCGATTCCGGCCGCAGCCATCGATCCTTTGTCCCGCGCCATCGTCGGTTCCTTCAAGACCTTCGAGAACCAGCTGCCGGCTTCGGGGCTTGCCAGCACCGGTCTGAACACCAACGACTACTCCGCGCAGATTCCCTTCACCGACAACTCCGACAAGGGCGATCTTCGCCTCGATTATCAGCAGAACCCCAGCAGCTCGTGGTTCCTGCGCATCAGCGACCGTAAAGAGACCGGCGTCAACTTCCCTGCTATTCCCCTGCCGCTGGATGGGCAGACCAACGGCACCATCCGCATCCTGGACCAGCAGGTGGCGCTGGGCTACACGCATCTCTTCGGCGCCAACAAGATCCTGGACGCGCGTGTGGGACTCTCGCGCACCAAGGCCGGCAAGTTCAGCCTGTCGATTGGCGACAACGCCTTTTCGATTCCAGGACTGCCCCAGAACTCTGTAGTCTCCGGCGGCCTGCCATCGATCGGCATCTCCGGCTTTACCGGCTTCGGACGGCAGAGCACCAATCCGCAGTGGCAGAACCCGGCGCTGCTCGATCCCAAGGCGAACTTCACCTGGGTGAAGGGCAATCATTCGCTGAAGTTCGGCTATGAATACGAACACGTATGGATGGCGGTGAACGACAACAATCCGCTGTACGGGTCATGGACCTACGGCAGCGGCTACAGCTTGTGCGACCCGGCGATCAACGCAGCGTGCGCCAAGACTTCGTCGGGCACCGCAGCGCCGACCTCACCCGTATCCGATACCTACTGGGCGGACTTCCTCTTCGGCACCACCACCAGCTATCAGCTCGCGAACTACTTCGTCGCCCACCTGCGCCAGACGCTGGACAGCGCCTACGCGCAGGACGACTGGAAGGTCCTTCCCAACCTGACCCTGAACCTGGGATTGCGCTGGGAGTACGGCTCGCCCTATTCGGAGCAGAATCACTTCATCTCGAACTTCGACCCCGCCTCGCAGACCGTGTTCACCACCACTCCGGGCGCATCGGGAACGGGCATTACGCCGGTCAGCAAAGGCGGCGTTTATGGCAGCACCCTGGTCAATCCCGACCTGAACGACTTCGCGCCGCGCGTCGGCTTCGCTTATGCCGCGACGTCGAAAACTGCAGTCCGCGGAGGCTTCGGTACCTCGTACGTCCACTACACTCGCGCCGGCTCGGGCGACATCCTGGGCATTAACGCGCCGCAGGCGCAGTTCGCGGCCGTCACTCAGATCGCTCCGTCGACGACCAACCAGTGCACCACGCCACTGCCCGCACAGATCATTGCGGTCGGTAAGGCAACTCCAAGCTGCTATGCCACGGCCAGCCAGGGCTTTCCTACCGGCCTGGTCACCACCTTCAATCCCGCCACCGACAACATCACCTGGGTTCCGAAGAATACGCGCGACAGCTATGTCGAGAGCTACTTCCTGAGCGTTCAGCAGCAGTTGGCCAAAAACACCGTTCTCGACATCGCGTATGTCGGCAACCACGGCCTGAAGCTGCAGGGCTTCCTCAACGGAAACCAGAAGAATCCGGCGAACGGCTTCGCGCGTCCCTTCGGCAACTGGCCGAGCGACATCACCGAAGCGCTGAACCAATTCTGGTCGAACTACAACGCGCTGCAGGTGCGGTATGAGCAGCGCTTCGTCTCCGGTCTTACGCTGCTGAACTCCTTCACCTGGTCGCACTCGCTGGATAACGCCAGTGCGTCGCTCGAAGGCAATACGCCCTCGCCCCAGAATGCCTACAACATCGCGGCCGATTATTCGCAATCGGACTACAACCTGCCCATCTCCAACGTGACCAGCCTGGTCTACGAGCTGCCCTTCGGCCGCAACCGGCAATACTTCTCCGGTATCAACGCGCCGACGGATGCGATCTTGGGCGGATGGCAGGTGAGCGTGATCAACACGGCCGATGCCGGAACGCCCTTCAACATCACCTACACTCCCAACTCCGCCCAGCAGGTCTCGCAGCAGATTTCGGCTACCTATCGCGGAGCCAACGAATACCGTCCCAACCGGGTCGCGGGACAGAGGGTCACGCAGGGGACGTCGCATCGCGCGGCCAACTCCGGCTACGTGAACTACATCAACTACAACGCCTTCGTGCTGCCCGCGATCAAGGATGCGGCGGGTAACGCCCTGAGCCCCTTCGGCAATGCCTCGCGCAATCCCGGACGCACGCCGCCCTTCAACGAAACCGATCTTGCTCTGAACAAGAGATTCAGCACACCGATCGAGAGCCTGAAGGTCGAGTTCCGTACCGAGTTCTACAACCTCTTCAACCACACCAACCTGTACCTGCCCAGCACCATCAGCGGCACGCAGGGAACGACGACCTCAGTTCTGGGAACGGGCGCAACCACGCCCATCTCGGCCATCACTGGCGGTATCCCGACCAGCGGCGGACAGATCTCCAGCACCTACGAGCCCCGCATCATCCAGTTCGGCCTGAAGATCATCTACTGAGCCGCAAACGAGATTTAACTGCATCAAATTTGGGAGCCCCATCGGGCTCCCAAATTTGTTGCCAAAGTCTTGGTCGTTGCCAAAGTCTTGGTCTTGGAAGGGTACGGCCTTCAGGCCATACTCAATCAAGCAAAATGAGTGCGGCTTCAGCCGCTGAGGGGAACGCCCGCTCGCACCAAAGATTCGTCCTCCATCCGGGAGCCCCCATCGGGCTCCCTTTTTTCTTTTTCGCCGCAACCTGTACATTGAACTAGAGTCGCCGGGATGAGCAGCGAAAACGAAGAGCTCCGTCAGCAAATCGCCGATCTTAAAGAGCGCGTCGCCCGGCTGGAGGCACGATTCGTTGAATCGCCGGTTTCTGCAACTTCAGCGCCGATGCCGGCCGCACCGATGCCGGCCGCACTATGGCCCAGCCCGGCCAGCCCGGCCGCAAATCCTCCGAAAGCTCCGCGTGCTGTCCCTTCGCAGGCCGACAACTCGGGCAGGTCGCTCGAGTCGCGCATCGGCTCGCAGCTCTTCAACCGCATCGGCATCGTCGCGGTGCTCATCGGCGCGGCCTGGTTCCTCAAGCTGGCCATCGATAATCGATGGATCGGGCCGCCTGGCCGGGTGATCGTCGGTCTCGTCGCTGGCGCTTGTCTCATCGCCTTTTCCGAGCGCTTCCGCATCACCGGATATCGCGCCTTCTCCTACTCGCTCAAAGCCATCGCCACCGGAGTGCTCTATCTCTCCATGTGGGCGGCCTATGCGCTCTTTCATCTGGTCCCCGGCAGCGCGGCGTTTGTCGCGATGATTCTCATCACCGCCATGAATGCCTTGATGTGCTGGATGCAGAATTCGGAGGTGCTCGCCTTCTATGCGGCCATCGGCGGATTCATCACCCCCATGCTGCTCTCCGTGCATGTAGGCAACGAGCTGACCCTCTTCAGCTATCTCCTGGTGCTGGATATTGCGGTGGTGGCATTGATCACGCTCCGGCCATGGTCGCGGCTGCTGATCGCCGCATTCGCGGGAACCACCTTTTACGCCGTCGGATGGTATGCGAGCGACTACGCCGACGAGAGATTCGGGCTCACGCTGTTCTTCATCCTGGCCTTCTTTCTGATCTTCGCCATCTCGCCGCAGCTGCTGCGCAGTCTCAGGTTTTCCACCGGCTCCGGCGGCTATCTCATCGAAGATAGCCTGACGCTTCGCATCCTGCCCGCACTCAATGCGACGATTGCTTTCCTCGAAGTCTTCATTCTGTTGAGCAACCCGCAGCATCTGGAATTGCGGCATTGGATCGCCCTGCCCTTCGCGGCCTTCTACCTGGGGATGCTGCGCCTCGGCCGCCAGGGAGCGTCGTCCGGTGCACCGGTCGTGCTGCCCTCGATCTATCTCATCCTCAGCGTCTTCTTCATCACCCTCGCGATTCCCATGGAAGCGCACGGGCGCTGGATCGCCATCGGCTGGTTTCTCGAATTCGCGATTCTGTTGTGGTTCGCGGCAAAGCGGAATGTCCGCGTCTTTCGGCCGCTCGCAATCTGCTTGCTGGCGCTGGGAGTGGTTGCACTCGTCATGCCTACGGCTTTCTTCAACCCTCCTGCTGCAAACACCATTCTGCTGAATACCCGCTTCGCGACATACGCATGGGCCATCGCGGCCTGCCTCTTCGCGGCGCGACTGGCCATGAGCAAGAGCGCAGAGGAGACGCCGATTCAAGATGCGCTCCTGTCATGGCGTTCCCTCGCCGGGGCTTCCGGCTTGACCGCAACGCTGCTGCTGATGATCGCCGTCTGCATCGAGATTCACGCTTACTGGGCGTCTGGATTGACTTCAGGAGGGAACTCCATTGACGAGCAATTCAGCTATTCCGCCTGGTTCATGTTGTCGGGAGCGGCGCTGCTCGCTGCGGGCTTCTGGAAGAAGTCAGCATTTCTTCGCTGGCAGGGGCTGGTGCTGCTTGCGCTCAGCATCGCCAAGGTCTTCCTCTTCGATACACGCCAGCTTAGCCAGGGCTATCGCATCTTCAGCTTTCTCGGGCTTGGCGCACTCCTGCTCACCGTGAGCTTCGCCTATCAGAAAGACTGGCTCAGCCTGCGCAGCCCAAACGCAAAATAGGCGGAACGACTATTTTGTGCCATGGAGCAGCCCTTTCATGGCATGCTCAAAGACCTCATCCACATAGGCGTCAGAGAGTGCGCCGACACCCATCTGCAAGCGGTAGTAAAGCGGAGCATAGAGGATATCGATCATGGCTTCGGGGTCGATATCGGCGCGTAGAATCCCGTCGCGTATGCCGCTGCGGAAGTATTCGGCCGCCATCTTTCGCCGTGGCAGGGTCCATTGCTCGCGAAGAGCCTTGGCCAGTTCCGGATCGAATTGCGCCTCGGCCAGAAGAACACGGATGAGTGCTCCGTCCCTTCCGCGAAAGGCCTTGGCCATGGTCCGCATCTGCAGGCGAATGCTCTCGATAAAGTTATCGGCGGGCTTGAAGAGCGTGCCCGGGTCGACGCGCATGACGAACGCGGCCATGATGATGGCTGCTTTGTTGGGCCAGCGCCGATAGATGGTCATGCGGCCGACACCAGCCTCGGCGGCGATCGCATCCATGCTCAACGAGCGAAAGCCGGAGGTCAAAACCAGATGCACGGCAGCCTGGAGAATCGCCTGATGGAGCTGTTCGCTTCTCGGGCGTCCGCCCTTGGCTGCCGTTCTCTCGCTCTCTTCACGCCGGCGGCTTACGTTTGTGGATGTCTTCAAGACTCCAATTCCTCAACCGTCGAGTATAAATCGGATACGCTGCCGGATACGATACACGACGTATCGCTCTGCTCACCCGCTGAAATCTGAAGAGACATCGATCTGCATGCGAATTTGTTGCAGCAAAAAAGCGTGACCCAGGGGTCACGCTTTTCTGTTATCGCAACGATGTCTCCATCTCGTTCAGCCAGTCCGGCGGTTTGAGAATCTCGCGCGGCTTCGATCCCTCGGCCGGACCGACGATGCCGTCGCGCTCCATCATGTCGATCAGGTGCGCGGCGCGTCCATAGCCGATGCGCAGCCGCCGCTGCAGCAGGGAAGTGGATGCCTTGCCGAACTCCAGCACCAAGCGCACCGCATCCTGGAAGAGCTCGTCGTCGTTGTCGTCACCATCTCCGCCAGCATCAAGGTCGCGACCCTGCGCATCCTTGGGCGGTTCGAGGAAGCCTTGCACGTACTCGGCCTGTCCCTGCTTCTTCCAGAAATCTGTAACTGCAGCGATTTCTTTTTCCGTCACGAACGGAGCATGCACGCGCTGCAGGCGCGAAGTGCCCGGCGGCAGGAAGAGCATGTCGCCTCGTCCCAGCAGCGATTCGGCGCCGTTCGAGTCCAGAATGGTGCGCGAGTCGACTTTAGTTGCCAACCGGAAGGACATGCGCGTCGGCACGTTCGCCTTGATCAATCCGGTAATCACGTCGACAGAAGGCCGTTGCGTAGCGAGAACGAGGTGAATGCCGACCGCGCGCGCCATCTGCGCGAGGCGCGTGATGGCCTCTTCGACATTGGCCTTGTCCAGCATCATCAGGTCGGCCAGCTCGTCGATGATGATCATGATGTAAGGCAGCGGCTCTTCGTCCGGAGCGTCGTCGAAGAGGCTGGGCAATCCAGTCTCAAAGAGCTTGTTGTACTGGTCGATATTGCGCACGCTGCGCGAAGCCAGCAGCTTCAGCCGGCGCTCCATCTCGCGGACAGCATTTCTTAACGCATTCGCCGCCAGCTTGGGCTCGGTGATGATCGGCGTAAAGAGGTGCGGAATGCCTTCGTACATGCCCAGTTCCACGCGTTTGGGATCGACCAGGATCAGCCGCACCTGCGCCGGCGTGGCCTTGAACAGCACCGACATGATCATGGCGTTGATGGCGACGGATTTGCCGCTGCCCGTCGATCCGGCGATCAGCACGTGCGGCATCGTGGCCAGGTCGGCCACGACGATGCGTCCGTTGATGTCCTTGCCCATGGCCAGCGTTAGCTTGCTCTTGCCGGTGCGGAAGCTTTCCGCTTCGATCACATCGCGCAGCCAGATGGTCTCGCGGTCAAGGTTCGGCACCTGGATGCCGACCGTGCTCTTGCCCGCCATGCGCTCGATCAGGATGCTCTCCGCGCGCATGGCGAGGCAGAGGTCTTCCGCAAGCCCCGTCACGCGGCTGTACTTCACGCCCGCATCGGGGCGGAATTCGAATGTCGTCACCACTGGTCCGGGATTGATCCGCTCCACCTGGCCGGTCACATCGAACTCGGCGCATTTCTCCACCAGGATTTGCGCTTCCACGCGCAGCTCGTCTTCGCGAACGGTCTGCGTATCTTCGCTGCGGTGTAGCAGCGTGCTGGGCGGCAGCTTGAAGCCGCTCACCGATTTGGGCGCGACGGTCACCGGCCGCGCATCGGCGTCGGCGCGGCCGGCCACGGCAATATTCGGGTCGGATGTCGGATCGGGCCTGGGTTCACGCTTGGTTACGAGCAGCGGCTTCATTACCGGCTGAGGCGCCTGCTCGGCTACCAGCTCCGGAATTGGCTCAGGATCGGGAATCCGGGCCTGAGGAATCTGCTCCCAGATGCTGGGCGCGGCCGGCTCCTCGGCGAACATCTCGGCGAAGCCTTGCTGCCGGGGTCTGCTTTCCCGGGGTCTGCTTTCGTTGCTTGGCGCGTCGCTTTCGCTGGCATCTGCAAACGGTTCGGCAATCGGCTCGACGATCTTACCGCGTTGGAAATCCTGTTTCTCCAGCTTGGCCGCCGCCTTGCGGGCCTTGGCCAGCTCTTTTTCTCGGATCTTGTCCTGTCGCGCTTCGGCCTTTAACTCTTTGGCCCGGGCGCCTGCGGTGCGCCAGTTGCGCCAGCGATCGCGCCAGGCCATCAGGAAGGCGAAGCGGATGGCCAGCCACTCGCGCGCCGTGTTGAAGCTGAAGGTGGTCGAAAGGTAGATGGCGATGGCCACCATGCTGGCCGAAATCACGCAGGCGCCGGGATAGTTCAGCCACGCGACCAGCGCGTCGGAAGTGAGGCGTCCCACCAATCCGGCGATGGGCAGGCCGTAGAGAAAGCGCAGGTGGCCCGGCAGTAGTCCCAGCAACGCCGGTCCGAAGATGGTGCACAGAAGAATGCCGAAGAGCTTCGCGCCCGGAGATCCTGCGGGACGCGAACGCAGCCAGGTCCATCCCAGCGCGCCGGCCAGCAGAGGCACACAGAATGCCGTGAGCCCTTCAACTTGTAGTAGAAGGTCGGCAATCCACGCGCCGATGAGGCCCGTCCAGTTATGCGCGGGGCGTCCGTTGCCGAGGCCGCCAACCGTATCGAAGGACGGGTCGGTAGGTCGATAGGAGACGAGGGCGAGGAAAAGGAGGATCGCGGAGACCAGCACCAGCAGGCCGATCAGTTCATTCAGGCGGCGATTGCGGGTGGGCGTAGTAACGAGTTTCAGGGGTTTCATTCAGGCACAACGCAGTGTTCGCCGCCGAAAGACGGCCAAACAGTCCGAACCCCCAGAGCATTCTCATTATTTCAGAGCAGAGCGAACGGTTGGAGAAAAAGCCGGGGAGGAATCGACCTCGCTAAGGGACTTGCCGTCCGGGTAATCCTTCTAAGGCCAAGGCACTCCTCGCTTAAAATCGCAATGAGCTAGAAGCTCGGGCGCAAGGCGCACTCCCGGCAGTTCAATCATTACTGTTTGGAGTCCAGCCTTCCTGGCGTATTTCAGTGCTGGAACGCAATCCGTATCGTTGGAAATCAAGACAATCCGATCTACCGAATGATTGCCGGCGTACGCAGCTATATCGAGGCCGATTCGCATGTCAACGCCCTTTTGCTCGAAGAGTGGTTCGAAATCGGCATCGGAGAGCTGTGCCGGAGAGGAGACTGGAGTCTTCTTCGGTTTGAATCCCCGAAACTTCAAGACGCCTTTTCTCACGGCGAAAAGATCTTTGTGCGAAAGCTCGTGTAGCCACTTATCTGAACCTTGAAATTGAAAGTCCATTCCTGAAACCGGAAGCTTCTGAACGCCAACATAGGGAGCGCAGTCGTAATAGAGAATCCGAAAAAGATCCTCGTCGGCAGATTTGCAGGAGTGTGCAAACTTCTCGATGAAATCGGGTACGTAAGTCTTCTTGGCCTTGTTTGCTAGAGCGCGGAGGTGTCCGCCGTCAATCAGCACAACAATCTTAGAACTGTTCATAGTTAGAAAATATAAAGCCCCCATTTCTGGGGGCTGGATACATGCTCGCCTACGAGCGTAACGGATATAGCGTCATTGTATTACAAACGCCATCAATCGTCATCGTTTGTTATACAGTGATCGTTTCCCGCTTTAGAGTTTCAACAGTTAATCTGACCCTCTGCCAAAAGAGCTGTTAGAACACATTCCGCCGATCTAGTCACTCTCTGTCGCTGCCGTAAATCGCGATCCCCTGCTGCACCTTGAATGCCAAGTCCGCTGCCCGCGACGCCGACACCGACTGTGGGTATTTCGACTGCAGACGCCCGGCGATGTCCTGGGAATGCGCGCGATCCTCTTTGGCGCGGCCCTCGTTGCCGTCGGCAGTCCACATATCGCCGGCTGCGGCCATGCGCCATGCGGCGTTGTAGAGCGCTTCAGGCGCGCGCGGCGAGTCGGGATGCTCGTCTACGTATTTGAGGTAGATATCCGTCTCTTTTTCGGGACACTTCTCCGCTCCCTGCCAGTCGCCGCACAGCTTGTTGTCGATCAGGTCGTAAGCAGCGAGGTCGGCCCACTTAGTATGCGGAAAATACTTCTCGATCTTCCGCATCTCGTCTTCGTCCATCTGCTCGCGGAGATAGTTCTCTTTCTCGTGCGCCGAGGGCAGGGTCGCGGCATCGGCTCGCTGCAGCTGCCAGCGAACATCCGCAGCGCGCCACATAGCCTCCGGCGTCAACGGCGATTGCGGATACATCTCGACCACGCGACGGTAGAGTAGTCGCGCATCCAGCGCGGCGCGCGGCGGAGGGTGCGGCTCGGTCGCGGCGTTCTCCGCTGCTACTCCTTCGCCAAAGAGAATCTGATCCCCGTGCGGCGTATTCGTATCGACGACGCCCTTGTCGATCATCCAGCCGGAGACGGGCGTTACCTGCTGGTTCTCCTCCATCACTGGTTGGTCGGCCTTGCGCGATTCCGGCGCATCCACGTTGGCAAAGACTCGTAGCCACTTCCCGCTGCGTTCGACGATGATCAGCTCGCGTCCCGGAGTGATCTGGCCTCCGCGATCTGCAGATTCATCCGCCTGCACATACAGGTTGGCGACGCGGATGACGGTCGCCTGCGTACCGTTTTTCGGCATCTGCAGCTGAGGCATGCGTTTCTGCGCGAAAGCGCAGGCCGCACCGAGCATCAGCAGAAGAGTGGGGAGGAGTCGCAGGTGTCGCATGACGATGGTGAGACGTCGATTGGTCAGCATTGGTTTCGACTTCAATATACGCCCCATCAAATGCCGCCTCGTCGCCGGTTCTCACGTTTCCGCATCACGCCAGGTGCGGTCTTCCGCACCACGCTGGGTGTCCACATCTCGCAACTGAGATGTGGACACCCAGCGTCAGCGATCAGCCAGAATCGCCCGCAGTACCTCAGGCTCGACGTTGCCGCCGCTCAGGATGGCAACCACTTTGCGGTAGGGAAGCAGCTCGGTCTGATGAAACAGAACCGCTGCCGTTGTCACCGCGCCGCTCGGCTCCGGTGTCAGCCCGCCAGCGTACAGCGTTCGCATGGCCTGGCGTATCTGGTCCTCGGTTACGGTCAGGATGTCGTCGACGAAGGCCCGCACATGCAGAAAATTCAGCTCGCCCAGGCTCTGCGTGCGCAGCCCGTCGCAGAGGGTGCGCGTGGTCATCTCCGCGGGCCAGCTCACCAGCTTGCCTCCGCGAAAGCTCTCCTGCGCGTCGGCGGCGAGCTCGGGTTCGATGCCCAACACCCGTACCTCCGGCTTCAGATGCTTAATGGCTGCGGCAACGCCGCTCAACAATCCGCCGCCGCTTACCGGAGACAGGACCAGGTCAACGTCGGGAAGGTCTTCGAGAATTTCCAGGCCGCACGTGCCCTGTCCGGCGATGATCTGCGGATCGTCATAGGGTGGAATCATCACGTAGCCGAACTTCGCTTCGAGTTCCTCGGCTTTAAGTTTGCGATCGGAGCTCGCCGGCCCTACTTCAATGATCTCCGCGCCCAGCGCGGCCGTGGCCTGCTTTTTGACTTCAGGAGCATTTGACGGCATCACGATCACCGCCTTCGCGCCTACCGCCCGCGCCGCATACGCCACCCCCTGCGCATGGTTGCCGCTGGAATAGGTGATCACGCCGCGCCGCCGCTGGTCATCGCTGAGTTGAGCAATCTTGTTGTAAGCGCCGCGTAGTTTGAAGCTGCCAATCGGCTGCTTCGATTCGTCCTTGATCCAAGCCTCGCCGGCAATGCCGGAGAAAGAGAGAGAGACCAGAGGAGTGTGCGCGGCTACCCCGCGTATGCGGGCCTGAGCGGCTTGAAACTGATCGAGAGTGAGCAAGGCTTCGTCGGTCATGTCTCTTTTCATCATAGGCGAGGAGGCAACGAGTATTTCTGGTTTGGTCAAGTGATGTAGCTACAAATGTAGCAACATAATTCCGTGGGGTTCCAGTGGGACACACGCAAGGCTGCACGGGGTGAGCTTTTCTTTCGCGACGAAAGTCTTTAAGGACTCCAATCGTCTAGAGCGTCTGGAAGACAGCGAGGATTATGGCGAGACCCGCTGGATCGCATCGGCCTCGCTGGGCAAATTCTCGTCACAGCGATCTATGTGTGCGTGGCGACGATATCCGATTTATTTCTGTAAGAAAGGCCGACCGCGATGAAATCGAAGCCTACTGGAACGGTTAAATACACTCTCGACCCGGCCAATCCACCCCGGATGACGCCAAAGCAGGAAGCCAGGCTGCTCAACATGACCGATGCTGAGATCGACTACAGCGACATCCCGCCCCAGCACAATAAAAAGGACTGGACGCGGCCCGGTGCTCTGATCCCCGCCGAGAACAAGCAGCAGATCACACTCCGCCTCGATGCGGATGTAGTGTCATTTTTCAGGAAGATCGGCAGGCGCTACCAGAGCCGCATCAATGCTGCTCTGCGCGAGTACGTGGAAGCGCAAAAGAAGGCAGTTTAGGGCAGATCTTTTGCACGCACGGGATCGCCGGGCGATTCATCTTTCCAGATGATCTGCGTGACCTTCCAGCCCGAGCCGTCCCCTGGCCCCTCCCGGATGGCTTGAATCGCATTGATGCCGCGCGCCATCGCTTTGCCATCGGGAGTGGGGCGAATTTCGAAGGTGCTCCAGATCTGAGCGATCTGGCCGAAGGTCTGCGAAGAGTACTTCACCTGGCGCTCGTAAAACTCTTTGTCACCACGCTTCGCCACGCGTGTGACCCAATCCTCGACGGTCAGAGGCTGCGACTCCCACTTGCCTTCCGGAGACTTCGAGACCGGAATCAACTTCGCGTCGGGCGCCATCAATCCGCGGAGACAGGTGCGATCCTTGTTTCCCGGCCCGCTCACCGCGTCATCCAAAGCTTTGATCAGTTCGGGAAGAGTATTCGTCGAAGGGCAAGCCTGCGCATGGCACGCAGGAATGCCCAGAACCGAGATACAACCAATCAGCAGAAAGCCGCGAAAGGTCATCGTTCTCACCCTCGTGAATCAGATCTCCAGAATGACCGGCATAATCAGCGGCCGCCGGCTGGTGTTCTTCTGGATATACCGCTTGAGGTCGACGCGGATCTTTTCCTTGATCACGCCGTAGTCCGCCTTTTCTTCGGCGCTCGAATTCTCCAGCGTCGAAGCCACTACCTGCCGCGCCGACTCCAGAAGCCCGGATTCGGCTACGAAGCCGCGCGTGACCAGCTCCGGCTGGCGTTCGACCTTGCCGCTCAGCTTGTTGATGGTCAGGATGGGCAGCACGAAGCCGTCTTCGGACAGATGGCGCCGGTCGCGGATGACGATATCTTCGACGACATCGGCGGTCGAGCCCGAGTCGATGCAGATCCGTCCTGCCGTGACCTTGCCCTTCTTCTGCGCGCTCTCGCGATCGAGCTCCAGAACGTCGCCATCCTCGATCACCAGTGCCTGATCGACGACGCCGATGCTCTGCGCCAGCTCCGCATGCTTCTTCAGGTGACGATAATCGCCGTGCACCGGGATGAAGAACTTCGGCTTGAGTAGGTTGATCATCAGCCGCTGCTCTTCCTGGCTCGCGTGTCCGCTCACGTGGATCAGCCCCGACGCGCCGTCGTCGTAGATTACATGCGCATCGCGACGATAGAGGTGATCGATGACGCGATAGATGCTCTTCTCGTTGCCGGGAATCACCCGCGAGCTCAGCACCACGGTATCCCCGGGCAGAATGTGCGCGTGCTTGTGATTGTCCACGGCGGCGCGGCTCAGCGCGGACATCGGCTCGCCCTGCGTGCCGCTGATGAGGATCATCATGTTTTCCGGCGCGAAGTCGTTGATCTGGCCGGGATGAATCAGCAGACCCGGCGGCAGATCGAGATAACCCAGGTCCTGCGCGATCTCCGAGGATTCCACCATCGATCGCCCCACCACGGCTACTTTGCGGCCATGGAAGTGAGCCAGATCGAGGGCGATCCGAATGCGATAGATCGAGGACGAGAAGCAGCTGAAGAACAGCTTCTTCTTGGTGCGCGAAAAGACCTCGTCCAGGCGCGGCTTGACCGACCATTCGCTCGGCGTATAGCCGGGGCGGTCGACGTTGGTCGAGTCCTGCAGCAGCGCCAGTACACCGCGCTTGCCGTATTCGGCAAATTTGTGAAGGTCGAAGGCCTTGCCATCCGGCGGTGAGAGGTCGATCTTGAAGTCGCCGGTGTGTACGATCACACCGACTGGGGTTTCAATGGCCAGGGCCACGCAATCCACCAGGCTATGCGTCACGCGGATGGGCTCAACCGTGAACGGCCCGAGCGAGAACTTCGCTCCGGGAGCGATCTCGATCAGCTCGGTGTCGTCGAGCATCTTGTGTTCGTCGAGTTTGCCCTCCACGTAGGCCAATGTGAACTCCGTGCCGTATACCGGGACGTTGAGCTCGGAGAGGATCCACGGCAGGCCGCCGATATGATCCTCGTGGCCGTGCGTGAGAATGATCCCTCGAACATGCTCTTTGTTTTCAACGAGGTAAGTGATGTCGGGAACGACAATATCGACGCCGAGCAACTCGGACTCCGGAAACATGAGTCCCGCATCGATAACGAGAATGTCGTTCTGCCAGCGAACGGCGAGGCAATTCATGCCAAACTCGCCCAATCCGCCCAGGGGTATGATCTGTAACTTTGTGTCTGCCATCGGAAACTACGATGCTAGCAGGTGTGGTGCTCCCTACAAAGCATTGCAGCTGCAATCGGACGCCTATCCGCTGAAATAGTCATCGCGGATGGGAATGAAAGCCAGGCCGTTGTGTATGTGTTGTAGAACGGCCGGTCATGATCCACTGGAACGCAAAATCGCCGCGCAACTCTCTCACGGGGAACGAGAAGCCGCGCAGCGATTGGGAATTAGTTAGGTCACGGTTGTCCGGCCTGGTTTAGCGAGGTCCCATCATGTGGTGCATGGCCGTCTCATAGCCGCGGCGGAATCCGTCGCGATAGTCACGGCGCGCATCGCGGGGAACAGGAGGATGGCGAAACTCATCCCGGTTTTCAACGCTGGGCGGGCGGTGGTTGTCGAAGTCTTTCCGGGCTCCCTCGATACCGTCATGAAAACCGCGGCGTTGAATATCCTGGAACTCCGCCGGAGGCGCATCCCAACCACCCTGCTCTTGTCCGTATCCCGGCGGCGGCGGCCCCTGCGGGGCGCTGTATCCAAAAGCGAGAACCGATCCAGATGTGCCCAGAATCAGGGCAAGTGCGGGTATGGACAGTCGATTGATTTTCATTGCGTGGGTCCCTCCGTGCAGGTTATGCACACGGAAATTTCGATGAGGTAATCCCCGGCGATGTTGTCTGGACAACGCTTTCTTCCCCTAAACCGCAGATTTCACGAGAACGACAATTCTCGCCGTGGAGAGATCCCGGCCAATTCCGCCACAATCTCGTAGGAGCGCAGTCGTGCTGAATGCTCGTACGGATTGGACGCGATCATGACCTCGTCAACCTGGGTCTCGTCCAAAAACAGCTCCAGCTTCTGCCGCACCGTCTCCGGACCTCCGACAATCGCGGCGCGGAACTTGGCTTCGACCGCGCTCTGCTCGAAGGCGTCCCACTCCATCCGCCTGACCGGCGGCATCAGCGGGACAGGACGATTACGGATCAGGTTCAGGAACATCTGCTGCGGCGTCGTGGCGAGAAACTCCGCTTCTTCGTCGGTTTCCGCAGCGAGTACCGGAATGCCGGCCATGGCGTACGGCCGGTCGAGAATCTTCGAAGGCTTGAAGCTGCGCCGGTAGAGGTCGAGCGCGGGCAAGAGATTATCCGGCTGAAAATGCGCCGCAAAGGCGAAAGGAAGTCCCAGCTCCGCCGCCAGCGCCGCGCTGAATCCACTCGATCCCAGCAGCCAGATGGGAACATGGATGCCCGCGCCGGGAATCGCGGTCACCGTCTGTCCCGGCTGAACCGGAGCGAAATAATGCTGCAGCTCTTCAAGCAAGGCGGGGAAGTCGTCGCCATTCGCCCGCAGGTCTTTGCGGAGCGCCCGCGTGACGGCGAAATCGCCGCCCGGTGCGCGTCCCAGGCCCAGGTCGATGCGGCCTGGATACAGCGTTTCCAGCGTCCCGAACTGCTCGGCGATCACCAGCGGAGCATGGTTGGGCAGCATGATTCCGCCCGATCCTACGCGAATGGTGCTGGTGCCTCCGGCAATATGCCCGATCAGCACCGACGTCGCAGCCGAAGCGACGCCGGCAATGTTGTGGTGCTCGGCCAGCCAGAAGCGCTTGTATCCCCACCGCTCCGCGTGCTGCGCCATGTCCAGCGTGTTGCGGAAGGCATCAGCGATGGTGCCGCCCTGCCGGACGTGAGCCAGGTCCAATACCGAAAGGGGAGTGCGAGCGAGCCGGGAGTTCTGTGTCCGGGAGTCCTGTGTACGGGAGTTCTGGGTCATAGACCGTTCCAAAGCGGCCTCTTCGCGAAGCCTGCTGAAAATACAGATGTGTCAGGACGAAAATCGGTGCAGCCGCTCGCGCCGGTTCCGGTTGACACCCGAAGCTGCAGGATGCAATCCTCATTTGTTTTGCCGGAGCCTAAAACCCATGAATCCTCAAGCCGCCGCTCTTACCGTTGCCGAGCAGTACCTGATCCAGCAGGATTGGGCGGCTTATACGCCGGAGCAGCATGCGGTGTGGGCGGAGTTGGTGCGCCGCCGCATGCCCCAGCTCAACGAGCATGCCTGCGCCGAATATCTCGACGGTTTCCACCAGATTGGCCTGCGCGAAGACAGCATCCCCAATCTAGCCGAGGTGAACAAGCGCCTCGGTCCGCGCACCGGCTGGAATGCCACGCCGGTCAGTGGTTTTCTGCCGCCCGACGCCTTCTTTGAGATGCTGGCCACGCGGCAGTTTCCGACCACCACCTGGCTGCGCAGCCGCGATTCGCTCGAATATACGCCCGAGCCGGACATCTTTCATGACGTTTTCGGCCACGTTCCCATGCACGCCCATCCCGTCTTCGCCGATTTTCTGCAGGAGTACGGCCGCGTCTGCGCTGGGCTGAAAGACAGCGCCGGCGGCACGGCTAGCGCCCGCGGCACATATAAAGACAAGCTGGAGCAGATGGGCCGCCTCTTCTGGTTCACCGTCGAGTTCGGGGTCATCCGCCAGAATGGCAGGATCAAGCTCTACGGCAGCGGGCTGATCTCCTCGCACGGCGAATCGGAATACGTCATCAGCGGCCACGGTCCTGAGATTCGCGACTTCAATCTCGACCAGGTGCTCGATCAGCAGTTCCTGGTTTCGGAGATGCAGAAGGTGCTCTACGCCGTAGAATCCTTCGACCAGATCTTTGAAGCGGCGAAGCAGGCGGAAGAACGCCTGGCTTGAGTGGACAAGTTCTTAGTTGTCAGTGCCCAATTCTCAGGTGATTGTGGATAGTTCGAAAAGACAAACTACCCTGAGAACTGGTGACTGGCCGCTGGAAACTGGTAACTGAAGGGTGGCAGCTGCGAATATTTGCGCCTCTTTTACACGCATTGGTGCACAATGCATGTTGGGGAGAAAATCTTGCCGCGCATTCATTTCCATCAGCAGCTGGCCGAACTGAAGGACAAGCTCCTGGCCATGGCTGCGCTCTCCCAGCAGGCTCTGGAATCCGCGGTCGAGGCTTATATCCGGCGCGACGCCGGAATCTGCCAGTACGTGCGCGAAAACGAAACCGCCATCAACGCCGCGCAGCGTGAGGTGGACGAGATGGCCTATGAGCTCCTGGCCAAGGAGCAGCCGATGGCCATCGATCTGCGCTTCATCCTGGCGGTGATCAAGATCAATGGCGACCTCGAGCGCATTGGCGACCAGGCCATGAGCATCGCTATTCGCACCCGCGAGCTGATCGATGAGCAGCCGTTCGACCTGCCCGTCGACATCGCCGGTATGGGCGACTACGCCGCCCGCATGATCCGCTCCTCGATTCAGGCTCTCCTCGAAGGCGATTGCCACGTAGCGGAATCGGTTCGGGACATGGATGACGAGATCGATCGCATGAATCGCGTCGCCCATATCGATCTCATTCACGTGATCCAGCAGCGACCCGAGGTTGCCCACCTCGCGCTCCACGCGATCCTGGTCTCCCGCAACCTCGAGCGCATTGCCGACCACGCGACTAACATCGCGACCGACGTGATCTTCTGGATTCGCGGCGCCGATGTGCGCCATCAGCTCAGCGCTGTTGTCGATTAACCCGCCGCAAGCCTTAAACTAATCCCATGTCAGGATTGGTATTGGACGGCAAGGCGTATGCGAAGGAGCTTGAAGTCGAGCTCGCATCCAGGGTGACGAATCTCCTCGAAAAGACCGGCGGCGAACCGCCTATCCTCGCTACCATTCTGGTCGGCGCGGATCCCGCGTCCGCTACCTACGTGCGCATGAAGGGCAACGCCTGCCGCCGCGTGGGCATGGAGTCGCTCTCCATCTCGCTGCCCGAAGAGACGACTACGCACCAGCTGCTCACCGCCATCGACGACCTGAACGCCAACCCGCGCGTTCGGGGCATCCTCCTGCAGCATCCCGTGCCCAAACAGATCGAGGAGCGCGAGTGCTTCGACCGCATTGCGATTGAAAAAGATGTGGATGGCGTCACCAGCCAGGGTTTCGGCCGCATGGCCATGGACGAGCCCGCATACGGTTCGGCCACGCCGGCCGGCATCATGCGCCTGCTCAAGCGGTATGGCATTGAGATCGCAGGCAAAGAGGCCGTCGTGGTCGGTCGCAGCCCCATACTCGGCAAACCCATGGCGATGATGCTGCTGGGAGCCAACGCCACGGTCACCATCTGCCACTCCCGGACAAAAAATCTCGCGGATGTGGTCAGCCGCGCCGAGATTCTCGTGGGAGCCGTCGGCAAGCCGGAGTTCCTCAAGGCCGGCTGGATTCGCGACGGAGCGGTGGTTGTCGACGCCGGCTATCATCCCGGCGGAGTAGGAGACATCGAACTGGCCCCGGTCATTGACCGCTGCGCCGCCTATACCCCCGTACCCGGCGGAGTCGGCCCCATGACCATCGCCACACTCATCGCTCAAACGGTAGAGGCAGCAGAGAAGGCAGCGCTTTAATTCCGGAATCAACGGCCGGGTGCCCCACGTCTCGCTTCTGAGACGTGGGATGGAATCAAACTGTGCCGGGTGCCCCATTCTTCACAGTTTCACCGTGAAGGGTGGGAGACCAAGAAAGCAGTTCCCCAAGGCTCTTTCCAGGTGCTTAAGCGAATACCCGACCCGCAGCCATACCCATCCAGACCGCCCCATATCCCAGCAACACACTGAGCAGGACATAGAGCAGCCCCGTCGCCGCCTGGCCATGCTGGGCCAGGCGCAGGGTCTCGTATTCGAAGGTGGAGAAGGTGGTATACGCCCCAACGAATCCGATTGGAATGGCCAGACGCCAGGCCGGAGGTAGGCCGATGCGTTCATCCAGCACCGTCAGCGCGAAGCCGATGATGAAGCAGCCGCTGATATTGATGACGAAGGTTCCGTAGGGGAAGCGCGTGCCCATGCGCTCATAGATCCACAGTCCTACCGCATAACGCGCCATCGAACCCAGCGCGCCTCCCAAAGCGACCCATAGATATTTCATCGTCTCCCGGCTCCTCCTGCCTTGATCGATCCAGACGCCTCGATCTAGCCCGATTCGTCAACCGGGTGCGTCGATTCGATCAGGCGCATGCAAGTCAGGAGTCATTGGCTGCCGGCGAGGCAGCGGTTGGGATAGGCGAACCCCTCCGCCTTGCTTTCAGCTTCGCGGCAGAGGGGGTGCTGCGTCAAGCTGTTGCTCCCATGGACAAATCGCGCCCGTCCAGTTGCGACGTGGTGAAATCGGTAATCGAATTGATGGCGGATGACGGATTTGTCATCCTTTTGCAAGGCGGGGGGAAGGTTAGGGTAAGAGAGTGTGCTCAAGGCCGTACACTCATCGAAACGCCTCCGGCAGGAGGCGTTGGATCTGGCCGAAGCGATCAGGATCTGACCGGAACTATCAGGATCTGGCCAGGGGAGGCAATGCTGTGCGGCTGCTCGTCGTAGAGGACGACAACACAATTCGCGATTTTCTCACCCGGGCTCTCACCGAAGGCGGTTTTCGCGTGGATGCCTGCGCCGAGGGCAAGGGCGCCGAGCGTCTGGCGGTCGAAGGAGTGCATGACGCACTGATCATCGACCTGACGCTGCCGGATATGGACGGCTTGGATCTCATCGGCCGCCTGCGCGCCCAGGGAGTCAATGCCCCGGTGCTGATCCTCTCCGCGCGCCGCTCGGTGGATGAGCGGATCCTCGGCCTGGAACGCGGCGGGGACGATTACCTGACCAAGCCGTTCGCTGTGGCTGAGGTCCTGGCGCGCCTGCGTGCCCTGTTGCGCCGCAGCACGCCGGGCCAGCAGGAAGCCACCCGGCTGCGCGTCGCCGACCTCGAACTCGACCTCATCCGCCGCGAGGCGCACCGCGACGGCATTGAGCTTCAGCTCACCCAGCAGGAGTTCGCTCTGCTGGAATATTTATGCCGCAACGCCGGCCGCGTGGTGACCCGCGCCATGGTCCTCGACCACGTCTGGAAGATGCGCATCGATACCTCGACCAACATTGTTGACGTGCACATTCACCGCCTCAGGAATAAAGTGGACAGGGAAGCAGCACGACCGCTCATACGAACCATGCGGGGGGTTGGGTACGTTCTCACGGATTAGCGGGTCTTTTTATCACACCGCGGCCTGGCGGCTGGCCTTGCGCAGCACCTTGGCCTTCGCAGTGGGCAGCGCGGCCGTATTCGTGCTCATGTATGGCCTGGTAGCCAGCGCAGTACGCGAGCGCGGCGACTCCTGGCTCATCGGCGAGAGCGAGACCCTGAAGCAGGTGGCGTCGACCACGCAGCGCGACGCCCTCTACGGCCGTATCGTGGAAGAGGTTGCCGAACTGGCCACCCAGGAGCTGGCATACGACGGAAAGGGAAATCATCTCCCCGAAAACACCGTTTTTTTTCTGCAGACAGACAACTCCGGCCGGCCCCCACTCTGGGTCGGTCCCACGAATAATCAGCCCTTTATCGATGCCATCGGCAGGCTGAATGTCCGCGAGCATACGGCCATTTCGATCCGAATGGCCGGTTGGCGCTCGCCGTTTCGTGTTGTGGCTGCGGATTTAGGAACGGACGGGGGAAGAATCTACCTCGGCCTTCTCGACTCCAGCGCCAGCGAGCTGCTCTTCCATCTCCTGCTGTGGTTCGTCTTCGGCTGGATATGCATGGTGGGCTTCGGTTTCCTCAGCGCCGTCCTCGGTCTGCGGCGGACTCTGAAGCGCGTCGACGCCATCACCACCGCTGCTTCGAGCATTGATACCTCCGATCTGGGCAGCCGGGTGTTTTCGGCCAGCCAGCCGAATGACGAAATCGCTCGCCTCGCACGTGCTTTCAACACCATGCTGGATCGCATCTCCGCGTCTGTGAATCAGCTTCGCACCCTTACCGACGCGGTTGCTCACGACATGAAGAGCCCCATCACCTCGGTGCGCGGTGGCCTGGAAGCGGCTCTCTCCACCGATGACGCCGAGACCTCGCGCGAATACGTGGCCAAAGCGCTGGAGCATCTCGACCGGCTGGCCGAAATTGTCACCACTTCCCTCGACGTCGCGGAGGCCGAAGCCGGTGCGCTGCGCCTGCGCCGCGAGACGACGGACCTGGGTGAGCTGGTTCGCCGCGTGGCCGATCTTTATACCCCGGCCTTCCACGACCATCGCCAAAGCCTGACGGTCGTCGCACCGAATCCGGTCACGGCCAATGTGGATCATCGTTTTTTTCTGCGTCTGATCTCTAACCTGCTGGAGAACGAGCTGCGTTATGCTGGGGACGGCGCCCGTATCGAGCTAAGGCTTGCGGCGGGAGAAGGCACAGCTGTCATTACAATTGAGGACGATGGGCCGGGATTTCCCCCCGAAATGGTCGGCCATCTGTTTCAGCGTTTCGTGAAGGGGAATGCGTCGGAGGGTCACGGGCTCGGCCTTGCTTTTGTCAAAGCCGTAGCGTGTGCTCACGGCGGCTCGGCGCGGGCGACGAATCAATCAGCAGCAACCGGAGTGGAAATCGTCGTAGAGATTCCGATTGGGACGTTCGGGAATAGTCAGCCAGAAACCCAGCCTGCGGATGAACTACAGGAGGCGAGATCCTGAATTTCCTTGTCGAAATGAGTAAGGGAAGCGATACCCCGTCATCTTCTTCAATGAAAGAAACATCTCGGCATAGTATTTTTAACCTCAACACACGCAGTAACATATTTCTGACTTTTGACTGACATTTCAGCGTACCGATTCCAATATTCTCCGACTTGAGCTCACATAAATATGCGCATTGCTGCAACGGCTACTGCCTTTCCTGAACATTACTTCACTCAACAAGCGGTAGTCGACGAACTAAAGACCTACTGGGGACGAGACGAAGCAACCGCGGCCGTGTTGGAACGGCTGCACTCACGCACCGGCGTTGCGGGCCGTCATTTTTCCCGCCCGCTGGGTGAATATGCGGCCCTCGATACCTTCGGGAAAACCAACAACGTATGGATTGAAGTTGCCGAGCAGCTGGGGGAACAGGCAATCGACTGTCTCCTCAAGCAGACCCATCTGACCGTCGATCAGATTTCCGCAATCTTCTTCGTCTCCGTCACCGGAGTCGTCAGCCCTTCCATCGACGCACGGCTGGTCAATCGCATGAAGCTCTCGCCGCACATCAAGCGCAACCCGATCTTCGGACTGGGCTGTGTTGCCGGCGCTGCCGGCCTCGCGCGGGCTGCCGATTACGTGCGGGCCTACCCCGATCAGGTCGCGGTGCTGCTCTCCGTCGAGCTCTGCTCGCTTACCTGGCAGCGCGACGACATCTCTGCGGCCAATCTCATCTCGGCGGGTCTCTTTGGCGACGGCGCAGCTGCCGCTCTTGTCGTCGGCGATCGCGTTCCGCTGCCCGGCCCGCGCATCCTGGCCAATCATCAGGTGTTCTATCCCGACACTGGCTACGTCATGGGCTGGGATATCTCGGAGAAGGGATTCAACATCATTCTCTCTCCCGATGTTCCCAAGGTGGTTCGCGAGAATCTAGGCCACGATGTCGACCAGTTTCTGGCCGCCCACAATATGACCCGGAATGACGTAGGCACATGGATCATGCATAACGGTGGTCCCAAAGTTTTAGAGGCCAGCGCGGAGGCTCTGGGTATCGACAACTCCGAGCTGCAGGTCTCCTGGGATGCGCTGCGCCGTGTAGGTAACCTGTCTTCGGCCTCCGTGCTCGTGGTTCTCGACGAGATCATGAAGCACCAGCGGCCCAAGCCAGGAACGCGGAGCGTGCTGGCTGCTATGGGCCCGGGCTTCTGCGCCGAGATGCTGTTACTTGAGTGGTAGTGATCGATGCCGGGCCTGAGTTGCGATGTACTGGTAGTGGGAGGAGGTCCGGCAGGACTGACGACGGCAATTGCTTTACGCAGTCGCGGCGCCAATGTACTGCTGGCCGACTCCCAAACGCCGCCCATCGATAAGGCCTGCGGCGAAGGCATCATGCCCGATGCGCGCCGCGATCTGGCGCACTTGGGCGTGGAACTCCCGAGTTTTCACGGCTCAGAATTTCGCGGCATACGCTTTTGCGATCGCCGCTCCTCTGCTTCCGCTGACTTCCCCTCCGGCAACGGCCTGGGCGTGAGGCGAACCGTGCTTCATCGCGTGCTGGTGGATTGTGCGGCCGCCGCCGGGGTGCGCCTCGCCTGGAAGACCAACGTCTCCGTCAAGCCGGGGCAGCCGCTGCGCATCAATGGCGAAGAGGTGAAGTACAAATACCTCGTCGGAGCGGATGGCCAATCCTCACGCGTGCGCTCCTGGGCCGGACTCGACGACGCCACCCTCTTCACCCGGCGTTTTGGTTTTCGCATTCACTACCGCGTCGCCCCCTGGAGCCCGTACGTCGAGGTTCACTGGGCTGCGGCCGGGCAGGCGTATGTAACTCCGGTTGCCGACGACGAGATCAGCATCTCGGTGATGACGCGTAACACCGACGCACGCAGCCAAGAGTTGATAGAGAGCATCCCAGAGCTGAGACATCGTTTGGGGGGAGCCAAAGTTATCACTCGCGAAAGAGGCGCCATTCTCACCACACGCCGTCTGAAATCGGTAGCTCGCGGCAATGTAGCGCTGGTAGGCGATGCCTCCGGTTCCTCCGATGCCATCACCGGCGAAGGGCTGGCGGTGAGCTTTCGCCAGGCACAACTTCTGGGCGATGCACTGGCTGCGGAAAATCTCTCCCTCTATCGGAAGAAGCATTCTTCCATCATGCAGCTGCCTCAAGCCATGGCGCGGACCATGCTGCTGATGGATCGCTGGCCGCTCCTGCGTGAGCGTGCATTGCATGTCCTGGCCTGCGATCCGGGGCTCTTTCAATCCATGCTGTCCATTCACATCGGAGAGAGGCCGCTGCGGCCGTTCATCCTTCGCGAAGCTCCCGGCCTCGGCCTGCGCCTGCTGCGGCCGTCGCTGCCCTGAATTTTCGGCCCAATTCTATGGAGAAAGCATGAAAGCTCGTCGCACGATCCTCAAATCCCCTCGTCGCACGATCCTCAGATCAATAGGCGGCCTTCTTTCGCTCGCGCTCTGTATCGGAGCCTCGGCTCAGACCGCCCCACAGGACGGCCAGAAAGTCACCGTTCATCTGGACCCCGCTACGACGCAGATTCACTGGACGCTCTCCGATCCGCTGCATACCGTGCATGGCGCCTTCGCGTTGAAGGGAGGCCTGGTCACCTTCGATCCTCAGACCGGCATGGCGCAAGGGGAGATCCTCGTCGACGTAATCAGCGGCCAGAGCGGCAGCCACGCGCGCGATTCGCGCATGCAAAAAGATGTTCTCGAGAGCGAAAAATTTCCGCAGGCCATCTTTCATCCCGAGAAAGTGACGGGAAGCATTCATTCCGGCTCGAAACAAAGTGTCACTGTCAGCGGCACATTTACCATCCATGGAAGCGACCATCCCCTGGCGCTGGCCATGCAGGTCGAGATTGCGGGCAAAAACGCCACGGCCACCACGCACTTCGTCATTCCCTACGTAGCCTGGGGCATGAAAGATCCCAGCAGCTTTGTGCTACACGTAGGCAAGCAGGTCGACGTGGATGTCGCGGCAAAAGGCACGGTGGAAGGCTTGCAGTAAGCTGCCGTGGCCAGACAGCTACGCCGGAATGCGGTGTGGCATTCCGGCGTAATCGGGCAGACGGGTAAGTATCGATGGCGAATCTACATTAAATGCTTCACTGCATCCCAGACATACATCCCCAGAATGCAAGCCGATAGGAGGCAAGTCGCCCCCGTGGCGTAGTTCACGTAAGGGTTGATCTTGCCGACCTTGGCCAGGATCTCGGTTTGTTCTCTCTGCTGGTGATCGGACGCGGAATCCAGAAATATCTGGTCTTCCTCGTGCCGGGTAATCGTTCCTCTATATGCCAGAAGCACAAGCAGGATCGCTGTAACTCCGGCCCATACGATCCATAGAACAGGCATGATGCTCATGGAGCACCTCAGGATTCGGATTTGAGCCGGCTCCGGATACCGAGCGGGTCCCATTTTGCGGGCTCGGGGGGTAAGAGGGGCCGTTCGCGAAGCATATTAGTCCCGCGCCCCGAGAGTTGTGTAGGCCATTTTCAGTATTACGAAACCAGATTGGCAACCCTTGGAGATTGAAGCGATTCCATAGGTGTGACACGTCGCGCCGCCCGAATCCACGGCAGGCGCACAGGAGAGCTGAATGGTTCGTTGCTTAGCAAAGATGTCACGTTCCCTCGGGTTGGTGGTTTTTGCCGGATCCGCTGCTATGTTTTGCCTTTCTGCCTGCAACAATCCGCCCAAAACCGATCAGGAATTGAAAGATCAGGCGGCCCAGACCACCCAGCAGGTGAAGCAGGATGCCCAGGAGGCAGCGGCCAACGCCAGGGTGGCGGCGGCCAGCGCCGAGCGCAAGGTCGACGACGTGGCGGCGGGCGTAAAACAGGGCATACAAAGCAATTCGACGCCAGGAACTTCCGGCACGCTGGACATCAATTCGGCAAGCGCCGCCCAGCTCTCCGGGCTGCCCGGCATCTCGTCGGCTCGGGCGCAGCGCATCGTGGACGGCAGGCCCTATTCGGCTCCGCATGACCTGGTTACCAAGGGGCTGATGTCCGAGGCCGAGTACCAGCGGATCTCGAATAAAATCGTGGCGGACTGAGTCGAACGACGGAGAATCTCATCCAATACTGGTGATGTGCCTTGTGTGCCGCTTTAATCGGGCGATACACTGAAAGCACCAGTACCCGTAGATTCAGGAGATATTCCATGGCCACAGCAACCGCCGTTCCCGAAGCAACAGCGATTAAGACACCTCTCACGCTTACCGACAGCGCCGCAGTCAAGGTGCGTGAAATCATGGCGACCCAGGATCCGCTTCCTGCCGGTCTGCGCATCGGTGTGGTCGGGGGAGGCTGTTCCGGCTTCCAGTACTCCATGTCCTTCGAAAACCAGGCTGGCATGATGGACAAGGTTCTGAACTTCGACGGCCTCAAGGTCTTCGTCGATGCCACCTCGCTGGTCTATCTGAACGGCTGCGTGGTCGATTACGTCGAGACCCTGGAAGCTGCCGGCTTCAAGTTCGAAAACCCCAGCGTCAAGAGCACCTGCGGCTGCGGCTCATCCTTCAGCGTTTAATCGCGGCAGCAACGCCCGCCGTTTGAGGTCGGAAAAAGCCCTGCTCCCCGAGCAGGGCTTTCCTGTTGCGGACAAAGTCTAGCTCTTGGAAGGTACGGCTTTCAGCCCAGCCTCAATCAAGCAACTTGGTCTCGGTAGGTACGGCCTACAGGCCTTACCTAAATCAGGCAACTTGCTCTTAGAAGGGTACGGCTTTCAGCCCTGCCTAAATTAAGTAGCTTGGTCTTGGTAGGTACGGCCTTCAGGACGTACAAATCGAGCAAAGGAAGCGCGGCTTCAGCGGCTGAGAGAACGCCCGATCGCACGACAAAGGCTCATCACCGATCTCGCTTTCGTGTATCCAGAAGATGTTCTCGGAGAGCGAAGCGGATCGAAAGACTGCACGCGTAGCGAAAAGCAATTCAGGAATCGCCTATTGAGGAGGCGGTGTAGAACTCCCCGAACCAGACCCGGAGTTGCCGAAACCGCTAGATCCAGAGTTGCCAAAACCGCTAGATCCAGAGTTGCCAAAGCTTCCACTACCGGAATTGCCGAAACCGCTAGATCCAGAGTTGCCAAAACTCCCACTACCGGAATTGCCAAAGCTGCCAGACCCGCTTGACGAACTCCCAAAGCCGCCGCTCGAACTCCCATAGCCACCGCTCGACTGCCCGCCACCGAATGACGAACCGCCTCCGATACCACTGGAGAAGCCTGAACCGGTGCTGGTTCCGTTCGTCCCGTTCGCTCCAGTGGCGCCATTCAGGTTCGTCTGGCCGCCGATGCCTGAGGCCTGCAGCTGATCTTCGAGCGGATCGTAAACGAACTCCCACTGGTTGTAGTGCTTCTGCTTCTTGTATTCCTTGATCGAAGCGCGCGTGTCGGGAATCACCACGCCAACGATCGGTCCCGTACTGCCCAGAGTCGAACTGCTGCTGCCGGTGGTGCCAAAGGCTCCGCCCGTCCCTGTGCCAGCCGACGTCCCAGTGCCCGCGCCAGTTGTGCTTCCTGTCGTCGATCCGGAGCCTGTACCGCCGGTGCCCGAGCTGCCGGGATCGGTGCTGCTGCCCGTGGTCCCCGAGTTGCTCCCGAAGCTGCTGCCGGAAGAATATCCGGAGGACGAACCCGACCCGAAGCTGCTCCCCGACGAACTCGATCCGAACGACGATCCTCCGCCAAAACTGGATCCGCCGCCGAAACTGGATCCCCCGCTTGAGCTCCCAAAGGAAGAGCCCGACGAGCCGTAGCCACCCGAACTGCTGCCAAAGCTGCTACTCGAGCTGCTTCCGAATGCGCTCCCGGAACTGCTGCCAAAGGCGCTGCCGGAGCTACTGCCTGAGGACGAACCCGCGACCGGCTGTCCCACCCCGCCCGCGCCTGTTCCGCCCAGCGCGTTCGCCCCGGCGGCTCCGGCGTTAGCCAGAGGCTGTCCGAAGAGGCCCATGGCCGGTACGTGAGCCTGGCCGAAGTAGACCATCTTCCAATCGTCCTTGTTGGTCATGGGGTCGACATAACGCTTGCGCAGGAAGCGGATCTGGTTGGTGTTGATCAGCTGATCCATGTTCGACGGGTAGGCGCCGTACTTTCTGTAGTAGAGCTTGATAGCCCTTTGGTACTGCTGGCCGCGATGGAGTAACTCCAGCTCTTTGTCCCGCTGGATGGATTGGGCGACCTTCGGCGCAGCCACGGCCAGCGCGATGAGGATCAGCGCCACCAGAAACAGCACCGCGATGAGCACGAATCCGCTCTCGGAGCCGCTTGCAGCCTTGGCGTGCTGTCCGGATTGGGAGCGAAGATTCATGCTTCTGCTTCAGTTCGATGCCGCAGCCGCTGAAAAACCGGTGCTAATTCTGGACCAGCGGTAACGTCTGCGTGTTGTTGTACGGAATGTCCTCGACCTGCAGGGAGAACGGCGCGATCTTCACCACCTTGTAGCGATGATCGACCACGTCGCCTTCTGCCGCGATGAAAACGTCGTCGCCATGCAGGAGAAAGGCCTTACGCGTCCCGCTCTTGACAGCCTCGAAGCCGAAAAACTTCAGATCGATAGGCGGAGGCGGCGGCGGCCCGGCAGGAACCACCGGCGCGTTTTGCGCCGTGCGGAACGGTCCCTTCACGGGCTCAATCGCCATCGCAACCGACGACATCGAGAAGATATTCCGTCCCTTGCCGGTGTACTCCAGGGATTCCGCCGCCGCCATCAGCTCCGGGTGCAGCGTGGGGTCGAGCCGGGCCATGGAGTTTCCGATCTTCGCGGCTTCGTGCCCCTGGCCGACAGTCATCCGATGCTGGACCGGACCCGGGCCTGGGCTTGAAACCGGAGTTGGAGCAGCAGTGGACACGCTCACCGGGGCCGCAGGTGGTGGCGTGCTGCCGCCGAACATGTTGAAGATCTGATATCCCGCCAGGCCCAGGACAACCACACCGAGCGTAGCGGCGATGATGACTTTCTTTTTGTCTTCCGAACCTGTCTTGAGCGCCATTACTGCACCTCCCCGCTGGATGCGGACTCTGCGCCCGCATCCCCGACATTCGAAGGCAGGTCGTTGGCGCCGGCCTGCAGGTAGGTGGTCATGCGCAAGCGAAGATTCACCAGCCCGCCCTGCTGTCCGGTGAGAGTGATTCCGTTGATGATGAAGAAGACGTGGTTCTTATCCCGCTCCAGATCGTTGATGAAGTGCATCAGGGGCGCGTAATCGCCGCTGAGGTTGGCATCGATGCGAACCTCGTGCAGGCCGTCGATGGCCGGTCCGGCGGTATATTGCGCACGCGTCAGCCGCACCTGATTCTTTACCTCGATATCGCCCAGTTCCGCGGCGACGGTCGAGTAGTTCGGCGCCAGGCGCTTCTCGTAGAAATGATTCGCATCCTCGCGTGACTGGTTCACCTTATCCGGAAGCCCCTGCAGATGCGCCAATTGCGCCTGCAGCTGCGCATAGAGAGCCTGCTGCTGCTCGAAGCTCGCCGATTGCGCCGCGCCCGCCTGGTGGAAAGCGACCAACACCTCGATGCCCAGAAAGAGCACCACTCCCAGCAGGACGACGACTGCGGCAATGTGCAGATTCAACGCGGTAAAGAACCGCCGGAGAGCGCTCATTGCACACCCCGCTTCTTTGCCGGCATCGGGCCTGCGCCGCCGGGCTGTGTCATCGCTGAACCGCGCCTGGTACGCGGAGCCGACGATCGCTTTTCGCTTGCCGGCGATTCGTCATCTTTATGGGACTTCTTTGCCGCTTCATCCTCTGACTTTTCCTCGTCCGGACTGAGCGGACGATAGCCCGACACGATCTCGAAATTAACCGCGATTGAAGTGGTCACCGGCTGCAGGGCGGCATTGGGGTTGTTGCTCTGGCCGCCGACTTGCGCCAGCGCTTCGCCGGTCAGGCGAGGCGAGGCGAAGTGCCGCGATTTTTCCAGGTTGCGCACCAGCTCGACCGCGCGGTCGCGTCCGCCGCTCACGCGCAGATGGATGCTCACCGCTCCGTCCTTGGCCACCTCGGGATCGAGGCTCAACACCTGCACTCCGTTCGGAAGAACTGTTTCCAGATCGGTCATGGTCGCGGTCCAGGAGAAGGCTTTGCGCCGGAAGAGCCCGTTCAGGAAATCCGCCTGGGTCAGCACCGCAGCATTTTGCGGTTGCTGCATCAGCGCCTGATAGCTCTGCTGCTGCTGTTGTAGCCGGCGGACATTGTTTTGCATGGCCTCGACGCGTGCTGTTGCTGCTGCGGCTTTGCCGCGCTCCGAACGCAGTGCGTACCAGAGCGGCACGGCCAGGACCGCGAGAATCAACATGAGAATGCGCAGCCGCTTCAGGATCGATCGCAGATCGACATACGGCTTGCTGGCGAGATTGAGGGTGATGCGCATCAGCTTGCCAGCGCCCCCACCACGCCTGCCACTAATCCCTTGGGTAATCCTGTTGAACCGCCGGCAGCCAGAGCGGGGACCAGATCGCGGACGCGCAGGCCGTACTCTTCCAACATCTGTCCCGGCGCCTCGCCCATCACCCGTGTAAACTCCTGCGCCCCGCCCGGTCCGACATAATTCAGCACATTGGGCCGCGTCTGCAGGGTGTCTTCGAAATAGGCCATGGCCACAGATACGGTCCTGGCCAGCTCCTCATGATGCCACTCGTCGCTCGCTGGCAGCTCCAGGGTGCGGTGCAGCAGAAGCTCGTTGCCCTGGGTGATGGCGGTGGTGAGGGAGTGTCCGTTGTGGTTGATCACGAGCGACGCTCCGTCAGCTGCCAATGCCGCCAGAGCCGCTAGCGTCGAGGGCAGAATCACGCCCGGCTCGTAACCGGCTGCAATCACCGCGCTCTCATACTCGGCGCGGATGGCCGCCGGCATCACCGTAGCCAGCACTCGCGTCTGTTCCGAGGTCTGGCGCATCACCTGGTAGCTTACCGCGGCGTCCTCCACTTCGAAGGGCGCAAGCTTTTTGAGGCGAAAGCGCACGATGGGCAGCGCCTCCTGCACCTTGGCGGGAAGCGTATCGAAATCCATCACCAGCACCCGCACGGCTGCATCGGGAATCACCAGCGTGAGCTGCTTTTCGCGACCCGCAACCTCGTCCAGTGCCTTGCGGAGCGCCGCAACCACCAGCGGCTGATCGGCGAAGTTGGCCTCCGCAAGCCCCGGCCGCACGATGCCCGCGGCAATCGGGGTGAAGGCCATCGTTGCCTCCTGGCCGTCGACCTGGTGCGCGGCGATCACGCCTTCCGAGGTGATCTCGCAGGCCAGCCCGGGGCGGAGATTTGTCTTGGGAGCGAGAAATTGGAAGGGAATCTGCACTAGCGCGTAGCCTCGATAAACGTAACCTTGTTGATCTCTTTCAGCGTCGTCCAGCCGCGCTTCACGCGGTCGATGGCCGATTCGCGCAGGAACTGCATTCCTTCGGCCTGGGCCAGCTTACGCACTTCCGAAGCCGGCTTCTTATCCAGAATGATTTCACGGATCGGATCGGTCAGATCCAGGAGTTCGTGAATTGCCGTTCGTCCGCGATAGCCGGTGCCCCCGCATTCGATGCATCCAGCTCCCTCGCGGAAATCGAAGTGCCGCCACTCGTCCGGATTCAAGCCGCTGGTGAGCAGTATCTCCTCGTCGTAATGCACCGTATGCACGCAGTGCTCGCAGACAGTACGCACCAGCCGCTGCGCCAGGATGCAGTTCAGCGCCGAGACGAAGTTGTAGGCTTCGACGCCCATGTTCAGGAAGCGCCCCAGCACGTCGACCACGTTGTTGGCGTGGACGGTGGTGAAGACCAGGTGTCCGGTGAGCGCCGAGTTGATGGCGATCTGCGCCGTCTCCTGGTCGCGGATTTCGCCGACCAGGATCTTGTCCGGATCGTGGCGCAGGATGGAGCGCAGTCCGCGAGCGAAGGTCAATCCCTTCTTTTCGTTGACCGGAATCTGCGTGATGCCGCGGATCTGGTATTCGACCGGGTCTTCAATGGTGATGATCTTGTCTTCATCGCTCTTGATCTCGTTAAGAGCCGCGTAAAGAGTGGTGGTTTTACCCGAGCCGGTGGGGCCGGTCACCAGCACCATGCCGTAGGGCTCGCGGATGTACCGCCGGAAGCGCCGCAGGTCGTCTTCATGGAAGCCGACCACGTCCAGCGTAAGCTTGCTGAACTTCTCGCTCATCGACTCTTTGTCGAGCACACGAAGCACGGCGTTTTCGCCATGCACGGTGGGCATGATGGAGACGCGGAAGTCGATCAGGCGGCCCTTGTAGCGCACCCGGAAGCGTCCGTCCTGCGGGACGCGCCGCTCGGCGATGTCCAACTCGCTCATGACCTTGATACGCGAAAGGATGGTCGAGTGGTGCTCGCGGGCAATGGGAGCCATGGCCAGCTGCAGCACGCCGTCGATGCGGTACTTGACCACCAGCGAGTCGTCGAAGGTCTCGATGTGGATATCCGAGGCGCGCCGTTCGAGAGCGGTGAAGATCGTCGTATCCACCAGCCGGATGATGGGGCTGATGTCTTCTTCCGAGGTCAGCTTCTCGATCGAGATCGTCTCGTCCGGATTGTCTTCCGACGAGATGACATCGAAGGTCATGCCCTCGGAGGCCTCGTCGAGCACGCGCTGCGACTGCTCCGTTTTCTTGAGCAGGTCGGTGATCTGGGTCAGCGTCGCCACCCGGGTCGAGATGCGCTGCCCCAGCAGACCGGCGATCTCATCCAGCAGCATCAGCTTGCTGGGGTCGCTGACGGCGATGGTCAGCCGGTTGCCATCCTGCTCCAGCGGCACGAAGTTGTAGCGGAACATCATGTCCACCGGCACGGTCTTGAAGAGCTCGTGCTGGATGCGGAAGTTCTTGAGGTCCACAAACTCGCAGCGATAGCGCGCCGCCAGAGCCTGGGCGCGCGATGTTTCGTCATGCTCGGTCGGTAATGTAAGAACCGTTGCCTGTGCCATAAGCGTTTTCCTCGGTGAACCTTACTTCAGAGAACTCTGTTCTTGCGGGTGCCCCATCCTTTGCGAGCGTCTTTGTCGCGAAGGGTGGGATGGCCGGTCTCTCAGTGCGAGAAGTTGTTAGCGTTCCCCAGGGAGAATATCGGCAGGTAGAGCGCGATAAGAATAACCACCACAACAATACCCATCACGATCAGGATGGCCGGTTCGATCAGCGCCATGGCCGCGGTCAAAGCCGTCTGCACATCTTCCTCGAAAAACTCGGCGACGGAGTTCAACATCTGCGGCAGCGCGCCCGTCGATTCTCCCACCTCGATCATCTCCACCGAAAGATCCGGAAAGACCCGCGTCGCCTCCAGGCTGACGGAGAGTCCCTTGCCTTCGCGTACGTGGGTCACCGAGGAAAAGACGGCCTTGGCAATGCGTTTGCTCGCGATCGAGCGGGCCGCGGTTTCGAGCGACGGCACCAGCGGCAAACCGCCGGAGAGCAGCGTCGAAAGGGTGCGGGAAAAGAGAGCCACTTGATACTTGATCCAGATATTGCCGAAGACCGGCAGGCTGATGCGCAGGCCGTCGATGCGGTCGGCGCCGGCCTCGGTCTTGCTCCAGCGAAAGAGCAGGTAGCCGATCAGCGCCAGCATCGGAAGCACGTAAACGATATATTTCTGCGCATCCTGCCCGACCTTCAACAGCAGCAGCGTCAGCCCGGGCAGGTTGGTGCCCAGCTGGTCATAGAGGGTGGCGAAGCGCGGCACGACAAACGTGATCAGGAAGACGAACAGGCCGAAGACCAGGGTAATCAGCAGCGCGGGATAGATCAGCGATGCGGTCAGCTTCTTGCGAAAGGTCAGCGAAATCCGCTGAAAGGAGAGAAAACGGCCGAGAACCTCTTCCAGGTTGCCGCTTCGCTCGCCGGCCAGCAGCGTGGTGGTGTAGATGATCGGAAATCCACCTTGCGCCTCGAAGGCCGCCGAGATCGATTCACCGGTTCTCACGCGGGCTGCGACGTTCTGCAGCTGGCCCGCAAAGGCGGGGTTTTTCTGGCTCTTGGCCAGCATCTCGAGCGATCCGAGAATGGGCAGGCCGGCCTTCACCAGGGTCAGGAACTGCTGGTTGAAGATGATGAAGGTCTCCAGCTTGGCTTTGCGCCTGCTGCCGGTAAGTCCTTTGGGCTTAATCGAATAGACATAATAGCCGGCATGGGAGAAGCGTTGGCGCAGCTCCTCGGCGGTGGCCGCCGACTGCACCTGTTCCTGGACGCGGCCGCGCTCGTCGGCCAGCTTGATTACAAATTCCGCCATGTGTGGATGCTACTTCAGGGTACCAGTTCCCGCAGACGATAGACGCAAAGGATCGGCGAAGCGTTCAAGAAGACATCGACCTGCCCGCTACTTGAGTTCACGCCGGTGCCCCATCCTTCACGGTTTCATCGTGAAGGGTGGGAGACCACTAAGGCCGTTTCAGCCGCCCCTCATCCAGCTTGGCGATCCGTCCCTTGGGGCCCACGATCCAGGGCAGGCTGAGGGCGTTCCAGTTGCCATTGTCCAGCGGAGACCAGGTTTTGCCGCCGTCGTAGCTGATATCGGAGCCGTTGGGCCCGGCGCTGATCCAGACCAGATGGGAGTAATCTTCTACAGTCCCGGAATTGGGCAGTATCTGCACTGCCGAGCGATAGCCTCCAGGTGGGGTTGTCGCCGCTATCCATCGCCGGCCAGCCTCGTCCCAATAAGCCGCGGTACCTGACCGCTCAGTCGGATCGTTGTAATCGCCGCCTACCACGACCGCGTGATGAATCGTCTCATCTCCATCAAGAACGGCGATAGAAAACGCTCCTGAAGAGCTTTTTCCGGAGGATAGAGGAACGCGATCGGGGGTTACCTTCCAACGAACCGAACAATGCTCCGGATCTTTGTGATAGGTCTGCGGATCGCACTCACTCTGCCCACGAAAAATGAAAGCTCCTGTCGTTCCGCCAGCCGCAAACCAGTAAATGAAGTTCTCATTATCGACGGAATTGAGGACCTGGGCGGCGAAAACCAGCGCCGAATTGCTGGCGGCGAAAGCCCCAATTTTCGACGCGTCCGCAGCCAAGCCGGGCGAGGAAGTGGATTTAACCCTTGTCCAGTGACTCCCGCCGTCGGTGGTGCGAAGCACGGTAAATGCTCCCCCGACCGGATCCCCTAGCATCGTTCCATACTGGCCGTCAGACTCTTCGAAACTGATGGAATCCCAAAAACCATCCTTATCGGGATTGGTATAGAGCAGCGTCCAGTGCGAGCAACCGTCCGTGGTCTTATACAACCGCGACAGATCCCCCGGCCCGGACGACATCACAATCGCCGTGTCCGCGTCCCACGCCCAGATACCCCGAAAATCCAGCTTCTCCGCTCCGGGAGGCATGGCGCAGCTCTGCCACACGAAGCCGCTGTCCTCGGTGCGCAACACCGTGCCATCGCTTCCGCTGGCCCAGGCTACGCCGCCGCCCACGGCATGAATGCCGCGCAGGCCTGCAGAACTCCCGCTCGACTGCATCACCCAAGGCCCGGAGGTTACATCCTGCCCTTCGGCGTTGCCAGCGACGAGCGCCGCTAAGAGCGCCACCACGGCCATTCCCAGACGGCGTTTCATTTCGCTGCCACCCGATGGCAGGCCGACTGCATCTTGCCCGCGAGCGAATCGGAGGAGAATGTGGTGCCGCGTCCGGCCGCGTCCCACCAGATGTACTGGTTCGCCGCATAGCGCGCGCCTGAGCCGGAAATGATGTTGGCGAAGATCAAGGTGTTTTTGCCGACCGGCAGGATGGCGAGGCTGTTTCCGCCGCCGTTCACATACTCGACCGGAAACGGCCCGGCCGGCAGGCCCATCTTCACGCCCTGTTCATCGCATTGGTATTGCAGAGTTATGCGGGAGAGCGGCTGCGATCCCTTCAAGTGAATGGTGAGATCGGTCGCCGCTGCCAGCGAGCCATAACCGAATGCGGCTGCCAGAATCACCTGCAGGATCATCTGCTTGAGCATGGCCTCGTTCCTCCTGAAATCGTCGTTTCTTTGCGCCGTCGCTTTTTGTCGCGGCGCGATATGGGCTTCCCGCCCGTGAAAGAGCTTTCTAAACCGGCGGCATGCCGTTGATGACATGCACTCCAGCGGGAGGATTGAAAACAAAGCTTCCATCCGCGGCCGGAACATTGGCCGCCTCGCCGGAAAAGGTAAAGGTGTTGGTGATCCCATCCGTCTCTTCGACGCGCAGCGAGCGAATCGTTCCATCCGCGGCCGCAGTTACGCTGAAGGAAGCGACGCGCTTCTCCATGCCACGCGGAATCCCGGTGAGCGTGTAAGCTCCGTCAGCGGCGGGAGCAATCGCGATTCCGTTCAACTCTTTCGCGAGTTGGGTGTGTCCGAGAAGCAGCCGCAGCGGCGAGCGCATATCGTCCAATTGCTTCACCGGCACGCGCTGCACCTCCGTGTCGCCGGGCGAATAGAAGTACCCATCATGTCCGTCGAGGATGAAGAGCTTGCCATCGGGCTGGGTATAGGTCCAGCGCATCTTGCCCGGCTTCTTCAGCAGCAGCACGCCGGCCTCATGCCGGTTCATGCCCATGCCCGAGTAGCTCTGGACGAAATGGACTTCCAGCGAATGAAGTGCGTTGTAATGGCGATCGATGCGGCTGGCTAGAATGTCTGCGGTTAACCCCGCAGCGGTATTAGCCGCGCCGGTCTGGGCCGAGGTCATTTGGGGATGGGCTGGATTAGCAATCCAGCAGAGCATCGCGGCGATAGTCGCCGCGAATGCCCGCTTTGCGTTGAATGGGAAGAGAAGGCGTCTCACTTCCTCTAGCTTACTGAAGTGCGCTTATTGCAGTGCGACCGTGCAGTTGGTGCCGCCGGTAGCATCCTTGCGCACCTCGCCCTGCTGGTCGATGCAAAAGCCGTTGTGTCCCGTCTTACCCACCGCCTGCGGCACCGCCGTGACCTCGTAGCCGGTGTACATGTCCTGGTTGTTCACCGTGACCTTGGTGCAGTTCACGATGTTGAAGGTGTATCCGCTTTTCTGGCCGCCGGCCAGGTCGCCCTGGAGCAACTGCGCCGACTGCGGATTCGGCGGTCCGGCTTTGGAATCGCCGCCCAGCGCCTGCAGCGAGCAGGCGAAGCCGTTTGCCGGATAGGTGGTCTGGAACTGGATCTGCGACTCATAGATCGCACGCAGCGACTGAATGGCCGAGGTCTCATTGGCCTGCATCTTCATGCCGGCAAAGTTGGGGATGGCGATCAACATCAGGATCAGCATGATCGAGATCACGATCAGCAGTTCCATCAAGGTGAAACCGGCTTCGGACAGGTAACGGCCGCTGTTTTGGCGGGATCGGGCTTCTTTACTAACCAGGCTGCGAGCAATCGAAAGCTTCATAAGTCAATATCCCTTGGGGAGAGACCGCGTGAACACTCTCGCCACACGCAATCCTAACGGATGAAGACGCAGGAAACCAGCAAACCGCTCAAGGGCAGGGTGTAGGAGATAGTTTTAGGGTAAAGAAGACAGGGAATTGGGTGTAGGGAGCAGGGTGTAGAAAAGCCAAGACAATTTCACGCGCGGAGCATTACCTCCGCCCCGCCCACTACACCCTAAACCCTGTACCCTACACCCTGCCTTTAACACGCTAGCTGGTCGCGCGTGACCTTCAACCCGTCCAGCCGGCCCAGCAGGGTCACGGCGATCCGGTCGGGTTGGAAGAGGGTGTTGGCCATGGCCATTACCTGTTCGTCCGTCACGTTCTCCACCTTGTCCAGGATCTCCTGCAGCCCGAAGAAGTAATTGAAGTACATCTGCTGGCGCGCCAGGTTCGACATCCGCGACATCGAGCTCTCCAGTGACAACAGCAGGTTGCCCTTCAGCTGGTCTTTGGCGCGGCGCAGCTCATCCGCGGCCATGGGCGTATTTTTCAGCTTGCCGAACTCCGTCATCACCAGATCGATCACCTGCACCGCCTTGTCCGACGATGTGCCGGCGTAAACGCAGAGCGATCCGGTATCGCGATAGGGATTCAGGTCGCTATAGATCGCATAGGCCAGGCCGCGCTCCTCGCGGACCGTCTGGAAGAGCCGCGAGCTCATGCCGCCGCCGAGCACGGTATTCAGCACCAGCGTGACGTAGCGTGACTCATCGGCAACCGGAGGGGAAGGCACGCCCAGGCAGAGCTGTACCTGTTCCAGCGATTTTTTGTTGCGCAGGTTGATCCGCGCTGCGGTCTTGGGTGGAGCTTCGGTGTGTTCGCTCTGTCCCGCCGGCAGGGCTTCGAATTTGCGGGTCACGCGGTCGACGAAGTCGTCATGCTCGATGTTGCCGGCAGCGGAGAAAATCATGTTGCCGCCGAGAAAACGCGAGCCGTAGAAGTCGAAGAGCGTCTCCCGCTCGAACTTGCGCACCGTCTCCTTGGTGCCGAGGATCGGCTTGCCCAGCGGATGGTCCTTCCAGAAATTCTGGGTGAAGATCTCATGCACCAGATAGTCGGGATTGTCTTCGTCCATCTTGATCTCTTCGAGGATCACGCCGCGCTCGCGGTTGATCTCTTCGGCGGCGAAGACCGGATTCAGCACCAGGTCCGACAACACTTCGAGCGCGCTCGGCACATGCTCGTCCAGCACCTTCATGTTGAAGCAGACCGTCTCTTTGCCGGTGAAGGCGTCGAGGTTGCCGCCGATGGCGTCCACCTCGCGCGCGATCCGTTGCGCCGACCGCGACTTCGTGCCTTTGAACACCATGTGCTCCACGAAATGCGAGATCCCATTCACCTCGGGCTGCTCATGGCGCGACCCCGCACGGATCCAGACACCCATGGCTACGGAGCGGATGTGGTCCATCTTCTCGGTGAGAATCGTCAGTCCATTGGGCAGGATGGTGCGGCGTATATTTCTCTCGTTACTCATGCAGTCTCGCGACCTTTCTACTTGGGGCCGTCCGTCGAAAGGTTGACCGGCGTCCGTTGGTCATTGTGAGCGGGGAAGAACACTGATCTTCGGTCTCGCGAATGCGCTATGCTGACACCACGGATTCCGGATTTACGATGACGGCTGGCAGGAACAATCTCTACTCCATTTTAGACGCTTTACCAGCCGTTCCGATTCGTCCCCTTTTTGGCCTTAAAAATGAGGAGCTTAGCGGGATTGCCAAGGAATTTACGGTACCAGAGTACCGTGCCCGGCAGATATCCCAGGGGCTTTACCGGGTCTGGGTTTCCTCCCTCGACGACATCACTCCGCTGCCTAAATCCTTCCGCGATCAGCTCGCGCAGGCGGGATACGGCATCGGCCTTCCCCAGATCGCAGAGACATTCAAGTCCATCGACGGAACCGAACGCTATCTCATCGCCGTCGGAGATCCGGGAGCAGGAAGCGCTCAGACGGTGGAGACGGTCTGGATGCCCGAGGGCGATGACGGCGAAGAAGGCGACGGCTCCGAAGCTGGAAACTTCTCCGCAGCCGTTCCCGGCCACGGCAGAGCCGGCGACGAAGAGGCCAGCGGCCATCACGACGCCACCATCTGCGTCTCCAGCCAGATCGGCTGTGCCGTCAACTGCCAGTTCTGTCTCACCGCGAAGCTGGGCATCATTCGCAACCTCACCGCGGGCGAAATCGCCGGACAGGTCGTCGCCGTACTCAAGCGCCACGGCGTGAAGATCGGCCGCGATCGCATCAATCTCGTCTTCATGGGCATGGGCGAGCCCTTTCTCAACTACGACGCCTTCATGGACGCGGTGCGCCTGCTGGTCGAAGAGGTGGGCATTGCCGAATCGCGCATGACGGTTTCGACCTCCGGCATCGTCCCCGGCATCGAGCGCTTCGCCTCGGAGACGGTCCGGCCCAAGCTGGCCATCTCGCTGAATGCCTCGAACGACAAGGTGCGCGAAGAGATCATGCCCATCACGCGCAAATGGGATATCGGCGACCTGATGGACGCGGTGCGCAAGGTTCCTCTGCGGCCGCGCGAGCGGGTGACCTTCGAATATGTTCTGTTAGGCGGAGTGAACGATCAGCCGCAGCACGCGGCGGAGGTGGTCAGGCTGATCCGTCGCGCCGGACTGCCGGCCAAGGTGAATCTCATCGCCTGGAATCCCGGCCCCGGCATCCCCTACTCGATGCCCGCGCCGGACGACGTTGCGCGTTTTCAGCAGCACCTCATCGAGCACGAAATTCCCGCCTTCGTGCGGCGTCCGCGCGGCCGGGATATTTACGCCGCCTGCGGCCAGCTCAAGCAAACCGTCGAAGTCTGAAGCCGGGCGGACCGCTTGGATTGCGGTCTCGTTTCTTCTGACCAAGTTGTTTCGGTTGGCCGCCGCGGCTCCGGACTAGAGACGTGCGGTAGTTTGCGTACCAGCGCGATGGTAGGAATTAGTTCAGGGAAAGCAGGAATCTTATGGACCTAATTTCACTCATGGTCCGCTTTGCGAAGAGACTCACAAAGCTAAAAGGAAGGAACGCATGAGATGCCTCCCTCCTCTTGCTCTCAGTTCTGGAATCGCCAAAGCGCCACGCCGCCGAAGAGTCCGTCTTCGTTGGAGATGATGGTGACCTGCGGTGGAAGCGTGAAGTTGATCTCAGCGGCGTTGCCTCCGCCGATATAGAGGTGATCCCAGTTGAAGGTATGCGCCGTCTGCTCAATAGCCTCTTCGAGGAGCTTGTTCCAGCGCTTTTTACCCAGCTTCTTCAGGCCTTTGCGGCCGAGGTAGTCCTCGTATGTCTTCCCCTTGCGCCAGGGATGATGGCCTAATTCCAGGCCGGGGCAGAGATGGCCGTCAGTGAAGAGCGCCGAGCCCATGCCGGTGCCGAGGGTGATGGTAAGCTCCACACCTTTGCCGCTGATGGCTCCGTAACCCTGCACCGCAGCATCGTTGGCCAGATGCACGGGCCGTTTCCAGCGCTTATGCAGCGTGGCCTCGAGGGGGAAGCCGATCCATTCCTTGTCCACATTGGCTGCGGACCATATCTTGCCGCGCTTCACCACGCCGGGAAAACCTATCGACACCCGGTCGAAAGCAGGAAGGTGGCTGCGCAGCTTTTCGAGTGCCGCCAGCATCTTCGCGGGAGTCGCGGGCTGCGGAGTAGGCGTGCGCAGCCTCTCGGAGAGCGGGTTGCCGCGCGCATCCAGAAGCATGACCTTGATGCCGGTGCCGCCAACATCGACAGCCAGAGTAATGGGGTGAGGAAAGTGCTTATCGCCTTTAGACATAAGTTCAGGAAGTAGGGTATAGGGATGGGGGGACAGCATACAAGCGCGCCGTGGCTTCTACACCCTCCGCCCTACCCCCTAAACCCTGCTCTCAAGATCCGGCCATCACGATCGGCAGTGTTGGCGTGTTTGATCCCTGTGCATCTTCGATGGTCACGCCGAAGGCCTTCGCCTCTACGCCCTCAGGCAGCTGCGGCAATACCACTGAGGCACTGCCCGTCGCGTCCGGACGGAAGAGACCTGCGGGAATCGGAGCTTTTCCATTCGCGGGGATGAGCCACAGCTCATAGGTTTTCTCCGGCTTCACCGGGTGCAGATTGCTCGCGACGAAGATCAGCGCGCCCTTGCTGGGTAGATAGGTAGCGTGTCCTACCGGCTGCGCAGGCTGCTTGGTCTCGGTAAGCGTGACTTGTTTCGCCGCCGGTGAAGTCAGCGCGTCGGTCAGCTCCTGGGCGCGATCGGCCTGCGCCGATAGCTGTGCGATATCCGATTGATCTTTCCCAAGCTGCTGCTTGAGCTGCTGGCTCTCATATCCGAAGTAGACGGCAACGGCGATGGCCGCGAAGGCGGTCACCCATCCCAGCCAGCCCAGGCCCGAGCCCGGCTTGCGACCAGCTGAGACAACTGCAGGCTCAGCCTTGGCGCTCCGCCCCAGAGTAGTTTCCTGAGGAGTATTCGCGATGTGCGCCATAAAGCGTTGCTGTGCGCCCGCGGGAAGTGCCTGTTGCTCGACGCTCAATCCGAGCAGGGCATCCTCCGCAAGAATATCGCGCAAGGCCGCCTTGCAAGCCGCGCACCCTTGCAGGTGGTCGCGTACCTCGGTCTGCTCCTCAGGCGTGAGCGCCTGCATGGAGTAGAGCGCGAGATCTTCTTGCGAGATGTGCTTGGCGCCGTTCACGCGGTCAAAACCTTTCTCAAGGAAAGCAATGCAAGACGAATTCTCGTCTTCACCGTGCCCAGAGGGTCTCCGGTTTGCTGAGCGATCTCCGAATGGCTCAGTCCTTCAAAATATGCCAGCTCGACTGATTTCTGCTGCTCCACGGGAAGCTCATGCATGGCCACCCGAATTTTTTGCATCAGAACCGAGCGCTCCGCTTCGCTGGCAAGATTGGTCGACGAAGGCAGAGAGAACAATTCAATAGGATCAGACGGACGACGGCGGCGAAGTGTGTCAATGGCCCGATTGCGGGCGACGACAACCAGCCAGCCCCCGAGCGATCCTTTCCCGGAAACAAAGGCCGCGGGGTTTTTCCAGACCCTGACAAAGATTTCCTGGACAACATCCTCCGCTTCACCCGAGTCCTTAAGAACTCGCAGCGCTACGGAATACACCATGGGGGAGTAGCGTTCGAAAAACCGCGCCATCGCATCCTGATCGCCCGAAGTAATCCTGTCGAGCAAGACGCCATCTTCGATTTGGCCAGCGTTCACCGCGGTTCTATCCATAGAACGGGGAGCGCTTGGAATCGGATTTTGGGAATCCTCAGGCATGTTTTCGAAACCAAGGGTATTCTGCGAGGAGCGTTCGAATTTAGCAAGAAAGTTGAAAACGACTTGCAGTAGTCACTGAAACTATCCGGTCGGGGGCCTCATCCTTTTGTGCCGAGGATCGGATTCAGTCAGAGTAGATACGATGAAGTGCCGCCTGGACAAGTTGCTTGTAGATCGCGGCTTAACCCCCTCCCGGGAACGGGCGCAAGCGCTCATTCTAGCTGGCCGCGTTCTGGTGGACGAGCAGAAATTCGAAAAGCCGGGTACTTCCGTTTCACCCGACGCAAATGTGAGGTTGCTCGGCGAGGATCTGCGTTATGTAAGCCGTGGCGGACTCAAGCTCGAAGCTGCGTTGCAGCACTGGAAAATCGAGCTTGGAGGGAAGTTCTGTCTCGATGTGGGCGCATCGACCGGCGGCTTCACCGACTGCATGCTGCAGCACGGAGCCGCAAAGGTGCTCGCCGTCGACACCGGCTATGGGCAGATCGCGCAAAAGCTGCGCAGCGATCCTCGAGTGGCTTTAATGGAGCGCACGAACGCCCGCAAGCTTGCTCCCGGAGAACTGCCACCCGGCATCCGGTTTCTCTCGATGGACGTCTCGTTCATCTCGGCAACGCTGGTGCTCCCGGCCGTCGTCGCCGCTGCGGCTGCGGGGCCGGAGGGTCTGGAAGCGGTGGTGCTGGTCAAGCCCCAGTTCGAGGCAGGCCGCGAGCATATCGGCAAGGGCGGCATCGTACGCGATCCCGCTGCTCACCAGCTGGCCATCGATCGGGTGCGGGATTGTGTGATCGCGCTCGGCGCAGTCGAGATCGAAGTGATCGATTCCCCCATTCAAGGTGCAGAGGGAAATCACGAGTTTCTGTTGCGCGCGTTGATCCCCTCCCTGACAACAAAAAATTGCCAGCTCTCATGAGAACGATGAGCCCTGGTTGCTGAGAAATTCTTGGTCTTGGAAGGGTACGGCCTTCAGGCCGTACGTAGATCAGGCAAAAGGAGCGCGGCTTCAGCCGCTGAGGGAACTCCCCTAAGGTCCATTATCAATCTCAGCTTTCGTGAGAACGAAGAGCTGTCGTTCCATGGCAACGGAATCTCTTCGCGGGGCATCCAGACACTCGGCGTGTGTGTGCGGGATTTTTGGCCGCGAAGGGATGTCCACTTTGAAGCATGATGTGTGTCAGATATCGGCTCGATTGCCCGCAGCGATTGCCGCGTTGCTGAGTGTGGGACTTGTTCTCGCCGCTTCCGGATGCGCGAAGCACGAGGCTCCCGTGCAGCCAGTCGCGCAGCCTCAAGCCCCAATCACCAAGCCTGCTCCGGCCACGCCGATCGACGCCAAAAAAGTGGAGCTGGGTGGCGCCACCTGGGACCCGCAATGGGACGCCATCGTCGAGAAGGCGCTTCCCGGAGAAATGCTCTCGACCGCGGTGCCACGCGATGTTCGCCGCTTCTGTCCACGCTTTTATGGAATGAGCGAAGTCGACAAGCGCGCCTTCTGGGCTTACTTCTTCCAGGCGCTTGCCGGAGCTGAAGCCGGCCTCGATCCCGATACCCGCGTCCGCCACACCGACCCCGCTGTTGCGGTCATCGATCCTGTAACTCACCGGGCAGTGCGCAGCGAGGGATTGCTGCAGCTGACGTATGAGGATCAGCAGCGCTACGGCTGCGACTTCAACTGGGATGCGGATAAGAATCTTCCTCCCAAGGATCCGGCCAAGACCATCCTGCAGCCGAAGAACAACCTCGAGTGTGGAGTGAAGATCCTCGACCACCAGATGATCGATCAACACAAGGGCGTGGTATCGCGCACCAGCTACTGGTCGACCTTGCAGCCGGGAACCATCAGCTACCGCGTCTTCGTGAAGCAGATGGCTAATCCTCCACTGGCCTGCGGGCTTGCCACGAATACCCGCAGAGTGGCCAGGGTAGCGTCCAAAACACAGAGCCGCGAGACGGCTATTCGCTAACAGCAATCGTAGAGCAACGAAGCCCCTCGAACATCCGAGGGGCTTCGCTATTGCTTTCGGGTGAGCACTACTGCAGGTCGACGACCGCAACTCCCTGAGGACGAGTGGTGGCGGGCACATTGAAGGTGATAGGCGTGCCGGTTTCGTCCAGCGTGCCGTCACTGTTCACGGACAAGGTATGCAGAACATTGCCCTGTCCTGCGGGGAAAGAGGCCGAGTCTCGCTGGGAGATGGAGTACACGTGCTTTCCATCCTCTGAGACCGAGATCTGGAAAGCATTGCCTACGCCCTGCAGCGTCAGAGTCTGAATCTCGACCGGGAATTCAGGGTCGGTCGCATCGTAGACGCTGATCTGGTTGGTCGTGGTGTCGGTAGTGTACAAACGGTTGCCGCTCTTATTGGAGCGAATCCAGCAGATGCCCTGGCCGGCATTGGGAACGGTGCGCAAAAACTTCAGCGCGCCATTCTGGCTATAGCGGTACACGCCCATCTTATTGGCGGTGACATAGCCCACATAGAGAATAGGCGTGCTGGGATTAGCGGCCAGGCCGAGCGGGAAGCGCGGGGTGGTCGCATCGAACTCCGATGCGGGAAGCGCAATGGCCGGCTGAGCCTGCAGGCGTCCCTGCCAATCCACCTGGAAAGGCTGGATCAGGCCGCCCAGGAAGTTGTTGCCGATGAGGAGATTGGTGCCGGGTACGAAGAGCCCTTGCGAAGGCGAGCTTCCTGCGGCGACGCTCACCGTCGGCTCGAATGGATGCGAGCTATCGTTAGTGGCGTCCCCGACCGGCACCAGAATGCCATCCGGCTCGACCGTCATGGTTGTGTAGTTGGGCAGAATGGTCGACGGGCGCCCGAAGTCACCGCTCTGGTTGGCGATGTACAGGGTGTTGCCGTTGAGCGCCAGGCTCACCGGGTCGTTGCCGCCGGAGGGAAAGGGAGAGCCCTCGACCGCCTTGAGCGATCCATCTTCATCGATGTGAAAGACCGCGATGCTATCGCTGCCGGGGTTGACCGCAAAGAGCAGCGTGTTCTGCGGATTGGTGATGACTTCCTGGTCCGAGTCGAACGGCCCGAGATTCGGACCGGTGTACTGTACGCCCGCGCCTCCGGTGAGAAATGGCGAGCCCGGGAGCGGCGTGAGATTGCCGCCGCTTCCGCGCTTGAAGGCAAAGATGGAGTTGCTGTTCGCGGCGGCGGTATTGCTTTCCACGTACACATACTCGCTTGAGCTGCTGGCATAGAGCGGTGAGAACGAAGCGGCAACACAGGTTGCCGCAATGCCGAGCGATAGAATGCTCTTTCGCATGACTGGAACTCCTCGGAAGGGGGATTTCAGGCACGCGCCTCAATGTGTCGGAAAAGCGTGCCTGCCCATTCGAGGGAGGGTTACGGTTTCAGTTACACTTCGCTGTCGAAATTTATCAAGTAGTAATACTTCGGATCGCATGCAACGAATGCCGGGAGCAATGTTCGATACTCTGAGGCCGAAACGGTGAATAGCTCTAGAGTCGACGGAAATATTGAATATAGATGGCCATCTGTGCCAGAGTCTTGGTATGGACAGGCGCCACGTTATCGAGACCTTGCGCTCTCACGAGCTGGAACTCCGCGCTGCCGGGATTGTGCATCTGTCTGTCTTCGGATCAGTCGCTAGAGACGAAGCCTCGTTGGATTCCGATATCGATCTTCTGGCGGAGTTCGATCAGTCGAAGCTCCACACCCTCGTGAGCGTTGGTCGTCTGGAAATCGAGATCGGCGATTTGTTGGACGCCAAAGTTGACCTCTCCACGGTCAGTTGGCTAAAGGAGTCCGTTCGCCAAAAGGCCATGAGCGAGGCTGTTCTTGCCTTTTAGCAACGCTCAGAGCTGTCTGCGCGACATTCTGGAGAGTATCGCCCTTATCGACGAGTTTTTGGCCGGAGTGGATTTCCTGCTCTATCAAAACGACGCCAAAACCAGATCTGCTGTAGAACGCCAAATGCAGATTCTCAGCGAAGCTGCAGTCCGTCTCGGCAGTGAAGCCGAGGCGCTGTATCCGGGACCGGATTGGAAGGGCTTGCGCGGGATGGGCAATATTCTTAGGCATCAGTATCATCGAGTAGACGACAAAGTCGTATGGGACACAGTCGAGCACGATCTGCCACAATTGAAGATCGCGGCCGCCAAAGGGCTTCGGCCGGAGCCGCAAGGCTAATAAAGTCATTCCCCGCCGAATTCGTTGACCCCGTCCAGAAATTGACGTATTCTAAAGTCCTTGCGCAGTCTGCGTCTGCCTGGCTGTTTGTTGATCCGTTTAGCCGGGATGTGAACGTGGGAAACCGATGGAAGTGAATCTGCGCCAGCCTCACGCGAACAGCATTCTGTAAGCTGCGGGGAATTTCAGGTCCGCGGCTGCTTTTTGCGCGTGGGCAATTTGCGTTTTTTAGGCGGGATTAAGTCTCGCAGGCCGGTTCCGGGCTGGGTCATGCGGAGCGATGTTCTGAGGAGAAGGAAAGAACGATGTCGACATATATTCCGAGCGCGCACGAGATTGACCGTAAATGGTTTGTGGTGGACGCCACGGGCAAGACCCTGGGCCGTCTGGCGACCGAAGCGGCCAGCGTGTTGGCCGGCAAGAGAAATCCCAAGTACGTGCCTTATATCGATATGGGCGACCATGTCATCGTCGTCAACGCCGAAAAGGTGCGTCTGACCGGGCTGAAGAGCCAGCAGAAGGTCTATCGCCGCTACACCGGCTTCCCCGGCGGTCTGCGCGAGGAGTCCTTCATTCGCCTGATCGCGCGGCGTCCGGAAAAGGTCATCGAGGAGGCCATCAAGGGCATGCTTCCCAAAACCAAGATGGGTCGCCAGATGGCAACCAAGCTGCAGGTTTACAAGGGCGACAAGCACCCTCATCAGGCGCAGAAGCCGGTGCCGCTCGAGATCAACGCTTAAAAATCTTTAGAAGAGATCAGGACAGAGAATGGCAGATTTGGTTCAGTATTACGGAACGGGACGGCGCAAGTCGGCGATCGCCCGCGTGTTTCTTCGCCCTGGCAGCGGTAACTTCACGGTCAACGGTAAGCCCAGCGATGTCTACTTCGTCACCGAACAGCAGCGCGTTTCGGCGGTTCGTCCGCTGATCCTGACCGAGCTGAAGGGTTCGTTCGACGTGTTGACCACCGTGCGTGGCGGCGGCGTAAGCGCGCAGGCCGATGCGGTGAAGATGGGTATCTCCCGCGCTCTGCTCGAGTTCAATGCCGAGCTGCGCAAGACCCTGAAAGCCGAAGGGCTGCTCTCGCGCGATGCGCGCCAGAAAGAACGGAAGAAGTACGGACAGAAGGGTGCCCGTAAGAGATTCCAGTTCTCGAAGCGCTAGTTTTCAGTGCACGGAGCTCAGAGCACAGTTTCTACCGAACACTGTGCTCTGGGCCCTGAGCTCTAGTTTTTAAGTAGTTAAATTTTCCCAAGAGGGAATCAATCCCGGTCTTTGGCCGTTTCTGTTCTTTAGGCCGGGATGCAATTCACTGAGGAGGCTGTTTGGCCACGATCACCATGAAGGAGCTGCTCGAAGCGGGTGTTCACTTCGGGCATCAGACGAAGCGCTGGGATCCGCGGATGAAGGAATACATCTTCGGCGAGCGCAACGGCATTTACATCATCGACCTGCAGAAGACCTTGAAGATGTTCAAGGACGCCAGCAAGTTCGTCACTGACCTGACGGCTACCGGCAAGGTCATCCTGTTTGTCGGCACCAAGCGGCAGGCGCAGGATGCCATCGCCGAAGAGGCGACCCGCTGCGGCATGTTCTACATCAACCAGCGTTGGCTGGGTGGACTGCTGACCAACTGGGTCACGGTGCAGAAGTCGGTGAAGCGCCTTCAGGAACTGGACGATATGGCCACGGACGGCCGCTACGACCTTCTGACCAAGAAGGAAGTCATCAAGCTCGAGCGCGAGCGCAAGCACCTGCAGGCCAATCTCGCCGGCATCAAGAACATGCGCCGCCTGCCCGATGCGCTCTTCATCGTGGATTCGAACAACGAAGCTATTGCCGTTAAGGAAGCCCGCAAGCTGGGCATCCCGGTGGTTGCGGTTGTCGACACGAACTGCGATCCCACGGTTGTGGACCACGTAATTCCAGGCAACGACGACGCGCTGCGCGCCATCCGCCTGTTCACCTCGAAGATCTCCGATTCGGTGATCGAGGGTGTGCAGATCTCGGGCGACAAGCAGTATGCCGAGGTTGCGGGCGTGACCACGCAGACCGACATCGAAGCCAGCGCCGAGGGTGCGACGGAAGCTCCGGTTGCCGAAGCTGCTGCCGAGACTGAAGTTGTCGACCTCGAAGCGGCACTGGGCGGCGGAATCCGCAAGGCTCCGGCGATCGTTGCGGCTCTGGACGAGGCCGAGGCAGCGGAAAGCAGCTATTAAGACTTTGGAAATGGCCTGAAGGCCGTGGAGAAGTTGGGGAAGCGTGGCTGCGTTCTTTCAAACGGCCACGCTTTTTTATGTGGACTTGCCGTCCAGGCCCACGCGCTTCGCGCCAACCAGAAATCTGAATTCTGCGACAGAATGCGCCTCTTCTATTTACAGGCTGTTGATGAGCCGGGACAGCGCGTTCATGGGATTCTAAAATTGAGGGAGCAGGTACAAAGGGATGTCTACTGTGACTGAAAAAATCGATGCCAAGCTGGTAAAGCAACTGCGCGACAATTCTGGCGCGCCGATGGGTGACTGCCTCAAGGCTCTGCAGGAGTCGAAGGGCGATATGGAAGAGGCGTTCGTCATTCTGCGCAAGCGCGGCATGGCGTCGGCTGCGAAGAAGGCTTCGCGCACCACCAACGAGGGCGCGGTCGGAACTTACATCCACGCCGGCGGAAAGATCGGCGTGCTGCTCGAAGTGAACTGCGAGAGCGATTTCGTGGCCCGCACCGAGGACTTCCAGGATCTGCTGAAGGACATCGCCATGCACATCGCGGCGACCGATCCCCGCTACATCCGCAAGGAAGACGTCACCGCCGAAGATCTGGAGCGCGAAAAGGATATCTATCGCGCGCAGGCCGCAGCGACCGGCAAGCCGGCTCCGGTGGTCGAGAAGATCGTCGAAGGCAAGATGAGCAAGTTCTATGAGGAAGTCTGCTTGCTCGAACAACCGTTCATCAAAGAGCAGACGGTCGCCATCAAGGACATCATCGCAACCAAGGTCGGCAAGCTGGGCGAGAACCTCTCGGTTCGCCGCTTCGCGCGCTTCAAGGTTGGCGACCCCAACTGGACCGTGGCGCAGGTGAAGGCGACGGAAGAAGCGGCCAGCTAGTCAGCCTGTAAGAGCAAGTCAGCGAAAGCCCGGATAGCTATCCGGGCTTTTGCTGCTGACAAAGTCTTGCTCTTTGAAGGGTACGGCCTTCAGGCCGTACGTAAATCAAGCAAGATGAGTGCGGCTTTAGCCACTGAGGGAACACCCCGCTCGCACTCAAAGGTTGGTCATCGATCTCGCCCGGATAGCCATTCCGGGCTTGTTTTTTTTGAGGCAGTAAATCATCAGGTCTTCGCCCAGCGATGCAGTATCATCGGTGCGATGTTCTTTGCTTAAACGATGACTCCGGAACGCTGGCAGAAAGTAGAACAGCTCTTCCAGCAGGCTCTCAAGCTCCCACCCGATGGCCGCGCCAGCTTTCTCGCGCAGGCCACTGGCGGAGACGACGAAATCCGCCACGCTGTCGAGATGCTGCTCGCGCAGAGCAGTCCGCATACTTCCCCAGCCCCATACGTGCCGGATGCTGCGCTGTCGGCGACATTACCCGAGGGCTCGCGCCTCGGTCCATACGAGATCGAGGGACTGCTGGGCTCGGGCGGCATGGGCAAGGTCTATCGCGCCGTCGATACGCGTCTGGGGCGACCCGTAGCCATCAAGATTTCCGCCGAGATACCGGGAGCGAACTTCAAGCGCGAGGCGCGCGCCATCTCCGCGCTGAATCATCCCCATATCTGCACACTCTACGATGTCGGCTCCAACTACCTGGTGATGGAGCTGGTCGAGGGCGAGTCGCTGGCTCAAAGGCTCGACCGTGGATCGTTGCCCACCAACGAAGTCCTGCGCTTCGGCGCTCAGATCGCGGAGGCTCTGGCCGCGGCTCATGCGCGAGGCATCACGCATCGCGATCTGAAACCGGGCAACATCATGCTCACTGCGACCGGCATCAAGGTGCTCGATTTTGGATTGGCCAAAATCGGGATACAGAACGGCAGCGTTCCATCTTTTTCGACGACCACGGAAAGCATTCTTCAACCGGGCGCCATCCAGGGAACACTGGCTTACATGGCGCCCGAGCAGTTGGAGGGTGCAGAGTGCGATGCCCGCAGCGATCTCTTCTCCTTGGGGCTCATCCTCTACGAAATGGCGACGGGACGACGCGCCTTTGCCGCCGCCAGCCAGGCCACGCTGATCGGCGACATCCTGCACCGCACGCCCGACCTCGGTGTCCTACAACCGCCCGGTCTCAAAGCGATCGTCGAAAAGAGCCTCGCCAAGAAACCCGAAGAGCGCTGGCAGTCAGCCGAGGAAGTAAGACAGGCGATGCAACTGGTGGAGAAGGTGCCGACCGCATCGCTGGCTGAGATGCGGGGAGGAGTTCGGCGTTCAACCCGCCGCATCTGGACGAAGAGCATGGCCGTCGCTGCCATTGTGTTGCTGGTGGCGACGATGGCGGCCGCACTGTGGTGGCGCGTCCGGCAGCCACACCCAAGCGGACCGCTCACGGTTGCGCCTTTGGGCGATTATGCCGGAATGGTGCAGCAGCCATCGCTCTCTCCCGACGGAAGTCACATCGCCTTCTCCTGGAATGGCGTTGACCCGCAAAACTTCGATATCTATGTAAAGTCCATCGCGGCGAACGGACCCTTGAAGGGCGCGCCGCTGCGCCTGACCACCGATCCCGCCGACGACTTCGCGCCGGCATGGTCGCCGGATGGAAACTCGGTCGCATTTCTTCGCCAGGTCAACGGGGGAAACCACTATCTGGTGCTGCTGGTGCCGGCTCTCGGAGGACTGGAGCGCCGGCTAGCCGAGATCACGCTGCCCGATATATCCCAGCTCTCGGGACCCTACCTCGCATGGGTGAGTGATAGACGGTCTGGCGACGGCCGCTCCCTGGTTGTGGAGAGCATGACACCGAGCGGTGTGAGTGCGCTCCACGTGCTCTCGATCGACAGTGGAAAGTTGCGGCAGGTTACCTTCCCTCCCGATGGCGACATCGGCGATCACTGCGTCTCGGCCTCTCCCGATGGCACGCATCTTCTGTTTCGTCGCGCCACATTAAGGCCGGAGTGGACCGGCAAGCTTTACATGCTGGCGATGAACGAAGGAGCGTCTCCGTCAGGTCGCGTTGCCCCCGTAGCAATGCCGGTGAACCAATGTGCCGCGTGGACCGCGGACGGAAAGAGCATCGTCTATCCCTCGGCTCTGGGTATGTGGACCCTGCCGATCGAGGGTGGCGCAGCTCCGAAGCTGCTGGTCGAGACCGGGCGGGGAGGCAATTGGCCTTCGGTCGCGCTGCGCGGATCACGCATGGCCTATACCCGAACCGTGGGAGGAAATCTCCAAATCCGCAGGCTCAACCTTTCATCTTCTGACCAGCCTTCGGGCGCTTCCGCGAAGTTCGCAAGCTCTTCACGCGATCAGTTCGCTCCCATGTTTTCGCCGGACGGAAGCAAGGTAGCGTTCTCTTCCGGACGCGCCGAGGTCTCTGAAATATGGGTTTGCAATCGCGATGGATCGGGCTGCAATCAACTCACCTGGACCGACAACGCCAACACCGGCGATCCAAGCTGGTCGCCCGACGGCAAGTCGATCGCCTACTATTCCACCCTCGGTGGCCATGCGCGGGTTTATACAACTGCGGCTGAAGGCGGCAATGCGCATGCGGTCACCTCCGCCGACGTGGATTCGATCTATCCATCGTGGTCCCGCGACGGCCAGTGGATTTACTTCACCTCGCGCCAAACTGCCGTCTATCAAGTCTGGAAGGCCTCGCCACAGGGTGGCGGCCGTGCCATCCAGGTTACGCCGCAGGGCGGCTACGCGCCTGTCGAATCACCCGATGGACACTGGCTCTACTATCTCGGCAGTGGAGACAAGGACGCCGCGCTGTGGCGCATGCGTCTGCCATCGGGCAAACCCGAGCCGGTGCTGCCTTCAGTCCTCTTCCACAATTTTGCGTTGGCCGCGCGAGGCGTATATTTCATCGCGCGATCAGAAGATGGGCTGGCCATCCAGTTTCTAGATCTCTCTTCGCGTCAGAGTCGCGTGATAGCGCCAGTGCAAAGCGGATATGCCGGTCTGACTGTCTCGCCGGATGCAAAGACTATCCTCTATACCGAAATAGCCGCGGCCACCAGCCAGATTTACGTGATCGATAACCCGCACTGAAGTCGCACACGCTCATCATTCCGAAGACCGCCAATCCACAGCGCGAAAGCCGTCATTCTGACGATCAAAGGGAGGAAGAATCGCAGCGCTGTATACGGATACACACCGCTGCGATTCCGGCCGCCGCTGAAAAGTAACCGCCTTAGTTACATTTTGCCGATGTCGGTCATATTGTCCTCGGGATTGCGGTCGATCAGCTTGTTATACGGATCGATGCCCGCCCGGGTCGGTTTCTGGTCGACAACAAAGATGATGGTCGAGTCGTTCTGCGTGATCCATTGCTTCTCCACGTGAATCGGCTGCTCGTGATCCTTGCTTCCCGAGAAGACGCCTACCTCGATCAGGTCGTGAATCGGCACTTCCTGCTCCGCTCCTTCGCCATTGGCCTTCAACTTGTGCGATTTCACCGTCATCACCACTTTGTACTTATGGTCCGGAGTTTCCTGCCAGGTCGCCGAGACGACGCGGTTATCGTAAAGCGTGATGGTCTCGAACATATCGGTGATCAGATACTGCAGATCGGGGGGAGTTGCGCCGCGCAACGCCGCATCGAAGCCCCGCGTATCGGGATAAGGGCCCCCGGCATAGCGATTCTGGCGAAGGTAGTTGCCCAGCGCGTTGTTGAGCGTGTCCTCGCCGATGTAGTCGCTGAGCGCATAGAGCACCAGCGAGCCCTTCTGATACCAGACGTAGGGCTCGTTCTGCACCAGCAGCAACGGTGGCTCATGGCGGACCTCACCTGCGCGTCCGCGAAGATAGCCATCGAGCTCATGGCGAAGGAATCGGCGCATGTTGGCGTCGCCGTAGCGGTGCTGCATCACGCGCAGCGCAGAGTATTCGGCAAGGCTCTCGGACATCATGTTCGAGCCCTGCACATCGGCGCCAATAATCTGGTGTGCCCACCATTGGTGAGCCAGCTCATGCGCGGTGACGAAGTAAGAGAAGTCGATATCTTCCGGCTTGAGCACCCGGCCGATGAATCCGATGCCTTCGGAGTAAGGAACGGTGTTGGGAAAAGATTGCGCGAACTCGCGGTAGCGGGGGTATTCCAGAATGCGGTACTGCGCGAACTGGTAAGGGCTGTAGTACTTCGTGTAGTAATCGAGGCCGGCCTTTGACGCGCCGATCATCTTGTCAAGATCGTAGGTGTGCTGCGGCGTGTAGTAAACCTCGAGGTTCACGTTCTGCCACTTATCGTGCTTCACCGCGTAGCGACCCGAAAGATACGAGAAGAAGTCGGCGATGTCGGTCGACCCCATGCTGTACTCGTAGTAATTCCTGCCATCCTGTGTCCATTGCTTCTGGAGATATCCGGACGAGATAGCCGTCTGATCTCCCGATGTGCTCACTACAGTGTGATAAGTGACCCAATCGGAGTCGGGGCGGAAGAGATTGGCCTGCGAGTAATAGGGATCGCCGCGGGGCGCCATCTCCGCGTAAGGACCAAGCTTCTCTTCCCGGCGTCGCACCGGGTTATCCAGCTCGATGCCGCGGTTGTATCCGAGATATGGGAAATAATCCTGATCGAAGAAGGTTCCGTTGTAAGCAAACTCCGCGCGCTCGTTGCCGTCCTTGAATCCATGCGAGCTGTACGAGCACTTGAAGTCCATGCGCAGCTTGTCGCCCGGCGCGAGTGGCGTGGCGAGATGATAGATGAAATACCAATGCGCTTTGTCATTGAGCGTCTGCTGCGCAGGACGGTCGAAGTGGATTTCGTCAACGGAATCGCGTGCTCCGGTGATATGAATATCGCTGATCGGCTGCGTCGTGCGATTGAGCAGGATGTACCATCCGGTCGCGGAGAACGACCGGCGCTCAGGAAAGATGTTCACCGTGGTGTCGACTGCGATCACCTTGGGCAGCGGCTGCTTCTCGTATTTTTTGTAGAGCTTTTCGTAATCCGCCTGCAAGTGGCGCGCCTGCTTCGCGGTGCGAAAGACATTCAGCACATGCGTGTTGTAGTAGAACCAGCCTCCACTGCCTGCGGCGATGAGAATGAGCAGCACCGATACGGGAATGACTCCCGGAATTCGCTGGCCCGCGCTGTGCAGGCGGCTCTTCCACGAGGAATCGCTCCCACGTCGATGCAGCAGGACAGAGACAGCTCCAATTAGTCCACCGATCGCCAGCCAGTAAACCAAAATCCAGATGAGCGCGGCGACAAAGTGGCCGTAGCCATTCATGTCGGAGTAGGTGTACGGCGTAATCTCGCCGTAGAGCACCAGGCGATTCTCGATTCCAATGCGATACAGCACCGGCACCAGGACGAAGAATCCAACGACGACGCCATGCGCCATGAACTTATTGCCGAGAATTGTCTGAATGAACAGCGCCAGCAGGATATAAATCACAACCTGCGCGAAAGTTATGAGGTAGAGCTCTTTAAAGTAGTGGAGAAGCTCGAAGTGAAAATAGCCCTGGATCGCCTGGGACAGAATGCCGCATACCATCACCACCGTCAGCAAAATTAGCTCCACGATGGCCAATGAGCAGAACTTGCTCAGCCAGTCGATCCACTCGCGTGAGGGCAGCGCATCGTGAATCTGCTCGAAGCGGACATCGCGCTCGCGCCAGATCAGCTCGCCGGCGTAAAGCGTCGACACGATGAGGAAGAAGAGCATGGCCGAGCCTTCCACTGCCTGCAGCATCAGGAAGGTTAAAGGCCATACGTTCGATTCATCGAGGCGTCCGGCGAAATGCCCGTTGATCATGACGTAGACGATCATGACCAGGGCGATTGCCCAGAAAGGAATCTCTCGAACTACGTTGTTGATGCGCAGCCGCACCAGGCTGAAGAATTGCAGCAGGCTGGTGCGCGCTCCGAAGACCTGATGCACGACAGGCAGCTTCACGCCGAAGCGAGCCCGCGGCGGACGCGCATCCTCCTGCTCCACTTTCTTTTTCTTCTTCGAGGCCCGCGCGGTCAGCGTTTCTGCCGACATGGGAAAAAATATCCAAAGAACGACAAGAGAAAGCAGGCCGACGCTTGCCCACAGCACGCGGTTCCAGAGGAACATTCCGGTCCAGGTGGGGATGAGAGTATTTCTCTCGGCGACCGTCCAGTAGCGCGTGATGTTTTCGGTCCACAATATGCCCAGCGGATCGAAGACCGATGGCCAGAAGTAATTCAAGGAGCGTGTCTGCGAGACGGAGATGGCCAGGATCAGGTAGATCACGAAGAAGATCACACCCTGCAGGTAAACCGTGACGACCTTCCGTGTGAGCGCGGCCACCGTGAAAAAGAGCGAGCCCACAAAGAAGACCTGGATGGCGCAGACTTCGAAGAAGAGCTTCGCATACATGGCCAGATGAATCGGCTGAATCCGCGTGTGGTCGGCCCATGGCGCGAAGCTGCCGAGGATCTCTCCGATCGGCAGCCCGGTCAGGATCAGCAGCGTGATGATCAGCGAGCCCAGCCATCGGCCGCCCAGGTAGGGCAGCTTGCCGATCGGCTTAGTAAAGACCAGCTGATAGGTATCGCGCTGGAAGTCGCGCAGGATCGATGGGCCGAAGATCGCCGACATCACCAAAATACCGAAGGCTGAAAACTCGGCAAAGATGATCAGCGTGCTGTAGGGGCCGTTGAGTGCAATCTTGCCCGCGCCCGTCGGCCCGAAGTCCTCAGCGGCGACCGACAGGAAGGCAAGCAGGAAAAAGAGCAGGAAATAGACGTAAGTCGAGATGCTTTTGAAGCGCAGCTTCAGCTCGAACAGAAGAAAATCTAAGAACATGGCGTCGCCCTCCCGGGCCTGAAGCGGGATCGGGTCAGTTGATCTTTGCCGTGGTGGCGCCGCTCTCGATCTTGAGGAAGTACACATCTTCGAGGTTGGCATCGACCGGGCGGAAGCCGTTGCCGGGATCGCTCTCGGCGTAGACGCGAACCTCATGCGCACCGCCCAGCAGCTGCACAGAGACGATCTGCATCTGTGCTTCGATGGCCTCCAGTTCGCTCTCGTCGGTGACCAGCTTGCTCCAGATGCGGCTAGCCAGGGTTTCGAGCGCTTCGGAAGGCGCACCTTCGAGAACCACCTGTCCGTTGCTGATGATCGCCATGCGATTGCACAGCTCGCGAACGTCTTCGACGATATGCGTCGAGAGGATCACGATGACGTCGCGCCCGATGGCGCTGAGCAGATTCAGGAAGCGATGCCGCTCGACTGGATCGAGGCCGGCCGTGGGCTCATCCACGATGATGAGCTTGGGGTTCGCCAGCAGCGCCTGAGCAATGCCGAAGCGCTGCTTCATGCCGCCTGAATAAGTGCTGAGCGCTTTTTTGCGCGCATCCCAAAGATTGGTCTGCTGCAATAACGCTTCGACCATCGATTTGCGCTCACCGCTGCTGGTAATGCCCTTCATCACGGCCAGATGGTTGAGCATGTCCAACGCTGAAATCTTCGGATAGACCCCGAACTCCTGAGGGAGATAGCCAAGCAGCCGACGCACCGTCTCTTTCTGCTTGACTACATTGATGCCGTCTAACCAGATCTCGCCCGCATCGGGCTCCTGCAGCGTCGCGATGGTGCGCATCAGCGTGCTCTTGCCCGCGCCGTTCGGGCCTAACAGCCCGAACATGTTATTTCCGACGGTGAGGTTCAGTCCCTTCAGCGCCTGCACGCCGTTGGAATATGTCTTAGTCAGACCGGTGATTGTAAGTGGCACAGTATCTCCCTCGCATCTCTCAGATATGGCTTGAGCCGCGTTGCTCAATCATCTGGCTTGTGGGAATGAAGTATACGTGCTGAGGCCGCGGAAGGTTGCCTCTTATTTTGATAAGGTCGCATCAGAAGCCGGCCCCCAGGCCAGGCTCACCATCGCTATTCCGTAGCGAAAAGCGGTTCCGATGCGGCCTCCGCTTCCAGCCGGTCGAGGAGCGCGGAGATCGTTTTGGTCAAGCGCAGCAGGCCCTCCTCCTGTGCCGAGATCGGTGTGTGCTCGCTGGCCTCTAAGCTCTCCAGGAATTTCTGCAGGCCGGGGTGTGGAGGATGTTCGTAGGGCTTGCCGTCGAGTTGGCTTTCCAGGCGGTCGGCAACGTGATTGATCGCCCGCGAACAGTCTTCGAGAAAGCTGCGCTCGATATTGCGAAAAGCTTCGGAGATGCGGCTGGGGTCGCCGAACAATCGAAACTGAAGCAGCGGAATCTCCATGAGATAAAACGTGCGCAGCGACGTTTGCCAGCGGCGGATGCGATCACGCGCAGCCATGTGGGCCGCACGATCCGGTCCGGTTTCGAAGGGAACCGCATCGGCCTGCGCGTTGACCTCGCCGAAATATCGGTAGACCTGATCCCGCTGTTTGCGAATAAGGACGATGGTGTCGGCATCTGCGCCAATGCCGGATTCGGTGACCAGCGTGGCCATGAGCCGGAGATTGCGGACAAAGATGCGAACCATCTGATCGGATGCCGCGCGGGGGTAGAGGCGCTCAAAGACCAGCCACATCATCGAAATCCCCAGCAGCACGCCGATGGCGCGGTCGCGGGACGCGCTCAGCGACAGTTGAATGCTGAATTCGCTCAAGTTGATGAAATAGAACGCGACGACGATCTGCAATCCTGCGTAGGAAAGACGCGCGCTGGATGTGGCAACCCACGCCCCGATGGCCGAAACCACGGCGAATAGAACTGTAAAGCCGGTAATGGAGTCGATGTAGGGCAGCACGAAGACCTGCGCTCCGAGCCCAAAAACAAAGCCGCCCAGCAATGCTCCCGCGATGCGCAGCACCTGCTTCTGCCGCGATGAGCCGATGTTGGTGAGAGCCGTGAGCACACAGGTGGTGACGGCGGTCGAGATGCCCGGCCAATCGAGTGAGACGTAGGTGATGTAGCAAAGCATGGCCGCGAGGGTGCCGCCCAGCACGTAGCGTAGATGCTCGCGATTGGAGAAAGCATCTTCGACGAAGAGGCGGTTCGATGTTTGTTCGGCTTCCAGAATCTGCATCCGCGGATCGATCGATGTCTGGCTGGCATAGATGGAAGGAATGAGTGCAAGCAGCGATTCCAGCTCGGAAAAGAGCGGCGTGGCGGCGCCTTGATCGCGCTCCGGCTCCCATGATGCAGGCGATCTCTGTTCTTCCATGCACACCCGGATTTCGGCGACGTGCTCAGCCAGCAAAGCTGCTCTCCGCTCCAGAGCGGTATCGAGGACAGGATAGGCGTTGGCGAGGGCTGCTGCGAAATCCATGCTGCGGCCGATGACAGAGATCAAAGCGCTGCTCTGCATGCGTTGTATCGATGTGAAGTTGGCGCGGGTAATATAGCGGCGCAAAGCTCCGACGCCGACGACGGCGTATTGCGAGAGGAGCCGGTTGGTCTCCGGGTCGGCGGCCTTGCCGGCGCCATAGGTGCGAAGCATGCTTTCGATGATTTTGAGACGGTCGTGCATTCCGTCTTTCAATTCATCGCGCTTGCTGAAGGCGTGGAACACGACCTCTACCGAAAGTGTGACCAGCGCGCCGATGAATGTGCCCAACACCTGCCAAAGGGTGAGTTCGACATTGTGTTGCGCGGGGCCGGGCAGATACCAGATCGAAAGGGTATTGGTTGCCACGATGCTGAGGCCGGTGGCGAGGGCAAAATTGGTCAGCGTACGAAGGAGAAAGAAAACGATAAAGAGGCTGACCGCCTCCCATAGAAAGTGGGTGACGGGAATGGACGCGAACATGCGCGCACCAATAGGAACGAACAGGCCGCCGATGACGAAGGCGGCCACGATGGAGATAGCCGACTTCGCCGTGGAGAGAAGGTTTTCGCGCGAAAGAATGAAGGCGCAGAGCGCGCCGACGACGCCACCCGGAATACGGAAGGTGACGATGATGATCATGGTGAGGGTGGCAGAAATGACCATGCGCGCGACCGTCGCGCCGCGGCCGGGATAGGGAGCCAGTTCGCTGCGCAGAAAGGCGGTGAACCAGTCGCTAAAGCGGGCACGATGCGGAAGCTGGATCGTGGAGGAGGCCATGGCTATCTCCGCGTAGCCAGAGAAGACTCACCGCGGATGACGACAACCGCCGATTCTCCAAGGCGGAAGACTTCGTTCGGCTGGGCTTCGAGGCGTACACGCACCGGAAAACGCGAAGCGAGATGGACCCAGTTGAGCGTGCGCTGCACATCGGGAAGGCCGGGCGGCGAAAAACTTCCGATCAGATCGGCATCCGGCGTTACGCCGAAACCCACGCTATCCACGACACCCTGGTAATGAACATTGGGACGGGACAGCACGTAGACCTCGGCTGGCATGCCGGGGCGGATATGACGAAGCTGGGTCTCGCGGAAGTTGGCGATAGCCCACCATGTCCGCGTATCGATCAGAGTGAAGATCTGCTGTCCGGCCGTAGCGTAGGCGCCCTGAGAGATGATCAGGTTGGTCACGCGGGCATCGAAGGGGGCGTCGACTTTGCAGTTGTCGAAGTTGTATTGCGCAGTGTCGATCACGGCCTGCTTGCCTGAGACCTGACCCTCCAGCGGTTCGAGCGTAGTTACGTTATGAGAGGCCTGCTGCACCTGCTGATGGCTCTGTACGAGTGTGGCTTGCGATTGCGCGTACTGCGCTTTGGCGGCGTCAAGTCCGGCTTCTGCCAGGGCCAGCTGCGCGCGTGCCTGATGGGTTTCCTGCGAGCGCGTGATTTCCAGCGTGCGCGCCTGGTCGATCTGGTCCACAGTTACAAATTGTTTGGCCAGCAGCGGCTCGATACGATGGAGATTATTCGTCGCATAGGCCAGGTCCGCGTTCGCGCGTTCTACCGCGGCTTTGGCGTTCGAGACATCGGCCTTCGCCTGCTCGATGGCTGCGGAGGAGCGATTCAGGCTGGCCTCCGAGCTCAGCGCGCTGGCCTTGGCCACATCCACGCCGCTTACCTTGCCGGCGATGACGCGACGCTCGTCGTTGATCTCACCGGCCAGCGCCACCTGGTCCGACTTCGCCCGCGCCAGCGCGTAGGCGTAGGGGCGGCCGTCGATTTCGAAGAGACGTTCTCCCTGTTTCACCAGCTGGTTATCCACGACATTCAGCTTGGTGATGGGTCCGTTCACCAGCGGGGCGATGCCAATATAGTTGGCGAAGATTTCGGCGTCGTCGGTACGCGGATCGTTCGTGACTTTGTTGAGAACCAGCAGTCCGGTAATCGTGGCGCACAAGATGATTACGACGCTTACGACGCGGCCCGCGCGGTTGCTGCTTTGCGATGATTCGTCGAGTGTCATAAGTTGCCCTAACTAAAGAAAATCAGCCATAACGTGAATGCGAAAAACGCTGCCAGACAGGGGTAAGTCACAATCGTCCACTGAATCAACCTGTCCCGTTTGAAACGCGCCAGCACCCAGTTCGTGATGCCTGCCAGCACTATTCCCACGATCATGCAGATGAGCCAGGCAGGGAAAAACGAGCCCAGAATATTGAACGATGGCGCCCGCCCACAGCCCGCCAGGAGGCTGAAACCACCCAATCCGAGGAGCGGTGCCATCGATTTTTGCAAAAGCTGCACGAGCCTCAGTTCTTCTTCCCATCCTCGTTGTTTCATCACAGTCGTTCCATCCTTGCGCTTCATGGCGCGGGCTTCGGCGGAGGCTGAACCTGAATCAGGTCGCCGGTGCGGAACGCCAGATCCGCAACCTGCAATAGCAGCTGCGTACGCGCCAGTATCTCTTCCGATCGCGCCTGGGCCAACGTCTTCTGCGCCGACACTACATCGAGCAAATTCCGTACTCCATACCCGTACGACTCGCGTGCCGCTTCATAGGATTGATCGGAGGCGGTCAGCAGAGCTGTCGCGGCCTGTTGCTGCCGGAGCGCCGTCCTCATATTCGAATAGGCGGTCCATACTTCGTCGGAGATCTGGTCGCGAAGCGCATCGATGTTCGCCTGCGCAGCTCGCTTCTCTGCCTTGGCCTCGGCAATCTCATGCTCCCGCCGTGTGCCGTCGAAGAGCGTCCACTTGAGCTGCAGGCCAACGGTCCACACTTCACCCTCTGCATAGCCGCCGGGAAACAGATTGGTTTGTCCGTACGCGCGGGCCTCGCCTCCATCGCCGCTAAAGCCAAGCGTGGGAAAGTAGGTCGAGCGCGCCTGCCTGATGGTGCCTTCAGCGGAGCGCACCCGAGCCACCTGCTGCATCAGCTCCGGCCGTTGCGCAAAGGCGCGATCGATTTCCTGGTCTACGGAGTCGACCATCGCGTTCGGCGTGCTCAACTCTCGGATGTCCTGCACCTTGAACTGTATCTCGGGAGGCAGTCCCATCGCTGTCGCCAGATCTCCACGCGCAATATCTTCCGCTCCGATGGTCGCCTGCAGATCGTAGTCGGCCTGCGCCCGCGCCGCGGTTGCCTCTAGCAGATCGGGCCTGGTGGCGAGGCCATTGTCCAGCCGGTTCTGTGCGTCCTCTTCCACCGTCTGCGCATTCTTCAGGCTCACCTCTGCCGCCTCGCGCTGGCCCATCGCATTCAGCAGGCGATAGTAGGCCGACGACACCTTGAAGATAACCTCGCGATGCGTGTTGTTGAACTCGAGGTTCGCGATCAGCAGGTTGGCCTTGGCCACATCGACCGCTCCGCCCCGGCCGCCAAAGTCGAAGACCAGATATTCGACATGCAGCGTCGGTTCGAAGACGGCAATGGTCTGCCGTTGAAAATACTGGTTGACTAACGTTGCCGTACGCTCCGTTGCCGCCAGCGCGACTGCGGCAATAGTCGGCAGGAACGCGGCCCGTGCGATTCCCACAGCTGCTGCTCTCGCCCTGGCCTGCTCCCAGGTGACGCGCGTCTCCGGATTATGCCGCTGCGCGAGGTCGATCAACTCAGCCAGCGTGTAAACCTTCGCAGCATCGATGTCGTATTTCGCCTCGGGACGCGCAGCCAGTTCGCGATCCAGACTCTGCTCCGCCTTCGAGTGCCAGACCTTGTCTGGAGAATCGGGTACGCTCTGCGCGAAACAATGCGACGCGGCGGGGACCATCATCAAAGCAATGGACGCAACTTGAAGGATTTGTCTCGTGCCATTGAAAGCCCGCGGCCGCATGCGATGGATTGGAAACATCTCCTTCCGGAAATCTTGCCCGGTGAATCGAAGGCAGTGCTGTTGCGAAGCATCAGTGTAAATGGGAATCGATATCCCACCCCGTCTCTTGCACGATACTGCGGTTTTCCTCATGTGGCGAGGAGAAACAAGTCGTGAGATTTGCTTCTCCTATTTGATTCCGCGTTATCTCATTACGGGTGTAGAGGCTGGCCTTTCATAAACGCGGCAACGTTCCCATTGAGAAATTTTTCGTCCGCCGGGCTTGCCCCCGCTCCCGCAGGATGTCCCCACAACGACGGGATAGGCAGCAGGGTGCAGTGCGGAATCAGCGGCGCTTCGGTGCGGGCATCGGTCACCGGAAAGTACAGGTCGGTCGCCGATGGCATGTAGAGGACCTGCGCCTTGATCGATCCGAGTGCCTTCGTCGTATCGCCGTTGAATCCCGGAGTCGTCCCCACGTCGTGCTGCTCCCAGGTACGCATCTGCAGGATAAGGTTGTTGGCATCGGCGTCCGGAATGAAGTGCGTCTTGTAGTTCTCGATCACCTGCGCCAGCGTGCGCCCGGCCGGCTCTTCCGTCTTCCACAACTCCTGGTGCCACCACTCCTGCGAAAACAACCACGCCGTCCACACCAGCGAGAACGACTGGATGCCTTTCACCGGCTCTGTGGTGTAATCGCCGCCCTTGAATGCGTCATCCGTTTCAATCGCGTTGATCTCACTCTCCAGCCGCACAATGCCATGTCCATAGGTCTTGGCCGTGCCGGAAGTCGCCACGATCCGGTCCATGTAATCGGGATAAGAGACAGCCCATTGAAAGGCCTGCTGCGCACCCATGGAGAAGCCGATGACCGCCTGCAGGTGCTTCACGCCCAGCTCCTGGGTAAGAAGCTGATGAACGGCCTCAACATTGTCGCGAATCGTCGTGACGGGGAAGCGCGGCCCGTGGAACGGCTCGGGCGTATTGCTCGGCGACGAAGAGCGGCCGTTGCCAAATAATTCGGATGTAATCAGGAACTGCTTCTCCGGGTCCAGCGCCTTGCCCGGTCCGATGAGCCATCCGTAGCCCTTCATGTTCGCCATGTAATGCGAGGGCAGCAGGATGGCATTGTCCCCGGCAGCATTCAAATGCCCATATGTCCCGTAGACAATCTTTGCCTCCGGCAGCGTGACGCCGCTCTCGGTATGGAAGTTGTGAATGACATAGGTGTGTTCCACCGGCTCAGGCTGCTGCGGAGCGGATTGCGCGAGCAGCGACAGGGAAGAGAGGCTGAGAACAATAGACGCAAGAATTTTCATGAGGGATCGTCTCCAAAAAGTTACGGCAAAGGTGGAAAGAGCGGCGGATCTCTGCGCTGCTGCGTGGTTTGCTCGAAGTCATAGGCGTAGCGGATCAACTTGGCTTCGCTGAATGCCGGCCCAAGAATCGTCAGCCCCGCCGGCAGCGCGCCGTGCGTGAAGCCCATAGGCACGGTGATGGCCGGAAAGCCGGTCTGCGGCGAGAGCACCTGGCTGTTGTCGCCTGCGGGACTCTCCGTGTCGCCCACCTTGCGTGGCGCATTGCTCCAGGTCGGATACACAATGGCGTCGAGGTGATCCTTCGCCATCGCCGCCATCAATGCGTTGCGGAAGGCAATCTTCGGCGCATCGTGATAGACGTCAGGGCATGGCGCGCGCCGGTCGTCAGCCTTAGGCGGCGCGACGGCTCCTTTGATCTCCTCTTCGATGTAGGGCAGATAAAGTCCCGACGCAACGATGGACTTCAGATCGTGATACGGCGCGTTCGGATGCTTCGCGAGGTAAGCGTTTAGGTCGGCCTCGAAATCACCGCACCACAGATTCTTCGTGAGGTCGTCATAGCCGGGGATCGTGAAGGGATCGACCAGCACCGCGCCCTCCTGCTGCAGTGTCTTCAGCGCCTGCTCGGTCACTGCTTTCACCTCCGGATCGGTCTCCGGTTTATCAAAGTACTGCCGGAAGACCCCGATGCGCGCGCCGCGCAGTCCATGCCGGTCGAGAAATTGCGTGTAACCGAGCTTCGGTCGCCTTGTACTATGCCACGTGATTGGATCCGCCGAATCTGGTTTAGCAACCACCGTCAGCAGCGCAGCGGCGTCGGCCACGGTGCGCGCGATCGGTCCGCCGACATCGTTATTCGCAAACAGCGGAATGATGCCGCTGCGGCTGGTGAGGCCGATGGTCGGGCGAATGCCCACGAGATCGTTATGCGACGATGGTCCGCGAATCGAATTGCCTGTGTCGGTTCCAAGTCCCGATTCGCCCAGGCTGGACGCGACGGCGGCGGCGGTGCCTCCGCTCGAACCCGCCGGCACACGCGTCAGGTCATAAGGATTGCGCGTGATGCCGGCGATGGAGCTGGCGGTCAGATAAGGGCTGAAAGCCCACTCCGCCATGTTGGTCTTGGCCAGGATGATGGCTCCGGCTGCGCGCAGCCTGGCGACCATGGTGGCGTCGCGCTCGGGGAGGAAGCCCTTCATGGCCAGGGAGCCGCCGGTGGTCTGCAATCCCATCGTGTCGTAGTTGTCCTTGATGAGCACAGCGATGCCGCCCAGCGGAGGCAGCGTGTGCGTGGCGGCGAAATTGTGATCGCAGTCGTCGGCATCGGCAAGAGCGTTGGGATTGACCAGCACAATCGAGTTCAGGCGCTGATTGCCGCCTGGGCCGTCCATCGGTTTCTGATCGTAGAAACTGATGCGAGCCAGGTAGCTCTGTACCACCGCGCGGCAGGTGGTTCGTCCCTCGCGGATGGCCTGTTGCGTCTCGGCGATGGTGGCGCCAACCACATTGAAGCGATTGTCGGCTGAACGATCACCGGGGCCCTGCGCCTGCGCAAAGGCCGGAACCGTCGGTCTCACGGCAAAAGCCGTAATTAGGAGCAGTGCCGCGGGGAGAAATCCTCTCATCGGATGCCTTATCTGCTGGAAAGTGATGGATTTATGGAACGCTACGGGTGTTTTGAATATAGCCGAAGCCTTCCTGGGATAACGAGATTTGCCCTGTCCACGAAAAAAGAATTTTGCGGCCAACCAAAAATTGTGCTAACTAATTGTTTAGTTGCTCGTCAGAAGGATTGAACGAATTTCAATGCCTCCGAAGAAATCCATCACGCTGACCGAAGCCGAACTCCGGCTGATGAAGGTTCTGTGGGAACGCGGCGAGTCGGCTGTCTCCGATATTGTCGCTGCCGTCTCCGGCGAGCGAACCCTGGCCTACACCTCGGTTCTCACCACCGTGCGCATCCTCGAGAGCAAGGGCTATGTCTGTCATCGCCAGGAGGGCCGCGCCTTTCTCTACAGTCCGTGCATTGATGAGTTCCAGGCCAGCAAGTCCGAGGTTCGCCACGTGCTGCAGCGCTTCTTCGGCAACTCCCGCGAGCGGCTGCTCCTCTCGCTGCTCGGAGATGACGACGTCTCTCCCGAAGAGCTGAAGCGCCTGAAAGATGCCATCGCCAGCGCACCCGACGACTTTGCCGGCCAGCCGGAGGAGGTCTAGTGATGGAACACGCAACGGGCATCCTCAGCACTTTTTCCGCCGCGCTTGCCGGCTCCCTGGTCACCGCGATCTGGGAAGGCACCGTATTGGCTGCGAGTATCGCTCTCTGCCTTCACCTCGTGAAGGGAATCCCTGCGGCCGTCCGCTCGGCTCTGTGGACGGCGGTGCTCCTGTTTGTCGTTCTCCTGCACTTCGTCCCGTTCTTCGGCATTCGCTCAGCTGAGGCGCAGCTCGGGGCTGCAAAGACGTTACATGTCGACCTGCGCTGGAGCATGGCCATCGTCGCGCTCTGGGCTGTTTTCTCCCTGGTCCGCGCGGCACAGCTGGTTCACAGCGCCATCGGCCTGCATCGGATCGCCAAGAGGGCAATCCCCGTCGCCGCCTCTCCGGAATGCGCTGTGCTGCTGCGCACGCGCCTTCGTTCCGCAAGGCTCTGCGTTTCGGCGGATGTCGATCGTCCAAGCGTGATCGGCTTCTTCGCTCCGCGCGTTCTGATTCCGCTGGCTCTCTACGAAAAGCTCCCGGCATCCGAGCTGGAACAGATCGTGATGCACGAGATGGAGCACCTGCGCCGCGGCGACGACTGGACCAACCTCCTGCAGAAGCTCAGCGTCGTCCTCTTCCCGCTGAATCCTGTCCTGCTGTTTGTCGACCGCCGTCTTTGCGCGGAACGCGAGCTGGCCTGCGACGACCGCGTGCTGCATCTCACCCGCGCCCGCAAGGCTTATGCCACCTGCCTGGTCAATCTCGCGGAACATTCGATGTTGCGCCGCAGCGCTTCGCTGGTATTGGGAGCGTGGGAGCGGCAGTCGGAGCTGGGCCGTCGCGTGCGCCGCATCCTGCGTGGGCCGGAGAGCGTGATGGGACGCAGGCAGATGCGCCTGGTGACCAGCGCACTGCTTTTAGGGATGATGACCGGCGCGTTCACGCTCGCTCGCGAACCGCAGCTGATCAGCTTCGCTCCGCGACCCGCACTCCCGATGGAAGCAAGCATCATGCCCGCTGCCCGCTATGTACCGGCGTCGTTCCGGACCACCATGCCTGCGCTGAAGATGGTCGACACCGTCTTCCATCTTCCGGCCGCATCGCCGGATAAGCAGCCGGTGAAGCCGGCAATCGCGCCGAAGCCGCGCCTGCGTAAGGCTGTGCGTACCATCCCCGCCAATCGCATCACGCTAGCCGATATCTCTGAGCGCCGTGCGCTGTCGAGCAGAATGCCGCAACGCGCAGCCGTTCTCGTTCTCACCGATTGGACGGGTGTTCCTCTGCCGCCCCGTCTTGGCCTGGTCGTCTCTGACGACATCTATTCCTACGCCGCCGTTCCCACTCCAAACGGCTGGCTCATCGTCCAACTCTAACCGCAAGAAAACCCATGGGAGGGTTGTTGCATGTTCGAACCAACTAATCAATTAGTAGAAAAGGCCAGGAAATTGGCCGCACCTGCTGCCGTGGCCGGAGCCTTCGTTCTCGGCGCTGCGTTCTTCGTCGGACACGGCGGCGTTCACGCTGCTGCGGTATCGAATCCCGCTCCGCTCGATGACCGCAGTGTCTCCGCGCTCACTGCGCTCGATCAGGCCATGGAGTCGGTCGCGTCCCGCGTCACGCCCGCCGTCGTTAACATCGCCGTCACCTCGCGCACCACCGAGCAGAACACCGGCGACGATCAGCAGGCGCAAAATCTGCCTCCGGGCTTCGCGCAGTTCTTCGGACCGAACGGTCCCTTCGGAGGGCAGCAGCCGCAACAGCCGCAGCTCCAGCACGGCATCGGCAGCGGAGTCATCATCTCGCCTGACGGCTACATCGTCACCAACAACCACGTGGTCGAAGGCGCGACCCAGATCAAAGTGACATTGAACGATCGCCGCGTGCTCACTGCCAAGCTGGTCGGCGTCGACAAGCTGACCGATCTCGCCGTGGTCAAAGTAAACGCCACGGATCTGCAATCGATCTCCTGGGGAGATTCGACCAAGCTGCAGCCGGGACAGACGGTGCTGGCCTTCGGCAGCCCCTTCGGATACTTCAAGTTTTCAGTGACGCGCGGCATCGTCAGCGCCGTGAACCGCGACAACCCCTATCGTGACGATGCGCGCAAGCCGGGTGGTTACATCCAGACCGATGCGGCAATCAATCCCGGCAACTCGGGCGGACCGCTGGTCGACGCGCGCGGCGAGCTGGTCGGCATCAACACCTTCATCATCTCCGGCGATGGAGCCTTTGCCGGAGCCGGCTTCGCCATCCCCTCGCAGATGGTGCGTGCCACGGCCGAGCAGCTTATTCAACATGGCAAGGTCGAACACGGTTACCTCGGCATCAGCATGAACGACGTGACGCCGGACAACGCCGGCTTCTTCCATCTGCAGGAGGCCTCCGGTGCGCTCGTCGCGCAGGTAAGTCCGGATTCTCCCGCCAGCCGCGCCGGTTTGCGCAACGGCGATGTGATCGCCGCGCTCAACGGGCAGAAGATCGACAACTCGGGCGCGTTGCAGGTGCGGGTCAGCGAAATGACGCCCGGAACCAGCATCTCTCTCGGCATCGTCCGCGACGGCAAGCCGCAGACGTTGAACGTGACCGTAGGGCAGTTCCATAACAACAAAGAGGTCGCAAGCAATGACGACGATAGCCAGGGTGGGCCGCAGAGCGGCAAGCTCGGCCTTGCGGTAAGTGATCTCACCCCGCAGGTCCGGCAGCAGCTCAGCGTTCCCGACCAGGTTCACGGCGTGGCGGTCCAGAATGTTCGTCCCGGCAGCCCCGCGGAAGATGCAGGCTTGCAGCCCGGCGACATCATCCTCGAAGTCAACCGTCAGCCCGCGTCATCGGCAAGCCAGTTTGTGAGCGCAGTCCACGGCAGCACGGCAGGAAAGGACGTGCTCCTGCTGGTGTGGTCGAAGGGCAACGCAACCTACCTCACCCTCCATCCCGATCAAGGCGATCAGAACGGCTAAGCTGCCGGATTCCACAGGAACGCCGGTGTCTATTCATGGCATCGGCGTTTTTCGTTGGACGGCGAGATCTCTCCGATGTTGACGCTGTGGATTTAAGATGTGGCAGGCATTGTCGTGCTCACCGTGAGCATCTTATGGACAAGAGCTTCGTGCAAATTCAATCCACGAGATTCAGGCAAGGGGAGAAGATGGCGGTCGAAATTAAGTTTGGCACTTCAGGATGGCGGGCGATTGTCGCCGAAGACTTCACGCTGGGAAATATCCGGCGCGCGGTGACAGGCATTGCAAAATACGTGGCGGCGCAGCCGGGCCAGCACTCTGTATTGGTGGGGCGCGATCCTCGCTTTCTGGGTGAGACCTTTGTGGCCGAGGCGGCCAGGATCCTCGCCTCGCATGGCGTGAAGCCGATTGTGATTCCAGACGCCGCGCCGACGCCGGCCATCTCCTACACCGTCCGGAAATTGAAGACCGGTGGCGCGATCAACTTCACCGCCTCGCACAATCCGCCGGAATACAACGGCATCAAATTTTCAACTCCTGACGGCGCACCCGCCCTGCCCGAAGTGACGAAGCAGATCGAGGCTCAGATCGCCGCACTTGGCGAAAGCGTGATCCCATCGGCTCCGGAGCCCAAAGACAAGTTCGAAGAAGTCGACGCGAAGCCGGATTATCTGAAGCGCCTCGGTGAGCTGGTGGATTTTCCCGCCATCAAGAAGTCGGGAATCAAGGTCGTCTTTGATCCCTTCTGGGGCGCGGCGCGCGGCTACAGCTGCCACATCCTCCGCGAGCACGGCGTCGAGACGGCGACGGTTCACGACTATCGCGATGTGCTCTTCGGCGGCCATGCTCCCGAGCCGGACGATCATCTGCTGGGCGATTGCAAAGCCAGGATGAAGGAGACGGGAGCGAAGATCGGCATTGCCACCGACGGCGACGCCGACCGCTTCGGCATCGTCGACGAAGACGGGACGTTTATTCAGCCGAACTACATCATCGCGCTGCTCTTCGACTATCTTGTCCAGACGCGCGGCTGGAAGAACGGAGTGGCCAAGTCTGTTGCCACCACCAACCTCGTCAATGCGCTGGCCGAGTCGCTCAACATTCCCCTCTACGAGACGCCGGTCGGTTTCAAGTACATCGGCGAGCTGATCAATCAGGACAAGATCGTCATCGGCGGCGAAGAGAGCGCCGGTCTCACCATCCGCGGGCACGTTCCGGAAAAGGATGGCGTGATTGCCGGCCTGCTGGTCACCGAGATGGTCGCGGTTCGCGGCAAGAGCCTGGGAGCACAGCTAAAGGATCTCTTCGGTCGCGTGGGCGAGTTCTATCCCAACCGCGAAAACTTCCGGCTGACTCCCGAGGTGAAGGAAAAATTCGTCGAGAAGGTGAAGACCGATCCCAAGGAGCTGAGCGGACGCAAGGTTTCGCAAATCGTTCGCACCGACGGCTTGAAGCTGATCCTCGAAGACGGCTCCTGGGTCTGCTATCGCCTGAGCGGAACCGAGCCGGTGGTTCGCGTTTACTCCGAAGCTCGCAAGCATAGCGACACCGATGCGCTGAGCGCCGCTGCCAAAAACTGGGTGCTGGAATAAACGCAGTAATTCGTATCCACCGCTGACACGAATTGGGCCTTCTCTTACCGGGAGGCCCATTTTGCTGCTTATTTGCCGATTTTCCATGCGAAGAATTGGCGAAAGAATGGCGCTCTTGATTCCTTCCGGCTAACTTTCACTCGAACTCGATGCGCTTCCTCCGGTGTTCGGTCGATGATTTGAATCTGGGGAGTCATCGTGAATGCCGTTGCGTCCAAGCCGTCGTTAAAATCGCGCGCCGTGAGCTCGGTGTACCGGGTTCGCCGCCGCATCGCGACTGGGCTGGCGGTGGTTCTGGCGGTGTTCTTCGGATTCCATGTCATGTTCGGCCGCAATGGTCTGAATGTGTACGAAGCCAAGCGCACGGAAGACCGTTCGCTGCACCAGCGGATCGACACGTTGCAGCAGGAAAACGACCACCTCAAGGATCACGTAGACCGGCTGACCAGCGATCCCGATGCCATCGAGCATGAGGCGCGGGAGAAGCTGCACTACGCCCGCCCCGACGAGGTCATCTGGACTCTGAACGATGTGCGGCGCTCCGGCGACGGCTCTTCTAGCAACAGTGACCTTGCCCAGAGCGTGCAGGCGAAACGATAACATCGGGAAATTTGCGACAAAGGGAAGCGCAGGGCAAATGCTCTCTGGGTTCAGGCCGCTGACCAAGCCTTAGCCTTGGAAGGGCACGGCCTTCAGGCCATGCGCAAATTGTGCCGATGTTGCTGACCAAGCCCTGGTCTTGGAAGGGTACGGCCTTCAGGCCGTACGTAAACGAGCAAAATGAGTGCGGCTTCAGCCGCTGAGGGAACGCCCCGCTCGCACTGCTAAGGTTCTTCATCAATCTGATCCCAGGGCGAACCCGCCTGGGCTTTTCTGTTTTAGCGCGCAGAAGCCGGGCCTTCTATACTGCTTGAGGAATGGGCATACTCTCGCCAGCACGGTTCATGTGGAACGCGACGCGCGGGCATCGTCTTCGCCCCTGGCGCAGCGAATACATCAAGTGGCGCATCGAGACCTACTCCGGCATGAAGGCCGACGAGATCAAGCCCTCCGATGTGCTGCGCTTCGTATGGAAAGAGAAGGGAAACCTTCTCCGCTTTCTCAAGTGGACGGGCGAAATCGAAAAAGCCGGGATACGGGATTAGATCTCGAATAAGAGCAGGAGCAGAATGCAAAATCGGCGGGAATTTCTTCGACTGTTGTCTGCCGCGGCGGTGCTTCCCCCGCTCACCAATGCGTATCAGGAAAAGGACACGCGCCCTTCCGCGCTCGCCGATGTCTCCGGCCCGCGCTCTTTGCGCGCGCATGCTGAGCAGCGGGGCTTGCTGGTGGGGTGCGCCGTGGTCCCGGATCGGTTGACCGGCGAGCCGCCCTACGGCAGCGTCGTTGCCGAACAGGCGAACCTGCTGGTCGCTGAGAACGCAATGAAGTGGGGCGCGCTGCGGCCCGCTCCCGGCAAGTTCGATTTTCGCGGCGCGGACGAAATCCTGGCCTTCGCCGCCGGGCACAAGCAGAAGGTCCGCGGCCACAATCTCTGCTGGCATGAGTCGATTCCCAAATGGTTCGATGGCGCCGTCACCAGGGACAACGCGCGGCAGTTTCTGGTTCAACACATTCAGACCGTGGCTGGCCGCTATGCTGGCAAGCTGCATTCGTGGGACGTAGTGAACGAGGCCATCGATACCAAGAGCGACCGGCCGGATGCCTTGCGTAAATCTCCCTGGCTGGAGCTGATCGGTCCCGATTACATCGAGCTGGCGTTTCGTACGGCGCGCCAGGCCGATCCCGCCGCGCTGCTGACCTACAACGACTACGGCATCGAGAACGACTCGGCTGACAACCGCGAAAAGCGTGGACAGGTGTTGCAGCTGGTGCGGCGGATGAAGGATCGCGGAGTGCCCATCGACGCGGTCGGGGTGCAGAGCCATCTCACCGTGACCGATCCAGCGCCCGGAGCCGGTCTTCAGGAGTTCGTCCGCGAGCTGCGCCGCATGGGATTGCAGGTATTTGTAACCGAGCTTGATATCAATGAGCGCAAGCTTGAGGGCTCGATCGCCGAGCGCGATGCCGCCATTGCCAAACTATACAAAGATTACGTAACCATGATGGTGGCAGAACCGAATGTGAGTGCGGTGCTGACCTGGGGTATTACGGATCGCTACACCTGGCTGGACGGTCCGAAATACGCGCGTATCGACGGCAAACCGCAGAGGTGCCTGCCTTTCGATTCCGACTATCAACCGTCGCCGGCCTTTTTCGCCTATCGGGACGCGCTGGACACGCGGCTCCCGTCTGCATCGGTACCAACCCATAAATAGGCGCTAAGAAGGCGTCATATTGGTGCGGTGAAAGCCTATCCATGCGGCCTCGCGTCTTTGGGCAACGTCTCTTCATCTGCAACATGCAGTCCTAATTTTTTTCCGGAGTAAATAATGGGTGAATTTGTAAAGCTGACCGCAAGTGATGGGCATGAGCTGGATGCCTACGTGGCAAAACCAGAGGGCGATCCCATCGCAGCATTGGTGGTCATTCAGGAAATTTTTGGCGTCAACAAGCACATCCGCGCCGTCGCTGACGGTTATGCGAAAGATGGATTTCTCGCCGTGGCTCCGGCTCTCTTCGATCGCTTCGAGCGTGGCGTAGATATCGGTTATGAGGGCAAGGATATGGAGAAGGCCATGTCTTTCTTCCCCAAGTTGGATGTCGACCAGATGAGCAAAGACACAGCGGCTGCAATCAAGTATGCGCGCGAACAGGCAGGGAAAAAGACCGGCATCATCGGTTACTGCCTGGGCGGGTCGATTGCCTGGCTGGCCGCTTCGCAGGGAGTTGTCGACGCCGCAGTGGGATATTACGGCGGGATGATTGCAAAGTTTGCCGACGCTCCGATCAAGGCTCCCATCATCCTGCATTTCGGCAAGAAGGACGCGCACATTTCCGAAGAAGATAGAGCGAAGATCGCAGCAGCGCATCCCGAAGTCCCCATCTATCTCTACGACGCGGGACATGGATTCAATTGCGACATGCGCAAGGACTTCGATGCGGATTCGGCGAAGTTGGCTCGCGAGCGTTCGCTCGAGTTCCTGAAGAAAAACCTGGCATAGCTGCAAAAAATCAGCTTCCAAAAGAGAACAGAGACGGCGGGGAAGTGTCATTCACCGTCGTCCCTGTTTTTTAGCAGCCATCTTCGTGCTTTTTCCCGTCTTTCACCGCTCGCGGCGTATCCTTCTCCTAGCTACGAATATCAAAAGAACGGGGAACGTTCCTGTGCCGTTCTCTTGATGGACGAAGGAGACACCGGAGACTGATGGCAGCATCCGCCGCGACCGCCGATCCTAAACTCATAGCTCAGGAAAAATGGCGGCCCAGAGTCAATCCCTGGATCATCGCCGCCACTGTGGCCATGGCTGCCTTCATGGAGGTGCTCGATACCTCCATTGCCAATGTCGCGCTGCCTCACATCGCAGGAAGTTTGGGAGCGAGCCAGGACGAGAGCACCTGGGTGCTCACTGCTTATCTCGTTTCCAACGCCGTCGTGTTGCCCATGGGCGGCTGGGCGGCGAGCGTCATCGGCCGGAAGAAGTTCTTCCTGCTGTGCATCGTGATCTTCACGGTAAGCTCCTTTCTCTGCGGTATCGCGCCCTCTCTGCCTCTGCTCCTCCTGTTTCGTGTCATGCAAGGCGCAGGCGGTGGAGGACTGCAGCCGATGGCCCAGGCCATCATGGCGGATTCCTTTGAGCCAGCGCAGCGCGGTCTCGCCTTCTCGCTCTATGGACTGGTCGCGGTGCTCGCTCCTTCGATCGGGCCGACGCTGGGCGGTTGGATCACCGACAACTACAGCTGGCACTGGATCTTCTACATCAACATCCCGGTCGGCATCCTGGCCTTCTTCCTCACGCAGCGGCTGGTCGAAGATCCGCCGTGGAGCAAGCCTGACCGAAAGAATCTATTCAAGCTGGACTACGTGGGACTGAGCCTGCTGGTTATAGCCATGGGCGCGCTGCAGATCGGCCTCGATAAAGGCGAAGAGAAAGATTGGTTCGGCTCGCACTTCATCGTGGGATTCGCCATCGCCTTCGCGATCTCGTTTATCGCACTCATCCTTTGGGAGTGGCGCGCCAAAAATCCGCTCATGGACCTGCGCCTCTTCAAGCAATCCAACTTCGCCGTCTGCTGTTTCCTCATGCTGCTGACCGGCGGCCTTCTGAACGCCACCACCGTACTGCAGCCGCAATTTTTGCAAGCCCAATTGGGATACACAGCGACTCTGGCCGGCCTCTCGCTCTCCGGCGGAGGATTGGTGCTGATCTTTCTCATGCCGCTGGCCGGTCAGGCTGTGGGACGATTTCCCGCAAGGAATATCATCGCCTTCGGCTTCATTATCTTTTCTATCGCGTACTTCATGAGCGCCACCTTCATCAACCTCGGCCTCAGCTTCAAGACTTCTTCGTGGCTTCGCGTCGTCCAGGTCACTCCCATTCCCTTCGTCTTTATTTCGGTCACCACCGCAGCCTACTTCGGGCTTCCGCGCGAGAAGAGCAATCAGATATCCGGGCTCATCAACTTCGTGCGCAACATCGGCGGCAGCATTCTCATCTCGCTGACGAACGCCGCGGTGACGGAGCGCGGCATGTTTCACCAGAATCAGCTGCTGAAGTATCTGACTCCCTCGAACGCCAACTTCCAGCAGCGCGTCGACAGCCTGAGCAATGTTTTCACCACCAGCGCGGGAGGCGGCAACGCGAATCTGTTGGCGCAGGGGTCGATTTATAACCAGCTTCAGCAGCAATCCCAAACGCTGGCCTATGTCGATGTTTTTTACATCCTTTGCGGCGCTTCGATCTTGATGATTCCCGCAGCCTTCCTGCTGAAGAAGAATCACCCCGGAGCGGGAAGCGGCGAGATCGCTGTCCACTAACTCGCGTCCGCTCGCTGCACTTCTATCCCCGTCCCAGGAAAGTCCTATCGGCGCGCCCAACCGTCAGTAAGGGGCGGTTCCAGAATCCGGGGCACTGGCTCTGCATCCAAAAGTTATGAAAATTGATGAGATGAATAATTTCACGCCGTCGCATGCGTGGAGCCGATGACCTCGGAGGTTCGAGAAGAGACCGGCGCACGGAACGCGACTGGGGCTAGTCCGATGCCTGCCCCGAGTCAGAGTAGTTTCTCGCATGCGTGGCGGGCGCTGCGGCATCCCAACTTCCGCCTGTTCTTTGCCGGCCAGAGCATTTCGCTCATCGGCACCTGGATGACGCGCATCGCCACAGCCTGGCTGGTCTATCAGCTCACCCATTCGGCGCTTCTGCTGGGCACAGTCAGCTTCGTTGGGCAGATCCCCACATTTATCCTTGCGCCACTGGCCGGTGTTCTCGTCGATCGTGTCGACCGCCGCATGGTGCTGCTCTGGACGCAGGCCCTGGCCATGCTTCAGTCGCTGATTCTGGCCTGGCTCACGCTCACCCATCGCATCACCATTAGCGAAGTCTTGGCGCTGAGCGCCTTTCAGGGCGTCATCAATGCCTTCGATATGCCCGGCCGGCAGTCCTTTATGGTCAAGATGGTGGAGGATCGCACCGATCTTTCGAACGCCATCGCCATCAACTCGTCCATGGTCAACCTTGCCCGGCTGATCGGTCCTTCACTGGCTGGCCTGGTCATCGCAGCCACCAACGAGGGATGGTGCTTCTTGATCGATGGCATCAGCTACATCGCCGTCATTGTCTCGCTGCTGCTGATGCGGGTGAAGGCCGATGAAGTAAAGCGCGCAACCGCCTCGATGGCCGCTCAGCTGCGCGAGGGCTGGGATTACGTCTCGACCTTCGTGCCGGTGCGAACTATTCTGCTGCTCTTCGCGCTGGTCAGCCTGATGGGCATGCCCTACGTTGTGCTGATGCCGGTCTTCGCCGCCCAGGTGCTGCACGGAGGCCCGCACACCCTCGGATTCCTGATGGGCGGGGCCGGAGTCGGCGCGCTGGTTTCTGCGCTGTCGCTGGTGCTGCGCAAATCGGTGCGCGGACTGCTGAAGATGATTCCGATTGCCGCCGCGATCTTCGGAGTAGGCCTGGTGGCCTTCGGGCTTTCGCGCGTGATGTGGCTTTCGATGGCGTTGATGGTGATTGTGGGCTTCGGGATGATGCAGGGCCTGACCGCCAGCAACACCATCATCCAGACCCTCGTTCCTGAAGATAAGCGCGGCCGCTTGATGAGCTACTACACAGCAGCCTTCGTGGGCATGGCGCCCTTCGGCAGCCTGCTCGCCGGCTCCATGGCGCATTGGATCGGCGCGCCGAGAACTGTGATGGTAACCGGTACCTGCTGCGTGGCGGGATCAGCCTGGTTTTGGACGCAGATGAAGACGCTGCGCAAGGGAATCAGGCCAATCTACGAGCAACTAGGCATAGTCCCGGCAAGACCCAGCAAGCTGGTAGAAGAACAAGCAGGCAACTAAAGACTCGTCACGCACTCACCGTCACCGCTCAAAAAGCAAAACGGGCAACGCCAAAGAAGGCCTTGCCCGCCAAACCGCTAAACCCTAAAACCTATCCCCGACACCCTATCGTCAATTTCCCGGTCCCATCTGCTGCCGCATTCCCGCCGGCATGGGGATGGTGATATCGATCGGATGCGGCTGGCCCATGTTCAGCTCAGTCAGCGGTGTTCCAAGCTGCGATTCGTTGCCGACGACCAGCACCGCGAGCTTGGATGGGTCGATGTACTTCTTCGCCACGCGCTCCAGATCCGCAGTCGTTACTGCTTCCACTGCGGCGCGATATTTCTCCAGAAAATCCGGAGGATATCCATAGAACTCCAGCGTCGTCGCCTCGGTCAGCACCTTTTCCTTGCTGTCGTAACGGAAGATGAAAGAATTCAGCAGCTGGTCCTTGGCGCTGGTCAGTTCGGCATCCGTGAAGGGCTTGGTCTTGAGATCGTTGATCTCATCGAGCATGGCCTTGGTGGCCGTCACGGTGGTCGGGCTCTTGGTGAGAGCTGTTGTGTAGAACATCCCCGGGTGGTCATACGACGCGCCATAGCCGCCGCTCACCGAGTACGCCAGGCCCATCTTGGTGCGCACCTGCTGAAACAGCCGCGAGCCAAAGCCGCCGGAGAAGATTTCGTTCATCACCGCGAGCGCATAGAAGTCGGGGTTGCGGCGGTCGGTGCCGAGCCCGACGATCCACACGTTGCTCTGGTTCACGTCCTCTTTGTTGACGAAATAAACCCCCGGCTTGGGACCGGCAAATTCGCCGCCGGGCTTGGGCGATGCAGCGCCGCGTGGCAGGCTTTCAAACGCCTCGCGCAGCTTTTTCTCCATCGTCGCCGAATCGAAATCGCCTTCTACCGAAATGATGATGTTATTGGGAGCGACCGTCTTCGCATGCCACGCCTTCAGATCGTCGACCGTGACAGACATCACCGTCGCAATCTCCGGCTCACGAGCGTAAGGGCTGTCCGCACCGAAGACCAGCTTGGTCGCCTCGCGCTGCGCAACCTCTTCTACATCGTCGTTGCGGCGCACGATGCCGGCCACCGCCTGCTGCTTGGCCAACTGCAATTTCTGGTCGTTGAAGGCCGGATGCTCGAGCACATCGACGGCGATGCCGAAGACCTGATCTTCATCCTTGGTAAGGCATGACCACGAGACAGAGGTGGAATCGATATCTCCACCGGTCTCCACCTTCGCCGCCTTCGCCTCGAGAAGATCATCGAGTTTGTCGCCATCCTGGGTCGTCGTGCCGCTGGTGCGCCAGGTCTCGCCGTAAAGTCCGATCAGTCCAACCTTGGCCGCCGGCACATCGCGCGATCCGCCGCGAATATCGATCGTGCCGCTAATGAACGGCAGCTCGTGGTCTTCTTCGAGAAGAATGATCACGCCGTTTTTCAACTCGACGCGCTTCGGCGGTTCAGGATGAAAGGCCGGCAGCGGTGGAATGGGAATCTGCGTCCATGGCTGGGCCTGGCGCGCCGCCTTGGCGTCGGGAGGAACCACCGTCGTAGTCTGCGCCTGCGCAGAGATCGCGGCCAGCGCCGTCATGCCGAGCAGTGAAAAGACGGCCGTACGAATCGGATGCGCGCCGCGCCGGGGAAGCCTGCTCAATGGAAGTCTATGCCTCATCATTGCGCACCTGCCTGGGACTGCTGCTGCGCAGATGGTTTTGGAGCTTCAAACTCGACCATCGCATAGGTGCGGTTGGTGTCGACAAAAACCTTGTTAGCCACTCTGCGAATATCCGCCTTCGTCACTGAATCGATCTTCTGAAGTTGATTGAAAAGCTCTCGCCAGTCTCCATATCGCAACTGATAAATCGCGAGCTGCTGCGCAAGTCCTTCGTTATCGCCCAGCCCACGCAGCAGGTCTGCGCGTGCGCGGGTCTTGAACATGGCCAGCTCTTCGTCGCTTACATCCGCTGCCTTCAGCTTGTCGATCTCTTTATGGATCGCGGCACGCATCTCTTGCGGTGTGTGTCCCTGATCGGGCACAGCGAAGAAGGCGAAGAGGCCCGGATACTTGTCGCCGGGGAAGCCGCTGAAGCCCTCAGCCTGCGCGGCAATCTGCTGGTCGCGCACCAGTGAGCGATAGAGGCGCGAGGTACGGCCGTTCGAGAAGATGTCCTGAATCGCATCGTAAACAGCGTCGTCGGGATCGCGATAGTCGGGGCGGTGGTAGCCCTCAAGATAAAGCGGCTGCGTCGGCTCCTTGATGACGACGGATTTCTCTGCAGTCTGCGGAGGCTCGACCGTGGTCATCTCCTCCGGCTTCGGCCCGGCGGGTATCGTGCCGAAGTATTTTTCGAACATCGCCATATCGCCGGGCTTCACATCGCCCACCACGGCGATGGTGATGTTCGCCGGCACATAGTAGATCTTGTGAAAGGCCGCGGCCTCGGTGGCCGTGATCTGGCTCAACTCGCTCTCCCAGCCCACATTCGGCCGGTGATAGGGATGCGCAACGTACGCGGCGGCCAGAAACTGCTCCACCATGCGGCCGATGGGATTGGAGTCGACGCGCATGCGCCGCTCTTCCATCACCACGTCGCGCTCCTTATAAAACTCGCGCGGCACCGGATTCGCGATGCGGTCGCTCTCCATGTAGGCCCACAGCTGCAGGCGATTCGCGGGCATGCTCCAGAAATACTGCGTCGCGTCGAGGCTGGTCTCGGCGTTCAGTCCGCTGGCTCCGTTGGCGTCCGCAATCTCCGTGAACTCGTTGGGGATCACGTATTGCTCGGCATCTTTCTGGGCATCCAGAAACGCATCGTGCAGCTGCTTGAGCTTGGCTTCATCGCGGCCCACGCGCTTGCGATACTCCGTGTCGTAGGCGGCATAAGCATCTTCCACCTTGTCGAGCGCAATCTTCTCCGCCGCGTAGTCGGTGGTGCCGATATCCTTCGTCCCCTTGAAGGCCAGGTGTTCGAACATGTGCGCGATGCCCGACTGGCCGCCAGGATCGTTGGCGTCGCCCGCATCCACGATGGTGAAGTAGGAGAACACCGGCGCTTCCGGCCTCTCGCAGAGGATCAGCGTAAGACCGTTGGGTAGAACCTTTGTCGTGACACGCTTGTTGAAGTCCGCCAGGAACCGGCCAGGGTTCGCTTGATCAGGGCTCGCCTGATCAGGACTTGCGTGACCCTGGCTCCAGGCCAGCTTCGCGGCTGGACCCACGATTGCGAGACAGGTTCCAAGCGCGGCCACACGCGCAAACCCATGCGCAGCAGAAAGAAATCTCATGAAACCTCGATCTAGACAAGAACAGATGGATACAGATTTGACGCTAATCGTGTGAAATCAGGGTGTCAAACGCGAAGCGCCGCCGGTTTTAGCCACGGCGAAAACCAGCCGGACGGGACGCAGGTTGAAATAGATCATCCACCATGCACCGATGAGTGCGACCGCTGCATAGATGAGCGCCAGCGTCAGAAGCATCGCGCCGAGTGGGATGGGCATTGCCGGATTAGGATGAGCATCCATGCCGATGATGATGGGACTGCGCCGTGCAAAGAGCAGCGTAGCCGACAACAGTGAAAAGACAAGAAAGTCCAGCGCGCCGATAGCCATGATGGAATACCGCGCCCAGATGCGTAGCTGGAACAGGCCGGCTACGGTCCACGCGCACCAAGCGAGAAACAGCAGCAGCAGCAGGTCGAAGCTGGCCAGAATGATGCGGACCGAGGCGATGTGCGGCACCAGCGGATTGCGCGTGAGAAACAATGCGGCAACGGAACCGATGAGGCAGACCGCACCGAAGCAGATCAACAGGCTGAGGACAACGGCGGCCAGGCTGATTCCACCCGGCTTGCTTTCGGTATCGTGCATTGCATGTCTCCTGGCAGCGGGCACGATCGGCGTGGCCCTGGTGAGTTTTTAAAAGCTACAGTATGCGCGCGAACAACGAAAGTATCGCATCGATAACCAGGTCTCGGTCTTGGAAGAGTACGGCAAGCTGTACCTAGATCAAGAAACTTGCTCTTGGTAGGTACGGCCTTCAGGCCGTACGTTAATTAAGCAAAACGAATGAGGCTTCAGCCGCTGAGGGAACGCCCCGGTTCGCGCTACAAAGGTTCGTCATAAATCTCGCGCGGCGCTCCCCAGCGCGGCCTTCGTTATTCGAAGAACCCTTCTACTTGTCTTTCGGAGCCCAGGCCAAGGAAGAGGCCAGCGATTTGGTTTTCCGGAGGGAGCGTGAGGCTTCAGCCTCACGAAGAGTCCAGCCAACGGAAGGGCTTCAGCCCCGGGCCTTTGCTTTCTAAACTTGACTCATCTAAGGAGATCAATGCGGCGAATCGCGATCGGGGGCCGCTCTGCTACCGTTAACGACATATGCACTATGCCGTGCCCATCTTTGTCGTCGCGCTGACCATTCCGGCGTTCTTCCTGCTCGCTCGCGGTGGCTTCGTCGCCTTCGGATGGCCGCAGCGGGGAATACGGATTCTGGTCGCAGTAATTCTGTTGGCCTCGGCGATCGGACATTTCCTTCAGCCCGCATTTGTCGCGGCGCTGATTCCACCGGTCTTTCCCTTCCGCTATGCGCTGGCTATCGTAAGCGGAATTTGCGAGGCCGCCGGCGGTATCGGCCTTCTGCTGGCATCGACGCGCCGGATAGCTTCGCTATGGCTGGCGGTGTTCATGATCGCCATCTTTCCGGCGAATATCTACATCGCAGGAAAGATGATTGGGCCCCTGCATATGCCCAGCGTGGCCGTGCGCGGCCTCATGCAGATTGTGTTCGTCGCTCTCATCCTGCTGGGCGGCTGGGGTGCGCCCATAATCAGAAAGAAAACAACCGCCTAATTCTTCTTCGCCGGTTGCGCCGGCTTCTGCATCGTCGCGTAGTCGGGAAGGAAAATCAGCAGGCCGCCACTGGGCAGCAGCTTCGAATAGCCGGCCTGCAGCTGTTCGTTGTAGTGGTCGAGAGAGAAATCGAAGCTATTGGCCGGCTCTTTATCCGCCAGCTGCAGGTCCGCGTCCTCCATGAGAAATTTTCCATACTTCATGCGCCCGCCGCGAAAGTAAATGAAGTTCGCCGCCGGTGTCGGAGGCTGCGCCCCTTTCGCGACGGGCGGCCCGAAGACCTGGACTAGAGAGTCGCCCTCGATGCGCACCGACGTAATTTTGCCGGTAATCCGCGGCGGCGGAAACAGCGCATTGATGGGAAGAATAATGTCGTCGCCTTCGATGTAGAAGCGCGATGGCTTCCGCGGCTGGGCAATCGATGAGAGCTTAAGTCCCAACGCGTCCAGCACGCCTTTCTTCAGCATGCCGGCAGCTTTCAGCTCGGTGAAGTGAACGCGAATGTCGCTGTCGTCCGCGATCGTGACGGTGCCTTTTCCTTCGAAAGGAATACCGATGAGCTTATGGAGATCGCCTTTCACCACAATCTGATTGCCTTCAAAGGAGACAGTGATGTTTTTGATCGGAGCCTTGGCTTTCGGCAGCAGATAATTATTCAGAAGCGCGCTGAGATCCGGCGCTTTGAGGCGGGTTTCGCCTGAATCGATCTGCACGATGAAGGTTCTCTTGTCATCGAGCGAAATGACGTCGCCCGACCTGGGGATCATCCATCCCTCAAGCCTCGGCACGGTGAGCACCACGTCATCCATGACGTGAAAGAGGCTGTTCTGCACGACGATGTGTACCGCGCCCTTGGCTGCCGGTTGTGCAATGGGGTGCAGCTTTTTAGGCGGCGTGACTGCCGCGGCCTGCACGGCGAGAACAGAAGCCAAAAGCCACTGGGAAATGAAATTATTCTGCAAGCATCTGTCCTTGATTCCAAATTTTGTTTGCCAGCTTGGATGCCGACTCGCCGGATTTCCTTCGATCTCCCATCGCTTCCGTTGGCGAACTGGAGGAGCGGAAAGATTTCGTTGATGCCGTCAAAGGATGACCCTCCTTGACCCTCGTCGAGCCGCCCAGTATTCTGCCCGCGGGTCGGGAAACTTGCCATCGCTGCCTGATCCGGAGAACCTTATCATAATGAGCCCTTCCGCATCGCCATCCGTTGGTTCCACTCCTCTGCTGCGCCGCGCTGCCGTTCTCGGAGCCGGAGCCATGGGCTCGCGCATCGCGGCCCATCTGGCGAATGCTGGCGTACCGGTGCTCCTGTTGGATATCGTTCCGCCGGGAAACGCTGCCTCGCGCAGCAGCATCGCCGTGAGCGCAATAGCGGCGCTGCTCAAAGCCAAGCCCGCTGCGTTTTATGATGCTGCCAGCGCCGCGCTGATTACGCCCGGCAACTTCGAAGACGATCTGGAGCGGCTGAAAGACTGCGACTGGGTGATCGAAGCCGTCGTCGAGGACCTCGACATCAAGCAGGCGCTGATCGGGAAGATTGCTCCGCACCTGCATCCCCAAGCCATCGTCACCACCAACACCAGCGGCCTGCCAGTGGCGTCGATAGCCGCGAAAGCCACGCCGGAGTTCCGCCGGCGCTGGTTCGGCACGCACTTTTTCAACCCGCCGCGCTACATGCGGCTGGTCGAAGTCATCCCTACGCCGGAGAGCGACGCTTACGCCGTCGCCTCCATCGCGACATTTGCCGACCGCAGGCTGGGCAAGGCCATCGTCTTCGCCCGCGACACGCCCAACTTCATCGCCAACCGCATCGGCGTCTTCTCCATGCTCACCGCGGTGCGCCTGATGCAGGAGCAGGACCTGAACATCGAAGATGTTGACGCGCTCACCGGCTCCATCATCGGCTGGCCGCGCACCGGCACCTTTCGCCTTGCCGACATGGTTGGCATCGATGTGCTGGCGCACGTGGCGCGGAACTTCGCCGCGTCTCAAGGGCACGACGCGGCCGCCATCAAGCTGCCTGACTTCATCGCGGCCATGCTGGAGCGCCGCTGGCTGGGCGACAAGACCGGGCAGGGCTTCTACAGGAAAGACCCGGCCATCGCCGATCCGAAAAAGAATCGCCTAGCACTTGATTGGCGCACCCTCGAATATCGTGAAGCAGCGCGGCCAAAGTTTCCATCGATCGAAATGGCGAAGAATGCCGAATCGCTGCCCGAGCGTCTGCGCCTCGTCCTCGGCGGCGATACGAAGAAAGACAAAGCCGCGGCCTTTCTCTTTCCCCTGCTGACATCCATCTGGAATTACGCCGCCGATGTCCTGCCCGAGATTGCCGACTCGCCCGCGGACATCGATCGCGCCATGCGCACCGGCTTCAACTGGGAGTTCGGTCCCTTCGAGATGTGGGATGCCGCAGGCGTGGCTGCAACAGTCGAGCGGCAGCGCGCGGATGGTGCGCACATAAGCACGCAGGCCGAAACTCTGCTGGCATCGGGAAATTCCTCCTGGTATCGGGACCAGCCGTATCGGGATCAGCCGGAAGAGCCACAGGTCTTCGACACCGCAACGAAGAGTTATCGCGCCGTGAGCCTGCCGTCAGGCGTCGCCACGGCGGCAAGCTTTCGCAGTGCGAATAAGGTGGTGCGCAAGAACCCCGGCTGTTCGCTCCTCGACATCGGCGAAGGCATCGCGCTGCTCGAGCTGCATTCGAAGAAGAACGCCATCGGCGACGACATCGTGTCGATGATTACGCAGACGCTCAATCCATCCAGCGAGCACGTGCGGAACTTCCGCGGCTTTGTCATCGGCGGCGATGCCGGCGACTTCTCTGTGGGCGCCAACCTCATGCAGCTTCTCCTCGTCATCCAGGAGGGCGAGTGGGACGAAGTTGAGCAGGCCATTCGCGCTTTTCAGCGCATGACGTCCGCGATCAAGTTCTGTCCGCGCCCGGTGGTTTCCGCGCCCTTCGGTATGTGCCTCGGCGGAGGAACGGAGATCTCGCTGCACGCTGCGCGCCGTCATCCCCATGCCGAGTTGTATATGGGGCTCGTCGAAGCCGGCGTCGGTCTGGTGCCTGGCGGCGGTGGCACCAAGGAGATGGCGCTGCACGCCATCGATGCTGCACGCGCCTCTGTGGGGATCGATCCTGCTGCTGCGCCGTTGCGCTTCGCGCTCTCTGCCGACCTGCAGGATGCGTTGCGTCAGCGCTTCGAAACTGTAGCGATGGCTAAGGTCTCGACTTCGGCTGCAGAGGCGCGTGGGCTAGACCTGCTCGCACCGTCCGACCCCATCGCAATGAATCGCCAGCGCCTTCTCCTCGACGCGAGGGAGACGGCCATCGCTCTCGCCGAAGGCGGATTCACCGCGCCCGTGCCGCGTACCGTTCCCGTCCCCGGCGAAGCCGTGCTGCCAACCTTGAAGCTGGGTGTGCATCTCATGCGAAAGGCGGAGTACATCAGCGATCACGATGTGAAAGTAGCCACGCACATCGCGAACATCCTGTGCGGAGGTTCCTTGACTCCCGGCTCCCTCGTGAGTGAACAATATCTTCTCGACCTGGAGCGCGAGGCCTTCCTCTCGCTGTGCGGCGAGCGCAAAACACAGGAGCGCATCGCTTACACGCTGCAAACCGGAAAGCCGCTACGGAACTGATCGAGTGAATCGCGAGAATCAAATACAGAAACGCGCGTATGGCTGCAATCCCGCCCGCGTTTGCAATCTAAGGAAGAGCAGGATGAAATATGACGGGAACGATGAGTCATTCGGATTCGAGGCTGCCTTGCTCCTGAAAAGCACGAGCATCCTCCTCATGTTTCTTGTCATGATCTCCGCCGCACGGGCGCAATCCGGAGCGCCATCGCAGTCTTCACCCGATCTTGCGGAGAAGGCCGAGACCGGAAGCGCGCGCCTGCCCAGCGGCACGGAAGTCGCTTATCGCATCCGTTTGCTGCCGCTGGCCTCGTTCCCGTCGCTGCCCGCGGCCATCGCCAGTCAACTGCAGCAGAAGAATTGCATGGTGCCGCAGACGTACGAGGCGCGCCGGCCGGAGAATGTGATTCATGGCGCATTCGAAAAACAGGGAAGCGATGACTGGGCGGTTCTTTGCTCGGCGAGCGGCACGACCGCGCTCTACGCATTTTTCCAGTCGCGTCCGGACCAGCCCATTCTGTTGAGGAGCCAGCGCGATCAGGAATGGCTGGGCGCAGAGGCCGGCAGCGGTTACGGCGCGGCGTGGGGCATCTCCATCGCCGACGCTTCGCAGATTCGACCACTCAAGTCGAGCCGGCACATCGCCCCGATCGATCATGCGGGAATTCGCGACAGCAATGTCGAACGCTCCTCATCCATCCATTACTTTCACAACGGCGCGTGGGTTCCGCTCGATGGCGGAAACTGACCGCCGATGCCAGTCGCCACGCGTCCTAACTACGATGACCCCAGCGAGAACCATCGAGGTGTTTTATGAGTGACGTATATATCGCCGCTGCTGTTCGCACAGCGGTCGGCAAGGCTCCCAAAGGCACCCTGGCCGCCACGCGCCCCGACGATCTGGCCGCATACGCGATTCGCGGCGCGCTCGATCGTGTGCCGGAGCTCGATGCGCGAGAGATCGAAGATGTAATCCTCGGCTGCGCCATGCCCGAAGCCGAGCAGGGAACCAACGTGGCTCGCATCGCGAGCCTGCGCGCTGGACTCCCGGTCGAGGTATCGGCGATGACCATCAACCGTTTTTGTTCGTCCGGATTACAGGCCATCGCCCTCGCCGCCGATTCCATCCGCTCGGGACGTGCGCAGGCCTCGATCGCCGGAGGCACCGAGTCGATGAGCATGATCCCCGGCGCAGGAAATAAATTCAGCGCCAACCCATGGCTGATCGACAATCATCCGGACGCTTATCTGTCGATGGGCCTCACCGCGGAGAATGTAGCGAAGAAGTACGGCATCTCGCGCGAGCAGGCGGACGAGTTCTCGCTGGCCAGTCATCGCAAGGCGCTGGCTGCAATCGAAGCAGGAAGGTTTGTCGACGAAATTGTGCCGATTACGGTGACAAATACCATCCCGGGCACGAAGCCGGCCAGGCCCGAGGTGAAATCGAGCGAGTTTAAGCGCGATGAAGGCCCGCGCGCCGACACTTCTGCCGAAGCTCTCGCTAAGCTGAAGCCCGTATTTCACGCCCAGGGCTCGGTGACAGCTGGGAATTCGTCGCAGACCTCCGACGGCGCGGCGGCAACGATAGTGATTTCCGCAGAGCGGGCGAAGCAGCTCGGTATCCAGCCCCTGGCGCGTTTCGTCAGCTTCGCGACCGCAGGCTGTCCTCCGGAAGAGATGGGCATCGGCCCGGTCCACGCAATCCCCAAAGCTCTGAAGCTGGCCGGCCTCGAACTTAACCAGATCGATCTCATCGAGTTGAACGAAGCCTTCGCGGCGCAGGCATTGGCGGTGATCCAGCAGGCCGGACTCGATCCGGCGAAGGTCAACGTGAATGGTGGCGCGATCGCTTTGGGACATCCGCTGGGCTGCACCGGAGCCAAGCTTACGGCAACCTTGCTCTACGAGATGAAGCGCCGGAATCTGCGCTACGGCCTGGTAACGATGTGCGTTGGTGGAGGCATGGGCGCCGCTGGGGTATTTGAAAATTTGAATTAAACCTGTAACGGCCGCGTTCCGTGCCCCAAGCCATCATCGACGATGTGTCACATTATGTGCCACAATGAATCGATGCCAACCATGAACATGCGTGAGCTCCGCGACACCCGCAAGTTGAAGGCGTGGCTGCGGGCAGGCAAGTCGATCGAACTCCGGGACCGGGACCTGGTGATCGGTCGCATAGTGCCCGAAGAGAAGGTGCCATCCGAAAAAGATTGGCCTGATTTCGAGGCACGTCATCGAGAGCTCTTCGGCGATCGCGTTTTTAACGCTGTCGAAAACTTCTTAGAAGATCGCCATGGTCGTTATTGAACATCTATGTCGATTCAAGTTTCCTGGTAGCGGTCTATCTATCCGATACGCATAGTCCCGGGGCATTGCGGCGTATCGCTCAACGTCCGCAGATATGGCTCACTCCCTTTCACAAAGTCGAGATGATGCACGCCATAGCTCAGAACGTGTATCGCGGCGATCTTACTCAGGGAACAGCGGAAAAAATACGCAAAGGCTTTGTAGGCGATTGCGAATCCGGTGTGTGGTCTTTGACCGAGATGCCGGCGGGAGTTTTCGAATCGGCTGCCGCGTTGGCGCTTCGTCATGTATCTCGAATCGGCGGCCGAACCCTCGATACCCTCCACGTCGCATCAGCCATCGAACTCAAGGCGCAGCATTTCTGGACCTTCGATGAGCGCCAGGCAAAGCTCGCTAAAGCCGCTGGTCTCAAGGTCTCCTGAGTGGTTCATCCCCCACGCACAAAAACGGAGTAAACTGCTCCGTGCTTCAAGACTGAGGAGCTAAGAGCGATATGTCCACTCCCGTTGCGCCGACTCCAGTTGCGCCCACTCCCGTCACCGGCGGCAGCTTTCTTTTGCAGGAGGCCGATCCCGCCGGCATCTTTACTCCCGAAGATTTCTCCGACGAGCAGCGTCAGATCGCAGACACCACTGCCGACTTCGCCGCGAACGAAATTCTCCCCGCAGCCGCGGAGATCGAAGCCAAGAATTTTGACGTCACCTGCGCACTGCTGCGTAAAGCGGGCGAGCTGGGACTGATGGCCGTCGATGTTCCTGAGGAATACGGCGGCCTGGCCATGGACAAGGTTACGTCCGCCATCATTGCCGACCGCATGTCGGTGTTGGGCAGCTTCAGCGTGGCCTTCAGCGCGCATACCGGCATCGGCACGCTGCCGCTGGTGTGGTACGGAACCCCGGCGCAAAAGACAAAATACCTGCCCAGGCTCGCCAGTGGAGCATGGCTTTCGTCCTACGCGCTTTCCGAAGCCACCAGCGGCTCGGATGCAATGAACATGAGCGCTCGCGCGGTGCGCGATGGCGACCACTATGTACTGAACGGCGAGAAGATGTGGATCACCAACGCCGGCTTCTCCAACCTCTTCACCATCTTTGCCAAGATTGCCGACCCGGCCGATCCCGACCCATCGAAGACGAGGATGTCGGCGTTTCTCGTCGAGCGCACCACGCCCGGCCTTAGCATCGGACCCGAAGAGCACAAGCTCGGCATCCGCGGTGCATCGACCTGTCCGGTGATCCTGAACGACTGCCGCGTGCCGGTTGAGAACCTGCTCGGCGAAGCCGGTAAGGGGCATCACATTGCCTTCAACATTCTGAACATCGGCCGTTTCAAGCTGGGCGCGGCATGTGTCGGCGGCGCGCGCAACTCGCTCGCCAATGCCGTGAGCTACGCGAAGGAACGCAGGGCTTTCGGCAAGGCCATTGCGGAGTTCGGCCTCATCCAGCAAAAGATCTCCGACTCGGCGACCCGCATCTACGTCGGCGAATCGATGGCCTATCGCACCATCGGCGCGATCGATGCAGCGCTCGAGGCCATCCCCGAAGCACAGGCGAATGATTCGCGCGAGATACAGAAGCGCATCGAGGAATTTGCCGTCGAATGCTCGATCCTCAAAGTCTGGGGCAGCGAGATGCTGGATGCGGTGGTCGATCACACCCTGCAAATTTACGCGGGCTACGGTTATGTCGAGGAGTATCCAGCGGAGCGCGCCTATCGCGATTCGCGCATCAATCGCATCTTTGAGGGCACCAACGAGATCAACCGGCTCATCATCACCGGCTTTCTGATGAAGCGAGCATTGAGCGGGCAGCTTCCTCTGCTCGCGGCAATCAAGGATTTAATGGATGAGCTGATGTCGCCGCCGTCCTTCTCCGGAACAGAGGACAATGACGACCCGCTCGCGCGAGAAGTGCAGATGCTGGCCAATGCCAAGAAGCTCGCGCTCTTCGCCGCCGGCTCGGCGAGCCAGAAGTACATGAACGGCCTCGGTGAGCAGCAGGAGATCATGGGCGCGCTGGCCGACATCATCTGCGAGGTCTATGCCTTCGACTCCGCGTTGGCGCGCGCCCGCAAACTGGCGGCATCCGCTTCTCCTCATGCGCAGCTGGCGGCGCAGATGACCCAGCTCTACGCAGTGTCGGCGTTTCATATCATCGAAGTCGCAGCGCGGCAGGTAATCGCGGCTGTCGCCGAAGGTGACATGCTGCGTACGCAGCTGGCGATCTTTCGCCGGCTGGTGAAGCACGAACCCGCGGATACCGTCGCCCTCAGCCGCGCCGTCGCCAAAGCCGTCATCGACCACGGCCGCTATACCATGGCATGAAGTTCGTTTATAGATGACTTTCGTGCGAAAGTAGACTTTGCCGTGGCGAACTTCGTCCCACCTTATAAGGCGAAATCGCGTCTGAGTTTCCACTGGCGTCGATTCCGCTTGAAGAGGGCTATGTTGCAAAGGATTGTTTCTCGCTGTGATGTTTTTACCGTAGTGGCATTTGCATTTTTTCTTTCCATCTACGCATCGTCCGCGGCATTCGCTCAGTCGCTGGTTAAAGACCGAATCATCGAGGCGCCGAATTCGAGCGCGACGATGCAGTTGCCGAACAGCGTCAATCCACGGGCCAAAGCCCAATACGATATCGGCCGCGTCAATGCGTCGACCCAATTCGAAGGCATCACCATGTTCTTCAAGCCCAGTGCCGAACAGCAGGCGGCGTTGGATGCCCTGGTGCAGGCGCAACAGACGCCCGGCTCGCCCCTCTTTCGCCAATGGATTACCCCGGCGCAATATGCCAGCCAGTTTGGACTATCGACCAGCGATCTGGCCAAAGTCCGGACGTGGCTGGAGCAGCAGGGATTCAATGTCGTCCGCATCTCGAATAGCCGGAACGCGATCACCTTCTCTGGAACAGCGGCGCAGGTCGAGGCGGCCTTTCAGGCCCAGCTTCACCGCTACAACGTGAACGATGTGGTGCACACGGCCAACGCCGGTGCCCTTTCCATTCCCGCCGCGCTCGGCAGCGTGGTTCTTTCTGTCCGCAACATTGCAGACTTCCGTCCTCATTCGCTGCATCGCATTCAGCATGTCTCCGCGGTGAACAGCAACTACAACTTCGGCAGCGGAAGTTCGGCGCAGCACTTTCTCGCTCCTGGAGATTTCGCCACCATCTACGATCTCGCCCCGCTCTACAACGCGGGATTCACGGGAAGCGGCAAGACCATAGTGATCGTCGGCCAGAGCGCAATTGCAACCGCCGATGTAACGCATTTCCAGAGCGCAGCCGGCCTCGCCCAAAAGACGCCCACCATCACGCTGGTGCCCGAATCTGGAACCAGCACTCCAGTGGCTGGAGACGAAGACGAATCAGACCTCGATGTGGAGTGGTCCGGTGCCGTTGCCACCGGCGCAACCATCAATTTCGTCTACGTTGGGAATAACCAGGATTTTAGCGTTTTCGATTCTATCCAGTACGCCATCGACAACAATCTCGGCCAGGTCATCAGCAGCAGCTATGGAGCCTGCGAGGCCGATATCTCCGGTTCGGATATTGCGACCTTCCAATCATGGTTTGAGCAGGCCAACGCTCAGGGCCAGACCGTCGTCAACGCGGCAGGAGACAACGGTGCAACCGACTGCGAAAGCTCGGGCACGAAGAGTACCGTAGTCAACGGCGACGAAGCCACCCAGGGGCTTGCGGTTGACTATCCGGGATCGTCTCCGAATGTCACCTCGATCGGCGGCACTGAGTTTTCGGGCGACGTGAACTCGCCCGGCACCTACTGGAACTCCTCGAACAGCAGCTCCAACACTTCGGCGATTGAATACATCCCGGAGATGGTCTGGAACGACACCTCGACGACGAACGGCCCCGATGCCGGCGGAGGCGGTAAGAGCATACTCTTCGGCAAGCCCTCCTGGCAGACTGGCATCGGCGTTCCCAATGACAGTGCCCGCGATGTTCCCGATGTATCCCTGAACGCGTCGCCTGACCATGACGGCTATCTCTTCTGCGCCTCCGGCACGGGGGGAGCGAACGCCGATCCCAACAGCTGCAGCAACGGATTTCTTGACGGTACCGCAACGAGCAGCATTCCCACCGTTGCCGGCGGCACCTCCTTCGGCGCACCCACCTTCTCCGGCATTCTGGCTATTCTGAACCAAAAGCTGAATGCGAACGGCCTGGGCAACGTCAATCCCGAGATCTACAGCCTGGCCGCCTCAGACTACGCCAGTGCCTTCCACGACGTCACCACCGGCAACAACGAGATCCCCTGCGAGATCGGCTCGGTCGACTGCACCAGCTCGCCGATTGGATACACCGCCACCACCGGCTACGACCTGGCCAGCGGCTGGGGTTCCGTCGACGCCGGAAACTTCGTCGGTGTCTTCTCCATCGGCGGCGGCGCGTCACCCGTAGCTACAACCACGGTTCTGACCGCGACCAGCACCTCCGTCACGATCGGCACCGCCATTACGGTCACGGCGACTGTCCAGGACAATAGCGGCTCCGGTACTCCTGCGGGAACCATTCAGTTTTCCGTGAACGGCACCAACGTTGGGAGCGCTGTCACTCTTTCGAGCGGGGTTGCCACTTACAGCTTCACGCCCTCTACCGCCGGAACCTATACGGTGGGGGCGACCTATGTCCCGTCGGACGCTGCCACGAACTCCGGCTCCACGGCCTCGCTGGCTATCACCGTAGCGGCAACCAGTAATGGCAGCGCCTCGTTTTCGCTGAGTGCAACCAATGTCAGCGCCGCCCAGGGGAGCAGCGGAACCTCCACCGTCACGGTAACGCCAGCTGGAGGATTCACCGGAGGCGTGGCTTTCACACTGTCTGGACCCAGCACTCTCACCAATTTCAGCTACTGCGTGAACAGCGCGACCGTCAGCGGCACGGCTGCGGCGACCGCCACCATTACCCTCTACACCACGCCCAGCTCCTGCCCAACGGCCGCGACTCGCGCCTTCTCGACGCCCGTACAAGTCGGCGGTCCGGCTTCAGGCCGCGGCCATAACGAGCTAACCCGCGCCATGGCCGGAACGGCATTCGTTTCGCTGTTTCTCCTGGGATTTCCCGCCTTCCGCCGCCGCCGCTGGCCGATGCTGGCGGCTCTGCTGATGCTGGGCCTGTGCACGTTGGGTGTCAGCGGATGCGGCGGCAGCAGCTCAACCACCACGGCCGCGACTACCTCGCCCAAAGGCACCTACACCCTGACCCTTACCGGCGCCAACAGCACGCTCAACCTGGCCGAGACCACCAGCTTTACGCTCACCGTGAATTAAGACCATCGCGACCGCGGGCCGCTTGAAAAGCTCAGGCGGCCCTGCGTTTTTGTGTCGCACACACATGGGCTCGCAATTTATTCCCATTTGATTTACTTTTCTCGCAACATATACGCGCGATCCGCGTCTATACCTGCGCGTTGGTGCTTCCGCTTATCCATGTATCGTTCTGGGTCCAGATCGGCTCGTTGCTCACCCACCCGGGAAATTAACGCGCCGTTTATACGGATGAAAAAGAACGATCTCTTTGCCGCCTCATCTCTCGACACCGCGAATCTCTTGTCTTTCCGCCACGCCCGCAGCGAGTTCCCTGCCCGGGATTCCTCTCTCTTGAAACATCTTTTGAAAACTCTTAACGATGCTTCCGGCCCCTTTGTTCGCAACCTGCTCCTTGAAGCAAGCCAGCCGGTCATCGACGCTTCCCTTTGTTCTCCAGCGCATCGTCAGAATGCGCCCCGCAAGTTTCCTGCGCACCGGCGCAGGCGTTTTTCACTGTCTTCACACTGAACAGGATGGCCATGCTTCAAAAAATTCTGCCCACTCTACGCGACCTCCGCAAGCTCGGTGCCGCCGCCTTCCTTCTCTGCCTGGCTCCGGCGATGCTCTCGGCCCAGGCGACTCAGGCTGTCACTTCGCCTGTCGCGAACCGCCTCACCCAGCCTGTTGACGAAAGCGCCCGGGTCACCCTGAAGGGAACCGTCCATCCGCTGGCCAATGCCGCCAACGACCGAGGCGCCGCGTCCGACAGCATGCCCCTCGACCGCATCCAGGTATTGCTGCAGCGCAGTCCTGCCCAGGAGTCCGCGCTCAAGCAGCTCATCACCGACATGCACACGCCGGGCACCGGCAGCTATCACAAATGGCTGACGCCCGATGCGTTCGGCAAGCAATTCGGCCCCTCCGACCAGGACATCGCCACCCTCGAAGCGTGGCTGCAGTCCAAGGGCTTCAATGTTGCCAAGGTGAACCCCGGCAAGCAGAGCCTTGAAGTCTCCGGCAGCGTGGCCCAGTTCCGCACCGCCTTCAACACCCAGATCCATAAATATGTGGTGAACGGCGAGACCCACTACGCCAACGCCAGCGACCCGCAGATTCCCGCCGCGTTGGCCCCGGTCTTCGGCGGATTCGCCTCGCTCAACAACTTCCGGCCGAAGAGCCTGGCTCGTGTGCTGGGCAAAGCCACTTACGACCCCAAGACGGATAAGGCCACACCGCAGTGGACGCAGGCCAACGGCACCGGCTTGAGTTTTGTATTTTCGCCCGCCGACTTCGCCGTGCAGTACGATCTGACTCCCCTGCAAACTGCCGGACTCGAAGGTCAAAATCAAAGTATTGCCATCATCGATTTTTCGAACATCAATGTCGCTCTGGTGAACCAGTTCCGCACCCTTTTCGGCCTTCCGGCGAATCCTCCGCAGGTCATCATCGATGGGAATGACCCGGGGATCGGTGGCATTAACAACCCCGACGGGCCTCTGGCGGGCAGCGATGTGGAATCCTATCTTGACGTCGAGTGGGCAGGAGCCATTGCTCCCCAGGCCACGATCGATCTGGTAGTCGCGGCGGATACGGCGCTCGAAAATGGCGGTGTGCTTGCTGCCGAGCGCGCTGTCTACAGCAATATCGCCCCCATCATCAGCTCCAGTATCTCGACAGGCGGATGCGAACAGCAGGCCGGCTCTTCCAACGCTTTCATTTCGGCTCTATGGGAGCAGGCTGCCGCTCAAGGCATCACCGTTCTGGAAGCCGCCGGAGACTCCGGCTCGGCAGGTTGCGATAACGACGATACGCAGGTATATGCAGTTAGCGGCCAGGCAATAGGAAGCTGGGCGGCGACTCCCTATAACGTTGCCGTCGGCGGGACCGACTTTTACTACAGCGACTACGCGACCGGTGCGGCCAGCGCTTCAACCTACTGGAGCACCACCCCCACCCAGTTGCCTGCGGTTTCGCTGCTTCAGCCTATTCCCGAACAACCCTGGAACGACAGCCAGTACGGGCTGAACGCGATAAATTTCTTCAGTGCAGATGGCACGACAACCATCGCCGCCGGCAGCGGCGGAGCCAGCAATTGCGCCTTGGGAACGGGTACGGCAAGCAACGGCGGTTGGGCTACCTGCACGGGCGGATATCCCAAACCATCGTGGCAGACCGGCGCAGGTGTGCCCGCAGACAATGTGCGTGACATTCCTGACCTATCGCTCTTCGCTGCGGACGGCTTGAACTATAGCTTCTTCCCCGTTTGCGCGGCGGACGGCGATTGCCAGTCTCCTTCCGGCAGTAATCCTGTTCAGATTACCGGGGTCGGCGGTACCTCGGGCGCAACACCTTCGTTTGCCGGCATCATGGCCCTGGTCAATCAGAAATACGGTCCTCAGGGACAGGCGAACTTTGTTCTCTATCCACTCGCCGCGCAATTCCCCGCCGCTTTCCATGATGTGACCGTGGGAACGAATTCCGTGCCGTGCGAATTCCTACCGAGCGCTACCCCTGGCTGCATCAAGGTTTCCAATCCAATCACCGCAACCGATCCAAACCTGGGCGCAGCTCAGGAAGGCCAGATCGGCACCGGAACCACGCCCGAATATAACGCAGGAACCGGTTACGACCTCGCTACCGGACTAGGGTCCATCGACGCCAATCAGCTGGTCACGAACTGGGGTAATGTCAAGTTCGCTTCGAGCGGCGTGACGCTAACCTCTCCCACGGCAGGTACAACCGTGACCCATGGCTCGCCGGTGACCTTTACGGGAACAGTTGCCGAGACCGGTACCGGGACGGCCACCCCAACGGGATCAGTAGCGATCGAAACCAGCAGCACCGGGACCTCGCAGCAGGGGCAAATTACGCTTCCTCTGAGCGGCGGAGCATTCAGCGGTCCAACAAGCATTCTCCCTGGTGGCACTTATAACGTGTGGGCTCGCTATAGCGGAGATTCCACCAATACCGCGAGCCAATCCGCCCCGGTTCAGATCACGGTCAATCCCGAGGCCAGCAGCCTTAATCTGAATGTACTAAGCCCAAACAGCAGCGGAGCTTACGTTGTTGTTCCCTCGGGCACTGCAAGCATTCCTTACGGAACGCAGCTGGTTCTTTCTGGGCGGGCATTTCCGACCACGTACTACAACCAGTGCGTTAACGTGGCGACTGCTCCGGCAAGCTGCAGCACAGCGAGCTTTACAAGCCCCACCGGAACCGTCACGTTCTCTGACAGCGGCACGGCGGTCAACACTGCGGTGGTCAATACCGAGGGAGACGCCGAATATAATCCCACCGATCCCGTCGCGGCACATCTCACGACGCAAATCGGTTCGCACTCGATCACTGCGGCATTCTCGGGCGATGGCAGCTACAGCCCGAGTACCGCTGCGGCAATTACCTATACTGTCACCCCGGCGCCCACGACGATTACGCCCACAGCCGCGGTCTCCACGCTATACGCGGGGCAGGCGACGACCTTCACGCTCGTCATCCAGTCCAGCGGCGTTGGCATGGCGCCGACTGGGACAGTCACAATCAGCGGCGGTCCATCGGGAACCCCGACCAGCGTTCCAGTTGCCTCTAGCGGTGTGGATGCTCAGGCCGGCACTACGTCGAGCTATGCGACGGTCGCTTTTCCGGCTTCCGTTGCAGCGAACACTTACACCATGACATTCACCTATAGCGGTGATGGCAACTACACCGGGTCGTCGACATCTGGAGGCCTTCAATTTGTAAGCCCGCCTTCGGGTCTTAAGGCCAGCAGCGCGGCTATTACGACCAGTGGCCCGGCGACTTCGCCCGATGCTGCGATCAATGTAACTGTCACAGTGACGGGAACGGGAACCACTGCTCCCACGGGGACAATAACTCTCGAGACGTCGGGTTACAACTTCAACCCATTGACCCTTGTTCCATCAACGACTGGTGTTACTTCCTCCGTAACAATCACCGTGGACAGTACGTCACTCCTTCAGGGCGCAAATGTTCTAACGGCTGCTTATTCCGGCGACTCGGTCTATGCTCCCTCTTCTTCCCCTGCAGTGAGCATTGCCAACCCCCTCGCGGACTTCTCTCTGATCCCCACGGCTACCACGCTGACCATTCCCTCATCGGGCACCGTGCCAGATACCGTCAACATCAGCTCCGTCAACGGATTCAGCGGTGCGGTTAACCTCGCCTGTGCCAGTGCGGGCGGAGTGGAGTGCGTGTTTAGCAACGCTTCTCCCGTCCTCACGGCAGGTGGTAGCGCTGCTGTCGCGGTGACCGTAAACAACGACAACGTGACGACTGCCGGCACCTACAACCTCTTGATCACGGGCACCGATTCCACGGGTGCATATGTTCACACCCTGGGCCTTTCGGTGATTGCACCGGCCACCACCCTGCTCCCAGGACTGGCACTCTCAGGCCCAGCCGGTATCGCCATCCAGAATCCGGGCGATACCGCGACCGCCTCACTGACCGTCTTACCGCAGGGCGGCCTCACCGGCGTCACATCCATTTCCTGCACCGTCACGAACAGCCCTGCAGGTGTTACCTGCAGCGCACCGGCCACTGCCGCGAATGGCACCTCCTCCACGCTCACCGTAACCACCACTTCGGCGACACCTCCGGGCACCTACACCGCGGAGCTCGTTGCGACCCAGGGGAACACAACCAGCGCCACGTTGCCCATCCCCATCATTGTTAGCCCTGCGCTTGCAATTGCCCTCAGCGGAACGGCCCCTGCGGCAATCAGCCCCGGAGCCAGCGCAACCTCAACCATCTCAGTAGCTCCGGCTGGTGGATTTACCGGCACGGTCAACCTCTCCTGCTCGATCACAACCAGTCCTAGCGGCGCGAACGACGTACCGACCTGCTCGATTGCCAGCTCGGTCAGTGTCACGGCGGCGGCCGCTGTAACCACCCCACTGACCGTGAACACCACGGCAGCTACCACCAGTTCGCTCGACCGTCCGCTGAATAAGTTTTTTGCGGTCGGTGGAGGAATCGCGGTTGCCGGATTGCTCCTCTTCTCCATCCCGGCTCGCCGGCGTAGCTGGCGCTCCATCCTCGGGGTCCTGGTCTTCGCGGCCGTGGTTGGCCTGGGCATCGGGTGCGGCGGTAGCGGTAGCAGCAGTGGCGGAGGCGGTGGTGGCACCACCAACCCCGGCACGACTGCAGGAACTTACATGGTTACTGTAACCGGAGCCGACGCGTCGACCGGCAAGATCACGAATTCCACCACGGTCAGCGTTACCGTCAACTAGCAAAGTCAATCGGACACAACAAAGGCCGCGCTCTCTCGAGCGCGGCCTTTGTCATTGAAGACCACTTCGATTTTTTTCTGAACTCAGGCCGATGAAAAGCCCATCGCCAGCCCTGCTTCCCTCTTCTTTAACTTCTCTATCAGCGCTTGCCGCACTTTGCCATGCTCTCCGGACCAAAGCCCAGCTCACCGATCCGGATCAAGCCCAGCCCATCGATTTGCTTTTTCCGGAGGGAGCGTGAGGCTTCAGCCTCACGAATAAGCCGACGAAATGAAGGAAGCTTCAAGCCCGGGCTTTTGCTTCTAGACCTAACTACTCCGGAGCAAAAGAAAAAGCGGCCATACTGCTGACCGCCTCAGGTTGCTGACCAAGTCTGGTCTTAGAAGGGTACGGCCATACGTAAATCAAGCAACTTAATTTTGGAAGGGTACGGCCTTCAGGCCGTACGTAAATTAAGCAAAATGAATGCGGCTTTAGCCGCTGAGGGAACACCCCCCTCGCACAACGAAGGCTCGTCATCAATCTCTCGCGGCCATACTCTGGCCGCGAGAGGCTCTGCAGTCATGCTTAATTCGACGGAGCGGGATTCTGCCGTGGCTGCAGCTGCGGCTGGCTGTCGTCGTTCTGCCGCGGAGCACCGATGGCCCGCGAGGTGGTCACCGTCACCGGAGATTGCAGGTGGAAATTCACCAGCGTCTCGGTCGGGATCTGTACCTGTTGTCCGCGGGTGACCGCGTTCACGCCCGCACCCGCACCGCCTCCGGCCACGGCTCCGATAGCCGCGCCCTTGCCGCCCCCGGCCAGCGCCCCGATGATGGCTCCCAGTGCCGCGCCGCCGCCGCTCTTCGCCAGCGTGTTCTTGCCCCGGCCCGGGCCCTCCTTGGTGTAGGTGTCGGTGACCAGAGGAATGGAGCGGCCGTGAACGTCGATCGCGGTCAGCTCAATCGAAAGCAGCGCGCTGCCCTTGAAGTGAGCAGCATCCTTGGCGTCCACAATGCGGCCGATGACCGTAGTGCCCTGCGGCAGCGCGATCATGCCGTCGGCAATCAGGTCCCCGGCCAGCGTTCCGCGGAAGCTCTCATTCGGCTGCGCCTTGGCGCTATCCAGCGAATCAGTCATGCGCACCGGAACCACCGTGCCCTCCGGCAGGATGACGGTCTTGGCCACCGGCTTGGACGGCGCTGGAGGCGGAGCCGGAACGGGTGCTGGCGCGGGAGGCGGCGCAGCGACGGCCGTATCCTGCGCCGGCGCTGGCGGAGGAGCCGGCTGCTCCGCTTGTTCCATCGGTGGAGGCTCGGGCGCTGCGTCTTCATGATGCCGCGGCTTGCGCGGCGCGGGCTCCGGACGCGGCTTCGGTGGCCCCGACATCATCATCGCGGGAGCAGGAGCTGCCGCCACCTGCGGCGGGGCGACGGTCAGGTTGTTGACCACCGTCTTCACTCCGGCGATGGAGCCGGCATCATTGCCGGCCAGGGCGCGCGACGCATCGTCAGCCGCGTTGCCGCTCAGCGTAGCCACGCCGGCAACCACCGCAACCTGGATATTCTGGCCGTTCAATGCGCTTTCGCCATTGATCTTCGCCTGAATGTCGCTGGCCACCTGTTCGTCGGCCCGGGGTGCCGGCTGGCTGGCGGATTGCTTATTGCAGCCGGCAGAGAACATCAGCAGCCCGGCGAGCAAGGCAGCAGTCAGTTGGGTGGAAACGCGGGTCGGGGAATATGAACTTCGGGAAACGAATGGTGCGAAACTTAGCGCCTTGAGGTCTGGCATCTTGGCTCTCCTTACGATCTTCTTTCCGATAGCGGTAAATCACATTTTGCGCGGCAAATCCTTGCAGGGCAAGTTGCGGAATCAGGACGCCGGTTCATCGGCATGCATCCCGGTCATCCCGTTGATTCCCTTCCCTTGATTCACAGAGACGTACATGGGACTCAGGAAGTAAGCTCCACGGCGCGAATCGAAGCCTCGTGCCAGACGTATGCCAATCCATGGGCAGCATTCGCCGCCGGCAAAGCATCTATTGAAATTGAATTAAAGTGAAACAAGCGCAAGTTGCCGGAGCGATTTCGATTTGGTACCATCCGAGCTTCCGGGGAAACTGCAGAATCCACAGGAGAAAGACAATGTCCGAAGAAAAGCAGACAGGCGGTTTCAGTTGGTTCCTGGCGGGGCTGGGAATCGGCGCGCTGGTTGGCGTACTCTACGCTCCCAAATCGGGGAGAGAGACCCGCGAAGACCTGGTGACCGGAGCCCGCGAGGGCACCGACTACCTCAAACAGCGCTCACGCGACGCTGCGGAGCAGGTCAACCAGATCGTCGATCGCAGTAGGGTGCAGGTCACGGAATATGTCGATCGCGGCCGGGAATATGTAGAGCGCGGTAAGGCGCAATGGGAAGATTTCATCAACCAGAGCCGTCAGGTTGTGACTGAACAGAAGGAAAAGGTGACGGCCGCCGTCGGCGCTGGGCGCGAAGCCTATCGTCACACCGCGACCGTGCCTGAAACTCCGAGCGAACACCCCGTCGCTTAAACGTTTTTAGAAGACGCCGAGGTTCTCTCGTCATCGTGGCCGCCTCGCGGCTTCTCGGAACGAGAGGACCTCGCACATGGATGCGGTACGACGGGAGTCTCGATGCAGATGCAATTGCCGCAGATTTACTACATCATCTTCACAGCGATCACGGCCGCGGGCGTCCTGCTCCAGGCCTTCGTGCTGCTGGGGATGTTTCTTGCTATCCGGCAATCGATCAAGAAGATGCACGAAGTCACCGACGAAGTGAGAGGGCAACTTTTGCCCGTACTTTCCTCGTCAAAGCGGCTGATTGACGATCTCTCTCCCAAGCTGAAGATTGCCTCTTCCAATCTGGTTGAGGTGAGCCAGACACTCCGCCACCAGACCGGGCATCTGAATTCCACCATCGACGACGTCCTCAACAAGACCAGCACGCAGGCTGCCCGGTTGAACGAGATGATGGGTGCGATTCTCAACTCGGTTGAGCACGCGACCGAAGTCTTGCAACACGCGGCGACGGTGCCTTATCGCCAGGTAACCGGGATCATGGCAGGGCTCAAGGCCGGCTTCGATGTGCTGCGGAGAAAAGAGAGACAGCCGGATGTAGCGGAAGAGCCGCCAGTCGTAAAAGTGGCCGAGGAAGTCATTCCTTAAATCGGCAAAAGCCCAGCTTAAGCAGCGATTAAACAATCCAGCCGCCGCCCACCACCTCATCCCCATCGTAAAAAACAGCAGCCTGACCCGGAGTAACCGCGCGCTGCGGCTCGTCGAACTCCGCTTCGACTACGCCATCCCCCAGAGAGCGCAACGTTGCTGGCGCAGGATCGTGCCGGTGCCGGATCTTCACTCGCACCCGCATCTCGACGCGCATCTCGGGAATCGAGATCCAGTTCAGGTCGCGTGCCCGCACCGTCTTCGATACCGCCTCCGAGTCTGACCCAACCGTGACGCGATGGCTGGCATTGTCGATCTGAATCACGTACAGCGGATTCGGCGAAGAAACTCCAAGCCCCTTGCGCTGGCCCACCGTGAAGTTGTGAATGCCGCCGTGCCGCCCCATGACTTCGCCCGACGTGCTCACCAGCTCGCCCGTAGTATCCGGAATCGACTCGCCCTGCTCATCGAGATAGGCATCGATGAAGCGCTTGTAATCGCCGCCCGGGATGAAGCAGATCTCCTGCGAGTCCGGCTTTGCCGCCAGAGCCAGTCCATGCTCTGCCGCGATCTCCCGTACCTGCGGCTTCTGGTAGCCGCCCAGCGGAAAGATGGTCCGGGAAAGCTGCTCCTGCGTCAGGCCGAAAAGAAAGTAAGTCTGGTCCTTGCTCGCGTCCGCCGGCCGCTTGAGAACCCAGCGGTTGCGCTCCGGATCGTACTCGTTGCGCGCATAGTGGCCGGTCGCAATGCGGTCGGCGCCGATCTGCCGCGCGCGCAGCAGAAGCTGATCGAACTTCAGGTGATTGTTGCAGAGCGAGCAGGGGATCGGAGTTCTTCCCGCAAGATACTCGGAGACGAATGGCTTCACCACATCCCGCTCGAAGCGCTCCTGCTCATTGACCAGGTAGTAAGGAATGCCCAGCGCTTCGGCCACCCGGCGCGCGTCGTAAACATCGTCGATCGAACAACAGCGCCCCTGCACCGACTCCGGCATGCCTTCATGGCCGGCCAGCCGCCGCTGATTCCAAAGCTGCAGCGTCAGCCCGATGAGCTCGTAGCCCTCGTCCTTGAGCATCGCCGCCACCGTCGAGGAGTCCACTCCGCCGGACATGGCTACGGCAACCGTGTTGTTGAAGCCAGAATTCACCATACTAAGTATGACAGCTGCGGGCGCGCCGATGCCAGCGTCGCCGGTAAGCCTGTCTTGCCAAGCACTTACGCCACGCAATTAAGAAATGGGCTTCCTCTTACGCCCGGAGCGCCTGCGATCTCGCGATTGGATGTTGTGCGCGTTCACGATCGCGAGGATCAGGCCGGGGAAGCGCTGTTCGATCTCCGCGCAGCGCGACGTGTTGTGCATCTCCACGCCTTTCCGCTCGCCGCGAATGAGCCCGGCCTCGCGGAGCGCCTTGAAATGCTGCGACAGGGTCGACTTTGGAATATCCTTGTCGTTCACCTGGAGAAAGTTCGAACAGTTCTGCGAACAGGCTGCGCCTACGATCTCCACCAGGATCGCAACCCGTACCGGATCGCTGAGCGCATGAAGAATCGCCTCTACGCTTACGTCTTCAATAGAGGGATGGAAGAGGGGGCGCATGAATTCATGATAGCTGCGCTTGACATGGAGTTCAATAGTTCATAAATTCAGAACTAATGAATTAAGCTCTTCGCCGCCAGGTGCAGCGAAGCATCCTGAATGAATCACAGTCACGCAGTAAAGGAGAAATTCCGATGTCGAAGAAGCTTGAAGGAAAGATCGCACTCGTAACCGGAGGAACGGAAGGCATAGGACTGGCCACGGCGAAGCGCTTCGTCGCCGAAGGCGCAACCGTCATCATCACCGGCCGTCGCAAAGAGGTGCTCGACGCCGCCGTGAAGGAAATCGGCTCCGGAGTGTCCGGCTTTCAAGGGGATGCGGGAAACCTCGCGGATCTCGACAAGCTCTACGCGCACATCAAACAACAGCATGGCCGGCTCGACATTCTCTTCGCGAATGCGGGCATCGGTGAATTCGCGAGCATCGACCAGGTCACCGAAGAGCAATACAACAAGATCTTCAACGTGAATGTGAAAGGCGTCTTGTTCGGTGTGCAGAAGGCGCTCCCGCTTATTCCCGATGGCGGTGCGATCGTACTTAACGCCTCGATCGTATCTGTCAAAGGCATAGCTGGCTTCGGCGTTTACAGCGCCACCAAGGCCGCGGTCCGCTCCTTCGCCCGCACCTGGACCAGCGAACTCAAAAACCGCAAGATTCGCGTAAATGTCGTCAGCCCCGGCCCCATCGAAACGCCCGCGATCAGCCGCCTGGTCGGAGACGAAGAGTCAGGCAAGCAGTTCAGGGCAGGTATGACTTCCCAGGTGCCTCTCGGCCGCATGGGCGAGGCCGACGAGATCGCAAAGGCCGTCGTCTTCCTCGCCTCTGACGACGCGAGCTTCGTCGCCGGTGTCGAGCTCTACGTCGACGGCGGAATGGTGCAGGTCTAAGCCCCTCCGATCGAGTCTGCATTGGAAAGGTACGGCCTTAAGGTCGTACGTCAATCCCCGCCATCCATGCGGCTTCAGCCGCTGAGGGCCCGCGACGAACCTGATCGCAGGGCCCTCCGCTTTTTGAGTCCGAGCCGCTCCCATCCAACGGAGCTTCTGGGGAATTCTGCATCGCGGTTGGGCAGAATGGTGGCTAACTAAGCTGGCGAAAAAGATTTCGCATATCCGCTCAGCATAAATTTGCGTGTCTCCGCGATTCAGCTACTCCGAGCGCAGAGCCTTCACCGGGTTGATCGAAGCCGCGCGTTGTGCCGGAATGATGCTGGCGAAAAACGCGCACACTCCCAGTGCCACGATTGATCCGCCCAGCACCAGCGGATCCCAGCCCTTCACCTCATAAAGCTGTGCCGAGATCAGTCGCGAACATCCGATCGAGACTGGAATGCCGATAGCCAGTCCCAGAAGGATCTGCAGAAACGCTCCGCGCAGCACCAGCCTCATCACGTTGCCGCGATTCGCGCCCAATGCCATGCGTACGCCAATCTCGCTGGTGCGCCGCTCGACGGTGTATGCCGTCACACCGTAAAGCCCCACGGCAGCCAGGATCAGCGCGAGGATACCGAAGAGTCCCGTCATGTTTGCGACCGTGCGCTGCTGATCAAAGTTCGAATCCACCTGCTCCTCCAACGTCTGGATGCCGAGCAGAGTCAGGTTAGGATCGACGTCGCTGAGCACGCGGCGAACCTGAGGTTCGAGTCCTTCCATGCTGCCGTGCAGGTGCAGCACCGCGCCTTCGATGAAGTGAGTGCTGTCGTCGATCGATTGCATGATGGCTGCGTCATAATGCGCACGCTGGGCAAGCGGCAGGAAAAACAGCGGGTTGGTAGGCTCCTTGTTGGCGGGGTCGGTGTACTTCGCGTTGCGCACTACGCCGACGATCTCGTAAGTGCTGCTGAACATCGGCAGATCCAGCCCGAAGTGCGCACCTATCGGGTTTTCCCCTTGCTTGAAGAATCGATGGACAAAAGCCTCGTTCACTACGGCGATGCTCTGAGTTGATGCCGTATCCTGCTCGGTGATCGAGCGGCCGCGAAGAATCGGCTCTCCCAGCGTTTCGAGATAGCCGGGGTTCACGTGGTCCCACGACGAGCCGGCGTCCTCATTCACATTCGGCATACCATGCCCCTGCCGGATGACAAATTCGCCCCAGTTATCCTGCAGCGGCGTATATTGCGCAAGCGCGGCACGCTCCACGCCGGGGATATGCGAGAGCCTGGCCTGCAGCTCGCGATACATCGCGTCCAGCTTCGCAGAGGGATATGAAGAGAATGGAGCCGTGAGGCTGATCGTGATGCGATGATCGGTCTCATAGCCGAAGTCCTGGTGCTGAAGCTTCGTCAGGCTACGGGTCAAAAGGCCCGCGCCCGTGAGCAGCACGACCGACAACGTGGCTTGAACGACGACCAGAACCTTCTGCGAAAGCGAAGAGCTGTCGCGCGTGCTGCGGTTCGCGCCACGCAACGCCTCTGCGGGGTCGGCATGCGAAGCGAGCCATGCGGGAGCCGTTCCGAAGAGCGCGCCGGTCACTAGGGAGAGCACAAAGGCGAAGGCCAGAACCGGCAGCGAAGGCCGCGCGTCGATGGGCACGAACTGCGCTCCATGAAAGGCCAGCGCGACGATCGCTTTCACGCCCGCATACGCAACGGCCAATCCGGCGAGGCCACCCAGAACCGAAAGAACCAGGCTCTCCGTCAACGATTGTCGAATGAGCCTCTGTCGCGAAGCACCCAGCGCCAGGCGAACCGAGGTCTGCGCGCGTCTCGCAGTACCGCGTGCAAGCAGTAGATTCGCAATGTTCGCGCAGGCGATGAGCAATACCATGCAGCAGACGGCGAGAAGAATACGCAGGCTGTCGGTGTAGTTGGCTTTCATGACTCCAATGCCGGTTCCGGCTGGAATCACCTTGACGATCTGCTTCGGTAGGCTGGCCTTGACCCCGGTCATCCACTCCGCAGGCATGCCGCTGTCGTTCACCAGCCAGAGCTGCAGCAGGTTGGTAAGCCGCGCGGGCAAGGCATCTGGAGAAGCGCCAGGGCGAAGTCGTCCAATCACGCGCAGCCACGCCGAGAACTCGTTGAGGAGCGAATTCGTTCCGCGAAACAACGGCTCCTGTTGAAGCGGCACCCACACTTCCGGAGGATTGCTGCGCAGAGTTTCGCCGAAGAAGCCGGGTGGAGTGATGCCGACGATGGTGAAGGGATGGCCATCGAGAATGAACGAAGACCCCACCATGTGCGGATCAGATCCATACTCCTGCTGCCACGCGCGATAGCTAAGCATCGCTACCGGCGTCGCCGAGCGCTGATCGTCTATTGGAGTAAGCGTGCGACCGGCGAATGCGCCCACGCCGAACGTGGCAAAGTAATTTCCACTCACATACTCGCCGCGCAGCGGCTTGCTCACGCGGTCGTTCTCGCCTCGCCTTGCGCTGAACTCCGACCCACCGGCCTGGAACGCGGCCAACTCGGCGAACTCCGGCGTGTTTTCTTTCATGCGCTGGTAGAAACGGTAGGAAAACATTCCGTAGCTTCCCTGCGGACTGCCCTGGATGCAGCAGCTGGCCCCTTCGCCGATGCGATAGAGGCTTGCCGGATCGACCACTGGCAGCGACTTCAGCATCACCGTGTTGATCAGCGAGAAGATGGCGGTAGTCGCGCCGATCCCCAGTGCCAGCGTAAGCATGGCGGTCAACGTGAAGACGGGAGACTGGCGCATCTGGCGAAGTGCATAGGCGATATCTTGCCGCAATGTCTGCATGAAAGCCTCTCACCCGAGACATACGCGGAGGGGAGCAGAGAGGTTCCGGAAAGAACGGAAAAGAATTGCAGCGTGCGCCTAGATTGCGCGACGGCGCAGTGCGTCGTCCAGTGAATCGACTACCGCCTCGATCACCGCCGCCCAATCTCCGGGCGCAGGTTGCCGGAAGAGCCGCGCGGTTGGATACCACGGATTGTCGTCGCGTCCTTGCAGCCACCGCCAGTCGGCCAGATACGGCAGCATCACCCACACCGGCAGTCCCATGGCTCCGGCCAGGTGCGTGATCGATGTGTCTACGCTGATCACCAGGTCCAGCGTCGCGGCGAGAGCCGCCGTCTCGGCAAAATCTTTACATTGCGAAGATGCATCGATGAGCGGGAAGCGATCTTGCAGCGATGCAATTTGCTCCGTCGCAGGGCCGAACTGCAGCGAATAGAAATCCACATTGTCTAACTCGGCCAGCGGCAGCAGCTGTCCGAGTGCCATGGATCGCTGCATGTCTCCCTTGTAGCGTGGATTGCCGGACCACGCCAGCCCCACCCGCAATCGGGTTTCATTGCGCGGATAAGCCCGCCACGCGGCAGCAACAGCATCGGGATCAACATGCACATAGGGCACCTGCGCCGGAATGCTTTCAACCGACGTGGTGAAGGCCAGCGGCAGGCTCATCAAGGGGCAGTGACAGGAGAACTCCGGCAGCGCATCCCCGTGGGTGATGACCCGCTCCACGCCTTCTGTTCGTTGGAGCAGCTCCTGCAGCCGCGGCTGTACTTCGAGGATGACCCGCCCGCCCCGCGCGGCCACCAGGGACGCGTAGCGGACAAACTGCAGCGTGTCGCCCAGTCCCTGCTCGGCATGCAGCAGGATGACGGCTCCATTCAGCGGAGCTCCGCGCCATTGCGGCTGGGGGAAGCTGCGCCGCGTCTGGTGCAGTTCATGGAAGTCCCAGCGCCATTCGTGCCGCAGCCAGCCCTCAGGATAGGTGCCCTCGCGCAGCAACAGCAGCGCCAGGTTGTACTGGCCGCCAGCGCTCGATGGGTCGAGCTCGACACCGCGTAGATAGTGGCGCTTCATCTCCTTGGCGCGTCCCAGCTGCAGCAGCGTATTCGCCATGTTGATGTGCGCTGCCGCGTAGTCCGGCTTGAGCTCGAGAGCCCTGGCGTAAGAAGATTCCGCTTCTTCCTGGCGCCACTGTTGCAGCAGAGCATTGCCCAGGCTGTTGTGGTGCTCCGACCGGTCCGGCTCCAACCGGAGGGCGAGGCGAAAGCATTCCTCGGCTCGAAGGTACTCGCGCTGATGCAACATGGCATTGCCAAGATTGTGCTGCGCAGCTACGGCTTCGGGATCGATCGCCGTCGCTTTTTCGTAGCTCTCGATCGCCTGCTCGTAGCGGCCCATCGCAGAAAGCGCGTTGCCCAGGTTGCAGTGGGCCTTCGCGTATTCAGGCCGCAAGGCGAGGGCACGGGAGTAGGAGGCAGCAGCGACTGGAAAATTTCCCGCGTCATAGAACAGGTTGCCGAGATTGAGATGAACCTCGGGAAACTCCGGCCTGCATCGCAACGCCTTGAGGTACGAGGCTTGTGCTTCGCGCGCCTGGCCCAGCATGGCCGCCGCAGCTCCCATCGATGCGTGCAGTTCGGCGCTTGCCGGCTCCGCGGCGATGCCCCGCGCATACACCCGCAACGCCATCTCGTAGCGCTGCTCCCGGCAGAGCTGGTTGCCCAGAGCCAACGCCGCTCTCGCTGCGCCCGAAGGCAGCTTCAACGCCTGGATATAAGCTTCATAAGCAGCCTTGAAGTTGGAGCGCCTGCTCTCAATCTCAGCGGCGCAGCACCACGCCTTGCCATTCTGCGGATCGAACGTGAGTGCCTCGCGGCAGGCTGCGTGTGCGTGCTCCAGGTCGCCCGCTCCCAAGAGCGCCAGTGCCAGGTTGAAGTAAATGTGCGCTGCGCCCGGCCTTCGCACCGCGGCGGTCGAAATCAATCGGATCGCAGCAGGGAACTGCCCCGTCTGCCGCGCCACGATTCCCAGCAGCAAAAGCGCATCGGGGTCATCGTGATCCTCGTCGTAGACGCGCTGGTAGTATCGCGCCGCCTCCGCCATCCGCCCAGCGGCATGGTGCGACAGCCCTTCGCCCAACAAAGGCGAGAGGGTTGCGGCGGGCAGCTCTTCGAGCTCAGGCATAGTGCAAAGATCGCCCGCAAGGTGATAACCAAAAACGCGTGCTACCGCATTAGACATTGTTAAAGTTGGCGTGTTTCCGATGGAAGACCGTCTGCACTCGCGGCATATCGAACTGGCGACTCAACCCAGCGTTCCCGCATTCACCGGAGCCAGCTCCCGCAAGCGGCTCACCGCGGTGGGAACGATCTCCAGCGCCGCATCCACATCCGCATCCGTGTTCAGCTTGGTCAGCGAGAAGCGCAGGCTGGCGCGCGACCGCTGCGAGGCGAGCCCCATGGCCTGCAGCACATGCGAGGGTTCGGTTGCGCCCGACATGCAGGCCGAGCCGCCGGAGACGGCCAGTCCCTTGAGGTCGAGCGCAATCACCAGCGCCTCGCCTTCGAGATCGTCGAAATAAAGATTCGTAGTATTCGGAACTCGCTCGACTGCGGAGCCATTCACGCCGCAGCCTTGCACGCGCTCCAGAATGCCTCGCTCCAGCCGGTCGCGCAGCGCTGCCACTCGATCCAGCGAGCCAGCCTTCAGCGATTCAATTGCAAGCTCGGCCGCGCGTCCCAGTCCAACAATACCGGCGACATTCTCCGTGCCAGCCCGGCGCTGCCGCTCATGTGCTCCGCCAAAGAACAGCGGCTCGATATGTGTGCCACGGCGGATGTAAAGAATTCCCGTTCCCTGCGGCGCGTGCATTTTGTGTCCCGAAATGCTGAGCAGATCGCATCCGATCGCTTTTACATCGATAGGCAGCTTACCCGCGGCCTGCACCGCATCGGTGTGAAACCAGACATCGGCCTCCTGCGCAATACGGCCGATCTCTGCGACGGGTTGGATCACACCGGTCTCGTTGTTGGCCATCATCACGCTGATCAGCTTGGTATTCGGGCGCAGCGAGCGCTTAACTTCACCCGGATCGACCGCGCCGCCTGCGTTCACAGGGAGAAACGTCACCTCGACGCCGCGATCCCGCAGGCGTTCGGCCGCATGCAGCACCGCATGGTGCTCGATTGACGAAGTGATGAGATGATCTCCGGATTGGATCAGGCCGCCCTGCTGCATGATTCCGAAGAGCGCCATGTTGTCGCTCTCCGTGCCGCCCGAGGTGAAGACAATCTCCGACTCGCGGCAGTTCAGCAGCCGCGCAACGCTCTCCCGGGCATGCTCGACAGCCGCCCGCGCCTGCTGCCCATGCTGATGGATCGACGACGCGTTGCCAAAGCTCTCCAGCAGCCACGGACGCATCACCTCCAGCACCTCCGGCAACAGAGGAGTCGTGGCATTCGCATCCATGTAGATTCGACGCATAGTTTTATTTTACTGGACCTGCCGTTCAGGCAACCGCGTCTTCGCCGCTTCCTGTGGTGCCCGGCCTATCGAGCTGTCCATCCGCCATCGATCAGGATCGTATGCCCGGTAATCAGCGAAGCGGCAGGCGATGCCAGGAACACGACGGCTCCCGTCACTTCGACTGGCTCACCAATGCGGTGCAGCGCAGCGATACGCTCTTCGACATCGGCGCGAAAGGCGGGATCGGACAGCACCGGCGCGGTTCCATCGGTGCGGATGAAAGTAGGCGCAACTGCGTTCACATTGATGCCGTATTTTCCCCACTCCACCGCCAGGCACTTGGTCAGGTGCGCGATGCCGGCTTTCGTCATGCAGTAGATCGATTCGGTCGGCAGCGCTGCGAATCCGGCCTGCGAGCCCATGTTGATGATGCGCCCTCCGCCTTTGTGAGCCATCATGTGGCGAGCCGCAGCCTGCGAGGCGAAGAACGTTCCCTTCAGGTTGACCGCCAGCGTACGGTCGAAGTCCTCTTCGGTTACGTCTTCGGCAAGGTTGGTGGGAGCAATGCCGGCATTGTTCACCAGGATGTCGATGCGTCCCCAATGATGTACCGTCGCATCGATGGCCGATCGCACCTGCTGTAGGTCCATCATGTCCATCTGCAGGGGCAGGCAGCGGCGGCCAAGCGCGGCAATTTCATCCGGCAGATTGCCATGCTGTTCGACGTCGCGCAGTCCAAGGGCAACATCGGCTCCGGCATGAGCCAGAGCAAGAGCGGTGGCGCGGCCGAGTCCGCGTCCGGCGGCAGTAACGAGAGCGATCTGTCCGGTAAGGTCGAAGCTGGGATAAGTATTCATGACGAGGTCCAGAATATCGTGCCCGAGCCTTCTGTTTCCCATTGATGCTGGATGCGATCATCGCGATGGATTTCTGATACGCTGGCTGCGCAGTCCAGGAGAATTTGCATGAACATGAAACGATGTCTGGCAATGGCGGCTTGTTGCGCGATGTTGACGCTGCCGCTGAGCGGTTGGGGGCAGGGGCAGAAACCGAAGATGGCGGTCGAAGGCCAGCCGATTCCTCCGGCCGAGAGCCTGAATGCGGTGTTGACCATCATGGAGCACCAGATCGTCAGCGCGGCCGATGCCATGCCCGCCGAAAAATACGACTTCGCACCCTCGGTTCCCGGTGGCGAATTTACCGGCGTCAACACCTTCGCCAAACATGTGCGCCATCTGGCGCAATCGAATTACGAGTTCTTCCAGGGATGGGGAATTCCGGGCGAGGTCGACCCCAAGACGCTGTCTTCACTCAAGACCAAAGACGAGCTCATGAAGGCTCTGCGCGACAGCTATAAATTCGCCCATGCCGCCGTCGACTCCATCACCCCGCAGAACGCATTTCTTTCCGTGACGGGGCCGGAGGCATACAAGTCGACGCGCGCGTCGATGGCCGCCTTCTGCATGGCTCACTCCATGGATCACTACGGCCAGATGGTCGAATACCTGCGCATGAACGGCATCATCCCGCCCGCCAGCCGTCCCGGCGCCCAGATGTAGGGACTCGCCGTCCAGGCCTCCGCGCCTTTGGCGCATGGCATTCCCCTCGGTCGTCATTTTTCCCTGGCGGCCGAGGGAGTGAAACGCCTCGCCGATTGGAAACGACACGACCATCCGAGTCGGTCGACACTCAGCGGCCGCAAAGTTGGGTGTTCCGGCGCGGGCCCTCGAGTCAAAAATCAAGCGTTTGAGAACCGGCAAATACCGATTCAAATCTACAGACACGCTGACGTTTCAAACATGGCTGATCACGAGCGCCACCGATCCTGAAAGACAGTGCATGATTCTTCGGTTTCACCCGGCACTGTCCTTTATCAAAGCCAGCGCCGAGACGGAATCATGAAGGTAAAATCTCCTCTGTGACTCGCACTTGTAAGAATGCAGACCCGACGGGTTGGAATGGAGAAGATTACGGTGTCTGAGATCCGAAGCACAGCGGAGAGGAAGCGCGCACTTGTCTTGGGTGGGGGAGGACCGGTCGGCCGCGCTTGGCAAACAGGGTTGCTATCGAAGTTCGTCGCCGAAGGAGTGATGCTCAGGTCCGCTGACTTGATCGTCGGCACCTCTGCTGGCGCAATTTCCGGAGCTCAACTTGCCCTTGAGATAGAGGTAGATCTTACCGTTCCCGTGCCGACTCCTCAACGACCCGGCACCCCAAAACCAAGCGGCATGGCTCTCCTGATCAAGGCTGTCGCAGAAGCGTCTCAGTCGTCCACTCCCGAAATCCAGCGTCGGGCAATTGGGCGAATGGCTTTAGCCGCGCCGACGCCTAGCGAAGAAGAGTCGATTCGGCGGGTAAATTTTCTGGCGCAACGGGAATGGCCTGAAAATTTTCGAACCACCGCGGTGAACGTCCATACGGGAGAAAGCGTCGTTTGGCATAGTGAGTCGGGCGTACCTTTGGAACTCGCCGTAGCTTCCAGTTGTGCGCTGCCGGGAGTTTGGCCTCCGGTCACAATCAATGGCGATCAGTATATGGATGGGGGTATGCGCAGCGCGCTAAACGCGAATTTGGCAGCGGGCTATGAAGACGTGATAGTTGTATCGTGCTTCCCTTTGGTTCTGCCGCCGGGAGTCAACGATTCGGACCGAGTGATCCTGAACGCCAGTCTCAACGCAGAGATCGCAGGCCTTATGGAACAAGGAGCCCACGTCAATTTGATTACGCCAAGTGCAGAATTTCTGAAGCTGACGGAATACGGGACGAGGATGCTGGACGGCAGCCTCATACCGGAATCCTTCCAGCTTGGCGCGCGCCAAGCAATTCAGGAAGCGCTCCGCATTGATGCAGCGTGGAGAATCTTCCCGGGTACTTGGGCGACAAATTAAGGGTCTGGCGCCTCTTTCCATCTCAAATTCCGCACTTGTGATTTGCTAAGGCATCTCGTGGTAATACAGCACTGCTCAATATCGAGATTCTCGCCAAGATCGAATACCGATATAAGGTTGCATCGCCGAATAGAGGGATGGGTTGGCCGTGCCCATCCTTCACGGTTTCATCGTGAAGGGGGGGTGGGAGACCATAGTCAGACGAATCTCGTACACGACATGACAACTCCCGCGCCTCACTCAGAAAAATAAAAGAGGCGTCCAATTCGGACGCCTCTGGTTGCGAACAAAGTCCTGGCGTTGGAAGGGTACGGCCTTCAGGCCATACGTAAATCAAGCAAAGAAGTGCGGCTTCAGCCGCTGAGGGAAAGCCCGCCCGCACTGCAAAAGTTCATCATCAATCGCAAAAGAGGCGTCCGATTCGGACGCCTCTTTTGCATGATTGAAAGTTGATCCTAGCCGCGCTTTTCGATCGCCACATATTGCGCAGGATATTCCGGTCCGATGTACTCGGCGCGCGGACGAATCAGCCGATTGTCGTCAAGCTGCTCGATCACGTGCGCGGCCCAGCCCGCAATGCGGCTGACGGCAAAGATCGGCGTGAACAGATCGATGTCGATGCCCAGCGTCGTATAGGTCGAAGCCGAGTAGAAGTCCACATTGGCGTTCAGCTTCTTTTCGTCCTTCACAAAAAGCTCGATGGCCCGCGACATCTCGAACCACTTCGCGTTGTTTGCCGAACGGCCCAGGTCTTCGGACATCTTGCGCAGGTGCGTCGCGCGCGGATCTTCGGTGTGATACACGCGGTGGCCGAAGCCCGAGACCTTCTTCTTCTGCGCCAGCATGTTCTTCACATACTCGGTCGCATCGGCGCCTTCTTTGTCGATGGCGAAGAGCATCCGCATCACCGCCTCGTTCGCGCCGCCGTGCAACGGCCCCTTGAGCGCGCCGATAGCGCCGGTAATTGCCGAGTGAACATCCGACAAAGTGGCCGCGATCACGCGAGCCGCGAAGGTCGAAGCATTCAACTCATGGTCGGCGTGCAGGATCAGCGCCACATCGAACGCACGCGTTGCCGTCTCCGACGGCTTCTCGCCATTCACATTCAGCAGGTAAAGGAAGTTCGCAGCGTGCGACAGCGAGGCATCGGGCGTGACCACAGCCTTGCCCTTGCGAATGCGGTCGAAAGCCGCTACCAGCATGGGAATCTGCGCAGTCAGAGCGAACGATTTGCGGATATTCGTGTCGTGATCGACCGCCTTCTCATCCGCGTCGTACATGCTCAGCGCGGAGACAGCCGTGCGCACCACTTCCATCGGCGTCGCTGTCTTCGGAAAAGATTTGAGGAGATCGAGGATTGCAGGAGGGAGGGTTCGTGCGGCGGCTAACTTCTTCGTGAATTCATCCAGCTCAGCCTTGGTCGGCAGCTTGCCGTGCCACAGCAGATAGGTCGTCTCCTCGAAATTCGATTTCTCCGCCAGCTCGTGAATATCGATGCCGCGGTAGGCCAACACTCCCGCATCGCCGTCGATCCAGCAGATGCCAGAGTTGGCTGCAACAATTCCTTCCAGTCCTTTTGCCGCTACCGCAGTCGCCATACGCTTCTCTCGTTCTCCCAACTTGAATACGGGTTATCTGCTCATCATTAAAACGGATGAGCTTCTTATCGGCTCTTCGCGCCGCCTTCTCCTGAAAGAGATGCCAAATTGCCCGGGTATGATGCAGGGCTAGGAATTACCTTTGCGGACGAAGGAGAGCTAAAGATTGTTTATAACTTAGTGCGGTAACGATTGTCATGCACCGTCTGCGCACATCCGGGTGTTCATTGGCCGGATGAGAGGGCAAAGCGGTCGCATCGAAACGGTGCAGGATCGACGCTCGGCGTAGCGCCGGTAATCATCTGCCGCATCAGCCGTGCCGTTCCCGGAGCCAACAGGATGCCGTTGCGGAAATGTCCGGCAGCCAGCCAGATGCGTTGCTCCCGCCGCTTCTTTTGCTCAGCGCCATTTTCCAGCGGGCCGATCATCGGCAGTTCGTCGGGCGAGGCTGGCCGAAGTCCAGCCCAGGTCTCGACGATCTCCGCTCCGCGCACCGGCGGCCATAACGAAGCCGCCGTGGCCATCAATTCCTCAATGGCGCGAGGGTCGATCTCCTTATCGAAGCCCGCATCTTCCACCGTCGCGCCGATGACCACGCGACCTTGGCCGCGCGGGATCAGGTAAATCTCTTCCGTACGCAGAACCACATCCAGTTGCGCCGATTGCGGCAGCTGAACCTCGATCATCTGTCCCTTGCGTGGCGTCGAAGGCGCACCGGTAAGCTCAGCAGTCCAGGCTCCGGTCGCATGAATCAGAATATCCGCGGTCCATTCACCCTGCGCGGTGGCTAGCTTCACATGGCTGCCGTTCTCCTGAGCGCTCAGAACGGGGCAGTCTTCGTGCAGGGCAACGCCCGCCGCTCGGACCGCCGGAGGCAGGGCGCGAGCCAGATCGCGCGGGCTGAGGCTGTCTTCCTCGAGGAGAAAAAAACTTCGCCCATCCGTCTCGATACCGGGAGCCAGCGTGTTCAGTGTCGTCGCATCGAGCGTAAAAAATCCGTAAGGAAGATGGCTCGTCCCCTGAATCGTCTGGCGTGTGCGGATGGGAACCTTCATCCCCGAAAGCTCTGCGACCCGCGCCAGGAATTGCGGATAGAGGCTGCGGCTCAGCTCCGACAATGAGTGTAGCGCTGGAGGATTCTCCGGATCGGCTGCCGCCAGCATGCCGCCTGCAGCCCATGAAGCCTCGGACATCGCCCGCTGACGCTCGAAGACTGTGACTTGCCGTCCCATCGAGGCCAGTTCGAGCGCTATCGTGAGACCAACAATCCCGCCGCCTGCAACTGCCACTTCTGTGTGCTTCACTCGTCTATTCTATTGCGCGTTCGAGACGGGCAGTGTGACCCTGCGCACACCGCCAGGCGTTAGCATAGTGAAATAACGGGCCAATGCCGCCACTTTGCTGCTGACAGGCAGCGGTGGATGCTCTAATCTCGGGCAAATGCTGAGCGGTGCGAATGCACCCTGTGAACTGGAAATACGAGAGGAAGAACGATGAGTGACGAAACAACGGTAGTAGGCGAGCAGCGTAGTTTTTCCGGACTATTCCTTGGGCTGCTGGCAGTGGCAGTGGTCCTCGCGATTGCGGGATTGGGATGGAGCTATTATCTTTCCGGACGGTTGACCCATGCCGAGACTCAGCTCTCTCAGGCGCAGCAGCAGAATGACAAGCTGGCCACCGCTCTGGACGAGACCAACGCGCGCCTCAAGGTCACCAGCGACACGCTCGGTCACTCGCTCGGCCTGACCCAGAAGCAGCTCGAGCTCAAGGCTCAGGAACTGCTGCGCCGTCAACAGGCCGACGCCACCCGCATCCAGAGCGTGGAGACTCAGCAGCAGGCCACGCAGAAGGCGGTCAGCACCGTCTCCAGCGATGTCTCCAGCGTGAAGACCGATGTCGGCGGAGTGAAGAGCGACCTGACCAACACGCAGTCTGAGCTCAAGACCGCTGAAACCCAGCTGCAAAGCATGAAGGGCGACCTCGGCCTGCAGAGCGGCCTGATCGCGACCAACCACGACGAACTGGAGATCCTGAAGCACAAGGGCGACCGCAACTACTACGAGTTCACCCTCAGCAAAGGCCAGCGCAAGCCCGTCTCGACGGTCAGCCTGGAGCTGAAGAAGGCCGACATCAAGCACAGCCGCTACACGCTCGATGTCTACGCGGACGACAAGAAAATCGAGAAGAAGGATCGTGGATTGAACGAGCCGGTGCAGTTCTACACCGGCAAGGACAATTTTCTCTACGAGCTGGTAGTGAACAGCATCGACAAGAACACGATCAAGGGATACATCTCGACGCCCAAGTCAGCGCCGGCCCCGGTAAGCACCTCGGGCCAGTAGACAACGCCAGGCCAGTAAAGAACGGGCGGGTGCCCCATCCTTCACGGATTCATCGTGAAGGGTGGGAGATCACGAACCCGAACTCAATACCCACGTTGGTGCAACATGAACACCACCACCGAAGCCACCAGGCAATAGATTCCGAACAGATACCACTTGCCGCTCTCCAGCCACTGGCTCAGCCATTTCAACGCCAGCAGTCCGGCCAGGAACGCGAAGACCATCCCCAGCAGGCTCATCGCCACCGGCATCCCCACAGCATTTGTCCCGGCCTCGGCATGAACGTGAGCCAGGCGCAGCGCCTCGCGGCCCACTACGGCAGGCGTCAGCACCACCGCCAAGGCGAAGCTGAAAGCCTCTGCCCGTCCGCGCGCCACACCGGCCAGCATTCCGGCCGAGATGGTAGCGCCCGAGCGTGAGAAGCCGCGGAAGGGAAGGCAGAGTCCCTGCACGAAACCGATCAGGCTGGCCTGTCCCAGGCTGAGCTCAGGCCCCTCCGTAACCGAACGGTGGACGGCCTTTCTCTCCGCGAGCCCGGCGATCAGGATCAGTATCCCCGCCGCCAGCAATGCCGGAGCCACGATCTCCAGATGTCCGAACAGGTCCTCGATCTGCGCATGCGGCGTCCCTTTGAACACCGTCTTCTCCAAAACCTTGATGATCGCTTCACCCACGATGCCGGTCAGCAGCGTGGCAGCGATCACCCGCACCGCAAAGCGCTTGAAGTTTTCCATGCTGTCGAAGTAGGCCTTCATCCACTGCCGCCAGAAGTAGACGATCACGGCGAACATGGTCCCGGTATGCAGCATCACCAGCACCAGCGTCATCTCCGGCGAAGAAGGGTCAAGCCCCATCAACTTCTCGGCCACAACCACGTGAGCGGAGCTGGAAACAGGCAGCAGTTCGGCAAGTCCCTGAATCACCGCAAGGATAATGATTTTAAGAATGGGCATGGGCCGATTGTAACCAGCCGAGATGACAGGACAAAGATCGAAATGCCGTCAACGCGCCCACGCCATTTTCCCCTGCTGTCTTTAGCCAACCGCTTTGCCGCGACCCGAACTTAAGCAACCCGGTTTTAAGCCGCCCGGAGTTAAGCCGCCCGCGTCATAGCCGCTTCGGAACCGTGATCACCAGCGAGTTCTGGTGCTGGAAGCTCACGTGAATCTCCATGTCCTGGCGCGCGTCCCACTGTGCCTTGGGAATATCGAAGTGAAAAATCATCAAGCCGTCCACCCTCTGGCCGGCCGGCAGGGTCAGGTCGCGCAGTATCGGATCCTTGCGGTACTGCCGTACATCCGGATAGGCGACGAAGACCTTGTTGAAGTCCGTCAGCGACGCCGCGCCGTTGCGCTGCGGCCCATCCGGCAAATCGAGGATGGCCCACATATCCTGCAGAAAGAGAGGAATGTCCGTCTGGTTGGTGATGCGCACATTCGCGAAAACCAGCACCTCGTCATAGACCTCGCTCTCGCCGCCCAGGCCGTTCGTTGAGGATGGCGTCGAAAGATCGCGATGGATGGGATAAACATTCAGGCTGAGCACCTGCCCCGCGCTGACCGGCGGCTTCTGGTTAATGAGGACATAGGCTCCAATCGCCAGGGAAACGATCGCGAAGGCCGCCAGTACGGTGAGCAAAGGGTGATTGAAGGAGCGGGAGTCGTCAGCCATGTCGGGGATGGAGCCTCTTGCTACAAACGCATTCTATCGTGCGAATTTTTTTGACCCGAATTCTCAAATCGTTCAAGGCCGCGGACGCAATGCAGCCAGGAATTCCTTCGCCGGCAGCGTGTTGAGCACATCGGCCTTGGTCAGCCAGGCTCGCCGCAGCTGCTTGATGCCGTAGCGCATCTTTTCCATGTGGCTGGTGTGGTGCGCGTCGGTGTTGATGCTGATCTTGCACCCCACCTCCTTGGCCAGCCGCAGATCCCGGTCGCAGAGATCCAGCCGGTCGGGATAGGCATTGTGCTCCACTGCCACGCCCAGCTCTGCAGCCCTGCGGATCACCGCGCCGATATCGATCTGATAGCCCTCGCGGCGCAGCAGCAGTCTTCCCGTGGGATGCCCCAGTATCCGCACATAGGGATTCTCGATCGCGCGCAGCACTCGTGCCGTCATCTCCGCCTCCGGCTGGTTGAAGAGCGAGTGGACGCTGGCGATCACCACGTCCATCTGCGCCAGCACTTCGTTCGACAAATCTAGCTCGCCGTCGCCGAGAATATCCACCTCGATGCCGGGAAAGACGCGAATCTGCCCCTCCATCTCCGCATCCACCTCGCGTATCCGCTGAATGTGTTCGAGCGCCCGCGCATCGTCGAGGCCGTTGGTCATGGCCAGATTCTTCGAGTGGTCGGTGATGGCGATGTACTCATAGCCGCGTGCAACGGCAGCATCGGCCATCTCCCGGATGGTATTTTTCCCATCCGTCGCCACGGTGTGCATGTGCACGTCGCCGCGGATATCGCGCTGCTCGATCAGGAAGGGCAGCGTGTGCTTCTCCGCCGCTTCCAGCTCGCCGTTATTCTCGCGCAGCTCCGGAGGAATCCAGTCCAGCCCCAGCGCCGCATAAATTTCTTCCTCAGTTGCCCCCGCCACAAACGATCCGTCTTCCACCCGCGCCAGCGCATACTCGCTCAACGTGTAGCCGCGCTTCAGCGCCCGCTGCCGCACCGTAACGTTGTGCATCTTCGATCCCGAGAAATACTGCAGTGCCGCACCATACGATCCTTTGGGCAGCAGACGCACGTCCACCTGCAGTCCGCTGCGCAGGTTGAAGCTGACCTTGTTCTGTCCCTTGGCGATAAGGTTCGCAATCGGCGGATACGCCGCGGTGTGATCGACCGCTGCCTGCACCACGTCTTCCGCGCATGCCGGGCCGGTGACCAGGATGTCCAGATCGCCCACCGTCTCTCGCCCGCGCCGCAGCGATCCCGCCGGCTCGATGGTTTCAATTCCCGGAAATGTGCGCAGGTAAGCGATCAGCTTTTCCGCCGCCACCTCCGCCTCGTCGATCAGGAAGCGCCCGCTGTTCTTCTTGTAGTCCTCGATCCCTTTGCGCAGCTTCTCGATCTGCTTCTCGCCGAAGCGCGGCAGGTCTTTGAGTTTTCCTTCCGAAATCGCCGTCTCCAGCTCGGCCACCGACGACACCTGGAGCGCCTCCCAGAACAGCGCCACGCTCTTCGGACCCATCCCCGGCAGCTTGAGCAGCTCCAGCATCGACGGCCGGTACTTCACCAGCAGCTCTTCGCGCAGCGGAAGCGTCCCTGCCTTCTCGATCTCCTGGATATTCGCCGCCATCCCCTTGCCGATGCCCGGAATCTCCTGCAGCTTTTTGGCGTCCCCGGCAATTGCGCTCAGCTGGACGGTGGTGGACTCAACGGCTTCGGCAGCCCGGCGGTAGGAGCGGATGCGAAAGGGATCACCGCTGCCGATTTCGAGCAGGTCCGCGGTTTCGGAAAGAAGCTGGGCGATCGAGCGATTGTCCATAACAGGTCATTATCGCCTGCCCGGGTTTTCTGTCGGCAAGCCCAAAAGAAAACCCAGCCTGAACAGGCTGGGCATCATTGCGGAGAGCTGAAAACTTCGTTTTATACGCTGCGCACGTTTACGCAGACCCGATGGAACGGGTATCGCGGAAGCCCATCTCCGGTTCAGAAAGACGGCTTAGGCAATCTGCTCGGCGCGCGTAACCTGATCGGCTTGCGGGCCTTTCTGGCCCTGCACGATGTCGAAATCGACCTCGTCGCCCTCCTTGAGGCTCTTATATCCATCGATCTGGATCGCACTGTAGTGGACGAAGACATCCGGTCCATCGTCCCTTCCGATAAAACCATAGCCCTTCGCGTTATTGAACCACTTGACCTTGCCTTTATATTGAGCCACGAGCCGTTAACCTTCCTAACAACAAAGTGCGGTTGGGGGTGACCAACCCGTCTGTCATTAGAGACGCAACTATTCGCCCTTTGGTTTTCTAGCCGGATGGGGAGACTTTAGCAGCCAGGTGGAGAAAGGTAACCAAAAGGAAAGCCCGGAAGATTTCCGGGCCATTTTCCCACTTTCTCGGCCAGTCACATGAGTCATTGATTGCTTGCATAAATTTTGTCATCCCGACCGTAGCGAAGCGGAGCGGAGGGACCTGCAGTTTCCCTCAAGCTTACTGCCATTACCGAGCTGGTAAATATACGGCGCACTTCTGACTCCGGAGACTAGCGTTTCTTCTTCGCCGCCTGCCGGCGCGCGTAAAGCATCACCGAAACCAGCGTTTTGCCGTCGCGAATCTCCCCGGCGTCAATCAGCCGCAGCACCTCGGAGAGCCGGACCAAATAAATCTCCAGCTTTTCGTCCGGCTCCGGCTGCGCCTCGCCCGGCGTAAGCCCTTCCGCCAGATACACCTGCATCCACTCCCCGAGAAAACCCGGGCTGGCGAAATAGCGCGTCAGCTTCGTCCATTTCTTGGCCCGGAAACCTGTCTCCTCGATCAGCTCACGCTTGGCCGCAGCCAGGCGCTCCTCGTCGCCGTCGACCTTGCCGGCAGGGACCTCATACAGATATTGCCCCGCCGCGTGACGGTACTGCCGTTCGATGACGATGAAAGGATCCTTCTTGCTCTTCGAGTCGTCCACGGCCAGGATCACCACCGATCCGTTGTGCCGGATGACGTCCCGGTTCACCGGCTCCGTGCCCGGCTCATGAACCTCTTCCTTGATCACGCTGAACAGCGGGCCCTTGTATGCCACTTCGGACGAGCTGACCGGCGCCGGTTTCCCGGCCTTGATCTTGAGCTCTCCCTTGACGGTGATGACTGCATCGGTCTGTTTTTCAGCTTTCTTCTTCGCCATGAAATTCCCTTCCTGATCAACCTGCAATCTCAACCTCGAAAACCCGGACGATGTCCGATTTCCGGACAACCACTCCGGAGAACCACTTCGGACCATCGCTTCTGACAATCGCGTCATTCCCGGCGAACCCGCACAGCAGACGCCGGAAAGCGCATCTCCCTTACTGGGTTAAGCCCACACTCCCTTACGGTACCATCCGGAAGATGGCCGCTCGCTCTCGGAAGATCGTAGATATCTCGGTGATCGGACTCGGCAATTGGGGCAGCTCCCTCGTCCCCGCGCTGACCTCAGCGGGCATTCCGCTCCGCGAAGTGATCGTTCGCAGAAAACGGCGCTCCCGGCTTCCGCTCACCACTTGGCGGGACGCGAATCTCGAAGCCGGCATCCTCTGGCTCTGCGTGCCCGATTCCGCCATTCCTGCGGCTGTTAAGGAGATCGTTAGACGCCGCCCAAGCCTCTCCGGACAGATCGTCGTCCACTCCAGCGGCGCGCTGACCGTCGCCGCTCTGGAGACCGCGAAACGCGCCGGAGCCCAAGTGGCCTCGGTTCATCCCGTGATGACCTTCCCCACGCGGGATGTTATCTCGCTCCACGGCGTCTTCTTCGGCATCGAAGTAGAAGATGCCGTCACACGCAAAATCCTGTACTCGCTCCTTCGCAGGCTGGGCGGGAAGCCCTTCGATCTCCGCTCCGAGGACAAGGCGATGTATCACGCCGCCGGCACATTGGCCTCGCCGCTTCTGGTCTCCGCCCTGACCGTCGCAATGGAGGCAGCGCGGCTCGCCGGCCTCGATGAAAAGACCTCCCGCCGCTGGGTCCAGTCGCTGGCCGAGCCCACCATGCGCAACGTTTTCGCCCGCGGTCCCGAAAAAAGCTTCAGCGGTCCCTTCGCCCGCGGAGATGCCGAAACAATTCGTCTGCATCTTCAGGCCCTCCAGGAGCATCCGATTCTCGCGGCGGTATATCGCTCTCTCGCCGGATTCGCGCTGGATGCGCTGCCAGTAAAAAAATCTGAAACTTTGGCGAAGACTCTTCATTTTGTATCAAGGCCGAGAAGAGAAAAGTCCAACGAATGATCGGTCGCCGAGGTCTTGCTGGGAGCGGCGGCGGGAACCGGCCTTGATTCCGTCAAAGATGACAACTCGTCGGTGGCCTTGCCGTTACACCGTCGTGAGAAACTGAAACGGCTTGTAGTGGCTTGAATATTTAGGGAGAGCTGACGCGGTGCACAGCGAGTGTTATCCAATCTCGATCCTTCCCCGGCTCAGCCGGCTCTTTCTGGAGTACACGGAGAGCCGCGAGCCGCTGGCGCCGTTCTACCCAACCAGCCCCTACTCTCCGCAGTGGTCGCAGCAATCGCACTCCCAGGACGCTGCTCTTCGTTCCAGCATCGCTGACCTTCTGGAAGCACAGAACCGCGGCTTCGACGCGAGTCCGGCCACGATGGCCAACATCCAGAAACTGCGCGAGGGCGCTTCTGCTGTCGTCACCGGCCAGCAGGTAACCATCTTTGGTGGACCGCTATTCACGCTGTTGAAAGCCGCAACAGCCATCCGGAAGGCCAACGATGCCGGCGCGGTTCCCATCTTCTGGCTGGCCACGGAAGATCACGACCTCGAAGAGGCCGATCACCTCTCGCTGCCCTCCCGCCATGAGCTGCACACGCTGCGCGCCACCCACGATCCCGCCGACGCGCATAAGCCGGTTGGAAATGTAAAGTTAGGTGACGGCATACTCGCTGTTCTGGATCAAGCGGCCGAACTGCTTGGACCCTCGCCAATCCTCGACGCGATCCAGGCTGCCTACACGCCGGACGCCACCTACGCCGAAGCCTTCGGCCGTCTCATGGCCGCCATCTTCGCCGATCAGGGACTGATTCTGATCGACGCTGCGTCGCGCCCTTTTCATGCTCTCGGCGCTCCTGTCCTTCGCGAGGCTATCGAGCGGGCCGCCGAGCTCGAAGCCGCGCTGCTCGACCGCAGCAAGCTGCTTGAATCCCGCGGCTATGGCTCGCAGGTACTGGTCACACCCTCCAGCAGCCTGCTCTTCCTCATCGACGAACAGGGCCAGCGCCTCGCGCTCAAGCGCCGCGATTCGGCCACCGACGCGGAAACATGGATTGCCGGCAAAAAGAGCTACACCCAGGCCGAGCTGCTCGCCATCCTCGAAGCCGAGCCCGAGCGCCTCAGCCCCAACGCCCTGCTTCGCCCCGTCTTTCAGGACTACATCCTGCCCACGGCCGCCTACATCGGAGGCCCCGCGGAGATCGCCTATTTCGCGCAGTCGCAGGTGCTCTATGAAAAAATTCTCGGCCGCATCACGCCCATTCTTCCCCGGTTGAGCGCCACACTGATCGAGCCCGCCATCGCCGATGTGCTGGCGCAGCACGAGCTCTCTCTCGGCGACATCCTTCACACCGCACCCGATGACCTGGCGCAGCGCCTCGGCGCCCGCTCCATGCCCATCGAGGGCAAGCGCAAGCTCGCTGCCGCAGGCAACGCTCTCGATGCAGAACTGTCAGAGGTCAAGCAGTGGATGGCCGCGCTCGATCCGGGCCTGGGCCGCTCCGCCGAAGTCGCGGCGTCGAAGATGCTCTATCAGATGAACCGCCTGCGCCGCCTCGCCGCCAACTATCAGCTGCAGAAAGAGAGCAGCCTGCGCCGCCATGTCGACGCCATCTATCTCGCGCTCTTCCCCGAGCAGCATCCGCAGGAGCGCATCGTCGGAGCCGCCGCCTTTTTAGCGCGCTATGGCGACGCTCTCATCCCGCAGCTCGTCGAACACGCCGCGCAGGAATGTCCCGGGCACCGCGCCATCTACCTCTAGCTTTTTGCGTCCGCCGGAGGCTTCACGGCTGCCGCAACCGCTTGTTCCGCGCCCGCAATGCCGCTGGCAATCCCGCCAAGGTTGGCTGAGGCAATGGCTGTCGCGAGACTGACACCAGCCGATACGATCGCTGCAATCTGATCGAAACGCTTCACTGCCTTCACCGCATGGACCAGGTCGGCGGTGCATTTCGCCAGCGCCGTTTGATCGATTTTCAATTGCCCCAGTGCGGCCTGCACGTCGGCGGTGATCATCACATCCGCTTTGTCCTGCAACGTATCGCGTTGCTGCTCCAGCTTGCCGTAGCTGGCGTCATCGAGCGTCGAGCCTTCGTTGGTCAGCCGGGTTTCAATGTCGTCGGCCATCTGCTCGAACTGCTTCGCCTGATCGGAATAAAAAGACATTGCTTTCTCCCTCGGAGAATCCTGATTAGTAGGCCTTTGCCACGGCCACGCTTTGTTTCGCGATATCTTCCACGTACGGCTCAACCAGTTTTCCCAGTTGTTTGGGATTCATATGCTCGCTGTCGGCCAGCTTCTGGTGGCCCTCGCCGATATCGGTCAGGATTTTCATATACGCCGTGGCCGCCTGCTCCCGCTTCTTGATCCCGTCGAGATCCTGCTGCATCTGCACGCGAATCGTCACCGCCGCCAGAGGCTCTTTCTCGCCGTACCGGTGCAGCAGCCCCTGGTAGTAGCCTTCCGCGGAAATCCTCTCGTTGTTCAGGACCAACGGATAGTCCGTGCCCACGATCTGCTCCAGGCCTTTCAGGTAATCCTGCAGCAGCGGATTGCAGTCGCGGATCACCTTGCCCGCCTTGTTGCTCCGATATCCGGCGGTCAGCGCATCGACTACTTTGGTAGCCAGCCCCACACCGGCAGCAGCCTGAGCCGAAGACATGCCGATCTTCTTCAGGCCGTCCTCCGTGGCCTTCACCGAGGCGTCGCGGCTGGTCGCGCTATCGGTCGAGATCGCGGCCAGCGCGGCGATGTAGTCGACCAGCACCTTCTGCGCCGCCAGCATCTCCGGCTGCAAAGCTTTGTATGTCTCGGCCTGCTTCTCGACTACGGGCTTCTCTTCGTCGCTGACATACAGCGCACGCCGCTCCGCCGAGCCGGCAAAGTCGTTGGCGATATCGGAGAAACCAGTGGACGCGTTCTTCGCCGTCGCGGCAAACTTCGCCACCGCCGAGAGATCGGCACAAGAGGTGCAAGCGAAGACGAGTACGAAGCCGAGCGCGATCGCCGCGCGGGAGTTCAGGCGCCGTTCATGGATGAGTGGGCGGGACATAAGCAACACATCCTACCCATCGCAAACACAAAGCACAATGACATTTGATAGCTCAAACAAGAAAAGGGAACGGCCTCAGGCCCCTCCCCCTCAGGCTGCTGACAAAGGCTCGGCCTTGTTGCAGACAAAGTCTCGGCCTTGAAGGGTCCAGCCATCAGGCGGTACTTAACTCAAACAGCTTGCTCTTGGAAGGGTACGGCCTTCAGGCCGTACGTCAATCAGGCCAAAGGAGTGCGGCTTCAGCCGCTGAGGGAACGGTTTTAGGCACCGTTCCCTTCAGATGAGCGCTACTGAGCGGGAGCCGACCGCCGCCGCCGTCCGCTGATGAGGTATACCGCAGCCCGCAATTCCAGCAGCGGATCGGCCGAAGGCTCGATCCCATCCACGCGCGGAATCGGATCGAAGATGATGCGCTGCTGCTCGTGGTCGTTATCCGCAACCACCGCGGTCAGGCTCACCGTCCCAAACTCCACCAGCTTGCGATCTTCCGGCCAGTGGATGGTCGCGTCATCGGCCACATCACCATCGTTCGCCACCTGGACTACGATCTTGAACTTCACCGGTTCCTTGCCGATGCGCTTCGCAATCTCCTCGAAGAGATAGTTCGCGCTCTTCGCCTTCGTCGTCGCGTCGTCCAGGTGCTGATTGCCGGCTTCAGGAATGATCCGGTAGCGCCCGAACTTTTTCACGCCATCCTTGTTGATGAACTGCATCGCCGTCACGCCGAAATAGCTCTCCGTTGCGAAGCTTGCCGGGGCCGGCTTGGGAGCCTGCACAAACGCCAGTGCAGCGGGATGGCTTCCCAGAAATGCCTCCAGCGGCGATCCCGCCAGGTTCGCCGGATCGCTCGCCGCCAGCGCGCGCAGAAGCTCCAGAAACTCCTGCCCCGTGTGCGTGGGAAAGCCGTCGGTCGAGTGGCTGATGATATCGGTGTGCACATGCTCGGCCAGGTTGAAGCGAATCGCGAGACCGCGCGGATTGGCGTTGGGATCGGTGTCCGGAATTAGCGGAATGCCGGTCGAATTAGAAAAGCGCACCGTCACGGGAGTCGACTCATGCGCGATATGCGGGGCCTTGGTCAGCGCCTCCGCGCCGGGTGCGGGCGTAAATGTTCCCGCCAGCAGAATGCCCTTGGCATGGGCCGGACGGAAGCCGGGATGCTCGCCAAAAATCGTGTCGAACTGCTTGATAAAGTCATTGCTCAGGGCTAAAAGCTTCTCGTCGGTGGGAAGTGGCATTGCTCGTGCTCCTCGAAAGTTGGCCGTGACACCCGCCAAAGCGGTTCTCACAGTGTGACATCTCCATCTCTGGAATGCAGCGTCGCCGCCGAACGGTTCATGAATTTCTACCTGACGAGACATTCCTCCCGCCGCCGCAGTAGACTGAACTCACTCCGCAGAGGCATCGAGTCCCCGGCGACCAGAGCAGTGAACCATGAGCCCTAAGCAGAATTCGACCATCGAAGTAGCCTGCCCCGAGTGCGGCTCCACAATGAAGATCGATGTCGCCACCGGCGCGGTCATCGCGCACACTCCGGCCCCGCGCAAGCGTACCTTCGAAGACTTCGAGACCGCGGCCAAGGCCATGCGCGAGCAGGACGAGCGCAAGGAAAGCCTCTTCCGCCAGTCGGTGGAGGCGCACAAGAATAACAACGACGTGCTAGAGAAAAAATTTGCCGAGGCCCTGCGCAAAGCCAAGGAAACACCCGACCAGGGCAAGCCCCTCCGCGATTTCGATCTGGATTAGAGCTCTTTCCTACAGGTGCTGGCCGAAGAGAGACGCTCTACGCAGCTTTTCCGCTAAGAAAAGCTGCACGTATCGAATCTCTAAAACGACACGGGAATAGGAAAAATGCTCTAAACTTGCATCTCACTCAGTGATTACTGGATACAGGAAATGAACCTGATGAAACTGCCCTATAAGATCGATGCCCGCGTGCCCGAGATCGTCACCGAATTTCCCTGGACCCGCGCCGTTGCTGCCGGCTCGCTCATCGCCGGAGCCTACCTGCTCATCGCCGGACGCCGTAAGTCCGCGCTGGCCGTAGCCGCGGCTGGAGCGACCGTGGCTCTGCTCGAGCATCCCGATACCGCCCGCGAAATCTGGGAAAAGGTCCCCGGCTATCTCCGCGCTGGACAGGACTTTCTGGTGCGCGCCGAGGATTTTGTCGAAGACCTCGCCAAGAAGGGCGAAAAATTCCGCCAGGCCGTCACCCGCTAAGCATTCGGGTGCGCCACATCTCGCGTCTGAGATGTGGGATTCCAATATGGTCATTGCGACCACGGATCAAGCGCCTGGACGGCCAGTCCTGCCCCGCGTCTGGATTTTCAGAGGTCGGGATACCGCCTAGCCGATCCCCAGCTGCTTCCGCGCGGCCGCGCTGATGCGCTGCGGGCCCCAGGCCGGCTCCCACACCAGATTTACCTTGGTCGCACTGATCGCCTGCACCCCCGCGAGCCGGTTCTTGACCTTCTCGATAATCACTTCATGCGCCGGACAGCCCTGCGACGTCATGGTCACATCGATCTCCACGCGATGCCGCGCAGGTACACCGGAAATCCCCGCTCCCGGAGCATTGGCATCGACGGCCACATCCACGCGATACACCAGGCCGAGATCCACAATGTTCACCGGCAGCTCGGGATCGTAGACATCACGCAGCGCGGTCAACACGTCTTCTTCTGTAAACGCCATTTCGAAATTCCTAAATCAAGCCGGCGTGAGAACCACGCCAGCCGTTCTACAAAAGCTTTTCATCCTGAACGACGTAATCACTATGCGATTGCTTAGTGCGTCCGCTCCACCAGATAGCGCGCGACCGCCTTCAATCCCTCCGCTGCGCCTCCGTAAGGAGCAAGCGCGGCAAAGGCCTCGTCGACCAGCTTCGCGGCATGAACCCGCGACTCCTCGATGCCGAAAACCGCCGGCCATGTAGCCTTGTCGCTGGCCAGGTCTTTGCCCGCCGTCTTGCCCAGCTGCTCGGAGTCCTGCGTTACATCGAGGATGTCGTCGACGATCTGGAACGCCAGTCCCGCCTTGCGTCCGAACTCCGTCAGCCGTTGCACGTCTTCGCGATCACCACCCGCATACACTCCGCCGCTTACCACGCTCACGCGGATCAGCGCGCCGGTCTTCGCGCGATGGATCGCATCCACGCTCTCTGCCGTCGGCTTCGAATGCTCGCCTTCGAGATCCAGCACCTGGCCGCCGATCATGCCCTCGACCGTTCCCGTTGCATCCGCCACCAGGCGAACAATCTCGACCGCAGCCATCGCCGGGCAGCGCAGCCTGGAGAGGGTCTGATAGGCCAGCGTCTGCAGCGCATCTCCCGCGAGGATGGCGATGGCCTCGCCGAAGACCACGTGGCAGGTCGGCTTGCCGCGCCGCAGCTCGTCGTTGTCCAGCGCCGGCAGGTCGTCGTGGATCAGCGAATAGGTGTGCAGCATCTCGATGGCCGCACCCAGCTCTTCCACGCCCTCCGGCAATTCTCCGCCGCCGTTTTGATGGCAGTGGATCATCCGTGCCGCTTCCATCACCAGGATCGGCCGCAGCCGCTTGCCTCCGGCAAAGGTGCTGTGGCGCATGGCGCGATGAATCGACGAGGGTGTGGCATCGCCCGGCGGCAGCAGACGTTCGAGCGCCAGATCGGTCAGCTCGGCGCCTGTCTGCAAAATCTCTTTCACATGAACTTCGGCTTGCATTCGCTTCATGATACCTGCTGCCGCGGCCCCCACCCAACCTGCTTCGGGAAGCAAATCAGAAAAAATACGATGCAAACCAGCGAGACCAGCCGCCCCACCCAGACATCCGCCGTCGCCGCGTAGCGAACGTCGATCTGCGCATGGCCGGCAGGGATTGGAGCCACCATCAGCCCGTCTTCACGCCGCGGCCGCGAAGAAACCATCCGTCCGTTGACCCGCACCTGCCACGCCGGATAATCCATCAGCCGCAAAACAGCAAAGGCCGGCGCGGAGGTATCGACCGTCGCCGTCATGCGTTCCACACCCCAGCGCTCGATATGTATCTGCGACGGTTGCAAATTTGACATGCTGGCCTGCCACGCGGGGTTTTCCGCGACCGAGCTGTCCGCCTCGTCGCCCCCAGCCTCACGCAGCACGCGAATCTGTGGCAGACCCTGCTGGATGTCTCCGTTGTCGGCTGGCGCGGAAGTATATTCATCGGTGCCTTCGAAGCCTCCCGCGTGAAAGGTCGCAAGCTGGGCGTGAACATTGTCTTCGTCATCGCAGGGCTGCCAGAAAGAAATGCAGGCCAGTCCCGACATCGCGCAGGCCAGCATCAGAACTACGCCGGTTCGAAGGGAGATATCCCGCTGCCGTCGCACCTCGCCGCGCAGGCAGAAGCCAGCCAGCAGGGAAGCGATCATGCCCAGGACCAGCAGCCATCGCCAGGGAAACTGCAGGAACCTCAGCTCCGGCGCATAGCGCCACACCGCATCGCTGAAGGGCAGCAGCAGGCAGGCGATCATGGCAGCGAGTGCGATCATCCCATCGCGGAGCGTAGCGGAGGATTGCGAGACAGGACGCGCTTCCTCGTATCTTCTCGACAGCATCGCCGCAGCCGCAGTCGCGATCAGCAGCACAACCGCAATCCACGAAGCCGTATGCAGCACCTGGTCGTGAAACGGCTCGCCGGTATGCCCGAAGAGAAAGCTGTCTTCGACTCGCATCCCTGAGCCGATGGCGCGCGCAATTTCTACCCATCGCTGCTCATAGATTGCGGGCGCCAGATAGAACGCGGCCAGTCCTAACCCCAGCGCCGTCGCTCCCACCGCGCGCGCCAGCAGCATCCATCGCCGTTCGGCAATCGCCGTCCACAGCACCAGCAGCGCCATCGCATAGCAGCCCATCACCGCACCTGGAGCATTCGTGAGCCAGATGGCTGCGACCGTCAACGCCAGCGGCACAAGCCCCGGAGTTCGCCGCAGCGCGTAAAGCACCAGCAGCGGCAGCCACGCCCCGGCCAGCAGCTCTCCATACGCGGTGCGCTCATAGGCCACGAACAGCACATAAGGATTGATCACATAGAGGCACGCGGCCAGCGCGGCATTGTCCTCGGGCATCCACTCCCGCGCCATGTGGAAGAAGCTTGCCGCCATCGCCAGCAGCGCCAGCAGCGTGAATGCGAGAGGCGCCCAGGTCCACGGCAGGAGCAGGCCAAGCAACGCGCCCAGCGCCCATGAAAGCGGCGGATAGAAGACGAATCGCGGCTCGCCCGCTCCGTAATTCGCCGACCCCACCCAGTGCGGATAGAACGCGCCTCCGCCCGAAAATGCCTGATGCCACTGCCGCACCACCTCCAGCCACGACTCGAGATGGAAATCGAAGTCGTGTCCGCACGAAGGCCCGCGCCAGGCCAGCGGCAGCAAAACAATGCCCACGGACGCCAGCATCAGCGACCGTTGCCGTCTGCGCCGTCCTGCCTCGCCGCTCAGAGAGTCGCAATGCGGAAGCGAAATCTTCACGGCGTCAGCTGCAGCGTATGCGTGGTCTCGGCCGCAATTGCATGATCGCTGAAGGGCAGGGCGAAGGTCGTTCCGCCATACCAGTACGGCCACTGGTCGCGGTAGTAGTCGCTCAAGGGATCGCCCGACTCGCCCATCACGATGTTCTCGGTCGACTTGTCCGGATCGCTCCAGTCCATCGTAAAACGCTGCGACGGACCGAGGCTGCGTCCCGCCTGCTTCACCGTTGTGGTGTCGCCTGCCTGGGGCTGCTCGCCGGTGCCGGTCCAGTCTTTGAACCATGGCAGCAGGCTGTAGAGCGGATGTTCGACCACCACCGGGTGCTGCGCTCCGTACTTCCACTTCGCCACGCTGTCCAGCTCATGCTGCTCACTCATGCCCTGCCTGACTACCGCGGCGAGGAAATCATCCCACGTCGCGTAGCCCGCAGGCAGCCACGCAGCAGGCGCGTGCATGATCAGCTCTTCGCGCGCGAAGCCGCTCTCCGGCCATTGATACAGCTCCCAGTCGCCGCCGATCTTCGGCTTCAGCAGCATGGGCCAGAAGGCGGATTTCGTCGCCGCCAGAATCGCCGCCGGAGCCGAATCGATCCCCACCACGCCATCCCAGGTGCGCAGCAGGTCGGCCGCCTCACGCAGCCGCCCATCGGTCTTGTGGGCGTGGTCGATGGCGTAGGCGAAGCGCTGGGCCAGCTCCTGATCGACCTCGGAATACACATCCGTCTGCAGCTTCAGCATGTCTGCGGGCGTGAGCTTGTCTTTGCCCGCCAGCCACTTCCAGATGCGCTCATTGCGATAGGGATCGGCCCACTCATCGGTGAGAGGAAACGGATATCCATCCGGTGTGATGCGCGCATTCGCCGTGGCCAGGATGCCGTTCGCCGGGTCCTGAGCCGAAGGCAGCTGCTCAAAGGGGATGAAGCCTGCCCACTCATGATTTCCATCCGTGATGACAGTCCCCGCAATTCCATTCGGCCGCATGGGGATGTAGCCCACCGTCTGATAGCCGATGTGCCCCGCGTCGTCGGCGTAGACGACATTCTGCGACGGCGCAAACCACTTGCTCAGGGCGTTACGAAATTCCTGCCCGCTCGCCGCCGCGTTCATATCGAACAGCGGAAAGCCGCTGCTCTTCGAATCGTAAATATTCCAGCGCAGCGCCAACACTCGCCTTTCATGGGGCAGCAGCGGAGTAATCACCGGACCATGGCCGGTGCGCGCCACATCCAGCACCACATCCTTGCCGCCGCGCACGTGGATGATCTCCCGGCTGTGTTCGATAGGCTGCCAGCCGTTCGCCGTGCGGTACTGGTCCTGTCCATTCACCTGCTCCGCGTAGATGTCCTGCATATCGGCGTAAAGCGCGGTGAATCCCCACGCGACATGCTCGTTGTGCCCCGCAGTGATATAAGGAATGCCCGGCACCGAGACGCCCGCCGCGTGAAAATCGCCGGCCTTCAGATCGCTCTCATACCAGATATTCGGAATCTGGTGTCCGAGATGCATATCGTTCGACAGCATCGGCTTGCCCGAAGCCGTATGCGCCCCGGAAATCACCCACTGATTCGAGCCCGCAGTGCAGCCGTCGCACGCTTGTCCCGCTCTCGCCAGCAGCGAGTGCAGATGCAGCAGATCCTCGGTGCTCGATTGCGTCTCGTCCAGCGGCACGTCAGGAATATTCTGCTGCGGCGCGGTCAAGTCCGGAGCCGCCTGGGTCGGTGGATGATCGCGCCACGAGCCGTTCGGATAAAGCGAAGCCGCCAGCGTCGGACCCAGCCGCGCCGTCACGTGCTCCCTCGCCATCTTGGTGTCCCAGCGCTGGTCCAGCATCTGGATCATGTTCATGACCACCAGCAGCGAGTCGACCGGCTGCCACGGCTTGGGCTTGTACATCAGCAGACGGAACTCGGGTGAAAGATGATCCTGGCTGGCATCGATGAAGGCGTTGACACCCCGCGCGTAGTCTTCGAAATAGCGGCGGTCGCGATCGCTTAACGTAGTCGCCAGCCGCTCCGCCGTAGCGCGCACCTGCAGCACCCGCTGCACGCGGTCGTGCTCCACAAGCTTGGAGCCGAGAATCTCCGCGCCTTCGCCGGCAGCCATGCGCCGCGCCATGTCCATCTCCCAAAGCCGGTCCTGCGCCGTGACGTAACCCTGCGCTTCGAAGAGGTCATCGAGCGAAGCAGCTTCGATATGCGGAACGCCATGCCGGTCGCGCCGCACCGTGACCGGAGCCGTAAGTCCGGGCAGACGAATCTGGCCGTCAAGCTGCGGAAGCGACGCCACCATAGCATGCTTCAGCCAGAGGCCGCTCCCCAACACCGCGCCAGCAACAACCAGGATCAGCAAAACAAGAAAAACCAGCGTCCAGCGCAGGATCGGACGCCTGCGCGCTTCCTGTACTTCCACATTTCTTCCGAGAGGCATATCGAGGACATTGTCTCATCGCAGCAAGGCACGCCGCTGGCGCTCTTCCATCCGTTAATACTGTCCACGAGAACAACCGCGTTTTGAGCGGTTAGAAAAGCTCCAAAATGGGTGCCCCACATCTCGATTTTGAGATGTGGGATTCCACAATCGCTGTCACACCGCGGATCAGGCGCCGAAGGCGCAACCGCCTGGACAGCCAGTCCCATCTCGCATCTGAGATGTGGGGAAAACGCATGCCGGTCCGAATACCCGATCTTCCATATCGGGGACATCCGTATCCACGACGAACGCCGCAGCGATCCGGTTATGCCGGAGCGACTCGGCCCCGTTCAGCCCACTTTGGCAAGCTTCCCGGAATAACCGAAATGCTCCGGCCAGTTGACCTCGGGCAGCGCTTCGAACACAGGTTTGGCAAACAGATATCCCTGCATCAGAGAAATGCCGCAGCGGCGAAGCGCCTCGTATTCCTCCAGCGTCTCTACGCCTTCCGCGATGAGCTCCACGCCCATCGTTCGGGATAGCTTCGCCATCGCCATCACGATAGCCATCGCCGAACTCCGATGCGAGAGGTTGCGGATCAGCGCCTTGTCTAGCTTGATGATGTCGGTGGGAAGATCGGCCAGCAGGTTGAGCCCCGAATGAGCCGCGCCGAAATCATCGAGCGCCACCTTCAAGCCGCGCTGGCGATAGTCGTTGACAATGCGGCGCAGGTGATCGAGATCGGGCGCTTCCTCGGTCTCGACCATCTCGAGAATAATCCTGTCGTGGGCCAGGCCATAAATTTGGGCGGTCTGCAAAGTCAGTTGTATGCAGGATGACGGACGGAGCACCGCCCGGGGGAGAAAGTTGATCGAAAGCCGGGCCTCGGTCTTCGCGAGTCCAAGTTGCGCGGCCAGAGAGATGGCCCTTACGCGGCAACTCTGGTCGAAGGCATAACGGTTTTCCGGTGTCACCCGGCATAGAACCGCGGCGGCGGACTGGCCTTCGAGACCTCGCACCAGCGCTTCATAGGCATAGACCGTGCGCGATTCAATGTCGACGATCGGTTGAAAGGCCATGCTGAATGGGAACGGCTGTCGAACGCCGTCTTTACACGCGACGCAGCGGAAATTGGCAGTTACTTCGTTCCTCGGGCTCATCGGGCTCCTTTTCGCAAACCTAGTTGCAAACTAGGGCGTTGTTGCTGAGCAGACGCGAGGGAAAGTCTACCAACCACTCTTTGAGCCTTGCTTTCCCGGCTATGACCGGTTAAGCAGACGGAAATTCTGTCCACTAGGTTTACAGGCTCACTGTAGAACTGCCATTTCATCCCCTGGGATCGGTTCTGAAATAGCCGGGTGCACGATTACTGACGATTCAACAATTTATTTCCATCTTCTACGTTTAAGAGGACTTCAATGCACGCTCTGATGCCCGAAGAATTCCCCGAGGATGTCCATAATTTGTTGAGATCTCCTGAACTCTCAATAATTAAGCACATTTTGTTCACGTGATCCGAATCCTTAACCATCCCGTCAATTGACCCGGCCCGCCTCTCCGGAGAAGCTGGCCCTGTGATCGACCGCCCTTCATTCACGAGCTCCCGCGGTAGGCGAGAAAAAATACTCGCATTCGCGTCCATCCAATTTGCGCCAATGAAACAACCGGAAAATCACAAAACAATTGTCATCCCGAGCGAAGCGAAACGCAGCCGAGGGACCTGCAGTCAGCTCGCAGCGCGACCATTATCAGTCCGGCCGCAATAGTCGTAAGCGCCGGAACTGCCATGCTCGCCCCACGGTTGATAAACTGAGGCCAATCGAGGGTCAAGTTGAACGTCTCAGTTGCGCGCCGAACCATCCCTCTCTGGATCGTCTTTCCCGCCATCTTCCTTGCCATCACCGCAGCGCACGGACCGCTTCTGCGCCTGCCCTATTACTGGGACGAAGCTGGCTACTACATCCCCGCAGCCTTTGACTTCTTCCGCACCGGCGCGCTCATCCCCTACAGCACGCTCTCCAACGCGCACCCGCCGCTCCCCGCCATTTATCTGACTCTCTGGTGGAAGCTCTTCGGCTTCTCGCCGCTGGTCACACGCATCGCCATGTGCTTCATGGCGTCGATCGCGCTTACGGCAGTCTGGAAGATTGCGCTTCTCACCACAGCAAGAAACAGCGTCGCGTCCTTTACCGTACTGCTCACCGCCCTCTATCCGGTGTTCTTCGCGCAAAGCTCGCTCGCTCACGCCGACCTTACCGCCGCTGCCGCCAGTCTGTGGGCCATAGCGTTCCTGCTGCGGCGAACCAGCTCCGGCATATGGCTCTCCGCCTTCTGCTTTTCATTGGCGGCACTCAGCAAAGAAACAGCCATTGTCACGCCGCTAGCCCTGGCGCTGTGCGAGCTGCGAAAAGCACTTGGGCGATCCAAGGAAAATAGCGTCGCCTCCACCCAGGCGGCGGGTGCCCCAGGTCTCGCTTCTGAGACCTGGGATAACAGTCCCCGGGTGCCCCAGGTCTCGCGTCTGAGACCTGGGATACCTCCCCGCGAGGTGCCCAATACCTCGCGTTTGAGACCTGGGATCACCGCGGCCATTCTCTCTCTTCCAGTCCTCCCGCTCGTCCTCTGGTATCTCTACCACCGGCATCGCACCGGCTTCGTCTTCGGAAACCCCGAATACCTCCGCTACAACGCCGGAGCCACCCTCGATCCGCTGCGCATTCTGCTCGCCCTCGGCCATCGCATCCTGCATATCACCGCGCACATGAACCTCTTCGTCCCCGTGCTGCTCATGATCGCCTGCATGCTGCTGCCTCCTTTAAAGGAGAGCGATGGCTCGGGGCGCGAGCGCATCTCCTTTGCCGATCAGGCCATCTTCTATGTCGTCATTGCCGCGAACATCCTCTTCTTTTCCATCCTGGGAGGAGCGCTGCTCACCCGCTATCTTCTGCCGCTCTATCCCCTGGTCATCCTGCTCTGCGTCAACACCTTTCGCCGCCGCTTCGAATGGTGGCCCTCGCTGGTGGCCCTCAGCGCCGTGGCCTTCGTCGCCGGCCTCTTCGTCAATCCGCCCTATCGCTTTGCGCCCGAAGACAATCTCGCCTACGCCAACGTCATCCGGCTGCATCAGGAGGGCATCGCGCACATCGTCGACCATTACTCGCACGACACCATCCTGACCGCCTGGCCGGCGACCGACGAACTCAGCAAGCCGGAACTGGGCTACGTCTCGCAGCCCATCAAAGTAGCGGCCATCGATAACTTCTCCTTCGGCCAGATCCAGAAAGCGAAGCAAGAGCCCGAGGCCTACTCCGTCGCCTTTCTCTTCTCGACCAAGTACGATCCGCCGCACCTGCTCATGAGCCTGGGACCGAAGAACGAACAGCTAGACCGGCGCTTCTTCGACTTCCATCGCGACCTGGAGCCGCAGACCGTCACCCGCATCCTCGACGGAGACATGGTCTGGCGCGCCCAGCGCAAAGGCCAGTGGGCCGCCCTCATACACCTCAACCGCGCCGCCGAAGCAGAGCTGCAACCGGTGATTCAACCCTAAGTTTCCGACGGATCGGAATCCACGAAAAGCGTCGATATTTCGCAGTTGTCCGGCGAGTGAGCCGGGCGGATACTCTTGGCATGAACCTCAGGTATTCAGGCCCGAATCGCACGCACGCGGTGTTCCTCGCTCTGTCCATCCTTTCCATTGCATTCGCGCAAGCACAGAAGCCAGCAGAAGATCCGAAAAGCTCTTCGTCGCCTACCGGTTCCGTGACAGGCCATGTGCTCGACGACGAAACTAGCCTGCCAATCCGCTTTGCGGAGATTCGTCTCGTTCCGAATCCGGTCGCCCCGGATCGCACTATCGAGCATACGGAAGGGACGACGAAATGGCAGAAAGTGGAACCGCATTTGGCCATATTCCTCGGCGCTTCGGGCATGGATGGCAGCTTCCGCCTGGACAATGTGCCCGCCGGAGATTACCTCGTCGCGGCAGTGATGGCAGGTTATGTAGCACGCGGTACGGCTGCAGATCCGTTCATCCCGGACGATCAAATCAAGCGCCTGCTCGCGTCGATTCCGACGGTGCATGTCTCCGCCGGTCAGACAGCGACAGTAAACTTGTCCTTACATCACGGCGCGGTTATTTCTGGGCGTGTGCAATTTGCGGATGGCAGTCCAGCGATCGGGATGCAGGTATCATGGGAAGCCGCTGAGCGGGACGCTGGCATAAAAGCCATACGCTTGGCCCGGCCCTCCACATGGGGAAGCACGATGCAGGAGTTCGATTTCTATACCGGACACCGTCTCCAGGCCGTTACCGACGATGAAGGCCGCTACCGCATCTTTGGTCTGCTGCCTGGCCGATATATTTTGGGCATTCAGATCGCTTCAGGAATCAATTCCGGGCATGGACAAATGAGCGACGGGAGTTTTTTGCCTTCAAACGACGAGCTGCGAATCTATCCCGACTTGACGCCGGTCTATGCTCCGGGAGTTTTTCGCCGCAGCGACTCCAAGGTCTTCGAGGTCCGCGCAGAGGAACAGGTGGCAAACGCGGATTTGAAAATCGACCTGGCCGGTCTCTGTACCATTAAGGGCACCATCGTAGCAGGAGAGGATCATCATGTGCCCTCTCAGGCGATGTTGCGCCTTTTTGAAGATGGGAAGGATACCCTCCGGCTTGTCATGATTGAAGAAGACGGTTCCTTTCAGATGAAGTATGTCCCGCCTGGACGTTACTCCCTCGTCATTTTTGCGGTATTTGACCAGATCAAATCCCCGGGCTCCTCTGATATCGGGAAGGTTTCGCGAAATTACCAGACTCTGCGAATGCCCGTGGTGGTGGAGCAGCATGATGTAATGCTCGACAAGGTGCTGGTGAATGAACTGAAACCCGGCGAGGAGATGGATTGGCCCTGAGGAGAAAGACTTGATTGCGGAGTTGCATCCTCGACATAGAACAAGCGGGCTTTCTTAGCTCAGGCCACGTTTTAACCATCGTCGTCACCATGGAATAAAGGTCCGCGAAGCTGTCATGTGAGAGGTGTGATGAAAAGATCGATGCTGCAATCTCTGCTGCTGTCCATTGTTGTGTGGATTCCGCTTGGAAGCGTGACAGCTCTCCGCGCCCAGGCCGCCCAAACTCACGCCGACTCCCTCGAAGGCCTATGGGAGGGATACGACGGTGAGTGGGGTCACGTCTCCCGGCAATTGATCGCGCTCGCCGAGGCCATCCCCGCGGAAAAGTATGCCTGGAGACCCGCGCCCGGAGTCCGTTCGACCAGCGAAGTCTTCATGCACATTGCGATTGCCAACTTTTACCTGCTGAGTACGACCGGCCTCAAAGAACCCGATCTGTCTGAGGATCTCCAAAATAAGGTGACGCAGAAAGCCGAGGTCCTCGACTGGCTGAAGCGTTCTTTAGAAGCGGTAAAGACCGCTCGTGCCCAGTTAAAACCTGGAGACCTGCAAAAGAGCGTGACCATCGAGCATAAAAAGGCGACCGTCGACGGCATCTACCTGCGCATCATCGTTCACGCCAACGAACACATGGGCCAGCTGATCGCCTACGCCCGCATGAACGGCGTCGTTCCGCCGTGGTCGCAGCCGGCAGGGCACTGACCGGCCCGGCGGCCCATGTTGCAACGCCTCGAAGCGAGCCGCCCAACTATAATCCAATCCTGTGCGGGCCAAGTTTCTTCTCTCCACTGTCGTAGTCTTGATCGCCGCTCTCGCCGGCTTTGCTCCGGGCCGGGCAGCGGCTCAGCAGGTCAGCGCCTTAGCGGACCAGGCCGACGAGCATGGACGTCTGCTGCTGGTTCTGCCCTTTGAAAACCAGACCGGGCAGCCCAACCTCGATTGGATCGGCGAGGCTGCCGCCGACATCCTCAACCGCCGCCTGAACTCCGCCGGATTTCTCACCATCGGCCGCGGAGACCGCCTCTACGCCCTCGACCGGCTGGGACTGCCGCTGAACTTCGAGCCTTCCCGCGCCACCACCGTGCGCATCGCCGAGACCCTCGACGCCAACTACGTCATCGTCGGCTCCTATGTGGAGCAAAGCGACCGGCTCACCGCCAAGGCCCAGATCCTCGACGTCAGCGCGCTCACCCTGAGCTCGCCGCTCACCCGCGATGCTGACCTCAAAAGTCTGATGGACACCCTCAACGGACTAGCCTGGGATGTCGCCCGCAAGCTCGATCCCACCTACTCCGTCGCCGAGCAGACATTTCTCGCGGCCGACGCGCCCCTGCGGGTCGATGCCTTCGAAGACTACATCCGCGGCGTCGTCGACGAGGCCCCCCTCGACCGCATCGTTCACTTGAAAGAATCCGTCCGGCTGAGCCCAGCCTTCGTGCCCGCCCGGCTTGCCTTAGGCCGAGCCTATTTCGCGAATCAGGACTACGACGCCGCGGCCACAGCCTTCGGACAGCTTCCCAAGGACGATCCCAACGCGCTCGAAGCCGACTTCTACCGCGGCCTGTCCTTCTTCTATACCGCGAATTACATGAAGGCCGAGGATGCCTTCGCCTTCGTCAGCCTGCGCCTGCCCCTGCCCGAGGTGGTCAACAACCAGGGAGTCGCCGCCAGCCGCCGCAATCGCGACGGCGCACCGCAGTTCCAGCAGGCCAGCGCCGCCGATCCCAAGGATGAGGATTACCACTTCAACCTCGCCGTCTCTCTCCGCCGCCGCAACGACACCGCCGGTGCGATCAAGGAGATTGATCAGGCCCTCAAGCTCCGCCCCAATGACACCGAGGCCCAGGCCTTCGCCACCGTCCTCAAAGATCCCGCATCGGTGAAGATCAATCCCGACCCCGGCAAGGCCATTCCCGACGACACCCTGCCCCTCGAGCGCATCAAGCGCTCTTATAGTGAAACCGGCTTCCGCCAGGCCGCCTTCGAGATGGAGCAAGTGCAGGCCCTGCGCCTCGCCACCCTCCCGCCGGCGCAGCAGGCCGACTCGCTGGTGAAAGATGGCGAACAGTTTCTGAACCGCGGGCTTATCCTGGAGGCCGAGCGCGAATTCCAGTCCGCGCTCAAGGCCGATCCGTCATCGGCCATGGCTCACGCCGGCCTCGCCGAGGTCCGCGAACATAGCCGCGACACCGAAGCCGCCCGGCAGGAGGCGCAAAAGTCTTTGACCCTTTCGCCCAACGTGCCCGCTCACCTGGTCCTCGCCCGCCTCGACCTGGCCGGCAACCAGCTCGCCCCCGCCGCCAGCGAAGTCAGCCAGGCCCTCAAGATCGACCCCGCCAGCGCCAACGCCCGGGGAATGAAGCAGGCCATAGAATCCAGAGGCCAGCAGGTGCCATGAAGCCAGATCCCACGAAACCCGATCCCCTGCCTCGGCAACTGGCAGGGAAGCTCCAATCTCCAGCGAAGCTCCAATCCCCAGGAGAGCGCCAATCCCCAGGAGAGCGCCGATCTTTAGGAGAGCGCCAATCTTTAGGAGAGCTCCGATCTATAGGGAAGCTCCAACAGGCTTGTCATCCCGAGCGAGCGAAGCGAGCCGAGGGACCTGCAGTCAGCCCACACCACCACCGAACCGGGTGCCCCACATCCCGCACTTGGGATGTGGGGTTTTTCGCCAAACACCCCACATCCAGCCTCTGGGACCTGGCAAAAACAGCCGGGTGCCCCATCCTTTGCGCGGACGTTGCGCAAAGGGTGGGAATCCACCAATCGGAATATCCCAAACCCAGCCTCTGGGATAGAGCACCGAAAGCATCGAAGCTCAGCGGGCAAACGAAGCGAACCGAAGAACCAATCCCGTTCCTTGAAGGGTACGGGCTTCAGCCCGTACGAAAAACTCCAGCCAGGAAACGGGCGTTAGCCCCTGACCGAACCGGGTGCCCCACATCCCGCACTTGGGATGTGGGGTTTTTCGCCGGACACCCCACATCCCGCCTCTGGGACATGGCAAAAACAGCCCTCCTCGCTCTCGCGCTCCTCATCCTGTTCACCATGGCAGCCCAGGCCCAAACCCCCAAAGTCGTCATCCTCAAGCTCGACGACACCATCCAGCCCATCAGCGAGGAATATCTCACCCGCGGCCTCGCCCAGGGCGAGGTCACCCACGCCTCAGCCGTCCTCATCGAGCTCAACACGCCCGGCGGCCTCCTCGACACCACCCGCTCCATGGTCGCGAAGATCCTAGCCTCGCCGGTTCCCGTCATCGTCTACATCGCGCCCTCCGGCAGCCGCGCCGGATCGGCCGGCTTCTTCCTCCTCGAAGCTGCCGACATCGCCGCCATGGCTCCCGGAACCAATGCCGGAGCATCCCACCCCGTCATCGAAGGCGGCCAGCTCGACCCCATCATGAAACAGAAGCTCGAGAATGACACCACGGCCTTCATGCGCTCCTTCGTATCGAGACGCAATCGCAATGTAGACGCCGCCCAGGACGCCATCCTCAACTCCAAGTCCTACACCGTCGACGAAGCCCAAAAACTGAATCTATTAGACGCCGTCGCCCCTACCGTCACCGATCTGCTGAATCAAATCGACGGCCGCACCCTCCACCGCTTCGACGGAACCACCGTCACCCTCCACACCCGCAACGCCGCCCGGATCGAGCTCAACCCCACCCTCCGCGAACAGATCCTCGACCGCCTCATGGACCCCAACCTCGCCGTCCTCATCCTCGTCCTCGGCGGCCTGCTCATCTATCTCGAGTTCAACGTCCCCGGCACCATCATCCCCGGAGCCCTCGGCACCCTGCTGCTGGTCACCGCCCTCTTCGCGCTCAACCTCCTGCCCGTCCACTACACCTCGGTCATGCTGCTCCTCGCCGCCTTCGCCCTGCTGCTGCTCGAGGCCAAATTTCCCAGCCATGGAGTGCTCGCCTCCGTCGGCATCGTCGCCCTCATCTTCGGAACCCTCACCCTCGTCGACGGTCCCATCCCCGAACTGCGCGTAGCCCTGCTCACCGCCATCGCCTGCGGATTGGCCTTCGGCCTCATCACCGTCTTCCTCGTCCGCATCGCCATGCTCGCGAGGAAAAACAAGGTCATGACCGGCGCCGGCGCGCTGGTCGGAACCCTCGGCATAGCCCAGGAGACCCTCGCCCCCCGCGGCCAGATCCTCATCCACGGAGAGCTATGGCAAGCCGAATCCCCCGAAAGCATCCCCGCCGGAGAAATGGTGAAGGTCCGCGCCGTAAGCGGACTAACCCTGATGGTCGATCGAGTCCCAGCCATAACCGGCCCAGCGAACTAACCTTCGGAACACAGCGAAGTTATGGGCACGCAGTTTTGAGAAATGCCAATTCCGACCATAACTACCGATATGCCGTCATATCGATACTGATCCGAACCTCGTTGCCGTCTAGTCTGCATTGGCCGGCCGGACTGAAAGCGGCAAACCTCATCTATTGCCAGGATGACTCTTTGTTTACTTAAGTAGAATCAGCGTGAGATGCCTGCCTGCCCAATCCCACTGTAATGCTGCTTCGAGAATAGGGCTCAACTCCTATTTCCCCTCTTACTCGCTCAACGCCAACGCAGAGACGAATGCTGCGTTGATCTGGTATACGACTCCGCTGGTCTCAAGCTTTCGGATGATGCCATTAAGAATTGGCATTTCGTAATTGACGTCGTTGATCGAGGTTACGGCGCCGTCGGACCGCTTCACACCAATCACTCCATACCACAATAAGGTCTTGATGATTTCATCGATCTTCGATATCGGCATGCCGCTCTGTTCTAGAAGCTTCCTTAATGCAGCAGATGGCAGCGTTTGGGCTTCGCCTATGAAGGCGTACAGTACGTTTTCTGCCTCGGGAAGGACATCGCTTATTTCAAATCCTATGTCCCTGACCAAGTCTGAAGAGAACGCTGAGACGCCCTTCTCAATGTCCGTGACTTGAATCTTGGGGTGTCCTAAATTTACAGCGCTCGCTAAGCAGTGACTTGCCAGGTCAATCAGAGCTCGGGGTCGCATCAGACATCTTTCGATCAAATATTGGAAAGAATCTTCTCCCGCAACGTGGCTCACGCAGATCTGCGGCCAGAGTTCCTCAAACGGACGATCTGGCATACCGCTGTAGATGAGACGGCGGCGGATCATCTCGCGCAACATATCCTGATCAGACCAATCCAGGGCGACATGCCCCTCCTTGCCTCTATCGGAAGTTTCTCGCACCAGAAGTTCGTAGACGTCGTTTCGCAGGAAGGTCAAAGCAAAACAGTCGATCTCAGCTTTGGCGAGCTGCCGCTCGACTTTACGTGTGGCCTCTATCAGAGCTCGCACTATGGCGATGTCATCTGTAGTAAGCCCATGGGTTGGCCAGCCCTTGTCGATGTTGTCGAAGAGGATGAACAGCCCATCTTTAAAACGAAGATATTCAGTAACGTGCGAACGGAGGGTCCCGACATCATGTCGGTACAGTAGTTCTGTCACGTCCTGTTGCCTCAAAGAGCGATTCGTCTCCTCACCATATTTCGCTTGATAATCATCGGTGATGTGCTGGAGTAAAGTTGAAAGACGTTCCGAAAAATCGCCTTCTACAACATACTCATCCGTCTGGTAAAGTTCTACGAGCTTACGATACGGCTCAGTGAGCCGTCGATCCCGCATATGGAATGCTTGATCTTTCTGCAATAGTTTGTGACAAACTTCCAAGAGCAGGAGGTATTCCCAAAACGCTGTGATTGTGTGCTCTAACGACCCGGCACCCAGGAACTTAAGAACCAGCTCTTTGAATTTCAGTAACTGATACCCATCCGGAAGAAGATCTAGAACAATGTTCTTCGCGTTCTGTCTCTTTCGATCTCGGACCTGAGAAAAGACTGCGGTCTTGCCTGCACCTTTCCTCCCGACGACCAACCGCACTTCTCCGCGCATCGCTCGATGAAACTGTTCGGTGTCCAGATAATAACTGGACAGGACGCGGAACTCATTTTCTGCCGCTGAGGCACCGAATGTCACCGATTCGAGGATCGTCGAAGCGCGTGCAGCCTCGGCAGGCTGCGCTTGTTGCGTGGCTTCGATTACTTTTGGCGCGAACTCCCCGATCGCCTCATCGATCTGTGATGGGTCCAGAAATGCGGTCACAAGGTCTCGATAATCAATAGGGACCGGCTCTTCTCCATCTTGGAGAAAGAGAAGCACCTTGTCGAAGCCCTCGGCCAATCCAGCAATGAATGCCGCTTGAATGTTATGAATACTCGCGTCGGTAAATCGATCTGGCAGCAGATGCAGCAGAACTCCGAAAGATTGAGACACCTGTTCAAATGCTTGTGTGGCAGACAGCCGTGGTGATTCTGCCGGATCAAACTGGCGAAAAAACAATCTTGCTTTCTTCACGCGAGAGATGATACGAGTCACTTGATCTGTTCGGATTCTTGCAGCGATCAGGTAAACGGGAGCCCGCCTATTCAGTGGATAAACACTCTTGATCGACGGAGAAAAATCTGTGATGTCGCGTAAAGCCGCCTCGAGCTCGTTGCTGTTTTGATATTCTTTCCAGCCGATGGTGTCGAATATGCCTACATCTTTAATCAACGGATCCAGTTGCTGAATGCCTTTGTGGCGGGTGAGAACAACTCTCTTCCCCTGAGCGAGAGCGTACCCGACTTCGTAGGCCACATTGAAGTTCAGCTGTGTGATATCGGCAACGAAGACTTCAACCTCATCAATCTTATTGAGAATCTGATCTGCGATGAAATGCCCAGCAACATCGAGCTGACGCCAAGACTCCACACTGTCGACACCCGCCATTTTGAAATTCGATACAACTTGTTCCACTACGGCAGTTATCTCCGGAGGTGAGGACGGGTAGGCGAAGAAGGTCTTGGCAATCGAAGGCATAGCTGATGGTCTCGGGTGTGATCGAAGAGATTGTACTATCGGTTATTAAACTGAGATTTCGTGAAGCGTGGGCAGAAATTCCGAGCCTATAGACACTTCGCTGCGGAGATAAGCCATTCTGGCGTTTTTTGAGCCGCGCTTTTGACGTTGCGTGTACAGCTAAATTACTCATCTCAGGCTAAGACTCCCGAAAAACGCCCTTCCCACCACTTAGAAGCGTTCACGCCGTCAATAAAGCCACAGAAGGGTAGCAGTAGAACGCCTAACCATAGCCAAAATACCTGGCACATAATTAAGCCCTAACTCACTAAAATAGAGATAGAGAACAAAAAGGACCGCACCCCGGGCAACGCAACCAGCCCGGGCGCGGTCCTTTTCCATTTCCGGCACACCCGTTCACCAGGAAAGGAAAGCCGATGCCCAACCTCGCCCTCTGCGAATACGAGCTGCCCAACGGACGCATCTGCCGTCAGCCGCGTCTCCGAACGGAATCGCGCTGCCGCTTCCACATCCGCTGGCAGACCGAACACGACTTCGACCGGAGCATGGACGACCTCAACGACGAACTCGAAGCCATGGACACGCCGCAGCTCCTTGAGGCCCTCCGCGCCAGGCTCGAAAACATACGCTGTTACATGCGCTGCTATCCCGAGGCCCTGCTCGCCCTCATCGTAGCCATCGATCGCCTCACCGACCCGGGTCGAGAGCCTTCCCTAAGTGATGAGCCTTTCCTAAGAGGCGGACATTCGCTAAGTGCTGTTCCTTCAATGACCGGACCACAACCCGAACGAAATCAATCACCGCCATCTATCCACCACATTCCTCAGGACCTCTGGGAAAGTCTCACCGAATTAATGAGTTACGGCGAGGAAGACGAGTGAAAATCCAATCAAACCAATGACGAGGGAGTTCTGCCAATCGTTAATTATTTCTACAACTTGTCATCCCGACCGCAGCGAAATCGGGGTCCCTGGAGCGCCTTCTTTTGGCGCGCCGGGGTGATGAAGCGAAGCGGAGGGACCCGCAGTTTCCCGCAAGCTCGCTGCCCGTACAGATCTGGTAAATATACGGCGCACTTCTGACTCAGGAGGCCAAAGCTGGTCTCAGAAATGATTCGTATCAGGCAGACCTCAGTCGTGCCGCTTCCAACCTTTCATAACTTGTCAGCCGTAACTTGTCATCCCCGCGAAGCGAAGCGGAGGGACCTGCAGTTTCTCTCAAGCTCGCTGCCCTTACAGATCTGGTAAATATACGTCGCACTTCTGACTCAAGAGGCCAGAGCTGGTCTCAGAAATGATTCGTATCAGGCAGACTTCAGTCGTGCCGCTTCCAACCTCTCATAAGTTGTCAGCTCATAAATTGTCATCCCGACCGTAGCGAAGCGAAGTGGAGGGAGCTGCAGTTTCCCCTAAGCCCGGGAGTGCAGCAGAGTCGCGTAAAGTTCTCACGCACGTCTGCTAGAGGACACCCGCTCAATTTTTTTCCGGAAATCCAACCCGAGAGCCGCCCGCCGCCGCACTCCAATTTCCATCGCCGAATCGAGAACGCCCGCGCCCTAAGCGGCCTCCGGCTATTAGTGGAGCGGGTTCCCGCCGCCGAATAGAGCATCTTCGCCGATGCCGCTGCGATACAATCGCATCCGGGTGATGCTCGATGCTTAGTATTCCGGCTCTGATTGTTGTCTTGGTCGTGGTGTTCTATCTCTTCAGCTCGATCAAGATACTGCGCGAGTACGAGCGCGGAGTCATCTTTCGCCTGGGCCGTGCGCTGCCCCAGCCCAAAGGCCCCGGCCTCATCGCCGTCTTCCGCCCCTTCGATCAGATCGTCCGCGTCTCCCTGCGCCAGGAAGTCCTCGAAGTTCCGCCCCAGGACGTGATCACCCGCGACAACGTTACGATTAAAGTCAATGCTGTCATAACTTTACGCGTGCTCGACCCGGCCAAGGCGGTTATCGAAGTCGCCAACTACGTCTACCAGACCTCGCAGTTCGCGCAGACCACACTCCGCTCCGTTCTCGGCGAAGTCGAGCTCGACGGCCTGCTCTCGCACCGCGACGCGCTCAACCAGCGCATTCAGAGCATCATCGATCAGCGCACCGAACCCTGGGGAGTCAAAGTGGTCAGCGTCGAAGTCAAACAGGTCGATCTCCCCGAATCCATGCTGCGCGCCATGGCCAAGCAGGCCGAGGCCGAGCGCGAAAAGCGCTCCAAGATCATCAACGCCGAAGGCGAGTTTGCCGCGGCACAGAAGCTGGTCGAGGCCGGAGATCTGCTCGCCGCCCAGCCCATCACCTTGCAGCTGAAGTATTTGCAGACCCTGACCGACATCGGTACTGAGAAGAACACCACGGTCATCTTCCCCCTGCCCATGGAACTGCTGGCCTTGCTGAACCGGTTCACCCCGCCCACGCCGCCCCCCGTACAGAAAAATTCTCCGCTACAAGAGCAAAAATAACGGGTTCACCAGCCTATGAGATCGATGGTCGAGGAAGAAGAAGAGACCGCAACCCACGCCGCCAGCGCCGATACTGAAATCACGCTCGGCATGCGAACACTGCTCGGCGTCTTCTTCGGCGCCGTGCTGGTGTGCGCCATTTTTTTCGGTTTTGGATACTCTCTCGGCCGCACCGGCTCCCACGCCGCGCCGGCACCGGTAAATCCGGCAAACGCCGCCAGTCGCGCCACCAGCGACGACTCCGCTTCCTCTACGAATCCGGCTTCGACGGCCAGTCCGGTTGTCAAAACGGTGGTCAGCGACGATCAGTCCGCTTCCAGCGCGAACACAAGCCAGCCGGCCCCAGCCGAGAACGGCACGCAGTATGAATATGTGGCAACGCCCGACGGCCCGGCGCGCCGCCCTGCAGGCGCCCCCCTGAAAGCCTCAGCGAAGCCCAGCCCGGAACTGGTAGCACAATCCGTCGCTCCTCCCGTCGTGCCAGCGGCCAAGCCGCCAGCCGCAATTAGCCGGCCAACGGTAGAAACTCCAGGCATGACGGCGAACCCCGCGGCGCAACCAGCCGCCCTCACCACCAGCCGGCCGGCAGCGGAACAGCCGCCAGCAACCGGTGCGACTCCGACCATGGTCCAGATCGCCGCCGTCTCGCATCAGGAAGACGCGAACATCCTGGTGTCGGCTCTCAAACGCCACGGCTATACCGTAATCGTTCGCAACGATCCTAAAGACAGCCTCCTCCACGTCCAGATAGGCCCTTTCGCCAACCGCGATGAAGCGAAAGCCATGCGTACCCGGCTCCTCGCCGACGGCTACAACGCCATTCTTAAGTAGTTTTTAGCCAGTTCCCTAACGAATTTCCCCACCCGAGTAAGGCGAGGGCAAGAGGAATCAGGCGCCAAGGGCGCGCCCGCCCGGGACGGCCAGTCCCCACATCCATTCGGGGAGGCCGGATTCGATTGCCTTCCGCACTGCTTCCATTAGCTCTTCGCGGGTCGCGAAGTCGCCGGGGAAGAGCGGGGCATGAAACGTAACGTGCGCCACTCCAGGATAGAGCCGCATGCTCCCTTTTTTCATCATCGTTTCCGTGCCCCAGATCGACACCGGAACGATTGGCGCTCCCGTCTCCATCGCTAGATAGAACGGGCCTTTCTTGAAGGGCAGCAGACGGCCGTCCTTCGAACGTGTCCCTTCGGCGAACGTCAGCACATGCACTCCCGCCGCGATCACGCGCGCCGCAACGGCGATGCTCTCCTTCGCGCTCTCCACCCGCCCATCGCGATCCACCGGGATGAAATCCGCCAGCTTCATGCCGTAGCCGAGAAGGGGAAGCTTGAGCAGCGAGCGCTTGATGAAGACCGAAGCGCGTCCCGGCAGCAGCGGCAGCAGGATCGGGGGATCGAGGTTCGAGATGTGATTCGAGAGAAAGAGGTAGTGCTTTGCGGGATCGAGCGGAGCACGCCACTGCGCGTCGATGCGAATCCCCGCCGCCCGCGTTCCCAGCCGCATGATGCGCATGGCCCAGCCATAGAGCACCGAGATATCGCCGGTGATCAGAGTCCACGGCACGCCGAAGACCGCCGCTGGGATGGTCAGGACAGCATAGACAAAAACGATGATGAGGGCAGGCAGCATGGCAGGTTAACCGCGCTTCGCCGCACGAGCCGACAGTTGCCGCGGAAGCTTTTCATAAATTCCATCGAAGCCGCCATTGGAAAGGATCGCCACAACATCGCCCGAGCGCAGCCGCGGCGCAATCGATTCCACAATTGCATTTGCATCCTGCAGTAGCTCTGCCGGGATGCCGCGCGCCTTCAGCCCATTCACTACCGACTCGGGATGCAGCCGTTCTCCCTCGGGAATGCTCTCCATCTTGAACACGCCTGCCATTACCACCTCATCTGCCAGTGCCAGCGAATCGACCAGCTCATGTTCAAACACATTTCGCCGCAAAGTATTCGATCGGGGCTCCAGGACAGCCCACAACCTCGTCCCTGGATGCGCATCGCGAAGCGCCTTCAATGTCTCTCGAATTGCCGTGGGGTGGTGCGCGAAGTCGTCGATGATGGTCACGCCATCGATCGTATCCACTACTTCCAGCCGCCGCTTCACGCTGCGAAAGGTGGCGAGCGCTTTCACAATCGACTCCAGCGGAACGCCCTGCCCTGCGGCCAGAGCCGCAGCAGCCGTCGCATTCAGCGCATTATGCGCACCCGCGACCGGCATGGAGAATTCCGTCCACGGCTCACCCGCTCGCAGCACCCGCCAGCTCGATCGCGATCCTTCGTGAGCAAGGTCTACGATACGCCACATCGAATTGGCCTTGAATCCGTAACGCTCAACGTTACAAAAAGCGCGGCTCACGCACTCGTCGACATGATTCGGGGAGCCGCTTTCCGCGGCGTTATGGGCGGTCGCGTCGAAGGCCACTATCCGGCCTCGGCGCGGCACCAGATTCACCAACCGCTTGAATGCCGTTTTCACAGCGTCGAGATCCTTATAGATGTCCGCATGATCGAACTCGACATGGGTCAGGATCAGCGCATCCGGGAAGTAGTGCATGAACTTCGGCCCCTTATCGAAGAAGGCTGTGTCGTACTCGTCGCCTTCCAGAATGAACGGCTGCCCATCGCCAAGCTGAAAGCTGGTGCCGAAGTTCTCCGCCACTCCGCCGATCAGAAACGAAGGCGCGAACTCCGGACGCTGCTTCGCTGCTGTCTCGTAAATCCAGGCCAGCATGCTCGTCGTTGTCGTTTTGCCATGCGTCCCTGCGACCACCAGCGACTCGCGGCCGCGTAGAAACTCGTCGTGAATCACCGCCGCCAGAGAGGCAAAGGGAATGCGCTGGTCGAGCACGTATTCGAGCTCTACGTTCCCGCGCGACATCGCGTTGCCCACAATCACCAGGTCCGGATGCGGCTCGAGATTCACCTCCGCAAACGGCTCGGCAATCGGAATACGAAGCCGCTCCAGCAGCTCCGACATCGGCGGATACGCCGCCTGGTCCGATCCCGTAATGCGATGCCCTTTGAGTTGCAGCAGCCCGGCCAGCGAAGCCATCGCCGTTCCGCAAATCCCAATCAAATGAATATGTTTTCTATCCCGCATGCTCTCGCCACAATATCAGTTACAAATTCAAATTTTTTCGCTCAATCGACTCGTCATCCTGCCACAGAACCGGGTGTCCCACGTCTCGCATTTGAGACGTGGGATTAACGCGAATCCACTGCCGGGTGCCCCATCCTTTCGCGCAATTTGCGAAAGGGTGGGAGACCACCCAAATCCACACGAAGTGCCCGGATTCCGGATTTTCGGACGGTTAGTCCACCGCAGACTCCAGATATCGCAACACCGGCTCTTCTTCGGCAACAATCTCCGCTTCAATCCCCATCGGCAGCGTCACGTTCCCGCGCGAAACATGACCCGACCGTAGTCCAATCGCAATCGGCCCGTCGAACCAGTCAAGCACACGCAGGATCACCTGGTCGAGCAGGTCGGGGCTGGTATTCGGCGATGCGCACTCCAGCATCTCCCCGAAAATGAATCCGGTCACGCCATCGAACTTACCCGCCAGCACCATCTGACGCAGCATGCGGTCGATCTGGTAAGGCTTCGCTCCCACGTCTTCGATGAACAGCAGGCGTCCCTCGGTCTGCGGAGCAAAGCGCGTGCCCAGCGTCGACACCAGCATGCTCAGGCAGCCGCCGTGCATCACGCCCTGTGCGCGCCCCGGCTTCAAAATACGCAGCCCCTGCGGAACTCCCGCAGTCACCTTAACGCCATTCAACGCATCCGAGAAGCTGGCTTCGTCCACCCCGTCCTCGCGATAAAAGTCTGCCGCAGCCATCGGGCCATGAAACCCGACCAGCCCCAGCTCATCGAGCAGCCAAGTTTGCACCACCGTCAGATCGCTGTATCCGAACAAGGGCTTAGGATGCTTCGCAATCAGCTCCAGATCGAGGTCTTCCAGCAGATAATTCGATCCGTAACCGCCACGGGTACAAAATATCGCTTCAATGTCAGGATCGGCAAAAGCTTCGTGCAAATCCGCAAGCCGCTCTTCCGCGGTGCCGGAGAAATACGGTGCGCTCTTGCCGGTGGCATGCGGAAAGGGAATCACCTGGAAGCCATGTCGCCGCAGCGCCGCGATCCCGCCCTCGATGCGCTCGATCTTGGCATTGCTTGCCGGAGCCACCACGGCCACACGCGCTCCTGCTGCCACTGCCGCGGGCTTCCGTGCCGCGCTCACCAGGCTTGGCCCTCGCAGATCAGCTGCGCCGGCCCAGTCAAAATCAGCTCCGCTTCGCGATTCGCCCAATCCACGCGCTGCTCACCGCCGGGAGCTTTGACCAGCAAATGCCTGCCGCCACCACGCGTCGCCATGGTCGCCGAAGCGGTCGCGCATGTTCCCGTGCCCGACGAAGTCGTAGGCCCAACCCCGCGCTCATAGATGCGAATTGCGATATGCTCCGCGTCCAGCACCTGTACAAACTCGACGTTTGTCTGTTCTGGGAAATCGCGATGAAAACAGATCTGCCGTCCCAGCTCTTCCCAGGCCCGGTCGTGAACGCAGAAGTCGTCATTATCGACGAAGATCACAAAGTGAGGATTGCCCGTCGATACCTCGATACCGTCGACGCCGGTCCCGTCATTCAAAGTCACGCGACGGTGACGAATGACCGGCGCGCCCATATTCGCGGCGAACTCATAGTTGTTTCCGTCGGCTCGCATCAGTGTGCAGCGCCGCAGCCCGGCATCGGTTTCAATCTCGATCACTGCGCCGGGCTGAAGAGGCTTGCCGGTCTTCGCGCTTTCGTGTGCCATCCACGCGGCGACGCAGCGCGTGCCGTTTCCCGAAATCTCAGCAATTGAACCATCGGCGTTTGCCAGACGAATCCGCCCTGAGCGTTCGCCCGTCCACGAGAAAAACTCCACGCCGTCGGCGCCCACACCGGTGTTGCGTGCGCACAGTCTTACCGCCAATGCAGGATCGCACTCGCCCTGGACGATCAGAAAATCATTGCCGCAGGCGTGCGCCTTGGCGAAACGCGTCATTCATCCTCCTGGCTGCGGAAAGTAAAGACCTGCGCAATCGGCGCGGCTGACTTGAACGAAGCCAGCAGGCGCTTATGTACGCGGCTGGTCGCAGTCACGGAAAACGACAGCCTCTGTATCTCGCCCATTGATTCATCCTCGATGCTCGTGAGTTGGCGCTTCTCGCTGTCCATCGAGGCGAGAAGCGACAGCTTCATGTTCTCTGCATCCACGCCGCGCGCTTCATAGACCACCGTGTACGACTTGAGATTGCCCTCGCGCTCCAGCACTCCCACTACTTCCAGCACCACGATCACCAGCACTGCGGACATCACCGCCGGCCCGTAAAGTCCAGCGCCGCAAGCCATGCCGATCGATGCTACGGCCCAGACCGTGGCCGCACTGGTCAGGCCGCTCACCCGGTCGCGATTGTGCAGGATCAGCCCCGCCCCCAGAAAGCCAATGCCCTGGACGACGTTCGATGCGATCTGTCCTTTATTGGTGCTGCCCTCGCCGGCGACGATGGCAGAGAGAAAGGTGAACAGCGCCGCGCCAAAGCAGATCAACAGGTTGGTCCGCACGCCCGAAGGCTTGTGGTGATATTCGCGGTCGATGCCGATCACGCCGCCCAGCACCGCTGCCAGCAGCAACCGCCCGATGACGCCTCCGGTGAAGTGCATCTGCTGCAGATTGTTGAAGCTGAGCATGTGCCCGGTTTCCTGCATGGCGGCGGCGATATGGGCGAGAAACTTCATTTCTGGGTGATGCTACCATTCACGCCGTGCCGGTCAGAACGATAAATGCGTATGCAGGGTTGACCAGTCGAGCACACGATGTTGATCAGCGTCAGCCCCAGCGGATGCTCGGCTACGGCCTGCGCCACGCGATCTCCGTCGGAGGCGATCACATAATCCGCTGCCCTCGTAGGATCCTTCAACGCCGGCGTCCACTCGTAGTAGTCCGCCTCGTTGATGGTGTGCTTTAACGCGATGCCTGCCCGCTGATAAGCTCCGGGATGTTCCGAGGTATAAGCCAGGATGGTGCTATTGGGCGGCAGCTCTTCGAGCGCCCGCGCATACGCTACCTCGAAGGGAATCCGTGTCCGCGAATTTGCAATTGCCTCGCCCATCACCAGCGGAGTCGCCCGCAACAGCACAGCGTCATTGGCCACCAGAAGCGCTATCACCACCCACGGCAGCGACGCGCCGACTATGGGAAGCCACTTCTTCCACAGAGCCGGGTGCGCCACATCTCGCGTCTGAGATGTGGGGAAATTCTTTTCGATCAATACCATTAGCCATGCCACAAAGAATGCCGGAAACAGCGCAAAGACCGGCAGCAATTCCATCCCGTAGCGCACGTTGTAGAACGAATGCGGCCACCATAGCGGGATGAAGATCGGCACCGATCCGTAGGCCACCGAGTACGCATAGAACGGCAGCGGAACCCACAGCAGCAGCGCCGGCAACACGCCCTTCCACTTGATGGCAGCAGCTACGGTGCCGGCAATCGAGAGCAGAAAGAGCAGGTTCGCGCAGCGAAGGACTGTCGCGCCCAACTCTGCCGCTTTCAGAAAATACAGCGCCGCCACCGGCATGCTGTGCCAGCCCGGATAGTGCGGCGAGCCCGGTTTAGAGGTGCGCGCATCGATGGCTTTTGCGGAATACGGTCCGCGCATAAAATCCAGCGGATCGCCAAACTGCTTCGCGCAATATCCAAACCACAGCAGCGGAGCCACCGCCACCATTGCCGTGAAGAGCACGAACGCTCCGCCCGCCTGCGATTGCCAGCGCTTGCGGCTGAGCATGGGCAGCAAGGCGATGCCCCACGCGAAGGCCGCGAAGATCCATCCGTCGTAGCGCGTGAAGACCGCACCCACAAGAACGGCTCCGGTCAAAGTCAGCAGCATCGACGCCCGCTTGAACTCATCCGCGTCGAGCGCGCGTCTGTATTCGACCAGCAGCAGCGTCGTCCAGATCATCTCCGCCAGAAACAGCGGCTCGTTCATCGCCGTAGTCTGCATGTAGAGCAGCCCAGGATTCAGCGCGTAAAAAACCAGCGCTACCAATGAAGCCTGCGCCGTGAGCCACTGCCGCGCCAGCCGATAGATGCCGGCCGCGCCCAGCACATACGCGCCCATCGACGGAAACGCGCCGGCCAGTCCGGACTGCCACCATTCGAGTCGCCATACAAACGGGATCAGCAGCAGATGCGGCAACGGCAGCCACACCGAGCCCATCTGCCGGAAGCCCGGCTCGATGGAATCGATGATCCGCCGTGCGATCGCCAGATGCGCCACCGCGTCGCCATAGAGAAGCAGCAGGCTCCGCGAGTAACAATAGGAGAGCGCCAGCAGCGAGAGCAGCAGCACACTCCACGCCACCACAAAGCCTTCGGTGCGCAGTTGCAGCCGCTGCTGTTCGGCTTCGCTCAAGCTGGCGATATCCAGCTTCGCGCGTCGCGGCTTGGACGGTTTGTCGTTCTTAAGCTGCTTATTCAAGGTGCGAGAGTTCGCGGAAGAGCGCGAAGCGCTCCTCAATCTCCTTCGGATCGAGCTGTGCCAGCCGTTCTGTTCCGAAACGCTCCACGGCAAACGATCCCATCACGCCGCCGTAGAACATGGCCTTCTTAAAGATGGCCGGCGTTAGCTCCTTTTGCGAAGCGATATAGCCGAAGAAGCCGCCGGCAAAGGAGTCGCCCGCACCCGTAGGATCGACCACCTCCGACAACGGCAGGGCCGGCGCGCGGAAGGGAAGAAATACTTTGCTAGGAGGAGTGCCGTTCTTTTCAAACGAGCGCTCGCTGAAGAAAGCGGTCGCGCCGTACTCGCCGTGCTTCACCACCAGACTCTTGGGCCCCATGGCCAGGATCTTGTCCGCAGCCTTCACCAGATTCGTATCGTGCGCCAGCAGCTTGGCCTCGGTGTCGTTGATCAGCAGGCCGTCCAGCCCCTTCAGCACCTTCTTGAGATTCTCGCTGTGATCGTTGATCCAGTAATTCATGGTGTCGCCGCAGACCAGCTTCACCTTCGGCATCTTGGCGCGAACATCGGCCTGCAGCACGGGATCGATATTGGCCAGAAAAAGGAATTCGCTATCCTGATATTCGACCGGAATCTTGGGGCTGAAGCTCTGGAAGACATTCAGTTCCGTCTTGAGCGTCTGCGCCTCATTCAGGTTATTCAGGTATGACCCGGCCCAGAAGAAGCTTTTGCCCGAAGTATGCTCGATGCCCCGGGTATCGATGCCGCGATTGGTGAAGACGGCCTCGTTCTCCGCGGTGAAATCCTCACCCACCACTGCGATCACACGCACATCGGTAAAGTAGCTTGCCGCCAGCGAAAAGTGCGTCGCCGCGCCACCCAGCACCCGTTCCACCCGCCCTGAAGGCGTCTCAATTCCATCGAATGCCACACTGCCAACCACCAGAATCGCCATCTACTAATTCGTCTCCGTTTTGCTGATGTATTTGCCGATCAACAGATCCAACTTCACTTTTGTGGCTGCGGGAATCACCGCAGGATTGGTAAGAATCGCAAACTTCAATGCCGACGCACACGCGCAGCCGCGTTCCTTCGGCATAGCAGCCACTGCCGCCTTCACTACCAGGGCCGCGTTCGCCGCGTTCTGGTTCAACACCGCGACAATCTGATCGACCGTCACATCGTCATGACCTTCGCGCCAGCAGTCGTAGTCGGTAACCATGGCCATCGTCGCATAGCAGATCTCCGCCTCGCGAGCCAGCTTCGCCTCCTGCAGATTGGTCATGCCGATCACGTCCGCGCCCCAGCTCCTATAGAGGTTCGACTCCGCGCGCGTCGAAAACTGCGGGCCCTCTATGCAGATGTACGTGCCGCCTAGCTTGCCAACCACTCCTTGCGAGGCGCAGGCTCCCTCGATCGCACGTGCCGCCGTCGCGCATACAGGATCGCCAAAAGACACATGCCCGACAATCCCATCGCCGAAGAAGGTTGCGTTACGCGCGAAGGTGCGGTCGATGAACTGGTCGGGGATCACAAAGTCCGTCGGCTTGTGCTCTTCCTTGAGTGAGCCCACAGCAGAGACGGAGAGTATCCGCTCCACGCCCAGCTTCTTCATGGCATAAATGTTGGCGCGAAAGTTCAGCTCCGAAGGAAGAAGCCGATGGCCGCGTCCATGCCGCGCAAGAAAAGCCACCTTGCGGCCTTCGAGTTCGCCCAGGACAAAGGCGTCGCTGGGATCGCCGAAGGGAGTTTCCACGCGCTCTTCATGGATTCCGGTTAAGCCGGGCATGGCATACAGGCCGCTGCCGCCGATAATTCCGATTTCTGCCAGTTGCAAATTCAAGCTCCGCCGCGAAGATTGCGGCTGTTATCGAAAGGTATGGAAAGAAACAGAACCTCCAGTATAAATGCGCGATGGCCCCAGCAGCATCTTCAGCGAGGCAGTCTGTGGCAGGGGAGAAAACCTTGCCCCGCTGAAAACTAAATTCGCGATAACAACTCCTCAAGACCGCAAAAAAAGATGCTCACCCCACCGCAAACAACGCGGAAGGATGAGCATCGGCAGTTCGTCTGGAAATCGAACCGGTTTTACCAGCCGAGTTGTCTGTTCACATACAGTACCGGCAGAAAAAACGTGCCGGTGTGGTAGACGGACGAATTCCACGGCGCACTCAGCGTAAACAGTGCGTCTTCGCCGCATCCGGTGAAGTTCACCTCGAAGGTGGTGCTGGCCGCGCCGCTGGCCGGGATATCTCCCAGCACAACCGGGAAGGAGCTTTGCGGCGTCACCACCGGCGAGCAGTGCTTGCCGAAAATCTGCTTCAGCGTGAAGCCGGTAATCTGGGTGGCGTACGCCGGGCCCACGTCGCCGTTGGTTGCGGTCATCGTGAATACGCGCGTGTTCTTGTCTCCCTTGCCGCCGTTTGTTTCGGTAATCGAGAACTTCAATCCGTAACCGGGCAGCTTGGTGTGATCGATAATGCCCCAGTAGGCCGGCTTGGCCTGCAGGTTCATGTCGAACGGTAGAGGATAGTCGGTGCGATCCACCGGAAAGCTATCCAGCCAGGTATCGTTGTCGGCCATACCCCAGATGGTGACCGCGCTGAGCTTGCCCTTCAGCTCGCGGAACACATCGAAGTATTTGTCATACAGCCAGCCTTGCTCGGCCAGAACCGAGGCTGGGATGCTATTGCCGAAGTTCGAGACGGTGTCGCCTCCGTTGTAGACGCTCACGTCGAGCTCCGTCACCTGCTGGTCGATGCCGGGGAAGTTCCTGGCTACCGTTTCCACCGCCTGCTTCACTGACTCGGGCGTTGGGAAGTTGATGTCGTTGTGCATCTCGTGCCCGATCGCATCCACCGGCACGCCCCGCTCGCGAAGTTCCCGCACTACCTTGATCAGGCAGGCCTGGCGATTCGCGACGGTCGTGCTGAATTCGTTGATGAAGAGCTTCGTTCCCGCCGGCGCATACTGCTTCGCCGCCTTGAACGCGACATCGATGTAGCTCGGCCCCAGCACCTGATAGAACGGTCCATGAACCAGGCAGTCGGACTGCGTTGGATCGAGCGGTTCGTTCACCACATCCCATGCATAGACTGCGGTGCCGAAGTGCTGCACCTCGTTTTGGATGTGCTCCTGGATGTTGGCTATCACCACCGTCTGGTTGGCAGCGGAGTTGGTGCCATCGCCGGTGGCATAGGCCGGAGTCTGCTCGCCGGTTGCCCAGACCAGGTTCTGTCCGCGCACCCGCATGTTGTGGCACTCAGCGAGACCAACTTCGCTGTCGCCGGTCGCATAAGTGTAAACGCCCTTGGTGTTTTCGACCGAGCTCCACTTCAGGTCGTTCCCCGGAGTCATGCTGTCGAAGTGCATCGTCAGCAGCTGCATATTCGGCCCGGAGAGATCGGTCGTATCGACCGCCGCGCCGATGGGGAAGAACTCCTCATAGCTTTTGAAGATGGAAGGAATGTTGGTCTGGATCGTCGGCGGTGCAACGTAGGTCAGCTGGAAGTCGTCGAGATAGAACGAAACCAGATCGTTGCCCGAAGGCGGCACTGTCTGAAAGTAGAGGGACGCCGAGCCCTGATCGTAGGCGCTTCCCATGTTGTAGCCGGTCACGCTGATCTGGTGCCAGTTGCCATCTGCCGGCACGGTCACGCCTGGATATCCGGTGACGCTGGGAAAGCTGGTGTTGCCGTCGATAGTGGTTTGCAGGCTCATGTTGATGATGTGGCTGGAGCCGTCGGTGGGCAGCAGCTTGATCCACCCGCTGATGTTGTACTCCGAACCCACATACATCTTGTTGCTTACGCTGATCTGCGGACCGTCAAAGTTGGCGGTTCTTCCCGTGGTCAGCAGGCTATGCGTTCCGCTGTGCGCGGTTGCGGTGGTGTTGGTCACGGTCGAGCTGCCGGTGCGGGAGCTCCAGCCATCCAGGCCACCATCTTCGAAGGTGCTGGTAATGCCGGAGTTGTCCTGTTGGTTCGCGCTTAACGGCGCCGGAGCAAGCTCGCTGATGGCTACATCTCCCAGGTAGAAGGAATCCGTCGCACTGCTCGACTGGAGGTAGAGCGTCAGGTTGGTCGGAGCGCCCGGCAGATCGCTGAAGCTGAACGTGCCCTGCACCTGTGTCCACGCTGTGCTCGACAAAGCTCCGGATGTAGCGATCGTTCCGAAGGCCCCCGAAGTCGCCGCGCAGTCCACCGTCTTGGTCGAAAGCGTAACCGTAGGATTGCTACTGTCAGGAGCGGCCAGCAGGACATAGGCCGTGACCTGATAGGTCGCACCCGCGACTACTCCGTTCACGTTCAGAAGGTTCAGGCTCGGGCCCATGAAAGTAGCCGTGCGATTGCTCACCAGCAGGCTGCTCTTGTCGCCGGTGGGATCGGACAGCGGCGACACGGTATTCGTCAATGTCGCCGAGCCGAAAGGAGCCCATCCGTCCAATCCGCCGTCAGTGAAGTTATAACTCGCGACCGGAGTTCCGCCCGGAGGGGGCGCAGTCTCGGTAATCACTACGTCGTCCAGATAGAAGGATTGCGCCGTGGTCGCGCCGACCAACTGGGCGTAGAGATTCAATCCTGTTGCCGTAGCACTTACCGTGTAACTACCGCCAATCTGCGCCCATCCGGAAGAAGATACAGGCACCTGGTAGGTGCCGATCGTGTCGTAACATGTGCCGCCGGAGCAGCTTGGATCGCTGCGCTGGATGGTGAAGTTCGCGTCGGTCGCGCTCTCTCCATTTGTCAGTTGGACATAGCCGGTGATGGTGTACTTTGCGCCCGGCTGCAGAATGCCATTCAACGAAATTGAGGGACCGCCTGCTCCGCCCGAGCCAGTGGTTGTGAGCAGGCTGCCGGTGCCAGAGAACGCGGCGGCGCTGCTTGCGACCGGAGTAGTTGCGCCATTGAAAGACGTCCATCCATCCGCGGTGCCATCGTCGAAGTTATAAGTTGCAACTGTTTGGGCGCCGAGGTTCCCGGCACTCAGAATGAGTAGAACAAATACCATGCACAAACCGGGGAAGGTCCGATTGAGCGAAGGCCGCCGCTTACGATCACTGGAAGAAAGAAACACAGGGAATCTCCTTAGCTTCAGTCATTTGCCACGGCGGTGTAGCTGCTTCACGCAGCTTGGACCCGCATTGGTAGCCAACTAATTCGATTTACTGAAGCGTCGCGGAGTCTAGCTATGCCCGCAATCGGGTGTCAAGCACCTTCGACTTATTTAACTTTTATTTCTTAGTATTGCGCTCCAGGGATTCCATTCGGGGAACTATTCCCCGCCCTTTGTTTCAGGCGGAAGCTCATCGAACCCAGTCAGGAAACTCGCGGGCAAGTCGAAAGCTAGCTAAGAAGAGTAGAAGCGGACAAAGAGTAGAAGTAGGCGCCAGGTAGCCCATGCTTCACAGGTTCGATTGCGAAGGATGGGCGATTGCAGTTACAGGCCGCTACCTGGAACTAGAAACAGCCTCGCGGCTGTAACAAGCCTCGTCTAAAACCGCGCCGCTGGAAGAGCCGCACGCATCACGCCGCATCCGGCAAAGAAGTTCATCATCGGACCGGTCAAGCTCGGCATCCCGCTCTTGCCTTCGCCGGTACGAGGCACCGCAGACCATGCCACCGATTGACCTTCCGTGCTGCTTTGTTGCGCGCCCAGCATCAGAAACTCCAGCTTGCGCGCCAGGGTCAGGTCGAAGCTCTCGCTGATGAAGACGGAGTTCCCGCTGGTCGAGAGGAGCATCGGACCTTCGCTCGTCTTATAGATGTGCTCGCTCTCGTCCGACTCATTTTGTGTATCGCGGCTAACATGATCGTACTGTTTGTCTAACTCGTCGCCATACATCTTGGCGAAGGCTGCCGCAGCTTCCGGCGACTTCCACTGCGAGAGATAGAGCAGTCCCACCGATGCGGTCGAGTTCTTATCCGGCGCGTCTTTCTTCTGCACCGCATAGTAGATGCCGCCATTCCATGCCGGAGTCAGCGCCGCCGCTGCTTGCGGTCCGCCGAATAGCTCGGACAGGATGCGCACATCGATCTGCCCCATCACGCCGACGTCGTAAGGCGCATAGTCCGCGTCGAGCAGAGAGTGCACGTCGGGCATGGTCAGCACCGGCGCCTTCACCTTGCGCTCGTAGGCGTGGGGATTCATGATCTCGTAGCTCGATGCCGGAGGCCGATCCAGCACGCCGGCAAAAGCGCCCTCCGCACCTTTGTCCGCCAGAAGATCGACTTCGAACTTCAGACCTTCCTTATATGGAAACAGGAGCGACTCCTGCAGCAGTAGTGGAGCCCTCGAGAGCACCGGCGAATCTGAGTCCTCGCCCTGCTCATCGGCTTTTTGTTTCACCACCGCCGGATTGGTGAGGATGCTCTGGCCCATCGGTTTCAGGCTGTAGTCCACCAGCACTGCCATCGCCTGGCCCTCGAGCACCGCTTCGCGCGCCGTATCCTGCTCGTCGATCGAGATGTGATGATTGTCCTCGGCGACATTCGTGGCGAGGTTGTCGTTGTCCGAGTCCTCCCACTTCTCCAGGTTCATGCGCTGATCCTGCAGCGCGTGGGTCAGCTCATGCGCCAGCACCGGCTTCTGCGACTCGGGATCGATCCAATCCAACAGATTTACCGTCTTGGTCTTGCTGTCGTAGTAGCCCGCGATCTGCTCCTTGAGCAGGCTCACCAGAAACGGCTCCAGGTGAAAGCTCTGGTCCAGCAAGCCGAACTTCTTGAGGACGATCTCCGAGCGCTCCATGCGCTTGGCGTCCTTATCGTCCTTCATCTTCTCGACCAGATACTTCTCGACGTCGTTGCGCGTCGTCAACCGCCGCTTCACCTTACTTTTCACAGGCAGCTTCGAATCGTCGGAGGCGAAGCGCAAAATGGTATCGACGGAAGCAAAGAGCTCCTTGGCCTGCGCCGGAGTAATATGCCGGACCGGCTTCTCCGCGTCGGGCACGCTCTGCGCAGAGGGAGTCTGGGCATTCGTATCGTTGGCCGGCGCCGCAGCTTGGCCTCGCAGTGCCAACGTCGCGGCCAGAGTCAAAGTAAGCACGCCCAGCGGCCGCCATTTATGAGTCATCATTCCTAAACCATATCCTTTACCCGCGCGGGTTTCATTGCGATCGTCGTCGTTCTCTTCGTATTGTCAACCCGCACGGCTCTTTCGGATATCGAAGCAAAGCGGAAGAACCCGCATTTTGCTTCGATATCCACTAGCCATTCGGCGGGCATCGGTCCGATCCTCTGGCGCGAGACTATAATTTCTAGTACCCGTGATCATGAGCGAATCGCCTTCTACCCCCGTCGCGACTGCCGAATTCCACGAGAAATCACCATTGGTCGCCCACCTGTCGTCGCATTCGCCCGCACTCCCCGTCGGAGCCTACCGCGGTGCCGAAACCATCGCCGCCTTCTCCGCTCGTGACGAAGAGCTGGCTGCGCTCACCGCCCGCGCCGGCGTCTACGATCTCAGCTATCGCGCCTTCATCAAAATCACCGGCAGCGACCGCATCCGCTGGACAAACGGCATGGTCAGCAACACCATTGTCGGTCTTGAAGAAGGTCAGGGAAATTACAGCTTTCTGCTCAACGCCCAGGGACGTGTTTTGGGTGATGCCACGATCTACCGCTTTGCCGATCATCTGCTTCTGGAAACCGACCGCGCGCAAGTCGAGGCGCTCATCGCCCATCTCGACCACTTCATCATTATGGACGACGTGGAGCTCCAGCCATTAGACGCATCGACCACGGCAATTGGCATTGCCGGCCCCGCCGCCATGCAGGTTCTATCCCAGCTGGGGTTTGCGCTCCCGCCGGAGAATCACTTCATCCCATCGAAATGGCAGTCGGCAGAGATTACAGTCACCCATGCGCGCTCGCCGCTGGTGCCGAGATTCGAAATTCGGATTGCCAGTGCCGATGCGCCTGCTTTTTGGGCGGCGCTCACCGCTTCCGGAGTCATCCCCTGCGGATCGGCCGCCCTCGAGGCCTTGCGTATCCTCGAAGGCACGCCGCTTTATGGCGTGGACATCACCGACCGCCATCTTCCGCAGGAGACCGCGCAGCCCCACGCGCTCAATTTCAGCAAGGGCTGCTATCTCGGCCAGGAGATCGTCGAGCGCATCCGCTCCCGCGCCACCGTGCATCGCACCTTCCGGCAGTTCTCTCTCTCTCAGCCGCCTGGAGCCTTCGAAAGCGGAGACCAGCAGCCCCTGTCGCTCGAGGCTGAAGGCGCCCAGCAGAATCCTGCCGGTCAACTCAGCAGTATCGCGGAGTATCATCTACCAGGCTTCACCGGAACGCTTGCACTGGGCTTCATCCGCACCGAAGTTTTGGAGCGCAAGCTGCCGATTGCCTGCAGCGGCTCTGCCGTGACTCCGCTCGACGCGCCACCCAAGCTGGGTTAAACCTGGGACCGCGATCCGAAATGGATGGCTCTCCGGTCTTCGACACGATGCGGAAAACGAGTACCTGCCGAGCTGCCAAAAGCATCTTCTGCAAATCGAAATAAGTTTGAAAGAATAAGGATTGAGGACATCATGGCAGAGAAACCACCCGCCTTTACCGTAACCGACCGCCGCAAGTTCACAACTGAGGGCGATCTGCGCGAGGACGTCGCTTCCTCCGAACCAGCAGCTCCCGCACCGCCGCCAAGCCCGGCTCCGGCCGCTGGCGAATTCACCGCGAACGCTGTTCACCCGGCTCCCGGCGCATTCGCCGCCAATGCGGTCGAAGCGGCTCCCGCTGCGCCCGCCCCCGTATCAGGAGCATTCACTCCCAATGCAGTGCACCCCGCCCCTGGAGCGCGCGTCGTGACCATGCCGTCGCCTGCCGCTGCCCCGCAGCCTCCAGTAGCACCGGCTGCTGTTACTGAACCGGCTGCTCCTCCGGAAGACCTTCAGGAAGCCATGGAGGACGCGGCCGACGAAGGCGATATCCTTCCCGAACCCACTGCCGTCGAATCCGCCGAGCAGCATGCCGCCTATCTCGCGTCTTCGCAGCAGCTCGATGAGATGATCCGCCAGACGAATCCCGGCGCGAATACCTCCGGCCCCGTCACCATCGAACATGTTTTTCAGTCCATTTATTTTTCCGCCGTCGTCGCCATGGGCGCGGCTGCCGAGCCCGGCCAGAAGCCGCGTATCGATATCCTCGGCGCGCGCCAGAGCATTGACATGCTCACCGCTCTCCAGGAGAAGACGAACGGCAATCTCGACGACAAGGAACAGCGGCTGTTACAAACCATGCTCTTCGAGCTGCGCATGATGTTCCTGGAAATCACCAACGCGATAGCCCAGCAGGCGCAGAACCCGCCGCCCATCGGAAGAAAATAATCGATAGGCTTGCCGTCAGACGTCATTGTCAGCCCAAGCAAGAGCCGTGTGCCCCACGTCCCGATTTGGGACGTGGGCGAGAAGCCGGGCGCGCCACCACGACCCGGAGCAGGTAACGAGAGCACGGGATGCAGCCTGCATCGACAGGATCCCCGTCGGCATCCATGAATTAGCCTATGTCATCTGAAATCGTCATTCTCGGCAGCGGTACCTCCATGGGCGTCCCCACGCTCGGATGCAATTGCGCCGTCTGTACCTCGACTGATTCGCGCAACACCCGCACTCGCCCGTCGATCGCCATAGAGTGGGAAGGGAATCGTGTCCTCATCGATACCGGACCAGACTTCCGTCAGCAGGCCATCCGCGAGCGCATCCAGCATATCGACGCCGTCTTCTATACGCACTCCCACGCCGACCATATCCTCGGCCTCGACGATCTGCGCCCGCTCAGCTTCCGCCACGCTGCCGGCATGCCGCTTTACGCGGACGACCGCTCCATCAAGATTCTGGAAACAGTTTTCGCCTACACCTTTTCGCCGGAAGCGAAATATCCCACCCGCGCCCGCGTCAAGCTGCATCGCCTCAATGAACACGAGTCTGTCGATGTTGCCGGAGTAACTTTTCAGCGCGTGCCTATCCTCCACGGAGAAATGCCGGTCGCGGGATATCGCTTCGGCAATGCTGCTTACCTCACCGACATGAGCCGCATCCCCGAAACCAGCCTGCCGCTGCTTGAAGACCTCGATGTCCTCATCCTCGACGCCCTGCGCAAAGAACCGCACCCCAGCCACGCTAATGTAGAGCAGGCCCTGGCCTGGATCGATCGTGTGCAGCCGCGCCGCGCCTTCTTCACTCACATGTCGCACGAACTCGACCAGGCGCAGACGGAGAGCGAGCTGCCGTCGCACATTCGCCTGGCCTACGACGGCCTCCGCATCCCGTTTAAGCTGGCTGGCGGCGCATGAGCATGAAGGTTTTTCGCTCTCTTTCGGATATTCCCGCCGGCTTCGGGCCCACCGTCGTCGCCATCGGCAACTTCGACGGCGTCCACCGCGGCCATCGGGCCATCATCGGCAACGTACGCGCGTGCGCGCAGCGGCTCGGCGCGAAGTCCGTGGCGCTTACCTTCGATCCTCATCCGGTCCGCGTTCTTCGCCCCGAGCAGGCCCCGCGGCTGATCACTCCGCTTCCGCAGCGCCTTGAACTGCTCGCCGCTACCGGGCTCGATGCAACTGTCGTCATTCCCTTTACCGAGGAATTCTCGAAGCTCTCCGCTCGAGACTTCGCCGAGCAGGTTTTGTCGCGAGCTCTTCATGCGATCGAAGTCCATGAGGGCGACAACTTTCGCTTCGGACACAACGCCACGGCAGGCACGCCGGAGCTCATCGAGCTCGGCCGCGGCTTGGGCTTTCGCGTCGAAGCCCATACCGCGATTCACATTCGCAGGCTCACTGTATCGAGCTCCGAAATCCGCCGGCGCGTTGCTGCCGGAGACATGGCCACGGCTCGTGCTCTGCTAGGCCGTCCCTATTCGATCCACTCCACCCAGGCGCGGGGAAGAGGCATCGGCACCCGGCTCACCGTGCCGACCATCAATCTTGCCGCTTACAGCGAGCTGGTACCCGCAGACGGCGTGTACATCACGCAACTGCACGTGGGATCGACCGAGAGCGCACCGAACGGCCAGCTCTTCAACGGAGTTACGAACGCCGGGGTCCGCCCCACCTTCGGCGAGCCCTCTTACGCCATCGAAACCTATCTGCTGAACTTCCGCGAGATCGATCTCACGCCCGAAACGCCGCTAGAACTCTGCTTCCTCAAGCGCCTTCGCGGAGAAAAGAAATTCGCGACTCCAGAAGAGCTCAAGGCGCAAATCATGAAGGACGTATCTAAGGCGCAAAGATACTTCCGCCTGCTGAAATAGCTGGGATCTGCAATCCACCGTCTTTCTGACGGCAAACGGGAGGGAAAATCTCAGCGATGATTGATCGGTTAACCACGCTGAGATTCTTCGCTGCGCTCAGAATGACGAGCAAATGGCGCCATCATGCTTGAGCGAACCGCTTTTTAGCCAACCGGGCTTCAGCGACCCGCTTTTCAGCCAATCGCTAAACCGTAGTCTTCTCCGCCTCCGGTCGCCGTGTTCGCTGTGCACCGGAAACCCCGCGGGGCCTTGTTCGCCGCTCGGGACGCGTAAGCCCTTGTTTGAACAGTTGGACAGCATCCGCAGGCGTCATGGCGATGCGGAAAAGGTCATACAGCGATGTTGCCTCGAGCATGCGCCGCACCGGCTGCGAGACGCCGGTCAGCCATACTGGAAGATACGCCACCATCATCACCCGGCGAGCCTCGATCAGGCAGCCGATGCCATCCGCTTCAAGCCGCGAGGTCAAGGCCATATCCAGGACCAGCATCTGGCCCTGCCGTGCCGCCGTGTGCGCCGCCGCTACGACCTCGGCGCAATCACTTCCGGTCAGGATCTCGGGGATGCGCGCCAGGCGGTAGATGGATTCCATCTTCACGTCGAGCGGCCAATCAGTCTGAATCTCTGGCTGGCTGCGGTTTGCCAGCACCTCAGCCGGAAGATGCCGGATCAGCGCAGCTATGTCGCTAGCGTAGCGCGGCAGCAGACGGCGCGGTTCCTGCAGCATGCGGAAGCACCATTCCAGATTGAGTTTTTGTATCCATTCCGGAGCCCGCTTCATGCTGCCCGCAATCATGTCCAGCGACCCGCCAATCCCGATCGCCACCGGCACCTGCAGGTAATGAAAGTTCCTCGCAATCCAGATCTCCTGCTTGGGATTGCCGAAGGCAACCAGCAGAATGTCCGGATTCGCTTCCTCGATCCGGCGCAGAATCCCTGCGTCATCCATCTCATCGAGCCGCGCCACCGGCGGCGAATAGCTGCCCACGAACCGCGCGCCGGGATGCATCTCTTGAAGCACCCGCGCCGCCTCGGCTGCGTTTTCTGTGCTGCTGCCAAGGAGAAAAATCCCATAGCCGCGCTCGGCGGAAAGCCGCGCCAGCTCCGGAACAAGGTCGACCCCGGTCACCCGCTCCTTGAGTGGTTTACGCAGCAGCCAGGACGCCCACAGCATGGCCGCTCCATCTGGAAGCACCATGCTCGATGCGCAGATGACCCGATGCAGGAAATCACTTTTGCGCGCGTTTCTGGCAAAGTCGAGATTGGCGGTGACGATCTGGTGAAGCGTGCCCGATTCGATCCACTCCGCGATCTGCGCGACCGCCTCGGACATGGTCAGATTCGAGATGGGAAGGCCGAACAGGGCGACCGTTGATCCGCTGTCGTTGGACATGTTCTGCACCTGGTGAAAAAGATTCGACGACCCCATAGGGCCGGACGCGACTACAGGAGATAGCCCGCGTCTTCATAACGAAGACACTCAACGTCATCTTTCACTATCGGCATTATTGGGAGCGAAACAGATCCCACGAACGGGGGAGAGAGCTACCCCGGACGAGCGAAGAGCTCATCTATCCCGGAGAATGGGATACACGCGATTTCGCGATCTCAGAAGAAGGAAGGTGGACTACAGCCGGGCCTTAGGACCGCACACAAGCCGACGTCAGACCGTCTCGACACCAAGCATCTGATCCAGACGCTCCGGATCGAAGCCGATCATCACTTCTTCGCCCACCAGGATCGTCGGAGTGCTGCGGCTCTTGAGTGCCGCCAGCTCCTGCAACGCCGCAGGATCGGCCTGCACGTCCTTGTACTCGAATTCCACGCCCCGCGCGGAAAGAAACCGCTTCGCCGCCGAGCAGGGAGGGCATCCCGGTTGGCTGTAAAGAACCACTCGCTTCATCCTTCTAGGATATCAACGATTCCCGCCGGCAACCAGCAGCCGCGATGGGTTGGCGTCCGGAGCTTTGTAAAGAACCGTTACCCTGACGACCAGCGGGAAAAAGAATTGCGGCGACGTTTTGTGAACAACATCGCCGAGATACCTCGCTAAGTTTCGAAGTGAAAAACGCCGGGTGCCCATGTCTGGATTCTCAGACATGGGAGAAACCGAAGTCGAAGGATCGCGGCTTCCTCTACACACCAACAATCTCCCCGCTCTCATTCACATCGATCTCTTCAGCGCGCGAAACCTTCGGCAGGCCCGGCATCAGCATCATGTTGCCGGCAATCATCACCACGAAGCCCGCGCCCGCGGAGAGAGAAACGTCGGTGATCCTCAGCGTCCATCCCGTTGGCGCGCCGAGCAGTTTGGGATTGTCGGAGAGCGAATACTGCGTCTTGGCCACGCAGATGGGCAGCTCTCCGAAGCCCCATTCCACAAGCTGTTTTAGCTTTTCGGATGCGGTTTCGCTGAACGCGACCTCGCTGGCTCCGTAGACCTCCGTCGCCACCCGCGTTGCTTTGGTCTGAAGCGAGTCCGTCAGCGTATAAACCGGCTGGGGTTTTGCCGGAGTGGCCTCGGTGATTTCAACCACCTTCCGTGCCAGCTCTTCGGAGCCCGCTCCGCCCTTGGTGAACGGCTCGGAGAGCGCGCTGGTGACGTCCCGCTGCGAGCAGTAGGCAATGAGCCGATTGAGATCCTGCTCCGAGTCGCGCGGAAACCTGTTCACCGCTACCACCGTGGGCAGGCAGAAGCGCTGCAGCGTGTCGAGATGCCGGGCGAGATTCGCGAATCCCTTTTCCATATCGCCCTCGCCCTGATTGGTGAGGCTCTGCACCGTGGTGACCAGGACCGCGGCTGCTGGCTGGATTCCCGAGCTCCGCATGACGATGTCCATATACTTCTCTGCGCCAAGATCGGCGCCGAAGCCGGCTTCGTTCACCACGTAATCGGCCAGCTGCAGGCCCATGAGCTGAGAGACCACGCTACTAGTGCCGTGCGCGATATTGCCGAACGGTCCGGTGTGAACCAGTGCCGGAGCGCCCTCGGTGGTTTGCACCAGATTGGGCAGGAACGCTTCCTGCAGCAGCGCCATCATCGATCCGGTCGCCTTCAGGTCCGATGCGCGTACCGGCTTTCCCGCCCGCGTCGAGCCGATAACGATGGATTCCAGCCGCCGCCTCAGGTCGTCGCGATCCTTTGCCAGCGCGAGGATAGCCATGACCTCCGATGCCGCCGTAATCACGAAACCGGTGCGCCGGTTTGCCCCCACGCGCTTGCCGCCGACGTTGATCTCGATCTGGCGCAGCGCGCGATCGTTCATATCCATGGTGCGCGGCCAGGTAATTCGTTCCGGATCGAGATCGAGGTCGTTGCCGTGAAAGAGATGCGTATCGATCAGCGCCGCGAGAAGATTGTGCGCGGCGCCAATGGCGTGCATGTCTCCGTGAAAGTGCAGATTGATCTTCTGGCTGGGCTCGATCTGGGCCAGTCCGCCGCCTGCCGCGCCGCCCTTCATGCCGAAGACCGGCCCTAAAGAAGGCTCGCGCGAGGTGATGAGAGCGCGTTTGCCGATCCGCACCAGGCCCTGCGTCAATCCAATAGCGGAGACGGTCTTGCCCTCTCCTGAAACGGTTGGCGAGGTCGCCGTCACCAGGATCAGCTTGCCTCGGCGCGGAAATGCCGGGTCAGTCAGTAAATCCAGCTTGAGCTTCGCGCCATAAGCGCCAAGGGTTTCGTAGTGGGTTTCATCTAAATTGAGTTTGCGGGCAATCGTTTGAATGGGCAGCATGGGATGAGTCATTGAAAAGTGTCTGATTTCCGTGTCTTTTTCATTCTCTCAAAAGAGAATCCACTTCAGGGAGACAGATATTTGCTCCGGGTCCCTACGGTTTCGTCTGCGGGAGCTAAAGATGGATCGCCGGTCGCGGCAAGCTTCTGCCGCATCCCGTCGTGCTCTACTCTAGAAGCCGGATCGAATTCCCGTAGTAAGGTTTGGAGCGAAAATCGGTGGAGCTCAAACAACTACGTTCTTTCATCGCCGTCGCGCGTGCCCTCAACTTCAGCCAGGCGGCGCGCGATCTGCATCTTTCGCAGCCGGCGCTCAGTGCACAGATCAAGGCCCTCGAGGAGGATATCGGTACGCTCCTGCTCGAACGCAACCGGCGCACCGTTCGCCTCACCCGCGCCGGCGAAAGCCTGCTTGCCGACGCCGATGTTCTACTGCAATCTGCCGAAGCTGCTCGCGTGCGTACCTTGAAAATTGCCTCTGGCGAGGCCGGCCATCTGCGCATTGCCTTCGTCGCCTCGGCCACGGCCGAGTTAGTTCCCGCGATTGTGCTGGCCTTTCGCAGTCGCTACCCGAGTGTCACCCTGGAGCTGAAAAACCTGCCTACCGTGCGGCAGGTCGAAGCACTCGAAGCGCATGGCCTCGACGTGGGTTTCGTGCGGCTGCCACTCACCGCTCCGGCGCTCTCGCTCACTCCGTTGCACAGCGAGCCTTTCGCGCTGGCCATTTCCAAAAGCCATCGCCTGGCGAATGCAAAGAATCTCAGCATCGCGCAATTCGCCAACGAGCCATTCGTGGCCTACGGACAAAGCTGGGCGCCCGAGTTTTATCAGGACTGGACGGGCATCTGCCGCAACGCCGGTTTTACTCCCGTCGTCGTTCAGGAAACTGCCGAGATGGACACCGCCCTGGCGCTGGTTGCTGCCGGGATGGGCGTCGCCATTCTGCCTGAAGGGGTTGCCAATCGCTATCGCCGCGTTATCAAAGTGAAGCCTTTCCTTCGCGAAAAGATACGCTCGCAGATCGGCATCGCGGTCGCTCGCGATCGTAGCGATACCCTGCTCCAGAACTTCATCGCGCTGGCTAGGAAAGTCGTAAAGCATTCATCCACGTGAAGGATGGATGAATGCTTCATAGATTCACTTATCGAGAAAAGTTATCACTGTATTCCAAACATACAGTTGGACCGATGCCCTTTTCGGACACTCTAATCGGCATGTGAACAACAAATGTTCACGCTACGAGGTAAGAGATGATTACGATGAAGTCCGAACATGAAGGTGTCAATCGCCGCTCGTTTCTAGGTGCGGCCGCAGCAGCTCTAAGCGCGAGTGCGCTCTTCGCCCCCGCCGCCTTCGCGCAGAGCCGGGAAGAGATTCGCAAAGGCACTGACAACCACTCAGCCGACAACCCCGGTCCGGTCAACAAGGAGCTGCAGGCGGAAAACGGTGACTCCAACGTTCCGCCGGATACCGATCATGGCGACGTCTCGCCCTTCTGGTACTCCTTTGACCTGGCTCATCGCCGCATTCAGGATGGCGGCTGGACGCGCCAGGTGACGCAGAAGGACCTGCCCAACTCCAAAGACATTGCCGGCGTCACCATGCGGCTCACCGCAGGCAGTTATCGCGAGCTCCACTGGCATACCGCCAATGAATGGGCCTACATGCTCTACGGCTCGGCGCGCATCTCCGTGCTCAACCCGGATGGCACCATTTTCATCGATGACGTGAACGCCGGAGACCTGTGGTTCTTCCCCGCCGGCTATCCGCACTCGATCCAGGGCCTGGGTCCTGATGGCTGCGAATTCCTGCTGGTCTTCGATCAGGGAACATTTTCGGAGTATCAGACCTTCCTCATCTCCGATTGGGTCGCCCACACTCCGCCTGATTTGCTCGAGAAAAACTTCGGCCTGCCGGCCAGCGCAATTCAGAAGCTGCCCACTCGCGAGGAGTACATCTTCCCCGGCACTGTCCCCGGCCCGCTCGAAGACGATCGCCGCGCGGTCGGCGGCAAGACCGTCGAATCGAAGATCTCCTACAGCTTTCGCATGCGCTCCATGAAGCCCACCTTCGAAGATGCCGGAGGCAGCGCACGCATCGTCGACTCCCGCGTCTTCCTCGCGTCCAAGACCATCGCTGCAGCGCTCGTTATCCTCAAGCCTGGAGCCATCCGCGAGATGCACTGGCATCCCAACGCCTCCGAGTGGCAATACTGGCTGCAGGGTACGGGCCGCATGACCGTCTTCGCCTCGGCTGGTGAGGCGCGCACCATGAGCTTCCATGCCAACGACGTGGGCTACGTTCCTGCAGTTGCCGGACACTACATCGAGAACACCGGCACGGACGATGTGATCTTCCTCGAGATGTTCAAGAGCGACCAATTCTCCGACGTCTCGCTGAATCAATGGATACGCCGCCTGCCTGAGCAGATAGCCGAGGCGCACCTGCATCTCAGCAGCAGCGAACTTCAGCAGATCCCCGACGCCAAAGATCCAGTCTTGCCGCAATAACAGGAGCCGTGGGGCTGATTTCCGGAGTCCAAGGTTGCGGGCGAGGAAATCGGCCTCACGGAGTCGTTAAGGATATGTTTCGCCCGCATGCGCGCACGCTTATGAAGCCCTTATGCCGCGCTTACCCAGTATTTATTCCTTCCTTATTAGTCTTTAACCTGCGCGCCGCAGAAGTAGCCAACCTGCGAGCGGCCAGAGTCGGAGACTATGTTTCGAACAAGCGAATTCAAAACCATTTTTACCCCTCTTCCTATGATTTTAGGAGGATTGCTGGCAGCCATTCCGTTATGCGCGACAGCACAGGATCTAGCCCAGAATGCAAGCCAGGAAATAAACGGGAATGCGAGCCACGCTATAAGCCAGCCGTACGCGCCGGAGAATAGCGCGCCCGCTGATGGCGGCCAAAGTCAGGGGAGCGGCCAAAGCGCAGCAGGTCCCGCGCCCGCAGCGTCTTCCCCTCAGATACCGCCGCAAGGCTTATTCACCCGTCTAGGCCACGCCTATCTCGAGGACTGGAGCCCCAGCCCCACCGCAACTGCTGCCCCGGAACCCACTCGTCGCGGCACACCGGCCCCTTTGAACTCGCCGCCTTTTCCGAGCGCCGACTGGCCGATTGGAGGCACCGTCGTCATCGGAGCACCGGACTACCAGACCTATCCGCTCATGCAGGCGGTGAACGAGAATAAGACTCGCTTCAAGATGTACGGATGGTTCGACATCGGCTACAACGCCAGCACCTCCGACAAAGGCAAGTATGCCAACGCCCCGGCCGCATACGACGTGATTCCGAATTCGGTTCAGCTGGATCAGGCTGCTCTCTACCTCGAGCGCCTGCCCGACACCGTGCAGAAAGACCATTTCGATTGGGGCTTCCGCTTCACCAGTCTCTATGGTCTCGATTATCGCTACACCACCGCCTACGGGGATTTCAGCCAGCAGCTGCTGCAGAAGAACAACACCTATGGCTACGATCCGGTGATGTATTACCTCGACTTCTATCTGCCCCACATCGGGCAGGGGACCGACGTCCGCGTAGGCCGCTACATTTCTCTTCCCGACATTGAAGCGCAGCTCGCTCCGAATAACTACACCTACAGTCACTCGTTGCTCTATACGGTCGATTGCTATACCCAGCACGGTGTCAATGTCACCACCAAGCTGAGCGAGCACTGGACTGTTCAGGAAGGAGTTTCGGCGGGTTGCGAAGCCGCGCCCTGGAGCAAGTACGCCAAGCTCACCGGCGACGCTTGCGCTGGCTACACATGGACCAACGGCAGTAACAATCTCTACTTCTGCGCGAATTCGCTCAACTCGGCGAAGTACGCCTATAACAATATTTCTGCGTATTATCTAACCTACTATCACAAGATCAACGCCACCTGGCACACCGACACCGAGGCCTGGTATCAGTACGAGCGTGATGTTCCGAACCTCTGCTATGGTCTCGACCCCTGTATCAGCTACGGTCCTAACGCCAATATCGGAGCCAACTCCGGCGAGATCACTTCGCCCTCGCTCATCAACGGCGCCAACGGAGCCCAGTGCAATCCTCTGGCGACCCACTGCTACGCTCCCGACTATGCCATCGTGAACTACCTCGAACACGAGTGGAACAACCACCACACCTCGCTGACCATTCGCAACGAGTATGTCGATGACCTGAGGGGCCAGCGCACCGGCACCGCGACCAAATACTCCGAGCATCTGGTGGGATTGAACTACTGGGTTGGAAGCACCATCACTTTCCGGCCAGAGCTGAGGCTCGATCACTCCTACGACAAGCCGGCCTTCGACGCACCCACCGGCGGCGCGCCCTCCAAGACCACGCAGCTAACTTTTGCCGGAGACCTCATCTGGCACTTCTAGAAGAAGACGGGCACCCGGTTAGGATCCCGGGTGCCCATGTCTTATTTTCGGAACGTGGAACGCGAAGCCCATCTTTCGCGAACCAGCGAATGAGCGAAGACAACGACTAACCCGGACCAACCTTGCCTGCTGCAGCCGAAGCCACATGTGTAGCAAAGGCAGGAGCCGACCCCTTCAGGTCGCCAGGAAACTGTTCATCCGGTTTTCCGGCAATCGCTGTTTTCATGAAGTCCATCCAGATGGGCAGTGCGGCATGTGCGCCCGTCTCTTTGTCACCCAAAGACTGGCGGCTGTCATACCCCACCCACACGCCGCAGGTCAACGAGGGCGAAAAGCCCATGAACCATGCGTCGGTAAAGTCGCTGGTCGTGCCGGTTTTCCCGCCCAACGCATGATGCAGCTCCGAGGCAGCCTGCCCCGTCCCACCCGGTTCGATCGTGGACTTCAAAAACACCATCATGGTCCGCGCCGTCTTTGCGCTGATCACTTCCTTTACCTCGGGAACCGGCTCGGTCATGGGAATGCCGTCCGCCGACGTAACCCGCCGGATCAGCCGCGGCGCAATGCGGATGCCGTCATTGGGGAAGACCGAATAAGCTGCCGTATGCTCCATCAGCGTGATCTCGACCGACCCTAGCGCCACCGGCAGAAACGGAGGAATGTTGCTGGTTACGCCGAAGCGATGGGCAGTATCGATGACCTTGTGAATACCCACGCGCTGCGCCAGTTTGAGCGCCGGGATATTCCGCGAATCGGCGAAGGCTTTTTCGAGCGTGATCTCGCCCAGGAAATTGCCCTCGTAGTTATGCGGCGTATATGACCCGAACGAAGTCGGCGCATCCAGAATCATCTCGCCCGGTGTTGCGCCTTCTTCAACCGCGGCCGTGTACACATAAGGCTTGAATGACGATCCCGTCTGCCGCTCCGATTGTGTGGCGCGGTCGAACTGCGACATGTCGAAGTCGCGTCCGCCCACCAGCGCCAGCACGTCGCCCGTCGAGTTATCCATCGCCAGCAGTGAGCCCTGCGTGCCGCTGTCCTGCTCCAGCACGCCGGTGAGATTGCCGCCATCCTGGCCGGTTACGTGAACATAAACGATGTCGCCCTCGTGTAGAAACTCGGGCGCTGTCTTGAAGCCGGTCCAGGCCCAGTTCTCAGGCGTCAAAACAACCTGTTGGTTGCCCACTTTAGCCGTTACCTGGTAGGGAAGTATCCCCGTTACCAGCCCATGGATATAGCTCCCCTGCTGCACCGGCCCATTCCAATCGGGATGCTTGAATGCATTCAGCGCGATTCCGCCGGCGATCACATTCAGCAGCCGTCCCTTCCATCCATGCCGGCGCTCGTATGCGGCCAGGCCATCCAGCACTGCGCGGTTTGCCGTCTCCTGCAGATCGAGATCGAGCGTCGTCTCCACCTTTAGGCCCGCCTCGTGGACGCGGTCCGATCCGAAGCGCCGCTCCAGCTCGCGCCGCACCTCTTCTACGAACCATGGAGCCAGGCTGTTGGGTGGCGCCTCGATATGCAGGCCGAGCGGCGCTGTTCGCGCCGCGTCCGCCTGCGCCGTGGTGATCGCGCCGTCCTCGAGCATTGCGTTAATGACGGTATTCCGCCGCCGGAAGGCGCGATCGGGATTCACGACCGGAGAGAATTCGTTCGGCCCCTTCGGCAATCCCGCCAGCAGAGCTGCTTCCGGAAGTGTCAGGTCTTTGGCATGCTTCGAGAAGTAGTATTGCGAGCCGGCTTCGAAGCCGTAGGTTCCGCGCCCGAGATAGATCTGGTTCGCATACAGCGTGAAGATCTGCTGCTTGGTGAAGTTGTGCTCGATCTGCAGCGACAGAAAAATCTCCTGCAGCTTGCGGCCCGCGGTTCTTTCGTTCGAGAGAAAAAGATTCCGCGCCAGCTGCATGGTCAGCGTCGATGCGCCCTGCGCGCGTCCTTTCGAAGTGATGTCGTGATACACCGCGCCCATCACGCGGAAGACGTTCACGCCCCAGTGGCTCTCGAAGTTCTTGTCCTCAATTGAGATCACGGCCTGCCGCAGCAGAGGAGAAAAGCCGTCGTAATCCAACACCACGCGCCGCTCCAGCGCGAAAGAACCGAAGAGGCGTCCATGAACGTCGTAGAGTTCGGTGGTGGTGTCCGGCCGGTAGCGCTCCAGATCCTGAATCTGCGGCAGGTTCACCGAGTACACCAGCATCAGCCCGCTCAGCGATCCAACCGCAATCGCCAGCACGGCCATAAACGCCAGCGCCACATTGCCGGCGACCTTGCGATTTTGTGCAGGTGGTTTGAAGTTCGAAGAGCGTCTGGATTTCGAAGTAGCCGGAAGAGACTTAGGCTTCGCCGGTGGATCGGAAGGTGGAGGTGCCCATGGACCGCGTGATTTCAATGGCGCTCTCTCACTGGGGAATGTGGAACGACAAGGAAATTTTATTACTCAGAGCACGCACACGCATCACGATGAGCCGAATTCGATACGGTGATTTTTGCAGTCGAAAGGAAGAAGTTGCTATGTATGCACTCACAACTGAATACGTCAGCAGAGCCAAACTAGCGGAATCTCACTGCCGCGATATTAGGAAAAGAAACAATCGTCAATCGCGAACAGGCGCCGAAAGGCGCAGTTGCCTGGACGGCCAGTCCCGGCCAGTCCTAGGCGGTTTTGGCTTTTAGGACGTCCAGGGCTTTGTTGAGCTGATCGTCGGTGGCAGGCGCTGTTTTTTCGGCCGGCTGCGTTTCGTCTATGTCTTCTTCGGCGAGAAGCTGGTCGATGCTCTCAGTCACCACGATGTTCGGAGTGACAGCCGTATCCTGAATAGCCTTGCCCGAAGGTGAATCGTACTTCGCGATCGAGAGGATCACCGCCGCGCCATCCGGCAGGTCGATGGTCTTCTGCACTGCGCCTTCGCCGAATGTCCGATCACCGATCAGGTCGCCGCGCTTGTTGTCCAGGATGGCAGCCGCCACCAGCTCGGCTGGTCCAGCGGTTCCATGATTGATCAGGAGCACAAGCGGGGCGTTGGTGATGAACTTGGCCGGATCGGCGTCGAAGGTCTGCTTGGCGACCTTCTGCCCGGAGAGCGAAGCGATGTTGCCGCTCTTCAGAAACGCATTGGCCAGCCGAATCGCCTGGTCGGAATCGCCTTCGACCACGTCGCGCAGATCGAGCAATACCTTCTTGTTGCCATTCTTGGGCATGGCTCGCAGCTTGGCATCGATCTCGTTGACCCGCTCCCGGCTCAACACGCCCGGCTTCAGGTATAGGATCGAAGAATTCTCATACTGCTGCTCGGCCAGCGGAGGAGCAGTGATCACTGTCCGCGTCAGCGAGATCTTTTGTGGCTCGGCCTTGCCCGGACGAACGATCGAAAAGGTGACATTGGTGCCGGGCTTGCCTTCCAGGCTCAGCCGGATCATGGCCAAAGACATCTCGCGCGTCGAGTGACCGCCGATGGCCTCGAGAATGTCGCCATCCATAATGTGCTCTTGCTTGTCAGCCGGACTTCCCGGAACCACCGCGACCACCGTGGCATAACCGAAGCGCTTCGACACCTGCAAGCCAACCTGTGCCGTGCCCTCGTTCGAATGTGCTTTGTATGCCGTGTATTCAGCGGGCGTGAGATAGCTGGAGTCGGCGTCGAGAGATTCCAGCAGGCCATGCAGCGCGCCGGTCGTCACATCGTTGATATTCGGCTCGGTGACGTAGTCGCTCTGAATCTTGTGCAGGACCTCTTCGTAGACGCCCATCTGGCGATAAACGGTCTCGCTCTGCGAGCCGGCGCTTACGCCGCCGGAGATGAATCCACCGAGAAATACGATAACGACGAGGGCAACGGAGATGCCGAAGACGGAGCGCTTGAAGGCTTTTGACATGTGCAGAGGGCAGCACGAAGCTGATTACCTCAGATGATACTCCAAGCGGGCGGAGAGTGCCTCACTGGTGGCGGCGGACAGAATCGACCTGTCGAGCTACGGGTTTGGCTTCAACCGACGGGAGAAAACCCGTCGCCTGATGGAATATCCGCACCAAATGTGGGGTGCGCCAGCCCTTCGCTACATTCATTTGTGCGTCTTAGTGCTACTGGTGGCGGCGGGCAGAATCGAACTGCCGACCTACGGGTTATGAGTCCGTCGCTCTAACCATCTGAGCTACGCCGCCAAACGAATCCCAATCAGAAACAGGACCGACTTCTCATGATACGAAGCCTAGGCGCTTAGGGTCAAACCGAAGTGGGTTTTCGTCGCGGAAAACGGGCATCGCAAGCATCAGCCCGGCACGTCTCAACAAAGCCCAAGTCGTCTCTCCGCTTCAGGCACGCGTGGAAGCTCTGCAGCCCCATAGGAATGGTTGTTGGTTGTTAACAACAATGTATGCGGGCAGGGCGCTTGGGCGATATTCCACCAACGGGGGATCAACGCGGACAAGCGTTCGAGTCGCAGGCAGTTTCGTGGGACAAGTCGCCTGGCATCTCGCGCGATGCCGATCCTCGCAACGGCTCCCTGCTGGATCGCGGAGGAATATTCTTCTTCGCATTTTGTTGTTTTTAAAGGAAGACAGACGATACGACGCGCAACACTGAAGCGCCTAAAAATGAAGTATGAGGAGAAACTGAACAGTGAAAGGTGAAACGAACGTGAGTGACAAAAGGCTTGGTGGAGAGCGATTGAACGCAGGAAAAGTGGCACGCTTTTTAATTCGTGTCCCAGCGAAGGAAACGAACGGCGCCTACTCTGTGACGGAGTTTCTATTGAACCCGGGCGACAGCACCTTCGTTCATCAGCAGGAGAAAGAAGATGAATACCTGCTCGTGTTGGATGGCACTGCGAAGATCCTCTGCGGAGACAAGACCTTCGAGGCCAAGGCAGGAACCACAGTGAGTCTTCCGCGGGACGTGCCGCACGCCTGGGGGAACCCCACCGATGCTCCGCTCCGCGTGATCATCACGGCGGTTCCGGGAGGCTGTGAAGAGGCGTTGCAGATGATCGCGACGAACGGAGACCGGGTGGATCTGCAAGAGATCGGAAAGAAGTATGCGGTCAAACTTGTAGGGCCTCCGATGCTGGGTGGTCGGTAAGCGATGCGCACGTGGCTCGGGCTTACGGAATGTAGCCGGGGCCACAAGTGCCGTCATCCAGTGCTGCGCCGATGAATTCAGGAGGCTAGCCTGACCTGCTCCGAGGATCCTGCTGCACTCCGATAGCGGAAAGGTATAGCCTTATCTCCGTGATTCGGTCTCTGCGGCAGCAGTTCAACTCGCGTTACCGTCCCGAAGACTACCGGCATCTTCTGCGCAATCTCGATGCCTGTGTGCGCACCCATGTCTCCTTCAGGGTCGCCGAAACTCCGACCTTCTTTCCCAAGTCATTACTGGATGAAATGGCATCCATCGGCGCTGAGCTCACTCTGCGACTGGTTGAAGACGCAGACTACATGGCCAAATCAGCAAAGGCTATACCTGAAGCCTGGTGTGCTGCCGATCAGACTCCCCATCCTCACTTCATGACCGTCGATTTCGGCCTGGTAAAGAAACAGGACGGATCTCTTTCTCCGCGCCTGGTCGAACTTCAGGCCTTCCCGTCGGTCTTCGCCTATCAATACGTACTATCGGAGAGCTACCGCGCTGCCTTCAATCTCGATGCCCTGGGACCGCTCGACTACTACCTTGGTGGAAATAACGAAGCTGGTTTCTGGAAGCAGATGGGGCAGGTCATTCTCAACGGACATCCTCCAGAAAACGTCGTTCTCGCCGAAGTAGATCCCATGCACCAGAAGACGCTGCCCGATTTCCAGGTGACCGCCGACCGGCTGGGTATCCGCATCGTCGATATCTCCGCGATCACCCCTCAAGACCGTCCAGGCAGGTTACCCAGGCTCTGTTATCGCGAAGGCAAGCACCTCGTTCCCATCCATCGCATCTACAACCGCGCCATCGTGGACGAACTGATCCAGAAGAAGATCCATCTTCAATTTGACTATCGGGAGTCGTTCGACGTGGAGTGGGCTGGCCATCCCAACTGGTACTTCCACCTGAGCAAATTCTCCATCCCATACCTCGATCACCCCTCGGTGCCGCCTGCCGTCTTTCTGAATGAATGGTTTGACGGAAAAGGGCGAGACCGCTTGCCCGCCGACCGCGAACAATGGATACTGAAGCCTCTCTTTTCGTTCGCAGGGAAAGGTATCCGATTTGCTCCCTCCGAAGAGGAATTACACGCCATACCTGGTGCAGAGCGCAAAAACTACCTGCTGCAGCAACGCGTACAGTTTGAATCGGTTATCGACACCCCTTTGGGGATGACCCAGCCGGAAATTCGCATCTTATATCTATGGCCCGACGGAGAGGATCTTCAGCCTGTTTTACCGTTGATTCGGCTGGGGCGTGGGCAGATGATGGGTGTGGATCACAATCGCGGTCAGGAGTGGGTCGGCGCTTCCGCTGCCTTCTATCCACTGCAGTCCTGAATCGGCTGGCTGGAAATCGCCGAAGCTTCCGGATGGTCTCTGCGCCGATAGGGATTCAGTACGCAGGTAACCCCAAGCCAAACCTTTTTACTGTCAAACGTAGGGGCGAAGGTGTAAACTTTCGTAATTCCAGGCAAGTTAATTCATTTTAGTAAGTCGAGACAAATACTTTCAAGGCAATATCACTGCATTCCTGGGAGCTGGCATATGGACTTGGCGACTCGCACTGTCGAAGAGCACGAAAATGAATTGGGCGTTGGCGAAAAGCCGAGACTCAGGGCATCTGTTCGTTTCCCTATTGCTCTCCCCCTTCATCTGGTCGCGTCAACCAAGCAGTATGACGCAGTAACAGACAATATATCTGCAAGTGGGATTCTCTTTCACCTGGATGAACTTCTACCCCCCGGAACCCAGGTGGAATTCTTGATTGAGATACCGGAAGGAACCATTGGGGCCTATCAAACCGCGGCTGTACATTGCGTCGGAAGGATTGTTCGGTCCTACGTGGAAAGTTCGACGGCCTTCGCCGCAGCAGTAATCGAAGAATATAGCTTTCAGTGACTGGGGGCACGACCAAAATCTTTATGGGCGAACTAACTACTATGGAACAGCCAGAGGCCATCTCTGTTGACGGCATGCCGCAATCGGGTAAACCTCTTATTCGAATTCTTTTGGCGGATTCCCAGGCGATTTATCGCGTGGGTATGCGCAAAGTTTTTGCCTTGGAAGACGACATCCGTGTCGTGGGTCAGGTGGAGCGCGTGGATCATTTGGCGGATGCTGTCGTTCGCCATCCCGCGGACGTACTGCTCATGGAAGGCAATCTGATCGCAGGCACCTCCGATGTCATTCCTGAAATCGTCCGGCTCGCGCCGGAGATGAAAATCATCGTGCAGACCTCGGGCACCGACGAAGCTCATACCGTAGAACTCTATCGGCGCGGCGTGCGCGGAATCATACCCCGGTCCATTGCCCCCGATCTGCTGGTGAAGTGCGTCCGCAAGATCGCCTCGGGTGAGACCTGGATCGACAACCAGTCGGTAACCTGGGTCATCGAAGCCTATCGCTCGCAGGCCACGTCGATCACCAATCCCAAGTCGCAGCCGAGACTTTCACCGAAAGAGCTCTCCATCATTGCCTGTATCACGCAGGGCAAGCGCAACAAGGAGATCGCCTTCCAGCTCGGCACCACCGAGCAGGTGGTGAAAAATTATCTGCGCAAGATCTATGACAAGCTGGGAGTTTCGGATCGCCTCGAACTGGCGCTCTACTGCCTGCATCATCAGATTCACAAGAAGGCAAGTGATCAAGAAGGCGCTATGGTCGTCAAGGCCGGCGTCAACGGAAGCGCTTCGCACTAGAAATTTAAGTCGTCATCCTGAGCGCGCGCGAACGGAAATTCATTTTGTTCGCGCCATCGCCAGCCTCTGATTCTGCAATCGCCCCCGGCTTCACGATCGAAGTGTGTCACGCGCCGCTCGTTATCTTGATCCACTTATCTCGAGACGTGCCCCATCACTCACTCTTTCCTCTGGTAATCTCGTTCTGAGCCGGAAGTCGCGCTCGATGAATCGCCTATGCCGAGCGTCTTCCGGAGCCTGAACTCCCATCAGCGCCACGCCTTTGCCGCCTGTTTCCTTGGCTGGTCGCTGGATGCTTTCGATTTCTTCATTCTGGTCTTCTGTGTCTCTTCGATTGCCGGCGACTTCCACGTCCAGCCGTCCGCCGTAGCCGAAGCATTGTTTTTCACTCTCGCCTTTCGTCCCGTAGGAGCCTTTCTCTTCGGTGCTCTGGCGGACAAGTATGGCCGCCGGCCGGCGCTGATGCTGAATATCGCCTGTTACTCGATCTTCGAGCTGGCCTGTGCCTTTGTCACCTCGCTGCACGGCCTCTACTTGCTGCGCGCTCTCTTCGGAATCGCCATGGGCGGCGAGTGGGGCGTAGGCGCGGCGCTGGCCTTTGAAACTCTCCCCAAGGAAGGCCGCGGGTTTTTCTCCGGGCTGCTGCAGGAGGGATACGTCGTCGGCTATCTGGTCGCCGCAGCCGCGTATGCTTTGCTCTTTCCGCACTTCGCTCACATGATGTGGCATGGATACATCGTCGGCTGGCGAGGCATGTTCATCGTCGGAGCGATTCCTGCGCTGCTGGTCTTCTACATCGGTTTCAAGGTGGAAGAGTCGCCGGTATGGCGCGAGCGCAACGCCCGCGCAACTGCTCCACAAGCGGCCTCAACTGAACCTAAAACCGGGGTACTGGCCGGCATTCGCCAATACGCGCCGACTTTCCTGTTTCTTATCCTGCTCATGACCGGCTTCAATGCTCTCTCGCACGGAACGCAGGATCTCTATCCGACTTTTCTTCAGAAGGACCATCACTTCTCGGCGGGCCTCACGGGCGCGGTTGCCATCGTCTATAACGTGGGAGCGCTGCTGGGCGGAATTTTCTTTGGCGCGCTCTCTGAGAAATTCGGACGCAAGCGGACCATCATTGCGGCCGCACTTCTTTCGCTGCCGATGATCCCGCTCTACGCCTTCTCGCATTCTCTCTACGCGCTGGCCGGCGGAGCCTTTCTCATGCAGTTCATGGTGCAGGGAGCCTGGGGCGTGGTGCCCGCCTATCTCAGCGAGCTCTCGCCTGGACCGGTGCGAGCGACCTTCCCGGGATTGGCCTATCAGCTCGGCAACCTGATCACTTCACGTAACTCGGTGATTCAGGCCAAGGCCGCAGAACGCTTCGGAGGCTACGGACGCGTGCTTGCCGTTACCGTGCTGATCGTCGCCTGCTTCCTGGCCATCATTACCGCGTTCGGAAGAGAGTCCCGCGGCGCCGACCTCACTGTATAAACCGTCTTGTGGTGGAGGTCAGCGTTTCCTCTCCAAGATCAGCTTCTCCACCGCGCGAAAATCCTCTTCGGTGTCGACGCCGATGGTGTCGTAGGGCGTGTGCGAAACATAGACGTCAATGCCGTTTTCGAGGAAGCGCAGCTGCTCCAGTTTTTCGATAGCCTCAAGGCGGCTGGCGGGTAGAGAAGGAAAGCGTTGCAGCGCGGCTTTGCGGTACGCGTATATTCCGAGATGCTTGCGATACGCCACCCCGCCTGCCTTGTCGCGGTCGTAGGGGATGGTCGCGCGTGAAAAATAAAGCGCCCGACCATTTGCGGCCGTCACCACCTTCACCGCGTGCGGATTGGTGACCTGCTCGGGGTTGCAATCCGTCGCCAGCGTTGTCACCTCGACCTCGGGCCGCTCCATCGGTGCGAGCAGCGCCTCCAGATGCTCGGGGCGCAGCAGCGGCTCGTCCCCTTGTATGTTGACGTAAATATCGGCGGCGATCGACTGCGCTACGGCATGCACGCGGTCGGTGCCGCTGGCGCAATCCTCTGGTGTAAAGACAGCCGGCAGGCCATGCTCCTGTGCGAAGCTCAGGACCTCTTCGGAATCCGTCGCGATCAGTACCTGGTCGAGCAGAGGACAGGCGCGCGCCGCGTGGTAGACCCATCCGATCATCGGTTCGCCCGCAATTTCGCGAAGCACCTTGCGGGGAAGCCGGGTCGAAGCCAGGCGGGCGGGAATGACTCCAAGGACACGTTGTTTCATCACGAGGGCGGGATCGCTATCGATTTCGATCAAATCTGTTCCTTATGGGTTCCTTGTCGGGTTAGAGCCAGTTTAATAGAGAAAATCCGGCTGTTTTTGCACCTGATAACCTGTCTATACTGCTCCGCCCTTGCGCCCTCCTTCACCGACCCGTTAGTGTGGAGCTTGAACTGCGCTTTGTCGAACTCTTTGCCTTCGCTCGGCGCACATCTTCCTGAACCAAAGGCAGGCCTGAAAGCGCATGACGTCTCCTTCGCACACCGATTCGCACCTTAGCTCGACTCTTCGCGAGAACCGCATGTTTCCTCCTCCGCCCGAGTTCGCCGCGAAGGCCCGGATCGGCAGTCTTGCCGAATACGATGAGCTCTACGCGCGCTCGGCCGCTGCCCCCGAGGCGTTCTGGGACGAGATCGCGCGCGAGCTGCACTGGTTTGCTCCCTGGACCAAGACGCTGGAGTGGGATCTGCCCTGGGCCAAATGGTTCGTCGGCGGGAAAATCAACATCTCCTACAACTGCCTCGATCGCCACGTCAACAACGGCAAGAAGGACAAGACCGCAATCCTCTGGGAGGGCGAGCCGGGCGAGGTCCGCAAGCTGACCTACGGAGAGCTGTTGAGCGAAGTGGAGCGCTTCGCAAATGCTCTCAAGTCGCTGGGCATCGGTAAGGGCGATCGCGTGGCCGTGTACATGGGCATGACGCCCGAGCTGGCCGTCGCCATCCTGGCCTGCGCGCGCATCGGCGCGGTGCACTCCGTCATCTTCGGAGGGTTTGCCGCCAACGCAATTGTTGATCGCGTCAACGATGCGCAATGCGTCGCCATCCTCACCCAGGACACTTCTTATCGCCGCGGTTCGCAGGTGAAGCTGAAGGCATCGGTTGACGAGGCGCTGCCTCACTGTCCCACGGTGAAGAATGTCGTCGTATACAAACGATCGGGTGCAGACATCACCATGCAGGCCGGCCGCGATCACTGGTGGCACGATCTGATGGCCGCGGCCGCGCCGGCTTGCCCGGCCGAGCAGCTCGACTCCGAAGATCCGCTTTACATCCTCTATACCTCAGGAACGACCGGCAAGCCCAAGGGGCTGGTCCACACCACCGGCGGCTACTCCGTCGGCACCTATTTCACCAGCAAGCTGGTCTTCGACCTGAAGGATGACGATGTCTACTGGTGCTCGGCCGACATCGGCTGGGTCACCGGGCACTCGTACGTGATCTACGGCATCCTGCAGAACGGCGTCACGACGCTGATGTATGAAGGCGCGCCGAACCATCCCGAGTGCGACCGCTTCTGGAAGATCATCGACGACCACAAGGTCTCTGTCTTCTACACTGCACCTACCGCGATCCGCGCCTTTATCAAGTGGGGCGATCAGTATCCGCTCAAGCACGACTTGAGCAGCCTGCGCCTGCTTGGGACGGTGGGCGAGCCCATCAATCCCGAGGCCTGGATGTGGTATCGCGACATGATCGGCAAAGGCCGCTGCCCTATCGTCGATACCTGGTGGCAAACTGAGACCGGCGCCATCATGATCGCGCCCGTGCCGGGAGCGGTCGCCACCAAGCCTGGTTCTGCAACGAGACCGCTGCCCGGAATTGTGCCGGAGATTGTTACAAAAGAGGGTGACCCGGTTCCACCCGGCCAGGGAGGCTTGCTGATCATCCGCAAACCATGGCCGTCCATGGCTCGCACCATCTTCAACGATCCCGAGCGCTACGAGCAGGCTTACTGGTCCGAGGTCCCCGGCTCCTATTTCACAGGTGACGGCGCGCGCTGTGACGACGACGGCTACTACTGGCTGATGGGCCGCGTCGACGACGTGATCAACGTCAGCGGTCATCGCCTTGGCACCATGGAAATCGAATCCGCGCTCGTAGCCCATCCCAAGGTCGCCGAAGCCGCGGTCGTCGGTCGTCCCGACGAGCTGAAAGGGCAGGGAATCTCTGCTTTCGTCACTCTCGAAAGCGCATTCCAGCCTTCGCCCGAACTCAAAGATGAGCTGCGCAAGTGGGTGGCGAAAGAGATCGGAGCGCTGGCCCGCCCCGACGATCTTCGCTTTACCGATCAGTTGCCGAAGACGCGCTCCGGAAAGATCATGCGCCGGCTGCTGCGTGAGTTAGCGACCCACGGAGAAATCAAAGGCGATACAACGACCCTCGAAGACTTCAGCGTAATCGCCAAGCTGCGCGAGCAGGATGAGTAGTTCGCGCCTGTAACAGGCTGAGGGTGCCCCACGTCTGGATTTTAAGACGTGGGATGAAACATAGTCCAGCCATCCGTTACTTGAATTGGCTATACACGTCCGCTCTAGAAGTCGACGTGTGCGCGAACGCTTGGCACCCACACCGGTCCGCGATCGCGGTTATACCCTGGGCTGTCGACGTGCTGCAGATCGAAGGCGAAGTATAGCCCCTTCCACGCGTGCATGTTGTAGTAGGACTCCTCGATATTCTCGCGCCCGTAGTTCAGGTGCCCATCGCCGAGAATGAAGCCCAGACCGCCGTAGGCCAGATAGTTCTGATGATCCTTCTTGATGGCGTTGCTCACAAACGTAGTGCCGACTTTGTCGAGAGGTCGATGCCACGCTGCGCCTGAGTAGTCGCCGCCAATGGCGACTGTCTGATCGATCTCGGTGTAGGCATACGACTCGTGCTGTCCCTCATTCCAGCCGAAGCGGCTATACACGCGGAGATACTGCGTGATCTCCTGCTCGTTGTTCCAGGTGAAGCCATACTTCACCGCGCCGAAATGCGCATGGTTCGCGATCTCCGGAGTTAAATCGCTGCCGGCGAGGAAAGCCTCGACCGCTTCACGGTAGGTGCCCATGTGGGCATTGTTCACGTAGCCGAGAATGCGCGTCGTGCCCTTGCGCTTGGGAAGCACCGACTGCCGCAGCTCGAACTCCCAGTTCTGCCCGCGAGCGCGTGAGAAGGCCCAGTCGAGATCGATACCGTTGGCCACCGTGGGCATGGCGAAGATGCCGTAACGCGCGCTCCAGTTGCGGTCGTCGTATTCGAGCACGCCGCCCACCGTATAACCGCGCGTGTCGGCCGCGTAATCCCACGCGCCGTTGTTGTCGACCGACCAGTTCATGAACTGCAGATGGCTGTCGCTGCCGATGGAGTTGAGGTCGAAGACATCGGGCAGGCTCATCTTGCCCACACGCGCCTCGAAGCGCCTCACCGGCACCTCGGTTGCAAGCGAGAATGGTCCGCGCTCGGCCTCGGTCATCTCGTCGGTGAGTCCAAAGGTCTGGTGAATGACTCCGCGTGCGAGATATGGTGATGAGCCCAGGTTCGGGTTCCGAACCACATCCACATTCATGAAGCCGGCAACGCCCAGGGCTTCGCTCAACCCACGGCCGCCGGCGCTCTCGAAATCTACGATGAAATCGGTGTTGTAGCGGGTATTTTTGTGTGGCTGGAAGCCAAGATAAAGCGTTCCCAGCATAGACGTCTTGTATTCGCCGGCGTTGCGAAAGCTGTTCGTTCCCTGATACGGAGAATGAAAGGCAAAATTGGACTGGAAGATAATATTCGCCTGACCCGCGATATAGTAGCGGGCATTGTCAGGATGGGGAAAGAACGTGACTTCGCTTTCTTCCGGCGCTGCCGGCTCAGAGCTATCGTTGCTGCTCGCACTCGACCCCGGATTTTGCGCGAGGAAGAGATCTGTCGAGAACTCACGCAGGCCCGCCGTGCTCAGCTGGGCGGAGGGTGCATCCGGCAAAATCGCGATCGACTGCGCGCGGGCGCCAAGAAAGGCCGGCAGCAGGCAGACAATCGTAACCCAAACGCGCACAGATTCCTCCGTAAGATGCTTTTCGGAAATAGTAGGACGACAAGTTGAAACGATCATTCACGGGAAAGGTTGCAGTTTGGTTACAACTCCCCGTCAGCCAGCCGCGAATTGGTCAAAAAGCGAACTCGCTCCCCACGCCGACAGCTTTTTTTACCATACCCCCCTAGGATATTAAAATATAAATATGTCTCATTTAGAAAAAGAAAAACAAAAGCTCGTTGCCCGCATCCGGCGTATTCGCGGCCAGGTAGATTCCGTCGAAAAGTCGCTTGGCTCGGAGGCGGACTGTGCCGACGTGCTGATGCTTCTGGCCAACATCCGGGGAGGCATCAACAGCCTCATGGCGGAAGTCCTTGAGGATCACATCCGCAATCACATGATGGGCCCCGAGAAAAGTCCCGCGCCGTCCGTCGAGCTGGCCGAAGACCTCATCGACCTGGTGCGTGCTTACTTGAAGTGAGCGGGGCCGTTACTTCAGCAGGTCCATGGCTTGTTCCAGTGCGGCCGTAAGCAGCAACTGCGCGCCCGTGGTCAGCTTGCGTCCTTCTGCGGTGAGGTAGAAGACGTCGATGGCCATCTCGCCTTCGGTATCGATGAGCGCGACCTCGATATTGCATCCGCATTTGGCGAAGCTCTTGGCGATCTCCCGCAACAGCCCCGGGGTATCGGGCGCCACCACCTGCAGCAATGTGCTGTGCGAGGAAGAGTCGCTATCGAATTCGAATCGCGTCTCGATATTGACCTTGGCTTGAGTGCGGCGGTTGGCGTGGCGTCGCGCGTTCAACAGCTTTTCGATCGAGACCTGCTGCCCAATTGCGTCGCGGATGCTCTGCAGAAAACGGTCGATCTCCGAAGGGTTCAGCGCCAGGGTCTCGAAGGGATCGGTGAACTGGAAGGTGTCGATGATGAGGCCGGCGGCATTCGAGAAGGCATCCGCCTTTACGATATTCATGCCCCACGAAGACAGCACGCCGGCCATGTCGGCGAAGAGCAGCGGCCGGTCTGTGGTGACCAGCGTGATCTCATTTAGCTGGCGGACGGTGCGAAAGGCTACTTGCACGGGCTCCTTCGCGAGCTGGAGCGCCATCATGAAGTGGCTGCGAATCTGATCCGGCAATCGCGTCTGCAAATACCGCTGCGGCAACCCTTCCAGGAAGGCGCGCAGCTCCGGCGCGCGGTCCGGAGCCAATGCCATGATGCGGTTGAGCACCGCCGGGTCGGCATCGACGTGATAGCGTACTTCGTCGACGCTGCGATCCAGAAAATTCGACGCGCCCATGTAGAGCTGCCAGAGATTCTCCGCCTTCCATGGAGTGAGCGCGTCGGGGGCGACCGCTTTGATGTCGGCGTAGGTCATCAGCGTCAGCATTTTCAGCTGCGGCTGTGTCCCGATCTTCTCGGCCAGCGCACGAATCGTCTCGGCGGCGAAAATATCGCGGCGCAGCGCCAGCGACATCTCCAAATGATGGCGAATGATGCGCCGCACCGTCTCGCGCTCCTCGGTGTCGAACTCGAGCCGCGCAAAAAGATTCTCCGTCAACTCCACGCTCTGGATGGCGTGATTGCCGGTGCGCCGCGCCTTGCCCGTGTCGTGCATGAGCAGCGCCAGGAAGAAGAGATCCAGGCGATCGATCTCGGGCAACAGCGTGGCAAAGCGCTTCTCCCAGTCCTGGTGGGGCTGGCGCAGGGCATGAACATTGTCGATGACCAGAAAGGTGTGTTCGTCGACGGTATAGCGATGGTACGAATCGCGGATAACCAGCGAGTCGATGCCATGAAACTCCGGGATCAGCAGCTCCAGAATGCCCAGCGCGTGCATGGTGCGCAGAGCATGCGCCGCATAGGGTCCGAGCAGCACCTCGCGCAGGCAGTTCCAGAGGAACGGCCCCTCAGGCATCTGCACCGCGAGGACGGGAAGGCTATCGGCGATGCGGTCTTCCGCGTTCTGGCTTAATTTGTAACCGTGAGTGGCAATAATTCCGAAGATGCGCAGGATGGCATCGCCATCGATGTCGGTTGCCGTCTCATCAAGGTCGAGCCGGCCTTGTTCGAGAAAAAAATCGGTGCCCGGAACTGGCGTCCGTTTGCGCTTGAATTGTTTGTAGAAGGAGCGACGCGCAGGCGGCAGGTCATCGAGCAGCAGAGCCGCGCGGCGATAGATGGTGCGCGCGTGGCGATAATATGTCCGCATCCAGTAGGCGGGATCGGCTGAGCCGCGCGTTTCCAGCCCCACGCTCTGAGCCGCAGCCTCGTCCTGCGCATGCCAGTCGAGAATATTGTCGTCGCGGCGGTTCCTGTAGTGCAGGAAACATCGTGCCGCGGCAAGAAAGTCGTAAGCGGATTCGCGCTCGTTGTGGGTCGCGTAGAAGGAATTGGTCTCGGGCTTGGGCCACGCCTTCTCCGACTTGAGCGTTGCCAGCAGCGTCAGCCACTGCGCCACGTGATAATCGCGCAGGCCGCCCGGACACTCCTTGATATTGGGCTCGAGATGAAAGATGGTGTTGCCGTATTTCGCGTGCCGTGCGCGCGCAATCTCGCCGAGGTTTTGTACGATCGTGTCCCAGTCGCGCAATCCCAGCGTCGGCAAAAGCTCGCTCTCCAGCCGTTTGTAAAGCCCCGCATCGCCGGCGATGAATCTGCGGTCCAGCAAGGAGACGGTGAACTCGAGATTGTCGGGGTCGACGCGATCGCATTCCTTCAGCGTGCGTGTCGCCGGACTGGCGCGTAGTCCCGCGTCCCACATGGCCTGGGTCGTCGCACGCAACAGCTCGTGCGAGTCCCGCTCCACGCTCTCGTTTGCGCAGACATACAGAATGTCGACATCGGAAAAAGGAAAGAGCTCTTTGCGTCCGAACCCGCCGGTTGCGACGAGAGCAAGGTTGCTGCGGTCCGCTCCGCTCGACAACCCTGTCCATATCTGGCGAACGATGTTGTCCACCAGCGTGGCGCGTCGCCGGATGGCCGCCGAACCATCGCCGCTGCGCTCGAAGGACTGGCGCACGTCCTCGCTCTCCTGTTGGTACAGGCTCCGCAACTGAGGCAGCAATGAAAGGTCAGCGGTCATAGTTTCAGTCCAGAAAACCGGCCTAATCTCTCCGGCGTCAAAGCTCAGGTCACAGCTGGATAGACTGGTACCGCGCGCCGGAAATCCGGCGGCGGAGAGGGCTCGCCTCGTACGATTACGGATCAGCTCACTGCGACTCGTCTGGCAACGGCCCGATGATGCCGGCCGGAGAACGCGGCCTAGAGCGCGGTCGATCCGCGCTCGTCGTTGCGGATGCGGATGGCTTCGTCGATCTTCGAGATGAAAATCTTCCCGTCGCCGATTTTGCCGGTACGAGCCGAAGAAAGAATGGCCTGCACCGCTTTGTCGACCAGCTCGTCCACAACCACCATCTCCAGCTTGATTTTGGGGAGAAGGTCGACGGTGTACTCGCGCCCGCGGTAAAACTCCGTGTGGCCCTTCTGCCGTCCGTGGCCGCGCGCTTCGAGAATCGTCATTCCCTCGATTCCCACTTCAAGAAGGGCGTCTTTCACTGCATCCAGTTTCGAAGGCTGAATGACTGCTTCAATCTTTTGCATTGCTCACTGTCCCAGGCTACAAAGAGTATCAGGTTTATGTTTTATGCGGCTTAGGAGGCAAAGTCGTAGCCTTCTTCACCGTGCTGCGTAAGATCCAGACCCTCGGACTCCTGATCCGGCGTCACCCGCAATCCTATCGTCGCGTCCACAATCTTAAGCAGGATCAGGGTACCAACAATCGAGATCACCCATGCAATCGCAACTCCCACCAGCTGGTTGAGCACCTGGTGCCAGTTGCCTTCGACTGCTCCGGAGGGCAGGGGATTGCCCTTGGCATCTTTGAAAATGGGATTGATGACGCTCGACGCGAAGATGCCGGTGAGAATCGCTCCGAGCGTTCCGCCCGCTCCATGCACGCCGAAGGCGTCGAGCGAATCGTCGTAGCCAAACCATGACTTCACCTTGATGACCATGAAGTAGCAGAAGAACCCAGCGATCAAGCCGATCACGATGGCCGACATCGGCTGAACGAATCCCGCCGCCGGAGTAATCGCAACCAGGCCAGCCACCGATCCGGAAATCGCGCCAAGAGCGCTGGGCTTGCCGTTGCGAATCCATTCCGCCAATGCCCAGCTCAACGCCGCGGCCGCAGCGGCGAAATGCGTGTTCACGAAGGCGCTGGTGGCCAGCGTTCCCGCGGCCAGTGCGCTGCCTGCGTTAAAGCCGAACCAACCTACCCACAGCAGGCATGCGCCGATGAAGCTCAGCACCACCGAATGCGGCGGCATGGCTTGCTTCGGATAGCCGAGACGCTTGCCGAGATAAATAGCGCAAACCAAAGCCGAGACGCCGGAGGTCACGTGCACCACAGTGCCGCCCGCAAAATCGAGGCAGGGGAAGCGTCCGCCCAGCGACGCGTTGAGCAATCCGCCTTTGCCCCAGACCATGTGCGCCATGGGCGAATACACGAAGATCGACCACAGCACGAGAAACGCAGCCATGCCGCTGAACTTCATGCGCTCCGCAAACGCGCCGGTGATCAGCGCCGGCGTGATGATCGCAAACATCAGCTGATACACCATGAAAGTCTGCAGCGGCAGCGTGGCTGCGTAATCGGGATCGGGCGCAAGTCCCACACCGTGCAGAAACAAATTATGAAAGCCGCCGATGAAGCTGGTTCCCGTGCCAAAAGCCAGGCTGTAATTCACGATCGCCCACATCACCGTGATGATGGCCATCATGGCGAAGCTTTGCATCATGACCGACAGCACGTTCTTCTTCCGCACCAGGCCGCCATAGAAAAGCGCCAAGCCGGGGCCGGTCATCATCAGCACCAGCGCCGAACTCGTCAGCATCCAGCTGTTGTCAGCGGAGGACTGCGCCTGCGCCACCTGGGCTTCGAGCTTCGTCAGCCGATCGGAGGTAGACGGCGCGGAAACCGGCTGGGCCACCGCATTTCCGCAACAAAACAACGTCAGAGCGAGGAGAAACCCCACGAAATAAGAACGCATAACACTCCCGATTTTCAATAATGGCAAGTTACGTCGGCCGGATTGTCTCCGGCGTCTTTTTCAAGCTTTGGCAAGGTTTGGTGCGGGGAAAGCAGTTCTGTTTGCGTGCTCCAGAACCACGCTTTCATCGTGCGTTGGAGTTACTTTTACACATTTTTCGCAATTGGCAAACAGGGAAGGAGAATTCGTGTTGCATGCGGCGCTTCGGGAGCCGCGGTGGAATCGTGCAGCCCGCGCATAATTCAGGGCATCTTCTGCTCGGGGTGTTGAAAATGAACGATTTCTGACGGTACTCTAACGATATCGAGGGTATAGTGAAGGTATGAGCGATGTCGGCAGCAGCACCTTGCGTGACAGATATCTTTTTGGGGCGTTGGACAGCAGCGCCAAGAACCGCCAAAAGCTCAACGAAGTCAGCTACGGCTACGAACAGCCCGAGGGCGTCTTCCTCACTTCGCTGGACGCGGCGATCAACTGGATCCGCAAGAATTCAGTTTGGCCGATGACCTTCGGTTTGGCCTGCTGCGCCATCGAGATGATGTCGATGGGGGCGTCGCGCTTCGACGTGGCGCGTTTCGGCGCAGAAGTCTTTCGGCCTTCCCCGCGGCAATCGGATCTCATGGTCATCGCCGGTCGCGTTTCGCAGAAGATGGCGCCGGTCATTCGCCGTCTCTATGACCAGATGCCGGAGCCGAAGTGGGTCATTTCCATGGGCGCCTGTGCGACCTCGGGAGGCGTTTTCAATAACTACGCCCTGCTCCAGGGGGTTAATCAAGTGATTCCTGTCGACGTCTATGTTCCAGGGTGCCCGCCGCGTCCCGAGCAGCTCCTGTACGCGATCACACTTTTGCAGGAGAAAATTCAGCACGAGCGCGGCAGTCTCAAACGCGCATTGAATCTCCAGTAGCCCCTATTTTTGAATAACTTAACGATCGGCTGGGCATCTTCAGGCTGTTCGTATCCACCCGTTCAAGGGGGAGACTTCTCGGCAACCCCGGAGTGTGTCTTTCTCAGGCTTCACGACCAGAGCTATGTGCTTGAGAAATTTAACGCCATCTATAGGCAACTCATTGAAAAAATTGTGATCTAACCAGTTAAATATGGTAGGTTGAATACGCTGATAACTTCAGGCTCGTCCTGATCCTTTTGATTTTCTCGTTCCCTTAGCTTTAGCAACATTTAAACGATTTTTGGCCTGGGCTTACTTGCGTAAGCCAATATTTGTATGACTTCCCAATTCTTGCGGAGGATAGACGCATGCATTCTCGTTTGTTAACTTCCCTGAGCCGAATTCTGCTTGTTGGGTGTGCCGTTGGAGTCGGTGCATCGAGCATGTATGGGCAGAGCTCGACCTCGACCCCCCCTGAAGCACCTACTTCCAGAATCGATGTTTTCCTCGGCTATTCGTACCTCGCCCCCAAGGGTTCGGTCGCGACTCCTCAGGCCGATGGAACCACCTTTACCGATAGCTATTCGTCGATCAATGCCGGCGCCATCGGCAGCGTGGCCTACTACTTCAACAAGTATGTGGGCGGTCAGATCGAATACGCGAATCATCCGGACGGCAACAATGACGGCGCGCAGACTGCGCAGGCCGGTATCATTTTCCGTTTCCCGGTGCAGGGCATGACCCCCTTTGTTCACGGCCTGGCCGGCGGCGTTCGCCTCGGCGGCCCGAATGACGAACCGTTCGCTGCTCACCCCTACACCTGGGGACCGGCTCTGACGGCCGGCGGCGGACTGGACTACGACCTGCCCTTCATGAATCATCGTTTCGGCCTTCGTCTCTTCCAGGCCGATTATGAATACTTCCACGCCAACTTCGGTCCCGAGGTTTATGTCGGCGGCCGTGCGAACCCAGGCAATGCCCGTCTGAGCACTGGTCTGGTCGTGAAGTTTGGCAACATCACGCCGCCTCCTCCGGTACAGTACGCTTGCTCGGCTAGTCCGACGTCGGTGTTCCCCGGCGAGCCGGTCACCATCACCGGAACTGCTTCGAACCTGAACCCCAAAAAGACTGCTACCTATACCTGGAGCGGTCAGGGCGTGACGGTCAGCGGCAGCAGCTCGACTGGCAACATCGATACCGCCAGCCTCGCTCCTGGCTCATATACGGTTACCGGACACGTAGCCGAGGGCACCAAGGCCGGCGAGTCTGCCGATTGCACCGCGCAATTTACGGTGAAGGCATTCGAGCCGCCGACAGTGAGCTGCTCGGCCAATCCTTCCACCGTCAAGCCGGGTGACAGCTCCACCATCACCGCGACTGGCGTCAGCCCGCAGAACCGTCCGCTGACCTACAGCTACCAGGCTTCTGCTGGAACTGTAAGCGGCACCGGCAACACGGCAACCCTGTCCACCACTGGCGCTCCTGCAGGCTCGGTCACTGTCACTTGCAACGTCGTCGACGACAAGGGTCAGACCGCATCCTCGACCACTACCGTCAGCATCGAGCAGGCTCCGCCGCCGGCTCCCAAGACCCAGACGCTCTGCACGATCCAGTTCGATCATGACAAGAAGCGTCCGGCTCGCGTAGACAACGATGCCAAGGGCTGCCTCGATGACGTGGCGCTCAACGCACAGCGTGCTTCCGACGCAACCCTGGTTGTGGTCGGCAATACCGCTGCCCCTGCCGCCGAACCGGCCAAGGGTCGTCACCACCATGAGCACATGGAAGCCGACCTGGCTGCCCAGCGTGCGGTCAACACCAAGGACTATCTGGTGAAGGAGAAGGGCATTGACGCCAGCCGCATCTCGGTGCGCACTGGCACTACCGGCACCAACGAGGTCGACAACTACCTCGTGCCCGCCGGCGCCACCTTCGACACCGACGTCACCGGCACTACCGCGGTCGACGAGTCCACAGTGAAGCCGCAGGCCAGAACCGCTCCTCCCGCGCACCATGTGCACCGGAAGACGGCTGTTCATCCTGCTCCGGGTGCGACGAGCAACTAACTCCAGGCTGGAAGTTTCAGCCGTAACTGAAAAGGCCGACCGGAACTCCGGTCGGCCTTTTCCATTTTGCCGGTCACATTTTACCTGTCGCCGGGTATCACTTCGGTAACCGCATAAAAATGGTGTAAACGCTATGATGGAGGTGGAATCTAACGCGTACAGAATCTATGAAACTCCGATTTTCTTCGTCTCTTGTCCTTGGTTGCGCACTCGCAGGATTGATTCACACCTCCACCCTTCATGCACAAATCACGCCGTGGGTCTCCGTTGGCCCGCACGGCGGTGACGCCCGGGCCTTCGCCTACGACCCGGCAAACCCCCAGCACATTTATCTCGGCACCACCAGCAGCTGGATCTATCAATCCAGCGATGGCGGAGCGACCTGGTCGCGTCTGGCCCATCTGGGCAAGGTCGACGATCTCATTGTCGATAACCTGACCGTGGATTCTGCCGACCCTAAGACCCTCTATGCCGGCGTATGGCAGCTCGACAGCCCTGGCGGGGGTGTCTATGTCAGCCACGATAGCGGCGTGACGTGGACATCTATGAAGGATATGGATGGGCAGTCCGTGCGTGCTCTCAGCCAGGCTCCTTCCAATCCCAAGATTCTCGTGGTTGGCGCCATCAGCGGCGTCTACCGCACAGAAGACGGCGGAGACCACTGGACGCAGATCAGCCCGCAGGGCAGCGGCGAGATTCACAAGGTCGAATCCATCGCCATCGATCCTGCCGATCCCAAGACCATCTATGCCGGAACCTGGCACCTGCCTTGGAAGACCACGGACGGCGGCGCCAACTGGCACAACATCAAGGAAGGCCTCATCGATGACTCGGATGTCTTCTCCATCATCATCGATCCGACCAAGCCCAGCGTGGTCTACGCCAGCGCCTGCTCCGGCATCTATTCCAGCCAGAACGGCGGAGAACTCTTCCGCAAGGTGCAGGGCATTCCCTCCACAGCTCGGCGCACGCGCGTGCTGGAGCAGGATCCGGTCGATCGCCGGATAGTCTATGCGGGAACCACCGAAGGCCTGTACAAGACCATGGATAGCGGTGCGAACTGGACGCGCATGACCGGTCCCGACGTCATCATCAATGACGTTTACGTCGATCCGAAAAACACGCAGCACGTGCTCCTGGCCACCGATCGCAGCGGCGTGCTCGCCAGCCAGAACGCGGGCTCATCTTTTGTCTCTTCCAATCAGGGCTTCTCGCAGCGCCAGGTCACGGCGTTCCTGACCGACTCCAAGCACGAGCAGACCATGTATGCCGGCGTCGTCAATGACAAGAGCTATGGCGGCGTCTTCATCTCCGAAGATGCCGGCAAGACCTGGAACCAGCGCAGCGCCGGCCTCGATGGCCGCGACATCTTCAGCCTGGGAGAGAGCCCGGACGGAACGGTGATCGCCGGTACCAGCCACGGCATCTTCCGTTGGAGCGGATCGACCTGGGAACCGGACGGCAAGGTCGTCAACACCACGGAAAAGACGGTCTACGTTGTTCGCAAAGGCAAGAAGGTCAAGAAGACCGAAACCGAATCTTCGAAGCCACTTGTCATCGACGCGCAGGTGAACGACCTCTCCGTGAGCGGCCCGGTCTGGTTTGCGGCCACTTCGGACGGCGTCTATCGGAGCGCGACCCAGGGCGCAACCTGGACCGGCCCTGTGCTCCAGGAAAAGCAATACCGCTTCGTCGATTTCCACGGAGACATCGTCTTCGCCGCGCGGCGTAACGACCTCAGCGTGTCTGAGGACGGCGGCGTAACCTGGAAGGCGGTTCCGCTTCCTGCCAAGCTGAGTTCGGTACGCGCACTCAGCACCGCACCCAACGGCACTTTGTGGTTGGGCGGGCGCGAGGGAGCCTTCTATAGCAACGATCACGGCCAGAGCTGGGAGGCCTTGAGCACGCTGCCCATCACCAACATCGGCAACGTCGATTGGGACGCAGCGCTCAACCGCGTCGTCATTACTTCGACCGACTCCACGATGGTCTTTGCCGTCGACTCTACCGACAAGACCTGGAAGTGGTGGGATGCCGGTTGGCGCGTGCGTAAGGTCCACACCATGGGAGGACGCCTGGTAGCCGCATCGCTCTACGACGGCATCGTCGTGCAGCCCGCCGACGCCGCGGCCACCGGTTCGCAGCAAGCCCAGCGCTGAGGTGTTTCGCATTCGCAGGATCGAGCGCGAAGATCTGGATCAGCTCTTCGCGCTCGACAAGCGATGCTTCCGTCCTGGCATCGCCTATTCCAAGTCCGAACTCGCTTACTTCCTCAACCATTCCCGCAGCCTTACCTATGCCGCCGTGGATGCTTCCGAAAGCATTCTCGGTTTTGCAATCGCAGAATCGAAGCTGGAGCAGGGCCGGCGCATAGGCCACATCGTCACCATCGATGTCGACCCCAGCCTGCGCCGCCAGGGCATAGGGCAGCGCCTTATGCAGGAGATGATCGAAGGTCTGCGAGCTCAACGAGCTGTCGCAATTCGCCTGGAGGTTGCGGTCGATAATCTCGAAGCGCAGTCTTTCTATCGCAAGCTGGGATTCACGCCGACCGGCCGCATTCCTGATTTCTACATGGGCACGCTGGACGCGCTCACTATGGAATGTTCACTTGAAAGTGCGCCAGATTCATTCTCCTGAAGCAGGTCCAGCCGAGTGATAGCCCGCCGCCGTCAGCAATGAGAGACGCTTCTGCGGGGTGAGCGAACCGGAGCTCCGCCACAGCACCTGGCCTTGCTTGTTGGTGAGCAGGGCCACGATCTCGTGTTCGTTCGGAATTTGCAGGGTGCGCCGGAATTCGTCCTTGTTGACGTAGAGCGGAATGATCCAGTGCCACGTTTCCGGGTCGGTCTCATCGCTGCGCATGGAGGAGTTTTCCCACCAGCGGAAGACGAAGTTCTCGCGGCTCGAGATGGGCAGCCGGTACCAGCGGAAGCTGAAGTCGCTGTGCTGCAAGGCTTCGGCGACGGGAGACCAGCTATCGATATCCTTCTGTTGTTCAGGCTCAAAGGAGATCAGCAGAAGATTCGTTTTGCCTTCCAGATCCGAAGGCAGGTTTACCTTGGCCTTGTCCAGGCTGTAGGACAGGGTTCCCGGGAAAACAAGAGGTTTCTGCGTGTCGCTACTCTGCGCGGCGTGAGCCAGCGGCAAAACCGCCAGGCTGAAAATGATTCGCGCGGCATATCGCATGCTTGAGATCAATCAGTGTCCCAGGTCTTGAAGTTAAGTTGTCCGGATCTACTTGAGGCATAGTAACAGCCGCGACGACATCCCGCAGCCCGGAGCCATGGCCGGTAGTATAGCCGGAAAATCCGTAGTTCCCTGCATGGAATACGTACCAGCGGCCTGCAAGGTTCATGGTCGCGAAGGCCGGAGCAGGTGAATTATCATAAGAAGTGAGGAAAAGCATGATTGGCGACGACGTGATCGAAACTACAGGCGTGGACGAACGGAGACCTTTCGGCACCGACGACGATCGTTTGAAGCCGATTGCCGCCAGGGTATTGGCCGGTGAACGCCTCAGCTTCGAAGACGGTCTCGCGCTGTATGGATCGCCTGACATTCTGGCTGTCGGCTGGCTCGCCAACTACGTTCGCGAAAGAATGCACGGCGATCTCGCCTACTTCAACGTCAATCGCCACATCAATCCCACCAATGTCTGTGTAGCCGCTTGCCGCCTTTGCGCTTTTGGCCGCAAGAAGGGCACCGAGGGCTCCTACACCATGGCTTTGGAGCAGGCATGGGAGACGGCGGCCTCCGGATACAGCGAAGCGGTCACCGAGTTCCACATCGTCGGTGGACTTCATCCCGATCTGCCCCTCGAATACTTCCTCGATCTGGTACGCGGATTGAAAGAACGCTTTCCGCTGGTGCACATCAAGGCCTTCACCATGGTGGAAGTGGCCTTCCTGGCGCGCCGTGCCAAGCTCAGTATCCCGCAGACGCTGGAGCGCATGAAGGAAGCCGGCGTCGACTCCTGTCCGGGAGGCGGAGCCGAAATCTTTTCCGACCGCGTGCGCCACATCATCTGCGATCACAAGATCGATGGCAGCGAATGGCTGGACACTGCGCGCATGGCTCACCAGGCCGGCCTGAAATCGAATGCGACCATGCTCTACGGCCATGTCGAGAACGATGAAGACCGCGTCGATCATCTGCTGAAGCTGCGCGAGGTGCAGGACGAAACCCACGGCTTCCAGACCTTCATCCCGCTGGCCTTTCATCCCGACAACACTGCGCTTGGATTTTTGCCCCGCACCAGCGGCATGACCGATATCCGGCAGATCGCGGTGAGCCGCCTGCTGCTCGACAACTTCCCGCACATCAAGGCGTACTGGCAGATGATGACAGCGCAGATCGCGCAGATCGCCTTGCGCTTCGGCGCCGACGACGTCGACGGCACGGTGATCGAAGAGAAGATTTACCACGATGCAGGAGCGACCACGCCGCAAGGCATGCGCCGCCAGGATCTGGTAAGACTCATCACCGAAGCCGGCCGGGTTCCCGTCGAACGCGACACGCTTTATCGCGCGGTGACGAGAACGGAAGATTCGTTCACGGTGGCGGTCTGAAGAGTAGCGGGCAGCAGTCAGGCGCAAAGACGGTCAGTCATTCGCGAGTAGGATGCTGGCCGGGTTCGTGGCTGACCGCTGACTTGCTGACTCGCTGCAGTTAGGGCTGCTGCTCGACACAAGCCAGAGGCCGTCCTGAAGCAGGCGGCAGCTCCTTCTCGCGCAGCTCACGCTTTTTCGCTTCGCGGTCTAAGCGCCGCTTCCGGACTTCGTTCGCTGCCACCAGAATCAGTGCGGCGAAGGTGACCACCACGAGGGCAACCGCGGTGGTTCCTTGCAGCTGCTCAAGCTCGCCATAGAGCAGCGCCAGCCCCACAAAGACGAAGAATACATGCGCGCAAAAGACCTGCAGCGAAGCCTTGCCCAGGGTCAGAAACGGCTCGACCGACACCACGCGCAGCACGTACTTTCGCAGCCAGTAAAAGAGCACGGTGAAGGCGATCAGGTTCAGCGCGCGCAGCGGCCCGATCTGCCACTTGTCGACCTGTACACCGAGGGTTTGCGCCGTCAGGTGCGGTCCCAGCCAGCCATGCCGCACGCCGACGAAGAATACGCATACCGCGCCCGCCACAGCGGTTCCCCAGCCGGGAATTCTCTTGAGCGGCACGGCGCCGGTAGCTGACCGCGCGCCCAGCCATAGTCCGACAACCCACACCGCCTGCCAGGCAAACAGATTGAAGGCACCCGTCTCCTGCAGCGGGATGTGCAGATGTGTGGCCCGGACAATCGCGTTGTGGACCATGTCCCGCAGGCCGAATTGCGCCAGCAGCCAGACCAGCCCGCTCACCGCCAGAATCTTTCTCCAGCCGAAGCGCACCGAGGCCGAGAGCAGCAGCGGCGTGAAGAATAGAAAGGTCACGTACATCGGCAGAATATCGAGCAGCGGCGGGCAATACAGCAGCAGCACTGAACCCACGATGGCCACCAGCGGATGCGCCAGATAGAAATCCAGCAGGTTGGTGAGCGCCGCGCGGTGGGTGTGGATCGCGAACTCCGCGGCCACGGTAAAGGCGAAGGCCAGCATCAGGAGGTGATAGGCGTAGATCTTCAGCGAGCGCTTCCACAGCTTCATGCGCACACCCGGCTCGTCCAGTACCAGCTCGCGAATGTAGAGCCTGCCTACAAGCAGCGCCGAAAGAAAAACAAACCCTTCCGCCGAGGTCACAAAGCCGATGGGCTGATTGACGAAATCGGCAAAGCGCGTTGGCAGGTGCGTCAGCGTCATCCACACCAGAAAGAGCCCGCGCAAAGCGTCGAGTTCGGGACGGCGTTCGAGCTTGGGCAGGTGCATGGCCATGGAGCGTCTCTCTTTTAGACGCCTTTCCCACCCACGGGTTGCGCCGAGCGCTTCGAGGAACTTCTGTATCTCGATTTCCGATTTCGGAGTTTCCGGCGCGAAGCGATGGCCTGGACGGCCAGTCCTAAAACGCGGAGATCCCGGTAACGCTCTGCCCGATGATCAGGGTGTGGATATCGTTCGTTCCCTCATACGTCTTCACTGACTCCAGGTTCATCATGTGGCGCATGATGGGGAAATCATCGGTAATTCCAGCGCCCCCGAGGATGTCGCGCGCCATTCGCGCACACTCGAGCGCCATCCACACGTTGTTTCGCTTGGCCATGGAGATATGCTCGTGGCCAACCTTGCCGTCGTCCTTCATGCGGCCAACATGCAGCGCCAGCAGCTGTGCTTTGCTGATCTCCGAGATCATCCAGGCCAGCTTTTCCTGGATCAGCTGGTGGCTGGCAATCGGCTCATTGCGAAACTGCTTGCGGTCGAGCGAATACTTGAGCGCCGTGTCGTAGCACGACATGGCTGCGCCGATCGCGCCCCAGCTGATTCCATGCCGCGCCTGGTTGAGGCACATCAGCGGAGACTTCAGTCCTCCCGACCGGGGCAGCAAGTTCTTGGCGGGGATCCGCACATCCTGGAGCGACAGGCCGGAAGTGACCGACGCACGCAGAGACCACTTGCCGTGAACGTCATGCGCGGAGAATCCGGGCCGATTGGTCTCGACCAGAAATCCACGGACTACATCCGTACCGCCATCCTCGTTCTTGCCGCCATCCTCTTCTTTGACTTTGGCCCAGATCACGGCGACATCTGCAATGGAACCGGAGGTGATCCACATCTTCTCGCCATTTAGGATGTACTCGTCACCCTCTTTCACCGCGCGTGTGCGCATGCCGCCGGGATTCGATCCGAAATCCGGCTCTGTCAATCCAAAGCAGCCGAGTTTTTCGCCGCTGGCCATCAGAGGCAGCCAGTAGTTCTTCTGCTCTTCGGAACCAAACGTGTAGATGGGATACATGACCAGCGCCGACTGCACGCTCACGAAGCTGCGCAGGCCAGAATCGCCGCGCTCGAACTCCTGCATCACCAGCCCATACGCCACGTTCGACATACCCGCGCAGTTGTAGCCATGCAGGTTGGCTCCGAAGAAGCCAAGCTGCCCCATCTGTGGAACCAGCTCGCGGGGAAAACGGCCCTCGCGGTTGCACTCTTCGATGATGGGAATCAGCTTGTCTTCAATGAATTGCCGCGCCATGTCGCGCGCCATGCGCTCATCATCATCGAGCAGCGCGTCGAAACCGATAAAGTCCACGCCCTTGAAGGGGTATGCCATAAAAACTCGCTCCAGTGCCAGGAATCAAACCACTCAGCCTAACAGAGCGGTTCAAAGGCGGGCAAAAGCCAGCTCGGCCAAGAAAACTTGTTAGGAGATCTGACGGCCTAATCCCCGAACCTCTCCGCAGCCCGGGCTTTTGCTTTGGCCGCTTCTTCTTCCCGATTCTTCGGCGGCGCATTCGTTTCGAGCGATTGCAGAAGGCGCGCGGAGACTGCGGCCACCTCATCGATGGCTGCCAGAAATACTGCTTCGTTCGCCTGCGAAGGTTTGTTGAAGCCGCTGATCTTCCTCACAAATTGAAGGGAAGCAGCTTGAACCTCCTCCGGCGTTACAGGCAGATCGAAGTTGAAAAGGGTTTTGATATTTCTGCACATGGCCGCTGCCTCGCGTCGGGAAACATCGAGTGCTGTCAGGAAATATATCCCTTGATGAATTCATCTTTCGAATTCACCAGATCGTGCGTGGTTCCGTCAAAGACCAGCTTGCCCTGGTGCAGCATCAGGAAGCTGGTGCTGGGTATGGTCTGGTTCTCGGGCAGCTCTTCGACCTGGTTCGTCTCTTTGTTGAAGTGATGCGTTGCCAGCATGAAGGCGTCCTGCAGCCGGTGCGTCACCAGCAGGGAGCTGGTCTGGGCCACGTCCCGCTGCTTGATGACCAGCTCGACGATGGTGGTCGAAGTAATCGGATCGAGGCCTCCGGTCGGCGAGTCGTACAGGAGCAACTCCGGTTTTGTCACGATGGCACGCGCAATCGCCACGCGGCGGCGCATGCCCCCTGAGAGCTCGGAGGGAAACTTGGTCAGCGTGTGCTCGAGCTCCACGAAGCGCAGCGCCTCGGTCACGCGGCGGTCGATCTCCTCGTCCGGCACCCGCTCTTCGGTGAGCCGGAAGGCCACATTATCGCGCACGGTGAGCGAGTCGAAGAGCGCGCCCTCCTGAAACACCGTACCGATCGATCCACGCAGGCGAAAGAGGTCGTCGTCGCGCATGGCACTGACCTCGAAGCCGAAGACGAAGATGCGTCCGGTATCCGGCTTGAGCAGGCCGTTTGCTAACTTGAGCAGCACGCTCTTGCCCACGCCCGCTGGCCCAAGCAGGACGCGGGTTTCGCCGCGCTTCACCCGGAAGGAGATGTTTTCGAGTACCTGCTTCCCCTCGAAGCCGATGCTTACATCCTGAAATTCCACGGCTTGTGCTTCGGGGTAGATCTGGCTGGGGTCAGTATCGCTGAGCGGATCGATGGCGTTGGCGGCGAGCTCTTTAGTGGCCATTGGTCAGCGCCCGAAGATACCGATCATGAACCGGCTGAGGACAAAGTCGGAGGCGATAATCATTACCGACGAAACGACGACTGCCTGTGTCGTTGACCGGCCGACGCCCTGGGTGCCGCCGCGCGTATTCATTCCGTAATAACAGCCGATGGTGGAGATGATGAAACCGAAAAAGACCGGCTTTACCAGTCCCTGGATGATATCCGCATAGTGGATCGTCTGATAGGCGGTGTGGAAGTACTGGGAAGAGTCCTGGCCCAGCAGGAAGACCGCGCAGGCCGCTCCACCTAAAATTCCCACCGTATCGGAAAGAATGGTCAGGAAGAACATCATGATGATTGTGGCTACGAGCCGCGGCATGACCAGTTTCTTCAGCGGATCGGTTCCCAGCGCACGCATGGCGTCGATCTGCTCGGTCACCATCATCGATCCCAGCTCGCTGGCCATCCCTGAAGCATTGCGTCCGGAAACCATGAGGCTGGTTAAAACGGGACCCAGCTCCTTGATCATCGACATACTAACCAGCTGCCCGGTCACCGCTGCGGCGCCAAACTGGGCCAACGTCGAGGCCGATTGCAAAGCCAGCACGCCACCCGTGAAGAAGCCGGTCAAAATCACGATCGGCAGCGACCCAACGCCGATCATGTCAGCCTGGGTGATGATATCCGCGCCATAAAAGGGACGGCGAAAGAGATTGCCCAGGGCTCGCGCCGAAAGCAGCGAGTACTCCTGGACGGAGGTGACACCTCTTTTGGCGGCTGCATCGATCGTGGTGAAAGGCATGGGTCGGAAGTCAGATCCTTGAATATGGGCTGTTCGTAGGATGCCGATCAGCCCTACTTCGATTCTAGTGCGAGACTACCATGCACCGGAGTGTGACGGAGGCATCGATTCTCAGGCTGGCGTTCAATATCGCCGCCCTTCGTCGATCATGTCCTTGAATGTCATTCCTTCAGGAAGCGTGCGGCCGCGTCCGAACGCCCGCATCGCCTCGATCGCATCTTCCCGGCTCTTACCCTTTTTCGCCTCGACAGGAGACAGCACGGCCACCGGAACACCATGCTTGGTGATGGTGATGTGCTCGCCCTCCTGCACGCGCTTCAGAAGAGCGGGGAAATGAGTTTTTGCCTCGCGGGAGGCTATGGGCGCCATACATGCGAGTCTACAACCGGCCGGGATGTGCTTGCCATGCGAAGTTGCAATGGCAGGGGGCCTATTCTTTCGCCCGCTTCTTGATCTCGATATTCAGCCGCTTGATCTTCTGGTTCAGCGTGGACAGCGGAACGCGGAACTGCTCCGCGGCTTCGGTCTGGTTCCAGTTGCAGCGCTCCAGCTTGTCCATGATGATGCGCCGTTCGATGTCTTCCAGGATGTCGAAGAGGGAGGCGTCGGCGTTGTGTTCGAGCAGGCTAGTGGAGTAGCTGCGGCCTGTCATCTGCCCGGGCAGCAGGTCTGAGCCGATGACGGGGCTGGACGACAGCACGACTCCGCGCTCCATGGCGTTTTCGAGCTCGCGGACGTTTCCCGGCCAGTCGTAGTCCATCAGCGCGCGCAGGGCGTCGGGAGCCAGGCTTCGCAACGGAAGGCTGTTCTCCTCGGCGTAGTACTTCAGAAAGTGCGCGGCCAGCAGCGGGATGTCCTCGCGTCGGCTGCGCAGCGGCGGCAGTTCGATATTGATCACGTTCAGCCGGTAGAACAGATCCTCACGGAACTTGCCCTCGCGCACGGCCTGGCGCAGATCGACGTTGGTCGCGGCGATGATGCGTACATCCACCTGGATCTCATGCACCCCGCCGAGCTGCATGAAGCGCTTGTCCTGCAGCACGCGCAGGATCTTGGCCTGGGTGTCCATTCCCATGGTGCCGATCTCGTCCAGGAAGAGTGTGCCGCTGTTGGCGACCTCGAAGAGCCCCTTTTTCGACGACACGGCTGAGGTGAACGCGCCGCGGACATGGCCGAAGAGCGTCGACTCCAGCAGGTCGGTTGGCATGGCGCCGGTATTCACCGGGACAAACGGTTTGTCTTTGCGCGTGGAGTTCGAGTGCAGGGCCTTGGCGATCAGCTCCTTGCCGGTGCCGCTTTCCCCTTGAATCAGGACTGTAGACCGGCTGGGCGCAACCTGCGCGATCAGGTCGAAGATGCGCAGCATGACATCGCTCTTGCCGATGATGTTCGAGAAGCTGTACCGCTGCTTCAGCGCGCGCTTGAGCTGGATGTTCTCTTCTTCGGCGTGATAGCGTCCGATGGCCGAGCGGATATCGGCGAGCAGCTTCTCGTTGTCCCACGGTTTCTGGACGAAGTTTTGCGCACCGGTACGAATGGCGTCGACCACGTTGTCGACCTTGCCGTACGCGGTGATCATGATGACCGGGAGCGAGGCATGCCGCTCGCGGAGGATGGCCAGGATCTCCAAGCCGTTCTTTCCCGGAAGTGCGAGGTCCAGCAAAACCAGGTCATAGGCCGCGCGCTCGATCGCCACCAGCCCGTCTTCGCCATTCACCGCGGTGTCGACGGTGTAGCCTTCCAGGCCGAGCAGCGTCTCCAGCGATTCGCGGATGGCTGCCTCGTCGTCGATGATCAGTATCCGCTCGATCGTTCCCGATGGATTGGCGGTAGAGGCGGGGGGGATGGCGAGTGTGCCCTCAGACATGTGCTGCTTTCCTTAACATGGGAAATTCCAGATAGAAGGTGGTGCCTTCCCCTACCTGGCTTTCCACGTGGATTTTGCCGGCGTGCTCCTGGATGATGCCGTAGGTCACGGCCAGGCCCAGGCCCGTGCCGCGGCGTTGGCCTTCCTTCGGAGCCGACTTGGTGGTGAAAAACGGATCGTAGATGCGGCGCAGATGTTCGGGAGAGATCCCCGAACCGGTGTCTGAGATGGCTACACTCACATGCCCGTTGACTTCGGTCGCGATGCGCAGCGTACCGCCGTCCGTCATCGCGTCCTTCGCGTTCAAAAAGAGATTGAGAAAGACCTGCTGCAGCTTGCCCGCGTTGCCCAGAATCGGAGGCAGATCGGGGAGGAGGGTGGCATCCAGTTGAACCTGCGAGGTCTTGAACTGGTGCTCGACCAGCGTCAGCGTGTCGCGAATGATTGCATTCAGATCGGTTTCGCGAAATTCGGTCGTGCCGGTGCGGGAAAAATTCAGCAGCCCATTCACGATCTCCGATGCGCGGAAGGTCTGCTGCGTAATCTTCTCGAGCAGCGGCGAGAGCCGGTCGTCGCCGCGCACCTGCTTGGTCAGCATCTGCGTGTAGGAGGAGATCACCGCCAGCGGAGTGTTGACCTCGTGCGCCACGCCTGCGGCCAGGAGGCCGATCGACGACAGCTTTTCTGCCTGCGAGAGCTGAACCTCAAGCTCGGTGCGGTCGGTGATGTCGTCTACCAGGATGATCCGTCCCACCGTCGTGAAGTCGCGGGAGACGAGCGGGGCAATGGCGATGTTTGCGGTGCGCACCTCGCCCGTCCGCGTCTCCAGGCGGAACTTGTACAGATTGTGGACACCCGATTCGCTCGTCGCCCGCTCGTAGGCCTCGATGAGTCCGGGTGGAAACACCGCGGAGAGCGGCTGGCGCAGCGCTTCGGCGCGGGGCAGCGCGTACATCACTTCCATCTGCGAGTTCCAGCTGTCGATGCGGTCTTCGAGATCGACGGCGAGAATGCCGACGTTGATCGATTCGACGATGTTCTCGTTGAATTCCTTGAGGCGTTCGTACTCCGAGATCTTTTCTTCCAGGCTGGCGTAAAGCCGCGCGTTCTGGATGGCGATGCCGATATAGCTGGCCAGAGATTCCAGCAGCTCTACATCTTCGCTGGACAGAAAATCGCCATCCGCCGTGCGTCCCAGGCCAATGACGGCGATGGCCCGGTCCTGGACGCGGCAGGGCAGGTAGTAATTCAGGTCGAGCAGGGAGGCGGCGCGGCGCTCCGGTTCGGTGAGGTGCAGCGCCTGCTGCGGATTCTCGAGAAAAATATGTGAGCCGGCATCGGGCTGATCGAAGTCCAGCAGTCCCAGGTCGAGCTTGGGATCGAAGGCGCTTGGCGGCAATCCGTGTCCTGCGGCGAGAACGAATCCGCCGCGCTGCTGGTCGGCCAGGAAGACCGCGATGCGGGTCACCAGCAGCGTGCGCGGCAGCCGGTCGACAATGGCGTTCAGGAGTGCGTTGAGGTCGGTCTGGGAGTTCAAGCCGCGGCCGAATTCGATCAGAGTCTGCCGGTAGTCGTAGCGCTTGCGATCGAAGACCCGGTCGACGCGGTCCTGGATGCGCCGCTTGAGGGGATCGAAGAGCTGGGCGGTGATCACAATCGCCGCGATCACGCCCCACGCGCCGGCATTCGGCAGCCGTTTGCGGACCACCTCGGCCGAAATTGCTACCAGCAGGAAGTACAGGCCCACGAGTGAAGCCGTGGCCAGCGTGTAGGTGACGCCCCGCTTGAAGATCAGGTCGGTGTCCATCAGCCGGTAGCGCACGATGGCCCAGCTGAAGGTAAGCGGCAGGAAGACCAGCGAGATGCCCGCCAGCTTGGTCACCAGGTCCGGAACCGCGAAGTTGAACAGGTAGGGAATCGCGTAGAGCAGCGCGAACGGCATCACGGCTACGATGGTGCCGCGCGTCAGCCACTTCAGCTGCTGACGCCGCAGCGGGGCCGTCGTCATCTTGTAGCTGACGAAAAGCACGACCGCTGCCAGCACATAGAATGCTGCGTCGTAACCGATGCCGATCTGATCCAGCCGATGGCGCAGCAACTCGGTTGCCGACCAGCGCCAGATGGCCATCAGCCGCAGGCCGATGACAAAGATGCCGGGCAGGTAGACCAGCGACATTAGCCGTGGGCGGCGCCGGCCGCGTTCGTCTGCGAAGGCCAGCGCGAAGTGCAGAAACAGCGCCGGCTGCAGGCTCTCGGCCAGGATGTTGCCCCAATAAACGGCCTGGTCGAGGCCGTCCATCTTGCCGGTGGACTTGAACGAATAGAGAACGAAAGAAACCAGGCAGAAGATATAAAAGTGGGTCGAGTGCGGGGCCGTCCAGCGCCGGAAGAGCACGTAAAGCCCGATGCCGAGATACACCAGCGCGATCAGCCGGAAGCCCTGGTTGAAGCTGCGGTCGAGCGCGTCGAGGATGACCGGGACTTCGATCCGGACGCCGTCACGCATGATGGTGTAGGTGATGGTGTTATAGGCTTTGGTGCGAATCATTTCCTGGGCCAGAGCTGCCCAGCGCGGAACCTCGCGATCGTTGGCGCGTACCATCAGGTCGCCGGCCTTCAGCCCGGCATGCTGTCCGGCGCTGCCGGCCGCTACGCGCTGGGCCGCCAGACCACCGGTGGCTTCCACCCACACCACGCCGTCGGTAGGAGACTGGTATCCCGTCTCCTGGACGAAATTCAAAGACGCAAGCACCGCGGCTGCGGCGGTGAAGACTGCCAGCAGCACCACTGTGATGCGAATTTGAAAAGACTTCTCCATAAAGGGTGGAGGACGTGTGGTTTCGGAGATGCACCGCCTGCCTGTGCAACTCTCCTGCCAAGGTCGCGCACAACCCGAATTTCACAGTGCTCCCCAGTATATCGTTGATGAGCAATGGAATACGAGATACCGTATAGACCGCTGAAGAGCCGGTCGGGTCACAAATGATTTGCCTTTGCTGCAGATTTTCATTGCGACCTATGGAAAACCATATGTTAAAAACTTGAGGCCATGGGTATCACCTACTCCGCAACTACCGCCGCCGGTCAGTTACTTGCTAATAAACAAGTAACAACTGGGCTAGAGAATATGCGCTGTCCGCGGCACCTTCGGATGGTAGATGATTCCGCGTCCGGCTTCGCTCCCGGCAGCCGCCTTCTGAGGAGCCTCTCTGCCGGGATTCCGACTCGCCATCACCGATGAGAGAAAAAAATGGGGCTTGTTCCTAGTCGAGCTTCACGGCCCGGAGGTCTTTTCTCGCCACCAGATCATTGATACAGCACGGCTTTCAATGCCGAACGACGGCCCTCGACCGTCGCGAATAAGATATATCTGCGATAGCTCTAGTGGTGCGAATGGTGGTCGGAATGGTTGGGCCGGCTGGCCCATAGGATCGACACGGCAAAGATGGTTACGAAGCTGAAAATCGCGAATATGGCCACTGGCATTCTCCTTGGCACTTAGAGCCTGTTATGCCCTTTTGGGCAGTTGTTGTTGCGAGCGAAAAGCGGTCCAGACGAGACGGAGCCCGAAGGCTGTGGCGGGCCCACCGTCGAGGGCGACAACGAAGTATGGACCGCTTTGCGCCGCAACCCGAAGGGCCGGGGCCACCCGTTTTCCATTTCCAGGGCCCGGCTTCGTTGTCCCTCGTCGCTCGAAGATTCCCGATATTCGTCGCTCCTCGCTCCTAGAATCCAGAAAATTGGCTCCCGGCGACGACGCCCAAAAGGGCATAACAGGCTCTAGACGTCCGCATAAGGATAGCGCATCGGGAAAGTCCCACAAAGTGTGTAAGCAGGTTTATCTGCGCGTCATTCCCGGCGTGGGAAAATAGCAGGACCCATGAGCATTCGAACCCTGAGCAGCCGCGAAGTCTATCGCAATCCCTGGCTTCGCCTCCGCGAAGATGAGATTGAACGCAGCAATGGAGCCCGAGGCATCTACGGTGTCGTCGACAAGGAAGACTGCGCGGTCATCCTCCCCCTTGAGGGAGATACCGTCTACCTTATCGAGCAGTTCCGCTATACGATTCAGCAGCGCGCCCTGGAGCTGCCGCAGGGCGGGTGGGAGAGCGCGGACGTCGATCCCGAGGAGCTGGCCCGGGGTGAGCTGCGCGAGGAGACGGGCCTGATCGCCGACTCGATGACCTACCTGGGGATGCTCTGGATTGCCTACGGCTTCACCCGGCAGAAGCAGCACGTCTACCTGGCCACCGGCCTGACCCCGGCCGGGACCGATCCCGACCCCGAAGAGCACGACCTGGTGCTGCAGACCGCGACCGTCGCCGAATTCGAGCAAATGCTCCTCGACGGAACGATCCAGGACGCCTGCACCGTTGCCGCCTGGGGGCTTTACAAGCTGTGGAAAGAGAAGCAGGCATCAGCGGTAGCCGCACAATAGCGGTTTAACTCAAAGCACGCGAGCGCCATGTTGTCCTTGACAGGAGTGGGCATGCAGGATTCGAATCTTGCTGACCATTGATTAAGGACAGTCCGACATGGCGCGTTCCCCCTACAACGCCGCATTCTTTAACAGCCAAAAGGATGCCTCCCTCATCTCTGCGGGTGTGGTGATACCCCGCGTGCTTTCACTCTGCGATTCAAAAAGCGTGGCCGATTTCGGCTGCGGTGTGGGTACATGGCTGCGCTCATTTACCGAACTGGGGATTGGAGATATCACCGGCATTGACGGTGAGTATGTTTCCGATGCTCTCCTTGTCATCCCCAAGGATCATTTCGTTCGAGCCGATATCACCCAACCCTTGGAACTGAAGCGGACTTTCGATTTGGTGATGTCACTCGAAGTCGCGGAACATCTCTCCAACGATCGAGCCACAACCTTTATCGATACGCTCACGAAGCATGGCGATGTGATTCTGTTCTCGGCGGCGATTCCATCGCAAGGCGGCACTCATCACGTGAACGAACAGTGGCCTCAATATTGGACATCGCTGTTTAACGCGCGAGGCTATACCTGCATCGATTGTTTGCGGGATGCCTTGTGGGACGACGACCGCATCGCGTGGTGGTACCGGCAGAATATGTTCATTTTTGTAGCCAGCCACAGGTTATCCGCATATCCCAAACTGATGGCTGAGGCAGCGCGACCTCGGCATTTGCCTCTTGCTTTGGTGCATCCCGGTTTTATGTACAAGCTGGAGCACGAACAGATTGGTGTGGGCGAGTTGGTCAGAAAAATTCCCGCTGCCATTCGAACTACGCTCTCACGGCATTCCCGGCCGCATCACTAGAGTCTGTTATGCCCAAAAGGGCATAACAGACTCTAAATCGACGGAACCAGCAGCTTGATTAGCAGGAACATCAGCACTCCGGCGAAGAAGACCAACGCCATGCGGATGCCCGGCTCGCGGTTTACCTCCGGAACCAGGTCGGTGGCCGCCACATAGATGGAGACGCCCGCCGAAAGCGGTAGTCCCGCCTCTACCCATCCTGGCAGCAGGTTGATGACCAGCACTCCGAGCACGGTGGTGAGCGCCAGAATCATAGCCGAAATCAGTGCCGCGCGGCGGCTTCGTCCCGAGGCCAGCATGACCGAGGCTACCGTGAATCCCTCGGGCATCTTGTGCAGGAAGACGGCGAAGAAGATCAGCCAGCCCAGCCAGCTGGAGAGCACGAACCCCGAGCCGATGGCCACGCCGTCAAAAAGCGCGTGCACCGCCAGGCCGACCAGGACCGAATAGCCGGTATGCGCTGAGACGAACTCGTGATGATGTGTCTCTTCGCCGAAGTGGAAGTGCGGCGTGATGGTGTGCTCCAGAAGATGGATGGCGCAGTATCCGGCGAGAATGAGAACGGGCGACCATTTCGGGGAGAAATGGAGGCTCTCGGGCATCATTTCCAGCAGTGCGACGGAGAGCATAAATCCCGCGCCGATGGCGATGAAGTAACGCAGGTAGCGCTTACTCCAATTGTGGCGCACCAGCATGAGGCCGCCGAGAATATCGGCAAGGGCAGCGAGAAGTCCGAGCGTAAGCGAAAGCAACATAAGATTCCCGATCTATGGATCATGACTCAGAGGAACGATGGGGCGGCTGGTTCAACCAGCCGGAAGAATGCACATATGACCCACAGCCGACAAAAGCGGGGCTAGGGCAATCCTTCATGATAGCAGCGCTGTGCGATGTGGTTCTTTCTCCCGCGCAAATTCCCGGAGAATTCATCTTCGCTCGGAGAGCGACTGGCCGACCAGGCGATTGCGCCTTCGGCGCTCGTTCTAGTGGTGATCGACACGGGTTTCGTAATCCCAATCCCACATCTCAAAATCGAGATGTGGGGCACCCGGTCTGGGCTGGTCTATACCCGGTCCGATGCATAGCCGGGGGCTGAAGTCCCCACTTTGCTCTGGGTTATTTCCCAGACTAATGCCCAGGGCTCCCTCCGATAAGACGGCACCCGCCGCTCTCCTGCAAAACCAGAAGCTAGGTTCGCTCCGCTGTCATCGTTGTTTTTGGTCCCATCGCGAGCAGAACCACCAGGACGATGCCGGCCACGAGGACGCCCTCTTCCACCTTCTCGGAAACTCCGTGCAGGCGATTGAATTCTGCGCGGTGCGGATCGTTGGGAGGCGCGGCGTCGATGGCTCCGCCGACAGCGATGCGGTCGTTTTCCATCCGCGGGATGATGGAGAACTGCGAAAAGGCGGTCAGCGCCAGCATGATAAGTGTCACCGCTACGGGAGCGCCGACAGGGCGGGGAAGCGCCTTCACGGTCTGCGCTGCGAGTAGCAGAAGGATGATCGCAGCTCCCGCGAACAGGCCTTCATAATGCAAAGTGCGCAGGCACTTGGCCACGATGGTTCCGGCGGCATGGGTATCCGCGATGGAGGTGAAGGCTGACGCGGCGACGATGGGAAAGAACATCACGCCGCCCAGCCACAACACGATGAGAAGGAGGATGATTGCGCGGATTGCGGTCTTCATCTAGCGGTCTTGTACTCCATAGACACTGGGGCGGCCGATCAGACGCTCGATTCGCTTCGGAATCGGTGGGTGGGTCGAGAAGAGGCTGGTCAGATCGCGCGCGCTGATCACTGGAGCCACGATAAACAAATGTGCGGTCGAAGGCGAGGCGGCCATGGGCAGCCGCTTCGAATAGGCTTCGAGCTTTTCGAGCGCGCTGGCGAGCGCATAGGGATTGCCTGTGATCTGAGCGCCCGTGGCATCGGCCTCGTATTCGCGGGAGCGTGAAACTGCTAGCTGGATGAGCATGGCCGCAATGGGCGCCAGGATCAGCATGAAGAGCGCTCCCATGCCTCCTCCGCCGCGCTCGCGGTCCCGTCCGCCGCCATACCCGCCGAAGAGCGAGGCCCAATAGCCCATGCGGGCCAGCATGGTGACGGCGCCGGCGAGGGTGGCTGCAATGGAGCTGGTCAGGATATCGCGGTTCTTGACGTGGCCCAGTTCGTGGGCCAGCACGCCTTCGAGCTCGTCGTCGCTGAGCAGGTTCAGAATGCCGTTGGTGACCGCGACGGAAGCATGCTGCGGATTACGGCCGGTGGCAAAGGCATTCGGCGAGTCGGAGGGGATGACATAAATCTTAGGCATGGGAAGCCCGATGCGCTGGGTCATCCGCTCGACGACCTGGTAAACGCGCGGCAACTGCTCGCGCGTGACCGGTTGGGCGCGATACATGCTGAGGGCCAGCTTGTCTGAGTAGAAGTAGCTGACGAAATTCATTGCCGCGGCGATGACAAAGGCCAGAACCATGCCGTTGCGGCCGCCGAAGTGATCCCCCAGCAGAACCAGCAGCAGTGTCAAAGCAGTAAGCAGAAAAGCGGTCTTGAGAGTGTTCATTTGCTATGTCCTCCCATGGTGCAACGAGGCATATAAATTCATTGTTTCATAAAAGGAATTTCACAAATATGGTTTCCTGTAGTTACCCTTTCGTTAACGGGATATTCATGGAATAAACCGCTCCTCCGATGAGAGCCAGGGTTACTATTTGGTAAATATGTAACCTTAACCTTATCAAACAATTAGGGAAGTCTTAGGGATCACCCTAAAAAGGCATTGCAATTGCATGAACCAGTCGCTATGAGAATCTACTGCCCGGATCGCTCAGCGATTATCTCGATCAAAACCCTGTTCCTTGGGGTGACGCTGCTTGCAGCATTGCTCTTCCTGCCTGCGAATTCGCAGGCGCAGACCGCCACTACCGGCGCGCTGACCGGTGTCATCAGCGACCCGTCCGGCGCCGTGGTCCCGGGAGCTTCGATCACTGTCACGGACACCGCAACTGGCTCTACCCAGACGGCGAAGTCGAACGAACAGGGCCGTTTCAACGTCCCTCTGCTGAAGCCGTCAAAATATGAGTTGAGAGCCGTTGCCGCTGGACTTTCATCGTCGAAGCTTGAGGTTCAGGTGCTGGTCGATCAGACATCCAACATCGACTTCACCGTGTCTCCCTCCGGCGAAAATACTACCGTCACCGTTTCTGCCCAGGTTGCGCAGCTTACGGATACTGAGTCGCCTGCCCTCATCACTACTTTCAACGAACAACAGGTTCAGAACCTTCCCGCTCCGGGTGGGGATATCACCACCGTAGCTTTTACCGTTCCTGGAGTCGCGGTCAACGCGGGCGGCAGCTATGGCAATTTCAGTGCGAATGGCCTGCCCGGCACCTCGAACCTGTTTGTGCTGAACGGCTTTGATGATGAAGATCCATTTTTGAACCTGAACAACTCGGGATCTTCCAACCTGTCTCTCGGCCAGGGCGAAATCTCTGAAGCCGCCGTGGTTCTCAATGGTTACAGCGCTCAGTATGGACGCGCTGCCGGCGCCATTCTGAACTACACCACGAAGTCCGGCTCCAATAAGTTCCACGGCATGGCGAATTACTACTACAACGGCGACGTGTTGAACGCGAACGACTGGTTCCGCAACAATGCCGGTATCGGCCGGGAACGCGCAATCTCGAACGAGTGGGCAGCGAACGTAGGCGGCCCCATCATTAAGGATAAGCTCTTCTTCTTCGCCGATTATGAAGGTCTGCACTACGTGCTGCCCGCGTCGGGCTACGCGGTCTTCCCGACCGCCGCGTTCCAGAATTACATTCTGGCGAATATTCCCGCGGATTCGGTCCCTCTTTACCAGCAGGCCTTCGCGCTTTATAACAACTCGCCTTCAGCCAAAGCTGCCATTCCAGTCACCACGGGCGGCGGTCCTCTTCAGGATTCAACGGGCAACCTGGGTTGCGGCCAGTTTGCCGGCACGGCCGGCTTTGGAGTTACAACTCCTTGCGAAAACGCCGCCGTCGGCAGCGCTTCGAACACCAACAAGGAATACCTGTTTACGGCGCGCGTCGACTGGGATATCAACGAGAAGCACAAGATTTTCGGCCGCTTCAAGCTCGATCGCGGAACCCAGCCCACATACACCAGCTTCGTGAGCCCGGCATTCAACACCATCTCTTCGCAGCCTGCCTACGAAGGTCAGTTGAACGACACTTATGTCTTCAACCCTCACCTGACCAACCAATTCGTCTTCGCGGCCAACTGGTACACAGCGTTCTTCGGCCCCTCGAATCTCGCTCAGACTCTCTCGACATTCCCGACATATATGGGCTTTAGCGATGGCGCAATCAACTCCGGCGCGGACTTCGGTTCTCTCGGAGCCCCTTACTACTTTCCGCAGGGAAGAAACGTCACCCAGTATCAGTTTGTCGACGATCTCTCCTGGATCAAGGGCAGCCACACCTTCCGTTTCGGCTACAATTTTCGCCGTGACGATCTTTCCGACTACGACGCCCAGGAGATCGAGAACGGCTATTACGATTTCCTGAGCCTGAACAACTTTGCTTCCGGCCAGCTTTCGTTGCCAGCCGCCACCCCCGCAGGCAGCCCGAGCCAGTCTTACTATTTGCAGAACTTTGCTCAGAAATCCACCGCGTATCTCGCCCTCTACAACATCGGCGCCTACCTGCAGGATGAATGGCAGGCTACACCGCGGCTGCACACGACGCTCGGCATCCGCTTCGATCGCACCGGAAACCCGCTCTGCAACAACGATTGCTTTGCCCGGTACAACGGTTCCTTCCCCAACTCCACGGTGGACGCTCCTTATAATCAGGCGATCAGCAACGGTCTGCAGAATGCCTTTCCCAGCATCGAATCGGTCGTTGCTCAGCCTCGTTTTGGCTTTAACTACGACTTGACCGGCAACGGGCACACTGTTGTTCGCGGCGGAGTTGGCTTGTTCGGAGATCTGCCTGCGTCAACCTTCCTGGATGGCTTTGTGCAGAACTTCCCGCAGCTATATGCGGCGACGGTAACCAGCGGTCATGTTGCTCCTACCGCATCGCCGACCAGCGCAGGGAACTTCGCGGCGCAATCCAATAACCTTCTACAAGCCGGTTTCAATACGGGCCAAAACGCAACGCAGATCACGAACGCGCTTGCCGCCATTGGCGTTCCGTTCTCCGCCCCTAACCTTAACGTTTCCCCGCAGAATTGGCGCAGTCCCAAGTATCTGGAATGGAACCTGCAGATTCAGCATCAGGTCGGGCCTTCCGACGCCGTCATCATCAGCTATGTCGGTAATAAGGGTTATGACGAGGTCATCCAGAATCCTCTGGTCAACGCCTCGTCATCGACCAACTTCGGCGGGCTACCGACGAATTCGCCCGACCCGCGCTTCAACGCTGTGAACCAATACCTGAATGAAGCGAATTCCAACTATAACGGTGCATCGGTCACCTACAAGCACATCGATCAGCATGGACTCTCTGTCGATTTAACCTACACCTATAGCCACTCACTCGACGATGTTTCGAATGGCGGCGTCGGTGAGTATTACAACCTCGGGTCGATCAACGAACAGGTCTCTCCGCTGAGCGTAGCCGGCCTGAACTACTCGAACTCAGACTATGACTTCCGGCACGATTTCGTTGCCGACTACGTCTACCAGATGCCAAGATTTGGCAACCGTGGAATGCTGGTAAATACTCTGGCAGGCGGCTGGTTGTTTTCGGGCAAATCGTATTGGCGCTCCGGCCAGCCTTTCTCGATCGTCGACAGCTCCCTGGTCGGTGGAACGTTCTATCCCGTCGCCGGAGCGGATCAGGTTCTTGCCGCTGCGGTTCCCGGGGCGAAACTTACTTACCACTGCAATGGAAATGGCATTGCCACTCCCTGCAACTCGGTCGCGGACTTTGAAACGTCCACAAGCCAAACTGGTTTCGGCAACGTACGGCGCAATTCCTTCTACGGTCCCCACTATGCCGACTCCGATTGGTCGCTCAGCAAGAGGTTCCTGAATCTGGAGCGCTATACCCTTCAAATCGGCGCCTCCGCATTTAACGTCTTCAATCACCCCAACTTCGGACCGCCGGCCAACGACGTGGCTGCCGGCAGCATCGGCAGCAGCGGCAACATCCTTGCTCCTCCCACCAGCCCTTATGGATCCTTCCAGTCGGCCGGTGTGGGTGGGCGAGTGTTGCAGGTCTTTGGCAAGTTCAACTTCTAACCCTTTCACTATCAAGCGAGAGTGGGGCGGCTTCTAGCCGCCTCGCTCTTTTTTCTGCCGCCGGCTTGCCTTTGCCGGTATCTATCCAGTAGCTGCCGGGTAGCTGTATAGGGTCCTCCCGGGCCATTCGCTGTTGCAATTCCGCGTGTGACCGGTTACAAAATGGAAAGGTTTGCTGCACAACCCTCGTCCCAACGCGTGCATCTAGCAAAGAAACCACCAAAATCGGCCTAGAAAACGATACCTACACGATGACCGCTGAGATTCTTTTAGTTGATGACAATGTTGTACAGGCCACAACCCGTCGGGCCATTCTGGTGCGGGCGGGGCGCTCCGTCGTCATCGCTTCCGGAGCCGCACAGGGACTGCAGATTTTGGAAGATGAAGGGCTGCTGGGCTCGATTGGCTTGATCATCAGCGATCACTGGATGCCTGGCATCAATGGTCCCCAGTTTGTCGAGAAGCTGCGAGAGCAGTTGCCCAAGATTCCCGTTCTAGTATTGAGCGGGCTGGCCGATGCTGAAGGCGAGTATGAGGGCATGAACGTGATCTTTCGCGTGAAGCCTTTCGCGCCGGATATGCTCGTCGCTTTGACCGCATCGATTCTCGACGGTCCCATCAGCCGCAGCGCCTAGCTTTATTCAAGCTTCTGTCTACGTGGTCTGCTTTTCCTCCCGCAATTCACTCCTGAATTGCTGAGGTTCGAGCTGTCTGCGACAATGAACTGTCGATCCTATGCCTACATTCGGCAGTTTTTCCCTATTGCTCGCTCTCGCTCTCAGCGGATACACGCTTCTCGCAGGCGCGGTGGCGCTTCGCCAGCTTGCGACCGGTGCACGAGCCCGCGTCACTCCTGAGAAACTGGCCGAAACGGCGCGTCGCGCCGGCATCGGAAGCTTTGTAGCCACGACTGCCGCGGCCTTCGCGCTAGTTTGGGCGGCCTTCAACAACGACTTTTCCGTCGCCTACATCCTGCACCACTCCAACCGCGCGCTGCCTGGGCCGTATAAATTCGCAGCGCTGTGGTCAGGTCAGGAAGGCTCTTTGCTGCTGTGGGCGTGGCTACTCGCGGCCTATGGATTCGTCCTGCGTCTGCGCCACAAGGTCGATGTCAAGCTGACTGCGTACGCCTCGACCATCCTGGCCGGCATCCAGGTCTTCTTCCTGTTGCTGCTGAATTTTGCTGCGATGCCCTTCTCGCTGGTGGGCGGAACCGTTCCGCAGGATGGCTTCGGGCTCAATCCGCTGCTGCAGTATCCGGAGATGGTGATCCATCCTCCGATGCTCTATCTCGGATATGTGGGCTTTGCAGTGCCCTTCGCCTTTGCGCTGGGCGCGCTGATGATGCGCTATCCCGGAGAGAAGTGGATTCACATCACCCGCCGCTGGACGATGGTGACGTGGCTCTTCCTGACCTGCGGCATCTTTCTCGGTGCGCACTGGGCGTATTCGGTTTTGGGTTGGGGCGGATACTGGGGCTGGGATCCGGTTGAGAATGCTTCGCTGATGCCGTGGCTCACCGGCACTGCCTTTCTGCACTCGGTGATGATGCAAGAGAAGCGCGGCATGATGAAGACGTGGAATGTGTGGCTGATTTTCTCCACCTTCATGCTGGCGATCTTCGGGACGCTGCTCACCCGCTCGGGCCTGGTCAGCTCCGTTCATGCCTTCGCACAGTCGTCGATCGGCAGCTGGTTCTGGGCCTTCCTAATCATTGTGCTGTCGGTATGCCTGTTTACCTTCATCCTGCAGCGCGATCATTTGAAGGCCGATAACAAGCTGGAGTCACTGGTTTCGCGCGAGTCGAGCTTTCTGTTCAACAACCTGGTGCTGCTGGCTGCCTGTTTCACAGTGCTGTGGGGAACGCTCTTCCCGGTGTTGTCAGAATACGTTCAGGGCAATCGCGTTACGGTTGGCGCGCCTTTCTACAATCGCGTTGCCGTGCCCATCGGACTTTTTCTGCTTTTCCTGACCGGCATTGGACCGCTGCTGGCGTGGCGCAGCTCGTCATTCAAGAGCATCCGCAAGAACTTCGTTCTGCCCTGCATTGCGGGATTGGTAGCCGCGGTCGTGGTAATTGTGTGCGGCGTGCATCCCTGGGAGATCTTTACCACCGACGGCCAGGGATCGTTCTATGCCTTCTTTGCTTTTGTCCTGGCGGCGATGGTGGTCACTGCCATCAGTGCCGAGTTCCTGCGCGGCGCGGGTGTGATCTCTCGCCACACCGGTCAGGGACTGTTGGCCTCGATGGTGCAGCTGACTCGCCGCAATACGCGCCGCTATGGTGGGTACATCGTCCACTTCGGCGTGGTAGTGATTTTTATCGGCATTGCCGGGAGCGCCTTTAACCAGAGCAAAGAGCAGGAGCTCGGCTTCAAGGAGAGCCTGAACATCGGACCCTACCGGCTGGAGTGCCAGAGCTATTCGCAGGATTCGAACGCCAATTACGACACCGAATTCGCGCTGCTTGACGTCTATCGCGGCGGCAAGAAGATTACGCAACTGGCGCCGGAGAAGCGCTTCTATATCGCGAGCCAGCAACCATCGACGATGGTGGCCAACCACTCGACGCTGGCCTGGGATCTGTACGTGATCTATGCGGGCAAGAATCCCGACACCGGCCAGCCCATCATCAAAGTGTTTCTGAATCCGCTGGTTGCATGGATATGGATCGGCGTGGCCATCATTGTCTTCGGAACAGGTGTGGCGTTGTTCCCGAACATGACCGCAGCCCTGGCTGCGAGCCGCAACCGGGTGCAGTCTGCCGCTGTTGCTGACGCGCTGCCGGCGCGGGGAGGCGATTGATGCGGCGCATCTCCGTAATTTCTCGCGTGCTAATGGTGGTGCTCGTGGCGGTTCTGACCATGGGCGCTGCCGACAATGCGACGCGCTATAACGAGCTCGGCCACAAGATGATGTGCGCGTGCGGCTGCGGACAGATTTTGATCGAGTGCAATCACCTGGGCTGCCCTGATTCGGATCGCATGCTGGGTGAGTTGCGCACGAGCCTTTCACAGGGTGGAAACGACGAAAGCATTCTTGCGGCGTTCCAGGAAAAATACGGACCGACGATCCTGGCTGCTCCGATGCTGACGAAATTCAACATCCTGGCGTGGATCATGCCGCCTATACTTCTCCTCTTGGGCATCGCCGGCACGATGGTGCTGGTCCGGCGCTGGAGGCTTCGCACAGCCGCGCTGCCTCCGGTGCAGCGTTCCGTGCAGTTCCAGGGCATACGCGATCGCATTCACCGGGAGACCGAGCTATGACTATTGTCGCCTGCAGCCTGATGCTGATCGGCATCCTGATCTACGTTTTTTATCCGGAGCGCCATGTGGAATCGCAGACGCAGAAGACTCGTCTCGAATACCTGCGCGAGCGCAAAGAGGTGCTCTACGATAACCTGCGCGACCTGAACTTCGAATACCGCGCGGGCAAGTATGTCGAGGAAGATTACGCCGCGCAGCAGGGGATTCTGGAAACCGAAGCCGCAGAGGTCGTGGCCGAGATCGACCTGCTCGAAGCCCAGCCGCGCTGACGTATCGGATGCCGACACCGCCGGAATTGAAACCGAGGAAACGAATGAAATCTGCTCTACGACTGCGCTCCTGCGCGGCTCTCGCCTTTGCTCTCCTGGTTGCCGGCGTCTCTCCCTCTTTTGCGGCAACTGTAACTGGAAAAGTTACAGATAAAACGAACAACAAGGCCGCAGCCGGGGACGATGTGGTCCTGATCGGCTTCGCCCAGGGTATGCAGGAGGCGGGACGCACGAAAACCGACGCGACCGGCCACTACAGCATCGATGTGCCGGACAACGGGATGCACCTGATCCGCGTTGACCACCAGAAGGCTGCTTACTTCGAGCCGGTCCAGCCGGGAAAGACGAGCGTAGATATCGATGTCTACGACGTTTCGCCGAAGGTGGAAGGAGTCAGCACGGAAGCCGACGTGATGCGCATCGAGGCCGGGCCGCAGGGGATGCGGGTGATCGAGAATTTCTTCGTGAAGAACGAGTCGAATCCTCCGCGCACCCAGTTCAGCAAAGAGGCTTATCCCATTTATCTGCCGGCTGACGCGAAGATTGAAGCCTCGGCGGCGATGGGGCCGGCGGGCATGCCGGTTTCGTCATCGCCGATGCCGACTGGCGAGAAGGGACGCTACGCCTTTGTCTTTCCCGTTCGTCCCGGCGAGACGCGCTTCCAGATCAGCTACACGTTAAGTTACAGTGGCAGTTACAAATTCACGCCGAAGCTGGCGCTGCCGACGCAGAACCTGGCCATCATGCTGCCGAAGAGCATGAAGTTCGATGGCGGTCCGGCTTTTCAGGCGACCGACATCGATACCGCGACACAGACCTTTCTGGCCAAGAATGTGCAGCCATCGCAGGCTCTTGACTTCACCGTTTCCGGGGAAGGCGTGATGCCGCGCGACTCGCAGCAGCAGCAACAGCAGGCGGGGGATAGCTCCGGTGCGAACGCGATGCCACCTGCGGCGGGTGGTGGTCCGGCGAGCGCCGAGAGCGATACGCGCCCCGGCATCGGGCTGGGAGCTCCAATCGATACGCCCGATCCGCTGCAGAAATACAAGTGGTGGATCCTGAGCGGCCTGGCCCTGGTGCTGGTGATTGCCGCGGCGTTCTTTCTGCGCGGCAAGCCGGTTGAGACAGCGCCGGCTGCGCCTCTCCCGTCGCCGCTGGTGCGCACTCCCGAGGTTGCAGCTGCGTTGCCGGGACGCGTAACGGGCGAGCCACGCGGATCGCTGCTGGCTGCGCTGAAGGATGAACTCTTCTCGCTCGAGACGGAGAGGCTGGAAGGGAAGCTGTCGGAGGCGGAGTATCTGGAGCTGAAGTCCGCGTTCGAGGTGGTGCTGCGGCGGGCTCTCGCGCGTCAGACTACTGCGGTGTGAGGACGTTGTTGAGTTGTCCCGTGAACGCCGTTCTGACAGCGAACGTCATTCTCAGCGAAGTGAAGAATCTCAGCGATGTTTGAGGCCGAGCATCGCTGAGATTCTTCCTCCCGTCGGTCGTCGGAATGACGGTTTGAGATTTAGTTCACGCTATGCCTGAGCGCTTGTGGAAGTTCTCACTTCATCAAAGGCCGTTTCAAAGAAGTTTTCTTACTCTCCAAAAGCCGTTTTGAAGAACTTCACGATGCGCTGGCGCCCGTCGAAGCCGTGCCATGGCTCGGGGGTGGGGCTTCCGAAGATGCCTCCCGCGAGCGGTCCGTGGTCTTCGCGTGGATACTGGACCATCTCTACCGGCACCCCCATCTGCCGCAGCGCGCGGTACATCTCGAGACTCTGACCGAGCGGGTCGGTGGTATCGGATTCGCCCTGCAGCAGCAGGAACGGGGTCTTCGCATGCGAGGCGCCTGCGAGTGGGCTTTGCCGCCAGACATCGGCCTCGTGCTCCCATGGCTTGCCGTAGAACCAGCGGTCGTACCATGAGCCGCTCTCGGTTCCGTATTCGCTGTTCTGGTCGATCACCGGAGCTCCGCTGATGATGGCTTTGAAACGATCGGTTTTGCCTTCGACAAAGCCGGCCATCTCGCCGCCATAGCTGTATCCCATGAGGCCGAGCTTGGTCGCGTCGATGGGATAACGCGCGATGACGGTGTCGACGCCGGTCATAATGTCGCGATAGTCCGCGCCGCCGAGATCGTTCTTATTCGCCGCGGCGAAGGCTGCGCCATAGCCGGTGCTGCCGCGCGGATTAGTGCGCAGAACGGCCCAGCCCTGGCCAAGCAGGTATTCGACCAGCGGATAGTAGCTATCCTCGAAGGCGCCCGTAGGCCCGCCGTGCACGTCGACGATGAGCGGCACCTTATGCGTCGCGGCCTGCGGCGGCAGATAGAGCAGGCCTTCGATGGACTGGCCCTCATTCTTCCAGCTCACTACCTGCGAGTTGATCTGGGGCCAGGTCGCCGGCAGGAGCGTCGGCGCGTTGAGAGGTTTTTCGTTATGGCCAAGCTTCTCGGAATAATAGAGCGTCATGGGTTGCGTGCTGCTGGCTCCCAGCCACACCCAGCCATTCTGTTTCGCGTTGGTATTCAATTGTGTAACCGTGACGGTTTCGAATTTGACCGGCTCCTGCTTCTCGCTATCGATCCGCAGCACGCCTACATGAACTCCCATTTCGGCGGGAACGAGAATCTTGCCATCATCGATCAATGGCATCTCGTGAGAGAGGGAGCCGGTGAAGTCTGGAGTCATATCCTGAATGCTGCCGTCGGCGAAGGTGAAGACAAATAGATCGTGATAGCCGGGAGGCGCGTCCTTCGTGGACTGGGCCAGGAAATAAAATCGCTTGGCATCCTCTGACCACACACCGCTCTGAATGGTTGCCGGAAACTCTTTGAGCTGCCTGGGGTGGGCGGGATCGCCGACACTGACCAGCCATGTGGTGTCAGCAGGGGCGAGATCGCCAATATTGTTCATGCCGCCGGCAACGGCCATCAAGCGATCGCCCTGGCGGCTCCACGCGATGCTGTGAACGTCGGGCGGCACACCGGCTACCGTCATCTTCTCGTTGTCTGTATCGAGCAGATAGAGGCGCGAGCCGTGCGGATCGTGATCGACCCAGACGGCGTCGGCTTTGTCATCGTGCGCTTTCTTCTCGCCTGGAGTCTCCGGATCGTGTGCGAGGATGGCGATCCACTTTCCATCGGGCGAAGGATCGTAATTCTGTACGTCGATGGGCAGCGGCTCGATCTTTGCGGGAGACGATTCCTCCTTGCGCGGAGGAATGGCATCGGCCAGCGTGGATGTATCCACGGGCGGAGCGATCTTCAGATCGTAGGCGCGAGCCTCGCCGCCTTCCATGGGCAGGCGATAGAGCTGGGTGTGTTCGCCGCGGTGGGCGAGAAACAAAATGCTGTCGCCATCGGGCATCCACTTGCCCTGCGATTCGCCTCGCTTTTCGCCGGCTTCGGACCAGGTGAGCTGGCGCGCGGTATTCTGTTTAATATCCACCAGCCAGAGATGGTTCTTCGCGCCGTCGGCGGTTGAATCGGTCACCGTGAGCAGCACGCTGCGGCCGTCGGGTGAGAGATGGGGCTGCGACATGCTGCGTACATGGCGCAAGTCTTCATTAGAAGGAAAGCGGTTGTCATCGAAGGCCAAAGAAAACTGCGAGCAAGTGATACAAAACCCAGCCAGTAGAGCGAGCGAACGGACAGGTATAACCATGGTCAACAGCATATCTTGTAGAGTCGCGGCACACTAAGATGAATTCTGCCTCCGAGCCCGTAATTCCAGCTACACCCGGCCTCTGGTCGTCGGTGCGCGAAGCCCTGCGCGGATCGCACCAGGACTATACCGCCGGAAATCTGAACCGCGCCATCCTGCTGCTCGCCATTCCCATGGTTTTGGAGATGGTTCTGGAATCGCTCTTTGCCGTCGTCGACGTCTTCTGGGTGGGAAGGCTGGGCGCGGATGCCGTGGCCACGGTCGGGCTGACCGAATCGATGCTGATGCTGGTCTTCGCTGTAGGGATGGGGCTGGCGCTTTCGACCGGAGCCATGGTCGCGCGCCGCATCGGGGAAAAAGATCCGGAGGACGCGGCCATCTCGGCGGTGCAGGCCATCGCTCTCGGCGTGCTGATCTCGCTGGCGGTGGGCATCCCCACCGGAATTTTCGCACCGAACCTGCTCCGGGCCATGGGCGCATCTCCGAGCATTGTCGCCAGCGGTTCCGGCTACGCGCGCATTGCGTTGGGCGGATGCGGCGCGATCATCATGCTCTTCCTGAACAACGCGATCTTTCGCGGAGCGGGCGATGCCGCCATTGCCATGCGCCTGCTATGGGTCTCGAACATCATCAACCTGATTCTCGACCCCTGCCTGATCTTCGGCCTTGGCCCATTCCATCGTTTCGGGGTTACGGGGGCAGCGCTGGCCACCTGCACGGGCCGCAGCATCGGCGTGCTCTACCAGTTCTACCGGCTGCTGAAGGGGACTGAGCGCATCCACGTGATGGCGCGGCATCTGCGGCTGAACGTAGCGGTGTTGTGGAGGCTGCTGCGGGTGTCGCTGACCGGCATCCTGCAGTTCACCATCGCCAATGCCAGCTGGATCGGCCTGGTGCGCATCATTGCTCTCTTCGGATCGGCTGCTGTTGCCGGATATACCGTTGCCATCCGCATCGTTATCTTCTTCATCCTGCCTTCGTGGGGGTTGAGCAATGCGGCGGCCACGCTGGTGGGCCAGAATCTCGGGGCGCGCCGTCCTGATCGCGCGGAGCAGGCTGTATGGCGCACCGGCTTCTACAACATGCTCTTCCTCGGCAGCATCGGCGTGTTCTTCTTTGTATTTGCCACGCCCGCGGTGCGGCTTTTCGTCAATGATCCCGCGGTCGTGCCGTTGGCGGCTGCGGCGCTGCGGGTGATGAGCTGCGGCAATATCGGCTATGCCTATGCGATGGTGATGCTGCAGGCCTTCAATGGCGCGGGAGACACCATTACTCCGACCATCGTGAACTTCTTCGGCTTCTGGGTGCTGGAGCTGCCGCTGGCATGGTACCTCGCGACGCGCACCTCCCTGCACACGGTGGGGGCGCTGTTGTCGATCGTTATTGCTGAGTGCACGATCGCGGTTATCAGCATTGTGCTGTTTCGCCGCGGACGGTGGAAGGCGCAGAGTATTTAGACGAGGCTTCGGACGAAGTTGGGTCTGGTTTAGGAAGGCCCGGGGCTGAAGCCCTCGGAGTTGGGCGGTTAAGTCGTGAGGCTGAAGCCTCACGCTCCCTCCGTAAAACCGTGCTCTCTCTGAAAATCGTGTTCTCTCCGGAAAGCACGCTTCCTCCGGAAAGCGTGCTTCCTTCTGAAAACGCGCTTCCCTCTGAAAACGCGCTTTCTCTGAAAACACGCCCTCTCCGAAAAACACGCCCTCTCCGAAAACAGTGCTCTCTCCGAGCACACGGTAGGAAACTGCAGGTCCCTCCGCTCCGCTTCGCTTCGGTCGGGATGACAAATTCATTTGGGTAATCACTGACTCGGAGCTAGAAGATGCCTCATCATCCCTCTCAACAGCGCTGGGCAGCTAGACTGGAACCATGCTGCACATTGCGAATCCCATTCCTGCTGATTCCATTCGTCTGATCGTCTTCGATCTCGACGGCACGCTCATCGACTCACGCAAGGATCTCGCGCAGTCCATCAATGCCATGCTCACGCAGATGCAGCGCCAGCCGCTGCCTGAGGAGATCATCGCCACTTACATCGGCGATGGCGCGGGTATGTTGGTGCGCCGGGCGCTTGGCGATCCCGAGGAGGAGCATCTTGTCGAGGAAGGGCTGAAGCGCTTTCTCGACTACTATCGCGAGCACAAGCTGGATCACACCTATGTTTATGCGGGCGTGTTCTCCTCGCTCGAGGCTCTCAAGACCATGCCTGACGGCTCTGCGCGCGCGATGGCGGTGCTGACCAACAAGCCAATCGGTCCTTCGCTGGCCATCTGCGAAGCTCTGAAGCTGAGCCCCTACTTCTTCCAGATCTATGGCGGGAATAGTTTCGGCACCAAGAAGCCCGATCCCGAGGGGCTGAATGCGTTGATCCGCGAGGCCGGCGTGAGCCCCGAGGAAACAGTGATGGTTGGCGACTCGGACGTGGATGTATTGACGGCGCGCCGTGCCGGAGCCTGGATCATTGGTTGCAGGTTCGGCCTGTCCTCGCATACATTGGAGTCAATCCCCTCTGACTGCCTGGTCGATACGGCTGCGGAATGGGCTACAGCATTCAACTCGACAAGCGCGCATCGCTGAGCCAAGCATTAGACGCGCACCGCAGGCTTCATCTCTTTCGGAGTGCCACCGCTTTACATAGTCCCATCGCAATCGAAATGCATTCTTAAGAAGCGTTCCCGGACTTCGGTGCGGATCGCTCTTGCTTCAACACCGAGGCGCAGAGTGCGTTGTTTCTCTCGACTGCAATGGAAACGATTTCAAAACTTCGAGATGCATTTGCATCTTGAGTTTCTTTTGCCTTGGGAGACACATCTTGACTTGTTCGACGATCCGTTTTGTTTTTGCAGCCACCCTGCTCTGCTCCTCCGCCTTTGCGCAGTCCGCGTCTCTGATTCCCTCATCAGCATTGGCGGCATCGCCCGCCGCCTCAGCTGCTGTGACCGGAACGGTAGAGGATCCCTCGGGCGCGATCATTCCGGGCGCTCAAGTATCGCTCACCGATGCGACCGGCGCGACTGTGTCGACAACCACTACGGATGCGTCGGGCAGCTTTCGGATGCTGGCTCCGCAGCCCGGAGCGTATTCGGTCGCTGCTAGTCTGGCTGGTTTCCAGACAGCGACTGCCGCGGTGACGGTTGCGGCGAGTGGTTCGCCGGCAGCGTTGACCATCACGCTGAGTGTCGCTGCGGCCGTGCAGCAGGTGACGGTGAGCGCAGGATCGCAGGTGGATCTTACTGCTTCTGAGAACAACGGCGACACCGCGGTGATGACCTCCAGCGATCTGAAAGATCTTCCCGTTTTCGACAACGATTTTGTAACCGCGATGGGCAGTTTTCTCGATTCCGGAGATGCAGGCACTGCAGGCTCGGGCCTGATGGTCGACGGCGTCGAGGCGAACCGGTCCGTGGTATCGCCGTCAGCGGTGCAGGAGGTCCACATCAATCAGGACCCCTACTCGGCGCAGTATTATCGCCCCGGCCGCGGCCAGATCGAAATCATCACCAAGCAGTCGGCGGACGCCTATCACGGGCAGTTCAACTTTCTCTTCCGTGATTCGGCGCTGAATGCGCAGCAGGATTTCTCTCCCAGCAAGCCATTCGAGCAGCGCCGCATTTACGAGGGCAATCTCACGGGTCCTGTCCTGCATTCGAAGAACACCATGTTCCTGTTTTCTTTCAATCGCGCGGAAGAGGATCTGAACGCGGTGGTGAATGCGACGGTGGCGCCGGCGCCGGATAATCCCAACGGCATCTTCAACGTCAATGTGCCTGCGCCTACGCGCGATACCGAGTTCTCCTTCCGGATCGGGCATCAGTTCAGCGACAAGAACAGCGCGTCGGTGATGTATGCCTTTCAGGACGCGACCAATCGCAACTCCGGCGTGGGCAACCAGACGCTGCCGGAGGCTGGATATAACACGGAGACGCGCGAAGACGATCTGATCTTTCACGACGACTACATCCTTTCTCCGACAAAGCTGAACCAGGCTTCGATTGTGCTCGAGCGCAGCTACGATCCGGTGAGCGATGTGCAGGAAGGCCCGCAGATTCGCGTTAACGGCAACTACACGGGCGGTAGCGCCCAGGCCGATCAGGTGAATACCGAATACAACCTGCGCGCCAACGAGATGGTGACCTGGACGCAGGGGCCGCACACCATGAAGTTCGGCATGAACCTGCCGCACTTCAGCCGCCGCGTGCGCGACGATCTCACCAATCAGGACGGCACTTACACCTTCAGCCCCACGTATGACGCAACCGGCACGCTGGTCACCACGGCGATTCAGAATCAGCAGGCCAACAGTCCCTCCGGCTTCTCCATGCAGCAGGGGCAGACGCGCTTCGTTTATCACCAGCAGGAAGTGGGCGGATTCTTTCAGGATCAGATCAAGTTGAAGCCGTGGTTCTCGGTGACTCCGGGACTGCGCTACGACTGGCAGAACTTTCTGGGAGGGGATCGTAACAACTTCTCTCCGCGCCTCTCTTTTGCCTGGGTGTGGGATCAGGCGCATGACCTGGTGCTGCGCGGCGGCGGAGGCATCTACTACGACCGCACCGGCTCCGGGCCGCTGGTCGATCTCGCGCGCTATCAGTTTGCCAAGCTGCGGCTGCTGCAGCTCTCGGCTAACCAGCAGCCGCTATGCTTTCCCATTGCTGATTGCGTCGATACGACTGCGCTGCCGCCGTCGCTCGTCGAGCTCGCGCCGGGCATTAAGACGCCCTATCAGATCCAATATGGTCTATCGCTCGACCGCAGAGTCGGCGAGAAGGGAACGGTTTCTATTGGCGGACGGATGAACCGCGGTGTGGATGTCTTCCGCTCCATCGACGTCAATGCGCCGCTCGGTCCCGACTACACAACCAGGCCAAATCCCAACGTCTCGCAGCTGCGCCAGATTCAGTCGGCGGGCACGCAGATCGGCTCGGCGCTCGATATCAACTATCGCGGCCGCTTCAACAAGCGCTTCACCGGCTTTGCCTGGTACACCTGGAGCCACTACGCCAACAACACCGACGGCATCACGTGGTTTCCTCAGAACCAGCAGGAGCCGAACGCGGAGTGGGGGCCGGCCTCGTGGGACCAACGCAACCACTTCGGGCTCTATGGCTCGATCAACCCGCAGCATCTGCTGAATCTTGGCGTTGGTGTATTCGCCAACAGCGGACATCCATGGTCGGTTCTGACCGGAACCGATTCTTTCGGGGACAACCTCTTCAATGCGCGTCCCGAGGGCGTGGCTCGCAACTCGGAGATAGGTCCGGACTATGCGGACCTGGATCTGCGCTGGGGCTACGACTTCAAATTGGAGCCGAAGGAGATCGACAAGAGCCCGACCCTCGGCCTTTCGATTTCATCCTTCGATGTGCTGAATCACCCCAATGGGTCGTTCGTCGACACCACCGAAGGCAGTCCCGACTTTGGGCAGGTGACCAGCGCCGAACCGCCGCGCCGCCTGCAACTGGCCATGCGCTTCAACTTTTGATGGCGGCTTTGCTGCGCGCCGGCATGCCGGCCGCGGCGTAGTCGCGCAGATGCGCGAGGAAGGCTGCCTGCACGCGGTTGAAGGATCGTCCGCGCAGCACTGCGGCCACGATGGTGCGCGAAGCCTGGGTATCGGAGATCCGGACGAAGCTGCAATTGGAGTTGGGATCGACGGCCATCTCCGGAACCAGGGATACGCCCACGCCGGCTGCCACCATCCCCAGCAGGCTGCTGAACTGACCGCTCTCGAAGGCGATGCGCGGATCGACCTTGGCACGTGTACAGGCGGCCATGCTGATGTCGCGAAAGCAGTGACTGTCGCGGAGCAGCACAAAGGATTCGCCCTTCAGATCCTTCAGCGCCAGAGTCTTTGCTTCGGCGCGGCTGTGATCCCGAGGCAGCACGGCAAACAGCGGCTCCGTCTGCAGAGGAAAAACTTCGAAGTCCTTGTGCTTGAGGGGCAGTGACAGGATGGCTACGTCGATGGCCAGGCTGCGCAGGCTCTCGACCAGAAGCGGGGTTGTCTCTTCGACGATGCGCAGCTTGGCGTCGGCATATCGCTTTGAGAATGCAGCGATGCACTGCGGCATCAGATAGGGCGCGATGGTGGGGATCACGCCCACCGACACGCTGCCGCGAATATCGTCGCGCTTGTCCTCAACGCCGCACCGGGCGGCTTCCATCTGGTGGAGGATGGATCGCGCGTGAGGCAGGAAGGCGCGTCCTGCCTCGGTGAGGCGAACGCTGCGTCCCAGCCGATCGAACAGCTTCGCGCCGAGATCTTCTTCGAGCTTTAAAACCTGCTGCGAGAGCGAGGGCTGCGCCACATGGCAGCGCTCGGCGGCGCGGCTGAAGCTGCCGGTGTCGGCGATGGCGCACACGTATTTCAACTGCTGAAATTCCATAGGTGGTTCCTATGTTTTCAGTATAAGCGATACGTTTGGACAATAACCTGCAGAGGGCGGCCGTGCGGCTGGCCGCTCGGAGTCAACGCTCAGACGCACCTCATCAAGCCCTCTAGGAAGATGGGGTGGCCTGGCATCTTCTCGATGGGATCGCCCAGTTCGTCTCGTGCCGTATCGGCGCCGTTGCGGCCGTTTGCGGCAAATTCTGAAGGGCTTAAATCAGCTCGTCGATTTTGATAGCGATGTCGGTTTCGGCGGCGCCGATGGTGTCCGCGGTTACGGTGCCGCCCGGCGGATAGGGCAGGTTCGCGACGTATTCGGCTCCCGCCTGATCGACGCTCGCGGAGAATTGCTTTCCCGCGGCGGAGGTGAAGTAGACGGCGGCCAGCGTTTCGCTGACAGCGGTCACCGCGTTGCTCTGCGTGGGAGGAGCCGGTGTGGCGGCGGTCTGCGCGGCCTGCTTGATGATCTGCTCTTGCTCGGACACCGGAGCGATTGGGGCTACAGAAGGTTCGTTGCTGATCTGCATGGTTTCTCCTCGTGCGTTGGGGACAGCCATCCTCAATCTGCTTTTCGGCACATCGCGGTGAATTGTTTAGCGATTCACCGGATTTTATTGGGTGCGGGGCTGCGCAGGTTTTTGGCCGGCAACCGCTCTGATTTCATCGGCAAAAAATCAGAAAAATCGCCTCGTGCCAGCTCTCCCGCCGCTTTCCGCCCCATTCGTTACGATAGAGAGGTGGATTTCCAATTAGTGAGCGATTACCAGCCTCGCGGCGACCAGGCCCGCGCCATCCCGGAGCTGGTCCAGGGAGTGAATGCGGGCGAGAAGCACCAGGTGCTGCTCGGGGTTACCGGTTCCGGCAAGACCTACACCATGGCCAAGATCATCGAGGAGCTGAACCGCCCTGCCCTCATCCTGGCGCATAACAAAACACTTGCTGCGCAGCTGTATCACGAGTTCAAGCAGTTTTTTCCCGGCAACGCCGTTGAATACTTCGTCTCCTATTACGACTACTACCAGCCCGAGGCTTATATCCCCTCCGGCGACCTGTATATCGAGAAGGAGGCGACGATCAATGAGGAGCTGGACAAGCTGCGGCTCTCGGCTACGCGCTCGCTCTTCGAGCGGCGAGATGCGATCATCGTCTCTTCCGTCTCCTGCATCTACGGACTGGGCTCGCCGGAAGCTTATTTCGGCATGCTCCTGCTGCTCGAAAAAGGGCAGAAGATTCGCCGTGAAGATATTACCAAGCGACTGGTGGAGATCCTGTACGAGCGCAACGATGCCGATTTTCGCCGCGGCACTTTTCGCGTGCGCGGCGACGTCATCGAGGTCTATCCCACCTACGACGAGAACGCCTACCGCATCGAACTCTTCGGCGACGAGATCGACACCCTGGCGCAGATCGATCCGCTCTTCGGCACGGTGAAGCAGAAGTACGCGCGGCTGCCCATCTACCCCAAGAGCCACTATGTGGTGCAGCCGGAGCGGAAGAAGACGGCGATCGAGTCCATCCTCGCAGAACTGGAATGGTGGGAGAAGGAGCTTGAATCGCAGGGCCGCCTGGTGGAGTCGCAGCGCATTCACCAGCGCACCCGCTTCGACCTCGAGATGATCAAGTCGGTCGGCTACTGCCACGGCATCGAGAACTACTCGCGCCACTTTTCCGGCCGGCTTCCGGGCGAGCCGCCGCCGACGCTGCTCGATTACTTTCCGCGCGACTATCTGGTCTTCATCGACGAATCGCACGCGACGGTTCCGCAGATTCACGGCATGTGGCATGGCGATCGCTCGCGTAAGCAAAATCTGGTCGACTATGGATTCCGGCTGCCTTCGGCGACGGACAATCGTCCGCTGAAATTCGATGAGTTCGAGAGCCGCGTGAACCAGGTGCTTTATGTCTCGGCGACGCCGGGACCGTATGAGCTGACGAAATCCGCGGGTGTGGTGGTCGAGCAGATTATTCGACCCACCGGCCTCATCGATCCCGAAGTGGAGATCCGGCCTATTCGCGGGCAGATCGACGATCTGCTGGCGGAGATTCGCGACCGCGCGGCGAAGAACGAGCGGGTGCTGGTGACCACGTTGACCAAGCGCATGTCCGAAGATCTGGCCGGCTACTACTCCGAGGTGGGAGTGAAGTGCCGCTATATGCACTCCGAGATCGAGACGCTGGAGCGGGTCCGTTTACTGCGCGATCTGCGCAAGGGCGAATACGACGTGCTGATCGGCATCAATCTGCTGCGCGAAGGGCTGGACCTTCCCGAGGTTTCGCTGGTGGCCATTCTCGATGCGGATAAAGAAGGTTTTTTGCGATCGTCCGGCTCGCTTATCCAGACGATCGGCCGCGCTGCTCGCCATGTGAATGGCCGCGCCATCCTCTACGCCGACCGCATGACCGATTCAATGAAGCAGGCCATCGGCGAGACCAATCGTCGCCGCGAGGTGCAGAGCGCCTACAACGAAGAACACGGCATCACGCCTACGTCGATTATTCGTCCAACCGATATGTCGCTGGCCAAGATACTCAAGGCGGACTATGCCGATCTGACTGACGAAGCCGACGCGATGCCCGATTTCAAGTCGCAGCAGGAGCTGGATGCGCATATCGTCAAGCTCGAATCCGACATGCGCGAGGCTGCGAAGAAGTTTGAGTTCGAGAAGGCTGCGCGACTGCGCGACTCAATCAAGGAGCTGCGGACCAAGGAGTTTTTATTCAGCTGAGTTCGATGATCCGAGGATGAGGCAGGTCTCAAGATCAGTCTCTACAAAGTCGTGGATTACCTGGAAAGCTGCGCGCAGCGATTTTTCCACAGCTTGCGTAGTGCAATTACCCAGACGAAGCCAAATGACTTTGGGTGGATGGCCATACAAAAAGCTACGCTCGGCAAAATCCGAGTCCTTCGAGACGATTGTGAAGCTTTGTTCTCTTGCATATCGCCAGATGGCGTCATCCGAGGCGTCCAGCAAGCTGCAATGCAGTACATGCAAGGAGCCCGGGTAAAGATCTCGAAGAACTTCCACTAGCCGGGGCGATAAGTTGGCATCGAGCAGCAGCTTCACGCCGTCACAATTTCCAGTTTCCGCTCACGGTCTGCGGCGAAGGCGAGGCAGGCGAGTATATCCTCCTCTTTCAGGTAGGGAAGATCGTTGAGGATCTGCTCATGCGTCATGCCGGAGGCCAGGTACTCGAGAACATCGGAGACCGTCACGCGTAATCCGCGAATACATGGCTTGCCGCGCCGTTGGCCCGCATCCATTGTGATGATTTGCGAATATTGCATGCATTCAGCGTAGGCCAAAAGTCCTGGCGGGTAAATACTTGTGTTCGTGCAAGGAATTTCGCCCGGCATTCGCGTTTTTCGATCTCACACATTGCAAGCTCAGTGGGCAGCCGATGGACCAGGAAACCCTGGCTGCATCGAGAAGCGCAATTAGGGATTCGTCAGCTGTGTGCCCAAAGTTTGCTCGCTTGGCGGCTCCGAAATTGCTAATCTTCCCATAAGGAATCAGTAAAGAAGATGGAAGCCAACGAAGCCCAGGAACTCCAGGAAGAGCACGAACACGCGGCGCATGATCCGAGCCTGCGTCCGGTAAGTTTCACTATGAGCGTGCTAGCGGTTCTGGTCGCCGTCACCACAGTCCTCGGACACCGCACCCATACCGAGGCGGTGCTGGAGCAGGCGCGCGCCAGCGACCAGTGGAACCTCTACCAGGCCAAAAAGAACCGGCAGTACAACACCCAGCTGACCGCCGATCTGCTTACCGCCGTCACCATTCACGATCAGGCGGCTGCGGATAAAGTCATCGATAGTTACAAATCCCACCTGCAAAAGTGGAACGACGACCTGGCCGATGAGGAGAAGGAAGCCCACAGTCTCGAAGCCGAGGTGCGCAAATCCGAGCGCCACGCCGATCGCTTCGACCTTGGCGAGGCGCTGCTCGAAATCGGACTGGTCGTGACCTCCATCACTTTGCTTACCCGCCAGCGCGCGTACTGGTATTTGGGTATGGCCTTCGGCGCCGCCGGCATGGGTATTGCCGCCTGGGCATTCCTCATCCGTTAGCGGTTTCGTTTAAGCTTGTCGGGGAAGGAAGCGGGATCGCCTATGCCATCGTCATTTCGTCGTCATTTGCTCGCGGTAACGCTGGTCCTGTTTCCATTGTTTTCCTGCCACGGGCAGGTCACATCGGTCATTGCCGTCGACCACGGGCCGGAGGCGGTTCAGCAACAGCAGAAGCACTATGTGGTGATGGTTTCGCTCGACGGCTTTCGCTACGACTATGCGAAGAAGTATGGGGCGAAGCACATTCTGGCTCTTGGCGAGGAGGGCGCAAGCGCGCCCGACGGCATGATTCCCGCGTATCCTTCGTTGACCTTCCCCAACCATTACACCCTGGTGACCGGGCTCTATCCTGAGCACCATGGCATTGTCGCCAACCGGTTTTACGATCCGGCGCGCAAGGCCACCTATGCGCTGGGCGATGCCCAATCCGTGACTGACGGGTCGTGGTATAGCGGCGTCCCGCTCTGGTCGCTCGCCGAGAAGCAGGGAATGCGCACCGCCTGCTTCTTCTGGCCGGGCTCGGAGGCGGAGATCGCGGGCGAGCGTCCCAGCTACTATCTGCGCTTCGATGACACTATCGACGAAAAGAAGCGCATCGACCAGGTGATTGCGTGGCTGCGCCTGCCCGATGCGCAGCGTCCGCACTTCATCACTCTTTATTACGCAAATGTCGACCATGCCGGGCACGAATTCGGTCCGGACACGCCGCAGGTTGCCGAGGCGGTGAAGCACGTCGACGAGCTTATCGGCCGCTTGCATGCCGACCTTGACGCGCTGCATCTGCCCATCGACCTCATCGTCGTCTCCGACCATGGGATGGAGCGCGTTCAGGGCAGTTGGATCAACCTCGACAAGTATGTCTCGCTCGATGGATTTGAAACAGCGGGCTCGCTGCTATACGCTCCTTCCGAGGCTGAGGCCAACCGCGTCTATCAAAAGCTGAAGTCGGCGGATGCGTCGTTCACCGTCTATCGCCGGGACAAAGTTCCTGCTTATCTTCACTACAACAGCAACCCGCGCGAGGGCGATCCGGTTATCGTGCCCAATGGCCCGTTTATGATCCGCGCCAATGCTCCCGCGGCCGGCCGGGAAGATCATCCGCCAACGGCCGGCGCGCACGGCTACGACCCTTTCCAGATGCACAGCATGCGCGCCATCTTCTTTGCCGAGGGGCCGGACATCAAGCGCGGCATCGCTCTGAAGCCATTCGAGAACATCAACGTCTTTCCATTGGTGACAAAGATTCTCGGACTCGAAAACCCACCTATCGATGGCAGCGCCAATGTTCTTTCCGGCGTGCTGGCCGATCACGAAGAGGTAAAGCAGTAGGATGTCCTTTTTTTTGGGCTTTGATGCGGGTGGAACCAAGACCACCTGCGCGCTTGGCAATGACTCCCAGATTTTGATCCGCGCCACCGGCGGCAGCATCAAGCCGCTTCGCGTCAGCTTCGAAGAGGCGCGCGACAACATGCGTTCGCTGCTCGACGAAGTCGAAGCGAAATCGGGCGTCGATCTGCGCAGCGTTGCTGCCTCCTGCATCGGCACGGCCGGAGTGATGCTCCCGCAAACGGATGGGTGGATGCGAGAGATTCTTTCCGCCTGCGCCGGCGGAAAGATTGTGATCTGCGGCGATGAAGAGATCGCGCTCGACGCGGCCTTTCCGGGCCAGGCGGGAGTTCTCTCCATGGCGGGAACAGGCTCGAATACCGTGGGCCGCACCAGCGGCGGTGCGATGCTGAACGTGGGTGGATGGGGACCGGTGCTGCGCGATGAGGCTTCCGGTCACTGGATTGGCGTGCAGGCGCTCCGCGCGGGATTTCGCGCGCTCGACTACGAGGAGCCGACGCGCATTCTGGAGCGCGTCATCGAATTTTGGTCCGCACCGAGCCTGGAAGAGGTCGTGAACATCGCGAATGGGACGCCGCCGCCGGATTTCTCTCAGCTCTCTCCGATCATCGTAGAGCTGGCCGGGCAAGGCGATGCTGTAGCCATGCGGGTGCTGGTCGCAGGCGGACGCTTGATTGGAGAAGATGCAATCGAAGCCTTTCGCCGCGTGCGTGCGCTCGATCCGACGCCGGATCTGCCCGGTATCGCCTTCACCGGCAGCATTCTCGAGAAGATCGCCGTCGTGCGCGAGAGCATGATGGACACTATCCGCCTCGCCTTGCCCGGCGTCCTCATCGTTCCTGAAGCCGTCGACCCCATCGAAGGCGCGCTGTGGAGAGCCCGGCAGGCGGTCCGAGGCTAAGAAGCGACTCACCGATTTCGCGGCCCGCTGCGAAGAGCGGGCTGTGAGCGCTATCCTACGCGCGCGCCAAAATTTCTCCGCGCAGGATGGTATCGAGGACATCGTTTTCCGCGGAGAGCACGACGATGTCGGCGCTGCGTCCCACCGCCAGTGAGCCCACTTCGGCCGCAAAGCCGGTCATGCGCGCCGGATTTCTGCTGGCCAGCGCCGCTACCTCGCGGATCGATGCGCCGGTCATGGCGGAGAAGTTCTTCACTCCGCGATCCAGGGTCAGCGTGCTGCCGGCGAGGGTGTTCTCGCCGGTCAGGCAGACGCCGTCCTTCACGCGCACATCGAGCTCGCCGAGTTTGTAGTTGCCGTCCGGCATGCCGGTGGCGCCCATGGCGTCGGTAATCAGGATGGCGCGCTCCGGGCCTTTCGATTTCCAGTAAATTCGCACCGCGTTCGAAGCCACGTGCAGCCCATCGCAGATGAGTTCGGCAAAGAGATCGTCATTGGCGAGCACCTCGCCCAGCAGACCTGGACTGCGATGGTCGAAGGCGCGCATCGCGTTATAGGTATGGGTCGCGCTCACCGCGCCGGCTTCCACACCGCGCCGTGCCGCATCAGAATCGGCGTTGCTGTGCCCCAGGCTCACCCGCACGCCGAGACTCGTCGCGTGCGCGATCACTTCTTCTGCGCCCGGCAACTCGGGTGCGATGGTCATGAGCCGAATTTTTCCCTCCGACGCCTGCCACATGCGCTCGAAGAGCTCAACCGATGGCGTGAGCAAAAGGCGCTCGGTATGCGCGCCCTTTTTGTGCGGCGAGAGGAACGGACCTTCCATGTGAATGCCGAGGGGCCTCGCTCCGAACTCGACGCTGCCGATCAGCTTGGCCATGCCGGCGAGCGAGCGCAGGGTCGCTTCCAGAGGCGCTGTCACCGTCGTTGGCAGATACGCGCCCACACCGTGCTGTGCCAGAAAGCGGCCGATTTTGGTGAAGGCCTCCGGCGTCGCTTCCATCACGTCGTGGCCCGCGCTGCCGTGGATGTGAACATCGAAGAGCGCAGGCGCGAGGGTGCAGCCAGCGAAGTGGAGATGATGGCCCGGAGGCAGCTCGGCTCCGGCGCGCGAGGCAACGTGGGTGATGAGGCCATCTTCGATGACCACCATCGGATCTTCGATCAAGTGTTCGGGAGCGATCAGCCGCTCCGCTGTAATTACCGTCTGCATGCTTCTTCTCTTTGGAGCATCAAGGCTCCACCTTCCTGCTTACTGGCAAATTCGTCAACTAAAAACCTAAACTAGATGCAGATGAAGCCTCGCCGTATCGGGATCCACCTGTCTACGTCGGGCGGCGTTTTCAAAGCCGCCGAGCGCGCCCGTGAGATCGGCGCAAATACCTTTCAGATTTTCTCATCTAGTCCGCGGATGTGGCGTCCGGCGCGCATCGATGAGAGTCATTGTGTCGAAATGGCACGCCTGCGCGATCTCTACGACTGCGCTCCTCTGGTGATCCACACCAGCTACCTGGTCAATCTTTGCAGCCAGTCGGAGGAGGTCCGTCAGAAGTCTATCGGCGCTTTCCGCGGGGAAGTGGAGCGCGCTCTGGCGCTGGGGGCCGAATACCTGGTGCTTCATCCGGGCTCCTGGCGCGGCCTCACCCGCGAGCAAGGGCTCGACCTCGCCACCGAATCGATTGCTGCGGCCACGGAAGGCATCGCGCTCGACTCCTGTGATTTCCGCATCCTCATCGAAAACACGGCGGGGGCCGAGTTCTCGCTGGGGAGCAGGTTTGAGCAGGTGGCGGAGCTGATCGCACGTCTGAAGCCCGTTGTGCCTGTGGGAGCCTGCCTCGATACCTGCCACTGCCACGTTGCGGGCTACGATCTTGTGACCCCCGGCGGTTACGAGGAGACTCTCGGCCTGATTGGGAACACCGTCGGGCACAAGAATGTCCATGTCTGGCATATGAATGACGCCAAAGCTGCGCAAGGATCAAAGCTCGACCGCCATCAGAATATCGGCGAAGGAACGATGGGACTTGAGCCGTTCCGGCGCTTGCTCAACGACAAGCGCTTTCAGCACTGCGCTTTTATTGCGGAAACTCCGGTCGATGAGCCGGGCGATGACCGTCGTAATCTGGAGGCGCTGAAAGGATTGGTGAAATGAACGAAATGCGGGCGTAGATATGCCCAGATCGCGGTAGGATGAGTGTGCGAATTTGAGGTTTTCCGTAGCGGAGGTGCTCCATGCGCGTGAAGGCAACTCGCCTTTTTGCCTTACTGATGGTTTTCGCGGGGCCATACGGTCTGCTGGCTCAGAACAATGGTCCCTACACCGCGGAATTCAAGGTCACTTCAATTCAGACGCTGGCCAACGGCGGGACCATCACCCGGGAGACTACCGAAAAACGGGCTCGGGACTCGCAAGGGCTCACTTTCCTTTCGCATCAGCTCCCCAGTCCCGCTGTCCACAACACCACCACGATGGTTAATATTCACGATCCGGTGGCGGGAACCAGCTCAATGTGGGATTCCGTCCACAAACAAGCGACGGTGACGGTGGAACCTCCGCGAGACCTGCGGGGTGGGTGCTGGGAATCGGATTCGGGACGCATGCGATTTTTCAATGGGCCTGCGACTCATGCCAATGCCTCGGCATCCTCTCCGGCGGCCATTCAAGCGGCTGTATCTCCGGCGCAACCGCGGTTGAAGCCGGTGCACGAAGACCTGGGGACAGCTACGATTCAGGGAGTTGAGGCGCATGGCGTGCGAACTACCTGGACGACTCCCGTCGGCGAAGTCGGCAACGATGTGCCGCTGGTGCGCACTTCGGAGGTCTGGTCGAGCAAAGATCCTAACCTTGTACTGCGCGAGATCACCGACGATCCGCGATCGGGCAAGGGCACCCGCGAACTGACCAGCCTGGATTTGAACGAACCCGACGCGTCGCTGTTTGCGCCGCCGGCGGATTACGAAGTCAAAACCATAGGCGTGCACCAAATCCCCTGCGAACAGGCGCGGTGAGATGCGCTCTGCGCATTGATTGAGGCCGTTCGGAACCGACAGCGTTCCTTCTTGACCTCGATTCTGGACCTCGATTTCAAACATAGATTTCAAACATAAAAATCCCCGCCTCTAAGGGCGGGGATTTTGTTAGCGGCAAGTTGGATTAGCTTACACGCCGCACGACCGGCTCATCCCTTGGATCTACGACCGCGCTATTCGGGTCCGCCATGACATCGGTTCCGACCGCGCCGGTTCGCGTTCCGTAGGTTTCATCTGCGGCATGACCGCTTCCCGAACCTTCCTCGCCGCTTGCCGCGATGTCCTTCGCGCCCGTCTCGCGTAAAGCCTCCTTGGCCAGCGATACCTGCTCCGAAGTGTCGCAGTGCACCGAGAGGAGAGTTCCTCCACCCTTGACTGCGCCCTCGTAGCGCTTGGCCTCGAACTCCGGGATGCCCATTCCGACCAGCGCTCCGACGATTCCGCCGACCGCGCCGCCTATGCCGAGACCAGCCAACGCGCCCATGATCGGGCCTGCCGCGATGAGCGGTCCCACGCCTGGAATAGCCAACGCTCCGATTCCGGCAAGCAGACCCAACGTGCCGCCCACGACTCCGCCGGCCGTAACGCCGGTCGCCGTGCCTTCCGGCGCTTTTGTATGCTTCTCGTGCGCGAAAGCCCGTGTGGTTTCATCGTCCGGCAGCAATACCGAGATTGCCGAATTCGCAAAACCTTTGCTCAAAAGATGATCGACGGCACTCTCTGCAACCGGCGCCGATGCATAAATCCCAAATACAGCTGTGTTTTTGTTGGTCATTATCATTACTCCTTTAGAACGGTTGAAAACTATTGACCTTTTACGGTCAGCTCATTGGTGATGGCATCTGCGCTCACCACGCTGCCGGCATCCGCTGCGACCTTGGCCTTCTCCTCGTCGGAATGCACCGGTCCCTTCAGCGTCACCGCTCCGTTCACGGTGATGATCTTGACGTTATGTGCATAGGTGGAGAGATTTTTATCGGCGATGATGGCTTGGCGGACCTTTCGCGTAATGGCGCGATCCGAATGAGCGGAGGACTGCGACTCCGCAGTTGCTGTTTGATTCTTGTTGGCAGCGGAGTTGTCAGCTTGAGTCTGGGCGAACATAGGGCCAGCCGTCAGACACAGGAACAGCGCCGCAGAGCACAGCAAGCGTGTGGGTTTTTGCGATTTCATCTTTCACCTCGGCAAGAAGATCGAAAGGCCGAGCCAAAGCGCCTTGCAGAGAACCCGCATTGGGCGATCAATCAGTCTATGAGATGGATCAGTTGACCGGCGAGTTGCGTGCCGCTGTCCGATTCTCCGGCTCCCCATGAAATTCGATTTCCGGGGTGAAATTGCCGTTCGCGCGAGACGGCGAGAGAGTCTACGACAGTCCAGGGAAACCTGTTTTTTGCTGACGGAGAATGACGGAGATCATGGCCCATGAGGGGGCCCGGGTGTATTGAGGCGCTGCATGCGAATCCTACGGGAGCGCCCTCAAATCAGCAATCAGGTCGTTTGATCCAACCAATCCAGAATCAGATCTGCGATCCGATCACTGTTGCGTTCCATCATTATCATGTGCCCATTGCCATGGATGCCGCGATCGGGCAGCCAGACGAATTGCGCAGAGGCGCCTTGTGCGGCCAACCAGGCGGCAATGTCTTCGTCGGCCTGACGCGGATGCTCGAGATCTGCATCGCCGGTCACGATGATTATGGGCTTTCCGCGGAAGCAGGCTGGATTCCGCACTCGCACCTGGGACCCACGCACATTTAGCTGGTGGGAAACAGCCGGCAGTTCCTTTGGAACAGCTGGAGTCTTATACCAGCCAGCTCACGCACACCGGCTCGCGCCTGTTATATGAACGGCTATTCAAGAGATCGAAGTAGACGCCCAAGGGGCGAGCCACGAACTCCGCCGCGTGGCTGATGCTCATATTTCCTGCCCCTACTGATTGCGCTAGACCGCGGCAGCCTCGCGGAGAAGGTTAGCAACTTCCCCGGGCTTATCGAGCATCGCATCGTGTCCGGATTCGATCGTGCGCGTAAGCCACGCGGGGTCTCTCTGTAAGCGCTCGTAGAACTGCCTGAATGGGTTGGGTTCCCAGGCAGATGCCAGAGTAAATATCTTTTTCTTGATCTGGAGGTGATTTCCCTGCAGCCGGATTGCTTCAGTCATGGATCCGAAAGGCTGCAGCGTGGTCATCGAATCTACCCATGCACGATCCTGCTCGTTCACGTGCAGAATCGCTGCGGGAATAGGGGGAAGGGCAACACCTCCATATTGACCCACGTCCTTCAGGTGCATGAGTCGATATGTCTCGGGAGTGAGGGTCATGATGGAGTCGCCATTTTGGGGGAACCATGCATCGAGATAGACAAGCGACGAAATACGCTCACTCATCTGATCGGCGACGCCGCTGATCACCATTCCTCCGTAAGAATGCCCACAAAGAACAAAGTCGTCGAGTTCTTCGAATTTGATCAAATTGACGATGTCCTGGATGTGAGTGGAAAGATTGATGCCGGCGTGGAGGATATGACTGCGATCGGCCAAACCAGTCAGCGTCGGGGTGTAGACATCGTGCCCATCCTTCCGGAGCAGCTGAGCGACTCGCTTCCAGATCCATCCTCCACGCCATCCGCCGTGAACCAAAACAAAATTAGACATGCACTTCCGTTTCTGTACTACCAAGCTACTTATTGGCGTTGATGATAAGAACCGCCGCCAACTGCTTTATTCCCAAGTGTGGAATAAGACTTCTCGTCGCGGGTTGGCTTTCTTCCTTTTGGAGGCTCGATCTTGGAATCCGGACGCGAAGTGGAGTTTAGTATGAGGTGATACAGGCGCACGCTGCACCGCGCGGAGACGGAGGCCAGGCCTTGAAGTTTCCTTCAAGTGGCCGGGATATCTGGGCTCGAAACCCGTGATTCCAGCCGGAAACGGCTGCCAGCCGCGGATCTTTGCCGCCATTTACAATCAAAACTGACATGTCTGACAGCAAAAACACTATCGAGACCGCGGCCCCGGCTCCCGCTGACGAGTTCTCTCCTGGCAAGTGGGAGACGCGTTACACGCCCTCTGAGATCGAACCGCGCTGGCAGGCGCGCTGGGCTGCAGATCCTGAGCTCTATGGGGCAGAGCCCGCCACCAGCGGCAAGCCCAAGTATTACGTGCTCGAGATGCTGCCCTATCCCTCTGGCCAGCTGCACATGGGCCACGTGCGCAACTACGCCATCGGCGATGCGCTGGCGCGATACATGTGGATGAACGGCTACAACGTTCTGCATCCCATGGGCTGGGATGCGTTCGGCCTGCCGGCGGAGAACGCGGCCATCAAGAACAACACGCCGCCGCGCGAGTGGACCCTCAGCAATATTGCGGCGATGAAGCGGCAGATGAGCCGCATCGGCCTTAGCTACGACTGGCGCAATGAAGTCACCACCTGCTTGCCCGATTACTACCGCTGGAACCAGTGGTTCTTCATCCGCATGTTCGAGCGCGGCCTGGCTTATCGCAAGAAGAGCAAGGTCAACTGGTGTCCGCAGTGCTGCACGGTGCTGGCGAACGAGCAGGTCATCAATGGCTACTGCTGGCGGCACGAAGATCAACTTGTAGAACAGCGCGACCTCGAGCAGTGGTTTCTTCGCATCACCAACTACGCGCAGGAACTGGTCGACGACCTCAGCAAGCTTGGGGGCTGGCCGGAAAAAGTGCGCACCATGCAGCGCAACTGGATCGGCCGCAGCGAAGGCGCGGAGGTCACGTTCACGATCGAAGATGCCGTACATGCTACGGAGGACGAGCATCCCACTCGTCACGCGGGAACCGCGGTACTTCCAGCCAACGAAGGCATAAAGCTGATCGACGAGACGGTCACCGTTTTTACAACGCGGATCGATACCATCTTCGGAGCTACGAGCATCCAGCTTGCACCCGAGCACACGCTCGTGAAGCAGTTTGCCAAGTCGAATACCAAGCTTGCCGGCGAAGTTGCGACTCTTTTAGAGCAGCAGACCAAGGCGCGCGAGGCGGGCGACGTCGGCGCTATCGAAAAGCATGGTGTCTTCACGGGACACTACGCGGTCAATCCCTTCAATAATGAGCGCATTCCCATCTGGGTCGGGAACTACATCCTGCTCGACTATGGAACGGGCGCCATCATGTCCGTGCCCGCGCATGACGAGCGCGACTACGAGTTTGCCAAGAAATACGGCCTTGAAATCCGCATCGTGATTCTGCCTCGCCGCGGCGTCGACTCCGAGAGCGGCCAGGATTCCGACCAGATGCTGCCTTACACCGCCGAAGACAGCCTGCTCATCAACTCCGGCGACTTCAACACGCTCGGCAACGAAGAGGCGCAGCATAAGATGGCCGCCTTTGCCGAGGAGCACAAATTTGGCACCGCCAAAGTTACATTTCGCCTGAAAGATTGGGGTATCAGCCGCCAACGCTACTGGGGCACGCCTATTCCCATGCTTTATTGCGAAAAGGACGGCATTGTTCCGGTGCCCGACGAGCAGCTTCCTGTGCTGTTGCCGGAAAATATCGCGATTACACAGCAGGGCGGCTCGCCGCTCGCTCAGCTGCCTGAGTTTCTCAACGCGATCTGCCCCAAGTGCGGAGGCCCGGCACGCCGCGAGACCGACACCATGGACACCTTTGTCGATTCGTCCTGGTATTTCTATCGCTATACCAGCGCCAAGGATGGGACGGCTCCATTTGATACCGCAGCGGTTGCATATTGGTTCCCCATCGACCAGTACATCGGCGGAGTCGAGCATGCCATCCTGCACCTCATCTATTCGCGCTTCTGGACCAAGGTGATGCGCGATCTCGGGCTGATCAAGAATGACGAGCCTGTGGAGCGGCTCTTCACCCAGGGCATGGTGATCAAGGACGGCGCGAAGATGTCGAAGTCCAAGGGCAATGTCGTCTCGCCCGATGACATGATTGCCCGCTACGGAGCGGATGCGACCCGCGCCTACGCTCTCTTCGCGACTACTCCGGACCGCGACCTGGAGTGGCAGGAGGCCGGTGTGGCTGGCGTAAGCCGCTTCCTCAGCCGTGTCTATCGCTTCGTCATGAACTACAAGGAGAGCGCGGGTAGGAAGACGAGCGCAGCTTCTGCGCCGACCGCGGCATCGCAGGTTATCCAGCGCAAGCTGCACCAGACCATTCGCAAGCTTACGGATGATTTCGGCGGCCGTTGGCACTTCAACACCTGCATCGCGGCCATCATGGAGCTGGTGAACACCCTCATTGCTTCCGAGGCGGCCATTGCGGCCGGCGAGGTCCCCGATGCGGTGCTGGCCGACGCCTTGCGCAGCCTCATTCTGCTGCTCGCGCCTTTCGCACCTTATCTCGCCTTTGAGCTGTGGGAGCAGATTGGCGAGAAGGAAAATCTGCTCCGCGCTCGATGGCCGAAGTACGACGAAGCTCTCGCGCGCGAGGACGAGATCGAGGTGCCGGTGCAGATCAACGGCAAGCTCCGCTCGGTGATTCGCGTTGCTGCGGATGCCACGCAGGAGATGTTGCGCGATACGGCGATGGCCGACGAAAAGGTCAAGGCCGCAACCGACGGCAAGCAGATCGCCAAGGCCATCATCGTTCCCGGCAAGCTGGTCAACCTGGTTGTGAAGTAGGCAGCGGGCGGTGACGGTCCGAGGCACGCAATCCTTTGTCCACGTCATCGCCGAATGCTGGCGCAGGCCCTCGCTACTGCTCACTGAGCTGGCCTGGCGATGGGTGGTTGGTGTGCCTCTGCTGCTGATTCTCGCCGCCCAGGCGCAGCATATTTATGCAGTGACTTCCGCGCAGCTTGCCGCGAGCGGGATAGATGACTTCACGCTTACCGATCCCGGACAGGCGGCGGTTATCTCGACCAATATTTATGCGGTGCTGGCGCCGCCGATCACGCACCTCATCGTGTGGCTCGCTCCTGCGGCAGCAATCGTATGGGCCATCGTCTCTGCTATCGGACGCAACGCGGTTCTTCGCCGCTACGACTCCACGCTGCCCAGCGCCTGGGGATCGCTCTCCATCCTGCAGCTTATGCGTGTCGTCTTCCTGGGCGGAAGCGTATGGTTCTGGTTCGCCGCCATTCACTGGTCGGCCGACACGACGCTGGGCGGGGATTCTCCGAACATCGTTGCCTACTGCGCGCTTGTCATCTGCCTTTCGTTGGGGATCTTCACGCTGTGGGCGCTGGTCAGCTGGATCTTCTCGATTGCTCCGCTGTTGGTGCTGCTCGAAAACCGGGGCGTCCGCTCCAGCCTGGCTCGAAGCTTTCAACTAGGTCCACTGAAGGGCAAGCTGGTGGAGATCAACCTCATCATGGGCATCATTAAGCTGGCGCTGGTGGTGCTGGCCATGGTCTTTTCGGCGTGCCCGCTGCCGTTCGAATCGGCCATGCAGGGAGCGCCGCTTTACCTCTGGTGGGCGCTGGTGACGGTGCTCTATCTTGCTGCTTCGGACTTCTTTCAGGTTGCGCGGTTGATCGCGTTTATTCAGCTATGGCGAACCTTTCGCATTGCATTTCGTGAACCTTGAGCTGGCGTAGACATTGCGATTTTGAGATGTAAGTCTTGCAGATTGACGATGCGGCCGAAGGGGCTGCGGTTTCTCTTCAGCAATTTCCAGAGCTCAAGTAAACTACTAGGTGGACACCGCCTCGATCGTCATCCTGGACTTCGGCTCGCAGTATACGCAGCTGATCGCCCGTCGCATCCGCGAACAGAACGTCTTCTCCGTCGTGCTTCCGTGCACCGCTTCCATCGCCGAAATTCAGGCGCAGAAGCCCATCGGCCTCATTCTCTCCGGAGGCCCATGCTCGGTCTATGACTCGGATGCGCCGCCGGCCGACGCGAAGATCCTTGACCTCGGTCTGCCTACGCTTGGCATCTGCTATGGATTACAGTTCATCACTCATCATCTCGGCGGCAAAGTACGCTCCGCGCCCAAGCGTGAGTACGGCCACGCCGAGGTTTCGGTGGTCGACAAAGACCTTCCGCTTTTTGCGGATATTCCCGCGGACCTGAGCGTATGGATGTCGCATGGCGATGAGGCGATCGACCTGCCACCGGGCTTTCATCTCACCGCGAAGACATCGAACGCGGTCGCGGGCATTGCCAATCCTGAGAAGAAAATCTGGGCGGTGCAGTTTCATCCCGAGGTCCATCACACCAAGCAGGGAACCGCGCTGCTGCGCAACTTCCTCTTTAAGCTCTGCAAGGCCGCGCCGGACTGGACGCCGCAGCACTTCATCGAATCGACCGTTGCAGCCATCCGCGAAAAGGTCGGGGATGGCCATGCCATCTGCGCGCTCTCCGGTGGGGTCGATTCTTCTGTGGCGGCTGTTCTCGTTCACCGCGCGATCGGCGATCGGCTGACCTGCGTCTTCGTCGACAACGGTGTTCTCCGCAAGAACGAATTCTTCAAGGTGCAGGAGAATCTTCGCGCCAAGCTCGGCCTCAACCTCGTTGCCGTCGACGCCAGCGGACGGTTTCTCAGCAAGCTGGCCGGGGTGACCGATCCTGAGACGAAGCGCAAGATCATCGGTAGGGAATTCATCGAGGTCTTCGACGACGAGGCTCACCGCATCCTCGAGCAATCCGGCAACCTTAACTCCGAAGTCGCGTGGCTGGTGCAGGGCACGCTTTATCCCGACGTCATCGAGTCGTCGTCGGTCAAAGGCCCGTCGCAAACCATCAAGAGCCACCACAATGTCGGCGGCCTGCCTGAGACGATGAAGCTGAAGTTGATCGAGCCGCTGCGCGATCTCTTCAAGGATGAAGTTCGCCGCATCGGCCGCGACCTGCAGATGCCGGCCGACATTCTTGAACGCCAGCCTTTCCCCGGCCCCGGCCTGGCTGTGCGCATCCTCGGCGAGATCACGCCGGAGCGCGTGGCGCTGCTGCAGGAAGCCGATGACATCGTGGTCACCGAGATCAAGAATGCCGGACTGTATCAGCAGATCTGGCAGTCTTTCGCCGTGCTGCTTCCGGTCAAGAGCGTGGGCGTCATGGGCGACCAGCGCACCTACGCTTACACCTGCGCGGTGCGCGCTGTGCACTCCGAAGACGGCATGACCGCCGATTGGGTGCCGCTGCCATATGAGGTGCTGAAGACCATCTCGAGCCGCATCGTGAACGAAATCCCGGGCATCAATCGCGTGGTCTACGACATTACGTCGAAGCCGCCAGGCACGATCGAGTGGGAGTGACTCGCCGTCACAGGCGTACGCGCGCGTTGCGCGCCACCCCGCGAGCGCGACAGCTCTGCTACTGAAACGGCAGCTATAGCTGCACCAAGCACTTCCTCCGCTGTAGTCGGCCTGGTGACGGGACGAGAGAAGACCAGCGCGACCAAGAGCTGCGATTACGCCCATAGACCAGCTGAACTCTCCCGCTAGTGGGGTGGCGCGAAGCGCAATTGCCTGGACGGCCAGTCCTCCTGATATCCTTCCTCATCACCTGTTTCCACCCACGAAATCCCTAAAGAATGAGGATGCTCTAGATGTCCCGCTTAAGGTATCTGCTGCCCGCTGTTCTTCCTTTCGCCTTTGCCGGCGCGATCTTCGCGCAAACGAACATCGCCTCCGAACTCAAGCCCGACACCCGGCAGCCTATCGATCAGTCCTACACGGCGAAGATCAAGCAGTACACGACAGAGCCGTATTTCAACTCGCCGCTCACCGATTACCTGCCCGCGTCGAAGACCGTGCCTGCGCCCGACAAGGTGCTGGGCGATGTTTCCGGAGCGCCCGGAGTCCTGCCTTATGCCGAGGATGTCTACAAGTATTTCCGGCTGCTCGAAAAGAGCACGCCGCGCGTGAAGGTCTTCTCCATCGGACATTCGGAAGAAGGCCGCGAGATGATTGCCGCCGCTATAGCGGATGAATCGCTGCTGGCCAAGCTGGATGAAAATAGCGCCCGCCTTGCGAAGCTTGCCGACCCGCGCCTCATCAACATGGACGACGCCAAGGCCGCCGAGCTGGTCAAGCAGTCGTATCCGGTCTACTACATAACCGGCACCATTCACTCCACCGAGACCGGTGCGCCTACTGCGCTTATGGAGCTGGCCTACCGGCTGGCCGTCGACAATTCGCCATACATCCAGTACATCCGCTCGCACATGGTGGTGCTCATTACGCCGGTGGTTGAAGTCGACGGCCGAGATCGCATGGTCGACATCTACAAGTGGCACCTTGCGCATCCGGGCCAGCAGTGGCCGCACCTTGCTTATTGGGGGCATTACGTTGCGCACGACAACAATCGCGACGCCATGGCCATGACCCTGAACCTGACCAACAATGTTCTCAATACCAACCTGAAGTTTCATGCACAGGTGCTGCATGACCTGCATGAGTCGGTGCCGTTTCTCTACGACAACACGGTGGGCGATGGCCCCTACAACGCGTGGGTCGACCCGCTGCTTAACGGCGAGTGGCAGATGCTGGGCTGGAACAACATTCAGTCGATGACCGCCTTCGGCATGCCCGGAGTGTTTACTCACGGCGACTTTGACACCTGGTCTCCCGGCTACCTCATGTTCCTCGCCGCCATGCACAACGGCATCAGCCGCCTCTACGAAACCTTCGGCAACGGCGGCGCGGATACCGAGAAGCGCATTCTGTCCCCGGAGGAATACGCGCGCACCTGGTACAAGCCCAATCCGCCGCTGCCTGTGGTCACCTGGTCGCAGCGCAACAACAACAACTACGAGCAGACTGCGCTGCTTTCCACCATCTCTTTCTTTGCGCAGAACGGCCAGCAGTTCCTCGAGAACTACTACACCAAGAGCAAGCGCTCCATTCTGAAGCCGACGAATGCCGGGCCGGCCGCTTACGTGCTTGATGAACCCATGTCCAGCCGCCAGGCCGAACTGCTTCGCGCGCTTGAACGCCAGCATGTGGAGATCAGCCGCCTGACCGCATCGGCAACTTACACGCCGCCCGCTCCGAAGGCCAAGGACGATAAAGACGACAAGTCCGACAAGAGCGATGACAACTCGGCAGAAAAGAAAGAAGACAAGAAGGACGAAAAGAAGCAGGAGTCGAAGCCGATCACTTTCCCCGCCGGCAGCTACATCATCCGCATGGATCAGCCTTACTCCCGCATCGCCGATGCGCTGCTTGATCGCCAATATTGGGCGCCCAACGATCCGCAGAAGACGCCGTATGACGACACCGGCTGGTCGTTCGGCGATCTCTTCCATGTGAAGGTGGTGCGCGTCACCGACCCCGCGATTCTCAAGGCATCCATGGCATCCATCGAGCCGGTGAAGGATTTCGAAGCTGACTTCGGCAAGAGCACAGGCACGGGCAGCGTTGCCGCTGTGAACAATGGCGCCGAGGTTTCACTGCTCGGACTCCGCTATACGCTGAAGGACGCATCCATTTCCGTCGCTGATGCCTCGTTCGATGCCGAAGGTTATCACTTCGCCGCCGGCTCGCTGCTGATCGAGAATGCCGACGCTTCCAAGCTCCAGTCCGCGCTGCACGATGCCGGCCTCGAAGCCGTTTCGCTTGCAGCGATGCCGTCCGTAGCGCATCATGATGCGCCTGCGCCGCGCATCGCCTTCATGCACACGTGGCTGGGCACGCAGACCGAGGGCTGGTGGCGCGAGGCCTTCGATCACGAGAAGGTGCCGTACGACTACATCAGCACGCAGACCGTTGCCAAGATTGACGACCTGCGCGCCAAGTATGACGTGATCATCTTCGCGCCGGTGGGCCGCGCCTCCGCCCAGCAGATCATCGACGGCATGCCGATGTATGGCAACCCGCTTCCGTGGGAGAAGACCGACCTCACGCCTAACCTTGGCCGCATCGATTCCACTCCCGACATGCGTCCTGGCCTGACCTGGGCCGGCGTCGAACATCTCCATGACTTCGTCAGCAAGGGCGGCCTGTTCATCACCTCCGAGGACACGGCGCAGTTCGCCATCGACATGGGCTTCGCACCCGGCGTAAGCGTTGCTCCGCGTGGCAGTGTTCGCGTGGTGGGAAGCATTCTCAATGCCGTCTTTGTAGATAAGAGCAGCCCCGTCGCTAACGGCTATGACACGCTGGTCAACAAGGATCTGGGAGTCTACAGCGCCGATGGCATGGCCTTCACCGTATCCAATACGACGGTCGGCGGCGGACGCCGCAGGCTCGGCCCCGGTATCGAGCGTCCGACGGGACGCGGCGGACCCGAGGAGGAAGATGCTCCGCAGGATCGTGCCTTCGTTGCGCCGGAGCCTACTCCGCATCCCAAGCCATGGGAGGCGATGCCGCTCAATGAGGAGCAGGCCCGCAACAACGTCTTCCTCATCCCCGAGCAGTATCGTCCGCAGGTCATCCTGCGCTTTGGATCGGGCAAGCAGTTCCTGCTCTCGGGACTGCTCGACGGCGGCAGCGCCATCGAAGAGAAGCCCATCGTCATTGACGCGCATCTCGGCGAAGGCAACGTGCTGCTCTTTGCCACTAACCCTGTCTATCGCGGAGAAACGCTGGGCACGTATGCCCTGGTCTTCAACGCTATCCAAAACTTCGACCGCCTTGCCAAGCCGGCTCCGGCGACGAAGTAAATTGCGTTCTACCCTCCTGCGCGTTTGCGCAGGAGGGTAGACGAGATCGTTTTCACTACTTTCATCCTGCCTCTGTAGATTGATAAACATGTCCATAGACCTGTTTCGACAGAGCCGGCGTGCATTTCTCCAGCGATCCGCTCTCGCGGCCGGTCTCTCACTGCAACAAACTCTTCTCCCGTCTCTTGGTTCGGCGAATGATGGCGTCGGAAACCAGCTTTCTCCCTGGCAGCCGGGAACACTGGACATCCATCACATCAATACCGGGCGCGGAAACTCTTCGCTTGTGATTTGTCCCGACGGGACTTCCCTTTTGATCGATGCTGGTGCTTCGATGAGTGCTCTGAAGTTGCTAAATCCCGCGCGACCCAATGACACAAAACGGGCCGGCCAGTGGATCGGGCGCTATGTTTCGCGGCAGCTTCGCGCGACGGGGAAGAGCGAGGTCGATTGCGCTTTGACGACGCATCTTCATCCCGATCACGTCGGCGAAGTCGGGCCATCCAGCCCCAAATCGTCATCGGGAGAATACTTACTGACGGGCATCGCAGATGTGGAAGAGGAGATACACATCCGCCGCCTCATTGATCGCGGATATCCCGAATATAGTTACCCGCAGCTGCCGCGCGATCCCTCGGCTCTTAACTATATTGCGTTTGCAAAATCTCTTGCCTCACGCGGAAGCAAGGTTGAGCGTGTCCAGGTGGGTCACTCCGGCCAGATTCGTCTTGAACATAATGCCGCGGGATTTCCAGCTTTCTCGATACGAACGATGGCGGCCAATGGTGAAGTCTGGACGGGGCACGGCGAGGAGACTGTTGCGCATTTTCCTGCGATTGCAGGCATGAAGCCGCCGGATTTTCCCTCGGAGAACAGCTGTTCCATTGCGTTGAAATTGAATTACGGACGCTTCTCCTACTTCACCGGCGGCGACCTTACGTGCGACACCAACTATGGCCGCGATCCGTGGCGCGACATCGAGACGCCGGCCAGCCGTGCGGCCGGCCAGGTATCTGTTGCCACCGTCGATCATCATGGATACTTCGACGCGGCTGGGCCTGATTGTGTCCGCGCGCTGCAGCCGCGCGTCTGGATTCTGCAGGCGTGGCATGCCTCGCATCCGGCCATGTCAGTCCTGGCGAATCTTTACAGTACAGATTTATATAGCGGTTCGCGCGATGTCTTCGCCGTAGGCATGAAGGAAGAGGCTGCGCTTACTACCGCGCGCTTCTCGGACGCGATGAAGAGCCGCGATGGCCATGTGCTGGTGCGTGTGGCTGCGTCCGGCAGTGAGTATCAGGTCATCGTGCTTGATGACACGGACGAGAGCGACAGGGTTAGGGCGGTCTTTGGTCCTTACCCGGCGTGACCCTGGCACGCGTGTTGTTCGCGTGTTCGGGCGGAAAGCGAAAAATCTCAGCGACGCTTTCTGCATCGCTGAGATTCTTCCTCCCTTTGGTCGTCAGAACGAAGGTGCATTATGCAAGCTTGGCGATCGCTCTGAGAGACATGGGACATCGCGCTAGCCCGCTACCGTAATCTTTCCTTCCGGCGTCTTTGAGAACTCGTGGAGCAGCTTTCCATCGCTGTCGAGATGCCGCAGAGTCATCTTCTCTTTGGTCACCGAGAGCTGGCTGAAGCCGTAGATCTTCTGTGCGAATGGTCCGCGTGCCGACTCCTGAATCTTCAGGTTGTAGAGGTCCGCGCCGCCGCCGCCGGAGAGGAAGAAGCTGGTCGGATGTCCTTCGAACTCGAGATGCTGAAGATCATGATCGTGCCCGGCCAGATAGAGCTGCACGCCATGCTTGCGGAAGAGCGGATCCCAGTCGCGAATCAGAATCGCATGATCGCCGTGCGGCCCATCGGAATAGACGGGGTGATGCGCGATCACGACCAGATACGGCGTCTTCCGCGGCTTGCTCAGCTCCGACTCGAGCCAGGCGAGCTGCTCTGCGTGCTGCTGCGCGGTCAGCGTGAAGTCGCGGCCGTGAGAGGTGATGCCATCGCCATGCGGGACGTTGCTGTCGAGCGCAATGAAGGTGACGAGGGGGTTCTTGGCGGGAAACTCGAAGGTGTACCAGCGATCGGGCATGGTGAAGCGTGATTTGCCGCTGCGCGCATACTCCAGCTCCGCATCCACCTTGCTCATGGGCCACACCTGGTAATCGTGATTGCCGAGCACCGAGTAGGCCGGGCAATTGAAGGCGCTCGCCGGGTACATGTCCTCGAACTGCGTCTGCCAACGCGGCGACTGCGCTCCCCCCTCGAGCGGGCCATACCAGTTATCGCCCAGGAAAAACATGGCCTCCGGACGGATTGCATTCTGCTGGGCGTACTTGCGCATCGCGTCTGCCACCGCCGTCTGGCCTGCGTGGTCGGTGTCGTAGCCCCAGTCGCCGATCATCAGGATCTCGGACGAGGGATGTCCCGCGGGAAGGGCGGATGCCAGTCTGGAAAATGAGCCAAGCGAAGCAAGAGCGCTAAAAGCGAAGCTCTGCCGAAGAAAGCGGCGGCGAGTGACAGCAGAAGTAAGAGTCATATTCGACTTATACACTGCCTGGATGCCAGCCTCGTTCCCACAGCGAAGGTATGAATTCGAGGAATGAAAAGCGGGTTCTCAGGCGCGAATTCCAATCACGGAAAACATTCGTCCGGTAAAGCCCTTCTCCGCGCGATAGGAGAAATACCGGTCTGTCCGGCAGCCGGTGCATTCGCCGGCCACGGAAATCGCCTCCGCTCGCAGACCGGCATCGAGCAGCTGGCGACGGTTTGCTTCCCACAGGTCCAGGTGCAGGCTCGGGCCGAGATTGCTGTGCCCCGGCGCACGCGCCGTCATGAAGAGCAGCGGATACTTTTCCTTGACCGGATCGGAATCGAAGATTTCGGAGAACAGGCCGGCGGCATAGGAGAACTGCGAGGTGAACTCGTCGCGGACTTCCTCGCCCACGGCATAGCAGCAGCTTCCAATCCCCGGACCGATGGCGGCTACGAGATCTTCCGGGCGGCTTCCGAACTCGAGCCGCATCTGTCCCACGCCATTTTCGACGATGCGCTTCACCGTCCCCCGCCATCCTGCGTGGAAGGCGGCAACGGCTCGCTTTTTGGTATCGGCGATCAGAACCGGGATGCAGTCGGCGGTCTGAATGGCGATGAGCAATCCCGGCTCGCTCGTCATCATGCCGTCGGCTTTATGTGTGGCGCGCACTCCCGCGTCGTGCGCGGCCACTTTTCTCACCATTGAGGAGTGAATCTGATGCAGGGTGACCGCGGGGATTTCGGCATCGCCGCTGACTGCGGAGAAAAATCGCTGGCGGTTGATGGTTACGTGTTCCGGATCGTCGGAACTCGTGAAGCCCAGGTTCAGGTCCCCGGCCTGCTTGCTGGCTCGTTCCGGCCGATAGGCGGTCGATGTTCCGCCCATGCGGGTGCTGAAGCCGTGCCATAGCCAGTCGATTTCTGCGAAGGCCGGCGCTTTTACTACCTCCAGCCGATTTTTGCGGGCGGATGCAGGGTGGGGTGCTTGCGGCTTGGCCCGGTGGGCTCCGTCCTCTCCTGAACGCTTGCGGCCGCCTTGCTTCAAGCCTGCCTCGGCTATCTTCAGGTGAATCGATTCGATGCCGGAGGCGCGGGTAGCCATGGGGTGATTATAGGATGGGATCTTTTGTGGGGGCTTTCACCTATTGGGCGGTGAGGAGCTGATGGGCCCGCTTTCCAGCGGGCCCGCTCAAGAGGCATTGGGAGGGAATTCCTATGGGGTCTAACGGAGAAGAGTTCGCGGAAGCGAACGGTGACACAAGAGTTATTACCGGTGATGTGAGACTATGCCTGAAGTTGCCTCTTATTGATACCAACCTTATTAGCAATTCTCGGACCACACAGAAACGTCCGATGTCGGGTCCTGAGATCAATTATTAAGAGATTCTAATAATTGGACTTAGATCGATTCCAGCGAGACATGGCGAAATGTTACTGGACCGACGCTTGAGAAATGCGGAATATAAGTACCACTTTTGAGAATTCTGATTCCTAATGTTGGCGCTCCGACTGCACCTGCATCTGCTTCATCTTATTGAGCAAAGCCTTATAGCTCACCTGCAGGCGGCGGGCTGCTTCCCGGCGGTTCCAGCGGGTGGCAACCAGCATATTTTCAATGGCTTGAAGCTCGGCCTGGCGGGCAGCCTGGCGTCCGATTTCGAGCAGTGATAGCCCGGGCCGGATGGGGGTGGGCATCTTCAGCACGGTAACCGAATCGCTACTCTTGCGACGGCCCCGGACCCGCCTTTCCAAAACCGGACTGTCCGATTTCGTTTGCAATTCGCGCATCATCGAGGTGGCGTCGCCGACGATGACGTATCGCTTGCAGAGGTTTTCGAGTTCCCGAATATTGCCTGGCCAGGGATGCTGAATCAGCGCCTCGCGAGCGGCGCTGTCGAACGGGGTTACGCTTCTCCGGTATGACGCGGAGTACTTATCGAGAAAATACTGGATGAGGCCGGGGATTTCTTCGCGCCGCTCGCGCAAGGGCGGAATGGTGACGGTGACCACGTTGATGCGGTAGAGCAGGTCTTCGCGAAAAAGCCCTTCGGAGACTCGCGTCTCGAGATTGCGATTGGTGGCGCAAATCACGCGGACGTCGACCGAGGTGTCGCGCTTGGAGCCGAGACGGGCGAATTCGCCATCCTGCAGGACGTGCAGCAGCTTGGCCTGCAGCCCGGGGTGCATCTCCGCGATTTCATCGAGAAAGAGCGTTCCGCCGTTGGCGAGCTCGAATTTTCCTGGCTTGGAGCGATGCGCTCCGGTGAAGGCGCCGGCTTCGAAGCCGAAGAGTTCGCTTTCCAGCAGATCGTTGGGAATCGCGGCGCAGTTCACTTTGACGAAGGGCCGGTCGCGGCGCTCTGAGAGCCGGAAGACCATACGCGCCGCAATCTCTTTGCCTACCCCGCTCTCTCCCCGGATGAGCACCGCGGCGCTGGTGGTTGCAACCTTATCGATGAGGTCGCGGATGGCAATCATGTGCTGCGAGGAGTGTGAATGGAATAGCCCGGGCAGGTCGAAGAGGGAAGAGTTTGTGCTTTCAGGTGCGCTCGTTGCCGGATGGCAGCTACAGCCCAGGGCTTGAAACGCCGCGTCGAGGCACGCAATCATCTCTGCCTCGTCGAGAGGAAGCCCGAGCGTTGTCGTGACGCCCCAGCGGGCGGCTTCGAATCGGGCCTCGGCGAGCGGCGGGACGATTCCGACAACAGGAACGTCGGGGAACTCGCGGCGCATCTTCTCCAGGGTGCCGTCTCCGCTGCGCAGCTCCAGAAGAATCGCGCAGGGCCTGCTCGCGCGTGCCGCCGCTTCCGGGTCGGTGCCCGAACCGACCTCAGCGACGTTTCCACGTAAGCGGAAATAACCGCGAAGAGCACTGCAAGCCTTCTTATCCCGCACGGCCAGCAGTACCCGATGTTGCTTTTGATCGGGCATAGGATTTTGAAATGATTCTAGACCGAATTACCGACGAATGGCGTCGATTTTAATCAATCCGGGCAAGATAGGTGCAAATAACGATGGAATCTTCAGCGCAGGCTGAGCAGTGCGCTGGCATGGGGCGCGAGGGTTACGCTGATCCCGGACTGCGCTCCCTGGTCACTTTGCTGCCAGAGATCGCGGACAGCGTAGCGGGGGCGCGGTAGTCCGAGATCCTTCCATGAATACTTCACCGCTGCCGCTGAGTTGGAGAGGTTGAAGACGGCGAAAAGCTGGTGGCCGTCGAGCTGAGCGCTCCAAACTACTGTCACCGGCGTCTGGATCACGGGCCGATTGCCGGTCGAGTGCTGATCGACGGCCAGCACCTCGCGATTGGTCAGCAGGACCTCGGTTGCTGCGTCCATTCGGGTGAGATTGGCTCCCAGAATTAGCGGCGACCGGGCGATGCACCATGCGGTTAGCAGGCTACGGGTTTCATCCGGAGTAAGGCGGGACTGGCGGGCATCGCCCCAGCCGGGCCGCGGACCCAGGTAGCCGATGGGCAGCATATCGGCGTCCGGCCAATGGCCCGGTCCGGCATAAGCAGCCCACTTGGCCAGGACAGGCAGTTGGCTGACCAGGGTTTGCGGGAAGGTCTCCGAACCCGGCTTCGACCAGAAGTCCCACATGTCGTCCGAGATTCGCCATAGCTGCGCATGTTCGCTCACATCGGCAGCCTGCTCGACGGGCGTCGGCCCCGGCGAGAGGCTCAAAACGATTGAGCGTCCCGTTTCCCTCGTAGCCCGCTTGAGGGCAGCGCTCAACATACGAATTTCAGCTGTCTTATATGGCTGCGAGATGCAGTCCACTTTGAGGAAATCCACTCCCCACCCGGCATAAAGCCGGGCGATGGAATCGTAGTAAGCCTGCGATGCCGCATTGTCCTTCAGCCCGTAGTTATCGGAGTTCCAGCGGCAGCGGTCGGAGGTATCTGCGGCATCGGCGGCGCGATAGGTGGAATCGGCGATGGGCAGATTCTGCTCGACTGCTTTGCGGGGGATACCGCGGATGATGTGAATGCCGAACTTCAGGCCGAGCGAGTGGGCGTGATCGGCCAGCGTCTTCAGCCCGCCATCTTGGGTGCCGGAAGGAAAGCGGCTGGCAGCCGGGACATAACGCCCATCCGGCGAGAGGTTGAATCCCTGATCGCCCTTGTCGCCGGGATGGTCCAGATACCATCCTTCGTCGACGACGACATATTGCCATCCAGAGGGCTGCAGGTGCTGGTGCAGCCAATCGACATTCGCCTTGAATTCTTCCGCTGTGACACTCAGGCCGTAGGAGTCCCAGCTATTCCAGCCCATCGGCGGAGTGGGAGCGAGCGAGGCGTCTGGATTTTGCGCACGGGAAAGCGGTGAGGTGAGTAAAGCCACAGCGAGAAAGGCGAGCCACCGTTTCAATCGATCCTCCTCGAAAGACAACGAGATTTGTTAGGAGCACTCCGCGTCGTCATGGACGCAGGTATGACAACTGCGGCAGAAGGTATGGTTCAGGCGGTGCGCGGTAATCATAAAGCAACTGCCGATGAATGTGACGAGAACTTCCATCCAGTGCGAAGGAAGGCGGTCGCCCCAATAGGCTCCGGCAAAGATGCAGGCCAGGCCCGCCATCATGAGATAGAGGATGCGCAGACGGCGATGGCTGCGATATCCCTTGACCAGCGCCAGCGCGCCCAGGGTCGCGATGATGACCGCGAGCGAACGGTGTGTGCGCTCCTCGGAGGGAAGGAAATGCGCCGACACCACGGAGAGCGAGAGAACGACCGGCGTGACCATGCAATGAATCACGCACAGCGCCGATGTCCAGACTCCGAGCTGATCGGCGGGGATCGCAAGCAGCCGCCGTGTGGCGGCCGCAGCCACCATTCTTGAACCTTGATCTTTCATGCTGTATCAGTCTAGAGCATTTTGCTATTAAGAAGTCATTTGCGAGATCGGATGAGTGCGGCTTTTCTTGATGAGAAGGCTGCACAGAGCGAACTTGATGAGAGACCTCTGTTGTGCGAGCATGGCATTCCTCAGTGGCTAAAGCCGCACTGATTTTGTGAGATTTACGTACGGCCTGAAGGCCGTACCTACCAAGGCCGAGACTTTGCCAGCAACCTGGTAGAGCGACTCTCTTCGACTTGGCTTATAGGGAAAATGCTTTGGGCGGATTTTTTGCTTTCGCCAGTTGCCGATGCCTTTCCGGGCGGACCGGTGAGACTGAAAACTTCGGTACCCGGTCTTTCTACTTTTCCCTTGACGGCTATGGGCCGTGCGCATGTTCAATGGTGCGCACCGCTCGGTTGGCACTTTCTCCAAAGCGGCTCCTCCCTCGATCCCCGGGCAGCACCCAGGCGCGCGCTTCCTCGCGCCGGAAAGATCGATATGCCGAAAAAGCTTGCCATCACAATCTCCGGAGCGGTCTCGCTCGGGAGCTACGAAGCCGGGGTCCTCTATGAGGTCCTCGACGCCATTGAGCAGCACAACTCCGATCCTGCGACTGATGCAGGCAACCGCATCGAGATCGACGTTCTCACCGGAGCTTCGGCCGGAGGAATGACCGCCATCATCCTGGCCCAGAAGCTGCTCTTTGGCGGCGGTGAATTCCAAGGCCCTTACGACAACCCGGTGTATAACACCTGGGTCAAGCGCATCAGCCTCGATGGCCTGCAAAATACGGGCCCCGATGAGCCGGCTCTGCATTCGCTCTTCTCCTCGAACCTGATCACTGCTATCTCCAAAGAGGCGCTCACGGCACGCTACGGGAGTGTGCCTATCCCTCCAGCGGTGAAGCATCCCGCAGCGGCGGATTCCATCCGCCTGGGCGTGGCTCTTACCAATCTCAACGGCGTTTGTTATGGGCGTGACGTGACGCCGGGCGGAAAGTTCGTTTATCTCGAATATGGCGATCAACGCACGTGTCTGGTTGACTCGACCAGCGACAAGCTGGCCTTCTGGGAGCCCATGCGGCAGGCGGCGGTCGCATGCGGAGCTTTTCCTGTTGCCTTCCGGCCCCAGGATATTGCGCGCTCTGTACAGAACGAGCCGGACGACTTTCCGGATGAGAATTTGGAGCCGTGGGAGACCGATCCCACGACCTTCACCTACTCCGACGGCGGCATCCTCCAAAACCAGCCGCTGGGTATCGCGAAGAATCTTGTCGACCTGATCGATAAGCACCTGGCGCAGCAGTGCCGCTACTATTTGTTCGTATCGCCCAACGCCAAGGACCCGCAGGCGAACACCACCTTCCGTCAGGCCGACGCAAGTTACTTCAAGCTCATCGAGCGGCTGCTTGGTGTCGTTATTGGCCAGTCCGGATTTCATGACTGGATCACCGCGGAGGACATGAACCGGCGCGTCGCTCTGCTCGATGCCCGGGCGGCAGGCTTGAAAGACGTCATTCTGGCTGCAGAAATCGATGTTCCCGCGCTGCAGACTACGGCCAGCGCGCTGCTGACACTCTTCTTTCCCAACAACACGCACACGCCGCCCGGCGCTACCGGACCGGAGACGCTGGATGAGGCCAAGGCGCGCATTGCTGCGCAATATAAAACGGAGATCGCCGCGCTCGGCGCCAGCTCGGCACAGGCCATCGCTTTTCGCGATGCCGTGCTTGCCTTTGAAACTGCTGCCGGTCTCGGCGCTCGCGACGAGATGACCATCTACGGAGTCACCGCGATGGATACCGAACTGGCGGGAGCGGGTCTGCAGGCCTTCCTCGGCTTCTTCGACCAGGATTTTCGCGACCACGACTACGACGTGGGCCGCACCCATGCCCGCGCCGTGCTCAACGATCCCGCGCTGAACACGCCCGGCGCGATCGGACCGCTACGCTTTACAGGGAAGGCCATCCGTCCTATCAATAAGAGCCTGAACGGGATCAAGCTGGGGCAGATTCCCGCCGCCGATTTGAAGCAATTCAAGGCCGGAGCAAAGAAGCGGCTCAACCAGATGCTCCGCGAGCTGGGTGTTCCGGCGGCTTTCCTCGCTGACGTTGTGGCTGATGCTGTGTTCGACGGCGTCCTTGACCGCGCGACGAAGGAGCTGGCCCCGGTGTAGCGATGGGAAGCGGCGGGCGCGCCGCAGGACGATAAGATGGAGTGCATGTCCGACATTTCACTCTATGACCGCGCCCGCCGCATCAAGCTCTTTCTCATGGACGTTGATGGCACTCTCACTGACGGCGGTGTCTGCCTCATCTCGCTGCCTGATGGCGGCGGCGTCGCCGAGATGAAGGTCTTTAACGCAGCCGACGGCGCGGGTCTGAAGCTGGCCCACATCATGGGCCTCAAGACCGGATTCATCACCGGCCGCAAGTCGCCTGCGGTGCAGCAGCGCGCGAACGAGCTATCGGTTGACTATGTCTATCTAGGCCAGGCGACCAAGACCCAGGCCTGGGAAGAGTGCATCCAGAAGGCGGGCGTGACCGAGGAAGAGACCGCCTACATGGGCGACGACCTTCCGGACATGCCGCTCGCGCAACGCGCCGGACTGGCCATCGCCGTCGCCAACGCTGTTCCCGAGCTCAAGGACGTCAGCCACTACGTGACGAAACTCGGCGGTGGACATGGCTCGGCGAGGGAAGTCATCGAGCTCATTTTGAAAGCGCAAGGGCGATGGGAAGAAGCGGTGCCGAAGGCTTTGGCGTAAAACCGTCAATTCATGTACGTACAATTGTGTACAATGATTACGTAAGATCAATTTATGATCCACTTCGAATGGGATGAAGCGAAAGACCGCAAAAACCTGTTGAAGCACGGGGTCGATTTCGACACTGCAAAGTTCGCCTTCTACGATCCCATGGCGCTAGTGATCTGGGACCGCGAAATTGACGGTGAGCAGCGATGGCACATCATCGGACGAATAGAACATAGACGTGTATTGCTGGTTGTCCACACGATCCGAAACGATGATGCGGACACGTTTGTACGCATCATCTCGGCCAGAAAAGCGACGCCGAGCGAGCGGAGAAGATATGAAGAAGGCGGATAAAAACGCGACGAGAATCGTGCGGCGAGAATTCAATCCCGCGGCACGACTCACCAAAGATCAGTTGCAGCAGCTCGATGCCCTTGATGCGCTGCCCGACGATCAGATCGACACCTCGGACATTCCAGAGTTGCCGGAATCCGTCTGGCGCGAACGAGGCATTCGCAGAATGTTCTATCGTCCGGTAAAGAGGCCCGTGACTATGCGCCTGGATGCGGATGTGATCGAGTGGCTGAAGTCGAAGGCTGGACCGGAGGGCAAGGGCTATCAGACCACGGCAAACCAGTTGCTTCGAGCGAAAATGATTGCCGAACTTCGCGCTGCGGTTAAATCTCCAGCAGCGAAGAAGATTGTTTCCGCGGGTGGGAGCAAATAACGAAGCGTCTGTCGACATGGGTCGGTTGAGATTGATTACGAACACTGTTCGACGAGCAGTGCATTTCCTCAGTGGCTAAAGCCGCATTCGTTTTGCTTGATTTACGTACGGCCTGAAGACCGTACCTTCCTAAGACCAAAACTTTGTGAGCAACAAAAAGCGCCTGCCGAGGCAGGCGCTTTTTGTTGGTATGGGATGAGGGCTTACGCTTTCGCTGCGTCGATCTTTTCCGTATCTACGCCTAGCTCCGCAAACGCTGCCTGGGCTTTCTTGGCGTCGAACTTGCCGTCGCGGGCTAGCTTCGAGAGCGTGGCTGCGACGATCGATTCCGCGTTGACCTCGAAGTGGCGGCGCAGATGCTCGCGGTTGTCGCTGCGTCCGAAGCCGTCAGTACCGAGGGTTACGAGGCGGTCGAGCAGCCAGGGAGCCAGCGAGTCCGGTATCGACTTCATGTAGTCGCTGGCGGCGATGATCGGTCCCTTCGATCCATTGAGTGCGGTGAGAATGTACGGCGTCTTCTCGGGTTCGGCGGGATGCAGCCGGTTCCAGCGCTCGACCGTGAGTGCGTCGCGGCGCAGCTCGTTGTAGCTGGTCACGCTCCACACGTCGGCCTGCACACTATACTTCTCGGCGAGAATGTCCTGAGCTTTCACCACTTCATTCAGGATCGGCCCCGAGCCGAAGAGCTGGGCTACAGGAGCTTTGGCCGTGGCCTTGCCCTTCTCCGCAGCCTTGAATTTGTAGATGCCGCGTACGATACCTTCCTTTGCGCCCTCGGGCATGGCGGGCATCGCGTAATCTTCGTTGTACATGGTGATGTAGTAGAAGATCTGCTCGTTCTCCTGGTACATGCGGCGGATGCCGTCCTGCAGAATCGTCGCCAGCTCGTAGACGTACGCCGGATCGTAGCTGAGGCAGGTGGGCACCGTCGAGGCCAGTACATGGCTGTGGCCGTCCTGATGCTGCAGTCCTTCGCCGAGCATGGTGGTGCGTCCGGCGGTGCCGCCCATCAGGAAGCCCTTGCCGCGCGAGTCGGCGAAGGCCCAGATCATGTCGCCTACGCGCTGAAAGCCGAACATCGAGTAATACATGTAGAAGGGAATCGTGGGCAGGCGGTAGTTCGAGTAGGCCGTGCCGGCAGCCGTGAACGAAGCCATCGATCCGGCCTCGGTAATGCCTTCTTCCAGAATCTGGCCGTCCTTCTCTTCGCGGTAGGAAAGCAGCATGTCCGAGTCGTGGGGAATGTACTTCTGTCCCTCGCTGGCGTAGATGCCTACCTGGCGGATGGCCGATTCGAGGCCGAAGGTGCGGCCCTCATCGGGGACAATGGGTACGATCAGCTTGCCGATCTCCGGATCCTTGAGCAGATGCCGCAGGATGCTGACGAAGCCCATGGTGGTCGAGACCTCGCGTCCCTTCGATCCGGCCGTCCATTCGCCGAAATACTCCAGCTCGGGTGCCTTGAAGTTGAGCGCGGGCACCTCGCGTCGCGGCATGTAGCCGCCCAGCTCCTTGCGCCGTGTTTGCAGATAGACAATCTCGGGTGCGTCCTGCGCCGGACGCCATGGCTTGCCCTGCTTCGCCTGTTCTTCTGGAATCGGAATGTCGAACTGCTTGATGAAGGCGGTCACACCCTCATCGGTCAGCTTCTTTTCCTGGTGCGAGGCGTTACGCGCCTGCGTGGAGCCTAGCCCGTATCCCTTGACCGTCTTGGCCAGGATGACGGTCGGGCTGCCGGTGTGCTCAATCGCGCGCTTGTAGGCGTTGAAGATTTTCGCCGGATCGTGGCCGCCGCGGTGCAGTGCGGCCAGTTGATCGTCGGTCATGTCTTCCACCAGCTTCAGCAGCTCGGGATACTTCCCGAAGAAGTGTTGCCGCAGGTACGCGCCGCCCTTGGCCTTGAACGCCTGGTAGTCGCCGTCCACGCACTCTTCCATGCGCTTCAACAGCAGCCCGGTGTGGTCGCGTTCGAAGAGCTTGTCCCAGTCGCTGCCCCAGACAACTTTGATGACATTCCAGCCCGCGCCGCGGAAGACGCCTTCGAGCTCGTCGATGATGCGCTTGTTGCCGCTCACGGGCCCGTCCAGCCGCTGCAGGTTGCAGTTGACGACGAAGATCAGGTTGTCGAGCTTTTCGCGTGTCGCGATGGGGATGGCGCCCAGCGTGTCGACTTCACCAGTCTCACCGTCGCCGACGAAGGCCCACACCTTGCGTGGAGTCTTCTCGATCAGGTTGCGATTCTCGAGATAGCGCATGAACCGCGCCTGGTAGATCGCATTCAGGGGTCCGATGCCCATCGATACCGTGGGGAAGCGCCAGAAATCCGGCATCAGCCAGGGATGCGGATAGGACGAGAGCCCCGGCTCGCCGCGGAGTTCATGGCGGAAGTTCTGCAGCCGCTGGTCGTCGAAGCGGCCTTCCAGATATGCCCGCGCGTACACGCCCGGCGAGGCGTGTCCCTGGAAGTAGATGAAGTCGCCCGGCTGATCGCCGCCGTTCTGCGAAGGGTAGGTGGCGTGGAAGAAGTGGTTGAAGCCCACTTCGAGCAGCGTGGCCAGCGAAGAGTAGGTCGCGATGTGACCGCCGATGCCGGCATCCTTCTTGTTCTGGCCATGCACCATGGCCATCGCGTTCCAGCGGATGAGCGCTTCCACGCGGCGTTCCAGGTCGCGGTCGCCGGGGTAGGGCTCTTCCTCATGCTTGGGGATGGTGTTCATGTAGGGCGTGGTTAGCTCGCTTGGAGCGGTGATGCCCGCCTCGCGGGCCCGCTTGCGCAGCGCGTCGAGGAGCTCGGCGCCCTGTTCGTGGCCTTCGGCGAAGACAACCTGGTCAAAGGCTTCGATCCACTCCTGGACCTCAGCGGTAAAGTCTGCCTGAACGGGAATTTCTGCTTTTGTGCTCATGAGGATTCGACTCGTTTGCTGCCTGCCGGCGGGCTTGGATTAGTTGTGGTGGCGAACAGATAAGTATAGCTGAGGAGCGGTTGGCTAAAAGGCGGGTGGCTGAACGGCGGCTGGCTAAAAAACGGTCAGCGAAAGTCCGGCCAGGGGAAATACGGTCTGGGGTGAAGCGCTGGAGAAGGCGCGGCCATTTCGCATTTTCTCGTGTTCTCTTGATGTTTGAGGGCAGTTCATTTTTTTGATTTGCGGGGAGCTTGACTGGTTATGGGGCAGTGACTGTACACACTCTTGGGCTCAAGAATGTGTGTATCGAGCATGAAATTCGTGATTGCGCCGGCAAACTGCAGGTCCTTCGACTCGCTTTGCTCGCTCAGGATGACAACTTCCAAGTGGGAGCGTGAGATTCAACAGAACCATTGCTTATCGGGTCTACGCCTCCAGTGTTTTCGCTAGCCGCTTTTCAGCTACCCGGGCTTTAGCTGATATACTCCACTGTTCATGCGCGTATATGTGATTCTTCCTGCTGCCGGCATCGGCACCCGCATGGCCGCGGGTCACTCTGCCTCTGCCGCTCCCAAGCAGTTCCTTGAGCTGGCGGGCACTCCCGTTTTGATTCATACCCTGCGGGCTTTTGCTGCCGTGCCTGAGGTGGCGGCGATGTATGTCGCCGTTCGGCCCGCCGAAATGGAACGCCTTGCGGCCCAGGTGAAGGAGTACGGCTTTTCCGACCGGGTGCGTGTTGTCGAAGGCGGCGACCATCGCCAGGAGAGTGTCGCCAACGCTCTTGCCGCTCTCGAATGCGATGCTGATGACATCGTTCTGGTGCATGATGCGGTTCGTCCCCTGATCGATGCCGCCACCATTCAGCGGACGATCCACGCCGTCGAGAAGCACGACGCTGCCATCGTCGGATTGCCTGCGGTGGACACGATCAAGCAGGTGGAACGCACCGCCGACGGCGCCATCATCACCTCGACCATTCCGCGCGAGTACATTGTGCAGGCTCAGACGCCGCAGGGCTTTCGCTATCATCTGCTCAAGCGCGCTTTTGCTGAAGCTGCGGCCGACGGCTTCATCGGAACTGACGAAGCCAGCGTGGTCGAGCGTGCCGGGGCGCAGGTGGCTGTGGTGCAGGGCTCGCCGGCGAACTTCAAAATCACGCAGCCGGGCGATCTCGAACTGGCCGAGTTCTATCTGCGCCGATAATTCGATCGACGGGAGTCCGATGTCTCGCTTTTGAGGCGTGGGGAAGCATTCCCCGACCGGCTTTTGCACTATTCTGAACAGACAGGCCTGAACAGACGGGAAGAAGATGAATATCAGAATTGGATATGGCTGGGATTCGCATGCATTCAAGCCGGGCGTGCCGCTCAAGATCGGCGGCCTGGCTATCGAACATCCCGAGGGCCTGGCCGGCCACTCCGACGGCGACGTGCTGCTCCACGCCATTACCGACGCGCTGCTCGGAGCTGTCTCCGCAGGAGACATCGGCAGCTTCTTTCCTCCGGGCGATCCGCGCTGGAAAGATGCCGACTCCTCTATCTTTCTGAACCTGGCGCTTGAAGAGATCCGGAATGCCGGCTATCGCATTCTGAATCTCGACACCACGCTGGTCTTGGCCGCGCCTAAGATCGGTCCGATTGCGGCGGAACTGCGCGAACGAGTTGCCGAGCTGCTGGGCGTCAAACCTTTCGACGTAGGCATCAAGGCCAAAACCCCTGAAGGTCTTAACGCCGATCATGTCGCCCAGGCGCATGCCGTCGTTCTGCTGGAGAAGGCCGAAGACACGCTCGGGTTGCAGAGCATGACCGCGGTCATCGAAAACCAGAAGCAGCTCGAAGATGTGGTGAAGGATCTGGTGAGCCAGGTACACGGCGTCGAGCCGCGCGCCGTGATCAAGCCGGTCTACGACACCGAAGACATCACCTAGGGGACTGGCCGTCCAGGCATCCGCGCTTCGCGCCTATTTAGCGCCATCTTTTTATGGCGGCCTCGGCACTTGAGGTAGGTCGCGGGTCTTGTCACTATCGGCGAGCGGAGAGGTCTTCGTTCCACTTTCGCAGCAATGTCTTTTGAGGGGCTTGGCTTCGAGAGGCGTACGGGCTTCGGAGCTCGAGAAACGTGCGGCTCTCATCTGCTGCGGAGCCTCCTGTATCATCCGCTGCACCAGATCTGTTCCGGAGATCGTATGACTTCGAAGCCGCTTGCTTCTCTTTTGTTGGCCACTGCCTGCCTCGCCTTCGCGTCTGCTCAAACTCCCGCCGATTGGCAGACCCCTGCAGAGAAATCCAACTATCAGACCACTCCCAACTACGCCGACACGATGGCGTATCTCAACCGCATTGCCGCGGCTGCTCCGGGTCAGGTCAAGATCGAGCCCTTTGGCACCACCGGCGAGGGCAGGGAGCTGGACATCGTCATTGCTTCGAAGAATGGTGACTTCGATCCGGCTCGCATTCATGCCTCGCACCGTCCCATCGTGCTGGTGCAGAACTCCATTCACGCCGGTGAGATGGACGGCAAAGACTCCTGCCTCGCGCTGCTGCGCGACATGGTGATCGCGAAGACCCAGGCCAAGCTGCTCGACAACGCCGTCTTTGTCTTCATTCCCATGTATAACGCCGACGGCCATGAGCGGCGCTCACCCTACAACCGCATCAACCAGAACGGACCTGATGTGATGGGCTGGCGCGGCAACGGCACGAACCTCAACCTCAATCGCGACTACCTGAAGGCCGATACGCCGGAGACTCGCGCCTTCATGAAGATGTTTCATGAATGGCTGCCCGATTTCTTCGTCGATGACCACGTGACGGACGGCGCCGATTACCAGTACGACGTGACCTTCACCATTGACGATGGCCCCAATGTTTACGCGCCCACCGCGCACTGGATCGAGAGCGTCGTTACGCCCACGCTGGAGAAGGATGTCGACGCGGCGCCCGGCCATCTTGCTTCTCCCACCTACATCACGCTCAACGACGACACCGATCCCGCCAAGGGCCTAGGCTTCAACGACGATCCGCCGCGCTTCTCCACCGGCTACGTGCTGCTGGAAAACCGTCCCAGCATGCTGGTTGAGCTGCACATGATCAAGGATTACAAGACCCGCGTTACTGGCAACTACGAGCTGCTGAAAAGCCTGATGGCGCTGGTGAATCGCGATGCCGACAAGCTGATCAAGCTGAATGCCGATGCCGATGCGGATGCCAGCCGGCTTGGCGCGCACCCGCTCGGTAACCAGCAGTTTCCGCTGAAGCTCGAATGGGGCGGCGAGACGACTCCGTTCCTCTTTCGCGGCTACAAGTACACGCGGCAGCTGAGCGAGATATCAGGCACGATGTGGGTCAAGTACTCGCATGAGCCCTGGGATGTTTCGCTGCCCATGGCTACCGGCGTTAAGGTGACGGCCTCCACCGCGCCGCCTGCGGCCTACATCATTCCCCGCCAGTGGACGCAGGTCATCGACGTGCTCGCCGCGCATCAGGTCGCGATCGAGCGCACTGCCGTACCGTGGACCGGCTCGGTCGAGACCTATCACTGCACTGGCATGCAATGGAACCGCGCGCCCTTCGAAGGCCGCCATCCTCTCTTTCCTGGTGAAGGCGCGCAGCAGCCAGGGAAATTCGGCCATTGCGATCTTGTCACTGAGACGGTTACATATCCAGCTGGCTCGGCCGTGATCGAGTTGAATCAGCGACTGTCGAAGGTGGTTTTACAGTGGCTGGAACCCGCTGGACCCGACTCGGCGATGGCCTGGGGGTTCTTTGATTCCATCTTCGAGCAGAAGGAATATGGCGAAGCGTATGTGGGCGAGAAGCTGGCTCGCGAGATGATGGCGAAAGACCCCAAGCTGCAAGAGGAATTCGAGCGCAAAATCACGAGCGACCCGGAATTTGCAGCCAATCCTTATGCTCGCCTCGACTTCTTCTATCAGCGCTCGCCGTGGGGCGAAGCCAATGAAGTTGGACAGTATCCGGTTGGGCGGTTGCTGAAGGTGGATGGGGTTCCGTTGCAGAAGTAGCCCTCCCTAGAATGTAGCTAACTTGGCCATGATCGGATAGGATTGAATTATGCGCACGGTCAATATTGGCGACCTCAAGAATCAGTTGAGCGCTTATCTGCAATACGTTCGAAACGGGGAAGAGGTCGTCATTCGTGACCGCAACCAGCCCATCGCTCGCATTCTGCCTTTCCATCTGGAAAATGCAGCCGAAGAGGAGACGCAGCTCGTCGCCTCAGGTGCGATGCGTCTCCCTGAACGGAAGATGAATTGGGATTCGTTCTGGTCTTTGCAAAAAGGGAAGGTATCGCCCGAGGCGTCCTTGAAAGCTGCTCTCGAAAGCCGGGGCGATCGCTAGATGCAGTTAGCCTTCTGGGACTCGAGCTCCCTGGTTCCTCTGTGCGTCCGGCAGCAGCCCAGCAAAACTGTCCGTGAGCTCACTCTGCAATATGGATTGGTCGTGTGGTGGTCTACGCCGGCCGAGATGCGTGCCGCTTTTGCTCGCCTCCTCCGCATGGGCGAACTCACGGAAATAGAACATCTCGGCGCGCGCCAGGCTTTAGATCAGCTACGTCTCTCCTGGCGCGAGCTTCAACCCACCGAGCCTCTCCGCGCGCAGGCAGAAGCGCTTATCGATCGTTTTCCTCTCAAGGCCGCGGATGCTCTCCAACTGGCTGCGGCGCTTGCATGGTGCATGGACCGGCCCACTCACCGGCCCTTCATCTCGGGAGACAAGCAGCTCATCAGCGCGGCAAGTCAACTCGGCTTTCACGCGATTCTCTCCTGAACCCCAGGTGGATTCGAGAAACACCAGCGCTTGACTCGTCCCCTCACACTCCCTAGCATCGAAAGTTGATTCCCAACAACGAAATGTCACTCTCCAGCACACCTCGCGTCCGCATTGCCCCGTCGCCCACTGGGGATCCTCACGTCGGCACGGCCTACATTGGTCTCATCAATTTCCTCGTCGCCCGGCAGGGTGGTGGGAAATTCGTTCTCCGCATCGAGGACACCGACCGCACCCGCTTCGTTCCCACCTCCGAGCAGATGATCTTCGACGCCCTGCGCTGGATCGGGCTGTCCTGGGACGAGGGGCCTGATGTCGGCGGCCCATTCGGTCCCTATCGCCAATCGGAACGCACGGAGATCTATCAGAAGCATGCCGAGATCCTGCTTGCGAATGGCGCCGCGTACCGCTGCTTCTGCACCCCGGAAGAGCTGGAGGCATCGCGCAAGCAGCAGATCGCTGCCAAGATGGCTCCACGTTATGCCGGCATCTGCCGCAAGTTATCTGAAGCGACGATTGAGTCGAATCTCGCCGCAGGAAAGCCGTTCGTCATTCGCATGAGGGTGCCGTGGGAAGGCTCGACGACCTTTCGCGACGAGCTGCGCGGGGATATCACCTTCGAGCACACGAATGTCGACGATCAGGTGCTGATGAAGTCCGATGGTTTCCCGACGTATCACCTGGCCAACGTTGTCGACGATCACCTCATGCAGATCACCGACGTGATTCGTGCCGAGGAGTGGATCTCGTCCACCCCGAAACACGTCCTGCTCTACCAGTTCTTCGGGTGGGAGCTGCCGCGCTTCTGGCATATGCCTCTGCTGCGCAATGCGGACAAGAGCAAGATTTCCAAGCGTAAGAACCCGGTTTCTTTGGTCTATTACCGCCAGGCAGGCTTCCTGCCCCAGACCGTCCTCAACTTCCTTGGCCTGATGGGCGGCGGGATGCCCGCGGATATCAATAACTCCACCGAGAAGTTCACTCTAGAGGAGATGATCCAGCACTTCAGCATCAAGAACATCCGTCTGGGCGGCCCGGTCTTCGATCTCACCAAGCTCAAGTGGCTTAACGGCGAATATCTCCGCGCGCTTTCTCCCGATGATTTCTATACGGCGCTGCGCTCGACTGTGCTTGCAGACGATTACCTCAAGGAGATTGCCGCGCTCATCCAGACCCGGATCGAGACTCTCGGCCAGTTCGGCGACCTTACCGGTTTCTTCTTTGCCGACGATATTCTTCCAGCTCCAGAGGTCTTCCTCCCTAAGAAGCGGACCCTCGAGGAGACGCTGGCCTTTGTGGTCGAGCAGCTCACTCTGCTCGAAGCCACCGACTGGACGACTGCGGCTCTTGAACCCGCGCTCAAGCAGCTTGGCGACTCCCATGGCTGGCTGGTCAAGGAGAATTTCATGCTGCTGCGCGCGATCCTTACCGGCAGCACGATGAGCCCCCCGCTGCTGGAGAGCATGGTTGTCTTTGGCAAAGCTCGCACGCTGGACCGGTTGCGCCGCTTTCTCGATGCGCAAAAGAAATCGGCTGGGCAGAAGAAGTAGAGTGCTCGTCATTATTGAGCGCAGAGGGGAGAATCTCAGCGACGTTGTCGATCGGTCATCGTTGAGATTCTTCCTCGCGTTGCTCGTCAGAATGACGGTTAGCTTTTGAAGTGCGGCGTTTGCCTCTAGTCCTTGCTGTCGCGAAACTCGAGATATCCCCAGCGATCGGGGACGTGCATGTTGATCACGCCCTGCGGCGACCATACCCAATTTTCTTCGCGGGGATGTCCGGCGATCCACTCGACGCGGCTGAAGTTTGCGCGCCACATGGCGCCGGGTTTTGGTGCGGAGACCGGCTGCCGGCTGTCGAATCCCTTCCAGGGAAGCGCGATCTCGACTGTCCAGCCGTGGTCCCGGTCAGCGGAATTATTTAGCGTGCCCTGCACGGTCACTGCCGTCTTCAATCCTGTACTATCCCAGCTGTTGTCCGCTTTGCCGCCTTCTCGATACGGTTTGTTCAGATAGAGATCCCAGCCGGTGTTGAGCGCATTGATCTCGAATTCGAAGTATCCGCTCTCAGTAGCCCGCGGCTTGAGGAATGCCTCGAAGTCGTTGTCGTGGAAGATGACGGAGTCGTGTTTGGTCAGCGTTGCTTTCACATCCGGCTCTTCCATCTCCGCGCCGATGTAGAGATACTCGTCGTCCCACAGCATCTTCATGCGCGTCCGGTAGATGGGCGCAGGCTTGTCCGAACCCTCGATATCGAGAAAGCTGTCTGTCCAGGGAGCCTTCTGCCAGTCTTTTTCATCGAGCTTGCCGTCGATATGGAATTTTTGGTTCGTGCGCAGGCACTCGTAATGCCTGGGAGTCCACCGCATCGGCGGTAACGGCTTGAATAAATCCTGCTGCTGCGCGGGAGCAAAGACCGCGAACGTTCCTATGAGACCAATGACCCAATTACGTACCATCATTTTCGATTTGTATCATCGATCGCATGATCGCCAGCTAAGAGGGCTCCCCTCTTGATGAGTCGCTCTCGGCAGTGTCGCCGCGACGACTCTTTTCGCCTTTCCGCTTATTGACTGCCTGGCGCAGGATGTACTCGATCTGTCCGTTCACGCTGCGCAGTTCGGCCTGCGCCCAGGCTTCCAGGTCGGTCCACAGCGCGGGATCGATGCGCAACAGAAATGGTTTGCGTTCTGCCATTCCGTCGGCCTAGTTGTACAGCGTGCCGGCATTGACCACGGGATGAACCTCCGACTCCGCGCACAACACGACCATTAAGTTGCTCACCATTGCTGCCCGGCGCTCGTCATCGAGCTGCACTACCTCTTTGCTGGCCAGTTCCTTCAGCGCCATGTCGACCATGCTCACCGCGCCCTGCACGATCTTCTGCCGGGCAGCGATCACGGCGTCTGCCTGCTGCTGCGCAGCATCACCTGCGCGATCTCGCTCGCGTATGCCAGATGCGTGAGCCGCGCTTCGTCGACGGCTACGCCGGCTTTCGACAGGCGGTCAGTCAGTTCCTTACACAACGCCGCTGAGACCTCGTCCACATTGCGGCGCAGCGTCGTGTCCTCGGGATTCGCATCGTCGTATGCATAAAGATTGGCGAGATGCCGTAGCGCCGACTCGCTTTGCGTCGCCACATAGTTCTCGTAGTTGTCCACGTCGAACATGGCCTGCGCTGTGTCCGCGACGCGCCAGATGACCACGGCGGCGATCTCGATGGGATTGCCGCGCAGATCGTTCACCTTCAGCGTGCCGCCATTCAGTGTGCGCGCCCGCAGGGAGATCTTATTCCGTCCCAACCCGCGCTTTTCAGTACCGGCCGACAGTTTGGCCTGCAGCGCGTTGAACTGGAAGCCGAATTGTCCCGTTCCGTTGCTATAGAACGGATTGGCCCAGAAAAAACCATCGCTGCGCACGGTTCCTTTGTACGAGCCGAAGAGCAGCAGCACCCGCGCCTCGTTCGGCTGAAGCGTAAAGAAGCCCTTCAGCAGAACCACGTCGGTCAGGACGATGAGGATAGCCGGCAGCATCAGGAGAGGCATTTCAATCTGCGCTCCGAAGAAGACCAGCCCCAAGGCGACAAAAAGCAGAATGATCGTCGCGGCCACCATCGGAGCTCCCTTGATGGCAGAAACAACGCGCTCCTGATGAGCAACGGAAGAATTGGCGTTCATCGGCGCACCTCGCGCATCGAATCATCGATGCTATTGAAGTGATATCATTTTAATAGCATCGATGGCAAGACCATTTTCTGGGCGAGGCTGATGGCTTCGCTCGGGCGAGGGACAGACTTTTTATGGAAGAGTACGGATTATCGCAAGATCGGGAAGAAACTACTTAGCGATTACATCCACGGCTACTGGAGCCTTGCGCGGCGGATAGCAGGAATTCGTGTCGCAGGCCTGATAGCGGAGCACGCCTTCGAGCAGATGTTCGCCCGCGGCCGCATGGATGTGTGCGTGGATCACGAATTCGCCGGTGTAGACGCTGAGCTTGTCGTTGGGCATGGCGGCCAGCGCGTAGTCGGTGCCGGCGGGGAATTCGACCGGTCCGATGGTCAGGCCGGGAGGTTCGATCACCATCAGCTGGGTGGGGATGAAGCTCTTTTCGCGCGGTTCATGCGAGTTGATGTGCATGCCGGGATTGATCTTGAAGTGCAGATCGACGACGCTTTCCTTCTTCGCTGTCACCGTCACCTGCTCGGGATAGAGAAAGTGCACCGACTGGTGCGAATCGTCCGCCGAGTCGCCGGTCTGCCAGGGCATCTTCTGCGCAAATCCCAAACTCACTGCCAGAAGTCCGGCTGCAACGGTTGCGGCAGCCGCGGAGGATGCCGCGACAATCCGCATCATTCGGATTGGCCTTTGGTGGAAGGATTGCCGGTGCCGAGCGCCTTCTTGATGTCGGCTTCGATTTCGTCGCGATCGGCCAGTCCTACAGTTGCTGCGACCACCATTCCATCGCGGCCTACGAAGAAAGTTGTCGGCAGCGCGTCGATGCCGCCGTAAGGCTTGGCGACATTGCTGTCGTCGATCACAACCGGATAGTTGATGTGCAGCTTGGTTGCTGAGTCGGCGATCTCCTGCTTTTCCTTGAGCAGCTTCGCGGGATCGTCCAGGTCGAGGTCGTCCTCGGAGACGCCGAGCACTTCGAGCCCCTGAGCCGCGTACTGGTCATGCAGCTTTTCGAGCCAGGGGATCTCCACCTTGCACGGCGCGCACCAGGTCGCCCAGAAATCTACGATAACCGCCTTGCCCCGGTAGCTGGAGAGCGACACCTTCTTGCCCGTGGTGTCTTTCAGCGTGAAATTGGGAGCCATTTTCCCTGCCAGCGGATTGGCGAACTGCGGGTCGTCGGCCGCATTTGCGGGTGTGCCTGCTCCCGCAGGCTGTCCCGGAGTCTGCTCCGCGGGACCGGACTTCACGACCATGGCCTGAAACTCTTTCAACTTGGCTTCTTGCTGCTTGCGCTGCTGGTAATTTTTGAGGCCCGCCCAGCCCATCAGCCCGAGAGCGACCAACACTATGACAATGACGAGAACGTTCCGGTTCGCCGGCTTTTTTTCCTTCGCTCCCGCCCCGGGAGGTGTCTGCGCATTCGTCGTCATCTTCAAATTCCTTCCAACTGCAAAAACCGCGAGCTTCACCACTATTTTAGAGGATGCGGCAGCTCTGATAGCATCAACTATTTGACGCCGCACACACCATCCCGTCTGGTGCGCATCGAGGCCGAGGCTTTGGTGGCGCTGGCCGACCGGCTCGAAGGCCCCATGGCCGCCGATTTCGAGCGCGCCGTCGAGTGCATTCTCCAATGCGGACAGTCGCGGGGACGCGTGGTCGTGACCGGCATGGGTAAGAGCGGCATCATCGCGCAGAAGATCGCGGCTACGCTTAGCTCGACCGGCAGCCCCGCGCTTTTTCTGCATCCTGCCGAAGCCGTTCATGGCGACCTGGGCATGCTGGCGCGCGGGGATGTGGTGGTTGCGCTCTCCGCCAGCGGGGAAACTGAGGAGATTCTCCGTCTCCTGGTCAATATCAAGCGCATCGGCGACGCCCTGATCAGCTTCTGCTGCAATCTCGAATCCACGCTCGCGCGGTCGAGCGATGTTGCCCTCGACGTCAGTGTGCCGGCTGAAGCCTGCGGCATGGGCCTTGCGCCCACCGCATCGACCACCGCCATGCTGGCTCTCGGCGACGCGCTGGCCATCGCCGTCTCACTCCGCAAAGGCTTTCGCGCCGAAGATTTCGCCGATCTTCATCCGGGCGGCAAGCTGGGCAAGCGCCTGGCCCGTGTCCGCCAGCTCATGCACGCCGGAGACGCCATCCCCAAGGTCCGGATCGACACGCCGATGACCGATGTGATCTACGAGATGTCGCGCAAGAAGCTGGGCATGACCACGGTGGAGGATGGAGGCAAGCTCGCCGGAGTGCTCAGCGACGGCGATCTTCGACGCCTGCTCGAACGGGAAGGCCCCGAGGGCCTGAAGAAGACGGCCGGTGAAGCGATGAATCCCAGCCCGCGCACTATTTCGGCTGAAGAGCTGGCCGTTCGGGCACTCGACACGATGGAGGAGCGCAAGATTACTTCGCTGGTCGTCGTCGATGGTGCGGGAGCGATCGAAGGCGTGGTTCATCTTCACGATCTGTGGGGCACGGAGCTGATTTAAAAAGCTCTCATCCGGGCCCATCAAAGCGGCACATCAAGGCGGCCCATCGAGCGCGAAAGATTTCTTGCAGGCGATGTCCAAACAGCGAAGACTCGAACGTCATGGAAGTGACGGGCTATCATAGCCGCCAAACTAATCCGGAACCAATCAAAAGGAGATCTTCCATGCAATATCTGCTATTGCTTTACGCGCAGGAAAGCGGCTGGACGAATATGTCGAAGTCCGAACAGGAACAAGGAATGGCCGCGTACATGGCCTACACCCAGGCGCTCACTACAGCAGGAGCGCTTCGGGGCTCCAACCGCCTGCAGCCTATCTCCGCCGCCACCACTGTTCGCAACGTCGAAGGAAAAGCGCAGGTGCTCGATGGTCCCTATGTCGATTCCAAGGAGCAGCTCGGCGGCTATTACCTGATTGAAGCTCCCGATCTCGATGCGGCGCTGGCGTGGGCGGCTCGCTGCCCCGGCGCCAACCACGGTGTCGTCGAGGTGCGTCCGCTCTGGAGCATGTAAGCGGCCTCGCACGCTGCCAATGGAACCCCGGAAGTCGATGATGGAGACGACGACAATGGAGACAACGGGGCCGTTCAGCGAGATCCAGGCCCAGGCGCGCAATACCGCGGAGGATGTTGCGCGCCGCAGCTATGGAAAGCTGGTGGCCTTTCTCGCGGCGAGCACCCGCGATGTAGCCGCTGCCGAAGATGCGCTGTCCGAAGCATTTGCTTCGGCGCTGCTCCACTGGCCGAAGAACGGCTGCCCGGCGAATCCCGAAGCGTGGCTGCTCACTGTGGCTCGCCGAAAATCCATCGATACCGCTCGACGCCGTCAGGCCAGCGGCGTGGTCGATGAGGACATCGACCGGATCGCAGCCACGCTCGGCGCAGATACTCCGCTCGATCCCCATATTCCCGACCGGCGGCTGGCTTTGATGTTCGCCTGCGCGCACCCCGCCATCGAAGCCACCGTCCGTGCTCCTTTAATCCTGCAGGTGATCCTCGGGCTCGATGCGGCCACCATCGCCACTGCGTTTCTCGTCTCTCCGGCCACGATGGGCAAGCGCCTGGTCCGCGCCAAGAGCAAGATCCGCGAGGCCGGCATCCCCTTTCGCATTCCCGAACGCGACGATCTGCCCGCTCGCCTCGGGACGGTGCTCGAAGCCATCTACGCGGCTTTTGCCGAAGGCTGGATCGACGCTGCCGGTACCGACCCTGCCCGTCGCGATCTGACCGAGGAGGCATTTTTTCTGGCTCGTCTGGTTGTGGAACTGATGCCTGCTGAGCCCGAGGCTTTGGGGCTTCTCGCTCTGATGCTGCATGCTGAGGCTCGCCGTCCAGCCCGCCGCAATGGGCAAGGCGAATACATTCCGCTCGCCGATCAGGATGCCTTGCTCTGGAATTCCGCCATGATCACGGAGGCTGAATCGCTTCTGCATCGCGCCCAAAGAGAGGAGCGCATCGGACGCTACCAGCTCGAAGCGGCCGTGCAGTCGGCTCACGTCCATCGTCTCCGCACCGGCCGCGGCAACTGGGAGGCGGTGTTGCAGCTTTATGATTCGCTCTTTGCTCTCACCGCTTCGCCGGTCGTCGCTATCAACCGCGCTCTGGCCATTGCCGAGTCAGAAGGAGCACAAGCCGGGCTCGATGCCATGCCTCCGCCCCACGACGCCGGCCTGGCGGAATACCAGCCGTACTGGGCGGCGCGCGCGGCCCTGCTGGCCGGGACTGGCGCGTTCGAGCCGGCGCTTCATGCTTATGAGATCGCCATTGGGCTGGAGCGCGATCCCGCCGTGCGCCGCTTCCTCGAAGGCCGTCGCACCAGGCTCGGGCGAGAGTTCTCTGGCTGCATCGATGGGCTTGAGAATGCCGACGAGGACGATGCGGCGAAGAAACGCCGATAGAAGAATCGTCGGGTCTCTCTTCCTGTTCGGCGGCTCTTTTTTGTAAGGACTCTTCCTAGGCACCCTGAAGTTCGAATCTGTTCCTGCCGATATCCGCATTCTGGAGTGCTGCATGAAAGCTGCTGAGCAGGTTTCTTTCGACATGGAGGGGCAAAGTAGCCGGGGAAGAGCGCAGCCAACCCGGTTCGTGGCGCGGCAGCCGATATTCGATGCGCGGAGAAATGTCTACGGCTACGAGCTGCTCTTTCGCTCTGGATGGGAGAACTCCTTCTCGGGCGACATCGAGGACGCCACCCGGCAGATGCTCGACAACTGTCTGGTGTGGGGTGTCGATTCGCTGGCCGGCGGCGGCCTGGCATTCGTAAATTGCACCCGCGAAGCTCTGGTGAGTCAGCTGGTCACGCAGCTTCCGCCGGGCAACACGGTTTTGGAAATCCTCGAAACGGTCGAGCCCGACGAGGAACTGCTGAAGGCCTGCCGCGCCCTCCGCGCCATGGGCTACGTCTTTGCCTTGGACGACTTTGTTCCGCGTCCAGAGATGCGGCCGCTGGTCGAGATGGCCCGCTTCGTCAAAGTAGACTTCCGCCTTTCCGATGCCGCCGAGCGCCGTCGTATTCATGCCATGGTTTGCGGCAGCCCGGCGGCACTGCTGGCCGAAAAGATCGAGACTCCTGAAGAATTTTCCGCGGCTCTGGCCGAAGGCTATGAATATTTTCAGGGCTACTTCTTTTGCCGCCCGAAGATCTTCGCGAACCGCGAAATTCCATCGAGCTGGGCGAATTATCTGAGGCTATTAGCTGAATTGACGGAGTCGCCATTCGATGCGCGCGCGGTGATACGCATCATCATGGCCGAGACCTCGATCTGCTATCGTTTGCTGCGGCTCGCCAACTCCGCGCTTCTGGGTACGCGCAAGGAAGTGACCAGCGTGCAAAGCGCTCTTATTCTGGTCGGGGAAGACCGTTTTCGCCGGCTTGTCAGCCTGGCGGTCTCAAGCGCCCTGGGACGCGACCAGCCTCCTGCGCTGATCAGCCTCTCGCTAGAACGCGCCCGCTTCTGCGAGCTGGTGGCTCCGCTCCTGGGGCAAAATCCGCATGAGCAATACATGCTGGGACTGCTCTCCCTGCTGGACGCGATCCTCCAGTGCCCTATGGAGAAGCTGCTGAAGTCTCTTCCGCTGCGCCCCGAAGCCAAGGCCGCCCTGCTTGGAGCCGAGAACTCCATCGCTCTGCCGCTTAACCTGATCCGCTGCTATGAGGCGGGGGCGTGGGAGCCCTGCGCGGGAACGATACAAAGCCTTGGGCTGAGTGAAGAGAGGCTGGCGGGTATCTATATGGAAGCGATCCGCTGGACCACCGAAGCTATCGCCTCGACTCGCTAGCTGGATATCCATCCCATTCCATCGCGCTGTTAGAACGCCGGCAGTCGGGAACTGCAGGTCTCTCCGCTTCGCTTCACCACCCCGTCACGCCAAAAGCAGGCGCGCCGGGGACCCCGATTTCGCTCCGGTCGGTATGACAATTTATGAGAGGAAATCCCTGGCTCTAGAGCGCTTCCGCCTGCTCGACCGTCTCTGTAATTGGGATCAGTCCGTCTACTTTGGTGAGCTTGAAGAGCTCGAGGACGCGATAGTTGGGGCCTGCGGCAATCACCTTCTGTCCCCGCCTCTGCGCCGAGACGTAGGATTTGATGATCGCGCCCATTCCTGCGGAATCCATATACGGAACGCCAGAGAGATCGAAGATGGTAACCGGCAGGTGCTCATGGTCGATCGCACTCTGCAGGGAGAAGAAGTTCTGGAGCACAACCGGTCCGGTGATCCGCAGGATGCGGGTGCCTTCAGCCTTGCCGGGAAGAGTTTCAATGGTAAGAGGATCTTGCTGCATAACGATTGAAGTGTATGCATTGGGGCGGGATAGGAGTGTTACATTCGCGTGAAATCCCGAATCCGGAGAGCTGGCCGGTAGCCGTCAGAAAAATGATTGGAGAGCGGCCTGTCTTTGATAAGATCGGCGGTCCAATATGCTGAAGAAGATCGCCTGCCTGCCGATTCTCTGCCTCTGCTTCTCGACCAGTCTTCGCGCCGCCAACCCCACGTGGGTAGAAATTCGCAGCGCTCACTTCACAGTGCTGACTGACAGCAATGAAAAGCGCGGCCGCCAGCTGCTCGACCAGTTCGAGCGCATGCGCTGGGTCTTTCAGACCATGTTTCCCAAGTCTAATGTCGATCCCGTTTCTCCCATTACGATTCTGGCTGTGAAGGACAAGAAAGACTTTCAAGCGCTCGAGCCCGAGGCTTATCTCTCCAAGAACGCTTTGAATCTGGCCGGATATTTTCTTACCGCGCCGGACAAGAATTACATCGCCCTGCGTTTGGACGCCGAGGGCGAACATCCCTTTGCGACCGTTTATCACGAGTACACCCACCTGCAGCTCAGTCCGGCGGGGGAATGGCTGCCTCTCTGGCTGAACGAGGGTCTGGCCGAGTTCTTTCAGAACACCGACATCCACGACAAGAATGTGCAGCTCGGCCAGCCCAGCCCGGACGATATCTACTATCTGCGGCAGAGCCGGATGATGCCGCTGGTTACCCTGCTCAAGGTGGATGTGAACTCGCCCTACTATCACGAGGAGCAGAAAGGCTCGGTGTTTTATGCCGAAGCCTGGGCACTGACTCACTATCTCGAAATCACCGATCGCAAGAACAACACCCATCGCCTGCACGACTACACAGAGCTGATGAGCCAGCATCTGGACTCGGTGACGGCGGCGGAAAAGGCCTTCGGCGACCTGAAGCAGTTGGAAAAGGATTTGAATAATTACGTTGCCCAAGGCAGCTTCAGCTATTTCACCCTGAACAGCGCGGCGGCTCCGCTCGATGAGGCGTCGTACCAGGTGACGGCGCTGTCTCCGGCTCAGGCTGACGCTGTACGCGCCGATTTTCTTGCCTATGCGCAACGAACCAAGGACGCCCGCACCCTGCTCGACACTGTCCTTCGCGAAGACCCTAACAATGTCTTGGCCCACGAGACCATGGGCTATCTCGAATTCCGGGACGGCAATCGTGACGCGGCGCGCAAGTGGTACGAGGAGGCGGTCAAGCTGGATTCCCAGAGCTTTATCGCCAACTATTATTACGCTTCCATGTCGTTCGGCAGCCGGGATGACGCCACCCAGGCTCAGGTCGAGGCTAGCCTGCAGACGGCCATCAAGCTCAATCCGCGTTTTGCGCCGGCTTACGACGAGCTGGCATCGCTCTATGGAATGCACCAGGAAAAATTGGACGAGGCGCATCGGTTGAACCTGCAGGCCGTGGCGCTGGAGCCGGCGAACGTCAACTATCGCATGAATGCCGCCAATATTTTGCTGACATCAGGGCGTGCCGAAGATGCGATTCGCGTTCTCAAGGCAGCAGAGGGCGTAGCCAAATCGCCGCAAGAGCTGAGCGTGATCTCCGTCCGTCTGGCCCAGTTGGAGCAGTTCCAGGCGGTTCAGGAATCGACGCAGACCGCGCTTCGTGACGCGAAAGATCTGTCTACGGCGCCCGGTCCTCCGCCGGGAAAGGTGGCGACCCGTCTCTCCAGCGTCGGCAACTTCGGAGCGGCTGGATCGACCATCGTAGAGTCCGCGCCGCCCAGGCATCCTGACGAAACGCCGCACGCTCCGTGGCATACGGCCAAGGGAGTGATCCGGGACGTCCAGTGCAGTGATCCCGCAATTTTTGAAATTACCGTGATCGGAGCGGGGAAGACGGTTCAGCTTTACAGCGATAACTATTACAAGGTGGAATTCTCTGCCGCGAACTTCACTCCGGAGGGTGAGATTCATCCCTGCAAGGATTTGCAGGGAATGAAGGCGAGCGTGAAGTATTCGGAGAGCAGCGATAAAACCATTGACGGCCAGGTGGTGGCGGTCGAGTTGAGCAAATGAGTCCGGGGCATGAAGCCCCTGCTCTCTCCGTTCTGGGCTTCTGATCTCTCCGCCCTGAAGGCACTGGTTGGCTTCGCTCGCGCGGCTTTTCGGGCGGTATTGTCTTTGGGCAACGGTTCAGATGAGTCTTGGAGCTGTTGCATGGTCTGAACGGGATGGAATTTTTTCCCAGAATTAGTCCCCTGAGTCATTGATTCCTCAGGGCATTCCCAAGCTGTTCTGGAGGCCTGTTTAGGAGGCGAGGGACGGTGCGGACCGGAGCGTCGAAATTTTGAGATTCTTTGGGACGCGATTCGGCCCAGACTGAATACAATTCGCCTGCGTAGCGGGAGACGCGCGTTCCGATCTTGACGATTTCAGTGAATCCCTGTTCCAGAAGCAGGGCGCGCAGGGCAGAGAAGCCGATCGGGTATGGTATCCACTGACTCCGCGCCCTTTCGTCATATTCGACGACCAGCAACCGTTGGGAAAGCGTCCGTAGCCTTGCGGTTAAAGTGGCCTGGTCTTCGATGTAATGCAGGAGATTGGCTATGAGCACGCCATCGAGTGGAGGCAGGGGGAGGTTGCTCCCGGTGAGGGTCGCGACTTCCTTGCGGATGGTTACATCCTGATACCGGTCAGGAATCTGCGATAACGATTTTTCGTCTTTATCGATGGCGTGGATAACGCTGCCGGCGGGCAGCAGGGTTGCAAGGGCGAGCGTAAACGTGCCTGTTCCGCAGCCCAGATCGCACCATGTCTGGGGACGATCGCCGGAGATTTTGTCGATTCGAATCAGGTCAGCTGCCTCAGAAATATTCATTTCTCGTTTGTCTCTGCGAAGCAGGGTCCTTTCGGGGTGGAGTGATTGCCATCCATGGCTTTTCGCAAGAGACAACACGGCCTCGCGGGCTTTATTCAGCCCATGGTTCCCTTCGGATGTAGTGGGATTTCAAAGGGGGTGGTGAGTAGGAAGGCCCGGGGCTGAAGCCCGAGTTTGGTTTGGCTTAACAGGGGCATGAAGGCCCCTTCTCCCTCCGCCCGGGAGGCTTCTGCTTCCTTCAGTTTGAAGGTCCCTTCTTCCTCCGGCTTAGAGGTTTCTGTTCGGCCCCTGTTCTCTCCTTGGGGTCGTGGCGAGACGTTGTTTAGGATAGCGAGGCACCGGCGATCGCTAGTTCGCCAGGGCTTCGGGGCTGGCGGTTCTTGATATGCCTTCTTCGGGTCGACGGCGCACGATGCCTGCGGTGACCAAGGCCATGATGATTCCGACGGGCAATGGTTCGAGCAGGGTCATGGACATGCGGTACAGCGGGTTCGAGTACATAACTTCGAACTTGTGGGCCTCCGCGATCCTGGCTTCGAGGGCGGCGCCCTGCAGGCCGGAGTTCTGGGCCCGTTTCTCCATGCTGGCGGCGTAATCGTGTGCGAAGTTCTTCTCCACCGTGGCCGACAGGGCTTCCCACATGGCTACGTAACAGACGCAGGAGATCAGCATCATGAGGGCGCCGGCGGCGAAGGCCCGGCCGAAGGTGATCGAGCCGCCGCATTCGGTGTCGCGGTAATGCTTCACGCCGACAAAGACGATCAGGAAACTGAGCACCATGGTGGTGTAGCCGACCAGCATGCCGTAGCTGGCATTGATGTGGTGCTCGAAGGGCACCGTGACCGCCATCGTGCCCGCCAGAACGAGACCGCTCAGCAGGCCATACTTCCAGACACTCTTCTTCATGTTCACTGCTCCTGGGTACGGGGCGCTTCGGAGCGCCGAGACGTCCTCACCCTGCCCGATCGGGCGATGGTTGTGCGTCATACTTTCGCATGATTTTGCCGGAAATCGCGAAATTCATGCGAAAGTTAGCCGGATCTAGGGGAGGAGGCCGAGTTCCTTGCTGCGCTGGACAGCTTCGGTGCGGCGGCGGGCGCCGAGCTTGTCGAAAGCGCGGCTGCAGTGAGTCTTCACGGTGTTCTCGCTCACGAAGAGGGTTTCACCGATCTCGCGGTTGCTCAGGCCGCGGGCCACGAGCTCGAGGATTTCCAGCTCGCGGGGGGTGATGCCGAGGCGCTTGCGGACGGTGTCGTCGGCGGTAAGGTTGGGTGTTGTGGGTGCGGGGACAGCGACTTCGACGATGCGGTCCACGACACGGTGTACGACACGTTCCCGGATACGTTCGCGGGGGGCGAGGAGCCGGGTGCCGAGCCAGATGCCGGCTCCGGCGAAGAGGATGGCGATCAGGACGCCGTAGATGGCGATCGAGTGCTCAAGGACGACGAAGCGGAATTCGGTCCACTGGAGCAGCGTGACCAGGACGCCGCCGACCAGCCCGAAGATCAGCACCTGTTTGCGCATCCGCCTTATCCCAGGGAAGTTGCTGCCTATGATATCGCGCGGCATTCGGTGAGGGGAACTGGAGCATCCCGGAGCTGCAGCCGGCGGGGGCCGCTCTAAGGTTTTCCGGCTTGGCGTGGATTGAATTGGAAATCGGGGTTGCTGCTAAAGCGATTCGGCCTGTTCCAGAGTGGCCGCGATGGGAATCAGTGAATCTACCCGGGTCAGCTTGAAGAGCTCGAGCACGCGCTCGTTCACCGACGCCAGGATGAGCTTATGTCCGCGCTTCTGGGCGGCTACGAAATACTTGAGCACTACCCCGAGGCCGGCCGAATCCATGTGCGGCACCTTGCTCAGGTCGAGGATGGTGACCGGCGACTGCAGCTTGAGAAACTCTGCCTGCAGCGTGGTGAAATTCTGGAGTGTAATGGGACCGCTTACACGCAGCACGCGAACGGCAGGGGACTTCCCGGGCAGCACTTCGATCGACAATGACACTTGATCCGATACCTCTGGAAACGATGCGGCGGTGAACAACCATCATACAGCTTGGGCTTGAAAGACCCTTTAACCCCAATGGATGAGGTCAACACAATCGATCTCCAGCCCCTCCGATTTCACCCCTTCACTGCTGAGTGACACATCGGCAAGAATCATCACCGCGGCTCGCGGTTGGCCGTATGATGATCAACAGAAATCATCCCGCCGGAGGAAGTTTGCTCTACTGGCTGCTGTATCAAAAGCTGTTCCTTTATTTCCGCCCATTCCGCATTTTCCGGTATGTGACCTTTCGCACTGCCTTTGCGACGCTGACCGCTCTGCTGATCGCTCTCTTCATCGGTCCGTTCGTCATTGAGAAGCTGCGCGAGTTTCAGATAGGCCAGTACATCCGCGAAGAAGGGCCGAAGGATCACCAGAAAAAGGCAGGCACTCCCACCATGGGGGGAGTCCTGATCTGCATTGCCATCCTGCTTCCCACGCTGCTCTGGTCGGACTTATCTAACCCCTTTGTTTGGCTGGTGATGGGGTCGACGCTGGCCTTCGGCGCCATTGGTTTCGCGGATGACTACATCAAGGTTGTCCATCGCCGCAATCTCGGTCTTACCGGACGCGCCAAGCTCGGCGGCCAGTTCCTGGTGGCCATCGCCATCGCCGCTGCGCTCATTTTCATGCAGTCGCAGGGCAGCTATTCCACGCAAATTACTGTTCCTTTTATCAAAAGCTTCCATCCCCACCTTTCCGTGCCCTTTCTCACCCGGATTCCGCACTGGGGGCTGGTCGCCTTCCTGCCCTTCGTGGCCTTTGTGGCGCTGGTTCTGGTCGGATCGAGTAATGCCGTCAACCTGACCGATGGATTGGACGGTCTGGCCATCGGCTGCACCATCGTCGCCGCCGGAGCGCTCACCGTCCTCACGTATGTGAGCGGCCACGTGGTCTTCGCCGATTACCTGGAATTGCAGCGGATGCCGCTGGTGGCGGAGGTGACCGTCTTCTGCGGGTCCATGGTGGGGGCGAGCATTGGATTCCTCTGGTACAACGCCCATCCAGCCGAAATCTTCATGGGCGACGTCGGCTCCCTGGCGCTGGGTGGGGCCATTGGAACGGTTGCCGTCGTCATCCGCCAGGAACTGCTGCTGCCGCTGATCGGCGGGATCTTCGTTCTGGAGGCGCTTTCGGTCATTCTCCAGGTGGGCAGCTATAAGCTGCGCAAGAAGCGCATCTTCAAGATGGCCCCGCTCCATCACCACTTCGAGCTGCAGGGATGGTCGGAATCCAAGGTCATTGCCCGCTTCTGGATCGGTGCGCTAGTGTTTGCACTCTTTGCACTCACCACGCTGAAGCTGCGCTAAATGTAGTCCCCGGCGTGCAACAATGACCTGTTCGGCAACAGGCGTCGCGGGCGTGTGTTCGAACCATCTGAACTAGCTGAACTGGGTTGACCATCTTCATCTGCAGGCCTGAACGTATACCAATGGAACTCAAAGGCAAAAAAGTACTCGTCGTGGGACTCGGCAAATCCGGCCTGGCCGCCGCGCTCTTTCTGCGCCGCCGCGGGGCGCAGGTCACCGTCTCCGATGTTCGCAGCGCAGAGGCGCTCGCGCAAGATATCCCCGCACTGCTCGATGAGGGCATCATGGTGGAGGCCGGAGGCCACGGTCTGCTCACCTTCCGCCGGCAGGACCTGATCGTGGTGAGCCCTGGTGTGCCCATCGATACCCCCGAGCTGGTGCAGGTGCGCAACTTCGGCCTGCCCATCATCGGCGAGGTCGAACTCGCTGCCCGTTTTCTCAAAGGGAAGGTTCTGGCCATCACCGGCTCGAACGGCAAGACGACGACGACTTCGTTGTGCGGCGAAATCCTCGCCGCCGGCAAGCTTCCGGTCGCGGTGGGAGGCAATATCGGCCTGCCGGTCATTGCGCTGGTCGACGACTCTCGCGAAGATGGCTGGTCGGTGCTCGAAGTCTCCAGCTTCCAGCTGGAGACGACCTATCAGTTCCGTCCCGAGATCGCGGTCATTCTCAACATCACGCCCGACCATCTCGACCGCCATGGAACTTTCGAGAATTATGCAGCGGCCAAGGAAAAGATCTTCGCCAATCACACTGCCGAAGATGTTCTGGTCCTGAATGCCGACGACGATGTTGCCTCGAAGGTCGCCGTTCGGGCCAAGTCGAAGATCTACTGGTTCAGCCGCAAGCGCATTGTCCGCCAGGGCGCGTGCGTGCACGACGGCGCCATCATCTTCCGCGCCTCGGAGCAGGCATCGCCGGAGTTCATTCTCAAGGTCGAGGAGATTCCGCTCAAGGGATCGCACAACATCGAGAATGTTCTTGCTGCCGTCTGCGCCGCCCGCCTTGCAGGAGTCGAGGCCGAGGCCATTCGCAGCGCGGTGATGGCCTTCCACGCCGTCGCCCATCGTCTGGAATTCGTGGCTAATGTCAACGGGGTCGATTACTACAACGACTCCAAGGCCACCAATGTCGACGCAGCCATGAAGGCCATCGACGCCTTTCCGGGGGGGATTCATCTCATCCTCGGCGGCAAGGACAAGGGCTCCGATTATCGGCTGATGCGGCCGCTGATTCAGGAGCGGGTGAAGGCGGTTTACACCATCGGGTCGGCGGCGGAGAAGATCTTTACGCACGTGGAAGGCGCAGCGCCCATCGTGGATGCGGGCACGCTCGATGCGGCTGTGACTAAAGCCGCTGAGGCGGCGCAGCCGGGCGAGATCATCCTGCTTGCGCCTGCCTGCTCCAGCTTCGATCAATTCCAGAACTACGAACATCGCGGGCAGGTCTTTAAAGACCTGGTCCTCGCCCGCCGAGGGGTACGCGAATGGCAGAGCGCATAGGCATGGCAGAAGGGGTCGCATGGCGAAACAAGTAGGCGTAGACAAGTGGCTTTACTGCGCGACCCTGGTGCTGGTGGTCATAGGATTGCTCATGGTCTTCAGCGCTTCCGCGGTGATGGCCAAGGAGCGTACCGGCTCGCCCTACCACTACGTGCTGCTGCAGTCGGCCTGGGCCGCGCTCGGCCTGGTGGCCATGACTCTTCTGATGAAGATCGACTATCGCCTGTATAACCGGCCCAATGCGGTCTTCCCGGCCATCGCCATCACCACGCTGCTGCTGCTGGTGGCCTTCGTCATGCACGATTCGCATGGCGCGCATCGCTGGATTCGCGTAGGCCCGCTCTCCTTTCAGCCATCGGAGATTGCCAAGCCGGTGATGGTTCTCTTTCTTGCATGGTTCCTGCAGAACCGCATGAGTTCGATCGAAGACGTGCGTGCAACCGTCTTGCCCGCGGTATTACCCAGCCTTCTCTTCATAGCACTGCTACTCAAAGAGCCTGACCTGGGCACGGCGATGGTCTGCGCCGGCGTCACCGCGCTCATGCTCTATCTCGCCGGCATGAATATGAAGTACCTGGGATACGCTGCGGTTGCCGCCGCGCCGGTGCTTTACTTCATGCTCTTCCGCGTGAAGTGGCGGAGGGACCGCATCCTCGCCTTCCTGAATCCTGAATCCGATCCGCTGGGCAAGGGGTTTCACATCATTCAGTCGTTGATTGCCGTTGGCACCGGAGGCATTCGCGGAGTCGGCTACTTCGACGGCCGCCAGAAGCTCTTCTATCTTCCCGAGCCGCATACCGACTACATCTTTGCCAACATCGCTGAAGAGCTGGGCCTGATCGGCGCGATCGTGGTGATCGCTCTCTTCGTCGTCCTCGGCTATCGGGGAATGCGGGCCGCCATTCTCTGCAAAGATCCTTTCGCCCGCTTTCTGGCCTTCGGCATCACGGCAACGCTGCTCATCCAGGCTTTCTTCAACATCAGCGTGGTGCTCGCGCTCGTGCCCACGAAGGGAATCACCCTCCCTTTTATCTCGTATGGAGGGACCTCGCTCTTCATCATGCTGGCTTCCATCGGAGTTCTCCTAAACATCACTCGCGAAGTGGATTGAGCGCGGCGAAATCCCGCGGATTATTTCCCGTCTTTCATCTTTCGGGCAGATACTTGCGCCACTCGTCGCTCTCCGCGATGTGCTTCAGGAGCGCGAATCGCCGGTGCAGCAACCTGCGAATGTGGGGCACAAGCAACAGCGCTCCGGCGATCTGACCGGCCCAGCCCCAGGGCATCGTGAAGTGCAACTCGTCGCGCAGCAGCACTCCGTCATGGCCATGATCTTCGAAGGAATGCGCGTGCGAGAAGCTGGCGAATCGCCCCGCGATCATGCGATCGCGGAAGAAGACCGGCGGCTCATAGGCGTCGATCAAGCTCTCGTGGAACTGCGGCAGGCCGAGCTGCCGGCCCTGCCACCGGATGGTGCCTCCTTTCGAGACCAGCCCCGAGGTGCGGCCGCGAACGGGCCGCATCTTTAGCTCGTGCTGCACAATCTCCACGCTCGTTGACAGGAGAAAACATCGCTCGATCGGTGCGAACACCGTAATCTCATCCCGCAAAACAAACTCATGTGTCATCGCTATTTAGCATAAGCGTGCGGCGGCGCGGCAGTATCCAGAAACGGTTTGCTGCTGGTTTGTCCCGATCATTCACGCGGCCATTTGTTTTAATTTTCTGCCGGACATTCCGGCTGCGCGATACGATGGTTGCCGCAGAGCCCAGCGCGATGGGCGAAACTCCTGAGGCTCTGCCTTAGACGGCATGTCCGCGTCGATGCCGCCATCTCGAGAAAAATCTTGAAGCGCAATGGGAATAGCGCTCCTTCTAGGAGGTTATGAACACATATGGCACTCGATATGAACAAGCTCAACGAATTTGTCGGACGCTTCGTCGGCGATCTGGGAGCGGCCGTGCATGCCGGCCTGGTGGTTATCGGCGAAAAGCTCGGCCTTTACAAAGCGCTCGCTGCACAACCGATGACGTCCGCCGAACTGGCTGCTAAAACTTCAACGGACGAGCGCTATGTCCGCGAATGGCTGGCTTCGCAGGCCGCCGGTGGTTATGTCACCTATGACGAAAAAACGAATAAGTTCAGCCTCAGCGAGGAACAGGCCTTTACTCTGGCGAACGAAGACAGCCCAGCCTATCTGCCCGGAGCGTTCGAGCTGGCGCTGGGCTCTCTGGCCGCGGTGCCGCGTATCACCGAGGCCTTTCGGTCCGGGGCGGGCATGGGATGGCACGAACACGACGCGGGTGTTTTTCATGGCTGCGAAAAGTTCTTTCGACCCGGTTATGCCGCGAACCTCATAAGCTCCTGGATTCCCGCGCTGGAGGGCGTGCAGAAGAAGCTCGAGGCCGGGGCGCGCGTCGCCGATGTGGGCTGCGGAAAAGGCGCGTCAACGATGCTGATGGCCGGCGCATTTCCTAAATCGAGCTTCACCGGGTTCGATTATCACGACGGGTCGATTCAAGGCGCGCGTGAATCGGCAACCCGGCAGGGGATGAGCGACCGCGTCGCCTTCGAGGTGACCAAAGCCAAAGAGTTTCCAGGCAAGGATTATGATCTGGTCGCGGTCTTCGATTGTCTGCATGATATGGGCGACCCTGTGGGTGCTGCCAAGCATGTTCGCCAATCCCTCAAGCAAGACGGCACGTGGATGATCGTGGAACCCTTTGCGAACGACCAACTGAAGGATAATCTCAATCCCGTCGGCCGCGTGTATTACGGCTTTTCGACCCTGCTGTGCACCCCATGCTCGCGATCACAAGAGGTCGGTCTTTGCCTGGGCGCGCAGTCGGGAGAGGCGCGCATCCGGGATGTGGTTTCAGCCGCCGGCTTTACCCGCTTTCGGAGAGCGGCGGAAACGCCGTTCAATATCGTCTACGAAGCAAGGCCGTAAGCGATAGAAGCAGACGGGCGAGAGACTTATTCGATCAGAACCCTGTTCGGTCGCGGTCCGCGATCTCTCGTCCGCCTGCTGTGGTGCGCTTCCATCCCAGGGAAGACTTACTTCCCGTCCGCTAAGTGATGGTCGAAGCTGATCACTCGCGTCACCTTCCATACTCCATTTTTGTTTTGCCACAGGTGAACAAACTTGGCCTCGCCGACTCCGTCCACATCTTCATGGCCTGGATGATGGAAGCGATGAACGCCGATCTCCACCGCTCCATAGTTAGCGATGGGATAGACCTCGAGCGTTCCCGGAACGAGCTCGCGGGTTACTTTGCCGCAGATATTGTTTTTCACGCCGTCGACCACGGCCTGCCGGCCGCGGCTGAAGCCGCCTTTGTCGTGATAGAACTCCAGATCGTCATCGAGAAGCGACCCGAACTTCGCGAGGTCGCAATGGTTGTAGGCGTCGAAGAGCTGCGCATCGAGAGCGGCGATGGTCTGATAGAGCGGATCGGGGGTTGCGGCTGTCTGCGCTTGCAGGGGAGAAAGGGGAGGGAGCAACGCCACGGCGGCAAGGAGGGCTAGCAGCAATCGAAGAGTTCTTTTCATAGGAGTCTCTTTCGCACGATTCGTTCATCGAGGTGTACGCGTTGTCCGCATCCGTTGTTCCCGGAGTTCGTTCGCACCTACCTGATAACTAATGCAACCGCAGCCTGACGTGGAAAATCCGTCGCGGACGATAAGCTAAGAGAGATGGAGAAATCGCTAAAGATCATCATCGCCGGTGGAGGCACCGGCGGCCACATCATTCCAGCTCTGGCCATCGCCGATGAGCTCAAAGCCGCGTATGGCGCGGAGATGCTCTTTGTCGGCACGCCCCGCGGCCTGGAGTCGCGGCTCGTCCCGCAGGCGGGATATCCGCTAAAGCTCATCGAAGTCGGCCAGCTGAATCATGTCTCGCTGCTTACGCGGATGCGAACGCTGCTCGATCTTCCGCTGAGCCTGCTTCGCTGCCGTACTTTGCTGCGCGACTTCGCACCGAATGCCGTCGTCGGAGTGGGCGGTTATGCGTCGGGACCGGCCATGGGCGCGGCGATTCTGGCTGGAATTCCTATGCTGGCTTTCGAGCCCAATGCTTTTCCCGGACTTGCGAATCGCCTGGTCGGTAAGCGTGTCAGCGCCGCTGCCGTGAACTTCGCTCCTGCTGCAAACTACTTTCGCAACGCCGAGATCACCGGCATTCCGGTGCGCAAGGATTTTTTTGCTCTCCAGCCGCGGCCTGCCGATGCGCCACCCCACCTGCTTGTCTTCGGAGGCAGCCAGGGTGCGCGTGCGCTGAACACCTTCATGCCCAAGATTGCCCGGCATCTGCTGGAAGCCGTCCCCGGTCTTACCATCCTGCACCAGGCTGGAGCGCGCAACGCCGAGACCACGCTCGCGGCTTATCAGGCCAGCGAAGCCGATCCCGCGCGCTGGCAGGTGCATGCCTTTCTCGATGACATGCCGCGCCGCTTTGAGGCTGCCGATCTGGTGCTCGCGCGCGGCGGAGCGAGCACGGTTGCCGAGCTTGCAGCAGCAGGGAAGCCGTCGCTGCTCATCCCATTTCCGCAGGCGGCCGATGATCATCAGCGCAAAAATGCGGAAGTGCTGGTCCAGGCCAACGCCGCTGCGATGCTGATCGAGGCCGGCCTTACGGCTGAGAAATTATCTTCGACGCTTTTAGATCTGTTCGCGGATCGGAGCCGGCTCCAAGCCATGTCTGAACAGGCTCGAACGCTTGCGCATCCCGATGCCAGCCGGCGCATTGCAGCGATGGTTCGAACGATAGCAAAATAGCTGGCTCAGAAGCGAAAAGGCCTGCTCCGGAGAGCAGGCCTTTGCTATTTATTACGTGAGGACGATCTTACTTACCGGTGACCGCCACCGCCGCCGCCGTGTCCACCGCCACCGCCGTGGAATCCGCCACCACCACCGCCGAAGCTGGCATGACCGCCGCCACCACTGAAGCCGCCTCCACCGCGATAACCGCCGCCGCCGCTGAATCCGCGTGAGCCGCCAGCACTGCCGCCGCGATAGGCGCCGCCGAAGTTTCCGCCACGTCCGTTTCCGGCGAAGCCGCCACGTCCGTAGGCTCCAAATCCGCCACGTCCATAGCCGCCGCCGTATCCGCCGCGGCCAAATCCACCGCGTCCGAATCCACCGTAGCCACCACGTCCGAAGCCGCCATAGCCGTAGCCGCCGCGGAAGCCGAATCCGATGCGGTTATAGCCGAAGCCCCAGCCGCGTCCATACCAGCCGTGGTACCACGGGCCGGCGCCGATGAATACGCCGCCGTAGAACCAGTCGTCTCCGTAATATCCGTAAGGAGCGCACGCGTACGGATAATAAGAGTAATAACCCCAGCTGCACGCTGGAGGACCGTAAACGTCAACCGGCGCCGGATAGCCTACTTCCGGTCCGATGCCGATACCGACAGCAACCTGAGCATGAGCCGATGGCATAAACGCCAGGGGAAGAGCCAGTAGTGCCAGTAAAGCGAAAGAGCGCAGGATGCGCATGATCTCAACCTCCCCGCCGCTCCTTGATCGATCTTTCCCACCAGGAGGACGCGGCTCTTATGGCCCCGTATCGGGTGCCTCCAAGCCTATTTCTAATAACAGTAGATGCTGCGAAAAGTTGCGCGGTTCAGTGTTCTCGCACCGGGGTTTGAGCCTATTGGAAACGGCGTAACATTTGCACCAAAACAAAAGTACCCGGACGCGGGGAGCGTCCGGGTACTGACAGGCGGCGTCTGAGGAACGCGCCCGTTCGCGGCACATGAGGTCTTAACGACGCCCATGGTCCCAGCCGCGATATCCATGATCCCGGTCGAAGCGATAGTCGCGATGTGCGACGAAATATTCGTCGTGATGAATCCAGCGTCCCGGCACCCAGGCCGCGCCTGCGTAATATCCGGGTGTCCAGGCATAGCCGACGCCGGGGCAGGCGGGAACATAATTTGCATAAAGAACGGGGGCGACCGGCGGTGCGACGCGAACCGCGAAAGCTACCTGAGCCTGAGCCGCTGCACCGGCAGCAGCAACCGTTCCAGCAAGTGCGAGGGTACGAAGAATGCCTTTCATAAGAGCTCCTCTCGAGTCCGCCTTCGAACCGCTCTCGAAGCTTCGGAACTCATCTTCGGTTGAGCTTCTTCGCTCTTCCGAATTGCTCTGAGTGTGTGAACAGCAGCTGGAGAGAATTGTTGCGGCCTTTATTTTCGCCTCTGAATGCGTCGTTTCCTGCTCTACCTGCATCGCAGTTTTGCCTTGCTCCCGGTTCTTTCCATTCGCGTCCGGCTCAATTCTTAAACAAAGAGACCGGCTGCCGGTGGAAGAGGATAGCCACGGTCATGGAGAAAACCTCTTCGGCTATCGGTGTACTTTGGTACATTAATACCTATGCCTGGACAGGATATCTATCTCGTCGAACGCATCCAGACCGGAGTGCGCATCGAGAAGCGTCTGCTGAAAGTTTTGAAGGGGCTGGCCGAGTATTGCGATCTCACTCTCGGCGATCTTCTTGAAGGCATCGTGCTGCACGCTCTCGAAGGCAAGTGCGCCCTCAGTCCGAAGACGTTGGCGCAGGTTGCTGCGCTCAAGAAAATTTACGGTCTGGATTTAACCGCCGAGACGAGCCATCGGCTCAAGGAAAAGCCTGCGCCGAAGGCTAAGGGCGATAAAAAGTAAAACGGCGATGGCCATCGTCTTTTTCAAGTCGTCGACGCCTTCACCGGATCGGAAGGAATATCTGGCTATGATCCACGCGAGAAGTGAGTTCACTTTTACTGTGCATGCGCCATTGGCCGCAGCCTTTCCGCTCTTCGGACCCGAAGGAGAGCGACCGTGGGCCGGACCTGACTGGGACCCGCAATTTCTCTATCCCATACCAGCCAGGGATGTCGAAGGCGCGGTCTTCCGCATCCGACGCGGGCATCGCGACGCTCTCTGGGTGAATACCGTCTTCGACATTCAAGCGGGTCATGCCGCCTATGTCTCCGTCATCGACAAGAAGATCGCCACGCGTGTTGACGTGCAACTCACGGCAATCGATCCGCAGACTACCAGTGTGCACGTGATGTATGAGCGCACCTCGCTCGATGCTTCAGCAGAAGCAGAGGTTGGTGAGATGGCGCGCACCGATCCGCAAATGGGCCGCGAATGGAAAAAGTCCATTTCGGATTGTCTGGCGCGCGGTTGAGTCGATCGTCGAGATTTCGTGCCGGTATAAAAGAAAAGCCCGCCGAAGCGGGCCTCTCGTTGCAAAGCAGCGCTTACTCCTGTGCGGCCTCGATATCCAGGGTGATCTTTACATCGTCTCCCAGGACGTTATCGCCGGACTTGAGGGTGCCATTCCACACCAGTCCGAAGTCCTGGCGATGGATGGTGGTGGTGGCCGAAAATCCGCGATGTGGCTTGTTGTCGGGACCGAGCTGCTCTTTGCCTGGATCATCCAGACGCAGGACAACCGGCTTGGTGATGCCGTGCAGCGTCAGATCGCCATTCACGATGTAGTCGTCGCCCGACTTCGCCACCGAGCGGCTCACGAAGCTCATGGTCGGAAACTTCGCGACCTCGAAGAAATCCGGGCTCTTCAGGTGCCCGTCGCGCTGCGCCACGCCGGTATCGACGGTGGTGGTGTCGACGGTCGCGTTCACGCTCGATTTGGCCAGATCCTTCTCGTCGAAGATGATGATGCCGTTGATGTTGGTGAAACGTCCCCGCACATTCGAGATGGCCATGTGGCGAACGGTGAACTCGCTTTGCGAGTGGGCCGGATCAATCTTCCACGTCGACTGAGCCTGCGCCGCCGATGCGGCCGTCGCAAATACTACTGCGGCGAGCAGGTTGTTCAAAATAATCTTCTTCATTGCTCTTCTCCTGAAAATTGCGCCTTAAGGCCGGCCCGGGCATCAAAATAGCCAAAGAAACCGGTTAGCAACATTCGCAATCTAAGCAACAGATGTCGATTATCGCGAAAGGTCGCTAAAATTATTGCGGAAAGAGGCAGCGGTGGCGGAAATCAGCGAAATCAATACAAATTACGCCGGCCCGAAACTCGATCCGCGGGTTCTGCGGACGCGGAAGATGCTTCGCGACGCGATGAGCGACCTGCTCGAAACGCGTCCGTTCGATGCCATCTCCGTTCAGGAGATCGCGGAGCGGGCGACGGTGAACCGCGCCACCTTCTATGCCCACTACCTCGATCGCGAGGCGCTGCTCGAAGACCTCATCCGCAGCCGCTTCGAGGAGCTGCTCGCGGCTCGCCAGGTTCGTTTTGAAGGCACCTGCCCATCGGCTCTCAAAGTGGTCATCCTTGCGGTTTACGACTTCCTGCGCGAGATGGGGACAGGCTGCCGCGAGCAGCGCCGGCACTTCGAGCCATTCATGCAATCGGTGGTGCAGGCCGAGGTCGAAAAGGTTCTCCTGACGGGGCTGGAGAAGGGAGCCTTTCAGCTGGGAAGCAGTCCCGAGCTGGTGGCTGCGACTCTGAGCTGGGCTATTTATGGGGGCGCTACCAGCGCTCTGCGCCTTCCTATCCCGGATTCGGATTCGGAGCAGGCGGCTGCCCATGCCGATAGCTTTGTGGAAGATGTCTACGGCCTGCTTCTGCCCCTTCTCATTCCCGGAGCCACTCCCGCCAGCGCTGCCGCCGCCCACCACGGGTAGTCACTTTGGGCTCGTCCTTTCGAGGCGGGCGGAGCCGGATGATGCGTTCTTCCGCCGCGATGCCTCTATCGGACGCGGGGAAAATCACCGAATCTCTCAAAGCAAATCCAGCGGTCTGAAAAAAGGCCGGCGATCTGCCGATATTCCTTTGCACTGTCCGGCGAAGTCGAATTCGAAGGAAGGGCAAAGTATCGCTCACGGCCGTCCATGTACCCCCTGTTTCGACGTATATCGCGTATCTTCGCGTGGGAAACGATCGGCGATCCTGTAGCCGCACCGTGCATCCTCGTTTTCATCCTGATATCGGGCGCGCTTCCCTCTTATAGTCAGAACCGCGGTGTGATGGCCGGTGGCCTGGCCGCGCTTTTGGCCAGCGGCCAGGTGAGCAGCGCGGTGACCAGCGCCCGGTTTGTGATCCAGGAAGCTCCGGTGGTCGTGGTTACTCCGGCTTCCTCGACTCTGAGTTCGTCGCAGGCGCTTTCTGTCGCGGTGTCGGCTTCGGGACGCAACGGCGTGCCCAGCGGATCCGCGACGCTGACGGCTGGCGGTTACACTTCCGCTGCAACCGCATTGAGCAATGGCGCCGCGTCGTTCAGCGTTCCGGCTGGAGTACTCACGGCCGGCACCGACGTGTTGACAGCCAGCTATGTGCCGGATGCTGCGAGCCAGCCGGTCTATAGGACCGCATCGGGGACAGCGCCGGTTACGGTCTCTGCGCCCGTCTCTGCTCCTGTCTCTGCTCCGGGGCAAACTGCGGCGACCTTCTCCATCCTCGTGGGCGGCAACATCGCGTTGAATTCCGGATCGGTCACCGGCAATACGGCTACGATCTCGATCAGCCCCTCCGGAGGATTCACGGGCACCGTGAATCTTGCCTGCTCTGTCACCTCCACGACGAGCAGCGCATCGGTTGCTCCTACCTGCAGCCTCTCTCCGAGTGTGGCCAGCATCGCAGGAGCGTCGGCCGCAGTTTCGACTCTGACTGTCGTTACCGCGGCGCCAAGTGCGGCGATGACTGCGCCGTTTTCATGGCCGCTGGCACCGGCTACGGGACTCGCCCTGATCTTCTTTTTGGGACTACCCGCGCGCCGGCTGCGCAGAGGATGGCCGCTTGCGATGCTGCTGGTCGCGACGTTCTCCCTCGCTGGACTAGGTTGCGCGGACAAAGGAACTCTGACCTCTCCGCCCGCCGCATCGTCCACAAGCGCCGCGAGCAGCCCGCAGACAGGATCGAGCGGCACCACGCCGGGAAGCTATACGGTCATCGTGAAGGGCACGTCCGGATCGATCGCGCAAGTCGCATCGATACCGCTCACCGTCAATAACTGAAGCGGGTAGGACAGGACACCGGCTCCTTAATTGCCCACAACCACCGGCATATCCAGAGTTCCGAGCCGGTGGTTGTTCCTATCGCTCACTCCCAACCGCAGGCGATATTTCCCCGGCTTCAGTGCCAGTTTCTGCTGGAAGGCGATCCCCGACTTGAGCACGGCTGCATATTGCTGTGCATCGAGATCGAGCTTGATGGTCCCCGAGGTCTGCGGAGGGCTGTCCTCCTGCGTTGGCCCATCGTTCAGAGCCACAAGCAGCACCAGCAGCTTTGCATGCCGGACGCCGTTGGTGTCGGTCGAGAACTCCACGTTTGCCGGATCGACTGTGGTTATCACATGCAGATCGGAGCTTCCCGCGTCAGGCATCTCGACATTGCCTTTCAGCAGCAATAGCGTGGATTGCGGAGCTTCCGGCTGCAGCGCCGTATTCAGCTCCTGTGCCGTATCTTCGGTCGTGATCTCTTCCGGGAAGGCAAAGTATCCTCGCCGATAGGTCAACGAATAGCCTGACTTACCCAGCTCTACTTTGATCTTGCGGAACTTCGAATCCCAATCATGATTCGCTGGGCGATACGCCAGCGTGTAATAGTTCGATCCATTTTCGAGTGACCGCCGCAGAGCTCCGGCAATGTCGTTCGATCCGAACACGGCCTCGCCACCTGTCTGGTAGGCGATATCGTTCATGGTTGTCCGCAGTGCGCTGCGATTTGAGAACTGTTGGCCGAGGGTATCGCCCATCGTATGCTTTACGCTGCCCGTGCCATCCGGACCAGACGCTACTCCCGATGTGCCGGTCAGCGCGGCTGTCGATTGCCCGCTCAACTCTGCACCCACGCCGCCTGTCTCGAGGCCCAGGGCGCTGATGGGATACACCGCGATCTGCGAGTTTGCCACAAGCTTTGCAGTATCCGCCACGGCATTGGTATCCGAGATCGGCGTGTTCGGCAGGTTCAGCGTGCCGAACTGCGCCGCCGATGTCAGGTTGTATTGTCCCTGGGTGGCGATGCTGAAGGGAAAGCTTCCCGAGACCCAGAACAGGTTCTTCCGCCCCGGATATCCCGCGGCTGCATGCGCGATGTCCGCAAAGGCTTCCAGGGTGATCCGCTGGCGGATCTCCGATGTCTGCGTGTTCTCCTCAGTCAACTGGTTGGCCAGATGCTGGATCATCATTCCCGGATCGCGGCCGCCCATGGCGTCTTCCATCCGGCCGAGTGTGTCAATGTCCCTCTGCTGCTCAGCGTCCGACTGGATGAGCCGCATATTTTTCGGGTTGATCATCTTCGCCGCCGCTGTCAGCATGTCGGAGCTGCCGGTGAAGCTCTGGAACATATGCAGCTGATCCGACAGAACGAACAACGCCACCTGCTGGCCGGGGGGCAGCGCCTTGAGAAACTCCAGCATTTGCCGCCGCGCATACTGCTGATCGGCGGGCGCGGTGTTCAGCAGGTCGAAGAGAATCATGTTCACCGACCCCGCAGGCCCACTCATAGGAACGTTCGAGAACTCGTTCCTGGCGTGAAGAGCGGCAGGCGGCACGTGGGCTGAACTTAATTCATAGGTATGCGCGACAAAGTAGTCGATGGTCTGGGGAGTTCCATCCTCCAGCACCTTGAAGTCGGCCTGCGTCAGCCCCTTCACCAAGCGCCCTGACGAGTCATGGACGACTACGTCCACATAGACGATGCGTGTAATGACGCGAATCGTATTGTCAGCAGGGACCGCGCCAGTCTGCGCAAAGACCACAGCCGGACAAAGCAAAACAGCAAGGAGACGAGAGAAGGAAGAAGAGATTGCGCACCCCGATCGAAAGAATGCCAGCAATGCTAAATGACATTTCGAACAGGAAGGAAGCAGATTAGATGGGACACGTGTTCGGGCGGAGATGGTTCCTCAGTGGAAGCGAAGAGAAAGAGCACCGACGATGAGGAGAGCGATCAACGAAAAAAGCAGGTTCAAAAGCAGAACCCAGGGAACCCATCTCGCAATCAGGACTTTCCGCGGCGGGCGGATTGCATCCTCAGCAACAGGTATATCTTTGGCTGGTTTCGCGGATGAAAGCGATGGCGCAGGAGGCTGCGTCTTCCCATTTGTTTTTGGAATTGACGCAGGTGGGTACTCGGGCCGGCGGGGCTGCACGATCTCATGGGTCGCACCATTGAGAAAAATCTGCCGCGAAGCGATACTCGTGAACTCTCCCGGTCCATCCAGTGGAGATTCTGGCTCCGCTTGTGGTAGTTGAGGAATTAGTTCATCGTCGCTGTCGTTCGACAGCGTCCGCAGGAGTGCAGTAAAACCGGCATCCAGGTCGTCAGAGTCATTTGGCGGAGCGGTTTTCGTCTGCGCGCCGTTGCCTGGCGAGTAATCCAGCTTGCGAAAAGGTTGCGTAAGCTCGGCGCCGGTCTTGTGATCCTCGGTCTGAACAGCTTGGCTGGTGCGAGGTAGCGGAGAAGAAGGAGTTTCAGCAGACGGCGATGGGTCGCGAACTTCTACCTGCCGGAAGATGCCGGTAAGGTCGGCGCTCTTTGATGCCGTCGCTCCTTGGGAAGAGTTTTTCTCCGCCGGGTTAACTTTGCCTCGCGGCTCCGTGGGCTTCGCCATATAGCACGCCTCCATTCTGTGCGGGTGGTCTTATCAAATCTCTTGAGCTGAAGAAATCACTTAAAGAACACGTACGAAGAAACAGGTGACGTTGTCTTCCGCGCCTCCCTGATGAGCAACCGCTATCAATTCGCGGCAAGTGTCTTCGAGTGGGATATCCGGATGCACCTTGCTGGCGATCTCGTCGGGCGCCATATAGCGTGTCAGCCCATCCGTCGCCAGCAATACGGCATCCCCCGGTTGCAGATCGGCGGCAAAGAAATCCGGTGTCACGACTGCGCCCACGCCGATAGCCCGCGTAATGAACTGCTGGAGCGGAGAGACGCTGCTGATTTGTGCGCCGCGCCGTAACTGCTCTGCCCGATAGGAGTGGTCCTCAGTGATTTGGATGCAGACGTTGTCGCGCAGAAAGTAGGCGCGGCTGTCACCCACATTGCCGATAACAACGTGGTTGCTGTCCACGCAGGCGGCTACTAACGTAGTACCCATGCCGCGAAGTTTTTGATTGTCTTGCGCCATCTGCCAAACGGCGCTATTCGCGTTGGCGATAGCCGCCTGCAGACGTTTCTCCGGCTCCATGTCGACGGAATAAAGCTCCTTATAAGTGCGCAGCGTGTGCTCGACAGCCAGAGCGCTCGCCACTTCTCCAGCTGCCATACCTCCCATGCCGTCGCAGACTACAAAGATATTCGTCTCTTCATCGAAGCCAAAACTATCTTCGTTGTTCGATCGTTTGCGACCTACGTCAGAGAGGCCCGCTGATTCAATGCGCACCGCCACATGAGCAGTGCGCTGCTGATGTGGACTACCGGGGGGATATCCTGTCATTGCCGATTGCCTGTCCGCATCCATTGCGTGATGATTTTCGATGAGACCGCCGCAACGGGCGGCGCATAGCGCAACTGCCTTCCGAGCGAAAATTCCTGAGATGCGCGCTGCTCGAGCGAGTTGATCGCATCCTGATTTTTGGGATCAGAGAGGATGGCTTGCGACAACAGAGATGCTCCTAGAAAGAAGTGCGCGGCGCCTTTGAATTGCTGGCCGCCATCTTGCAGATACACATTGATGGCATCGTTAGCCTGCGCAAATTGCGACGCATAGAACTCTTTGATGCCCTGGGTCAGACTTTCTTCGAGAGCTGCCGGGTCGGTAGCCATCGCGGCCATGACGCGTTTCTTGCCTGCAAGCGCATCGCTCTGACGACCATCGATCTGCAGTGCGGCGTTGTAAGCCTGCATCGCCCCTTGCAGGTCGCCTCCGTCTTCCCTGCGATGCGCATCGGCGAGGAGGGCTTTGATTTTGACAGCAGAGGCCGCCTTCGTCTTAGGAAGCTGGCCGGCGGCCTGCACCGACACCGGCGCAGGTGCAGTCGCGAGCACAGGCGCAGGAGTGTTGCGAGCGTTTTCCTGATCCTGCTTAGCGGCTGCATCCTGGGCGTCCTGCAGGTGCTTCTTCGGGTCTCCCGGTCCGTTCGGTTGAATCATCGCTGCAAACTGGTACTTTTGCGCCGCACCTTTGTAGTCATCGCTGCCAGCCATGGCTGCGGCCTGCTTCATGCTGTCGCGATAGATATTGATGTTCGTCAGCAGTTGGCTGGCCGTGTGTTGCGTGTCCGGTGTTCGTACCTGCGTGAGCAGCAACTCAGCTTTGTCAAAGTCCCCGCGCGCGTAGGCCTCTTTCCCTTGCTGCAGCACCGCCGCACTAAACTGTTCGGGAGACATCTGCCCGCTCTCGAGACGTGCTTGCTGGATCAGCCCCTGCGCAGCCTCATGATCAGGCCCCACGGTGATCTTTCCTAGATCTCGAAGCGCTCCCTGGTAATCTTTGTGCTGTAACTCGGACCGGCCCATATTGAGATTCGCGTGAGCCTGTTCGACAGCTCTTGATAAGTCGGCTTTTGCCTTTTCGCATTTCTTGTCATACTTCTTTGCATCCTGCTCCGCAGCCGTACAAAGATAATTCGCCTCTCCCTGCAGATCGCCGGAGCTCTTCGCCTGACCGGCTAGATCGCGCAGCTGATCCAACGTCTTAGATGGCTGGGAGCTTTGCGCCAACATCGAAGCGGGCAGAACGAACCACAACATATAGGCGGCGATCCTCATTGTTGGCCTCCTTTTAATATCTGTTGCATATCTACCGGAGTAAGGTCAGCCATGCATAAATGATTTTCTGCCGAGATGTCGCAGTCGACGATCGTTTGCTTGCCATCGGCCCCGGCGAGCGTCACCTTATAGTGGCCCGTCTGAACATTTTCAATTCGCAAAGGAGTAACTTCGTTTGCGCTGGGAAGCGCTATCTCATCTCCCTTATCGTTTTGAACGCCCAGGACATTCGCCCATGGTGATGCGTTGATTTCCATATCGGTTTGAACGATGAGAGGAGTGTTGGCGCCGAGAGAAGCTACACTCGGCACCCCTGCAGCCTCGGGCGCGGACTTACTGCGACTGCGCAAGATCGCAACGACGGCAAGCACCAGTAACAAAATTGTGAAGGCTGCGACACCGACAATCTTAAGTATGCGTTTCGCGGGCGAGGTCTTTCGCCGAGTTGTGCGGTTGGAGCGTGAAGCGTCCAGGCATTGCTGCTTGGCGAGATCAAATTCGCTCGCGTCTCCCCCATCGGCGAAAGGCCGGGCGAATTCAGCGCGTCGCAACGCCGTGGTTCCTTCTTGTGGCGCGCCCCGCGTTAGGGCGGATTGGGCTGCCTGCGCGGCTGAACGCAGAATTGCGCTGGCCTTGTGCTTGCGCCGCGAGGAACAAACGGCGAGGGCTTGTTTGACCTCTTCATCTTCGCCGCTCCGTTTTGCGAGCTCCTCGAGGGAACGCATGCAGCGTTTCAGATCGTCATCAGCGAGGCATTTATCGAAGGAAGCGACGGCTTGCTCCAGGGCTGCGAGTTTTTCTGCGGATTGACGCTGCTGCTCGTGTTTCCGCTCCTCACTTTGCTGGCCGGCTTGGGCAGTCTTAAGTAGTTGGTCGAAGTTTTCGTTCGTGCCGTGCTCTGCTATCGCGCTTTCGAGCAGGCTACGCGCTTCCGTAAATCTTTGTTCCGCCAACGCGGAATGAGCTTTTGCGAGTACGTCTTCGCGCGCCGCGGTGCTCTTGAGCTGACGAAGATGGGCTTGCAGGTGGGCTTTCGACTGCTGCAACGTTTCGCTGTCCGGAGCGAGGGCCAGACCTTGCTCGATAATCTCAAGAGCTCGAGCAGGATTTTCCGCAAGCAGGTCGTGCACCTGCAGCATGGTTTCTCGTACTACTTTTTGGCTGGCAGACTCCTGCTTCCTGGATTCCATCTCTATCTTGAGTTGGAGTATCAGCGAGTCGCCGGGAAGGGCCTCCAATGCGCGAGCGACGCGATTTTCTGCCTGTTCAAAATCTTCCCGATCCAACGACTCTCGGATCTCTGTCGCGATTTTCTCGAGTAACTGCTCCCGGCGTTCCCGCCTTTGCTGGGTGCCCGCGGCAAGCATCAGTTGTTGCACCTCGGCATTCGCGGGATCAATCTCGGCTGCCTGGCGTAGTTGGCTGAGCGCTGCAGCGTACTCCTGATTGCTATAACTCTCTCTTGCGCTTCGCAGCAACGCTTCGACCTGCTCGCTTTCACGCTTGCGCTTGATTTCCCGGAGAAGCACGGCGTGAGCATTACGCAAGTCGGTATTGCGCCCGTCGATCTCCAGAGCCTGCCCCAGGCATTCCTGAGCATGCTCCAAATCGCCGAGGCTGCGCGCCGCGCTAGCTTGCTCCCACAGTGCGATTACTGCCTGCTGTTGTTTCTTCTGTTCCTGCACATCTTGCAGGCGGCTTTCGAGTTGTAAGACGTTCTCTGTATCGAGCTTCTGCGCCTGCTGGAAGAACGTAATGGCATCGTCCCAGCGTCTGTCCCCGAGCGCGTTTTGTGCTTGCTCCACGATCTGGCGTAACTGTTCGCCACGCTGCAGCTGGCTTAGCTGTTCCTGTACTTCGACAATCAGCAACTTCGCATCCGTGTTGCCGGGATCGATTCGTTGCGCTTGCAGCAATATCGTTCGTGCGCTTGCGAACTGCCGCTCGGCAGCCAGTCGTCGTGCGGATTCAAGTAGAGTCGCGACACGATCGTGCTTTAAGGTATCGGCCACTACTTGCAGGTCGAAGGCCATTTCTTCGGTCGTGGCATAGCGATCCTCGACTTCCTTCGCGAGCGCTCGATCCAGGACCTTACTTATGCCTTCGGGGATATCGGGGATGTGATCCTGCAGCGGTACATACGGCTCGTAAATGACACGGTAGAGCGAGGAGATGTCTTTCCCCTTAAACGGCAGCTCCCCGGTCAGCACTTCGTACAAAATTATGCCGACCGACCATACGTCCGCTCGGCCATCGCTGGCCTCACCTTTCAGTCGTTCCGGTGCGATGTAGTGGAACGTACCCAGTAATGCATCGGTCTTGGTAAGCTGATGCGTCTGATCGACAAGCCGGGCGATACCGAAATCGACGATCGTGACGCGACCATCCGGCTGCACCAGGACGTTTGCCGGCTTCACGTCGCGATGCAGTACTCCGTGTCCGTGAGCGTAGCCAAGTCCGGCGCATAGCTGCTCAATGATCGAGATGGCCTCGAGCAGAGACAGCCGCCGGCGGGTGCGCAGCATCGCCTCGAGCGATTCGCCGGCGATGTACTCCATTGCGATGAACGGACTGCCTTCGTGTTCGCCCAGCTCATACACGGTCACGATGTTGGGGTGGCTGAGGATGCCGGATCGAGCTTCCATGTAGAAACGCTCGCGCAACTCCTCCGTTACCTCAGTTAAAGTTTTGATTGCGACATCGCGACCGATCAGGCGGTCTTCCCCGCGATACACAATACCCATGCCGCCGCGGCCCACTTCTCCGGTGATGCGGTATCGTCCGATCTGTTCGGGTACTTCCGTCGTCTTCATCGTAGGCATGGTGTGTATCCACTCGGGAGGCTGGCTGAGCTGAGATCGATAGCAGCCGGTGGCGTTCCCTTTTAAGAAAACACGTCCTGCGAGGGTTTATTCCTGGGACGCGCTCGACATTGTTTGCCAGATGAGGAATAAAACAGGAGCGGCAGGCGTTTTATCTACAGCGGCCTAAATACCGCGATGAATCGCGGGTTGAAGGCATTGTCCTGATGCCGCGTCTCACAATCTCAAGAGACATGTCATGAGTGAAGATTCGAAAAACGACAAATTCCTTCACGAGCGTAAAAGTCCGAAATCGCTAAGCAGGCAATCTTCGCTCCGGACGATATCCCGTGACGGCGAGGGCTCCAGCTCTGTGCCTGTTCTGCCGGAGGCAAAGGTCAATGCGGGGCAAGCGGTCGAGGTTGCATCGCGTCCGCAGGGAGAAGCGCGACCGGCAGCTGAGGCTGATGGACAAGAAGAGTCCTTGAATGTCACGAAGGTGCTGAATGTCAAAGAGCTGGCTACAGTGTTTTCGGCGGGCTCCAAGAATCCAGGTAAATCGAGCCTCCCTGTCGCGGACAGTGTGCCTGTTCGACATGTGGCTGCAGAAGCGGAGTCTGCCGACGCGACCAAGCTGCTCGAAGTTCAGAACCCTGCGACCGTAGTTTCCACTCGATCGGAAAGTGCCGGCGAGAAGAACACTATCTTCGATCAGAAGCCCGAGCACGATCAGAGAATTGCGGAGGATCGGGAAGGTGCGGAAGAGAGAGCTGACGATGCGGCGAGCGTAAATTCACGAGACGAGCTCAATACTCAGAGCGTGACTGCGGCAACTTTTCGAAAAATCAAACTACATGATCTTAAATCCTCCGAAGAAAGCACTGCTGCTCCGAGCGGCGACGAAAACAGCCGCGCCGAAGAACCGCAGGTTGCAGATGAAAGTGGTGCAACGCGTTTCTTTCAGGCGCCGGGTGCGTCGCAGAAGGAGCATGTTGCCGCGAAGACTCTTTCTGCGGATGTGGAGAGTTCGGACTGGCCCACATTGTGCGGTGCGGGTCAGGGGGTAGTATCAAAATTCGATCCCTTAGTCCCCGACCGACCCGTTCTGGAGTCGAGCGCATTCGGCTCTAGCAAGGATGTGGAAGAGGCTGTTGGGAAGATCCAGCCGGGACCGCAAACGTCGGGCGGAAAAGGCCGGAGTAGATTATTGTCGGCGAGCGTTGAGAGCGAAGATGGCAAGTCGACCATGCTGAAGCTAATACCCGTTCTGACCATCCTCAATCTTTGTTTTACAGCGCTTTTGCTCGGAGCAGTATTTCGTCTTGTCCATGTCCTAGGTGGTATGTCGCAGCTTGTCTCACTCTTGCACCGGTAGTTCATTTTTCTGCAACTGCATCAATTCTTGCGGCACAGGAATACGGATGACCTCGCAGTGCGCGGAATATTTTCGTCTTCTCCGTGTTTTGAATAATGCGAAGCGATTCCGGGCTATCCGATGTCCGGCAGGCTATAAGGGGGCGGTGCATGTCGGAAGCCACACTATCCGGGGCGGAGGGCGATCAACACGAGAGTGGCTCTCTCCGGCGGCAGCGCAGGTCCCGCCCGCTTGCGAAGTGGATAGAGGACGAGCCGAGGCCGCTCAATGAGCTTATGCCGATCATGGTGAGCGTATTGGAGGCGATTGCAAAGGCAAATGCCACGGAAGAGCGCCTCTGCGATCTCGACCCGCATAAGGTCATGGTTAGAAGCGACGGTGGCGTGGAGATTTCCGTGCATAAACCGTTCGATGCAGGCAAGACGTTCAATATCGGATCTGCGAAGTACACAGGTCCGGAGTATTTGGACGAAAAAATTCCCAATAAATCTAAGCTATCCAACGCTTATATTGCGGGCTTTCTTTTCTACGAGCTTCTCCTTGGCCGCAAACTCTTCGATGTGCAGTTTGGCGGAGTGAATCAGTCTGGAAACTTGGGATGGCTGGCCTGGCATGCCGATATCAAGCAGCGCGCGGCACCTCTGAGCGAGACCAAGCGGTATCCAGTCTTTGTCTGCAGGGTGATTGACCGAATGATCGAAAAGAATCCTGCCAATCGGTTGGTTGATATCGATGGCATTGCTCGGGCGTTCGGCAGTGTGAGCAATGTCACCATGGTTCACAAAATTGTGCGCGACCCGTCCTCTTCGGGGTCGCCAACTCCGAGTACCGGCGCAATCATCGCGAGACGCGAAAGCAAATTGCGGCCGTGGCTTGCGGCGCTCGGAGAGCAAAAGCTCTGGAAGTCACTTTGGAAGCATGTTGCTCCCAATGAGCCGCAACTCCGCCGCGGCAGTATCGAGGAGTTGGACCATATGTTTTCCGAAGCCGAGGAAAAACTTAAAAAGCTCGGATCATTCTTCTCCGCGAGTCAGGCAAGAGGGCCGAAGGTCGATGGATAGCCGCCTATCTTAGTTTGAGTGCGAACACTATAGCGATCAGTTGAAGAACAAAAGAAAAAGGACACGATTCATGGATCCCATTCTCACTAAGGCGGTGACTCCCGGTATCAGCGACCCGTCAGCTGGCGGGTTGGGGACGCAACTTCCGAAAGGAAGCGCGTCGCCATTCGACAAAATTAAGGCACAGCTTCAAGAGACCGCGGATCAAGTTAATCCTTCTTCCTCGCAGGCAGTACAGCCGGCAACCAACCCCGCACAGTCGGCTGGCTCCGCAGCGAACTCTGCTTCGGGAGTTACAAAGCCGGCCAGCATGCAGAGCTTGCCGCCAGGGCCCGAAAAGCTTCAACAGTCGATGGCGGTTGGGCGCTATCATCTCGATCGCGTGCAGTCGGCGGTGAAATCAAACTCGTCGGCGAGCACGATGGATAAGGTTAAAGGGAAGTTAACCAGCATCGAGGCGCAATATAACCAACTCGATGTGACTCTGCAGCAGATATCTCCGAATGCGACACCGCAGGATTGGCTGCGGCTGCAGCAGATGGCGAGCAGTATGAATGAGAACATCGCCGTGCTTTCCAAGCTTGTCGACTCCGCATCCAGCGGCGTCAAGACGATTTTGCAAACCCAGATCTAACTAGGCATGCGTATGAAAAAACATCTTTTTTATTTACCTATCGTGCTTGCAGGCGCTTTGTGGCTTACGGGGTGTTCGCGGCAGCTTGAATCTGGTCTTAACGAATACGACGCCCAGCAAATTGTCGTGCTGCTGCGTGAGAACAACATCAACGCTTCACTTGAGCTCGACCCTACGGCGAAAAAGGATGCGGCCACGTGGATTGTGAGTGTGCGCGGGCGCGATGACACTCTTATTCGGGCGTGGAAGCTTTTGGAAGAGAACGGTCTCCCGCGCGAAAAGGTAAAGGGGCTCGATAGCGTATTCGAAGATGCGGGCATGATTCCCACCGCCTCGCAGGAGAAGGCGCGTCTCATCTCCGGGCTGGATGGCGAGATCACTCGCACCCTCGACTCGCTTCCGGATGTGGCCGATGCAAGGGTGCAGGTAGTGGTGCCCGATGTCTCTCCGCTGCTGGATAAGTCGCAACAGGCGCAGCCGACAGCATCGGTGTTGATCCAGTATCGCGGCGCGGAGTTTCCGCTCGATGTAGTTCAGGTGAAGAGCCTTGTCGCCAGAAGTGTGGAGGGGCTTTCCCCTGACAACGTTGCCGTGGTCTACAAGAAGATTGCAGTGCAGCCGATTCCTGTTCAGGTACTTGGTCCGCTTTCTTTGAGTTCATGGATGGAGATTGCGGCCGTAGCTCTTGCAGTTATGGCGGCGCTTATGTCGCTCCTGGTGATTTCGGTGAACAAGGTTCGCCAGCATAAGATTCGAGCCTTGGAGAAACAGATTGCGGATCTGAAAGGCGGCGCTCCGAAGCCGAAGCAGATCGCTCCGGCGAAGGCATAAGGATAGATGGACGCATCGGTATTCGCTCACGCACTGCTGCTGAACGAAACAACTTCACGAGCCAGCATCGTCGCCTTATTGCCGGCAGAGCTTCGGGGCGCGGTCGAGGCAGAGCTGGCTCGAATGGAGAGTTTTTCACCCGAGAAATTGCGCGAAAGTCTAACGAATCTCCGAAGTGCGCAGGCCGCACGCCAGCGCGAATTGGCGGAAGAAAAGTTGGGCTATTCCCTCAAATATGCTTCACCGGTTTTGGCCGCATGGCTGGCTCGATCGTTTTAAGGGAAGGAGTGGAAGGTGTCAGAAAACATTATTAAAGCGAAGTCCGGAGCTCAACCTTCGTACCCTTCCCGCATCCCGAAGGCCGCGACGGAGGCTTTGGGGGAAGCCAAGGAAACCGTTTCGAAAGCCCGCATTGAAGCCGCGGAGATAGTAAGTGCGGCGCAGGCTGATCGGGAAAAGCTGTTTGCCGAAAGCAGGGAGCGAGGCTTCGCCGATGGCTTGAGCAAATGGAATGATGCGCTCGTCGAAGCTGGAAGAACGCGCAGAAAATATCTTGCAGAGAACGAGGGTATGTTGGTTCGACTTGCCATCGCCGTAGCACGCAAGATCGTTGGCGACGTGGCGAGCATCGATTCCAATGCCGTGCTCCACTCAGCTCGGGAAGCGATCCGGTCTGTGCGTGGCGAAGAGAAGATCAAGCTGCGAGTGCGTCCCGAAGATGAATCGACGGTGCGGCAACGAGCCATCGAATTGAAAGGATCAAACGCTGACATTGGCGAAATTTTCGTTGTCTCTGACGAGTCCATCACTCTTGGTGGCTGCATTGTCGAGAGCCCGCTCGGTACGATCGATGCCCAGTTCAGCACACAGCTGAATTCATTGGAGCAGGCCCTTTTGCGAGGAGCGGATGCCGGAAGCCACTGAATTCAGCATTGCTCCGTACCTCGCGGCGATTGATAAGTGCTCTCCGCTCGTCGCCAAGGGGCGAGTTAAGGGGCTCGTAGGCCTGCTGATACGGGCAACCGTACCTGACGCCTGGATTGGTGAGCTTTGCCTCATTCGCAATCAGCGCTCGGCGACACCGCTGAAAGCCGAAGTCGTTGGGTTCGAGGACGGCGATGTGTTGTTGATGCCTTTGGGGCCGCTTGTCGATGTGGGACCACAAAGCGAGGTTGCGCCGACGGGAAACTATCTCACTGTGAAAGTCGGCAATGAGTTACTCGGGAGAGTGCTGAACGGACTGGGCGAGCCGATGGATACCGAGTTTCAGGGTCCGCTGCTGGCCAAAGAGGAATACGCGGTCTATCAGGAAGCTCCTGATCCGATGCACCGCAATCGAGTGCTTCAGCCGATCTCGGTTGGCGTGCGCGCGATCGACGGCTTGCTGGCATGCGGTGAAGGACAGCGCATCGGGTTGTTCGCGGCAGCGGGCGTCGGAAAAAGTACGCTTCTTGGCATGATTGCCAGGAATACTGAGGCCGAAGTCAACGTTATTACTCTAGTGGGCGAGCGTGGTCGAGAAGTTCGAGACTTCCTAGAACAAGATCTGGGCCCAGAAGGGTTGAAGCGTTCCGTGATTGTTTGCGCTACATCCAACGAGCCGTCTCTCGTTCGTCTGAAGGCAGCCTATGTGGGCACAGCTATCGCCGAATACTTCCGCAACCAGGGGAAGAAGGTGATGCTGATGATGGACTCGGTCACACGTTTCGCGCGCGCACAGCGCGAGGTAGGGCTAGCCTGCGGCGAGCCACCGGCGAGAGCTGGATATACCCCTTCGGTATTCGCGGAACTACCGAGACTTCTAGAGCGAGCGGGTAACTCAGATCGCGGCTCTATTACTGCGTTCTATACCGTACTGGTGGCTGGTGACGATATGAACGAGCCCGTCGCCGATGAGGTGAGATCGATTCTGGATGGACATATCGTGATGTCGCGCGACATGGCGGGTGCGGGTCACTTTCCAGCTATCGATGTTCTAAGCAGCGTGAGCCGCGTTATGAATGCGGTCAGTACCAAGCAGCATCGTGCGGCGGCGTCGGCGATGCGTAGCGTGCTCGCAACTTACAACAAGAATAAAGACATTATTGCTCTCGGAGCTTATCAGTCGGGAAGCGATCCGAGGATCGATGATGCGGTTCGTAGAATCGACTCCATCAATGACTATCTGAAGCAAGCAACCGATGAATCGATGTCGCAGAGCGTGTCGGTGGAAAAGCTCTGCGCCATGTTCGCCACTTAACTATGGCTTTTGTATTTCGACTACAAGGGCTCCTCGAGCAGCGAATTGACCTGCGGAAAGAGGCTGAAAGGCAATTGATAGAGCGCGAGAGCGAGCTAGCCTCCGAGAGGAAAACACTTCAAGGGCTGGAAGCTTCAGTCGAGGCAGCGGCGGAACATTTTCGCAGACGCAGAGCAGAGCGGTCTGTGCCTGGAGCATTTCGAAACATGCCGATTCTGGTGCAGAACGAACTGCTACTTAGGCTAGAGATGGACGTGCGGGATGCACGTTCGGCCGTACTCTCGCAGCAGATCCTAGTGGATCAGGCATTAGAGCTAGTAGTAGAGGCAAGGAAAGTTCTCGCCACTCGAAGGCTTGATGAAGATGTTCTGGAGAAGTACCGGCAAAAAGCGGAAGCCCGGTTTGTGCAAGAGCAAAGCTATAAAGAGGAACTCGAGCAGGACGAGATTGGCAACGTAATGCACCTAAGTAGGCGGAAATGATCATTACAGACCAAAATACGGTGAATCCTCAGCAGACCGAGACTCCGCAACAGCGGCAGGAAAAGAAAGATGTCCAGAGGTCTTCAGACCGTTTTGCGAACATGCTCGACGACCAGAAGAAGCAGGAGCGGCAGTCCGACAAGGTCGTTGCCAATGCGGACAAGGAACAGGCATCGCAACGGCAAGAGAGAACGCCCGCAGGGCCCTCCCACGCTGCGAGCGGTGTAGCTGACGGCACAAGTTCTTCACCTGTGAGCCATATCGAGGCAGGCAGGACTGCGGAACCTGCTCCAACAACGCCCCCCCAGGATATTCAGAAGCTTGCCGAGGAGTTTGGTCACCAAATCGAGCTACATCAGTTGGGAGACAAGACACAGGCGGTCGACATTACGTTTCACTCGAAGACGCTTCCGGGGTTGAAGGTTCAAATCCGGCAGACGAAGGGGCAGTTAGCCATCCGTTTTTTATCGCAATCGGTGAACACCACTCAGCTTCTCTCAAAACATACCGCCAGTCTGCAGGAAGCACTTGAAAGCAAGGGGTTGAAAGTCGCAAGTCTCACACTGGCCGGAAGCCGCTACCCGACGAGTGGGCCAGGAAGTAGCCATGCCGCGACATAAACCGAAGCGTCAGTCCGGCAAACTCAAGCTGTTCGCGGACTTGAAGACATATTCTGCGACGCAGGTGAGAGAGAACAATCTCTACCGCAAGCTTTTCAAGGATCTTCCGGACTGCGCGCCGTGGGCAGAGGAGGTTTTGCGCGAGCTATTGCCGACGCCGACGGGGCATGAACTTCAGATCATTCTGACGAACGAATTGCACATTGATGAAACCCAGACGCTCGTCTTTACTCAAAAAGAGGTCTCCATTGGAAGGTCCTCAACAAGCGATATCTCGTTACCATTGCAATCGATCAGCCGCCAGCACGCTCGCATTTTCGAGCAAGATGAGGCTTTCTATATCGAAGACATGCAAAGCGTGAGCGGCACCTTCGTTAACAAGCGCAAGCTCGATGCGGCGCATCCTTGCCTTCTCAATGCCGGTGATGAAATTCGTATGTACCCTTACGTGCTGCGGGTGGCCCACAAATCTATGTGGACCCGAGATGAGGCGATAGGCGTCATCGCTTTCTCGCCGCCCGCATACCTCGGCGCAGAAGAATTTATCTCGAGTTTTAAGTCGGACACATGCTTGTTCGAAGCGCGTCTGTTTTCCAATGCAGGCGATGTGGTTCTGGCGATCAATCGTTCTCTTGTCCAAGCGATACTCTCTCGCATGCTTCGCGGCGGGGGAGACGCAGGAGCCGTCGATGCGGACGCGACATTGCTGGAGTTCGTGGCCGCTTGCGTTTTGGAGCGCCTCAACCGGAAGCTGCAGTTTCCTTTCGAGTTTTCTCTCCGTCCTTTGTCGCGGCAGACGTCGGAAAACGAATTTGGGCTCATGCTCGAAGCTGTTGTACGACTTGGGGGCGAGCATGGATACATGCGGATGTTTCTGCCGGGAAGCGTCCTGGAAAAGATGGCGACGGTGCGCAATGAATTGCCGCCTTTCACCAAGAAGCTTCTGTCGTGGCAGCTTAGCCTATGTATAGGCGCAGTGGTTTTAGACGCAGACGAAATCCTGCAGGTAGAGCCGGGAGACACGCTTGTTTATTTTCCGGAGTATTCCCTTCTCTTACCTTCTGACCCAAAGTCGGCGACGCAGCGCGGAGGTTGGCGGCTGGCTAAGGGCGAGAGTGCGCCGAGCGATTTTGTAGTTCAAAACTTTCACGAGTGGGGTTTCGAGATGCCACAAGAAGATTCGCAGGATCAGGATGCTGCGGTGAGTGCCGCCGATCTTTCTACACTGCCCATTACCATCCATGTCGTCCTCACCCGGGTCGATATGAATTTGCAGGAGCTGGAAACACTCGCGGCCGGCAGCATCATTCAACTGGATGAGGAGACCAATAGCACTGTTCAGTTAGTGAGCGGCGGCAAGGTGCTTGGAGCCGGCGAGCTGGTGAACCTGGATGACGGACGGATGGGCGTAAAAATTGCGAACTGGAGAGAACGATAGATGACAGCCGCGATTTTACTTTCTCAACAGACCTTTGCTCTGGGCTCTCTGTGGGCGGATTACGTGAAGACAGTAGTCATGCTGATCGGGGTTTGCCTGCTCGCGGTTGGCGCGCTCAAAGTGCTTGCTTCCAGGATGCGGGGAAATGCGAACGCGGCGCAGGGAGGCATTCGCGTGTTAGCCACGCAGGCGCTTGAGCCGCGTAAGACCCTATATGTTGTCCGCTCCGGCAGCACCACCATGCTGATTGCAACGAGCGGAGACGCGGTGCATTTTATGACGCAACTCGATCAGGCGGATTTCCCTGAAGAAGAGACGAATAGTCTTAGGATGCCTGAAAACAAACCTATCTTTCGTAAAGTCACCCAACTCGTTCGAGATCGCTACGCCAACCAATAGATATGACACCGGACTCCTTACCCAATCCAGTTGTAATGGTTATCATCCTCGGCGGCCTGGCCCTGGCGCCTTTTGTGCTGGTGATGCTGACCTCGTTTGTAAAGATGTCAGTCGTTCTCTCCATCCTGCGCAATGCGCTGGGCACGCAGAACGTTCCGCCTAACCAGGTAATCACGGGACTTGCATTCGTGTTGACGTTCTTCGTGATGACGCCGGTCGTCAAGCAGATGTATAACGACGCGGGATCGATCTCAGGCACCAAGGATATGTTCTCCGAAGCGAGCGTAAAGAGCGTCTTTGAAGCAGTCGGGCGTGGGAAAGAACCGTTGCGGCGCTTCCTTATCAAGCACGCACACAATGAAGACCGCCTGCTGTTTGTGGAGCTGGCTCAACGCCTGGACGAATCTCCGGATGCGCACGGCGCAAAGGCCGCTCAGCCCACTGCTTCAGTCGCAATTACCCCGGCTTCTGTCGGGACCGGTGGCGCCGCCACTACGCCAGCTGCCACTTCAAAGACCGATGCAGCGGCCACGGCTGCGAATCCCGCGGCTCAGGCTGCGCCTGCGCCACCGACTGTACAGCCGCAACCTGAGGCCTCCACCGCAAAGGAGTCGCCACTTTCGAAGGATGATTTTCAGGTCATTATCCCGGCATTTGTCACGAGCCAGCTGAAAGAGGCATTTCAGATCGGCTTCCTGATCTTTCTGCCGTTCATCATCATCGACATGGTGGTGGCCAATATTCTGCTTGCCATGGGCATGAGCATGCTCTCACCAAGCGTAATCTCGTTGCCGTTCAAGCTTCTTCTCTTTGTTCTGGTTGACGGCTGGTTCCTCATTGTCAGGGGACTTGTTCTCAGCTATGTGTAAATCGATAAGGAGAACGCCGTAGTGGATACCGAAACAATCATCTCGATTCTGCGCCAAGGCTTGTTTCTCGTGCTGATTGTCTCGGCTGGGCCTATGGCTGCCGCGCTGGTTACCGGAATCATCATCAGTATTCTTCAGGCGACGACGCAGGTGCAGGAGCAGACATTGAGCTACGTGCCGAAGATCATTGCGGTCTCCCTTTCACTCGCAATTCTCGGACCCTGGATGCTGCGAGAGATCGTGAACTTTGTCCAGATGATTTTAAATTCCATTCCGTTGGTGCATTAGTGGAAATGCTGCCAGCGCTGCAAAGTATTCTCTCGGGGCTCGGCGTTCATGCCAACGTGCAGTCCTTCTTGATGCTGTTTTTTCTGATCTTTGCTCGCATCGTCGCGGCCTTGAATCTCACGCCGTTTCTCGGCGGGAAAGCGTTGCCTAGTCAGGTTAAAGTCGGCCTTTCGGCGGCGATCGCCATGCTTCTTTATCCTTCTTTATCGAACAGCTCCGGACCTATGCCGGGCAATTTCTTCTTCTACTGTGCACTCCTGGCCAAGGAGTACATCGTCGGCATGATGATCGGCTTCATCTCGCAGATGGTCTTCTTCGGAGTCCAGATTGCGGGAATCATCATGGATACGCAACGAGGATTGAACCAGATCTCCTACCTGGCACCGGAGCTGCCGGGCAATGTTTCGGCGACAGGTAATTTGCAGATTCAAGCTTCGATTGTTTTGTTTCTTGTGCTGGGAGGCCATCTGCTCTTTCTGCGTAGCCTTGGGCTGAGTTTTCAGGTAATTCCGCTTGTTCAGTTACCGCATATGACTCCCGGCTGGGAAGCGCTTGCAGAGGAATTCACTCTCATTTCGGCCTCTGCGCTTCGTATCGGCGCACAACTTTGCGCCCCGGTCGTGCTCACAATTTTTCTGATCGATGTCTCCTTCGGCAGTGTGCAGAAGGTGGCTTCGTCGTTGAAGATCAGCAACGACACGAACACAGCAAAGTCTTGGATTGGTTTGGCGGTGTTTTGTCTTTCGGCCCCTTTCTTTTTCGAACAGCTTCAGCGGTACCTGGCTTCCATGATCCCGGCCATCGATCAGTTTGTAAGAAGTCTCGCGTGAAGGCACATCAAGAGAAGACGCGGCAATGGATATTGCGATAGATGGCCGATAAGACAGAAAAGCCGACAGCGAAGAAACTCAGGGAGGCTCGCAACAAGGGGCAGATCTCGAAGAGTACCGACCTGACACAGGCGGTGTTATTCCTCGTTTCCGGAGCCATGCTATCCGGATGGGGGCCGGGTCTAGTCGAACAGCTCAAGAAGTTTATGATCGAGTCGTTCGACGCGAAGCTTCTTTCCGGCCCACTCGACGGTTTGCTTTTCGCCCATAGAATCGGCAATGCCGGAATGCAATTTTTGCTGCTCATCATGCCTTTTTTAGCGGTCATCATGATCGCTGCAATTGCCGTAAACTTCGCGCAGACACAAGGACTCATCTTTTCACCAGAGGCTCTGTCGCCGAAGTTTTCGAAGCTTAACCCAATCGCCAGTCTTCAAAGCATGTTTCTCAAACCAAAGACGTATATCGAGCTGGCGAAGACACTGCTGAAGTTTGTCATCATCTTCTGGCTGGCTTATTCCACGGTGAAGCCCGATCTTCGCGATCTGATCGTATCGAGCAGGATCAGCCTGGAGCGAGTTGCCTCGTTCGTGCCAATTCTTCTGTTCGCTCTTTTCTTCAAAGTTGGAGGGGCGTTTCTGATATTTGGTGCGGCCGATTTCGCGATTCAGAAAAAGCTCTACATGAAAGAACTGATGATGTCGAAGGAGGAGATCAAGCAGGAGTACAAAGAGCAGGAGGGTGATCCTCATGTCAAGCACGAGCGCAAACATCTTCAGATGAAGATGCTGCAGCAGGCCGCGCCCAACCGGGTTCCGCAGGCGAAAGTGGTGGTTGTCAATCCGACACATATCGCGGTGGCCCTGGAATATGACGAGCTGACGATGAATGCTCCGCGCATGGTAGCTAAAGGGCAGATGCAGCTGGCGAAAAAAATTATCGACATCGCGAAAATGCATCAAGTCCCGGTCGTGCGGAATATTCCACTAGCCCGAAGCCTTTTTACATTAGATCTGGACGAGGAAGTGCCGGAGGACCTCTACAACGCGGTGGCGGAGATTCTGAACTTCGTAGCAAAGCTGGAGGAAACAAATGAAGGTCGATAATGTCGCCATACAGTACGAGATCCCGGGCTTCGACATCGCCCCACAGCAGTTGGAGTCCGGCGAAGAAGAGGATTTCGGCGAGGCGCCCTACAGCCGCGATCCTGGGATCACATCTCCGCCGCCTGCCGGCGGATGGCAACAGCTTCTCGGCTTGACGCAGTTATCGCCTACCCCGACCAGCATCGACCCTCCAACGCGGCAGATGACCGGAATGTGGAGGCACGGAGCGACGGCGTCATTTCAAGTTGTGAAGGATGCCGCGGCGCGGAGGGAGTCTGCGCTGGTGAATGTTTCACCAGAGGTGAGACAAATGATGACTTTGTTGGCGGGCAGAGAAGAAACGATCGCAAAAATTCGTCAGCGCGCTGGGGAGGCAGGTTGATGAGCTCTGTTCCTGCAGGCTGGAATGATGATAAGGCGTTTGCGGCGAGCGAACGAGCATATTTTCTGCATACCGAAGGACGCTATGAGGAATCGCTGACCTTATTCAAGGGACTGTTGAGCCTTTATCCGGGCAACGCCTACTACATGGATGCAATCGCGGCGATTTATCTGGCGCTGGAGCGGCCGGAGGCAGCGGTGCGAATGGCGACGGATCTGCTTAGGAGCAATCCATCGCATATACAGGGACTCGTACGACGGAGTGAGGCATATATCTCGCTGGGCATGTCGCGAGAGGCCGAGGCAGATATCCAACAACTTCGGCGGCTCGGAGCGCGAGACCAGGCCGGACGGATGGCTTTGAGGCTCGTGACCTCCCGCGGGCCAGATTGATGCCAAGAAAGCTCGTGAACTTTTTGTGGAATGACTTTCGCGGTAACGCGTTATTACCTGTAGAGCAAGATAACTGCTCCACAGGAGGAAGACATGGGTGAAATCGGATCACTGGTCGGCGGTCTAGCGAGTGACATTTTTGGCGGTGGGGGCAGCGGTGGGAGCGATTCAACCACTGGCTCTGTTCCCAGCGATAGCCAGAATCTCAGCAATCTTCAGAGCACCGATTCGCAGTCGCTTGCCAATCAGACGGCAGAGGACAATGAGGATCTTGCTTTCCAGCAGGCCAGCAAGGAAGAGTCGGATCGGGCTCAGAATGACAAGTCCGCGATCCAGGCAATCATCTAATCTTTTCGTTTGTTTTCGAAATGTCTCGTGGTGCGGCGTTATGCATATTCAGCCGCACCATGTCCTACGCGCAAAACATGTAACGGGTCCAGGCTTGCTTCTATGATAAAGCTCATTACCGCACAACTTGAAAGCATCAAAGCAGAGGTCAAGGGCGGCAATTTCAGCAGCGTTGTGACCCGGTTTAGCGACCTTATCCTGGTCGCCTGCATCGTTCTGATCGTCGGCCTTATGATCGTGCCGCTGCCGACTTTCCTTCTCGATATCTTCATAACGGCAAACATCACGATTGCAATCACGATTCTGATGGTCGCATTGTATCTATCCAACGGGGCGCAGTTAGCCTCGTACCCAACAATTTTGCTGCTCACCACGCTGTATCGGCTGGCGCTCGAAATCTCATCCACACGCTTGATTCTTCTGCAGGCAAACGCCGGAGATGTTATCAAGGCCTTCGGCGAATTTGTGGTCGGCGGAAATTTTGTGGTCGGCGCGGTGATTTTCCTTATCATCACGCTGGTTCAGTTTTTGGTCATCACCAAAGGCTCCGAGCGCGTTGCGGAGGTTGCAGCTCGCTTTACCCTCGATGCCATGCCGGGCAAGCAGATGAGCATCGACGCCGATTTGCGCTCAGGCAGCATCGATTTCAAGCTTGCACGTAAGCGTCGCCAGGCGCTGGCGAAAGAGTCGCAGTTTTACGGGGCGATGGACGGCGCGATGAAGTTCGTCAAGGGCGACGCCATAGCCGGCATCATTATTACGGTTGTCAATATCGTCGGCGGCCTCATCATCGGCGTTGCGATGAATGGAATGCCCGCATCCGAAGCTATCCAGACTTACTCTATCTTGACGATCGGCGATGGACTGGTTTCGCAGATACCTGCTCTGTTGATTTCGATCTCTGCCGGTTTGGTCGTTACCCGCGTCGCCTCTGAAGATGAAGATACGAATTTGGGCAGCGACATTGCCGGCCAGATTCTTGCGAAGCCAAAGGCTCTTGGTATTGCGGCAGTCGTTCTATTGATTCTCGGTGTGGTGCCGGGAATGCCTAAATTCGCTTTTCTTTTGCTGGCTACTATCACCGGCGGAATTTCCTATGCACTGTATCAGGCTATGGGAGTCAAGCAGAAAGCGAAGGAGCAGGAAACGGAAAGGCTCAAGCTGGTTGTGCCGCCGCCTTCGTCTGATCCTGCGATTACGCGCACCGTTCCACTCATTATGGAATTGGGCAAGGAGTTCGCTCCCTTTGTCTCCTATGAAACAGCGACGGGGAAAGAGTATTTCCGGAAGCTTGTTGAACTGCGAGACACGTTATACAGGCAGCTGGGTGTTGTCTTTCCCTCCTTACGCGTCAATCTTGAGATGCTGCCGCTCGAAAACAATAATAATTACCGCTTTTGGCTGCATGAAGCGCCTATCGCCACTGGAACCATTTTGAGCGATCGCGTGTTAGTTAACTCATCGGCGGATCAGCTTGCTAAGTTCGGAGTTCAAGCGGAAGCGACAATGAATCCCGCAGACTTTAAGCCGGCGGCATGGATCACTCGGGCAGAGAAAGGGCGGATAGCGTCGCTTCAGATGAAGGTATGGGAGACGGATGACGTACTCCTGCTGCAGATTTCGAGATTTCTGCGTTCGCACGCCATGGACTTCATCACGGTTCAGGAAGTGCAGTGGATGATCAACGAAACACGGAAGCTGTACCCTGCGCTGGTAGAGGAGGTCGTACCGAAGATTATCGGCATGCAGCAGCTTACCGACATCCTTAAGCGGCTGCTCAGCGAAGAGGTCAGCGTGCGGGATCTCAAGGTAATTTTGCAGGCGATTGCGGAATGGTATCGAATCGACGGGGGCGATACCTTCGAAATTGCCGAGCATGTGCGCGTGGCTTTGCGCCGTCGCATCTGTTTCAGCCTGAGCGGCGGTAAACCACGATTGCTCATCTATCAACTTGATCCGGGTATCGAAGATATGCTGCGGGATGCGATTCGACAGGGGCCGGCTGGATCGTTCCTTGCACTCGACTATGAGCAGCGAGGGCAGCTCGTGCAGGCCTTGAGCGAGCAGATAGCCGATGTCTCTTCGCGAACTCAAAGTCCGGTGTTGTTGGTGGATGCATCGGTACGCAGGTACATCAGGTCGGCCGTAGGTGATGATTTTCCCGAATTGCGGGCCATCAGCTATAACGAGATCGCTCCGGAGATCCAACTAGAGCCTATGGGAACGATTACGTTCGCGCCCAAGGAAACGACTGAAGAAGAGCAGCTGGCTACAACGTAAGACACCGGATATCTATGACCGCAACAAGCAGTAAAAAGACGAACGAGACGACTGACTCCGCCGACGAGAGCCATACTCCCCCGGACTGGATGATGTTCCCGGCATTGAACGAGGCCTGGATAAAATCCGCCGATGAGGTCATTGATCTGATGGCTGAGCGAGTTTCCAGTTACGAAGTTATAGGACTCTCAGGTGCGCCGGCAGAGAGGTCGAAAGCGCGGTTAATCGCGCAGAGCTATGCGCAGGTTCACTCCGTGTTGAAGGAGCTCAAGGCTAGCCAGGAAAACGCGGTTTCAGGTAAAGGCCGAACCACATAGGAGCTGCAAGCATGGGTACATTTCTTCCCACCAACGGGCTTCCTCCTCCGGAGGATAACGATCAAGCGCTGCAGCGGGAGATGCAACAGGCACGCCTTCAGCAGGCGCAGTTGTATACCCAGATGCAGGCCCAGCTGATGAAGCAGAGTAAAGGGCCGAGTGCGTTCCGGAAGATTATGGGTGCCATTACTGGAGTTGCGGCGAACGTTTTTGCTCCGGGACTGGGCGGTGCCGTGGGCGGCATGATTATGGGCAATAATCAGTCGAGCTCGGTTAATAATCTGGTCGCGCTCAACGCATTGAATACATTTGGCGCGAATGCGGGACTGAACGGAAACGCTACCGCCAGCAATCAGAGCGCGCTGAATGCCATGAACGCGAGCAATGCCGCCATGCAGCAGAGAACTACAGAGCATCTGGACGCGATCCAGAAGGAGCTCACCGAACTAGCTGGACTTCCTAAGGGACCCGATCCGGTATCGTTTCTTGCGCTCGCCGAAAAGACAAATGCCGAGTCCGAGATTTTTCAGGCAACTACGGCGATTGCCAAAGCAAAGCATGAGGCTGCGATGGCAGCGATTCAAAATATCAAGGACTAGGCGACTGAACCGAAGGATTGAACGATGCGGGTTCCAGCAAAAGAAGTGGCTCTGATGATGGAAGTCGGTCATCTGTGCAGATATGCGAGGCGGTTCCGCGAGGCTCAGCAAATCTTTCAGGGGGTTGGCGCGCTCCTGCCTGCGAGAGATATCGCGGATCTCGGTCTGGCGGCGGTTGCTTGCGACGAACTTAAATTTGAAGAAGCGGAACGCCTGTGCCGTCGAGTACTACATTCGGATAGCCGAAATGTTGCAGCCTACGCGCAGCTTGCTGAAGTACAGATCGGATGCAACGATATCGGGAGCGCCAAGAATACTTTGAAGGCAGCTCGTGATCTGAGACCTGTAGAGCCATTAGTCTCGCTGGTCAGCTCTTTGCAACGATTGGTGGACTTGTTGCAGAAGCTACAGCATGCGGAGACGCCAAAGCTTGTCGCGCGCTGAAATTTTATGACTGCCAAAGTTCACTTTAAGGATTACCCATGCACGTAACGCTGACTTGCTCAAACACGAGCACGCAGGAAGCAGTCGAAGCAGAGTTGGAGATAGGAGAGAGAGTAGTCGTGGGGCGGCAGCTGGGCAGCCCATTGATGCTTCAGGGAGAAGCACTCTCGCGGCAACATTTCGCGCTGTCCGTCGTCGACGACCAACTCACAGTCGAGAATCTAAGCAGCAACGGAACCCGAATTAACGGAGTGTCCTTGCCTCTGCAGGAGTCATCGCCCGTACAGTCAGGCGACTTTATAGAGTTGCCGGGTTATCAAATTCGCGTTGAACTACGGGAGGCTGGTCACGATGCCATTGCAGGGGAGGGAAAGTCCCCTGCATGGCAAGCGTACGGCAAGATCGCGCTGAAATTCTTCGACCCGCTCGAGATCACACTTGCGATTTGCTCTCTCGCCTGCATCGGGATCTTTATCTATTACATCGCTACGTAGTCGGTAGCGAATAGAAGGAACGGCAGGGAATTGATATTCCCAGAGTTACGAAGCGACTGCTTTTACTTATTTCGTTGCAGCCGCCGCTCTCTTTTTAGGAGCGGTCTTTCGCGCGACTTTCTTGGCTATCTTCTTCGCGGGGCGCCGCACCGACTTTAGTCCAGCTGTCTTGCTGGCTCGCCTGGATTTTGCCCAACGCGCCTTTTGCGCGGCTGCGATCTTGGCCCGGCCTTCTGCACTCATGCTCCGGCCCTTTGCGGGTTTCTCGGTTGGCTTGAGCGGTGTAGTTCCCACAGTTGCACTGGACTTAGAACCAGCGGGGCGGCCGGGTTTACGCTTAGTTGCGGCTGCCGATCCGGTCAATAACGACTTCACCTGTTGCAACCGCTCTATTTCCGCATCAATCGAAAGAATAATGTCTTTTGTATTCACGAGCCCTCCACCCAAGAGAATAGCCTAATGGATGTCTTTGGCCAGCACTAATTCCCAACGGGAGAGATTATTTGCGATCTCTCTTGCTGCTTCGGGTTTCCCCGTGATAGGGCACGAAGAGATTTTTTCTCTACTTAGCGAAAAGTTTCGATGGATCGGCCCCGTTCTCTTTTCCAAAACATAGTCCATGATGTAGGCCGCAACGGGAAACTATCGCCTCGAGCTACATACGTGAACTTTGTGCTCAGTTAGGAAAGGAAAACGGGAGCCGTTTTCGGATGATTTATTTGCGCAGCAAATCCTGAAGCGGCGGTTGCGTGGCATCCGGTAGTTGAAGCCCTAGAATTTTAGCTATGGTCGGGGCGACTTGAAGATTAGAGATGGTGCCGAGGTGAACGCCGGGGCGGATGGCTGCTCCAGAAGCAATGAAGAGCGCCTGCATGTCGGACATCGAGTTTAAATATCCATGCTGGCCGCGGGGGGCATGGGCGCGCACCAACGGACCGGTAATCTCATCGCCAAAGGCATAATCCGGTGCAGCGGCGAGGTATAACTGCGGAGCTTGATCGGTTGCAGTGTCCGAAGGCAAGCCCAAGGATCGTGCTTCTGCGTTGGTATAAACGTGCTCGATGCCGGGAACTGTGGAGAAATAGGCCTTCAGCTTCTCCGTCAATTCCGCGCGGCCGGTGACGTCGCGAATGTAGAGCGAGGCGATTCCGCCTTCGGCTTTTGCCCATACCGTGCCGACATACTTGTCGCCTTGCGAGTGGAGATATCCCTGCTCCAGCAGCGGGACATTGGGGCTGATGGTATGCGTGTAGGTTGCAAAGCCGTGGTCGGAAGCAATCACAAAGGTAGTTCGATCGGCGATGCCGGCCTGTTTCACGGCGTCCACGACACGCTGCAGGCAATGGTCGGCATAAGCGTATGCAGCATACGCAGCGGGAGTGAGTGGACCATACTCATGCTGAATGGAGTCGGTTTCCAGGAGATGAAAGAGCAGCAGGTCGGGCGTGTGCTTCTCGATGATGTCGACGGCTGCGTCCGTCCAGATTTCGTCGCGCCATGCCGGAGTGCTGTTCTCTCCAAAACGTTCTACCTGCTCGTGAGTTATCAGGCCGCGTGAAATCAGCTCCTGCGGAATCGCGTCGTGAATATCGGGGCGCTCTCCAAATTGCCATTGCACGCCGTGGGCACCATAGATGGCTACCCAGTCAACCTGGCCGGTGGTGAGACCTTTCTCGGCCGCGGCCTCATACAAAGTGCGGGCGTGAACTAACTTATCTTTATCAGTCCAAGGCTCGACACCCGGAGCCTCACCATCGGCGGGGAATTCGATGAGGCCGTTGGCCATCACATGATGCTGGCTGGCGTTGACGCCGGTGATCAGTGCGGTGTGGTTCGGCCAAGTCACCGTGGGATTGATCGGCGTCATCGCATCCGCAACCGCACCTGCCGCTGCGAGCGCACGCAATGTCGGCATGGGCAACTGCGGATCGCGCAAGGCACGCGCTGGAAATCCATCCAGTGTGACCAGGATCACAACCGGCTTTTTGTGTCCGCGAGTTTTGGCGGGCTGAGATGCAGTATGAGAAACGGCAGGCGCCCATACCAGGGCCAGGAGAGAGATGAAACGCAGAGATGTAAGCAATTCCCGGAGCCTTGTCCTTAATAGAAATCAATCAAGGGACTGCTTATTGGCAGTCCCTCTCTGGAGTTGGTTAGAAGATTAGTTTCAGGCCGAATTGAATCTGCCTGGGCGTATTGTTCTGGGACGTGATCTCTCCGAAGGTGGTGTCCGTCACGCCGGTATCCGGTGAAGCGAACTGAACGTGGTTGAAGGCGTTGAACATTTCGGTGCGGAACTGCGCAGTAACTCGCTCCGTGGGATGAAACTCCTTGAAGAAGGAGAGATCGGTGCTGTTGAGGCCGGGAGCCCGCAGCTCGTTGTAATAAGCCGGTCCATTTCCCAGAGTAAATGGCGCAGGCTGACTGAAGTCGCCGGTATTGAAATATTTGTTGAGCCGCTTGTGAATGTCTCCGTGCAGCGCGGCGTTTTTGAAGTTGGTGTCAGCGTAGAGCGTTTGGAAGTTAAAGCTGGAAAGCGTGTTGCTGGCGCTGATTTGCAAGGGGGTGCCGGTTTGGATGGTGGTGATGCCGTTGACCTGCCAGCCACCGATGATTGCATCTTCGAGCCGGGAGATGTGTGAGCCGAACATATGTCCGCGGCCGAATGGCAGCTCATAAATGTAGCTCATGATGAAGCGCTGGCGCATATCCTGCGAACTGACTGCGTAATCTGCCATGGGATCGAAACTGTTTTGATGGTTGGTGCTGTTATCGAAGTTCTTAGCCCAGACATACGAGCCCTGCAGTTGCAGACCTGAATTGAAGCGCTTATCCAGGCGAAGCTGCAGTCCGTCATATTGATCATTGCCTCCGGCGAGAAAGAGCGGCAGAACGCTGGTGAACTGCGAATACTGCTTGAGTAGCTGGCCACGCGAGGTAGTGGCCGCGGCCAGGGTGCCGGTGGTGATCGATCCGAAGTAGGGATTGGCTACTGAATCGTTGAGGTGCGAGCCGAGGGCGAGGTCCGCAACGGGCAGCTGGTCGAAGTCGATGCCGCCCTCGCGGCTCTGTTGCTGCTTGCGTCCACGATTGCCGACGTATGCGATGTCAAATGTGAACTCGTGGGGCAGAGACTGCTGCACATCGAGATTCATCTGCACGGTATATGGGGTAGGGGTGTTCTGTATGGCGCCTTCGATCTGTCCTCCTACCCCGGTCAGCAGGCCTTGCGACGCGCCGGGCGGCGGTTGAAAGCCCTGAGGGAAGGGGTTGTCGAGGGTATTGTAGGGCGTGATGCCATCCAGTGTGCTTACCCAGGTATTCTGCACGCGGAAGCCGTAAGGGCCAACTGTTCCTGCCGCAGCCTGCGCGGAAGGACCATAGACAACCGCTCCGCCGCCATGGACGACCGTGCTCTTGGTCGCGGAGTAAGCGAAGCCGACGCGTGGAGCTACGTTGTTGGCGTCGATGTGGTACTGATGACGGCTGCGGCCATCCACACCTACGAAGACCAGGCCACCCTCGAGCCCGTTTACTACAGAAGCCAGTGGAGAGGGTGCAGTCGGATCGAAGTAGTTCATGCGGTTGAAGCGTTCGGTGCGCGGTGTATCCAGGTCATAGCGCACGCCGAGGTTCAGCGTGAGTTTCTGATTCACGCGCCAGTCGTCCTGTGCGTACTCGGCGAGGTAGTAGCTCTGCGAGGCATCATCCTTGTAGGCCTGGATCAGGTCGCCGGTTCCGGTTCCGAGCAACATCGATGCGAGTCCGTTGCCGGTATTTGCGCTGGCCGCGTTCGGATTCGGCCCCTGGGTGAAGTTGGTGCCGAAGGAGAAGTTCCCGGAGCTGTCGGCACTCTCGTGGTCGTTGACGCGGATGAGACGGCCGTCGAAGCCGAACTTGAAGACGTGAGGCCCACGCACCAGGGTCAGTGAAGAGAGCAGGCTATAGGTCATGAAGGCATTGTGGCGGTTGCCGTTATTGCCCAGTCCCTGATAACCCGTTGGCGAGAAGACGGGAAAGAGCGGCGTGCCGCTGGCCGCGTCGAGAGTGTTCGGCAATCCGAGCGTAGAGGCCTGGAAGCCGAGGCTGGTGTTCAGGTAGTTGTAGAGAGTGCGTGCGAAGCCGAGGCGCGCGTCGAAGATGGTGCGTTCATTGGGGGTCGCCGTGTAGCCGAGAGTCAGACCGCGATCAAAGTCTTCCCCGTTGATGAGGCCTTCCGCAACCGCATCTGCTGCAGGAAACAGCGGCTTCGGGTCGCTGTCGAAGTAACGGTCCGAATATCGTCCGAAGAGCTTTTGCTTCTGGCTGATGGTGTGGTCGATGCGGATATCCCAGGCATTGATCACATTGCTTGTGCTGCCGTTGGCGTAGTAATTGTTGGCGTTTGTGGTGGGATTTCCTACTGTGTTCGGCTCCGGATAAAACGAGAGGGCTTTCTGTGCCACCGAGCTCAGCAGGTTCTGGGGAATTTTATTGCCGGGGAATGGATCGCGGATATATCCGCTGCCATTCGGATTGGGGCGCGTCGAAAACGGATTGTAGACGACGATCGGCTGACCGTTCGCGCCAAAAGTCTGTGAGAAGTCTCCGGTCCGCTGCAGCGCAGTGGGAACGGTAGCTGTCAGAGACTGGAAATCGCTCTCGCGCAGCTCTTCGGTCGAAACGAGGAAGAACGTGCGGTCTTTGATGATGGGACCGCTGAAGATGCCGCCGAACTGATTGCGATGAAACGAGGGAAGCGGTTTGTCGTGAAGCTTGGAGAAATAGTCGTCGGAGTCGAAGTTGGTGATGCGGTTGAATTCGAAGGCCGTTCCGTGGAATTGATTGGTGCCCGACTTGAAGACCACGTTCAGGATTCCATCGAGACTGCGGCCGTATTCTGCCGGGTAGTTCTGCGCGAGCAACCGAAATTCACCGATGGCGTCCACGGAGGGGAAGATGCCGATGCCCGAGTTGCCATTGACTGTCGGAAATCCGGCAGGTGTGCCGTCCACCAGGACGTCGGTGTATCCCTGCCGGCCGCCGTTCACCGAATAGCTGACCGAGTTGTAGTCGTTGCCGACGGAGCCGGCAAAACCAGGCGCCAGTTCGAGCAGCGCATACGGATTCCGGCTGTTCAGAGGGAGATTGCGGATCGAAGTGCCGTTTACCTCGTCGCTGACGACGGATGTAACGGTATCCAATGTGGAGACGTCGGCATTGATGGTGACCGACTGCTGGACCTGGCCGAGGCTGAGGACGACATTCTGTCCGGCGTGCTGCGCCAGGTCGAGCCGGATGCCGGTCTGGTTGTAGATCTCGAAACCTGGCGCTTCCACCTTTAGCCGATAGATTCCCGGCTGCAGATCGAGAAGGGAATACTCTCCCTTTTCATTGGAGGTCGCGACGGTTCGCGCGTTGGTGGCGACTTCGGTAGCGGTGATTGTCGCTCCCTTGACTGTCGCTCCGGCTGAATCATGTACGATGCCGACCAGACTGGACCCTGTGATCTGGGCCAGGCCGATTCGGCCGACGATGAGCAGCAGGAGCAGGGCTGCGTAGTGAAACGACTTTCTATGGATCGATTGCATCTGAGGCGTCCTCCGGTCCCGAAAGGTGGAACTTTTGCTGTTGGTTCACGGCTGGCTGCAAGATTCGAGCGCGGAACGGCAGGCCGATCCCGGCAGATTTGCAACCAAAACTGAGCGATTGATCTATGTCGACGAGTGAAAGCCAACGTTCCTTGCGGATGTGCTCACTGTAGGCAGGGAGGCGTGCAGCCATTCCGGTGTTTCACAGTGAAAGCCACGGCTGGCTGACAAGACGTTTAGGATGATTCGTTTACTGGATGTTCATGGGCGCGTGTTGCAACCGTTGCAGCTTCGCCATTAACACTCTGTTCATGCCAATCCCTTTTACTGAAATCAGTCCCCATGTCCACCGCCGCACCGAATCTTGAAAGCGAACCGAAGCGTCTGGCACAGGATCCTCGATGGGCGCTGGCACGCCGAATCGCGGGGTCGTCGACCTTCGCCCGGTCCGAGCAAATGCCGAAACTCCTCCTTTATGTCTGCAAAATGACCATTGCCGATCGCGCCGAGGAGATTAATGAGCAGCGCATCGGGGTGGAGGTTTTCGGACGGGCGCCCAATTACGATCCCGCCGTGGACGGAATCGTTCGTTCGCACGCGACTCGTTTGCGTCAGAGGCTGGAGATATATTTCAACGGTGAAGGCATTCATGAGCCGCTGCGCATCGAGATACCCCGCGGAGGGTATGTTCCACGTTTCTATCCGGTAGGGCGGGAGGCGAATCAGGTCGCGGATGTCCCGGTCCGCGCCGATAAATCTGTCGAGACGCCGACCGCGGAGCTTCCGCTTCCACGGCTGCCTGACCCCGCGCCTGCTCCGGATAGATGGTTTCATTGGAAATGGCTGAAGCCGTTTCTGGTCGGGTTGTCTCTTGCTGCCGTGGCAATGGCTGTTGAGCATCACCTGCGGCACGACGCAGCGATCGCATCTGCATCTAGCCATTCGGGAATCAAGCAGACAGAGATCGAGCGGAGATTCTGGGGTACGGTGTTTCCCAACGACGGGCGAACGTTAATCGTCCCTGGGGACAGCGGGCTGGTCCTTTATGAGACCTCAACCGGCCAGGAAGTGACTCTCTCCGATTACATTGGCGGCGGCTATCGCGATCCGAACCATATTAAGGCGGTCGCTCCGGCGGCCACGCAAGCGGTGGTGTTGAACCTAGCCGGGCGGCGATATACCAGCATTGTGGATCTGGATATGTCGACTGAGTTGTCACACTTGCCGCAGTGGAATTCGGAACGCGCGGCCACGGTTTTTGCGCGCGACCTGAGACCTTCGGACGCCAGCGCTTCAAATCTGATTCTTATCGGCTCCAAGGAGGCGAATCCTTGGGTCTCGCTCCTTGAGCCATCGATAAACTTCGTCCTGGTTTCGGATAAGAAATGGGGATTCCGCTTTCTCAATCGGCATCCGCAAAACGGCGAGCTGCAGGAATATGTACCGCAGGAAGAATCGGGTGGTATCGGGGCTCCCGCTGTTTATGGCGACGTCGTCTATCTTCCCAATCCCAGCGGAAGGGGCATGATCCTGGTGCTGGGAGGATTGTGGATGTCGGGAACGCAGTCGGCGGGAAACTTCGTGCTCGACAGCGCGCGTTTCTCCGATTGGCTGAAGTCCATTGCCCGCCCGGATGGATCGATTCCGCCCTTCGAGCTCCTGATTTCGACGAAGAGCCTGGAGAGCAGCGCCACCGATTCCACCATCATTGCCAAGCGCGTGTATTCGAAATAACGGCGCGCTTGGCGAATATCAATTACGAGACAAAGACGATTGAGTTCGGGCTGCCTACGCCGGTGTAACTGCCGGTGAAGTTGAGTACTCCGGTCTTCCTATCAATCTTGAAGCAGGCGATGCAGTCGCTTCTTAGATCACATGCATAGAGAAAGCGGCCGCTCGGGTCGATGCTGAGGCCGGTGGGATAGTCGCCGAGTGTCGAGGTTTCTCCCCTCGAGGTTAGACGCCCGGTCGTACCAATGGCGAAGACCGCGATGGTGTCATGCAGCCGGTTGGCTGCAAAAAGAAAGCGACCATCCGGAGAGACCAGGATCTCCGAAGAGAAGCTTGTACCCTGAAAGCCTTTGGGGAGTGTCGAGATCGTCTGCTGTGAGGTCAGCTCGCCAGTTTCGGAATCATATTGAAAGAAGACCACGGTCGAGGCTTCTTCCTGGATCGAGTAGAGCCAATGCCCATTGGGATGAAAGGCAAAGTGTCGCGGCCCATCTCCCGAGGGAAGCTGAGCATAAGGCATCTTCTCCGAGGAGCTTAGTTTGCCGGTGCTCGTGCCGAAACGGAAGATTGCAATTCGATCCTGTGCCAGGTCGGTATAGAGGACGAATCGATTGTCGGGCGATGGTTGAACCATGTGGGCATGCGGCCGGTCGTGGCCGCTGATGGCGAAGTTGGGGCGTGGCGCGCTTGTCGACTGGCGTGAACCGATGGAGCCGGCATCCTGCTGGAAATCCGTTGCTGCTCCCAACTCGCCGCTGGCCAGGATGGGAAGCACAGCGACGCTTCCGCCATCGTAGTTCGCAACCAGGACGTATTTGCCAGAGCGATCGACGCTGAGATGTGTGGGGCCAGGACCTTCGGAGCTAACCTTGTTGAGAAGTTTCAGATCCCCATTCTCTGGATCGATTGCGTATGCACTGACGGAACCACTCTTGCCATGACTGCTGGGAAAGTCGGTGACTTCGTTGGTGGTGTAGAGAAATTTCTGTGAAGGATGAACGGCGAGACAGGAGGGGCTCTCGGCCTTGGCTGCCAGCTTGACGAGCGATAGTTCTCCGCTCTGTCGATTCATTTCGTAGAGATAGATCCCGTCGCCGCTGCCTCCATTGCCGACCGCGCCTGTATAGGTGCCCACATAAACGAATAGTTTCTTTGCCGCTGCGCTGCCTGCCTGTTTCTGGGCGACGGAAACTAATGAGTGAGTGATGGCGAGAGCGCCGATACCTGTCAAGAAACTGCGGCGGGAGTGTGCTCCCGAGAAACTACGATGTCCCGGCAAATGGCGGATCCTTATTCGTTTTTTGTGCGTGGTGAAATTGCATGTTCAATCTACCAGAAGCGCACAACGGCGAATCCACTGAATGGAAGCCAGACCAAGCTTCGCAGAAAATAGTCGAAGTCTGGGACATATGGCCTAGGCGCGTAACGCGGATGCATTGTCCGATGCAGTAGAGTGCAAAGACAGCACTTCGTGCATTTGCTTGCCGATGAGGAGACGACGATGGCCGTCGTACGACGTACCCGGGTCAGATATTTTTTAGGCTTCTGGTTATTCATTCTTAGCGCTGTAGCCTTTCTGGACCGCACCAATATCTCGATCGCCGGTTTGAACATCAGCCGCGAATATGGCCTCAACAATCAATCGCTCGGCTGGATCTTCTCCGCATTCCTGATTGGTTATGCAGGCTTCCAGCTTCCGGCGGGGATTCTCGCTGCCCGCTTTGGGCCGCGGCGGGTGCTTACGCTGGGCGTTTTCTGGTGGGGCCTCGCGACTGCTCTTACCACGGTCCTGCCGACAAAGATTCCTCACGCCATCCTCGTGCTCATCGCTGTCCGCTTCCTGCTGGGCGCGGGGGAGGCGGTGATCTATCCAGCTGCGAACCAGTTTGTCGCCAACTGGATTCCGCAGCAGGAGCGGGGATTTATCAATGGACTGATCTTTGCGGGTGTGGGCGCGGGCAGCGGACTCACCCCTCCGCTGCTCACGTGGATCATCCTGAGCCAAGGATGGCGCGCGGCTTTCTGGTTCAGTGCGGCGGTGGGATGCTTTGCAGGCGCCGTCTGGTGGATCTTTTCGCGCGATACGCCGGAAGAGCATCCAGGTGTATCGAGGAGCGAGCTTAAGGAAATCCGCGCCGGGCTAACATTCGAACCAGTTGAAAGAACAGTGGCAGGGATTGGGGCGAGGCCTGACAGCAAGGGCATTGCCTGGAAGGCGATCTTCGCGCGAAAAGATTTGGCGGCGCTTATGGCCGGCTACTTCAGCTTTGGATATATCGCGTGGGTATTCTTCAGCTGGTTCTTTCTGTATCTCGCGCAGGTGCGCGGATTCGACCTGAAACTCAGTGCCCGCTATACGATGCTGCCGTTTCTTTGCATGACCATTTTCAGTCTTGTGGGCGGGAGTTTGTCCGACCGCTTGACGCGCCTGCATGGTTTGCGTGTGGGACGATGCTATCTGGCTGCGGTGTCGCTCTTTTTTACCGCTATCTTCCTGGTCGTGGGCTCGCAGGTCCGCAGCCCACAGCTGGCTGGTGTGATTCTTGCCGGCGGTGCGGGCGCACTTTATCTATCGCAGAGTACATTCTGGTCGGTGTCGGTGGACATTGCCGGCCGCAGTTCGGGCGTTTTCTCTTCCCTGGTGAACATGGCCGGCCAACTCGGCGGAGCACTCACCGCGTCGCTTACTCCTTGGATCGCCAAGCATTTCGGCTGGACCACGTCCTTCGCCGTGGCCGCGTCCATGGCTCTCGTGGGCGCGGCCTGCTGGCTGGTTGTGCATCCGGAGCGGGCACTCGAGTCGTGAGCGCATGAGAAAGAGTGTTATACCTGTTTGTAATCCGAGCTTAAAAATGGTGACCTGGAGACAATGCCTGGGAAGCTGAAGCCTCTTTTGTTTTTGCTGTTATTTTCATCATTGTGCGGAGTGGGTGCAATTGCCCAGATCGCGCCCGGACCTGATGCGCCGGCCGCTCCTTCAACGGTGTCTCCGGCTGCAGCGACGCAGCCAGCCGACGGAGCGCATACTCTCGGATCAGGGAATTCAACTCCAGAGGTTAAAATTCTCGGCTGGTCGTTGACGAGCGAAGTCGATCAGGCCTCGCTCCAGCGCGGGAACGCTGTATCTCTTGACGCCGGCTCCCGGGACGTTATTTTTTTCTTCGCAGCTACACCGCTTGATGGAGCAGCCATCGAGTACCGCTATCAGCTGTCAGGCTACGACGCGGATTGGACTGTCTCCAGCAATCGCATCGCGCACTACCGGCGGATCACGCCGGGACACTATCGGTTTGAAGTGCAGGCGCATAGAGTGGGCGAGGCGTGGAGCACAGCCGCTGCACAGCTTCCCGTGGAACAGCGCCCGTTTTTCTATCAGACATGGTATGCCTACCTGCTGCTGGCTCTGGGGCTGGTGCTTCTCGCGGCGCAGCTCCTCAACCAGCACGATCAATTGCTAAAAGGACAGATGGGCATTGTGCTCGAAGAGAGGAACCGCATCGCGAGCGACTGCCATGACACGCTGATGGCGGGCTTCGCTGCGATCTCCTGGCAGCTGGAAGCAACCGCCAAGCTCTTTCGCGATGCTGGCGCGAGTACGACGCCGGCAGCGAACTCGTGCGAGCTGGCACGCAGCATGGTGGCTCACTGCCAGGCAGAGGCGCGCCGAATCATCTGGGACCTGCGCGACTCGGAGGACCTGACCGACATACTTTCGCAGGCGTTAGCGCGGGCCATCTCAGGGCAGCGCCTGCGGGAATCGGTGGCCACGACGTTCGACGTCGAAGGCGATGAGATACCTATCGCTCCCGGTGCGGTCCACCATCTGGTCTGCATCGGACAAGAGGCCGTGAGCAACGCGATCCGGCACGCCGAGCCTTCGAAGATCCACATTGGACTGCGTTATGACAGCGACTCATTGAGCCTGACGGTGCGCGACAATGGACATGGCTTCCAGCTCTCCGACAATGCGACGCGAACGGGACACTTCGGTATCCCGGTGATGCGGGAGCGCGCGCGTAAGCTTGGCGGCACGCTTTATCTGAACAGCTCCGCGCAGATGGGCACCGAGGTCATGGTTACAGTCGGCTTTCAAACGATCAATAAGGGCACGAAGCAACAGCAGCATGTCGTTCCCTGGATCGGGGTATGAATGATGACCGGGAATACATGCAGCTCAGGCCGAGACAGATTTTCAACGACCATGAACATCGGCAACGAGTGCAGAGCATGAACGCGAAGCAAATCCGGGTGTTGTTGATCGAGGATCACTTTTTGGCGCGGATGGCTCTGCAGTCGGTGTTTGCAGGCCATGCGCAGATTCGCGTCGTGGGCGAAGCAGTCGATGGTGAGCAGGGCATCGAGCTCTATCGCACATTGAAGCCGGATGTCGTGGTGCTCGATCTGCGTCTTCCGCGAGTCAGCGGATTCGATGTGATCGTGACCTTGCGCAAGATGGCGAATCCGGCGCGCATTGTCGTGCTCTCGAACTACCACGGTTCGGAGGATATCTACCGCGCTGTGCGTTCCGGCGCGATGGCATATTTGACGAAGGATGCCAGCGGCGAAGAGCTGATTAACGCGATCCAGAATGTCTCGCGGGATCTGCGCTACCTTCCGCGTGTCGCGCTGGATCGCCTGGCGGAGCGGACGCCAGTCGTCGAACTCACGCCGCGCGAGAGCGAAGTGCTGGTGTGCATCACGCAGGGCCGATCGAATCGCGAGATTGCCGAGCAGCTGGGGATTGCAGAGAAGACAGTGCGGATTCATGTTTCGTCGGTGCTCGATAAGATGGGAGCACGCGATCGGACCCAGGCAACAATCTATGCACTGCAGCGGGGATTGGTTCACTTCGACTGACTTATAGCTGTTTTTTCGTTGTGCTCAAAGAATGGAGGACGTTGGTTATGCAGACAGTTCGAGTAAGAAGACACGCGCGGTGGTTTATCGCCTGGGGACTTGGGGTTGGCGTCGTGATGGCCTGCGCTACCGCCGTGCTGCGCGCGGATACTCCGCTTACGGCGGCCGACTATCAGCGCGATCCGGCGCGGATGGTTGAAGCTTACCGGCATGTGGAGGCGGCTTCGGTTTCCGATGCTGAGGAACAGCTACTGCATGAAAAGCACTACATGTCGCACAAGGTGCAGGCCATCTTTCCTACCAAGTTCGCGGGCACGGCGCTCACGGTGCTGCTGAAGAAAGAAGAAAATAAGGACCCCGGTGCGCTCTCAGGGATGCTGGAGGCGATCGATACAGGATCAGCCGGCTCCGTATATGTGATGAAGGTTGAAGACGGCGAAGACATCGCCGGCATGGGCGGCCTGATGGGGACGGCGATGTTCGCTCGAGGCTTCGCCGGAGCGGTTATCGATGGCGGCGTACGCGATCTGCCTCAGCTGAAGAGGATTGGCTTCCCGGTGTATGCGACCGGGCCCGTGCCATCGACGTCTGTCTCCCACTATCGCTTCGGCGGAGCAAATCTGCCGATTGAGGTTGCGGGAACGATGGTGAATGCGGGCGACATCATCGCTGCCGATCAGGATGGGGTAGTGGTGGTGCCGCGGGCTCGCGCTGCGGAAGTCCTGATCCTCGCGCAGAAATTGGATGAGAGTGAGCACAGCATGTATCCGTATATTGAGAAGTTCCACTCGATCGTGGAAGCGGTAAAGCAATTCGGACGGATCTGATTTTTCAGAATCTCAAGGCAAACAGTTACCTAGGGCATTTGCCCCAGAGTCTTACGGGGCTTCTGACCCATGACAGCTCAGTTACTGTGCGGTCAGAATCGTTATTTGGCGTCGAGGCTGGTAGTTGCAGTCCGGTTGGCTGCAAGGACAGATGGAAAGATAGTGAGGAAATGAATGGCACTCTTTGAGTCGGTGCGCTGGTCCAGGCGGGATGTTCTTAAACAGTCCGGCATACTTTCGGCAGCGGCAGCGGTGGCCCCGTTCTCTGCATCGGCGGCTACGCTGGCGGAGAGTGCGCCGCAGCCGGCGACTGGCCGCGACAACTTATATACGCGCATCGGTGTGAGGCCGCTCATCAACGCCCGGGGAACATTCACCATCATCACGGGATCGCAGTCTCTGCCTGAAGTGAAGCAGGCGATGTTCGAGGCTTCGCAGTATTACGTTCACCTCGATGAGCTGATGCCGGCGGTGGGTGCTGAGATCGCCCGCCACATGGGTGCACCGAGCGCCATCGTGACTACGGGATGCGAGGCTGCGATCGCGTTGGCGACAGTCGCGTGCATCTGCGGTACTGATCCTGAGCTGTCGCAGTCGCTGCCGTATCACAAGGTTCGCAGCGAAGTGATCATTCCAAAGTATTCGCGCAACCCTTATGACTTCGGGGTGCGGATGTCGGGGCCGGAGATCGTCGAGGTCGAGACCGACGAAGAGCTGCGCGCGAAGATCAACGACAAGACGGCGATGATTTACATTCTCTCCGGGCCGCGCGCATTCACTGAACCGCTGTCCATCAAGACCATCTGCGCAATCGCCAAGGAAAAGAACATCCCCGTGTTTGTGGATGCGGCGGCAGAGGAACCCATCGTTCCGAATATTCATCTTGCCGCGGGAGCTACGTTTGTTGGCTACTCCGGTGGCAAGTGCATGCGTGGGCCGCAGACTGCGGGCATCTTGCTTGGTCCCAAAGGCCTGTGTGCCGCCGCCTTCTGGAACGCGGCGCCCCATCACAACTGGGGACGCGCGCTGAAGGTCGGCAAGGAAGAGGCGATGGGCATGCTTGCCGCCGTGCAGCAGTGGTACAAGCGCGACCACGAGGCCGAGCAGAGGCAGTGGCTGGAGTGGAATCAGCACATCGCGAAGACGGTAGAAGGCATTTCCGGCGTGACCACGCAGATTCGCATGCCCGACGCGGACCTTTCGAACCGCGCACCCACGCTGCGCATTCGCTGGGACGCGACGAAGGTGGGCATCACCGGGACGGAGCTGGTGGAGAAGCTGGATAAGGGCACACCGCGCATCCTCGTCGATGGCGGGCAGGGACGTAGGCCGGACCAGATGGAGTCGTCGCTCGGCATCATGCCGTACATGATGCAACCGGGAGACTACAAGATCGTCGCAGAGACCATCGCCATGCATCTTCGCAATCCCGGTAAGTTTGAGAATCCGCCAGTGTATTCGGGACCTACTGCAAATCTCGCCGGAAACTGGCATGTGACTATCAACTACTCGCGCGGTGTGGGCCTGCAGCAATTTGTGCTGCAGCAGAGCGGCACAACGCTTTCTGGTGAGCAGAAGGGCGAGGTATTTACCGCGCAGTTGAAGGGAACGGTGACTGCCGACCATGCGACCATCAGCAGCACGATGGCGGTCAGCGGCAATCAGGTGCCGTATGTCTTTACGGGCGTGGTGAACGGCGACAGCTTTGCCGGCGATGTGATGCTCGGCGAGTATGGTGCGGCCACCTTCAAGGCAGTCAGAGCTTAATGGCGTCGAGCGATTCAACAAAGGGAGAGGTGAAATGAGGATGAAGCGGGTGAGTTGGTCTGGAGTAGTTTGTACCGCGGTCCTTTCGCTGGTGAGCGGCGCAGCGTTGGCACAGGAGCCTGCACGGCCTTCTGCACCCGTTCCGCCGAATCCGTTGCCCTACGATTTGCTGCTACAGGGCGGCCATGTGTTCGACGCGAAGAATCACATCGATGGACTGCGCGACGTGGGAATCAAGGACGGCAAGATCGCAGCAGTGAAGCCGCACCTCTTGAAAAAAGATGCGCTCAAAACGGTCGACGTGCATGGTTTCTATGTGTCGCCCGGGCTGATCGACATTCACGTGCACGCCTATGCTGGCACGGGTGAGCGCGGGTCTTACGCCGGTGATAATTCCGTCTATCCGGATGGCTTCACTTTACGCAACGGCGTTACGACGGTGGTAGACGCCGGCAGCTCGGGGTGGAAAAGCTTTGACGATTTCAAGGATCGAGTCATCGATCGCTCGAAGACCCGCGTGCTGGCCGAGTTGAATATCGTAGGCGCGGGCATGCGCGGACCCAAGTATGAATACAATCTCGACGACATGGACGGTAAGCTGACGGGAGAGAAGGCGAAGCAGTTTCCCGGCGTGGTGGTGGGGATCAAGAGCGCTCATTACATTGGACCGGAGTGGAAGCCATTCGACCAGGCGGTGATCGCCGGTAACGTCGCAGATATTCCGGTGATGATCGATTACGGAACGAACCGTGCGGAGCGGCCGCTGCTGCAGCTTGTTTCAACGCATCTGCGCCCGGGCGACATTTACACGCATTGCTTCTCTGGGCTGCGCGGCGAGCAGAATACAGAAACCGGAGGGCCATCCGAAGCGCTGCTGGTGATGCGCAAGCGCGGCATCTACTGCGATGTTGGGCACGGGGGCGGATCGTTCGCGTGGGCCGTGGCAGGCCCTATCGTGAAGAGTGGCTACAAGCCGGATTCGATCTCGACAGATCTGCACATCGCGGCCATGAACAGCGGCATGAAGGACATGCTGAACGTGGCGGACAAGATGATGGTTTTAGGAGAGACGATCCCCGAGGTGCTCACGCAGATGACGGTGAATCCGGCTCACGAGATCAAGCAGGATCAGCTGGGAAATCTCTCCGTCGGTTCTGGGGCGGATGTAGCGGTGCTGTCGATAGAGACAGGCACGTTCGGCTTCGTCGACATGTACAACCTGAAGCGGACCGGAACCAGGAAGCTGGTATGTCAGATGACATTGCGGGATGGCAAGGTGGTCTACGACCTGAATGGCATCTCCTCCGATTCATGGACCGTCAAGCAACACTCTGCCGATGTGACACAGGCATCGCGGTGGACCACATTCAACGAACGTCCCATTCCGTCCACCAAATATCCTGAACCCACGGTGACGGGGCAGTCGCATGCTCCTCCGCAACCGCAAGCGCCTCCGCAATAGAAAAACAGCGGACTGAAGGGAACTTTTTATACCGAATGAATGACGATGCTGGCCGCATGGCCACTCTTCATCACGCGGCGGGGAGTTCCAATGCAGGAGCCGTCTTCGGGACGTAATGCAATCGTGTCTAAACCTGCTGGCCCGAGCATGATCAGTTCATTTTCCGTCGCAATGAGATGCGTGGATAGCGGTTCCGTGCCTAGATCCACTTGCTGGATGCGGCGGAGATCGCCGGTCGAGGACGACCATGCGTATACGGCGACGGCACGATTGCCTCCTGGAGTCTGCATGGCGAGATAGAGCCGGTTGCCGGAGTGATTGCGGACGAGAGGTCCGGCAAGCTCGGCCTTGAGCGGCAGAAAATGCAGCGGCTCATCCGAGATGTCTCCATTCGACTGGATCCCGAGCACTGCAAGAGCGGGGCGAAGCTGCTGGACGATAGCTATCAAAGAGCCGGACGGATGCAGCACCAGATGCGATGGTCCGCTTCCGGGCTCGAAGCTGATGCGCCTCGCAATCGTGGGTGTAACGATGCGTTGGCGAGGAGTGGGAGCTTCTGAAACGCTGCTCACCTGATCGATACGGTCGGAGCCGAAGTCTGCAGCGTATGCGACAGGCGCAGCGGGATGGCAGACAATGCTATGCGGACGCGCCGAGCTTTGCAGCGGATGAGGGCCGGAGCCGGTGAGCTTCAATGCCGAAGGCGTTCGCAGGATCGCACCATCCTCCGCGAGTGCGAAGAAATTCCACGCTCCGCCCGTGGAAGCGGCGACCAGCAGAGAGCGGCCGTCCGGTGAAACAGTCATGTGGCTGGGGTGGGTGGCGGAAAGCGCCAGGGGCTCTTCGCCTAATCGTGAGAGAACGCCCGAGTGCGCGTCAAAGGCCAATGCCGAGACGCTGCCGCGGGGCAGATGCATGTGCGAGTCAGTGCTGTGAGCTGCGTAGAGGACGGGCAGATGCGGGTGCACCGCGAGAGCCTGTGGATTGACCGCGGGAATTGACTTCTGCAACGAAGACCATCGCGCGCCTTCGACCCGAAAAACCTCAACGCGGTGAAGCTGTGGCTGGTCGATGGACGCGAAGCCCACAAAGGCCAAGTAGGAAGAAGATGCTGGCCGCGGAGCAGCGAATAACTCTCGCGAGAGCGGAACGCTCAAAGCGAGGTTCGAAAGAAACGTGCGCCTGTTCCAGACTGGACTCATGCTCTTACACTCATTGAGCTGTGAAAGATGTTATTGGGGTCGTAGCGTTGCTTCACTTGCTTGAGAAAAGGATAGAGAGACCCGGTGCCGTAGAAGAGCTGCGGCCAAAAGGGATAGCGGAGCATGTCGACGTCGGCGTAGTTCATGTAGCAGCCCTCATGTTGAGGGCCTAGCGGAGTGCCCTGATATTCGGCTCCCACATGCGGGCCGGTGTAGACGGCGGTGAAGAACTCGTCCATGAACTTGATGCGTCCGGCGTCTTCGTCCTGGCCGCGCCAATAGCATTGCCACTGCAGCTTCATGATCGAAGAGCGCTGCGCGGTTGCTGTATCGAGAATGCGTTCGGGCCGATTGATCGCCCCGCCATAGGAATCGATCGAAAGAAATGAGCCGTGAGCATCGATACCGGGCGAGTTCAGGTATTTGTAGATGGCCGCGCACTCGGCGGGGGTGAAGGTCTGCTTCATGTACGCGGACTTATACTTTGCGCGATAGCCGCCACCGGAGCCACCTTCGGCCAATGTGGCGTTGAGCCAGGGCCGGAGATTGATACGAGGAAGCTTTCCTGGAGCGCCATGAGCAGATGTTTCAGGCGGATCGGGTTCGAACTTGGCGAAGCGATCGAAGAACTCGTGCAGGACTGAGAGGTCATTCGCTGTTCCGTCGGGATTGATGAACTGGGTGTGGATGTTGAAGCCCTCGCCCGGATTGAGAGACAGAAATGCGAAGAGGCCCCATGTGTCGGGTTCGAGACCGCGCGTCGCCCAGTAATCTCCGAATGCGATGAGCAGCTGTGTGAACTTGGCTTCTGTCATCGATGCCCAGGAGAAGGAGATGCCGGCATGGGCCACTTCGCTGGGCGCCGCTGGCAGCTTCGCAAAGTGAAAGTTGGTGATGACTCCGAAGTTTCCTCCACCGGCGCCACGGCAGGCGCGGAAGAGATCGGGATCATGATGCGCGTCAATATGGCGGTTAGTGACTTTGCCATTGGAGTCGACGGTGAGAATGTCGATGCCAGTTAACCAATCCGTTGTGAGGCCGTGGAGGCGCGAGAGCAAGCCGTAACCGCCGCCCGAGATGTGGCCTCCGGCGCCGACCATGTAACAGGTGCCTGCGGGCAAGGTGACACCGTAGCGTTTGTAAAGAGTGCGGTAGGCTTCACCGAGCACTGCACCCGGAGCGATATGAAATCCGCCCGCTGGATCGGCATCGACAGAATTCAAGGTAGAGAGATCGAGGATGACTCCGTTGGGATTGTTGGCGACGAAATCCTCATAGCAGTGGCCGCCGCTGCGGATGGTGGGGCGGAGGCCAGCCGAGACCGCACGCTCGAGTGCAGATGCGGTTTCCTCCGCACTCGAGCAGATGATGATCTGGCCTGCCGCCTCGGCATCGGTGGCGGGGAAACGCAGGTTTTGTCCGCGCTTGAGCGTCTCGAAGCGAGGGTCATGCCGATCGACGATCGAATTCGCAGGTATGGCAGACGCAGGTACAGACGAAGCGGCAACGTAGCCTTTCGGCGCGAAGCTTGCGGACATCGGATCTCCGGGGATAGCTATCTTTGCGGTGCTTATAACATCAAATGTAAGCGATCAGGTCGATCTCAACCAAGGAGTTGCCAGGGATTCCACCGGCGGGTGCGATGGTCGTCCGCACAGGAGGAATTGTCCCCCAGCGGCCGGCGTAAGCAGTGTTCATGCGCGCCCAATCCTTGATGTCATTTAGATAGACGTTGACCTTGAGGACCTTTTCCATTGACGAGCCGGCGTTGGTGAGATTTTTTTCGAGCTCGTCGAGAACATGCTTGGTCGCCTCTTCGATGGTTCCATTCTCGTGATAGCCAACTCCGGCGAGAAAGACCAGATTGCCATAGGAAACGGCGCTCGAGAAAAGCGGCGGAGCTTCGCCGGGTGCTAGGGTCTTCGTTGGATAGGACTTCTTCTCCGGCTTGGCGGTCTGAGCTTTAGCCGAGCTCGCAAGGACTGCGCTCCCCGTGATGGCTGCTGCTGCTTTGGCTGCGTTCTTGATGAGACCTCTGCGCGATGGTAGCTTTTCTATTTTTTCCATGGTTGGCTCCTCCGTTGAATCTGGTTTTGGGCAATGTTGTTTGAGTCAGTCGAGGCTACGGCCTCGAACTATGCCTGGGGATTGCTGAGCACGGCATGCAGCGAGCGGCCGACAATCTCAGCCTCGCCCGGCTGCATCATCCATGCGCCCACTACGATCGTGTTTTCATTCGAGTGTGGACCGAGCCGCCCTGTGGTGCCGGTGGCGGGGTTGAGCTCGATGCGCGGACGTTGGGCACTCAGCCGCTTCTGCACTTCGAGCGGCGTGATGCCAACGATACGGGGATCGTAGGCGAGGATCAGGTGCGGTACATGATTCGCGATCTCGGGAATGTAGATATCGCTCGTGAGTGTGGGGATGTCCTTCACAGCTTCGCTGATGACGTGGGCGCGCCGCATGTATTCGGCCTGATTGGCCTCGTCGCTTTGCTCGAGCAGCCAATCGACGGCGGCGACCATGCCCACAATCTGTTCCTTGGCGACTTTCATGCCGCGGCCGACGGCGTCAGAGTTGGGGCTGTCATTGTCGGCGGCAAGATCGATGAGATGTTTTTTGCCCAGCAGCAGGCCGGCATTCTGAGGACCGCGGATACCTTTACCTCCCGAGAAACAGACCAGATCGAAGCCCATGGCTGTATATCTCCAGAGATTTTCGACGGGCGGCACGTCGGCGGCTGCATCAAGATGGCATGGGACGTTGTGCCGGTGAGCGACATCGAGCCATGCCTGGCGATCGATGAGACCTCCTTCGGCGGAGTTGAAGAAATTGGTCATCACTGTCTTCGGAGTAAATGCCCGCTGGTAGTCGTCGAAGGTGACAACTTCCACGATGCGAACTCCGCATAGCTGCATGGCGTGGTCATATTCGTAGCGATGCGCTTTTTGGACGATGACCTCGTTCTTCATGCCAAGCGTGCCGTCTCCAGACCATACCTGCTGGGGAATCTGATTAGGGCGGGCGTGGTTGGCATCGGCGATGCAGGCGGCGGTAGCAAGAGTAAGCGCCGCGGATGCGCCTGATGTGACGAGCGCGCCATCACAACGAAGGCGCTTGGCGAGGTATTCGCCGGCTGCCGTGTGAAGCTCCTTGAGGACGACCGGATGGAGCGCCGCTTGCGCGACAGCGCGCTGCACCTGCGGTGGCATGACAGCTGCGGTGAGATAGGTATAGGTTCCGGCAGCATTGATGATGGGCTCAACGCCGAGCTTGGCGTAGTAATCATCGGCGGCAGGAACGGACTCCGTGGCTCTCGAAGCTCCAAAGAGGGGAATAGCGGGCGATGCTCCGAGCACGGCGAGCGCCGCCTGCGACCAGGTGAGGAATCGGCGGCGCGAGAGCAGACCAGGACCACTGGAGCGAAACATCGAGGACCCCCCGAATGTTCAAGACAAGACGTTCAATGCTGCGGTTGCGCATTGAACGCAACCGGCGAATGGAGTATACGTCCGTTCGGCGGCGGCCTTATAAGGCATTTGTCCTGCTTAGCGCAATTTGTGCGAGGGGATATCAGAAGAGCGCAGCCGGTTTGGATTTCAACGCAGCGGTCGCACGTGGCGTCCATGGTGGGATGAAGGGATCTTGGGTTGAAAGCCGGAGCGAGCTCGATTCGAGCCCGCTCCAGAATTCTAGGAAACAGTGATAACAAGCTCTGCCCTAGACAACTCCTCCCATGAAGGGGTCGGTGAAGCTGGAGCGGCCAGTTTCTACGCGGCCGGCGTAGCGCGTCTCCGCGGAGGAGCCTTCGGTCTTGATGGTGAAATCGTACCAGCCATGGCTCTGTTCAAGAGGGATCACGATCGAGACATCGTGACCGCCAGCCACGGTTTTTGTGATGGAGGCTGCCTTGTACGAATTGTCCTCCACTGCAATTTTTGCGGGCTGTGTACCGGGATTGCGTAGATGCACCTCTGCATTTCCCGTCAATCGTCCGCCCTTCCGCTCGTAGGTTACTCGCGTCTGTAGCGGCTGGGTATGCGGATCGCCTGCGAAGGAGCGATAAAAGCCGTTTGGCCCATGCACGTCGATGAGGTAACGGGAATCGGCGAAGAACGTCAGAGGGTATTCCCGGGTAAGCGTGTCTCCGGCTTTTACCGCATAGGACGCAACCGTCATCTCGCCGCCGGAGGATGTTTTACGGAGGTAAACATTGAAGGGCGCTCCGGACGAGCGGCTGCCGTGGACATGAGCACCGGCCGTCATGCGCAACTGAAACGTGGTTCCATCCTCAGTCAGCAGGCCATCCACATAAAGTTCATAGGGAAGCGCGCAGGCGGGCCGGATACCTTTCTCCTGATGAGAGATGAATTCGGAGTGAATCGAACCCTTATTGATCGTTTCTATCTCGGCTGAGCTCAGCTTTTTGTAGTTGGAGGGAATTTCTTTATAACGCGCCTGCTGAATACCGACGACAAATTTGTCGCGATCCAGAAAGTCGAGGGATTTTTCCTTCGTGTCATACGGCCGGAAGTTAGAGGCCAGATCCCCAGAGACGGAGCGCCGCCACGCGCTGATATTTTCTTCCTTCACCACTTTGCCGTGCTTGTTCTGGACGAAGTGCTCGAGGAACATCAGCGTCGAGGTGTGGTCGAAGAGCTGAGAGTTGACCCATCCTCCGCGCGTCCATGGAGAAGCGACGATCATCGGCACGCGGAAGCCCATGCCGATGGGGCCGGAGCGCGCTTCCTTCGCTGAAACGCCCTGATCCAGCTCGTCCTGAGCATAGGTGTATTCGAGCGCGGTATCGATGCCCTCCGAGGCTCCGCCAGTCTCGGGACGTTTGGGGTCGGCGGCGACGAACGAGGGCGCGTGGTCGAAGTAACCATCGTTTTCGTCGTAGGTGAGAATGAAGATCGTCTTCTTCCAGACCTCGGGGTTCTTGGTCAGGATGTCCATAATCTCGGAGACGTACCATGCTCCGTACCACGGAGAAGACGGATGATCCGAGAATTTCTGAGGGCCGCTCAGCCATGAAACAGCGGGCAGCTTTCCTTCATTGACGTCCTTGCGGAACTGATAAAAGATGTCTCCCTTGGGAACCATCATCTCCTGCTGCTTGCCCTGGTCTTCGAAGGCGAGCGGCTCCAGAGTGCGGTAGTGAGGATCACCGGCATTGGTGACGAACGCGGCGTGATGCAAGGCACGCTGCTGGTCGGTCATCTGCTTGTAGCGCGTCTCTCCGCTGTTCTGAAGCGAGGCCTGAAGCCTTTGAATCTGGTCTTGCGCATGTTGGAGCCGGACACGGAGCTCTGCCGCTACCTGCGGGTCCTGTTCCGTCGACAAGCTATGCTGGAGGCGCTCGACCTGATGCGTCGTGGATGCCAGCCTTTCCTGTATTCCGGAGACGCTGCCAGCGTATGCGTCGACGTTGTAGGCTGCGAAATCCTCGAGCACGTTGCAGCCGTAATTCGACAGCCAGGAATTCTCTTCCGGCGTGAGACCGCCCGCGTGCGTCAATTCATTTTGGTAGAACTTCCAGTCGATGCCAGCCTCATGCAGACGCTCTGGAAAAGTCTTCCACTTCATTCCACCGCGTTCGATTTCGTCATTGCGCATGTAGACTTTGGAATCCGCGCGCTGTTCATCGCGCACCGTGCCGGTCCAGAAAAAACTGCGGTTGGGCGTGGTGCTGGTCATCACCGAACAATAGTTCTGGTCGCACACGGTAAAGGCGTCGGCCAGCGAGTAATAAAAGGGCAGATCCTCGCGCGTGTAGTGCCCCATCGTCATCGGGAGATTAGCATACTCCTTGTTGTACGAGCGCTTCGCCTCCAGCCAGCCGTCATGGTGGCCGTCATTCCATGCGTCCACCTGGCTGTTGCGCGAGTGTGGAACGGAACCCATCCACGTAATGCGGGTGTCGCGAATATCCAGCCGCCAGGGAGCGTAGGAGTCTCCGGCTGCGTCTGTCTGCACGAAAACCGAGTTGCCGTTGGCGAGGCGAAGCGCTCTCGGATCGTTAAATCCACGAACCCCTTGCAGCGTGCCCAGCGAGTGGTCGAAGGACCTGTTTTCCTGCATCAGGATCACGATGTGCTCGGCATCCAGATAGGTTGAGCCTTGAGCTGGCTCGATGGCGTACGCGCGCTTGATAGATTCCGGCACAAGTCCCGACACGCCGGCCGTACCCGACAACATTGCTGCAAGTTTGAGGAAATCCCGTCTCGTCTGCATGATTATTTCTTTGGTACAACAATTCGGTTAGGAACTGATGAAAGAGCACTCGCAATATCAAAGCTAAAATTTGACCGGACGGAATCTCTGCGGGCGTTTTGCAGACATCTTACCGAGATGTCTGGCCCATCGGACGCTGCTGCTCGACAGTGTGGTGGGATTGAGTATTGATAACGCGCTTTCAAGAGCATAAAATCATGTCCTGGTTCCTTAACTATGGCGATTCAGATCAGACAAACCCGGCAAAAAGAAGCGATTCGCAATGCTTTCCTCAAGGCCGACCGGCCTTTGTCTCCGGAAGAGGCGCTTGGGACCGCCCAGACCGAGGTAGAGGCGGTGAGTATTGCCACCGTCTATCGGAATATCAACTTGCTGGTCGCCGAACAGTGGCTTATTCCCGTCGAGATCCCGGGCGAGTCGACCCGTTACGAGGTCGCAGGCAAGGAACATCATCATCACTTTCACTGCAATGATTGCGGGAAGGTCTACGAGGTCGAAGGATGTGCTGTTCCTGTGAAGACTAAGCTTCCGAAGGGATTCCGCATGACCGGCCATGAGTTTTTCCTGTACGGAACATGCGCGGCCTGCCGCTGAGTTTTAGTGGCTCACTCTTCCGAGCGCGGCTACTCCTCTGAACACATTCGCACCCAAGCCGACGGCTATGCGAGCTGAGGCATAAGACCTCTTCATCCGGTCAGCATCTGCGTCGGGGCGGCTTCATCCTGTCTCGCGGGAATAATTTCAGCGTCTGTATGACAGGCTTCAATTTCACGCGCCAGTTCGCGCCACGCGTTTGCGATGAATGCAGGCGTGGCGGCACGGCGCTTCCAGCCGCACAGGCATGCTTCCCGGTAGCTAAGGCCAACGATTTCTGCAACCCAGCTTTCGTAGCTTCCAATCCACCGCAGCGCCATGGGAAGAAGAGTTAGATCCTGCGTTCTGGGAAGACCGGTCATGGCTTGGGACTGCCAGCAATCCTCGAAGAAGGCGAGTCGCGGCGTGAAGTCGTATCGATTGAGATAGACGCCATGGCTTCCACCGAAGTAAATGCCAAAGCCCCACAGCCTGATGTGCAGGCCTGCGCTGAGACAAAACGTGTACTGGCTTGAACCGGATTCCTCGGCCGGCGGTCGAAGGCGGTCAAATCCGTAGGCGAGGAGGAGATTCCCCTCCTCACGTTTGACATCCTGTCCCCACAACCAGCATTGCTGATTCAGGAGCGCCCGGCCTCTGCGCAGAATCGCAGTGGGGAGAAATGCGGACGGGTGGTTCTTACCGGTTCCGTTCATGCCGATGAGTCACGCAGCCGCTCTGGTTATTGCCAGCCATCGTCTTATATCTTTGCCTCGCGATACATCACATGCTGGCGAATCACCGGATCGTACTTCTTGAGCTGCAGCTTTGCGCTTTGGAGCTTTGGATTCTTGGTTGTGGTGTAGAAGTGACCCGTCCCCGCGGATGAAATCATCTTGATGATTGTTCTCATTTGCTCCTCTTCGAGGCTCTGGTGAGAGCGGCATTGATTCCGAGCTTCTGGATGGTACGCAGACCGCGAGCCGTCACCCGCATACGCACAAAGCGGTCTTCACTTGGAATCCAGATTCGCTTCCATTGCAAGTTCGGCTCCCAACGGCGCCGTGTTTTGTTGTTGGCGTGCGATACGCGGTTGCCGGTAAGCGGACGCTTTCCCGTGATTGGACAAATTTTAGCCATATTGCTTCCTCTATACCTCAGCGGTTATTGGTCGATCGCGGAACATCTCGGCGAAGGGGTCGTTGTATCGTTTCCACCCATCAGGACCGGCCGCCATCTCTTCCGGAGTAAGCAGTGCTTCGTTCAGGCGCGCTTCCAATGCGGCACGATCCATCTTCACCCCGATGAAGACGATCTCCTGGCGACGGTCGCCGTACTTCGGCTCCCACACCCTGCCGATATAGTCCCGCGTCTCTTCGTCGTGCACCTCGTCCGGCTCTCCCGCGGCAAGCCACTGGCCCTGCGGATCGACAGAGAGGGTCTTGCCGGCGATCGAAAAGAGGATGAGATCGTCGTTCGCGGAGGCCAGCCAGAGGAAGCCCTTGGCGCGCAGAACGCCGGCGAACTCTTCATTGGTGAGTGCCTCAAGACGTGCGGGATGGAAGGGACGTCGCGCCTGGTAGACGAAGTTTGCGATGCCATACTCCTCGGTTTCGGGCGTATGAAGGTTATTCAGCTCACGTATCCAGCCAGCGGAGGTCTCGGCCTCTTCCATATTGAACAGCTTGGTATTCAGGATGGCGTGAAGCGGGACTTCGCCACGAACAGCTCGAACCTGTTCTGCTCCAGGATTCAGGTGCTGCAGAATTGCTTCGAGCCGCGCTAGCTCGTCCAGGCTTATCCGGTCTGTCTTGTTGATGACCAGCACGTTGGCAAACTCGATCTGGTCGATCAGTAGATCGGAGAGAGTGCGCTCGTCCCCGTCATTGAGCGCGAGATGACGGTCGCGGAGATCGTCGATGGCCTGGAAGTCCTCCAAGAACTTGGCTGCATCTACGACGGTGACCATGGTGTCGAGCTGCGCCACCTCGGAGAGCGTGTCTCCCGCCTCATCGACAAAGGTGAAGGTTGCAGCGACGGGGAGGGGTTCCGAGATGCCGGTCGACTCGATGAGCAGGTAGTCGAACCGGCCCTCGCGAGCAAGCCGCGAGACCTCCTGCAGCAGGTCGTCGCGCAGCGTGCAACAGATGCAGCCGTTGGTCATCTCGACCAGCTTCTCTTCGGTGCGGCTCAACTTGGTTTCGTTCTGCGCGATGAGCTGGGAATCAATGTTGATTTCGCTCATGTCATTCACGATGACGGCGACGCGCATCCCCAGGCGGTTGTTGAGTACATGGTTCAGGACGGTGGTTTTGCCTGCGCCGAGGAAGCCGGAGAGAACGGTCACGGGAAGTTTTTTCATGGAGGGCCTCATCTATTGCTATTGAGAATACCATAGCAATAATAAGCTGAAAAATGAGGGAAAAGCTTTCCGGTCCGAAAAAGAGGGTTCTCTGATTCTGGGAGTGGCGATTGGCCGAGGCCGGAGCGGCCGGCCGTATGAGCCGGCTGATTTCGATGAGATGAAAGAGTCCCAGGCCACGCTCTTTCCGTTCCTTCAGAAGACCTTGCCGCTCTCGCACTGTGCGTGCTAGGGAGACGCTCCCCACCTCGCTATAATGGAAGGATGGCTGAATGTGGCAGAGCGAACGTGAGCGCACACCGATGAATACATCCGACCAGCATCCTCTTCAGAAGATTCTCGAGAGCCGTATCGCCATCATCGATGGAGCGATGGGCACGACGATCCGTACCTACGGCATGAAGGAAGCCGACATTCGCGGAGAGCGTTTCAAGGATTCGACGAAAGATCTGCTGAACAATGGCGATCTGTTCTCTCTGACGCAGCCAGACATGATCTGCGACATCCATCGCCGGTTTCTGGAAGCGGGCGCGGACATCATCGAAACGAATACCTTCGGCGCGACCAGCATCACGCAGAGCGAATTTTTTGTGGACGACCCACGGGAACACGGCGGGCGCAAGGATCCTGAGTTCTACCAGAAGATTGTCGACGATCCGTTCCTGGGCGGGCTAGCCTGGGAGATCAACGAGAGATCGGCGCAGCAATGCCGCGAGTGGGCCGACCGGGTGGGCAAAGCAACCGGGCGTCAGCGCTTCGTGGCGGGGGCTATCGGGCCGCTGACCGTCTCTCTTTCGAATTCGCCCGATGCCGATGACGCAGGTTTTCGGGTCGTCACCTTCGACCAGGTGAAGACCGCGTATGCGCAGCAGGTGCGCGCCCTCATTGCGGGCGGGTCGGATCTGCTTCTGGTCGAAACGATCTTCGATTCGCTGAATGCCAAAGCGGCGCTGGTTGCGATCCGTGAGGTCTTCGATCAGGATGGCCTTGCTGCTCAGGGCAAAGAGCTGCCGGTGATGATCTCGGCTGCCGTGGGACGTGGCGGCGAGACTATGATCTCCGCGCAGACGGTGGAGGCATTCTGGAATGCGGTCGCGCATGTGAAGCCGCTGTCAATTGGGCTTAATTGCTCTCTCGGTCCCGACCTGATGTATCCGTTTCTCGAAGATCTTGCGGATAAGGCGGACGTGGCCATCTCGTGCTATCCAAACGCCGGCCTGCCCAACCCGTTGGCGGAGACCGGATTCGATCTGGGACCGCAGGACATGGCTGGCTACCTGGGCGACTTCGCGCGTGGTGGACTGATCAATATTGCCGGAGGATGCTGCGGCAACACTCCGGAGCATATCGCTGCGATCGCGAAAGCGCTCGAAGGCAAGGCTCCGCGGCCGCTGAGCCGAATCGAGGTTTCAGCATGAGCGGAACGTTGGAGACGAAACCGCTCCGCCTCTCGGGATCACAACCATTCACACAACAGTCCGGCGTCTACATCATGATCGGCGAGCGGACCAACGTGGCCGGTTCGCCGAAGTTCGCGAAGCTGGTGAAGGAAGGCAAGTTCGAAGAAGCAGTCAGCGTGGCCCGGCAGCAGGTGGAGAACGGAGCCAACGTCATCGATATCTGCATGGACGAGGGCATGATCGATGGCGTCGCAGCGATGACGCGCTTCCTGCAGCTGCTGGCGAGCGAGCCTGAAGTCGCGAAGGCGCCCTTCATGATCGACTCCTCGAAATGGGAGGTCATCGAAGCTGGCCTGAAGTGCCTGCAGGGCAAGGGCATCGTCAACTCCATTTCGCTCAAGGAAGGCGAAGAGAAATTCCGTAAGCACGCCGCTACCGTGCTCAAGTACGGCGCGGCGGTAGTGGTCATGGCCTTTGACGAACAGGGCCAGGCTGCGACTTATGAGGAGAAGATCCGCATCTGCGAGCGCGCCTACCGAATCCTGGTCGACGAGGTGGGGTTTCCTCCCGAAGACATCATCTTCGATCCGAATATCCTGACGGTTGCCACCGGCATGGAGGAGCACAACAACTACGCGGTGGACTTCATCAACGCCACGCGCTGGATCAAGGCCAATCTGCCTCATGCGAAGGTGAGCGGCGGCGTCTCCAACATCTCGTTCAGCTTCCGCGGCAACAACAAGGTTCGCGAAGCCATGCATTCGGCGTTTCTTTATCACGCCATCGCAGCAGGCATGGATATGGGGATCGTGAATGCCGGCATGCTCGAAGTGTACGAGGAGATCGAGCCTGAGCTGAAGGTGCTAGTTGAAGACGTTCTGCTCAATCGCCGTCCCGACGCGACAGAGCGACTGGTGGAATATGGCGAAACGCTGAAGGCGGCTGGCGCCGGTGCAGCGACGAGCGAAAAGAAGACTGAGGAATGGCGCAACGGCACGGTCGAAGAGCGCCTTTCCCATGCATTGGTCAAGGGCATCGATGCCTACATCGAGATCGATACCGAGGAGGCCCGCGTCAACCTTGGCCGTCCTCTTCTGGTTATCGAAGGTCCGCTGATGGCGGGCATGAGCGTGGTCGGTGATCTTTTCGGAGCGGGCAAGATGTTCCTGCCCCAGGTGGTGAAGTCCGCGCGGGTGATGAAGAAGGCTGTGGCGCACCTTACGCCGTTCATGGAGGCAGAGAAGGCGGCGCTGGAGGCATCCGGCCAGGTTGTGAAGGCCCAAGGAAAGATCGTTCTCGCGACCGTCAAAGGCGATGTTCACGACATTGGCAAGAACATCGTTGGCGTGGTGCTGGCCTGCAATAACTACGAGGTCATCGACATGGGCGTGATGGTCTCATGCGAAAAGATCCTCGAACGCGCCAAGGTTGAGAAGGCAGACGTGATTGGCCTGAGCGGCTTGATCACGCCATCGCTCGACGAGATGGTGCATGTGGCCCGCGAGATGGAGCGCCAGAGTTTCAAGCTGCCGCTGCTGATCGGCGGGGCGACCACCAGCCGGGCGCACACCGCGGTCAAGATCGCGCCGCACTATAGCCAGCCGGTTGTCCATGTGCTGGATGCCAGCCGCGCAGTCCCCGTCACGACCAGCCTCCTGAGCGAGGACGGCAAGGCGGAGTTCGTGGCGAAGCACGCCGCCGAATATGAAGCGGTCCGCAAGGCTCACAGCGCTCCGCGCCAGAGTGTCGTATCCCTCGAGACCGCTCGCGCGAGACGGACTCCGATTGTCTGGCGTGCCGAAGATCTGGCCGTACCCGCTTTCAACGGTGTGCGCGTGCTGGATAACTTTCCCTTAGCGATGTTGCGCGAGTTTATCGACTGGTCGCCGTTCTTCCACACCTGGGGATTGAAGGGCATCTATCCCCGAATTCTTGAGGACCAGCGTCAGGGCGCAGAAGCGAAGAAGATTTTCGCCGATGCCAATGCGCTTCTGGATCGGATCATTGAAAAGAACCTGATCACGGCGCGCGGTGTCTACGGCTTCTTTCCAGCTAATGCCGTGGGCGATGATATCGAGCTGTACACGAACGACGCGCGTGGAAAGGTGCTCGAGCGGTTTCACTTCCTCCGCCAGCAGGCGAACAGGGAAGGCAATGAGCCATGCCGGTCGCTCGCCGACTTTATCGCGCCGAAAGAAACGGGGCTGCCGGACTCCATCGGTGGTTTCGCAGTCACCAGCGGGATTGGGTTGAAGGAGCTGTGCGATCGCTTCAGGGCTGACAATGACGACTACAACGCGATCATGGCAGAGGCTGTTGCGGATCGCCTTGCCGAAGCTTTTGCAGAATGTCTGCACAAACGTGTGCGGGATGAATGGGGTTTTGGTTTGGAAGAGAAGCTGAATCCCGCGGATTTTATCCACGAGAAGTATCGCGGCATCCGGCCGGCTCCGGGTTATCCGGCGTGCCCGGATCACACGGAGAAGGGCACGCTCTGGCGCTTGCTCGATGTGCAGAAGAACACTGGAATGCTGCTTACGGAGTCGTTTGCGATGTGGCCCGGATCAAGCGTAAGCGGACTCTACTTTGCCCATCCGGAATCGCGATACTTCAGCGTGGGCAAGATCGACCGCGATCAGGTTGCCGATTATTACAAGCGCAAGGGCATGAGCGTGGCGGAGGTGGAGCGCTGGCTCGGCCAAAACCTGAACTATGATGCCGCGGAGTCTCCGCTCGTAGACGAAGCAGTGCCGGTAGGAGCAGTTGGGAAATGAATGCTCGGATGGGCGGGGGAGTGATCCGGCATCTGGATCAGCTGGGACTTATTCCTTAGCCGGCTTCGCTTCGAGTATTCCGACGTTCCGGACCATTGGAGCGTCAGTTCCAACCGGATATACCTCGGTCAGGACGAATCCGGCTGACTCAAGAAGCACTCGCCATTCACGCTCGCTGCGCTCTCGACCGCCGGTGACGGCAAGCATGTTGAGGTCGCTCATCAGGTGACTTTCCAGCTGCGGGTCGGCGTGCGAGACGAGCGATGGAAGGATGAATTCAACGATCAATAAACTGCCGTTCTGCGGAATCACCGCGCGGCAGTTTTTGAGGATGGTGATTGCCTCTGCGTCGCGACGCCCGTGCAGCACATGCTTAAGGATGTATACGTCGGCTCCCGGCGGGACCGCTTGCATGAGATCGGCTGCAATCAGTTCGCACCGGAGGGCCGGATCTTCCTGCGCGAAGCCGGATCTGGCTGCATCGACGCTCGGTTCGAGATCTACAAGCAAGCCTCGCAGATGCGGATTGAGTCCCAGCACGGCAAGAATGAGCGATCCGCCGCCTCCGCCGAGATCGGCGACCACCTTTGCGCGGGAAAAATCCCACGCCTCGGCGATGGAAGCATAATCTTCTACTGGAGCCGTGCCCATCACGGCGTGAAAAATGGAGTCGGCGCCGGGGTCCTGCGACCAGCGCGAAGGTATCCTCGGATCGCGGATCTGCGCGGCCGGCTTCCCGGTGCGGACGCAGTCGGTAAGCAGAGACCACTCGTCGGCCAGCAGATCTGCCCAGAAGATGACGGCTGCCCAGACGGAGTCAGGCACATCCCTTCGCAGCGGTTTGCCGAACGGAGTCAGCCGAAAGTGTTCAGGTGATGTCTCCTCGGTCACGCCGATACTGGCGAGGGCGCGCAGCAAACGATAGAGCGCATCGGCATCTGCCTGACAGCTCTCTGCCAGGAAATCAACGCCGCGTACCTCGTCTCCAAGTGCATCGGCAACGCCGAGGCGCGCAGCCGCGCAAAGCATCCGGCTGCGGGCGTATGCCATTGCCATCTCTACTAGCCCAGGATTCGCTGTTACATTGCCGATGCCGCCGCCGGATTGAGCCAATGAGACACCCCAAAATTCAGGGTGAGGATATCAGAGGAGACGTATCTACTATCGAATGATTCGACGTGCCACCGGCATTGCTGCTGGCAGCACGATGGTTTCCGCCTGGAGATCTAATGTTGATGCGAACTCGTCGGCGGTTAGTTCAGGCTGCTCTGAGACGCGTGGCCAGCGACCTCGCCTGTTGAGGTGCGTTGTGCGATGGATTGCCACCTCCGGGCGAGCCGCGCAAAAACTGTTTTCAAGTCCTCGGGTTCAACAAAGAGCACGTAGGCCGACAGTATGTCCCACTCGAACATCGGCACGTTCAGCGTGTATTCAAGGCACAAGTGGAAGAGCAGGCCGGCGAAGAGCAGCGGATACCGGAACCGCTTGAACCAGACGGCTAATGGAAAAAGCAGCTCGAATCCAAGCGTGGCCCAGCTCCCCAACTTATACACCGTCGGATGTTGGACCCAGTTGGGAATAGGAAATCTCTGAATCTCCCGCAGGTGAAAGACGTAATAGAGAGCGGTTCCATCCCACCACGAATGACCTTTGGCCTTCCACCAAAAGGAGATGAAGTAAATCACTGCTATCTGATACTGAATCAGGCGCTGTGCCCAGGGAGCGAACATAGATTCAGGTGCGGGGTTCTTTCCGCGGCGGCGTTTGCTGCGCAACAGGTCAATCGATAACGCCTGCCCGGCTGGTGCAAAGATCAGGAAGAATCCCGCGATACGTAAAAATGTGTCGCCGCCATGAATAATGAAGGGCATTCTCTCGTTCATGGACGTGAGCCCAAGAAATACGATGATGCTGCTCACTCTGGTCCACAACCCCAGCGTGAGGAAGATTCCCGCAATGAAGAAGAGCCAGAAAAGCGCCAGAATCCAACCGTCATTTTGGGGGATTACCGAAAACAGATTCAGCCGTATCTCCGGTTCGATCAGCTGCATCGTCTCCATTTTGATCCAGCTGTGAACGCCGAACCAGGAGAGCCAATCGGCGTGGAGGAGTGCCAGTGTTCCGCAAACGCAGAGACCGTACAGGATGCGAAAGGTCCCCAGGGGAAGTGGCGAGATCGGCGTGAAGAAGAAATCTGTCCAGGCATCCTTCAGCTTTGGAACAATCATTGCAGATCCCCTGGCTGGATGTATTGCTCGAAGAAGAGCGTGGGCTTGGCGTTGGCATCATCGGCGGTTTTTGTCTTTCCTGGGTCGATCGCAGACTCAAACTTGACCAGCATCACCTTGTCCGGAGGGTCGTTCGGGTTGGCGTAAATATAGGCGACCCGCTTTGCTACGTCCGGCCAAAGGCCTGAGTATTTGTCAGGCAAAATGCTTTCCGTGAACTTCCGATAACGCTCCTGGCGATATTTCTGCCAGACAGAGAGATCCTCCATGCGAGGAAAGGCATACACGCGCATTTTAGGGGCGTCGGTGATTACGACGGCCTTCATGTATTGATCGACTGACTTGGGGTTGGGGGCGAACATATCCCAGGACTGATTGAGACCTACCCACAGCACATAGGGACGCACTATCTTTCTGAAGCCCGCGACAGGCCGGATCTCGGAGGGAACGCTCCAGATAAAAATGACGATGATGTGGAACGCGATAAACGCGCTGAGCGCAGCTGAAGCCCTCACCTTGTTTGGGGTCGATCTAGGGCTCATAACAAAACGCCTTTCTGGGGCAAAGATTTCCGAGTAAGGTTCACAGCAATTTTCATCATTCTTGTTTTCATAGTTAAAGTTGCGCCCGGATATTCCCGGATATTTCGGTGACCCTTCCTATCGACGGCGTGTGCACCCTTCCCGCTCGTGCTTTAGGGAAATCGACGGGTCCTGACCGAGGAAGCCGGGGCAGCTCATATCGAATTCATTTCTCCCATTTCAATCTTGAGTCCATACTATTCGGTGGCTGCCGGCCCCGCGAAATCAACGGCTTTCCGGCCATTGCTTGGCGTTTGCCGGCGCTTTACAATTAACGGCCAAAAGAACCGAGTCCGCCCATCGAGATATGTGGCTTGATGTTGCCGACCGGTGCTGAGGCGAAAGCTGGTTTCGAAATATGTGGCTAAAGTCGCTCCGATGCTGGTCAGCCGTTGCATTGCTCTCCGTTTCATGGCTCGTGGTTCATCCGCAGGTAGCTAAAGTCACTGTGCGCATCATCGTGATCGAGACTCAGCAAAAAGCTGAGCATGTCCTCGGTGAGCTCAAGGCGGGTGCGGACTTTGCGACCGTAGCCAAGGCCGAGTCGGTCGATCCGACTGCTGCGGATGGCGGACTTCTCGGCGATGTTTCACCGGATGGTCTGAGAAGCGAACTGCGCGAAGCGATACAGGGACTTCGTCCGGGGCAGTTTTCGGGAATCGCCCACATCCCCTCCGGCTACGCGATCCTGCAAATCGAAAAAAGCGATAGCCGGACGTCTGAAGATGCCGATGCTTTGCGGGAGAAATCCGTCAATGATCGGCCGGTTGGAATGGATGCCGTCAGCCAGCCGTTGTCGGAGCAGGCCATTGTGAAGCTTCCGCCGGATACCTCAGGTCTTATCGACGTTGAGGGAGCATTTCAAACCGTCACCAAGCCCGAAGGCTGGAACCGCGACATGGCAACGGTATGCCGCATCCATGATGGGCCGCTGATCCCCATACTCGAGGACAATGTTCAGAAGCTTCTCCATTCGCCTGACGCGGAAAATCTCAGCGCGATGGAGAAGATGCAATACCACTATGCCGCCGCGGTTCTTGCCTCTTACAAAGGCAACATGGATTTGGCCATTGAGGAGTGGACGAATTGTAATTCCATCATTCAGAGTGGTCTGCCTGACGCCGTGCCGATGATTCAAGAAGTGCTGGGGAGCGCCTACCTTCATCGGGCAGAGATGAAGAACGGCATCTACGACGAGCCGGGAGACCGGTGCATCCTGCCGCCGAAAAACCCGCACGAACATTTTGCCGACAGCAGCGATTCAAAAATGGCGATTGAGTACTTTCTCCAGTACCTCAAGAACAAGCCCGATGACCTCGAGGTCAAGTGGCTGCTGAACGTGGCTTATCTCACGCTGGGACAGTACCCGTCCGGCGTACCGGCTCAATATCGCATCACCGCACCTGCGCAGTCCGATCCGGCCGAGAGCATCGGGCGCTTCGAAGATGTCGCCCCGGCGGCCGGGTTGGCTTTGAAGCAGATCGCCGGCGGCATGCTGGTCGAGGATCTCGAGAACAATGGGCTGCTCGATGTGCTCACCAGCGGCTACGATTCCTGCGATCATCTGCACTACTTTCATAACAACGGCGACGGCACGTTCTCGGACTGGAGTGATCGCTCGGGTTTGTCCCAAATTCCCGCAGGCGAGAATTTCATCCAGGCGGACTTCAACAACGACGGTTGCATCGACATACTTATCCTGCGCGGCGGCTGGCAGAACCCGTTTCCCCTGAGCCTGCTCAGAAATAACTGTGACGGCACGTTTACCGATGTCGCCAAGCAGGCCGGCCTGGGCGACCTCTTTGCCACGCAGACGGCGGTCTGGGCGGATATCGACAACGATGGATGGGTGGACCTGTTTGTCGGCAATGAAAAGGGTCCGAGTCAGCTTTATCGCAACAAGGGTGACGGCACCTTTGAGAACATCTCGAGCAGCGCGGGAGTCGACCGCAGCGCCTTCACCAAGGCGGTGGTTTCAGCCGACTACGACGGCGACGGCTATCCGGACTTCTTCGTCTCGAATATGTCCGGGGGCAACTTCCTTTATCACAACAACGGGAACAACACCTTCACCGAGGTCGCGGCCAAGGCAGGGGTTGAGGCCTCGTGGGCCGGCTTTGCGGCATGGTTCTTCGACTACGACAACGACGGATGGCCCGATCTTTTTGTGACGAGCGATTACAGCTCGATCGACGAAACAATGCGCACCTATTTGAAGCTGCCGCACAACGGCCGTCCGCTCCGGCTCTATAAAAACATGCGCAACGGCACGTTTCAGGACGTAACCGCGAAGGTGGGTCTCGATAAGGTGTACATGCCGATGGGTGCGAACTACGGCGACGTGGATAACGATGGATTTCTCGATATCTACCTGGGGACCGGCAGCGCTGAGTACGCGTCGCTTGTGCCCAATGTATTGCTGCGCAACAAGGCGGGTAAGACGTGGGTCGATATCACCGCCTCCTCGGGCACCGGAGAATTGCATAAGACGCACGGCATCTCCTTCGCGGACCTGGAAAATCGCGGACACCAGGACATCGTTGTCGAGATGGGCGGCGCCGTTCCCTCCGATGCGCATCCCGTCCGCGTCTTCCGCAATCCGGGCAATGCGAACCACTGGATCAACGTGAGACTTCGGGGAGTGAAGAGCAATCGCTCCGCGTTCGGCGCGAAGATCAAGGTTGTGGCCGAGAACCGCGACCATACGGTCCAGGCTTTCTACCGCCAGGTCGATAGTGGAGGCTCGTGGGGCGCATCTCCTCTGGCGCAGGAGATCGGGCTCGGCAAGGCTGTGGCGATCAAGTCCATCGAAATCTACTGGCCAGCCAGTAAAACAATTCAAGCATTCAAGAACGTGCCGATGGATGAGTTCATCGATATAGAAGAATCGAAGGCGCAATTTACCAAGCGCGAGCTACCGACATACCGGCTCGGCGCAAAGACGGCGTTGCCCACTTTGCGGGCAAGCCAGTGAGCAGGTCGCAGAGAGTCGATAGCTGGATATATCTACGGCTGCTGGTTTTCACTCTGCTGATGAGCTCGTCAGCATTTGCCGCGCAGCGCTATCCAGCTTTTGGCGTCGTGTTGAAGATTCCGTCGCCGCGGACCATCGTGGTTTCCTGCGCAGAGATCCCGCATTTTATGGATGCGATGGAGATGACCTTCGCCGTTGCCGATCCAGGCGAGATCGCAGCGCTGCGGCAGGGGATGCTGATCGACTTCACTCTAGTGGCGGATGCCGGCGCACCGGTTGCAGAACACATCCGTGTTCACCGTTACGTCGATCCGAATGCGGAGCCGCTTGCCGTTCAGCGCATGGAGATGCTGGGCAAAGTTCTGGCGCCGAACGACAGTAAAGACTTGTTGGCCGCCGGCCAGGCTGTTCCTGACTTTGCCCTGACTGATCAATACGGGCAGCCGGTCAAGTTGTCGGACTTCGCCGGGAAGACGGTGGCGATTACTTTTCTCTATACGCGCTGTCCTTTCGCGAACTACTGTTTCCGCTTGTCGAATAACTTCGGGCGCATCGAGCGCCGTTTCGCCGATCGTATGGGCAAAGATCTGGTTCTGCTCAGCGTCACCTTCGATCCGCAAACGGATTCGCCTGCTGTACTCAAGAAGTACGCGGCGACCTGGAAGGAAAACACTGGGGGATGGTATTTCCTGACCGGACCTGTTCCGGAGATACGCCGCGTCTGCCATATGTTCGGCATGAGCGTCTGGAGCGATGAAGGGATGCTAGCGCACTCCCTGCACACTGCCGTGATCGGGCACGACGGGAAGCTGATCGCGAATCTGGACGGTAACGAATTCACTGCCGAACAGCTTGGCGACCTGATCCAGAACGTCATGGATAGCGGCCGCGCCAGCCGATAGTTCGCTCGGACTTCGGCGCCTGTGTGAACTACTCTCTCGTCTTATCCGAACTACATATTTTTAAGAGCTGAAATTAGATGGAGTACCTTTGCGGATGGTTGCCTCTGTTCGATCGGGTACTATAGTGATCAATATTGTGTTGACGGAGAAACTAAAGGCACATAGATTGGAATCCAATACGCGTACGAGTACGCCGCGTCTGACTGAGGAATCCTCTCATCGTTAGGTAGCAGCTGAAGCGGAGGTTGGAACGGCCTCCGCCTCGAAAACATCCTGGGAGTGGCATTATGGCGCTTCGTGTCAGGGCTCTTGTATGTGTGATGGTTGCCGGGGCTGTTGTTAGTTTGTTCTCGACCTTCGGTCATCCTGCCCAGCATTGGCTTTACTTTTTCGTTTACCTCGCGGCCGTCCTCCTTAGTTCGGGGATGAAGGTTGCTATGCCGAAGAGTGAAGCGACCATGTCTGTCAACTTTCCCTTCATCCTGTTGGGCATCTTGCAGCTGTCGCCGCTTCAGGCCGTCTGCCTTGCCATCTGCAGCGTGTTTGCGCAATGTAACTTCAAGGTCGTCAAAACCTTCACGCCGATACAGATCATTTTCAATGTGGCAAACGTAACTACCGCCACGGTGCTCGCGTGGCACACCTATGCCGAGCTTCTGCGGCTGCATATGGAGATCGCGCCGGCGCTTTCATTTGCGGCAGTCGTCTACTTTTTCGCGAACACCATTCCCGTCGCTTTAGTCGTTGCCTGGGAATCACACGCGGCGCCCTTCTCGCAGTGGCTTCAGGACTTCCCCTGGTACCTGCCGTTCTATGTGGTGGGGGCGGTGCTCGCGGCTCTCGCCGATTTGATCGGCGTGGTGTTCGGCTGGATGACCTCGCTGCTGTTGATCCCCATGGTCTACACCGTTTATCGCGCTTACCGTGCGCAGATGACGATGGCCCGCGACCGTGAGCAGCATATCGTCGAGATGGAGGCTCTCCACCTTCGCGCGATCGAAGGACTCGCGATGGCGATCGAGGCCAAGGACCAGAAGACGCATCGCCACCTGATGCGGGTCCGAATCTATGTGTCGGAGCTGGGCAAGATTGCCGGCCTGGACCCGTCGCAGATGCAGGCCCTGCTCACCGCAGCCTTGCTGCACGACATCGGAAAGCTGGCGGTTCCGGAACATATCATCAACAAGCCGGGAAAGCTTACTCACGAAGAGTTCGAGAAGATGAAGATTCACCCGGTCGTGGGCTCGCACATCCTGGAGCGGGTCCGCTTTCCCTATCCCGTGGTGCCGATCGTGCGATCGCATCATGAGGCGTGGGATGGCAGCGGATATCCCGATGGATTGAAGGGTGAGGAGATTCCTATTGGTGCGCGCATCCTGACCGTAGTGGATTGCTTCGATGCGTTGGCGTCGGAGCGGCCTTATCGCAAGGCTATGCCGATCGATGAGGCGATGGCCTTTGTGAAAAGCAGAGCCGGCATCCAGTTCGATCCCAAAATCGTCCAGCTTCTGCAGGAGCGTTATTGCGAGCTGGAGCAGCAGGCACGGAAGCAGATCGAGGAGATGGAGCCTCTGGTAACTGATCTCCGCATCGAGCGCGGCGCTGCACCCGGCGCAGGCTTTGAGCCGGAGCACGCTGCCAACCAGACCGAGCAGCAACAGGGGGCTGACGACAACTCCACAGCGGCGGCGACGAAACGACACTACGATTCGCTGAACCTCATCGCAGCGGCAAGCCAGGAGGCGAATGCGCTCTTCGAGCTAAGCCAGATGCTGGGGAGCTCGCTCAGCGCCCACGAAACCAGCGCGATGATGTCGCAGCGGCTGCAGCCTCTCATTCCCTTCGATTGTTTCGCGGTGTACGTCAAATCGAAAGCGGTTCTTCTGCCGCAATATATCGATGGTCCCTGCACCCGCGCGTTTTCAACGCAACCGATTCCTATCGGAGCGGGGCTGTCTGGCTGGGTTGCGCAGAGCGGGCGGCCGATCGTGAACGGCAATCCGACTGTTGAGCCGACTTTCCTGACCGAGAGCGGCTTGATGGATTCGAACAGCTCAGCGCTCTCAATCACTCTCTTCGACCTGAGCGGAGATGTTTTTGGAGTACTCACGATCTACTCCTGCCAGCACGCCGCATTCTCGAGAGATCACCTGCGAATCCTGCAGGCGATCCAACCGAAATTTTCACTCTCTCTGCAGAATGCTTTGCGTTTCCGGACAGCGGAGAACGATGCCAAGTTCGACTATCTGACGCAGCTCCCCAACATGCGCAGCTTCTTCCTGCAAATCGATGCATCGGTCCAGAAGGCTCGCGCGCAAGAGTTGCATTTTGCGGTCGTCGTCTGTGATCTCAACTCATTCAAAGCGGTGAACGATCGTCACGGCCACTTGATTGGCGATCAGCTGCTGAGAACGATCGCAGAGGCATTTCGCGAATGCTGCCGTCCTGGAGACACGGTCGCGCGCATGGGAGGAGATGAATTCGTTTTCCTGTTCCCGGGCATGGATGCTCACTCCGCACATCGGCCGTTGAAGATGGTGGAAGAGGCAGTGCGACGGGCGGGCGCCAAGCTTCAGATGGAAGTCAATGTGACCGCGAGCATCGGCGTCGCCATCTTTCCGGACGACGGCGAAAGTACGGAAGAGCTCCTGGGGGCGGCAGACGGCAGAATGTACATCCATAAACGAAACTTCTACGATCTTCCACCCAACGGCGAAACCCGATCTTTCCTGGAAGGTCTGCAAGCGTCATGAAGCTGGTGGGAGATCTGCTGAAGCGGTTCACCCGAATGCTGGCAATCGTTCTCCTGGTGGTTATTGGCTCGACGGTTCTTGTGCGTTTCGCTCCTGGCTACTTCAGCGATGTTCGCGAGATGGATCCGCGTTATGCCCGGAGTGCGCGTGCCGAATTGTCTGTGGAGTCCGCGCGGAGCAACGCTATCATTCCTTTGCTCTCTGCTGAGGTTGGCGGATGGTTACGAGGCAATGCGGGAATCTCACGGCAATATGACGTCCCGGTGCTCGATCTGATTCTGCCGCGGCTGGCGGTGACAGGAAGCCTGATGCTGCGCTCGATCGCACTGGCCTGGACGCTGGCACTGTGCGCCTCGCTTCTTTCCAGCGCCGGTCCGCATCCATCGTTGCTATGGCAGATGCCGGCGACGCTGCTGTTGGCCATACCGACGGCGGCGATGGCAACCATGTGCCTGCTTGCAGGCAGCGGAGGTCCGGTGCTGGTGATGTCCTTGTTGCTCGCGGCGCGCGACTTCAAGTTTCTTGACCGCATCCTGCGCAAAACGTGGCTCGATCCTCATCTGCTGTACGCCCGCACCCAGGGCATCGGGGTGACCCGGCTTATTCGGGCGCATATTCTGCCGAGCATAGCTTCGCAGTTGTCTGCGCTTGCCACGCTTTCGATTGTTACCGCGCTGGGTGCGCTGGCGCCGGTAGAGGTGATCTTCAACGTTCCGGGCGTGGGCCAGTTGGCATGGAGTGCAGCGCTCAACCGGGATCTTCCCGTGTTGTTGACCGTGACGATGTTGATGGCGCTTGCTGTAACCTTCGCTGGCGTGATTTCGGATCGTCCAGCCGAGTGGAAGAATGCATGACCTTTGCGCACCTAGCCCGTTGGCTGCTGACCGGTCTGGTGCTGTTTGCTTTCGTAGTCCTGCTGGTGTCGAGGAATAGCTACTCGAATCAGGATCGTGAATCGCCGCTTGCCGGTGCCTCTGTCCTTCATCCAGCAGGCACGGATGCTCTGGGCCGCGACCGCCTGGTGCGGGCGGCCTTTGCTCTGTTGCTGAGTACGGGCGGCGCAGTTACAGCCTCCGCTGTGACGACCGCTGCGGCTGCCGGCGTGGGTACCCTTGCAGCATTCGGTCCTGCTTCCGTAGGATGGCTCGCCATGCTGGTATGCGATGTTTTTCTCGCGCTGCCGTGGCTGTTCCTGCTCATGATGGTGCGCTCGGCGCTTCCATTGACGACCTCGCCGGCAAACTCTGCGGCGATCACCTTCCTGGTCCTGGCTGCGTTAGGTTGGCCAGCTTGCGCCCGGGCCGTGTATCGAGGCGCGCTCGGTCTTCGCAAAGCCGAATGGGCGTTGCAGGCGCGTGCGGGAGGATTGCGCAGCGGACAGACTTTCCGATATGCGCTGCCGAATCTGCTTTCCTTGTTGCTGCCGCAGTTTCTCATCTCTATCCCCGCTTTCGTGATCGCGGAGGCGAACCTCGGTGCGCTTGGTCTGGGCATCGGAGAACCGCTTCCGTCCTGGGGCGGGATGTTGCTCGAACTGGATAACTCCGCGCTGTTGGTGCAGACACGGTGGGTTTATCTCCCTGTGGCTCTGCTGATTCTCATGCTCCTTTTGTTGGAAGCTCTCGTTGCGGAGGTCTGAATCATTCGTCTTTCTCGTGCTCTTCGCGTTTACGCGGCCGCCATTCTTGCGGTGATTCTGGCGCAGCCGTGTGCGGGGCAAGCAGCTCCCAGAGCGGCTGGCGAGCTTGCCTGGACCATTGGCTATGACCCCAAGACATTCGACCCGGCGAAGGTGGACGATCAGGAGTCGGAGCTGGTGCGATATCTCACGGCCGGTGTGCTTCTTCGCTTCAACCGGTCTACACAAAAAATAGAGCCGAAGCTCGCGGAGAGTTGGAATCTCTCCTCCGATGGCAGGACACTTACCTTCCAGCTGCGTTCGGGCTTGCAGTTTTCCGATGGCAGCGCGTTGACGTCTCGAGATGCAGCCTGGTCGATCCGGCGCGTGCTGCTGCCGGCCACCGGCGCGCCGGTAGCTCAGGAGTTTCTCTCACCGGGCGGTGTTACGGTCGAGACGCCGGACGATCAAACTGTGGTCGTTCGTCTCCCACAGCGCGTGATCGGTATCGGCAAGGTCTTCGACGAGATAGCCATTGAGCCGGCGGGGCATCCCAGTGAGGGGCGCATTACGGCCGGCCCGTTCGTGGTGGCCGATTATCGCCGCTCGCAGTATGTACGTCTGCGCCGGAATGCTCATTACCAGGAACGTGATGCCGCTGGCACAGCGCTGCCGTATGCTGCGGGCGTGCGCCTGGATATTCTGGATAATCCGGAACAGGAAGCCAGGCTCTTTCAACGCGGAGAATACGACATCATCAACGGTCTCCCGCCGGATTACTTCGAGCTTTTGAAACGAAGGCTGCCGTCGTCGGTACGGGATCTGGGGCCATCGCTCAACACGGAACAGATGTGGTTCAATCAGGCGTCGTCGTCTCCACTTCCAGCGTGGGAAAAAACCTGGTTCCAGAATCGCGATTTTCGGGTTGCCGTTTCGCAGGCGATTCATCGCGCCGACCTGGCGCGCATCGCCTATGAAGGACATGCTACGCCGGCTTACAGCTTCATCTCTCCGGCCAACCGCGCCTGGTATGACTCAGGGATTTCGGCGCCGCACGAAGATGTAGCTGCCGCGGAGGCCAAACTGGCGAGTGTGGGCTTCCACCTGCGCGGTTCAATTCTGGAAGATGCATCGGGGCGCGCAGTGCGGTTTTCCATCCTCACGAACGCGGGCAACGCTGCGCGGCTTAAAATGGCGACGCTCATTCAGCAGGACCTTGCCGCCCTGGGAATGCAGGTGACCGTCGTGGCGCTGGATTTTCCTGCGCTCATCGAACGGCTCATGCACACCCAGGATTATCAGGCCTGCCTGCTGGGTCTGGAAAATGTCGATCCAGATCCTAACGCAATGATCAACATCTGGCTCAGCTCCTCGCCCAATCATCAATGGAGCCCATCGGAGAAAACTCCGGCGACGCCGTGGGAAGCTGAAATCGATCGCGCCATGAACCAGCAGGCCGGCACCTCGAACGAGGCGCAGCGAAAGCTGGCTGTTGATCGCGTGCAGCAGATCGTCGCTGATCAGCAGCCGTTTATCTACCTCGTATATCCAAATGCGCTCTACGCGGTGTCTCCGCGGCTGCGGGGCGCGCAGCCAACGGTGCTGGAGCCTGGACTGGTATGGAATATCGAAAGACTCCGATTGCAGGAGGCACGATGAACCGCGAAGCTCTTCTGCGAGTGAACTTGCAGGCTCGGTATTCCAACAAGCCGGTGCTTCACGATATTCGTTTCGAACTACAGCGAGGCGAGGTGCTCGGTCTTGTCGGGACCAGTGGGGCAGGGAAGAGCACTCTGGTTCTTTCGCTGCTGGGCTTGCTGCCCTGGCGCAACGGACGCGTGACCGGCGAAGTGATTTTCGAGGGGCAAAACCTGCTGACGCTACCGGAGCGGGAGATGCGCAAGCTGCGCGGCCGCCATGTTGCCCTGATCCCGCAGAGTCCCATGACGGCGCTGAATTCGGCGATCAGCTTACAGCGTCACTTCGAAGAGGCTTGGAGAGCGCACGACAAGAGCGGGCGGCCTGCACTCATGAATAGGCTGCAGGTGTTACTTGCCGAAGTTCAGCTGCCGTCCGATGTCCCATTCCTGAGCAGGCGTCCTTCGCAGATCAGTGTCGGTCAGGCTCAACGGATACTGATCGCCCTCGCGCTTCTGCATCGCCCCACGCTCATCATCGCCGATGAACCCACCAGCGCACTCGACGCGGTGACCCAGAGCCAGATTATCGAACTGCTGAAGGGGCTCAATCACCGGTATGGAGCCACCCTCCTTTATATTTCGCATGATCTTGTCTCGGTGCTGCAGCTGAGCGACAGGATCGCAGTGCTGGATGAGGGGAGGATTGTCGAGAGCCTGCCCGTGGCGGAGTTCGGACAGGCGCGCCATCCCGCTGCAAGATCCCTGATCAGCGCTCTGGTGGTGCCTCCTGATGTCTTGCTGAGCTTCCGTGACGATAAAGAGGGGAAGCTTCCACTTGCAGGGTTAGCCAAAAGACAATAGAGACTCCGAAGTTCCAATGGGCTGATTACTAAAGTTCGTTCGAGGTGCAACCAGAAGGTTTAGTTTATGAATCAGACGAAATGACTAAAGTTTTCAATCGGGCCATTTTTTCTTGAAGACGCTTGAAAAGTTGAACCCAGGATGATGGGGAGCGATGTTGTGAAGTGAACGCGGGATCCGGAGCCTTTATGTCTCAAAAGCCCTTTCGCATGTTATTCGTCCTCGGCCTGCTCGCCACCTGCTCCGGCCCAGTTTTTGCGCAGACTTCCTCGGCGAATAGCAAAATTTCGCCGGATGCTGCGGCTTCGTCCTCCACAAATTTGCCGATCATCGTTCAGTACCGCAATCCCCCCTCTTCGCTGGAGACTTCGCTAATCTCTTTGCTGGGTGGGCTGGTGACCTCGGTTTTGCAGACCATTCACGCGCTGGTAGCGACCGTTCCTCAGAGCGCCCTGAGTCAAATTGCTGCAGATCCGAACGTCGTGTACATCTCGCTCGATCGCCCGGTCGCCTCGCGGGAGGCGGTGACGATCACGGCGCCTGACTACACGACTCAGCCCATCAACGCGCCGGCGGTCTGGCAGAGCGGCTACCTCGGGACGAACATTGGAGTGGCGGTGATCGACAGCGGCATCACGCCGACCCCCGACCTCAGCATCAACGCCTCGACTCTGTCACAGGATCTGCAATTGATACCGGAGCTCTTATCGCTGCCAAATGAAGTAGCTCCCTGGAGTGACGGCCGCATTGTCTACAGCCAGAACTTTGTTTCCGGCCAGAACGACGCGCTGGATCACTACGGGCACGGCACGCACGTCGCCGGTCTCATCGCCGGAAACGGCGCGCAATCGACCGGGCCAACGGCTTTCCGGACCTTTTACGGTTCGGCTCCGAATGCCAATCTCATCAACCTGCGTGTTCTCGATCAGAATGGTGCGGGCACGGATTCGTCGGTGATCGCCGCCATTCAACAAGCGATCTCTCTTAAAAATACGTTCAACATTCGCATCATTAATCTCTCGCTCGGCCGTCCTATCTACGAGAGCTACAAGCTGGACCCTCTTTGCCAGGCGGTCGAACAGGCATGGAAGGCAGGCATTGTTGTTGTGGTGGCAGCGGGCAATGATGGTCGCGACCTCAATCTCAACCCAGAGGGGTATGGGACCATCAATGCTCCGGGCAACGATCCTTATGCCCTCACCGTCGGCGCGATGCGCACAGTGGAAACGCCGGCCATCAACGACGACCTGATTGCAAGCTATAGCTCGAAGGGGCCGTCTTTTGTCGACGACGTCATCAAGCCGGATATCGTTGCGCCGGGGAATCTTGTAACCAGTCTCGAATTCAGCGGAGATCCGTTGGCGGAAGATAATCCTTCGTTCGTCACACCGCACTCGTTCTATCTTAAAAACGGTGACGATCAGCCTTCCACCACCTACTTTCCTCTCAGCGGCACCAGCATGGCTACCGGCGTCACCAGCGGAGCGGTTGCGGACTTGCTCCAAGCCGTTCCCGGGCTGACCCCCGATGAAGTAAAGGCCCTGGTGATGGTCAGCGCGAATCGAGAGTACTTTCCAAAGACCAGCAGCGTGACTGACGGCGGGGTAGTCTACAACGCCAACTACGATGTTTTCACCATTGGCGCCGGCTATTTGGATATCAGCGCGACGGTCAAAGCTGCTCGGGTAAACAATGGCTCGGTTCCGGCTGGAACGGCGATGTCGCCAATCGCCAGCTATGATCCGTCAACCGGCAATACGACGGCCGTGGTCGATCCCAGTGCGCTCTGGGGCAAGACCACATTGTTTGGACCGTCCAGTGTTTACGGCAACAACGCATTCATCGGCTCCTCTGCTGACGCATCTGCTCTGTGGGGTCAAACAGCCTTGTGGGGAAAGAGCGATCCCGATGGATACTCCGCCCTATGGGGATCGACTGCTCTATGGGGAAAGAGCACACCTGAAGCCCAAACCGCTCTCTGGGGCAAGTCCGGCACCGCGGGATCTTCCGTGCCACTCGAATACTAACAATCGAAGACCGCAGCACGCGTAAGAAGCGGTCGTCAAAGATACGGATTTGGACTCACTTCAGATCGCCCGGCTGTCGCTGGCGATTGACTGGGCCGAAGGATTTGTACGGCTTGAATCAATGGCTTTTCGATTACGTCTTGCTCGACCAACGCGAACGAAAGTGCCGCCCTTGGCGGTGCTATTACAAATGGGAAGGTGGGAAGCAGCCATGAACAAGATAATTCTTGGAGACAATCAAGCAATCTTTCGCGCTGGTGTGGCCAAAATGCTCGCAACTGAAGACGACTGCCGTGTCATTGCACAATGCTCGGAGAAGGCGCAACTCTACGAGCTGATCCTTAGATTTCCGGGAGCTCAGGTGCTGTTTGCGGCAGCATTGAAGCCGGACTTGCCGCAGTTGGCTGCTCGATTGGAATCCGCGAAAAGCCGGGCCATCGTTATCCTGGAAAACGGCCAGCAACCCGAGCCGTTTCAAATACCGGCTATCTACGGATGCGTGTACCGTAATTCGTCGGGGCCTAAGCTGATCGATGGTGTGCGGCGGGTGGCGCTCGGGGAGCGCTTCCAAGAGGATCCCGAGGTCTTCTCCGAGCCTCAGGAGGAAGATCAGGTTGGTGCGCGCGTACGTGACCGGCTGACGCCGAAAGAAATGCAGATCGTTGCATTGCTGGTGCAAGGCAACAGAAACAAAGAAATCGCCGTGCGCCTTCACACCACCGAACAAGTCATCAAGAACTACCTGCGTGGCATATTCGATAAGACAGGTGTCTCTGACCGGCTCGAACTCGCTTTGTTTACGATCCATCACAGAACCCTGGCGACCGCCGCAACCGCTGCGGCCGAACGGATTCCGCAAGCCGCTTGAAGGGAATTCGCAGAGGCAAGGGCGCGACTGCACGTGAGAGGCGATTGAGTGGATGATACTGCGTTTCCGGGACCGCCGCAGCATAAGGCGGTTCTTCTCCCAGAGCGCATGACGTTATATTGTCTCTATGGCTGAAGCGCCGCTCTATGGGAGGGTCGAAGAGGTTCTGGCGTCCGAGATCGCGCGGGGAGATTATCAGCCCGGCGATCGCCTTCCGTCGGAAGACGAATTGTTGGCACGCTTCGACGTAAGCCGGATTACCGTCCGGCGCGCCGTTCAGAACCTTATCCAACGTGGCGTCCTTGAGATTCGGAGGGGGCTTGGCACCTTTGTGCTGGCGCCGAAGGTCTCGCAGGATTTAACCAAGCTGACGGGATTCGTCGAAGACACGGACACCCATGGACGCAAGGCGTCGGCGCGTGTGGTCAGTCAAGGCGTGGTTGCCGCAAGTGTAAGGGTGGCGCAGCATCTTGGTATCAGCAAGGGAACACGCGTGATGCGAATTGAGCGTGTGCGTCTGGCCGATTCTGTTCCGATGTCCTTCGACGAGACCTACCTGCCCCTAGAAATCGGCAGAGAGGTTGTTCGCAACGACCTTCGAGTGAAGCCGATCTTCACACTGCTTGAAGAAAAGTACGGAATTCCTCTCACCGAGGCCGAATACAGTCTGGAAGCCGCAGCAGCCTCGGCCCATGTGGCGAATGCCCTCAACATTTCCGAAGGAACTCCGATCTTTCGTATCGAGCGGACCTCGTACACAACCGCAGGCAAGCCGATCGACTACGAAGTGCTCTCCTACCGTGGAGATCTCATCCGCTTCGTCACGCGCCTGGCTCGGCATTCGAAGCTGGACGCGTCTCAACCTAAAGCGCCATCCCCCTTGCGCAAACGGAAGCGGTAAGCATCGACGGACCACGGACTCGGACCCGATAGGACAAGAGTTACGATGCAGGCGATATAGAGCAGATCGCATTCGTATCCTGGCGGGCCGAACTGCGCGCGTCCATCGACAATCTTCATCAACTTGATGGAACTGAAGCCGTAGGGCAGATGGACGGTCATAATCGCGACGACAAGCAACGCGATTGCCGGGAGACTTACCCAGAACACGAATGCGCCACACAGGATCGCTAGCCCACCGAAGACTTCCGTAAGGATCGTAAGCCAGACCATGATCTGAGCCGCGGGGACATGAGCCGCATTGAGGATCGCGGCGAAGGTATCCGGTCCCTTATTCCATTTGGCTATTCCATGCACAAGAAACCCATACCCCACGATCATTCGAAGGGGTATAACGGCATATTTTCTGAAGATATCCGGAGTTTTACGCCACGGCATCAGATTTCGGTTCATAATTCTTTTCCTCCTCGCGGCAAGCGCCTGCCTTCTCAAGCATTAAAACGTTCTATGACACTATGACGTTATAATGTCATAGTGGTTACAGAGAAAGCGCTCCCCCCAATAGAATTATCTGCCGCGGCGCGGTTCTGGTTTCGGCTGGGTTTGATCAGTTTCGGCGGGACGGCTGCCCACATCGCGATCATGCATGACGATCTGGTGGAGCGCAGAAGGTGGATCGACAACGAGGACTTCTTTCACGCGCTGAGTCATTGCATGATTCTCCCCGGCCCGGAAGCCCAGCAGCTCGCCATTTATCTCGGTTGGAAGTTGAACGGAATCAGAGGGGGCATCGTCGCCGGCACGCTCTTTGTTCTTCCATCCATGTTTGTGCTGCTGGCTCTGAGCATCGTATACGCCAAGTTTGGGAGCCTGCCCTGGATCGCCGCCATGTTCAGCGGGCTGAGGCCAGCGGTGCTGGCTCTAGTACTGCTCGCGTTGACTCGACTGGCGAGGCGTTCGCTGATTGAGCCGGTGCAGTGGGCTGTCGCATCCGGGGCATTTGCAGCGGTGATCCTGCTTCATGCTTCGATTCCAGTTGTGATGGCTGCAGCGATTGCTCTTGGCTTTCTCATAGAGAAATTCCGTCGCGATCCTCTATCAGAGCGACCATCGATGACGGGTCGCGAAGCTTCCAATGTGAACCGAGACATACGGAAGCAGGCTCTCTTGTCGTTTGCGAAGATCACCGCGGCGGGGTTGGGGATATGGCTTGCTCCATTTCTCGCTCTTTACTTGTTCGGCCGAGACTTTCACTTTTGGAGTCAGCTTGGCCTCTTTTTTACGCGCACCGCCTTCGTTACATTTGGAGGCTCCTACACGGTTATTCCTTATGTGGCTCACACGGCGGTATTCCACTATCACTGGCTGAGTCAGCCTCAGATGCTCGATGGCTTCGCTCTCGCGGAGACGACACCTGGACCGCTCATCATCGTCGTGGCATTCGTTGGGTTCATGGCAGGCTTTCATCGCTTCCATGGTTCGATCCTGATGGGCTCCTCGGCCTTGCTTTTGACTACTCTCTACACCTTTCTGCCATGTTTTCTGTTCGTCTTTGCCGGCGCACCTTTCGTTAGCTGGACGCAAAATAACCGGAGTATCAAAGCCGTGCTGAGTCTGGTCGTCGCAGTCGTGTTCGCTGCCATGGCTGATCTCGCCTTATTTCTTGCTCGCGGCGTTCTGTTTCCTTCCGGGACACTTGGCTTCGCAGAACTCGATTGGACTGCAATTGCCGTGGTCGGCCTTTCGCTCTTTCTGCTTGGAGCGCTCAAGACGAAAGTGGGTGCAGTGATCGGATTGAGCCTGGGACTTGGAATCGCACGCTGGCTGATTCGCCTGTGGTGGATACATTAGTTCTGGGGGGAGATCACGAGATGTGACCACCATGTATTCAAGCGGAGTTGAAGGAAGATCTACTTCAGATCTCAGGCTCGCATTCAGAACAGGATGATGAGCTTCATATTCGGGGAGTGTGCGATTCGCAGCGTGAGTTGTCGAAGCACCAGGTGACCGTCCTGGGGATGAACGAATGCACGTTCGCCGCCTTCTCGCTCCAATACATTCTGCGTACTCCAGAATGTGTCGAACTCCGGGCTGCTCTGGCGCAGCACCTCTATCTGGCTGGTGATCGTTGCGTCGTCCATAAGGCTGCGGCAATCGCCGCGAAACTCCGCGACGAGCCTTTGTGCCCGGACGGGCCAGTCCACAATGAATTGGCGGGCGCTCGGGTTCAGAAACATGTAGTTCAGCAGATTAGGCCGCACTTCGCCGGGAGCGAGCCACTCCTGGAACAAGTCGCTCGCAGGCTTATTCCAGGCGATTGCGTTCCACGCGTGATCGAGAACATAGGCTGGCGTTTGAATCACCCGCACTGCATCCCGTAGCGACTCTTCGATGTTCGATTCCGCAGCGACCTCACCCTTTTCGGGATCATGAATGCCCGCGAGTTCGAAAAGATATTTGCGCTCCGCCCGGGATAAGAGAAGCGCGCGTGCGATGCGCGACAGCGTGGCCGCAGATGTAGACTCTGTCCGTCCCTGCTCAATCCAAGTGAGCCAGGTGGGACTGATGCCGCACAGTCCGGCGAGTTCCTCTCGCCGCAGGCCCTTTGCTCTGCGCCGGGTTCCGCTGTTCAATCCGACTTCTTCCGGTCGCAGCCGTTCGCGTCTTGTGCGGATAAAGCTTCCGAGCGAAGTCTTCGCCGTTGTCATTTCACTCCTCAGCGTGGGTAGTGCTTATACCACTATATTCACCCATCTTGTACCAGCATGCGCGGGCCGCTATGTTTTGCTGGAGAGGTGATTCGCATGCAAAACCACACGACCAAAGTTGGGCAACAGTTCGGAGCTGTGGCCGAAGCCTATCTATCAAGCCGCGTGCACAGCCAGGGCGCGGATCTGGAGGCTGTCGCCGAGAAGCTGAAGCAAAAGCCGTTGGGCCGCGTTCTAGATCTGGGCTGTGGGGCAGGGCATCTCAGCTTCGCGGCCGCTCCATTTGCTGAAGCCGTGGTTGCGTATGACCTGTCTCCGGAGATGATCGAGATTGTGAGCCGCGAAGCTCGACAGCGCGGGCACAACAACCTTTCTGTTCGGACAGGTCAGGTCGAAGAGCTCCCTTTCGAAGACCGAAGCTTTGACTGGGTTCTCACTCGGTACAGTGCACATCATTGGAACGATGTCCTGCGCGCACTTCGCGAAGCACGCCGGGTGCTCCGATCTGACGGAGGACTGATCCTCATCGATATCTGTGCGCCTGAAGATCCTTTGTTGGACACGCACCTGCAAACGGTAGAACTTTTGCGGGATGGGTCTCATGTCCGGGACTATTCTTTATCGAATTGGAGTGCAATGCTCGCTGAGGCCGGATTCGAAATCGAGAACTATTCCCCCTGGAAGCTGCCGCTCGATTTCAAAGCCTGGGTCGATCGGATGAACACGCCATCCGTGTTTGTGGAAGCGATACAGGCACTCATGCGGAGCGCTCCTAAAGAGGTGCGGAGTTATTTTCGAGTTGCGGAGGACGGTTCGTTCGCTCCAGATAGCGTGCTCATCGAAGCTCGATGAGTATGCTGTCGGTGGTTGTGATTCATCGGGAGGCGACAGGAAGTATTTCATCCTAAAATCAAGACTTCTTTTTCTTTTTCGGCCTACCGGGGGGAAGGTAATTGGCTTTACTCTTGATAACCTCTAGGCTTTCGATGATCTCGCGTCGACCATCTTTCATACCCTGTTCGTACACAGCCTCAAGAACCTGGCCTAGTCGGACACCCTTGTAGAGGTCCATATCCATCGTGATTTCGGCTAGGGCTGCGTGAATCTTCGCTCCTACATAGAGCGCGAGTTCCCGGTCAGGCAGATAGACATTGGTCTTCTTATACTTAGATTTTGCCATGCAGTGGATCGTAACAGCATTTATGCAGCTAACGCCGCGATTTATCGAAATTCTAGGCCTGATAGCTAAGCCCTGATTCCGTAGCGGAGGTGAAGCGCATAATATGTAAATCTGCCCGAGTTGTAATAGAAGAAAAGTGCAGCGTAATCAGACTCCAAACTGGACACTACCCCACCGGGTCCCAATTTGACGCGTGAGCTGTTTTGCTGCATAAAGGAGATCTCTGTGGATGCTAAAGAGAAAATGAGTTTCATTGGCCAGCCAGTGCCGGAGTTGCCGGTCGCAGACGTGGAACGCGCACAACAGCATTACAGAGACGCGCTCGGCTTCGAGATCGGATGGCTTTACCCCGATAAAGGAATTGGGGCCGTATCGCGCGACAAGGTGACGATCTTCTTTCGGAAGAGGGATTCACCGTTCGAGCCGGCTGTTCACTGGGTGTTTGCCGAAGATATCGACGTGTCGTACCAGGAGTTGCAATCGTCAGGGGCGAACATCGTGGAGCCTCTGGAAAAAAAGCCCTGGGGACTACGGCAGTTCACCGTAAAGGATCTGGACGGGAACATCTTCTATTTTCATCATGACTAACCAAACGCCGCATATCGATGAACCAAGAGCGGCGACGCCGCGTCCCGTTCTCAATTCCATTGAGGCGCAGCTCTTCGTTGCGGATGTCAAGCGTTCCTGCGATTTCTATACAAGTAAGCTTGGCTTCGCGGTTGAATTCATCTACGGCGACCCGCCGCACTACGCGCAGGTCTTCCGCGACAATGCGCGGCTCAACTTGAAGCTGGTTCGCGAAGCGGTGTTCGCCGGTGACATTCGCAAGCGAGAACATCTGCTCTCCGCCTCGATCACGGTTGCCACCGCGAATGAAATCAAACAGCTGTTTGCGAGCTATCAGGCTGCAGGGGTTTCCTTCCATCAGGAGCAGAGGCAGGAGCCTTGGGGCGCGAGAACCTTTATCGTCCGCGATCCAGACGAGAACCTCATTCTCTTTGCCGGCCCGGCCGCAGACTGAGCTGCGATGGCGGTAGACCCGCAAGACTAGATTGGCGAGGACGTGATTCGATTGACGTACGTTTCTGCTTCATCGCATCGATCTCTGCCAAAGCGCCTGAAAGTAGCGTCAGAATGCTTCGAAGCTCTGCTCGCGCGAAAAGCGTTCCGAGGTGCTTCTCGACAATGTTTTTGGCGTAAATACTGCGGGGAAGGAGCCAGGTGTTGAGCTCATCCTGACCGGCGCAGTTCGCATGTTCATGGCCGGAGTTGAATAGAGCGCCTGCGGTCTGTTTTCCCTTCGGGTCGCGGACGGGAGATTGTAGGAGAGCTTTCCTCCAACCATGCCGTTGAGGCGGCCGGTGATTTCTTTCATCGCTTCCGATTGCCCGTTCAGCTCTTCCGCAGCCGCGGCGCTCTCTTCGGCATTGGCGGCTGTGGTCTGGATAACCTGTTCCATCTGCCCCAGAGCCGTGCGAATCTGATCGATGCCGACAGACTGCTCGCGGCTGCCGTAGCTCACGTCATCCACCAGCGTGGCCAGATCGGTGAACTCATTCGAGATCTGCTGGACAGAGGTTACGACCCCGCCAAGCACTGCTTTGCCGGCTACAGACTTGGCTACGGAATCTTCGATCAGCGATGCCGTATCCTTGGCCGCCTGCGCGCTGCGCTGCGCCAGGCTGCGCACTTCGTCCGCGACTACTGCGAAGCCCATGCCCGCTTCCCCGGCCCTTGCGGCCTCGACGGCGGCGTTGAGCGCGAGAATGTTGGTCTGGAAGGCAATCTCGTCAATGATCTTAATGATCTTCGCGATTTTCGAGCTGGAATTATTGATATCGTCCATGGCTACCATCATGTCTGACAATTGGCGGTCGGTATCTTGAAACTCCTTCTTCGATTTCCCGACCATCTGCGCCATGTTCGCCGCGTTTTCAGTATTCTTGCGGGCCATGGAGTTGATCTCCTCAGCCGAAGCCGAGGTCTCTTCGAGGGATGCTGCCTGCTCTGACGAACCCTGCGCCAGCAGCTGGCTGGACGACGATACCTGGGCCGCTGCCGATGCGGTCTGCTGCGAGCCCTCCGTGAGTTCGGCCACCACCTGGGTGAGAGCGCAATCGATTTGCCGGACGATATAGATCACCACCGCACCTGCCGCAGCGGAGAGCAGGATCATAACGACCACAACCCAGATGCTGGAATGGATCAAAGACTCATTGCCGGCCGCGATTTCGGTCACTTGCGAGGTGGAGATCTGAGCCAGCGCCTTGATCTGCGCGTCGGATTTTTCTGCCATCGGCGAAAGCTTTCCCTTTTGGAAGGCGGCTGACGCCACGCCATCTCCGGTACGGCTCAGGCGATAGAGATCATCGTGCGCCTGCAGCCTGGCGTCGTTACTTGCCGCGAGGTCTTGAAGGATTTGCCTCGCCTGTTCACTGGTCGTGATGGATTGATATTCCTTGATCAGCTCCTGGCTCTTCGTCAGGTTCTCGCGGAAGGCAGAGTCGTATTTTTCTACGACGTCCGCATCTTTCGTGAAGGCGCGAATCACCATGCCCCGCTCGAGCGACAGCATATTCGCGGTATGAAACTCCAGTTGGCCACTGAGCGCGAGCTTGTGCGTGCTTGCCGAGCTGACTCTCGTCTGGGTCTGGATATGGGCTAAAGACAGCCACGCGGTTATGCCGAGGATGAGAGTGAAGCTGAGGGCGGCTCCAAACGAGGCATAGAGCTTTTTGTTGATGGTCACGGTTTCTCCTTATGTCGAGCCGGGGCTGCGTCTGGGGGATTCCGTCAGGCCGTACTTAGTAAAACAAAGAATGGGGCAAGATATTCCCTCTTGCTTCATTGCGCGGTCGAGCCAGAACTGTACACCGCTTCTATCGGTACGCGTGAGGACGCCTCGTATCGAACGTGATATCACTTCAGAGAAAAATTAGGAAGGAAGTGCGAGGCGGACATAGAAAGCTTTGCTTAGCCCAGGGATAGCCAGGCCTATCGCGGACAAATAGATCATTCAGCCGGAAGATAGGGGTGCAAAGGGAGCCTTTGCCAGCTCTGGTAGACGGGTAGTCGAAGCTTGTTAGTGGCGGATAGTTGTAATCGGCGCCGAGGGGTTGCGTTCTCGCGATTTCACGGACTTCTGGAGATAACTCTCTTCCATCCGCGTGATCTTTTCTGCGACCGCGAGGCTGATGAAGTGGTTGATGGAAATCCCCTCGCGTTCGGCGAGCTCGTTTGCCTGTCGCCGAATGGACGGCGCCAATCGAAGGGGAAAGGATTGTCTGCGTTTCTCTGACTCGGGCATTGACGCTCCCACATTCCTGAACAAAAGCAGATTCTTGTCCGATCGTTCCGGAGGCCGCGATTTCATTCGCGCAAAAAACTCAACCAAGATAGATGCAACACCCAGGTATCCAGTCCATCCTTCCATGGATGCAAGAAGATGACTGCATGAACAGGATGCCGAAAGCTTTCCTGGAGGTTTGCCCGGATTATCTGGGCCAGCGTGGAGAACATCTCTATGCTTGACTCCTGGTGATGGAACTTCCGAGGTAGATGGAACTTCCGAGGTAGATGGAACTTCCGAGGTAGATGGAACTTCCGAGGCTCCTTTGTCAAAGCTAATGAGAAATATCTAACCATCAGCCATCTCTCGGGCTGGATACTACCGCTTATCTTGCCGAAGCGCGAGCAGTGTATTGGACGAGTGAGCGGGCAGATATATCAACTAACATGACGCTGGTAACACTCCCATTTTTGAGATCATAGGTTCAAAATAGGCCGCCAGAATAACTAGATATCGCGGGCGATATCGTACCGTGAAGTTATCTCCTTTTCCCTATCTCCATAGTCATAGTGCTTCCGTTATATCTATGTGTCTGGGTAACCGTGTTTGGGTTACTTAGGCTAGCACGGGAGCATGCCTTTGGTCACACGCCGCGAGGCTGGGCGAAGGCGCCGCTCATCCACCACTCCTGATGGAGAGGCATTTGCAAGGCAATGCGCGGATCGACGCAATGCTTGCAGCAGGGATGATCGGACACACATTTTGAGGGAGCCAGTCCATATGTCTACGTTCTATCGCCGGAATTCTGAGCCAAGCCGTCCGAAAGTCAGGGATTGGTCTCACCTTCTACACACCGCCATCGCGGGTCGCGTGGGAATCGCCGCCTTTGCCTTCGCTCTGTTCATGGCGATTTCGGGCTGCGGTGTCGGCGGCTATCCCGGCGGCGGAATCGCAAGCCTGTCGGCGTCCTCGATCGTTCTCGATGCTGGCCAGACGGTCACCGTTACTGCGACCATGTCCGGCGCCGAGGCGATCAGCTGGGCGCTCCTGGGACAGAGCTGCAGCGGCAGTCAATGCGGAACTCTTTCCGGCAATACGCAGTCGTCGGTGACCTACACGGCGCCCGCGGGCCTTACGGCACAGATGCAGTTGACTCTCTCGGCATTGCTCGGCGGCACCAAGAGCGCGCAGAGCGTCACTATCACGGTCAACCCCGACCCGGCGTTAAGCGCTACTCTGCCCGCCGGCGTTGTGGGCACGGCCTACTCGGGGACGATCACCCCCTCAGGCGGCACTCCCGCATTGGCGCTCAGCATCGCAAGCGGCTCGCTCCCGGCTGGCTTGAGCTTCAACGCGTCCACGAATACGATCACCGGCACCCCGACCACGGCCGGCAGCTTTGCCTTCTCCGCGTCGCTTACGGATTCCAGTGTGACTCCGTTCACCGTGACCGCCCAGGAAACGATTGTTATTACGAACTCTGGCTCACCGGCGGCAACGCCTCTGGCCCTGACGGGCGGTCCGCAGCCAGGAGGAATCGTAGGTGCCGCCTACACCACGTCCCTGGTAGCGAGCGGCGGCGTTGCGCCCTATGCCTGGAGCATCAGCGCGGGAACATTGCCTGCAGGATTGAGCATCGCGCCGGCAACCGGCATCATCGCGGGAGTTCCAACCGTACCGGGCACCGCAGCCTTCACCGTCCAAGTGGCCGATTCGACGGGTGCCACAGCAACGGCCCAGGCATCGATTGTCGTTAGCGCCGCAGCTACAACGCTTACGCTGACGAGCGCTGCTCTGCCGAACGGCACGGTTGGCGTCGCCTACAGCTCTCCCATCGGGTTGACCGGCGGCACCTCGCCCTATACCTGCTCCATTACTACCGGTACGCTGCCTGCCGGTCTCAGCCTCAGCGGTTGCACGGTCGGCGGCACACCGACTACGGCCGGCACTGCAACTGTCACCGTGAAGGTTACTGACTCGAGCTCTCCGAGCGTCAGCGTAACCGGTCCGGAGACGATCGTCGTCGTACCGGCGGCTCTCGCTCTGGCGGGGACCGCGCTACCGAACGGCACGGTTGGCGTCGCCTACAGCTCCCCCATCGGATTAACGGGCGGCACCTCGCCCTATACCTGCGCCATTACCACCGGTACGCTGCCTGCCGGTCTCAGCCTCAGCGGCTGCACGGTCAGCGGCACACCGACTACGGCCGGCATCGCGACGCTCGCGGTGAAGGTCACCGACTCCAGCTCTCCGAGCGTCAGCATCACCGGTCCGGAGACGATTGTTATCGCACCAGCTGCCTTGGTTCTCACTGCAACGACTTTGCCCAACGGCACGGTCAATACTCCCTACAGCGCAACGATCGGAGCGAGCGGAGGAACCGCTCCTTATAGCTGCACGATCACCAGCGGCACTCTGCCGGTGGGATTGGTTCTCGCCGGTTGCACCGTCGCCGGTCTGCCCACTACGGCGGGCAGCTCGACAGTCACCGTGAAGGTAACGGATTCGGGAAGTCCGTCCCAGATGTCCAGCGGTCCCGAAACCATCGTGATTGCGCCCGCTACGCTCGCGCTCACCGCAACCAGTCTGCCGGATGGCATAGTGGGCATCCCCTACAGCGCGATCATAGGCGCGTCGGGTGGCACCGCTCCTTATAGCTGCGCCATCACCAACGGAGCTCTGCCCGCAGGGCTGAGTCTCAGCGGCTGCACGGTAAGCGGTACGCCCACTACTCCGGGCAGCGCGACGGTTACGATCAGGGTGACTGATTCCGGCAATCCGCCGGGGACGGCAACCGGGACGGAAACCATCACCATCGATCCGGCAAATCTGACCTTGGTTACGACAGCCCTTCCGAATGGGACGGTCGGCGTATCCTACTCCGCAAACATCAGCGCTACCGGCGGCACCTCGCCGTATAGCTGCGCCATCATCAGCGGAATACTGCCCGCAGGCCTGAGTCTCAGCGGTTGCACGATCGGCGGTACTCCGACAACCCCGCAGACCGCGGCCTTCACGGTCAGGGTGACGGACGCCAATAGCCCGGCGCGCAGCGTCACCGGGCTGGAGGTCATCACCATTGCTCCGCTGGGCACGCTGAGCCTGACCGGAACGCTGCCCAACCCCATCCTTGGCGTCGCCTACAGCTATACGCTGCAGGCGACCGGAGGAACGTCTCCGTACAGCTACTCGATCACTGCCGGAGCTCTTCCGGCCGGACTCACCCTCGCCGCCGATGGCGTGATCAGCGGTACCCCCACCGCAGCCGGAGCCAGCAGCTTCACCGTCACGGCAACGGACAGTGCAGCGACACCGGCGACCGCATCGTTGTCCGTGGTCCTGCTCGTGGTCTACCCATCCTCGCCCTTCGACTCTGAGTTGAGCGGGCCCTATGCCTATCTCTTCCAGGGTTATGACGATGTGGTAGCAGGAGTGCTTGCTTACCACACGGCGTCTGTAGGCAGCTTTACCGCCGACGGCGCGGGAGGCGTTGCCGCCGGCGAGGTCGACGCCAACCACCAATCGTCGACTCCCACCGGAACAACGGTGCCGACGCAAAACTTCCTCGGAACTTACACCGTAGGTGCGAATAGCCAAGGCATGGTAACCATCACCACGCTGAATGCCGACGGCACGACGGATCAGAGCTTCACCTACGCCATTGCGCTGAAGGCTCCCGTTGGTCCGGCGACGGTCGCGACCGAAGGCAGCCTCATCGAATACGACGATAACCAGCTGGTCGGAACCAAGGGCTCGGGAACACTGCTGGCTCAAACCACCTCGGCTTACGCTGCCGGATTGAATGGCAGCTATGCCTTCGGGTTTGAAGGTGACACGCCGTGCCTCGTCTCATGCACGGTCGGCGTCGCCTCGGGACCAGTCGCGACCGTAGGTCAGTTCACTACCGACGGAGCAGGCAATGTCAGCTCCGGAGAGGCGGATGCCAATATCGCCAGTGTCAACTATGCCAGCGCACCGCTGAACGGCTCCTACCAGAGCGCCGATCAGAACGGACGCCTGCAACTGGAGATGTCCAACACCGCTATCTCTGACGGACTCTACCCGACCAATTACGCGGTCTACATCGTGAACGCGAACGAGGCGTTCCTTATGTCGACCGATAAGCACTCGGCCTACACTCTGCTGGCGGGAACAGCGCAACTGCAGACGCAAAGCACCTTCAGCAATGCGTCCGTGAATGGTCCGGTCATCGGCTATGAGAGTGCTCAGTCCGATCCCGGCCTGGTGGGCGCGACTCTGCAAAACGTACTGAACTTCTCGACTGCTACCGTCTTCCGCACCAGCGGCGACGGCGCGGGTACCTGCGACACCACCAACGTAGACAGCGGCGGTCTCACCAGCCTGGTCGATAGCCTGACCGGGCTTGCCAACGGCAACACCCTTCTGGAGGCGTTGCTCGGCTCTGCCACTGCGACGGGAACCTCGACCTGTGAGGTCAACAGCAACGGGCGCGGTGTACTGAACTACCCGCAACCTGCATCGCTGGTCTCGACACTGCTCGGTCTGCTCGGTCTTTCCTCCGGGCCGCCTCCGCCGCGTGTCTTCTACCTCATCGCTCCGAATCAGGGTTACTTCCTGGAAACGAGCTATGCGGGACTCGGACAGTTCGAAGCGCAGACCGGATCCCCCTTCAGTCTCGCGACTGTGGACGGAACCTTTGTCGAATCCACGATCCCGGCCAGTTCCCTGGCCAGCGTCGACACTTCGGGCAGCTTCACAGCGAATGGGGCCGGTCAGGCGACATACACGCTCGATGAAAATGTCGGGGTAGGCACGCTGAACGTCTTACAGCTCGGCGTCTCTTCGACAACTTCGTATACCTTGACCGATCCGAATACGAACGTGAGTGCCGCCACGGCGGGGCGCTTTGTCCTGGGCGATGGAACCACGGTTGTCTATGCCATCACTCCTCAGAGGTTCGTGGTGATCGATACGAATCCGCTGACGACTTCTCCCACGGTCTCTCTGCTGTACTAGGCGGCGAGAGACCCCGGACGAGTTACGAAATCTTTAGGAGAGAGACATACGATGCGACCACTGTTACCGATTCTCTTCCTCGCTGTTCTGTCTGGAGGCTCTGCTGCGATCGCGCAGCAGAGCGCTCCGGACTCATTCCAATATCCTTCACGCTTTAATGTGGCGGGAGGCTATAACTTCATCGATGCCAATGCGCCTCCGGGCTCGTGCCAATGCTTCACCATGAACGGAGGATTCGTTTCCGCGGACCTCAACCTCAACTCGTGGCTCGGTGTGGCGGGCGAGATCACCGCTGGCCATGCCACCAACATCAGCTCGCTGGGCCAGAACCTCACGCTCATGACTTTCCTCGCCGGGCCGAGGGTTTCCTGGCATCGCGGCCGTTTCACCCCGTTCGGTGAGTTTCTCCTGGGCGGCGCGCGTGGAACCGGCTCCTATTTCCCCACCTCAACTTCAAGCTCCAGCAGCGCCTCCGGCTTTTCTTACTCGACGGGCGGCGGCGTTGATGTGCGGCTCACCGAAAGATTTGGGATTCGGGCTTTCGACTTTCAGTTCCTTCGTACGGATTTGCCCAACGGGGATAGCGATGCAGAGAATCAGCTGCAGGTAAGCACCGGCGTCGTCTTTCACTTCGGAGGGGCGAGCGGTTCGACTGAGAATGCCGGCGCTCCGCCCATGATCGCGCCCAAGCTGAACGCGCAGGTGCAGTTTGGATGCAGCGTGAGCAGCCAGGAAGTTGCGGCCGGCGATGCGGTTCAGATCGTCGGAGAGGCTTTAACCGTTCCTGAGCAGCATGACCTCGACTACGCGTGGACATCGAATGCCGGCGCCGTTCAAGGACAGGGACGCATGGTCACCATCGATACCAAAGGTCTGGCTCCGGGAAATTACCGCGTCGATGGGCGGGTCGCGCTCGCCTCCGATCCCTCGGTGGCCTCGCGTTGCCAGGTATCGTTTCGAGTTAACCGCCCTCCCTCGTCTTCGTCCGAGGTTGCGGGCGCTCAGATCATCATTCCACCCGGCCCCGAAGGCGACGATTTCCGGCAGCACGTCCGGGATCTCTTCTTCAGCTATGACAGCGCGCGTCTTCGCCCGGAGGAGCAGGCGGTGATTGCGGAAGATGCTGCGTTTTTGCAGACGCATCCTCAACTCGCCATCACCATCGCGGGCTACGCCGACGAGCGCGGCTCCGACGAGTACAACCAGGAGCTAGGAACGAGACGCGCGGCCTCGACCATGGAAGCCCTCGCAGCGGCGGGAATCGATCGATCCCGGATACATGTGCTTAGCTACGGAAAGAGCAAACCCTTCTGCACGGAAGAGACGGACAGCTGCCAGCAGCGCAATCGCCGGGCCCAGCTTCTGCCCGGCGCGAGGTAGCGCTGTATCTGACTCGACCTCGAGACACGTTAAGCGGCAGGAATGGCGGGCGCATGTTTGCGCCCGCTATTCCTTTGAGCTTTCGGAGCGGCCTCGACCAGCTGTCGAGCTTGCCATCTATCGAACTATCCCTCTCGTCTGCCTGCAGGAGAATGCGCAGACCGCTCGATGGCCAATCATGCACTGGTTGCAAACAAGAGAGCTTGAGCCTCTCATCCATCGTGAACCCGCGGTTACGCCGCCGTGCCGCCTAGGGCTCCTCGAAGAAAGGTATCGGTGCTTCATGTTCCATCCGGCGCAAGAGCGCAGGCAGCGGCAATGGTCTGCTGTAGAAGTAGCCCTGTGCGAAGCGGCATCCGTATTCCATCAGCATCTCGGCCTGGGATTCGGCCTCGATCCCTTCCGCGACCACTTTCATGCCTGCACCATGGGCCAGGTCGACGATAAAACGGATGATGTCGGAGTTGATAGATCCGCTTCCCATGTCGCGCACAAACGACTGGTCGATCTTGAGTGTGTCGATCGGGTAGTTTCGAAGATAGCCGAGAGACGAGTATCCGGTACCGAAGTCGTCTAACGCTATGCGTACGCCACGGGAACGAATTGTGTGCAGCAGATCGCCCACGCGATCTGCATCGTTCACGAAAATGCTCTCCGTTATTTCCAGTTGCAGGAAGCGCGGATCGCCCTCCCAATCGTCGACCAGCCCAATCAAAGTCGGCAGAAACGATGGCTCATTCAGCTGCTTTGCGGAGATGTTGACGCTGAGCAGTAAGTCTCTTCCCAAAACCTCGCGCATGCGGCGTATGTCCTGGCATGAGCGCCGCATCGCCCAGCTTCCGATGGGAACGATGGAGCTCGTCTCCTCAGCCAGGCAGATAAATGTCCCGGGGGTGAGCAGCCCGCGTGTGGGGTGATTCCACCGCAGCAGCGCCTCGACGCCGGCGATGGATCCATCGCGCAGATTGATGATTGGCTGGTAGTAGAGCTCCATCTCCTCGCGTTCGAGCGCAGTCTGTAGCTGCAGGGTGGTCTGTATCTTGGACAATGCATCGTCGTGCATTGCCGTGTCGTAAAACACGTAGCAGTTTCCACCCCTGCGTTTGGCTCGGGACATGGCCGTATCTGCGGCGTGCAGAACCTCCTCGCCGGCGGCATGATGCGCGTGGATTGCGCTTACACCGATACTCGCTGTCAGCGGGAAGCTCATCTCGCACAACGTGACCGGCCGTTCCATCACCTGCAGGATATGCGCGGCCGTGCGAGCAACCTGTTCCGTATCGCGCAGCGCGCCCAGTAGGATGGCGAATTCGTCCTGGCCAATGCGCACCAGGAAGTCCTCGTCGGAGATGCAGTTCTTGAGCCGGTCGGCGATCTGCCTCAGAAGCTCATCTCCCAGGCGATGGCCGAACATGTCGTTCACGGTACGGAATCGATCAAGATCGATGTAGATCAAAAAGCCCTTCGAGCGAGCAAACTTGTGCTTCGTCTCCAGCCGGGCTTTCAGCAGGTCCAGTAGGAAGCCACGATTGCCGAGACCTGTGAGCGTGTCGTGAAATGCAAGGTGAAGCAGTTTGGCCTCCATCCACTTCCGCTCGCGAATCTCCCGCGACAGAGCCTCGTCCTGAGCTCGCGCCACATGCTGCTCCTCAAGCAGGCGGTTAACCTTGAAACGATCCCGGCGGAATCCAAGCGCCCGTAACTCAATCGAGAGCCGCTCCACCAGTAGAAACAACAAGAGCCAGCCGAGCACGCCAGCAACTCCAATGGCGGCAGCGCGCCAGGTGAATGGCGGGAGCCATTGGCGGAGCGGCTCGGGGATGTTCGTTTGACCCCATTCCTGAATCCGTTCCCGGAGTTGTCCCGGGATCTCCCAGCGATCCTGTTGGAGCCACAGCGAGAGGGGATGGCGCAGGGCCGCTCCGATCGAGAGCGCGAGTAGGGAGGTGCATCCTGTTATCCAGGAAATTGAATGTTTTGGATGTTGCCGGATGCTCGGACTCAACAACGGTCACGCTCCCAGGGAAAGAAATGCTCTGGTGGCCAAAGCCAAAAAATGCAATCGAAACTCCGATGCGGCCGTTCTGAAATCGGGATGCTCGCGGGATTGCTTTCTTAATCCATGATGTTACAAAGCAATGCGCCTCCTATGTAACTATTTCGTGTTACCTAATATTGCTGGTGATATCGTATCGCGTTGAATTATCACCGAGGTACTTGCCATCGGTAACCTTACTTAGTCAATATGGCACTAACAGTTCCGATACATTGTGCAAGCACTCAAGCAATGAACATAGATGGACGATAGTTTTGGCAGATCTATCTATATTCGCCGCATCGAGGCGTTTCTTCTCCACCGATCTGGTTGTCGCGAAGGCATCTGTTCGGCGATACCGGCGAAGCGCTCCATTTGCTTCACGCAATGCATCGCTTCAGTTGGCGTAAGACAAATTCGCATTATCGGGAGATGGATATGACGAACATCGCAAAACTGTTTCACAACCTTATCGCGGACGAGTCCGGACAGGACATGATCGAATACGCTCTGGTGGCCGCCCTGGTGGGACTCGCCGCAGTCGCCGCATTGACAGCCCTGGCCACCGCGATCAAGACCTTATTCGGGACCATCACCACTGCTCTCGGCGCCGCGTAGAAACCGGCTTGGGAATGCCCGGGAACCCGGCAGCTCGGAAACGATCTGACGGGAGCGGTGTATCACGGCAGGGAATTGGGAGATGAGGCAAACAAGTTTGCCCTCAAGCTTGTGCGGGAGAAGCGTGTCGCGACCGGTGCGCCTATCCATATTGCGCGATAAAGATCGAGCCATAGAGGAAAGCAACGGTGATGACGAACAGCAGGATGATCTATGGTGCGGCGAGCCTGCTTTTTGCAGCTGTGGCGGCGGGTTGGGACATCAAGATACGTAGGATACCGAATCTTCTTACCGCCGCTGCGCTGGTTACGGGTCTCATGCTTCACCTCCTCTGCGATGGCTGGAAGGGAATGCTTGCATCACTGATCGCGGCGGTCATCGCGGGTGCGATCTTCCTGCTGTTTTTCATTGCCGGAGGGATGGGCGGCGGCGATGTGAAGCTGATCGCGGCCATCGCCTGCATCACCGGCCTGCAATGGACCGGGTATCTGTTGATCTTTACCTCGCTGGTAGGCGGAGCGATGGCGCTCGTCCTGGCTGTGGCCCGCGGATCTCTTTTCCGCACCCTGGCTAATATGTTTTCTCTGCTGCGTCATCATCTCGCCCTGGGACTTACTCCGCATCCGGAGCTGAACGTCGAGAACAGAGCGACTCTTCGGCTCCCCTATGCCATGGCCATTGCTGCGGGCAGCTTTTTGACTTTCTATCTCCAGAAAGTTCAGGGCTGACCGATGAATTCACGACGACTGACCGTAGCCTTTCTCATCGCGCTCGCCGTATCTGGGCTGTGCACGCTGTGGTTTGGCAGCCGGATGATGAGGGCGCGGGGCAGCGCACCGCAGCGTTCGGAATATCTTGCAACCGCGCGGCCGATCGACGCCGGGGAGATTTTGCATGCGGAGGACGTGAAGCCGATCCATTGGCCGGACTCTGTTCCTATCGCCGGCGCCTTCACGCGCGCGCAGGATGTGGTTGGCCGCACCGCGCTGTATCCACTCGGTGCAGGTGAGCCGCTGCAGGAGCGGCAGTTGGCGGCCGCAGGCTCGGGTCTTGGGCTGTCGACCAAAATTCCCGACGGCATGCGCGCGCTCTCGCTGAAATCCGACCAGGTGGTCGGCGTTGCCGGCTTCCTGATGCCGGGGACGCACGTCGATGTGCTGGTTACTTATACGCTGCCTTCCTCTTCGATGCCTGTGACCTCCATGGTGTTGCAGGATGCGCAGATCCTTACGGCAGGCCAGAAGATGGAGCCCGATCCGCAAGGGAAGCCCACCACCGTGGATGTGGTTACGATCCTCGTTTCGCCGCAGGATGCCGAGAAGGCGGTGCTGGCCAGTGCCCAGGGGCGGGTGCATTTTGTCATGCGCAACGGCGGGGATAGCGTCAAAGTCAACGCAGCTCCGGTAGAGCTCGCGGCGCTCGGCCAGGCTGCAGTCGTCAAACCCGCAGTCAAAGACGCGCCACGCAAACCAAAGGCCGCTGCAGCTCCGGCAAAGTACAGCGTGCAACTGGTCAACGGCGATAAGTCATCCACGGAGAGCTTTTAGTGGCCTTGCGTGAAGCCACTTCGATGCGCCGTCTTGCGCGATGCGCGTGGTGCTGCATCCTGGGCGGCGTTTCCTTGCTGGCCGGCGCGCAGCAACGCTCCTTTTCCGCAGCGGTGGTCGCCCCGGGACACGAGGCCGCGGGTATCACTCAGGTAGCTCCGGAAGAGAAGACCATCCATCTGCTGGTGGGCCGTTCGCTCTTCATCAATTCCATCCATCGGCTCGCTCGCGTTTATGTGACCAATCCTGCGGTGCTCTCGGCTTACATCGCCAGTCCCAATCAGATTTTGGTCACTTCGAAGGATGCTGGAGTCAGCTCACTGGTCGTTTGGGACGAGACAGGCGCCAATCAGCCCTACTTTTTCTCCTCCGATCTGGACATCAACAGGCTTCGCGCCTCGTTTCAGGAATCGATGCCGGATGAGGATATTCACGTCGAAGGAGATGGAGGCCGCATCGTGCTCTCCGGGATTGCAAGTGATCCGACAGTATCGGATGCGGCGGTTAAGCTGGCCGGCATGTATTCGAAAGATGTCTTCAATGCGCTGGTCGTGAACTCTTCGCATGTGAAGCAGGTGCGGCTGAAGGTGAGGATCGTAGAAGTGGACCGGTCCAAGCTCCAGCAGTTCGGTTTCAACTTCTTCAGCGCCGGCGGCAACAACCTTGCGCAAACTTCTACGACTCAATTTCCCTCTTCGCTCACCGTAACGGCGGGCGGCGGTTCGGGTGGCAGCAGCAGCTCTTCTTCGAGCGTGGGAGGTAAGTCCGTCACGGTAGGTGATCCACTCAACTTCCTTATCTTCAATTCGGCCTTGAATATCGGAGCTACACTGCAGGATCTTCAGACGAAGCAGATTCTGCAGATCCTTGCCGAGCCCAACATAACGACCATCAGCGGCAAGGAGGCAAGTTTCCTGTCGGGCGGCGAGTTTCCTTTTCCGGTGGTGCAGGGCAGTGCCGGCGGTCTTACCTCGATCAGCATCCAGTTTCGTCCCTACGGCGTGAAGATTGATTTCACTCCGGAGGTCAATATCGACGGCACGATTCAACTGAAGGTCGCGCCCGAAGTCAGCGCGCTCGATTACACCAATGCGGTTAGCATCGACGGCTATGAGATTCCAGCTCTCTCCACGCGCCGCGCGTCCACCCAGGTGGTGCTGAAGAGCGGCCAGAGCTTCGCCATCTCCGGTCTGCTCGACCGGCGCATCACCGATGCCTATAGCAAGACGCCGGGCATTGCGAGCGTGCCTATCCTCGGGCAATTATTCAAATCGAAGTCGCTCAATCACTCGACCACCGAACTCGTGGTCATCGTGACCCCCGATGTCGTCGACCCGCTCACCGAGGATCAGCCGATCCACGAGCCAAAGGTTCCGGTGCCGGCTCTGGATTCAAAGACCTTCGATAACGCGCTGCCGAAACAGAAGCCGGAGAACTAAGAGGGAAGTGATCCGATGACCAAAGAGCGATTCATGCCATTCGCGAGCGGACCGGAGATGCCGGATCCAATGGTCATTGCTGTGTACCTGCCAGCAGAGATCGTCGATCGTCTGGATGGGGCTGTCAGACGCCGATCCTGGCGCACCACCATCGAGAGCTATGGATCGTATTTCTCCGAGGAGCGGCGGCCGTATTTCCTGCCACTCATTCAAGCCTCCGGAGCCTGCATCGCCTTTGTCGACTTCGACGAGTCGGCCAAGCGGGCGGTCGAAACTTCGGAGTACCTCACTCATGCCTTCGCGGGAAAGATCACCGTGGTCGCACTCTCGAAGAACGCGAACTCCGGCAAAATTCTTATGGCGATGCGCGCCGGTTGCAGTGAGTTTCTGGATACCTCGTTACAGGAGCCTGCCTTGAGCGAGCTTTTCGACCGGCTGGAGCGCAGTTGGGCGGCGACCAATCATCGCCCCGCCAAGGCGGGAACGCTGCTCTCCTTTCTCGGCGTGAAGGGCGGCGTGGGGACGACAACTCTGGCTGTCAATCTCGGAGTTTTCCTGGCGCGGGAGTGCCGCAAGCGAGTTCTGTTGATTGACCATCAGCCCGAGCTTGGACATGTTTGTATCTATCTCGGCATGGATGGCAGCCAGTGCCAGTTTCAGGAAGTGGTGCGCAACGTGAGCCGCCTGGATAGCGAGCTGCTGCAGGGTATGGTCTGCCGGCATAGCAGCGGACTGCACGCGCTCTCTTCTCCGGACGGCTGCGGCCGGGCTACGGAGCTGGAGCGCGAGAGCGTGTCCCGGACCCTCGAGTTTCTGCGCAGCGAGTACGACTTCGTCCTCGCCGACTGCGGCTACGCCTTCGCGGAGCATAACTATCCGGTCATCGAAGCCTCCGATCATGTGTACATGATTTCGACGCAGGAGCTTTCTGCGCTCCGCGATCTCTCGCGCCGCATCGATCACTTCATTTCACTGCACTCGCCGCTGGAGAAGCTGCGCATCGTTCTCAATCGCGCCTCCGACCTCGATGCCGTCCAGGTCGACCAGATCGAGAAGGCGATGAAGCTGCCTATCTCCGTCCGCATCCCGACCGGCAATGGGGATTTTGTCCGTGCCGCCAATCTGGGCGAGCCGCTTTCGCCGGGTAGTAAATCGACGCTCACTAACAAGTTCGCCCGCTGGGCGGAAGCGGTGGTGGGATCGCCGCAAAGTATCGATGTTCCGAGAAAGAGTAAGCAGCTTCTATCGCTGTGGAAATGAGCGGTCTCATCGTGATCGCAGACGCGCAGGGATCGCAGAAAGGAGGGATAAAGCGTGAATCTGACCAGCATCGAAAGTGTTCCTGAGAAGAACCAGCCCGCGGCGGCTCCGGCGAAGAGTGTGCCGGAGGCCCAGCAACAGCAGATCAAGTCGGCGGTTCATAAGGAGCTCATCAAACGTCTCGATCTGGATCGCTTGAACGAATTCAACCAGACCCGCGCCGGTCAGCAGCAGCTCTTTGCCTTCATTCAGCGACTGCTCACCGAGCATGGAGTTCCGCTGAGCACTCCCGAACGCGAGAAGCTGGCTCAGGAGATTGTTGACGAGGTCTTTGGCCTGGGCCCGATCGAGCCTCTTCTTCATGATCCGACGGTCAGCGACATTCTCGTCAACACCTACGACTCCATCTATGTAGAGCGCCACGGCCGGCTTGAGAAGACCACCATCGTCTTCAAGGACGATCGCCACCTCATGCACATCATCGAGAAGATCGTCTCGGCGGTGGGCCGCCGCGTGGACGAGTCTTCGCCCATGGTCGATGCGCGCCTGGCCGATGGCTCGCGGGTCAACGTAATCATTCCGCCGCTGGCTATCGATGGGCCTATCCTTTCCATCCGCCGCTTCGGCAAGTCTCCGCTCACCGCGGAAGATCTGATTCACTCGCACACCCTCACCCGCCCGATGCTTGAGCTTCTGCAGCGCGCGGTGCAGGGGCGGGTCAGCATCGTGATCTCGGGCGGCACGGGAACGGGCAAGACCACGCTCTTGAATGTCCTCTCGTCGTTCATCTCCGCAGACGAGCGCATTGTGACGATCGAGGACTCGGCCGAGCTGCTTTTGCGGCAGGATCATGTGGTTCGCCTCGAAACGCGTCCGCCGAATGTGGAAGGACGGGGAGCAGTCCGCCAGCGTGAGTTGATGATCAACGCTCTGCGCATGCGCCCCGACCGGATTGTGCTTGGCGAGGTGCGCGGCGAAGAGGCTCTGGATATGCTGCAGGCTATGAATACCGGCCACGACGGATCGCTGACCACTGTCCACGCCAACACGCCTCGCGATGCGCTGTCGCGTCTGGAGACCATGGCCATGATGGGCGATATCCGTCTGCCGGAGAGGGCCATCAAAGCCCAGATCGCATCAGCCATTCAAATCATCGTTCAGGTGGCGCGCATGAGCGATGGCAGCCGCCGCATCACGCACATTTCGGAGCTCACCGGCGCCTTCAGCGACACGGTCAGCATGAATGATCTGTTTCTGTTTGAAAGAAAAGGAGTCACGCCTACCGGCAAGACGAAAGGGCGTTTTCACTCGACCGGCATCATGCCCAAGTTCAACGAGAAGCTCACTGCCGCCGGTCTTCCTTTACCTCAAGGTCTCATCAACCACTCGGTGGAAGTGTAACGTGGGCCATCTCATGCTCCCCATCATTCTCGTCTTCCTGTTCCTCTTGATCTTTGTCTTTGCGGTTGTCTCCGTAGGCATGCGCCCGGGCAAGCGGCAAAAGGCGGTCCACAGCAGGTTTGCCGAAGTCCTGGGTATGCCGTCCGAGTTGGACGCCGATCATTATGGGGCAGATGGCCGTCTGGTCGTCGCGCAAGACGAAAGTCTCGGATCTCTCAAGATGATCCTCGCCGGCACCAGCATCGGACGCTATCTGCAGCGAATGATTCTGCAGAGCCATGTTCAATCCTCGGCTTCTACCATTTTGATCATCATGCTCTCAGCGGCAGCAGGGGTGTTCTTCGCGACATGGTTGACGACATCTCTTCTGCTCCTTGCCGCTGCCGCCGCTCTTGGTGCGGGCTACCTGCCGCTGGCGTACTTGCGCTTCCGGCGCAGCAAGCGCCTGGCTGCATTCGACGCCGCACTGCCCGAATGCGTAGAGACCTGCGCTCGCTCCATCCGGGCGGGCCATTCGCTGGTCGCTGCGTTGGCCATTGTCGCCGAGCACGCGCCCGAGCCGGCTGGAGTCGAGTTTCAAGAGGTCATCAAGAAGCAGAATTATGGCCTGCCGATCAGCGAAGCCTTCCGGCAGATGCTGGACCGGGTCCCGTCGAAGGATCTGCAAGTGATGGTGACAGCCTTTCTGGTCCAGAGGGACACGGGCGGCAATCTGGTCGAGGTGCTCGACCGGCTGGTCTTCGTCGTCCGGGAGCGGATGCGGATTCAGCGCGACATCAGGACGCATACGGCGCAGGGACGTCTCACCGGATGGATTCTCTGTCTTCTCCCCGTCGGACTGCTCGTGGTCATCAATTTCGTCAATCCGGGATACTCCAAGACTCTGCTCAACGACGCGACTGGACGAAAGATGCTTTATGTCGGGGGCGGGCTGCTCGTGGTCGGCGGCTTCATCATTCGCAATATCGTGAACGGGATCGAGGTTTAGCCAATGACGTCGCAGATACTCTTCGCGTTAACGCTCGGGATCGCGTCCTTCTGTCTCCTCGCATTGATCGTAATGCCGATGATGGAGCGCTCGCGCAAGATGACCAAACGGGCTTTGGACATCATGGTGATAGCGCGGCCGGATCAGCAAGCCCTGAGCCGGCGGCAGCAGCTGGAAGGGCGGCTGCTGCGACTCCTGCGCGAGGTCCGAACACGCTTCGGCATGGGGGGGAGTATCAAATCGGCGAACCGGCTGGCCGCGGCCGGCTACCGCGCCGCTGCCGCTCCGGACATCTTCTTCGCCGCCCAGTTTCTTACTCCTTTGGCCTGCGCCTTCGGGGCCAGCTTCATCACTGACAACACCCTTCTCTGGGTGATGATCTGCGCAGGCGTCGGCTATCTGGCTCCGGGCATCTGGCTTACCGAAAAGACGAGGCGCAGGAAAGATCGCATCCGGCGCAGCCTTCCGGACACCATCGATCTGCTGGTCATCTGCGTGGATGCCGGCCTGGGGCTTGACCAAGCTCTGCTGCGCGTAAGCCAGGAGATCGCGGTGGGGCATCCCGACATGTACAACGAATTGACTCGCGTGCATCTTGAGCAACGAGCGGGACGGCCGCGTCTCGAGACCTGGCAAAATCTGACCGAGCGGGTCAAGCTGACAGAGCTGACGGCGTTTGCCAGCATGCTCACCCAGTCGGATCGCTTCGGAACTCCGATTGCCAAGAGCCTCAGCACGTTCGCAGAAGATCTCCGGTTGAAGCGGCGGCAGCAGGTTGAAGAGATTGCGGCGAAGACCAAGGTAAAGATCCTCTTCCCGCTGGTTTTTTGCATTTTCCCATGCCTTTTTATCGTTCTCCTGGGGCCCGCTGTTTTGGAGATCAGCAGCGGACTTCAAACCATTTCGAAATAACGCATGGTTGCCTCGTCCACCCGGAAGGCAATCATCTTAACCGGACCCTCACCATACCGAAGGAGAGAAGCACCATGGACTCAACCACCGTCATTCGACTTGTCGCGGGAATCTTAGCCGGCCTCGTGCTCACCGTCATCATCTACCGCCGCAGCAAACACTCGGCATAACCCTCAGGAAGCAGCGAACGTGCGCACGATAACAGTCTGGAACGCCACGCGGGACAATGTCATCGCGGCGAAGGTTGGTTTGGCTCACACGACTTTCAGCCGCATGCGTGGACTACTGGGTAGAAGCGGCCTGGAGAGCGGCGAGGGCATATGGATTTGGCCATGCAACGGAGTGCACACCGTAGGCATGGCCTTTTCCATCGATGTCGTCGGTCTCGACCGGGATCATCGCGTCGCCAAGCTGTGGAGACGCCTTGCGCCGCTGCGCATCACCTCTGTGAGCTTCACGGTGCGCAGCGTCCTCGAGCTCTCGGCGGGAAAGATCCAGGAAGCCGGGATTCAGATCGGCGACGTAATCCGGATGGAGGGCCACGAGTAGCGGACGAATATGCGCGAGCGCCTTCCCATTCCGAGCGTCTTTGCCCGCCTGGCGGACGACCGCGGCCAAACGCTGGTGGTGGCTGCGCTGTGCATGGTCGTCCTTCTGGGATTCATGGGCCTGGCCATTGATATTGGTAATCTTCGCTACCAGAAGCGAGCCCTGCAGACGGTCGCCGATGCTGCGGCCCTCGCGGCAGCTATCGAAGTGCGCATCTGCGGGACGACTTCGAATTGCCCAGCCATGAAAGCAGCGGCGCAACAGGCGGTGGCGGAAAATGGGTACACCGTCACTACAACGTTGACCAACTGTGCGGGCACCGCCGGCCCCGGGTTCACGCTGACCGTCAACAATCCGCCCTGCTCTTTAAGCACAGATCCTAACGCCGGCGCGCCCCACTATAACTATGCGGAAGCTATCGTCACCGAAAATGTGCCTACTTATTTCGCGCGCATTCTCGGGATAAGTACAGTTCCGATAAGCGCGCGGGCGGAAGCGGCACGTGGAGTCGGTGGTCCTTGCATCTATGCGCTCGATCCCGCCGGCGCACCGGCTATCCAGATGACTGCCGCTCTCGGCATGAATATCCCCTGCGGCATCGTAGATGAATCCAGTGCCGCGAATGCATTTTCGTGCGCCGTAGGCCTAGCGATCAACGTACCCAGCATCAATATCACCGGCGGCGCCTCTGGTCTGCTGTGCACTACCAGCCCTCCGCCGCATACCGGTGTTCCGGTTCCGCAGCCGGCCGATCCTCTCGCATACCTGCCCGCCCCCGCAGCAGCCAGCGGCACGTGTGGCACCAGCACCGGCTCGCCTTATACCGGATCGTCGTCGCAGGTCCTCATCACACTGGGACTGGGCAGCAATATCGTCTTCCACCCAGGAGTTTATTGTGGAGGAATCTCGATTATCGCGGGCCTGCTCACCAATATCACCTTCACGCCCGGCGTTTATATTCTTCGCCAGGGGCCCGGTCTGCTAGGGACGACCGGGGGCCTCAGCATCAACATCTCCGCGATCTCCACAATCACCGGAAATGGCGTGATGTTCTATAACCAGGGGACCATAGGCAGCTTTTCCATCGGCGCCGCCTCACTCCTCGGGCTTAGTACCGTCTCTTTATCCGCGGCAACCAGCGGCGAATATGGCGGGGTCTTGTTCTTTCAGGCGCACGGTGTGACCGCTCTCGGAAACTTCTCCAATATACTGAGCAGCAGCCTATTCACAGGCGCTATTTATCTTCCCGATGCGCCGTTAGACTATGACCTTAACGCTGTCTCTGCGTCCTATAACATCCTCGTAGCCAAAGATATTACCTTCACCGGAGCCATTTTAAGTGGCTTCGGTAATAACTATGCCACACTGCAAAGCGGATCGCCTCTGAACGGCGACAATGTCGAGCTGGTGCAATGATGTTCGCGCAAGGGAGGGGCGTCTTGCCCATCAGCTATCGCAGATTTCGCGCAGAATCCGACGGATCGAGCCTCGTCGAGGCTGCCCTCATCCTGCCGATACTCGTCCTCATGATGGTGGCCACCATCGATTTCGGACGGGCTTATTCCTTGGCTATTGAAGTGTCCTCTGCCGCCCACGCGGGTGCGCTTTATGGAGCTCAGAATCCCAGCAATACTGCAGGAATGGTCGCCGCTGCAAGGCTCGACGTGCCGGGTCTTGCGCTCTCGAGCGCGAATGCCACCTATGGATGCGAGTGCCACGATGGAAGCTCGGCCGTCTCCGGCTGCCTCACACCCCCGACTTGCGCCGAAAACTACGTAAATTATGTGAAAGTCACCACCTCTTTTTCCTACACTCCCCTCCTCATCTATCCCGGAATTCCCAATCCCATCGTCCTGCAGGGCAGCGCCGAGATGCGATCCGGAGGAGATTGAAATGGGCGTGACGCTTGAGGACAACGCGGGCGCGGTCGCAGCCTTTCCTGCAACCTCGCGCTTCATGAGCCTCAAACGGAATGAATCGGGAAGCGAACTAGTCGAGTTCGCTCTGGCGCTCAGTGTGGTGTTGGCGTGCGTCTTTGGGATTATCGATGGATCGCGTGCCGTCTTCGCCGAACACTATGTGGTGAACGCGGCGAGGGAGGCGACCCGCTATGCGATGGTACGAGGCTCGTCGTGGAATGGCACAGCGTGTACGACGCCCGCTACGTTCAGTTGCACCGCTACCAGCGCTCAAGTCACGAGCTTCGTGAATAGCAATATCCCGCCTGGCATTATGAGCAGTAAGGTGGGCGTGGTCACAACCTGGCCAGGAACGACTTCGACCGGAGCGGCTTGCGATACCGTGAACGGCACCGATAGCCCCACATGCGTCGTCAGCGTTCAAGTAACGTATGCCTTCGCCTTCTCGCTGCCATTTCTTCCTCAGAGCGCGATCAATTTTTCGAGCACTTCTACGTCTACAATTTTCCAGTGAGTCAAAGCTCTCTACCAGCTTTGCCAGTCACGTCGACCGGCGGAATCTAGTGCCGCGCCACATTGGATTTATCCCACGGCCTGATCGTATGCCCTTTGACCTCTTGATTTCGCCGATTCGCTTCTTCCATCCGGCAGATCTTTTCTACCACCGCGACGCTGATGAATTGGTTGAGAGAGAGGCAGTCATCGTGAGCCATTTCGTGGGCCTCACGCCGCACCGCTTCCGATAGGCGGAGTGGAAAGTAAAGGCGCTGCCTGCGTTCGTCGGACATGAGAAGCTCCTTTTTCCATCCGATCAGATGCTTTGTGTGAAGATGTTGAAATTATTCTCTCTCTACTTTCGGCGGAAATCATGGCAGGTTCCAATCATCGTCAACATCGGGGATTACTTCGGTGAGGTTGACAGTCCACCTATCGACAAGAACACTTGCAGGCTGTATCTCCGAACTATAGGCGGAGGCAGACTCAAGGATGTAAATCGATTAAGTCTCGACCAATAGATTAGGTGGAGGAGGTCGCTAGGTTAGGGGCCAGGAATATTTTCTCTCCGGCCATCTGCAGCAGCTTCAATGATGTTGCCGGTGATGTCAAGCTAGGCTGGTTAGATATGGGGCAAGGCGGCCTCACATAGATGTTGATTGATGCGATGGTGGTTGCCTGTGCCACATAAGTCACATGGCTTTCTAGGTTGGGATGCCGGACGATACATCCTACGGTGTTCACCTTTACTGTCCTATTGTTCCTGTCACTCTTGGCCGCGATCACGTGGCTTGCCACCCGCGCCATCGTACGCCGAGGCTGCGGCTTTCCGGCGCCTTCGCGAGAGGACCTAAAAGTATTGTTGACCAGAGCACACGACTTGTTGACTGCCGGAAGCACGGATTCACAGCAGCGTGCCTGCGACCTCGAGGCCTTACTTCTGCTTAGCCATGTCCTAAAGCAGGACAATCTTTCTGAAGCCGGCAGGGGCGCCATCGAGCAGGTTAAGAATGAAATCGAAAAGCAGATAGATGAGAATGCCGACGGGATGATGCGGTTCATGTGGAAATGTTCGTTGCATGAGGCGAAGCATTCGATGTGAAAGCCTCCAGTCCTCGCTAACGATTGCTATTTGAAATAGTCGCTTCAGGCAAATGCAGCAAAAGATACCGCAGGACAACAAAGGGAATGCCGATCCACTTACGGTATTAGAATGTATCGTTGGTTTTTCGACGGAGACACTCAGTATGGGCCAAACGGAGAACATCGCTCGCAGTTTTGCATTACGGTTGCCGCAGTCATCGCTCGCCAGAGCGAAAGTTCTTGCCGAGACTGAAGGGATCTCTCTCAATCACTTCATTAACCTTGCAATCGTCGAAAAAATTACCCGGCTCAAAGAACTGGACAAAACACTCTCTACGGGTACAGAAGCCTCGTGATGTCCGGAGGCTCGTCCTATCCCTGCTTCGAATGTTGGAATGCGCCCCCGCCGAAGCATGAGTTCCTTCTCGTAAATCGCTTTGTCGATTTGAGCGCGGGAGATCCCAGCTGCCGAACCTGATCTCATCTGCGGACAATAGCGCGCAATTGGAATGATTTCGTACATTGAGTTGGCAGGTGAAATTGGGTTTGTGCCGCGCCTCTCGAATCTCCGCTGTTAGTAGCAATGATCACCCCTGACGGGATTTGGCGACCCGCATTTCGAACTCTTTACATCTATTGGTGCGGCACTGTTATTGAGCTTTGCGCATGATGAGGGCTTACTTCTCAGAGGATGGTGTACGTGGCAGTCATCTGTTCTGCCGGTGCATTCCGGAAAAATATCTGAGCGGCGGTCTTGTCGCTTGCTCACTAAAGGCCACGTCGCGACGGTGAAGATATACCAAGATAGCCATATACGGCGCGGCGCACTCGTTCCTCAAGTCGATGCGCATCCGTCTCGCCGCGTTCTCCAGCCGCATCGACAATACCCTTCGCGATGGCGATTAGATCGAAGGCGGCTTCCTGCATGTTCCTGATATAAGGAGCGCCGGGCCGGCTGAATGTCCGTAGGAGTGTCCGATGTATCGCGTCGGTTACATGCCGAATGCGCGGAGCGATGGGCAGCCGGCTCTGTTCAAAATCCAACAAGCGTGCGAGTTTGGGTCGTCTCATCTGGTGAGTCACCGCGGCCTTGATCAAGTGATGCATCGCGTCGCGATAGTCCGCAATGGAGTCGGCTTCGGTCACATCCGCTGACAATAAAGTCAACTCGCGCTCGATCAGCGCAACCGTCACGGCATCCTTGCCGGGAAAATATTGGTAGAGAGAACCAATGCTAACGCCGGCGCGTTCGGCGATGGCATTGGTGGTGTAGCCTTCGAAGCCATGCTTTTCCAATATGCGAGCTGCCGCTTCGAGTACGGCGTTCACTGTCTCGGTGGCACGCGATTGCGTCGGCTGTTTACGAGGGTCTAGAGCTTGCGGCGGCCTGGTTTTGCCTTGGGCGGAATGCGAGTAGCGCACATGAGCTTTCGCTCATATTCTATGTCCAAGATCGCATGGAAAGAAGGACAGAAAATGATTGAGGACAAACAGGGGCGTGCGACGGAGCAGAGAAAGATCGTGCTCACCGCGTTCATGCTGGTGAAATCGATGCCAGAGTGGCATGGATTCAGCAAAGAGGAGCGGTCTCGGCTCCTGGCTACACACGTTGAGCCAATTCTGAAGAAGCATTCTCCCGAAGTAATCCTACGTCTCTATGATGTGGAGTTTTATTCAGCCCGGGTCACCGATGTCTGGATATGGGAGGCGACGGATCATCTCGCATACGAATTTCTCGTGGAAGCTCTGCGGGAAACGCCCTTCTGGGATCGCTACTTTCAGATTGTGGAGATTCTACCCGGCGTAGAGAACGCCTACCCCAATAATTCCAAGCGCAGTTCCGCGGCTGCGTAAGATCGGCAGACTCGATTTTCTGTTGCTTCAAGTCTTCGACATTTTGAATGCCCCTCTTATGGGCGCACGGTGCTTGTACGCCCGATGATTCAGGGCTTTACACATTGTTTTTTCAATTGTTCTCAACATATGCAGCAGGAATCACCAAGTTCTAATCGTTTTCACCTAGATGCTTTTCCTTATCCAAAACTAAGCTCGGATGTAACAGGATAGCGAATGTGAAAATGCCATAAGAATGTGTGTTTCTTCGCATTAGCTCCGTCCGTATGAGTTCTCAAGAATAACTTCGATTTTTTGGGCAGATATTTCACATATATAAGGAGAAACACATTGAAAGCAATCAAGTCTTTTGGAAATGTGGCAGTGGCGTGTGCCGCATTACTCACGATCATTCTTTCTGCCGCCAAGGCGACAGCGCAAACATCTTCCGCCTCAGGGGCAAAAACCGTACTCCTCGTTCATGGGGCGTGGGCGGATGGTTCGTGCTGGTCGAAGGTCATTCCATTGCTGGAAGCGAAGGGCCTGCATGTTGTTGCCGTCCAGATTCCGCTGACGTCCTTTGCGGACGACATTGCGGCAACGCAGCGGGCAATCGCTCTCGAGGATGGGCCAGTATTGCTGGTTGGTCACTCCTACGGTGGAGCTGTCATCACCGAAGCCGGGAACGATCCTAAGGTCGCCGGACTCGTCTATATATCGGCCGTGGCTCCGGACCAGGGCGAATCTGCCTTTGGTCTCATCACCAGCGTTCAAACACCTATCGGATCAGAGCTGCGTCCTGACAAGAGTGGATTTCTCAAACTCACTCCTAAGGGCATTGCTGAGGACTTCGCTCAAGACCTTTCTGCCAAAGAGATTGCGATTCTCACCGCGACCCAGGTGCCGACGAGCGTTGGTGCCATGAAGGGCGAAGTCACCAATCCAGCTTGGAAGTCGAAGGCTTCGTGGTACATCGTCGCAGCCAACGACCGGGCCATTTCACCCGAGCTCGAAAAAACGCAGGCGAAGAAGATCGGCGCGACAACCACCACCGTCGCCTCCAGCCATGTCATTATGCTCGCTCAGCCGGCGCAGGTTGCCAATGTGATTCTCGATGCAGCATCGAAAGCCGCTTCGAAGTAGGAAATGTGCAGTTACTCCTCTTCAGCTCGACAAATAAATGAGCGGGATCTGACGTACCTATAAAAAAGGTACGTCAGATTTTTTCTCCCGATATAAGAACGGCGTCAAGAGTGGCCTCCAGATTCTCTGGAAGATCTTTTGCTGGAGATGTCCCTGTTTATCTCCGGCTTTGCCAAAGATGCAAGTGATGGGCTGCTTAGTCCTCCTTCGCAAAGCGCGCCTCTTTGCAGACCAAACCCTCACGCAATCTTTATTTCTCAAATCGATTCCATGGCGTTGCCCCTTTTTCCATTTGATTCCGCATTAAGGAATGAAGCTGGTCGATCAAGACACTTCAGAAAATGGAGATATTGCCATGAAACGAATTACAGCAATGTTGGTCATTACGTTGGCAAGCTTTGTTGCCGCGGGTAGCGCGTTGGCTCAGGATCCCGGGGTTCAGGCAAACGTGCCTTTCGATTTCACTGTGGGCAACAAGTTGCTTCCTCCAGGCACGTATACGATTGTTCCTGCGGACTACGGGGTGATCTTGATTCAAAGCCTCGACAAGCGTCATTCCGTATTCACCACGACCCGCCCCGATGCTCATGCCTCGGACTACGACTCTAAACTCATCTTCACTAAGTATGGCGACCAGTACTTCCTCAGCGAAGTTCTCTGTCCCGCCGCTTCTGTGAATGTCGCGCTTCCCATGTCCAAGCAAGAGGCGAGGGTCCGTGTCCAGGAGGCGATGGTTTCCAGCAGCACACATGTACTGGTAGCCATGAAATGACAAAGGGTTAGACAGCTATTGGGGCCTCGGAGACAGTGTCTCCGGGGCCTCTCGTTGTGAGTTTCATTCATGAGTATCCAATAACAGGCTGACCTCCCGCTTGAATTGATATAAGCTCTCTATCACTCCGTGCTACGACTCGCCCAGGTTCGCAGAGTCCGGATTGAAGAAGACGGTTTATAGCTCCAAACTGTAACCGCACGCAAAGCAGGTTATTCGATCTACAAATTGTTGGCGGTCATGTGTCAGTCGCTTGCAACAATATCCGTAAATCAGGCTCTTGGATGGGCCGAGGATTATGTCGAATCGACGAGAATCCGCAGAGCAACTGTTCGAAGCCGCGCTGGCTCTCGATGCGGAAGAGAGGACTGCCTTCCTCGATAAGATATCCCCGAGCGATCCTGCCCTGCGAAGATTGGTCGAAGAGCTTCTCGCTGAAGATGCCGTGGCCGGTAGCTTTCTTCAGCATGGGCCTCTGGACTTCATGCATGAAGCATCGACCGATACGGCTTCGCCGGGAGACGCGAATCGATTCGATGATTGGATCGGAAATGGCGCTCGTGCCGGCCGGCTGCGAACCGGCCAGATACTGATCGACAGATTTACTATTGTCCGCTTCGTTGCGAAAGGAGGGATGGGAGAGGTCTATGAGGTGGAAGACAGTTTTCTGTGCGGCGTACACGTGGCGCTCAAAACCATCCTCCCGCAGATAGCTGCCGATCCCGGCCTTCAGCAGAGATTTACCAGGGAGGTTTTGCTGGCACGCGAGGTGAGCCATCCCAACCTATGTCCGATCTATGACATCTTTCATTGTGAGGAACCGCCGCCGGGCTTCCTGTTCCTCACCATGAAGCTGTTGCCGGGCAAGACTCTGGCCGCCAAGCTTCGGGAATCGACTCCGATTTCGACTGAGGAGGGACAGGCGATCCTTAAGGGAATTGCCGCAGGAATCGCCGCGATCCATGCGGCCGGTATCGTTCATCGGGACATTAAGCCGAGCAACCTCATGCTCGACGGGGCAGGAGCAGATATCCGGGTGTGGATCACCGATTTTGGATTGGCTCGCGCGTTCGAAGCAGAACCCACATTCCCCGGCCCGGCCATCATCGCAGGAACTCCAGCATATATCGCGCCCGAGGTATTGATGGGCCATCCCCCATCGCAGGCTAGCGACCTTTATGCCTTAGGCGTTGTATTGCATGAAATCTTCACAGGTAAAAAGCCCATTAAGGCGACAGACTCAACATCTCCCGTGGTCAGCCCGTCACTTAGCTTATCTGGCGTACCTGCTTCTTGCGCGCAATTGATCAGGGCATGCCTCGATCAAGATCCACAGCGTAGATGCCGAGCGTTTCAGGAAACGTTGGAGTCGCTAAGCCTCAAACCAGGCAGATCGTGGACCCGGCGCAAATTTATCGGAGTCGCGGCTGCGGGTGCCTGTAGTGCGGCCGGCGTCGCCTGGTGGAAGAAAGATTCCGTCGAAGATTTCTTACATCCGCTGCCGGCTAAGCGCTTCGTCGCGCTGCTCAATTGGCCAAGGACTTCCGATAACAAATTAGCTCCTATGCTATCTGGCGCTCTCAGTGCAATTCAGAGAGAACTTGAGCGACTGGAGGCCTTCGACAAAAACCTTTTCGTGATTTCTCCGGAGGACGCACACCAGGAAGTTCCCTCCGATGCTCATTTAAGGGAGATCAGCGATCCCCTTGGAGCGAATCTGATTTTGGCCGCATCTGCAGTTCCGGGAGTAAGTCATCTTCAGCTGATACTGCGCTTGCTGAATCCCTATTCGAATAAATCGATCCGCGAAAGAGATGTTACATGCGCATTCGCGGATATCACGTCTCTCTCTGACAAAGCGGTCCAGGCTGCAGCACGGCTTCTCGATGTCAACGGCTATTTGCAGGGCCGGGCGCGAATCGACCAGGGCACGCAATCTGCTTCCGCTTATATCGCCTTTCAATCCGCCGAAGCGCTGATGAAGCTGCCCAATGACAGCGGTCTCGATGCGGCTATCGAAAAGTACAAAGAAGCGATTGAACTAGATCCGCACTATGCGCAGCCTCACGCAGAGCTGGCCATCGCCTACGGCCGTCTCTACGGAATACGACGTGATCCGGGCGCGCTGGACCTTGCACGCGGGAACTGTCAGGTTGCTCTGTCACTCGAACCGCACCTGGTGGATGCCCATCTTGCTCTGGCATTGGTATCGGAGTTAACCGGCGACGAGCGTGGAGCACTAAGCGAGTTCGGCAAAGCGCTTGCCCTAGACCCCTCTAACCCAAAAACACTTGTGTGGCAGGCTCAACTTTACGGTCGATTGGAACGATGGACTGACGCTGAACAGACGTTCGAAAGAGTCTTAAAGGAGCGACCCAATTACTGGCTTGCCTACAACGAGCTAGGGTTTGTCTTACACGCTCAAGGAAAATTTCAGAAGGCGATCGAGTATCTGCGCGACGCAACCGTAGCCGCTCCAGGAAATTCGCTGGTTTGGAGCAATCTGGGCGTGGAGTATGTCCAAACGGGGAATTTTGCCGCTGCCATCGAGAGCTTGAAGAAAAGTCTTACCGTAGATCCTATGTTTGATGAAGCAGCGCAGAATATGTCGCTGGCTCTGCGTTATCAGGGAAAGTATAAAGAGGCTCTTCCCTTTGCGCTCAAAGCGACTGAGCTTAACCCGGCCGACGATATCAACTGGCTGGAGCTGGGAGAGTGTTACTCTGCGCTGCCGAATAGCCGAAGCCAGGCGCAGTCCGCATTTCTGCGCGCGGCGAAGGCGGCGGAGCTTCATCTGGAAACAGACAAAACCAACGGCCCCGGCTGGATGCTTCTGGCCTTTTACCGAGCAAAGTTGGGTTGTTCGCAAGAAGCCTTTGTGCTTATGCAAAAGGCTGACTCCCTGGGAGCCAACGACATGGACTCGCAGCTCTATAAAGCTAGAATCCTAGAGATATTGGGGAAACGCGATCAAGCACTGGCCACGCTGGCTTCATCTTTTCGGAGGGGCGCCAGCGCTGCTCAGCTCGCTCCTTTATCCGATATGGAATCTCTGCGTAAGGATCTACGTTACCAGCAGATGATCCGGGCGAAGTCGACAAATGCGGAAGTCGACCGGCCATCTGGCATCAGAGATCTCTGAGAGGCGATTGCTTGCCGTGTTCTTGTTCGTTCGATAGGAGGACAAATGAATAGCTCGTAAGCTGCTTGGCCTCTATGCTCGATCATCGTTCGAGCATCTACCGCGATATATCCCCCGCAGATTCCAATCGCCTGACATTCAGGCTAATTTCCCAGGAGAGCGAGGATCAAAATGGAGAGTTTAAAACCAACCCATAGGCCCGTCAGCATTATTCACACAGCGCCCGATCCGGATGCACTGCAGGTACGCAGTCATGGCGAGATTGGAGGCGTCTTGGAAGTAAGATGCGAAACGCCGAATCATCCGGAATTCAAGGTGGAATTTAACGGTGGCAACCCGAGCAACGAAGCAATAAACGAGACATTCAATGGGTCGATGGATGCGCCGGTGATCATTCCACTGAACAAAATAGGGAATTACGTCTATAGCATTTTGTACTCGAGCAAGGGCGGCAAACCTCCTGTGATCTTCGGCCCTTTCCCTTGTAATATTCACCCTTGCACAGGCTGCCGTTTTTGAGGTTCCTCGCAGATATGATTCGTACATTCTTTGCAGCCGGATGGATAACTCCGGCTCCATCTCCGGCGGGTGATAGCTGTGATGGACGGGGTCTCCCCGCCTACGCTTGAAGACACGGCGCGGATAGCCATTTGTTTTTAGGGTGTCCGTTTCCTGATAGAGGAAAGCAGGAGTCTCCGCGCCGGAGAGGTGCCTGCTGCTTATGGTCATAGTGCGCCGATTGAGAGCACTCAGTTTCCGGCTGCTGTATTCGTTGGGGAAAGAAGCGCTAACTCGATCTGCGCGGGGGCTTTGGACTCGAAGGAATATAGACGCGCAGTACGCTGTTTTGCCTTGGGATTGTAGATGTCCAGGTGGGTGGCATTGCCGGCGATCCATAGCTCATCCAGAACGAAGCGGTCGCCATACTTTGTGAAGACTGCGCGGCCGGTGTCCAGTCTTCCGCCGTTTACTTCAGGCCGGGTCATGGCCATCACCGGGCCCGCCGGGCCGCGGAGGATCAGAAGATTCTGGTGCTGCATGTCGATGCGATACATGCCGGGGCTGAGGTGCTTTACTCCATAGTCGAAGGCAAACGGTACGTTGATTTGCGCGGTGAGAGCCTTGGTCTGCGCATGCAATGTCTGGGGCAGCGACGCTAAGGTGACGAGGGCGGCTAGGGCGAGGATGCGGATGCTCGTTTTCATGGCGGTTCCTCACGGGAAGGAATCTTAAAGACTGCCTTCACTGAGGAATGCGGAGCCGCTGGAAAAACCGGGCAACAATTTGAAGAAAAATTTCTGTTCAGCTGCCGATCTTTCAGCCATCGACCTTCGGAGCGGCAACGCCGGATCCGTGGACCGGCTTGAGTTCACGGAAGAGCCAGATGCGGGCAAGCGACCAGTCGCGCTTGACGGAACGCGGAGCGATTCCGAGTACGTGGGCGATCTGCTCCACGGAGAGACCGCCGAAGTAGCGCATCTCAACGACCTGAGCGTGACGAGGGTTGATGGCCGCCAGCCGAGTGAGCGCTTCATCGACGAACGCGACTTCCTCGAGCCGCTCCGGCGAGATGGCCAGGTCGTCTTTCATCTCCACTCGGTGGAAGCCGCCGGCTCTCCGCTGGGCGGCGTGAGCGCGTGCGTGATCGACGAGGATCTGGCGCATCAAGTGTGCCGCGAGTCCAATGAAGTGGGCGCGGCTATTCCAGTCGATGTCCTCCCCGGCCAGACGGAGGTAGGCCTCATTGATAAGGGCTGTGGCTTGAAGCGTGTGTTCCGGGCGTTCGCGCCTCATATAGGCTTTGGCGAGGGTGTGCAACTCGGAGTAGATGAGAGGCAGCAGATTGTCAGCAGCGGCCGTATCGCCTGCGTGCATCGCCTTCAGGAGCTGGGTTACGTCGCCGGAGCCGGAAGCCATTACTTGTCCTCCTGGTGTCTCCATACTACTTCGAAAATTACCCTCAGGAGCCGCAGAAACTATTGCTGCCGTCTGCCGGAAAAGCTTTGGAGTTTTAGCGGTGAGCAATTCGGCTCGTCCGATGCGTGGCGTACTTCGCATATAGATTGGCGTATTTTGCATGCCGTGAATTCTTCCGCCGGTTTAGAGTTGTCCTATGTACAACGCGAAAGCATTCTCTGCTGCCAGTGCGACATCGCCGCTCGCCTCCACCACGATCGTGCGGCGCGATCCAACCGACACCGATGTGCAGATGGAGATCCTCTTCTGCGGCATCTGTCACTCCGACCTCCATCAGGCACGCAACGAATGGAGCGGTGCCATGCCCACCGTTTACCCCTGCGTTCCAGGCCACGAAATCGTGGGCCGTGTCACCAAGATCGGTTCAGCCGTAACGAAATTCAAAACCGGAGACCTCGCTGCCGTTGGCTGCATGGTCGACTCCGATGGCACCTGCCCCGAGTGCAAAGATGGCCTCGAACAGTTTTGCCCGAATCTCACCCTCACCTATAATTTCCCCGACAAGCACACCGGAGGCGTCACCTATGGCGGCTATTCCGACTCAGTCGTCGTCGACGAGCGCTTTGTTCTGAGGGTCCCTACAAATCTCGATCTCGCCGGAGTTGCACCGCTGCTTTGCGCCGGCATCACTACCTTTTCACCCCTCCATCACTGGGGAGTCACCAAGGGCAAGAAGGTCGGCATCGTCGGACTTGGAGGTCTCGGTCACATGGGGGTAAAGTTTGCCCACGCCCTGGGAGCTCACGTTGTCCTCTTCACGACTTCGCCGAACAAGAAGGAAGATGCTCTTCGTCTTGGCGCTGATGAAGTCGTCATCTCGAAGAACGCCGATGAGATGGCCAAGCACGCGGGCAGCTTCGACTTCATCCTCGACTGCGTCTCCGCCGAACACGACATGAATGCGCTTCTGGGCCTGCTGCGTCGCGACGGCAACCTCTGCCTCGTCGGTGCGCCCGAAAAGCCACTCTCCATCGCGGCCTTTGGGCTGCTCTTCGGACGCCGCAGCCTTTCTGGATCTCCGATTGGCGGCATCGCCGAAACCCAGGAGATGCTCGACTTCTGCGGCAAACACAACATCACCGCCGACGTAGAAGTTATCCCGATTCAGAAAGTGAACGAAGCGTACGAGCGTCTTCTTAAATCCGATGTGAAATATCGCTTCTCCATCGATATGGCGTCACTCAAATCCGCATAACCGCATAAATCATGAGCAAACACTTCCGGATTCCCGGCCGGCTTCCGATACGGTTGCAAGAGTCGGGAATCCGTGTGTCTGCGCTGCTTCAGAACGCAGGACTACCGCCCGGACTTCTCGATCAAACTCGAATCCTGGTAACCACGGAAGAGTTATTTGGCCTGTGGCGGGGAATTGGACAGGCCAGCACCAATCCTGCAATTGGGCTTGAGCTAGGCACAGAGACCAAGCGGGAGCACTTCGACCCGATTGCTCTCGCCGCTCTTTCGACGGCCAGCTTCGGCGAAGCGATGCGCCAAATGGCCAGCTACAAACAGCTCTCCTGCCCCGAAGAGATCATCCATCAGACCGATGGCGACGAATGGAGCATTCATTTTCGATGGCTTCTCGCCAATGATGCCGAACCGGAAGTTCTCACCGATCTTTGCTTCGCCTGGGTGCTCTGTATCGCACGGCATGGAACCGGCACCCGTATCTCTCCGCTGCGGGTTGAACTTGTGCGGCCACGTGCGTATGCCAAGACACTGGAGCGCCATTTCGGTTGTCCCATCGCTTTTGGAGCCGCACGGAACGCCATCGTTTTCCGCAGCTCCGATGTGGACTTGCCCTTTGTCACTCGCAACGCGGAACTCTTATCCATGCTCGCGCCGCAGCTCGATGAAGAACTGAAGCATCACAAAGGCCAAGAGACTTTTCCCGAGCGAGTTCGCGCCATCATTCAGAGAAAGCTTGCAGGACAGCGCCCCAGGATGCAGGACATCGCGCGCGAACTTCACATCAGTTCGCGGACACTGCAGCGCCATTTGCAGGATGAAGGCTATAGCTTTCAGCAGGTGTTGGAGCAGGCTCGCCACCAGCTTGCGCGGCACTATCTCAACAATTCATTGCTCGAGTTGAACGAGACAGCTTATCTCCTCGGTTACGAAGACGCGAACTCCTTCGTCCGAGCTTTCCGGAGCTGGGAGGGCGTGCCTCCCGCGCACTGGCGCGAAGCTCAGCGAGAGAAGGTCATGGTGTAGTCTCGGATGCTTGTAGGAGCGAAATAACAAGAGAAACAGATGAGCCCTGAACCCAAGTCGAAACAGAGACCTTCCCGGAAAAACCTCGCGTTCGATCAGCTTTCGGTTGAACGAGCCAAACGGAGCCTGCTGCGGGATGCGTCACGGCCGAACGAGCAGCGCGATCTTGCCTTTCGCCGCATGATACTTTCGATTCCGGCGGGCAAGGTGAGCACTTACGGCGGCGTTGCTGCAGCCGCAGGTTATCCCCGCTATCATCGAGCCGTTGCTCGACTCTTACGCACGGATCCTGTCGATCAGCTGCCGTGGCATCGTGTCTTGGGCGCAGGCGGCGAGATCAAGCTGCGTGGCGCTGCGGCGCGCGAACAGCGGGCACGCCTGAAGTTGGAGGGTGTGCAATTCAGCGGGAAACGAGTCGATATGGGCAAGTTTGAGCACTCGCTCAAGCCCTGGGAGTTATATCGATAATTGCGCAGCTATCAGGGAGTTGCGGGTGCAACAGCGATCGAGATAGCGCGAGATTCCTTGAGATCTTTATGGATGCCCGGACCGCGTAGTTCGACGTCGAGAGTGTGAGATCCCGGAATGACATCCGAAATGTTCAGCGGCAACTGGACGGACGCCAGATAGCCCGAACCGGAATCAATAGTAAAAGGAGCTTGCCGCACGGCTTCAACGACGCCAGCCTGAGAGCGCAGGACGAACTTTGCTGTCCAGCGTTCGGGCTTGCTTTTGTCGAGCTTTTCCGGCGGATAGATTCGCACGAAGGCATGCACGGTGTCGGCCGGGGAGAAGCTGCCGAGAGCATCGGGCTCGACGCGGCAGTTGCCGGCACGCATGGGATCGATCAGGAGGTGCGGCTGCTCCTGAGCAGTGAGCGGCGGCCGATGCTGAAGTCCGTTGGTATAGATGTCGTCAGTACGGCAGGCTTTGCCGACGACGAGGCTGCTGATGGCTACGCCGGGGCGCGGAAATTCAATGTCAATCTTTCGTTGGCTGTAGGAATAGATGATTCCGCGGCCGTCGTGGACCGCGATGCTCCAGAGGTAATGGCCGGGATGGAGTTGGCCATCGCGCTCCCAGGAGAGGCTCCGACCATCCCAGTGAACACGGATCTCGCGTTCGAGGACGATACTGGACAGACTCTGCTCCTCAACCCGCTCGGCCACAGATAGCGATACCGGTCCGCGGCCGTGGCCGATCCACTGAATCGCCGCGCTCATGGGAAGCACCGGCCTGAGACCGCCGTGGAGGGGAAAAAAATCGACGCGCTGGGTGACGCGGTATTCGGGTGACGGAATCAGTGTGGCTGCAGCTTTCTTCAATAGCGCGGAGATCTGCTTCTGATCCATCTCACGCTCGATGTCGGTTGAAACACCCACCGGGATGACGTCGAGGATGGTGACGCGTAGGTCCGGGCGAGTCAGATGCACTACGACTTCGGGAGAGCCGTGATCCTGATCTTCGGGCGTCATGTCGAAGTCGAGTGCGTAGCTCCCATCAAGGTCGCGGTGAATCTGGCGGGCAAGATCGTTCAGGGAGTTGGCGAAGCCGCCGAAAGTTGCGGCGGCGGTCTGCATTATCTGCGAGGTGCGAAAGGCAAAGTTGGAGAGAGCCGCAGTCATGGCGGGATCCGCCCGCATGTGAGAAGACGGTGTTGTTCCGAGCTGAGGACCAGCCGAGGATGCGCCATTGAGCTGCGCGGGCTGATCGGCGGCTGCTTCTCCACCGGGAACGAAGACATCGGGGCCGCCAACATTGCCGATGTAGATGTGCCCGCCAATTCGCTGGGCGACTCCGAGGAGGTCTTCGGGGCCGTCATGGGCCAGCATCTGGTCATTCAGGCCGTAGAGGGATCCCGCGATGGGATTCATGGCGAGAATGACCTTTGGTCCTTCGTAACGCTGCATGTTGCTGATGGCGAGCTGAGCCTTGCCAAGCCAGCTTCCTTCCGCGCGCAACTCTCGCGGCATGGCCGGATCGGTTGCATACTCAAACGACTCCGTGGTGTGCGCAACTTCGTCGAGATAGGCGAGTAGCTGCGAACGTCCATTGGTGAAGGGAATCATTTTGCCGTTGGAGTCGAAGATGCCGACGCGCCATGGAAGTTGTTCGGCAGGCTGCTGGGAGAAGTACTGTACGGCCTGGCGAACTCCGATGTTGTGGACTACCGGATCATTCGGCGGAAAGACGAGCAGGACCATTGGAGGAATGACGACGGCCTGCGTGCCGGGCGCGTGCAGGCGGAAGTCGCGCGGCTTGCCGTTGACGGTGAGAGCGAAATCGGATCTTTCGAGGTGAGACGGTGTGAATCCTTCATGATTGAGGACGCGAAGAGAAACAGTTGCTGAACCGGCCGCGGCAAAGCCGTCGCGGCGAAGCAGATCGAGGTCGCGATAGAGGGTCGGGTTAGATCCGGCGGTTTGTTGTTGCTGACTCTGTTGCAGAAGAGTTCCGGGTGTGATGGGTTGGGCCGGATTTGGAGCTGTCGTCTGTTCCAAAGGGACGCCCATAGACTGTTCGGGAGAAGACTGCTGGGCACGGACGGGGCTGGATAACAAGTACAACGCCGCGATCGCCAATGAAGCCCAGCGTCCCATAGGGGTAGATAGATACGGGCGTGCGAGTTCCCGGGCTGCAGTATATCGGCAGGGAACAGCGATTAGCGATCATTCTCTTTTTTTGGAGCTGCGCCGCCTCGTTGCCGCGGTAGTTTGCACCGACTATAACCGGTCAACACTTTGGCGTTGTCTCCTGGTCTCCGATTGAAACTCGCGATAACACATGGAACCGCCGCGTCGGCACGTGCGCACGCCCGATACAAGCCGGGGAATCCCGACGAAATACACGATCGCGTGCCGAGACCATGTATGAATGCCGATATACGACCCGCACTACGACAGTTGCGAAAAGCGCCTGAATTCGCCCCTACCACCGTGCTCACACTTGCCATTGTACGCACGCTCCGCGTGGGCGTGATTGCAGCCCTGGTGCCGGCTCGACGCGCGCTTGCAGTCGATCCCATGATTCTGCTTCGCGATGAATGATGCGGTGCATGATTGCTGGGTGCGCTAGAGAATGATCCCATCCAACTGCCGGAGGGCTATTTCGATTCCAGGGTTATGAGGTCGAAAGCATTCGGCGTGAGCTGCAGTTCAAGCCTGCTGTTTTTCAGAGTCAAGGTTTCTGGTGCCGGCAGAGTTGTTTCACGATTGAGCTTTTCTACCTGATCGGGCGTGGGGTCAAGTGGACTGCCCATTGCCGCGTACTGAGGCAGGACGTTGCCATGGTCACGGTCGACACGCTGAATGGTGATCTTTGCATCGGGCGCAACACCGTGGAAAACCAGCTCCACCGTGCGATTTGATCCCTGTTGATCGGGATCGACGAGATTCCATGCCGCGATGATGATCTTTCCCTCAGCGGTCCTGGTCGCAATCACGTTCTTTGAGGGGTTGGCGAGTCGCCGGTTCCCAAGCTGATGCAGTAATTCGTAACCGTAATAGCTCGGTTTATTGATGCCGCCCTTGGCGCGAAGTCCGAACTGGCCTTCGAATGGTTTAGGAACAGGGCCGCCTTCTTCAAAGACATCGGAAAAAGTCCAGAACGAGAGCATTTCGACCATGCCATCGCATTGACGGACGGTGTTCGCGAGTGCCGGCCCCACAAAGATGGTGTCGCGCGACTCATTTTGCCCTTGCACATTCCACTCTGTCCACATCAACGGCAGGCTGGGCATGGCGGATGCCTTGATCTCTCCGCGCACTTTAGCCACGGCGCGACAAACGCGATCATCCATGGAGATGTCTTCGTTGGTTCCGAAGAGGTTTTCGACGGTGTCGTCGGCATATCCATGCGTTGAGACAAAGTCGACAGGCACGTGATTCGCAGCGGTGTACTTCAGGAAGTCAGCCACCCAGTCTGCGGCGGCTGTCGCTGGTCCGCCGACGCGCAAGCGCGGGCTCACAGCCTTGAGCGCACGCGCGGTGTGGGCGTATAGATCGAAATAGGACTGCTGGCGAGGGATACCGTTCCAGAAATCGATATTCGGTTCGTTCCAGACCTCAAAATACCACTGCGATACTTCATCAATGCCGTAGCGATCGACAAGATGCCGGGCGAAGTGCGTCATCAGATCGTCCCAGAGCTCCATGCTCTTGGGCGGAGATACATTCTGCTTGTACCAGAAGGGATGAAGCGCATCGGGATTGAAGGCCAGCTTCTTCGGCATGAAGCTGATCTCGACAAAGGGACGGACGCCGTTCTTCAGCAGCCCATCGTAGATCTGATCGACGTAGGCGAAGTTATAAACGGGATTGCCGTGCTCGTCTTCGTTGTAGACGCCAACCTCATCGTGAAGGATGGCATGAAAGCGGACATAGCGAAAATCAGAGACCTGCTTTACGGCACGAAGGTCGTCACGATAACTTTCGCGCAGCGTGAGAATGGCGCGGCCGGAGCCGAACATCTGCTCCCAGAAGTGAGGAAATGGCGTCGTCTGCGCGGTCGCATCGATCTGAACTTGTTCTTGAGCAAGCAGCGGATGGCAGGTCAACAGAAAGATACTTAACACAGCAGCAAATGACAGAGACTTTTTCAGCATGACTAAACCTTCGCGTGCTCACCATCGTATCGAGAGCATTGTTGAACGCTATAGCGGCGAGCCACTTCTAGAGAGAAGGAAAAGGGTGCGCCGTGGGGCGCACCCAGAAAGGAGTTAGAAGCTGAAGCGGGCCTGGAAGTCGATAATTCTCGATCCGAGTGCTGCCGTCGCCTGGCCTAGGCCAGGATTTCCAACGTTGGTGGAGATCGTGCTTGGATCGATATTCAACATATTGAATATGTTGAGGAAGTTGGCTTTGATTTCGATCCTGGCCTTTTCTCCCAATACCGGCATGTTGGGCAATCCGAATGATTTTGCAAGGTTCATATCGACGTCGCGATAGTTAGGACCGGGAAAGGAGTTCCGGCCAATTCCTGGCGGAGGGATAAGAGCGGTTGCGAACTGCCCGGGATTGTCCGCGATAGCGTTCGTGTAATCAGGAACTGTGAAGTAGTTGTTGATGAACTCATTGTTGTTGTCGCCGGTAGTCGCCGTGCCCGGATCTGGGAAGTCGCTGCCGGTCTTGAAGGCTCTGTTGCTGCTGTTGTGAAGGGCTTTGCCGTTATAGAACGGACGCAGGTTCTGGTATCCGTAGTTGCACTCGTTGCAATAGATCTGGTGGGGCGCCGTGTAGATCGGAGTCCATCCGTAACCGGAGTGAAGCGTCAGTATTCCGCTAATCGTCCATCCGCCCACGATCTTGCCTTTCCAGTCATTGCCGCCATGAAAGATTAACGGCTGCCAGATGCCGAAGAGCTTGAATTCGTTTCGAATATCGAAATCGGATCGTCCATAGGCGAAATCGGTGTTGTAGAGATAGGGGCTGCGGAAGTACGGTCCCGAATTAGTGTCGAGACTATGAGCCCAGGTGTATTGCGCATCCAGCGAAAAAGTTTGTGAGAACTGATGCTTGAGGCCTGCGAGCAGCATGTTGTTATTGGAACGGCCCTGGCTGCCGAAGGTGTTGATGCTGCTTACCAAAGGATTGAGCGCGGCCCCCTGAAGGACGGCGAAGGCGTTTGAGTCGTAGTTGAAATTCAGGTGCTTGCCGCTGCTGCCGGTGTAGCCAATGTTTGCTACCCATTGATGGCTTAGATCCATCTCCGTCTCGAGCGAATAGTGCTCCACGTACGCGGTGGGCAGATTTGTGGGCAGCGCTCCGAGGTTTGCGCCACCGACTGTAGGCAGGCCCGCAGCATTGAAGGTAGATATTGCGCTCGGGTTTGCAGGATATCCAACGATGCTGCTCGGATTGCTCGATGTCGCGTAGAGGATGTTCGGGTTGATGTTCGCCGGACTGGTGCTGATCCCCGGTACGGCGCTCGTTCCCGGAGGATTGCCGTCATAAGCATTCGCCGTGGCGAGCTGTTGCTGGTTGTAGTTCAGGCCATAGCCTCCACGCCAGACGACCTTGCCGTTGAACTGTGAGGGGCTCCAGTTAAAACCGATTTGCGGACCAAAGTTCAGCTTCTGCGCGTTCCAGGCATCGATGCCTGTCCTGATGGAAATGCCAGTCAGCAGGCTGGAGCCGCTGCCGAAGCGGAGCACGCCCATGTTGTTGTCCTTGTCGGTGAGCGGACCGAAGTAGGAGTACCGGAGTCCGGCGCTCAAAGTCAGGTTCGGGCGGACCTTCCAATCGTCCTGAAAGAAAATTCCCCACATGTTCTCACGGTTATCGTTGCGGAAGCCGCCCGGAAAACCGGTAGTTGCCTGGAATGGCCCGCTCTCCTGCTCGGGAGCGTCGTTGAGAAAATCCCAGATGTTATAGAAGGTATAGTTCGGTGCGCCGATGGGGTCGTTGAGGTAATAGAGCCGCGTGAAATCGAACCCGAACTTCATGGTCTGCGCGCCGAGAACTTTAGTCGCAACGTCCTTATAGCCGTACGTCCACTGATCGAGAACAGATGGCGATGGGACGCCGAGCGCTCCGAGACTGACACTGCCGATCTGGTCTGTGCCGTTCGGGCTGTACAACTGATCCTCGGGCAGGCCGAATGGAGCCTGAGGATTGTCGGAGAGTTCGTTCCAGCGCCAGCCAGCCGCATTGGCGCGCGCCTCGTTGAGGAAGCTCGGTGAAAAAGTGTGATTCCAGATGACCGAGAAGGCGTCGTTTATCTGGTCGTGATTGAACTGCTGGTATCCGAGACCGCCATTCAAATGAGACAGGCTTGAAGGAACCCAGTAGATGGCGAAGGCAGCGTGATCTTTGCTGGTCACATCGGCGTCGAGACGTCCGTTGTACTGTTTGAAGTCGCTGACCGTGGGATCGGCGATTGTGTATTGCGTGATATCTGGAACATTGGAAAGCCCGCTGCCAACACCGGGAGTGCTGTTGCTGACGTAAGTAAGATCCTGCTTGCCTAGTCCGGTGGTCAGCGGCGAGCCGATATTCAGGCCCTGCCCGGCAATCGTATTGCAAGTCACGCCTTCTGTGAGGTGGGCATCCGCGCAGGTGACGGAGGCGATCGGAGTGCCAGCGACAGCGGCTCCTTTAAAGTTCAGATAAGTGCTGGAAATGCTGCCGGCCGGAGCGAGGCCGGCGAAGGCTGCGGTGGGAAACCACTGTGTGCTGGTTGCCTGGATGGTTTGGCTTTGTCCTTCATAAGCGAAGAAGGCAAAGATTTTGTTTTTCCAGATAGGGCCGCCAATGCTGCCGCCAAGCTGGTTATAGCGGTCTTGATCGCGAAGTAGTCCGCGATCTGCGGGAGTCAGCTTGGCCCCGGTGGTAGGGTCGAATGCCTGCACTGACTGTGGGCCGTTCCACGACTGATAGGCATTGAGACCGGGGCGCGTGAGCTGAATGAAGAAGCTGCCGTGAAGGTTGTTCGTTCCGCTCTTCGACGTGATTTCAGTTACCGCGCCGGAGAAGCGGCCATTTTCAGCATCGTACGAGTTGGTGAAGACCTGGATATTGCCGACCGAGTCTTCACTGGGAGTAATCACCGTGGCGCCGCCCCAGACGGCGCTCTCGGTGCTGATGCCGTCGACAGAATACCCGTTCGAATCGAACTGCCCGCCGTTGGCGTTTGCGGAAGCGCCGTTTTCCGTAGAAAAAATGCTGCTCGAGTGTCCCAGATTGCCGCCGCCGCCCGAGGAGGCTCCGGTCTGCGTGCCTGGCGCCTGGAATCCGCCGCCGCCGCCTGATTGTGCTCCATCGGCCAGAACTCCGGGCACGAGCCGGATGAGGCTGGTGGGGTCGCGTTGATAAGTCGGGATATGCTGGACTTCGTTCTCGGAAATTGCCCGGGACGTATTGGCGGTCTGCGTATCAAGAGCAGGAAGTGTGGACCCATTCACCGTGATGGTCGTCGACGCGGCGCCAGCTTCCAGCTGAATGTTGATCCCGTTAGGCTGCTCCGGATTCAGCTGTAGCTGATCGAGAACCTTTTTCTGAAAGCCGGCCTTCTCCACCGTGAGCTGAAAGTGATCCGCCGGAAGCGCATTGAAGTTATAGACGCCGTCTGCGCCGCTGGTCCGTATAAGAGTCTCATTGGTTGCGAGATTCTTGAGAGTGAGGGTCGCGCCAGGAATAACCGCCCCCGTCGTATCGGTCACCACTCCCTGAATCGATGTACGAAACTGTGCGACTGCGCTCGTAGCCGAGCACAGGAAGATGACCGTCACTACACCGATCACGAGAAAGCCGAGCCGTTTTCTCTTCATCATTTAAGCCTCCGGGGGTTCCGCTTCGTTATCGGCGGGTTGGAGTTTTCACCGTATGCCGTCCGTGTGCGCAAATCTGGCATCGGCTGTTCCAAGGAAACTTGCATAGTACGGCAGTCTTTCTCATACCAGGGGCGCGGCTATGGCGCCTCTTCGAAGCCCTGGCGAGTGCAACCAAGTGTTGTACTCCATTTGAGATGTCTTATGCACCTGGGAGGTAGCGCCAGGTGACATCGTTCGATAACAAAACCGTTCGAAACCGCAAACCGCAATCGCGAATTCCTAGCTCTCAAGGAGTCAATGGAAATTCGCTATACGCGGGTGCTGTCACGCGGTGCGCCGGAGTTCCGGTTTAGGCTTCCTGGAGAAAGCGTCTGCACGAGGCGACGGCATGGGAATCGCGGTGTCGCCACCGGCACCAGCAACCTTTAAACGCACGGTGGCTTCTACCTTAACGGCGATCTTGGGTGGGTGGCATTGCAGATGGCGATGTTCGCTTATCTTGTCCTGGAGATGATTTTTGGAGATGATTCCTGGAGATGATTCGAGGAGATGATCGGACTGATTGGGGAAGGCGCCCATCGTCCTTGTAACGAAGGTGAAGTTCCGGGCAAGCCTGAGCGGGACAGAACGCGAGCGGCCGACTTTCCGCATGCGTTTCTATCTTTACGGTTGTTGGCTCAATCTGGCCCAGTTCTTTTGCGAAGCTACTGAGATTGGGCGGTGTCCAGATGGAAGGGCTGCGAATATGGCTCGACCTGATATCCCTTCGCCTTCCACGCTGCCAAGCCTCCGCGCAGAAAGCGGACTTGGCTGTAGCCTAATTTGAGGGCGCGTCCTAGTACTTCGCGGCTGCTCTCTTCGCCTGGGCAGGTGCAGTAGACGACGGCGGTCTGTTCTTTCGGGATTAGGTTCGGATTGTCACGCACTTCTTTAGGAGACATCCTCTGTGCTCCTGGGATGATCTCGGCGTCTGTAAGTACGTCGAGCGGAACGCGGAGATCATAAAGATGCACGTCCTGCTGAGCAGTCAGCAGAGTGTGAAGATCCTCGGGCGTGATGCTGTGCCGTTCCAATAATTCCCGCCTGCGCACAGTACGTGCACGGTAGAACAACGCAAATGCGGCAACAACAGCAATCCCTACCACTCCGAGAGTCAGCGACATGATTGCCTCCCCGACAACCGACACATACGAGATTCGGCAACCGGCTCAGAGGATTCTCTCAGACGGGCATATAAATTCTATTTTTTCTTGGGGGAGAATTCAGAAGAATGCCGGCTGCATCCATCGTTGAAGGATGCAGCGCCGGGCGTTCCATCATCGACTGACGGCGATATTTCCACTTGAGCCTTTGATCCCGGGTTCCACAAGTCTAACCCCGGATTCCACAAATCGAGGATCGATCGCATTGGTCACGACTTTGTCGAAGTCTTCGACGGTGCAAGCATATCTGGAGCCAGAAACACTGGAGCCGGGAACGCTGGAGCCCGGAACGCTGGGACCGGACGCGCTGCAGCCGGGAACGAAGATAGGAGCAACGGATGGTTGTTCTGACCCATTGAGTGGGAGCAGCGAGCGCATCTGGTCGAGCGTCTGGCTGATGAAGAACACCTGCACGGTGTTTGCTCCTGTGCTCTTGTCGTGATGCAGCTCGAAGGCGAAGCCTCCACCGGGAGGCGTTGCGTTGAAGGTCTGATCCTGCAGAATCCAGTCGAGGCGCAGGAGACCGCCGAGCCAGGAAAGATTTCCGTCGTGGGCATCGAGCAGGATCACATGATCCTGCGGCGTGCCCAGCTCTCCTGGAATGGCTTGCCCCGAGGCCGAGGCGAGAATGGTGTTGCGGATGCGCGCAGCTAGGTCGGACGCTACGACTTGTGTGGAGTAAGGCGTGCGCAGCATGAAGTCGTGATAGCGAGTATTCATCTCCATGAGCTGGTCAAGATCGCGACGCGAGACGCGGCCCCAGCCAACCTGTTCCATCGGAAATCCCTGCGTGTATTCGAGCAGGAAATTTTCGGCGAAGTCGGCTCCCAGCGTGACAGGATTTTCTTCGCGATTGTTGCGCGGTGAAGCTGTCCCGTTCTGCACACGTGTGGTGCGGAAGTCCGGCTTGGTCTTGTCGCAGTCTTTGCCCTCGCAATCGATAAGAACGTGATGCATTTTTTCGAGCGGAACTGCGAAGGCATTGGTGAACCAGTCGGGTTGATCGGCCATGCGTCCATTGGTGGCGTCGGTCAGCTTCTGATGATCGACCGCCGGGCTGTCGGCCGGCGAGAACAGCGGATTTCTCTGTCCCATCGGGCTCATATGCACGTCGATCGAACAGCCGGGAGCCAGTTCCGCTACGAGAACTTTGGCGGAGGCGATGGTGCGCTGCGTAGTATTGGCCTCGGCATAGATGCCGGGATGGCTGCAGGATACATTCCCGAGCAGCGTGGGATAACGGGCGCGATAATAGTCGGCAAGCAGCTTCAGCGCAGTTGCCCCGTGCTCTGTCAGCACTCCCGGGGCGGATGGCCATGCGGGCCAGGGCTGCGCGTTGTAGGCGCCGGAGCGGGTTTCGCTCTCGATCGGCGTGCGAACTCCGTGGCGAACCAGAAGAACGACAGAACGGATTTCGTCATTGGGGTCGCTGCTTTGTCCGTAGGAAGGATTGGCGGCAAAGAGGGAACAAAGCAGCAAGGCAAAGGCGCGGAAAAAAGGCTTCATCGATAGTCTGCCTGATGGTTCAAGTGGAAGAACAGCAATTAGAGTTACCAGGCTATGTTCACTTCCCCGACGGGGACGGACGCAGATTCCTGGCGTACTGCTTCATGTATGGCGCGAGATCTTCATACTGATCGGTGGCGATGAAGTTGACTCCGGCGGCGATGGCTGCCTTCCAGCGAAGCTCGACGGCACTCCGCGACCCAAAGTTATAGTAGCGGCCCCATCCGTGGTCTTCGCCAGGGGCAAAACCATCCAGGGTGTAGAAGCGAATCCAGAAGCCCTTTTGGTGAGCGTCGGTAACAAGCGCCTGAAGGCGTTGATTATCGGCCTCGGTCCACTCGCCCGCGTTACCTTGTCCACCTTCTTCGACGGGATACCAGGAGTAGTTTACCCAGCGGCGGTAATTTGTAGGGGATGTGGTTACAAATTGATCGGCCGGCGTGGCGATGGCCCAGTGCATCTTCTCCGGTATCGACATGCTGGCCGGCGGCTCGGCGGTGTGAGCGGAGCCGAAGAGGAGCAGAGGAGAGCCGGTGGGCACGGCATCGTAAAAGACTTTCTCCTGCGCGTCGTTATCTTCGGTGATAGCCAGGATGGGCTTGCGGTCAAGCGGAGACAGATGATGCGGGTCGTCAGTTTTGGTTGCGGTCGAGAGCCACGGTTTGTATTCGTTCAGCAGCTGCCAGACACCTTCTAAAATCGCCTGCTGGTTATCTTTGAAATCGAAATGCAGGACTATGATGGGCCACTGATCGCGCTTGTTTTCCTTGATCGCTCTTTCGACGACGGGGCGCACCTGTTCGAAGAAGTAGTCGCGCAGTGTGGGCTCCGAACCTGTGGGTTTGGGAGTGTGCGACACGACCACGCGGCCTTTGCCGGTTGCGGGATCGATATACCAGGCGAGGTCCTGTTCGATCGAGACCGGAAAGCCGGAGTTGAGCGCGCGCTTGACCCGGTCGGTCCATTGACCTTCGTAGGGGTAGCAGTTGTGTGCGTCGAGGACCGGCTGATTGTGATTGAGGAAGTCAAGGTCGCTCTTCTGCGCGCGCGCGGAGAGGACGGCGAAAACGAGGAAGGCGAGCACGAATAGCTTCCGAGGCAGCATTTTGGATGATCCTTTTTCATCGTGATATTTGAGCGTGATCGGTGCAAGTCGCGCGTCGCACACACGAAATTTAGGATGCGGGACACGCTTCAACACTTATTATGCCGCTCAGAACGAGAGCCGCAGCGCGAACTGCATGATCCGCGGATCGCCTGCGAGCGAAGTGATGGTCCCCACACTGCTGTTGCTCAATGTCGCCGAGGGCTGTGCGAACAACACGCTGTTGGTGAGGTTGAAGACCTCCCAGCGGAACTGCAAGTTCGTCTTCTCGAGGATGCTGAATTCGCGCATGAGAGCGAAGTCGAAGACGTTGGTATGGGGGCCAGTCAGGTTGTTGATGCCGCCATTGCCATAGGGAGACTGTCCGGCGTTGAGGTTGGGGATGGCATAAACATCCGACGTGCCTGGGGAGAGCTGCTGGCACGTCTTGTTCGCCGAGTAATAGAACCAGCAGTTCACATCGCCGACCTTCTTTGGCCTGCCGGTCATGATGGGAAGCGCGGTGGCGTTGCCGTTGATGTCGATGTCGCTCGAGAGCTGGCCGCTCGACGAAACGGTGAAGGGAAGTCCGCTGGAAAATGTATAGATGCCGGACGTGCGCCAGCCTCCGAGCAGCCACGCGCCAGGGCCAGAGGTGACGAACGGTTTGTTGTGGCCGAAGGGCAGCTCGTAGACATAGGAGACGACCACACGCTGCGGCACGTTGGCGCCGCTGAGAGAATTCGTAAAGGTCTGGTCGTACTGGGTGGCAAAGGCCTTCGACCACGTATATGCCGTGATGAGAGAGAGGCCGTTGTGGAAGCGGCGCTGTAATTGAGCTTCCAGTCCGTTGTAGTTGCTGGTGCCGATGGAGTGGGAGAACTCGAGATATCCCCACGCTGGATAGGGATACACGGGTCGAGCGGTCCCGGCGGTGCTGGGGACATATTGGTTGAGGTCGCTGATGACGTCGAGGTGGCGAGCCACGGTGCCCACGTAATCGGCAGTCAAAACCACCTGCCCGGGTAGCTCACGCTGGAAGCCAAGGCTGAACTCCTGCGCGTAGGGCAGAGGGGATTTGGAATCCATCGCGTGAATGTGGAGGGTCGGCTGCAACGCCGGCGAAGAAGCGTTGGCGGGGTTGAGCAGATCGGGCGAGAAGCCGTTCTGAAGCTGGAAGGCAGGCAGGGGCAGCGGATCGAGCGGGTTGGGATTCGTCACCGGGTTCGACGTTGTTGAGAGCAGAGAGGGAGGATTGAGAGCCAGCTGATCTTCGCTGCCGTTGCGCTTGAAGAGCAGGTTGTAGATGCCATAGCCGCCGCGGATGACGGTTTTGTTTCCCAGGGAGTAAGCGACGCCGAAGCGCGGCGCAAACGCCAGAAGCTTGGTATCGACGAGCGCTCGGTCATTCAGAGAGCCGTTGGTGGCATAGATCAGCGAACCGGCTCCGGCGGGGTTGAAGTTGGCGAGCTGATTCTTGGCCGAGTAGGGTGACGTGGAGAAATCGTAGCGCAGGCCGAGGTTGAAGGTGAGCTTGGGCGTGAGCTTCCAGTCATCCTGCACGAAGCCGGAGGCCATCCAGATGCGCTCGTCGACGAAGTAAACGTTGGAGAGGCCGGCCTGATAAATATTGCCGGTCAGGCCGTCGGCGTAGGAGCATCCGTTGCCCGGGCTGCCAGTGAGGCAGCTGAAGATGCCAGCGAACGCCAGGGCGCCGTTCATGTTTTCTTCATCCTGATAGATGTTGCGCATAGGAGCGCGCACGTCGGCTCCGAACTTGAGAAAGTGCGAGCCGCGAGTCCATGAAAATGTATCGGTGTACTGATACTGCTGCGGCACCTGCTGTTTGGGCAGGAACTGGGGCGAGCCGATGATGGCGGAGTCATCGGAAACATATTCGGTGAGGCCGATGCCGCCGGCTGTTGCCGGATTATCAGGTACGCCGGGGATGAATTCGTCGGGTGAGTTCAGCCCGAATGGCTGCTGCTGGTCGTGGGAGAAGTTGCGGACGAAGCCGAAGCGAAAATCGTTGGTCATGGTGGGATTGAGAACGCGCGTCCAGCCGAGGACGAAGGCCCAGGATTTCAGGACCGAGTTTCCCCAGGACGAGGTCGAGCTGCCGTCGGCGATTCCACCGAAGTTGCCGGGAACATCGCGGATGCGGTTGGAGCCGGTGTAGCGGCCGAAGATCAGGTCCTTGTCGCTGAGGTTCCAGTCGACGCGTCCGTCGTAGCTGTCGTTGTTGTCAGTGAGCGCGCCTGTGCGGACGAAGTTGTTGAAGTCGCCGGGCTGGTTGGGCAGCGGGAAGGCATTCAGGATTTTAAAGCCGAAAGGATCCATGGCTGCCTGCGGGATCACATTGTTGGGGAAGGGCTGGCAGACCAGGGGATCGACGCGGCAGGTCGGTGTGTTGTAGTCGTAAATGGTGTTGTACTTGACGCCCGCGGCGGCGGCAGCAGCCGGGCTGAAATCCCCAGCGCGCTCGTTGGCCAGGGGTACGGTGGCGGTGCGGGTCACGCCCTGATTGATGCGGGTGCCTTCGTAGTTAAAGAAGCCGAAAAGCTTATCGTGGAGGATCGGGCCGCCGAAGTTGCCTCCGAACTGGTTCTGGATTTCGGCCGGCTTGGGCAGTCCGGCGCGGTGGGTGAAGTAATCATTCGAATCGAAGACGCGATTGCGGAGATATTCGAAGAGCAGACCGTGGAACTGGTTGGTGCCGCTCTTGGTGGTGACATCGATCTGCGCGCCGGGGCTTCTGCCATACGCTGCGGTATAGGCGTTGGCGATGAGCTTGAATTCGCCGATGGCGTCGACGGAGGGCCGGGCAGCCGATGCGGAAAGCTCCTGCAGGTTTTCCGAGAAGGTGTTGTTGTCGATGCCGTCGAGGATGTAGTCGTTCTGCTCGTCGTTGAGACCGTGGATGGTGAAGAGGCCGGTGCTGCCCGAGACGCTGCTGCCGCTCTGCTGCGTGAAGCGCTGCATCTGCACGCCGGGGATCAGACGGATGAGGTCGTCCCAGTTGCGCTGATAGAGCGGCGTCTCCTCGATCGTAGTGTTTTCGATGACCGTGCCGATCGAGGCATCGTCGCGCGACAGCTGAGGTTCCGTCGCGGTGACATTGACCTCGCTCGTGGTCCCGGCAACCGTGAAGTGGAAATCCTGACGGGCTTTGGCCGAGGGATCGAGGGTGACCGTGGCGTGCTCACCGGCAAATCCGGTCTGGCTGGCAGAAATATCGTAGACGCCGACGGGCATGCCTACAAAGGTGTAATAGCCGGAGTGATCCGTGATCGTGGCACGTGATAGATGAGTGGCCTGATTGGTAGCAGTGACCTGTGCTCCTACAACAATCGCTCCGGAGGGATCGGTGGCGAGTCCCGAAAGCGATGCAACACCAGCCTGACCATGAAGTCTGACGGACAGTGCCACGAGACAAATAAAGAGCGCGAGCAACCGGAAGCGCGGGAATGCCATATTTGTGCCTGCCTGAAGCGAGAATTTTGTAAATGAATCTGCGCGGTCTTACGCGGGAGTATCAAGAAGCAGCGATATGGGCAGAAGGTAGGGCTTTCAGGAGGCCGGTACAAGTGGAGAGGGAAGTGTATACCCTCAGTTTTGTAGAGACTCGTATGAGGCAATGGCCTTGATTTCAGAGCTTTGTCGTTGTGTGAAAATTCGGCTATGCATTGGGATCATGCGCCGGTATGGGTGGCCATACACCTGAGCTTTCACTGTGTGCGACCTCGATTCACCGGGGGGTACGAGAGGTGTGTGCATTCACACTCTATTGATAGCCGGACGCTAGGATCGATTTCGCAACGAAATAAAGATCATTCTCCGTACTACTCATGGCAGGAATTCCAGCTTTAAGGATTGACGCGTCTTCTCTCGATCTGCCTCCGACAGCAAGTGAAGAACGGCAGGCAATTGAGCGCGTCCTGAGTAGCAAGCATTTCAGCTCGGCGCCACTCCTCTCAGCATTTCTCCTGTATGTGTGCCAGCGCGCAGTGGAGAATCCATCTGCTCGCATCAGCGAGCATGAGATCGGTGTGAAGGTATTCCATCGTTCGATTGATTTCGATCCGCGCGAAGACAATATCGTGCGCAACTATGCGCGCCAGCTGAGGAAAAGGCTGCAGGAGTACTACGCGTCCGATGGGGCACAGGATGCCCTGCGGATCGAGATTCCCAAGGGGGGATATCTTCCCGTCTTCGCGTCAAGAGTGTCTTCGCAGCCTTTGCCGCTCGAGCCTCAAACCTCTGTGTCTCTCGTTCCAAAGGCAGCTGAGCCGCGACATACGAAGCAGGCGAAGCTGCGACTCTGGACGCGTGGGGGAGCATTTCTGATTTTGTATTCTCTGCTGCTGGGCTGGGCGGTGAAGTGGGCCCTCAGGCCCAGTCCGGCGCCGGAGGCACTCAGCTCGATGCATCCACTATGGGCGCAGCTTTTTACCCATGACCGCGATACTTTCATCGTGCCCGGCGACACTGGATTTGTAGTTCTGCAGCAGGTGAATCATCGAACCTTTTCCCTGCCCGAGTATTTGAATTGGTTTTCGGCAGACGGCCGGCGAAATCCGCTGCCCATGTCCTATCTGGAAGACCAGACGTACACCAGCGTGCTGAATCTCACGATCGTCTCGAGCTTGCAGCGGCTGCCGGAAGCGACACCGAATCGCTTCGTTATCCGGGCGGTGCGGAATCTAAGCTTCGATGATCTGAGAGACGGCAATGCGATCCTGCTGGGATCGAACTACAGCAATCCGTGGGATGAATTGTTCGCCGATCGTCTGACGTTTCATTTCGTGAACCATCCCAGGGACAATCGATATTGGATCGTGAATGAGCATCCGCAGCCTGGCGAGTCCGCGATCTATGAATCGGCGACGAAGAATTATCTGCACCAGACCCTATGCTGTGCTGGCATTCCTTCCAAATCTGAACAAGACAGGCCATGTGCTGCTCATTCAAGGGTTGGATGGGGTGGGCACACAGGCGGCAGCCGACATGCTCTTCAACGGTGACGCATTCCAGCCTTTGTTGAATCAGGTATTCTCTGCCGGGAAGCGTCTGAGTGGGTTTGAGCTTTTGATCGAAGCGTCCAGCCTGAATGATGATTCAAACGCGACGAGCAGCCGCATCCTCGCAACGCGGTTGTACCCATGAAGATAGCGACCCATGCCTTGGAAGGGCTAGCTATATGTGCCCGAAAAGATGGTAAGCACGAGCAGACTCGAACTCCTGATCTCTACCGTATCAAGCTATCTACCTAACGCAGCTGATTACATCTGCTGAGTTAGCGACGTTAACCGGAAGGCTCCCTGAGCGGCCCTAACCTCGGATGTGAGTTAGCGACGAGAATGATTGTCGGGAACGGTGATTGCGGCTAAACTGAGAGGCCGAAAGGTCCCGGAGGGTATCCATGCGTTCGCGGCTGAGGGTGGGCATTGGGTGTGGTGTCGTGGCGATCTTGGCAGTTGGTATGCCGGTGCTTCGCGCGCAGGCTGGGGGCGGAATCTTTGTAACTCCGATTCCTAATGCGCCATTCTCCGGTACGGTGCGGGTGGAGCGGACGGTCATCCAGCCGAACGGTAACAATCTGCAGTTGTGGTCCGAGCGGGAGATTGCGCGGGACAACCAAGGGCGCATCTACAATGAATTCCGGCCGTTCGTGCCAACGACGACGAAGACCTTGCCCGATGCGACGGTGATTCATCTGTACGATCCCCAGAACCGGATGACAGAGTATCTATATCCGCAGCGAAAGACGTACCAGGTGATGATATTGGGCCGGCCTCCCGCAACGGACACGCCGGACGATTTTGCCTCACCGACAGCAGCGGCCGGCCCAACGAGCGAATTTACGCGCCAAGAGGATCTTGGCTACCGCACGATCGCGGGGCTGCAGGTGCATGGCGTGAGCATAACGCAGACCCTGACGGCGGCGGAGAGCGGCACCGGGCAGCAAGTGACGGTGACGAACGAATACTGGTATTCCGAGGCCCTGCGGCTGAACCTGGTGACAAAGCACAACGATCCGCGCACCGGGAGCTTGACGATGACAGTCACACAGATCGACCGCCACGAACCGAGCGCCGCGCTCTTCGGCGTGCGTGCAAATTACAGGATGGCCGGCCTTGGGAAGCCGTCGGGTAGATAGGGCAACTCAGCGGACCTTTGGGGTACATGGGAGATAACTGTTGATTTCATCGATTTGCTCCAGCAGCGGGGTGCAGGCAGAAAGATCTTCGGCAACATAATTGGTCCCGGCTTGAAGGAGCTGCTGTGCAGCGGAGGCGAGGCGCGATTGCTGGCTGGCGGTATCGAGGTGTGCCCAGGTTGCGGCGTCGAGGCCGACCAGGTTGCCGGTACGCGTCAGGCCGATGGTCCACATGCCGGCGTTCCGGCCCTCTTCGATGTCGCTCACGGTGTCGCCGATTTTGACGCATGCCGAGGGTGGATAGATGTCGAGAATGCGCATATTGCGATGGAGCATCCACGGCGCGGGGCGGCCTGCGCCCACTTCATCTGGACAGACGGAAGCATCGGGCTCATAGCCTCGCGCTGCGGCGAGTTCGGCGATGGGTGTGAGCATCTCGCGGGTATAACCGGTGCTGCTGCCGATACGAAGACCTTGCGCGCGCCACGCCGCGGTGGTTTCAACAACTCCATAGATGAGCTGCGAGTGGCTGGACAATATACCCGGCTGCAGCAGATTGAAATCCGCGAAGAGTGAATCGATGTCTTCGGGGACGGGATCGCGTCCCGCAGCCGCGCGCCATTTTTCACAGACGCTGGGAAGAGCGAGGATGGCTCGAATATGGTCCCGCTTGAGAAGACCCATATCGCGGCGCGCCTCTTCAGAGGAGAGGGTGACGCGGCGGCGAGCGAAGAGCTCCTGAAGGACGATCACGGGAGCGATTGACCCGTGATCGACAGTGGTTCCGGCCCAATCGAGCATGACGGCGCGCAGCCGAGTGAAGGGTTTCATCGTTGTTCCTTTGCTACTACGGGTATTTCTGCGGGGTAGAAGGTTTCGCGAGCGACGCCAAAGCTGAGAGTCATACCTGCACCGCCGAGGCCGGTGATAATCTCGACGCCTTCCGCGGGTTGAAGACGCAGATAAGGTTTCTCGGGATGCTTCGCATAGACGCCGTGCCATCGTTCGCTGATGGAAATGCCATCAGGCACGCGAACATAGGTGTCGAGATGGCGCAGAATCAGCTCGTCAATTTCATCGGAGTTGAACGGCGTAACCGGTGGGCCGTACTCGTGCGAATCGCCGAGCGTGAGTTCGCCGGCCGTGGTTTGGGAGACCATGGTGTGAATGCCGAAGCGGTCGTACTCCGGCGACTCACAGGCAATGCGGCTGCGCAGAGCGTCAAGCGAGGGGCAGAGGGCGAAGGAGGGATAGAAGCGGAAGGTGAGACCTCCGGCCAGGGCGGGGCCCAGGCTCCAACTTGCGGACTGCGGCCGAGTGCGCAGCATCTGCAGACGACAACAGACGAGGCCGCTGTTTGCGAAGAGCTCAGGGTAGAGGACGTCGAAGTCTGCGCCATTGCAGATCAGGATGCGGCCAGCGTGCCAATCACCCTTCGTCGTGCGGACACGCGGCGAGTCGATGTGCAGCGCGGTGCAGTTCCACCCAAAAGAAACTGCATAGCGCTGGGCAAGGTGTTCCGCGAGCCGGTGCAATACCTCGCGCGGATCAACCATGATTTCGGTTTCGCTGTGCAGCGCGCCGAGAACGGTGTCGCGGCGAAGCGCGGGACTGCAGGCGAGCGCGTCGCCGCGATCGAGCCAGGAGCATTGATAGCCCAGCGCAGGCGCCAGGGCGGCGAATTCCATCCCTACCTGTTGTTCGTCATCGCGACAGGCGACATGGAGCGAGCCTGTCCGGCGGCTGGGGATTCCAGCTTCCTCAAGCATCTCGATCCAGAGCGCGCGGCTCTTCAGGGCCAGCTGCAGCATGGGGCCGGCCGGCTGGCCGATGGGCCAAAGTAAACCGAAGTTGCGGATGGAGGCGCCTAGCGCTGCGGGCTGCCGCTCAAGGACAGCGACGGAACGGCCGGAGCGGGCGGCGATCCATGCATGCGCGAGGCCGGCAATGCCGGCGCCAATGATCAGAACATCTACGTTTCGCGAACTCACCAAGCAAGCTTATAGCGGAATGTCGGAGAGCTTGAGGGCTGAACGGTTAACTGGCGAGGCATTACCGGTTAAAGAGCGGGCTCCCAGAGTGCAGATGATGCCGGCGACGATGGCGAAGAAGACGAAAAGATCGAAAAGCCGGCTCCAGCCATAGTGAGCAACGAAGAGCGTAGCCAGCAGCGGAGAGATAGCCTGCCCGATGGAACCGATGCCGTTGACAAAGCCGATGGAGCGGCCATGGATGTAGGAGGGTACCGTATCGAGGACGGCCATGCCGGACATGAGCAGGTCCGAACCGTGAATCAGCATGCCCATGAGCGAAATCGAAATTACCATGCCGAGTGTACCAGTGCCGGCCAGGAGCGGATGCAGCAGGCAGACAAATGCGAGCGCGTAGAGCATGATTGCGCCGAGCTGCATGTGACGTCCCACGAGCCATCGCTCGATGACGTAGCCTACGGCGATAGGACCGGCGATGCCGAGGATTTCGAAGCACGATGCGATGTGGGCCGCCGACCAATTTGTATAGCCGCCGCTCGAAACCAGATAAAGTGGCAGCCAGAAGAGCAGGGTGTACCGCGTCATCTTGAGGAAGAAATACATGGCGGAGATGTATCGGATATTGCGATCGCCCAGCACCCTGCGCCAGCTCTGGCCTGAGCTGGCAGAAAATCCTGATTGCGCGTCTTCAGCAGTTCGCGCCTCGGGCATTCCGCGGGTTTGGAAATAGAAAAGGAGCGCTGCGAGCAACAGAATTCCGGAGATGATGAGATAGGCAGGCTCGAAGCCGCTGTGCGTAGTAGCTGCGGTGTGAATCGTCAGCCACATGGCGAGGGATGTGGCGAGGAAGCCGCCGAGGATATAGCTGGTGCTCCACCAGCCCAGCACATGGTCGCGTTCGCCACGGCCAAACCAGCGGCCGAACAGTTGCAGGAGCGCGGGCCAGCCGAATCCCTGACCGAAGCCATTGCCGACCTGCAGCAGCAAGATCATTTTCGGCGAAGCGATGGCAAGCGCTGCGGTGCAGAGGATGGAGAGAGCGGATCCGGCAAGCGCGACGCGGCGCGCGCTGAAGCGGTCAGCCAGTTCGCCGCCGACAAATTGCGCGATGGCGTAGGCGACTCCGAAACATGCCAGCTCCGTCGCAAGATGAGTGGCCGCAGAACCGGCCACCGAGCCTAAATCCTTGCGGCAGATGTAATAGCCGGCATAGAGCAGCCAAGCGCCGGAGTAGAGCCGGCTGGGCCATGCGGCGTTAGAGAGATTCTGTCGGCTCATTGCGCAACCTCAGGCGCGGCGTGCATCCCGCGGAAGGGCAAGCGGACGACCGCCGGTTTGCTGTGCTGCGAGGCAGGAAAGACCGCCTGGGTGATGGTGTAGGGCTGGAAGCTATCGGCCAGCGCTGTTGGGAAGGTGCTCTGGTCACAGAGCCGGTTCACGAGCATGCGGATGGCATCGTCGTCGACGCCGTCTATCCATATGAGTAGCCGAGGTCCGTTGACGATCGTTAGCAGTGCTCCGCTGGTTCCGTTCGATTGAGGCAATTGACGGTCGAGAATTCGCCGCCCTGTGGGAGTAGCCCTGACAACGAACCGGCTGGCCAGGCTGGCTGCTGTGCTGTCGGCAAGATCGGAAAGCGAATCGGGCTGCCCCGCGGGACTTTCCGCAGCTCCGATATAAACGAGCCTTCCGTCCGCGGCTTGAGCTGGTGTGCCAACCAGCGTGAGGCGATGGTGAAGCTGCCCGGCGAGGTCGAAGAGTGGAGCGGCAAACTTGAGCGCGCGAAGATCCATCTCGTCCTGCGGGCCATTGACGGATTCGCTGGCGAGATTCACTGCGGGGGCGCTTGCATGCGGGGGTTGCAGATACAGCTGTGCGTCGCCGTCAGGAAGAACATGGTTCCAGAAGAGAAGAAACGAGTGGGACTGGGCGAACTCCGAGCGCAAAAAGATGACACAGAGAAAGAGTGCGACAAGGGCGGGAGTGGCCAACCGGTAGACGGATAAAGCTGGCGACGGTGCGGTTTTTTGCGCGGGCGATTCGGTCTGGGAGTTGGCCGGCGATTCGATGAAGGAACCGTAGAAGACTGGAACATAGGTCCCTGCCGGCAGGCCAAAACAATACTTGGTCGTGCTATCCAGGCCCTCGTTGTGAGCGTGGAGCCGCTTGCGGACATCATTGGCGCGGACGCGCACGCCCGCGTCAGTGGCGGTGTCGTAGCTTGCGTCGCGACCGAGTAGCGCCATTCCGATAAGCCGTTCCTTGAGCACATCGGTGTCGCCTTCGAGAGAGTGGTGGACGATGTGCCGCAGGAACTCGCAGCTCTTGGGGCTGGTGCGGAAGGGAGTGCTCTTGCAAACCGCTTCGAGCGCTTCGCGGAGCGGCGCACTGTGCTTCGCGAGCTCAGCGCCCCGTATCTTTTGTCTGCCGCTCATTGGCGATGCTGGCAACCAGGCCTCATCTGGCAGGGTCATGTCGGGGGTTCCTTCCTTTTGCGTACTTCGTGAGCTGGGGAATCGGGAACCGATCAGCCGCGGGAGTCCGATCTACTTTGACCGTTATGATATTGCGCGATGTGTTACAGGCGGATAATGGCGGCGAACTTCGCGGCGCAGTCATGTTGTTTTCATATTCGATTCGCTTATTGTGCGCGTTGCGAGGCCGGTAACGTGGCTACACTCACGGCTTAACCTGCCGAACGTTTCCATGGACGGCACTTCCACGTGAGTCTGGGAGGAATCGCACTCGGTCCACATTCATTCAGGACCTACGCGGCAGGAGCGAGACAACCACGTGGGTAAATCGATTCGGCCGGAAGCGGCGATCTCAGGACGCCGCGGCCAGCGGAGGATCTTCGCAGTCACCTGGCTCACGTACGCCGGGTTCTATCTTTGCCGAAAGAATCTGAGCATTGCTTTGCCGGCTTTGCATAGTGCTTCAGGGCTGGGAAGTCTGACGCTGGCCAATATCGTTTTTGGCTACAGTCTGCTGTACGCTCTGGGCCAATTCGGATGCGGCTTTCTGTCGGACAGATTTGGCCCCCGCCGCGTAGTAGGCACAGGTTTGGTGTTGATCGTCGCCAGCAATCTGCTGATGGGGTTGCATGGCGCGCCGCTTTGGCTGCTGGTCTTCGCCTGTGCCAACGGCATTGGGCAGTCGACGGGGTGGTCGGGCCTGGTGAAAATCATGGCCAGCTGGTTCAGCAGCCGGCAGCGGGGCGTGGTGATGGCATGGTGGGGGACGAATTACGTCCTGGGCGGATTCTTAGCCACGGCTTTCGCCACATGGGCTGTTTCCCAGCAATGGCTGCTTCCAGCGCTTGGATGGCGCCGCGGTTTCATTCTGCCGGCTGCGGTGCTGGCTGTAGTCGCAGCCCCGTTCTTTCTGGTGATACGAGATGAACCGGAAACATCCCAGCCTCAGAATTCGGTGGAGGCTGGTGCCACACGCGATGGGCGCTCCAGCCATTCGGCGTGGCGCGAAGTGCGCGCATTGCTCGGTAACCGTGCGATCTGGCTGATTGGCGCCTCCTACTTTTTTCTCGAGATGTGCCGGTATGCCCTGATGTTCTGGCTACCTTATTACATGGTCAACCAGCTGCATTACAGTCTGACGGCCTCAGGATATCTCTCTTCGCTGTACGAACTGGTCGGTGTTGTCGGCGCGGTGGCAGCCGGCTACATCTCTGATCACTGGATGCAATCGCGCCGTGCGCCGGTTTCAGCCTTGATGCTGTGCGGGTTCAGCGTAGTTGTATTAGCGCAGATGGGGACGGCGAGCTTAGGCCCGGTGGCTACCGGTATCGCTGTTTCTCTGGCGGGCCTGCTCTCGTATGGTCCGGATACGCTGCTTTCGGGAGCGGCCGCCCAGGACATCGGACAGGCAAAGGCCGCGGCGACGGCTTCCGGGCTGATCGATGGTATCGGGCACCTGGGGGCATTGATTTCGCCTTACCTGGTGATTTATGTCAGTGAACATTATGGTTGGGACCGCCTGTTCCTGGTGTTTGCCGCAGCTGGATTTGCAGCGGCTGGGATGTTGATTCCACTCTGGAACCTGAAGCCCTCGGATCACTCGGAGACGATTGGGCCGCCGTTGCCACCACTGGATCGGGAGTTGATGATCAATCTATGAACGACAGCAAAGCGATACCGCAATCCGAAGGCGACGTAAACTTATCCGCGGCGCGCACGGCGTGGCAAAACGAGCATCTGGATGCAGAGACGCGCGCATTGCTCGAAGAAGACGCGCGTTTTTTTCTGCACCAGTCGCTGTCGTCACCCTGCCTTAACGTTCTGCATGCGTGTGATGGAAGTTTCCTGATCGATGCGCAGGGACGGCGTTATCTGGATTTTCACGGAAACAACGTGCACCAGATCGGCTTTGGAAACCCGAAGGTGAAAGCAGCCGTAGTGGAGGCGATGGACGAGCTGCCTTTTTGTACGCGCCGCTATACGAATCGTCACGCAATCGCACTGGCTCGTAAGCTGGCTGCGATTTCTCCGGGGAACCTGAACAAATGCCTCTTTGCGCCGGGTGGCGCCGAGGCCATCTCGATGGCGGTCAAGCTTGCGCGTCTGGCCACCGGGCGCTTCAAAACCATTTCGCTTTGGGATTCGTTTCACGGCGCAACGCTGGACACAATCTCGTTGGGCGGCGAAGCTCTCTTCCGTCGCGGCATGGGACCGCTGATGCCGGGCGCCGAGCACGTTCCTCCGCCGGAGCCGCAGCGGTGCCCCTTCCGCTGCGGAAAGAGCTGCACGCTCGCCTGCGTGGACTACATCGAGTATGTGCTGGAGCGAGAGGGCGATGTCGCTGCGATCATCGGAGAAACGGTGCGCAGCACGGGCACCATTCCGCCCAAGGATTATTGGCAGCGCGTTCGTTCGTTATGCGATCGCTATGGAGCTCTGTTGATTCTCGATGAGATTCCCCACGGACTGGGGCGAACGGGATCGATGTTTACCTGCGAGCAATACGGCATCGTCCCGGACATGCTGGTGATCGGCAAGGGCCTGGGCGGAGGAATGTTGCCAATGGCGGCGCTGCTTGCGCGGGAGGATCTCGATGTCGGTGGCGGGGTGGCGCTGGGTCACTTCACACACGAGAAGAATCCCGTGCTGTGCGCCGCGGCTCTCGCCACTATCGAGGTAATCGAAGCGGAGAATCTGGCTCAGCGGGCGGCGAAGTTGGGTGCGCGTTTTCTTGCACAACTCAAGGATCTTGAAGCGCGTCATCCCATCATCTGCGATGTACGCGGTCTCGGCCTTCTCTGTGCGCTGACGCTTCGGCATGCGGATGGATCGCCGGCCGAGGCGGAGGCTGAAGAGATCCTGTATGCAGCATTGAGCCTGGGGCTCAGCTTCAAAACATCGATGGGCAACACGATCGTACTCACTCCTCCTTTGACCATTGAGGAGCAACATCTGAACACCGCGATCGAAATTCTGGATACTGCATTCTCCGCGCTGCAACAAAGAGCAAGCCAGCCCTGAACAAGCCTTTGATCCATTCATGACGATTCTGTAAATGATGTTTCGACCGCCTGATCTTGAAGATGTCTCGAAAGAGGACCTTCTGTTTCTGCGGTGTGAACAGGCGACGCCATACTTTGCGCAAGAGATTCATGGTTTGTTCACTCCGGGATTTCACCGCCCCACATAAAGAGCTTCCGTCGGCGCCCGAACGCACACCACATCGCCACTTAACCTGCTGAACGTATCGGTACGACGCAGAACCGCCTGACACTCAGCACAGAAGCGCGACATTTTGGAGGGGGCGACAAAATGAATATCAAGAAGTGTTTCATACGGTGCAAACATCTCTTTCCACTCGGCGGCCTTTTGCTGGTTCTGCTGTCGATGGTGCAACCGGCGTCGGCACAAGCCGTGCATGGAGCGATCGTCGGCACCGTGGTGGATTCCACCGGCGCCATGGTGCCAGGCGCTACCGTAATTCTGACCGACACAGATAAGGGAGTCGTGCGCACCACGACGAGCAGCGCCATGGGCGAGTATCACTTTCTTGACGCTGATGCGGATCGCTACAACATGGAGGTCGAGGCACACGGTTTCGAGAAGTGGTCCTCCATAGGATTGCAGTTAGATACTCTGCAAACCCTGCGTGTCGATGCAAAGCTCATCGTCGGCAGCGCCGCCCAAACCGTACAGGTCTCGGGCGAAAACACTGGCGTGATTCAGACGGAAACTCCCACCATCACGACCACGTTCAACTCCGATGACGTGCTGAACTTGCCGACAAACTTCCGCGCCAGTTCGGCCGGTACGTCGATATTGGGCGCGATGTCCGCCATGCCCGGTGTGCAGGCCGATCAGGGGAAATTTTCGGTTGAGGGGAATCTCCCTTTCCAATCGGACATGACCGTGGATGGAGTCACGAATATCCAGGTTGGAAGCAGCGGCAATCCGGTTCTCTTCCCCAGTGCTGACGCTGTGGCTTCGATTCAACTGACCGGCGTGCTGGCTCCTGCCGAATTCGGAGATCCGGCCCAGGTGTCGGTCACGACCAAGGGCGGCGCGAATACATTTCATGGCGCTGGATGGGAATACCACCAGAACTCCGGCATCAACGCAAATACTTTTGGGTCTCCCATCAGGCCGCATGTTGTTGCAAACACCTTTGGCGGAAAGCTGGGCGGCCCGGTTATCCTTCCTAAGCTATACGACGGCCGGAATAAAAGCTTCTTCTTCGTCGATTATGAGGGCTTCCGTCTTCCGCAGAGCGTGACTATGCAGGCCACAGTGCCAACGGCGGCCATGAAGATGGGCGACTTTTCAAACTACTCAAACCCGTCGGCAGCTTACTCAGGCTTAACCGATCCCTATACGGGCGCCAGTTGGGGCAATGTAATTCCGTCGGCTAATTTAAGCTCGATCGCGCAAAAGTTCTTGCAGTTTTATCCCGACCCGAATACGCCAGCAACATTGTCAGGTGGCGGCACCGTTCCCACGACCTCCTATGTGAACGGAGAGTCGCCAAATTATTACGCCAATGTGTCCGAGCCTACGCACTCCAACCAGGTAGACGTTCGCGGCGACCAGTACTTCGGTGCGAATCAGAAGGTTCTGCTCTGGGGCCGCTATAGCTACTACAATTTTCCGAGCACATCGGGTTACAACCTAAACTTCGATCCTAGTGTTAATATCTACGACTCATCGAACTTGAGTACGAGCCTCAGCTGGACGATAAAGCCGAACCTGATTAACGTGTTTCTCTTTGGTTTCACACGCTGGAACAATGGAGATTCTAATTCCTACAACGGCACCGGCTTCACGCAGGGCCTGGGTTTCACAGCCCTGAACGACCTGTGGTACAACGGCTTTCCATTTATTTCATTCACGAATATCTCGTCTCCGCCGGCGGGACGGCTCAACAGCAACGACATCGATAATACGTACTCCTATAGCGACAGCGTGTCATGGACGAAGGGAGTGCATAACTTCAAGTTCGGCGGGGACATCCGAGCCTACACTTATATCGGAGGAACCGGGATAAGTACGGGCGATAACTATGGAAACTTTTATTTCAGCAACGTAGGCAACGCTGTGGGTACATTCACGGGCGTAGATTTTGCGGACTTCCTGCTGGGGATTCCAAACAACTCGAGTTATGACGATATAACGAGAGACATCGACGGCTCCGCTGCAGAGTACCACCTATACGCCGAAGACCATTGGAGCGCTACACCACGGCTGTCAGTCGATTATGGCCTGCGATATGAATACCGCCCGGGCTTCTATGACAAGAACGGCTTCTATGCCAATATGGATTACAGCGTACCGCGCACGGCCGAGGTTGTTTATCCCACCTTTCCCCAGCCGAATATCCAGTCGCCAAGCACTCTTGCCTCCTCCAATGCCTGCGACACGGATGGTATTAACAACTCGAACAACGCGATCGTAAACGGCGCACCATGCATGCCGGTCGTCTCCAACACTGCTGCGGGTCTGCCACGAAGCCTGCGCTTCGTGGATAAGAATCGCATCCTGCCTCGCCTGGGATTTGCATACCGCTTGACGAATGACGGCAAGTGGGTGGTGCGCTCAGGCTTTGGCTTGTACAACGTTACTATCATGGGCCAGACCTTTCATTCTTTGACCGGAACGATTCAAGGCAGTTCGTCGGCGTATTCAAACGCACTAAATACAACCACGAATCAACCGCTCTACGCATGGCCGGCGATAGGCTACGGCTCTGGAACCAGCGGCTGTACAACCTGCTACGGCACGAACGAATTCAACGCAAGCATTGACATTCACTATCACGATGCGGAGACGGCGCAGTGGGCTTTGACCCTGGAGCATGATCTGGGCCGGGGCTACGGTGTGCGCGCATCGTATACGGGTTCCGAAACGTCTCATCTGAATTTGAAGCAAGATGAGAACACCTTGCCTCTGTCCACCACCGCTTCTGCCTACAATCAGCCGTTCAGCGCGCGCAGGTTCCCTAACTGGGGCATCCTGATGAACTATGGTTCCCAGGCAAATGCGAATTACAACTCGATGGAATTTGAAGCCAAGCATCACATGGAGAACGGTCTTCAGTTCGACTCAACATTTACCTGGGCCAGGGCTCTGTCGAATAACACTGGCGCGACCGACACGGAGTTTACTGGCGAACGCGGCGGAGGTGATTTTGCCTCCTGGGTATTTGATAAGAGGCTGGACTATGGAAATACGCCAGGTCCTCGCCGCCTGCATTGGTTGACTACCTCGATCTACGAGCTACCCGTCGGTCGTGGCAGGCACTTCGGCTCAAGCATGCCGCGGCTTATGGATGCGGTTGTCGGTGGCTGGCAACTGAGCAACATCTTTATCTGGCAGAGCGGCGCGTACATTACGCCAACGTTTGCTGGCGGGGAAACTGATCCCTCCGGCACGGGTTCGGGACTTGCCACATCTCTGGCGGGATGGATCCCCACCGATGCCTCACAACATCCGGACCGCGTGGCGGGCGTTAACTGGAAGCCGCGTGGCCAGGGCCGTAACGGCTGGATTAACCCATCGGCTTTCGCCTGTCCCGGCTGGAGTGCCTGGACACCCGGCGAGGCCTGCGACACCGGCGCCGGTTACAACGCTGACGGGACACCGGTTTCCGCATACGGTCCCCCGCTTCCAATCGGTCGCTTTGGCAATAGCGGAATTGGCACAGTGCAGGGCCCTGGTCTTATCCAGCTGAATAGTGGTCTCGCCAAGATTTTCGCGATCAATGAGCGTTTCAAACTTCGGGCCGAGGCGAGTTTCACCAACGTAACGAATCACACAAACTTAAACGAGAACAACCTCAACCTGAATCTATCGAGCGCCAGCTTCGGAGTTATCACGGCGGGACTCGGAGGCCGCAGCGGCCAGATCGGAGCGCGGTTGGACTTCTAGTTCTATAACGAACAGGAAACGACCCACCGGCAGCAAGGTTGGTGGGTCATTCCTTAACTAACGAAATCGCCAGCAATGGCTGGTACGATTGTAAGTGGGTAGTGTACATCATGCGGTCATTTATAAGTGCGTCTTCGGCGAAGCCTTAAGTCAATATTCAAGATGAAGCATAGGACAAAACAAAAGATGGAATCGAGACGTGATTTCTTGAAGCTGGCATCGCTACTCGCCGCCGGCGGCTTCGGACAGCAGATGCTGCCGGCCATAACGCGAGCTGCGGCGATTGATCCAGAGCAGGGATCGACCTACCTGGACGCGGAGCACGTCGTGATTCTCATGCAGGAAAACCGTTCCTTCGATCACCTCTACGGCACCCTGCGCGGTGTCCGCGGCTACAACGATCCGCGTGCGATTACGCAGCCCGGCGGCAATCCGGTATGGCTGCAGGCAAGCGCTTTAGGAGCGATCCACACGCCTTTTCATTTCGATATCCGCAATAGCAACGCGACATGGCTAGGCTCGCTGCCGCACGGCTGGGAAGATTCGAACGCAGCGCGCAATGGCGGCCGGTACGACGGCTGGATTCCCGCCAAGGCGGCCACCGATCCCATTCGCGCCCATCTGCCGTTGACGATGGGTTATTACACTCGCGAAGACCTGCCCTTCTACTATGCTCTAGCTGATGCCTTTACGGTATGCGACCAGAACTTTTCGTCGTCGCTCACTGCGACCGAGCCTAACCGGCTGCACATGTGGACGGGAACGGTACGCGCCGAGCCGTCGATCCGGTCATTCGCTTATGTACGCAATGACGATATGGGATACGACAAGCAACTGGATTGGACTACCTTTCCCGATCGGCTGGAACAGCAGGGAATTTCCTGGCGCATCTATCAGAACGAACTGAGCCTGCCCTCCGGCCTGACTGACGAGGAAGACAAGTGGTTGTCGAACTTCGATGACAATACGCTCGAGTACTTCAGCCGTTATCACGTACGCTTCACGCCTTCGTACCGGCGCTGGCTCGCGGAGAAGGAAAGCACGCTTGTATCTGCGCTCGAGCAACTCAATGGCGCGCCTCAAAATGCAGAAACAGCGAAGCGCGTTGCCGAGTCGCAGCGGCAATTGGACGATGTGCGGCGCGAACTTTCTGCATGGACCGACGCTGCCTTTGCCGCGCTGCCGGAACATGAGCGAAACCTGCACCGCAAGGGGTTTATCACCAATGAAGGCGATCTTGACTTTCGTGCACTGACTCCGCTGCGTTTTCAGCAAGACGGTGTGGAGCGCTCCATGAACGTCCCCAAAGGCGACGTGCTTCACCAGTTTCGACAGGATGTTCAGAGCGGCAAACTGCCCGCTGTTTCATGGATCGTTGCGCCTGAGGCTTTTTCCGATCATCCGTCCTCTGCATGGTTCGGCGCGTGGTACGTCTCGGAGGCGCTTAATATCCTGACGAGCGATCCCGAGGTCTGGAAGAAAACGATCTTCATTCTCTGCTACGACGAGAACGATGGCTACTTCGATCACGTTCCGCCGTTTGTGCCGCCGCAGCCAAGGCGCACAGACACCGGGAAGGTTTCCGCTGGAATCGATCCCTCCGTCGAATATGTTTCCTCGGAGCAGATCGATGCGATGCGCCAGAAGGAACCAGACTGGCCGGGGAAGCCCGGGCCTATCGGGTTGGGATTCCGTGTACCGCTCGTGATCGCATCGCCCTGGAGTCGAGGCGGATACGCCTGTTCGCAGGTTTTCGATCACACCTCGATACTGCAATTTCTCGAAGTTTTTCTAAACCACAAGCAAGGCCAGCTCATTCGAGAAACCAACATCAGCGCCTGGCGCCGGACTGTTTGTGGCGATCTGACCTCCGCTTTTCGTCCTTGGAGCGCGCAGAGATCGCAATTACCCGAGCCGGTGAGGCGCGATCCATTCCTGATCTCGATCCAGGAGGCGAAGGTGAAGCCGATGCCAGGCGGGATGGAGCCGCTAACCCAGAAAGAGATCGAGCAAGTGCGCCGCTCGCCGCGCAACTCCCCGCGATTGCCAGAGCAGGAGAACGGCATACGACCGGCGTGCGCGCTGCCCTACGAACTAACTACGGATGGAGCGCTCGCCGTGGATAAAAGCGCATTCACGATCAAATTTGCTGCCGGACGCCGGCTCTTTGGTGAGCGCGCATCTGGCGCACCCTTCCGCGTTTACACGCCAGAGCGAGTGCGAGGGGCCGGCCCAGACACACTTGCAGATACAGGCGCAGGCGGATTCGAGACAGGACGCTCATGGGACTACGCGGTCGCCGCCGGAGACAAGATTGCGGATCATTTTCCGCTTCGACTCTTCGATTCGGAAACGTACCATCTGTGCGTCTATGGTCCGAACGGTTTTTTTCGCGAATTCCGCGGGGATGCCCAGGATCCACGACTGATTGTCAGCCTTCTAAGTACATCCCAAGGCGCATCCCTCAAGCTTGTGAATCGTGATTCCTCGCAATCATTAACGGTGACGATCGACGACCTTGCCTATGGCGACGTCGCGCGTACAATCGCCATCGCGGCGGGAAGTTCATCGGAGTTAGCCCTGAATCTCGTACCGAGTTTTGGCTGGTATGATCTGCGGATTCGCGTTGCTGGCGCCGCGCACTATGAACAGCGCTATGCCGGGAAAGTAGAAATGGGGCGGGAGAGTTTCACCGATCCTTCGATGGGAACCCGACTGCTTTGATTCGTTCTGTGAATCAGTCTGCGGTCAGGTGAAAAGCGGCAGACAGGCTATTGGTTAAGCTTCGGCGCAAAACCGCTCCTGTCCTACATCGATGCGTGGCGCCTCCGCTGTGGGAGCTTCTTGACCGGCTGATTCGATCCCGATGGCTTTGAAAGAGCGGAGGTCCCGGGATTAGGAAACAGGATGCCGCCGTTTCTCAAAAGCAGCATCAGGTTCTCAGCGGTGCCACGAGAGGATGCGCGTCCTTTGCTGGCTCGCCAGATATCGGCGGCGGCCAGGAGTACTTCCAACGCGATCCGGGCCGTCAGGATCACAGCTGGATCGTTGACTTCCACGCCAAGACACTCGCTGAGCTGTTTCGTCAGGGAACGTTGCTGCTCTCCCAGGTAATCCCAGAGACGGGCTCGCGTTACAGGGGATTGGCCAATAATCGATCGGACAAGAAGAGCGTGCTTCGGTTCTTCATCCTCCACTGCGAGAACAGCAAAGATGGCTTCTGCTAACGCGCGTTCTATCGGCATTTCTTTGACTCTGAGGGCAAACACTTCTGAGAACTTGGCCGTATTCGCGGTGAAACTGGCAAGAACGATTAAGTCCTTGCTGGGGAAGTAGCGGTAGAGAGTCCTGGGACTCACATCTGCTGCCTCCGCAATTGCCTCCATGGTGGTTTGCTCGTATCCGTTGCGGGCAAACAGGGCTATCGCTTCAGAGGTGATCCGCTCCCGGCTGCGTTGAACTTTCTTCTCTCTCATGCCCATAGCATGAATCTATCCCAAAAGGGCATTTGCTGCCTATTGACAGTTACTGCCATTTGGCGCAAGCTGACATTAAGCTCATCAGAGGAGAGGCCTTCATGTTTCCATTCTTGACGCGGTTCAGTTTGCAGACCGCAATCCTGATTTTTATTGGCAGCGTACCGCTTCACGCACAGTCAAATGCCAGCACGACTCGCAGTGAACCTGGCGCTGTCTCACCCGTATCGGCGAAGGTGTTGACCGGATGGCCGGGTGCCGCTCCGGATACTGAAGGAGATCTTTCTTTCGACACGAAGAGCCTGCGATTTATCACTGAGCGCAGTTCAGGCGAAATTCCTAAGTCGCGGATCATAGCCGTTTCCGGCGGAGATGAACAGATCGAGACCGGTGGTAAAGCTGGAAGAATCGCGCGCGTGGTTATTCCTTATGGAGGAGGACTAGCGCTTGGCGCGGTCACGCACAAGAAGGTTGGCCTGCTCACAATCGAATTTCTCGATGCCTCGGGCGAATACCATGGCGCGGTCTTTGAACTCCAGGCAGCAGATATGCCCGCCACGCTTGAGAAAATTGCTTTTCAGCCTTCTGCGGGCGCTAGGCTGCGAGCCGCAGCCGCTGTAGGCTGCCCTGAGTGGAAGATCCAGGCAAACGCGGTGCGGGTCCAGCCAATCGATGCCGATCAGGCAATTAGTTTTCCCGCGGAGGATCGTGTCCTCCTCTACGAGAATCTGGTGCGGCGGCTTGAGTCGGAGAAGACCATCCAGAACGTCTACCGTGCCGGCGACCAAAGTCCGGAGGCAGGCTGTGCGGAGTTCACGGTCACAGTGCGGGCCACGGCCTTCGGTAAGGGAAATCAGGCGGCTCGCGCCTCGGTTGGTCCGCTGGGGCATTTCATTGGAACGACAAAACTAAATTTTCACCTAACGATTTCCAAACAGGATGGAAGCCCGAACTTCGACGTGGACCTGAAGAAGTCCGAGGGATCAGACACTGACAGCCTGAACATTACGAAAGTGGTCAGCAAAACTGTGGTGAAAAATCTCAAGAAATCCAGAACACAAATGCGCAAGACGGAGATGAGCTAGCCTATGCGGAGCAATCTGGTTTCAGTGTGTCATTCCCGCGCGTAGATAGATCATGTTTGTCATGGAAACGGCGGTACCGGTTGAGGAGCGATGCTGGACCGCGGGCTCGGAGGAAGACGAGGTTTCCTTCGAAGCGCTTCTTCTCGATGATCGCTCCGCCTTCGAGTGAGGCGAGAACAGAACCTTCGGATTGCGGGAGCCGAAAGCTGGCTTCTACGAGCGGGTCGACCACGAGCTCCGCGTCAATCGCAATCAGGAGCTGTTCAAGTCCGGTTTGCCGCAGTGCGGAGACGGGAATTGCTTCGCGGTCGCTGAAGAGGTGGGCGAGTTCCTGGGGCGGGACGAGATCGACCTTGTTCAGTATCTGGATGACGGGCTTGGTCGAGACTCCAAGCTCGGCTAAGACTTTTTCAACCTGTGTTTTCTGCTCTTCACGGATAGGGCTGGCCGCGTCCTGGACGTGAAGAAGAATCTCGGCACGCTCGACCTCTTCGAGAGTTGCGCGGAAGCTCGTGACGAGTGTGTGAGGAAGGTTGCGGATGAAGCCGACTGTATCGGAGAGCAGAACCTTGCGGCGGGAAGGAAGCTGTAACTGCCGAAGTTTGGGGTCGAGGGTGGCGAACATGCGGGCCGACTCGAGCACGCCGGCCTCAGTAAGAGCATTGAAGAGCGTGCTTTTGCCCGCGTTGGTATATCCGACGAGCGCGACCACGGGAACCGGAACCGCCTCGCGGCGCTGCCGCTGCTGATGACGGATCCTGCGAACGGAGTCAAGCTGAGTCTTGATCTGGTCGAGGCGCAGGTTGATCTTGCGGCGGTCGGTCTCGAGCTGCGTTTCGCCTGGGCCGCGGGTTCCGATGCCGCCGCCAAGCTGCGACATGGCTCGACCTCGTCCAGCGAGTCGCGGCAACTGGTATTCGAGCTGTGCGAGTTCGACTTGAAGCTGGCCTTCGCTTGTCTTCGCGTGGCGTGCAAAGATGTCGAGAATAAGCTGCGACCGGTCGATGACGTGGCAGGGAAGCCGGGATTCGATATTTCGAAGCTGTGACGGAGTGAGGTCGTGGTCGAAAAGAACGAGCGATGCGTTGGTAGAGGTCACGACCTCCACTATTTCGTCGAGTTTGCCCTGGCCAACGAGGCTGGAGGGATCGGGCTTCTGGCGGCGCTGCACAAGAGTGGCGGCAATGGTCGCGCCGGCCGATCGGGCGAGCTCCTCGAACTCAGCACGGCTGGCATCGAAGTCGAGGGCGGAGGCTCCATCGGGCGGAAGCTCTTCTACTCCAGCCGTGACGGCGGCCGCGGTGCGGGCAAGTCGAGCCGCTGCGGTAAGCTTGCGTTTACGGAGCTCTCCGGTAAACTCGATCACTACAAGCACGGCAAGTTCCTGCTGTGTCTGCGAGGTACGGAGTTCGCGGGCGAGCAGTGCCTCTTTCTGGGCCTCACTTGCTTCGACCAGGCTACGACGAACCGTTTTTGTGCGATTTCGGCGTGACGGCGCTTGATCCGTGGTGGCTTCGAGCGAAGCCTTTTGGCTGGTCAAAGTTGTCTCAATTCATCGCCAGATCTCCGACCGGCTCTTCCAATGATACTGAATCATTAGCGTCAGTATCTTTGATCTTGGACGCATCAATAATTTGAAGATCGGCATTCAAGGAGCATTGACCGCCTGGATACGTTTCCGCTTTGTTTCTCTGAGTTCGCGTCCCGTCGACGCGATGAACTCATTCATTAGAACGGATGAGCTTCTACGAGTTGGCGAAGCATGGTGAGGCGATCCTTTGCCTTTTCCTCCGTGGCTGCGGCCATGCCGGAGAAACCAAGACCTTCAACGCAGAACGATGCTGATACTACTCCGCAGAGCAGTCCCTCAACGGGATCTTGCGCCTCGGCAAGGCCTGCTAATGTTCCACCGCAAAAAGCATCTCCTGCTCCCGTCGCATCGGCCAACGCAACCGGAATGGCAGGAATGCGAACCCACTCCGGCGCGCCTGCGACGTGAGCAATTACTCCTTCTGCGCCACATTTGACCGCGATCAACGTTACATCCGGAGCGAATGTTCTCAGCCGGCGAAGGCCTTCCAAGGGGCCGGCTTCAGGGAAAATGGCGTGGAGGTCTTGCCTGCTGGGTATGAAGAGATCGACTTTTCGGATAAGCGCAACAGTTGCATCCAGCTCGGAGCTGGCGAGCAGATCGTGATCATCGAGATCGAGTGAAATCGACTCCGCACCGACTCTGCGAAGCTCCTCGATCAACTCGACCGCGAGAGCTCGTGGCATGGGCGCGACATGGGCCAATGCTTGATGAGCAGCGATCGCATCGACCGGGCTTGGACAAAACTTAGCCCAGTCTCGGGACGCACTGCGGGAGACGAAGTGCCGCCGGCCATCCTCTTCGTAGAGCCCCCAATTCCGCAACGTATGCGTCGCAGGAGGGCAGTGCGAGAGATCGATGCGTTTGTCCAACGACTCTGCCGGGTAATCGGGGCCGAGGGGAGCGACTATCTTCACCTGACTTGTCCAGAGCATCGCGCCCATGGCCGCGTAGACAGCACAGCCACCGGGCACGCCCCAGCGTGTCGATCCATCGGAAAATACGAGATCGTCGATAGTGAGACTGCCAAATATCGTGACGGCTGAAGACGGAGTCACGACCTCGTACCGGGGCGGACCAGGCTGAACTCCACCAAAGTCGAATGATGATAGATCACGCTATATAGGCTGCGCTGTCGCGGCGCCTCAAACTGAATCTCACGCATCAGCAGCAAGGGGAAACCCGGTTTGACGTGGAGTAGTTCGGCGTGTTTCTTGCCGGCGGAGACGGCGCTGAGTGTCGCTTCGCTGAAGGCAAACTGCTTCTGGAATCTTGCTTCCATAAATTGATAAATCGAGCCTCCATCAAAGGTTTTGATGAGGGGCAACTTCCATTCGGCATCATCGAGAAGCGCGATGTAATCATAGGCTATCGCCAAAGGCCTTGATCCGATCAATCGCCGCCGGAAGATTTCCGCAACCGCGGAGGCTTCGGGAATCTCCAATGCCGCCGCAATCTCAGCCGTCGCGGTAATACGCCTGATCTTTAAACCATCGACTCCAGCCTCGCCGCCGTGCTCGCGGATCAGAGCCGACATGGAATTCATCTTGTCGAGAGGACTGGTCAAGTTTTCGGAACGCTCGGTAACAAAGGTGCCGGCCCCGTGGCGAATGGTGAGCAGTCCTTCCCGTGTCAGAAGGCGCGTGGCCTCGCGCAGGGTCTGCCGGCTGACTCCCAGCTCGCGCGAAAAATCTACTTCCCCGCGAAGCTGAGAGCCGCGTTCCAGCTTGCCGGAACGAATTTGTTCTCGGATCGCATTTGCTACGCGCGTGGCCAGGTTTTCGCGTGGCACACCCTGCCAGATGCGGTCGCTAAGCTCTTCAGTTGATTGATCATTTGTGGCCCTGTCGGTCATCGCCCTCGATTATGTCAGCCTATAGGACGACGGTCAACGGATGTAAGACGTCAGACGTCTGCCATCTTTTAACGATCTAGTAACCTTCCATTCTTGCGGCGTTCACTGAAGCGGCCTAGGTTGAGTCTTGTCTTCCTGGAATTCCGATTACTATGCGACGTTATCTGCTTGTCTGTTTCGATTGGTCTACTTGCGATCCGAGTTTTTACGGGCATCAAGCCTTTTCTCACACAAAGCATCGGCCGAAGTCCGGTGAGCAACCGCTTCGGGCGCTCGACATCAGCAAGCGCCGCCGCGTTCCCGGTGAACTTTCTATTGGTGAAGACAACCGGCGGTTCGGGTCGAAGAGTCTTCATAACCGCGGCGTCGCGGTACTTCATCAGCCCGGTTAATCCGCGCCAATAGCCCCTTCTCTCGACAACTATCAGTGGTCGCAGGTGGTTCTGCGTCCAAATCACGACTTTGCAGAAATGCGCACCACGAGCAAAGGCGCATTTTCTGCTGCACACCATTCAGGAGAGATCGATGAACTTCAGGAAATTAGCGGGATGGATGCTGGCCGTTATCTTGGTTGCGAGCATGCATGGACGCCTGGCGGCGCAGACCGCCGTCGACGGCGCCATCGGCGGCAGCGTGAGAGATGCGAGCGGCGCTTTTGTCAGCGCGGCAAAAGTAACCATTCGCAACAATGGCACGAATGCCGAGGAGACCACCACTTCTGACGCGTCCGGTTCTTTTCGTGTCATCCATCTTCAGCCCGGTACATATACCGTGACCATAGCCGCAGTTGGATTTGAGAGCTTCAAATCCGAACAGGTTGAGGTCACAGTTGGATCGCTCACGGACGTACAGCCGACGTTGACTCTGGGGGCATCGAACGAGACCGTCGAGGTTTCAAGTGCGGCTCCAATCATCAACACGATCAATAACGACTTCACGACGACGATCAACCGCCATGATCTCGAAGACCTGCCGGTAAATAACTATCGCTGGTCGGCCTATGCGCTGCAGGCTCCGGGCGTGGTGGAGTCGGGCGGTTTCGGCTTGCTGAGCTTTCGCGGCCAAAGCACACTGCTCAACAACGTAACCATCGATGGAGCCGACGACAATCAGGCGTTCTTCTCAGAAGAGCGCGGCCGTACGAATATCGGATACTCAACGCCGAAGTCGGCCATTCAGGAATTTCAGATCAACCTGTCGAACTACTCGACCGAGTACGGAAGAGCTGCGGGCGGTGTTGTAAACGCGGTCACCAAAAGTGGTGGCAACCAGTTTCACGGCGAAGGGTACTACCTGGACCGAGACTCAGCGCTCGCATCTTTTAACGATTTCACCGTCGAGACCCTGCAGCCGGTTCCAGGCGGTCCATTCGTCTCGACTCACGTAAAACCCACCGACATCCGCAAGCAGGATGGTTTTGCTTTCAGCGGACCGTTCATCCAGGACAAACTGTTCTTCTTCTTTGCGCTCGACCGCTTCTATCACGATTTTCCAATCGTCACAGTGCCAAGCTCGCCGGCGAACTTCTACGCGAGGCCTTCGGCCAATCTTCCGGACGGCAAGACCTGCCCCAGCTCTACGGCCACTTCGCCAATCACCGCGACCAACGATCCCAACTTCTTCGCCGATAACAGCGCCTGCACGCTGCAGACCCAGCTCAAGCTCCCTACCTACGCCGCAGGCGTCACCGATTACATCAATGGCCAGGCCGGATTATCGTCTTTGCTGGGACAGGCCAACCGCTTTGCCGACCAGACGCTGTTCTTTCCGAAGATCGACTGGCAGATCAACGAGCGCAATCACCTCAGCGCCGAAGCCAACCGTTTGCGCTTCATCTCGCCTTCCGGCCAGCAAACCAACGTGACTGCGCAGTACGGCACGCAAAGTATCGGAAATGTCTATGCCCGCGATACCTGGGGTATCGCCCGACTGGACACCGCCATCACTCCATCGTTGACCAATGAAATTCGCTACCAGTACGGCCGCGACTTCGAGTTCGCCGGTCCCGAAACTCCTACGACGTATGAGCACAATACCCTGCTCCAGCCGCAAGGCTACACAAATCCCATCGGCATTCCGCCGAACGTCTCCATCACCGGAGCCTTCCAGTTCGGTACTCCTACCTTCTATCCTCGTCCTGCTTATCCTGATGAGCGCCGCTGGCAGGTGACCGATACCGTCAACTACATCCGTGGAAACCACTCGTTCAAGTTCGGTGGCGACTATATCCACACCAACGATCTCGCCGAGAATATCTCTAACTTCTACGGCGCCTACTCTTATACGTCAGTGGCAAACTATCTTACCGACTACTACCAGTCACTGAACCCCGCCACCTCCAACCTGCCTGGTCACTATTCCACTTACAACCAGGGCTTCGGACCGCTTGGCTTCGAGTTCCAGACCGGCGATTACGCGGGCTTCGTGCAGGATGAATGGAAGATACGCCCGCGACTCTCGTTGACACTCGGACTTCGTTACGAGTATGAGCAGACTCCAGGCGCGCAACTGCCTAACCCCAATCTTGCGCAGACCGATTCATTCCCGAGCGATAAAAACAACATCGCACCGCGCGTAGGTTTCGCCTACGATATCTTCGGCACCGGCAAGACGACCCTTCGCGGCGGCTATGGCATCTTCAACGCCCGCCTCATCAACTCCACCATCTATAACGCGCTTGCTCAAACTGGCAGCCCCAAGAGCCAGTTCCAAACGCCCAATCTCACCCCGACAAGCGGGCCGCTCTTCCCGCGAATTCTCTCCAACAGCGCCGGCGTTACGCCGAATGTGATTTTCTTCGATAAGAACTTCCAGCTTCCGCAGATTCATCAAGCCGATTTGACGGTCGATCAGGATATTGGATGGAACACGGTCCTCAGCGTTAGCTGGCTGGGATCGTTCGGCCACGAACTGCCGAACTTTGTCGACACCAACCTTCCCGCTCCGGTCAGCGTCACTTATACGGTGGTCAACAGCAATCCCAAGGCCTTCTCCGCGCTGCCAAACAATGCGAAGTACACAGCAAACCTCTATGGATATGCAGTCAACGCAGCCGGGAAGACGTCGACAGGAGAGATTCTCCGGCCCAATGGCGCATACGGATCAATCACTGACATCGTGAGCAACATCAACAGCAATTACAACGCTCTCGTCTTCCAGGTTCAGCATCGCCTCAGCCACAATGTGCAGTTCCAGGGCAGCTACACCTGGTCGCACACTCTCGACTACAACGAAAACAACACTACCTTCACGAATTCCAGCAGCATCCTCGACCCGCGGAATTTCCATCTTGAGTACGGCAACGGCGCCCAGAACATTCCTAATCGCGCCATCGCAACTGCCATCGTCACGACTCCTTGGAAGGCGAGCGGCTGGAAGAGCTATCTGGTCAACGGCTACGAGCTCGCGCCCAGCTTCTCGGCGCAGAACGGCGCTCCCTACACAGCCGCCATCACGGGCAATCCGACAGCGCTGGTCACCAGCGACTTCTCTACCGGATATGTGACTGGCGTAAGCAGCGGCTATACCGGCACCGGCGGGTCGTCACGCATTCCGGGGCTGGAGCGCAATACCTTCGAGCAACCGCGCACGATCCTTCTCGACCTGCGCGGCTCCAAGCGCTTCACCGTACGCGAGCACTACAATCTCGAGTTCCTGGCGGAGGCATTCAACATCGCAAACCACCAGAACGTGACGGCCGTGAACACCACTGCATATACCCTGGGCACCACAACCACTAACGGAGTCACCACCAATACTCTTACGCAGTTCCTCGCCAACCCCTTTGGCGCGGCCACCAATTCCAACAACAACAACATCTACACACCGCGACAGATGCAGCTCGGTGTTCGACTCCAGTTCTAAAACTTCACACCGGGCAAGCGAAGGCCATGGAAACTGTCCATTGCCTTCGCTTCGGTAGTACTTCATTAAAGGCGGAGTTGCATGACGCGTCAGAATCGTTTCTTTACTTTGTTGCACTCCTGCACCGCTTTGGTTCTCGTCTCTGTTCTCTTGACGCAGCATGCGTTCGCCTGGGGAGTCGATGGCCACCATATGGTCAATCGCCTGGCCGGCATGAACCTGCCCAACGATGTCCCCTTGTTTTTGCGGTCTCCGGAGGGACTCAATGCGCTCGAATATTACGCGCCGGAACCCGACCATTGGCGCGGCCGCGGCGAGCCGCAGCTCGCAGATGAGTCTGCGCCGGATCACTTTATCGCCCTGGAGCGAGTGGCCCTCCTCGGTTCGCTTCCGCGCAACCGCTACGACTATGTTCGCGCGCTGGTGCCGCTCCAAACTACTCACCCCGATCTTCCACTGACGGTCGAGCGCATGGGGACGCAGCCTTACCAGACCGTCGAGATGTCCGAACGTCTGAAGAGCGCCATGCGCGATTATCGCGCCCTATTGGCCGACAAGCGGGATACCAAGCCTCTGGAGGCAGAGATCATTTTTCTCGCCGGCATCCTGGGACACTATGTCGGCGATGGATCGATGCCGCTGCACACGTCGATCTATCCGAATGGCTGGTCGGGGCCTAATCCTAACGGATATACGACGGAGCATCACATCCACGCACTGTTTGAAAGTGTATTTGTTGGCGCTAATGTCAAGATCGGCGACCTGGAGCCCGCGGTGAAAGCGAGTGAACCGAAGCTCCTTGGCGATGTCTTCGATGATTACGTCGCCTACCTGCGCCACTCCAACACGCTGGTCGAGAAGACATACCAGTTGGAGAAGGCTGGTGCGTTTTCGGGAGCGGGAACGCCTGACGGAAAAGCTTTTGCGGAGGAAAGACTCGCAGCAGGAGCCATCGAACTACGCGACATCATTTACACCGCATGGATACGGAGCGCCGATCCGGTCGCGGCCCATTAAGAACAACCCCTACTGCCTCTGAGTCATTTGAAAAGTCCCGACCTTATAGAGGATGTCAACCGAGGTCGAAATCGCTGCAGTGGCGGTGGGACGAAATCGATTTCTACAGCGGCAGCAGGCACGCAGCTAAAAGCAGCACCTGCTGCGCTGAATGCCTAACCTGGCCACGACCTGCTCGCGATTGCCATACGTTGCATACTCGAGCAGGGATGATTCGACGCTCCACACCTTCTTTAGCCCCCGAGCGGACAAGCGCGCAAACTGATCCTGGCCGGTCAAAATCAACGCCGTGCAGGAGCCGCGCCAAGCGACCTTCATATCCTCAAGCAGGTTGAAGGGAGCGAAGCCCCGCTGTGGAAGCATCGCGAGCCAAACCTACCTTTACCCTGCAGCTGTAAAGGCCGGGGCATTCAGGGCCGTCGAGGAGCGGAACCGGAAAGGCGATCTAATCCGGGTTCGCTACTCCGATGTAAGTGGGCAGCCAGTCAAGCGTTGGGGCTTCCACTAGGAAGGATCTAATCTACCGTATCTTATGGGGAAATATGGTAGGCACGAGGAGACTCGAACTCCTGACCTCTACCGTGTCAAGGTAGCGCTCTAACCAACTGAGCTACGCGCCTGCGTTGCGATCATTGGGCAATGACCTCAACCATCATAGCAAGTTTTTTCCCGGAAGGCATGCCGAGGCGTGTCATCTATCTTGTCCGTATGGTGGCTACCCGCCTTCGATTCTGGCGTCATCGGGGACGCGATGACTATGCGGCAGCGAAATAGCAAATCAGATCCGTGTCGATTGGATGGTTGTTTCAGGTGACTGTTTCGTGTGCGGGAAGAGAGAACATCGTACGAATGGGTGCCGTTGTTCTGCCTCTGGCGCTCGAGAAGTGGGGGATGCATGCATCGTTATGGCGGAAAATCCGGCAGCTGCGGTAGTATCAGGGTTTTGATTGTGAAGAATCGGTAAAGGAAGGCCTGTCTGCTGTCCCTCGAAACGCTCCGATGAACGAACTCCGCGCCGCTCCAAATCAACTCACGCTGTTACGGCTTTGCATCATCCCCTTTCTGGTTCTGGCTGTGCTCGATGGCCACTACCGGACGGCGTTCGCGCTTTTTGTTCTCGCGGGCATTTCCGACGGGCTCGATGGTCTGCTGGCCAGGCTCCTCAAGCAGCGCACCGTGCTGGGACAGTATCTCGACCCGGTCGCGGACAAACTCCTGCTCAGCACGCTTTTTCTGGTCCTTCATCATGAAGGGCTCATCTCGCGGAGAGTGACGGTGCTGGTTTTTGGGCGCGACCTGGGAATTCTGATGGTGGCGGCTATTCTCTACGCCGGCGTGGGCATGCGAAATTTCAAGCCGAGCATTTTCGGAAAAGCAAATACCCTGGCGCAGATCATTGCGCTGCTGGCCGTGCTTTTGGGCATGTTTTACGCACCGCCCATCATCCGTGTCGTTCGCCACGGAGCCCTGGTCGCCACGGTTGCATTCACTACGATTTCAGGTTTCCACTATGCGTGGCAGGTGGCGCGGCGGCTCAGCCCGTCAGAGCAAAGTTCTTAGCCGCTGGCCGCACCCCGCTGGTTTTATTCTTCTTCCTCGTCTTCCCGGGCTTCTTCGATTGCCATGTCGCGAAACTCGTTGGAGTCGAAAACCTCGCCGCACTCCAGACATTCCACATACTCGGCGTCCTCTTCGCGCGCTACCACACGCACTCTTGGGTGTTTGCAGGGTGTATCCATTTGGTGGGTGTATTTTGACCTGGGGATTTGATAGTGATATCGCAAAGATTGTATCGAGCCCGGCCCATCTGTCAAATCGAATTCGGCCATCTTTCAAAACCGATCCTAAGGTGCTTCCGTGTGACCATAAACGGGCAATTTCGAATCGATGATTTGAATTCGGACAGTTCTGGTCCTATACTGAATATTGAGACTGCCGGAGCTAGTCTCTTTTCATGCTGAGACTTACCAAAAAAGCCGACTACGGCCTTATGGCGTTGAAGTTCATCGCCGAGCATTCGGACTCCATGTCGCTGAGCGCCAAGGACATCGCGGAGGCTTATCATATTCCTCCGCAGCTGCTGGCCAAGATCTTGCAGCGTCTTGCCAAGGAGGGTCTCCTTCGCTCTCACGCCGGCATGAACGGCGGCTACACGCTCTCTCGCCGAGCTTCCGACATTACGGCCTTCGAGGTTATTCGCGCCATCGACGGGCCGCTCTTCATCACATCGTGCGTGACGGACAGCGGATTATGCGACCTGACGAATAGCTGCACCATCAAAGAGCCATTGGCACGCGTCAACGACAGCATCTCAAACGTGCTAAAAGATATCCGGATTTCGGACCTGGTCGACTCCGATCAGGCTAACGGTCATCCGAAAACAGAGCAGGATCTGGTCACCATCCGCACCCCCGACGCTGGGGCAGGAAAAGTTTAAGCAGGAAAGACGCAGGAGTCATAAAGAATGAGCACTACTGAGATTGGAAACGTCAGCGTCCCGGCGGGTGTCAACCTGCCGCTATATATGGATAATCATGCGACCACGCCGCTCGATCCTCGCGTGCTGGAAGCGATGATGCCCTATTTCACGACAGTGTTTGGAAACGCCGCCAGCCGCAATCACTCCTTTGGATGGGAGGCGGAAGCGGGCGTGGAGAAGGCCCGTGAGCAGGTCGCAAAGCTCATCGGGGCCACCGCCAAGGAGATCATCTTCACCTCCGGAGCCACCGAGTCCAACAATCTCGCGATCAAGGGCATCGCCGAGATGTACAAGGAGCGCGGCAATCACATCATTACCCAGGCCACCGAGCACAAAGCCGTGCTCGATACCTGCAAGCGCCTGGAAAAGTCCGGATATCGCGTCACCTATCTGCCGGTCAAGGCGGATGGCCTCATCGATATCGAAGACCTCAAGCTGGCCATGGATGACAAGACCATTCTGGTGAGCATCATGTTTGCCAATAACGAGATCGGCGTGATTCAGCCGGTCGCCGAAATCGGCAAGCTCTGCCACGAGCGCGGCGTGCTCTTCCACACCGACGCGGTGCAGGCGGTGGGTAAGATCCCGGTCGACGTAAACGCGATGAACATCGATGCGCTTTCTCTATCGGGTCACAAGATCTACGGCCCCAAGGGGGTTGGCGCTCTTTATGTGCGCCGCCGCAATCCGCGTGTACAGATCTCCGAGCAGATCAACGGTGGCGGCCACGAGCGCGGCATGCGCTCCGGCACATTGAATGTTCCCGGCATCGTTGGCCTAGGCAAGGCCTGCGAGCTGGCTGGCGAGGAGATGGTTGCCGAGACCAAGCGCCTCATCGCCCTGCGCGACAAGCTCAAGGCGAAGCTCGAGGGGGCCCTCGACTACATTCATGTCAACGGATCATGGGAGCATCGCCTGCCCGGAAATCTCAACATGAGCTTCGTCTACGTCGAAGGCGAGTCATTGTTGATGGGCATCAACGAGATTGCGGTTTCGAGCGGTTCAGCCTGCACCTCGGCGACGCTTGAGCCATCTTATGTATTGAAGGCTCTGGGACTCGGCGACGACGTAGCGCATAGCTCAATTCGCTTCGGCCTCGGCAGATTCAACACGGAAGCTGAAGTCGATTACGTGGCCGACAAATTGATCGACGTCGTGCAGAAGCTGCGCGAACTTTCGCCTCTCTACGAGATGGTGAAAGAGGGCATCGACATCAGCAAGATCGAATGGCAGGCGCACTAAACCCGGTAGATTGAGTAAGACTTAATTCGTCAGGTTCATCGAATTTATAAGGAGAAATTTCAATGGCATACAGCGATAAGGTTATCGACCACTACAACAATCCACGCAATGTAGGCCAGCTGGACAAATCGAGTTCGGAAGTTGGCACCGGCCTCGTCGGCGCACCGGAGTGCGGCGACGTCATGCGTCTGCAGATCAAGGTGAACCCCGAGACCCAGGTGATCGAGGAAGCCAAGTTCAAGACCTTCGGCTGCGGCTCGGCCATCGCCTCTTCCTCGCTCGCGACCGAATGGGTCAAAGGCAAGACCATCGAAGAAGCAATGCAGATCACAAACACGGATATCGTGAAGGAGCTCGCGCTTCCTCCGGTCAAGATTCACTGCTCGGTGCTTGCCGAAGACGCCATCCGCGCCGCTATCGGCGACTGGAAGAAGAAGAACGGCGTGACCGAAGGCGCAGAAGTCGCCCAGGCCGTAGCCGCAAACTAAGCGAGTCGTGTAGCAGGGCACGGCTTAAGCCGTGCCTGTCTGAGCCGTAGATTCAAGGGGCTGTAGATTCAAGGGCTTTAGCCCCTGGGGATGAAAGAATGAGCACGCCGCAACTCGAAATACTGAATGCCGAAAACCAGGCTCCCAATCAAAAGGGAATCCAGGTGACCGAGCGCGCCATCCAGCGCATTCGCGTCGCCATGGCCAAGGAGGGTGTCTCACCCACCGAAGGCGGCTTGCGTCTCGGCATCACCGGCGGCGGTTGCTCAGGGCTCTCCTACAACATTCGCTTTGATTCTCAGCCGCGTGAGCGTGACCGCATCTATCAGTTCGGTGACGTGCGCGTCTTTGTCGATCCAAAGTCATTCATCTATTTGCACGGCATGATTCTCGATTACGAGGAGACGCTGATGCGCCAGGGATTTAACTTCATCAATCCCCACTCGACGAAATCCTGCGGCTGCGGGTCGTCCTTCTCAGCGTAGCGCGCCGCTCGCCGCTTAATTTCACTCTATGCAAACTGCGGAACATCAATCCGTCAGCGCGGCCTGTTGGTCGTGCGGAGCAACCGTCATGGGCACGAAGCCCTTTTGCGATGCTTGCGGCAAAGTACAACCTCCATCTCCTGACATCGATTATTTCGCCGCATTTGGATTGCCGCGTAAGCTCAATATCGACTTGTCCGCGCTGGAGCGCAGCTTTTACCGCCTCAGCCGGAAGCTTCATCCTGACGTCTACGCACAGGCCACGCAGCAGGAGCAGCAGTGGAGTCTCGAACAGACCTCGCTGCTCAACGACGCCTATCGCACGCTGAAGAATTCCATCGCGCGCACCGAATATCTCCTCAAGCTCGAGGGCGTCGTCCTCGAAGCAGGGAAGAGCGAAGATGGAGCCGCCAAGGAGTCGCGCGTTCCCGCTGATCTGCTCGAAGAGGTCTTCGAGTTGAACATGCAGCTCGAAGAGATGCGCATGACTCGCAAGATGGGCGAAGACGACCCGCAGCTCCGCAAGGATCTGGAAAAAGCCCACATCGACTTTGAATCGCAGCTAGCCGCGAGCGACTCCAACTTGCAGGATCTGTGGACCCTCTGGGGCACGGCTCTGGACAACGAAGACACGGCGCGCAAGAGCGAGACAAAGGATCAGATGGTCGCCCTGCTGGACCGCCGCCGCTACATCCGTAACCTGGTTCGCGACGTCAACGAGGCTCTGGAAGCCTGATCGAGGATGACATGCCGCTAGTAAGAATTTCTGTTTACGACACCATGCCCACAGACAAGCGGGGCAAGCTCCCCGGAGCTGTCTACGACGCGATGCGTGAGTCTATTTCCATCCCCGAGAATGATCTTTTCGTTGTGCTCACCGCGCATCTGAAAGGGGAGCTCGTCGTCGATCCCCAGTTCATGGCCATGGAGCGCTCCGGAGACTTTACGCTGGTGCACATCACTCTGCGCAAAGGCCGTACCACCGAGGCCAAGCAGGCGCTCTATCGCCGCATCGCGCATCTGGTCAAGGAGCGCGCAGGTGTAGAGCCGGATGACGTGATGATCATGCTCACAGAGAACGATCTTGACGACTGGTCCTTCGGCCGCGGCGAGGCCCAATACGTATTGAATGCGCCCGCGGGCAAACTAACGCCCGCGCGTTCGTCATTCGTAGGGGAATCTCGTTGAGCGAAACCAATGCAGCTCGCATCGTGGGCATCGATCTCGGAACCACCAATTCGCTAGTCGCCTTCATGCAGGGCGATCACCCCGTCGTCATTCCCGGCGAAGACGGCGTCAACCTGGTTCCCTCAGTAGTCGCCATTCCCGAGCCCAAGAAAATCGTCGTAGGGAACCCGGCGGCGAAGCATCTCGCTGCCACACCTGATCGCGTCATCTACTCCGCCAAGCGCCTGATGGGCCGCGGCGTAGAAGACATCCAGGACGAGCTGAAGCTCTTCCCGTTCCATCTCGCATCGGACATTCAGCCCGGCGAGGTTCTGCGCATCCAGCTCGGCGAGCAGCAGTACACGCCGCCGGAAATCTCCGCCTACGTCCTGCGCCAACTGAAGAAGAATGCCGAACGTTATTTCGGCTCGCCCGTAACCAAGGCCGTCATCACCGTGCCCGCGTACTTCAACGATGCGCAGCGCCAGGCCACTAAGGACGCCGGACGCATGGCCGGACTCGACGTGCTGCGCCTGGTCAATGAGCCTACCGCTGCGGCGCTCGCTTACGGCCTCGATCGCAACAAGGAAGGCATCGTCGCCGTCTACGATCTCGGCGGAGGCACCTTCGACATCTCCATCCTCAAGCTGCACGAGGGCATCTTTGAAGTCATCGCGACCAACGGAGACACACACCTCGGCGGCGATGACATCGACAATCTGCTCATCGCCATCGCGCTCGATGACATCCACGGCGAGCTGAAGCTCGATCTCCGCGCCAACCCGGAAGCCATCCAGGCTATTCGCAAAGCGGTGATCGAAGCCAAGATCGTGCTCTCGACCTCCGAGACCACGCGGATCGCCGTCGATCTGCCCGGAGGTCAGCCCTATCGCCGCGAAATCACCCGCGAACAGTTCGAGCAGATCATCAAGCCAGTCATCGATCGGACGATCAACCCCTGCAAGCAAGCCCTCAAAGATGCCGGCGTCACGCCCGAGCAGATTGACGAAGTGGTGCTGGTTGGCGGCTCGACGCGTATCCCGTTCGTGCGCAGCCTGACCGATCAGATCTTCCATCTCGCGCCGCGCAACAAGAAGCCTCACATCGAGCTCAACCCTGACGAAGTCGTCGCGCTCGGCGCAGCCGTGCAGGCCAACATCCTCGAAGGTGGTTCGAAGGCCACCGAGGACATGCTGCTTCTCGATGTCACGCCGCTCTCGCTCGGCATCGAAGCACTCGGCGGAGTTGTGGCCAAGATCATTCAGCGCAACTCGACCATCCCTGCATCCGCGACCGAGCACTTCACCACCGGTGTCGATGGGCAGCTTAATGTCGCCATCCATGTGGTCCAGGGCGAGCGCGAATTGGCGAAAGATTGCCGCTCCCTCGCACGCTTCGACCTCAAAGGCATACCGCCCATGTCCGCCGGTCTGCCGCGCATCGAGGTCAAGTTCCTCATCGACGCGAACGGTATCCTGCATGTCTCCGCGCGCGAGCAGCGCAGCGGCAAGGAAGCAGAAATCGAGGTGAAGCCGACCTACGGGCTCACCGACGAGCAGGTCGAAACCATGATCCTCGACTCCTTCGATAATGCCGAGGCAGATTTCCAGCAGCGCCAGCTCATCGAAGCCAGAAACGAAGCGGAGACCATCCTCACGGCGATCGAGAAGGCGAAATCGAATCCAGCGTGGCGCGAGCTCACCGACGAAGAACGCAGTCAGATCGCGCTGCTGTCCGCCGAGCTGGGCGTCCTCAAGGAAGGCGATGACGCAAAGGCGTTGCGCGACGGCACCGAAGCTCTCGACAAATCCACGCGCCGCATGGCAGAGCTCATGATGGAGACCGCCGTCTCCAGCGCCATTGGCGGCCAGACCATGCAATCCGCCGGCGAGAAGCTCGGTGACGGACCGACTGCGCCGCATCCCTTCGCGCCCGCGGAAATCAAGTAATGTGAATGAAGCATCAGTAACCGATCAGAATTGAATGAGTGAAGAATGACCGAAGCGAAAGTACAAGAGATCGACCTGACCAAGCCGCCCGCGCCCAACATGGTGCGCGTTACATTTCTGCCCGAAGGACGCACGGTTGAATTCGAATACGGGACAATGCCCTACGATCATCATGGCAAGCCGATGTCCTTCCTCGACGTGGCTGAGAACTACAACATCTTTCTCGACCACGCCTGCGGAGGTGCCTGTGCCTGCACCACCTGCCACCTGCTGGTGAAGGAGGGAACTGCGAAGATCAGCGAGGCCGAAGAGGATGAGCTCGACCGCCTCGACATGGCGCCTGGACTCCAGCTCAACTCGCGCCTTGGCTGCCAGGCCATCATCACCGGTCCCGGAACCTACGTCGTCGAAATTCCCAGCTGGAATCGGAATTACGTCTCGGAAGGCAAGCCCCTGGCTCTGAATCAGAGCTAGGTCGAGAGCAGAGGCAAACCGCAACATCGATCGATATCAGGACGGACTCAGGAGATCCCATGCCGCGCGAAATTACCTGGAACGACTCGGAAGAAATCGGCATTCAGCTTCAGGAGAAGCATCCTGAGCTCGATCCGCTCACGGTCCGCTTCACCGATCTGCATAAATACGTGAAGGAGCTCGAAGGCTTCGCCGACGACCCCACAAAATCCAACGAATCGAAGCTCGAAGCCATCCAGATGGCATGGTACGAAGAGTTCAAGGACGCTTCCGCTTAGCCTTATTTTCCCTGGTATTCAGCCCTTCTTCGATGTGCTAGGGTTTTCTACCGGAACTCTCTCCAATCAACGGAGGCAGCTCTGGAGAATACATCCATGCGCATCGCAAGCATCGGTCATGCCGTCTTCTCGATTGCCATGATCGGTCTCGGAATTGTGGGGCTTCTCTACCGCGACCTCGTTCCGGTGTGGAATCCTGTTCCCGCGAGTGTCACGGCACACGAACTCTTCGTTTCCCTCGCTGCGCTTATATCCCTTGCAACCGGCATTGGTCTGCTGGTTTCACGTACGGCGACCATTGCGGCGCGTTTGCTATTCGCCACACTTCTCTTTTGGCTGCTGCTGTTCCGGTTGCCAAACTTTCTCCACACTGCTCTCTTCGCAGCCTGTTGGTCGGTGTTTCCGCTCCTGGTCATTCTGGCCGCCGCTTGGGTGCTTTATGTCTGGTACGCCGCTGACTGGGACCGTCGACATCTTAGGTTTATCAGCGGCAACAACGGACTCCACATCGCTCGCGTACTCTACGGTCTCCCGCTGATCTTCTTCGGCGCGGCCCATTTCATCGACGTGAAAGACACGCTTTCGCTAATCCCTGAATGGTTGCCGGGTCACCTGTTCTGGGCCTATTTCACCGGCTCTGCCTTCGTTGCGGCGGGCATCGCGGTACTCATCCGCTTCTGGGCGCGATTGGCAGCGTGCCTCGCCGCCTTGCAGATCGGATTGTTCCTGCTCCTCGTATGGATACCCATCGTGGCAGCGGGTTCCAAAGTTGCCTTTCAGTGGAGCGAGACCATCCTGAACGCGGCGCTGTTGGCTGCCGCCTGGGTGATTGCCGATTCCTATCGAGATACGCCTTGGCTGGCCGGCAACGACCTGCAGTAGCAGCAGGCTCGCGAGATACAATTCGCGGTGATGAAGAGAATTTTTTTTGTCGTCGCGATTATTTTTCTGGGTGCGTTCTCGAAGCTGTCTGCTCAAACAGATCTCGTTCCGTATGTAAATCCACTTGTCGGTTCTCAGCGCAGCGCGATCGGTTACGGCGGCACCATGCCCTTCGTGACCACGCCGTTCGGCATGACGGACTGGACGCCGCAAACGCGGCAGAACAAGATCAGCGTCACCTCATACAACTACGACGACACGACCATCTCCGGATTCACCGGGACGCATCAGCCAGCGATCTGGATGGGAGACTACGGCTACGTCACAATCGCTCCGCAAATCGGCGAACTGCGCACCACGCCGGATTCCCGCCAACTTCCTTACAGCCATCAATCGGAAGTCGCACGGCCCGACTACTATCGAGTTCTGTTGGATACCGGCTCGGATGGAAAAATCCAGGCAGAGGTGACAGCTACAGAGCGTTGTTCGATGCTGAGATTTACTTTTCCCGCCTCCAGCACGGGCCGCGTCCTGATTGAAGCTTCTCGTCCAGGAATTCCAGGCATGGCATCTGTGAATCCTGAAACACGCGAGATTACTGGCTACAATCCTCATCGGATGGATGCGCATTTGGGTCCGCTCGCATTGCCGAACTTTAAGGGTTACTTCGTCATCCAGTTTCAGCAGACGCCGAAGGCTATGAAGACTTATGGCATGGACGACAGCAAAGCTGAGAGCAGCCGTGGAGCTTATGCGGAATTCGAGCCTGGCCAGACCATTCAGTTGCGCGTGGGAACTTCATTCATCAGTGTGGAACAGGCCCGCGAAAATCTCCAGCGGGAGATACCGGGCTGGGATTTCGAAGCGGTGCAGCGGGCGCTGCGAGCGCAGTGGAACGCAAAGCTTTCGCGATTGCAGATCGGCGGAGCAACCGACGCCGATAAGACATTGCTTTATACGGCGCTCTATCATGCATTGCTTTATCCGAGAGTCTTCTCGGAATATGGCCGCTATTACAGCGCCTTCGATGACAGCATCCACCGCGGTGAAAGCTTCACGGCATATTCCATCTGGGATACCTTTCGCGCAGAGAACAGCCTGCTCACTCTCTTTGCTCCAGAGCGAATCGACGGCATGATTACCGCGCTCTTGCAGAATTTCAAGGAAGGTGGTTGGATGCCCAAGTGGCCGAATCCCAGCTACACCAACATCATGATCGCAACGCATGCGGACTCGCTCGTCGCTGAAGCCATCCGCAAAGGTTTTCACGGCTTCGATCGAGAGGTGGCATGGCAGGCGGTATATAAGGACGCGATGACGCCTCCGGACGGAGACACAACGCGGCGATGGCTTGACCGTGAGGAGCATACTCCATATGAAGCGCGCGCCGGCCTCACTTATTACAAGCAGCTTGGCTATATCCCGACCGACAAAACCGATGAAGCGGCTTCGAGTACTCTCGAAGACAGCTACGATGACTGGTGCGTTGCGCAGGTTGCGAAAGCTCTCGGGCGGGCGAACGATTACCAGTTCTTTCTCAAGCGTTCCTTGAACGATCGCAATCTTTACAATCCCGCACTCGGTCTGATGAATGGAAAAACTTCCGATGGCAAATGGGCACCGATCGGCGGAGGAAGAGACGACAACGGAAACCGCTCCGTCTCCGGCTGGACCGAAGGCGACGCATGGGTCTACACATGGTCGCCGCTCCATGATCAGGCTGGATTGATTCAGTTGATGGGTGGCGTGGAGCAATACGACAAGAAGCTCGATCAGCACTTTAGCGGCGGCCATAACGTACACAGCAACGAGCCGAGTCATCACTACGGATACCTGTATGACTTCGGCGGCGAGCCCTGGAAGACGCAAGCGATGGTGCGTAAGATTGCTGAGAAGGAATATTCGCCAACGCCCGGCGGCCTGGATGGCGATGATGATTGCGGACAGATGTCGGCGTGGCTGCTCTTCACTGCAATGGGCTTCTATCCCGTCAATCCTGCCAGCGGCGATTACATGATCGGCAGTCCGATGTACGGCGAGATCGCACTCACCCTCGCGAATGGAAAGACCTTCCGCATACAGGCAAGCAATAACTCACCAGAAAATCTCTACATTCAGTCAGCGACCCTCAATGGAACTCCGCTCAACATTCCCGTTATTACATGGGAGCAGATTCAAGCCGGTGGGCTTCTCCATTTCGTGATGGGCCCGAAGCCCTCGCGGTGGGGTAGTAAGTGGAGGGCCGCCCCCGTTGCGGCACGCCCAAACCATTCCTGAGATCGTGCAGAAAAGCATGATCTAGCGGCGGAGACTCCGACAGCTGAGTGAATAATCTTAGCGACTACGGCTCTGTGTTCTATCTTGGCGAAGTTCGCTGCCGAATCAAATTCCGTCAGTGTCGGATATCCGTCGTTCGTTCGTCAGCAAGTAAGTGAACCCCGAGGAGATTCGCGGAGCACTCGCGTAACGCCAGGAAGGATTTAGCTTCCACGGCGAACTCTGGGATAGAGCCGCTAACATTTGGCATGGTGGTTGCTTTCTAATACTCCGTATGCGAGCCATGCTGCATATAGATGAGTAGATCAGGAGACGAATGGACAGCTATCGAGGGATGAATCGGGAGGAGCTCGACCGCGCCTACAACAACACGGCCGCTGTGCCGGATGTGGCGGAGACGATGGCCGATTTCGGACGTCGCGGCGCCGCGATTTACGAGCGTGCCGGTATCAAGCGCGACCTGGCCTATGGTGAGGCTGCGAGCCAGCGAATAGATTGGATTCCCAGTTCACGCGCAGGTGCGCCGACCATTGCCTACGTTCACGGGGGTTATTGGCAGAGCCTGTCCAAGGAGAAGTTTGCCCATGTTGCGGCCGGCCCGCTCGCGCACGGCTTCAACGTCGCGCTTATCGAATATACGCTCGCACCCCAGGCGCGCATGGGCGCTATTGTCAGCGAGATTGGTCAGGCGATCGATTTTCTGGTGGCTCACTTCGAAGAGTGGGGAGCCGACCCCGCGTGTCTCTGCCTTGCGGGCCATTCCGCCGGCGGCCATCTCGCAGCCATGCATCGGAATCATCCGGCGGTCTCACTCGTTCTTTGCATGAGCGGACTATACGATCTCGAGCCGATCCGGCTCAGCTATTTAAACGAGAAGCTCAATCTAACTCCGTCCGAAGTTGCAGCCTATAGCCCGCAAACGTACATCGGTCCTGGCGCGCCTACACTGCTGACCGTGGGGGACTCTGAACTGCCTGAATTGATGCGCCAGACCGCAGACTACTCCTCTTTACTACGAGCACGCGGCGAGCTGGTGGAGGAGATTTTAGCGCCTGGCCGCAATCACTTTACGATAACGGAAATGCTGGCCATGCCCGACGGCGCGGCGCTCAACGCTGTAGTTCGAGCTTTTTCCTGAGACGGCTTCAGTGGAACTGGAGCAACGCTTCAGACGCGCGGGCCCGCTGCAAAGATCGATATATGTCCTGTGTCGCTCCGCCATCCAAGCTGCAGCATTAACCACGACAGTTCAACGCAAAAAAAGCCCGAGCCGGATAGGAGCGTTTTCTCCCATCCGACTCGGGCCGGCGTGCTGCTACTCGTGGCGGTTGGGGAAGAGTCCCATCTTGAAGGTGACGACAAAGCTGCGTCCGGCAGTCAGGTTGATCTGATCCAACGGCGAAGGAGTCGTGGTCGCGATGTACGCCGATGTGCCTGCAGGCGTCGGACTGTTAAAGGGGAATACATCGGTGATGTTTTCGCTGTTGAAGAGGTTATTGATGCTGAAGCTGATCTTCGATTCGTCGAACATCGAGTGCTTGCGAATCGTATAGTTCAGGAAAAGATTGACGTTGTTATACGGCGCAACATAGACCTGATTGTGAAAGGAGCCGTTGTCATCGTAATAGCTGCCGACGCGCTTCTCGATGATTCCTAGATCCATTCCGTGGCCCTGATAGGTGACGCCCAGCCCCTGCGTGTAAGAGGGAGTGTCAGTGACATTGAGGCCGGAGGGAACGCCGATTCCCGTATAAGTGGCTTTTCCTATGGTTCCGTTGGCGTAGACGTTGAGGCCATAACCTAGAGAGGCATTGGTTTCCGCCTCAAATCCCTGGGTGATTGAATCGGGGCCCAGGAAATATTCGTTGAGACCAAAAGCCGGGTTATTTGGATTGGTGACAACGTTCTGAATATAGTTGTTCTGGAACTTTACAGCGTAATAATCAGCATCGAAAGTTACGCGGTTCAGCTTCAGGACTGTTCCACCCTGGTATGCAGAAGTCGTCTGCGGGCTGGGCAATTTGGAGATCTCTTTGCCGCCGCCTGCGACGTCGAAGATGCTGGTGGGAGGAATTTCATCGCCCTTCCCGAACTGGCCATAGACCGACCAGTTATTCGTCAGCCGGTAATTTGCCGATGCCGAAGGCAGATTCGAGCCGAAGCCGCCCGAGGATGTAATGGAGGGCGCGCCATTAAGATTGCCCACCACTTTACCGTTATCTGCGAACTGCTTAAAGTTCAGGGTGTAGTAGGCATACTTATCGCCCACGATGAGAGTGAGCTTCTTCGTTGCATGCCATTCGTACTCGACATACGGGTTATAAGAGTTGGTCCAGTAATTCTCGTGGAAGTTAGGTACGGCCTGGTCGAGGTGGTTGATCGGATCGGAAGGGAACTGAAAGCGATTGCTCGTTGCCCACTCGTACCACATGCCGGTGCGGAAGACGCCATACTTCGAAGTCTGGCTGATCGTCGAAGTCTCACCATACTTACGATAGCTGTTCACTTTGTCGATCGCACAAGGCCAGATCTTGCCCTCTGGCTCGCAGTTGGCGGGGGTAATCCATCCGCTTGAGCCGTTGGGGCCGGTGGCAAGGCCTGTCGTATCGTTTGGATTGTCGTTCGCGTAATACTGCGCGTTGTTGTAGCTGTATGTGTAAGGCTTCACGTCCACCTGCCAGCCGCGGTTCAGCGACGAGTGGATGCCGACATACTCGAAGTCCGTGGGAACGGTGTTGGTGTTGTACTTCTGAAAGAAGGCGCTGGTGGGGTCGTTATTCTGCAGCAGGTAATTCCAGCCGTACGCGTTGATCTGAGCGCGGTAGGGAGAAACATTCGGCGCGTTGCCGAAGAGGTGGACGACACCGCTGTATCCGGTAATAACTGTGCGATCCGACAATTTGTACAAGACCTTGATATCTCCGGCATTGCGCTCCAGATAGTTCAAGGTTTCGAAGCCGTTGCTGGTAATGCGATGAACATCCAGCGTCAGGCCGATGTTCTTGCGTGGCCCGAGCATACCGGTGTTGTACTGGCCGTCGATCAGCAGCGTATTGAACGATCCGTAGGAAACCTGAGGTAGAACGGACTGCTCTGATGGCACTTCCGGAGAGAGCAGATTGATCGACCCGCCATAAGTCGCTTGCCCTATAGTCGATGCCGTGCCCGGGCTGCGGTCGAAGTTCACACTGCCTATCCACGGTCCGGGAAAGAATGCCCAGGAGTGATGGGTCGGGTTGTTGCTGTCGTTGAAAGGGATGCCGTCCCAGGTGATGTCGAAATCTCCATCCTGGAATCCGCGGAAATAAATCGTTCCCTGTCCAAGCCCCACGCCGTTGGGGTTGTAGCTGATCGTGCCGGGGGCAATGTTGATGATTTCGGAGTAATCGGTCGTGGGCGGAGTAAACTCACGGATGAACTCGTTGCTGATGGCCGATTCGGGCGCCACCGTATCGAGAGAGCCCTGCGAGAGAGCATGCTGCCCTGCAATTGAGTCGCCGGCGACGGCCTGGACCTCGACACTCTGTTCGAAGCTCTGGATACCCAGGGTTACAGAAATGTCTTGTGATCGCACAGCGGCTGCAACATCCGATTTCGCCGTCGTGCCGAATCCTTTGGCGCTGATCGTGAGTGCGTAACGGCCCGCGGGGATTCCCGTGATGGCGAAATGTCCGACGCCGTCGGTATTCACTTTGCTGAGCGCGTTCGTTGTCTGATTCTTTGCCGCGACGCTTGCATTGGCAACGGCAGCTCCGTGGGAGTCAAAAACGGTTCCGGTGATCGATGCCGTCTGATCCTGTTGCGCCCGCAGTTGGGCCGGCGCTGCCGATAGAAGCCATACACACACACTCAAGGCAAGGAATCGATACCAGGTGCCTATAGTCAATCGCCGCAAAGAATCCTCCATAAATAAAAAAGTGCAAGAACTGCAACATCACAGTAGTTTCCACCGGTTAGGCAGTTGATGAATGCAGCATTACACGCTGCAAGTAAGAGACTTAGCGCGCGGGTGAGGCGGTTTATAGGGAGGCTTCGTTAAGATTTTTTTAAGGTGATGCATGGCATTCTTTCCCGCATAAAAGGCGGGGTGATGTGGGACGCAGTCTGCGTCAGGATCAGCAAATATGGCGCAGCACACACGCTCGCATCAGCCGGCTGCGTACTGCTCGCGCTGGCCTTCGAGTGGACGGCTTACTATCGACGGGAGAGAAATCTGAAAGACGGAGCCGGTAGCGGGCGTGCTCTCCGCAGTAAGTTCTGCCTGGTGCGCATCGGCAATCCATCGCGCAATTGCGAGGCCCAGACCATTGCCGGGCTGCGTTTGCCGCTCGCGAAGCTCGCCCTGGTAATAGCGCTCGAAGACACGCTGCCGCACGTCTTCGGACATGCCGATGCCGGTATCGCTCACGGTAAGAAGAACCTGATCTTCAGTCCGGGAAACCGCGGCTGTAATCTCGCCACCTTCCCGTGTGTATTTAATCGCATTGTCGAGAAGAATTCCCAGCAGCCTTAACAGCAGAAGTTCATCGCCTTGAATGTAGACCGGCTCGAGCGGAAGTCGCCAATCCAGCATGATTCCCCTTGACTCTGCCAGATCCTCCACGCGCCTGCATCCATTCACGACCAGATCGCAGAGATTGATCGGTTGAAAGGCGGCCTCATAGCTGAATGTGTCGCTGCGGGCCAGAGAAAGGAGCGCGTCCAATAGTGTCGACGCAGTACGGCACTCGTCTACCACTCTGCTGAGGTCTTCGCGATATTCCTCCTCCGAGTGGTCTCTATGGAGCGACAGCTGAGCTGTACCCAGAATCACCGTAATCGAAGTTCTCAGATCGTGCGAGACGTCCTCGGAAAACTTGCTGAGACGCGAAACTGCAGACTGCACTCTGTCCAGCAGCTGGTTCCATGCAACTGCGAGTTCCTGTATCTCATCTCTCGCGGATGGCACTGGCAGCCGCGTCGACAGGTTCCCCACGCCGATGTTTATGGCTGCCTTTGTCATGCGGTCGACAGTCTTCAGAGACTGGCGGCTTAGCAGATATCCGCAAATGGCCGCAGCGCTGAGCAGCGCCGGAGCAAGGAGCAGGAGCGCATTGCGGTAGATCAGAAGGATGTCGAATTCTTCCTCCAGCGAACCGCCAATCAAGAGGCGCACCGGTCGGCCATTCAGTTGGGTGAGATGACACATGACCATAGCCGGCCGATGTTCGAGCGACTGGAGGAAGAAGACTGCGTGCACACAATTGTCGGAGGGTGGAACGATGGCGTCCGGGCCGCTCACCTCCCGTGGAAAGAGAAGACTTCCATCGGTATTGCGAATCTCAAATAAATTTCCTTCATGCGTAACGATGGCGTAGTTGCGAAGCTGCTCGGACATCGGCAGGGGAGGGGATTGAATCCGGTTCTCCACAAGGAACTGAATGAGCCGCTGCTCGCGCCCGATCAGGTGCGTCTTTTTTTCCTGGAGCAGCGCGAAACGCAATGCGCCATAGGAGAGTATTCCGAATGCCAGCAGCCCCGCGGAAGTAACCGCGAGATAGAGCAAAGTAAGTTTGGCCCGCACAGAAAGATCACGCATCCGTTTGTCAGTTCTCTACAAACATGTAGCCTGAGCGGTGAATCGTTCTGATCAAAGTGTGGTCGTCATCTCTCTTGTCTTCAAGTTTTGCTCGAAGACCATGGATGTAGACATCAAGCGTATTTTCCTTGACCTCGGAGTCGCATCCCCAGCCGGCTTCGATCAACTGCTCGCGAGACGTGATCAGGCCGCTGCGTTTCATCAACAGCTCGAGGAGATCGAACTGCTTTCGCGTCAGATAAATGTGTTTTCCCTCTCGTATCGCCAGCCTGCGGCTGCGGTCAAGCGTGATGTCGCCTGCACGAATCGCCTGCGGCTCCATCGCCGGCAGTACCCGTCTAGCGATTGCGGAGACTCGCGCGAGCAGAATCTCCAGCAGGAAAGGCTTGACCAGGTAGTCATCCGCGCCCAGATCGAACGCCTGCAGAATTTTGGGGACGGCGTCCACTGCTGTCAGTACCAGAATTGGAGTCTTGCAACGGCGCCCGCGCACCTTCTCGAGTACCGCAAAGCCGTCCATCCTCGGCAGGTAGAGATCCAGCAAAGCTACGTCATACTTGCCATCGAGCATCATGTCGGCGCCTTGCTTCCCGTCATGAGAAAGAACGACCTGATGGCCGTTTTCAGTCAATCCGCGTTCGACGATTCCCGCGATACGTTTGTCATCTTCAATTACCAGGATATTCATATGTACAGACTGTGAAGCTAAGTGTTCTGTAACCCATCAAGATGAACATGACGTTACAGGCCTCGAATGGCGTTCGCTCTCGAAGACATTTCGCGGCGCCACCGATGGCAAGCTGACGCACTTACTTCGATGCTTTGGAGGGCTGCGCGAGCATTCGCATCGATCTCGTGTGCGATGCTGGTCTTAAATGGGCCTGAAGGTAGGAAGAGTTCAAGGACGCCGCGGAATAGCGGCTAGGAGAAGGTCGAACCCTGCTGAGAGCGGCTGTTTTTTTTGGCAGCGATCTCCAACGCCTGGGCGGCGTGCTCTTCAAGCTCGGAGCGGATGCGCATGGCGCGGTTTCTCAGCGCATTGAGCGAAATTTTGAGCTGCCCGGCCAGTTGCTTACGCGATTCGATGTGGTTTCTGCCCTCGGTGTCGTAGTACTTTTCGATCAACTCACGCTGCGCCGCGGGCAGTTTCTGCAGGCAGTGGTCGAGCGCCTGCGCGAGCGCCTCGGTTTCCCGGATACCTTCCCTGACATCTTCCCGGACATCGGCCGCACTGCTGGCACGCTCTTGTTTGGAAATCAGCTGCAGGGCCTGCTCTTGCCTCTGGCGTTGCCGCCAGTACTCGTGAAGGAGCAACCGGGCAATCCCCGCCGCAAACTTTTCCGGCTCCTTGACCGCTTCTGCAGTCGCATCGTTCCTGTCGGCCGCAACTCGTCGAGCTAGGCGATCCAAAGTCTCATCGGCGAGGGCATCAGCGTCCTCCACGTTATTCCAGTGGAAGAAGCGGATGAGCCGATCGTGCAGTGCGGTGTATTTGCCGCTGGCGCGTTCGAGATCAGGGTCGAGCGCGGTGAGCAGGGCATCGAATGCCTGACGGTCCAGGCTCCAACGCTTGGCTGGCTTTGTGAGTGTGCCTCCCGTTATGCCCTGAACAATTGAGATCACCGACCCGGCCATGCGACCTCCATCGTTTTCTTGCGCGCGAAGACAGCTTTCTCCATTAAATCGAGGGGATCATCGATCTTGCTCAATCCTCTTTCGATCCTTTGGAGGCGAACAGAAGAAGGGAAGCAGATACTCTCGTCGGGTTTGCGCGCAGCGATCCGGAATCGGGCGCATGAGAGCCCAAAGCGCAGCGTAGCGGGACGTGGGGACACCTTCAGGAACCGCGACAGACAACGAGTTCGCAAAACCAGGGCCATGAAATTTACAGAGGGCAGGAAGCTTCGTGGCTCGACTTCGCCGCCCGTCTCAAGCGGTCGAGTAAAACAACGGCGCTCTCAATTTGCCGGAAAAAACAATGGAGCGCAAGAAAACTTTGGTGCGTGCGAGATATTTTCATCGCTAATGCCACTCCGAGGTGTGGCATTAAGTTTTTGCGGGGCTGGGGACGGAACGATCGCTCTCATGGGTGGAGAAGAGGCGGAAGACGGCCTACGCATTCCGCGGGGAGCGATATTCGTCCTTCGGTGAGCGATTGGGGCGGGCCCTCAAACAAAAAATTTTGGGGCCCAGTCGCTCGTTTGCATCACGTGAACTGCGGCAGGAAATGCCTGCTGAACGGACTATTTGCCCACCACCTCGACGACTTCCGCATCGGAGCCGGTCCACGATTTCGCACCGGTGTGATGCAGCATTCCTGCTGCATCGTCCCAATGCAGGCGCGTCACCCTGTCTTCACCTTTCTCATACGCATACGTCGTCCCGTCGTCGTCATACAGCGTGAAGTCTGCATCGGCGCCCGGATAAACCCGCAGCCTGGCGATCTTCTGCGTCTGGCTGGTGCTTTCAATCGGCTCGCCTAAAGGCAGAATCGATCCGGCGCGAACAAACAGAGGAAGAGTATCGATGGGCGCGTTCACGGCGATAGTCTGTCCGCCCTTAATTCGTTCGTTCGTCCAGTAGTTGTACCAATCTGTGCCCGCTGGGAGATAGACTTTGCGGCTGGTCGCACCTTGCTCGGTGATGGGCGCCACCAGGAACGCCGGCCCCAGCATGTATTCGTCGCGCAGGTCGGTGACCTGTGGATCGTCGGGGAAGTCCATGAATAGCGCGCGCATCGACGGCGCACCCGTCTCGTAGGTGTGATAGCTCAGCGAATAGATGTAAGGCAAAATCTGGTAGCGCAGCTTCAGATACTTTTCGAGGATAGGCTCGGCCTCATGCCCATACGACCAAACCTCGTTGAAGTTGCGGCTGCCGTGGGTGCGGAAGATGGGCAGGAAGCTCGCATACTCGAACCATCGCGTATAGAGCTCAGGATAGTCGTCGTAGCCTCCAACGTTATCGCGGGCATCGGACGGATTGAGCAGCGGAGGATGCGCCGGATGATGCTCGCCGGGCAGATATTGCCAGCCGCCGGTATCGTTGCTCCAGTTCGCGATGCCCGATGCCGTGAAGTCGAGGCCCGTAGGAATTTGCCGCCTCAGCGTGTCCCATGTCGGAGAGATATCCGACGACCAGACGATCACGCCGTTGCGCTGGATTCCCAGGTACGCGTCCCGGGAGAGAATGAGCGCCCGATGCGGCGTGTCGCGACGGAATCCATCATAAAGCGCGGCGGTATGAAAGAGCGGATAGGTGTTGTAGTACTGCGTCCCCGGCCCGACATGAAAGTAGCTTCCCTGCGGCGGAAGATCGGGCTCGGTCTCATCGGCCCAGAGCGAGTTGAATCCCTTGCTCAGGATGTTCTCGCGAATCTTATCCCAGTACCATTTCGCCGCATCGGGATTGGTCGTGTCGATGTCGGAGCCGGCGCGGTCGTAAGGCAGGCCATCCGTCGGCGTGCCATCAGCCAGATGCTCGAACCAGCCATTCTTGAGAATCGTCTCGTAGTAGCGTGAGTCAGGCACAAAGCGTGGCCACACGCTGACCATCGTCTGGATGCCCATCTTGTGCAGCTCTTCATTCATCGCCGCGGGATCGGGCCAGAGCGTGGGATCGAAGTCCATCTGCCCCATCTTGGTGTAGTAAAACCAGTCGACGACGATGGTGTCCAACGGCAGATGCCGCTCGCGGTATCCCTTGGCCACCGCCATCACCTCCGCCTGAGAGCGGTAGCGCTGCTTGCATTGGATGTAACCGTAGGCAGCCTTCGGCAGTAGCGGGGTCGCGCCCGTCAATTGGCGATAGCCAGCGTAGATTTCGTCGGTGGTCTTACCTGCAATCACGAAGAACGAGACGCGATCGCCTACCTCCGATGTCCATCGCGTCTGCTCATTGAATCCCGGAGCGATGGTGGTCCGGGAAGGATTATCCCAGATCACCCCATAGCCCTTGTTGGTAACGAGGAACGGCACGCACACGCTCGGCCCGCCGGATGCGTTGTAATCATGCCAGCAATCGATCTGATGGCCCCGGTAGTCGAGAAGGCCCTGCTGGTTCTGGCCTAGTCCGTAATAGTGTTCATCATCGGGTGACGCGAAGCTTGCGCCGACCTGATAAAACGGTGCATCCGAAGAACGCCTATCGGCAAGAATGCCGGAGTTCCCGTCCTTATGATTGGGAACGGATTGCGACCACCCCAACAGATGTAGCAGCGGTTTACCTTCGGGCGTGCTAAAGCTGATATTGGCGCCGGGAGTGGAGCCGCCGAAGAACTTGGAGATGTCGACCTGCGTCTGGATCGGCTTGTGCGGCGCCCCATGTCCGCCTCCGCCGAGCTTCACCACCATCCGCGACGAAGTGTAGATATCGCCGTCATCGGTGTGTTCGTACTTCCAGCCCTCCGCCGAAGGTGTCCCGACAATCCCGTAGCCTGGACCGGCCAGCGCCTGGTCTTTGAGCAGGCTCAGCGTGACGCGGAGGATGTTCGGAGCATAGGGCTCGAGCACAATCGTGCTGTTGCCGTGCTCGAGAACGATCTTTCCATCTTGCACCTGCGCGGTTGCGGCCAGACAAGGCACGAGCAAAAACGCAGACAGCGCGGCTAAATATCGGCGAACATTCATCTTGAGTCGGCTCCAGTAAATCCTTTTACCAGCTTTTGTGCTGCTGTGAAAGCTTACCGTCTTTGTTCTGTCGCAGGCTGCTGCCATGATTCGATCCCGTTCCCCGCCCAGAACGGAAAGGGGTGTAAGTACCCGATACGCGGCCGGGATTTTTTCTTGACAGCCGCAATTGGGCCGGACTATTCTTCGCGCCGAGTAAACATTTACACAACTTCGGATCGCCATCGCTCTCCCACACTGACTCGCTTTCCGCAGTTCCTACAAAATGCCTTTACTTCGATGTGAGAGCGGATATCTCTCAATGTTCTCGGAAAACGATTACCGCTTGGATGGATGGAAGCATTTACTCCATCGGAGGCAAACGTTATCTCAACCCGCGCACTCTCCGCTCACCTCCGCATCGCCGGTATTCCCCCTGGCGTGATAGCTTGCGTCCGCCGAGCAACTCGCGATCACCCGGGCAGCACAACAGAGCACCACAGATTTGCAAGCACGTGCACCACATTTCAGGAGGTGTTATGCAACGCAGACTCTTCTCATCGTTCGCCCTTGGCATCGCGATGATGCTTCTCGCGCCCCTGGCGCGAGCCCAGGAAAATGCAACCATTACCGGCACAATTACCGATTCCACCGGAGCCGTGGTTCCCAACGTATCCATCCTGCTGACCAATCAGGCCACCGGCCAGACCAGGCAGGAGGTCAGCAACACCTCCGGCATCTATCTTTTCGCAAACGTCGGCGTCGGCCACTTCAACCTCAACGCCACCGCACCGGGCTTCCGCAAGTACACCAAAACCGACCTCACTGTGAACACCGACCAGACGCTGAAGGAGGATTTCTCTCTCTCCGTAGGCAGCGAAGGCCAGACGGTTACCGTGCAGGCTGACGCTCTCCAGGTCCAATCGGAGACCAGTGAGCTTAGCACCCTGATCACGGGTGACCAGGTAACGCAGCTCGCGACCAACGGGCGCAATGTGACCGCACTCGCTGCTCTCGGTATGGGTGTATCGAACAACCTGTCGGGCGAGTTTGGCGGCGTGAATGCTCTTACCTCCGCAAACGGAATCAGCTTCAACGGGACGCGGACCACGCATAACATCTACATGCTCGACGGAGGCGAACTCAACGACCGTGGCTGCGGCGGCTGTTTCAGCTCGCTTCCTTCCATCGACGCGCTTGCCGAGTTCCAGACTCTCGATAGCAATTACAGCCCGGACTATGGCATAGGTTCCGGTGGAACCATCCTCATGGTCATCAAATCGGGCACGCATGACTTCCATGGCGCAGTGTGGGAGTTCAATCGCAATGAAGATTACGACGCCAACAACTATTTCACGAATCTTGCCGGCCAGCCGCGGCCTGAGTTTCGTCTGAACGAACCGGGTTTCAACATCGGCGGCCCCGTCTGGATTCCTCACATCTACAACAATGATCGCAAACGGACCTTCTTCTTCGTGAATGAAGAATGGCGCAGGCTGATTCAGGGCAGCGCGCCTTCCATCGTAAACACCATTCCGGGCGGCGACTTTCCCACCGCCGGACAGGACCTCGCATACGCCATTCCCGCGGGCGGCAGCGTGCCTGTCGTTCCAGTCACCAGCGATCCCGCCAAGCTAGCGATTTACGCCGCCGATGGACTTACTCCCGGCCAGCCTTTCCCGGGCAATGTCATCCCCGCTAATCTGATGGATCCGAACTCCATTCTCGAAGTGAACGCGGGCACCTTCCCGCACCCCAACGTCGCGGGAGCGGCGCAGTACATCTCATCCATCCCGCAGCCTACCAACGTTCGCGAAGATGTTGTGCGCATCGATCACAACATCAACAGCAAGCTGCAGCTGATGGGTCACTACCTTCACGATGCGGTGACCACATCGTTCTTCCCGCCACTGTGGAGCGGCGCGACTTATCCCACGGTAGGCACGTCGATGCTCAATCCCTCGTATTCGTCGGTCATCAAGCTCACGCAGACCATCTCTCCCTCTCTGCTGAATGAGACCGCGTTTCTATATAGCGGCAACAAGATCACCCTCACCCCCGTGGCCGGTCCTGGCGGCTCGTTTGTTCAACCCAGCGGATGGTCGGCTACCAGCTTCTTCCCCTCGTCTCTCAATGACGGCCTGCGCCTGCCCGAGATCGACCTGCGCGGCACTCCTCTGAATACCACCTGGAGCTCCAGCTACTTCCCCTGGAAGAACGGCTACGAGGGCTTTGAATATCGCGACGATCTTTCCTGGACGCGAGGCCGGCATCAGTTCAAGTTCGGGTTCAGCTGGCTGCACGACTACAAGAATCAGCAACTCCAGGCCAACACCCAAGGCACTGCTCAGTTCAACTCCAGCACCTTCTCCGGTGATTCCTACGTCAACTTCCTGCTCGGCGATGCGGCCAGCTTTACGCAGCTGCAGTACCTGGCCGGAAAGCACTGGGTGAACAACAATTACGGCTTCTACGGCAATGACAACTGGCACATCACGCCGCGGTTGACCCTTAACCTAGGGCTGCGCTTCGACGGCTTGCCGCACGCCTTCGAGCGCTACAACGAGTTCGCCAATTTCGTTCCCGGCCTCTACAACACCGCATTGGGTAATCCGGTCACCGCTGCGGGAACACTCGATCCCGCCTCCTTGACCACCTTCAACGGTCAATCCTTCTACCTCAACGGCATCCGCGAGGCTGGCGTCGATGGTTTCCCGCGTGGCGTCGTGCAGAACAAATACAACACCTGGCAGCCTAGAGTTGGCTTCGCTTACGATCTCTCCGGAAACGGCAAGACCGTACTGCGCGGCGGCTTTGGAATGTTCTTCGAGCGCGTCCAGGGCAACGATGTTTATAACGCCGCTTTGAATCCACCCTTCGCCTATCAGCCATCCGCGACGAACGTCTACTTCTCCAACCCCAACACCAGTGCCCTGACCGGGGCCACGACATCGCAGACCTTCCCCTCCACGCTCACGAACTTGGAATACAAGTTCTCTCCGCCGGGCACCGCGATGTTCAGCCTGGGCATTCAGCATCAGCTCGCTCCCTCGGTTGTCGCGGTGCTGCAGTACGCCGGCTCTTTGGGTTGGGATCAGGATGACGATCGCAATATCAACACGCTTCCTTTAACGAACAACGATCCAGCCGCTCCGGGCAATCCCTACTACGATCGCGAAGGTGTTGCCAACGGCACATTGAATGCGAACCTGTACCGCATCTACCCCGGCTACAGCGGTGTTACTCAGGAGGAAAACGAAACTAACTTCAACTACAACTCTCTACAGGCGGGTGTCCGCATCGAGAACCGTCACGGCGTGACGCTGCAACTGGCTTACACCTGGTCGCACGAAATCGATGAGGTAAGCAACGACCTGAATTCACTCTCCAACCCATTCAACCCGTCGTATGACCGCGGGTCGGGAACCCTCGACCGGCGTCACGTCTTCAACGCCAACTACATCTACAGTCTGCCGTTCTTCGCGCATAGCTCTAACACCTTGGAGCGCGTTACGCTGGGCGGCTGGGAAGTATCCGGCATAACCATCGCCCAATCCGGAGCGCCGCAGTTCATCACCTACACCGGTCCCGATACTCTGGGGCTGGGAGGCGGAACGACCAATCGGCCAGACCTGGTCTCTCCTGTCTCCTATCCCAAGCACCTGAAGGCCTGGTTCACGACGAATTCCTTCGCCAGTCCTGTCGCGCCATGGGCAGGAGGCGGGAATCAGGGCTTCGGCAATGCCGGAAAAGATGTGGTGGTTCTGCCGGCGCTCTTCAACACCAACCTGTCCCTGTTCAAGACAATTCCGCTCTCACCCGGCGAAGGACCGACGATTGAACTTCGCTTCGAATCCTTCAACACCTTCAACCACAGAGAGTTCAACGGTATCGACGCTAACTCCGCCGATGGGAACTTCGGGCAGGTAACCTCTGCCTACGATCCTCGCACCCTGCAGCTTGGGGCGAAGTTCAAGTTCTGATTCCGATTCGCTCGGCATCCGTGCTGAGGGGCGCCAAGGCTAACCAGCCGAGGCGCCCTCTTATTTTTGGGAAAGATCTTTCTTTACTGGATTCGCCGTAGCTTTCATAGCGGGTAGCGCGGACTTCGAAATACCTTGCCCTTCTTTGATCGTCACCAGCAGGTTCGCTTCAACGCCGGTGAATTGCTCCACCAGACCGTTGGTCCAGTGAATCTCGAGATCGGCGTGCGAATTTTCTCCCAGACCGAAATGCAATCGGCGGTCGTTGACTGAATAGAAGCTCGACTGCCCCATGACTGCCTGCGCCTGCACTTTGCCACTGTACTTCACCAGCACGCGCGAGCCGATCGCGCTGACATTGGATTTCGTCCCCACCAGCAGCACCTTGAGCCAGTTCCGATTGCCGGTGAGATCGTTGCGAAGCAGGGAAGGCGGCTCGTTCAGGTTGATGATCACCATGTCCACGTCGCCATCGTTGTCGAAATCCCCGAAGGCGCATCCCCGGCTGCAATGCGCTGCCAGGATTCCCGGTCCGGCCTCCTCGATCAGCTCTTCGAACTTGCCGTTGCCGAGATTGCGAAAGAGGAAGCGCGGCGTCTTCAGCGGATACTCCGGAAACTTAGCCTCTACCTCCGGATAAACCGACCCGGTGACGACAGCTAAATCAGGCCAGCCATCGTTGTCGAAATCCGCAAACCCCGTTCCCCAGCAGGTGTAGCGCGTCTCGACTCCGAATCCCGAGGCAATCGTGACGTCGGTAAAGTTCGCGGCTCCATCGTTGTGCAGCAGGATGTTGGTGTCGCTCGAGAAATGAGTCTTGAAGATATCCAGATTGCCGTCGAGATCGAAGTCTCCCACCGCGATGCCCATCCCCGCTTGCTCTACCCCGTCTTCACTCAGCGCGACCCCGCGTTCGACGCCCTCTTCGGAGAAGGTTCCGTTGTGTTGATTGAGAAAGAGCAGGCTCGGTGTTGAATCCGATGCGACGTAGATATCCGTCCAGCTATCGTTGTTGAAGTCCGCGGCGACAACCGTCATGCCATAGGTCCGCTCCGCCTTGAGGATCTTGCTCGGCAGCGTAACGTCGCGAAAGGTTCCGTCGCCCTGGTTCTCGTAAAGATAACCGTGTGGCATGGCCAGCCCGCGCGGGCCGCAGTTAACCGGAACACCGTTGAAGTTGCAGAAGGGATTCTCGCCCGGCTTGGGAATTTTGCCCACGCTCAGGTCGACATAGTGCGTCACGAAAAGATCGAGATGCCCGTCGCGGTTGTAATCGAGAAAAGTGCATCCCGCTCCCCAGCGCGTCGCGCCCTCATACAGAAGCCCGGCCGGCTTGGTCACATCGGTGAAGGTTCCGTCGCCATTGTTGCGATAGAGAACATTCTGGCCATAGTAAGTGATGAAGATATCTTCGAAGCCGTCGTTGTTGTAGTCGCCGATGGTGACGGCGCTGGCCCAGCCTGAGCGAGTGAGCCCGGCTTTCTCGGTTACATCGGAAAATGTTCCGTCGCGATTGTTCTTGTAGAGCCGGTTGGTCGCTCCCGAAACATGCTCCTCGACCCGCATCCCGCACGGGACGAAGATATCCAGCCAGCCATCGTTGTCATAGTCGAAGAAAGCAACGCCGCATCCCACCGTCTCGTAGATGTAGTTCTTATGCGCGAGCCCTCCGTAGATGACGGGATTGGTAAGCCCGGCCTCCGCAGCGACGTCCGTGAAGTGAGCCAGAAACGGAATGCCCGAAGGCTTGCCGCGAGGAAGCGGCTTCACATTTCTGCTGCTCACGCCCTGGGCCATAGCCACAGTGGACGCAGCCGCCATCCATAGGAACTCACGCCGCGAGGTGAGAGAGTTGCGCTCGTGCATGTCGGGTGAGAAACGGCGTCGCAGAGATTACTCCGTCTGTTTCGGATTGGATGGGTCACCGCCAGAGACCTTCTGGATCAACGTCTCCTCTGTCTTGGCGTGGAGACTCTTGGTCTTGGCAAATTCTTCGTCGGCTTTTTGCTTCTCGTTCAATGCGAGATAAACGCGGCCAAGCCTGTAGTGCGCGTCGGGTTCCGAAGGATCGAGCTTCTCCGCGCGCAGGAAGGCGGTAAGTGCATCCTGATTGCGCTTCTGGTCGGCATAAACGCAGCCCAGGTCGAAGTAGGCTAACCGGAGATCATCCTGTAAATGAGTTGCCTTGCCCAGCAGTGATTCCGCTGTTGCATCGTCGTTCTTGTGAAACGCAATATCTCCCAGATAGGTATAGGCGAGTGCATAACTGGGATTGATCTTGGTCTCCAACTCGAGTTCCGGAATTGCTTTTTCGAAGTCGCGCTGCGTGTAGTAGAGATATCCAAGCTCAAAATGCAGCATCGGCTCGTTGGGAGCGCTCCGCTCCGCTGTCTCCAACTCTTCGATCGCCTCGGGCTTTTTGTTCGTTGCATCGAGAGCCTCGGCCATCATCATGTGCACCTGCACCGAATCCGGATTCACCGCCAGCAGGCTCTTGAACTCGGCAAGGGCACAGTCGTACTTCTTGCTCCACAGGCAGCTCTTGGCAAGCACGCTGTGCAATTCCAGATTTGCCGGGTCTGCCTTGCTGGCTCTGTCGAAATAAGGAATGGCGTTGGCATACTGGTGCAGGCCGAAGTAGCTCATGCCGATCAAGAGAGGAAGGCGGCCGTCCAGATTCTTGCTCGTGTTGGCAGCTTTGAACGACGCAACGGCGAGGGCAAAATGTCCCTGCTTGAACTCTGCCAGGCCAAGATTGAGAGAAACTCCCGGCTGATTGGGCTGCAAGGCCATGGATTTCCGATACTCGGCAGTTGCGGCGGTGAGATCGCCCTGTTGAGCCAGAGTCATTCCCAGGCTGGCGTGGACCGCGGCATTCTTGGGATCGCGCCGCGCAAGCTGCCGCCAGATCAGCTCCGCTTCGTGAAATTGACCGGCCTGCATCAGCTGCATCGCTCGCTGCGGCGTTTCGTCCTGCGCGAAGGCTGGAAAAACAGATAGAAGCAGGCAGATGAGAAGCCCGGCGAAGAGAGTTATCGCTCGGCGCGCTGGCTGGTGATGAAACGGGTCCCAAGCCTGATCCAGGAGGCCACTTCGATTCATAGCGGCAAGCCTAATTTGCCGCTCACAGGAAAGGCAAGAGGAGCTTTCGCAGAGCGCCGCTTGAGACAGCATCGGCGCTCATGCAAAGGATGTTTGTGAAGAAATAAGAAAGAAATTAGTGGATGCGGACGTCGCCCGAGCCGGTTTCGATTCTCACCGTAGGTCCGCCCCCGTTGACGTCTCCGGTGATGTGGTGGCGCTCCAGGCTGCCGTGCGTCGAGATGGGAGGATCGCTGTGAACCGATCCCGACCCGGTGGTCGCATCGAGCGAAAATTTCGCTCGCCCGCCGGTGTCGAGGGTGACCGAGCCGGAGCCCGTCTCCAGCTTCCAGTTCGCGCCAGGCTGCCCTTCCACTTCGATATCGCCGGACCCGGTCTCGGCATAAAGTCCGCCGGTCACTCCGCGCAGGCGGATGGTCCCGCTGCCGGTCTGAGCTTTGACGTCGGGAGCCGCGTGCATTTCTGCGCGAATGTCACCCGAGCCCGTCTCCAGCACCACGCGGCCGCTGAGCCCGCTGGCCTCGATCGAACCCGAGCCGGTATTTGCCTTCAGCGGACCCCCAATGTCGGTGAGGCGCAGGTCGCCGGAGCCGGAGCCAGCTTCAAGATTCGTGCCTCGCGGCGTGGTGATGTCGTAGTCGATGGAAATATTGTGATAACTGGTGTGCTTGCCGATGGTGATCGTGTTGCCGCTCTGCTCAATGGGAGGATTCGACACTACTTCCTTGAGGCGATCCTCGGGTGATCCGCCGCCATCTCCCCAGCCGTTCCAGCGGTTGGCATGCACATGGCCAATGATGTGCACCTCACTGTCCGAGCCGGGTGAAACGTGAATGTATCCCGACCCGGTGGTAACGTTCAGCTCGACCGCTCCGCTGACATGCAGCACCTTATCGAAGGTGCCATCCGCCGCCAACATGATCGCGGGCGAAACCGCGAGCGCCGCTACTGCCAACCATTGCATCTTCATCGTTGCCTCCTAAGTGTTGCCTGGATCCTTCTCGTTCGTACCAGCTACGAATCTTTTCTGAGCCTTTGCGCCGAAGGCGCGGACGCCTGGACGGCCAGTCCTACTGCTGCAGCACTACTGTGTCGCCTTCTTTCAATCCATCGAGAATTTCGGTGCGGCTGCCATTCGAGATCCCGGCCTTCACCGGAATCTTCCGCTGTCCATCTTTCTCTTTCGCGTCGGGCACGAAGACCGAGGCGTTCTTCTGCGCGTCGTAAACCAGCGCCTGCTCCGGCACCGACAACACGGCCTTATCTTCCTTGATGAGAACTTCGGCGTTGGCCGTCATATTGGCCTTGAGCTCATTCTTGGGATTGTCGATGGAGACGCGCACCTGGAACGTGGTCACATTGTCTTTTTCAACGCCTAGCGGAGCGATCTTGGTGACCTTGCCGTTGAAGACCTCGTTCTGAAAAGACTCGACGCGGATGCGTGCCGGCTGGCCGAGATACACGCTCCCAATATCCGCTTCATCCACCTTGCCGTCGACATAGACCTGCGTCGTATCGCCAATGGTCATCACCTGCGTTGCGGTAGAGCCCAGGACGAGAATCGAACTCACCGCATCGCCCACTTCGACATCGCGCGAAAGCACCACGCCATCGATGGGAGAGACCAGCGTGGTGTAGCTGAGCTGCTCGTTCAACTGCTCCAGGCTCGCCTGATTCTGCTGCACCTGCGCTTCGGCCTGCTTCAGCTTGGCATCGTCGACGAAAATTTGAGCCGCGGACGACTGCTGCTTATTCTTGTTGGCCAGGTAATCGCGCTCGGCATTGTCCAGCGTCTGCTGCGAGACGATACCCTGCTTCTCCATCTCCAGGTTGCGCTGGTAGGTCTGCTGATACATCGGCAGGTCGGGTGCCTGTGCGTTGACCTTGTCCTCGGCGATGTTGGCCTTGTAAGTAATTACGTTAGCTTCTGCCGCAGCAAGCTGCGCCTTTTGCGCTGCTACCTGGGCAAGAATTTCCTGCTGGTCGAGCTGCGCCAGCACCTGTGCCTTGTGGACCTGCTGATTGATGTCGACATACAGCTTCTCGACGATGCCGCTGGCCTTGGACTTCAATTCGATCTTGGTGATGGGCTGAATCTTGCCCGTAGCTATCACGCTCTTTGCGATGTCGCCGCGAGTCACCTTAGCCAGGCGCGCCGGCTCGATTTTGGTGTGACTGCCGCGCGCAGCGACAACCGCCGCCAGAACGCCGACCACCACCACTGCGGCTCCGGTCCACCACCACCATCTCGTCTTACGTTTCCGCTGGTTTGCCAAGCAACCGCCTCCACCGACAGAGACGGATACGCACGACATTTGCCATAAGTTCCGTAAAGGCAGGGGGGAGGGGATAGGGTGCAGGGTCTAGTAAACAAAGACGGTCCGGAAGGCTTTTCTACCCCCTGTACCCTAAACCCTATCCCCTGCTCTTAGTCCTGGATTCTAGGATTCACGACAATGTAAAGAACGTCAGTGGCTAAGTTCACCAGCACATAGGTCAGCCCTACGGCCAGAATGCAGCCTTGCAGCAGGGAATAATCGCGGTTGGAGATTGCGGAGACGGTGAGGCGGCCGACACCGGGCCAGCTGAAGATGGTTTCTGTGACGATGGCTCCGGCGAGCAATGCTCCGAATTGCAATCCCACCAGGGTGATGACCGGAATCAGCGCATTCCGCAGAGCATGTTTGTAGACAACCGTGCGTTCGGGCAGTCCTTTGGCGCGTGCGGTGCGAATGTAATCCTGCCCCAGCTCTTCCAGCATCGCCGTCCGCACCATGCGCGTGAGCACCGCGGCCAGCGCTACGCCCATGGTGAATGCCGGAAGGACGAGATGACTGAGATCGCCTGCGCCGCTGACCGGCAGCCAGCCCAGCTTGATCGAAACCAGCAGAATCAGGATGGGCCCTAACGCAAATCCCGGAAAAGATAATCCCAGCAGGCTCACCACGCTCAGCGTGCGATCCTGCCAGCGATCCCGGCGAACGGCGCTGGCCACGCCTGCGGGGAGCGACAGGAGGAGGGCCACGAGCAACGCAGCGGCGGTAAGTTCCGCCGTATACGGGTATCGCGACAGTACCAGGTGGGTGACGGTATCGTTCAGGCGCAGAGAGTGGCCGAGATCGCCGTGCAGCACTCCCCGCCAGTAGTGAAGATATTGCTGGCCCAGCGGCAGGTCCAATCCATACGCATGACGCAAGGCAACGATGTCGGAAGGCCGTGCGCCCTCGCCCAACATTTGTTCGATAGGATCGCCGGGAACGAGATGAATCAACAGAAAAACAATGGAGACAACCAGCCACACCACAGGAATGGTGTAGAGGAGCCGGAGGAGCAGAGACCTGAGAGCCCTGGGAATGCGCATCAGCGGGCATTCTCCGCGATGCGTTGCGCTCTATCCTGTCGGACGGAAGAGGATGGCAGATTCGCAGTCTGAGGCGCGACCATTTCGATGCGCACCCGGCTGATGCGATGACCGCTCATCTCGAGGACCGTGAAGCGGCGGCCTTCATACTCCACTGTTTCGCCCTCCCGGGGAATCTTCCCCAGCCGCGCCAGCAGAAATCCGGCCAGCGTTTCGGCGCCGCCCTCGCGGGGAAGACTCCATTGCATCTGCGTCTCCAGGTCGCGGAGGTTCACGCTGCCGTCGAGAATCAGTCCGCCGGTCGCAGTCGTGAGCACAGCCTTTGCCGCCACGTCGAACTCGTCTTCCACCTCGCCGATCAGCTGTTCGATGGCGTCTTCCACGGTGACCAGGCCGACCGTCGATCCGAACTCATCCACCACGATGGCCAGATGCCTGCGCCGCTCCTGAAACTCGTTGAGAAGATCGAGCACCGGCTTGGTCTCCGGCACAACCAGCACCTCGCGCATCACCTGCTTCAAGCGCAGCTCGACGAAGGGAGCTTCGCTGAAGCGCGTTCGGGCCGAGGCGCGGAAGTGCATCAGCCGGGAGATGTCTTTCGAATAGACCACGCCGACGATGGACTCAGGTCCCTGCGCCGGATCGTAGACCGGCACGCGCGAATGCAGCTCTTCGATGATCCGGGCGCTGGCGTCTTCGATGAGTAGATCGAAGGGAAGAGAAAATATCCTCTGCCGCGGCGTCATGATCTCCCGGGTAGGAATTTCGCTCACCTCGACGGCGCGATGAATGAGCGCCTCCTGATACTCAGGGAGCGCGCCGGTGCGTCGTGCAGCGGTCGCGATGAGCTTCAGCTCTTCCGGAGAGTGGTTCGAGCTCTCGTGCGCCACAGGTGTATGAAACAGGTGAAGCACCACTCGTGCCGAGCGGTTCATGAGGTGGACAGCCGGCCGCGTCAGCCGGATGAAGACCTCCATCGGCCCGGCGATGGCGACGGCAACCTGCTCCGTCTTGCGCAGGGCAAGAGCCTTGGGGACCAGCTCGCCGAGCAGCACATGGAAGTAAGTAATGAAGGCGAAGGCGATCGGTACGGCGATGAGATGAGCGTAGATGCGCGCGTGAGGCAGCCACCCAAGCCAGTCTTCAAATACCGCGGCAACGACTGGCTCGCCGATCCAGCCCAGCGCCAGGCTGCAAAGCGTGACGCCCAGCTGCACGGCGGGCAGAAAATCATCCAGATGCTGCTGCAGTTTGCGGACCAGCCGCGCCCCCGGCCGCTGCTGCGCGATCAGCTGCTCGATCCGGGTTTCACGAACGCTCACTAAGGCCAGCTCGGCGGCAACGAAGAATCCGTTGGCCAGAATGAGCACGACAATGGAGACGCCCCGAAGGAAAAGGAACTGAATCATCTGGAATAGGAAGTTTACAACCTCGGCGGCGTCAGGTGGTTACCTGGGTGTAGCGCCGTTGCCGGTTCCGGCTCTGCGCGGAGTCTCGCTCCCGTTAAGCTGGCTGCATCTTCCTTTGCGGTCTAGTCGCAAAACGGTGCAGTGGAGCATTGCACTCCGGTGCGGGTCGCCCCAAACGCGACAAAGCCCGGAAAGTGCTAGAACACTCTCCGGGCCTTCTATCAAAGGAGGACGCATATGAGGATCAAGCTCAAATGCGACATCAGCGTCACTCTACGCTGGTTGCTCGCTTTTGCTGCCGCTATCTCCGCAATCATTCACTTGATTCGGAGATGACTTCAGTGCCATTACCGTGGAGCCAGAAGGTCGAGGACCAACTCCACGCAAATAGTTTACACCCGCTCCTCGATTGTCTGCCGAATCGCCGCCGCGTACTTCTCCGGCATCTCCCGTTTTAGCATCCCTTTGTCAACACAGACATGGACCGTTTCCGCTTCTGCCAGAAGCCGCTCGCGACCCGGTTCCGCACGTAGCAGGCGATAACTGAACTTGATCACCGCCCCGCGCAGCAGAGTTACACGAGTCTCGATCTGGATCTCTTCGTCATAGCGCGCCGGGGAGCGATAGCGGCAGTTGGCCTCGACGACGGGAAGATGGCAGTCATCTTCCGTCTCCATCAGCTTGTAATCGTGGCCGAGCTGGCGAAAGAACTCCACGCGGCCGATCTCACACCAGACGAAGTAGTTCGCGTAATACACCACGCCCATCTGATCGGTTTCGGCATAGCGGACACGGAGCGTCGTCCGGACAGGCATGGTCATGCGTTTGAGTTCATCTGCCTACGGCTTCAGTTTGGAGAGGATATTCAGCTTGGCCACGTCGTTGAACATGACGAACGCTGCGAACAAAATCAGCATCACGAAGGCGACCTGATAAACGCGCTCCTTGAATTCCTGATTCAGGTCGCGGCGCAGCGTGCCTTCGATCAGCAGCAGCAGAATCATCCCGCCATCGAGGATGGGGATGGGCAGCAGGTTGAAGATGCCCAGGTTCAGACTGATCAGGGACATCAACGCGATCAGCGGCTGCCATCCTGGCATGGATACAGCCTCGCCGGTCTCGCGCGCAATGCCAATCGGACCGCTCAACTGCTGTACATTCGAGCGTCGTGTTACCAGGCGCTTGAGAACGTCGAGAATATATCCGGAATTATTGAGATTGAACGTGACCGACTGTCCCACGGCTCGGCTCAGCGGCAGCTGCTCGACATGGAAAGGTGCCTGCGCAGGATGAAAGCCGAGGCGATATCCCAGGTGGCCCGCGCCATCGTCGGCCCAGATGGGCTGCGCCGTCAGCTGGAGTGTCTGGTCTCCGCGCTGTATGGTCAGATCCACGGGCTTACCTTGTGTCTGCTGGAGAAACGCCATAACAGCGGCTACCGAGTGCACCGCTTGACCATTGATTGCGACAATCGCGTCGCCCGTCTTCATACCGGCCTTGTCCGCCGGGTTGCCAGGCATTACATCGCGTACACCGAGCGGGCTGTTCTGGACTTTGGGCATGAGGCCGACTGATTCGATCTCGAAGTCATCGCCCTTCGTCGGGTCGGCAAGATAAAGCTGGGTGTTGAAGGTCTGCGTCTTGCCATCGACCGTGCGTTCCACGGTCACCGGAACCTGCGAGTTCACGTCGAGCGCGGCGCGCATCCGAACCTGTTCCCAGGTCGGATTCTTATCCTTGTCGAAGCGCACGATGAGATCGCCGGCCTGGATGCCGGCGTGTCCGGCGGGTGAATCCTGGGGTACGAAGTCGGTGATGGCCGGACCAGCCAGATAATTCTCGACCTCGTTGTGCATCATGTAGAGCCCGGTCATCAGAACGAAAGCCAGAATGAAGTTGGCTACCGGTCCAGCCAGACCTATGAGAACTCTCTGCCAGCGGGGATGGGATGCAAATTCATCAGGATCGCCGGTCCGTGCCTCTCCCGGCGTCTCGCCGGCCATCTTTACGTATCCGCCAAGCGGCAGCAGGCTCAGGCGGTAATCGGTATCCCCGCGGCGAAACCCAAAGAGCCGCTTGCCGAAGCCGATCGAGAAAACCTCAACCCGTACTTTAAAGAATTTGGCAACGGCAAAATGCCCAAACTCATGGACGAGCACCATGATGCCCAGAACGATGAGCATGGAAACGAGAGCAGTAAAAGCAAAAGACATAATTTCGCGAATTCCCTAATGACAGCGCAGTCTCTCTCCGTCGCCGGCGAATGACTGTGGAATCTAGACGCTGATCTGCGAAGATGCCCGGCCGGCCAATGCAATTGCTTCTGCGGCGGCCTCGCGCGCCTGTTGGTCGAGCGCGAGCACCTCGGCGATGGTTGCAGGGTGGGTCTCGGGGGTTGCCTGTAATACTCTCTCAATTGTACGCGGGATGGCGGAAAACGGGATGGCTCTTTCGAGGAAGGCTTCCACTGCGATTTCATCCGCTGCATTCAACGCAATGGGATGAGCCCCCCCGACTTCAGCTGCTTCATAGGCCAACCGCAGGCAAGGGAATCGTTCGAAATCCGGCGGCTGGAAGTTCAGCTGCGACAGCGCCGAGAGATCGAAGGTCAGATCCGACTCCACCCGCTCGGGATAGCTCATGGCGTACAGGATCGGCAGCCGCATGTCGGTGACCGAGATCTGAGCCAGAATGCTCCCGTCCACGTACTCGACCAGCGAATGCACGGTCGATTCCGGATGTACCGTCACCTTCACCGCCGAGGGTGGCAGATCGAATAACCGGCACGCCTCGATGATCTCAAGTCCTTTATTCAGAAGAGTTGCGGAATCGATCGTGATGCGGCGGCCCATCACCCAGGTGGGGTGTTTCAGCGCCTGTTCGACCGTAATTTTGTCGAACTCGCTGCGCGGAAGGTTGCGGAACGGACCGCCCGACGCTGTCAGCCAGATACGCTTGACTTCCTGCCGGTCGCCTGCTCGCATGCACTGATGGACAGCATTGTGTTCGGAGTCGATGGGAAGAAGCGGGACATTCTTGGCCCGGGCTGCTGCGGTCAAAATCTCGCCGGCGGCCACCATCGCCTCTTTGTTCGCCAGGCCAATCGGCTTTCCCGCCAGAACAGCGGCATGTGTCGCCTCAAGTCCGGCTACACCCACAATCGCGGAAACGACGAAATCCGCTTCGGCCACCGTTGCAACACGGACCGTGCCGGCCGTACCGAAGACAACCTCGATCCCCGTGACGTCGGCCTCGCGCAGCCGAACTTCAAGCGCGCTGGCCAGTTCCTCCGTGGCCATGGAGACGACGCTGGGACGCCAGCGGCTGCACTGCTCAAACGCCGCATCCAGATTCCGGCCCGCCGCCAGGGAAGCTACGGCAAAGCGCTCCGGATGCTTTTCGATGACACTGAGGGTGCTCTGTCCAATGGAGCCGGTAGAGCCTAGGATGGCGATCTGCTTCAACGTCGTAAACTCATGAATGCGATAGACTTAGCTACGCTAGAAGGTCTGCTGCATTAATAGAGCGTACCACAGCACCGGCGCCGCCAGCAGCAGGGCGTCGATACGGTCGAGAATGCCGCCATGGCCGGGAAGCATCGCTCCCGAGTCCTTCACACCGGCGCCACGCTTGATGGCTGACTCTACAAGATCGCCCACCTGCGCTGCGACATTCAGCAGCACGGCCAGGAAAATCCATCGTCCCATCGAGCCGGGATAGAACAGGGTCTCCACATTTCTGCGCGCCAGTGCGCCCGCCAGCAGGACAAGCAGCACTCCCACAATCACGCTGCCCACTACCGATGCGATGGAACCCTCCCAGGTCTTGCCCGGGCTGATCGCCGGGGCAAGCTTCCTCTTTCCCAGGCTCCGGCCGACATAGAGCGCGGCAATATCTCCCGCCCACACCACAAAGAAGAGGAATAGCAGCAGAGATGGGCCGTTTTCCTGCGCGCTGATCAACGGAATCGTCGCCAAAGTCAGGCCCACATAAAGTACGCCGAACAGGGAGAACGCAGCGTCCGTGAGAACCCGCTCGATGGGCGACCGGAAGGCGCAAACGATAAGCAAGACCAGAGCCACCGCTCCCAGTAGCTGCGCCAGCAGCTCCGGACGGTAAAAGACGCATAGAAACACCAGACCCACGCCAATGAGCGTCGCGATTCGGGGCGTTTTCGCACCCTGGGCGTCGGCAAGGGCGAGATATTCCCATAGAGCCAACCCAGCCACCAAGCCGACCACGGGGGTAATCAACCAAAAAGGACCTTTGAAGATCAGCAGCAGGACTAAGGGGATCAGAACTGCAGCGGTAACAACTCGTTTCATCTTGAAGTTGAGGATACACGTTAGTTTTGTCTGGATTTTGTTGCGGCCGGGTCCAACCGGAGAAGGATGCCGTCTTAACAACTGAGTCACGAATTCGGGGTCTACATCTAACAGAACGAGTAGATCGGTGCCGGTCTCAGTATCGGGATCGAAGGAGAACGAGATGAAATTGAATCGAGTTGTTGTTGCCGCTGCCGGTATCGGTCTTATGGCTGTTACTTATGCTTTCGGGCAGGGCTCGGACAGCGTTCCGGCGCAGTCCGTTATTACCGTCATGACTAAGAATTCTGAGGCTCCCGCGAACCTCCGGGCCCAGGATTTCAAGGTCCAGGTGAATGGCAAAACGACGGAGGTCAGCAATTTGACGCCTCTGCGCGGCGACCGCGCCGGTGCGGAGCTGGTCGTCCTGATCGACAGCGGTGCCCGCAACAGCCTTGGCCGTCAGCTGGATGACATTCGCCAGTTTGTCCAGGGGCTTCCGCCGACCACAGAAGTCGCCATCGCTTATATGCAGAATGGCCGGGCCTATATGCCGGGACGCCTGACCGCGGATAAGGCCGAGGCGCTCAAGGCGCTTCATCTGCCGGGCGGTATCCCCGGGGGCAGCGCCAGCCCTTACTTCTGCTTGTCCGATCTTGCCAAGAACTGGCCCTCGACCAACCGCGAAAACCGTCGCATCGTAGTCATGATCACGGACGGATTCGATCCCTATAACCCGCGCTTCGACCCCGACGACCCATATCTGCAGTCTGCGATCAACGATTCGGTGCGCGCTGGATTGGTAGTCAACTCCATTTACTGGCATGACACCGGTTTTGTAAGCAGCACCTTCCGCGGCATCAACACCGGCCAGAATCTGATGTCGATTGTGACCGACGCCACCGGCGGTACGGATTATCTGCAGGGATTCAGCAACCCGGTGTCCTTCAGCCCCTTCTTCGAGGATCTGAACCGCCGTCTCCAGAACCAGTACGAGCTGGGATATGTGGCGCCCGCCAAAGCCAAGCCTGAAGTGGCCACGCTGAAGGTGAAGCTGCAGGCGCCAAATACGAAGCTGACTGCTCCGCAGAGGGTCATTGTTGCCCCCGGCGGCGTAGCCGCAAACCAGTAATCCCAGCCGCGAACCATTCGGTTCTGCAAATTCAACCGGAAACAGAAATGGCCGCGACAGCATCGCGGCCATTTCTGTTAGTGATAAGGACGGTGGAAAACCCGACGGCTTGTTTTTCGGAGGGAGCGTGAGGCTTCAGCCTCACGAATACATCGATCGAATTCTGAGGGCTTCAGCCCCAGGCCTTGGTCCAGGGTCTTCTGCTTCTCAAATCCAGAAAGATTATCTCGGGACCAGCGCTTTGGCCGGCAGCTGTGCCACGTCGTCGGATTCCGAGCCGTCGCCCAACCCTCCATACCGGCGCTCGCGGCGCTGATAATCTTCAATCGCTTCCAGCATATGGATACCCCGGAAATCCGGCCAGAGCCGCTCGGTCACGAAGATTTCGGAGTAGGCGATCTGCCACAGCAGGTAGTTGGAGACGCGCATCTCGCCTGAGGTGCGGATCAGGAGATCGGGGTCGGGCATGTGCGCCGTGTAGAGATGGCGCTGAATATCCTGCTCCGTAAGATCCTCCAGGCGAAGCTCCTTGGCCTGAATTTCTCTGTGGAGCGCCCGGAAGGCGTCAACCAGCTCCGACCTCGCGCCGTAGTTCAATGCCAGCGTCAGGACCGTGCCGGTATTGTGCTTGGTCGCATCCGCGGCCCATTCCATGCGCTCGCGCACTTCGCCTTCCAGCTCATGGGTGCGGCCGATGTACTGAATGCGAACATTGTTGTCGTTCATCCGCTGCACGTTGTTGCTGAGATAGGTCCGCAGCAGGCGCATCAGGAAGCTGACTTCGAGCTTGGGGCGGCGCAGATTGTTTTCGAGCGAGAATGCATAGAGGGTGAGCCAGGGAAGGCCGATCCGGGAGGCGGTCTCGACCACGTACTGAACCGATTCGGCGCCCTGCTGGTGGCCAAGAAAGCGCTTCAGGCTGCGCTTGCCCGCCCAGCGGCCATTGCCGTCCATAATAATCGCGACGTGCTTGGGGAGACGCGTCGGGTCGAGGCGACGGTAGACGGCCAGCTCGTCGGAAGGCAGTTCGTGAACGCGGCTGAAATTAAGAGACAACGGGTTCCTCTATTCCATTTTCGCAGGTGCGGCGGTTTGCCGACACTGCCAGGGGAGAGAAGATTTCCTTTCCTTCAGATGGCTCAGGCGAACACTGGCCTTCAGCGCCAGAGAAAATCTGCATCCCTGCCCGACCGTAGCACGCCGATCGAGAACCCGGCAATCATACAGCAAGGAGCTTACAAACTCTTCAGGATGGAGCTACTTGGGGCGGGTCATGTCGAAGCGGTCGTGGGTCCGGACGTACGTCGGTCCGCCCATGCGGCCAATGGCCTTGAGACGCGCCGGATCGATCTTGTCGCCATCCAGAACCGCCTCGTCGATATGAAAGAGCAGCACCTCGCCCAGGACCAGGAGGCCCCCGCCCGGTTTATCGCTGACCGTGACGATCTGGTTGAGCCGGCACTCCATCTGCACATGGCTCTCGGCTACGCGCGGAGGTCGAACCAGTTCGCTGGGCAGCCGAGTAAGCCCTGACAGGTCGAATTCATCGACTTCAGGCGCTACCGATGCGGAGCAGGCATTCATCTGCTCGGCGATCTCTTCGGAGACAATATTGACGACAAACTCCCCCGTCGCCCGGATATTGCTCAGGGTGTCTTTGTGCGGCCGCGGATCGCTGCCCACCGCGGTGCAAAAGCAGATCACGGGAGGATTCGAGCTGCAGGCGGTGAAGTAGCTGAAGGGCGCGAGATTGCCGACCCCGTTCGCATCCGTCGACGAGACGAAGGCAATGGGACGCGGCACGATGGCTCCCACCATGAGTCGGTAAATATCGGCGGCGGAGCTATGAGCAGGATCGATCCGAACCAAGGCGATGACTCCAGCGTTGCGGTCAGTAGAACCCGGGAACCTTAGAACCCGGGAACGTAAGAATCAGGGAACGTTGCCGCCGTATACGCGGAAGTATTCCGATTCCCAGACGATTTTAGCTGACCGTATTAGCTGACAGCCTGTGTGCGCTTGCGTCCCGACGCCATCTCCCGAACCTGATTCAGGAACATCGACTTCTGAAATCCATCGAGACGGGGCATCAGCGATGCGATCTCGGCCAGAAATACGTCTGACATGATCGCGTTGGTCTCCGCTTGCCGCCGGCTCCGGGCATCGCGCAGCAGCGCGCAGATGTTTACTTCGAGCGCTTTGGCCAGCCGTTCGAGCGAGGACAAGGTAGGCATGGCCTTACCGTTCTCGATCTTAGAAATATAGGTGCGGGGAACCAGCATGCGTCCGGCGAGCTGGCGCTGGCTCATGCCTCGCGAGTGGCGGATGTCGCGGACCGCGCGCGCCACGTCGATATCGTCTTCCTCGACCGCAGCGGCTGAGGCAACGACAAGCTGAGGCAGCTGGGGTTCAGGCTCTTCGATCTCGAGTGGCTTGTGGCAGCGCCGGCAAAGGGAATTCGTTGTGCGAAACTGCACCAGACTGCAGTGCTCACAGCGAAGTACCTCACGCGCCTCGACGGTAGCTAAGGTAGTTGCCATATGTTGTAGCGAAGTGGCCAGAGCGGGCTACTCGCGTCGCCTCGAAGGCGGATTGTACCCGCAGTCGAAGCAACTGTGTTTGAGCTTGCATCTGAGGTATCTTCATTGTCAAGTGAAAACTGTGATTCAACCAAAGAAACACGGAAGAAACCCGAAGAAAACCGAATCGGTGTGTTTAAGAGGAGAGAAGTAGTATGGCATTAGACGAGCGCTACACACGCGAGCGCGCATGGATTCTTCTGAACGAATGGACGCAATCGCCGAGCCTGATCAAGCACGCGCTGGGCGTGGAAACCTGCGTGCTCGCCTACGGCGAAAAGGAAGCCGATACACGCGGGCTAACCGAAGACGAGCGCGAAAACTTCCTCGTCCTGTACGCGACGACCGGCCTGCTGCACGACTTCGACTACGAGCGCCATCCTTCCCTCGAAGAGCATCCTTTCGTCGGCACCCGCTTGCTCGCGGAACAGGGTTGGCCGCAAGAGATTCGGACGGCGATTCTCGGTCATGCCTCCTATTCCGGCGTGCCGCGCGTCAGCCATCTCGACAAGGCCCTCTTTGCCTGTGATGAGCTGTCCGGCTTTTTGACTGCCTGCTCCCTGGTCAAACCCACAAAATCCATCTTCGACGTGGATGTGGCCGGGGTAAAAAAGAAAATGAAGGACAAAGCCTTCGCGCGCGGAGTGCATCGTGACGATATTCTCACCGGGGCCTCGGAGCTCGGCGTGCCCGTGGACGATCACATCGCTTTTTGCATCACCGCGATGCAGAAGAATGCCGATGTATTGGGTTTGCGGGGAAGCCTGGCGACCCAATAAAACATGCATCTCATGATTCGCAAGCTTCTTCCTGCTGCATGAGATAACGTGTAAAGGATGAAAGCAGCCTCGCCTTCCGGCCTGTGCGGAGGGCGAAGCTGGCAGCGGGTCTTACCCGTAGCGATTTGAACTTGCGGTGGAGAAATGAGATCCGTTGTAGCGGCGCAGCAAACGAGAGAGCGGTCGGAAAGCGTAGATAAGGCGGAGAAGTGGGTGCGTCGGGGGCTGCAGGCTCTGCTGCTCCTGGTTTGCGCCGTTCTGTTGATCGCGGGAACCGCCTTTCTCTGGCTGCGCTACGTCCCACCCCCTTCGCTTCCGCAATCGAAGCTGCTTGCCCCGGTCACCTCGGTTCGAGCGACGCCGGGCCGCGGCATCATTACCATCACCTGGGCTCCGGAAGCCAACGCCGTAAGCTACCAGGTAGCTCGCAGCAGCAGACCCGGCGGCCCCTTCGCTCTGGTGAGCACCGCCTACGGCAAAGTTCCCATCTTTCTCGACAACCTGGTGGAGCGAGTCTTTCCGGGAGAGCCCTTCGGGCGCCTGCCGCACGGCCCCTTTGTCGATTCCGACATCCGCCCGGGACATACCTACTATTACCGGGTGAGCGCGAACGACGGCAGCGCCTGGAGCCCCGACGGCAATGTCGTCGCGGCAACCGCCGCATCGATCGCGACGCCGGAGCCGGTGATTTGCATGCAGGTCGATGCCGCGCACAGCATCGGGACCCTGGAGCACAAGTGGGAGATCGCTCTCGGCTCCGAACACCTGAGCTACATGTTCAAAGGCGACATCAACGAGCATGTTCGCGCTGCAGGTGCAGGCCTGCGCCAGGGCAATAAGCTGGCCCACGACACGCTCGGCGTCCAGTACATCCGCGCCCACGGCATCTTCATGGATGATCCCAGCGTTTACACCGAAGACGCGCAGGGAAATCCGCACTACGATTGGTCGAAGGTCGACCGCCTTTACGACATTCTCCGGCAGGATGGCCTCAAGCCGTTCATCGAGTTGAGCTTCATGCCCGAGGCGCTGGCGTCGAATCCGCGCGCGCAAGGAATCTTTCAGTATCGCGCCATCAGTTCCGCGCCCAAGAGTTATCCGAAGTGGCAGGCGTTGGTTTCAGCTTTCGCGCAACACCTCATCGACCGGTACGGACGCCGCGAAGTCGAGAGCTGGCCCTTCGAAGTGTGGAACGAGCCGGACAACAAGCTGCTGCCGGGCTTCTGGAGCGGCACCCGCGACGACTACTTCCGCCTCTACGACTACAGCGCTACGGGACTGAAGTCCGTTGATCCCAACCTAAAGATCGGCGGACCGGTCACCGCCTTCACCACCTTCCAGGAGCCATTTCTCCGCCACATCACCACCGGAAATTACGCGACCGGAGCGAAGAGCACGCCGCTCGATTTCCTGGACATGCACAACTACTACCTCCCCGTCTCCGATTACCGGCCGCTTCTACGCCGTTACGGCCTCTCCGATGTGCCGGTCTATTTCACGGAGTGGGGAGTAACCCCGCAGTATGGCGACACGGTGGGCGACACGGCTTACAGCGCTGCCGCGACTGCCGGCGACATCTTCGACAGTCTCGATCAGGCGGCCAGCGTCAGCTACTGGACGGCCAGCGATTACTTCGAGGAGAGCGGCAATCCCAGGCAGCTCTTCCATGGCGGCTTTGGATTGATCGGGCTCGACGGCCTGCGCAAGTCTCGCTATTGGACCTATTACCTCCTGCACCGCCTGGGCACGGATCGTATTGCAGTGGATGGCCAGGGCGACGGCTTTGACGGACTGGTGAAAGGCGTGGCCACCCGCGCTACAGACGGCAGCGTGTCCCTCCTGATCGACAACGCGACGCAGCAGCACGCGAAAGCAGCCGGCGATCCGGCGCTGGCTCGCCATCTCACGCTCGCGATTACCGGACTCGTTCCCGGCAACCGCTACCAGATCGAGCACGACCGCATCGACAACGAGCATTCCAATGTCTATGGCGCATGGCAGACGATGGGCAGCCCGCAGTGGCCGGATCAATCGCAAATGGCGGTGCTGCATCAACGGGATCAGCTGCAGACGCTTGTGCCGCTTTCGACGTCCACCGCTACAGCCCAGGGCGTCATCACACTGGATTTCGATATGCCCATGCCTGCGGTATCGTTTGTGAAACTCACGCCCCTGAAGTGAACGATTGTTCTAACGCCCGTAGCGTGAATGCCTGCGCCGCCAAGCCCGTGCTATGCTGGCCAGTCCCTTATGACCGATCCGAATCCCTCTTCGCTCAACACCACGCTGCCTTCGAAGCTCGACCGCAATCATCCCCGCGCAAAAAACAATGCCGCTGGAATGCTGGCCCTGCTGGCTCAGCTCCGCATGCAGGAGACGGCGATACGCGAAGGAGGCGGGGCCAAAGCGATTGAATCGCAGCACGCCAAGAAGCGGCTCACGGCGCGCGAGCGCATCGCACTCCTGCTCGATCCCGAGACCGAGCTCTTCGAGCTGTCTCTCTTCGCGGCCTTCGGCATGTACGAAGACTGGGGCGGCGCGCCAGCCGCCGGAACGGTCACCGGGCTGGGCCGCGTCTGCGGTCGCCTCTGCATGATCATCGCCAACGACGCAACGGTGAAGGCCGGCGCGTTCTTTCCCATGACCGCGAAAAAGGTGATCCGCGCGCAGACCATCGCCATGGAGAACCGTATCCCCACGCTCTATCTGGTCGATTCGGCCGGCGTCTTTCTGCCGCTGCAGGAAGACGTCTTCCCCGATCAGGACGACTTCGGCCGCATCTTCCGCAACAACGCAGTGATGTCCGCGATGGGCATCCCGCAGATGACCGCCATCATGGGCATGTGCGTAGCCGGAGGCGCCTATCTGCCGGTCATGACCGACCACGTGTTGATGACCGAGGGCAGCGGACTCTTCCTCGCCGGTCCGGCGCTGGTGCAGGCAGCCATCGGGCAGAAATATTCCGCTGAAGAGCTGGGCGGAGCGGCGATGCACTCTGAGATCTCCGGCACCGTGGACTTCAAAGAGCCCAACGATCATCTCTGCATCGCGCGGCTGCGTTCCCTGGTCGCGAAGGTGGGCCATCGTCCCGGCGCGCCCTTTGACCGCGCTGCTTACGATGGTGAGAAGGACGCGCCGAAATATCCTGCCGAAGATCTTTACTCGCTGCTCGACCCCGATCCGGCCAAGCCCAGCTCCTATGACATGCACGAGGTAATTGCGCGCATCGTCGATCGCAGCGAATTCGACGAATACAAGCCCGATTACGGACGCACCGTCCTCTGCGGCTATGGCCGTGTGGGCGGCTTTGCCGTCGGCATCGTCGCCAACCAGAAACAGCCGCAGCCCCACATTGAGAGCAAGTCCAGCCACGCCGGCGAGAAGCGGATCGAGTTCGGCGGCGTGATCTACGCCGAGAGCGCCGAGAAGGCAGCCCGCTTCATCATGGACTGCAACCAGAATCTGATCCCGCTCCTCTTTCTGCACGACGTCAACGGCTTCATGGTGGGACGCGATGCCGAGTGGAGTGGCATCATCCGCGCCGGAGCGAAGATGGTCACCGCGGTGGCGAATTCCACCGTGCCTAAGATCACAGTGATCGTCGGCGGATCCTTCGGGGCAGGAAATTACGCCATGTGCGGCAAGGCCTACGATCCCAGATTTATTTTTGCCTGGCCGACCGCGCGCTACGCGGTCATGAGCGGAGCCTCGGCCGCGAATACTCTCGTCGAGATCAAGATCAAACAGCTGGAGCGCGGCGGCAAGAAGCTGAGCAACGAAGAAAAGCAGGAGCTGCTGGCCTCCATCAAGGCCACCTACGACGAGCAGACTGACTGCCGCTACGCCGCCGCCCGGCTATGGGTAGACGCCATCATCGACCCAGCCCAGACACGCGACGCCATCCTGACCGCCTTAGAAGCCGCCGCTCTCAATCCCGACGTGCCCAAGTTCAATGCCGGTGTCATTCAGACTTAGGTAGAAGTAGGTCGTAACAGTATTGCCGGGTGCCCCACCCTAGGAGAGCTTTTTGCATAGGGTGGGATTCCACCTCCCCAGCCTTCAAAACCTTGTCATCCCGATCGGAGTCAGCGAAAGGGAGCGCAGTCCAGCGACTCGCGCGGGAGCGCGTACGCCTGGACGGCCAGTCCTTTAGTATCCTCATCACATGCCCGCGACATCATCGGCCGAAAAGAAGCGCCGTGCTCCGGCGCGCAGAAAAAAGAAGAAGCTGGCCATCGGGATCTGGTGGCCGCCGCTGGTGGGCATCATCGTTACTCCCTTTGCCATTCACGCGGCCAGCATTCTCGCGCTTGAAGGACCGCAGGCGCTGCGCCTTCTCTATCCCTACGTCGTCCTGGTCAAGGAGCCGGTGATCGGATTATCCAACGATCTCGGCAACAACCTTTCGCAGGGCCTGCTGTACGCGCAGTTTCCGCTCTATGGATTGCTGATGGCCCTGATCTTGAGGTTCAAACACCTCGCCGCCGCGCTGGGAACCGTCATCGCCGTGCATGCGCTGGGCATCGGATTTCTGCTTCTTCTCACTTACTTCCATACCCATTGAGCTTATGAGCAATCGAGTCAAAATCATCGAGTGTCCCCGGGATGCGTGGCAAGGGCTGCCCAGGCCCATCCCTGTTGAAATCAAGGCCGACTATCTCCGCCTCCTCTTCGCGGCTGGCTTCAAGCATGTCGACGCGGTGTCGTTCGTGTCGGCCGCAGCTGTCCCGCAGATGGCGGATTCCGAGCAGGTCTTAGCCTTTGCCCAGCCAGACTACGATGTGGAGATCATCGGCATCGTCGTCAACCGCAAGGGCGCCGAGCGTGCGATTGCGACCGGCGCCGTAACCACGCTGGGCTTTCCCTATTCGCTTTCGCCGGAGTTTCTCAGGCGCAATCAGAACCAGACTCCCGAGGAGTCCGTCGAAATCCTCGACGCCGTAGGTGAGGCCGCATACAAGGCCGGCCTGGGCGTGGTGGCCTACATTTCGATGGCCTTCGGCAATCCCTATGGCGATCCCTGGTCGGTCGAAGAGGTCATTGCCGCCTGCGATCTGCTCATCGATTCGGGAATCGAGCAGATCTCGCTCGCCGATACCGTAGGTCTGGCCTCCCCGGAAGCCGTTGAGACCTTGGTTGCCGCGGTTTTGCCCACGCTTCAGGAAGGCGTAGAGCTGGGGGTTCATCTGCACGCGCAGCCCGAGACGGCTGCAGCCAAGGTCGCCGCGTCCTATCGGGCGGGATGCCGCCGCTTCGACATGGCTCTCGCCGGCATCGGTGGCTGCCCTTTCGCGCAGGATGCGCTGGTCGGCAATGTGGCGACCGAGATTGCGCTGGCCGAGCTGGCCCGGTTGGGTGCGGAGCTGCCCACACTGCAGCCCCTCGATAGCCTCATCACCGCCAGCAAGGGGATTCAGCAGAAATTTGGCGGCTCAACACAGTGAGGCGAGCGCCGATAACTTGGCACGCTTCATCGTTGTTGAGCCGCCAATTTCTTATGGAGTAAGATCAGCTGTCTCCGCGCGAGAGGAAGATCTATGGGCCACTCTGCCACGCTCGAAATCAGAAGTGAGAATGGCGTCGTCACCATCACCATGAATCGTCCGGAGAAGCGCAACGCGCTGAACCCGGCGATGATCGAAGATCTGACCGGCGCCTTTCTCGCAGCTGCGAACGATCCCTCCTGCGGAGTCATCATTCTCACCGGCGCAGGCCCGTCCTTTTGCGCCGGACTGGACCTCGAGCATCTCGAAGCCATGCGCGACAAGAGCCCCCAGGAACACCGCATCGATTCGGAGCGGATTGCCCGCCTGTTGCGCACCCTCTATGACCTGCAAAAGCCTACCATCGCTGCCGTCAATGGCGCGGCCATCGCCGGCGGCATGGGCCTTGCCACTCTCTGCGACTTCACACTCGCCATCCCCAAAGCCAAATTCGGATATACCGAGGTCAAGATTGGCTTCATCCCCGCCATCGTCTCGGTTTTTCTGCGCAGCCAGATCGGCGACAAGCGCTCTCGCGACCTGCTGCTGACAGGCCGCCTGATCGATGCAGCCGAGGCGTTTGATCTAGGACTGGTCACCCGCATCGTCCCCCAGGAAAATCTGATGGAAGAGACCTACCGGCTGGCGCAGCGCCTGCTGGCCAACAGTCCCTCGGCGCTGCAGGCGACGAAGAGACTCATCGGAGAATTCACGCGCTCTCAGCTGGATCGGCAAATTGAGGCTGCCATCGTGGCCAATGCCCAGGCCCGGGATACCGACGATTTCAGGGAGGGAATCAGAGCCTTCCTCGAAAAGCGCAGCCCGGAGTGGCCTTCGCGATCTGTGCCATCGAAGACTATTTGAGGTAGATCCGATTCAGGCTGATCTGACAAGACCGTCAGACCGGGGACGATGGTGTGCCCGAAGTCAGCAGAAGGACGCCTCGAGCACACCAATCCCAAAAAAGAGTTCCTTCCCGCGAGATCCAACCATCGAGAACTCTGTGTTTTTAAAGACGACGCCTCGTCGGAAAAAGACCCATCGGAAAGCGCAATCGAGGTTATGCTGAACACTCGAAGGAGACATCATGGCTCAGGTCACCGGAATCGGCGGAGCATTTTTGCGGGCGAAGGATCCGAAGGCGCTTTATGAGTGGTACGAGAAGCACCTCGGACTCACGAGACGAGACGGCTGCTTTGGTTTCGACCCTGCACAGCAGCGCGCTCGCGCCGTCGTCGCATTCTTTCGGACGGATGCCGACTATTTCCCGGTAGCGCAGCCCGCGATGCTCAATTTTCATGTCGACGATCTTGACGCCATGCTCGACGCTTTGACCGCGGCTGGTGTGGAAGTCGATCCCAAACGCGATCGTTACGACTTCGGAGACTTTGGCTGGTTCACCGACCCCGAGGGAAACCGTGTCGAATTGTGGCAGCCAAAAGAAAAAAATAAATGACGGTGTGGGTGATTCTCGCCGGCCTGCCCGGCACCGGGAAGAGCACACTTGCCCGCGCTTTAGCCAATCGACTGGGCGGCGCGATTCTCGATAAAGACCGCGTCCGCCAAGCGCTTTTTCCCGGACCGCTCACTGACTACACGCGCGAGCAGGACGATCTCTGCATGCGCGCCATCTTTCATGCCGCAGCCTATCTGACCAGGAATGCTCGCGCCGAGTTCGTCTTTTTGGATGGCCGCACCTACTCTCGCCGGGAACAAATCGACGAGGCGGTGAGCGCCGCAGAACTGGCTGGAGCCGCATGGAAGATCCTGCACGTAGTCTGCGCCGACTCAGTTGCGGAACAACGGCTGGCGCGCCTCGATGCCGAGAATCCGGCGCGCAACCGCAACGCTGCACTCTATCGCGAGATCAAGGCTCGCTTCGAAGAAATATTGCTGCCGCACATGGTTGTAGATACAACCGGCGGAGTCGACGGATTCGCCGTGGATGCGATCGTAGACGAACTATCGAAGGGTAGGTGATCCGCGCCTGCGGATCACCGGACGTTCTACTACGTATTGCTGCCGTTTAATGGAGTGGATTGGCCTGCGGGAGTGATGAGCCAGACTTGAACGGTATAAGACGAAGGCTTTGTCTGTGCAGAGACATACTTCTGAGCATCGGCCAGGGCCGAAAAGAGACCGACTACGGCGCCATTCAGGCTGACGATCACGCCGATAGGTCCGAGGTTCACTGTGGAAGATGTGGTCTGAGCATCCGCCTTTGGCATGATCGCTGCCGCTCCTGCGATTGCCATGGCTCCGAAAAACTTACGACGATTGGTATTCAACACTTCACCCCTGCAGAGATTCGATTGCCCGAACCGTTTCCAAGATAGGCTTCACGCTCTGGTTTTGAGATCGATCATTTCTCACTCTAGAGGTCGATTTGGTAACTGCGCAAAGCATCAATGGTACTCGCCGGTGCGGTTACTTTTCCGGCGCGAGCGAATTGCCAGGCGATAGTTCTTTGCATCTGTTGCGATGGGTGGAGGTGTCTTAGGGATGAATTGATTTTCATTGCGGAGATGTATTATGCCGCTGAAGGAGAACAGGGATGGCAAACACGAAGACCGGTCGATTCGCGCAGGTAGTCAGCAAAGGCGGCCCCATTGAAGTGGTGACGAGGGAGGTGGCCGAGCCCGCATTGGGAGAGGTCCGGGTCAGGGTGCAGGCATGTGGCGTTTGCCATAGCGATTCGGTCACCAAGGAAGGAATTTTCCCGATTCCCTATCCGCGCGTGCCCGGCCACGAAGTCGCTGGCCTGGTGGATGCGCTGGGCGAAGGCGTGACGGAGTGGAAGGTTGGACAACGGGTCGGCATCGGTTGGTATGGAGGCCATTGCGGCAAATGCGAGCCATGCCGCCGCGGTGATCACGTCTGCTGCCAGAATCTGCGCATCCCCGGTATCTCCTATGACGGAGGGTATGCCGATTACCTGATCGCGCCGGCGATGGCCCTGGCCGCCGTGCCTGACGCGCTCAGCGGCGCGGAGGTCGGGCCTCTGCTGTGCGCCGGCATCACTACCTTCAATGCGATTCGCAACAGCGGCGCGCGTCCTCCTGACACGGTCGCCATTCTGGGCATGGGTGGTCTGGGGCATCTCGGAGTACAGTACGCCGCGAAAATGGGATTTCGCACCGTCGCCATCGCCCGTGGTGCACACAATGCCGAGTTTGCGCATAAGCTGGGCGCGCATCACTACATCGATAGCACCAAAGAAGACGTGGCCCAGTCCCTGCAGAAGCTGGGCGGAGCCAGAACAATTCTGGCCACCATCACCAATGCCGATGCCATGTCGGCAGCCATTGGCGGACTAGGCTATAAAGGAAACTTTGTGATCGTCGGAGTACCGTCCGATCCGCTGAAGGTCTCCGTGCTGCCGCTGATCTTCGCCAAACAGGCTGTTTCGGGATGGCCGAGCGGCACGTCGATGGACTCTGAGGACACGCTCAAGTTCAGCGAGATCACTGGAGTTCGTCCCCTGATCGAGACTTTCCCTCTGGACAAGGCCGCCGAAGCCTACGACCGCATGATAAGCGGGAAAGCCCGCTTCCGCGTAGTACTGGAAACCGGAGCTTAGAGTCCGATAGGTCCAAAGCCCGCGCAGCCTTTCTCCGTCCGGAGATTTGCTGCGCGGTTTCCACCCTGCGCTATTGACGGCGTGATAGCTGGCGACTCCGGCTGTTATGCTCTTTCTTTCACACCTTCATTTTCCTGGAGAGCTATGCGGCCCCTATTAGGCTTAGTTCTTGCCCTTCTGTCTGCTGCAGGCGCCCAAGCCCAGCGTGTTGAAGTTACGATCCCCGGCACTGGGCCTTTGCGTGGCCACTTAATCCTGGTCTTTGCCAAAAACACAGAATCCGAGCCGCGCATGCAACTGGAGGAGAACTACCTCTCAGCGCAGGGATTTGGCGTCGATGTTGAAAACGCTGCTCCGGGCTCGACGGTGGTCGTGGATGCCAAGACGATCGGCTTCCCGCGCCGCTCGCTTGCCGATCTCGATGCCGGCGACTACACGGTACAGGCGGTCTTCAACGTTTACGAGCAGTTCCATCTGGCATCGGGTAAGACAGTCTGGCTGCCGCCAGACAAGGGCGAGGGTCAGCACTGGAATTTGAAGCCCGGCAATCCTTATAACGCACCCGTGAGCGTGCATTTCGATCCGAAGTCCGGTAAGACGCTGAAGCTCACGCTGGACAAGGTGATTCCTCCCATCGAAGGGACGGACCAGGACCCAGCAGTGATGGCGGCTAAGGATCCCGGTGCGAAATGGCTGAAGTTCATGCGCTTCCGCAGCGAGAAGCTGAGCAGGTTCTGGGGCCGGGACATGTATCTAGGCGCATGGGTGCTGCTTCCCGACGGCTTCGACGAGCATCCAGACGCACGCTATCCATTGGTGGTCTATCAGGACCACTACCATGCGGGATTTGGACCACTGCCGTTTGTTACGACGAAGCCTGATGCCAAAAACGCGCCGCGCAGGGCAGCGGCCGGATACAAGTTCTTTCAGGATTGGACTTCAGGACGACTGCCGCACGTGATCATGATCTATGTGCAGAACGCGAACCCTTACTACGACGATTCCTATGTCGTCGATTCAGCGAATGTCGGTCCGTATGGTTCCGCTATCAACGAAGAGCTGATTCCGGCGATCGAAGCGAAGTACCGCGGTATCGGGCAGGGATGGGCGCGAGCAACCTTTGGTGGATCGACCGGGGGATGGGAGGCTCTGGCTACGCAGGTGTTCTATCCCGACATGTATAACGGGACCGATGCGGCCTGCCCCGATCCGGTGGACTTCCACGCATACCAAAACATTGATCTCTACAACGATGCAAATGCCTTTGTTCGCAGAGGAGATTTCGGCGAGGTTCCCGTAGCTGCCGACCGTAAGCCCGACGGCACCATCATCGCGACCGCCGAGAGCGAGTTTCGCTTCGAGTATGTACTCGGCACGCATGGCCGCTCGACCGAGCAGTGGGATATCTGGCAGGCAGTGTTTTCGCCGGCTGGGACGGATGGATACCCAGCCGATGTCCTCGATCCGCTAACGGGCGCCGTCGACAAGAAGGTGGTCGACTACTGGCACGATCACTATGACCTGACGGCGATTCTGCAGCGCGACTGGCCGGTATTGGGGCCGAAGCTCGAAGGCAAGTTGCACGTGGCGGTCGGCGACGGCGATACCTACTTCCTGAACAATGCCGTGCATCTCTTGCAGACTGCGCTCGACTCCACGCGCAATCCGCACTCCGACGCAACCTTTCAGTACGGCCCGGGTATGCCGCATTGCTACACCGGAGGTCCGCCGGAATACACCATGCAGGAGAACAACGCCAACTGGCCGCAGCGCGTGCTGCCCCTGATGGCGGATCACATGTTGAAGACCGCACCCGCAGGTGCGGACGTGAAGAGCTGGCGGTATTGAAGGTTCGGTTCACATGAACTGCTAGCCGTGGACCGCATTACCGCCCCAGCAAAGAAGACGCAAGTCCTATCGTCCTTGCGGGAACACGCATCACGCAAGTTGTGATGCGGTACAGGTACGCAGATAGGCGTGAACCAACACGATGAGTTCCTCACGCAGAGCCTCGGCTTCGCGCTCCGGAAACTTTGCCTCCAACAGCCTTCGCGCTACGCCGTTGAGCGCCGCCAGGACAACCGTCGCCACGACTTCGGGATCTTTCGTGAGGCCTTCTCTCGCGGTGGCAAACAGCTCCGCGACGCTGCGGCGCGAGCGCTCGCTCGACGCCTTGCTGATAGCTGCGCCATCCACGTCGGAGCTCACGGCGTAGAGCGTTGCGCTCTCCTTCACATTGCGCATCTTCGCATCGAGGTACGCGAAGACGAGAGCCGTTCCCATCTCCAGAAGCCCATCGGACTTGTGCTTCTCGCATATATCTCCGATAGCCCTGCTTACTCCATCCATGTGCCGCCTGAGACATGCCTGCAGAAGCGCACTTTTATTGGGGAAATACTGGTACAGCGTTCCCACCGACACGCCCGCGCGCTGAGCGACCCGCGTGGTCGTCAGCCGTTCCTTGCCCACTGCAAGCAGAACCTGAAGCGTGGCCTGCAGGATGGCTTCGACGCTGGCGGCGGAACGCACCTGAACCGGCGTCTTTCGCGGCTGTAGCACGGCTCTGGCTGCTCTCGGCAAATGCGAACTCCGAAACTGAAGTTATCTTCATCTAACCACAAGCGGCTCGAATCGAGCCGATGAAGAGATGGAGACAGAGAGATGGAGACAGAATGACGAATGCAGAAAAACTCGGCGGCGCCTTCACGCTGCCTGGCACCAAATTCACTATCAAGCGCATGGGTTATGGCGCGATGCAGCTTGCCGGTACTCACGTATGGGGTCCGCCTAAAGACCGGGCGCAGGCCGTTGCCGTTTTGCAGGAGGCATTGGAATCAGGCGTCGATCACATCGACACCAGCGATTTTTATGGTCCGCATGTCACCAACCAGATCATCCGCGAAGCGCTGCATCCCTATCCCGATCACCTCGTCATCGTGACGAAGGTAGGCGCGGTGCGCGGTGACGATGCCTCATGGAACCCCGCGCACAGTCCGGCCGAGCTGACGAAGGCGGTGCATGACAACCTGCGCAACCTCGGAGTCGAAGCGCTGGATGTCGTCAACCTGCGCGTGTGGGGGGAGATCCACAAGCCAGGCAAGGAATCGATTGAGCCCCAGTTCACGGCGCTTGCCGAGCTGCAGAGGCAAGGATTGATCCGGCACCTCGGGATCAGCAACGCGACCGCGGCGCAGATCGAGGAGGCGCGCGCCATCGCGCCCGTGGTCTGCGTGCAGAACCACTACAATGTCGCCCACCGCGAAGACGACACGCTGGTCGACGACCTCGCAGCGAAGGGCATCGCCTATGTGCCGTTCTTCCCGCTCGGCGGATTCACCCCGCTTCAATCCACGGAGCTTTCGGATGTCGCCGCGAGCCTCGGCTACACGCCGATGCAGGTAGCGCTCGCCTGGCTGCTGCACCGCTCGCCCAACATTCTGCTGATCCCCGGCACGTCGTCACCCGGCCACCTGCGTGAGAACCTGGCTGCGGCCGAGCTGGCGCTCTCTTCAAAAGCGCTGGAACAGTTGAACTCGATCAGCGTTTCCGCGGCATAAGAGTTAAGCCCTAAGAGTTAAGCCCGGAGCAATCCGGGCTATGACCATTAACAAAGCCGTTCTCTTCGAAGGGTATGGCCTTCAGGCCGCACGTAAAGCAAGCGAATGTGAGTGGCTTTAGCCACCGAGGGAAAGCCACATCGCGCTACAAAGGTTTGTCATCAATCTCGCCCGGAGTCATCCGGGCTTTCACTCGCCCGATACTTTGCTTGCCCCGGGTTTCCAGCTATGCTGGCGGCAATGGATACTCCAGCTGTCGCCATGTTTGGTCTGACGCGCCGATTCGGCGAATTTACCGCGGTCGACGATCTCTCCTTCAGCGTGGCGCCGGGCCAGTTCTTCGGCTTCCTGGGACCGAACGGCGCGGGAAAATCCACCACCATCAAGATGCTCACCGGCCTGCTCGAGCCGACCGCGGGGCGCGTGGAGATCCTGGGCCAGAGCTTCACCTCCGCGTCGCTGGATCTCAAGCGTCAGATCGGCGTGGTGCCGGAGGGCATGGCTCTGCTCGGACGCCTCACCGCCGCCGAGTATCTGCGTTTTGTCGGACGCATGTACGGACTGGATCGCGAGACGACCAGCCGCCGCACCGAAGAGCTGTTGGATTTCATGAATCTGGCCAATGAGCCTAAGAAGCTGGTGACCGATTTCTCGCACGGCATGCAGAAGAAACTGGCGCTCGCCGCAGCCGTGATCCACGGACCCAAGGTGCTCTTCCTCGATGAGCCGTTTGAGGGAGTAGACGCGGTCGCTGCCGGCACTCTGAAGACCATGCTGCAGGGAATGATTCATCGCGGCGCGACGATCTTTCTCACCTCGCATGTCCTCGAAATAGTCGAGCGCCTCTGTTCGCACGTCGCCATCATCTACAAAGGCCGGCTGGTTGCCAACGGCTCGCTCGAAGACCTGCGTGCCGGAGTTGCATCGAGACTCCCCGGAGCAGCAGCGGAGGAACGTCTCACGCTCGAAGAGATTTTCCTGAACACCGTCGGAGCCGGAGGCGGTGAGCCTGTGCCGGAGCTGTCGTGGCTGGCATGACAGGCGGACTGGCCGGCATCTTCTCGACGGAGTCGCGCCAGCAGTACGGCGCGGTTGCCGCCATGCGCGGGCAGATGCTGCGCCACTCGCTCCGCAGCAAACGCGGCAACTTCGAACTCGGCGCCCGCATTTTCACCATCGCTTTCTTTTCTGTGATCGCGCTTGCCATCGGCACCGGCTTGGGATTCGGCGCATACTCCATCGCCTCGGGCCACACCTTGCGCCTGCTCGTGGTCCTCTTCTGGCCGGTGTTGTTTCTGTGGCAATTTCTCCCCCTGATGGTCGCGTCCTTCCAGGAGCACGTGGACCTGAGCGCATTTCTGCGCTTTCCCATGAGCTTCGCCGCCTACATGCTCGTGACCCTGGTCTTCGGGCTGCTGGATATTTCCACCATCATGGGCTCCATCTGCCTCTACGGCATCTGGATTGGGCTGGTTGTCGCGCAGCCGCATGCCGTTCTGGGCATTACCGCTGCTCTCCTGCTCTTTGCGATCTTCAATATCCTGCTTACCCGAACCATCTTTGCCTGGATCGACCGCTGGCTGGCGCAGCGGCGCACCCGCGAGATCATGGGAGCAGCCTTTCTCTTTCTGCTGCTGTCCGTCCAGCTGATCAATCCGTTGATGCAGCACTACCAGGGACGCAGCTTTCCCATCGGTCAGAAGACCCTGCAGGAGATCGACGAAGCCCAAAGCATCCTGCCGCCGGGCTTGACAGCATCTGCCGTTCGCTATGCGATACGAAACCATCAGCCGCAATCTCTATCGTCCCTCGGCGGCCTAGTTCTTTATGGCGGAGCTACGGCTCTGCTCTTCGGCTTTCGGCTTCATGCAGAGTATCGCGGAGAAAGCCTGGGCGAAGGTTCCCGGCAGTCGACGCGGGCGCGGAAGAGCACAAAAAAACAGCGCGCCGGCGCTCTCGATCTCGGACCGGTGGGTGCGGTGATCGAAAAGGAGCTTCGCTATCTCTCGCGCAGCGGCATCATGCTCTACAGCCTCGCAGCGCCATTGTTCATGCTGCTGATCTTCAGCGGTGGAGGCATGCACCGCGGCTCGGGCCTTTTCTTGAGGGGGCAATATGCGCTTCCGGCGGGTGTCGCCTATTCCTTTCTGGGGCTCACTCGCATGATCTACAACAGCCTCGGCGGCGAGGGCGCGGGCATCCAGCTTTATTTCCTCTCGCCGACTCCTTTTCGCACCATCATGCTGTCCAAGAACCTGATGCAGGCCGGGCTCTTCTGCATGGAACTGCTCTCGGTCTGCCTGATCGTTTTCTTTCGCTACGGCATGCCCGAAGGCGGGATCATCGCCGCAACCTTCTGCTGGCTGCTCTTCGCACTCCCGCTCCAGCTGGCTTCGGGAAACATCGTCTCCCTGACCGTGGCCTATCGCATGACCCTGACCCGCATGTCGCGCGAAGAAGGCGCCGCCGGAAACGGCTTCCTGAGCCTGGGCATTCAAGTCGCCATCGTGGGCATCGGAGTAGCGGTTTTTCTGCCCCTCTCCCGCTATCACCACACCGGACTCGCAGCCGGAATATTTCTAATGCTAGCGGTAGCCAGCGCCGCTTTCTGGCTGCGAATTTTCAAGGCAATCGATCGCATGGCCGCCAACGCCCGCGAGAACCTGATTCAGACCTTAGCGCGCGCCGCTTAGAACGCGGTGACTGATCTCGATTGCCGGAAACCGCGAGCACTATCGGACAGATGGATTACTTCCGGCAAGTCGACATGTCGTTAATCCGATGTCGCGGCGTGCATTGGCGATTTAACGACAGTTGAGGATCTCTCCAGGACTGGACTGAGAAGCGATCATCGTTCTACGCACAATAAGGGGCGCTATCATGCACATAAGCCCAGAAGCTTACTGTCATAGAACGGTAGGAAGGCCTTGAGGAATGAGAAGAAATTCTGGATCCGCCGATCAATCGGGAGAGCCGGTGTTCAAGTCTGATCCATACGAGGGGGAGATAGCTGAACGCATAGCCTCAGCCGGGATTCGGCTGCGATTCGATAAGGTGGCCTTACGGCTTATTGACGGTGTAAAGGCAAGCGTCATCGAAGCCTTTCCGAAAGATCAAAGCATGCTGTTCACCGTCACTGCTCCCATAAAACATCCAGCCAAGACGAGTGCGGCACTACAGCGATTGCTACGAGATTTTTCTAGGGAAAATATTCGCCTAACGATCAACGGCAACGAGGTGTGCGCTCGCAAAGTGAACGCCGTTTTGACTGGTGTGCTCAGGGTGATGGGGTTCGTGCACAACGCTGAAAGCAATCCCGACCTCATCTTGGATCTAGCCGAGTCGAACCTCACTGGACGGTAACGGCGCGGCCGGCGCGGACAAACGATCTTCCGTCACCAGAACACGTTCACGTCGGCGACAAGAGCTATAGAAGGGCGACGGTGAACCACCTAACCGAAACCAAAAATACTTGGCACATAACTAGGGGCTAACTCGCTAAAATAGAGAGAGAGAACAAAGGGACCGCTCTGTGGGCTGCTCAACGAACCCCGACGCGGTCCTTTTTGTTCCCCGGCAGACTGCTTGCCCAAAGAAATGCGGCCCAAAGGCCAACCTCGCACTCTGCGGATACGCTCTGCCCAACGGACGCCTCTATCGTCAGCCGCCTCTCCGCACCGAACCTCGCGGCCGTCTCCACAGACCTAAGTCGAGCCCCTGCAATGACCAAGCCGCAACCCAAGCGGAATCAATCACCGCATCCATGCAGCACATTCTCAAAGACATCTGGGAAAACCTCACGGAGTGAATGAGTTACAGCCACCAAGGCGAATGAAAACCCAATCGATTCAATGACGAGAGAGGGGCACCCTCTTAATTTTTTCACAGAGATCCCAACCCCAAGGCACCCGCAGGAGAGCCCGCTCAAGCCGCTATCGTTACTACCGCAAAGCCAGCTTGTTAGTAATCCGGGGCCAGATCGCCGAATCAATGGAACAACTCCTCAGAGCTCTTCGTACCAGCGAAGGTCACGTTTTCAAGAAAGGAAAGTCATGCCCAGATTCGGTCACGCGCTTGTCGTCAGCTATCTTGTGCTTTGTCTTTTATGGGGTGGAAGCGTCTGTGCCCAGAGCTCAAAAGCATCATTGGCGGCCTATGCGGACCAGTTCCAAACTGGGAAGATCTCGAGGGATGGATTCGATCTCTACTTTCGAAGCGCTGGAGCCGGTGAGCCAGTTCTGATTTTGAGCGGAGGCCCGGGAGATGATTGCGACTACATGCTCCCGGTGGCAGCTGCTGTGGCAAAGCACCAAAAGGCGATTCTTGTGGAGCAACGAGGCACAGGGCGCTCACTGCCTCCTCACGTTGATGCGACCACAATGAACGTGGCGTTGTCGTTGGCAGATTACGAAGCGTTGCGAATGTACTTAAAGGCGGATCGTTGGACAGTGATCGGACACTCCGCAGGCGGTCTTCTTGCTATTCGCTATGCAATTGCTCAACCGGAGCACGTTTCGCAGCTTGTCTTGCTCGATTCCGCTCCGGTCAGCTTCAGTGCCCTCGCCGCCTTCGACGACAACATACTGGATCGCCTGCAGATGGGAGATCGAACCAAGCTTGAAGCGTTAGAGAGCCAAAGCGGTAATGGAGCGCGGGCAGACGCGGCTGAATTGCAGTCTCAAGCACTGTTCTTCAATCGCGAGCTTGGCAGTCAAATGGGTAAAGAGCTGAGCTCGGCATGGCATTCAGATGTGGGTCATCTGCTCGGCCGAGAAATTACGCCACCCAACTATGACTTACGCCCACAGCTCGGGAAATATCAGGGTAGGGTGCTCGTTCTGAGTGGACGACAGGACCCGATGGACCCTGTGGCGGCTTATGAGACAAAGCTCGCCTTCCAGCATGCTGCAGTTCGCTTCATTGATCGTGCAGGGCACTTTCCCTGGTTTGAGCAACCCGCGGCATTCAATCAGGCGCTGGATGATTTTTTTACCTCCAAATGAGTCCCCTCGCCTCGTCAGTCCTGATGAACGCCCTTGTCGTCAGCGAGCGCCAAATCGCCAAGGAACTTCCCGAAGTCCTGCCAAGCAAATTCTCAACCAAAATAAGCATCCTTCTGAACTTTCCGCCTGATTATGGTTCAAAATAAGCACGTACCACCTTAGTTCGGGTTCTCCGGTAACCAAATAATGGCCGCGGATTACCAAATTAAAGGTACAAATTGTTGTTTCCGATGCAACAATGACCCTAGTTCGATTGGTGGGTGGGACAACCCTCAAGTTCTACCGATCTGGAGCACACGCGGGATCGAAAACCGGGGAGAGCCGAAAGCCGTCAGCCCTGGTCCGCAACTGGACCCTCGATATTCAGTTGCACGTTCCACTGCTCCCCTGGAGATGATTCGAATGACTCGCCCCAACTTTAGCTCCGCTTTTTTATTCCTGCTTGGTGCTTCGCTTCTAGCCACCAGCCCGCTTTTCGCCCAACAGGCTGCCCCGCCCGTCGCCCCCTCAACCAGTGCGCCCAGCGCGGACGCAACACCCGGTCAGCCAGTCTTTGTCGTTCCAGCCGGAACCAAGATTCCGCTCACATTGAAGAGCACCATCAGCACGCAGACCGCGAAGCCAGGCGATGCCGTCTATCTCACCAGCCAGTTTCCGGTCATTGTGGGATCGCGGGTGGTCATTCCTGCCGGCGTATTTGTTCAGGGTTACATCGATGGCGTGGAGCGCGGCGGCAAGGTGAAAGGCCGCGCGGAGATCATGATGCATTTCATCTCCATGGTCTTCCCCAATGGCGTGGTGATCGCGCTGCCCGGTGCGGTCGATAACGTTCCGGGCGCCCAGAACGCAAAAGTCACCGATAAAGAAGGCTTGATTCAGGGAACCAGTTCCAAGACGGACGACGCCAAAACAGTAGGCGGTGCTACGGTGGCCGGTGCGGGCATCGGAGGTTTGGCCGGATGGGCAGGTGGTGCGCCCGGTCTCGGTGTCGGTCTCGGAGCGGGTGCGGGTGCAGCTGCCGGCCTCGTCGGAATGATGATGAAGCATGGCGGCGATATCACCTTCCCGGCAGGAACCGACGTCATCATGGTCATGCAACGGCCGCTGCAGGTGCAGCAGCAGCAGCTGAGTGGCATGGGCAATCTGACCGGCTACGACGGTCCAAATATGGCTCCAGTCAACGCCGAGCAGAACACCCTACCCAAGCCCAAGCCGCAATCGCAGTCGAATTAAAACAGCAGATCGAGAAAGCAGATTTCCCGCAGTCGCCGGGGTTTAATTTTCTGCCTGAGTTACTCGTTATTCCTGAAGAGGCCGGCTTATGCCGGCCTCTTTGGCTTCCCGCAAAGTCTTGTTCGCAAGTCTTGGTCTTGGAAGGGTACGGCCTTCAGGCCGTACGTAAATTAAGCAAGATGAGTGCGGCTTCAGCCGCTGAGGGAAAGCCCGCTCGCACCGCAAATGTTCGTATCAATCTCGTTTCTTCGGTCTTAGAGCTTGCTTGTCCTTCCCCTACACCGCCGCATGTTGCGAAAGCGACAGCACATTCCCATCCGGATCTTTGAACCACGCCACCTTATCTCCCGTCGGGAAGGTGCAGATGCCCTGCTCGTCCTGGCCCATGTTCGGATAGCGCTCGAAAGCGACTCCCTTCGCCGACAACTCGGCGACGACTGCCTTCATATCGCTCACCTCCCAACCCAGAACGGTATTTTGCGCCGGAGTGTGGCTGGGAACCTTGCCGATGCGCAGCGGTGTCCCGTGAAGATCGAAGACCAGCGCAAAGCCGTCGTCGCGCACGAAGGTGAAACCGAGCATATCGCGGTAAAAGCGGGTAGCTGCGTCGGGATTTTGCGTAAGCAGGAAGGTAACAATGTGGTCGAGTGGCATAGCGCTCCTGTGCGGCGGATGGCGCCATGGTACGGGAAGCCGTCCGCACCGGAAAGAACGATTTCCGAAAAAATGTTGGCAGCATGAGAAGAGAAGCATCCCTTGATTTGCCTCCTTCGCCCCTTCCGTTTAGTCTGCCCTTGAACAGCGATATGGCAACTCCATCTAGCCACAGAGGTTAACGAGAATGAACGTTCGGAAGAGACTGGCAATTGCAGTAATGGCCGCAATGACTTGCGTATCCCTCAGTCAGGCGCAGGACTGGGCGAAAGAACGGCTGGGAAAATCGCCCCGCCACCAGGAGTGGGTCGACATCAAGTACGGCAATCGGACGGTGCATGCCTTCGTGGTCTATCCGGAGGTGAAGGGCAAGGCTCCGGCGGTGCTCGTCATCCATGAAATCTTCGGACTAACGGATTGGGCACGCGAGGCAGCAGACGAGGTAGCGGCTGCAGGATACATTGCCATCGCCCCTGACCTGCTCTCCGGCGATGGTCCGGAGGCTGGAGGCTCGAGCGCCTACGCCACCCAGGATGACGCGGTGAAGGCAGTATCGGGACTCGATCCGGACCGGGTGACAGCGGATCTGAATGCCACCGCCGACTACGTGAAGAAGCTGCCCGCAGTCAGCGGCAAGCTGGCGGTCGCCGGATTCTGCTGGGGAGGAGGCCAGTCGTTCCGCTTTGCCACCAACCGGCATGACCTGAGCGCAGCCTTCGTCTTCTACGGACCACCGCCGAAGGACCTGAGTGCCGTTTCTGCGCCGGTGTACGGCTTCTATGCAGGAAATGACGCCCGCATCTCCGCAACCATTCCCGATACCACGGTGGCCATGAAAGCAGCGGGTAAGAAATACGATCCGGTTGTCTACGATGGAGCCGGACACGGCTTTATGCGCGCCGGTGAAGACCCGACCCGGACCTCCGGCAACGAGGCGAACATCAAGGCTCGCGACGACGCCTGGGCGCGCTGGAAAGAGCTGTTGAAAGGCCTGTAAGCGCCGACTTTGCTCGATCCAAGCGGGGTTTCGATCGAATGTCCTGTTTCAGGCCAAAAGGAAAACCCGCTGCACGCAGCGGGCTCCGGTTACTGACAAAGTCATGGTCTTGGTAGGGTACGGCCTTCAGGCCGTACGTAAATCAAGCAAATGAGTGTGGCTTCAGCCACTGGGGGAAGGCCCCGCTCACACTGCAAAGGTTCGTCATCAAACTCAAAAGCCCGCTGCATGCAGCGGGCTTTTGAGTTCTTACTAGCGGTGTACGGTTTAACCGCCGCTTCCGGTTCCGGCCGTTGCCTGGACGTGCTCTCCAGGGTGGTTGCCGTGGGTAACCGCGGCGGCACAGGTCGGCTGGCCGGCGGTCGGGAAGGGCGAGTTCTCTGCGCCGGTCAGCACGCCGGTATTCGTGTTCAGCTGGAACCCGGAGATCGAGTTGCCCAGGAAGTTCGAGGTGTAGACGAAGCGTCCGAAGGCCGGATCGACCAGCACGCAGGTCGGGCCGGTGTCGGTCGAAATGGTGGTCGCACCGGCCAGCCCGGAGGGCGCACCCGTCGACTGGGTGATCGTGTAGGCGCTGATGCTGTTGGAATTGAAGTTGGCAACGTAGATATAAGTGCCGCTCGGATCGATGGTCACAGCATCCGGGAAGACCGAAGTCGCGAACGGGCCGCCTTCCAGAGGGATAAGCGCGCCATTGGCGGCGATATTGTAAGCGATAAGCTGGTTGGTCGCGCTGTCCGTTACGTAATAGAAGCGGCTGGTAGGATCGCTGGCGCTGGCATTGGGTGAAACACCGGAGGTGAAGGGGCTGCCCGGGATGGCGGTCAGCACGCCGCCGCTGCCGACGGCGAATGCCGAGACCGTTCCGCCTGTACCGGAGGTGGCTGCGCCTGTACCGTTGGCATTCGCACCGGTTGCTACTTGAGGGGTGGTATTTTGGTTGACCACGTAGACGAAGTTTCCGTTCGCGGTGACATTCACGCTCAACGGGTTGGTTTGAACCGGGAAATACGAGAGCGTGCCGTTGGCAACTGCGGTGCCTAGGCTGCCGTCAGAATTGATGGGATAGGCGACCAAAGCGCCCGGACCCACATTCAAAATGGAAAAATTGGGCTGAAAGGTGACGGCGACGTAGAGAAAAGTCCCCGCCGCATTGATGGCGATCGCCTGCGGAAAAGCTCCCGGCGTAGTCGTGGTGTGCTGCGGATAGAGCTTGCCGTCGGTGCCAATGGCGAACTCGACGATGGTGCTGTCGAGTTGGTTCACGACATATAAGTCTGCCCCATTCGGGGACGTGACTTCGGCGACAGGATTGCGGCCGCCGGAGCTATAAGGAGAATCCTGAATCTGGGTCAGAGCGCCCGACTCCTGGTCGACGCGGTAGACGCTGATCTGCCCGGGAGTGTTTTTGGAGGCCGTGACGTAGAGGTAATCGATGGTATTGCTCTGGCCACAGGAGGTAATGCCAAGTCCGACGCCAAGTGAAACTGCTGCGGCCAACAACGCGTGGCCCGTTTTGCTGAACTTCATGCGCTTCCTTCGTCCTGGCCAGCGGCACAGGCGTGCGATGTTAGGGATCGCTCCCGCTTGAATTGTAAAAGCTTGAGCTGCTTTCGGCTATAGCGCCGGATCGAACGGCTGCGCTATAGCCTAAGAGCTAAGCAAAGGAATTGAAGCGGTCAGGAGCGAAGGCATACGCGCGTCGTGACCGCTTCAACTCTGTTCTTAGTCCGTGTGTCCGCTTGCGACGCACCAGGTGGGATTGCCGACCGTGGCGTAGCTGGTTTTGTTACGCAAATCGGTCAGCACGCCGGAGTTTGGATCGAGTACATGGCCGGTGACGGTGCTGCTGATGAAGTCAGCCGTGTAAATGTACTGGTGCGAAGGATCCTCTAGGATGCACTGCGGGCTGGAGCCAGTGGGGAAGGGGGCTCCGCTGATCTGCGCCAGCACACCATTGCTCGCAATCGTATAGCCGCTGATCTGGCTATTCGCATTGCCAACGCTGGAGGACGGTCCGGCATTGGCTAAGTAGAGGAACTGGCTCTTGCTGTCCGTGGTGAGCGCAATCGGGTTGCCGGAAGTCGACTGGCTATTGGGGAACGGGCTATCCGTGACCGACTGCAGAATACCGTTAGTGCCGACGGTGTAGGAGTAGACCTGATTGTTGCCGGTATCCAGCACAAAGATATAGGCTCCCGACGCACTCGATCCCATGTTGCTGATCTTGGCGGCGTTGGTGACTAACTCTGCATTCTGCGTGAGGGTCAGCTGGCCGCTGGAGCTGTTGAGAGCGTACTCGAAGATGGTCTGACGGTTATCGCTCGCGAAACCCGTGGTGGCAGGCTCCGGGCCGGCATCCGCAGCGAAGACGAAGGCCGAGGCAACGTTGAGGTCGATCGGGTTGCAGCCGATGGGGAAGTAGCCAAGCTGGGTGCCGTTGCCGGTCTGCTGTTGATTGTTGGTGATCAGCGAGAGCCGGCCGGTGTTGGTATTCACGCTGAAGGCAGTGATATCGCCCACCGGATGCCAGACGCCCGCGGTTGTGGGGTCAGGGCAGGGAAACTCTGCGCTTTGCGTGGTCGATGTAGTCTGGGCAGGATTGTTGGCATCGACCGGAGCGTACTGGTCCAGCACATACAGGAAGCTGCCTGTGGAGTTGAATCCAAAGCGGATGGACCCATTACCCTGGCTGGTGTAGGTCTGCTGCGGGGCCAGAACGCCGTCTCCGCCGACGGAGAAAACGGCGATATTGCCGCCGCTATAGGTTCCGTCTGTCTGCAGAGCGCCGGCATTCAGGACATAGAGATATCGGCCGGTGCTGGACACGATCGAGCGGAGCGGGTCAGTGCCGCCCGAGCCGAAGGGGGAGCCCGGGATATTGCTCAGGTTTCCAGTGTTATTCGAAACTTTGAAGGCACCGATCTGGTTGAACTGGGCGCCGGTCACATAAAGATATGCGACGGTAAAGTCGACGGTGCAGGAGGTAACACTCAGACAAAGACCTAGGGATACAACCAGGGCCAGAACAATCTGGCCAAATTTCTTAAACTTCATGCGCTTCCTTCATCCTGATTTCACTTAGACCAGGCACTGGATCGGGATCGCTCCCGTCTGCATTGTAAAAGCTGGACGCGCTTTCGGCTATAGCGGAAGGCCGGGCACGTCCCGATAAGTCATGAAATTCAGAGGGGATTCGCGCTTGTCGGCGGCATATCCCCTTGGTTTTCTTTGACTCGTTCCGGCGAAGTTGGTTAGAGGGTATTTCGCCAAATTTGCTGGCAACAGCTGCCGTCTGTCACCTGGAGGGAATCCCCGGCCATCGCCGGGGATCGATGGAAGGCAAGCACGTTACCAGACGACGCAGGGAGCGTCCGGCATCATGGGCTGGCCTTTCTTGCAGCCGAAGGCCTTGCCGAACTGGTCAAAGTTCTGCACTGTTCCATTCGTCCGGAACATGCCGGGGGAGTGGGGGTCGGTGCGCGCCATCACCCGTTCCGACTGCTCGGTCCGGTTTTCGCACCATACCTGGGCAAAGGCGATAAAGAAGCGCTGGGAGGGCGTGTAGCCGTCGATCTTCTCGTTCCGGGCGTTTCCGCCCTCCTGGGCCAGCACGCTCATCAGGGCCTGGTAGGCGATCCGGATGCCCCCATTGTCAGCGGTATTCTCACCCAGTGTCAGCTTGCCGTTCAGTTTCTGGCCCGGAACCGGCTCAAAGCTGCCGTATTCGTTGACTTCGCAGCCGGTGCGCTCGTCGAAGGCCTTGCGGTCATCCGGAGTCCACCAGTTCTTCACGTTGCCCTGGCCGTCGAACTTGCTTCCCTGGTCGTCGAAGCCGTGGGTCATCTCGTGGCCGATCACCACGCCGATGGCTCCGAAATTGACCGCGGGATCCTTGCTCACGTCGTAAAACGGCGGCTGAAGAATGCCGGCCGGGAAGTTGATGTCGTTATTGCTGGAGTTGTAGTAGGCGTTGACGGTGGGAGGCGTCATTCCCCACTCTTTTTCGTCCACCGGCTTGCCGATCTTGTTCAGATCGCGCGTGTATTCGAAGGCGTCGGCGCGCTGAGCATTGCCGATGAGGTCATCGCGCTTAACCTCGACCTTCGAGTAGTCCCGCCAGTTCTCGGGATAGCCGATCTTCTTGCGGAATTCGGCGAGCTTGGCTTCGGCCTGCTTCTTGGTCTCCGGCGTCATCCACGAGAGGTTCTGAATATCATCGCCAAGAGACTTTTGCAGGGCGGCGACCAGCTTTTCCATGTTGTCCTTGGCCTGGGGCGGGAAGTTCTGCCGTACCCAGTCCTGTCCCACGGCTTCGCCGAGAGCCTGGTCAGTGAGCGTGGTGCAGCGCTTCCAGCGAGCGGACTGCTCGGCCTGGCCGTTAAGCGTCTTCTGGAAGAAACCGAAATGCAGGTCGTCGAAGGAAGACGAAAGTAAGGGCGCGGCTTCATTCAGAGCATGAAAGCGGAGGTAGCTCTTGATCGCGTCGAGACTTTGCTGGTCGATGACGTCATTGAGCGCCTTGAAGAAATCCGGCGTGGCCACGTTGATCTCGGAGATTTGCGGGGCGGAGACGCCGGAGAGAAAGGCATCCCACTGAAAATTCGGAGCGAGGGTTTTGAGATTCGCGAGTGGCTGCAGGTGATAGCGCTTCTCGGGGTCGCGCAGGTCGACGCGCGGCGTGGACCCCTTGGCCAGTGCCGTCTCGATCGCCAGCACGCTGTCGGCTTCGGTCGACGCTTTCTCATCGCTGTCGCCGGCCAGTTTGAAGAGGCCTACCGCGTAAGCTTTGTACTGCTCGCGGATCTTGGTCATGCGCTCGTCGTCGAGGATGTAGTAATCGCGGTCCGGCAGGCTAAGCCCGCCCTGGATGACGATGGCGATCTGCCGGGTGGAATCCTTCTGATCCTGCTGGCTGCCGAAACGGAAGAACGCTCCGGTGGAGTCCTTGGCCTGGAGGTCGGCAAGCAACGCGCCAAGCTGTGCCTTAGAGGAAAGCGCGTCGATTTTATCGATGACCGGCATCACGGGCTTGTCGCCTAGCCGATCGGCGAGATCGGTATTCATGCAGGCGGCGTAGAAGTCGCCGTACTTCTTCTGCAGCGGCGTCTTCGGATCGTTCGCTGCCTTGTTGAGATCGACGTAGAGGAGATAGCGATTGCGCTCGTTCAGCTCATTGAAGCGGCCCCACCGCGCCTGGTCGCTAGGGATGGGATTGGCCTTGCGCCAGTTGCCGCAGGCGTAGGCGTAGAAGTCGGTACACGGGTCGGCCGTCTTGTCGATGGCGTTGAGGTCGAAGCTATGCAGCGCCTTCGGTTCCACGGGAGCACCTCCCGGCGTGTTATCCGCCGAGGTGAAGGTGCTTTGTGCGAGAGCGAGGCTGCTGCAAAAGAGAAGCGTACTGGCGATGCGGAAGGGCTGCATGAATCCTCGGGAGGGTCACCGCGCTTTGAGGGGAAGGGGCGCAGCGGATCTTGGCGCGGGGAAACCGCGTCTACTGGAAAATTAACATGCCGCTAACTAAATGAGACACAGCGTTTTTCCAGGATTCGTTTCCAGGAGCCGTTTTCCGCGATTGCCCGGCATCTGGCCTTAGTCAGATGCCGGGTCCCGAATCTGCTTAGAAGACCTTGAAGTGGATTGTCAGGTATTTCTTCGGATTCTGGCGGATGGCGGTAACCAGGTTGCTGGTGTTCTGAATCATCTCGTCGCTGTGGTTGTAGAGGGCAGGATCCTTGATCAGCTTACCGATCGTTCCCTCGCCGCTATCCACCTGCGCCAGAACCGAATTGAGATTGGTCACAGTATCGTTGAGCTTCTTGGCGAACTGTGGATCCTTGGCCATCATGCCGATGGCCCCCTTGCCCTGGTTGATTCCAGCCAGAAGCTGATTCAGGCTATCAGTCGACTGCTTCAGGTTGTTGTAAAGGGTCTCGTCTTTGAGCAGTTTCCCGGCGCTGCCCTGTCCCGCGTCCAACTGGGCCGAGATATGCTGCAGATGCCCGACTGTGTCGTCGATGCGTTTGTAAAGCTGGTCGTCGGCTACCAGTTTGCCGATTGAGCCTTTGCCGCTGGCGACCGAATCGACCAGTGCCTGAATCTGATTCACAGTCAGAACAGCCTTGTTGTACAAGGTTGGGTCATTGATGAGCTGGCCGATCGAACCTTTGCCGCTGTTGAGCGAATCGACCAGATTGTCGACCTTGGCCAGAATCGTATTCAGCTGCTCGATGGTTCCCTGGCTGGACTTGATTACGTCGGTGAGATTCGGCGTTTCAGTCGTCTTCAGCTCGTCCCCATCGCGAATTTCGGGGCCAGTGGAGAATTTACTGTCGATATTCACGACGGTGTCGCCCAGCACACCAATCGTCTCCAGGCTGGATTTCGAATCCTGATGAACTGCATCGGTGAACTTTTTGCTGATCTTCATGGTGACTTCAACCGGCGTGAGCTTGCGCTGAGGCTCGATGCGCACAGCCTTCACGTTGCCGATGGTCACGCCTTCGAGGTTTACCGGCGCGCCGACCTTGAGGCCGGCCGAGTTCTCGAAATAAGAGCGAACGGTGATCTTGCCGGTCCAAAACCCGCCAGAGCTGCCGGACATAAGGAAAACCAGAGCCGTGAGCGCCGACAGCGCTACCAGCACCAGTACTCCCACCTTCAATTGAGACCACTGGACTTGTTGCTGACTCGGCACAGGCACCCTCAGGGATAAAAACGGTTGGGAATTGGATTGAGCTTCCGGTCAGAGAATATCAAACCGCGGTTTTATGTCTTGCCGGACCACCATAGGATGCCGTATCGGCGACACCTGTTGCAGAAAACGAGGATGCAGAGGCAAGAGTACAGCGTACAAAAATCAACGTCCCAAAAATTGACAGAATCTGAACGCTAAACCCTGCACCCTATTCCCTACACCCTGCCTTTTTCAGTCTTCCAAATGCACTGAGGCCATGGCGATGGTCTGGCTGTGGGTCAGTGAGAGCGCGATGCGGCGAACCCCGAGCTGGCTGGCCAATTCGCTGGCCCGGCCGCTCAAATGCAGCGTGGGACGGCTGCCAGGCTGCCGTTGGACCTCCAGCTCCTTCCAGGCGACGCCATGTTGGATGCCCGTGCCCAGGGCCTTGGCGCCCGCTTCCTTCGCCGCAAAGCGCGCAGCGAAGCTTTCGGCGGAGTTTTTCTTTCGGCTGCAATAGGCAATTTCGCCGGGAGTGAAGATCCGGTCCAGGAAGCGCTCCCCAAACCGCTCGATGGAACGGGCCACGCGGTCGATCTCAATGATGTCGATACCTGTGCCGAGAATCATGCAAGAAAGCTAAATGAATTTGCGGCGGTGGCAAAATTCCTTGCGTTTTAGTCTGCATCGGACGGACTTTGGTGAATCTTGAAGGCACGAAAGTACCATCTGTTGCCGGTTATGCAAACGGCGCAATGTACCGATCAAGTGAATATGCGTGGCGATTACGAGTCGAATAGCTGGAGCCTGAAGCTGACGGCGTCGAGTGACGACGATCCCCAGCGGCTGGTTCGCTTTCTCAGCGGGGTGCTGCTTTCCTGCGGGGTATGGATTCTCACCCGCAGCACGCGGGGCAACGATTTTGCCGAATTGGACTTCGAGTTCGCGCGCGCCGCCTGCATCGAGATCTACGCTGCGCTGATCGCCGCAGGGCTGGAGCTAAGCCGAGACTCGCATCATCAGATGGCGGACCTCTGCCATTGCACCCGCAATCTGCTGCAGAGCAAAGCCTTCGACGTGGCGCGGATCGAGCTCATGATCTACAGAGGCAGAACGAGCAAATCCCCGGGCGGAGAGGAGACGCTGACCTTGGGGTAAAAAGCTGCTGGGGCGTCTAACCTGCTTCCACCAGGCCGTAGCGGCGTTGCCAGGCCGCGCGCAGGCGATCCCACACCGCTCTTTTCTCCTCTTCGCTGGCCTCGGCGTCCGGCTTTTCGACGAAGCGCGCCGCCTGTTCCTTGGCAAGCTCCAGCAATTCGCGATCACGCACGATATTGGCCACGCGGAAATCGGGCAGGCCGGCCTGCCGCGTGCCGAAAAACTCACCTGGTCCGCGCTGTTCCAGATCGAGCTCGGCGAGTTCGAAGCCGTTTTGCGTACGCACCATGGCTGCGAGCCGCTCTTCCGCCTGCGGCGACGGACGGCCGCCGGTCATGAGGATGCAGTAGGATTTGGCCGCGCCACGCCCAACGCGCCCGCGCAGCTGGTGGAGCTGCGCCAGTCCAAAGCGCTCCGCGTGTTCGATGACCATCAGACTGGCGTTGGGCACGTCTACGCCGACTTCGATGACCGTGGTCGAAATCAGGACATCCAGGTCGCCGCGCTGAAAACGCCGCATGATGATCTCTTTTTCATCGGCATCGAGCCGCCCGTGCAAGAGTCCGAGGCGCAGGCCGCTCAGATGCGTGGCGCGAAGCTCTTCGTACATCTCGGTAGCCGATTTGAGCGATGGTTTTTGAAAGAGTGAGGTGCTTTTCGCTGCTGTCTTGTTCTTCGCAGATTTCTTCGCCGGCTTTTTCACCGGCTCTTCCGCTTCGGGAGGCGCGAAATCGAGCTCCGGCTGATCGTCCTTAGCGCCTTCGATGACCGGATACACGATATACGCCTGGTGGCCGCGCTTGACCTGATCGCGCAGCAGCTTCCATACCTCATCGGCTCGTTCGTCGGGAACTTGCTTGGTAACGATCGGCGTCCGGCCCGGCGGCAATTCATCGAGCACGCTGAGATCGAGATCGCCGTAAATCGAAAGCGCCAACGTGCGCGGGATGGGCGTCGCCGTCATCACCAGCACGTCCGGTTCGGCGGCGTTCGGTTTCTTCATCAGCCGGAAGCGCTGGAGAACGCCGAAGCGGTGCTGTTCGTCGACGACCACCAGGCCGAGCTTGGCAAAATCCACCTTCTCTTCGATCAGGGCATGCGTGCCGATGACCAGATCGGCTTCGCCCAGGAAGATGCGGCGGCGGGCGAGCCGCTTCTGCTCCTCGTCGAGGGAGCCGGTCAGCAGCACGGTGCGATATTTGCGCGAGCTGCGTTCGAGAAGCTTGCGAATGGCCAGCGAATGCTGCGTGGCAAGAATCTCCGTAGGAGCCATGAGCGCTGCCTGATAGCCGTTCTCGATGGCCACCAACATGGCCTGCAACGCGACGATGGTTTTGCCCGAGCCCACATCGCCCTGCAGCAGCCGTCGCATGGGCGAGGGCTGGCGCATGTCGCCGACAATTTCGCCGAGCGAGCGCTTCTGTGCGGCAGTGGGATGGAAAGGCAGGATCTGGCGCAACGCCTCGCGGACCTTGTCGCTGGTCTCGAAGGTGATTCCGGCGCGCTCCTTCAATTTGCGCCGCTTCAGCTCAAGTCCGCACTCGAGGTAGAACAGCTCCTCGAAGATGAGCCTTCGATGCGCGCCCGTGCTCGATGCCTGCAAATGCGTCATGGGCGTTCCGGCAGGCGGAAAATGTACGAAGCGCAAGGCCTCTTCACGGCTGGCCAGCTTGAGGCGCTCCAGCATCGCTGCGGGCATGGTCTCGGGGATGCGGCCTCGCAGTTCTTCGAGCAGGCTGTAAATGACTTTGCGAATCCAGCGCGAGGCGAGGCGGCTGCCGCTGAGCGATTCGTAGACCGGCGTGATGCGGCCGACTTCGAGCAACCGGCTTTCGTCGTCGAGATCTTCGGGGAGGATCTCGAACTGCGGCTGGATCATCTTGAAATTGCGCGTAGAACGCGAGGGCTCGACCTTGCCGTAGAGCGCGACCATCTGCCCGGCCTTGAACTTGCCTTCGAGATACGTGCCATGAAACCACATGCATTTCATCGACGAGAGGTTCTGGCCGACGGTCATCTCGAAGATGGGCATGCGGCGGGTGCGGAGCAGCGTGGTGCCGCGGACTTCGGCAATCACGCTGGCCATCTCTCCAGGCACCAATTCTGTCAGCGAGCGCGGATGCAGACGGTCTTCGTAGCGGAAAGGCAGGTGAAAGAGAAGGTCTTCAACGGTCGCGATGCGCTTCTCGTTGAGAGTCTTTGCGATCTGAGGACCAATGCCCTTGACGAACTGAACCGGAGTGTCGAGTGCAACCACTCAAAGATGCTAGCAGGGCGGGTAGCTAAAAGCCGGGCGGCTAAAAAATGGCTCGCTAGGAAGCGGTCGGCCGAAGGGCGGGGTGCCAAGAGCCGGTCAGCGGGGAAGGCGGCGGGCGGGGAAGGCTAGACCTCGAAGCCGCTTCGGGTGCCCCGCATCTCGCCCTTGAGATGTGGGACTCCACGGAGCTCGCCAACCGGACTTTTGCCGATCCGGACTTCAGCGATCCGCTCCTTAGCGACCCGCCTCTCAGCTGCTCCCCCTGTTAGACTCGTTTTGAAATTGGAGAGCTGGGAATGTCCACGGTTGTCTATCTGGATCGCATCTCGAAGGCTTACGAGAAAAAGATCGCGGTCAAGGATTTGAGCTTGCAGATCGATTCAGGCGTGATGTTCGGTCTCCTTGGGCCAAATGGCGCAGGGAAGACCTCGAGTATCCGCATGATGATCGGCATCACCATGCCGGATTCGGGCACGGTGAATCTCTTCGGCCAGCCCTTCACACGCGAGAGCCTCAAGCGGGTGGGATATCTGCCTGAAGAGCGCGGTCTATACAAAAAGATGAAGGTGATGGATCAGCTCGTCTTCATGGGCGAGCTGCGCGGCCTCGATCCCGCAGTTGCCGGCCGCCGCGCGCATGACTGGTGCGAGCGGCTGCAGATTCTGGACGCGGTGCAGAAGAAGACCGAAGAGCTCTCGAAGGGCATGCAGCAGAAGATCCAGTTCATTGCCACGCTGCTGCACGATCCGGAGCTGATCATCATGGATGAGCCGTTTTCGGGCCTCGATCCGGTGAACGCCACGCTGCTGCAGGATACGCTGATCGATCTGAAGAAGGCCGGCAAGGCCATCCTCTTCTCGACCCATCGCATGGACCAGGTGGAGAAGCTGTGCGACGCCATCTGCCTCATCAATGGTGGCCAGGCGGTGCTGGCGGGCGGCATGCGCGAGATCAAGTCTCGCTATGAGCGCAACCGGGTGCTGCTGAACTTCGAGGGCGACAACTCTTTCCTGCAGCATCCCGCGATTGCCGACTACAAAGACTACGGCGGGCAGGCTGAAATCCAGTTGAAGCCTCACGCCAACGCGCAGGACCTGTTGCGTGAAGCTGTGCAAAAAGCGACCATCTACAAGTTCGAATTGGTCGAGCCTTCGCTGGAGGAGATCTTCATCCGCACGGTGGGAGAAAAAGTCGATGCGTGACACCCTTCTGATCGCGAAACGCGAATACCTCGAGCAGGTGAGAGGCAAAGCATTCAAGATCACCACCATCCTGATCCCGCTGTTGTTTGTGGCTCTCGTCGGCGTAATGACGCTGGCCAGCAGGAATTCCGGTGTGGGTAAGCACCTGGTGGTCGCGAGCAGCGATGCGGCGTTGGCCAATCGAGTTCGCGATCAACTGGTCAGCGATAAGGATGCCAGGGCGACAGTGGATGTGGACGCTCCCGTGGCCGGCACCGAGCGCCAGGCCTTGCTGACGAAGGTCGATCAGAAGGATCTGGACGGATTTCTCTGGCTGGACACCTCCGCGCCGGACGCCGCGAAGGCAACGTACGAGTCGCGGTCTGCAGGCGACTATGCTACCGAAAGCAGATTGCAGAGCGCGGTGAACCATGCTCTGGTTGCAGAGCGGCTGGTGGCGCGTGGGATTCCATCGAATGAGGTCGAGGCTCTTACCCAGCGCGTCGATGTGGATACGGTGCAGATCAAGAACGGCAAGGAGACGGAGAGCAGCTCGCTGAGCACCTTCTGGGCCGCGTACGCCATGTCCTTTCTGTTGTCATTTACGGTCATCATGTACGGCATGAACGTCGGCCGCTCGGTGATTCAGGAGAAGACGTCGCGCATCTTCGAGGTGATGCTGTCGACCGTGAAGGCCAGCGACATGCTGGCCGGAAAGCTGATCGGCATCGGCGCAGTCGGCTTGACGCAGTTGGCGATCTGGGCGGTTGCGGCTGCGCTCTTTGCCAGCTCCGCGCTGGCAACGACGTTGCTGTCGGGAGAGTTCAAAGTTGCGGTCTCTACTCCGCAAATTATCTTGTTTATCCTGTACTTTATTCTGGGCTACGCGCTCTACAGCACGCTTTTCGCGGGCCTGGCCGCAACCTGCGATACCGAGCAAGAGCTGCAGCAATACACCCCGCTGGCTGCGGTTCCCATCTGGTTGAGTTTTGGAATGATCACCTTCATTGTTACGAATCCAAACTCGATCTGGTCGGTGGCCATCTCAATGTTTCCGCCCTGCGCACCGATAACGATGTTCCTTCGGCTGGCCTCGCAGTTTCCTCCGCTGTGGCAGATTGTGCTTTCGCTCGGCCTGATGGCGCTCTCGGTGGTGGTGCTGCTCTGGATCTCTTCGCGCATCTACCGCGTCGGCATCCTGATGTACGGCAAGCGCGCAACACTGCCGGAGATTGTGCGCTGGCTGCGGTATAGCTGAAAGCAGGGGATAGCGTTCAGGGTGTAAAAGCCTGGACCAGTAGACCAGGGCCAGTAGAATCGATGAGTGAGTTCCGTTCATCAATTCTCTTTTGGGCAGCGGGTGGCTCTGGCTATTATCCCGCGACTGACAGCGCTGGTTCTGGCCCTGATCGGGATGACGCTTCGCTTCGAGGTGATCTGCGAAGAGGGAGCGGTTCCGGAGAGCCCGCCGACCACCGGCATCTTCTGCTTCTGGCATCGCTGCACTCTGCCCTGCGGCTGGTACTTCCGCAAATTTCGCTGCTCCATCCTCATTAGCCAGAGCTTCGACGGCGAGCTGATCGCCCGTACGCTCGGTCTTCTGGGCTATGGCGCGGTTCGCGGGTCGAGCTCGCGCGGAGGTGCGGCGGGACTGCTCGGGCTGAAGGCTGTCATCGAGAATGGATTCCCGGTAGTGTTCACAGCCGATGGGCCGCGGGGGCCGATCTATCAGACGAAAGCCGGCCCGGTCAGGCTAGCGCAGATGACGGGCCAGAAGATCGGCAGCTTCTACCTGTTGCCCCAGCGCGCCTGGACGATGCGATCCTGGGACCAGTTTCTCATCCCCAAGCCGTTCTCCCGCGTGGCCGTGAGCTGGTCGCGTGCTCTTCCGGCTCCCGGCGCGGAAGATACTCCAGAGATGCTGGAAGGGAAGCGCCAGGAGCTGAACGACGCATTGGAGCGGGCTCGGGCGCGGGCCGAAGCGCACTTCAGCCGATAGAATTGGCCTTGTGCTGGTTTCCGATTTCGATTACGAACTTCCCGAAGAGCTGATCGCGCAACAGCCTCCTGCTGAGCGTTCAGGTGCGCGAATATTGATGTTGGACCGCCGCTCGGGTCATTGGCAGGACAGCGCATTCCAGCATTTTCCGGAGCAGCTCCGCGAGGGCGACCTGCTGGTGTTGAACAACAGCCGCGTGATCCCAGCGCGCCTCTTTGCGCGGCGTGTTCGCGCTGCCGCTTATGGTGAAGACCCGACCGGGCGCATGGAGGTCTTTCTTACCAGCCAAGTCAGTGAATGGGAGTGGGAGGCGCTGGTTCGTCCCGGCCGCAAGGTCCAGGCCGGAACGCAATTTGTATTCGGCGAGGGAGAGTTGCGTGCCGTAGTGATTGCGCGCGGCGAGCTTGGTGAGCGTACGCTGCGCTTCGAGCCTGTTGCCGATTTCTATGCGATATTGGAGCGGCTTGGGCACATTCCGCTGCCGCCATACATTCGTCGCTCCGAAAAAGATACCGATGCTGATACAGATCGCGAACGCTACCAGACCGTCTTTGCCCGCGATCGCGGATCGGTGGCCGCTCCGACGGCCGGCCTGCACTTCACCCCGGAGATTCTCGATCGGATACGCGAGCGAGGCGTTCGCATCGCGCACATCACCCTGCATGTGGGGTTGGGTACTTTCCAGCCAGTGCGCGTGGAAAGGCTTGAGGACATTCATCTGCATCGCGAGCGTTATACGTTGTCCGAAGAAACAGCCTGCGAGTTGAATGCCGCGCTGCGCGAAGGGCGTCGCGTAGTGGCCGCCGGGACGACCACGGTTCGCACCCTGGAACACTGCGCGCAAACGTCGAGCGATGGAAGCTTCGAAGCTCATTCCGGCAGTACAGATATCTTCATCTCGCCCGGCTTCGAATTCCGCGTCGTCAAGGCGCTGCTGACCAATTTCCATTTGCCACAGTCGACGCTCCTGATGCTGGTGAGCGCTTTTGCCGGGCGAGAGCATGTGCTCGCGGCCTATCGCCATGCGGTTACATCCCGCTATCGATTCTTTTCCTACGGCGATTGCATGTTTCTCTCCTAAATACCCGGCCGGAGCATGAGATTCCACGCCAGGAGAAGCGGTAGACTCAGATTCGATGTCCACCGACGCTACCAAACCGCCCGTCTTTCTGCTCGACTCGATGTCCTTCATCTTCCGCGCCTACCACGCGATGCAGCGGCAGCGGCCGATGTCGACACGCACCGGCGTGCCCACTGCGGCGACGTATGTGTTCGTGAACATGATCAACAAGCTGCGCAAGGATTTTTCTCCGGAATACTTTGCCGCTGTTTTCGACCTGAGCGGACCGGTCTTTCGCGACGAGCGGGCGCGCGAGATCAAGCTGCGCAAGTTCAACGCCGAGACGCAGCAGTTCGACGAGGTGGAATACGGCGGCTATAAAGCGAACCGCACGGAGATGCCTCCGGACCTGGCGCAGCAACTGCCCTATATCCGGCGTGCGCTTGAGGCATTTCATATCCCCATCCTGCAGGCCGAGGGCTTCGAGGCGGACGACGTGATTGGAACGCTCGCGGTGCAGGCCGCGAAGGCCGGACACAATGTCTACGTCGTATCGAATGACAAGGACATGCTGCAGCTGGTGACCGATCAGGTGAGGGTGCTGAATCCGGCGAAAGACAATCTGGTTCTCGATCGCGACAAGGTGATCGAGACGCTGGGTGTGCCTCCTGAAAGAGTTGTCGACGTGATGGCGCTGCGCGGCGATTCGATTGACAACATCCCCGGCGCGCCGGGAATCGGCGACAAAGGATCGGTCGAGCTGATCCAGCAGTTTGGCAGCGTAGAGGCAGCGCTCGACCGGGCGGCCGAGGTGAAGGGAAAGAGATACCGCGAATCGCTCCAGAGCAACCGCGACACCGTGTTGTTGAGCAAGGAGCTGGTCACGATCCATTGCTCGGTGCCGCTGGAGCTTGACCTGGAGCAGATGCGCACGCTGCCTCCGGATGTGAATGCGTGCCGCGCGCTGTTTACCGAGCTCGAATTCACCACGCTCTTGAAGGAGCTGGCGCCGGCCGAGGTGAAGCAGACATTCGAGCATCGCATCGAGCCGAGCACGGAAGAAATCGAAGCCTTCATTACTGCAGCGCGAGCCGGCGGCTTCGCGCTGGCGGTAAATACCTCCGCATTAGAAGCGGCTGCGGAACAGGTCTCGGAGCAGGAAACCGAAGCGATCGAAGAGCGCGAGCCAGAGCTGAAGACCATGTCTCTGATGTTCGAGGCGGAAGAGCAATGCGAGACTCCGGCTGTGGAAGTGCAGTGCAAGGTTGCTGTGGCCGCGGATGGCGATAAGGCATTGCTGGTGGAACTGGAGACGGTGCGTTCGCTCTTGGAGGACGAATCCGTACCGAAGCGAGTGCACGATCTGAAGGGAACGCTGCGGGCGATGGAGGCGCATGGAGTCACGCTGCGCGGCGCGCAGGACGACCTGATGCTGTACTCGTATCTCATCAATCCCACGCACACCACGCACCGGCTGGGGGATGTTGCGGCGAGATTCAGCGACTATCCGCTGCGCGAGACGGGCGACCGGCTGCTTACTGAGTCGGCGCATGCTATCGAATCGTTGACTCCTGTGCTGCGGCAGGATGTGGAGACGCTGGAGGCACGCAGCGTCTACGAAACGATCGATCGGCCTTTGGTGCCGGTGCTGTTGGAGATGGAGAAAGCCGGAGTGCGCATCGATTCGGGTCTGTTGAATCGCATGGGCGACAAGCTGTCAGCGGAGATGCAGCGAGTGGGAGAAGAGATCTTTGCGCAGTCAGGGCATCGTTTCAACATCAATTCGCCCAAGCAGCTTGGCGATGTTCTCTTCAACAAAATGGGCCTGCCCAAACCCATCAAGTATGGCAAGGGCAAGGTGGTGTCGACCGCGCAGGATGTGCTCGAGGAGCTATCTGTGCATCATGTGGCGCCGCGCATGGTGCTCGAATACCGGCAGTTGGCCAAGCTGAAATCGAACTACGTCGATTCTCTGCCTCTGCTGGCCGATGGCCAAGGTCGCGTGCATACCACGTTTAACCAGGTCGGCACGGCGACGGGACGTCTGTCGTCGACCAATCCCAATCTACAGAACATTCCCATTCGCACTGAACTGGGACGTGAGATTCGCGCGGCGTTCATCGCTGCGCCGGGAAATCAACTGATCTCTGCGGATTACTCGCAGATCGAGCTACGGCTCATGGCTCATTTTTCCGATGACCCCTTACTTGTTAACGCATACCGCACTGGTCAGGACATTCACACTCTGACCGCCTCCGAAGTATTCGGAGTGTCCGCCGAAAATATGAGCAAGGAGACGCGCAATCGCGCCAAGGCGGTGAACTTCGGCATTGTCTACGGCATCTCGCCCTTTGGATTGGCACAGCAGTTGAACATCGATCAGCATGAGGCGCGGTTGTATATCGATACCTACTTCGAGCGCTACAAAGGCGTGCGAGCGTTCATCGACCGGCTGCTCGAAGAGACCCGCCAGGAGCAAAAGGTACGGACTGTCTTTGGACGAGTGCGTCCCATTCCGGATATTCAAAGCCGCAATGCGAATCTGCGCGGATTTGCCGAACGCACTGCCGTAAATACTCCGCTGCAAGGAACCGCCGCTGACTTGATCAAGCTGGCCATGATCCGCATTCAGGAGAAGCTGCGCGTGCAGAAGCTTCAGACGCGCATGACGCTGCAGGTGCATGACGAATTGGTCTTCGACGCGCCATCGGCTGAAGTGGATGAGGTGCAGCAGCTGGTGAAGACCGAGATGGAGAGTGTGATTGAGCTCAAGATCCCGCTGGTTGCCGATGTGGGTGTGGGCAGCAATTGGCGAGATATGGGGTAGCTGAGAAGCGGATCGCCAAAAGACGGTCGGCTAAAGTCCGGCCAGCTAAGAAGCGGTCAGCACAAATCGAGAGCGGCACTCTTGATTCGCACGATGCTATGCCCCCAACTCATCACGTATCGCATCAGCGATGAAGTCCGCGTGACGCCGCATGAGTGCTTCGGACTCTGCTTCGATCATCACGCGAGCCAGTGGTTCGGTTCCGGAATAGCGGACCACCACCCGGCCGTTGCCGTTCAATTCGTTTTCTGCTGCGTGAATCGTATCCGCGATGGTTGCAAATTCCATCAGCGGCTTCTTTTCCTTCACGCGAATATTCACGATGACCTGGGGAAATACCTTAAGGTCGGCGAGGAGTTCGTGAAGCAGCTTGCCGGAGCGGCGCACGATATCGAGCACTACCAGAGCGGTTAGAAGCCCATCACCGGTGGTGGCGAGATGCGGAAAGAGAATGTGTCCGGACTGCTCTCCCCCCAGTGAGGCCGCGTTGGCCTGCATCATCTCCAGCACATACTTGTCGCCCACTGGCGCGCGCAGCATCGTGATTCCGTCGCGCTTGAGAGCCGCCTCAAGTCCCATGTTGGACATGGTTGTCGCGACCACCGTGTCTTTATGAAGCAGGCCCTTCGTTTTCAGATCGCGCGCGGCGAGCAGGAGAATCGCGTCGCCGTTCACCACGCGTCCCTGGGCATCCGCGAAGAGCGCGCGGTCGGCGTCGCCGTCGAAGGTCACGCCGATATCGGATTGTGTGGCCTTGGTTTCGGCTGCAACCGTCGCAGGATAAAGCGCGCCGCAGTCGGCATTGATGTTGCGGCCGTCGGGCTGGACATGTGTCAGCTGTATGTGGCCGCCGAGCCGGGCGAAGAGCTCCGGTGCAATGGCAGACGCTGCGCCGTTAGCGCAATCGAGGACCAGCTTCATCTCTCCAAGAGCTAAGGCGGGCACGGCGGAGAGCAGGAAAGCCTCATATTCGGCGCGGTAATGTTCTTTGGGCTGAAGCGCAGCCACTGCTGACGGATCGATTGCAGGCACTGTCGCAAGCTGTTTGAAGATCTCCTCTTCAATGCGCAGTTCAACTTCGTCCGGCAATTTGTAACCGTCACCGCCGAAAATTTTGATGCCGTTGTCGTGCCATGGATTATGCGAAGCTGAGATCACAACCCCGGCGGAGAAACGGTGTTTGCGCGCAAGATACGCAATCGCTGGGGTGGTGATCACGCCTGCGCTTTCCGTTGCAGCGCCACCTTTGGAGAGACCGGCAGCAAGCACTCCGGCGATCCATTCGCTGGACTCACGTGTGTCCATGCCCAGGATTACCCGCGGCTGCTGCGAGCTCATTTGCAGCTGATGCGCCAGGGCCAGTCCCACTGCGTAAATGGTCTTGGGGTCGAGCGGGGATTCTCCCGCCACTGCGCGAATGCCATCCGTTCCGAAAAGCTTTCTCATTCCTTGTTCTGTTCTCCGTTCGATTCCTGTGAGGTCTGGGTGACGCGGCTCTCGACGCTGCCCCGTGCCAGTCGTGTCTTCAAAATCTGTCCCGGATGAGCCTGGGCTGCATCGCGCAGCAAGGCTCCATTCTCGTCGTAGACCAGAGCATAGCCGCGGCTCAGCACTCCAAGCGGTGAGAGCGCGACTAAATTTCTTTCTAAAGATTTAAGCCGCGCGCGATGCCGGGCATCGGTCGCGACCTGGGCGTGGAGCAACCTGCCCGCAAGCGATTCCAGTCGCTCATCCGCGAGTTTCAGGCGATGGCTCACGTCGTGACGAATCAGCTCGGACGAGAGTTGCTGTACGCGCTGTGAGGCCCTCTGCAGCTGCCGTCCGACCAGAGTTTCGGCGCGATAGGAAAGCTCGTCGACGCGCTGCTGGCGGCGGTTCAGCCCATCCTGCAATCGTGCGAAGGCAGCCGGAGCGGAGAGTCGCGCGAAGCGCTCCCGCGCCTGAATCAGCGCATAGCGCGCTGCGCGGTGAATGCGCAACGAAAGCTGCTCCACCTGCTCCTCGATCTTGTGCTGCGCGCCGGTGATCAGTTCCGCTGCTGCCGACGGGGTCGGCGCGCGAAGGTCGGCGACGAAATCGGCGATCGTGAAGTCGGTCTCATGACCGATGGCCGAGACGACGGGTAGATCGGATGCGGCGATGGCGCGGGCCAGGAATTCCGAGTTGAAGGGTGTCAGGTCTTCGAGCGAGCCGCCGCCGCGCGCGACGACAATGACGTCGACCTCTTGCGATCGATTGAAAAACGCAATGCCCGCAGCGACCTCGGCTGCTGCTGCGTCGCCTTGCACCAGCGCAGGATAAAGCAAGACTTGCAGCGCGGAGTGGCGGCGTCCTGCAACGTTCAGGAAATCGCGGATGACCGCGCCGGACGGCGAAGTGACGATGCCCACGCAGCGAGGAAAGGCGGGAAGCGGCTTTTTGCGCTCGGCGTCGAAGAGTCCTTCGTGCTGCAACTGACGCTTCACTTGCTCGAAGGCGAGCTGCAGCGAACCCGCGCCCATCACCTCGAGATGTTCGGCAACAATCTGTACCGAGCCTCGCTGCTCATAGACGGAAAGTTTGCCGCGCAACAGAACATGCAGTCCATCCTCGGGACGGAAACGGAGCAGCCCAGCCTGCCGGCGGAACATCACGACGGAAAGCTGGGCCGACTCATCTTTCAGATTGAAGTAGAGATGTCCCGACGCCGCGGGGCGAAAGTCGCATATTTCTCCCTCGATCCAGAGGTCGGAGAAGGAGCGCTCCACTTCGAGCCGCAGCTGTCCAGTAAGCTCGCTGATCTTCCACACGCGCCGCTGCTGAGTTTTTGTTTCTTCGAAGCTGAAACCTAGCTGGCTAACCACAAGGTTTCAGTCTACATGCTGCCTGGGTGTGGTTTGAGCACCCCTTCAGCGACGCAAGCGGGAGAGCAGATAGAAGATAAGAGAAAGCACGATGCTGAGGAGCAGGGAAGTTCCCAGCGGGAAGAAGACCGCTACGTTTTTACGCCGCCAGGCGAGATCTCCGGGCAAATGGCCGGCGCGAATGCCGAAACGGTCGAGCGCGTACACAATCCCACCGGCTAGAATCAGCAGCAGCCCGAGTTTTACCAGTAACCGCGCCAGTCCGGCCATACTCTCTTTAGACTATCGAAGGCCGCAGCTGAACGCGCTATCCGTTTTTTGCTGGGAAACGCAGGGCTATAAGGATTGAGGGACACGCTTGAGAGCCTTTTACTTTTGTGTCGGAGCCGCATGTCTTTTCATCGCGTTGTTCGACGCATTCCAGACGGTGATTCTGCCGCGCCGCGCCACGGGGCGGTTTCGAATCACGCACATGTACTTTGTGCTGACCTGGTGGCCCTGGGCGCAGATCGCAGGCCGAATCAAGGACTCAAGGAAGCGGGAGACTGCCCTGAGCTACTATGGGCCGCTGTCGCTCATCCTGCTGATTGCGATTTGGGCCACGGGGCTGCTCTTCGGCTTCGCTTTGCTCTATGCGTCGCTGCGCATCCCGATTAACGATCCGTCGCAGGCCCATCCGGGATTTCTTTCCGATCTCTACCTCAGTGGAACCACCGTCTTTACTCTTGGGATCGGCGATTTGACTCCGCATTCGCCTTGGGCGCGACTGCTGGTGGTGCTGGAGTCAGGGATAGGGCTGGGATTTCTGGCTCTGGTCATCGGCTATTTTCCCGTGTTGTATGGGGCTTTCTCGCGGCGCGAAGTCAATATCTCTCTGCTCGATGCCCGCGCCGGCTCTCCGCCAACCGCTGCCGAGCTGATGCGCCGGCACGCATTTAGCGGGGGCACGGAGGCGCTCAATCTGTTGCTGGTGGAGTGGGAGCGCTGGTCGGCCGAGTTGCTGGAGAGCCATATCTCTTATCCGCTGCTCTGCTATTTTCGCTCGCAACACTCCAACCAAAGCTGGATCGGCGCGCTCACCGCGGTGCTGGATATTTGCTCGCTGATGATTGCCGGCGTACAGGAGCATGCCGCACGTCAGGCACAGCTGACCTTCGCCATTGCGCGCCACGCGGTCGTTGACATTGCTCAGATCTTCTCCCTCACGCCGGTTACGGACATGGAAGATCGCCTTCCGCCGGAGCGCTTCGAGGTGCTGTACAACCTGCTCTGCCAGTCCGGAATTCGCGTTTGCCGGGATGGAGATTCCATGGAGCGGCTGCGCAAGATGCGGTCGCTCTACGAAGGTTATTCCGTGGCGCTGAGCCGTCATCTGCGCATGCCTCTGCCGCCCTGGGTGGCGGATCATCCCCACAAGGACAATTGGCTCTCGGTGGCAAAGGTGCGAGCCGAAGCGGAAGCTGCTCCGGCTGAGAATGTGAATCTGAATATCGCGCCGATCCTGATCACGGACGAAGAGCACCACATCTTCTGAGGACGCTCCGCTCCGCATTTAGGCTTCCCGGGAACGAATCTCCGTCTCCAGTTCTTTGAGCAAGGAGGCTAACTCCTGCCGCTGCTCGTCGTCGATATGGGCGTCTCCGGAGAGCAGCACCTCGATTTTGGAAGCAAGCGCGGTTCCCTGCGGAAGGCCGAAGGTGCCCAGGATGCCAGCCAGCTTATGCGCAGCCGACTCGGCCTCTTTACGGCCAACCTGATCGAGCGTGCCCTGGGCCAGGCTTTGCTCGGCGAAGCGCAGGGTCAGTACACGGCCTGCGATTTTAGGAAGATTGTTTTTCCATACCGCTTCCAGTTTGCCCGGAAGATCAGGCTGTGATCCGTTCGAACTATTTATCATATTCATCGCGTTGTCCTTCTGCATTGCGGCAACGGTTAAGTAGAAGTGCAGCGCTCACTGCTGCCAACCCAGCGCGTCCGACATTTGCTTGGCCAGCGTTAGAGGATCGAAGGGTTTGAAGAGAATCGCCGCCACGCCGAGTTCAGCGAAGCGCTTCTGGTCCGCTCCCTGCACCTTTGCGGTGAGCAGGATGACCGGAATCTTCGCGGTCTCCGGAATTTTTTGCAGCTCCTGAAATGTCGTGGGACCATCCATGCCCGGCATCATCACGTCGAGCAGGATGGCATCGGGGCTTGCCTCCTGAGCTCTTTCGATACCGTTGCTGCCGGAGTTGGCGCTTACCACATCCCAGCCAGCAACCATCTCTAGCGTGAGAGCCGCTACCTCCCGGATGTCGTCGTCGTCGTCGATGATGAGAATTCTCCGTTGCATTTTTTTCAGATTCCTTAATCTCTAGACTCTTCTATTGAAGTGCCGGAGAGCGTCCATCTATCTCCGGTTTGTTGCTGCGTCTGCCACATCGTAGCGCCGCAGCATGGTGAAGACGAGGGCCTCTACTTCTTCGGGCTGCACTTTGGCTTTGGTGAGGAACTCGGTGTGGCCCAGTTTGAGCTGTTCCTGCTCAATGGCGGAGACCTCCCGGGCCGAATACACCACCAGAGGGAGATGCCGAAGCTCCGTTTGCGTGCGCAACCAGTCGACCAGCTCGAGGCCGTGTCCATCAGGCAATGCGAGGTCGAGAATGATCAGGCTGGGACGCACTTCGTGACATAGCTCCTTCGCGCGCCACAGCCGTGGGGCATAGTGAATCCCAACGCCAGCGCGTTCGAAGGTGGCGATGATAACGCGCGCCAGATCCTCATCGTCTTCTACCAGCAAGACCGAAGCCTGCTCGCCGCTGCGCTTCAGCAGCCGGGCCAACTCTGTGAGGAGTAGCGCTTCATCGATGGGCAGCGGCAGCCAGACATCCGCCGTTTCTGCGACTTTCGATTTTTCCGCCGGAGACAGAAGGCTGAGCACGACAATAGGGATGCGAGCGGTACGAGAATCCTCTTTCAATGCCTGCAGGGTTTCGAGCCCATTGCGCGGGTGATTCGAGACTCCGAGCAGGATCGCCTGGGGAGGAAAGCGATGGGCCAGTTGCATGGCCTGTTCGCGATTCTCGGCTTCAAGGATGCGATAGTCCTGTCTTCGCAGTCCCTCGACCAGTGTGCGCCGCGCCTGTACATCCGGCTCACACACCAGTACGGTTTCCGTGGTTATCGAGGCTGGCGGCAGAAGGCTGACGTCGGAGGAGGATTCCAGGCGGCTGCGGTCCGGAAGCATGACCCGGAATGTGGATCCCTGGTCAGGGTTGCGCTCTGCCCAGATGCGGCCGCCATGCTGTTGCACGATCGTACGGCAGATGGCCAGGCCGAGCCCGGTCCCGCCCTTTTGCCGGGAGTCGGACGCGTCTACCTGGTGGAAGCGGTCGAAGATGCTCTCCAGTTTGTCCACTGGGATGCCTCGGCCGCTATCGATCACGCTGAGGCTCGCGCCTTCGTTCGCGTGAACCACAAGCACGCGGATCGTCGAATCCATAGGCGAAAACTTGATTGCGTTGCTGAGCAGATTGGTGAGCACTTGCATAAGGCGGTCGGAATCGGCCTCGACGATAACCGGCTCTGCTTCGACCACGAGCTTCACCCCGGCGGCGTCAGCCATCGGCTGCATCGCATCCACCACATGCCGTGCCAGTTCGTTCACCGAGCAGGCGCGGAAGGCCAGCGGAGCGCGGCCGGACTGCATCCGCTCGAGGTCCAGGATGTCGTTGATCAATCGAACCAGCCGGTCGGAGTTGGAGACGGCGATGCGAAGGAGATTGGACGCCTTCTCGCTCATATCGCCCAGCAGTCCATGGGACAGCAGGCCCAGGGCGCCTCGAATCGAGGTCAGCGGAGTGCGCAGTTCGTGGCTGACCGTCGAGATGAACTCATCCTTCATGCGATCCAGCGCATATCGCTGGCTGATGTCGCGGAAACTCAGCACGCTGCCCACGACCACCCCCTGTTCCAACATGGGGGTCACGGCAAACTCGACAGGGAAGGTGGTCCCATTCCTGCGGGCAAAGACATCCTGCCCGGTAGTATTTTCATGCATCAGAAGGGCACGCCGCAGCCGGCATTGATCTCCGCAGGCGTCGGATCCCTGGTGGATGATGGTATGAATCGATTTGCCGATCAGGTCAGCGGGAGGCGCCCCCAACATCTCGGCCGCAGCCGGGTTGACGAAATCGACGTCGCTCTCCGGATTGGCGCCGAAGATTCCATCGCCGACCGAGTTCAGAATGAACTCCTTCTGGCGATTCAGCTCGCGTACGCGGCCTTCCTGAGCCGAGCGCGCCATAAACTGGCCGATCGAGGCGCAGACGGTCTCGACCGAGGCCATCATCTCCAGATCTTCCTGCTGGCGCTGGCGGCTGAAAAACTCCACCACGGCGATGACCTGGTTGATCGCGCGTACCGGAACGGCCCAGCCTGTCGTCAGTCCGTCCAGGCGTGCGGCGTAACGGCGATGGAAGGCCGGTTCATCGCGCAGCTCTTCGATCCACTTGAACTTACCCATCGCCCAGACTGTTCCCGGCAGTCCCTGGCCACGGCTGAAGACGCGGAAATTCGATTCCCGGGTAAATTCCTCATAGTTTCGTCCCGGCGCCGACCAGCCATATTGGTAGCGAATAAGCTCTGCCGCCTCGTCGACGACCCAGAGATTTGCCAGGTCGCACTCGAGGGGTGCGCAGAGCGCGGCCAGAACTTTGGGCAGTGTCTCGTCGGCCGAGGTCGACTCGCCGATCATCTGGTTGACGTGAAGCTGCATGCGCAGCCGGCGTTCGCGGAGGTTCTGCTGCGTAACGTCGCGGAAGATACAGCGAACCGAGACCGGCCGCCCATCCGTGTACCTGCAGCTGAGGCTGGCTTCCACCTCGACGCTTCGCCCGTCGGTGTCCTGGAGGTGCAAAAGCACGTTGTCGACGTTCTCTCCGTTGAGCGCGCGGCGAAACAGCGCTGCCGCTTCGGCTTGCACGCCAGCGGGAAACGGCGATTCGAAGCTCATGAAGCTCTGAAACCCTTCGGTGTTGATACCGAACAGCCCCTGCCACGCGGGATTTACGTACAGATATCGACCGCGCGGGCTCAGTGTGGCGATCATCTCGATCGAGCTTTCGAAGAGGTCGCGATAGCGGTCTTCACTCTCCCGCAGCGCCTGTTCTGCGCGCTTGGTCGAAGAGAGATCCATGCTGACGGCGACCAGCCCCCGGATGTCGCCTTCCGGAGACCTCACCGCACCCAGGTACACCATGGCCGGAAAGATGCTCCCGTCTTTGCGGCGATATTGCATCTCGATTCCCCGCACCCGGCTGGGAGGGAAGTTCGAAACATATTGCACGTAGCTGCTGAGGATGGATCGAGGCGAATCGCTGGCTTGCTGCGCGGAGGCTGGCCGCCGGGCAATCTGTTTGCCCACCCGCTCCATCTCGCCGGGAGAGAACAGCTCGTGAGACTGAAGCTTGCCGCAGACCTCTGCCTCCGTATATCCCAGCATACGTTCGGCGGCGGGATTGAAAATCAGCAGCCTGCCGTCCAGGTCAGTCGCCATGATCATCGGGCCCGCGGAATCCAGAATGCTTTTCTGCAATTGCGCGATCTGCTGCAGCTGGCTCTCTGCCTGGCGCTGCTTTTTGCTGGAGCGAATGCTGAACAGGGCAATGATGAGCAACGCAAGCTGCGCGACGATCCAGCAAAGGATGAACCGGAACAGCAGCGAATCTTTCAAAATGGGCAGGTGCGAGGCAGCTCGCGCAAGAATGAGCACTCCGCTTGCGGAGAGTGCAAGCGCCGCGACGAAGACGGTCGTCTGATTTTTGCCAGGTCGAAACAAAGTCACGTCGCTCGAGCAAAGAACCGCTCAATGCAACTAGGTTACCGTAGTTACCTTTGTAAGTATATGAAGCAATGACCAGGATTTAAAAAACATTCCGACATTTGTGCCAAAAGTGGACAAAATTGGTATTCGCGCAGCATACGTCAAGCGAAAATACCTAAAGTGCATGGAGCGCAGTTTGGATCGTTCTGCAGGCCGTCCGAACGGCTACATTGTCCTCGCAGTTTTTCGCTGGCTCATCTGAAGTCCGCGCTCGAAAGGGATGAGATTCGAGCGGTCTTCCCGCTGTCGGGGAGGGTCCGATTTACGTGCCGAGGTGAGGCACAGAGACCAGAACCACACAAAGGAAATGAGATACAACGCAGCCAGAAGCTCAACGGTTAACCACATGGCCCACTCCAATATAAAAACTATCAGGGTTCGGATCAGGAAATTGATGATGAAGAGCGATGTTACTGCATGGTTATCGAAGGAGACCAGCGAAAAATCGATGAATCCCGGATTGCAAATTCCTGAAGTAAATCTCCTGATTTCGGCAGGCTAAAAGCGAAGAGGCAGACCCGTGTAGGTCTGCCTCTTCGGTAATTTTTGCGGTATCGCTTTGGCTTTTACGCCGTGACCGGCTCTAACAGCCGCGACCAGCGCTTACCCTGGCGGGCCTTGAAGGCGCCCTTGTGGTAGGCGTAGCCGGTGATCAGCGGCACGGCCAGAGTGGCTTCGCTGTAGACCATCTGCTCGTAGGTAGTGTCCACCTTGCCCCAGGAGCTGGCTTCCTTGAGTGTGCTGGACGAAAGCGCGCCATCGCGGACGTCGGCGACCGTGATTTGAATCGCGTACTTGTGCATCGGAGCGTCGTTGCCGAGGATCTCCGCGGCGACCACGATGTCCTGCGCGAAGTTCTTGGGTACGCCGCCGCCGAGCATGAGAAGGCCGGTGGTGGGATTAGCAATCTTTAGCTGGGTCAATTCGTAGAAGTCCTTGGCCGAATCGATCGAAACCTTGGGCTTGTCCTGACGGGCGTGCTGATGCGCAACCAGTCCGAAGCCTGCCGAGCAGTCACTGAAGGCCGGGCAGAAGATCGGCACATCGTTCTGGTAAGCGGCATGAATGATGGAGTCGACGCCACCCTTTTCCGGAACCTTGCCCTCCTGCTCGAGATAAGCGCCCATGGCGCGGATGAACTCGCGCGAGCTATAGGGCCGGGGATCGAGGGAGTTGGCTACCTTCTCGGTGGTGTCGTCGCAGAAGCGGAGCTGTTCTTCATCGATCAGCGTGTCATAGATGCGATCGATCATATTCTCGCGCAGCATCGCGTCTTCGGTGCCCTGGCGCAGCAGGTCGTCGGCGATCCAGTGCTTGAAGCCGAGGGCCTCGAAGAAATCCTGGTCGACGATGTTGGCGCCGGTCGAAACGATCGCGTCGACCATGTGATTGCGGATAAGGTCGATAAAGATCTGCTTGAGTCCCGCGGAGACCATCGATCCGGCGAGGCAGAGAATGACGCCGCAGTCCGTGTCCAACAACATGCGCTCATAGATCGACGCGGCGCGGTGCAGGTCGCGCGAGCTGAAAGCCATGTGCTGCATGGCGTCGACCAGGGCTACGACATTGTGCTGCTTGATGTCGATGTGCTGGATTGGCTGCTTGAGAAGTTCCTGTTTCGTAGGCATAGCTCTTCAAGAATATCAAAGAAAGCCCGCGTCATTCATGGCTGAAAGATGAATTTTCGAGCGGCCGCTGTGCAGATTGAGCGCCCCGATCGTCGATGCATTCAATCCCATCAACCGGACACGATAGCGAAGTGAGAGCGGCCGGATTTTTGCCGCTCCCGGACAGTTATACTCGCCGCATGAAATGGAATGCACCCGCTCATCTGCGCCGCTTTGCCGCGCTTGCTCTGCTGCCTCTTCTTGCCGTCCCTCAATCCTTTGGCTGGGGAGATGTGGGACACCGAATGATCAACCGGCTTGCGGCCGAAAGTCTTCCCTCCGATGTTCCCGCCTTCCTGCGTTCTCCCGAGGCGGCCAGCGAAATCGAATATCTCGGACCCGAGCCCGACCGCTGGCGCTCTCCAGCTGAGGCGGAGTTGAGCACAGAACAGGCTCCCGACCATTTCATCGACCTTGAATATGCAGACATGATCGGCACGCTGCCGCGCCGCCGCTACGACTTCATCGCCGCGCTCACCGCAGCGGAGATTACGCATCCCGATTTTGCCCGGCAGCTGGAGCCGGAGCATGTGGGCTTCCAGCCTTACATCACCAACGAAGTATGGGAGAGGCTGAAGGCCGCGATGCGCGCCTATCGCGAGCTCAATTCCAAACATGAGGACACCAAGCCGGTGGAGGCCGCGATCCTCTTTTACGCGGGATGGCTCGGCCATTATGTCGGAGACGGTTCCATGCCGCTGCACACCAGTCGCGACTACAACGGTTGGGTGGAGAAGGACAATCCCAACGGCTACACCACCGACCACACCATCCACTCGCAGTTCGAGAGCGCGTTCGTGAGCGCCAACCTCAAGCCCGAAGATGTGAAGCCGCTGATCTCGCCCGTGCGTCCGGTCACCGATGAGTGGGACGCTTACATGGCGTATCTGCGCCACTCCAACTCGCTCGTCGAGAAGGTTTATCAGCTGGACAAACAGCAGGGATTCATCGGAGCGGGCACTCCGGAGGCGAAGCAGTTCACGGCCGAGCGTCTGGCTGCGGGAGCGAGCGAACTCCGCGACCTGATCGACTCGGCATGGATCGAGAGTGGCAAGCCGGTTCCGCAATGGCACGACCATGCTCCTGCAGCAGCAATGTCTGCGAAGCCGATGTCGGGAGAATAACTAGGCTCCGTCTTCGTGCGCTCAGGCCTCAAGCCGATACCGGGCGCATGGAGACGGATCGTTGTTCGATGTGGCGGCGTCGAACCACCGCACCGCGGTGTGACTGCGCATGTCTGGACGCCCGGTTCCACTCATGCTACAAAAGGGTACGTTTTTTCATCTGATCAGGCGGACCGGCGCAATCGCTGCAAGACCCCATTACTACTGAGATCTTTTTCATTTCTGTCATTGCACAGCGGCCGCTTTGCATCTGAAGGAACAAACGCAGAGGGTGAGCCGAGCTTCCCTGAATGAGAGCCGATGAGCACAACGCTGTTACGCGATGAATTCGACAACCCGTTGCTTCGCGAATATCTGCTCGACGGTGCCTTCGACGAGATGTTCGCCTCCGATGGCGCGATTCGTCCGCATTACGAGGATTTGCTGCGCGTGCTTTCTTCGTTGCCGCGCGAGGAGTTGAAGCGCCGCAAGCAGTCCGCGGACGTCTCCTTTCTGATGCAGGGCATTACCTTCACCGTCTACGGACGGGAGGAGGGCACCGAGCGCATCTTTCCCTACGATCTGGTTCCCAGGCTGGTAACCAGCGAGGATTGGGATCGCATCGAGCGCGGACTGACCCAGCGCATCACCGCTCTCAACCTGTTTCTGCACGACGTTTATCACGATGGCAAAATTCTGGCGCAGGGAGTCATTCCACGCGAGATCGTCTACAGCTGCCAGCATTTTCGCCGGCAGATGCGCGGGCTGCAGGTGCCGCGCAATGTATATGTAGCCGTCGCCGGCACCGATCTGCTGCGCCTCAACAGCGGCGAATTCGTTGTGCTCGAAGATAACCTGCGCGTGCCAAGCGGCGTGTCGTACATGCTCACCAATCGCCGCGTCATGAAGCGGACTTTGCCTCATCTCTTCCGCAGCTACGGCGTGCGTCCCATCGAGCACTACACCCAGGTGCTGCTCAGCACGCTGCGTTCGATTGCGCCGGAGGGCCGTCCCGAGCCGACCATCGTGCTGCTGACGCCGGGCGTTTACAACTCTGCGTATTTCGAGCACACCTTTCTCGCTCGCCAGATGGGCATCGAACTGGTCGAAGGCCGCGACCTGGTGATTCACGACAACATCGTCTACATGCGCACCACCGCCGGGCTCAAGCGCGTGGATGTCATTTATCGCCGCGTCGACGATGACTTCATCGATCCGCTGGCCTATCGCAGCAACTCGATTCTTGGAGCTGCAGGACTTTTCAATGCATATCGCGCCGGCAACGTGACGCTCGCGAATGCCTTCGGCACCGGCGTCGCCGACGACAAGGCTCTCTATGCCTACGTGCCGGCGATCATTCGCTATTACCTCAACGAAGATCCGATCCTCAATAACGTTGAAACCTACCTGATGACCGAGAAATCGCAGCGGCAGCATGCGCTTGAAAATCTGGACAAGCTGGTGGTCAAGGCGGTTGGCGAATCGGGCGGATACGGCATGCTGATCGGCCCGCACAGCTGCGCCGCGGATCGCGAAGAGTTTCGCCGGCGCATCGAGGCGCATCCTCGCAACTACATCGCGCAACCCACGCTGGATTTCTCGCGCTCACCGTGCCTGCAGGAAGACGGCAGCATCGAGCCTCGGCATGTCGACCTGCGGCCCTACATTCTCTACGGAGACAAGGTCACCATCGTACCCGGCGGCCTGACCCGCGTGGCCTTGCGGAAAGGATCGCTGGTGGTGAATTCGTCGCAGGGCGGGGGAAGCAAGGACACCTGGGTTCTGAGCTAAGGGACGCAGAAAGCCGACGTCTGAGAAGTCAGACGTCGGGCAACGGAATTGTTGGCGCATTGCAAGTGATTTGTCGCAGCGGGAGATACGATTGCTTTCACGAGTTGCAGACAGCCTTTACTGGACCAGCCGCTACCTTGAGCGCGCCGAGCATACGGTGCGCATGGTGGATATCAACCTCGGCCTGATGCTGGATAAATCGCAGGTGAGCGTGGAGCGGCGCTGGCAGCGTGTGCTTGCAGCGCTGGGCACGCCCCACGATCTGGAATGGAATGACGATGTCTATTCGCTGGTCTATACGCTATGTTTCGACGGCTCGCAGCCTGCGTCGGTGACGGCTTGCATCTACGGGGCTCGCGAGAACGCGCGGCAGATTCGCGAAGAGATAAGCAGCGAGCAATGGCAGCGTCTCAATCGGCTCTTTCACGACATCTCGCGTCTGAAGCCGCCTTCGCCTTCCGACACGCAGCTTTCGGAATTTCTTCCTGCGCTGATCGACGGCGTGCATCTCTTTCAGGGAGTCACCGACACCACGCTGAGCCATGGCGAGGGGTGGCAGTTTCTGCAGGTAGGCCGCTTTCTGGAGCGGGCGTCGGCAACCGCCAAGCTGCTCGACATCTATCATCGCGATGTCTTCTCGCAGGCCGATGAGTCGGTCGATGCCTACGAATATCTGGAGTGGATCGGGCTGCTCCGCACCTGCACCGCGTTCGAGGCCTATTGCAAGGTCTACACGGCGGACCTCACCTACGAGCGCATTATCGAATTCCTTTTGCTCGATCCGGAGTTTCCGCATTCCATTCGCTACTCCATCGACCGCCTGCATCAGTCGCTCGACGCCATCCAGAGCGAAGGGCGGGGACTGCATGCAGCGGAGCTGATGCGCGTCTCCGGCAAGCTCAAGGCTTCGCTCGCCTATGCCCAGATCGCGGAGATCCTTGCTCAGGACCCCGGCCGCTACATGCGCCGCATTCTCGACCAATGCCGCCTGATTCATGACCTCATTTATGAGGTCTATATCCAATACTCGGTGCAAACCGCGCTCGCAATGTAAAATGGAGGCCGCAACGTGCTCTTCTATTCCATCCGGCACCTGACCAAATTTGTCTACAGCAAGGCCGTCAGCGAAAGCGTGATGGAGGTGCGCATGCATCCGCGCAGCGACAGCAATCAGCGCTGCCTTACCTTCTCGCTTTCCGTCAGCCCGCGCTGCCGCGTATTTTCCTATCGCGATCACCTCAGCAACAACGTGCATCACTTTGACATTCCCGGCCAGCATGGACAGCTTGTCGTCATTGCCGAGTCGCTGGTCGAATATCAGCCACTGGCGGATATTCCTTCCTTCCTTGCGCCCGACGCATGGGGCGAGCTCGACTCGATGGTGGCCGAAGGCGATTACTGGGAGATGCTTCTGCCCAGCGAATTCGCCACGCCCACGCCTGCTCTCGAAAAGCTTGCAGCTGGTCTTGGCGTCCGGCGGCGTGACGATCCGATGATGCTGCTGCGGGAGATCAACAACAGTCTTTACGACTACTTCAGCTATTCGCCGCGCACCACGCGCGTCGATTCGCCGATCGACGAGGCGCTGGAATCGCGGCAAGGGGTCTGTCAGGACTTCGCCCACATCATGATCACGCTGGTTCGCCAGCTCGGCATTCCTTGCCGCTACGTGAGCGGATACCTTTACCATCGCAAGGGCGATCGTGACCGTTCGACCTCGGACGCCACCCATGCCTGGGTCGAAGCGCTTCTGCCCCATCTCGGATGGGTAGGCTTCGATCCGACGAATGCTTTGGTCGCCGGCGACAGGCATATCCGCACTGCTCTGGGTCGCGATTATGCGGACGTCCCGCCGACCAAAGGTATCTTTCTCGGACGCACTGCCAGCGATCTTTACGTGGCGGTGCAGGTCTCGGCGTCGGAAGAGCCTCCGGCGCTGGATCAGGATCTACCCATCCCCGAAGACTGGTCGATGCTGGTGGAGAAGGCTCAGGCGCCTCCTCCTCCGCCCGCTGAACCGTTGTTGCAATTACAACAGGCTCAGCAGCAGCAATAGCGGCTTACGGTTGCGGCGAGGTTGGTCGCTCCATGTGCGAGGTGGCGTAAGGATCTTCCAAAAATCGCCGCCGACGATCCGTCGGGCGCGTTCACGTGGATGTATTCTAGTGGTCGGACCACTTAACGCCCCGATGAGTGTAGGCTATTTTGTTGGGCCGTCAAACAAATTGACAGAAGGTGAGCAGGACCGTGACTCTGATTCATCCAGACCGCCTTTTTCCCGCCGATCCGGGGACGCGGGCCATCGCCCGGCAGCTATACGACAGCATCGCTGGGCTGCCAATCGTGAGTCCGCACGGCCATACCCAGGCCTCATGGTTTGCGCGTAACCAGCCCTTCCCCAATCCCGCGCAACTGTTCGTGCAGCCGGACCACTACGTCTTCCGCATGCTCTACAGCCAGGGCGTTTCGCTCGCTGATCTCGAAATCGGGGTTGCCGAGATGAAGGATCCGCGTAGAGTCTGGCAGATATTTGCGGACCACTACTATCTCTTCCGCGGAACGCCCACCCGCATGTGGCTGGACTACGCCTTTCACGAGCTTTTCGGGTTGAGCGAGCGGCTTTCCTCCGATAATGCCGATTTTTACTACGACACCATCGCCGAGAAGCTGGAGGCGCCCGAGTTTCTCCCGCGCGCTCTCTACGAACGCTTTGGCCTGGAAGTGCTGGCCACCACCGATTCGCCGCTCGATTCACTGAGCGATCACCGGGCGATTCGCGACTCCGGCTGGAAGGCTCGCATTCTGCCCACATTCCGTCCCGATCCTGTCGTCGATCCCGATTTCGCCGGTTTTCGCGAGAACATTGCGAAGCTTGGAGAGCTGACCGGAGAGGACTCCGCGACGTGGAAGGGCTATCTCCGCGCGCTGGAGAGATCGCGTGCCCGCTTTAAAGAGCTTGGCTGCACCGCAACCGATCACGGCCATCCCACGGCGCGTACCGCGGCTCTCTCGCCTCAGGCGGCGGCAGAGTTGTTCGCCGCCGTTCTGCGCGGTGATGCCGATGCGCATCAGAAGGAGCTCTTCCGCGCGCAGATGCTCACCGAGATGGCGCGCATGAGCGTCAACGACGGTCTGGTCATGCAGATTCATCCCGGAAGCTCGCGCAATCACAATCGCAAAATCTACGAGCGTTATGGAAGAGATGTGGGCGCGGATATTCCCACCTCGACCGAGTATGTGGAGGCGCTCAAGCCGCTTCTCGATCTTTACGGGAACGAAGCCGGCTTTCGAGTGATTCTCTTCACTCTCGACGAGTCGGCCTACAGCAGGGAACTCGCGCCGCTGGCCGGCCATTATCCCTGCCTGCGACTGGGGCCTCCCTGGTGGTTCCACGACAGCCCGGAGGGGATGCAGCGATTCCGCGAGATGGCGACGGAGACGGCGGGCTTCTACAACACGGTCGGCTTCAACGACGACACACGCGCCTTCCTGTCGATTCCCGCGCGTCACGATGTGGCGCGTCGCATGGATTGTGGATTTCTTGCCAAGCTGGTTGTCGAGCATCGCCTCGGCGAAGACGAGGCCTTCGCAGTCGCGCGCGATCTTACGTACAATCTGGTGCGCGATGCCTATCGGCTCTGATTTCTTGCAGGACATGAAGATGCGGGGACTTCGATGAGCTCTATCGAGAATACGGCGGAGATCGAAGAGCCCAGCGGACTGGGCGGCGGGCGCATGGGACGCGTCCGCTGGACCATCTGCGCCATGCTGTTTTTTGCCACGTCGATCAACTACATGGATCGCCAGGTGATCGCGCTGCTCAAGCCGACCTTGTCGCACACCATCGGCTTGACCGAGATCAAGTACGGCTACATCGTAGACGCGTTCCAGCTGGCCTATGCGCTGGGCCTGCTGGTCGCGGGACGGCTGGTGGATAAGATCGGCACGCGCGTCGGCTACATCGTGGTGATGGGCATCTGGAGCCTCTCCGCGATGGGCCACGCGCTGGCCAGCACCGCCTTCGAGTTCGGGATCGCGCGCTTCTTTCTCGGCATCGGCGAGTCCGGCAATTTTCCCGCCGCAATCAAGACGGTCGCGGAGTGGTTTCCGCAGAGCGAGCGGTCTTTAGCCACCGGCATCTTCAATTCCGGCGCCAACGTGGGCGCGGTCCTTGCTCCTCTGATCGTGCCGTGGGTGACGATTCGCTTTGGCTGGCGAGCGTCATTCCTGACCACGGGTATCTTCAGCCTCATCTGGATCGCCTGGTGGTTCAAAAACTACCGCAAGCCAACCGATCATCCCACGTTGACCGGCACTGAGCTTCGACACATCTACAAGGAAGCGGCCACGCAGATGGGTCCGAGTGTGCCGTGGGTGAAGCTGCTGGGATATCGCCAGACCTGGGCGTTTGCACTTGGCAAGTTTCTCACCGATCCGGTGTGGTGGTTCTATCTCTTCTGGCTACCGTCCTTCTTCAGCTCACGATTTCACCTCGATCTCTCGCATCTCGGGCTGCCGCTGATCATCGTCTATAACATGTCGGCCGTGGGCAGCATTGGCGGCGGCTGGCTACCTTCGCCCTTTCGCAAGCTGGGGCTTTCGCCCGAGGGCGCGCGTCTTGCGGCGATGCTGTTCTGCGCGTGCCTCGTGATTCCGGTCTTCACCATCGGCACGCTGAACTCCGAATGGATGGCGGTTGCGGTGCTGGGTATCGCCGCCGGTGCGCACCAGGGGTGGTCGGCGAATCTCTTCACTACTGCGTCGGATATGTTTCCGCGCAGTGCAGTGGGAGCTGTGGTCGGCATCGGAGGAATGGCCGGTTCGGTAGGAGGAGCGCTGCTGGCCTTTTTCACCGGGCATATTCTTGAGCGCACCCATAGCTATGGATCGCTCTTCGTGATGGCGTCGAGCGTCTATCTCATCGCCTTACTCTTGATGAATGTGTTGGCGCCGAAGTTGAAGAAAGCGGAGTTTGCGGTATGAGCCTTTATCTCGCGCAGGGATCTCCCGACGCGGAGTTTACGCCGGAGGAGCTGAAGGCGCTTCTCTTTGAAGCGCTGGGCAAGCTTGGTGCGCGCAAGCGCGTGCTTGCTGTGCCTCCTGACCAGACGCGTTTCCATTCGCGTGCCGGCGAACTCACCGGCTTCGCATGGGAATACTACGGTGAGCATCTGGCCGCGATTCTGCCTGCACTTGGCACGCATGCCGCTATGTCTCCAGAACAGCTGACGCGGATGTACGGAGCGATCCCGCACCATCTGTTTCATGTTCACAATTGGCGCTCCGATGTGGAGACGCTGGGTGAGGTGCCCGCGGAATTTATCCATGAAGTATCGGAAGGCAAGCTGAACTACGCGTATCCAGCTCAAGTGAATCGCATGATCTCGCGCGGCGGATACGATCTCGTGCTCTCGATTGGCCAGGTGGTGCCGCACGAAGTCATCGGCATGGCCAATTACAACAAGAACATCCTGGTGGGTGCGGGCGGTGTCGACGGCATCAATCGCAGTCACTACCTCGGCGCGGTATATGGCATGGAGCGCATCATGGGACGCGCCGAGAATCCAGTCCGCGCGGTGCTCAACTATGCTGCCGATCGCTTCCTCGGCGATATTCCTATCGCGTATGTGCAGACGGTCGTCGGCCGTGCTCCGGATGGAAGCCTGGCGCTGCGTGGGATCTATGTGGGCGACGATGCGGAGTGCTTCCATTTGGCCGCGGAACTCAGCCTCAAGGTCAACTTCGAGATGCTGGACCAGCCGATCCGCAAGGCTGTCGTCTATCTCGACCCGCACGAGTTTCACAGCACCTGGCTGGGTAACAAGGCGATCTATCGGACGCGGATGGCGCTCGCCGACGACGCCGAGCTGATCGTCCTCGCACCGGCGGTAGAGGAGTTCGGTGAAGATCCGACCATCGACCGGCTGATCCGCAAATACGGCTATCGTGGAACGCCGGCCACGCTCGATGCAGTGAAAAACAATGCCGATCTTGCGGCCGACCTGAGCGCCGCAGCCCACCTCATTCACGGATCGTCGGAAGGCCGCTTCAAAATTACCTGGTGCCCTGGGAAGTTGACACGTGAGGAAGTGGAAGGTGTCGGCTTTCGCTACGGTGAGTTGGGTCCGATGATGCAGCGATACAACCCCGAAAAGCTGCATCACGGCTACAACAACGTCGATGGGGAAGAGATCTTTTTTATCAGCAATCCCGGACTGGGTCTTTGGGCCTATCGGGGAAGATTCGAATAGTCACTACGAAGGATGATCATGAGTTTCGCTGCGCTGAGTCTGGAAGGAAAAGTTGCCGTAGTCGTGGGAGGCACGTCGGGAATCGGACGCGCCATCAGTCTGGGTTTGGCCGATGCCGGCGCGGATGTGGTTGCATCGGCTCGGCGTATGGAGCAGGTGGAGAGCACCGCCGCCGAAGTTGAAGCGAAGGGCCGGCGCACTCTGCGCGTGTCGTCCGATGTTGCCGATCGTGCGTCGCTCCAGAACCTGCTCGACCAGACTGTCAATCAACTGGGCAAGGTGGACATCCTGGTGAATTGTGCTGGCAGGATCAAACGCGCTCCGACGCTCACTTTCGATGAATCCGAGTGGGCCTCGATTCTCGACACCAACTTGACCGGCACGCTGCGCGCCTGCCAGATCTTCGGCAAGCACATGCTCGACCGCGGATATGGCCGCATCGTCAACATTGCCTCTCTTAACACCTTTGTCGCGCTGAACCAGGTCGCGGCTTACGCCGCGAGCAAAGCTGCTGTAGCCTCACTCACGCGCTCGCTCGCAGTGGAGTGGTCCATCCAGGGCGTGCTGGTGAATGCCATCGCTCCGGGAGTTTTTCGGACCGCGCTGAACGCCGATCTGCTGGACAACACGCCGCGCGGCAAGGAGCTGCGCATGCGCACTCCAATGGACCGCTTCGGGCGCACCGAGGAGGTGGTGGGCGCAGCCGTCTACCTGGCCTCCGATGCTGCATCGTTTGTCACGGGACAGGTGCTGGTGGTCGATGGTGGTTTCCTGGCCAGCGGAGTAAACCAGTAGAGCAATACGGAGCTCCCGGGGAAGTATCCGCTGACCGACTTAACTCTTGCTCATGTATGAGTTATGCGACGCCCTCGCTGCCCGGCGAGGGCGTTGCCGTCTATGCCGATCCGCAATAAGTCCCGAGCCTGCTATCGGCTTTTCTTATCCTCGAAATAAAAGAAATTACTGACGCAGGCTTTGCGAGAGCTCGGGGCGGTGAAGGGAACGTGATCGTACCCCGAAAACCTTTCTCTATTCCCGGTTCTGGTAGTTTTTTATTGCTTTTGTAAACTCTCCTGCTACAAAATAAGGCACTCGCCCCGGATACGCGGTGGCGCAGTCCACTTCCAGAACACACAAGAAGAAACAATACTGCTGCGGCAGTCGCACTTTCCATTTGCGCTGATTTTGTTGGAGGAGTTTTGTGACCAGACGTTGTTTCGCCCTCGCCTTCCTGTTTTTCTTCTTTATCTCAAATAGTTTTTCCCAGAATGCGACAACCTCTCTGCGGGGCATCGTCAAAGACCCCAGCGGGGCTGTGGTGCCGGGTGCAACGGTCAGCCTGAGCAACAGCGCGACCGGCTATGCGATTTCTGTGATGTCGAACGGCGCTGGGGAGTATCGGCTGGCACCGCTCCCCCCCGCCCAGTACACGATTACAGTTACCGCCAACGGCTTCGGCAACCAATCGAAAATCGCAGAATTGCTGGTTGATCAGCCGGCGACCGTCGATTTCATCCTGACCGTCCAGGCGTCGCAGCAGGTCATCAATGTTTCGGCTGAGGCGCAGACCCTGAATACGACCGATGCTTCCTTGGGCGGGTCGATGGGAAATACGATGATTCAAGCGCTTCCCAGCGAAACCCGGAATGTCCCCGATCTGCTTTCCCTTCAGCCGGGGGTCTTGTATCTGGGGCCCCCCGCGAATCCCCAGGTGCAGGACAGCCGCAATGGGTCGGTGAATGGCGGCCGCTCCGACCAGGGCAACATCACCCTCGACGGCGTGGATGACAACGATCAGATCAATGGCTACGCCTTCACCGGGGTGTTGCGCGAGACCCAGGACTCCATCGAGGAGTTTCGCGTAACCACCGGCAATGCCAATGCTGACGCGGGGCGCTCCTCGGGCGCACAGGTCAGCCTGATTACCAAGGCGGGCACCAACAAATTTCATGGCGCCGCTTATGAATACAATCGGCCCACGATTACCGTTGCGAACAACTGGTTTAACAAGCAGGCGGAGCTCAACAGCGGCGAATCCAATATTCCCGGCAAGTTGATTCGTAATATCTTCGGCGCCGACCTGGGCGGTCCCATCAAGAAGGACAAGCTTTTCTTCTTTGTCAATTACGAAGCATCGAGAATCGCGGAAGATGCGCAAGTCACGCAGACTACGCCGACTGCCTCCTACCAGCAGGGTTTGTTGAATTACACCTCTGGAGGCCAGACGGTGACGCTGTCGCAGGGGCAAGTATCGCAGCTCGACGCAGCCTGCACGGCCAACGCTGTTTGCCCCTGGGGACCCGGCGCCGATCCTAATGCATTGGGATACTTTGCATCGATGCCGGCTGCGAACGGTTCGAACGAGGGAGATGGCGGTTATAACAGCGGCTCCTATTCGTTCTCGTCGCCTAATCCGGTCAGCCTGAACACCATGATTGCGAAGATCGACTACACCCCGAACGCCAAGCACCACATCTTTGTACGGGGCAATCTGCAAAAGGACACCACCGGCGAGCCGGAGCAGTTTCCCGGCCAGGGCCCTGCCTTCGTTTTTGAGGACAACACCAAGGGCATCACCGCTGGAGAGACGTGGAGTATCAACTCCAACATGGTGAACGATATTCGCTACGGATATATTCGCCAGGGAAATGGCAGCGTCGGGGTGGGAACTGGCGATTATGTCGATTTTCGCTTCCTGGCCAGCCCCACAGCGGAGACGCGAACCACAATTGCCAGCGTGCCGGTCAACAATATTGTCGACAACTTCAGCTGGAATAAAGGCAAGCACAACATACAAGTAGGGGGGAACTGGCGGCTGGTTCATCAAAACCGGATCTCCAATTTGAACTCTTTCAACGGAGCCAGCACCAATCCCTATTGGTTCAGCTCCACTCCACCGCCACAGCCAACAGGCATCGGGGCGCCCGCAGTCGATCAAGGTTTTTCGAACTCCTACCAGATCGCCTATTCGAATCTGGTTGGCAATGTTCCAGAAGTCACAAACCTGTACAACTACCAGATCACCAGCGCCACCTCCGGAACGCTGCTTGCGGACGGAGCTGCTCTTGATAGGCATTTCAAGGCTAATGAGTATGAGTACTACCTGCAGGACTCCTGGCGGGTGAAGTCGAATTTGACGTTGACCTTTGGCATCCGTCATTCCCTTCTTCAAACTCCATGGGAAACCAGAGGGCAGGAAGTCACCCCGACCATCGATACTCACGCCTGGTATCAGCAGCGAGAAGCCGCTGCCCTCAAGGGCCAGGTTTACGAACCGAATCTCGACTTCTCTCCGGCTGGCCCGTTTTACAACCGGCCCGGATTCTGGCCGAAATCGAAGAACAATATCGCGCCGCGTTTTGCCGTGGTCTATTCGCCCGATACCAAAACCTCGATTCGCGCTGGTGCGGGAATCTACTATGATCACTACGGCGAGAGCCTGGTCAATATTTTTGACCAGGAAGGGTCCTTTGGTATCAGCAGCCAGCTGACCAACCCTGCCGGTGTCTTCAACTATGAAAACGCTCCGCGTTATACGGGACGCAACACTATTCCGTTTAGCAACGGCGTAGGCGCCCCATCAATTACTTACCCTTATGCGCCTCCTGCCGGCGCAGACAATGGTTTTCAAATTACCTGGGGCCTGGATAGCAAGCTGAAGACGCCGTACTCGGAAGCAATTGATTTTTCCGTGCAGCGGGAGTTGCCGGCTGGCTTTACCCTGGAAACCGCCTACGTAGGCCGTTTGGGACGGCATCTGCTCCAGAGCCTGGATCTGGCTGAGCCGACCGACTTCGTCGACCCTTCCGGCGGAGGCGATTACTTTTCTGCAGGCAGTGCGCTCTCCCATTTGGTGGATGTGAACGGGGGAAACAATCTGGCCACGGTTCCGGCAATTCCATACTTTGAAAACGTGTTTCCGTTTATGGCCAACAACGCAAATGTAGCAGTCTACGACAATAACGGAAATCAGATCTACAGCGGCGCTGGTCACTCCGCAACCCAGAATATCTATACCGCAGAGTGGGCGCCTGACCGTGCTAATTTGGGCGCTACAACTGGGTTAGCCAATATCGACTTCTATTGCGACTATAGCTGCCCGGCGGGATATCAATCGAAGTTCTGGCAGCAGCAGTTTTCCTCGCTCTATGCGCTATCGACTATCGGCATGAGCTACTACAACGCGGGGCAGATCACCTTGCGTCATCCCAGCAGCCACGGTCTGCAGACGGACATCAGCTACACCTACTCACGTTCGATTGATATGGGTTCCGATGCCGAACGTAATACCGAATTCACGGGCACCGGTTCTGCACTCGCCACTAACCTGTCTAAAGTTTCCAGTTCTATCTTGAATACCTGGAAACCCTATCTAAACCGAGCTGTCTCCGACTTCGACACTACGCATCTGCTGACTGTCGACTGGGTCTATCAACTACCGGTGGGACGAGGGCAGCATTTCGCCGCAGGAGCCAACGGCATCGTCAATGGGTTCATTGGAGGATGGGAGTGGTCTGGGATCACGCGCTCGACCAGCGGCTTGCCTTTCTCTCTCTCTGAACCCGGCTTTACCACGAACTGGCAGCAGGAGAGCTATGGAGTGGTCACCACCAAGGTGCCGTTGCACCGGCACTTTGACCAGAATGGAAACCCACAATTCTTCGCCGATCCGGATTCCATCAATAATGGTCTGGCTACTGGAAGTCCGGTTCGCCTGCCGTATCCGGGCGAAGCAGGGGAACGAAACAACTTCCGCGGCGATGGATACTTCGATCTCGACTCAGGCTTGTCGAAGTCCTGGAAGCTTGCGGAATACGGCACACTCAAATTCGCATGGGAGGTATACAACGTGACCAACACCGTTCGGTTTGATCCCGCAAGCATCACAAACGGGCTGACCGGTGGAAGTCTCGGGGTAGCTAGTGCGCTGCTTACCACCCCGCGCCGTATGCAATTCGCACTGCGCTACGATTTTTAGTCTGCATAGTTTGAAATCGGCGCCGGAGATCTTCTTGATCTCCGGCGCTTTTCTTTTGCGGAAGCCCGATTCCAGCAAATCCAACTACATGTAGGCGTGCTTTTGCGGAGAATCCGGCAAAAAGAGGGAAGAAAACCCTTGGTAACCAGAATAGTTCGTGCAATGATTACCGAAGTCTCCCCCTTAGCTTTAAGTAAAAAAAATCCTGAAAACGACGATAGGACTATATCGTTCGCCAGGAAAATTGCGATTGTTTCCTCTCGGTATCAAGGAATTGAACTGGCGAGGAGCGACGCAGGGCCCGTTCGCACCATCGATCGGTAGGTTGGAGAGCCGTGCAAACTACAGGAAGCCTAGTTCTCTCGCGATCTGTTTGCTACGCCGTTCTCGGCGCTCTCGCGATCGGTCTCTTAGCCGCCTCGAGCGCAGGGTCCGGCGCCGACGTGTGGTCTGCTGCGCGATCGACCCTGGATACGGCTCAGGGATTTCATCTTGCACCATTGCTGGTTTCAGCCAAGGTTTCTGCGGGAGTTTTGCGCGAGCAGCTGCATAATACCTGGCTGTTTCTGTATGTCTTTCTCGTTGTGTGGATCGTGGTTTTGGCCTGGGGCCTGTTGGAACGGCGGCGCCTTGAGCTGGGAGTCGGACGTCGCGAGGTGTATTGGATGGGATGGATGAGTTTGTCGGTAGTTTCGACCGCCGTGATGTATGGGCTCGGAACCAACGGTATCGTGGCGCGCCGTTTTCCGAAGACAGTGCCCGTCTCTGATGCGCTGGCGGTTGGATTTGTCCTCGCGCTGCCCATCTTCGCGTGGAGTCGCATGCAGCAGCGCCGCGAGTTGAGCCATCAAGATGAGAGCTTGTCGCCGCGCCCCCGAGCTGGCTACACCACGCTGCGCCTGAATGAAATCGATGCTCCGAAGCCGGCTTATGCTGGCTTGGAAGAACCCCCGCAGGAAGGACTAACCTTGTCCACTTTTCAAATGCCCTCCCCCGACACCACAGCGATTGCCAACATCGACAGATTGCTGGAGTCGACCATGCTGACCGTTTCGCCGAAGCCCGAACCGATTGCCGCCCCGGTGCAGACAAGTCTGGCCGCAGTTCCATCGCCTGCAGTGCTGGCTGTCGAATCGATTGCTTCCTCCGCGCCTCCGGTCTCCACTAAGGAAGACTTTCGCGGCCGTCTGAATACACTGAACGAGGCGTGGCAGCGGATCGAATCGGCAGGGCTGGAGATCGATCAGTGGTTCGATGCGCAGCGTCGCGAAGCCCTCGCGCGTTTGGAGATGCACCCAGGTGCTCGCGGGACCGACGTGGCTACCTCTCCGTCAAAAGACTTTCTGAACGAGAAGCTTGCTGCGGTCGATGCGGATTGGGCAGCGATTCATGGGGCGGCTCGCGAGATCACGCGCTGGTTCGGCGATTCTCCGGTTGAGAAGAGTTAATAAAAATAGGCAAGAACGAGGCGGTTCCATGAAGCAAAGCATATTAAGTCGAGGAAGTGGACTTACCGGGCTCGGATGGCGTATCGGCGCTACGGCCGGACTGCTTTCGCTTTGCGTCTTGTCCACTGTGCGAGGCGCCTCCGGCGCATTCGAAGGAGCAAGCCTTCCGGTTGCAGATCTGACTGCGCAAAATGGCATGGTGACCGGAACCATGCGGCTCATGGGAAACCGGTTCCTGCTCTACAACGGGACGAAGTTGGAATCGATGGCCCAGGGCATGGAAGTGAATTTCGAGCGCGGCGGATCGATGCTGCTGTGTCCGCGCTCCCAGCTGCAGATCCTCGCCGCCAGTCAGAGCGCCGGTATGATGCTGGCCTTTCAGGCGGGCGGCGCGCAGCAGCCATTCCCGCTCAAGATGGGCGACCAGGTCATTACTCCGGACTGGCGCGTCGAGCTCACCAGCGACAGTCGCCAGGGAGATATGGGGCTGGTGCAGGTAGTCACCAACCGGCATGGGGATCTTTGTCTGCAAGGGAGCTCGCAGCAGGGCTCCTACTTTCGCGTGAGCCAGCTCATCGGCGACGAATCGTTTCGCGTGGCGGGCGGCCAGAGCGAGCGGTTCGTCGATGGAAAGATGGAAACCTCCGCTGAAGGATGCGGCTGCAATGCCGAATTCGCGACCAAGAGCGAGATGGCCAAAATCAATGGCCCAGATTCCACGGCCGATTCCGGACCGCCGGCGCCCCCAAACTATGCTCCCGCTGCGCGAGAGACGCTGGTCGCGGCCGCCGGTCCCGTGCCAAGAGCAGCGCCACAGCTTTCTCCGGCTGAGACGGCGGCCGCACCATCCAGGGACAATACTGCAACGGTGAAGCCGCCTCGCAAACATCCTCAGGATGTTGCCGGGTACGTAGGCTCATTCGTTCATAGGATCTTTGGCCGATAGACCGATCGGTCGGCCAGACGCAGCGTGGCGCAATTTCCCGCGCCACTTCCCTGGCAGGCCGGCTCAACTCTGGAGCGAGTTTTTTCTTGCAGCGATCGGTACGGCAGGCACGCCTGCTACTACAGTACCGGCGGGAACATTCCGCGTGACAACCGCATTCGCGCCGACAGTGGCTTCATCGCCGATGGTGACTCCGCCGACGACGGTGACCCCGCGGCCGATCCATACCTGATTCCCGATTGTGATGGGCTTTGCAGAATGTCCTGCATCGCGAATGCTGGCGCTCTCGCTGCGCACGTGATTGGCATCGCGGATTCCAGAGTATTCACCGATCAGAGTGCCGGCTCCGATAGTGACGCCCGACATGGCCACGATGTGCGCACCTCGCGAGATCACGCATCCGTTTCCGATGCGGATCGCGGCGCCTTCCTGGGTCTCAAGGTGAACATCGGGATAGAAGAGAACATCCTCGCCTATTTCGATATTGCGCGTGCCGAAGACGCTGATCTTGCCGAGCAGCACCACCGATGCGGGCAGCGGACGCGAGAGGTCCGCGGAGAGTGAGGCATGGGCATAGATGCGCGACAGATTCACGCGCAGCGGCCGACTGATTCGCAGCAGAATTGCGAGGGGCGAGCCAAGCAGGATTTTAAGCGCGCGCTTCATTGTGGTCCCCAAAAGACTGCCACGGCGAGACTACCACGGCCGTGGTGGCGAGACGCGTCCGCCGCGCGTCTCCTGCCACGCCCGCTGCATGAGGACAGCCAAATTGCGATATTCCCGGGCGCGCGCCTTCCGCCGCGGATCTTTGCTGAAGGAGTTGCGCAGAGCTGTCAACCGGTAGAGAGTCTGTTCCATCGCTTTCGTGAGCCATACTTTGGCGCCGTGGTGTTTGCGATAGTAGAGCAGCGTGCTGCGCATGCGCCAAAGGACCAGCTGCGCGCCGGTCGAGGACATCTCCAGCGTCTTCACCTGGCGCGACGACTCTCCGCCGATGTGGATGACATTAATATCCGGCCAATACCAGACCTGATAGCCGGCGGCCTTGATGCGGCGGCAGAGATCGACCTCTTCGCTGTAGAGAAAAAAAGCGGGATCGAAGAAGCCGACTTTATCCAGCACGTCAGACCGGATGATGGAGAAAGCTCCGGGAACCCAGTCGACTTCGCTGGGGACGGACTGATCTGCCCAGGTGCAATCGAAATATCCGAAGACGCGCGATTTTGGATAACGAGCGGCAAGACCGGTCATGACGCTGAGGTCGCTCAGCAGACCGGGAAACATGCGCGCCGAGGGCTGCCAGGAGAAATCGCGTCCGACCAGCTTGCCTCCCGCGAGACCTGCTCTGGGGTTTTCGTCCATGTGCCGAACGGCGAGGCGCAATGAGTCGGGGCACAGAAAGGCATCGGAGTTAAGGAGCACAATGTATCGCCCCCGGGAACCTTCGAGAGCAGCGTTGTTGGCAGCTCCAAAACCGAGATTGACGTGACTGCGGACCAGGCGCACATGGGGGAAGTCCCGCTCGACCATCTCCGGTGATCCATCGACGGAGTTGTTGTCGAGAATCGAGATCTCAACATTGAGACCGGCCGATTCTCGCTCGATTGACTCCAGGCACTCGCGCAGCACAACACGGGTGTTGAACGAGACGATCAGGATCGAGACATCGGGCTGCAAAGACTCCGAGAGCGCATCGACCATCGGTCAGGCATTCCTCTCAGCCAGGCACTTCTGGAAGGTCACAGCTAATTTTTCAATATTTGTATGTAAATTGTAACAGTTTTTGACCTTTTTTCGCGCCGCGGCGCCAAGTTTGCGGCGTAGTTCGCTAGACTGGAGAAGACGCTCGAGAGCGTTGGCGAGCGCATCGTCAGACGAGGCCGGAACTAAAATTCCTTCCACCTCATTCTCTATCAATTCAGGAATACCAGCGATCTGGGTACTGACGCAGGGTATCTCCATGGCCATAGCTTCCATCAGGGCAACGGGCACTCCTTCGGCGAAGCTGGGGAGGGCGAAGATGTCCGCGGAGGCAAGCCTGGAGCGGGTTTGATCGTGATTGAGGGCTCCCAGGAAAGTTACCGACTCATGCATCCGCTGCTCGGCGACGAACTGCTCGAGTAGTTTGCGGTCAGCGCCATCACCAATGAATGTGAGATGAACGGAGTGTCCCTTTTCCAATAATTTTTTGAAAGCCAACAGTAGAATCAGCTGTCCCTTCGCTGGAGTCAGCCGCCCTACTGAAAAAATCTCGAGCGTGCTGCGAGTGGCTTGAGGTGCAGGCTGAAACTGCTCCGTATCTACACCTAACGGCACGACGTGCAAATTTTTCCATTGCGGAGGCGGACAATATTTCATAACCTGACTACGGCAGAAGTTACTGATGCAGAAGATAAACTTCGCGTCCCGAAACTTCTTCGCCAAATAGAATTCCTCCACGTCATAAAACTCTTCGGGCCCATGAATGGTGAGTGAATAGGAGAACCGCCAGGCATGCGCAGCCAAGAAGCCTACCGTGGCCACCGGGCCGCCAAAATGCACATGCAGGTGATCCAGTTTGGATCGCTTCATCCACGCACCGAGCAGTAGAGCTTCGATCAAGTAAAGAAAGTGAAAGAAGTGCCGATAGAGATCCCACGTGCCTAACTTGATTGCCGCGATAATTCCTCGCAGGCAGACGTCAGGGTGTAGGAAGAGCACCGCAAACAACGTGCTGACAATTTCCCAATAGTTGACACTCTTTACGTAATAAGTGCTACGAGCTTCTTCTGCTTCCCCAGCAGTGAGCTGACTAAGAGGCCGGTCGGGTGAATTGATCGAGCAAGTTCTAATTTGGAAACCCAATTGCTTCAGGCCAAGTACTTCCTTCAAGAAGAAGGTGTGCGAGATCGCCGGATATTGGCTTAGAACATAAGCAATCCGTCGCTTTCCTGTATTTTCGTCTGCTTGGGTAATACGATTCACGCTTTCAGCCTTAGGAATTATTTTCACGCACGTAGGTAATGTTGACCAAAGGGGAATGTTTCGTTATCAAAGCTAAAGAGAACGATGATTGTTAAGAACGTTAATCTTCGGAAACAAAAAAGAGAAGGCTAGACCTTCCGACTCAAACAGCAGTTCCAGATTCAAGAAGCCTCCCCATTCAGATCTACAGCAGTTACATTTTCGACTACTAAACAATTGATTGACTATTTCCTCCTGCGCACAAACCAAGGAGTGTTTTCGATGAGGCATATGCAGAAATTTTCGGGACGGCGTCTAGTAGCCATTGTCTTTGTTTTCGTTTCGGTTGCATACAGTTTTTTGCCCGCCAGCGGCCAAACTGCAAGCACTCCAACCTCGATCAACGTGACCAGCCAGGTGCAACAGCCGGCCGTGACCAAGTTTGGAATCAACCTTGAAGACCAGGCTTATTGGGATTCTTCGCAGATCATGAAGAACCTGGCATTCATCAATCCCGGCTTCGAGCCGATGTCGTACCGCAGCATCCTGAAATGCGTGAGCGTTTCGGCGAACACATGCACCGATGTGAATATCTATAACCCGGAGACCGCCAATTACTGGAAGGGCGGAACGTACCGCGTGATCTCAGGCGCGGCCTCGGGAACGACAGGATCGATTGTCAGCAGCACGGCGGGAAATCTGAATGTAGGCCCCGGCGTCTCTGTGACCTTTGACAAAAGCGTGAACATGGCGGTCGGCGATTACGTGATCGCTGAGAATAGCTTCCCTGGAAACGGCGACAACGGCTGGTGGATCTATCCCAATGGTGGCGGATCGGTCAGCAGCGAAACCACTGACCTCTCTCCCAACACTGCAGGAACCCAGGCCTTGAGTCTCAATGCTTCAGGCGCAGGCCAGTCGGTGTCCGCAGTGAGCGCATGGGACACACTGAACGGTTTTTCATTCATCCAGATGAATGGAACTTATCAGATGACGTTTCGTGCGAAAGGAACCGGCGGCACAAACCAGTTGAATGCCAGCGTCTATCGTCTGGAAAATGGAGAGGCAGGATATCTCAACACCACGTTGACACTGACTCCGACATGGCAGGACTACACGCTCACCTTCACTGCGAATGAGACAGGCTCCTCTGTCGGCCATATCCAGGCCAGCCTCAGCGTCTCCGGCGCTTCCGCGGAGATTGACGACGTCAGCGTGATGAAGGTCAACACCGACCCGACCAATACGACGGTCTTCCGTGACGAGGTTGTCAACACTCTCAAGGCGCTGCAGCCGGGCACGATTCGCATGTACGGCGGTTCTTCCATCGGTTCGAATCTTTATGACGAGATCGCGCCGATGACGGCTCGCTATCCCGAAGGCGTCATCACCAGCCAGAGTTCAGTTTCACAGGTTTCCTTCGGCATCACTGATTTCCTGCAACTCTGCCAGCTGGTCGGAGCCGATCCCTGGATTACGATTCCGACCGCAACCACGCCACAGGAAATTACGGACTTCATGGACTATCTCACCGGAGATGGTTCGACGAAGTACAGCGCAATTCGCGTCGCCGCTGGACAGACCGCTCCCTGGACAACAGTCTTTAAGAAGATTCACCTGGAACTCGGGAACGAAACATGGAACGGCATGTTCCTGGGCGACAACATGAGCTACCCGGCATATCCGCTGTGGGCGAATCAAGTATTCGGAGCAGCTCGGCAGGCTCCCAATTATGAAGCCAGCAAGTTTGACCTGGTGCTGAGCGGCTTCGCTGCGTCACCGGGATACACCCAGGGCGTACTTCAATCCAGCACACAGCACGATTCGATCGATATCGCGCCTTACCTGATGTTCAGCGCCAACAACGATACGATTCCGAATCTCTTCAATTCACTCTTTGCTGAACCCGAGATGTTCGACGCCCCGGGCGGTGAAGTCTACCAGAACGTGACCGTTGCCAAGCAGACAATGACATCGGCCTCCGGTGCTTCTAAGCCCACCGGGATCAATGTATATGAAGTGAACCTGAGCACGCAGAGCGGCTCGATCACGCAGAGCCAGTTGAACCAGTTTGAAACTTCGCTTGGAGCAGGACTCACGTTGACCGATCACCTGTTGCAGATGATGCGTGACGGAGTGAGTGTCCAAAACGTCTTCGGTCTCACCGGCTACGAACAAGGGACAACCACCGGAAATACCGTCTACCTGTTCGGCACGGTGGTTGATATGGGCGGCCCAACGAATCGCCGCCGTCCGTCGTTCATCACAGAACAGATGGCAAACGCCGCGATCCAGGGAGACATGCTCGCAACCCAGCAGGCGGGAGCCAATCCCACCTGGAACGAGCCTTTAAGCAGCGATGGCGTGCAGTACAACGGCGCTCACTATATTCAGTCCTTTGCATTCTTAAATGGACAGAGCCATAGCCTGATTCTTTTCAACTTGAATCAAACCACGGCACTGCCGGTTACCTTTACCGGACCGAATGCCCCGACTGGCACCGTCGAAGTCACATTGTTGAATTCGACTAACGTCACCGATTCGAACGAAACGTCGGATGTGGTCGAGCCGACCACCAATAGCCTGAGCAGCTTCAACCCTGCCACACCCTACTCGCTTCCTGCGCACTCCATGACGGTGCTTACCTGGAGTGCTACAGGCACCGAAACCGCTGTATCGGCGCAGGCGGCTACTCCTGTGATCAGTGTCCCCAGCGGCACTTATCCCACGGCGCAAACCGTAAGCATCTCCGAGGCGTCTGTGGGAGCAGTCGTTTATTACACCACGGACGGATCGACTCCCACGTCGTCTTCTAACGTCTACTCCGCGCCCATCACGGTCAGCTCGGCAGAGACTCTTAACGCGATTGCCATGGCTGAGAACCTCACGGCCAGTTCGGTGGCGAGCGCTAACTACGCTATCAGCGCCACTCTGCCGGCTCCGGTTATCACGCCCGTATCCGGCACTTATGCAAACGCACAGACCGTCACCATTACTTCAACTCCGGGTGGGACGATCTATTACACAACGGACGGTTCAACACCCACTACGTCATCCGCGAAGTACACCACTCCGCTGACCGTTAGTTCATCCGGAACGGTAAGCGCCCTCGAGACAGTGCCCGGATACGCGAATGCTGCCGTGGTGAGCACCAATTATGTGATCGTGCCCGGAAATACTGTCGTCAACTTTGCCAACGGCTTTACGCAAGGTGGCGTCACCCTCAACGGAGGTGCAACGCTTGCCGGCACCGCCCTGCAAGTGACGGATGGCGGGACCTCGGAAGCTCGCAGCGCCTGGTTCCCAACTCCCGTACCCGTGCAAAAGTTCATCGACGATTTCAAATTCCAGCTGTTAAATGCGAATGCGAACGGGATGACCTTTACCATTCAGAGCGGCGGCTCCACAGCATTGGGGCAGGTTGCTGCAGGCCTCGGGTACCAAGGGCTGGCCAAGAGCGTAGCCCTGAAGTTCGATCTCTTCAATGGATCGGGCGAGGGACCGGATTCCACCGGCGTGTACACCAACGGCGCTACGCCGACGGTGCCGGCGACCAACCTCACTCCTACGGGCGTCAACTTGCATAGCGGCGACGTGATGCAGGCGCACATCGTCTATGACGGCGCTAATCTGACCCTGACCCTGACCGATACTGTCACGCAAGCTCAGGCGGTCGAAACGTTTGCGGTAAACATCCCATCGATCGTTGGTAGCAATACCGCATACGTTGGCTTTACCGGTGCGACCGGCGGCGAGACAGCAACCCAGAACGTGCTGACTTGGACTCACTCGGATATCTCGGGGAGCACGCCGATCGCAGCAGCTCCTGCTTTCTCGGTGGCGAGTGGGCAATACACTTCGTCGCAGACCGTGTCGATTACGGACTCCACTCCTGGAGCGGTGATCTACTACACAACCAATGGCAGCGTTCCGACCTCTGCCTCTACGCGGTATAGCAGCGCAGTCACTGTCAGTTCCACGACGACATTGAACGCGATTGCGATCGCTTCCGGTTACACGAATAGCAGCGTATCCAATGCGGTTTACACGATTGAGACGGCCGCGGCGGCTCCTGTTGTTTCCATACCTGGTGGAACCTACACCACAAGCCAGACCGTATCTCTTGCAGATGCGACTCCGAATGCGGTGATTTACTACACCACCAACGGCAGCACGCCGACAACCGCTTCCACCAAGTACACGGGTTCGTTGACCATCGGCTCATCTACGACATTGGAAGCGATTGCCGTCGCCTCTGGATTTACGAACAGCGCCGTCAGCAGCGCGGTTTATACGATTCAGGCTGCGTCGACCTCGAGCTCCTCTCCTACCGGTTCTGCAACCATCAACTTTGCCGGCGGGTTTACCACCACAGGGCTCGTTTTCAACGGAGGCGCCAAGGTAGTGAGCGGCGCTCTTCAGCTCACCGACGGCGGATCGAACGAAGCTCGAAGCGTCTGGTCGTCGGCAACTGTGCCGGTGAATCAATTTTCAACGGATTTCAGCTTCCAGCAGCTGAACGCAACTGCAGACGGCTTTACATTCGCCATTCAGAACTCCGGGACAAGCGCACTTGGCTTGGAGGGAGGGAGCCTGGGCTACCAGGGTATCGCTAAGAGCGTTGCGGTCAAGTTCGATCTCTTCAATAACGCAGGTGAAGGGAGCGACTCCACGGGGATTTATGAAGATGGCGCGATCCCGATGGTCCCTGCCACCGACCTCTCGTCGACCGGAATTAACTTCCATAGCCAGGATGTGATCCACGCGCACATCAATTACGATGGCACGAACCTCACACTGACTTTGACCGACTTGACAACGAACGCTTCTGTCACCGAGACCTACCCGGTCAACATCCCGCAGATCGTAGGCGGCAACAGCGCCTATGTCGGATTCACTGCAGGAGCGGGCGGCATGAGCTCAACGCAGAATGTCCTGAACTGGACATACAATGCTGGGCAGTCCGTGTCGGCGCCTATCTTCAGTCCGAACGCGGGCACTTATGTCGCCGCTCAGGTGGTGACTATAACTGATGCCACCCCTGGAGCTGTGATCCATTACACGACGAATGGATCCACTCCGACGGCGTCGTCGCCGACTTACACCGCTCCAATCAATGTAAGTTCCACTGAGACGCTGCAGGCGATTGCCGTGCTCGGCGCATCAGCCGGGACCGCCGCCAACTCGCAAGCAGCAACAGCGGCTTCCGCTGCTACGGCAGCCGCCACCACAGCAGCCGCGACTCAAAGCACGCTGGTGAGCAGCAGTACGAGCGCCAGTTACATGATTGTTACCACGGCACCGCAGATCAACTACTCTGCAGGGTTCACCGCGAGCGGTATGCAGCTCAACGGTGGATCGAAGATAACAAGCGGCGTCTTGGGCCTCACCGATGGCAGCTCTTTCGAAGCTCGAAGCGCGTGGTATTCAGCGACGGTTCCCGTCAATGCATTCACCACTGACTTTGCTTTCTTGTTAACCAATCCCAACGCAGACGGTTTCACATTCGCAATTCAGAACAGTGGACTGAGTGCATTGGGTGGCGAGGGAGGAAGCCTGGGCTATCAGGGAATCGGAAAGAGTGTTGCCGTAAAGTTCGACCTTTACAACAATGGAGGAGAGGGTACGGACTCAACCGGCGTCTACTCGGACGGTGCCTCGCCGACGATTCCGGCAACCGACTTGTCATCCACCGGCATCAATCTGCACAGCGGCCATGTAATCAAAGCGCACTTGGCGTACAACGGAACGACGCTGTCCGTCACGCTGACTGACACCACGACCAACGCAACGGTAACGGAGCAGTACCCGATTAACATCCCCGCTACAGTTGGCGGAAACAGCGCCTATGTCGGCTTCACAGCCGGCAGCGGCGGCAACACTGCAGTGCAAACGATCCAAAGCTGGACGTACACAGCTCCGTAACCATCAAGAGCTGTTTTGTAACACGCTAGAAACTAACATGCGCGTTTTGCTTCTCTAACCCGAGAAACAAAACGTGCATTTTCTTTTGGACCTCTATCTTGAACCACGATTGCCGAACTCCAGCCTCGGCGACGAACGCCTACGCGGGAATCTCAATTCCGGCTTTGCGGAAAACTTCCAACGTGCTTGCCAGAACTGAGTCGTGAGAGCAGCAGGCATGTGCGAATGGCTCCGCGAGAGCAACACATCGCTCCCTTCGTGCAGGATCCGATGCCATTGCGCGCAATGACTCCGCCCATCCGGCGATATCTTTCGCTTGAACTTTCGGCGAGTCATAATTTGCGGGAAAGTAGTCCGCTATCCCCGACGACGCGGTCGCGACAATCGCCTTACGGCAGAACATCGCCAAAACTAATGTGATGTGTCCGCAAGAGGTCTCGTCGGTTTCGAGCGGCAAGGCCATGAACTGCGAATGCCGAAGGATATTCATCGCCTGATTCCATGGGATGTCGCAGAAGAGCTTCACATTTTTCGGCGGGACGACTCCGGCCAGGTTGTCTGGCTGCGCTACCACCACGAGGGTGAGCTCCGGTAGAGACTCCATCGCCCGGATCAGTGGCGGATAATCTCGCCCATCTTTGCCGAGCGCGCAGATGTACGAACCGCTCACGATCGGGGCCTCGTTGGGATCGGCCGGCTCGGGAGGCGCCACCCCCCATCTCACCAGGTCGAATCGCTCCAGCGGTATGCCAAAGTGATTGGCATATCGCGCTCTCTCCGGCTCGGAGTGAACAGTGAATCGGCGAACCTGTGAGAAGGCTTGCGTCATGATCCATCTGCGAGGTCCGGCCGGCAGTTCAGGAAAATGGAAGGAAAACGACAGCAGGGGCGCGCTTTGACCGAAGAGGCGCATTGCGATCGAAATCCAAAATGTGCTGATGCTGCTGTGGGCGGCGATGGCGACCGCTCGTTCACGCCTTGCGCTGCGAACGCACCGGACTGCTCCCATGATTCGGCTCAGCTTGGGGCGCTGGATCAGTCTTTCCAGAAAGGACCGAGGTTCTTCGGTGTGGAATTGCCATCGAGCCTTGCCGATTGTATCCGCGGCGAACCACTGCCAGCCTGAAGGGTTCGTGCTGTACACGCAGATAAGCGGAATCGGCTCTGAATTATCGAGATTGATATTTTCGGCAGCGTTCATCTTAGCGTTCGGCCGTCTGTAGTTCGGGCTTGCTGGGCAGCGACGTCCGGGAGTCTGCCACCTTCTTCATGAAGCGGCGAGACGGGTTCTCGATGGTTCGACGCACGATCTCCGCAAAACAACCTGAGATGACCAGCGCTGCAAGCGCGATGATCACATCATGTGGGATCAGGTAGAAGCGCAGAGTCGAAAGGATGAAGAGGTGGCTCAGGTACATCGTGTAAGACACAACTCCCAGCCAGCGCAGCGGAGGCCAGGTAAGCCATCGCGTCTGCCATCCTCCGGGCATCGCGGCTACATAATAAAAAATAGGCAGCAGAGCGACACCTTGAAGCGTGTAGCGAAGCGTTTCTCGATAGTGCGGTTCGCGAATGATGATACTCAGGGCGAGTAATAGCAGGCCTCCGAACGCGAAGAACCCTTTGTTCCGATCGAGGATCGCAACTTTATCGCCGCACCAGGGATTTGCCCCGATGGCCAGGACAGAACCCCACAATATGGAGTCGAAGCGTGCGTCGGTGGCAGAGTATGTCCAGGACAGCGAGGGGCTGTCCAAGGGGGTGTGGAAGAAGAAGACGAGAACGAACCTCCACACCAGCGCTGCTCCGCATGCGGAGAGAAAGATCGCGACAGTCTTCCGCTTCGAGAGCGACCGTCTCAGAATGAGCAGATAGATGAAGGGAAACAGCAGATAGAAGTGTTCTTCGATCATCAGCGACCAGACAACCTCAAGACCGGAAGGTAAAGCCCAGGCTATGAGATGGGTAAGTTCGGCGTAATTGAAGAAATAGAATAAGACCGAAGTTATTCCCAGCCATGTGGTCTGGTGGGAGGGAATCGAGAAATGGTCGAAGAGGCAGGTAATGATCAGGACAAGATAGAGAGGGGGGAGGATTCGGAAACAGCGGCGCAGATAGAAATTGCGGAGAGAGATATGTCCGGTTTCCGACCACTCCGCGCGCATGAGGCTCGTGATCAGGTAGCCGCTCAAAAAAAAGAATATGGTGACTCCCAATCCTCCCGGAACAAAGTCGCCAAGACCCGCATGTGCAACAAAGACCAATCCGAATGCGCAGGCCCGCAATCCGTCCAGAGGCGGAAGGTATTTAAGCTTCATACTGAAGTCGTTGCCTGAGTCAGTGAAGGTTCTCTCTCGGGAATTTCCGAGATGCGATCGTAGACCGATGTCCAGTTACGAATTACGCCGGACCACAAATAGCCATCATCTATCGCCCGCTTGCGGCCGGCAATCGACATCTCTTCCGCGAGCTCACCATTCTCGGCTAACAGGTCCATGGCTTTCGCAAGTTCGGTGACGACGTGCTCCTCGCTGATTGGCTCGATGAGGATACCTGTCTCCGGCGTGACCAGCAGCGAAGGGCCTCCCCAGTTCAAGGCAATTACAGGAAGTCCCTGGACCATCGCCTCCTGGACGACAATGCCATTGGCTTCGGCAAGGCTGGGGAAGACGAAGGCGCGATACTGACGCAGCGTCTCAGCGACTTTGCTGTGATCGGGAATCCATTCGATGAAGTGAACGCGATTCTGCAGGTTCAATTCTGCTGTCAGAGCCTTCAGGCCCTCCAGCGCAGGCCCGCGCCCGATAATGTCGAATTCGATGGGATTTTTGGTCTTCGTCAGTGCCTTGATGACCAGGTCCGTGCCCTTATGCCTGACTAAGCGGCCATTCTGAAAGAAGCGGAAATTCTTTCCCGCATGCGTAATGCGGGAATTGGCGTAGAGGCGGTCCATGACTCCGCTATCGATGGAGTCGACGAGCTGCTCGTCGCGGCAGCCGCACATGCGCAGTGATTCGTAGGTCCGCTCGCCGCCGGCGACCAGCAGAGCATCCGCATGCTGTTTCCCGGTAATCGTGTGGCGATGGAGAAACTGCAGGATAGGGTGCAGCCAGCGGCGCATGCGATAGGAAGAGGATTCGCGCGTACGAAACGCGGGCGGATAGTGAATGTTGCCGTTGATCGGTCCAATGACCACGCGCGCTCCACGAGCGCGAAAATACGGCAACACCGGCGAGACGGGTGAGTTGAAGTGAATGATCGCGCCGGGATATTCCTTTAATTTCTTTTCTGCGAGCCGTGTAGCTTTCCAGAGAAAGATCGGATTCAGAAATACACCCAACGGGCCCATGCGATTGAGAAACCGTTCGAGCTTCGTGTCTTTCAGGTAGGACACGCTCATGTCTGGATATTTTTCATCCAGCTCACGCTTGACTCGATCGTGAGTGACCTGGTGAACCTGAATTCCCTGGCGCTGAAGCTCCAGATAGATCTGCAGCGCCTTGATCGCCTCTCCCCCCATTTGTTCCGACACATTGGGCGATACCAGGATGACAGAAAGTTGGTTTTGTTTTGTTGAGCTCATAGTTTGGCCTCACAGGGGAGTTCGGCAGAGAAGTATCCCTGAATCGGCAATTCTCTAGATTTTTTTACTTTTGCAGGTTCTTTTGAGCAAAAGGTCTTTCTTTACAACTTCAGCCGGACGGCTCACCGGATAAGCCTTATGTCGCGCGCTAGACCGGCAATGAAGCGCAATACCGGCAGGCGGTCGAACCAGCGATTCGGGTAGATATCGCTGCGCGAACTGCGCTGGCCGCCCAGTGATGGAGCGGCAATGAGAGTGGTGACGGCGTGGCGTGCCCGGAACATGGAGTAGGCGCCATCGACATGCATCGGTCCGCCGTCGTCGCTGCCGACCGGCCGTGTCAGGCAGCTCTGCAGATAATCGTGTAACGGCAATAACACGCGCTTGTTCAACGCGTAAAAATGGGTGCAGTGCACGGGAACATCCGTCGCCAGCCACTGCGGTGCTGCCAGGTCGCCGGGGATTGCCTCAACGTGACCGAGGTAGGCGAAATCCCAATTGCTATCGAGCAGCTGCTCGGCCAACGCGGGTTGTTGTTTGTGAACGGCGGATTCGAGTCGAAGATCGTCTTCCACTACCAGCAAGCGCTCTACGCCATCCCGCAAGGCCTCTTCAATCACGCCGAGATGGCTCATGAAGCATCCGCGAGCGCCAATACTTGGGAAACCGCCTGCGTCCTCCGGGCGAACCGCTGCGAAGATCTGGAAGCGGGGATCGTTCTCGTCGATACCCACGCTCGCCAACTCACCCAATACATGCCGCCGACGATCGTTGCGCTCGACTAAATTAATCACGACGATACGCTCGAACACGTCGAACAGACTCATGGCCGATCCTTTGCTGGAGTAGTCGTTCACTGGTTTGTCAGCCGTTGAAAACATAGTCCCGACTCTCAGCAAAGAAATTTAAGTATTTGCTTTCTAATGTGTTTTGCGATGACTTCCGGCCCACTGAGCAGAGAACGGGGTTGGGCTGCCGCAAGTACATCTCATGAGATACGCTTTTCGTGTTTATGGCAATGGCGCACAGGGGGGATGGCGCGGGTGGATAGAACGAACTTAGCGGGTGCGCTGGAAACATAATATGAGGCCGGAATCTGTTCCGGGAGCTGGACGCATCTCGATCGATCTTCCTATGCATCTTCGTCATCTCGGATCTGCCAGATCAGGCTGATAGCGGGAAAATTTGGCCCATTCCATCTCTCTATGGCAAGCGCTGTACTCTTTTGCGCCAGCCTCGTCGTACTTGATTGCAAGAGGAGAATCGCTCAAGTATAGAGTCATCCTCCGGCAATCGGCCAGAAATTGATATTGAACGCCCTCTTCGTTTTTCATCTCCGAAACAGAGCGCAATCAACACCTGGAGCGGATCGAACAATCTTCAAAAACTTTGCCGGGAGCGAGACTGTCTGTATATGCAAATCTTCGCTGGCTACCTCATGCGAAGACGCGCTTGAAACGGAATTGCCTGATGTCAGAGAATACCCAGCCGGGGGGCAGAGGCGTTGGTTGCAGGGACTGAATCCAGCCGAAGATCAACCACAGAAGCACCGTTGTTTGTCCAATCGTAAAGACGGTGTTGAGCGAAGCAAGCAGGCCCGCCAACGCGCCGGCCAAACAGAAATAAAAACATGTGTCTATCGGATTTAAGCTGGCCCTCACGGCGCGATAGATCCCGATAGCCGCTTCGACGATCATGATCATGAAAAGCCAGTATCCGATTTTGCCCTGGCTGACTCTCAGCAGGAGATATTCGTTGTCGATCGAATCGAGGCCGGGGACCTTAGGCCAGTTGCTCATTCCCCATCCCAGCAAGCCGCCCTTTTCGGCAATCACTTCATATTGCGCGAAGGCCTTCTGCCGGTAGATTGCGGTGCTTTGAGCCTCGCTCACCGAATCTTCGGATACACCTTCACTGACCGTTGTGTATTGTTTGGCCCACTGCCTGACAGCACCGTATCCGACCAGAAACAGAAGGAGCGTGAGAGAAACTGCGAGAGCTAAATTTTTCGCTCTGCCTATCCGGGCGATGGGTAGGCCGAATACTATTCCCAGCCACGGGCCGCGCGAAAGCGTCATCGCCGATCCAAGTACAAGTCCCAGCAGCGTCCAGGTAGAAGAACGGAGTTTGAGAAGACTCCGTTCGGGTGGAAATCTAAACTTGGCTACAAACCTCAGCCAAAATCCCAGGAAAATGCAGATGAGAAAGATATTCCCCGCATTCTCAGGGCCTGGCAGCGATCCTTGGATGCGCGTGAACCCATACCGCATCTGAAAATACCAGCCGGGAAAGCCTCGAAACAGGTGCGTGGAAACCATATGGAAGATGTTTTTTCCGGTGGCGAATTCCAGAGTGGAGAACACGCCGACAATCGAGACAAGAAGAACGAGGCGGCGCGCAAACCGTTCGCGAAAGCCTGGCTCTTCGAGAAGCATTTTCCCGAGTACGTACGGAAAGAAGTAATCCGAAATGAAGCCTGCAAATGAAAAGATGCCGTTGCCCGGAAATCCGCTATTTAGATATTCGGAATAGGACGCTTCCGCACAGAATGCGAGCAACCAGAGATCGGTGCGTCGAAAGCGCCACAAGTAGGGCCGTGACAGGAAAAGCCAGAAAACAATCGGATAGAGCGCGAGTGCCTGAAGTGAAGTCGGAGGCAAATGTGCAATCAGAAGGGAATAGCTGCTGGAAATCAGCAGCAAGACCGGCAAATAGACGTTCAGCACGGCCGCTTCAACCGAATAGCGCCAGATCACAAAAATGGTCACGAGACAGATGACCAGCGCCTGCAGATTCATTCAGATCCCCTGGGGTGGAGACTTCTCAAAAATAGAAACCGTTCCTCGATCGCTTCCGGAGCCTTGCCTGTAAACGTGTTTGGAGAACACAGCTCGATGAAATAGTACTTCACTTTGGTACTTCATCGATGTGCGTCAAAGCTTCGCCATGCCCGTCACAAGAGACGTGGTATCAGCTCCAAACATATGATGTCGCATCCGCGGCGTATGCTCAAGCGTTTAAACGCCGATCGAATCGACAGCAGGACGTCTCTGGTGACCGTCCCTTCGAAGCCGTCTGATGGGATGTTAAGTACATCGAAGCGGCTGTGAAATACCCCTAAGGTGGCAAATGCTGCAAGTTCAAAAAAAACAGGGTCGAGAGTGTCTGAGCGCTTTCGGTCGAGTTGCATAGAATAGACGCAAATTCCGACTTCTTTTCTACTACCTGAGCAACGATTCAGCGTCCTGCCTGGATTTACCGGATGTGGCTAAATGGTGAGCCGAAGCCCAGAGAAAATCTCAGCGTCAAGGACAGAGCCAGAAGGCAGGCAAAGCCGAAGGTGAGTTTGAGGTCCTGCCCGAAGGTTCCCACACCTTCGCGGTAGCCGCTGTAGAGGTTCACGAAATAGACCGGAAGGTCGCTGACGGCGACGGCCGCGACCGCGCCGACCATTCCCCAATAGTGAAAACCGAAGTACAGCGCGGCGAAGAGCGTCACGCAATAGACCCCGTAGGCGACCGCGTTGTAATGCGCCTTTTGCAGCGCCATGATGGCCGGGCTGATGGTGCTGTAAAGCAGCGTGTGCCAGAGGCCGAGGGCCAGGATGGCAATCATCCAGGCGGCCTCATGCCAGCGCTTGTCGTAGACGTGGATGATGAAGATGTCGCCAAAGCAGATGACGCCTACCAGCATGATTGCGCCAACCGCCAGCACCATCATGCGGTACTTGAGCACGACAGCCCGGAACTCGGGGCGCGGGCGATCGGCGAACTTGGCGATAAACGGGAATCCAACCCGCCCGCTGAACTGGGTTATCACCTGCCGCGGTATGTCCGACAACGTAAAGGCGATGCCGTAGATCCCGAGCATCTGCATCGAGGTCAGGCGCCCGAGGATGAGGCGGTCGGATTGTCCGGCCAGGAAATTGAGTGCGGTCCCGACGAGAATCCAGCGGCCGAAGTTGATGAGCTCGGAGACCGCGCGCTTCTCCCAGGTGAACTTGGGCCGCAGCTCCGGCATCATCGTATAGCTGATCGCCGTACGAGTGATCTCGACGATCACCCGGGTCCATGCCAGCACCCAGATGGAACGCCAGAAGTATGCCCAGATGACAGTGATAACCAGCTGCAGGGCCTGCGAGAAGAGCTCAAGCGCGGAGAGCCGCCCCAGACCGATGTGGCGTGCCAGCGAGAGCAGGCTGGGAGAGCTGAATCCGGCGATGATGCTGCCCAGCCCCAGGATCGGTATCAGCAGGATCATGCGAGGCTCGTGGTAGAACCGCGCGATGGGCCATGCCAGAGGAATGGTTACCAGCCACAGGATGCTGCCGCGAATCACCTGCAGGGTCCAGGCGGTGTTCAGAAAATCCGGCTCGTCGCCGCGCGGATTCTGAATGACGCTGTCCTGCAGGCCGATATGGGAGAAGAGGTTCATTCCCACCAGGATGGTGGTGACCAGCGCCATCAGGCCAAAGTACGCAGGTACGAAGAGGCGGGTGAGAATGATGCTGCTTCCCAGGCGCAAGGCCATGGCCAGCCCTTGCGAGGCGACTACGTAATAAGTGCCTTTGAGGGCCCGCGACTCGAGAGCGCGCGGATATTCTTGCGGCGCGGGGATGTCCTCTTCGTTCGGCGTGATATCGAATTCAGTCTCGGTAATCATCATTCCTCAGAAGAGCGGTTCAACTTGCAGGATGGCGCGTTCCATGGTGAAGTAGCCGCGGCGGTTCATGTGGACACCGTCGCTGTAGTAGCTGCGATGGTTGAGCAGCGGGTCGTAGTAATCGACCAGCTTGATATGGCGCGAAGCAGCGAGGTCTGCGATCTGCGAGTTCAGGCTCTGAATCTGCGGGTTGTAATCCGGCCCCGGACGGTAGATCGGCGGAATCTCGCAGAGAGTGGGCTCGACATCTCCGCTCTGCGCAAGCTCGACCATGCGCGCGAGGTTGGAGATGGTTGTGGCGGGAGAGACGCCGAGCAGCACATCGTTGGTGCCTCCCAGGATGATCACCCGCTGGTATCCGTGGCCCAGTACCTGGCCCGGAAAGCGCACCAGCATCTGGGATGTTGTCTGTCCACGCTTGCCGAGGTTCGCGCGCGGCAGCGACCAGGCTTCCACATGCGAATCGCCCATGAACGCGATACGGCTGCTGGCTCTATTGAGATTGCATCCGGAGAGCATGGCCGTGAACAGGCAAAGACAAAACAGGGAGAGCAGGACCCGCTGCAATCCCGCGCGAGGCAGACCGCGATCCAGACAGGGAGTGACTGTCTCTGACTGTGGTGCGGCGATCGCCTTTTGCTGGATTTCTGACATTTGTGAGATTGGAATCGGCTCCAATGACGGACCTAGGATTGGGACGCCGCTGTACGGCGATGCTTCGGGTAATCCACTTCTGTGGGCAGCTGCTGGCGGTAACGCGGTGCAAACTCCGCCAGTTTCCTCGAAAGAGGCCCTCGCGGCATCGCCTTTTGCAGGCCTTCGCAGGTGGTAAGAACCGCACCCAGGCCATTCAGATAGGCGCGTTTCAGCAGCCTGTTGACACTGCTCCCGCCCGCTACCGGATCGCAGGCTTCGTTCACAAACCCTGGCCAGTTGGAGCGATACATCATGTTGGTGCAGACCGAGATGGATGGATTGAGAGCCCGCGCTGCATGCCACCACGCCGAAGGGATCAGAATCGAATCTCCGGGATAGACCGTTCCGCGATACTTTGTAGCCTTAGCGAAGAGCGGATACTTTACGATATCGGCCTGATCGGGGTTTTCGATCTCCGAGGTATGCGAGGAATTCGCAAAAGGGTACATGTACTGCGTGTCTTCCGGAGGGAAGAGGATGAACTCCTTGTCGCCGTAGATCTCGGTAATCATGGCGTGCGAGTTGTCGGTGTCGTAGTGCATAAGCGGAAACTTGCCGCCCGCTCCACCGATGAGCAGCTTGAGGAAGCCATCCGGACGACGGAAGCGCTCCTGCATCAGAGAGCCGGCGTAGCGGCGCGGGAACGCATAAACGTTGTCCGGAGAAAGATCGGCAAGCAGCTCCGGCATATCGCGATAAATAATGACCTTATGGAGGTAGGGACCGGGTTTCTCCGGCGTCGAGGCCAGGACGGCATCGATCAATTCGGACATCTTCATCTTGGTCTCGTAAGAGACGTTGACGGTCAGCGATCCGAAGCGATTCTTGAAGAACTCCGGGGTCCAGGTGCGCATCGCATTCCATTGCGGCGCGGCGCCGGAGATGATGACTGGACGATTCGGCTCGAGATACTCCTTGAGGAAGCGCTCGTAGGGCAGATCGGCGGCAGAGCGCCGTTCGATGGAGCGGGTAGTGGATTCAGCTCTGGATGATGCGTGATTCATTGCAACGGCGGTGCTCATAGTCTGTCTCCGAAAGCTTGCTGGGGCTGATTTCCTGCCGGCCAGGTGAAATGCAGGAAGGACCAGTCGCCCTGTCCAATGGTCAATGCGCCGACGTGGGCTGCTGTCGGCTGCAAATGCTCGATCCTCCACCGCTGCGGCTCGCGCTCATCCCACGCGCAATGCAGCAGCGCAGGGTGATCGTGGGCAGCCAGAGTAACCGCAAATTGATCGAGCGGCAGGGAAAGACCCTCGCCGCGCGCTTTGATATACGCCTCTTTGCGTGTCCAGCAGCGTAGAAACGCCGCATCGCGTTCCTCTTCCGGCTGCGCCTGCAAGGTCTGGCTCTCGAGCGGAGAGAAGTGGGAGGCAGCGATTGCATCCCGCTCTTCGATCACGCGAAGCTCCTCCACATCGATGCCCAGCTCGGCGTCAAGGCATACGGCAATCATTGTGAGCCCGCGCGTGTGCGACATGTTGAATCGCAGGCGGCAATCCGGCCAGCTGACACGCGGCTTGCCCTGCTCATTTTCCGCGAAGACCAGGCTCCGCGGATCGATCTCCAGGTAAGCTCCGAGCAGCAGCCGGAGGCGTCCATGATCGAGGACGAATCTTTGAGAGAGATCGGAAAAGCGAAAGCGTTTGGCACGGTCCATCTCCATCGAGCTGAGCAGCGAGGTGTAGTCGGCAATCTCTTTCGTACCCGAGGGCAGAGCCCAGAGATGAACCTCCTGGACTTTCAGCGTGGGCGCAGCAGGAGAGGGAAATAGCCCAGGAACGGTGTCTCGAGATATCAATTCGGAATCCCGTCCGCAGAGTGCGGGAAATCGATCTCTGTCAGAAATTAGAATTGGCATGGTAGCGCCGGTCGATAACCCGTTCGGGGTACAGATCGAAAGCCCCCTGAAGCCAAGAACCTAGCCTCTGGATATCAATGGTAGCAATGGTGTTTGAGAGAACGAAAAATGCGGCAGGCTTCACGCCGTTTGCTGAGCTTTTTCCAGCTGCTCGGAAAGCATCTTGCCTACGACGCTCAAGTTCGGCTCTTTGAACATTGTTTCGTGATTGCCCGGAGCCCAAAGAACTTCCACGCCTTCGGTCGCAATCCGCGACCATCCGCAGGCTATATCGGACCCGGGGATCGGTTGCGAATCGGTCGCCCGCATCAGCGTAATGCGGCAGGAAAAGGGCGTTCCCTTGTAATTGGCCACCGAGTTCAGGGTGTCCAGGCTGATGTTGTGCATAAAGTGCGGCAGAGCGAAGCCGAACTGCTTCGACATCCACCGGGCAGTCGACCAATGCTTGATAAAGAGAGCATCGCGCGTCGTTCTGTATTTGTGCATGACGGCGTTCCACACGTACTGGGCCTTGCCGCCGGTCGAGAGCTTGCGAAGCTTGCGGGCATGGAAGGCGTACTTCCACCGGTTGCGGGTCATCCACGCGGCACGCTTCCGGCTGGCCTGTTGGGATGAAAGCTCTTCGGCATAACCGGGACGCCAGGAATCGAAGAGCACGATGAGCGCGACCTTCTCTCCAGACTCGGTCAGCTGCCTTGCCATCTCGACGGTAAGCGGACCGGCCGCGCACCATCCTCCCAGGTAGTACGGTCCCTGAGGCTGTACGGAGCGAATCGCCTTCACATAGGAAGTGACCCGAGCTTCGATGTTCATCTCTTCTTCGTTGTCGAGTTCGCGCAGGCCGTAGAACGGATAGTCCGGACCGAGCGACGACGGCAGCCCTGCGTAGAGCAGATAGGAGTGAACCAGGAAGAAGGGAGGTTTGTCTCCGCCCGCCTGCACCGGGACCAGCGCGGAATAGGCCTTACGCCCGCGCAGTATATCGGCCAGCTGCTCGATGGTCGGAGCATTGAAGATGGTGGTGATGGGAAGCGATCTCCCCATCGCCTTGTTGATCTTTGCGAACAGGCGAACGATGAGCAGCGAATACCCGCCCAGGGTGAAGAAGCTGGTCTTCGTTCCGATGCCCTGCACGCCCAGAACTTCTTCCCAGATGGCGAGCAGTTTAGCTTCCAGCTCATCGCGTGGAGGAGCCGCGTCGCCTGAACTGGCATGCGTCGGCTGCGTCCGGTCGGGGCGCGGCAGCAAAGCAAGGTTGGGAGTGCCATCCAGCTGGCAGGGAATGGACTGGACGGCTACGATCTCGGCGCGCGAAAGATGATCGGGAGCGTTGGCGCGGAGAAACGCGCTGACTTCATTCCGGTTCGGCGGATCGGCCTTAGCGCCGGCAATATAGGCGATGAGCTCGGCTGTTCCGTCGGGGCCATGCTGAAGGGAAGCTTTAGCTTTCACCACGTCTGGATGACCTAACAGGCGGTCTTCGAGCTCGCCCAGATGCAGCTGATAGCCGCCAATGCGAACCGAGCGATCGGGCGTTTCGATCAATTCGAATCCCGCTGTCGACGAAAACCGCGCGAGATAACCGGTCCGAACCGGTTCGATCTGGCCGAGCCAGAGTTCTCCGGTCACTCCCTCCGGCGTGAGGTTTCCCCACTGATCTCGAACGACAAGCTGCTGGCCGGGAAGAGGTGCAAGCGGCCACTGCTGCGTGCGGCTTTCTACCAGACGAGTGAGGCCGACGGGTCCGCCCACCGCGGCGGAAGAGAGCAGCGACCAGGCAGATCCTGCGCGTGCGAGCTGCTGAGATATATTTGCGGGCAATCGTTCCCCGCGGCAGACTATCTGCAGGCCGGCATCGGCGCGCCAGTTGGAAAGCAACAGCGTGAGCCATTCGCTGGGTGCGGCAAAGGCGACTTCCGGCTGCTCCTTGGAGAGAACCCGCTGCAGAAAGCCCGCGTCCCTCTCGTCTGAATAGATGATGCCAGCGCCGCTAGTCAGCGGCAGCAGCAGGTCGGTCCAGGCATCAATGGCCGTCTCTGCTGGGAATATCAAGACTTTGCTGCCGGAGCGGATTTTCAACCGCTCCGCCGTCGCCTGAAACTGCTCGAAGATGACGCGGTGCGAGACCGCTGCGGTCCTGTAGTGTCCGTGCGAATCCAGAGAAAGGATCTGTGCCGCGTTATCTGTGGCTGAGGAACCAGCGACCCCGGGGTCTTTCGAATCGGACTTCTTGAGCGCTTTAAAGCTTAGGACCGAGGTGACAGTGGGGGCGAAATTCTCAGAGGCCAGGGCCGCGGCTGGCTGCAATTCGGTAAGAATACGAGTCCACTCTTCGGCGGTGGTCGTTGCCGGGATAGGCATGACGACAGCGCCTAGTCGAAGCACGGCAAGAACTGCTGCCGCCGCATCGGCATTCGCTTCCAGACGCACAGCCACCGCCTGTCCGCGTTGAATGCCCATCGTTTGCAGGGTGGAGGCGAATTTGAGGCTGGTGCGTTGAAGCTCTTTCCAGGATGTCCGCTCTTTACCCGAGACAATGGCGATGGCTTCGCCCAGTTGCGAGGCATGTTGATCGAATGCCTCGACCAATGACAGCGCAGGCGCAGGGGAGAATGCTTCACCACGGCCTGCATCGGAAAGCGCCGACTGCTCTTGGGCGGACAGCAAGGGCAGTTCAGAGATTTTCAGCGCGTCATTGCCGGTGATCGTATCGATGACCCGGATGTACAGATCGATAAAAGTGCGGATGCGCTGGGCATCGAAGAGGTCAGTGTTGTATTCGATCTGCACGCGAGGGCCTTCCGCGCGTTCGACAACGCTCACCAGCATGTCGAAGTTGACGCCGCCGCTGACCGATGGCCGCGGCGTAATCTTAAGGCTCTCGCCGGCCTGCTGCGGCTGCATGAAGGCCCGCTGATAGACGAAGTAAACCTGCAGGAACTGCGAGGAAGCTCCAGTCGAGCCGAGCTGGAATTCCTCCATCAAGCGTGAAAAGGGCAGATCCTGATGCGCGTAGGCGCGGCTGCTCCAGTCGATCACCCGGCTCAGCAGTTCGCGGAAGGTCGGATTTCCATCCGCATTCGCAAGAATGACCTGAGGATTGGCGAAACGGCCGACCACGTTCTCCATGCCCGGCTGGGTGCGGTTGGCAATGCTCGATCCCAGCAGGAATTCGGTCTGGCCCGTGTAGCGCGACAGAAGAGCCTCAAAGGCAGCAAGCAGCACCTGGTGCATGGTGGCTTCGCTGCTTCGGCAGAAGGCTTTGATGCGCGCGTTGAGCTCAGGCGAGAGGAGCTGCGACTCGATTTCGCCGGGGCCGTCTTTGCGCGCCGTGCGCGGGCGGTCGCAGGGAAGGTCGAGTGCAGGAACGTTGCGCCCGATCTGCTCCTTCCAGAACGTCAGCGCGTTACGCGCATCGTCGGTATCCAGCCATTCCTTTTGCCACTCGGTAAAGTCGGCGAACTGGAAGGGAAGTTCGGCCAGATTAGAACTCGTTCGGTTAGCCAGCGAGAAATAATAAGCGGCAAAGTCGCGAACCAGAATGCCATTCGACCAACCATCGCAGACACTGTGATGAATGGTGAGGGCCAGGAAGTGATTCCGGCTGTCCAGATGAACGAGCCGCGCAAGAAATAGCGGTCCCTTGGCCAGGTCGATCTTCACATGGCTATGTTCGCGGATCAGGTCTTCTGCTTTTGACTGACGAGTTTTGTCGGGAAAACTGCTGAGATCGGCAACCGAAAAATGGTAGCTCGATTCTTCTGAGATAACTTGCATCAGCTCGCCCTTCACCATCCGGAAGGTGGTGCGCAAGGCCTCATGGCGAAGACTGAGCTCGGAAATCGATTGCTCCACCAGCGCGTCGTTGACTTCGCCCTCCAGCCGGAAGGCGATGGCCATATTGGACGCGGTCGATTCAGCAGCCACCTGATCGAGGATCCAGTAGCGGTGTTGCTCGAGGCTGGCCGGAAACACGAATACTTCATCTGTCTTCGGAACTTGGCAGACAGAGAAATCTCCATTGTTCTGGATACTGATATCGACTTCCTGCAAAAGCTGATCCTTATCGATTGAAGTAAATCTTACCCTAGCTTCGACAGACGAACTACTGGAGAGAGGTTAGTTTCTGGCGGCGTTGCGAACGGGGAATTGCCTGAATTGCGCCGGCCCGTTTGCCGCCTGTCTCCTCTTCGGCCCCCGTCTCAAGATGTTCGCAGATAGAGGCTATCGTTTTGTATTGAAAAAAGTCCCGGGCAGTAACCTTCAAGCCACCTTGATTGGCCATGGTCGTCATGCGGAAGATAAGCAGCGAATCGCCGCCAACTTCGAAAATGCTATCTTCGACGCTGACATTTTTAAGTCCCAGCACCTTTTCCCAGATGCCGGCCATTAACTCCTCGGTGGGGTTTCGCGCGTAAACTACCGGCCGCTGCCTCATCAACTGCTCGGCTACCGGCGCCGGCAGCGCTCTGCGATCTACTTTCCCATTCAAGGTACGCGGGAAGCTATCCACAACCATGACCGCGGCCGGGCGCATGTATTCGGGAAGCTGCGCCTGGAGATGATCGCGAAGTTCCTGAACCAGCGCGGCTGTATCTCCACTCTGCTCTGGAATTACATACGCCACCAGGCGCTTGTCACCCGGGCTGTCGTTAGGAGTAACCCAATCGGTACGCACCGCAACTACCGCCGAGCGCACCTTAGGCGACTGCTCAAGAGCGTATTCAATCTCTCCCAGTTCGATGCGGTAGCCGCGAATCTTCACCTGCGTGTCGATCCGGCCGAGGAACTCGATGGTCCCGTCCGGGCGATAGCGCGCCAGGTCGCCGGTGCGGTACAGCCGCTCGGTGACGCCATTGGCGAAGGTATGAGTGACGAACTTCTGCTCAGTCAGCTCGGCAGCATTGAGATATCCGAGAGCCAGACCATCGCCCGCTGCGTAAAGCTCGCCCGCCACTCCCACCGGAAGCGGCATGCGCCGGCCATCGAGAAGATATACACGCGTATTTGCGATGGGGCGGCCGATCGGGACGGTCTCCTGCGCGGTGCTCTCGAGCGTAATCGGATGGCAGCAGGTGAAGGTGGTGTTTTCTGTCGGACCGTAGCCGTTGATGAGCCGCACGTGCGGCAGTTCCTCGCAGACCCGCCGGACATGGGTCAGCGAAAGAGAGTCGCCGCCGGCCAGGAGCTGGCGCAACGGACTTAGGACTTGGATGTACTCCGTCACGATCAGATGGAAGAGCGCAGCGGTGAGCCATATCGTGGTCACACCGTACTGCGCGACCTGCCGCCCGATCTCTTCGGGAGTAATGCGCTCGCCAGCGGCGATCACCAGCCGTGCCCCGTTCAGTAACGCTCCCCAGATCTCGAAGGTGGAAGCATCGAACGAGAGTGGCGCGAGCTGCAGAAAGACCTGATCGGTGCTGAAGTCGGCAAAGGTGTTGTTTTGCACCAGCCGTAGGACGGCGCGGTGAGGAATCAGAACGCCCTTGGGATTGCCGGTCGATCCCGAGGTGTACATCACGTAGGCCAGATCGTCGGCGCTGCCGTCGTGGGAAAGATTCGCGGGGTCTTCAATCGCGATGGACGCCCAATCGGCATCGAGCGCAACGATGGTGGTTTGAAGTTCCGGCAGCTTCGCTGCCAGCGTCCGGCTGGTCAGCAGCACCGGAGCGGCGCAATCTTCAACCAGGTACTTGATACGAGGAGCCGGATAACTGGGATCGATCGGCACGTAGGCTGCCCCGGCCTTCAGAATGGCCATCAGGCTGACGATCACTTCCGCCGAGCGGTTGAGGCAAAGAGCCACACGCGAGCCTGGCGTCACTCCGGAGCCAAGCAGGAAGTGAGCCAGTTGATTGGCCTTCTCGTTCAACTCGGCATACGTGAACTGATGCTGATCGCTGAGGACCGCGATGGCAGAGGGCGTCAGCCGCACCTGCTGCTCAAAGATGCGGTGTAGTGACGAGTTGCGTGGATACTCCGTGGCAGTCTGGTTCCAGACCGTCAGGACTTCCCGCAGCTGCTCCGCACTCATCAGGGAGACTTCCGCGCTGGGCAGGGCCGGGTTCTCGCAGAAAGTCGTCAGAATGGCCTTCAGGTGCCCGAACCAGCGTTCGATCGTCGTTTCATCGAAGAGATCGGTGTTGAAGTCGCACTCCAGCCAGATCTCTTTGCCGCGATCGACAAAGTTGAAGAACACATCCATGTTGACGAAGGTCTTCGGATTGCCGAAGAGATCGACGGAGAGGCTGTTGAAGTCGAGCGCCGATCCCATCTGATCCACGTTGACTTGGAATTCGATCAGCTGCAGGCGGGATGGGTCGCGGGGAATCTTTAGCTTCCGCAGCAGAGTTCCGTAGGTGTAGTCCTGGTTGTCGTAGGCATCGAGCAGCGTGCTGCGCGTGTTCTTCACAAACTGCGCGAAAGGCTGATCGGGCTCGAAGCGGCTGCGGATGGGCAGGAAGTTGACGCCGTGGGCGATAACGGAATTCCCATTTTCAACCTTGGACTGTCCGGCCATGGGGATGCCGAGCACGATGTCGTCCTGGTCGGTGAGGCGATGCAGCAGCAAAGCACTCGAGGCCAGCATGGTTGCGAACAGCGTGCTGCCCTGACGCGCGCCCGCCTTGCGAACCGCCGCCGCCATCTCTTCGGGAATCACAAAACGCTTGCTGGTGCCGCGATTGGTGCGCAATGCGGGCCGAGGCCTGTCGGTTGGAATCTGCAGCGGCGAAGGAACGGTCTTGAACTGGTTCAGCCAGTACTCTTCGGCGGAATTCTGCTCCTGCACTCCGCTCGGACTCGCCGATCGCTGGGAGAACTCACTGAAGCGCAGCGCGTCGCCGAGAGTCGCTCTCTGGCCTGCGGCATGCGCGTTGTAGAGCTGGCTCAACTCGCCATAAAAGACGTTCGTAGACCATCCATCGAAGATGATGTGGTGAGCGGTGAAGACGAGATGATGTTCCTCGGGCGAGAGCTTGACCAGCCTCACGCGGAAGAGCGGAACCTGACGCAGATCGAAGGGCGTAGAGGCTTCATTCTCCAGGATTGCGGCCAGTTGCGACCCTTGATCTTCGGAGGGAAGCTGGCTCAGATCGTCATGCTGCAGATCGAGAGACAGCGTGGGCTCGATCCGGGCCGCCTCCTGTTCCATGTCGATGGAAAGGCGAAGCGCCTCGTGGCGGTCAAGGAGAGTCTGCAAAGCAGACGTCAATGCCGCCTCATTCAGATTTCCCCTTAGAACCAGAGAGGTCGATTCATTGAAGGCGCAGTTGGCATCGTGGCCGAGTTGCGTGCCCAGCAGAATCTCTCGCTGCTCTTCCGATATCGGGACGACTCGAACGGCAGTCGTTTCCGCTCCAACCTGAGATGGAGCTTCCGTGGACGGTATGGGCGCGGCCTGAGACTGGACCTGCGCGGAGCCATCATGCAGAGGGAGAGCCTGGCCTTCCCGCATCTGTTCCAGGCTGTGACGGAAAGCCTGGCGCACAAAGTCAAAGTCTTCCTGCGTATGTGCAGTGGTGAGGAAGCAGGGGAAGCCTTCCTGAATGTGAATACCCTGTTCGCGCAGATGGAAATGAAGCATCCGTGCGAGAAAGGGTTCGCTCGGAACCGGGAGGTAGAACCAGGACGAATAGCTTTCGATCGTAGAAGGATGGGAGAAGTCCCGGAACATGCCTTGAAGGTCACGCACCAGCGCCGCCGTCTTGGTGGCGACGCCTTCCTGCAGCGCGGGACCGGCATCTTTGAGATGGTGCATGCAGGCGCGCACCGCCGCCATGGCCAGAGGATGGCGCATGAAGGTTCCGGCATAGAATGTCACGCCAGCTTCCGGGAAGGAGGCGTCGCCGTACTGCCACATGCCTCCGTCCAGCGCGTTCATGAACTCCGGGCGGCCGGCGAGCACGCCGACCGGCAAGCCGCCTGCGACGACTTTGCCATAGGTGGCAAGATCCGCCTTGATGCCAAAGACCGCCTGCATGCCGCCGGGATGAGTGCGAAATCCGGTTACAACCTCGTCGAAGATCAGCGCCGCGCCGTGGTTTGCGGTGATGCGCCGAACCTCGTGCAGAAACTCCACCGGGCGAAGATCGGGATGGCGGCTCTGCACCGGCTCAACTAGGACTGCGGCAATCTCATCGGCGCGCTGGCGGATGATGGCGAGGCTTTCCTCGGTCCCGTAGTCGAGAACCAGCATGTTGGCCACGCTCTCACGCGGAATGCCGGGCGCGATGGGCACGGTGCGATGCTTTCCGACTGCCTTCACCAGCACTTCGTCGAAGCTGCCGTGATAATCGCCGGAGAAGACCACGACCAGGTTGCGGCCGGTCACGGTGCGGGCCAGACGCATCGCTCCCATCACTGCTTCGGAGCCCGTATTGCAGAAGGCCACCCGCTCCATACCGGTCAGGTCGCGGATTAGCTCCGCGCACTCGCCGGCCAGCTCGGTCTGCGGACCGATGGGGAAGCCTACCTCAAGCTGCTTGCGCAACGCCTCGGTGAGCCATTGCGGGGAGTGGCCGTAAAGAATTGCGCCGAAGCCGTTGAGGATGTCGATATAGCGGTTGCCGTCTTTGTCCCAGAGATAGGCGCCTGAGGCGCGGTCGACGACCAGCGGATAGATCAGGTCTTTGATCTGCGCGTTGAAGCCTGAGACCACGCGGCCATCGGCAAAGACCGAGCGATGCGCCTGGGTGAACTCCTTGGAGCTGTGGGTGCGTTGATTGTATTTCCGGATCAGGCCGTCGAGATAATTCTGCTGCGTCGCATTGAGGCCGGCGTCTGCTCCGCGCTGAATCGGCTTGAAAGGAATGAAGACAGGCTTGGCCGGAGCTTCTTCGACTACCGCTGGAGTTGCAGGGGCGGGATTGACGGGAAGCGCGGAAACCGGTGCGGGTGCCGGCGCAATGACCGCGGCTGCCGGCGCTGAAACCTCAGCGGGACGGCCGGAGAGCGTGGCCAGTTGCTGCTGAAAGAGCTGCGATAACGCCTGCGCCTGCGCTGCGAAGAGCGCCTCCATCGAACCGGAGGCAGCCGAACCGGAGGCAGCGACTGAAGGCAGAATCGGAGCTGCAGCGGCTGGTGCTGAGATGGTCGCCGCCGCAGACGCGGCTGGCTGTGGAGCGGCTGTTGGACGCAGCTCGGGAGCGACCGTATTTTCCAGATGCGCGACTAACAGATCCGGCGTGGAGTAGCTTTCCATGATCTGCCGGAAGGTCAGCTTGACCCGATACTTCGATTGGATGGACTGAGTCAGCTGGGTGAGGAAGAGCGAATCGAAGCCCAGTTCGAGAAACGATGCGCCGCTGTCGGCATTGCTGAGTTCGACGCCGGAAAGGTCGGCGATCAGCGATTTGAGCCCGTCAAACATGCTCGGAGTCTGGGAGGCAAAGGTGGCCATGGGAGAAACCTCGGTAGAAGGAAGCAGGGATGCCTGATTGCTTTCTGAAACCAGCGTGAGAGTCTGCGCGTTCTCTGCTCCCTCGCTCTTTATTGCAGGATGCGACGGCGTGCTGCGGACCGGTGCGACCCAGTATCTCTTTCGTTCAAAGGGATAGGTCGGCAGCAGCACTCGCTTGCGGCGAGCGCCCTCGTGAAACGTGGCCCAGTCAACGACTGCTCCTGAAGCCCAAAGCCGCCCCACCGCGTTCTGAATTGCCGCATCGGCGCGGAGTCCTTCGCGACTGGAGGGCAGAGAAGCTAAGACCACATGTGCCGATAGCTGTTTGCCTGCCGCCTGGCTGCCTGACACTTGTCCGATGGTCTGGCGAATCAGCTGGACTAAAGTCTCCGACGGCCCGACTTCGAGGAAGATACGCTCCGGAGTGCCGGACAGCTCGGTGATGGCATCGGCGAAGCGGACTGTCTGGCGAAGTTGCCGGGTCCAGTATTCGGGCTTGGCAATGTCGACAGCGGTCAGCCAATGTCCAGTGACCGTTGAAACGACCGGAATCTGCGGCTCGTTGAAGCGGATGCCGCGTACGAACTCCGCGAAGGGTGGCAGCGCCTCCTCCACCATCCTGCTATGGAAGGCGTGCGAGGTTACCAGCTTGCGATAAACAATGCTTTCAGCGTCGAGCTTCGCGCTGAAGGCGGCAATGGCGTCGTCGGCTCCTGAGACGACACACAGCTGGGGACCATTGACGGCTGCAAGGTCGAGCGTGCCGTCGAGCAGCGCGAGGACCTTGGCCTCATTCGCGCGCACCGAGAGCATGGAGCCGCGCGGCATCTTCTGCATCAGGCGGCTGCGCACAGCAATCATTCGCAGCGCATCATCGAGCGAGAATGCGCCCGCGACACACAGGGCGACATATTCGCCGACACTGTGCCCGACCAGGGCCTGGGGCTTGATCCCCCATGACATCCACAGCTGAGCCAGCGCATATTCGATGGAGAAGATAGCCGGCTGCGCCCGCTCGGTTTCATTGAGCTTTGCAGCGGCTTCGGGCGTGTCTTCTTTCGGATAGAGAAGATCGATCAGGCTTTCGCCCAGCAGGGGCAGCAGCCTCGCATTGCAATCCTCGAGTGCCCGCCGGAAGACCGGCTCGGTCTCGTAAAGCTCGCGGCCCATGAAGAGGGTTTGCACGCCCTGGCCGGGAAAGCAGAAGACCACCGAAGGATTGGTGGTCGCGCGGTCTTCGCGCAGAATCTTTTTGCTGCCCTCGTCTTTTAGATTCTGAATGGCATCTTCAACAGACTCAACTACCAGCGCAGCGCGATATTGATGACGGCTGCGTCCGGTCTGCAGGGTATACGCCGCGTCGGCCAGATCGATATCGGGATGCGCAGCAAGATGATCGGCGAGATCTTTCCTCAAAGCCTCGAGCGCGGTCGGCGTCTTGGCCGACCAGACGAGGAGCTGATCGCGACGGCCTGCTTCGGAAGCAGGAAGCTTCGGCGCTTCTTCGACGACGAGATGCGCGTTGGTGCCGCCGATGCCGAAGGCGCTCACTCCGGCGCGTAGCGGAGCATCTTTCGGCTCCCACTTACCCGCATCTTTGGCGATGAAGAAAGGCGTGTTCTCGAGATCGAGATGTGGATTCGGCTGCTCATAGTGCAGCAGCCTGGGAATCCATCGATTCTCCATCTGCAGCACGGTTTTGATCAGCCCGGCAGCGCCCGCGGCGACATCCAGATGGCCGACATTGGCCTTGGCGGTCCCGATAGCGCAGAACTGCTTGGCCTGTGTGGAACGCGCAAAGGCCTTGGTAAGGGCCGCGACTTCGATGGGATCGCCCAGCGGCGTCGCAGTTCCGTGGGCTTCAAGATAGGTGATGCTCTCGGCCGGAACGCCGGCCATCTTTTGCGCGCGGGCGATCACTTCCGACTGGCCTTCGACGCCGGGCGCGGTGTAGCCCACCTTCGCCGAGCCGTCATTGTTGATCGAGAAGCCGCGGATGACCGCCAGCACCTGGTCGCCGTCGGCGACCGCATCCTCAAGCCGCTTGAGCAGAACCACCCCGGCGCCCGAACCGAAGACGGTTCCACTGGCCAGGTGATCGAAAGGGCGGCAATGGCCGTCGAGCGAAGCCAGCCCGCCTTCCTGCGCGACATAACCCCGTTGTTGCGGGAAAGTGATCGAGACTGCTCCGGCCAAAGCCATGTCGCAGCCAAAGGTGAGAAGACTCTGGCATGCCTGGCTCACGGCGACCAGAGAGGTCGAGCAGGCGCTTTGCACCGCGATGCTGGGACCGCGCAGATTCAGCTTGTATGAGATGCGAGTGGGCAGAAAGTCCTTGTCGTTGCCCAGCATGGTGACGTAGGACCCGGTCTGATAGGAGCCGGTAAAGTCTTCGAGAAAGCTCCGGTTACCCGCCAGGTTGTGCATGAAGTAAGTGTTCATGCTGCACCCGGCGAAGACGCCTACGGAGTCTTTCGTGTGCGCCGGATCGTAGCCGGCCCGCTCTAACACCTCCCATGCGCATTCCAGGAAGACGCGGTGCTGGGGATCCATCTGCTCGGCTTCCTTGGGATAGATGCCGAAAAAGTTGGCGTCGAAGAGCGAGGCATTCTCGAGGATGGGACGTGCCGCGACATAACGCTGGCCGGCCTCCGCAGATGGCGGTGTCGTTTCCAGCTGATCCTGTGTGAAGAAGGTGATCGACTCCACACCGTCGCAGAGATTCTTCCAAAATTGCTCGACGGAATCGGCGCCCGGGAAGCGTCCGGTCATGCCGATGATGGCGACTCCATTGGAGGCATCCCGCTTGTCGTTCTTTTGCGGTGTATCTGCGGCGAGCGTTTCGATGTGGGGAGTATTCTCGCGGCCCAGGAATTCAGCCATGGAACGAACGGTCGTATATTCGAAGACCGTCGAAGCGGGAAGTTTACGGCCGAAGGTCTGGTTCAGCTTCGAGAGTAACCGAGTGGCCAGAAGCGATGTGCCGCCTAGATCGAAGAAGTTATCTTCGCGGCCTACCGACGGCAGTCCGAGCATCTCCTGCCATACCCCGGCCACCGCGGATTCCAACATAGCTCCGCTCTGCCTGGTCTCCGTGGCAGCATTGGTTTGCTGCTGAGAAAAGCCACTTGCAGGGAGTTTTTTGTCGTCTTCTTGGGACCTGGTTGTCATAAAGTAACGCGAGGAGAGCGGTTCAAGGAATGTTGAGCGGTGTTAAGAAGAGAGCCCTCTAAGCTAAAAGCCTAATCTTGCGTTAGCAAGAAGAACCTCCCCCAAAAGGGGCAGAGGGTCAGTTCCCCTCGGTGGTGAAACTGACCGTTTCTTCCGTCCTCATCTCCTCGACCGGCTGGCTGAAAGGGTTTCCGGCCGCCGTGGGAGTGGTCATCGGCTGGCGGGGACGCCAGCGCAGGTTCATTTCATTCTCGCGAGCCGTGAATTCCTTCAGGTCGTGCTTGAGATTCTCTTCGACCCGCACCAGGCGGACCTTGTTGATCACCGCTGCTGCGCCTTGGACATCGAGGCGTTCCAGCAGACGCGCCGTGCGCTTGATTTTGTGGCGGCTGGTCTTTCCTGCCTCTGCGACCAGCAGCGTGACGTCCGCACAGCGAGCCAGATACTCCGTCTCGGCCGAGATCAGAAGCGGAGCGGCGTCGATCAGGACAATATCGTATTCCCGGGTCAGCTCCTGAAAGGCCTTGGCGACGAAACCGGAGAGAGGAGCAGCGTGCGTGGGCAGGATGTCGGTCACGACGCTGGACGCCTGCAGATTGAGGCCGGGGCCGCCCGGTGAAGCATTCTCCATACCGGCCGGTTGGGTAGCGCCATTGGCGCCGATGGTCACGTAAGCTACGGGCGCCGTGTTTCCCGAGGCGTCGATGGTCAACGTCTTGCGGCCGAGCCGGGCGAGCGAGCTGCCCAGGTTCTCGACAATCGAGGTGGTGCCGGCTCCGGAACCGACTGCGGTAAAGACGAAGGTGCGCGCACCCGCAACCCGGGTCGAGTGATCGATTCCCGCGGCGAGGCGCAGAATGCACTCGTCGAAGACCCGCTGCGTAACGTCACCGTCGTTCAGCAGCATACCGATTGGAGCGAAGCCGAGGACCCCCTCTACATCGCTGGAGTTGTAGACATGCGGATCGAGCATATCTACGAGCACGGCAGCCATCACTCCGAGAAGCAGAGAGATGGGCAATAACAGCGGCAACAGCTGCTTTTTCTTGCTGGGAATCGGGCTGAGCGGGGGCAGCGCGGGCGAAAAGAGGTGAACCGAGCCCGGAGAGCTGCTCTCCAGCTCCAGATCGCCGATGCGGGTATCGACTTCGGTATAGCGGGCGTCAAGCCGGGTGATGTCGGCGCTGAGTTCCTGGGCGCTCTGCAGCTTGGGACCAGCCGAAGCTGCGGCCCCGGTCTCCTGCTGCATGTCGCCGAGCAGCTTCGACTCCACGGTGGAAGAGCGATTGACCTCGGAGCGCAGCTTCTGCTCGAGACGGGTCGCCGCTTTCTTCCTCAGATCGTTCTGCATGTTGAGCAGGGCTGTGTCGATCTGGGCGAGCTGCGCTTCTGTTTCCTTGCGCAAGGGGTGATTTGGCGTCAGGCCGGCAAGCTGTTCCAGCAGCGTCGCCCGCTTCTGCGCTAGATTCGCTTTCATCGCAGAGAGCCCGGGATCGGTCTGGATGATCTCGTCGGCGGTTGCATTGAGGGCGGAGTTCGGCGCCGACGGATCTCCCGACTGCAAGGCGCTCAACTGCGCTTCGGCCTGGATTTTCTGCTCGTGAGCGGTGCTGAGATCGCCGCGCATCTTGCCCAGCTCGCTATCGAACGGATTGATAACCGAACTGCTTACCGACGCCATTCCCAGGGAGCGCGTGATATCCGCCAGCTGCTGAATCTTCGCATCCTTTTCTTTTTGGATACTGTCGCGCGTCTGGCGCAGGGCAGCGAGTCGTTCGTCGCGGCCGTAAAACTCCTGCGACTTGGCTTTTCTGAGGAAGGAATCCGTGACTGCGTTGACGACGTCGGCGAGGTGCTCCGGATGCGGTCCCACGAGTACGATTCCGACCTGGTAGGTGGTGCCGATGCGCTCTGCTTCGATGGATCGCTGCAGTCTTTCGACGGAGGATTGGTCGGGTGCTGCCGGATTCCCCCATACTCCGGGCGGCAGATGGCGAATCGCATCTTCGATCACGTCGTAGTTGGTGATCGCATGCACCTGCTCCTGCACGTAGGAGTCGTAGGGGTATTCCTGCTCCCGCTCCGAGTGGAGGGTGGCGGGGAAGGTCGGCGACACATAGACAATGCTGGCGGTCTGATACATGACGGAGCCGCGCAAGAGAAACGCAAGTCCCAAGCCGAGCACGACCAGGGCGACAACCGCAGCAGTGACGGCGTGCAGCTGCAGGCTGCGCATAACATTGAACTTCACGACCGGCCCTCGGGTCGCAGGACGGAGGGGCTGCTGAGGAGCTACGGGAGCGCTGCGTTGTTCGGCGGGATTGACCGGAGTGATATACATGCCGTCGGGATCCTTGTACCTGTTTTGGCTGCGCCGACTCGGGGGAGGCCGGCTATCGAATCAGAAAGTCTAAAAACAGCGAAAATTAGTCGCTATTGAAGAAGTGCGCCGATCGTGAGCATCGTTGCAATCGGGCTGAGCTTGGTAATCACGGTAGTCGCCTTGGAGAAACCGGTCTTGGGGATCGCGATAATATCGCCGGGGTGCAGGGTGATCTCCTTGTCGCCGTTCGGCATCATCATCTGCTTATAGGTGATGGTGGTGGTCTTGCCGGTTACGCCGGACACGAGAGTGATATTTTTGCTCGCCGAATCGGTGAAGCCACCGGCCTGTGCGATCGCCAGATGCAGGCTCAGGTCCGGGGTCAAAGCCACTGCGCCGGGATTCTTAACCTCGCCCATGACTGAGACGTAGTCATTTTTCTGCGGCGGCACGAAGACGATATCGTTGCGGCGCAGCCGCATATCCGCCAGCCCATTGCCGTTTTGCAGCAGCGAGCGCAGCTCCACGGTCACCGACTGGTCGTTCCCGCGATAGATGATGCAGCGGTCGGGGATGCCGTCCTTCGAGGTGGTGTTTGCGGACAGACCACCGCGAGAGATGGTCTCGAGCAGCGTCGGCGTGCTGTCGAAATAGAGCACTCCGGGATTCTTTACATTGCCGAGGATGGTCACGTGATTGGAGCCGTACTTGTCGATGCTCAGGGTCACGCTGACATCCGTATAGTACGGGGTCAGGGCATCTTTGATGGCTTGGCTGGCGCCGAGGCGGGATTTATTGGCCAGCTCGACAGTACCGGCGACGGGAAGAGTGATGCGCCCATCCGGACCGACCGTGTGCTTTCCCGTCAACTCGGCATGGCCGGGCACGTCGAGGCTGATCTCGTCACCGGGGCCCAGCTCGTATTCCGCATCCGCGGAAGGCTCGAAGGCCTCGAGGACCTTGGTCGGACTCAGCTTGAGCTTAGGATCGTCCGCGCCCGGTGTGGCGGAGCCATCGGAAGATATAGCCGGAGCGGTGTTAGCGGCCTGCGCCGCCTGAGCGCTCGCCTGATGAGCGGAAAATGCCGCCAGGGCGAGCGCGAATCCTAAATAAGAAAGCGATGTTCGAACATGCACGAAAAGCTGTTTCATAGCGGGGAGGCCTATTCGTAATTTTGTTTAACGCCAACTGCTCTGTACGGCTAAAAGCCGCCGGCGTCCCGAACTACTTGCGTCAGCGGCTGGTTCTGATCCATGCGGCCTCAGCTTGCGAGGCGCGCAGCAATTTAGGAACGAGCCGGAACTTCCAAAGAATGTAAAACGGGGACAATGCGAGCAACCGCAGCGTCCTGAAAAAATGCGGGCCGGCCCATGCCGCCAGCAGTACATGCGCAAACACAATGGCGAGCGAGAGCAGGCCATAGATGCGAACCGCGGGCAGGGGAATCAGGGAAACGGCAATGAGCGCCGATACTCCAAAGGCCAGCGGCAGGCCGGCCAGATCGAGCAGCGGTTCGATCAGAGAAAAGCGTCCGCGCAGGATCTGCTTCAGCAGAGGCAGGGCCCACATCTTGGCGACCCGAATCCGGCCGCCTTCCCAGCGGGAGCGCTGTGATACTTCGCCGGAGCGCGAAACCGGCAGCTCCGCAGAGACCACGGCGTCTTCGATGAACCTCACCCGCCTTTTGGCGAGCAGCAGATGGAGGTGATACTCGAGGTCCTCGACCACCGAAAAGGCTTCATAAGGAACCTCTCGGAGGGTCCGGGCCGATATGGCGAAGCCATTCCCAAGAATTCCCGCCGACAGTCCCAGGCGATCGCGGCCCAGAGGACGAATGAAGGTAAAACCGCGGAAGGCGAGCGAGGCCAGGCCGGAATTACCCTTGTCGGTCACGCTCTTCATCTCATACCGGCATTGGACGACATCCGAGCCCTCACCCAGAGCCTCCCGCACCATAGGGATAAAGTTCGCCGAGACCGTCGAGTCGGCATCGACGATCACGACCGCGTCCGCTCCTTCGTTCATGGCGGCAGCAAAGCCCATGCGCAGGGCATGGCCTTTTCCGCTGGCGCTGGGATCGGCGAAGACCAGGACTTCGGCTCCGGCGGTCTGGGCCGCGATTGCCGTGTTGTCGGAGCAGTTGTGGGCGATGACGAGAATTCTGGCCGTGTCGTTCGCCGAAGCGCGCAGGCTGGTGACGCAGCGAGCGATAAGCAGCTCTTCATTGTGCGCGGGCACAATTACGGTGAGGCGGCCGATGTGTTGAGTCTGTAGTCCGCGGGGTTTGCGGCGAGGCAGGAAAAGGGCGGAGGTAACGATCAACAGTTCGAGCACCAAAGGCAGAGTCGCTAGGACCAGCACAACAGCAAGACTGATATAGATTGCGTTGTTCATCGATGTGTATACCAACCCCGAGGTAGAAAACGAGCTGCATGAAACATGAATCGTCTTGGGCGAACTAGAAAGCCTACCAAACGCTATGGAGCGTTTTATTCTGGGATGCGTCGCCTTGGGGGGGATGGCAAAAGCCTAAAGTAACTTCAGTATAGAACTATTTAATTCAATACTGCTGAATTACGTTCGTTCCATGCCATAGCTGTGCCAAATTGCATCAGTTCATTGAACTCTGGTATGCGTATCCCGGGTTGGTCTCTGCCGCGTCGAACGGGGTCGAACTGTTCGCTGCTGTTACCTTTCGGCAAACATCCTGCAAAAGTTCAACCCGGACCTGCACCGGGCTATCGATGGGATGCTCTATCGAATGCGCAGCTAAGGAGTTATTGAGAATTCTCTGCTCGGCCCGGTCTGTCCGGTGGAGAGCATCCTGAACGCTGGTGGTGGTCATGAAAAGGCCTGCCAGCCGGGAGCCGTTGATGACTCGCATGATGTGCGGCGCCATCTCCGCCAGCCAGAATTGACCGCCTGTGTCCCGAATCTTTGCAGCCATGGCAATGAGCGCGCCCAGAGCGTCGGGCCCGATGTAGTGAGCCTGGGAGAGGTTAAGGATCAGGTTCATCTGGCAGTCGACTGCCTCTTTAGTCACGGAATTGAACTCATCCATGATGTTACCGGTGAGATCACCATAGATAGATACAACACAAGTGTTACCTGTCCGGTCGGCGAAGACCCCCGACTTGGTTTTGTTTCTCGGCTGCATGGCCATCACGATCAACTGCTGCGGCATATAACGTGCAAACCCCGCGGCGTCGCCCAAGTAGCGCTGCAACAGGCGCTTCGGCTCCTGAGCCAGGCGATAGAGCCACTCCAGACCGCTCGATTGCATCCACACCGGCGCGCGGTTTATCGCTCCGGCCACGAAGTCGATAGAGCCGCCCACCCCGATGCAAACCGGCACGTTGAGACGGTGGCGATGCATGGCCAGCCACTTTTCCTGTTTGGGATTTCCCATGGCCACCAGCAGGATGTCCGGCTGGGCCCGCTCGATGCGACGCAGGATGTCCTCATGATTCATGCGCTCGAGCGGAGCCAGCGGGGGCGAATAGCGGCCCGCGATGCGCACTCCCGGATAGCGCTCCTTCAAATTCTCCGCTGCCCGGGCCGAGTTCTTTTCGCTCGATCCCAGGATGAAAATGCTGTGTCCTTCCCGCGCCGAGAGTTCGGCGAGTCGAGGCACGAGATCGACTCCGCACACGCGCTGCTTCAATGCCGCTCCCAGCATCCGCGCGCCCCAAAGGATGGGCATGCCGTCGGGAATGACCAGATCGCAGGAGCATAAAATCTGCTGCAGCTCCGGATCGCGGATGGCGTGGATGAGGAAGTCGACGTTGGCGGTCGCGATCTGGTGGAAGCCGCGATCCCGGATCTTCTCGTCGATCAATGCGATGGTTTCGTCCATGGTGACGTTGTGGAACGGGACACCCAGGATTGCGACTCTGGACGGAGATGTTCTTGCCATTGAAATCAAACCCTTTTCTGGGGATAGAGGCGATTGGGTTTTACGAGTGGGGAATGGAGTAAAGCGTCCATCAATTCGTAAATATGGTCGTCAATTGACGGTGCAGGGGGCTTCGGCGGGGGAAGAGTTCAGCAGATCGATGTCATCCAGGTGTACTTCTACGGCGATGGCCTGGCAGACCGAGCTTATGTTGACCAGAATCTTGACCCGATTGGCGATGCGGATAACACGGCCCTGCACGCCTGCCAGCATGCCTCGCCGTACTTTGACCGGGGTGCCGATTTCGACACAGGGGTGCCGGTCGCATTCCGCACCGCTCTCGAGAGCAAGGCGCAGCGATTCGATCTCTCCCTCAGGGACCGGCTCGGGCCGTCCGTGGTTGCCGAGGAGCTTGACCACCCCGGCAGTCTCCAGAACGCGAACCCGATTCTGCAGGGAGGGTTCGAAGCGGGCAAAGAGATAGCCACCGAATGCTGGAACATCCAGAACCTTCTTACGGTCCTTCCACTGGTGAATCTCGCGCATGGTGGGGAGATAGCTCTCGAAGCCCTTGGCTTTGAGTTCTGTCGCGATGCGTTCTTCGTAGCGATACCGGGTTTGGAGCGCAAACCAAGAAGAGCTGATGTCCATAGGTATTCTCGTGTTAAATCAGTATTTGAATAGGCTTCGCCCATGTCAGTCCCAGGGGCTGATTCCAGATTTCGATACTGACGATGAAGAAAGAGAAGCATGAGGCAGAGCTGCAGGGAAACGGGGTTCGGGCGTCGAATCTATTTGTTCGGCGGCCAGGTCTGATGGTCGAATTCCGGGCTCTCTTCAGTCAGCAGGACCTTATGGAAGAGCCATTCGGGATCACAATGGAGGATTTCTGCGATCTGCGTGCGCAGATCTGGATTGGGCTCGCGGAAGCCGTTAACGATCTTGCTGAGGTGGGCCTCATCGATCCCAACCATCTTGGCAAGACGGTTCTGCCGGATGCCGCTCGTATACATGCGTAATTTCAAATTTGGGTATATGTCGCGATTAATTGGCACTTGATTACCCAATATCTCTCGTGGTAATAGCAGCAGATTCTCAGCCCGGGGGTGTCTGAGTTGCCTGCCATGATGCAAGTGTCGTGCCAAACTTTATTCCAGGGGCCGACGTCAACATTTTGTTGAAGTTGGCCGATGCCGAGCCGAAATCCGTCTCGCTATCCCGGCCCGTACTTGCAAATAATTGACAAAGATTCCCAAATTGGGGCGTTTGCGTTAGCCAATCTCAGCTGACATTTCCCACTGAGATCAGAACCCATGACGATCCCCTCCGCCGCTGGGTGAGGCCAATTCAACGGGCGGTCCATCGCATCGGGCAAGCGTTTTCTTGAAAACGCGTCACCGATGCCTCTTCGGCGTCGATCCCGCGGTTTCGATCGAGAGCGCGGAGCTTGCTTCGGTCATGACCTCTACTCAGGATGCGACCGGCAGCGACAAATAGACGGAATCTTCCAGGCCGCTCGCCAAGTAGGTTCTGCTCTAGTCTGCGAGCTACCCTCGACTCTTCGGTCCGAACTAGCGAATGCATCGTGAAGACGCGAGAAGGAAGGTCTTCGGAAGCGAAGTCCAAGCTTCTCCCACTTTGGTCATAACTCGATGAGGTGACCGCAAAATCTCTGGTAATGGAACGCCAAATTATTGTTGCTCCGGCCGCGAAACTTGAGTAGTGTTCGCTTATTGAAGGACGGATGAAAACGTTCCGTATTGCTTTTAGGAAGTGGTTGAAGCATTCAATACCGTGAGCCTGTAAAGAATTGAAGTAGGGTCATTTCTCAACTGCCCAAAAAATTGTTGACTGGTAAGATTGGGTTGTGCCACGGCGATGACCCCCTCATCCTGGGCCCTACCTGCCGATAATGGAGCGGAAGTCGCCAAATATCTATGTCTAGCACCATCGTTTTGGTCGCGGATCAACAAGAAGTCAACGCTCCGCTAAGCCGGCGCCTAGAGGACCAGGATCACAGCGTCTTCGTCGTAAAAGACATTCCCGAGGCCCTCCTCTACCTTCGCGATCCCGCGTGTACCGCTTCCGTGGTGGTTTTCCAGCAAGCCATGCGCCGTCAGCAGGACGCCATGACGCTGGCGGAGATATGCTCCTTCCGTCCTTACCTTCAGATCATCCTGTTAGCCGAAAAGGGAAAGAGCCCGCTGGGCGAAATCCCGGTCCCGCACGCGAATATTCGCATCCTGCAGCGGCCGGTCAATCCTCAGGATCTCTTCCAGGTAGTGCAGGACGCGGTTGGTGCAGTCGATGCGCTGCTCGACAAAAAGCAGAGCGCCATCGATCTGGATCTAACTTCGGAGAACAACGATAGCGGCTTGCCAATGTTCACTACCCCATTCCTGATGCGCGTGGGTATGGCGGACGTACCGGTTCTTTTGCATGGCGAAACCGGAGTGGGCAAGGAAGTGATGGCCCGCAAGCTTTGCGCCTATTCGCCGCGGGCGCAGAAGCCGTTTCTCAAGTTGAACTGCGCAGCGCTGCCCTCCGAACTTGTCGAGAGCGAGCTCTTCGGCTACGAGAAGGGCGCATTCACCGGCGCGGCTATCGACAAGCCGGGAAAATTCGAGATCGCACAGGGCGGCACGATTCTGCTCGACGAGATCGGCGACATGGATATTCGCCTGCAAGCCAAGCTGTTGCAGGTGCTGCAGGATGGTGAGGTTCAACCTCTGGGCAGCCGCAAGACGCTCAAGTTGAACGTGCGCGTGCTGGCGGCGACGCACCGCGATCTTCGCCGCGCTATCGAACTGGGCACCTTCCGGGAAGACCTTTACTACAGGCTGAACGTGGTGAGCATCGTAATTCCGCCGCTGCGCGAGCGCCGGGATGAGATTATCCCGCTGGCTGAAAAGCTGCTGCGCCGTCACCTGCGCGCGGGAATACCGGAACCCTTGCTGACCGAGTCTTTCAAGAACCTCATGCTGCAATACGACTGGCCGGGCAATGTGCGCGAGCTGGAAAACCTGATGCGCCGGTTACTCGTATACCAGAATGAGTCAATGATTACCGGAGATTTGGAACTGGCAATCGCACAATCGAAGTCCAGATCGCGTCCTGCTCTTTCGCAATCGGGTGAAGCTTCTGAAGCTGTCCAGAGCGTTGCTACGCCGCAGCCGACCGCGTCCCAGATTTCTTCGATGGATCATCTGGCCGAAGTTTCGCGACAGGCCGAGGCCAAGCTGCTTCTGGATGCGCTCGAAGCTACCCACTGGAATCGTCGGCAGGCCGCCGCCCGCCTCAATCTCGACTACAAGGCGTTTCTCTACAAGCTGCAGAAGCTCGGCATCGTGGAAAAGAGGGAGAAGGCTGAGGTGCCGCAGACCGCCTGAAGGCGGCTCGCGGCAATTTGGCCGGGAGGGTCCTCTTGTTCGATCATCTTCGCGAAGACTGGCGTACCTACGACCGGCAGTTGTCGCGGCAAGGCCTGTGGGTGATGGCCGTTTACCGCTTCGGCCGCTGGCGATATAACATCCGCCAGCGCTGGCTGCGCCTACCCTTCTCGTTCCTCTATAAATTCCTGCAAAAGGCGATGGAGATCCTCACCGGGATCGAGTTGCCTTGCGAAGTGACCCTGGGGCGACGCTTCCGCATCGACCACTTCGGCGGCATCGTGATCAGCGGTGACGCCACCTTCGGCGACGATTGCATCATTCGCAATGGCGTTACGGTTGGCCTGCGCTACACCGGTCAGCGCGGGGCGCCGATCATTGGCAACCGGGTCGACATCGGGGCAGGGGCCAAGATTCTGGGCACCATCCACATCGGCGACGACGTGGCGATCGGAGCAAATGCCGTGGTGCTTCAGGATGTCCCGGCCAATTGCGTGGCGGTGGGAATTCCGGCGCGCATCCTGTCGCGCAAGAACCGCGAAGTCGAGCCCTCCGACGAAGCGCAGATTGCAAAGAACGCGGGACCGGCCAGCGAGGTGCTGGTTTGAAGCGTATCCTGCCGCTTGCCGATGGAACATGGCAATGACTCTCCCTCCGCTTTCTGTCGTCGTAATCGGCCGCAATGAAGGGCAGCGCCTGGTCCGCTGTCTTGAATCAATCGCGGCGATTCGCAGCGCCCATCCAGAGCTCGAAGTCATCTACGTGGATTCGGCTTCGTCCGACGGCAGCCGCGAGACTGCGACCCGGCTTGGTGCGAAAACTATCGCGCTCGAAGCTTCGCATCCAACTGCTGCTTTGGGACGCAACGCGGGATGGAAGCAGGCCAGCGCCGAATACGTTCTCTTTCTCGACGGAGATACCATCCTTCACCCGGATTTTCCAGAACGGGCGTTCGAATCACTGCTGGCCGATCCCGCGATCGCCGCCGTCTGGGGACATCGCCGCGAGATTCATCCCGAAGCTTCGCTCTACAACCGCATCCTCGACCTGGATTGGATCTACCCGCCGGGGCCTGCAGAATTCTGCGGTGGCGATGTGCTCATGCGGCGCTCCGCGCTGGAAGCTGCGGGTGGTTACGATGGAACCCTCATTGCCGGTGAGGAGCCGGAGCTGTGCCGGCGCATGCGCGCCCTCGGCTATCAGATTCTGCACATCGACGCACCCATGACCGGGCACGATCTCGAGATGCGGCGCTTCCGGCAGTACTGGAAGCGTGCTCTGCGCGCGGGCTTTGCGTATGCCCAGGTCTCCAGCCGTTTTCGCGGAACCGGCGATCCCTTCTGGCAATCTGACCGGATCGCCAACCTGCGTCGCGGCGGCTTTTGGGCGCTGTCGTTTCTGGCCACGCTGGTCTTATCGGCGGTGTTGCGTTCCGTGCTGCCGGCAGCTGCATGGATCGCGCTGCTGCTCGTTCTTTCGCTGCGCTCGGCGTGGAAGGCGCGATGGAAATCGGCAAGCGCGGTCACATTGCTGCTCTATGGATTGCATTCGCAGCTGCAGCAGGTGCCGATCTGCATCGGACAGCTGAGCTATGATCTTGATCCGCGAAAGGGCCGTCAGAAAAAGCTGATCGAATACAAAGGCGCCTCTTCTCTTCCGTGATGCAGTATTCTCGTTGCTTAGACGCATGAGAGCCTTTGAAATCCTTCTTTGCGGTCTGATTGCTGCCGGATCTGTGCTGCTGCTGGGCGGGGTGTCCATCCCGCCTGCCGCGCTTACAACTCTTCTCGTGCTGCTCAGCGTTTTCGCGATAGTCCACTTGATCTACGAGGGCATGCACTGGCAGCTCATCCCGCTTTATATCGCAGGGGGTGTTCTCGTCTTGTCCTGCTTCCTGTTGCTTCGTGAGGTATCGATCCCTCCGTTAGCCTTGCGCTTGGGCGGAGGCTTGTCGCTTCTACTGGCCCTCGCGGCGATTCCGCTCTCCTGGCTGCTGCCCATGTTCCGGCTGCTCAAACCGACCGGACCTCACGCCGTGGGCACGCGCATCCTTCATATGATCGACTCGCGTCGCGACGCCGAGGGTGGTCACCGGCCCGACAACTGGCGCGAGCTGATGGTACAGGTTTGGTATCCGGCCGAGCCGGCCAGGGCACGCCGCGAAGTCTATCGCCGACGCCGGGAGACGACCTGGAAATCTTCCTACCAATCCGTGCTCCGCACTCAGTCGCTGCGCAATGCGCCGGTTTCGAATGCAGGCGCGCCTTATCCGCTGCTCATCTTCAATCCGGCCTGGACCGGCCAGCGCACCCAGAGCACCTTCCTGATGCAGGAGTTGGCCAGCCACGGTTTCGTCGTGGCCAGCATCGACCACACCTATTACAGCGGGCTGGTGGCCTTTCCCGATGGCCGGGTCCTCGACGGACACATGGCCCCCGCGCTGGGAGACTTCACTCACCTCAGCATCGAGGAGGGAATCGAGCTGGCGGATCAGTTTGTCCTCATCCTGGCGGAAGATGTTTCGTTCGTGCTCGACGAGATGACCGTGCTGAACGAGAGCCCGGAGAGCGATTGGCGCGGGAAGCTGGATCTCTCACGGGTGGGAGTCCTCGGGCACTCCATCGGTGGTGCAGCCGCGGCCGAAGCCGGCCGGCTCGACCCACGCATTCATGCGGCTCTCAACCTCGATGGATGGACCTTCGGACAGGTTCTGCGTCAGGGACTGACTAAGCCCTGGATGGTGGTCTACGGCAAAGGAGTCGAAGTCGAGCCGCGAGACTTGGCCGCACAGTCTGAGGGGATTCAGCGGTACTGGCAGATGAATCGCGAAAACTATGCCATCGTGGAAGCCGCTCTGCAAAGGGATGGCGGCTACCTAGTAACCATTCAAGGAGCGAGCCACTGGAACTTCAGCGACCGGGCGCTCTATTCACCCCTGCGAAAGCAGACCCAGGCGGGGACCATTCAGCCGGAGCGGGCGCACAGAATCATCGGTGATCTGACGCGAGCCTTCTTTCGGGAGCAATTGAAGGGTGAGACGGGAATGGTCGCTACGGTGGCGCGGAAGTATCCCGAGGCGAACGTGCCGGTTTCACCTTCCGGCATCATGCAAGAGCGCGTTTAAAAGCAAACCCCAGGAAACAAGAGATCGGGCACTGAGCCATGCGCAGTGCCCGGATTCGATTATTTGCGCAGGCTCTTGTAGGCGTCGACGATAAACGGCGGGGTGACGGCGGTCAGAAAGCCCTTAACGCCATGCGATTTCCCGTTTGCCTCCGCGGCTGCGGGTGCATCGGGGCGCTGGCGGAAGTTGGTGGTATGGGAGTCGCTTATTTCTTCCTCGGGCCGGCCGTTGGAATAGTAGTAGGTGGCAATCGACTTGCGCGAGCGGTCAGGCGGACAGGAGAGCGGCGTGGGATGGCCGTGGTACGAGTAATCCGTGGTGCTGAAGATCGCGCAACGGTTGAAGAGCGGGAGAATCTTCCGCTCTGCCTTGGTCATGTCGTGATTCCATAGCTCGAAGTGGCCGCCGTACTCCTCGCGCCATTCCTTGTTGAGGTACACCAGCACGTTGATACGGCGATCCAGCTGAAGCTGCTCGTGCCAGTTAAAGTCGGAGTGGACTTCGAGGTGTCCACCGGGCTTGATCTGGTGGAGTCCTCCACCCACGAAGTAGGGATCGGGAATGACGCCCTTGATGCCGGTGAGAACCTCGAGGAACTGGACCATCGGCCGGCTATTGAGGAAGTAGAGCACGTCGCGAATCGAGGTGGGAAGCTTCTCGGCTACGTCGAAAGCAAGCTTCTTCTCGTTCTGGTTGCTGAATTCCTGCCAGTTGAGCTGCCGGGGCTCGGGAAAATCGCGTAATGCCGCCTCGGCCGCTTCCAAGGGAAGAAAATCGTCGAAGTAGATGTGCGGAAACGGCTTGTTTGCTGCGTATTCCGGAGCCTTGTCACGAGCCAGAGCTTCTAGTCTTGCCAAGAAATCATCGCTGTACAACACACTCATTCCATCTTCTCCTCGTGACTTCGTCCCGGTCAGCAGAATAATCCTGATTTTGGTCGAAGTTTAGCATGGGGATAGTTCGGGCAAAATACCACCTACGAGCGATCGAAGAATGACGGCAGTTGCAACGTAGTCCCCAGGAAGTTCGGTCCCGGCGATGTTCTTAAGGGTGGCGAAGTGGCGAATTTTCCATCAGCCTGCGCAGGGGATGAAATCAGAGTGCTTCTGGAAATGATCCGTTTGGGAGTTCAGGGAAGAGCCGTCAAAGGCAAATCGTAGAGGGAGGCGCTGCTTGTGGCGATCTCCTTTGTCGGGTATGGGGCCGGACGATCGCTCGGTGGGATAGAAAATACATCCGCTGGGAAGTACGGCTAGAGTGACGGAGGCCCAAAATGGTAATAGGAAAGTAACCTACGTGCGGAATTGGCGGCTCCATACCTCGCCGGAAGTGTAAAATCCTCGAAGAACGGCGTAAGCGGTATTTGTATCAATGACAGTGACAAATGCTCTGCGGGTTACCAAAAAAAATCTCCTTTATTACCAAAGGGGAATGGTATCTTGCAGGAACTGCCCGCTATTCTCCGTAGAAGAAAGATTAACGCGATAGGCAAAACACAAAGACAGAGTCGGTTCGGTAGTTCATAGTCCACAGTTCGAAGAGTTTTCGCCAAAGGTCGCATCGTATTTTTTGACCCACTTGCTGGTTCCTCGGATCTGCGTTTTACATGGGCTGCGCTTGAATTTTTAACTTTGCTTTCGAAAGTAAGAACAATTCAGGCGTACGATCATCTGCCTGCTTCAAATTTGAGTCCTTTCTATGGACTCATAATGGCGAAGCCCTGTTCAGATCAATGCGGTTTCCGTGGAATGATGTTCAGCTTCTGACCATCTCCTTGCAAAAGTGAGTTCACGGATGACAGCTGGCCACACCGCTCCTTCTCATCTACGCGAAGACCTCTTCCCTACATTCATCAATGCGAGCCCTGTCGTTTTCTCGCACAGTTTTCACTTTCGTCGTTGCTCAAGCTCTCTTTCAAGTGTGCTAACTGCGTCCCGCCCTTCGCAGCCCGCGGGGAACTGAGCACGGCCTATTGGCCGCTGAGCGTTAAGGAGTCTGCTTCCATGGCAACAGTCAGCCTCGGTAATCTCTCAAGACAAAAATCGTTTTCAGGAAAAGCCGGAAATTTCGGCGCAGTAGCTACGAGCACTTCCGTTCGGGCCTCGCTCACGACACTCCTGATGATGTTCTCGGATGTCTTTGGCGTACTTTTCGCCCTGGTCCTTGCCTTGAACATCGGCCTGGAGAGAGTTCTCGGGACGGGAAGCAGCGATCTCTGGCGGGTAGTGGGTCCCAAGACGCCGCTCTCCTGGGAGCTCGGCTATCTGGCGTGCTTTGTCGTTGCTCTACTCCTGGTCAACTATCACCAGGGACTGTATGGACACACGCTGGGCTATAGTGCTCTCTACGAACAGCGCCGAACTGTCCAATCCGGGCTCATCGCCGGCTTGCTGCTGTGCGGGGCCTTGTATTCCACCCACAACACCGCCATGTCGCGGGCAGTGGTGTTTTACTTCATCGCCCTGAGCACGGCCTTTACCTGCATCACCCGCGGAGTATGGCGCTTTCTGATGTTCCGCCGTTATGAACGGGGCGTTGATGCGAGCAATGTGGTCATTCTCGGGGCGACCGGCATCGGGATGGCCTTGCACCGGCAGATTGTCGGCAATCGCCATCTAGGCCGGGTCTTCAAGGGCTTTGTACACTCGTCGGGCAATAGCGCGAACTCGAAAACCAGCGCCGAGCTCAGTCTGGGTACGCTCGATCAGCTTCGCTACCTGGCCCGCCAGCACTTCATCGACGAGATCATCATCGCCGAGCCTTGCAGCATGGACGTGACCCGGGACCTGATCGACCTGGCTCGCGAGCTGAAGCTCGAGATCCTGGTAATCCCCGGCTTCTATGACGGCATTACGCCCGAGGCTCCCATTGAGTATGTGGGAGATTTCCCGGTCGTGGCCATTCACCGCCGCGACGAGAAGGTGGCCGCTCTCTTTCTGAAGAGAGTCAGCGATGTTGTTCTGTCCTGTGCCGCGCTTTTCGTCTCGTTGCCGGTCTTGCTGACGGTTGCTGTGGCGATCAAGTTGGATTCGCCGGGCCCCGTCCTCTATCTCTCGGAGCGCATCGGCAAAAAGGGGCGTGTCTTCCGGTGCTTCAAATTCCGCACCATGGTGGCTGACGCCGAGAAGAGAAAACAGGCGCTGGTCGGACAAAATGAGCGCACCGGCATTCTCTTCAAGATGAAGAACGATCCGCGAATCACGCGCGTGGGTGCCTGGTTGCGGAAATACAGCCTGGATGAAATCCCGCAGTTTCTCAATGTTCTGCGTGGAGATATGAGCCTGGTTGGTCCTCGGCCGCCCCTCGCCACCGAAGTGGAGAAATACGAACTGGAGCACTTTCGCAGATTGGAAGTGCTGCCCGGCCTGACCGGCTTATGGCAGGTGCGCGCCCGGCAGGATCCCTCTTTCGAGAGGTACGTGGCGCTGGATCTAGCATACGTCGAAAACTGGAGCTTGTGGCTCGATCTCAAAATCCTGGTTCACACGGCCGAGGTCGTTTTCCGGGGAACCGGCTGCTAGTTCCGGACTGCAATTCACGAAACGCCACCTTACATATGTGCGCCTTCGGCTTCGATGCGAAAGTATCGGGGCCGTTTTGCTTGTGGCCGCTTCGTTATCGCATCCTGACGTCCGATTGGTTGTGACCTGCATCGCGATGGGTCCTGAGGCCCGGGGCTGAAACCCTTATTTCGCTCCGAGTTTATTCCCCTCACTAAAGTTCGGGGCTCCCTCCGAAAGCTTCAGTCGTGGAGTTTGGGGCGCTTTCCGACGGGAAGGGCGGCTTCGACGATGCCGCCTTCGAGATGTTCGACAGGGTAGTTCTCTGGTTCGAAGCTAGGCCAGTCTAATTCGTGCGCAGCCGGTGCGAGCTCTTCGAGAAGCTCAGGCCCGATATCGACGGTCACGCTGACCTCGGCCGCAGCCGATTTCCAGGTGCTCATGCCTCCCATGACCAGGAGAAGAGGCAGGATCATGGAACTATTGAGCAGGTTGTCTACGGCGGTGATCAGAATGGCCGCCGCCAGCGCGTGACGCAAGTTCAGGTACTCGATATCGGACTTGGTAAGCGGAAACCAGATCGCGCGAATCACTGGAACCACCTGAAGAGCCTCCAGCGCCACCAATCCTAGAATTCCGTACATCCCGAAGCCCAGCAGCCACAATCCCCATGGCCGCAGCGTGCCTCTCCGCCACCAATCCCACTCGCCATATCCCAGGATCGGCCGATCGAGCGCGATGCTCACGTGACGCTCGTCCTGTCCCAGACGCCATCCCAGCGAGCCCCGTCCAATCTCTTTCAGGAAAGCCGCGGTCGCGTGCGCCGCAGGATTATGCTGTACCAGGCTGCGGAGCGATACCACGTTGGTCAGGCGTAGTCCCGCGAAGAAAATGATACCCACCACGATGAAGATGGCAATGGCGCGCGGGAAAGTGCGGTGGCTGACGAAGACGAAGGGCAGCAGGATAAAGAGCAGCAGAATGCTGCCTGCTGACTGACACAAAAAGGTCGTCACAAGTAAAGTGATGGCAACGATGGCAATGGGAATACCGCACACCCGGTCGATGATGCGTTTGGCCCAGAACCAGGTCGCCACCAGAGCCGCGGTAGCCATCCATATACCCAATTGATTGCCATTCTCGAGCAATCCAATGGGGCGGTATCCGATATATCTTTGCGCGCCGACCCAGCGGTAGGGCAGATATCCATAGATGTGCGCGTAAAGCTGCGGTCCCTTCCAGATTTCAAACAGGCAGATAGGGACGTAGAAGAGGCCGGCGATGACAAACGCCTGGGCCACAAAGCGAAGCGATCCGGAATCGCAGAAGTAAAGGCGCCCAATAAAGTAGGGAACTCCCCAGGCCAGCAGCTGATAGGTCTCGGCGCGGAACATTTCGCCGAGAGGCAGGGCGTTGGCAATTCCGGAAAGTACGGGTGCCATACACCAGAGCAGCATTGGCATGTCCCAGAGCGTGAGCTGGAAGCGGCGGATCGCATGGCGGTCGAACAGAAAGAAACCGAGCAGACCGCAGAAACCGATGACAGTGGCTTTGGTGATGAAATAATCCGTCGCTATCCCGGTGCCCAGAATCCAGTAGGGCAACGGATCGGAGGTCGGAGTGTAATGAGCGGCCGGCAGTACCGCCCATCCTCCGATGAAGATCAGGACAAAGGCTGTTCGCAGAGAATAACGGGAGCAGAAGAACAGGCTGACCGGAATCCAGAGCAGCAGCGCCAATAAGGGTGGAACAGTCATGGATCGGTCCTATTCAGCGCTAGTTCCGGAATTCCCACGGTCAAACAACGAATCATCGCTGGCACAAGTGGCTTGCACCGGCAAAATGCCGCTCCGATGGGGGATTCAGGATGCGGTGTAGTAGGAAATCCGATCTAATTTAACCAGAATGACCGCTATAACGCTATTCCCCATTTGGTGGTCGCTCACCCGAACCACAGGTATCACCGCCTATTTTGTGACTGGCCTGTGCTGCGTGTTGGTCTGGCTGCGAAACCGATCCTCTCGTCAGCGGCATGCTATCTCCGGGCTGGCGATCCGGCTGGCTCTGATCGAATTCCTTTTTTGCGCCGACATGATTTTAGAATGGCGTCTGGCGCTGCACACCTTCTTTGTCAATCTGTTCATGGAATACAATCTGTACAACCAAAGACACTCCATGCAGCTTGGCCTGCTCTTTGCTCTCGGCTGTTTGCTGCTCTTCATGCTTCTCAGTGTCTATCGCCGATTCCAGCGGCGGACAGGCGCTTTTCTAGCAGTAAGCGGGGTCTTGTTGTCTGCAACTTTATGGTTAATGGAAATCATTTCCATCCACGAGGTGGACGCTAGTCTGTATCATCTGGTCGATGGCGTGATGGTTATTGCGCTCTTGTGGGTCCTGGCTTGTTCGCTGACTTTGGCAGGGATCGGCCTGGAGGCGCGGCTCGCTGCACGTCAAGATTGAATCTGTCGATAAGTTTGAAGAAGTGAGAAGTTAGGCGACTTTTCGGATCCGCGGGCCTTCATGGTTTTAGCGCCGTTGATCTAGATCGTGACTTTCGGAGTTTTGGGGCTTCGCGACGATGGGACAAAGTGCAAGTGCTACAGCTACTGCCTCGCCCGATCAAGAGGAGGAAGTAAAGAAGGAACCGAAGGTCGAAGTGCGTAAGGCGCTCCCGGGTGTTTGGGCCATGCTGCGTCCGAAGCGTGGATTGCTCCTGGCCGGACTGATATTGATCGTCATCAACCGCATCGCCGGATTCGCACTCCCTCTCTCTACCAAGGCGCTGATCGACTACGTGATCGGCAAACACATGAGCCATCTGCTTCTGCCCATTGTGGGAGGGTTGCTGCTGGCGACGTTAATCCAGGCTCTTACCGCCTTCGCGTTGTCGCAGCTTCTCTCCAAGGCGGCGTGGCGGCTTATTACTGACCTCCGCATCCAGGTGCAGGAGCACATCGGGCGCCTGCCCATCGCATACTACGACGCCAACCGCACCGGTGTGCTGGTCTCCCGGATCATGTCCGACGTAGAGGGCCTGCGCAACCTGGTGGGCACGGGCCTGGTGGAGTTCCTGGGTGGCGTTCTTACCGCGGCGCTCACTTTTGTCGTTCTGCTGTGGATCAACATCAAGCTGACATTGATGGTGTTCGGCATCCTGGCCGTCTTCATCGCAGCAATGAAGTGGTGGTTCGGAACTCTGGGCCCATTGTTCAAGAGGCGCGCGGTGATCTTTGCCGACGTCACCGGCCGGCTCACGGAATCGATGGGAGGCGTTCGTGTAGTCAAGTCCTATCGCGCTGAAGCCCGCGAATCTGCAGTGTTTGCAAAGGGCGCGAGGCAGCTGCTCGATAACCATCTGCGCGGCATCACCAATAACTCGCTGATGGGAATGTCCTCGACCGTGGTCATTGGGATAGTCGCCTCCATCGTCATGTTCTTTGGGGCGCGCGGCATTCTCGCCGGCAGCATGACGCTGGGGAGCTACATTACCTACACCGTCTTTCTGGCGTTCATGGTCGCTCCCCTCTTTCAGGTGGTATCAATTGCGACGCAGCTGACCGAGGCTATTGCCGGTCTGTCCCGCACCCGGGAAGTACTTGCTGAAAAAGATGAGGACAGCGATCCTCGCCGCACCGGCCGCTTTGGAAGTACGCTCGCCGGTGAGGTGATCCTTCAGGATCTGCGATTCTCTTATCAGGCTGGCAAACCGGTGCTGCACGGCATTTCCTTCGTCTCGAAGCCGGGGAGCGTGACCGCTCTGGTCGGGCCGTCAGGTTCGGGCAAGTCAACCATCATCAACCTGATCAATGCATTTCACACACCGGACAGCGGAGTGATCACGGTGGACGGAGTCGACCTCACAACCGTGGAACTGGGAAGCTATCGTTGTTTTCTGGGCGTGGTGCTGCAGGAGTCGTTTCTCTTCGACGGCACCATCCGCGATAACATCTCGTTCTCGCGTCCCGATGCGACGTATGAAGAGATCCTCGAGGCCGCGCGTATTGCCCGCGTCGACGAGTTCGCCGAGCGCCTTCCCGAAGGCTCCGACACCATCATCGGCGAGCGCGGGGTGAAACTTTCTGGCGGACAGCGCCAGCGCGTATCGATTGCACGCGCCATCCTCGCCGACCCGCGAATCCTCATTCTGGATGAAGCGACCTCGAGTTTGGATTCCGAGTCCGAGGCTTTGATTCAGGAAGGGCTCGCTTACCTGATGCGCGGACGAACCACCTTTGTCATCGCTCACCGTCTCTCTACAATCCGCCAGGCCGATCAGATTCTCTTTCTCGAAGACGGCTTGATCCGCGAGCAGGGAACACACGAACAGCTGATTGCATCTCGAGGACGCTACTACGATCTCTACACCCGGCAATATTCACTGGAGAGCAATCTCTTTCTTGCTCCCGGTGAAGGAGACCAGATCGTGACCGAAGAGGATGGCTTCAATGGTCGTCCGGACCTCCCCAGCTTCTCTCAGGCACTTCGCGGCATTCGCTAATCTCAAGTGTTCCGCTAGTTTCGGGTACAAGCAGAACTACTTAAATAAGCGATGTATGTCTGAAGAAGATACATGCGACAACTCCTGAGCCGAGTGGTTCAAATCGCATAGTTTGGATCGCGTAGTAATCACGATGATTCCATTCAGGATGTTTGTTTGACCCACTGAAGGGCTGTTGTTATGTTCACTGACAAGGGAAAGGGAAACGCTGGAATGCAAAAATTCGATATTCTTTATCAGAAGGTACTTTCTGATCCTCACTTTCGCCAGGAACTCGTCCTCCGCCCAGAACAAGCCTTAAAATCGATTGGAATCGATCCAACGCCCGAGGTATTGCAATTACTGAAGAACATCGAGACGGCGGTAACCGCGCTGGAAGAGGATCTGCAGGGACCAGCACAAACGGTAATGCTGACCTAGGCGGCTACGTCTGGGACTCGGATTTTTTCACTACAGCTCAACACGCTGCCCGCACTGTCGCAGCTGACATCGGCAAAACAAATTCAACACTGGCGGGCGAGACACTCAAGTGGATCGCCCGTCGTTGCGATGTAGCTCATCTGGAAAAATACATCGCCCATCCTGAGGCGATGCCGCTGCTGGCTCTGCCGTGGTGGTTGGAAAAGAGTATTCGCGGCGAAGTTGACGCGGAATTTCAATCCAGCCTGATGGTTTCGAGCGTGCACGGATACTTCTTCATCCGCATGCTCGATGATCTGATGGACGGGCACGAGGTTGAGCCGGCCAGTCTTCCTGCCTTGCATCTCTTCAGCTTCCGCTTTCAGTCTTCCTACTTTCGCTTTTTTCCTGTGAGCGATTCCTTCTGGAGGCACTTCGAGCAGAACCTTGCGTTGACGGCCGAGTCAGTTTCAACCGACCACACGCTGAAAGAAATCTCCTCCGAAGACTTCCTCGAAATCACTTCGCGCAAATCGTCTGCCGCGCTGATCCCGATGGCGGCAGTGTGTTGCCGCTACGGCCGCGAGGACCTGCTGCCGGCCTGGGAGCAGTTTCTATCGCTCTTTGCCCGGTGGCACCAGATGCGCGACGATGTCCTGGATTGGAGCGAGGACTACGAAGGCAGCCACGCCACATGGATTCTCTGCGAAGCGCACCGCAGGAAAGCGCCAGAGGAAACCGTTGCAATATGGATGGGACGGACTGGCCTCCATTGGGCGGCGGGTGTGATGGATAGCTGGATGGCACAGATCAAAGCTTCCGCTGCCGACCTCGACAGCCCGGAGCTGGTGCGCTATCTCGATGCGCGTGAGGCGGCTTTTTCGCGGCAGATGAGGGCGAATCTACGTCTCGCCGCTCTTTGTGAATCGCTGTTGAAGCTTTAATACGCAGCAATTCATTTAAGCTTTTCAAAATGCGCGCCAATGCACAGCTCTCTCTTCTCGCCGAACGAATTTTTCCCAGTTCGTCGCTCTCCAATCTGATTTCGTCCCAGCTCCTCGAAGATCGCGTGCGTAATGCGGTGAGGCGCGTACGAGATAGCAGCGGACGAGAGCAGTTGAGTGATGAGGCATGGCATCAGGCGGGTGAGTCGCTATCGACTACGCTTGCGTGGCTGCAGATCTTTCGGGTCTCGGATGATCGCTTGCGGGGCTACGTCGACTCCTGGGTTCAGGCGCAATGCGAGATGCTGCATCGGCTCACTGCCGATCGTGCGGAGATCGAGAGGCGCTTCGGACTGAATGCCGAGCGGATTGCTTCGCTGGGTCTCGACCTCTCTGACCGGCATAGCGGTGGACGCACGGTGGCATCCTTCACCTTTGATTCAGGACTGAAGCTCGTCTATAAGCCGCGTCCTCTGGGCATCGAAGCATGGTTTGCAGAATTGCAGCGTACGCTGAATACGCTGGGTGCTCCGCTGCCCTTCCGCGGGCTCGAAGTAGTCTCGCGGGATAGTTATGGCTGGACAGAGTTCGCAGTTCATCGCCATTGTCAGGATGAGGCCCAGCTACAGCGTTTCTACCGTAAGGCCGGAGCGCTGCTTTGCCTGTTGCACGTTCTGCGCGCAACGGACTGCCATTTCGAAAACCTCATTGCATGCGGAGAAGACCCGCTCTTTGTGGATGCGGAGACGCTCTTTCAGCCTGCGATCACGGCTAACGAGGGCATCTCAGTTTTGCGCACCGGGATGCTGCCGCGGCTTGCTCCCATGCTTCCGTTGGCTGGTTCTCCGGCGGCCGCCGACATGGGGGCGTTGAGCTGTGTTTCCGTCCAGACGATTCCAATTCCGCTCCCCGCTTTGAATGGATCTCCCGCCCGAACGGAGATGGTCCTGATGGAGCCGGAGGCAAATCTGCCATTTCCTCCTGAGCAGGAACGGAACCCGCAGGTCTACGTCGAAGAGATGATCGACGAATTTCGCCAGACCTGGCTGTTTCTCGCCGAGCATAAGGATTCGGTAATGGAAGCACTCGAAGGTGCTCGCCTGCAGCGTATTCGATACGTCTTCCGGGATACCTTGAGCTACTACCAGGCGATGGTTGCGGCTCTGTCACTCGGCAATCTCGATGGCGTCGTCCTGCCGCGCCTGCCTTCATCGAAGACCGCCTTTGCGGCGTTGGAAGCCGCGGAACTCTCGGCTTTGCGGGAGTTCGACATCCCTCGCTTTACGCTTTGCGCTGCAGAATCCGGATTGCACGGCATTGGCGAATGTTTTGCTCGAACAGGATTCGAGTTAGTCCGCGATGCGGTGAAAAACCTTACCGCAGAGGCTATGGATGCGCAGATCGCGGTGATTCGCCTGTCGTGGGGGCTGTACGGCGCGGCCAAGCGGGTTGTAGTTCAAGCCTAGATTGCGGCAAAATCTTCCCCCGGCCCCGAACTCTTCCTAGAGACTCTCCGAAAAGTTAAGCGCCTCGTTTACGTGCCGACCGCAAATCCGCCTTAGAATAGTGGGACCATGATTGGCCAAACCATCGCACATTACCAGATTCAGGAGCTCCTGGCAGAAGGGGCGATGGGCGTGGTGTACAAGGCTCGGGATCTGAACCTGGAACGGTTCGTGGCTATCAAGTTTCTCAAGCCGCAGCGGTCTGCAGACGATGCAGCGATGGGCCGCTTCATCCACGAGGCGAAGGCAGCTTCCTCACTCGACCATCCCAATGTATGCACCATCTACGAAATCGAGAAGGACGCCGATGGGCGGTTCTTCATCGTCATGGCCTACTACGAGGGCGAGACACTTCGCCGCAAGCTTGGCCATGGCCCCTTGCTGATCGAGGACGCTCTCCGGCACACGGTCGATATTGCGCAGGGCCTCGCAAAGGCCCATCGTCACGGGTTGATCCACCGCGATATCAAGCCGGAGAATGTGATCGTCACCACGGAAGGCGTGGTTAAGATTCTGGATTTCGGCCTGGTAAAGCTCAGCCGCGATCCCGCTCGGAGCAAACGTGAAGCGGTGGTGGGCACGGTGGGCTATATGTCGCCGGAGCAGATCGAAGGGCGGGCGGATCATCGCAGCGATCTGTGGTCGCTCGGGGTGGTCTTCTACGAGATGGTCACCGGACGGCGTCCCTTTGTGGGAACGCCATCGCAGGTGATCGAAGCCATCGCGCACGGAGATATTCCCCGCGCTTCGGAACTGCGCCACGACATATCGGACGAAATTGAGCAGGTGATCATCCGCTGCCTGGCCCGCAATCCCGTCGAACGCTATCAGCGAGCGGAGGAGCTGCTTGCCCACCTTCATGCTTTGCGCCATGGAGTAGGTTCGCCCACTTCGATTCAGGTACCGGGCGTCAGCCCTGCTCCTATGGCTATCGCAGTGCTGCCTTTCACCAATGTAGGCGGAGGTGAAGAGGCGGAGTACTTTAGCGACGGTCTCACTGACGAGCTGATTCATCTGCTCTCTCAGCTCAAAGGGCTGCGCGTCGTGTCGCACACCTCGGCCTTCGAGTTCAAAGGCAAGTCACAGGACGTGCGAACCATTGCCGAACGGCTGAACGTAAATACCGTTCTCGAAGGCAGTGTGCGCCAATCGGGTCACAAACTTCGCGTCATGGTGCAGTTGACCGATGCCGTCCACGGCTATCATCTCTGGTCGCAGAAATACGATCACGAAATGAAAGATGTCTTCGCCATCCAGGAGGATATTGCCGTTTCGGTGGCCGGCATGTTCGAGAAGAAGTTGAAGGCTGAGGTTGCGCCGCTACGCCCGCGCTACACCGGCAACGTCGACGCTCACGGGCTCTATCTCAAGGGACGATACTACTGGGGGCTGCGGATCCCGGAAGCTTCACGCAAAGGGATGCAGTGCTTCGAGCAGGCCATCGCGGTAGATCCTATGTGCGCGCCTGCGTACGCCGGGCTGGCCGACTGCTTCGTCAGCCTGGGTTTCTGGGGCGTGATGCCTCCCAGCGAAGCATGGGCTCGCGGCCGTGAGCTGGCTCTCAAGGCGCGGGAGATCGATCCCTACTTGGCCGAGGCGGAGATTGTGTTAGCCAAGTGCTTCCTGTTCAACAACTCGGATTGGCGTCAGTCGGAAGAGCTGGTGCTGCACGCCATCGAACTCGACCCGGTATTTTCAGGGAGCCATTTCTTCTATTCCATCCTGCTGCTGCAGTCGGGTCGGCATGAGTCTGCGCTGCTTGAGCTGAGGACGGCGCGGCAGCTCGATCCGCTCTCCTCGAGCATCTGCACAGGCATTGCCTGGGCCCATTACTATGCCGGGAATTACGAACTGGCGATCGAGCAGTGCGGCAAGGTCTTCGATCTCGCTGCGGATTACGTCGAGGGCCTCGCCTGCATGGGGCTGGTCGCGATCCGGCAAGGAGAGTTCGAGACCGCGCTCTCGTGGCTGGAACGCGGCGTTGCGAGCTCCGGAAACAGTCCTCTGGGAATGGGTTTTCTAGGCTATGCCTATGCGCTGGCTGGACGCCCAGCGGATGCCAGAGTGATCCTGATGCAGTTCAAGGATGTGGCCAAGCAGCGATATGTTTCGACCATTGCTCCGGCGTTGATTCACATCGGGCTCGGCGAAGAACAAGAAGCGTTGGAGTGGCTCGACAAGGCCTACCAGGGAAGGGATGCCTTCCTGGCCTACGCCAAGATCTTTCCGCCCTTCGATCCCCTGCGAGAGACACCGAAATTTCAGGAGCTGCTCGGCAAGCTGGCGCTGGCCAGCAGCGAAGAACAGCTCACCAGCGAAGTCCTGGCACTTTAGAGCTTGCTGTCGGTAAGAACGGACTCTGGATAGAAGACGGTCCAGTTACGTTGCGCCGCTATTTCAGCCAAGGCAGCGGTGGGATTCACCGGAAAGGCCCGCTGGGCGATAGCCAGCATTGCCGCGTCATGCACGGAGTTGCCGAAGACCGCGTCCGGACGGGTTACGCCGGCCTGCTTCAACGCCGTGGCTTTGGCCTCGTCAGTGGGAACGGCAACCAGGTCGCTGGTGATGCGGCCGTCATCCACACGGACACGCGCTGACAACACGCGCGAGGCAGGAATATTGAAGCGCCGGACGCCTTCCTCGATCACCCAAGTGTTGGTCGAGCTGACGGCCCAGATCTGGACCCCGCTCTCATGCAGCCGGGCGACCAGCGAGCGTAATTCAGGAAAAATATGCGATTCGATGTGCAGGCGGAAATATTCCGCGGCGGCGTGGCGCAGCTCGCTCTCCTGCAGTCCCGCATAAATCTGCACCATCTCGCCGCACATCTCGGCTTCGGAGATCTCGCTGGCGAGGTACTGGCGATAACGCGAGTCGATCCAGTCGCTGGCATTGCGGGAGACCAGCCCGGTCTCGATGGACCAGATCATGAAGCCGTATCCTGCGTCGCCGCCCCACAGCGTACCGTCGCAGTCAAAGACCGCGATCGACGGCGAGAGGGAAAGAACGGAGTTTTCGAACTCCGGCAGGGTGTAGCGCGCGGGGGCGGCGTGGACGGTCGTCAAGGCTCAAGCTCCTGAATACTATTGTGCGCGATACGATGCAGTTTTGCATAACAGAGAGATGAAGCGTGAATTTTTGGTCTGAGGCGGCCTGTGCAGACGGCAGCTGATGAAGTTGGTTCCTGCTGAGGCCACGCTGGTTAGAGTACGCATTGCGGGCCTGACGGTGGCAGATAATGGACTTATGGCTCGAAGCGACGATGCCGCGTTCGGGGCGGGCAATCTTGAACTGATACGCGAGTATCTGGCCTACCTGCGCGTCGAAAAGGGATTGCGTCCGCTAACCTGCGAGGCCTACCAGCGCGATCTTCTGCAATTCGCCGAATATCAGGAGAACTCAAACGCCTCACTGGCGAAGGCCACTCGCGAGCATGTCTCCGGATTTCTCGAGCATCTAGGAAAGCATGGCGTGGAATCGCGTTCGATGGCCCGGAAGCTCTCCTGCCTGCGCGGATTTTTCCGCTGGCTGCTGCTCGACAAACGCATCGACCGCGATCCCACGGTAACGCTCGATTCTCCCTCCAGCTGGAAAGTGCTGCCGAAGTCGTTGGCGCAGTCGGAAGTGACGGAGATGCTGGATCGCGCCGGCAGGGCCGCGGATCATCCCGAGGCGGATGCCATCTCGCTGCGGGACCGGGCCATCCTCGAACTGCTTTATGCCGGTGGACTGCGGGTTTCTGAATTGACCGGCCTGAATGTGGTCGATCTTTCGCTCGCGGCCGGGCGGGTGCAGGTGCGCGGCAAGGGCGATAAGGAACGTATCGTTCCGCTGGGCCGGCCCGCAGTCGAGGCGATTGAAAAATATCTGTCGTTGGGCCGGCCGGAACTCCAGAAGAGTAAGCGCGACGCGGGGAAGTTGTTCCTCTCCGTGCGCGGTGAGCCGCTTACCCGGCAGTGGATATGGCAGCTGGTGCGTGCCGCCGGCAGCCATACCAGCCCGCACATGCTGCGGCATAGCTGCGCCACCCACATGGTCGAAGGCGGCGCGGACTTGCGTACGGTCCAGACCCTGCTGGGCCATGCAGATATTGCGACTACGCAGGTTTACACCCATCTGGCTCTGAATCGGCTGAAGACGGTACATCGAATGCATCATCCCCGGGCGACTCGAGAGAGCAAATGAGTACAACCCCGCCTATCGCGGAACTGGTCGACCTGTATCTGTCGTCTGTCGCTTATGAAAAGGGCTCCTCGGCGCATACGCTTCGCGCGTACGAACGCGAGCTGAGGAATTTCTCCATCTTTCTGACGAAGACGCTGGGGCAAGACATCAATCCGGCGCTGATCGAACACCAGAAGATCCGGAGTTATCTGAGCGAGCTCTACGGCAGGGGATTGTCAAAGGCCTCTGTGGCGCGGGCGCTGGCAGCGATTCGTTCGTGGTTCAAATGGATGGCGCGGCAAGGATATGTCAAGCAGAATCCGGCGGCTCTGGTGGCGACGCCCAAGCTGCCCAAGCATCTGCCGCGCGTGCCCACCATCGAAGAGATGAACCGGGTGGTGGATTCGGTCGGGGAAGATGGCGGGGATGAAACGGCAGCGTGGCCGGAGCGTGACCGCGTGATCTTCGAGTTGCTGTATGGCTGCGGCATTCGCAACGCCGAGCTGGTGGGGCTGAACCTGCGCGACCTGCACTGGGCGAACGATGCGATTCTGGTGCGCGGCAAGGGGCGCAAAGAGCGCTATGTTCCCATGGGCGATGCCGCGGCGGTTGCTCTACGTGCCTATCTTCCGGCCAGGGAAGCGAAACTGGCGCTGCGCGAGGCGAAGATATCAGCCGCGCAAAAGCGCAGCGGAGCCCGTATTGATCAAGATGCGCTGCTGCTCAACGCGCGCCTGCGAGGATCGGGAAGATTGACCACTCGCAGCGTGGGGCGCATTGTGAAGCAGATTGCCCTGGCGCATGGACTGCCGGCAGATGTGCATCCCCACACCCTGCGTCATGCCTTCGGCACGCACATGCTGGAGGAGGGAGCGGATCTGCGCGCCATTCAGGAACTGCTGGGGCACGAGCGGTTGTCGACGACGCAGCGCTACACGCAGCTCACGGTAGGGCAGGTAGCGGAGGTGTACGACCGCACACATCCGAGGGCAAAGTGATGAGACGAAGGAATGGAGCACAGTAAGGCGCGGATATGGTGGCGGCTGCGATTGTACGAAATGGCTCGGGGTGCGTGGCCATTGGAATTGGCCGCGCACCTCGAGTTTGTTGCAGGCTACTGGTTCTGGAATGCGCCGATATCGATGCCCCCGGCGCGCAAGACGCTCGCAAAGTCGGTGGTTACATCGACGATGTTGGTGCCGGCGTCAATTGCCGGCGATCCCGCCTTCAGGTTGAAATTGTGCGCCCCGGCATTCACGCAGAGGGGGTTCACAATCAGGTTGTGGCTGCCCACCCCGGTCAGCGTCCCCACGCTGTTGTAGTCGATGTTGTAGTCCCAATCCACAGCATCGAGCTCCATCCCGAAGACATACAGGATGGGAGCGCCCGTGCGCGAGTACATGATGTTATTCAAGACACGCACATCGGAGGAATTGCCCACCGCTACCTCAGAATCTTCAGTGTGCGCGTTGTAGGGCGCTGGCTCTGTGGCAGAGACATTGTTCATGTACGCCGTATTATTTACGACATCGACATGCTGGCTATCGTAGACGGCAACCGCGGGGCCTCCGTTGTTGTACATCACATTGTTGAAGATCAGCGTCCGGCCGTCATAGTCATTGACCTTATTGCTGTCTGAGATGATGCCTTCGCCGTCGGTGATCACGCAGGGATTGGTCTGCGGTTTGTTGCAGATGAAATTCTGGTTGTTATAGACGATATTGTTATAGATCCAGATCTTTGTGGCTGCGCTGGTATCGCTGCTCTGTCCTTGAACGGAAATACCGCTCTTCGCCAGCGGCGACCAGTAGGCATTGTTGTGAATGACGTTGTTATAGATGTAGAGATAATCTCCGGTTGCTCCTAGGCCTTCGCCCGGGCAGTAGGAGAGCGTGTTATTGCGGATCACGATGTGATTGCCTTTGGCGGCGATGCAGTCTCCGTTGTTGACGGAGCTGGATGTGTTGCTGAGCATGGATTGGGCCTGGGATGCCGTCAGGCTTTGCGCATTGCCCGTGACCGAAAATCCGTCGACGATGATGTAGGAAACTCCCGCTGCGAAATTGAATGCGGCGTAGGCGTTGTAGTTGGCCAGGACGGGTTTCTGTCCGGGATATGCCTGGTAGGTGATGTAGCCAAGCGATGCGGAGCCCGAACGGTTGATATAAACCTGCTCGGCGTAGGTTCCATTCATTACGTAGACCGTATCGCCAGGATTGACGATCCATGCGGCTTTGCCGATGGTTTTGAACGCGGCGGCGGTGGAGGTGCCGAGGTTCGAATCATTCCCGGTGAGATTGCTCACGTAGTACACCACTCCCGATCCTCCGGCTTTCGGCGGCGTGGGCGGAGCGGGGGCAGCGAAGGCGTTGAGGGATAGAAGAAGAAAAAATGATGATGCAATCGACAATAACAAGTTGTTGTATTTCAAAGCGAACATTTTCCTATTCATATTTCTGCCCCTAAGCTTTCCTGTGTTGAACCGAGCGCTGACTCAAGACCGCATAAGGCTGGCGCCGGCGGTGTCGAGAAGAGAGAAGTGCGGCCGATGCAGCGGGCGCAATCCACGATTGAGCGAGTTGTCAACCAAGGGGAGGCGAAGCGGGAAACGCTTCAAGCAAAGAAGCCATATCGTTCGAGACAAAAGAGAGTCTGTACTCGCGCGATGGAAGTTTACGGCTCCCTGGTAAGCGCATGATCGGCATAATTCGTCCGACACTTGCTCAAATCAGGTCTAATCTTCGGGCGAACAACGCCGTGTTAATCCGACAGAACCGCGATAATTACCAATTTTTAGTAACTAATGAAAGATATTTACCATATCTCGGGCAAATGCCTATGACCAGAATGTGGAATTACGGCCTGAATTAAGCCCTCACTCCGCGGAGGGTGTTCTCAACCTTAGAGGAATGAATGAGTTGGCCGAAACGTTAATTTCCAATTTTTTTTGCGAGAGAAAACCTATTGGCGGGTAGTCGCATCACCAAAAATCCCGCTGACTTCCCTATGAGCTTACCGCGGCAGATCGCTGTGCGAAGGCTGCGAATCCGGATGAGGCGGGCGTATCCGCGAACCCGGGCCGCGGATCCACAGCACTGCCGGAACGTCGAGCAATGTGCGCGTTGCGTGCTCCAGATTGGAGCAATTGCGGAGGGTTTCCGCTCACCTGCAGAATCGGGCAGAGTCGACTACACTAGGAGTGTATTTTGCAATAGCTATGCCGCCGGTGTCGATGCTGCGGCGCAAAAGGAATCCTCTTGATAGGAAATGCTTTAACAAAGGTTTTTGGCACCAGCAATGAGCGCGAAGTAAAGCGTCTGCTGCCCCGTGTGGAGACGATCAACCGTCTGGAGCCGGCTCTGCAGCAGCTTTCCGATGAGCAGCTTCGCGCCAAAACGGATGAGTTCCGCTCCCGTATTGCCGCCGCTCTGGAAGGAATCGCCGATGCCGACGAGCGCATCGCTGCTGAAAAACGGGTTCTGGACGAGATTTTGCCCGAGGCTTTCGCTGTGGTCCGCGAGGCCGGCCGCCGGGTGCTGCAGATGCGCCACTTCGACGTGCAGTTGATTGGCGGCATGGTTCTGCATCAGGGAAAGATCTCCGAGATGAAGACCGGCGAAGGCAAAACCCTGGTTGCCACGCTGGCGTGCTACCTGAACGCACTCGCCGGTCATGGCGTGCATGTGATCACGGTGAACGACTATCTGGCCAAGCGCGATGCCGAGTGGATGGGCAAGCTCTACGGTTTCTTAGGGCTGACCGTGGGCGTGATCGTTCACGATCTCGATGACCAGACGCGTCGCCAGGCGTATGCCTCGGACATCACCTACGGCACCAACAACGAGTTTGGCTTCGACTACCTGCGCGACAACATGAAGTTCGAGATCGCCGATTGCGTGCAGCGCGGGCATTACTTCGCCATCGTCGACGAGGTCGATTCGATCCTTATTGACGAAGCGCGGACTCCGCTTATCATCTCCGGCCCCACCGACCAGACCACGGATAAGTATGTGCGAGTGAACCGCATCATCCCCGGGCTGGAAGAGGGCGAGGAGATCGAAGAGGGAGAGACCAAGATCCTGACCAAGGATTTTGTCGTCGACGAGAAGCACAAGACCATCACCGTCACTGACGACGGCTGGGAAAAGATAGAAAAGCTTTTGGGCATCGGCAACATCGCAGATGTCGAGAACTGGGAGCTGAAGCACCACGTTGAAGTCGCGATCAAGGCGCACAAGCTTTATCGCTGCGATGTGCAGTACGTGGTGAAGGACGGCGAGGTCATCATCGTCGACGAGTTCACCGGCCGCCTGATGCCCGGCCGCCGCTGGTCTGACGGTCTGCACCAGGCCGTTGAAGCGAAAGAAGGCGTGAACATCCGCCGTGAAGACCAGACGCTGGCGACCATCACCTTCCAGAATTATTTCCGGCTTTATAAGAAGCTCGCCGGCATGACGGGAACCGCCGAGACGGAAGCGGCCGAATTCGACAAGATCTACAAGCTCGAAATCGTCGTCATCCCCACCAACAAGCCAATGCTGCGCATCGAGAATGCGGACGTCGTCTACCGCACGGCGAAGGAAAAGTATTTCGCCGTAGCCGACGAGATCGCCGCGCTGCATGAAAAGAATCAGCCGGTGCTGGTGGGCACCACGTCCATTGAGAAGTCGGAGCTGCTCTCGCAGATTCTGCAGCGCAAGGGCGTGCGCCACGTGGTTCTGAACGCGAAGTATCACGAGCGCGAGGCGGAGATCGTGGCACAGGCCGGGCGTCTGGGCATGGTCACCATCGCCACCAACATGGCCGGCCGTGGAACCGACATTCTGCTCGGTGGCAACGCCGATTTCGTCGCCAAGCAGGATCTGGTGAAGAAGGGTGCGGCACGCTCCATCAGCGTGGCCGAAGGCGCCATCAATCCGACGGCGGCGCCGGGCATGATTCGCTTTTACTACCAGGGGCAGGAATTCGAGACTACCGAAGAGAACTGGAAGCGCGCCTACAACGCCTTCTCGGCGAGCACCAACGAGGAGCATGCGGGGGTGATCGCTGCAGGCGGCTTACACATTCTCGGCACCGAGCGCCACGAGTCGCGGCGTATCGATAATCAGCTTCGCGGCCGCGCCGGGCGCCAGGGCGATCCCGGAGCCTCGCGCTTCTATCTCTCGCTCGAAGACGACCTGATGCGCATCTTTGCCAAGGAGTGGGTTTCGACGCTTCTGCAGCGCATGGGCATGGAAGAGGGCGTGCCGATCGAGTCGCGCATGATCTCAAAGCGCATCGAAGCGGCGCAGAAGGCGGTCGAATCGCAGAACTTCGAATCCCGCAAACACCTGCTCGAATACGACGACGTAATGAACAAGCAGCGCGAGGCCGTCTACGGACTGCGCCGCCAGCTGCTCGAAGGGCTCGATCAGAAAGAACTCATCGTTGAAGATTATGTCGCGAACATTCTCAGCAACATGATCGACGAGTTTGCTCCGGAGAAGGCTCACCCGGATCAATGGAACATGGATGGATTGAAAGCGAAGCTCATCGAGCAATTCGGATTCGATCTCACCACCGAGGTGCCAGAGGTCGATCAGCTCACGCGGCATGAGCTGGGCGAGACGCTCTTCGAGAAGCTGAAGCAGCGCTACGAGGCGAAGGAAGAGATCATCACCGATCAGGCGATGCGCTTCCACGAGCGCATGATCATGCTGAGCGTGCTGGATGGCCTGTGGAAGGACCATCTGCTCAACATGGACCACCTGAAGGAAGGCATCGGCCTGCGCGGCTACGGTCAGCAGGATCCGCTGGTGGCTTACAAGAAGGAATCCTTCGAGATGTTCGAGGACATGATGGGGCGCTTCCAGGAAGACACGGTGCGCTATCTGTTCCTGATGCAGATCGTCGGGCCGGATGGCCAACCGGTGGCGATTCCATCGCAGCCGCGGCGCGAGATTCCGGCGGCGCCGCAGGTGGCATCTGCCGACGCGCTCGCACCCACGAACGGAGCGGGGAGCAACGGAGCTGGCACCAATGGACACCGGTCGGCTCCTCCGGCACTGCCGTCGCGACCGCCTGCAGCTGCGCCTTCGACCACCATCGATGCCATCGAGCGCGAGTTTCAGCGTAAGAAGCAGCGCGAGCTGGAGCATGCACGCATGGCCGGCGGCGGAGAGACCGCCGACGAGGTCGCACAGCGCAGGTCCGGCGACAAGGTGGGGCGCAACGATCCTTGTCCTTGTGGGTCGGGTAAGAAATATAAGAAGTGCCACGGGGCCGGCGAGGCTTAGTCTTTTGCATAGGGGCCTTGATATATACTTTTGGTGGATATCGTCGAGGGGCTATGACGCAGAAAGCCAAGTTGTTTTGGTCCGGCCGCTCGCAGGCAGTTCGTCTCCCCAAGGAATTTCGTTTCGACGGCGACGAGGTTCGGGTGCGCCGTCACGGGAATGCGGTCATTCTCGAACCGATTGTGGATGACTGGGCGTGGCTTCAGGGTATTGAAGGCAAGTTTTCGGATGACATGTTCGAGGCTGCAAGGGAGCAGCCGCCTGCGGAGGAAAGAGAAGGGCTCGATGAGCTCTTTTCGCGTTGAAGTATCTTCTCGATACCAATGTTGTGATTGACGTGCTGCGAAACGCAGCACCGGCCCTGCGCCGTCAATTGCTTCATTACAACAGTAACGACATTGCAGTTTCGGCGATCGTGATGCACGAGTTGTATTACGGCGCCTTCAAAAGCTCACATGAGACGAATGTTATCGTTACGGATGGACTGCCTTTCCAGGTGTTAGAGTTTGACCGCGAAGATGCGCGAGAAGCCGGCGAAATACGCGCTTTCATGGCGGCATGTGGCTCTACGATCGGACCGTTCGATGCTTTGATTGCCGGTCAAGCGCGCATTCGCGATCTGATCCTGGTTACTCGAAACTCCAGAGAATTTGCAAAGGTGCCGGGACTGAAGATCGAGAATTGGTATTCCTAAAGTTCACCTTGCCGGTTGGGGCTCGCCGATCGCTGTAAAAGTAAGATCATTGGCGGGGCTGCCTGTCTCCTGCTTCCACCGTTCGAAGAGCCGCCCGTAGCTGAGCGTCATTAGGGATGAAGGTTCGAGGCCGAGCCGCTTGGCCATGTTATCGATCCACTCTTCGGGGCCTTCGAGCTCTGCGAAGAATCCGATAGGCGTTTCGTCGAGCACGCAATGGCCGGTCTGGTCGGCGTATTCGGTGCGCCACTTTTCGTAGATGAATGCCGGCCGATATCCAAGCTGCGTGAAGACTGCGCCGGCTGCCTCACCATCGGCAACTTCCGTCTCCGTCTCGACGCGATGTTTGTGGCGCGCTTGCGGGTCATGATCGGGCGGCAGGCATTTATGGGTAAGCACCCAGCGATCGCCGTATTTGCGAATACGCAGAATCGCCTGCTCCTTGCGCAGTCGCCGGTCCGGAGTGTCATAGAGCACATTCCGCTCGAAGGTGCGCGGCGTGATTTGCTGAAAGCCGAGCTCACCGAGCCTGGCTTCGAGGGCTGCTCCGTCCTTCACGCGAAACTTGACCTCGATCTCAACGGTGCTCATTGGAAAAGTATAGGACGGATGCGGTAGTCCGTCGCCGAAACTCGCAGAAAGTGGATGGATAATAGTGAAATACCGCGGCGTGCAAGAGGTTCGGGAACCGCCGCTTCCACAACGCGTGAGAGAGATTGATGCAGACTCCAAGGCTTATTGTCGATGCGAGCGATTTGAATGATGCGTCGTCACGAGCTTCTATCGAAGCTGCGGCGCACATTCTCCGCGAGGGCGGGACGGTCGCCTTCCCGACCGAGACCGTTTATGGTCTGGGGGCCAATGCACTGCGTGCGGATGCAGTGGAAAAGATCTTCCGCGCCAAGCAGCGTCCGTCATGGGATCCGCTGATCGTCCACATCGCCGATATCGAGATGCTGCACCACGTTGCAGCGAGTGTTCCGCGTAACGCCAAGCGACTGATGGACGCCTTCTGGCCGGGTCCGCTGACTCTGCTGCTACCGCGCCATCCCCGCATCCCGGAAATCGTGACTGCCTGCCGTCCGCTGGTCGGCGTTCGCATGCCACAGCATCCGGTCGCAAAAGAATTGATCCGCACGGCCGGAGTGCCCATCGCCGCGCCCAGCGCCAATCTCTTCGGACACACCAGCCCGACTTCGGCGCAGCACGTTGCCGACGATCTGGACGGACGCATCGATGCCATTCTCGATACGGGTAGCGGGGAGACGGGAACGGAGCATGGTCTCGAATCGACGGTGGTCGATGCGGGACAGCATCCGTGCGTCGTGTATCGGCCGGGTGCGATCACCCTCGCGCAGATTCGCAGCGTCTGTAAGGATGCGGTTGAATTTATCGCCAACGAGCGGGACCAGAATGCCGCGCCGGAAGCGCTGCCCTCACCGGGAGTCGGCATTCGTCACTATGCGCCGCATGCCCGGCTGGTGCTGGTCGAGCCCGGCCCTGACCAGGCTCGGCGGTTTGCTGAGCAAGCGAATGGGTTTCCGGGTGAGACCCTGGGGCTGATGCTGCCCGAGGAATTTTCGGAAATAGCCGCAGAGAAAGGTACTCTGATTTATCGCTGGGGCCGGTGGGACGATTACGAGGAGCTGGCGCAGAGGCTCTTCGCCGGTCTGCGCTGGCTGGATGCTCAAGGTGCGACGGTCATCCTCTGTCCCTTGCCGGAAGCCGAAGGCATTGGTGTGGCAATACGAGACCGCCTGAGCAAAGCGGCTCGGACGGAGTGAGTTGCTCTAGCGGTTTCCCTTGGCCGTCTCGAAGGCGGTATGGTTCTCGCCGGCCTTGTAGAGATACTTGATCGCCGACTTGTAGATCAAGGTGCGGCTGCCGTTACGGATCTTGATGGCGTTGCGGTCATACCATTCGATGTAGCCTTCGACCTGTTCTCCATCTTCGAGAACAAAGACCATTAGCGTCTGGGTTTGGACCTGCTTCTGGAAATAGAAGACTTCGGCGTGCGATCCGGCGTGGTCTTCGTGAGGGATCATCATCGCCGACTGATGCGCCAGGATGGGTGATTCTCCGCGGGATGCAAAGGCGCGTTCCCGCATCACTCCCGCAGGCAGCTTGGGGCGGACCAGCTTCCGCGGGCCAACAACCTCGCCGATATTGCCGTTGACGGATCCGGAAGAGGCAGCTTCCTGGAGAACCGGAGGAGGAACCGCGCGAAGCCGGAGGCTCGCCTGGTCCTTCGCGAAGCCGGGGCGCACTTCATGCAGATTCCCGGCAGGGATATGGGAGGAATTCGCCATAGTTGTCTGGTCAATGCTAAGCACATGGGATGCGGGTGCGTGCTTCCGCAGTCGCCCGTGAGCAAGTCATTTTTGGATATCTGGGTCGTATGGTAGCCGAGATTGGTGCCGGATATCCAGAAAGATTTGGTACTTAGCCTCTGTTATCGATTTAGCTGGAGGTTTCCCTTTGCGAAAAGACGAAAATTCTACGGCTGTTCACGTTAAAGACGGGGAAGCGCTGTGGCGAAAGCATCGAGGGTGAGCGAACGCAGGAGATTGCGTCGCATCCCCGATTCCACCTGGGAGACGCCGCGCTCAGCGGCTTCGATCCAGGGAAGGCTGGTCTGCTGGGCCATGGCATTGAGTTCCTTCTCCAGATCGATGTTTCTCGTCATGTGCGCGGTTCCGGATTGGATAAGCAGCAGGTCTTCCAGCAGGCTGAGCAGCGCGCGAAGCAGCTTCGAGGTCTTCTCCTGCCCTTCGGCGCCGGCGCGATAGGTCTCGGTCATCTTGAAAAGCACGGAAAAATCGGGTTCGCGCAGCGCATGGCGCAGGATGATCAGCGCATCGGTCCGGCTGGCGAGGTAGCCTTCGAGATCGAAGCCCACTGCCTGGCCGACCGCTCCCTGGGCCAGACGAGCGACCAAGGCTCGCTGCTGCGGCTTCCAGTCGCTTCGGCGTTCCGCGAGAATGCTCTCGATCTGCTCCAGGGGCAGCGCACCAAGACGGAATATGCCAGCGCGAGAGCGGATGGTCGGCAACAGATCGCCCAGGTTTTCCGCCAGGAGAAAGATGCTGGCGTGCGAAGGCGGCTCTTCGAGAATCTTGAGCAGGGAATTGGCCGCCTCCTTCATGAATGCCGAGCTGGTAAAGATATAAACGGCGCGCTTGGCTTCGGCGGGCATGCGATATATCTCGCGAATGACCGACCGAACCTGTCCCAGCTTGATGAGCAATTGCGGAGGATCGGGCGGAATGATGAGCACGTCAGGGTGCGTCTGAATGAGAATCCGCGTCTCTTTTTTGTCGACCTCGCGCAGCTCTTCGCGTGCGGCGATGGCCTCACTCACCCGGGCATCGAGGTCGGCGGCCTGGACGATCCTGGTGCAATTCGAGCAGACCCCGCAGTAGTCGGGCAGGCCATCGCTTTCGGTGGGCTGAAGGCAGTTCACGGTCTGCGCCAGCATGACCGAGAGCGTGAATTTGCCGGCGCCGCGCGGTCCGGTGAGGATCATGGCCTGCGGCAGGCGGTCTGCTGCGATGGCCTCGCGCAGATGCCTTACGGTTGCCTCATTGCCGACGAAATCACGAAAGCTCACGAATCCAGATTACGGTATTTCCTGAAGGGATGGGCATCTCTCCGGGATGCGACCCAGGGTCTCAAGACGAGCGAGCACTCTTTTTCAGAATCGCGCTTCCGGGACTACGCGAACTCCGTACTTGGGACGAAGCGTGATCTTGGGCTGGACTTCGAGCTTCTGTCCGGGCACCAAGCGCAGCCGCCAGCGCTGCGCAAGCGTGGCCAGGATGAGATTCGCTTCCATCCACGCGAAGGCCTCGCCGATGCACTGGCGATTGCCGGCTCCGAAAGGGAAGTAGACGAACTTCGAGCGTCCGGCTTTGCGCTCGGGTGTGAAGCGCTCCGGCTCGAAGTGGAGCGGTTCGGGAAAATGCTCGGCACTGCGCTGAATGAGGTACTGGCTGAAGAAGAAGTAAGTCCCGGCGGGGAGGAAATAGGGGCCGATACGGACATCGACCGTGGCCTGGCGGCCCATGGCCCATGCCGGCGGATAGAGGCGCATGGATTCGGCGAGAACCATCTCCGTGTATCGGAGTCTGGGCAGGTCTTCGAGCGTCGGTAGGCGGCCTTCAAGCACCTGGTCGAGCTCGGCGTGGAGCTTGGCTTCGGCTTCGGGATTCTGCGCGAGCAGCATCCAGGTCCATGCGAGGGCATTCGCCACGGTTTCGTAGCCGGCAAGAAAGATGGTGAGCACCTCGTCCCGGAGCTGTTCGTCGCTCATGCCCGACGAGGGGTTGGACGCGTCTCCCTCCTCGTCACGCGCGCGAAGCAGCATGGAGAGCAGATCTCCGCTGTCGACTCCGCTGGCGCGATGGTCGGCGATCATGCGATGCACAACCTCGTCGAGATGCCTTCGAGCGCGGCGGAAGCGCATGAGGCCGGGGATGGGCAGGTGAAGATAATCTTCGGCGCGAGGTAGGGCGATGAGGAAGTTGTAGAGCTTCATGATCGCGTTGACTTCGCGATGGATGCTCTCGATATCGGGCGTAACCTCCTGCGCGAAGAGCGTGCGTGCGATGACCTGCAGAGAGAGGCGCATCATCTCGGCGGATATATCGATCTCGACGGCCTGCTTCCAACTTTGGCCCATGGCCGCCGCGCGATCAACGATCAGCTCTCCGTAAGCCTGAATACGCTGGCGGTGGAAGGCGGGCGCGGCGATGCGGCGCTGGCGCTTGTGAAACTCGCCGTCGCTGGTGATGAGGCCTTCGCCGAGCAGGATGCGCATGCGCTTCTGGGTGCGCTCCTTGATGAAGTTGTGCGGCTGCATTACGAGGATTTCGCGAATGAACTCCGGCTCGTTGACAAGGACGATGTCGCTGGGACCGACGCGGTAATGGGCCATCTTGCCGTAGGTCGCGACCAGGTGCTCGAAGAGCAGGATGGGATTACCCACGCGGAAGAATCGTCGCGAGAGATAAAGTGGGAGATTCAGCTTCAACCCCGGCGGATAACGATAGCCGCCTCGCTCTTCGATCTTCCAGCCGCTGGAGTTATACATTCGCCTTAGCCGCTTGAGTCTAGGTGTGAGTCTTCAGGAATGAAAGGAATTGAGGCCCGTTGAGACTCTTCGCTGCTCTCAGAATGACGGGCTTTCCTGCAGATCAGGCATGCATCCCTAGACGCTGTTTTACTCTCTCCACGATACGTTGATGCACCTCTTCTATGCCCTCATCGCCTTCGATTGCGATCACACGCACGGTTTCCCGGATGGCGATTTGGTGATACGCATCCCAAACGCGGCGATAGAAGATTTCGTCCTCTTTTTCGAAGCGGTTTTCGTCTTTGCCGCGGCTCGCCGAACGCGTATTGCGGGCTCGGGCGCGAGTGAGAGAGCGCTCGAAATCGGGGAGCAGCAGCAGAGTCAGGTCGGGCTGCAAGCCTGCGCACATGGCTGCGTGCAGACTCAACACCAGCTCGCTGCCCAATTGCCTTCCACCACCCTGGTAGGCTTCTGTCGAATCGGTGAAGCGGTCGCAGAGGACGATGCGGCCTGCGGCCAGCGCGGGCTCGATGACCTCGGCAATGCCCTGGGCGCGATCCGAGAACATCAGACCCAGCTCGGCCTTGGGAGCCAGGTTTTCTGTGCGCGAATCGAGAATCAGAGTACGAATAAGCTCGCCAATGCGGGTGTCTCCCGGCTGGCGGGTCACCGTGACCTCGCGGCCCTCCGCTTCCAGCCATTGCGCCAGCTTACGCAGCTGCGTCGACTTGCCGGAGCCGTCCAGTCCTTCGAAGGTCACAAAAAATCCGCGAGATGTTGCCGCACACATGGCCGGAGTTTAGCACTGCGTGCGAAGATTGCGGCTTGCGCCGTCGACAAAGGCTGCAGAAGCGGCGTCAATCTCACTGACAATTACACTAGAAGTGCCGTTTCCGGAGGTCTTGCCCTTTGAAGGTTCGCTTACTCCCCTGTCTCCTGCTCGCATTTTCTGCACTTGCTGGTTTCGCTCAATCTTCCCAGCCGATTCACGTAACCGTTGATGTGACAGATGCGCCGCGCAAAATTCTGCATGCGCAGCTCTCCATTCCGGTAAAGGCGGGGGATCTCACGCTGGTTTATCCCAAGTGGATTCCCGGAGAGCATGGGCCGACGGGGCCGGTCGACAATCTAGCCGGGCTGGTCATTCGAGCCGGCGATCACGAGCTGTCCTGGAAGCGCGACGACGTGAATATGTTCGCCTTTCATGTGAACGTTCCCGAAGGTGTCTCGTCGCTGGATGTGAAGCTGGACTTCCTGGCCACCGCAGCGGCGTCGGGATTCTCCGCCGGTGCATCGACCAGCGCCAACCTTGCGATGCTGAGCTGGAACGAGGTGCTGATCTATCCTGCGGGGTTTAACGCCGCCGAGATCAGCGTCTCGCCGGCTGTGAAATTGCCCGCCGACTGGAAGTACGGAACAGCTCTTACAAAATCGAGCGCGGCAAACGGAGTCATCCAGTTCGAAACCGTCTCGCTGGAGCAGCTGATTGATTCACCGCTGCTCGCGGGCAAATATTTTCAGGAGTATCCCCTGGCGCCCGAGGTAACTCCGAAGCACTTCCTCGATCTTGCAGCCGATGGACCGGAGGATCTGCGCATCAAGCCAGATGCATTTGCCGCTTACAGCAATCTGGTGCGTGAGACTGGCGCTCTTTATCGCTCACGCCACTATGACAGTTACCATTTCCTGGTCACGCTGAGCGACCAGGTCGCGCATTTTGGCCTCGAGCACCATCAGTCCAGCGACGATCGTGTGTCGGAGAAGACATTTCTCGATGACAATCTAGCTCTTCTCTCGGCCGATCTGCTTCCGCACGAGTTTACGCATTCATGGAATGGCAAGTATCGCCGGCCTGCAGGCTTGGCGACCGGCAATTACGAAGATCCGATGAAGGGCGAGCTGCTGTGGGTCTACGAAGGGCTCACGCAATACCTGGGCGACGTGCTGGCGGCGCGCAGCGGCATCGAGACAGCCGATGAATATCGTGCGGGCTTGGCAGTGAGTGCGGCGACGCTGGATTACCGGCCTGGGCGCACCTGGCGCGATCTGCAAGATACCGCGACAGCGGCGCAGATTCTCTACGATACCAGCACTCAGTGGGACAACTGGCGGCGAAGCGTCGACTACTATCAGGAGGGCGAACTGGTCTGGCTGGACGTGGACACGACCATCCGCCAGCTGACCAAGGGTAGCAAGAGTCTCAACGATTTCTGTGCGCGGTTCGAAAGCGTTGGCGGGAACACGTCGCCGAAGGTTGTGCCGTATACGTTCGAGGATGTTGTCGACAATCTGAACGCCATCGTTCCTTACGATTGGGCTTCGTTCCTCAAAGACAGGCTGACGACGAAGGCGCCACATGCTCCGCTGAACGGCATCGAGCACGGCGGCTATAAGCTGGTTTACACGGATGCGCCCGGTGAATACATCCAGGCGCGCGAGGCGGTGAACGGAGACGCGCAGGCATGGTGGTCTCTGGGCATCAATGTGGGCAGCGACGGCCGCATCGAAGATGTGCTCGCCGGTTCGCCCTCCGACAAAGCCGGACTTGGGCCGGGCATGCAGGTTGTGGCCGTCAACGGGCGGCAGTACACCGCATCCCTGTTGGGCGATGCGATCAGCGATGCCAAGGGGAATACCACGCCCATCGAGCTGATCGTGGTGAACACCGGCTACTACAAGGTTGTGCATCTCGACTATCACGACGGGCTGCGCTTCCCGCACCTGGTGCGCGTGGATGGAACGCCGAATTATCTGGATGAGATTCTGAAGCCGATGACCAAAGCTCCCAAGAGCTAGGTGCGGGGCTCAGATCGATTCTGCTGCCGGTTGCAATCCGGCGATCTCCAGCTCGAGTCCGCCGAAATCGGGATGCTCGTTCATGCGGATGCGATAGGCGACATCGAGCATGGAGCCTTCGCGCAGATCCAGCGATTGCACACGATCCGCCCAGTTCCAGCCGAGCGCGCGAAGCTGTGTCCCAGTAGACTGCTGCACGAGCGCCAGGCTGATGTGCCTCTCCTTCATGACCCGCGGCGCGGCGGCGAGGCGCACCGCGCGCGCAACGAATATCGGCTCTTCGTTCTCCATGCCGCAGGGTTCCAGCTTCTTCAGCCAGGAGAAGATTTCGTCCGTGACCTGATCGAGCGGCAGTGGGGCGTGGCAGTTGAGCGGCGAGCCGAGATCCTCTTCCATAAGATGGATTGCTGCATAAGCCGCCAGCCGCTCTCGCAGTTGTTCAACGCGGGCGGAGGGCAGGGAAAAGCCGACTGCATGCGAGTGGCCGCCGAAGCGCGTGAAGAGATCGTGACAGCTCTCGATCGCGTTCAGTAAGTGGAAGCTGGCGATGGAGCGGCCCGAGCCGTAGGCTTCCCCATCTTCGTGAGCGATGACGATGGCTGGCTTGCCGGTCTGATCGACGATGCGCGAGGCGAGAATTCCAATGACGCCGCGATGCCAGCCGTCGCCGTCGATGACCACGCAACGGCACTCCTGAAACTGCGGCTCGTCGAGGCGCGCGACGATCTCCGTCAGCATGGCCGCTTCGGTGTTGCGGCGATCCTGGTTCAGCTGCTCGAGCTTCTCGGCGATAGCATGGGCACGCTGCGCATCCTTCGTGGTGAACAGCTCGACGACCTCGGATGCGATGTCCATACGTCCCGCGGCGTTGATTCTGGGTGCGAGGCGAAAGCCCACATCGGTAGGCGTAACCTTGCGCTTCGCCGGGTCGAGCTTAGCAACCTCCATCAGCGAGCGCAGCCCGGAGTGAACCGGGCGCTGCAGTTGCTCCAGGCCCAGAGCGACGATCACGCGGTTCTCGCCAAGCAGCGGGACGGCATCGGCGATAGTGGCGATGGCCAGCAGCTTGAGAAAAGACGGCAGAATTTTCGTTCGAGCACGATCGCGATCAAGCGCCTCGAGGAGTGCCTGCGAGAGCTTGAATGCGACTCCCGCGCCGCAGAGGTGCTTGCAGGCATAGCCGCAGCCGTGCTGATTGGGATTGAGGACGGCCAGCGCCTTCGGCAATCCGAGAGATGCTTCCGGCAGGTGATGGTCGGTGACGATGAGATCGAGCCCGAGTGTTTCGGCGGCCTCGGCAGCGGCGAAGGCGCGTATCCCGGTGTCCACGCTGATGACTAGCCGAACTCCTTCGCGCGCAGCAATCTCCAGAATCTCGCGCTGCATGCCGTAGCCTTCGCGCAGCCGATGTGGAACGTGAAAGCGGACATGGCCGCCTAGCATCTCGATCGCGGTTTTGAGGAGTACGACGGCGGTGGTGCCATCTACGTCGTAATCGCCGTAGATGAGAATAGGCTCTCGCGCAGCTGCAGCCTGCTGAATGCGCACGACGGCGCGATCCATTCCCAACATCGAGTATGGATCGAGGAGCTGATCGAAGTGCGGATTGAGAAACTGCCGGGCGGCATGAGCGTCGCCGATGCCGCGCGCCAGCAGCAGCTCTGCGACCGGGAGGGGAATCTGCGCCTCTCGCGCAAGAGCGGAGGCCTGGGCGTCATCGACTTCAGGGAAGATCCATCGCTGCCGCGGCACTGCGGGAATGGTGCGAACGGCTTCTGGCGAACTCACGACTCGTCGTCTGTGTCCTCGTCGTTGAAGACGATATCGCCGAAGCCTTCGACGGATTCGAGCAGACGCTGGTAACGCTCGTACCACTCGGTGGTGTTCTCATGCAGAAAGGCCACGCCCTGGTGCATGAAGCCGAGCTGGATGTATCCCACCTTGCCCACGTGCGTTGCGAGCGACTGAGCCTCGTCGACCTCGGGCGCCTCGTCGTCGGGGAAATTGGCCTCCTGCAGCTCTTGCAGCAGCAGTTCGAGATCTCCCTTTTCGAGCACGGTTTCGCTCATGGTGAGGAAGATGGCGCCGGCCGCCTTCGCGGTTTCGACAAAATCCTTCCAGCTATCCGGGTTTGAATCGTCTTCCCACAGAACGTTGGGCACTTCGTCGCCGACGTAAGCGGGTACGCGGCGCATTCCGTGGCCTTCGATAAAGGCCACCATATCGTCTTTCAGAGAAAGCAAACTGTCTTGAAGCATAGGATCGTTATATTGTCGCAGAACCGCCAGTCTACGCGATTCCGGAGGGTGGAAAAGTGCTCTTGCTACTGGATTTGGTTTTGAGGGGTTCAGTAGAATTGACCCAGTTCCCATTTGTCACCACGGAGAGTGCTTTTGCCCAGATTCGACCGCCATGTGTTTGTCTGCACGAACTTTCGCGCTCCCGAAGCGGCTCGACCCTCCTGCACCGCGAACGGGCAGAGCGAGATCCACAGTCGCATGAAGGATGCGGTGAGGGCGGCCGGCTTGGGCGAGCGGGTGCGGGTGAACAAGTCGGGCTGCCTCGACCAGTGCGAGCATGGACCGACGGTGGTGGTCTATCCGGGAGCGATCTGGTATGGCTTTGTGAAGCCTGAAGACGTGTCCGAGATCGTCGCGGAACATCTCGTGAACGGCCGGCCGGTGGAACGCCTGCGTCTCCCCGAGGGATGCCTGAACACGCCGAGCTGCCCTCACCGTCCGCTAGCTCCGAACACGCCGGCGTAGTGCGAGCGCCCCACCCGGAGCACCCGGCCGGAAAGCTATTCGCGACCTCTCCCCAACTCCGTTCCGCTGTTCTTTATGCTATATTTCGAACGAGATAAATGATCTTTTCACGTGAATATGTAGGATATTTGGCGCGCCAGACGGTCAAGCAACTTATCGACGCCAAGATGATCCGGACCGAAAAATTGACCGTTGTCCAGGAGCGCGTTCACGGCGGCTTGCAGGAAGAGCTGTCGCTGGAAGACCGCATCAACGAGGAAGTCCGCGTCATTCTCGAGGCCTACCAGGATGAGATGCGGCGCACGGGAGCTGGCTACGCCGAGATGTTCAAGAAGGTGAAGACGGAACTGGCCCGCAAGTACAAGGCGGTGCTGTGAGAATCTCCCGCGACAAATTGAACAAGCTGGCGCACACCATCGCCGACACCCTTGCCGAGACGGACGAGTGCGAATTTCTTGAGGATCGCAACACCATCCGCCAGGAAGCACGCAAGATTCTCGAAAAGCTGCTGATGGAAGAAACCCGCATCGATCAGGCGGCCAAGCTGAAGATTCAGTCGCAGCGCAAGATCATCCTCGAAGGAAGCCAGGAGTGGGACATCCTCTACCGGAAGTATTACAACGAAGAGGTCAAGAAGCTCGGCATCTAGACGCAGAAATTGATTCGCCTGAAGCGACCCCGGCGCGATCTTGCAGCGGAATGCCGGGCTTGGGTAAGACTCAAATTCTGATATATTTAAAGAGTTGGCTTCTGCTGTCTGCGTTCACGCCGGGCAGCCCATTCAGCCAGCGTCCTTTGGCGCCATGGTGTAACTGGTTAACACGCCGCCCTCTCAAGGCGGAGAGTTCGGGTTCGATCCCCGATGGCGCTACCAAGCTCAAAAAGATCTTCAATCTGATTGCCCGATTCGAGCATGATTTTTGATGTGCGCCCAGGATACTTTTCCCCTGCGGGTCCGGTCGTCAGCGACTGCATGGTTCCGCGATGGCTGCAGGCTACTTCATGGAAGCCACGAATTCACCCTAGATTGACACCTTTTCTTCCCATTCCATGTGTGATTGGAATTGAAGCTCAGGTTCTTCCTGTGCAATACCCGCGCGCAAAAACTATATCGGCGAAACTTCCTTCCCGATACCCCTCGGCCCGTTCCGAGGAACCATCGTCAGGAAATGTATGCGACGTGCCATCGGTTTCTTTGCTCTGCTTGCTGTCTTTTGCTGTTCCGGCTGCAGGAGTTTATTAGGACAGGTCAATACGGCGAGCCTGAGCGGACTTGTCGCAGACTCCTCCGGGTCGGCGATGGCAGGCATCCATGTGAAGTCGCTGAACCGATCGACCGGATATTCCAGAGAGGTCGTGACCGACCGCTCCGGCTACTACACCTTGTCGAACATGCCGATCGGCAGCTACACCGTGGCGGTCGAGGGAGATGGCTTTGTTGAGACGGATGAAAGTGTAGAGCTGAACGTGGGAAGCAAAGCCCGGCGCGATTTTACGCTGCGGATCAAAACACTTCAGCAGGTAATTCATGTGCGCGAGCATGATAGCGCCGGCCTTTCGGCGGATGACGCTTCGCTCAGCACCGTCGTCGATCAGAATACGATTGCCAACACGCCGCTCTACCTTCGCAATTGGGATGATCTGCTCCGCACAGTGGCTGGGGTGCAGATCAGCCGCTACACGGAGCAGGCGGGAAGCAGCGCCCCGGGACGCACCGGAGACTTCAACGTGAATGGCGTTCACTCTCTGCAGAATAATTTCATTCTCGATGGCATCGACAACAACACCTTCTCCGAGAATGTTCAGGAGCTGAGCACCGAAGCCGCGCATCCATCGGTCGACGTGATTCAGCAGTTCAATATCATCACGAATCCTTACTCCTCCGAATATGGCCGCAGCCCCGGTGCCGTTGTTTCGATCAATACCAAGGGCGGAACGGACGACGTTCATGGTGTCGTCTATGAGTACATTCGCAATAGCTTTTTCGATGCGAACGATTTCTTCTCCAACCGTTATGGGCTCCCGCGGCCGGAGAACAATCATAACCAGTTCGGGGCGAGCATCGGTGGACCGGTGCGCCATGACAGACTGTTTTACTTTTTCAACTATGAGGGAACACGGATTCGCGAAGGCGTCTCCCGCACGTCCACCGTTCCTCTTCCGAATGAAAGGGTAGGGGACTTCAGTCCAGCCACGGCTGCGGCGGTTGGTGTAACTTATCCAGCGATCGTGGATCCTGCTACGGGGCAGCCGTTTCCGGACAATCAGATTCCGCGAAGCGATCTCGATCCGGCTATCCAGACGATCCTGTCGCTTTTCCCTCTACCCAACGTGCCTCACCCGCAAGGCCAGAACGATCTGAACAATTATGCGAGGAATGCTCTTACGACGGACGACGACGATAGCTACGATGCGCGTGTCGACTGGATTCCGTCTCCCAACAACGTAATCTTCGGTCGCTATAACTATTCGAATCGCAACCGCATCGTACCGGGTTATCTTGGTGGCCTTGCCGACGGGGCGACGAACTCCGCGTGGGGACATCTGTTTTTGCGCTCCAACAGTTTTGTGGTCGGTTGGACACATGTCTTCGGTTCGTCAGTAGTGAACGATCTTCGCCTAGGATTTATCCGCGACCATGCGGTGAGCGAACAGCTGCCGTTTTCTCTTCCGCAGACAGCGGATCAATATATCTCCGGCATCCCCGACGTTCCGGCGAATGGCGGCGGTTTGCCGCTGATCAAGTTCAGCAGCGCGTATGCCTTTATCGGATCGCCAATCTATCTGCCCAAGCAGCAGACTCCGCAGCAATTTCAATACAACGACACGCTTGTCATCTCGCGTGGCAAGCACAATCTCAAGTTCGGGGTCGCCGCGTCGGCGCCGATGCGGAACATCTTTCAGGATGAAGCGGCGGTGCGCGGATCGCTGGATTTCGAGTCCACCTTCACCCATTTTGCTTATGCTGACGGACTCTTGGGGCTGGTGAATCAGGTGCAGCTGACCAACAGCGATGTGGTCGACCAGCGGCTATGGATCGCCGCAGGCTTTGTCCAGGATGACTGGAGGGTGCTGCCGCAGCTTACGTTGAACCTTGGATTGCGTTACGAGTTCTCCGCTCCTCCAGTGGAGGGTCGCAACCGCATTGCAAACTTCGATCCCGCTGGAAACGGATCGTTGATCTTTGCGCAGCCTGGTTCCCGGGCCAGCCGCGCCCTCATCGATCCAAGCACAATGAACTTTGGTCCGCGAATTGGCTTCGCCTATTCTCCGGGCGCTCACACCGTGCTGCGTGGCGGCTACGGAATTTATTACACCTCCGTGGAGCGTATCGGAAGCGAGGATGAGCTCGCGCTCAATCCTCCCTTTCTCGTCAATCGACAGGTCACAGCAACCGCGGGAACTCCCGCTCTCGTCGCAAAGGATGGTTTTCCCGAAAACTTTCTCGACCCGTCTGCAATCGACTATAGCAACCTGCAAGGCTTCCACATCCGCGCCGTGAGCCAGCATGCGCCTTCGCCCACTGTGCAGCAATGGAGTATCGGCCTCCAGGATGAGTTTGCCGATCATTGGACCGCACAACTCGATTACGTGGGAACGAAGTCCACGCATCTGGACCTGATCTACAACTACAACCAGCCTTTTATCGCCGGAAACAAATCTACCGGCATCGTTCCATATCCTGACTTCGGTTACGTCGAATACACCGCCCCGGTCGGCTATGGAAATTACAACGGCCTTCAGGCCAGCCTGTCGCGTAGAACGCAAAGCGGCCTGACCTTGCGGGCAGCGTTTACCTACTCCCGCAGTCTTGACGACACGCCGGAAGAGTTGGAGGAAAGCTCAGGAGGAGCTCCGAATGGGCGGGATCTCTCCACCTGGTATGGTCCCAGCGATTTCAACGTTCCGCTACGAGCCTCAGCCAACTTTATCTATGAGCTGCCCTTCGGGCATGGCAAAACGATGCTCCAGCACGGACCGCTCTCTTGGCTCCTTGGAGGCTTTCGCACCTCGGGCGTGTACACCTTCTATAATGGCATTCCTTATCAGGTGAACGCGGGCAGCGCGCTTTCCGACTCGATCGATCCCGATGGCATGGCAACCGATGTTCCCAATCTGATCGGCAAACCTCACACTGTCGGCAGCGTGGATTGCTGGTTCTATGCGAGTCAGAACCAGGCCTGCCGAAGCGATGCGCATAATCTCGCGGACAGCTATAGCCTCCCCAATCCCGGCTCTATCGGAGACCTGGGAAGAAACACCATGCGTGGCCCACATACGAATGTCTTTGACGCCGCACTACTGCGTGAGATTCCGCTGGACCGCGCCAACATGGAGTTTCGCTGGGAGGTCTTCAATGTGGCGAACACTCCGCTCTTCGGACCGCCCAACAGCGATTTCAGCAGCGGCGTTGCCGGACAGATCACCAGCCTCTCAGGCGATCAGAGGACGATGCAGTTTGCACTGCGCCTGTCTTTTTAATTTGAGCTTAGCCGTCGCATCAATTCATCCTGCGTTGACAAAATACCCTCCACCCTCCTGTCTTCCCCAGTAAGCGCCACCAAATCGAAACGAGCGATCTGGCGCTTGCAATCGCGGACGTTCATGGCTGCCACAAGACCTGCTTCAGGCTTGCGCCGGCGTGTGTGTACTCGGGAGACGGATTTTAAGTGAATCATTTGGGGAGGGAAGTATGATCCATTCGCGCGCAAAGGGCCTCATCCTGGCGCTTGTTTCGATTCTGTTCGTAGCGAGCTTTTCGTCGAAGCCTGCGTTATCTCAGATCGATACCGGTGGAATCGCCGGCGTTGTGAAAGATACCTCGGGAGCTGTTGTCAGCGATGCAGAGATTACGCTGAAGAACGATCTCACCGGGATCAGCTCGAATAGCAAATCCACATCGGTCGGGACATACGCTTTTACGGGAGTGAATCCAGGCACATATACTCTTACGATTTCGCTTACCGGATTCGAGACGCGAATCGTTCATGGTATCGAAGTGCACGTACAACAGACTGCGGCGATTGATGTCTCATTGGCGCCCGGCAATGTGCAGCAGGAAGTTACGGTCACCGCGGCATCTCCGCTGCTGCAGACCGCAGACGCATCTCTGGGACAGACGATCGGACATAAGATCATCAACGACCTGCCACTCGAGACGCGCAACTGGGGCTCTTTAGGGCAGCTGGCTGCCGGTGTAGCGACGGCTCCGATTGGGCAAAATGGTGGAACCCCGGAGAACGCCTTTTATTCCGTCAATGGCGTGCAGCTTTATCAGAATGACTTCCGTCTGGACGGCATCAACAACAACATTGAATTCTTTGGCGGCAGTTCGGTAGGGACCGACGCCACCATCACTCCTCCTCCCGATGCGGTGCAGGAATTCAAGCTGCAGAGCGGCGACTACAGCGCGGAGTTCGGGCACTCGACCGGAGGAGTCATTAACGCTGTCCTGCGTTCCGGAACCAATGAATTGCACGGCGATCTGTGGGAATATGTTCGTAACGACGCCTTCAACGCCAACGACTACTTCTCCGATCAGGAGGGTAAGCCGAAGGCCGAATACCGCCAGAATCAGTTCGGAGGAACGGTTGGCGGCCCGGCGTTTTTGCCCAAGCTCTACGACGGAAGAAACAAAACTTTCTTCTTCTTCGACTATCAGGGCACGCGCATCGTTACTCCGGCGCAGGCAACGAGCACGGTTCCTACTGTAGGCATGTCGAGCAGCGGCTTCAGCAACCTGCAGGACCTCATCACATACAACAGTGGAACATCTGTTGATGGTCTGGGTCGAAAGTTCTCGCATGGTACGGTGCTCGATCCTGCAACGACGCGTCAGGTGCAGCCCGGACAGGTGGATCCTGTGACCGGTCTACAAAACACAGCCAGCAGCGCCGTCTTCGTGCGTGATCCTTTTTATAGCGGCGGCAGCGTCGCCGGGATCAAAGACTTTACCAGCTTAGCGGGACAGCTTAACCAGATTCCCGGAAACCGGCTCGATCCGAACGCCGTCAAGCTGCTGGATCTCTACCCCACGCCCACGACTCTTGGGAAGCTCTCGAACAACTTCCTCAACAATCCGAAGTCGAGCACGACCATCAATGCATACGACCTTCGTATCGATGAGAACATTGGCTCCAAGGACACGATTTTCGGAGTGTGGGACAAGAGCTACTACACAGCGTTTGCTCCGGGAGCATTACCCGGGCAGAACGATCAGAATGATGCCTTTCCCTCCTATGCAATCGCCGGCGGTTACACTCATGTCTTCACTCCCACCTTTTCCAATGAGCTGCACGTGGGCTTCGGGCACAGCGATAAAGATCAAAGACTGGCGACCGAGAACACGAACGGCATCCCCGCGCAGTATGGCATTCAAGGTATACCGCAGGTGGCGGGTAACGGCGGCTTACCTACATTCAACATCAGCGGCTTGACCGGCCTCGGCCCGACCGATGACCGGCCCACGATCCAGAGTGTTTGGGATCTGGAAGTCACGGACAATGTGACCAAGGAGCTCGGCCATCACACGTTCAAGACCGGAGTTCAGGTCGATGACCTCGAAGGCGACATCATGCAGCCGCCGGCTCCCCGGGGCCTGTTTACCTTCAACGGGCAGTTCACTGACATTCCCAATCAGAATCAAAGTCTGAACGGGATCGCAGATCTCCTGCTGACACCCACTGCCTCCACGGTTGGCGGCGTCAATGGTGTGGGCGGCCTTCAGAGTCTCTCCGGTTCGAACTTCGCGGGCACTGACTATCATCGTTATTACACCGGAGCGTACTTCCAGGACGATTGGCGGGTCACACCGTCGCTCACCCTTAACCTGGGACTGCGTTGGGACTACTTCACGCCATACTCAGAGACCAACGGACGGCAGGCGAACTTCCTTCCTGTGGGTGGAAACGGGCCGACAGGAACTCTGTTGATCTCGCAGGAGGGCTGTAACGTTCCGCGATCTGCGACGTTCAATGCGCTGCTGAGCGCGAGCAACATCAGTGTCGACTGCGTTTCGAGCAAGACTCTCGGAGACGCGCAGAAGACGAATTTCGGACCCAGACTGGGCTTTGCCTATCGGGTGACTCCATCCTTTGTTGTGCGCGGAGGATATGGAATCTCCTATGGTGCACTGGGGAATCTTGGTTACGGCGGAACGTTGGGAACGAACTACCCGTTCATCTACACGATCACGAAAAACGCTCCGAACTCGCAGGCTCCTCTTCAGCTCTCCAATGGTCAGACGGCGACGATCGAGAACACCTTCACCACCATCAACCTTTCGGATCCGACCCAGGTTAACGGCGCGGGAGTCAATCTATACGGGCGCCAGTTTAACTATCAAACCCCTTACGTCCAGACATTCAACCTGACCACGCAGGATCAATTCACCAGGCATGATTCGGTGCAGGTGGCCTATGTCGGAACCGTGGGCCGTCACCTCGATGTTCTGGGAGTGAATAACTCGCCGTCGCAGATTCTTCCCGTCGGCACCAACATCTCTCAAATTCCTTCGGCCAGCAACGGCAATCAGAGCTTCGTTCCGTTTCCTAACTTCGCGCCGAATGCAATTTATGAGACTACGAATGCGGCGAGCTCCTACAGCTCGATGCAGTCGACCTATCAGCATCAGACCAGCTTCGGTTTAGAGCTGCTCGCGAACTATACCTGGAGCAAGTGCTTCAGCAATCAGCGAACCCAGGGTACGGCGACTTCGGCTTACAGAGCGCAGTGGCTCCCCGGGTTCGGAATCTCCGGAGATTACGGTCTCTGTGATACGGACGCGACGAATGTCGCTCATATCTCGGGAACGTATGCTCTACCGATCGGCCGCCAACGTCAGTTCTTCGGTAGCGCGAACCGAGTCACCGATGCGTTCATCGGTGGTTGGGCGGCGAACTACATCTACACCTATCAGAGCGGTCAGCCCTTGACGATCAGCTGCGCCACGGCGACGACTTCAGACTTCGGCTGTTTCGCTCCCGTGGCCACCGGGCAAAGCCTCTATGCTCCGTCGCGTAATCCAACCCAGTGGCTGAATCCAAATGCATTCATCCAGCCTGCAGCTGCCACGCAGATCGGTCAAAGCGACATATCCGTGCTCGGCGGACTTCCTCAGCAGGCGCGCGGCCCGAGCTGGTACAACCTCGATGCCTCGGTCTTCAAAAACTTTGAGATTAAGGACTCGACCAGTCTGCAGTTCCGCGCCGAATCCTTCAACACGCTCAACAACCCGCAGTTTGCTCAGCCCGGCAACCTGAATTATCTAAACCCCAAGGACTTCAGCTCGATCACGGCACTCAGAAATACGCCGCGCCTGCTGCAACTCGCCCTGAAGCTCTCGTTCTAAAGATTTGCGGTAAAACAATAGCGGTGGACGTGTCTCCGGAGTGAATGCTGAAGGCGCGTCCACTCAATCTCACAATTCGTTCTCGCCGTGGATTAAATTTCAGTGAACAACGCCATCGCCGAAATCGTGTTCTGCTTCGCGCGATAACATGAGTACAGTACCGTTCCGATTTCGGATCAAAACTTTCAACTGCTCGATAGCGCCCTCGAACAAGCCGGTAAAGACATTTTTGTTCATGGAATCCAGGACCACGAACCCCCAAAGTGACTGCATTGCTGCAGCGGAACATCTTGCTTCGCAAGATGGTTCGGGAGTGCTCGTCCTGGAGGACGTGGCGGAGTTCTACGCATCCCGGCGGCAGAGTCTGTTCGGACAGGCCTTTGCCATGGTCCGGAACCGCGCTCTTGCAGAAGACCTGACGCAGGAGGCCTTTGCCAAACTGATCGTCGAGGTCAAGGGCGGCGGCCGTATTCAGAGCGCGGTGAGGTGGACCAGCACGGTGCTCCGCAACCTTGCCCTCAACCATCTTGAACACCGTAAAGTCTCTCTCCGCATCGTTGAGCCCGACTCGCAGGCTCAGATCGATATCGCTCCGGACGATACGCCTTCGGCAGAGCAGGTATATATTGCGAAAGAATCGCGAATGCGAATGCAGCGCGTTTTATCTATCCTGGAGCCGCTGGAGCGAGAGTGCGTTTTGATGTTTGCAGAAGGCCACAGTTACAAAGAAATCGCTTCTCAGAAAGATTTGACCTACGGGGTCGCAGTGGATGTGGTTCGCCGGTCTCTCAGGAAACTACGTAAAAGGATTCCGGCGATCCAAGGATAGACACCCATGCCCTTTAAACATCATCCATCCGAAGCATCGATCCTTTCGGTACTCAACGGGACAGTTAACGAAGCCGAAAAGAGATTGGTCTCGGAGCACATTGCTATATGCCCCCGATGCAGCGCTGTCTCCCGGCGTCACGGCTCACTTCTTCAGGAATTAGTGGCGTACAGCCGGCTCGCTTCCCAATCGAAGGAAACGCAAATACATTTTTCTAAGCGCATTGCTCCGAAGACGATTGCATTCAGGAGTGTGGCTGGAGCGATTGCCGCTGCGTTGCTCATCATGATCTTCGCGTGGCCGAAGCACATCCAGACCGTCAGTGCCGCGGAACTTCTCTCACGCGCGGAGGCGGCGCAGGAGGACACCAGAGCAGGCCAACACTCCTACAGGCTGAATGTGGGAGCGTCCACCTGCTCCACTACGGACGCGAGCTGGTCGCAGCCGACCGATTCGGACTCGGATCTCTGTGGCCGCGTGCGTGTTCAACTGCTGAAGGCGCACTGGGATGACCGACGGATGTTGTCAGCGCGAAGCTACCGGCAATGGCATGATTCGCTCTCGCGGCGCAGAGATTCTGTCCTGCATCAGGAGCCGTATTGGACGATCAAGACCGATACCGATCAGGGGCTTCTCCGTTCGGCGAGTCTAAGCGTCCGCTCCTCCGACTATCGTCCGGTTGGGCTGACGCTTGAATTTGCCGGGCTGGAGCGGGTTTCTGTGATTGAGAGTGAACCTGCAGCGGAACGGCGTGTGTACGTGCCTTCCCGAGAGCCGGAAACAACGGTGAAAGGCGAAAGCGTGCAGGATGTCGATCCAGCAGAGGACGCAATCGAAGCGCAAGCCTGGAAGCTGTTGCGCTCCGTAGGCGGCGACTCTGGATGGGAGGCGACGATCACTCGAAAAGGATCGGAGGTTCGCGTCGTGGGTTTCATCGATGACGCTTCGCGCAAAGAGAAGTTCGAAGAGGCCTTCGCCCAGCTGCAGGGAGTGAGCACCGATCTCGAGCGTCCAGAGGCGCTCCCCAAGAGGGGCCACAGCGGCGAAGGACAGCCGCTGGCGGAAATGACATTGGAGCGGTTGATTCCGGATTCCCATCAAAGAGGCGAACGAGTCACCGAGATAGCTGATGCCTCGCGGGCAGTTGTCGGGAAGGCATTCTTTTGTGATCAGCTTATTGCGCGACGCAATGCCTTTCAGGACAGCCCTGCAGCGCACACGCTCACTCCTCTAATCGCTGAGGAACGAGCTGATCTTTTTGCGGCGACTGCACGGTTGTCGGGTCTGCTGGAGCCTTTGCTGGAGCCGGTGCAAAACAACATCTCCCATGTGCCGTTGAGCTATTCACAGGCCAGGCAGCTCGACACGGCGATTTTATCGCTGGTCAACGCTGCGCCCCAGCAGACGGCAAGCCTTGAGGAGACGCAAGAACACATACGCTCGCTGCTATCGAAGAAGTAAATTCACGCGTCGTTGACAACTCTCACATCCTCTCTTTGTCTTCTTTATGGGGCTATGCGGTTCCTGCATCCGTTATTGCGGAGCAAACAGGAACCAAAAGGAAGCATTGTCCTCCAGGAGATTCCGGATGGTAAGTGTTGGGGTGATTTTGTCTGCGCCGCGCCGCGGTTCGGCAAGGCTTTGCTGGGTGATTACCGGTTGCGTTCTGCTTCTATCATCGTTCGCGGGTGTTTGCGGACATGCCCAGCAGAGAAAGCCCGATCTGGTTTTACGCGGAACGGTGACCTATGCCAATCGGCAGACTTATCTCGAGCTGCCTTTTGCAGTTGGCAAGGACGTATCCCGAATCTCCGTAGAGCTCTCGTATACGGAGCACGATAAGCACACCAACATAGATCTCGGCGTCTTCGATCCTCAGAGGTTTCGCGGTTGGAGCGGCGGAAACAAAAGCTTCTTCACCATCTCCGAGACCGATGCCACTCCCTCTTATCTGCCGGGTGTCGTTGTCCCTGGAAAGTGGAAGCTAATCCTTGGTGTTCCGAACATCGAAGAAGGCGTGCGCTCCGACTATGAAGCGAAGATCTATTTCTCGCATCGGAAGGATGTCCTCGAAGGATCAACCTTCAGCCAGAAGCCATTGCGCGAAGGGGCTGCATGGTATCGAGGAGACCTGCACATGCACAATGCGCACAGCGATGGCTCGTGCCTCAGCCAGTCCGGTCAGAAGGTGCCGTGCCCGCTCTACAAGACAGTTGAAGACGCGGCAAATAGAAAGCTGGACTTCATCGCCATCACCGATCACAACACGATGTCGCAATACAACGATATGCGGGAGCTGCAGCCGTATTTCGATAAGCTTCTGCTCATGCCGGGCCGGGAGGTCACAACCTTTGACGGGCACGCCAATGTTTTCGGTACGACTGAGTTTATCGACTTCCGGCTGACCAGCCCGCATGTACCCACGGTGAACGATCTCCTCAAGCAGGTCGAGGAGGTTCACGGCCTTATCTCCATCAATCATCCTGGCTCGCCCTCGGGTGCTGCCTGCATGGGGTGCGGATGGACCGCTCCCGACACCGACTACAGCCGCGTCAATGCAATCGAAGCTATCAATGGCGGATCACTTGACGGACCGCGGTCCGGTATTCCGTTCTGGCAGGACAAGTTGAATAAGGGCTTCCGGCTTACTGCAATCGGAGGCAGCGATAACCACGACGCCGATTACGGTCCCAGCATACGCTCGGCGGTTGGACATCCAACTACCGTGGTCTACGCTCCCAACCTTACGGAAGAGGCGATCCTGAATGGCATCCGCGCCGGTCACGCCTTCGTCGATATCGTGGGAACCTCAGACCGTACCCTCGAACTCACCGCGAGCGCCGGCACTACGACCGCTTCGATGGGCGATGTTCTTGCATCGCCTGCTGGTCAACAGATCCACTTCACCGTCAAGATGCTCGCCCTTGAAAACGAGCATGCTGAAGTTATCCTCGATGGGGATCTCACTACTCTCGTCGATGCTTCTCCGGCGCAGGCGACAGAAGAGACACGTAGCTTTGACTATCAGAGCGACGGAAAGCGTCACTGGCTTCGTGTGAATATCCGATCGGCGGATGGATCTTTGCTGTTAGTTGGAAATCCTATCTACCTTAACTTTTAAGATAGAACCGCTCGTCATTCTTACGCAGCAAAAGGCCGGCCAGGATTGATAATCCCGGCCGGCCTTTTGTTGTTAGGGTCTGCTTTTTTATAGCTGCTTTACTTTGCGACGTAGGTAAGAGCGTAGTTGGTTTTGACCGGCAACGCCGTAGCCGAAGTTACTTCAGCCGTCGCGTCGAAGGTAAAGAAGCCACGACCGGGATTCGCCACGACCGGAATCTCAATCTTCTGCTCCGAGCCTTCAGCGACGCGGCCTACGGTAAGGATGACCTCGTTGCCATTGACTGTCACGGTGTTGCCCGGAATTCCAGCAAAGGTTACATACTGCGGGACGCGGAAGCGAACCTGTGTTCCGTTCAGCGAGTATTGCGAGCTGTTGCGGATGGAGATGGTGTAGTTGAAAGCCTGTCCCGCTTTGATCTGGCTAGGAGCGGAGATCTTCGCCGAGACGGAGCCGAAGACTTCAGGCTTGGTGATGGTCCACTTGTCGAGCAGTGCCGACGGACCGTTGGCCGGAGCGGAGATAACCTGTCCGGTTGCGGGATCGACCTGGGTGTCGGGGATGGGATCATTCAATGCTTCTCCGTTGATATCCGTTCCGTAAGGCGCAGGATCGGCGGAGGTCGCAGACGAAGTCGGAAGCAAGGGCTCGCTGATTTGATAAAGCGTCAGCTTGTTGTGATCGACCAGGACATCGCCGAAGGAGAAGATCTTCGACTTCAACTTCGCTGTGATCTTCGTTCCCTGTCCGGCATTGGGGAAGAAGTTGATCATCTCAGGATTGGTGAGGTTGGTATCGAGCCACGATGCAGGGCCCTGGGGAACGGTGAGGCCCGGCTCGTCGACAAAGGTGCCGGTCGCCGAGTCGTCCTGGTCGAGACCGACACCGCTGCCGCGCGGCGGAGCATAGTCGCCGTCGAAGTCACGATTGCCGCCCGCGCCTTCGATCAGATACAGGACGCCATCGGGAACGGTGTCGGAGATGCCATTGAACTTCTGATCCACGTAGACCGCAGGCGAGCCGGCCAGTGTAGTGGGAGTGGAAGCAGTGCGGGCCGTTGCGCGGATGGGCAGCGAGCGCTGGTAGTTGTGGTCATGGCCATTGAAGACGATGTTGACGCCATGGTCTTCAAGAAGCTTGGCCACTGCGCGCATCTGGTTGTTGACGATGGTGGCGTCGCCCGAGGTGAAGGCCGGCTGATGGTAGACGACGATCTTCCAGGGCTGCTTGGTGGAATCGAGATCGTTGATAACCCACTGGCCGAGCGGTGTCGGATAGGCGACGAAGGTCGGCGGCGGCGTGTTGAAGGCATTTCCGCCGGGCGAGTTGTCGTCGAAGAGGTGCGGATTCGCATCCAGGAAGAGTACGTGCGCATTGCCGTAGTCGAACGAGAAGTTGCTCTGGTGATCGATCTGAACCGAAGGACCCTTGCCCGTATCGACCTTCGTCGAGTTCCGGAATGCGGTGATCGCTGCGGGCGAGGTGAAGCTCTGTCCCTGATAGCTGAAGGTAAAGCCGGTGGGCACAGAGGTGGTCACATCCCAATCGTTCTGGATGTCGAATCCCTTGGGACCATTCTGCGGAAAGTAGAAATCGTTGAAGTAGGAGAGCGCGTCGCCTCCGCTCAGGTTGCCGCTGAAGAGGGGCGCAGAGTTGTCTGCCAGCAGGTTGGCCGAGACGCCGGTGCTGCCCAGGTCATGATTGCCGTCTGCCGGGAAGAAGAGCTGGCTGCGGATGATAGGCGCGCCGGTCTCGTTGGAGTCCTGGTCGCTGTTGTAGACCGGGAAGAAGAAATCGCGGTAGTTGTCTTCGGTGCCTTCGTTATAGACGTTGTCGCCGGTATTCAGGATGAAGCCCGACTGCGGCAGATGCGGCACGCCCTTCACGGAGAGATTCGCAACATTGTGAATCAGGTGAGCGATGCGCGCTTCATAGTCCACAATGATCGCGGGATCGGAGTTCGGCACGGTCGGAAAGAAACCTTCGTCACCTACTACCACGAAGGAGTAAACGGGACTCTGTGTGCGGGTGTGGAACGTAGAGGTGAAGCCACCGCCGGGCATGCCGGGACCGGTGACACGATATTGATACTCGGTGTCATAGCGCAGGCCGCTGAGTACGGCAGTGTAGTTGGAATGCGCCCCATACGCGCCGGGGATAGTTGGCAGCGAAGGATCGGCAGCGAGATAGTTGTCGATCACGCGTGCTTGGGGAGTGACGTTGCGGCGATCACGCTCGGATGCCTGGAATTCAACCTTGTAGGCCGATGCTTTGGGAGAAGTTTCATCCGTTTGCCAGGCGACGACGATCTGATCCGTGGGACCGAACGCGCCGTTATCGCCGAGCTGAAGGTAAGGAGAGAATGTAACCTGCTGGCCGAAAACTGCTGGCGCAAACGCAACACCCGCTATCAAAGTCAGGGCGCGCAAGGTGGGGGAAAGACCGGTCGTTGCAAACGACTTCATGCGGATCTCCTTGGTTCTGCTGTTGCTTCGCAGGTGCAAATCGGCGGCGGCATGGGACGTGCGGTGCGCCGTTCGCTGTCTGCAGAAGTCAGGCGCGAGTCTATGCTGCTCCGCCGCGTTCATGAATGAATGAGACTTCACAGTTGGGTTAAAACTACCGGCGCTGCGATGGTCAGACTTCAGTGGCCCCCACTCGCCACATGGCAACTTCTTGCCGCGAGCGTCTTGGCAAATTCATCTCTTCGCAATCTTCTCCAGTCACTCTGAGTAGATGACCGCTCCGAAGTGGGCTGGCAAAGACCTGAACCGAAGGAATCGATGAAGATTACGAGACGGGATTTCGTACAGCATGCGAGTCTGATGGCCGCCGCAGCTGCAACGCGGGGCGCGTATGCGGGCCAGCAAACGGGACACAAGATGAGCCCTCCGGCTACACCGGCGGAGCCTGTGCTCGATACCAACGCTCTGGCACGGTATGTCGATCCCTTGCCGATTCCGAAGTTGATCAAAGCGTCCGGTCTGCGGCCTGACCCGAACAACGCCGCGAAGCAGATCCCGTACTATCGCGTGTCGATGCGGCAGTTTCAGGCCAAGGTTCATCGCGATGTGTCGCCCACTACCTGCTGGGGATATGAAGGCTCATGCCCGGGCCCGACCTTCGAGACGCGGCTTGGCGAACCGGTGCTGGTGGAATGGGTGAACGATCTGCCGCAAAAGCACTTTCTGCCTATCGATCACACGCTCCACGGAGCCGAGGCGGATAAGCCAGAGGTGCGTACTGTGGTGCATCTGCATGGTGGAAGGACTGGCCCGGCGAGCGACGGCTATCCGGAGGAGTGGTTTGTGCCCGGTTACTCGGCCACGTGTTACTACCCGAACCAGCAGGAAGCGACCAGCCTCTTCTATCACGATCATGCGATGGGCATCACGCGTCTTAACGCGGTTGCCGGGCTGACCGGCATGTATCTCATCCGCGATGAATTCGAGGACTCGCTGCATCTGCCTATGGGCGCGTATGAAATCCCGTTGGTTATCTTCGACCGCTCCTTTCATACGAACGGCCAGCTTTATTATCCGGTTTCAGGCAAGCCCAACTCACCCTGGGTATCGGAGTATTACGGCAGCGCGATTCTGGTGAACGGCACAATCTTTCCGTATCTTGAAGTTGAGCCGCGCAAGTATCGATTCCGCCTGTTGAACAGCTCCAATGGCAGCTTTTATAAGCTGTCTCTCTCTGGAGATGGCTCGGTTCGATCGGACACTATCGAGTTTTTCCAGATCGGAAGCGAGCAGGGATTTCTCGAGGCTCCCGCGAGCATGCACACTCTTATCCTGGGGCCTGGAGACCGCGCCGATATCATCGTGGACTTCAGCGACCGAGCAGGGAAGGAAGTTTTCCTGCGAAGCGATATGGCTGTCTTCATGCAGTTTCGTGTTTCAGCAGGTAAGGTCGTGGATGATTCCTCATTGCCAGCAACGCTTCGTCCGGTGCCGCGCATGTTGGAGAGCGCTGCCAGCAAGACACGCGAGTTAACCATTGCCGATTTACAGAATCGCCTGGGCCAGTCGAGCGTGATGTTGCTGAATGGCGCGCATTGGGACATGCCAGTCACGGAGAAGCCGGTCTTGAATTCGACGGAGATCTGGTCGTTCATCAACCTGACTGATGATTCTCATCCTATCCATCTGCACATGGTCCGCTTCCAGATATTGGATCGGCGGCCCTTCGATCTCACCGTCTATCAATTGACGAAGAAGATCGTCTTCACTGGTCCTCCAGTGGAGCTGACAGCGACAGAGATGGGATGGAAAGATATTGTGCGTGTCGATCCCATGACCGTGACGCGCATTATCGTCAAGTTTGAAGGCTTTACCGGACGCTATGTCTGGCACTGCCACATGCTGGAGCATGAGGACAACGAGATGATGCGGCCCTATGAGGTTGTGCCCGCGTAGATTTGAAAGGCTGCCCAATAGAGCGGCTTGCGGTAGACACCGGAAGAATGAATGAGCCGCAACTTCGCGGCGCGGAGAGCAGCATCCGGCCGGCTTCCCGCTGCAAGCTCGCTATAAAGGCGATCCATGAGCAACGGCGTCGATGCGTCGTTGACTTCCCAAAGAGCGCCGATGACGTTGTGAGCGCCAGCGCGAAGAAAGGCCCAGGATAGCCCGACTAAGCCCTCGCCCGCGTAGGCTCGCAAGCCCGATCCATAACAGGCAGAGATGGTGACCAGCTGCGCGTGCACCGGCGTACGCACGATATCTCTCGCATAGAGCTTGAAGTCTTCAGGATGCCCGGGAGTAGCCGACAACACTACGGCAGAATCGAGTGGGCTGAGCCGGCTCGCTGTACCATGCGCGACAAAGTGGATGTAGGCGAAGCGGCCGGGTTGATTTGCAGAATATGCCGCGGGCACGGCCTGCGCCTGGGTGAGCGTCCTCTGACGGAGCGGCGCGAAGTGTTTTTCTACTCCGGAAATCTCGGCCGCAGCGTTGGGAAGATCTTCATATTCCTTCGCCGGCGAAATGGGATTACCAATCAGCAGAAGGTTTTTCGGATCTGCTACGTTGCGAGGTGCATCCGGCCGTGCGAGGAGACGAATGGAATTTGTATTCGTCACGGTTACATCTTCGATCCAGTAATGAAGATCGTCTGGACCCGGTGCGAGCAGCGTCTCGAAATTCAAATTGTTGAGGCCACCATCGGGGATCACAAAGACGCGTGATCCTTTTGAAAGCATCGATGCTGCGGGCGCAATCAACGTGTCGTAGAGCAATTTCCCCGATTCATCGCTATCGTGCAACGGATCGCCCGATCTCAGGATGTCCTTCTGGTATCGCTGCACAAGCGATTCGATCTCGGACTGCCTGGGGAGCGTGAACAGCGCAGTTTGTCGCCCGGTGATTGCCCACAGATAGGATTTGTCGGGTCCGAGAGAATAGAAGAGGATCGCGGCATTGAGCTTTGCGGCAACGGCTCGTGGATCGGTCTTCGTTTGCGACGAGTGAGGATTGTTCTCTGCTAGTCCAAGACCCTCTTCAAGCGTTCTTGCCCGGCCAAGGTCCAGCAGCCGCAGTGCTTCGTCAGGACGATGGGATGCGATGAGAAAATATGCGTAGTCCCGATAGAGAGCGTCGCCATTGGCGAAGAACGGCAACTTCAGTTCCTCATCCTTGACCGAAGCGCGCTGGTCTTCGAAGGTTTGAATCGATCTGCGATACCAGCGCTCGGCGCGGATACCTTCGCCCTTCTCAGAGTAGAAATCTGCGAGAGCATTTTCGACTTCCCATTGCAGAGCCGGTCGTTCGGCTGATTCCTTTTCTACCTGGATCAGCATCTGCTCCGCGTCCTGTCTATTTGCCTGTCTCGCAGCTAACCGGGCTTCGAGAAAATGCGGTTCAAGTTCCGCAGATTTATCTCCCGCTGCACGGGCGGCATCAAGGGCCTGCTCCGCTTGTGCGCGAGCCAGATCGAATCGACCCTCCTGATAGAACAAAAATGCCAACTGGGCGCTGATACCTGCTATTTCATCAGGTGCATGAATGCTTTGAGCAATCTTCAGTGCTTCCTCAAAGCAATCCTTTGCCTGCGCCAGATTGCCGAGCTGATAGTAAGATGCGCCAGCATCCCAGAGCCAACTTCCCTGTGCGCTTGTCGTCCCTATTTCCTTTGCCTGCACTTCGGCTTGTTCAAAATTCAAAAGCGCTTTCTGAAAATCACCGAGGTAGAAATAAGCAACGCCAAGGTTTCCGAAAGCGGCCTCGACGACCTGCCGCGCCTGAGCAGTTCTGGCGAAATCTGCCGCACCACTCAGTGATGCAAGGGCTTCGTCGTAGCGTCCCATTTCAAGAGCTACCAGGCCCAGGTTCAAGAGGTCGGTTGCCTCAAGGAAGGTGTCGTGATGCTCATGCGCAAATCGCTGGCTCTCCCTGAACAGGCTGCTGGCTGCGGCCAAATCATTGCGATAGACCAACACCTGCGCTTCCGTGCGAAGCACTTCGCCCTTCAACTCAGAATTAGTTTCGTCCGATAAGCGTCGAGCTTCCTGCAGTTCCTGATTCGATTGCTCGGTTTTGCCTAGACGGGCGTGCGCCAACCCGCAAAGAATATCCCGTTTGATCGCGATGTCGCCTTGGGCAGGATAGGAAACATCTCTGCTCGTGAGCAGAGCGAGTGCATCTGTCCGGCGTCCTTGATAAGTGAGGATTTCAGCTTCGAGCAGGCGAAAGCGGAGGGACCAATTCGGGTCGGAGACAGAGAAAACGTTTCGTTCCTGATCGGCTTTTTCTCCTGCAACGTCGAGGTTGCCGCGCAGGAAATCGCCGCGGATATTTTGAAAGATAACGGTGGGATCATTTGTCGCTGCAGTGTGACATCCGAAGAAAGCTTCAATGCATAGCAGGATGCCAACCAAGGCTATGGTGGAACCATGCGGCCGCCGACCGATCCGTTTCCGCCACTTACCTGCGCCGTGATCGCGCAGCCCAGCTCGGCCCGGATCATCGACAGTTGGACCGTCGACGGAGTCACCAGCACCTCTCCGAGAAAGATCCGGCCGAAGTCGGGGATCTCTACGACGTGCCCGAAAGCTCGGCCTGGAACTCTTTGATCCACGCCATCCACCAGTGAACAAAGAACGCATCCGTCTTCCCTTGGAGTCCGCTGCGAGGTCATCCATTCGAAGCGTTCGACAATCCATCGAAACGCATCGCGGCCCTCGTCTTTTGCGGCTCCAATCAGTCTGTCAGCTTGTTCGCGTCCCGTCTCCTGAAAAATCGGCAAGGTGAGTTGCGACTGCGAGGCATCCTCTCCACGTTTGGGCTGGAGCAACACCGAAGTAGGCATGGATGAAGGCAGCGCTTCGAATCCGGCGATACGAAGATTTTCGAAGTGAGAGCCGGCGAGCGAGATGCGGGGAAGGCCGCCATCTTCCGGATAGTCGGCGGAGATCTGTGCGACCACGCGATCTGCCGTTATGACCTCGAGGATGTTGAGGCCTTCCAGCACCGCTGTCGTCAGCACTGACCAGTGGCCATCGCCCTCGCTGCCGGATACGCGGGTATAAGCCGAGCGGCAGGAGACGATCTCTTCGAAATTGAAATGCTCGGTGCGTGTCGTGTGGTAGCCGCCAACGGGCGGCAAAGACGCCGAAGCCTGTGAGGGAATTGCCTTCCGGAAGGGCTTCTCGATGAACCCGCCGAGCGCTTCCGCATTCGCCTGAGAGTAGAAAGCTTTTCTTGCCTGAGATCGCATAGCCGCCTTGGTGTTGCCGCGAAGTTAGTCCTGCTCTTTGACTGCAAAACGGTAGTGCGCAAGGTCCGAAGCTGGCCCGGCTGCAGAGCCGTCGGCATCCCCCTGCACCTTCAATGTGTAAGTGCCAGTCTCGCGATGACCCGCCGGGATGCTGATAGAAATTGTGTCTTTCGCTTGCTGGGCAGAAACCTGAATCTGAAAGGCAATGGAACCGGAAGGAGAATACAGCAAACAAGTGTAGCTCGAAAAGCGGCCTTGCGTCGGAATATCGAAGCTCAGTGCGAAAGGCTGCGATGGACGCACTGTGATCGACGGGGTTTCGCCGCCGCGGCTGTTGCCTCCCGCGAGACTCAGCGAAGGAAGAAGCTGCGGTGTGCGCAGCTGAGCGATCTCGTTCGCGAAGTGGGGATAAATTACAAGGTTCTGGTAGGCGATCACAATGAGCAAGAGTGCGAAAGCGGGCAAGGCGAAGGCCGGTCTCCAAAGAAACTCAAATGGCGACTTCCTGGACGGTGCAGGCGAGGGCTTCGCGACGCGCACCTCTTTCATCTCATCTTTCGCCGCGGCGAGGAAGGCCTCGGTCGCGCGGAGATCGGCTGAGCATTCCGGGCAATCGAAGAAGTGCTCCTCGAACTCGTCGCGCAGTTCGGGCGGCATCTCGTTCAACAGATATTTTTCAACCGCCATGAGCCGTGTGGCTTCGTCGTGATTCATAGAAGCCAAGGCCTCAACTCGATGGTGATTGCACTACAAAATCGTGTCATGTTTTTCAATAAGACCTGTTCTCGCCTACTCGCCTCAGATAAAAGACCTTGAACGATTGTTTGGCGCGATGCACCAGGACCCTTAGATACTCTCGTGTAATGCCGAACTCTGCGCAGACCTCGTCCTTATCGCGCTCCTCGAGAAGTACGGATTGAAGCAGACGCCTGTCGCGGTCCGTCAACTCATCGAGGATCTGCCGGACCACCCGCTTCGTATCCTTGGACTCGAGAAGGCTGAGCGCGCTGGGGTCGCGGTTGACGAAGGTGTTCTCCTGCTCTTCCTCGATGACCATCTCGCCCCGATTTTTCGAGCGATAGTGCTCCAGCAGCACATTGTTGCAGACGGAGTTCACCAGCGCCCCAAGTCTGTCCGGCTGGCGCAGCCCTCCCTCTGAACGGACCAGAGCCAGCACCCGGACGAAGGTTTCCTGCTTGACGTCCTCCAGAGCTTCCTTCGAATTCAGGCGTGAACGCAGCTTCAGGCGAATGAGCTCGCTGAAGTAGTTCACAAAATGGCCTTCCGTACGTGGATCTCCGGACTTGAGCTTTTCCAGGTAGGTGGCGTCGAATGCGGTGAATTGCAAGCCCTGTTTCCCCCGAGCAGCTGAACACGCGCCCAAGTTTACACTGCCGGACGCGCCTCCCATCCCGATTTTGCCGGGGAGGGTGCTCGGGTGCACGCGATTGGCGGGACGGCTTCCGAACAGAGGAGTGGGCAACCAGGTAGTCGACATGGCCGGCCTCAGCACTGCCCGTAAGGGGCTTGTTTATACCGCTCGAGGAAATCCACTACGTGTTCCACCAGTGTTGGGCAATGAAAGAAATCCATCGCATGCGATGGCTCATGAGACCTGAACGTCCTGCCTTCGTTCGATATGACTGGCTTCGGCCGATCTTCACCGATCGGTTGAGGTACTGGAGGTTTTTTCTTCCCATCCATCGTGCTGCACGCAAGCATAGTTTTCCTCGAAATCTTGATTGAAAGAACCAAGGCAGAAACGTTGTTAAAAAACTGAAACCACCTGACAGAAGTCAGGCGAAACGCCGGTATCGTCTCTTCGGACTTAAGCGCGACATGAGCATAGTGCCGGACGCGAGGAGAACGTTTCACGGGAGCGCGTTTTTTAGGATTGGGTGCAGACGGGATGGATCTGAGGCAGTGAGAGCGAGAAGGAAGCGGCGAGACGGTCAAATCCTGATGGTTGAGCCTCGTTGGCCGGAAAATAAAATAGGCACGGCGGTTGTTGCCGCCGTGCCTATTCCGGTCTTTCAGGTTAGAACATCAGTTTTGCACCGAACTGCAATTCGCGCGGGTCATACGTGCTGGTGACCTGTCCGAAGTTGCCGTCGTTGCTTCCGCCGTCTATCTGATTGAATTCCGTATGGTTGAAGGTATTGAAGGATTCCGCCCGGAATTGCAGGTGGAACGCCTCGTGGATTGGGAAGTCTTTGAAGAGCGCGATGTTCCAGTTGAAGAGCCCGGGGGCTATGACCGCATCCTTGCCGGCATTGCCGAATCCGTTGTTGCCTCCACCCGCCCAGGGAGCGGTTGGATTTGCAAAGGCGGAGGTGTTGAACCATGCCTTCTGCTTATGCGGATACGTTACCGGCGAGACGAGGTTGGGACGATTGGTGGTATTTCCACCGAGGCCGAGCGTGTCCGCACCGTTGTAGGACAGAGTCGATCCCGCTCCGTTGATGGGCGATCCGCTCTCCGCGACAGTGACACCGGAAATCTGCCACCCGCCCAGGACCTGCCGCTCCAAGATCGAACCGGAGTGGAGGTAGAAGGGAAGGTTGTAGACGTAGTTGGCGTTGAAGATATTGCGACGATCGAATGCTCCCGAACCACGATCGTAGCGGAGGTTATAGGGGTTGGAGGCGGTGTCGAGATCCTGGCTTCCGTTCTGACTGTCGATCTCATGCGAGAAGGTATACGCCAGCTGCAGGGAGAATCCGTGCTTGGCTTCCATACGGACCGCGGCTTGCAGTGAGTTGTAGCTGGAGTTGACGGCGTTGGAGGATTGCAGCACGTTGCTGTAGCCGAGGAATTGGCGGTACAGGTTGGCGTTGGCTCCTTGCGCGACGGCCTGGCGGTCGGTTATGTCTCCGAGAGGAAGGTCGTTCTGCTCCACCCTGTCGTTTTGGTTCCAGGCGGTGGTGCCGACATATTGGATAGCGGCCACGACCGACGGAGCTAGCTCCTGCTGAACGCCAAAGCTGAACTGCGCGGTTGCCGGGTTGGGGTAATAGAACCCGATGGAGTTGATACCCGCGGGTGCGGAGGGCAGACTGGTTGGGGGTGTGACCACGCCCTCCCAGCTCGTGTTCGGGCTGGAGAAGAGCACCCGGCTCGCCTTGGGCTGGAAGGAGAACGGGGGAGTGGTATCGATATCGTAGATATCGTTGCCCTGAACGCGCTCATAGAACAATCCGAAGCCACCGCGGACGATGGTCTTGCCGGCTCCATAAGCATCCCACGCAAAGCCAACGCGCGGCTGCCAGGTAAGGAAATCGTTCTTTACCAGACCTCGGGCGACTCCATTTGAGCCGGCGATCTGAATACCATTCAGATAGAACGGCGCAGAAGCTCCCGCGATCTGAGTTAGGAAATTGCTGGGCACATTGCCGTTGGCGGCTGTAATGTCCGCAGCCGTAGGCGCATTGGCCGCGTTGAACGCTGCCGGGTTGAAGTTACCCACCTGATTGTTCTTCTCATAAACCCTTGGCAGGGCGTCATAGCGAATGCCGATGTTGAGCGTCAGGCGCGGGGTTGCGTGCCAGTCATCCATCGCGTAGCCGGAGAAGGTGTTGTTCACCCAGTGGTAGGTCTTGAGTTCGTTAAGCTGCTGGTAGGTACTGGCATAGCCGAGCAGGAAATTGATATAGGGATCCTGCGAGGCAACGCCCGCGCCACCCTGGAAGGTGTAGTCGCCTTGCGTATCGGCCTGTTGTTGCTGGTTTTTGTCCATGCGCATATAGGCTCCGCCGAACTTCATGGCGTGGCGGCCCTTGGTCATGGAGAAGTCATCGCGTAACTGGTAATCCAGGAAAGCATTGTGCCAGGGCCAGTAGTTGGTTCCCCACGTGGTGTTGAGCTGGCCGTTGGAGAAGGCAATCTGAGGCAGGCGGTTGTCGGTATTTCCATTGAAGAAGCTGCCGGCACTCCAGCCGGTCGGCTCCGCGAAGATGCCCTGGGGTGTCGTTGTGATCGTGTTTCCGTTCACGCAGAAGCATATTTCGTTCAGCATGGTCGGCGAGATGGTCTGGGTGAGCTTGACCACAGCCGCCCATGAGGGATTGGCGAAGATATTTCCGACCGTGGTGTAGGTTGTGCCGCTCCACAGCGGTGGGAAGTAGGTTTGCGACATCTGGTCATGGATGTAGCTGCCCATCAGGTGCAACTTATCCGTGATGTTGTGATCGCCCCGGACCGTATCTTCTCTCACGTAGGTAGGCTGCTTGGGCGAGGAGATGAACTGTGGCGAGTTGCCGGTCGGGTCGATGATCGGCTTAGGGATAGCACCTGTTCCGAGGAAGAGCAGGGCATTGGCGTCAAGCTGTGCAGTCGGGATGGCGTAGGTGTTGGGCTGACCGGCCGCCGCGGCGGTACCGACGATCGGGTATGGAGTGCCGGTTACAGGGTTCAACACCGCCGGGCAGCTGGGGGCGCAGTTCCACTGAGTGTAGTTGAAGGTTGGGCTGCCAGCAGTGGGGAAGTCCTCCAGAGGAACGGTGTTCTGGGCTGCAGCGTTCGCGCCCTGGATGTACTTGCGCCACTCTTCGCTCCAGAAGAAGAAGGTCTTCTGCCGGCTGCTGTTGTAAAGGTGAGGGATGAAGACCGGTCCGCCGATGTCGCCGCCGAAGATGTTCAGGCGAAGCTCAGGATCGGGCGTACCTGCCTGCTTATTAAAGTAATAACCGGCGTCAAAGTCGTCGTTGCGGTTGAACTCCCACAGTCCGCCGTGAAAAGCCTTGCTGCCGCTCTTCAGCTCCATCAGGATCGTGCCTCCGGAGCTGATACCGAAATCGGGAGTGTAGTTGCTGGCCAACACCTGAAATTGGGAGATGACGTCCGGGGCCGGCAGAACGTCCAGTTTGCCTCCCGAACCGCGGTCATACACTTCGCCGCCGTCGATCATCCAGTTATTGTGGTTAGGGTTGGTGCCGTTGAAGCTCAGAGTCGCGGTGCTTCCTTGTGCGGTCACGCCGTTAAACGAGGGCAAGTTGCCGGAGACGCCGGTGCCCAAAGAGGCCAGCGAGGTTACATTGCGCCCGTTGGTCGCCAGCTGACTGATCTGCTGACCTGTAATAAGGGTGCTGATCTGGTTCGATTCCGACTGAACCTGGAGGACGTTCGCCTGTACGGTGACGACCTGGCTGGCTCCGCCGACCACCATCGTGGCGTCTTCCTTGAGAGAGTCGGCGATGTTCAGGACGATGCCGGTCTTCTTATAGGCCTCGAAGCCGGGAGCACTGATCGACAGGTTGTAGTGGCCGATCTGGAGGCTTGGGAAGTCGAAAATTCCTGAACCGTTGGTCTTGGTGTCGTGGGTGGCGCCGGTTTCTACCGATGTCACGCTGACGTTGGCGTTGGGAACGACGGCTCCCGTGGCGTCGGTGATTGTTCCACCGATTTCGCCTCCGGTCTGCGCGTGGGCCACCCCCCCGGTCGCGAGCGCCATGCAGATGGCAGCGATCAGGATGAGGCAGGAACGCGATGGGATTTTTTTCCAACGGTGAACAGCTTCGCACTGGCCAGCGAAGAATTCGAAGTACTTTTGTCTTTTGATCATAGATATCCTATGGAGCGGTCGACGGCCTACGGTTAAAGGGTGAGGGTAACGGGGGACATTTCCCTACACCCAAAGGTTGGAGTTTGAACCGGCCGCATTATAGGGTCCACGTCCAATCGAATGGATAGGCTATTTCTGGTATTACACGGAAGGTTAAGAACCTTTTGTGGTAATAACGCTGGGTTTTACATATAGGTAAGGAGATGTAAAAGACTTATGATTTAGCGTTATAAACAGTTGTCAAATGTTACAGATGTGTCCTATGCTGTTCACGATTTGGTGAGGCACCCATGATTCGTGCTGGAATTGATGAAAAAGCTCCATGGATTCCCGCTACGGAGGAGGAAAGAGACCAGGTAAGGCAGCAGATGCATCGTCTGCTGAATACCTCACACTTCAAAAATAGCCGCCGCTATCCGGCGTTATTTCGCTTCATCGTGGAGGAGACCCTGGAGGGCCGGGGAGAATTCCTCAAAGAGCGCCTGCTCGGGGTCCGTGTTTTCAACCGGCCGCCCGACTACGATACGGCCAACGATCCGATCGTCCGCGTCACAATCGCCGAGATCCGCAAGCGCATCGCCCAGTACTATCACGAAGAAGCGCACGATAACGAGATGCGGATCGAGCTGATGCCGGGCCGCTACGAGCCGGAATTCTATCCGCCCCGAGTGCATCACGCTGCAATAGAAGAGACTGGGGAAGCCGGCGCATTGCCGTCTGCGGCGGTTCCGTCGAACGGCGCCCCGGGAAATGGAAATCACCCCGCGGCGGCCCAGGCTGTACCCGTCGATCTTCCGTCAGACTCGCCTCCCATTTCGCCGGGACGCAGCCGGACACGTCTCTCGCTCCTTGTCCGCTGGGGGGTGGGACTCGGGGCGGCTGTTCTTCTGGCGCTGGTAGCCATATTCGGCTGGCAGTGGGCGCATCCCCTGGCGACCGAGGAATTGTGGAAGCCGCTCCTCGCCGCACATCAGACTGTCACGCTATGCCTTCCCGCCGGATCCACTGGATCCGAAGATGCCAAAGCTGCGGGAATCATCTCGTCCTCCGATTCACCGAAGCCCTCCTCGCCGGTGGATGGACAGGTAACTTCGGCTGCGGCTCCGAGTCCTACCTTCCTCGACCATGAGCATGAGGGTGAGAACGTTGTCTTCAGCGATGCCCTGGCGACGCTGCGAATCTCCAATTGGCTTGCGGTTCACGACCGTGAATCAAGACTGCGCCTCGGCACTTCGACCACGCTCGATGATCTGCAGCAGGGGCCGGACGTGCTGATCGGCGGATTGGATAATGGCTGGACGCTGCGCGCCATCGCCCACCTGCGCTACCGGTTTGCGGGCGACATCGGGGAACAGTATTGGATCACCGACACCAAGAATCCGTCTCAGCGGGATTGGGAGGTCAATTTGAAGACCGGATATCCGGCCTTCAAACATGATTTCGCCTTGATCGCGCGCATTCACGACGAGTCGACCGGGCAGGTTCAGATGATTGTGGCCGGGATCGGCATGACCGGAACCGCCGCGGCCGGTGAATTCCTGGTGGATGCGAACCAGTTGGAAGAATTGCGCAGAAAGGTCGGTCCGGGATTTCGAAATCACGACTTCGAGGCTGTACTGGGCATGGACGTGGTCAACGGAATCGCGGGCTCTCCGAAGATTCTGGCGGTTGAGGTCTGGTAAGAGGGTGAGTGTATCGGGGGATGCGTTAGGTTGTTGACCTGAGATATCTCCAAGCCCCTTGCGGGGAGAGTGGCTTCCGTGTGTTGGTCAGAGGCTGGCTAGGTTTGATTTGAGATAGGAATATATCTCGTCGCTTGCCCGCTGTTATGGAGAGCCCATTCAGAGTATGTCTAACTGATTGTGGTGGGTGTTTAGCAGGACTAGGCCTGTTCATACCTTAAGCGAAGGCTCAGTAAGTGCATTGCCCTGCATGCATCAATCGAGAATCACTGCCGCCTATCAGTTATGGCAGCTTGCGTCCATGTCGATTCGTACGCCAAAAACTGAGAAAGATTGCGTGCTGCCCATTTGTCGCTCTGGATCAATGGTGGACCGACGCAGCGAGATTGGCCAATGCCGGGAGAAAAGGAGTGACTACCGTCATGCAGTTGGAAGCAAGCGCCATGAAGCTCTGAAATTTATCGCCAAATGACGACCTGCCTGCGTGTGCGCTCATCTCTTCTACCGCTAGGAGTAATTGCTCTCGCTGAGGTGAATTAGCAGAAGCGGCCTGGATTGCTTCCTTTAATTTCTGGAACAGTTCACCCTCATCGACGCGGACGACATTATGTGATTGATCGACGGACTGGCTATTGAACCGAGCGTTTGGGCCATGTACGTTGTAGATGTTGGTCACCGAGCTTGGTGGCGCAATATGCGGGATGCGGTCCGTGATCTTCCGGATCTTCATTTGGTAGTGCGGACCAATGTGGGGTGGAAGTCCCTGGTGGAATCCCAATTCCAGAATTTCAAAATTTTCTATCTGACCGTTGGGCAATTCGCGTTCTACCGTGTCTCCCTCAGCATAAGGGAGTGTCGATTCAAATGTGGTTAGTTTTCCGCTGGTTATGCGCCCTTGAAATTTGCGGGCCATCCCGTCGCTTTTCCGCAACATTAGCGGGTCGTTAGTCAATGTTTCCAGCATGGTTTGTGCCTCCGAGCTGCTCCCGATTGCATTTGATTCTCCCTGAACCTCAATATATCTAGCCAACAGGCGTATGTTTTTTACCAGCGCGGCGAGGCTCTTTTGCGTATATTCAAACCCTTCAACCAGCGCCTCGTAGCACAGATGGGTCGGAAGGGTAACGCCGCTGGCGCTGATGGCGCGCAGGTCTCTGGAGATCGAGGGCCTATGCGCATTGAGCTGTTGTCGCAAATACTCCTTTGCGTGGGAATCATCGAATTTCGAGGCTTCGATATCCGACACAATTCGCGCAAATCTCGGATCTAGATTTGCCGCTGTGGTGGGAATCTCAACTAGCAGGGAGCCCGGCAGTTCGTGGAGCTTCAACATCATCCCCTCGTACCGCTCCTTCCATGCAGCAAGATCGACTCCGCTGATGCGACTGATTTCCGCCTCTATCTCCTCGACCGTGGGAATGAACCAGCCACGCGGCCATCCCATCTGCGTTCCCCATTCCGCGTTGAATCGGCACTCGCGAGGAGGTCTCTGGAAGTGCTCAAAATACATTTCTGCATGGTGTCCGAGCGCGGATCCGCTCCAAGAGAGCCCAACCTGGTGGGCGGCAGTGTTAATCGCCTGAGCGTCCGGTTTAAGCGTAGAGATCGCTTCGGTCCCCAGAGCCGTCAGATTACTAAGAATTTCTCCGACGCGAGCACGGTCCATTTTCCGACTTGGGGTTCTCCTGGGCCCGATTATAGAAGCACCAAGTCTGTGCGGGTAAGGAGGACAATCACATGGGACAATCATTTGGAATTAGGGAATGGCGAATGCGTCTTTCATCACTTGGGCATCGGGTCGCATCTCAGGCAGATGGTTTTGTGTGTGAGCCTAGCGAAAACTAGCACGCGTTGGTTGTCAGACTGCGGGCTAGGCCTTCCGTTCTGTCCCCGAATTCTCACTGAGCGCATAATCGCCAAGTCGCTCATCGAGGCTGGATTTGGAACGGGAAGTCGGCTAATGAGATGGTCCGCCGCTGTAAGTCTCCGCTAAGGCGGAGGATGGTAGCAGCGGTTTCAGAGGAG
>NZ_LBHJ01000010.1 GCF_001006305.1 Silvibacterium bohemicum
AATGTATGGTCCGCCGCGCGACTGCAAGGATTAGTTCGTTCGAGAGACAAGTCTGCGGCAATGTATTCGGCCTTTGTTGGAGTCATGTGCTCCTGGCCAGGATGAGTTCCGCTGCGTATCTGTCCTAACAAGCCGAGCGGTCGTTGAAGACCATTATCGGAAACAGGTTTCAGAGACGCCGTTTTTGACTGTTCTTTCGTCCTTACTGTTCCTGTGCAGACCTTGGTGGGAAAAGTCGTCGTAGTCGTAGAGCGGGAAAGTGGGAGCGCGTGGCGCTTCCAAGCCGCAGGCGTCTTTTCCGCTCTATCTCATGCCGCGGCCACGATCACTCCAGGCCGATAGTCTTTTCCGGTGGAGAGCACGGCCCATGCGATACGGGCGAGCTTGTTGGCCATGGCCACGACCAGTACGTTGCGCGGCGCTCGCGCTTCCAACGCGTTCATCCATCCTCCGATCGCGAAACGATCTCGTTTTATGCGCATGGCGGCAGCGCGTGCGCCATGGATCAGGATCTTACGCAGGTAGATGTTGCCGCGCTTGCTGATGCCCAGCAGTCTGGTCTTGCCACCGGTCGAATACTGCCGTGGGACGAGGCCGAGCCAGGCTGCGAAGTCTCGGCCCTTGCGGAACGCAGCGCCGTTGCCGATGGCAGCAACGATGGCCGTCGCGACGATCGGACCGATGCCTGGGATCTGCCGGATGCGGCAGCAACCTGCATCACTGGCAGCGATCTGTTCGAGTCTGTCGGTCAGTTCGTCGATCTGATGCTCGACCGTCTTCCACTCGTCCCACAAAATGCCAATCATGTTGCGCATCATCGGCGTCAGTGCGTTTTCCGCGTTCTCGAGAACGTCAGCCATAGCAGCCTTCAACTTGGCCGGCTTCTGAGCAAAGACCATGCCACGCTCCAGGAGAAACGCGCGTATCTGGTTGATGACCGCAGTGCGCCGCGAGACCAGCCGGTCACGAATCCGATGCATCGCCTGCAGGTCGAGCTGGTCGTCGGTCTTGATCGGAACGAAACGCATGTTCTTGCGTTCGACGGCTTCGGCGATGGCCTCCGCGTCAACGAAGTCGTTCTTGTTGGACTTCACAAATGGCTTCACGAACTGCGCTGCAATCAGCCGCACATCATGGCCTTGCTGCCTCAAAGCTCGTCCGAGAAAATGCGCTCCGGAACAGGCTTCGAGACCAATCAGCGACGTCTCCATGTTCGCCGTGAACACCAGCAGCTGCTTCTGCGTGAACTTCTTCTTCACCAGCACCTTGCCCGATGCTCCCAGTGCAACAAGGTGAAAAGTCGTCTTGCCAAGGTCAATGCCTACCGAACGAATCTGCATGTCGATGATCCTCCTCTGAAACCGCTGCTACCATCCTCCGCCTTAGCGGAGACTTACAGCGGCGGACCATCTCATTAGCCGACTT
>NZ_LBHJ01000011.1 GCF_001006305.1 Silvibacterium bohemicum
ATGGCGAAGGAGAAATTTGACCGGTCGAAGCCGCACGTGAATGTGGGAACGATTGGACACATTGATCACGGGAAGACGACGTTGACTGCGGCGATCACGAAGGTGTTGTCGAAGCACAACCCGAACAACAAGTTCCGCTCGTTCGACACGATTGACAACGCACCCGAGGAGCGCGAGCGCGGTATCACGATCGCGACGGCGCACGTGGAGTATGAGACGGCGAACCGTCACTACGCGCACGTCGATTGCCCGGGCCACGCCGACTACATCAAGAACATGATCACCGGCGCGGCGCAGATGGATGGAGCAATCCTGGTCGTCGCTGCGACCGACGGACCGATGCCGCAGACCAAGGAGCACGTTCTGTTGGCTCGCCAGGTAGGCGTGCCGTACATCGTGGTGTTCCTGAACAAGTG
>NZ_LBHJ01000012.1:0-98153 GCF_001006305.1 Silvibacterium bohemicum
TGCTCGTCACAACCAGCTTCTCCGGTTCAAATCGAATGGACAACCTCTAGAAACATCACAGGTGCCCCACATCTCGATTTTGAGATGTGGGATCGAAAGCTCTACCCCATTCCGAACAATCCCCCGTGCCAAACAAGATTCTCATCGCGCTATCGTAAAGAGGCCTTTCGAGGCTGGAGCAAAGTGCCGAAAATAAGACATTATTGACACTACAATTTGATGGGCACAACAAGGGCCGCTGGAGACGCTGTGCGAGGATGGCGAAAACCTATCGGAACACTGCTGATCTTGACGCCGCTACCCATCCTGGTTGCCGTCGGTCTCCTCGCCGTGCTGGTAGGTTCGATGGGAATGGATTTTCACTTGACCTCAAAGACAGCTTTCTACATCGCAATGACGTGTAGCATCCTGCTTCTCTGTGGTTGCGTCATAGCTGGCATCTGGTTACGAAAAAGTCCAAAAGCTTGAAGATGAATTTACACAAAGCCTTTTGTGAGCATCGGGAGGCAGGATTTTCAAAACCGCCATAGTCGCCTCGAAACGATGGAAAACCACAGTCCGATCTGAACCACAACAGGCGCACCTCGCTGGACGCAAAGTCCGCTACACCCTATCCCCTGAACCCTAAACCCTGTTTTTTTCCAGCTTTCCGTTGCGCAGCACAAACCTGTCCCCGCGCCACGTAACCGTATCGCTCGCGAAGCTCCAGACCCAGAGCCACAGCGCCGCGAAATCCCGTACCGGCAGCAGCCAGAGATCGCGCAGCACCTGTCGATCGCCCAGCATGCCCACTCCCACCGCCAGCGCCACGCTCACCCGCGCCAGCAGGGCGATGCTGAGCAGCGCAACGCTGTCCAGGCTCAAGCCCGATGCCAGAACGTTGAAGATGGCCCACGGCAATCCAAAGGTAAAGATTAGCCCCAGGTATCCAAGCTTGCGCGAGTCGCGAACACCGCGCGCCCAGCGCAGCTGATGCGCGAAGAAGCCTTCGAGATCGTAGGCAGGAACCGCGGTCTCGACCACCTCGCGGCTGAGGGAGACGGCGAATCCGGCCTCAGCCACCCGAAGGCCAAGCTCGTAGTCGTCCGCCAGCGCATCGGCCAGCGGAGCGAAGCCTCCGATAGCGTCCAATGCCTCGCGCGAAACCGCCAGCGTCGAGCCCAGCCCGAAGCGAATCTCGCCGTCGAGCTTTAGAGAGAGCAGCACGCCCGCAAAGAAATCGGTGGAAATGCCCAGCGCCTCCAGCTTCGATCCCAGCGTGCCATGCGCGCGGCCGCGATACGGCGCCGTCACCAGTCCCACCGCTTTGCCCTTCTGCGGCGCGGAAAAATCGCGCATAATCCGCTTCAGATAACGTGGAGAGACGCGGATATCGCTGTCATTCACCACCAGATAGTCATAGCGAGCCTGCACCGCAATCTGCGCAACGTTGCTGATCTTTCCGTTGAGCCCCAGCTGCTCTGGGCAAAGCACCAACCGGATGTTGTGCTCCGGAAACTCCACCCGCAGCCGCTCGATGGCCGGGACTGCCGGGTCATCCATGCTCGACGCGCCGAAGAGGATCTCGTAGTCCCCGGCATACTCCTGCCTGCAATGACTGGCGAAGGCCTCATACATCTCGGGATCGAGTCCCTTCACCGGCTTCAGGATGCTGACACCCGGCGCGAAGCCGGTCGCAGACTCCCGGCGGCGCAGAAAAGCCCGCACACTCCACAGAGCGGCGATGAAGTAAAACATTCCGGCAAAGGTAAGGATGGTAGTGACGGAAGCAACGATCGTAGAAAGCATTAAAAACAGGGTATCGCCATAGGGGGTAGGGTGCAGGGCTCAGGGCAGAGAAAACACGGCGTGTAGCACAGACGAACTTCGCCTGTGCTGCGCCCTAACCCCTACACCCTATCCCCTGCTTTATTCGTACCTAAGCGCCTCAATCGGATCGAGCGTCGCCGCCTTCCACGCCGGATAGATTCCGAAGAGCAGTCCGATGGCTAGCGACACGCTGAAGCCGATGATCGCCCATGTTGCCGACATGGTCGCCGGCAGCGCCGAGATGATCAGCCGTATCAGCAGCGTGATGATCGCGCCTGCCAGAATGCCGATGACCCCTCCGATCGCGCATAGAGTAATGGCCTCGGTCGTGAACTGCGTGAGGATATTCCGCTTGGTCGCGCCGATGGCCTTGCGCACGCCGATCTCGCGCGTCCGCTCCGTCACCGACACCAGCATGATGTTCATCACGCCTACACCGCCCACCATCAGCCCCACGCTCGACACCGCGACCATGAAGATGGCCAGCCCGCCGGTCAATTGCTTCCACAGGCGCGCGATCGAATCCGGCGCGAAGATTTCGAAATCGTCCGGCTTCCAGGTCGGGACCTTGCGGCGGCGGCGCAGCATCTCGCGAATCTCATCCTCTACCAGCGCACGATTCTTCGGGTCGTCGTACTTCGCGCTGATCCAGATGTCTTTGTCTTCGGGATGCAGCTTCTTGAGCGTGCGATAAGGGAAGGTCGCCTTGTTGTCTTCGGGATTGTCGCCGCCGCCGAAGACCTGCTTCAGCTTGTCGACGACTCCGATCACCGTGAACAGATCGCCCTCGATCTCCACCTCTTTGCCGACAGACGGTTCGTTGCCGAAGAGCTTCTGCGCCGTGTCATGCCCGAGGATCACCACGTTTGCCGCGGTGTCGTTTTCGCCTTCCGTGAACATGCGGCCCTGCAGCAGCTTGAAGTCGGTCACCTCCGGCAGCGAAGTCGTATCGCCCTCGAGCATCGTGCCCTGGGCCTTCTTGGTGCCGTATTTCACGCCGATCAGGCCCACCTGAAAGATCGGATTGACATGCCGCACCCCGGCGTTGGTCGCCACCACATGCGGAAGATCGCGCATGGCGATGGCATCGTCATACGTCATCCTCTTGCGCGCCAGCATGGCCGCGGTGGGGCGCACGCCGATCACCGGCATGTGAAAGATCCACAGAACATTCGAACCAAGAGAGCTGACCCAGTTCTCGACATTCGCGTCCAGCCCGCTGATGATCGAGGAAATGGTGATCACCGTCATCACGCCGATCACGATGCCCAGGATGGTCAACCCCGAGCGCAGCTTATTCGCGCGCACCGTCTCCAAAGCCATCTTTACGGATTCGCCAGTGCTTCCAAATCTCATGATTAGCTCCTAACCAAAAACAGGTGCCCCCCATCTCGAGTCTGAGATGGGGAATTCCGCCATCGCCATCACCACCGCGAACCTGGCGCTGGAGGCGCAATCGCCTGGACGGCCAGTCCTGCCCCACATCTCGAGTCTGAGATGTGGGTGAAACCAAACTCAGACCGCCAACCGCTTCTCAGCGATCCGCTTTTTAGCAAACCGGACTTCAGCAGGGTGCCCCATCCTTCACGGCGTCATCGTGAAGGGTGGGAGACCGCTGCACCTGTCCCTAAACCAGATCCTTCAGCGGGTGCCCCACATCTCGAGTCTGAGATGTGGCAGAAACTAAACTCAGACCGCCAACCGCGTCTCAGCGACCCGCTTTGCAGCAAACCGAACTTCAGCAACCCGCTTCTAAGCCGCCTCACAACTCCGACCGCAGCGCCACAATCGGATCCAGCATGGCCGCCCGGCGCGCCGGATATACCCCGAAGAATACGCCGATCCCCGCAGAGACGAACAGTGCCATCAGCACCGACCACAGCGCAATATCCGAGGGAAAGCCGACCAGAGCCGTGACCAGTTTGGCCACGCCCGCGCCCACCAGGACGCCGACGAATCCCCCCAGCAAAGACATGGTTCCGGATTCGATCAGAAACTGCAACAGGATGTCCTTATACTTCGCGCCCAGCGCCTTGCGCACGCCGATCTCCCGCGTCCGTTCCGTCACCGACACCAGCATGATGTTCATGATGACGATGCCGCCCACCACCAGCGAAATCGAGGCGATCCCGATCACCACAAACAAAAAGGTGGAACTGATGCTCTTCCACAATCCAACGAAGGTTTCATTCGTCGACAACTCGAAGCTGTCTTCCGTCCCCGGAGCGTCATGCCGCCGCGAACGCAACAATACCCGCGCCTCGTCGGACGCCCGTTCCAGCTGCGGCCCCACCGATCCGGCCTTCACATAAATGGTTACGCTATCGTTCGTGCCATACGTATGTTGATACGCGCTGATCGGCACGGCGACATAATTGTCCTGGCTCTGGCCCAGCGTCTTTCCCTGGCGCTCGCCCACGCCGATTACCGTGTACGGCTCGCCGTCAACCCGGATCTCCTTGCCCAGCGGATCGCCATTGGGCATCAGGTTATCGACAATGTCGTAGCCGATAATCGCCACCCGCGTCCCGTACTGGTCATCGGCCGGAACGAAGCTTCGCCCCAGCACCACATTCAGATTCGAGATGGCCGGCATGTTCCACGTCCAGCCTCGAATATTGGTGTTGTCGCTCGAGTGGTTCTGAAAAACAATCTTGCCGCTCGTGCTCAGCAGCGCGCCCACGCTCTCGCAGCTTTTGCACAGCTCGTCGATGGCCTTGTAGTCGTCCAGTTTCAGCTTCTTGCGCCTCTGGAACTTCTGCCACTGCTCGTAGCTGAAGATGACCGGAGATTCCTTGCTCAGCGTGAAGACGTCCGCACCGTACCCGTAAACCTTCGTCGCGACATACTTGTTCACGCCGTTGGTCAGCGTGATGACCGCAATCACCGAAGACACGCCGATAACCACGCCGATCAGCGTGAGCACCGAACGCAGTTTGTTCGCCCAAAGCGACTGCAGGGCGATCTTGATGGCCTCTTTGAATTCCATAGCTTTCTAACCGGGGGGAGCCGGCAGCAGCCGGGTACGACGAGTGTAGCAGCCGCCCTTCGCAGGCCAGCCAGCCCAAATTTCGATAGGCTCGACAACCCCGGAGATCCTGCTGGTTCCCTTTGAGTTCCTACGCATCTGATGAGATGTGGGTTCCACCGAACCCGAAAACGCTCTTCCGTGTGCTCGAAGTCGCCCCCAATCCGGCTCTTCCGCACCCAACGATTCCCCAAAATTGCACTCAGGAGTATCAACATGGCGAGCAATCGCGGCGTTGTTTATCTCGGCCCCGGCAAGGTCGAAGTCCAGTCCATCGACTACCCCAAGTTTCAGAATCCGCAAGGCAAAGACATCGAGCATGGCGTAATCCTCAAGATCGTCTCCACCAACATCTGCGGCTCTGACCAGCACATGGTGCGCGGCCGCACCACCGCCCCCAAAGGCATCGTCCTGGGCCACGAAATCACCGGCGAAATCATCGAAAAGGGCAAGGACGTCGAATACCTCAACATCGGCGACCTGGTCTCCGTCCCCTTCAACGTGGCCTGCGGACGCTGCCGCGCCTGTCGCGAGCGCAACACCGGCGTCTGCCTCAACGTGAACCCCCAGCAGCCCGGCGGAGCCTACGGCTACGTCGACATGGGCGGCTGGATAGGCGGGCAAGCCGAGTACGTCCTGGTCCCTTACGCCGATTTCAACCTGCTCAAGTTTCCTGACAAGGATCAGGCTCTCGCCAAGATCAAAGACCTCACCATGCTCTCCGACATCCTGCCCACCGGCTTCCACGGCGCGCGCTCGGCCGGCGTCGATGTCGGTTCTACGGTATATATCGCGGGAGCCGGCCCCGTCGGCCTCGCCGCAGCCGCTTCGGCTTATATCCTCGGCGCCGCCGTCGTCATCGTCGGCGACAACAAGAAGGAGCGCCTCGACCATGCTAAAAAGATGGGCTACGAGACCGTCGACATCAGCAAACACGACAGGCTCGGCGAGCAGATCGCCGAAATTCTAGGCGTGCCCGAGGTCGATGCCGCCGTCGACGCGGTGGGCTTCGAAGCCAGCGGCCACGGAACAAAGAACGAACCCGCCCCGGCCTCTGTCCTGAATGAGCTGATGGAAATCACAGCAGTCGCCGGAGGTCTCGGCATCCCCGGCCTCTACGTCGTCGAAGATCCCGGAGCCGAAAATGAGGACTCGAAGAAGGGCATCCTCAAAATCCGCCTCGGCAAGGGATGGTCCAAGTCCCTGCACTTCCACACCGGCCAGGCCCCGGTCCTGCAATACAACCGGATGTTGATGCAGGCCATCCTCCACGATCGCCTGCCCATCGCCAAAATCGTAAACGCGACAGTAATCAAACTGGACGAAGCGTCCGAAGGCTACAAACAATTCGACTCCGGAGTAGCCAAGAAATTCATCCTCGACCCACACGGCCTCGTCGCCAAAACAGCATAACCAGACAAAACGGAATGCGCCTGACTCGAAATCAGGCGCATTCAATCGATACCGGGTGCCCCACATCTCGCGTTTGAGATGTGGGATTGCCGAGCCCCATCGACTCACCGCTCGCGCCTGTCATCCACGTCTGAGCGACGGCGAAGCCGCCACCCGGCGCTTAAGCCATCGTCTTCTAAGCCAGTCTGCAACGATAAAATCACACCTACAGGAGCACGAATCTCAGCGACGCTGCCAACGGCGCGGATTGCGCTTCCCGTGAAAGCACGCAATCACCAGAATTCGGTCCGTCTCAACTTGGTAGAACAAGCCATAAGGAAAGCGCCTCACTCCTGCTCTTCTTCGCTCCCGATGGACAATGGGAAATCGCAAAGGAAACGCGGCGATGAGATGAAGAGTATCTTCAACTGCTTTTACAAACCGCTCCGAGAGCTGCACGCTGACGTCTGCATACCATTGCTCGGCTTCGTAAAATTCCGCGATTGCCTCATCCGACCAAAGAACGGGGAGGCTCACCGTTTAGGCAGCCCGGCCTTCACCTGCTCCCATGGTGTTCCGGCGGGAGGATCGCTCTCGTAGGCAGCAATGCGCCGGTCGAGTTCTTCCGCTTGCTCTGGGCTGAGCGCGGGCGCATGAGCCTCAAGGTCCGCCCAGATCGCATCCAGCAGCTCAAACTTCTCGGCATCGGAAAGGCTGCTGATATTGCTTGGAAGTGCTGCCGCCATGAGATTGAGAGTAGGAAGCCTGACCGTCCCTGTCAATGCTGTTACCCGGAATTCATCTACCCAGGTAACCGCATCTCTGGCCAGTCCCCGCCACCCGTTTCTAAGCCACCCGCCCTTTAGCCACCCGTCTCTTACCAACCCGCCGGGTGCCCCATCCTACGCGCGCATCTCGCGTAGGGTGGGATACCACAGAACTCTGCGCCGAAGGTGCGAATCGCAGGATGCTTAATCCCGCTGAAGGAGCGTGTGCCTGGAGCCCAGCCCTGCGGCCCGCCCTTTAACGACCCGGACCATAGCGACCCGCCCTCTAGCCACCCGCCCCTTAGCAACCCGCTCCTCAGCCATGATTCAATAGATCCATGCCCCTGAATTGCGGAATCGTAGGCTTGCCGAACGTCGGCAAAAGCACCATCTTCAACGCGCTCACCTCGGCCAAGGCCCAGGCCGCCAATTATCCCTTCTGCACCATCGATCCCAACACCGGAGTCGTCAGCGTTCCCGACGAGCGCCTGCAGAAGATCGCCGCGCTGATCCAGCCCAAGAGCCTCGTCCCCACCACAATGGAGTTCATCGACATCGCCGGCCTGGTCGAAGGCGCGTCGAAGGGCGAAGGCCTCGGCAACCAGTTTCTGGGACACATCCGCGCCACCGACGCCATCGCTCACGTCGTCCGCTGCTTCGACGATCCCGAGGTCATCCACGTTGCCGGCGGCGTCAACCCGCTGCACGACATGGACATCATTAACACCGAGTTGCTGCTCGCCGACCTCGAATCCGTCGAGAAGCGGCGCACCCGCACCGAGCGCGCCGCCAAATCGGCTGACGGCAAGGCCAAGGCCGAGCTTGCCGTTCTGGACAAGCTGCTCGAAGTGCTGAACGCCGGCAAGCCTGCCCGCACCGCGGACCTGAGCGCCGACGAAAAGCTGATCGCCCGCGAGCTCTTCCTCATCACCGCCAAGCCGCAGCTCTACGTCGCCAACGTGGACGAGGCCGGGCTCACCTCCGGCAACGCTTACACCGCGGCCGTCGAAAAGCGCGCCGAAGAAGAGGGCGCGCAAGTGGTCCGCATCTGCGGAGCCCTCGAAAGCGAGATCGCGCTCCTCGAACCCGAAGAGCGCACCGAGTTCCTCGCCGACATGGGTCTCAGCGAGCCCGGCCTCAATCGGCTCATCCACTCCGCCTACCGCCTGCTCGACCTCATCACCTACTTCACCGCCGGCGTGCAGGAGGTGCGCGCCTGGACCATCCGCCGCGGCACCAAGGCTCCCGGAGCAGCAGGAGTGATCCACTCCGACTTCGAACGCGGCTTCATCAAGGCCGACTGCTACTCAAGTGACGATCTCTTCGCACTCGGCAGCGAACAGGCCGTCAAAGAAAAAGGCCTCCTGCGCTCAGAAGGCAAAGAATACGTAGTGAAGGACGGCGACATCCTCTTCTTCAAGTTCAACGTGTAAGGCCTCCTCAAGTTCAACAGGTAAGACTTCTTCAAGTTGCGAAACTTTCTTGCCACTCTCCGGCTCGTATCAGGGCACGGCTTTCAGCCGTGCCGTAAACAGTTGCAATCCGAACGGCTTTAGACCCCTGAGGACCCGCACCTAAGTCCATCTCATCAGTTCCCGGCCATCTGTAGTACCGAAGTCATCGGAGGCCAAAGAAGAAATTCAATGGCCCACCGGCTCACGCGTACAATCGTGGCAGGCGGCAAACGACACCATGCAAACAGCTCTGACGATCGGCATTCCAACGCTCGTAATCCTGATGGGCATATTGCTCAACCGCCAGGACTATGCCCGGCTAGACGCGAAGATTGACGGCAAGATTGACGGCCTAAGGACTGATCTCACCGGCCAGATCAATGGGCTCCGAGACGATATCAAAGAGTTTTACCGGACCCTCGGCCAGCATGACGCGCGATTGGACGCGCTTGAGCGCACGCGCAAGAGCTAGCCGAATCGACGCAACCTTGAAGCGTAAGGGCTCCTGCTACGCCAAATATCCAGATTTCAGGGGATTCGAAAATACGGGCGTGATTTGAGCATACGGGCTGAGGAACCACGTCTCAGTCCATCCACCAGCTCACGCGTACAATCGTCGCAGGCGGGAAGCGACACCATGCAGACAGCTCTGACGATTGGGATCCCAACGGTCGTAATCCTGATGGGCATATTGCTCAACCGCCAGGACTATGCCCGCCTCGACGCCAAGATTGATCGTCTTGATTTGAAGCTGGATGGCAAGATCGACGCCCTGAGAGGCGATCTTTCTGGGCAGATCAACGCCCTGCGAGATGACATTAAAGAGTTTTACCGGACGCTCGGACAGCATGATGTACGACTGGAATGCAGTTGAGCGCACTCGGAAAAACTAGTTTTGTCGGTCAAGTAGATGCCAATCGAAGCACAGCACTGAAGGGCGCGAGCTCAGCTCATACATAACCCACCCGATCGGATGGGCCTGAGCCCTAAAACCACATCACCACGAGATCGTAACCGTCTTAGTCACATATCCCACCCCTGCAGGAAACTCCACCACCAGCTCCCGCAGACCATCGTTCACCGCCCCCAGCGCCGCATCCGATGTCTGCATCTTCAACCCCGGTGCATTCTCCTTCAGTAGTAGCTTTTGTTCGCTCGATCCCTGAGCCGCGAGCGTCAGCACCAACCGATGTGGCGCCGTCTTCTCATCCAGCACCTTCATCTGCTTGGTCTCATCCCCAAACGGAGGCAGTTGCTGTGCGATGGCAACCTCCACCGCCGGAAGCGGAATGCGCAGCAATCCTCCCTCAGCGCGAGCGCCTTCGGCATGCGAAGCAAGATGCAGCCCAGCCGCACCAGCCCCGCTGGCCTCAACCACCAGCTCCTGTCCGCGTCGCGTGAAGACCAGATCCACCGTCTTGTCGCCGACAGGCAGACGGCGCAGCGCGGCGTGATTCCAATTCGCCGGCAGATGTGGCGTGATATTCAAGCTGTGCTCCGCCGCATCCCACTCCAGGCCGAACATCCCGCGCAGCACGGGCGAAATCACCATCGCCGAAGACCATAGCTGATGTGCTGTGCTGCGCCCCAGCGCCTGATAGAACTGGCCGGAGAGCAGCTCGGTCGTCGCGCCAAGATCCTGCGCCCACGTCAGGTTTGCGTTTTGCATGAGGTGCGCATAGCCCGAGAGCGAACGCCCCGCGCGATACTCGGCAACCGAAACCCATCCGGTAAACAGCGGCCACACCGTGCCTTGGTGATAGCTGATTGGATCGTAAAAGTTGGTGCGATCACTGAGAATACGCGTGCCCCAATCCGTCGAAAACTCCGCGGATGCCCAACGGTTCAGCATCTCATCCGGATGATTCAGGCTGCTGTCGCCATCCCACCACGCGACCGAAGGAAAGATCGTCGCCGTGTCATCCGTCGTGCCGTCGGCATTGCGGCTGAAAGCGTAAAAGTTGGATGACGGAAGGAAATATTCTTTCTCGATTGTCGCTCGAATCGTCGCCGCACGTTCCTTCGCCTGTGCGGCTAAATGCCCGTGACCCGCCGACTGCGCAAGGTGCGCGAACGCCTGGCTAGCCTCTTCGTCCAGAACGGCAAGATAGATCTCCTGCTGCGGCATGGAGGGAATCCACGACTCGACCCACCCGGTGCCCTGGCCGTTGTTGTAAATGCCATCGGCTGAATCATGCGAGGTCTCGAAGTTCCACGCCTTCGCCAGCGCATCCCAATGCGAAGCGATGAAAGCCGCGTCTCCACTGATCTTGAGATAGTCGTTCATCGCCATCGGCAACAGCTCCGTCGCATCGGCCGCCGCATATTCATAAGGCAAAGATTTCCAGTCGACAAGGTCAGCCGTCTGCGACCATTCGTGCATGATCTTGCCATCGGCGCGCTGGCGATGGAGCAGAAATTCAATCTCCTCGCGTGTCGTAGCGTAGTCGCCATAGCTATTGACTGCGTAAAGCGACCACAGCGCATCGCGTCCGAAGAACCATCCGAAGCCAGGCCGCGCCGCATCGCCCGATCCAACGAAGCCTGCGGTGAGCGCCTCTTCTTTGTGATCGATTGTCTGCACGCGAAGCTGATCGATCGCCACCTCCGCCCACGAGAAAGCCGCGTTGAGATCGGCATCCGGCGAATCCAGATTGGTGTGCTGCTGGACGAAATTCCGGTAGTAATCACGATTTGCCGTGTACGTTGCCTGGCTCGAAGAGTCGAGCGCTTCCAGGCTCCGCGCCAGCCCCTCTTTCGTCGAGCTCTGCTGGCTATCTGCAACGGTCATCAGCAGGGGAAAGAGCCTGTCCTGATCCTTCTTCGGATCGAAGTGCAGCACAAATTGCAGCGGCCACGTCCGCGCGCGCTCCTGGTAAGGCGCAAGGATGCCCGCCTCGGCCGAAGGCATCGCCAGCGCCGCCGCATCACCCGGCAGATCCTCATGAAGGATGTAAAAACCCGAGCCGCCCTGTGTCGCAACCCACTCCGGCGATGGATTTCCACCGGAAGCGGCAGGCCACATCTTCTGCATCACCGGATCGAAGCTGAAAGTAAGAGTCACAGGACGAATCGCTTCGATCTGATAGAAGACCTGCACGCCCGCGCCATCCGGCGACTGCTTCGGCGCCAGCATAATCTGCCGAACCGTGAAGTTGGCATGCGAATAGGTGATGGTGGTGTGATCGGGCTGCACATCGATCTCTGCCGCATGATCGTTCACGTCGATCGGCACCGGATAGCCTTCCATCGCGGCCGTAATGCGCATGCCGCTGAAGATCTTCCAGGGAAAGATCCATGCCTCGTACCGGCCGTTCTGCTCGCCCAGCAAGGCTCCGCGAGGCCCGATCACGGAAAACGGCTTGCTCGGAACCGCCTCCCGCGAAAGAGCCATCTCACCCGTCGAAGAGGAATGCGGGAACTCGGGCAGCGTGTTGAGCGCAGGCGAACTTTGCCCATCGAGCGGAAGCGCTCCGCAAAGCGCACTACAAAACATCAGCAAAAGAACAGACGTCTTCATTTCACTACCCACAATGACTGGGGAAACACGCCCCGTCGATCATCCTACCGGCCATGCAAGAGCGCAAGACCGCGTTGTATAGATACACAGATAGGATGATCGATCGTCGAGTAAGGATCGTAGAGTTGGGATCGTCTGCTTTTTATCGCTGCGCTGCTGCCACCTTGCTCTGCGCGGGATCGATTTCGATGTAATCCACTGGCGCAGGCTCATCCCGGTCCGGCTGGCCCACCAGCTTCAACGTGTCTCCCGGATGCAGCATCACATCGCGGATCGTATAGCGTGTTGAAGTATCCCCGCCGAGCGCATTGAAGATCAGCGTGTTGTCCGCCTTCCACTCGCCAATCAGCTTCGAGCCGAGATAGAGCTTATAGGTTGACACGCCGTCGTGCAGGTCGAAGTACTGCACGGCAATATCGTAAAGACCGGCGGGCCTTTGCAGCTCCGCTGTCGCGCTGCAGGTCGCGCCCTCTTTGCAGACCACGGCTTTGCCGCCCGAGGCCGTCTCCCAGGGCGTCACATCGACCGGAGTATAGCCATCGAGCGTCATCGCTTCGGCCTCGATGCGGTTCGGGAAGTGATCGACGCGGCCCTGTGCATCATCAACGCCCGACATCTTGTGGAACCAGCTGTTCACCGCATCGCGCCACACAATGGCATGCCCCGCCTGGTACTCCTGCAACGCCAGCACCTGGGCATAGCGCTCCTGATCGACCAGCCCGTCCAGGCTCTTCCACTGCTCCACCAGCTTCGCCGCGCCGGCCGCGCCCTTGTAGTGCGAGTCGTAGACCCATTGCACCACGGTCTCGCCGTTATAAGGACTCGCATCGTGCAGCTTATACGTGTAGGCCACATGATGCATGAACAACAGCAGCTCGTCCGGGCACGTCTTCAGGGATTCATAAACCGCAGCCAGCTCCGGCGGATACTGCCCGATGTACCCCGTCCCGGTAGCAACCGTGCGGTCCATGCCGATGCCGTCATGGTCCGCCCTCAGCCACTGCCCCCATCCATTGCGCTCCGCCGACTCGATGCCCGGCCCATAATGCGGCCCCAGAATATTCGTCAGCGTGCCCAGCCCCAACGGCCCGGTGTAGTCCTCGTAAAGCGGCCACGACGAAAGCAGCATCGCGCTGACCGTGTCCACGACCTTCGCATTGTTGCCGAAGGTCAGCCGCGTCCAATCCCTCGCAATCGTCTCCGAGGAAGTATCCGGATTCCACGCCAGCCGCCCAAATCCATAGAGGTTCGCCATGGCCAGCGGATGATGCAGCCAGTTCGTATCCAGGCCCACGTTGGCCACAGCCACAAACCCGCCCAGCGGCCGATGAAACGACTTGCCCTCGACGATCTCCTTCACAGGCGTCGATCGGTTCTCCGCACGCATGTCGAGATCCAGCACCTGCTTCCACATCGGAATCAGAAACACCAGGTGCCGCTGCTGCCCCGTGTACTCCTGCGTCGCCTGCACCTCAATCGATACGTTGGTCTTCGGCAGCCCCGCGAACAAAGGAGACGCCGGCTCGCGCACCTGAAAATCGATCGGCCCATTCTTGATCTGCACGATCACGTTGTCGTCGAACTTGCCGTCCAGCGAATGAAAGATGTTATACGCCGCCCGCGCCCGATCCGCCTTCGGGTCTTTCCAGTCCGCGTGATGGTTGTAGACAAACGCGCGATACAGCAGCACGCCGCCATGCGGCTTCAGCGCCCGCGCCAGCACGTTGGCCGCGTCCATCGGCGTGCGCCCATACTGCGCCGGGCCCGCGCGCCCCTCTGAATCGGCCTTCACAGTAAAACCGGCAAAGTCGGGGATCGCCGCGTAGACATCATCGACCGCCTTCTGCCACCACGCGATCACTTTGGGATCGAGCGGATCGAAGGTATCGAGTCCGCCCACCACCTTCGGGCTGCTCACATCCACCGACAGCGCCAGCCGCACGCCCCACGGACGGAACTGATCCGCAATGCGTGCCACCTGCTTGATCATCTCCGGCGACAGCATCTTCAAATCGGCGTTCACGTTGTTCACGTCAGCGCCGTTGATGCCCACCGAAGCCAGCAGCCTCGCGTATTCGCCTGCTCGCGCTAAATCCGGCCGCACCGTTCCATTGTCGAAGAAGATCGACCGGCCCGAGTACCCGCGCTCGATCGTGCCATTCGAGTTGTCCCACTGGTCGACCCAACGGATCGGAGCAGCGGGAGATTCAACGTCGTTCAGTCGCGCCAGATCCTGACCCTCGGCGATTTTCTCCAGCAGCCGAAAGGTTCCATAGAGCACACCGTTTGGATCGGCGCCCGCAACCAATATGTAACTGTGACCATGGCTTTTGATCGTCCGGAGAATATAGCCTTCCGCCTGCGGAGCCGCTCCCGGCTTCCACGACGGAAATCGCTGTTGAACTTCGGCCACCGTGCCCAGCACCAGCGCACCGTTCGCATCCGCCACCTCTGCGGCCTGCAGCGTTCGCCCCAGCATCGACGAGATGCCTTTCTGCGCTTCGCTCCGGGCACTCAAAACGACAGGAGACGTATCGAGCGTCTCCACCTCGGCAGGCAGGTCTTTCGATAAAGCTGCAATTGCGGATTGCTCGAGCCGCGCGTAGCGCAGCCATCCCGCCGAGCCATCCTCGGCAAGTAACGACGTAGACGCGAGTACCAGCGCGCCAAAGGCCACACCACGCAGAGAGAACATCAACATTGGCCTCGTAATTCAATTAACGCGGAAGTTCCTGGTTACCCGTAATGGTGAAGTTCAACGACTAGCCAGCTCCCGCTTCAGGCTGTTGTCCACCAACGAAGATTGCGGCCTGCACGCCGGGTGCCCCATCCTACGCGCGCATTTCGCGTAGGATGGGGCACCACGGTACTCACCTGCCTATTTCGGCAACTCCTGCGATCCACGAAGGGTGAACTCGACGGACTGCCCAGCTCCCGTTGCAGGCTGTTGCCCACCGACAAAGATGGAATACGCTCCGGCCGTCACGCTGCGCCTGCCCTGCGCATCTACTTCGCTCAGCTGGCGGGGAGAAAGCTTGAACTCCACACGCTTGCTCTCACCGGCGGCCAGATGAATGCGCTGAAACCCCTTCAATTCCTGGATCGGCGATACGTCTGTCTTCGGAGGCACAAGATAAAGCTCGGCCACTTCGTCGCCGTCGCGCGAGCCGGTGTTGCGAACATCGGCTTCGACCGTCAGCGTATCGCCCGCCGATACCTCTTTGCTCGACAGCTTCACGTCGGAATACGCGAAGCGGCTATAGCTCAAGCCGTAGCCGAAGCCATAGAGCGGCGTTCCGTGAAAGTACCGGTAGGTCCGGTTCTTCATCGAGTAGTCTTCGAAGCTGGGCAGCTGATCGTTCGACGCATAGAACGTCACCGGCAGCCTTCCGCCAGGATTGTTCTTGCCATCGATGGTCTCAGCAATCGCCGTGCCGCCAACCTCGCCCGGGTACCACGCCTCGATTACTGCCTTGGCATTCTGCTGCGCCCAGTTCACCGCCAGCGCGCTGCCGTTCATCAGCACCACCACCATCGGCTTGCCGGTTGCCTGCAGCGCCTCGAGCAACTGCTGCTGCACCGCAGGGAGATTGATGTCCGTGCGGTCGCCGCCGGCGAAGCCTTCTACATGCACCGGCATCTCCTCGCCTTCAAGTTCCGGAGAAAGCCCCACAAAGACAACGACCACATCCGAGCGGCTCGCGATCTTCACCGCTTCGTCGCGCAGCGGCTGCGCGGGAGGCGTCCAGTTCAGAGTGATGCCCGCGCCAAACAGCGGCGCACGATGCTTGTATTCCAGGCGGAAGGCGTGAGCCTTCGTGTCATCCAGATGCACATGAAACGGCGGAGTCGTGCTTTCGCGGGAATCCTTCTCGGCCGTGCCGAACTCAGCCACCTGCTTGTTGTCGAGGTAAACCGTGTAGCCCTCGTAGTCCCCGCAGGGGTAGCAATGAGCCAGCGTGATCGACAGGGCATAATCGCCCGGCTGCGGCACCTCAAGCGTTCCCGACCAGCGCACGCTGAAGCTCTTGGCCGGAATGCCGGGCGCAGGGCTCGCGGAATTCCAATCGAAGTCCACCTGCGGATCGACACGCGTGAGCACTGGGCTTCCGCTGAAATCCGCAGAAGCAAAATACTCTCCGCGCAGGCCTTCTTCTGTCGACCCGGCCGAAGGATGCAGCGTAGTGCGCGGCAGCGGAACCGGCAGGCCCTCCACATACGCCGAGCCCTGCGCGTAAAGAACCTTCGCGTTCTTGAACTCCGCGCGCAAACCATCGACCGGCAGCACCGGATGCGAAGGCACCGCGTTGTAATTGCCCTCGAGCGCAGCCAGCGCCGCAGCATTCGGCCCGATCACCGCGATGGTCTTGGCCTTCGGATCGATGGGCAGGAAGTTGTTCTCGTTCTTGAGCAGCACCATCGCCTCGCGGGCCGTCTTCAGCGCCAGCTCGCGATGCAGCGCCGAATCGTCCTCGCTCATCGGAATACTCGCGTAAGGCACCTGCGCATCGGGATCGAACAGGCCCAGGCGGAAGCGCGCCGTGAACAGCCGCTTCACCGCAACGTCGATCGCCGCCTCCGAAATCAATCCCTCGCTCACCGCCATGGTCAGCGCGTTATAGGTATTGCCGCAGTTGGTGTCGGTGCCGGCCAGCACGGCGGTCGCCGCAGCATGCTCCGCATCCGGAGAAGTCATGTGCGTCTTCGGCATGAAGAAATCATCCACCGCGCCGCAGTCCGAAGTCACATAGCCGTTGAAGCCCCAGGCCTTGCGCAGGTGCTCTTCGAGAAGATTCTTGTTCGCGCAGGCCGGCAGCCCGTCGATGGCGTTGTACGCGCACATCACCGAATCCGCATGACCCTCGGTCACCGTCGCGCGGAAGGCCGGCAGATAAGTGTCTTCAAGATCGTGCGGCGAGGGATCGACATTGAAGCGATGCCGGCTCGACTCCGGTCCGCTATGCACGGCAAAGTGCTTCGGCGTGGCCACTGTCTTCAGATACTTTGCATTGTCGCCCTGCAGCCCCTCGACGAACGCCACGCCGAGACGGCTGGTGAGATAAGGATCCTCGCCGTAGGTCTCCTGGCCGCGGCCCCAGCGCGGATCGCGAAAGATATTGATGTTCGGCGACCAGATGGTCAGGCCGTAATAAATGCTGTGGACATTCTCTTTGACCGCCTGGTTGTACTTGGCCCGCGCCTCCGTCGAGATCGTCGTCGCAATCTGCCCGAGCAGATCGGTGTCCCACGTCGCCGCCATGCCCACCGCCTGCGGAAACACCGTCGCATATCCTGACCGCGCAATGCCGTGCAGCCCTTCGCTCCACCAGTCGTAATTCGGCACGCCCAGCCGCGGAATAGCCGCAGCCCCGTTCACCGTCTGCGAAACCTTTTCCTCGAGCGTCATCCGCGAGACCAGGTCATCGACCCGCTGATCGATGGGCAGATTGGGGTTTTGAAAAGGGAAGGCCTGCTGGCCTGAGGCGGCTCCCGCCGCACCGAGAAAAGTTGCAAGACAGAAAACTGCAGCGCCCAACCGTGTCCGTTCGAATTTCATCGCTATCCCTTCGCTGTGACCACACCGGTAAACTTGTGCCCGCGATTGAACTCTATTTGAAATATGCGTGGCAAGAAGCGCGCAGAAAACCGCGTTCCATAGGTGCCCAAACGATAACTAAATCGATTTGCTTGTGTCAATCGTTGCGTTAATCAAATGAAATTGCCTTCAACAATTCAATCTTTCCGAGGTGTGGATTCGAGATTCACATGAGCCCGCGTCTGGCTGTTCCGCGCATCGTTGTGAGTCGTCCAGCCGCCCTTCAGCCGGAAGTATCCATTCTCGGCCTCGGTCAGCCGAGCATCCCCGCGAACGATGGTGCCCTCGAAGGAATACCAGATGCCATGCACTTTTTTGGTTGTGAAGCTGAGGCTGGCGCCCCGCGCATCGGCCTGGTCGAAGAAAAACGTCAGCGGCGTGCCGCGGTCGCTCTGATCGTCGCCCATCTTCGTCACATATCCTGATAGCCTGCCCGCGTCCAGCGTAATCTGGATCACCGAACCCTCTTCATCGAGCAGATATTCGCCCGACGCCTCGGCCGGAAGCGTCGAGAGTTCATGCGACTTTGGCGCCTTGGCCGTCGCCGTCTCGGCGTCGCGCTTTTGCAGCTTGGGATCCGCCGTCGCCGTCTGCGCAAAGCCACGCAGCCCGCACCCCAGCACAACGGCGAGAACCATCCCACGCTTCATCGCGCCCCCAGCCCTCTTTACTGCGCGCCTTCGCTCTTCTTCCGCGCCGCTTCGAACTCATCGCCCGGTTGCCACTCCACGCCGCGTGGCAGCGAAGACGCCTCCCATCCCAGAATCAATCCGAAGCGCGCCATCTTGGCGTCGCCGCGGAAGTCCATCGAGTCCTTGTACTCATCCGACGGCTGGTGATAGTGGTGCGCGGTGAAGTCTTCCATCTGCGACACGCCCCATGCCGCATCGTGACCCTCGAAGTGCGTTCCCTGGCCCACCGAAAACGACGGCACACCCACGCGCGCAAAGCTGAAATGATCGGACCGGTAATAGTGCCCCGCCGATGGGAACTGATCGGGCTGGATGGTCAGATCGAAGGCCTTCGCCGTCTTCTCGACCACAGGATAAAAGTCCGTCCGCTCCGCGCCGCTTACCTCCGCATCAAGAGGTACGCCGATCGGGTTGAGCATGTCGAAATTCAGATCGAGCGAGATTGCAGCAGCGGGAACCGGCGGGTGCATACCCAGATACTGCGAGCCCAGCAATCCCTGCTCCTCAGCGGTCACAGCCGCGAAGAAGACGCTGTGCGGAGGTCGCGCCGAAGCATCCGCAAAGGCCCGTGCCATCTCCAGAATGATGCCGCAGCCCGTGCCGTTGTCGGCCGCTCCGTTATAGATGTTGTCGCCCTTCAGATTGGGATCGATGCCGAGATGATCGTAATGCGCCGAGTAGATCACCGCCTGCCGTTTCGACGAAGTATCCTCGCCCGGCAGCTCGGCAACCACGTTGTCCGAGTCGTAGCGCCGCACCTTGCTCGCCACATGCGCCTTCAGCCGCACCGGCAGCTCGTAAGCATGAAAGCCCGGCTTGCCGGCGGCCACGATCTCGTCATCCACATTCTTGCCCGCTGCGGCCAGCAGCTTGCGCGCGACATCCAGCTGAATCCAGCTTGCCGCTTTCAGCGTCGCCGACGGATCGCCCTGCAGATAAGACTTCTCGACCGACTGCGAGTTGCGGACCACGTCCCACGGATAGCTGGCCAGGTCAGTGCGATGGATGATGAGGACGCCCACTGCGCCCTTGCGCGCCGCCTCTTCGTATTTGTACGTCCAGCGGCCGTAGTAGGTCATGGTCTTGCCCTTGAAGAACGCATCGTCGGTCGAGGGCGGCTCGTTCACGATTACCAGCAGCACCTTGCCCTTCACATCCACGCCCGCATAGTCGTCCCACTTGTACTCGGGAGCATCGATGCCGTAGCCCACGAAGACGATCGGCGCATCTATGTCCGCAGACTCTTCGCCGGTCTGGTCTTTTGTAACAACATCGGTGGCATATTGCAGATCGAGCGGCACTCCGTTGGTAGGCAGCAGGCTGAACTTCGTCTCTTCTTCTATCGTGTGCACCGCATACAGCGGGACCTTCTGGAAATAAGTCCCGTTATCGCCCGCGGGCTTCAACCCATCGACGGCGAACTGCGCAGCAATATACTTCGCCGCAAGATCGCCGCCGCGCGTGCCCGGCCCCCGGCCTTCGAGCAGATCATCGGCAAGAAAGCGCACATGCGCGCGAATCTTCTCCGCATCGATCGAAGCAGCAGCCTGCTGCGCTGCCTCGGGGACTCCGGTGATGGCGGGCACAGAGGCCTGCTGGGCGAAAGCAGGGAGGATGGCAAAAAATGCGGATGCAAACAGTGCGGTCTTCTTCATCTGGCTCCTGACTGTAACCGGTCGACACAAGATTTTCATTGGTTCTGCTGATACCTGTCCCACACTCAACACACTTGGCATCTTGAGCGGAACGAATCGAAGCGTAGTCGAAGGACCAGCAGTTTGCCCGCGCTGCCACCCATTCTCACCTCTTCACGATCGTCTACTTAACGATCGTCCACTGCTACCGCGACAGCTCCGGGGTCACATTTTCCAATCTCACCTGCTGCTGCCGTGCGGTGTATCCCGGCAACGCCTTCAGCCGCTTGAGCACCTTGCGCGTCAAACCGGTCAGCGGAATCTCCAGCAGCTGCGACGCGCGAACCCATCGGCCAGCACCACCGGAAAAAGACAACACATGCTCTTCACCGGGCTCGTATCCGTACACCGTCACATAATAGTTGGTTACGGTGATGGAATGGCGCACATCCAGCAGCCGCCGCTCCGCAGGCGCCGTCTCCGGATCGATGGCCGGCAGCTCCCACATGCCCGGCATCAGAGCGGCATCCTTCGGCCGCTGCACCAGCAGAACCTCCGGCACGCGGCGGCTCGATACCCGCCGTAAAAATGCATACGCCGCCTGCCGGCTCTTCATCTTGGGGCGCTCCCCGGTCGCATGCTCGCCGCGCGTAGCGCACTGCGGCTGCACCGGGCACTGCAGGCACAGCGGCGAACGCGGCAGGCAGACTGTCGCCCCCAGCTCCATCATGGCCTGGTTGAAATCCCCCGGCCGCGACTGCGCCAGAAACCTCGCGGCCTCCTCGCGTAGCCGGCCGGGCAGAGCCGTCTTCTCGTCCCACCCCAGCACCCGGGTCAGCACTCGCTCCACGTTGCCGTCAATGGCCGCGGCAGCCTCGCCGAAGGCGATGCTGGCAATCGCCGCGCTGGTGTATTCACCGATGCCGGGAAGCTTCTTGAGCGCGATCGCCGATTGCGGCAGCACTCCGCCCAGCTCATCCACGACGAACTTCGCCGCTTTATGCAGCATACGAGCGCGGCGGTAGTATCCAAGCCCGCTCCAGATGGCCAGCACGTCGTCCTCGGGAGCAGCGGCCAGCGCCCGCAGCGTGGGATAGCGGCCCATGAAGCGGTCGTAATGCTCAAGAACAGCGGCCACCCGCGTCTGCTGCAGCATGATCTCCGAAACCCAGATGGCATAGGGATCGCCAGTCCGCCGCCAGGGAAGATCCCGCGCATGTTCGTCGAACCAGGCAAGCAGCCGGCTGCGAAATTCATTCCTCTGCGGCTCGGCACTCGCCTCGGGCTGCGTCATGGAGTGATTGTAAAGCCCCGCTCTACCGCGCTGGTGAGCGGCAAACGGCGCATGAAGGACGATTCGGACCTCGCTTGACGGAATAAAATACGCGTCAATTTTGTTCTCAGGAATGTACAACGCGACGAACTTTCTCTTCGCTGCTTTCAAAAAAGGGAAGAGCGGAGAGCAGATTCAGAAGGTTTGAAGCGAAAGGGCTATGTTTCATGCTGAACGGCATCTCGAACGATATTATGTCCGCATTCCAGGATTTGGGCTCGATTGCGGAGACATTGGGAAATTCGCAAGGATCACCTGCAGGGTCGAGTAACTCCGGGGAAGACTTGGGCGCAAATAGCAGCTCCAACCCCGAACAAGAGATCGAGCAGGCGCTCGCCGCGCTGGTACAAGATCTGCAACAGCTCGCCGCTCAACTGGACGGCGGAGCGCAGGGACAAAATGACGGCAGCGGAGGCGGCCCTCCCAGCGTGGGCTCAGGCGGCGGAGGTCGAAGCAGCCTGGCAGCTGAACCTCAGCCTGGCGCCGTCGACAATCAAGCTCCTCCCGCCGCATCCACACCCGCTGCGAGTGCCACCGGAGGCGCGAGCAGCACATCGAGCGCGAATAGCGCATCGGGCGCGGGCGCGCTCGGTCCCAATGTACCGAGCGCGTTGCAACCCTTTGTCCAGGACATCAACGCCGCATCCAAACAGACCGGCGTACCGGCATCTCTGATTGGCGCACAGATCCTGCAGGAGTCGGGAGGGAATCCGAACGCAGTGACCACCAACCCCGCACTGGGGCTGCCGGATACAGGACTGATGCAGGTGGATCAGGCAACCTTCCAGGGCTTGCAGAGCCAATATCCCAGCCTGCTGGGCGGCAAGTCTGTCTCTGACCCTGCCACGAACATCATGGCTGGAGCGCTTCTCGACTCACAGCTGTTGAAGCAGAACAATGGCAATATCTCCGCCGCGCTGACGGCTTACAACGGCTCAGCAGACCCGAGCTACGTCAACGAAGTGACATCCAAGATGAACGCCCTCCAGAACGGCACACCGGTTCCCGGCGGCTTCTCCTGATCCTGAACGCTCACGATAACGAGCGAAAAGATAGCTTTCCAAAAACAAAAGGCCATCCCAAAGGGATGGCCTAAGTCTTTGCGCCGAAGGCGCGGACCGCTGGACGCGCAGTCCCGGCGAAGCCGCAGTTACCTGGACGGTTAGTCCCCCATGACGGGTTCTTCGGATTGCGGTGCGGGAGCAGCCTTCGGAGCCGGCTTGATCGCGTCGAGCGAAACCAGGCCTTCGACCGGCTTCTCGCCGAGCACGTGCTCGCGATACAGCTTGGCCATCTTGGCGTTCTCGGCGTCCTGCTTCAGCTTGGCGTCGCGTGCGCGAATCTTTTCTTCGCGCGAGTTCTTCGCGATGCCCGACTTCTCGAAGGTGTCGTTGGCGGCTGCAAACACATGCTCGTTGTTCAGAACGAGAGTGTGTTCCGCTCCGCCCATGCCCACCTTCTTGCCGCCGGCGAAGATCTCGTGACGGCCATGCTCGTCGTACCACTTGGTGAGCGTCGCGGTCATGTGCATCTTCTCGATGATGTTGCGCCAGCCCACGCCGGTGTTGTATGCGCAGAAGCTGATCTCGCCTTCCTGCGTGGCGTAAGGAATGATGCACTGCTCGGTGCGGCGGAAGTCGTAGTTGAACAGATCCTGGAACCACATGCCGGCGATGAACAGGAAGTTCCAGCGGTCGGCGCGGCGCTGTTCGATGTCGGCCATGGTGCGGTCGGCGGTGACCTTGCCATACTTGCGGCCGGTCGCGCCAAAGCACTTGTCGAACTTCTGCAGCAGGTCAAGGATCTTGAAGTGCGTCGGCGACTTGGTCGGATCGTAGTTGCGCAGCAGCGCAAGCGTCACGCCAACGATGGACAGGAACTTGCCGCGCGCGGCGTCGTTGATCTTGGCTACGTCCTTGGCCAGGCGATCGGCATTCAGGAACGCCGTCACCGGAACGGCTTCCTTGGTTTCCTTGTCGATCATCAGCGCCATGCCGATGCCGCAGTTCGGGTGGCATCCGCAGGAGAGCTGGCCCCAGTCGTGGTTCGGTCCGTGCACCAGGTCGGCCCAGTCGGAGAACGTCGACATGAACGAGATCGGGAACCAGTCGCGAACCGGTTCGCCGAGTCCCGTCTGGTTCTTGATGTCGTGCGCCATGTGGCTCAGCGTGTAGCGCTGCGCTTCGCGGCGCTCATCGGAGACAGCCTCGTCGCGGCCGGTAAACGAAACCGGCTGGAAGCTGAGGAAGTTGATCTTCTTGGGATTGTCGAGCGCGAACTGGATGATGTTGCCGACCTGCTCGTTGTTGATGCCGTTGATGATCGTCGTGACGGGCACGATATCCACACCGGCTTCGTGCAGGTTGTGGATCGCCTGCAACTTCACGTCGAACAGGTTGCCGACCTTGCGGTGCGAGTTGGCAGCGTTGCCGATGCCGTCGAACTGCAGGTACGCATAGCGCAGACCCGCTTCTGCAGCGGCGCGGCACAGTTCCTTCGACTTCGCGAACTCGATACCGTTGGTCGCTGCCTGCACCGAGTTGTAGCCAACCTTGCGGGCATAGGCGACAGCGTCCAGGAAGTACGGCGACAGCGTAGGCTCGCCACCCGAGAACTGAACCGACATCTGGCGGCGCGGCTTGATGGTGATCGCGTTGTCCAGCATGGTCTTGATCTCGTCCCACGTCAGCTCGTGGACGAAGCCCACCTGGTTCGCGTCCATGAAGCAGGGATCGCACATCATGTTGCAGCGGTTGGTCAAGTCGATGGTCAGCACCGATCCGCGTCCGTGCGTCACGGTCGAGGTGCCGTGGTTGTGCAGCTTCTCGTCGTTGTGCGCCTTGATGTCGCGGCCCGGGAAGACCTCTTCCAAATGCTTGAAGAACGCCGTGTCCACCGACATCACGTCTTCGAAGTGGCCGTGCTTGGGGCAATCCTTCACCATCAGGATCTTGCCGTCGCGCTCGATGATCTGCGCCTTGATCTCGCCGACCTTCTCGTTCAGCAGGATCTCGTGGGGCAGCTTGCCGTCCACGATCTGCTGGCGGATCTCAGGAATGCACTTCGGGCAGAGCGAGTCGGTCGTACGAGGCCAGCCGAGGGGCGGCTTCTCTTTCTGGTACGACTTGAGCAGCGGCTTGTCCGACCACTTCGGAGTAAAAGAAGCGTTGGGCTTGATGCTGTTGATCTTCTCGAAAATGGACCACGCGCCCTGGGCTGCGATGGTGACCGCTCTCTCGGCGTACTTGACGGCTTTCGACATGTACTTGTATCTCCTGATGCTCGTCGTTACCGCTGGCTGCCGAGGTGGGCGCCCGCGGTTGGATGAATCTGAAATGTCTGCTGCTCTGGGGTAGTGCTCGTCCTCCTCGCAGGGAAGACGTTATCCATCATCAGCATAGGCGTCTGCCCAGGCTAGTTGAATCGGTTGTAACCGAATGGTGAAAAACGGCAGCCGGACGGGCAAAGCGCCCTGTGAACGGGGGCATCCGTAAATCCGGTTCCAGGCTTGAGCTTACCCTACGGGTTCCGGCTTCTGCGACAGCTTCCCCGCGTCGATTACCATCCGGGTTCCCGGACGTCCATTCCAGTGACGCCCCGGCACGATGATTTCCTTGAAGTTACTATGAAGATGGAGGTTTTTGTACAAGATGCGCCTGCCCTTCGCTCCCCTGACCATTGCCAGTTTTGCCCTCGCCGCACTGGCGACCCTTCTTCCCTCTGCCCAGGCGCAGAACATCCTCAAAAACAGCGACATCTCGCTGAGCGGCCTCTATCAAACCACCCAGGACAGCTCCGGCAACGGCATTACTGACAAGCCGACCGGCTCCGGCGGCGGTCAGGTCGCCTTCCGGCACAGCTATCACTGGTGGCTGGGTTATGAAGGAAGCTACGGCTTTACCCGCTTCGCCGAGCGCTATTCGAATCAGCCCTTCCCCATCCAGCACAACATGCACGATTTTGGCGGATCATATCTGGTCACCGCGCCGGTAGGATTTTTTGGCATCCATCCCTTCGCGCTCGCCGGAGTAAGCGCGCTGATCATGTCGCCGTCTCTGAATGGCGGACAGAATGTCTCCTATCAGGGACGCCCCGCCTTCAACTTCGGAGTCGGCATCAACAAGGCCCTGCTGACCGACCACTTCGGCGTCCGCCTGCAATACCGCGGACTCTTCTACAAGACACCGGACTTCGGCGAAGCGGCCCTCACCACCAACGCTACCCGCCTCACCTCCGAGCCCATGGTCGGCGCCTACATCAAGTTCTAAGGCTGACCCCGACCGGGCCAGACGTGAAGCAGTTCCCATGAAATCAAATGAGGAATGCAGAACGAAGCCGAAGATAGCGCACGAACGAGGCCGAGAATAACGGGGGGAGCAGGGGCCTTCAGGCCCCTGAATTCCTTCCGCAAAACAAGGAGCTTCAGCCCCGGGCACTAAGCTAAGTCCTAAGGATTACCCGCCGTCGCCGACTGGCCACGTCGCGATTTGTGGTTGTGATGAAAAGCCGCGTCCCGGATATCCGGCCAGAACTCCAGAAAGAGATTGTTCGCCGCCGCGCCGGCCAGCGACGTGCCCCAGGTCTTGAATACGACGCCGGCGTTGACGCTGGGTTCCGGGTAATACGCTGCGGTCAAGCTGGATGCGGCCAGGCGGCCGAAAATATCTGAAAAGTTAAACCCATGCGCGCCTGAATCGCGCTGCTCGATGAAAAGACGCTCGGCGGCGTATCCCGCGCGCGCCTCGAAGCCTCCCGAACCCATGCGGTAGTAGCGCGGATCAGAGTGCGTCAAAAAGGGAAAAAGGCTGTCGGAGAAAAAGCGCATGCTGGCTTCGCGCACGGCCGCGGCGCCCAGCCGCTCTCCAAACGCACCCGAATCGATGCCGTACTTCGGATCTCCGCCCGTCAACTGGCCGTAGCCGGCGGAGACGAAGGCCGGGAGAAGGCTCACCGGGGTGACTTCCTCATGCAGCCAGAACACCAGCTTGTCCTTGCTGTAGAGCGGCGCCACCCGCTCTCCCGGATCGACCACCCCATACCATTTGTTGGGCGCAATATGCTTCGTGTCGGCGGCGTGATCCGGAGGCGCATTAGGCAGCGGCTGAGAATCCTGCCCTCGCGTCGGGAGCGAGGCGCAGAGAAGCAGAAATAGGGGGAGAACCCGCAGATAAAATTTCGCAGTCACCATATCGTTCAAGAGTGCCCTTCTTGCTTGGGAGATACCTTCCACTGCCGTATCGACAATTTCTTGAAGGCGGCGGAGTCATCCGCATGGTCGTTAGAGCGGGATTCGCGACGGCGAGATGTATAGAAGGTTACAACAAGTGCTGAATGAGGACTTTGCGAAGAGGGTATCCGCCCAAGTACGTAACTGATTCGGCAACTCCGGAGCGGAGGCCGATTGATTTCACCGCTTCTCCGCGTCAATACTTACCATGCGGTGTTCGAAAACTTGGGAGCATACCGGTCGAATTGGATTCGAAGAGTACTAAGTTCGAAGGCAACGAGTTCTAAGAGTTAAGAGGCCCGAGACAGATTTCGAAGACCGAAAGGCATGAAGAACAAAAGGTTTTGAAAACAAAAAGGTTCAAAGGTAGGTACGGGCTTCAGCCCGTACATCCAGCCAGAGAAACGACCGGGGCTTCCAGCCCCTGAGGCAACCAGAGGTTCTATGAGCAATCAAAGCGGATTCGAAGACTTCGGCCGCAAGATCGATGAAAAGGTGCCGCGCCTCGAAGAAGAGGTGAAGAAAGTCATCGCCTACCTCAATGACGAAGTCGTGCCCGATGTGCGGGCCAATTCGTCCAAGGCCCTGCGCGCGGCCGCCGGGCAACTGGCCAAGCTGGCGGACCGCTTTGACCACCGCACCGGTGGACAGCGCTGAATGCGGCAATCCCGGATGCAACAATCCCAGATACGGCTATATCGGCCGGCTTGTCTGAGCGCAGCCGCGCTGGCGCTCTCCCTGTTCGTCGCGGGATGCGGCCATCGTTCGCAAGCTGTCTACACTCCGCCGCCTCCGCCGATCGCGACCCCGCCGGCAGCCCCGGCTCCAAGCATCTCCGAGAGCAACATTCCGCCCTCCCCGGCTCCATCCAACCCGAACACCTCACGCACGCCCCTCTATTCGGAAACCGGCATGGCCAGCTGGTATGGGCCGCCCTACAACCGCCGTCGCGGGGCCAATGGAGAGGTCTACGACCAGAACGCCGTCTCCGCCGCCCACCGCACGTTGCCCATGGGCTCACTGATTCAGGTAACGAATCTGCAGACGGGACAGACAGCGACTATGCGCATCACCGACCGCGGCCCGTTCGTACCGGATCGCGTGATCGATCTCTCGGTAGGAGCGGCGAAGGCCGTAGGAGTGTGGCGTCCAGGCACCGCCCGCGTAAGAATTGACGTCTTCGAGGCGCCGAAACCAATCGCCCAGGGCGGACGCTGGTGCGTTCAGATTGGCGCCTTCTCCAGCGAACACGAAGCCCTCAAGCTTCAGGACCATCTGGAGCGCAAGTATCAGACCGCGAATGTGATCGAATTCTCCGGGCCAACCGGCTACTGGGTAAGAATCCGCCCCGCAGCCGACGACCGCGCCCGAGCCACCGAGATCGCTCAGGATCTGGAACCGAAAGAAGGCGAAGCGTATTTAGTGCGGCTGGACTAGGGGTCGCTAAAGAAGCGGGTCGCTAAAGAACGGATAGCGAAAAGCCGGTTTGCTAAGAAGCGGGTTGCTAAAGTCCCGGTCGCTGAAACCCGACTAATCCTATCGGGCGGGTGCCCCATCCTTCGCAGCTTCAACGCGAAGGGTGGGAGACCACGAATATCAGTCCCCACCATAAAACGGGTTCCCCACATCTCGATTTTGAGATGTGGGGAACTAGCTAACCGCTTCTTAGCGACCCGGGCTTTAGCCGCCGGCTTCCCAGCGACCCGCTTCTCAGCGACTAAACTGCTATCGCCGTCCGGCTTCCTTCGTTCGCCTTCACCCGATACCGCTTGGTCGTGATGCGCAGCGCCTTCTCCATCTTGCGGAGCAGGTGCGTCTCATCGGGAGCGGCAAACGTAGACGCCTTGCCCTTCGACGAAGCGCGTCCCGTCCGGCCGATGCGGTGGACGAAGTCTTCCGCCTCGCGCGGCATGTCGTAGTTCACCACGTGCGCCACGTCGGCGACATCGATGCCGCGAGCCGCGACGTCGGTCGCAACCAGAACGCGGTGATGGCCCTGCGCAAAGCTCTTCAACGCCGAGTTGCGCTGCGACTGCGAGCGGTCGCCGTGAATCTGCGTCGCCGTGTGGCCGCTGCGCGAGAGGCGCCGGGCGACGCGGTCGGCTCCGTGCTTGGTGCGCACGAAGACCAGGAAGCTGCCGACATGCGACTCGAGCAGGTGCTCGAGCAGCTCGTGCTTCTTCTCGGTGGGAACCTCGAATGTCTGCAGCTCCACATTCTCGGAGGGCTTGAGCACCGAGCCAATCTCGACCCGCGCCGGATTCTTCACATACTCGCGAACCACCTCCCGGATAGCCGGGCTGAGCGTCGCCGAGTAGCAAAGCGTCTGGCGGTCGGCAGGCAGCGCATTCACGATGCGCTTGATGGCCGGCTTGAAGCCCATATCCAGCATGCGGTCGACTTCGTCCAGCACCAGCATCTTCACGCCGCTCAGGTTGACCAGCTTGCGGTTGAGGTAATCTTCAAGGCGTCCAGGCGTCGCCACGATCAGGCGCGCGCCGCGGCGGATCGCCTGCAGCTGCGGCCCTTCGGCCATGCCTCCCACCACTACCGCAGCGGTGTTATAGCTGCGCGTGAGCTGCTTGTAAGCCTCGACTACCTGAAGCGCGAGCTCGCGCGTAGGCAGCAGAACCAGCGCAGCGGGCCCCTTGCCGGGCTGCATCTTTTCGATCAGCGGGATCAGGAAGCTGAGCGTCTTGCCGGTGCCGGTCTGCGCAGTGGCCAGAACGTCGCGGCCTTCGAGCGCGGGCGGAATCGCTCCGGCCTGTACCGGAGTGGGTGTTACAAACTTGGCGCTGGCCAGCTGCTGCTTGAGCGCGGCCGCGATATTGAAGTCTGAAAATTGCACAGTCGCTTGCGGGGTCGAAACTTCTTGAGTTGTATTCACTTGATCCTTGGCGGCTTTGCCCGTCTCATCCGCGTGTTCCGGTTGGAACACACTGCGGCTGGCCGCGTTGCTGTCTTCCGTTGCCCGGACACACGTCCGGCGGGAAGTTCAAAGTAAGGGCGTTGGGAAGGATTGAGCTGGTTTCAAAACCAGTGAGCGCATACTGAGCGCTGCCTCGACGTTGTTCCGAACGCTGCGTCTTCGGCCGCAAACGCTTACGGGAGTCTTCACCGTGCGACGACCTGGCCGTAATCAGATGTACTGACCGGCCATTACGCTGAGGGGCTTGGAAACTACTTGCCAGGCGATCTTGCTGGATGAGGGCGAGAGCGGCTCACATGCCAAACAACTGAGCGTGAGCTGATTGTAGCAGGATCGAAGTACGTTTTGAAACAGGAATCGACAAAGGAACGAAAGAGCGAGTAAAAAGCTAAACCGTCCGGGCGTCTCGCGCTCCTCTGAAGATCATCAATGACCAGCGTCGGAAATAATCAGACCGGGCGCCCCCTATCTCGATTCTGAAAGGTGGGATTCCACGGAGGGAGCAGGGGCCTTCAGGCCGCTGAATTCGTTCCGCAAAGTGAATGGCTTCACCCCCGGGCCAGGTGCTCTCGCCTTTGAGATGCAGGATCGCTAATCTGAAAAAAGCATATCGGGCAAACTCGACGCCCAACGAATCGAAAACCTGGGAGAAGACAAGCGATGGCCGCAAAGAAAATTCTGTTTCTCGTCGGAGACTACGCCGAGGATTACGAGGTGATGGTCCCGTTTCAGACATTGTGGGCCGTCGGGCATACGGTCCATGCGGTCTGCCCAGACAAGAAGTCAGGGCAAACGATCAAAACGGCAATTCACGACTTCGAAGGCGACCAGACCTACTCCGAAAAGCCAGGACACCTCTTCACCCTGAATGCGACCTTTGCCAACGTGAAAGAGGCCGATTACGACGCGCTGATGATTGCTGGCGGACGCGCTCCCGAATATCTGCGCCTGAACAGCAAGGTCATCGAGATCGTCCAGGGCTTCGCGAAGAAGGAGAAGCCGATTGCCGCCATCTGCCATGCAGCGCAAATACTGGCTGCAGCAAACGTCATTCACGGCAGAAAGATTTCGGGTTATGCGGCCTGCGCTCCGGAAATCCGGCTGGCCGGAGCCATCTATGCCGACCTGCCTCCCGATGGAGCAGTTACCGATCGCAACTTCGTAACCGGCTTCGCCTGGCCGGCACATCCGCAGTGGCTGGCCCAATTTTTGAAGCTGCTCGGAACGAAGATCGAGCTATAAAAAACGGGTGCTCCCCATCTCAATTCTGAGAGGTGGGATTCCACCATGCCAACACTACCGCGGATGAAGCGCCGAAGGCGCAATTGCCTGGACGGCTAGTCCCGCCAAAGGCGCAATCACCTGGACGGCCAGCCCTCACCGCCCAAACGCATAAGTGACCTGAAACATCCCGTTATCGATGCCCGGATTGGAATCCGCCGTATAAGCATTCGAGATGTGGTGAAAGCGATACTCCGCGCGAATAGACCGTGTCGCCGAGCGGTAGAACTCGAATCCGGCTCCAAATTCAAAGGTGAAGTTCCACGACCCCGCCGTCGACACCGGAATCGGCTCGGTCGTGAACATGTAGCCCGCTAGCGTCGTGAACACTGGCTGAATGCGATGGCGCGGCCGAAAATTCCACTTGAAGCCGAGCGGCGAAAAACCTTCGCCGAAGATCCAGCGCCGTCCGCAGGTGATCGTCTCGGTCTCCGAGTAAGGAGTGCCCTGGCTTGTCCCGCTAAAGGTGAACGACCCCGGGGCGCAATGCTGACCATAAGTCAGATTCTCGACCGCGGAAAAACCCGGCGGCAGGGTAGAAGTGAGCACCACATGGTAGACCGGATCGCTCTCCAGCATGACCGGCCGCAGCTCCGCCATGTATTGCCCATCGACGATGCGATTGAGCAGCACCCGCCGGCTATAAGTCCCGCCAAAGTCCAACAGCTTGCGGTTCTCGGCAACGCCGATCAGGATGTGGCTCGAATCGTTCGAGTATTCGCCGAAGAATCCGAAGCTGTTCAACCGGCTATAAATTACAGGGGGAGCGGCGGTCTGAGCGAAGGCCCCAGCGGCAAACCACAACAGGATGGGCAAAAAGAGCGACCGGATGCCGGGCATGTCGAAGTGAGAAGAACCCTAGCACAGCAGCATCGGCAAACAAAAGCAGGAAAGCGGCGTCACTCGCCCGAAGCCAGCTTCTCCCGGGTAAGCGCGTTCCATTGCAGGAGGGATTCCGGAACCGGCGGCGATGCCACGCCGGGTGCGACCATATCGATCACCCGCTGCGAAGGAATGTTGCCCTCAGCTCCGCGAAACAGCCCCTTGACCCAGGCAATGGCAGCCAGGCCGCCCTTAGCCTCAAACACCTGCTCCATGTAGAGCCACTTCTCATCCCAGCAGAGCAGCCGTGTCGTCAGCGTGAAGGGCGCGAAGAGCCCCAGCGAGCGCCGATAGGTTACGGAGATCGATCCCACCAGCGGCGCCCATCTCTGCTGAATCGCGGGCGTAAGAATTCCCGTAGCGGCCATCAGATGCACGCGGCCGTAGTCCATGAAGCTGAGATAGCGGGCATTGTTGAGGTGCAGATTGAAGTCGATATCCTGCGGCCAGACACGCAGCGACAGAAGATCCTCGTCAAGCACGCCGATGCGAGGAAGCGGGCGAATCCGTTGACGGATCGCCAGCGCCGGAATGCGGACGAAGCTGTTGCTACGGGACACCGGTTATCGACTCACGCTCATTAGGCTCTATGAGAAGTTTATAGGCCGCGCAGCCTTCGCCAGTCATCGCCAAGGAAAAGACGAATCGCCGCAATCCCCGCCGCTCCAGCATCGACACAAGCCTGTGCGTTATCGAGCGTGATGCCGCCCAGAGCAAGCACCGGCGTTCCCCCCGCAGCCTCGCACGCAGCGGCCAGCGAAGCCAGTCCCGAACCGGAAATGGTTTTTGCGGAAATGAATTTCCCGCGAATAGACTCGCCATTCAGCACCTTCTCAAAAACAGGCGCATAAAGAAGCAATGTGCATGAGCGCCCCTGCACCGCCTCCTCCGCCGTGTGGCAGGAGCGGCTAAGAATCGCCTGCCTCCCGGCGCGAGCATAAATTTCTCTTGCGATATCGGCAGCCTCGGCCGGCGCGTTGCCCGTCAAGTGAACGCCATCCGCGCCCGCTTCAAGCGCAATCGCCGGCGACCCGTTCAGAAGCAATTTCGTAAGCGTGGGACCGCTCTTCGACTCCTCGCGTACCGCCGCATTCACCCGGGTTGATAGACTAAGTATGTCGGCTGGAGCTAAATCTTTTTCTCGAATCTGGATGAAGTCGACTCCGCCGCGAGTCCATTCGCGAACTTGTCCGATGAGAGCATCGAGCTGCTGTCGATCGTCTCCCGGAAATTGCTTGCGATCCGTGATGGCGCAGAGAAGCATATTCTGAATATAGAGATCCAATCCGGCCCGAGCCTCAAATTGAAATGATTCTTTGCCGATAAGGATTTACGTCCTGTGCACACTGGCGGGTTTAAGATGTGCGCGTAGCAGGGTCGATACCATAAGCTGATAACAAGCGCTGGAAAAGCGTCTTCGGAGAACATGGCTACTTACGATTTGCTGGTGATCGGCTCAGGCCCTTCAGGTCAGCGCGCAGCAGTTTCGGCGGTGAAGAAGGGCAAACGCGTAGCTCTCGTGGAAATGCGCAGTGTGGTGGGCGGCGTGTGTATCAACACCGGCACCATCCCCAGCAAGACCATGCGAGAGGCGGTGCTGCACCTCTCCGGCTACAACTACCGTTCCATCTATGGAATGAACTACCGCGTCAAGGAAAAGATCACGATGTCCGATCTTGCCTTTCGCGTGCAGCACGTCATCAAGACGGAGATCGACGTCACCGAGGCGCAACTCTCGCGCAACGGCGTAGACGTCATCACCGGCGTGGCCAGCTTTGTCGACACCAACCACGTACGCATCGATGGCGCAAACGGCTCGAACGTGCACGAAGCGGAACGCATCGTGATCGCCGTCGGCACTCGGCCGGCCAATTCCGCCAAGGTTCCCATCAACGGCCGCACCATCATCAATAGCGATCAGGTTCTCGAGCTGCAGAACCTCCCTAAAACGATGATCGTGGTCGGCGGCGGTGTCATCGGCGTCGAATACACCTGCATGTTCTCGGCTCTCGGCGTGCGCGTGACCCTGGTCGAGAAGCGCCCCAAGCTGCTCGAGTTCGCAGATCAGGAAATTGTCGAAGCGCTCAGCTACCATCTGCGCGATAGCCGCGTCACCATGCGCCTTGCCGAAGAGGTCGGCTCTGTAGAAGAGCTCGCCGACGGCACTGTAGTCGCCAATCTCGAAAGCAAGAAGCGCATCTCCGGCGACGCGCTGCTCTACGCCGTAGGCCGCCAGGGCAACATCGACGAGCTGAACCTGAAAGAAGCGGGCATCGAAGCCGATTCGCGCGGACGCATTCCCGTCGACAAGGATTTCCGCACCAAGGTTCCGCACATCTTCGCCGTCGGCGACGTAATCGGCTTCCCCAGCCTCGCATCCGTTTCGATGGAGCAGGGACGCATCGCCGTCGAGCGCGCCTTTGGCGACGAAGGCATCCAGTCAAACCCCAGCTTCTACCCGTACGGCATCTACACCATTCCCGAGATTTCTTTCATCGGCAAGACAGAAGAACAGCTCACCGAAGAGGACGTGCCTTACGAGGTGGGTGTCGCCTACTATCGCGAGATCGCGCGCGGACAGATCCGCGGCGATACAACCGGGCGTTTGAAGCTGATCTTCCATCGCGAAAACCGGCAGATTCTCGGCGTGCACATCATCGGGGAGGGCGCGGCAGAGCTGGTCCACATCGGTCAGGCAGTGATGACCTTGAATGGCACAGTGGACTACTTCATCGATACCGTGTTCAACTATCCCACTCTGGCTGAATGCTACAAAGCTGCGGCGTTTAACGGTGTGAACCGCCTCGCCCGCTTCGGAGAATAGGCAGAGCGAAAGGAAACAAGAGCGACGATATGGCAAGAACCGTTGGCGTTACCATGACAGACCGCGTCGTCGCGGGCCTGATCGACGATCACAAAATAAGTGGAGAGCTGCTGCGCTATCCCTTGGCCGGAGCGGTCATCGACGGCCAGGCGGACGAGATGGATTCGCTGATCGAAATGCCGGCCGATGGGCTGTGCGAACTGATCTGCGACAAGATCGCGCAACTCGTTCCCGCGGGAAGCCAGGTGGAAGCAGTCGGTGTGGCCATGCCTGGCATCATCCGCAATGGCATCATCGAGGACTCGCCCAATCTGCCCCAGCTCAAAGGGGCGCACGTCGAAGAAGCCGTCCGTACTGGATTAGCCGCACGCAATCTCGTCTCGCCCGTAACCATCCTGAACGATGCCGACGCTGCAGCTGCCGGATTGGCTGCAACCCGCGGCCAGCTGGACCGGCTGGTGCGGGTGTGGACCATCGGCAACGGCATCGGCTTTGGCCGCTTCCCCTATACCGAGGGCCCGTGGGAAGGCGGCCACATGGTCGTCACCCTCGATCCCAAGGAAAATTACTGCGCCTGCGGTGGAAGAGGTCATCTCGAAGGCATCATGGGGCACCGCGCCATGCGCCTGCGCTTCCTCGATCTCGAACCGGATGAGGTCTTCGAGCACGCACGCAAGGGAGACAAGCGCTGCCAGGATTTCGTCGAACGCTGGCATCTCGGCGTCGCAGCGGCAACCGCGTCGCAGATTCATCTCGAAGGCCCGGGACGCTTCTACTTCACCGGCCGCAACATCCAGCGGCTCGATCTCTCCCGCCTGAAAGACCACCTCTACCAGATGGTCAAGATGAGCCCCCTGCAGAGCTACACGCTGGAGGTTCTACCCGAAGACCCAACCCTCGCCGTCATCGGAGCCGCAGCCGCAGCCGAGCACGCCAGCAAAGGCTGCTGACCTGGAGCATTTTTCCCACAGGTGTAATAGGAAAAATGCTCTAACGCTCTGAAATCGTCCCTATAACAAGATTTCCCGCTTGATGCAGCTCCGTAAAAAGCATGTTCGCGGGAATATCTGCCAGGAGACGTTTTGGAATCAGAAGCAGGTGAAGCTGCACACTCACAAAATCCCGAAGGGGTAGCGGATTGAAAAATTCCGTCTCCCGTCCGGTATCTTTTGGCCGCTGCAGCAGCCAGACCTGCTGCGTCTTTTTTCTCGTGTAGAAGATTGCCGATGGTAGATCCATCCAGCCATCGTCATCGCATAACAGCACGGGCTCCGATACCTGCTGCTGGGCTTCGCCGCGTAGCAGCAGAATAAAATTCTTGTCCGCGTGCACCGCCGCGACAGCGGTACTGGGTGAAGTTACGCGCTCTCGCAATCCCTTGGTAAGAAATACCGCAAGAAGAAAAGCTGCCACTGCTCCAACGGCCGCTACCAAGCATGTTCTCCATCGCCGGCGCGCGGCAAAAATCGGAGCGGTCCAGCTACAGATGCCATCGGCGGTAAGCAAAGCAATCGCTGGATACATGGGCACGATATAGCGTGGCAAACGGGTCTGGCTCGCTGTAAAAAGCGCAAAAACCACCAGTGCAAAAACCCTGTATTCCCGAAACTCTCTCTCGCGAAAACCTCTCCACAACACAATGGGAAAGACCAAGACCCATGGCGATGCAAAAGCCAGCAGCACTTCCATGAAGAACCACGGTGGGTTGTTGTGAAGTTCGAGCGTGGAGGTAGCGCGCGCCAGCATCTGCTTGCCTAGATACTCGCGAACGAAAGGCATCCCATACTCGCGATACATCACCACATGCCAGGGCAGAACCAGCACCAGGAAGAGCAGTAAACCCAGAAAAAATCGCCGATCGAACACCCGCAGCGGCCAGCGCTCCCACAGCAACAGGATCACGAGTGTCAGCGGAATAACGATTGCCGCCGCACCTTTGGTCATCACCGCAATGCTGAGTCCAATCCAGAAGAGAAACCAGCCGCGGCCCATGATCTGCTGCCCCAGATCCCCGCGAAGTCGAGTGATGCCGCACAGCGACACGCAGCAGCCGAGCGTGAGAAGCATATCCACCTCGCCCGTATGGCACGCGCGCACAAAGCCGAGCGTCAAAAACAGGACCAGGGTGGATGCCCAGGCCGCAGCCAGTCCGCGCACCCGCGCCAGCTGTCCATGAATCAGGCCGGCAACCGCGATACCGGAAAATGCCGAAACTGCCCGCGCCCAGAATTCATTGACAGCAAAGAGTCGAAAGCACGCCGCCGTCAGCCACATGGAGAGCGGAGGCTTCTCAAACCATGGATGAAATTGCCACGTCAGGGTAAAGCTGAATCGCCCGAGCAGCTCCCTCGCGATCTCGGCATAGATCGCCTCATCCCAATCGGCCAGCGGCTTATGCCCCAGAAGCGGCAAAAACGCCGCAGCCGCCACGATCATCGACAGCACAGTGGAAGTAATCCACCGGCGCTTCTGGCCGGCATTTTCACCAGCCAGTGGAGATCCGTTCATCAGGCCTAAACCCCGCTCAGTTTGCAAAACAGAATGACCGCAAACATCCGCCTGCCTCTCCGCTCTCGAAGATGGCGCGGGTCTCGCAATCGAAGCGCGGCGCGTTTGACTCTAGCGGTAGCTTCGCTGGTAAGTCCGCGTGATGCGGTCGTGCCAGGTCATGCGGTCGTCGTCGAGAAAGGCCCACAGCACGCCCAGGCCGAGCGGAAGCGCCGAGAGCAGCAATGCTGCGACCCGGTTCCGCATGGTCTTCCGCGTGGGATTCTCGTCGTCGAAGGTGCAGAGCGCAATCTTGGCGTAGCGCATCCCCGGCGTGCCGTCGGCATAGGTAAAGAAAAGCCACTGATAGAGCGCGAAGAAGGCCACCAGCAAAGCTCCGGCTGCAGCGAAGGCCGGCTTGCCCATCGGCGGATGCGTGGTGCAGGCGACAAAGACCAGCACAAAGAGCGTGAACGCAATCAGCACCAGCGCGGCGTCGACGATGCCTGCCATCAGGCGGTCCTCCATCGGCGCGATGTGCAGCGGCAGCATCTCCAGCAGCGGCGAATACGGCTTCTCAGGCCGCCGCTCCGGGCTGCCCGATGCGCGGGCCGGCTGGCGGCCCAGCGGCCGTTCCCCGCCCTCGTTCTGATCCGTCCGGGCGTCGAGTTGGATGGTATGCCATTCGGGAAGGATCTGATCCACGACCGGCTCCTTGTAAAGCGCTTCGTGCGAGATGGCCTCGGGTTCGACTTCGAAAATCCTCAGCTGCGCCGCTTCCGGCTCACCCTCCGAGTCGCGCAGAGGACCCTCGGCGATGCGGGGACGAGCCTTGCGGGTCGCCACCAACTCTCTTGGGAATTCGATGAGTTTGGCGGGCAGAGGTTGTGCGGCCGCGATGAAGGCGTCCTCGAACGGGTCTTCTATGTTGGTGGGATAGTCCTCGATGATGCGCGGACGAGACGGCGCCGGCTCCCGGTTCTGGGACTCGTGCGAGGGCGCCTGGCGGCTCTGCGGCAGGGAATCCGGATGGATATGGTACTGGATGCGCGCAGGCGCAGGCTCGACGATCGAGACGGGAGCTTCGTGCGTCCGGTCTTCTTCCGCCCGGGCCTCTTCACGGAGAACTCGCGCGGGCGCGACGAACCCCGGTTCGCGATCGAGAACGAGCTCCGGCCCGAGTTCCGGCTCAAGATCGGTCTCGGTATCCAGACCCGCCCCTAGGCCTGTCAGGATGGCCTGTGCCGCAGCATGAGCCTGCTGTGCAGCAACAGCCGCAGCCTCGGCCGCACGAGCCGCGTTGGCGGCCTCGGCGGCCAGCATCTGGCTGTAAGTCGGCGCCTTCGAATAGCGTTCCGCCACTCGGGCCGCCACGCGAGCCGAGCGCGATTCCTGGCGTGCCGCCTCCAGGCCCGGCAACGCCGGCTGCTCCGCGCCGGAACGCGTGCGACGGGTGCGGTGCGCATCGAGGCGTGCATTCACTTCCTGCTTCCAGGAAGGAAGCCTCTGGGGTACGTCTTCGAACTCGGACGTCTGCTGCGAAGAACTGGAAGAAGCGCTCAACGGATAATCCTCGTTTCCTATCGGGGCGCAGCCTGCTTCCGGGTATCCCTGACGAGACGAAACCCGGAAGAAACGCGTCTGTTGTGTGTGTCAACGTGCGTGATGGAAAGAGACGGAGGTCGGTGCTGGTATCGGAACACACTTCTGGCGGCCATCGGTATATCTCCAATGTCGGCGAGAGAACGATATTTCGAGCCAGAGCTGCGGAGCTTCCAGGCAAAAGAGCCGGGGATGAAAGCTTTGCTATCCTTGAGGTGCCCCTTGCAATGAGAGCCCGCAACTTTTGGTGTACCACGCTGCTGCTGCTATGTCATCCGCAGCTTTGGTCACAGGCATTAACGAAGCAGTTTCCTCCCGCGGGTCCGGCAAGCGCGCAAAGTGCAAACGGGCCACGTGTGGACGCCCCCGCAGAAGCCGCCTCGGCCTCCGCGAGCATTCCCGACCCTGCCGACGCCGATCCTGACGATGCCAGCGTTTCCAGCACCATCCCCGAGGCCCACGTCGTTCCTCCGCCGCCCGTCGGTCTGCCCGTCAAGATCGAGGCAGTGACGCAGACCTCGGTCAAGACCGACGCCGGAGTGGTCTACACCCTGCTTGGCAATGTCGTCATCCACTACAAGGACTACGTGATCTCCGCCGATCGCGCGACCTACAACCAGGACACCGGCGACATAGTTGCCCAGGGCAATCTTCGCGTCGACGGCGGACCGGACCAGGCGCACCTGCGCGCCTCGCACGGAACCATGAATCCCGATGCCCATATCGCGCACTATTACGACGTAACCGGCACCCTGGGCCAGGGCCGCACATCGCAGGTCAAGGCCGTTACCAATTTCATTCCCGGTGTCGGAGCCATCGCGCAGAGCAAGCCCCAGCTGGCCTCATCCAGCCCCTTCGCCATATCCGGCAAGGAGTTCATCCAGACTGGCGAGCAGAGCTATCACGTCATCCAGGGAACCATGACCTCCTGCAGCCTGCCCAACCCGGACTGGCAACTGATCGCGCGCAATTTCTTCCTCCAGAACGGAGTCGCCAGGGGCAAGAGCAGCGTCTTCGAGCTGAAAGGACTGCCGATAGTCCACAAGGTGCCGGTCTTCTACATGCCCTACGTGACCCACGCGATCAACGGCGATTCCCGACAGTCGGGAATCGAGATCCCCATCCTCGGCAATGACACCACCAAGGGATTCATCTTCGGCGAGGAAATCTATTTCGTACTCGGGCGCAGCGCCGACCTGACCGTCGGAGCCCAGTACTTCTCCAAGCGCGGCTTCGCTCCCTCGGCCATCTTCCGCTTGCGTGGGCGCGGCAACGACTTCGCCACATTCCGCTTCCAAAGCCTGCTCGATCGGCTTCCCGGAAACGAAAACCAGGGCGGCGTGGACATGCTCTTCGACGGCCGCCACGATTTCGATACCGAGACGCGCAGCGTTGCCGACATCGAATACCTGAGCTCCTACGCCTACCGCCAGGAGTTCGAAGACAACTACTCCGTCGCCATCAACTCGGAAGTCAAGTCTCAGGCCTTTCTCGCCCACTCCCACCAGGCCCTCGCCGAAAGCATCGCCTTCAATCGCTATCAGAGCTTCGAAAGCAGCGCCGGCACCGTAACCGGAGAGCAGGAGATCACCATCCTGCACGTTCCCTCGCTGACCTTCGATGGCATCGATCAGTATCTCGAGGGCACCCCGCTGATGTGGGGAGTCACTGCGAGCGGCAGCGGCCTTTCCCGAACCGAGCCCGGCTTCCAGACCTCGCACGTCGTGCCGCGGCTGGATGTCTATCCTCACCTGGCGCTGCCTGTGCATTTCTATGGCTGGACTTTTCGCCCGGTGGTAGGCCTGCGTGACACCTTCTACGGGAAGAGCCAGAACCCTGGCCCCCTGGGCATCGTCCCGACCGAGCGCGATGCCACCCTGAACCGCAAAGACTTCGAGGCCGGCCTGGACTTCCGCCCCCCCGCACTCCAGCGTGACTTCTCAACGCCCTGGCTGGAACACCTCCTGGGCGCAGACGTGCGCCACACCCTGGAACCCGATGTGCAGTACAAGTACGTGACCGGAATCAATGACTTCGATTCCACCCTGCGCTTCGACTCCGTGGACGTAGCCAGCAACACGAACGAGCTGGAATATTCGCTCACCCAGCGCCTGTTTCTGCGCCACCTGCGCCCGCATCCCTGCACCGGAGACGAAGCGCTCGGCCCTGACGACACCTGTGCCGGGGAAACCGTGAACTGGCTGAGCTGGCAGGTCGCGCAAAAGTATTTCTTCGACGACCACTTCGGCGGAGCCATCACCCCGCGCAGCCGCAATGTGCTGGACACCACCCTCGACCTGACCGGCGTAGCCTTTCTGGCCCGGGAGCGGGCCTACTCGCCCGTGATCTCCAGGCTGCGCTGGCAGACGACCTCATCCACCAACCTCGAATGGGACGTCGACTACGACACCAAGACCGGCCGGCTCGACTCCAGCAATATCTTCGCCGCTTACAAGCACGGCGATTACACCTTCACCTTCGGCGATGCCCACCTGCATACGCTGCCCGGCGCAGAACCCGCGAGCACGGCCACAGCAACCCCGTCCGGAACGACCACCCCGGCATCAACCTCCACCGCCGCAGCAACGGAGACCAACTTCAATCAGGTCCGGCTGTCGGCGATCTACGGAAACTCGATCAAGCCGGGGCTAAGTACGGGAATCAACGCCGGATACGATTTCACTCTCGACAAGCTCCAATATGGCGGCGTGCAGGCCAATTACAACTGGAACTGCTGCGGCTTGAGCTTCGAGGTGCGCCGCTATTCGCTGGGAACCGTGCCCGAACACACGACTTATCTCTACAACTTCACGCTGGCAAATGTAGGATCTGCGGGCAGCCTCTCCTGGGCCACCAGGGTCTTCTAGGACAAAAGCGCCCTTCAGGGACGGAACTCATCATGGCCTCGCTTTGCAGCCCTGCCTTATCGACTCGCCTTGTGGCTTGACTTCGTCTTGGAAGCGTACGACCCTACAGGCCGTGCGTGAATGGGGCTCAGGTTGCTGACAAAGCACTGGTTTGGGGTAGATACGGCCTTCACGCCATGTGTAAAGCAGGTGAAATCGCCGTGGCTTTAGCCGCCGAGGGGAAACCCCGCTCGCCAAACAAGGTTGGTCATGATCTGGCAGCGGAGACAAAGGGCCTCAGCCCTGGAACGAGGAAATTCGGATCAGCCTAGAGAGCTGCAGCCAGGCGCGGATGAAGTCCCGCATGATTCGCCTCGTAGAGGCAGAGCAGCCGGCGCAGCATCAGGTAATAAGACGATGCGACCTGGTGCAGATAAAAAGGAAAACGGATCGGACGGCGATGCAGGGTAGCGTCGAACTTGATGCGGAAAAGAGCCCGCTTGAGCATGATCGCGTCTTGCCGCATGCGTTCCGCCACGATGGCGGCTTCGACCATGTTCCAGCGGCTGGCATAGGCGGCCAACGCAATCATGATGTCGGCATTCTGCTTCATGCGCCGCAGACCCTCCGGCCCGCCCAGCAGAGCCCACATATCACCCGGCTCGATTTGCAGCTGATGCCCATGCGGATCGATGTGGTCCAGAGCAACCAGCTCCAGTCCGCGGAAATGGACTGGCTGAAGCATCTGCAGTAGGTCGTCCCACTCCTTATCGCGGAGCTGCGTGACACCCTTCATCGACCAGAGAAGAGTGGCCCCGGTTGCGAGGACGGTACCGCCGGCGACGATAAGGTAGGGAAGGCTCATGAGGACCGTCGCGAATCGGAGCGACTAACCAACTTGTCGACATAGTAGCCGAGCTGACGCTGCTGTTCAACCAAAAACTTGTGTCTTTCCGGTGAAACCACGCGGCTAGGCTCTTCCTGCCAGAAAATGAAAATCCAAAAGCCTAGAGCAACCAGATTCGCGAGATCCCCTACATATTGCAACCGCTGATAGAGGGTGGTATAGCCCAAATAACTATGAAAGGTCTCTACAACGAAAGTAATGAAGGCCCACATCGTCCAACCTTGGGCCAGCCCTATGACGTGATTGCGCCACGCCAGGCCATACTGACGAGCTGTAACAAGAACGGCAATCGAGATCATGCAAGTTAGCATGATTGCAAACAGCTTGCCCTTGATCACCCATGCCCAGGTGTAGGTGGGGGCATGGGGACTGGCAATGAAAGTCAGCCCGAGCGCCGCAACCAGGCTGATTCCACATGCTGCCACCCAGAACGAACGCGCGCCGGATGCCCATCGGCCGAAGGGGCGGAATACCTGACGGGCAATTTCTACAACGACGGCAATTTGAAGAACGAACTCAATGGCTTGGCCGATCCAAAAGGCATAGGAATACAGGCTCTGATCTTTGAAAGCAAAAAACAGAACAATGTTTTGGAGCGCGTCAAATCCTATCAGCGTCGCGAAAAACGGGAACTGACGCGCCCTCTTCTTGCCTATCAGGACGGCGAATAAAGCCGCGAAGGCAGAAAATCCGGCGATCCACAGCGCCACGTCTTTCCAGGTGAGGCCCATGGCTAATAGCATGAACCATCAACTCAACCGTAGTACAGGTAATTCCGCCAGAACTGTCTGCTTAACCTCGCAGCACGCCTGGCGGTAACGGCTCGGGCGCAGTGATCAACGAGGCGTAGGAAGTTGCGGCGAAGCCGGCCAGAATGGTAGCGGCGAGGACCAGATTGCGAACGATCTTGTTCATAGTGAATCTCCAAATATGAAGTGAGTTCGAGATGCTTGGGTTGAGTGACAGCCGAGAAACGACTTAGCCCCGCAGCACGCCTGGCGGTAACGGCTCGGGCGCAGTGATCAACGAAGCGTAAGAGGTTGCGGCGAAGCCGGCCAGAACGGCGGCGGCAAGGACCAAATTGCGAACGATCTTGTTCATAGTGAATCTCCAAATATTGAAGTGAGTTCGAGATGCTTGGGTTGAGTGACAGTCTAGAAACGACTTAGCCCCGCGAAACACCCGGCGGCAAAGGCTCCGGCGCAGTCATCAACGAAGCGTAAGAGGTTGCGGCGAAGCCAGCCAGAACAGCGGCGGCAAGGACCAGATTGCGGACGATCTTGTTCATAGTGAATCTCCAAATATTTATCGAGTCGAAAACGTTGCGTTGAACAGCAGTCTAGAAATGGTTTAGCCCCGCGAAACGCCCGGCGGCAGCGGCTCTGGCGCAGTCATCAGCGAAGCGTAAGAGGTTGCGGCGAAGCCGGCCAGAACGGCAGCGGCAAGGACCAGATTGCGAACGATCTTGTTCATAGTGAATCTCCAAATATTTATCGAGTCGAAAACGTTGAGTTGAACAGCAGTCTAGAAACGATTTAGCCCCGCGAAACACCCGGCGGCAAAGGCTCCGGCGCAGTCATCAGCGAAGCGTAAGAGGTTGCGGCGAAGCCAGCCAGAACAGCGGCGGCAAGGACCAGATTGCGAACGATCTTGTTCATGATGAGTCTCCCGTTTGCTTAAACAACATTGATTGTTGAATTGAATTCCCAAAGAACGACTTAGCCGCGCGGCATTCCTGCGGGCATCGGCACCGGAGCGGTAATCAGGCTGGCAAAGGACGCGCCGCTGAAACCGGCAAGCATGGTGGCGGCGAGAACGACGTTGCGAACAATCTTGGTCATTTTGATTCTCCCCGTGCTGGGTCGAAGTGATGTCAAATGCAATGGTTAGGAATAGCCTACAAACGAGCTAGCCGCGCGAAATACCCGGTGGCATCGGCTCTGGTGCACTGACCAGCGAAGCGTAAGAGGTTGCGGCGAAGCCGGCCAGGACGGCGGCGGCAAGGATCAGGTTACGGGCGATCTTGTTCATGGAAAGCTCCTTGTTGATTGCATTTTTGAAGCAGGTGCGTGCTGAACAGGCAGGTCGGGCGCCCGCCTTATGGTCTTTCAGCATAAGTCGTTTAGGTATTGGCCGGTAAGAGTGAAACGAAACACTTTGGTTACATCCGTGTGGACTGGATTCCGCACTACCTTCTGCATGAGAGATTCCCCCCGGGCGGTAACGCAACCAATGTTGTATAGAGCCTATGCTGTCTGGATTGCTTCGACAATAAAATGATGCAAGTAAGTTGCATCTAAGTAGTTTTTTGCAAAGTACACCTGCTTTTAAAGGCAGATACAACTTGTTGTGGGTGACTAAGTCCATTTCCCTGCAGCCAATTTCGGATCCATCCCACGGTAACCAGCGGCCTCGATCAGGCTTCTGCCGGCCTCGGCTCCTCTTCCCCAGTGAGATAATCGAGACATCCGAAAGGTGGCTGGTTTGTCTCGAATCCGACTCATTTTTGTCTGCCTGCTGGCCGTGGCCGCGGCAGGCTGCAAGGCACAAACAAACCCGGTTGCGGCGGGCAGCCCTGTCGACCGGGAGACCGCACGCAAGATCGAAGTGCTGGCCCGGGAAAAGCTGAAAGTTCCTACCGAGTATGTGGTTACCGTCGGACAGCGCAGCCCCGGCGAAATCCCCGGCTTCGACAAAGTCAATGTCACCTTCTCGCTCCCTGGACATGCCGACCACACCCAGACCCTTTCTTTCCTGATATCAAAAGATGGCCAGACCCTGGCACGGCTCTCCGAGTGGAACATCGCGAAGAACCCGGCCGACCTGGTCCCCTACGCCAACCGGCCGGTGCGCGGAAACCCTGACGCCAAGGTAGTGATCGTCAACTTCGATGACCTCGAATGCCCCTACTGCGCCAAGATGCACGCCGAGCTCTTCCCGGACACTCTGGATCATTACAAAGGGCTCATTAAAGTGGTGTATCGGGACCTGCCCCTCGAAGAGCTGCATCCCTGGGCAATGCACGCCGCCGTCGACGCCAACTGCCTGGCCTCCCAGAACGCTTCGGCCTATTGGAGTTACGTGGACTATCTCCACGTCCATGGCGAGGACGTCACCGGGCCGGACCGGAATCTGGTGAAGGCCAACGCCACCCTCGATAAGCTGGCCACCCAGCAGGGCGTGAAGAGCGCGCTCGATGCCGCCACACTCAGCGCCTGTGTCGCAAAACAGGACGAAACCGCGGTCCGCTCCGAGGTCAAGCAGGCCGAGGACCTCGGCATCGAACAGACGCCCACCCTCTACGTCAACGGCGAGCAGATGCAGGGTGCTCTGGATGTCTCCACGCTGTGGACCATCATCGACCGCGCCCTGGTCTCGGAGGGAGTCACCCCACCCGCTGCCCCCAAGCCGCCGGAGCCGGCCAAGCAGGGTAACTGACGCCGAAACTCAAATCGGCATGACCTCGCAGTTTGATCATTACGCAGCGATTCATGCCGATTTGCGGGCTTTCAATTATGCTGGAAGAGCCGCCTTTCGAACCCTGGCCCTGCTTGTGCCGGCTGGTAAGTCGCGACCGGTGCATCGCCATGTTTGCCGATGCGATTCTAAGGAGATAACTGTTTGCAATTCCGATTGGACGCTCACCGCACCACCCTCGCCCCATCCACTTCCAGCACCATCCGCAGTAAGCGTCCCTTCCAAATGCATGCAGCGGCGGCGCTGGCGCTGGCCGCAGTCTGCGGCGTAACCGGCTGCCAGCGGGGTCACAGCCCCGACACGCTGGCCATTGTAAACGGAAAGCCGATCCTGCGCCCTGACGTAGAAACGCGCTACCAGGACACCCTGGGGCAATCGAACCAGCATCCTTCGCGCGAGCAGGGCGACATCATCCGCCTGAACGTGGTGCGCGATCTCATCGATGAAGAGATCCTGATGCAGCGCGCGGCCAAGCTGAATCTCGTGGCCACCGACGAAGAGGTCATGAGCAAGATCAACGAGTTCAAGGCGCCCTTCACCCAGGAGGAGTTCAACAAGCGTCTGCAGGACCGCCATCTGACCCTGGACGACCTGAAGCGCGAGATTCGCCGCGGCAAGACCGAAGAAAAGCTCTTCAATAAAGAGATCAACTCCAAGATCAACATCACCGACACCGATATCGCGAATTACTACAACGCGCATAAGGCGGAGTTCAACCTCATCGAGCCTCAGTATCATCTGGCTCAGATCGTTGTGACATCGGTCGCAGCGCCCGCGCAGCAGGCCGGCAACCTGCAGAACAGCAAAGCCGCCAACGATACCGACGCCAAGAAGAAGATCGACACCCTGCACAACCGCATCGAGAGCGGCGAAGACTTCGGCATGCTGGCAGCGAACTTCTCCGAGCGCCCCGACAACGCGCAGAGCGGCGGCGACATGGGCTTCGTCTCCGAGTCCCAGCTGCACTCCGATCCCGAGATTTATAACGCGGTCGGCAAGCTGAAGCCGGGACAGGTAACCGACGTGCTCCCGCTTTACGAGGGAACACCGGCCGGAAAGAAAGCCGTTGGCTACGCCATCTACAAGCTCGTCGACAAGCAGGCCGCCGGACAGCGTGAGCTGAACGATCCCCGCGTGCAGCAGGCCATCCGCAGCCAGTTGCGCGACGCCCGCTCGCAGCTGCTCAAGAACGCCTACATCGAAATGCTGCGCGATCAGGCCCGCGTCGAGAACTACTTCGCCGAAGAGATCTTCAAGAACGGAGCCCAGTAGCGATGATCCGCTACGGCATCCTCGGCTTCGGTCATCACGCCGTCAAGCGCATGATCCCAGGCTTTGCCGAAGCTCGCGATTCGCAGCTCGCCGGCTTGTGGCGGCGCAATCTCGATAAGGCTCGCGAGAATGCCCGGGAGTTCTCCATCCCCCATGTCTTCGAGACGGCCGAAGCTCTCTGCGCGTCGCCCGAGATTGACGCTATCTTCATCTCGTCGCCAGACGCCCTGCACCTCTCCGATGTTTTGCTGGCCGCGAAGCACGGCAAAGCCATCCTCTGCGAGAAACCGCTGGGCATGAACACCGGTGAAGTGGAACAGATGCTGGCCGCGGCCAAGGCTGCGAACGTTGTACTCGGTGTGGCTCAGAATATGCGCTACTACCGCAGCCTGGCGCTCATCCGCCAGTGGATCGCCGAGGGCAAGGTCGGCAAGCCGGTGCTCGCGCACTCGCAATTCGCCTACTCTGCGGAGAGAAGCCCCCGCGAGTGGATCTACGACCCCGCGCTGGCCTGTGGTGGCCCCATCGGCGACGTAGGCGTGCATTGCCTTGACGCCCTGCGCTTCGTCCTGCAGACAAATGTAACCGCGGTGAGCACATTAGCCCATAGCGATGCGGAATCGGGTGCGGTCGAGTCCTACGCGGTGCTCGCGCTCGCGCTCGCCTCCGAGGCCATGGCCACCGTCACCGTGACCACACGCGCCAGCTATCGCAGCCTGGTCGAAGTCACCGGAGAGATCGGCGTCATCCTCTGCGAGAACGGCCTGACCGTCGATCATCCCATCGAAGTCGTGCTGCGCAAGGGCGATCAGGTTCTCTTGAGCGAAACAGTCACCAACGCCGACGCCTACGGCCTCATGCTCGACGGCTTCGCCCAATGGACCGAGGGACGAGGCGACTACCTGGCCCCAGCCAGCGACGGCCTCCACAATCAAAAGGTGCTGGACGCCGCCTACGCCAGCTGGCGCAACGGCAGACGCGAAGCCATCAGCTAGTCTCAGCGTCCTTGCAGCCGTAGCACGTTTCCATCACTCCTTTTGCAATTTTAAGAATTGTCATCCCGAGCGGAGTTCGCGTAAGCGAACGCAGTCGAGGGACCTGCAGTTTTAACCGCTCCCCGGCACAAAGAATGTTGAATGACTTCTTGGCGTCCTTCGCGTCTTAGCGGTGAACCCGCCGGTGGTGATCCCGCCGGGTGCCCCATCCTTCACAGTGCCATCGTGAAGGGTGGGAGACCACGAAAGCAAAACTCGGTCGCGTTTGAGATATGGGCGATCTCGTTCACTCCACCACCGCCAGCACATCCCCAGCAGCCACCGTACCCCCGGCCACAACGCGAACCTCAGCGACCACACCAGCCTTGGGCGACTTCAGCTCGTTCTGCATCTTCATCGCCTCGATCACCACCACGCCCTGATTGGCCTCGACCGTGTCGCCTCTCTGCGCCAGCACCCGCACCACGCGCCCCGGCATCGATGCCTTGATCGGCCTGGGTCCGTCGCTGCCTTGGGCATGTGCCCGGCGGCCTTTGAGCGAGCGCGGATCTGCGATTCGATAAGTATGCCGCTGGCCCCCAAGATGAACAGTCGGCTCTTCGGCGTGATCCTCTAAAACCGCCCGATACGCGCGATTGTCGATGATCAGCGAAAGAACTCCGGGACGCAGCAAATGGGCCTCGACCGCAACCTCCAGCCCATCCACGGTGGCCCGATACTGATGCGGATCCTCCCCCCGCTCAAGCTCAATCGTGCGCAAGCCTCCGGCCATCTCCAGCTGCAGCTTCATCCGCGCAGTCCCTCGCGGCGCGCGATGTGCTTCCAGCCGCTCTCCGGCGGCTGAATGGGAGCGAGCGTGGGCGTGGCTCGATGATGCCCGAAGATCGCGGCGGCAAGCGCAGCGACATCTTCGCTATTGCCTTCCTCTGCAGCAGTCGCCTGCGACAACAGGCGGTCGAGATATCCGGTATCGATCTCCGCGTTGCGGAAGCCGGCGTCGTTAAGAATGCGGCGAAACAGCCCGAGATTCGTTCTGATCCCGCCCACCACGTACTCATCGATGGCGCGCAGCAGCCGCGCGATGGCCAGCTCGCGAGTAGGTGCGTAGGCGATGAGTTTCGACAGCATGGGATCGTAGTCCATTGGCACCACCCATCCCTCGTAGATGCCGCTATCCTCGCGAATGCCCGGCCCTCCCGGCTGCAGTAGCCGTGTAATGCGCCCCGGAGAAGGGAAGAAGCCGTTGTCGGGGTCTTCGGCATAGACCCGGCATTCGATGGCATGCCCGCGCAGCTGCACCTCCTGCTGCGTGAAGGGCAGCGGCTCGCCCGCAGCAATATGTAACTGCAAATGGACAAGATCCAGCCCCGTAACCAGCTCGGTCACCGGATGCTCCACCTGCAGGCGCGTGTTTACCTCAAGGAAGTAGAAGTTCTGCTCGCTGTCCAGCAGGAACTCGACGGTGCCGGCATTGGTGTAGCCCGCGGCCTGCGCCAGCCGCACCGCCGCTTCTCCCATGCGCTGCCGCAGCGCAGGTCCAACGACAGCCGAGGGCGCTTCCTCGATCACCTTCTGGTGGCGCCGCTGCACCGAGCACTCGCGCTCGCCAAGATACACGCAGTTGCCGTGCTCATCGGCCAGCAGCTGGATCTCGATATGGCGAGGCTGCTCGATCAGTTTTTCGAGATAGACCTCGCTCGACCCAAAGGCCCGCTCCGCCTCGCTCTGCGCCGACTCAAATGCGCCTTTGAGATCTTCTTTCCGCATCACCGCGCGCATGCCCTTGCCGCCGCCCCCGGCCGCAGCCTTGAGCATAACGGGATAGCGAATCTCTTCGGCGACCGCATACGCCTCTTCGATAGACTCCAGCCCCCGCGTCGAGCCCGGCGTACGCGGCATCGCAGCTCGGTCCGCAGCCTGACGCGCGCTGGTCTTCGATCCCAGGATGCGCATGGCCTGCGAGGTCGGTCCGATAAACTTGATCCCGGCTTTCTCGCAGGCTTCGGCGAAGCCGGCATTCTCGGAGAGGAACCCATAGCCGGGATGAATCGCCTGCGCCCCCGTCTGCCGGGCGATATCCAGAATCAGATCGCCACGCAGGTAAGACTCCGCTGCCGGTGCAGGCCCAAGACGAAAGGCTTCATCCGCTTCGAGCACATGCAGCGCAGCGCGGTCCGCATCGGAGTAGACAGCCACAGTCGCGATCCCCAACTCGCGGCAGGCACGCTCGATGCGCAAAGCAATTTCGCCGCGGTTGGCGATAAGGATCTTTTGGAACATGGGGATCGGAGGCAAGAGGCAATTCTAGAGCAATCTCCGGCTTCTTGTAAGGTTACCGTCATCCTGAAGACCTTGCGTGTCTCACCGATGAGGATAGGTGAGGGCTTCCGCCGTCACGAAGGTAGGGAGAGCTTCAGCCTTCATGACGGGTAGGTGAAGGCGTCAGCCGTCATGAGGGTAGGTGAGGGCTTCAGCCATCACATCGCGGAGATTGCAAGAAGAGGCTTTAGCCTCTGAGGTGCTTTCGCGACAATGATCTCGTCCTGGCTCCGCCCTTGCGAAGAGAATCGAAAGCAACCGCTGCCGCGTTTTCCGGAGGGAGCGTGAGGCTTCAGCCTCACGAATAATCCAAAGGGAATTTAGGGCAGCCCCGGGCCCTTCGCTTCTAAACCCGAAACAAAGGCCGGGTGCCCCATCCTTCACAGTCCCATCGTGAAGGGTGGGAGACCACAACGCGTGGGAATCACAAAACAAAAAGCCCCCGGCGAACCGGGGGCTTTTCGAGCCTGTCAAAGCTACTGCATCACTACGCCTTGGGTCTGGCTGTTTTTCTTTTCCTCATTAGCCTTGCGAGTGCTCATAGCCTTCTCACGCCACTGATCCACCTGCGCCATGTCGTCCTTGCGTGCGGAGTCGTTCCCGCATTCGAGGTCGGCCTTACGGCGGTAGGTCAACTGGAGGTAAGCCATCGCGTCGTCGTAGGAGGGTCGGATCTCCACGGCTTTGTGGAGATATTCGAGGCCTTCATTGACCAGCTGGCTGTTGTCCGTCAGCAGATCCTGGCATGCTTTCTTCGGCATCTTCGCATTGCCCATGCCGTCGTCCTGCATGCCCACCGCCTGCAGATCCTTCACTGCATTGCGATAAGCCAGACGCCAGTCGATGCTGCCGATGGTGTAGGCCGCTTCAGCATCCTGAGGATCGACTTCCAGAACTTTCTTCTGCCAGTCTTTCGCGTCCTGATACTTGCCGATGTTGAAATAGATGCTCGCGATTCCCTTCAGGCTATTGACGTCCTTAGGGTCCTGGGCGAGAACAGTCTGAAAATTTTGAATGGCGAGGTTGGCGTTCTTGAGATTGTCCGACGTCGTGAGGTCGGGAACAACCTGCTGCGCATAAGCGGTAGCCAGATAAGAGCGAGCCATGGGCAGCGTCGGGTCATAGTTGACCGCCTGCTGGAAGTGATTGATGGCTTCTTCGTACTTGGCACTCTTGTAGGCCTGGACTCCCTTATTAAGCTGATCGCGGGCCTTGAGGCGCTGGCACCCGGTCATAAGGACCAGCAACGAGAGCGTTGCCGCGGCCATCACCGGAAAACGTGCAATTCGATTCATTCTGTTTCTCATCTCCTTCGATCGCCAGGCGAGCCCTAGCAGATGGGATGCTTCAAGGTCGCGAAAAGGAGAAAACTCCTCGCGCTGCTGATTGTAATTCGTTTGCACCATTAGGCAAGGGGCATAAGGGACAAACTGCGGATCGGGTGGAAGCGTATATTTCCGTGGGGTGAAGAAACTATGCAGCAAAAAAGCGGGCTCTACTGACCCGCTTCAATCTTGGGAGTTATCAGTCCGATGCTGGTGACCCCTACCGCCTTGCCGATATCGACCACTTCGGCAACGGAGGAGAAATTCAAATTCGGATCGCCCTTTACAAACATAACCTTTTCCGCGCGCGTGGCATAGATGCCGTCTAACCGCGTGCGCAGCTGATCCCTGGCTACGTCGTCCTGATTGATCTTGTAAGTTGGAATCCCGTTCGCCGCGCCGCTGACCTGTATCACAATGGTCCGGTCATTCGGAACATCCGGCTGCTTGGTCTTCGGCGGCTGGGGCACCAGGGCGTCCAGGCCATGCGGCGTGACCGGCACGATCACCATGAAGATGATCAACAACACCAGCAGCACGTCGATCATCGGGGTTACGTTGATATCGGAGTTCAGGCCACCTGGTCCGCCACCACTTCCCATTGCCATACGTCAGTTCCTCATTTCTCAAAAAGCTGAGATGCAATCCTTACCGGGCTCGCTTACTGGCCGGAGGGAGCGGCGGTGTTGAGTTGCGTCGCCTGATCGGTCAGCAGCCCCACTTCGTCCACACCGGTCGTTCTTACCGCATCGATGGCATCCATCACGGTGCCATAGTGCGCGCGTGCATCGGCACGGAAATACACCATCTTGGTCGTCTTGTTCTGGAGCAGATCGCCGACCTTGGAGCCGAGATCGGCCAGGGTGGTCTGATTCTGTCCCAAATAAACTTTGCTGTCGCGGGTGACGGCGATGGTGATCGCGTCTTCCTTGCTGGCATCGTCCATCGCGGCGGCGTTTTCGCTCTTCGCGAGGTCGACGTTCACCTTGTTCGTCAGCATCGGCGTAATGACCATGAAGATGATCAGCAGCACCAGCATGACGTCCACCATGGGGGTGACGTTGATGTTGGAATTTACTTTCTTGCCTTCGTCTCTCTTTGCGAGTGCCATTCTTTACTCCCTGGTCTGTCCATCTCCGAAAGCGGCGCTCCCAAATCGTTTCGATTGGGCGCTTCTTCGGCCTTCCTTCACTGCCCAGGCGAAAATTTGGGCACCGGGAACGGAACGGATCGGATACCGCCCGCTCCCGATGTGTGATTCCCGTCTTATTCCCCGACTTTATTCCCTTGCTTCACTTGCTGACTTCGGGGCAAAGCATGCTGGAACATCCGGCCGCCGCTGCGCGGGAAGCACTCCCATAAGGAGGCTTCCCCGAAGCTACAACCAGCGTGCCCTAGCGGCGGCTGCTCTGCTTGATGAAGTAGTCGATCAGTTCGCTCGAGGAGTTGTCCATCTCGACGTCGAACGCCTCAACCTTGTTGGTGAAGTAGTTGAAGGTCATAACGGCCGGGATGGCGACCAGAAGACCGAATGCGGTGGTGACCAGAGCTTCCGAGATACCGGAGGCAACTGCGCCGATACCGGGAGTCTTCTGCGTGGCGATTTCCTGGAAGGCCTTCAAAATACCGGCGACCGTTCCGAAGAGACCGACGAAGGGAGCTGTCGAGCCAATGGTGGCCAGACCGCCCAGGCCGCGCTTCAGCTTGGCGTGCACGATGGCCTCGGCACGCTCCAGGGCGCGCTTCGACGATTCGATCTGCTCGGCGGTGATGGCGCCGCCGCTGCCGTAGTTGCGGAACTCCTGCAGACCGGCAGTGACCACTTCCGCCAGGTGCGACTTCTTGTTGCGATCGGCAACCTTGACCGCTTCGTCCAGCTTGCCCTCTTTGAGAGCGCCGGCAACGCGGGGAGCGAACTCACGCGACTGCTTGCGGGCTGCCGCGAAGTACAGGTAGCGGTCGATGATCACGGCCAGAGACCAGATCGACATGATGAAGAGCACGAACACAACGCCGCGAGCCAGCCAGCCCATGTTGTTCCAGAGATCGATGGGGCTGAAACCGACTGCCTGCTGATCCTGAAAGAAACCCAGCGCTGCCGGGCTAACTGCAAGTTGGTGAATATGAGCGAGAATCACTGAATCTTTCCTCCTAGGGAGTTACTTCTGGAATCACAGTAAAAGTCTTAGCGGCTGCGGATTGCTTTCCCGGGGTTTTCCGGATCGGCAGAGATCCGGAAATCAACCACCGAGGGTAAAGATGACGTTGACCTGGGTTTCCACCTCAACCGGCTCGCCGTTGAGCAGGTAGGGCTTGTAGCGCCAGGTTTTCACCGCTTCGAGCGCCGCCTGCTGAAGCATTGGCGGACCGCTTACGACGCGAAGACCTTCGATCGATCCCGCCTTCGAAATTGTTGCCTGAAGAACGACCGTCCCCTGAATGCGGGCAGCCTTGGCAATCGCCGGATACTGCGGCGAACTGCCTCCCAGCTTGTTACCGGCGATCACACCGGCGGAGACCGCAATCTTCTTCGGTGCAGCAGCCTTCACTACGGGTGCCGGGCCGGTTCCGATGCCGCCAAGAATGCCGCCCATCACGCCGCCTGCGCTACCGCCGGACATACCGTCCATGCCGGCGACGCCTGCCATGGTCGGCGGAGGAGCTGCGTCTTCCTTGACCATCTTGATTTCTTTAGGAATTTTGGTGAAGGTGAGCTGATTGTTCAGCATCTCGGACACCACCTTGATCGGATGCACGGGAGCCGGTGGTGGCGGAGGCGGTGGGGGTGGTGGCGGAGGCGGCGCAACCAGCAACGTGGTCATGGCCGTCTTCGGCAAGGCTTCAGGGTAAATCAGGGGAATCAGAATCAGGGCTGCGATGATCGAACCGTTGAGAATTATTCCAACAAAAGTGAAATACTTGCTCTTGGTTTTGAGCTTTCCGCCGGATTCTACGAGAGCATCTTCAAACATGGCCTACCTCGATCACGCGAAACGTTGTTACCACCTATAGACACCGAACCACTATCAATTTGTTCCCGAAAAAATTAAGACGTTCTGAAGTCAAAAAGTTAAGACGTTCTCAAGCAGAAAAAGGTGGGCTCACGTTCTATAACACAAGCTCCCATGATTCATGAAACTTCAAATGCTCAGGCCTTGGCTTTCTTCGCGGCAGGTAGAACTGCCGATTTGCCGCGGCCAGAGCGCCAGTCCTGATACGCAACCAGCATTGGCGCTGCAACAGCGATGGAGGAGTAAGTCCCGATCAAGATACCAATAACCAGCGCAAAGGAAAAGCCATGCAGCACTTCTCCGCCAAACAAATAGAGCGAGAGCACGGTGAGGAAGGTCAGGCCCGAGGTAAGAACCGTCCGGCTCAGTGTCTGGTTGATGCTGCGATTCACGACCACCGAGAGCGGCTCGCGACGGCTCATGCGCAGGTTCTCACGAATGCGATCAAAGACCACGATGGTATCGTTCATCGAATAACCGACGAGCGTGAGAATCGCCGCAATAACGGTGAGCGAGATCTCCTGGTTCGAGAGCGAGAAGGCGCCGATGGTGATCAGCGTGTCGTGAAACACAGCGACCACCGCGGCTACGCCATAGATCAGCTCGAAGCGGAACCACAGATAGACCAGCATGCCGGCCAGCGAATACAGCGTCGCCAGCAGCGCCTGCTTGCGCAGCTGCGCACCTACCTGCGGCCCGACGATCTCCACGTTGCGCACCGCAAAGCCGGAGAGATAGGCATCCTGCTTCAGCTCGTTCGCCACCGCTGGAGTAGTCACGCCGGAAACGTTGTCGATTGACGCAAACAATCCGCCGTGCTGATTATCGCGGTCATCGAGGATGGCGTTGGCCTGCTGCGTGTAGTGCTGCGTGGAGGAATCGCTATTTCCCAGATGCTCGGGATCATGCTGCGCCAGCCACGCCGCCAGCGTGCTGCGTCCCGCGTTATCCAGATCGAGCTTGCCCTGATTGGCCGGCCCGGTCGCCGAATAATTATTGGTCAGCGTGCTCACGATCGCCGCGCGTCCCTGGTCCAGAGCCGCTTCACTGGTCTGCGACTCGGCCAGTGTGATGATCACCTCGTCGCCCGTCGCCGCGCCGAAGGACTGAATGCGCGAGTCCTTGAGACCAGCCCTGTCAGCCGCGCGGCGGATGTGGTCGATATCCGGCTTCTGGTCGAACTTCACCCGCACCATGGTGCCGCCCTTGAAGTCGACATCCAGCGGAAGACCATGCCAGAAGAACAGCGAGAGCAAACCAGCCACGCTGAAGATCAGAGAAAATCCGAGGAAATACCACTTCTTCCCCAGCCAATCGATTTTTACTTCACGAAACAGTTCCACGAAAGAGATCCTCTTTAGCTGAAGAACGGTTGGCTGAGAAGCGGTCAGCTAAAGTCCGGACAGCTAAAAACCGGTTAGCAACGACGCTCCCACCCAATCCACATCTCAAAGCTTCACGCTCACAACAAATCTTTTAAACCAAAACAAAACTTGTCATCCCGACCGAAGTGCGCAGAAGCGCACGAAGCGGAGGGACCTGAAGTTCAACCAATGTCTACTCACCACCAGCGACGGAGCAACCACCGAACCAGCGACCCGCATTTTAGCCAACCGCCCTTTAGCCGCCCGCCTTTTAGCGACCCGCTTCTCAGCGGCAGTCAGATCGACAACGCCTCGCCGCGCTGCTTGCGGTTCAGGTTCGCCTCGAAGATGACGCGCGAGACGAAGACCGCCGTAAACAGGTTCGCGAAGAGACCGAAAGACAGGGTCACGGCAAAGCCGCGCACCGGCCCGGTGCCGAAGACAAAGAGAATCGCCGCTGAGACAATCGTCGTCACGTGCGTATCGATAATCGTCGTCCATGCATGAGCGAAGCCCTGATCGACCGCCGCCGCCGGCGACTTGCCCGCGTGCAGCTCTTCACGGATTCGCTCGAAGATCAGCACGTTCGAGTCGACGCCCATACCGATGGTCAGGATCACTCCGGCTATGCCGGGCAGCGTAAGCACCGACCCCGTGAAGCCCATGAATCCGAGCAGGATCACCAGGTTCAGGAACAGTGCGATGTCCGCGTTGATGCCCGCGCCGCGATAGTAGATCAGCATGAAGACCATCACGGCCAGCATGCCGACAATCGATGCCAGCACACCCTGGTGGATGGAGTCCGCGCCCAGCGACGGTCCAACCGTGCTCTCCTGCAGATAATGCAGCGATGCCGGCAGCGAGCCGGTATTGAGCAGCATGGCCAGGTCGTTGGCCGCCTGGTTGGTCATCCCCCCGCCGCCGATGTTGCCCTGGTCCCGGATCTGGTCGTGAATGCTCGCCACTTCCTGGATCTTGTTATCGAGAACAACCGCGAGGTACTTGCCCTTGTTCGCTCCCGTAAACTCCGCGAAGTGATCGCCGGCCGCCGTGGTCAGGAAGAAGTCGACCTCAGGCTCGCTGGTGTTGGAGTTCTGGCTGACGCGGGCGCTGCGTATATCGGTGCCGCCCACTTCAGCAGCGCGCTTGATCTGGTAATACTGCACACCGCTGGTCTTGGAAACTCCCGGAGCAGTCGGCACGAGCACGGAATCGAGCGGCACATTGCCGCCCAACTGCTGCAGCGCTTCCTGCTCGCTGGTGTAAGGACCACCCAGCACCGAATGGATCTCCAGGCGCGCCGTGGACTGAATGACGTCCTTCACGCGAGCGGGATCATCGACGCCCGGCAGCTCGACCAGGATCTGGTCGCTGCCCAGGTTGTACTCCTGGATGACCGGCTCGCTCACGCCCAGCGTATCGACGCGGGTGCGGATGACCTCGATCGCCTGCTGCAGCGCATGCGTCTTCAGGTCGGCCACCGCGCTGGGCTTCATGGTCAGCGTCCACGTGTTGTTCGCGCCGGAAGCAATGTCGTACTGCGTACCGTACTTGGAGTTCAGGACGCTGCGAACATCGTTGCCGCGATCGGCGGGAGCTCCGCTGATCTGGATGGCGTCGGGACGGCTCAGATCCGGCGCAACCGAGCCGACCGCGATGCTGTTGGCCTGCAGATCCTGCTGGATATGCGCCGCGTCGCTGTCGCGGGCGATGCCCACCGCCTCATCCACCATCACTTGCAGGATGAGATGGGTGCCGCCCTTGAGGTCGAGACCGAGGTTGATTCGCTTCAGCAGAGAGGCTTTAAGCGCTGCGCCGCTGAATCCGCCGGGAAGGCCGATGATGCCGAAGACAAAGACGATGACCACGGCGACGATCAGAATAGTTTTGCTGGTGAGATTCTTACGCATGGGACTCGTATGGGGTGGAGTAGCTTAGGCGCGTCATTTACTTAGCGGCATCCTCGGTAGTTACCGAGGCGATCGCGCTTTTGACCACTTCGATCTTGATGTTATCCGGCGGAACACGGAGCTGGATGGCGTCCTCTTTAATGCTGAGAATCGTCCCGCGAATACCGCCGCTCGTCGTGACCTTATCCCCCGCCTTCAGGTCGTTGAGCATCTGCTGCCAGGTCTGCTGCTTTTTCTGGTTGGGACGAATCAGCAACAGATAAAAGACACCGATGATCAGAACAAAAGGAAGAAACTGCAGCACGCCAGGGGGAAGCGCGATGGCCAGAAGTATTGTTGACGTCAACACACAATCCTTTTCGGTGAAGCGGCCTGAAAAGACCGCACTCACCCTTACAAATAGAAATTTGAGGGAAGGCCCAGGCCCAGAGGAAAATCCCAGGAAGGGAATCTTCAACCGGAGGGCTTTGAACAGCGCCTGCTGCTTCCTTCTACTTCAATTACATAGGCTGCCTGCCGGGCTTTCTGCGCGATTCATTTTGTAACACTACAGTCGCAAAATTGCCGGGGAAGCGCCTAGGCTCTAAGCATCGCGTACGGAATAGACGCTGTCAAGGCGCAAGCATCGCGTAAGGGCGCAACGGGAGGCCATATCAGGGGCGCTCTAAGAGATTTTTCGGAGGGAGGGACGGGCTCCAGCCCGTCCATAACAGTAAGAAACGAAGTGCGGCTTTAGCCGCGGAGGGAAGCTACCCGCCAATAATCCCTGCCCGAACCTTCGCCATCGTCTCCAGATAAAACGCCAGATTATGCACCGTATTCAACACCGCCGACAGCGGCTCCTGCGCCGTCATCAGGTGCCGCAAATACGCCCGCGTATACCTGCGGCACACCATGCAGGAACACTCCGGATCCGGAGGCCCCTGATCTTCGGCGAATTTCTTATTCTTGATATTGAGCCGCCCCTCCGACGTAAACAGCAGCCCATGCCGAGCCGCCCGCGTGGGCAGCACGCAATCCATCATGTCCACGCCCATCGAAGCGTACTCGACGATCTCATCGGGATACCCCACGCCCATCACATAACGAGGCTTGTCGGCGGGCAGATAGGGCAGCGTCTCGGCGATCACCTCCCGCGTCAGCTCCCGCGGCTCGCCCACACTCAGCCCGCCGATGGCGTAACCGGGAAAATCCATCTCCACCAGCCGTTCAGCCGACTCCCGGCGCAGGTCCTTATACATTCCGCCCTGAACAATGCCAAAGAGATTAGGAGTGAGCCCAACAAAGCATGCGGCCTGGTCTTCTACACCCTGCCCCCTACCCCCCACACTCTGCTCCCACGGCCGTTCATTCTTATGTGCGTCAAAATGCCGTTTGCTCCGCTCCGCCCAGCGCAGCGTGGTATCCAGCGAGCGCCGCGCCCGCTCATAGTCGGCGGGATACTCGGTGCACTCGTCGAAGGCCATGGCAATATCCGAGCCCAGCGCGATCTGCACATCCATGGAATGTTCAGGAGAAAAGAAATGCTTGGAGCCATCCAGATGGGACCGAAATTCGACACCCTCCTCCGTGACCTTGCGCAGCGCATTGAGGCTGAAGACCTGAAATCCGCCCGAGTCGGTGAGGAGGGCGCGCGGCCAGCTCATGAACCGGTGCAAACCGCCCATCCGCCGGATCAGCTCGTGCCCCGGCCGCAGGTAGAGATGATAAGTGTTGCCCAGGATGATCCGCGCATCGAGCTCTTCCAGCAGATGCTGCGGCACCGCCTTGACCGAAGCCACCGTACCTACCGGCATAAACACCGGAGTTTCGACCGCAGCGTGAGGCAGAGTCATAGTCGCCCGGCGCGCATCGCCGCGCGTTTTCAGAATTTTAAAGTCGAGAGACACTTGAAGATTCTACCGTCGGACCCTCCACATGATTCGACCACCAGGAAGCGGGCGATCACGGGGTGTGGATTTGGCCAGCGGGCCCGGGTGCCCCACATCTCGATTTTGAGATGTGGGATTCCACGACATCTGAATCCTCAACCTACCTTTGTCCCCGGTCTTCAACAGCCCACGCGACTAAACTCACAAATACTCATGGAACAATCACCCACCCCCCAGACATCCCACCCCGGCCGCATGGAAGTCATCACCGGCCCCATGTTCTCAGGCAAGTCCGAGGAGCTGATCCGGCGGCTGAAACGCGCCCAGATCGCCCGCCGGCGCGTCATCTGCTTCAAACCCGATCTCGACGCGCGCTACCATGCAACCGCGATCGCCTCGCACAGCGCGCAAACCCTGAGCGCCGTCACCGTCGCTACCGTCGAGGAGCTCAAAGCCGCGCTCTTCCCCGTCATCGATCAGGCTGACGTCATCGCAGTCGACGAGGTGCAGTTCTTCGATAAGTCCCTGATCCCGCTATCGCTCGAACTGGTCCGCCGCGGCAAACGGGTGATCCTCGCCGGCCTGGATATGACCTTCGCCGGACGCCCCTTCCCGCCCATTCCCGACCTGATGGCTGTTGCCGATGACGTCCTGAAGCTCTCCGCCGTCTGCATGCAGTGCGGCGCGCCCGCCATTCACACGCAAAGGCTGGGATCAAGCCAGACCCTGGTCATGGTCGGCGCCGGAGGACTCTACGAGGCCCGCTGCCGAGCCTGCTTCCAGCCATCGCACGATGAGCCAGCGGCCCAACTCAACCTGCCCACCAGCGAAACCTAGAGCTTCCAAATCCCAGACGTCCCGCGCCGAAGGCGCAATTGCCTGGACGGTCAGTCCTGCCTCACATCTCGATTCTGAGATGTGGGATTCCACCAAACTCCAACCGTTCTCTCTACACAAAGGTCAGAACACCATCACCGACGAAACCCGATTGTTCCAGGTGTGACCGCCGCGGAAGGGAACCGACCGCAGGTCGGGCACGCTCTGGGTAATCACCGCGTTTCCGTTGCGGAAATTCCGGTCGTTGAAGATGCGCACGCGCGCTCCTCCGAAGACCTGGATGGAAGAGATATTCCCTCCGAAGTTGGCCGGAAGTCCCGGCAGCTTATCCCCGGCGCGCACACAGAAGCGGTTACCACGGAAAGGCGCGGTGGTATAAAAGCAGGCCCCGCGGCGCGGATTGGGGCGCTGGTTCCACCCGGGGTTCCAGGTATTGTTCTGCGGCCCGTAAGCCCAGGGATCGCCCCCCGGCCCACCAGGAGGAGGACCCTGCGGCGGATAATTCTGGGCAATCGCGGCAAAGGCAAAGAAGAGGATGAGAACGGCTGAGAAGCGCTTCATGTGGTTGCTCCAGCAGGGATTTTGTTGCCGGGGAGATGGTAGCTGAGTCCAGGAAGCCCGTCCAGCGTCTCTTGCGTATCAGCCTGAACACCGCCCACAGCCATCGAGCACACATTCCTATTGATCTGCACAGCTACGCTGGGGCACAACGATCTTCTCCTCAGGAACCTTCGCCTCTTTCACCAGCGCCTGCATCTTTTCGTAGGTCGCATTGGTCCAGCCGAAGCCGATGACATTCTGCTTATAGCCGCTGGCCACGTTGACCTCCGTCGAGGCCGTCACCACATCGTACTTTTCCCGGATCGTCCGATCGCAGCGATAGTTTTCGCGAACCATGGCCATGAATTTGCGCGAGATTCGAACCGCATCGGCGTTATCTCCCGCTCTCACCAGCCCGTCAACAGCGACCCACGTGGCCGGCGCCCATCCATAGGGAAGATCCCATTGCACGCCCGACTCGTAATCGCTCATGGCCAGGCCACCAGCCCGCTCAAATAAGTTGATGTGGGCTTCCACCGACTTCGCCTGCGCTTCATCCGCAACTCCGGCCCACAGCGGATAGAGCACGGTCACGTAGTCATAGTCCGCCTGCTTGCTGGCCACGAAGTCGTAGTCGAAGTACGTTCCCTTTTGTGCGTTCCACAGATATTTATTCATCGCCACCCTGCGGGCATCGGCAACATCGCGCCAATGCTTCGCTTCGGAGGCCTTCCCCAGCCGCTCGGCCATCCAGTTCAGATCCGTCTCGTACTTGTAGAGCAGCGAATTCAGGCACACCGGCGCATAGTGATGCGTCGACCCGTCGAACACCCCGAAGCGAAAAGACGGATCGAAGCCGGATTCACGCATCGCGCGGTCGCCCTTGTAGAAATCGCTGCTAAGCCAGTGGCCGTCGACATGCGCATGAGCGCAGACTTCGGAGATGCGCGCATCGCAGCTCGTCTCGGCAAGCTTCGCCTGCTCGGCGGGATTGGGATTCTCCGGTCCATCCACAAGATAGTTGGCATGCGTCTGGGGATGAGCGAGCAGCCAGCGAATGACGTCCGGATAATAAGTGCTGTCGTCCGCCATCTCTTCCACCGGGCCATCGCCCAGATCGTAGTAGCGGGCAAGACCGGTGCCGCCCGCTTTATGAAAATCGTTCTCCCACAACGCATGGTCGCGCACTGCATAGGGATACGCCTTCGCGATCCATGCTGCCGCTTCTTGGTTACGGCCGGCTGCTGACTCCGCGTCATAGACCGCGCGAATCATCGACGAGAGAAATGGCGGCTGCGATCGCGTGAAGTAATAAGTACGATTGGCGTTCAGGATGCCGCCGTAATTCTCGATCTCGAAGAAAAAGTTTTCGACCATGCCCCGCGCTAGATCCACGCGGCCATCCTGAATAAGTCCGAGCAGAATAAAGTAGCTATCCCACCCGTACATCTCATTGAAGCGGCCGCCCGGCACCACATACCTATTGGGCAGATAAAGAAGCCCGGCATGCGCGATATCCCGCGGCTTGATGTCGCCGAGATGCTCGATGCGCCGCGGCAGACGCCGCACCTCGACCTTGCAGCTGCTCTCCAGAGCCTTGACCTCAGCGGGCTCCGGCAGGTCGTGAGGCAGATACATCACCGACGCGCGCGCCAGCTTCGAATCGGCAACGGACTTGCAATCGTTCATCGAACGCGAGAGCGTGTCCCAGGCGAGATGAATATAAGTGTCGATGGGAGCGGTAGCGGATGTCTGATGAACGTCCTGAGCCGGCATCGCTGCTGGCGTTAGGACGAGCATACTGAGCAATAAAAAGCTTGCGGAAGAGAATGGCGGGATGGGACGTTTCTGTGGGCACATGGCTTAGGGCGATACCGGGACGTATCTTACCCCAATCGGCGAGCCGCACGCATCCTACGCAGGCCGGGCGCTGATCCGTTACCTCTGCGATCGCGCCTTCTGCGCAGGCCCGAAATGATCTTCGCGGATGCGCATCTGTTTTATCATCTCCCGCAGCTTGAAAGCCCTCAGAAGCTGCGCGTCCACCAGCAAACGATGACGGCGGCGCTGGTCCGCATTCTCGAATGTGGAGATCATTTGCTCATCGAGTGCAGCCTGTTGCTCCAGTTCGATCGCAGCCGTAAATACCGCGGCGTGAAATCGGGCACTTACATGTAATGGTTCAGAGCGCATCGTATCCCGCATCGTGCTCAAGAATGTTGTTACCTGAACGATGATAGGAAAACGCACCGCATCGCGCGAGATTACGGAGCCAACTCTTTGGTTTAAACTTGCCGCTTTTTGAGGCAATGCAGCTGCTGATATACGGTTGCGCGGCTTATTACGGCCGAGCTATCTCATAAATGGCTGCTATCAGAAATCATTCTCACCGCCATAGTGTTTTTGCACCCGGAGGGAGGGCATGGCTTCAGCCATGCCATAAAACACCCATTTTTCGAGGGCTTCAGCCCCGGATAGAGTCGGCGTTGGCAACCAGAATTATTTATGAGATCGCAACCGGATAAGAATTCCTACTCCCGTCGACTTCTCCGTGTCCTCTGCGTCCTCTGTGGTGAGTTCTATCTACAGCTCCATCGACTTACCGGCGACCAGCTCACCCGCGCGCGCCAGGAAATCCGCCAGCGAAACCGATCCCTGGTCGCCCTTACCGCGAGCGCGCACACTTACTCCGCCCGCTGCTTCTTCTTTGTCGCCCATCACCAGAACATAAGGCACCTTCTGCATGGTGAAGTCGCGAATCTTCGCGTTCATCTTTTCGTTGCGCGCATCGAGCTCCACGCGGAAGCCGGCCTTCTGTAACTCTGCCTGAACTTTTTCCGCGTACGCCTGGTGACGCTCGCTGATTGGGACGATCCCCATCTGCACCGGCGCCAGCCACAGCGGAAATGCTCCGGCATAATGCTCGATCAGCACGCCGAAGAAGCGCTCTACGCTGCCGAAGAGCGCGCGGTGCACCATCAGCGGCTGATGGCGCTCGCCATCCTCTCCCACATACTCCAGTTCAAAGCGCGCCGGAAGGTTGAAGTCGAACTGCACCGTCGAGAGCTGCCACAGCCGCCCCAGCACATCGACCAGCTTGATATCGATCTTGGGACCATAGAACGCCGCTTCGCCAGCAATGGTCTTGTACGGAATCCCCTTGCGCTGCAAGGCGTTCTCAAGCGAGTGAATGGCCAGGTTCCACTTCTCGTCGGAACCGGCATAGCTCTTGCGATCGTTCGGATCCCATGTCGAAAGCTCGACCTTGAAATCGCTGAAGCCGAAGGTGGTCAGCACCGCCTGCGCGAAATCGATGCAATCGACGACTTCATTCTCGATCTGCTCCGGCGTACAGAAGATGTGGGCGTCATCCTGCGTAAAGCCGCGCACCCGCAGCAGCCCATGCATGGTCCCTGACCGCTCGTAGCGATAAACATTCCCCAGCTCCGCGAAGCGCACCGGCAGATCGCGATAACTCTTCGGCGAATTCTTATAGATCAAAATGTGGCCCGGACAGTTCATCGGCTTCAGCCGGTAATCCGCATCGTCCAGCTCCATCGGCGTGAACATGTTCTGCGAATAGAAGCCTTCATGGCCGCTGGTCTTCCACAGCTCGGTGCGCATCACGTGCGGGGTCACGACCAAATCGTAACCGCGACGGATACACTCTTCGCGCATCCAGTCTTCCATGGTCTTGCGGATCATGGCGCCCTTCGGATGCCAGAAAATCAGCCCCGGCCCGGCCAGGTCTTGGATGGAAAAAAGATCCAGCTGCTTGCCCAGTACGCGATGGTCGCGCTTCGCCGCCTCTTCCAGGCGAACGAAATGCTCGTCCATCTCCTTCTTCGAAAAGAAGGCTGTTCCGTAAACACGCTGCAGCTGGGGATTCTTCTCGTCGCCCAGCCAGTAAGCGCCCGCCAGGTTCGTCACCTTGAAGGCCTTCACCCGTCCCGTCGAAGGCACGTGCGGGCCCCGGCAGAAATCCACGAAAGCGCCGTTGCGGTAAAGCGAGATGTCGTCTCCATCGTGCGTGAAGCGCTCGATGAAGTGAATCTTCATGAAGTCGTTCTCGGCCTTGAAGCGCTGCAGTCCCTTCTCGCGCGGCTCCTGCTCGCGGATGAACTTCTCATCGCGCGCAACCACCTCCGCCATCTTCTCCTCGATGCGCTTCAGATCGTCGGGAGTAAACGGAGTCGGCCGATAGAAATCGTAGAAGAATCCAGCGTCCGTCGCCGGACCGTGGCCGAGCTTGGTCTCCGGAAACAGCTCCAGCACCGCGGTCGCCAGCACATGCGCCGCCGAGTGGCGCACCACCTTCAGCGCATCAGGATCTTTTTCGGTAAGCAGCTGCAGCGTCACGCTCTCCTGAAGCGGCGTGCTCAAATCCACCAGCCGTTCGGCCTGCGCGTCTTCCGAGGCATACATCGCGGCGGCGTCTCCGGCTTCTTTGTCATCCGCAGCCGTCTGTCCGGCTGCATGCAGCGGCTTGATGCGCGCGACCACCGATGCCGCGGCAAGCCGGGGCGAGATGCTCTCGGCAACCTGGAAGGGCGTAACTCCGGCGGCAAACTCTTTTACCGAGCCATCGGGAAGGTGGACCTGGATAGGGTCTTGAACAGCGTTCATAGGGTCGAATCGATTCTCGTTTGTTCCGGCTAACTGATTTCTCTCAAGGATATTTCTTTGCCGCATCGCCGTCGAGCCGTGCATGGAGAATGCTGCTAGCATCCAATGTTGGGCGATGCAATTTGGAGGGATGCGACGATGGCAACAGGACAGGAAGCCAGGCCCAAAGCCAGATCCAGACCTGCCCTGGCGCTCGCCGGATGGCTGGCTCTCTGCTTTGCCGTGGCCGGGATCTCATCCGTCTTCAGCGCTCACAGCATTTCGACGTGGTATGCCGGCCTCGTCAAGCCGCCACTCAACCCGCCCGACTCCGCCTTCGGGCCCGTATGGATCATCCTCTATGCGCTGATGGCAGTATCGGTGTGGATGGTGTGGAAGACGCGCCCCAGCCCCTGCCGGTATCGCGGCCTCCGGCTCTTTCTCGCGCAACTGGGGCTGAATTTTCTCTGGCCGTGGATCTTCTTCGACACTCACCAGCTGTTGACGGCCTTCGCCGACATCGTGGTGCTGTGGGTCGCGATTTTGCTCACCATCCTGACCTTCCGCAAGATGAGCCACACCGCAGCCTGGCTATTGGTCCCATATCTTGCCTGGGTCACCTTCGCCGCATATCTCAATTTTGCGATTTGGCGGCTGAATTAGAGAACTTGCCGGGTCCCGCAATCCACCCGTTATTCTGACTGTCCCCAATGCCACGTCGTTCTGACGACCAAAGGGGGGAAGAATCCCAGCGATTTGCCTGTATCAACCAGGCTGAGATTCATCACTACGCTCGGAATGACAAGCCCAGAAGGTCATCGTGGACCTTGGCCTAAACCAGCCGACGCAACCGGTCAGTTTCCAGCCGAACTAGGCGCCAGCTGCACCAGGTCATCCGGAGTAAGCTCCGCGCGGCGAATCCCATGATCGGTATGTGCCGCACTCTGCAGGGTGATATGCAGCCATTCATGGATGGTGATACGCGCAATCGCGGTGGACATAGCCGCGACCCGCTGCTCGTCATCCATGCCCAGCACCTTCGCATCTAGAAATTGCGCCAGCCTCGCACAATCGACGTAGACGAACGGCTGAATCTCTCCGGAAACGCTCCGCACCCACCCCAAAGGTCCCGGCCCCAGCGGCCGGAAGGCCTGCTCGGCCACATCGCAGCGCCCCAGCAGATGCACCTGAATCGCCCGGCCGAATTCCGAGCCCGGATGCAGCGCAAAGGCAGGCAGCAGCTCCGTATCGGCCGGCAGCGGATAGTTCTGCCGTGGATCCAGCGCCTCCCGGGCGAACGCCTGGGCAATCGATGGCCAGATTCCCGCGCTCGCCGGCGTATCGAAGGAAAAGACGACAGCAGGATGCAGCTCGCCGCCGCCCTGCCCGTCCGCCGGCGCGGCAAACAAATTCAATGCGGCGAAAGCGGCAGCGCCCAGCAGTCCGATGCCCCGTGCTTTGCGGCGAAAGCCCATCCTTCAAGTCTCGGCCTCACCGCAGCATCCGTCCAATAGATTGTTAGTATGGAATAAATCTGTTTGGGAGATTGCTCCTATGGAAGTGCGGCAGCTCCGTATCTTTTCCGTCCTGGCCGAGGAACTGAACTTCACCCGCACCGCCGAGCGCGTGAATACGGTGCAGTCGAATGTGACCGCCCAGATCAGATCCCTCGAAGAGGAGCTGGGCATACCGCTCTTCGACCGGCTGGCCAAGAAAGTCGTCCTCACCGAGGCCGGCCGCCGCTTCCTGCCCTACGCCGACCGCGCCTTGTCCGCCATGGATCAGGGCCAGCTCGCTGTGAAGTTTGGCCTCGAACCGGCCGGACCGCTGCGCATCGGAGCGCCGGAGAGCGTCCTCACCTATCGCCTGCCCAAGGTGCTGCAGCGCTTCCGCAAGCTTTATCCCAAGGTGGAGCTGATCTTTCGCCCCCAATGGGACGCGCCCCTCTGCGAATCGCTCGAACACGGCAAGCTCGATATGGCCATCAGCATGACCGACGAGGTCTTGAGCGAGAATCTGAAGTCGGTGCGATTGCGGACCGAGGCGGTCTTCCTCATCTCCGATCCCGAGCATCCTCTCGCCGACAAAAGGGCGGTGCAGCCGGAAGACTTGGCTGGACAGACGCTTCTGCTCACCGAGGCAGGCTGCTCGTATCGTAAGAAACTCGATGACCTGCTCGCCCGGTTAGGCGTGCGGCCGGGCAGCACCACCGAGTTCTCCAGCGTTGAGGCCATCAAGCACTGCCTCGCCGCCGGCATGGGCATCGGACTCCTTCCCGAGATCGTCGTCGCCTCCGAGCTGAAAGCCCAGAAGCTCAAAGCCCTGCGTTGGGATGGCCCCAGCCTCGACATCGCCACCCACATTCTCTGGCACCGCGACCGATGGGTGTCGCCCAGCATGGAAGCCTTCCTCGGCGTCCTCACCAAAACGCTCGACGCCAACTGATCTGCATTGAGGAAGAATCAAAGATTCGTTTTCAGATAGGGCTTGTTTTTCGGAGGGAGCGTGAGGCTTCAGCCTCACGAATAAGCCGATCAAATTCCGAGGCGTTCAGCCTTCGGCCTTCTTGCTCCCTAAACGCAGGACAACTCCAACGGCGGCCAATCCTCCGGCCGCCGCCTGTATCTGCAAAATACTTACTTCCCATCCGGTTCTACCGCGCCCGGAAAAACTCCGGGTAACGGCTTGGTCTGCTGCTGGCGAAGCTCGGGATGCGGCAGCGGCTTACGCGGCAGCATCTGGTCGCGCATAGCGGCGTTATAGACGAAGATGGCCTCGACCGTCGCCGCCTGCTTCAGGTCGCCGGGCTGCAGCCGTTCGAAGACATCCTGGTTGGAGTGGTGGGTACGGCTCTCGTAATCGAGCGAATCCTGGATGAACTGGAAGCCGGGAATGCCCACCGCATCGAAGGAAAGATGATCGGTGCCGCCGGTGTTGCGCATGGTGATCGTCGTCACGCCCAGATCCTTCAGCGGCGCGATCCATTGCGCGAAGATCGGCTCGACCGCCGCGTTCTCCTGTAGATAAATGCCGCGAACTTTGCCTGAGCCGTTATCGAGGTTGAAGTAGCCGGAGATCAGTTTCTGCTCGGGCTTCAACTCCAGCGCACCGGTGCCGCGCAGGAACTCCGGCAGCGCCTGCTGCTCGGGCGTAGTCAGCGGAGGCGCGAAGCCAAAGTGCTCCTTCACATATCCGCGCGAGCCGAAGAGACCTTCTTCTTCGCCGCTCCACAGCGCAATGCGGATAGTCCGCCGCGGATGCACATCGAGCGCCTTGAGGATGCGCATCACCTCCATGGCCACGATGGTCCCGGCGCCATTGTCGGTCGCGCCCGTCCCGGCGATCCAGCTATCGAGATGGCCTCCGACCATCACCACCTGCTCTTTCAGCGTCGGATCGGCGCCGGGAATCTCGGCAATGGTGTCGTAGCCATGCTCATGGTCGCCGGTGAATTTGGTTTCTACATCCATCTCGATGGTGACGGGAACATGCGCCTGCAGCAGTCGGAAGACGCGGCCGTAGCTCTCGATCGCCATCACCACCACCGGCACCTTCACCGCGCCCTCACGCTTGTAGGGCGTGCGGCCAAGCGCCGCGCCGTTGTCATCGAAGATTGTCCCACCCGAGCCGCCGCCGTTGTTGCCGTCACGGCTGGGGCGGATGACCCCGGCAGCCTTTTCATCGGCCAGGAACTGCGCAATCTTATCCACCATGCGAGTGCGAGCCAGATAGGCCTTGATGCGCGCCTGCATATCGCCGCCGCGGCGGTCGTCCGTGGGATATTCCGCGATATCCTCGAGCTCCTTGTCCGAGTAGCGCTCGAAGAGAGCTTTATCGAGCGGTGGAACCTCGCGCATCTCGCCCAGCAGAACAATCTTGCCCGCCAGCTTGCCTTTGTATTGCTCGAAATCCTTATCGTCCTGAATGTTCACGTACACAGCGTCGCCGCTGACCGGCCCGTTCGTGCCCGGCGACCACGGCGTGGCCTGCGCGATGAACACCGCCGTATCGGGTGCAGTCATGCGGACCCACGTATTGAGCTGCTGCCAGCCCAGCCCGAACTCGCCCCAGTCGTCCAGGTGCGCATTCACGCAGCCCATCGCGGTGAGCTGGTCGCGCGTCCACGCGTTGGCCTTGGCCATATTTGGCGAGCCGGTGAGACGCGGACCGATAGCGTCAGCCAGCGCCGAGCCGTATTCCATGATGTGCGAGTGCTGCAGGCCTTCTTCACGAATGCGCGCGTACATCCCGTAGTCGATCGTCTCGACGGCAGGCTGCGGCTGCTCCCACGCAGGGACTTCGGCTTCGGGCTTCGCTTTGGGCTTATCAGCAGCAAAGACCGGGACAGCACTGGCAATGAGCAAGAGAGACAAGGTGCGACGGACAAGCGTCGGCATGCGGGCAGTTCCTCCTAAAGATGTGAAACAAAGAAATGGAATGTGAAACGACGGGACACAAAACCAAAACGCAACCGGGGGAAAAAACCAGAAATGCAAGAACGGAGAAGAATAACAAAGTGCGCAAACGCGGCAGGCCTCATCGGCGCGAACCGTTAAAAAAATGCAGACACGTTCACGCAAGGAGACCGAAACAAAATTTGTCATCCCGAGCGAGCACCGCGAGCCGAGGGACCTGCTGTTTGCATGCACCACTGCACATTGCAGGCGCGTGCAGCCGCCGCCCGTTGGAAGCAAAAATATGTCAACGGGCGCCACAACGAAGATGTTCGCCAATGATAGGCACCCGAAGCGAGAACTCTGAAAGAGCTCAGATCGCTCCGGGATTAGAGCCTATAGGATAGGACTACGGCGTTTTCAGCCGTGCCGGTTGCCGCATTTCGGTTATCGCAGCCTCACCCTTTCGTAGGCCGGATATGCAGCTCGCGCAGCTGTTGCTCGCTGACCGGAGTAGGCGCGTCGACCATCAGATCGATGGCCTTCGCCGTCTTCGGAAACGCAATCACTTCGCGCAGGCTATTCGCCCCGGCCAGGATCATGACGATGCGATCCAGTCCCAGCGCAATACCCCCGTGCGGCGGAGTACCGTATTGCAGTGCTTCGAGGAAGAAGCCGAAGCGCTCGCGCGCCTCTTCGTCCGACATGCCCAGCGCACGAAAGATCTCCTGCTGCACCTGCTGCTGATGGATACGGATCGAGCCCGAGCCCAGCTCCAGCCCATTCATTGCCACATCGTAGTAGCGGGCACGCACCGATGCCGGATCGGAGACCAGGCGATCCATGTCCTCCTCATGCGGCGAGGTGAACGGATGATGCGACGGCATCCACTTCCCGGTCTCCTCGTCATGCTCGAACATGGGAAAGTCCGTAACCCAGATAGGACGGAAGGCAGCCGAGCCATCGGTCAGTCCCGTGTCGCGCTCCGGCGAGTTCACCGCAGCATCGGTGACGGCAAAGGCTCCATGGCGATCGGCATACTTCTTCGCCAGCTCCACGCGGAAATTGCCAGCAGCCGAATAGATTGCAATCTCACGCTCCGACAGCCGCCCCGCCGATTTCGTATCCGACGCCTTGATGTGCGTCGCGGCATCGCCCGCCACGACGATGAGCAGGTCGTCGGCCCCACCCTGCGCCAGCTCGCGCACCTTCGCAGCAGCCTCGGGAAATCCCTTTTCCAGCCGCTTGAGGTCGTCGATGTACTTCGCGCCCTTGCGCGTATCGAAGAGCGGCTTGTTGTCGTCGCGCTCTTTGCGCGAGAGCTCGCCAACCTTGGGAATGCGCAGCGCGACCACCGGCAGGCTCGCGTCGATCTGCAGCGCCGCCAGATTCTCCGCGGTGAATGCGGACTTCACATCGGTCAATCCGGGCAGGCGCAGGTCGGGCTTGTCGATGCCGTAGTTGCGCATCGCCTCGTCATACGTGATCTGCGGAAACGGCGTAGGCAGCGTGATGCCCACCGCCTTGAACGCCGCGCTGAGAAAGCCTTCGACGATGCGGAAGACCGTCTCCTGCTGCGGAAAGGTCATCTCCAGATCGATCTGCGTGAACTCCGGCTGGCGGTCGGCGCGCAGATCCTCGTCGCGGAAGCAGCGCGCAATCTGGAAATAGCGGTCCATACCGGAGATCATCAAAATCTGTTTAAACAGCTGCGGCGACTGCGGCAGCGCATAGAAATTGCCGGGATGGACACGGCTGGGCACAAGATAATCTCGCGCGCCCTCCGGCGTCGACCGCGTCATGAACGGCGTTTCGATCTCGTAGAAGCCCTGGCCCGAGAGGTACTCGCGCACCGCGAGCGCGACCTTGTGGCGCACCTCAAAGTTGTGCTGCATCTCCGGGCGGCGCAGGTCGAGGTAGCGATACTTCAGCCGCACCTCTTCATTCGCGATCGCGTCTTCCGCCGGCGAGAATGGCGGGACCTTGGCATCGTTCAGGATGCGCAGCTCTTCGGCGACGATCTCGACCTCGCCGGTAGCCATCTTGGGATTCACCACGTCCTTGCCGCGCAGCCGCACCTTGCCGACAGCGGCGACGACATATTCCGGCCGCGCCTGCTCGGCCTTGGCATGGGCCGCGTCGCCAAGATCCTTGTCCAGTACCACCTGCGAGATGCCATAGCGGTCGCGGAGATCGAGGAAGATCAGGTTGCCATGATCGCGGCGGCGGTTAACCCAGCCGAGAAGAACAACGGACTTGCCCGCATCAGAAGCGCGGAGCTCTCCACAGGTATGCGTGCGTTGGAGGGTGCCTAAAAAATCGAGTGTCACAGTTTTTCTATTCTACTTATATTGTGAGAATGAAAGCCTCCAGGGAAAGATTAGCCGTCCAGGCAATCGCGCCTTCCGCCGCCACGTTGGGACGACATTTGTAGAAGCGCCTCTGGGATCGCCGCACTTCCGCACGGCGATCCAGGCTCTCTGCGAATGAAGGCCTATGCCTGAAACACCGCAGTGGCCGCCAGCTTTTCCTGTCTGGAGCGGCGCATGGGCTGAAGCTTCCAGTAGGTGAGGGAGCGCCAGAGCCACTCGCATGGTCCGAATTCGAAGGCGAGAAGCCACAGTGGACTGATGGTCAGATTGATCGCCCACACCGCGAAAACTACAAAGACCGCCTGGTAATACTCGAGCTGTCCATAGAGCTTCAACGGTCCAAAGCAAAAGATCCACTGGCAAAGAATGCTGGTCAACAGGTAGTTGCTCAGTGCCGTCTGCCCCACCGCGGCAAAGGGCCGCAGCAGCGGCCGGAAGAAGCCGGTCTTGCACATCATCAGGATGGTAGCCGCGATGGCCAGCACACCCGCCTCGGTTGAGGTGTACTGCGTGGTGAAGATCCATTCGTTCAGTGCCAACACCGAAAAGCCGGCCGCATAGGCCTTGAGAATGGCGAAGACCGTCAACGGAATGGAAATGAGGAAACCGATCACCGCGGTAAGAGCATAGGTTCCAAAGGGGAGCTCGGCAGTAAGAAATCCATTCTTGAAAAGGGCCATGCCCACCAACATCGCTCCAATCGTATCGAGGCTCGCGCCGAGGGCGACAATCATGAAAGTTCGGCTGAAGAACTCCGTGCCTTCCTCCTTAAGCCGCGCAAAATATCCGCTGGTTTTCGCTTTGATGTCTTCCTGTATCTTGGCAGGGTCGATGGCCACCGGGGCCGGTGTCCGCACCCAAATGTGCATAGGAGCCTGCACCAGCTTCCATTGCTCCAGGGTCTTTTTATCTTCGACGGTCAGTGTTTTCCCGGCTCGCTGCTCAGCGGTCACAACCGCTGCCTTTCGGCGCAGAGCAAAGCTGTCGAACCCGTGAAAGAAGATCAAATACGCCAGCACGGTGAGGCCGACCCAGACGGCTGTACCTGCGATGAGTAGGGTCCGAGGCTTGAGCTTGCGCAGCGGGTAAAGGACTAGCAGCGCATTCATTCCATACATCAACAGAATGTCGCCGCTCCAGATCAGCGTCCCATGCACGGCGCCCAGCACCATCAGCCACATGTTGCGGCGGTGATAGGTGTCGGCCGACTTCTCCGCGCCGCGATCCGAGCGCCGGGTGAAGAGAATCACTCCAGCACCGAAGAGCACGGAAAATAGGCCGCGCATCTTGTTCTCGATGAACATCCACTTCAGCAGCAGGACAATCAGGTTGAGATGAGCATGAGGACCGGTCAAGGCTGGCTTTCCTACGCCCACAGGAATGTCATGAAGCGATTCCGGACCGCTGAAGTCGTCGATATTGACCATCAGAATTCCGAGCAGCGCAAAGCCGCGCAGCACATCGAGGCTGGAAATACGTTCTTTGCGATTGACCGGGGCAAGCTCGCGAGGAGGACCGGCGAGTTCCTCGTTCGCGTCGGGAGGAAGCGGAGCATCGATGGGAGAAGACACGGCAGTAGTGCTGTCCATGGAAGGCAACCTTGATAAAAGAAATTTTTAGACTTCTGGGGGAGGTCGACCAGGGCAGCGTGAGCGATGGAGCGAATCCGCGATCTCTGCCCTGTATCGATACAACTGGGGGCGAGGCAGATTTATTCCGCGAGCGGGGAAAAGAAATTTGCGCGCCGGCGAGCTACGCCTTCAGCGTGCTCTTCCAGGCATCAAGGGTGACGAAGCGGATATTCTGCTCCGCGGCCCGGGCGATGAGCAGCGCGGTCGCACCCACGGTCGCGCTGCGGTCCTGTCCGATGCCGGCCTGTCCGCCGTCGTGCAGGAGCAGGTTCGAGCCACTACCTTGTTTCCGATTGCGGTGAATGCCTTTGTCGAGATGGGCCAGGATGCTCTCCGCAGTCGTCGGCTTCCAGTCATAGCCCATGGCGTTCCACAGCACCGGAGCCAACCCCAGTTCGCGTGCAGCCCGCAGCACGTCGGGGCGGCGCGCGCCGTGCGGAGGACGAAAATAGCTCACGCGCTCTCCCAGGGCATCTTCGATGGCCGCATTGGCGCCGGCCAGCTCCTCCTGCACGCGTCGAGGAGATTGAAAGAGCAGCACGGGATGGGTCATGGTGTGATTGCCGACCAGATGCCCCGCCGCGCGGATACGCCGGACGAGCTCTTTTCGCTGCGCGACAAAGCGGCCGATCACGAAGAAGGTCGCACGGACATCGTGGCGGGCAAGGATTTCGAGTATCGATTCGGTGCAGGAGTCGTTGGGCCCGTCATCGTAGGTAAGAGCGAATTCCCGGGGATCGCGACCCGCGAGGATGGCTTGCCCGAAGAGCTGCGACGAAGGCCACATGCCGGCGTAGAGATAGCCTCCTGCGGCAAGAGCGGTGGTTGCGGTCGCGGCGCTGAGGGCGGCAAGCATACCCACCAGTTTACGATCTCGCACCGCCGGACAATCCGCTTCTGTGCGCAAAAAGACAACCCCGCCAATGTTGGTGGGCCAGATTGTTGACAAAGTTTTGGCTGGGGAAGGGTACGGCCTTCCGGCCGTACATAAATCAAGCAGAATGAGTGCGGCTTCAGCCGCTGAGGGAACGCCCCGCTCGCGCTGCAAAGGTTCGTCATCAATCTCAGCCCCGCCGATAGGGCGGGGCCATGTGGATGAAGCTATCGCCCTCTATTGCAGCAGATCGATCACGCTCGCGATGAAGTAGGTCAGCGGGTCATAGACCACCACATATCCATCGTAGTAGCCCACGCGGTAGCCGGGCGGTGGCGGCGGCAGCTGGCCGTAGAGATCCGGCGGCAGCGCGGAGAGATAGCCGATGTCTCCGTACGGGAAGTAGCCGCCTACCGTGAAGACCGGCCTCCTGGAGCGATTGATGAGTCCGAGCCGGTGCTGATAATAGCGGCGGAAATAGTCGCGGTTATCGGGGCGGAAGTTGTACGAAGGACGGTTTTGCGGCGGCCTGCCCCACTGTGGCGGGCGATGTGACGGCGGCCGATGATGTGCCGGAGGCCGTTGGCCGGGGTTCGGACGCGGCGGCGGATTTCCACCGGGGTTAGGACGCGAAGGCTGCGGGCGTGAAGGGCCAACCGGCCGAGGTCTTTGTCCACCAGGCTGCGGCCTCGCCGGGGCACCCGCGCCCGGTCTGCCGTTCCCGCCCGGTTTTCCATTTCCAGGGCCGCCGTTTCCTTGACCGGGACCTGGCCGCGACGGTTGCGGGCGTCCACCTCCGGGGTTGGGACGATTTCCCGGATTCTGGCCTCCGGGCCGGTTTCCGGGTTGATTACCGGGACGGTTGCCAGGCTGCCCACCCTGCTGAGGACGGTCGCCGGGCTTCGCATTCGGTGGCGGCTGCTGCTGTGGATTCTGCGCAACAATCGGCAGAGCTACGGCTAGGACGAAGAACAAAATTCCGCGGAATATCCGGCTCAACCAACTCTGCATCCGTATCTCCTCTGCGACCGCTCTGCCGGGCCAGCTTACTTCGATCACCATCGAAAGGCAATCGCATTTGCTGCCGACGTAGGCATGCCCAAACACATGAGGAGATGCTCTTCGACTTTCATTCGCTCGAGCGATAGGATCTGGAGAGATGGCACATCTCTTCGAAGCGCCCCGCTTTATCGCTGTTGAGGGTCCGCTGCGCGTGGGCAAGTCGACGCTCGCCGGGATCCTGGCCGAATCGCTCCATGCCCGCCGCGTCGCCGAGCCGGAGAATAATCCCTTCCTCGACCGCTTCTACCAGGCGCAGCCCGGGATAGGCTTTGCCACGCAGCTTTGGTTCCTCATGGAGCGGTACGAGCAGCTGAGGCAGCTGACGGACTTCGAGACTCCGGTGGTCTCCGATTATTTATTTGAAAAAGACAAGCTCTTTGCCTATGTCAATCTCAGCGACGCCGAGCTGGACCTCTACAAGCGCTACTACCAGATGTTTCGCGAGCAGCTTCCCACGCCCGACCTGGTCATCTATCTGCAAGCCACGCCAGAGGTGCTGAAACAGCGGCTGAAACGCAAAGGCGTGGCCGGCGAGCGCGCGATCAGCGATGCATATATCGAACAGGTGGCCGCAGCCTACGAACACTTCTTCTTCCACTACACGGCAAGCGACCTACTGATCGTGAACACCTCGGATATCGACTTCGTCCACAACAACCAGGACCTGCAACTGCTGCTGAAGCGCCTGTCGGAGCCGATCAAAGGCACGCAATACTTCCTGCCCCTGGGCGAGAACTCACCCTCGCGGCCGTAAGCCGTCAAAAGATTCTGAAGTTAACCACTACCACCATCTCCACCGCGACCGGATGCCCGTGATAGTACGCCGGCCTGAAGCGGTATTGCTTCACCGCCTCAACGGCCTTCTCATCCAGGCCCATGCCGAGCGAGCGCTCCACGTGGATGTGCGTGGGATTGCCGTGCTCATCCACGATCAGCGCGACCGGGCAGATGCCCTGATACTTGGCGCGCCGCGCCTCGTCGGAGAATTCCGGATCGACGGAGTAGATCACCACGGGAGCGGAGACTCCAGCGCCGGCGCTCATCACTCCACCGCCGTAGTCGCCGCCCGTGCCGGGTCCCACGCCATTACCGTTGCCCGGACCGATTCCACCGTGGTCGCCAGTTCCCAATCCTGACCTGCTTCCTGGTCCCTGCGAGGCCAGCGAAACCTGGGGCGACTGCGGCACGCCTACATTGGGCATGTTTGCATCAGGCAGTTGGATAGGCGGCATCACTACGGTTGCCTCGATCGGCAGCTTCGGAACCTCATTGCGGATAATCTGCGGTGGAGTGATCTGTTTGTCAGCGAATTTGGGCAGATGTCCCTTCGAGGCCTCGATGAGCTCGTGCGCGCCGCCTCCACCGCCTCCGCCCATGGCGTCTTTGCCAGAGAGGGTGATCGGCAGGTACGGCTTCACGTCAATGGGCGTGACCGCGATGCGGGTGGGAGCTACGATCTCTTTGCCTCCGGCAAAGACCACCAGGACGATCAAGGCCAGCGCCGAGACGTGCGCGCCCACGGACCAGAAGCTCATCCACGCGCTGCGCGCACCCAGCTTCAGCGGCTGAAAGGTAGGAATGCTGCGCGACCTCTCCGCCTGAAGAAGATGTTGCTCGACTCTGCCGATCAAGCTAGCCGGAGCCGCGACCCGCGCCAGCGCGCCATACATCGCCTGCTCCATCTCGGCATCGAATTCGTGTAGCTCTCGTTCGTTCATCGTCAGTCTCGATTTCTTTGCCGCCTCATGTCCAAACCGCTCGACTACTTTCATCTCAGCTCTGGCGCACCACCCGCGCGGCCTTTTCGCGAAGCAGGCGCAGGCTGCGCTGCAGATGGCTCTTCACGGTCGCAACCGGCATGTTGAGCGCACTGCCGATCTCGTCCGGGCTCATGTCTTCCTGATAGCGCAGAATCAGGACGGATCGCGGCACCGCCGGCAGCGAGCCGATCAACTGCTGCAGCTGCGCGCTCAGGGGAGGGTCGTCGTCCACGGGAGCGGGTTGCCGGTCGGGTATTTCGGGCAGCTCGCTCCAGTCCATCTGCACCTCCGGCCGCCGCTTGCGGCGGCGCAGCAGATCGATAGCCCGATGCACGGCAACGCGGCGCAGCCAGTGAAGAACATGCTGGTCTTCTTCAAGCTCGCCAAGCTTCGCGTGCAGCTCGAGGAAGACATCCTGCGCCGTCTCCTCGGCTGCGGAGCGGTCGCCGAGAATGCGGAGCGCGATGCTGAAGACCATCGACTGGTGCTCCAGCATGAGATTGCGAAAGCGCAGATGGTGTGAAAAGCTCGCCGTCACGTTGCCGTCTGAACAAATCGAAGAGTCCATCCGATTTGCCCTTCACTCCTCTATACGGAGGGTGGGACGGAGCGGAATGCAAAATGTTGGCCAGACGGGCGCGGGGTATGATTCGCTACGCTGGACCACGCTTACCGGCATAGACTTGCGTATATCTCAGGACGAGGAGAGAGCCTATGCGCAAGACAGCGAAAATCTTCATGAACAATCGCAGTCAGGCCGTGAGGCTGCCGAAAGAATTTCAGGTGGGCTCGCGTGAGGTCTTCATCCGCAAGGAGGGCAAGGACATCGTTCTCTCGCCTCGCCCCTCCGACTGGTCCGCTTACCTCGAAGAAGCACCCGCCGCATCCAGTGATTTCATGAGCAATGTCGAAGACCTTGCAGTGCAGGACCAATGTGTCCGCGATCTCGTGATCGAAAATTGGACGAGCCACGCCTGAGGCCTATACCGATCGCCTAAAGTCCCGCGCGATAAAGCAGGCGCTGGTTGTAGCGGTGCGTTGCCCACGCGCCCCAGATCATCGAAACCGGCCAGACGATGAATCCCGCATGCCCAAAGGTGATGATGAATGCGGGAATGGAGAGCACGATCATCACCACCGCTCCCCAGATCGTGCTGTAAAGCATACCCAGCGGACCGAAAAAGAGGGTCAGAATCAGGGAGAGCGCGACGCTCTTGGTGCGAGCAACGATTACCGTCTGAACAGGAATCTGGCTCATGAGAACAATCCTCGAATAGACGATTAGAGTAACGCGAAACCACTCAAGTAAGCTTGCCGGCAGGAATTTTGCCGACCGCGTTACCAACCGCCCGGCCCAAAGCCAACCCCGGCCTAGCTGATAATCTGAACACAACAATGAGCACCCTGAAAGCCGTACGCGGCACGCGGGATTTACTTCCGCCCGAAACAGAATTATGGAACCACGTCGAGGCCACCGCCCGGCGCGTCTTCTCGCGCTACAACTTCGGCGAGATCCGCACTCCCATCTTCGAAGACACCAGCCTTTTTGCTCGCGGAGTCGGCGAAGAGACCGACATCGTCTCGAAGGAGATGTACACGTGGGAAGATCGCGCGCGCCCGCAATCCGAGAAGGCGCAATCGCTCACGCTGCGCCCCGAGAACACCGCCGGCGTAGTCCGCGCCTACATCGAGCACAAGCTCGGCGACACCGGCCTGCTGCAGAAGCTCTTCTACATCGGGCCGCAGTTCCGGCGCGAGCGGCCGCAAAAGGGCCGCTATCGGCAGTTCTGGCAGATCGGCGCGGAAGTCATCGGACCCATCAGCGCGGGGTCCGAGTCGCCGTTGCGCGATGCCGAAGTTCTCGAAATGCTCGCAACCTTCCTCGATGAGCTGGGCATTCAAGGCTGGCACCTCGACATCAACTCCGTCGGATCGGCGACAGACCGGCCGCGCTATGTGGCCGCGCTTCGCGAGGCTCTCGCGCCGGTGAAGCACCTGATGTGCGAGGACAACCAGCGGCGCGCCGAAACCAACCCGCTGCGCGTGCTCGATTCCAAAGACGAGAAGGATCAGGAGATCATCGAGAAGCTGCCCAAGATCGCCGATTTTCTCGACGACGATTCCAAAGCGCACTTTGCCGCCGTTCTCGCTGCGCTGGACGCATGCGGCGTGCCGTACCACGTGAATCCGCGACTGGTGCGCGGCCTCGACTACTACACTCGCACCACCTTCGAATTTACCCACGGCGGATTAGGCGCGCAGAATGCGCTGCTCGGCGGCGGACGCTACGATGGACTCTCCGAAGCGATCGGCGGACCGAAGGCTCCGGGCATCGGCTTCGCCATGGGCGAAGACCGGCTGATTCTGACGCTCCAGGCCGCGCAAGAGCAGGCCGCCGGCCTGGCTGATTTCTTCATCGCGCCACTGTCTCCGGATCAGAATCCAGCAGCGCTCGAACTAGCCCGCGAGCTCCGTCGCGCAGGGCTACGCGTAGAGCTAGGCGACGGCAGCTTCCGGATGAAGAAGTCGTTTGAAATAGGAAACAAGCTGGCGAAGAAGATCGTTCTGCTGGGTGAGGACGAGGTGAAGTCCGGAATTCTCACCGTGAAAGACTTCGCTACTAGCGATCAGACGAAGGTTGCGCGTGAACAACTCCTGACGAGCTCCCATTAACGTAGGCGAAGATGTGGCCTTTCGCCCTACCCGCGATCGCCGAACCCGACGCGATACTCTTCCGCCATAAGAATCGAAAACGGTGTGCGCCCTGCCAGCACCAGCAGATCTCGATCTCCGCTCGCCAAGATATCTGCCTTTCCACTCTGGGCCAGATCGAGAAAGGGTTGATCTTTTGCATCCCGGCATAGCACTGGGCACGTCTTCCTGACATCGACAATTTTGCAGCAGGGTAGATACTCGGCCAGCAGTTCATGCCTATCCTCAGGTAGCAGGTGGAACTTGGGATAAGCAAGCACACGCGTGAGCTCAGGTAGCAGGTGGAACTTGGGATAAGCAAGCACACGCGTGAGCTCAGCTGCAGTATCGCGGGATAGAAGGGGCACACAGGCGTTCTCGCGCCAGTGATCCCGGAGCCAGCTCAGCTTCCCGCTCCGAAAGAGCAGAGCGGAAATAACCGTCGTTGTGTCGAAGACAACGCGCGGCTTCACTTGCCTTTACGCGCCCACAAAACAGCAGCCGTCACATCCTGCTCGTCGATTCCGAGTTGCTCCAGACGCGCTCGGACTTCATCTGCGCGGCTCCTCTGCAGCGGTCGCAGCACAATGCATTCCCCGTCGGTGCTAACGTCGAAATATTCGACTCCGCTGAAATGTGTCACTACGTTTTTCGGAAGAGTGATCTGGTTCTTCGATGTCTTCTTCGCCAGCATTCGTTCATTTTAAAGGAAACAAGGATTCCTTACCCGCCAAAAAGTTCTCTCTATGCAGAAGTTGAATGGGAGCGACTCAAGAGCCGCTTGTACAAGCGGTTCCGTATCGGGGCACAGCGCTAGCTGCAGAGCAATGTGTTCGGTTTCCCTAATCCTGGCAGGTGAAACTGGTTCCAGGCATTATTTGTAACCGTCCATGCGCACAATTGAGGCAGAGTTTACACGTCTCTCACCCGCCCACGAAAAAAAACGCAACTTTATTCTTCCCGCTTTTGCAGAGGCTTATCGCAACTTCGCTTGCGCATCCGGGTCCATCCGCATGTGCCACTTGTAAGGAGATGTAACCCATGAGCCTTTGCCGCTTCACCACTACTTCCAAACTGTTTCTCGCTGCCGCGATGCTGCTGCCCTTCGCAGCGCAGGCGCAATATTATCCGCGCCCCTACGCGCCCGCCGTTCCGGAGCAGCGCCCGTCATTCATCCTGGGAACAGCGCACGTCGACGGCCCTACCGATCACGACGACATCCGCGTCGATCGCTACGCGGGACGATTTCACTTTGTTCTACTCAAGGTGCGCTACGCGCCGATCCAATTCGATCACGTGCTGATTCACTACGGTGATGGCGATTCCGAGCCGCTGCCCGTGAACCAATACATCGGCCCCGGAGGAACCAGCCGCTGGATCGCGCTGCCCGGCGGCGAGCGCCACATCCGCAGCCTGGAGCTCTGGTATGCACGCGCCGACCAGCGTGATCGCAACCGGCCTGAGGTCGAGCTCTACGGGGCTCAGTAAATAGGTTTGCCGGGACCGGCGTCATCTGCCTTCAGGCGGAAACGGACTGGCCCTGGCTTTCGGCAACGGCAGCGAAAGCCGCCTTCGCCGCTTGTATCGTCTGCTCAAGGTTCTCGATCGTGTGTGCGGTGCTGAGAAAAACAGCTTCATACTGCGAGCAGGGTAGCCACACGCCCTGCTCCAGCATCGCTCGATGGAATCGCGCAAAGGCAGCGGTGTCAGAAGCCGCAGCAGTCGCGAAATCCGTCACCGGCTCCGCCGTGAAAAACCAGGTCCACATCGCGCCCACGCGATTTGTCGTCAGCGCAACGCCGGCTTTTGCAGCTTCAACCGCGACCCCTTCGGCCACCGCTTCGCTCATCGACTCAAGCTGCGAGTAAACCTCGGCGCGGTGCGCGATGAGATGCCCGACCGTGGCGATTCCAGCCGCCATGGCCAGCGGATTCCCACTCAGCGTTCCCGCCTGATAGACCGGCCCCAGCGGCGCCAGCATATTAATGATCTCCGCACGCCCGCCGAAAGCGGCGCAGGGCAGCCCGCCGCCCACAATCTTGCCCAGCGTCGTAAGGTCGGGGAGAATCCGATAAAGCTCCTGTGCGCCGCCCAGCGCGAGACGGAAGCCGGTCATCACTTCATCGAAGATCAGCAGCGAGCCTTCGAGCGTGGTGATTGCGCGCAGCGCTTCGAGATAACCCTCCGCCGGAGCGATGGTGCCCGCATTGCCCACCACCGGCTCGAGGATGATGCAGGCAATCTGATTTTTATACTTGGCGAAGGCCGCCTGCACCGCATCGATATCGTTGAAAGGCAGCGCCAGCGTGAGACCCGCAATCTCCTCCGGCACGCCCGCCGAACCGGGAATGCCGAAGGTAGCCACGCCCGAGCCGGCCTTCACCAGCAATCCATCGGAGTGACCGTGGTAGCAGCCCTCGAACTTGATGACATACTTGCGTCCCGTAAACGCCCGCGCCAGGCGGATGGCGGACATCGTGGCCTCCGTGCCCGAGCTGACGAAGCGCAGCTTCTCGATGGAGGGGAAGGCCTTCACCACCAGCTCCGCCAGATCGCCCTCCGCCGCCGTCGAGGCGCCGAAGCTGGCGCTGCGGCCGGCCGCCTGCTGAATCGCCTCCACAGCCGGAGGAAAAGCATGGCCCAGAATCATCGGCCCCCAGGAGCCGAAGTAATCGATGTAGCGATTGCCGTCCTCATCCCACAGGAAAGCGCCCTCGCCATGAACAACAAAGGGCGGTTCTCCACCCACAGCGCGAAAGGCGCGAACCGGCGAATCGACTCCGCCGGGCAAAAGTTTTTCAGCACGCTGCTGCAGGGTGCGGGAGCGGGTCAGTTTCATGCAACCAGTATATGAAGCGCGGCGCGCCTTACAGAATTTTGAACGTCTTACCTCTGATAAAATGTAAGACATGAGCACCCAAGTGACGACCATAAGCACCAAGGGACAGCTGGTAATCCCGGCGGAAATCCGCGCCCAGCTGGGAATCGAGCCGGGCACAAAGATCGCCGTGACCGTGGAAGGATCAAAGATCGTTCTGCAGCCCGTGAAGCAGTTGATTGAAGAACTGCACGGCATCACCAAGGGCGGCCCATCGATGGCGGACGAACTGATCGCGGAACGCCGGGAAGACGAGCGCCGCTGGCAGGAGCGCTGACCTGAGAAATGACCACGTACGTGCTCGATGCCAGCGCCCTGCTTCGCTATTTGGATCAAGAGCCAGGTTCTGATCGCGTCCGCGAGTTATTGGACTCATATGCCAATGCCCAAATCAAAATTGTGATTTCTGCGGTGCAGTGGGGGGAGATTGCCTGCAAACTCTTCCAATGCTATGACCGCGCCCGTTACGAATACATGATGTCGGGCCTTTATGGATTAGGGCTGCTGATTGAGCCAGCGTCGCCGGAGCGCGCAGTGCGTGCAGCAATCATTAAGGCAACCACGAAAATTGCCTACGCCGATGCGTTCTGCGTTGAGCTCGCTTTGGACTCGCCGCAAGATACCGTGGTCACGGCTGACTTTGGCTTCAGCCCCGCCGCCCACCTCGTCAACATCGAATTCCTGCCCACAAAGTAAAACCTACTTCCAGTTTGTCTGCTCTTCCAGATAAATCTTGGTGTAATCGAGATAATTCTTTGCGTATTTCAGGATCAGGTCCCGGTCGTCGGAGGTGAGCTCGCGCCGCACCTTGCCGGGCACGCCGGCGACGAGAGACCGCGGCGGAATAACCATGCCTTCGGGGATCAGGGCTCCGGCAGCCACAATCGAGCCCTCGCCGATGCGGGCGTTGTTCATGATGGTCGCGCCCATGCCGATGAGGCAGGCATCCTCGACGACGCAGCCATGGACCGTGGCATTGTGGCCGATGGTGACGTACTCGCCCACGATCACCGGATACAGATAGCGCATCCCATGCAGCACGGCGCAGTCCTGCACATTCGAGTGCGCGCCCACGCGGATGGAATGCACATCGCCGCGGATGACAGCATTCATCCACACGCTGGCATGCTCGCCAAGCACCACATCGCCGAGGACCTGCGCGGAGACGTCGACATAGCAGCTGTCGGGGATGACGGGGGTGTGTCCCTGGTAAGAGCGGATCATGAAATTAGTGTAGCGCCGGACGTCGTAAGTGACTTGGGTTTTGCACCGCACGAACTTCCCAGCCGTATTGAGCCAATCTCCGTTGCAGCGGAGCGTAATGTCATGTGCGAAGGAACGACAACACATGAAAGTGCGCGATGTTTCGCTTGATTGAGCGGGAAGGATGGCATCAGGTGGCACAGCGAGGAAGTCATCGCCAATTCGAGCACGCATTGAAACTGGGCAAGGTGACGATCGCGGGTCATCCATCTGCCGATATGGCGAAGGGGACGTACAATAACATTCTGAAGCAGGCAGGCCTCAAATGAAGGAATACGCCGTTATCTTTGAGAAGGCCGAAACCGGTTGGAGCGCCTACGTACCGGATCTTCCTGGACTGGGCGTCGCCGGATCGACATTTGAAGAGACCGAGCAGCTCGTCCGCGAAGGCGTCGCATTTCATATCGAAGGCCTGCGAGCCGATGGCGAACCCATCCCCGAGCCGACGACGCGGGTTATCGAAGTTGCCGTACCTGCCTGACGCGCCGCACGTCTGAGCCAGTCTTCCCCTCCCGATCATTTATCCTCGAAGAGATCATGTCAGAGCACGTTTCTGGGGATGCAATCCCTCTTTTGCCCGGCTATAACGAAGCCGAGCTGGACCAGGCTTTCGCCGCCGTCGCCGCTGAAGTAGACGCTTCGGCCAAGGCGCTTGCGACTCCTGACGCCGTCGAAGCCTTTCGTCTCCACTGGCTGGGCCGCAAGCAGGGCCGTCTCAAGGCCATCAGCGACGCGTGGCTGAAGTCCGCTCCCGTCGAGGCCAAAAAGCTCATCGGCCAGCGCTTCAATGTGCTGAAGGCTGCGATCGAAACGCGCCTGGAGACAGCGGGCCAGGCCAGCCACACGCATGCGCTCGATTCCGAGCGGATCGACATCACCCTCCCCGGCACAGAGCGCAAGCTTGGCGCCGAGCACCCTCTCATCAAAACGCAGAATGAGCTGCTGGCCATCTTCGCCCGCATCGGCTTTTCTGTCGGAGTGGGTCCCGAGGTCGAGACCGACTACTACAACTTCGAGTCGCTGAACTTCCCGCCCGGCCATCCCGCGCGCGACACCCAGGATACGCTCGTCATCGCGAACCAGGAGCGCAGGCCATTGCGCGACCGCCTTCTCATGCGCACGCACACCTCTCCGGTGCAGATCAAAACGATGGAGCAGCAGCCTCCGCCGGTGCGCATCGTCATCCCCGGCAAGGTGCACCGCAACGACGCGGCCGACGCCACGCACTCGCCCATCTTTCATCAGCTCGAAGGGCTCTGCGTCGACACCAACATCACCTTTGCCGACCTCAAGGGCACGCTGGACTACGCCATGAAGCAGCTCTTCGGCTCCAGCGTGAAGACACGCTTCTTCCCGTCCTTCTTCCCCTTCACCGAGCCCTCGGCCGACGTGCAGATCAGCTGTCCCTTCTGCGGCGGCAAAGGCTGCCGCAAGTGCAAACACTCGGGATGGATCGAGCTGCTCGGCTGCGGCATGGTCGACCCCGCGGTCTTCGGATTCGCGCAGCAAAAACAGCCGGCCTACGACCCCAAGAAGATCAGCGGCTTCGCCTTCGGCATGGGCATCGATCGCATCGCAATGATGAAATACGGCATCAGCGACATCAGCTTGATGTACTCGGGAGACCTGCGCTTTCTGGAGCAGTTCGCATGAAAATTCTCAGCTCCTGGCTTCGCTCCTACCTTCCGCAACTCAACGTAAACGATCGCCAGCTCGCCAACGATCTGACCCTGCGTGGCATCGCCGTGGAAGGCGTTTATTTTGTTGAAGGACACGACGGCGATCCCGATGAGGCAAGACACAACTCGCTCTTCGAGATGGACATCACCACCAACCGCGTCGACGCCATGAATCACTACGGCATCGCGCGTGAAGCGGCGATCATCTACGGACTCGCCCTGCAACCGCTCAACGCTTCCCTCGAAGATTTGTCATCCCGACCGGAGCGAAGCGAAGTGGAGGGACCTGCAGTTTCCTCGACCGCCTACCCCATCTTCATCGAAGAACCCAAGCTCTGCGGACGCTTCACCGCCCGCGTGCTGCGCGATGTGAAGATCCAGCCCTCGACCGGCATCGTCGTTGAGCGCTTTCGCCTGCTCGAGCAGAAGCTCATCTCGAACGCGGTCGACGCCAGCAACTACGTGATGTTCGCGATGGGCCAGCCCACTCACGCCTTCGACCTCGACAAGATCGAGGGCGGTATCGTCGTGCGCCGCGCTCGCAAGGGCGAGAAGCTGAAGACACTCGACGAAATCGAGCGCACACTCGATCCCGACGACCTCATCGTAGCCGACGAAAAGAAGCCGCTCGCCCTGGCCGGCGTCATGGGCGGATGGGATTCGCGCATCACGGCCGAAACGAAAAACGTGCTGGTCGAAGCCGCATGGTTCGATCAGACCAGCATTCGCCGCTCCTCCAAGCGGCACCTGCTGCACACGGACGCCTCGCATCGCTTCGAGCGCGGAGCCGACTTCAACGCTGCGCCCATCGCGTCCGCGCTGCTGAGCCGCATCATCCTCGAATCCGGTGGATACCAGCAAGGCGAATTCGCCGATGTCCTTATTCCCGAAGGCGAAGCGCGCACCGCGAAGCGTTCGAGCGTCAGCTTCAGCGTAGGCGAGGTGAAGCGCATCCTCGGCGCGACCGAGGATCCCGAAGGCATCACGGCTGCGGCGGCGGAGACCATCCTCTCCGGATTGGGCTGCGGTCTGCAGAAGACCGAATCCGCGAGCTACAACGTCACGCTGCCCAGCTGGCGTCTGGATTTGGAGCGCGAGATCGACCTCATCGAAGAAGTCGCGCGCCTCTACGGCTACAACCGCTTCCAGAACACGCTACCCGCCTTCTCGGGCTCCGTTGTCGAACTTTCCTGGGCAGAAAAGGAAGCCACCATCCGCCGCACACTACTCGCGCTGGGCTGGAACGAAGCCATCGCCTCGACCTTCTGTGCCGCGGCTGACGCGGAGCTCTTCGCGCCACAGCCTGCATCGGCCGTGGCCATGGGCAATCCGCTCAGCGAAGAGGCGGGAATGCTGCGCCCCTCGCTGCTGCCCGGCATGGTCGCCATGCTGTCGCTCAATCTCAATCGCGATGTCGAAGACGTGGCGCTCTATGAGATCGGAACGGCGTTCAGCGGCACTACCGAGAGGGTGGAAGAAAAGCCGTCGCTCGCCATCGGAGCCTCGGGCCGCGCCTTCGGCAACGCCGAGGTAAATTTCTACGACCTCAAGGGAACCATCGAAGAGCTGCTCGGCAAATTCTCTTCGCGCTCCGTCTATTTCGACGCGCTGCTGCTGCCGTCCTGGCTGCATCCCGGCCGTGCAGCGCGCATAGCCGTGGATGGAATCACCGTTGGATACTTCGGCCAGCTCCATCCCGCCGAAGCCGAGCGGCGCAAGTTAAAGCAGATCTGTTTTCTCGGAGAGCTTTCTCTCGATCGCTTGTATCGGCTTGCTCTGCGTCAGCCTCTGGTCCGCGAGCTCTCGAGGTTCCAGGCCGTGCGCCGTGATTTTTCGCTGCTTTTTCCCGACTCCGTCGCCTACGCGGCCATCGAGAACGCGCTCCAGGCGCTCGCCATTCCCGAGCTGCGCAGCTTCGCGCCAAAAGAAATCCTGCGCGACTCCCAGAGCAAGGCCGTGCCCGCAGGAAATTTCTCGCTGCTGCTGCGCACCGTCTTCCAGTCGAACGAGCGAACACTTCGCGAAGAGGAGCTGCAGGATTTCTCGCAGAAGATCATCGCCGCGATGGAATTCATCGGCGGACGGCTGCGAAGCTGATCCAGTTGCCAGTTGTACACAAGTAGGAACACCCGGCCCGCGAACCGCCCCTTTTTGGGGTTTCCACGGGTTTAGGAGCGCTATACTGCGCGAAGAGCTGTACGCAAAATTTTCCCCGTTTTAGAGGTGCCCCAGATGTCGACGCTTGCTCTCGAAGAAGCTCAACTCCCCATTGCCGCCGATGACTTCAACGCGCTCGAGCAGCGTGTGCTGCGCATGGTGGAGCTGCTCAAGCATGAACGTGAAACCCGCATCGCCGCCGAGCATCGCGTGCAGACGCTGGAGAACACCGTGCGCAGCCTGGAGGAGAGTGGACTCAACTCCGAGCAGCGCGCCGAGAATCTCCAGGAGAAGCTCGGAGACGCGGAGCACAGAATCGGCGAGCTCACGACTGAGACCACGCAGAATAACGACCAGATCCAGACGCTCGAGAAAGAGCGGGAGACCGTTCGCGGACGCGTGGAACGCCTGCTCAGGCAGCTGGACGAGATCCCGGCGTAATCAATCGGGCTTAAACCTATCGGAAGGAGTCAGCCGATGCCCCAGAACCAAAAGCCCCAGAGCGCGAACGGCGCCGAATCCATGGAAGCCATCACCGTCGATATCTACGACCAGACCTACCATCTGCGCGGCCATGACCCGGAGTACCTCCGGCGTCTGGCCGAGATGGTCGATACCAAGATGCGCGCCGTCGCCTCGCACGGCAAGACGGTCGACTCGCTGCGCGTAGCCGTGCTCGCCGCGCTCAATATCGCCGACGAGCTGGCCACACTCGAACACGCCACCCAGAGCCAGGGATCGCTGCGCACCCGCGCCCACTCCCTGGCCGGTCTGCTCGACGACGTACTGAGCGATGAACGCAAGATCGGCTAAAGAACACCAAAATCTCTGCCCGATCGCCAGAGGACACGAAGCGCACAAGCAAAGACCTCTGTGCACTCCGTGTCCTCTGGGGTAAATGCCCTTAAGCGCGTGCGGTAAATACCCGTCAACGCGGCTCCACTAAATCTCTTCAAAAATAGAAGATACCTTTTTTTCCCAGACATCTCCGAAGATGCAAGGCACAAGCGAAGTCCTCTGTGCTCTTAGTGTCCTCTGTGGTGAAAGCCCTTAAGCGTGTGCAGCGCATGCCCGTCCGCGCGGCGCCACTTCAGCCGGCGACCTGACGTTTGCCCAGGCTCTTGCGCACCGCAACCAGCGCCAGCACGCCGAAGATCGCTCCCAAAACAACCAGCACAGGCACGATATGCCGCGACGCCAGCTCCCCGACCTCGTGGACGATCTCCGGACCGTAGCGGATGGTCAACAGGCTGACGATGGTGAAGCGGATCACCCTGCCGGCAAAGATGGCGAGCATGAAATTCACCACGCGCATCTCGAAGACTCCCGCGGCGAAGACGAAGAGCTTCCAGGGAGTGGGCGGGGGCATCATCGAGGGGATGAGCAGGGCCAGGAACTCCTGCTTTCCGAAGCGGTCGCGGAGCTGTTCGTACTTCGCGCGATCGATGCGCTTGAGCAGGAAAAGTTCGCCTCCGGCGCGGCCGATGAAGTAGGGAACGAGACCGCCCAGCGAAGATCCTATCGATGCCATCAATACATAGAGATAGAAGTGGTGGGCGTCATTCCAGACATATCCGGCCACGATGAGATCCATGGGCACTGGAATTGAGCTGGAGTCGAGCGCGGCGATCAGTCCCACGCCCCAGAAACCGAGCGGCTTGAGAAATGCGAGGAGGAGCAACCGGTACTTATTCGAGAGAACTAGCAGCTTCTTCAATGCGATCCCTCATTTTGGGCATGATGGAGGGAGGGTTCGGTGCGGCCGCTCAGCAGCTCGAGCGCGTGGATTGCCAGGGGCAGCACGGCCCGCAGGGAGGTCAGCGCGCCGCGCGGGCTGCCGGGGAGATTCAGAACCAGGCTCTCGCCATGGCCTGAATCGCGCTGATTTCCGTTTGCAGGAGAGCGGTTAGCATCATTTGCAGGAGAGCGCTGAACATACACGGTCCCGCAGACTGCCCGGCTCAGTGCAGCATACGGAGTCTCCCGGCGGCCTTCGGCGCGCATCACCTCGGAGACACCTTCGAGCAGGCGATGGCAGACCGCGCGGGTGGCTTCCGGGGTGACGTCGCGCGGGGAAATGCCTGTCCCCCCGGTAGTTACCACCAGCGGGACCTGATTTGCGGCGGATCGAAGCGCGTCTTCTATGGCCTGCTGTTCGTCTGCTACTAATAAGCGCAGTCTTACGTCAAACCCATGCGTCGCCAGTTCCGTCGCAACCGCCGGTCCGGAGAGATCCACCCGCTGTCCCAGGGAACAGGAGTCGCTCACAGTAATCACTGCCGCTTCAATCATCCCTTCGATTGTAGGGCCAACCACATTGCGGAAATAAAACAACGCAGCGGAACCGGCGTAAAGGGTGAGAGAATATGTTCAGCTTCACCCGCGTGACCATCTGCGTTTCGGCGACGAATTTCGGCGTCCTTTGCGGATGCCTGGCAGGCCCAACGTTCTAGAATGCCGATCTCAGTAGTTCCAAACAGCCCTCCCGGCCCTCCGCCTCCCGCGGCGCCTGAGCCCCCGCGCCTCCGGCCGACCAACCGCTATGAGGATCTGAACCCTCACGAGCTGCTGAGCGTCATCGAGGAGCTCGAGGGCGATCGCAACTGGGCGGCTCTGCGCGAGAAAATCTGGATCGCGCTGATCGTTCACATGGTCATCTTCTGGTTCCTCTTCTACGGGCCCAGATACCTCTTCAATATCCGCGTGAAAGATCCCTCCCTGGTCCTGCGTGACCGGCAGAAGGAGATGACCTTCCTCGAGCTGCCGCCGGATGCGCTGAAGCAGATCAAGCCGAAGGACGCGAAAGCTATTTCGGATAAGAACCGGGTTCAGCAGTCGCCGCACCCGACGCTGGACAAGAAGACTTTGCGCGAGCTGGAGGCGATGAAGCGAGCGGGACCGCCGCAGCCCGTCCAGCAGCCTGCTCCTCCCGCTCCGCAGACGCCTGCCCCGCCGGCTCCCCAGGTAGCGCAGCAGCAGCCCACGCCTCCGGCCCAGCCGCTGCCCAATAACCAGCAGGCCAAGCTCGAGGCGCCCACACCGGCTCCTACCAAGCCCAATTTCCAGACCGGTCAGACTACCGTAGGCCAGCAGCTGCAGGACCTGGCCCGCAATGCGCGCAGCCACGGCGGCGAGTATAGCGGCGACGATGGTGCCGGAGCGCCGTCCCAGCATGGCGGCATGAACGGCGCCGTGGATGTGCTCAGCGACACCATGGGCGTCGACTTCGGGCCTTATATCCAGCGGGTGATTTTCGACACCAAGCGGGCCTGGTACCCCATCATTCCCGAAGCCGCGCAGCCGCCGCTCAACAAGCAGGGACGCGTGGGCATCCGCTTCAAGATCCTGCCCGACGGCAGCGTGAAGGAGATGCACCTGGAGCTGCCCTCGGGCGACGTATCGCTGGACCGCGCAGCCTGGGGCGGCATCACCGGGGCCTCGCCCTATCCGCAGCTGCCCAAGAACTTCAAAGGACCCTTTCTCGAGCTGCGCTTCTACTTCCTCTACAACATCCAGCCCGGCCAGGAGTAACTACCCGGACCGGAAGTAACTGCCCGGGCCGGAAGTGATCCCGAGGCGGTTCGGAACTCGATAGCGTCATGCTGACGAACGCGAAGCCCTCTGGATCGCCCGGATGTCGTTCCGTCATCCTTGGTTGAATATCAGGCGAGTTCGCGACTGTGTTTCGCGCTTACGTTATAGGTGGCGAGAGGCGCGTCTGTCTGGACTGCGGCGAAAGAGATTGCCGCGCGGTGAGCGCGGAATCCGGCCTCTCCACACAGCGGGCGCATTGGGAGTGCTTGGTGCCTGAATCCCATGTCGCTGGGAAAGCAGGCAACTGCCGCCGCAGATACAAAGCCTACACTCGAACAAGATGCTCAATCGGGGCTATGCCTATACCACAATCATCGGCGGCAAATACGATGGGCAAACCCTGCTGGCACACCTGGCAAGCCTTTACCCCCACTCAAGCCCACAAGAGTGGCAACAGGCACTGAACAACGGCGAAGTCGCTCTCAACGACATCACCGCCGATGGAAGCGAATCTGTCGCGGCAGGCCAGACCCTTGTCTGGAACCGGCCGCCCTGGATCGAGCCGGACGCCCCTCAACACTTTGAAGTCCTGTTCGATGACGCTTACCTGTTGGCCGTCAGCAAACCCAGCGGGCTGCCCACCCTCCCCGGCGGCGGCTTCATGGAAAACACCCTTCTGCGTCTGGTGCAAAAGCATGCCCCCAACGCAAACCCCGTCCACAGGTTGGGCCGGTGCACCTCCGGCATCGTCCTCTTTGCCAGGACACCGCAGGCGGCCTCGAATCTAACCGCAAGCTGGAACACGGCCAAAGTTCAAAAGATCTACCGCGCGCTGGCGCAAAACATTGCACAGCAGGACGTCTACGAAATTCTCACCCCCATCGGTCTCGTACCGCACCCGCGTCTCGGTTCCGTCTGGGCCGCCAGCCCCAACGGCAAACCGTCCAAGTCATTGGCAAGGGTGCTCACACGCACCACAAGCGCCACAACATTTGAGGTGACTCTATCTTCGGGCCGCCCTCATCAGATCAGAATCCATCTGGCCTCCATTGGCCATCCTCTGGTTGGCGATCCTCTATACGGCGTAACCGGCCAGCCTCTTGAAAATCACCCCGGCCTCCCCGGCGATGGAGGATATTTCCTGCACGCGGAATTTCTGAATTTCCAGCACCCCATCACCGGAGAACAAATCCATCTTGAGGCAGCGCTGCCGTCTGGATTCCCATTGCAGTAGTCGCTCCCGGCGCCAATCAAATCCTGGCGCGAATCAAATCTGCGCGATCGTTGAAACCTGCGCGATCCCGCCATTTCGAATTCTGACGAAGCGAGTTTCAGGTCTGTTCCACGAAGCGGTTGGCAGCGGCGGAGCCAATTTTTCCGGACACAAGGGGCCGGGGAGCAACCGCTGTCCGGAGGTAATATCAATTCCACGCCGCCGGATCGATCCCCGGAAGCCTGCTTGCCGGAAGAAACCGATTGAAATCGGCGGGCTGGGAGCTGCATGACATTCTGCCGGGAGTAATGTGCGCTGTTTATGAACGGCCGTATGCGGCTGCGAGCCGCAATAGAATAAGCCTGTGGACGTACGGGAACGATTGAAGCGCCGCCAGGTGACCGGGCTGCTGGTGATTGCCGCACTGATCGCGATCTTCGCGCTGTGGCGGGCAGCTCCGCACTCCGTGTTTGCGCCGGGATGGTGGCGTTTTTGGTAAATCCCAACTCCCTTTCGCCCGAGTCCTTGCTCCCCGGTTCTTCGCTTCCCGCCCCGCTGCTCGTAGTACTCCTCGGCCCCACGGCCAGCGGCAAGACCGCGCTTTCCCTCGCGCTGGCGGAGCGCTTCGGCGGTGAAATCGTCAGCTGCGATTCAGTAGCCGTCTATCGCGAGATGGAGATCGGCACCGCCAAGCCTTCGCCGGCCGAGCGGCAACGCGCCCCGCATCATCTCATCGATGTCTTCGCGCCGAACCAGCAATGCACGGCCGGGGATTACGCGCGGCTGGCGCGCGCCGCTCTCGCCGGCATCGCATCGCGGTCCAGGCTGCCCATTGTGACCGGAGGAACGGGGCTGTATCTGCGCGCCCTGATCGACGGATTGTTCCCCGGACCGCAGCGCTCCGAGGATCTGCGGGCGCGGCTGGAGCGGAGCCGTGCGCTACATGGGGGAGCATGGCTGTGGCGCATCCTGCATCGTCTGGACCCGGTGACGGCGGCAAGAATTCACTCAAACGACACGCCGAAGCTGATCCGCGCCATCGAGGTGTGCCTGGCCTCGCGGCTGCCCATCTCCGAGGCGTGGCAGGCGGGCCGCGACCGGCTCACCGGATATCGCATTCTCCGCATCGGCCTCGATCCCGAACGGAAGGCGCTCTACGCGCGCATCAACCAGCGTGCCGCGCAGATGTTCTCCGAGGGATTGGTCGAAGAAACGCGCCGGCTCATCGAGAAATTCGGGGAACCACCCGCAGGACCTGTGCGGGGACCGCTGGACTCACTCGGCTATAAGCAGGCTCGCGCCGTTCTCCAGGGAGAGATGACGGTAGCGGAGGCGATTCCCGCCGCGCAGCAGGGGCATCGCAACTACGCCAAGCGCCAGCTCACGTGGTTTCGCCGCGAGCCGGAGGTGCAGTGGCTCAAAGGCTTCGGCGACGAGGCGGAGGTTGTTCGCGCTGCGGAGATGGCGGTTGAAGCGGCAATGCGGACCACTTAAAACCCGCTCAATCGCCACGTCATTCTGAGCGTAGCGAAGAATCTCGGCGATGTGGTTGGGCCATCATCGCCGAGATTCTTCCTCCCGTTGGTCGTCGAAATGACGGTTTCTATGTAGAGTAAACGGCGCTACTTCGACTCCGGAGCCTGGTCCAGTCCGCGATACTTCAGCATCGGTTCGATGCGCGGCTTCGATCCCAGCCATGCGGCATACAGCTCTTCGAGATCTTCGGTGTTGCCACGCGACAACACCATCTTGCGGAAGCGGTCGCCATTGGCTCGCGTGAGTCCGCCGTGGTCTTCGAACCATTGGTAGGCGTCGTCGTCCAGCATCTCGCTCCAGAGATACGCGTAATAACCAGCCGCATAACCGCTGCCCCAGATGTGCGAAAAGTAGGAAGAACGATAACGCGGCGGCACATATCTGATCGATAAGTGCGTCTTGCTCAGCGCCTGGGCTTCGAACTCGTCCGGATGCTGCAGCGGTGCATCGGCGGGAAGCGTATGCCATTGCATATCGAGCTCGGCAGCAGCGACCAGCTCGGTGAGCGCGTAGCCCTGGTTGAAGCGGGAGGATTGTTTGATCTTCGCCGCCAGCTCGGCGGGCATGGGCTCGCCCGTCTGATAGTGCTTGGCGTAATGGCTGAAGACGGAGGGATAGAGCGCCCAGTGCTCGTTGAACTGCGAGGGAAATTCAACAAAATCGCGGGGAACGTCGGTGCCCGCGAGCAGCGGATATTCGGTGTCGGAGAACATGCCGTGCAGCGCGTGCCCGAACTCGTGGAACATGGTGGTGACATCGCTGAAGCTGATGAGCGCAGGCTGGCCCGGCGCAGGCTTGGTGAAGTTCGCCACGTTGTAGACCACCGGCAGCGTGCCCAGCAGCCTGGACTGGCCGACGAACTCGCTCATCCACGCGCCGCCGTTCTTGTTGTCGCGCTTGAAGTAATCGCAATAGAAGAGCGCGAGCGGCTTGTGGCCGGCGTCGAAGACCTCGAAGACGCGCACATCCGGGTGATAGACGGGGATATCCTTGCGCTCTTCGAAGGTGATCCCGTAGAGCTGGCCGGCCGCGTAGAAGACGCCGTTCTCAAGGACGTTGTTCAGCTCGAAATAGGGTTTCACCTGGGACTCGTCGAGATCGTAACGAGCCTTACGTACCTGCTCAGCGTAGAAATTCCAATCCCAGGGCTGGAGCGTGAAGCCGCCATGCTGGTTATCGATGAGAGCCTGAATGTCTTTGGCCTCGCCGGCAGCCTTGGCGGTTGCCGCCGGCACCAGCCCATCCATGAAGGCAAGCGCGGCCGAGGGCGTCTTGGCCATCTGGTCTTCGAGCTTCCAGGCCGCGAAGCTGGGATAGCCGAGCAGCTTGGCCTTCTGGGCGCGAAGCTGGGCCAGGCGCGCAATCGTATCGCGCGTATCGTTCGCGTCGCCGCGTACGGCGCGTGTCCATGAAGCTTGGAACAACGCCTGCCGGGTGGCGCGGTCGCTCAGCCCGGCGAGATCGGGCTGCTGCGTGGTGTTCTGCAGCGGCAGCAGGTAGCCTTCTTTGCCGCGTCCCTTCGCCGCCTGCTCCGCGGCGGCAATCTGGGCGTCATTGAGGCCGGCGAGCGCAGCTTTGTCCGGGGTGAAGTACGCAGCTTCCTTGGTGGCGTCGAGCAGCTTGGAGGAGAAGGCATTCGACAGCGATGAGGCCTCCTCATTCAGCTTCTTCAGCGTGGCCTTGTCGGCCGGGGAGAGCTTCGCGCCGGCGTGGACGAACCTCTGGTAGTAGATCTCGACCAGGCGCAGCGATTCGGCATCGAGATGCAGCGAACCGCGCTGCTGGTAGATCGCCTCGACACGCCGAAAGAGCTTGTCGTTCAGGTAAATCGCGTCGTCGTGCGCAGCCAGCTTGGGCGCCTCGATCTTCTTCACTTCCTGCAGCGTGGGGTTGGTGTTCGCGCCAGTGACGCCATCGAAGGCCTGCGTGGCGCGGTTGAAAAGCTCGCCGCTCTTTTCCATGGCCACCAGCGTGTTTTCGAGGGTAGGAGGCGCGGGATTGTCGGCGATGGCTTCGATCTCACGAAGCTGCTGCGCCATGCCGGCCTCGATGGCAGGCTGGTAATCGCTGTCCTTGATCTTGTCGAAGGGCGGCGCGTGAAAAGGCAACGTGCTGGGAGCGTAGAAGGGATTGCTGGGGCCGAAGTCCATAGTGGTAAACGCCATTGCGGGGGAGGGAGCGGAAAAGAGTATGCCGGCGACGAGCACGCCAGCGGCGGTCAGAATGCGGAGATGTGCCATGCCAGGTCTATCCTGCGAGGCTGAATTGAGCATGAATTTCACTGCAGCAGATTGTAGCGGGCTTCGAATCCAGCCGTCAGCTACTTCCCGCGGTGGAAAAGACCTGCTCGACCGAGCCACCGGCGACCCTATAAATGGCATATTGCCGGTCTTTCTTTCCGGCCAATTCGAAGATCAGCTCGGCGCGATTGTCGGCGTCGGTGTCGGCTGCATCGACCAGCTGCATGCGCGGGATTACATCGAGTTCATCTTCGCTGGTGACCTGCTTGTAGATCACCTGCGGCGTGCCGTTGAAGTCCGGCTGCGCGATAAGCAGGACGTATTTCACCTTGCCGTCAGGCATGGTGCTCTGCGCCGAAAAGACCAGCGTGGCGCCGCCGCCAAAAGTCAGCGCGTAGGCCTTGAACTGCTCGTTCGCAAGCTCGGGCAGCGCCGGCGCAGTAGGCTTCTTCGCCGTCCGGTGCGTGGTCCCAGGATGAGTCGCGGTCTGACTTGCAGCCGCCGTGGTTGTTTTCTTGGCCGGGGCAGGCTGGCTGGAGATGGCAGGCTGCATCGGCTTCCCGGCGAGCAGGTTCTTCGCCATGTCCTCGAGCGCGGACTGCATCTTCTTTTCGGTGTCGGGATCGGTCCAGGAATAAACAAAGTTATGCGGCTCCCGGGTCTTTATGTCGGAGACCGCGACCATCTGCTCAAGATTTTCCGGCTTCCCGGCCAGCTTGGCAATCTCGACATTGGACGGCACGTCGAGCGATTCGAGATTCGTCGGGACGCCCCGGCGCAGGCGCGGTCGATCGGGATCGACATCCATGGTGGCCGAGACCGGCGCGCCGTTGTCGCTGGAATTGCTCCCGGAACTCCCATGACGGTGCAGCGTGGGACGATCAGGATCGACCGAAGGAGCATTGCCGCTGCCCGAGGAGCTTCCGGAATCGCCACTGCCTGAAGTCGAACCGCTTCCAGACGCAGAACCCGTACCCGAGCCGCTATTCGAACCGGAGCTGCCGCCAGCATTGGACGTGTTTCCCGAGTTCGACCCGCTGCCCGAATCCGTTCGCTTATGCAGCGTAGGACGGTCGGGATCGACAGGCGGCGCGTTGCTGGCGGTTTTATCAGAGCCCGAGCCGGTGCCAGTT
>NZ_LBHJ01000012.1:98230-883337 GCF_001006305.1 Silvibacterium bohemicum
TGCGCGAAGTGCGGCTTGTCGTCGTCGTATCCCGCGTCGTGGACAAACTGGGGTTGGTTCTTCGATGCCCGCAGTTTCGACGCCTTCGGCGAGACCGGCTTCTGATAAGCGCCTATGGCGATCCATGAACCGGAGACATCGGCGGCGGCCTTCACGTCGAAGAGTCCCTTGGGAACGCCCGCCAACTCCAGCTCGTACTGCGTACCCGACTCGACCGCCATGGGCACCGGCTGGGCCATGTAGAGGCCGCCGGGCTGATAGGTGCTGCCATCCCACACCGCGAGAGGAACCAGGCGGCTGGCGACAGGCCTGGTCACGTCGCCGGTGTATTCGAGCACGGCCGTGGCCCGCAGCGTGGGCGTCTTCGCATCCTTGTTGGTGTCGACGCGGCCCACGTATTGCGCATACGACGGCAGGGAGATTCCAGCGCCCAGCATGCACAGCGCGAAACTCCGTATGTAGGCCGACTTCATTCCGCCCATCCCATCCCGTGACATGAATCCATCAACTAAGCAACAATCTATAAGACGCGGAGCGCAACTGCACGCGGCGCAAAATCGGATCTTCGAGGACATCGATGGAATTGCATGAGAAAGTTGCCGACTTTACGATTCAGGACGACCAGGAAAACACCGTGCACCTCAGCGACTTTGCCGGCAAGCCTGTGATTCTCTTCTTCTATCCCCGTGCCGATACGCCGGGCTGCACCATCGAGGCCTGCGGCTTCCGCGATACCTTCACCAAGCTCCAGCAGGCCGGAGCCGTAGTGCTCGGCATCTCCCGCGACACGCCCAAGGCGCAAAAGAAATTCAAAGAAAAGTACGACCTGAACTACCCGCTCCTTGCAGATGTAGACGAAAAAGTGGTGAAACAGTTTGGCGTGCTGAAAGAAAAGAACATGTACGGGAAGAAAGTGATGGGCATCGAGCGCACAACCTTCCTCATCGGCCCCGACCAGACGCTGCTCAAAATCTTTCCCAAAGTCAAGCCGGAGGGCCACGCGGAAGAGGTGCTGGCGGCGATTCAGGGCAGCTAAAAAGCCCGTAGCTAAGGAGCGGTTGGCTGAGAAGTGCGTGGCCAGGAACAGGTCCGCGACCAAGCAGAGGGTTGAAAAGCGCACACCCCGGAGGGAGCAGGGGCCGTCAGGCCCCTGAATCCAGCCCTACCCCAAATAGGGCTTCAGCGCCGGTCCGCGCGAGTGCCCACATCTCGCCGTGTCCAATCTCCTACCCCCTAAACCCTATCCCCTCGCTTTTATGACCTGAAATAATCGGAGCAGCCCATGCCAGTCCGTAAGCTGCTTCCGCGAAGTTTTTATATCCATCCCCCGGACGTTGTTTCCCGCAATCTTCTGGGCAAGCTGGTCACTCACCGCCTGGACGGCGAGTCCCTCACCGGGCGCATCGTCGAAGTGGAAGCCTACTTCGGCCTCGACGACCCAGCCTCGCACTCCTTTCCCGGCAAGACCGAGCGCAACGCCGTCCTCTTCGGGCCGCCGGGAGTCGCCTATGTTTACTTCATCTATGGCATGCACTATTGCCTGAACGTCTCCTGCGAGCCAGATGGCCAGGCCGGCGGCATACTCATCCGCGCCCTGGAGCCAGTGGAAGGGTTGGAGACGATGGCGCGCCTGCGCAAACTGCCTGCCAATGCCAGGCCGCAGCTGCTCACCTCCGGACCGGGCCGGCTCTGCCAGGCGCTCGGCATCACCCGCGCCGGACACAACGGCATCGACGTAACCAAGGCGGCCTCGGAGCTACAGTTTCGCGACGACGGCTATCGTCCGGAAGAAATTCTGGCCACGCCGCGGATCGGAATCACCAAAGCGGTCGAGAGACCGCACCGCTTTGTGATCGCAGGCAATCGCTTCGTCAGCGGAAAACTATCCGCCTGAGGCTTTGCACCAAAGGCGCAGTCCCGCGCAGTCCCGTCGTCCCCTAGCCTGGAGGCCAGTGCATTGGGCGGCCGCCCATCAGGTGCAGGTGCAGATGCGATACCGTCTGTCCGCCGTCGGCGCCGGTGTTGATGACCACTCTATAGCCGTTGTTCAGGCCATGGGTTCGCGCCAGCTCCGCTGCGGTGAGATGCATGTGGCCGAGGATGGATTTGTGATTCGCCGCGGCGTCGGCCAGCGATTCGATGTGTTCCTTGGGCACAATGAGCGCGTGAAACGGGGCCTTGGGATCGATGTCGGCAAAGGCGTAGACATCAGCGTCGTCATACAGCTTCTTCGACGGGATGGTTTCGGCCACGATCTTGCAAAAGAGGCAGTCCATGGCATCCAGCATGCCACGGCGCGGCCTCATCGCGCGACATACTTCGGATGCTGCCCGGGCGCCCACGGATCGTAGCCGGCCGCGAACCTCACACGATCTGACACCGACGGATGGTTGTAGCTCCAGAAGACGAGGAGTGGGTTGGGGTCAGGACTGTCGAGCCATAGCTCGCCCAGTCGCTGGAACGACCGCGCACAGACGGCCTGCGGATCGGCGACCAGACCGTGAATCACCTCCTGCCCGTAGACGTCGGCAGAGTGCTCCTCCCAGCGGCTGAAGGCGTTGCCGACCGGCTCGGCAAGAAAGCCCAGCACGGTCACGAGGAGCAGAATGAGGCCCAGCGAGGCCCAGTCCTCCGGCGACGTAATGTGCCATCCTGCGCCGAAGCGATGCACCATCCAGAGAAGCATGCGGTACGCGATCCAAAAGAAGACCAGCATCACGGCAAAGGAAAAAAGCATGCCGAGATAGATGTGGTGCAGCACGTAGTGCCCCTGCTCGTGACCGTAGATGGCGAGGATCTCGTCAGCGGGAACTTCCTGGATCGTGGTATCCCATACCACGATGCGCTTTGAGGCTCCGAAGCCGGTGACGTAGGCATTCGGAGCGGTGACCTTGCGGCTGGCGTCCATCACAAACATCCGGTCTGGCGAGATGTTGAGGTGTCCGCGCGCGGCAACCCGCTCCAGTTGATCGACGAGCGCGGGATCGCTCTTCATCAGCGGAGAGAAATGATCGAAGAGCGGATCGATCATGATGGGAACGACAAAGACCGCCACGGCCTCGCAGGGAATGGCGAGAATCCAGAACCACAGCCACCAGCGGCGCTTGCTCCAACGCATGAGGGCATAGAGTGCGCTGAAGGCGAGGGTTCCGACGATCAATGTGAGTACCGACGACTTTGCGAAATCGCTCAGCCAAAGGCCCCAGCTCTCGACCGAGATGCCATACGCACGGTAGACGTGCTCCATGAACAGCGATGCGGGCAGGTCGAGCGCGGTGAGGATCAGCAGCCAGATCGGAGCCGAGAGCAATCCCTGCACCCAGGCTCGTTTCGAAAACCGCGCGGCCCAGTTGCGGATGAATTCGCCGAGCCGCATCCGCACCAGCATCCAGAGAATAAGAGCAGTCCAGGCCGTTCCGCCGAAGTGCGCCAGCGTGCGAGCATGGCTGAGGTGGATGGCCCTGGCCAGCTTGTCGGGAGGCAGCATGTAGACGGCATCGCGAGCCGCAGCGAAGCACAGGAGCATATCAAAATCATATCGCCGGGCAGCGAAGCGATTTTTGTGTACTGACTCGCTGAGCAGATTGCTTCGCCGCCGCTCTCCCAGTACACTGAGCCCATCACAGGCCGGGATTCGAGGCCTCTATTCCTCATGCCGCGATCTCGCTTCCGTCTGACCTCTCTAGTCCTGCTGTCTTCCGCCTTCGTCATTCTTCCCGTCATTGATAAGCCGTTGCATGCCCAGTCTTCTTCGTCGCTGATGGATGCGATGAGCGCGGAGTTGAGCCGCGCAACAAGCAGCCTGGGCAAAGACGCAAAGGACGGCCAGCAACCGCCGTATTACCTGAGCTACTCCGCGCACGACGTTTTCACGGTGGCCCTTACCGCGCAACAGGGCGCTCTGCTCAACGACGACTCCGGGCATCAGCGCGTTGTCGATGTGGTAGTCCGCGTCGGCGATCCCAGGCTGGACAACACCCACGGGACGCATCGCACCTCGGCCATCACGACGATTCCCTTACCGCTTGAGGATGACAGCAAGGCCATCCGGCGCTCGCTGTGGTGGGCGACCAACACCGGCTACGGCAACGCGCTGCAATCGTACCTGCAGGTGAAGACGGAGACCGAGGTTCGCGCCAAAGAGGAAGACACTTCGCCGGATTTCTCGAAGGACCCGGCATCGAGCGCCGCGGGGCAGCCGGTTGTAGCGCCGCAGGTCGACAAGCAGGAGTGGGGGCAGCGCCTGCGCTCACTGTCGAACATCTTCCGCGACTATCCGCACGTGTATTCGAACTTCGTCATGCTGAATGTGCAGGACGAGACCGGCTACTTCGTGTCTTCGGAGGGAGCGAAGATCGTCGATCCACATCGCTCCGCGCGCCTGGTGGTCTTTGCCAGTACGCGCGCTGCCGATGGAATGGACCTCTTTCGCGCCGAGACCTTCGAGGCGGAAACGATCTCCGGCCTGCCTGCGCAAAAGGAGATGGAAGCAGCGATCCACCGCTTGGGTGCGAGCCTCGAAGACCTGCGCGATGCGCCCGTCACCCAGCCCTTCGATGGGCCGGCGATTCTCTCGGGCCGCGCCGCTGCCGTCTTCTTTCATGAGGTGTTAGGTCATCGGCTGGAAGGCCAACGCCAGCGCGGCGATCAGGAGGGCCAGACCTTCACCAAGGATATCGGCAAGCCGATCCTGCCCAGCTTTCTCTCGGTGGCCGACGATCCCACGATGACCACCTTCGAGGGCACCTCGCTCAGCGGCTACTACAGCTACGACGATGAAGGCCAGCGCGCGCAGAAGGTGAATCTGATTCAGGACGGTGTACTGAAAACCTTCTTGATGTCGCGCCTGCCCATCGCCAGCTTCGCCAACTCCAACGGCCATGGCCGCGCACAGATCGGCTTGATGCCCACGGGACGCCAGGGCAACCTCATTGTGACTTCGACCAAGACCGTTCCCGAGAAAACCCTGCGCAAGATGCTGATCGACGAGGCCAAGAAGCAGAACAAGCCCTATGGTCTCTACTTCGAAGACATCTCCTCCGGCTTCGCAGTGACGACGCGCAATGCGCCGCAGGCCTTCCAGGTGATTCCGCTGGTGGTCTATCGCGTTTACACCGATGGCCGTCCCGATGAGCTGGTACGCGGCGTGAGCATTGTGGGCACGCCACAGGCTGCGCTCAACCGCATTTTTGCCACTGGAGACAAGCGCGAAGTCTTCAACGGAGAATGCGGCGCGGAGTCGGGCACGATTCCGGTGTCGGCAATCGCACCGGCCATGCTGGTGAGCGAAATCGAGACGCAGCGCCAGCAGCAGGGCATATCGCGGCCGCCCATTCTGCCGCCTCCAACTGCCAAGGCTTCGGGCGAGGTGCAGAAATGAACAGCCGCATGAGTCTCTTCGGCGCCGCGCTAATACTGTCCTCGCTGGCCTCGGCCCAACAGATGGCCCAGCAGATGACCCAGCAGGTATCGACGTCGGCCGCCGATGCGCAGAAAGATCCGGTGCTCAAGGCTATGCTTGCGGAGCTGGATCGCAGCAAGCAGCAGTTGCAGCTGCCCGGATTCGAGAAGCCCTATTTCATCGAATACCGCATCGACGAGATCGGCGAGTATAAGGCCGATGCCAGCTACGGCGCGTTTGTCGGCGAGCAAGCCTTCGGCCGACGCATTGTGCGGGTGACGGTGCGCTCCGGCGACTACAAGCTGGATAGCTCAGGCGAGCGAGGCCAGGGCTCGCTGCAGATTGCAACGACGGACAACGATCCGCTGGCACTGCAGTACGCGCTGTGGTCGGCCACCGATACGGCCTACAAGGCTGCGCTCAACAATTACACGGCGAAACAGGCAGCGCTGAAATCGGTGCAGACTCCGCCGCAGGCCGACGACTTCTCGCAGGAGAAAGCAGTCGTTTCCATTGCTCCTCTCGCGAAGAGTGAATTGGATCAGAACGCGTGGAAGCAGCGCATCATCGAGGCCACAGGCCTTTACCGCAACGACAGCGGCGCAAAGGATTTTGCGCAGGAGATCGAAACCAGCGAAGGCTCCGTGCAGTCGCGCACACGCACCGAGTACCTGGTGAACAGCGAAGGCGCCATCGTGCGCAAAAGCATGGTCGAGTACCGCGCGGAGGTCACGGCGCAGACGCAGGCCGCGGACGGCATGCGCCTGGAGCGATCCTATGGAGTCACCGGACTCACGCCGGCCGACCTGGGCACGGCGGAGAGATTTCGCAACGGCGTCATCCGCATCCTGACCGGCCTGCATGAACTTCGCAGCGCGCCCGTGATCGGCGACGAGTATCACGGGCCGGTGCTGTTTGCGGGGAACGCGTCGGCACGCACCTTCGATGATCTCTTTGCGCATGCTGTGGCTGCGCGCCGTCCGCAGCTTGGCTCGACCGCCCGCACGGTGGGGCCCTTCGCATCGAGCTACAAAACGCGCGTCCTTCCCGACTTCATAAAGGTCGTCGACGATCCCGGTATCACCGAATTCAAAGGCAAGCCGGTGCTCGGGGCTTACACCATCGATGACGAAGGCGTGCCGGCGCAGAGCGTGACGCTGGTGGACGGCGGAAAGCTGACGAACTATCTGGTGGGCCGCGAGCCGATTCGCGACTTTCCCAACTCAAACGGCCACGCCCGCGCGGCGACCGCGCAACCGGCAAGCCCGCAGATCGGCGTCCTGCAGGTGGAGGCCAGCGAAACGATTCCCGACGACGAGCTGATGAAGAAGCTGGTCGCGATGGGCAAGGACCAGGGACTCGATTCCGTTTACTTCGTCGAGACCATCAGCGGCGCTTCGCGTCCACGCACCCTCTATCGCATCAAGGTGGCCGATGGATCGCGCGAGCTGGTGCGCGGTGCGGAGCTTGAAGACGTCAACCTTCGCCTGCTGCGCTCCGGCATTCTCGCCGCCGGCAGCGAGCCATATGTGTTCAACTCCTTCGGCGAGATTCCTCGAACCGTGATTGCGCCGCCGCTGCTTTTCGACGATGTGACCGTGAAGCGCGCGGAGCAGCGCAACGACAAGCTGCCTTACTATCCGCCACCGGACTGAGCTCTCAAGCTCACTGTTCCGGCCTGCTGCTAAACTTGCGGAACTTCCCGTAAGAGAGGTTCGACATGCAAGTTTTTCGCCGCGTTGTATGCACCATCGTGAAAGTGGCCGTGATTTACAAAGATGAGGCTGCGGCGCAATGAAGGCGTCGCAATTTGAATTTCGCTACCGGATGTGGATCGGCTTTCTCATTTACTTCCTGGGGTTCTGGGCGCCCTGGGAGCGCTTCGGCAGAAGCTCTGGAGCCATCAGCACGACCTGGCTTGAGTTGTCGGGTGAGCTGGGACGTGTGCTGCCGCTCGAGACCGCATCGCTGATCGTGACGGTGCTGGCCATTCTTCTGCTCGCCGCTGCAGCCTCGCTGCGAACGTGGGGAACGGCGTATCTCGGCGCTTCCATCGTGACCTCGGGAGCGATGCACGCGCACACCATCATGGCTGCCGGGCCTTATCGCTATGTCCGCAACCCGCTTTACCTGGGCAGCTTCCTCAGCCAGCTGGCGGTGGCCGTCCTCATGCCGCCCTCAGGCGCGATCTTCTTCGTCATTGCCAGCTTCCTGCAGATTCTCCGCCTGGTGCTTGGCGAGGAGGCCTATCTCACCGCGCAGCAGGGGCAGCCTTATCTCGAATACAAGGCGCGTGTGGCGCGATTCCTGCCCAGCGCCACGCCGCGCGTCTCTGCGTCCACAGCCGTGCCTAACTGGAGTCTGGCGATGGTCTCGGAGACCTTCTACATCGCGCTCCTTGCGTGCTTCCTGGTGCTGGCGTGGCGCTATAACGCGCAGCTGCTGATCCAGGCCGTGATCGTATGCTTCGGTGCGTCGCTGGTCGCTCGCGCACTTTTCGTGAAGCAAGCCGGGTAAGAAAGAACGAGTCGGCAGAAAAAGAAAAGGGAGACGAGCCTCACTCCGTCTCCCTCTCCCTAATTAGTGTTTGCCGCGTGTTTTTTTCTATGGCGGCGGCTGCCAGTAAAACGAAAACTACTTCTTGGGCGGAGCGATAACGTCCTTCGCGGCCTTGGCCACGCGGAACTTCACCACGGTCTTCGCCTTGATCTTGATCTGCTCGCCGGTCTGCGGGTTGCGGCCGATGCGTGCCTTGCGCTCTGCCTTCACCAGGCGTCCGAGGCCGGGGATGACAAATACGCCGTTCTTCTTGGTTTCCTTGACTGCCGTTTCGGCGAGCAGGTCAAAGAATGCTGCGGACTGCTTGTTGGTCAGTTCAAGCTTTTCGGCCATGAGCCGGACGAGAGCTGTCTTGGTAAGTGCTGTTGCCATGTGTTTCCTCCTGATTTCGTTTTGCTCGAACCGGAGTCGATGGGCTCCGGTTACTTGCTGACGGTTCCTCTCTCCGCATCCACCCACTGCTTCGGCTACAGCCGAAAGGCCCTGTGTTTATGCGGGTCCGAAAGAACCCACCGCCGTTTACCTTGCGGCTTTCAAAAAACTTTGTCAACAGCAAAAGCCTGCTTTCCACAGGTTTTTTGCGGCTTTTATCGGTTTTTATGGGTTTTCTTGCCGATTTGAGGCATTTTCGACCTGAGATGCTCGCCGAACCCTTGTCCAGAGCGGGTTTGAACTACAACCGTATTGCGCGAGTTTAGGCGCGCTCGAGAGCTTAGTAAAGACCAAACAGAGGCTTTTTCCGCGGCGCGGCTTGCTTCAGTAACGGCGCATTGAGGAAGTCCACCAGAGGCTGCGCCAGTTGAAAATGCTTGCGTGCGATGACGGCCAGCGAAGGCTTCAGAGCTTCTTCCGCGGGAAGATTGACGATCACGCCCCACTGCCGCCAGCGAATCCATTCACTCGCAGGATGGTCCGCCACGAAGCCCTTGGGCACGCGAGTGAGCGCGATCGGATCGTGAAGGTTCATGGCGCGGCGTAGTTTCTTCTCGTTGATAAGACGGCCGAACTCTTCGTGATGCTCACAAAGATGGGAGCGGATCGCGAACAGTTGCTCCTTGGCCGGCATGAAAACGCCGGCAGCAATCACCAGGTCGGTAGGCGAAACCTGCAGATAATATCCGCCGCCTGAAGTCTTCTCCAACCCGCTCCGTGTCCACCACGCAGCGACGTGGGTTTTGTACGGCGTCTTGTCCGGAGAGAAGCGGGTATCGCGATAGATGCGGAAGAAACTCTTCTGCGCGGGACGAATGTGTCCCGGAGCATACTCCATCATGCCCTGCGTGACCTTCTCGATCAGCGCGAGCATGGGCTGCTTCAGCTCCTGCTCGTAGATTTCGCGCCTGGCCTCGAACCATTCGCGCCGGTTGTTCCGCTTCAGGTCGCGGAGAAACTTGAACGCCGCAGGGGTGAAGTAGGGACGTACCTCCGGTGCCTGTTCGATGCTGCTTCCACGTTTCTTAGAAACCAAAATGAGTCACCATGATTGAAACAGCTGTGATTTTTTTAAAGCCCCGTCATTCTGACGACCGAAGGGAGGAAGAATCTCAGCGACGTTGGGAATGCGGGGCTGATGGCACGACCAGCGTTACTTTCTCAAGCCTTCCAAAAACTCCTGCAGAGCTGGAGGCAGCGGAGCCTCTAATTTTAGAGGCTGGTTCGTCCGCGGATGTGCGAACTCGAGCTCCGCGGCATGAAGAAAATTGCGGTCGAGCGAAGTCGTCTCAAGCAGCGCGTCATCTCGCCGCGAAACTTTCTTGCGGGTTTGCTGACCCGCTCGCTCGCTGGCTTGCTGACTTGCTGGAATCACCGCCGGAGCGCCGTACAGCGTGTCTCCCACGACGGGATGACCGATCGACGAGAGGTGCACGCGAATCTGGTGGGTGCGGCCGGTTTCGATGCGCACCGAGACCAGCGTGAACTTGCCGAAGCGCGTGTCGAGCCGTTCGACGACGGTGTAATGCGAGATCGCCGTGCGCGCGCCTTCTTCCCGCCGCGTGGTCATGCGAGTGCGGCGCAGCACGTCGCGGCTGATCGCCGCGTTGATGGTGCCGCGATCCTGCTTCAGGCTGCCATGCACCAGCGCGAGATAGGTCTTGCGCATCTGCCGCCGCGAGAACATCTCGCCCAGCTTGAGATGCGCGGCGTCATTGCGCGCTACGATGATGAGCCCGCTGGTCTGCTTGTCCAGGCGATGCACGATGCCCGGGCGCAGCGCGCCTCCCGTCGACGAGAGCTGCTGCTGATAATGGCCGAGCAGCGCGTTCACCAGCGTCCCGCGATTGCGTTCGTCTTTTTCCGGATCGTCGTGCGCCGCGCCCGCGCCTGCGTGGACCATCATTCCTGCCGGCTTGTTGATCACGGAGAGGTCGTCGTCTTCGTAAATGATGTCGAGCGGGATATTTTCAGCCACAGCTCGCAGCGGCCGCGGCTCCGGATCGCCAAGAACTTCGACGCTCTCACCACCGCGCAGCTTCAGCGACGGCTTGGCTGCAACTCCATCGACCAACACCTTGGACGCGGAGAGTAATAACTGCACACGCGCGCGGCTCACATTTTCGAGTTGAGCCGTGAGCCACGCATCGAGCCGCTTGCCGGCCGCGTCATGCGGAACGAGATGGGTGCCCATGGTGCTCACTGTTGCCATGCTCACGGTTTTTATGCTCACAGTTTTTATGCTCACGGTGCTGTGCTGCCGGGACCCTTGAGTCCGGGTATCCAGTTGGGCATATTTGGCTGCGGCGCCGGTGCCGGCGGCGCGTCAGGAGGCAGCAGACTGTGTTGCATGAACCAATTGCGCAGCAGCGCAGGCCAGGTGGCAAGCGGGAGGATCGATCCGCACAGACCGCAGCCGTGATTGGCATAGTCGTAGAGGTGCATCTCCGCCGAAACATGTTCGCGCTCCAGCGCAGCATAAAAATCCACGCTGTTCTTCACCGGCACGGTCGGATCTTTGGTGGTGGCAAAGATAAATGTCGGCGGCGTATTTGCCGTCACCGCGTTCTGGTTCGAATAATCATGCACCAGCCTCGGGTCGGGATCGGGTCCGAGTAGGTTGAGCGCGGAGCCGTGATGAGCCTCCGGTGCGATCATGCCGATCACCGGATAGGCCAGCACCATGAAGTTCGGCTTGCAGGATTGCGCATCGACGGAGTCCGAGCTCGACACCGTTGCTGCATCGGGCTCGCAATGCGTCCCCAGCGATGAAGCCAGGTGACCGCCTGCAGAGAACCCCCACACTACGATGCGATTCGGATCGACGCCGTATTCCGCGGCGTGAGCGCGGATGAGGCGCATGGCACGGCGTCCATCGTCGATCTCGACCGGATAGCGGTACGGCTTCACGCGATAATCCAGCACGAAGGCCGGCATGCCCTGCGCGTTCAGCCACGCCGCGATCTGGAAGCCCTCATGTCCGATCACCACATGCTCGTATCCGCCGCCGGGAATCACCAGCACCGCGGCGCTCGTCGACCGCTTCTTGGGCAGGAAGGGATACATGCGCGGCTTATCGGCCTCCCCGTCTCCCAGCGCACCCGGCGCAGCATGAGGATAGAGATACACTGGCTCGGGCAGTCCCAGTTGCGCGTGAATGATTGGCGCAGCGATAGCCGCCAGCAGTGCCGTTACGAGAGTACGAAGCCCATTCATCCGCATCATCAGAAGTATATCGAGAGTCGGAGGGTGGCCGGGCGCGATCAAAAGAGCGGAAAATATCTTCGCGGAGAAATTGACGATGACACAAGACAAAATACAAAACGAAATAGAAGAAAAAGGGCTGGCGAGCATTCCCGGCAGCCATTCCGTTGACGAGACCGTCGCCAAGCTCGAGAACATGCTCCGCGAGAAGCAGGTCAAGCTCTTCGCCATCATCGATCACAGCGGCGAAGCCAGACAGGCCGGCCTGGAGATGCGTCCCACCAAGCTGCTCATCTTCGGCAATCCTCGCGGAGGCACGCCGCTGATGCTCGCAGCCCCTACAACTGCCATCGACCTGCCGTTGAAGCTGCTGGTCTGGGAGGACGGCGAGGGGAAGGTCTGGATTACCTATAACACTCCGCAATATTTGCAGGAGCGGCACCAGTTTCCGAAAGAGCTGCTGGCGAATATCGCTGTTATCGAAGCCATCGCAGCGAACGCTGCGCGTTAGACCAATAGGCTCGTCATTCTGAGCATAGCGAAGAATCTCAGCCCTGCTGGCATGTAAAACGACCTGAGATTCTTTCTGCCTTCGGTCGTCAGAATAACGGCGATACATTACGCGCTGCGCGACGCGCCCAGAGCGCGCCTCCGGCGATGACCGCAAGTACGGCGAGCAACTGGGTGAAGGAAAGCGCGTCTGTCCCGGCGCGGTAGAAGCTTAGAAAGAAGCTGGCAAAGCCGTAGAGAAAGAGCCACATGCCGGCCATCTCCCCCGGCTGCGAGCGGCGCGGCAGCCACCACAGCAGCAAGGCAAGAATCGACAGCGAAGCAGCGGCATCGTAAACCTGCACAGGATGCAGACCGATGCCCAGCGGAGTTCGATACCAGAGCGCCGCAATACGGCTCGTGTAAACCACGGACCAGGGCAGGGTGGTGGGCATGCCGTAGCCAAGCCCGGCGAGAAACGCTCCAATGCGATGGATGCCCATGGCCAGCGCCACTGCAGGTGCAAGGCAGTCGAAGACCGTCAGCGGGGGCAGTCCCTCCGCCAGCGCATAAAGAATTGCCGCCCCTATACCGGCGGCGATGCTCAGCGCGATCACCCATGCGTCGTGAACATTGGTCAGACCCAGAACCCAAAGCGGATGCTGACGGAAGGCCGGGAAATAAACCAGCACCAGCAGCAGGCGCGCTCCGATGAGCGTGGTGAGAGTGCCGATCAGGCACAGCGACCAGACTTTGTTGGGATCGAGTTGCAGGCGGCGCGCGAAGTGAACCGCGGCCGCAAGCCCTGCGATCAGAGCCAGCGCGGTGAACGCTCCATAGGTGGGGATGGCGATATGTCCGAGCTGGAGAAGGCGGGGATACAAGGAAAGGTCTTAAGCAGAATGCCTGAAGAGTTCAGGACGAAACAGTTGAAGAACAAGACCGACCCACTGGGCCGTGAGTGATGCGCCGGTGAACCCGTCCTAAGACGGCGGGAACCTGCCGTGGCTCTTTAGGCATTCCGGACTGGCGGACACTGCACACCGAGCCAATTGACGAGTCAAGCTCCCTGGTTCAATGAATGTAGGTTCAACCGACGTTAATCACCGCACCTGCTTTGCAGGCCGGTCTCTGAAATGGATGCTAACCAGCGGCGGCGCGGATTGCAAGCTCTAGGCGCGTTCAATTTTCGATGAACGGCGGTGAGGCTGAAACGGAAGTTCCGCAAAATTCAGCGTGTAGGGTTCAGGGAGGTGCCGCGTAAAAGCGCACCCTGGGTTCAATACCCTCTACCCTACACCCTGCTTCCATCAGAGAAAATCTACGCCCCCGCCGGATGACTCTGCGGCCCCATCTGCCGTGCTATCGCCGGCACGCCGAAGACCAGCGCCGCTACCGCAGCCGTCGCCAGCAGGTCATTGCGATAAAACGGCAATCCCGCGACATACGACATGCCCAGTCCAGCCAGGCTGCGCGGATACAGCGTCGTCGCCGTAACCCACGCCGTGAAATTCGAGACCAGGAAAAACGAAGTAGGAGCAATCAGCACTGCCGCCGTCACGCGCAAAGCCGAGGCCTTCTGCGCCAGCAGGAAATGCCCCAGAACGATCACCGCCGCGTACCACGCCCACGTCAGCAGGTAATCCTGCACATGGAACGGATAGCGATAAACAAAGCTGGTGAGGTAATAATCGGTCGCAGCCAGCACCGCCACCGGGAGAATGGCCTGGCGCAGCGGACGGCGGGCACCGAAGAAGAGCAGCGATCCACCCACGGCAGTGAAGTTAAACCAGGAGGGATGAGGAACCACGCGGCTCAAGACAGCCACAATCAGAAGTAAATAAGCGGACATAAAACCTCGCACAAAACAACAACCGGCACTCTCATTGTCGGAAGCCAAACCAGCAAGGTCAAGAAAAATACCTGTACGACATCAAAACAGTTGTTGACCGGCCAAGTTTGAGCGACCCGGCCTTGAGCGACCCGGACTTCCGCCGACCGGCCTTTAGCTACCCGCTTCTCAGCTATCTCTGTTCCTTCCCGCTCATGAACATTCCCTCTATCTCGTTGCCCGGCCCCACATACACATACGCTCCCAGCGGAGTGCTGCTGCGCGGCCCCTTCAGTCCCAGCGCGGAATTGGCGAAGCGAAGATCCTGAAACTGGATCGTGTGCCATCCCGGTTGCGGAGTCGGTGCAGTCTCATAGGGAACCGGATCGTCGCCCAGGTCGGTCGCCACCGGAAATTTCGACCAGTCGAGATACGCGCGCCCCATCCAGGACTGCTTCGCCGCCATCACCGCCGGAGTCACCTCCGGCTTGTAAACGATGTCGCTCTCGTCCGGACTGCGATCCTCCACCTGATCGTGGAGCGTATGCACCTCGATCGTCTGGTAGAAATCATGCGTCTCGGCGATGACATGCCAGGCGAAGGGATCGACGATTGACGGCTCCGCATCGATCTTCACGATTGGCTCGCTCACCACGTTGCCGGCGCGCACCAGGCTGATGGCATGCGCGTGCTCGGCGTTGCGCAGCGACCACCACAGGACGATGAAGACCAGCGCGGCGATCGACCAGACCCGTCCCCGAAACTTCGGCTTGCGCACCCCGATCTCGCGATCCGTCAGCCCGAAGAGCCACGGCATCGCCAGCGAGCTCAGCAGGGCAAGAAAAATCAGGGGGTCGAAGATGAAGACGATGCTCCAGCAGTACCAATGCGTATTGAAAGGGAAGAACGGCCGCAGGCCGTAATTGTTGGTGAAGTCGAGCAGCAGGTGGCTGAAATCCGCGAGCAGCGCCAGAAGCCAGAGCAGTGCCCAGCGCGGCGCAGTCGCCGGAGGCCTCTTACGCACGCGGTGGATGAGCCACACCACCCCCGTAACCGCCAGCGCCATGAAGGGCGCACCCAGAAGGGTGTGCGTGATGCCGCGATGGTGCTCGAAGCCGGAGAGCGGCCCATGCAGGCTCCAGAGGACATCGATGTCCGGAGCCTCCGCAGCCAGCGTCATGGCCAGCGTAGCGTAGGCAGTCCTGCGATTGAATCCGGAGCGGCCAAGACAGGCGCCGGTAAGAAAGTGAGTGACAGGTTCCATGAGGCGGCGAAGGTTCGGGTAGCTGTGAAGCGGTTGGCTGAAGAAGCGGGTCGCTAAAAGCCGGTTAGCTGAAAAAGCGGGTAGCTAATTACGTTGCTCACATGACGACGGGTTGATCCTTTAACCGTTAGTCTACTTGGACGCAAAAGTGTGCTGGCTGTTCGTAGCCCAATGTACCATCGCGAGATGATAGTTGACCGATTCGTCGCGGGCAGAACTTTTTGCCGGCCGCTTTATCAGCATCCCGCTTTACCAGCGAACCGGACTTGAGCTACCCGCTCTTTAGCGACCCGTTTCTTCAGCTAACCGCCTTACCAGCCACCCGCCTCACCAGCTAACATTCCTGTGTGAGCCCTGTAGACGAAATCGAAAAGCTGCGCGAGACCATCCGCCACCACGAGTACCTTTACTACGGCCTTGACGCGCCGGATATCTCCGACGCCGAGTTCGATCGGCTGATGCGCAAACTTCAGACATTAGAAGCCAAGCATCCCGAGCTCATCACCTCCGACTCGCCCACCCAGCGCGTCAGCGGCAAAGCCGCGGAAGGCTTCACCAAAGTCGCGCATTCGCGCCCCATGCTCTCGCTCAGCAACGTGGTCAGCGAAGAAGAGCTGCGCGATTGGGACCGCCGCGCCCATGAGCTTGCCGGTGAGAACGCGAATATCTCCTATGTCTGCGAGTACAAGCTCGACGGCCTGTCCATGGCTCTGCACTATCGCGAGGCCGCGGACGGCTCCTCGCACCTTGCCCGCGGCGTCACCCGCGGCGACGGAACCATCGGCGAGGATGTAACCGGAAATGTGCGCACCATCCGCTCCGTTCCGTTATCGATTGCCAGGAGCCGGCTAGCGAAGGCCAAGCTGCCTCCGACGTTCGAGGTGCGTGGCGAAGTGGTCATGCCGCTGGCCGCGTTTCTCAAGATGAACGCCGAGCGCGAAGCGGCCGGCCTTGCGACCGCAGCCAATCCGCGCAACTTCGCCGCAGGCACCATCCGCACCCTCGAGCCCAACATCGTCGCCCAGCGCCGCCTCGATTTCTACGCCTACTTCGCGCTCACCGAAACCGGAGACAACCTCTTCGAAGAGCAATCGGACGCGCTGGAAGCCCTCGCCGCAGCCGGTTTCCGAGTGAACCCGCATCGCGAAGCCATCAAAAGCTTCGATAAATTGATGGACTTCATCAACCGCGCCGAGCAAAAACGTGCCGATCTCGGTTACGAAATCGACGGCGTCGTCATCAAGATCGATTCCGCCGCCGTCCAGCGCCGGCTCGGCTACACCGGGCGCGCTCCGCGCTGGGCCGTCGCGTACAAATTCACCGCCCGCGCCGGCATCACGCAGGTCGAAGACATTCATGTGCAGGTGGGCCGCACCGGCAAGCTGACTCCCGTTGCCATCCTGACGCCCGTTGCAATCGGCGGCACCACGGTCAGCCGCGCCACCCTGCACAACGCCGACGAGATCGAGCGCCTCGGTCTGCTCATCGGCGATTGGGTTAAGGTAGAGCGCGGCGGCGACGTAATTCCCAAAGTCGTCGAAGTGGTCGAAGACCAAGACCATCCTCGCGGAGAGAAGAAATTCAATTTCCCCGAGCTCTGCCCGGTCTGCGGCAGCGAAATCGCCCGCACCGAGGGCGAGGCCGATTATCGTTGCGTCAACGTCGACTGCCCCGCGCGCCTGCGCGAAAGCCTGCTGCACTTCTCCGCGCGCAATGTGATGAACATCGAGGGCCTCGGCGAGGCAGTCGTCACGCAGCTGCTCGAACGCCAGCTGGTGAAGAGCATCGCCGATCTCTACTCGCTCACCGAAGAACGGCTCCTCTCGCTCGAACGCATCGGCAAGAAGACCGCCGGCACGCTGCTCGCTGAAATCGCAAAGTCGAAATCCGCGCCCCTCAACCGCGTGCTCTTCGGACTTGGCATCAGCATGGTCGGCGAACGAACCGCTCAATTATTGGCCGAAGAATTCGGTTCGATTGACGCGCTGATGGCCGCCTCCGTCGAGGAGCTGGAGCGCGTCAACGAGGTCGGCCCGCGCGTCTCGCAAGCCATTCGTGAATTCTTCGACGAAGCCCAGAATCGCGAGTTAATCGAGAACCTGCGCGCTGCAGGGTTGACCTTCACCGCCGAGAAGCGCAAGAAGTCCTCGCAGCTCGAAGGCATGACCTTCGTCCTCACCGGATCCCTGCCCAACCTCACTCGCGAAGACGCCAAAGCCAGAATCGAAACCGCCGGAGGCCGCGTCTCCGGCTCCGTCAGCAAGAAGACCCACTACGTGGTCGCCGGCGAAGATGCAGGATCGAAGCTGGATAAGGCAAAGGAGCTGGGAGTCAAGGTAATGGACGAGGCGGGGTTGCTGGAACTGCTCGGGTAAAAACGCATTCGAGCGATTCAGACTCCATCTGTCTTCCAGCTGTCGCCCGGCATGATGCGCTTCATGAATTCATCGAAGAGGGGCACAGTGAAGGCAGTGTCTCCATGTGTCGGACTCCAGATCATGCCTTTGAAAATCAAGTTCGCCCGAGTCGGGCCGAGCGCGGTCACCTTGTGGTGCAGCTCTTCGGCAATGTCCCCGGAGCGATGCGGCCCCGGCCCAAGAACGGCCATTGCACGGAGGTACTTTTTTTCGGACGGGGTCAACCGATCAAAGCGTACGCGAAAAAAGCTCTCGTCAAGAGCAGCAATCGCGATATCCGATGCACGCAACACATCCTGTCTTTGGATCGGGCTTTCCGGAGCGGCATCCCAGATGTGCTTTCCCCATTCCTGAAGAAAGTACGGATAGCCCTTCGTTCTTTCGATGATGACTTTGACTGCCTCTTCGTTTATTTCCGCCCCTTCTCCTTGGATAGGTCGAACGATCGCCGCGGCGGCGTCTTCATCGTTCAAGGGGCCGATCTCCGGAAAGTCAAATAGCCGTTCGGCGTAAGATTTCGCTGCTCCCATTCTTCCGCGCAACTGAGGCAGCCCTGCCCCGACAACCGTAACCGGTAACTGCTCTTGGGAGCATCGATGCAAGGCAGAGATGAGAGCCGCCATCTCCAGCTCCTTCACATATTGAAGCTCATCGATGAACATCACGAGTGCAGTTTTCAGAGCTTTGGCAGCTCTTCCAACCTGTTCCAGAAGGATGGGAAGATCGAGCTCCAGGTCGCCGTTATCGGCTAGGCCGGGCTCAGGCTCATAATCGAGACCGACTTCGATATCGGAATACTTGATCTTTAATTTGGCGGCAAATCCGGCAAGCGCCTTCAGGCCCCGCGTCGCAAATTCTCTTGCCGCGTCCATTTTGCTCATCTGCAAGAGCGCAACTCGTAAGGCGGGCGCCAGCAGAGCGGGCAACGATCGGTTTTCCGGAGCTTCTATCCGGACGGTCTGAATTCCAATCGCCTCGGCGTTTTTCCTGATCTGATCCAGCAGCACGGTCTTTCCGACCCCGCGCAGACCGACGAGCATCATGCTCTTCGCAGGCCGCCCCAGGCTGATTCTCTGCAGGCGAACCTTCGCGTCGCGTTCAATCCCGCTTCTTCCCGCAAGTTCAGGGGGAGCGCAGCCGGCTCCAGGCGAAAAGGGATTATGAACCGGATCCATAGTATAGCAATCTTAGCATGTTTATAGATAAACGATAATAACCCTAAATTCCCTATAGCTGCATGCATTTCTGGACGCCTTAAAAGGCTTTACAGCGATCTCCACCGCGAGAAACGCTTCTGTATCAATAAGATAGATGGAAAATCACCACGCCCGACGCGGGTATGGTGCTTCAGCTTCCCTTCGGCGCAAAGTACCCCTTCAGCGCCCGCACCACGTACCGCCGATCCAGGCAGAAGAGATAGATAGTCCGGAACGATCCGTCATCTTTGAAATCCGCCGGCTTGTAGACCAGCGCATACTGGCTGCGCAGCTCATCCTGAATGGCCTGGAAGCTCACCGGCATATCTTCAATGTTCTTGGGGAAGAACGCCCGGCCGCCGGTGGCCTCGGCCATCTTCTGCAGCGTGTCGTCGCCGCGGTCGCGGCTGGGACTCACATTCGTGCTGATCGCATAAATGATGGTCTCGGCGCGCTGGCATTCCTTGATCGCGTCGTCGAGATACGCATGGCTCTGGTTATCGTCGCCGTCGGAGACCAGCACCATCGCCTTGCGCACCGGCTCCTGCCCGCGCGAAATGTCCAGCAGCTTGTCGCGGCAGGCGCTGTAAACCGCGTCGAAAAGCGCTGTGCCGCCGCCCGGCCGCAGCGAAGCAATACCCGTAGTCAGCGAGTCGAGATTATTCGACCAGTCCTGCTTGTAATCCGGCGTCACGTCGAAGCCCATCACAAACGCCTTATCCGTCTGCGGCTTCACAATCTGCAACAGAAACTCGGTCGCCGCCTGCTGTTCGAACTTGAAGCGGGTGCGGATCGATGTGCTGGTGTCGATCACGATGCCCATGCGCAGCGGCAGATTGGTCTGCTGCGTAAAGCTGTAAACGCGCTCCGGAGCCTTCTGGTCGTCCAGCAGCGCAAAGTCGCTCTGCTTCAGATCCTTGATGAACCGCCCATGCCTGTCGGTGACGGTAAAGACCAGATCGACTTCGTTGACCTGCCGGGTGATGGTGTATTGCTGGTCCGTCTGTCCGGGTGCCGCAGTTCCAGGCGCCGCAATATTCGCAGGCGAAGCCTGTCCGTTGGCGGGCGCAGCCTGTGGATTCACAGGGGCCGTTTGCGCTTGTGCAGGCGAAGCCGGCGCTGCAGCAGCCGGTTGAGAAGACGTGGAAGCTGGAGCCTGTGCCCATACAGCATGGGAGAGCGAAAAGGCGAGCAGCAGCGCAGGTAGAAGGCGAGGGGTCGTGGGAAAAACTCTGTTCATTTTGCTGGTGCCATTCTACATGCCGAGGTCTGGCCGTGACCTCGGCATGCCTCCTTGCTACTTGCCGCCGTGCGCTGTAATCGTTACAGCAATGTTGTTGCGCGTCGCGTTCGAGTAGGGGCAGGTCTTGTGCGCAGCCTCCACCAGCTTTTCCGCCGCCGCCTGGTCCAGCTCGGGCAGGGTCACATCCAGTGCCACGGCCAGCGTAAAGCCCTCGCCTTGCCCTGCATCATAAGGACCGATGTCGACCTTCGCCTTCACCGTGACCGTTCCCGTAGTAATCTTCTGCAATTTCGCCAGATACTCGACAGCTCCGCCAAAACACGCTGCATAACCCGCACCAAAAAGCTGTTCGGGATTGGTTCCTTCGCCGCCCGGGCCACCCAGGCTCTGCGGAGAGGCCAGCTTCACGTCGAGCATCTTATCGGAACTGGCAGCGTGGCCGGTGCGAGCCCCGACTGCAGTTACTTCAGCGGTATACAAAACCTTCATGATGAGTTCTCCGCAGTCGATTGTAGTCGAACGACGCTTCGCGAATCGTTGCGCAGAACTTCGATGGCATCAACTTGGACGCAGGAAGTTTACTGCCGTCCTGTCGCATGAGCGGCGAGGTAGATACTTCGCGGAAGTCATGAAGTAGGACACAGACTATCCAGAAGTATTCCCGGAAACATGCCTGCAGCACATGATTTTTCACATCAATTACATGATGACCAACCGGTAACATTCGTGTTGCGCAGACCGTGTAGACTGACCGCCTATGCACAAAGTCGCCGCGCTCTTTTTGTCCGCTCTCTCGGTCTTTGCGAACGCACAAACAGCATCCCAGCCTTCCTCTATCGAGTTGCCGCCCGGAGCTCGTCTTCTGCTCACAGCCAAGGGCCAGGGAGTGCAGATTTACGCTTGCACCGACGGGCATTGGACCCTGAAAGGCCCCGACGCCAAGCTGCTCGACAGCAATGGCCAGCAGATCGGCACACATTTCGCGGGTCCAACCTGGAAGTTGACCGATGGCAGCGAAGTGAAGGGCAAAGCCATCGCCAACCAGCCATCGCCGGAAAGTGGATCAGTGGCCTGGCTGCTGCTCCAGGCTGTGCCCGGCACGGGAACGGAAAAGTTCGCCCAGGTTGCCTACATCCGGCGCACAGAAACCCACGGCGGCGCAGCACCGGACGAAGCATGCACCAGCGGCACAACGTCGGTGCCCTATGAGGCGAACTACAGCTTCTACGCCGCAAAGTAAAAGTTGTGTCATCCGAAATGTAACTATTGCCGTGACGATTCCAGTCTGCCAAGTCATTGACTCGAATAAATTGTCATCCCGACCGGAGCGAAGCGAAGTGGAGGGACCTGCTGTCTCTCGCTTCTGGACCCATAACCGCCCGGCGAGAAGATCACGTCGGACTCAGGAGATTGGGGTCGGTTGTGCACTCTTAGGCGAGCCCACCCCGGTCCACATCTGCCACGCCAGCATCAGAACCAGGCCGGCAAGAAAGTTGAGTGCCGCAAGCCAGCGCAGCGGCTTATAAAACGCCAGTGGAATTGCGGAAACCCAGAAAAAGATAGCAACGGTAAGGAACAGCGTTTCAATACTTTTCAGGAGGTGACTCATGCGACGGGGGAGGGGCATAGGGATCGCTCCAACTGCGAATGTTGTCGTACCTGTTTCTTATGTGGAGTTGGTAGTTCGGCGTGGCGGCCGGTCCGTAGCTTTTGAAGAGTGCATAAAGCCGCAGAACCGAAGAAAATGCCGCATAGTTTTGCGGTCATGAAATCAGATGCAAAGTTACTTCCATGGGTTGAATCCTAAGCGAAAGATTTGCCAGGTTTTCGGAATAAGTTTTTAAGGTCGTAGGTTCTGCACTAAAGGCGTGGCACCCGCTTCAAATTACTCCGCGACTTCAATCTCCCGAGCCTGCCGAGGACTGAATCGGACCCCAGCCTGTATCGCCATCTCCAACCGCGCTCCGCGGCGAACGAAATACACCAGAGCCGGGCGAAAACACGCCAGACAATTTCCCTGCGCCTGCCGAACGCTCGGATAAAGAACGCCGTTGGACCGCGCAGCCAGCAACTGTTGCGTGAGCGCCTGCGGCTCCGCATAACAATCGGGAATAGGCTCGGGGCGCAGATACTTCTTGAACCGCGGATTCTCCCCGGTGATGTCGTGCACCGGCATGGTGAAGTCGGCAAGGTAATCGTCGAAGGTCGAGGTCTCCACCTCGGCCCAGTTCACCTCTTCAAGCTGCCGCTGTTTGTGGAATCCCACCTCGGCCAGCGCCGTCTCGCGCGCCAGGCCCGCATACCACGCGCCGCGCTGGGGACCGTTGAAGCGGCCGCCCTCCGGTGAAGCATGCGTGAAAGCAGCGTTCACGATGTGCGCGTAGTCCACGCCGTAGACCAGCTCGTGCACGCTGATGCCCGGCAACAGCCCCTGTTCGCCCTGCAGGCGATCGTTCGTCGCGCTATCCAGCTCCAGCAGATCGTTCAGGACGCTCTGATTTTCGGCGATGCGAGAAAGCACCGTGCCTCCCTCGCTGAATTTCGAAGGGATCAGCCGATGCGTGTTGCGCAGCCGTACTTCAATGACCGGCGGCAGCTCCATCACTGGCCGCCGCGCCGCGCATCCAGCAGCTGGCGCACATGCAGAATTCCAGGCTGCCCGCGCTGGATCATGTAAGCCAGCGGCGTGAGCCCGCCGAACATGGGATTGGCGTTGGGCAGCGCAATCCAGGCATCGGCCAGCTTCTGGCTGTAGAGAATATTCAGCGCCTTGAAGACGCCCACCAGCAGCGAGATCCGCATCAGCCGATCCTGATCGAGAACGCGATCGCGAGGATTCTTCTTCCACGCATAGTAGGAGCCGGCCGAGATGCCGCCCAGCAGCTGGCGCGCATCCGGATCGCGCAACCCCCACTTCTCCGCCAGGCTGAGAAAGCCCTTCACCGCTGACGCACTCAGCCGGCGCCGCGTCATCGCATCCGACAGGTCCGCCGCAACTTCCGTCCGGTATCCCGGAACATCGGGCATCGCTAAGGTTGCGGCCATATCGTATTCTCCATTTCTGAATTACAAATTCATCATATTTGATGAATGTCAATCCACATAGTTTCTTTTTGGATACCCACGCTGAAGACTCGGGACCATCCCGGCCATGCGGTAAAGTAGGGGATGGTTGCCAGCGCTCCATCCCCATCGGGAACGCGTATCGTCCCCGATTTTCATCGCCTCTGGATCGGCCAGACCATCTCCGAAGTCGGCTCGCGCATCTCCCGCGAAGGCCTGCCTTTCACCGCCCTGCTCCTCCTGCACGCCAACGCCGGGCAGATGGGCATTCTCACCTCCATCAGCACCGCATCCGTCCTGCTCTTCGGCCTCTTCGCCGGCGTGATCGTCGATCGGCTGAAGAAGCGCCCGGTCATGATCTCGACCGACCTCGGCCGCGCCGCGCTTCTCGGCCTCATCCCCCTCGCCGCGCTCACGCATCGGCTCACCTTCGGCGTCCTCATCGGTGTAGCGGCACTGGTCGGAATTCTCACCGTCCACTTCGACGTCGCCTATCAGTCCTACTTGCCAGTTCTCGTCGAGCGCGACGAGTTGCTGGAGAGCAACCGCCGCCTCAGCACCTCGGCCTCGGGCGCGGAGATGGTGGGCCCTGCGCTGGCCGGCCTGCTGGTGCAGACCATCACCGCCCCGCTCGCCATTCTCGTCGACGCGCTCTCGTTTCTGGTCTCCGCCTTCTCCGTATGGAGCATCCGTAAGCCCGAGCCCGTCGTTCACGAACACCATGCCGCGCCGCGGCTCTCCGACTCGCTCGAAGGCCTGCGCTTTATCTGGAATCACGTTGCGCTGCGCTCTCTGCTGCTGCGCTCGGCCAGCACCTTTCTCTTTATGGGACTGGTCTTCGCGCTCTATCTTCTCAACGCCATCCGCATCGTCCACATCAGCACTTCGGCGCTGGGCATCGCCATCGCGCTGGGCGGAGCCGGCGGCCTTACCGGCGCATGGCTCGCCGCGCGGCTCTCCCGCCGCCACGGCCACGCGACGACATTCTTCCTCAGCGCGGCCTTTGCCGGCGCGGCCAATCTCTTCATTCCGCTCTCCTCGCAATTTCCTCACATAGGATTTCCCTGCCTCTGCATCCAGCAGTTTTTCGGAGACATGGCCTTCACCGTCTACATCGTCAACGAAACCACCGTGCGCCAGACGCTCGCGCCGCCCCAGGTGATGGGCCGCGTCAATTCCGTGATGCAGATCGCCTCACGCGGCATGCTGCCCTTCGGCGCGCTCTCCGGAGGCTTTCTCGCGCAACGCTTCGGCATCGCTCCTACCCTCTGGGTCGGCGCCGGAGGCGTCTTCCTCTCCTGCCTCTGGCTGCTGCCGCTGCTGCGCCACAGCCGCGAGATCTGGACCGCGCCGCCGAACGCCGCCGGCTGAAGACAAGCCCCTTCGCATGCTTAGCGTCTTAGCGGTGAAATTCCTATAAACCGCCACAGAGGACACAGAGATTCTGACCAAGCTTCTTCCAGAAGAAGGAAAGCACGAAGCACAAACAAAGCTCTCTGTGCTCTCCGTGATCTCTGTGGTGAATGCCCTTCGCCGTTGCGTCCCTTAGCGTACTTAGCGTCTTAGCGGTGAAAAAATCAGATCTGACTCAACATTTGTCAGAAGACACAACGCACGAGTGCACTCCGCGTCCTCCGTGGTGAATACCCTTCAATCGCGATAAAAACCGCTTACTTCTCCCCGCTTTCGCGCGTCTACCGGGAACGAAGCACATCCGGTCTGCGTATTGTGATCGGACGAGAGACGCGCGGTCCTGCGTCTTGCTTCCATTCACTTCAAGCCATCGCGGAGCGGATCAATGGGCAATCTGTGGAACGACCTCAAACATGCGCTGCACATGTTCATCAAGAACCCCGGCTTCACCCTTGCCGCGGTGGGCGCGTTGGCGTTGGGCGTCGGAGCCAATACCGCCATCTTCAGCGTGGTAAACACGGTTCTGCTCAAGCCCCTGACCTACCCCGATCCCGACCGCATCATCCAGTTCCAGCTCACCTCTCCGCAGGGCAGCGGTTCCGGAGCCTCCATCACCAAGTTCCATAACTGGCAGGAGCAGACCAGCGTCTTTCAGGATGTCTCCGCCTACGACTTCGGCGGACCCGGCTTCAACCTCACCGGCGCCGTCCCCGAACAGATTCACGGCATCCACGTCTCCAAGGATTACTTCAAACTCTTCGGCGCGCCCATCATGCTCGGCCGCACCTTCACCCAGCAGGAAGACCTGCCCAACGGCGGCAAGGTCGTGGTGCTGAGCTACGGCCTTTGGAAGCGCAAGTTCGGCAGCAATCCGAACATTGTTGGCAGCACCATCTCGCTCGGCAACGAGCCTTACACCATCATCGGCGTCCTCGGCCCGAACTTCGACACCGATCCCGTCTCCGATATCTGGCTGCCCTTTCAGTTCGATCCCAACAGCGTCAATCAAGGCCACTTCTTCCTCGCCGCCGCTCGCCTCAAGCCTGGTGTGACCCTGGCCCAGGCCAATGCCCAGCTCAAGGTCGCGGCCGATCAGTTCCGCCGCCGCTACCCCGGCGGAGTTCTCGATCCCAAGGACGGCTTTGCCGCCATGCCGCTCCGTGACAGCATTGTGAGCGATGTCCGTTCGTCGCTCTTCGTCCTCCTCGGAGCCGTCGGCTTCGTCCTGCTCATCGCCTGCGCCAATGTCGCCAACCTGCTCCTGGTGCGCGCCACCGGACGCAAGCGCGAATTCGCCATACGCGCTGCCATGGGCGCAGGCCGGATGCGCATCATCAGTCAGCTGCTGACGGAAAGCATTCTGCTTTCGGTCACCGGCGGTGTTCTCGGGCTGATCCTCGGCTATGTCGGCGTCCGCGCGCTGCTCACCGTGAGCCCTGGAGGCATCCCCCGCATCGGTGAGAACGGCACGGGCGTCAGCCTCGACTGGCGGGTGCTGCTCTTCACCCTGGGCGTGTCGCTGTTCACCGGCATTCTCTTTGGACTCTTTCCCGCCTTCAGCGCCTCGCGCCCCGATCTGAACACCACGCTCAAGGAGAGCAGCAACCGCTCCGGCACAGGATTTCGCAGCGGCATCGCCCGCTCCATCCTCGTCGTCAGCGAAGTCTCACTGGCCCTGGTGCTGCTGATCGGCGCGGCCCTGCTTATCCGCACCTATCTCGCCCTGCGCGAAGTGAAGCCCGGCTTCGACTCCCATCACGTCCTGGCCATGGATATGTCGCTCACCGGCGACCGCTTCATGAAGAGCGCCGGCGTCGCACAGCTGGTTCGCAACGGACGCGACCGTCTCAGCACCATCCCCGGTGTCGAGGCCGATGCCTCGACCTGCTGCCTGCCGCTCGAAGGAGGCTTCGGGCTGCCCTTCGCCATCCTCGGCCGTCCCACAAATGCCGATGGCAACACCGGCGGCGCAGGATGGATGAGCGCCTCCCCCGGATACTTCAGCGTCTTCAGGATTCCCATTCTGCGTGGCCGCGACTTCACCGACCAGGATGACGGAACCGCCGCCGGCGTGGTCATCATCAATGAAGCAATGGTGAAAAAATTCTGGCCCAAAGGAGACGCGCTCGGCCAGCAGATCGTCGTTGGCAAGGGCGTGGGCCCGCAATTTGCCGAGGGCCCGCGCCAGATCATCGGCATCGTCGGAGACATCCACGACGGCGGCCTCAACCGCGACCCCCGCCCGCAGATGATCGTCCCTCAGGCGCAGGTCACCGACGGGATGACCGCGCTCAACGCCGGCATCGGCCCGGTAGTTTGGGCCGTCCGCACCACCGGCGACCCGCATCAGCTCGCAGCGCAGATACAGGAACAGCTGCGCCAGGCCAGCGGAGGCTTCCCTGTCGCCCGCATCCGCACCATGGATGAGGTAGTCGTGCGCTCCACCGCCCGCGAAGACTTCAACATGCTGCTGCTCACCATCTTCGGCGCGTCCGCGCTCATCCTCGCCGCCATCGGGATCTACGGCCTCATGGCCTACTCCGTGCAGCAGCGCACCCAGGAGATGGGCATCCGCATGGCGCTCGGAGCCGATCGCGGACGCATCCGCAATCTCGTCGTATGGCACGGCATGCGCCTCGCCCTCATCGGAGTCGCAATAGGAGTCGGCGCAGCCTTCGGCCTCAGCCACCTCATCGCCAGCCTGCTCTTCGGAGTAAAAGCCTACGACCCAACGGTATTCGTAGCAGTGCCGGTGATCTTAACCGCAGTGGCACTATTTGCCGTATGGATGCCCGCCACCCGAGCCTCCAAACTAGATCCCATGCAGGCATTAAGAGTCGAATAACAACGCAAAGCCTGCACATCCATATCCCGGCGCCGAAGGCGCAATTGCCTGGACGGCCACTCCTGCCCCACATCTCGACCTTGACATGTGGATTCCACGAGTCTTCCCCGCACCACACGCGCGTTAGCATCAAGAAATGAACGTTGAATCACGCGTCGCCGTCATCACCGGACCCGCCCAGGGCATAGGCCGCCGCACCGCCGAACTCTTCGCCGAGTTGGGCTACAAGCTGGCCCTCATCGATCTGAAAGAACCGGCCATCGAGGGAGCCCTCACCTACACCGGAGACATAGCCAGCGAAGCCACCGTCGCCGACTTCGCCGATAGGGTCTTCGAGAAATATGGACGCGCCGATGTCCTGGTCAACAACGCCGGCATCAGCCACATCTCGCCCGCAGAAGAAACCACTGCCGCCGACTATCGCCGCGTGCTCGAAGTGAATCTCGTCGCGCCCTTCCTGCTCTGCAAGGCCTTCGGCGAAAAGATGCTCGAAGCCCACAGCGGCTCCATCGTCAACGTGGCCTCCATTGCGGGGCTCGCCGGAGTCTCCGACCGCGCCGCCTACAACGCCTCGAAACACGGTCTCATCGGCCTCACCCGCACCCTGGCCGCCGAGTGGGGAGGACGCGGCGTGCGCACCAACGCCGTCTGCCCCGGCTGGGTGAAGACCGAGATGGATCTCGCCGACCAGGCCGGAGGCAGCTACACCGACTCCGACATCGTCAATAGAGTCCCCATGGCCCGCTTCGCCAGCCCCGACGACATCGCCCACGCCATTGTCTTCCTGGCCGACGACCGGCAGAGCGGCTTCATCAACGGCCAGGCGCTAGCCATCGACGGAGGATGGACCGCAGACGCAAGCTGGGAATCCCTCCGCCTGCGCAAACGCTAGAAACGGTCTGGCTCTCCAGAAGCGGTCTGGCTCGGTCGAGATCCCGGCTCCCTCTCAAAATTTGTCATCCCGAGAGAGCGAAGCGAACCGAGGGACCTGCAGTTTTCTCACCTGGCCCCAAAAGTGCGCGTATGAAGCAAGGATTACCCAGCTATTAATATCGCTGCGCCCCGTTCCTGTTCCTATAGAGCTGCCGGCCGGTATCGACCGGCCGCGGGTGACGAACATGAGCAGCACCACACTGCAACCTCACATCGAAGCCACGCCCAACGCCACGCCCGAAGAAGAGTACCCGCTCAGCCGCGCCGCGCAGGGCAACACCGTGAACTGGACCAATCTCCTCTTTTTGATCTTCTTTCACGCCGCAGCCATAGCCGCGCTCTTCTTCTTCACCTGGCAGGCAGCGCTGGTAGCGCTCTTCCTGTGGTTCGTCACCATCTACGTGGGCATCGGCATCGGTTACCATCGCCTGCTCACGCATCGCGGCTTCAAAGTATCGCGCCCGCTCAAGTGGCTTCTCGCCATCTGCGGAAGCCTCGCTCTCGAAGGCGGACCCATCTTCTGGGTGGTCAACCATCGCATCCATCATCAGCGCACCGACAAGCTCGGCGACCCGCACACTCCCGAAGAAGGTGGATGGTGGTCCCACGCCGGATGGGTGTTGACTGGCACCGGCCTGAGCAATCAGCCCCAGCTCGTCGCGAAGTACGCTCCCGATCTTCTCGCCGACCCCTTTCTCGTCTGGATCGGCAAGTACCACTGGCTGCCGCTCGCCGTGCTGTCGATCGCACTCTATGCCATCGGCGGATGGTCCTGGCTGCTGTGGGGCACCTTCCTGCGCGTCACCCTGGGATTGCACGCCGTGTGGTTCGTGAACTCCGCCACCCACATGTGGGGATCGCGCCGCTTCGCCACGAAGGACAACTCGCGCAACCTGTGGTGGGTCGCAGCCCTCACCGGAGGCGAAGGCTGGCACAACAACCATCACGCGCATCCAGTATCGGCACGCCACGGCCTCGCCTGGTACGAGATCGACATCAACTACTACACCATCTGGCTGCTGGGAAAACTAGGCCTGGCCACCAACATCCAAACCGCACCCATGGTAAGCGCCACCAAGCCCCAGGCGAAATAAAGTGAACGATCCAGCCACCACGTGATTCCTCACCAAGCGAGGAATCACAGCGATGCCCGCGCAAACGCATCGCCCGATATCCACCACACTCTTGCGAGCAAAGCGAGTCGAGGGACCTGCAGTTTTCCAGCAGCGCCCAACATCCGGGTGCCCCACATCTCGCCTTTGAGATGTGGGATTCCACTGACCCACCCCTCAAACCGCAACCCGTTTTATCAGCTACGCGGACATAGCAACCCGCTTCTTAGCCACCCGGTTTGAGCGAGTCTTCTAATACTTCGCCACATCCACATAGAACAAATCCGTAGCCACTTCGAACTGCTCCTTCGTCAACGAAGTCTTCATCGTCTGCCATTGTTCCGTGGGAGTAATCCGCTGCCAATGGCCTTTCTCACCCACCAGCACCGGCATCGCGAATCCCGGCTCGTCCGCGCGCCACTTGTACGAAACCGATCTCGTCGCCGGATCGAAGAAGAGCTGCAGCGTCGGAATATCCGCGTGTCGCAGATACTGATTGAAGATCGGCGTCAGCTCAAGACCTGTCTCGCGATTGAAGAACGCGACCACATCCTCGGTCATGATGTTCCGATACTTGAATTGCTGATAGAAGTCGTAGATAAGCGACCACCACTTGCTGTCGTCGTCGATCACCGAGCGCAGCGTGTTGATCATCAGCGCGCCCTTGAAGTACTGATCCTCCGTCGGATCGGCGTTCACTCCACGCTCGGCAAGAATGGGCCGCTGGTTCTGAACCTTCTTGCGCACGCCGGTCAGGTACTTGATCGCATCGTCGTGGCCATACATGTACTCGACATATAAAGTCTCGAGATACGTCGTCCATCCCTCGTGAATCCACATGTCCGAACGGTCGGCCGCGCTCACGCTGTTGCCGAACCACTCGTGCCCGCTCTCGTGAATGATGATGAAGTCGAAACGCGGGCTGATGCCCACACCCGTCCAGTCCGGCCCCAGATAGCTGTTCTGAAAATGATTGCCGTAGGCCACCGCGCTCTGGTGCTCCATGCCCGCATAGGGAACCTGCACCAGCTTGTAGCCGTCCGCAGCAAAGGGATACGGCCCGAAGTAATGCTGGAAGGCCTCCATCATGCCGCGCGCCTGCGTGAACTGCTTCTTCGCCTTCTCCAGATCGCCGGGCAGGACGTAATAGTCCATCGTAAGGTCGCCCGTCTTGTCTCCCTTCAACGTGTCGCTGAAGTGCTGATAGTTGCCGATGTTCAGCGCCACGTCATAGTTGTTGATCGGATAATGCACCATCCAGTCCCAGCGCGTGTAGCCGTCGCCGAGATCGGTCTTGCTCACGAAGCGCCCATTCGACACATCGACGAGATCGTTGGGCACCGCCACGCTGATCTCCATCGACTCGACCTCGTCGCGCCACTGGTCTTTATTCGGCCACCAGATGCTCGCGCCCTCGTCTTCGCAGGAGGTGAAGATCCACGGCTTGCCGTCGGGATCTTTGCTGAAGGTAAATCCGCCGAAGCGTCCCAGAGTCACCGGATGTCCCGAGTAATAAAAGTCGATCGAGTAGATCTGGCCTTGCTTCAAAGTGTCGGGGAAATCGACGAACACTGCCCCCGAATCGCGCGTGTACTTCAGCTCGGTCGAACCGAGCACGATCTTGTCGATCTTCAGCGCCTCATGCAGGTCGAGCTGGATGCGATCCCCATCGGCCAGCATGCGAAAGCGGATCGTATTCTTCCCGCCGATCGTCTCCTTCACCGGATCGACCCGGATATCCAGGTGATACGAGAGCAGGTCGTTGTTGGCGCGATAAGGACCGTAGGCCCCGCGCAGAACATCGGCACGAGTCACCGCAGGCGGCGGCGCTTCCATACGCCTCGGCCGCGCCGCCGGCGCTGGTGTTGCAGAAGCGGGTGTCGCCGGAGCTGATGTCGCAGGAGCTGGTGTAGTTGGAGTAGCCGGCGCGGCCGCGCCGCTTTGAGACGTTTGCGCCGAAGCGAGAGTGGAGGCAAGAAGGCAGAAGACGCAGAGGCGTAAGAAACGGGCAGCGGGCAGCATCCCCATAGCCTATCGCGACTCGCGGTCCGGTCTGCGAAACTGAATCGCGGAGATAGCGATTCAGCGTAAGACATGAGGCCGGAAGGTTTGTGGAATCCCACATCTCAAAATCGAGATGCGGGGCACCCGGGCGCGGTTTTAAGCGGGAAATTCAATGGGGCTAAAAAAAATTAGCCAACCCACAAACTAGTTTTTGGCCAACCGCTTTTTAGCGACCCGCCTCTCAGCGACCCGCTTTTCAGCGAACCCAGCGACCTCACGCCTCCACCGGCTCCACATAAAACATCTCATTCGTTCCCCGAAAGCCATTGCTCTCGTAGAGCCGCCGGCCTTCCTCGGTCGAATGCAGCGCCACCACGCGGATCTTCCGCTTGCGCGCCTCGGCCAGAACGAATTCGATCAGATGGCTGGCCAGCTTTCTGCGCCGGAACTCGGGTTCCACGTACACATTCAGCAGATAGCCGCGCTGTGTCGACCGTGGATCGAGCGGATGCGGCGGCCAGTCCAGCAGCAGCAGCCCGGCTCCGGCGACCACCCGGTCGCCTTCGGTCGAGAACCAGCCGAAGTATTTGCCCTCGTTGATCATCTTCACGACCCACGGCTCAAAGTTGGTCGACATCACGTCGAGAACCTGGTTATCCGCGCGTCCCGCGTCCACAAACATGCGGCGGCGATGGTAGGTAATGAGCCCTGCGTCGGCAACGGTTGCGATCCTGGTCTCCGGCATGGCAGCAAGTATAGCTACGATAGAAGGGAATGTCAGAACCATCCTCCGCTCCCGTTCCGCGCCTCAATCGCGAGCACCTGCGCCCCGGCATGCGCATCGCGGTCGCCGTCTCTGCAGGCGCGGACTCCGTCGCCCTGCTGCGGGCGCTCCTCCTCGCTGCGCCCGAGATCGGCCTGGTTCTCTCCGTCGCCCACGTCCATCATGGATTGCGCGGCCCCGATGCCGACTCCGACGCCGAGTTCGTCGCCGCGCTGGCCGCAGAACATGGCCTGGCCTTCCATCGCCGCGACGTCGATACCCCGGCATCCGCCAAGGCCAATCGCGAGACCATCGAGGAGGCGGCGCGCAACCTGCGCTACCAGTGGTTCCGCGAGCTGCTCGCCTCGGGAGAGGCCGACGCTGTCGCCACCGCGCACACCCTCGACGACCAGGCGGAGACCGTCCTGCACAAGCTCCTGCGCGGCGCGTGGACGGAAGGGCTGAGCGGCATCCATCCCAAAATCGCAGCCCCGAAGGGAATAGCCGACCCGAAGGGAATCGCCGACCCGAAGGGAATTACCGACCCGAAGGGAATTACCGAGTCGAAAAGATCCATCCTGCGCCCCTTTCTCGACGTACGGCGTGCCGAGATCGAAAGCTGGCTGCGCAGCCTGGGCCAGAGCTGGCGCGAAGACGCAACCAACGCCGATACCGCCTTCACCCGCAACCGCCTGCGCCACGAGCTCCTGCCCGCTCTGGCCGCCTACAACCCGCAGATCTACGCGCAGCTGGCCAACCTCGCTACCCTCGCCCGCGACGAAGACGCCTACTGGCAGGCCGAGCTAAGCCGTATCCTGCCCCAGCTGCTCCTGCCCGGCAAGCCGGTCCGCGGCGGCGGCCGCGCCGCTTCGACCGATCCCGGAGAAGCCAGCCTCGCGTTTGAAGTAGAGCGCCTGCCCGTCTCGCCAGCCGTCCGCCGCCGCATCCTTCGCGCCGCCGCCCGCCAGCTCGGAGCCGCGCTCAATTTCGAGCAGACCGAGCGTCTGCTGGCCATGTGCGGCCCCAACCCCACCCGCCGCCAGACCCTCACCGCCGAATTGCACGCCGAACGCTCGCCCCGCGAGCTGCGTCTGATCCGTAAAGCCGCTCCGGTTGCCCCCAAGGCCCCGACTGCCGCAAAGGAGGACCGATGATCCGGCCCCAAATCGCTTACCTTTGTAAACTCACCTCGCTGGATGCCGTCTATTCCTGTGCATGGGATACATGGCATCCACGGAACTGGCCCCGTTGACGACGGATAAGCTGGCAGAGAAGCTGACTCAGGAGCAGTCCATCCTGCAGCTGGCCGACTTCGACGAGGTGGTGCGCCTTTACCGGCCGCGCATCTTCCGCTTCCTCATGTCCTCGCTGGGGGATCGCGACGTCGCCGAATCGCTGACTCAGGATTGTTTCCTGAAGGCTTACAACGCCCGCCACCAGTTTCGCGGCGAATCCAGCCTGAGCACCTGGCTGACCCGGATTGCACTGAATCTGGTACGCGACCATCTGCGCAGCCGCCGTATCCGCTTCTGGCAGAAGACGCGCGAAACGGCGCTGGACCTGGTCGACATCAGCGATTGGATTCCTGACGGCGGAGTCTCCCCCGAGATTGCCTGTCTGCAGCAGGAGAAGGTGAAAGAGGTCTGGCGAGCCGTTGAGGAGCTTTCCCGCCAGCAGCGCACGGTCTTTTTGCTGCGCTTCGTCGAGGAAATGGAACTGGCTGAGATTGCGGAGACCACAGGGATGAACACCAGCACTGTGAAGTCTCATCTGTACCGCGCCTTGCGTGTCGTGCGCGAGCGCGTCGGAGGTTAAAAAAAATGAGCAAAATTTTGAATTCCAAATTTCGTGACGTCCCGAACTCGATCCCGGGTTCCATGATCCCAGGTTCCATGATCCCGGGTTCCATTACAGACTCTTCGCTCGAACCGAGCGGCGAAGTCGCATCCTCCATCGAGCTTTTTCGCAGCGCCATGCACTCCATTGCCGAGCGTGAAGCCGGCCACCCCGTGCCCGCAGAATGGCTGGCCCCAGCGCGCCGCCGTCAGCGCACTGCGCAGCGGCGGATGGTCCTGGCCTGGTCCTGCGCGGCTGCTCTCTGCGTCGCCGTCGTGCCGCTCTCGCTCCACGCTCCGCACACCAGCCCCTACATGGCAAAGACCCCGGCCGCAACGCTTCAACCGGCCGTCGCACACAGCGATCAGGAAGATACGGCTTTGCTGGAGCAGATCGACAACGCAATTTCGGAGCCTGTCCCGTCCTCCCTTGCACCACTGACTGAAATGGATAGCTTGAACTCATCGACATCGATCAATCAAACGGAGAAAAAGAATGTTACTCAGTAAGAGAAAGAGTTCGGCTCTTGGTGTCTCGCTTGCATTTGCCCTTTGCATGGCTTCCGGCACGGCCCTCGTCGCGCAGGATTGGCACGGCGGCGACCGCGGCCCCGGCTCGCCGCCCATGGAGCGCTCCTTCCACGGAATGGAGCATGGCCGCTGGTGGAACAATCCCCGCGTCGCCCAGCAGATCGGCATCACTGACGATCAGAAGAAGAAGATGGATGACATCTTCCAGCAGCATCGGCTGAAGCTCATCGACCTGAACGCATCGCTCGAGAAGCAGGAGGCCATCATGCATCCCCTAATTGAGGCCGACCAGCCGGACGAGTCGAAGATTCTCAGCCAGATCGACGCCATCGCCCAGGCCCGCGCCGAGCTCGAAAAAGATCGCGCCCGCATGCTCTTCAGCATCCGCCAGACGCTGACTCCGGACCAGTGGAAGAAGCTGCAGGCCTTAGTCCACCAGGGACCGCAGCGCGGCGACCGCGACGGACGTGGTCGTGACGGTCAAGGCCGTGACGGACAAGGCTGGGGCCGCGGCAACCGTGGTCCGAGTGGTCCAGGCGGGCCAGGTGGTCCGGGCAGACCCGATGGCGGCGCACCCAACGGGCAGCAACCACCACCACCCACCGGCCCATCCGGCGAGGACATGGAATAACCAGCACGCAGCAAGATCAACAAACAGACCCACTCCAGAAGATTCGGTTTTCGACTGAATCAACCGGAGTGGGCTTTTTCTTTTGGACCAACTAATTCGTTACAAGGGCCGCGCTCCCACACGTCGCAGTCTCCCGAGTCATTGACTCCCCATAGAAGTTGTCTCCCGAATGTGATTTGTCATCCCGACCGGAGCGAAGCAAAGTGGAGGGACCTGGAGCTTCTTACTGTCCGGCAACCATAGCCGTTCCATGGAATATGGCTTCTTTGCACTCAGAAGATAAAAGCAATCTTCGGCTTTCCTAATCGCCGTCATTCTGACAACCGAAGGAAGGAAGAATCTCGACGATGCGGCACAGTCAACTAAGCTGAGATTCTTCGCTGAGCTCAGAGTGACGTGCGTTTGCCGCCATCATTGATGACAAACCACCGCGTCCTTCACCAGCCGCTGTATCCCTGACCGCACTTAAGCCCACCGCCTCATCGCCAACCGCTAACGAATAATCTTGAGCGCCGCGCGAAACAGCGCGTCGAACTCCTGCCCCAGCGCCTTCTCTTTCCCAATCGCCGTCTCGATAGCCTTCTGCGCGGCGGGCCGCTGGTAGCCAAGATTGACCAGCGCGGAAAGCACATCTTCGCCGGCCGGCCCCGCCGAGACGACGGCCGCCGGCGCGACCGCCATGTCTTCCAGCTTGTCCTTCAGCTCCACCACCAGCCGCTCGGCCAGCTTTTTCCCGACGCCGGGAATCCGCGTCAGCGTCGCATGATCCTGACCGCGAATAGCTGCGACCGTCATCTCCGGATTGAGCCCGCTGAGAATCGTCACCGCCAGCTTCGGCCCCACACCGGAGACAGTGATCAGCCGCTCGAAGAGCCGCTTCTCTTTCAGATCGAGGAAGCCGAAGAGCGCCAGCAGATCCTCGCGTACCTGGGTGTGGATATGCAGCGATACCTCCGCGCCTTCCGCAGGCAGCGACGTGAAGGTGGGAATGCTGATAACCACGTCGTAGCCGACTCCTCCGGCCTCGACAATGGCCTGGCCCGGTTGTTTCGAGAAGAGGCGTCCGCGCAGATGAGCGATCATTCGGCGATTCTATCGCGCCGGAACCGGACGTTCGTTCGGCGCCATCAAATCCATTTCCGGCCCGATCCATCGTGCAGTGTATGTTAGCCCTATGAATTTTTTCGATCCGATGAACGCTCCGTTGGATGCAATGACCGCGAGCTCGAACCGCGTGAAAAGGTCCGGAACTCGCCTGGCTGCTTCCGTAATCGCCCTTGGCCTTTGCGCCTTGTCCGCCCCCGCGCTGTTGGCTCAGAACGACAAGGCTGCCGATAAGTCTTCCGAGAAGTCCACTGATAAATCCCCAGATAACAAATCCGTCGACAACAAATCAACGCTGCCCCCACTGCCCGCCGACGCCCACGTACAGCAGAGCATCGAGCTCGAAGGCAAGACGCTCCACTACACCGTCACCGTCGGCACGCTGCCGGTCCGCGATAAAGAGGGCAAGGTCAGCGGAGACGTTGTCTTTACCGCCTACACCGTCGACGGCCCCAATCGTCCCGTCACCTTCGCGCTCAATGGAGGTCCCGGCGCCTCGTCGGTATACCTGAACTTCGGAGCCATCGGCCCCAGGCACCTCAACGCCGGCAACGAGGGCGACAGCCCCTCCGACCCGACCACGTTGACCGACAATCCCGGCACCTGGCTAGACTTCACCGACCTGGTCTTCATCGATCCCATCGGCACGGGATTCAGCCGCTCGCTGGTCTCCGAGGCCGAGACGAAGAAGCAGTTCTACAGCACCGAAGCGGATATCGAATACCTCTCCCGCGCCATCTACGACTGGCTCATCGACAACGGCCGCGTGGCCTCGCGCAAGTACCTGATCGGTGAAAGCTATGGCGGCTTCCGCGGCCCGCGCATCACGCTCTTCCTGCAATCGCAGCTGGGTGTGGCCATGAACGGCGTCACGCTGGTATCGCCTTACCTGAATCCGACCATCGAGGATAACGGCGATCTTTCGCCGATCCCATGGATGGTCACGCTGCCTCCCATCACAGCCGCCAATCTCGAGCGCCAGCATAAGCTCACGCCCGAAGCCATGCAGCAGGTCATTGCCTACACCCTCGGCGACTACGCCACAGCGTTGATTAAGGGCAACACCGACCCCTCCGCGACCCAGGCCATGATTCAGCGCGTGACCGAGATGACCGGCCTCGATGCGGAGTTCGTCAAGCGCTCCGGAGGCCGTCTCGAAACCGGATCCTATCTGCGCGAAGTCTTCCGCGAGCAGGGCAAGATCGGCTCTGTCTACGACTCGAACGTGACCTCCTTCGATCCCTTCCCCTATGCGCCGGAGCAGCGCTCGAACGACCCGCTCCTGGCCACGCTCATCGCTCCAACCACAACGGCGATGGTCGACTTTGTGACCCGCACCGTGGGATGGAAGGTCGACGCGCGCTACAACGCGCTCTCCTATGAGGTAAATCAGCAGTGGGATCGCGGCGACGAGATGCGCAAGGGCTCGGTATCGGAGCTGCGCCAGGCAGTAGCCGCCGACCCCAAGCTGCGCGTGCTCATCGCACACGGATGGAACGATCTCTCCTGCCCGTTCATGGGATCGATCCTGACCGTGAACCAGATGCCTCCGATGGGCGGCGATCCCAACCGAGTGGCCGTTCACGAATACTCCGGCGGACACATGTTCTACACCCGCGAAGCCGGCCGCATAGCCCTGCGCAACGATGTGAAGGAGATGTACGCGAAACATTGAAGGACAGCAGGTCAGCGCGCCTTCGGCGCAAGCAAGTCAGCAGTCAGTCACAACAACGGCCAGCAGACATCTACGCTGCTGGCCATTTTCTTTGCGTCCTAGTGGGTCCGTTTTCTTTGCGTCCTTCGCGTCTTAGCGGTGAACAAGAATGCGAATAGGCGAAAAGCACCCGGCTGCCTCAGCTTCTCCGCCGATACCGTATCTCAAATTCATACCCCGCGTTCGGCGGAAACAGCCCAGCCACGTGGCGCAGCCGCTCGGCCAGCGACGGCGCGGCCAGCAGCGGATACTCCCGCTCGCGTAGCTCGGTGTAATCGAAATCGAGAGTCAGCGAGAGCATGTAGATCGCCACCGCATCGGAGAACGCCGATTCGAAATAGCTGGACTTGGCCTTCTCGTCGATCGTCTCGCTGCCCTGCCGGTCGCGATCGAGCGCGCGGCGGCGGCTCTCCCACGCATCCTGGCTGGTCTCTCCCCGCACATCGGCCTTGGCCTGCGACCAGATGAGATCGGAAAAGCTGGCCGGAACGCCCACCGCATCCACAAAGTGATGGCCCACGTTGATGAAGTATTCGAAGGCCAGCGCGAAGCGGTCCTGCATCAGCCGCGTGGAGATGAAGATGCACTCGCCCGAGCCGAAGCTGAAGTTGCGATGGCACACCGCGCGGTCGCCAAGGTCAACGGAGTAGCCCGGCGCGATAGTCGTCTCATCCTGCTCGCCCAGCGTCAGCGGAACGAAATAGTAAGCGCGCCGGGTAAGGGCATTGGCCACGACCGCAGGCACCGCCTGCACCACGCGCTCCAACTCCTCCGGCGAAATCTGGGTGTCTCCGTAGCTCGCATAGCAGACGCCATTGGGAGCCTGCTGCATGCGCGCTTCCTGCGCCACCTGCGCTGCCGGGAGGAGGGGAATCTGAACGACTTCAGCCATAACCTTGTATTCTAGCTGAGGTGCGTGGCAAGCCGCCGCGCGAGGTCTCGCTCTATGTCTGCCCGCGAACTGAGTTCCGTTTCCAGCCCCCGCCCGGGCACGGTTTTAGGCATACCGCTCGGCGATCTGGGACTGTTTTCCAGCCTGCTGCTCTCCGTCGCCTTCGGCTTTCTCGTCTTCTTCGCCACCTGCTTCGTCGCTATCTTGAGCCTTCTCTTCTATAACTCGGCGGGACACCACACCGTGAACATGGCCGACAGCTACCGCTACGTGGCCTTTCCCGCTGGAGTAGCCGCCCTGGCGCTGGCCCTGGTCATTCTGCTCGGGCTATGGGCGCGGCGCAAGCTCTCCGGCCAGCCATTCGATACATTGGACAGCTAACGCGATGGGACTGGTCACGATCGAGCGCGAATATCTTGTCGACGGAAAGCCTTCGTCGGATGCGCAGGCTCGCGACTGGTGCGCGCAGCTCGAAGCCGGAGAAATCCTCTACTTCCCTCAGACGCCGATTGCCATCTCGCCGGACGATCTGCAGTTCCTGCTCGGCCAGCAGCAGACCGACAGCTCGCTGCACAAAAACATCGCCTACAAGCCGAATATCGATAAGCTGAGCGGCGTCGACACCAAAACCGCCGACACGCAGGCCGTCGCAAGGCTGCAGGGCATCATGCGCGGCTATTCGCGCAGCGTGACCGAGTTCCTCACCGGCTTCCTCACCCCATACCGCGCCAACTGGCAGCTCGATTACGCCAGCTTTCGTCCGCAAGAGGAACAGGGCCGCGACCTCGCCCTGCGCAAGCGCAACGACCTGCTGCACACCGACGCCTTCCCCACGCGGCCTACCTACGGAGCCCGCATTCTCCGCTTCTTCAACAACATTCATCCCACGCGCACCCGCGACTGGGTGGTCGGCGATCCCTTTGAGCAGGTAGTCAGACAGTTCGCGCCAAGCCAGATCGCACCGCAGCCGGACGGAGCAGGAAGCAAGCTCGGCAAGTCGCTCGGCCGCGCGATAGGACTGGGCGCAGCCATCCCCTCCATCAAGCGCTCGCCGTATGACGACTTCATGATGCGCTTCCACAACTTTCTCAAAGAGAACGAGAGCTTCCAACGCGACTGCGTAAAGCACCCCTGGCAATTCCCCTCAGGCTCCAGCTGGATGGTCTACACCGACACCGTCCCCCACGCCGTCCTCGCCGGACAGTACGCCCTCGAACAGACCTTCCTGGTAAAGCCCGAAGCCCTCGTAGCGCCCGAACACTCGCCGTTAAAGGTTTTAGAAGCGATAGCCGGGACGGCACTAATTTAGTCTTCGCTGCCGATCACAAAAACTTGTCATCCCGAGAGAGCGAAATCGGGGCCCCTGATGCGCCTGCCGTTGGCGCGGCGGGGTGATGAAGCGAACCGAGGGACCTGCAGTCTGCCAGCGCCGCGGCCTGACCGAATAGCCCCCGAACGAGCTAGCGGTTAAGGGCTAATGACTCAACACCCCAGCCGGAATCTCCTCCAGAGGCACACCAACCCCCTGCCAGTAGAGATGAAAATCACTCTCGCCCAAAGAGTGCGTCATCGCCACCCGGATCGTGTGCCGCCCGGCCATCAGCCCCAAACTTCCTTGAGCCATCTGCACCGCATTCCCCACTGATCCGCATACCTGCGCGAAGGGCTTGGGACTCGCCACCACCTGCGCGCCATCGATCTCCAGCCTCGCCTCATCGCGAGCCGCCAGCTGAAAGCTGTATCCCCCATCCGCGGGAATGTTCAGAAATCCATCGAAGACCAGCCCATAATTCTTGTCGAGACTGCGGACATCCGCGCTGATGACCCGCGCGATCCCCGTACGCGCTGGATTCTCCGCATTCAAACCCGCAATCGAAGTGGACGAAGTGCTGTAGAAGCTGAAATTCAGCCCCGGATCGGTTCCGGCATTCTTATCCGCTGCAAGAAGACTTGTTGTCACCACCACCGGCCGTGTCACCCAATCCTCGCGGCCCTGGCCGTCGGCAATACGCAGCGTCACCCGAAAGCGCCCTGAGTGATCCCACAGCGTTCCCTCCGCATCGGGAAACCGATGCCGCACCTGGCGGCCCGAAGCCGTGCTCCCGTCGCCGAAGAACCAGCGGTACGACCGAATATGCCCGCCCGAAGCCGAGGCATCGAAGTCCACCGCCTTGCCCGGACGAATCGCGCCGCTCGAGTATCCGAACACCGCATGCGGCCCGGTCGATTCCCCGGTCGATTCGTAGTGAGCCTCCGCCGCGCCCGCTTCGCGCTCCAGCGGAATTTCCGCATCGGCAGCCACGACGCGGTCGGCCAGCCGCACATGGTCGAAGCTCACCCCGCTCACGCTGCCCAGCAGAGTCGAGGCCTCGAGCGACGGCGTCTCCGGCGACCAGATGTCTTTAAACACCACATCGTGAAGCGCCGGATTCGGCTGCCGCAGTTGCACCAGCGAGTACCAGTCCTCCATCCGAATATTTTCGAAATGAAATCCCGAGCTGCTGCCCGAGCTGGCCGCATCCTCCCAGAATTCGAGCAGCGCAAAAGGAACCCCGCACGCACCGATCCCCGCGTGGATCACATCCGAATCGCGCATCACAAAGTTGGTCGCGTTGAAATCCTTGTCCGGCCAGCCCGCCCGCACCACATTCGAGATCGATGTCGACACCACGCTGTTCTCGATCGTGATGTTCTCCACCGGATGCCCCGGAATCGCTAGCTTGTCGTAGCCCTCCCAGTTGCTCTGCATCGCGAACACATCATCCGCCGCGCGGATGAAGCTGTTGCGCACCAGCGTATCGCCGCCGCCCAGCCAGTCCATGCCATCCTGGTTGGCATTCGCCGCGCTGCCGCCGATCACCTTCACGTTATCGAAGGTGATGAAGTGCGAATCCTTCATCTGAATCATCCACGTCCGGCTCCGCACCACGCACGTAATCCCGCTGATCGAGATGTTGCTGGCACTGTCCATCGCGATCACATGCCAGTTCACGATGTGCCGCCATCCCGTGTCGTCGTTGGGGTTCTGAGGCCCGTCGTAGACGATCACGCCGCGGCCATACACCTTCACCTTGTCCACGCCCCAGAGGTTCAGACTGCCCAGCACCACCGCACCGGGCGCGAGATAAATCGTGTCGCCGCTCTTCGCATCGATGCTGGCTTTGTACACGCCCGGTCCGTAGTAGCGAATGCCCGGAGCATCCGGCTTCGGCGCGTCTGTTTCGGGTGGGTTCGCAAACAGAAACAGCATCTCCGCTCCCGCCAGATGATCGCCGGGCCGCGTAATGGAGAGCTTTGCAGGATGATCGAGGGTAAAGGTGAGGGTGCGGCCCTTCAACACGGGGCGGATGTTCTCGCGCCACGGCTGCACCTCGACGCCCTGCGCCCAGTAGTCATCGCTCGGCGCGGTGATCGAGATCTTCGCCTTACCCTGCAGATCGAAATTTAGGAAGTAGTAATTCGCCGCCGCATGGGCCAGCGGAGCAGGCTGGCCATCGATGGTGATGGTGAAGCGATCCGAGCGGATCTCTTCCGGGACCGGGGTGATGGCGGTTTTGGCAAAAGAAAAATTGGCAAAGGAAAAAACGGTCAGCAGATTCGCGCACAGGAAGAGCGCCGGCAAACGCATAAGGCTTTATAGCAAAATGTCCGCAGCGCGAAACTCATACAAGTTTGCCATTGAGAGGAGTTCATGCCAGCAGATAGGAAGATCTCTGACTCGGTGTCCATACGCCTGACCACTTTGTCATCCCGAGCGAGCACCGCGAGCCGAGGGACCTGCAGTAAGCTCGCGCAACCACCGAGTCAGGCGCGCAAAGTCTCGCCCACTCGCGCAAGCAGAACGTCAATAGAACCAAATTTATTCGATGACTGAAGAGCCCAGTTACTTCTGCAGGCTGCCCAGCTTGTAAACGATACCCACTGACCCAGCGAACTCATTCTGGACGGTGAAGCCGTAGCGTGTCGGCTGCCAGTCGGCGACCACGCGAACGGCAAAGCGCGGCGTCAGGTTGTAATCTCCGTCGACTCCTACTGCGGCGCCGAAGGCCAGCTTATTGTTGTACACGCCAAGCTGGTTGGGCTGAACCCCCGCGGGGAAGCCTGAGTCGAACGACCCATAAGCCCCGCCGATCAACGTATGAAAGGCCGCTGCGTACTTCGGCCGGCGATAGAGGCGGAAGGTGGGACCGAAGAGGAACAGGTGCTCCGACATCTTCGAGGTGGTCACGCCGAGCTGGTTTGTGGGAAGGTTGATCGTCCCATAGCCGCCGCGTGCGCTCGCCTCGATACCCCAGATCGGGCGGAAATACACCGTCCCTGTGCCATTCCACCCCAGCAGATTGTTCGCCTCGACATTCCGCGACGGGCTGGGATTAAAGTGCGCATACCCCACGCCGCCGTAGATATCCCAGCGGTTGGTGTACTGCGCCTGCTCCACCACGGGAGCGGTAGCCGTCACCTGCGCGTGAAGGGATGCGGTAAAAGAAGAGACAGCGAGCAACGACAAAGCGGCAAAAAAAGAACGGACAACGGCATTCACGCGAACCTGAACCTCACACAATGAAGCGATCGGCGGCAAAACACCGCCAAACTTCAACAATACATGATTGGACGAAGGAGATCGCTAAAAGGCGGGTCGCTGAGGAGCAGTTCGCTTAAAAGCGGGTCGCTAAGATGCGGTTGGCGAAATTCAGCTCGTTCACGTTCACCACGCACAAAGTTCACTCGCCGCACCAACGTAATCTTGCTGACGTTGATCTTCTAAGGTTGGATTCTCTCGCATGAGAACACGCCGGTTTCGTGCTGGAGAATCCAATCGGAAACCGCAGAAGAGAGCAAGATTACATTGGTGCGAGAAAAGAAACGCAGCCGGTTGCTAACTGAATTTTCGCGACCCGCCTCTTAGCGACCCGCTTTTGAGCGATCCGCCTTTAAGCAACCCGCTACACCAGCCGAAGTCAATTCATCCACCGCCGGTCCTTAGGGTCCTTATCCGGATCGACATACTTGCCGTCTTTGTCGAAGTGCACATCGCGATTCTGCTTGCGCATGTATACCTGGAACTTCTTCGCCGCGCGGCGGCGCTTCCAGCGGTAGTATTCGTTGCGCAATCCAAAGTAGCGTTCGCTCGAAGCCGAGGCAAAGCCTCTCCGCGGAGCCATCTTGATATACAGGAACCCGAACAGCGCGCCGCCCAGCTGCGAAAAGGCAAAGACCCTCTGGCTCGAGAACAGCATGGCCAGCGAGATCAGCATATAAACGGCGACCAGATACTTCGCCTTGATCATCATCGGCAGCGGAAACATCATGAACTGCAGATCGGCGTAGAGCACGCCAAAGGCGATCAGCAGCCCGAAGATCCCGCCATAGCAGCCGCTCAGAAACACCAGGCTCGATGGCATGAACAGGTAAAGCACCATCGCTGCCAGCCCCGCGCCCAGCACCGAAACGAAGTAGATCTCCGCCAGCCAGCGCGATCCATGATTGGACTCAAGGAAGCTGCCCAGAAACCACAGCGACATCAGCTCGAACGCCGTATTCAAAATGCCCTGGTGGACGAAGCTATAGGTAATCAGCTGCCAGATACGTCCATGCAGCACGTCGGGAGGAACCAGCCCGCTCCACAACAAGAGCTGCTCGGCAAAGGGCCGCGACGCCACTCCCAGAATGAGGAGAGCGAAAAAGGTGCCCAGGTTCCACAGAATCAGCTTGCGCGTGAATCCATGGAAGTCGGGAAAGGCGAGCATACCTGCGGAGCGTGGCATACGGACCCCTCTATTGTCGCAGAAGCGAGCCAAAAACACTTGGAGGTAGCCCCGGACTTTAGTCCGGGGAATTAATGCCGAAACCAAACAGGGGCTTCAGCCCCGGATCGCAGGCGCAATCACCAAGACAACCGGGTGCCCCACATCTCGATTTTGAGATGTGGGATTACGGAACCCCAAGGCACCGAAGGTGCGTCCGCCTGGACGGCAGGTCCCGCCGAAGGCGCAATCGCCAGGACGGCTAGTCCCCCGGACTTTAGTCCGACGAATAAGATCTAGAAAAACAGACACTTCAGCCCCGGAACCAACGACCCTCGTCCCGCTCACAACAGCCGCCGAGCAACAGAAGAACAAAAAGATAAACGGCAATGAAGCTGACGGCCGACCACTCCAGCGCGGCAAGCGAATGCCAAAGCTTCTTGTCGGAATCGACCAGCAAAGGCTGCGAAAAGATATCAACCAGGTAAGCGATGCTCCCCACAAGAGGAGGAATCATAGACGCCGCCAAGACTCTAAGCCCTCCCTTGCCGCGAATCGCGATCTGCCCGAGGTAGAAAAACATGCTGGCCATGATGCTGAAGAGAGAGAGCGCCGTAACGTCGTCATGAAAGCTGCCCAGCCGGTCGAGGAACAGGGCCAGCGTGCCCATGAAGGTCAGGCAGCCAATCCCGATAACGGACAAGAGAGCCGCCACTCGCGTCACCCGCGTAGCCGGAAACGCATCGCGGAGCCTGCGGGCAACCGGAAAGAGAAAGAATGTGCTGACGGCCAGACCTGCGGCCGCATAGAAATGGCCGTAAGGGTTGTGTCCCCGGGACATGAGATAGGAAAAGACAATCTGCCTCCAGGAGATGGCGGACGGGAGCGAAGCCCATACGCCGATCAAGAAAGAGAGGCATGCCAACCCCAGAGAAGCGATGGCCGAAGAGGTGTCGGAGGAGAGATTTCCCCCGCGCATCTCTTCCATCGAAATCGACAGGCCCGCCGCGCCGTCAAAAGCTCGTTTCCTATCGGTATCCAAAGAGACTTCCTGCACTGTTTAAAACAGGCAAGAAGCCCGAATATTTCCCACCCCGACTCACCCCTCGACGAGCATTTTGCTCCCATCGAACTGCCGAGGGCGCTCTGCATACAGAGCAAGCCCCCGGGCCGCGCGCTCGTCCTACCGCGCCGGCGTAGGAACCACCGCAACACTCCGATGTCCCACCCTATCCACCGCCCGAACCCCAAAGATCACGTTGTCCTTCGAGACCGGAAGCGTGATCGAATACCCTCCGTCGCTGCCCCGCGAGGAATCCCCCACCGGAGCCGAGCGCTGCCAGTCCGGAGCGGCCAGCTCCCGCCAGACCACCTCATATCCCGTCTGGGCGGGAGCACCCGGCCCCCCCGCCCAGCTGAGCGTCGTATTGTTGTCCAGGCTTTGTACCACCACATGCACATTCGCCGGCGCGGACGGAGCCGCCGCCAGCGTGGCCATGGCCGCAGCATTGAGCCGGGCCACCCGCGCCACATAGTCGAAATCGACAAACTTCAGCAGATCGCCATATTCGACGCCGTTTTCGGTGCGCACATTCTGGTGCTGGTGATTGAAATCCTCGCGCCACTCCGTGAAACGCACAGCCGCGAAGCCCTGCTGGTTGAACGAGGAGTGATCGCCGCCGCGCAGGAAGCGATCGGGACGAAACTCCATCACCGGATGAAAGTCGTACGCGGTTTTGGCTCCGGCCTTCACCGGTCCGAGCACTCGCTTGTAGCTGCGGGCTACGTCGGCAATGGCGCGAGCCTCTTCGCGCGACGGCGAGTCGCTTTCGTAGCCCAACCGCAGGATCGCGCTCTGCTCCGCCGGCGTCGCGCTGGCCGGAATGCTCTCCGAGAACACGCGGACAGCGGACTTGTCCTGCAAAGTGTCGCCCGGCGTGGTGTTCCCGCCCACGATGTCGTTGTTCAGGACGGCCTCCAGCTGCCAGCCCTCGCTCTTGGCCAGCTTCGCCAGGTGCGCGCTGCCATTGAGCCCCTGCTCCTCGCCCGCTACCGCCACAAACACCAGCGTCGCCGGCAGCTTCAGCCCCGATGCCACTTTTGACAGCGCGTGCGCGCAGGCCAGGCTCACCGCCACGCCGCTCGCGTCGTCGTTGGCCCCCGGAGCCGCCCCGTGGCTGTCCATGATGTCGGTGTTGCGCGAGTCGTAGTGCCCCGTCACCAGGATCATCCGCTGCGCCTGGGCTGGATCGCTGCCGCGCAGGATCGCATAGACATTGGAGATGGTCGTGGGCTTCACAATGCGGGGACGCGCACCCGTCTGCGGCGGCTCGGTGAAGGTGTCGCGCTTCACCTCCAGGCACCCGCCGCATTCCGCCGCGTAGCGCTTCAGCTCCGACTCGATCCAATCGGCAGCAGCCGTAACCCCTTCGCCCTTGGGCAGATCGGTGTCCATGCTGGAAATCGTGCTCCGGTTATGGAAGGTCACCAGCGTGGCAATGGTCTTCTCAATCTCGGCAGCGGAGATCCCCTTCAGCGCATCGGCAATCTGCCGGTCGGTGGGAGCCGCAACAATCGCAGAACCATTTGCATCCAGATCGCGCTTTCCGTCGTCAGAGAGAGCAGAAGCTCCAGAGACCGATACAAGAAGCAGAATTCCCATGAAAACGGACGGAAACTTGACGACGACTATCTTCCGCCCGACGCGAAACGAATTACGATTCATCCTGAAACTCCGTGAATTGCGCTATGGTAAATTGCTCACGACCGGCTTGACGCGCCGGGCGATTTTACTCAAAACTAACCAAGTCGCCGTTGAAACGCTATCCTGATAATTCATTTCCTTGGAGAACCTTATGCCTATTTGCACCGAATGTGAGACCGCGCTTGATTTCGATGAAGACGAAGTAGACGAAGGCGATGTCATCGTCTGCGACGAATGCGGAACAGAATATGAAGTCGTGACCACCGATCCGCTGGAGATCGCCAAGGTCGACGAAGACTATGACGATGAAGACGCGGAGCCGGCCGACGAGGAAGAGGAATAATGCGGAAGCTTCTCGCTGCTTCATGCCTGGCCGTTTTTCTTCTCGTAAGCGCTGGCGCCATGATGGCGCAAACCCGGGCACTGAAGGTGCTGGAAGGCAAGGTGCTGGGCAATGGCGAAGCGCCGCTGGCCAGCGCCATCGTCTACCTGCAGTCTTCGAAAGACAATAGCATTCGCAGCTTCATCGCCACTGATGACGGCAGCTACCGCTTCGGACAGATCTCGCCCGATATCGACTACCAGGTCTGGTCGCAATACAAGAACACGAAAAGCGGCGCCAAAACGGTAAGCTCCTTCGATTCCCGCAAGACCATAGTCATCGACTTCCACATCAAGGCAGATAAATAGAGCAGGGGATAGCGAATAGGGTGCAGGGGATAGGGTTCAGGTTGTAGAAAACCGCGCCTCTGCGCTCCTCTTCCCACTCCCCTCTGCGCTTTCATTTCCGGTCTTATTTCCTAAGCTCTTCATTCCCAAAAGAGCAATCCCGTGCCTGAAACAGCCACCTAAGAATCAACAAACTTGTCTAAGAGAAAAGGCCTTCCTTTCGGAGGAAGGCAGCTCCTTCTACGCCCTGTATCCCACGCCCTAAACCCTGCCTTAAAAAAAGAGCCACCTCCCCAAAGGAAGGCGGCTCTCTCTATCTTGCATATTCAGCAGGCCGGAGAAGGAAGGGCTCTTCTGTACCCTCCCCCCTAATCCCTATACCCTGCTTATTGTCTTTTCCAGTTCATCAGATCGCCCAGAGTCGTCGTCGAGCTCGATACCGGAGCCTTGTAGGCTTCGACATCCGCACGGCTGGCCTCCTCGCCCACTGCACGCAGGCTCAGACCGACCTTCTTCTCTTCCTGGTTCATCTTGATGATCTTGAAGTCATGCTCCTGGCCCTGCTCCAGCTTGGCCGGCGCGCCGGTTCCATCCGTCGCTTCGGAGACGTGGCACAGACCCTCGACACCCTCGGCGATCTCTACGAAGGCGCCGAACTGGGCCGTCCGCAGAACCTTGCCGTGGACCACATCGCCAACCCGGTGCTGGGCAAAGAACGTATCCCAGACATCCGGCTGAAGCTGCTTGATGCCGAGCGACAGGCGGCGGTTCTCCGGCTCGACGCCGAGAACGACAGCCTTGACCTTCTCACCCTTCTTCAGAACTTCGGAAGGATGCTTCACCCGCTTGGTCCAGCTCAGGTTGCTGACGTGAACCAGTCCATCGATGCCGTCTTCGATCTCGATGAAGGCGCCGAAGTCGGTCAGGTTGCGTACGCGACCTTCGACGTTGGTGCCGGTCGGATAGCGGGCCGAGAGGTGCTCCCAGGGATTTTCCTGGAGCTGCTTCATGCCCAGCGAGATGCGGCGGTCCGAAGGATTGACGCTGAGAACGACCGTCTCCACTTCATCGCCTGGCTTGACCAGCTTCGAGGGATGCTTCATCCGCTTCGACCAGGTCATCTCCGAGACGTGCACCAGGCCTTCGATGCCCTGCTCCAGCTCGACGAACGAGCCATAGTCGGTCACCGACAGGACGCGGCCGCGAACCCGGGCGCCGATCGGATAACGCTCGACCGCATCGAGCCACGGATCGGGCGTGAGCTGCTTGAAGCCCAGCGAAACCCGCTGCTTATCTTTGTCGAACTTCAGCACCTTGACCTGGATCTCATCGGCGACATTGACCAGGTCGCGCGGGTGAGTCAGGCGTCCCCAGGACATATCGGTGATGTGCAGCAGGCCATCGATGCCGCCCAGATCCACAAATGCGCCGTAGTCGGTGAGGTTCTTGACCGTACCGGTCAGGATGCTGCCCTCTTCCAGGTGCTCAAGAGTCGTCGAACGCTTCGCGGTCTGCTCTTCCTCAAGGATTTCCTTGCGGGAGACGACCACGTTGCCGCGCTTCTTGTTCAGCTTGATGACGCGAACTTCAATTGGCTGGCCGATATAAGCGTCGAGATTGCGCACCGGGCGAATCTCCAGCTGCGAGCCAGGCAGGAATGCCTTGATGCCGATGTCGACGGTAAGCCCGCCCTTGACCCGGCCGAGAACCGTTCCGATCACCGGAGTCTTCTCGTTCGCTGCCTTCTCGATCACATCCCAAACGCGGTGCCGCTGGGCTTTTTCATAGCTCAGCAGATAGCCGCCCTCGGCCTCTTCGCGCTCGACCACCACTTCCACGGTGTCGCCCGCCTTCAGCTTCGGCTGTCCCGTATGATCGAGCACCTGCTCGAGCGGAATCAGGCCCTCGGATTTCATGCCTACGTCGACCACCACGTGCTTGTCCGTGAGTTTGATCACGGTTCCAGACACGACAGTGGTATCGTCGAAGGCCTGTGCTGCGGCTTCGGCTGCCTGTTCTCGATCGAACGACTCGAGCGCGGCGGCGAAGTCTTCCATGCTGCCGAAATCGATTTCGTCGGTGGACTCAGTCGACTCGCTTTGCGTGGACACAGCTTCGATGGGCTCTGGGGACGGGGTCTCCAGGTTAGGGGTGGTTTCGATCGACGAATCTACGTGATCCGCCGCGGCTTCTAGCGTTGGGGTTTCCAGTTCGGTGTTCAGAGGATTGCTCTCGACTTGTTCAGGATTAAGGACGTCTGCCATAACTGCCAGCTCCGGGATTCTGGGTCGGCGGTTCCCGCGTTGCCGCCCTGCAAACGCTAGCCATCGACGGCTGGACAGGCGCAGTCGATATCGCTGCAGATCTCTTCGCTGGTAGCTTAGATTCCCGGCTGATCCGCGAAGATTCGGGGATCGAGGTCCTGTTTTTCCTGTAGCCACGCAGGCGCTAGGACGGGAGACGGTGAGTGTGGCCAGATAGTAGTGGCCCGGCACAACATCGGTCTCCGTGCGGAGCATCCGGCAGGCAGGGAATGATTAGGAGCGGCGATCGTAGCCAGTCGCTTGAATCCCGCGCGAAAAGCTACATTCCAACTATAGGACTCGCGAATGGCACGTGTCAATTGCACCAGGGGGTGATAAGGCCAATCGCAACCAACTCTTAACACAAAGTCCACACCAACCAATCGCAGGACACGTCCCCAGTAACCCATCCCAGAAGAAGCAGCACCCCGCCAGTAACCCAACTTCGCCAACCCAGAGTTCCGAATCCCATAGTCCCGGATCCCAGACCTCCGGATCCCAGACCTCCGGATCCCAGACTTCCGGACTTGTCATCCCGAGCGAGCACCGCGAGCCGAGGGACCTGCAGTCCCCATCCCCCAAACAAAACCGGGTGCCCCACATCTCGCCCTTGAGATGTGGGATTCCACCTACTCCCGCCGCAAAGCCTGCATAGGATCCAGCCGAGACGCCTGCCACGCTGGCAAAATGCAAGCCAGAGCCGCAACCACCAGCAGCGTAAGGCTCACCGTCACCAGCACCATCGGATCTAAAGCCTGCGTCATATACAACAACGAACGAAGCAGCCGCGTCACCACCGCGCTCGCCGCCAGACCGATCCCCAACCCATAAACGGCCGGCTTCAGCCCGTCCCCCAAAAACTGCCGCACCACCTGATCCCGCCGCGCGCCGAGCGCAATGCGGACTCCGATCTCCGTCGTCCGCTGCGCCACCATGTAGGACAGCACCCCGAACAGCCCCACCGCCGCCAGCAGCAGGGAAAGCCCGCCGAAACCGGTCAGCAGCATCGCATCCAGGCTGGTGTCGGCCAGCGAGCGCGTCGCCACCTGCTCCATCGTGAGCACATCCGCCACAGACAGGTTTCGGTCCATGCCCGAAATCAGCCGCTGAATCGGCAGCGCCAGGCTCAGCGGATCAGTCGCCGTCCGCACCACCAGGCTGACCGTACGCTCCGAACCGCCCAGGAAGGGGAAATAGAACGCAGGAGCCACGGGCGCAGCCGGATCTTCGCGCGTATCTCCCACCACCCCTACAATCTCGTAGCTGCGAGCCTCGGGATCGACCACGCTAATAACAATGTGTCTGCCAATCGGGTCTTCGCCCGGAAAATACGTATGCGCCAGCGTCTGGCTGATCACCACCGTCTTCGCCCGCTCCAGCCGCTCGTCATTGACAAACACCCGGCCTCGGATCAGCGGGATCTGCATGGTCTTGAAGTAGTCCGGATCGGCAAAGTACGTCGAGGCATCCAGCAGCTGCCCCGTAGGCAGCGGCGGATGCTCGGCGATGGTGAAGGTATCGTCGCGATGGTGGCCCTCGCCCGGCAGAGTCGTGCTCAGGCCCGCGCCGCGCACACCCGGCAGGCTCCGCACCTGCTCCAGCAGCCGTTCATAAAAAGAGACGATCCCCGGAGCGTCCTTATAGCTGCCCTTGGGCAGATCGAGAGTCATGGTGAGCACACTCTCCACGTTCGCGCCCATATCCACCGAGCGCAGCCGGTGATACGTCTTGAGCAGCAGCCCCGCGCCCACCAGCAGCACTACCGTAAGCCCCACTTCCAGCGCCAGCAGCGCTCGCCGCAGACGCACCTTGCCGTGGCTGCCGCCATGCGAGCGCGCCGACTCCTGCAGCGCCTCGAGAACATGCCGGTCGCTCGAAGAAAGAGCCGGAATCACCCCCGCGACCAAACCGCAGACCAGCATCGCGGCGCCAGCAAACGCCATCGTCATTCCGTCGAGATGAATGGCATCGAGGCGCGGAATCTCCGGGCGCGTCGAAACAAACCATTGCAGCGCCGCATACGCGAGCGCCACTCCGGCAACGCCTCCAGCGACCGCCAGCACGACGCTCTCCATCACCTGCGCGCGCACCAGCCGTCCGCGCGATCCGCCCAGCGCCGTGCGAATCGCCATCTCCTTCTGTCTCGCCGCCGCCCGCGCCACGAGCAGATTCGCGATATTGAGGCAGGCGATCAGCAGCAGGCATCCGGTCGCCGCCAGCAACGCGTAAAAGCCCTCCTTGACGCCATGCACCTCCGCATCCAGGATCGGCCTGAGATTCACCGCATCGTTCACCGGCCCACTGGGGAACTGCCGCCGTATCTGCGCCTGGATGCCGCTCACCTCGGCCGTCGCCTGCTCCATGGAAACACCCGGCTTGAGCCGCGCCACCACGTCGAAGTTGTGCGCCTCGTGCGCGGTCATGATCAACGGCGATTTCTCGTGATAAAGCGCCGTCCAAAGCTGCACGCGGCTGTCAGGATAGGTGAACCACGCCGGCAGAACGCCGATGACGGTATAGGGATTGGCATCCAGCAGAATCGTCCGGCCGATGATCGCCGGGTCGCCGCCATACCGCCTCTTCCACAGAGACTGGCTCAGCACGACCGTCGCCGCGGCCTGCGGACGATCGTCGGAGGGCGAGAAGAATCGCCCCAGCGCCGGCTTCACTCCGAGGATGGAAAAGAGATTCCACGACGCCGTCTGTCCTTCGACAATCTCCGGCAGCTGGCCCTGCGTGCCCGAAAGGCTGTGATGCTGCCACCGCTTGATCGCCATCTGCTCGAAGCTTTGCGATCGCACCTGCCAATCGGCGAAATCGCCCCCGGCAACGATGTTGTCCTTGAAGCGGCCGCGTGCGTCGGCTTCGAAGATCCGCACCAGCCGGTCGGGCTCGGGAAAGGGAAGCGGCTTCAGCAGCACCGAATGCACCAGCGTGAACAGCGCGACATTCGCTCCAATGCCCAGCGCCAGCACGGCGATCGCGACAAGAGAAAACCCCGGTGTGCGCAGCAGCGACCGCGTGCTCAGCCGCACATCGCGCAACAGCTGCTCCAGCCACTGCCAGCTCCACGTCTCCCGCGCCTGATCGCGCAGCGCCGCAGGATTCCCGAACACACGCAGCGCCGCCTGCCGAGCCTCTTCCGCGCTCATCCCCGCAGCCCGGTTCTCAGCCATCTGCTGCTCCAGATGAAACTGCAGCTCGCTATCCAGCTGAGCCCCGGCACGCCCGCGGCCCACCAGCATCCAGACCCTCATGCCCAACTGATGAAACCAGCGCATCGCGTCCCCCGTAACAAAAATGCCTTGCAACGCCGCAACAGGCGCCGAAGGCGCAATCACCTGGACGGCTAGTCCTGCCCCACATCTCGCTTCTGAGATGTGAGTTCTATCGAACCCAGGGTGCCCCATCCTTCGCGGCACCATCGCGAAGGGTGGGAGACCCAAACCCCCAAAACGCCTCTGTGCGAAGGCGCGGATCGCAGAGCGCGCATACTAGCCCTCCTGCACGATCAAATTGATCGCTCCCGAAAGCCGCTTCCAGCTCTCCGTCTCTTTCTCGAGCTGCGTACGCCCGGCCGCAGTCAGCGAGTAGAACTTCGCTTGCCGCCCGGTTTCGCTCTCCGCCCACTTGGCCTTGATCCATCCCTGCTGCTCCAAACGATGCAGCGCCGGATACAGCGACCCCTGCTGCACCTGCAGCACCTCGCCCGATATCTGCTGGATGCGCTTGGCAATGGCCCACCCATGCTTGGCCTCTGGCGAGAGCGTCTTCAAAATCAAAAGGTCCAGGGTGCCCTGCACCAGGTCGCTCGGTTTTCCCATACTATGACTATCTACACCTCCGATTGTAGATAGTCAAGGTATCGGAAAGTATGCGGCGGACCGAGGTGGAATGTTCGATTTGCGAAGGACCGTCGACATGTCGGTATCAAGCCGACCGCTGTCTGTTGATATGGATGTTTCGAACGCATGTCGCGGATCCTAGAAGACGGGTGGGTGGACTTCATACCTCATCTTGCGGCTGAATGTCACGGCCAAATAGCTCTTCCGACTTCACCAGTCCCCGCTCTCCCAAGATGCGAAGCGCACCGCGAATGTCATCGGTAGGTAGGTCTTTCAGGTCGCCTGCTTGCTTCAGTTCCTCCATCGTAGAGTGATCTGGAAGCAACTTGAGAACCTTAGCTATGAACTCCTCACTCACAGCCGGCGCTGCTGAATGCCAATGGATAGCCAAAGCTTCTTCAGCCATTTCCAATCGGCTATAGAGTTTTCTGCGGACGTTCAGGGCGTAACGTGAGCCAGAATTCGAGACTTGCGTGTCTTCCACCAAACCCATCTTCTCCGCATCCCCGATCGCGATGTCGGCGTTCTCGTACCGCTTGAACCATCTGCGGCCAGAGCCATCTTCCGCAATAGTCCAGAGCTTCACACCGTTGCTGTCTTCGCTGTTAAGTAGCTGTAAACGGACCTTGATTTCCATGGGCACAGTTTAACCGGGTGCCCCACATCTCTCTTTTTGAGATGGGGATTCCACAAACAGTCCCGATTGCCAACCAAACAGGCGCTGAAGCTGCAATCGCCGGACGGCCCGTCCAGGAGGGAGCAGGGGCCTTCAGGCCCCTGAGCACTGCCCGTCCAAACACGGGCTTCAGCCCCGGGCCGTGCATCCCGCCACAACGCCATCGCGAAGAATCAAAACCCCGCAAAGCTCTACCCGAGAACCCCAAAAAAAATCATTTAACCAAATGGTTGACAAACTCCAACCCCAGGCGCATGATTCAACCAAATGGTTAACTCTTCCGCCCTCCGTCTGGATTCCATCTTCCACGCCCTCTCCGACTCCACACGAAGATCCATCCTCCGCGACGTCGCCAGCCGCGAAAAGACGGTCACCGAGATCGCCCGCCCCTACGCCATCTCCCTGGCCGCCGTCTCCAAGCACCTGAAGGTGCTCGAAAGCGCCGACCTCATCGCGCGCGAGCGCCGGGGAAGCTTTCAGATCGTCCGCCTCAAACCCGCCGCCCTCAAGCCCGCCGAACAATGGCTGGCTTACTACGAAAAATTCTGGAACACCCAACTCGACGCTCTCGAGCGCCACTTCCAAGGAGAAAAAAAATGACCGAAACCACCGTCCTCGACCAGCAGAAATCCCGCTCCGATCTCACCCTGCAGGTCAGCCGCATCATCCACGCCGAGCGCAGCCGCGTCTATCAGGCATGGACTCGTCCCGAGCTCATCACGCAGTGGTTCGCACCCGGGAAGACCATCTCCAGCATCACTGCCGACCCGCGGCCCGGCGGCGAATACCGCTTCGAATTCTTCGGCCTGCCGTGTGATGCCGATGTGCATGCGCCCCAGGTTCCGTCCGCCGTCAACGTCACCGGTGTTTACAAAGACGTAGTGCCGGACGAGCGCATCTCCTACACCTGGCAAGGATCGAACTTCCCCGATGAGCACACACTGGTCACCGTCGAGTTCAAGGACGCGCCCGGCGGAACCGAAGTCACCATCACGCACGAAAACTTCGCTTCGGCCGAAGTCATGAACCAGCACAACCGCGGCTGGGAAGGCTGCCTGACCAGCCTCGAAAACTTCCTCAAGAAGTAATCGACGGCAGAGCGCCACGCAGGGCGGGGATTTTCAAAGAAGTCCGTTTGGAAATCCCCGCTCCTGTGTTTTGATGAACCTCACATGCGCTCATTCCTCGAACGCTACTTCGAATTCCAAAAACTCAATACCAACTGGCGCACCGAGTTCTTCGCCGGCATCACCACCTTCGTCACCATGGCCTATATCATCCTGGTGAACCCGGCCATCCTGGCCCAGGCCGGTATCCCGCTGCCCGCCGTGACGGCTGCGACCTGCCTCTCCGCAGCCTTCGGATGCATGCTCATGGGCGTCATCGCCCGCTATCCCATCGCGCTCGCGCCGGGCATGGGACTCAACGCCTACTTCACCTACACCGTGGTCATGAAGATGGGCATCCCCTGGCAGACGGCGCTCGGCGCGGTCTTCATCTCCGGTATCGCCTTCCTGCTGCTCACCGCCTGCGGCATCCGCCAGCTCATCCTGCGCAGCATCCCGCACGAGCTTTACGCCGCCGTCGCCGGAGGCATCGGCCTCTTCATCGCCTTCATCGGATTGCACAACGCCGGCATCATCGTCCCGCACCCGGCCACGCTCATCACCCTCGGCAACGTGCGCGCGCCGCAGACCGCCCTCGCGCTCCTCGGCGTCATCGTCATCGCCACCCTGCAGGTGTGGCGCGTGCGCGGAGCCATTCTCATCGGCGTCATCGCCATCACGCTCGCCGCCATCCCCTTCGGCCTCGTCCACTGGAAGGTCTCGTCCTACAGCATCGCCGCCCTCACCCAGACTGCCTTCCGCCTCGACATCAAATCGGCGATCCACGTCGGCTTGCTAGAAATCATCTTCGTCTTCTTCTTCGTCGATCTCTTTGACAACCTCGGAACCCTGGTCGCCGTCGCCAAGAAAGCCGACCTCATCGCCCCGGATGGCAATATCCCGCGCCTCAACAGCATCCTCTTCGCCGACGCGGCCGCGACCATCCTCGGCTCGCTCACCGGCACATCGACGGTCACGAGTTATGTCGAATCCAGCGCCGGCGTCGCCGCCGGCGGCCGCTCCGGAATCACCGCCATCGTCACCGGCATCTGCTTCGTCATCGCCCTCTTCGCCGCGCCGCTGGTCGGCATCGTTCCCACCGCCGCAACCGCCCCCGCGCTCATCATCGTGGGCAGCCTCATGCTCACCACCATCACCGAGATCCCCTGGACCGAGCCGCTCTCCGCCATCCCCGCCTTCCTCACCCTGATCATGATCCCGCTCAGCGCCTCCATCGCCAACGGACTCGGCTTCGGCGTCATCGCCTACGCCGCGGTGCACATTCTGTCAGGAAAATTCCGCCGCGAAGACTGGCTCCTCTACCTGCTCGCCATACTCTTCCTCGCACGCTTCATCTACGTCTCCAACGCCTGACCGCGGTCGCCGTTTGTGTCCACAAGCAGCCTCAACGATCGGTCTCAACCGTCTCTCTCGCCGTCGAAAATTTTAGAAATTGTCATCCCGAGCGAGCACCGCGAGCCGAGGGACCTGCAGTCCCCATCCCCAAACAAAACCGGGTGCCCCACATCTCGATTTTGAGATGTGGGAGACCACAAATCTCGTCAGCCCCGAACGCCAGTCCAGGAAACGAACCCAGAAAAAAGAGCCCCTTCATACCCGAACCGAACTCCCCACCACAAAATAATTAAAAAAAATCACCACCCAGCGCCGAAGGCGCGATCGCCCGGACGTCCAGCCCCAAGCCAATTCCACCCACCTTTTCCCCACCTATCCGTTCCCCTGTGCAAACTGCGGACAACCGGATCTCTGTTGAAAGCCGGTTCTTCCCAGACCCCACCCCTGCCTGTACGGGAACCCGCTTTCCACGTAATCCGCCACGCTTTCCACATCCCTTTTCGGACCCCCTGTGCAGAAGCAGGAGAAGCCGGGTAGGGTGTTTGGGTCTTCCACCCACTCTTCCCGCTTTTGATTTTTTTCGGGACCACTTTTCTAAAACTGGACCATGCCTGGAAGCCGCGCCCTGAGCAGTTTCCGTCCACCTTTCCACTTTTCCGAGCCAAACGGTTACTGCTGCTGGGTAAATACACCCTTTAAAAGCTTCTTAGTAGCAGTACCAGCGCCCGCTCTCCGGGGAGGCGTGACCGGCGCGTCCGGCCCAAACAGCCGCTTCACGTTCCGGCCGCGTATTTCCTATCAAAAAGCGAGTTTTCCAGAGAACACAAAACATCTGTTTGTTACTAGAATGAAGCGGAGACGAGTCTATCTGCATGCACCGCTTCGAACTTTGGGCTGGGCTGGTGTACAGTGGGCGAAATCGCATTGGGGGTCCGGCATGTCAGGCGCAACGACAGGGTTAGGAATCGAGTTGGAAAAATCCACACCGGCTGCCAGCCAGGGTGCCAACATGGAAATCAGCATCAGCCGTCAGGATCTCCTGCGCGAGCTCACCGCCACGCAGAGCGTCGTCGAGCGTAAGACCACCATCCCCATCCTCTCCAACTTCCTCATCGAAGCCGAGGACGACCGCATCACCATCACCGCCACCGATCTCGACCAGAGCATCAAGACCTCCTGCGCCGCCAAGGTCAAGAAGCCCGGCTCCTCCACCATCCCCGCGCGCAAGCTTTACGACTACATCAAGCTGCTGCCCGACGGCGACATCTCCATCAAGCTCATGGAGAACCACTGGATCCAGATCCGCTCCGGCCGCTCCAACACGAAAATGGTCGGCATGGCCCGCGCCAACTTCCCCCAGGTGCCCGAGTTCCCGCAGAGCAGCGTCACCAGCATCCCCGCCGCCTCGCTTAAGAACTGCATCTCGAAAACCATCTTCGCCATCTCCAACGAAGAGTCGCGCTACACCCTGAACGGCGCCCTGCTCATCCTCAAGGCCGAATCGCTGGCCATGGTCGCCACCGACGGCCATCGCCTGGCGCATATCGAGAAGACCGGCGAGACGCTCTCGAACGTCAGCGGCGAGCGCAAAACGCTCATCCCCCGCAAGGCGCTCTCCGAGCTGCAATCCCTGCTCTCGAATACCGACGCAGAAACCATCGAGTTCGCCGAGGACGATCACACCCTCTTCTTCCGCGTGGGACATCGCATCCTCACCAGCCGCAAGCTCACCGGCCAATTCCCCAACTACGAAGCCGTCATGCCGCGCGAGAACAACAAGTTCGTCATCGTGCGCAGCGAAGACCTGATGGGCTCCATCCAGCGCGTCGCGCAGTTCGCCGACGAGCGCTCGGGAGCGGTGAAGGTGCGCCTCGAACAGAACGAAGTGAAGATTTCCTCATCTTCCACAGACTCCGGCGAGTCCGAGGACATCATCGAGACGCCCTACAACTTCGATCCCCTGGTGGTGGGATTCAACTCCTCCTACCTGATCGAATTCCTGAAGGCCATCGGAAACTCCGGCGAAGTCCGCCTCGAGTTCAAAGACGCCCAGTCGGCAGGCCAGGTAAGACCCGAAGACGCCGACAACGAATACAAGTACCGCTACATCATCATGCCCATGCGGATTTGAGGACTCGCCGTCCAGGCACACGCGGCTTCGCCGCAGAGAGACGATAAAAGCGGCCGAAAGGCCGCTTTTGTTTTGCCACTTACGCGTAAATATCTCGAAAGTGCGCGCGAATTGGAGTCCTGCTCCACTCTGTGTCGCATTCGATCTGCAGCGTTTATGCCTCGCGAAAGCGATAGCCTATGTAGCTTTCCGTCAGCAGATATTCGGGGCTGGCAGGATTGACTTCAACCTTCTTGCGCAGGCTGCTCACCAGCACGCGCAGGTACTCTCGCTCGTCTCCGTAACCCGGGCCCCAGAGGGCGGCAAGCAGGCGTGCATGCGTGATAGGTTTTCCTGCGTTTTCCATTAATAGATGGATGGTCTTGAATTCACGCGGGGTGAGCCGAATTTCAGCGTCCGCCTTCGTCACCCGGCGGCGCATGGGATCTAACGTGATGTCTCCAATCGTCAGAGGTGCTTCGGTCGGTATTGCCGGCGCGTGGAAGCGGCGGATCGCCGACCTTATACGAGCCGCAAGCTCGCGCGTTTGGAACGGCTTGGTGATGTAATCGTCGGCGCCGGCATCGAGAGCGTTGACCTTGTCGTCTTCGCTGTCGCGGACTGTCAGCAGCAGGATGGGCAGCCTCGGAAAGTTGCGTCGTATCCGCATGCAGGCTTCAATGCCGCCCATACCGGGCATGTTGATATCGAGCAGCACGGCGTCGTATGGCTGCATCGTGACCCGCGTCAACGCTTCTTCGCCGTTGGCTGCTTCGTGGATTTCGAAATCCAGTGCGCCAAGCGTAATCCGAAGCGACCTGCGCAAGGAGAAATCATCTTCAACGATCAGGACTGTACCATGTGGCTCGCTCATTCATTCCCCTTTGGGCCCCTGCGGTAGTGAGAGAAAGAAGGTGGTTCCGGAGCCGGGCTCGCTTTCGACCCAAGCCGTTCCACCGTGGGCTTCTGCGATCCTCTTGGTTACGGCAAGGCCGATTCCTGTTCCAGGCGCCTTATGTTCGGCCCCGGGGGTGCGATAGAAGCGGGTAAAGATCTGATGGCGCTCTTCAGATGGTATGAAAGAGCCTTCATTGTGGACACCGATGACGGTTTCGACCGCATTCTCATGGAAGACGAGGGAAATTCGGGATGCGGGGCTTGAATACTTTGCCGCATTGTCGAGCATCTGGTTCAAAGCGAGCTTCACGAGTTGCGGATCGGCCCAGACTTTCTTCTGTTTCGGGATGTCACGAATGTAGAGATCATGCCGGGTTAGAGCGCTCGAGCATTCGTGACTGCATTTCTCAACGATTTCCGTCAACTGCACTTGCTCGCGGCGGAGTTTCAGCGTGCTGCCGTCGAGCTTCGCAGTGGTAAGAAGCCTTGCAGTGAGGTCAGCCAGTCGTCCGGCCTCCTGATCGATCAACTCCACCAGCTCCTTTTGTGAGCCGTGCAATCCATCGATCTCCAGCAGGCCCGAGCTCGCGCTTCGAATCGTCGTCAGTGGTGTTTTGAAGGCATGCGCCAGGGCGTCGAGAACAGCCGTTCTAAGCTGCTCGCTTTGTCTTGCCGCTTCTGCAGTGCTCTTTTCTTCGAAGCTGCGCGCCCGCTCCATGGCGATGGCGGCGAGCGAGGCAATCGAATCTAAGATGGGCAAATCAATCTTTATGCCTGCAACACAAAGAACTCCGACAGGCTTCTGACCTAAGCAAACGGCACGCTTCCACAATCCACGAGCTGCATCATCCTCGTCGACGGAACGTTCATAGGTGGCGCGCAATTCCTTTGTCTCGACTGCAACTTGTCCGGAGATACATATCTTGTCCTCTGCCGCGTCCCAAAGAGCAACTCCGTCGGCTTGGAGCACCTCGCGTGCGATGGCGACGAGTTGTGCGCCGCAATCTTCCGGCTGATCGAAAAGAAGAGCGTCTCTGCTGATGCGATAGAGCTTTTCAAGTCGAGTCCGCTGTTCTTCGGCGTCTGCAGCCCTGCTCTTTGCCTGCATCGCGAGCTTGCTGACCAACAGCGCGACCGTTTCAAAGGCACTGATCGCGACCCAATCCCGCGGGTCCGCCATGTACAAGGCAAATACCGGATCGGTAAAAAAATAATCCAGACAAAGGACACACAAGACCGATGCCAGCGTAGCTTCCCAGAATCCCCAGAAAAACGCGATAAGCAGAACAGGTAAGAGGTAGACGAATCCAGCGATGAAGCTATTGATATGGAGGCTGAATCCCGCGAAGGTAATGCTGCCGACGAGAAGAATAATGGCGACGAAATGAATCGTGCGCCGGGATTCTCGTATCTGTTTCATCGCTGGGTGGCCTAAAGATATGTCCGAGCTTAAGTCTCAAGGCATAAATAGTCCGTAAGAAAGTAACTGCCTGCGATGAAAATCGGAAATCGCAAATAATCTTTTGTTCGCGTTCCGTTCGCGATAAAGAATCCATAAGGATTTCCAGGGTTTTACGCGGCACTCACGGGTTTTGTCGTCAGCTAAGAGCAGCCGGTCACAGTACCGGAGAGAAATGGACGGCAAAATTATATGAGTACATCCAAGGCCACACTTCATACTTCCTCGGCCGTAGCGCACAGAATCCTGCATCTCGAACTGGAGCGCGTTCTGCTTCTGGCATCCATCGAGAATGTTCAGGACGATCAAAGCAACGTTGACGCCAAGCCTGCGCGCAAACGTCGCGCAGGACATCTGCTGCGTCACTTATTCCTGGCGGTGCTGACCCTCGTTGCGACGTCGGTTATGGCAAATGCGCAGTCTACCTTCGGCAGCATTCGCGGCACGGTGCAGGACGCATCGGGCGCGGTGATTCCCGGTGCGTCGGTCACGGTTCATTCGCTGGACCAGAGCTTCGACCGGAACATCGTGACCAGCGACGCCGGGGAATTCCTCTTCGAAAATCTCAAAGCCGGCCATTATTCGATCACTGTAGAGCACTCCGGATTCACCAAGTCCGTCGTTGAGGGAGCAGCGCTCGAATCACGTCAGGACCTGCGCATCCCGGTGACGATGTCGGTCGCCTCGCAGGCGGAGGTGGTTCAGGTCGTCGCCAACACCGAACAGATCAACACAGAAAACGGCACGCTCGGTGACTCGAAGAACAACCAGCAGATCACGCAGCTTCCTCTGAACAATCGGGCTACGACGACAAGTCCGCTCGGCGCGCTGCTGCTTTCGCCGAACGTGCAGCAGGATTCCTCCGGCAACATCGCGCTGGGTGGTGCAAGCTCCTCCATGGTGAATTTCTCGGTGGACGGCGTCTCAACCGCAAACGTCCGTCAGAACGGCGCGTTGCAGGATGCCTATCCCTCGCAGGAAGGCATTGCTGGAGTAAGAGTCACATCATTCAACAACAGTGCAGAATTTTCTCAGGTCGGAGACGTCACCTTCACCACCAAGAGCGGCACCAATGCTTTTCACGGCAGCCTCTTCGAGTACCTTCAAAACGATGTGCTCGACGCAAGCCCATACGGCTTCTCCGGAAAGTCCCCTAAGCACTTCAATACCTTTGGCGGATCGATGGGCGGACCGCTCGTCATTCCTCATCTTTTCGATGGCAAGAACCGGACCTTTTTCTTTTTCGACTACGAAGGAAACCGTCGTTCCACGGCAGTGGCGCAGCAATTTCTAGTTCCCACTCAGGCCGAACGGAACGGCGATCTTTCGGCGCTGAACGGCCCGACGATCCCGCAGCAGAATATCAGCCCTACCGCGAAGGCTCTGTTGGCTTATTATCCTCTGCCCAATATCGGAGGTCAGTCGAACTTCAACTATGAGAATTTTCAGTCGACTCCGGCGCGTACCGATGGTGCCGATATTCGCATCGATGAGACGATCAATGCCAAGCAGTCGGCGTATGCTCGCTTCAGCCGGAAGAACCTTACGGAAGACGTTGCGAATCCACTGCTGCCGAATGATTCCGACAGTGTGCATAACCGCAGCTTTCTGGTTTCGCATACTTACGCCATTACCCCGCGCATGCTGAATGAGTTCCGCTTCGGCTTTACCAATGTCATCACCAGTGTGAACTTTCCCATCGAAGGTGCAGCGGCTCTCTCGCAACTAGATCTGACGGGTGTGAACATCAGCCAACATCCGACGACTCATGCCTTCCCCACATTTAACTTCAGTTCCGGTACTGGTTTCACGTCAATCGGCCGGGACAAGACAGGCGTGACGCAGTCCAAGACGCTACAGTTTACCGATAACTTCACTTACACGGTAGGACGTCACACGCTGAAAGGCGGCATCGACATCCGTCGTGTTCGCTACTTCGACATCGAGACCTTTGAACCATCGGACGACTTCGGTCAATTCACCTTCGATCCGACCTTTACAGGGAACGCATTCGGTGATTTTTTAGAGGGCACACCGACGAATATCTTCTTCGCCGTCTCCAGCCCGGATGTCGGCGGCACCGCATGGCAGTACAGTGCGTTCGCACAAGATGAATACCAGGTAACCAGCAAGCTCACCCTGAACTATGGTCTGCGCTGGCAGATTCTCCCGGGATTCCACGAAGACGGCGGCAATCTGGCGAACTTCGATCAGAGCAATAATTCGATCGTGGTGCCCGATGAGCTCTCGTCGTATCTGGCCGCACAAAATATCCAGGCTTCCAACCTCGCCTTTCAGCAGTCCTTCAATGCATGCAATCTCAATAACACCGCTCTGCCTTGCACAAACTACGTCACAGCGAGCCAGGATCATCTGTCGCAGAGCCTGCGCAACACTTACAAGGGAAATTTCCAGCCCCGTATTTCGTTGGCTTATCGCCCCTTTAATGACACGAAGACAGTCATCCGCGCCGGCTTCGGCATTTTCACGATGACCAATCTCGGCCCGCTTTCTTTCAACAACAGCGGTAATCCCACTTCCGCGCTGCACACCTATTCGAACTCGCTGACGTCGAACGGCACGCCGTTGATCCAATTTCCGAATACGGCGCCCCCCAGCACTACCGTGCAATATGGAGGAGGCGGACTGGATCAAGGCGTAGATCCAAACTATCGCGATCCGCAATCGGTCCAGTGGAACCTAACCGTAGAGCGGCAGATCGGCAGTAGCGACAGCGTGCGCGCGAGCTACGTGGGCATGCACACTTATCGGCTGAACATCACCGAAGACCTCAACCAGATTCCGGCGAGCACAACGCCGTACCAGACCACCGCGGCCAGCCCTTACGTGGATCCCCGTGCGCCCTATCCCAACTGGTTCACGCTCTACAGCACCTTCAACGCCGGCACGCAGGCCTACAACGCCTTCGAACTGGAAGAGACTCATAAGATGGGCCACGGTCTCTATTTCGACGCCAACTACACCTTGGCGAAAAACCTCGCGGACAATCAGGGAGACACACCAACCGCATTCGCCGGCGAGGTGAACTACGGCCTGCCGATCGCAGACCGTTTTCATGTCCATAGCAATTACGGAAACGTGGAAGGAACCCGCCGCGACCGCTTCCTGCTTTCGGGAACTTATCAAATTCCTGTTGGAGAAGGCCACACTTTCCTGAATACGGGTGGATGGAAAAACGCCGTGCTGGGAGGATGGGAGCTCACCAATGTGACGCTGCTCGAAACCGGACCGTGGCTGACGCCAAGCATCAGCGATTCCTTCGACCAGTCCAATACGAATGTCGTAAATCGCGGCGCATTCCTGCGTCCAGACCAGGTTTCGAACAACCTCTATGGTGGCCAATCGCGGGCGAAATACTTCAATCCCGCCGCCTTCGAGCCCACTCCTGCAGGAGCTGGCCGCTTCGGCAGTGCCGCTGTAGGTTCACTGCAAGGCCCGGGAACAGAGGCTGTCGCTCTGGGACTGGGCAAGGTGTTCAAAGTCACGGAAGGAGTTCGGCTGCGCTTCGAGTCGACCTTCAGCAACGTGATCAATCACACCAACTTTGCTCCTCCTTCGACTCAGCTCGATAACACTTCCACCTTCGGAGTTCTAAGTGCCCCACAGACCGCGGAGAATGCTGGAAATCGAACCGGGCAAGTAGCCCTGCGTCTGGATTTCTAGACTTTCGAGAACACCGCACTTAAATCGCAACAAAAGAGTTAATGAAGTTGTATCTCACTGCGACCAGAAACAAAGAAAGCCTGGGCCCACGGCCCAGGCTTTCTCTGCCTAAGTTACTCCGGCTTCTTCTCACCCTCCGGTCTCTTCTCGGGCTCGGGACGCGACTGCTGTTTCGGCTGCACATGCTGCTGTTGCTGCTGAGGACGCTCCGCCGGCCGAGCCTGCTCCTGCGGTCTCGCCGCGGGAGCGGGACGCGTCTGTGGAGCCGGTCTGGCAGCGGGCTGCTGCCGTGCTTCCGGACGAGCATTTTCTGCAGGCCGTTCCGCGGGAGCAGGTCGCGCAGCCGGAGCTGGCCTTGCTGCCGGTGCCGGTCTGTTTGCCGGTGCCGGTCTGTTCTCCGGAGCAGGCCTGTTTTCGGCAGCCGGCCTGGTTTGAGGAGTTGGCTTGGCCGCAGGCGCTGGCCTATTGCCGGAAGCAGGCCGTCCTTCTGGTTGAGGTCTTGCAGCCGGGCGCGCTGCCGCCTTCGGCAGCGTCTCCGGAGTCGCCTTCACGAAAGGCGCCGGCTTCGCGCCGCGTGCCGGTACAGCGCGGCTGAAGTCCGCCGGTGAGGTCGCAGGTCTGGCGAGCGCCGCATGCGCCGGAGCACCGTGGTTCACTGAGGCAAAGTTGGCGCGGTCCTGTTTCGCGAAGCTTACATGCTGCACCTGTGCGGCGGTCGGTTGAATGTGCCGCTCGTTGGCCCAGCCACGCTCCTGTGCTGTGGGCTGCGCCCGGATGCCCTGCGGGCCGCCGTTGAAGCTGGTCCGGCTATTGTTGACGACGGTGTTGTTGATGATCACCGTCTTGTTGATGTACGTGTTGTGAATGATCGTCGTATTCACGTTCATCACCGCCGTGTTGTAGGCGAAGGATCCGCCGCGCCACTCGCCGCCCACAAAACCGTTGCCGCCGTAGCCGAAGCCGTAATTCACGCCGCCATAGAAGCCAACGTGTGTTCCCCAGTAACCGGCGTTCCATACATACACGCCGCCATCGCCCCAGCCCCAATATCCCGGCGTCCAGAGATACCCTGGCTGAGGAGCTTCTACCCAGGTTCCGGGCACCCAGTAATAGCCATAGTCTGGGTCATAGGACCAGTAGCCAGGCGTCCAGATGTAGTTCGGTTGCGGGCATACCGGCTGCACATACACCGGAAGCACCGGAGGAGCGACGTTGATCGAGATGCCAATCGAAAATTGGCCATAGGATGCGCAGGGTATCGCTGCGAGCATCACCGTGAACAGCAGAATGCGGAACAAGCGAGGTAGCTTCATGGTTCTTTCCTTTTGCCTCGTCCTTCGCTTACCCTGCTTGCCGCTCTGCTGCGCGGGCTTCGAGGATCAACCGGCGGTTGTCGTGGGTCCCTCAAAACAATGCGGGCGACTCTATCGGAACACAGATTACGTCATTAAGTTGCCCGCGCGAAGGTTCATTACCGAAATGTAATTTCGCGAGTCCGCCTCTGAACCGTCCTCACGAGGCCTTTCTCTTTTTGGCTTTCTCTCGGTATATACAGTTAATCTGTACAGGTAAACTGTATATATGCGATAATCCATTCATGGGCGATCGCGCCAACCATTCTCAAGCGGAGCGCGCTGCAACACTAGCCGTGGAGCTCCGCGCGCTCTTCAGCAAGATCAAGAGGAAACTGCGGGAACAGGGCGGCCGCAACGATCTGACTCCTTCGCAGGTCTCGGTTCTGCTCCGTCTCGAGAACGATGGCCCGGCGGCAGTGTCCAGCCTGGCTCGTGCCGAGGGCATGCGTCCTCAGTCCATGAGCGCCATCGTCACATCCTTGCTTGAAGCTGGATTAGTGGCCGGCTCTCCCGACCCGAACGATGGACGCCAGACCCTGATTTCGCTCTCCCGGAAATGCGAGAAGCTGCTCAGGGAAGGCCGCGCCGCAAGACAGGATTGGCTCACCAACACCATCCAGAAAAAGCTCTCAGCTCAGGAGCAGGAAAAGCTCGCGGCCGCCGTGGACCTGCTCACGCGGCTCGTCGAAGACTGACGCCTCCTGCGCGAATACTTCACTCTCATCCCAATCACGCTCGCGGAGAAGAACCGAATGCCACTCACCACGCTCGATGCAAAGACCGCCATCATCGTCGTTGATCTTCAAAAGGGCATCGTCAGCCTGCCCACTGTTCACCCTATCGCCGATGTCATCGGGCGCACCCGCATACTGCTTCAAGCATTCCGTCAGCATGATCTTCCCGTCGTCCTCGTCAATGTCGATGGAGGCGCACCGGGAAGAACCGAGCAGCCGCGCCGCTTCTCGACCTTCCCCGAAGGATTCAGCGATTTCATTCCCGAGCTCGATCGCCAGCCTAGCGACATCGTCGTGACCAAGCAGACATGGGGAGCATTCGCGAGCACCGACCTCGAAGCGCAGCTGAAGGCTAAAGGAGTGACGCAGGTCGTCGTCACCGGCGTGGCAACCGCCACTGGGGTGGAGTCGACCGCACGTCAGGCCTATGAGGCTGGATTCAACGTCACGCTCGCCATCGATGCCATGACCGATATGCGCCCCGAAGCGCACGCGTACAGCCTCGCTCATGTTTTCCCCCGCCTCGGAGAGACTGGCTCGGCCCAGGACGTCGTCAATCTGCTGGCAACAAGGAGCGTATAACCATGAACTGGCTTCATCTGGTCTCGTACTTCTTTGCCGGAGCGTTCCTCACCAATGCCATCCCGCATCTTGTCAGCGGCATGATGGGACGTGCCTTTCAATCGCCCTTCGCAAAGCCCTCCGGCATTGGACTCTCCTCGTCGACCGTGAACGTTCTCTGGGGCTTCTTCAATGCCGCCGTTGGCTACATGCTAGTCGTGCGCGTTGGCAGCTTTGATCTTCGATCGCTAAGCGACGTTCTCGCGCTCGCAGTCGGAGCACTGCTCATCGGCCTCTTCTCTGCGCAGCACTTCGGCCAGTTCCACGGAGGCAACGCGCCGGAGCGTTCATGAAAAGTTCAGGAGCTTTCCGCGCTCTGAGCATCTTCAATTTTCGCGTGTGGACCGCAGGCGCTCTGGTCTCGAACATCGGGACCTGGATGCAGCGTGTCGCTCAGGACTGGCTCGTCCTCACCCAGCTCACGCACCATGACGCATCGGCCGTGGGCATCGTGATGGCGCTCCAGTTCGCTCCGCAGCTTCTCCTGCTGCCCTGGACCGGCATGGCCGCCGACCGCTTCAACCAACGCAAGCTCGTGATGCTAACCCAGGCAACAATGGGCATACTGGCGCTGGCCTTGGGAGTTCTCACCATCGCCGGCAGCGTGCAGCTCTGGCACGTCTACGTGTTTGCGTTTCTCTTTGGCTCTGCGGCTGCGCTCGATGCTCCAGTGCGCCAGACCTTCGTCGCGGAACTGGTTGGCGACGAGCACCTGCATAATGCAGTCGCTCTCAATTCGACATCCTTCAACGCCGGCCGCATGATCGGCCCCGCAGTCGCCGGCCTGGTCATCGCGAAAGTCGGAACAGGCTGGGCATTTGCGGTCAACGGCCTGTCCTTCGCCGCGGTTCTCATCTCCATGTCGCTCTTCCGCGTGTCTGAACTCTACCCAAACACAAGAACCCGGCGTACAGCAGGCGGATTTATCGAAGGCTTCCGCTATGTCTGGAATCGCTCGGATCTCCGCGCGATCCTGCTCATGTTGTTCCTGATCGGAACCTTCGGACTCAACTTCCCCATCTTCATCTCGACCATGGCCGTGAAGGTCTTCCACGCCGATGCGCGTGGCTTCGGCCTGCTCTCCTCCATCATGGCCGTAGGAACCATCTCCGGCGCGTTGATCGCAGCCGGTCGCGAGAAACCGAAATTTGGCACCCTGCTGATAGGTTCGGCAATCTTCGGAATAGGCTGCACGCTTGCGGCGCTGGCCCCCGGCTATTGGTGGTTCGCCGCTGCGCTCGTGGTCATAGGTGTCGCCAGCCTGACGCTGACCAACACCACCAACAGCATGATGCAGCTCTCGACCGAGCCGGCCATGCGAGGCCGGGTGATGGCCTTCCGCCTCGCCGTCGCACTGGGAGGAACGCCAATCGGTGCGCCCATCGTCGGCTGGGTGGCCAACCATTTCGGCCCGCGCTGGGCGCTGGGCGTAGGCGCATCGTCAGGATTTGCAGCAGCTCTCGTTGCCATCTATGTCCTGACAAGATCGCCCCAGCAAAGGGATATAGAAGTCGGCTCCGTGACTTCAAGTCCACGCTAACGGATAGCGGTGCGCTCCCCGCGCAGACACGCAGCCATTTCAAAGGCTGTGTCCCCATATCGACATCCTGCCAGCTACAACAAAGCAGTCACAATAAATTCGTCATCCGGTTGGCCGGCCCTTTCGGACGATTTGCGGCGTTGGCGTTGCAGCCTGGGCTTTTGAACGGGAGCGGAAACGCGCCGGAGGAAGTCCGAAGTCGCGTTTGAATGCCCGGTTGAAGGCAGCTTCAGACTCGTAGCCGACTTCAGAGGCAACTTGCGCCGCGCTGTGGCTGGTGGAGGTCAGCATCTGGGCTGCGAGTTGCAATCTCCACTGCGTCAGATATGTCATCGGAGGCTGGCCCAGGTAGCGGCGAAATCGCTCTGCAACCACGGAGCGGGACGTTCCCACCTCTTTCGCCAGATCGGCGAGAGTCCAGGGATGAGCCGGCTGCCGGTGCATCAGCGCCAGGGCCTTTGCAACCTCCGGATCGCGCGCACCCGCCAGCCAACCGGATTGATCCTCGGGCAGCCGGGCTATGTAGCGTCGTAGCGTCTCGACAAATAATACCTCCGACAACTTTGAAAGCACGGCTTCGCTTCCAGCGCGCGCCGCGTTCGCCTCGGTAACGGAAAATCGGATCGAGTTCTCCAGCCAGCCGCCAGCCTGGTCGTCGCGGATGCTGACTTTGAAGAGCCGCGGCAGGCCGCTCAGGAACACTTGGCTCAGCCGGGGTTCGCAAACCATGTAGCCGCATACGAACTTGGTGATTTCCCCGCCGCCGCCGTGGTACGCCGCCTTAAGACCGTGGGAGAAGATGCGGAGCAGTTCCTTGCCGTAATCCACGGTTTCGGCGCCCGACCCGTTCTCCAGGATGTGGGCATCGCCGTGAGGAAAAATCACCACGTCGCCTGCTTCAAGAGCGATGCTTTTACCTTCCTCCAGACGGGCATGGGCTCGGCCCTCAGTCAGCAAGTGATAAATGATGACGTGTCCGGAACCCGGCTGCAGGTAAGACGAGATAGTGCGGGATGGAGGTGAGCGAAAGCTCCACGGAGAAGAAAACTCCGCGTTGTAAAACAGTGCGCCGTCCAGTCTTACCACTTTCAAGACTTCAGACAAGACATCCAAAAGAGCCTCCAACTTGCACAGAGCTTCCGGCAAACCAGGGCGGACGCTGAGACAACTAGACACATGGTACCCCCGCCTCCAGCAAGAAAACCAGACGCTCAGACAAGCGGCCGGCCTGGATTCACCGCATGATGAGAGTGACCCGGCAGGTTACATTGTCAGGTCAATCTGGACATCAGTGAGGAGACATCAATATGACAACTGCGCGTGTGCAGCCAACGAATATCAATGGGGTTGCGGTTGACCAGCTCTTTCAGACTATCGATGCCATTAAGGCTGCCCCGGCCATCGCGAAATTCAAATTTCGCATTCGCAATCAATGGACGGAGGGAGCTTGCAATAACTCGACGGTGGATACGTACGATGGTGCCGGCCAAAATCTATCCCGGTCCAAGCCATTCGTGCTCGAAGCAGACGAGCCGTCAGTCCTGCTCGGCAAGGACACCGCTGCCAATCCAGTGGAACATCTGCTTCATGCCCTGGCCGCCTGTTTGACAACGTCCATGGTGTATCACGCTGCCGCCCAGGGAATTCAAATCCAGGAGGTCGAGTCTTCGCTCGAAGGCGACATCGATTTGCACGGATTTCTCGAACTCGACAGCAATGTCCGCAACGGATATCAGGGAATTCAGGTCAAGTTCAAGATCAAAGCCGACGTGCCGGACGATCAGCTGGAGAAGATTGGCCAGCTGGGGCCCAGACATTCGCCTGTCTTCGACTCCCTCACCAAAGGCGTCCCAGTATCGGTAACTGCCGAACGCCTCTAACAACAAGAACGAAAGACAACAGAGAGGAAAAACAAATGGAACAGGAGTTTCGCGGGAGAAAGTTGCTAGTGATCGGCGGCACGAGTGGCATGGGATTGGAAACGGCGCGCAACGTTCTCCGGGGCGGCGGGGAAGTAGTGATCATCGGCAGAAATGCCACAAAATCCGCGGGTGCTCAAAAGACATTGTCTCCCCTTGGCCCGGTGGAGGCGATGAATGTCGATATCACCAGTTCGGCAGGGCTCAAAGACCTGCTGCATACGATCGATGCCCATCACGCGAACGTAGACCTGCTCGTCAATGCCGCCGGAGTTTTCTTTCCGAAGCCATTTCTGGAACATCGCGAAGCCGATTACGACCAGTACCAGGGGATCAGCCGGGCCATGTTTTTCATTGCACAGAAAGTTGCATCCAACCTGGTCGCGGCGGGACGCCCCGGTGCATTCGTCAACATTGGTTCCATGTGGGCCAAACAGGCCGTGGGGATCACGCCGTCATCGGCTTATTCGATGGCGAAGGCAGGGTTGCACGCTCTCACGCAGCATTTAGCAATTGAGCTCGCTCACCATAAGATCCGGGTGAACTCGGTGTCCACGGGCGTGGTGGAAACACCGATCTATGAGGGTTTCATCGCCAGGGAAGAAGTGCATGCATCGCTTCAGGCCTTCAACAGCTTCCATCCACTTGGCCGCATTGGAACTGCTCAGGAAGTCGCAGAAGTGATTACCTTCCTGCTGTCGGATCGATCCTCGTGGGTCACCGGCGCAATCTGGGACGTTGACGGCGGCGTCATGGCGGGGAGGAACAAGTATTAAGCGGGAGGGCTGACCGGCTAGCCGGAACCATTTCCGGCTAGCGGTCGCGTGGCGCGAGTCACATGCGATTTGTCTAAGGTTCCGACCGATCCAGCGTGTCGAACAGCGGCGCCGCGGGGATCAACGACGGATTGTCGTCAACAACCGACACCGACAGAATGCGAATCTTATCGTTGTCCGGCAACGTAAGCGTGCGCGCGCCCGCAGGCAGATCCAGCGAGTACACGAAGAGATACGAATACTGGTACGGCTCATTGAGCCCCTCCGCCGTGTGATGGTGCGACGCATACCAGCCCAGCGAAGCCTGCTTGATGTAGCCAGGCTTCAATCCCACATAGTCGTCGGGATAGCGCCACGCCGGCGGCTTCGCATCGCTCGCCGCATGGACCGGAGGCCACACGGGGTGATTGGCGGAAACCGCCCAGTCGCGCTCTGGAGTGTTTTTCCAGATACGCGTATCCCACTGGCCAATCCAGCCTGTCCACGATTGAATGTTCAGATGTTCGACGCGGCTCCCAACACGAAAAGTAGTCTGCTGATCCTCCATCGAAGATGCAGCCGTCAGCAGATAGACACGGCTGAATCGCCCCGCAGGAAGCGCCAGGGTTTGGCCCCTCGCTGTGACCGCATTCGGCGCGCCGCTCTTCGCTGCTGCAAGCTCGAATCTGACCGGACCATAGTCGATCACCGCCGGAAGCATCTCCGCCGGCATCGCATTTCCCTCGCCGTCGATGCCTCCATCTTCGACCTTCGTATCGTCATTGCTGGCGACAGCATGATCGTAGTGCAGTGCAACCGCCTGCGTGTGCGGTCGCGTAAGCAGAACCCGCGGCGGCGCGAGCCGCAAAGCAAAGGTGCGCGGCTGATACGGCGTGAAGGATGCAATCAACTCGCCGTGGCTCACTTCAGCCGGTCCAACCGGCTGCTCCTGCGCATTCACTTCGCGTGCCGACCCAATCGGGGCGGCAAAGGATACGCGGGCATCCGAAGCCGGCCTGCCGTTCAGCTCCACCATGCGAAGAATCAGCTCATCGCTCTCCTCGGCCTGCTTGAAAGCAAGCACTCGAACCGCAGGATCGCTGACCCGCACCAGGGAAAAGCTCTTGCCGAGCGCGCCCGCGTGCTTTTCCGTCGTAAACGAAATCACCGGATCGTTCACGCGATAGGCCTGCCACACCGTCTGTTCCTCGCGCCAGTCACCGGAGTGCCCTGCGAGCCCCAGCACAATGTCGTGATGTCCCCAGTCCTGCGTTGTCTGATCGCTGTAGTTGCCGGGATGGCCATCGGCAGTGGGCTTCGTGCCTGGAGAACGCAGCAGAGTCACACGAATGCTCTCATCCCCCGGCTTGTCCGAGCCATTTTTAACATCGGTCAGCAGGGTCACGCCGAAGCTTCCGCTCTTATCGGTCAGATCGATCCAGCGATGCGAGCCCAATTCATACTGCCGCGTCTGCGAATTGTTTCTCTGAACCGTCCCGATGTCCCAGCTATAAGTCGCCTTCGGATTCGACGCGCTCAGCGAAAAAGCAGCTTTGAGGTTTGCGCCCGCAGTCTTCCAGTCGACGGCATAGCGAAGATCGACGCGGTTGCCGGCATCGCCAGCCGCCAGGCTGACGGTCTGCACAAAGCGCGAACCCTCGGCCTGCCGCGTCACTTCGAGCGAAACGCGGGCCGGCCCATTCTCGCGGATGCGAATCTTTGCAGGTCCGCCTACAAAGGTTCGCGGAGCCGCCTGCTCCTGCGCGAAATCCATATTCCACGCCGGATAATTGCGAGGAACATCGGTAGAGATGGCGAGCCTCAGAGGCGCGGAGAGCAGCTCCCTGCCCAGCTTCTTGTCATAGACGCTCGACACGTCGCCATCGTCGTTGAGCAACGCCCGATAGCGCTGATTCTCAAGCGAACGATCGGAGACTCGCAACGTATCGTTCGTTGTTGATTGCGTAGCCGGGCGCACATCGAAGACCGCATAGCCCACCGATGGCATCGAAGCCAGGAAGACCACCTTGCCGTCCTCCCACTGCGCAGGCATCTCTCGTCCATCCGGACCATACACGCGCACCGTCTTTGGAGCACCGCCGGGAAAAACCACCGCAGCCTCGACCAGATCCTGCCGCGCGATGTTGAGCGCGTTGTAGACCACCACCGGCACGCCTCGCGTGCGCGTATCGAGGCCGGACGCAACAGCAGTGCTGGCGCTGGTGAGCGCCGCGGCAAACTGGTTGGCGGCGATCACGTCGTCGTTCCACGCGTACTGATAAGCGCGCGGCGTCGATGTCCCCGCTCCCGTGTCGTGAAAGTGCCCCGCCAGCGCCAGCATCCATGCGTCATTCAGCCGCTGTTGCGGATAGTCCCGCGCGCCCAGCCACCGTGCCGCGATCGAAGCCTTCTCCGCGGCGTCCGCGAGATTCTCATCCTTGATGATCCAGCGTTTGTGATAAGCCTCCGACGTAAGCGAGCCCGCGGAGTGATCGGTCAGCTCCAGGTCGCCCTCATAGTGCGGCATGTGCGCAGCCATCTCCGGCTTAATAACCTTGAACATCTGATCGGCAGAAGATTCGATCACATGCACCGGCCCTTCGCCCACGCGCACCGTCACCGAATGCGCAGGAAACGCGGGCGCACCATTCAGCTTGGGCAACGACGGCAATACAGTGTCGCTCTTCGTCGTGATAGTTTCGAGCAGCTTGACGGAAGATTCCTGCGGTGCTCCGCCTGTATCCCCCGTGCCCACGTAGCGGTAATCCGCGAATACGCCCGACGCTTTGCCATTGATGTCGATGCGCTTCACCCAGTCGGTATCGAGCGCAGCTAGCTTGTGCAGCGCATTGGTCTGCTCTGCCGTGAGCGGTGGTTTTTGTGCGCTGCTCAGCAGCGTCTGCCCGATGGACGTATCGGGCGCTTCGCTCAGGTCGGTGTAGATGCTGCTGTTATACGCGCCGGGATGCAACGCCGCGATCACGCTCTTGCCGTCCGGCCCCACCCACACGCCGACGTTGAAGGGAACACCGTCCGGCGTCTGCTCCGCTGAATTAGGCCCACCGGCTTCTGGGCCCGCAGGCCAGCGCCCGCCAATCTTCTGCGTCGAGAATCCCACGAGTCCGGCATGCGCAAGGATCGTGGGCAGCGACGCGGGGAAGCCGAAGCTGTCCGGCAGCATGAACTCGTTGCTGGCCTTGCCGAACTCGTGACGGAAATACTCATTGCCATACAGGATCTGGCGAAAGATTCCTTCAGCGCTCGGCAAATTCACATCGCCTTCTTCCACCGAAGAGCCGGCAGGGAACCACTGTCCGCTCGCCACATATCCTTTCATTCGCGCGTAGTCGCTCGGGAAGTACTCCTTCATCAGGCGATAGCGGTTCGCACCCGTCCAGTTGAAGACATAGTGAGGATACTTATCCATGTAATCGAAGTTCGTTCGCATCGTCGGCAGCAGAAACTGACTGATAGTCTGCGGAAACTCCCATCGCCACTGCGTATCCAGATGAGCGTAAGGGATAACGAAGAGTGTAGGCGTCGTCGTGATATCCGGCACGGCCATCGTCTGGCCGTCGGCGGCGATTCCTGCGGCAAGCATCGCTGTAGCAGAGAGCAAACGGACAACGGAGCGAACAGCGCGGAAAGCAACGAGCATTCTCAATCTCTCCCGGCAAAAATCGTGTAAGCACGAAACCGTAGGACGCGACCGGCCATCGGCTCACCCCACGTCGAACAACATCTGAAAGCCGCGGTCCATGTGGAACTGGTTGTGGCAGTGAAAGAGCGTCAGCCCCTCCTGCTCCGGAGTCCAATCGGCTTCCATCCGCTGGTGGGGGCCGATCAGCACCACATCCTTCAGCAGGCCGCTAGTGGCTCTTCCATCGACGCTCGTCAGCTCGAACGAGCTGCGATGCAGATGCAGAGGATGCGCATCGGAGCTGGTGTTGTGGAAGGCCAATCGATAGCGCACGCCCTTCCGCAACGCCTCGGGCGGAGCGGATGCGCCACCGCTCTTGCCGTTGATCGTCCAGCCTTCCAGGCCGTCAGAGCCGCCGGGAATGCGCGCGATGACCATCGGCAGCGTGACATCCGCAGAAGACTGCCGCGCCACGCCAAACTGCGTGTAATCCCACGGTGCAACGGTGGCACGCGCATTCGTCGCGATTCCGCTGTGCCCCGCATACTCGATCAGAATGCCCAAACCCGCGCCGCGCACGTCGTCATCGGTCGAGCCCAGAACCCACACGCCCGGATGGTTCATCTCGACGATCGCATCGACACGTTCGGCAGCGCCCAGATCGAGCGAAGGAACCCTTCGCGGCCGCGGCACCGGATTTCCATCCAGTGCGGTAACAAGAAATTCGTGACCGGGAAGAGCGAGCTGAATATTTTCGGTCGCACTGGCGTTGAGGATGCGGAACAGAACGCGCTGCCCTTCTTTCACGCGGATCGGTTCGCCGTGGCCAAGCGCCTTGCCGTTGATCGAGCCGATGCGGTAGCCGACCTCGACCATGCTCGGTCCCCAATCGGTCTCGCCGAACTCTTCCACGGCCGTGGGGTTGTCATCGTCGTCCATATCGAAGAAGAAGGGCTCCCACTCATGCGTGGAGAGAAAGATCTCCTGGTCGTAGCGGCCGCGATCCTCCTTCGGCTCCACGTAGACGAATCCGAACTGGCCGCTGTATGTGCCAACGCTGAGATCGTTCATCGTCATCACATGCGAATGCACCCATCGCGAACCTGCTGCCCGCGGCGTCATGCGATAGCGCAGATGCCCATGCGCAGGCACAGACAAGCTGCTCTCTTCCTGCGTGCCATCGAGGGCCGCGCTCAGAGGAAAGCCATGCCAGTGAACATACTCAGGAATGCCGGTGTCGTTGAAGATGTCCACGGTGGCAGGAACGCCTTCGCGCAGGCGAATCAGCGGCCCCGGCGCGCTGCCGTTGTATCCCGTGGTGAGGATCGTCTTTCCCGGAGCGACTTCAGCCTTCACCGCGCCAATGCGCAGCGTCACGTCGGCCGGCGTGTTGTCTCTCGATAAAGCGGCCCACGCCGGCCCTGTTGCAACTCCGGCCGCAGCCGCCGCAGCGCCGGAGAGAAAGCTGCGCCGCGTCAGCCGCCCATCATTCAGGAGTCTGTTATTTGGTGAGGGTTCGGCGATAGAGTTCACTTCCATCCGTCCCCACAAAACTGAGCGCAAGCGTCTTGCTGTCGGCCTCAAGAACCGTGAAGCCATTCACCTTCTGACGGAAAACCGAACGGTCGTAGGGATTCATCTCGTAGAGGCCGGCGCCGCCGCCGCCGCTTACAAAGAAGTGAACGCTTCCCTCCGGCTTCAGCTCCTGCAGGTTATGATCGTGGCCGTTCAGATACACATCGACGTGATCCTTCTTAAGGATGGGCAGAAGCCGCGCGATGAGTTCTTTGTTGTCGCCGCGCGTCGCCGAATAGATGTGGTAGTGGCCGAAGACCACCTTCCACAGCGCCGTGCTTTTCGTCAGCTCCTCATCCAGCCACTTCAACTCCGCCTCGTCGACCGCGGGAGTATCGAAGGCGAAGAACTGCACCGTGCCGGCCGTGAACGTGTAGTACGGCGCGGGCATGTGCCAGCTCTGGCTCCTGGCCGAATAGAGAATCTCCGCGGCCGGGCTGTTGGGGCCGCTCCAGTCATGGTTGCCGAGCACTGCATAGAACGGAATGTGCATCGGGCTGTAAAGCTCTTCCCACTGCGTCTGCCAGCGCGGATCGTCGGGGCTGTTCAGCCCGCGCGGGTAGAAGTTGTCCCCCAGAGTCAGACCGAAATCGAAGGGATGGCTCTTGGCATACGTCACCATCGCTGCCGCGGTCTGCTTCTGCGCAGGGGAACCGGTTCCGAAGTCGCCAAAGGCCAGTACGCGAATCGGCTTGCCCGCCGGGGCCACGGAGAAGAGCGGCGGCGGAACACGCATGAACGAGGGGAACGCGATGCCGTAGCGCGTCTGCTGCAGCAGCTTCTGCTCGTCCAGCACCAGGCCCGCGCTATGAATATCGCCGGCCGCGACCGCAGCTCCGAGCCTCGCGTTCAGCAGGCGGCTCAAGGAATCGATGCGCACCGTCTTCAGCATCTCGATCGCGGCGATGGAGACCGTCACGTCAGGGTCCGACGACGCATGGCTTTCAAGAATGGATAAGTCCTGGGCATCGCCCTGCCAATGCTTTTCGAGTGCCTGGATGAGGTCGATGCGCAGCGTCGCAGATGGCTCCTTGTCGAGCCGGTCGAGCAGGAACGCCGACTCCGCAGGCATGTCGCCGAGAACGTGCAGCACGGTTGCCACCAGCTCGTCGTCCGCCATCTTCCCGGCCTGCTGCTGAATCTCCTCCGGCTGCCTGATCTTCGCCTGAGCCTCGGCGCGATAGTCAGCCGGAATGCGCGCCAGGATCGAATCGGATAACGGCAGCGACGGAGACTTGGCTGGCACCTGAGCAGCTAACGGCAACGCCATCAAGGGAGCCGCGAAAATCGACAGGAGAACAGGACGGCGTAACAACGATTGCAGCAAAATGAGTGCTCCTACAGATGAGGCGTGAAATCGAACAGCCGGACAGAAGGGAATATCGCACCCCTTTCTTTGTCTTCAGAAAGGGACACACAAGTCGCACCGCAAACCGGCGCGAGAGAGGTCGTAGACAGGTCCAAGATAAAGGCCACCTGTTAATCGACGATAAATAATCACATGATTATCGAAAATAATGTCATTAATTACCAGACCAGAGAGGAGTATAGCTTGGCCTCGGCGATCCAGGCGCCGGTAACAGAGTGTAATGCCCTCCCCACGGATGTTAGAAATCAACATGAGGTTGGGCTTCTGCGGGCGTTAGAAGTTAGGAGCAAGCGGGAGATCCCTGATCATTCGGATAGCCTCAACTGCGAGTCTCTCCGCTCAGACCCGCTCCTAATGTGTGTGAGAATGACTCGCAGAATTACCGTCGGCGTTAACAGGCGTTCCGTCCGACCACGCGCCCATCACTACATAGAACTCGGTTATCGGCGCCGTATCCCACTGCTGATAGTAGATAGGCGTGCCGTCCATATTTGCGCCCCAGGCCGCGCCATCCATGCGTGGAAGATCGAACATCAGGTGGTCGAGGTTATGGGGTGGCCGGTCGGTAAGGTACGCTTCCTTTGACATCATGTAAATCAACGAGCCCGAGGCCGGAGCGCCCAACTCTTTCTTGTCGACTGCCGCCTTGATTCCATCGAAGATCTGAGTCTTGGAAAGTCCCGCCAATACCATCCCCGTCGTCTTCATGACATAGGGCAACACGGATAGCGCAGCCGGAGGGTTGTAGCACTCAGGGCTTCGATTCTTGGGATTCCAAAACTCCGGGCTTCCAAATGGAGCCAGCCACGCTCTCCCCACCAGGCATACGAAACCGTTCTTGCCTTCCACTGCGATCTCGTAATTCTTTTGCCCCATCACCATAACCTCGGCATCCTTCGATATGGATGCTGGGGCCGCAGTGCGCGCCAACGCTATCTCCGCATCCCGGTCCATCCGGTATTGTTCAATCGGAGCCATGCTCGGATACGGTTGCTTCGCGTCCTGCGCTTGCATTCGCCATGCTGCCGCGCACAGCACGGCAAGCAGCGCTGCGTACCTCCACACGATCCTGTTTGTTCTCATTTACCGCCGCCTCCATGCGCTTGCAAATGCCAGTTGTGCGCGTCGCAAACGATCATTGTGATTCTCACTCGGCCCGCAAAACCAAACCGGCGCGGAATTACCTGAGGCCGGCAGCCGTGGTTTTCGTGATGGTGCCGTTGGCGTCGTCGTCCTTGAGAGCCCAGATGAATGCGCCGCCGAGTCCCCCAGGAACGCGCGTGCGGACGTACGTCGTCTTGAGCCACACCGTGAGTGGGTCATCGTAGGACCAGAAGGTTTGCGTGCTGGGATCATAGAGCCACACCGCGAGCCGGCGCTCATCGAAGTGAGCCGTGTAGCCGGTCAGGCCGGTGACCGTGAGATAGGTGATCACGCCGGGCGTCTGCAGAGAATCGGTCGAAGGAAACGGAGCCGGAGCGGTCGAAGCCTGATATAGGCCATCGTTGGTGCTGGGAACGCCAGTCCAGCCGCGCGCATACGTCGGAATGCCAAGGACGAGCTTTTCTCCGGGAACACCGGCCTCAAGATACGAGCGAACCGTGTATTCGATGTAGAAATTATCAGAGGCATCGGGATCCTGTCTGTCGTCGAAGAGCGGAGACGCGTGATTGGTAGAAGTCTCCCAGGTGCCGTGGTAGTCGTAACCTTGCAGGTTGAAGAAGTCTAACTGGCGCCCGGCTTCGGCTAGCTGGAGGTTAGAGAAATTCTGCTCGCCGGCGGGTCCGAACATCGTCAGCAGATAATGCTTGTTGTTGGCCCTGCCCAGGGCGTCCAGCTGCTTGCGAAACTCCTTGAGCAGCAGTGTTGCGTTTACCGTGTCAGTAGCGGCGGGAAATTCCCAGTCAATATCGATGCCATCGAAGACTCCCGCTGCTGAAACTCCGGGCGCGAGATTGCCTTTGATGAACAGATCGATGCAACTGGCGGCCATGGCCTGACGGCCCGCAGCCGTACTCGCAGCGGCCGAAAAGCCCGCGGCCCCGGAGAGCGAGATCTCCACTTTCAGATTTGGATGTAGCTGCTTGAGCTGTTGCAGCGCGGCGAAATTCCCGTATAGCGGCCCAGCGTAGGGCGCGCCGCTGACACTTGGAAGATATGGGTCCTGATAGTCGGCCCAGCTATCCGCAATGGCGCAGCCGGTCGGCGTAGCGTCGCCGAAGGCGTACGTCAGATGCGTGAGCTTATCTGCAACGCCATTGGTTTGTAGATTGGCAATGTTGTAATCGGCGAAATAGATACTCCACTCTTCGAAGTAGCCGCCGACCACTTTGGATTTTTGGTCATGTCCCAACTCATTGGCGAGCATGGGACGCGCAAGAAAAAAGGGAATGAGCAGGCTGGCGAGGAAGAAAGTGAAGGCGCGGCCCGGAAAACGGGCAGAGACACGAGTGGGCATAGACCTACCTCGAGGAGAGGATGGAAGCTGGCGGGAGGAATATACAGCTATACAGCGTCTCTGGCAACAGACAACATATGTGCCGCCCGTATCGCCGTTCTCGGCGAGTGCTTCATCGCCAATGCACTTATCAGGCAGGTTGATTGTCTCCTCTATGCCGGCTTATCCACGCCGATGTCCCAATGTGTTTTATCCGGCTCTTGTTCGTGATGACGGATACGATCGCTCAAGTGCAGGAACACGTGAAAAAATAAGGGAGCGATGCAGATGAACTCCCACGAACGGGGAACCTCAGGTTCTCCATCGGTGTTCATCCACATCGATTGGCACATTCACCGGATTCACGCTGGGAGTAATACGAGATGCAAAAAGGGTTCACCAGAAGACCACAAGCGGACGAGCCCGCGTCGGGAGTCAAAAACTACATAACCCCCAGCGGGCTGCAGCGCCTCAAAGATGAGCACCAGTTTCTGCTCACCAGGGACCGCCCCGCCGTAGTGGAGGTGGTGGCGTGGGCCGCGAGCAATGGCGATCGTAGTGAAAACGCCGACTATCAGTATGGCAAGCGACGACTGCGGCAGATCGATGGGCGGATACGCTTTCTCTCAAAGCGAATCGAAGCCGCAGAAGTGGTGGATCCGGAAGCTCCGAGATCGGGGCAGCGGCAGACGAGGGCGTTCTTCGGTGCGACCGTGCGCTATGCCAATGCCGCGGGAGCGGAGCGAGTGGTGAGCATCGTAGGCGTTGACGAGATCGATCTCGACCGCAACCACATCAGTTGGATGTCACCTCTTGGGCGCGCATTGATGAAGTCGGCAGCGGGGGACAGCGTAGTTCTTCACGCCCCGGGCGGCACAGAACACTTGACGGTGGAGGAAGTGTGCTACAAGCGCATCCCTGTGGAACCGTTTCGTGAACCGCCTGGATCCGAGGCCTCGACCAAAGAACTTCCTCGCCGGCTCTCACTCGACGAAGAAGACGAAACGGCATAAGCCATGAAAGAGCGACGACCGTAATAGAACGATATCGGCTCTTGGCAAGCGACGGAAGATGAGTCGCGTCCGCATAAACGCAGGTTGCGGAAGGAATCCATATCGCACGAGAGCGATGCGAGCCTCCATGAATCCATGCTATCGCCACGCTCAGATCACTTAGAAGAAGTCTGTGAGTCTCCAGCTATTTGTTGGGTTGCGGCAGCGCGCGATGTCGGAGGCGCGCAGCCCCAACTTTTTCGAGATCCCGTCCTTCACTCGACAGCTGAAACGTAGTCTTCCCAAACCATAAGCGCCGGAGTACAAATAGATCACTCGCGCCGCGTTAGCGGCCGGCGGCGCGGAGCGGGACTCGACCACCGCCGCATTCAGTTCCACAGACATCAGAAGCCCCAAGGGGCAATCACACGCTGGATCGGGCCTAGAAACTTTCTTTGTAAAAGGAGAGCACGGCATGCCTGAACGTAAGAGGAAAGCTGTGGGTCTGCCGGCGATCGGCGCGCGGTGTGGAAGTGATCGCAGCGCGACGCTAAAACATAAGCTGATGCTTGGCGTGATCGGTGCGATGCTGGGCGCTTCGCTTCAAGGCTGCACTGCGGGCAAAGCTCCGTCAGAGGGAGAGACCAGCCTGGCCAATGCGGCGAAAGACGTCGCCATTCCATTGGAGGCAGGGAAGATGAAGAACCCGCTGCCCGATACGGAAGAGGTCGCGAGCCAGGGCCAGGAAGTGTTTCTCGGATCGTGCGCGCAGTGTCATGGTCCGGAGGCGCGTGGCGACACCAACATCGGGCGCAACATGGCGCCGCCTGCCATGGATCTGACCTCAGCCCACGTGCAGCATTGGAGCGACGCGGAACTGTTTTGGATCATACAAAACGGAGTCCGCCTCACCGGCATGCCGGCATGGAAGTCGAGTATCTCAGAGAACGACACCTGGAAGCTTACGCGTTACATCCACAACCTTCCCCGCCTCGACGCTGCCTCCGCTTCCACGGCAGGCCCTTCACAGACACGAACCGTCACGTCCGCGCAGGACAAGTACACCCTCAAAGTACCGAATGGTCTCGCGTTCGCTGAGTTCAGAGGATACGAAGGCTGGCCCGTGATCGCTCTTAGCCACAATGGAAACGCGGTAGCTGCGATTCTCGGGAATCCTGTGATGATCGAGGCTTATAAGTCGGGCATTCCCGGTAACGGCAAGCCCTTTCCAGATGGCGCCAAGATGGCGAAGGTCCATTGGACTGCGAAGGTCGATGTCGGTGAACCCGGTGCGCCGACCGTGCCAGGCCCGCAGCATGACGTCGATTTCATGGTGAAGGACAGCAAGAGATTCGCGGACAGCGGCGGATGGGGTTATGGCGTCTTCGAGTATGACGCAGCCTCCGGTCAATTCAGGCTCGGCAACTTGACTGACAAGCCGCCGCAGGCGAACGACGCCAAGTGCGGATTCACATGCCACACGAAAGTGAAGACAAAAGATTACGTCTTCACCGATTACGGGCGCAGATGAAGCTGTAGCAGCACCCCGCACCTCTCGTTTTGTAGCCAAGCTGAATCGTTGACTCAACGATCCTCAAAGTGGACTTCCTCGGAAGTCCAATTTTTTGCGAGAGAATACAAACCCTTGACATCCGGCCGGACACCATTTTAGTCTAGGCCTGTTGGTACAAGGCATTATGGTACAAGGCAAAGAAACATCGCGTGATCTCTTTCCCGGTGCGCTCGAGATGATGATTCTCGAATCGCTGCGCCGGCAGCCGGCGCACGGATACGCGCTGGTCCAGCACATCCAGCAGCGCTCCAACAATCTTCTTCAGGTGGAAGAAGGCTCGCTCTATCCCGCCCTTCAGCGTCTTCTTAAAGACAAGCTGGTCAAGGCGGAATGGGCCATCTCCTCGACCAACCGGCGCATAAGGATGTACACCATCACCGCTGCCGGTGTGCGTCGCCTGGAGCGCGAGAAGTTGAGTTTCGAGCGCATGTTCGAAGGCATTGCGCTGGTTCTAGGCCCGGCCAGACAGCAATCCTGAGAAGAGGAAGCGCGTGGCTGGCTATCGAGCATCTTCCGCGTTCATACGGAAGCGCGAGGATTTTTCTTGCAGCCATTTCAACGCTGGCGCGATCAGGCCTTATAGCCGCACTGTTGCCGGCGCGCCGCGCCGTATCCATCGGGCCCGTGCAAGCGCTGAGAAACGAGTAGCACTCTATGAACCCATTCAGGCTTATCTTCCGCCGCCGTCGCATCTACAGCGATTTGTCCGAGGAGCTGCGCCAGCACCTCGAAGAGAAGACCGAACAGCTCATGCGTCTCGATGGCCTCAGCCGTCAGGAAGCAGAGCAGGCGGCGCGCCGGGCCTTCGGCAATCGCACCGTGATCGAGGAGCGCAGCCGCGCATCGTGGCAATGGCCGGCTATCGAGAATTTATTGCGCGACATTGCCTTCTCCGCGCGCCTGCTGCGCCGTTCGCCCGGCTTTACGTTCGTAGCCATACTCACGTTGACATTAGGTGTGGGCGCGAACACCGCGGTCTTCAGCCTGTTGAACGGACTGCTGCTGCGTCCTCTGCCCGTGCCCGATGCGCAGAGGCTGGTCTTGCTCAAGTTACATCCCGGGCCGATAGCCTATAGCTTCTGCACACCGCTCTTTCGCGCGCTCGAAGCTCGCCACGATATCTTCCACCACGCCTTTGCTACGAATTCCCATGAGTTTCAATTTCGAGGCAAGAACGGCAATGAGCAGGTCGATGGCGCCATGGTGAGCGGACAGTTTTTCGACGCCATGGAGACAGCACCGCAGCTGGGCCGCGCGCTCACCCCGGGCGATGATCGCAAGGGTGCAGCTGGGTATGGCGTTGTAATCAGCGACTCCTTCTGGAAGGTGCATTTCGATCGCGACCCGAACGTGTTGGGCCGCAGGCTCATGCTCGATGGCGTTGCCTTCACCGTCGTCGGTGTCATGCCTCCCGGCTTCATCGGCGCCGATGCCACGCACCGGCCCCGGCTGTACATCCCGCTGAGCGCCGAGCCGCTGGTGGATGGCCCCTACGCCATGCTGGATCAGTCTTATCAGTCATGGTGGCTGCGCGTGGGCGCCCGCCTCAAGCCCGGCGTCTCTCTGGCTCAGGCCAATGCGGCGCTGGCGGCGGCTTCTCCGGCGATCATGCGAGAGGTGATCACCGATCCGAAGTGGTCATTTTTCAAGGCGGACCGGGAAAGTCTCGGCGTGAGCGCCGAATCCGGAGCGGCCGGCTTCTCCAATCTGCGCACCGAGTATCGCAGCCCGTTGTTGATGACCTTCGCGCTCTGCGTGCTGGTGTTGTTGCTGGCCTGTCTCAATCTGGCCAGCCTGCTGCTGGCCCGCTCCGCATCGCGCGAACGCGAGATTGCCACACGGCTCGCGATTGGAGCTTCGCGCCGCCGCCTGATTCAGCAATTGATGATCGACAGCCTGCTGCTCGCTGTTCTCGGAACTGGCGCTGGGCTCGCACTCGCGCCGCTTGCCAGCCGCCTGCTGGTGAACATGTTGACGCACGGCTCGCAGACGCTTTATCTGGATGCGAGCATCGACTGGCGCGTGCTGCTCTTTGCAGCGGGCGCTGCGGTTCTCTCCACCATGCTGGTGGGCCTGCTGCCCGCGTTCCAGGCCACGGCCGGCGATCTTGTGCAGCACATGAAGGATGGAGGACGAGGCTCCACGAAGAGCGAACACCGGCGGCTGTTGCCCAAAGCCCTGCTGACGCTGGAAGTGGCGCTGACCATGGTCCTGGTCACCGGAGCCGGACTGCTCGGGGCCAGCCTCTTCCGGCTTTATCACTCCGGCCAGGGCTTCGATGCCCACGGATTGGTCGAAGTGAATATCGATCCCGACCGGCAGCCGCTTGAGGGGCCAGCGGTGATTCGCCTCTATCGCGATATCGCCGAACGCATCTCCGCTCTGCCCGGGGTGCGCGCCGTGGGCTACGCCAGCGTGCCGCCTCTTTCCGGCTCTTCGATGATGAGCAGCGAGCATGCACCCGGCGGAGGAGACCGCGACGTCTATACCAATACCATCGGCCCCGGCTACTTTGACGCGATGCGTACGGCAATCCTCGAAGGCCGCGATTTCAACACGCGAGATTTGCCTGACCAGGGAGGCCGGGTCATCATCAATCACGCAGCGGCAAAGATGTTTTTTCCATCCGGCGATGCGCTGGGCAAGACTCTGGCTGGCTCGATACCCGGCAAGCCCGAACGGATCGAGACCATCGTCGGCATTGTCGAAGACACCAAGTACAGCACTTTGAAAGAGCCTGCGCCGCCTACGGTCTACTACCCCATAAGCGCCGACGGGCATAACAAGAAGCCCAGCTTCACCGCGATGGTTCGCTTCTCTGGCCCCATTGCACCATTGGCAGCGGCGATTCGCGGCATTCTTACCTCCGTCTCTCCAGACATTCCGGAGCCCAGCTTCCACACCATGGACAAAGAGGTGGACGATTCCATTGCAGCGGAACGGGTGATGGCGCTGCTTTCCATCTTCTTTGCCGTTAGCGCGCTGCTGGTCACCGGCATCGGCCTTTACGGCGTGCTCGCTTATTCCACCGCGCGGCGGACCAGCGAGATCGGCATCCGGATGGCGTTGGGAGCCGCGCCGTCGCAGGTGATCGGGCTCATCTTCCGCGAAAATGCATGGACCGCGGGCGCAGGCTGCGTGGCCGGACTCATCGCCGCGATTCTAGCCTCGCGTGCGGTCGCATCGTTTCTCTACGGAACCTCGGCGCGCGATCCCTGGATCCTCTCCGCGTCGCTCGCCATCCTCTGCCTGATCGCCGCCATCGCCTCGCTCGTGCCGGCAGTCAGAGCGGCAAGCATCGATCCCATGCAGGCGCTACGTTCGGAGTGATGCGACGCCGATGCTCGTTGGCCACCGGTGCGTTGTCATCCCGACCGAAGCGAAGCGAAGTGGAGGGACCTGCAGTTTTCCTTAAGGCCGTGGAAGAGGCGAGCACGCCGTAAAGGCCGATGCCGGTGACCAGCAGTGCGCTGACGGGTAGATGGTTCTGTATCAGGGCATGGCTTCAGCCATGTCCTGATACAAACCAGGCTTTCAGCGCTTCAGCCCTTGGGAGATGTTCCAAAACCCAACCGGGTGCCCCACATCTCGATTTTGAGATGTGGGAGCGAACGAGGCAGCTGACTAGCTAACCTGCTGACTCGCCGGCCTGCGGAGCCACGCCGAGAAGATCCTCGACCGATTCCAACCAGAGCACCTGGTGCTCGAAGACTCGCCCAAAATGGCGAGCCACCGCGTTGATGGCGTTTTCCATCGTAGCCGGGGAACCCACGTCCGTCTCCTGCTCCAGGCTGGTAACGGTGCGGTCGGAGATGCCGCAAGGCACGATGAGATCGAAATCGCGCAGATCGGTCGTCACATTCAACGCGAACCCATGGGAAGTAATGCCGCGAGAGATATGAACTCCAATCGCCGCGACCTTCTTCTCCTCGATCGACCCGCCGGCCAGAGTCCACACTCCCGTGCGTCCCGCAATGCGCTGCGTACGAACGCCGAAATCGGCGCAGGCGCGAATCAGAACCTCTTCGAGCAGCCGCACATAGTCGACCGCGCCCAACCGCTTCTCCGATCCACCCAGAGTGAAGCTGCGCAGATCGAGAATGGGATAACCCACCAGCTGGCCCGGCCCGTGGTAGGTGACATCGCCGCCGCGATTGATCTCATGGATCTCCACTCCGCGGTAAGCAAGAAACTCATCGCTGGCGAGGATATTGCCGCGGCCGGAGTTGCGCCCGTAGGTCAACACCGGCGGATGTTCGAGCAGCAGCAGCGTGTTGCCGATCAGTCCCGCATGCCGAGCTTTGATCACCTGCTTCTGGATCGAAAGCCCCGAGGCATAATCGACACGGCCGAGATGGACAAGATTGAGGATCATTCGGAATCAGACCGGACACAGCTTCACAGAAACTCGCGAAACTGTTCTATCGTCAATCCCGCATCGCGAATAATTCCGCCCATGGTCAGGGCGTTTACGGGATTATGTCGAGGAATGGTAAGGATACGTTCGCCATTCGTCATCACGACGTGTTTGCCTTGCCGCAAGATTCGGAAGCCCGCTTTCTCCAAAGCCCGCACTGCATGAAGATGAGCGACCCCAGGCAGCTTGCCCATTAATGAGCGGCTACTTCCACTTCACGAACGTCGCGCCCTCGGGTAAGCTCTTCGACGGCCTCGAGGTATTCAGCGATAGCCGACTGGATATTCGCCAGCGCTTCTTGTTCCGTAGCACCTTGTGACCAGCAGCCGGGCAAACCCGGGCAAGAAACCGCGAAACCTTCCTCGGATTTTTGCAGCACCACTCGATAGGTCATAAAAGGAATCATAGAAGTGAAAGGGTAGCCGAGGCTACCCTTTCGTCTGTTTACTAAATCGAAAGTCACTCACCCCGGTCACTTAAACGTTGATCGCCATCCCCTCCACGCTGCTGAAGCCATCCAGCATCGCTTCGGAAAGAGTGGGATGAGCGTGAATCGTCCACATCATGTCTTCGACCGTCGCCTCGAGCTCCATCGCCGTCACCGCTTCGGCGATCAGCTCCGTCGCCTGCGGCCCGATGATGTGAACGCCGAGGATTTCTCCATACTTGGCATCGGCAATCACCTTCACGAAGCCGTCGTGCGAATCGACGATGGTGGCCTTCGAGTTGCCCACGAACGGGAACTTGCCCACCTTGATCTCCAGGCCCTTTTCGCGCGCCTTGGCCTCGGTTAGACCCACGCTGCCGATCTGCGGCTCGGTATAGGTGCAGCCGGGAATGCGCTCGCGCTTGATGGGTCGCGCGTACTTGCCTGCGATCTTGGCCACTGCAACCAGTCCGGCCATGGAACCAGCGTGAGCCAGCTGCGGCATGCCCGCCACGATGTCTCCGATAGCGTAGATGCCCGCCTCATCCGTCTGCATGTACTCGTTGACCTTGATGAAGCCGCGGTCCACGGCCACCTTGGTCTTGTCCAGCCCAATGCCTTCGGTGCGCGGTGCGCGGCCTACGGCCACCAGCACCTTCTCGGCTTCCTTCACCACCTGCTTGCCGTCCGAGCCGGTGAAGGTCACCTTCACGCCGTCCTTGGTCGTCTCCACCTTCTCCACCTTGGCGCCGACGTTGGTGTCGATGCCGCGCTTGCGGAAGGCGCGAGCCAGCTCCTTGCTGACCTCTTCATCCTCGGCAGGAACCAGCCGCGGCAAATACTCGATGATCGTGATATCGGAGCCGAAGCTCTTGAAGATCGATCCGAACTCAACGCCCACCGCACCCGCGCCGATAATCACCAGCGACTTCGGAATGCTCGCCATCGAGAGGATTTCGATATTCGTCATCACCCGGTCGCTGGCCTCGAGGCCAGGCAGAAGCCGGGCATTGGAGCCGGTGGCCAGAACCACGTTCTTCGCCTTGACCGTGGTGGCCTTGCCCTTTTCCGCATCCTGCGGCGTAACTTCGATCGAGTGAACGCCGTCTTTTGCCGGACCGGTCAGCTTGCCGAAGCCCGGAACCACCGTCACCTTGTTCTTCCGCATCAGGAAGTCCAGACCCTTGGTGTGCCGGGTCACGATCGAGTTCTTGCGGTCGAGAATCGTCTTCCAGTTCAGAGAGCCTTCGCTCAATCCGTCGATCCCGTAATCCTTCGCATGCTTCAGATGGTCGTAGACCTCGGCATTGAAGAGCAGGGCCTTGGTCGGGATGCAGCCGACCAGGAGGCAGGTGCCGCCCAGGGCCTTATCCTTCTCAATCAACGCGACCTTCAAGCCGTACTGGCCCGCGCGGATGGCTGCGGTATAGCCGGCGGGGCCGCCACCGATGATCGCTACGTCGTAAATGGTCTCTGCCAAGGGAAACTCCGATCTGAAAATGGGTTCTGCAAGCCACATGCGTGAGCGAAAAGGAGGCAAAAGCCGCCTTCACCCAAACAGTCTTATTGTACGCAAGGGTTCCAAAGTTCAAGATGCACAGCCAGGCGCAAAGATGCGAGACCACCGTGCGTCGACAGGACGGAATGAGGCGGGTGCCCCACATCTCGATCTTGAGATGTGGGATTCCACAAAAGCTGCAACTTCCCACAAACTTGTCACCCCGAGCGAGCACCGCGAGCCGAGCGCAGAAGTGTAAAGGATCTACAGGGACATTCTGTAAAGAAGGTCATGAGACTGAACACTCACGTTTGAGATGTGGGATTCAACAAAAGCTACAACTCCCCACACAAATTTGTCATCCCGAGCGAGCACAGCGAGCCGAGGGACCTGCAGTCCCCCTCCGCAGCTGAATAGAAATTAAAGCCCCAGATCGCTCAACCCAGGATGATCCTCGGGACGCGTTCCCAGGGGCCAGTGATACAGACGCTCCGACTCCTTGATCGCCAGGTCGTTGATGCTCGCATGCCGATGCTTCATCAGGCCGTTCTCGTCGAACTCCCAGTTCTCATTGCCATAAGAGCGATACCACTGTCCCGACGCGTCATGGCACTCATACGCGAAACGCACCGCAATGCGATTTCCGTCGAAGGCCCAGAGCTCCTTAATCAGCCGGTAATCCAGTTCCTTGGCCCATTTGCGGGTCAGGAAGGCAACGATCTCCGTTCGGCCGGTCACAAACTCCGATCGATTGCGCCAGATGCTGTCGACGGTATAGGCCAGCGAGACCTTCTCCGGGTTGCGGGAGTTCCAGCCATTTTCGCCGGCACGAACCTTCTGGATAGCGGTTTCACGGGTGAAGGGGGGCGCAAGGGTAGTCGCTACGGTCGATGTCATTCGCTTTCTCCTGAATCTTTTCTCTAGTGAAAGATGCTCCGTGAGCGCTTTTGTTTCTTGAATCTTCAAGCCGTTGTGAGTTGTAACCTCATTGTTCGATCAAGCCTAGATCGCGGTCGATTCTGAATTGAGTCAACGGATAGTGGAGGGAGAGGTAGCAGATTCGACGCGCGTCATTCCAGTGCCAGTCGGATCCACCCGACCAGACGTTGAATCGATTCCCGAGATGATGCTTGCAAATGAGCAGTGCGCACTGCGCTGCAAGATCATAAGGGCGAAAGCCTGTCTTGCAGTCTTCGAATGGGCGATCGTCGGGATCGTCGACGGTGAGCGTGCGCGGCTTTACGACACGGGGCAGAAGAAATGGCTCGTAGCTGCAATTCCCGTTACACGTTCTGCGCCGAATCTCCACGCCGATGAACCACCGCCCCACAACGGCGTCGTCTGAGGCGCCGACCCCCGATGCCAGTTCAGATGGAAATGGAATCGAGATTTCATCATTTTCAGGATGGCCGCAGGCGCTGACTCCGTTGAAAGCGATCGACTCCGCGCGGAGATTTGCGGAAGACCGTTGCCGCTGGGACCTGCCAGCGGAACACCCAAATCGTCTAAAGCGAGGATGCAGCGTTGGAGCTCCGAGACGATCAAGCAAAATGGTTCGGGATCAATATCTGCCGGACGGCGCCAATAGTGATTGGCGCCCATACCAGTCTGCTTTAGCCCAGCACCCGAGCCGCATCCTTAGCAAAATAAGTCACGATAAACCCAGCACCTGCGCGCCGGATCGACAGCAGCGACTCCATCATCGCCCGCTGCGGCTCCAGCCAGCCCTTGGCAAAGGCCGCCTGCAGCATCGAGTACTCGCCCGACACCTGATACGCCCCGATCGGCGCATCGAAGCGCTCCCGCGCCGCGCGAATCACATCCAGATACGGCATCGCCGGCTTCATCAGGATCATGTCCGCGCCCTCGCCCAGATCCTGATCGATCTCGCGCATCGCCTCGCGCAGATTCGCCCCATCCATCTGGTAGCTGCGTCGGTCGCCGAACTGCGGAGCCGAATCCGCCGCCTCGCGAAACGGCCCATAAAACGCCGATGCGAACTTCGCGGCATAAGACAGGATCGGAATCTGCTCGTAGCCTTCCTCGTCCATCTCGTCGCGAATCGCCGCCACGCGCCCATCCATCATGTCGCTCGGAGCCACGATATCCGCACCCGCCGCAGCCAGCGACACGGCCGTCTTCGAGATCAGGCGCAGGCTCGAATCGTTTTCGATCTCATAGTCGGCATCCGAACCGCTATCCGATTTTCCCGAACCAGCGGCGGACTTTTTCGCCGCCGCCGACCCCTTCGTTGAAGAACTACTCGCCCCCGAACTGCTCGCCCCCGAACTACTCTTCGTCTTCTTCACGATCCCGCAATGGCCATGCGAGGTGTATTCGCACAGGCAGACATCGGCGATGAGCAGCAGCTTCTTCGCCGCCGCCGCCTTCTTCAGCTCGCGCAGTCCGCTCTGCACGATTCCATTTTCGTCGTAAGCGCCCGAGCCCTTTTCGTCCTTCGACTCCGGCAGCCCAAAGAGCAGCAGGCCGCCGAGACCAAGCGCCGCAGCCTCTTCAGCTTCCTTCACCGCTTCATCGATAGAGAGATTGAAGACGCCGGGCATCGAGCCGATCTCTTTGCGCACACCTTCACCGGGGCAAAGAAACAAGGGATAAATCAGCGCAGAGGGCTCAAGGCTCGTCTCACGCACCAGGCTGCGCATAGCCTCCGAGCGTCGCAGACGGCGCAAACGCGTAACAGGAAATTCCATATCTTGATTTTAAAGCGTGCGGGATTCACGGTTTCGTTTGGCAAAATTGCGGCGGAAGGATCGATCGTCCCGGTTGCGAAATGTGCCAGCCCGGTGGCATTACTCTGGCCATTACGGGCTTCGCTTTACCGTCCCACGTGTACAGGATCGGATATCCCCACACGACGAAGCCGTTCACTACTTTCTTCTTTCCTCGCAGCGGCACAATCACCTGAAAGTGATCTCCTTCGCAGACGCGTTTCCGAAACCCCAGCGTGGTTCCAAAGCGTCCCGCGGCGGAAAGCTTTATCCAGCTATCCAGGAAGTCATCGGTTGCGTTGAATCCATTTTGAAGCAGATTCAGCTTGACCGTGAACCTGGCCGTTCGAGCTGCCGTCCCACCGGACTCATCTTCGAATAGCGATTCTCCTTCGTACACGGAACGGATCATTGCAGTGCTCCTTGCCAATTGAGTAGATCAAGCTTCTCGGAAAAGGGGCAGTCCCGTCTTCGAGCGACGCAAGGAAACGCTTCATTGTGGCAAAGAGTGGCAACGATGGAGACGTCTTGAGCGGACTGTTTTCATGTCAGGGCCGTCCTCCAGACCTGTGATCCCGAGCGAGCACCGCGAGCCGAGGGACCAGCAGTTTCCATCCCTCAAACAAAACCGGGTGCCCCACATCTGGATTTTCAGATGTGGGTTCTACCCTGCAGTCAAAGTGGAGTTACAAGAGCGGCTCCCGGCACTTCATCTGCTCATACTCAACCGCGGAAGCCGCCGGAAACAGCGCCCACAGCGTATAGATCGCCAGAGCCGTTCCCGTAATCGGTTTGATGAGCGTAAGAAAAGCCGCGACCAGCGCCAACATGCGCGCCCACGGCGCTCGCCGCGCCAGCGCAATACCCGTCACCGCGGAAAGAATCGTCCGCGCAATCGTGGAGAAGAGGATCACAGGCCCTAGCCAGGCCATGCGATTGAAGGGAAACTCCCCAAAGGGCCCATGATTCCAGTGCCCGAAATAATGTCCCAGCGGTCCGCCCGCAAAGAACGACAGAGCCAGCAGCCCTTGGAACATGGTCCACGCCGCATAGGCGATCCACAACACGCTCACCGCCTGCAGGTGCCGGTGAACGCGGTTATAAACATAACCAACCGGAGGAATAACCACTCCACCATAAGCCACCGGCCCGCCAACAGGCCCTCCTGCAAGCCCCGCTACCGGAACCGCCCGCCCGCACCGCAAACAATACTGCTGCCCCGGAGTAATCGGTTGTCCACACCCGCTACAGAACATGTTGGCCCTCCTTTACAACAAAAGAACCTGAAAGAAAGTACGTATGCAGAGCCGCGCGGGTTCCCGCCGGCTAAGAAGCGGTTGGCTAAAAGCCGGTTAGCTAGAGTGCGGTTGGCTAAAAAGCGGTCAGCTAAAAACCGGGTGCCCCACATCTCGCTTCTGAGATGTGGGTAAACTCTTCTCTTCGGATACCACAACCCCCGCGACCCGCTTCTCAGCCATCCGCCCTTCAGCCAACCGCTTCCCCCGCGACCCGCTTTTCAGCCGACTATCATGTAAACATGCCCCTGGCGCATCCTATTCCGTCAATCGTCAGCGATTGTAGCCGTTCCGCGCTCGAGTGGGATCGTTTTCTCGCGCTGCTCTCCGCCTACGCCCAATCCGCCACCGGCCGCGACTGGCTGCTCGCCCTCGCGCCCTCGACCGACCGCGATTGGATCGACCGCCAGCACGCCCTGGTCGCTGAAATGCGCCTGCTGCTCAACGAAGGAGTCCGGCCATCCGTCGGCTCCCTCTTCGATCCCTCGGACCTGCTGGCCAAGTCGCGCATCGAAGGCGCAGCTCTCGAAGCCGAAGAGATTCGCCGCGTAGTCAACCTCGCCGAAGACGTTTCGGCATGGGCCTCGATCATCGCCCAACCGCCACAATCGCTCGCCGATGCATTACCTGAGCTCTGCGCTCTGAGCTCTGAGCTCTGCTCGACCCCGCTCACGCCGCTCGTCGAGTCGCTGCGCGACCGCATCCTGCCCGACGGGAGCCTCACCGATGACGCCTCGCCCGAGCTGCGCCGCATCCGCCGCGAGATGGATCGTCAACAAAAAGCCATCGAAGACAGCCTGCGCGGAGCCTTGCGCCGCTTCGCCGAAGGCGGCTCGACGCAGGATGACCTCATCACCATCCGCGGCGAGCGCTTCGTCATCCCTGTCAAGGCCGAGTGGAAGCGCCGTGTGCAAGGCGTCGTTCATGGATCGAGCTCGTCCGGGCAAACGGTCTACGTCGAGCCCCTCGAAACCATCGAGCTCAACAACGACCTCGTCCGATTATTAGAGGACGAACAGGCCGAGATCCATCGCATCTTCGCGCAGATGACCCGCCAGATAGGCCAGTACGCGCCAACCATCCTGAAGGGCTCCGAAGTCCTCGCCGAAGTCGACACCCTGCACGCCCGCTCCCGCTTCGCGCAGGAATACAACTGCATCGCCCCAAAGTTCTCGCTAAGCGACACACCGTCCACTGCATCGGGTGCCCCACATCTCGATTCTGAGATGTGGGATCAAACCCAGGTAGGAGCGGGCTTCAGCCCGCGGACCGCGCACACCGAGCAGAAAGGGGCTTTAGCCCCCGAGGCCAACCTAACCCTAAAACACGCCCGCCATCCTCTCCTCGAACATCGCCTCAAAGCCCAGGGAGGAGCCATCGTTCCGGTCAGCCTCGCGCTCACCACCGACGACCGCCAGCTCATCATCAGCGGTCCCAACACCGGAGGCAAAACCGTCGGCCTCAAGACCACCGGCCTGCTCGCCATCATGGCCCAGAGCGGCGTGCCCGTCTCCGTCGAAGAAGCCGTCTTCCCCATCTTCGACGCCTTCCTCGCCGACATTGGCGACGCGCAATCCATCGAGCAGAACCTGTCGACTTTCTCCGCGCATATCGTGAACCTCAACCGCATCGCCGCCCGCGCAGATTCGGCATCGCTCGTTCTTCTGGATGAATTAGGCTCCGCCACCGACCCCGAAGAGGGCGCAGCCCTGGCCGTCGCCATCGCCGAGCACTTCCTGCACGCGCGCTGCTGGTCCATCATCTCCACGCACCACACCTCGCTCAAGGTCTATGCCGAGAACACCGAGGGCGTCATCAACGCCGCCGTGGGATTCAACGAGCAGACCCTCGCCCCCACCTACGAGCTACGCCAGGGCGTGCCGGGAGCCTCCGCCGGCATCAACATCGCCGCCCGCCTCGGCCTCGCACCGGAGATGGTCGCGTCCGCGCGCCGCCGCCTCAGCACGCAGACCCTCGACATCGGCCGCTTCCTCGACAGCCTGCACCAGCAGCTCCGCGAAGTCACCGCCGAGCGCGCCCGCTACCAGATACTTGAAGGCGAATTAAAGAGGGAGAAGCAGAGACTCGAAGCTGACGGCATGAAGGAGTGGCGCGCCAAGGTCAAGGAGATGGAGCACCAGCTCGCGTCTCTGCTGAAAGATTTTGAGTACCAGGCGCGCGAGACGGTCAAGGCCATCGACGACAAGGCCGCCCAACAAAAGCTAAGTAAGGATGCTGAGCGCCGCATCGCCCGCCTGCGCCGCGAGTTTGCCGAGGGCTTCAACGCCTCGGTCGTCGCCACGCACACCGGAGCCGACAAGGGCGATGCCCACGCCCAGCCGCACATCGTGCGCCACATCTCCGCGGGGGACACCGTCAAGCTCAAGACGCTGGGCAAGACCGCCACCGTGCAGCGCCAGATCGACGACAAGAACTTCGAAGTCTCCGTCGGCATCATGAAGATGCGCGTAGCCCGCGACGAGATCGCCGAGGTCATCCACTCGCCATCCAATACCAACCAGCGCCAGACGCCGCTCCAGGCCGTACGCCGGCGCAGCGGAGTCTCAGTATCCATGGCCGAACCCGACGCCAGCATCAGTTGGGAGATCAACGTAATCGGCCGCACCGCCGACGAAGCTCAGGACGAAGTAGAGAAGTTCTTAGACAAAGCATTCCTGAACGGCCTGCCCAGAATAAGAATCATCCACGGGACCGGAATGGGGATCTTAAGAAGAACCCTAAGAGAATGGCTAAAACACCACCCCCAGGTAGCCACAGTAACCGAGCCAGGACAGAACGAAGGCGGAGCTGGTGCTACGGTGGTGGAGTTTAAAGAGTAAGGTTCTGTCAATGGCTACATCGCGATCGCTTAAACTCACACTCCCATATAGAACAAATCACGTTCATAGAGTGCATTTTCTGATGCGAAATGCGGCCGCTGGAGATTAATCTGTGCAAGGTGTGAAATTCATTGTTATCGTTGCGTCTAAATCTGTATGAAAGTTTGAGAATGCCTTCCCGCAGTCGGGGTAAACGTCTTGGTGCCGATAGGAATAACGTGCATCGTCAGACGGAAGGCAGTCTAGGTCGAGATTGCGGAGGGCATATGAGCACCTTCAAAAGAGAGAAATTTAAAACGCTTGTTCACTTCATTTGCTCTAGATGCGAGAATCCCTCTCGTTTAGGAGCAACCAAGTTAAACAAAGTGATTTGGTATACAGAAACCAGTTCTTTTTTGAAAACAGACGAGCCTCTAACTGGCGTGAAGTTCGTCAAGGGAGAATACGGCCCCAGGGCTCACGCCATAGTTCCGGTTATTAATGAGCTAGTAGAGGATCATGCCATCCTCGTTAAGGATGCTGTCTACTATGGCAAGCCGAAGAAAGAATATATTTCTCTGACTGAGCCGCAAATAGACGGCCTTTTCACCGCGCAGGAAATAAGCCTTATAGATCGGATGATCACCATGGTGTGCGACCAAAATACCGCGAAGTCCGTGAGCGATGCCACCCACAACGAGATCTGGAAGGCTGCCGAGATTGGCGAAGAAATTCCTATATATACAGTCTTAGCCAATCGCGGGGAGATAACCGAGGAGGATGTGCAGTGGGCAGATCGCAAGATTGCGGAACTCACTCGATAAATGCAACTACGGACGTTGATTCATGACCCTGAAGTATCACAAGATATAGACGCCGCCTCGAAAACATTTCGATTAGTCCACGAATCGATCGAAGCCATAGAGTGGTATTTGAGCCGCAGGCCTGAGGCTGGAACGCATCGGTCAGGCATTTATTGGATTTATCGCCAATCTGGATGTAAGGCGCTCAAAATTCCTGACATCACTGTGCTTTATTCATTCACAGATAACGAAGTCACGCTGCATGCAGCTCTGTTCAGAGGCTCTCAATAGCGCTCGGGTGCCCACATCTCGCCATTGAGATGTGGGCTTCCACTTACGACACAACCAACACCTTCCGCGGCCTCCCACCCTTTAACCCATTCGCCCGTGAAGCCCGCTTCTTGGCCTTGCTCATAACCACCCCTTCGCGTCGGCACGCCGCCAGATTTTCAGGTGTGGGTCTGGATCAATCGGCGGATAGAAGTCCACTTAGAGAGCCTCCTTCTATCTCGCCTGCTTCTGAATCACCCTACGAAAAGATTTAGGAAACACGCTTCAAGTTTTTTAGAGCCCTCACGGTTCCAAGGTCATCCCCGGCAACACGTGATGTATAACTGTACGAGAAAAAAAGCGCTAACTTTCTACACGGGACGCGGCGGACTTAGGCCACGCGGGGAGTGACATCATTACTCCAAGCAGGTCGCCCGGACGGAGTAAACGACTGGCTTAAATCAGATGTCAGGAGAGAGAAATGTTCACGCTTTATTGGGTTTACGATCTCCCCAATTGGTTATTCGCTCTGCTGTGCATTGTAGCCTTTGTCCTCTTCGGCCTCATCGGGCTTCCGCTCACACGAAAGATAGCAAAGCGGGCCCACTCCGAAGATCATTCACACAATGACATCGTTGGCTACTTTCTTGGCGCGGTGACGGTGTTTTATGGCATTACCTTAGGCCTGGTTGCCGTGGGAACTTGGACTAACTACTCCGCCGTTCAGGATCGCGTTGATCACGAGGCACAGATTATTGCCTCGCTTTATCGGGATTCGCGCGGTTACCCGGAGCCTGTAAGTTCGAAGCTAATGGCTGACCTGAGGGCATATACGCGCGAGATCATTGACAAAAGCTGGCCACTTCAGCGCAAAGGCATCAGTCCCGGTGGTGCTGATGAGATACTGTCGAGCGTGCAGGAAGATATTCTGAATTTCGAGCCAAAGTCATTGGGACAACAGGTTCTCCATGCTGAAGTGTTCAGACAGTTCAATCAGTTAGTGGAGGCAAGGCGTTCAAGGCTGGAAAGTACTGACATGAGCCTTCCACCGTCACTTTGGTGGCTGGTAATTTTTGGAGCGATAATCTCGATCAGTGTCACTTTCTTTTTCGATATGCGGTCTATGATCATGCACCGCTGGATGACTGGCCTGATGAGCGGTCTGCTAGGACTATTAATCTTCCTCATCGCGGCCTTGGACAATCCTTTTAGGGGGAATGTTTCCGTTGGGCCTGAATCTCTGGAGCGCGTATATCAAGCACTCATGAAATAGGGGCTAGCAGCGTGCCCCAGATCTCGCCCTTGCGATGTGGAAGATCTCAACCATCGTGATGACCACCAGAACGAGCGCCAAAGGCCCAATTGCCTGGACGGCCAGTCCCATCCCGCCTTCGAGATGTAGGATTCCACTTACGACGCCGCGACCACCTTCCGCGGTCGCCCACCCTTCAACCCATTCGCCCGCGAAGCCCGCTTCTTGGCCTTGCTCGTAACCGAACCGCCGCTGCGTCCGATCTGCGCCATCCAGCGCTTTGTTCCATACACGCCGCGCAGCAGATTCGGCACGTAATAGTCGAGATCGAGAGACGGCCAGTGCAGCCCGGTTCCATCGCCGAGAATCTCCACCCGCGCAATTTGATCTCGCGTAGCCGATTGCAATCCCTCCAGATCCTCACGCGGAATCAGCAACCGGTGTCCATCGCTTAATTTGAGGATGAGCAGATCGAGTCCCGGGCTCGGCCTGTATTCAACGGCGGTCACACGCAGCTCGCCTTCAAGGCTCTCCGCACGCGCAATGGCGCGATCGATCTCAGCGTCGGTCGTCACGATTCTATGTTTTGCCATGCATCTTCTCCCACAGCGCCACAAGCTCTTCGAAGCGCAGAGCGGCGGCGTCCAAAATATTCTTTACGTCGGATCGTTTCGCATTCGATGGCCGGATAGCATCCTTGCGATCCGCGAGTGTGATCGATCCATCCCTGCAAAGGTCGGCAATCGCCTCTGTCTCCCCGAGATATCCATGAACATGCCGCGGTAGATGATCATTGGAGTAGACCACGAACAGGACACCGTCGAATTTTAGTAATCCCATAAAATCATAACCTAAACATGGTTAGGTTCTATAGCCCCAAAAAAGAAATAGACGCCAACAAAACCAAAGCCGGAGGGCTCCTCATCCCCAGATCAATCGAGGACAAGCAGCTCAACTCCGGCTCCTGTTTGTTTTCTATCTCGGACGAATCAGCCCCGTGACGGGAAGATTCCCTGCAGCGCGATGATGTAGTTCATGCACAGATACGGCTGCACCACTCCCAAAGGCTGGTTGCTGCCGGTGAGACCGATCGCGGTGGGAGCCATCGTCTTGGTGGCACTGGTCGCATAGGAGGGGCTGATCGAGGGCTCGCGGCCTCCCGTGTTCACCTCGGCCCAGAAACCGTTCGTCGGGTCGGCGTTCGGGCCCGGCGTGTTGCTGCAGTTGGCCGGGTGAGTATGCGAGGGCAGGTTGGCGACCAGCAGAGCGGTCTGCTCCACTCCGCCCACTTGGCCCATCACATACGGGCTTAGGCCCTGGCCCTGGCCTTGATGCACAGGAACCCGGCTCTGCAGATTGGGCAGCATAAAGTTGCTCACACCGTCTCCTCCGTAGGTGGTTCCAATCAGCGAGAAGAGCGCGGTGTTCTGCGCGATGGAGAGCGTCTGTCCGTTGCAGAGAGCCCAGCCCTGCGGGGCGAAGTTGAAGGCGACCAGCAGGATTTGGCCAATATAGTTATTCATTCAGCATTCTCCTTATTTCTTCTTGAGCGAATTTACGGCGTAGTAAGTCGCAGGCGGTGTGCCGGTCGCGCTCTAGATCAAATCGCAACGATGGTTTGGGATCGAGCTTCGAGCCAGACTCCGGCAGCATCGCTCATCGATTCATGCCTCGATCCGGATCGTCATAGCGCGGTCCGGACCGGGGCTTGGTCGATAAGCAGTTATTGGCAGATGAGAGTGGTCGTGATCTTCAGGTTGGGGTTGACGTTCGTTTCGGAGTAGGCGAGGTTCAGGATGTCGCCGCCGGCCACGGTGAAGGTGTGGCTCTGGTCGGAACAGCTGGCCCCATTGTTATTGACCGTAGTGCTGCACGTCATACTGGTGGCCGTTGTGTTCTTGTAGACGGTGACGGTGACGGTGTCAGTTCCCGTGGGCGCAGCGAAGTTGTTCGCTCCAACATTGAGTGCGGAGACGGTGCACGCCGAGGGAGCCACCACAAAGTTCGCCTGGGAAAGGATGGATGTGTTGTTGTTGACGTCAATACCGCTCACGGCGTCGGGTGCAAGGAAATAGGTGGTTCCTGCCGATCCGCTTCCGGGGTTGACGAAGGCGGCGTTGAGGGAAAAGCCGGACAGATTCGATCCGCCAGCCGGTCCGGCAGGCCCCGTCGCTCCGGTTGCTCCGGTAGCACCCGTAGGTCCAGCAGGTCCGGCAGGTCCCGCCGGCCCTGCTGGTCCGGTCGCTCCTGTTGCGCCCGCAGCTCCGGTCGCCCCAGCAGCCCCGGTTGCACCTGTCGGCCCCGCCGGACCCGTCAATCCGATCGGTCCAGCAGGCCCTGTTGCGCCCGTCGCGCCAGTGGCTCCCGCCGCCCCGGTAAGTCCCGTGGGACCGATAGGTCCGGCTGCTCCTGTCGCTCCGGTTGCGCCGGTCGCCCCTGCCGGCCCGGTCAATCCGGTTGGACCCGCCGGTCCGATGGGTCCAGCCGCACCCGTTGCGCCGGCTGGTCCGGTGAGCCCGGTTGCTCCTGTGGCGCCCGTAGGTCCGATCGGCCCCGCTGGCCCGGCTGCGCCAGTTGCGCCGGCCGGTCCCGTAAGTCCGGTTGCGCCTGTGGCTCCAGCCGGTCCGGCTGCTCCAGTAGCGCCTTTAGCGCCAGCCGGACCAGTTGGACCAGCTGGACCAGGCAGCCCCATCGGTCCCGCTGGTCCTTGCGGTCCGGCCGCTCCCTGCTGACCGATCGTTGCGGTGAATTGGGCGACGCGACGGCTCCGGCTATTCCTGAGATAAATCAGGTATGTCCCCGGCGTGGTTCCGCTCGGAACCCTCGCGGTAGCCGCGAGATCGTTGGCGCTGACTACGCTCAGCTCGGTTTCGCCCAGCGCGACGAAAGGGGCTGTCTTTCCGAAGCCAATTCCGTTGATCGTGATCTGGGTCCCGGCAGCGTTCTCGGTCACATCCGAGATCAGCGGAATGGTGTTTTCCTGAGCGAGAAGGAGACTGGGAGCCGCCAGGCACAAGGCAAGACATAGACGTGCGAGCATAACTATCCTCGAGGTAAGTGAGTAGGCCGTGCCATTAACTGTCGTACATAGATGTAGGCTCGACTAGGTGCTGCGAACCCGCCGCTTCGATGCTGTCTGTTACACAAGAGCCCAGGCCGGGAGGCAAGATTCCGGTCTAATCCGGGACGCGGGCGATTCTAAGCAGGCGAGATAAGTTTTGTAAAGAAAATATATGCGCGGGATAAGAAGGGAGGCCGAGAGTGAAGGTAACTACGACTTTCGAGGTGGAAAAGATAAGCTATCGTGAAATAACTTAAAAGTTATTTGATAGGGTTACCCTGACTACAACGCGAATCCGCGATCTTTCCCTTTTCTAGAAGTGGAAAATCAAGTCAGTGGCCGCCGTGAACTGGCTCTGCCGCCTGCCGTTGTCATAGGCTTTGCGATCCCAGGCGCGATCGAAACGAATCTCCGGCCGAATCTGTATCGTCGATCCGATCCAGTGCGCCAGCATCAGCGTGTTCTCGGTGTACTTTGAATTCACGCCGGTACGCTGTCCTTTCTTATCGTCGAGATAGTCGCTGCGGAAGGAGATGAAGTTATGCGGTCCCAGCTCCTTGTTGATGTAGTTCACAGCCGCATACTCCGGGGCAAAGCAGGTAGTTAAACCTGCATGGCATGCAGCCGCAAAGGTATTCAGCTCCGGCTTGATGGGGCCGAAGACGCTGGGCACGTCGCGCTGCGACATGGAGTAGACCTCGGTCGCGGTATGCCATGTCTTCGAGAACTTGTGGTACCAGGTTGCGTCGTACTGCTGAACGTTGTTATAGGCATACTTACCGTTGTTGATGCCGTTGGCGCAGAGGTAGAAGTTATCGTTCACCGATGCCGTCGTATAGCTCGCGCATACCGTCGCCGATGGTTTCGCGTCCGGGGTCCACGGCGCAACATCGTGGCTCGCCGAGATGCCGGTCTGCAGCACCCAGTGGCTGTTCATTTGGATAGTCGCCAGCGCGCCTGTGTCAGTAAAGGGATCGACCGAGTACAGCAGGGAGTGGCTGTACATATAGTTATTCGGAGCAAGCTGCGCTTCAATTCCGGGTATCGAAATATAGCGCCCCACGCGCAGATTCATGCCTTGCGCAACATGGGGAAAGTAGACGTCCACATACTCCAGGCTCGGATCGAACCCATATTGGTGCTTGTCCTTGAGCAGCTGAAAGCTTAGATAACCCTTATCCGTCGTGAACCGGTAGTCGGTGCCATAAAGAGCGGTCAGGTGAAAGCCGAAATCGACGTGCTCCCGCTGCACGGAGTCTGGCAGGCGCTCCACGTAGAGAACGATCTGATCCATCTCCAGGCGGTTCGAGAACAGGTCATTGGCTTCGGGTGAGTTGCTATGCGAAGAGGTGCTGCCGTTGACCGTCGGCTCGACCCACCCATAAACCTTGGTCCGGCTCTTCGCTCCGTTCCAGGCGGTCATCAGCGGATAGGTATTCGTATCCGCCTCGCCGATGGTCGGCGAGCCTCCATAAGACCAGTCGGCGTTCGGAAAGGGCGGCGAATCGAGCGGCGAGGGCAATCCGCGTCGCAGCGGAGCTGGACCGGCAGGCTGCGTCGGATGCCAGTCCTCGCGGTACGCCCCGGCGAGCCGCGCCCAGAAACCCTGCGCCGAAGCCTGCTGCGGAGCCGGGCTCTCCGGAAGGCCCTGATTTCCCTGCGATGCCGGGCTCGGAGACGGCGTCTGGGCCGCACAGACCCCTCCGCATAGGGTCAGGAGAAGCGACAGCAGAAGAAGCGGTGAATTTCGCCGCGACGGCGCTATTTCTCTGATTGCGATGGATTTCTGGGGGGTCATGGAGGGAATTTTCAGTACGGCGAATTGTTTTGCATACGAGACCGGCGCCGTTCCGGTTCGTTCGAAGCAGTGATCGTCCCTCTTCGAGCTTATCCGTAGCGGCGTAAACGCGGCGATAAATTCAGAAAGATGCACCCATGCAGACAGTTTGCGATTCAAAGAGGAACAGTGCTAGCATTCGGCACGCAATTTCGGGAGGAGACAGGCCATTGATCCGGGTCATCACTGTCGAACGCGAGTACGGCAGCAAGGGCGCCGAGTACGCCGAGCACCTCGCCGAGCGCCTGGGCTGGAGGCTGATCGACCAGTGCCTCATCGAGGAGATCGCGCAGAAGGCCGGCGTCACCAAGAAGCTCGCCGAGAGATGCGATGAGCGCCTCGACCCCTGGTACCACCGCTTCGGAAAGGCCTTCTGGCACGGCTCGCTGGAGCGCCTCCCCGCCCCCTCCGACCTGGATGTCTTCGACAGCGACCGCATGGTGGAGTTCGTCCGCGACTATCTCACCGGCATCGCCGAGCAGGGAAGCTGCGTCGTCGTCGGCCGCGGAGCCGCCGCCATGCTGGCCCGCGCGCCGGGAGCCTTCCACGTCTTCGTCTACGCCTCGATGTGGCGCAAGATTCTCTGGTTTGAGGAGAACTTCCCCGAGCACGCCAGGGAGGCCGAGCAGGAACTGCTGGCCACCGACCGCCGCCGCGCCGCCTATATCCGCCGCTATTTCGATCAGGATTGGACCGACCGCCGTCTCTACCACCTCATGCTGAACTCCTGCATGGGCTTCGACGCCATGGTGCAAGCCACCATCGATGGGGCCGGGACACTGGTGACCGAACCCGCGCTGCGCTAACCCCGGCGCTTCGATGCGCTCACAACGCGACGGCATTTCAACAAATTTGCCATCCGCGTGACCGCAAACGGGTCATCTCGCGTCACCAAAAAATTGTCATCCCGAGCGAGCACCGCGAGTCGAGGGACCTGCAGTAGTCTGCTGGCGCATCGGCATCGCCACCGGCGTCACCGAAGAACAAACGCCATTCTTGACGACCGCAGGGAGGAAGAATCCCAGCCAGCTGCGCTGAGATCTCTCTCTAAGCCCAGAACGAATGACGAAAGAAGCCCTGCCAGACTGCCGCCAAGGCTTCTGAAGGGTACGGCCTTGAGGCCGTACATAAGCGGACCAAAAGGAGCGCGGCTTCAGCCGCCGAGGGATCAAAGCCCTCAGCTCTTCTCCCAACGCAGATCCAACAAATCCAGCTCCCGCTCCAGATCCCGCAGCGTGCTCTCGCGAAACGTGCCCTCGCCGCGCAGGCGCAGGATCTGCTCCCGCTCCACCCGCCGCACCTTGGCCGCCAGCTCCTGATACTTGCGCTGCTGGAGCTGCGCCGGTTCGGCGTCTTGCTTTCTAAGGGCCTCCAGCCGCTGCTCGTAGTAGCGGGTCAGGATTGCGGCCGCACTCCTCTCGCCCTCCTCTTCATCGCCCGGGGTTTCGCGCAGGGTTTTGAGCGCCGCTTTGAGCAGCACACGGCGTGCCTTGCGCTCCTCGTCCAGCGATTCGTCCGAATCCACCAGCCCCAGCTTGCGGATAATGGCCGGCAGGGAGAGCCCCTGGCCGACCAGCGTCACCAGAATGACAGTGAAGGCATAAAAGATGATGTGCCCGCGCTTGGGGAAGGGATTGCCGTTATCGAGGAACTCGGGCAGGGAGAGAGCGGCGGCCAGTGTGAGCACCCCGCGCATCCCGCTCCAGCCGGTAACCACCAGTTCGCGGCTGGTCGGCTTCTCCACCTGCTGGTGCAGCAAGCGGCGCCGCAGGAACCACGCCAGGTGCGCGCCGGGAAAGATCAGCGCCATGCGGACTGCGATGGCCACAGCGGCAACAAAGGCTGCGCCGGCGATCATATGCGGCCAGTTGAGATGCCCGGCCCGATCTCTCATCCCGTTGAGAACCGTAGGCAGTTGCAGGCCGATGACGATGAAGATAAATCCGTTAAGAACGAAGTCCAGGGTGTTCCAGATCACGCGGGAATCAAGCCGCGCGCGGGTGGAAAAGGTCTCCGAGGTCGTCCGGCCAAGGTACAGCCCGCACACCACGGTCGCCAGCACGCCGGAAGAGTGGATGGCTTCGCCCAGCAGGTAGGCAAAGTAGGGTGTAGCAATGCTCACCAGGATGGGCACTTCGCTCGATTGTTGAAAGAGCCGGAAGAGCAGCCGGTCGAAGCGCGCCACGAACCAGCCAACCAGCAGTCCGGCGGCGACGCCTCCACAGATCAGCCAGATGAATTCGCGAACCCCGCCCCCGATCGACGGAATCTCCCCCGAAACCACGAGCGCAGTCGTGAACTGCAGGGCCAGCAGTCCGGTGGCGTCGTTCACCAGGCTCTCGCCCTCGATGATCTCGAGCACGCGGTGCGGCAGTCCCACGCGGCTGGCGATGGCCGCCACGGCGATGGCGTCCGTCGTCGAGATGACCGCTCCCAGCACCGCGCCGGTGCGCCAGTCGAACTCCGGCATGAAGAAATGGGCGACCGTCGATATGCCGGCCACCGTAAAGGCCACCAGCCCCAGCCCCAGCATGGCAATGCTCACCAGGTTGAAGCGGAACTCCCGCCACGCAGTGTTGAGCGAGGCGGCGAAGAGCAGCGGCGGCAGGATGACCAGAAAGACGAATGTGGGATTGATGGAAACGTGCGGAATGACGGGAAAGAAGCTGAGAATCAGCCCGCTGAGCACCAGAACGATGGGATAAGGCGTCTTGACCCGTTGCGCCAGAGCGGCCAGCGACGACACCAGCACCACCAGGATCAGCAGCGTCAATTCCGTGTTGTGAATATGCGTAACCAGAGCTGGCCTTCGCAGTCAGTGTTTAGGGCATTTAGGATAGGCATTCAGCCGAAGACAGTTGTATCAGACAGGTCGGGCGAATGCTGCCGAACAACGTGGGATTGCCGCCCGGACCACGGCCAACCGCCTCTTCGCCACCCGCTTTTCAGCCGTTTATAATCGATTCTTGCGCGTTCACGCTTGATTGCTGTCACACGGGAAAGGGATTTGCATGCCGACGGATGTTCTGATGCCCCAGATGGGCGAGTCGATTTTTGAAGGCACCATCACCAAATGGCTGAAAAAGCCCGGCGACACCGTCCAGCGCGACGAGCCGTTGTTCGAGATCTCGACCGACAAGGTCGATGCCGAGATTCCGTCACCCGCCGCCGGCGTGCTCAAGGAAATCAAGGTTGCCGACGGCGCCACCGTCCAGATCAACACCGTTGTTGGCGTGATCGAAGAAGGCGGATCGGCATCGGCTTCTGCCGCAGCGCCGGCCCCCGCTCCCAAGGCTGAGCCCACTCCGGCGCCGGTTCCGGCGAGCGATGGCTCCGGTGCATCTGCTGCGCCCTCAGCTCCAGCCGCGCCTGCCGCAGGTCCCGCAACCGATGTCGTGATGCCGCAGATGGGCGAATCCATCTTCGAAGGCACCATTACCAAGTGGCTCAAGCAGGTCGGCGATACCGTCCAGCGCGACGAGCCGCTCTTTGAAATCTCCACCGACAAGGTCGATGCCGAAATTCCGTCGCCCGCTGCCGGAACGCTCTCCGAGATCAAGGTTGAAGCCGGTTCGACCGTGCAGATCAACACCGTGGTCGCGGTGATCGGCGGAGCAGCCGGAGCCAAGGCTGCCGCTCCCGCAACGACTGCGCCAGCTACCTCAGCCCCAGCAGCACCCGGAGCCCCGGTTCCGGCCGCCGCCTCCGCCGAAGCTGCCGAGACAGAGATCGCGGCTGGCTCTGCCGAGCATGCCCGCTCCTCGCCGCTGGTGCGCAAGATCGCCAAGGAGAACAACCTCGACCTCAGCAAGGTCTCCGGCAGCGGAGCCGGCGGCCGCATCACCAAGGAAGACGTGCTCGGCTATCTCGAAAAGCCCGCCGCCAAGGCTGCTCCGGCAGCAGCGCCCGCCGCGGCTGCACCTTCGGCTCCCGCTCCGGCCGCCGCAAAGCCTGCTGCTGCGATTCCTGCGCCAGGCGAGCTGGTGCCCCTGTCGAAGATGCGCACCATTATCGCGAATCGCATGGTGGAGTCCAAGCGCACCAACGCGCACGTCCACACCGTCTTCAAGATCGACTTCACCAGGATCGTGAAGCTGCGCGAGAAAGAGAAGAACAAGTACGAGCAGCGCAACAGCGTGAAGCTCACCTACATGCCCTTCATCACGCGCGCCGTCGTGGCCACGCTGCGCAAGATGCCCATCATCAACGCGCAGATGGAAGGCGACGCCATCCGCTACCCCGCGAACATCAACATCGGCATCGCCGTCGCGCTCGACTGGGGATTGATCGTGCCCGTCATCAAGGCCGCCGAAGAGAAGAGCTTCCTCGGCATCGCACGCGGCATCGCCGATCTGGCCGAGCGCGCCCGCGGCAAGAAGCTCAAGCCCGACGAAGTGGGCTCCGGCACCTTCACCATCACCAACCCCGGCATCTTCGGCGAGCAGTTCGGAACGCCGATCATCAACATGCCCGAGTCAGCCATCCTCGGCGTAGGCGGCTTATTCAAGGAGCCAGCCGTAGTCACCGCCGAAGACGGAATGGATTCCATAGCCATCCGCCACATGATCCACCTCACGCTAGGCTTCGACCACCGCATCGTAGACGGAGCCGACGCAGGCAAATTCATGGCCGAGGTAAAGAAGTACCTGGAGAACTGGTCGGAGGATATTGGGTAGAAAACCGGTCAGCGTTTTGCTTAGGCTTTTCTAAGAAGTAATTGGGGCTTGATCTCCGCGGTGATATAAGCCGTAAAAGGTCGAGCCTCAGTACTTGCTAGCAACATGATTTCGGCTTTTAGTGAACAAATCCGCGGCGCCCATAACTTCGGCCCCTGGTGATTGTTAGTTTGGCAGAAGACGCCGATTTGCGCGATGGACATTTCCTTGGCCCATCTTCGAGGAAGATCGCTGTCGGCCGTCATCAAGAACCATCCATTCTCTCCACAGGCTCTGATCACTTCTGGATCCAGAACATCTTGACGTCTGCCGAAGTGCTCATCGTGAATGATCAGAGCAAATCCGGCCTCACGTAACATGCCGGGAAAGAGTTCGGCCCCAAGATTTCGGTCTGTAAAGAAAACCGGATCAGGCGGCGTAGTAGTTGATCGCCGCCTTGATCTCACTCGGTTTTAGCCTGAAATCCTTTGCGAGAGTTTTAACTGTTTCTCCAGCCTTCTTTCGTTTCCAGATTGCTTCAACCATAATTCCACTTTCGGCCAAGGACGGCTTGCCGGCTGAAACGAAGGGATGGATGACAATGTTGCGCTTGGCCGACCTTGCTCCGGCTTTCAAGGGGTAAACGCGTGTTGGATTACCGTTCGCGTCCCGTTCGATCCGACTCAAGTATTTCTTTAAGATGGACCGGAAACCGTATTGGCCGAACTTAGAAACGTTTAATGGATTGCGAAGATTCTTGCCAGAAATATTCTGCAAAAAGATGTCTTGCCCCGAAGTCTCGAAGACGCAACGTAGAAGAGGTCTCTCTTCTTGGAGAACTTCGCGCATGTACTCAACCGTATGTCTGATCCTTCTGAGCCCAATATTTCGCTCTCTTGTCGCAGCTAACACCTGAGCTTCCGCTAGGTTATAAAACGACAGTAAGTTGTTTTCAGGGTCAGCCGGTGTGATGACGGGGTTCGCGCGTTTCATCGCATGCCTGGTTTGATAAGAGTAGCCAGTCACCCAATTGCGCAAAGTTCTTTTGGGCACGCCAATATACGACGCTACTTGCTCAATGCTGTAGCAGGGGTACTCTCTTATCTCATCTTGTGTTCTGTCTACCTTTTTACGAGCCACGTCGCACCTACTATAGCCGCTGTCGCGGATGGCACAAGTATCAAGTTTTACACGCCGGAACATTGAATACCACTAGGATGCAAAGTGACCCGAAACCGAACTGATTGTTCGCGCGCCGGAATGGCATCCTAAAGTTGCCTCTGCCCCTCCAACGCCCGCCGCACCGCCTCATCCGGAGTCGCACCCACCGCCGACAGATGTCCCATCTTCCGTCCCTTGCGCGGATTGTGCTTCTCGTACAGGTGCAGCCGCACGCCGGGCACGGCGAGCGCCGCATCGAAGCGCGGTTCGCGCGGCGAGCCGTCCTCGTTGAACCAGAGATCGCCCAGCAGGTTCGCAATTGCCGCTGGCTGCACTACGGAGACATCGCCCAGCGGCAGGTCGCACACCGCGCGAATCGCCTGTTCGAACTGGCTGGTGACGCAGGCGCGCTCGCTCGCGTGATAGCTGTTGTGTGGGCGCGGCGCGAGCTCATTCACCAGCAGCTGGCTGGTTCCGTCTGCTCCCGGCTTCGTCACGAACATCTCTACCGCCAACACGCCCTCGAGCTCGAACTCCGCGGCGATGCGGCACGCAATCTCCTGCGCCTTCGCCTCCATCTCCGCAGGGATGGAAGAGGGAATCACGCTCCACACCAGAATCTGGTTTTCGTGATGGTTCATCGCCGAAGCAAAGCTCTTCGTCTCGCCATTGGGAGCCCGCGCCACCATCACCGAAATCTCTTTATCGAGATCGATAGCCGCCTCGGCCACGCAAGGCCGCTCACCCAGCAATCTCCATGCATGAACAGCTGCGGGTGCCCCACGTCTCGAATTTGAGACGTGGGATTCATCCGAGATAGAAGGATCATCGAACCCAATCTTCACCTGGCTGCGGCCGTCATACCCGCCCCGCGCGCTCTTCACAAAGAGCTTTCCGCCCAGTGCCGGCACGGCCTCCGCGAGATCGCTTTCCGATTCAATCGCCCGCCATGGCCCTAGCGGAAAGCCACGCTCGGCCAGCCACGTCTTCTGCACGATGCGATCCTGGACAACACCCATCAACTCCGCAGAGGGACGCACCGGAGCATATTTTTTCGCCGCCTCCAGAGCCGCGAGAGATACCTGTTCGATCTCCAGCGTGACCACATCGCAGCCGCGCGCCAGGTCGGCCGCTGCTCGGGCATCGTTCCATCCGCCTTCGAAGCACGCGTCCACCACAAAGCGCGCGGGACACGAAGGGTCGGGGTCCATCACCTGGATGCGGTAGCCCAGTGAGCGCGCGGCCATGGCCATCATGCGCCCCAATTGGCCGCCACCCAGGATGCCGATGGTCGAGCCGGGCAGGATCGCTTTCGTGGCGCGTTTTGGTTTAGATTCTTCGCTCACGACGGCAGCTCCTGCGCCAGCACTTCATCGCGCCGGGATTCGCGCCACTCGCGCAGCTTCTCGCGCAGAGCCTTGTTCGTCGTGGCCAATATCTGCGCCGCCAGCAGCGCCGCATTCGCCGCGCCCGGCCTGCCGATGGCCAGCGTGCCCACGGGAATGCCCTTGGGCATCTGCACAATCGATAACAGGGAATCGATGCCGTTCAGCATGGTTGCCGGAACCGGCACGCCCAGCACCGGAACCAGCGTCTTCGCCGCCAGCATTCCCGGCAGATGCGCCGCGCCGCCGGCTGCCGCAATGATCACGCGCAGCCCGCGTCCCTCCGCCTCCTCCGCATATTGAAAGAGCCAGTCGGGAGTGCGATGCGCCGAGACCACGCGCGCTTCGTAAGGTATGTCGAAGGCTTTGAGAACTTCGATGGCTGGCGCGAGGTATTCGTAATCGCTCTTCGAGCCCATCACCACGCCCACGAGGACTGGCCGTGCAGGCGGAAGCGCCTCCGGCACCGGGTTTGCAGCCGGGGTTTCCTCTGTAACTTCAGTGACCGCCGATCTCGCAGGTTTGCTTGATTTCTTCACTTCGTATGGCTCCGTTGAACGTGGCACATCTTAGGGTAATCGAAGCCAGGCTTTCGCGGATGCCCCGTCAATCCACGCCTCACGATTTGGGAGTCTCGTTTTCCCGCGTGCTTCTATAGTCGTTTAGCTCAGCATCAACGCACGGCCCCGACCTCCGAGGCCAGAACGATGAATGCCGTCGACGCGAGATCGCAAAGTTTCCTTGGCGGTCTTAGCGTCTTAGCGGTGAATAGCTGTTATCTGGTAAAGCAAGCGAACTTGAAGCTCCATCCAGTTCTAACCGCGCAGCAACGCGCCGACACACTCCACAAAGGCTTCCAGCTCGGAAACGGGAATGCACTCGCGGTCGCTATGCGCCGTGTGCATGTTGCCGGGCCCGAGGACGACCACCTCGTCGGCAATCGCAGCGAAGCGTGTCGCCTCCGATCCAAACGAGATGCCGGTGGGCGCAGTGCCGAGCTGGCTGACAAGCGCATTCACAAAGGGCGAATCGGCATCGTAGGCGAATCCTGCATCCGCGCGTCGTGCCTCGATGTTGATGGTGCAATCGGGATGGGACTGCACGGCGTCTTCGGCCAGCCGATGCAGCCATGCCACGGCATCCGCGGGGCGCTCTTCGGGCAGCGGCCGCCACTCCACCAGAAAGCGGCATGCGCCGGGGATGATGTTCTTCGCTGTGCCGCCCTGAATCGTGCCCACATTGAACGTGGTGAAAGGAGGGTCGAAGAGGGGATTGATCTTGGGATCGATGGCTGCTGCTTCGATCTGCGCAATCATCGCAGCAGCCGCAAAGATCGCCGAGCGCCCCTTATGCGGGAAAGCGCTGTGCGCCTCTTTTCCCGTGACGGTAACTTCGGCGAGGCCATAGCCCTTGCCCGCAACTGCGGGACGCAGCGACGTCGGCTCGCAAACCAGCACTCGCCTCGCACGAAGCTGCTCCGAAGCGAGCAGCCTGGTTGCGCCAATGCAGCCGATCTCCTCATCGGCAGTAAGAATAAGCGCAATGTTCTGCTGAATCGCCGGCGTCTGCGCGATGGCCGCCAGAATCCCGGCCAGCGATCCCTTCACGTCGCATGATCCGCAGCCATGCAGCATGCCATCTTTTTCTATGAGCGAAGTCGCATCGGGCCATGCCTGCGCGTCGAAGGGGACAGTATCCGTGTGGCAGACGAAGGCGAGATCAAGCTGAGCTGAGCTCTGCCCCGCGGGCTGTGCGATGAGATTGATCTTCTCTGTCCCATGCGCGTCCGTATAAGGCAGCATGCGCACAGTCCAATCGGCGTCGGCAAGAATGCGCGCAGCTGCTTCGATCACCGCGCGATTGCTCATCGCAGAGATCGAGGGAATCGCCACCAGTTCGCGCAGGATTGCAACCGCGCGGGTCATGAACGACAGCCCCAATTCACGCTCGCCAGCCTGTCATTTGGCTCACGCTTGCCATACTTTTCTATACACCGACTGATACGAATTCACGATCTCCTCCTGCAACGGATGCCGGCCATCACGCAGAATATGCTCGCCGCCGACCATCACATCGCGAATCGCCGTCCGCGACAGGCCGAAGACGATGCTGGCCAGCAAATCTTCCGGCGAGTTGCCCGCGATCGAGGGATCGCCAAGATCGACCGCGAAGAAATCCGCCGGACGCCCAATCGCAATCACGCCGCTGTCGAAGCCCAGCGCCTGCGCCCCGCCTTCTGTCGCATATTGAAACAGTCGCTGTGACAAATTCCTGCCGCCGATCTCGTCCAGCACTACGCGCTTCTGAATTTGTAACCGTAAGTGATACTCAATCTCCCGCGCGTCTTCGAGAGGATCGATCAGCGTCTCGGAATCCGATCCGAAAGCGAAGCGTATGCCGCGCTGCGCCGCCCTGGCCGCGTCGATGATGCCGTCGCCTAAATTACGCTCGGTGGTCGGGCACGAACAGATCACCGTATCCGCCGCCGCCAGCGCGTCCATTTCTGTTTCGGTGATGTGGATGGCATGCACCAGCGTCATCTTCGATGAGAGCAGCCCGCGCTCTGCAAGAAGCTGAATCGGTGTCGCACCGTACTCGCGCCTGCAGGCCGCCAATTCGGCCACTTGTTCAGCAGCGTGCATGTGGACCACAAGCCCGCGCTCACGCGCCCACGCTGCGATTTCCTCAAGTTGCGCAAGCGGCACGGCGCGAATACTGTGTGGAGCAACGCCCACCCATACCTTCTCGCCCATAAACTCGGCCGCCAGTACTGCCGTGTTCTCCAGATACTCCTGCGGCGTCTCGTAAAACCGCGCCTGCCCGGCATGCGGAGGCAGCTCGTATCCGGCGCGCGCATAAGCTACGCGCAGCAACGCAATGCGCAGCCCAACGGACTCGGCTGCCGCGATAATTTTCCGGCTCAGCAGGTTGGGGTCAGGATAAGCAGACCTGTCCTGCGCACGATGCAGGTAGTGGAACTCGCCCACCGTCGTGGTGCCGGCCATCACCATCTCCAGGAAGGCCATGCGCGCCACGTGATACACATCGTCGGCATCCACGCTGTTGGCCGCGCGATACATCGCCTCGCGCCATGTCCAGAAGTCGTCGCCGCTCGCCCCGCGCGTCTCCGTGCGTCCGCGAATCAGCCGCTGAAAGGTGTGCGAGTGGGCGTTGGCGAAACCCGGCAGAAGGGCCTTGCCCACAAGGCGTACGGCCTCATGCTTTTCCGATTCTTTCGCCGGGACAATGGCCTCGATACGTCCGTCGTTGTTCACCACAACGGCACGGCCAGACTCAAAGCCGCGCTCGGTCAGCACCAGATCGGGATGGTAGATGCGCTTGGTCATGACAGGTTGCAGCGGCTATCTTATCTCGCGGCAAGGAAGGAGCAGAACCATTAATCTGCGGCATCAAGCGTCGATGAACCCTGTTTCTATCGTGAAGAAGCTCCTATACCGACGATTCAACGGCAAGATGGATTGCGCGCGAATGATCCAATGCTACGCAATGTTCGCCGGGATTCTTTCGCTTCACTCAGAATGACGAGCTGTGATCCGAAAATTCGTCTGCGGCATAACGATCCCGAGTCTCCCAAGCTATCGATTCCCTGCATGAAACATAAACTTGTCATCCCGACGAAGCGAAGCGGTGGGACCTGCAGTTTCTTATCGGAGCCACAACGTTCGATGGAAACAAGCTGAGCGCTCCAGACACTAGCTCTGAGCAGCATCCGCCAAAGCAGCGCGCAGCCTACCCTCCGCAGCGGCCAGCCGTGCTTCTGCGGTCGCGCGGTCTAACCCCAGCTTCTGCATCACGATGGCCGTCTTCACCGACCCTGCACGATCGAGCAGCGTCTCGGCAGCCGCCGTGTCGATGCCGGTCACCGCGGCGACGATCCGCGCCGCGCGGTCGCGCAGCTTGGCGTTGGTCGGCTGCACGTTCACCATCAGGTTGCCGTAGACATATCCCAGCCGCACCAGGCTTCCCGTCGAGAGCATGTTCAGCACCAGCTTGGTCGCTGTGCCAGCCTTCATGCGCGTCGAGCCGGTGACCACCTCGGGGCCGGTCGCCGGCGTAATCTCCAGCTCCGCCGCCTGCGCCAGCTTCGATCCCGGGACGCAGCTCAGGCCGATGGTCAACGCGCCAAGCTCCCGCGCATACTTGATCCCGCCCAGCACGTAAGGCGTGCGCCCACTGGCGGCGATACCCACCAGCGCGTCCTTATTTGAGAGGCCGCGCTCGGAAAGATCGGCCCGCCCCTGGGCCTCGTCGTCTTCAGCCCGCTCCACGGAGTTCCGCAGCGCAACGTCGCCGCCCGCGATGATCCCCTGCACCATCTCCCGCGGCGTGTTGTAGGTGGGAGGACACTCCGACGCGTCCAGAACCCCCAGCCGCCCCGAAGTCCCAGCGCCCAGATAGAAGAGCCGTCCCCCTGCCTGCAAACGCTCGACGATGGCATCGATGGCCGCAGCGATCTGCGGCAGCTCCCGCTCGACCGCCGCTGTGGCTTCGCGATCCGCGTCATGAAAGGCGCGAACCAGATCCGCCGTCGAAAGACTGTCCAGATTCTCCGTCGCCGGATTGCGCGCCTCGGTTGCGAGTTGTGCAAGTTCACTCATAGTTTCTCTCAGGCCTATCCGCCGCTTAATCGATACATGACCCGGATTTCGGTGCTCACTTCGACCGGATGACCATTCAGCGTATAAGGGGCGTAAGTCCAGTCACGTACTGCCTCGATCGCTGAAAGAGCCAGTGAGACATCAGGCGCAGACTTTATTCGCAGCTCGTGAATGCGCCCGTCCTCTCCGATCAAGGCAGAGAGGATCACCGTACCTGAGATCCGCGCGCTCTTCGCGGCGGCTGGATATCGCGGCGCCGATCCGTTCAGTTTGCGGCCCGCAAGAACCTTCCCCTCAACTGTTACCGACTGCTCCGGTAACGCGATTGCATTCGCCGGCGGAGCAAAAATTGACTCGTCGACGGTCGTCATCAGATTACCCTCGGCCAGATGAAAATCGACGAAAGGCTTCCCGGTATCGGAGATGGAGACATCTGTCCCTAAATAGCGTCCGCCCAGCATACCAACCTTCTTATAGAGGGTGTTCAGAAGGCCGAATGATCCACTGAAGCGAAGCATGGGAGCGCTGGGATCGAAACAGTAGAGAGGAAACAAGCCAACGGGAGACGGACCCAGCTGGTGATCGATCTTCCTTACCAACTCTATGCATGTGAGCTTGGTGTTGGGAAAGGGGTTGTCGCGGCGCTGCAGTTCTGCGTTGTCCGTGTCCTCTGAACCCGGCATCGGACTCACCAGGCGCTGCCTGACAAGCGATTCCGCGAGCGGCGGTCCAACCTCATCCCCGACCCGAAAGGTTCCGGCTTCGGTTACATACTCCGTTCGATTGAAGGTCGAGCTGGTGTAGACCCTCTTATCCTTCTTGGGTCCGGCCCACCATTCTTCAAAAGTACCAGTGTGCCCAACTTTGCCTTCGCCGTCGAAAACCTGATAGGCGATCTTGATGTGCCATGGTTTCGCTTCAGGCGAGTCGAGGCCATTGATTTTGGCCGCCGCGGCCAGGATATCCGCGGGGTTCTTCGGCATTGGCTGGGTATTGGACGGTAGCGAGGCGGATTGAGCTTGGGCTGCAAGCGTAAAGAAAATACAGCCCATGGACAGGAGAAAAGGCCGACGATCGAAGGTCATGAAAGTTGAAAGCAGTTTAATCGATTCCTGTGAAACCGGAACGCTGCTTGTCTTGAAACCTGAGGCTACGGTGCGAGCAGGTTGCCAAAGATGCTGTCGAAGTCTTCGAGCTTGGCGTATTCGATGATCACCCGCCCGCGTCCGTTCTTGTCCTCGATATGGACTTTCAGGCCGAGCTTGCGGGTCAGGCGTTCCTCGGCTTCACGTACATTGGGATCGGCTGCCTCTTTGTTCTCTTTTCCTTTGCCCTTATCCCGTTTTTCCGGGTTCAGGATTCCCTGAACGTAGCTCTCCGTCTGCCGTACCGACATGGAGAGCGCGCCGACCTTCTGCGCGGCGCTGACAATGGTTTCGGGATTCTCGAGCGCCAGGAGCGCGCGGGCGTGGCCGAAGGTCAGCTCGCCGGCCTCGACCTTGCCTTGCACCTGCTCCGGCAGCCGGAGCAGCCGCAGAAAATTGGCCACCGAGGCGCGGTCTTTGCCGGTGCGCTGGGCCATATGCTCCTGCGTCATCTTGAAGTCGCGGCTTAGCCGTTCGTAGGCCCGCGCCTGTTCCATCGGGTTCAGGTCGGTGCGCTGCAGGTTTTCGACGATGGTCATCTCCATCGCCTGTTCGTCGGAGACCTGGCGCAGGATTGCCGGAATCGTCTCCTTGCCCGCCTTTTGCGAAGCCAGCCAGCGGCGCTCGCCGGCAATCAGCTGGAAGCGTCCATTGGCCTGCGGCCTGACGAGAATGGGCTGAACGACGCCCGTTGCCGCAATGGACGCGGCCAGCTCCGCCAGCTGCGCTTCGTCGAAGCGGGTCCGGGTCTGGTAGGGATTGCGGTCGATCTCGCCGACCGGTATCTCGCGCGGCGTGCCCTCGGCGACTGCCGGAGGCGGCGGCGCGGCCGGCGCTTCCGCTGTGGCCGAGAGGCGCGGGAGCAGCGACTCCAGGCCTCGGCCCAGCGCCCTGCGTTTCGGATTCTCTACAGCATTTGCCATGGCGCTTCCATTCCTAAGCTAAATTCATTTCGCCAATTCACTTGCCAGACGCCCGGACCTCAGCCGTACGGCCAGAAGCGGACTTTGACCTCGGGCCGCGATGCTGCAGCCTTCTTGCGCTCCTTGGCACGGGGACTTTCGATCTTGTGGCGGCCGAGCAGCTCCTGCGCCAGGTCGAAATAGCTCTCCGATCCTCGTGATTTCGGATCATAAAGAAGAACCGGCTTCCCGTAGCTGGGCGCCTCGGCCAGCCGCACATTGCGCGGGATTACCGTCTTGAAGAGCTTCTCCTTGAAGAATTCGCGGAGGTTCTCCGTGACCTGCTGCGCCAGATTGGTGCGGTCGTCATACATGGTCAGCAGAACGCCCTCGATTTCGAGGCCGGGATTGAAGGCGGCCTTTACCCGCTCCAGGGTGTGCATCAGCTCGCTGATGCCTTCCAAAGCAAAATACTCCGCCTGCATCGGGACCAGGAGGCCGTCGGAGGCGACCAAAGCGTTCAGAGTGAGGAGATCGAGCGCCGGAGGGCAATCAAGCAGCACATAATCGTAGGCTGTTTTCTCGGGATCGAGCGCTTCCTTCAGCCGATAGGCGCGGCGCTCGTGCTGAATCAGCTCGACATTGGCGCCAATCAGATTTTTGCTCGAAGGAATGAGCTGGAGCGTGTCGATTTCGGTTTTTTGCAGGCTCTCCGCGAGGGTGGCGTCCCCTACAAGGATGTCGTAGATGGATTTTCGCTGTTCATCCTTCGCGAATCCATAGCCGCCGGTGGAGTTGGCCTGGGGATCGCAATCGATCAGCAGAACCTTCAGTCCCTCGAGAGCCACCGCCGCGGAAAGGTTAATGGCGGTCGTGGACTTTCCGACTCCGCCCTTCTGATTGACCACCGCCAGCACTTTTCCCATGAAGATATGAGAGTAGCGACGGGGAGGCCAGAAATGCAATGCAGATGGCCTGTGAAGAACCGGGATAAATCTGTGGAAGATTTATTTGCACCCAGCTGATGAAAACCGGAAACACCGCGTGGTTACTGGAGATTCGTGCTGTTGAGAGATTTGTAAATAGACGGAAAGGATTAGGAAGGAATGTGGAAATCGTTCTGAAATCTGGATGCATTTTGGACGAATGTTCCACGTGGAACATTCGTCTGAAGGTAACGATAGTCAGGTGTAGCAGCAGAGTGAGTTGCATTGTTCCACGTGGAACAATTATTCCGATTTCCTACCCAGGAGGAGAAAAGCGTCGCTCATCCCGGTCATCGGAACCGGAGCCTCCCACGCGATCGGTGCGAAATAGGCAGTATCTCTTTCAGCAGTCCCACTGGTGGCGAAGACAATCAACCACCCGCCCGGCGCAACCCGCTCAAAGGCAGCGGCGTAGGCCGCAGTCATCTTGTCCACGGCCCGGAGTGTCACGACTTCAAACTGTTGCGACGGAGGCATGGCCTCGATACGTCCATCGAAGATTGATGCGCTTAATCCAAGGCTGCGAGTCGCTTCACGGAGAAATGCGGCTTTCTTAGCCTGAGATTCTCCGAGGGTCACCGAAATCTCCGGCCGCAAGAGCGCTACGGGTATCCCCGGAAAGCCCGCTCCCGAACCGAAATCCAAAAGGGATGCGACAGGGGGAATCAGCTGCGCGCATTGAATACACTCGAGAAAGTGCCGCCGGACAATGTCTTCCGGCGTTCGAATCGCCGTCAGGTTGAGCTTCGCGTTCCACTTGAGGAGCAGCTCCAGATATTGGGCGAACTTCGCGCTCACCCCAGGAGCCAGAGGATTTAACCCAGCTTCCGCTACCGAGCTTTCAATCTCCCCGGCAGTCACTTCGTTTCCTGAGCTGATTCCATTGCCACCGATTCCGGAACCGACTCCCGTATCGGCCGGGGCTGCCACGTGGCCGCTGCCTGAACGAAGTTGTCGAAGAGCGCCTTGGAGGCGGGATCGTCCGCAAAGCTTCTCTCGGGATGCCATTGGACGGCGACGACAAATTGGTCCCCTGTCCCCTCGACCGCCTCGATCACCCCGTCCTCGGTGCTGCGGGCGACTACGCGCAGCCCATCTCCGGGCCGGTCGATCGCCTGGTGATGACTGCTGTTGACCGCCAATTCCCCGTCCGCGGCCAGCCCTGCGAGCTGCGATCCCTCGGTTATGGATACCCGATGTGCCTCGACAATGGTGCGTCCCGGCGCATGATTCACTCCGGTCTGCAGATGCTGCATCAGGGAGCCCCCGCGCCAGACGTTCCAGGTCTGCAGCCCATAACAGATCCCGAAAATCGGCTTGTGGAGGTTGGCGGCATCCTGCATCAGCAATTCGTCCACAGCCTCGCGCGCCGGATCTGCTTTACCGCACTCCGGAATACGCTCCTGGCCGTATTTCTCCGGATCGACATCCGCACCGCTTCCCGGCAGCAGCACGCCCTCGCAGGAAGAGGCCAGACGTGCCACTTCGGCAGGAAGAGCCGACAGGGGAATCTTGACCGCAATGCCTCCCGAAGCCTCGACCGCCTGCGCATACTGCGGCCAGGAGCGCTCGTTGTATTCGGTATCGTTCAAGGTCGGTTCGGGAATCGCGATGCGCGGTGCTTTCATTGGGAGTCCTTCAGCGTAATCGCCTCCAGCTGCGGATGCGCCGGCTGTTCGAGATAGGAGTGTTCGTAGAAGAGCCGGCAGATCTCGTCTTTGACCCGCGCCGTCAGCTCATCGATCTGTCGCATCGTGTAGCCGGTAGTCTCGATCGGCTCGCCGGCCGCGACCGTCACCGGGACGGGATGAAAGAGCGAGGTGTGAATCGGCAGCAGCTCATGGGTGCCGATCAGGGCGATGGGAATGATGGGCACCTGCGCCCGGATGGCCATGAAGGCCGGCCCGTTCAGGAAGATTTCCGGGTGTCCGGTCTGCGTTCTTCCACCTTCGGGAAAGATGAATACAGGCATACCTGCCTTCAAGGTGCGAATCGCACTGCTCAGGCTGGCAATCGAGGCCCGCGGATTCGTTACATTGACCGGAACCTGTCCTGAGCGGGTGAGATGCCAGCCGATGAAGGGCAGCTTGAAGAGCTCGTGGCGGGCGACGATCCGGAACTGAAAAGGCAGGGTGCCGAAGATCACCGGCGTATCCGAATAAGAGAGGTGGTTGGAGGCATAGATGGCGACCCGGCCATCCAGCCGTTCGCCATTCACCACGGTGATCCTCGCGCCGCTAATCCTGACGACTGTGCGTCCCCAGACCTGCGCAATCGCGTGCTGTTGCTTGCCGCTCTTATCCCAGAGGGAAGCGACGAGCGAGAGGCTCCCGAAGAATCCCGTCGAGAGGAAGAAGACCGGGGCGCGAAGGCCGTAATTCACCAGCCATTCCAGCTTGGGAATCGGATTGGGACGCGGCTTAAGCTCCTTCATGTCCATATCCTGAGCCGGCCCCTGCCAAATTTTCCCGCAACGCGCCAATCAGGTAGACCGAACCCGTCACCACGATCAGGCCGTTGGCTGGCGTCGATGCAATCGCCTGCTGCAATGCGGCACTTGGATCGGCAATGGTCTCGAAGGAGACGCCGGTTTTCTCCGCGGCGGCCTGCAGATCTTCGAGCGAGGCGGCGCGGGGCGAGGGTACCTCGGTCAAAACCACTCTATTGAAGAGCGGAAAGAGAATCTGTGCAATCTCGGAGATGGCCTTGTCGCGCAGGCAGCTGAAGACGGCGACAATCTCCTTGGGCTCGGGGTCGAGATGGGAGAGCGCGGCCCGCAAAGCCCATGCGCCGGCAGGATTGTGCGCCACGTCCAGCAGCACATCAGCGCGGCCCGCGGCGGAGAATCGTTCCAGCCGGCCCGGCCAGCGTGTCTCGCGAATTCCCTCGGCGATTTGTGTCGCTGTAATATTGTAACCGTGATTGTTACGTAATTCGCAGGCCGCTGCGATAGCCAGTGCAACGTTCCTCTGCTGGTGCGCGCCGATCAACGGCGATGCCACTTCGATGCGCTCGCCGAGCACGTTCAGACTATATTTTCCGAACGCGTCGACATCGGTGTACGGCGGCACATACTCGGCTGCGCTCACTCCGCGCACATCCTGCGATACAGCCGCCTCGCCAATCGCCTGGTTGGCTTCAGGATGCTGCGGCAGCGTCACCAGCACGCCATTCGGCCGCAGGATACCGGCTTTTTCGCGCGCGATCTCGGTGATGGTCGCGCCCAGCCACTCGGTATGGTCGAGAGAGATGTCGGCGATGACGGAGACCAGCGGCTCGACGATGTTCGTCGCGTCCAGGCGGCCGCCCATGCCCACCTCCAGCACTGCTATATCTACCTTTTTTTCGGCGAAAGCAAGAAAGGCCAGCGCGGTCATGGCTTCGAAGAAGCTGGGATAGGCGCCCAGCTCGCCTTCTTCCACAAGCTTGCGCGCACAATCGTCAATGCGGAAGTAGAGCGCAGCGAAGTCGTCATCGGAGATGGGAGCGCCGGCAGTCTTCGGGTCGAAGATCTGCACCCGCTCGTTCACCCGAGAAAGATGCGGCGAGGTGTAGAGGCCAACGCGATATCCCGCTGTGCTGAGGATCGAGGCGAGTGTCGCCGATGTCGATCCTTTACCGTTGGTGCCCGCAACCAGCACGGAAGGGAACTTGAGCTCGGGATGACCCAGCGCCTCAGCGAGCACGCGCATCTCGTTCAGCTCGAACTTGCGGCGAGGCTGCCCCGGAGCGGCGTGCAACTCGCCGGCGAGCGCATAAAGACCTTCGATGGCTGCAGCATAAGACATACGATGATTTTAGTGGATCGACATCGTTTCAGAGCGCTGTGCTATCCCGACGCTATGCTATCCGGGGTGCACACGCGAGCTCCTCTCATCAGAGGCCCTCGGGCCTTCAGGATGTGGATCGAAGAGACCGGCCGGCGAGGCCGCGGCTCGCCGCTTACGCCGTCTGTCTTATGTTCTATGCCGCCTTCATGAAGTGGAGAGCCCGGCTGAGGTAATTCTTCAGATCCTTGCGATCGACGACCGCGTCCAGGAAGCCATGCTTCAGCAGGAACTCCGACCGCTGGAAGCCTTCGGGCAGCTTCTGCCGGATGGTCTGCTCGATTACGCGGGCTCCGGCGAAGCCGATCAGCGCGCCGGGCTCGGCAATATTCAGATCGCCAAGCATGGCAAAGCTGGCCGTGACGCCGCCGGTGGTGGGGTCGGTCAGCAGCGAGATATAAGGCACCCTGGCGTCGTCGAGCCGCGCCAGCGCCGTCGATATCTTGGCCAGCTGCATCAGGCTGATGATGCCTTCCATCATGCGTGCGCCGCCCGATGCCGAGACGATGATCAATGGCTGCCGCGTATCGTGGGCGCGATCTACAGCGCGGGCAATGGTCTCTCCTACAACAGCGCCCATGCTGCCGCCGATGAAGGCGAACTCCATCACGCTGAGCACCACAGGATGATCGCCGAGCACGCCGACCGCATTGCGGACCGCATCGTTGAGGCCGGTCTTTTTCTGCGCGTCTTTCAGCTTGTTCTTATAAGGTTTTAGGTCGGAGAACTGCAGAGGGTCGGTGGACTGCAGATCGCCGTCGATGAGCTCATAGCCGGGTTCGAGAAGCATCTCGATACGCGCCAGCGATCCCATGCGGAAATGAAAGCCGCACTTCGGGCATACCCAGAGATTGGCCTCGAGATCGGCCTTCCAGATCACCTGCTCGCAGGCTTCGCACTTGACCCAAAGCCCTTCGGTGCGGACCGTCTTAGCGCCGGTATCCTCGATCTTGTTGTCTTCCCTGCGAAACCAGGACATCCATTCCCTTCCTATCTGTAACGCGCGTGCATCCGCTGCCGGGAGCCAGAATTCTCAATGCCCGGTGTGGTACGGATGCCCACTGAGGATTGTAAATGCGCGATAGATCTGCTCGCTCAGGACCACCCGCGCCAGCTCATGGGGGAGGGTCATCGGCCCCAGGGAGAGCAGCAGGTTCGCCCGCGCCCGCTCGGCATCCGACCAGCCGTCCGCCGGGCCGATCGCGAAGACGAGATGTTGTTGCCCTTCATCGCGCTTTTTCCCGATCCAACCTGCCAAGTCCGCAGAGGAGAGCTGTTTTCCACGCGGATCGAGGAGGACCAGCATGGTTCCCATACGCGACTTCTGCCGGTCCAGAGAATCGAAAAAAGACTCGCTGGTCTTAAACACCATTATTTCAATGGGCGCATACGCTTCAACGCGTCCGGCGTAGTCCGAAGTCAGCGTGTCGAAGCGCTCACTCTTGGTCCGGACCGCTATGGAAACCAGAGCCAGTTTCATCGAGCAAGTCTATCGAAAGAACGAGATAGCGATCGACTTCTTGAAATAGAGCCCATTTCCCATAGATGAGGACGGATATGTATATAAAAAATAGTAGAAATGTGCTCCCTTGAACTTCCGATCCGGGATGCCACGCACGCCATAAACGGCTCGCAAAAAAAAATAATTAATCTGTAACACTTCAGGGCATGGAGTTATTCCTTAGTTATCTCCACATTTAGGTCTCGAGTGTCCATTTTCGAGCGGAAAAATCCTCTCAAATCTGCCGATGTGTATTGGCGTTGGCAGTGCGATTGCTAGTTCCTCTGCCAAACAGTTGTCATGTCTTGCGGATCCTATCACCGCATGAGCGCAGCCGGTTCGAATTAGGGATCGGAAACAGATGCAGCCACCGGATCGGGCCGATCGGTCGGGCGGTTTTTGAGCGCGCGAGACGATCGTTTACGCCTTCCGTTGAGGAGCTTATGAGATACAAGAATTTCTTTGTGACCGTTGTTGTTTTTTTCAGTCTGGTTATTTGCGTATCAACAGCGAGCGGCCAGGGAATTACGACTGGCAGTATTACAGGTACGGTAACCGATCAGACGGGCGCGGTCGTTTCGAATGCCGAAATCACGGCTACGGATATCGCCAAGGGTACGACCATCAAAGCCGCCTCTCAGAGCAGCGGCGTGTTTGCGTTCCACGCAGTTCCGATCGGCACCTATAAGTTGAGGGTCTCTGCCTCCGGCTTCAGCCCGGGAAATATCGATTCGGTGGTCGTGGTCTCCGGTGTGACCACGGACCTGAAATCGGTGGAGCTGAGCATCACGGCCACGGAAAGCGTCATCATCACGGGAAATACGTCGCCGCTGCTGCAGATATCGGACTCCCAGGTATCGACTACCTTTTCCGGGCAGACTTTGGAGAACAGCCCGTTGAATAACGCCTTCGATACAGTGGCGGAAGTGATTCCGGGCGTGGTCAGCACACACGCTGATAACTTCTCCAACACCAACGGCGACAATTTTTCGGTGAACGGACAGAGCGGCCGCTATAACAATTTTGAATTTGACGGTCAGTCGGACAACGACAACACCATCGGCGGACCTCAGATCTTCTTCGGCAACCAGGATGCGATTGCGGAGATCCAGATCATCACCGACGATTTCAGCGCGCAGTACGGAAGAAATTCGGGTGCGGTCATAAACTACCTCACCAAATCGGGAACCAACGAGTTCCACGGCAGCGGATTCGAGTATTACCAGGGGCAGTTTCTGAGCTCCTTCGAGAACCAGGAGAAGAGCTCGATCTTCGGCTTCTGCGCGCCGGGTCAGAATCCCAATACAGGATGCGCGGTTCCAGTTCTCCCCCGGTCAGATGAGAATCGCTATGGCGGAACGCTCGGCGGTCCGATTCTCAAGGACAAGCTGTTCTTCTTCGGCAGCACTTACTGGGATCGTCAGCGGTCGGGAGTCTCTCCCTCCACTTCCACCACTCTGACTCCCACCCCGGCCGGCATCGCCCAACTGGCGAGCACCTTTCCCGGCAATGCGGCCGTTGCAGCGCTACAGACCACCGGTCCTTATGCAATCCCGGTCGGGAACCCGGCCCCGGTCGGCGCCATTACTCCTGAGAACATCACCGGCCCGGGAGGCGTGACCGCAACCAATGTACCTTTCTCTTTTGTGCAGCGCCTAGTTGCTTCTCCCTACAATGACCAGGAGCACCTTGGCCGCATCGACTGGCAGCCGACCGATCGGGATCACCTCTTCGCACGATACTTCTACCAGAACCTGGTGCTGGCGGCGGCCGCCGGCGACATTCCCTCCGGTGGTTACACGAATTCAACGGACACGGTTCACACCATCGGAGCGGACTGGAGCCACACCTTCAGCGATACCTGGGTGGACCAGCTGCGGTATTCGTTCCAGCAGGCAACGGGGGCCTTCGATGGCGGCGGGTTCTCCAACTGCACCATCAGCGCGCCGAACGTTTGCCCGGCCCAGGTCACGATCAATAGTGGATTCGAATCTCTCGGCCTGAATACCGATTTCCCGCAGGGCCGCGTGGTGAAGGTGACACAGGTTCAGGACAACGCGATCTGGACGCATGGCCGGCACATTATCCTTTTCGGCGGCGAGGTCGACTACCAGAATTCTCCGCAGGTCGGCCTATTTAACTACGGCGGGGTATACACCTTTAACGACTTCAGCAATTTCATCTCCCAGGCACCCGGGGCCGGACAGCCTATCAGCAATGCCCAGGTGGCGCTGGCGGACGGAGATTTCACCACCAAATATAAAGAGACGGATGTAGCCACTTACATTCAGGATGACTGGAAGGTGTCACCCACCTTCACCGCCCACATCGGTTTGCGCTGGGAGTACTTCAGCCCCTCATTCAATGTGCTCCACGACGAATCGGTGGCGCGCGAATCCAATCCGGCCACGGCCTTCTGGAGCCCGTCTCTTCCGCTCGCGGACCGGACGTTTCCCGCGATCCAGCAGTATGTGAAGGGCTTTGAGCCCCGCCTGGGATTCTCCTGGAATCCCGGCTTCGACAGCAAGTTGGTGGTGAAGGCCGGGTATGCCATCAACGAGAACCCTGCTTTCTACAACATCGGAACCAATGTGCAGGACACAGCGCCGATATCGAACGCGGGCGTGGTTTACTGCACCGGCGACGCCACCTGCATTCCTTCCAACGGCAGCATCAGCTACAGCTCGGTCCGCGGCCTGAACCTGGCGTCGCTACCGCGGGGCGGCGATCCCCGGATGCGCGATCAGACTACGGTTCCTCAGAACCTCCGGCCGCCCTATACGCAGACGTATACCCTTGCGCTTGATCATCAGGTCGGCAGCGCGGCAGTTGCGGAGATTCGCTACGTGGGGAGCCTGACCCAGAAAAACTTCCAGAGCGTCGATGCCAACCCCGACCTGCTTCCGGTGCAGACCGACTTCCCTAACTTCGCGCCCGTAACCTTGTGCGACACCCCTGGCGCAACGGGATTTGGCCGGCCCAACTGCAATTTCGGCAACGTGTCCACGATAGGAAACGGAGCATGGTCGAACTACAACGGCCTGCAGACCAACCTGACCACGCGTGACCTGCACGGCGTGACCGGCACGATCTCCTACACCTTCAGCAAGTCGCTGGACAACGCGACCGACGCCTTCCGCAGCACCGGGAGCGGCGGCAGCTCGATTGCGTACGCTCAGAATCCGCTGAATACAGATTCAGGAGAGCGGGGCGTATCCGGCAATAGCATCACTCATGTGCTGGGCGCGCAACTCACCTACCAGCTCCCGAACTTTGTGAAGAGCAATGGCCTGCTTTCCCGAGTGGCCAATGGCTACGTGCTGAGCGGGGTCTACCGCTACAATTCGGGACAGCCATATACACCGTATCAATCGATCGGCCTCGACTCCTTCACGCCCGACACCAGCTACTGCGACGGGACGTTCAACTCCAGCAGCGTCGCTGTAGGAGTGGATACCTGCCGGTTGGTCCGCTCCAACAAGAGCGCGCCGCTGGGCACCGTGGCCTATCTGAATCCGTATACCGGTCCGGTGGTGAATGGCAGCCCCACACTCGGCACCCCCGTGTATGTGGCTTACGGGTCTGACAGTACGACTACCGACGCGAACGGCAATGTAACCGGCTATAACCCGGGCACGCCGATCGATCCGACCAAGGCCCATTGGATCGTCAACAATATGGCGTACGCCCAGGCGGTGGGCAATCCTTATCCGGGCTCGGCACGCAGTGTGGAACATGGAGACAACTTCAGCGAGATGGATGCCACCATTCTGAAGACCTTGAAGGTCACGGAGCGGGTCAACGTCCAGCTCTCGATGGCTGCCTTCAACGTGCTGAACCAGATGTATCGCGGCGCACCACAGACGTTTGTCGCGAATACCGCAACCTTCGGGAGCTATGACTACAGCTCTCCGAGCGCGGTGGGTGGTGTTCCCGGCAATACCACGCAGTCCGGTCAGCGCTTTGTCTTACTGGGAGGAAAGGTTCGCTTCTAAGCCCTCCTGATCAAGGTTCGATGTAGTCCCCAAACAAACAGCCACGGCCTAACGCCGCGGCTGTTTGTTTTTGCTCCTAAGCCGGCGAAAGTCCATGGGAGTTGCGGGGCTGATCCCTAGCCAATATGTGAGGAATCGCATATCGCGGAGGGAAACTATGGAATCCTGGAGAATTCGCCAACCTACGTCTTTAATAGTTAATTAATACATCTCTTCCGATGTTTTGCAGGGAAGATCGCGATGCAGAAGTGAAAACAAGGCTCGATGACTGAAAAGGAACGGCTTGCCGTAACTTCGAGCTATTCATCGAATAGTAACGCTAAAACAGTCTTACTCTTCCCAGTTCGAGTGGCGAGCTACTTGCTAAGTACTCCGATCAAGTGGGTATTGTCCCGGCTGCTGAGCACCCACATACAGACACCAAAATAAGAATTTGTTTCAGGCAGGCTATGCATCGCAAACGGAAGTTTCGGGCATTCCAGGCATGTCTTTTTGTGACGAACTTATTGCTTGCTCCAGGAAACGCAGTCGACCCATTCCTGCGGCGTAGCGCGACCCTCACCGACACCCGAGCTACTTCAGCTTAGTCAATGCGATGCAGCAAGGAAGCGCGATTTCCTCTCTGGTTCGCCTCTGAAGTTCTCGCTCCACTCGGCTACCGAGACTGGCAGACAGAATGTTTTGTGACATGCCCGCATCAAAAAACTTTCTCCAATGAGGTTCCATACCCATGGGTAACTTGTCTTTCTGGCGCAGAGCCACTACCGCATCCACTCCGACAGCCGTAAGTGCGAATCAGGCGGCCGATTCCTTCGCCAAACTTTCCTGCGGAGCAACGGTGCGTGTTCATAGCCGGTTCCTCGCGGTTCTCCTGCTGCTTTCCTGCCTTCCATTCTTCTCTCACCGGGCTGAGGCGCAGAATACCTATGCCGCGATCCATGGCACGGTGACGGATGCGTCGGGCGCGGTGATCGCGAATGCGACAGTCACTGTCGTGAATGACAGCACCGGTATCACCACCAAAGCGTCGACCGACAGCAAAGGCTATTATGCTTTGCCCCAGCTGCTAGAGGGTGGCCCTTATACAGTCACGATTTCGGCAACCGGCTTCAAGTCTGAGACTGCCAATGGCATTACGCTGAACGCGAATGACAATCGCGTTCAGGACGCCAAGCTGGATATCGGAAGCGGCACCACAACTGTGGAAGTCTCCGGGACGAGCATTCAGGTTGAAACGTCAGACACTCAGCTGAAGCAAGTTGTGAGCGCCCAGCAGCTCGAGGAAATTCCGCTCATCGGCCGCGATCCGGCTGGATTGCAGAAGCTCCAGACCGGCGTAGTGGAGTCGTCCGACCGCACCGGCTCCTTCTCGACCAACGGCAGCCAGGCTACGCAGAACTCTTTCCTGCTGGATGGCGTGGACATCAACGATGGCCCGCTGCAGAACGAGGGCATCGCGGTGAATCCTGACGCGCTGGGCCAGGAAGTGATTATCAGCAGTACTCTAAATCCGGAATTCGCGCGTAACTCGGGCGCGATCGTCAACGAGATTACGAAGAGCGGAACAAATTCCTTCCACGGCAACGTCTTCGAGTTTTATCGCGATACGTTCATGAATGCGACACCGTACTTCTCGCTGAACCGTCCCCAGTTTCACCAGAACCTTTATGGCGGAACGCTGGGCGGCCCGGTGATCAAGAACAAGCTGTTCTTCTTCCTGGGATATCAGGGATATCGCAATGTGGTGGCAGGCACGAATACGAATCAGACCTTCGACGCGGCACAGTTTGCCGGACAGTTTTCGGCCGATCCGAACTACGGAGCACTGCAAACCCCAAACAATACCCCGACCGTGGGCGCGGACGGCGTTCAGCGCAATAATTCGCTGAGCCTGAATCCTCTTCCATTTGCGGTCTCGAACGGAACCACCACCTGCCCGAAGGGTGAGACCTGGGCCGACTGCTTCAACGGCACGGGTTCAGCGTCGGGGGCAAACATCAACATTGCGCCTGCCAACTGGAACGCACTAGCCTCCGCGATTACGGCCAAATACGTTCCGCAAGCCAATGTAAACGGCAACCTCTACACGTTTAACGCAAACAATACGGGCGCAGAGGACCAGGGAGTAATTCGCGCCGACATCACGCCGACTTCACGAGACACGATCTGGGCATCATCTGTCTTCCAGTCGAGCCCGTCGACGTCCGCGATCTCTTTCGGCGGCGGCAGCTTTCCGGGCTTCGGTTCGGTGCAGGCTGAACACTTCAAGATCTTCAGCGGCGCGTGGACTCACACGTTCAGCACATCAATGCTGAACGAGCTGCGCCTGGGGTACTATCGCTTCAACTTCGCGGCGGTCGAGCCGCAGAATCCCATTCTGCCGAGCGCTGCCGGCTTTACGGGCGTCACCCCGCAAAACACCTCATCTCCCGGTTTTCCTTATATCTCAGTAGGCTCGTACTTCAACCTGGGCAACAGCTTCGAGGGACCACAGCCCCGGCTGGATACGAACCTCAGTTATACGGACAATTTCACCAAGATTCTCGGCAACCACTCGCTGAAGTTCGGCGGATCCTATGAGCAATTCCGTGTGGACAATCCCTTCGACTATCTGAATAACGGCTCTTATTCGTTCAACGGAGCCGGCGTCTACAGCTCGGGCGACCCGGTGATCGATTACGTACTGGGAGTTCCGGACAGCTACGAGCAAACCAGCAACGGCTTTATCAATGCGCTCGCCGCCGAGTCCTACGTCTATGCGCAGGACAGCTGGAGGGCGACGCCTGATCTCACTGTGAACTTCGGCATTTCATGGGATGTGGAGCATCCTAACCTGAACGATCAATTCGGCGGCCTGGGCATCAACTGCTGGTCGAACTCGAATTTCGCATCGTCGGTATTTCCGGGCGCGCCTCCGGGACTTGCCTTTCCTGGCGATCCTGGTTGCAACCGCGCCGGCGGTCCTACCCCGCATTACAATCGTTTTGGGCCGCGCGTTGGATTTGCCTGGTCGCCTTCGAACGGTCCTTCCAAGCTGATCGGCAACCCGGGATCGCATGACTTCTCGGTGCGCGCGGGCTACGGTATCTACTACAACCGCGACGAAGAAGAACAGTCGCTGCAGAACCTCGAAGATCCGCCGTTCTTCTTTGTTTCACGCGGAGCAGGCGGCCAGGGCGGAAGCCCGTCGTTCGCCAACCCGTTCCAGGATGTTTCGGGGAACGCCGGCGCCTCCGGCCCGAATCAGTTTCCTTTCGCGATTCCTCACGCCGGCGCCACAGTCGACTGGGCCGATCTTTACAACTTCAACGAGCTCGCGACGTTCGATCCAAAAAACTACACGGTTCCTTACACGCAGAATTTCAACCTCAATGTTCAGCGCGCGTTACCCAGCAACGTGCTGCTGACGGTGAGCTATGTGGGTTCGGTCAGCCGCAACCTGCCCAGCTGGTATGACGGCGACAACATTACCTCGGCCGGCCATGCGGCCTGTCTAGCGGGTGCGACCCTGCCAGGGTATGGCCCGACCAATACCTGCAACACAACCTTCGCTAACTCCATCCGTGAATACTTCCCGCAATTCACTGCCGATCCTGCAATCGTTCCAGGCTCGGGTGGCGGTGCTGTGCCCACACTCCCAAACGGCATACCGTGGTATCTGAGCGTGGCGCGGCAGACGACCAAAGATGCATCGAGCTACCACTCGCTGCAGGTAAGCGTACTCAAGGGCTCCACGCACGGGTTCAGCGGAACGCTTTCCTACACCTACTCCCATGCGCTGGATAATGGCTCGGGTTACGAGAACACAACCGGTACTCAGCAGAGTGGAACGGGCAAAGCGCAGATCTACACGCCGGGCTTTGCCTATCTGAACTATGGTGATTCCAGCTTCGACGCCCGTCATAAACTCGCGGTGTCGTATATCTACGAAGTTCCTGTGTTCGATGCCATCCGCAACAACGTGATCGCACGCGAGGCACTTGCGGGCTGGGAGATTGCCGGGGTAACGGCGCTGCAGACAGGTTTCCCGGTTGGCATCGCCCAGGGCCAGAATTTGTCACTCTGGTGCGACGGCTTCAGCTACTTCGGCTGCGGCGATACACCAAATACATCGAACTTTAAACCCAAGAGCCTGGCGCCACGGAAGACGCAGTCGCTTGCAGGGGGTTCGGGGAACTTTTGGTTCGATCCTTCCCCATTCTCCAGCGAGCAAGTGGGAACCTACGGCAACGTGAAGCGCAATTCAACGATTCACGGACCCGGTTACAACTACACCAACTTGCAGCTCTCGAAGAATTTCCATATCTCTCAGGATGGACGGCGGTATGTCCAGCTGAGGATTGAAGCTGCGAACGCCTTCAACCATGCGAACTTTGCACCGCCGAATGGAACCTTCGCCAGCAGCACGTTTGGCCAGGTCACCAGTGTACTGAGCTCCGCGAACTCCGCCGATCCTAACCAGGATCCGGAACCTGCGCGTATCTTCCAGCTGGTGGGTAAGTTCTTCTTCTAGACTTATCTCTTCACAACAAAGCCGCGGCCTTGGTCGCGGCTTTGTCTTTTCACTTGAAGGTCAGAGATAGATTGATTCCGAGGATAGCTTGAACGCTCGTCCCAGCGGCTAGAGCGCTTTGTCGGCGATGGCCAGCGCCTGATCCAATGCGTCGACCGCCGTATCGATCTCCGCTTTCTCGATGATGAGGGGTGGGGCGATGACAAAGTGGCTGATCCAGGCTTGTATGGATACGCCGCGCTTGAGCATCTCCGCTGCTACCTGATCGACGACCGTGGCTTTGCCGTCCACCTTGTCCTGCTTGGTGTTGAAGGGCGTCTTCTTCTCCTGGTCGCGCACCAGTTCGATGGCCCAGAACATGCCCAGTCCTCGCACCTCGCCGATCGATGGATGCTTGGGCTTCAACGCCTTCAGCTTTTCGCCGAGATAGGCTCCGACTTCCTTCGCGCGGTTAATCAGATTGAGGCGCTGCATCTCGCGAATCGCTGCAACTGCCGGCGCGAGGGTGATGGGGTGCGCCTCATAGGTGTGTCCGTGGGCGAAGAAGTGGTCTTCGAAATATTCGGCGATCTTGCCTGTCGTGGCGCAGAGGCCCAGCGGTACATAGGCCGAAGTGATGCCCTTGGCGGTGACCAGAATGTCCGGCTTCACGCCCCAGTGATCGACGGCGAACCACTCGCCGGTGCGTCCCCACCCTGACATGACCTCGTCGGCGATGAGCAACACACCGCGACGGTCGCAGATCTCGCGCAGCTTGGGGAAATATTCTTTCGGCGGAACGAGCACGCCATTGGTGCCCACAACGGGTTCGACGATTACGGCGGCGACATCGCTCTCATTCTCGATCATGTGTTCGAGATAGTCGGCGCAGGCGATGCCGCACTCGGGATAGGTGTGCTTGATGGGGCACTTATAACAGTTGACTTCAGGCGCGAAGAGAAAGCCCTGTCCTTTGCCGCCGGGCTCCATGGCCCAGCGCCGCGGGTCGCCGGTGGCTGCGATCGAGGCCATGGTCGAGCCGTGATAGGAGCGATAGCGGGCGATGATCTTGGTCTTGCCGGTGTACATGCGCGCGATCTTGAAGGCGGCTTCGTTGGCTTCGGTGCCAGAGGTGGTGAAGAAAAACTTGGTGATGCCTTCGGGCAGGACTTCGAGGAGCAGACGGCTCAGCTCCACGCGCGCGTCGGTCGCATAGGAGGGCATGATGTAGGCCAGCTTCTGCGCCTGATCGGCGATGGCCTTGATGACCGCGGCGTTCTTGTGGCCGAGATTGGAGCACATGAGCTGCGCCGAGAAATCGAGATAGCGCTTGCCGTTGGCGTCGGTGAAGTAGCAGCCCTCGGCGTCGACAATGTGCATCGGGTTCCAGGACTTCTGGTAGCGCCAGGTGCCGTAGTTGAGCTTCTTGGTCCATTCGACGACCTCTTGCGTGGTCATCGGTTGATCGGGTGAGAGAAGTGCGTCGCTCATGGTGTCCGCCTTATTGCCATTACTGTATCGCGTGGGGTATGGGGTGGGGAATTTCTTGTCTGAGAAGGGAAAGATCCCCACATCTCAGAAGCGAAATGTGGGGCACCCGGATTTGTGGGTTGGGAAATTATGCGTGTGCAATCATCGGTCGGGTAGAGTCTGTGTAGCACTGGAATTGCGGAGAGGTTGGCAGGATGGGGTTGAAGAGTTCGTTGATTGCGGGATTGCTGGTGGCTTCTATGGGAGCGGCAGGTGCAGTGCAGGTTGCGGTTGCGCAGACTTCAAGTGCACAGACTGGCGGCGGCGCTCACGCGCATGCGTCGCAAAGAGCGCTGCCGGATTTCGGGCCGAATGTTTTGATCTTCAATCCTTCTATGTCCTCGGCTGCGATCCAGGCGCAGATCGACAAGGTCTATTCGGTCGAACAACACAACGAGTTCGGGCCGGCGCGCTATGCGTTGATGTTTCTTCCGGGCGAGTACAAGGTCGATGTTCCCGTCGGCTTCTATACCGAGGTGATGGGGCTGGGCAAGCTTCCCGACGGCGTTCACATCACCGGGAATGTTCGCGCGGATGCGAGCGAGTCGAACAACAATGCGACCACTACCTTCTGGCGGGCGATGGAAAACTTTTCCGTGACGCCCACTGGTGGAACGATGCGATGGGCGGTGTCGCAGGCTGCGCCGTTTCGGCGGATGCATGTGCGCGGCGATATTGTGCTGCACCAGAACGGAGGCTGGGCGAGCGGCGGATGGATGTCGGACAGCCTGGTGGATGGCAATGTTGGCGCGGGGCCGCAGCAGCAGTGGATCTCGCGCAACAGCGAGTGGGGCAGCTGGACGGGCTCGAACTGGAACATGGTGTTTGTCGGCGTGCCGCATCCTCCCGTGGGCGAGTGGCCGGCGCCTCCGTACACGAAGATTGCCGCGACGCCGGTTGTTCGCGAGAAGCCGTATCTGGAGGTCGATACGGCGGGACGGTGGAGCGTGCGCGTGCCTCCGCTGCGCCGGGACAGCGTAGGGATCACGTGGCGCAATGCGGCGCTGGCGGGTGCTTTGCTTCCGATCAGCCGCTTTTACATTGCGCGTCCGGAGAAGGACACGGCGGAGAGCATCAATGCGGCGCTGGCCAAGGGCAAAGACCTTCTGCTCACGCCGGGGACTTACGAGCTTAGCGACTCCATCAAGGTGACGCGGCCTAACGCGGTGGTGCTGGGGCTGGGCTTCGCGACGCTGAAGCCGGTGAAGCGCACGGCCGCGATCACCATCGCAGATGTCGACGGCGTGACTGTGGCGGGCATCCTCTTCGATGCGGGCGAGGCGCGGTCTCCGGTGCTGCTGCAGGTGGGTCCCACAGGAAGCCACTTGAGCCATGCCGGGAACCCGATCGTGGTGCAGGATGTCTTCTTTCGGGTGGGCGGCGCGGCTGTTGGGCGCACGGATACGAATCTTGAAGTCAACAGCAACGACACCATCATCGACCACACCTGGATCTGGCGCGCCGATCACGGCAAGGGCGTGGGCTGGATCAGCAACCTCAGCGACAACGGCCTGGTGGTGAATGGCAACAACGTGACCGCCTATGGCTTGTTCGTGGAGCATCACGAGCAGTACCAGGTGCTATGGAACGGCAACGGCGGAAGAACGTATTTCTACCAGTCGGAGATTCCTTACGATCCGCCGCGGCAGACGGTGTACACCAGCGCGAAGGGCGTGAACGGATGGGCGTCCTACAAGGTCGCCGACAACGTGACCAGCCACGAGGCGTGGGGGCTGGGCATCTACAGCGTGTTCAGCCATCCGGGCGTAACATTGACTCGCGCGATCGAGGTTCCGAAGACGCCGGGCGTGCGCTTTCATCACATGATTACGGTGGCGCTGGGGGAGAACGGCCAGATCAGCAACGTGATCAACGATCAGGGCGGGGCTACGTCGATTCATCCTCGAGTGACGCCTAAGGTGAATGAGTATCCTTAAAACAGGGTTTAGGGCTTAGGGTTTAGGGTGTAGGAAATCGGGCATAGCGGTCGAGTGTAGCTTCCGGGGAATCCCACATCTCAAGGGCGAGATGTGGGCCACCGGTTTGCTGGTTCTCGCTTCGTTCGGAAAGAGACTGCAGGTCCCTCGGCTTCGCTCGGGATGACAAGTTCGTGGTGGGCGTTAGCGATGCTGTGGATTCCTCTCGATCGAAGGAGCCGGCCACTGCTCGTCATTCTGAGCGAAGCGAAGAATCTCAGCGATGTGTTTCTTTCTGCATCGCTGAGATTCTTCCTTCCTTTGGTCGCTCGAATGATAGTGAGCAACGCCGCGACTGCTAGAAGAGCAGCTTGAGGCCGAATTGAATCTGCCTGGACGTCGATGCTGTTGAGGTGATGACGCCTGCGGTTGGCGAGGGTGTTGTGCCTGCTGCGGAGTAGACGACTTCATTCGGCGTTCCGAAATTTGTGTGGTTGAGAATGTTAAAGAACTCGGCGCGGAACTGCGCCTTGAGGCCTTCAGTGATCTGGGTGTCCTTGCGCAGCGAGGCGTCGAGGTTCGCGAATCCCGGACCCACCAGCGAGTTGCGTCCGGAGTTGCCGTAGGTGCCCGCCACGGGATTGATAAAGGCCAGCGGGTTGAAGTATTGCGTGGGGCCGCCTTCGATCACTTTGCCGTGAAAATCAGGATTGACCGACGGACGGATTGGGTTCCGGCTGTCTCCGTTGTTCGTGGGGTTGTAGCCGAGCTGCGGTGTGAAGGGAAATCCCGACTGCAAGGTGGCGATCTCGCTGACGCTCCAGCCCTGCAGCGCGGTGCGTTCCAAGCGGCCGCCCGCGGAGCGCCCGATGGGCAGATCGTAAGTACCGTTGATGACGGCGAGATTGCGCACGTCGGTGCTGGCCGGACCCCAATCGAGCTTGGGGCGCGCGGGGAACTCGACGAATGCGGGAGCATTCGCGCCTACGCTGGTGTTCCACGCGGTGCCGTCGTCGAGGTTCTTCGACCAGGTGTAGACGCCGCGCAGCTGAAAGCCGTGCTGGAAGCGGTGATTCGCGTCGACTTCAAGACCGTTGTAGGAGCTGACTCCCTTGGAGATCCAGGTTGTGGAGTTGGCCAGAGCGGGATTCGCGTAGGGCGCGCCCTTTGGGTAGTAGACGGTTCCCGCTGCCAATGTTGACGGGCAGGGAGCGGCGGGGCAGATGGTGGGTATGGGCTCGTTCACGTCTTCGGAAAGAATCTGATGGTAGCCGTGCGAGCCGACGTAGCCGATGGTGAGCGAGGTATTGGGAGCGATCTTCTGCTGCACGCTCAACGACCATGTGAGCACCGTCGGCGTGTAGGCATCGGGCTGCACTCCGCTGGGCGATACCAGGCTGCCGGAGGGTGGGGCTTGTCCGGGAACGATGTCCAGGCTGCTGAGTGCGACGTTCTTCAACGTGTTGGTGGTGTTGAAGGGAGCCGTCTGGTCGAGGCGGTAATCGAGGTTGTCGAGCAGCGCGCGATAGATGCCGAAGCCGGCGTGAACAACGGTGTCGCCATGTCCGGCGGGGTCCCACGCAAGTCCGATGCGCGGCTCCGGGAGAAACTTCGCGCGATTCTTGGCAAGCGCGGAGTGTCCCACCTGCGGATTGGTTTCGAGCGCGCCGCTTGGTCCGAAGAGGTAATTGGAGGCGCGATTCTGCGACTCGTTCCAGCCGTTCGTGGATTCGAAGCGGAAGCCGGCGCGCAGCTCGAGGTTGGGGCGGAGTTTCACCGTGTCCTGGGCGAAGCCCGCGCCTTCGAGCGAGCGCCAGCCGAGCTCAGTGGGCGATGGAACCGAGGTGAAGGTCGCGACCGTGCCTTGCAGGAAGGTGGTCAGCGTGGTGAAGGATGCCTGCCCGTACTGATCCTGCGCGAGGCTGTCGTTGGACTGAATCTGCTGCAGCCATCCACCCAGTTCGATCTGGTGAATGCCCCGCGTCCAGTAGACGTGATCGTCGTAGGTGTAGAGGTTGCGAGCGGTGGAGAGATTGCTGCCGGCGTTGGTGCCGGCTCCGGTGATCTGCGACGCGCCGTTGAGCGCGGTGCCGCCGCCGATCACGATGGCTCCGATGGGCCGGCCGGCGATCCAGCCGGGGACATCGACGGGCGTGGTTCCGGTGAAAACGTAGGCGGCGCGGGAGTATCCGAAGCGGGCGGTATTCAACAGCGCAGGGGAGAAGACATGCTGCTCCTGAATGCTGGCCACCTGCTCGCGGAGGGCTTCAACGACTGAGCTGAGCGGATTCGCCGATGGCGTGTTCGCATCACTGTCGTCGATGGTGTAGACGCCGAAGAGCAGATCCTTGTCCGAGATGTTGTAATCGGCGCGCGCGGTGCCGAAGTCTTCGCGGATGACCTGCAGGGGATTGCTGAAGGCTTCGCCGATGCCGCTGCCCAGGTCCGGTCCATTTTGTGCCGGCCACAGTGACAGAAGCGCCTGGGAGGCGGCGTTGAGGCCGACGAAGGTCTCTTTGCCGCTGGAGTTGGGGATGTATCCGAGGCGGGCCTGGTTATCGGGGACCAGGGTGACGTCGCTCAGATGGAGATTCTGCCGGAAGCCTTCGTAGTTGCCGAAGAGAAAGACCTTGTTCTTCTTGAGCGGGCCGCCCAGCGATCCGCCGAACTGGTTGCGCTGGAACTCGGGGATGTCTGCCTGGTCGAAGTAGTTGCGGGCGTCGAAGGCGCTGTTGCGCAGAAACTCGAAGACCGAGCCGTGCAGAGAATTTGTGCCTGATGCGGTTACGATACTCACCTGGCCGCCGGTGCGCTTGCCGTATTCGGCGCCGTAGGTGTCGGTGACTACGTTGAACTCGCGCACCGCGTCGACCCCGAGGAGCTGCCCGCTGGTTCCACCGGGCGTTACGTTGATCTCCGACGCGCCGGTGTATTCGATTCCGTTGAGCAGAAAGATATTGTCCTGCGGGCGGTGCCCGGCGACCGCGAACATGTTGCCGACGGCTGCATTCGATGTGCCGATGCCTCCCGAGCGCTGGGTCGAGTAGTTCACGATGGCTGGATTCAGCGTCATCAGCTCGTCATAGCTGCGGCCGTTCAGCGGCAGCTCTTTCACCTGCCTCTCGTCGACCAGCCCGGAGGTCTGCTGCGTCGATAGCTCAACGGTTGCCGGAGCAGCCGCGACGGTCACTTCCTGTTGTACCTGGCCGACGGCAAGCGAGAGATCGATGACCGCGCTCTGGCCGATCACCAGCCGCAATCCGGTCTGGGTCTGCGTGCTGAAGCCATCTTTGGCCGCGCTGATCGAATAGGGGCCCACCGGCACGGAGGGAGCGGCGTAGCGGCCTGCTGCATCACTGGTGATGACGCGCGTGGCACCAGTTTCAGTATTGCGAATCTCGACCTTGGCGGCGGGGATGGCGGCTCCGGTGGTGTCGCGGACGGTGCCGGTGATCGACGCTCCGACGATCTGGCTCAATGCGTAGCCGGAGAAGGCGAGGCTCAATAGCCCAAGACGAGCCAAAGCATAAAGAGAACGTGAGAGAGAGTGCACGATAACCTCCAGAAGCGGAACAGGCCGGGAAATCTATGTTCGAAAGTATGAGTTATGAGGGTTGGAACGGCCGTCGTTGGCGAGCGATCAACAACAAGAACAGCGCGAGGAGCGCGCGATGGTGGGCCGGGATGGATGGGTAGAGATCATATGGCTAAGTCTGCGGAGAACTAAAAAGCCGGGCCAAGTAGGCTCCGGCGGATAGGCTTCTAGGAACGTAGAAAGAGAGCTTAGAAGAGGTCGATCACCGGACACGGACATGCGCGGGTACAACAGGTACAAGGCATGCTGGCGGCGAGACGCATCGTGGTTCTGACTATAGAGCGGGTATTTGCTCCCGTCAAGCTCCGCGAGAGTAGCATTCTAAGTCGATATAGATTCAATTTGCTGGTCAATATAGCTTCAATATAGCTTTCGCACTAGACTTCTCCACATGGCTTTTACTCTGGATCGGATCGATCATCTCGTTCTCACCGTCGCGCACATCGACGCGACCGTCGTCTTCTACACGGAGGTGCTGGGCATGGAGGCGGTTGTCACCAACGGCCGCACCTCGCTCACCTTCGGCGTGCAGGCCATCAAGCTGCATCAGCGCGGGCATGAATTCAACCCCAAGGCCTGCCACCCCACGCCTGGTTCCGGCGATCTCTGCTTTGTTACCGAAACGCCGCTCGATGAGGTGATCCGCTACGCGAGCGAGCTGCGGGTGCATGTCGAGGAGGGGCCAGTCGAGCGCGATGGGGCTATGGGGAAGATGCGGTCTGTGTATTTCCGCGATCCCGACCGCAATCTGATTGAGATTTCGAATTACGTCTGAGGCTTTCGAGAGCTCGATGGGGAGAGCGTTTCTCAGGGGCTGAAGCCCTTTTGTTCGGCGTCGTTTACGGCATGGCTGAAGCCATGCCCTGATACGAAGCTCGCGTCAGCCAGGAGCCATGTTTTGATACAGAGCCGGATTCACGAAACCTATTCGGATGAACCGCTGCCTGGCGGAGCTATCGATTGACAAGCGGCCCGGAGTGGGCGAAGCTTTCAGTAGATGCAATTTGTGATGCCAGTTCCGTCTTGCTGCCAGCTCCACTCCTGTTGTCGGGAGTGTTGTGTGCCCGCGAGGCTGTGAGCTCTGTATCTGACCTTCTAGACGCATCGTAGTTTCAAGCGATCCAGTCCCCGAGCCCACCGTCCTATCTTCCAGGCGAGTGGGTTTTTTCTGTTGCAGCAGAAAGTGCAACTCGTAGGGCAATCGGCCGTCACAGATAGCGACGGCATATCAACGTAGCGAGATATCAACCTCATGGCTCCAGCAGTTCTTACCGATGTAGCAGAACAACAAGCACCGCCGCTCAGCCATCTACAGCTGCTGGAAGCGGAGAGCATTCAGATCTTTCGCGAAGTCGCCTCCGAATTCGAGAAGCCGGTGATGCTGTACTCGATCGGCAAGGATTCGTCGGTGATGCTGCGGCTGGCGCAGAAGGCGTTTTATCCGGGACCGATTCCGTTTCCGCTGTTGCATGTCGATACCGGTTACAAATTTCGCGAGATGCTCGAGTTCCGTGACAAGCTGACGCGCGAGCTGGGGCTGGACCTGCTGGTGTGGCGCAATGAGGCCGCGCTGGCCGATGGCGCGAATCCGATTGCGCTGGGAACGCAGCGCTGCTGCGGGCTGTTGAAGACGACGGCGCTGCTCGACGCGCTGCGCTACTACGGCTTCGATGCCGCGTTCGGCGGCGCTCGCCGCGATGAAGAGAAATCGCGCGCCAAGGAGCGCATCTATTCCTTCCGCGACAAGGCCGGGCAGTGGGACCCGAAGGCGCAGCGGCCGGAGCTATGGAACCTGTACAACTCGCGCATCGGCCCGGGCGAAAGCATTCGCGTCTTTCCGCTTTCGAACTGGACGGAGCTCGACATTTGGCATTACATCCATCTCGAAAAGATTCCTATCGTGCCGCTGTACTTTGCGAAGGAGCGCCGCATGCTGGTGCGCGGCGACAGCCTGATCCCGGTGGAGCAGCCGTTTGTGCAGGGCCTTCCGGGTGAGGAGCAGATGGTGCGCTGCCGCCTGCGCTCGCTGGGCTGCAGCCCTTGCACCGGAGCGATCCGGTCCGATGCCGACACGCTGCCGAAGATCATTGCCGAACTGGTTTCGTTCCGCTCTTCTGAACGAGCGAACCGCATCATCGATCATGACCAGGAAGGCTCGATGGAGATCAAGAAGCGCGAGGGCTACTTCTGATGAGCGTAGCGGCGGCCATAGAATTCCAGGCGAGAGTATTAGAACCGGGAGAAACCGAGCTGGATAGCTTCTCGATTGAAGACTTCCTCACGATCGAACAGGGCAAGGACCTGCTGCGCTTCACCACCGCGGGCTCCGTCGACGACGGCAAGTCCACGCTGATCGGCCGCCTGCTCTATGACTCGAAGAATGTTTACGAAGATCACGTGCGCGCCGTTACCCGCACCCAGGGCTCTTCTGCCGCGGCTATCGATTTCGCTCAGCTTACGGACGGCCTGCGCGCCGAGCGGGAGCAGGGCATCACCATCGACGTGGCCTATCGCTACTTCTCGACTGCGCGCCGCAAGTTCATCATCGCGGATACGCCGGGCCACGAGCAGTACACGCGCAACATGGCCACCGGCGCATCGACGGCGGACCTGGCCATCATACTTGTCGACGCGCGTAAGGGCATTCTGAACCAGTCGCGCCGCCATGCTTACATCGCATCGCTGCTGGGCATTCCGCGCGTCATCGCGGCCATCAACAAGATGGACCTGGTGGATTATTCCGAAGCAGTCTTTCGCGATCTGAGCCGGGACTTCGCCGACCTTGCAGCGCGCGTGGGTTTGCGCAACGTCGATGCGATTCCCATCAGCGCGTTGGAGGGCGACAATGTGGTCCACGCCGGCAGCCGTATGCCGTGGTATCACGGCCCGGCGCTGCTCGAGTATCTCGAGTCCACGCCTGTTCTGCGAGAGAGTGCTGCGCTGGCGTTTCGCCTGCCCGTGCAGCGCGTAATTCGCCCGAATCAAAACTTTCGCGGATTCGCCGGGCAGATTGCCGCAGGCACTGTGCGTCGCGGAGACCGCATTGTCGCGCTGCCGTCGGGACATACCAGCCGCGTGCAGAGCATCGTGACCTTCGATGGCGAACTGGAGTCGGCATCTGCTCCGCTTTCGGTTACGGTGACGCTCGAAGACGAGCGCGACATCAGCCGGGGCGATTTGATCGCCGCTGCCGATGCACCGCCGCAGGTCGCGAATCACTTCGAGGCCGCGATTGTGTGGCTGCACGCGCAGCCTTTGGAGATCAACCGCCGCTATCTGCTGAAGCACACCAGCCACACGGTTCCGGCGCGCGTCCGCTCCATTCGCCATCAGATCGATATCGCAAGCCTCGATCCTAAAGCGGCGTCGACGCTCGATCTCAACGCCATCGGGCTGATCGAAGTTGAGACGGATCGCCCGGTGCTCGCCGATCTGTACAACGAGAGCCGCGCGACCGGCAGCTTCATCCTCATCGATCCCGCGAGCAATGCGACCGTGGGCGCGGGAATGATCCGGCACATCCTTACGCGGACGAGCACCAACTCAGAACAGCCCAGCATCGTTATCGCGAAGGTTGAAATCCTTAAACAGCTTGAACAGCGCATTCTCGATCTCGGCCATGCCGTCGTTCGGACTCGTGTTCAGGATGAAAAAGTATGGCGCGCCCTGCAGCATGCGGGTGTGACGGTGCTGGTGGAGAGCGATCAACCCACGATTCAAATCGTCGATGCGGACTTCACTCGCCGAGAGATCAAAGACGAATCGATCGAGACCATAGTGGATGCGCTGAGCTTTGCAGCGAAGGTCGAGGAGAAGGAGCTATGAGCACTGTGAGCGCGCCGTTATCGACACTGGACGAGAAGATTGCGGAGGCAGCCGCGCTGATTCGCAGTAAGCTGCAGGCTCATAGCGGCGACGCCTGCGTGACCAGCAGTTTTCAGGCGGAGGATGTCGTCGTTCTTCATCTGGTGCGCCAGATTGCTCCCGAGATTCCCGTGCTCTTCCTCGATACCGGTTACCACTTTCGTGAAACCTACGAATATCGCGATCGCATTGCGGCAGAGTGGCGATTGAATCTCAAAAACATTCTGCCAGTGAAGACGGTCGCGGAGCAGGAGGCGGAGTTCGGCATCCTCAATCGAACTGCACCCGACCGCTGCTGCGCGCTGCGCAAGGTTGGTCCGCTCTTCGCTGCGCTTGAGCCTTATGCTCTCTGGTTCACTGGGCTGCGCCGTCAGCAGGCGAAGACGCGCGCCAACTTGCAGGCGGCGGAGAGCTTTACGCTGCCGACAGGCAAGGATCTGCTCAAGCTGAGCCCGCTTGCCGATTGGCATACACGCGATGTGTGGCAGTATGCCGAGCGCCACGCGATCCCGCTGCTGTCGCTCTATGATCGCGGCTACTCCAGCATCGGATGCGAGCCTTGCACCAGCCTGCCGCTCAGCTCCGACGATCCGCGCTCCGGCCGCTGGGGTGGAAACAAGGTCGAGTGCGGCATTCATATTCAACCCGCAGCCGGCAGCCACGCGGAAGGACACTAGGCTCACAAGATGGAACTGGCGATCGGCTTCCTCATCGCGTTTGTCATTGCCATCACCGGCGTCGGAGCCGGCACCATCACTGCGCCTCTGCTGATCCTGGCGCTGCATGTGCCGATTGCGGTGAGCGTGGGCACGGCGCTGGCCTACTCGACCGCGGTGAAGGCGGTGGTGGTTCCGCTGCAGATATGGCGGCGGCAGATTGCCTGGCGGGTGCTGGGCGTGATGCTGATCGGCGGGCTGCCGGGCGTGATCGTGGGCACGCTGCTGTTCAAACGCTTCGGCGCGCTCAGGGGCCACGCGTTCTTTTTCGGAGCGCTGGGCACGGTGATCGTCTTCTCTTCGGCGTGGCACCTCTTTCGATACTTCCGCCCGCAGGCACTGCCGGGGCGGCAGCCGGCGCGCATCAAGAGCATCGGCGCGCTGATGTTTCCCATTGCCGCCGAGGTGGGCTTCTCGTCGTCGGGCGCGGGCGCGCTGGGATCGTTGGCGTTGATGAGCCTGTCTCCACTGAACGCGGCGCAGGTGGTGGGCACCGATCTAGCCTTCGCCTTCTGCGTAACGCTGATCGGCAGCGGCCTGCACTTCGCCGATGGCAGCATCGACAAGGGACTGCTGCTGCGGCTGGTGATCGGCGGACTCATCGGCGCGGTGGCCGGGTCGATCGTCGCGCCGCGCGTGCCGAATCGGCAGCTGCGGCTGGCTCTCTCGGTGGTGCTGCTGGCTCTGGGACTGCAGTTTTGCTATCAGGCGGTGGCGAAGCAGCTGGCTTCGCATGCTGTGCCGGTGCAGGCGGCGAAGGTGCAGACGAAGACGCTGGCATTGGCGCAGGTGGCTGGCGGCCGTGTGCGTTGATTCGCGTCGTAGGGTCGTCGTGTTGAACGACGTTAAGACTCTCAGCGACGTGGTGTAGCCATCATCGTCGAGATTCTTCGTCCCTTTGGTCGTAAGGATGACGGCTACGTCCGAGAAACGCGGCTGTCGCGCGTGCAAACTGCAGATCCCTCCACTTCGCTACGCTCCGGTCGGGATGACAACTTCATTCTTGTTGTCGAGGCGCGAAGTGCGGTCGCCTGGACGGCGAGTCCCTAGTTCTGTTTGTAGATGGTTCCGTTCTTCATCACGAACGCGACGTGCTGAGTCACGCTGATATCCTCGATCGGATTGCCGGGAACTGCGATCACGTCGGCGAAGTATCCCGGCTTGAGCTCGCCGATCTGGCCTTCCCAGCTCAGCAGTTTTGCTCCGTTCAATAGATCGGCCTTCAGCACATCTGCGGGCTTCATTCCGTACTGCGCCATGAGCACCAGCTCGCGAGCCTGCGTGCCGTGTGGGAAAGGTCCCACGTCCGATCCCACTGCGAAAGGGATGCCTGCGGCCATCTGCTTCTTGAACTCGGCGGCGTGATAGTCGAGAAAGGCTCGTTCGCGTTTGCCTGCAGCGGGAGAAGCGGCGTGGTCGGCGAAGTATTCGAAGATGGTGAAGGTAGGCACCGCGGGAATCTGCTTCTCGCGCATGATACGCATGGTCTCCGCGCTTAACTGCAGCGCGTGATCGATAGAGGAGACGCCGGCCTGCGCTGCATAGAGCGTGCCGGGCTCGCCGGTGGCGTGGACAGCGACCTTCTTGCCGACGCGCGCCGCTTCTTCGACTCCGGCCTTCAATTCGGCAGCGGTGTATTGGTATGGCGTGGAGAAGGTGTCGTTGTGCAGCGAGTCCGGTCCGGTCTCGTACATCTTCACGAAGTCGGAGCCTTCTTTGAATTGCTCGCGGATGGCTTCCACGATCTCATCCGGATTATTCGCGTACGTCGCATTCGACAGCACGTGCTGCGCGGGGTTGTAACGGTTGGCATCTTCGTGGCCGCCGAGGATGTCGATGGCGTTGCCGCTGATGCGCAGGCGTGGTCCGGGTATCAATCCCTGATTGATCGCATTGCGAACGGCGGTGTCGGCGGACCCTGCGCCCTCGGTGCCCATGTCGCGCTCGGCGGTGAAGCCGGCCATTAGATCGTCTTTGGCCGCGAGGGTCGCGAGGATGGTGCGTTGCGGCACAGACTCTTCGACCGTCTGCAGATCTTCCGCGCCTGGATGCAGGAAGAGATGGACGTGCGCGTCGATGAGGCCAGGCATCAGTGTGGCGTCGCCGAGATCGAGGACTTGCGCGCCAGCAGGGTGATCGACGGATGATCCTGCGGCAACGATGCGGTCGCCTTGAATCAGCACTTCACCTGGAGAGACGATCCGCGCGCCGGCAACGTCAAGAAGCCGTGCTGCGTGCAGCACAATCGGCGGCGCTTGTTGAGCCAATGCTGCGCAGGTGATTGCGAGTTGCACTAGAGCGGCGAGAAATGGGGCAGCGCTTTTGAGACGTCGCATGGTCCATCCTGAACTGGAGATTGGAACATAGCGATCTTAAAGGGGCGTTGTGGAAAGGCGAAGGGAAAACACCACGAGGGCGTGGGTGATGCGCTTCATCGGAAAGCGTGGTGATGGATTGTGAGGCTGCAGTTAAAAGCAATCGCAAAAAAAAGAGCGGGCAAAGGGCTCTTCAGACTGCTGACAAAGTTATATCGAGTTTAGGGAGCAAAAGGCCCGGGGCTGAAGCCCGCGGAGTTTGAGCGGCCTGTTCGTGAGGCTGAAGCCTCACGCTCCCTCCGGAAAACAAAGCGTTGGGTTCTTCTTCAAACAAGGTGAGTTTGTCTTCAAACACATTGCGTACTTCTTCAATCACACGGGGTTTCCGTAAAAACAAAAGAGCCCGCGATCTTTCGCGGGCTCTTCGAGTGATCCAGTTCCAAACTACTCGGCCGAGGTTGAGGCCTGCGCCGACTGTGCGCCGACGGCGACCAGGAGCTGCGTTCCTGCTCCGAGGCTGATGTTGCTGCGGCTGTCGGTGAACGTTGCTGACGACTTATCCTGCACCGAGCTGTGCAGCGCGACGCCGGTTGCTCCGCCAGCTACCTGATCGAAGGTGGCGTGCGGATCGACGGCGGCAGGCAGCTGCTCTGTGTCACCAGCGGCCGCAAAGGCGGCGACGGTGGCCTTGATGGCGATGGTCTTACCGTCCTTCAAGTGAGCCTGGTAGAAGGTGAGAGTCAGAGTCGATGGTCCCTTGTTGTCAGAAGCCTTGACTTCGTCGACGCGTCCGAGCAGCTCTGTGCCGCGCGGCAGTTCTACGCCTTCTGCAGTCTTGATGGTTCCGGTAAGCTTCACCGCTACAGCCTGACCTTGCGTGGCCGACTTGGTGCTCAACGCGCGAATCAATTCCGTGTTTCCAGCTATAAGCTTTACGCCTTGGGATTGTTCCTGCGCCATTGCAAGACCTGAAAATGCAACAACGGCAGTAGCAAATGCGAGGGTACCCGCTTGAAATCGCTTCATAAAGACAAATCTCCTGTGCAGATAATAATTCTTATACGTTGGGAACGTAGTGCCAGCTTTTAGGTTTATAGATAGAAGGAAGGGCGAACGCCGGAAGGTTCCGGCCAGCGGCCAAATGGCTCGACTTAGTAGATGAGACGAAGCGAACTAGGCAAAGGTCGCAAATAATTACGAGATACCAGGAGCCAAGCTAGTCGCGAATAGCGCGGCTGCGGCTGCAACTAACGCATTTCATTGGGATCTAAGTTGCGTGCTGGGGCAAACCTCGCTCGCAAATTTTTTCGCGAGCGAAGCAGAGCGCGCATCACATCACCAACGCGACCCGCTCCAGCTCCTGCTGCATGCGGTCGTACGAGAACCCGTTATGCTCGAGGCGCAACACGGCGGCGCGCGCCTGTTCGGTGCCGATGCCATAGCCGCGGCCGCTCAAGAAACTGGAAAGCACCTGAGCACCCTGGAACGAGTCGAGCCCGGACTCCATCAGCTCATTCCGTAAATTCGTCAATTCGTTGAGCCCGAACTTTTCAATCTTGCTGTTTTCCATCGGTTCTCTCCTTTAACTCGCCGGGCCCATGCTGCCTTGCATGGTTAGAGACTTATCGGCTTGACGGGTTGCTTATTCCATTCGCAATGCTTATGACGAAAGTACGCAGGAAGTGAACATACGGTTTTCGTCCGCTGCCAGTTCTCCCACAAAAGTGGCATGCCGCGGCCATGAGTAAACTTGAAGAGGATGTCATCGAATCAAGACGCGAAGAACGAAGGGTCATCCGGCCTGAGCTGGGGCTCGACGCTTGTGGTGCTGGCCATTGCTATCCTGGCGGCGGCTCTTATTGCCTATCGGATGATCTACCCGTTTTTCCACGGGCGGCATCATTAAGCCGGGGCATCATTCTTGCATCGAGCTGCGTGCTTCGAGCAGGACGGGGATGCCGTCCTCAATCGGATAGCGGCGTCCGCAGCCGGTACATTCCACGAGCGGCGTCTCATCCACGATCGATGTTCCACCCTCGAGCGATGCCCTGGGAAGAGAGAGGCGTGCGTGGCACACGGGGCATACAATCAGCTCCAGAACTTCGCGAATGCGCTGCAACGACTGCATAGATTCAGTGTACCGAGAGACGGGGAGAAAGATGCTGCGGGTGGGGCTGACCGGAGGTTTAGGAAGCGGCAAGAGCACGGTCGCCGGCATTTTTCGTTCGCTCGGTGCGCATGTTGTCGAAGCTGATTCTCTGGGGCGCCAGCTCATGGAGCCGGGGCAACACGTTTACGACTCCATCGTAGCCAGCTTCGGCGCGGAGGTTCTGAATCCTGATGCCACGCTGAATCGCCGTCGCCTGGCGGATCTGGCCTTCGGGCAGAACCGCCTCGCCGAGCTGAACCACATCGTGCATCCGGCAGTGATCGCGGCCCAGCAGCAGTGGGCCGAGCGCATCTTCGCGGAAGATCCCGCCGCAATCGCGATGGTCGAGTCGGCGCTGATCTTCGAAGCGGACAGGGAGGGTACGGTGCCGGGATGGCGGAAGCGCTTCGACCGGATCATCCTGGTGACTGCTCCTGAGGATCTAAGGATCGCGCGTTATGTGGAGCGGATGCAGCGGCAATCGAGTCCGTTTTCTGTCGCGGAGCTGGAGGCGGACGCCCGTTCCCGCATCGCCGCACAGATTCCTGAGGTCGAAAAGATTCCTCTTGCCGATTACGTGATCCGCAATGACGGAGCGATGGATGCCACTCGCCGCCAGGTGGAGGGGATCTACGCGGAACTTGCGGCCACGGCCCGTGTCTGAAACGCGAAGGGGTCTGAAACGTGAGGGGTCTGAACGCGCAGGGCATCGAATGCGTAGATGCCGATAGAAATCGGTGCGAATGGCTAAAATTGAAGAGACTGCCCTGGTCGTCGAGTAAATTTCGTCGTGCGCGTTCGCTCGAACGACAGGGTTGAGATGAGATAGGCGAATCCCATGACCTTCCGCAGAATCGTTATCGTGCTGTTTATCGTCGGCGGCTTCTGGTACCTCACCACGCGTGGACCCAAGCCAACCAACTCGAGCGCTCCCAGCAGCCTGCGGAGCCTGGAGCGGCACACGCTGGAAAGCGCCACGCACAGCGGCTCGCCGCTGACTCTGACCGAGGCCGATGCCGCGCCGGAATACGACTCGGAGGAGGTCAGCAACATCTCCGTTTACAAGAAGGCGCTGCCGTCGGTGGTCAACATCACCTCGTCGATGCAGGCGGTGAATTTCTTTTTCCAGGTAGTGCCGCAGCAGGGGCAGGGATCGGGCTTCATCCTCGATAAGGAAGGGCACATCCTCACCAACTACCATGTGGTGGCGGATGCGCAGCAGATCGAGGTCACGACGGTCGACAAGCATCGCTATAAGGCGCGCGTGATCGGGCGCGACCAGGTGCATGACCTGGCGCTGCTGCAGATCGGCGCTCCGAATCTGGTGCCTGCGGTGCTTGCGTCTTCGTCGCATGATCTGGTGGTGGGGCAGAAGGTTTATGCCATCGGCAATCCCTTCGGTCTCACCGGAACCATGACGACGGGCATCATCAGCGCGATTCGCTCGATTCATAATCCGCAGGGCTCGCCTATCGAGAATGCCATCCAGACCGATGCCGCCATCAATCCCGGCAACTCGGGAGGCCCGCTGCTGAACTCGCGCGGAGAGGTGATCGGCATCAACTCGCTGATCGCCACCAATCCCAACGAGAACGTGGAGCAGAGCGCGGGCATCGGCTTCGCCATTCCTATCGATACGGCCAAGGCGGTGCTGGGCGACTTCCAGAAGTATGGCCGGGTGCGGCGTCCGTCGCTGGGCGTGGTGTCGCTGCCTATCGGTCCCGACCTTGCCGAGCAGATGGGACTGGCCGCCGACTACGGCGTGCTGATTCAGCGCACGGTACAGAATGGCGCGGCAGATCGCGCCGGCCTAAAGGGAGGCAATCAGACCGCGTACCTCGGCAATATGCAGATCTATCTCGGCGGCGACCTCATCGTGAACATGGATGGCCAGGATGTGACGAACACCCAGGACATTGCCGACGTGATGAATCGCCACCAGGTGGGAGACGCGATCACGGTGACGTTCTACCGCGGCCGGCGCAAGATGACCACGCAGGTGACGCTGGGCGAGGCTCGGGATCAGGCGGCCTGAGGGCAGCGAATGGCCAAGGTCCGGGTGGCTGAGAGGCGGTTCGCTTAAGTCCGGTTGGCGGTCTTTCGCCATTTCTTCTGCCGGCAATCCTTTTGACAGCACGCGGGCGATCTCGCAGCCCCTTCAGCTTGCAGGTGACCCCAGATCTCGGCCGCGAAGGATCGGGCACCCGCGCCGTCTTTTCGCGTCGTGAACAGGCATTTGTGAAAGGTCTGTAGTTTCCCAAACTCCGAGGAATAAAACGAACCCTCCCGGAGTTTTAATCACACAGCGGAATCGGCTGCCGGGACGCATACGGCTCCGGATTTGCGATCTTATGCTGTGGCGCGGAGGAATTAAAAGTGCAGGTGACGAGTAAAACAGAACTACAGGAATCGAATGAGCAGTTCATCGCGGCGTGGGCGATGTTTGCTCAGTCCTTTCCCAACCCGGGGATCGCGGTTAGCGATCATTTGGCGATCGGCTGGCCGGATGTGCCGCTTCTCGTCTACAACAACATCTTCGTTGTGGGCGAGATCGACAGCCGAGAGGGCCTGACCTCCGCCGTGGATGAGGCCGTCGCGCATTCCAGGGGCAAGAAGTGCCCGGGGATGATCACCGTATGCCACGATCTGCTGAGCGGATCGGCGAAGTCCGAAGTGGAGAAGATTTTTGCCGAGCGGGGATACGGGCCTCTGATGGGGACAACAGGCATGGCAGGAAACATCTTTCCGCTGCAGGCAACGGGCCATCCTGACCTGCGCATGGAGCGCGTGGAAGATGGGAATGTCATCACGGAGCTCAACTGCGACGCTTATCATATGCCGCGAGAGGTGGGTTACGCGTCCATCCTGGATGAGGCGATGTGGAAGAACTCCTACGCATATGTGGGTTACATCGGCGATCGTCCGGTGGCGACGGCCACAACGATGGTGACGGGCGACACGCTTTACCTGGCCCTGGTAGCGGCCGCAGAAGACGTGCGGAACAAGGGATACGGTTCGGCCGTGGTGAGGTATTCGCTGCAGAAGGCGTACGAGGCGACCGGTCTTGTCCGCACCGTGCTGCACGCGACCGCGGATGGTTATCCCGTCTACAAGCGCATCGGGTATGAGCCGGTTGCGAAATTTACCAGCTATGCTCCGGCGTTTCCGCAGGAATAGCCCCAAAACCGGCGTATCCCCGAAGGCTCTTCGGAGATACGCCGCATCGTCCTGAGACTTCTCAAACAAACTAAAAAGACGCGACCAGCGGGCTGCGAAGCCCTGAGCCGTCCCCTGCTCTGCAAACGATCGAGATGGAGATACAAGTGCCGTTGAAACGAGATCTGGGCTTAATCGAAGCAATCAGCTTGTCGACAGCGATGCTGACGCCAACGCTTGCGATGTCGTTCAATACGGTTTTCGCGGTGCAGGCGGCGGGGACAGCCGCACCCCTGGCGTTCCTGATCGGTATGATCGCGATGCTCATCGTGGGTGCTTGTTTCGCGGCATTCGAGAGGCGCGTGCGCAGTTTCGGCTCCGTTTATTCCTACCTGGCGCATACCTTTGGAGCGGAGTGGGGATTTACCGCGGGATGGACGATGCTCTTTGCCTACATGGCGGCGACTGCGGGGATTTCGGTTCTCTCGGGCATCTCCGGATCCATCCTGCTGGAGAAGCTTGGGGTGCACGGAACAAATCTATGGCTGTGGATCTCGCTGCTTGTGACTGCAGGAGCGGGCTGGATGGCATGGAGGGACACAAAGGCCGCGGTGCGGGTGATGCTGGCGATGGAGGGTCTCTCGATGACGATCATTGTCGCGCTGGCGGTGAAGATCCTGTATTCCGTCGGGTTGTCGTGGGTTCCGTTTCATCCCGATGCGACGCATGGCTGGGCAGGCATAGGCTATGCGATGGTTTTCGCCGCATTGGCCTTCGGAGGTTTCGAAGGCGCGGCAACGCTCAGCCAGGAGACAAAAAACTCGCGGTACGCTATCCCGCTGGCGCTTACATTGACGCTCGTTCTTTCCGGATCATTCTATGTGTTTGTGACTTATGCGGAGGTGATGGGATACGGGCTTGGCCATGTGGCGGATCTGGCGAGCGCGGAGTCTCCGCTGAGCGTACTTGCCGTGCGGTATATGTCGCGCAGCTATTCCCTGTGCATCGATGTGGCCCTGCTGGTGAGCACCGCTGCGGGTACGCTGGGCGGTGCGGCGGCAACAGCGCGGATGCTGCGTGCGCTGAGCCTGGGGAACAGGTGGCCATGGTTTACAGCTCTCGACCCGAAACACGGCACGCCGCGGACGGCAGTGGCGGTGGTTTCCGGGCTGTGCGCGGCGGGAACCTGCATTTGGGCGCTGATCACACGCACAGGTCCCCTTCCGTATGCTTTGGCTTTGGCGACGATGGCTACATTGGCTATCGTGCTGGTGTACTTCGGCGTGACCGTTGCCGAGTGTGTCGAAGCGTTTCGCGAACGCAGGATCGGATGGATGCTACTGGCCGGACTGGGAGCGGCGCTTCTCTTGTGGCCGCTCTGGAATAACCTGTATCCCGTTCCGGCGTTCCCGGCGAACCTGTGGCCGTACGTCGTTGCGGTGTGGGTTGTGGGCGGAGCGGTTTACGCGTGGCGATCGAAAGCTGGAGGAGTCATCGAGGCGGAGCCGGAGTCAGTAGAGGAACTGGAGGGTGAGCTGGAGGTGCGGTGAGGACTGGCCGTCCAGGCTTACGCCTTCGGCACTTCTTTACCGGTGCTCGAGATTTCCCACATCTCAAAAGCGAGATGGGACTGGCCGTCCAGGCATTTTGCGCCTTCGGCACTTTTTACCGGTCCTTGAGATTTCCCACATCTCAAAAGCGAGATGTGGGGCGCGCGGTTTATCGCTTGATGTATCTGCGGCCTTCGATTGTGTATTGGCCGCTGACGACGCGGGCGATGGCTTCGCTGTAGGCGATGTGTTCCTGCTCGAGGACGCGCTCGGAGAGTGCGTGCGCGTCATCGCCTTCGAGGATCGTGACGGTCTTCTGCAGCACGATAACTCCGTGGTCCAGCTGCTCGTCGACGAAGTGGACGGTGCATCCGGCCACCTGCACTCCGTAATCGAAGGCCTGTTGCTGGGCGTCGAGGCCGGGGAAGGCGGGCAGCAGCGAGGGATGGATGTTCAGAATGCGCTGCGGGAAGGCCTGCACGAACTCGGGCGAGAGCAGGCGCATGTAGCCTGCCAGGCAGACCAAATCCACGCCGTGGGCGCGCAGCGTGGCGACGATCTCTTCATCGTGCTCGGCTCGCTTGCGGCCCCTGGCTTCGATGGCGACGGCTTTCAGTCCGCGCTCCTGTGCGGCGGCGAGGCCAGGTGCGTCGGCTTTGTTGGAGATGACTACGGCGATCTCGCAGCCTTTCAACTGGTCGTTCGCGATGCTGTCGGCGATGGCGAGGAAGTTGGAGCCGCGGCCGGAGAGAAGGATGCCGAGTTTGCTTGTGGAGCTCATCGTTTTCAGGGTAGCAGGGTGGGCAGCTAAGAAGCGGTCGGCGGTGACGCGGTTCGCTAAAGAAGCGGTTCGCTATGAAACGGTTGGCGGCCGGTGGTCCCTGCTCCATCCGGCCTTAAGATCGAGGATTTCTTCTCTCTAAGTTGCCGGCCGTTTTGTGACTGAACACTAGCTGCGCAGTACCCGATTGGAAAATTCCCACATCTCAAACGCGAGATGTGGGGCACCCGGTTTGGCTGTTGCTAGCCGCTTTATCGCTGACCGGCCTTTAGCTAACCGCTTTTTAGCTGACCGAACTTCAGCTGCCCGCTACTCAGCCGTAAATCACCTTGCGGTCGCCTTTTACGATTCGGCCGATGACGTGGAATTTTTCGCTGGCGCGATCGAGCAGTCCGGTTACTCGTTTGAACTTCTCCGGCTTGACAACGGCGATGAGGCCGATGCCCATGTTGAAGGTGCGCAGCATCTCTTCCTGCTCTACGTTGCCGAGCTCGCGCAGGTGCTCGAAGATGGGGAGCACCGGCCAGGAGCCGATGTCGACGACTGCGGCGAGGCCCTTGGGCAGGATGCGGGGCAGGTTCTCGGTGATGCCGCCGCCGGTGATGTGAGCCATGCCCTCGACCAGCTCGCCGGCGGTGAGTTTCTGGATCACGCTCAGGTAGCTGCGATGGGTCTTCATCAGCGCCGCGCCTGCCTTATCCTTGAGCGCGTTGATGTACAGCTCGGGCTTATAGCCGGCGATTTCGAAGAAGAGCTTCCGCGCCAGGGAGTAGCCGTTGGTGTGCAGGCCGGTGGAGGGCAGCCCGATGAGCACGTCGCCCGGTTTGATGCCGGCTCCGGTGATCAGCTTGTCGCGATCCACCACGCCTACGATGAAGCCCGCCAGGTCGTACTCGCCATCCTGATAAAAGCCGGGCATCTGGGCGGTTTCGCCGCCGATCAGCGCGCAGCTATTCGCGCGGCAGGCATCGGCGAGCCCGCTGACGATCTTCTCCGTTACTTCGCCATCGAGGCGGCCGGTGGCCAGGTAATCGAGGAAAAAAAGCGGCGTCGCGCCCTGCACTCCGATGTCGTTGACGCAGTGGTTGACCAGGTCGGCGCCCACGGTGTGGTGAATGCCCAGCTCGAAGGCCAGCTTGAGCTTGGTGCCGACGCCATCGGCGCTCGAGACCAGAATCGGCTGCTTGTATTTGGCGGTGTCCAGCTTGAACAGGCCGCCGAAGCCGCCGATCTCGCTCAGGACATTTTTGGAAAAGGTGCGCTGGGCGAGGTATTTGATTCGCTGCTTGGCGCGATCGCCGCTCGAGATATCGACGCCGGCATCGGCGTAACTCACGGAGGCTGCTTTCTTTTTAGCTTCAGGCAAGGGAGATCTCGACGAGGTGAAATGGGGCTGAAACTCAGGCCGGAATTCCAAGTTTAGCATCCGGTAGCGGTGGAACCGAGGCGATGCGCCTCCTTCGGGCCCCGAGTTTGCATCTGATTGATACGCTTCAGTCATCTTTTAACGCAAACGTTATGGGGGTGCGGCTGCGTCAGAGGCTGACGCCTCCCGAAAGTGGGGCGTTTTATGGCATGGCATGAAGCCATGCCCCGATACGAGACTGTCTGGGCGGGTGCGGGGGGCGTCTGCACAGGTTTGAAAAGCGTTGGCGGCTGGAGCGCCAGTGGTTGAGAACTGCCGGTCCCTCTACTTCCCTCCGCTTCGGTCGGGATGACAAGTTTGTGTGCGTAATCTGGCGGCTCGGGGGGACTGGCGCCGGGGTTCGGCCGAAATTCATCCTTGCGGCGCTTAACAGTTGTCACAGTTGTCCTGGAGTGGCGGACAATATCGTCGAGAACGCATTTCAACCTCTGGAGCCCCGTTCCTGGCCGAATGCCGACGTTTAAGCCATTTCGCAAACTCCGGTTTCGCCGCCAAACTCCGGTCTTCGCTCGTCCGGAGTCGGAGCTGCGCAAGCGCACGGAATCTTTCTGCGCTGCGAATAACCTGGCCGCCCAGACCCGCCGCCTCATCGTGCTTTTCACGTCGATCTGGACGCTGCCGACGGAGCGCGCCTTCACTGCGGGACTGATCCGATGGATCAGGCTGCTGGAGCATGATTCCGACCTGCGCGGCCGCTTCCAGAAATCTCTGCGGGAGGTGGTGCTGCAGCTGGATTCGATCTCTTTCCTGGCCGACTCCGGAATTCCCGCGCAGCATGCGCTCTGGCACGAGACCACGCAGCGCATCTTCCAGCGGCTGCTGCCTACGGCGCGCGAGAATGTCGATACGGCGCGGCTGTTTGCGGCGGTATTCTCTTCGCCGCAGGCTGTGGAGCGCTTCCGCTCCATCGATGGCTTTGTCTTTACGCGCCTGGGCAGGCTGCTGTGGCCCTCGCTGGGCCTCGATGCGATGCCGAGGGTGCGCGAGAACATCCATCAGTCCCTGTGCCTGCTGGCGTCGCGCATCGCGGGACGCGGAGCGACACCGGCTATTCGCCAGCGCAGCACGCAAAATCTGGATCAGCCGCCTTTCTATCGCCTGGTCTTCGCCACCGACACCTTTGTGCGCTCGGAGAATTCGGAGCAGCAGCGCGCGCACTTCCATCACTGGGAGGAGTCGATTCGCGCCTGCCGCAACGAGCTGAACCAGGTGCGCCTGCACATGGAGGATTCGGGCGTCAGTACCGGACTGATGTTCGACGTAACCAGCATGGAGGCGGCGCTGGACCGCATGGAGATGCTGGCTGCCACGCTGGTCGATCATGCGCCGGAGCTGCGGCAGGGTGACGAGGCCGCGCCGAAGCCGTCGTTTGCCGCGCGCCAGCTGCTCAACACGCTGGTGACCGGCTTGCTCGAAGACACACGGATTTCGGCGCTGGTGCGGCAGAACCTGAACCTGCTGGCGCGCAAAACGGTGGAGCGCACCGGCCACGGCGGCGAACACTATATCGCCCACTCGCTGCGCGAATATCGCCAGATGTGGCTCGCGGCGATTGGCGGAGGGTTGCTCACGGTCTTTACCGCTGCACTCAAGCTGCGCGTGGTGGAAAGCCACTGGCCGCCGTTTGTGGAAGGCTTTCTAATCGGGATCGACTACGCGATCAGCTTTCTGCTGCTGCAGATCTTTGGGCTGGCGCTGGCCACCAAGCAGCCGTCGATGACGGCGGCAACCTTCGCCGGTATTATTCGACAGAATCGGGGAGCCTCGCGGCGCAGCAAGATCGCGGACTTCGCCGCATCCATCAGCCGCACGCAGCTGGCCGCCGCTATCGGGAATGTCTTCGCGGTTTGCGCCGGAGCCATCGCCTTCGAGCATCTGTGGCAGAAGATGTTCAGCGCGCACTATCTTCCCGACCAGACCGCGCGGCACGTCTATGAGACTCTGCACCCTTTCAGCTCGGCGACGGCAATCGATGCGGCGCTGACCGGCGTGATCCTGTGGCTGGCCGCGCTGATCGGAGGATGGTGCGAAAACTTCGCTGTCTATCACCGGCTGCCGGCTGCGATTGCCGCGCATCCCGTGGGCCAGCGTGTGGGCATTCGCCGCATGCAGCGCGGCGCAGCATGGTTCGAGAACAACATCGCCAGCTGGAGCACCAGCATCGTGCTGGGCTTCCTGCTCGGCTTCACACCGGAGATCGCCCGCTTCTTCGGCCTGCCGCTCGATGTTCGCCACGTTACGCTCAGCACCGGCATGCTGGCCCTGGCGGCGGCGCGCTACGGGACTGCGGCCTTCGGACATGATTGGCTTTACTCGGCTGTCGCGGGGATCGGCATCACATTCGTCTTGAATCTGGGTGTGAGCTTCTCGATCGCCTCGGTGGTGGCGCTGCGCGCCTACAACGTGCAGCGGAGCGAGCGGCTTTCAATTCTGAAGTATGTGCTGGGGCAGGCGGTGAAATCACCGCTGCGCTTTCTCTATCCCGTAGACGCGGCGCCCGAGCTGACTTCGGTGGTGCCCAGCCATGTTGTGCCGGCCGCGAATTCTGAGGAGTAGGCCGGCCCGGGTAACAAATCCAAGAGCTATCTTTTCAGCTCATACCGCATCGCCACTGCCCCGGAGGTGAACTCCACCCGGTCCACGAGCCTCAGGTCGATATGCTTCGATAGCCCCGCGAACAACGTCGGCCCGTGTCCGGCTAGCCTGGGGTGCACGACCAACTCGTACAAATCGATCAATCCCAGCTCCGCCAACGCCTGCGCGAGCTTCACGCCTCCCACGAACAGTTCCTTACCTGGCTCCTGCTTGAGCTGGTGAACGGCCTTCTCCAGATCTCCGCGCACGAGCTCCGCGTTCCAATCGACCCGGTCCAGGGTGCTCGATACGACGTACTTCTTTGCCGCGTGGATCGTCCGGGCGAAGGGAAGCCCCCACTCGACCATCCAGTCGGGCCTCACTCCCGTCTGTGCCGCCGGCCGCCACGCCGCCTCCATCATTTCGTAAGTCACCCGGCCAAAGAGGAGGGCATCGGCCCGGTTGATGTTCTCGACTGCGTTACGATGCAAGTCTTCGTCCGCGATCATTGCCCGATGATCGCAGCACCCGTCCAATGTGACGTTGATGGAATACCGAAGGGGTCGCATGGCGGAAGAGTAATGCCGGTGGCGTAAGTTTGGCAACGTTAGACCGCTTCCTGACCAGGAGCCGTTCACGCAATGCATGACGATGACAATTTATGTAAACAATCACTGAACTCGGGAGATTAGAGCTGGTCTGGTAGATGATTTATGACTGCCAGCAGAGGTTATACTCCGGGGCTGAAGCCGTGCCGTGATACGAAACCGTTCTTGATGCGAGTCATCTAGAAGACGGCTTGGCTCTGTTCACATACTTCTTTTTGAATTCAAAATGTAGGCTGTAACCGCAAAGATTGGTGATTGCACAGGCAAACTGCAGGTCCCTCGACTTCGCTACGCTCCGCTCGGGATGACAATTTTTTGTGAGTGAGCCTGAAGATGTCAAAAGATACGAGCAACTTTAATAGTTGCCGGTGACTACGTTCTGCAGGGGTTCGCCGCGCTGGTAGCGTCCTGCCTGTTCCGCGGCGAAGGTTATGGCGCGCTCCATCGAGCGCGGGGTAGAGCCGGCGATGTGCGGCGTGAGGAGCAGATTGGGAGCCGACCAGAGCGGATGATCCTGAGGCAATGGCTCGGGGTCGGTCACATCGAACGCGGCGCGGATACGCCCACTCTGCAGAGCTTCGACAAGCGCATCGGTCTGCACCACCGGCCCGCGCGCGGCATTGACGAGAAGTGCGCCTTGTTTCATCAGCGCCAGCTCCCTGGCGCCGATCATGCCCGTCGTCTCTTCGGTGAGCGGGACGATCAGCACTACTACATCCACCTGCGGCAGTAGTTCAGGAAGACGCTCGATGGCTTCCACACCGTCGCGCGCACTGCGTGCGACGCGAACGATGTCAACGCCGAATGCGAGCAGGCGCTCCTCGATCGACTTGCCGATCGACCCGTAGCCCACGATCATCACACGCTTGCCGTAGAGCTCTTCCTGCAAGACCTTGAACGTGGTGAGCTGTTCGTTGCGATGGAGCTGGCGATAGGTCGTGTCGGCTTCTCTCAGCCGCTGCCACTCTCCCGTGTGTTGAAGGTCGCGATAGAAGGGGAAAAACTTCAGCGAGCTCAGGATTGCGGTGATCGTCCATTCCGCAGTCGGAATGTTGTGCATCCCTTGGCCGTCGCAGAGGACGAGGCCCTCGGGAACCAGCTTCTTCAACCAGTCCACGCCGGCGGTCATGGCCTGCACGACGCGCAAGCCGTGAAGATGCGGGAGGGCCTGCTGGAATCCCTTTACCGATGGATACGCGACCAGGAACTCCACCTCGAGGTCGCGCGTGAGGTTCGATTCCATGCGTTGGATCGAGACGCCCGATGGAAATTTCGCAAAAAGGTGTTCATCGATCCACGACGGCACTCCGACCTTCAGCATCCTGCCTTGCTCCTTCAATCTGCTTTTCATGATCTTAATTGCAAAAGAAAACCGCTTCCTCGTGTGAGGAAGCGGAAGGTCCGGGGCTAAAGCCCGCTGAATTCTATCGGCCTATTCGTGAGGCTGAAGCCTCACGCTCCCTCCGAAGAACAGATTTTTGGGTTTCATCAATTGGCCGCTTTCTTCAGTTGGGGAAGCGGTTTCGAACAGAAACGAAGCTAGTCTTTCTGGTGGAAGAATTTGTTATTGATGTCGGGCCAGAATTCTTTGAAGACGAAGGTTGCGCCATCCAGCGCCACGCTGGTTCCCCAGCGTTGTCCCACCTTCGTCCAGTCACGATAGACACCCGGGTAATAGAGGCTGGAGATGCCTGCGGCCGCGCCTGCGCCGATGGCTTCGGAGAAGTTGAACATCTCCTTCCCATCGTCCTGCCGCGTGATTGCGACACGCGAGAAGGAGTAGACGACGCGCTTGAAAAAGCCGCCGCTGCCCAGCGTGTAATAACGGGGATCCTGATGAAACGCGGTCGGCAAGATGAATTCGACCATGTAGTTCTCGTCTGTCTGGTCGGCAAAGGTATGCCAGTAGTAGCGCGCGTATCCGGCTGCGCCCTGATGAAACGCGGGGTAGGAATCTTCAGCCTGGGCTTCGCCGGCCAGCAGTCCGACAAAGATGAAGGAGGAGTAATCGAAGCTGTCTTCCGTTGCCCCGATAAACTTCTCTTTCACGGACATGGGTTTCAGTTTGGCGTTGACCGACACGGAACGAAAGTTCGGCACGATGCCCAGGATCCGCTTAGTCTGCTTGCCCTCGAGGCTGGTGTCGGTAGTGGTTTGCGCGGTGGGAGCGGGGGCCTGTTGCTGGGCGGAGTCCGGCGCATCGGGAAGATGATTAGCGCCGATTGCATCTGCCGTGAGCGCAGCGGTCTGCACGGTCGCGGAAGTGTCCTGCGCCTGCGCGATGCCTAAAGCTAGAGGCAGGCAAACGATCGCTGCGGCCATCCGGGAAGAAAGAAAATAGAAATTCATGTGATTAAAGATTCTCTTCGACTGATTTTCGCTGCACGTATATGGCTAGGAGAACACAAGATTGGACGCAGGAGACCTAATTTAGACGCGAATCTTTCTCTCCCTGGCCCGGTGCGTGAAGAAAACGTCAGAAAAATGTAAATCAGCGGCCGCCTTTCGGCTGCGACTTCAAATAGGCTTTCACCGCACTCAATCCGGTCACAATCGCTTCCTTGGGCATCGCGTATCCAAAACGCACATGACCCTCGCCCTGCGCGCCGAAGACCACGCCGGGAATGGTTGCCACATGCGCTTTATCCAGCAGCATCGACGCAACCTTCCGGCTGTCCTTGTTTAGATTTGTAACTTCAGGAAAGGCATAAAACGCGCCTGCCGGTATTTCACATTTCAGCCCGGCGTCATTCAGTCCTTCCACGAGGATGTCCCGCCGCATGCGGTACTCGTCGCGCCGCGCATCGATGGCGCTTTGCGGGATGGACAGTGCTTCAAGCGCGGCCCATTGCGTCAATGTCGACACGCCGTTTACCGAATACAAGACAAGCTTACGCAGGCCGGACATGAAAGGTTCCCTGGCGACGGCATAGCCGATGCGCCAGCCCGTCATGCCGTAGGTCTTCGAAAAAGTGTAGGTCGAGATGGTGCGCTCGGCCATTCCGGGAAGCGAGGCGATGGAGACGTGGTCGCCGTCATAGACCAGGTCTTCGTAGGCTTCGTCGGCGATGACGACGAGATCGCGCTTCTTCGCGAAGGCCGCGACCTCTTCGGCCTCGGATCGCGTGAAGACGGTGCCGGACGGGTTTTGCGGTGTGTTGTAGTAGATGGCCTTGGTGTGCGGAGTGGAAAACTCTTCCAGGGTTTTGGTGAGGCCGTTGCGTCGCGCCGGCCCCGTAGGGACCAGAAGCGCGCGAGCCTCTGCGCCGGTGATCATGTCGCGGATCGGCGTCCAGTAGGGAGAAAACAACAGCACGTCGTCACCGGGGTTGAGCAGGGCCTGGAAGGCGACGAAGAGCGCATGAGCGCCGCCGGCAGTGACGATGACGTCGTCCGTCTTGGCGTCGATGTGATTTTTCATCTGCAGCTTTTTGGCGATCGCCTCGCGCAGCGGCTCGATTCCGGAGGATGGCGCGTAGCGAGTTTTGTTTTCGACGAGCGCCTTCATCATTGCGTATTTCACCGTCTCCGGCGTATCGAAGAATGGCTCCCCGCCGTGAAAGGCGTGGACGGTCTGCCCGCTGGCGCGCAGTTCCAGAACCTTATTCCGTATCTGCACAATGTCGGAGAAGCCGACTTCATCCAGGCGCTTCGCAAGCTGTATCGAACTCTTTTTTGTCGTCATGGTCGCATCTCGATTTCGTGAATGCGTCCGCTTGGCCCAGGCGGACCCACCAGCTTAGCTCATCTGCACCAATACGATGCTATTCTGCGAAGAAATGCGCCGCTCGACCATCTGGTTTTTGATCGCATGCCTGTGGCTGATCGATGTTTTAATCACCGCTGCACGCGGACACGCCCACCAGGCATGGCTGCCTGGGCTGATCACGGGCGTGTTTTTCGTCATTGGATTCGCTCAGCGCGCTCGCGAGGCGAAGCCGGCTACTTTCCGCAAGCTCAAGTAGCCAACAGGCCGGTGTAGACGGCCATTCCGGCAACTGCATCGACTCCCATGGCATCGAGCGCATCGATCTCCGCCTGTTCGCGGATGCCGCCCGCAACAATCAACTGCCGCTGCGTGAGGGCGCGCAAGACTTTAGCGCGTTCGAGGGGGAATCCCTGCATGGTGCCCTCGGTATCGACGTGAGTGTAAAGAAAGCCGCTGCAGAAGGGCTCGAGATCGCGAATGGCCTGTTCGGGAGTGAGCTCGACCTGCTCTTTCCAGCCCTTTACGGCGATGCGGCCGCCTTTGGTATCGATGCTGGCGATGAACTGCTCGCTTCCGATGGCGTCTGTGAAGGCAGACGCGGCCGCTGTGTTTACGCCATCAGAATCGAAGAGAACAGAGCCGACAATGACGCGCCGCGCTCCCGCGCTGAGCAGGGCCTGCGCGCGCGCTGCGTCGCGAATGCCGCCGCCCACCTGGCAGGGAAGGCGGCGTGCGATCCTCTCGATGAGCGCGGCGTTATTGCCCTGTCGCATGGCCGCATCGAGATCGATGAGCTGAACCATGGGATACGACGAGAAACGCTCGATCCAGTATTCGAAATCGTCGAAGGCCAGCTTCAGCTTTTCGCCGCGCACCAGCTGCACGATGCGTCCCCCCATCAGGTCAATCGAAGGAATCAGCATGGCAGCCTCATCGCTACCCCGGCGCGCGCAATCTCTTCTTTGAGCACGCGCGCGTCGGCGATGCCGAAGTGAAAGATGCTTGCAGCCAGCGCCGCATCGGCTTTGCCGCGCAGAAACACATCGGAGAAGTGTGCCGCGTTGCCCGCGCCGCCCGAGGCGATGACGGGGATGCACACAGCTTCGCTGACCTGCGCGGTGAGTTCGCAATCGAAGCCGGCGCGTGTGCCGTCCGCATCCATGGAGGTGAGTAGAATCTCTCCCGCGCCGCGCTGCTCGGCCTCGCGCGCCCATTCGACGACGGCGCGGCCGGTAGCCTTGCGTCCGCCTTCAATGAAGACCTCGGCGCCTTCGCCGCTGCGCCTGCCATCGATGGCGACAATCACTGCCTGTGCGCCGAAGCGCGAGCCGATCTCGTCGATCAGCTCCGGCCTGCGCAGGGCGGCGGAGTTCACGCTCACCTTGTCCGCGCCCGCATCGAAGACCGCTGTCGCATCGTCGAGGGTGCGAATGCCGCCGCCGACGGTGAAGGGCACAAATAGCCTTCGGGCGGTGCGCTTCACGGTGTCGATGAGGGTGCCGCGCTCTTCGTGCGTGGCGGTGATGTCGAGCAGAACGATTTCATCTGCGCCGGAGAGAGCGTGCCGCGCAGCCAGCTCCGCAGGGTCACCCGCGTCGACGAGATCGATGAATTGCACGCCTTTAACGACGCGGCCGTCCTTCACGTCCAGGCAGGCGATGATGCGCTTGGTTAGCATGGCAGCTCCACAAAATTGCGCAGGATGCGCAGGCCGGTGACGCCGGACTTCTCGGGATGGAACTGCACGCCCATCACGTTTCCCTTTTCGGCGGCTGCCGTGAACGGGCCGCCGTATTCTGTAACTGCTACGGTGCCATTTGTCACAGGGGCGCGGTATGAGTGGGTGAAATAGAGAAAGCTTCCATCCGGAACGGCCGCCAGCAGGCGCGAATCGCCGCGCACGCTGAGAGAATTCCAGCCGACATGGGGAATCTTCCGGCCTTCGGCGAATCGCTCGCATACCGCATCGAAGGTTCCCAATCCGGGCATGCCAGGAGCCTCGGTGCTGCCGGAGAAGAGCCACTGCAGACCCACGCAGACGCCGAGAAACGGCACGCCCGCAGCGATTCTTTCGACGATTGCTGCTTTGATTCCGCGCGTCTCCAGAAATTCCGTCGCGGCGAAATGGCCAACCCCAGGCAGCACGATTTTTTCGGCGTGGCGCACCACTTCCGGATCTTCGGTCACGGTGACGTGGGCGCTCACCGCGCGCAGCGCCTTCACCACGGAGGTCAGGTTGCCGGCCTTGTAGTCTATGACCGTAATCACAGCAATCCTTTCGTCGAAGGCAGCATCTGGCCGAGTTGCTTGTCGCGCGAGCAGGCCACGCGGAGGGCGCGCGCGAAGGCTTTGAAGAGCGCCTCAACCTTGTGATGGTTCGAGCGCCCGTACATGGTCTTCAAGTGCACGTTGGCTCTCGCGCCGCGCGCGAAGCCCTCGAAGAAATCGTCGACCAGCTCGGATTGCAGATCGCCGACTAATCGCGTTTTTACTTTTGTCGTTACCACGGAGGCCACGCGTCCGCTGAGATCGATGGCGGCGAGGCCAAGTGTCTCGTCCATGGTCATCAGGAAGTATCCGGCGCGCAGGATGCCGCGCTTATCGCCGAGCGCCTGATCGACGGCCTCGCCGAGTGCGATGCCCACATCTTCGACGGTGTGGTGCTGATCGACATCGAGGTCGCCTTTGCAGGTCAGCTCGAGATCGAAGGCGCCATGCCGCGTGAAGAGCTCGAGCATGTGATCGAAGAAGCGGATGCCGGTCGAGACCTTGTATCGGCCTGAGCCTTCTATGGTGAGCTTGAGATGAATCTCCGTCTCCGCTGTCTTGCGGTCAATCACGCCTACGCGTTTTTTTCCTGTTTTCGTCGCCGTCTTCGTTGCCATCAAGCCTCGTCTCCTGTCCAACCAATCTCCCGCAGCGCTGCTTCCATTGCCTTCATGCCCGCGGCTGTGTGTTCGCGCGTGCCGATGGTGATGCGCACACATCCGTCGCAGCCCGGATCGCTCGATCTATCTCGCACCAGCACGCCTCGCGCTCGCATCGCGGCAGAGAAAGCGGCATGCTTAGCCCCGATCTTTGTCAAAACGAAATTCGCTTCGGAGGGCCAATACTTTACGCCAAGCCGTGCGAGCGCGGCGGTGAATTCCTCGCGCGCAGCTCGCACTTCGCCCACATACCAATCCAGATAGGCGCGATCTTCGAGGGCCGCCGGCAGGCAGGCGAGAGCGAGCGAGTTCACGCTGTAGGGCGAGATCACGCGGCGCAGCCACTTCATCGCCGTTTCGTCGGCAGCGAGTAGGCCGAGACGTAGCCCGGCGAGGCCATAGACCTTTGAAAATGTGCGCGCCACGATTACATTTGGTACGCGCCCGACGAGATCCATTACCGTCTCGCCGTAAAAGTGGAAATAAGCCTCGTCGATTAGGATCATAGCGTGTGGCGCGGCTGCGACGATCTTCAATATCTCGTCGCGTCGAACCGCCTGGCCGGTGGGGCTGTTGGGATTGGCGATGGCAATGATCTTCGTGGCCGGAGTGATGCTGGCCAATAACGCGTTGAGCGGAAAGCGGAAATCCTCTTCCGCGCGGACCTCGATGAGCTTCGCTTCGGTGCCTGAGGCATAGACGGCGTACATGGAATAAGTGGGGACGGGGAGCAGCATCTCGTCGCCTGCGCCGAGGTAGGTCTGGCAGAGGACGTGAATGGCCTCGTCGACTCCATTGGTGAGCAGCGCCTGCGTGGGTTTGAGTTCCAGATGCTGCGCGGCGATGGCCTCTACGTGCTCGCGCTCCGGATACATGGTGAGCTGCGCACGCGAGACCTGTCCGAGAGCCTCGAGAACCTTCGGCGAGCAGGCGAAAGTATTCTCGTTGAAGTCGAGGCGCACGCCGCTGCGATCGCCCAGAGGCGGGTGATACTCCTTCATGCGCTGAATCAGTTCGCGAGGCTGAGGGGCCAGCCTGTTCGTTGTGAGCTCAGGCATTGTTTCTCCTTAATGTGGAGCGCACACGAATTGCTTCGGCATGGCCGAGCAATCCTTCGGCTTCGGCCAGCGCGATGGCTGCGGGGCCGAGACGCTGCAATCCTTCGACTGAGTATTCCTGCACGGTGACAATTTTCAAAAAGTCCATCACGCTCAGGCCGCCGCGCACGCGCGCCAGTCCGCTGGTGGGCAGGGTGTGATTGGGGCCGGAGACATAATCGCCCAGGGGCTGCGCCGAGTAGCGTCCAACGAAGACCGAGCCTGCATTCGTTATCCATGCGAGATCTTCCGCGGAGTCGACGGTCAGGTGCTCCGGGGCCAGCGCATTGGTGATGGTTTGTGCTTCTTCGGTTGATTGGGCGACGATGGCGACTCCGTTGGGGGCGATGGCTTCGCGAGCAATCTTGTTGGATCGCACGCGCTGCTTTACTTCGGCGATGACCGCTCGCGCGAGTTCAGTTTGCGTCGTTACCAGGATGGCCAACGCGTCGGGATCGTGCTCAGCCTGCGCGACCAGGTCGGCGGCAATCTCCGCTGCTTCGCCGCTCTCGCTGGTGACGACGATTTCGGTTGGTCCGGCCAGCATATCGATGGCGCAGTCGAAGGCTACGAGCTTCTTGGCCGCGGTGACGAAGGCGTTGCCGGGGCCGACGATCTTGTCGACTCGCGCAACCGTTTCCGTACCGTAGGCCAAGGCCGCGATGGCCTGCGCGCCGCCCAGCCGATACATCTCGGTGACGCCGAGCATGGCGGCTGCCGCGAGGGTTTCGGGCGCGGGCCTGGGCGAGACCACGACGATGCGATCCACGCCAGCTACCTGCGCGGGGATCACGGTCATCAGCAGCGTGGATGGCAGCGGATAGCGTCCGCTGGGCACGTAACAGCCGACGGCGCCGAGGGGGCGAATGCGCTGTCCGGTTTTCACTCCGGGAGCGGGCGCAAAGTCCCACTCCTTCGGGCGCTGCCGCTGGGCAAAGCTGCGGATGTTTTTCTCCGCGGTTGCCAGGGCCTTTTTTAGTTCGGAGGAAGCGGCCTGCCAGGCTGCCTGAATCTCGGCTTCGGATATTCGTAACGGTGTCTGTTGCGAATATCCGTCAAGCTGGGCAGCGTAGCGGCGGAGAGCGCGGTCTCCGCCTTTGCGCACGCTGTCGACGATGCGCTTCGCTGTGGGCAGCGCTCGTTCGTAGGTGGTGCTGCGGCGGGCGATGAGCTCGTCGATGCGCTGCCTGGCGAGTTTTGTTTTGGTGGAGAGCAATTTCATTGTTCGAGTCTTTCCCTCCGGGACTAAAGCCCCTTTTTCGCGGGAGTCTAACGGACGGGCTGAAGCCCGTCCCCTTCAAAATCGCTTCTTTGTGGACCGGCTAAAGCCTGCACTGAGCGTCGTGAAAAACTGCAGGTCCCTCCACTTCGCTACGCTCCGGTCGGGATGACAAAGTTGTTGTGTCGCGGGATGTCAGCAGCACCACATCCTCTCTCTAGCCCCACGTCCCTCTCCTGCGCACATCGTTGTGCAGCAGCAAATCCCCACAGCCACATCCCTCTGCAGCACCGCGCTTCCTCTACAGCACCACCTTGTTGAGCGGATATTCGACGATCCCTGTGGCTTTGGCTGCTTTGAGCCTGGGGATTACCTCGCGGACTACTCCTTCTTCGAGGATGGTGTTGAGCGCTACCCAGTTGCGGTCGCTCAGCTCGGAGACGGTGGGGGAGTTCAGTGCGGGCAGCACGCTCAGCACTGCGGGCAGGTTCACCTTCTCTACATTCAGGATCAGGCCGACCTGTCCCTGCGCGGAGATTGCGGCATTCAGCATCAGCGCCAGGCTGTCGATCTTGTGTTTCTTCCATGTATCCGCGTAGGCGGAGCGGTTGGCGATGAGGCGGGTTTCGCTTTCCATCACCGTATCGATGATGCGCAGGCGATTGGCGCGCAGCGAACTGCCGGTTTCGGTGACTTCGACGATGGCGTCGGCGAGAGTGGGCGGCTTCACTTCGGTTGCGCCCCAGCTGAACTCGACCTTGACGTCGACATTCTTGGCGGCGAAGTAGCGCTTCGAAACCTCGACCAGCTCGGTGGCGATCACCTTGCCGGCCAGGTCTTCGGCCTTCTGATACGGCGAGTCTTCGGGCACGGCGAGCACCCAGCGCACCTTCTGCCGGCTCTGCTTGGAGTAGACGAGGCTGGTTACGCTCTCAACGTCGAGGCCGCTTTCAACGACCCAATCGATGCCGGTCAGGCCGGCGTCGAGGACGCCTTTCTCGACGTAGCGCGACATCTCCTGCGCGCGGATGAGCATGCACTCGATCTCGGCGTCGTCGATGGTCGGGAAGTAGGACCGGCCGTTCGCGTAAATCCGCCAGCCGGCGCGTTCGAAGAGAGCGATGGTCGCGTCTTGCAGGCTGCCTTTGGGAATCCCCAGCCGTAGCTTGTTGGCCATTACCGTGCCTCCTGAGAGGCGGAGGTCGCCGCGACGGGCAGAGAGATGGACCGGGTGAAGCAACTTACCGTGCCTTCGTGGCAGACCAGTCCATCGCCTTCCACCTCCACGCGGAAGAGCAGCGTGTCGTTGTCGCAATCGGTGGAGGCGTCTACGACGCGCAGGCGATTGCCACTGGTCTCGCCTTTCATCCAGAGCTTCTGGCGGGTGCGGCTCCAGAAGGTCACGAAGCCGGTCTCCAGAGTCTTCCGGTAGCTGACGTCATTGAGAAAGCCCACCATCAGCACCTGCCCGGATCGGGCGTCCTGCACGATGCCCGGGACCAGCCCATCCATCTTCGCGAAATCGATCGTTGTATCCGTCATATCCTCATCTTCCTGTTCGGTTGTGGCCTGAACGCAAAAAGCCCGCCGGGGCTTTGCGCGCCGGCGGGCTTTTTCAGGATTCTGTGATTCTGGCTGCTAACTCAAGCCGAACAGATCCGCCGACACGCTCGTCACGTGATGATGATGGTGCTGACGATGATGAAGGTGAATCTGCATCTGTAAGAAACCTATCGCTTCGGTTGGATGCTGTCAACCGAAAGCCATGCCCGGCAAACTTTAAATTGGCAATTATCTCCTGATGAGAAGTAAGAGTTTTGAGAATATGTGTTCATGGCTAAGGGTTCTCAAACTCTTCGCAATCACTAAATGAGGAGCATTTAATTATGGCTCTTGATCTTCATTGCTACTTTGACGAAGGGAACCAAGCCGACAGCACACAGTACAGCCACGTGACTCTTACGGCAGCCTGTGGCACTCCGAAACAATGGCAGAAATTTGAGCGAGATTGGACTGCGCTTTTTCCCAAATACCACATGGCATTTTTCCACGCCACCGAGCACAAGAACCAAACCGATCTTATGGAGGACTTCGCTTCGGTAGCTCACGAACATTCCCGGCGCGGAGGAAATCGCGATTCTTTCCGCCATGGCCTTTACATATTCAGTGCCACGATACCCTTAGACGACTACAACAAAGCACGCAACGATAATCCGCAAGTGCCCGTAGACGCCTACGACATACTTATACGGGAAGTGTTTTTCAGATGTGTCGAATGGGGGAGTAAGGTAATAGGCGCTCGTGAATACCATTTGATCTTCGATGACTTAGAGCCTTATCGCGGGTATGTGTGTGACTGGAAGCGAAATCCTAAAGCGCTTAAAGAATACCCTATGCTCAACGATTGCTCGATTACCAAGGGCAATATGCGAAAGACTCCCGGTCTACAGCTGGCTGATCTTTTCGCATTTAGTCACAGTAATCGAAGTGCCCAAAATGGAAACATATGGCACCAGATGGTGATGGGAGTCGATCAACACGTCTACGACTTTAGTTACGAGGATTTGCTAATTCCTGTCGAGGCGGCAATCGAAAAGCGCGACTACTGGAAACTCCCGAAGCGAGCAGCGACAAAGTGACGGTGCCTGCCCTTGTTCTGTGGAGGTAATTGCTTTAAATTTTGCCCAGGATCGGGCGGCCGGGAGACGTCTTCAGCAGCTGCGAAATGGTTTTTGCGAGCTGATGGAGGCTGAAGGGCTTCTGCAGGCACACGGCGTATTCCGTTGCGGGACCGTGGATCAGGGTCTGCTCCTGGCCGGACATCAGCACTACTTTGGCGGCGGGATGGCGCAGCCTCACCTGCTCGACCAGGATGTCTCCGGTTACATCGGGAAGGATGATGTCCGAAATAATCAGGTCCAGGCGACGGGCGAGAGAGCGGGCCCACTGCATGGCAGCTTCCGCGCTGCCGCAGGAGATGACTTCGTAGCCGCGGCCGGTGAGGAAGTCCTGGATGAGCTTGCGCAGCTCGTCGGCGTCTTCTACGAGGAGAACGAGGCCGCTTTCGGCCTCGGACCAGGCGCCGTCCTGCGCGGGGATAAAGATGTCGAAGCGGGCGCCTTCGCCGGGAGAGCTGGTGAGGCGAACGCCGCCACCGCTTTGGCGTATCACGCCGTAGACGGAGGCCAGGCCCAGGCCGCTGTTCTTGGCGCGCGATTTCGTCGAGAAGTAGGGCTCGAAGGCGTGCAGACGCGTCTCCGGGGACATGCCGATGCCGGTATCGCGAATAACGAGATGAACGTAGCGCCCATGAGGCAGGCCGAGCTCGGCGTCATCGGCGGCCAGCAGCGCGCGCCGGGTCGAGACTACAAAGGCTCCGCCGTTGGGCATGGCATCGCGTGCGTTCATGGCCAGATTCAGGAGCACTTCGCGCCATTGCAGCGTGTCGGCGAAGACCGGCCAGAGATCGTTGTCGAAATCCATCTCCAGATCGATGTCTTTGCCGAGCACGGCAGTCAGGATGTCCGATTGTTCGCTCAGGACAGCATTGAGCTGGATCTGTTCGCGCCGCGACTGCTGCTGGTAGCCGAGCAGCAATCTCTGCTGGGCCATGTCCTGGGCATTGCGGACGGTCTTCGCGATCAGCTCCGCCTGCTGTTCGGGATTGCCTTCGCCCTCCTGCATCTGTTCGGCGACGGCCAGGATGACGGTAAGAAGATTATTGAAATCGTGTGCGGCGGTGCCGGCGACCGGCGGGATGCCATCGGTCATCTGCGGGACATCCGACCGCGAAGACGACATTGGAGGCGTCGATCTGCGGGGCGTCTCCTGTCCATCGCGAACCATGGAGAATCGCGCGGGCCTTCCGTTCCAGGGCACCGGGAAGGATGTAATTTCTACCGGGATTCGTGTGCCGTCAGCGAGGTAATGCTCGGCTGTGTAGTCGCGGGGCGGGCCGTCCAATCCCTGAGCCAGCAGCTCGCGCAGGTCGTCCTGATATTCGGCCGGAATCAGCTCCTCCACGCCTCGTTCTCGAAAAACCTGGAGGCTGTGGCCATACTTTCTAATCGCGGAATCATTGACTTCCACGATTTTGCAGCTTTCGCAATCCAGGACGAACATCGGCCACGGGGAGGACTCGAGCACCCGCTTGCACATTTCAGCGGGCCAAAGTGCAGAATCTGCGCGTTCCCTTAAGAGTTCTCCGACTCGTCGCTCCGACGCGGGGGCCTTGTTCATAACGGTTCGATCTCCAGACAGAAAAATACTGCAATTCGTCAGTAATAAAGTCTTCAGCCCTATCTCTTCGGCCATTTGAGGCCTGGAGTTCAGCGCTGACTCTTTCACGCAGCCTGTAAGCGGATGCCAACGCAAGCCATCCAAGCTTTCCCCGGTCAAGGCTGGGCTTCGACTTCTACCGAATACGTACTTTTTGGTCCCTCAACTGGGACAGCGTGGTCACTTTCGAACTGGAGAATGTTGCAATGGGACTTCCAACATCCAACCGCTATGGCTTTTGTGCCCGCTTTGCTGGAGCCTTCTTGGCGGCTCTCTTCGCGGGCGACTTGGCCGCTTTCTTAACTGCTTTCTTGGCTGCAGGCAGGGGGGCCTTTTTAGCAGCGGACTTTTTCCGGACGGCGAGGGTCTTCTTGGTGAGAGCAGCCTTCAACTCGTCCAGGTCGACATTGCGCGCCGATTTCCTAAGCCGTTCTATATCGTAGTAGGCGCGCCGTTCGGCGAGAAAGACGTGCACCACAAAATCGACGTAATCGAGCAGCACCCACTCGCCCTGGCGGCGTCCTTCGACGGAGTTGGGATAGGTGCCGAAATCCCGCTTCAGCCGCACTTCCACTTCATCGGCGATGGCCTGAGTCTGGCGCTCATTGGTCCCGCTGGTGATGAGAAAGAAATCGGTGAAGCCTGAGTCCGCCGGATCCAGCTCTAAAACCAGCGTGTTTTCAGCCTTCTTGTCTTCACAGGCGGCTGCTGCCGCCAATACCATGCTGCGGATTTCTTTCGACGCCATTTCGATTGGTTTCTTCTCCGGAAGAACGTTCTATGTTAGCGTGAGCAGGCATTGTAGCGCCAATAATTCATAAGATTATGCTCTAACTCTTTCTATTCCCTGGGAAAACCGAGCTGCCGGCTTCTTTCGAGGGATAAAGGCCGTGACGCTGGATATAGGCGGCTACCGCGGGGTCAATGGAGGTAGGGCGGCCCATGCGCAGCTCGGAGCGGATCTCGGTCGCCGAGATGTCCTCGGCCAGATCGGGCAGCAGGCATAGCCGGGATTCTTTTCCATTCTGCCCGCGCAGGCCGATGACCAGGCGTCCGGGGGCGCTGCCCGTCTCCGCCGCCAGGGAGACGCTCTCCGGCAAGGCCGCTGCCACCTTCTGCAGGTTGAAGCCGGGACGCGATCCCACCACAAAATTGCAGAGCAGGAGCAGCTCCCCGGCGCGGTCCCACTTTCCGATGGTCAGGAAGGAATCGGCGCCCATCAGGCAATACAGAGTGTCGTCTGGACTTAGGGTCTGGCGCAGCTCGTTCACGGTGTCGATGGTGTAATTCGGACGACCGTCTTTGCGCGGCGCGTCGACCAGCGACACTTCCATGCGTGGCTCGCCGGCAATGGCCAGCTGCACCATCGCCACCCGATCATCAAAGGGCGTGGCTGCGCCCTGATCCCGCTTCAAGGGCTGCGTGCCCACCGGCGCGATCAGCACGCGGTCGAGCTCCAATTGCTCGATGGCCAGCCGCGCCAGGGCGATGTGCCCACGGTGGGGAGGGTCGAAGCTTCCGCCAAAGAAACCGACTTTCATCCTATTTCCATCCTAGGGCATCGCTTGGGCTTTGAGGCCCGAGCAACTCTCCGCGATGGCGACGTCCCGGCTATTCTGAAAGCGATGCAGTGCGTGGCCTACATCGGGATTGGATCGAACCAGCCGCTCGGCGACCGGCAGCCGGAGCAGCTGGTTGCGGCGGCTGTTCGCGAGCTGGAGGGGATTGGCCGCGTCCGCGCTGTGTCGTCGCTTTACGCCACCCAGCCGGTGGGTTTTGCCGATCAGCCATCCTTTATCAATGCGGCGGTTGAGCTTGAGACTGTGACCGGCCCGGAAAAGCTGCTCGGGGCGCTCATCGAGATCGAACGCCGGTATGGGCGGAATCGCTCCCTGAGCGTTCCCAAGGGTCCGCGCTCGCTCGATCTCGACCTGCTTTTCATGGCCTGCGACGGCCTGCCGATTACTCTCGACTCGCCTACGCTGACACTTCCGCATCCGGAGGCGCCGCGCCGCCGCTTCGTGCTCGCGCCTCTGGCCGAGATCGCACCGGGACTTCGGCATCCCGTCTCGCAGAAGTCCATCGCCGAGCTGCTGGCCGAGTTGCCCGATGAGGGCTCGAACGCCATCGGCGCGGTCCGTTGTTTTGGAAACACCGTAAATATCGCAAGCATTACGGGAAAGGGAAGATGAACCGCATCGCTCGCTGGATACTGCTCTTTTGCTTCTGCGCGGCACTCCTGCTGCCTGCTGGCCTGCCTGCCCAATCGAGGCCAATCTCACCTGGGGAGATCCGGGCCGGCCAAATCCGGGCTGGCCAAGTTCGGGGCCGGGTCACCGATGCAGCGGGCAAGCCCGTTGCCGGGGCGGAAATCCTGGATAGCTCAGGGAAGATCCTCACCACCACCGACGGCGATGGGAACTTCGCGGTCTCTCGAAGCATTCCCAGCATCCAGATTTCGGATGCGCATTTTGCACCTGTCACGGTGACAATTTCGGCGGCGCAAAGCGCGGCTGGGAAGCAAAATACATCTGACGCGCCGCTCGAGGTGGTCCTGGAACGGCCGCTCGAGACGGTCACGGTGTCGGCCTATCGCTCGCCGTTGCCTTCGATGGACAGCCCGGCCAGCACGCGCGTGCTGACATCACAGCAGCTCGAAGAGTCGACCACTCCGGCGCTCGACGGCAAGCTGCGGCAGGTTCCGGGCTTCGAGCTGTTCCGGCGATCAAGCTCGCTGGTAGCCAATCCCACGACCGAAGGCGTCTCGCTGCGCGGGCTGGGATCGACGGCGGCCAGCCGGTCGCTGGTGGTCTTCGACGACGTGCCGATGAACGATCCCTACGGCGGCTGGATTCACTGGGAAGAGCTGCCGGCGATGGCCATCAAATCGGTCGAGGTGGTGCGCGGCGGTGCGTCGGACCTGTATGGATCGAGCGCGATCGGCGGGGTCATCAGCATCGTGCCGGTGCGGCCGCAGGCTGCGCGCACCTTTCAGCTCGATACCGATTACGGCTCGCTCGAAACATCCAACAATGCCGCGCTGGCGTCGATCCGGGCGGGGAGATGGTCGGCGATGGGAACCGCGGGGCTGATCGCGACTGATGGTTATACTCTCGTCGCGCCCAACCTGCGCGGGCCGGTCGACCAGCCTTCGAATGTCCACGCGCAAAATGGGCTGGTCGAGATCGATCGCCAGCTTGGGTCGCTCTCCGCCGATAACCAGAGCCGTGTTTTTCTGCGCGGCGATGTGCTCAACGAGGCGCGCCACAACGGCACGCTGCTCACCACGAATGGCACGCGCCTGTGGCGCTATGTTGCGGGCGCTGACATTCCCGACCTGGCGATTCGCTTCTACGGGGACAACGAGCATTACCGGCAGAACTTTTCGAGCATCGCCACGGGCCGGGCGTCGGAGACGCTGACGCGCTATGCCGAAGATCCGGCGGCGGAGCTGGGAGCCGCGCTGCACTGGCACCATTCGCTGAATCCGCATCTTCTCGCTCTCGCCGGGGCCGACACGCACGATGTCCGCGCCTCGGATGACGAGACGCTCTTCACCAGCCACGGATTGCTTACGACGACCGCGCGCCAGCGGCAGACCGGCGTTTATGGAGAAGCGCTTTACACGCCGCGCCAGTGGACCTTAAGCGGCTCGGCTCGCGTGGATCACTTTTCCAATTTCGATGCGCTGCAATATACGAGCCCGACGGCGCATAAGGTGCTGCCGGCGTTCAGCGAGACGGTCTTCGATCCACGGCTGGGCGTTACGCGTCGCATCACTTCCAATGTTGCGCTGAGCGCCTCGACGTTTCGAGCTTATCGCGCGCCGACAGAGAACGAGCTTTATCGCACCGGCCAGGTTGGTCAGCAGCTGACGCAACCCAACAGCAATCTACGCTCGGAGCGCGCGACTGGTTGGGAGACGGGCCTGGAGACCGATCTGCGCCGCCTGGCCTCGACGGTGCGCGTGAGCTACTTCTGGACGCAGGTGAACCGGCCCATCACCGCGCTCACTTTGAGCACGACTCCGACGCTGACCACGCTGAAGCGCGAAAACTTGGGCCAGATCGAGAGCCGCGGCGTGTCTCTCGACTATGCTACGCAGCCGGCGCGGTGGATCTCGCTCGAAGGCGGCTACCAATATGCAATCGCCACGGTTACGAAATTCGTGCAGGAGCCGCAGCTGGTGGGCAACCGGATTCCACAGGTAGCTCGCAACATGGCTACAGCGCAGCTGCGGCTGTCGCATCCCAAGCTGGGGCTGCTGAGCCTGCAGGAGCGGGCGAGCGGACACCAGTTCGACGACGATGCGAATCAGTATCTGCTGCACAGCTACTTTCGCTTCGACGCCTATGCTTCGCGCAGCGTGGGGCGGCACATGGAGATGTATGTCTCTGGGGAGAACTTGTTCGATCGCAGCATCGAGGTGGGCAAGACTCCGATTACCACGCTGGGAACTCCACGTACGGCGCGGGTGGGATTGCGATTGAATTGGGGCGAGTAGGGACTGGCCGTCCAGCGATTGAGCCTTCGGCGGGACTAGCCGTCCAGCGATTGCGTCTTTGGCGGGACTGGCCGTCCAGGCGATTGCGCCTTTGGCGGGACTAGCCGTCCAGGCGATTGCGCCTTTGGCGGGACTGGCCGTTCAGGCGATTGCGCCTTTGGCGGGACTAGCCGTCCAGGCGATTGCGCCTTTGGCGCCTGTTCTGATGTTGTGACGTGTGTGAAGTCCGGGGCTCCCTCCGCAGTTCGGACCTTCCTGCGAGGTTCGGGCCGTTTTCTCCTGCTCTGGACGGCGGTCCTTGCTTAGGAGTAGCGTGATTTGGCCCAAGAATCCCCAGGAAAAGGAGCCTTCTATGGCCACCCTCGCGCTCGACCCTCGTCTCGACAAAAACACCTCCCAGTTCATCTCCGGCGACCACCGCATGCTTATCGACGGCAAGTTCGTTCATGCCGCTTCCGGCAAGACGTTGCCCGTCTACAACCCGGCAACCGGAGAAGTCATGGCTCAGGTGCCGGAGGCCGAAGCCTCCGACGTGGATCGCGCTGTCCGGGCTGCGCGCCGGGCCTTCGACGAGGGGCCGTGGGGGCAGTTCTCGGCGAACCGCATCTCCGCCTCGCAGCGCGGCCGCTTGCTCAACCGGCTGGCCGACCTGCTGGAGCAGCATCTGGAAGAATTCGCCGAACTGGAATCGATGGACAATGGCAAGCCGCTGGCCGTTGCACGCGCGGCGGATGTGCCGCTGGCGGTCGATCTCTTTCGCTACATGGCAGGATGGGCGACCAAGATCACCGGCAACACCTTTCCCATCTCGGCCGGGGGCGAATACCTGACTTACACGCTGCGCGAGCCGATCGGCGTGGTGGGGCAGATCATTCCCTGGAATTTTCCGCTGCTCATGGCGGCGTGGAAGCTGGGACCGGCGCTAGCGGCCGGCAATACCGTGGTTCTCAAGCTGGCCGAACAGACGCCGCTTTCGGGGCTGCGGCTGGCGGAATTGATCATGGAGGCCGGCTTCCCGGAGGGCGTGGTCAACGTGCTCACCGGCTATGGCGAGGGGGCGGGCGCTCCGTTGGCGGCGCATGATCTGGTGGATAAGATCGCGTTCACGGGTTCGACCGAGGTGGGCAAGCTGATCGTGAAAGCCGCGACCGGCAATCTCAAGAAGGTGACGCTCGAGCTGGGTGGGAAATCGCCGGCGATTGTCTTCCCCGATGCCGATCTGGATCGAGCCATCGCCGGAACCGCGTCGGCCATCTTCTTCAACCACGGACAGTGCTGCTGCGCGGGCTCCCGTTTGTATGTTCATGAGCGCGTCTACGACCAGGTGGTGGAGGGTGTGTCGAAGATTGCGGGGAAGATCAAGGTCGGACCGGGGCTCGATCCCCAGACCGAGATGGGGCCGCTGGTCTCGGAGGAGCAGTACCAGCGCGTGACCGGATACATCGACTCGGGACTTAAAGAGGGCGCGAAGGCCACGGCCGGCGGCAACGGCGGCGCGGAGCGCGGCTACTTCGTGAAGCCCACCGTTCTGACTCATACCAAGCCCGAGATGAAGGTGGTGCGGGAGGAGATCTTCGGGCCGGTGGTCTGCGCGCAACCCTTCAGCGACGCAGATATCGACCTCATCGCCCGCGAGGCCAACGATTCGATCTATGGGCTGGCGGCGAGCGTGTGGACCAGCAACATCTCGACGGCCAACAAGCTGGCCAAGCGGATCCGCAGCGGAACGGTCTGGATCAACTGCCACAACGTCTTCGACGCGGCGCTGCCCTTCGGCGGATACAAGCAGTCGGGCTGGGGACGGGAGATGGGCTCCGAGGTGCTGAATAACTACACCGAGGTAAAGGCGGTTACTACGGCGTTGTAGGTTGTCTTCGAAAGGTTTTAGGTTGGAGATGGGCGGTTGAGGATTCTCGACTGCCCATTTTCACTGGCTCCAACGCGGGGATTCGCAGGGCTGACAGTTATATTTCGCTTTGAATGGATTGACCAAATTGGGAGAATGGGGCGACAAGAAACGTTGAGCGCTCAAGGAGCAGATCAAGTGAGGCTGATTTTCCGGCGGTCAACCTTGCTACTGCTGCTCATAAGCGGCATCGCGTACGCTCAATCTACCTTAGGCGTGACGCAGAATTCTTCGCCTGAGATCCAGGCACAAACAGGTGCAGCAGGTACGCAAAGGAAACCGTGTTTAGGATGTGAGGCTGTCCCAAAGCCGGTACCGGACCGTATTTACTACTACCTCTTTCTTCAGCATATTGGCCGTGAGGATCAGGAAGTTCAGCGTGCATTGGCGGAGGGAAAGGACATCTCCGAAATACGCTGGGACTACCAGAATACGGTGCATTTACGCGAGGACGAAACGAAGCAGATGCTAAGCGTTGCCTTAGAAGGGTACCGCGCAATCGAGGCAAAGGAGCAGGAAGTCCAAGACGGAATTCGCTTACTGCATGAACAATATACAAATGCTCAGATAGCCAAAATGAAAACGCCAGAAAATCTCAAACACCTAAATGACGAACGCTGGCAACTGGTGGGTAACACTATGGCGAACCTTCGACAAGCCTTAGGACAAGAGGAATATCAGAAATTAGACTCCTTCATTCATGCGACCTGGGGGGCTCACACCTCTAGATTTCAGCAGCGGGATCGTGCCGCGTCTGATCCGTCCTCGCTACTAGCTGGTCCGAATGCCACCAAAGTCAACGATCAAGAGCAGTGAAGGAAATTTGGCGGGTGCTTTTTGCTGGGCCTGAGCTTGCGCGCACGGTGCAGGTTCACGCATAGAGATACGTGGCTTCGATTCTTACGCTAGACTCGCCACCAGGCAGCATGACAGCCTCTGCTGCAACGTTTGATCCTGGTCGCTCTCCTACGCCATGTCACATAGCTCACCTCCACCCTAGTCGTTGTGTAGTTTGCAGCCGGAACCACAATCCGCAATAACCTCTCCGGGTCGGCTGGGCTATGCCAATCTGAGTTCGCACTCACAAGGAGTTGAGCTAGCTTGCGCGTCAGTAAGATATCGGCCGGCCCTTCTGACTAAATCAATTTATCTAACTCCCGGCGCGCGATTCGCTCACTCTGTACAGCCATTTGTGGAGTGTTGTAGCGATCTTGCAAGGGCCTCCAGGGCTTGCGGGGTCGTTCGCGAAAGCCGTTCCCTTGTTGGAAATGGCTAGTCAACTTTTCGGTTGAGATGACTGTAGACATATTGACAATGATTCCTTCGAGCTACTAGAACGGTGGCCGGAATCGCAGGGCTGACAGTTCCATGCCGCTCTTACCTCATGGTGCAGGAAGCTGGCACTTATCGAACCAGAGATCTCTTTGTCATCGATGTTTCATCGATTATGTGTCGCGAGTTGTATAGGGAACCGGCGGTAATTATCGGAACCATTGCATTGATATTTGAGATAGGAGCGTATTGCGTTCCCACGCCTCATCCTCGATGAAGAGAACCAAGAAAAAAACCACCCGCGCTCCTGAGTCTTCCCGCCAGGAATTCAAAAAGGAGAAGACGAGCGCAGGCTGAACGCAGACAGCTGTATCACTTTTTGGGAGGTAAGTCATGCTTCACCGTTTACGCTGCTTGCTTGCAGTGAGCGCAACAGTTGCGCTCCTGGCGTTTTCCCCTCTGAGATCGGAAGCCCAGGCTGTTTACGGCTCGATCTACGGAACGGTGACCGACAACACCGGAGCGGTTGTTCCGAACGCCGCCGTCACCGTCACCGACGAGGCCAAGGGAACATCGGTTTCAATCACCACGAGCGCGGCCGGCGAGTATACCGTCGAGCATCTTATCCCCGACACATACGACGTGAAGGTAGTTGCTGCCGGCTTCAAGACTTTTGAAGCGAAGGGCATTGTCGTCGCCGCCGATACGTCTCCCAAGGTGGATGGCCAACTCGCGGTGGGCGGCTCGACGGAGACGGTGGAGGTGAATGCGGATACGGTGCCGGTGCTGAAGACGGATCGTGCCGATGTCTCCACGGTCTTCAATTCGCAGACGGTCGATAACCTTCCGATCGGCGACCGCAACTTCACCAACCTGCAATTGCTCTTGCCGGGTGCGCAGCAGCTGAGCTGGAGCCATGCCGCCGACGAGAATCCGCAGGCCAGCAAGCAGATTCAGGTGGATGGCCAGGCCTTCGGCGGAGTCGCCTTCAACCTGGACGGCACCGACAATCAGGATCCGATTCTGGGCATCATCGTCATCAATCCGCCACTCGACGCGATCCAGGAAACCAAGATCACGACGCAAAACTTTGACGCGGAATTCGGCAAGGCTGTCTCGTCCGTCATTTCAGCCCAGACCAAGTCCGGCTCCAACAGCTTCCACGGCAGCGCGTTCGACTATCGCGAGAGCAATGCGAATCTGGCCACCGATCCTTACACGCAGTTTCCCGGGTCGGGAGCATTTCCAGGGGGCCTCAAGAACCAATTTGGCGGTTCTGTCGGCGGCCCAATCCTGAAGGACAGGCTGTTCTTCTTCGGGGACTACCAGGGCGTTCGCCAGAAGGTGGGTACTGCCGCCAATATGAGCGTGCCGTCGGCGCACCTGATTGCCACCTGCCTCGGCCAGGCGATGCCTTATGCCGGCACGGTGGCCGGTTGCGACTTCAGCGAATACCAGGCGCAGCCGGGTCTTACCAACAACGGCACTACTCAACTGATCTATAACCCAACGACTGGCCTGCCCTATCCCAACAGCGTCATTCCGGCAGCCCAGGTATCGCCTCAGGCTCTGGGACTGCTGAAACTGCTTCAGCCGTATGCTCCGAACAAGAGCGGCACCTACGGACTGCTGGGGCCGTCGAACTACGCGGCCAGCGGAACGGGCCTCTTCAACAACGATCAATGGGACGAGCGGCTCGATTACACGCTTTCCCAGAAGATCCATGTCTTCGAGCGGTTCAGCCGCTTCACTGACACGTTAAGCGGAACCACGATCTTCGGTCCGGCGGGGGGAGCCGGTTTCGGCATCAACAACTACGGCGGCAACTCGCAGGGAGCCAACGACAGCCTGGCGGCGGGCACAGATATCGCCATCAGCCCGACCCTGCTCACCGATTTCCGTGTCGGCTATTACCGCTACAACATCGGCGATGGGAAGTACGACGCTGGAACCGCGTTCGCGACGAACCTGGGCATTCCAGGCCTCAATCTGAACGCTATCACCACGGGCGCACCCGGCTTCAATATATCGGATCTCGGCGCGACCAACGTCGGTGCGACCAATCCGAACAACCCGACCGTGGGCGGCCCGCAGTATGGTTCCGGGCTGAATATCAACCGCTGCAACTGCCCACTCACCGAGCGCGAAGACCAGTTCCAGATCGTAAATAACTGGACGAAGATCTGGCGCACGCATTCCATCAAGGTGGGCGGCGATCTGCGCTATGCGCGCAACCTGCGCGTACCGAGCGACAGCGATCGTACGGGGCTACTCGATTTCGGGACTGGTCCTACTTCGAATGGCGGCGTAGGCGGCCTGGGGTATGCGACCTTCGTCCTGGGACAAGTTACCGGCTTTAACCGCTACGTAAGCACATCGACCAACGCCAAGGAATTCCAGAAGCGCGACTTCTTTTATGTCCAGGACACCTGGCGCGCGACGCCGAACCTCACTGTGAATTACGGGCTGCGCTACGAGTTCTATTTCCCCGAGTCGGTCAACGGCAAAGGAAATGGCTCGCTGATGCAGATGAACGACGACGTCACTACCGATGGCTACCTGCGTGTCGCTGGCTACGGCAACATCAACAGCAATATGAACTGGAGCAGAGCCGCATTCCCTCTGAATCCCCGGCTTGGCGCGGCCTATCAGGTCGATCCGAAGACGGTCATCCGCGCCGGCTACGGACGCAGCTTCGACATCGGAGTGTTCGGCTCGATGTTCGGGCACGTGGTTACGCAAAACCTGCCGGTCCTGGTCAACCAGAGTATCTCCACTGGCAACACCAACGGCTATATCTTCTGCCTGGGAGCGGACACTCCCGGATGCACCCAGGGGGGAGCGACACCGAGTCAGGCAGCTCCGGCAGGGGGCGGTCCCGCGGCTTATCCGTTCCCGACAATTCCTGCGAATGGGCTGTTGCCAGCGCAAGGTTATGCGTCGAGTCCGAAGGCCCGGCCCAATGATCTGCGTATGCCAACGGTGGATGCCTGGAATCTCAGCCTGCAGCGCTCTCTTACTCCGACTTTGTCTTTGACCATGGCCTATGTCGGAAATAAAGGGACGCACACGTTGAGTGCCGGCGACGGCAACAATACCAATCCCAATGAGGCGGGTATCTTCCTGCCCGCGGCGTACAGCATTACGGGACAGACGCTGCACTATGTTCCTGCGGCCGATGTTACATCCGCGACCGGGATCAATCCGGACGGAGGCACGAATAATCAGAACTACCTGCAGCGATATTACGGCGGTAAGCTTGCCGCCTGCTCCGATCCCGCCTATGCGGTTCAGCCCGGGGTACCCGCCGGCTCATGCGGATGGACGCAAGGCATCGCGTACTACGGCGACGATCAGGATAGCCACTTCAATGCGCTTCAAGTCACCCTGGCCAAGCAGATCAGCAAGGGCTTGCAGGGCAATATCAACTACGCGTGGCAGCGTGGCTTCGATTTCAATAACAATTACGCGACCTGGAGCAGGGATGCGGTCAAGGGTAGAAACAATGACATCCGCGAGCAGCAGCTGGTGCTTTATGGGCTTTATCAGCTGCCTTTCGGGCACAATCAGATGTTCGGCTCGAACCTTCCCTCATGGACGGACGAGATCCTTGGCGGCTGGGTTTTGAGTCCGGTGCTGAACTGGGCGAGCGGCCTTCCCTTTACCCTGACTCTCAGCAACTGCTCGGCCTACGCTCCGGGCTCGGCTCCGTGCTATCCCAACGGCAAGGGCAGCTTCCTGAGAACGCACTTAGGATCGCTGAACCCGGTTACGCACCAGAGGCTGTACTTCAACGGCAACGTCGCGGGCGGGACGCTTCCCATCGGGTTCAGCGACCCGACGCTCGACACCATCGGAACCGCCGGGCGCAACGATGCGAATGGACCGGGCTTCTTCAACACCGATCTGTCGCTGCAGAAGAACTTCCCGATTCACGAGTCGCTCTTCGCGCAGTTCCGCGTCGACGCTTTCAATGCCTTCAACCATATCAATTCCGGATTCGGAGGCAGCGGCGCGACGTTCAACATCGACCAGGGACCGATCTACGTCGGCTCCAGTACGGCGGAGTTCGGACAGGGCCCGCGGCAGCTGCAATTCTCGCTGCGATTGCAGTTCTAAACTGCACGCAGCTTCCTACTTGCGAAGAGGGGAGACAGGCTCCCCTCTTCGCATTTCGGGAGTAGACTCTCTTCATTCGAATCATGCGTCGATTTCTTCTTCTTTGCTCACTGTTGCTGCCGATGGCACAGGCTGGGGCCTATGCGCACCCATCGTTACAGGCGTCGTCCGCCGGAAGCGAGCAGCAGCCGACGGTTGGGAGCGTGCGCGAGCTGATCAGCAAGGGAAAGCTGGAAGAGGCACAGCACGACCTTGATGCACTGGCAGCGGTTCATCCGGAACCGCAAGGCATCGAACGGCTGCGCGGATTCATCAGCTATCAGCAGAGCCGAATGGCTGATGCCGATGCTTCCTTTTCGAAGGCGCTGGAACAGGACCCGGCCGATCTCGAGTCCATGCAGATGCGCGGCGTCGTTCTCTATCGGATGGGCAAACCGGCCGAAGCTATCCCACTGCTTGAAAAAGCGCATACCGCCGTCGCGAGCGTCAATGTCGATCCTGATTACGTGCTGGCCAGCTGTTACGTGGTGGCGGGGCGATACAACGATGCGCGGCATGCCTTCGCCGAGCAGTACGGCTTCGCTCCCGACTCCGCTCCCGCCTATCTGATCACTGCGCGCATGCTGCTGCGCCATCAACTGCTGGAGGCTGCGGAAGAAGCGGCTCGCAAGGCCGTCCAATTGGATTCCCGGCTGCCGCTCGCACATCAACTGCTGGGAGAAATCGCTCTGGCCAGAGGCGACGCGAGCGCGGCCATCGCCGAGTTGCAGAAGGAGCGCGCGCTGAATCCCCTGAATGGCAGCGTCTATGACCGTCTTGGGGATGCTTATATCCGCAACTCGCAGTATCCCGAGGCCCGCCAGGCGCTGGATCGGGCCATTCTTCTCGAGCCGAACACCACCGGGCCGTATATTCTTCTGGGCAGAGTTTTGTTGCAGCAGGAGCAGCCGGTGACGGCGACGATGTACCTGGAGCGGGCGGCGCAGATGGATCCGGAAAACTCCACCACGCACATGCTTCTGGGACAGGCGTACCGTTCCACGGGCCGCAAAGAAGAGGCGATGAAGGAATTTCAGGCGGCGCAACAATTGCGGTCGGGGACCCCGGCCTCGGCGGCGAAGCCGTAGAGATTTGGTCGATGCGTGCTCTCTTCATTCTCGGGCTCGGTGCATCTTCGCTCGCTTTCGCGCCCGCGTCGTTCGCACAGATTCAACCGGCGACGGATGCGCTGCAACGCGCGGATGCGGCCTTTCACGCGGGCTACGAAGCGGCGGGAAAGGGTGATCTGCTTACAGCGCGACAGGACTTTGAGGCCGCAGTGAAGCTTGCTCCCGACGTCGAAGAAGGCCACAGCGCGCTCGGAGCCGTGCTCTATCAGCTTGGCGCGTATCGAGAGGCTATCGAGGAGTTAAACCTGGCGCTGGGCATCAAGAAGGACGACCAGTCTGCGCTCGAGAATCTCGCCATGTCTTACGTGCAGACCGCCGATCTCAAAGATGCTCTCGTCGTCTTCGATGGGCTGCAGGCGGATTCCTCGCCGCTTCCACCGGATTTGCTGTCCGCGTATGCACGAGCGGAAGCCGCGAGCGGACAATATGGGGCAGCCGCGGCCCATCTGCAGCAGGCCATTGCTGCGACTCCGAAGCCTGCGGAGCTCTACGACGAGCTGGGCTCCCTCTATGCGCAGCAGCAGCAATGGCAGCCTGCGCAGGATGCGTTTTCGCAGGCCATCCAGATCGATCCTTCGCTAGCGACAGCGCACCTGCATCTCGGGGTGGCGCTTGGGAATGCATCACTCTCCGATGCCGGACGGATGCAGCGAGCGATCGATGAGCTGACTCGCGCCGCGCAGCTTGCTCCAGAGAATGCCGTTGTGCAGGTCGAATTGGGTCGAGCGCTTACGAATTCAGGCCGCGATGAAGAGGCTATTCCGCACTTCGAGCAGGCGCGGAAGCTCGACCCTGCAGCGATTGAGGCGACGAACCAGCTGGCCATGGCTCTGCAGCGAACTGGAGCGGTGAGCCGTGCGATTCCACTCTTCGAGCAGATCGTAAGCGCGCAGCCGCAGAACACGGCGGCGCTCTCGAATCTCGCGGTCGCGCTGATCCAGACGGGGAAGGCGAAGGATGCCATCGGTTATTGCCAGCGAGTTCTGACGATTGCCCCCGGCGATGCGGGCGCTCATCAGATTCTCGGCGCCGCATATTTGCAGGAGAGCGACATCGACGATGCGATGCGAGAATTTCGCAGCGCTCTTGCCGCGACGCCTGATAATTCGCAGCTGCATTACAACCTTGGTTTAGCTTTCAAGCTGAAGGACAATCTTCCGGATGCGGTGAAGGAGTTGGAGGAGGCGGCGCGGCTCGATCCGGCGTCGCCCGACGCGCCTTACACCCTGGGCATCCTGTATATGCAGGCGGGGCGCTTCGATGATGCAGTGAAGAACCTTACCTCGTCTCTCGATCGGAGGCCCGGCAATGGCGATGGATGGGCCGTGCTGGGCAGCGTCTATCGCCAGCAGGGAAAGAATGATGATGCTGCTCGGGCTCTGCGGAAGGCTATCGAGCTTCTTCCGAATCAGCCGGGGCCGCACATTACGCTGGCCAGCGTTCTGCAGGAAGAAGGCAAGCGCGACGAAGCTGCAGTGGAACGCAAGCAGGCCGCCGACCTCACCCGAGTCGCGGTGAACCGGCAGCGTGCGCAGTTCGCAACGAATACGGCGAACGCCTACCTCGAGAAAGGGCAGATTGCCGACGCTGTTGCGCATTATCGTGACGCCATTACCAGCGATCCGAGTTATGTGGACGCGCATCTTCAGTTGGCCATCGCATACGATCGGGAGGGTCGCGGCGCGGACGCAGCGAACGAACGCGCGGCAGCGGAGAAGCTGGGGGGCAATCATCCGTAGATACAGATCGAATAGCTATTCGAACTACTCCGCCCGCGTGAGCACCCATGCGATACGAAGGACAGTTGCGCGATGCGGACGTGGGCCGGCATGAATCGACGACGCTTTCTTTCTTCGCTCAGCCGCACGGCTCTGGTGCTGCCCTTTGCCGATCTCTTATGGCTGGCTACACCTCCATGGATGCGCGGGAAGCGCTCTGCCGTGCAGGGCGCAATCGATGCCGCGCAGAGCCAGATGGGTGGAGCGCAGCCGGTCTATGAGGCGAAGCCGATGCCTCCACCGCCGGGACCTGTCTCTCCGATTGCGGGAACTCCGCTTGGACTGCAGTTCGTCGATGTGGCTGCACAAGCCGGATTGAACGCGAAAACGATCTATGGCGGCGAGGGAAAGAATAAATATCTTCTCGAAACCACCGGCTGCGGAGTGGCGTTCTACGACTACGATCACGACGGCTGGCTGGACATCTTCCTGGTCAATGGCTGGCGGCTGGAGGGCTTTGCAAAAAGAATGGAGCCCACCTGCCATCTCTTTAATAACAACCGCGACGGCACGTTCACGGATGTCACGGCCAAGGCAGGCCTGCTGCGCAGCGGCTGGGGGCAGGCGTGCTGCGTAGGCGACTACAACAACGACGGCTTCGACGATCTCTTCGTCAGCTACTACGGGCAGAACGCGCTCTTTCGTAACAACGGCAGTGGCAAATTCACCGACGTCACGGCTCAAGCGGGGCTGGCGCAAACAAAGACGCGCTGGAATTCCGGCTGCGCCTTTCTTGACTATGACCGTGACGGCCACCTCGATCTCTTCGTCGCCAACTATATCGATCTCGACCTGAAGACTGCGCCCACACCGGAGTCGGCGAACTGCGCCTATAAGGGCATCCCCGTGGCCTGCGGTCCACCCGGCCTGCCCGGCGGGAAGAATATTCTCTATCGCAACAATGGAGACGGCACGTTCAGCGATGTTTCCGAGAAGAGCGGCATGTGGGGAACGCTGGGCAACTACGGGCTCAGCGTGGCCGTCGCCGATTTCGACAACGATGGCTGGCCCGATATCTATGTCGCGAACGATTCCACCGCGGCTACGCTTTATGTCAACCAGAAGGACGGCACCTTTCGCGATGTTGCGATTGAGTCAGGCGCTGCGCTCTCGCCCGATGGCAAGCCGCAGGCGGGCATGGGTGTCTCGGTCGGCGACTACAACCGCGACGGCAGCCTGGATATCGCGAAGACCAACTTCGCCGGCGATACCGACTCGCTCTACGCGAACATGGGCGACGGCAGCTTCGAAGATCGCACTTACCTTGCCGGTCTGGGCATCAACACACGCTATCTCGGCTGGGGCATTGGATTTTTCGACATGGATAACGATGGCTGGCTCGATCTGCTGGTCTCGAACGGACACGTCTATCCCGAGGTCAGTAGCTCGAAGACCGAAGCTCCTTATGCCGAGCCGAAGTATCTCTACCGCAACCTTCGCAATGGACGCTTCGAGGATGTTTCGTCGCAGGGAGGTTCGGGCATCACTACACCGGCACCCGCGCGTGGCTGCGCTTTCGGCGACTACGACAACGACGGCGATCTGGATGTTGTTGTGAATTGTGTGAATGCAGCGCCGCAGCTGCTGCGCTGCGATTCGACATGGAAGCGCAGCTGGATCAAGGTGAAGGCCGTCGGTGTGAAGTCGAACAGGACCGGCATCGGCGCGCGGGTGAAGGTGGTAGCGCGAACGCAGAAGGATGCCGCGCTCACGCAGATCGATGAAGTGCGCAGCGGCGGCAGCTACTATTCGCAGAACGATCTGCGTTTGCATTTCGGTCTGGACGAGGCCATGGTGGTCGACCTGATCGAGGTTCGCTGGCCTTCGGGGGAGGTGGATACCTTCGAGAAGCTTGCCGTGAACCGGCTGTACATTCTCGAAGAGGGCAGCAAAATCGCGAAATCGGAGATGCTGGTTCCGGCAAAGAAAAGCTGACCGCGTTCGAACCTTCAATGCGCCGCGCACGGCTTTACTCCCGAGCGAATGGCGCTCTGCAGCAAACGCGCGCGCTGGTCGTCCGGAGAAAAGAGCAGCACGCGGTCGAGCGTTGCCAGCGCTGCCTCACGCTGGCCGAGACCGCATTCAACTTCGGCGAGGTTTTCGCCCGCAGCCAGTTGTGTGGGATCGTGAGCGAAGGCGGATTGCCAGAGCCGAAGCGCCGATGGCAAATCGTGATTGCGTGCGTCAATCAACGCGAGATTGCCTTCGGCTACGGCATCGAAGGAATCGGCTTTGAGCGCGGCTTGGTATTCGGTCTGGGCCGCTGCTGTTTGCCCCATCAGCTGTTCGAGAAAGCCAAGCTCGGTATGCAGCTCATGGTCGGTTTCGCCCGGCTCGGCCTGCTCTGCGGAGAGCAGCAGCTTATAGGCCCGACGCGCGGCCTGCTCGTCGCCGTGAGTTGCGAGCTGGGCATACGCGAGGCCCATATCGCGATCGGAGACCTTCGCCTCGTGCAGGGCCACGAGAGCATCGCTGCGCGGAGCCGCCGCGACGGCCACGGCCGGCAGCTGGATGCGATGATCGGTCACCTGCTCGTGGGCGATGTCCGTTGTCGACGAGCGCGGCATGTGGCATGACGAACAATCCTGCTGCTCGGGATGGTGCTGCGTTGCGTAGGTCGGCTGCGAATGGCAGCCGAGGCAGCTCTTCCGATAGAACTGCACGCGCTCTTCCGGAGCAGGCGAGCTGTGCGGATCGTGACAGGTGGTGCAGGTGAGCTTATCGCCCGAGGCCCGCTTGCACGCGCTCTGCTGCAGGGCTTCCCATTGGCTGGTGGCGCGGCCTCCGGAGCCCGACTCCTGAGCGCGGACAAAGAAAAGCGCGTAGTCGAAGATGCTGTCTCCGGGCTTGAATGCGCCCAGCGACTTGCCCTGGCGGACGACGATCACCTTGCCTTCGAGATGGCAGTTGAGGCAGACCGAATCGCGGCGGATAGGTTCGAACGATGCCGGGTTCAGAATGGGTGCGTGGCCCTTGGCCGCGATGTGCGCGGAGGCCTCTCCATGGCAGGCGGTGCAGGTGATGCCTCCGGCGAGAAAGGGCTGCGCGGCAAAGTGGTTGCGCGCATCGGGCAGAGAGGGCTGCAGCGACGAGGCATGGCAGCGCAGGCAGCTGACGTCGACCGGCAGGGTGAGAGGCATCTGCCTGGCAGACAGATAATTCGGGGTCATATCCCAGATGCCTTTTTTTGCATACCAGTTGATGGGCAGCTCGAACCAATAGCCCTGCTGCTCAAAAAGGTAGGTCCGGCCGCGCCTGCCGGAGCCGAGGAAGTAGAGCAACTGCTGCTGCCCATGCAAAGCGCCGCCCGGCGTCGAGGCATCGCGGTCATAGGACAGGAACACACGTCCGGCGTCCTCGTAAACGCGATAGTGGATGCCGGAAGCTTGATGGACAAAATCCGCGGGAGTGAACCCATCAACAGATGTCAACCTATCAGCCGCAGGGCCGCTGGCGTTCGCCATGGGAGTGCGGCGATAACGCTCGTAGATCGCTCGATGGCACGAGGCGCAGGCAGCGTTGGGGTCGGGAGCAGCGTCCGCTGGGGCGGCGAAGGCTCGGTTACAGACGAGGAACTGGATGACGACCGCTAGAAGACAAGCTGGGGCGCACCGCTGGCCGGACATCCGTAGTCGAAATGCCATCATCCGCCACCAGGGAGCGTCTTCGGCCTTCCATCATAGCTTGGTGGGTAAAAGACCTGCGAGTCTTCAGTCCTACATATTCGGCTTCAGTTAGAAGCAACCAGCCAGACGGATTCTACGGATTTGCTTAGCTCATATTGCCCAAGCTCATTAGGGTGGGTTTGATCATTCATCTCCGGTGCTGTGCCAAGCATGAATTGCCGAGTATCAAATATCCGAACTGTCAGTCCATCTTTAGAGAGCAGGTCCACGTCGGCCTCGATATCGTTGATATAGTTTTGGCACGGACCGTCAGAAGCATCGCAGACAGTCCCCGGCAACTGGTAAGGAATCGTCCCGGCCAATACAGTGGGAAGCTGGTTGGAGGAGGGCTGGGCCGGGAATCCAACGCCGACAACGGAGACACCACTTACACCGTCACTCGTTTGAGTGAATGTGACCACATGTATTCCTGCCGGCACCGGTGGCAGGCGAAGAAAACCTAGGGACGTGGAGGTGCCATTTCTAGTGGCTATCTCGGGGTTTGTCCCAACTTCGCCCGAACCAACGATCAATCCGTCAATCGAGTAGTTGTACGTCCCATTGCTGCCGTCGATGATGAGGGGCCATGCATAGATCGGACCGTCTTGCGGGGTCGTAATTGTGAAGCTAATGGATGCTCCTTTGGCTTCGCCGGTCCATGCGTTCCAATGATTCAAATTGTCAATCGTGTTGGCGCCGGTAGTTGTGACTGCATTAGAGGTAGCCAGAATTTTATGCTCGGCAGGGATGGCAAGCCATGAAACAGCGGCCAGATGACAAGCTTTAAAGACCGCCTCGTAGGGACCGACACCCTTGTCAAAGACATCGTTCGTCCCAATAAGCAAGCTATATGTCGGATGTGATGCAAGAGTGGGCGCGTCCTCGTTAGGGAAAATTTGCCTCGCTGAAACGTCACAAGCCTGATCGCCAGGTATTGCATTGTCGGCATAGGTTACTTGCTCATTTTCGGCAACGAAAGCAGGATAGGGCCTCTGGGAGCCACTCAGTGTTTCGCCGAACGTAATTGAGTCGCCGTAGGCGCGGTATTGTGCCGCAGAAGTCGCCACTGGACTCTGTAATGCAGCCATTATGGCGGCCGGAACACGGCCTGGCGAAACACCGCAGCCGATCAAAAGAGGAGTCAATATCGAGAACCCGGCAATTACTGCTTTCACACCTCGCAGTAATTTTACTTCGCGAAATAAATACATGATCGAACTAGTCCCTGTGATCAATAACGGATTGCCAAAAAGTTCGTGTTACAAGCGTAGATCCGGAGATCGTAAAATGAGATTGATCGTATGTTATCAAGTCGTTCCACGTTGGCCCTGTTGTGACCAAACAACTGGTTTGATCACATAGCTGGTCAAAAATCGATACATAGACCGCTCCTGCACCTACGGATGCTGCAACTAGCGCACTATCATCGTGGGCTTCGAGGAGACTGCGTCCTAGGCGAAGCGGAACAGCTTCATTTGGATTGCGGCGAATTTCGCCTGCCAGCAGCCCAGCTACGGGCCGCTTCCAAAGGGGGACGGAACCGATGACAATGACTCGCGGGTCCCCGGCTGCTTTAACGAGTTCAATTGTCCGCGAAAGTTTTTCCATCCGATCATGGCGGCTTTGGTCAGGCGCAGTTTGATCCCAGTCCGCAGACAGAACAACGACATCAGGCTTCAGGTTTCTGATCCGATCCAAAATGGCTTGGTTGATCGAAAGGCACCGGGGCCGCTCCCGTATCGGCAATTCCATGATGGGAGGACACATGGAGGCAGTGAATTGGGCGAGACGCACATTCGATGTCCCTTGAAGTGCCCTGAAGCCTGGAAACAGATCCGCTGCATGAGAATCTCCCCACAGGACTACCAGAGGTTCCTTCGAGGGGCTATCGTTGGAATCTATGCAGCTTCCAGCAAAAGAAGAAGGGGACTGGTCCTGGCGAAGAAAACAAACGCCGTCGCGCCATGCCTTGCTGAGGCTGTCGCTAGCATCGTGGTCCAGGGCCACAATGTTTTTCGGGAACCTTGCAGGAAAACCATTTGCCGCTATAACTAAAACGCCAAAAAGGCCAGTGAGGACTATAGCGCCGGCAAGGTACAAAGCTCCTCTCCGTCGTCGTCCTTTGTCTTTGACAAGACGAATCGGAAGTTCAATATAACGATAGGTTAGCGCGGCAAGGATGAACGCCAGAAAAATCAGCCCTATCTTCTCGCTACGGTAAATCGGAATTCCCCAAGTATCGCTGGCAATCCGAGTAAAAGAGAGAAGTGGCCAATGCCACAAATAAAGTGGATAACTGATTAGACCTATAAGTACCGCCGGCTTAGACGAAAATATGGTCCGGTTTACCCATGCGGTTTCGCCTGCGGCGATCAATGCCACTGCCGCAGTTACTGGGAGCAATGCCCACCAGCCCGGAAAAGCATCGAACTGATTGATCGCAAACTCGGACGTCAGTAGTAGCGCCATGCCTGCAATGCTGGCGGCATGACGCCAGAAAGCGGTCCTTTTATCTGGCTCATCCGATTGTTCGGAGCCGTGCATCCAAAGCGCCAGACCGGCGCCTGCCAAGAGTTCCCAGAATCGAGAGAACGGCAGGAAGTATGTTGCCGCGCCGAAGCGGGAAACAAGCAGAACATTTACAAGCATCGACAAAGATGCAATTGTGATGAACGCAATGGCCATCGGATGGCGTGAGCCGGCTCGGTACATTGCCATACAAATCAGAGGAAAAATGAGATAGTACTGTTCTTCGACGCCCAGCGACCAAAGATGCAGCAAGGGCTTCAGGGCAGCGTCGGGAGAAAAGTATCCGGACTGCAGCCACATGACGAAATTCGCCACGAAAGCGCTGCCCCCTAAAACCTGTTGTCCGAGCGCCACAAAGCCAGAAGGCATAAGCAGCATCCAACCGCCTGCACAGACAAAGCACAGGACAATCAGGAGTGCCGGATAAATCCGCCTGATTCGTCGAGTGTAAAACTCGACGATGCTGAAGGTTTGAAACCGGAGCTCCTGGTAGATGATGGAAGAAATTAAAAAACCGGAAATCACAAAGAAGATATCGACACCGACAAATCCGCCGGGAAATTTAGCTGGTGCGAAATGATACCCAAGTACCGACAAGACAGCTGCTGCACGCATTCCGTCGATGTCGCGCCGGTAACGGATCTTCCTTTCAGGTGTGGGGTCCGTCTTTGTGACTTCGCGCTGTTCGGCGATTGTCTGGAGGAAGTCCATGAAGGCATTCTAAGCGAGTGCCCGATCTTCACGGCAAATTCTCGCGTTGGTGCCGACAGTCTTCATCCAGTGCCTGGGCAACAGCCCATGCGTTAAAGTGGGCGCATAAGAAGAATTATGTCGTAGGTGATTGCGATCGCGATCAAATTAGACTGCAACGATTTAGAAAAGACTACAGCTCTTCGCAATTTGAAGATCAACTTTCATCGCGCTTCAAAACATCGTTTCGTGATGGAAAGCCCAGGTTATAACAGCCCCGGAAAGGCGGTCCGTGATTGAATTGGCCTTGGGGTTGGAGGCTTTTCTGCCAACAGCATTGCAAGCACGATTCTGATGATGTCAATGACTACGGGTTGCTTTGACGTAAATGGGCGTCAGACGAGATCCTCATCCACAGGCGGTGGAAGATGCAGATGAAAGCCATTCTTTTTGCGATCTACCTGTTTTTCGTCTCAGCCCTTTCGTCTGGCGCGCAACAGGGGAACCCGGCCACAGATATTCGTTGGCCGGCCGGTGCGACAGGCTGTTCATATATTCCCGGCAATAATGCGTGTGTCGCGATGCTGCCTCTAGCGGGCGGAGCGCTTACGGGAGGATTGTCGGCGCCGTCAGTGTGCTCAGGGACTGATCGAATAAACGCAAAAGGCTGCTACGGCGCAATGGGAGACCTGCGATTTGCCAACCGTTGTGCTATTACGGCGGGTAGCGTGAGACTCACGTGCACAAGCGGCCCCTTCGCCTCGAAAGACGCACATAAAACTGCATACGTTCGTGGCGCCGGTCCGGGAGGGAATACGCTCTCCACCTCCATTGCGGCCTATGCCAGTTCGACTCAGGTCACGCTGGGAGCCGCGGCAGCTACCACCGTTAGCGAGGCAACGGTCATCTATGGGAGTGATGACACCGCAGCTTTGCAGAAGGCTCACGACGCCGCGGTTTCCCAGCAGCGAGCGCTCTATATCCCGGCAGGGATCTACTTACATCATGGTCTGAATTGGACGAATATGGATACAGAAGTCGAGGGTGATGCACATGGCAGCACATTCCTGTGGGCCTTGGCGGTGACTAATCCCGGCCGTGTGAATACGCCAATCTCAGGCGGCGTGGGTGTGGACATCTCAAGTTCGCAGTACAACGAAATCGATCGCATCGCCTTTATGGGTGGCTATTCAGGCTTTCCCGACCTTGCTCCAGGAATCAACGTTCTAGCCGCACGCGCTGCTTCCTCTGCTGGGCCCAATTACTTCTCGATACACCACGTATTTGAGAGTGATTACTGGAATACATTTGGACCTTACAATCTAGTCCTTTACGGATACGAGGATTCCGATTTCCACAATTCCCACTTCGAATCGTACGGCTCAGTCAATGACGGAACGGTCTATATGTCCGCGGCCAACACGCCTGGTTTTGTTTCTCCTTATGTGATGGTGCAGCCCCCGACAAATTCCATGACCAAGATCAACTTTTCTGGTGGGCGCACGGCGATGGCGTGCACGGGGAAGTGCGTTGTTCTGGACGATGCAAACAGCGGTTCCACCTACAATATCTCTTTTCGCGACTTCTACGTTGCCTTCGACGCGCCCGGGAGCGTTTTTCTTTCGGATACGGGAACGACCCATTCCTATGCGCTTCGCCACATCGTAATGGACACGGTAAATATCGAGGCGAACGCCTGCAGAACTTGCCAGGTTGTGAATGTGAGCTCCCCAGCGTGGGATTGGCGCCTGCAAAACGTGCAGTTCTATGGGCCAGGACAATCCAACACGCCACCGTATGTATTTGAGGGCGGATTGTTCGATTCGCTGTTGCTGATTGATTCCTCCGGTCAGGCGACGGGTACGCCGACGGAAGTGTCTGCGCCGTCATGCGCCGGTTCAATTCTGCAGTTAGGCGAGCAGCAGCCGGTCACCAGTTGCACGGACGCGATGCTTGTTTCGGGAACGAGCGGTTCCCAGTACTTCACTCTAGGAAGAGTGCATTTTTATTCGGGAAGCGGTGTGCCCACCGGATCTTGCTCGGTAGGCGACGAATACAACAACTCTGCTGCGACTAGTGCAAGCACAGTGAAATATCTTTGCTACCCGGCAAACACATGGAAGGCGGTAATGATCCCATGACCGGAAGGCCGGATGATTGGTTCGATGTTCAGTCCTTCGAATAAAGAAGATGAAGAAAGCGAGCTCTGATCTTTTCACCGGCTATCGTCAAGATCTTTTTCCCCTCCTCTCTCCAGAATCTTCCTCTGAGCGACTTAAAAGGATAAGAGTTTGCCGGTATAGCTTAAACGCGGTAGCTATCTACCGTGCGCCGAAAACCCTCCTCGATTGTCGTCGTAGCTCGCCATCCCAGTGATTGAATCTTCTTCACGCTCACCTGTGCTCCCTCGTCGGACCTAGGGACATAGCCTGATGCTGGACGCTCTTTACGCGCAACATAGATTCCCTCATTCTTGTAAAGCGCAGCGAGCCGGTCAGCGAGGTCCGCGATGCTGCATTCGGCAGCAGAATTGACGACGTTGTAAGCCTGCCCGACCTCTCCTTTTAGGAGCACGGTAAAAAACGCTGCTGTCGCGTCCGCCAAATAGCAGAACGGTCTTCGTGCGGTCCCGTCACTGAGCATAGTAATGGGGCCGCCATTCAAGATATCCCGAACGAAGTCGGCGTAGACGCGACCATCATCCAACCTCATCCCGGGGCCATAGGTGTGACCTGGCCTCACTATGCGTGTGGGAACTCCATATTGTCGCGCCCAGGAGGCGCACATGGTTTCGCCCGCTCTTTTGCTCTCGCCGTAACATGAGCGGACATCTATGGGGTCAAGATATCCCCCTTCATGCTCGGTGAGAGTGGCCGACCTTCCCGTTACCGCTCCGTATACCTCGCCGCTGCTGAAAAATAGAAATCCCCTGCAGACCTTATCCAGCATGGCGGCATTCAGCAAATGATAGGTGCCGAGCACATTCGCGGAAAATGTTCCTACGGGATCTGCGAGGTAAGCCGCCGGACTTGCATTACTGGCCGCGTGGATGATGTAGTCGAACCGCGTCGATACACCGAGTGGATCGGAGACATTCTGTACGAGCATCCGGAGGTCGTCGCGGCCGTCGTAATCGGCGAATCGCTTGATGGCCCCTGCCTCATTGCGAACGAGAGCGGTTACTTTGGCTGGCTTTGAGAGCACAAATTGGTTGAGGAACATGAGTGTCTCGACCATGTAGGCGGGCAAGAAGCCAGCAGCGCCGGTCACAAGCACGTTCGTATCTTCAAAAGACTGCCAGGGTAGGGGCTCCTGGACAATACCTTTCATGTCGTCTTGAACGATGGAATTCATAAGGAGGAGTCTCCGAGGGTGACCGTTATAGTTACAAAATGAGATCTGCAGACAGCCCTAATGATCAACCTGAAGATTTCATTGCGCGGCTCGCCATTAGCAGTCATTTCGACTTCGAGCGAGCTCCCGTATCGGACCCCGAGTGGCGTCGATAATCGGGCTGGCGGGGTTCTGCTAACACAAGCAGCCTGAATTTTCATCGATTGTGGCCGTGGAGCTTTTCAGTAGAATACACAACCGGCGTGGCGGCGCGCCTTGTGAGGGCAGCGTCCTACAGTGCCCGTTCGTTGCTCTCTACTTCCACAGATACCCCGGGTTTGCTGACGCGATAAGATACTGCGAGGAAGGCAAATAAAATCGGAAGCACTGGGCATAAAAGGGACCGAACAAAGGGCCGGGTCGCGCCGATAGACGCTAAAACTCGTGCCAGCGTATAGTGATTTCACTAGATCGGGATCTGCGACTTTTAAGTGCTCTAAAAGACAGTAGGGGGAATTGGTATTATGCACAACGGCGATTCAGCCATCAGAATTGGAAATAAGCTTGTCGGAGACGGGCAACCTTGTTATGTCGTTGCCGAAATCGGCATAAACCACAATGGCGACCTCGATCTGGCCAAGCGGCTCGTCAGCGTTGCCATTGCGGCAGGCTGCGATGCGGTGAAATTTCAGAAGCGTAGCGTGGATGTGGTCTACACGGCTGAAGAGTTGGCTAAGCCCCGCGAAAATCCATTCGGCCCCACAAATGGGGACTTGAAGTGGGGGTTAGAGTTCGACGAAGAGGATTTTGCGGAAATCGACGCATTCTGCAAATCCGCGAAGATGCCATGGTTTGTATCTGCGTGGGATGAAGCTTCTGTCGATTTGATTGCGAAGAATTTCGATGTTCCGTGCTTCAAGATCGCTTCGGCCTCACTGACCGACGACAATCTCTTGCGCCACACCAGGAAGACCGGGAAGCCAATCATTCTATCGACGGGTATGAGCACCTACGCCGAGATCGACCATGCAGTCGAAGTACTCGGCAAAGAGAATCTCATCGTGATGCACGCGACCAGCACCTATCCTGCCAACTACGATGAGCTGAACCTCAAGGCCATTCCGACTATCCGTGATCGTTATGGAGTTCCAGTCGGATATTCCGGCCACGAGACGGGCATTCCGAGCAGCGTCGCGGCTGCGGTTCTCGGAGCCTGCATGATAGAGCGGCATATCACCATGGACCGTGCGATGTGGGGAAGCGATCAGGCTGCATCTTTGGAGCCGAATGGCATTTCTCGACTTGTGCGCGATATACGTCTCTGTGAGCAGTCGATGGGTGATGGAATCAAGCGTGTTTATGAACGCGAGGTTCCCATCATCAAGAAGTTACGCAGGGTGGGAGCGGCGGTCTAGCGAATGGCGCACAAAAATGCCTCGCCTGAGATTCAGGACAGGCTGCGGAGAATTAAGGCCATCGCTTTCGATGTAGATGGTGTGTTGACCGACGGCGGGATGTGGTGGGGCGCTGATGGCGAAGAGTTCAAGCGCTTCTCGTTCAGCGATATCATGGGGATTTCGCTGGCCCGCCGACACGGATTTACACTTACTCTTATCTCCGGCGAAGCCAGCCCGCTGGTTGACCGGTACGCCGCAAAGATGAAGATTGCCGATGTAACTAAAGGTTGCCGCGATAAGGCGTCTGCACTTCGCGAGTTTGCCGGAAGGAACAACCTGGATCTCGCCGAGATTTGTTTCATGGGTGACGACGTCAACGACCTTCCCGCCATGGGCATCTGTGGATTTTCGGCAGCCCCTGCGGATGCTCGTCCGGCAGTGCTCGAGAAGGTAGACTTTGCCGCGACCAGTCCAGGCGGCCGGGGCGCGGTTCGTGAACTCATCGAGGCGCTCTTCGCTGCACACGAAACGGATTCGGCGACCGTCTTCGCCAACTCTATTTAGAGACAAATCTTGAAACACATCATTCACGAACAACTCGGAAAAACGATTGCGGTACTGGAGAAAGTTCGGGCCGATGACACTCTCCTTAGGGTTGTGTCGCAGGCTGCGGAAGTGACGGCAGAGGCGATGCTCAACGGCCGCAAGCTGATGGTGGCCGGTAACGGTGGCAGCGCGGCAGACTCGCAACATTTGGTGGCGGAGTTTGTCAGCCGCTTGGTAAAAGACCGTCCGGCCCTGCGCGCCATCGCTCTCACAGTAGACTCCTCCATTCTCACAGCGGTCGGAAACGACTACGGCTATGAAAAATGCTTCGAACGCCAGATTGAGGCGCTCGGACAGCAAGGGGATGTTTTTCTAGGCATCTCCACTTCAGGCAACTCTCCCAATGTGCTGCGTGCGTTGGCGCTCTGCCGGACGCTGGGTGTGGTCACCATCGGTCTCAGCGGCAACGGCGGCGGCAAGATGGCCGAGCTCTGCGACTATAACGTCGTCGTCCCTTGCGACGTTACGATGAATATCCAGGAATCCCACCTGGCCCTCGAGCACATCTTCTGCATGCTGGTGGAGCGCTGCTACTTCGGGCCGGAGTTCTTGGCCCAAACAACGCCGGCTTCCCGAGTAGCGCCAGTTTGAAAATGGAGAGCGATTTAGATTCACAGCGAATGAAAAACGCTCGCAAGCAGGATTTTCAAACTGGAGTCTGGTATCGAGGGTTGGATGGGGTTCGGGCGATTGCTGTCATCCTCGTCTTCACCGTGCATTTTATTGGTTACAGAACCCGCTTCATCGGCTGGACGGGTGTACCCATCTTTTTTGTGCTCTCCGGTTTTTTAATTACCGGCATTCTCTACGACAATCGCAACGAGCCTCATCGCTTCCGCAACTTTTATGTCCGCCGTACACTCAGAATTTTCCCACTTTTCTATTTTGTGTGGCTTCTTGTTCTGATAGCGGGTTTGTTTCTGCGGGCTCAATGGCACCCGATTCAGATTCTCTGGCCACTGTATCTCGGCAACTACGTTCGCTTTATCGCTGGCACCGAAGCCCTAGATCACATCTATACACTACGCTCGCCGGCGCTTCCGCTACAGATCGGTCATTTCTGGTCCCTCGCTGTTGAAGAGCAGTTCTATCTTTTATGGCCTCTTGTCGTCTTTTATGTTCGCGAGAGGCGAAGGTTGATCCAGATTTGTATCGCGGTCGTCGCCCTCGCCCCTTTGTTGAGGGTTCTGCTCTGGGCGACGGCTTCGAAGAAGCTCCTATCTATCCTGCTTCTGTACATGATCACTCCCACGCAGTGCGACGCGTTCCTGCTTGGCGGGCTGTTCGCGCTCCTGATGCGGGGTAGTGAGAAGGAGAAACTGTTATCACACGCCAATAAAATTCTTTATCTATCGTTGGCTTTTCTCATGGCCGTATATGTCGCGAACAACGGCCTTCACTTTCGCGATCTATCGGCTTCCTCCGCCTGGATGTCCACATACGGATTCACGCTCGTGAATATGGCCGCCGCAGGACTGATTCTTTGCTCTTTGCAGTCACAGTCTGTGATTTACAGACTCACAGCTTCCCAGCCTATGCGAATGATCGGAAAATATAGCTACGGTATCTACGTCTACCACGTACTCCTCGCGCCATTTCTGGAATACTATGTATGGCCAGCTAACAAGTCCTGGCCGCCGATTGTATATATCATCCATGCAACGCTATCAGTGGTGCTTTATTTCCTGATAGTGCTTGCGGTATCAGCGTGCAGTTACCACCTGTTGGAGGCGCCATTCCTGGGATTGAAGGACCGGTTCACCGCTCGCCATAGAAATCCCGCGGCGGAAACCTCTCCAGGAATAGCCTGACCTCCGGCGTTTCCGGCGAATCCGCAAACGCGGCAAGCTTCCGCAATACTCCCTACCGCGGCCGAAGGCGATGTTTGGGGATTGCATAAGTGACAAGGTCCCAGCCCTCTAAAAGGTGAGGACGCAAGAAAAATGCATAATTGTCGCTAAACGACTTTATGAGAAGCGGAATTTTCCAGAGATGATCTTGTAGATGGTAAGTGCAGATTGCGAGAACGGGTGTGCGCCGCTCGATGATACCCCGTGCACCCGTCAATGCGTCTAGTTCTGAGCCCTCGATGTCCATCTTGATATAAGTAGGTTGCGTTCCTGCGAGAACTTCGTCGAGAACAACGCAATCGACCGCCATATCGCCCTTTCCGACCCGAGAAGCCTCACTTCCCTCACCGGAAAAAGTAACAACCCCGGCAGTCGCGCCGACCGCGGCGCGCCGAACGCTGATCGAATCTCGTTTTGGCTGCAGGGAGACATATTCCTGGAGCTTGGCGAAGTTGGCGGGATCCGGTTCGAATCCGTAGATGTGGGTGAAATTATTCTTGGTCTCTTCCAAAAAGCTTTGAATGCTGTCGCCGTCGAACGCGCCGCAGTCAACGAAAACTTCAGAATCGGTCAACGGACAAAGTTCCAGCGGAAAGTAGATAGTGTGCTCTACGGGATCGGGCATGGCATTAAAATCTCCAAGCACACGCCACCGCAGCTGCGCCAGGTATTCGCCGCGAGAGGCGTCGTCGGCCCAGAGTTGCCCAGCCTGTCGAACCTTATCAGCCTCCTGATGCACCTTGTGAGGGAGGTCGACGGCATAGTGAGGCAGGAAAATCTCCGGATGCTTCCAAAATAACGGCTGGAACGTCATTACATGCTGGCAGCCGAGGTCTCGCAGCGCGGCCTCGCGGTCGGGCATTCGATCGGCGCTCTTGCCTCTCCAGATCGTGACGATGAAGATCGCCTGGTTCCCATGAAGGCGTGCGGCTTCTTGTGGTGAAAGAACCTGTACGCCATCGACCTTGGTGTTCCAGAGTTGCGAGTTGTTGTCGGTAAAGGCGATTGGCTCCGCGCCTAACCTACGCAGGCCGGCTAGAGTAATGCGGCCCAACTGTCCAGCGCCGAACAGGACGAGAGGCTTCTTTACAAGCCCCGCTTCCAGATCGTACGCCACGTTTTGCCGGTCGCGTGCGCCCGCTTCGCCTTCAGCGAACAGGCCGTCCAAGGCCGCAGTCAATTCGTTTCCGGATAGCCCGATTGTCGCAATTGCCATTCGTTCACCTCCACATCGCAGCCTATAGCTCGATGAAAATTCGTTTACCAACAACTCCGTCCGCCGTCGATGACGAGGTTTGTGCCGGTCATGTACGACGATGCGTCGGAACACAGAAATAAAATTGCGCCCTGATATTCATTGGTCGCGGCCATGCGTCCCAGCGGGATCAGGTTGGTCAGCCGCTCAACGAAGTCTTCCGGCTGGCCGTTGGCTACGCCGCCGGGCGAAATAGCATTCACACGAACTTTATTCGCGGCCCAATAGGTGGCCAGATAGCGCGTAAGACCCACGAGAGCCGATTTCACGACAGAGTAAGTGACAGGTTTAACCGGTTGCAGGTGCTCCGGCAAACCGGGCTGTCGATAAATACGCTGATCGGGGCCAATCAGAGCCAGATCGGACGCCACGTTGACGATGACGCCTCCGCCATTCGCTGCCATATGGCTTCCCAAAACCTTGCTGCAAAGGAAGGCGCCGGTCAATCCTACTGCGAGGTCGGCCTCCCATTGAGACAGGGGGAAGTTCTCCAGACGAGAAAAGTCTATCTCTCCGCTGGCCTCCATTTTGGGATTATTGGCTGCGTTGTTGATGAGAATATCGAGACGACCGTAGCGAGAGAGGACCTCATCGCGAAGCGATTCGATCTCCTGCTGCTTCGTGATATTGGCGGCGCAGCCAAAGGCTGGAACGCCATAGGTGTCAGCGAGCGCTTGCGCTTTCTCGCGAGCGCGCTGCTCGTGAATGTCTACCAGCACCGGGATGCCTCCGGCTGCAGCTATCGCGGTGGCGTGCTGCTCGCCGAGCAGACCTGCGCCGCCCGTGATCACCGCGACGCGGCCAGATAGATCGAAGGGGTTGGTAAGCTTGGTCATACCTGATCAATTCTCACGACAGTTCCACCAATTGCCCACTTGCGGCCGATTCCTTAGCGGCCAAGGCGAGACGCAGACTCTTCATGCCTTCATTCAGATCTACCAGTGGTTTCTTCCTGGTCTTCACGCAGTCCAGGAAATGTTCGGTTTCGCGAATAAAGAGGAGATTGCGGTCGAAATCCTTGTAACTGACTTGATCTTCCGTGCCGTTTTCGAAATTGTGCAGAGTAACGGAAAGCTCGGGGAAGTTGATAACGGCTCTGCCCATGTCCCCCACCACTTCGCACTGGCGATATGCCGGACGTTGAAGATAATCCTGTTGTAAGTGCACAGGCAGCGGTCTTCCATCATGCTCGCATTGCATCAGTGTACTGGCTATATCTTCGACGTCGATTTCCAAATTGCTCCAGTGGCCGCCGATCGAGAACAAGCGCTTCGCCATGCCAAACAAAGCATAAAGATAATCGAATTCGTGGATCTGCGAGAGCACTACGCCGCCGCCCAGGCTTGCTCGCGCGGCATAGCCGGTCCGGTAATCCTCGTAACGATGCCAGTTTGGCAGATATTCCCCTACTATGGAGCGGACCCCGAGCAGATTCCCTAACAGCCCCTGCTGCAGGATCTCCTGCATGCGGAGAAAACATGGATGGAAGCGGAGTTGGTAGCCGACCATTGCGATCCGGCCATGCTTTTCGATTGCAGCCTGTAGCTCAGGCAATCCCGCGAGGTCGTTCGATAAAGGCTTTTCCACGAAGATGTCGCAGCCGGCTTCGATACAAGCCAGCGCCACCGGGACATGCATACTGCTGGGGTTGCAAATGAAGGCGATGTCCGGTCTCTCCGCCAGTGCAGATCCGAGGTCTCCGAAAACGCGGAGTCCGTATTCGTTCTCGACATCGAGCTCGTCGTTTTGTTGCAAGGTCGGAGTGATGACTGACGTCAGTCTGCGAACGCGGTACGCGATGATCTCAATATCATTGCCAAGCAAGGATCGCAGATTACGAAGATGACGTTGTCCGATGCCGCCCAGCCCGATCATCAATATCTTCATCGGTTCTTTCCCCGGCCAAAACCGGCTTCCTGCAATTGGCTCCTAACCAGTTCGCGATTTTTCGCGATCCAGTCAAGCTCCATGCCCGGTTCGTCCCGGGCAATCTGCATCACGAAGTCGCCCTTGTATGCTGTGCGCGACAAATTAGAAAGCAAAACCGGGATGTTCGCGTTTCCGGATCCAAGCGGGACCGTCCCCCCGCCGCGAATCCTGTCTTTGATGTGGACACTGCCGATGCGCTCCCCATATGAGGCAATTTCCTCCGAAGCGTCGTACCCCAGGGAAGCGCTATTCCCCGAGTCGTAGTTCACTTTCAAGAAGGGGTGCGGGAGCCTGGCAAGCAACAAACTAAATTGCTCCGGACCAAGCGAAGTTTCCAGGTGCAGCTCGATGCCTGCCTTCTCCGCGGCCATCAAGGCTCCGGATAATATCCGGACTACCTCGTCCTGGTCTGTCTCGTTTTCAATCCTGGAGTTATCGACAAAGGGAAGCACCATACGTTGGATGCCAGCCAGTTTGCATCGCTCCAAGAGCCACAGGAGTTTGTCGATTCGCACTTCCAGTTCCGCGGGGCTCACGCGGAGAAAGGGGTGCTCCATGAAGTAGTCTGCGCAGACCGAGACCACGGCAATGCTATGCTTCTCGCTCAACTGCGCCATTTCGGCCAAACCGGCATCGGTGTTAAGTGGATTGCCATCTTCACCGACAGAGTCGTATATCCACTCGATTGCGTCGATGCCCGCCCGCTGAGCGAGAGAAAACTCTTCGCGCCAGCGGCTGAGTGGAAAGCTTTGAAAATGGCCATCGTAGGGCGGTAGAAGTCTGCCCTGCATTACCGCAAGTCTCATCCTCCCTAGTCCTCCTCGACCGGGATCAACATATTCGAGAGGAATTCCTCTCGCGGAAGAAAGGGAAACAAGTCTTCGAGCGGCTTGGAGACGAAGGAGCCATCGGGGCGCTGAACTGAAGAAAGCCGCGGGCCGCGGAACTCATCCGGAAGGACATGCGTGTCGCAAACCATCGGGCCGCCGCGGGCAAGCACCCTGCGCAAATCGGCGCGCAAATCCGACTGATCGCGAATAATGTCCGTCTTCAGGCCATAGGCCTGTGCGACCTTGCCGATGTCCGGCAGGCTCTGCCCGGTCTCCCGGTTACAGCCAATACGCGGGGAGCCGAAGAAGGCGGTCTGTGAAATACGAATGGAGGCATAGCCATCGTTGTTCAGCACGAAGAAGGTGATAGGCAACTGCAGCCGCGACACCGTCTCCAGCTCCTGAATGTTGAACTGGAATCCTCCATCGCCATCCACGCATACGACGGGTCGGCGGCCATTGGCCATGCAGACTCCAATCGACGCAGCGATACCAAAGCCCATTGCTCCTAGGGCTGTGGTGTGAAAGACTCGCTGTCCGGGCTTCACGCGCAGAGCCAGGAGGAAGAGTTCAATTGCACTCCCCGAGCTTCCCGAGACGATCGGAGTGTTGTCCGGAAGTACATCCTGGATTGCTTCGGCGAGGTGATACATGCTCACCGGCCCTTCCGGCTTCCGGTGTTCGACCTGGATAACCGGATAGCGGGTCTTCCAATCGGCACAGCGCTGCTTCCAGACGGAGCGGTCCTTTGTTTGAATCTCTGACTTGCGGCGAAGCAAGGCGCGCATGAACTCGCCTGCGTCAGCCTGCACTTTGGTCTGGACCGAATCCCCCATCTTGCCCAACTCGGTGGGATCGATATCCACCATGACCTTGTGGGCAGCGCGCGCAAGACGTTCCGGAGAATAGCCGGTGATGACGCGGTCCAATCGAGCGCCGAGGGTCAGCAGGAAGTCGGAGTTTTGAATGGCGAAGTTCGCCCCCCGCGGCGCGAGCGAGCCTGGCCGCCCCACAAACAGGGGATGATCGTCTGAGATCAGATCAATTGCCAGCCATGTTGCTTCGACAGGGACATCGAGCAGCTCGACGAGCTCGAGAAATTCCTTCTCCGCACGGGCTAAGCGAATGCCATTGCCGGCCAGGAGCATCGGCCGCTCGGAGGCGTTCAACGCCTGGATCGTTTCTCCGACCAGTGACTCCAGATCAACTGTAGACCCAGTCGCGGACTCGGCAGGATTAAAACCCGGCTGTTGCTCCGGTTCAATGGGCATGGCCTGCACGTCGAGTGGAATGTCGATCCAGACCGGACCTGGACGTCCCGACTTAGCAAGGTACAGGGCCTTCTCCATGTGATAGCGGATGGACTCTGGATCGTCTATTGTCACGGCGTATTTCGATAGAGGCCGCACGATCGAGACGATATCGACTTCCTGCATACCGACCTGCCGAACGCCGAGTGGCACCCCGTCCGAAGTAAACATCCGGTCTGCGCGTTTGACTTGGCCAGAAAGAAAAAGACAGGGAGTCGAATCCAGCCATGCACCAGCCAGGCCAGTGATGGCGTTCGTGGCGCCGGGGCCTGTGGTGACCAGAGCAACGCCCAAGTGGTTGGTGGCCTTGGAATAGTTTTCGGCCGCGATAGCGCTGGCTTGCTCGTGGAGATTGCAAACAAATTCAAGCTCAGCACAGCGGCTCAAGGAATCGTTCAGGTGCATGGCGCCGCCGCCAGGCACTAGAAATACATGTTTCACGCCGCTGTCCGCGATAGCGCGGAAAACGTAGTCCGAAAGCTTCATTGTTTCTTAGGCTCCATCGGGCTTCAACACTGAAATGTCCAGCAACTTGCCCATGGCAGAAGCTGCAACAATACCTGTTCGATGATAGCGCATCGCTTCACCGCGCTCTTTAGGTTGTGAGAGCAAATATCGAAGGTGTGATTCCCGCCCAAAGACCTCCCGGGTCTTCAGGTTTTCTCAATTTGGACAAGTTGTACTTTCTTGTTATAACCGAAATGAACATCGGACCAATTTACCGACTTTCTCAATCGACCGGCAATGAGCATAGGTCTGACGAGTGCTTTCTTGAATAGCACTTGCGCGAGAAAGCCCGGTCAGAGGGATGCTTTGCCGTCGCTGTTTGAAAAAGCATGAGGATACTCCAGCATCCGATCACGACTGCGCTCGGAATAACCACGCTAAGCCTTCTTTTTCTGATAGGGCCTTTCGTCTCACCCAACCACGAGGCGATCTATCATTTAAGCGGCACGGCAACTCCGGTGTTCATTTTGGTGGGGATCTATTTCGGTTATCTATGGCTACTGCTTTCTGGTGTACTTCTGATCGCAGAGAAATACCGGATTTTTTGGTTCCCCGTTTGGCTCGGCGTCCTATGGTTTCTTCCTTGGGTCGTCCTGAAAAATTGCATCATGCTTACCCTGTGGCCAATATCCCACCGGGCTATGGTGCACCTCTTTCTTGGAACGCTTGCGGCGTACTTGGTAGCCCTTTTGTTCCGTCCCGCTATCTTGAGAAAGAAGTTCCCGTCCATCCAGAGTGTTGCCTCCGTTGTACTCGGTTTTGCTGCATTCGCTGGTTTGGCAACGTTGGTCCGATTGCCTTACGAAGCCTGGGCCGCGCGAGACCTAAACCCACGGTTTACGGCGAACGCACGAAGCATTTCCCCTGCCAGGAGTGCGGCTCACCACAGAATTATCTGGATACTATTTGACGAGCTTTCACAGCAGCAAGTTTATGGAGAGCGGTATCCCGGGCTAAGCTTGCCCGCCTTCGATCGGTTGGCGGATCAATCTCTTGAATTTACCCATGTGGTTCCGGCGGGCATTCTGACTGAGCGCGTCATCCCGTCCCTGTTCTCTGGCTTACCTGTCGACGCGATCCGCGTTTCGGCGGATGGTCAGTTGCGCGCCCTCCACAACCCTACCAGCGAAGTTTGGCAACCCTTCAATCAATACAACACTGTCTTTCAAGATGCGCACTTTGCGAACTATGCCACGGGTGTTGTGGGATGGATGAATCCTTACTGTCGCCTGTTGGCGGGAGTACTGGATCGGTGCTTTTGGACCTACCGCAGTCCTGAGACTAACGATCTGCAAGCAGATCACACCTGGCAAGCAAGAATGACGAGCCCTTTTCGATTTCTTGCCTCTTATTTTCCGGACTCGTTTGGGCTTGGCGCCAGGGGGGGGGCGTTCGGCAGGACGGCTTCGGAGATGCACATCGCCGACTACGTTGAAATTCGGGACGAAGCTGATAGGCTGCTCGCCGATCCCGCAATCGACTTCGTCTTTCTGCACCTGCCATTGCCTCACCCCGAGGGTATTTACGATCGCAAACGGATGATTTTCGCAACCGCCGGCGCATCCTATCTCGACAACCTTTCCCTCGCCGATCAATATCTCGCACATGTGCGTCTACTGTTAGAGAAACAGCATCAATGGGATTCTTCGGTTGTAATCGTCATGGGGGACCACTCTTGGCGTACGGAACTGATCTGGAAGCGATCGCCGGGTTGGACTTTAGAGGATGAACAAGCCAGCCACGGTGGCAAGTTCGACGATCGCCCTGCTTTTATCGTCAAGATGCCAATGCAGCAAAATGCTTTGCAAATGGACATTCCATTCGCGGCCGTCCACACTCGAGAGCTTCTGGATGCGGTCATCAGAAGCAAGGTCGAAACCGCAGCCGAACTGAGATCCTGGGCTGAGAAGCCCCGCTAGCTTTCTAAGCTGACCGCACAATTTCGATCGAGCAGCTGTCCGACGTCCCCGACTTTGTTCCGACACCGGCCTATATAATAAGCCGTGAAGTTGCTGCACCCGCGTAAAAGGCCAATGACCTCGTCTGCCCTATCTTCTACAGTATTTGGTCTCAGATTTGAGAATTATCTCAATCCGGATTGCTGCCATCTTCGACAGGTGAATCACGAGTGATTTCGAAGGTCAATAACTCAGGCGTGCACCGTTCCGAGGGGCGTAGCGGTATCGTTCATCTTCACGAAATCGTTCGCCTGCTGGAGAGCGGCTGGGCCGACAAGCATATTCTCGTGGTTGGCGATGTGATGCTGGACAAGTACATCCACGGCAGCGTAGACCGCATTTCCCCGGAAGCACCGGTCCCTATCGTCCAGGCTACGCGGCGGAGTGAACAACCAGGAGGCGCGGCCAATGTTGCGATGAACGTCGCCGGACTGGGAGCGCGTGCCACGGTAGTCGGCTTCGCTGGAGATGATGAAGACGGTTCCATCCTCGCTGCCATGCTGAAGGCCAGCGGAGTCGAAGCTCATCTCGTCACGGTTCCCGGTAAGCCAACTACGTCGAAGCTGAGGATCCTCGGCGGCAGCCAGCAGATGATGCGGCTGGACATCGAAACCGCAACTCCCAGACCGCCGGAGGCGTATACGGCTTTGCTCGAAGGATTGATTTCCTTACTCCCCGATGTCGATGGCGTCATCCTCTCTGACTACGCCAAGGGCACGCTTACGGCGGAGAATTGCCGGAGCATCATTGCTGCGGCTCGCCAGGCTGAAGTCCCCGTTATGGTCGATCCAAAAGGCCGCGATTTCCTGCGCTATCGCGGCGCGACAACCATCAGTCCCAATCTGAAGGAGCTGGCTCTCGTCACCGGACATACAGTCGGCGAGGTGAAAGATGTTTTAGAGAGCGGGCGATCCCTTGTGGCGGAACTTGGCCTTGAGTACCTCACCGTCACCCTGGGAGAGAGAGGCATCGCAATCCTTGACGAGGAGGGCGAATTTGACGCTCCCGCGATCGCTCGCCAGGTCTTCGACGTCTCCGGAGCCGGGGACACCGTCATTGCGACCATGGCTGTCGCCACCGCCTGCGGGGTTACGACAGAAGACGCAGCACGTCTTGCCAACGTCGCCGCCGGTATCGTCGTCGGCAAGCTTGGCACGGTCCCGATCGCGCGTCATGAGCTGGTCGCCGCGCTAACCGAGTTTTCCGGCACTGAAACACCAGAAAAAATCCTCGATCTGGATCGCCTGCTCGTGCGTGTCGCGGAATGGCGCGCATCCGGTCACACTGTCGTCTTCACCAACGGCTGCTTCGATATCCTGCATGTCGGTCATATCGCGCTGCTGGAGGATTGCCGCCGGTTCGGCACCAAGGTCATCGTTGGTATCAATAGCGATGCCTCGGTCTCGGGACTCAAAGGCCCGAGCCGTCCCATCGTCGGGGAGCGCGAGCGTGCTCGCATTCTCGCTGCCCTTGCGGCAACCGACGCGGTCGCAATCTTCGACGCGCCCACCCCTATCGACCTGATTGTCGCCCTTCGTCCGGATGCTCTCGTCAAGGGTGGCGACTACACCGAAGAATCGGTGGTTGGGGCGCACGAAGTCAAAAGCTGGGGTGGACGTGTTGTGATCGTACCCACCGTGGAAGGCTTCAGCACAACGAATATTGTGCGCAAGCTGGCCCACTCCGCAGACCGCTGAAGCTTTTACGAAGCACCAGGAGAAAGATGCGAATCATGATTATCGTCAAGGCAGCGGAGGTTTCGTCCGTAGTGATGCAGCTCTGCCGAAAGAGCGAATGAAGCTTACTGAATTTCGCAATTGGATACGGCATACCCTTGGACTCGATCACGCAATTGCATTCACTGTTCTGGCACGCGTTTGGTCGAGCGCAGCCGGGGTCATCACGGTTCTGCTGATCGCAAGATTTCTCTCTCCCGCCGAGCAGGGCTACTACTATACGTTCGGAAGCCTGGTCGCCCTGCAAATCGTTTTCGAGCTGGGATTCTCGATCGTAATATTGCAGCTTGCGAGCCATGAGAGAGCTCATGTAACCATCTCGCCGGGTGGAGTCATCACCGGAGACCCGGTCGCGCATGAGCGGCTTGCATCCGTTTTGCAAAAGTCTGTGCGATGGTACACCGTGGCGGCCATGATCATGGCGTGCGTTTTGATGCCGGCGGGGTTCCTCTTCTTCTCTCATCAGCGACATTCAGGACCGGCGGTCGCCTGGCAAATGCCCTGGTGCTTTGTCGCGCTGGCCGCGACACTGACTTTTCAGATCGATCCCGTGCTCTCTTTTCTGGAGGGTTGCGGATATGTGGCCAACATCGCGCGACTTCGATTCACGCAGGCGATGCTGGGCGGCGTATTGATGTGGTTAGCTCTTTCGACGCATCACGGGCTGTTCGCTCCGGCCATGATGATCCTCGCCCAGGTCATTGCTGGAGGGGTATGGCTGTATGGCCGCAGGTCTTTGCTGCTCGGGCTGCTTCGCTATCGCACCGCAGAGAACCGCATCCTTTGGAGCCGGGAGGTATGGCCATTTCAATGGAGAATCGCTGTCAGCTGGATATGCGGCTATTTTATCTACCAGCTCTTTAATCCTGTCCTATTTGCTTATAAAGGCGCGGTGGCAGCGGGCCAGATGGGAATGTCTCTGACGATCGCGACCGCATTGCAGTCGGTTGCGATTGCCTGGGTCAATACCAAGGCTGCGCCATTCGGGGCACTGATCGCCCGCAAGGATTATGAGCAACTCGATAGGGTGTTTTTCCGGGCGTTTCGACATTCGATTTCCGTGTATTGTGCTGGCGCGTTGCTGGTGTGGCTCGGTGTGGTCTATTTGAATGCTCAACACATGCGTTGGGCTCAACGGGTACTTAGTCCACCCGTGCTGGGCCTTCTCTTTCTGGCGACGCTGCTCAATGTGATTGTGTTTGCGCAGTCGATTTACCTGAGAGCGCACAAGCAGGAAAAATATATGGCCAGCTCGATCGGCTCGGCGATCTTGGTAAGCTTGTCAACTTACTTCTTTGGGAGAACCTATGGTGCCGCGGGAATGGTGGGGGGCTATCTCTGTATAGGCTTATTCGGAGGAATATGGTACAGCACCTATCTCTTTGTTAAGTACCGCCGCGAATGGCACGCAAACTGATGTCACGGAAGAAAAGTTCCGATAGGGCGGAGCTACTTTCGAGGACCAGCCGTGGAGATCAAAAGCGTCCGGAAAGAGTTGCCGTGGAACAGCCTGATTTACTTGCGCGAAAAAAGCGCTTGCCGCAGTGCCAGCAGCCGCGGCTGCTCGGCTGGGTTGCTGGCGATCCTGGCAAATGCCTCGGAAATGAATGACCAGACCACGCCAAAGAATACTCCCAGGATAAGCGCGCCAAGCACGATTAAAGCGCGCTTAGGCGACGAATGGCGATCTGGTACCACTGCGGGATCAACCACCTGCACCACTGCGCCCTGCCGGGCCTCATCCACCTTCGCCGCCTCGTACTGCCGTGCCAACAGCTCTAAGATGGTCTCAGAATATTTCACGTCCCGGAGCTTACGCGTATATTCGAGACCCGACTCCTGCATGACGCCTTTGGGAACGAGCGGCGCGCTCGAAGTACCGTTCGGCGTTGCCCCCATTTTGGCCTCTTCCGCCTTCAGGCCCTGCAACTCCTGCTGCGCCATCGTGAGGTCAGGATTCTCTCCGGAAGCGAAGGACTGCATCGCCTGGATTTGTACCTCCTTGGCCACGATCTGCGCCCGAACCTGGCCCACGGCTTCGATGAGTGCCCGATCCTGGCTGTCTAGCTGAAGCACGCCCGTCTTCTGCTCCGTTTTCTTCAGGTTCTCTTCGGCGTTAGCCAGATTATCTTTTGCCTGGCTGAGCTGCTGTTCGAAGAAGAGTCGCCGCTGGGAAGCTTCGGTGACTGCAAGGGTCGAGGTTAACTTCTTGAATTCAGCTACATAACCATTGGCAAACTCCGCTGCACGCTGCGGACTTCGATCCGTGACCGAAACGCGAATCAGCCCATCTTTTGCCCCATTCTCTATGTCGACGGCCTTCTCAAGCCTGGTCCGGGCCTGGGACCTCAGCCGAACATGATAGAGATCCATCAAGTGATAACGATCGATCATCGCGTCTTCAACCGTTCGGCTTTTCAGCAAGGCAACTTGCAGGTCGTTGGGATTTTTCAACCCGAGTGCTCCGCCCGCCAGCCCGGCCACCGATCCCAGGCCGCCTAATTGAGCCATCAGCGCTGAACCTGCGGAGGTAGAGCCGCCCTGCTGGGGCGGCAAAAGCGATGTCGTCGCGGTGTACTCGTTTGGCAGGAGCAGCGAAGCTGCAATGGCGACCAGCACCAGCGCCGCCGTCACGCGGACGATCAATCGGCGCCGTCGCGCGAGGACTAATAGCAGTTCAAGCAGGGACGTCTCTTCTTCGCCTGGCGCCAAGAAGTCCTGGTTCGCCACTCTCTCGGCATCGCCGATCACAAGTTTCTGGTCCTTTTGGCTGGGTTGCAGCCGCTTTGGTTCAAACCCTACGAGCTTACTCCATCATAACGGAGAGCATCAAAGGCATATTCGCCAACGGTGGGCATCGGGCTCATCGAAGTAAGGGGTTGCCTATCGCCCGGTCCAGGCGATTTATAACTCTGCAAAGCAGCAGCCACAGCCGGGCCGGACCATTCGGCAGCCGCAACACAGGATATACAAAAAAATAGAGACGAAGGTTATTCGGGAAAAGAGAGTGCAGAAGGGTGTCGAGTTGCTCCCCCTCATAACGGCTAAGTCCAAGTTTTGTCTGGAGCGCCCAGGGCGGGAAAAATACCTGAAGCGTTCCATTCAATATAACTCTCACCAGGGCGGGCTCTACAAGCCACTCTTCGGTGATCCGCTTGAGGTTCACGCCGAAGATGGTGAAAAGCGAAAGGCCGCCGCGATTATCGCCGCCTGCGGCGATAATCGGCTCGCGGAGGTAAGCGCCTTTCCGGAGATAACGCACAGCAGTATACGTCCAGCTCAGTTGTCCAAGATAAGTCCCCGTCAATTCGGAGAACGGCCGATGCGGCAGGGACAGTACTCGCTGCCTGTTGATGATGTTTGCCGTAATAAAAGTGAGAAATACATGGGTTTTGAGCGCGAATGTTCTGGCGTCGTAGATGACCTCGAACTTCGGCTGCCGGTGAATCGCCGGCAGGGTGTCTTCGAAGCTGATCTCTTTGCCGTGGAGATGCACGATGTCATACTCGCCGCTTCGCTCGCCCTCGCTGAGCAGGTCCAAGACCGTAGCGATTCCGCCAAGCAGGACGACATCGTCGTCGCCCATGATCCATACATACTTTCCCGACGCCTGGGCGAAGCATTGCTCGAAATTCGCGTCAGGTCCGATGTTCGTCTCGTTCCGGATACTGCGAATCGAGAGCCCGCGGCTGCGATACTCCTCAACGGCGACAGGCGTCCCGTCGCTGGAGGCATTGTCGGAGACCAACAATTCGACCCGAGACTCCTCTGCCAGTTGTGGCATTAGCGAATTGAGCAGCCGCACGAGATAGCGACTGCGGTTATAGGTTGGTATCGCAATTGTCAGAAGGGGAGAATCGAAAGGCGTGATGGTCAAACCCTTTCGCCGGCGGCTGGGTTAGGTTGTTTTATCCGCGGTTGGGCGTGTTCCGGAAACATCGAAGTCTAATCTATACCAGATGTGCGCGGCTCGACAAACCAGGCAAGTTCACCGCTGATACGCTCGATACGTTGGCACAGCGCGTCATATTAAATCGAGGGAAGACGCTTTGCTAAGATTGAGATTCGATCTGTAATCGCACGAGTCAGTCTCTTCATGTAGTTTCTGAAATCAAGGTGTCATCTCTCTGGCAGAAGGTTCGAGGGGGCCTGTCCTTTTCTAGTATGAAGGAGCAGCCTCTCTATGAATGACCGGCAAATTTTCGCCTCTTCGAGCAGGATTCTCTGACGCGGGAGTACAGGCGGGGGGCCTTGCGCCGCGAAGAAGAAGCCGGCGAGACCAGCAGCCAGGGTTGGATACGAGGTTTTGAGCAATTTTCGATGGCGCTCGGTTCGACCTGAAGGGAAGTTCCATGACAGAAGACCAGAGCCGCCAAGCGAGCCGCACGCCCCGTGATTAAGACCAGGGCAATCGACCAGCTCAACGTGTCTATCATCATCCTGAACTGGAATGGATGGCGCGATACCATTGAATGTCTTGAATCTGTTTTTCGGCTGAATCATCGGCGCTTCAATGTGGTGGTGTGCGACAATGCCTCGTCTGATGGCTCTTTTGAGAAGATCAGGGATTGGGCAGAAGGAAAGAATCTAGTAGGTTTTGGTTCCTCGTCGCAGGACTGCCCTGGTCTTGCGCTCATTCAAACGGGATCTAATCGGGGCTTCGCTGGCGGTAATAATGTCGGGATCCGACATGCCTTGGAGCGCAGCGACTGCGATTACGTATGGCTTCTGAACAACGACACCATTGTGGATCCGGATGCGTTGTCGGCAATGCTCAGAATGATGTATTCAAATCCGGGGCTCGGCGTGTGTGGTTCTCTCCTTCGTAGCTATGCTCCTCCCCGCGAGATTCTGACGGCAGGCGGGAGGAGATACAGCCGGTGGAGTGGGCGCACACGGCCGTTAGTCGATATCGCTACGCCGCAAATCTCAACCTCGCCGGGAGCCCCAGATTACATTGAGGGAGCCTCGATGCTGATAAGCCGAAGGTGCATCGAGCAAATAGGGCTGTTGGAGGAACGCTACTTCTTGTACTCAGAGGAGATCGATTACGTGGTCCGGGCACGATCTGCGTTCCATTTCGGATTTTCGCCAGACAGCGTCATTTACCATAAGGAGGGCGCGAGCATTGGAACCGCTGCTTTGAGGATGCATCGAAGCATACTCCAGGAGTTTTATCTGGCTAGGAACCGGCTCCTTTTTACCTGGTGGCATTATCCTTGGTTCTGGCCCTCAGTGTTTGCCACCGTAGTTGTGAGTTTCCTGCAGCGCCTCTTGATCGGCAAGCCTAAGAGCGCTGCCGCGATTCTCCGCGGGGCGTTAGCCAGCTTCAGCGGAAAGCTTTATTGATGGTGGAGATTTAGCGTGTCTTGGAACGCACTTTACGTCCTTGATGTGGTCGGGATCGCACTCTTTCTCATCTCCTACTACCGGAACTGCTATCGGCGTGGCTACCGCATCGATTTTTGGCATCTCGGCCTGTTTCTAAGCTGCGTCTTGCCGAACATGCTGATGCTTCCCTTTTCCACAAACGATCTTAATGCGATCGTTGTGGGCGAGAATTTCCCTTCCGTTGTCACGGTGCTGCCGAACGTCTTCCTGATCGCAATGGTGGGATATTTCTCCCTGCTGGCGGGTGGAAGCTTATGGCATCTTCGGGTGGGGCTCGGCCTGCGCAAGAGGGCGGCCGACATCATGAACGTTGTCCCCCGATGCTCCATGATGCTGATCTCGTCTCGGAAGCTGCTCGTGCTCCAGGCCTTGATGTGCATAGTGTCGCAAGCTGCAATCCTAGCCATCTATTTTGCGACTAGCGGTTTCGGATTCGATCTTCGAGGTTACACATTTGCGCACCCGTGGGTGCGTCCAGTGGCGTTGATCATCTCCAATTATTCGATCGTGATTGCCTCACACTGCTTTGCGAGATATGCCGATACACGCGAAAAAGTTCTTCTGTTTTGCACCTTGCTGATAAGCGGAGGCCTAGTCTTCTTTGGCGCAAGGGCCAGCATCCTGGCTATCTACTTTAGCGTTCTGTTGTGCTACCTGGTTAAGCGAAGAGATAAGGTCAGCTTACTGCGTCTGTTTGGTCTTGCAGCGGCGATGATCCTGGGTGCGTTGTATCTGGGAAGCGTGCGGGACGGCGTAGCTTCCTTGCCGGATTTTCTTGGTTCGCTGGCCTTCTTATTGTTGTACGGGAGTAACTTTTCCGATCTTAGAGACTTCGGTTGGGTCTACGCCGGCTGGAACCATGTACCCTGGTTCGGCAAGACATATCTTGCAGCCGTCATCGCATTCGTTCCGAGAGTGGCGTCGGAGTTTCGCGACACCTGGGGATCTGGCGTTGCGATGGACCTGACCGCCGGTGTTGATCCGACGAATCATCCCGGACTGCGGCCCGGCTCTTTTGGAGAGGCCTACTTCAACTTCGGCTTGTTGGGGGTGGTCGTCGCAGGGTTGATTCTCGGCCTCTTCGCTCGACTTGCCGATGCTGAAGCAAAGCAAGCCCTCACGGCGGCGCGACCTTCGATAGCGAAGGCCTTTTCATTCACCATGATGGGGGCGGTCGCGGGTTGCTTTTCCGTTAGTGCCAGCGTCTCCGCCCTCTACGTGCTGTTAGGGGTTTATTTCATTACGTGGCTTTGTCTTCGCGTGGAGCACCTGATCCGTCCGCCGAAAATCTTTTCTGTCGGCTCTACGTGATGCGCTTACAGTGGCTGATATATACTCGGTTCGGATTGCTGGCGCTCGCTAATACGGGGGAGTACTCGGGAGTGAGCAAGTTATGTTTCAATCGTACAAAAACACGAATTATCTTATTGATAGGTCGCGATAGCGACTGCGTCAGGGTGGAGAAATATGGCCCAAAGCCTAGATGAAATCCAAAGCATAGAGTTGACCCTTTGGGAGAGGCTCAGCGAGCAGGACTGGCTTGCAAATCTTGCGAACAAGCTTTCGGAGCTGCGGTGGCTTTTGCCGAAATTCCCAGCCCACGATCGGGAGTTTCGCGAAGCGGGTTCAGTACTTGAGTTAGGGGCTGGGGAGGGGTGGTCGTCTTGCGTAGTCAAGCACCTCTATCCGTAATTGGAGGTGGTCGCCTCGGACATAAGCCCAGCTGCAATCGAGGGCATCGGTAGGTGGGAAAGGATATTCGAGGCCACTGTAGATTCCCGGATCGCATGCAAAAGCTATGAGGTGCCATTGCCGGATGCAAGCGTCGGCCTCATCTTCGCGTTCCAGGCGGCTCACCACTTCCGGCTGCATGAGGAGACGTTGCGCGAAGCAGTGCGCATTCTACGGCCCGGCGGAGTCTGCATGTATCTCAATGAGCCTTCCTGCAGGAAATACCTATATAAGGTTGCCTATTGGAGGGTGAACCGGAAGCGCCCTGAGTGTCCGAAGATGTCCTCGTCGTCGAGCGTATGCGTGATGCAGCTGCCACTCTCGGGCTTAAGTTCGAACTCAATTACAGCACGAACACCGTCAACCGCGGTGTTGTCGAAGGCGTGTATTACAAGCTGCTCTCGATTTTCCCAGTTCTCTGCCGATGGCTTCCTTGCACGGCTGATTTCATCTTTACTAAGATTCCATAGCGCACATGGAAATCAGAGATCCCTCTCTAGACCTTGCGGAAGAGGGCTGAACCGTGGAAGTCGGGGATTTCGATTAGCGATTCAGGCTTGTCGGCCATGAACTCGTGGGCCGCCCTCGAAATAGCACGATCCGATTCCGGCGAGTTATAGTCGTGCATGAAGAAGTATCCTCCCCTCGCCATGCGCGGATAGAAGAAGCGAAGAACTTCGAGCGCTGGGCGATACAGGTCAACGTCCAGCATGATCAGGGAGAAACTCTCGCCCTCGAGGCCAGACGCGGTTTCGGGAAAATAGCCCTTTCTGAATACAACATTCTGCGTGTCACCAATGACCCCTGCGACCAATTCCTGCGAGGTATCCTTGAAGCGCGTGTCTTCACCCGCCTCCAGATCCTGGCTGGGAAAGCCTTCGAATGTATCGAAGAGGTACAGGCGGCGCTCCGGTGCCTGCCGGTGAAGAAAGGCGCTGGTGACTCCGCGATATACGCCTACTTCGGCGAAGGCGCCTGGTATGTGGTCATCCTGAAGTCTCTGGACAGCGAGCGCGAGCGTCGAATAGCGTACGTCATCAGGATATTCTTCGATTCGTTGGGCTACAGCGGCGGGATAGGACGGGAATTGCATCGTCCTACGTGCTCTCGTGAGGCTTGCCAGCTTGCGCGCAGCCAATCGCAAGCTAATTTTAATGCGGTCGCTGTCAGTGGGCATCTCTCGTATTGTATTACCTGATGCCGAGTTCCCTTTGACACTCGAACTTCGATAATGGAATGGGCATCAAGTCGGGGCGGAGATGGAGCAAGCTCGCGCGGGTTTTCTGTAAGTAGCCTCAGTATTCCGCCGCCGCGCCTCGTTGTCAGGAGAAGTAATTGGTTCGCAAAACTGCCCTTATCGTTAAATTCGGCCAGATCGGCGATGTCATCATGGCCATCCCCGCTGCATACGCTCTTCACGAGCGAGGCTTCGAAATCGACTGGGTTTGCGGCCGGTCGGTTCTGCCGCTTCTCGCCTGCTACTCGTGGATACGGCCGATTCTTGCGGATGACCGGGCGATCTTCCGCGGCAGCACACTGAAGCGAGTCCGGGCGATTGCAGCTTTATGGGGCGCAATCGCCCGGAAGCGATATGATCTCTGCGCCACACTCTATTACGATCGCCGCTACCATCTACTGACACTGCCTGTCCGCGCCCGCAGCAAACGGATGCTTTCAAGGCAGTCCAGGGAAACGACACTTCTTCCAGGCCGCCATCACAGCGACGAATTCGTCCGCTTTGTGTTGGAGAGGGAAGACGGCTGCCAGGAGGGGAGTGCGACACCAGTCTGCCCGGATCGCCTTCCGCCCTCTCCTTTAACACCCAAAACCGCCCCGCGCCGCATCGCGATCGTTCCCGGCGCAGCGAGCAACTTGCTTCATCGCCAGGTATTGGGCATGGAGCCGGAGAGTCTGCGCCGCTGGCCAGTGGAGAGCTACAGAGTTCTAGCGCAGCGTCTAGTCGACCGCGGTTGGGAGGTCGTTCTTCTTGGCGGTCCGGACGAAAGCTGGGTCAAGCCGCATTTTCTTGGAATTGCGATGACCGACTGCATTGGCAAACTCACTCTCCCCGAAGTTGTGAGTGTTTGCGGCACCTGCGACGCAGTCGTTTCCAACGATACCGGCCCCCTCCACCTGGCCGGTCTGAGCGAGACTCCGCTGGTGGGCATCTTCGGGCCTACCGATCCTTCGACGCGCATTCCCAGGCGCGCGCTCTCCGTGGGAATCTGGGGAGGGCAGGGTTTTGCCTGCAGGCCATGTTACGACGGTGCAAATTTCGCTCCCTGTCAATTCAATGGATGCATGCACCAAGTGACTCCATCGAGGGTACTTCGGGAGCTGGACCGCCTCCTGGACGCCAGTTCGCGAGGGCTGCCAAACTCTTGGCGGATCGCGTTTCCGGATGAAAATTGATCGGACGGCGGTAACCCATTAGCAGCAGTTGTAATCAGAGTTCATCCGAAGCGGCTACGGCGTTCTAAGTCGCGACTGCATCCTATCGTCTATGGTAGATTGAAGAATAGAATTCGCTGCCAGCAACGAGTTAGAAGATGTTCATTTAAAACCATCTTCGGAGGCTTTTTCGAATGCGCGTGCTTTTCCTTAATCCACCTTTTCATCCACGGTTTTCCCGCGAGCAGCGGAGCCCCGCAGTTACCAAGAGCGGAACTCTGTATTACCCCAAGTGGCTCGCGACCGCGGCTGGGGTTGCGATTAAGAATGGGCACGAAGTGGACCTGGTGGATGCGCCAGCCGGTGGGTTTTCAGTGCAGGCGGTCATTGATCGTATTGCGTCCAAAAACATCGAGGCCGTGGTCTGCGACACCTCCACTCCCAGCATTCTCAATGACGTCAGTGTCATTGAATCGCTGACGGCGGCTAATCCTAAGTTGCATACTCTGATGGTTGGCCGTCACGTGTCCTCTCTCCCCAAAGAGACGCTTGCCATGTCTGATTCGCTGCAGGCGGTCGCGATCCGAGAGTATGAATACACCGTTCGCGACTGGCTCGAAGCAAAGGCTTGCGGAGCCGATCTTTCCCAGGTGGACGGACTCGCGTGGCGTCAGCCCGGCACCGGAGAGATCATCATCAATAAGCAGCGCGCGGCGATTCATAACCTCGATGAGCTGCCGTTTGTGTCCGAGGTCTATAAGCGCTTCCTGCATACGCCGGATTACTTTTACGGCCATTCACTTTGGCCTCTAGTCGTTTTCGACACCAGCCGCGGGTGCCCATACCATTGCTCCTTCTGCGTTTATCCGCAGACCTTCAGCGGCCATACGATGCGTTACCGGTCAGTTGCCAACGTAGCGGATGAGTTTGAGTTTGTCTCTCGCGAAATGCCGGAAATTAAGACCGTGATGCTGGAGGATGACACCTTCATCGTCAGCAAGCCACGCACGCTGGAGTTGGCCAACGAGCTCATTCGCCGCGGAAACAAGCTGCCCTTCGATGCGAACTGCCGCGCCGACATTGGCGCCGATCATGAGTTGCTGTCTACATTGCACAAAGCGGGAGCGCGTTTATTCTGCGTAGGCTTCGAGAGTGGCGACGTGGAAGTAATCAACGGCATGAAGAAGAACAATGACGACCGCCGGGATGCCAAATACCACGATGAGGCTCACAAGTTTGTCCGCCGCTGCCAGGAAGCGGAGATCATGGTTCATGGCTGCTTCATGGTGGGTAATCTGAATGAGACCCCGGCCAGCATGGAGAAGACATTGAGCTTCGCGAAGGCGTTGCGGCCCGATACCGCGCAGTTCTTTCCCATCATGGTCTACCCGGGCACCGTCGCATATCAAGAGGCCAAGAAGCGGGATTACATCCAGATCGAGGATTGGGGCGCGTGGCTGACCAAGGACGGTCTTCATAACAGTGTCGTGACGCTGCCCAACATCTCCCATGAGCAACTGGTCAGTTTCTGTGATCGGGCGCGGCGTAGCTTCTATCTCGCACCCCCGTATCTTCTCTACAAGTTGAAGCAGTCGCTCAAGGACCGCCGGGAGCTACAGCGTAATCTCAAAGGATTCCTCACGCTTGCTAAATATCTGGTGAAGGGCAGCGATCATCAGAAGGATGGTGCCTCCCCGATTGCCGGAGGGCCTGCTAAAACCCAGGGCGCAACAACCTAATCGGGTTTCAAGTCAGTGGGAGCGATGGAAGCGGGCAGTCGGAATTCGTCAATCAGATCACAGTCCATTGAGTCGATATCGGTCATTATCCCCACGTTCAATGGGGCTCGACGTATCGGCAACTGCCTGAAGGCGCTCTTGGCGCAGGTGGATGGGCGGGACGTTGAAATTTTGGTGGTCGATGACGGTTCAACCGATGAAACTGGATCGGTGGTTGCGAGTTATCCGGGCGTTCGATTGATCACCCAACCCAACGCGGGCCCTGCGGCGGCCCGGAACCTCGGCGCCAGAGAGGCGCGCGGGACAATCCTTCTGTTCACTGACGACGATTGTGTGCCGATGCCTGACTGGCTTGACGCGATGCTGGCTCCCTTCAACGATCCAAAAGTGGTTGGAGCAAAGGGTATCTACCGGACCCATCAGAAAAGCATGGCAGCGCGTTTTGTCCAGATCGAATATGAAGATCGCTATCGCCTGATGTCCAGCCAGCCTGATATCGACTTTATCGATACTTACTCCGCAGCCTTTCGCCGCGGCCGGTTTCTGGAGATGAATGGCTACGATACCTCCTTCCCGGTGGCCTGCGCTGAAGACATTGAACTTTCCTACCGCATGTCCGCGCGCGGCTGGAAGATGCAGTTTGCTCCCGCCGCAATCGTCTACCACACGCACCCCGACAGTCTATGGCGCTACCTGAAAAAGAAATACAAGTTCGCATTTTGGCGGGTGGTCGCGGTCCGCAAAAATCCTGGCAAGGGTGTCAAGGACAGCCACACTCCGCAGGTGATGAAGCTTCAGCTTTTGTTTCCTCCGGCGCTGCTCATGGCTGTAGCTTTTGATATAGCCATGCGGCCAGGGTTGGTTGCCTCAGTATTCGTATTGGCTGCGTTCCTGCTTAGTACGTTACCCTTTGCGCTGCGAGCGGTGATGAAAGACCCGGTAGTTGGATTGATTTCTCCACTGCTACTCGCCGCGCGGGCATGCGCGCAGTTCCTGGGTGTAACCGGCGGCCTGATCTATAGTTATCGTAATCAAGCGGCGATTCCGGTTAAATCAGCAGCCTGAAACAGCGACGAAATTTCGCTGCGGATCTCCCACGGCGAATACGCTCACTTTTGAACATAAGGCTCGACCACGCCATTGACCTTGATCGAAGGCGAATCGGTGGTTGCCGAGATATACGGTACTTCGTTGGCCATCACCGCGTCGGGAAACTCCCAGCCTGTCGCCAGAACACCTGCGCCGGCAACGGAGCCAATTTTCGAGAATCCTCCGGCGGCCACGGGAGCCTTGATATTGCTGCTATCAAGAGCGGCGAGAACCAATTGCCCAATGGATTGCGACCCGATGTTCAACAGTTCCGAAGCCTGTGGATAGGAACCTGAATCCTCCACGGAAAATCCGTTGAATGTCAGATTCTCAATCGTCGAATTATTTTCGAGGATAATAGCGGAGACATCCGCGCCTGATTTTCTCAGGATCTTACAGTTGTTGAGTGTAAGGTTCGACCCAACCCAGGTCTGGTTACCATTCATCGGCGAGGGCCTCAAGAATCCGAAAGTTTCATTTGCCTGCTGTATGAACCAGATGATCCCTGCTCTGGAAGGGGTAAAGGTGACATTATTCACCGTGATAACTCCGAAGTTCTCGCCCATTGCCAGAACCGCTGGAGCTGTCAGATTGCAGTCCGAGATTGTCAGCGAAGCGATGGAATTTGGAAGGCTTCCGTTGTTCTGGCCGATGAAAAACCCTCCCTCCGTAAGCGTGCCGTTGCAATTGGTCACCGTCACCGTGTCAATCGTGAACCTGCCGACCGGGTCAACCGTGTAGAGGCGCATAAGGGACCAGCTGTTGAACGTGCAGTTGGTTACCGTGACCCGTGAGATATTTCCGGAATAGCCCTCCGGACAATTCAATGCGATCGAGTCGTCCCCAGTCATAAACTTACAGTTTGAGATCGTGATGTCATTCGCCGGCCCATCGAAATGAAGGCCGTCGGTACCCAGACCAAAACTCCATAGCACGCATCCGGAGACGGCAACATTGCCGACGTTTGTGAACCGGAAGTTATATGCAGGGCTGTTTACCATCACGATATTTTCGATAACGATGTTATCCAGGTTCATTAAGTTGATGCCGAAGTAGTAGACGCTATTGGTAATCCCCAGATTCAACCCGCTGGTTGAATCGCCGTTACGCCCATTTCCCTGATTCCCATTCAAGGTGAAGTTGCTGAGCGAAACATTCATCCCTCGAGGGGGGGCCGGCGGCCCCATATCGGACGGGACGGCCACGTTTGGCGCTCCATTATGGATGCCGTCATTGTTTGTTCCCGTCTTTATGAAGAAACCCGTACCACAGCCGAGACCGGCGATACTCCAGTGACCGCCAGCGGGAAGGAATAGACCCGAGATCAGAGCGCTTCCGTCGATGATGAGCGTAATAGGGTTGTCCGCGGTAGCGGCAGCCATCGCCGCATTGATGCGCGGTCCATCATCGGTGGCGGCGCCGCCGTGGTGCTTATTGCTGCCGTCCTCCAACTTGCAATCCAAGGCGCAGCCTATCTCCGATGCGCGGATATAAGTCATTCCGGGAACAGGCACCGGTGCGGCTGCCGGACCCAGGCATGGAATATTCAATTGCGAACCGCAGCCCACAAGCGAGCCACCAAAGGCTGAACCGGCGGCCAACAAGCCGGCCCCCTGTAAAAAGCGGCGCCTGTCAATTGAAATGGCGCCTCTATTGCGAATTTTTGCCACTGTCTCTCGCCCTGCCTGTGCGCCCGATCTATGACTCTGGGCTGTATCTGCCATCATTTTAGGGGGTTGAGGCGCAGAATAACCGCTCGATGCATAAATCGCAATTGATCCCGCGAAGACTCGTAAGGGCCATGCTATGATCATCTCCCCCCAACTTATCTTGAGAGCTATGCTCCGATTTGTTCAGCAGCCGAGATGTGAGCTAGTCGATGGTTATCGGTTTTCATACTCGAGGCAGAACACTCGAAAGCAAGTTCCCCCTATGCTTGGAGCTGCTTCAATGGCCGACGTACTTCGTCTCTCTGCAGTGGCGCGACCTGTTATCGACTCCTGTTTGCGGTTTTGCAATGTGCGAAGCGGGATTTTCCTTCTCGTCCTCTGCATGATTCTGTGCGGATCCTGGAGAGGCAATGCTGCGCAAGCGCAATCTGCGACATCGACAACGCTTGTCATCGCTTCGGGAACTGGGCCGGCGACGAGTGTAGCGTCCGGCAGCGTGGTGACGTTGACAGCTTCGGTGACGACAGCGTCGGCGCCAGTGAAGATCGGCCAGGTGAATTTCTGCGATGCATCCGTTGCCTATTGCACTGACATTCACCGGATCGGCACGGCGCAGCTGACGAGCGCGGGGACCGCGGTCATCAAATTCCAGCCTGGGCTCGGAAGTCACAGCTATAAGGCGATCTTTGCCGGGACGAATTCATGCCTGGGAAGCACCTCGGCTGCTGCGGCGCTATCGGTTACAGGCACGGCTCCCACCACGACGTTACTGCAAACCTCGTCCCCGTCGAGCGGAACTTACGACTTGACGGCAACAGTTTCCGGTTTCGGAAGCGCAGCGCTAACAGGCAGCATTTCATTCACGAATCTTAGCGATGCCAGCGCGGTTCTGGGCACCGCGACATTGAGTGCCGGAACGGCGGGATTGAATTTTCTGGAGCTGCAAAATATTGGCGCCCCCAACATAGCTCCAGGTGGAGGCGCGGCTGTCGGGATTGCTACCGCGGACTTCAACGGAGATGGCATTTCTGATCTGGCAGTGCTGAACAGCGGAACGTCCAGCACCGCCGCAGGCTCGGTCACAGTATTGCTGGGATCGGGAGGGGGAAACTTCAAGGCGGTTGCAGCCAATCCTGCAACGGGTCAAGGTTCGGGTGTCATCGTAACAGCCGACTTCAACGGAGACGGCATCCCCGATATCGCAGTGGCAAACGGAACGACTAACAATATCACCGTACTGTTGGGCAATGGCGATGGAACGTTTGCTGCGACACCAAATTCTCCTGCCACGGGCAGCGGCCCCAACGCGATGATTGCCTCCGATTTCAATGGGGATGGCATCCCCGACCTCGCAATAGTAAACGGAACCAGCAATACTCTCACCATTTTGCTTGGAAATGGCGATGGGAGCTTTACTCCCACAACGAACACCCAACAGACAGGTGCCGCGCCGTATTTCATTGCCACAGCAGATTTCAATGGCGACGGTATCGCCGATCTGGCATTGCTCAACAGCGACGGTGGAACCGACACTCTGACAATTTACCTGGGTAACGGAGCAGGCGGCTTCACGCTCGTCACTACCGGTCCCGGCGCGGGTACAGCCGCGGCCGCAATCGCGATCGCGGACTTTAACGGCGATGGCATTCCAGACATTGCGATCGAGAACTACGTCGTGAATGGAGCTGGATTAGATTCGACCGTGACGGTGACGGTCTCGGTGCTCCAGGGAAACGGGGATGGAACGTTTCAAGCGGAGAGCGGCGTAAGCTTCCAAAGCCAGTCAGCGAGTGCTGACGCCTTACTGGTAGCAGACTTCAATAATGATGGCATCCCGGATGTGGCTGTCGATCTGTTGAGCCAAGCCGAGGTAAGGTTTCCCAATTCCGTCGCTGTGTTGTTGGGCACCGGAAGCAGCATGTTCACGACGACGGCGATCTCATCGGAAACCGGCCTTTTTCCCGCTCCCCTCATAGCCGGCGATTTTAATGGGGATGGCATACCCGACCTCGCAACACCATTTCACGATCAAACAGTCTTTGACCCAGGCTCAGTCAATCTTTTGGTGACTTTCGATCAAACAGCAACAGCGACGGCAAGTGGAATCGCGCTGCCGCCCAGTAGTGGCATGAATGAAGTAGTCGCCAATTATCCGGGTGACAGCAACTTCAGCGCCAGCGCCTCCGCACCCGTGAGCCTGACTGCTCTCGCCGGCCCTGCGACGATAAGCGTTACCAGTTCCATAGCGAGTCCGATTTCTTATGGAACTTCGATCACATTCACCGCAACTCTCACCGGCGCCGGGGCGACTCCCACCGGCACGGTAACGTTTTATGACGGCAGTGGACAGCTGGCAGCAAGTCAGCTCCAGAACGGAGTGGCTACTTATACCTCTGCGAACTTTTCAGTAGGGACACACTCCATTGCTGCACAGTATGCAGGGGATGCTAACTATACCTCGGGCACCTCTTCAGTCTTCCCGCTGGTGGTGAAGCCAGCTAATGCAAACGTGACGATAACGCCATCATCGTCGAGCCTATCGACAGCGCAATCGCTCAACGTGACCGTCACCGTCAGCGGTGCCGCCGGCAGCCCGAGCCCTACCGGTACGGTGATCCTAAGTGGGGGCGGCATCAATGCGGCCTCGCCCAGTTATGCCTCCGCGCCAATGACTCTCGTCAGCGGAAGTGCAACGTTCACGGTCTCGGGAGCTGCGCTCGGCGCCGGACAGGACACACTCGTGGCCGCTTACACTCCTGATGCCACCAGCGCCGGCTTGTATGCTGCGTCTTCCGGAAGGACTGTGGTTATAGTGACTGGCACGGGAGCTCCTACCTTGACCATCACTCCCTCAGCGACCTCGATTACCAACCAGCAGAGTCTCACCGTCGCGGTGGCAATTGCGGGAATCAGTGGGTCTCCTGCACCTACAGGCGCAATTACGCTGACGAGTGGGTCGTATAGCGCGCAGATGACGCTTCCTAACGCTGCATTCAGCATATCAGCGGGAACATTAAGCGCTGGTTCCAATACGTTGACAGCTGCCTACTCCGGCGATGGCTTATATATGGCGTCGAGTGGGACTGCCACGGTAAATGTGTCCGATGTAGTGGTTTCCGCCACTACTCCCTCTCCTGTGACTCCGGGAAGCAGTACAACATCGACAATCACTCTAAATACCGGCAGCTCCTATAGTGGAACGCTGAATCTGAGCTGCAGTCTGACCACTCCCCCCGCGAACGCACAGAGCCTGCCCACGTGCACATTAAATCCGGCGGCCGCGACAGTTATGACCGGCGCGACGGCGACCACCAGTTTGACGGTGAAAACAACCGCTGCCGCTACTGCCTTGCTACAGCCATTCGATAGACTGCGGGGTATGGGCGGGGGAGGGCTGGCCCTTGCCGGGCTTGTCATGCTCGGAACTTCCCTCCGTCGTCGCCGCTGGCTGTCAGTGCTAGCTATGCTCGCGATTGGCATATCCGGTGCGGGAATTGGCTGCGGCGGGAATGGGAACGGTAGCGGAAGCCCCAATCCTCCGCCCACGACGGCGGCGACAACAGCGGGCTCCTATGTCTTTACCGTGACTGCGACGGACTCGACCAATTCCAGCATCACTGCTTCATCGACGGTTAGTGTCATGGTGCAGTAACTGTCAGAACTGGTTGTGAAATTCACCGGATCTCAGCAGATCGATATAGGCCATCTACTTTAGCGCACCTATAACACTTAACTTTCGGTAATCGGCGGCTCCTGCTCGAGATTACTTGCAGAACGATTTGGAGCCAGGTATTTAAACACTGCATCGCGGAGTGAATCAGAAGTAACCGTGGCGATGGCGGCGGCGCGGTCGACGCCGGGCTTCTGGACGCTTGGATCTCCGTGGATGAAGATGGTCATCATGCCTAGCCGAAGCCCGGCTTCGATATCGGAAATGGAATCCCCAACTACTACGCTGTTCGAGCCGGAGGCTTCTGGGAATTTTTTGAATGCCTGCAAAAACATCCCTGGACCTGGCTTACGGCAGTTGCATTGATCCCGGTCGTGTGGGCAATAGTAGATGGCATCGATTCGCGCGCCGCGAGAGGCTAAATGCTCGAGCAGTTGACGATGAAGTTCCGCCAGATCCTGCTCGGTATAGTGGCGAAGAGAGATTCCCCGTTGATTTGTCACCACAATCACTTTGTGGCCTGTCTTGTTTAGCCGGGCAATTGCTTCTTCAACGCCGGGAAGGATATCGAAGTACTTCCAGTTCGAAACATATTGTCCTTCGGGCGGCTTCCGATTGATGACTCCATCTCGATCAAGAAATACATACTCGATGTGTTGGAAGTCTTCAAAAGATTTCTGTGCCATATCTCAAAGTTTAGCTGAACCGTAAGCTCACAAGGGTTTCCGGGCGACACCGTGGTCCCTTCGAGCCTGCGGGCCGCGTTGCTTTGGCGCGATAGCTCTTGAAGCGGCGCCAAAGCAACGCATTACATTTACCGACAAGCCTACGACTCCAGAAAGCACTCTCTCTTCCCTATCGCTTGTCTCGGAATAGACCAGGATCAGAGGAGAGACCTGTTTTTCATCTGCCAAATTGCGCTTACGGGAGAACAACATTCCCCAAAACGCCATCAGAAGTTCACTGTGCCCGGTTCTCGTATGCAGAGATCTGCTTCAATGTGAATTCTTGCATGGGCTGGCCGTCGTTCCAGGCTCGATACCAGGCTACGGTCCATTCCAGAGCTGTTTCTATTCTCAGGCGCGGCTGCCAGTGTAGTTCGGCGCGAGCCTTGCTCGAGTCCAATCTCAAATACCTGGCTTCATGTGCGCCTGGATCGTCGGGTTGCGTCCACGCGGAGCCCGGTCCCCACAGCTCGGCTACCTTGGTGGCTACCCGGTCTACAGGCCACGCATCGTCATCCGATGGGCCGAGATTGAATGAGGTCGCGAATTCCGGCTTTGCCTCAAGCAGTCTTTCTGCAAGAAGAATGTAGCCGTGCAGCGGCTCCAGCACGTGCTGCCATGGCCGAATGGAGGCCGGCCGCCGGATCAGTACCGGTTGATTCGTGCGGAAGCCCTCAATTAAATCGGGAATCAGCCGGTCTCTCGACCAGTCTCCGCCGCCGATTACATTGCCGGCTCGAGCCGTGGCCAAGGCTACGTGATGCTGGTCGAGAGCGTCTACCGGGAAGAACGAACTCCGGTATGCCGCACAGACCATTTCCGCGCAGGCCTTGCTCGATGAGTATGGATCATATCCGCCGAGCGCATCGGTCTCACGATAGGGCCAGACCCACTCTCTGTTCTCATAACACTTGTCCGTGGTGATCGAAACAACCGCTCGTATGCTGGGCGTCTTGCGAACGGCCTCCAGCATGGTCGCCGTACCCATCACGTTGGTTGCGTAGGTCGTCAGAGGATCGGAATACGATTCGCGGACCAGCGGCTGAGCGGCCAGATGAAAGACAACCTCGGGAGCAAATTCCGCCATTGACTCTTCCAGGTGGGCTTTATCCAAAACGTTGCCCCGGATGTCGTCGACCAGCTTGCCAACTTCGCTTGCATAAAACATGCTTGGTTGAGCCAAAGGCTCAAGCGCATATCCACGAACCTGCGCACCCAGTTTTGTCAGCCAGAGAGATAGCCACCCACCCTTAAATCCAGTATGTCCCGTTAAAAAGACGCGTCGTCCGCGCCATGTATTTACCACGTTTTCCAAGGTGCCTTTCCGCTAGCCCAGAGCTCGTCGAGCCGCTGCTTATCCCGAAGTGTATCCATCGCCTGCCAGAAGCCTTCATGATAGAAAGCCTGCACCTCTTGCTGCCGGGTCAGGTTTTCAATTGGTTCGCGTTCAAACATCCAGGCGTCATTCTGAATTTCATCGAAGATTGCAGGAGACAGGACAAAGAATCCACCGTTGATCCAACCGCCTTCACCTTTTGGTTTTTCCTGGAAGGCATAGACATTGGTTCCGTCTAAGCCCAGGCCGCCGAAGCGTGCTGTGGGCTGGACTGCAGTCAACGTAACCTTCTTCCCGTGGGAGCGATGAAAAGCGATGCTAGCGCCGATATCGATGTCGCTGAGTCCATCACCGTAGGTCATGCAGAAGGCGTCCTCATCGGAGACGTAGTTTGCGACTCGTTTTAAGCGTCCTGCCGTGCCAGTGTTGTCGCCGGTATCCACCAGGGTGACATTCCATGGCTCCGCGACACTCTGATGCACGGTCATCTTGTTTTCCTGCATGTTGAAGGTGACATCGGAGGTATGAAGGAAGTAATTCGCGAAGTACTCCTTGATGATGTAGCCCTTGTACCCGCAGCAGATCACGAAGTCGTTGATGCCGTGCTGAGAATAGATTTTAAGAATGTGCCACAGGATAGGCCGCGCGCCAATTTCGACCATTGGCTTGGGGCGCAGGGTGGTCTCTTCGCTGAGGCGGGTACCAAGCCCTCCCGCCAGAATTACCGCTTTCATTTCCGCTCCTTGCAGTATCTTATCGCGTCAGCAATCAGGCGTATTGGTGGAAGTGGAGATTCATGGGAGGGGGATGGCCGTCGCCGCGCCTGCCAGGGACACTACGCTGCGTCGTCCCGGTATAGTAGTCTACTGCAAGGTTCCATGTCTCTTATGACTGAAAAATCAACACAATTGCGCAAACAGATTCTCGAATTGACGGCTCAGTATTTCGCTGAGGCCAACCCTCCGAAAGACTTTCATCCAGGCGTCTCGCCGGTTCCGGTCTCGGGGAAAGTCATCACTGGTGAAGATATCAGTTCGGTTGTGGATTCTGCGCTCGACGGTTGGTTTACAACCGGCCGCTTTGCCAGCGATTTCGAACGCAAGCTGGCTCGTTTTGTGGGGGTTCGGTCCGCATCGCTGGTGAACTCCGGCTCTTCCGCGAACCTGATTGCGCTCAGTGCTCTAACCTCGCCGAAGCTGGGCGATCGCCAGCTCAAGCCGGGCGATGAGGTCATCACCGTCGCAGCTGGGTTTCCGACAACAGTCAATCCGATTATTCAGAATCGTCTCGTTCCGGTGTTCGTTGACGTTACGCTGCCGACTTATGAGATAGACACGTCGCAACTGGAAGCTGCGCGAAGTGAGAAGACGAAAGCGATTATTGTTGCTCACACACTGGGCAATGTATTCGACCTCGATGAGGTTGTCGCATTCGCAAAAAAATATAACCTCTGGCTAATCGAAGACTGCTGTGACGCGCTGGGTTCGACCTATCGCGGGCGGAATGTGGGTACATTCGGAGATATCGCGACGGTCAGCTTCTATCCCGCGCACCACATCACGATGGGCGAGGGTGGCGCCGTGCTCACGGATAAGCCTGCGCTGCAAGTGCTGATCGATTCGTTCCGCGACTGGGGCCGCGATTGCTGGTGCGAGCCGGGCAAGGACAACACATGCGGCAAGCGGTTCGACTGGCAACTTGGCGCGCTGCCTTGTGGCTACGACCACAAGTACACCTACTCGCATATTGGCTACAACCTCAAAGCCACCGACATGCAGGCCGCATTGGGAGTTTCCCAAATCGCGAAACTGCCGGAGTTCATTGAGCGGCGCAAGGAAAATTTCACCCATCTCAGAGCCGCGCTTAAGCCGGTGGAGGAATTCTTGCTCCTCCCCGAGGCCTCGCCGCATTCCGATCCCTCATGGTTTGGTTTTCCAATAGGCGTTCGCGAAGACGCGCCATTCACGCGCGATGATCTCACACGCGCATTGGAAAACAACAAGATTGCCACCCGGCTGTTGTTTGCCGGCAACCTGGTGCGACAACCCGCCTATCAGGGTTCCGAGTTTCGAGTCATCGGCGACTTACCCAACACAAACTTCGTTATGAATAATGTGTTCTGGGTAGGAGTTTTTCCCGGATTGACAAAGCCAATGCTCGACTTCATCGCGGAGTCAGTGATTCAGTTTGTGCAGACGAGAGAATCTGCTCAACCTGCGTTCGCTGTTATGAAGAGTAGTTCGTGAACGCATTGACACTGCGTTAACTTCAGTTATCCGCAAGGTTGCGCCTTTAGCAGAACTCAGGGAAGCACCCTGTCTTGGTACTGATTACCCAATTGCGCGCCCTCGAAGACGGGGGCGCGCAATTTCTTCTTGCATCGTCGTGTTGAAAACAATCGATTCATGAAACGCGTTCTATCGAACCGAAGAGCTTCTTTTCATTTACCGGTCCGTCCGGCACTTTGCATCAGAAATTCTATCGCTGGCGCGCGGCGGTTTCGCTTGGGCTTGGTTCACTTTGATTCGGTGCATGCAGTTCGGTTCCTAGCCAACCCATGATGCCGTTGGCTCCTAGTGCTTTGGCTTCCTCGGCGCTGGTGGGATAGCGGCTTATATCACTGCTTGCTGGTGCTGCTGCGGCGATCTTGTCTCTTGCTGCTGCCGGTGTTACTGGATCGGCTAAAACCTGATCGATGCGGATCGCTCTTCCTTTCAGTTGCGGCAGATAGTCGAGAGGATCGAGTCCAGAGACTTGTTGAAGAAATTCCGGCTTCAGATACGATGCGCGCTCGGCCTCAGGAATCTGTGCAGAGCCCTTCAACCAATCGGGCCAGTCGCCCCATGGATCCATCAGGTCAAGTACGGCGATGCGAGGATCGGCAGCAGCAGCGAGAATGGCGACCGCTCCTCCCGAGCCTTGCCCAAAGATGCCGACGCGATGAACATCGAGGTCGCTCCGCGATTGCAGATAGTTGAGAATCATCTGCACATCATGCGTGGAAGTTACCAGCGCTTCTTGCAATTCGCTCACGAACCACTGCTTCATGGGCCGCGGAGCATGCAGTCGAGCCCAGGAGAGCGCAGAGGGAAAACCAGCAACCGCGAAGCCATTCTCGACCGCGCGTGCGCACCAGCGGCCCTCTTGGAACACATCGTCGTCGAAGATGTAGTTATACATAAAGAGAACGACAGGGAGCTTGTTGGCTCCGGCAGGGCGGATTACGTAGAGATCGATCGGGTCGCTGGGGCGCCACTGAAGACGCAGCAACTCGCGGGTGCATCCTCCCGGCAGATTGACCTTATTCACCAGCATGGCGCCGGGCGTCTCGAGCGGAAGCCCGCTCTTGGCCAGATCGATAGCCGTCCAGTCTTCACCGTTGTGAGTCGATGAGAGCGTCGGAGGGAAAACCGGTGCCGGCGCTGTTGTCAAGGCGGGCTGGTGCGGTGCCGGTGAGGCGGCGCTCTGCGCGTGGATGGTTGTCGATGCGAGTGCGAAGACGGCGACGGATACGAAGAGGCTGCGAAACATTGTTGCTCCTGGAGTGGAGTTTGGCGGGTCGGTTTCGGCGGAAAAGAAAGGAGCTGCACAGCCGATTGTTTGATTCAGCGAATAACGGCAGGCCCGGCTTATGAGCCGGGCCTGCTGTTGTTCACGTTCGGTTAAGTGAAGAGCGGAGGATTAGCGACGGCCGTTGACCTGGCCATTCGTGACGTGGTTGGTGGAGCAGAAGGTGCTGTTGTTCCCTGTTCCAGTGCGCAGCGGAACCACGACACCGCCCACATCGCCGCCTGCCTCAGGCAGTGCGGTGCAGTTGGTCAATGTGGTGAACTGCTTGTCGCCGTCGACATTGGTGGTGGGATAGGTCGAGCCCGACAGGCCGAGCGGGGGAGTGAAGTGCTCGCGGATCGAGGTCATGCTGGATGGAACGATGAAGTCGGGGCGCGAGGTGGTTGTGCCGAAGCTGACGAAGTCCTGTGCGGCTTTGGCAAGATTCGATACTGTGGTCGAGATAGCGGTGTTGGTGTTGATCATGCGCAGCAGCGAATAGATCGGATAGCTGCCGTTCGCTACGTTGTGCATATCCACGCATGCCAGCTCAGAGGAGCCGGTGGTCGGAATCACACCGTTGTAAGAGCATGAGGTGCTGTTGAGGGGATCGATGCTGTCAATGGTGTAGTAACCGGTGTTGGCCAGTGCGCCGAGGCCGGCGTAGTTGGCGACGCTCCAGAAGCCGTAGCCGAGATTGTTGTTGTTATCGGTGGTATTGCCGTTGGCGAAGGAGCCTACCTCAGCCAGTTCTTCGCCGGTGCCGATTGCGCGCAGACGTTCCGCACCATTGGAGGCGGTGAACTTCAGAGTGGGGTTGGCAACCTCAACGCCGCCGGAAAGGATGCAGTTCTGCTGGGCTGCAAGCTGATTTTTACCTACATCCTGCGAGGTCTGGTTCACCGTAGTGTTGGGAACGTTGTATTCCATGGTGTTATAGGTTCCCGACAGTGGCTCGCGGACAAGCACGTTCGCGGCTTCGCCTGCGGGGGTGGTGTTGGTGGTTCCGTCCAGGTAGTGAGCCAACTGCGCGCTGGTGAGATTACCGCTGGTAGCGAATCCATTGGCGTCGTCGCTGCTGTGGATCGCGACCAAAATCGCCGTGGCGCCGACAACGGTCACGTTAGGAGCAGTGGACGGAAGCGTGAATTTGACCACGTTGAACTTCTTGGTCGAAATCGCGCTGTTGATGACACCGCCGTTGGAGTAGCCCAGGCCGAGATACTGCGTGCTTCCGATGGTGGCACCGCACGGTGTGGCCAGCGCACGCGCGATTGCGAACTCAGCGTCTTCGGGACGGATGTCCGAGCCAGCCACATTTGCTACTTGTGCATTCAGCTTCGCGGCGACCGTTTCAGGCAGAGCAACTTCACTGCTGGTGCCGAGAATCAAGCCGGCCGACGCTGGATCGGTGGTGGGATAGGTGAGCGTGCATCCATTGAAGAGGCAACGGTTGCCGACCACGGAGTCAGTGTTCAAATAAGCATAGATGACGCTGGTCGAGGCAGGGCTGGCGCAGGTGCCGCCGGTACCCGGCGTCCAGGCCACCCATGCGCTGCCGCTATCGACGGCGTTGGGTGTCACGGTCGTGTCGGTAGCGGAAACGCCGGAGGAGGCGCTCCACAGGCACGATGCGTTGATCGGACCGGTGCTCAGGTGCGCGCCCAGGCCAGCTTCGAGGAAGTAGGCCGAAGAGCCGACGATCTGCAGCGATACGGTTTGTGCATGGACCTGCGACAGAGACGCTGCTGCCAGGCCCATGACAAACGACATTTTCAGGAAGTTCTTCAACATGCGATTGCTCCTAAGATTGCTCTTGGATGCTGCTTGTGTTGGGGGATGGCCTCGCATACTGGCCGGCAGCAGAACTCAAGCTGACCACGATCCGAAGCCGTTTATCCGGCTGACTCAATTGCTACAGAAGAGCGCACGCCGGTGGCTGTGAATTGGTACTACGTGCGGAGATATATGTGGTGCGAGATGCAGGAATCGTCAGGGTCCGCAACGATGCGTTCCTGACTTGGTAGACAGGAACACAGCTTCGATCTCAACAGCGCGAAATTGAATTCACCGCAATGCAACCAGGGGTTCATGGCCGCCCAACAGAGCAGCTCGGATCACGCGAAATGTTACCGGGAGAAGAAATTCAGGTTGCGAAGATACTAAGTGGAAGCACGGTTCAACGAGTTAGGGCTGCACCGGATTGTTATCCAATCGTCACAGAGCATACACCTGCTTCAGCGAAGATAAGGAGATAACAGCCGCACTCTGACAGGCGCAGAATGGCCGAGCCAAATTTTATATGGCCTTAACTTGCAGCCCCGGAGCGTTGTGTTACAAAAGCGATCTGTCGATGCTTTTTTTTAGCACGTACCTTCTGTGTATGAGCAGTTAGGTGTTTCTTATGTGCTCGCCAATTGTTTTCTCAAGTAATCTCCCTCCAAAAAAAATTGATATGCGCCGTTGAGAATCGCTACCCCTGACAGTCATTCTTACGGGTGATTCCCGGTTTCATCTTTACCTGGGCAGCGATGCGTGCATTCAGCATCGTACCCGCTTTGTGTGTCCAGGCGAATGATTACTGAGGTTATTGAATTTTTCAGGAGGCGGTGCGGATTTTATGGCAGCGAAGTTTGGTTGGCGGACGGTATTCCTGCCTTTGGGTCTGGCACTTGTTCTATTAGCGGCTGGTTGCGGCGGCGGTTCCTCTTCAACGGCGAGCAATGTAACTGCAACGCCCTCATTTAGTCCTGGTGCGGGAAGTTATAACTCCTCGCAGACGGTGACGATATCGGATGCAATGCAGGGCGCCGTTCTTTATTGCACGACCGATGGAACCACGCCTACATCCTCCTCTCCTCAGTGCGGTCAACCTACTACGGTTTTCCAGTCGGAGTTTCTGCAGGCCATCGCGGTAGCGCCGGGGAAGACCGCGAGTGCGGTTATGTCGGCGGGATACACCATCAATCTGAAGGCCGCTGCGACGCCGGCCTTTTCTCCCGCCGGCGGCACCTATGCGGGAACGCAGATGGTAACCGTCAAGGATGCGACCTCCAGCGCAAATATCTATTACACGCTGGATGGGACCACGCCGACCACGCAGTCGACGCTGTATACCGGGCCGGTCGCCATCTCGGTAACCGCAACGCTCAGCGCCATCGCGACGGCATCTGGCTATGACCAGAGCGGAGTCGAAAGTGCAGCCTACACGATTCAGGAGGGGGGATCGTCACCGACGGGGATCGCTCCGATGATTACTAGCCTGTCGCCGTCGTCGGTCTCTGCCGGCGGTGCAGGGTTCACTCTTACGGTGAACGGCACGGGTTTTACATCGGATGCGATCGTAAGCTGGAGCGGCACCGCGCTTACTACTACCTACGGGAGCGCGACGCAATTGACGGCGGCTGTTCCTGCCAATCTGATCGCGACAGCAGGTACTGCAACCGTCACGGTGGCAAATTCGGTTGGCACCTCATCGGGAGCCAGCTTTACGATCAACCCAGCTAGCTCTACGTCCCCGCCTTCCTCTGGCTCCCTTGCCATCACCAGCCTTTCTCCGTCGTCAGCATTAGTCGGGGGCGCGGCCTTCACGCTCACGGTGAACGGCACAGACTTTGCTTCGGGTGCAACTGTTAGCTGGGGCAATACGCCGCTGGTCACAACCTTCGTGAGTGCAATCAAGCTGACGGCAGCCGTCCCCGCCAGCCTGATTGCGAATGCAGGCGCTGTCCCGATAACGGTCGCCACGGCGATGAGTGGCGAGTCGCCGGCTGCGACATTTACGGTTACCGCCGGAACGCCCGGCATTACCGGTCTTTCTCCCTCTTCCGTGCAGGCCGGCGGGGCGGGGTTCACGCTTACCGTCAACGGCAGCAACTTTGTTGAAGGCGCAACCGTGAATTGGGGCAGCACGGCGCTCACCACCACCTTCGAGAGCCCCTCCCAGCTGAAGGCATCCGTTTCCGCTAACCTGATTGCGACAGCAGGCACCGTGGCTGTCACGGTGGCCACCTCGGGAGGCACCTCATCCGCGGCGAACTTCACTGTCAGCGCGCCGGGCGCTCCTACCATCACCAGCCTTGCGCCATACTCGGTTTCGGCCGGTGGTGCGGCGTTCACCCTCACGGTCGGCGGAACGAATTTCGTCTCGGGAGCGGTTGTGAACTGGGGCGGCACGGCCCTCACTACCAGCTTCGGGAACCCGACGCTGCTGACAGCGAATGTGCCAGCCAATCTGATTACGGGTACGGGTTCGACCGCGATCACAGTGTCGGAGCCGGCTGGAGCTTCCGGGGGAACGGGCTTCACTGTCAGCGCGCCAGGCGTGCCCACCATTGCCAGCCTATCGCCGGGTACGGCCTCAGCAGGCGGACCACAGTTTACGCTTACTGTGAACGGAACGAATTTCGTTTCCGGTGCGGTTGTGAGCTGGGGCGGCACTGTCCTCTCTACTAATCTGACGAGTGCGACGCAGTTAACGGCGACGGTGCCGGCTAACCTCATTGCCACCGTAGGTTCGACCACGATAACTGTGGCGGAGTCCGCCGGAACCTCCGGCGTTGCGACATACAACATTACGGTGCCGCTGCCGCAAATTGCCGGAGCCGTGTTGAGCGGAGCCGGCGCATCTGTTGTGCCGCTCGGTGGCGCGACGGTGCAGCTCTATGCGGCCGGCTCGACTGTTACCGGAGCGGCGGGTTACGGCCAGCCAGCTACGGCTCTTGGCAGTCCGGTTACCGCTGATCCTCAGACCGGGGCGTTCTCAGTGGGCTACGACTGCTCTGCTGTCCCGCCACCTGGCGATCTGTTGTACCTGGTGGCCACCGGAACCGGCAACGACGTGATTCTCATGACAGCCCTGGGGCCATGCGGAGGGCTGAGCACGGCCGGAACGGCGGCCACGATCAACGAGGTGACCACGGTTGCTTCGGCCTATTCGCTTGCACAGTTCATGACCACCGCTCCCAATGTGGGAGCTCCGGCGACCAATTATCAGGGCCTCTCCAACGCATTTGCCACCGTGAATAATCTGGTGAATGCCGCCAACGGGACTGCCCTGAGCATTACTCCGGCCTACGCGAACGGTACGGTGCCGTTTCTCAACACCAGCACGGCGCCGCAGATGCGCGTGAATACGCTGGCCGACATCCTCAATAGTTGCGCGAGCACCGGCGGCTCGGGATGCAACAGTCTCTTGAGTGCCGCCACGCCGCCTTCGGGCACCGCTCCTGCGAATACACTGCAGGCCATTCTCGACATCGCGCAAAACCCGGGCGTAAACGTAGCTACGCTTTTCGGGCTTGTGCCCGCTACGCCGCCGTTCGCGCCAGCGCTGACGTCCGCTCCGGGAGACTGGACTCTGGCGCTGACCTTCACGGGCGGCGGATTCGGCATCTCGCCCACCACATCGGGAACCGACTCGCACAACGATGCGGACGTCGGTCCCACGATCAGCACGGGGCTGGCTATCGACGCCACCGGAAACATCTGGGTGACGGGTTTCGGCGAATTTGGATATCAATCGGAAAGTCCAGAGGCGACGACCCCGATTCTTGCCGAGTTCACCAATCAGGGCACGCCGGTGACGCCGGCCACCACGCAGAGCAGCGATCCAACGCCGCTAATTAGCTACGGAGGATCTCAGATATCGGGCGGACAGGAACCCGGCTCGATAGCCATCGATACCGGCGGAAATATCTGGGTCGGGAATTTCGATTCTGACGGCGTGCTCTCCACCATAAGCCCGGGCCTTTCCCTACTAGCTAACGTAACTACGACGCACAGCATTGCGGCCCTCGCTATCGATAATAACGGCAACGCATGGGCTGGTTCTTTCAGCCAGGCTCTTGTCGAGTATGCATACTCGGCAGGAAACGCTGCTCTCCAGGCGCAGCCCTTGAGCGGGAATCAGGCCGATTACAGTGGTTTTCTCAACCTGGTTTTCGACTCATCCTTCAACCTGTGGGCCGACGCAGACTTCCCGGCCGACTTCACCGACACTGTTGAAGAAATCTCCACCACGGACGCTAGCCTCTTATACAATGCATTTCCTTCCGGGGGGTTCGCTCCGATATCACTCGCCGCTGACAATGCAGGCAACGTCTACGGATGCGGGGATCCGGCTGGAAACATCCTGGATGTTTTCACTCCCGGCACCATCGCGAATACGTTCACGATCGGAAGCCGCGGCTGCGGCCAGCAGTTACTGCTGGATGGACAGGGGCATCTCTTCGCCATCACCAACGGGTTCCCTCTCAACACGGATAACACGATCGATGTGTACACCACCACGGGGACCGTCATCTCGCCTGCCGGCGGCTACACGGGGACCAGCAGCGCGGAGCCGACAACGATAACAATCGACGGCAATCTGTCCGCTTTTTTAGATTTCAACCCCACGACCGGAGCCATCGACGGATCGGGCAACTTGTGGCTGATCAACATCGACACGTCCAACAGCGGGGGACCTTCTGGGAGCGCTGCCACCGGCAATGTGCTGGTGGAATTCGTAGGCCTCGCGGCGCCCGTGGTTACTCCTACATCGCTTGCACTGCAAAACGGACAGCTTGGAACGCGTCCGTGAGCGAAGCGGATCGATACAAGTTGTCCGATCGAACAACCGAGAGAAAGTTCCGCGTGAGCACAGCGACCGCAAGGGAGATGTGCGCAAAACTCGATTCCGCTTTCGTTACGCCCCCTCCCGGGTTTTGCCCGGGGTGGAAGAGGAGCCGAAATGTACCTGGGTACGAGGCAGCGAAAGTTCATGTCGACCGCGCACAGTGCTACCACGGGAGAGGTAACGAGGATGGGTATTTGTTACAGACCAGAGGCGAGCCTGGGAGAGGTATCGGGTTCGAGCGTTCTCTCGAGAGAGGCGATTCATCTCGGCGCGAGGACGGAGCCGCAGTTCGGTATCTCCGCGGATGGCGAAGCGGTGCGCGACGAATGGACCCAGCCACGATTGAGCGGAGACGCGCAGCAGCGGATTCTGGCGTTGTACGACGAATATCGTCCTCATCTCTATCGCTATCTGCGCAGCATGCGACTGGGACGGGAGTGGGCCGAGGAAGTTATCCAGGAAACATTCATGCGTCTCACGTCCAAGCTGCTGGAAAAGGATGATATCGAGAACGTGCAGGGTTGGGTGGTTCGTGTGGCACACAACCTGGCGGTGGATGTGTTGAAGGAAGAATGCCGCAAGATCATTGGCGACGATGAACCTTTCCTGATTGAGAACCGCGCCGATCCATCCTTGAACCCCGAGGAAGCGTACTGCAGAAACGAACGGTCGATACGAATGACGCTCGCGCTGTGGGAGCTGAAGCCCCAGCACCGCCAATGTTTTCAGATGCGCGCCCATGGCTTTCGCTACAAGGACATCGGTGTGGCCCTGGGAATCAGCGCGCAGCGGGCGGCTTTCGTGGTTAAGCAGGTGGCAATGCGACTGGCGACAATCTGCGGGTAGATAGCGGCGAATACATAGATGGTGAAGAGCACATAAATGGCGGTGAATAAGTTGGTTGAGGAGTTATTGCGACGGTTCGATCTATCTTGGAACGAACATCTTTCCGACGAGAAGCTCGCGGATCTGATTTGTCGTGAACTGTCGTTCGTCGAGGTGTGGATCGCGCAGCGTCATCTGGAGATGTGCCGGCATTGCCGCAGCCGCCGCTGGTGCCTGGAAGGCCCGCGCGCCGCGAGCATGATCGAGCTCTATGCAGAGACAAGCCGGGCAGAGACAAGCCGCGGGGAGGATGACGAACTTTCGGAGGAGCCGCGCGCCGCGTTCGCGCAGTGGCTGCAGTATGAGGTGCGCCGCGCCGCATTGCAAAGGCCGGAGCGGCGGATTCTGAAGCAAGGGCGCAGGCTGCGCGCAGCGATGCCTGCAGTTTCGATCGGCGTGGCCTTTGGATTGACGGTTGGCGCTATCGCATTCTCGCTCGCATGGCGGCGAGTCCCGAGTATCAGCGCGAATAGCCTCCTGGTGCATGCGGAAGCGTGGGATGTCTCCGCATCCACTACCGATGCGGGAGTCGCCCATCAGACCATCCGGATCAAGACATCCGGACAGAGCATGGATCGCACGCTCTATTGGGATCTGCAGGGAAAGCGCCATGCCAAGCGTGTGGCATTGGCCGGCCGCGAGGAGCAGCTCAAGCTGGAGCTGGGACGCGCGGGAGTGGATTGGGACCGGCCCATCTCGGCTTCTGCTTATCAGGACTGGCACGATCATCAGCATGTGCGCGTGGACCGCATTGCGGAGACGGGCCGTCATCTACTTACACTCACCACGACTGTGCCCGACGGCATCCTTGCGCAGCAATCCATCACTGTGCGCGACACCGACTTCCATGCTGTGCGGCGGACCGTAGGGTTTCGTGACAGCGACTCGGTGGAGATCGCAGAGCTTGATTACAGCGTTCTTCCCTGGAGCGCGGTGGACGCGAAAGCCTTTGAGCCGCTGCAGACCGTGCCGTTGCACGAAGCGCCGGCGTTGCCGCATCTCCGCATGACGCTGGATTTGCCCGAATCCCGCAGCCCGGAGCAGCTTGATGAGACGGAGCTGAATACGCGGCTCATCTTGAATCAGCTGCACGCCGATGAGGACGAGCAGATCGAGGTGCGCCGGTCGGGGCAAGAGGTGGAGGTCGAGGGCTTAGTTGCGACCGACGATCGCAAACGCGAGCTCACCACGCAGTTGATGACGGTTCCGGGGCTCAAGATCTCGATTCGCAGCGAGGCGGATTTAAGCAAGACTCCGCCGAGCGCTATGGAATCTGTAAGTGTCGAAGCAGCGGCGCTGCCTGACAACCCATCGGCATTGGATAACTATCTGCGCCACCGCGGCCGGCCGGTCGAGGAGATCAATGCTGTGGAGCGGCAGCTCTTTGAGGGAGCTCTCGTCATCAGCAAGGAGAGCCACTTCATCGCTGAGTTGAAGATCCGCTTTGCGCACTCCGGTTCGATGCCGGTGCTCACGCTGGCCACTCTGGAGGAGCTGCTCTACAGCCACCATGAGCGCATGGAGAAGGCTCTGCGCGAGGAACGGGCGCTGCTGGCCCAGGTACAGGGAGTGCCGGTGGCCGGCGCCGGTTCGTTCGTTCCAGGCACGCCAGCCGCGGGCGCGCCAGCCGCGGGCGCGCCTTCTCTGGCTGCGGCGGCGGGCACCAACCTGGCGCTTGCCCGGGAGTTGACGCAGACCAATCTGGAGCATCCGCGCAGCGCGGAAGAGATTTTCGCCGAGATGACCGGCGTGCTGGATGCCTTGTTTCCCGCTGCGCGTGAGGCCTACATGGATCGGGAAGTGAACCCGGCCGCAGGGAGCAAGCAATGAGCGGCGTACTGTTCATGGCAAAGACCCTGGTGAGCGGATGGTTGACGGGAAGAGCAGAGGCGCCCGGAGCGATTCGCGGAGCATTGCGTCTGCGGCATCGCGGCGCGGTGAGCGCGTTCTCTCTGCTGTGCTTTGCGATGCCCGGCTTGATTTTGATTGGTTGCGGCGGCCACTCCGGCGAGCAGGCGAAGGCTGGGCCGATTACCTTCACGAATTCGAGCGGCGCCGTGGAAAAAATCGCTTCGCTGGCCATAACCTCGGCGGTGAAATTGAGCATGATGCCGATCGGGGACAGCATCAACGGTGGCGTGGATTGGGTGATCGCGTGCGGCGGCAATCCTGTCTCAGGAAGTATCACGAATGGCGGCTGCGGCAGTCTATCTTCGCTGCACACGCCTGACGGAGGGCCTACTACCTACACAGCTCCTTCGCTTATTCCTATCGGTACGTCTGTCACTATCACTGCGACAGTGACCAGCAACCCATCGCAGAGCAGCAGCGTGAGCCTGACCATTGTGTCGACACCCATCGGCGTGACCTTCGCCTCGACCGCTCCGATGCCGAGTTCCCTGGCTGTGAACGCGACGTTATCGATTAATGTCCAGGTCGCCAACGACCCATCGGATGGGGGAGTGAACTTCACTGTCACTTGCGGGTCGAGCGCTTGCGGATCGTTTAACCCCGTCATGGCGCAAGCGGGCACAGCTGTTGTGTCCGGGTATCCGGTTACGTCCACCTACACGGCGCCCTCCGTGATTCCAGCCGGAAATACAGTCACGATCACGGCCACGTCAGTGACCGACAGCAGCAAATCAGCCAGTGCGACGTTGACCATCACGCCGCCGTCTGCTCCGCCGCCCGCGCCGCCTCCGGTGACGGTGAGCGTCGCGCCAACGAACCTATATGCGCAGACGACGGGATCGGTGCACTCCGCTCATGTCACGGCCATTGTCGCCAACGATCCTCAGGCTGAGGGTGCCGACTGGTCGGTGAGCTGCGGCGCAGCGGCATGCGGGACGATTACCGCGCACACTGCGAGTGGCAGTCCTGCCACCTATGTGGCTCCGCCCACAGTGCCGCCGGGCGGAACGGTGTCAATTACGGTAAGCTCGACGGCGAATCCGGCTGCCACTGCTTCAGCGACCGCGAACATCGTGACCGCAGCGCCCATCGTGGTGACCATCTCCACGCCGCCCGCTCCGTCGCAAACGGTTGGAGCGCAGGCAACGCTGGCGGCAACAACGACAGGCGATACGGCCAACCTCGGTGTCAATTGGACAGCGAGCTGCGGAGGCTCCAGCGGATGCGGCAGCTTCAATTTGTCTCCCGCGCATACGGCAAGCGGAGGACAGATCATCTACACCGCTCCGGCCGCGGTTCCCACGGGTGGAGTCGTCACGATCATGGCTTCTTCTGCGGCATCTACGCCGTCGAATCCCGGAGTCGCGTTCACGACGATCGTGCCGCAGCCGCCGTCGGTGTCGTTCCAGCAGGCTCCGCCTTCCACGATGACGGCGGCGACGCAAGCTTCTGTCATCGCCACAGTTACAAATGATGTTCCGCCGGGAGGAGTGACCTGGTCGGTGGTGTGCGGCAGCACACTTCCAGGCGGCTGCGGCTGGATTGCGCCGGTGCAGACGGCCAGCGAAGCTGCCGCCACATATACCGCGCCTCCGGTAACACAGGCAGGAACCTCTGTCACGCTCACCGCCACTTCGGTCGCCGAGCCCAGCGTAAGTGCCAGCTCCAATCCCATCACCATCAATCCCGCGACCACGCCGACGGTGAGCTTTATTCCTTCGCTTCCGTCGCAGATGCAGCCCAACGCAACTGTGAACCTGACTGCAGCCGTGGCCAACGATTCCACAAATGCGGGGATCGACTGGCAGGTTTGCTCCAGCGGCTGCGGCTTCTTCACGATCCAGCCTGCGATTCCCGCCATTCCCGCAACTGCGACGACGCCGTTTACTCCTGCGGTTCCAGCGGTGACGGCGACCAGCGTCTCGGCGTGGTCCAACGATCTGCCCATTCCGTATACCGCTCCGCCGCAAGCGCCTTCCACGGGCACGGTGGCAATTCTTGCCGCGGCTCACGCCAACAATGCGCAGGCTATGTCGGGCGCGATCACGATCAGCTCCAGTTTGTTCGGGCCGCCCGTCGGGGGCGTAGTGCAGACGGGCACGCAGCCGGTGGTTGGAGCATCGGTTGCGCTCTATCCCGCCGGAACCAGCGGCTATGCTTCCGCGTCGACTGCGATAGGTACAGCCGTCACCGACAAGAACGGAGGCTTCACGATCGCCGGTACATACTCCTGCCCATCGCCCGCAAGCCAGATTTACGTGGTGGCCACGGGCGGCAAGGTGGGAACGAATTCAAACAATCCCAATCTGGCGCTGATGGCCGTGTTGGGCGCTTGCAGCAATCTCGGTTCCGCGCCGGTGGTCGTGAATGAAGTGACGAGCGTGGCTGCGGCCTACGCCACCTCGGCGTTCGCGGCGAACGACGCTCTCACTGGGAATAACAGCTATCTCTATCTGGGAACCAGCAGCGGGAACAGTGCTGGTCTCGCCAATGCGTTCGCCACGGCCAGCAGCCTGGTTGACATCACTACCGGTCAGGCACGGTTCTTCGTTCCGGCCGGAAACGGGGCTGCACCATACGTTCAGATCAACACCGTCGCCGACATGCTCAACGCCTGCACCGCAACATCGGGTGGTGTTGAAGGGGATGGCAGCGCCTGCGGCAACCTCTTTACCGGTGCGGATGTCCTTTCGCAGCACACCCTCTTTAACTCGGTAGCCCCAACGGACACGCTGCAGGCTGCATTCAACATTGCCGAGCATCCGGTTACAAATTATGGCTATCAATTGCTTCTTCCACCGCTGGGTGGCTCTTCCAGCCTGGCCTCGCTGAGCTCTCCCTTCCAGCCCATCCTGTCCACGACTCCCAACGACTGGTCGCTTTCGCTCAACTACACGGTGGGCGGTCTTCCCGCGGACACACTGGGCTCCTTCGCTCTCGATGCCACAGGAAACCTGTGGATCACCGATGCGACCGCGGGCACGGTCATCGAGTGGAACTCGACCGGCGCAGCCGTTTCGCCCTCGGCAGGCTATGCGGCGGGTGGTGGACCCATTGCCATCGATGCGAATGGCAACGTGTGGATCTCCGGCAATGGATCGCTGAGCGAACTGAACAGCCTGGGGATGCCGATACCGGGAAGTCCCTTTGCCGGTGTGGCAGGCGGCGGCAGCGATATGTCCATCGACGCGCAGAACAACCTCTGGATCGCCAATGGAGCCGGCGTCAGCGAGTTCAGCGATGTCGGCGTGTTGCTTTCGCCGGCTGGTGGATTTACCAACAGCGCCTACTCCGGCGTCAGCGCAGTTAGCGTCGACAGTTCCGGCAACGTCTGGCTGGGCACGCCCGGCGTGGCTGACGGGAGCGCCTTCGCCGTTCTTAGCAATCCCGGCGGTCAGTTGATCGCTGCCGGCGGAGCTTCAGATGAGAACACCGTCGCCCCGCAGATGGCCGCTGACAAGGCAGGCGACATGTGGGCTGTGCAGGGCAATGGCGCTGGGTTTGTTTGCGATATCCCGCCCTACGCCGGAAGGGGATCGGAGTTGGTAGGGGCGGCCTCGTGCACGCCAGGCGACGGACCCAACCCGAATAGCAACGCGTTTCCCTTTTTCAACGCCGAAGGTCTCGCGCTGGACGGCGCTGGCACGGCCTGGTTGGCGAGTGCGGGCGGCGGGAGTTCGCCCACAATTCCGCCCAGCTTACTCCCGGTCATCTTAAAGGGCGCTTTTACTCCAACAAACTTCTACGTATCGCCGAGTCTCGCCGCGGGCACTGTCCGTGTGGGCATAGACGGCTCCGGCAATGTGTGGGTGCTGCTTGCGAATCACACCGTTACTGAATACATCGGCGCCGCGGCTCCGACGGCGAATCCGACCGCTCTGGCGCTGAAGAACATGAAACTTGGAGCAAAACCATGAAAAAGGGCGGACATCCGGCCTTGCATCACTCTCTTCTGCGTTGGGACAAAACACCAGCGATGAAACACGCCAGGTTCCCTAAGATACGGCTTGCCCTGCCGGTTTATTCGCTGCGGCGGATGGCGGTGGCAGGTTGTGCCGCTGTTCTGACGATGCTCTCCGCATGTTCCTCGGGGCATGCTCCCTCGAATGTGCAGGTGGGGCCGATCGTCTTCACTGACGTCAACGGCGCGCCATTGCCTAAGAACAAGATTCCCGGTTCGCTGACTGCGGGACAGGGCACCTATGTCGACGTGACGCTGAGCGGTGATCCGCAGGAATTGGGCGCTGACTGGAGTGTCTATTGCGGGAGCGCCCCGGCTCCGGGCACTCCGGTGCCTCCAGGACAGACGCAGGATGAGACCTGCGGCACCTTCACGCCCGCGCACACCCTAAGCGGCCCGATTCCCACCTTCCTCACCAGCGCCACCGGCTATGTCGCGCTCTATGTCGCGCCGTCCGCTCCGCCGAAGGATGGCACGGTGACCTTGTACGCCGCCTCGACCAGCGCTGCGAACAAGTTCTCGAGTGTGTCGTTGTCTATCGACGGCAATCCGATTTCGGTGAGCCTTGCTCCTCCGCCTCCGGGGTCGCTCACCGCCGGAACCGGCACCCAGTTGCGCGCGGTGTTGAACAATGACCCGGCCAACGCAGGGGTGAAGTGGACGGTGATCTGCGGATCGACCGATTGTGGCTCGTTTGCGCCTGCGCAGACCGGCAGCGGCATTGCGACGACTTATACCGCTCCTGCAGTTGCGCCCGTGAATGGCGTCGTGCAGGTGACGGCGACTTCGGTTACAGACCCGACCAAGGCTGCCAGCGCAACGATTTCGATCATGTAGCGAGCGACATTCCCCGCAACGATCCGATTGCATTACCCGCATTCACCGAAGGAGATTCGATGCACACTCTTCTGAAAACGAGCTTGGCCGGCACGCTTCTGGCTATTTGCTTTTGTGCCCCGGCCCAAACCGTTTCCACCGCAACTACGACCAAGCATGTCCGGGCGAAAGCGAAGACCCAGGAAGAGATGCTGCTGGAGCAACTGAACGACAAGTTCCACAAGCTTGACGAGCTGAACCAGAAGTACGACGAGCTGCAGCAGAGGTTCGATGCTCTGGAGAAGCGGTCTTCGGCCCGCGATGCGGAGCTCGAACAGGCGCGCAAGGATGCGGAGGATGCGAAGCAAAAGCAGGAGGCGACGCAGCAGGCGTCCGGTCCGGAGAATGCAGCCGTTACGGAATTGCAGACGCAGGTTGCGAACCTGAAGTCTTCTTCCGATGCCCTCGCTACGCGCGTGGATACGACGCAGCAGGCGACGAAGAGACTCGAGAACGGGGATACCATCCACTTCAAAGGTGTCGATCTCAAGCCGGGCGGCTTTCTGGCTGCAGAAACGGTCGATCGCCAGCGCGCAGTCGGTGGAGATGTGAATACTCCCTTCAACTCGATTCCGTTTGGCGGGCAATCGGCTGGGGTGTTGTCGGAATTCAATGCCAGCGGCCGCCAGTCGCGCATCTCGTTGCAGGCGGATGGCAAACTCCCTTCGGCTACGCTGCGCGGATATTACGAGGCAGACTTCCTTTCGGCAGGAACCACTTCGAACAACAATCAGAGCAACAGCTACACGCTGCGTCTGCGCCAGGCATGGGCTCAGGCGCAATTGCAGAGCGGATGGACACTGACCGGCGGGCAGATGTGGTCGCTGGTCACCGAGTACCGGCACGGCCTGGACAACAACTCCGAAGCGATTCCGTTGACCATCGACGCGCAGTACAACGTCGGCTTCAGCTGGGAGCGGCAGTACGGCTTCCGCGTCGTCAAGCACATCACCCCGAAGTTCTGGATCGGCGGCTCGGTTGAAGAAGCGCAGACGCTGAACATCGGTGGCCACAATCTGCCGACAATCCTGTATCAGCAGGCCGGCAATGCCGGCGGACTGTATAACCCCACAGCAAACTACAGCTTCAACTACGCGCCTGATCTTATCGCCAAGGCCGCTTACGAAACCAACTTCGGACACTTCGAAGTATTCGGCGTTGGCCGGTTCTTCCGCGACCGCGTGTTCCCCAATGGCCCCGTGCCGCCGGGAGCAACGCAGCCTGCCACGGTCTCGGCGCTCGGAGCCTTTACCAATAAGACGCAAGGCGGGGGCATTGGCGCCAATGCGCGGGTTTCGCTGTTTGCAAAGAAGCTCGATATCGGAGCGCATGCGCTGATCGGCGATGGAATCGGCCGTTACAGCAGCGCCACGCTGCCTGACGCTACCGCTCATCCCGACGGATCGCTCGAGTTGCTGGCGGGCGGCTCGGGCCTGGCCTCGATGGAGTGGCACAGCACGCCGCGACTCGATGTGTATGCCTACTATGGCGGCGAGTACGACAAGCGCGCCTGGTATGCGACGCCGTTCACCAACACCACGGCCGGGCCGACACTGGGCCAGCCGATTTTGGGCGGCTACGGCGCTCCTACCAATATCGTTTCCGGCTGCTATGTCGAAGTGCTTCCGGTCGCGTCGCCCAATGGCGGCGGCAACGTACCCGGAGCGGCGGCGAACTGCAACTCCGATACGCGCAATGTGCAGGAAGGGACCTTCGGCTACTGGTTTCGCTTCTATCGCGGCACGCACGGAACTTTGCAGCAGGGCATTCAATACTCCTACGCCGAACGCCGCAGCTGGCAGGGAATCGGCAACCCCGCGGCTGGCCTGACCAACTCGCCCAAGGCGATCGACAACATGTGGTTTACCTCCTTTCGCTACTACCTCCCGCAGTAGTGGGCAACGTTCGCCGATGAGCGGTCAGGAAACCGAACCGAGGAGTAATTAGTGAAGCTGATTCGAGTTCTCTCAAGATTGATGCTGGTGCTGCCGTTGATCACGCTGCTGGGTCTCCCGGCAGCGTTCGGTCAAGCCGGCCAAGGGCGCATTTCCGGTGAGGTTACCGATCCGGATGGCGGCGTCATTCCTGGCGCTGCAGTTCAAGTCATCAATCAAGACACGCTCGTCAAGCGGTCGGTGCAGTCCGATAGCCAGGGCTCCTACAACGTTCCCGGTCTGCCTGCCGGACGCTACCAGGTAATCGTGGAAGCTCCGGGGTTCACCCGCCGGTCAAGCGAAATTCTGACGCTTACCGCGGAACACACCATCGTGTTCAATGCGCAGATCCAAGTCTCCAAGGTCACCGAGGAGGTTCAGGTCAATGCCGGCGTGCCGTCTACCGTGGACACAGGCAGCGCGTCGCTTTCCACTTCTCTCGGCAGCAAGGAAATTGCCGGCTACCAGCTCAACGGCAGGAACTTCTCGCAACTCATCACTCTCTCTCCCGGTGTAAGCAACCAGACCGGCCAGGATGAGGCCAAGGTAGGCGTCGCCGGAAGCGCGAAGTTCAGCGTCAATGGCGGACGCGTGGAGTACAACACCTTCGAGGTGGACGGCAGCGACGTGCTGAACACCAGCATCAACGCCAGCCGCGGGCAGGGCGAGCCGCTGATGGTGTATCCCAGCATCGATGCCATCCAGGACATGAAGGTGCTTACGGCCGACTACAGTGCCCTGTACGGAAAGAGCGCTTCGGGAAGCGTGCTGATCACTACCAAGTCGGGCACGGAAAACTTCCACGGCGATGTTTATGGGTTTCTGCGCAACGAGATGTTCAATGCCAGGAACTTCTTCGACCAACCCAATCCTGAGCCTCCAGGATTCCAGGGAAAGCCGAAGTACCAGACCCCGCTGTATCGGCGACTTGATTTTGGCGGCACCATCGGCGGCCCGCTCTACATTCCACACGTGTACAACACGACGAAGACGAAAACCTTCTTCTTCTTTTCAGAAGAGGTGCGCCGCGAGAAGACGCCGGTGGACTACAACCAGGCGGTGCCCACCATGGCAGAGAGATCGGGAGATTTCTCCGACGTGTGCCCGACGCTGCTGCCCAACAGCTCCGCCACCTTTAATCCTTCTCAGGGATTTTCGGACTGTCCGCAGGGCACGCCCGCCGGCTCCGGTGCTTTCAACATTGGCCGCAGAGTGCCTGTGGACTACACCAGCGCCGCAATTCTTAACTCGGGACTGATTCCGGAGCCGAACGCAAGCAGCGGATGCAACTCCACCAATCCGTCGCCTTTGCCGCACTGCTTCGTCGGTTCGGTCTCTCCGGCCACGCACTGGCGTGAAGAGTTGTTTCGCATCGACCACAACCTCAACGATCACGAACGTCTGTCGTTTCGCTATGTGCACGACGCTTGGGACACGGTGACGCTGGTTCCGCAGTGGGGAGTCGTTCACAACAGCTTTCCCACGGTAGAGAATCAGCTCACCGGCCCCGGCCTCGACATGGCTGTGATCCTGTCGCAGACGCTGCCGCACAACTTCATCAACCTGATCTCGGCCGGCTATGTTGTCCAGCACATCACGCTGACGCCGCAGGCGGGGCCGGGTGTTACCTCGCTGGGGCGGCCGACCGTGCTCGACGATCCCGCGGCGACCGGTGGGACGGCTATGGGGGGAGCAGGCTGCTCGTTGTTCACGCCTCCCGCGAATTCCTATCCCCCAAGCATCACCGAGTGTCCCATGGGGTTCATCTTCAACAACGGCTACGGCGGCAGCAAGATTCCGGGAACTCCCCAGGGTCTTCTTCCCGGGCTTGTCTTCCAGGGGAACAACGGCGCCTATGGCGGACACGGCTTTGCGGCCGATACCGGCTATGCGCCCTGGAACCAAGCCAACCCGACGTTCACACTGAGGGATGACGCCAGCAAGACCATCGGAAGGCACACTTTGCAATGGGGCTTCTGGGGAGCTTATACCCAGCAGAACGCCTTGAGCGGCGTGACCGGAGCCAACTCCGGCGACCAGCAGGGCCTGCTGACCTTCAGCAACCAGCAGTCCACGTTTACATCTGGAAACGCATTTGCCGATTTTCTTGGCGGCTCTGGTTTTGTGCCCAGCATTTTCAGTGCCGAGACCGCTACGGGCGGGATCAAGAGCTATACCCAGGACAGCGGGCAGGCCAAGTACTACAACCGCAACAAGGTGGCGGATCTCTACATGCAGGACGACTTTCGTGCGACATCCCGTCTCACCATCAACGCGGGACTTCGCGCGAACCTGTTCGGAGCGTGGTACAACCCGAATGGCACGGCTTACAATTGGCGCCCCGAGGAATTCAATCAATCTCTCGGCGCTTCGATTTTTATCGATCCGAACAACGGCGAGCTGGTGAACAAAATCGGCGGCCTGCCGGTTCCACTGAAGAATACCGGACCCTATAGTCTGACTGGGGCCAATGCGCTCGATCCCGCTATCACAAACGGACTGGTGCAGTGCGGCGGAGCCAATAGTGCGGTGGTCTCCGACTCCTGCATGTCGAACAAGCTGTTTCATCCGTCGCCTCGGGTCGGACTTTCCTGGGACCCGTGGGGTGACGGCAAGACCGCTCTCCGCGCCGGATACGGTCTTTTCTGGGAGCATGGCACCAGCTACGAAGCGAACGTGGCTTCTCTCACCGGGAGCGCCCCGCTCGTCCTCAGCGAAACGCAATCGAATATTAAAGGAATCGCCGGCACCCCGACCGCGCCACCCGCCTACAACTCGTATGGACTGATCGGCCTCTCCTGCCAGGGGGGAACGGCGCAGTGCGGCAGTTTCACTCCGCCACCCGGCAGTGGTGGGTCCACATTTCCGCTGAACGTGACCTCCATCCCGACGAAGGCAACCTATTCCTACGTGCAGCAGTGGAGCCTGGGTCTCCAGCGCGAGTTGCACAAGGGCCTGGTGGGACAGCTTGCCTACGTGGGCACCAAGGGCACGCATCTGACCGCGGTGCGCGACCTGAACCAGCTCAAGCCTCTCAGCAACGCTCTCAACCCATTTGCTCCGGGACAGCCGATCACCGCAAGCGTGTGCTCCAGCGGGGCCAATGGAGGTGTTTTCTCGACGCAGGGACTCAACAATTCCAATCCCGGAGCGCCGGTGACCATCCCCAGCTCTTCTGCGATTGCGTCCAACGATCCGGGTTACATCAATATCTTTGTTGCCTGCACCGGCAATCCGGGATTCGCCAACGGGGGTGGGAAACTCGGGGTGAGCGCCGATACCCAGCGGCCCTATCTTGGCTTCAGCAACATTATCTCGGTAGAGAACACCGCCGATTCCGAGTACAACGCTCTGCAGGCCTCGTTGCGCGAGACTACGGGGCCGCTCACTATCGCTGTGGCTTACACCTACAGCCATTCTCTGGACGACGCCTCCGACCGCGCCAGCGCGAACTTCGCGGACTCTCTCAATATCCATTCCAGCCATGCCAGCTCGGACTTCGACCAGAAACACATCTTCAATCTCAGCTACATCTACGACCTGCCGATTTTGCGGCTGCTGGGCGGCTTTACGCACCTGGTGGGCAGCGGCAGCGACGCGGATGAGCAGGCGGGGACCACTCCCGCGGCCGCGGCGCCGGCGGCGGAATTCGCGCCTATCGTAAAGACGGTGTTAGGCGGCTGGCAGTGGAGCGGCCTCACCACGGTTGACACCGGCACGCCGTTCAGCGTCATCAACGCAGGCGGCGCTAACGGCACCGGGGCGGCCGACAACGCCGGAGTGGGAGACGGGCTGGGTGTGGGCTCCTATGCCGACATCATAGGTTCGGCACATACCGGCAAGCCCTTCGTTGCGCAGGGCAAAAACAATGTCGGCCCGCTGCTGCTCAATCCCGGCGCCTTTGCCGCGCCCCGCGGCCTGACCTTCGGCGACTCCGGCCGCAACTATCTTCGCAATCCCGGCCGGGTCAACTTCAACATGTCGCTCTTCAAGCATTTCAAGCCGTTTGCCGAGCACCTCGACATCGAGTTTCGCGCCGAGGCCTTCAACGTCTTCAATCACACGCAGTTCCGTATTACCGATCCGGCCAACCCCGGCAATGTTGGCAACAATGTCATCAACTGCTACGGCGACCAGACGGAGCTTTACTCTGCCGGAGCCTCGGGATGCCTGCAGGGAAATTCGTTTCTGCATCCGGTGGATGCGCACGATCCACGCATCCTGCAATTCGCTCTCAAGGGCACGTTTTAGGGGCGGATGGGGGTGCGCCCCTTCGTTTCCCGGTTGTTTTTCGAACCCATTCACTTTCCTGGAGGATGCTTGATGCAGAACTCGAAACCACTGAAGCGTCCGTTTCGCGATCATGCCCGATCGTCCGCCGCTGTGAACGCTATCCTTCTCCTGCTCTGCCTCGCTGGCTGCGGGACAACGACCTCTCCGTCGACTGCAACTGCGCCTGCTTCGGCGGCGCAGCCGACGGGTCCGCAGAACTACTTCGCCGGCTCTGTAGCCGGAAACACAGGCTTGAGTATTTACACCTTTGACGACGCGCCGCAGTCTCCCGTGAAAATGCCGAGCTTCTCGCAAACCATCGGTGGCGTGCCGCCGCAGATCCTCAGCGCCGGTACGTTCAGCGTGTCGCAGCGGGGCCTGCGCAGCCTGAGCATCTCCACGCTTTACGTTGAGAATTCCAGCGGTAATTCGCTCGGGCTTGTTCCCACCAGCCCGACACCGGGAACCGGCGGTTTTGCGCTGGAACTTGCGGGGCAGGCCGGCGGCTTCGTGCAAGTCCCTGTCGTGCTGCAGAACCAAACGCAATTGGTTCAACAGCCGGTCACGCCTCTGGTGGCAGCGAACGCATGCCCGAATTTCTCCACAGCGCAAACCTACCAGTTCCTTACCATCCCCGCAGGGGTACTGCCTGCCGGCGCGATGCCGGCAACCCTCGGCTGGGATCCGACCAGCGAAACCGCGTTCGGAAGCGTCGACATCAGCACCAGCGGCAGCACCGTCAATTTCAAGAACATCCAGCAGTTCCTTTTGCCCTCTGCCTCAGTCAATGGAAGCGGACCGGGTGGAAGCGCAGCGCCCCTCCAGCCGCCGCCATCTTCGCTTACGGGCGTCTGCGGTCCTTCCGCCTACGGCTCGACCATCGAGGTTCCAGGAACGGAAGTTGTTACCACTCCTGGTGTAGGAGGTAGCGGCAACAACGTTGACTCCCCCCAGGCCACCATCGGGATCGGTCCCTCCGGCCTGTTGGTGGAAGGCAATGGATCCAACCCGCAGGATATTCTTGCCAACTCATCCCCTCCGCTGCCCTATGAGAATGCCCTGGGAGCGGGAACCGGTGCGGTGGGGCTTCCCAAGCCCTCCGCCGCGTTGGACACCGGCACCGTGGTCGGCGCGCAGTATCTCGGCTTCATCTATGGCGCGGGTCAGTACACCGTCCCTACTCCGATCGTGTCTTCGCACCTGGCGTCGTTTGGTTTTCCTCCCACTCAGATCGGCTGCACCTCGGTTGCCCCGAGCACCAGCACCGTGATCTATGGCGGCGACTTCCCGCAGCTCAACGGACAGGACAATCCCTCGGCTCCGCCGAATTGCGATTTCGCCATCGATCTCGGCAGCCAGGATTCCAGCAACGCTGGTCTGTATCCCAATGCCAAGGTCACAGTTGAAGGCGGGTACGCGGCTAACGCCACCGGCGCAACCGATTCTTTCCCGGCAGTCGCGATCGCCGGACAGCTCAATGGCAAGTACGCGATCTTCGTGATTGGAGAAGACTCGACGCAGCCATGGGCGATCTATCTGCTGCAGTCGAACTAAGGCCGGCTCCGGGAACCGAGTGTTGCAATCCGGGAAATTTCAGTTCGCGGTGATGAGATCGAGCTGATGTTCCTGTCTACGAGATTGGCTACCCCGCAGCTCTCCGCGCGTTTCATCGAATATTGACCGCGGCGCGTTGAAGAGAGGTGGCCCCGGCAGTCAACAGTACAGATAAGAGCCGCTACCCCGAAGGCTCTTCGCAAACATTACTTCGCATGATCCAGCTTCTTCATCTTTTGTGCAGCGCCGCCAAGGAGCACCGAACAACCACCGGGCCCGGTTGTCTTTTTTATCCACACTCCTACCCGCTTGCATGCGCTCGCAGCCGATTCGCATAGAGATATGCGTGCCCTCAACCCCGATAAGGAGATTTCGATGCAGAACCAACTGTGCAAACTTCTGGCCATGGCCGCACTGTCTACCAGCCTCTCTGCGATGGCAGGTGCGCAGACCATCAAGACTTCCATCGCATTTCCCTCTGGCGCTCAGGGTGTAGCGGTGAACCCGATCACGAACACCGTGTACGCTGTCGCTCCCAACAACGGTGCAGCCACCGACAACCTCGGGGTGATTAACGGAAGCACCGATACGCTGGCCCAAACCGTTTCTGTTCCCTCGGGCTCGCTGTTTGTTGCGGTCGACTATCTTGCCAATCGCGTTTACGTAGCCGGCTGCAACACCAACCTGAACCCCTCGCCCTGCACCGTAACCGTGATCGACGGCAAGAGCAATAAGACGCTGAGCACGATTCCGGTTACGACCACCCCCGGCTTCGGACTCACCGGAATCGTGGCCAACCCGCTGGACGGCAAGGTCTATGTAGCCAACGGCAGCGACAACGTCATCAACATCATTAACGGTTCTACGGCGAAGCTTCGCGACTCCATCGATCTGCATGGCAACCAGCCGGTCGCGATCGCCATTAATCCAATCCTCAACCGTCTCTATGTTCCTTTTGGCTCTGACCTGACCGCTGTTATCGAAGCCGGAGCGAAAAAGATCATCGCTAACACCGTTTTTGGATCCTCGACTATGGGCGCAGCGGCGAACTTCGTCACCGGCAACGTGTTCGTAACGGATCAGGAGCCCTCCGGCCTGTCGATGACCGGAGTGCTCAGCCACAAAGGTGCCCTGCTTGCCAGCCCCACCGTGGGTGACGCTCCGTTGGGCGTCGATGTGGATCCGGTCACGAACCTTGCCTTTGTGGCCGCCACGGCGCAGGATGCCGTTGACGTGATCAGCGGTGCTAACAACACTGTCACGGCGACCATCCAGGGTGTTCCGGCAAACTATGTAGCGTTGAACTTCGCTACCGCGAAGGTCTACGTGACGGGAAGAACCGGTGTGACGGTTTTGACCGAGAAATAGCTTTGCTTTTGCAGGCTAGTTCACGATGAGCCGACACTGTTGAGCATGAGCTAGTCCTGCAAAGAAAGAGCCAAGGCGACAACCATCGTCTTGGAACGCGAAGGGCCAGAGTGGTTATCCGCTCTGGCCTTTTCCGTTTTCCTGCTGGGCTGATTAGTCGTGCAGGTTGGGTGCGGCCACGCGATATTACTTGCCGATGCAGAAGGTGGAGAAGATGCGGTTGAGGATGTCGTCGGCTGTGGTTTCTCCTGTCAGGCTGTCGAGCTGGCGGAGCGTGCTGTAGAGGTCAAGGAGCAGCATCTCGTGCGGCGTCTTCCTGGCGACGGCTTCTTCCGCGGCTACCAGTCCGCTCAATGCCTCGGTCACTGCCTGGTGCTGGCGGAGGTTAGTGAGGATTCCGCTTTCACTTTCTCCGGTTGGTGCGCGCACCATGCTCAGCAGCGCGGCGCGGAGATCGTCGATGCCCTGGCCGGTTCTTGCGGATGTGCCGACTACGGCCATTGTTGATTCGCCTACCGCATTGTCTTCCAGATCCAGATCGATCTTGTTGCGAACGATCAGAGCCTTGCGTCCGGCGAGCGATTGGATGATCTGCGCTTCATCTTCGCGCAGCGGTACTCCGGCTTCGATCACGACCAGGACCAGATCCGCATCGGCCAATGCCTCGCGCGATTTCTGGATGCCGATCGATTCTGCTTCGTCGGTCGATTCGCGCAGTCCCGCGGTGTCCACGAGCTCAAGCGGAATGCCGCCCAGAGAGACTCGCTCGGTCACCAGGTCGCGTGTGGTGCCGGGCGTTGCGGTGACGATCGCTCGCTCGCGCTCGACGAGGCGATTGAAGAGCGACGACTTGCCGACATTCGGGCGGCCTACGATGGCCATGGTCAATCCTGAGTGGACGATGCGGCCGTGCTCGAAGGAGCGGGCGAGTTTTTCGAGGTCCACCGAAATTGTATCGATGCGAGTTACGATTTCCGCATCCGGCATCAGATCGACATCGTCCTCGGCGAAGTCGATGCCGGCTTCGAGCACTGCGATCAGCTCTACAAGAGTCTGTTTCACCGGCCGGATGCGGCGGGAGAGTGCGCCATCCATTTGCTCGGCCGCGGTGCGCGCCTGGTAGAGGGTCTGCGATTCGATGAGATCGCGCACCGCTTCGGCCTGCGTGAGGTCGATGCGTCCGGAGAGGAAGGCTCGTTCGGTGAACTCGCCGGGCCGCGCCAGGCGGGCGCCATGCTGCAATGCCAGGCGCACCAGCAATTCGAGGATGACGGGAGAGCCGTGGGCCGCGATCTCGATCAGGTCTTCGCCGGTGTACGATTTCGGCTTCGCGAACCAGGTTGCGATGGCTTCGTCGAGTTTGCTGTTGGATTCGGGGTCGTGAATCTCGGCGAAGCGAGCGAGTGCGTGCGCGAGTGGACTGCGCAGGGTCAGCAGCGCGTTGGCGATCTCCAGCGCGTGGGGGCCGGAGAGGCGCACGATGCCGATGCCGCCTCGTCCCGGCGGGGTTGAGATAGCCACGATAGTTTCGTGGGCAATCGATTCCTGTTCGGCGACTTGGGGATGAGGCTGCATTGAGATGTTCGAGGTTAGAGGGCGGATGCAAAGGGCCGAGGACTAAAGCCCCGTGAACTTTGCGACTTATTCGTGAGGCTGAAGCCTCACGCTCCCTGCGGAAACCGGCTTCTTCATGAGCAAGGCGCGAGGCTAGCGGCGGCCGCGGCCGCTGGTTAACGGGGCGGGTGGCCCGGCTAGCGCGGCTAGTTTGCTGGTGTCGTACCCTTTGGGATGGGCGACTACGAAGCGGCGCAGGCCTTCGCCGGTCGACGATGTCGCGAGATCGTCATAGTCGCGGAAGGCGAGGTGCAGCATACGGCGCTCGCGCGAACTCATCGGAGCGAAGCTATAAGGCTGTCCGGTGTGGCGCACTCTTTCGGCAGCAGTCTCGGCGGCCAGTCTCAATTCACGCGCCCGGATGGCCTTGAAGTGGTTGGCGTCGAACGATACCTTGTCGTGCTCTTCGTTTTCGAGGCGGATGATCTTCGCGGCTACATGCTCGAGGGAGCGAAGCAACTCGCCGCCGCGCTGGGTCAGCAATCCTGCATCGGGACCCACGAGCTCAACGTAGATCTCGCGCGCTTCCAGCTGATCGGGATCGGCCGCGCCAGCTCCGGCGGTGATCCTGTATTTCAGTCTGAGACCGCCTGTGGTGGTAAGGGTCTTGAGAAAGGCGGCTATCTTCTGTGCCGCAGCAGAATAGTCCTCGATGGGCATCGACTTAGTATCTCACTCCGTCCGGATTTCGTCAGGTCGCTTCTGAAAAGCAAAAGCGCCCGGACGAATCCGGGCGCTTTGGGGTGGACTTTCTTTGCGTTTATCTTCGAGCGTTGATGATCTTGCCGTTCTTTTTAGCCGCTCTTCGAATGGCGATCTCGCGGATTTCGCGGCCGAGGCTGGTGCGGTTCATCACCATCTGCTGGGCTACTCCGATGAAGTTACTGCATGCCCAGTAGAGCGACAGGCCGGAGCCGAAGTTCCACATCATGAATCCGAAGACGGCGGGCATGGTGAAGGCCATCATCTTCTGCTGCGCCGGGTCCATGCCGGGTGAGGGCGTGAGGAACTGCGTCAGGAACATGGAGACGATCACGAAGATAGGCAGGATGTGCCAGGGATCGGGCGAGGCCAGATCGGGCAGCCAGAGCCAGTGCGCGTGGCGCAGCTCGATCACGTTGCTCAGCATGCGGTAGAAGCCGAAGAGCAGCGGCCACTGGATGAGCATGGGCAGGCAGCCGCCGAACATGTTCACGCCCTCGCGCTTCTGCAGATCGAAGATCTCCTTCTGCATATCCTGTTTGCGCGGGTCGGTGGTTTTGTACTTGGCGTACTTGGCCTTGATGTCGTCCATCTGCGGCTGGATACGCTGCATCTTCAGCGACGACTTCATCATCTGCAGGCGGGTGGGCAGCATGGCCAGGTTGAGGATGATGGTGAGCAGCAGGATGGCCCATCCCCAGTTCGGCACTACGTGCTCGTGAAGGAAGCGCAGGAAGAGGAAGAGCGGCTTGGCGATGATTCCCCACCAGCCGAAGTTCACAACCTTTTCGAGGTTCAGGCCGCTGGTGGTGTGGATCGAGCCTAAGACGTCGAGAGACTTGGGTCCGGCGAAGATGCGGGTATTGATCTGACCCGAGTTATCGCCGATCGCCGCGCCCAGCACCGAGGCGGAGTCGGTCACGTTGGGATCCGGCTTCTTGCGGTTGCGTGGAATGGCCAGTGAATTATGCAGGCTGACCACTGTCGCATCGGACGGGGTGTCGGGAAGAAAGACGGTCGCAAAGTAGAGATCGCTGATGCCCGCATAGTCGAACGGTCCGTGCAGCGTGTCGTTGCCGACGACTTTCTTGGCGGGCAGCTGGTCGTCCTTGCCGCTCTGCGAGAGATCGAGCATGCCGCTGGCGTACTGCGGCAGCGTGCTCTGGTCGCCGAAGCCGGAGGGCCACGAGAGAAGCGTAGTGACCGGTGCGCCGTTCTGAGTCACGGTCACGGTGGCGTGGATCACGTAGGTGGAATCGAAGCTGAAAGTCTTGTGAACAGTCAGTCCGCCGGCGGAGTAGTCGAAGCTCAATGATCCGGGCTCGGCGATGGAGCCGGTTGCCGAGGGAACATACAGTCCGCTGGCCAGCTTGCCGCGCAGGTTCGCGTCGTAGGCGTAGAGAGAGAGCGGATAGCCGAACTTGGCCGCGGCCTCATGATTCACAAGGTCGAGAGGTCTTCCCTCGTCGTCTGTGTATTTCTTGAGAACCCACGACTTCACCTGGGCGCCGCGATTGGTGAAGGTGATGCGATAGAGCTCGTTCTCGATGACGCTCTGGCTTTCAGAGGCTGCGGAGACGGTTCCGGCGGACGGAGCGGCGGTCATCATCATCATCGCGGCACCCTCGGCTGGGGCCGAGGAAGCTGGCGACGTGGAGCTCGACGATTGCGCCTGCTGCTGCGTGGTCGTCGGCTGCTCCGGCGCTTTCTTGCCCTTGTAATACTGAAGGCCAAAGAAAATCAGGATGAAGAGGCCGGCGAAAACGAGGATGGTGCGCGAGTCCTGACCGCCGCCGGCACCTTGTTGATTCGGGTTTTTTATCTCTGCCAAACTACTGTCCTATCCGATCGGTAAATATCGAAACGACCGCACTCCAATGGTAATTGGCGCGATCAATGCGCGGGTCTGGGTGTGGATGTTGGTGCGCCGGCGTGGGAGAGCGAGTCATCGCTTTCTTCCCGATGCCGGCAAAGGGTGTTGGGAACGGGATCGAAGCCGCCTTGGCCGAAGGGGTGGCAGCGTGCGAGGCGGCGCAGGGCCAGCCATCCGCCGCGGAGAAAGCCGTGCTGGCTGACGGCCGTGGCTGCGTACTCCGAACAGGTGGGCCGGAAGCGGCATGCGCCCGACTGTCCGCTCAGGGCGTGCAGCAGGGGCGAAACCACCAGCTTGTAGGCGCCGAAGACGAATGAGATGGAGCGGTCGCGCAGGCTCATCGCTGGGCCCCATGTTTCCGGGCTGGGCTGTTTCCTGAAGAACGTTTGTCGGCCGCCGCTGAAGACCGCTTGCCGGCCCCTGCAGGCGGCTTCTCGATATGCGAGGAGACGGTCGAGAAGACGCGGGCGACCTCGTCGGAGAGCTTGCCGAATTCCATGTCGATGACGGACTTGCGCGGATGGAGGACGACGTCGACGGACTGCGGCAGGCGTGCCAGGTTCATCCGCACCGCTTCGCGCATGCGCCGCTTGATGCGATTGCGATCAACGGCCTTGCCCAGCACCTTGCCTGCGGTGAGGCCCACACGCGGAGCTGAAATCGCACTGTTCCCGGCCAGGTCCACTCCGCGCTTGCGGAAGAAGAAGCTCATGGAGGGGGAAAAGTGCTTGCGGCTCTCCTTGTAGACACACTGGTAGTCAGCATGCTTTCGCAGGCGGCTGCCGCGCTGATCGGGAGAGTCGTCCGGCATAGGACTATTGTCGCGCAAGTCGGGAGGCGCACTCCAGACAGGAATGACCGCGGCAGTCCAGATTGCCTGACTGCCGTTGTTCATAGAACGCAGACTCTTTCAGGGTGGGAAGAAACGAAAGTGAGGGGCTAGTCGCGGTAGCTAGGGCTGACAGAGACGCGCTTGCGGCCCTTGGCGCGACGGCGTGAAAGGACGGCTGCTCCGCTCTTGGTCTTCATGCGGGTGCGGAAGCCGTGAACCTTCGAACGACGGCGGCGATTGGGTTGAAATGTGCGCTTCGGCATGGAACTGCGCTCCTATAGCTTTTAAGAAGTAATAAGCCGGCAGGCACAGGACAAAATGCCACTTCCGGACAAAGATTGAGTATATCTTATCGGGCTGGGCGGGGCAACGAAGCCAGTCCGGGGCCGGCTGTGCCTGTTGGCAGAAAATCTTTTCCCACAGTTGAGAATCAGCTGTCGGACATGTTTTTGGTGGTTTTTTGATGATCCTTTGCGCTCTGTAGAGTGCATCCTCCGAGTGATGTAGTTCATGCCGCGCAAGACGTAAACTGACATGCCACTGCGCTTTGGAGGCTATTGAAACTGTCGGCACAAAATGAGCTCCTGGCGCAAGCCTTCGCAAAACACCAAGCGGGTCAGGTTCGTGAGGCACAGGCAATATATGCGGAGATATTAAGGAACGACTCCGCTCATTCCGAGGCCCTGCATTTCGCAGGACTGGCGGCTCACCAGACAGGGAATAATGAGGAAGCCATCACGCTGATGGGGCGCGCCCGGGAGATGGGAGCTACCAGCGTTCATCATTATGAAAATTTCGGCCAGGTTCTGGCCGCGAGCGGATTGCACGACCAGGCGGCGATGATCTACACGGCCGCCTTAAAGCTCCAGCCAAGGTCGTATGACGCCGCCAATGGCCTGGGCAGGGCGCTCGAACAATTAGGCAGGTTCGAGCAGGCTCTTGTTTGCTTTCAACTAGCCACCGCGATCAGGCCTGCCAGCGCCTCCTCGCTCAACAACTGCGGAGTTGTACTTTCCCGGCTTGGTCGGATTGACGAGGCAATTGACTGCTACCGGCAGGCCCTGGTACATAATCCCAGCTCCGCCGAAGTTACCAACAATCTTGGGGAGGTTTTGCGGAAAAAGGGTGAGTTGAGAGAGGCGATCCTTCGCTGTAAGGAGGCAATCGCCCTAAGACCCGACTTCCCTTCCGCCCATATCAACCTCGCGAACGTTTACCAGGATCAGGGGTTGTTGCAGCAAGCCGTCGACGCTTACCGGAACGCCCTGGAGCTGAATCCGCAAAGCACACTCGCCCACACCAATCTTGCGGGAACGTTGGCCGAGCAGGATAAGCCGGAAGAAGCGAATGAAAATTATCTGAAGGCGATCGCGCTTCGGACCGGTAGAAACGATGCGTATAGCAACATGCTATACATGTACTCCACATTTCACTTCCTTTCCCCTCAGGAAGAAATCGAGGCCGCGAGAGGTTGGGAAAGAGCGCTGCTCAGCGACGGGGAACGCGCGTTGGCCCGCTCCCGCGCTTCGGTGAGGGGTGGGGTATTCTCCACCGATCCGCGTCAGGGCCGCTCCTTACGCGTGGGAATCGTATCGGCTGAGTTAGGACGACATGCGGTAGCGGTGTTTCTCCAGTCCTTTCTCGACCATCTGAATCACCGTCGCATACACCTCACACTCTTTCCTACGGTGATGAGGAATGACGTCCTGGCCGAGCACTTTCGCTCCCAAGCAGACGCCTATGTTCCCTTGATCGAAGTCCCAGATAGCCTGGCGGCGGATCGCATACGGCAGGAAGGGATCGATGTGCTAATCGACACCACGGGCCACACCTCGCATTGCCACCTAGGCATCTTCGCGCACCGTGCGGCTCCGGTGCAGTGCTCCTACATCGGGTATTGGAGCACAACCGGCCTGACTGAAATGGATTGGTATATCACCGACGAGAATTATGCTGACGAATGCGACGGTCATTTCACGGAGGGGCTATGGAAGCTGCCCCACGTCGCTCATTGCTATAAGGGGGATGAGTCTCTGCCTGAGAGCGCATGGGCTCCTGACCCGGACGGAACTATCTGGCTGGGGTCGTTCAATCGTTACAACAAAATCCGGAACGAGACTTTATCTCTGTGGGCCAAAGTTCTGCGAGCGATTCCCAAGGTGAAATTACTGCTTGAGGATCGAGCGGAGTTTCAGGAAGAAACCCACGAGCGTATTCGGAAGGCTTTCCAGGAGATGGGGATCGCCTCGGATCGCATCGCCTTTTTACCTTGTGTCTTGAACACCGATTTTCCCACCCACATGCGCCTTTACGACCGCCTCGACATCGCACTCGACACCCTACCCACGAATAGCGGCACAACGGCATTTGACGCCTTGTGGATGGGAGTCCCGCTGGTGGCCTTAGAGGGGAGTCGGGTCAGTGGCAGGATGGCGGCTTCGATCTTGAAAGCCCTGGGGAAGCCTGAGTGGGTTGCTCAAACAGAGGAAGAGTACGTGGCCATCGTAAGCGAGCTGGTGAATGATACCGAAGGTCGCGCGAAGCTCCGAAAGAGCCTTCGCGCCTCGATGCTGGCTAGTGAATTATGCGACGGAGAGGGATTGGCGCGAGCCCTGGAGGAGGCGTTTGAGGCTATGCACGACCGTTGGCTGGCCTCCGCCCAGAACCCAATCTTGCCGTTCTCTTTAACCTCGCCAGGTTCATAGACGATTCCATCGCAGTGGTGAAATCAGCGGTTAGACAGTTGGATGGGGTTGCCGTCGGGATCTTTTCCGTCGCACAGGCAGAAGACCTCACCCTGCCGGACCTTCCCGAAGCGTGCGCCTCGTGCGCCCAGGATTTCACGGGTCGCTGCGACATCCTGGGCGTGAAAGACGATTTTAGGTCCCTTGCTGCCGGGTGAGGCGGGGCCGGAGTGCAGCGCAATCCGCGCACCGCCGGCGGCGAAGTCACGCCAGCCTTTCTCGCTTGTAACTTGTTGAAGGCCGAGCACTTCTCCATAGAATCGGGTCATCTCGTCCATCTGCCCGGTGAACAGGATCACCCGCGCCATCTCCATCCGTCGAACCCCTTTTCGTGAGTTTGATTCGGCCAATTGTACCGAGCCGGGATGAAGAACTTTTGCAGTTCTGCCGCAGAAAAGAGACTTGATTCGGGCATTGACGTGGTTTCCAATGACGACAAGAGCGGGCCAGATAAAACCTAGACCAGGCAATACTCGGGAGGATCCCGGTGCTCGATACCATTTCTCATCTGTGGAAGAAGATTCAACGCCTGTGGCGGCGCAATGCCGAACCGCAGGATCCTTATGCTGGTGTTCGAGTTCCCTTGAGGCGAGGTCCACACGGCCGCAGCTCGGCGGTAGCGCTGGCTGAGCCCGAAGAAGACAATTTCCTGGGGATTGCAGCGCGTATCGGCTCTCGGCGCAGATAGTCCATCGGGCCAGTTTCATCCGACATTTTTAAAAAAGACATGCCTGCCTTCCGGTTTTCGCTTGGGAAGCGGTTCGCCTCGGCATGTCTCAATTTCATGCAGTAACACTAAAGTTTCATGCGGTCGCAAATGGGGACTTGGCAGTTCTAGGCGAAAAGAGGGAGAATACGGCCACAAAAGTTGCTCGATGCTCGAAGGAGGTGAGTATGCTCACCAGGCATCCAGTTTCACCGATCACACCACGCGTGTTGGTTGTCCTTCTCGTTACCGCGTGCAGTCCTATCCCCAGCATTTCCGCCCAGGGCTCCGGCCCTTATCTTGATCGAGTCTCCGAATCGACTTATGTTTCGGCGGATGTCGCGCAGGATTTTCCCACGCATATTGCGGCTCAGCCGCAATTCCAGACTGTCTCCACTGTGAGCTACGGTCTTTCCTCGTTGAGCCCGGAGACGCAGGGCGACCTGCTGATGGTTCGCGAGCGATATCTAGCCGCGATCGACGCCTACAAGCATGCTCCGCAGGACTCGCCAGTGGTGTGGAACAAGCTGGGCATCGCTTACCAGCACATGTACGCGCTGGACTTCGCGAAGCTGCAGTATGAGAAAGCGGTGTCTCTCGATCCGAAGTATGCCGAGGCCATCAACAATCTCGGCACGATTTACTACGGAGAGAAGAACTATCACAAGGCGGAAAGCTGCTATCGCAAGGCGCTTCGCTACAAGCCGCAGACGGCGTCGTTCTACAGCAATCTCGGCACCGCCTACTTCGCCGACCGCAAGTACAAGCAGGGCGTGGAAGCCTACCAGCACGCCTTCTCAATCGACCCGGAGGTATTTATCCGCGAGTCGCTGGAGAGGATCGCGGAATTAGGTCCGGTCGAGGAGCAGGCGAAGCTGAACTATGCCCTGGCCAAGATCTATGCCCAGGCGGGGAATATGAAGGCTGCGCTGCTCTATCTGCGCACGGCTCTCAGCGAGGGCTTCGATGACCGCAAGAAGCTGATGGCGGATAAGGAGCTCGCCAGCCTGCGAGAGACGCAGGAGTTTCACCTGCTGATGGCTGAGGAGCATTTTAATAATTAAAGCCTGTTGCGGTGATGCTGCTGGCGGGGGAGAGCCCGAGGCTGAAGCCCCTTCTTTGCAGGGCAGGATTCAGGGGCCTGAAGGCCCCTGCTCCCTCCCGGAAGTGGAATCCCACATCTCAACATCGAGATATGGGGCACCCGGGTTGGTGGATTCTCAAATGCCTGGGCGCATGACCTGTGCGGAGAATCTTTCCATCTCTTCCAGTTGCGGGCTGGATTGGAGCAGGACGAGATCGACGCCTACGTCGGCGAATTCCTGGAGGCGCTCGTCGATCTTCTCTGGCGTGCCTACCAGACCGCTGCGCAGGCCGCGATTCGAAACGGAGTAATCCTCGAGCGAGATCTTCTGCTCCAGATTGGAGCCGGTGATCCACTGCTGATAGTTCGCGTACCCGCGCGCGGATTGCTGCACGTTGGTAATGCGCTCGACTTCCTTCTTCGCCTCCGCCTCCGAATCGCGGACGATGGCGTATGCGGCGATGCCGTACACCAAGGGCGGCAGTCCAAGCTCTTCGCGCCGGATGCGCATGTCGGCGATCTTTTTGCCCACGGTTGCAGGATCGTCGCCGTGCATCAGGTAGGCGTCGCATTTTTGCGCGATGAGGTTCTTTGCCGTCTCCGATTCGCCGCCGGCGTAGAGCCGCGGCCTTGGCTGCGATACCGGCTTGGGCGACAGAACGTTGTCGGCGATCTTGTAGTAGCCGCCTGAATAGCTGAAGTTCTGGCGCGACCAGCAGCCGTCGATCACGTCGAGCCACTCAGAGGTGCGCGCGTAGCGGTCGTCGTGCTGATCGAAGGCGATGCCGTACTTAGTAGCCTCATCCGCCCACCAGCTGGAGACGACATTCAGCGTGAGTCGTCCATTCGAGATGTGGTCGATGTTCGCCGCCTGCTTGGCCAGCAGTGCGGGATTGTGGAAGGTGGGACGCACGGCGACCATCAGCTCAAGCTTTTTGGTTACGGCGGCGAGCGCTGCGGCAGTCGACCACGCATCGAGCGATGGAGCTTCGACACCCTTGATGTCGTTGAGGTTCAGCTCGGCGATCAAGGAGAGCGAGTAGCCCAGATCTTCGGCGCGCAGGGCGAGGCGACGCGCGTAGTCCCAGGTCGCCTCCATCTGCTCGTTCTCTACGTTGCGAAGCCAACCGCCAAAGACCGGAAGCCAGAAACCGAAGCGCATCAGCGGGCCCCTGCCAGAGCCGGCTCCGCGGGCTGAGCTGCGGCGGCCTCGGCTTCGAGCCAATCCACCAGCTTCACGAAGGGATCGAAACCGATCACACGGGGACCATCGGCAACGAAGTTCGACAGCGCGTTGATGTCGTAATAGAGGCGCTGACCGTCGCGGTCGTCGACGATGTACTCGATGCCGCCGAGCTCGATGCCGCAATGGCTCATGATGCGTTCGACATCGGCAATTACCTCGGGAGGAGCGTCGTATCCTTCGACGCTGATGCCGCTCTTCGGCGCATCGACCGGGCAGGCCGCGCGATTCAGGTCGACGCCATCGGTGGTGCGGCAGATATCGGCGGGGCAGAGGTCGAAGGTCTCGCCGGTGATGTGCACCTTGATCGCGTAGAGATATTTGCCGCTGACGACTTCGACGCGAACGATGTGCGAGTCGCGCGCGGGGATGAACTCCTGCACGAGCGCGGTGGAGTCGAGGCCGAAGGAGAGCTCGCCGGCTTGGGCCGCGCGGTCAAGCGATTCGGCATTATCGAAGCGCTTCACACCTGCTCCGGAGCCGCCGATATTCGGCTTGACCACGATGGGCCAGCGAAGACCTTCCGTCGCGGCGACAGCCTGCTCGGGGCGGTGAATGACGCGCGCCTTGGGATAGGCCAACCCGAGAGAATCGAGCAGAGAAAGCTGTGCTGCCTTGGACAGCTCCGTGCGAAATGCCTTCTGGCCGTTGATGACGCGCACCCGGCGCCGTTCGAGATGATCGAGGAAGCCGAGCGTGTAGAAGATGCAATCTCCATGCTCGCGGTTCCACGCCGAAGGACTCATGCGATTGACAACCAGGGAGAAGCTTTTTTCCGGGTGCTCCTCGATGGCGTAGGCGTGCGCAGTGGCGTCGATCTTTACGTAGGACGTTCCGCGACGGTCGAGCTCGGCGAAAAGCGGCTTGAACCAGTTCTGCTGCTCGTAATAAATGGCGATGGGCTTGGTAGCGGCCATGGATTTCCTCTCACACTTGCTCCTTCATTTTTACAAGATTATGAAGAATCTGTGCGTGAAGCGGGTGCGGAAGCCGTTGATGGGGCAAATCAACAGGCCGATCCGCGGCCTTGGAGCTACAGCGGCATGTTCACAAAGACGGCGCTCGAAAAGCGGGAGTAGTTCGGCGGGGTCGAGGCGTCGTACGTGCGGATGTAGTACTGCTCGGTGACGGCTTCGCGGGGAATGCTGAAATTTGCCACGGGGCTGCGCAGGACGAGATCGGAGTTGGTGCCGGGGCCGAAGGCCCAGTCCCTGCGCCGGACTTCAAAGCCGCCGCCTGTGGGTGGGGTGGCGTTCGCGCTAACCGCAATCGCGCTGGTGCTGACTCCAGTGATGGCGAGGCTGGATAGATTGGCGAGTGGGAGCGTGGTCTCCGCCTGCTGCGGCAGCCAGACGTCGGCTGGAATCGCGCTCGATGTTTTGATGGCGAGGGCATCGGCCCAATCATTGGCGAAGGCGATGACGTACTTGACCACTCCCGGCGCGGTGCAGAGGAGCTCGATGGCGACCGAGCGCACTACGAGGACGGCATTCAGATTGGCCGAGGCGGAATCGATGGCCAGCACATCGCCGGGCCAGACGTCGCTCTGCGTCTCGAGGTTCCATCCGGTGTATGTGCCCTTCCATGCGGCGGCGCGATTGGTGGCGAGATCGAGAATCGCAGTCGCGGCGTTCTCGCAATCGACGGAGCTGCGCGCGGCGGGGCTGGTGACGGCGCCGATCCATGCCGCGGTGCCGGGGATGGCGCCGCTCACGCTCTCCTGCGCGATGCTGGCTGCGTTGGCGAGACGAGCCACGGCGCGATGCGTGGTGCGATAGGAGACGGCGATGACCTCGCCTATCTGCGGGATGCTGGTGGTGTAGAAGTGAACGCGGCCGGTGCGCTCGATCCTGCAGTCCGCGCCCTGGGCGGTGGTTCCCATGCGGTGCACGATGGTGGTCGCGCCGGGCGGCGTGCTCTCCACCCACACCGGGCCTTGTTGCGAGACTTCGATGCTGGCGATGCTGCACTGCAGGCTGCTGCTGTTCAAGACGGCGAGCGTGCATACTCCGGGCGTAGCGGCGATCGAGCCGGAGTAGAGAATTACCGGCGCGGCGGCCACTCCGCCGGTGGTGTCCTGGACCTCGAATAGCAGGTTCATCGCTAACTGCAGATAGGTTCCGCCGTAGGTATGCGCGCCCGTGTTATCGACCGAGTTGTAGGTCTGCAGGACGCGCTGTATCTCGTTCGCCGCAATACGTAACCGTAGCGTGTACATATGTCCGGCGGTCGGAGTGAACGAGCTTCCCGCGATTACTCCGTTGACCAGAGGTGCGATGGATGCCACTCCGCTTGCAGTGGTGATCTCGAAGCCGGCCAGGCAATCGGCGGCGATGAATGCGCCGCTGTAAAGGCCATTCAGTATTCCCGACGTGATCGATCCGAACTGGACGCCGCCGGCTTCGAGCACCAGCGAGCCTCCCAGCTCGAGCTGGTTCACCGTCGACACCAGCGTATCGCCCATGATGCCGTCGCCGCCGGTGCAGGTGAGGCCCGCAGCGGTGATCGATAGATGCGAGCCGGGATCGCTGACCTGCCAGAGCTGTGGATTGATCGTGGGTTCCTGGAAGAGATCGATGAGCGGCTTGCTCTTGGATGCGGGAGGGAAGTAGGGCTGCTGGGTGAAGTTGAAGAGGACCGTGATGCCGTCGCCCTCGAAGAATTCGGTGACGTAGGCTGCGGGCTCGCTGGGGCCGCAAACGGTGACGTCGTTGGCCAATGCCTTCACCTGTGATGCTTCGAGCTGCGCGAGGCTCAGCGTGCCGGTGGCTTCGCTGAGCGTGTGAACCACGCTGCCGACGGGCGTTATCGTCACCTGGTTATTCAACGCGCGATAAGCACTTCGAGCTATGGATGCCAGCGCGCCTGCGTTTTCCGACCAGGTCTGCGCAGGATCGGGCTGGAATTCGCCGATGGTGCCGCTGGATGCCGAGGTAGCAAACGAGATCGCGGTCGATGTCACGCCCGCATTAAGCGTCTGCAGCAGCTGGCTGGCCGGCTGGGAGTATGCGGCCTGCGACTGTGGAGTCGGCAATCGGCTCAGCAGTACTTCGTCGCTAACCGCTGCGACGTAGGCCTGGTAGGCTGCTCCCTGGCTATTCTGGCCTAACAGCTGGAGCGCGGGCTCGGTGGGAATATAGCCGGTGAACAGAACGATGCCGCTGTCGTCGCTCACGATGACGCGGCCATTGCGGGCGGGTGTGGGCAGGACGGATGTGGCCGGCGCAACGGTGAAGCTGCAGAGAGACGGCTCGTTGAGCTTGCGCGCGATGCTGAATTTTGCATTTGTAACAACGACGGAGGAATAATCGACCGCCCCATGGCCGTCCAGATTGTCAATGGTCAGCTTCACTCGATTCCTTCCTAAGCCAGCGTCATGGCGCTGGGAAAAAAGCTGCGGAAGCAGACGGCCTGCTGGCCATCGTTCGCGTCGACGACGGGCAGCGCACGGAAAGACGCGCTCAATGCAACGCGCTCCAGCGGCGCGACCAGCGAAGTGGTTGCCTCCGCTGCGCCGCCGGTTGCCTGCAGACGCGGATAGTAGAAGAGAATGCGCTCGCCCTGTTCCCCGGGCATCACGAAGAGTCCGGACCACTCCTGGAAGAAGGTTCCACCTTCGCGGTCGACGAATCCCAACACCTGCTGCACGCGCATGGTGCCGGCCGGCACGCCTGCGATGAGCGGCTCCGCTAATTGCAGCCCACTCGATGTGGCCTGCGAGACGCGAGCCACGTTGAAGGTGACCCGGCGAATGTAATCGGGATCGCTGTTCACCGCCGTGGCGCTTTGCACATAGGCTGCGGAGACGCCGCTTCCGACGAAGCCAGTTTGTCCCGCGTAATCGGCATCTACGGCGACGATCATGCCCGCGGAAAATCCGGTGGTGCTGCTCATGTAGAGGAAATTGGCCGTAGATCCTGAAGCGGCGAGGTTGACCGCGGTTGCGGCCTTCGAGCCTGATCCATTGGGAGCCACGCCAGTTGCGGGCGCCAGCAGGTTCATGTGCTGCGAGCCTGCGGAGAGCGCCATGGTGAGCTTGCTCCAGGTCTTGAAGCGCAGAGAGACGGTCGCATCGAGCGTTTCTTTCACCTGGAACTGCGTGACGCCGGGCGAGCCGGTGACGAGTCCCGATGTTTTGCTCAGCGATTTCCGGCTGAAATCTTCGATCCAGCCGAGATCGATCCACGGCGCAGGTGGTGAGTCGAGTGGGAATTGTCCGTTCACAGAAGGATCGAAGACGGTTGGTGTCTCACCCGCGCGATTCACGGGAGCGAAGTAGGCACGGACCCGCTGCGTCACCGGTGGGAGGCATGGCCGCGCGCAGTCCCTGCAGCGTCTCGGTGGCGTCGCCCTTCCAGCGCGCTACCTCCGAACAGTGCAGATTCGTAATCGTCAATCCGCGCCCCGCGTTGGAGTCGGCGGCGCTCTCGACGCGGTACTCGCTATCCAGGGCGGGGAAGGTGATCTGCCGCACATTCGAGCGGGCGGTGCGCAGCGCCGCTCCCCATTTTCGATTGGGCAGATGTTCCACAAAACGATGCACGATGCGAAAGATCGACTCCGCCGCCTCCTGCGTGTGCGCCACCTGCACGGTTAACGTACCCGGCTGAGTGATGGTCTTCAAAAACATGCGCCCCGTAACCCAGGTGCTGATCCCCATCTGCCTCGCCTTCAGCACGATGTTGCGCGTTCCCCGCCGCTGCTCGTATTCGCGCTGAACGCGGTTGGGGAGCAGCGGGACGTCTCTGCCCGAGCGGTCTCTTATCCTCAGCAGAGCTTCGGCGAGGATGATTCCCGCGGTCGTGGCTTCCGTCCGGTAATCCAGTAGCTTTCCCAGCTTCAAAAGCTGGTCGAGTTCATCGTTCGGCGGGTTGTGTCTCGCATTAGAAGGCATACCAGTTGTAGTCCGTGCCGCAGACCAGGGTCCGCTTACCGGCGGCGGAAATCGTCAACGTAGTCGCGGTCGCTCCCGCATAGTTGATGGCCTGCGAGCTGACCGTCTGCAGCGTTACCGCGTTCGCCGAGGTGTCGGACTTGATGATGGTGAATTCGAGTCCCGCCGGTGAAGCCTTGTCCGGCCACGCTGTGAAGCAACTCGGCAGGGTCAGCGTCTGCGCTCCGCTCGCTGCGTTGGCGATTACATTCTTATTGGCGCTGGTGAGTGTGAGAGTGGAGGCCGTGTTCAAGATCGTGCTCAAGGCAATGCCGCCGTTGCTCTTGATCGTCCCCTGGTACGTCACGTTGAAGAAGGGGTTGAGTCCGGAAAAGTGCCCTTGAAAGATGTCGCCCTGATAGCCCGTGTACATCTGCGCGGCGAAGGCTGGATAAGAAGAAGCGGAGGCGATGGGTGTCGACCACACCCGCGGCACCGCGCTCGAAGTGTCGTTGATGTTCGCGCCTCCGCTTGAAAAACCCGTAACCTCGGCCGGCTCCAGCGCCTGGAAGTAATTGCCACAGCCGGTCAGGTGATGAACGCTGGTGAAGGTGGGGGGATTGCCGGAAGCGCCGCCGTAGGTGATCCAATTGACTGCGGAATTCATGCCCAGACAGTCGACATCGGCGATGAGCATGTTATTCGTAACCGTGGATGCTACATAAGCCAGGTTCGCGCCGGGAAAGCTGGTCAACTCCGGCCACTGGATATGCCCGCCGTGAATCGCAATGCCATTCGCGCCGATGTAGAAGCCGGCTATCGCGGGGCTGTCGGCGTAGGTGTCGGTCCAGACGCTGCCCGATCCGCCTACGTCGTCGATCACGTAATTCGTAGCGTAGGAAGCATTCGCAGCGGAGCCTGAAGACGCGTTGTTGACGCAGGGGCCCGTCGTGCAGGTATAGGGATATCCGAACCCGTGAATGAGGTAGCCGGTGATTCCCGTTCCCTCGTTGTAGACCGCAGCGGTCAGCGCATTGCGGACGACGATATCGTCGAGATGACTGTCAATCGCAGTCTTCTGCATGTGGATGCCGTAGGCCGGGCGGCTGGATGGTGTGAAGAGGGAGGCGTTATAGCTGACGGTTACATTTCTCAGCAGGAAGTTCGACTGATGCCCGCTGCTTGTCGTCTCCTCGCCGAGCAGAATGCCTTCGGCTGTCGTATCGTTCACCGTCACATTGTCGATGAGCAAGCCGCGGAACCACTGCATCTCGAATCCGTGCGTGGCATTGGTGGCGGCCAGGACGACGAAATCTTTGAAGGTGCAACTTTGGGCCTGCGCGGCATTTCCGAGGTAGAACAGATCGCCGCTGAGATTGGTGGTGATACTCAATGTTGTGGCTGCGGCACTTCCGGCATTCACCGTTGCGCCGCCGGAGCCAATTAGATTGACGCAGGCTCCGTTGGTCGGCTCCGTCAATGTCGAGGTGACCGCGAACGTACCCGGCCCGAGACGCACCGTCGAATTCTTCCCCGATGAGGTCGCAGCACCAAGTGCCGCGCTCCATGCGGAGTTCAATGTCGAATAAGTCGCGCCGTCTACCGTGATCTCGCCGTTGAGGGTTGCGGCATTCAGTTGACCGCGTATCTCCGCGCTGCTGGTGACGGACAGGCTGGGCGCATTCAACGCCCCAGTGAGTGCGCCTCCCGTGAGCGGAAGTTGCGCGGCCGCCAGCGTGTCAGCGTAATGCTTGGTGGCGGCCTGGCTGCCGCTTGTTGGATCGCCGTTCAGTAACAGCGATCCGCTCATCGTGCCGCCGCCAAGCGAGAGATAGCTGCCTGTGATACCGCTGATCGAGTTGTCGACGTAGGACTTCGACACCGCCTGCACGGCAACGGTGGCCGGAGCAAGTTGTGCGCGAATCGAAGAGATTGAGGCGGCGGTTGCTGCTGGTACGACCCAATATTCCTTGGTCACTGTCCCGTCGTTCAGGTGATAGACCGCGGTGTAGTAGGTGCCATCGGGATACGCTCCCTGATTCGGCGCAAGATTGAGCGTTACGGATCCATTCGTGCCGATGGTCGACGCTACGCTGCCCGCTGCCACGGCCTGGTTGGTGGCTGTCGAGAAGGCCGGCCAACTCACGACTAAGGTGCCTTGTGCCAAAGATCCGTCGGCGCGATAGATGATCCCCTGTACCGACGTGGTCATAACTTGTGCGCTGAGCCTTTCGGGCAACATCGACATCACTAACGCTAGCCCCAGGCTCATTGTTGTCCATGCGCGTCGTTGCGATCTTGTGGTCAAGGTGGCTCCTTCGTTCGTTACACGACAAAAGAAAAGGAGACGCCTGCTCTGCGTCTCCCTTAGTTTGTTTCTCACTCTTAAATTTAGAATATCAAGTTATTACCTAATTCTAGGCCAATCATTTTTATTCCTATAAGTTGCTAACTATCCGCTACTTGCGGTGGTAGTTCGGTGGTCAACTATCTTGACAGCTTTGTCCATAAGCCGGGTCCAGCAATTCTGCTTCAATGAAAATCGCGGTGAGGCGGTCCAGGACATCGGCGTACTTGCGAGTTACCGAGCGCAAACTTTGGCCTGTTAGTTCTGCGGTCTCGGCCTGCGTGTACTCCTGAAGAGTGATCCGCGCCACCAATTCTTGCGATGGTGCATCCAAGCGCATCAGGCATCTCTCCACGTCGATCACAAAGACAACCGCGTCTTCGAAGTTTCTAACCCGGCTGCACGATGCCCTGCCTCGAAAGACGCCTCGACTCAGCAGGGAAGGAACTCTTCCCATGTCCATGGATATACGCAGATACCGTCGCAGCAGCGCTTCGGTATGCTTGCGATAAAAGGCCGCGCCGCTGAGCGGAGCTGGCCGTAGACATGTCGGCCGGACGCATGAATTTGTGCTGGCCCACACGTGGGGGAGCGTCAGCGCCGTGCTCATTGCACACCTCCCCGTGCGGGAGTAGCTTGCATTGTGTGCTTGCACGGCCTGCCGCGTCTTCGCTTTATCATGCGGGGAAAGCTACTCAACTTACCGGCGCAGGCGGCGCAGTAGATGTCCATCCTGTCTTGTCTACGAAACCATAGGCAGCCGCATGCTTCGCAGACTTTTAAGTACACTCTTAGATAAGTCATTCTTACCTCCCAACGAATACGGTGCCGCGAAGCTTCGATCGATGATTTCTATTCGCGGGAAATGGATGTCCCACCGACACGACTTTGATTGCGTTGTCTATGTGGCGGGTAGTTTCCGGGTTGATGGGTTATCGATGAACGCATAGCTTGCGTGATGTCCTGTCCTCGCCCGCCTCTTTTTTTTACAAGCTGTTCGCCGATGCTCGATCTCTTCGCCTTAGAAGAGAAGCAGGGGATTCCAGCGAGGAGCATTTCCGGGCTATTGAAAAGAACGGAAGCGCCTCTCTCGGCATGCATGAGGAAAGCGACGGAGTTTGTTGGCAAAGTTGTCCGACTCTATAGAGAGAGGATTTTCGAAGTCAATAAGGGAAGTGGCAGCAGGGCGGCTAAAGAGGGAAAAATCTTTGGTTACTCCTCAAATTCTGAGGCTTTGCGCCGGCTGCTTTTCTTTGAGCAAACCCGCAGACTGCGGTGTATAGCTCAAAGAAAACTCCCTCCATGAATTTCACACAACTCCATGAGCGTCTTCGTTCTGAAATCAAACGTTCCATCGATCGCGGAGACCTTACCGGCACTTCGCTTGCTGCTCGAACAGGTTTGCAACCATCCCACATATCCAACTTTCTTCATAAGAAGCGCAACCTGAGTTCATCCGCGCTCGATCGGGTTTTGGAGGCGCTGTCGATGGACGTCGATCACCTTATTCCGTCTCGCGAGCCGAGCCACTCGCGGGGAGCTCCGGGTTTTTCCGATGGTCCCGTCAATCATGTTCCTCTGGTCTCGCCTACAGTCGCAGCAAACTCCCCGCTTATTACTCCTTCGCTCACGCTTGAGAGCATCGAAATTACCGGCATGAGGCTCGAAGATCTCCGGCCTGGCCTAAGCCACGTTCGCCGGAATTGGCAGCGCTTCGTGGCTCTTCGCCTCAGTGCCGATCAAGCGCTTCCCATGTCTCCGATCCTTCGGCCGCAGTCCATCGTGATTGTCGACCGGCACTACATCTCGCTTACGCCACACGATCCGCACCAGCCAACCATCTATGGAGTAACTCTGAATGGCTCCGTTGTTTTTCGCTATTTGACGCTCGATCCGCGGTGTCTCATCCTGCGTCCTCACGTGCTGAAATATCCGGTAGAACTGCTTGAGATCGGTGACGGCAGATCTCCGTATCAGTTCATCGTCGGGCGCGTGGCGATTTGCATCTCGCAGCTGTAGGCGGGAACTGGCGCAATTGCTTTGCGCTTCCGGGTGGTATTGCGAAGAGATGCTATGGAGACGGAAAGAGTGCTTCCGGCTCTTGCCACGCCGCTGCTCGAATTTTGATAGCATCGCCTTCGGAGGATCTTCATGGAACAGGCAGCAAATTCCCCTAGTGGAGCGCGTCGCAACGAGGACATCGCTCTCGATCTCCTCAAGTTTGTGGCGTCCACGGCAGGTGTCGGTCGCGCGGCCGCTCCGTCCACTGGCTTCGCCGTGCCTAGCGCCGCCAAGGCCGAGGATCACGTCAATCATCTGCTCGAGCTTTACACCAAGTGCCTGAAGGTCGTAGAGGGCGAGGAGCCGGCGCTTTAGCGCGAGCGATCAGTGAGCTCTCCGACCGTAAATGTCGTTGTCTGCGGCGCCGGCGCTTTCGGCCGCAACCATCTCCGCATCTATCGCGAACTCCAGCAGGGCGGGCAGCCTGTCCGCCTCTCGGCCATCGTCGACTCCGATGCCTCGCGTCTTGCTGCGCTCAAAGAGGAATTTTCCGTTCCGGCCTTCGCAACCCTGGCAGGCTGTTTGGAGGCGCGCGGCAACGGGGAGATCAAAATCGATGCCGCGTCGGTCTGCGTTCCGACCTCGGAGCACGAAGCGGTGGCTGCTCCGCTGCTGGAAGCGGGCATCGACCTGCTCGTTGAAAAGCCCATTGCCGCCACCAAGGAGCAAGCCGCGAAACTCACAGCCCTCGCCCAACAGCACGGGCGGATATTGCAAGTGGGGCATCTTGAGCGATTCAACCCAGCGGTGGTTGCTATCCGGCCGTGGCTGAATCGGCCGATGTTCTTCGAGGCTCATCGCCTCAGCATCTTCACGCCCCGCGCTCTAGATGTCGATGTGGTCCTCGATCTGATGATCCACGACCTCGACATCGTGCTCAGCATTACGCAGTCGCCGGTGCGCGATCTGCATGCTGTGGGTCTGCCCATCCTCTCCGGGAAGGTGGACATCGCGAACGTACGCATTGAGTTCGAGTCCGGATGTGTCGCGAATTTCACGGCCAGCCGGGTCAGCACGGAGAAGGTTCGCAAGCTGCGCTTCTTTCAGCCGCACCAGTACATCTCGATCGATTACGCCCGCCGGGACCTGCTGGTGATCGATGTCGATCCCAAAGCCGCGCCCAATCCCAGCGGACTGCCCGCAGGCCTGGCCTTCCACAAGCCGGTGGTTCAACCGGGCGAGCCGCTGCTGCTGGAGATCGAGTCTTTTCTGGAGTCGGTGCGAACACGAGAGACGCCGCGAGTCTCGGCTCAGGATGGGCAGGCTGCGCTGGCTCTGGCCCTCGACATTAACGCCGCCATCGCGGAGCACGCACAGCGCGCCGGTCTCGACCGCTTCTGATTCTGGAAATTTTCCGATCGAAGCACGGGAATCCTTGCAAGTGTCTTGATATTCCCGGCTCTCTCCGGCCTATTCCAGTTTCTGGACCGTTACTCCCTTGGGAATATCCAGATCGAACTGGTTGTCCTGCAGGGGTAGATTCACCGTTAGCTTTGAAAATGTGATTCCGATCTGGAGCTCTTCCAGCGGGCGTTTGATGGTGATTGTTCCGGGGAATTTCGTCGCTCCAAAGGTTTGCAGAGGGCCGTAGGTCGCAATGGTCTGGATCGCGCCCTTGGGATCATAGATGTCGACCTGAAATGGCTGGAGATCGATCCGGCTGAAATGGATCACCCGCTCCGGTGTCAGCTCCTGGCTATTTTCCTTCCGCCGTACCACGGTCAGGTCATATTCAGGCTTTTCGACCATCTGTTTCGACTTGATATCGAGCTGCGTCTTGGTCTCGGAGGTCAGTGTAACGAGATCGTCCGGGCTGATGCATTTGATCAGCAGCGAATCCGAGAAAACGTTCGGCCTGAAATTCTCCAACGTATTAGAGGATTCCTTGGTTACCGTGTTGGGACCTTCGATCGCCTTGTTGTAATGCGGAATGAGCAGTTTGAAGGTGGTTCCATCGGTCGCCATGTCGAAGGCCTTTGTGCGTAGGACCGGCACCAGGCCGATGACCCGCAGCGACTCGGGCTTCCGCAGCACGATATAGCCGCTGAAGGAGGTGAAAGTCCGCTCCTTCCCTTTGCGGGGTCCACCCTCGGTTGCGAGAAAATCCACTGTTGCGGTGAGCGAGTGAATATCGTCGCAGCCATCGTTGATGGTTTTGACCAGCTGATCTGCTGTCGCGGTCATCACCACGCTGGGGATAATCGGTTGCTTCAGAGTACGGGTATGGACCAGGCAGCCATTCAGCATAGGCAGCAATAGCAGCATCGCCGGCATCTTCAGCCAGTCGTACCGCTGCAGCCCACTCTGAATGACCCGTTTCTGCATCTGCCTAATCAACACACCTACATACGAAATTGCGAGTATATCGTTCCTCGTTCTTCACCGCGTCCCGCACTTCGCGTCTCTTCAACGCGTTCCGGCTTCGCGCTGTGCCTTCCTGTAGTCCTGCACGTTGCGATCATGCTCCGCCAGGGTCGCCGAAAACTTGGAGACTCCCGAGGGGTTTGCGCTGGCCGCTACAAAATAGAAATAACCCGTCTGCGCGGGATTCATTGCAGCCTGGAGCGAAGCTTTGCCTGGATTGCAGATGGGACCGGGCGGCAGGCCGGCGTGCCGGTAGGTGTTGTAGGGCGAAGAAGCTTCCAGGTCGGAAGCGTAGATTGTACCCCGGTATCGCCCGTCCAGGAGCGCCGCGTAAATCACCGACGGATCGGTCATCAGCGGCATATCCTTGGCCAGCCTGTTTTCGAAAACGCTGGCCACCAGCGGCCGCTCGGCATCGATAGGGGTTTCCCGCTCGATCAGCGACGCCATCGTCACCACCCGACGGTAGTTGGCGTGCAATCCCAGTCCGGCGGCCGACTGGCGGAACTGCTTCACCATGGCGGTCAGAATCTGCTCGGCTGTCGTTTTGCGCCCGAAGCGATAGGTATTGGGGAAGAGATAGCCTTCCAGGCTGGTTGCTGCCGGGTCCAGGTCGGCGATGAGTTTTACGTCTGCACGCGCGGTGGCAAGAAATTGTTCCTTGCTCGTAAAGTGCGCTGCAGCCACCCGTTCCGAGATGTCGAACAAGTTCGAGCCCTCCGGGATGGTGAGGCTGATCGTATAGACGTCGCCCCGCCGCAGACGGTCATAGACCTCCGCTATCTTTGCCGGGTGGTCGAAGCGATATTCCCCTGCTTTCAGCGTTCCACCCTTGACCAGATGCGTTACCTCGAAAAGATACTGGCTCCGAATCAGCCCCTGCTGTTTCAAGAGGGCGGCAATCTTCATCGAGGGCGTTCCAGGCGCGATCTCCAGAAAGCTCTCGCTTTCCGGGCCGGTGGGAACTTGGATGGAGAAGACAGCCCATGCGGCTGCGGCTAAAACCAGCAGAAAGAAAAGACGTTTCACTCACTCGAACCTTGAGGTTAGATTCCAACCCTCAATTTTATGATGCTGTCTTTTTTTGCGCCTGCCGTCGTTGCCAGCCGACGGAATTTCTTCGCAATGCCGGTTCCAGCAGGCGATTCCCGGAATGCGGGTTCGGGGTTGCAACATCCTCTTTGTGGATCAGCTTGCCCCGCGACTTATGGGGCTCGACGTTGGCGATTACCGTGTTGGAGTCGCCGTCTCCGACCCTCTGGGCTTCACCGTCCAGCCTGTATTGACCCTGGAAAGTTTTCTTGAGGCGCGAAGAGGCGGGGTCGCTGAGTAGCGGGCCGCTTTGGCCCGGGGGGGCTAAAAAGCGGTCAGCTAAACTCCGGCCGGCCGGGGCACTTTGCAGGTTGACAGTGAAGCTGACTACCGGGCGTCAAGAAGTTGCCACCCGCACTTTAGCTGTCCGGCCTTGAGCGACCCGCTTCTCAGCGATCCGCTTTTTAGCCGCCCGGGCCATGGCGGCCTGCCACTTAGCTATAATGATTCTTTGCGGTCTCCATGGTCTTAGCCGATGGTTGCAACGGCTCACACCCACTGAGCCGCGTAACGGATTTGTCGAATGCCTGAACACATTAAGAAGAAGCTCCAGGAAGAAATTCGTAAGCTCGAGCACGAACTCGCCCATGAACTTCCCGCCGAGATCAAAAAGGCTGCGGCCCTCGGTGATTTGAGCGAAAACGCCGAGTATCACATGGCAAAACAGCGCCAGGAGTTTGTCAACGCGCGTCTCGGCCAGTTCAAGAAGCGCATGGCCGAGCTCTCCCTCGTCAACCTCGCCAACATTCCTCACGACCGCGCAGCCTTTGGTTCCACGGTTCTGGTCTACGACTCGTCGAAGGACGAGAAGATCGAGTACAAGCTGGTGACCAGCGAAGAGTCCGATGTGAACAAGGGGCTGATTTCTACAACCTCGCCTATTGGGCGGAGTCTAATAGGCAAGCAGGTTGGGGATATGGCCGTGGTGGTTACGCCGAGCGGGAAGCGGGACCTCGAAATTCTCAAGTTAACGACAATTCACGACGCTCCTGAAGAATAGCTGCATGTCGACGCCGGCCAACACACATCCCGAAACCCACTCCCATACGTGGACCAGCGCCTTTGGCCGCGCCTGCGGTGTGCTGCTGCAGGCCATCGTCAATGGTCTGGCGCTCACCCGGATCTCGCCGAATGTTCTTACCTTCGTTGGGCTCATCATCAATACCGGCGCGGCGGTGCTCTTCGGCTTTGCCAACGAAAATAACTACGTCCGCATGTTTCTCTACGCGGGCCTGGTGATTATCGGCGCGGGAATCTTCGACATGGTCGACGGCCGCGTCGCACGGCAGACCGACCAGGTAACGATCTTCGGGGCGTTCTTCGATTCGGTCATCGACCGCTACTCCGATGTGGTGCTGTTCTTCGGACTGCTGGTCTTCTACGCGCGCGGCAACCGGCTTTTCTATGTATTCCTCGCCGCGTTTGTCATGATCACCTCGCTCATGGTGAGCTACACGCGCGCCCGCGCCGAAGCGCTTATCGGCAAGTGCAAGGTGGGCTTCATGGAGCGTCCGGAGCGTATCGTTCTGATCATCCTGGGAGCGCTCTGCAATCGCTGGGGCGTGATGGCTCCGGTGCTCTGGGTGCTGGCCATACTTTCGACGATTACCGTCATCCATCGCATCCGCTATACCTACCAGCAGACTCGCGGTCTGGCTCCGGTCCGCAATACCGAGCCGATCGTGATGGCGAATGCCGCGCGTGAGGCCAGCTCTAATTTCCCTACAGCGGTGAATGCCGCTCAGGCCCAGACCGGCACCCGGCCTGTCTGACCGGAGCGTACGCTCATTCCGAATTACAATAAGAAGCGAGAGAAAACGAATGGCCCACACCGTATTTTGCGCGCGTTATAAACAGGAGCTGGAGGGTCTCGAAGAGCCGCCCTTCGACAGCGACTTTGGCCAGAAGATCTACAAAAGCGTCTCCAAGAAAGCATGGGGAGAGTGGGTCGAGCACCAGAAGATGCTGCTGAACGAATACCGCCTCCAGCCGTGGACTCCTCAGGCGCAGGAGTTTCTGGTCGAGCAGATGACTCAATACTTCTTCGGCGAGGGTGCGACGCTGCCCAAGGAATACGTTCCGCCCAGCCACTGATGCGCCGATGATCCGGCCGCATCAGGTATGCGCAGCTTCGGTTCGGTAACCGGCGTCATGATGTAAACTAAACCAGTAATTTCCTACCGTCGGGACGTGGCTCAGCCTGGTAGAGCACTCGCTTGGGGTGCGAGGGGTCGGCAGTTCGAATCTGCCCGTCCCGACCATTTGACCGGATTTCCAATCCATACCCCAGATTTCTTCTTCAAATAAAAGGCGGAGTGCGCTGTGAGCGCACTCCGCCTTTGTGTTTTGCCCGCCTTCGTAGCGCTGCGCTAGCTGGGCCGGTGCTCTTGCGGAGCGGGATGCTCCGCAGGGTGCTGCTGTTGGGGCTTCTGCTGCTGAGGAGCAGGCCGAGCCTCAGGCCGCTGTTGCGGGGCTGGCCGTTGTTCGGGGGCGGGTCTTGCCGCCGGGCGTTGCTCGGGAGCAGGCCGGGCTTCCGGACGCGCCTGCTGTGGAGCTGGTCTCGCTTCCGGCCGGGCTGGCTGATATGCGGGACGAGCCGGCTGAGGAGCCGGCCGCGCTTCGGGAGCTGGCCTTGCTTCGGGCTTTTGCTGCGGAGCCGGCCTGGCCTCAGGCCGCTGCTGAGCTTGAGGAGTGGGCCTGGTCTGGGGCCGTGGCTGTTGAGCAGCCGGCCGATTCGGCTCGGCGGCAGGGCGATTGGGTTGGACGGCCGGTCGTGCCTCGAGGCGGCCAGGTTGATTGGCCGGTGCATTCGGACGGGCCACATTCGGACGCGCTTCGTTGGGACGTGCTTCATTTCCAGGCCGGTTCACGAGCGCCGGGCTGGCCGGGTGATTTGCCATTTCCTGCCGCCGCTGCGCTTCCACGCTGACCTGGCGCTGCACCGCTGCCGGCATCGGAGCAGGAGCCCTGCGGGCCGACTGCAGAGGCTGTGCCACTACCGCGAGCGCCGGGCGGCCATGATTCACCGATGCCCACTGCTGACGATTGGCTGCCATCGAACGCGCGTGCTGCACCTGCTCCGGGAGCGGTCCCAGATGCTGCTCGCGGTACGCCATGTTCTCCGACGGAAGCGGACGCGACCGCAACCCGCCGTTGCCGCCGTTGTAGCTCACCCGCGTGTTGTTGATGATGGTGACGTTGTGCACGTAGACGTTTTTGACCACGGTCACGTTCACGCGAGTGACGGAGCGGTTATACATGAACGAATTGTCGTGCCAATACCCGCCGACGTATCCGACGCCGACATAACCGTACCCATAGTTCACTCCGCCGTAGAAGCCAATGTGCGGGCCCCAGTAGCCGTGATGCCAGCCGTATCGATTGCCGTAGAAGCCCCAATATCCCGGAGTCCAGAGCGAGCCGACATAAGGAGCGACAACCCACACGCCAGGCACCCAGTAATAGCCGGTATTCGCGTATCCCCAATAGCCGGGGTTCCAGATGTAGTTGTCGCCAGGGCACTCCGGCTGCTGGTATTCGGGTAGCGCGGGAGGCGGCTCGGGAGCATATTCCACGGGCTGCGCCTGATCCTGGTAGCTGGAGTCCGGAGCGTTGTAGTCGTAATCCGACCCGCTGGGCGCTGCGGACGAAGTGGCTTGCTCCTGGTCTGGCGGCGGAGGCGGCGCGGTTTCCTGGGATGAGCTGCTGGACGACCGCACGGGAGCCGCTTGTTGCACCGGTGCGCCCTGTGTCGTGTTCACAGCCGGCGCCAGATTTGCCTGCAATGCGGGATCCTGGTTGTCGTCGGCTACCTGGGTGGCATCCGGGGTGGCTGCAGAATTTGTCGATTGATCTGGAGTGGCATTTTTATTGCAACCGGCTATCCCGATTGCAAGCGCGAATCCCAGCGCCGATGCCGCCTGGATCGCTTTGAGGGTGGTTTTTTTGTCTGTCGTGCTCATGTGGGTTTTCTCCGATATTCCTGACGCGCAAATCATTCTATCTACGGAAGCTTTTGATGCAATTCGTAGCGTGCCTGCAAAAGCGCAAATTGAAGCACGAGATGAATGGATGAGAAGCTCGTGCAGCAGTATCAACACGCAAACGTCAAAAAGGCTGCGGTCAACTCCGCAGCCTTTCCGTGGACTTTCTCGTTCCGGACGGCATTATGCCGTCTTTTTCACACCCTCACGCACCCTCTTGAGTTCGCTTTCCCGCCCAGCTGCACCGTCGGCCAATCCCCGGTTTTTGCTGGCCTGCTGCGCTTGAGTTGGTTGATGAACGTGGCCGAACTCGCCTCCGCCCTCGTTGCGGCGCTCATGTTCGCTCGTAGTGCTGGCGTTCTCAGGTGATTTCGATTTGTCCATCATTGGCAATTACCTTCTGCCATTCAGTGAGATGGATAGCCGGTGCCTGGAGTTGGCCCGAAGGAGAATCTATGGCGCAATCGCGCTCGAGCAAACTTGAAGATGTATCGAACTTCCACGGCAAGAAACGGATAGCGGCAAGAATCCGCAGGCGGGAGAATCGAAGCTGTATTCGGAGGTGAGTACCATGGCTGCAGCAACAATTTTCTCGAGTGATTCCATGCCCAAGCAGTTTGCAATCCCGTCTCTGAACTCCGACGTGGCAACCGACGCCGAGGTGGCGTGGAGGATCGTCTCTTCGCGCGATTCAAGCGCCGATGGGCAGCTCTATTACGGAGTTCGCACCACGCTGGTTTTCTGCCGTCCGTCGTGCCCGAGCCGCCGGCCTTCCCGCCAGAATGTGGAGTTCTTTTCCGATCTGATCTCCGCCTTTGGTGCTGGATACCGTCCGTGCAAACGCTGCAATCCGGCTGGCCTCCATGCCGAAGCACAGTTGATGGAAACGCTCACCAACCATCTCAACCGCAATCTTGATCGTCCGGTGCCGCTGGCCGAGCTGGCGCGGATCGCTGGCCTCTCGACCTTCGCCCTGCAACGCGCCTTCAGCCGCGTCCTGGGCATCAGTCCCAGCCAATACCAGGCCCAGAAGCGCGCGGCTGCATTTCGCGCTCGCCTGACCGATCCCTCGACCCGCATCACCGACGCCATCTACGACGCGGGGTACTCAGGTCCAGCGCGGGCCTATGCCAAAGCGCAGCTCGGGATGCGCCCGCAGGAGTACCGCAGCCGCGGCCGCGACCTTATCCTTGGCTTCACCACCGGTTCATCGATCCTGGGCCGCATCCTCATCGCTGCCACCGACCGCGGACTTTGCGCCGTGATCCTCGGCAGGAGCGATGCCGAGATCACAGAGCAGTTGAAGGCGCAGTTTCCCGCAGCCAAAATCGAGGAGCAGCCGGCGCTCGCATCAGTTCTTGCGCAGGTGCTCTCGCAGCTCACCGAGCACCCCGCAGCTCTGGACCTGCCACTGGATCTCCGCGCTACCGCCTTCCAGATGCGTGTGTGGCAGGCGCTGCAAAGCATTCCACGCGGCGAGACTCGGACCTATGCTCAACTGGCACGCGAAATTGGGCAGCCCTCCGCGGTTCGTGCAGTAGCACGGGCCTGTGCCACGAATCCGGTCGCCGTCGTTATTCCTTGCCACCGAGTCATCGGCTCAGACGGCAAGCTGACCGGTTACCGCTGGGGAGTGGAGCGGAAAGAGAAATTGCTGGAGATGGAAAAGCAGTAGCTATTGCAGCGTCGCCAGCCAGTTGAGAACGACGGTGGTGAGCGCCAGGCGGTGATCGGAGTAAGCATGATCGGTGGGGAAATGCGCTTCGGTAACTCTCGCATTTCCCGCCTTCTTCAATGCCGTGGCAAAGGTCTGGTCGGCAGGCCCCAGACCATCATCCGAGGTGATGACCAGCACCGGCCTCGAACTGAGATCGGATGCGAAATCGTTGAAGTTCAGGGACGCGCGGTGCTCGTACATCTCGTTGACCAGCGACTCCACGGTGCAGCCGGCGAGCGGAACGCCGTTGTTCTCCTCGGTGAACCTCTCGATGAGGGTTTTCTTTACGCCTTCGTCCGCGTCGTGTTGACTTCCCCCGATGCTTGCGGGCGGGAAGCTGGCTCCGATATTCCAGGCAGAGATCATCGCCACACCGGCCAGCTTGTGATCATGCGCGGCGGCTGAGGCGACCAGATACCCGCCCATGCTGTGTCCGAGCACCACGATCTTGCTGGTGTCAATGCGATATTTTTTGGCGTTTGCCGGGCTGCTCACGAAAGCCACTTCGGAGTCGGCGTCTTCGATCGCATGCTGAAACGAGAAGTCGCCTTTGACTCCCCACGAGCCGCGATAGTGGACGGCCAGTACGTTCCATCCTGCTCGCCGGATGGCCTGTGCCAGATCCAGATTCTGTTCGTAGCCGGGGAATCCGTGCATCAGCACGAGCGTCGGATGAGGACCTGCGCCAGATGCCAGATAGAAGACGCCCAACAGGTTCTCGCCATGGCTGGGCAGATCGGCAAGCGAGACCATCGAGGCGGGATATTTCGTATCCTGCGCGGGGTCGGCGGTCAGCGCGGAGGGAACCTGCTGCGCGAAGGAAAGGCTGCAGAGGGTCAGGGCAAGAGGCAGAGCTGAACGCATCAAAAAGCGATCTGGAAGACAAACCAGGAGACGAGCCAGGCGAACCATGTACAGATTGTGAGCGCCCGCAACCGTTTGCGCAAATGATTTGCGGCGATCTACGCGGGCGCGATGCTACTCCTGAACTCGCTGCGCCTATTTCGCGGCAACGGCAGCCGGCTCACGCAGCCAGCCGTAAAGCGGAAACCGCTCCGCCAGCTCCAGCACCTGTCCCTGAATTCGCTTCAGAGCCTGCGGATTGCTGCGCTCGTTGAGCGCTTCCACGATCCACTTGCCGATGATGCGCATCTCCGCTTCCTTCATGCCGCGAGTGGTAAGCGCTGGCGTTCCGATGCGAATGCCGCTCGGCTTCAGCGGAGGATTCACATCATACGGAATCGCATTCTTGTTTACGGTGATGCCGGCTGCGCCGAGCGCCGCCTCGGCTTCGCTGCCCAAAATGCCCTTCTCAAAGACATCGACCAGCATCAGATGCGTGTCCGTTCCGCCGGAGATGATGCGCAGACCCTCGGCCTGCAGCGTCTCGGCGAGCGCCTTGGCGTTGGCGACGATCTGCTTCGCGTAAATCTTGAAGTCGGGTTGCAGCGCTTCACGAAAGGCGGCGGCCTTGGCGGCAATGATATGCACCAGTGGACCACCCTGCTGGCCGGGGAAGACACTCTTGTCAATCGCTGCCGCGAAAGACTGGCCCGACAAAATCAAGCCCGCGCGAGGTCCGCGCAGAGTCTTGTGAGTGGTCGTGGTGGTGATGTGCGCATGCGGCACCGGCGAAGGATGCGCGCCGCCTGCGACTAGCCCGGCAAAGTGCGCCATGTCCACGATCAGCAATGCTCCCACTTTGTCGGCAATCTCACGCATGCGCGCGAAGTCGAAGATGCGGGGATAGGCGCTGCCGCCGCCGACAATGACCTTTGGATTTTCCCGCTGCGCAATCGACTCCAGCTCGTCATAGTCGATCTGCTCGGTGTCCTTGCGGACCGTGTAGGAAGCAACCTTGTAGAGCTTTCCTGAAAAATTCAGCTTGTGCCCGTGAGTGAGGTGTCCGCCATGCGCGAGATCCAGGCCGAGAATGGTGTCGCCGGGCTGCAGCACTGCCATGTAGGCAGCGGCGTTGGCCTGTGAGCCCGAATGCGGCTGCACATTCGCATGCTCCGCGCCGAAGAGCTGCTTGGCGCGGTCGCGTGCCAGGTTCTCCACTACATCCGCGAATTCGCAGCCGCCATAGTAGCGGCGGCCCGGATAGCCCTCGGCATACTTATTGGTAAATACCGAACCTGCCGCCTCGAGCACGGCCTCGCTCACGAAGTTCTCTGAAGCGATCATCTCCAGCCCTTCGTGCTGGCGGCGAACTTCGTGGTCAATAGCGGCGGCGATCTCGGGATCGGCCTGGGCAAGCGGCAAAGACATACGGTCGGACATGCCTAAATTGTAGCGCCTGACTGTGAGAAATATGCCGGAAGGATTGCTGCTTCGCGAAGCTCTTGAATCAGAAGCGAAAGTGCGGCGATATAGCGGGGATGATTGCCCATACTCGGAAACGGAATCGCAGGCCTGAGCAGATCGAGCCGGCCTGCTTTCAGAGCAGCCTCTTTGACGAAAAGCTCGCTGCCTTTGTGAATGGGAAGGATCGCGAGCGGAGAGGCTTTCGCGATCCGCTGCGAAAGATAATCTATGGATCTCTTCCATTCCGCGCGGCGCAGGGCATGTTTCTCGATGTGGTTGACGGGCTCGGCGCAGAGGTCTTCGAGATAACAACCTGACGCTCGAAAACCCTCTAGAAATGCGGGCATGGTCATCGCGTCAACGCCATAAGCCATGCGAAAAGCCTGCTCGGTGTATCGAACCAGGTTCGAATTCCCCGCGTAGAAAAAAGTGCCGCCCGCCGGCCGGGACTCGGCGACGAGCAGCACTCCAACTTTCTTGGGGCGATAGCGGAGCCGAAGCTCTTCGAAAAATTCGGTCGAGCACGGGGCCGGATCTTCCGAAGGATGCTCAGCTTTGCGAGGGCGGGATTTGGCTTCCCGCCCCGTGCTCACTTCGCCTCCACCAGCGGCAGCTCCACGAAGCTCTCATGCCCGGGAGCATGCCATATCCGCTGCTCTGCCTTTTTGTAATCCTCCGGCTTCGCCCAGAAGATATTCGGCACGAACGTCTGCGGATTGCGGTCATACAGCGGGAACCAGCTCGACTGCACCTGCACCATGATGCGATGCCCGGGCAGAAAGACGTGATTGGCCGTAGGCAGCGCGAATTGGTAGAGCAGAGGCTCACTGGGTTGAATCGCTTTGGGTGATGCGAAGCTCTCGCGATAGCGTCCGCGGAAGATATCTGCCGAGATCATCAGCTGATAGCCGCCCAGCATCTTCTCTCCGGCAACTTCATCCGGGTAGACATCGATCAGCTTCACCACCCAGTCCGAATCCGTTCCGCTGGTTGATGCGACGAGATGGGCCAGCGGCTGCCCGCTGATCTTCACCGGCTTGGTGAGCACATCGGTTTCGAAGGCCAGCACGTCGGTTCGTCCCGATGCTTCCCGCTGATCGTCCACCAGCCACTCCGGCCAGGTGAGGCCGTTGTCGTAGCCGACAGGTTGAATCGGCCGCTTGCGAAAGGGCACCGGCTTCGCTGGATCGGAAACGTAGGCGTCGAAGGCCGCGTCGCCGCCGGCCGGAGCGCCGAAGCCCAGCTTCAATCCCGGCTCCAGATACAACGGGGTAGCTTTCACCGCGCATCCATCCGCGCATCCTGCAGGCCACGAGGGCAGCTTCTCCCACTCGTTCTCTCCGGTCGCGAAGGCCCACACGGGAGGAATCTCCGTCTTCGGCGTCTCATCCTTCAGGTACTTCGCGAGAAACGGCCGCAGGATATGCTGCCGGAAATAAAGCCCGGTATCGCTGTCGAACTTGATCGGTCCAAGGTTGCTGGCCTCCTCTATCTCCTGTCCGTGATGCCAGGGACCGAGCGCCAAGTAGACCATATCGTTACTCGTGTCCTTCGGCTTGATGGCCTTGTAGACAGCGATTGCGCCGTAGATATCTTCCTGGTCCCAGAGGCTGGCCACCAGCAAGGTCGGCACCTTCAGCGGTTCGTCGGCCAATATCTTGTCGACTGCCTGGTCGCTCCAGAATGCGTCATAGCTGGGATGAGCGAGAACCTTCTGCCAGAAGCCTATCTGCTCGAGCCCTCGCTCTTTGCCGAGCTCGCCGGCCGACACGGCATTCATGTACATGTCGTAGTCGTCGAAGTTGCTGGTCCACCACTTGATGGTGTTGGAGCGCGTTCCCGCCTGCTCAAAGATGTAGGGCATGTTCTGTTCGCGGAAGGCGCCGTTGTGAAACCAGTCGTCGCCCATCCAGCCATCGACCATGGGATTCATCGGCACCGCTACCTTCAATGCGGGGTGCGGATGCACAAGCGGCGTCAGGGAGAGATAGCCGTCGTAGGAGATGCCCAGGATGCCGACCTTGCCGTTGCTCTCGGGAAGATGCTTCACCAGCCAGTCGATGGTGTCGTAGGTGTCGGTCGATTCATCCACCGGAGTTGGATTCTGCGGGCCGTGCAGTGGGCGGTTCATCACGTAGTCGCCTTCCGAGCCATATTTCCCGCGAATGTCCTGCACCACGCGGATGTATCCGTCTTCGACAACTACCTCCACCGCGTTGTCATAGCCATCCAGGCTTGGCCCAAGATGCGAGCTCGGCCCGTAGCCGGTAAGCGCATTCGCATCGTAGGGAGTGCGCGTCATCAGCATCGCCGCATGATTCGCTCCCTTCGGCACCAGGATCACGGTATGCAGCTTGACTCCATCGCGCATGGGGATCATTACCTCGCGGCGTTCGTAGTCGAAGCCGCTGGCTGGCAAATGCAGCTCCGCCGGAGTTTCACTCGGATAGTTCGGATATTTCGCGTTCTGAGCTAAGGAGGGATACGTCGCGGCAAAAGGAAGAATCAGGCTGCTCAGCAAAAGAGAAGACGAAAGCGTGCGAAGACGTTCAAGCCGAAACATGTGGTTTTCTCCGGAGGTGTCGAGAAGCGCTCTAGCGTTGGCCGAAGCGCTTCTGTTCTTTACCGGATACTACACGCAGCGGAAACCGCTAATCAGCAGAAGAAGCGGCGAGGCGGGGATCATCTTGTGGGCTGGTGAAAACACGACCCTGCGCGAGTGCCTTGAAGGCCGAATACACAAACGAACCCAGATACCATCCGTCGATGAACTTGTATGGCGTTTCGCCGGTGGTGTAGTGGCCGCAGGGCAGGACTTTCGATACGTAATCGATGCCAAGCTTCGCAAAACTGCGCAGCACTTCGAGCGAATACTCTTCCAGAAACGTGAGATCGTACCTGGCATGAACCACCAGCACCTTTTTAGGCTGGGCGGCGAAGCGCCGCATGTAGTTCACCGGGCTGGTCGCGCCAAAGAGCTGCCGCAGCCGTTCCTGCGTCAGGCCCGCATCCTCGAAGGCCTTGCGGATATGCCGCGTGCTCTGGCCGGTCCACACCACATCGCCGAAGGAGGTCGATGCGTGATTGAAGGCATTCACGCGAAGCCGCGCGTCGTGAGCAGATGCGATAAATGCATAGCAGGAGCCCAGGCTGGTGCCAAGCACGCCGAACTGCTCGTAGCCTTGCTCCTCCAGCCAATCCATGCAGCAGCGGATATCGACGACGGCCTGCCGGCAGGCGGCGATATTGCGTCCGATATTGGAGCTCACGGCGTAGTCGGATCTCTCCAGCTCGGCCGGCCGCCGAATGTCGTGGTAAGGCTTGCTCAGCCGCAGCGCCGAAACTCCAAAACGATTGAAGAGCGAGCACAGCGCATTGTGGCTGAAGGCATCCGCATTCCACTGCGGCATCACGATCATGGCCTGCTTCGGCTTGCCCTGCATTTTTTCAGCAGGCGCCGGATACCAGCGGGCATTGACGAAATCATTCTCGGGATAAGGCGTGCGGATGGGCGAGGTAAAGCGCAGGAACTGTGCGGCCTCCAATTTCCCATCGATGGCCATCTGCTTCAGCTCGGCATCCCGCTTTAGCGTTTCAGGACGAACATTGGTCGGGAAGAGCTCGGGATGGCGCGTCTCGAGTTGAAAATCATTCGGGCGCTGGTAGTCGTAAAAGGCTTCGCTGCGCTGCACGATGGCATCGTTCAGAGCGGCCAGCGCATCTTCGGCTTCGTGCGGGTTCAGATCCGCCGGATTCCTCGATCCAAAAATCTTCTCGTGCAGTCCTGCAGATTCGACAAAGTCTTGCAGCCACTCGAATCCCCACTCCACCGGACGCACGATGCGATTTTCATCGCGCGTGGTGAGCTCGGTCTCCCACGCGTACATTCGGCGTGCATACCAGTTCTTAAACATCGTCTTCGCTCGCATTCAAAGTCACCCGGCGCACCCGGGCGCTGATATTGCACAGAACCTCATAAGGAATGGTACCCGCCAGGTCGGCGAAATCGTATGCGGAGATCTGCTCCGTTCCTTGTTTCCCAATCAGAACTACTTCATCGCCCATCTCGACGGCGGGGATGTCCGTTACATCGACGATGGTCAGGTCCATCGAGATGCGGCCTACGATCGGCGCGCGCTGACCGCGCACCAGCACTTCTCCCCGGTTCGACAACAGGCGGTTCATGCCGTCGGCGTAGCCCACCGGCAGCAGAGCCAGGCGGCTGGGCCGCCCGGCGCGAAAGGTCGCGTTGTAGCCCGCGCTCTCACCCGCTTCAATCGTGCGCAGGGATACCACGCGGGTCTTCCATGCCAGCACCGGCTGCAGCTCATTCGCCTCTGTACTCGCGCCTTCGCCGCTGACGCGAGGTGGATAGCCATAGAGTGATAGCCCGGGTCGGAGCATCGCCGAAGCGCCGTATTTCGCAGCAAGCTCGCCAATGCTGCGAGCGCCATCATTGGCGAGTACCGTTGCCGAATTGCCCGCGTGAATCACGGTGGGGCGAAACCCGCGAGCCGAGATGATTTCCATTGCCGCATCGAGGCGCGCCATCTGCGCCGCTGTCGCTTCTCCGTCCAGAAGCTCCGGCGAGTGGAAGTGGGTCATCACGCCTTCGAGGGAGAGAGCCTTCGCCGCTTGCATGCGTTCAAGGAATGAAGGCAGATCGGCGAGCCGAACACCCTGCCGCGCCATTCCTGTGTCGATCTCGAGATGCACTGCGACTGACTGGGTGGCGCACTGCTTCTCGCGCGTGGCCGCATCCAGCCATTCAAGATGAGCCGGCTCCCAGACCACCGGCGTCAGCCGATGCTCGATTGCACCTTCGGCCTCATGCTCCCACAGGCCGCTCATCACCAGAATGCGCGCGCCGGGGCATGTTGCCCGCACTGCGATTGCTTCTTCGGCGTTGGTCACGCCGAGCCACGCTGCTCCGGCATTTGCGAGAGCGTGCGCACATGCCAACGTGCCATGTCCGTAGGCGTTGGCCTTCACTACCGCGATCAATCCGGATTCGCCGGCAGCGGCGCTCAGCAGTCGATAATTTTGGATCAGCCGATCAAGCGAGATCTCTGCCCAGGCAGGACGCATCGAACAGTGCCTACTGCTGCGGAGCAGGATTGCTGCCTGCAGCCGGAGGAGTTTGGGGCGCATCCTGGCCCTTGAACAAAAGCGGGATGTGGAAGGGCAAATCGGCTGTGCTCTTCTTGGCCGGCTTCGCCGCTTTTTGCCCTGCCTGCTGTTCGACCACTGCTGTGCGCTGGGAGTTGATGCAGATCCAGTTGCCGCGCGCGTGCTGATAAACATGCGTGAAGATGCCGCGTTCTTCGTGCGTTGTGCCGTTGACCTTCCATTTCTGGATGTAGGTTCCATCGACCACGGCAACATCTTCAATGGTGCGAACGTTGACCACACGCTGCTCCATGCTCACCGGCTGCGGCCCCGACTTCTCGTAAAGCAAAGCGATCTGCTGGTTGCGCGTTGTGATGTCTCCGCCCGAGGAGATGTCGACATACAGCGGCGACATCAGATTCTCCAGCCCGTACTGATCGCGTTTCACCAGCGCGTTGCTCCACTGGTCCTCAAACTTCTGGAACTGCGCAATCTCAGGAGATTGCGGGGACGCGGGGGGAGCGGTGGCTTGTTGCTGAGCGAAGGCCGTTCCGGCAAGGAGCACCGTGCAGGCTGTCAGCGATATCAAAGTTTGTTTCATAGTCACAACGAAATCTCTTTCTTTCTCATGATAAAGGCTGAGGTTCGATTTGGCATTGCGGACGCGTTATCCAGAGCTTCCACAGGCCGTCCACACCTTAATTTGACGATCTTGAGCCCTTTGCGTTGTTTTCTTTTGTCTGCGGGCCTAGCCTCTATGAATGGCCGCCACTGCTGACATCTCTTTCGAACGCGGGCTGCCCGCCTCTGTTGACGCCGAACGTTCGATTCTTGGCGCTATCCTTCTCGATAATCACGCGTACAACGAGGCCGCGGAGAAGCTGCGCGCCGATGACTTCGCCCTCGACTCGCACCAGCGCATCTTCGCGCGCATGGCCGAGCTTATCGATGCTGGCCGCGCGGTCGACATCGTTACTCTTGCCGAGGAGCTGGCCAAGCGAAAAGAAGTCGAATCGATTGGCGGAGTTGCGTATCTTGCCTCGCTGACCGAAGGCCTGCCGCGCCGCCTTTCCATTGAAGAGTACGTCCGCATCGTCAAGGACAAGTCGCTGCTGCGTCAGCTCATCAACATCTGCTCGACGGCTATCACGCGCGCCGCAGATCAGAGCGAAGAGGCGCTCGAGGTCATCAACGCAGCGGAAACGTTGATGCTCGAGGTCACGGAGAAGGGCATCACCCGCGGCTTCGCCGGTATTCCGGAGATCGTTCGCGACTCCTTCGGCACCATCGACAACTTGTACAAAGAAGGCCGCGAAGTCACTGGTCTGGCCACGCACTTTGACGAGTTCGATCGCATGACCAGCGGCCTGCAGAAGTCAGAGCTCATCATCATCGCGGCTCGCCCTTCGATGGGTAAAACCGCGTGGGCCATCAACATCGCACAGAATGCCGCGGTTCGCAGCGCGCATACGGTTGCCGTCTTCTCACTCGAAATGAGCAAGGAGTCGCTGCTGCGAAGAATGCTGGCCTCTGAAGCTCTGGTCGATTCGCAGAAGATCCAGAAGGGTTTTCTCGGCCGCGAAGATCAGGAGAAGCTGAACAGCGCGCTCGAGCGTCTGGTGGAGGCGCCCATCTTCATCGATGACACGCCGGGCATCTCGCTGACCGAGATGCGCGCCAAGGCGCGGCGACTGCGCCAGTCGCGCGGCGGTCTCGACCTCATCGTGATCGATTACCTCCAGCTCATGACCGCCAGCTCCGGCCTGCCAGGCCAGAAGCGCTATGAGAACCGCACGCAGGAGGTCTCTGCAGTCTCGCGCGGTCTAAAGGCTTTGGCGAAGGAGCTTGAAGTGCCGGTGATCGCGCTCTCACAGCTCTCGCGTTCTTCGGAGCAGCGCGGCGGCGACAAGAAGCCGATGCTCTCCGACTTGCGCGAGTCAGGCTCGATCGAGCAGGACGCCGACGTGGTGGCCTTCATTCACCGCGACAGTTACTACAATCGCGACGAAAACGGACAGCCCGATCCCGATACCGAAGGCAAGGCCGAGATCATCATTGCCAAGCAGCGAAACGGTCCGACCGGCTCTGTGCACTTGGCCTATCTCTCCAAATGCACCAGATTTGAGAACCTTGCCCATGGCGGTGGTGGCGACTATTGAGGCCGGTAAGGATTACATATGCCGAGTCGTAATTGCCAAGTTCGCGGCTTCATGCCACGATCAAAGAGACAGTGAGAGAAGCGACGAAGATCGCAAATGTATCGATTGGAATTCCAAATTTTCTCCAAGGTTTTTTCAAAGATTACCTTCTGCGGCGCCGATTTTTCAGACCATTTCACACTCCGTGGTGCAACCCTGCGAGAGGAAAAAAAATGCGGCAGAAAGGTCGTACTTTCGGGCTTCGAACTGTGCTAGTATCGGCAACGTTCATAAGAGATTTTCCTGACGCCTCGCGGCCGTCAGACCAATCGACCGAAGCATCGGAAAGCAAGGCGCATCCGATGCGCTTCCCGGCCAATGCAAATGCTCCGGCAATACCCACTTAGGATGGGACCGAGTGCATTTGGTCATGCGTTTGCATCCGGCATCGAATAGTCTCCGCGAGCGTTCAAGCAAGGAATAAGAATGTCATTTGTCGCTACTCCCGCCGCCGTGCTCAATCCTTGGGTGCGGATCCTCGGCGCACTTGAAAAGAAGGTCAATCGCCAGTCGTTCGATACCTGGCTCAAACCCACACGCTTCAGTTACGCCAAAGAGCGGCTGCTGTACGTGCGCATCCCCACGCCTGAGTTTCAGCATGTCGGCGAACGCTATGCCGATCTCATTCAGGAAGCCATCGATGCGCTGCAGCTCGAATTCGACGACGTAAAGTTTCTCACCCCGGAAGAAGATCCCACGCTGGCCCGGGCTCGCGAAGATGGCGGCTTTCCGCCGGTTCCGACGCATGCGCCGAATGCTCCGGCCAATGGCCGTCACGTCAACGGACGCACCGCGCCCGCAGCTCCTCCGCAGCAGGCCCGCTTCGATTGGTCGACAGCGGCGCAGCTCAATCCGCGCTACACCTTCGATGCATTCGTCATCGGCTCGGGCAATCAGTTTGCCCGCGCTGCGGCGGAGGCGGTGGCCGATCGCCCGTCGAAGGCCTACAACCCGCTCTTCCTCTACGGAGGCGTGGGCATGGGTAAGACCCATCTCATGCATGCCATCGGCCACGAGGTGAAGTCGCGCACGCCCAGCACTTCTATCTGCTACGTCTCGGTCGAAAAGTTCACCAACGAGATGATCAACTCGCTGCGCTACGACAAGATGACCAGCTTCCGCGACAAGTATCGCTCGGTGGATCTGCTGCTTATCGACGACATTCAGTTTCTCTCGCAGAAGGAGCGCACGCAGGAAGAGTTCTTTCACACCTTCAACGCGCTTCACGAGAACATGAAGCAGATCGTCATCGCGTCCGACCGTCCTCCCAAAGAGCTGCCCGAGATCGAAGACCGCCTGCGTTCGCGCTTCGAGTGGGGATTGATCGCCGACATTCAGCCGCCGGACCTCGAAACCAAGGTCGCCATTCTGCAGAAGAAAGCAGAGAGCGAGCAGGTTATCATCCCGACCGACGTTGCGCTGTTCATCGCCTCCAACGTGCGCACCAACGTACGCGAGCTGGAAGGCGCGCTCACGCGGCTGTTCGCCTGGTCGCAGCTCAACGGTGTCGAGATCACGCTGCCAACCGCGCAGCAGTGCCTCAAGCAGTTCATCGACACGCAGGTGCGGAAGATTACGATCGAGGCCATCCAGCGCGCGGTAGCCGAGCAGTTCGGCATGCGCGTCGCGGAGCTGAAGCAGAAGAATAACTCGCGCGCCGTGGTCGTTCCGCGGCAGATCGCCATGTATCTCGCCAAGCAGATGACCGAAGCATCACTGCCCGAAATCGGACGGCAATTCGGAGGCAAGCATCACACTACAGTGATGCACTCCATTGCCAAGATCGACGAGATGCGCCGCTCCGAGAAGAGCCTCAATAGCACCGTGAACAAGCTGATGGAAACGCTCAACGGCTAGCGCTGGCCGTCTGGAATTGGCGTTCTGGGCAAACGCCTTCGGCGCTGCTTCGCGCGAGGATGAAGGAAGCTGAACCGGCGATCCCACATCTCGCTTCTGAGAAGTGGGGTCACCGATGTTAACTTCAGCATGCCGCCTTCGGGATGAAGGTTCAGGAAAGTGCCGGCAGACCCGCCGATTGATAAATACGCGACATCAGTTCCATGTCGCGTAGTCCCTCTTCTCCCGGAGTCTTCGGCTCTTTGTTCTGGTTGATGCAATCGGCGAAGTGATCGGCCTGCGCCTTGAACTGCGCTGGATCGGGGGCAGTGACGAGATCAGGAATCTTTTCGCGTCCAATCTGCCCGGTCATATGAATCCCCGAGTAGCCAAATGCCGGATTTAGCTCCAGCATGCCCTTTGCTCCATGCACCCGGTAGAAGCCGTCCATACTGGCGCCGTACGTGGTGTTGCAGGCGGCTACGATGCCGGAGGGAAACTTCATCGTCCAGGAGACGTTCTCTTCCACATTTTTGAAGCGTCCATCATGATCGATGACCGAAGAGTAGGCGCTGATCTCCTGCGGCTCTTCTCCGGTCAGATAGCGGCAGGCGTTGAGCGAGTAGATGCCCACATCCATCAGCGGACCGCCTCCCGACAGCTTGCGGTCGATGCGCCATTCGCCGGCAGGGATATTGAAGCCGAAGTCGCTCTCGATGGCCTGTATCGTGCCCAGTGCACCGCTGCGGATGATCTCCACTGCTTTGAGATTGACCGGCTCATAATGGCAGCGATAGGCGATCATCAACTTCTTCCCCGCCGACTTGCATGCCTCGATCATGGCCTTGGAATCGGCGACGCTGGTAGCCATGGGCTTCTCGCACAGTGCATGCTTCCCGGCCTTCGCTGCGCGGATGGTGTACTCGGCGTGCATGCTGTTTGGCAATGCGATATAAACCGCGTCGATCTCCTTGTTCTGCGCGATGGCATCGAAGTTGTCATAGCTGTAGATTGCATTGGAGGGCACGCCATAGATTGCCGCCTGTTTTTCCGCCTTATCGCGATGGCCGCTCACGAGCGCGGTGATGTGCCCGCTATTTCCGAGCTTCACCGCCGGCATGAAGTGGTCCATGGAGATTCGGCCCAGACCGACGATGCACCATCGGATGCCCTGGCCGCCTGTCGATTGCGCCTGAGCCGACGACCATCGGGAGGGAAGCAGGGAGGAAAGGGAAGCAACTCCGGCAAGACGGCTGAATTCGCGGCGGCTAAAGCGCATAAGATCACTCCATTCAACTAAATCGATTCAGGTATGAATTCTTACAGGAAACCCCAAGGCCGCGCCAGCTCAACACTTCATCTCGTGAAGCCCTGGTGCAGTCCGTCAAATCATTTATCCTGTCCCTCAATGCGCTTGCGCCTTGCGGCAAGACCGCTCTTCGTCCTCATTCTCTCTCTCTTTGCCGGCATTGCCGCGAACGCGGCTCCGCGTCACATCGACACTGGTTTTCTGAATCGTCACGTCGTGGTGAACGGAGCGCTCTACAAGTATCAGGTTTACCTGCCTGAAGGTTGGACCGAGCACGGAAGCTGGCCGGTCATTCTCTTTCTTCATGGCAGCGGCGAGCGCGGCTCCGAGGGCATGGATGAGACGCAGATCGGCCTGCCGCAGGCCATCCGTCTCCACCCCGACCACTGGCCTTTCATCGTCGTGATGCCGCAGGTGCCCTTCGGTCATCACCATTGGACCGATCCCGACATGATGCAGATGGCGCTCGCTGCGCTCGACCAGGACACCAAGGAGTTCCACGGCGACCGCGATCGCACCTATCTCACCGGTCTCTCGCTGGGCGGCTATGGCGTTTACGAGCTGGCCCGCTACAACCCGCATCGTTTTGCAGCGATTGCGCCGGTCAGCGGCGGCATTTTCTGGTCCTATCGGCCGGAGCGCTGGAAGGAGTCGACGACCCTGCCGGCCGAATATGCCCGCGCCATCGGGCGGACGCCGGTCTGGATCTTTCACGGCTCCGATGACAATGTGGTGATCGTGAAGCAGTCGCAGATCATGTACGAGGCGCTCAAGGCGAGCGGCGGCAACGTCCGCTTCTGGCAGTACGCCGGCTGGAGGCACAACGCATGGGACAAGGCCTATGCGCTGCCGGATCTGGCGCACTGGTTCCTGGCGCATCGCCTCAGCTCCACGCCCAGGCTGCAGCCTGCGGCTGAAGAGATCCTGGTGCCGCTGCATCCTGTCCCCGCCAGGATCGATTACGACGTCTACGACGACTATGTCGGCGTCTACGACGACGCAGGCACCGCACAGGCCACGATCACCCGCCAGGGCGACCGGCTGTTTACGAAAAATCGCGTCGGAGACGTCATCGAGCTGCTTCCTGAGAACTCCACCAGCTTCTTCTACCCCACCGGCAGCCCGACCCGGCTGATCTTCGAAAAGGATGGAAACGGCGAGGTCAAGGGCATCCGCTTCCGCGACGATCGCCACGAGGAGTTCTGGGAAAAGCGCCGCTGACCGGATGCGGCGGCGCTGCCCGGATTGTGGAGAAATAAGCACACTTCTCAAGCGGGCTTCCTGACGCGGCCCTATTCCGAGCGCCGCGAAAAATCTCTGCCGGTTCCCCTAGCGTCGGGCGCATTTTCCGGGCGGATCTGTCCGTTCTCGAACAGCTTTTGCGTGAAGCGGACACTTTATTCCATAAATTTTTCATGAATCCATTGATTCTGCTGCCTTTTCCCGGCGGTCTTTTTGGGCTTCAACGTGCCTTATCCATTGATGGAATTTCTGAGGAACTCCCATGTCACAGACTTCGTATCCGCAGCCAGAGGGCCATCCTATGCGCCGCTTCGCGCTGTTCGTTGTCGTTTTAACCGCCGTTGTCGCCGTTGGCTCACAGCCCTGGAGCGGAAACAGGCGCTCGGGCCAGACCGCGTGTTCGCGCCTGCGCACCTTCATGGGCAGCTTCCGCGCGCATGCCAAGGCGGACGGTGCACCGGCCTACGGAGCGGCACTGGGCACCGCCGATGGCTGGAATGTCCACGATTGCTCCGGCGAAGACCATAATCGGACCAACTGGGGCTGGGGGCACCAGGAGCGGGCCTGCGAGATGCGGACCATGGTCATCTCCGCTCCCGGCAAGCTGGATGTTTCGAGCATGAACGGCGGCATTGACGTGGTGGGCGAAGATAGGAAGGATGTCCGCGTCGATGCGCGGGTCGAGGCCTGGGCCGATTCCTCCAAGGAGGCTTCCGACATCCTTCGCGAGGTGGAGATTCAAGCTTCTGGCGGAACTATCCGCGACAAGGGGCCGAACTTTCACTGGGGCAACCGCGGTTATAGCGTCTCCTACACCATCCACGCGCCTCACCAGCTCTCTGCCGAGCTGAAGACCATGAATGGCGGCATCGGACTCTCACATCTCGACGGCGATCTGAACTTCGACACAACCAACGGCGGTGTCGACCTGACCGATCTCGCCGGGAAAGTTCACGGCAGCACCGTGAATGGCGGCCTGGATATTGCACTCTCCGGAGATCGCTGGCACGGCGAGGGCCTTCACGCCGAGACCACCAACGGCGGCATCTCGCTGAATCTGCCTGAGAAGTATGCCGCCCATCTCGAGACGGGCACCGTCAACGGCGGCATCGAGCTCAACTTCCCCATTACCATCCAGGGCGAGATCAAGCATCATCTCGAGACCGATCTCGGCGGCGGTGGACCGACTATCCATGCGGAGACCACCAACGGCGGAGTCACCGTCAGCCATTCGTCGAAGAGCGATCAGGATTCCATGTAGTTCTCCCTCCCTCAGACAACACAAAAGGGACCGCCAACGCGGTCCCTTTTGTGCTGCCTACAAAGCTGTACTGAGTTGAGGAAGTAAAAGACCCCGGGGCTGAAGCCCTCGGAATTCGATCGGCTGCTTCGTGAGGCTGAAGCCTCACGCTCCCTCCGAAAAACAATCGCAGGGCTTCTCCTCAACCTGAGCATATAGAGCCCGATATATATACAGCCAGATATGTAGAACGATCAGGAGAGAGGCGGTTCGGATTCAAAGCTGTGGCAGATCGATGATATCCGGCGAGGAGAATTCGATGCGGTTGCGGCCGTTCTGCTTGGCGCGATAAAGAGCCTGATCGGCTGCTTCGATGAGCGACGCTACGCTTCCAGCCCTCGAAAAGGCGTGCGTCGCAACGCCCACGCTGATGGTCATAAAACGCTGCTCTGCCGGGTCGCACTGGATATGCAGATCCTGCACCGCCTGCTTCATCTTCATGGCCACGGCCTCCGCTCCCTCGCGCGTGGTCGCGGGCAAAATCACGGCAAACTCCTCTCCGCCGTAGCGGGCCACCAGGTCGCCGCCGCGAGACAGGCAGGATTGAAGCGTGACCGCAATCTGGATCAGGCATTCGTCGCCGCGCTGATGCCCGTATCCGTCATTCAGGCGCTTGAAGTGATCCACGTCCAGCATGAGTAGCGAGAGCGGCTCGTGAACGCGGGTTGTCCGGCTCCACTCTTCTTCAAGCGCGCGATCGAAGCGCCTGCGGTTGGCGATACCCGTCAGCGCATCCTGCAATGAGATCTGCTCCAGGCGGCTGTGCGCTAAGCGCAAAGCCTGCTGGGATTCTGCGTACCGGCTCTGCAGGAGGGTCGCACGCAAGCCATAGAGAAGCATGGCGAGAGCGATGGCGGCCAGGCCTATCCGGAAATGACTCTTCATCACCGACGCGCCAAGAGCGAAGAGCGCGAGTGAGAAGAACACCGCGCTGCCATTCTCGATAAAGATAGAAATCGAGCTCTTATGCACCTCGTGATCGGCGGCCGTGTTTTTCCATCTGGGCAGGATCGTGAGGCCAACTGCGAAGGCCAGAAAGGGGAGGTCGACCAGGATGTCCCGTGCGCCGAACTCTTTCAGGGCTTGAATGTCCAGGCAGTTGTAGACTCCGGCGCAGACCGCATAGAGCCATAAAAAGCCGGCAAGCAGCGAATAAAACTGCCGCTCTGCCGTCTTCCGCGCCGAAGCGAACAGACGCAGGCTTGCCGCAACCGCCAGCACCAGGTTTTCAAGGTTGTAACCGCGGAGGAGGAGAGTAGTCGATACCGGATCCGATGCGCGGCTGGTGAATGGGACGACCGAGAAAATCTGGATATACGCGAGGACGCCGGCGATCAGTGCCTGCACACCATCGATCCATGCGAAGTACCACGAGCGCTGGTCTTCGGGAGGAAGCGAAATGGCGAACAGGATGGGTACGCCATAGAAGAAAAAGATGAAGTCGGAGAGAAACGCCACATTGCGATCGGCATGCTCAACGACATCGCCCCAGGCGGAGACGACCATGCCGGTCGACCATAGTGCCAGGCCACCGGCAACCAGCAGCCAATGGGTAAAAAGCTTCTCGGACGGGATCGCCCCGTAAAACGCGCAGGCCAGGAGCGCGCATCCCGGCGCAAGAACAAGAAAAATGTAAGAAAGGGCGTTGGCGGAGCCTGGAAACAGCAGCATTCCCGCCGCGTGCAGAGCGAGAAAGAGTAGAGCCGTGAAAACCGCTAACCGCCATCCTGGCAAATGCCCCGACAAACAACTCTCCCCGTAGTGTCCCAATTCTGGACTCGTGAGGGGGCGAGACGCCATCCTGCCTTCGTTGTAGCAGGGATTTCGCGGGGAACGGAACTCCCTGATTAGAAAGGCTTACCGCGGAAAAGGTAGATCAGCTCGATGACCAGAATGATGACCACCGTCAGCTCCAGGAAGAAGGCGCGGCTCTGGTTGAATTGATCGACCATGAACCGGTACAGCTCCTCGGCGGTGCGCACCTTCTGGGTCACCAGGTCCTTGTAGTCGGGCACGCCGACCTTGGAGGCAGCCAGCTTGTAGAGGCGCGCCGAAAACATGTCGCTGAGGAATTTAATGGCATTATCGGCGTGCTCGGTGAGTTCGGCGACATCGAGCAGCATGGTGTGAAGACCGGTTGCGGAGCGAGCTAGCCTCCACCGGGCAAAGATGCCGGTGCCCTCGTCGAGCAGCGTGTATACGCGCTCCAGCTCTTCGGTGAGCAGGTCGTCGTAGTGGCGAAACTCCAGGAGCTGGGAATTCGCGTACTCCAGCAGCTGAATAGCGGTCTCGGCGCCTGAGACGCTGTCGTAGACGAAGGCCGCGTTCCAGCCGATCACGGCGAGATCGTTCGCGTAATAGGAAATCCGCGACTGCAGGACCTCGTTGACTTCGCTCTCGGCGAGGTTGCCGGTGTCGCCGCGGACGACTTGCGCAATGCGCGCGCCGTGTTGCTGGATCAGCTCTACAACGGACGGCGAGCCGGCGACGTCTCCTCGTATCTCGCGGATGTGAAAGATGAGGTAATCTTCGCTGAGCCACTCGTCGTATGGCTTCACGATAGCCGCGGCCGCCCGCTCGATCTTGTCGCGAACGATCCGTTCGGCCTGAGCGGCAAAGTCGACATCCCAGACCCAGCGGCTGGCCAGGCCGGCGAGCTTGCTCCACCCGCCGGTGAAGGGCAGCTCGAAGAGAATACTGAGGACCCCGTAATCGTAAAATTTCACCTCGCCGGTGAGGCGTTCGCCGCTTTCCAGAACCAGCGGTTCCACGGCTTCCACGACAGGCGGGCGCTCATAGCGGATATATCCCGGCGTAGGGCGTGTGGGCTGAGGGAGTTCCACGGTGCGGGCGCTGAGAATCTCCCGCAGCCGGTCGACGCGGATAGCCTCGCATACATCGAACTGCAGCAGCACCAGAACCGAGCCATGCAGCGTAATCTCAGGCACAAGGGGTCCCAGGGACGGCGTCGCGGCGGGTTCTAAAGCCAGATCGGGCATCGTCGTACACCTCCTCGGCGGGACTTATGGAACGATCTTACTTGGGAGCGCCAAAGAAGTATGCCAAAACTGAGCGCCGGTCTATTGATGTATCGAAGATCGCATGATGGAATCGAGGTTTTTCTGGTGCATCCGGGCGGTCCTTTCTGGGCCCAAAAAGATCTCGGAGCATGGTCGATTCCCAAAGGAGAATACCTTGAAGGCGAATTGCCCCTGCAGGCCGCCATGCGCGAGTTTCGCGAGGAAACCGGCTTCGAAGTAGACGGCGAACCCTTCGAGCTGGGCACGATCAAGCAGAACAGCGGCAAGTTGGTCTCGGTGTGGGCCATCGAAGGCGATTGTGACCCGGCATCGCTGGTCAGCAATACCTGCGAGATCGAGTGGCCGCCTCGCTCCGGCCGCAAAATGGAAATCCCCGAAGTCGATCGTGGCGCTTGGTTCGACATCGATCAGGCGCGCCAGCACATCTTGCAAAGCCAGTCGCCGGCTCTCGATCTTCTCTTGCACCGCATTGACGCTCGCCCCTGAAGCGGCTGGCGGCGGTACGTCCCTCGTTGAGGTCTCAAGGCACGATAATGCGTCCGAAAGTGCTGTGAAGAAACAAAAGACGTTATCATTGAGACGCAGGCAGGCCGGGCGGCCGCTGCCGGTTGCGCGCAAGCGAGGCCGGGAGAGGAAAGTCCGAACTCCGCAGGGCAGTGTGCCGGATAACGTCCGGGATCGCGGCGTCAAGGCCGCGAGACGGCCAGTGCCACAGAGAAAACACCGCCCGCGTCTCGCAAGAGGCGAAGGTAAGGGTGAAAAGGTGCGGTAAGAGCGCACCGCTCCGACGGTAACGGCGGAGGCATGGTAAACCCCACACGGAGCAAGACCAAATAGGGAGGAAATTCGCGGCCCGACCCGATCGGCTGCGGATGCGTGCCGGCCCGGCGCGCCAACGCGGGTTATTTCAGTAGGCGTAAGCCCGCTGAAAGCGGAAACCTCCGGGTAGGTTGCTGGAGCCTGTCAGTAATGGCAGGCCTAGAGGAATGGCCGTCCTCGACAGAATTCGGCTTACAGGCTGCTTGCAATGCGACCCCGCCTTCTTAACGGAAGGCGGGGTCTCCTTCTTTGTCTACGCATCTTCCCGCCCGTCTTTTCGATTTGCAATACCCTCCGTCGTGGAGCTGTTGATTCCCGCAAAGCTCCGGCCAGGGCCTCTGTATGATGCGGGCTATGCTCTTCCTGCACCAATTCGCCGCCGCCGTCGTCCTGGTGACTCTCACCCTTGCCGCGCAGAGCGCCGGGGTGGCTGCGCTTATCGAGTGGGCAAGAGCCCACCTGGCAAAGGGCGTGGATCGCTTCTTATGGATCGGCGCCGCGTTGCTTGTGGTCCGATTTACCACCCTGATCATCTTCCTGCATATCGCCGAGATTCTTCTCTGGGCGTGTTTCTTCCGCTGGCAATGCCTGGCAACGTGGGAGTCTGCCTTCTACTTCTCGGCAAGCAGCTATTCGACTGTCGGCTACGGAGACATCGTTCTTCCGCAGGTGTGGCGCATCCTGGGCCCCATTGAAGGCCTGACGGGTATTTTGATGTGCGGAGTTTCGGTGAGTCTTCTGTTTGCGATTGTCGCTCGCCTCGTGGCGCGGGATGAAGAACGGAAAATGACGAAGATGTTCACGCGGACGGTGTCCCGCCTGGAAGGTGTCCAGGCGGATCAAGCGGCCGCCGGTCAGGAAAAGAAGAGCTGAGCCGCGGCTGAGAACATCGCAGCGATTCGCGCTACAGCAAACGCCAAGTCATGATGATCCAGCTTCAGCGATTGCGCTGTTGCTTTTGTAATGCTTCCTCGAATGCCTGCTGAGCATCGGCGACAAAGGCCTTGTATCCGTCGGGATCGATGAACGGATTGGGCTGGCCGTTCTTCAGCCGCGCGTACTTTTCTACCAAGTTGTAATAACCGCCGTGCGCTCCCAGAAAAATGTTGCAGGGAAGGCCGCGCAAGGTCTGGAACTGCTTCGTGAAATCCTGAGCGATCTGCGGATAGGCTTGGTTGTTCACCAATTTGTATTCGGAAAGCACGTTGGGGCTGCCCACAATCACGACGTTGTAGAGCTTGCCGTGATCCGGAACCTGCAGCGTCCAGGTGGTGCAGCCCCTGGTGTGCCCCGCGGTGAGATGAGCGGTGAGCACCACACCGCCCAGCCGAACCTGGCTGCCGTCATGAAGAACGCGGTCGACTTTGGCTCGAGGATAGAACATCTTCGGCGAGTTGCCGAAGGCGAAGTCCTTGCGGCCCCCACTTTCGACGGTGGGAACGTCCGCGTCCATCACCATGTATTGCGCATGCGTAAACTGCTTGATCAGCGCGCTGCCTGCGCAGTGGTCGAAATGCGCGTGGCTGATCAACAGGATCTTGATATCGGTGAAGCGAAAGCCGAGCTGCTCTACGCTCTTGCGAATCTGCAGCGGCGACGTCGCGAGATTGCTGTTGATGAGGATATGTCCCTGCGGCGTGGTGATGAGAAACGAAGCCAGGTCCTTGCTGCCCACGTAGTAGAGGTTCCCGGCAATCCGGTGCGGCGGAAAAGGCTCTGTCCATTCTGGATTCACGGCGTGGAGAGCATGAAAGCTTTCGGTTGACAGCAATATAAGCAGCAGAAGGCGCTTCAACATGGCTTCGAGTATGGCCTTGATCGGGTCTGTGGATATCCTCGGTTTTACCGCCGCGCCGTGGTAGCGTATCGCCTATGGCAATAAGGAACTCTGTTTTGTTTTCGGCCGTGTTGTTCGCGGCATGTGGTGTGGGCCTTGCCCAAACGCCTGCTCCTGCCGGCCCGACCATTCAGCAGCGCCTCGAGCAGATGATGTCGGTTGGGCCTGGCGCCTGGACGCCGGAGCAGCTCGCGACCATGGCCACGCTACGCGACGCGGCGGTGAGCGATTCCTATGCTCTGACCGAGTTGCGGCACCTGACGGACAATATCGGTCCCCGGCTTGCGGGCTCTCCGCAGGCCCAGGCCGCGGTCGACTATGTGGCCGGAGAGATGAAGGCGCTGGGCGCTGATGTGACGCTGGAAAAAACAACTGTTCCCCACTGGGTGCGCGGTGAAGAAACCGGCGCCCTCGTCGCGTGGCCGGGCATGACTCAGGGAACGACACAAAAGATCGTGCTGACTGCGCTGGGAGGCAGCGTAGCGACCGCGGCCCAGGGACTGGCTGCGGAAGTCGTCGTCGCCGACAATTTCGATCAGCTGAAGGCGATGCCTGCCGGCGCGGTCAAGGGCAAAATCCTGCTCTTCAACGAGCACTTCGATAAGCGCCTTGCCGCGCAAGGAAATGGCCTGGATGCATACGAAGAGGCTGTTCTCTATCGCGGAGCCGGCCCCAGCGTGGCGGCGTCTCTGGGCGCGGCGGCGGTATTGGTGCGGTCTGTGGGCGGAGCGGACTTCCGCCTGCCCCACACCGGCGCAACCTTCTATAGCGACGGCATCGCCAAGATTCCCGCCGCAGCGGTTACTGCGGAAGACGCGGATCTGCTGGCGAATCTTGCCCATCAGGGACCGGTGAAGATGCGGCTCACACTCACGCCGCAAAGCCTGCCGCCGGTGACCAGCTACAACGTCATCGCCGATTGGAAGGGCAGCGAGCATCCCGAGCAGGTAGTCATCGTCTCGGGACATCTCGACTCGTGGGATCTGGGCACGGGGGCGATCGATGACGGAGCCGGCATCGTCGTCTCGATGCAGGCGATTCATCTTCTGCAGAAGCTGGGCATTCATCCCAAGCGCACCGTGCGCTTCATTGCGTGGATGGACGAGGAGCAGGGCGGCGAGGGTGCACAGACCTACGCGCAGGAGCACGCGTCGGAGCTGGCGAATCACATCGGCGCTCTCGAGTCGGATCTCGGAGCCGATCATCCCGACGGCATTACTTATGCCGGTAAGACGGAGCTGGCCGAGTATCTGAAGCCGGTCGCGCATGTGCTCGGGGCAATCGGCGCGTCGACGTTGACCGCCAGCGAAGATGCGGGTGAGGATGTTGCCTTCCTGAAAGGCGTGCCCGGCTTCACTCCCACGCAGGACAGCCGCTTCTACTTCAACTACCATCACACCGCCGCGGATACCTTCGACAAGATCGACCCCAAACTTCTGAATGAGAATGCGGCCGTGATGGCGGTCGTCGCATACGCGTTGGCGGATGCTGCAACTCCTGCTCCGCGATAAATATCTTCGTAACAAATGATTCGTTGGGAGCGTGCATGGCTCTGCGTAAGATTCTGTATTTGGTAATGGCTACTGTTACATATTCGGCCTGGGCGCAGGCGCCGGTGGGCATCCCGCGCGAACTGGCCAGGGAGCGGGCGGCCAACGTCTCGGATCTAAGCTATGCGCTGCACTACACTCTGGTGGAGCACAGCGCACAGACTGAAGCTACGGAGACATTGCGCTTCAAATTGAAGCGTGCGGCTAGCCCCCTGCTGCTCGACTTTCGCGATGGGCGCGTAAGCACGCTCATCATCAACGGCGCGAGCGTCGCTGCCGAGGAAAGCAATGGGCACCTGGTGTTGCCTGTGGAGCATCTTCATGCAGGGGAGAATGCGCTGGAGATACACTTTGCCGCCAACGTGGCTCCGGCAGAGAAGGCCATCACTCGCTTCGAAGATCACGACGACGGTTCGGAATACATCTACACGCTGTTCGTTCCGATGGACGCGAGCATGGCCTTCCCCTGCTTCGACCAGCCTGATCTGAAGGGGCGCTTTCAGCTGACCATGACCGCTCCGGCGGCCTGGACCGTGATCTCGAATACCGACGCGACTGAGAAGAAGCCGCTCACCGGCGGACAGGCACAGACGACATTCGGCGAAACCCATCCCATCAGCACCTATCTTTTCGCTTTTGCTGCCGGGCCATTCGTGAAGATCCATCCAGTAGCGGGACTGCCCGGACTTTACGCGCGTAAATCTAAAGCGCAGGCCGCGGAAAGCGAAGCGCCTGCGGTGCAACAGACCGCGGCCGATGGCATCCGCTATCTCTCGAGTTATTTCGCGCAGCCGTTTCCATTTCCGAAGTACGACATGGTATTGATTCCCGGCTTCGCCTACGGCGGCATGGAGCACGCGGGCTCGACCTTTCTGCGCGAGGAGTCGGTGCTCTTCCGCACTGCGCCGACGGAGACGAATCTGATCAATCGTCAGATCCTGGTGCTGCATGAGCTCACTCATCAATGGTTCGGCGACTTCACCACCATGCGCTGGTTCGACGATCTGTGGCTGAAGGAAGGCTTCGCGCAGTACATGGCCTATCAGACGCTGTCTGTGCTGCGCCCGAAGGACGCCATCTGGAAGCGCTTCTACGAAGCCATCAAGCCCGCGGCCTACGGCATCGACGAGACCCAGGGCACGACGCCGATTTATCAGGATATTCCCAATCTCAAGGATGCGAAATCCGCCTACGGCGCGATTGTGTATTCGAAGGCTCCCGGCGTTCTGAAGCAATTGGCTTTTGTTCTTGGCGACGACAACTTTCGTAAAGGATTGCAGCGGTATCTCGCGGCTCATCAGTATTCGAATGCTGAGTGGAGCGACTTGATCGGTTCTTTCGAAGCCGTCTCCGGTCAATCGCTGACACCGTGGGCGGAGATGTGGATTCGCCACCGCGGCATGCCACGGGTCGATGTGGCGTGGTCCTGCAGCGATGGCAAGCTGGCCCAGCTTGCGCTCACGCAACACGATGTTCTGGGCGGCTCCGTAACCTGGCCAACCGCCTCCGAGATCCTGCTTGGATATCCAGATGGAACCTCCAAGACGGTTCGTGCGCAGCTCAATGCCTCGAGTGCTGCTGTGAACGAAGCCCTCGGCAAACCATGTCCGGCGTTTGTCTTCGCCAACGACCGCGACTATGGCTACGGACTCTTTCTGCTGGACGAGCGCAGCCGCGATTATGTGACGCAACACATCGGCGCGATGCCTGACGTCTTCGAGCGAACGCTGCTATGGGGATCGCTGTGGGAATCGGTGCGTGCTGCTGCCTTCGCGCCCGAACAATATGTCGAGCTGGCGCTCAAGAATCTGCCGCAGGAAAAGGATGAGGCTCTGGCGGCAAGCATCGTGGCTCGCAGCGAAGTCGCGATCCATTCTTACGTAAGCGATCGGGCACGCGAGAGATTGATGGCACAGCTGGAGCAGATGGCGATGCAGCGAATGGTCTCCGATCCCAGCAAAGACCTCCGCATCGTCTGGTTTCGCGCTCTCGCTGGTGTGAGCGAGCAGCCTGCGGGCCGCGATGCTCTGCGAGCGCTGCTCGATGGAACGCTCACCGTGCCCGGTGTGCAGTTGCGGCAGCAGGACCGCTGGGGATTGGTGGCTGCGCTGATTGCCTATAACGACCCGCATGCGGAAGAGGTGCTTCAAGCGGAAGAAAAGCGCGATCCTTCAGGGGACGGAAAGAAATATTCTTATGCGGCGCAGGCCGCGCGACCCGATGCCGCAGTCAAGCAGCGCTACTTTGACGACTATCTGCATCACGCAGAGAGGCCTGAAGACTGGATAGAGAGCAGCCTGGGAGCATTCAACTACTGGAATCAGGCGGCGCTGACCGAGCCCTATGTGCAGCCTGCTCTCGCGGCGCTGCCGCAGATCAAGCAGCAGCGCAAAATCTTTTTCCTGGTTGGCTGGCTCGATGCCTTTATCGAAAATCAGCAATCGGAAGCTGCACAGCAGCAGGTTCATCAATATTTGAAGAGCGGCGCTTTAGATCCCGACCTGCGCTTGAAGATTCTGCAGGCCGTCGACGAGCTGGACCGCACCGTGGCCATCCGCAAGAAATTTATCTCGCAGTAAGTTCGGCTATGTGGCTGATTGTGTCGCGGGTAGACGCAGCCTTGTGGCGATGAGCGCGGCTATCAGGAAAGCTCCCGAGGTAATGCACAGTGCGTAGCTCATGCCGGCATGCTCCGAGACTCGGCCGATGACGTAGGGAGCGGCCGCGCTGAGTATGCGGCCGATGTTGTAGACGAAGCCCATGGCCGTGCCGCGCAGCGACGCGGGAAAGAGCTCGCTGGCGATGACGCTGAAACCACTGAAGTAGCCGGTACCGAAAAATCCTACCAGTGGACCGATAATCAGCAGTGCATTGGGGCTGCGCACGAAGGCGAAGAGCGGCACCAGCAATGCGGCCATCACGAGATAGCCGATGTAGGTGTACTTGCGGCTGAAGCGGTCGGCGAGATATCCGAAGATGACGTAGCCAAGGAATGTGCCCACCTGCATGACGATGGTCCAGGCCGAGGTGCGAACGATGCTGAGGCCGCGTCCGCCTTCGGCTGTCGACATGGAGAGAAATCTCGGCACCCAGGTGAACAGTCCCCACCAGGCAAAGAGCGTGGCGGCATTCATCGTCGCGCAGATGAGCATGCTGTAGCCGTAAGCTCCGCGAAAGAGATGGCTCGTTCGCAGGCGTGTGTTGCCATTCGCTGCTCGCTCTTCGCGCCATACTGCCGGCTCGCGCAGGCCGCGTCGCAGCCATAGCGTAATCAGAGCGGGAGCCACGCCGACAAAGAAGACTGCGCGCCATCCGAAGTGCGGCATGACCAGTGCGACGACTGCTGCGCCGAGTGCATAGCCGATGGCCCACGAGCTCTGCACCAGCGCCAGCGCCTTGCCGCGATGCTTCGCCGGCCAGGTCTCGGCGACTAGCGCAGCGCCGGAGGCCCATTCGCCGCCCATGCCCAGGCCGAGCAGCACCCGGCAGATTAGGAGTTGCAGAGCAGAATGCGAAAAGCCGCATAGCGCGGTTGCAATCGAGTAGGCCAGCACACTCAGGGTGAGCGCTCGCACGCGTCCGCTGCGATCGGCGAACCATCCGAAGCCGATGCCGCCTACTGCTGCGGCGATCAGTGTTGCCGACATCATCGCACCGCTCAAGGCCGCGGAGAGATGGAGTTCGCGCTGCACCTGCCCCAGCACCAGCGCGTAGAGCATCACGTCCATGCTGTCCAACATCCAGCCGAGAGAGGCGGCCAGCAGCGTGCGCTTCTGCTCGCGCGACGATTCGATCAACCATCCGAAGATTGCGTTCAATCGGGCTCCTCTACAAGCAATATCGGACTACTGGAACTGCGGACAGCTGTGGTCTTTTACACCTTGAGAAACCATCCGTGGGTGGGGATTTCGATCAATCGATTTTATGCCGGACTCTCATTATGACCGGCGCGGTCATCCGCGGCCTCTCAGCCGGTTGAGTTCGCGGCGATCGCGCTTTGATGGCTTGGCTGCGGGCAGCGATTCAAACTGCCGCATGGCCCGCTGCTCTTCGGCCAGCTTGGTTCGCAGGGCTTTGCTTTCCTCCGTCTCGCGATAAAGTGTTTGCGCTGTAGCCGCAGGCCCGCGCACCTCGCTTAACTGCAACACCTCGATCTGAAAATCGCCGCCATCGTTTTTCACCTGCAGCATGTCGCCGATGCGCACCTCGCGCGCCGGTTTCGCGGGCTGCGCGTTGGAGACGATGCGGCCCAACTCGCAGGCCCGCACTGCCAGCGCGCGTGTCTTAAAGAAGCGAGCCGCCCACAGCCACTTGTCCATTCGTACGGAGTTCATATTCTTATTGTCTTCGAATTCTGGTGCGGTGTTCGGAGTGGTTTCAGCCAGCTTGCTCACGATATCGCAAAAGAAGTTCGTCTGCTTCAGCATAGCCCGAGGGAAAATCGATGCCGTGCGTCGATGCCCCAGCTTCGAGAAGCATCCGCACTGACTCGGGCGAGCGCATGTCTCTCCAATAGGAATCGACACATGCGCGTACGGCAAGCGCCAGAGGCGTGCGTCCCCGGCCGTCGTGGGCATCGACGGGCGCGCCGCGCTCGATCAACAGTGCGACCGTTGCGTGCCGCATGCGCCACGCAGCAAAGTGCAGGGCCGTGCTGTCTTTGGCGATTTCGTAATACGGATCGCCCTCCTTATAGCGTTCGGCCACGTCGATGCCCAGATCGAGCAGTTGCCGCACTCCTGCAGCGTTGTCATTCGCTGCAAATTCCGCGAGCAGCGCTCCGCCCTGCGCGCGTAGCTGGCCCACCAGTTCGGGCTCATGTTCTGCAAGCGAACGAATCTCGTCGAGATCGCTTTTGGCACATGCGGCGATCAGGCGGTCTACGCCATCGAGCTGGAGCAGCATGCCGCGTCGCTCGAAGGAGGCCAGCACATCGGCGCGCCCACGCCGCGCGGCAATCGCGTACGCGGATCGACCATCCCGCCTGCTTACGAGCTCCGGATCTGCGCCATGATCGAGCAGCAGATCGATGATGCCGATACCGTTGTCGCGCCGCAGCGCATGATGTAGCGCGCTGTTTTGCCAGCGCGTCATCCGGCTGGGATCTGCGCCATGCTGGAGCAAATACTCGATGCCCTTCGCATCGTGCCAGTCTGTCTTGCGCAGCAGCAGGGTCGTCATGCTCTCTTCTGTGAGCTTGCCGCTCTCGACCAGGATCTCCATCACTCTGTTGTTGTATGTCTCCGGCACATGGTAGGGCGTCTCCTCGTCGTTGGGGTCCGCGCCACGTTCCAGTAAGAGCTGTGTCAGCTCCGGGTGCCGCGCGATGCCCGCGGCACCGTAGATGGCGCTCTCCCAGTGCGGCTTGGGCTGCCCCGTGTTGTCGAACCATCCGGTGTTGGCGGTCGCGCCGGCATCCAGCAAAGCCTGCGCAGCTCTCACGAATTTCTCCAAGTGAGCGCGATCGAGACGCAAGTACTTTGAAAAGCAGAGATAAGTCAGCGCATCCCATCCATGAGGCCCGCCCTTCGATGTGGCGTTTCCCGTATCGAGCGCGAGAAAACTCCGCACTCCCGCTTCGTCGCCGAGCGCGGCAGTCGCGTAGATGCTGTTCGTCGCGACCAGAGGATGTTCGGAGATGATGGCTTCCGCCGTGTCGAGCGTTCCGAAGCCATGCCAGCCATTCACAGGGACGCACGCTGCTTCGAGGAAAGCCTCGACTGGATCGGCCGATCGGTCACGACTCGCCGACTCGATGTGCTTCGCAAACTTCGGCCAGCTTGCAAAGCCGTACTGCTGCGCGAGAATGAACTGCGCATCAGTGAGCAAAACCCGGGAGCGAAGGATTTCGGAGTCGGTCAACGAACGAAGGCGCGGAACGAACTCCCGGTAGAGAGCGACGAGGCCGTAGTCGAGAGGTTTGGGTTGTTGAGCGAGGTTTTTGAACTGCAGGAGGAGGTCCTTCGCCTGCTTCTTATACTGCTCCAGGCTGGGGCGCGACGGAAGTTTCCTTGCACTCATACGAAGCTCCTTTCGATGCTTGCCTGGAGTCCGCACGAGTCAGGCTGGAAAGAAGGTTCGTAGTCTTCGCTGAATTGGAAGGTGGGCACGGCCCTTTCCGCGGACTGGATGCGCCCTTCGCGCTGATGCTCAGGCTACTGCTGCCGCGAGGTCGAAGTCAATGGACACATTCGGTCTCGATCCGACGCATCGCATTCGCGAACTCCGATAGCATAGTTGCGTGGGCGCATTGCTTGAGATCGAAGATTTATCCATCGGGTTCGGTCCTACGCAGGCAGTGCGTGGCCTGAGCCTTCAAGTCGAAGCGGGCCAGGTGCTCGGCCTGGTGGGAGAGTCGGGCTCGGGGAAGTCGGTCACCGCTCTCGCTGTCATGCGGCTGCTCGACAGCACAGCCCGCATGGAAGGATCGATTCGTTTTGCAGGCAGCACTGGCCATGCCGCGCGAGGCGGACAGACACATGATGCTGCTTCCCTAGATCTGCTGCGGCTTTCATCCGAAGCCATGCGCCGATTGCGCGGCAGCGATCTGGCGATGATCTTCCAGGAGCCGATGACGGCTCTCAATCCGGTTCTCTCCGTGGGGGAGCAAATTGCCGAAGCGATTCGCGTGCATTATCCGCAGAAGCCGCGCAGGCAGGTTCGCGAAGAGACGCTGGAGGCGATGGATGCAGTGGCTCTGCCTGATCCGGCGCGCCGTTTCGGTGATTATCCGCATCAGTTCTCGGGCGGCCAGCGGCAGCGAATCATGATTGCAATGGCCATCGTGAATCGGCCGCGCCTGTTGATTGCCGATGAACCGACGACCGCGCTCGACGTTACGGTTCAGAAGCAGATTCTGGAGCTGCTGGCCCAGCTCAAAGAGCGCTTCGGGCTGACCATGCTCTTCATCTCGCATGACCTCGCTGTCGTCTCCCAGGTCGCCGACCGGGTTGCCGTGATGCGCCACGGACTGTTGCTGGAAGAAGCGTCGCGCGAGGTCATCTTCCGCGCCCCGGCACATCCCTATACGCGCGCTCTACTCGGCGCCATTCCGACGATGAAAACAGAGATTGGAGCTCCCCTGGCTGTCCTCGAACGCGGAAGCAATATGGGATCTCTGCCGTTCCGCGAAGTCGCCGCGGGGCACTGGGCGCGAATCTAGTCAGCAGGCTCACGCAAGTTCACGTGAGCACCTCCCATATCGGTTCGCGGAGAAGATACGTCGGCGAGGCCACGCGAGCTTTCATCTTTTCATCTAAGCCCGATGAGAATAGATTGAAAAAGGCCTTCAATTTATTTTTCGTCAATCTTACCCTCGATGCGCGCACTCATCATCTCCGACATCCACTCGAATCTGGAGGCATTGCAAGCCGTTCTTGCTGCCGCTCCGCAACACGATGTGGTATGGAATCTCGGAGATGTGGTGGGTTATGGAGCCAATCCCAACGAGGTGATCGATCGCGTCCGGCCGCTGGGGCAGGTCTTCGTGCGCGGCAATCACGACCGCGCCTGCAGCGGGCTCAACGGACTTGAAGATTTCAACCCGATCGCCGGCCGTGCCGCGCGGTGGACGCGCTGCGTGCTCTCCGCGGAACACACGGACTGGCTGCGGAAGATTCCCGCCGGTCCCATCATGCCCGATGGGCCGCAGGTGAGCTGTGCTCATGGCTCGCTTCTTGATGAGGATGAATACGTCACCACCGTGCGCGATGCCTGGGGACCGCTGCATGACGCGGAGACGCGCATCAATTTCTTCGGACACACTCATCTCCAGGGCGGCTTCGCGACCAATGGCCATGAGTGGTTCCGGCTCCATCCCAAATATGGCTCCCGCGATGAGGCCGAAGAATTCGAAATGCCCTTGCGCGAAAATGGCCGCTATCTGATCAACCCAGGCTCGGTGGGGCAGCCGCGCGATGGCGACTGGCGCGCGGCTTTCGCTATCTATGACGATGTGCTGATGACGGTGACCTTCTGCCGCGTTCCCTATGAAGTGCAACTGGCGCAGTCACGGATTATCGAAGCCGGCTTGCCCGACCGGTTGGCTGCGCGGCTCCGCGAAGGCCGGTAGTTTTCAGCGGATTCTCCTCCAGAGAATATCGTCGACGTGGCATTGACTTGGTCTCTTAAATTTAAGTGTCCGGCATATTTCCCGCGGGGCTGTGGCGCCTATAACAAAAGACTGCAGGTCCCTCCACTTCGCTTCGCTCCGGTCGGGATGACAATGTATTCGAGAAGTAGGTGATTCAGGACTTTAGTTGGGATCCGCGGCGGTTTCCGGACTTCCGGCTTCGGCGAAATCTTCTTCCGATGCCTTCACCTGCTGGAGGCGATATCCATCGCGCGTTCGCACATGGTATTTCTGCAGATCCTTGCCCACCAGTTTCACCGTGATGGTGCGCCAGCCGCGGTTGGGGTTCGGCTGCGGATAGTAGCTGATGGAATAGAGATGCGCCAGGTCGTCGCGGATCGCGGCGAATGCCTTGTTTTCATCTCTCCAGCTCTTGGCGAAATAGGCTTTGCCGCCCGTGGCCTTGCTCATGCGCTCGAAGACGGCGGTGGAGATCGGCTCCAGCTGCGCCTCCCGCGTGCTGATCATGTAAATGACGGTTCCGGTTGATTGAGCCAGCTCCGCCACGTCTTCCGGTGGCACGACGCTGGCGTCGTCAGGCCCATTCGAGAAGACGACGATCACTTTGCGGCCGACGATTCTCGCCGCATCCTTTACCGTAAGCAGCAGACAGTTGTAGAGGGCGGCGTTGTCGCCCGCGACCGTGCCGCGTACGCCTTGCAGCACCCGCTGGCGGTCCGCAGTTAGCAGCGCCGAACGTGACAGGTCGCGACTGTAAGAATAGAAAGCGATCTTGCTGGAGCTTTGCAGCGAGCGAATGAAGCCGGCGATCGCATCCTGGGCGAATACAAATCCCCGATACATGTAGTTGCTGGTATCGAAGAGAATGAAGACGTTCGCGTCTGTGAACGGCGAAGCTACAGCCTGCGGAGCCTTCTCTGCGGAAGCGTGAGCTGCCACTTCGGCGGGAAGATCGATGCTCTGCGGGTCGGAGCTGCCTGACGGCCCATTGTCACGGGCCGCGCTCTGGACCACGTTGACTGCGCCTTCGCTGCCTTCTTCGAAGGTCGATACCTTTTGAGGAATCTTGTCTTCGCCGATGGCGAAATCCTGTGGGCGAAGGCCGGTGACGTAGTTTCCATCATGATCGGTGACCGCTACGTTGAGCTGCACGAGGTTTACGTTCACACGAATCGGCCCCTGGCTGTCCTGAGCCGAGGTCCGGATCGCGGCGCTCAAGAAGAGGCCTGCACAGAGTGAACAGCCGAGAAGATACTTCTTTGCCATCATCACCAATCCCCCTCTTGAACTTCATCTCCCATTCGCCGCGTCCATCGGAACGCCGCCTCAGACTATCGGTGAGCGGTAGTCTGGGTTCCCGGTGGCGGCGGCGCTTTGTGCTGAAACAGCTCGTCCCCGGCTTCGTGCATGGCGCGCGTTACTGCCGGCCAGTCTTCGAAATCGGTGGCGAAAATCTTCGCAATCATCACCCGCGTCAGTTGCGGACAGAGAACATTCAGCGTCTCTGGAGATGCGCTTTTCTCATCTGCAAGACGGGCCAGATAGAGGTTGCTCGAATCCCAGGACTCGCCGAAAAGACGGCTGGAATATCCCGCAAATGCCGGGAAAGGCTTTGTATTGACCAGTCCGCGGCCGTAGTTTTGAGCCAGCGTGGGGTGAGGAATGCCGAAGTCTCTGGAGATGCGCTCGATGCTGGTCTCGGCCGGGTGCTCGTGGCAGAGCTGGTCGAGTGCGCGACTCGATGGTCCCCACGATGCGTTTTCCTGCGGATATCGCCGGCGAAATTCAGCCGCCAGAAAGAACGTATCGGAAGGCATGAGGCCGGCCATGGCCGCTTCCATGTCTTTCGATTGCCGGGCCATCTCCACCCGCTCCAGACGCTGCGGCGATAGCCGATCGGCAAGGATGGTTATGACCTTGTTTCGCAGCTGCGGGTTGGCGGTGGATGCGACCAGCAGCTCTTCGCCGGATCGCTGATAGAGCGCGACGGCATGCAGCTCGCGCGGGCTTACGTCCCACCAGCGGGACAGCGTCGCGCTGGCCATGAGCGTCGGCACCAGCTCCTGCCAGATCAGCGCCTGCACATTTTCCGGAGCAATGAAGTCCTGCTCCGCTCCGGCCAATGCATACGGCAAGTCGGCCAGCGAGCCGACCAGATAGGCGCCTCCGCCTGCCGAAGCTCCTTGTCCGAACAGCATGGGAGTCTGCCATATATGCTCGATGCCCACCACTGTTTCGCCAGAGAAATCATGGGAGCGCACAAAGAGGGGATTGATGTGGAGGAGCTGCGAACCCGGAGGCTCATAGTAGGCGTAGTTCAGGCCCACCAGCGTATCTCTCAAAAACGGAGCCAGCTGCCCGCGTGCGCCCTCCATTTTCGACGGCGAATTTGATTGTTCGACCGCCTTCGAGAGGTCGACGTGCATCTGCATCTGGGCATGGCGCTGGCTGAAGACCCCGGGCGCCCACTCGCCCTTCTCGCTCTCCGTGAAGATGGGTCGCGGCATCTCGAATTCGCGCAGCTGCCCGGCCAGCGCGCGGAGTCTCTCGTTGCTGCCGCCTCCGTGCGCCGCGGCATTCATGGCGTCGCCCAGCTCCTGCAGCGTGTCGAGCGAAGTCAGGCGCTGATCGTCCATCACTGAGCGCATCCGTCGCGCTACCGCAGCGCGAGCGTGTTTGCCCTCGGGACTTTCTTGTGGCGGCCCGGCCAGCAGATCGATGATTTCATCCTGCGAGTGATGCGCTTCGCCGGTTGCCGCGGTCAGGACCTCGCCGAGCGATTTGGTGCCTGCGTCGAACAGTTGCGAAGAAGAACCGACGGCCGCGAAGGGAGAGATCGTCTTCTGCCAGGAAGAATCAAGCTGGCCGCTCTTGATTTCACCCTGACGCGCGAGGATCTGCCATATCCCGAGATTCGCCTGGAAGGCGCCCAGGGCGTCGCCGCGCAAGTCCTGCTTGGATATGTGATCCAGCGACTCCGCGGTGTGGATGAATTGGGTGATCGAATCGTCGCTCAACTCTGGAAACTCGGCGAAGAGCGGATACCAGCTGTTGAACTGGTCATAGGTCTTGGCCATCAGCAGCTGCGTGGCGGGAGAGAGGCTCTTTTGCCCGGAGCGCTCGCTCTCCAGCGTGCTCAGGCAGAGGTAGGTCTGCAGCGGGCTTTCGTCGGTATCGATGCGCGCGTAAGAGATCATCGCTTCCAGCACCTGCTCGGGATGATTCACGCGGCGTCCGCGTTTTCCCAGGACCTCCTTCCAGAGCTCGATGTCGCCCGGAATTCGCGGTTCTCCGTTGGGCAGCCATTGCTGGCGCGTGAAGAGAATCAAGAGCGCCGGAGCCTTGCGAAAGGATGCTGCCGCTGCCGGAGTTTCGGGGCCCGAATCCCGGAACGCTTCATAGAAGCGGCGGAGGCGTGAGTTCTGGGTGAGGCGCGCCTGCTGGGCCTGGTCTACGCGGGCCAGCGTGTCGAAATACGCAGCCAGCCAGCCCCGGTCCTGCGCCAGCAGATGCGTGACGAAATCGGCCGGCGAAGATGGGCTCGCGCCCGCCAGGTCAGCCCAGCCCGATTCGGCTGCTTTGCCTCCCGGCACCAGCACCTTATGCGAGCGGATGCATATCTCCGTTCCGTAGAAATCCAAAACACCCGCGTTGGGAAGCAGACTCCAGAGGCCCGCCGATCGCGCCAGTGCGGTTGCGGTTTCGGGATCCATTTTGGACAACGCCCAGTAAAGGCGCGCCACATGAGGATCGTGCAAAATCACGTCCAGGATGTCTTCGCTGTAGGGCTTCCGCCGCGTGCTTAAACTTGTCCAGTCATTCCGCTTCAACAGCACTGGAACCAGCGAGGGAGCATAGGGATAAGTAAAAGGCGTGTCGTTGACCAGGGCATCTTCGAGGCGGGTGAGCGGAAAGCCTGAATCGATGGTGAGAAATGCTCTCTCCGGATTGAGCGTCCCGAGAGAAGAGTCTTTCTGTCCGCATCCGTCTCGCAGGCGATAGCCGAGGATCTGAAGCAGCGGCCCGGCGTCTGCGCAATGCATGATCCGGATCTCGCCAGTCGGCGATGCCAGAGTCTGGAGCTCCCTCGCCTGGCGCACATATCGCTCGATGAGCAGGAGAAACTCCGTCTCCCGCCCCTGCCGGTATCCCTGAGCGGAAACGTTGCGGGCGAGCTCCGGCAGCACGTCTTGCAGCGGGATTTTCTGGCTGATGCCCGCCATCCGCAGGAAGGATCGGATCGGGCCGGGAATGATGACCTGGTTTGGCTGGGGAGGCAGCGGGCTTACCGTCTGCACCGGCTCTGCGGGCGTCGGAGAAGGATCGAGTTGATCCTCCTGCGCACCGGCATACGTGGGCAGGCAGCAAAGCAGGGACACGGAGAGAGCTGCGGAGAGAGCTTGCGAACGAAGAGGAAATCTCATGGCCGGACGCCTCTTTACAAAGCTTTGAGAACCTGCCGACACCGCGTCACGCAGAGCTAGCTTTGCAGCCGGTCACTGCCGGCTGTCGCAAGTTAAACGCCTGAGTTGCCCAGACCCTGATCTGGCTACAACTTCCCTAGCCATGGTTAGATTCGATGAGCGAATACAAGGTCTTTGCTTCGCGACACGCCACCGCCACCACGTTATACACCAACACGGCGATGCAAGCACTCTGATTCCGAGACAGGATGGTTATGTAAGTTTGCGCTTTCGCCGGATCAACATTCAGCGCGATGGCTGGACCGTTTTTTGGCAGTGCGCGCGGCGAAATGAGGTTTCAACTTCACGTCGCGTTAACATTCGGTCGTATTCGGTCACGGCCACGTCTACTCCGTCCTCAGCGCTGTGACCGGTTCGATGCTGGCTGCTCGTTGCGCCGGCACGATGCCTGCGATGGCGGCAGCGAGCAGCAGCGCGCCCGCAGCCAGCAGCACGCTCATGGGGTCATAACTGCGAACGTTGTAAAGCTGGCTGGCCATAGTGCGCGCCGCCAGCAGCGCGACCGGGATGCCGATCAGCAGACCGAGCCCCACCTGCCGGAAGGCTCCTCGCAGCACCAGCCAGAGAACGCTGTTGCGCGTGGCGCCCAGCGCCATCCGCACGCCGATCTCGCTGGTTCGGCGCGATACCTGATAGGAGGTGATGCCATAAAGCCCGACGGCTGCCAGCACCAATGCGAGAACACCGAAGAGCAGAGCCAGGCGTGAGAGCAGGCGATCGGTATTGAAGTTTCCCTCCACCTGGTATTGAAACGTGTGCAGGCTGCTCACCGTCAGATTGGGATTGATGTCCGCAAGTGTCCGCCGCACCAGGCCGTCGGCATCCTGCGGCGGGGTTTTGAACTGAAGCACGATGGCGCCGATGATCATCGACCGTGCTTCCATCGCTTGATCGCTGGGGCTGGTCAGGTCCGTCCTCTCCTGCTTCAGCGGACGGAAAAACATCGACTGAATTCCTCCGGAAGGATTGCCGTATTTGGCGTCCGCGACGACTCCGACAATGCGGAAGGCATTTGCGAACTTGGGATCCTCGGTCCCGAAGGAGAGTCCGACGGGATCTTTCCCGGGAAAGAACTGTTTCGCGAAGGCCTGATTCACTACGGCTACCATCGGTGAGGTCTTCGTATCGTCGTCCGTGAAGACGCGCCCGCGGATCAGCTTCTGTCCAACGGCCATGAAGAACTGCGGACTCACGCGATCGTAGATGGCCATTGGGTGCGAATCGGTTCGACCGGTAATGTAGACGTCCTCGCCCCACTCGTTCTGTTCGAGCGGGCTATAAAGCGCCAGGCCTACGCTCGCGACATTTGGCTGTGCTGCGAAGCGTTGCTGCAACTGTTCGTCGAGCACCGCTGCCGTCGCCGCTGTGTAGCCTGCGCCGAGCGGGTCCAAATGGACGATGTAACGGTTGGCCGTATCGACGCCGAGATTCTGGTTCTGCAGATTGGCCAGGCTCCTCGTGAGAAGGCCCGCGCTTACCAGTAAAACAATGGAAAGGCCCGCCTGGAAGACGATCAGCCATCGCTGCGAGAGCGACGTACGATCTTGCGTCGAGCGGTTCACGCCGCGCAGGGCCTCGGCAGGATCGGCATGAGAGGTAATCCACGCCGGCACCATGCCGAAAATCACGCCGGTCACCAGCGAAAGCAAAAACGCGAAGCCCAGTACAACGACAGACGGGTGTGGATCGATAGGCAGCTGCGGCGAATTGGGGAAGGCCAGCGACAGGATCAGCCGCGTTCCGGCGTAGGCCACGGTCAGACCTGCCAGACCTCCGAGGCACGCGAGCAGCACGCTCTCGGTCAGCATCTGGCGAATGACCTGAGTGCGTGAAGCGCCCAGTGCCATGCGCAGCGACACGTCGGCGCGATGGGCCGACCCGCGCGCCAGCAACAGGTTCGCAACGTTGGCGCACGCCACCAGCAGCACCAGGGCGCAAATGGCCATCAGCAGATACAGGCCCTTGCTCTCCTGTTTTTGCAGATTTTGAATGCCTTCACCGCCCGGAGTCAGTTCCACATGCTGCCGTGCAATCAAAGCTGCGTTGCCATTGGTGTTATAGGCCGGAACTGTCGCCAGCCACAGCCGCAGGTTGGTCGAGATGGTTGCCGCCACTCCTGCGTTAATTCCGGGCTTGGCCCGGCCCAGAAGATAGAGCCAATTGGCGTTCTGCGTGTGCAGAACCGAAAGACCTCCCCGGATGAGAGGTTCGTTCGAAAGCGGAATCCAGAAAGCAGGCGGGAAGGAATCGATCCGGTCGCCATAAAATCCCGACGGCGCGATGCCGACGATCGTGAAGGGATGACCCTGGAAAGTGAAGGTCTGGCCTACGACCGCAGGGTCGCCACCGTAAGAGGATTGCCACGCCGCGTAGCTGATGACCGCTGCCGGTGAGGCTTCCGGTGTGTCATCCCGGCTGCTGAAGAGCCTGCCGGCAAAGGGGCCGATGCCCAGCGTTTCGAAGTAGTTTCCGGAGACGTATTCCGTGCGTTCCGCTCTCGCAGGCTGGTCGCCGTGACGGACGCTCATTCTCTCACCGGCCGACTGCATCGCGGCGAGCTGTGCAAACGCGGGCGTAGTGTCGCGAATGTGCTGGTACAACTCGTAGGAGAAGAGCGAAAAATCGCCACTGTTGTCCTGATCCGGAAATCCGTCGGACTCACCCCCCTCGTCGCTGTTGGAGCCGACGCGATAGAGCATTTTGGGGTTGCTCACTGGCAGCGAGCGCAGCAGTACCGCATGGACGAGCGTAAAGATCGCGGTATTGGCGCCGATGCCCAGGGCCAGCGTCAGAATGACAGTAACGGCAAAACCCGGCGATTTACGAAGTTGGCGCAGTGCGGCCAAAATCTCATGCATGCAGAAATCTCCAAAGGAACGGTGTAGGTAGAGATGCAATCCCATCGCCAAAATGTCCAGGAAACAAGTGCTCTGCCGTGAGGAAGTTGCTGTCACGCGCAAAAGACTGACTGTCCGTATCCGCACACCGGTGTCCGAATGCGGGGACCGTGGCCTTCGGGACACCACTGGCGGGAAACGCTCGCATCGCCCGCTGCAAGCGCGTTCCCTCGTAAAAGCAGCTAAGAGTAGATCGGGAACGACGATCCAAACATCGGTGCTTTGCTCTTGGATTGTTCCTCGGTGGCCTCATCCTGAAGCACGTCCCAGTGCTCGACCAGGATGCCGTCTTCAATGCGAAGGATGTCGGCGGCAATCCAGTTCACCGGCGCGCCGAATCCGGAGAAACGGCCATGCACAATGACGAAATCGCCATCCGCAACAATGACTCCCGCCTCGTATTTCAATGAGGCGGGGATGCCTTGGATGAGATTGAACAATCCCTCGCGGCCCGGCTCGATATGCGCGCTGTGCTGGATATAGTTCGGCGACCAGTATTGCTCCGCAGCCGCATAATCGCGCTTGTTGAACAGGGTATCGAAGGCCTCGAGAACCAGCGCCTTATTGCGTTCCGCTTTACTTTCTTTCGTGACCGTCTGGCTCATATCGAATACCCTCCCGCCCCTGACGGAGGCATCGTGCCGCAGTGAGACGCTCTTTCAGAGCTTCGATCCGCCGTCCACCGGGATGCTCGCGCCGGTGATCCACCGCGCTCCATCGGACGCCAGAAATGCAATCACGTCGGCGACATCGGACGGTTGCCCAATCCGCTTGAGCGCCTGCATCGTCAGGGTAAGATTGCGGCCGGCTTCGATTTTGGTGAAACTCGACATATCTGTTTCGATCACTCCGGGAGCGACCGCATTGACGCGGATTCCACGGGGCCCAAGGAGCGAAGCCCAGTGCTTGACCAGCGTCTCGATCGCGCCCTTTGTGGCTGCATACGCGGGAAGCGAGGGAGCGCCCGCCTGCCCGGGATTGCCGGGAACGGCATGCGCGGCGAGCGAAGAAACAAAAATGATGTTCGATCCCTCGGCAAAGAGCGGCAAGAGCTCCTTCACCAGAAAGAATGGACTCCGCACGTTGGTGGCAAAGAGATTGTCGAAGTCCGCGATCGTATGGTCTTCGAGGGCGGCGGCCTTCGAGATGCCGGCATTCGAGACAAAAATATCCAGATGGCTGCCGGCAATCGCGCGAACTTGTTCCGCCAGCGTGGCAGCGCCTTCTGGAAGCGACAGGTCGGCCTTAACGGCATCGGCGCGTCCACCCGCAGCGCGGATTTCTGCGACCAGAGCATCGGCCTCCGCGGCAGCGCGGCCGTAATGAACGATGACTTGCGCCCCTGCATTGGCAAGGGTTCGAGCAGTGGCACGACCAATGCCGCGCGACGCTCCTGTGACGAGTGCTGTTTTGTTGCTAAGACTGAACATATTCAAACTCCTTGAATTAGAACGACCCGATAGGCCGCTCCTTTGAAGCGATGCTCGCGCACCTTGCGATATGCCGGCCCGTCGTACCAGGCCTTGGCTGCTTCCATGCTGGGAAACTGCATGATGACGGCGCCCTCGGTAGGAGGACCTTCCAGGTCTTCATGTGCACCATAAAGCGCGAGAGGCTTGGCCTCATGCCCGGCGAGAGTTGCAGCAGCTTCCTTCGAATAAATCGCCATCTCCTGCTCGTCGAGCGTTTTGTCGCGCGTAAAAATCAGATAGGCACTCATATCGGTCTCGATTCCGGCGTGTCGTTGATACCCTCGCGCTTGTTGCCAACAAGTGCGGGGTCTTCGTCTCGGGTAGATACGATACATACCGTATCGGCGGCCATTGAATAAGATACGCAACGTCGCGCAGGAGATTCAGAAGATTCCCGCAGCTGCTATCTGCTTCGTGCAGGCTTGGCTCCTGGGCGTGTTCCCTGCCTCTCCCTTGAGTTCGTGGCGTACGGATGTGCGCCGCGTTGCGCAAACCATTTAAGCCACTATGAAGGAACTTGCAAGATCGGGCATGCCGGGAAGGAAGGCTATTTCTACACCGCTGATCTGCAGGTTTCCGATACCACTATCCAGGTATCCTCATCCTGTTTCCAGCCGGCAGTAAGTTGCTGTTCCATCGAGCCGGGAAATTATTGTCTCGGGGCGCGGCGGCCTTCGGGAATGATGATCTCGCGGCGGCCGAAGAGATGGGCATCGAGCGAGACCGCGCCGGGACCGAGCAGGACCAATGCAATCGACATGATCGACAGATTCAGGAACGCATAAAGCTTCCAGTCGTCGCTCATCCCATCGCTAAGGAAATCCGATGCAGCCATCGCGAGGTAGCCACAGGCTGCGGCACCGCCGGCCAGAGGCGTGAGGATTCCAATCAAGAGTCCCAGCCCCACTATGACCGCCAGCGAGCCTATCGTCCAAGCGGAAATCGGGGAGCCGTTCGGCGTATCGAAAACGCTCCAGCCATGGCGAATTGCGCCTGAGGCAACTGCAATTCGCAGCAGGATAAGTCCGATGCCAGGCCATCCGGCAGGGAAAGCGGCGAATAGTCTTTGCAGTTCATTCCTCCCGCCCGCGGAAAGCGCGCCATCCTCGAGCCTAGCTCCGCTCGGACCGAAAAAAATCCCCCGATAGAGTGCTTTTTGCCCGGCATTCTCGATTGTTTGTCTAGAGCTGGATAATCCCGCGGCGGACTCCGATGGCGACGGCCTCGGTACGATCGCTGGCGCCGAGTTTTTCCATGATGTGCTTGATGTGCCCCTTTACCGTCTCTTCGGAAATAAAGAGGAGCGCCGCGATATCGATGTTTCGATTTCCCCCTGCGATCTTTTCCAGAACCTCGATTTCGCGCTTGCTCAAGGCTTCATGTCCGAGATGCTCGACGAGCTGTGCCGCAATCTCAGGCGGAATGTGTTTCTTTCCGGCGTGCACTTTGCGGATGGTCTCGACCAGCTGCTTCCTCGGAGTGCTCTTCAGTACGTAGCCGCGCGCTCCCGCCTCGAGTGCACGCTGAATCTCCACATCTCCTTCGAAGGTGGTCAGCACGATCACCCGTGCTTCCGCGAATTCTGTGCGAATCGCGATCATGGCGTCGATGCCGCCAATGTCGGGCATGCGGAGATCCATCAGCGTGACGTCCGGCCGATGCTCGCGGAAGCTTGCGATAGCCTCATGCCCGCTCGCGGCTTCGCCTACCAGCTGCATGTCCGGCTCGTTGCGGATGACGGCTGCAATTCCTTCCCGCATCAGCGGATGGTCGTCGACACACAGAATTCGAATTGGAGAAGAGATCATTCTTAGCCACGCTTCTTTGCGATATTTGCCGTTGTCTCGAACTTCTCCCGGCTCAGCCAGGGAAGCCAGGAGAATCTGGCGGTGTTGGGCTTGTCTGAGAATGCAACGGCCGCAGGAACGGACAGCTCGACCTCGGTCCCACTGCCGACGCGGCTGCGAAGCTTAAGGTTGGCGCCGATGCCCTCGGAGCGCTCGCGCATGCCTGCCAATCCCCAATGCCCCTCTCGACCGGCCTCCAGTACGCGGGCATCGATGCCGCAGCCGTCGTCGCGCACGAGAAGGCGGAAATGCCTGCCCGCATATTCTATTTCTATCTCGATCGAGCTTGCCTTTCCGTGTACGAACGCATTCACAATGGCTTCGCGTCCGATGCGGTAAACCTCGTCGCGAATCTGGTTGTGCAACGTGCGCACGGTGCCTTGCGTAACCACGCGATACTTGGTCTTTTCATCGATGTCGAACTCTCGCCGGATGCGCGCAAATGCAATTGCCAGGCTGTCGCCGTCCGCTTCCCGCGTACGCAGGCCGCGAAGCGCATTGCGGCCCTCTTCGATAACCTGCCGCATCAGTTGCAGTACGCGTGTCACCAGCGGCTTGGTGGGAGAATCCTCCGGCAGCTGGTCCTCGGCCAGATCGAGCTGCATGCAGGCGCTGAGCACGCCTTGCAGAAGCGTGTCGTGAAGCTCACGGGCGATGCGTTCCCGCTCTTCCAGGCGTTCTTCGAGCCGCATGCGCGTTTGATTGACGACATGCTGCACGCGCATGAGATAAGCCGCCCACAGCAGCAGAATCAGCGCGCTAGCGGCGGCTATCCGAAACCAGATCGTCTGATAAAAATAGGGGCGCTGCGTGACGCTGTACGAAATTCCCGTTTGATCCCAGACTCCATCGCTGCCGCTCGCCCGGACATGAAAGGTATGGGAGCCCACGGGAATATTCGTGTACACCGCGGTCCGCGAGGAGTCAGCGTCGAGCCATGCGCCATCGACGCCATCCAGACGATATTGCAGGCGCACCTTCTCCGGAGACGCAAGATCCACGGCCTCCAGATGAAGCTCGACGTGGTGAGTGCCCGCAGGCAGAATCAGCTCCGAGCCGACCGGCTCTTTGCGCTTTCCGACGGTAATCGCTCCGACAAAGACTTTCGGCTTTCTCGCCGCCAGCGGCAGGCGGGCCAGATCGATCATCCCCAGACCCTTGACTGTCGCGATCCAGAGCTTGCCATCCGATGCAAGGGCAATGTTCGGAGATCCCACGCTGCATTGAATGGAATTCATCCCATCGGATCGATCAAAGATGCGGTAATCAAGAGGGCTGTCGTGATTCTTTCCCGCATTCATCAAGTCCTCTCGGCCGATGCGGATGACTCCGTTATTTCCGCTGAACCATAGGTCGTGTTGCGGAGACTCGATCATGTGGAGAAGCTTCAGATCCTCGTTCACGGAGATCATTCGATCCTCTGCGATCAGGCTGATGCCTTTCGGTGAATTCAAGGTGTAGAGATTGCCGAGCGAATCCTCTGCAAACTGGACGACAAACGGACCGTCGTTGGTTTGATTCGATGGAAACGGTCGAAAACGCTCCCCCGCGAGGCGATCGACACCTCCCTGTGTGGCTGCCCATATCGCGCCCGAGTGATCCTGAAAGACGGAGAGAACCCGGTTGCTCGATAGCCCATCGGCCACCGTGTAGTTGTGGGAATGCCCATCCTGCATGTGGCTGATGCCGTCCGGCGTGGCGATCCATAGAGAGTTGTCGCGAGCCACGATAATTTGCAGCACGATCTTACTCACCAGCCCCTGGTCGACGGAGTATTGAACAAACTGTCCATCTCGAAATCGAAAGAGGCCGCCTCCGTAAGTCCCGATCCACAGATTGTTTTTCGCGTCCTCGGCAAGAGACCAGATGCAGGAGTTGATCAGGCCATCTTTCTCGGCGTAAGTCTTAAATCCTTTTCCGTCGAAGACGGAAAGCCCGCAATTGTTGCCGACCCAGAGCTTTCCATCATGAGCGGGTAAAACGGCCATGGCTACATCGTTCGGCATTCCGCTGGCCTGGGTAAACATCCGCACCACTCGCCGGCGCAGGTGAGCGAGCCCATAGCCGTTGGTGCCTATCCATAAATCGCCGTTGCGGCCGGCATAAAACGACCGTACGTGGAGGCCGGGCGCGGGCGTGATGAGTCGATCGCCATCCACCAGGTAAACCCCGACGCCGGTGGCTAGCCAGATCCTGTCCTGATAATCCTGGTAGATCTGGAATGTTGCTGTCGTCTGCGGCCCCGAAGCTTGCAGTGGTATCGGAGACGACCCGCGCCAGCGCACAACACCCCCGTTCGTGCCGTACCACGTTACCCCGCTGTGGTCCTGAAAGACGGTGAAGACCTGATCCTGATGAACGCCTACGCTGGCGGCGACCTCCGGGTGGTGGATGATTTGCTGTCCATCCCACTCGATGTATCCCTGCGCCGTGGTGAGCAGTATATGTCCATTCAGCGCCTCGGCAATGCGGTTGACAGACACTCCCGGTATAACCTCGACGAACTTGCCGGAGTCTCGCCGGTAGAGGCCGTGGTTGGTTCCGGCCCACACTGCTCCGTTGCGAGCCAGCAGCAGCGCCTGCACTTCATCGCTGGGTCCTGGGCCCAGGTGATAAAAGGTCAGCGCCGCAAGGTCGAATCGATCCAAGGCCGATCGCGGAAGAAATACCACCCCCGCATCGGTGCCCACCCAAAGATCGCCGTGACTGGATTCGGCCAGGGCATGCACCGCTCCCTGAGGCGGGGAGCCGCTGGCCCTGAGATCGATGGTCGTAAAGTCGCGCCCGTTGAAGCTGGCCAGGCCGGATTGCGTGCCCACCCAGAGCAAGCCATTCTCGGTTTGCAGAATGGCATTGATGACGTTGTCCGGAAGACCGTCTTCCACGGTGAAATCAGCCCGGATGTAGTCATCGGCAAGCGTGTCGGAAGCCTGCGCCAGCGCGGGGGGAGCAAATCTCATTGCCAGGATGATCAGGCCGAAGGCAATCCAGGCGCAGCGGCCTTTGAGTCGGCTCGTCAGGCTTCGTCTGGAGCGCGATGCCCGCAGCGGCAAAACCCGGATGATTGGATGGATCGCTCGCATGATGAGTGGATTTCTTGCGGATACGACGAATCGTCATCGACAGAGTATCGGAAAACGCCGTCAGGAAGACCCTGGGCCTCGCCGATCTGGCTCATTTTCGTATTCAGCCTGCGGAGGGTTTGCCGGTAGGACTGCAGCCGAGGTCGAGGAGGCAAATCGCTGCCGGCGTATTCAGTGGAGAATTCGCGGCGCAATTCGCCGCCTCTTTATGATTGAGATGGCTGGATATCTGATGAACACACCGTATGATCTGACCCTTCTGGGGAGAATGACCGATAGCTATCGTCTGTTGACCGGCAAAGAACTTTCACCCAAGGCGATGCCATCTGAAGAGGCGGCTCGCTGGCTTTATGAGGAGGCTCCTTTTGGCCTCCTGGCGCACAACACAGATGCCGACCCCAGGTTTATCTACGGCAATCGGGTTGCGCAGAGATGGTTTGGGTATTCCTGGGATGAGCTCATAGGCATGCCTTCGAGGCTTTCAGCCGAAGCGCCGGAGCGAGAGGAGCGCAAGCGGTTTCTCGACCTGGTCGCTCGACACGGTTTCGTGTCGGGGTATCGAGGCTTACGCATTGCGAAATCGGGGCAGAAGTTTTGGATCGAGGACGCGACCGTATGGCAGTTCCGGGACGCCGCCGGCCAAATCCAAGGACAAGCCGCATGGCTGCCGCTCAAGGTTGAGTGTGAATGATTTTGTTGGGCTTGCTCGTTGCGCGAAATTGGGATTGAAGCGCGCCGATCTGGACTTGTTAAGACTCTGCCCATCGAAAGCGCAGCTTTCAATCCAAAGGGTGCTCTTTCCATCTCTCAATCAACATCGCGAATTCCCGATAAACGGTCGGACCGACGCGTTCCTGAAGAATTTGTATAAAGGGGAATAGGAAAGCCCAATCTCGCAGTGCGTTCACGGCGTACATGCGGCGATAGGTTTGCTCATCAAAAGCACCTTCCCTAAGCCCTGTAGCCATAAACTCGTAGGAATTTAGAAGTGTAAGTACGGCCTGGCGGACAGGATCACCTTCATTGCCCACTCTGGCCAGATTGATGAAATCGAGTGGCGCGTGCCGGAGTGGGCGAATTACAGCCCGCGCCTTGATGAGCTCTTCATTTTTCATTTGGTCGCGCACACTATCTACCGTGGCACGCCTACGCTCCTGCTTTGCCGTTGAGCGTAAAGTCCAAATTGCAATGATCGCCGACGTCGCTAAGATCAAATTCTGAAGCCACAGTTCACCGAATATGCTGAACCATTTGTGTGCTTCTTGGGAGCAAGGAGCGGCTTGCTGCACGTCCGATTAGTCTACGATGCCGTCGTTATTCATATCTACAATGCCGTCGTTGTTCATGGCTGATCTTGTCCCCATAGTGAATTCCTCCTTGTAGACAACCCACACTAGACAGATGGTATGAGCATTCTTAAAGATGCAATATACCCCAAATCAACTCTGGGCAACACCTTAAAGAGAGGTCTGCATTCGACCCTCTTCTTGGCCTATCGGCGGTTCCGGCTTTCTCGTTCAGGCGACGGCCCTTGCGGCTGCCACAAAGGCAAGTTTAGTTTATACCCATGTGCGGACAGGGACTGCCGGCACCGCTTTGGCGTTCATAATTCAAAACGCCGATACGGAATTAGCGCGACCCTCAAGGTAGCCCGTATGTTTATGATTAGAGATGGCTTATCGGTTGGCGGAGGGAGAGGGATTCGAACCCCCGTTACCCTTTCGGGTAAAGCGGTTTTCAAGACCGCCTGTTTCAACCGCTCACACATCCCTCCGCGGGTTTGGGTGGGGCTTAGGACCATGATATGACGAATCATGATCCCCGTGGAATTGGAAGAATTTCCCGGCGGGAGCGTCCCCACTTCTGAATCTTCCTGCCTGCGAGTAGGATCGATAAAGAAGCACTGTTTCGCACTTTATTCGATGCCGCCTACGCAAATATCACCGCCCGACGCCAAGCTTCGGATCCGCAGCCGCAGGTCGTTTCAGCGCACGCTCGACAGCGCGAAGCGGACCATGGTGTTCAGCGAGATCGTCCGGCTGGCCATCGACAGCTTCCGGTCGAGCAAGATTCGCTTTGCCCTCACCGCGCTAGGCATGGTCATCGGATCGGCGTCGGTGATTCTGGTCTTCACCATCGGCAGCACGGGCAAGCAGTACGTCCTGGCCGAGCTGCAGAAGATCGGCACCAACATGGTGATGCTCGAATACCAGGGCGGCGGCGCCGGGGCCATCAACGAATACCGCAACGATTTTCTCACCCGGGACGACGAACGCGCGGTCGACGAGCAGGTCACCGATGTGGCGCTTTCGTCGCCCATGCTCGAGATGCATGACCGCGTCACCTTTCCCGGTGGCATTGCCAAGGACGTCCTGGTTCTCGGCGTCAGCCCGCAATATAAGGATGTTCGCGATCTTGTCGTCCTTTCCGGACGCTTCTTCGACGAAGAGGATGAGACGACCCATACCAAAGTTGCCGTCGTCACCGAGGCTTTCGCTCAGGAGATGTTCGGCAGCTCCAGTGCCGCCATCAATCAGAGCTTCCAGCTCACCGGCATCCCGTTCACGATCATCGGCACCTTTAAGGAGAGTGTTCCGACCTTCGGCCAATCGGAGATCGCAGACGAAACGATCCTGATCCCGTACTCGGTAGGCCGCTACTTCACCGGCACCGACAATGTGAAGCAGATATTCTTTTCCATCCGCGATCCCAATGACGTCGAAGAGGCCTCGACCGAGATCGTGAATGTGGTGCATGTGCGGCACCTGGCCAGCTCCGTCTATAAGACGACGACCCTGACCTCGCTGCTGACTACCGCTGCCGCCATCGCCAATGCGCTCACCGTGATGCTGGTGCTGGTCTCTGCCGTGACTCTGGCGGTGGGCGGCGTCGGCATTATGAACATCATGCTGGCCACGGTGCGTTCACGCATCCGCGAGATCGGTATCCGCAAGGCGTTGGGCGCCACGGCACGCGAGATCAAGCTGCAATTTCTGATCGAGGCGGTCTTCATCTCGCTCAGCGGCGGCATTGTCGGAACCCTGCTAGGCCTCGCTTTGCCCGTTTCTGTGCGCGTCTTCACCGACTACAGCGTGCCGATCTCGGTCTGGTCGGTGGTCATCGCGCTGGGCACGTCCACGGCGGTGGGGATCATCTTCGGAACGCTCCCGGCCAATCGTGCCGCCCAGATGGACCCCGTGGAATCGCTGAAATACGAGTAATTCCAGCGCCGCTGTTAAACTATCAGGTAGAGACTGGCCAGGAGCTTTCGTTTTCCCTCTTGCAGTTGGCAGCAGCCCGGCAGCTCTCCTATCGATCTCAGCCTGTTGGCCGTAATCGACGAAGATCATCCCCGGAAGTTGTTGCCTGGCGATGGGCCCGTGCATGGCCTCGCGGGCAAAGACTGCCTGAACCACAAAACCGGTGCCCCGGCACTGCGCACGTTAACGAAAGAGATTAGGAAATCCCTGTGAGCACCATTCGCAATATCGCCATTATCGCCCACGTCGACCACGGCAAGACCACGCTGGTGGATGCCATGCTGCGCCAGGCCGGAACCTTCCGCGCCAACGAAGCCGTAACCGACCGCGTGATGGACTCCAACGATCTCGAACGCGAGCGCGGCATCACCATCCTCGCCAAGAACACGGCCATTTTCTATAAGGGCCATAAAATCAACATCGTCGACACTCCGGGCCACGCCGATTTCGGCGGCGAAGTGGAGCGCGCGCTCAAGATGGTCGACGGCGTGATGCTGCTGGTCGACGCCTCCGAAGGCCCCTTGCCGCAGACCCGCTACGTGCTCTCGAAGGCGCTCGAAGCCGGCCTTCCGGTCATCCTCACGATCAATAAGATCGACCGCCCGGACGCGCGCCCCCAGGAAGTCCTCAACGAAGTCTATGACCTGTTCATCGATCTCGATGCCAACGAAGACCAGATCGATTTCCCCGTACTCTACACCAACGGCAAGCAGGGCCTCGCGTCCACCGAGATCGGCAAAGTGGGCGAGAATCTAGAGCCGCTCTTCGAGCAGATCATCACCACCATCCCCACCGCCAAGGGCGACGCGAACGCGGTGCTGCAGGTGCAGGTCACGAACCTCGACTACTCGGACTATCTCGGCCGCCTGGGCATCGCGCGCGTCTTCAACGGCACGCTGAAGACCGGCGACGAGGTTTATATCTCGAAGATCGACGGCAATCTCGAGAAGATCCGCATCACCAAGCTCTTCAGCTTCAGCGGCCTCAAGCGCGTCGACATCGAAGCGACCGAGCTGGGAGACATTGTGGCTGTTGCCGGCGTCACCGGCATCACCATCGGCGAGACCATTACTTCGATTGAAAACCCCTCGCCTATGCCGCCCATCGTCATCGACGAGCCGACCATTGCCATGCAGTTCTCGGTGAACAACTCGCCCATGGCCGGCCGCGAAGGCAAGTACGTCACCTCGCGCAACCTCCGCGAGCGCCTGGATAAAGAGCTGCTCACGAACGTGTCGATCCGGGTGGAAGATACGGGAAGCCCGGATAGCTTCAAGGTTCTCGGCCGCGGCGAATTGCAGCTCGCGATCCTGATCGAAATGATGCGCCGCGAAGACTTCGAGCTGATGGTCGGCCGTCCCGAGATCGTGACTCGCACCATCGACGGCAAGACCATGGAGCCGGTCGAGCACGTCACCATCGATGTGCCTGACAACTTCGTCGGCACGGTGATCGAGCGCCTTGGACCGCGTAAGGGCGAGATGGTGAAGATGCACGGTCACGGCCGTGTCCGCCTGGAGTTCCGCGTTCCTTCGCGTGGCCTCATCGGCCTGCGCAGCGAACTGCTGACTGAGACCCGCGGCACCATCGTCATGAACACCATCTTCGACGGCTACACGCCCTACCAGGGTGAGATTCCGCAGCGCCCCACCGGAGCTCTGATATCGGATCGCACCGGCACGACTACCTCTTACGCCCTCGAGGGCCTTGAGGATCGCGGCGTCCTGTTCGTGGCGCCCGGAGTCGAAGTTTACGAAGGCATGGTCGTCGGGGAGCACTCCCGCGACAACGACCTCGACGTCAATGTGGTCCGCGAGAAGAAGCTGACCAACATGCGCGCTTCGTCATCCGATGAAGCCGTCCGCCTCACCCCGCCCCGCGCCATGAACCTCGAGCAGGCCATCGAATTCATCGCCGAAGACGAGCTGGTTGAGGTCACCCCCAAATCGCTGCGCCTGCGCAAGAAGGTGCTGCAAGCCAACCGCCGGCCTCGGCGCAACCAGCAGACCACTGCCTAGCCGTATCCGATTGGTGTCCCGCTTCCTGAATGCGGGGCACCAATTCGGAAAGACATTCTTACGGAAGAGGTTGCGCGTTCCCTGCAACGGGTAGAATCAAGCCATCGCATGTCGCAGCAGCCGAATCTGTTTTCGTCGCAGGCGCCGGGCAATTTGCCGCCTCGAGTTCTCCCCAGCGCCCCGCCGAGCGTGAATCCTCCGCCTCCGCGATGGCTGCATCGCCTCGATCTCTTTGTCCGGGTGATCGTTCGCCTCTACCTGGGGCTCATCATCCTGGTTCTGCCCTGGCTGCATATGTGGGACGAAAACAGGCTGCTGGTGGTCATTCCCCAGCTGGCCCCACTTGCCTTGAACGGAATCGCCCGCGGACTGGTTTCGGGACTCGGCCTGCTCAATATCTGGATCGCGATTCATGACGCCATCCAATACAAAGACCGATAAGCGCTTTCCCTGCAAGCCGCCGTTCCGGCGATCCTCCTGAAAGCAGTAAGCTAAAGAGCAGATGAATCGCAAACCTCCCAAGCCTCTCGAAAGCGCACCCCTGGCCTATGAGAACCCGGCCTTTCTCAATGGCCCGGATGGCCGCATCATGCGCATCCTTTCGGAATACTCCGAGCCGTTGGCCCGCTTTCGCCGCGAGCGCATCCGGGATACGGTCGTATTCTTCGGCTCGGCGCGGTTTCAGGCCTTGGACGAAGCGCATCAGGAGTTGTTACTGCTGGAAAATACCGGCTCCGTCGAGCCCGCTCCGCAGGAGGAGCAGCCTGCCACGCAACCGGAACTGGAGCAGGGAACGGCCAGCGAGCTCAGCCGCCGCCGCGCCGAGGCCGCAGTCGAAATGGCTCATTATTATGAGGACGCCCGTCGCCTTGCCTACCTGCTGACCGAATGGTCAAAGGCCTTGAAATCCCGCCGATATCGCTTCGTGGTTACCTCCGGCGGCGGTCCGGGCATTATGGAGGCGGCCAACCGCGGCGCCTATGAGGCGGGCGGCAAGAGCATCGGCCTCAACATCCGGCTGCCCTTCGAGCAGTGCCCCAACCCTTATGTGACGCCGTCGCTCAACTTCGAATTCCATTACTTCTTCATGCGCAAGTACTGGTTCGCCTACCTGGCCAAGGCGCTGGTCGTCTTTCCGGGAGGCTTCGGCACGCTGGACGAGATGTTTGAGATTCTGACCCTGTCGCAGACCCAGAAGCTGGCCAAAAAGATCACCATCGTCCTCTATGGCTCCTCCTATTGGAAAGAGGTGCTGAATCTGGATGTGCTGGTGGACAAGGGAGCCATTTCTCCCCGCGATCGCGATCTCTTTCAATTCGCCGATACACCCGATCAGGCCTTCGAGATGCTTCGCGATGGTTTGACCCGAAATCACCTGGAGCCGGAGGCCATTCGACCTGACATTGAGGACGAGTCGGCGGTATCCCCGGAAATTGCCAGAACTCGCTCCTAAATGCCTCCTTGTAGTACCGTTACCTCAGCGGGTACCCGGGCTATTTTGAAGCTCCTTTGTTTCTCCAGTAATGCCGCATTCATGGTGCATCGCGATACTGGACGCAGCCGTACCTCGGAGACAAATTATGGCTGGTTTACGTCGCCTCTCGTACCTCTGGAAGGACGCGGATTCCGCGCGTGAGTACACGACCGGTATATCCCTGCACAGCCACACCAACCAATCCAAGGAAACGCTCGACTTCCTGGCGAATTTCGGCGCCAGCTACAGCTGGGTTCGCAAGCTGATCGCCATCGGCGAAGCCCGCGCTATCCAGCGCTACTCGATTGCCATCAATTATTCGGCCGGCTACTGGGCTCCGCCTCTTACGCCCCGCCTGGCCTTCGACCTGGAGAGCCGCCAGATCGAAAAGCTGAACATCATGCCGCTGGTGTCGATCACCGACCATGACACGATCAGCGCGCCGATGCTGCTCCGCACCGTAGCTTCTGCCCGTCACATCCCGGTATCGGTCGAGTGGAGCGCGCCCTTCGGCGGCGACCAGTCCTTTCACCTCGGTATTCACAATCTGCCCAGCGAAACCGGCGCTTCGTGGATGCGCACTTTCGAGGAGTACACTGCAACGCCCGACGAAGCCAAGCTGACTGAGATTCTGGCCGCGCTGCATGCCCTGCCCAACGTGCTGATCATCTTCAATCACCCGATGTGGGATCTTTACACCATCGGGAAGGAAAAGTTCCGGCAGCGGGTGCAGGACTTCATGACGATCAATGGCCAGTTCATGCACGCCCTTGAGCTGAACGGGCTCCGCAGCTGGCAGGAAAATCGCGAAGTCAAGCAGATGGCCAAGGCCTGGAATAAGCTCCTGATCTCCGGCGGCGACCGGCACGGCATGGAGCCGAATGCCAACATTAACCTTTCGAATGCATCGAGCTTCACCGAGTTTGTCCACGAGGTTCGCTATGAGGACCGCAGCCACGTGCTCTTCATGCCGCAGTACGCCGAGCCCTGGAAGCACCGGATTCTGCAGTCCACACTCGATGCCATTCGCAGCTATCCCGACTTCCCGCAGGGATCGCGGACCTGGGATGAGCGCGTCTTCCATCCGGATGCCAACGGGGTCATTCGTCCCTTGATCGACCTGTGGCCTGCGGACGGCCGCGTTCCGAGACATCTCCGTTGGATTACCGGTGCGGTCCGCGTGATGGGCAGCCGGCCGATCTCGGGCAGCCTGCGCATGGCCTGGAGCGAGTCGCGAGAGCCGCGCTTCGCCCTCGGCGAAGAAGCGTTCTAAAAGCAGGGTATAGGGGATAGGGTTGAGGGATTAGCAAAACACCTGGCGATGGAACGATAGCGGCCGGAACAAGAGCGACTAAACAATAAGGCTGTAAACTACCGCATTCGCGACAGTCTGTTCGTCGCTCAGCATTCATTTTGACGGCAGATCCCTAATCGCCGTCGTCAATTTTTACTCCCTATCCCCTGCACCCTATACCCTGTCCTTATGGTCGCTCCGCGAGTCGCCTACTTCCCCGACTCCTATCACGAGATCAACGGCGTCGCTCACACCAGCCGTCAGTTTGAGGCATTCGCGCGCCGCCGCAAGCTACCTTTCCTCTGCATACGCGCCGGTAAGCGTGAGCCTCGCTATGTCCGGGAAGAAGAGCTGACCACGCTCGAGCTCTCGCGGGGATTGCTTTCCTTTGCGCTCGAAAAAGATCTGAGCTTCGATCCCGGCTACCTGCGCCATCTGCCCGCGATTGTCCGCACCCTGCGTGAGTTCCGTCCCGATATCATTCACATCACCGGGCCCAGCGAGAACGGCATGCTGGCCGCCGGTCTTGCCGACTATCTGAACCTGCCTCTGGCCGCCTCCTGGCATACGAACGTCCACGAGTATGCGGCGCAGCGCGCCAACTGGTTTGTGCGCCGTCTGCCAGCCAGCCGCAAGCAGGCAGCAGCGGATACCATCGAGCATCTCGCACTGCTGGCCAGCGCGCGCTTCTATGCCCTGGCGCGCATCCTCTTCGCGCCCAATCTCGGCCTCTGCCGGCTGCTCGAAAGACATACCAGCCGGCCCTGCTATCTCATGCAGCGCGGAGTCGACACCCAGCTTTTTTCGCCCGCACACCGCGACCGTTCACCGCAGGACACGGCTTATGTTCTAGGTTTTGTCGGCCGCCTTTCTATTGAAAAGAATGTGGCTCTGCTGGCAACGGTTCAGCAGGGGCTTACTGCTCTGGGTTTACAAAACTTCCGCTTCTGCATCGTTGGACACGGTGCGGAAGAAGCATGGCTCCGCCAGAAGCTGCCGGGTGCAGAATTTACCGGTGTGCTGCGCGGCGAAGCCCTGGCTCGTGCCTACGCGAATATGGACATCTTTGTTTTTCCCTCCCACACCGACACCTTCGGCAACGTGGTCCTCGAAGCGCTGGCCTCGGGAGTGCCGGCGATTGTAACTCCCGACGGCGGACCCTCCTCGATCATCCGCGAAGGAGAAACCGGCCTCGTCGCCCGGGACGAAGACTTCGCCGCGGCCGCTGCCACGATTCTCCGCGACCCGCACCGGCACCGCCAGATGCGAATCGACGCCCGCGAGCACGCCCGCCACGCCTCATGGGACAGCGTCTTCGAAGCTGTCTACGCGGGCTATCGAACCATTCTGTGATCTGCAGCGGCTCTTAAGCCTTTAGCGAGAGCTGCGTCGTCTTTGCACCCCAGATACGGCGCTGCCATCGCGAAAACCATCCCCCGTTGACGACTGGCATTGCGATTCGCGAAGGCTCGGGGAGCTCGGCGAGACGGCTGCGCGCGGCAGCTGCCATGAACTGTTGTACCTGGGCGCGCAAAACCTCCACGTCCAGTGCGCATTGGCGGAGATAAGCGGATACCGAGATCCCTGCCTCGGCGGCGCGTATCTTGATCAGCGCCTGCTCGGAAGATCCCACGCGAGTGGTCATCGAAACCTGACGCTCTTCGCCGCTTCCGGCCCGCAAGCCCCCAATCGCCCCGGCCCCAACCGAATGCGCCAGAGCGGTGCGAAAGGCCTGCGGCTTGTGCGGAGTTCTTCGAGGATGCGCAGTCGCTGCGTGTGTAAGAGCCGGCAACGAGGGCTCAGGCCTTGCTGCTATGGGTGGCGTCTTCGGGCCTTCGGGATCTGCGGCGGCTGATCCATCGCCGGCAGGCTCGGAAAACGCCGGCTCCCGGTGTGTGGCGGCTGGAACGTTGCCGTGGTTCTTCCAGCGATAGCGACTCGACTCCAGCGCCTCTTCGTAGGAGATTTCACGCACCCCATCTTTGGGTAGCTTGGACTCCCGCGCGCCGGTCTTGAATTCTCTATCGCTGTTCCAGGCCTGAAAACGCCCCAATACTTTCTCGATGCCCTCTGCTTCCGTCCCAGCCCGCATGAAAAATCTCCCTCAAGCGCCGAGCATAAGCCGGATATAGAGGGAGCGACACGGTCAAGACAGAAAATCGGCGGCAGAAGATCCCATTCTGGAATCCTTCTGCCACCGATTTCGATTTGGTAGCGAGGCGAGCGAAAGTGATCAGCCGGTATTGCGCAATCCCGCTGAGATTCCGTTGATGGTTCCCGAGATTGCGCGGTTGACCTCCGGAGTATCCTCGCCGGCGCGCTTCCTGCGTAGCAGGTCCACCTGGATCAGGCTCATGGGATCGACATACGGATTGCGCAGTCGGATGGAGTGCGCCAGTACCCGATTCTGTTCGAGCAACTCTTTCTGGCGCGTCACCGCGAGCACTGCTTTCAGCGTCCGCTCGAACTCCGTCTTCACCTTGGTGAAGACGCGCTCGCGAAGACCCTCGTCCTGCACCAGCGAAGCGTAGAGTGCGGCGATGCCCAGATCGGCTTTAGCCAGCGCCATCTCCACATTGCGGATGAGATCGATAAACAGCGGAAACTCATCCATCATCGCGCAGAGCAGCTCCATTCCGCCCGGCTGCTTGGCGTACTCCTCGATGGCGTATCCAACGCCGAACCATGCGGGAATCAGCTGCCGGCTCTGCGTCCATCCGAAGACCCAGGGAATCGCGCGCAGGCTTTCGAAGCTCATGCGTCCGCCGCGGCGGGCGGGACGCGATCCGATCTTGGCGTGTTCCAGTTCGCTTACCGGAGTTCCGGCTTCGAAGTAGTGCAGCACCTCGGGGTCGTCGATGATGTTGGCGCGATAGAAGTCGAATGCCGAGGCGGACATCTGGTCGAATGCCGCTTCCCACTCCGGCAGCAGCACGCCGGACTGGTGCCCATGCGGGTCGCGGGCGTTCGGACGGGCCAGCGCATCCAGCGAGGCCGCGATCATGAGTTCAAGATTGCGCTCGGCCAGCACCACGTCGGAGTACTTCCAGTTCAGCACCTCGCCCTGCTCGGTGATGCGAATCTGTCCTTCGAATGCTCCCACCGGCTGCGAGTAGATCGACCGGTGCGTCGGACCACCGCCGCGACCTACAGTTCCACCGCGACCATGAAAGAGCCGCAGCCGCACGCCGCACTCGCGCGCTACTTCGTGCAGCGCACGGTGCGCGCGGAAGATCTCCCAGGTGCTGGTCAGCATGCCGCCGTCTTTGTTCGAGTCGGAGTAGCCGAGCATTACCTCCTGGGTGTTGTTCCAGCTGGCCAGCAGCTTGCGATACTCCGGCATATTCCAAAGCTCGCGGCATACCGCCGGCGCATTGCGCAGGTCTTCAATAGATTCGAACAGGGGAACCGGCATCAGGCCGGGATCTCCGCCACATTCATTTTCTTTGCCCGCAACCTCTACGCCGCCCAGCCGCGCCAGCCAGGTGACGGCGAGAACATCATCGACGCTGGCCGCGCCGCTGATGACGTATTGGCGAATCGTCTCCGGACTGCAGCTAGCCTTCACCTCGGCGATGGTCCGCATCGTCTCGATCACGTCGCGGCTCTCCGCACTCAGCTCGCCGGCCACGGTGGCGGCATTGCCCGCGCACCACGCCGATGCCTCTTCCAGCGTTTTCTTGTGTACACGCGCGTGCTGCCGTACATCCAGCGTGTGCAGGTGCAGTCCAAAGGTTCGCACCAGCAGGATCAGCGGATCGATCAGAGTCTGCGCCAGCCGCAGGCCGTTGTTTTCCGCCAGGCTGCGGCGCAGGATTTCGAGATCAGTCTGGAACTCGAAGGCCGAGCAGTAGGCGGGCAGGGCGCTCAGGACTGCCTCGAGCGAATCCTGGTCGGGAGCCGGCTTGCCCGCTGTCGCCAGCAGCCGCGCATGCACGCAGACCATATATCGCCGGTAGAGCTCGAACTGAAAGTGATGGCCGAAGATCGGCGTCGATCCAGTATGTAACTGGCTTAGATACGAATCCAGCTTGGCCTGCATCTCCGCGCTGATGGGGAGCTGCTGCGCCGATGTGGTCAGCAGATCGATGATGAGCTGGATGCGGCCGTCGTAGTAGGACAGTAGCCGCTTGCGCGCGTCAGCAATTGCCTCGCGCGTTACATCCGGGGTCACGAAGGGATTGCCGTCCCGGTCGCCGCCGATCCACGAGCCGAAGCCCAGCATCAAAGGCAGCTCGGAGAGATCGATATCGAACTCGTACTCGCTCTTCAGTGCTGCCGCGATTTCGCGATACAGCGAAGGGAGCGTCTCAAAGATGGAGACCTCGTAGTAATCGAGCCCCATCTTGATTTCGTCGGCAACCTTGGGCCGGCTGCTGCGCACCTCATCGGTCTGCCACAACGCGGTGATCTCTGCTGTCAGGGCGGCTTCGAGCGCCACGAGCTCTTCGTCGGGAACCGGAATGCGGTCCAGCTGTTCCAGAAAATCGCCGATGCGGCGGCGCTTAGTCAGCACAGACCGCCGCGCAATCTCTGTTGGGTGTGCCGTGAATACCGGGACGATGAAGATCTTGCGCAGCCACTCGATCGCCTCGTCCGCAGAGATGCCCACCTGACGCATGGCGCGTAGGGTTCCACGCAGCGACCCGCGCTGCGCAGCCTTGTCCCCGCTGAGCTGCAGCGACAGCCTGCGCCGCTTGCGGTGGTTGGTCTCCGCCAGATTGATCAGCTCGAAATAGAACGCGAAGGCCCGGCTCAGGTAATACGCCGTATCCACAGGCATTGCGTTCGCGTCGAGGACTGCCAGCTGCAGCAGCTTGTCGGCCTCGACCAGAGAGCCATCGGCCTGTGCCTCGCGCCGCCGGATCGCCGATAGACGCAGCGCCTCGACCTTTTCGAAGAGCTCATCGCCGGCCTGCTCGCGCAGCACCTCGCCCAGCAGCATGCCCAGCGAGCGCACATCGCGCCGCAACGGCACTTCTTTCAAATCGCCAACACGCGCCTCGAGCTCGGCAAGCCGCTCGGACCAGTTTTCAGGTTTCCAAAGAGATGGCATCACTATCAATTATTGCAGGACTCGCCGTCCGGGCGTCCGCGCTTTTGGCGCAAAAAAAACCAAAGCGAAACTTGACTGGAAAAGAAAACAGTTCGGCCAGCGATATTTGAGGCAGTGTTTCCCTGGATTTATTTGCGTTCGTTCTCGGCAAAGCAACCCCACCGGAAGAACAGGAGGCGACCTCTACGTGTTAAGGCATCAGGTCCACGACTACGATCACGAGAAACAGAATGGCTCCAAATATGCAGTTCAAGATTCCGCAGTAGGACATCCGCAACGAAGGAGAAAAGGTTATTTTTTGTCCCGCGATCGTGTTGACCTGCTTCAGCCTGCGATAGAAAACCAATGCACAGATCCAGCTGGTCAGGATCAAAAGTGCCACGGAATACAGAAGAGTGATGGGATCCGCAATTCCTTTATGGTGCGTGACGAGAAGGCCTGTGGTCACGCACGTTGCGAAGATGGCCTGAACTCCGCCAACGAGTACAGCGTCAAGAATGAGTGAGAACAAGTTTTTCACCAGACCTTTGTCATGAAGCCACCGCCGGGTGCCCCATGTCCCGCTTTCGTGACGGCGGAAGGCATGAATCGACGCTAACCGGTTCTTCGCCAGCCGCCTCTTAGCGAACCGGACCTTAGCGATCCGCCATTCAAGCTTCCTCCAGCTGCACCATGAGCTCTTCCCACTCGCCGGTCAGCGAGGTATGCATCTCGCGCAGTCCCTCAAGCACCTTCGAGAGGCGCGCTGTCTCCTCCACACTCACAAAGTTGCCCAGAGCAGTCTCTGTCTCTGCGATCGCGGTCTCGATCTGCGGCATTTCTACTTCCACCACGGACAGCCGCTCCTGCATCTGCTTCAGCTTGATCGGATTTACCTTGCGCGCCTTGTCCTTCTCCGCGCTGCCGTTGGAAGAAGCTCCATTCGTCGCTACGGGCACGACCGGTACCGCTACGGGAGCGGCGGCAGCCATTGTTGCCGCCTGCAGTGTTTCGGCGCCGCCCTCCTTGCGCCACAGGAAATCTTCATAATTGCCGGGGAAGACATGCACCTTGCCGTCGGCGACCTCGAAGACCCGCGTGGCCAGCCGGTCGATGAAGTAGCGGTCGTGCGAGACGAAGATCACGGTGCCGGTGAACTTGTTAATGGCGTTGAGCAGCACGTCCTTGGCGCGGAGATCGAGGTGGTTGGTCGGTTCGTCCAGCAGCAGAAAATTCGCGGGGCTCACCAGGATTCGCGCCAGCGCGTAGCGGTTGCGTTCGCCGCCGGAGAGCACGCCCAGCCGCTTGAACGCATCGTCGCCGGAGAAGAGAAAGCATCCCAGCAGACTGCGCAGCTCGGTCTCCGAAACTTTCGGGGCCGTGCGGCTGATGTCATCCAGCATGCGCGCCTCGGGGTCCAGCACCTTGTACTGATCCTGCGCGAAGTAGTCGGCAATCACGTTATGCCCCAGCTTCAACACTCCGCTGGTCGGCGTGTCCTCGCCCGAGAGCAGCCGCACCAGAGTCGATTTGCCCGCGCCGTTCACTCCGACCAGGGCGATGCGATCGCCGCGCTCGATGGTGAAGTTCGCGTTCTCGAGCACGTTCTTCGGCCCATAGCTCTTCGACAGGTTTGAGCACTCCACCACGGTGCGTCCCGAAGGCGGAGGCTGCGGAAAGCTGAAGTGAATGGCCGGCTCTTCCTCGGGAATCTCGATGCGCTCGATCTTGTCGAGCTCCTTGATCCGGCTCTGCACCTGCTTGGCCTTCGTGGCCTGGTATCGGAAGCGCGTGATGAAGGCCTCCAGATGCTCGATCTGGTCGCGCTGATTCTTGTACGCCGATTGCAGCTGGGCCATCCGGTCGGCCTTCTGCGAAAGATACTTCTCGTAGTTGCCGTGATAAACATGCAGCCGCTTGTTCCAGATTTCGACGATCTTGTCGACGGTCACATCGAGGAAATAGCGGTCGTGCGAGATGAGGATGTATCCGTTTGGATAGGTCTTGAGGTAAGTCTCGAGCCAGTTGCGCGTTTCAAGATCGAGATGGTTGGTCGGCTCGTCCAGCAGCAGAAGGCTGGGCTTCTGCAGAAGCAATTTTGCCAGCGCGATGCGCATCTGCCAGCCGCCGGAGAACTCCTCTGTCCGCCGCGTCCAATCATTCTTCGAGAATCCCAGGCCCGTCAGCACCGTGCCCACCTGCGCGTCGAGTGCATAGGCATCGTGGGCGTGAAACTGCGAGTCGATGTGCGAGAAGCGGTCCGCCGCCGTCGCATATTCCGGGCTCTCCGGATCGAGCTCGGCGAGAGCTGTGTACAGCGCCTCCAGCTCTTTTTCCATGGCGATGAGCTCGGCAAAGACGGACAGGCATTCGTCGAAGACCGTGCGCCCGGAGAGCGCCAGGCCGTCCTGTGGCAGGTAGCCGATGGTCATGCCGCGGGTGCGTTGGATAGATCCGTAATCGAGCCCGTCGACGCCGGCCAGCACCTTCATCAACGTGGATTTGCCGGTGCCATTGGCTCCGACCAAAGCAGTTTTTTCGCCGGCTGTGATCAGCCAATCCGCGCCCTCAAACAGCAGCTTGTGACCAAACCGCTTCCCAGCCCCAGAAAGTTGCAACATATAGCTATTTTAGCGGGCGAGGGGCGAGCAACCACGGACAGAGCGATTCCGATGAAAACGCGCGGCGAGATCGCTTCCCAATCTCTGTCGTTGTTGGAATGTTCGATAGAGGTGCAGGAGTCCAATCGCAACGAAGGCCGCCGGACATTACGTTCCGGCGGCCGTGCTCGCTGCGAATCGATGTTAGTGAATGGTGGAAGCCACGATAGCTGAGGCGATCACTCCGGTTGCGACGGCAGCCAATACATAATTGCCGTCGACCTCGCGCCACTCGTAACCGCGCGGCGGAGCATTCAGGTGATAGCGGCGATAGTCCAGGGCTGCGCCGCGGTTCCAATCCTCGCGGTTGATGCGAGCGCCCTTCTTCCACTCATCGTGGCGGACATAGGGGTGATCGTGGTGGTCTGGATGGTCCTGCGCGACTGCATATCCGCCAGCCAAGGTCATAGCCAGCGTGGAGAGTGCGATAGCTTTGCGAATCCGATTCATAAGGCTCCTCGTAAGTTCGATGCGGATGAAACCAGCCTCGTGGGTTGTGTTGGCCTCGTATTCGGATGGTGAATCGCCATACATGGCTGCTTGGCGGTGCAGAGAATAAAAATCCCTCTTCACCGTTTCTTCGATTGGGGTGAACGCAGCCGGTTCGCATTTGCTGCGAGCGCGGAGTCGCTGCGCTCGCGTCGCATAACCGCCGTTCTTTTATTTTCGCGCCGCCTTCAGCTCTTCCCAATCCTTGATCGTCTGGTCGGCATAGGCATTCGCAAACGACGCCAGAGCCTCACCGAACTTCTCCCCAGTGCCCAGGTATCCGGCCAGCACGCAGGCGTCGCCCGACCGGGCATGGCCGCGAGCCAGGAGCTCGCCGCACATCTCGGCATACTCGAGCAGACCGGCGCCTTCGAGGTCTTCGATTTCGATGCTTGCCTTGTGGTCGTTGAGCTGGCGAACTTCGTAGTGACGATCGGCGATCGTTGTCCAGCCGAGGAATGGGTCTGACTGGAACTGCATCGCCCGCTGGCCGTTGACTACGCGCTGGCCTTGATGGGCGGCCAGGAATTCCTGGTTCACGTAGCCGGCGTAGGCCGATCCCGGCTGCTCCTTCACCTGCAGAAAGAGCGGATCCGTCGAGCCATTGCCTTCAAGATAGACCACGTAATCGCGCAGCCCCACCGATCCCGTTCCCACGACTTTAAAGGCCACGTCGACGGGATGGTACTGCGCAAGAAAATGCCGCCGCTCCGGCTGCAGAGTCTGTCCATATTCCACCACCGATCCCAGCACCGCTCGTCTCACTTGAGAGCTCACATGCGTAAGTAGAGGTCTTTCTTCTTTGAACAGCCGCTTGCCATTTGGCTCCTTGGGCGCTTCCGTGAGCTGCTCGAGCGTGTGCATGGGCGTGCTGCGCTCCGCCTTCAGCAGCGCCTTGCTCACGGGCGTAATCCGTTGCAGCCGATGCACCTGGTACTTCGCTACCTCGGTCACAGGCATGCGCGCGAACATATCTACAAATTTGCGATAGCGGATCACAAGTGCCGTCACTGCCGCATCGCATGCGCCGCGCTTGGCGCTCATCGCTCGCCCAGCCAGCACCAGGCTGGTAGCCAGCCGCTTCAGATCCCACTCGAAGGGGGCACGCGTCGTCTCGTCGAAGTCGTTGATGTCGAAGACCAGCCGGCCATCAGGGCCTGCAAATGCGCCCAAGTTGCGCACATGCGCGTCTCCGCAAATCTGGTTCACGATGCCAGTGTTCGCGAGCGTCGCCAGATCCGCGGCCATCACCGGCACTGCGCCGCGAAAGTATCCGAAGGGCGACTCCAGCATGCGCTCATACTTGAGTGTCACCAGCTGCGGAACCCGTCCGCGCATGGATTCTTCCATCAGCACTACGGGCTTATGCCTGCGGGCTTCCGGCCGCCACTGCGCATGATCCTGTCGTGCTATCTGCTTGCGCCGAGCACGTCCTAGCTCGCGCCGTTCTTGAGGAGAAAGAAAATGAGCCATCGATCACGAGACGATACAACTTTCGCGCAACGATGACAATCTTGCCGGAGGGGAATGCAGAGGTTGTGCGTTAAACCTCGGCGATCCTCCTCTGAATCTCTGCCAGCGTCTCCGCACTCAACTCGGGCATCCCACCGGACTGCGATGCCACCCACGCACCCCAGCGATTGCCTGCTTCGTTCATCTGCGCCAAACTTGCACCCGCAAGATAGGAGGTGGCGAGGGCCGCGGTGAAGGCGTCGCCGGCGCCGACCGTATCGACCACGGATCCGTGAATCCCTTGCCGCCGATGCGCGGCCTCGGGCGTAACCAGCAGGCTACCCGCCGCGCCCATTGTGACGGCTACCAATTTCAGGGGATATTGCGTTAGCAACCACTCGGCTGCAATGCGCAGATCGTCTTCGTTTTTGCCAGGGAGCAGATCGGAGCCAAGCATGCCCAGCACCAGCGGCACTTCCAACTCATTCAGCTTGAAAACGGTCGCAGCGGCCAACGATTCCGCAACTACATCCACAGAAAAGAAGGGCTCGCGCAAGTTCACGTCGAACACGCGCACGCAGTCCGGTCGCGTCGCTGCCACGAATTGACGGATCGTCTCCCGCGATGTCTCGGCGCGTTGGGCGAGCGAGCCGAAGCATACGGCATCAGCCTGAGCCGCCAGCTGGCGCCACTCCGCCGACCATTCCAGGTAATCCCATGCTGCCGGCTCGTGGATGACGTAATGCGGCTCGTTTTCGACAATCTTCACGCCGACGGTGCCGGTAGGCTGGGCGGTATCCGTCTGGAGAAAGGAAATATCCGCCGGCAGCTCGCTTAAAATCCCGTGCGCTCGGGCGCCCCACTCGTCCACGCCCAGCCGGCTGGCGATCACCCCGCGGTTTCCCAGCCGTGAGGCCATCACGGCGAAGTTTGCCGGCGCTCCGCCTAATTGGGAGCCAGATGGCAGTAGATCCCAGAGCAGCTCGCCCAGCCCGACTACAGTTTTCTTTGCCACGGCTGACCTCCCGCTCTCTTCCGAAGCATGGTAAACCAACGCAATAGGCATTTTGTGCTTCTAAGCAATATTGCTCGCCTGTTGATATAGAAGTAGCCTTGGCAGAAGAAAGAAAGAGAAAGCTGATTGGCTGATAGACCGGAATCCGTAAGCGGCGATCCCGCAATTGAAAACATCCCTTCCAGTCCTCGCCGGAAGCGTCGCGTGGGTCGTGTTTTCGTGTGGATAGCCTTCATCGCCGTGCTCATTGCGGCGGGGCTTTTTATCACGGCGGATATCTATTTCCACCGCGCCCTGCCAATTTTGCGCGGCCGCGTCATCAATACGCTGTCCACTCGTTTCGACAGCCGGGTTGAACTCGGAAGTTTCGATGTCTCCGTCTTCCGCGGTTTCGAAGTGACGGGCGGAGGACTCAAACTCTATCCCAACAAGCTCGACATGCAGCAGCCGCTCTTTTCCGCCGACAAATTTTCTTTCCGCACTGGCTGGCGCGATCTCTTCCGGACCCCCATGCATATCGGGCAGGTGCAGGTTTCCGGTCTCGGCATCAACATGCCTCCTAAAAACCAGCGCCACGACATGCCCAGGTTGAATCAGCGTGGCGAAGAGGCGCACAAGCACAAGATAGAAATCGTCGTCGACGAGCTGGTGGTGAATAATGCCACGCTCATCCTCGGCACCGACAAGCCGGGCAAGGTTCCGCTGGAGTTCGATATCGCCAGCCTGCGCATGTCTTCGGTCGGAACCGGTCAGCCGATGCGCTTTCACGCCATCCTCACCAATCCCAAGCCGGTCGGCAACATCGACTCGACGGGCAGCTTCGGTCCCTATGACACGGCCAGCCCCGGCGACACTCCCATCAGTGGCACGTATACCTTCAGCCATGCCGACCTCAGCACCATCAAGGGCATCGGAGGCATGCTCTCCTCGACAGGTAAGTATGTGGGAGCGCTCAGTCGCATCGTCGTCGATGGCGAAACCGATACGCCAAACTTCCAGCTCGACACCGCCAAGCACGATGTTCCGCTGCATACCAGGTTCCACGCCATCGTGGACGGCACCAACGGCGACACCTATCTTCAGCCGGTCGACGCAACGCTCGGTCACTCGCACATCCTTGCCGTGGGAGATGTCGTTCGCGCTCCCGGTGGTCAGGGCCATAACATCACGCTCGACGTCACGGTCGATCACGCCCGCATCGAGGATATGCTGCAGCTTGCCGTGAAGACGCAGCCGCCGATCATGACCGGCTCGCTGGTGATGCACACCAAGTTCTATCTTCCTCCCGGAAAAGTTCGCGTCGCCGACAAGCTGCGTCTCAAAGGAAGTTTTGAGATCGACGGCGTCCACTTCACCAACGACAAAGTGCAGAGCAAGGTGGACCAACTCAGCTTGCGCGGTCAGGGACGCGCTCAGGAAGCGGCGCAGGAATCCAAGGGCGGACCTGCGGCCAACGCCATCTCCCAGATGCAGGGCAACTTCGATCTCGACGCGAGCAAGCTCTCATTCAGCGATCTCCGCTACGCTGTGCCCGGTGCGCATATCTCCATGACTGGCATTTATACACTCGACGGCAAGCAGTTCGATTTCCATGGAACGGCGCGCATGGATGCCAAGGTGTCGCAGATGGTCACGGGATGGAAGTCCGTGCTCCTCAAACTTGCCGATCCGTACTTTTCGAAGAATGGAGCGGGCACCGAGGTTCCTATCTCCGTAACCGGAACCAACTCCGATCCGCATTTCGGTCTCGACTTCGGCCACAAGGATAAGGGCCAGACTAAGGACCAGAACACACAAGGAAAGCCGCAACCCCAGTCGCCGCCATCGCAGCCTCGTCCACCGCAATAGCGCTCAGAAGGTCAAGCTACCGTCGTCGGCTTACATGCCTGTCGAGCGCGCCTGAATAACAATTGCCATCTGCGCGAGTGCGCGTTTTATCAACGCATGAGATTACGTCGTGCGTCGAAACGCGCCATCGTATTCTCGAGAATCTTAGCCATTGGTCATCCTGACCATCCCCGCACCAATGTGTTACCTTGCTGCAGACGCTGTCCGGTAAGAGCGGCGACGTACGATCAATTTGATTTGGGAGGATACCTCGATGAATACGATCCGCACCAGGATCGCGGGCGCTGCGATTGCGTTCGCTCTCGCTTCCACCTTCACGCCCGCCATGCCCGGTCAGGCCACCTCCAAGGCGGAAGGTGCAAGCGGAAAAGCTCCGGCCTTCACCACCAATCCAGCCTGGTATAAGTCAGCGCTCATCTATGAAATTTATCCGCGCAGCTTCCAGGATTCGAACGGCGACGGCATTGGCGATCTGAATGGCATCACCTCGCGCCTCGACTATCTCAAGACCCTCGGCGTAGACGCGATCTGGCTGACTCCGATTTATCCCTCACCGCAGGTCGATTTTGGATACGACATCTCCAACTATGAGGACATCGATCCGCAGTACGGCACTCTCGCGGACTTCGATCATCTGATTGCCGAAGCGAAGAAGCGCAATATCGGCATCATCATGGATCTGGTTCTCAACCACACTTCGGACAAGCATCCCTGGTTCATACAATCCAAGAGCTCGAAGAGCAATCCCAAGCGCGACTGGTATGTATGGAAGGACGGCAAGGCTGGTGGCGAGCCGCCGAATAATCCTCCGAACAATTGGGAGTCGGTCTTTGGTCACTCCGCCTGGCAATGGGATCCCGGTACTCATCAGTATTACTACCACCGCTTCTACATTCAGCAGCCCGACCTCAACTGGGATAATCCTCAGGTTCGCAAAGCCATGTATGACGTGGAGCGCTTCTGGATCAACCGCGGAGTTGTCGGCTTTCGCCTCGACGCGATCACGTCGCTCTTCGAAGATCCAACCTTCTCCGACGAAGACTATGTGAAGGATGCGAATGGCAATATCAAGATCAATGCCTACGGAGACAAGGAAGTAAAAACCGATAAGACCGACAACTTGCCCAAGGTAAACGACGTGCTGGCTGAGCTGCGCAAGACCGCCGACCAGACTAAAGGCCGCAAGGTCGTACTCATCGGTGAGACTTATGTGAGTTCCATTGCCGACCTTCGCCGTCTCTATGGCGAGCATAACGACGCGCTCGACCTTCCGATGGACATGCAGGTGGGCTTCATCAACAAGCTCGACGTTTCGGAATTCCGCAAGAACATCGGCGATGCCGAAACAGGGCTGAACGGCAATGAGCCGCTCTTCGTCTTCGACAACCACGACAATCCTCGCTGGGACCGCTATGGCGACGGCACACATAACCAGGACATCGGCCGCATGCTGGCCACCGTCCTCTTCGCCTCGCGCGACACGGCCATGATGTACTACGGCGACGAGATCGCCATGGTCACCACGCCGCCCACCAGCAAGGATCAGGTCAAGGATCCTATCGGCATCACCGGCTGGCCCAAGGAGAAGGGCCGCGACGGCGAGCGCACTCCCATGCAGTGGAATTCCGACTCGAACGCCGGCTTCGCTAAAGATGGCGTCACGCCGTGGCTGCCTATTCCGTCCAGCTATAAGACTGCGAATGTGCAGACCGAGGTCTCCGACTACGACTCGATGCTGAATTGGTACAAGCAGCTCATCGAGCTTCGCCGGACGAACCCTGCCATCCGCGACGGCCAGCATGTGATGGTCAACACCGACAACAACAATGTCCTGATGTGGCTGCGCCAGGCGCAGGGACAGCCGGCTGTAGTCGTAGCCTGTAACTTCACCGCACAGCCGCAGAAGGTGAGCTTCGATTTATCCGCACAGGGCATCACCAGCAAGAACGCCAAGACGCTGATGAAAACTCCGGGCAGCAGCGATCCGGCATCGCTCGACGCGGTGCAACTGCCGCCCTTCGGTGTGTACATCGGGCAGGTGCAGTAAGCAATCGTTAGACCAATCTGCGCGACAAACAACGGCCCACGAATTCGTGGGCCGTTGCTCTTTGCGGAGCCAAACGCCTGCTCATTCCTATTCCGAAGAAAGCAAATCCGCGGGCTGCTCTGAAGGCTAGTTCTTGAGAAGAATGGCCAAGCCCTGAATGTTATCCAGGCTTCGACCACGAATGAAGTCGCCAACTTCTTTGAGATACGAAGGATTGTGTTCGACCGCCTTCGAGAACGATTGCACCAGCTTGATCAGATGATCGGTTCCAAACGCCTCGCGATAATGCCCAGCCATGCCGATGAGCAGGCCGTTAATCACAGCGTACTGTGCCGCCATCAGAATGTATTCGCCGAAGATGCTCTGGGGCGTGAAGTGGGCGCTCGCCTCGCGGCCAAATGGGAATAAGGTTCGGAAGACATAGTTCAGGAGATAGTTCTCCATGATGAACGGATGCTTCTCGAAGAAGGGCCGCAGATACTTTGCCTCGGCCTCGACGTAATGCCCCGCATACTCGTTAGGCGTGGCATTCGGCGTGTAGCCCGCGCCCTGGGCAAACTCCCGAAAGCATTCATAGAAGCGCTGGCCACTGGCCCCCTCCCGTATGCGCAGATCGGCGAGCCGCAGCACGACATCGAGCTGCACGGCCGGCTGCGCCTGCATCCCTTCAAGCTGATCGCGCAGCGCGCCAGTGGCAAGGATGTTGCGATAGTCGTTAAGAATCTGAGGCACGGTTGCGTCGTCTGCGGTGGTCGCGAGCCCATCCAGGCGCTTGCACAGCATCCCCAGCAGGAAAACGCGCTGCCATAGCGGCCTGCCCTGGTCCTGAAGCAATGCCACGATGCAGGATCGGATCTCGGCGAAATATTCATATGGCTTATGGATCAAGCCGTCGCCATTGCCCGCCAGCTTGGAAAACTGATCCATCCGGAAATACGAAGAAGAATCCCCATCCCCCATCTGCATCGATTGCGGATCGAGCAGGACCTGCCTCGCCGCTTCCGGACACGAGAGGTAGAGCGATACCTCGATCTCGTCGTTTACGTTATTCAGGACGCGCGGATAGATGGAGCAGGTTGTCGAGAGATATTCCGGGCCATGTTTCTGCTGCACGCCGCAGAGGCGATCCGTGGTGAGAAACGGACAATTCTTCGCTTCATTCAGATCGATTCGAGCATATAGCGTGTCGCTGACGTCGCCGGAATTGCGCGAGATGTGCTGCTTGGCGTGCGCGCGAAGATCTTCTTCCGGAAAGAGCTGATATTTCTCGTAAGTGGCCTTGTCCATCGGAATGGTCCAGCCGTGACAGCATGTGTCCTCGCAAGCTGTGCCGATGCAGCGAAAGGTTTTTCCGTAAGATGGCCGAATTGGTGCGGTAGTTCCCGTCATGAAGCTCTCCAGCGAAGCCAGACAGAAGCACGTAGATGTACCTGCAACTTGCTGGATGCCTTATCGGTTGAAGTAGTCTTGCCGCGATGCCGCGGAGTCAAGCCATCCTTCACCTTGAGGAAATTGTAACCGCGGGAGCACCTTGATCACGAGCAGCCAGGACTGCCCCTTTTGTGTGAGTACACCAAAGATAAAACCTGATGAACCTGTGATCGTTCACAAGGTCGGTCGTGTGGTCACAGAGTTGTTCTCATTGCAAAGAAAAAAACCCGGGCCGAAGCCCGGGACGTCAGTAGTTCAAATGCCTTGTATCACCTGGAGACTGCCAGGGTTGGCGGACCGTTTCCGGATCCAATGAGGTTGTCACCCCGCGTGAGCCTGTTCGTCAAAGGGCTGCGTCGAAAGCTGAGAACCTTGCCTGTAACGCCATCAGGATCACCCGCGCGGCATCATCGATCCATAACACTTCAGTGAAAAGCGCGAACGAGCGCGCTATTGCCGCCTCCCACTTTCGTGTGATCGCGAAAAAGAACAGGGCACCCGTGGAGAGTGCCCCGTTTAATAGAGGAAGCTTTGCTTAGCTGAGTGCGCGTGTCGACAGATTCACCGTGACCGTGTCATCGGGTGTCTTGGTTACGCCGCCATCGGCCTCGGGATGGAACTCGATGGTCAGAGTTTCCGCGTTCACCACCAGGCGAAGATAACCATAATCCGTATCGTCGTAGCTGTTGAGCGTGAGCGTGTCGTCGATCGTGTACGGCGTGCGATACGTGCCGCGTATGGTGGAGAGCGGCGAATGTCCGCCGCATCCGGCAACAATGTAGGGTGTCTCGGTATTGTTTACCGTCCGCGTGTAGCGCTGGTAGTTATGCGAGTGGCCCGAGAGCACAGCGTGCGGCCAGAAGCCAGCGGCGGTGCAGGCGCTGTCGATATCCGCCAGCATCTGCGGGCTGCCGCCGTGATCGGTGCCGCCGGTGAAGGGAGGGTGATGCACGGCGATGATCACCGCGCCCACATATTTTTCGGAGACGATGCGCTGCAATGCCGCCGTGAGGAATGCCACCTGCCGCTGATCGAGAACCGTGTTCGAGCCGTTCTCATCCGAGATGACGCCGGGGTCTTCGAGCACGTTGCTGTAGAGTCCGAGAACCCGCACGAAGGGCGCGTCGAAGGTGAAATAGACGCCGGGCTGAATCATCGCAGTGCGCGAAAGGCCGCCGGCATCGGGCGTGACCACCGGGCTCGGTGCGCAGAAGTTATTCAAGAATGCTTCCAGCGTCGGAGCCGAATCGCTCGAATAGACTACGCCGTCGTGGTTGCCGGCCATGGCCACGATCGGCGCCGGATAGGAGCGATAAGGCTCGTAAAACTGATCGTAGTAATACGTCGCTTCGCCGAAGTAATAGACTACGTCGCCGAGATGGAAGAGGAACGACGGAACATCGGCGTCATCGTCCTCCGTGAAATCTGACACCATCTTGTCCGCAACCAGCGATTGCGTGGAGGGCCCGTCGACACTTCCCGTATCGCCGACCGAGTGGAACACAATCTGCCCCGCGCTCTGAATGGCTGCAGTCTTCGCCGCGCCCTGGTCGCCGTAAACCTGCGCCAGCGTGAGGACCGGTTCCACGGCGTTGCCGACAGGTTGCGGCACCGGCTCGAGATTCGCAATTTCTTTATCCTTCTGATCGGTCACCGGCGTTTTAAATCCGGTGGGATCGGGCGATGGCTCGGGCTGCGCGAAAACGGGCTGGGGAGTGGATGCATCCTGCGGCTTGAGCTGCGCTGCAGAAGGATCGGAGGGAGGAGGCGTGTTTTTCGGCATGGGGGTCAACCTGGGTACGAACGTACTGAGAGCATAGTTTCGCGGGATGTCGGGGAAGTTAAGACGGGGCGAACTCGCACTGTTCCCCGGCGAGTGCTAACAATTTTGCAAATGAATTCATCTAGTAACTTGCCAGATGAATCGAAATCCTTACATTTGTGACAACGAGGTTAAAGAAATTCTTCGGCTCTGCCGAAAGCTATACAGACCGGCAAGGTCGAGGAAAGCAAGCCAACCTGAGGTCCTCATTGGGGGTTGCATGATTCCTGAAGAACACGCGCTTCGCCAGCTCTTTCATCAGACGGTCTCCGAATGCTACTCCGAGCATCTCGGTCTCCATGATTCGGAAGTCACCTCGTACATCGCTGACCTGCTCACGGAATTCTGTGTGGTCGAAAACCTCTACCTCATCCGCGACGCGGAGGGCAATCCAGTGAGAGAAGTAGGCCAGATGCTCGCCGCCTCCGACCCCATTCACGGGACCGCGCCCTCTTTCGACGCGGAACGCAAGGTGCGCAAGCATATCGGCGACTACGCGCTCTTCTCGACCGGCATGTATCCGGAAGCCGTGCAGCGCGCGAAGTTCGCTGGCGACGCGACCTTCCTGGAGATGGTGCGCACCGGCAAGGAGAGCTACTACATCGTCTCCCAGTTCAATCTCTTCGAATATCAGAATGAAGCCGCGTTCTTCGGGAAACTTGCCGAGGAATTCGAAAGCTACATGTACGGATTGACGAAAGTAAGAGGCGAGCTCGACCGCATGGGAGCACCGGTGCATTTGATGTGAGGCGGCTGAGAAGCGGATCGCTAAAAACCGGGCCGCTCAAGTCCGGGTCGGTTCAAAACGAACCCTGGCTTCGCTTGGGATGACTGCCTTATCGATTGAAACTTGTGGAATCCCACGTCTCAGACGCGAGACGTGGGGCACCCTGATTTCAGTGTTTTCTTTTTACTCTTCTTCTTCGTTTTCGCGCGTGGTGAGGCTGGTTTTAGCTGACCGCCTCATCCCCAACCGCTCTATCCCTTACAGGTTTCGCAAACCGCTTCTTAGCCAACCGGACTTGAGCGACCCGCTTTTCAGCGACCCGCTCTTTAGCTGCCTAAAGAATGTACCTCGACAGATCCTGGTCCTTCACGATCGTTGCTACCATCTGCCGCACGTACTCGGGATCGATCACGACGACTTTGTCCTTGCCTCCGGTAGCGTTATCGCGCTCGCTGACCGGCAGCGGCACCGTCGCGCCGAAGTCGGTCGCCGCGCTCAGCTGCAGTCCATCCTTCTCGTTCTGCGGCTGCGACTTGGTCAGGTCCGGGGCAACGAAGCTGATCTCGTCCAGGACCCGTTCCATGATGGTGTGCAAGCGTCGAGCTCCAATGTTCTCGGTCGTCTCATTCACGCGGAAGGCGAACTGCGCCATCTCTTCCAGCGACTCGCGAGTGAACTCGAGCTTCAATCCCTCGGTTTCCAGCAGGGCGATGTATTGCTTGGTGAGCGACGACTTAGGCTCGGTCAGAATGCGAATGAAGTCTTCGACCGTCAGCGACTGCAGCTCTACGCGGATAGGAAAGCGTCCCTGCAGCTCCGGAATCAGATCGCTGGGCTTGGAGACGTGGAACGCGCCCGCGGCGATAAACAAGATGTAGTCGGTCCGCACCATGCCATAGCGGGTGTTGACGGTGGTGCCTTCGACGATAGGCAGGATGTCGCGCTGCACGCCTTCGCGCGAGATATCGGGACCGTGGCCACCTTCGCGTCCGGCGATTTTGTCGATCTCGTCGAGAAAAACGATGCCCGAGGTTTCGACGCGGTCCACCGCCGTGCGCGTGACCTGTTCCATATCGATGAGCCGGCCTTCTTCTTCCGTGACCAGATACTCAAACGCGTCGGAGACCTTCATCTTCCTCTTCTTGGTGCGCTGCCCGAAGATGTTCGGCAGCACGTCCTTGAGGTTGATGTCCATTTCCTCGACGCCCTGGTTCGAAATGATCTCGAAGGAGGGAGCATTGCGCTCGCGCACATCGATCTCGACCGTCCGGTCGTCCAGCTTGCCTTCGCGGAACTGCTGGCGAAGTTTTTCCCGCGTCCGCTGATGCGATTGCTCATGCGGCTGTTGATGAGCATCGTCGGCAGGAGAAGGGAAGGTCAGCGTGTTGTTGCCCTCAACGACCTGCGGCCCCGTGCTCCCAGTCGAAGTGCTCGCCGGAGCGGCGGCCGGAGGCGGAAGCAGCAGGTCCAGCAGCCGCTCCTCGGCATTCAACTCCGCTTTATCTTCGATTTCCTCGAGCTTCTCCTCGCGCACCATGTCGATGGCGATCTCGACCAGGTCGCGAACGATCGACTCCACATCGCGGCCGACATAGCCCACCTCGGTGAACTTCGAGGCCTCGACCTTGAGAAAGGGAGAATTCGTCAGCTTGGCCAGGCGGCGGGCGATCTCGGTTTTGCCCACGCCGGTCGGCCCGATCATGATGATGTTCTTGGGCATGATCTCGTCGGCGATATCCGGCGGCAGCTTCTGCCGGCGCATACGGTTGCGTAGCGCGATGGCCACAGCCCGCTTGGCCGCCTTCTGTCCCACTACATATTTGTCGAGCTCCGCTACAATTTCACGCGGAGTCAGATCGTCAAGCGCCAGCCCCTGATCGTCCGCGGTTCCCGGTAAATAAATCGCCATAGTGTCTACTCTCAACTACTTAATCTGCGAAGCTACGAAATGCAGAGGTGCTTCAATGCTGTCATCCTGAGCGCAGCGAGCTGAATGACCTGCTCTTGGGGAGTTTTAATATGCTCCAACACTTCTTTGCCAACAGCGGTTTCGCTAACCGCATGTTGCTAACCGTCTTATCGCTGACTGCGCTAGCCTTTCAGCTCTTCAATCGTGATCTGGTCGTTGGTGTAAATGCAGATCTGTCCTGCGATCTTCATCGATTTCTCGGCAATCTCCCGCGCCGATAGCTCGGTGTTTTCCATCAGAGCCCGCGCCGAGGCCAGAGCGTACGAACCGCCGCTGCCGATAGCTGCGATGCCCTCGTCCGGCTCGATCACGTCCCCCGATCCGCTCAGCAGAAAGGTCTGTGTGGGATCGGCGACGATGAGCAGCGCTTCCAGGCTGCGCAGCATCTTGTCGGTGCGCCAGTCCTTGGCCAGTTCGACAGCGGAGCGGCCCAGATTGCCCGCGTACTGTTCGAGCTTTCCCTCGAAGCGGCTGAAGAGCGAGAAGGCATCTGCCGTCGATCCCGCAAAGCCAGCCAGGATTTTGTCCTGATACAGCCGCCGGATCTTGCGCGCCGAGTGCTTGATGACGGATTCGCCCAGAGTTACCTGGCCGTCGGCGGCCATGACCACGCTGCCGTTGCGACGTACGCAGATAACGGTCGTTGACCGGATGCGCCGGGAACCGGCTGCTTCATTCTGTGCGGAGACGAAATTGCCGCCAGACCCGGCGGCTAAGGAAGATCTTTGTTTCGACATTCTTCTCGTAAGTATAACGCAGGGGATTTCCCTGCTCTGCGCCTGTGCCCAAGACGCGGGAGGAGGCAGAAGGTCGCAGGTGATTTGTCAAGAGCATACGGTCTCTGGCCCAGCTCAATCTCCCGTTTCTGTTTTATTTCGCGCCGCATCTCTTCTGTCCCGCCAAAGTGGCAGGATTGGTCTCCCGGTTCACACGCATCCTGCGCTATCCTTGGAAGTAACCAATCTGGTGAACCGATGAACGGCCTATCCCTGCGCGATCCCCAAGTCCTAGGAGCCCTCGCCGCCGCCAGTTTGTGCCTCGGAGGCGTTGTCGCCTATTACGCCCTCCGCAAGCGGCCCAGCGAAGAAGAGCTGGAAAAGCTTCGACGCGAAGAGCTGGTGCAGTCCGGCCGCATCATCGATGGGACGGTCATCGACATCTCCGATCTTGGTCCTCAGGAAAGCGGCCGTCCCGACGGTATGCGCCTCATTTTGTACAAGTACCAGGTCGCCGGTGTGGTCTATGAATGCTCGCAGGATGTCACCCTGCTGCAGGAGCACGTCAATATCTACGATTGCCGGCTCGGCTTCCCATGCTCTGTCCGCTATAACCCGCATCGTCCGGTGAACAGCATCATCGTTGCCGAAAACTGGAGCGGGCTGCGCAATACCGCCAATTCCATCCCGATTCGCCGCCCTCCGCGTAAGCCGCGGGTGCCGGCGCGCTATCTGTAGCTTTCGCCAAGCCCGATAGTCACTTCAAAATATGAAATCCGCCGCAATCAAATTGAAACGTCTGCCATTGCGCCGATAGACTAAAGCAGATGCACGTACACGCCCCTTCGACGGCCAAGATGCAGCGCGTGCTCCGCCTTTCGCTCGTAGCGACTCTGGCGTATGTCGTGCTGACCCTGCTTGCAGGACTGCGCGCCCACTCTCTGGCGCTTATTTCCGAGGCCGGCCACAATGCCTCGGACGCGCTGGCGCTTGTGCTATCGTTCGTCGCCGTCCACTTCCAGAGCCGCCCGGCCACCGACCGGAAGACCTTTGGCTACCAGAGAGCCGGCGTGCTCGCCGCGTTCCTGAACGCACTGACCCTGATCCTCATCAGCCTGTGGATCGGCATGGAGGCTGTTCATCGCTTCGCCGCTCCGGCCGTCGTGCAGCCTCGCATCATGATGCTGGTCGCCGCCGCCGGCGTGCTTATGAACGGGGTCATCGCTCTGCTCCTCTGGCGTGTGAGCCACGATGTGAACATGCGCAGCGTCTTCGTTCACATGCTGGGCGATACGCTTTCGACGGCTGCGGTGATCGTCGGCGGCGCAGCGATCTTCATCACGGGCCGCAGCGGTCATCCCTGGCTCTGGCTCGATCCGGCTCTCTCGCTCGCCATCGCCGCGCTCATTCTGTGGTCGTCCTTCGGCATCGTCAAAGAGACGCTGAATATCCTTCTCGAAGGAACGCCGCGCGGCCTCTCGTTGACCGAGATCCGCACTCAGCTTGAGCAGATCGAGGGCGTGGAGGATGTTCACGATCTTCACGTCTGGTGCCTCGGCTCGCAGACCAATGCCCTGGCCAGCCACGTGACCATCGCCGATATCCCGCCCTCCGAAAGCGCTCGCATCCTGGAGCAGATCAACGGAACCCTTCGCGCCAGCTTCCACATCCACCACACCACCATCCAGTTCGAACATACGAACTGCCCGGTGGCGCACGGCTGCGTGATGCCAGTGGAAGCAGTAACCTCCCACGCTCATCATCATCACTAAAGGCAGCTAGGGAGCGGGTCGCTCAAGGCCGGGTAGCTAAGAAGCGGTTGGCGAAAAGCTTGCCAGGGATAAGGCGGCTGGGGATTAAGCGGCCAGCTACAACCAGTTCCGAGTTTAGGGCTCATGGTCCAGGGCTCAGGAATTTCCTGCACCGCGCCATCCGCGAAAGAACATGAAAAAGTAAGAATAAAACGACGACCCCGGGTGCCCCACGTCTCGATTCTGAGACGTGGGATTCCACACAGTTCAGTTTAGAAAGCTGTCATCCCGAGCGAAGCCGAGGGACTTGATTTCAGCTAGCAATAGCAACGCACAGAAAGAGCCAACCGCTAACGCTCTCAAGCCAACCGCTTCTTAGCTGCCCGGTCTTGAGCGACCCGCTTTTAAGCGACCCGCAGCTTAGCTGCCCTTATCAGGCTGCGACTCATAAATCTCTTCCACCCGCGCCAGCGTATCGATCTCCTCCACCGGCTTGTCATCGCGAATTCTAAGAATGCGCGGAAAGCGCAGCGCAAAGCCGCTCTCATGCCGTTCCGACCGCATCACGTTGTTGAAGGCCACCTCCAGCACCTTCAGCGGCTGGACGGTGCGAAAGTGTCCGTAATCTTCCAGCGTGTGCTCTTTGAAATAACTCGTCAGCTCGTCGATCTCCGCGTCCGTCAGTCCCGAATAGGCCTTGCCGACATTCTTCAGCGCATCTCCATCCCGCACTGCAAACGTGTAATCGCTGAGTACGCCGGCGCGGCGCCCGTGCCCGAACTCCGCGCCCGTTACCACGACATCCAGCGTGGCCAGTTCGCGCTTCAGCTTTAGCCACGCGAGTCCGCGCCGCCCCGGCTGGTACTTGCTATTCAGCGACTTGAGCATGACGCCTTCGTTGCCGCGCGCCCGCGCCTCGGTGTAGGCCGCATCTAGCTGCTCCGCGCTTTCGAGAGCCACCGCGGGAGCCAGCATGAGTCGCGCAAACTGAGGCGCTGTTTCGGCGAAGAGCTCTACCTGCCCTCGTGCTTCTGCATTCGCCGTCAGAGAAGCATTGCGGGCTACGAATCGCTCCAGACGCAGTCTTCGCTCATGCAACGGCTCCTCCAGCACAAGCGAATCGCCCAGGAACATCGCGTCGAAGGCCATGAAGATCACCGGCGTCTGCTCCCGCATCTCGGCCGTCACCCGCTTGCGTCCGATTCGCTGCTGCAGCACGGAGAAGGGAAGAGCCCGGCCCTGCGTGCCGCCGGCGGAAACAGGGCTCCACGCGAGAATCTCGCCATCCAAGATTGCCTTTTCTGGAATCGCGGCAAAGGCCTCGACCAGCTCCGGAAAGCTGGCGCTCAGGTCATCCCGGCTGCGCGAAAACAGCTCTACGCGCCCCGGCTCGGAGGCATCTCCGCAATGCAGCTGCGCGCGGATGCCGTCGTACTTATCTTCCAGGACGCCATAAATGCGCGTCGATGGCGGAGGCAGGCCTGCGCGTTTCGCGGGGATCTCTCCGGGCGCAGCTTCCTCTCCAGCTGCAGCCTCCGGAGCCAGCTCTTCCAGCAGCACCTCTTCCGTAAACCGCTCCACTGCTTCTTCGACCGAATCGACCGGGCTGGCCAGCATGAACCCCAGTGGATGAAAGAGCTTCATCCGCGCCTCGTCCAGACGATGTTCCGCCGCCAACCTCACGACTTCGGGCAGATTGCCGATCAGCATCGACGCACGCCGGACAGTGGCCGCGTCGGTTTCGAAGGCCGCGGCGACCGCTTCTTCGACCAGACTCTGCTTCACTCCCGTCCGCATGTCGCCCAGCATCAGCTTCAGCAGATACTTCGCCTCCACCGGCCGCGCTGCTTCCAACAGCCCGACTACCAGCGGCAATTTGGCCCCAGGACCTCGCGCCGCCGCGATCCTCGCAAAGATCTCCTCGACGATCGGGAGCGTCAGGCCGCCGCCTGCTTCTGGAATCGGCCCCGTTCGTCCATTTGCTTCCAGCAGATCCTGCGCCGCCGCGCCCATGTCGCCATGCCGTCGATAGGCTGCACTCATCGCCGCCTGGCTCGCTCCCGAACGCTGGGCTAGAGCTTTCGACAGCAGCGATCCGCCGGCGTTCAGGCCGCGCCGGTCGGTTTCGGCAAACGCGCTCCCCGAAAGATAGAGCGCTGCCAGCGCCGCGTCTTCCACTGCCAACCCGCGCAGGTAGGTGGACATCAGCGACCGCTTTTCGAGCTTCTTGCTGGTAGCCGCCAGCGCGTCATTCAGCTCAGCAAAATTTAGGAACTCACCCAACTCCACTCCTAACCGATCTGTAATTTGGGCACAAGCCGCTCACTGCCTTTTAGCTGCCCGTGTTTTAGCTGTCCGGACCTTAGCTAACCGCTTCTCCGCGACCCGGCTCCCAGCTACCGCAGATGACTATAGATGCGCCGGCTGCGTCTTTTCTCCGCGTCCGGCATCCAAAAGAGCGGTAAAATAGCTAATGATGCGGCACAGTCTCACCCTCGGCGCACTTCTCTAGCGGCTCCCGCTGCCAGTGCCGACGTCTGCCCATTTCCGATTTCAATTTCTGAACAGCACCCCGAGAAAAAACCATGTTTGAACGCCTCGAACAGATCGAAACCCGTTATGAAGACCTGGGCAGCCAGCTTGCTGACCCCACGATCATCTCCGACCAGCCGAAATACCAGAAGATCGCCAAGCAGCACCGCGACCTGGAAGACCTGGTCGACAAGTTCCGCCAATATCGACAGGTGACCACCGGCATCGCCGACGCCAAAGCCATGCTCGAAGAGAGCGATCCTGAGATTCGCGCCATGGCCGAGGAAGAGCTGGCCCAGCTCGAAGAGCGCGAGCCCAAGCTCGAAGAAGAGCTGAAGTTTCTGCTGCTGCCCAAAGATCCGAACGACGAGAAGAACGTCGTGGTCGAAATCCGCGCCGGCACTGGCGGCGATGAGGCATCGCTCTTTGCTGCGGAGATGTTCCGCATGTACACCCGCTTCGCCGAGCAGCACAGGTGGAAGGTCGAAGTTCTCTCCAGCTCCGACTCGTCGGTTGGAGGTCTGAAGGAAGTCACCGCCATCTTCGAAGGCGACCGCGTCTACTCGCAGCTCAAGTACGAGAGCGGAGTGCATCGCGTGCAGCGTGTGCCTGCAACCGAAACGCAGGGCCGTGTCCATACTTCGGCAATCACCGTCGCCGTTCTTCCTGAAGCAGAAGAGGTCGATGTCAAGATTGAAGCCAAGGATCTTCGCATCGACACCTTTTGCTCCTCCGGACCCGGCGGCCAGTCGGTGAACACCACCTACTCCGCGATCCGCATCACGCACCTGCCCACCAATACCGTGGTCAGCTGCCAGGATGAGAAATCACAGATCAAGAATCGCGAAAAGGCCATGCGTGTTCTCCGCGCGCGCCTCTATGAAGTAGAGATGGAGCGCCAGCACGAGCTGCAAGCCAAGGAGCGCAAGCAGCAGGTGGGCTCTGGCGATCGCAGCGAGAAGATCCGCACCTACAACTTTCCTCAGAACCGCCTCACCGACCACCGCATCGGCCTGACCATTCACCAGCTCTCTGAAGTAATGGAAGGCCGGCTGCAGCCAGTCGTCGACGCGCTCACCGGCCACTTCAACGCAGAGAGATTGAAGGCCGAAGCCGAAGCCGTAGCCTAGGGTGCTCCGCGCACGGCGGTACGCGCTTCGCGCCGATTCCTGCCGATGCTTGCAGCGGTGGCGTGACGACTCGAGGTTTGGGCTGTATCGCTGGGGTTGTCACTCAACCGGGTGCCCCACATCTCGCACTTGAGATGTGGGATTCTGCCGCAACAAGTCGTGAAAGGTTCCGTCCTGAGCGAAATTTGGGAGAACGCGCTCCCGACAGGGTCCGCTTTCGCCCGGCAAACCAAGCGAATGAACGATTCCATCACACTCCGTGAAGCAATCAAAATGGGGACGAACCGGCTCGATCCTTCGCCGACTGCAAGCCGAGACGCCGAGCTTCTCCTCATGCGCACGCTCGACAAAGATCGAGCCTGGCTCCTCACCCATCCCAGGGATGTGATCGCGCCAGAACAACTCGCTGCGTACGAAGAAAAAATCGCTCGCCGCGCGCAACACGAACCCATCCAGTACATCATCGGAGAACAGGAATTTTTCGGGCTGGCTCTGCAGGTAAGCCCGACAGTCCTCATTCCACGCCCTGAAACCGAGCACCTTATCGAAGCGGCTTTAGCCCGCCTCCCGCATGACAGGGCAATACGCATCGCCGACATCGGCACCGGTTCGGGAGCCATCGCCATTGCGCTCGCTCACTCGCTGCCACAGGCAACCATCGTTGCGCTCGATATCTCGCCCGCAGCCCTGGCGGTCGCACAGGGAAATGCCGTTCGCCACAACGTTGCCGCTCGCATCGATTTTCGCGAATCGGATCTGCTGGCGGCCGCGCAGGATGAGCGCTTCGACGCCATCGTCTCCAATCCTCCCTACGTTGCTACGACCGAAGAGCTGGAGCCGCAGGTGCGCGACTACGAGCCATCGACAGCGCTCTACGCCGGCGAGTCGGGGCTCGATATCTACCGCCGCCTCATTCCGCAAGCGAAGGCGTTACTCAAGCCGGGCGGATGGCTCATGATGGAGATCGGACAAGGCCAGCGCGATGCGATCGCCGATCTGCTTCAGGGCTGGAGCGGTGTCGAGTTCATCGCCGACCTGCAGGGGATACCCCGAGTGGCGATTGCCCAGAACGCATGAGGCGAAAGGCCGGATGCTCACTCCGAGAGGGTGCCCCACATCTCGCACCTGAGATGCGGGAGTAAGAAAGACCCGCGCGAAAGACTAGGTTCGCGCGTGTCGCGGCGTAGATTGCCGTACTCGCTGCAGCTCTCGATAAAGCTCGCTCTTCGAAACCCCGCGTTCCTTGGCTATCTTCTTTAGTGCATCCATCTCGCTCAGGCCCTCGGATTTTTCCAGCGCAGCGATTCGCTCCATCAGCGGTATCTCGGCCGTGGCCGCATCTTTATCGGCGGGTTGTGCCTCGACCAGCAAAACCATCTCGCCGCGCACGCGGTCGCGTTCTTTGAGCTGCGTGAGCACCTCGTCTACCGATCCGCGCAGAAACTCTTCGTGCAGCTTCGTCAACTCGCGCGCCAGCACCACGCGGCAGGCCCCTCCCCACACCGCCGCTACGTCGGCCAGCGTCTCCAGCACCCGGTGCGGAGCCTCATAGAGCACCAGCGTCAGCGGCTCCGTCAAGCTAGCGCGCAGCGCCTGTAGCCGCTGCTGGCGTGCGTTCATCTTTGCCGGTAGAAACCCCTCGAAGAGAAATCGCTGCGTATCCAGGCCCGACGCCACCAGCGCATTGAGCGCTGCATTCGCGCCTGGCACCGGATACACGGCCACGCCTGCGTCAATGGCCGCCTGCGTCAGATGCGTTCCCGGATCGGAGATCCCCGGCATGCCCGCATCGGAGACGACGGCGATGCGCCCGCCCGACTTCAGCAGTTCGACTAGCTCAACCGTCCGCTCCGTTTCGTTATGCTCGTGCAGGCTGACGGTCGAAGTCGTGATGCCGTAGTAGTTCAGCAGCTTTTGTGTCTGCCGCGTGTCTTCGCAGGCAATGCGGTCGGCGGATTTGAGCACGCGCAGCGCGCGCAGCGTGATGTCTTCCAGATTGCCAATCGGAGTTGCGACGAGATAGAGCCCCGGCGCCAAAGGCCGCGATGCAGCTTCACGCGCGTCTTTGTCGGAACCGCTCATCTGCATTTTGTCTAGGGAATCACTCATGTTCAGAGAAGAAAAATGTCATCTTTGGCGAGCGTAGCGAGTGATGTTCCCGGCCTTGCCGAGATTTCGGGAGCCCCACATCTCGCATTTGAGATGTGAAAACTCAGCTCTCCCGTTCAAACCGTCGATGCTCGGCCAGCAGTCCCATGCTGTTGCTGAGGTTTTGCCAGGTCACGATGCCCACAATGCGGCCGGCATCAGCGATCGGCACCAGTGACATGCGTCCGCCGGCAATGCGCCGGATCATCAGTCCCAGCGAGTCTTCCGGCTCGGCCACCTGAAAGGTGCGTGACATGATCGACTGCACGTAGCCGTTGCCGTCGCTGCGCAGCGCCTGCAGAATTCCCTGCTTCGACACCACGCCTACCAGGTTGGCTCCGCGCACCACCGGGAACTCATCCTGCAGGCTGTGAATCGCTTTGTAGAGTGCGTCGGCCAGGGTGTCCGAAGGAGACATGGTCGAAAACTCGGTGAGCATTACGTCCTTCATGCGCACCGTCTCCACCACAGATTGGAACATTACGCCCTGATCTTCGAGCTGCGCGCCGATGAAGACGAAGAAGCCGCCCATGATCAGCCACGGACTCAATCCCGCCGCCAGCCCGGTATTCGGCAGCGCCAACAGCGCGAGCCCCGCGATCATGGTCAGCATGCCAAAGCCCTGGCCGAGTCCCGAAGCCGCTCTTGTGGCCTGGGCCTGGCCGCGGGTGCGGGCGAGATAGCCGCGCAGCACGCGTCCTGCATCGAGCGGATAGGCCGGCAGCAGATTCAAAAGTCCCAGCATGGCGCTGAGCCAGATCGTCGACCGCATCAGGTGGGTCGGCGTAATCCAAGGCCTGGCGAGCAGAGGAACACCCGGCGCGGATCCGGCGATCAGTCCAGCGATGGTGCCCGCGAAAAGGAGATTGGCGATCGGCCCGGTTACGGCGAGCAGCAGCTGGAGGCGCGCTCCCGTGGCCCGCTCCGCGCTCTCCGGGTTGGCGTAGGAGAAGAGGCCGCCTATGGGCAGCAGCAGAACGCTGCGCAGTTGCAAGCCGTGATACGCGGCAAGGATCAGGCGTGCTATCTCGCGTACGAAGACCACCATCAGCAGCAGCATCCACAGCATGAATCCGCGCCACGCGGCGACTCCGGCAACGCTGGTCGAGAGCAGGCAAAAGGCGAGCAGCAAAAGAAAGAACGTATGGATGCGCAGGTCTACGCCGAACCACTTACCTAATGGAAATGACCACCCTCGCATCGCTCTCGGCCTTCACCTTTCTGCTGTTGTTCTATTGTAGAGGGTCGCGATTTCAACTCCCGGATCCGGAGATGGAATTCTAGTTCCGCATCCAGCGGCGGTAACCTTGTCCGATAGGTTGCCGAAGATCAGCATGGGGCGTCTCGCGTCTGGATTGAGGGCGCGGGATTCCACACCTCCGAATGGCATACCATCGGAAATCGATGCGTGTCATTGCTGGAATCTACCGATCCCGTCCTCTCATCGCCCCCAAAGGCCTGGACACCAGGCCCACCAGCGACCGCCTGCGGGAGACCCTCTTCAACGTGCTTGCGCCCCGTATTGAAGGCGCGATCTTCCTCGATCTCTACGCCGGTTCGGGAGCGGTTGGCGTCGAAGCCATCAGCCGCGGAGCCCGCGAGGTTGTCTTCGTCGAGAATGCGGAGCCGGCGTTGAAAGCCATCCGCCAGAACCTCACCTCGCTCGGGATCAAAGGTGGCTACGCGCTCGAACCGCGCAGCGCCGCGGCTGTGCTCAAGCGTCTCGCGACAGCAGGAAAGAAGGCCGACATCGTCTTTCTCGATCCACCTTATGCCGATGGCAAGGAATACGAGAACGCGCTCACGCTTCTTGGCGGCGAATGTGTGTCTATTCTTGCGCCCGAAGCCATTGTCATCGCCGAACACATCAAGAAGCACGAGCTCGCCGAGCAATATGGATCGCTGCATCGCTATCGGCTGCTCAAACAGGGAGACGCAGCGTTGAGCTTTTACAGCGTCGGGCAAGAGTCTCAGGAAAATAGCTTTGCCGGCTAGACAGATCGTAGCTACAATCAGCCATGATCGTTTGGGATGAACGCAAACGCCAAACGAATCTGGCCAAGCACGGTTTGGATTTCGCTGACGCTTACTTGGTCTACGACAATCCAGATAAAGTGACGTTTTCATCGCCACGGTTCGGCGAGGATCGCAAGCTGGACATAGCCATCGTCGAAGCCGAAGGGCGTTTCCTGACTCTGGTTTACGTTGTCCGCGGGGATAACGTCCGGCTTATCTCATTCCGCGCATCTTCGCGCATAGAAAGGCGGGAGTATGAGTGGCATAAAAAGTCAGACTGACTGGGAGCGGGTACGGCGGAATATCGCCGAAGACGCGCCGATCCCTTACGACCCCGAAGACGGCCCTTACGATCCGAATGATGAAGCCGCGACGGAAGCATATTTTGACAGCGCCATCATCACCCGTCCCAACCGGAGAGGACCGCAGAAAGCGCCCACCAAGCAGCTGATTTCGCTTCGCCTGTCGCAGGAGGTGGTCGATCACTATAAGTCGCTTGGCCCCGGCTGGCAGGCCCGCATCGACGAGGCTCTCAAGAAGGCCATCGCTCCCAAGCGCGGCAAAAAAGCGAGCTAGGGGTGCCCCACATCTCGATTCTGAGATGTGGGATTTCACTCCCGTCATTTCCTCCTCTGAAAAGACAGGGCGCCGCGATGCTCAAGGTGAGGGATCAACTCGCTCGCCGGTTCGCAAATCAATCGCAAACGGAACATCCGCATCGCTCATCAAGTCCCAGCCCATCCCCCGCAGCACATCGCCCTCAATGTCTGTGACGGTCACGCCCTCCGAGGAAAGCCGCGTCGTCTGCCATGCCTTGCCGTGTTCGCCCCAGGCGAGCAGCGAGTGATGCCCCACAAACAGCAGCAATCTCTGTTCCGGTAACCCTCGCACTTCCAGCACCGGGCGGTACTCGATCTGCGCGAAGTGCTCTGGGAGAGTGGTGTCGATCAGGTACGCATAGCCGCCGGAGACGGCGCAAACCCACTCCGGATTTGGGCAGCTCCAGATGCCGCTCGGGGCGGCCGGATCGGCGAAGCCAAGCGCGCAGGTCGCCAGAAATGGTTCCCCTTCCGCGGGCCGCACCAGCACCTCGAGAGCTCCGCGTTCCACCTCTTCCGCCTGCCGGGGGTAGACGAATTGCCGCTTGGGCAGAATCAGGGGGCGCTGGGGCAGGATCTCTGCGGTCCAATGGTGCGGAAAGTCCGGATGGATGAATGAGGAAGCCATCATTGCGCCGAAAAATGCTCCCACCCGCCCGATTCCAGTGCTGTCGTTTTGCCGTCGCGCTGCCGCAGCACGATACTTGGCCGCCGTCCCCTTCGTGCCACAATCTGGCCAATGGCGTGCACCTCAACGCTGGCTACACGCCTTGGAATCTGCACCCCTTTCGCCGCGGTAAACAGCAGCTCGTAGTCCTCGCCGCCGTGCAGGGCCAAGCCCAGCGCCGATGCCACCCATCCGTCGAGCTCGGCTTGCAGTGCCAGCGGGTGGATGGGGATGGCCTCGGCATCGATCTCCGCTGCCACGCCCGACTCCTCACAGATGTGCGCCAGGTCGGTCGACAGGCCGTCGCTTACGTCGATTGCGGAGTGAATCCTCCGCGCGGACGCCAGCCGGCTGGCAATTAGAATCCTGGGAGCAGGGAAGAGATGCGGATGTCCCGCTTGCATCTTGTGCGCCCCGGCGAATTTTTCCGGATGCCGGCCGATAGCCAGCAGCTCGGCAGCTGCGCCGCCCAGATTTCCGGTGACGTAAATCTTGTCTCCTGCTCGCGCGCCTGATCGCAGCAGTGCCCGGCCCTGCTTCACTGAGCCCACCAGCACGATGTCCGCGGCTGCCAGCCCGGATTGCATTCCTCCGCGCGCAGCGAGAGAGGGGGATTGCGCTGTATCGCCGCCGGCCAGTGGAACACCGGCTTGGTCCGCTAGCGCCAGCAGGCCATCCAGAAAGCGATCCAGCCAGCTCTTTCCTTTCTCTCGGATCGTCAGCTCGGGAGGGAGCGCGATAGAGAGGAAGGCTCCCAGAGGCTTCGATCCCATGGCTGCTAAGTCGCTCAACCCGCGAGCCAGACAGCGGTGTCCTACCGATTCCGGCGGATGCCAGTCGCGCCGGAAATGAACCTGCTCCAGGGAAAGATCGGTAGTTACAACGATTTCGTGACCAGCCGGAGGCCGCAAAATCGCGCAGTCATCGCCGATTCCCAGCCGCAGGCCGCCGCCACCTGACCGGCCGGCACGGGAGCGGATGGCCGCGATCAGAGCCCGCTCGCCGCTCTCGTGAGAAATGTGCTGCTTCACGTTCCTTTGGTTATTGGAAGACGTTTTTGCCATGGCACTCGCTAGCATAGCGCGGCCAACACCCGTCTGGCATTTCTACCAGCGTGGAGGGTTAATAATAGTGAAATGAATTGTTTAGCGGAATCCGGAGGCCGGCAGAGCAACAACCTGGAGACAAAAATCTTACCTGCAAATGTCCGCCATTCGGTTGACCCGCCTGAGGCCAACTGCTAGCTTCAATAAAAGATCAGGAAAATTATCGAAGCTAACACCCGATCGAGCAGGGCTCTCCTCGAACCTTTGAGTATTTCTCGGGCGAGAGAGTTTCCTGAATGTGACGAAAAAATCTGATTTACCCGTAGGTAGCACTTGCGCAGACGTTATTACATCATCTTTGTCGCGTCGGAAGAGAACGGCAAACTCCGCAAGATCCCGGTCCCTTTGCATTACGCATACGTATTCGCGGCAGCCGCCATCGTCGGCGTATTCACCATCACCGGCATGGCCGGCTCCTATAGCCGAATGCTTTTGAAGACCGCCAGCTTCAACCAGATTCGCTCCCAGCACGAGGCGCTGCGCAAGGATTATCAGCAGTTGGAGCAGGTCGCGCACCAGAAAGAGGTGCAGGCCGCATCGCTTGGCTCGCTGGCCAGCGAAGTGACCGCTCTCTATGGCTTGAAGCAGAGCAAGCTCGCCAAGAGCGCGGCCACAGCCCCGACGGTTTCTGTCGATACCAATGGAAACTTCACCGACGCTGCCTATACCGCGAGTCTCGACCAGTTAGCCTCGCTGCGCACCACTGCGCTATCCGGGCGGCTGTCGCGGGCCTTCGAGATCGGCCTCTCGCCCAACAGCAATGGCGGAGACAGCTGGCTGAATCTCGCCGACGCGCCCTCTCTCTGGCCGGTAGTCGGTCCCATCACCAGCTCTTTCGGCGAGCGTCAGGATCCGTTCAATGGGGAAGGCGCCTTTCACTCCGGCATCGATATCTCCTCGAGCTTTGGCCAGCCGGTACGCGCCACTGCCGACGGCATAGTGATTACGGCAGGCTTGGCCAGCGGCTACGGGCGCGAAATCCTGGTCGATCACGGCAACGGAATTCAGACTCTCTACGGCCATCTCTCCGGGTTTGCCATCACCTCCGGCGAGCAGGTCAAGCGCGGCCAGATCATCGGCTACGTCGGAACCAGCGGACGCAGCACCGGTCCGCACCTGCACTACGAAGTCCGCATCCGGAACACTCCGGTGAATCCGCACAAGTACCTGCGCGAGACCATGGACCAACTGGCCAGCGCCAACGGCGGCCAAAGCGGTATCGGGAACTAGCCGTTCGGGCACACGCGCTTCGCGCCATGACGAACTTACTCTAGGCATGGCATCTCTGTGAGGAATTTAGACCGTCACAGTACACCGGGTGCCCCGCATCTCGCTTTTGAGATGTGGGAATTAGCTAAACACAATTTCAAGAAAGACAAAGGCCGCCCCAAAAGGCGGCCTCTGTCTTTCTTGACTAACGAAGCTTACTGCCCGGCGTAGGTCACGTGCCAGATCGACCCCGACCCGTCATCAGTCACGAACAGGGAGCCGTCTTCACCTACGGTCACGCCTACCGGGCGTCCCCATACGTGTCCATCGTCCGTGGTGAAGCCGGTGAGGAAGTCCTCATACGCGCCGGTTGCCTTGCCGTCGTGCAAGGGAACGCGGATCACCTCATAGCCGGCCCGAGCTGCCTTGTTCCACGATCCATGCTCCGCCGCGAAGGCGTCGCCTTTGTAGGAGGCAGGGAATTCTGATCCCTCGTAGAAGGTCATTTCGAGGGAGGCAAAGTGCGGCTGCAGCAGGACGTCCGGCACCAGAATCTTGCCCTTCAGCTCCGGATGCTTTCCTTCGTGCCGCGGGTCCTGATTGCTGCCCATGTAGTACCAGGGCCAGCCGTAGAAGCCGCCCTCCTGGACATGCGTGATGTAGTCCGGAACCAGGTTGTCGCCGAGCATGTCGCGCTCGTTGGTCGAGCACCACAGCTGTCCGGTCGTCGGATTGATCGCCTCACCTACGCAGTTGCGGATTCCAGAGGCGTAGACCTTGGTGAACTTGCCTTCCGGAGTGAACTCGAGCACGTCGGCGCGGTGGAATTCCTCTGGATGTGTGTCGGAGTCATCCACGTTGGAGTGCGAACCCACCGAGACGAACATTCTTTTGCCGTCCTTCGAGAAAACGACGTCGCGCGTCCAGTGGCCTCCGCCGCGCAGCTTGCCGCCGCCGGGCAGGTCGGCCAGCTTCTCCGGCGCTGCTGACGCCTTCAGATCGCCATTCTTATAGGGAAAGCGAACGACGGCATCGGTGTTTCCGACATACACCCACTTTGGATTCGGTCCCGCCGGATAAAACGCGATACCGAACGGCTGGCTCAGGTTCTCGGCAAAGGTGGAAACCTCTTTGGGCTTGCCGTCGGCGTCGACACCGCGAAAGACCATGATCTTGTTGGAGTAGCTGATGGCGACAAACAGGTCGCCGTTGGGAGCTTTACGGATCAGCCGCGGCTGATCGAGCCCGGTGTAGTACAGGCTCACCTTGAACCCATTGGGAGCTTGCGGCATGGCGCCGTCCGGCCGCTTGACCATCGGAGCGCCGTTATCTACGCCCTTGGTGGCGTAGGGAGCGGGCAGGTCGGCAACGGTAAGCTTGCGGGCGGTTCCCGGCTTTTCCTTGGTGTAGTCAGTGAACGCGTCTTGCCCGGTGAGTGGTTTGGCGGTTGAATCCTGGGCTATGAGCGGCTGGATGGTACAGAGCAACAACCCCAGAGCGATGGGGGCGATCTGCAGATATCGGGTCGAGTGATTCCTCGGCATGCATTCCTCCGTGAAGCTAGTCAGACATTTGAGAGGTTAAAAGAGCAGATGGCAGCTTGGATGAAGAACGTTTTCTGGAGAGAAGCCTAAACGCACGCAGCGCCAGCTGTCACTTTTTGGACGAGCCACGCCGATCAATGGACGCCTTTAATTTTGCCCCGGCGGTCGGTTTCGGGATTCCCCTTCGTTCTGCAGCTCTACCGGCGCACTCACCAGCTTCTGCAGCAGCCCGGACGGGATACTTGCCGTCAACACCGCCCGGTTGCGGTGATGCTCGATCTGAGCGCTGTCCAGCAACGCCTTGGTGTCGGGATCAACTGCGCCTGCCTGCGCTCCGTCTTCGGCGCTGCGCACGAAATTGAGCAGCGTGCCGATGGAATCCGCAGAAGTTTTCGCGGCGGCTTCGTTCGGTGCAATCTCCTCGACGCGCAGCCGGGTTTTGCCGGTCCAGCTTAGCGAGGCCACGAAGGTCGCGTCCAACGTGAGCGGCAATGACATGCCCATCACCTGGAGATTGCCGCTTTCATCGCCCAGCGGAAGCCCGATCTGCCCGATGCCCCAGGCGAGTGATAGCAGCGGCACGTCTGCATAATGGCTGGCCAGCACGGACGATCCGGTAAACGGCAACGCTGCGGTCTTGTAGCGATCCAGAATTGAATGAATCTGCTCTTCGGACGGCGTATTGCTCACTGCGACCATGTCGTATCCGAGCAGCGCTACGCGCACGGTGCGTCCCTCGTTGGGGATGTTGTAAATCTCGTGATCGGCGTAGGTATCGGTCGACGCCGCCACTCCCTGCAGATAGTGGGCCAGCCGCCTGCCGTCGAAATGGCCCACGAAGACCTCGGAGAACGCTACCGGGCCATTCGGGCCTTTGGGATTCGGCATGCGATGCAGTGCGAAGGCCGCTTCATCCAGGTCGCGCTCCGGCTGGATGCCGGTGGCGTCGATGAACTGCTGGTAGTCGGGGGCTTGCTGTACCGGATGCTTCTCCAGATGGGTTGCCGCGCGCAGCGGCCGCAGATTGAGGTAAACAATGCCATCGGATTCGGGAAGCAGGCGGGCAGCCTCCGGAGGCGCTTTTTTGCGGAGGTAAATGGCGCCGCACAACAGCAGCAAGAAAACAGCAACGATAGTGATCGTGAGCCTGGTGCGGCGATGCATTCGGTCGGTAATGGCGCAACGGCCCCGCTTCGGTCCGTGCTTCCATCATCTCATCCCGACCCTGCTTCGAGTCCAGAGCGAGTTTTCGAGTGAAAAGAAGAAAAGATACTGGCTACTCAGAGCTCGATCCTCTGCTCCTCACAGAAAAACGCCACGAAGCTGGGAACATTCACTTGGAGTTTTCTAAGCAAATCTTCCAGCGGAATACCTATGTTTTGAGCCTGTTCGCCTTAATTTCCGAGCGACGATCCCAGGGGCCAGCTCATACAGGTGAATGGGGAATGTAGATGGACCTTTGCGTTCAATTCCCCACGGCTGCAGAAAACTCGCCGGAAAATCTTTCGCGTTGTAGGTCACGATTAACTTGGTTCCCGAACTAACCGCAGCTGCTAGAACGTGGCGATCTTTAGGATCATTTTTCATCAGGTCGATGAGTGGCTCGAAACCTTCTATCCAGGCCTCAGGGAAATGCGCGCGGAGCGTATCTACCCGATGTTTTGCCTGAGCGGGTGTTTTCTTCCATGGCTCGCCAGTGAGATTGCGGGTGACTTCAGCCATGATTTCATTCGACCATTTTGGAAGATAAAGCCGAGGTGTCTCTGCCATTCGCAGAAGCGTGTCCGCCAAAGGCATAGGCGGGAGAACACACGCATCCAGAACAGCAGGGTAATCGGCTTTCACTCGTCGCTTTCTCCTTCGGGTATTCCGGTCCCTTCGTAGGCGCCAGCCTCAAATTCTTTTTGGGCGAGCTTATTTAATGCAGTCCGGCGTTCAGCATCTCTCTTTTTCTGAAAAGCGACCAAATCTTTTAATAAAATCCGACGGTGTTGTCCGACTCTCTGAAATGGGATAACGCCGGCTTCCAACAGCTTGATAAGGTGCGGTCGCGAAAACCCAAGAAGGTTTGCGGCAGACTGTGTTGTGAGTTGCTGTTTTTCGGGAATGATCGTGATTGCACGGCCGGCGCGCATATTCCGGACCACATCTTTCAGAATTTGATACACGCTTTCCGGTAGGTCGAGCCGTTCTCCATCAGATCCAAATAAAGCAGGGGCTCCTAGCTGCAGAACGCGGTGGAGTTCCTGTATTTGTTCTTCTTCGGATGGAGGCATCGTGATCGTAGAGCCAAGCATCGTTTTTACCTCCACGAGACATAGTAATTGTTATTCGAAATAATCGCAACAACCGATTTATTCGAAACGCGCGAAACAAGGGCCACCAGCACAAGCAGCCGGCCATGGCGGGGTGTGCGGACGGGAAGGGGGCGACTCACATCTGGCTGGATAAAACCAGATCTGGCCCGGACGAATCCGAGCCGCCTCTCCGTGCATCACGCTAAGATCGATCCCATGCCGGTTGCAAAACAACTCGCGCTCACCGAAGAGCAGGTTCTGCTTATTGGCAAGGCTCTCGCCGATCCTCGCCGCTACGAGATCCTCAAGCGATTGAGCGATCACGAGCGCGGGATGGAGTGCAGCTCGGTACGCGACTGTTTCGACATCAGTCCGGCCACGCTTTCCCACCACATGAAAGAGCTGGAGGTCGCCGGACTTGTCCAGTCGGTGCGAAAGGGAAAGTTCGTCAGCTACCTCGTGCGCCGCGAGATGCTAGACGCCTACCTCCGCCGTCTCCAAGCCGATCTGGGCTAGCATTCACAGAATTTTCCCCGGCGCCGTGAATCTTATGTCTTCCCGGCTCATCAATTCGATAGTTATCGAAATGTCGAATTGATTCGATAGCCAGGAGAATTCTTATGAGCAAGCTGACAGGTAAGGTCGCCGTCGTAACCGGCGCGTCGAAGGGTATCGGAGCCGACATCGCCAAGGGATTGGCTGCAGAGGGTGCGTCGGTAGTGGTGAACTACTCGTCCAGCAAAGAAGGCGCCGATCGCGTGGTCTCCGAGATCACCGGTAAGGGCGGTAAAGCTGTAGCAGTTCAGGGCAGCGTGGCCAACGGTGCCGATGTGAAGAAGATCTTCGCCGAAACCAAAAAGGCATTCGGCAAGCTCGACATCCTGGTGAACAACGCAGGTGTCTATGCTTTCTCGCCGCTCGATCAGATTACTGAGGAGCACTTCCATCACATCTTCAACACCAACGTCCTCGGCCTGCTGCTGGCCACCAAAGAAGCGGAGACGCTCTTCCCCGCAGAGGGCGGAAGCATTATCAACATTGGCTCGGTGGTGAGCACGCTTACCCCGCCCACCTCCGCTGTCTACACCGCAACCAAGGGCGCGGTCGATGCGATCACGCGCGTGCTCTCGAAGGAGCTTGGCCCGAAGAAGATCCGCGTCAACTCCATCAACCCTGGCATGATCGAGACCGAAGGCACGCACACCGCGGGCTTCATCGGCAGCGACTTTCAGAAGAACATCGAAGCCACTGCGCCGCTTGGCCGCATCGGTCAGGTGAAGGACGTAACTCCGGTTGCAGTCTTCCTTGCCTCTGACGACTCGGCATGGCTTACCGGCGAGCTGATCGCCGTATCCGGCGGCCACCGGTAATCGAAATACCGTTCGCCTCGTGACTGCAGCCCGCGTCTTGCGGGCTGCAGTTGTTGTAAGTCGGATAGTAACTATGGGCAGTTACATCTCGGAGGGTCCGTATCGGCTTCTTGATGAATCGGAGCTGAGCACCCGCACACGGAAACTCCCACTCCGGGCGCGCCTGCGCTATCCTCGTTGCAGAGCAGTGATGCGAACCTCGGTTCACCCAACCCCGAAGAGTTAGAGTGGTTCTCCTGCAGGTGCACAAGAGGGGAATCGAACCTGACACAGCTTCTTCGTTGAGAAGAGCTGTACGGACCTGCTCGTATTAGTAAAGGGAGTGGCGCGGGCTTTTGATTTCGCCTGCGAATCGTTATGGCCTTTGAAATCGGACAACGCGTCGGGGACTACGAAATCGTAGGCATCCTGGGCAAGGGCGGTCTTGGCCAGGTGTACGAGGCTTCCCATGTCATCTCCCAGCGCCGCGAAGCGCTCAAGGCTTTGCTGACGCAAGAGCGCTCCGGTGAGGAGGTAGGCGAGCGATTCCGCCGTGAGATTCAACTGCTCGGCGCTCTCAGCCACCCGAATATCGCCTCTCTCCACAACGCCTTTTATCACGACGGACAGCTAGTCATGGTCATGGAGCTAGTGAAGGGGAAAACCCTGCGCGACAAGAGCGTAAGAACGCGCATTCCCGTGCCCCAGGTTTTGCAATATACGTGCCAGGTTCTTTCTGCCCTCGACTACGCGCATCAGCGCGGCGTCGTTCATCGCGATGTGAAGCCGACCAACATCATGATTACCGAGAATGACCAGGCCAAGCTGCTCGATTTCGGCATCGCCATCAGCGAGCGCTCCGCCGAACTCACTGCGCCCGGTTTCATGGTCGGCTCAGTGAGCTACATGTCGCCGGAGCAGATCGCCGGTGACAAGGCCACCAGCAAATCGGACATTTACGCGGTCGGCGTGATGTTGTACGAAATCCTGACCGGCCGTCTGCCCGCTAAAGGCGAGAGCAATTTCGAGATCATGCGCTCGCACTTGAGCGAGCGGCCCGTTCCTCCGCAGGAGGTCGATCCTCGCCTGCCGCAGAGCCTTTCCGTGGCCATCCTGAAGGCTCTCGAAAAGGATCCCGCCGACCGCTTTGCCACGGCGCGGGATTTTCTCGCTGCGCTCGAAGCCATTCCGCAAACGTTTATCGACGAGCTGCTTTCTTCGCCTACCCGCACCATGGCCGTGCCGAGCAGCGGTTCTTTCAACCTTGGGATTTCCGGATCACCCAGCCAGCCGCGCTCCTCGCAGGTTGCGGCTTTTCCGCTGGACGACGTGACCAAGAAGCTGGCCGTGTTTATTGGGCCTATCGCCAGCGTGCTGGTCCGTAAGCTGGCCCCCAAGTGCGCGAATCTCGACGATCTGTATAAGGAAGCGGCGATGCATATCCCTGCCGAAGTCGACCGCCAGCGCTTCCTGCGGTCGAAAGGCACAAGCCGACCGTAGTTTAGAGATTTAGAACATTTTTTCTATTACTGTATCCTCTTGGAAATTCGCTAAGTGCACCTTTTCTTGACGGAAAAGCTGCGTAAAGCGCCTCTCTTCGGTCTACACCTATAGAAAAATGCTCTAGCCGTTCAGCATCTCCATCGCTTTCCTCAAGCTGGTATGCATGCGATTGAACGAGGTTGTGACTTCGGCGATCTCATCCTTGCCTCGTACGGGAAGTGCGGCCTGGTCGATATCGCCGGTGCTGATGCGGTCCGCCGATGCGCTGACCGCGCGCAGCGGCCGGATGACGATGAGGTACATGCCGACATCGATCACGGCTATCGCCGCGAAAAAGATAACGCTCAAGCTGATCAGCAGGTCCCGGAAGCCCTGATTGGCCAGGGCGATTGGCACCGACATAGGGACAGAGATGATCTGTGCGGCGACGATTTCGTTGGGCTGCCAGCCGAAGCCGTTTTGATTCCCATAACGCTTGACCAGCGCTGCCGGAGCCACGCTCGGCAGGCTATGGCAGGTCAGGCATCCAGGCGCTGCCGCGATGGGGTGCGCCAGGTAGAGCGTCTGCCCGGTCGCTCCAGAGCGCTCGCCCGTGTACTCCTTGGCTCCGGGATGGTTGCGGAAGTACTCGATGATGTCGGCCTGCCAATCGTCAGCCCGGTCGGCCAGATTTGTCGGGTTGAGAGTGGCCTCTTTGTATGCGTATTCCGGGAAGGCCTTCCTGAGCCGGTTGAAGGTGACCGTAGCCGCATAAAATGGGATGGTCTGGGGTAGGAAGGTATTTTGATATTCCGGCGTTTTTTCGAGGATGGGGCTGATCTCTTCGTCGGTGTAGTCGCGAGTGGCCAGAGCGCCGGCAGCCATCAGCTCCGCCTGGTTGACAACTGTTTTCTTTGCGCCTTCCAGAAGAAAATTGCGCGCATTGACGGCAATCAGGACGAGTCCCAGTCCGAAGACAATAAACAGCAGGAGATTCAATTTAGCCAGTAGTTTCATAAGCAGAGCCTGAGCGCATTACAGCACAGAAATGATCGAATCTGCGCGTTATAGAGACACTGTATGAAGGGGATTGCTTCCAGTTTTCGTATGCGGTCTGCTGGATTATGGGCGGCGCGGCCGGATCAACGAGGTTTGGTTGGTGCCGCGGCCTGTTCCTTGGCGACAGTCCCGTGGATCGATAAATGAGGTGTTGAGGGCCGCACTTCTCGTGCATTTCGAACGGCTTTTCCACGAAAAGACAACGAAAGTCTCCCCTGTGAAATGTCCTGGCGGCGCTGACGTGGTGTGCGCGTTGCGGGGCGAGAATCATCGTGCTAAAATCCTGTTCTGTACCCTCTGATTGCAGACGCATCCGTGCGTTCGAAGTAAGCTTGGGTGCGAACTGTTTTGGGCTGGCGTAGCTCAGCTGGTAGAGCTCCTGATTTGTAATCAGGCGGTCGGGGGTTCAAGTCCCTTCGCCAGCTCCAAACGACCCAGGTCAAGACAGGCGTGAGCAGGGTAGCCGATCGCTCTTCGGGGCGGAATCCTTCCACCAGCGCAAAGGTTTTTTGCCGGAGTTCGACTCCGGATGGCCGCTGGGTGTCCTCAGGAAGAATGAGCGGTGAATTTGCCTGCGGGAAGATAGTTGGAATGGTCGAACCGGCGCTGAGATGCGCGGGCGAAGCCAGAGAGCGAGAGCGGTTTTATTCGAAGCTCTCGAGTGGTATGCACAGGTGGCCGAGCGGTTAATGGCAGCAGACTGTAAATCTGCCGCTCCTTGGAGCTACGGAGGTTCGAATCCTCCCCTGTGCACCAGAGATTGAGTAGTAGCGGGGTGAATCGCGGCGGGAGCGCTAGTAAGGCGCGAGCAAGGCGAGAGGGTTTGGGCGAGAGCCGAAAGCGCGAAGCCAAAACCCTCGAATGTGGTGGCTACGGAGGTTCGAATCCTCCCCTGTGCACCAGAGATTGGGAAGGCAGCGTCGGAATGGTGTTCGAGGGCGTAAGGCGCAAGGTGGTGGCCTTGGCGATGCTCGGGGTTCTGGCGGCGGTAGCTTGGCGAACGATGGATGCGGGCAGGGTTCGCACCCTGGTGTTTGTTTTGCTGGGTGGATTTGCTCTTCGCGTAACGTTGACGCCGGGGCGTTCGCGTTACGATGGAGAAGGGAGTCCCGATTGAATTCGAATCGGGATTGTGTCGTAAGGTTTGGGTGAATCGCGGCGTGAGCGCTGGAAAGGCGCGAACAAAGCGAGAGGGCGGGAGCGGTTTTACTGCGAAGCCCTCGTAAACGGGTGAATCGCGGCGTGAGCGCTGGAAAGGCGCGAACAAAGCGAGAGGGCGAGAGCGGTTTTACTGCAAAGCCCTCGTAAACGGGTGAATCGCGGCGTGAGCGCTGGAAAGGCGCGAACAAAGCGAGAGGGCGAGAGCGGTTTTACTGCGAAGCCCTCGTAAACGGACGCTGATGTAGCTCAGTTGGTAGAGCACTCCCTTGGTAAGGGAGAGGTCACCGGTTCAATCCCGGTCATCAGCTCCAGAATTTAGAGCAAGTCAGCGAGTCAGCAGGCGAGCCGAGGAGTGGGCTGGCTTGCTGACTCGCTTCTGCCGAAGGCGGGCTGGCTTGCTGCAGTACGTGCGGGAGTAACTCAGTGGTAGAGTCACAGCCTTCCAAGCTGTTGGTCGCGGGTTCGATTCCCGTCTCCCGCTCCAGAAGTTGAAGGTCGGATTTTCGAGATAGGCGCGGCTTGGGCCGCTGAGGAAAGAAGGCAAGGGTCAGGATGTACGAACAGGCAGTGCTTCCCATTCGGGACGAAAAGACCTTCAGCGATGTGCATGGCGCCCTGAAGTCGGCTTTTGCGGCGAAACAGGTCGAGCGATTTCTGAATGGAGTGCAGCGCAATAAGCTCCGCGCGCGCCAGTTCGAGGCCATCCTGGCCAGCGGTCTTCTTGGTCCTGAAGCGGCGGCAAAGTATGCTGCACTGGGCGACTCGGACCGCGGCCACATTCGCGAGCAGTACCTGAGTATGGTGGAGCACGTAGAGCCAGCCATCCGGGCAAAGTATTTGAAAGTCTATGCGTACTACTGAGTTAGCGCGCATTTAAGAGTTTTTTTACAGAATTCGAGGAGAAGGAAATGGCGAAGGAGAAATTTGACCGGTCGAAGCCGCACGTGAATGTGGGAACGATTGGACACATTGATCACGGGAAGACGACGTTGACTGCGGCGATCACGAAGGTGTTGTCGAAGCACAACCCGAACAACAAGTTCCGCTCGTTCGACACGATTGACAACGCACCCGAGGAGCGCGAGCGCGGTATCACGATCGCGACGGCGCACGTGGAGTATGAGACGGCGAACCGTCACTACGCGCACGTCGATTGCCCGGGCCACGCCGACTACATCAAGAACATGATCACCGGCGCGGCGCAGATGGATGGAGCAATCCTGGTCGTCGCTGCGACCGACGGACCGATGCCGCAGACCAAGGAGCACGTTCTGTTGGCTCGCCAGGTAGGCGTGCCGTACATCGTGGTGTTCCTGAACAAGTGCGATGCGGTGGAAGATTCCGAGCTGACCGACCTGGTCGAGATGGAAGTTCGCGAGCTGCTGTCGAAGTACAACTTCCCCGGCGACGATGTGCCGGTGATTCGCGGCTCTGCATTGGGAGCGCTTAACGGTGAGGCGCAGTGGGAGAAGTCGGTGGACGAGCTGATGGCCGCTGTCGACGCGAATGTTCCGTTGCCTGCACGCGCGATCGATCAGCCTTTCCTGATGCCGATCGAAGACATCTTCTCGATCTCGGGTCGCGGCACTGTGGTTACGGGCCGTATCGAGCGCGGCAAGGTGAAGGTGGGCGAGGAAGCAGAGATCGTAGGCTTCCGCGACACGCGCAAGACGGTCGTTACCGGCGTCGAGATGTTCAAGAAGCAGCTGGACGAAGGTCTGGCCGGCGACAACGCGGGGCTTCTGCTGCGCGGCATTGCCAAGGAAGACGTGGAGCGCGGAATGGTTCTGGCCAAGACCGGCTCGATCACGCCGCACACCAAGTTCAAGGGCGAGATCTACGTGTTGTCGAAAGAAGAGGGCGGCCGTCACACGCCGTTCTTCAACGGCTATCGTCCGCAGTTTTACTTCCGCACCACGGACGTGACTGGTTCGGCGACCCTGCCTGCGGGCACGGAGATGGTGATGCCGGGCGACAACATTTCGCTCGAGATCGAGCTGCACACTCCGGTGGCGATGGAGAAGGGCCTGCGCTTTGCAATCCGCGAAGGCGGACGCACAGTAGGCGCCGGCACCATCTCGGAAATTATCAAGTAGCAGCTCAAGTCCGGGTGGCTGAAGCGGTTTGCTTAAAGGCGGCCAGCTTCAAAGCGGTTAGCTTAAGGCTGGATAGTTGAAATTCGGGTAGCTTGGGTCTGGGCAGTTCAAGGCCGGTAGCTCTCGCGGTTGGCCAGCTTAAGCCTGGTTGGCTCGAAAGTGGTTTGCAGTTTCGGAGGGAGCCGGGGGCTTTAGCCCCCGGAAATCCCTTCAAAGTAGAAAGGGGCTTTAGCCCCGGAAGTGAATAAGCGGATTTGATCGTCCCGGACGCGATTTCGGCCGATCGGTTAGGATAAAAAGATGCGCGAAATTGTGACATTACAGTGCCCCGTATGCAAGGAGCGGAATTACTCGACGACGAAGAACAAGAAGACGACCACCGGCCGTCTGGAGTTCTCGAAGTTCTGCAACCGCTGCCGCAAGCACACGGACCACAAAGAAACGAAATAAGGCAGGGTTCAGGGATTAGGTTGTAGGGCACAGAGAATTCAGGTTTTCTACGCCCTGTACCCTACCCCCTGCTGTTACAGGGGCGTAAGCTCAACGGTTAAACTGTCGGTCTCCAAAACCGAACTTCTCGGTTCGAATCCGAGCGCCCCTGCCAGATTTTTGAACCAGGCAACATGCGGTATCGTAGGTAGGATCAGAATCGAAGAAGTAGAGAGTGGTTCCCCGCCGCTCTGACCAGGAAAAAGCTGGGCAAAGAAGGGTTTATGGCAAAGGCAATCGTAGCATCCGATCAGCAGGAACGTTCCGGCGCGCAGCAGGGTATGCAGCATGTGACCGGCTTGGTCACCCGTACGCGCGAGTTCCTGAAAGACGTGCGTGGCGAGATGCGCAAGGTAGTGACGCCCTCGCGCGACGAGGTGCGTACTACGACCACCGTTGTCATCCTTACTGTTTTTGCCTTCGCCGGCTTCTTCTATGTGGTGGATTCGGTGCTCGATCACGCGCTTCGCGCGCTCCTGCACTCGCTGGGGAGCACGCAGTAGGTGCTAGAAGAGGGTTTGATGGCAGACGAAATCGAAAACAGTGGCGAGCAGCCGCCCGAACAGCTGGGGCCTCCGGCCAACGAGCAATTCAAGTGGTATATCATCCACGCCTACTCGGGCTTTGAGCGGAAGGTTCGTGAATCCATCGAGAGCCGGGTGCAGGCTTTTGGTCTGCAGAACCGCATCGGCCGGGTGATGATTCCGACCGAGCCGGTCACTGAGCTGGTCAACGGCAAGAAGCGTACCGTCGAGCGGGTCTTTCTGCCCGGCTACGTTCTGGTCGAGATGGATCTGGACAACGATCTCTGGCACGTGATCAAGAACACGCCCCGGGTCACGGGCTTTCTCGGCACCGGCGACAAGCCGGTGGCTCTGAGCGAAGCGGAGGTCGGCTCGATCCTCTTCCGCAGCGAGACGTCGAAAGAGAAGCCGCGCCTCAAGATCAAGTTCGAGAAGAACGAATCGGTACGCATCACCGAGGGCCCCTTCGCCAACTTCAACGGCATCGTCGACGATATCAACGAGGATCGCGAGACGCTGAAGGTGATGGTAACGATCTTTGGCCGCTCCACTCCGGTAGAGCTCGAATTCGGCAAGGTAGAGAAGGTCGAGTAGCGCAGGGATTGGAGTTGAGAGCTTAGCGTTTACCGTAGACTCTCATCTCTCTCGTAGAGATCTTGTATCAGGGCATGGCTTCAGCCGCGCCGGAAGTATAGAGAAGGAAAGCGGTTTTAGCCGCTGGTGGAATTGGCCCTGAAGGCTCTCTGCCGAAAGAATTCAGCTAGGGGCTGATAGCGAGAAGCTAGAAGCTGCCGTAAAAAGGAAAACGCAATGGCTGCACCAACAAAGAAAGTTCAGACTTCCGTAAAGCTCCAGATCGAAGCCGGCAAGGCGACCCCGGCGCCGCCCGTAGGCCCCGCCCTCGGCCAGGCTCAGGTCAACATCATGGAGTTCTGTAAGCAGTTCAACGCCCGCACCCAGAATAAGGAGATGGCCGGACTCATCATCCCCGTCGTCATCACCGTTTACGTCGATCGCACCTTCACCTTCGTCACCAAGACGCCGCCCGCGGCCATCCTGCTGAAGAAGGCTGCGAATCTGGCCAAGGGATCGGGTGTTCCGAACAAGACCAAGGTCGGAACCGTGACCGAGGCGCAGGTGCTGGACATCGCCAAGCAGAAGATGCCCGATCTGAACGCCGCCTCCGTCGAGTCCGCGGTCAAGAGCATCAAGGGTACCGCGCGCTCCATGGGCATTGACGTCGTAGCATAGACTTCGTGAAGGAGGCGTGGAATGTCAGCCACTCCAGTTCTTCAGCGCGAGACGGATCAATCCTCATCTGAATCGTCTTCGTTTGAACTGTCTTTGCGTGATATCCCGCTTCCCATCATCCTTCGGCCAGCTCAACCGCTGAGCGACGAGGACTTGCTAGCCTTTTGCGCTGCCAATCGAGGTATGGAGATCGAGAGCGACGCGGATGGAAGCATTACGATCATGACTCCCGCCGGTCCTGATAGCAGCCGCCTCAACCAGTACCTTGCAGCAGAGCTGACTCTCTGGTCCAGGCAGGCTGGGGGAATTGTTTTTGGTCCTGATCTCGGAATCCGCTTTCCTGACAAGACCATGCGCGGACCCGATGTGGCTTGGCTTTCAGCTCCCCGCTGGAATGCTCTTAGTCCCGGGCAGCGGAAAGTATTCCTGAGCTTCTGTCCGGAATTCATCCTTGAGCTTCGCTCCGAGAGTGATCGTGCCTCGACGGTTGAGGCAAAGATGGAATTTTGGCTCAGTCGTGGCGCCGAACTCGGCTGGCTCATCGATCCCCGGCGCAAGCTCGCCATGATCTACCGCCCCGGTCAGGAGCCCGCAACGCTTCTGCAACCAGAGATACTTGAAGGCGAAGGGCCGATTACCGGCTTCCGTCTGGAAATGCATCACTTCTGGGAGTATGGGATTTCGTCCACTCTCAGGAATATTGGCGTCCCGGCATAGTATTTAGTATCCGGCGCGACGCGGAAGCAGTGGCGCGATGGGTCGGATTTCAAGCTGCGACGGCTACCATAGATTTTTGATCCTTGCCTCCAGCGCCGAACTAGGTGATAATCAAAAGACGCGCTCAAACCACGGGCGTGTGCAACCACGGCCAGCAAGCAACAGCGACTGAGCGGTGGAAGACTGAGGAAGTATGTCGAGAAAAATCAGCAAGAATGTCGCGAAGGCGCGCGCGGCCGTTGAGCCCCGCCCTTACGCCCTTCAGGATGCGGTTCCGCTCCTGCAAAAAGTCAAGTACGCCAAGTTTGACGAGACTGTCGATCTCACCATGCGTCTCGGTGTCGATCCTAAGCACGCCGACCAGATGGTGCGCGGAACGGTTGTTTTGCCGCATGGCCTGGGTAAGACCAAGCGTGTAGCCGTCATCACCTCCGGTGACCGCCTCAAGGAAGCCGAAGCTGCCGGAGCCGAGTTCGTCGGCGGCGAAGACCTGGTCGAGAAGATTCAGAAGGAAAGCTGGACCGACTTTGACGCTCTGATCGCCACTCCGGACATGATGAAGTCCGTCGGCCGTCTCGGTAAGGTTCTCGGACCCCGCGGTCTGATGCCTAACCCCAAGACTGGCACTGTCACCAGCGATGTGGCCGCAGCCGTCAAGGAAATCAAGGCCGGTAAGATCGAGTTCCGTACCGATAAGACCGCCCTGGTGCACGTTCCTGTGGGCAAACTCTCGTTTACGCCGGAGAAGCTGGTCGAGAATGCGATGACTGTGATCAACAGCGTGGTTCGCGCCAAGCCGTCGGCTGCCAAGGGTAAGTACATTAAGGGCATCACCTTGAGCTCGACGATGGGCCCCGGAATTCCGCTCGACAGCGCAGTCGCCGACGCCGCAGCCAAGGCGTAAAGTTCAGCCCTTGGCTTGCTAGCTTCTAGCCGTTAGCAGGTTTTTGGCGGGGCAATATGAAATGCGACCCAAGCGGGTCAAAAAAAGACAAATGTTTTAGCTAAGAGCTAGAAGCTAAAAGCTAGAGGCTAATTATGGCAATCACCAAAGCAAAGAAGCACGAGAAGGTCGCCCAGCTCGCGCAGGAGCTTCAGGGCTCGACCAGCGCCATCGTCGGCACCTTCGCCAAGCTCACCGTTGCGCAGGATTTCGAGCTGCGCAAGACCGTTCGCGCCGCTGGCGGCCGTTATCGCGTTCTCAAGAACAAGCTCGCGGCACGCGCATCGCAGGGAACGCGGATCGAAAGCGCGCTGCAGGGGCTGAAGGGTGTTTCCTCCGTGGCCTACACCAGCGGCGACCCGGTCGCGCTGGCCAAGGCGCTCTCGACCTGGGTCGAGGACAACTCGCAGTTCACTTTCAAGCTCGGCATCGTCGACGGCAAGGTTATCAATGTTGAAGAGGTCAAGGCCCTCGCAACCATGCCCGGCAAGGAAGAGATCTTCGCGAAGCTCCTCTTCCTCATCAACTCGCCGGCGCAGCGTCTGGCCTCGGTCATCAATGCCACCGGCCGCGATCTGGCAGTGGTTCTCGGCCAGGGCGTCGAGAAGGAAAAGTTCGTAGCAGCAAGCTAACTGCTGGCTGGTTTACCGGATTCGTCGCCGGGAAGCTTTGGGGGGTGCCAGTCTGGGCACATCGGAAACCTTGGGGTGGAGCGAGCGGCAACCGAAGCGTCAAGGCGCTTTGGCGGCAATACAAATTTAGTTTTACGTGGAGACAATCATGGCGGATTTACAGCAATTGGAAGATCAGATCGTTGGGCTCAGCCTGCTCGATGCGGCAGCCCTGGTGAAGAAGCTCGAAGAGCGTCTTGGCGTTTCGGCAGCAGCAGCGGCTCCGGTGATGGTTGCCGGCGGCGCGGGTGCAGCGGCAGCTCCGGCAGCCGTTGAGCAGACCGAGTTCACCGTCATCCTGAAGGATGCCGGCGCGAACAAGATCAACACCATCAAGGCCGTACGCGAAGTAACCGCGCTCGGTCTGAAGGAAGCCAAGGATCTGGTCGATGGAGCTCCCAAGCCGTTGAAGGAGAACATCAGCAAGGAAGACGCCGAGGCCATCAAGAAGAAGTTCGAAGGCGTCGCCACCGTCGAAGTCAAGTAGTTCCAGTTGTCAGGGTGGAGAGTGTAGGGCTCAGTAAAGGCGATTTCTTTGCCCTGAGCCCTGTACTTAGACCGTTGACTTCTGCCAGCAAGTTGCATGCCAAAGCGGAACGCGCTATTCTCATAGAGGTGCGTTCCGCCCGGCTGTCTTTGTATGTCGGATTTCGAACGCGGTCTTTATCCCTTACACCAGCAACCCGGCTAGAGGAATTCGCGAGTCCCGCAAGTCGAGGGCTCGGTTGTCCGCGCGTTGGCGGTAAGGTGCTTTGAATCATCCGGTGGAATCGTCTACCGGCGTATCGACAGGATAATCGGCGGCCCTGTGGATATGATGTGAGATCGGAAGTTAGGCGGCGAACACGCAGTACGGGAATCGGCGGGAAGCAAACATTCTGTCAAGCTTTAGTGCACAATTCGGTTGTTGCGCTCGTGGGACTTGCTGTCTCTGCGAGCGTCTTTCCGTTTTGTCGGCAGATGTCTTCTCTTCCGTGAGTGCGTCGCGCCTCCTTCTTTCAGTTCCCGCCAGACAACCAGATCCACCGGCTCTTTAGCCAAACCCTCCGTGGGACGACGTTTTGTCCCGCGAGGTTGTCTTGAGTAAAGCGGAAGACTACGCCCAACGTCGCCTTTCGCGCAAGTAGTACTGGCAGTCCCATTCTTTGCTCTGTTCGAGCAAAGCCGGCGACGGCCATAAAGAATTAAACGCGATGTCTCCTCCGGACGGGGCGGAGAAGGCATGAATCGCGTGCAAAGACAGCGGATGCCGCATGACTCGAGCGGTCTTCGTTTTGCCGGAATATCGGAACCTCGTGTCGCCGAGTCTGAGGAGTGAAGAATGTCCAACGAGAACCGCGCCCTTCGTAGCCGTCTCGACTTTTCCAAAATCCCTACATCGATTCAGATCCCTAACCTCATTGAAGTTCAGCGCCGCTCCTACGAACGCTTTCTGCAGATGGACAAGCTGCCCTCGGAGCGTGAAGACAACGGCCTCCAGTCCGTCTTCACCTCTGTCTTTCCCATCACCGATTTTCGTAACATCTCGCAGCTTGATTTCGTTGATTACTCCATCGGCAACTGGGAGTGCAAGTGCGGACACCTCAAGGGTCTTCACCACCTTCGTACCGCCTGCGTTAATTGCGGCAACATGGTCATCACCGATCCGTTCCATCCCGGCGATGTTCTCTGCTCGAAGTGCGGCACCTACAACAAGAACACGCCCGACTTCTGCAACAAGTGCGGCGACCCTGTAGGTCTGCAGCTCAAGTACGACCAGGCTGAGTGCGAAGAGCGCGGCATGACCTATTCCGCTCCGCTCAAGGTGACGGTGCGCCTCACCATTTACGACAAGGACCCCGAGACCGGCGCCAAGTCGATTCGCGACATCAAGGAGCAGGAAGTCTTCTTCGGCGACATTCCGCTGATGACGCAGAACGGCACCTTCATCGTGAACGGCACCGAGCGCGTGATCGTTTCGCAGCTCCACCGTTCCCCCGGCGTCTTCTTCGAAACCGCGAACAACCGCACTTACTTCCTGGGCAAGATCATTCCCTACCGCGGATCGTGGGTGGAGTTCGAGTACGACCAGAAGAACACTCTCTATGTCCGCATCGATCGCAAGCGCAAGTTCCTCGGCACCATCTTCCTGCGCGCCCTCGGTCTGAAGGCCGACGACGAGATCCTCAAGACCTTCTATACCGTCGACAAGATCAACGTGAAGGAAGGCAAGCTTCACTGGACCATCGACGAGAAGGCCGAGAAGACGACGCACCTGCTGGGTGCGAAGCCCGCGCACGCCGTTGTTCACAAGGGTGAGGAGATTGCTCACTCCGGCCGCAAGGTTTCCCCTTCGATCCTCAAGGCGCTTCGCAACGCGAAGATCTCCGAGGTCGAGATCGAAACCACCGAGCTGGATGGAGCGGTCACTGCTTCCGACGTCATCGACACCACGACCGGCGAAGTCTTCATGGAAGCCAACCAGGAGCTCACCGCCGACAAGCTGCACAAGATCATCGAGAGCGGCGTCACCTCCATCGAGGTCTTCTTCCCCGAGCGCGACGATGTGGGCAACATCATCACCAACACCCTTCGCCGCGACTCCGTGCGCAAGCCGGAAGAGGCGCTGATCGAGATCTACCGCAAGCTGCGTCCGGGCGATCCACCGACCCTGGACACCGCGACTGCGCTCTTCGAGGGCATGTTCTTCGATCCGCGTAAGTACGACTTCTCGCGCGTGGGCCGTCTCAAGTTCAACATCAAGCTTTACGAGAACCAGGACAACTCGCCCCTCGATCGCCGCACGCTGACGCCTGAGGACTTCTACGACACCATCCGCTACCTGCTCAAGCTGCGCAAGAACATCGGCGTCGTCGACGACATCGATCACCTTGGCAACCGCCGCGTTCGCGCGGTCGGCGAGCTGATGGAGAACCAGTTCCGCATCGGTCTCGTCCGCATGGAGCGCGCCATCAAGGAAAAGATGAGCGTGTACCAGGAGATGTCGACGGCCATGCCGCACGACCTCATCAACGCCAAGCCGGTTATGGCCGCGATCAGGGAGTTCTTCGGTTCTTCGCAGCTCTCGCAGTTCATGGATCAGACCAACCCCCTTTCGGAGATCACGCACAAGCGCCGTCTCTCCGCACTTGGGCCGGGCGGTCTGTCTCGCGAACGCGCTGGATTCGAAGTCCGCGACGTGCACCCTACGCACTACGGCCGCATCTGCCCGATTGAGACGCCGGAAGGTCCGAACATCGGCCTCATCAGCTCGCTCTCGTGCTTCGCGCGCATCAACGAGTATGGCTTCATCGAGTCGCCTTACCGCCGCGTCGCGGGTGCTCGCGTGCTCGACTACGTACAGGTCACCAACGCCGGCGAAAGCGGTCTGCGTGTGGGCGATCACCTCGAGAAGTCCGAGTCGCGGAAGCTCAACGAGCAATTGAGCAAGGACAAGAAGCGTCTCATCGAGGTCGATCCGTTCTCCTTCTATCTTTCCGCGTGGGAAGAGGATCGTCACACCATCGCGCAGGCCAACATCGAGCTCGATGGCGAGGGCAACATCACCGAAGAGCTGGTGAATGCCCGCCGTCAGGGAAACTTCGTCCTCGTCGATCGTGGTGAAGTCGATTACGTCGACGTCAGCCCCAAGCAGCTTGTGTCTGTCGCCGCTTCGCTCGTTCCTTTCCTCGAGCATGACGATGCGAACCGCGCACTGATGGGCGCCAACATGCAACGCCAGTCGGTTCCGCTTCTTGTTTCCGAAGCGCCACTGGTTGGCACCGGCATGGAAGGCGTCACCGCACGCGACTCGGGCGCTGTCATTCTGGCCCGCCGCAACGGTGTCGTCGATTCGGTCGACTCCGAGCGCATCATCATCCGCGTAGAAGGCGAGCATCACCCCACGCAGCTGTCGCGTGAGGTCGGTTCCGACATCTACCAGCTCATCAAGTTCAAGCGGTCGAACCAGAACACCTGCATCAACCAGAAGCCTATCGTTCGCCACGGCGATCGTGTGGTCAAGGGGCAGGTGATCGCGGACGGTCCTTGCACCGAGCAGGGCGAGCTTGGCCTGGGACGCAACGTCCTGGTCGCCTTCATGCCCTGGCGCGGTTACAACTTCGAGGACGCGATCCTCATCTCCGAAAAGCTCGTGCGCGAGGACTATTACACGTCCGTGCACATCGAGGAGTTCGAGATTGAAGCTCGCGACACCAAGCTGGGGCCGGAAGAAATCACCCGCGACATCCCCAACGTCAGCGAGCATGCGCTGCGCGATCTCGACGAGAGCGGAGTCATCCGCATCGGCGCCAAGATCAAGCACAACGACATCCTCGTCGGTAAGGTAACTCCGAAGGGCGAGACGCAGTTGACGCCTGAAGAAAAGCTGCTTCGCGCCATCTTCGGCGAGAAGGCCGGCGATGTTCGCGATGCCTCGCTCACCTGCCCTCCCGGAATCGAAGGCACGGTCGTCGACGTCCGCATCTTCTCCCGCAAGGGACAGGAGAAGGACGAGCGCGCCAAGCTGATCGAAGCCGAGCAGGTTGCGCAGCTCGAGAAGAACCTCGCCGACGAGATTCGGATTCTCACCGACGAGCGCCTCAAGCGCCTCGAAGGCATTCTGGGCGGCAAGACGGTCCTGGCCGATCTCCACGACGAGCGCACCAACAAGCGCCTGCTCGTGAAGGACGCCATCCTGGACCGCGATGCCATCGAGCGCATCTCGACCAAGAACCTCAAGCGCATCCGCTACAACGACAAGGATCCGCGCGTGAACGAGCAGATCGACGAGATCGAAGAGATGACCTCGCGCCAGATCGACGTTCTCCGCAAGATCACCAACGAGAAGATCGCGAAGCTGCAGAAGGGCGACGAACTTGCTCCCGGCGTTATCAAGCTGGTCAAGGTCTACATCGCCATGAAGCGCAAGCTGTCGGTCGGCGACAAGATGGCCGGACGCCACGGTAACAAGGGCGTCATCGCGCGCATCCTGCCCGAGGAAGACATGCCGTATCTGCCCGATGGAACGCCGGTTGAAATCGTCCTCAACCCGCTCGGCGTGCCTTCGCGTATGAACGTCGGTCAGATCCTCGAAACGCATCTCGGATGGGCGGCGCACGAACTCGGCAAGACCATTGCCGGAATCGTGAAGACCAACCAGGATGCCAACACCATCCGCGAGATCTTCAAGGAGAAGTTCGTGGGAACTGCTGCCCTGCGCCAATTGCTCGAGCTCGACGACACGCAGGTGGTGCGCGTCGGCCTCGGCATGGAGCGTGGCATCTGGTTCGGCACCGCGGTCTTCGACGGCGCGCGGGAGACGGAGATCAAGGCGCTGCTTGCAGCGGCCGGACTTCCCAGCTCAGGCAAGACGCACCTCTTCGACGGCATGACCGGCGATCAGTTCGAGCAGCCGGTAACGGTTGGTTACATCTACATGCTCAAGCTGTCGCACCTGGTCGACGACAAGATCCATGCCCGGTCTATCGGACCGTACTCGCTTATCACCCAGCAGCCGCTGGGCGGCAAGGCGCAGTTCGGCGGACAGCGCTTCGGAGAAATGGAAGTCTGGGCCCTGGAAGCATACGGCGCAGCTTACATTCTTCAAGAGCTGCTCACCGCGAAGTCCGACGACGTTTACGGCCGCACCAAGATCTACGAGGCCATCGTCAAGGGCGAGGCGGCGATCGAACCCGGCGTGCCGGAGTCGTTCAACGTGCTCATTCGCGAGCTGCAGTCGCTCTGCCTGGATGTCGAGCTGATCAAGATGACCCCCGCAGGCGAGCCTAAGAAGCTTCCGCTTCCGACACTGGCCGCCGCCGATTAGGGATTAGCGATTAGCCATCAGGGATTAGCAAATCTCTGATGGCTATCGCCGACCGAAGATTGATTCAAGACGGCGCCGAAATTTACGCCGCCAGCAAAGAACAAGAGCAACCGCAGCTAATCGCTAATGGCTCATCCCTAAGCGCTATCTGCAAGGAGGAACACCTTGTACCGTTCCAGCCCATTTGAACTGACAAGCCCGATCACCGACTTCGACGCGATCCGCATCCAGCTCGCTTCCCCTGAGAAGATTCGCAGCTGGTCGCATGGCGAGGTCACCAAACCGGAAACCATCAACTACCGCACCTTCAAGCCGGAGCGCGATGGACTCTTCTGCGCCCGCATCTTTGGCCCCGTCACCGACTGGGAGTGCCTCTGCGGCAAGTACAAGCGCATGAAGCACCGCGGCGTCATCTGCGACAAGTGCGGCGTCGAAGTCACCGTCTCCAAGGTTCGCCGTGAGCGCCTCGGACACATCGAGCTGGCCTCGCCCTGCTCGCACGTGTGGTTCTTCAAGGGACTGCCCTCGCGCATCGGCCACCTGCTGGACATCTCGCTGCGTGACCTCGAGAGCGTTCTCTACTTCGAGTCTTACGTCGTTGTCGATCCAGGTGACTCGCCCACCCGCGAGCGCGAGATCATCAAGGACGAGACCCGCTTCCGCGAGCTCGACGCACAGTATCGCCCCACCGGCTTCAAGGGCATGATGGGCGCCGAGGCGATCAAAGAGCTGCTCAAGCGCGTCACCATCGACGAGCTGGGCATCGAGCTCCGCGAGCGCATGAAGGCCGAGACCTCGCTGCAGAAGCGCCTCAAGTACGCCAAGCGCCTGAAGGTTGTCGAAGCTTTCCGCAAGTCCGGCAACAAGCCTTACTGGATGATCCTCGATGTGATCCCGGTCATTCCGCCGGAGCTGCGCCCGCTGGTGCCACTCGACGGCGGCCGCTTCGCCACGTCGGATCTCAATGATCTGTATCGCCGCGTGATCAACCGCAACAACCGCCTCAAGAAGCTCATGGACCTCCATGCGCCTGAGGTGATCGTCCGCAACGAAAAGCGCATGCTGCAGGAAGCTGTCGACGCTCTGTTCGACAACGGCCGCCGCGGTCGCGTGCTGCGTGGCGCCAACAACCGTCCGCTCAAGTCGCTCTCCGATACCCTCAAGGGCAAGCAGGGTCGCTTCCGCCAGAACCTGCTCGGCAAGCGCGTCGACTACTCGGGCCGTTCGGTCATCGTCGTAGGGCCGGAATTGAAGCTGCACCAGTGCGGTCTTCCCAAGAAGATGGCGCTCGAGCTCTTCAAGCCGTTCATCTATCACCGCCTCGAGCAGACCGGCCACTGCACCACCATCAAGCAGGCCAAGGAAATGGTGGAACTGCAGGAGCCCGTGGTCTGGGACATCCTCGAAGAAGTCATCAAGGATCACCCGGTGCTGCTCAACCGCGCGCCAACTCTGCACCGTCTCGGCATTCAGGCTTTTGAGCCTGTCCTCGTCGAAGGCAAAGCCATCAAGATTCACCCGCTGGTCTGCACTGCATTCAACGCGGACTTCGACGGTGACCAGATGGCCGTGCACATCCCGCTGTCGCCCGAAGCGCAGGTGGAAGCGTCCGTGCTTATGCTCGCGTCGCACAACATCCTGTCGCCGGCCTCCGGTCAGCCGATCACCGTTCCTACCCAGGACATGGTGCTCGGTCTCTATTACCTGACTAAAGCCAAGAAGGGCACCAAGGGTGAGGGCCGCGTCTTCGCGAATATCGAAGAAGTGCTCATGGCGCTGGATGCCAAGGAGCTCGAAACCCTGTCGCCGATCCGTCTGCGCTACAGCGGTCCTGTCCTGGACATGACCACTGCGTACGACGATCAGGATCTGACCCATACTGAACCCGTTCAGTACGAGAAGCAGTACATCTCGACCACCGTCGGCCGCGCCATCCTGAACGATGCGCTTCCCGAGGGCATGCCTTACGTCAACGGCCTGCTTAAGAAGAAGGGCATCGGCCAGCTGGTCAACTACTGCTACCTGAACCTTGGCCTCGAAGTCACAGTGAAGATGCTTGATCGCATCAAGGAGCTGGGCTTCCAGTTTGCGACGCGTTCCGGCCTCTCCGTCGGCCTCGACGACATGGTTATCCCGGAGACGAAGTACACCGTCGTCCGCGACGCGGAGAAGCAGCGCTTCGCCGTGCAGCAACAGTATCTTGATGGCGCGATCACCAACGGTGAGCGCAACAACAAGGTCATTCAGCTCTGGTCGACGGTTACCGAACGGGTTGCCGACGAAATGTTCAACAACATGAAGAAGGCGGACGCGGAAGGAGCCATGAACCCGATTTATGTCATGGCCGACTCCGGCGCCCGCGGTTCGAAGCAGCAGATCCGCCAGCTCTCCGGTATGCGTGGATTGATGGCCAAGCCTTCGGGCGAAATCATCGAAACGCCGATCACGGCGAACTTCCGTGAAGGCCTCACCGTGCTCGAGTACTTCATCTCGACGCACGGCGCGCGTAAGGGTCTGGCTGACACCGCACTCAAGACCGCTGACTCCGGCTACCTGACCCGTCGTCTCGTCGACGTGGCGCAGGACGTCATCGTCAGCGAGAAGGATTGCGGAACCGTCGAAGGCATCTACGTCACTCCGATCGTTGAGTCGGGCGAGATCATCGAGCCGCTGCGCGACCGCATCATCGGCCGCGTGTCGCTTGAGAAGCTGAAGGACTTCGAAGGCAGCGTCATCGTCGACGTCAATCAGGAGATCGACGAGGATCTGGCCTCCGCCATTCAGGCAGCTGGCATCGAGCGCGTCAAGATTCGCTCCGTGCTCACCTGCGAGTCCAAGCGCGGCGTTTGCATCCTGTGCTACGGCCGTAACCTCGGCTCGGGGCGCATGGTAGAGCTCGGTGAAGCAGTCGGCGTCATCGCTGCGCAGTCCATCGGCGAGCCCGGAACCCAGCTCACCATGCGTACCTTCCACATAGGTGGTACCGCATCGCGAGTGTCGGAGCAGTCACGCCTCGACGCGAAGAACAATGGCTCCGTCCGCTTCATCAACCTGGTCACTGTGCGCTCCAAGCAGGGTGATCTGGTAGCGATGACCCGGTCCGGCTCCATCGCTGTCGTCGACGACCGCGGTCGCGAGAAAGAACGCTACCAGATCGTCTACGGCGCCAAGCTCAAGGTCGAAGAGAACGCGGCTGTCCAGCTTGGTCAGGTACTGGCCGAATGGGATCCCTACACCTTTGCCATCCTGACGGAAATTGGCGGAACGATCCAGTTCAAGGATCTGCAGGAAGGCATCACCCTTAACGAAGAAGTGGACGAAGTCACTGGCCTCTCCCGTCTCGTCGTCGCCGACGCAGCCGATGAGAAGCGCCAGCCGGCCATCATCATCAAGGGAGCCAAGGGCAACAAGCGTTACCTGATGCCCTCGCGCGCGCACCTTATGATTCAGGACGGAGACGAGGTCTCGCCTGGCGACATCCTTGCCAAGATCCCGCGCGAAACCACGCGCACCAAGGACATCACCGGCGGTCTGCCCCGCGTCGTCGAACTCTTCGAAGCCCGCAAGCCCCGCGAAACTGCCATCATCTCGGAAATCGATGGTGTGGTGAAGTTCGGTGAAGTGGCCAAGGGTCAGCGCAAGATCTACGTCACCGCCGACAACGGAGAAGAGAAGGAATACTCCGTACCGCGCGGTATCCACGTCAACGTGCAGGAAGGCGAGCGCCTGAAAGCTGGCGAACCGCTGATGGACGGCCCGCTCAACCCGCACGACATTCTTGCCGTGCTTGGCGAGAAGGAGCTGCAGGCTTACCTGGTGAACGAAATCCAGGAAGTCTATCGTCTCCAGGGCGTGGCCATCTCCGACAAGCACATCGAAACCATCGTCCGGCAGATGCTCCGCTGGGTGAAGATCGAGGAAGTCGGCGACACTAACTTCCTGCTCGAGCAGCAGGTCGATAAGTTCCGCTTCCGCAACGAGAACGAGCGCGCCATCGCAGAAGGAGGACGCCCCGCAATCGGCCGTCCGCTGCTGCTGGGCATCACCAAGGCCTCGCTCTCGACCGACAGCTTCATCTCCGCGGCATCCTTCCAGGAGACCACGCGCGTGCTGACCGAAGCCTCCATCAACGGAGCCATCGACAACCTGCGCGGCCTCAAGGAAAACGTCATCGTCGGCCGTCTCATTCCCGCCGGAACCGGTATGGAGTACTACCGCAACATTCAGCTCTCCCCAGAGCTGGAAGAAGCGGCCCAGAAGGTTCAGCAGGAAGTGCAGACAGCCTACGAGGAAGCCGAGCGCGAGCTCGAAATGATGCGCCAGGAAGGCGAAGCCGAAGAAATGGCCGCCTCCGAATGACCTGCGCGGTCGGCGAACCGCGGCTTACGCCGCATGAGCTGACCCGCATCATCGTAAACAGACAAAGCCCAGCGCAAGCTGGGCTTTTGTGTTTGTGTTCTCAACTCCTCCGGCAGCGGACTGGCCGTCGGATTCACTTATCGAGAAATTGAAGAAGTGAGTTGTTGAATGACGTTGGATCCTGCCATGGTGCGAAGTGGCTCACGCTGGGAAGAATGATGAGCGTGGCGCCGGGGATGGTGGCTGCCAGATACTCGGTGTGAGCGCGGGTGATGAACTCCTCATGCTCTCCATCGGCGATGGCAATCTTCGATACTGAGATTCCTGCGAGCTCTTTCGTTGTGTAATTCGGCTCTTTCTTCTGCATTGCTTCCACGGCTTCGTGAAGCGTGCCGAATCCATTGGGCGTGGGCGAGATGCGAGCGTAATCTTTCGCGAGCCGTGCTGCCAGTGCCGAAAGAATGGGCGAAGTAAAAGCGCCGGGCGCGACAGCGTCAGTATTCATGTTTGCGCCGAAGGCGTAAAGCCGGTTGATCCGCTCTGGATTCTTCATCGCCATGATGAGGCTGATGTTGGCTCCGTCGCTCCAGCCAACGAAGGATGCTTTTTTCAGATGTATTGTATCCATCACGGTTACAACATCGCTCTGCATGAGCTCATAGGACAGTGGGTGAGGTCCGAGGCTGCTGCGCCCGTGCCCGCGGCTGTCGATCAAAATCACCTCGTGGTGAGATTCGATCAAGGCCGGAAGCTGATTTCCCCAACTCAAACTGCTCGCCATTCCTCCATGCAATAGGATGACCGGCTCGCCTTTACCCACGATGCCGTACCAGATGCGGGCTCCGTCATGATCGACGTAGCCTTGCGTCGCCATTGGAGGGAGCGCCTGCTGCGCCGGCAGCGTTTCCCAAGTGGGGGTTGGAGAAACATCCTTTGCCGGTTGCGGGAAGATCATTGCGGCGGAGAGCAGAACCGAAGCGGCGAGAAGCATTCTGAATATCCTTTCCAATCTACTTATATCCGCACTGGCTCTCGCGTGGGGCGATATTGCCGGATTATCCGCACACTGCACCCTGGACGAGCGGTATCACGGAGTTACACGTCATCGTGTGCTTGCGATAACGCCATACGTGTCGAAAGTCGGCCACAATACAGGGCATCACCGGCTTCCTTTCTCGGAATAAACGGCCTCTCTCTCGTGTCCTTTCTAGCAAGAAGTCTTTGTGCTTGCACCTCGACCGCTGAGTGACATATCGAGGGATGCTTCGTGCAAACGAGAGAGGTAAAAATGAAAATCGGTTTTGTAAGCCTTCCCTTGTACGGCCATCTGAATCCTATGACAACGTTGGCGCGGCGGCTGCAATCACGCGGAAATGACGTTGTCTTCATAGGTGTTCCTGATGTCGAGCCTTTCGCTCGAGCTGCTGGGCTGTTTTTTGTGCCCTATTGCGAGAAGGAATATCCCCTCGGCACTATCACCGATGAATGGGCGAACGTGTCTAAGCTTCACGGCCAAGAGGTCTTGAACTACACCTTCCAGCACCTGTCGCCCGGTCTCACCGAAGCCGCGCTGAAACATCTTGCGAAGACCATTGCAGACGCCGGAGTCGACGCTCTCGTTCTGGATACTGCCCATTTTTTCATCGAGCTTGTTCCTATGAGCCTTGGCATTCCTTATGTTCACGTCTGGAATGTGCTTAACATCGATTTCTCTGGTACGACGCCGTCATGCCTCTTGCCTGGCATGCCAGATATCACGCCCGAAGGACTCGCCAGAAATATTGAAGGACTGGAGTGGATGGGCAGCCTGCTTGCTCCAATTGCACAACTCGCCGTCCCCTTTGCCGAGAAGGCCGGGCTGCAGATCGATTGGAGCGATCCGAGCGCAACCACTTCCAAGCTTGCCGTGGTCTCGCAGACTCCCAAGGAGTTAGACTTCCCCGGTATTCCGTGGCCTCCGCAGTTCCACCACACCGGTCCATTTCACGACAACAAGGGACGCGAGCCGGTAGCCTTCCCGTGGGAGAGACTGAACGGCAAGCCGTTGGTCTACGCGTCCATGGGAACGCTGGTGAATGGCCTCGATGATGTATATAAAACCATCCTCGCAGTCTTTAGATCACGTCCGGAATTCCAGCTTGTGCTTTCCATCGGACGGAACGTTAAGCCTGAGAGCCTCGGCCCGATTCCCCTGGACACCATCCTCGTGCCCTCTGCTCCGCAGATTGAATTGCTAAGGCGCGCAACGCTTTGCATCACTCACGCTGGGATGAACACCACTCTCGAATCGCTGGCGCAGGGCGTTCCCATGGTTGCCATTCCTATCGGTTATGACCAGCCTGGAGCGGCGGCGCGAATCGCCTATCACGGCGCAGGCGAACTCATAGAACTCGAAAGCCTGAGCGTAGCGGTGCTCGCCGAAGCTGTTCATAAGGTGCAGACCATTCCTAGCTATCGTGCGAAGGCACGTTACTTTCAGGAGGTCATTATGAATACTCACGGATTGGACCTGGCTTCCAAGATCATCGAGAAGGCATTTGCCTGCGTCGAGTCATCGGAAGCGGCCGGAGAATTCGCCGGACTTTCTCGTTCCTGAGAGATATAGCGGAGAACCTGCCCTTCGACTGATATCCCAGGCCTCGTTTCCGAGGCCTGGGATTCGGCGAGCGGGAGTCGGCGCGAAGCCGCAACTTTCAGGCTGCTCACCTCATTCAGTTTGTCGATGGAAGCCCGATCGAGCGGGCGAGAATGCTTTGCTGCGATGACTCTCCGTTCTTGACAACTCCCCATCCCAAGGTCAAGACTCCAATGCATATTGGAGCGTCTCAACAAGAGTGAAGATAAGCAGGAGCGGCAACGGTATGAGCGACGATTCGCATCCATCGTTGGTTGTGGCTCGAGGTAAGGAGGTTCACATGATGACGCGCAAAAGTTTTCTGGGATTTGTTGCCGTGGGAGTCTCTTTGTTCTCACTCGTATCGCCCGCGCTGTACTCGCAAACGACGGCGTCTTCGCAGGACCAAGCGACCGCACCTGCCACGAAGCCGGGAACGACGGCGACCATCAACTCCGCCTCGACTTCGCGAGCGAGCGCGGCCTCTTCGGGGACCAGCGCCACTGCAGTCACGGCGAAGTCTGATCCGGGCGCGCGTACGTCGACGAGCACAACGTCGACGAACACAACGGCGACGAACACAACGGCGACGAGTGCAGCGGCGACGAGTGCAGCGGGAACAAAGACAAACTGCACGGCGACCGCTGCCGGACCTCCGCTGCCGCCGACCAAGCCCCAGGAGCAGATTCCCGATCCGCTGGCGAGAGCTCGCGGCGCTCACGCAACGTTAGTGTCGGCTGTCGATCAATCTGGAGCGCAGCCGTCTGTTCACAGCACTACTTCGGCGACGGTTTCGCAGACGCCGCCTCAGCCTGGAATGGTCTGGGCCAATCCGAATTCGAAGGTCTACCATCAGCCGGCCTCGCGCTGGTATGGCAAGACCAAAGACGGTCAATGGATGACCGAGCAGGAAGCTATCAAAGCTGGCTATCACGCTGCGAAGCAATAGCCGCGAAGAAGGATTCGCTTTCTTCTTCGCGGCCGTCTTCAATTGCTCGAATTGATTATTGATCTGCGCTTATTGTTTTGTCTCGAGCGGATGCTTCGCCGCCTCGAAGAACTCGTTCTGCAGTTTGAGGCTGGTTTCATCCGCTTTCACGGCGCGGACCACATCCGCGATGCCGGCTTCCCAGGCCTTCATGTCGTATTCGCCAAGCTCTTTGGCGGCCACGCTGCCATCGCCCGAGTAGTGATTGGGAAACTTCGCGTACCACCATATCCCGGTATACAACCCATCGGGCAGATGAAGCCGGTTCTCGTCGGCGCCCGACTCCTGCCCAGCGCGATCAAGATGTACTAAATCCGGCCGCGAGATCAAGGTATGCGCGGTCTCCGATTCGCCGGCATGCATATCGTTTTTCGAGTGTTCCTTCGGACGGTCCGGCGCATTGCCCGCGTGCCACCAGTAAACGTAGACGACATAATCGTGCTGGCTTTCAAGCTGCGCCTGGGCGAAGAACGGCAACAGGCTTTCGTTGCCGCCATGGCCGTTCACGATCACGATCTTCTTGCAGCCGTTCCGAGACATCTCATCGGTGGTCTCCTGCAGCAGCTCCAGCTGCAGCTTCATGCTGTAGGAGACCGTGCCCGGCTGCTGTCTCGCCTCAGCGATCTGCCCGAAGTAGTAGGGAGGAAATACCACCGTATATTCCTGTTGCGCCGCGTGCTGCGAGGCATAGCGCACATTGATCAGGTCCGTGCCCAGTGGCAGATGCGGCCCATGCTTCTCAATGATTCCGAACGGCAGCAGGCAGACACCCTGTGCCTGGTGAATCGCAGTAATAAAGTCCGGCCCTGTCAGTTCTTCCCATTGTGTCGACAAACCGGTTGTTGATTGTCCCCACGCTGTCGCGGCACACAGCGCCATTACCCACCCAGCGAAATGCTTCACAGACCGTTCCTCCTCGAAATCTCGAACACAAGATTTGTCACCAGAAGTTTCCTGGTTAAGTGACATCTTCTGGTTCAAACAAACGAGATCAGGCTGATTCTCGTAACACTGAAAACGCATATCGGGAATAAAGGTGGACTTCCGTTGTCTTCAATCACGAGCCTGTATTCTAGATCTGTCACCGTAGCGAGGAAACCGCACAATGGCCACCCTATCCACCGCTCATCCGTCAGCAAAGCTCCCTCGCATCCCCTGGTATTTATGGTGTGCGGCGCTTGCAGTCACCTCCGTCACCATCGGTGCTCACTGGGATGTTTCCTGGCACCGCTCCATCGGCCGGGACAGTTTCTGGACACCGGCTCACATGGCCATCTACGCCTGCGGAGTTCTTGCCGGCATCTGCTGCGGCTATCTGATCCTCTTTACCACCTTCGCGCCCCGGCCGCAGATGGCCGACACTTCCGTTCGCGTGCTCGGCTTTCGCGGCCCGATCGGCGCGTTTATTGCGGCCTGGGGCGGCATCGCCATGCTTACCTCGGCGCCGTTCGATAACTGGTGGCACAACGCCTACGGTCTTGACGTAAAGATCATCTCGCCGCCACATACGCTGCTCATGATCGGCATCTGGGGAGTTTGCATCGGGGCGCTGTTTCTCATTGCCGCGGCCATGAATCGATCCGCCGACATTCCGGCGCGAGCCACCCAGTTTCGGCAACTCCAATTGCTCTTTCTCTACATCGCCGGGCTCATGCTGGTGCTCTCCATGTTCTTCCGCATGGAGTACACATGGGACGTCAACCTGCATTCGGCGAGCGCCTATATCGCCGTAGCCATCGGCACGCCCCTTTATTTTGCAGCCGCCCACATCTGCTCGCGCAACCGCTGGGCCGCAACCTGGATGACCCTGATCTACAGTGTCTTCATTATTGGGCTGATCCTCATCCTGCCCTTGTTTCCCGCCGAGCCTAAGCTGGGGCCTGTCTTCCAGCACGTAACGCAATTCATTCCGCCCCGGTTTCCGGTGCTGCTTATCGTTCCCGCGATCCTCTGCGACCTGTTGATGGCCAGGGCCGAAAAATTGAAGCCGCTGCTCCTATCGCTTGTTGCTGGGCCGGTATTCGTTCTCTCGCTGGTAGCGGCCGAGTGGCCTTTTGCCAGCTTTCTCATGTCGCCGGCTGCGGCCAATCGATTCTTTGGCACCGCCTATCACGATTACGGTACGCCTCCGTGGTCGGCCGATGTGCTGCGCCATTTCATCGCTCCCCAATCCGGTCTGGCGTTGTGGAAGGGGCTGGCCATGGCCATGGTCTATGCCGCAATCAGCACGTGGATTGGACTAGCCTTAGGCCGCTGGATGAAGAGAATTCAACGATGAACCACCCACAGAATCCAGCAATGAAAAGTAAGACGGATTGTCATCCTGTGCAAGTGACGCGGATCGAAGGATCCGCGTCTTCTTTCCATTCCGCACCTGCGAAAGACCTCGGCAATCGAGGCGCTCTAGCACTGGGCTTTCCCGTACTTCTAATCAGGCGCCCGCAATTGCAACGAAACCTGTTACGAATTCTGCCGCTGCTCCTGATTGCGATGATCGTGCACCCGCTTCATGCGCACGTCGGCAGTCCCGATGTCTACGAGCAGGGCAACGCCGGCCCGTATAAGCTCTTCGTCGTCCTGCGCCCGCCCGCCGTCATTCCCGGCGTTGCCGAAATCGAAGTTCGCTCGCAAACTCCTGGCGTCGATCGCATCGACATCACGCCCATACCGCTGACTGGCGAAGCGTCGAAGCATCCTCCCGTTGCTGACAGCATGAAGCGGCCGTCGTCTGATCCGCAATTCTTCACCGGCCATCTCTGGATCATGGCCACCGGCTCATGGCAGGTGCGCTTTACCGTTTCCGGCAGTCAAGGACCGGGCGTCCTCTCCATTCCTCTGCCCGCCACTGCCATGATGACGCGGCGTATGCAGCCGGGCATGGGAATCATGCTGGGGCTGCTGGGTGTCCTGCTCGTCGTCGGCCTGGTTGGCATCGTCGGCGCGGCCTCGCGCGAGGCGCAGCTCGCTCCTGGAACCAATCCGCCGCCGGCCCGCATCCAGCGTTCCTATGTGGTGATGGCGATTACGCTGGTGATTCTCATCGGCGCTGTCTATTACGGAAACAAATGGTGGGGAGCCGAGGCCGCAAATTACTCCAACTACATCTATAAGCCTTTGCGAATGGATGCCTCACTGCAGGCGGGCAACGTCCTCGATCTCAAGCTCACCGATCCCGGCTGGCTCAAGCAGCGTAAGCTTGATGACTTCATCCCTGACCACGATCACCTCATGCATCTCTACCTGATTCGCTGGCCGGGTATGGGTGTGGTCTTCCATCTTCATCCTGACCAGGTTGGGACGGGGGACTTCCGTCTCACTCTGCCCACTGTTCCCGCCGGCGATTACCATCTCTATGCTGACGTGGTGCATGCGACAGGCTTCCCCGAAACGCTGGTTTCATCCATCAAGCTGCCTTACGTCGCGGGCCGTTCTCTGCAAGGGGACGACGCCGAAGGCACAGCAGGACCGCTCAAGTGGAATGGCGATGGAACACAGACCAGCAACAGTTACAAATTGCCGGACGGCTATACCATGGTCTGGAAGAAGCCTGCGAATCTGACCGCCAAAACTCCCGAGGAGTTCAGCTTCACGCTGCTCGATGCCAAGGGGCAACCGGCGCAGGACATGGCTCTCTACATGGGCATGACGGGCCACGCCGCCTTCGTGAAGACAGACGGCAGCGTCTTCGCGCATATTCATCCAGCTGGAAGCGCCGCCATGTCTGCCATGATGATGGCGCAGTCGCAGAACCAGGCCGAAGCCTCGGCTTCACAAGCTCCCGCTATGAGCATGTCCAGTATGCCGGGCATGAATATGTCGCAGCCATCGTTGCCGAACGTCGTCAGCTTTCCCTATGGCTTTCCGACCGCTGGGAGCTATCGCATTTTTATCCAGATGAAGCACGGAGAAACCGTCGAAACCGGAACATTCGACGCCGATGTTTCAAATTAGCGGCCGCAGCAGTTACAAATAGATCGAAAAATAATCCTTCGGCGAAGCGGCTAGAAAAGCTGCTTCGCCGATTGGCTTTTAATTAGCCGTTTCATCGCAATCGAGAAGGAAGTGGCAGGAACAACTGCAGCTTAGGCTTCTGCCGAATTTGGCCAGAGCAGGCGAAGCTGCCGCTGCGCAATCGAAATCGTCGCCCGTTTCATGCCGATCACCTCGCCGTCCGCTTCAATGAGCAACGGCGACTGATACGAATAGTCGGGGATGGGATTACACGTGAGCATGCTCACATCTTCATACTGCGGATAGGGAAGCTGCGAGCTTCCGCTGCTCTTTCGCGTGATCAGTGCGTGAAAGCTGGCATGGGCTAGCCCCAGTCGCGTCGTCTCCGGGATGCTCGCCACCCGCAGCACGGGTTTACGCATCTCGCCTCCCGGCCGCCAGCGATTGATCTCTCCCACGCGCACCGCAATCACTTCGCTCGCCCGGCACTTGCGCACGCTGCCGTCGGCCAGCGTCATCTGCAGATCGAACGGCTCTACGGGGTGCTGAAAGAGGAGGCGTATCCCGCCCGCGTAATAAGCGGCTCGTCCTCCCACGCGTTTTCCGCTGCCCGTGGGCGCGAGGTTCATCAGCGCGGCATGCACTCCCATTCCCGCCGCAATCACGAAATACCAATTCCGGTCTTTCGTGTGCCCTGCGGTCTTGCAGGTGATCTTGCCCAGGGGAATCGGCACCGCCGGAGCATTCATCTGCGCGCGCATGGCCTCAATTGGGTTCAGAGGCAAGCGAAGATTCTGGGCGAGAACGTTGCCGGTGCCGAAAGGGATCACGCCCAGCGCGGTCGACGAGCCGGCCACTCCCTGAATCACCTGGAAGATGGTTCCATCGCCGCCGCAGACAAAGATGGTGTCGAAGCCGTTGGTGACCGCCTCCTGCGCCTGCTCGCCGGCCGAGTGCGCCGAGAGTGTGTCCTGCAATTCGACGGTGCAGCCCGTCTCACGCAACATGCCGGCGACGCGATCAACAGCAGCGCGCCGGTTGCGGCGTTCCATCAGCAGCGGATTGAGAAAGAAAAGAACACGGCGCATGTACAAACTTCAAGATTAAGCGTCTCTGCAACAGGCGCCCGTTAAATTAATAATGAGAAGTCTTACGGAGAATCCGCAGAGTGAACAGAAGAGAATCCCACGTCCCGCGGTAGGACGTGGGATAAACAAAGGCGCGGAGTGATTGCGCCTGGGCGGCCGGACGTTAGAACTTCAACGGCTTTTCCCACTCGCTGAATACAATCTCGCTCAGCGGCTTGCGCTCACGTGGCGCGAGCTCCATCTGCTTCACCTGCTCAGGCAGAGTGTCGGGATCGCCGAGATAGCCCAGCGCAGTCACCGAACCGATTTCGAAATCCTCAGGAATGTTGAAGGACTTGCGTACCTTGTCCAGATCGAACCCGCCCATGGAGTGGGTGTGGAAACCCAGCGCCGTTGCCTGCAGTGCGAGGTAAGCTGTCGCTGCGCCTGTGTCGTGCAGTTGATAGTGATTCGGCGAGCCATTCGCAGTGAAGGTCTTCTTGCCCACGGAAAGAATCAGCACCGGCGCGGTCTTCGCCCAGCTCTGGTTGAACTCGATCAGGCTCTCGAGGATCTTCTTGTAGGTCTCATCGCCGCGGTGTCCTACCAGGAAGCGCCAAGGCTGCTCGTTATAAGAAGAGGCCGCCCAGCGCGCCGCCTCGAAAGCCTCTTTCAGACTCTCCGGCGTTACTACCTGGTCTGAATACGCGCGCGGGCTCCAGCGCTTCAAAATGTCCTCGATTACGCCCGGGATGGCCGGCGCGTGCTTCAACTTTTCGAACGCTTCTTTGTTCTGCGACAAGAGATTGCTCCTCGGGAAGTCTCCCTGGTAGGTATTGGATTCAGCATCGTTTGGAACGAATCGGAGAAAAGCAACAAATGTCGGAAAATTTAACGGCGTAAATTTTGATGGCATACCGGAGCTGGTCGCGTTCTCCACACCTTCCACAAGCCTCCACGGAGAATGCACAGTTTCTGCGCCTTGCCCTGCCTGGGGCGACGGCGTAGCCTCCTCAAAGTGGTTGAAATTCATCTCTGCTTAACTTCCTTTTCGACTCTGGCCATCTCCGGAAATTTATGTGGGCTCTTATCCGCTACGGACGGGCATCTCCGGACTTCTCCACAGCTGATTGCAGGGAATTGAGGCATATTGTTTCATTTCCGCATCTAACACACTAGATGTAGTGGTTCGAGCTTGACATGCACTATTAACAGAGGTACTTTGCCAACTGCGGCCCTTATATTTTCCGCAGGGTTCCGGAATAAAAGACCGTGACTTCCGCCCCCGAACGACTCAGGGTATGAGCGGCCGGCAGATTCCGAGACTTCTGTTGTACCTTCCCGCTCCGCGTCGTTTCGTCGCTGAAAGCACTGCGCCCGCGCAGAGGCGGGGTAATCCAATTTGAACCTCCCCCTTTAGGAAGGAGCACCACCCATGGCCGAGGCCACAAAAAAATCCGTCATTACTGCCTCCTCGAATGCTGCCAGCACGAATGGCCATACCTCTTCCGTCTCCAGCGCTCAGCCGCGCGACGAAAAGCCGGCGTTGCGCCCCGCTCTTCAGTTCGATCGATTTTTCTCGAAGTCCAATGTCTCGCCTTATGACGAAGTCCAGTGGGAGCGCCGGACGGCGTCGATCACGGATGCATCCGGCAAGTCCATCTTCGAGCAGAAGGATGTCGAAGTTCCCGTCGACTGGTCCATGACCGCGACCAACATCGTAGCCAGCAAATATCTCCACGGCCTGATGAATACGCCCGAGCGTGAGTCCGGTGTCCGCGCCCTTATTGGCCGGGTCGCCGAGACCATCCGCGACTGGGGCCTTACCGGTGGATATTTCTCGACTGCCGAAGATGCAGCCGTCTTTCATGACGAGCTGGTGCACCTGCTCGTGACCCAGAAGGTCGCCTTCAACTCGCCTGTCTGGTTCAATGTGGGCTGCGACCGCCTGGAGCCCAATTCCGATGCGCAGAACTGGCACTGGAACCCGCACACCTGCGCCGTCGAGTTCTCCGTCACCGGCTACCGCACGCCGCAGTGCTCGGCCTGCTTCATCAACGCCGTCGACGACTCGCTGGACTCCATCCTGACCCTGGCCAAGACCGAGGGCATGCTCTTCAAGTGGGGATCTGGGACCGGAACGAACTTGTCTTCTATCCGCGGATCGATGGAATTGCTCTCCGGCGGCGGAACTGCCTCCGGCCCGCTCAGCTTCATGCGAGGCTTCGATGCCTTCGCCGGCGTCATCAAGTCCGGTGGCAAGACCCGCCGCGCTGCGAAGATGGTCATCCTCAACGTCGACCATCCCGACATTCTCGACTTCGTCGAGTGCAAGATGAAGGAAGAGGCCAAGGCCTGGGCGCTGATGCGCGAGGGCTACGACGGCTCCTCGGGGCCGGACAGCGAAGCGTATAGCAGCATCTTCTTCCAGAACGCCAACAACTCCGTCCGCGTGACCGACGAGTTCATGTCCGCAGTTGAAAAGGACGGTGAGTTCGCGACATACACAGTCAAAGATCACACATTAGTGAAGAAGCACCGCGCGCGCGACATCATGTACAAGATCGCCGAAGCCACCTGGCAGTGCGGCGACCCGGGCATGCAGTACGACACCACCATCAACCGGTGGCATACGTCGAAGAACACTGCGCGCATCAACGCGTCGAATCCCTGCTCGGAGTACATGTTCCTCGATAACTCCGCCTGCAACCTGGCCAGCTTCAATCTGCTCAAGTTCGTAACTGCCGCCGGCACATTTAATATCGAGGCCTACCGCGCCGCGATCGACATCATGATTACGGCTATGGATATCCTCATCGATAACTCCGGATATCCGACGGAATCCATCGCCAGGAATTCGCATGACTATCGCCCGCTCGGCCTTGGCTATGCCAACCTCGGTGCACTGCTGATGGCGTTCGGTCTGCCTTATGACAGTGATGCCGGCCGCGACTTCGCAGCGACGCTCACTGCCATCATGTGCGGCGAAGCCTATCTGCAATCGGCGCGCATCTCCGAGAAAGCTCCTGCACTCGCTGCGGCGACGACGCTTGCTGCATCTGCACACCACGATGGCGGAGCCTGCCCCGGCTTCTATGTGAACCGCGAGCCTTTCCTTGACGTCATTCGCATGCACCGCGCCGAGGTCAACAACATCGGTAAGTCGAAAACCGCCGACGATAAGACCTTTGCCGTTCCGCAGCTCGAAGCTCTCATCGCGGCCAGCAAAGACTGCTGGGACAAGGCCCTCGCGCATGGCGAGAAGTATGGCTATCGCAACTCGCAGGTAACGGTGCTTGCGCCGACCGGCACCATCGGCTTCATGATGGATTGCGACACCACCGGTATCGAGCCCGATCTCGCACTTGTGAAGTACAAGAAGCTGGTCGGCGGCGGCATGATCAAGATCGTCAACAATACCGTGCCGGCCGCGCTCTTCAAGCTCGGCTACAACAACGACGAGGTCGATGCCATCGTCAGCTTCATCGATGCGACTGGCACCATCGAAGGCGCGCCCGGCATTAAGCCCGAGCACCTCGCTGTCTTCGATTGCTCCTTCAAGCCGTCGAAGGGCACCCGCTCGATCCATTACATGGGGCACGTCAAGATGATGGCTGCCACGCAGCCGTTCCTCTCTGGAGCCATCTCCAAGACGGTGAACCTGCCTCACGACTGCTCCATCGATGATGTTGCCGATGCTTACATGGAGTCCTGGCGCCTCGGCCTCAAGGCTGTGGCAGTCTATCGCGATGGCAGCAAGGGAGCGCAGCCGCTTAACGTCTCCGACGGCAAGGGAGCGAAGGCCATCAAGGGCGCGTCGTCAGATGAAACCGTAACCGCAGCGGCCGACCGCGTTCTGGCCGCGCTCTCCACCGGCAAAGCGGCCGCGGAGTCCGACGTGAAGACGCTCGAGGCCAAGATCTCTGACAAGATCGAGGTCACCGCGAAGTCTATCGTCGATGCCACTACTGCTTTCACGACTAGTGTGAAGTCAATCGCAGCGCTCAGTGCGGCCACGCGAAGCGATTCGCCATCCGCGAAGGACCAGGATCAGACCGCGCCGCCACGCGCGGTTCGTCACCGCTTGCCCGAAGAACGCGCCTCGCTCACTCACAAATTCGGCCTCGCTGGACATGAGGGCTACATTACAGTAGGCCTCTATCCGAACGGACAGCCTGGCGAAATTTTCATCAAGATGGCCAAGGAGGGTTCGACCGTCTCCGGCTTGATGGACAGCTTCGCAACCGCCATCTCACTCGCGCTGCAACACGGCGTGCCGCTCAAGGTCCTGTGCGAGAAGTTTGCGCACAGCCGCTTCGAGCCTTCAGGATGGACCGGAAACGAACAGATCGGCTACGCCAAGTCGATCATGGATTACATCTTCCGCTGGCTCCAGCTGCGCTTCCTCTCCGGCCAGCAGCTAAGCCTCTTCGCGGGCCTCGCGCCAGCGACTGCGGCTTCTACTCAGGCGGTCGTTCTGAGCGACCCCGCAGACGAAGGGAAGAATCCCTACGCGGCGCCGGGCGCTTACACTCCCGAACAGCACAGCTCAACCCGAGGCATGGGAGCGACGTCAGCGCCGCAAGGCGGAATCCTGCCGGAGATCGCCGCATCGAGCAGCGCCTCCGAAACCTCGAATGCAGGATCCATCGAAGACCGCGGCCTCTACCACGCTGCCGACGCCATGCGCAGCATGTACGACATGGGAGACGCACCCAGCTGCCACACCTGCGGGGCCATCATGGTTCGTAACGGTAGCTGTTACAGATGCATGAGCTGCGGCTCAACCAGTGGATGCAGCTGATAGCTTTTACTTACTCATTCAAGGGTGTGTGTGCGTTACCGCTCAAAATGAAAGTTGGGGTCACTTTGTTGCAAGTTTTGAACGGCAAATTGCAAGTTTTGTAACCTTCTCACTCTAGGTGGTTTAGGAGCCGCAATTTTTTAGATTGCGGCTCTTTTTTCTGCGAAACCAATCAAAACAGCTCGCGCTTTAACATGGTGTCAATCATTTAGAACAACAGTTTGAGGGCGAATTGAATCTCGCGAGGTGTGTAATAAGGGGCATCGCCGCTGACGGAACCAAAACCATTTGTACCCAAAGCGGCATTCGGTACGCCAAAGCTGGGCGTGTTGGTTAGATTGAAGAGTTCCGTGCGGAACTCAAGGTGTACATTTTCGTGAATCGGAAACTCCTTGAATGCAGAGAAATCGAAATGGCGGAAATGCGGTCCGTGCAGCGGATTGCGTGGCGAATCGCCGGCAGTCCCAAATGCCTGGGGCTGGAATGCCGCGATATTGAAGTACTGGGTATTGTTCGGATTGCTGATGGTTGGCTTGGCCACCAGATTCGGACGGTCATCTCCGGCACCAGTATTGATCTGCGGCACATTGTTTTGCACCGTGAAAGGCAGACCAGACTGCCATACCAGGATACCGTTGGTTTGCCATCCGCCTGCGATCGCTTTTTTATAACCTGTCAGTCTCTGCCCGAAGGGTAGATCGTAATTGAACGATCCAGCCACCCGGTTGCGCACGTCCGCGTCGCTATTGCCGTAATCATAGGTGGAAATTTTCGACGGAATCAAGCCATAGCCGGCTTGATTGTCCTGATTCAGATCGGCAGCATTATCGAGCATGTGAGCAAACGTATAGTTCGCGTTGAAGGTAAGGCCACGGCTAAGATTGCGCCTAAAGGCAAGCTGAGCGGCGTTGTAGTAGGAGACACCATGGCTATAGGTTTGGGTAATGCTGGTAATGCCTGGCAGCGTTCCATTGTAGGGTCTGACTGACTGTATGGTTGGCAGCGCAAGGCAGGCCGCGCTTCCCGCCGGAGAGCAGTAGTCCTGATAAGGTTGCGCCGAGGGCAGAGGCACATCGATATTAGGAATGAACTGGGCCAGGTGACGTCCAATATCGCTCACGTAACTCACCGTGACCACGCTAGCGCCGATCTGCTGCTCATACGTGAGACTGGTCTGGTACATATATGCGTTGCCGAAGCTCGTGTCCATGGCATTGGCGATCGCGCCCTGCGGATTCGTGATCTGGCCGTTATCGAGGACAGGCACAGGAAGTCCGTTGGCGATGTTGTACTCAGGAGCAGGCTGAAAATTGTATACGAACGGCTGATTCTGCCGGTCGCCCGAGGTGCCATAGTTATCAGGAAAGAAGCTGATTCCGAAACCACCGCGAAGTACGGACCGGTGCGGGAGCGAAGCCGCAAAACCGAAGCGAGGAGCAAGATTGCGATAGTCAATCTTCACGCCAGCGGCGTCGTTCACGCCGTTTACCCCTGCGAGGATCAACGTACCTGTTGCCGGATCGAGGTTGGAGAGGCGGTTGTGTTTTTCCGTATAGGGCGTAAACACGTCGTAGCGAATGCCCATGTTCAGGGTTAGCCATGGCATAGCGCGCCAGTTGTCCTGGAAGTAGCCGCTCGGTTCCCATGTGCGGTAAGAAATCGGGAAAAGCTGATTGCTGCGCTGTGCCGTGAAGGCAATTCCTTCCAGCATGGAGACGAGCGTGCAAGTATCGGCCTGCGCTGTATTGCAAGCCCCAAGCGTGTCTGCGGCCACCTGGCTCTGTGCAAACGTATCGTTAAAATTGAATGCCCCGGCTGCAAATGCGCTCTGTATGTTCGTCGCCTGACGCCGGATAAGCGTACCGCCCATCTTGAAGTTGTGATTTCCCTTATTGATGGAGAGTGAGCCGTTGTATTGGAAAGTGTTGTCGAGATCCTGCAGTGGCAGATATTCGCCATCCCCAACTGACCCATAGCCGCTTGGCACAAATGGCGTCAGAAAATGCGAGGTCGCGTTGGCGTAATTTGCGCCTGTAAGCCCGAATTGAGAAGAGACCGCATTGCCGTAGTTCAGCGGCAAGGATGCATTGTTGATACGGGTGTATCCGGCCTTCAACTCCAGAAGCACCGAGGGAGTGAAGATGTGAATGTAATTGAGGGCGACGTTCTGCTCCTGCTGATCTGAAGTACCATCCTCACCGTATACGTTGCCGCCGGGAAAAATTCCATTCACCTCCGGAAAGGGACCAGGCGTATCTGTATTCGTGCGGTTGATGGAGTAACGGGCGAAAAAGAGATTATTTTGATTGAAGTGCTCGTCGAAGCGGATATCCGCCAACTCTGCATTCTGAACTACGTTCGGTGAATCAACGAAGTTGTTCGCAAAGCCCGGAAGGTTCGGCGCCGGATAGAGCTTATAGTAATTGAGCGCGATCGGGCTGATCTGGCTGCTGGCTACCACTGGCCCGCCGGCGTCAGAGAAGTTGCCGGGATTCTGTTCCTCAAAGAGCGTGGGGACTGTGACAGTGCTAGTCGTGCCCTGCACTTTGCGCAGTCCTTCGAAATCAGCAAAGAAGAAGCTCTTGTCGCGGATGATTGGTCCGCCAATCGATCCACCAAATTGGTTCTGGCGGAACTCCGGCTTCGCTCCCGTGGTAGCAAAAAAATCACGCGCATCCATTTTGTCATTGCGCAGGAATTCGTATGCCGATCCATGGAAAGTATTGGTGCCTGACTTGGTCAGGATGTTGATGACTCCTGCCGACGTGCGACCAACCTCGGCCGTATACAAATTAGTTTCGACGCGAAACTCCTGGATAGCATCGATTGAGGGGCGTACGCCGATGGTGCCGATAATACGTTCGTTGTTGTCGAGGCCGTCGATCTCTTCCGTGTTGACCATCGTGCTCTGGCCGTTTACAGAAACTGCAGAGGTTTCACGGCGGTCATCCGGCCGCGATCCGCTCGCGATTGAATTGGCCGTACCCGCATTAGCTCCTGGCACCAGCTGTGCGAGGTTGATGAAGTTGCGGCCATTCGTCGGCAAATCCTGGACTGCGCGATCATTGATCGTGGTGCCTATCGTTGAATCATCGGTCTGCAATGCTGGCGGCGCGCCTGTGACTACCACTTGCTGGGCCACGGAACCGACCTGCATCTTGGCATCGATGCGCTCTCTTTGCCCCGCGGAGAGAGCGATATTGCTCTGTTGGAAGAGAGAAAATCCGGGAGTATTTATCCGCAACGTATAGACGCCGATGGGTAGGAGAGAAAAGGTATACTCGCCCGACGCGCCGGTCGTCGCGTTGCGCGTCTCGTGGGTGCCCACATTTTCAATGCTCACCGAAGCATTGGGAACAATCGCTCCGGTATTGTCTGTAACTGTGCCGAGAACATCGGCGGTGATAGATTGCGCCCGCATTGTGCCGGGTATCAATAGAAGGACGGGGAGAAGGAAAGCGAATAGCTTTAAGAAGATTCTATTTGGTATCGTTATCACAGCAACCTCAACAAAATCGAATTGGTTAAATAGGTCTTTCGGATGAATGAGTGATAGATGATATGGATCTCGACAAAAGACCCATATGGGAACGTTTTATGCCCTGCTAAAACGTTTTACAACGATCACCAATTAAGCCATTCTGCATTGACGGCTGTCAAATTGTGGTGCCGCTGGAATGGCCTTCCTGCCTGTTTTGAATGAGATGAAATTTCCGGTGATGAACGACTTTAGCGGCCTGAGAAAACGATCGTCAATCTCAGGCGGCTGCTAGCTTTCTCATGAACGCGCCTGCACGACGGAGATCGACTAGGAGCCGGGTTTCACGTGAACGGAAGCGTTTGTGTTGTTCCATCCTCTGAGGGCGATCGCGTACTTCACCTCTGCCTTGGCATCAGGCACGTCGATCTCGATGGTTCTGCTCTCGCCGGGCAGCAACGTCACGTAATTGTCGGAGTAATAGACAGGCAGGATGCGCTGCTTCGTTGATTCGTTCAGAAATGTAAGCTTAGTGGCGAGACTGACGCTGTCCGATGGATTCGTGAGCCGCACCTCCGCCCTGTGCCCCTCTACGGTGGGGTGAACGACGGCGGACGCCGTCAGTGTCACTGTGGGAAGCGTATTCAGCGCGCGCAGGCTCTCTGAGCGCTGCGCCAGCCAGTACACATTATGCGAAAGAACAGCGCCATCGCTCCCTGTGAGATCGAGCACCACCAACACAACGCCATTGTTTTCCAATGACGGCAGATCCAGACGCAGAGTATGCGCGACGTCGTCAGCGCTCAGGTCGAGCGCTTGTGCCTGATCCAGCAAGGACGCATTCTTCAGCGAAAGAACCCGTGCGCGGACCTTTAATCCCGAACGCGCTTGCGGCGTCGTATTGACGACGTCGACCGCGCCAGTCGCAAGGTTCAATTGAACGTGCAAGGGTTCGCATGCGATCTTGGTCCCGTAAAACGATGCCTGAGTATCGTAGTCGGAGCTCAGGATCTGCCACATGGTACTTGGCCATGCAGGCTGCGTCATCCATAGCATGCGCCCGCTGTTGGGAGCCCACAGGTTGGCGTTCATGCCCTCGAAAATGGCACGATGGTCTACATAATTCAGCAGCTGCGCTTTACGTTCGAAGTCCGGCAGGCTTGTGGGTGCGCCGAATTCCCTTTCGATCTCCTGCATGAAAGGCTTCACGGCGCCGTTTCCTGACTGGTGCCAATCGTGATAAGCCCACACATCATCGATCGGCCACCAGTCCGCCTGCGGCGTGGTGCTCTCGAAGCTTTCGAGCGTCGACATGGAAGGCGTGCCGGTTTCGACCGAGAAGCCGCGATTATTCACCGTGTAATACAGCTTTGGATCCTGATATCTATAGGGGCCGCTGTTCTGAAGATTCACCTGATTGGAACTCGGCGAGTAAAAGCGGGTTCCATCCAGCGTGCGCGTCAAACGATCCAAGCCCATGTTCAGCACCGGCTGAGGAACACCTTCGTTACGGCCGCACCACACGATGATGGATGGATGGTTCCGGAAGCGCTTGATCGTATCCGCGGCATTATTCAGAAACAGCGCTGGATCGTCCGCCTCGATATTGTAGTTCTGGGTTGACTCCCAAAAATCATTCCAGACCATCAGGCCGTACTCGTCGGCCAGATCGAAGAAGGTCTCTTCGGTGTTCTGCCCCACCCAGTTGCGGATGATGTCGACGTTCGCATCGCGGTGAAGCCGGAAGTAGGGCTCGAGATGCTCGCGGGAAACACGCTTGCGCGAGTCGTCCATGCCCCAGTTTCCACCACGCGCGGCAATGCGAATCCCGTTGACACGAATCACCAGGTAGGACGACGTTCCCGTCTCCGTCAAAGGACGCAATGCCGGAGAGTTCTCCATCCCAGGCTCGATGGAAGACACATGCGAGCCTCCGTTATAAGAGGAGCGCTCCTCTTCCGGTATGTTCAGGGCTGCAGCATCGGCCGAGGGAATCTCGCGCATGCCTTCGTGACTCACGTCGACAACAGGTTCATCGCCATGTGCGTCGGCAGGCGTATATGCAACCCGCCGCAGGTGGCCCGTACTATCCAGAAGACTCAGCTCATAGCTGATCTCCCGGATGCCGAACCTGACGCTCTGCTCATCGAAAACCGTTGCGCTGTTCTGTGGTGCAAGCTGCAGCTTCAGATGATACAGCTCAGGCTTGCCATAACCGTTCGGCCACCATAGGCGCGGGTTCGCAATCGCAAGTTGCGGGAACTCCGCAGCCGTGAGCGACAAGGTGCTTTCACCCGGAGGCGCGGCGAAGGTTTTCTCCACCGCGATGCCCTCCGCCGTGGCATGCAGCACAGTGTTTACCGGCGCGCCGGTGAAATTACTTACAGGAACATCGATGGCGAGAGTTGCGCGGCTGTAGTCGTGCCCGGGAAAGGTCGACACTACTTTTGCGTCGCCGATCTTCAGGCTGCGCCGTACCTTCAGCGTCACGGGCTGCCATAGGCCGGTGTTGCGATCGCGGATCGCTGGAATCCAGTCCCAGCCCTCGGTGGCTAGGAACGAAGGACCGTCTATCTCCATGCTGCCGCCGTTTTCTCCCGGCCCCGCGATCACAGACTCCTCTTCTGGAATCCCCGGATGCGGCGGGGGCGACACGCGCACCAGCAGCACATTGCGCGGCTTCGCCAGCTTGGTAACGTCATAAACGCCACGCTGAAAGGCGCCCTGCATCTCGCCCAGGTGAACGCCGTTGAGCCACACCTCAGCCTTGTAGTTGATTCCCTGAAAGGTGAGCTCGAGATGATCCCCTGCATCGGTGTTCAGCCGTGGCGAGGAGAACTCGTTGCGGTACCAGTAATCCTGTTTATTCAGTGACTCGGGTATCTGAAGGTTGTTCAGGCCGTAATCGGGATCGGGATACACACCGTCCTCAATCATGCTTTGGAGCACGGTGCCCGGAACGGTAGCGCGCATCCAACCGCGGGCATCGAACCCTGCGTCAGAAAGCTGCGCCGGGCTAAGCTTCACCTTGGGCGCCTCCTGCAGCGTCCATCCCTGCGCCAGAGTCCACTCGTTCTGTCCGGAAGCCTGCAGGACCTCGCTAGCTTTCGCAATCTTCTCGTCGCGTACAGCCGGCATCGAAAATGGCGCTCTGCTTTTCGGCAGTGTCTGCGGATCCTGCGGAGCGCGATAACCTGCCTGCCCCCGCGTTTGCAGCGGCCAAGGCTTCGAGCCTTCGTCATAGTTCAATGCCGCGAACTGCGGCCGATCTGCGAAGAGATGCTTCACCTCAGCGTCACTGAGCGCGCGCCGCTGGACGGTGAAATTCGCGACCTTTCCGCCGAAGTGTCTTCCGTTCTCCGGCTCGACAGGCCCAGGGCCTATCTGCAAGACGCCCTGAGTCGCACCTGTAACGAGCAAGCCATGCGCCACGAGTGCGCCGTCGCTGTACAGTCGCATCTGCTCTCCGTCGAAGGTGGCTGTGAGCAGATGCCATGTGTCTGAGCTCCCTTGCGTCTGCGGCGCGGACAGCTCATTCTGCGAGCCCATCCACAACGTCACCTTGCCCGGTTCCAGGCCAAGATAGCGGGGATAATCGCCCGTAATGTCGCCCATGCCCGCTATCAGCTCGCGTTGCTCGACAGCTTCGGCTGGGTTGTACCACGCGGAGAGAGTCCATGCAGAAGAAGCCTCGAGCACTGAGTCTTCGTAGGGCGCCTCCCCACGACGAAAATCGACGGGAGATGGCGTCTCCTGCGGCTTTGCCATCCGGTACCGCAGACCTAAGCCGTCAGGCAGCAGGACCGCGTTGTAAGGTCCATACTCAGGCGGGTCGTTCGATGGAGGCGCCTGCGCTAGGGCTCCAAGCGAAGCAAAAACTACCACGAGTAATCCGGTCGTTACACGCGACAAAAAACGCTGCGCAATCAATGCAGACGAACCTAATCCCATGAGCATCATTCGTGCGCTAATCTCCCGTATTTGTGCGGCGCGATAACGATATCATGATCGAGTAACAGTGCGCTCTAAGGATCGGCCACTCATCCAAGTTCCAGCTCCCATCGCCCTTTGACGGATCTTGAATACAACTCAAAGTGCGCTGCCAGAAAAATAGCATTAGGCCGTAATAAAGTGTTTGACAGGGTGGCTTGGGCCTCCATATAAATCCCGCCTAGGCCTTTTGCGATATCGATATCATCGGACTTCCGCTAGAGGCGCGATGGGAATCGTTTGCATGCCGGGCTATTCAAAATCCTTCCACCATTGTTCACACATCTGCGTTGTACGGAGGTCCCAATTTGAAGTATCCGCTCTGCTTGTGCTTTCTTCTCGCGCTCGGCGGTTCTGCGGCCGCTGCGCAAGGTACAGCCAATACGAACGCCCCGGTTGTCTTTCTTCAGAGCGGTTTCCCTGCCATCGACACAGAGGCGCCGTCGCAGGCGGAGTTGACTCGAAGCTTGCCCACCGCGCGCTTCGCCGATCTCGCGCAACTACGCGCAGGCAAAGTGCTTAGTGGGGCGCCACTATTGATACTGCCCTATGGCTCGGCAATACCCACGGCGGCGTGGCCGACCATACAGAAGTATCTTTTCGGAGGCGGCAATCTTCTCGTCATCGGCGGTCAACCTCTCCACGTTCCGGTCAGCGGGGAGCAGGATGGCACTTTTCAAGCCCAGGCCCCGCAGGACAGCTACAGCCGAGAGATAGGGTTTCTTCACACTTATGTGGCTCCTTTTGCCTCGGAGCCTCTGCATTTCGTGTGGCGTAACGGGTACAACTTTCTCCCCAGCCTTTCAGTCCAACCTACAAAGGTGTTCGTAGAAGAAGGCCGCCTGAACGGTCTCGCCTATCTTGACTCACAAGACGGAACTCATGTCGCGTCGCCGGTGATCGTCTCCGATCACTTAGGCGGTGAGCACATGAACGGTTCACGTGTTGTCGCTCTTCCCTTCAGTGCACCTCCAGGCTTCTGGGCGTCGGAGAATGGCCGTATCCTCCTGAGCGCTGCAGCGCATTATGCTGCCGTCGGCGCAACCAGCTTCAGCATCGAGCTGCAGTACAATGCTCTCCGGCCCGGCGAAACTCCGGCTGTAACCCTGCACCTCCATCAGGCGAGTGTGGCCACCGCTCCGGGCAAGGTCCGCATCGACCTGATGGAAGGCATGCACATCCTGGAGACGAAGCAGGTCGCCCTCGGCGGAATTGAGACCTCAGTAGCCGTGAGTTTTGCCGGCCCCTTGCGTGCGGGCGCTTACACCACGCGCGCGATCTGGACTGCCGACGCCTCGCAACCCTCGACACCGCAGGAGTTCGCAGAAAACGGCTTTGTTGTGGAAGATCTCAGCGCGCTGGAGACAGGGCCTGCGTTGGGAACGCACGGCGACTTCCTCACTCTGGGTGGCAAGCCGTTCTTTCCGGTTGGGACGAACTACTTCAGTACCGACGCCAATGGCTGGGATTTCTCCGGTCCGCGCAATGGCGCGACCTGGGAGCGCGACTTCGCAGATATGGAGCGTCATGGCGTCAGCTTTGTGCGCACCGGCGTGTGGATGCCGAGCTTCTCAAAGTTTGTCGATGGACTGACAGGCGAGGCCAACGAGCGCTTTTTGCGTAACCTGGAAGCCTTTCTTTCCGCGGCGCATCGCCACAACATCGCGGTCAACTTTACTTGCTTCGCCTTCACTCCCCATGGCCAGGATCGTCCTCGCCGGTCCAGCGACACATCCTCGGAACAGCCTCTGCCGAATCCATACCTTGACGAGACCACATTGCGCCAGGAGCAGGAGTATGTCACGTCGGTCGTGCGCCGCTTCCGCAATCTACCATTTCTCTCCTACGATTTGATCAACGAGCCGTCGTTTTCCAACCCCCGCAACATCTTTCACGGCAATATTCCTAACGGGGATCCCGCTGAAGTGAACGCCTGGCATAAGTGGTTGAAGCAGCGGTATAGCACGCTGCCGGCGCTTGCCGATGCATGGCGCGTCACTCCGGAGGACCTCGATTCCTTCGACGCCGTGCCACTCCCGCGCGCCGCCGATATCGCTTATGACCGCTACGGCAATCAGCAGGAGGTGCGCGCCTTCGACTACAACCTGTTTGCGCAGGATATGTTCTCCGCATGGGTGCGAAGCATGGCCGGCGCGATACGGCGCACCGGCAGCATGCAGCTGATCGATGTCGGCCAGGACGAAGGAGGCGTCACCAACCGTCTGCTCAACCAGTTCTACGCCACGGCCGGCATCAGTTTCACAACCAACCATACCTATTGGTCGGATGACGCTCTGCTCTGGGATTCGGTGGCGGCCAAGCGTCCGGGGCTTCCCAACATTACCGGCGAGACAGGCTATCAGCCGGCGTGGAATCCCGATGGTTCTTGGCGCTATGACGAGCTGACCGGCACGGCACTCGAAGAGCGCAAATGGGTGCTCGGCTTTGCCGCAGGCAGTTCGGGAGCGATGCAGTGGGACTGGGACCGCGAGGTCGACTTCGGCATGCAGCGCTCCGATGGATCGGCCAAGGTGTGGGAAGCAATGATGCGGGATCTGGGCAGTTTCGCCAAGGCGGCCGCACCGCAGGCCACCGGCCTTACGCTTCCTGAGATCGCGATTGTTCTTCCGCAAAGCTTTCAGCTTTCCGTATACAACGCTCAGGCGCTTTCCGCGCAGCAGACTGCTGTTCGCGTGCTGTACCAGCGAAATCGGGTCGAGGCTTATGCCGTTGGCGAATATCAAACTGACACACTCGGCACGCCCAAGCTGATCATCGTGCCATCCGCGTATGGACTTACGACGAAGGCCTGGGCCGATATCGAAACACGCGTGCGCGCCGGTGCGGTCCTGCTACTTTCCGGTCCGTTCGCGGGCGACGAACATCTGCACTACACAGACCGTGCGAAGACCCTCGGTCTCCCCACTGGACTCACCGAGCTGCTGCTGCGCGGGAGCACACTGGATCTCCCCACAGGCAAGGCACCTTTACTCTATGAGGGCCTTCGCACCACAGTGCTAGACCGGGCCACGTTCCCGGATGGCAAGACCTGGACCGGACTGCCGCTGGGCAGCGGCAAGATTCTGTTTTCGGCATTTCCGCTCGAACTCAACAGCGATGAAGGAACGATCGCTGCCGCCTATGAACTTGCAATTCAGGCCGCCGGCATTCAGCACACGTACACTACAACGCTCAAGGAGCCCGGCATCCTGATCTGCCCCACCAGGCTTCCGCATGCCACACTCTACGCGCTCACTTCAGAGGCGCCCACGCAAGACATCAACTTCACGGACACACGCAGTGGCAAGACCTTCAGTGGCAGCCTCAAAGCTGGAAACGCCGCACTCCTGCTTGTCGGCGAGCACGGAGATCTAATCGCGAACTATCACTGGCACTCGCAGGAATAGGAGAAGCTGATGTCGCATTTGCGTTCCGCCGCCGTGGTCCTCATTGCGCTGGCCGTTCCCGTTTTGCGGGCTCAGTCGACGTATGCCTCTCCGGTAGACCCGGATGCAACACCTGAGGCCCGTTCCCTGCTGCATGAAATCGATACCGTTTCTGGTCACGGCATACTCAGCGGCCAGCACAACTTTCCTAACACCGTATCGCGTTACAGCGATCGTGTTCGCGAACTCACAGGCAGCTACCCTGCTGTCTTTGGGCAAGATTTCGGCTTCTCCGGTGGAGAGGATAAGGACTCTACTTTGGGCCGGCCCGCGATGATCGCCGAGGTGATCCGCCAGTATCACCGTGGCGCCATCATTGCGCTCACCTGGCATACCGTGCGCCCCACGGAAGACGAACCCGTCACTTTTCATGACAGCGTGCAGGGCCACCTGACCGATTGGGAGTGGCAACAGCTCCTGACTCCCGGCACAGACCTTCATGACCGCTGGGAGAAACAAGTCGATCGCATCGCGGGTTATCTACGCGAGTTGCAGGATGCTGGCGTTCCAGTGCTCTTCAGGCCCTACCACGAGATGAACGGCAATTGGTTTTGGTGGGGCGGCCGGCCCGGACCGCAAGGTTCTCAGGAACTGTACCGCCAACTGTACAACCGCTTCGTGCATGTCCATCAATTGCATAATTTGGTCTGGGTATGGAATGTGAATGCTCCTTCTCCAAACGCCGGACCGGTCGATCAGTACTTCCCAGGACCGGCCTTCGCAGATGTCCTAACCATGGACATCTACGGCCCCTTCGAGCAGGCGCATTACGACAGCATGGTGGCGCTCGCGGGGCCGCAAAAAACCATCGCGCTCGCCGAGGTCGGAACCATGCCCACGCTGGATACCCTCGCCCGGCAGCCGCGATGGGCCTATTTCATGATGTGGAGCGGCATGGCGGAGGGCTCCAATACGCCCGAGCAGCTGCAGACGATGTTTCATGCGCCGAACGTTATCAACCGCGGCGACGCACGCCTGCCAGCGCCCGCTCCAATCGCGGAGGTACATCTTTCGCCGGTAGACCCGCAGGCGGCACCAGGTGCTCGCGATCTGCTGAACAAGCTCTCGGCTGCGCGCTTTGATCCGGGGTCGCTCGCGAGTACACCAGCCAATCCCATGTTTGGCGAGCTTCTGCTCGACGGACGCAACGCGGAGGAAGTTCGAAGTGAGCTGAAGCAGCTCCGTGACACTGGCAAAATTCCGCTGCTGCGGTGGACTCCGCCCTCTCCTGCCGGGGGCGGCCAGCGACCTCTGGACGATTTCGAATGGAGCGAGCTGCTGAAGACTGGAACTCCGCTGCACGCCGCATGGATGCAGGAGATCGGCCGGCTTACAGCACAGCTCGCGGATCTCCATGAAAAAAACTCCGCGCTTGTTCTGGACCCGTTGCCGCAGCCGAACTTGACGACGTTTTGGTGGAGTCAGCGCTCCGGCCCGCAAGGCACGCAGAAGCTTATTGAAGACGTGTACGCCGCTCTTCAAAAGGCCGAAGTGCATACGGTTCTTCTGGCCTGGGAACCGGCGCTGACGGTTCCAACCGCTGGTCAAGCACGCCCCATGCCTCTTGCAAGCTTTTCTCCAGGTCCAGGTTTCTTCGACCTTTTGTTGACTGAGGGTGAGGCTCAAAATTTTCGTGGCTTCAGTGGACGTACTCTCCTCGAAATCGCCGGTCCCAAACCTCTTCTGCTCTTGGCCCCAGGTTCATAAACATACGCTGCCGGCGTTTCCATAAAACCTTTTTTGGAAGTTCACCTGGAGATCTCTTCGCGCAATGCACCGGTTCTCTTTTTATGTTCCCCTTGCGCTGCCGACCCTCACGTCGCTTCATGCACAAGTGCATTACGATCCCAGCCCTAACGCGATGGTCGAGCTCGCTGGCGACTATCTCCACTTCGCCGCTGACTCCGCTACTACCGAAGCAGCCAACCACCTTGGAGGCGCCCCATGCTCCGTACTGAACAGCATCAATCTGCCCGGATTCCATTGACCACAGGCTCAGCAGCGCGTCTCACTCATGCAATCGGTCTCTTGGCGATCCTTACGCTATTCACGAGCACGTGCACAGAAGCGCAGAACCTCGGCCTGCTGGAAGGGCATGCCGACGTTGGTAACGTACTTCATGCGGGCAACGCCGTCTACGATCCGGCGAACGACGCCTATGCAGTCACGGGCAGCGGCAGCAATCTTTGGTTCACCGCGGACGAGATGCAGTTCGCATGGAAGCGCATGCACGGCGATGTGGCTCTCACTGCGGAAATCGAGTTGGTGGGCGAGAAAGGCAATAACCATCGGAAGGCGGCGCTGATGGTGCGGCAATCGCTGGATCCAAGTTCACCCTATGTCGACGTGGCACGGCACGGTGACGGCCTCACCTCGTTGCAGTTTCGGCTTTCCCCTGGAGATGTCACGCGCGAGATCGAAACCGCCGCGACCGCACCGCACTGGGTGCGCATCGAGAAACGCGGCGAGTTCGCCTATGTCTCCGTGGGCGACAGCCGAGAGGAGTTGCGTTTCGCCGGGGCTTCGATGCACCTACGCCTTTCCGGGGATTTCTACGTGGGCATCGCCGTCTGCTCTCACGACAAGGACGTTACGGAAACAGCCATCTTCCGTCATCTGGAAATTCAGCCCCTGTCTGCTACCACCCGCGCAGGCCGGCGATGGAGCACGCTGGAGACAGTGAAGGTCGCCTCCACAGACAGACGAGTCGCATATACCGCGCCGGAACGATTTGCCGCTCCCAACTGGTCGCATGACGGAACATCCATCGTGTTCGCCCAAGGCGGTACGCTGCAGCGCTTCGGCCTCGACCCCGCTCCCTATCCGAGCCTTGGCGTACAAGCTGCGGCGAATGCCCACACAGTGCCCATTCGCATCGAAGTGGCTGCTCCACTAAGCGATGCACACGGCTTCTCGCCTGATGGCACTCAGCTTGCCGTCAGCGCCATGAATGGCGGTGCCTCGCACATCTACGTCCTCTCTGCCTATGGCGGCACGCCACGCGAGGTCCCGACCGACACATCCGCTGTGTGGACCAGCTGGTCCCCCGATGGTCGCACTCTGCTTTTTACAGGGCAGCAAGGAGATCAGGCGAACATCTATACCGTGCCCGCACCGGGAGGAGCAGAGACACATCTCCCGCACCAGCAGGGCCGCAATAAGGATGCTGACTTCTCCGCCGATGGGGAGTGGATTTACTTCAGCTCCGACCGCACCGGTACCGAGCAGCTTTGGCGCATGCATCCGGACGGCAGTGCGCAGGAGCAAGTCCTGACCGAAGCCGGCGACGATCTTTCACCGCATCCCTCACCGGACGGCAAATGGCTGGTCTACATCGCATTTCCAGCGGGCAGGACTGCGCCAGGGGAACAGATGGCCGAGTTGCGTTTGCTCTCGCTGAGTGATCGGAAACCGCATCTCTTAGCCACGCTGTTGGCGAGTTCGGGAACTATCCCTGCGCCCTCATGGTCTCCTGATAGCGCACGCGTGGCCTTCATCAGCTACGCCCTCGTGCAATAGCGCACACGAGATCCGGACCGAGATTCACTGAAGCGTCGCTATGGCAATGTTGGACGATGCTCTGAGTGCGCTCTTCCATCCTGAGGAAAGCGTGCGAAGGCCGCTGCGGTGCGATACCTGGATACAGCCACTAGCTCAAGGCCTCGACGATCCATGCTGCTGAGTTAGTTGCAATCGATGCTTGGTATAGCAATCGATAATCCCTTCCTGCGAGAACGTGATGCAGATCGCGCGCGTGACCGAAGGTGCGTCTAGAAGGAGAAATGCTTTGACATCCTCGCGGGCAAGAAACAAAGATGCGCAGGCCGACGTTGCAAAAGCCCCTACTCCATCGACCAATTTATCTATGCACGTGTCCATCTATAGTTAGACGCCCAACTACAACCTAAACAGCAGGGCCGCGCGCAAAGAGTTCATTCTTCAGGCTGGTCGGTATGACCAATCGAATGAAACGCTGTCACTTCCTGTTGCCATTTAGGAGGCTGCCCGGCGTTAACGCTACCAAATGACAGTTAGTCGAAAGCAGCCAGGAATTTAGCGACATATTTCCAACGTAAACAGCTCTGAAAATCCCCTTGACAGCTCCGCTCACGTTTACGTATAGCTTCATCTGCAACAAATGATATCGTTATCGCGCTTTTCCAGAACACCCAGTGAGAGAAGCCGTGCAGCTCAAGATAACGAGTGTCTTTTCATAATTTGTGGAGGCAACATGCGAATCATTCACCAACTATCGGCTATGCAAAGGGCTCTCCGCCTGTTTCAGCGTCACCAGCCTTCTCAAGAGGTTACGAGGAAATTCCTATCGTGGGCTTGTCTCATTTCATTCATCGCGATGTCGGCGTGCCTGGGATTCGCTCAGAGTCCGACAGGCACAATACGCGGGACGGTGCTCGATCGGTCCGGTGCCGTTATTGCTAAAGCGACCATCACCATCACGAATGTGCAGACCAACGAAACCAAGACAACTCAATCCGACAACGAAGGACGCTACATCCTGAATTTCGTTCAGCCCGCTGTATACACAGTGACGGCGACAGCCTCAGGATTTGGAACCGAGAAGCAGGATAACGTCGTAGTGGAGGTTTCTGTAGGGCGACCTGTTGACTTCACGCTTGGAGTCGCGCAGCTGTCGCAAAAGATAGAGGTAACCTCGACGACCCCGCCTCTCGAAACCAGCACCTCTGCAGTGGATACCGTGGTCACTTCCCAGCAGATCACTGACCTCCCGCTGAATGGACGTAATCCGACATCGCTCGAAGTACTTGTTCCAGGTGTGAGCACGGTTGGAGGTGCATCGACACCTCACATTGCCGGATCTCGCAATGCGAACAATGAAGAGCAGATCGATGGCATGACTAATATCCTTCCGGAAAACAATGTCGGCAACAACTCAACAGCGTATACGCCGATCGTAGATTCGGTGGAAGAGTTCAATGTTCAAACAAGCACCCTTCCGGCCCAATATGGAAGATTCTCCGGCGGTGTCATAAGTCTGGTAACCCGCTCGGGCACGAACCAGTTTCACGGCACCTTGTTCGACTTCACGCAAACGAACGCGCTGTACGCCAAGAATTACTTTTCTTCGGGGCCGGTTCCCGATTCGCATTTGTATCAATTCGGCGGCACAGTGGGCGGTCCGATCACCATTCCGCACGTATACAGCGGTCGCGGCAGGAGCTTCTTTTTCTTCGCATTTGAAGATTCGAAGCAATCGTCGAACTCAACGGAAACCGATACAGTTCCGACCGCGGCCGAACGGACTGGCGACTTTTCCGCGTTGAATACGATCATCTACGATCCGAACACGGCAACAGTCGGACCGGATGGAAACTATGTGAGAAACCCCTTTCCCGGCAACGTAATCCCGGTGTATCGGCAAAGCAAAGTGGCGCAGGCGGCGATCCAGTATTATCCGCTTCCGAACACCGGTGGATCGAATGCACAGGTAAATAACTACGTCGTGACCGGGCCAGTCACGAACAACTACTATCATTTCGATTTGCGGCTCGATCATGACTTCGGGCCTAAGTGGCATAGCTTCGTTCGCTTCTCACACATCAATAACCCGAATGTCCCTTTTGCGGATTACACAGGAAAATCCCTCCCTGCCTCTCAGGGATATGGAGGCCCCAGTACTAGCACGGCATATAGCGCTTCCTTTGATAACGCAATCACGCTTTCTCCCAGCCTGGTTATGGATCTCCGCGCGGGGTTCAGCCGCTCAGCAGTTGTTCGTACCGCCTTCGGTGGTACGTTTGACCTCACATCGCTCGGACTTCCATCCCCCTATGTCTCTACGGTGTCGGCAGAAAACGCGATATTTCCAAACTTCGGCCTGGGGAATGGCTATGCAAGCTTGGGATCCGCAGGTTATGTCCCGCTACTGGAAAATCCGTCCGCCGTGGATTTCGATCCCAGCGTTGTGAAGGTTCTTGGGGGACACTCCGTCACCATGGGCGGGGAATATCGCAAGCTCTTTCTGAACTTCCATCAATTTGGATATCCCTCCGGCCAATTCAGCACGATCGACAATACCTGGACACAGAAAGTGGTCAATAACTCTGATGGCAGTGGGAACGCAATCGCAACCATGTTGCTCGGGCTTGCGGACGGCGGTCAGGTTACAAGCGACACTTCGCTTGCAACCGCGAGCACTTACGACGCGCTGTTCATCCAGGATGACTACCAAGCCAGGAAGAACCTGACTTTTAATGTCGGACTGCGATGGGATGTTGAAGTGCCCCGCACAGAGCGCCACAACAAGCTCGACTACTGGGATCCCACGCTTCCCTCTCCGATCGCGGCAGCGGTCTCTTCCAGTGCTTGCTTGTACTGCGGCGATCTTAAGGGGCAGATGGTCTTTGTAGGAACGGCTGCAAGTAAATATGGGCGTCATCAGGCGGCTACCCAGTGGAAGGATTTTGCCCCGCGTCTTGGATTTGCGTGGAGCGCCGATGACAAAACCGTTGTGCGTGGCGGCTACGGTATCGTCTATCAGGCATCTGCACTGCAAGCCGCGGGAACAACCGGAGGCGCAGGCACAGACGGATTCACGAGCACAACCGGCCTCAACTTCACATTGAACAATCAGCAGTCGGTCTACACAGCGTTTGACAACCCAACTCCTACTGGCTTCAATCTTCCACAAGGCGTTAATGGAGGAGCGGGAACTTTTCTTGGTGAAGGAATCTCCGATACGTACTTCGACAACGTGAGAAACCCATATACGATCCAGGGAAACTTGAACATACAACGCTCCCTGCCTTTGCAGACTGTAGTTGAAGTTGGTTACATCTATAATCGCGGAAACTTTCTCATCAACGGCGACCCCGGTGTTCCGTACTCGCAGGTTAATCCGAGTTATCTGTCGCTGGGACAACAGTTATTGAATAGCGTTCCTAACCCTTTCTACGGCGTCATTACTACGCCGGGTTCGCCCCTAGCCGCATCTACAGTGCCTTACGATTATCTGCTCAGGCCCTTTCCCCAATACAATGGGGTCCAAAGCTATCGCAAGCCCGACTCCGGCTCGCACTACAATGCCATTACCGTAAAAGTAGATAAACGCATGTCGCATGGCCTGTCCGTTCTGGTGTCATTCACGGGATCGAAATTAATGGACAATGCCGCGAGCGTCGTATCCTATCTTGGACCGACCAGCCAGACCTACGCCAATCAATACAACCCCAAAGCTGAGTTCGGAATTTCTTCGCAGGATATTTCGCGTCTATTCAGTTCCGGTTACATTTACGCGTTGCCGTTTGGCCGTGGAAAGCAGTTCCTGGGTCATACAAACGGCATTGTGAATGAGTTCGTGAGCGGATGGCAGACCAACGGCATCGTTCAATGGGATACCGGCACCCCGGTCGTATTGAGCGCAGCCAATAATCAAACCGGGCTGCTCGGCCTTGGACAGCGGCCAACGGAAGCGGCCGGCGATCCAAATCTCAGCCATCCCACGCTCGCAAAGTGGTTCAACACCGCAATCTTCAGTCAACCCACTCCATTCACGATCGGAAATGCTCCTCGTGCGCTGCCGAACGTGCGGGTACCGGGCTACGTGGATGCAGACATGTCACTGTTCAAGAATAACTTTATCGGCCCCGACGAGCGTTATAACGTTCAGCTCCGGGTGGAAGCATTCAATGCGCTCAATCACCCGGTATTCAATGGTCCCGATGCGGGCGTGAATGACGCCAATTTTGGATTGATTAACTCCCAGTCCAATAGTCCAAGACAGCTCCAACTTGCAGTCAAATTCGTCTACTAACCCCTGCCAATCGCCGGCGGATCTTCCAAGATCCGCCGGCGCAAATTTGAGAGCATGGATCTCCGTTGTGCTTTCTGTCTGGCCGTCGTCCCCCACGTCTATATACGTGTATCCGAGCTAGAAGATGGGCAACCCATGGCCTGCAAACGCCCGGCGTACGTCAGTATTGGCGTTAGACCGGGCTTCATGATAACGTCCGCACAGGATAGAGTCTTGCGGCAACGGAAATCGTGCCGTTCTCCCGACTACTCCCATTTGTACCGATCAGTTTTCGCAGGACGGACGCGATGCAAAACCGATGTCAGAAAAGACAGCTGAGACAACAGCCGCGATGACGAAACGAGCGACGATGATTGAAGTCGCCAGGTTGGCCGATGTCGGCGCAATGACTGTCTCCCGTGTCTTGAACGGATCCGCTCGTGTCAGCCCGGAGACTGCAAGCAGAGTTCACGCAGCGATCGAGCGCCTAAAATATCGCCCCAACGAGATGGCCCGTGCTCTTCGGGGCGCAAAGTCCAAATCGATCGGCCTTATCGTACCTTCGCTGGCTGATGCGTTCTTTGCAACTTGCGCACATAGTGTCAACATGGTTGCCCAAACGCATGGTTATTCGATGATCCTGACGGCGTCCAATGATAGTGTCGCCAAGGAGTTTTCGGAAGCCGAGTGGATGCTCCAGAAGCATGTGGAAGGCATCATCCTATGCCCGACGCCGGCGAAAGTTTCCCATCTCTCCGATCCTATTTTTCACCGTATCCCGATCGTGGCATTTGACCGTCCGCTGCAGATACCTCAAGTCGCCAGTGTCTTGGTAGAGAACGGCGGGGGATCGAAGCGCGGCACTCAGCACTTGATTGAACACGGGCACAAGCGTATTCACTTCCTCGGGGACTCTCCAAATCTCTTTACTATTCAGAGGAGGTTTGATGGCTATCGTCGCGCGCTCTCGAACGTGGGACTCAAAGCGCAGGGATGTCTGGAATGCAATTCCGAAGAATTGGTATTTAACTATGCCAAAGAGGTACTGAATGGTAAGAACGCGCCTACTGCATTCTTTTGCGGAAATAATCGGATCAGCCGATATCTTTATCGAGCACTGTTTCATCTTGGGTTGAAGATACCCGATGATGTGGCCATCGTCGGCTTCGATGACTTTGACATGGCTGACATGCTATCTCCCGCATTAACAGTGATACGCCAGCCCGTGGAGACTTTAGGGAGGACTGCAGCGAAAGTGCTCTTCGCCAGATTAAAGACAAATGTCGATGAATGGCCCAAAGATAGCAGCAGAACCACCTTAAATGTCGAATTGATATTGCGCCGATCCTGCGGGTGTAAATCAATTTAACGAAAAGTAAGGTCGCGCAAAAGGCCGACTTTTGAGCAACTGAGCAGAAGTGACCCTCTTCCGATGGAGGCCGATGAAATAGGCACGGTTTGGAGGGTAACTAGTCGGACCGGTTTCGCCAGGCCCTTCACAGCCGGATCGAACCAGGCATGGGCCATGGATTTCGTTTCCGATCAATGCCGCGATGGAAGACGGTTCCGTGCCCGGACAGTCGTGGATATTTACACGCGGGAGAGCGTGGCCATCGAAGCCGGGCAAAGCCTGAGAGGAGAACGGAAGCATCGCATGTGTGGGAAAGAGGGATGGCCTACCGGTATGGGAGCGCTGATCCGGTCTCGGCAGCGTGGATAGATCGGATTGCATGGGCGACAGGCTCCTCGGCGAATTGCCGCCTACGAATTGAAACGCACTTGGACCTTGGTATACCGGCCGGGATTCGCGCTCCATTCGGCGAGCGTTCTTGCTGCCTGTTCGGGAGGTATGATGGCGCTCACTGCATCCGACACGGGAAACCGCCCCGCCTCCAGCATGCGGATCACTTCGCGAAAATCATCGGGCATGGCGTTCCGGCTGCCCATGATATCGAGCTCTTTCTGAACGAATAATCGTGTTTCATACGATACGGGTTCCTTCGTATAGCCGATGTACACGACTCTGCCCGTAAAGGCCACTTCCTCTACCGCCGCACGGAACGTCGAGGGAAGGCCAATGGCCTCGATCATCACATCAGGGCCCACTCCATTCGTGATTTCCTGCAGCCGGGAGTGCAGATCCTCGCGAGCGGTGTTGACGAGATGCTGTGCTCCAGCCTTTCGCGCTATCTCCAGCTTGGCGTCGCTCACATCGATTGCGATGACAGTTGTTCCGCGGAACGCCGCGCTGGCGATAGCTCCAAGTCCAATCCCGCCGCAGCCAAAAACGGCTACTGTGTCCTCACTCACTATGCGGCCGCGCGACGCAGCGTGGGCTCCTACGGTAAGAGGTTCCACCAGGCAGAGCTCCTCAAGAGAGAGATTCGCTGTGTAAATGCGGGCGCGCGGAATCGAAATGTATTCGGCCATAGCGCCATCCCTCTGTACTCCCATCGTCTGGTTGAACTGGCACGCGTTTGGGCGGCCCCTTTTGCAACTCGCGCATTCACGGCATTCCGTGTACGGAGAGATGGTCGCCTGGGTGCCCGGCGCCAGGTCTTTCGCGCCTGCAATCACGGTTGCAGCAACTTCGTGGCCGGGAATTCGCGGAAATGCGACCATTGGGTTGCCGCCGCGAAACGTGGTGAGGTCGGTCCCGCACATGCCGACAAGCTTCACCTGAAGCAGCACCTCGCCGGCTGCTGCCCCATGGAGATCGGGGATATCGATTACCGATCCCGAATATTTTCCTTGAATCTGGAATGCCTTCATGGAAACAGCTCCCAAGTTGTATCTTGCTCAGTAATTATTATACGTTTACTGTAACCTTGTCTTTATGAACGTAAACGGAACCATGCTTTTGAGCGAATCAAGAATTATGCAGATGAACGTCGGCGACAGTATCGCTACTTATACAGCCGTGGCTCAGTTTGCGATCCGCACGGTTTGATCTCAGAGGTGTTGTTCAGAACTAAACTGCCGGAGCGCGCGCGTGGCGATATCCAAGACGATTGGCAACCAGGACATTGCCCCGGGGACTATGACTTACCGCCAGCTTGGTGCGACCGAGCTTATGCTCTCGATGGTTGGGTTTGGCGCTTCTCCATTAGGAGATGTGTTTGGCGCCGTCGAGCCGCAGGAAGCCCTACGGGCAGTTAATCTGGCGATCGATGAAGGTATAAATTTCTTTGACGTCTCTCCTTACTACGGCAGAACCCTAGCCGAAGAGAGGCTGGGCTGGGCTCTCGAGGGACGGCGCGAAAAGATTATCCTGGCTACCAAGTGCGGGCGCTATGGAACAGATAGCTTTGACTTTTCAAGCAAGGGAATTCGAAACGGCATCGAGGCCTCACTGAAACGCCTGCGCACCGATCACGTCGACCTTCTGCAGGCTCACGATGTCGAGTTCGGAGATGTAAGCCAGATCGTTGAAGAGACCGTTCCGGCGATGCGCCGGCTGCAGGAGGAGGGGAAAGCCCGTTACATTGGCATCACCGGTTATCCACTCCTTTCTCTTATCGCGATCGCCAAAGCGGTACCGGTGGACAGTATCCTGTCGTATTGCCACTACAATCTGATGATCGATGATTTGAATTCGATATTGATCTCTTTTGCTGAAGAGCGATCGATCGGTGTCATCAACGCGTCTCCTCTTCACATGGGCGTCCTAACCGACGGCGGTGCTCCCGATTGGCATCCGGCCCCAGCCGAAGTTCACGAGGCGGCAAAAAAAGCGGCAACACTTTGCCGTGAGCGGGGCGCAGACTTGCCGGAGTTGGCATTGCAATTCTCGTTCTCCTATCCAAAAGTTGCCAGCACGCTGGTCGGGATGTCCAGCACAGAGGATGTTCGTCGCAGTCTGCGGGCGGCGATGTCGCCGCCGGATAGGGACTTGTTGCAGCGAATCCAAGAGTTGTTCTCCCCTGTGTCCAACCATGTATGGCCATCAGGCAACGCGCGGACATAACCCCCTGTTGCTCGTCCTTGATTCGCCTGTCTGCCTGTCGCCATCCCTCCTTGCTTTAGAGGTGCCGCCGCTTCCTCCTACATCAAACTACTTGATAGAAACCCATGCGGATGGCGGCTCCTCTCCAATTCGCTCCAGTAGAGGACAACTGTGGCAACTCAAAAATGACCAAAGAGTCAAGGCAAGGAGATAGATATCTAAAAATTGACGAACCAATCCGTAAATAACGAAATCGCGATGGCCGAGTAACGAAAGCGAAGTTTATCGGAATGGTAGGAGATCATAATCGCGAGTCACTTCCACGCGATGAGGATTTCGGTGCGGCTGGTACGCACGTTTCACTCCGAAGAAAAGCATGTTGTGATGGTGAGCAAGTTGCTCACACGCCAGAATGGCCCGGAGAAAATCGCAGGGCGGACGAGTGGTGAAGTGCACATCTTACTTCGAGCCGAGAGCTGCTGAGGGGAACAGTGGCTGAAGCCCGGTGCTTTCCCCGCCAAAAATGTGGCTTAGCGCGTTCGGAGCCAGCGAGGGAGTCGGCCGCGATACGTGGCAGAGAAAGCAACCTCCGGGCTTCTGGGTGTATGTCTCCAGCGTTGAATTGGCGACATTCGTCGCGCCGGCCTGTCCGGCTGGAGGCGCATTGCCGCTGGTCGTCCAGGTCGCCCCGACCAGGAAGTAATTAGAGCGAATGTCGCCCTTCGGCATGAGCGCGCTTATACTGTTTTGAATCGAAATGAGGAAGGTATTCGCTGACGCATTGCCGCCTGCTGCGCCCCATGGATAGACCCTTAAGGAGTCGCTGGGGGTAATCGAAAATCCGCTTTCAGCCACGATGTTCGCCCCGTCTACTTTCATGTGCGCAACGTTAAACGGGCCGGTCGAATTCGATGCTGAGAATCCCCAGGTACCGGCTGTGCTCTGAGGGACGGATACCGGGAGTTGTTGCGCGTTGATATACGAGTACAGGGCATTCGGTGTGTCTCCGAAGTGTTCGAATGTCGCCCAGATCATCTCCGGATGGCCGGCGACGCTGCCGACGATATGCAAGCCGAGCAGCCCTAACGTGACCTGCTTCTCACCATTCGGAATCCACTTCTTTGGATCAGACTTGTTATATGTCGGAATCGTGGCTGTCGTCGTGATGTAGCTTTTTTTGGTCCGTTCGTCCACTTCAATCCAAGAACTCTTCAGCTCCAGGGTGAGTGCCTGAGCATCCGTAAAGCCCGGTTTTCCATGTGCCGCAGCATACCTCTCGATCGCGTCGAGATCTGTTTTGGTCGTCGGAAATTGTGTCGCGGGAATGGCATCGTTTTTAACGCCGGTGAGGAAATAGGCGTAGACGTCGTTCGTCATGGACAGATAGTAGACGAGGCCATCCGTCTGCGATTCCAATACACCGAAGCTTCCTGCCTGACCTTGGTCCACGTCGATGATGTTGTCGCTCGAGTCGACAAACACTGGTCTTCCATTGACGATAAACTCCCGTGCCGTCTGGATGGCGTTTGCGGCCTCAGAATCGCTCTTGTGAGCTGTGGGAGAAGGCAGCTCGATATTTTTGCCAGACCTATCCTGAAACGCGAGCTTGTGGTTGCCTGTTATCGACGCCTTGCTCACTTCCACTATGCTGCCCGTATTATCGACGACGATTTGCTTTCCTGAATCATCGATAGACGGTTGCACGACTTCGAACAGGTCTCCCGATTTGTCCTCGATGATCGGCAAGCCGTGAGGGCCTTCTTTCGCAAAGCGCGGCGCCATCAAGTGAGTGATCGGGCCTCTGCCATGGGGAAGAAACTTTCTCTGATGACTCGAATCCGCGGGAGAAACGTCATAGAAGGTGGATGAGTCGAAGACGCGGGTACCGGCAGACTGCGATGTCAGCCAGAGAAACATCTGTTTCGACCACGCGTAGAAATCGCAGACACTCGATTCGGAAAATCCGACGCTATCCGCAGGCTTCACGAACCCGTTCACGCTGGGATTTCCTGACAGGAACCATTTGTCGAAGGTCTTCTGATCCACTGGGCATTTGGGATACGCGTCCTGGGGAATGGTTTGTCCCGATAGTGCGGATCCAGCAAGCATCAGAATGATGAGGGATAGATACTTCATGCTCGGCCTCCCGTTTCAAGGCAGAAAAAACATTTCGCATCTGGAGGCAGCCTGAGTCCTTTGCGTTCACCTTCTCGCGAAGATAAATTAGCTGCCTAATGAACACAGGGCCCCGGTTTGCGCGCGGCCCTGCGTGTCTTTATTTATTGCGATGAATCAAGCTGGCGGACAGCCGCCGTTCAGGATCATCTGTACGGTGCAAGCGGGATAGGCCGAGTACAGGTTGCTGGGTTGATTGTTCGAGTTGACCCACTGCCCAAAGGCTACGAGGTTCGTCTCTACTGGCAAGGGCGGCGGGTTCACCACATAGGAGAGCAGCTTATCGAAAATCGGTCCCATCTGCTGGACGAAGTCTTTAATGTATTGGTCGAAGCTGCCGTCGTACTCAGTCAGCACCCACAGAATTTGTGAGGTTGGTGGGTTCGATGCGAATCCGGGTTCTGGAAGAAAGCGGGCAAAATGAACTGTTCCTACTGCGTCCAGCCCGGCATTGATCGTCTGGGACTGGGAAAACACATAGGCAAGGATGGCTTGATTCTGACCTTCAGCAATGGTCAACATCAAATTGAGTGGGCTTTGAACCTGGGTATTGTCGGGCATGTTACCCTCTTTCTCTAACTCAAACGCCGATGCCGATAACTATACACAAGACAGAAATATATGCACCAAAAAGTTTGACTAACATGCGAGTTACATGGGTTTGAGGAAAATGGCATCTTTTTATATAGGGGCGAAGGAGAATTTTGCGATCTCGCGCTGCTGTCGGGTCTCAGGACAAGCGAGTCCCAAGGAGCGCGGACCGTCCGCAGTGATCTACGCGTGATGAAAGTCTTCGAAAAGAAGAACGGCAGAGCGGTCTAGCCGAGCTCTTACCACGCCGCCGGCGATTCGTTCGTCGACAGGTCTCCGCCAGCTTTGGGTTTTCCATCAACTGATAGAATTGCCTCGCCGAGGCGCTGATCTTTTTTGGACACCGAAATAAGCTCTTCCACGACTCCCAAGCTCCCCACGAAGACGCACTACGTGATCCTTGACGGATTGCGTGGGGTCGCTTCTCTCATGGTGATCATCTATCACCTCTTTGAAGCGAACGGCAACGAGAACCGCTTCAAACAGTACATCAACCACGGCTATCTGGCCGTCGACTTCTTCTTCATCCTTTCGGGTTTCGTAATCGCATACGCTTACGATGATCGCTGGACGCGGATGTCCCAGTGGGATTTCTACAAACGCCGGCTCGTCCGCCTTCAGCCCATGGTGGTCATGGGAAGTCTGATCGGCGCTGCGCTCTTCTACTTTCAGAAGGGACCAGCCTTTCCTCTGGTTGCATCGACGCCGGTGTCCAAGATGCTGTTGGTGATGCTGATCGGCTGCACGCTCATTCCTGTGACAACGGGGATGGATATTCGTGGTTGGAACGAGATGCATCCGCTTGACGGGCCGGCCTGGTCGTTGTTCTTTGAATACTGCGCAAACATCCTGTATGCCGTGGGCCTACGCAAGCTTTCGAATCGGGTACTCGGCATCTTCGTGTTCGTTGCCGCGCTGTTTCTGCTGCAATATTCGGTTTTCGGAGGCCGGGGAGACGTGATCGGAGGCTGGTCGATCGATCCGACGCAGTTGCACATCGGCTTCGCGCGCCTGCTCTTTCCTTTCTTCGCCGGCATCCTGCTGATGCGGCTTGGCAAGCGTATAGAGATGAAGGGCGCATTCGCGATTTGCAGCCTTCTGCTGATTGTGTCCCTGGTACTTCCGCGCTTCGGAGGGACCGAGCATCTATGGATGAACGGCCTTTATGAGGCCCTTTGCATCATCATCCTGTTTCCCCTCATCGTGGCTATAGGTGCAGGGGAACAGCGCGTGGATGGGCCTTCGATCCGCATCGCCCGGTTCTTTGGTGATCTTTCCTTCCCGCTTTACATCACGCATTACCCGCTGGTTTACATCTATACGGCATGGATCGTGCGGGACAAGCCATCTTTGCTTCAGTCGACGGAGGTTGGCGCCGTCCTATTCCTCAGTGCAATCGCGATGGCTTACGCTTGCCTCAAGCTCTATGACGAGCCTGTCCGAAAGTGGCTCAGCAAAAAGGTTCTCGGGCGGCCTGCCTAGCAGGGAAGTCTCACTAATAAGAAAGCCGATCATTTTTTAAATTGCGCGCTAAGGCTTGCTATCGAGACCGGATGCCTCTGCCAATTTTTCGCGTGCGGCGCTGTTATTCGGATTCAGTTGTAGGGCTTTTTGCAGATTCGTGACAGCTACTTTCGTGTTGCCGTGCGCCAATTGCAGACTGCCTAACTCGTAATAGACGCCGGCGTTCTTCAGGTCCTCGCTGACCAACTCATTCAGCAATTGTTCCGCTTCATCCTTTTTCCCGAGAGGGATGAGAGCAAGTGCCAGGTCATACTTCGCGCTACTGTCGGAAGGTTCGATGTGGATTGCGGTGCGCAGCTCCATTTCTGCTTCGGGATATTTTCCCTGTGCTGCAAGCTCTTCGCCGATTGCTTTGTGTACAACCGCCAGATTGGGATGTTCCCGCTCGATTGCCTGCAGGCGATCGAGGCCCGCTTCATGATCCCCCGTTTTTATGAGCGACTCCGCGTATGCGTACGCTAACAAGGGAACGCGACTCATCTGTACTGCAATGGGAGAAAATACAGCGAGAGCTCCCTTGTAATCCTGGAGCATAAATTTACTCATGCCGAGGGGGAGCTGAACGTTGATATCGGCGGCAGCATGTGACTGGGTATATCTTTCCAGGCAGATCACCGCCTGTTTGTATTGTTGGGCTGCATATGCGGCCCGGCCCCAGTTGTAATCCAGGCCATCCATCGCTGGATTCCACTCGGCTGCTTTCGCGAAGTATTCGGTTGCGGCCTCGTAGACCTTGTTCTGCGCCGCAATCGCTCCGAGATTGTTGAAGCTGTCCGCGATTGCCGGCCCGATTCGTGTTTCATCTTCTCTGGCTACCGCAGCTCCCTCACCGGAGGGATTCGTGGTTGAAGCCACAGGAAAAGGCGAAGTGTCGGGTGTCTGCGCCATCGCATCACTATCTGTAGGCGCTTTGCCGGTTAGATTCACCTGGTCCAGAAGTCTGTTCTGCAGCAACAGCTGCTGCGCAATCTGCATTTCCTTCTTGCCCTCGAAGCTGTCTCCGCGCTGCATCAAGATCAAGCCGAGTTGATAATGTGCTCCGCGAATCTGATAGTGGTTGCGCGAGGAATCGATGGTCACCGCGATGGCCTTGCGCAGTGCGTTTTCTGCTTCAGCCGTCTTTCCGAGGTCTCCATAGATGCCGCCGAGAAGAAGGAAATTGTCCGGATTCCGAGGGTCCAGTTCGGCTGCCCGACTGAGATCTTTTATAGCTTCCTGCAGCTGTCGTCGGCTCATCGCAATGTAGCCGAGCTGTGAATAACTGAAATAGTCGTTGGGATGAACTGCCAGCTCTTTCTTGAACTCAGCCTCGGCTTGGGGAAATGCAGTATCTCCGGATCGCAACAGATAAGACGCACCCAGCGAATAATGCGCGCCGGGAAACCTGTCGTCCTTCGCGAGAACCTTCTTGTACTCCTGGATCGCTTCTTCCGGAAAGTCGGCCTCCGCATATGCTCGGCCAAATTCCATGTGGGCCGATGCGGTGTCACCGAATTTGCTTTGCAGATTTGCGAATACCTGCGCGGCGCCTTTCATGTCTGACAGTGCAAGATCCAGTTGTGCCAGGGCATATTGGCTTTCGAATCCGGGATCGAGATTCACCGCAGCCGCGAACTGCTCCTTGGCTTCGGCGTTTTGTTTCATCCCCAGCAAGGCCTGGCCTAAGATGCGATGAAGCTTTGCCTTGTCGCCGTCCGCCATGTCATTGGAATAATTAGCTAGAAGCTCTTCCGCAAGCGACTTGGCCTTCGCGAAGTCTTTGTCCGCGAGCGCAGCTTCTGCGTAGTCCATCCGTAGACCTGAATGATTCGGTGTGAGCTTCAGAGCTTCGTCGAAGAGTGGAACCGCACGCAGATAATCGCCGATGTGAGAGCGGTCATCGGCGATCTCCTGCAATGCCGCCGCGAGAAAGAGCTTGTACTGAAACTCCGCCTGCCCCAGATTTCCTTGCCCCTGAAATGCTTCCGCGGCCTCATAGTGTTGCTGCAGAGTAGATGGAGGCGCGGAGCGGCGATGAGTAGCCTGACTGCACGCGAGTGAAAGACCGATTGCCAGAGGTATAACAGACGCGCCCGGGGTGCCAACTTTTTTTAGCATGCTCGACACCTGAATCAAGGCTCCACGTGCACGACGAAAACCATGGCGCTGTGGCCGGCGCCGCAGTAGCGCGAGCAGCGGCCTTTGAAGTCTCCTATGCTGTCGGGAGTCACGATGGCCGTCGCCGAGCTCTTGGCGGGAATCTCTACTTCCAACCCCAGGCCATCGACCGCTACCGCATGCGCCACGTCGTCCGAGACAAACACCAGCTTTACCGTCTGCCCGCGCCTGATCGAGATTTCCGAGGGGCTGAACGCATAGCGTTTTGCGTGTATTTTGATTACTCTGGCGGCCTTAGCGCTGTCGCTGGAATGAACTCCGGCGCCGGCAAGAACGGTATAGAAGGAAATCGCAATCGCGGCAGTCCACCGCGCAACTCGAATACTTAGTTTCTTTTTTTTCACTCTGAACCTTGGAGCTTCAATTAAAAGAGAGAGCCCGCGACCTGCTCGGCGATGTCTCTCGCCTTGCCTTGAAGCTGCTCTCTCGTCATGGAGGGATCGCCGACGAGGCTGGAGCTGATCGTCACAATAAATGCTTGATCGCGAACGCGGCCTATCACCTGTTCGCCGCGATCTTTGGTTGTATCCGCGCCGCATTGCACGGCTTCATTTCCGATCCCCTTCAAATCAACCGGAGGGGAAGTGCATCTCGATTGATAGGAATGCATTTCCTGGTTTTGATCCTTCAGGGGACGAACAAAGATCTGAAGACTGTGCGTTACCGAGTCCTTTTGATATTGGAAGGTACAAAGCTGACCGCCATCCGCAGTAGGATTCAGCTCCAGGGTCGCGGAGCCGCCTAATGCGCCGGAGGCAGTCGCCTTATTCATCCAGGGACACACGTTCTCAGCCATGGACAGGTGGGAGGCAAAAAGTATTCCGAGAAGAGCGATCCACGGCAGGGATATTTTTCGCATAGTTCGACCTTTTACTGTGCACCCAAATGAGATTCTTTTGCCTGGTCGGATGCGTCTGTATGCATGTGCCAGGGGATACTTTCGATGGAAATCTCCGGATGACGGCGCAGGAAGCTCAGCGAATATGTCGGAGATCCCGGATCAAACTTCTTGGTCGTAAACATAGCCTGCTGTTCAGCAGCCTTATCTTTCATGCCGGCACGGCGATAGAGGATGGCCAGGTTGTAATGAGCTGCCACGTCATCGGGATCGATTGCCTGAAGTGCTTCAAACTGCTCCATCGCATGTTGATTCTCATCTCGCTGATAGTAGGTGATGCCCAGCTCGCGCCGCGCATCTCGCGACTGCGGATATTGCCTCACGACCTCAAGAAGGTCGGCCAATTCAGCATCGGAGTGACCGGCTCTGCGCTCCAGCAGCGCAGAATAATAAAGCGTGCGGGCACTGGTCGGACTCAATGCCAGAGCCTTCTGAATGCTGAGACGGGCCGAGTCGTATTTCTCCCATTGAATCTCGGTCAAGGCGATATTCGTGTAGCCGTCGGCGTAATCCGGGCGCAGCTTCACAACCTCGTTGAAGGCGTCCACCGCGTCGACGTACTGCAATTGGTCGAGGAATCCGATGCCGAGATTGTTCCAGCGCATCCAGTCGGGATTATCATGCGAGTCTGCCTGGACCGGCTGATTGTCCCCGATATTCAGTACGCGGGTGCGCGATGCAAGCTCCACCAGCGGATAGAGCGGATGATCCTTGCCGAATACATTATTCAGATAGCTCTGCCGCAGGTGCCGATAGTTGACGCGCGCCGTGATCTCGATCGGTCCCTTGACGTCAGCGGGCAGGCGGAACTGGTAACGCACCAGCGTAGACCGGCCAGCCTGGACTGTGTTGTCGTAAGCCACGGAGTGGATTGCGAAGACCCTGTGGTTATCCACGAACTCGCCGTCCGCATCTACGGGGCGATTGGTGAAGCTGTGAGCCCGCTCATCCAGCATTCCATCCGGTTTGATGAAGCCGCTGTGGTAAAGCTTCCTTCCATTCGAATCCTTAACTTCGAATTCGACCCAGCCTTCGTACAAATCGCGCACTTCAGGAATCAAAGAGTGGCCGATATTTTTGTTCTGGATGACCACAAACGCTTCGATTACATTGTTCGGCTCGAGCTGGAATGGCACCGAGCCCAGCGGCGCGATCATCTTGTCGTCGCCGCTCTTCTTGATGGCGAAGATATCGACATTCAGATACTTGCCCGACCGCAGGAAGTCGATTGTCTTCTGCAATTGCTCATCGAATCCGTAATAGAACGGCACCGCGGTATTGCCCGCCAACCAACGATGCGAAGCAAAAGTACCGTTCTTTGCGCCGTAGTCAGGAAGCGCGTTCGGAGAGCGGGTCATGTGGCAGCCCTGACACGTGGTGAAGTCGCCCTGGTAAAATGTGAGCGGATTGCGCTGTGAGAACTTCGAGTTCTGCCACTCGTCATACGCCGTGAACGCGCGCAGGAACTTGTAGTCATTCAGCGGCGCGGGAAGGTTAGCTTTGTGGCAGGCTGAGCAGAACTCCGGCGTGCGATAGAAATCCTTCATTACCGCTTTCGAATGCCGGTCGGTATGCTTCATGATCTCGTCGTAAGGAACCTCGCCGGGAATCCGATTCCCTTTTTCATCCACCATGACGGAGGGAATACCCATCACAAATCCACCGTTGCCGTTGGTGGATTGCAGGCTCTGAATCGAGTGGCAGGTGGCACAGGTCAGGCCATCCTGATCGAACTTGCGATCAACCAGAGACTTTTGTGTCAGGCCACCCGACAGCACGGCGATGGGATTGTGGCAGCTATCGCAGTGGCGCGAGAATTCGATTCCCCGGGTCTTGATGAGGATATTCACGCTGGTCCGGTAAAACGGGGTGCGGAAGGAATTCGAGTGCAGCGCCTGCCTCCATTGGTGGTAAGCCTCCTGGTGACAGTGGGCGCAATACGTCGCATTGGGGAAAGCACCTGGCTGAACGAAGCCCTCTCCTTCAATCTTGGCGTTGCCAGGGATGAACGGCTTGTCCTTACCAAATCGATAGTTGTATTCGGCCGCGACTTTGTCGGAGTAGTCTTTGCGCGTTTCTGTCAGTGTGCTTTGCGGAGCAGGGCCGTACGATGTACTTTCCTGACCAGCTCCGGCATAAGTCACGCCTCCAAAAAGCCACGCTCCAGCCAGCGATGCAAGACTACAAAGGATAATTCGCCTCGTTCTAAATTTCACGGCACTTCCTCCGAGATGCAGCATTAATGACCAGCCTGCGAGGTAACATTAGCGGACTTGTGCTTCGCGATCGCGTCATAGACGCTCGGCACGAGCCCTTTCCCTTCTTCAATCACAAAAAAACGATCGACCGAGGGAAGATTTACAGTTTCAACTGTGCCACTCGGCCAATGAACTTCGACGGAATCGACCTTAGTGGACTGCCCGAGCCCGAAGTGTAAACGCTGATCGTTCGAAGACTCATAGCTGCCGCCGCTCATCACGTCATTGCGCTGCCTCATTCCATCGGCAGTGAGGTATACAGCCGTTCCTACCGCATCGCGCGGGCTTTTTGTTCCGCCTATCAGCTTGATGCCAACCCAGTGGTTTGTATCGGCATTGACGTTGCGCAAGAGCACGGGTGTGTGATCCATGCAGTTGACTACGGCGTCGATCTTGCCGTCATTGAAGAGGTCCCCGAACGCGGCTCCGCGCGCGGGCATCACGACTGCCAACCCCGTGCCTTCGACAGCCGGCATCGTCTCGAATTTACTTCCGTGATCGACATTGTGAAACAGCAAAGGACGCTCCGCATAACTTGTGCCCCAGTTGTGCTGCTCCACCTGCGGAAAGATATGGCCGCTCACTACCATGATGTCTTTCCAGCCGTCATTGTCGTAGTCGATGAACTCCGCGCCCCAGCTCAGGAACGGATAGGTGACTTCGGCGATGCCGGCACGCGATGTGATCTCGGAGAAGTTGCCGTTTCCCTTGTTCTCGTAGAGGGTCTTGTAGTCATCCGAGAAGGTGGTGGTGTACATGTCCACCATGCCGGTGTTCTTGTAGTCCCCGACGGCCAGGCCCATCGAAGCGGTCTCGCGTCCGGTCTGATTAAGAGCGAACCCTGAATAATAACTCGCATCCTCGAAGGTTCCATCACCATTGTTCAGGTAAAGAAAATTCGATGAGGAATCGTTCGCGACAACCAGATCGACCTTGCCGTCATTATTGACATCGACGAAGGTAGAGCTGAAGCCGTAGTAGTGGTGCGGATCGCTGACGCCGGCTTTTTCGCTGACATCGGTGAATGTACCGTCACCGTTGTTGTGGAAGAGGTGGTCCGGCTCGCCCTCGAGGCCGCGCGGCCCGCAGCTCACAGCCGCTCCCCGATATTCGCAAAACTGAAACGCGACAGCATCTGACCCCGATCTCGGAGGATGCGCAACGTCGTAGTGGACATACCCAGGAACGAACAGGTCGAGTCGTCCGTCGCCGTCATAGTCGCCGAAGGTGGGGCCGTTCGACCAGTTGCCGAGCGTTACTCCGGCCTTTTCCGCGGTATCGGTGAATGTGCCGTCGTGGTTGTTGCGGTAGAGCCGGTTCTTGCCGAAGTTGGACACGAATATGTCAGGCCAGCCGTCGTTGTCGTAGTCTGCGACTGCAACTCCGTACCCCCAACGATCGTTGGTCACGCCGGCCTGCGCAGCCACATCGGTGAAGGTTCCATCGTGATTGTTGTGAAAGAGCGCCGCGTGAGGGGCCTCCGTCTTTCCTTCTAGGGCTTCGTAGGTCGAACCATTTACGAGGTAGATGTCCAACCAGCCGTCGTTATCATAGTCCAAAAGAGCAACACCCGACCCGGTGGTCTCGATGATGTAGTTCTTCTGGAGGGTTCCCATCGTATGGTGCCAGGATGTCAAACCGGACTTCGCAGAGACGTCCTGAAAGATGACGGGCCCTGTCTTGACGAAGCCGCCACGGGTAATCGGACGCTTGTCCGAATCGAGTACCGGGGCAAACTCACCTGCCGTTGATGAGCCGCCGTGCGGTGCATGCCCGGTTGCGCTGCTTTGCGCTGCGCTTTGTAGCGCTTGCTCGCTCATTTGGGCCAGGCTTACTGGGGAAACTATGATCGCCAGGATTGCAAAGGCGCACGCACAACCGAAATCCCGACACATCGTCATATATATAGGAGTTCCAAACCTTATTCAGCTGATCGCGGAACGAGGATGAGTATCGCAGTGCTGGGGGAGGAATGTCTTCGCCCAAGGTGGTGAACCTTTTCTCGTCCGATAGATTGATATCTTATGGATTGCAGCCGTATAAGGCCGCATAAATCGATTTTCATCCGACTATCCGTCGACGCGCTGGAATCCGAGGAAGTCAAGACGGTCCGGCGGGATCCACAATTCTGGAAGTGCGGCGTAACTATGCATGTCCAGGATTCTCAACAGGTTCTCCCGGTGCCGCTTGGAAATGGTTCCTCCGGATAACCTGTTCAGCCACTTGCTGCATTGCGACCGGGATCCCAGGCCTTCATAGATTCCATAGATGTCGATGGCGGCAACGATTAGAATACGGATCGGCCTCCGTTGCTGAGGCACGGTGAGTCGAAACAGATGGATGCTGAATGCGAGGTCCGCATCCCTGTCTGCGGGGAGCCGATGATCAGGTTCTGCATGATCTTCCAGCCAGCCATGGATGGGGAGTGGCGACCGAAGGCTGGGATCATCGAGTCCGCTTTTACGTATGGCTTTTGTTGGCATGACCTCGTCCACAAGTCGCAAAATGACGCCGTGCTTAGGTCACTCTCGTCATCATTTTCGCTTTCAAGAATTGCGATCACAATCGGGAATATACGGGTTAAGCCTGACGTCCGCATGGTCCTAAAGTTTGACCCGCACGAGGCGTTATACGGATCGAAAGAGATCCCCAATATATAAATGAAGACTCAAGGTTGTTATCTCTCCTGATTGCCTATCTCACATGCCGTGCCGGTGCTCGATGATATCGGCATATATCAACCTTTCGGACGAAGACGCCCTTCATGGAAATTCTGAATAATGTGTCGACCGGCTGATAGAGCGCTCATTACACCACCATGTGGCGGAGAGGGTAAAGCCGGAAGTGCTGTGATCGGACACTATGTGCAGAAGGCTTTGAACTTATCCGCTGCCCGCGGTCGATCCGGTGTCCTGCTTTGCCTCTCAACTACCTACTGCTACTGGCAAATGATTCGCCGAAGGAACTCTGATATGGTTCGTGGCATTTTTCGAAGCGCTTTCTATGTCTACGCCGTCGCGTCGACTCTTTCTCTTTCTCTCCTCATGGAAGCGCAGACACCGAAACCAACGAATGCACCCTATAGTCAAAGTGCGGGATCTGCCCACGGCTCGGCCACTGCGGGTGAATTTGCTCCGGTCCTGGATTCGGAAAAGCGGCCCATTACTGCGGGTGGCTTTGTAAAAACCGGACCTGTCATTTTTAAAGATGATTCCGAAGCGGCAGGCTTGACCAGATGGACGCACAAGATGGGCACTCCGGAAAAGCCTTACATCCTTGAGACCATTGGCTCCGGTGTCGCTCTTCTGGATTACGACAACGATGGCTGGCTCGATATTTATCTGGTGAACGGTTCGACCTACGACGCTCTCTCCGGAAAAGCCGAATCGCCGCACGCCGCTCTCTTTCACAACAATCACGATGGAACATTTACCAACGTGGCGGCGCAGGCCGGGGTCACCAACGATCGCTGGGGTTTTGGGGTCGCCGTCGGCGACTTCAACAATGACGGCTGGCCAGATCTATACGTCGGAAACTATGGAAAGAATCGCCTCTACCGCAATAACCACGACGGCACATTTACTGACATTGCGGAATCCGCTGGAGTGACGCTTGGAAACTGGTCCACAGGTCCGAGCTTCGGCGACTACGATGGAGACGGCAACCTGGATATCTTTGTTCCCGGCTACATTCACTGGGATATCGAACATCCACCCGGCTCAGAGATGGGTGCGAACGGCTTCTGCCAGTTCCGCGGAGTCCATGTAATGTGCGGTCCACGTGGCTTGCCGGGAGAGCCTGATCATTTGTTTCATAACAATGGCGATGGAACATTCACTGACGTGAGCGTACATGCCGGCGTCAGCGATGAAGCGCATAACTACGGGTTTTCTTCGACATTTGTGGATATAAATAACGATGGAAAGGTCGACCTTCTCGTTACGGACGACTCTACCTATAACTATCTCTATATCAACAAGGGCGACGGAACCTTCAAGGATATGAGTTTTTACTCGGGCTTTGCTTTGAATCAGGACGCTCGAGAAACGGCTTCCATGGGGCTGGCGGTAGGCGATTACCGCAATAGCGGAACGGTCGATCTCTACACGACTACCTTTTCGGATGACTACAACACGCTCTTTCGCAATGAAGGCGATGGCAATTTTGTAGAGATGACGGATTCTGCAGGCATCGCCGAAGTCACCTATCCGTTCCTGGACTGGGGAACCGAATTCATTGATTACGACAATGACGGATGGAAAGATCTTCTGGCTGTAGGCGGCCATGTCTATCCCCAGGTGGATAAATACAATTGGGGAACGAGCTTTGCCGAACGACCATTGCTGTTCCACAACATAAACAAGGGCAAGAAATTTACTCTCATGCCGCCCGTTATTGGAACTGGCCTCGCTGACGTTATTCCCGCACGCGGAGCGGCCTTCGGCGATCTCTTCAACGATGGCAAGATCGATGTTGTCATCAACTGCATCGACCACACGCCGGTATTACTTCGCAACGTCAACGCCGACACCAACCATTGGGTCGGCATCAAGCTTATCGGCGGCCCCAAAAGTCCACGCGATGCTGTAGGAGCTACCGTGTATCTTTCTGCCGGAGGAATGCGCCACCGCGAAGACGTAATGAGCGGAGGCAGCTTCGAGTCGTCAAACGATCAGAGGCTTCATTTTGGCCTCGGAGATGCCACGACCATAGAAGGCGTCGACATTCACTGGCCAAGCGGTGTTTCGCAGCATGTGAATTTGCCCGCTGTCGATCGCTACTTTGTCATCGAAGAGGGTAAGGGACTTGTACCCAGCTTGTATGACGATATGGCCGCCAGTGCTACCACGCACAGCGCAGCGGCTGCAAAGCACTGATCCAGCGAAGTCAGTCGTGCCCGAAGCCAATCCCGATCAACTGCCTCTCAAGCCCAATAGCTCTTGAGAGGCCAGCCCGAAGGCGTTTGCGACGCGATTGCATAGTCCCATTGCCGCAGCGACGTGAATGGCCTCCGCTATCTGCTCCTCCTGCCAGTGAAGGTCGCGTAAGCGCTGCACGTCGTCATCGCTAATTTTGAACGATTCCGAATCCACCTTTCTCGTGAAGCGAAGGAGCTCCCTCTCGGGCTCGGAAATTTCGGCGTCGTCGAGCTTATCCGTCGCGATAGCTCGCATAGTCTCGAAGGTTGCGCCCTGCGTAGTCAGGAAAAATCCGTGGCTGTCGAGGCAATAGGGGCAGGCATTGAGCCCGGAGACATAGGTTGCGATCATCTCTTTCTGGCGGCGGGTGATTGAGCCTTCTGCAAAGAGAAGAGACGACCCCATATCGACCAGCATGCGAGCGGCGGCGGGATTTGTTCCAAAGCACTTGAGGATGCCGGGCACATTCTGGCGTGCCAAGATGCTGCGACAGTATTGATAGGCCTCTGCGGTTGCGCCCTCGGCCTCGTCTTCTTCGATGATGCGAATCCTGGTATTTGTCTTTGCCGCGCTCTGCGGCGCGAGGATGTCAGATTTGGAGCCGCTCATGATGAGATCCTTATCGGAGGATGGCAGATTATAGAGTTCGCCGGCGATTGACGAAGTGTACGTCTTATCAATTTTTCGGAATTAACCTTGACGAAATCGTAGGATGCAGCTCGAACGCACGCATCCATCAAAAGATGGATGAGTCAATTGCGGCGCCGGAATAGAATGACGCGATGAGGACTGAGCCTATCGGCAGTATCCCCCGTCCATTGTCGTTGATAGAAACCATCGCGGAGTTCGAGTCGGGAACGAAGAGCCGTGTCCAACTCGACGAGGCGTATGCGTCTGCCCTTGGCGATACCATTCGGCGGCTCGAGCAAACTGGATCTCCGGTCCTCACGGACGGTGAGCAAACCAAGCCGAGTTTCGCGACTTATCCTCTTTCCAGGCTCGGAAATCTTGCTGCGGACGGAGTGGTCATTCCCTTCGCAGACGGGCACACCCGTCAGTTACCTCGGTTGACCGCCGGTCCTTTTCGCTATGCGGTGCACGCGGCGGAGTTCATACGAGCCGCCCGTTCTTACACACAACGTCCTCTCAAGCAGGCCGTGATTGCCGCGTCTGCACTAAGCCTGATTTACCCTTCTCAAGAGATTCCGAATTATCCGCGCGAGGCTTTTCTCTCGGACCTTATTGATGAAGCTGAAGCAGATATTCGCGGTGCACTTAAGGCAGGTGCAGATTCCGTGCAGATCGATTTCACGGAAGCGCGGCTGTCTCTCAAGCTGGATCCCTCCGGTGGTTTGCTCCGCAGCTTTATCGCGTTGAACAATCAGGTGCTCGATCGCTTCACTCCGGCAGAGCGTCAGCGCATAGGCGTGCATGTCTGCCCAGGCGGCGATAGGGATTCCACGCACAGCGCGGACATCGACTATGCGGGCCTTCTTCCGGACCTCTTCCAGATGAAAGCCGGCCGGTTCTATTTACAGATGTCCAGCGAACCGGATCGCGCGCGGGTTTTACGCATACTTCAGGAGCTTGTCGCGCCAAATCACCTCATCTTCCTAGGCGTGATCGATCCCATCAATCCGGCAATAGAGACGGCTACTCAGGTAAAAGATCGGGTGCTCGAAGCCGCGTCTTTCATTCCGCTCGATCAATTAGGAACAACGGACGATTGCGGCTTCGCTCCGTTTGCCGACGACACCTCGACCGCACGCGACGTGGCCTTCGCCAAGATTCGAGCCCGGGTTGAGGGCACCGCCCTGGCTGCTCGGGAACTCGGGCTCTGATACCGGCGCTGAACATCGTCCGCAGCTACCGCGTGACGTGAGCAATTGCTGTCTCGGTCACCGATTCATATCCGCGCGCGACAATCTCACGCGCATTGCTGCGATAGATATCTGGATTTTCTGGAGCCCATGTGCCCAGGCCATCGACGTAACGGTTGCACATGCAGAAGACTGCGGCAATCAGAACTGTGTCGTGAATCTCGCGGTCCGTCGCGCCATGCGCCCGAGCATCTTCTACGTCCTGCGCGAGCACGTTCTTGCCTCCAAGCTGAACCTTGCCGGCAATATTCAAAAGCGCCTTCAGTTTCGCCGGCACTCTCGCGTTCACCCAATCTGTCTTTATGGAGTGGACCAGTGCCTCGTCGTCGAGGTGAACGGCGGCCACAGCGCCGTGGATGGTTTGGCAGAAAAAACAATCGTTTTGCGCCGAGACATGAGTCGCAATCAGCTCGCGCTCTCCGCGAGAGAGAGTGCTTTCTCCGCGCAGGAGAATATTGACAAGTTCATTGATGGGCGCCGCTGTCTCCGGACGAAAGGTCATGGGACCGACAATGCCTGGAAACTCGCGGCCAAGTTCGTCGGAGATCGGTAGATTGATATGGGCCATTGAATGAGAACTCCTTTGTGAATGTGATCTCGGTTGCTGCTTCGCGGCTATTGCTTAAGTTTCTGCAGCGCCGGAATAAAAATCGCGGCAGTGAGAGCGCTTCGATACGCGCTCTCGATGCGAAGCGAATCATGTCGGCGGTTAGAACTCCAGTTTGAGTGAAAACTGGAATTGCCGCGCCGCCCCGGCAAATGTTGGCGATCCAAACGTGGGGTTGAAAGGGCTGGTAACGCCATCCCCGAACTTCTTGGGAACAGGACCGCCGAATTCTCCCGAACCGTAAACCTGATCGACATCCTGTACGTTGACGCGGTTCAGCAGATTAAGCGCCTCAACTCTTGCATTCGCCTTAACCCGCTCGGTCACAGCGAAGGTGCGCTGCAGCCGCACGTCGGTATCGTAATACGAATCGCCGCGGTACGAGTTGCGGCCGATATCTCCCACGCGATCGTTGAAGGGAAAGCCATCTCCGTTGATATCGGAGCCCGCGAGAATGCTGTAGAACTGTGGACTCTGCAGAGTGTTGACCATGGATAACTCGAAGTTCCGTAGGGGAGCCACCCATGTCTCTGGGGAAGTTCCCAAAGCAGTGAGCGTCAGACGATGGCGAACATCGTTGTCGCCGACTGCTTTATCTAATTGAGGTTGAAGATAGTCCTGCGGCTCGTCCTGCAGCTGGTTTTCTGTCGCGACATCAATGGATTTCGAGTAAGTATAATTCGCCATCAGGCTGAAGTGATTCGCCAGATCCCTGCGGAGCCCGATCGTTCCAGCGTTGTAGATAGCCCATGCGGTGGGCGTAGCGAACAGGACGAAGCCGAAGTTTTTATCTGCCGGAGCGAACTTCTGCCTGCCATCGGAAAGAAATCCGTCAGGAAGGCCGTTGACGGTGTTTGAGCTGTTCAAGTGGATGGCGTGCAAGTAATGGTAGCCAAGGGTCAGATGCCAGTCTTTGCCGAAGTCATTTGCAATTTCGACGTTGGCCTGTTCGGAGTAGCTCCTGGGGAAGTCCCGCTTTGCGAACCCCAGGGGAAACTGTTGCAGAGTCGTCGGGCTCGGATAGGCGCCAGTATGCGTGAAGTTGGAGAAGGCCGCTCCAGCCAGAACTGGCCCCTGGGCTCCTACCATTCCGGCCGGCCCAAAACCAACCAGGTCATTCGTAGGATCGGAAAAGTCCGGCAGCAGCGGCTGGTCCATGTGGGTGAATGCCGACGCGCCGTGCCAGTCGTTAACGAAGCTGCTGTATTCGAAGCTTCCGCTAAAGATGCTGAAGTTCGAACGCACGACGGTCTTTCCGTTTCGCAGCGCATAGGCAAAACCCAATCGCGGCTGGACTCTGGAAAAATCTGTCGGATTCATTTTGCCGATGATGCCGAGATCCACTGCCGACGGAAGCACGTCGAAGTCATAGCGCACGCCGAACGACAGCAGAAGGTTTTTGCTGGCGCGCCACTGGTCCTGGGCATAAAGGCCCACGATCTTGTGCCAGAACTGCACCGCGTCAGCGGCTTGGCGCGCCGGTCCACCCGGTCCAGCGTAGAAGCCGGTCTCGAATGGCAAAGTACGCGCCGGAATCTGCTGCCCGAATGCGGTCCTCGGCTGCTGGAAGATGAATTCAACCGCGGTCCCGGGGCCGAATGGAGGTCCGCCGAAGGGGCCGGCTCCAAAGAAGCTCTGTGGACTGAAAATACCGACACCCGGAGTGAAGTATGGCGTTTGAGCGGAAAACCATATCGGTTGAAACTCGCCACCTATTTTGATTGTGTTCTTGTCATGGGTATAAGTGAGCGCTTCCTTCGACTGAAAATGATGCTCGCTATAGTAATCCACTCCGCCAAGGAAGCCGCCGCTGTAGAGCTCATCCGCCACCTGGATGGTGGGCTCATATCCGGCGCCGACGGGGTTCATATAGAAGATGCGGCGGCCAAAATTGACTGCACTTTCCGAAGCCCATCGGTCGTTTAAGAGATGGAATAGATTTCCATAAACTGTCTGGTCATGGACGCGGTTATCGCGGTAGCTCGATGGCAATCCTTGTCCGGGAGACGCCGCCGGAGTGTTGTGATTCCCTACATCGGCGAAAAGATAGCCAACCGTAAGAGAGCTGCGATCGCTCAGCGCGTCAGTAAATTTGCCAAAGGCGTTGTCGTAGTTCTGAATCAGAAGGATCGATCCAAGATTTTCGGGAGACAGCCCCAGGCTGCTTTTGACCTGATTAATGCTCGGCGTTCCGGGCCCGAGACAGCCGGGAGTATCGATGCACGTGAGAATGAAGTGGGAATAGATGGGAGACTCCGCGCGGCGCTGTCCCTGGTAGCCCAGAAAATAAAACGCCTTGTCGCGCCGCACCGGGCCACCCACAGTGGCTCCATACTGATTGAAGCGTAACGTGTCGAAGCCGGGCGCAGAGAGCAGATTGTTCGCGTCGAGCTGATTGTTGCGGAAGTATTCATAGGCGGAACCATGCAGATCGTTGGTTCCGGATTTGGTGATGGTATTCACGGCTCCGCCGAGATTCATGCCGGCATCAGCGGGATCAGGCGTATTGGTCACGCGAAATTCCTGCACCCAGTCAAGCGATGGGCTCACTCGCTGCACGCCGGAGACGCTGGTGTTGTAGTCGACACCATCGAGGCCATAGAAGACACTGTGTGTTTCACGCAGTCCGCCCAGGCTGATCATGAGCACAGTTTCCTGGAAGGCCGATTGGGCCGCGGTCGTGGTGCTACGGCCAATCGTGGCCGTCGGAGTGAGGAGAACAAAGTCGATGAAGTCTCGTTCCGGTATGGGTAGATTGGAAATTTGCGAAGGTTCAATCACCTGGCTGGCTTCGGTTCGCTCGCTGTCCGCGCCTCGCACGGTATCGTGGACTTCAACACTCTCAGTCGCACCATGAACACGCATCGCGATGTTGAGAACAACATCTTGTCCGAGCGTCAGCGTAAGCGGCGTTTCATATGCGCTAAAGCCGCTGGCATTCACCGTCAGTTTGTAAGAGCCCGCGGCAAGTCCGGGAAGAACTGCCACGCCAAGTTTGTCTGAAAGGGCTGCTCTCACAATTCCGGTGTCAACGTTGCGGATCGACACGTTGGCCTGGGTGATGGCGGTGCCGTCGGGCGCGTTGATGTTGAGGCTGAGGCTCGCGAATTGCTGGCAAAAACTCGGAATCACCGCCACAAAAAACAGCAGCAGGAAAACCGGTAGACGCCGGCATGAATAGAGCAGCCGCTCGCATGCGGATGTGCGATGTAGGTGTGTCATCCTGAAAATCCTCGGATCGATCTGGATTCGCGACAACAATAGGGGACATTGAGGTGCAGCCCGGATTCTGCCGGATTACCAGGAAGCGCGAAACCAACTAGAGGAGGGTTAGTATCTCCATCGTTCGGTGGATGGAGGTGGCTGGCTCTTTCAATCTTCAATTGATGAAGCTCGTCAGATTACTCGGCGAAAAGACGGTAACGTTGGTCCTACTTGGACGCGAAGGTTCTTGGAGCAGACTGCGGAAGTCGAAGGAGCGCGGCCATATTCACCAGTTCCGCTAGAGATGCGGCGTTCATTTTCCGCATCATGGAGCCGCGATGAGCCTTTACTGTAATCTCGCTGATTTGCAGCTCGCCTGCAATTTGCTTGTTCAACATGCCGACGACCACCAGGGCCAATACTTCGCGCTCGCGAGGAGTGAGCCGGGCATGCCGATCTTTTAACGAGCGAAGTTCTGCGTCGCGAGCAAGGAAAGCCGTGCTGCGATCAATAGCATTCCGGATGGCATTCAACAGAACATGGTCTGCAAAAGGCTTCGTCAGAAATTCGACTGCGCCCGCCTTCATTGCCTGCACGGTCATCGGTATGTCGCCGTGGCCGGTGACAAAGATGATCGGCATATCTCGCTGTTCAACCGCAATGCGCTTTTGCAGTTCTAGACCATTCAGGCCGGGGAGAGAAATGTCCAGGATCATACAGCTTGGCGTAGATGTTCGAGGATGCGCAAGGAACTCCTGTGCGGAGCTGAACGTCTGGACCTCCAGGCCTTCGAGACGAATCAGTGCCTCAAGCGATTCTCGAACGGAAATATCGTCATCGACGACGAACACCGTCGCTGCATTTTGTGAACTGAGGCACGCAGTCATTGGAGGACCATATACACTTGCGGAAACCATTGTACCTCTGCGTAACCAGTCGAATGGCCAGTTGTATGTCAATTGGCTCGAAGCGCGGCATTCAGCGCATTGAGCAGAGCCGTATCGGTAAACGGCTTAAGTAGGCAGTCCACTGCTCCTTGTTCGATGGTGTCTCTCCGCACAGCCTCATCCTGATGCGCAGTAATGAAGATGATCGGCGTCTGTACTCCGCGACGCTTCAACTCGCGATGGAGTTCCGGGCCACTCATGCCTGGCATTGCAATGTCGAGGATCAGACATCCGGTCCGTAAGACGATATCGGATTCCAGAAACTCCTCTGCCGAAGAAAAGGTAAGCGCCGTAAACCCGAATTCCTTCAGCAAATCAGGTAGAGACTCGCGTACGGATTCATCATCGTCAACCACCGATACCAGCAAACGTGTATCCGTCATAGGGGTCCCATACCCTGCCTGATCAAAACTCAGAACGTGTTATCCATCGGCATATCTAAGAGGCCAGTGCGTCCCAAGAATGCGGCAGAAACTGATCTCGGAAGCAGATCGACCGCGCGGCCGAGTTTCTTGTGGAGCTCCGTTTGTGGCGAAAGTCTAGCGATCATCATGCGCCATCAGAGCGAAAATCTCTATTGTACTTAGGTATTAGTTCGAGGTTAGGTGGCCTATTGAGGCTATTTACGATTGCGCTCAAGCTGCCGGAGACACTCAACGAGCATTGTGGCAGTACAGGACTCCCCCATCTCGGTATTAAACATTGCGTGATACATGTGTCGTTCTGGCCATTTTAGTCCGAGATGCTGCCGGACGAACGCCGCTCGCGCATCATCCGTTGTGTCGATCAGCTTGATTGCCTTATCCTGGCTTTCGCCGCCAGAGATCAGTCTGCGGATCTTATGATCGCGAGACGCGTAGAGAAACACATGGAACACATCCTTGCGATCATGCAGAAAAAATTGCGATCCTCGCCCGACAATCACTGAGGGACCGCTGGAAAGCGCTGTCCGGACCGCTATCTCTGAAACAGCCGCGATCCGGCGCGCATCGAGTGAATGCAGCCGGTTGGTGGGCGGCAAGCCTCCCTCGAACGCACCCCGTAGGAAGTCCTGAAAAACCCTGTACACAACGGGATCGGTTCGCCATTCTCTGCGCTCGACCGCCTCTGGAGTACTCTCGGTCAATTGTGCAATTTCCTGCGTCAACCGCTCGTCCCACAGACTCCACCCAAGGAGACTGGCAACCAAGCCTGCAATTTCCGATGCCCCGCAGCCGAATTCGCGCTCAATGGTTATAGCCTGAATCATTGCGTTTATCCTCAGCCCACCGCGACATCGCCGCCTGCTCCTGGATCATTCTTCTTCAGAAAAAATGCAAGAACAAACATGATGGAGCAGAGCGCGCCCAAGACCCAAAAGATGTCCATATAGGACAGTGCGCCACCTTGTTGATGCACCTGTTCGTACAGCCTCGCAATTGCCTGGTCCTGGGCGTCCGTGGCTCTTAGCCCCGAGTGCGCGATCTTCGAACTCAATGCGTGGAATGCCGAACGATAGGCAGGAGAATCGGGAGTGATGTGGCCGACAAGAATCTGCTGATGATATTGAGCGCGCCGGGCAATCATCGTGGTCACGACGGAAGTTCCAATACTGCCGCCAATATTCCGCATGAAATTGATCATGCCGGAGACGCTATTGCCTTTCTCCGGGGGAACTCCAATGTAGCCAGCCGCCGTGATGGGGACAAATAGGAATCCGATTCCAATCACCTGAGCGGCACGCAGCCACATGGCGAATTTGAAGCTGACGGACAAGTCAATCTGGTTCGCGCAGTAGAACAGTCCGATGGCAAGGCATAGCCATCCGGTTGCGATCAGCCATCTGGCTTGAACCTTGGATGTAAGCCGGCCGACGATGGGCATCATCACCAGCAAGATAACTCCCCCGCCGGACAAGACGAGGCCTGCAAGCTCTGCTGTGTAGCCCATGAGTGTCTGCAGAAATTCCGGGATCAAGACGAGCGTACTGAAGAGCATGAAGCCCATCATGAACATCATCAAGTTCGCTGCCGCGAAGTTGAAGCTCTTGAACATGCGGACATCGATGATCGGCTCTTTGCGGAACCATTCCCAGATGACCAGCGAGACAAGACAAACGGTTGCGGTTATCACCAGCGTCGTGATGAAATGCGAGCCGAACCAATCGTCTTCCTGACCCTTGTCCAGAAGCACCTGCAGAGACCCCACTCCCAGCGCCAACAAGGATATGCCGATGTAGTCGACCCGGATACCACCTCTCTTTAAGCGACGGAGGAACGGCGGATCCTCGATCAGGGTGTGCGTCAAATAAAGAGCCAGGAGGACTATGGGCAGCGTGATGAAAAATATCCAGCGCCACGAGTAGTTGTCAGTAATCCATCCTCCCAGCATGGGACCGACTGTAGGAGCGAGAACGGCAGTAATGCCGTAGACGGCAAACGCGGAACCGCGCTGCTCTGGGGGGAAGGTATCGTTGAGAATGGCCTGTGCCATGGGCTGCAGTCCGCCTCCACCGATGCCCTGCACCGCTCGAAACAACAGCAATAGCGGCAGACTGGGCGCTAAGCCGCAAAGCAGAGAACTCAATGTAAAAATGGCAAGCGACATCATGAAGTATCGCTTGCGGCCGATCAACTCCGCGAGCCATCCGCTGATGGGTAAGACGATAGCGTTCGCAGCAAGGTACGAGGTGAGCACCCAGGTGCTGTCGTCGTAGCTGGCCCCCAAGCCTCCGGCAATGTAGGGCAATGCAACGTTGGCAACGCTCGTGTCAAGGACTTCGATAAACGCCGCCATCGAGACGACAGCGGCAATCGCCCAGGGATTGACCTTGGGGCGCCAGACGACTTGCCTCGACGGAAGAGCCAATGTTGCGGCGCTCATCGCAGATACACTTTTGCTTCGATATTCATACCCGGTCGAAGCTGGCGGTCACTATTTTCGCCTGGCTCGAGAACAATCTTGACCGGAACTCTCTGGACAATCTTCACGTAATTGCCGGTTGCATTTTCGGGCGGCAGCAAACTGAAGATTGGGCCCGTTCCTCCGGCAATGCTGTCGACATGGCCGTCATATGTGCGGCCATTCGAGTCGAGTTCGATCCTGGCCTTCTGGCCAACACGCATGTGCTTAAGCTGAGTCTCTTTGAAGTTCGCGGTGACCCACACCTGATCCAAGGGAACCACCGTGAGCATCTGCTCCCCGGGGTCGACGTTCAATCCAACGACGACTTTTTTGGTGACCTCTCCGGCTACGGGCGCAAATATCTTGGTGTATCCCAGATTCAACTGCGCCTGTTCGACAGCTGCTCTTTTCTGGTGCGCGTCTGCGATGGCTGAAAGTGCCTTGGCGCGCGTTGAAGCAACGCGCTGCGGGCCGGCCTGGGCATCTTCGTAGTGTGCCTCAGCTTCAGTAAGGCGGCTGTGCGCTTCGAGAACCGCTTGTTCGGCCGCGGCCTCGTCCGCTTCTGCCGCGGCTACGGCGGCGACATCGGCTGCCGCGGTAGCATAAGCGTGATCGTAGACTTGCTTCGGCACCTCTTCCTTCGCGAGGAGCAAGTGATAGCGGGTGACGTCATCCTGCGCCTTTACATTTTCTGCTTGCGCTTCCAGTATCCGGGCGTGGTCGGCGGCGACTCGCTTTTCTGCCGCGTGGATCGCTGCTTCCGCATTCTTAATATCCGAGGACGTGGACTTCAATAGGCTTGCGGTATCGACGGAAGAAATCGGCACGTCGATATTCGAACTATTGGCTGTAGCTTCTGAAGTGTCGAACGCTGCCTGGGCTCTTGCCAAGGCCACTTCATAGTCTTTCGGATCGATCTCGACGAGAGTGGCGCCTTCATCGACCCATTGATTGTCTTCAACATTGACCTTCTGGATATATCCGGAAATGCGAGCGCTGACAGGATAAAGATGAACGTCCACCTGCGCATCGTCGGTGGATTCGAAACCAGAAAGATAATGCCAGAGGAATGCACCAGCGACGACCAGGGCGATGATCGAGACAAGAAATATCCAACGCTTGTGGGAGCGCCTCTTCGGATACGCGGAGATCGACGGCTTAGCCGGGCCGGCGTTGCCTGCGGCTGCGTCTTTCTCCGGCGAAGTTGCCTGCAGTGGATTCGTTGCTGGGTTTTGCTCGGCCGGACTCACTTTCCCTCCACGTATTCAGCAAAGCGCGACTCCGCGACGCCGGTCGATCTCGCTAGAGCTATTTTTGAAAGGTTGTAACTGTAGAGACTAGCTATATAGGCGTCAGTAGTAATTGCCAGAGCATCTTGCGCTTGAACGACTTCAATGTTGTCCGTAACTCCCGCAGTAAATCGATCACGAGATTGCTCCAGGTTCTGAGTGGCGAGCGTTACCGCACTCTTCTCAACAGCCACTTCCTGCGCGGCCGCATCTAGATCGAGATAGGAGTCGCGAACCTCCTGATCGATGCTGGCTTGCAAATCCTCAAGTCTTTGCTTTTCTCTAGTTAACGAAGCGTCGGCTCGGAGAATATCTCCGTGCACTCTTCCGCCTTGAAAAACAGGGATGCGGAGCGTGGCCGCCGCATCGACAGTGCCGTGCGATGAGCCTGGATTAACCCCAGAGAGACCGTAATCGGTTTCCACGCCTAACGATGGATAACGCTCGGCAGAAACGGCCTTTCTCTCGAGCTCAGCGGACCCGACCTGGTTCGCCTGGCTCTGGAAATCGGGGCGAGCCTTGTAGGCGCTTTGAATCGCCTCATCGAGACTCGAAGGCGTCAGTTCCTGGAAGGGGATCTGCGTGGTGATCTCGAACTTTTGCCCGAGAGGAAGGCCGATAGCTCGTGCCAGAACCAATTTCTGTTTTGCTAAATTATTTTGCGCGACAATCAGTTTCTGTTCGCGTGACTGCAGTTGAACCTGGGAGCGCAGAACGTCTACGGCCGAAGCAAGGCCTGCGCTCTTCTGATCGGATGCCTGCTGAAAAAGCGCCTTAGCGGTGTCTCGTTGCGATGTGGCCGACTCCACTTCAGATTGATCGGCAATCACCAGCAAATAGTTGGAGACAATGACAAGCACAATAATCTCGCGGGCATCTTTGGAGCTGAACTCCGCCGACTTGAGCCGCGCCTGTGAAGATCGAGACCGCTCGATGGATGTCCAATCAAAAACGGATTGCGTGAGATAAGCTCGTGAGTCGAAGTAGCCGAATGGGCCAATGATCGGAGGCTCTCGAGGAATGGTCAGGCCGAAGGCGGCCTTCACATTGACCTGATGAGCTCCGAACCCTGTGTCGGTGATTACATGGGGGAGCAATTCGCTCAGCGCCTGCCAGCGCTGTCCACGGGCGTCTGTGACGGCGTCCGAGGCCAGGACTCCAGCCAGATTCTGTTTCAGTCCAAGGGCCACAGCGCTGTCGAGGGAAAGTTCCACTGGCGTCGCGCTGAGTTGGCCTTGAGGAACTCCTCCCAGGTACGGATTCTGCGAGAGGGTGTGATCGTTATTCTGTCCGGACTGAACGGCCGTCCGCGGCGATCCTGTTACTTCGGCTAAAGCAATCGGGTTGTACGGCGCCGGCGTGGCGGGCGCGTTGTATTGCGCAAATGCGCCGGCTCCTCCGAGAAGGGAAGAACTAATCAGTAGCGCCTTATTCCACGGTTTGTACCGTATGCCGGATCTGCGCCAGAGAAATTTAGATTCTCCCTTCAGGCCTGTTGTGGTTTTGTCCATTTCCGATCGATCCCAAGGGGGTTCCGTGAACGCGGGAGACCATAAATCGCCGCTGCTCACTTGGAGGATCACACCAGATGAGCAAGAGGAAATCCATTGTACTTTGGTATCGAAAGGCATCTCGGCATCGATGAAGGCCACGGTCCAATAAGTTTTACGCCGTATGGCTGCAGCGCATGAAGATGTTGCACCGCCATGCGAGCATATTGGGCCGTGAAGCCTAATGCAAACTGGTTTTCGCCACCCTATACCTAGGTATCGACCGATACTAACGTCTAATAGTTTGCTCGTCACCCTATCTGGCCTAATTGCAAATACGTGTTCGAGCTGAATTACTCCATGATTTGTATAAGTCCCGCAGTGAACCGGTGATGGGAAGTTGTCGATATGAGATTTCGTCATCAGGCAGAGCGAGCGCTGTCGCGGGCAGCGGCCTCAAGGCTACTTGTAGCTGGCGTGGCGATGACATATTTCCTCCAGATTGGAGCATGGGGTCAAAGGGCGCCGGCCACGCCGGATGTGCCTTGGCTGCCAGACCACCATTCATTGGAGCACTTCACGTCCGTCGTCAGCCCTCATGAAGCGTCGATCGATGGCGAGCACGTTTACGGCTTAGGGGAGCTGATCGACATTGCAGAATCGAACAGTCCCACGACGCAAGCAGCCTGGAATCGAGCTAAAGTGAATGCCGCATCGGTGGGAATCGCGAAAAGCGAACTGTATCCGACAATCATTGCCCTGACGTCTGGAAGAACCTATCTCAACCCACAACTCTTCAATCAGACATTTGTTTTGCAGGACTGGGGCATCTTTGATGCGGAGGTCCGCCTGGCTTACACGCTTGTGGACTTCGGTGGAAGACGAACGGAGATTACTGCGACTCAGGCACGACTCGTTGCGGCAAATCTGTCGTTCAACAATGAACATCTGATCCTTATCCGGCAAGTCAGTCAAGCCTATTTCAACCTGCTCAAGGCGAGAGGATTGCGGGAGGCCGCTGCCGTCTCCCTTCACGACGCGAAGGTGACAGAGGATGCCGCGCAACAGCGACGTAATAACGGGCTCGCTACGGTTCCGGAAGTGCTGGAGGCAAAGGCTGCGACTGCAAAAGCAGTCTATGATTTGCAGAGCGCGATCGGTGCAGAGCAGATTGAAGTGGGAAATCTTGCCAGGACTATCACCACGAATCCGGTGAAGCCGTTGAAGGTAGAACCACTCGATCAGCTAAGAATTCCAGACAGGCTGGATCTATCGGTCGAGGACGCCATAAGCACTGCGTTCAAAGACCGACCCGATCTGCAGGCCGACCAAGCCCGTGTGAGTGCGGCGCAGGCTGAAGTAAAACATGCGCGCACATCCTATTACCCATCGCTGACATTTGAAGGTTCGAAAGGTTGGATCCGCGGCTTCGGAGAGCAATACGGTTTTCCTGGCACCTATGCACACACTCCAACCTATGATGCAACGCTCGGTCTGAAATGGACGGTTTTCGATGGGCTCCGCCGCGAAAACAGTATCAGGCAGGCGAAGGCAGAAGAGAAAGTAGCGACCGAGGAAGTTCGCGATCGTCAAGACGAGATTACGAACGAAGTCTGGAATGACTACGCAGACGCAACGACAGCACTGGAGCAAAGGCAGGCGGCTGCAGCTTTGTTGGTCGCCTCGTCGGAATCGTACGCGGCGGCGCTGGAGTCGTATAAAGACGGCGTGCGCAACTTCCTTGATGTGCTGGCCGCGGAAAATGCCTTGGCACAAGCGCGGGCCATCGACGTTACCGCCCGCACTCAGGTGCTTCAGGCTTTCACCGATCTTGACTTCCGGACAGGCGACTTAATCACAAATCATCCGAAAGGCAAGCAGCCATGATCTCTAGTTGCCGATCAACTGATGTCTCGAGCAACCGTCGTCGAATGTGGAAAAGCTTTGTAACAAGCCTGTTTGTGACGACAATCTCCGGGTGCTCCGGGCCACCGACATTCAACATCCTGGGATCATATTTCCCGTCATGGCTTGCATGTTTCGGCATCGCGATTGGATTGACGTTCTTGGCTCATCTGCTGATCACGGCTAAGAAGCTCGCAGATCAGCTTTGGCCTCTATCGATCGTCTACACCGCGCTTCTATGTTTCTTTAGCTGCACACTTTGGATGGTCTTCTTCGAGTAACGAGGAAATTGCTTTGCAAATTTCAATTCCACAAAGATTTCGAAGCAAAGGATCGATCGTCAGCGCGTGCATCGTCGTCGCCGCACTCGTCTCTGCGGGATTGGTACTCCGCGGAGTAGCGCTGTATCCGCGAACTGATGACGCTGAAGTGACAGCCAACTTCATTGGTATAGCGCCTGTTGTTGAAGGCCCGGTCGTGCAACTGCCCATTCACGACAATGATTTCGTAAAAAAAGGCGACCTGCTGTATAAAATTGACGACCGACCCTATCTGTACGCTTTGCAGAACGCACTCGCTGCTCAAATGGAGCTCGAAGGCGAGATCGAGAATGAATCCCGTCGAATCTCCTCTCAGGTCAACAGCGTTGATGTGGCGAACGCAGGTGAGCAAAGCGCCCTGGCAAATGAGACCAGGGCCGCCGATGAAATTGAGATCGCGGAAGCGGCGATTGCGCGATCCGAAGCAGCACTCAAGCAGGCGCAGGCGGACGAAAATTATGCCATCGGCAATTTTCATCGTGTCCAGCCTCTCCTTGATAAGGGCTTCGTTACAGAGGACGACGTGCATAAAGCTCGTACGACAGCCGATGCAAAGACGGCAGCAGTGGATCAGGCGAAGTCTCAATTGCAGCTGGCAAAGGCGAGTTTGCTTTCTGCATCTGCTCAAAAGCAGCAAGCCGTCGCTCAGATTTCGCAGAGTCGGGCCGAAGTTAAAGAGTCCGCACATTCGGTTCTGGTTCTCGCGCCTTTGCTTGCGCAGCGCGAGCAAAGGGCTGCAGCGGTTCGGCTCGCCCAATATAACTACGAGCAATGCAGCGTGGTCGCGCCATTCGATGCCCGCGTTACTAACCTCACCACATCGGAGGGGCAATACGTAAATGTCGGCAAGCAGCTGTTCACCCTTATCGACAACCGGATCTGGTGGGTGCTTGCCAACTTTAGGGAGTCTCAAATTTCCCACACCCAACCTGGAACGCCTGTTGACGTGTTCCTCATGTCCGATTCAAGCAGGAAATATCACGGCATTGTCGAGAGCGCGAGCTTTGGTGTCACCCCAGATCCGGATGTGGTGGGTAAGCTTTCGGAGGGACTGCCGGATGCACAGCGGACGCTGAACTGGGTGCGTCTGGCGTCACGATACCCGGTACGTGTCAGGATCATTGACCCGCCACCCGGCATATTTCGCGTGGGCCAGGTCGCAGTTGTCGTGATGCGGCCTGGCCACAGAGATCGTTGAGGTCGACCATGACAACCCATCGCCGGTCGAAATCGCCGATTCGGGATCTTATCGAAATGTTGGGCGCCGAACTGGCATCGTATCCCGGCAGGCCGGCTCTGGTGGGGAGAATGGTTCTCGCCTGCACGAGCGTGATGCTGATTGCTATGGTCTTTCGACTTCCCGGTGCGATATTGGGCGCCGGTTTCCCGATATTGATTTCGAGAGAGAGTCTGAAAGCTACACGGAAGACTGCCTTTCAGATCGGCCTGACCTGTTCAATCGCAACTGCCGAAGTTATCGTAGGCGGGATGTTAACGGCCGGCTCGCCCTTTCTCCATGTGATGTGGGTTGTGGTGAGCCTTTTCGCGGCCTTTTATGTCATCAGCAAATTGAACTTTACGAGTCCATCTCTCACTGCCAGCGCAGTGATTGCGATAGGGATCGAGTTGTGGGATTATCCGGTCCCTGCTGAAGGACGCGTGGAACTCACGCTCTACATCTTGCTCTCGATTCTTATAGGATGTGTACTCTCTGTCGTAATTGAGAGTGTGTTCTCGAAGAAGAATCTGCCGGACGTCGTCCTCGATGGAATCTCTCGTCGCTTGAGTCTGGTGAGAACACTTTTAAACCAGGCCGCCGCGGCAGAATTTCCTTCCCCGGTGTTATCGATTCAGCTCGGTCGCTCTGCTTCTAGAGGTGTGGACGATTTACGGGAGCACCTTGCGAAGTCCAACTATGAAGCGAGCTTTCGCGACTTACTCGCGACCGTGATCGCTCTCACGAGACAACTGATAGAGCTGGCGTCGAATCTCGCTGAATCTGCTCCCAAGTTATCTGTTGAGGACCAGGAACGGTGTCGGGCGATCGCGCGAAATCTAGGTTTAATTTGTTCCAGTCTCGCGCGGAAAGAATCTCCGGAGTGGATTGACCTTCCTTTTGGGAGCTACGCGTCCAATCCGTTACTGACTGAGATTGAACGCACCACCGATTTAATCACCCAGAGCTGTTGCAATGAGAGTCTTCGTATCCACTGGAGCTTACCTTTAGTAGCAGCAGCTACGTCGGCGGCCGGGCCTGTTGCTGGCGTTGTCTCAAGTGAAGAGCACATCAAATTTGCGGTACGCGGAACGCTCTCTGCCTTCCTTTGCTATGTGTTCTATATGAGTACGGGCTGGATGGGGCTTGCCGGGCCGACGATCTTAACGTGCACCCTTACTGCTCGTCGACTGACTGGAGCGAGCCGGTATAGGCAGAACCTTCGATTTGTGGGCTTCATTCTGGGTGCAGGTGTTATTGGATTGGGAGCCGAAGTATTCATTCTTCCTCAGCTCAACACTCTCCCGCAGTATGCTCTTCTATTTGCGTCGGTCGTCTGGATTGGGTCCTGGGTAGCGACCTCCGGCCCGCGGATAGCATTCGCCGGCTTTCAGATAGTTCTGGCCTACAATCTGGTGAATCTCAATAAGTTCACGATTAACACCTCGCTTGTGCCTACTCGCGATACGGTTTTGGGGATCGTCTTGGGCGTTGTGGGAATGTGGATCGTGTTTGATCATCTCTGGGCGCAGACATCCAGTGAATCTGTCCGCGGTTTGCTCCTGCAGATGCTGCGCAGCATCGCGAACTTCAAGGTGATGCCGGTTGGGACGGCTCAAGAAGTGAATCAACGGTTGGCTGCAGAAAGTTCGAGGATCAACCGGGACTTCGACAAGCTGCGCGATCTTGCTGACATGTACGCTTTCGAATCCTTCCCGAAAAAGTTTCACGAAGGTTTAGTGAACCGGAACATCCGAACGCTCTTGCCGGAGTTGCGCGCGTTCTTGCTGTTGAAGACCGGACTTCTGCAGCACAGAGGCCTGGCGACAGCCGAGTCAGGGCGTATGCTCGGCCAGGAGGTCGAGGAGCGAGCCTCGAGTGTGCTTCATCGATTAGCGGATGCGATCGAAAGAGAAGCAGCTGATCAACTTTTATCGCGCGATGGGCGTATCGAGGAACTTCGCGCTGAGGTGTTAGTCGAGGAAGAAAAATCAAGAGATAAGGAAGACCTGCAGAAGTATACCGAGATGCGGTTGTGCGCTTCGCTCTTGGGCTTGGCTTCCGATATCGAGCGGCGAGCCGGCGTGAACTTCACGGTTGAAGCCAGCGCCGCACAGGAGATTGGAGCGTGGGCTGTGGGTCCGCTCGCTGCGACCCAAGAAAGCGCCCCTTCTGTTGACTGATGGCCCTTGGAGAGGCACACCGCATTGACAGCTGCGTTCAGATATCACGCTGGACCTGCTCAGTCTTGCTTCAGCGAGATCCCAAGGATAAGTGAGAGCTAAGTGGAGCGCAGAATAGGACGCCAGCATTTTCTTTGCGCGTCCAAACTACCCTTGTTCTCTATTGACTCTGCGGTTTGTACTGGCTGATACAAAGGTATCGATCGATACGTTTGTCCAATGGATCACCTTCAGGTCTTCTGGCTTAATCGCAGAGTAACGGATTGCTGGTTTTGCAAAAGTGACAAAATCGATCCTCTTCACAGAAGGCAGCACTATGATCTATGAGGGAATAACTTTATATAGACGGAAGCCGTTGTCGCCCGCGAGACGTAGTCTATTCGCCTCGATTGGCGCAGTTGCGTTTGGTGTGATTTTTTTCGTCTCTTACGGCTTCTCTAAAACAACATCGCAAGCCGGTCGAAAGATCTTAGATTCAGGTGTGGGCACTCGAGGAGTCAGCCATGAATCTTGCTGATGAAGTAGCGGAGATCAACATCGCCTCCCGGAACGACGAATCCCTGCGGCTTGAACGCCTCGTCACGGCTGCACAGTCGGGATCATCTGCCGCGTTTACCGAAATCAGGGAGATCTGTTCGCCGCGAATTTATCGAAAGGTATTTACCATTACCAAGAATCGCGAAGACGCCGAAGATGCCATGCAGGATGCGTTCCTGCGCGCGTACAAGGCGCTTCACACTTTCGAGGGAAGGTCGAGCTTCCGGTCGTGGTTCACCAGGATTGCGATCAATTCCGCGCTGATGATCCTGCGTAAACGGCGCAATCATCGCGAGGTTTCCTTCGACTTCCCGAATGAAATAGAGGGGATCGTCTCCAGTCTCGAATTCGAAGATGATAGCCCGAGCCCAGAGCACATCTGTGTTCATCGCCAGCGTTGCGATCGTGTGCTTCGATTGGTTGGGAAACTTCAACCGTGCCTGCGGCAGATCGTCGAGATGCAGATGATGCAGCATCGCACAATCAAGCAGATCGCTCATGAGTTAGAGATATCCGAAGCCGCCGTTAAATCCAGGTTGTACCGCGCCCGCTTAAGGCTGGCTCCGGCGCGTATGGCCGAGGGTGTGCGGCGGAATGCACTCTGCCGGAACATGCAGTTGGGCTCGGCTGGGAAGAAGTTCAAACGTTGAATGAAATCAAGACGGCGTGACAGCGGGAGCGCGCTCGCTCGCAGGAGAGGTCAATGCATGACCAATGGCAAGAGCACGATTGCCGCCGGCAAAAAAATTTAGCCTCTGCCGGTGAAAGCTAATCTGCAACCTCGAAAATAACTTCGAGCTCCACCGGCATTCCGAGAGGCAGACTCGCGACGCCGATAACGAGTCGAACAGATGCTTTCTCGATTCCGAAAATATCGCGAAAGAGGTCTGACACTGCGTCCGCGACTTTGGGCTGATCGAGGAAATCCCCGTGCGTGGCCATGAACACTCCCAGCCGGACGACGCGGGTGATCCTATCGAGTGAACCGAGATACTGCTTCGCCGTAGCGAGAGCACCAAGGGCCGCAGTGTAAACGGCATCCCGTCCCGCTTCGACATCAAGTTCTTTTCCAAGCCGTCCTAAATATTTAGGCTTATGATCGACGACCGGAAGCATGCCGCTCAGGAAGAGAAGCTTGCCGGTCTGTAACGCCTCAACGTATGTGCCGAAAGGCGTCGGAGCTGCAGGGAGCTGAATGCCGAGGTCCTGCAGCCGGCGTTCGGGGCCGTCCGGCTGTAGATCTTTACCGGCTACCATCGGCCCAGGTGCGCACCACTGTCCACGTGCAGCACCTCCCCCGTAACGAAATGAGCTTCGGTGAGGTAAACGACCGCGTCGGCAATGTCTTTCGACTCCGCGACCGTTCCCATGGCGGAAAGAGTCTTCATGAAGTCTTTCGGCGTATTGGTGTGAAGGGGAGTGTTAACAACGCCGGGGGAGACTGCGTTGAAACGGATATTACGCGTCGCATATTCGCTCGCGAGATTCCGAATCACCGCGTTGAGTCCTCCCTTGGTAATCATGGGGAGAGACGCGGTAACACCCGCGATGGGGTTGTCGACCAGGGATGATGTGATGGAGGTCACACTTCCGCCGGTGCCTTGCGACAGTATTTGCTTTACCGCCAGTTGTGTAATGAAGATAAATCCGTCGAGGTTCGTGGATACAAGCGCGTGAAATTCTTCCGCCGTGTAATCCGTGAAAGGCTTCACGGTGAAGATCCCGGCGTTGCAGATAACATGGTCGATCGAGCCGAACTTACCGATCGCGGCCTGCGCAATCTTCTCCGCTGTTGCCTGATGCCCGATGTCACCTTCGACCAGTGCGAGATTGGTTGACGGAGTGAGTGATGTGGTGGAAAAGCTGCGCGAGTTTCCAACCACATTGTAGCCGCGATCCAAAAATGCTCGCGCGGTGGCTGCGCCGATGCCTTGCGACGCCCCCGTTACGATCACCGTCTGCTTGCTTGGCATTTCGATCTCCTGTTGTCCCATCGTTCTGCTTTGCAGCCGGAAACGACCGGCATCTTCCATGAGACTATTTAGCCTGAAGCTGGGAGACGAATCTATTGGACCAAGGTATCGATCGATACTTTCGTATTACCGCGTAGTTTCATTCAGCAGAACAGTGAGACGTCTATCGGTTTAGCGGCCTTGCTGGATTAAGCCGCCGAATCCGGCCCTCTTGGCTTCCTGGATCAAGGATTGCAAGTGGCTTGAATTTTGAGGGGAAGGCGCAATCTTCGCATCAAGCTTAGCTAACATGATCTCTCCAGCTAGATTGGAGTACGCGAAGCCATGCCCCTTCGCCACAGTGATTTCGTCTTGTAGTATCCGTTTCGCTTCCGCGGTGTGGCCGAGGGATTGCTGCACGTCTGCATCGCCCAACAAGACATCAATATGCACATCCAGCGAGTCGCCTTTGCTGTCCAGCATCCTGGCTTTCGCCATTGCTTGCGCGCCTTCGTCTCGCGCGCCTTCCTGCACATCAAGCCGAGCCAATATTACTTCTGCATCGATCGTCTCGTCCGATTCATCCTGAAGCTTCGATAGCACCGCGGCCGCATGGCGCAGCTTCTCCATGAACTCGTTCCCAGGATTTTCCCGTCCGAGAGCGACCCACGCTTCATCGGAAACGAAGATGGCTTCGCCCACATCATCATGCGTTGGCTCGACAATGGCCAGGGCTTGTTGAAATAGAGCCCGCGCGTCGCTAACATCGCCGGCCCGGTACGCGACCCAGGCGCGGTCATCTCTGGAGCGGGCTTGTTGATAAATCTTAAAGTCCTGCGGGTTCTCTTTGTCCACTGATTCCTGGGCCTTGAGGGCCTCCACCTTTGCCTCACTGAGCCGTCCGGAGAGCAGCAGAGCGGCTGAGGCATAGTGGTGTCCTTCGTAGGCCGTGTGGTAATCGTCGCTGGTTCCGGTAATGTGACTGAGTTCGATCGATTCCCGTATTGCCTTTGCCAGTTCGCCCTGCGACAGATCCAGATGCGCCAGATTCTGGATTGTATCGACCTCTGCTTCCAGATTGCCGACCTGGTGGTCCAGGCGGCGGGCATCCTCATAGTCTGCTTCTGCTTGCTTCCAGTCGCCAACCTGCTGCGCCAACACTCCTAAGTTATTGGTGGCGGATTCTACCCCCTGGAGATCGCCGATAGCTTGAAAGGTCCTCTTCAATTGATTGCAGGCCGCCTGCGCGGGGGGCACTGGGCCGATATGCGAGAGAGCGAAGCACTCCCACCGGAGTGCCCGTCCATGAATAAAGAGGCCGCCCTGCCGGTCAGCGGTCGCGATAGCTTCTTTCAATCGCGCACGCGCCTTGTCATTGGCCTGAGGGTCGTCGATATACGCGTAAGCAGCACCCTCGATCCCATCGAGTTCGACGGTCTCGGCTGGCGTCAGCTGTAGTTTATGGAGCCGCTCGAGCGTATCCAGGGCATCCTTTTGCCTCCCGGCCGCGCTTTGCAGCGATGCCAATTTCAGGCCCCACTTCTCGTCGTCCGGATAAAAAGTGGAAAGCGACTTGTAGAGAGCGATGGCGCCCTCGTCATCTTGGGAAAAATGCTTGTAGTCAGCTTCGACGGCAAGACGCTCCGCCCGGGGCAACCCGGTTGCGAGTTTATAAGCTTCCGCCGCCTCCCTGCTCGCTCGCTCCATGAAGCCGAGATCGGACCAGACATCCGCCAGCCCAAGATGCGCCATGGCGAATTGGGGGTCGGCTTCGATTGCTCGCTCGAAGAAACTATGGGCACCGTGGGCGTCGAAGGCTCGCTCTCTTTCGAGGCCTTCCGCATAGAGGCGCAGGGCTTCCGTATTGTGTGACATGCCTGACAGCGCCTGCTCACCCTCCGCGCGCGAGCCACTTTGAGAGAAGTTCTTCCGAAGTTCCCCACCGGCCTGATCCACCAGCACGAAGAGTTCCCCCATCCGGCCCGTTTCAGAGAGAGAGGCCAGTTGTTTGCCCGAACGGGCATCCACTGCTTTAACCATGAGGCGAAGCTGCTGAGCTTGTCCCTCTCCGACTACTACATAAGAACCCTGGATCAACGTGTCTGCGCCCGTAGCCTGCCGCAAGCTCGCCCGCTTTGACTCGGAGTCGATCGGGCTGTCCTTGATCGCCAGATCCGACTGCGCGCGGGCGATCTCTTCGCTGGGGAGGACTCGCAGTTTGTCCCCGGCGCTCATTTCGCTGGCCAGCATCTCAGCGACCGCAGTCGAAAGCCACGCGTCCTCCGGGTGATTGCTCAAATCGCGAAAACCCAGCACGGCCACTGCCTGGCGGACGGGAGCCTCAGTTGAGCCCTTCAGCGGGACTATCGTTTCTGGGACCGGCACTTCACCCGAACGATTCATCCAGCGCTGGCGTCCTACCCCACCGGCGATTCCGACTGCCACCAGCAGGATGACCGCTGACGTCCAGACTCGCCTCCGCGTGGTCCAGGGGCTTCGTTCTTCGACCTGATCGTGGACGATCATGCGGGTTTCGGTTGCTTCCACGGTCAGCGAAGAAAAAGACTGAGCGGGCGATGGAGGCTGCGACTTCGGGGCGGCCTCGACTTCTGTGACCTCCGCGGCAAACTGATATCCACGGCCGGCCAGCGTCTTGATCGGACCGTCGCCTGCGGAGCCCAATACTTTGCGAAGCAGAAAGACATTCTGGCTGAGGTTGGATTCCTCAACCGTGGTCTCCGGCCAGACTGCGTCGAGCAGCTCGGTCTTCGGGAGCGGTCTTCCGGCGTTAGACACCATATAGGAGAGCAGATCGAAGGCTTTTCCGGGGATGGAGAGAACTTCTCCTCCGCGGCGAAGCTCACGCAGACGCCTGTCCAGCGTGAATTCTCCAAACTGCAAGCTGCTCATTTCCTTCAACATGATCGGCCCTGAGAACCCCTGAGAACGAATGAGACGGCTTAAAGACAGCACAGCGGCTTTGCGCCATTTTACGTGCAGGCCGAAAAAGCTCTGCAGGCCTGGAGCCATTATGCCCGCATGTAGCCAAAGATTCAGTAGCGAAACTGAACAGCAAGAAATTGTTGCGAAGAAGGCAGCTGCGATCTGCGTCAATCCCGGAGGATCGCGATGAAGCGAACCCGCCGTATCTCGATTGAGATCGAGCAGCGCAAGCTCACCTTCTCGCTCACGCGCGCCGCCACGCCGGAGCCTGCATCATGCACGGCCAGCGAAGGCAATTGCGCGGAGCCCGAATCAACCTTATGCACATCGGTCTGTTCGAACTGCGGCGCACCGTGGATCGAAGTGATGGGCCTCGACGGCGCCGACACAGACGCCATCTACCGCGCGCTTCTGCAACACGGCCTACATCTTCACGCCTCAGCGGCCGGCCCGTTAAGGATCTGCAGCAAGTCATTGGAAGAAATCCGCTTTGAAGAAACGAAGGAGAGCCTTTGATGCAACCGCCATTCCCACAAATGCGGAAGACCATCCCGCAAGCCGCCCCGGCGATGCCCGTCGCCCGCTGGGCCCAACTTGTAATTCGTTCCCTGGAAGGAAAACCCGACATGAAAGACCCACGCACTGAAATTTTCTCGATGAGCCGATCAATCCCTAGAGTGAGTCCTCGGCGGGATCGCGTACCGATGGGGCTGTGGTTTCTGGCCGTGCTGATCATGGCCGCCATGGCATCGTCTGCCCAGGCTCAAACGGGCACGGCAACCGTCGCCGCGATTCTCGGTCCCACCACGCCGACCTTCACTGATGAAGTAACCGCCACGGTTACAGTAAGCTCAGCCTCCGCTCCTGTACCCAGCGGGTCAATCACCTGGGATACCGACAGTGGTACTCAGTCGACCGCGCCGCTGGTGAACGGCGTGGCGCGGGTCGGGCTCAAGTTTTTCGCGCCCGGTGCGCACACCTTCGATTACTCCTACAGCGGAGACGGCACGTATGCGGCGGTTGCTCTACAGACGTCGAACTTCACCGTGGCCGACCGGGCGCTCAGCCTCTACGGCTCTGAGCATAGGCTGCAGATAACAGGGCCCAGCCAATACGACAACGTTGCGATCAACTCCAAAGACGACCTCATTGTTCCTGACCAGTTTCAGAACAAACTCTTCCGCATCGATCCTATGGGGAACACGACGGTCATTCCGACGACGGGTCTTAACACCCCTCTTAACGTAATCCTCGACAAGCAGGACAACATCTTCATCGCGGATAACGGCAACGCGCGCGTGGTGGAAATCACCGCGGCCGGGGCGCAGAGCGTGCTGCCGATCACCGGGCTCACCTCTGCGGTGTCGCTGGCTTTCGATCCCGCTTATCAATCGCTCTATGTGGTGGATCTGAGCGCAGGCACCATCGTGATCTACAACTTGGCAGCGCAGACGCAGACCTCATTTTCACCCGGCATCCCTGATCTCACCAGTGTCGCAGTCGATCCGGCAGGGATTGTGTATTACGCCCAGGGAGATAACATCGTCGACCAAGGACACCTGTACCGGCGCGACACCGTAGGGAACGTCACCGAGATTTTCACAGGACTTCCCAACATGGGCGGACTGTTCTTCGATGCGAAGGGGGACCTCTATATTGCGTCCTCTGGAATTTTCGTGCTCGATCCGCAGGGTCATCTTACTGAGCTCACGCCAACTGGGACTTATGCTTCGCCCTCAACACCAGCCACAGACAGCCGTGGGCGCATCTACATTCCCGTCGGCAATGCTATCGACGTATTTACGCCGGGAACCAGCGCGGATGCCGGCGCCGTCTATGCAGCGAATGTGACAGTGGATCCTGCCTATACCATCGCCCTCCAATATCAGAGCTTCGTAGATCTGGACTTCCAGGCTCCCTATCAACAATCGTTTACCTCGGTGACTGTGGCGAACGGTGCTCTACTCGGGCTGCCGAACTTCCCTCCGGAAACGGGCCTTACCAATAGCATAACTAGCGTCCCATTTCTTCTGCAGGCCTATTTCTTCAGCCAGCCAAACCTCCCGGGATACTGGTCGACCTCAGCGACAATCACCACGACAGGCGGCGCGACGCTGACCAGCCTGGTCTACGGCATCGGTGTGAACACCGAATTTGCCGTCACACCCGGCACTGTCACTCCAGGGGCGCTTGGCGTGTCGAGCGTCGGAGGCGTTGCTACGGATGGAAACGGCAACGTGTATGTTTCCGATACGGTTGCGAACCAGGTTCTGAAAGTATCCAGCAGCGCATCGGCGGCGGTTCCGTTCACGGGCTTGAATGCTCCCACGCAGCTTGCCGTAGACGGCTTAGGAGCGGTCTTCGTATTGGACAGTGGGTCCGCGCGCATTCTTCGCGTCGACGCACAGGGCAATCAGTCCGTAGCGTTCGATCTGAGTGCGCAAACTGCACTGACATCCCTCAGCGCTTTCGCCATGGATGGCGGCGACAACCTTTATATCGCCGGCCAGTCGGCTGGTGGGCAGGCGGCTATCTACCTCATCGACACTCTTGGAAATCAGCTTCCGCTGGCGCAGAACATTTCGCTGCCCGCGTCGCTTGCGTTTGATGGCTTCGGCAATCTCTACAGCACGGAGACGGCAGGCGGCAATCTTCGCCGCTACAACCAGGCAGGGAATCCAACGCTGGTGGCGACAGGACTTACACAGCCTTCCTCGATCGCGGTCGACCCCGGCGGTACGGCGTTTGTCACTGGACCCGCCGGCTCCGGAATCACCATCGTGCATCCTGACGGAACCACCACTCCCTATCCCTCAGCTGCGCTGGTTAACGCTTCAGCGGTAACGAGCGATGGCCAAGGAAATCTGGTGGTCGGCGATAACACGGGAAAGCAGATTTTTGGAGTATCCCGCGCCGAGGGACAGGCCTTCCTCTATGACTTCGGGAATGTCCCATTAGGAACTCCCGAGACCTACACCGGTATGTTGATGAACGCAGGCAACGCAGTCACCAGCGACTGGGGAATTACCGCGTCACATGATGAGACCGCGCTTGCTTCGAACCCCAATGAGTGCATTGGAACTACTCCCACCCCCAATACACCACTCCCCGCCGGCGGCTACTGCAACATGAGTATAACTTTTACCCCAACCTATCTCGGCGCCATGAACGATAGCTCCGGCACGGGTGACACCTATTACATCACCCAGCCGAGTACGTTTGGCATATATCTCGCACTTACCCTGACCGGCAGCGGCGCCACCCCGACGGGCGCGCCTACGCTTACGCCTAACCCTCTGAACTTCGGCAACGTCGCCGTCAACACCACCACCCGCGCACAGCAGATTACTCTTCAAAACAACAACAATACGGCCCTGACCATTTCCTCGATTGCCATCAGCGGGCCGAACGCTGCGCAATTCTCGCAGACCAACACCTGCGCTGGAACTACCTTACCTTCAAACATCGCCTGCGCCATTGAGGTCACCTTCACTCCCAACGCCGTTGGAGCGGCCACCGCCACTATCACCGTGACGGACAACGCAACCACGAGCACCTCCACTGTGACTATCGAAGGCACGGGTGTGGCTGGCGCTGGTCAACCCTCGGTTCGCCTCTCGCCTGCGACGAATACCTTCCCCACAACAGCCTTCGGATCGTCAAGCGCCGCACAAACCCTCATCGTCTCGAACAGCGGCAGCGCGGCAGCGACTATCTCCTCCATCACACTCGGCGGTGCGAGTGCGACGTCGTTTGCACTCACCAACGGATGCGGAGCAACGCTGGCCGTCAATGCAAGCTGCAACCTGAGCGTCGTCTTCACTCCAACAGCTGCCGGTCAGACATTCAATGCAGCAGTCTCGGTGGCAAGCAACGATCAATATAGTCCGGCAACAGCGACACTCAGCGGGACCAGCCCTGCCGCCACTACACCGGGCGCACCGATCGCCACACTGACTCCGGCATCGCTGACCTATTCGGCGACAATGGGAACCACAACCGCAGCGCAGATCGCGACGCTGACCAACAGCGGCACGGCTACGCTCAACATCTCCGGCATCACGATCACTGGATCCAACGCATCGGAGTTCGCCATCAGCGCGAATACGTGCGGCGCGACGCTGGCGGTAGGTGCGAGCTGCGCTATCTCCGCCACGTTCTCTCCAGATTCTGCAGCGAGCTTTACCGCTGCGATCTCTGTAGCCGACGACGCGGCCGGCTCTCCGCAAAGTAGCACCATCACTGGGACGGGAACTGCCGCAGCCGCGGCCGCAGATTTCGTAGTCGACGTCACTCCTCCAACGCAGACCGTCGCTTCAGGGAGCTCCGCGATGTATCCCGTGAATGTGACATCGACGGGCGGCAGCTTCACAAATGCGATCTCACTGACGGCCAGCGGTTTGCCACCCGGCGCTACGGCAACGTTCTCTCCAGCATCGATCACGCCGGGGGCTGCCGGCGCGCAATCCATGATGACCGTACAGACAGCAGCTCAGCAAACTGCGAGCAGTCGAGAATCCTCGAGATGGCCGCTCACCGCACCGGTCTTTGCTGCTGTGCTGTTGCTCATCCCCGGATGGCGTGCACGCCGTCGCTGGAACGCAAAGGTGACGCGCGCCTTCTTCACCGGTGCGGGATGTCTGCTCTTCCTGCTCGGCATGATGGCGACGATCACCGGATGTGGCGCGGGCTTCGCTATGCCGCAGTCGCAGAGCGGTTCGAACACCTACACCATCACGGTGACCGGAACGAGCGGCTCCGTTCAACACAACACGACCGTTCAGATCACAGTGAGGTAAGCGAGAAGCCATGAAACTATCTATTACTATTTCGTTCCTGATCGCGCTGATCGCAGCTCCCGCTCTGGCGCAAACTCAACCTGCTGCGATTGCCTCGCAGAACCAAACCGAAGTCGCAGGCGAATACACATACGCCCGTTCCAATGCACCGCCCGGAGGATGCGGATGCTTCTCGCTCAACGGCGGAAGCGGCTCTATCGCTCAGCCTCTCGGCTCAGCGTACTACGCCTTCGTTTTTGATACGACGGTCGTTCATGCCTCCGGCATTAGCTCTGGCAATTACGACCTGACACTGTCGGTCTTCACTGCCGGTTTTCGTATTCGTCCGATGCCGCGCGCACGATGGAATCCTTTTGGCCAACTGCTGGTCGGCGCCGAACACGCGAGCGGCAGTCTGGTGGAGGGAGCGACACCGGCAGCCACCGATCCAGCCATAGTCTTCGCCATGAATGTCGGCGGAGGCCTCGATCGAAAGTTCAACGGTCATTGGTCGCTGCGGGTAGTGGAAGCCGATTACCTGATGACCCAGTCGAGCAATCGCGTGAACGACCTCCAAAACAATCTGCGTATCAGCTCAGGTCTCATTTATCGCTTCGGAGAGCGGGCGCGATGACTGCACGATTTTGCGGATCGCTTCAAACGTCTGTAATCGACAATGCCGTTTCCATCGAGAAAGGAGTCTCGCGATGGCCACTCTAGTAACGTCGTGGCGGAAGATCCGCGCCGATGACATCTTTTTTCCCGTGATGGCGCTGCTCATTCTTGCCGTGGTCGTCATCGGCTTCGCGCAGAGCTATTTTCTTCCGGGGATGGTATTAGCCAAGCTGCCGAACAGGTTGGTTCATATTCACGGAGCGCTCTTTGTCGGCTGGATATTTCTCCTGCTCATGCAGACGTCTCTGGTGGCCGCGCGCAAAGTAAAACTGCACATGACGCTCGGCATGCTAGGTGTCATTCTGCTTCCGCTCATGGTCACTTTCGGAGTGCTCACATTGTTTGACTCAATACGCCGCAACGGCACGGGCATACCGGCGGAATTGATTCTGGTGGGCGACCTCGAAGAGCTGGCCATCTTCGCGGGGCTCACCGTATGGGCCTTGCTCGCTCGCCGCAAGGCCGCATCGCACAAACGCCTCATGATCCTGGGCACCATGGCCATCATGGGACCGGCCATCAACCGCTGGCCTTTTCCCCCTGATCTCCGCATGCCCGGGACCATTGGTGTTTATGCCGTTCTGCCGCTGCTGGTAATCGCTTACGATCTCTGGTCGCTGCGGCGCATTCATCGCGACACGGCGATTGCTTCCGCCATCATCATCGTCGCCATGCTCACTATGCTCCCGGTGGCCAGCATGGGGTTTTGGCAGCAGATCGTTGCATGGATCCGCCACCCATGAGAACCCGACCAAACCACCGGCATCGTGGAGAAGCAGATCAGGTCCCGATGACCTGTCCAAACGAAGGCTCACATCAGGAGTTGTTCATGTCTGAAAAAATGCTGGCCGTCATTCTTACCGTTGTCTTCATCGCGAGCCTTGTTGCGTGGGTGCCGATGTCGAACTACGCCTGTCGCTCCTGCGAACGTGTTCTCGCAAAGCGTCGTTCCCGAAGCAACATTCCAAGCAGCGAATGAGAGCGTCACCTGACTCTCCCCCACAACGCAAGTCCAGCCGCGCCCAGGAGCACATCGTCCGTGCGCTCAAGTATAGGAGACATTCGAATGACCAAGATATTCAGCTCTCAATCTCTACCATCCGCTACGAAGTTGAAAGGCTTTTCGCGTTTAGCCGTTCATCGCGCATCTTCCAAGCTTCTTATCGTTTTCGCCGCCTTCACCATGACCGCTTCAGCCCAGACACGCACTGACTTCACTGTCGACTTCACCAACTGCTCGGAGTTTGCGGGCGAGGGGCCCATTTCGCTGGCAGCTGCGGCACCGCTGGTACCGAAAGGTTTCGCAGTCGCCGGAGCCGAGAGCGGCGCCGCGAACATCGTGATCCGCGCAACCAACTGCGCTTCGGTCAAGGTAAACAGCCGCAATCCGCAGCCCACTACGATTTCACAGATCGGCATCAACATCGTTCCTCCGGATGGAACCGGAGACATCAACAACTACACACTCGTCTATGTGAGCGATAATCCTTATCTTATTGAAGCCTTCCTGGCTGCAGGTCTTCCCGCACGCTTTGACTCGCAGCTCACCTACGAATACACAGCTCCACCGAATGGTAACGGCAACCTGTATGTTGCGGCCGGAGCCTGGGATCTGACCCCATACTTCATCTATGGCCCTGAGGCCGCGCCGCCGCCGAACTCCGCCGAGCCATTTTTAGCCAACTGGTGGTACGCTCCGCGCGGCGATTCGAAAATGCTCCAGCAGACGCTTCTGCCGAACATCAGCTTTGGCACCTCGTCAGTCACGTTCTATACGTCGGCCGATTCTCTGCTTGGTAAGCTGATCGGCGGCAATACGTTCAGTAACTTTTCGGTGCTGGCGTTGCGTGGTGTCTATCCATCGGGGCATATGGATGTGACAACCTCGCGCTAGCGGCCGCAGAGCAAATGCGCGCGGAGTCTGTTCGGACCACGCGCGCATCGATCCGTTCACAGTTTCTGAGAAAGGGTATGCTCTACGATGTTCTTTTCCTGCAGCCAGGTAGTCATCGATTTCTACCCCTGAATCTCCCGAGTCAGCGACTCGCTAGAAATAGAATTTTCCACCGAGTTGAATAGCTCGCCCTGGTTGCGGATCGCCGCTAGTGTTGACAGGCTGGTCGACCGAGTTGATTGATCCGAAGACCGGCGATCCCGCGCCAAAGTTGCCGTTGGGATTTGCAAAGTTGGCGTGATTAAACGCGTTGTATGCTTCCAGCCGCAGCTGAATATAGCGCGGACTATCTGCTCCACCCACCGGCACATTTTTGTAGATCTCAAAATTAGAGTAGTTGAAGCCTGGGCCGTGGAAGAAGTTGCGCTTTACATTCCCGAAGGTGCCAATCGGCTCCTGTGAAAACGTAGCTGGGTTGAACCAATAGTTGCCAGCGTGCCGGGGATTCTCCGTTTTGATGCGAAATGTCGACGTGTTGGGAACGTCCGGGCAATTGACGAAGCTGAATTGGTCGCAGTAGAGCGAGTTATACACTCCTGCGTCATAGATTGTGACGGGGAATCCCTTCTGCAGCGCAGTAATGCCGGAGAAGTGCCATCCCCCCAATACCGAGCGTGCGTATGTATTTCCAGAGAAATTGTGCAGCATCGGTATTTCGTAGTTATAAAGCGCTACAAAGCGTTGACGCGCATCGTAGGCCGAATCACCATAGCTCAGATGTTCGAAGCCGGGAACGTAATTAGTGCCGTAGCCGTTGGCCACGGAATCTTCCAGGCTGGAGGCGTTATCCAGCGCGTGGCTGTAGGTATACGCAAGAGCAAAGTACAGCCCATGTGTGGGAGTCTTCGCGAGAGAGATCTGCAGCGAGTCATAGCTGGACGAGCCGTTGGTGAACATGCCGCCAATGGACAGGTAATAAGGGAGACCATTGGGGAAGAGTCCAGGGACCTGCGATCCTGGAACCACCGCCGGCTGTGTCTTATCGCCGGGAAAGTAGAGCGATTGCGCATTGGCCAGCTGCACGCATGAGAATGTGTTGCCGCCGAGCACAATCGGCGCGCCGGTTCCCGTTCCGCTCAAGCAGGCGTCATGCCCCGCCACAGTTGTCCGGTTGCCCTCGCCAGCGCGCATCAGCTTCCTGCCAAGGGAGCCGACATAGCCGACGGTGAGCACCATGTTGCTAGGCAACGATCGCTGCACATTGAGGTTGAAGTTATAAGTGTAAGGAACATCGAAGGCAGCGGTCAGATTGTCCATCTCCAGCGGATAGAGCGAAGAGAAGTTTACGTTCGCGCCAGGCGCCGGGACCGTGTAGGGGAATGGGTTCGCTGGATAGGACGCGCCTGGTGTCCCGGCGATGTCGTGAAACGGGTTTGCAAAGCTGGGACTGCCTCCCAGTCCTGCTGCTCCCAGGCTATTCAGAGAAAATGGAGCATCGTTCGAATTCTCCTGCATTCCCTCACTTTGCGGCCGGTTCCAATAAACCCCGAAGCCCCCGCGAACGACGAGCGAATGTTGGCTTGGGGCGCCGGTGAGTGCGCCCAATCCGCTATTGGGAGACCATGCAAATCCGGCGCGCGGCGAAAAATGGTTCCAGTGTGTTGTCGGGCTGCCATTCCTGTTGCATCCCGGGTCGCCCGGGTACAGCAATCCCGGAGGAGCGCCTGGAAATACTTTGGACTGGGCGTTGTTGGGCAGCCAGCAGGTTACACCGACGCCTCCATATTGAAGATTCTCGAACGGGGTCTCTACGTCATACCCGATGCCGTAGGCCAACGTCAGCGTGTCGGAAACCCGCCAATGGTCCTGTGCGTACGCATAATATTGCCAAGCTCTCACATCGACAAAGTATCCCGATCCCTGATTGTAGGTAGCTGGGACGCCGAGCAGAAAATCCGCTGCAGGATCGCCGGAGCTGTAGGTGCTGGATCCAACGAAGCTGAATGCCCCGCTGTTGTTGGAATAGTATGGATTGCTGAAAACGAAGCGCTCTACATTAGCTCCGAATTTCAAGCTGTGACTTCCGGCCACCTTGCTGAAATTGTCGAAGTAGTTGTAATTCTCGTCCTTGCGGGGCTGCGGTCCGTTGGTGCTGAAACCCAGCGCGAAATATCCATTCACGTTAATGAAGGGAAGCGTGGCGGCAGCTGCATCCTGCGGAGCGATATTGAATCCGAACGAGGAAGGCGCAGCGAGCGTAGAGGCTGCTGGCTCCAGTTCCGCAAAGTTGTAGCGGAAGTATCCGGCGCGCAGTTCGTTCAATGTGGTGCTGTTGAAAATGTGTGTCCACGATGCGTTGAAGATCTTGATGTGCGATGAGTTGTCCGCCGCGAAGCCAGGCAGATTGGCTCCCGTACCTGTCGATTCAGTTGAAGGCAATGGCAAAGTATTTGTGCTGGGGTTCGAATCGAAAATAGTCGAAGCCCAAAGAGCATCTTTCGACGTCAGTTGATCGTCGATGCGGATAATGCCTTGATCGTCGCCGGCGGTGTTCGGAGCATTGAAGTTGTAGTAGTTAATGCCGCCGCTTACGAAGTTAGGTTGGGGAACATACTTGTTGAGCAGGCTCGTCGAGATTGAATTGAAGTTCGAGGTGGGAATTTGTCCGTTCGGAAAGCATTTGTTCCATGGCGTTCCTGCCGCGCAAAATCCTGCCGGCCCTTGTAGTCCGGTAGGAAATGGAATTGGATTGCTCGACAAGCCGCCATCGGCAGAAAAGTTTCCGCCTCTCTGGGCGCTGCTGAATACCTGCGTGAGTTGTGTTTGCGCTGTGCGATTTCTCAGGCCTTGATAGGCCAGAAAGAAGAATGCACGGTCCCGGCGAATTGCTCCACCCAGCGTTCCTCCGAAAACATTCTGATGAAAGACTGGCCGGGTGGCCGAGAAGTAGTTGCCATTATTTAGAAACGTGTCCCGATAGAATTCGAAGCCGCTTCCATGAAGTTGATTTGTGCCACTTTTCAAGGCCTCGTCGACGATGGCGCCGGAGTTGCGGCTGAACTGTGGATCAAGAGTGCTGGAGATGATGTTGATTTCCGCCAGCGCATCGGGATTCACTGTAATGCCGGGCTGATTCAGAAGAATATCGTTGATGTCCGTACCGTCCAGCAGATAGGAATTCTCTTGCGTCTGGCTTCCATTTGTCGAGAAAGTGCCCTCACGGTCGTTCGCTTCTACGACGCCCGGTGCGGTCTTCTGCAGCTGCACAGCATCGCGGCCGAGGGTCGGCAACTCTTCGAGTTCGGCGGCTCCAACCACATTTTTCAGCTGTATATCGGCGGTTTCCACCTGAATCGCCGCGGAGTTGACCTGAATCGTTTGCGAGGATGTGCCGACCTGCAGCTTGGCTTCGATCTCCCGAGCAGAGCTCAAGTCCAGCATGATGCCCGTCGCGACGAACTTCTGAAATCCATCTTTACTGATGGTCACCGTGTAAGGGCCGCCAATATGGAGATCGGGGAAAATAAAATAGCCTTTGCTGTCGGTCTTCTGCGCGCTCGCAATACTTGTGCTCGTATTGACGACTGCCACCGACGCATTTGGTAGGACTGCGCCTGTGGAATCGGTGACGGTGCCGTGAATCGACGCGGTGGTGGCCTGTGCCTGCAATCGAACCGTGCCAAGGAGAACTTCCGCGATCAGCAACAAGCATAGGGTGAGGAATGGGATACGGAACTTCATGTGGTCTCCAAAAAGTCGTTCAATATGTCACCGGGCCACGGTCTCCCAAAAGCTGGGAACCGCGAGCACGGAAGTTCGAGGGGAAGGCACACAGCTGCCGCTGACAACGCCTACAAAACCACGCCGGTACATGGCCGGCGCGAAGAGCCGCTCCGAGGGGGATTGAGCGGACGTTTGCTATCGCTACGGTCGTAAGGCAGTCGGAGCGGAATCATTTCATACATGTGCCCAAAAATTTTCAAAACAGGCGCGAGCCATCTTCGCGGAATCCCGGAAGTCGTGCATCACCCATAAGGTGGGGATTTGTCTCACGCTTAGGGCCGATCTAGCTCAAATTTATCGAGGGGGTGAATGGCAGAAGCGGAATCGGCGGCTTATACGGCAGGACTGCTCGTCCCCGCCGCGCTCGGTCCGCATCCTTCACGTTGTGCAGCTGCGACGGAGTAGTGTTTTCCGACCTTACTCTTTCTTTATATGTTTGCGTGTCTACTAGAGAAATAGGTGAGGGCCTGCCCCGCCTTAAACAAAGTGGGCACATGCAACCCAATCCACTGCGAGACGACTTCGGATCCTTCCCCTCTAGGATCTGAACTCGACACCATTGGCGACCGGAGCGTCGCTCCTCGCGTGTCGAAATGCCTGGTGCGTCCTTCTGCCTCGGCAGACATCCCTGATATCACCGCTATCTATGCGAACTTCGTCGCTACGACTACAGCGACATTTGAACTCGTGGCTCCGGACGCGGCAGAAATGTTGAGAAGACGACAGGCCGTTCTGGATCACGGTCTGCCGTTTTTAGTTGCAGAGCTCGAGGGTTATATTGTGGGCTTTTGCTATGCGTCGCAATTTCGCCCGCGCGAAGGATATCGTTTCACGGTCGAGGACTCGATCTATGTGCGCCCGGATTGTATCGGGCACGGAGTCGGCAAGGTGCTGCTAGCGGAGCTGATTGCACAATGCCAGGCGTTGGGCTGCCACTCCATGGTGGCCTGCATCTGCGGAGTTAACGTCTCCTCTGTGGCTCTCCACGCATCGCTCGGCTTTCAACAGGTTGGTTTACTCGCGGAGGCGGGAATTAAGTTCGGAGAATGGCTGCGTCTCCTGATCATGCAGCGTGCGCTGGAGTAATGCGCGACGAGTAAGCATGGCGGCCGGGAATACCGGCCGGCTTTAACAGCGTGTCAGCGACACAACCAGGCAGCTGAAGAAGATAGCCGCAATAGTTCCTAACGGAACGAGGACTGCCTGCTGCATGGAATACTCTGGACGATACCCCCTGAACCCGTCCTCGGCGCGAGCATTGGAGCCGAAGATGGTTGCGTTCTTTTTCGCTTCGTTATACTTCATCGTGTTTTCCTGTAAAGCCTACGTCTCTTTGCGTGGAGTCAAGATTCGTTGAACATGCTGTCGAGCCGTCTTCGTCGGTAATAGTTATCGTGCTCGGAATGAGTTCGCGAATTAACTCCACGCGGGTTCAATACCGACAATGCTAAGTAAAGCAGGTGGTTCATCAAGATGACACAAAGGAAGCATAAGAGGCTTATCCTTGTGCTTTCCTTGGTGCGCTAGGGATCGCGGAAACGGTAGCCGACATAACTATCCGTGAGCAGGTATGTCGGATGAGCGGGATCATCTTCCAGCTTCCGCCGCAATTGGCTGACATAGGTTCGCAGGTATTCGCGTTCGCCGGCGTATTCGGCGCCCCAGACAAGGGCCAGCAATCGGTGATGCATTAATGGGCGTCCTGCGTGCTGCATGAGAGTATGCAGCAGTTCAAATTCCGTCGGCGTCATGCGAATGTCTTTCCCTCTTTTTGCGACGCGACGCGCAGATGGATCGAGGGTCACTTCGCCAATAGTGATAGTTCGATCTGGGGAGTCAGTGCTTGCCCTGAAGCGCCGGATCGCCGAGCGAAGACGCGCGCTCAGTTCGAGAAACTGGAAAGGCTTGGTGATATAGTCGTCTGCTCCGGCATCTAGAGCCTCAACCTTATCCCTTTCCTCATCTCGCACTGTAAGCATGAGAATTGGGACGAGTGGATGCGTCAGGCGTATGCGGCGGCATGTTTCCATGCCGCCGATACCCGGCATGTTTACATCGAGCAGGATCGTCTCGCACTCACTCTGATTCAGCGCAAGAAAGGCGTCTTCGCCGCAGGCTGCCTCGCTTGTACGAAATCCCACCCCTTCGAGCGTCTCTCGCAGGCTCTCACGCAACGCGACATCGTCTTCAACTATCAGTACTGACCCCAAAGTTGTCATGCATGTTCCTCCGTGTAAGCCGGGATCGCGACGACAAAAGTTGTCCCGCCCAGCACATCGCTTTCGATAGAGATTTTTCCGCCATGCGCTTCTATCGCTTTTTTTGCGACTGATAAACCTAGGCCGGTTCCGGGGGCTCGATGCTCCACAGATGGGCTTCGATAGAAACGCGTGAACACCTTATTCCGCTCCGAGAGGGGGATGTAGGAGCCCTGATTGTGAATCCGCAAAATAGCCTGTAAGCCGGAACGGTCGGCAGAAATGCGGACGAGCGAATCCTGAATCCCATACTTGGCGGCATTGTCCAGGATTTGGACGAGCGCCAGATTGAGCAATTGGGGATCACATCGAACCGTGTTGGCCTCTGGCGTAATGGAGATATCGACGCGGCGGGCCTTGAGTTGAGTTGCACACTCATCCAGCACTCCCTGGATGAGAGGCCGCAATTCGACGACTTTCTCGCGAACTACGACCTGGGCTGGATCCAGTTGCGATGTGCGCAGCAGCCGCGTTGTGAGCTGACTCAGGCGAGTAGCTTCCCGCTCGATGAGATTCACAAGCCTGGTCTGTCGAGCATTCAGCTCTTGGGCGGCCAGCAATCCGGAACTGGCAATTGTGATGGTGGCGAGTGGCGTCTTGAATGCATGAGCGAGCCCATCCAGCAATGCGGAGCGCAGCTGTTCCGATTGCCGCTCCGCTTCCACATTCAGCTCAACTCCCAGGGATCTCGTTCGTTCGATCGCCATAGCGGTAATCGAGGCAATCGAGTTAATGCTTAAAGAATCGATCGAGTGTCCATGCAGCATCAACGCACCAACGGCGCGAGTCCCAAAGAACAAAACACGGAACGAAGTTCGATTCGAGACATCGTCATAATTGCGCTCGCTAAAATAAACGGCCTTGGTCGCGTCTTCCGCGCCAGGGGTTTCGCCAGAGCTCGAGAACGTATCTTCGTATGCATTCCACAAAGCGACACCATGGAGAGGAAAAGTGGCCTTGATCAGAGCACAGAGCTGCTTTTCTGGAGATTGCTTCCAATCGAGGAGCAGCAGGTCGCGACAGAGCTCACCAAGTGCCTTTTGCTCGGTGCTTTGCCTTTCCAGCATCAGTTGATGCCGGCGCGCGCGATGGGAGAGGCGGCTCACTATGAGTGATACGCCCTCAAAAGTGCCCAGAGCGGTCCAGTTTTCAGGGCGGTCCACACGAAAACTCATCAACGGTGGAGCGAAGTAATACTCAAGGCAGAGTGTGGCCACCACCGACACGATGCTTGCTTCCGCAAATCCTGCATTGTGGGCTATCGCCAGGGTGACGAAAAGATATACCGAAATAGTGGCCGCAAGGTTTAGGTGATGGTTCGCAACCATGCCAAAGCCAATGAAGAAGGCCGAAGCAGCAAGAACCAACAACGTCGAGCGGATGCGTATACGGAGCAACGCGTATCTTCCTCTCTTAATTATTTAAGAAGGAATCTCATAAGAAAACCGTATGGAATCCGTAACAAATCTGCAGCGGGCGCCGGCATTTATGCCTCCCTTGTGGGTTGCGAATTTATATGGACCTAGCCGGCATGAACGCCGGTCAGGAGAAAGACATGAATGTTGTTAGAACTTCAGCAGAGGAATTTCACAGCCACGCACTCGCCCTCTTGCGGGCGCAACAGACGCGGCAGTGGCTTCTTGAGGATCAAAAATCTCGCGAGCAAAGATCCTGCATTGAGAAACCTCAGCTTCGCATTGCTGGAATTGCGATTGCGATCCTTGCAGTGCTCCTGTGCGCAAGCACGTGCTTTGGCCAGTCTACGTTTGGAGGCATTCGCGGCACGGTTCAGGATGCATCCGGTGCCGCAATTCCTGATGCGCAGGTCACGTTACATAGCGTCGATGAAAATACCGACCAGGTGACGAAGACAGACGGCACGGGAAGCTTCATCCTGGAAAATATCAAGGCAGGGAAATACAGTCTTCGCGGCCAGCACGAGGGCTTTGCAGACTCCGTCCTCAATGGCATTACCCTGACGGCCCGGCAGGATCTTCGGTTCACGCTCTCGATGACGGTTGCTGCGCAACAGACCACGGTGGAAGTCACTTCGTCTGCCGCAGAAATCAACACCGAAAATGCATCCATCGGGGATTCAAAGAGTGGGACGGACATTGGACAGCTCCCATTGAATTTTCGCGCATCCACAACCAGTCCGCTGGCGGCACTTGCAACTTCAGCCGATGTGCAGCAGGACAGCCAGGGTAATTTCGCCATCGGTGGCGCAACATCGAATCAGATCGGATTCTCCGTTGACGGCATCTCCTCTGTGAACGTCTTTCAGAGCGGCGTTGCGCTCACGGTGAATGCTGCGGGCTCGAATCCCTATCCCTCATCTGAGGGCATTGCCGAACTCAAAGTCACGGCCTTCAATAACAACGCCGAGTTTTCCCAGATAGCCGACGTGACATTCACGACTAAGGCCGGCACAAACCAGTTTCATGGAAGCCTGTTTGAGTATCTCCAGAACGACGCCTTGAATGCGAACGTTTATAACTTCGCGGAAAAATCGCCGGAGAGATTCAATACCTTCGGTGGCAGCGTTGGCGGACCAGTCCTCATTCCTCATCTTTATAACGGGCACGACAAGACCTTCTTCTTCTTCGACTACGAAGGCAATCGCAGAAGGACTTCGGCAGCAGAGCAATACACGGTTCCGACTGCTCTTGAGAGGACCGGAAATCTGAGCGGTCTCGCCTCGACGGTTCCCAACGGTCTTACCAATCCGTTCACAGGGCAGGCATACCCCAACTATCAGATCACCAGCCCGCTCAGCCAGTCGTCACAGACGCTGTTGAATGACTACTATCCATTGCCGAATGCCGCCAATCTTGGCGGTGGCCTGAATTACCAGACCCTGGTCTCTACTCCTTCCAACACCAATGGCGTTGATGGGCGAATCGATCGGGTCATTACGTCGAAGCAGCAAGTCTATGCTCGTTTCAATTGGAAGAATCTTCTCGTCAATGTCGTGAACCCTCTGCTTCCCAACGACGTGGATACGGAGCACGATCGTAGCTTTCTAATCTCTCACAACTACGACATCAATAATCAATGGCTGAATGAGTTTCGTTTCGGTTTCACGCACACCATCCTCTCTCCGGATTTTCCAATTGAGGGCGCAGCCGCCATTGCCCAATTGGGTCTCCAGGGTGTGAACGTCTCTCATCATCCGACCGACGGTGGTTTCCCCAGCATCTTCTTTTCCGATGGCACGAACTTCACGCCGATCGGCAGGGATCACGTTGGGCCTACGCAGTCCAGCACCAATCAGCTCGCCGACAACGTTACATATAGCCGTGGCAGACACACGATACGCGCCGGATTCGATGAACGCTGGGTCCGTTTCCAGGTACCTGAGATCGAAACCCCCTCTGACGACTACGGGCTCTTCTCTTTCAATCAGAATGTATTCACCGGCAGCTCGTTCGGCGATCTCCTGCTTGGCCTTCCAAATACCACATACTTTGCGGTAACCGGCCCCAAAGATGATGCGGGCGGCATTCAAACCGGTTTCTATGGACAGGACGAATGGCGGGTGAGCGATCGCCTGACCGTGAGCGCCGGCCTTCGCTGGGAACTGCTTCCACCCTTTCAGGATGTGAACGGAATTCAGGCTAACTTCGATCCCAAGACGAACGCGGTAATCGTCAACGACACGCTGTATCAAAAATTGGGCGGTCCGGTGCTGGCCTTCCTGCAGTCATTCAATGCCTGCAATGCAGCGCCTCCGGGATTCTCAGCTCCCGCCGATGCGGGATATGCTCCTTCGACCTCGATACCTTGCACTTCTGTTGTATCGAATACACAAGAGGGCCTGCCGAAGGGATTGCGGCAGACCTATATGCGGAATCTTGATCCGCGCCTTAGCATCGCCTGGCGCCCATTCAGCAATGATAAGACTGTGCTCCGCGCCGGATTCGGCATCTTTACGGTGACCGCTCTCGGCCAACTGCAAAACAACAACGAGAGCAATCCTCAGGCATCTGTATTCACCTATACAAATAAGAGCGGGAACCTGCCCACATTCCAGTTCCCCCAGGTTGCTCCCGCCAGTGCTATCGGACAGGCCCCAGTGGGAGGTGGCGAGATCGAGCAGGCTACCGATCCGCGCTTTCGCGATGCGCAGTCTGCACAGTGGAACGTCACTGTGGAGCAGGCGGTTACCACGAACACAGCGGTTAGGGTAAGCTACGTCGGTTTGAACTCCTACCGTCTGCCCGTCACGGTCAATCTGAATCAGCAGCTGCCGACGACAGTTCCCGCTCCGCAGGCCAACCCCAACCCGATCCCCTTTCCAAACTGGGGAACGATTTTCTCAACGGAAAATTTGGGCCACCAAAACTATCAGGCGCTCGAACTTCAGGCGACTCACAGAATGGGAAATGGTCTTTCGTACCAGGCCAACTATACCTGGGCCCACGACCTCAGCGATGCGCAAGGCGACGCGCCAACAGCGTTTCAAGGCGAGACTCGTTACGGACTCGCCGACGAAGACCGCTTTGCGATCAACAAGAATCGCGGCAATGTGGTTGGAACACGGCGCAATCGCTTTCTGCTGACTGGAACCTATGAACTGCCGTATGGACGGGGGCGTCGTTGGTCGAATTCCTCCTCCATTATGAACGGCTTCCTCGGCGGCTGGAATATCAACACGATCACATTGCTCGAGACGGGGCCCTTCCTGACTCCTACGATGAGCGTGAGCAATGACCAAACCAACACTAACCCCTCCGCGGCGGATGTGGCTGTAGTTCGTCCTGATCGCGTCGGTAACCCCATGCCCGCTCACCGCACCAATGCAAACTACTTCAACATCAATGCCTTTGCACCGCCGCCCACGGGCGCGGGTAGAGTTGGCGATGCGAGCGTGGGCAGTCTCGAAGGTCCCGGTACGATCGCGGTCAATGCTGGTCTGGCCAAAACGATTCCCATTACTGAAGGAACGCACCTTCGCTTTGAGGCGACGTTCACTAACGTCTTGAATCACACAAACTTCGCACCTCCAGTGACGGACATTAGCAATCCGGCCTCTTTTGGTGCGCTCACCACGGCACAGACTGCGGAAAGCGCCGGCAACCGCACCGGTCAGGTCGCACTCCGCTTCGAGTTCTAACGCTGTTCTCAAACCAAACCCTAAGCCGGCCTGTCGAGACTTATTCGACAGGTCGCTCTATCGAGCAAGCTAGTTCACCCGTGGTTCGCCTCCGTGTATCGGAGGCGGACTGCACAGGGCAGTTGCGGGCTGAGACAAATGAGGGGCAATCAGAAAAGGGTTTTTGTCATTGCCGAGGCGGCGTCGGCGTGTTCTCAACTTCAGCAGGTTCTGTTGCCGTGGGGCTTCGATGCAAGGGGGATAAGCGGATACGAAAATGCATTAGCGTCTTTATATGAGGACGATTACGACGCGATTCTCCTAGACTATAGTGCGTCCATACTTAAAGTCAGCATGGTCTGCAAAGAGCTTCGCAAATTCCATTCTCGCCTCCCCATTCTGGTGGTGGGCGTTAGCAATTCTCTGAATGACAAAATAGCAGCATTGGACGCAGGCGCTGACGATTACATCGTGCGGCCTTTCTCGGAGCCTGTATTTGCGGCACAGTTGCGATCGGCGATACGAAGTTTTCGTGCATTGGCAACAACTGATGCAGGGGAACGCCTTGTGGTGAGAGAAATTGTCCTCGACACCGCCAGGCATCGCGTCGAGAAGTCGGGAGCCAAGCTCTCGTTATCTCCAACGGAATTTCGCGCGCTCAAAGAGTTGATGCAGCAGCCTGGCATTCCCATCTCCCATTCCGCGCTTATCGTCTCTCTCTGGGGGCAGGAGACTAAGTCCAACCGTCAGCACCTGCGGGTTCTCATTCGCAGTCTGCGTAAAAAACTTGAAACTAATCCTTCGGACCCGAGATATCTGATCACGCATGCATATGTCGGCTACTATTTTCGCGACTGTTAGTACCGCGTCGGTCATTTACAAATACTTTAGCTGCTCAACGGTAGGATCAGTAGTTAGGTGAATAGGAGGTGCTTCCATGCCTAATGTCCATGGTATTGAGTTCAATTTCAATCAATCGGAGTTAGTCAAAGACATAGTTCGCGAACTGCTGAAGGACGGAAACTGTGCCGTCTACGCAGTGCCGCATATCAAACCGAATGGTGAGCTTCGAATGGCTTCGACCCCGCCTTATCCTAAGTCGAGGCGCCAGAAAGGCGTTTTCCTGCGCATCCGGCCCGGAATCAACGAAGCAACGATTGTGCGCCCGATGAATGCGAAGGCAGGAGAGTCGCTGAGCAAGCTCACGAAATTCTCTCGCCTCGAGGTCTTGGAGACAATCCGTATCTGGCGTCAACAGACAATGCCCGACCTGCGCGCACCGCAACTCCATCCAGAGCTGATTGCCAAAAGTGTGCAAGGCGCCGTAGGGACCGTGAGAGCCGCTGAGGCATCGTAAGCAGCAGCCATGCGCTTTCAAGGAAAATGCTCGATCCACGGAATGTAGGAGTCAGACTCGCAGCTTTTAACCGCGCTGCAGGCGAACGAACTGACTCTTTCATCCGTGGTTCAGCGGCCGATTGCCTTACGCGGCATTTCTGAACTCAGAAATCTTCTCCAAAACCAACTTCGCCAACGACAGCACTTTGATACGCAGAAACGCGGCGCTCAAAGAAATTCGTCAGCTCCTGGACGTCTTGCAGATCCATGAAGCTGAATGGATTCTTGGCATTAAAAGCCGGCGCGATGCCAAGGCGCTTGAGTCGGGTGTCAGCTACGTAGCCCAGATATTGACGCATATCGCGCAGGGAAAGTCCGGCGACGCCACCGGCCAGCAGATCTTCGGCAAACTGGGCCTCAGCATCGACCGCTTCGTGCAGCATCGTAACGATGTTCTTCTCAAGCTCAACATCCCAAAGATCGGGCTCTTGTGCGCGGACTATGTTCACAACCTCGAACGCAAATTCGAGATGGCAGCTTTCATCGCGGAAGACCCAGTTGGTACCAGCGGCGAGGCCGTGGAGCAGGCCCTTCGAGCGAAAGAAGTAGACGTAGGCAAATGCCGCAAAAAAGAAGAGGCCTTCGATGCAGGCCGCAAAGCAGATGAGATTAAGCAAAAACTGACGGCGATGCTCTCGCGTCTCGAGTGCCTCTAACTGCTGAATAGAATCCATCCACTTCATGCAGAAATCGGCCTTCTTACTGATAGACGGAATATTCTCGACTGCGGCGAACGCCGCGGCGCGCTGGTCAGGATCGGGTACATAGTTGTCGAGCAGGGTGAGATAGAACTGCACATGTACGGCTTCTTCGAAGAGTTGCCGCGATAGGTAAAGACGAGCCTCGGGCGAATTGATGTGCTTATAAAGATTGAGCACAAGGTTGTTGGACACGATGCTGTCGCCCGTGGCGAAGAAGGCGACAAGACGCTGAATGACATGCACCTCGGCCGGCGTGATGCGCTGCTTCAGATCGACCAGGTCGGTTTGAAAATCGACCTCTTCGACGGTCCAGGTATTCTTGATGCCGTCCCGAAACATGTCGTAGAAAACTGGAAAACGCATGGGGCGAAGCGTCAGGCACAGACCCGGGTCAAGAATATGCGTGGGCGCCGCGACCGAGGAGTGAGAAGTGGGGCGAACTGCGGGTGCGCTGGACATGATGACTCGCTCTCTTTCGTGAGGGATAACGCTATTGGCAGGCTTCGCATGATTCCGGATTCTCAAGCGAACAGGAGACGGCCGCCTCTGCCGATACACTTGCCGGTACATGCGAAGCAGCCTGGCTGGCGCGAGCCGCGGTGCTTTGCACGGTTGTCTTCGCGATCTTTGTTGCGGGGCGCGAACGCAGGTAATAGGTAGTCTTCAGACCCCTTTTCCATGCGTACATATACATGCTCGAAAGCTTCCCGATGTTGGGAGATTCGGCGAAGAGATTGAGCGACTGCGATTGATCGACATAGGCGTTGCGCGAAGCCGCCATGTCGATGAGCGCCCGCATCGGAATCTCCCACACGGTGCGATAGAGAAGCTTGAGATCGTCTGGAAGACCGTCGATATTTTGTACCGAGCCTTCGGAGAGCTTGAGGCGCATGCGCATCTCTTCGTTCCAGAGATCGCGCGCTTGCAACTCGTCGATGAGATAGCGGTTCACCTGCAGGAACTCGCCGGAAAGCGTCTCGCGCTTGAAGAGGTTGGAGATCTGTGGCTCGATGCACTCATAACAGCCGACGATAGAGGCAATGGTTGCGGTCGGCGCGATCGCGATGAGAAGGGAATTGCGGATACCAAACTTCTTGATGCGCTGACGCAGCTCGTCCCAACGTGCTTCGTCGGAAGGTTGAACATTCCATAGGTCGAATTGCAATTGGCCGGCCGCCAGGCGTGTGTCGCCAAAAGTTGGGTGAGCACCACTCTGTTCAGCGAGGGTGATAGAGGCGGAGAGCGCGTGGAAATAGATCTCTTCCTGAATCTTTGTGGAAAGCGCCATGGCTTCAGCCGAATCAAAAGGAAGACGCAGTTGAAAGAAGACGTCCTGCAGGCCCATCAAGCCAAGGCCTATGGGTCTCCATTGAGCATTGGAGCTGGCGGCCTGCCCAATCGGGTAATAATTGATATCGATGACGCGGTCCAGCATCGGGACTGCAGTGCGAACCGTCGCGGCGAGTTTTTCGAAATCGAATGCGGGTTTGCCGTCGGCGTCGACAGTGACATGGCGGCCCAAGTTAATCGAGCCCAGGTTGCAGACCGCCGTTTGCGTCGCGGAAGTGACTTCCGTGATTTCGGTGCAAAGGTTCGAAAGATGAACGATATTTCCAGGCTTGCCCGTCTGGTTGCACTTCAGGTTGGTGGCGTCTTTAAAGGTCATCCAGCCATTGCCCGTCTCTGCGAGAGAACGCATCATGCGCGCATAAATGTCGCGGGCCTTGATCTGGCGGTGATAAAGCTTCTCGGCCTCAGCCTTTTCGTATGCCTGGGTGAAGGCATCGCCATACAGGTCGGGGAGCTGCGGAACATCCTTCGGATCGAAGAGCGACCATAGACCATCCGCTTCGACGCGCTGCATGAAGAGGTCAGGGATCCAGTTGGCGAGGTTGAGATTGTAGGTGCGTCGCGCGCCGTCTCCGGTGTTATCGCGCAGTTCCAGGAAGGATTCGATATCCGCGTGCCAGGGCTCAAGATAAACGCAACATGCGCCCTTGCGCTTACCGCCTTGATTGACAGCAGCCACGGAGCTATCGAGAGTGCGAAGCCACGGAACGATGCCGTTGCTCAAGCCGTTTGTCGCGCGGATAAGAGATCCTTCGCTGCGTACGCGATGAAACGCAAGCCCGATGCCTCCGGAAAACTTCGAGAGCATCGCGACGTTCTTATACGTGTCATAAATGCTTTCAAGTGAGTCATTCGGAGAGTCGTGCAGATAGCACGATGACATCTGCGCATGCTTCGTGCCGGAGTTGAAGAGGGTTGGCGATGAAGGCATATAGTCGAGCGAGGCGATCAGCCGATAAAACTCGATTGCCTCATGCGGTGTGCCAGCAAGTCCACAGGCGACCCGCAGAAAAAACTGCTGAGGCGTCTCGATCACGCTCCTTGAGATTGGGTCACGAAGCAGATAGCGATCGTAAACAGTCCGCAGACCGAAGTACTCGAAGCGGTCGGAGTAGCTGTCATCAATCGCGTGATTGAGCTTGCGAGCATGGGTTTGGACGAACTCCGCGGTGGCTTTCGCGACCACGCCTTCCTGATGGCCATGGGCGACAGACTGGGAAAACGAATAGAGATTGAGGGCGGAAACTTCCTTGACGATGGTGGCCAGCAGCAGGCGTGCCGCAAGCCGGGAATATTGCGGCTCCTCGGCGATAAGCGAGGCCGCAGTGTCGATCGAAATCGTATCCAACTCGCGGGTGGTGGCGCCGTCATAGAGACCGCCGATGGTCTTCGACGCGACACGAATGGCATCTACGTGAGTGAGTCCATACGACGAACGTTGGACCGCGCGGACGATCTTGTTGACATCCACGGGCTCTAGAACGCCATTGCGCTTTTTGACGTGCATCACCGGCATCTCTTCCCGCACCGGAAAGCCGGGGTTGATATCGGCGAGCGTGGTCTGTACGTTGGTATTTATGGTAGCGGCCATGGATGAATCTCCTTGGCCTCGGAAGCGTTGCGAAGAAACAACAGTATGCCTTCGCTGATGGCGAAGAGCGACACGTTGCCACCTCGCCTCCCCTCGGAGGCGCGTGCGAATTTTCCTGGGCAGGTCTTCGGACTCTGCAGGCTCAACCCTACTCGCCGGACTTCCCAAAGCGTTGTCGCTTCAGTGTCATCGTGTGCTTTCGTACCTGCTTACCGCTGCGGGGCAGTTCCGGAGTTTCACCGGATTCCCTATTGATTCTCCTTTGGAGAAAACCATGGAATAAGGCCACCATATCTTGCGCCGATCGATAGCGCAAGCCCATTGCTTGTGGATTTCGGGTGAAAGTCAGCACTCCCGGCTAGAGATCGAGAGTGGGCGCGGCGTGCCATATACGTTCGCATGATGAGACATCTTCGTTTCCTCGAACGCCATCGCAAACTCGATCTCGGATCTTATCCACGAGGAGCATCGCGAGCGCGAGTGCAGGCGAACATCGTGAGAACGCTTCTCGAGTTATTTGCTACGAATCTTGGTTCGAGCATGAACGGACCCTCTCTTCCGCTCACGCCGGATCGCGCTGTTTATGCCTCGCAAAATCGAACGCAATTTGCCCAACAGAAAAAAATCGAAATGACATCGTCGAGACACTTCGAAGTTGGCGATGTGGTAATTTGCGTTAGAGTAATAGCATCTTGGGTGCCCGCGAGGGCATAAAAGGGAAGCCGGTGTGAGTCCGGCATGGTCCCGCCACTGTGATCAGGAAAATGACTTTCCAGTAGCCACTCGGTCTTCGATCGGGGAAGGCGGAAAGTCAGGAGTCTGGCAACGCCGACTCCGCCTGTAAATCAGGAGACCTACCTAAGGCGAATTTGTGACACTTCTCCGCGTGGAAACGGAAAGCGATCGCTCATCAGCCTTTGAGCTTTTGTGCCCCTTCCCGCCATTTCAGGATTGTGAGGCGCACTTGTTCCGACCGACTTCGATTTCCCCCGTTGCCGCCACTCGACCAGGCCTCCTTTGGCTCGCGATCGGATTTTTTCTTTTGATGTCAGCGCCCTTGTGGGCCGCAACTGGAGGCAGTATCTCCGGCGTGGTTGCGGATCAAAGCGGCGCTCTGGTTCCGGGAGCGACGCTGAAGCTGGTCAACACTGCGCAGCAAACGACCTATCAGGCGCTCTCTGACAAGCAAGGCCTCTACTCTTTCCCCAATCTTCCGGTCGGCCACTACGATCTCACTATTGAAGCCAATGGCTTCACGCCGCAGCGCAAAACAAATCTGACAGTAGACGCGGCCTCGGCGATTCGAGTGGACGTCGGCCTTGCAATTGGCTCGCGCACCGATTCTGTAACAGTCACGAGCGAGAACACCGTGCAGGTCGAGACCGCGGCGACGAATCTGGGTGAGGTTGTCTCGGGAGACCAGATGACTGCGCTTCCGTTGAACGGACGCAGCTATACGGATCTCCTTGCGATTCAACCAGGAGTAGCTCCCGTCTCGACCCTGTTGCCCACCTCGGTCATCATGGCAGGCGTGACCGGCAGCATCGATCCCTCGGGAGACCTGAACCCCGGCAATCTTTCCATCAACGGCCAACGCGAATCGGCGAATGGCTTTCTTGTGGATGGGATCGATGTGCAGGAGCACATGAATGGCGGTACTTCGATCATTCCCGACCTTGATTCCATCGAGCAGTTTCGAGTTTTAACGACGAATTTCGATCCGGAGTACGGCAACTACAACGGCGGCATCGTGACCGTCGTCAGCAAATCGGGAACCAATCAACTTCATGGCAGAGCATTCGAGTTCTTCCGCAACACGAATCTGGATGCGCGGGGCTACTTCGATCCCACCCGCTCCGCCTTCAAGCAGAATCAGTTCGGCGGAGCGATCGGCGGTCCCATCAAGCGGGACAAAATCTTCTTCTTCGGCGACTACCAGGGAACGCGAACGACCCAAGGCGTCTCGACAGGGAACATCTCAGTACCCACTCTCGCGCAGCGCAGTGGCAATTTTCTCGATCCCAGCACGGGGGCAAACATGCTTGCGGGCAACGTAAGCGGTCCCTACATTGCCTCCTTGCTGACGCAGGAGCTGGGCTACGCCGTTACTTCGGGAGAAGCATATTCTTCTGTTTTTCCGAATGGCGTTATCCCGCAGGGCGCATGGTCCGCGCCCGCGAAGAACCTGCTGCAATACATTCCTGCTCCCAATGTGAGCGCAAGCCAGTTCTCCACTTCCGCCTTCTCGCAGACGGTGCGTGACGATAAGGGATCGGGGCGCGTCGATTACAACAGTTGGCTAGGTCAGTTATCCGGTTATTACTTCTTAGACGACTACCTGCTGGACAATCCCTATCCGGGATCGGTTGCCGGCGCGAGCGTTCCCGGCTTCGACGCACTGACGATCGGACGAGCCCAGCTCTTCTCCTTGGGAGATACAAAGATTCTTGGCGCAAATACCGTGAATGAATTTCATCTCGGCTTTCTCCGCAATGCAAACATCATCGGTCAGCCGAAGGGTGGGCTCGGAGTGAGCCTGGCGTCACAAGGGTTTGCCTCGCCATCCAATGATGGAATCTTCGTGCAGGCGCCGCAATTTGAAGGTGTGGAGAACATCACCTTCCCGACATTTACCATGGGCGTGCCGATCACAAACCTGACGCAGGTAAACAATACCTGGTACGTGAGTGACGGCGTCTCCCGATCAATGGGCTCCCATACGCTGAAGTTCGGTGGCCAATACCACGCGGATCAGGTGAACAATCATCCGAACGCCACCTTCAACGGGACCTTCAACATCGACAGCAGCACTGAAACAGGCAACTCGTATGCCAACTTTCTGTTGGGCACTCCGAGCAACTTCACCCAGTCTTCCGGCCAGCCGTTCTATCTAAGAAATCGATACTTCGGCCTGTATGGGCAGGACAGTTGGCGCGCGCGAAACGATCTGACAATCAATGCGGGTCTGCGCTGGGATGTCATCGCACCCTGGTGGGAAAAATTCAACCAGCTGCAAACCTATATTCCGGGAGCACAGTCAACTCTCTATCCGGGAGCTCCTCCGGGACTGGTCGTTGCCGGTGACCCAGGCGTGCCAAAGACGCTCGCTCCTATCGACTACAGGAACTTCGCGCCGAGGGTCGGCGTTGCTTATTCGCCCCGGTTTGAACAGGGATTCTGGAGCAGGATTTTCGGAAGCAATGGACAAAGCAGTATTCGGGCCAGCTACGGCCTTTTCTACACTGCATTTCAGGGCCTTTCGGCGGGCATCATGTACGCTGTTCCTCCCTTCGGTTTTAACTACCTCAGCCCGGGACCGCCGTTGTTGGCCCAACCGTTCATTACAGCAGCTAGCGGAGTGAACAACGGACAGCGTTTTCCGTTCCCCTTTCCCTCACACCGCGTCTCCGCGTCCAAACCGGATACTGCAGTCAATTGGGCCAACTTCGTTCCCTTGGCTGCCGACCCGTTTTTCGATCACAACAACCGTCCGACCTATACCAGCAACTACATGCTTTCGATTCAGCGGCAGATTACGCGAGAGACCTTGTTGACCGTAAGCTATGTGGGCAATCAAGGACATCGCATTCTCGCTTTGGTCTCAGCCAATCCTGGTAATCCTGCACTATGTCTGAGTCTCCCGGGCTGTGCTCCCTTCGGTGAAGACGCTAACTACATAAACAGCAGCGGACAGACCGTTTTTGGAACGCGAACAGGCCAGAACATAGGCACTCAGATCACCTCGACCAGCGAAAACTACGGAGAGAACACCTCCGATAGCTCCATCGCCAACTCCAGCTACAACGCTCTCGAAACGACTCTTCGCTACCAGCACCACAGATCGCAGTTTCTGTTGAGCTATACCTACGCGAAGTCGATCGACCAGGGATCGAATCTCGGAGAACAGCTTAATCCCATCGATCCGCGCCAGAGCCGCGCTATCTCGGCTTGGGATATGAAACATGCCTTCGTCGGGAGCTATACGCTGGCGCTTCCCTTTGCCGAGCTTCTGCATAAGAGCAATCGCCTGACAGAAGAATGGAGTCTCTCCGGCACGACCCGATTCACTACGGGCTTTCCTGTAACGCTCTTCGATAATTCGGATAACTCGCTGCTCGGCACGCTCGGAAACGGCGCGAATAACTTTCTGCTCGATACTCCCCCGCACCTGCCGGGGGCACTCAAGATCAACACGAACGGCCGCAATGGCCGTCCGGCCTTCAATACTGCCTTGTTTCCCGAGGAAAATCTCGGTCAGCTTGGAAATGCGAAGCGCCGGGTTTTCTATGGTCCGGGGATTGAGAACTTCGACATGACGCTCCAAAAAGGCTTCCGCCTGCCCGACGCAAAATCACTGGAATTCCGTATGGAGGCATTCAACGTATTCAATCATGCTCAGTTCTACGGCCCCTCCGCAGTGGATGGACAGACTGAAGATCCCAGCTTCGGCCAGATTGAAAGCGCCGCCGCTCCGCGCCTCGTACAGCTTGCAGCGAAGTTCTCTTTCTAGATGATCGGGCTGCCCATGCGCGGCGGCCCAATCATTGCGAAAATAAGAGTCAGTGGAGACTCCGTCAGAAAACATCATCGGCATTGACTTCGGTACCACGAACAGCTCGGTCGCATTGGCTCACAAAGGCCGCGTGCGCATGGTGCCGTTTTTGCGGGCGGGCGGAGAAACCTTCTCCTCCCGCTCGTTGCTCTATCTCCAGAGGCAGATGCATCTTGCGCGCAAGCCGGTCTCGGTCTGGACAGGCGCGGAAGGCATTGAGAGATATCTCGACCACGACAGTTTCAGCGATGAAGTGCAGGGGCGGTTGATCCAATCCCTGAAAAGCTATCTGTCCGCCCGCAACCTCGCCGGCACCGAGATCTTCGGCAGGCAATATCGTTTTCAGGACCTGGTCGCGCGCATCCTGGGCGATCTTCGTTTGCGCGCAAGCGAGTGGCTTGGCTTTGAAGTAAAGCAGGCTGTCGTCGGACGTCCGGTGATGTTCGTCGGAGCCGATTCGGAAGACGACAATGCGTTCGCTGTGGATCGTCTGCGGCAGGCTTTTCTGCAAGCGGGTTTCACGCATGTGACTTTCGCCATGGAGCCGGTCGCCGCGGCCTATGCCTACGAATCCACGGTCACTCAGGACGAGCTGGTTCTAATCGGCGACTTCGGTGGAGGAACGACGGATTTTTCTCTTCTTCGCGTCGGACCTACTGCGCGAACTTCCCAAGGGTTGCAGGTCCTTGGAAACAGCGGCATGGGGATTGCCGGTGATGCATTCGACGCAAGGATCGTGCGCAGGCTCATCTCTCCCGCATTGGGCTCGGAATCGATCACGCGTTCTTCGGGAAAGATTATGCCGGTATTGCCTGCATGGGTTTACACCAATCTTGAGCGCTGGCACACCCTGTCGTTCCTGCGGACACGCGCAACCATGGATATGCTTCGCTCTGCGGAAAAGCGTGCTCCGGAGCCGGAGAAGATTGCCGCGCTGATCACGATTGTCGAGCATGATTTGGGCTATCGGCTGCATCAGGCAGTCCAGCATGTGAAGGTGGATCTGTCTCACCAGGAAGAGGCGGAGTTCGTTCTCGATACCGATATGCTCCATCTTCGTGCGCATGTGACTCGCACCCAATTTGAACAATGGATTGCACCTGAACTTGCGCGCATGGAAGGAAGTCTGGAGGATCTCCTGCAAAAAACGGAGATTTCTCCCGCGCAGGTCGACCGCGTCTTCCTGACTGGGGGGACTTCGCTTGTTCCGGCGGTGCGAAGCCTTTTCACTCAGCGATTTGGAGAAGATCGGGTGCAAAGCGGAGAAGCCTTCACCTCGGTGGCCTATGGACTGGCTTTGATGGCCGCTGGCTCGCAAAGCTGAGCTCCTGATGGTTCCCTTCAGGGCTGCTTCCGTGAATTAAAAAACATGGAAAAGATGGCTCTCGGTTGGAGGAAACAAGTCCCATAGCCTCAGGCATTGAGGCATACTTCTGTGTTGTGGGCAAACGGAGTGAATTCGTCATGCTCATGGCGACGATCTGGTTCTGAGGCATTTGAGGGAGGAGCGGGTGATGCGTGTATTTGTGGCTGGAGCGAGCGGAGCGATTGGCGAACCGCTGATCGCAGAGTTGCAGAAGCAGGGACACTTGGTGGTGGGGATGACAACCAGCGTGGAGCGGGCGAAGACTCTGGAGCGCCGGGGAGCCGAGGCCGTAATCGTCGATGCGTTCGATGCCGCAGCAGTTGAGGCGGCACTTCGCCGGTCGAAGGCAGAGGTGGTCATCGACGAGCTGACATCGCTGCCCAAGGAACTAAGCGATATGCCGAAGTATGCGGCAGGCGACAGGAAGCTAAGAATCGAAGGCGGAGGAAATCTGTTTCGTGCCGCGATCGCGTGCGGCGTGCGGCGATATTTACAACAGTCGAGCGGATTCTTTTTGAAGGCGGCGGAAGGAACGCTTGCGGATGAGTCGTCTTCGCTGGATGTCAATGCAAGCCCGGGTGTAGCGGCCAGTGCCCGGACTTATGCGGAACTGGAAGCACGCCTTTTCAGCTCGAATGCAATTGAGGGCGTAGGGCTGCGCTATGGATTTTTTTATGGTCCAAAAACGTGGTATCACCCCGGTGCGGCAGCGGCGAATATGGTGATGAAGCAGCAGAATCCCGTGGTTGGCAAAGGGCAGGGAGTGTCGTCGTTTGTCCATATTGACGACGCTGCAGTTGGAACAGTGGCCGCACTCACGGCGGAGCCCGGCGTGTACAACCTGGTGGATGACGACCCATCTCCGCAGGCTGTGTGGCTGCCGGCGTTCGCGAAGTTTGTAGGAGCTCCTGAGCCCGCGCATATGAGCGAAGCGGAAGCGACGGCGATTGCGGGAGAAGATGTGGTGTATTACGCGACCAAATTGAGCGGAGCTTCGAATGCGAAGACAAAGCAGGTTCTTGGATGGAAGCCGCGGCGTTTGGAGTGGCTGGAGGTCTAAACAATCGTTGCGTGGAACAGCTTCGAAGCGGCCTCATCACTGCGATTAGAGCGAAAGGCGTGAAAATGTCAGAAAAAGGCTGCGGCGATCTCATCGATCCACGCAGCCCTTTATGAGAATTCGAGCGGTCTACTAATTTTTGTAATGTCCCGTCAGTCTCACGACCGGGCGAAGGAAGAATCTCAACGACGGTGATCAACGAACATCGCCGAGATTCTTCGCTTCGCTCAGAATGACGAGCACGCGACGCGAGATTAGAACTCCAGCCGAGCTCCGAACTGGAGGGTTCGCATATATGGCAAACCAGCGCCCGATACTGCGCTGTCGACTCCGGTGATTAGGCCCGAATCGCCAGTGCTGCAGTCGATGCAGCGGGCATTGGAAGCGCTTGGAACTCCAAGCGGCACATGGTTGAAGACGTTGAACGCCTGGAACTGAATCTGCGCCCTCACCTGCTCTCGGATGGGAATGTCCTTGAAGACCGAAGCATCCGCAAAGAAGTCAGAAGGACCGCGAAGCCAATTGCGTCCTACATTGCCAATGGTCCCGAAAGCGGGCCGGGCAAACGCACCTGAGGATGATCCGGCCGTGGCAAGCGGCGCCACAGGAGAGAAATACCGGATCGCATGCGTCACAGGGTCGAGGCTGCCGACGTTCAGAGGCAGCGTTCCACCCGTCTTGTCAGGCCGGCAATCGCTGGAAGTGCCGGGGCTGGCGAAGTTGCTGTCGATGTCCTGATCGCTGCCGCACTCGCCATACGTGGGTGTAAAGGGAAGTCCGCCCTCCCATGTAGAATTCGCCGCAAGCTGCCAGCCGCCCAGCAGTTCGTTGACTGTGCGGTTCGCATCGCCCAGCAGCATCTTTCCTTTTCCTACCGGCAACTGCCACAGCCCAGTGATGGTGAAGAGTTGATTGCGATTCGTGTCGTTCGGTCCGTACTCCACGCGAGGATTTTGCGCGAAGTAAGTGGAGTTATAGTTGAGCGCGCGCGACCACGTGTAATTGGCGAGAATGCTGAAGCCGTGCGCGAAGCGCTGCTGAACGGTTGCCTGCAGTGCACTGTAGTTGGCACGCGCTGCGGGGAACAAGGAAGTAATGTCCTGGCTGCAGCAGTTGACAACTGCTCCGTTGTATAAGCTGGTGAAGCGATCGAAATAAGGTCTGCGTTGATCGCGGCTGCATCCGCTCGGGGAGCCAGGCGTGCAAGGTGTCGGGATGTTGGGATCGACCGCAGTCAGATCTGCAGGAGTCGACGGGAGCCGCGGTTCGTTCGCGCTGAACCCGTAAGTCTCGCCCGGATAGATGCGTTCGGCGACATTCCCTACATATGCAATGGTGAAGGTCATGTCCCCGGTGATCTGCTGTTGGAGGCTCAAATTCCACTGGTCGACTTTGGGAAGAAGCAGCGTGTTAGGCCGCCACGGCGCGTTAAAGCCATTCTGGATGGGAATGATTCCGTTGGCTGGGATAAAGGGTGCGGCGGGACTGGCCGGCAGCGTTCCGAAGGAATACTGATACTGTCCATTCGCGTTGCCTTTGGTCGCATCCTCGTCGATGTAAACCGGTAGATTGTGAGTCATCGCGCTGCCGAAGATGGTTCCGAAAAACCCTTCGTCGTCGAAGACCTGTGCCGCTGCTCCGCGGAAGATCGTTCCCGGTCGCGCCTGCCAGGCAAAGCCCAGGTGTCCACCGAGGTTGGTGAGGTCCACGTTGGCGCCGCCATTGGTGCCGAAACCACCGACACCAGCTACACGAATTATGCCCGCCGGAAGATCGGTAAATCCACCTTGCCCGGGACTATTAACCGTCTCGGGAAAGACAATATCCCAGCGAACGCCATAATTCAGGGTGAAAGTCGGGGTCACCCTCCAGCGATCTTCTGCATAAAACGCACCGCGCTTCTGACGATTGCCGGCAGTCTGGCTATAAACGTCATAGCGCTGGAAGGTATCGACAAAGCCCAGCAATACAGACGCCAGGCCCGAACCCGTCGGTGCAGCCGACCCCGGAACGGTCGTGCTGCCGTATCCGAAGCTGAGCTCGCCGGCGCGATCGAAGTCGCTAGCGTTGCGGAGGTTCAAGGCATAGCGAAGGTCTGCACCGAAACGGACGGAATGATTGCCATGAATCATCGTCCAGTTATCAGCGACTTGAAAGACCTGTTCGCTCTCCAGCAGGGGGCAGTTGCAACCCTGTGTGCCGAAGTTGCTGATGCTGCCATCCTCGAGGTTGTATGTAGGTGAGCCTGAGGTGCTGAGCGTTCCCTGATTCAGATTGGGTAGTCCAATCGCCGCTGCCGGCGCGGCGCCATAGTCGAGCTTGTTTTCGTCGACGTGGTAATCCAGGAAACCGAAGCGGAAATCGGTTAGCAAGTTAGGACGCACAGCCCAATCGAAGCCAACGGATGCGCTCTGGTTCTGGACCTGATCATTGCCGGTGGTGTTTCCCACTCCGAAGCCGCTCCCTCCGGCAGCGCCGAAGACCGCAGCGCCAAAGAGCCGATAGTTCGCGTAATCGTAACGGCCGAAGGCGTGAATGTTGGGCGTAGCCTGCGCGTCAAAGCGCGCATCGGCCTGGTCTCCGTCGTTGTTGCCGTTTCCGGAGGCGACGTAATTGTTAACCGTCGAGCCGGCCGCACCTGAATTCGGCGCGGGCAGCGCGTTCAGCAGAGCAATGCCCTGCGCGGTGAGAACCGAAGCTGGAACGGCCGCTGCCGGATAAGTGGTTCCGGTGGCCGGATCGAATACTGTTGTAGCGTACTGGCTCAGATTGCAGGGACCGGCTCCGCTCAGGCATGTACTGCGCACCAACGCGGTGGGAACATTCTGCTGAAGCGTCTGGCCGACACGCTGCCGCGTGCCTTGATAGTCGAGAAAGAAGAAGGCCCGGTCTTTCTTGATGGGGCCGCCGAACGATCCGCCGAACTGGTTATACAGCTGGCCGGGAAAAGGAACTCCGGGATATTGCGTGAATGGATCGCGGGCCTCGAATTCGCCGCTGCGGCGGAAGTCGAAGAGGTCGCCATGAAACTGATTTCCTCCCGACTTCGTTTCAGCCACCACGAATCCACCTACGGCGCCACCGAACTCTGCCGGATAATCCTGCGTAATGGTCGTGATCTGGCTAACGGAATCGAGCGTTGGGTTTACGACGATGATGCCGTCAACCGGTTCGCGGTTATCGGTGCCATCCAGCTCCCAGCCCAGAGTTCCATAGTTGCTTCCATTCGCTTCTACGGCCACCGTTCCCTGGGGATTCTCTGTGGGATTGATGCTGAAGCTCGATCGTTGAATACCAGGGCTAAGCAGGGTGAGCTGGCTGGCATTCCGGTTGATATTGGGAATGGTGCTCACCTGCTGTGAGTCCAATGTCTGCGATACATCGGCGCTATCGGTTTTGAGGGGCGGCGCTGCGTCGGTGACGGTTACCGTCTGCGCAGCAGATCCCGGCGTCAGGCGCAGATTGATCTGTTGCGTCTGGCTCGCCAGAATGCTCACGTTCGGCGACTGTGCGGGAGCGAATCCCGAAGCCTCGGCTTTGACGACATACGTATCGGGAATGAGCCGCGTGGCTTCGAAATTTCCACTGGCATTGCTGGTCACGGTCTGCGAAACGTCTTTGGTTGTGTCTGTCACCGTGACCGTTGCATTTGGAATGACCGCGCCGGTCGGGTCATTCACCGTACCGATAATCGATCCGAAGACCGCCTGCGCATTCGCGGGAAGAGAAAACAGAAGAGAGATGGAAAAGAGGACGACGACTGAAGAAAGAAAGGCGATTCCTCTCCGGCTACGCGGAGAAGATGGGGGATACATCCGGAACTTCATAAGACTGCCTCCAAAAAGGATGCGGGGGCCAATCACATTGGATTGCCCTGTATATGTACTGAAAAGCTATGTACTACACGGTCATCATTGTGAACGCACAAATCCGCTCACCGACAGCTTCCGCATGTGGGCTTAGATGCTGTCGTTCGAAGAGGAGATTGCTGGATATTTTTCGCGGCTCTAAAAGAGCTCACAGAATAATCGTCGTGACGCGAAGTATTCGGCGAAGGGTATTTACTGAATTGCCGCGATTCGTTTGAGTCTAGTCCGTAGATGGAGGGTCTTCTTGCGAAGATAACGGCGACCGGTGACGGCAGCTGCGATCGTCCGAGTATTAGCGCTCGTCGCTAGGAGTGGTTTTGACGAGAATACGGCCGGCCCTGGGTGAGCGTTGAACTCCTGCGCGAAACGATAACCGGAGGGCATTCAACTTTTGGCAAATCGGCAGAATGAGACTTCCTGGAATTGAGGGACGGGAAGAGCGCGCCAGGGACCGTCCCTCAAAAGCCCTTGTCAATTACCTGCAATTAGAACCGTCTCCTGCTCTAGCGCTGCCTGTTGCGTCTGCGCTTTTACCTGCTTCTCCAGCTTCGAACGGGGTATTTGTCCGTTCATGGCGATCGAGGGGGAACGAATTTCGCTTAAAAAATAGTATTCACCGTACTTGTGGAAGACCAGCCGCGATGGCCCATCGAATTGGTGGCCATTACCGATGCCGAGCTTGACCAAAACCCCGAGCGGCCGGTCACGATCTTGAATAACAATGACGTCGTCTGGTTCGGGAGTGAGCCGATAGTTGCCGGGGGGAAGTTGTTTGCTGCCGACGACAAAATTGAATGGGACTGCGACGCGCAATTCACGGGTTTGCGCCTGCAGGCCCGCGGTACAAAAGCTTGCCGCCAAGATAAAAGCGCTTGCTAAAAATCGTTTCATGGAAATCACCTCATTGGGGAAAAGCTTAGTTGGGCGCTCAAGGTTTGTCGTTAAACCCTCATCCAATAAGCGCGTAATTCGTTGAGTAGCATTTTTGACGAGTATCGCGTCGCGATCGCATTGGCTCCAGTTCTCCGGCTGCCATAAAATAAACAGATGCCGGACCCATTTATTCCTTCGTCCGCAGTTGTTCAGGCAATGGTGTCCCAGGCACTTCAGCATCATCAGGCGGGCTTGCTGGCTGAAGCCGGTCAAATGTATCGGCAGGTTCTCGCTATCGATCCGCATCATGCCGACGCGTTGCATCTTTTGGGCATGGCCGGCTATCAATCGGGACAACACGACGAAGCCGTCGACCTCATCCGCAAGGCGATCGCGATTCACCCCGCAGCCGTCTCTTACCACTCCAATCTCGGCAATGTCCTGCAGGCGCAGGACAAGTTGGGGGAAGCATCTGAGAGTTACCGGCGCGCACTGGCGCTTAATCCTGACTTGGCCGAGGTCTATGTCAATCTCGGCAATGTATTGCAAGCCCAGGGTGATGTAGAGAGAAGCCTGGCGTGTTATCGCCGTGCGCTGTCTCTGAACCCCGGCCTGGCCGAAGCCAGCGTCGCCGAGTCGATGGCACTTTTACTGCAAGGAAATTTGGCAGCCGGCTGGCGTAACTTCGAAAAGCGTTGGCGAACCGCCGACTATGAAACTCCGATGCGATCCTATCCGCTGCCGCTCTGGAAGGGCGAGCGGCTTCCATCTGGCCGTCTCCTGTTATGGGGTGAGCAGGGCATAGGTGACGAGATCATGTTTGCGGGACTTGTTCCCGATGTTGTCCGCACCGGCAATCACATCGTTCTCGACTGCGACCCGCGCCTCAAGCCGCTCTTTGCGCGGTCATTTCCCGAGGTCAAAGTGATATCCGGCTACGATCCTGTGACTGATACCGATCTCGACATTGCTGCTCATCTGCCCAGCGGCAGCCTGCCGGGAATTTTGCGCACCACTCACTCTGCCTTTGCAGCGACTAAGTCGCCCTACTTAGTCGCGGATCCCGCGGAGCGCCAGCGATTTCACACTAGCTACGCTGATGGCCGTCCGCTAGTTGGCTTGGCATGGCACACCAGAAATAAACAGACAGGCCAAAAGCGTTCTATCGGCCTATCCTCGCTGGCTCCGCTGCTGGAGCTGCCCGATCTCCGCTGGATAAGTCTGCAATATGGGGACCACGATTCGCTTGAGCAGCAAGCCGCCGGCGCACCTCTTCACATCGACCGAACCGTCGATCAACTTGCTGACATGGATTTTTTTGCCGCACAGGTTGCGGCCATGGATCTAGTTATCACCATCGATAACTCCACCGCGCATCTTGCCGCAGCCTTGGGTGTTCCTACTTGGCTGCTCTTGCCTTTCGCGCCCGATTGGCGATGGCAGCTTCAGTGCAGCGACAGCCCGTGGTATCCCACCGTGCGTATCTTTCGGCAGCCGCAGCGCAATGACTGGTCCTTCGTAATCCAACAGGTAGGAGTAGAGCTTACTCTGCTGTGACGTTCGTTGCCTTATCTTTCTCGAAGGCCACCGCCCACTTCTTGCCTCCGGCGTCGTAATGAACGGTGCGATTGCCAATGTCCGAAGAGTCGGACTGCTGAATCATGCCCAGCGACATCGCCGCCTGCAATTCGCTCATGCCCGCCTTGGCCTGATGCTGATCGATGCTCTGCCACACATCTGCCGCCCAGTGCTTATACATCTGGTGCGGATCATCGTAGTAGAAGATGTCGTCGCAGTAGTACTTCGAGTCATCGCCCTGGATAGAGCCGATGGCAGTCGCGAATTCCTTGTTGTCATCGCGCTTCTTAAAGATCGCGAATACCTGCTTGTCGCCGAGAGGAACGCGCGTAGCCAGATTGGCCGGAGCCTTCTCCGTGAGGATGTCTTCGATTTGAAGAGGTTCGACGCTGGGCAGTACGCCGGCCGGATGCGCGAACTCCACGTGATGGGCAACGTAAGGATAGTAGTCGAGCGTAAATCCGGACTGCACCCATACCGTCTTGCCGATCAGCGCCTTCGCCGACTTGAGATCGTCGATATAAAGCTTGCGCGGCAGCACTACATCGTCCGCGGTCAACTGACGCTCCACACGCTGCGGCTTCTGCGCCACAGGCGCATTGCGCTCCCGCCAGATGAAGTAGATGCGAAGTCCAAAGACCACCAGCAAAAGCAGGGTGACCAGTCCGATTATCTTCAGGTTCTTCATCGCAGAAATCCTTTCTTCATCCGCGCTGAGGTTCGTTCCGCGCGCTGTTCGTTCGCGAATCGCTTATTCGGCGCTTCATATTCTGATGCGTCTCAGCGGTGTCCCACTTCCTGTGCCGACTGTCCAATCTCGACATTCAGCAGGGCCTCAGCCGTAAGCTCGTTTGCCTGGCGCAGCGAAGGAAAGAGCACGCTCCATAATCCGGTGACTGCCATCGATCCGATACCGCCGATAACTACCGCGCGCACCGCTCCCCACCATTGTGCGGTGAGGCCGCTCTCGAACTCGCCCAGTTCGTTGGATGCGCCCAGGAACAGCGAATTCACCGCGCTCACCCGGCCGCGCATCTCCGGCGGCGTGCCCAGTTGCAGCAGGGAAGAGCGAATCACCACGCTGACCATGTCTGACGCGCCCACCATGAACAGCGCGAACAGAGAGAGCGGCAGGCTCTTTGAAACGCCGAAGAGAACGGTAAATGCGCCGAAGATGCCGACGCAGCACAGCATCAGCGCGCCGGCCCGGCGTCGTATCGGCCACCATGTCAACGAAACCGAAACTACCAGCGCTCCGATGGCCGGAGCCCCGCGTAGCAGCCCCAGACCACGCGGCCCCGCATGCAAAATGTCTTGCGCAAAAATCGGCATCAGCGACACTGCTCCACCCAGCAGCACGGCAAAAAGATCCAGCGAGATGGAGCCGAGCAGGATGGGCGTCCGCGCTACGTAGTGAAAGCCGGCGAGAATCACCTCCATCGATGCGGCGCGATGTTCCATGCGTCCGGGACGCACAGAGAGCGAACTCATCAGCGCGATGAACCACAGCAGGCAAAGCAGCGTGAAGATATAAACCAGCGGCGCTCCCGCAAAGCGATGGGCGAAGCCGTGCAGTAACGGCAGAGTGAAGAGCAGACCGCCGATTGCAGGCCCGCTGACATTGGCAATCTGGAAGAAGGTTGCGCCCCATGTCACCGCGTTGACGAAGTGCTCTTTGGGCACCAGGTGCGGAATGAGCGCAGAGCTGGCTGGTCCGCTGAAAGATCGGCCCGTGCCTATAAGAAAAAGCACCGCGTAGATAGGGACCACGCTGCGTAGCCCGTGCCAGGCGAAGAAAAACAACGCCAGCGTGCAGAAGACCTGCAGGCCATAACAAATCAGAATCACTAGCCGCCGGTCGAAGCGATCAGCAACGTGCCCTGAAGGCAGGATGAAAAGCAGTCCGGGCAGAAACAGTGCCAAGCCGGTGTAGCCAAGATCGATGGCCTTGTGCGTGATCTGGTAAACCTGCCAGGCCACGGCCAGCGCCTGCGCTTCCGATCCAATAATGACCATGACTCTGGCCGCCTGGTAGCGGCGAAAATCGCGAGAGAGAAATGCAGCTGCGGCCTTACTCGGGGGCTGGTCGGGCATTCGTCGCTTCTATACCGTTCGCAATAGTGAAGGTCGGATCGTTCAATCGGCCGGCGGGAGAGCCGTCGAGTTTGACTACGTTGGAAAAAACTGAAGTCGGGGAGCTAGTACTGCTCTCCTATTGTACGGTTAGCGCAGCAAGCCTTCGGCGTAGTAGTTTTCGATGTTCGATTGATAGCGCAGCATATCCACATAGGCTGTCTTCAGCAGTTCTGCCCGTTGCGCGCGCAGCTTTTCGCGGATGAACTGCTGCACCCGTGGGTCGCCGAAGCTATAGATGCCTGCAGGTTCGCGGAACAGCAACTTATAGATTGCAAACTGGTTTCCATCCGGACTCTGCAGGACATCGGTCGATTGCCCGGCCAGCAACTTGGAGACACTATCCCGCAGCAGAGGGTCGGAATCAAGCTGAGACTGCGTGAAATCGACATCGGCGTCGCCATCGATCGCGGCCGTCTTGATCTTCGCCAGGCTGTTCGCCAATGAGCTGAAGTCCTCACCCTCTTGCAGGCGAAGGTGAACCATCTGAATGGTCCGCAGTGCGTTTTCCCGGCTTGCCTGCTGGCCTGCCGTTGCCATGCTCGGCGAGGAGCCTGGTAGCGCGCTCACTACGATGCGTGCCAGATGATAGCGCGTCTCGGAGAGGTTGAACTCCTCCTGATGGCTTGTGTAGTAGGTGGAAAGATCGGCGTCGGTGATGTTGATCCGCGAAAAGACGTCCTTGTTCAGCAGCCGGTCGATCGTCAGCTCCCGCCGCACCTGTGCTCGCATGTCGGCGAGCGTGAGATTCGCGGCCCGCAGCTGCTGGTCGAACTCCTCCTGCGTGTAGGAGGCTTTCATCTCGGTCAGCTTTTCCGAGGCATCTTCATCGGTGGCTTCGAGGTTGAATCGTCTCGCCCGCTGCTCCAGAATCTCGTCGTTGATCACCTGTCCGAGCACGTCCAGGCGGCGCTGTTCTCCCGTCTCTCCGGAAAAAGCCTGCGGATGCAGCCGGTCGTATTCATCTACCTGCGCCGCGCTGATTGCCGCGCCATTGACCATCGCCAGTGATCCGGCCGGAGCAGCTCGATGGCAGCCGATGACCCCGAAGATCAGGCCGGTAACCGCAACTGCGGGAAGGCGGTACCGCCCGAGCGTATGCGAAGTGGCGGACCTATTCCTGACAGATCCATTCCCGGGAACGTTTGTAGCGAAGGACATCCTCGACATTGAGTGTAAACAATCGGACGCAGAGGGTGGAATCGTCGCCGCACTCAACGCCCCGGAGTGCGCGAGGTCAAACGCGGACCGGAGAAAAATAGACCCTCCGGACTTACGGGATATTCACCAATTGCCTGTAGTATTTTGAAGGGATTTTGCTCAAAACCAGCAAAGAATAGATCCACGGGAGAAGTGAGGTTGGGAATGCATCAGGGCCGCTGGGTCTTGCTTATCGCCAGCGAAGTAGGTGGAACGGACTCTGTCGCCGATCGTGCGATGGAGCGGCTCGTCGTCGCCATTCAGGAAGAAGGCTACCGCGTCGTGCGTACGGTCACGCCGGAAGACGGACTGTCTTTGGTGAAATCCGATCCGTCGCAGAGCGCAGTTCTGCTCGATTGGGATCTGGCTGAAAACAATCAGTTCGACGAGCGCGCCGCGTTGCGCATCATCCGCGCCGTCAGGCGCCGCAATAAAAAGCTGCCCATCTTCCTCATTGCCGACCGCACGCTGGTAAGCGAGCTACCTCTTGAAGTGGTCAAGCAGGTGCATGAATACATCCACCTCTTCGGCGATACGCCGGCCTTCATTGCCAACCGCGTCGATTTCGCCGTCGAGCGCTATCACGAGCAGCTACTGCCGCCATACTTCCGCGAGCTGGTAAAGTACACCGACCAGGGCGCCTACTCCTGGGACGCGCCGGGACACATGGGCGGCGTCGCATTCCTGAAGCATCCGGTAGGCATGGCCTTCCACAACTACTTCGGCGAAAACCTGATGCGTTCGGATCTTGGCATCTCCACCGCCGAGCTGGGCTCATGGCTCGATCACGTTGGACCGCCAGCTGAGTCGGAGCGGAACGCCGCTCGCATCTTTGGCGCCGATTGGACCTTCTACGTCCTCGGCGGCTCGTCGACATCGAACCAGATTGTCGGACACGGTGTCATCGGGCAGGACGAGATGGTGGTGGCCGATCTAAACTGTCACAAGTCCATCTGTCACTCGCTCACCGTCACCGGCGCGCGGCCCGTGTACTTCAAGCCCACGCGTAACGGCTACGGCATGATCGGCCTGGTGCCGCTCGACCGCTTCAAACCCGAGCACATCAAGGCGCTGATCGAGAAGAGTCCGTTCGCAGCCCGAGCCGTGTCGAAAGAGCCCAGCTATGCGGTCGTGACCAATTCCACCTACGACGGCTTCTGCTACAACGTGGATTCAGTCGTAGAAGAACTAGCCAAAACTGTGCCCCGCGTGCACTTCGACGAAGCCTGGTACGCCTACGCCAAGTTCCATCCCCTCTATCGCGGCCGCTTCGCCATGGACGTACCCGAGGAGATGCCGAACCGCCCGCTCATCTTCGCTACGCAGTCCACGCATAAGATGCTGGCCGCCTTCTCCATGGCGTCGATGATCCATGTGAAGCTGAGCCAGCGCGCTCCTCTGGAATTCGACCAGTTCAACGAGTCGTTCATGATGCACGGCACCACCTCGCCGTTCTATCCCATGATCGCGTCGATCGACGTGGCGACGGCGATGATGGACGAGCCTGCCGGTTCGACGCTGATGACCGAGACCATTCAGGACGCCATCACCTTCCGCAAGACAATGGCTTCGGTGGCTCACCGACTCAAGTCGGAAGAAGGCGACTGGTGGTTCTTCGGCATGTTCCAGCCCGATAACGTGCAGGATGCCGCTAGCGGCGAAACTTTCCGCTTTGAAGACGCACCCGATACCCTTCTGTCGCAGTCCGCGCAATGCTGGACGCTGAAGCCGGGAGAAGAATGGCACGGCTTCGCAGCCGAAGATGTCACCGACGACTACGTGCTGCTGGATCCGACCAAAGTCACCATCCTGATGCCCGGCATGAAGCCTGGCGGCCAGACGGAGGATTGGGGCATCCCGGCATCGATCCTCACCGCCTTTCTCGATGCTCGCCGCGTCGAGATCGCGCGCACCGGCGACTACACCATCCTTACCTTGTTCTCTGTCGGCACCAGTAAAGGCAAGTGGGGCAGCCTGCTCGAAACATTGTTCGAGTTCAAGCGCCTTTACGATCAGGAAGCGATGTTGACCGAAGCCCTGCCGGCTCTGGCCGCAAAGTATCCCGACCGCTACGGCAGCCTGACGCTGAAACAGTTGAGCGACGAGATGCATGCCAGCATGAAGGACTTGAACCTGCCCGGTCTGCTGCACGCCGCATGCGACACCGAGCCGAATCCAGTGCTGACGCCCGCGCAGACATACCAGAAGCTGATTCGCAACGGTACCGAAAAGGTGAAGATCACGGAGATGGCGGGCAGAATTCCGGCAGTAATGCTGGTGCCTTATCCTCCGGGCATTCCGATTCGTATGCCCGGCGAGCGGCTGGGTGATGCGGAGAGCCCGACCATTAAGCTGCTGCTGGCGCTCGAAGAGTTCGGCAAGCGCTTTCCTGGATTCGAGCGCGAAGTGCACGGCATCGAAGTCGACGCGCAAGGCCAGTTCTGGACGCGCGGAGTGATCGAGACCACCAACGGCTCATCGCAATCGAAGTCTGCAAAGCCGCGCACCCGTCCGGCAACACGCGCAGTGAAGAAGACCCTGTAGGTTGAGACTTCCAGGCCTGGTCTTTAAGACCGGGCCTGATGGGGCCCGGAAGCGTGGCCTACTTGCCGCCCTGAGGCTGCGGAGCCGGAGAATTGCCGGGGATGTAGTTCTTGTACTGCGTGTCGATAATTCCCAGGTTGCGCGCCAATCCCAACTTAGCCTGATTGAATTGGAAGACAGTATTGACGTACTGCGTCTGAGCCTGCGCCAGTGTGGATTGCGCTTGTACTACGGGCAGGTTGTCGTCTACGCCAGCCTGGAAGCGGTCGGTCGTCTGTCCCAGCGCGGTCGTTGCTAGGTCCACATTGCTCCGCGCCACGCGCACCAGCTCCGCCGCGGTCTGCAAGTCGAGCAGACTGTCGCGCAGCTGCTGGTCGATTTTGTTGGTCAGGTCGTTGAGCTGCGAGCGTATCTCGTCTACCTGCGCGACCGCGACATCTTTGTCTCCGCGAAACTTCGCTTCATCGAAGATCGGAATGCTGATCGTTCCTTCAGCAGTGAAGAGGCCGTGATAGATCTGGCCGGTCACGCCGGTTACACCATAGTTTCCGTCGAAGTTGATGCTGGGAAAGCGCTCGTGCTTCACCGCCTGCCGCTCCAGCTGCGCCGACCGGATCTGCTGCTTCAGGCTCTGGAAGTCCTGGCGGCTTCCGTAAGCTTCCTTGCGCGCGTCTTCGATAGTCAGGGAGGCAAGATCGGCGTAAGGAGTCGCATCGGTTAGCTGAATCTTTTGCTCGGGTGCGATCCCGATCTGCCGAAGGAGCGCGATCTTGGACTTCTCGAAGCTGTTTTCAGCCGAGATGAGTGTCTGCTGCTGTGTCTGATACTGGACTCGCGCGCGCAACTCATCGAGGTTGGCCGCTGTACCCGCCACATGCTCCTCGTGCGCCTGATATAGCAGCGTCTCGTCCGTTTTCAGCAGAGCCTGGGCATAATCCACCTGCGAAGATGCCGCCAGCGCTTTCAGGTAGGCTGTTCCCACGTTCAGAACCACCAGCCCGCGGGACGATTGGGTGTTGTAATAGGCGGCTTTTTCATTTGCCTTGGCTGCCTTCCACACATCGATACCCGACCAGGTGAAGATCGCTTGCGACATATTCACCTGGGCGTCGGTCGAGTTCACCGTAACAATTGTGGGGAAGGCTGCCACTTGCGCTGGCGTTATTCCGAAAGAGGGCAGAATCCCCGGGCTGAAGCCGTAACTGGACAGGTCGATCTGGTGAACGCCGTGATCCGCATGCAGGGACAGATTGGGCAGAAGAGCATTTGCCAGCTGCAGCTTCTGGGCCTCGGCAATCTTCTGGTTCTGCTTGGCGAGGGTGAGCGCCAGATTGTTCTCGATGCCCAGCCGAATGGCGTCGTCCAGAGAAAGCTGTTTGACTTCGGGGGTGGCGGCTACTGCCTGCACGCTGCCGGCGTACGAGTTCTGCGCCGAATTATCCGGGTTGGCCTGGGCTAGAGCACTGCGGCACCATCCCGCCAGCAACAACAGGGTAGCCGTTCCAAACGTTAGAGCTTTAGGGAGATTCATCGTTGCGGAGTGCCTTCTCGAATACTACGAGTTTTAGATTTTGATCGGCTCAAAGGGATGCCAAATAATTACGAATAAAGCAGATGCGCCCCGCTCTCGAGAAGCGGCAACGCTGTACGTGACAATCGGCACTCTCAAGCGGCTGATTTTAAAGGCCGAATACTATCGCGGTCAGGATTGGCAGCACCATCGTGCATTACCAGCCTTCGATAGTGCATTAATAAGCAACGGCCTAGGGGTGGCCGACATCGTAACTGGTACGATCCGGACGCGCAAGAGCTCCGGCGAGATGACCGTGTGAAGCGGTACGCACACTTGTTTGTCCCATGCCTCGGTTTAGTTGGAAGCGGAGATACTAAGCCGTTGCGCATTGAGGTTTTAAATGATCAACCAACTGTCCATATCGAGAATCGTGTTGTTGATGAACGACTTGGCGTCGACACACGCAGTGAGGCAGGCGGTCCGCAGGGGCGGCCTAACCGTCATTCTGGACCCCGTTTCCAGCCGCGAAGAGTTTCTTTCCCGCTTCCGCAACGGCAGTGTCGATATGATTTTGGCTCCCGCCAGCGGCTACAACGGCATGGAAGTCTCGGAGATCATCGACCAGACTCGCAGCGGCCCGCATGAAATTCCTCTTATTCTTCTCGGAAGCGATGGCGACGCAAGCGGTGCCTTGCAAGCTTGGCGTGGCGCGGCAACCGATATCGTCAAGGTATCGGAGTTCGACCGCTTGCCCTCGATCCTCGCGCGGGCGCTTCGCGATAGCAGAACCCACCGGGTGAATGCCAGCGTGCAGGGAGAATTGGACCGCGCGGCCGAGATCCTGCGCGAAAACCAGAAGCTCATCACCATCGGGCGGCTTACCGCCTCCATCGCTCATGAGATCAACAATCCGCTGGAGTCGATCACCAACCTTTTGTACCTGATGGAGGCCGAGCGGAATGATCCAAACAAGTGGAAGCAGTATTTGACCTTGGCGCAGCGAGAGTTGAGCAGGGTTGTTCAAATCAGCAAACAGACTCTGACCTTTTCGCGGGAGACCACCGTCCCAGTACGGGTGCAGCTCTCCGAATTGATCGAGGAGGTTGTGGCCCTCTACCACCGGAAAATATCCGAAAAGAATCTACGCATCCTGCGGCAGTACGAATCTGCGGAGCAGGTGTCGGTCTTTCCTGGCGAGATGCGGCAAGTTCTGTCGAACCTGATCGCCAATGCTATCGAAGCCACCAGCGCAGGCGGCTTGTTGAAATTTCGGATTCGCTCTGCGCGCAACTGGTCAGATCAGGGCGTCCAGGGGATACGCGTCTCCGTAGCGGACGACGGCTCGGGCATGTCGGCTGAAGTCCGTCATCGCCTCGGGCAACCCTTCTTTACCACCAAGGGACAGCACGGAACTGGCCTCGGATTGTGGGTCACGCGCGCAATTCTCAGCCGGTATGGCGGGAACTTGCAGCTTCGTTCGTCGACGTCCCCCGAGCGCCACGGAACTGTGTTTAGCATGTTCCTTCCCACCAATATGCGGCCGCTGGCAGTGATTCCGCGTGGCGGAGCTTCCCCGTCTCCGGTTGGGGAATCCACCCGCCAAGGCTCGGCAATCAAGTTTTCACGGACGGAAGGCGAGCGAAATGACTCCCAGCGAAATGACTCCCAACTTCGCGTCAGCGGCGGTCATTAGGCGCTAGCTTTGCCCTGCGCAATTTCGGGCGGCATGCTGACATGCTGAGTGACGATAGCCCCGGCCGCATCTCCATTACTCCTCATCCTCATCGGCTCCTCGGCGGCCAGCTGTCGCTAGAATCTTCTCTGCAATAGGCGGCGGCACCACATCGTAATGATCCATCTCCATGTGAAAGCTCCCGCGGCCCTGGGTCATTGCGGTCAATGCCTGACCGTAACTCAGCATCTCGGACATCGGAGCTTCGGCGCGAATGAGCGTGGATGTCCCACGCCCTTCCATGCCCTGCACCCGTCCGCGCCGCTGATTGAGGTCGCCCATCAGTGCACCGGCAAACTCGTCGGGCGCTTCGATCTCTACCTTCATGACTGGCTCGAGCAGCGCAGGCCGGGCCTGCTCCATGCACTTGCGGAAGGCGATGCGCCCCGCCATCTTGAAGGAGAGTTCATTCGAGTCGACCTCGTGATAGCTGCCGTCATAGACGGTGACCTTGAAGTCGACCACCGGATATCCCGCCAGGTAGCCGCGCGCCGCTGACTCCTGAATCCCTTTCTCGACCGCAGGCACGTACTGCCGCGGAATGGAGCCGCCGAAGATGTCGTTCACGAACTCGAAGCCCGATCCGCGCGGCAGCGGCTCGATGCGGATCTTGCAGTCGCCGAACTGTCCGTGGCCTCCAGTCTGTTTCTTGTGACGTCCTTGCGCCTCGGCGCGGCCGCGAATCGTCTCGCGATACGGCACCTTTGGAGCCTTCAGAGTGACCTCGGTATGGTAGCGCCGGCGCAGCTTGGAGACGATGGCCTCGATATGCGGCTGTCCCGCTCCGGCAATCAGAAACTCGTTCGTCTGCGGGTCGCGGAAGAAGCGCACAAGGAGATCCTCCTCCATGATCTTGTGAACGGCGGGAGCAAGCTTGTCCTCGTCCGCTCGCGTCTTCGGCTCGATGGCATAGGTCATGGCCGCCTCGGGCGTGCATACCGGCTCGAAGAAGATCTCATGGCCTTTTTCGCCCAACGTGTCGCAGGTGAATGTGTCCTTGAGCTTGGCCACGGCTCCCAAATCGCCGGCATGTAGTTCCATAACGGGAACGGCGCTATGTCCCTGCATGATGGAAAGATGGGAAAACCTCTCCGTGCCGCGCCGGGAGTAGTTCTCCACCGCCGCGTCATTCTTCAATACGCCTGAAAAAACCTTGAAAAAGGTGATGCGGCCGGCAAAGGGGTCGGTCATGGTTTTATAGGCGAAGAGTGAGACCGGCTCCTGGTCCTCGACCTTGCGCATCACGAATTCATGTTGCTCCGGGTTCGGCGATGTCGCGTTCACGTTCAGCGCGTGGCCGTTCGCAGCAACTGATTGCAGCACGGCACGCGCCGCAATGGGAGAGCGCTCGGCCGGCGCCGGAACGTACACTTTCAGGAAATCAAGCAGGTGATCGGTGGCGATGTTGGCTCCTCCGCTGGCAAAAAGCACCGGGAAGATTCGGTCCTCGCGGATGGCTTCATGCAAAGCCGTGATGAGGTGTTGCTCGGGGATCGTTCCTTCCGCAAAGAACTCCTCCATCAGCTCGTCTTTCCCCTCGGCAACCAGCTCGACCAGCACTTCGTGAGCGGCTTTGACGGTATCCTTCATGCCCTCCGGGATCTCGCCGATTTTGCCTGAGCCGTCTCCGCCGGGCGTGTAATAGAAAGCCTCCATGGTGACGAGATCGACGATCCCTTCAAAGCCGTTGCCGTTGGCGATCGGCAGCTGGACCGGTATCAAATTCCGTCCGAAGCGCGAACGCAGGGCCGCGATGGTGGAGTGCACCGATTCCGATGCGCGAGGATGGTCCATCTGGTTGAGCACCACAACGCGCGGCAGGTTGAACTCCTCGGCATACTTCCAAACGCGCTCGGTCATCGCCTCCACGCCGTTGGGCGTATTCACCACCAGTAGCGCGGACTCCACCGGCATCATCGCCGACTTCGCCTCATGCACGAACATATGGAAGCCGGGCGTGTCCACCAGGTTCACTTTCACGCCATTCCACTCCGCAAACGCCACCGCGTTCTGCATGGTGGTGCGCCGCGATATCTCCTCTTCGTCGTAAGCCGTGATGGCGCTGCCATCTTCGACCCGGCCGAGCCTCGGTGTCATCTTGGCCGCATGAAGCAGTGCGGAGACCAGCGTTGTCTTGCCGCTGTGCGCATGTCCGACCACGGCTACATTGCGGATCTCATTCCCGGGATAAGACTTCATGGAGTGCTCCTGAAAGATAGATTCGCCCCGAATCCGAGCGGCGGCGGCAAATTTTAGAGAGGGTTGGAGCGAGATTTATTCCGGCCTTGGGAGTGGCGGCATCCGGCGCGCAGGGAATTCGCGCGCGCGTCACTCGGGACGCCCTGATTGCGCGTAAACCGAAGCTGCCGTCCTCATCCTTCATACGAGGCCGATACAGGAGGAGTGGCGTTTCGTAACGGCGAAGAGACCGCCCCTCCAAGAGCCTTGCATGCTAGCATGGCTTTCCCGCGGCCATCAAATCCCGAAGTAACCAGCCTAAAATGACATCAAGGATGATGTTCAAACTCATTGCCGGCGTCATACTCTTGGCGGGAATTGTCTATCTTCGCTACCGGAGCGGGTCAGTCTCAAGGCGAGAGCGGAAATAGCAGCCAAGGCCCGTTGTCAAAAGCGGTAAGAGCCAACTCCGGGCCCCGTCGATAGAAGCGCCATGCTCCCGCACCGGCGATGCCGTTCCCTATACTAATGAGAGCAATGGCAAACTCTCTTCCTGTCGTCAATTTTCCTCCCGTCGATGAGCAGATGGATCTGCTCGAAAAAGGTGCGGCCGAAATCATCCGCGCCTCCGATCTGCGCGAGCGCCTCGAGAAGTCGCGGCAGACCGGTATCCCGCTGCGCGTCAAAGCCGGCTTCGATCCCACCGCGCCCGATCTACACCTCGGACACACCGTGCTGATGCGCAAGCTCAAGCACTTCCAGGATCTCGGCCATCAGGTGATCTTTCTGATCGGCGATTTCACCTCTCTGATCGGCGACCCCACCGGGCGGTCCGTCACCCGCAAGGCCCTGACCCGGGAAGAGATCAACGAGAATGCAAAGACCTACACCAATCAGGTCTTCCGTATCCTCAATCGGGAGAAGACCGAGGTCCGCTTCAACTCCGAATGGCTCGATAAGCTGGGCTTCGAGGGCATGATCCGCCTGGCTGCGAAGTTCACCGTCTCGCAGATGCTGGAGCGGGATGAATTCCACAAGCGCTTCCAGGAAGAGAAGCCCATCTCGCTGCACGAAATGCTCTACCCGCTCGCACAGGCTTACGACTCGGTCGCGCTCAAGGCCGATGTGGAGTTGGGCGGCACCGACCAGAAGTTCAATCTGCTGGCCGGACGCGAGTTGCAGCGCGACTACGGCGAGCAGCCGCAGATTGTGCTGATGACCCCGATCATCGAGGGACTCGACGGCGTGCAGAAGATGTCGAAGTCGCTCAACAACGCCATCGGCATTCACGAGCCCGCGCCCGAGATGTACGGCAAGCTCATGTCCATTAACGACGAGCTGATGTGGCGCTACTGGACCCTGCTCACCGACCTCCGTCAGTCCGAGATCGACGCCATGCGCGCGGAAGTTGTCGCCGGCGGCCTGCATCCCATGGAAGCCAAGAAGCGCCTGGCCCGCACCATCGTCGGAGGATTTCACTCGCAGGAAGCAGCACAGGCCGCGGATGAAAACTGGGCAAAGCAGTTTCAGCAGAAGAGCGATGAGGTGGAGGGACTGGAAGAGATTCGCATTGCGGCATCCGAGCTGGGGCGCGATGCCGACGGCCGCATCCGCGTTGCGAAGCTCCTCACCGCCTCCGGGCTTGCAGCATCGTCTACCGAAGCGGATCGCAAGATGAAAGAGGGAGCCGTACGCCTCGACGGCGAGGTTTGCAAGCAGTCGCACATCTCCTTGCAAGGGAATTCGCGACTGACGGTCCGCGTCGGCAAACGCGCGAAAATCGCGGTCATCGAATAGGGCAGGCGCGCAATAAAATAACTATGGAATAGGACTGGTGCGGAATACGGTAGGCGCGGGCTTCAACCCTGAGGACCGGACCGCCAGCGAACCATCAAAAAAATATTTCCTCAATGCGCCCGGCAGCGAAGTCGCTGTACCGCAGCCAGCGGGGACGCACCCGAAAATACGCAATGCCCGGCCACAGTTGCCGTTCCTTCCCATCGGGCCATGCGCCGAAGTAGATTTCCTTGGCGCGAACCAGATCCTCTCCATCCGGCTCCATAGCCAGGCCCTCATACTGCAAGGTCTGCTCCTCTTCCCAGCCGATCACCGCGGAAATTCTGGGATCGGCCTTGAGGTTGGGATATTTGCGCGACGTCTTCACCGTATCGAAGACGATCTCGAGATCCGGCGACACGGCGATGCCGACCAGCGCTGACTGCGGTTCGCCTTGCGGTCCGAGGCTCGAGACCACGGCCAGCTTGCGGCTGCGGATGAAGTTGTAAACTTCGGCGCGATCCAGCACTCAATCCTCCCGGAGCGCCTCCATCGGTTCGATCGTCGAGGCGCTATGCGCAGGAATCAGCGAGGCGATCGAGCCGATCACCAGCAGCAGAATCGTCACTCCTACATATGTTCCGAGATCGATGGGTTTCACCTGGTAAAGGAAGCTCTTGACCAACTGGCCGGCGAAGACGGCGATGACCAATCCCGCGCCCAGCCCGATGCCGATTAATATGCCGCCCTGGCGCAGGATCATCTTCGCAATCCCTTCGCGAGTCGCGCCCAGCGCCATGCGCACGCCGATCTCTCGGCGGCGATAGCTGACCAGCTGCGCCAGCACGCCGTAGAGTCCGGCGACCACCATCACGATCGCCAGGCCGGCAAACGAAGCGGTCAGATACAGCCCCAGCCGCTGGCTGAAGGTAGCTGAGTCGATGGTCTCCTGCATGGTCTGGAAATTGTCGAGTGCATAATCCGGCGCGGTCTGCTTGAAGAGGTCGCGCGCTGTCGCTGCCACCGGCATGTCGCCGCGCGTCTTCACGATGAAGGTGACAAAGGTCTTCAGCAGCGCCTGATAGAAGAGTGAGATGGTCGGCACCTGCTGGTAAGGAATGAGAATCAGCGGCTGCACCTCTCCGCCCACTTTATGGTCGATCTGATCGCCGAGCACGCCCACAATCGTCCAGGGCTTGAGCATGCCGGTATCTTTGCCGCCGAGATCGATCTGATGTTGCAGAGGATCGGTATTGGGAAAATATTTCTTCACCAGAGCTTCGTTCACCACGACCACGGGAGAGGCGGCCGCAGTGTCGTCGGCGGAGATCATGCGCCCGTGCACCAAGGGTGTTCCCAGTGCTGCCGCGTAGTCTTCGCTCGCCGCAGTGATGCGAGCTTCAGGGTGATGGGCGTGAGTCGTCGGATGACCAACAATGTCGAAGCTGGAATGCATATCCACGCCGGAGAGCGGTGGCGCAGTTGCCAGGGCAGCGTAGCGCACGCCCGGCGTCTGTCTGAGCCGCGCCAGCGATGGTGAATAGATCGTCGAGGCAATCGAGAGCGGAGCATGCTCGGCATCCGCAGAGACGGCCATTGCGGAGAATCCGGCCGAATCCGCGGGCATGGCCGTGAAGGTGGTGATGCGGTCAACATCGAAGCCCAGCCGCGTGTGGGCAAGGTTCCAGAGCGTGTGGAAGAGCAGGCCGGTTCCTACCAACAACAATGTCGAGAGCGCGACCTCGCCCGCAACCAGGCCGCCGCTCAACTTGCCGCTCACCGAGCGCGACCCAATGCCGCGCGACGACGCCTGCAGCGCCGGCTGAGGATCGGTGCGCGCCACCAGCAGCGCGGGCAGCAGCGACGAAAGCACGGTGGTGAGGGTCGCAATCACGGCCAGCGTCACGAGCACGCTCCAATGCATGGTGATCGAGTCGGCCTGCGGCACAGTTCCATTGGGCAGCTTGTGAATACCCGCCAGAGCGAACTGGGCCAGCATTGCTCCAAGGGCGCAGCCGAGCAGGCTCAGCACCGCGCCTTCGGCGATCAGCTGGCCCACCAGGCGTCCGCGGCTGGCGCCGAGCGCAGCGCGTACGGCAAACTCCTGCCGGCGTCCCAGGCAGCGGGCGATGAGCAGATTTGCTACGTTGGCACATGCAATCAGCAGCACCAGTCCCAGCGCCGCCATCAATGCAAGAAACACAGGGCGAACGTTGCCGGTCAGCATCTCCTGGTAGGAGGTCATATCCAGAGCCAGCCCCTCAGCATGATCCGGCTCGGCCCTTACGATGCGCTGCACAATCGCATTCAAATCCTGCTGCGCCTGCGCCACCGAAACTCCCGGCCGCATTCTGCCGACGATGCCGATGAAGTTGTAGCCGCGATCCTTGAGCATCTCGGCGCTGGGCTGCAGCGGCAGCCACACGCCCTTGGCCATGTCTGGACCGACGGTCTCCGGGAAGCGGAAGCTGGCCGGCATCACTCCGACCACGGTGCGTTCGATCCCGCCGATCTTTACGGTGCGTCCCAGAATGTTTGGATCGCTGTCGTAGCTCTGCCGCCATAGTCCTTCCGACAGAATCGTAACCTGCGGGCCTCCAGCGTGGCCTTCCGTCTCAGTGAACGTGCGTCCCAGCAACGGCTGCGCACCGACCATGGTCAGTGCATTCGGAGTAACGCGGGGAGCCGTGACGCTGATCGATCCGTTTTTGCCCTCGACCACGCTTACGTCTTCCGAGTAGCTCGCGACCGCTTCAAGCTTCTGCGATTGATCGCGGATATCGCGATAGTTGAGATAGGAGGCGTTGCCCGATCCCGCCGTCCCGGCAGGAGCCACAATGACCAGCCGATTCGAGTGTGGATAAGGCAGGGGCCGCAGCAGAACGCTCTCGACCACTGTGAACATCGCGGTGTTCGCTCCGATGCCCAGCGCCAGGGTGACGACGGCAAGCGTCGCGAATCCCCATCCTGAGCGCAGCTGACGCACGGCGTACTTCAAATCCTGCAAGATCATCCACGGTCTCCTTGAAACATGTAGCAAGGTACGAATCTATATCGAATGAAGTTTCGAATACCCAGCGCCAGCGGCAGAATCTCGGTGAGGGCAAAAGCGGCGTCTCGCCCTCTGCGCATTACGTAGGGAATATCGCGGAGCCATCCAGTCACGGCAAGCACCTCAAAACGAGGAAAAGCGACGTAGATGCACGCGCACGGCCACTATAAAAACTAACCAAGTCATTGAAGGCAGGCGTCACAGCGTCGGATCTCTCTCCGCAAATTGTTCGTATTCCGCTGCCGGCTGTGCGGAAATGGACAGTTGGTTCCCGGTGATTCGGGGGGCCGGCGGCGTTGCTCCCTTGGGAGCCACTGCTTCATCCAAAGAGAATATTAAAAAAAGGCAGGTCGTTGGAATGAGTCAGAGAAAAGCTTTGGTGGTCGGCGCCACGGGCATTGCCGGAATCAATCTTGCGCAGCATCTTGTCAGTAAAAACTGGGAGGTCTACGGCCTGGCGCGAAATCCGCAGCCGGGAACGGGGATTCAGCCTGTCGCCGCCGATTTAACCGACAAGAATTCGGTGAAGCAGGCGCTGGCCGGGCTGGATATCACCGATGTGTTCATCTGCGCGTGGCTGCGTCAGCCAACGGAGCATGAGAATGTGCTGGTGAATGGCGGGATGGTCGAGCATCTGTTCGCTGCGCTCGAAGGCGCAAAGAATCTTTCGCACGCCGCGCTGGTGACCGGCACCAAGCACTATCTCGGGCCGTTTGAGTCCTACGGGAAGACCAGGGCCGAGACTCCCTTCCGCGAAGACCAGCCGCGCCTGCCCGGTGAAAATTTCTACTACACGCAGGAAGACATCCTGTTCGCCGCTGCGAAGCGGAGGGGCTTCACCTGGAGCGTCCACCGTGCGCACACCGTGATCGGCTACGCGCTCGGCAATGCGATGAACATGGGTGTGACGCTGGCTGTTTACGCGACCCTCTGCCGCGAGACCGGACGGCCCTTTGTCTTTCCCGGATCGCAGGAGCAGTGGGGATTTCTGACCGACGTCTGCGATGCCCGCGTGCTGGCCCGGCAACTGGAATGGGCTGCGACCACTCCGCAGGCGCACAACCAGGCATTCAACACGGTGAATGGCGACATCTTTCGCTGGCGCTGGCTGTGGCCGCAACTGGCTGCCTATTTTGGAGTGGAAGCAGCTCCTCCACCGAAGCCAAGCGCTCCCCTCGAAGAACAGATGCGCGACGCCGCACCTTTGTGGGAGAAGATCGCGGCGAAACACGGTCTCACCGAGAGCCGCATCGATAAGCTGGTCTCCTGGTGGCACACCGACGCCGATCTCGGGCGGCAGATCGAATGCGTGAATGACATGACCAAGAGCCGGCAGCTCGGCTTCATGGAATATCAGGAAACTCCGGCTTCATTCTTCCAGCTCTTCGATCGTTTAAAAGCGGAACGGATCATCCCCTAACCCGCAACTCAGATAACCACCGACTCCCGATACTCACCGAAGACCTCGCGCATGGCTGTCGCGATTTCGCCAACTGTGGCATAGCTCTCGACGGCTTCGAGGATCGCGGGCATCAGGTTTTGTCCTGACCGCGCATGTTCTTTCACACGATCGATGGCCGCTTGCCAGCAATTAGGATCGCGGCGGGTGCGCAGCGCGCGCACCCGTTCCACCTGCTGCCGCTCCAGGTTCTCGTCGATGCGCTGAATCGGAATTCCCGGCTCCTCTTCGCGGGTGAAGCGGTTGACGCCCACCACGACCGCGTCGCCGGAATCGACGGCGCGCTGGTATTCATAAGCCGCGGTTTGGATCTCCTGCTGCACCCAGCCGCGCTCGATGGCGCGCAGCATGCCGCCTCCGTTTTTTGGGCTCATGGCATCGATGCGCTCGAAGTAGGCGCGGGCCTGCTTCTCAAGATCGTTGGTGAGCGACTCGACATAATATGACCCGGCGAAGGGATCGATGGTCTGCGCTACCCCCGATTCGCTGGCGATGATCTGCTGGGTGCGCAGCGCGGTGCGCGCAGCCTCTTCGGTAGGCAGCGCCAGGGCCTCGTCGAATCCATTGGTGTGGAGCGATTGCGTGCCGCCCATCACCGCGGAGAGCGCCTGGATCGCGGTGCGGACGATGTTGTTCTCGGGCTGCTGCGCGGTCAGCGTGGAGCCGGCCGTCTGGGTGTGGAAGCGCAGCATCCATGAGCGCGGATTTTTTGCGCCGAACCTGTCGCGCATGAGGTGCGCCCAGAGCCGGCGCGCACAGCGAAACTTGGCGACTTCTTCAAAGAAATTGTTGTGCGCATTGAAAAAGAACGATAGTCGCGGCGCGAAGCGATCGATATCGAGACCCGCATCGATGGCCGCCTGAACGTAGGTCATGCCGTTGGCCAGGGTGAAGGCAATCTCCTGCGCCGCCGTCGATCCTGCCTCGCGCATATGGTATCCGGAAATGGAAATGGTGTTCCACTCGGGCGCCTCATCGTTGGCCCAGGCAAACATGTCGGTGATGATGCGCATGGCGTCGCCGATGGGATAGATATACGTTCCCCGCGCGATGTATTCCTTCAGGATGTCGTTCTGCACCGTGCCGGAGAGCTTCTTCACGTCGGCGCCGGTCCGCCGGGCCACGCCCACATACAAAGCGAGCAGGATGCTGGCTGTCGCGTTAATGGTCATCGACGTCGAAATTTTGTCGAGCGGGATGCCCTCGAAGAGCCGCTCCATGTCTTCGATGGAATCGATGGCCACGCCCACCTTGCCGACTTCGCCCAGAGCCATGGGGTCGTCGGAGTCGTAGCCGATCTGCGTAGGGAGATCGAAGGCTACCGATAACCCCGCAGTGCCGTTGGCGAGCAGGAATTTGTAGCGACGATTGCTCTCCTCGGCATCGCCCATGCCCGCATATTGCCGCATGGTCCAGAGCCGCCCGCGATACATGGTCGGCTGGATGCCGCGCGTGAACGGGAATTCGCCCGGATAGCCGAGATCGCGCTCGGCATCGAACGCATTCGCTTCGAGGTCGGAGGCGCTGTAGACATATTTTGGGTTCGAATCTGGCTTCGGCATGAACTCGGTATTGTAGCGAGTCCGGGCATGATTCGGTTCATCGGGATGCTATGCCCTCGTCGAGGGTGAAAGCTAACGCGCGCGTTCGCGCTTCAGCTTTTCCTTCCGTCTCGCATTATGGAACGAGCTGAAGGTGAAATAGAGAAAGACCAGGGTGATGGCGCAATAGACGATAAATTTCGTATGCTCCGGTCCGGCGTGCCATTCCTGGCGCAGCTTATAGGCGTTCTGGGCGAAGTAAACGCCGAAAAGACCGAAGAACAGCCCCGTAACCTCCAGCCAGAGAACGCTTCCGGCATGGGCGAACGGTCCCCAAATGGACTGGCCGAATCTCTTCCCTTCGCGCTTGGCGACGCGGGCGCGCTCGGCGTAAGCCGGGGCCTGTTGTTGCATGGATTGAGTGGTTTGCGAGGCCCGGTCGCGCAGCATTCCCGAGGCGACACGGAAGCCGACCCCGATTTTTCGGCCTACGCGGTCCGGCTCCATGAATAAAAGTGTAGCAGCCGGATTTTGATTCGGATTGCAGCCTTGCGTCATCAGAAGTAAGGTAAGAGAAATCCTGTCGAAGCGCCTTCGCATCGTGCGAGGGCGGAAATGGAGCCGATCCTTGAACCAAAAACTGCGGAAGCTGGTCCAAAAGCTGGGCGAGGCCATTCACGAGAGCGTTTCCGAATCCGAACATATTGCCGGCGTCGTACACGATATTCGCAAACAGGGATTCGATGTACTCCTGATGCTGGAAGCGACAATCGGGCTAAATGAAGTGGAACAGCAACCTGCGGCTGCGTTGGAACCATCGAACGCACAGAGTCAGGAAGGGAACGAGACCTTTACCGCGCAGGATTTGAATTTTCTGAAGTCTCTTCGCATCGCAATTGAGGGCGAGAAAACTCCGGATTAGCGCCACCTACATGCGTCATGATCCTGTGGTAGTATCCGCTCGTCCATGATTGGTAATTTTTATCTTTGATCCACAGTTGAAGACAACGGGATGAAGAGGGTGCGACCAGAGCAATGAGAGATACACTTGGCGTGTTGTTAGCAGGTGGCGCGGGCGAACGTTTATTTCCCCTTACCCGCGACCGGGCAAAGCCCGCGGTTCCATTCGGTGGAAATTACCGCATTATCGATATCACCCTTTCCAATTGCATCAATTCGGATCTGCGCCGGGTCTACATCCTCACGCAATACAAGGCGCTTTCCCTCAATCGCCACATCCGCGAGGGCTGGACCAGCGTCGTTGCTCAGGAGCTGGGCGAGTTTATCGAGATCCTGCCTCCCATGCAGCGCGTCAGCGCGAATTGGTACATGGGCACAGCGGACGCCGTTTACCAGAACATCTACTCCATCGGCTCCGAACAGCCGAAGCATGTTCTGATCCTCTCCGGCGATCACATCTACAAAATGAACTACGGCAAGATGCTCGAGCACCACAACGAGATGGGCGCCGATGTGACCCTGGCCACGCTCCCCATCGATCCGTCTGAGGTCTCGCGTTTTGGTGTAGTCGAAGTGGAGCGCAACGGCGAGGTGATCGGCTTCCAGGAGAAGCCCAAGACGACGAACCTGCGCTCGCCCTTCAATCCCAACATGGTCGATGCGTCGATGGGGATTTATCTCTTCAACACCGACGTCTTGCTGCCGGCGCTGATGCAGGATGCCGAAGATCCCAACTCCAAGCACGACTTCGGGCACAACATCCTTCCCAGCATCCTGGGCAAGTACAAGATCGTCGCCTACAACTTCGTCGATGAGAACCGGCAACACGCCCTCTACTGGCGCGATGTTGGCACACTCGAGGCCTACTACGACGCGAATATGGACATCGCCTCGGTGTCGCCGACCTTCAACTTATATGACAGCGCGTGGCCCATGCGTACCCGCGTGCGCCAATATCCGCCGGCCAAGTTTGTCTTCGGCGAGCCAGGCCGCACCGGCATGGCCATCAATTCCATCGTCTCGGCGGGCTGCATCGTTTCGGGAGCGGTGGTGCGCAACAGCGTGCTGTCGCAGGATGTGCGTGTGAATTCGTACTCCGAGGTCGACTCCAGCATCGTCTTCTCGCACGTGAACATCGGCCGTCATTGCCGCATCCGGCGGGCGATTATCGATCGCGACGTGCATCTGCCCGAGGGCACGGTCATCGGCTACGACCAGAATGAGGACAAGCGAAACTACTTCGTCACGCCCAGCGGTCTAACCGTGGTCACCCGCGACTACTCGTTGTACGAGAATCCCGTAGCTCCGGATTTCATGCAAGAGGGCTAGGGCCGCTGAAAAGCGGGTCGCTGAAGGCCGGTTGGCTTAAGTGCGGATAGCTAAGAAGCGGTTAGCGGGTTTTACTTCCTGCTAACCGCTTCTTATTTGCTGTCTCGCTGGACGTTTCATTGCTGCGGCTTTCGCATTTCTTTATCAATTCGGCTCTTAGCTAGCCGGTCCATCGCTGACCGCTTCTTAGCCACCCGCAATTTAGCTGGCCGCGTTTTATTCCCTTTCCTGTATCCTTGCGGTTTCACCAGATGAAAGCTGCGGCGGATTGACCCCACGGAACCGCCGCGGCATTAGTTGCGTATGGATCTCCATGAGCGCGGCAGGGACAATGACGTGGGAGATGGATGGGTTCCGGGTGATCCGGACGAGTCCCCGCATTCACCCGCGTCCTGTCGTCAAGCCGGCGGCACTCCAGGGCTCGGAGTTTCAACCAGTGCCGGGTCAGACGGGCAGTCGTCACACGGACAGTCATGGACGGGCTCCGCAGGGAGTTACCCGGCCTCGGGGAGCGGAACGAGCGTTGGAAGCCGATTGGCAGATAGTGGTGCAGCGTTGCCTGGACGGCGATTCCGGGGCATGGTCGGAGCTGGTGAAGTTCCACCACCGCCGCATCTACGCGCTTTGCTATCGCTTCACCGGCTCCTCGCACGATGCTGAGGATCTTACCCAGGACGTTTTCATCAAAGTGTATGGAAATCTGGCCAGCTTTGACTTAACGCGGGGAAGCTTTCAGACTTGGATTACAACCCTGGCGCGTAATCTGCTGGTCGATCACTTCCGCCGCAGCAAACAACAGCGAGTCACCGACTCCATGGACGCAGGCTGGGAAGAGACCGAAGAGCTGCCGCTCTCCGATCGCCTGGCTGCGTCAGGACCCAGCCAGCACGACCGGGCGGCGCAAAAAGAGATTGCGCGCATGGTGCAGGAGGCTTTGACGAAGATATCGCCGGAGCTGCGTGAAGCGGTGATTCTTCGCGATCTGCAGGATATGGATTACAAGGAGATCGCGCAGGTTTTGCGCATCCCCGAAGGGACCGTAAAGTCCCGCATCAGCCGCGGCCGGGCGGAACTGGCTCGACTGCTGGAACGTAATAAAGGACAGGTGGTTTAGATGGCGGAGCGCAATCCATTTGATCAGCGGAAGGAGGCTGCCTCCTCGCAACACATCTCCGGCGAAGGTCTCCGGCGTGTGCTTCGCTGCGAGGACTGGGAAGCTCTGTTGGCCGATGCGCTCGATGGGCTGCTGGCGGTGGACGACCGCGCCGTCTTCGACGGACACAGCGCGGAGTGTGCCGTCTGCGCGCTGCTGCTGGCCGAAGCCAAACAGGGGCAGGAGTGGATGGTCTTCCTGCAGGAAGAGCCGGAGATGCCGGTCGACCTGGTCGAGCGGATTCTGGGTAAGACTAGCGGCGCAGTGGCCGATCATCCCCTGGCCGTTTATGGCGCACCGATCCCTGCGGGCGGCCCGGTGGTTCTGGGCATGCCGATGCGGCGGATGGTCTGGGATACGCGTCTGATGATGACTGCGGCCATGGCCTTCTTCTCGATCGCCCTTACTTTGAATTTGGCCGGTGTACGGCTCACAGGTTTTCGGCTCGCGGCTCTCACTCCCGCGAGTCTTGAAGGCAACCTGACCCGCCAGTTCTACGGGGCCAAGAGCCAGGCGGTGCGCTATTACGATAATCTGCGCTTCGTCCTGGAGGTTGAGTCCAAATTGCGCGATATGCGCCGCGATGAAGACACCGCTCCGCCGGCGGCTCAGCCGAAAGAAGACGAAAAGCCGGTAAATCCTCCTGCGGGAAGCCACAAGACAGGCGGAAAGCTGGAGCCGATTCCGAGCGCGCCGAAACGGGATGTGATGTGGGGGCATCCAGTGCTGGCCAGTGCCCCGTATTCTGAATCGGACAAAGGCTGCGCGAGCGGGCGAATCTGCGGAAATCGAGATGAGGTAGAGACTTTGGTCCTTTTGACACAAGACCAGGCGGAGAGGAGCTTGGCATGAACTGCGCGAATCATCCTGATGCTGCGGTTGCAGCATATTGCCAGAATTGCGGAAAGGCCTTGTGCGCGGCATGCGTACGGTCCGTTTCCGGTGTGATCTATTGCGAACAGTGCCTTGCTGCGAAACTCGGAATCGGGGGTGCTCCGGCGCCCGGCAGCTATACCGTCTCCGGATCGCCGGCCAGCGGTTTTCAATACACGGTGAACCAGGGCGGCTACACCGCGACGGGCTCAACTGCGGGAGACGTGAACTTCGTCGCCAACGGCGTCATTCCGCCCTCCGGCGCGCCGAATCCCGGCACCGCCACTCTTCTCGGATTCATTCCCGGCGTCGGCGCCATGTACAACGGGCAGTTCGTCAAGGCGCTGGTGCATGTCCTGGTCTTCGTCATACTGATCGGCATCACCGACAATCACGGCATTTTCGGCATCTTTATCGCCGCCTGGGTTGCCTATCAGGTCTTCGATGCCCACCAGACGGCCAAGGCCCGCCGCGACGGCCTGCCGCTGCCCGATCCCTTCGGCCTGAACGAGCTGGGGACCAAGCTGGGCATCTCGAATTCGCCGGTCACGCCGCCCTTTACGCAGACGTACACCACGACGGCCGTGCCCCCCGTACCGCCGGCGGTTCCCGCCGCGGGCTTCAACGATCCCTATCAGCCTTACAACGCGCCGTATACGAATGTGCCTCCGGTTCCGGGAAGCATGCCGCCGTATGCAGGAAGCGTGCCGCCGGCTGGGATACCTCAGTACGGAACCCAACCTCCGGGAAATATCCCGCCTTATGGGACGGTGCCTCCCGTTGGCGCCATGCCGCCTGATGGCGATCCCTCAATGCCGCTGCGACGTCGCGAGCCGGTGGGAGCGATTGTGCTGATCGGCCTGGGAATGGTGTTTCTCTTCAATACCCTCGGCTTCTTCCGCTTCAACTGGATCGGGCACTTCTGGCCTATCTTCGTCATCGGCCTGGGTGCGTGGCTGCTGATTCGCCGAACGGGCGCAGATCTTCGTTTCGGCGCAAGAATGGGAAAGACGCATGACAACCCGCCGCCACCCCCACCGGCAGGAGGCGGACTATGAACTCCTATCTTTGGATTCATCGCATCAAGGGTCCTGCAATGCTGGTGGTCTTCGGCATCACCGCCTTGCTGGACGAATGGGACATCATCTCCTACGGCAAGAGCTGGCCGTTGTATCTGATCACATTCGGCATTCTGCAGCTCGCCGAACGCGCGGCGTGGTCCCAGGCGCAGCAGGAGCAATATGCGCAGTATTACGCCCAGGGGCAGAACCCGCCCTACGGCGCAGTTCCCGGCCAGCCGCCCGTGCCAACTCCGCCCGCCGCGCCCTCCAGCTCGCTATCGATCACCCCGTACGACAGTGAGGGGAGGTAAGCCATGGGCGCCGCGCCTCCGCCGCCGTATTCGCCTCGCGATGCCCGCCGCCAGGCCCGTGATTATGCGCGAGCCATGCGCGACCAGGCTCGTGCTCAGCGTCACTATTGGCGCTCCTGGAACGGCTACCGCCGGTCCTCCATCACCGGCCCGGTCATTCTGCTCACCGTCGGGATCATCGCTTTGCTTGTCGAGACCGGCCGCGTCAGCGGCTACGCCGTCTGGATGTGGTACGCGCGCTGGTGGCCGCTCATTCTCATCGGCGTCGGCCTGATTTCGCTGGCCGAGTACTTCTTCGACCGCAATAATCCCTACGCCGGCCGTCGCTCGGCAGGCGGCATCGTCTTTCTCATCCTCTTCTTCGCTTTCCTGGGATGGGGATCGCACTCTGCCCGCTACTGGGGTCCGTTCAGCGAGCAGTTCGGCGAGAACGGCGACGACTTTTTTTCGATGCTCGGCGAAGAGCATGACAACGACGTTCAGCTAGACCAGGCGATCCCCGCTGCGGGAACCGTGAACATCGACAATCCACGCGGCGACGTCACCGTTACGACCTCGACCGATGGCCAGATGCACGTTCGGGCGCACCAGGTGGTTCACACCAGCTCAGACGACAACGCGCGCAAGTTCTTCGATCAGGTGAAGCCTAAGATCGAGCCCTCCAGCTCCGGCGCTGTAATCTCGGTGCCGAGCAAAAACGGCGCCCGGGTCGATCTCATCATCGAGATTCCCGAGAAGTCTTTTGCGACCATCAATGCCGGTCATGGCGACGTAACGGTGGAAGGACTCAAGAACAATGTCGATGTCACCAATCATCATGGCGATGTGAAGTTCGACAACATCGGCGGTGACGTCCACGCCCGCATGGATCATGGCGATGTCTCGGCTCATCAGGTGGACGGCCACGCCTTTGTCGATGGCCACGCCGATGACGTCACCCTTTCCGAGGTCAAAGGGCAGGTCGTTCTCGATGGAGAGTTCTTCGGCGATACCCATCTCGAACAGGTAGGATCGAACGTCCACTTCCACACCAGCCGCACCGATCTCGATATGCCGAGGATGAGCGGCGACCTGACCATGGATTCAAGCGACCTGACCGCCAGCCAGATTCAGGGGCCGGTGCGCATCGTCACCCGCTCGAAGAATATTGATCTGACTCAGGTGGCGGGCGATGTGCACATCGATAACAGCGATGGCGATGTAAGCGTCGCATCGTTAGCGCCTCTGGGCAACGTGCAGATCTCCAACCGCTCCGGCAGTCTAGCGCTGACCGTTCCGGAGAGTGCGAATTTCGCGATCACCGCCAGCACCACCGAGGACGATGACCTCGAAACCGATTTTCCGCTGCAGACCTCGAACTCGGGCGACCGCAGGACGCTGCAAGGCACAGTCGGCCACGGCGGGGTGAAGCTGGAACTCACCACCTCGCACGGCAATCTGGAGCTGAAGAAGGGATCGAACGCAGTGCTGCCTTCGGCTCCCCCTGCACCTCCGTTGCCGCCAGGGTCACCGGCGCCGAAGCACCTTAAAGCGCCGAAGGGAGCGGCTCCGCAGCCGACCGCGCAGTAGCCAATCGCTGGGAGACGATGTCTTCGATCCTGGCTAGAACCTCATCCAGCGTGAGGCCGGTGGAGTCGATTACCACCGCATCCGGAGCGGCGCGCAGAGGCGACTCGGCGCGATTCCTGTCCCGCTCGTCCCGCTCGCGCAGTTCCCTCGAAATGGCCTCCGGAGTGACCACCGCCGCGCTTCCCGCTTGCTCGTAGCGGCGCTGGCTGCGTGCCTCGGGCGAGGCATCGAGGAAGAACTTCAGGTCGGCGTCGGGAAAGACCACGGTGCCGATGTCGCGCCCTTCCATCACCACGCCGCCCTTGCGCCCCATCTCCCGCTGCAGATCTACCATCCAGGCGCGGATCGCCGGGTGCACGCTGACGCGCGAGGCGGCCTGGGTCACCTCCGCGTTGCGAATCTCGCCGGTGACGTCGATTCCGTCGAGCAGAACACGATTGCCTGCCGGTGTCGGTTCCAGCGTGATCGAAGTCGTGGCTGCCAGCGCCTGCAGCGCGGCGGCATCGTCCTGGCCGATGCCGTTGCGCTGCGCTTTCAAGGCGAAGGCGCGATACATCGCGCCGGTCTCGAGATTCAGCAGGCCGAAATGAGCGGCAAGATGCTTGGCGACTGTGCTCTTGCCGGCGCCCGCAGGCCCGTCGATCGCAATAATGGGGGCAATGGTCGGACGCCGTTCACTCATTCCGCGCTCTTGCTACCTTCGTCCTTTCGCTTTCTGAAGGGCGGTTTCGCACCGCCGGGCTTCCGTGCTCCAAAGCCGCCGAACTTTTTCGCAGCCCCAAACTTCTTGGGTGCCCCGAACTTCTTGGCTCCCCCGAAGCTCTTCCCGCCGGCCGCTGGTCTGCCGCCGAACTTCTTTCCCGCGCCAAACGATCCACCGCCGGCCGGCTTGCTCTTGCCGAATGCCGAACGCGGCGACCTCGGCCGTTCAGATGCGTCACCCGCCGGCTTGAAGCTTCTTGCGCCGGCTGGTTTGTCTTTCCACGCTCCACCGCTACGGGCCCCACCTGCTTGTGGGCGTCCAGCGCTGGGTCGCGATGATCCAAAAGACGGACGCGCAGAAGAGCGAGGGCGAGATTCGCCACCCGAGCCTTCCTCTGGCCGCTTGCGGAAGAAGGGCCGTTTGCCGCCTTCAGCGTCTCTGCCCTTTGCGCCTGCGCCAAACTTACTTCCGCCGAACTTGGGCCTGTCGGTTCTCGGTCTATCGGTCCGGGGTCTATCAGTCCGGGGTCGGTCTGTTCCGGGTCTGTCTGTTCCGGCTCCGCCAGATCTGGGCCTATCGGTGCGAGGCCTGTCAGAACTGGGTCTGTCAGTGCGGGGTCTGTCGCTACGGGCTCCGCCGAAGGTGCGGCCGGCCGGCTTCGAGCCGCCAAACTTTGCAGCGCCGGATTTCGGCCTGCCCGGCCCGTCAAACTTTCTTGGTCCGTCGAACTTCTTGGATCCGGCGAATTTGCTCTTGCCAGCAAACCCACTTGATGGCCGGCTAGCGCCTGCCTCACGGGGACGGAAGCTGGATGGACGGTCGTCCGAGTCCTCGCGGCGCGGACGGGTTGGCAGTTCGAAATCTTCTACGGGCCGGCGCTCCCCATCTCCTGCCGGTCGCGGCGTCCAGGGGCGATCTTCGCGGCCGCCGAACTTGCCGCCTGCCGGCTTCCCGCCAAACTTCTTGGGCGGAAACTTTCCGCCGCTGCTGCGGCCTGCGCCGCCTGCTCCCGCACCCGCACGAAAGCTGGGACGCCCGGTGCCTGAAGTACGGCCGGTGCGTGGGGCGCGATCCGATCCCGGACCACGGCTGAGACCACGGCTGGTGCCGAGTCCGCGCTCTGTCCGTGCCGGACGCTCGCCGTCCGAAGGTCTCGCATCGCGAGAAGCGGCATCCCGGGGTCTTGCCGTTTTATCGAACGGCTTCTTGCCAAAGCCGGTGCTCCTTCCGAAGGACTTACCATCCCCCTCGGATTTGCGCTGCCAAGGCTTCCGCTCGCCATCGGGCTTGCGGGGGCCGCGCGCGGCGGGACGATCTGAAGTCTTTCGCTCGCCTGTCGTTCGTTCGCCGGTTTTTCGTTCGTAGGGCTTGCGCTCAAAAGGCTTGCGCTCGAAGGTGCGCGGAGCTCGATCCGCCTGGCGGGGCCTGAAGGCGGGCTTGGAGTCGTCGGCTGCTCCTTCGGCAGGTGCTTTCTCGGCTGCTTCAGGTTCGGCAAACTCCGGCAGCGTGCCGGCGATGTGGAACATCGGCTGAGCTCCGACGGACACCATGGAAAGCTGCCGCGTAGCGGCCAATCCGTTCACCGTCTCGCGAACCCGCGAGCGGGAGGTGAGCGGCGAGAGGAAGGTTTCGATGTCTTCGCTGCTGGCTGCTACGACCGACTCGAGATAAAGCGAGACCAGGGCCGAGAGAGCGGTCGTCTGCGACATCTTGCCGCCGGCGTTGAGCTGATCCTTGAACCGCAGCTGGGTGAGGCTCCAGCGGGTAGGTGTATCGCCTGCAAATTCGGGCATCACGCGCAGATTGCTCCACAACTCCATGAGGCCGCGCAGCGCTGCGGCTTCGGTCAGCTCGCGTCCCAGCGTGGATTGAATCTCGACGGCGGTGAGAGTGCCCTCTTTTTCGAGGAGATTCCAGATTCCGAGAACCAGCGGCGAGGTCTTGCCGCCCGGCTCGGTCTTCCAGTCGCGGGTTCCGCGCAGGCTGAAAATATAAGGAAACGCTTCGGTGGTGGCCAGGAAATCAGGCGTCTCTGAAGGAGTTCCAAAAAGATTGAGTGGGATGATCGCCGCTTCGGAAACCAGCCGCCGCATCAGGTCCCCGGCGTTGTCAATGGCTTCGCGCGAAGGCGCTTCGGCTGGCGCGCCGGAGCAGGCCTCAACGAACGATGGCGCGGGGGCCAGCAGCTGCTGGCGGCGCGGAAGAAAGAGGCAGAGTCCTGCGGCATCGAGCCACGCTCGTGCGTCGTCTGCGGTCAAAAGTGGATTGGCGATCTGGCGCCAGCGCTCGGCGCGCGTCGCTTGTAGCTGCTCGGATGTCAAAGAGACCCTTCTGTGATCGAACGGGAACAAAGTTAAATACGGTGAAACGCCCGCTGGATGTCTCTCCAAGAATACCGTAACGCGATGGGCCGGCCGTGCGGACAGCTGGTGGGATGCTCGGTTTGGGCCAGTTCGGCCAGCAGCCACTCCATGCGCTGGGTATCGAGCGGCATGTTGACTTTGATCGCGGAGTGGCAGGCGATGGAGGCGGCAATGCGCGTGCGCAGGGTGCCCATATTCTCCGATTGCACCGGATTTCCAGCCTGCTCCAGCACCTCCGTTAACATTCTTTCGAGCCGCTTGCCCTCGAGACCCACCGGCGCGGCCTTGACCGCAATAGTGTGCGGCCCGAAGGGTTCAACCTCGAAGCCGTTGCGCTCCAGCTCCGCTGAAATAGTGGCGAAGAGCACCATCTGGTGCGGCTGCAGGTCGATCAGCAGCGGCATCAGCAGCCGCTGACGCTCCACACGTTCGACCTCCCGCTCACGCAGGATCTTTTCGAAGAGCACCCGCTCGTGCGCGACATGCTGATCGATGATCCACAATCCTTCGTCGTTCATGGCCAGAATGAACGACTCGCGCAGCTGCCCCAGCGGTTTGAGGGACGCCAGCGAATTGAGGTTGGAGACTGGCTCCCCGTCCTCGGGAAAATCCACAACTTCGCAATCGTGCGCAGGAGGCTTCGCTGCGAAAGCTGTTCCATTGACCTGCGGCGGAGCAATCGAAAACGGCAGCTTGACCTCTTCTGGAGGAAGCGAGGGCTGCACGAGTTCAAACGACGCGGTCTCGGCTCGCGCCTCGTCGATTGCCGTCGGAAGCGGCGAGCTTCCCGGAATCGGAGAGACAGACGGCAGCAGCGAGGGCGACGCGTGCGGGTTCGCCGTAATTGCAGCCAGAAAGCCGGCAGCCGGGCGGCTTTTGATCAACGTGTTGCGAATGCTGTCACGGACAAAGTCGTGTACCGCGGATTGCTGACGGAAGCGGACTTCTGTCTTCGCCGGATGCACGTTGACGTCGACCTCGTGCGGCGGCATCTCCAGAAAGATGAGGACAACCGGAAAAGATGTCGGCGGAATCACGTTGCGGTAGGCCTCGCTCACCGCATGCAGGATCAGGCGGTCGCGGATCAGCCGCTGGTTGACGAAGACGTAGATCGAATTGCGATTCAGCTTTTGCAGCTCAGGCTTAGAGATGAAGCCACTCATGCGCAGAAATCCCGGATCGGGCGGGCTGTAGTCCTCGTCGCGCTTCCACGGCGGCGGCTCGGGCAATCCGGCGCGGTCGAAGGGCCGCTCAGCGGCCATGGGAATGAGCTGATCGAGCGTGTCCTGGCCGAAGATCTGAAAGATGCGCTCGGCGGGCCTTTGCACCGGCGGAGCGATCAGCAGTGCGTGAGTCGCGGAGTGTAGCTCGAAGTGCTTCTCCGGGTGTGCCAGCGCATAATGCGTAACCAGCGCAGTTACATGAGACAATTCGGTGGTTTCGGCCTTGAGAAACTTGCGCCGGGCCGGTGTATTGAAGAACAGATCGCGCACGGCGAGGGTGGTTCCAGCCGGCAGGCCGGCGTCTTCTACGCGATAGATCTTTCCGCCAACAATTTCGATGCGTGTGCCGCTCTCTTCTCCAGCGGCGCGCGTCTCCAGTTCCACGCGGGCGATGGAAGCGATCGACGGTAAAGCCTCGCCGCGGAAGCCCAGGGTCGCAATCGAGAGCAGATCGTCGCTTGAGCGGATCTTCGAAGTGGCGTGCCGCTCGAAGGCCAGCAGTGCGTCGTCGCGCACCATGCCGATACCGTTATCAATAATGCGGATCAGCTTGCGGCCGCCTGCCTCAACTTCCACGCGGATGCGGGTTGCGCCCGCGTCGAGCGCGTTCTCCAGCAGCTCCTTCACCACCGACGCAGGGCGGTCGACCACCTCGCCGGCAGCAATCTGATTCGCTACCTGGTCTGTGAGAATGCGTATGCGACCCATAAATTCCTATCGTCGGTCTTGACCAGTGTTTTACAGCACTCGCCCGCCGATCCTGGGGCGAGAGCGCCATGTCTTGAACAAACTGAAGAAGGCTGGAGTCTTATTTCACCACCACCGATAACTTGTTCGAGCTAATAGGTGGCCCTCCGGGAATATCGAACTTTAATTGCACGATATAAGTGCCCGGGATATTCATCTCATAGAGCTCACCGACATCGATCGATTCCTTTACGGACTGACCCGGTTCCATGGTGTCCGAAATGCATATCGTTGAGTGCGATGGGGACGTGCTTTGAGCTGTTTTACGGGCTGCCCCCTTTGCGGTGTCTCTCGCAACTGTGCCGTCAGGCCCGTATACGCTGACCTTGAGCATCGAAACACCTGAACATGGAAAATGCACGATCTGCGTCGAAGTCAGAGTAGCTTCAATCTTCTTCTCGTTATTATTTTCGCTGTGAACTGCGCGAAGCGTAATCGCGAGCGGACTTGTCTGCGCATATAAACCGGACGCCAAGAGCGAAAGCGATATTGCAGCCAGCATCTTCAGCGTCCGATCAGGCATTCAGGTCTTACACCCTTCCCCGGAAACATACCCGCAAGAAATCCGCACTACTTGCTGACGACTTCTTCCACCACCGCAGCTTCAGCAGTCTCATTCAGGCGGTCGCCGAGCACATGCAGGCGGAGGAAGTTTGTCGACCCGGATTTGGTGCGGGTGCCGGCGACAATTCCGATGATGTCCTGCGCGTGGGCGTGTCCGCCCTCTTCGAGCAGGCGCTCGGCCATGTCCACCATCTCTTCGGCGGTGTTGGCCTTGGTGCAGCGCACCGGCTGCACTCCCCACAGGAGGTTCAACCGGTGGATGACCGCGTCGACGCTGGATAGCGCGTAGATGGGCGGGTTTGGGCGATACTTCGAAAGCTGGCGCGCCGTCGTGCCGGTTTCTGTGAAGACGGCGATGGCCTTGATGTCCAGATCCTGCGCCGCGTGAGCCATCGATTCGCAGATGGTTTCCGCGACCGAGAGATGCATCCGGCTCGGCCGACCATTATGGGCCGGCGAGGCATCGTGAATATTCGATTCGGTTTCGACGACGATCTTGGCCATCATCTTGACCGCCTCGATGGGATATTTTCCGGCTGCGCTCTCTGCGGAGAGCATAACCGCGTCGGTGCCGTCATAAATGGCGTTGGCGACGTCGCTGGCTTCGGCGCGCGTCGGCCGTGGATTTTCGATCATCGATTCCAGCATTTGCGTGGCCGTGATGACTGGCTTGCGGTACTCTGCGGCGCGGCGAATCATCAATTTCTGAATGGCGGGAACCTTCTCGGGAGGCATCTCCACGCCGAGATCGCCACGGGCAACCATGATACCGTCGGTGATTTCCAGAATCGCATCCAGATGCTCGATGGCCTGCGGCTTTTCGAGCTTCGCGATCACCCAGGTATCCGATCCCAGAGAGGCGATCCGCTCTTTCACCAGCCGCACATCGTCGGCGGTGCGCACGAAGGAGACGGCGATAGCATCGACGCCATTCTTGATGGCGAATTCCAGGTCTTCTTCATCTTTTTCAGTGAGCGAAGGCACGCGAACCGGGATGCCGGGAAGATTGATGCCCTTGTTTTCTCCCAAGATGCCGCCATTTACGACCTGGCACTCCACGTCGTCGCCGGTAACGGCAATCACACTCAGCTCGATAAGGCCATCGGAGAGGAGAATGCGGGCCCCGGCTTCCAGATTTTCCGCCAGCGTGCGAAAGGTTGTGGAAATAACCGAGCTGTTGCCGGGAACATCGCGGGGAGTGATGGTGAGGTTCTGGCCTGCTTCCAACTGCACCGGCTTACGGTTTTCCAGGCGGCCTGTCCGGATCTTGGGACCCTGCAAGTCACCCAAAATACAGATGTAACGGTTCTCTTCGCGTGCCACTTTGCGAACCATCTGGATCAGCGCAAGCTTCTCGGGATGGGTGCCGTGCGAGAAGTTAAGGCGCGCAACGTCCAGTCCCGCGCGGACGAGTCCGCGGAAAGTAGCCTCGGTGTTCGAGGCCGGACCTAAAGTTCCAACGATTTTGGCGCGGCGCATTCTTTCTCCTGACACAAAATTCAAACCAGCAAGCGTAGCGTTCATCCATCCCCCGACAGCTATTTCCAGATGTTTTCCTGGCACTGAAAACTCTTACATTCTACCTCTGGCAATCGTTTTCGGGAGAATCGGCCCGCCTCAGGAGCCGACTGAAATGGTATGTTCATCTGGCGCAAGCTGCGGCCGCGGAACGATGGGGAAAATCTGCGCATTGAATTCCGCGCCGATCAGGATGCTGAAGCAGACCATATAGAGCCACACCAGCGTGGCGACACCGGCCCCCAGCGAGCCATAGACGACGCTGTAATCCGCGTAGCGGGTCAGGTACCAGCCGTAAATTAATGTGGCCAGGAACCAGGTCGCGGTAGCCAGGGTTGCCCCGGGCACGACCTGCCTCCAGGGGCGTTTGCGCGGCGTCCCAAAGTGATAGATGACGCCCAGAACCACGACGCTGGTGAGCATGGCAATGCCCCAGCGGAGGATTCGTCCGGCAAGCACCACGTAAAAGCGCAACTCGTGATCGGTATTGTCGATCATCCACCCTTCGATCACATGACCGAACGCCACCAGACCGGTGGCGAAAATCATGGGCACCAGGGTGCCAGGCACCAGCGCCAGGGCTACCACGCGCTCCCGCCAGAAGCCCCACTCGCCGCGCGGCAGCAGGTAGGCCCTGCGGAAGCCTTCCATCAGGGACAACATGACCCCCATGGACGCGCCGATGGTAATCAGGGACGAGGTCCAGATGAGGTGCACCGAGCGGGCGTGATTGCTCTGAAAATAGGCCTGCACCAGGGACATGGTGTCGGGCGGCAGAAGCTCCGAGAAGCCGGCCCGCAGCTCGCCGCGAAAAGTGTCCGTCTCCGGGCTTAAAGCGAGCAGCGTCGTAACCACCAGGAGCGCGGGGAACAGGCTGAGGATGGCGGAGTAGGCGGCCGCCTTGGCATTCGTGAACGTGCTGTGCGAGAAGGCGCTCCAGGTGGCTCGGCGAATGTTTAGGATGAGGCTTTTCAGCATGCCGTGAACACCACAGATGACAGGCTTCCGATCAACGCTTGGGCTTCCACTGGTTAAGAAACGCGTTGACCACGCCCGGAGTAACCAACCCCATCTTCTCGAACTCCCTGTTCCTCTGAACCATGAGAACCTTGCCGCGGGCGTCGAGAACCATCAACAGCGGCACGCCGTGCTTCCACGGGATGTCATATTTGGCGATGATGTCGGCGTTCTTGTCATAGTGGCCGATATCGACATGGACCATGACGAAGTTGCTTTCCAGGAGAGATAGATTGGGTTGCTGGTGAAAATAGATATCCAGCACATGGCAATCGCCGCACCAGTTGCCGCCGAAGTCGACGATGACGCGTTTGTGCTCACGCGCGGCGGTGCGCAGCGCCTGGGTGATATCGGCATGCGCATCGGCCGTATCCGAGTAGATGTTGGGGATCTGGGAGAACGCAGAGGCGCCCGTCAGAATGAGAACCGCAGCAAGGGACATCAGACAGTTTTTCAGCAGGCGCACTCAAGCTCTCCAGTACTGCACGTCAATATTAAGCCTTAAGGATGCCATAGCCGTTAGCGGCAACCGGCTGTGGGTTCATCGAGATCGAAGAACGGCTCAAGTTTGTAATGAGCTGCGGAAAAAGCAGCTTCGAGGGTATATCGATTACTCCACCGGAGTGGGGTTGGGCGCGGTGAAGGACGAACAGCACGGTTTCTCCACCGGCGCGTATTCCATCAGCTCCAGCCGTGTCTCATCCGGATCGAAGAGGTTGTACTGCCACTTGCCGTCCTTGCCGAGTTGCGGGCCGACATGCTCGTTGCTCAACCGGCCTTCGGAATCGAGCGTGGTGACAGCCTTCTCCATATTGACCACGCCGATGGAGAGATGATTCAGCACGCCGAGCTGCTTCTGCGAAACGTCTCGAATTCCGCCTCCGGATGGACCGCTCGTGAGCATGTATTCTAGCCAATCGTGGCCATTCGGAACCTGCTGCGAGACCCAATCGACCTTGTCCGGCTGCATGCCGCCGAACCAATAGGGTTTGAAACCGAGCAGGCCGCGGTAAAACGGGTCTTCGACGGCGCGGCTGCGCACCAGCATGCCCACATGAATAATGTGCTTTCCGACGGGATTGGCACCGGTCATGGCAATTTTGTGCGCCGCAGGTTGAGTGAACTCGACCTTGTTTCCCTCCGGATCTTTTACAACGAACCATCGGCTGCCGTCGGAGGCTTTTTCCACCTTTTCAGGGACCGTAGTTCCTTTGGCGCCGAGATAGGCGCGAAGCGCTTCCGCATCTGTCGTCGTGTAGGCCAGATGATCGAGGCGGGAATTACCTGCGTTCGCAGGCAGCGGCAAAACTTCTACGAATTGATCGGGGTTTACGTAGTAGCGAACGCCGTTGGAATTTTCAGGATCGGGACCTTTCTTCAGGCCGATGTCATGCACATAATAATGCTCCGCCGCCGAGGAATTGCCGGTGTAAACGGAGATGTGGGAGATGCCGGTAATCGGCGGTTGCGACGAAGAAGAGCTTTGGGCCGGGCAAAGTACGGCGAGCGATGGCAACAGCAGGAGAGCGAAAAAGCGCTTCATAGAAAACCCTCAGGATAGCGTTACCAAGATAGCGCCGCCGGCGCGGACTCACAAGCAGCGCCGAAGCGGATCACAACGCTACGAGCGGAAGATCATCAGCTTTTGTAGAAAGCATGAAGGCCGATCGTCCAGCCAAGATACTATGGTGGCCAGACCAATGAAGAAGCGACCCCGGCGTCCAAAAACGGCATCTCCCAATCTGCTGCGTGCCCTGGTCGGGCTGTTCATCCTGGCCGGTGTGAGCTACTGGATTGGTGGAGCGATCGACGTGTGGGAAGTCGACCTTCACTGGGACCGTCATGTTCAGAGTCCATTCTCCTATGACAGTGACACCCTGTTGGTGACGGATGTCCAGCCAGAAGCAAAGGCTGTGGGAGTAGCGGTTGGCGACAAGATCACCGGGCTGAACGGAGCCCCTTATGCCGGCATCGCGCAGTGGACCGAGATTCTGGTTACAGCCCATTCCACCGATATGCTCGATGTCGAGTTCCAGCGTCCGAACGGCTCGCAAGGTGTGGCCACCTTCGCGCTCACGCAGCGGAAGCGCGCGCATCCAGGGATATCGGACTGGACGGTTCTCATCCGCGATGGCTTTATAGACCTGCTGCTGCCTCTCGTCTGCCTCTTCATCGGCTACTGGGTGGTGCTGGCGAAGCCCCTGGATCGAAATGCCTGGCTGTTGCTGATCCTGCTGACCTTTCCCAGCGTGCTCACCATCGACAAGGGGATGTCGACCGGGGTAGCGTTTGCGGCGCGAGGCATGTGGTTCGAAACCATGCAGCTGCTGGCCTCGCCGGCTCTGTTGCTCTTCGGTGTCTACTTTCCGGAGCGCTCGCGTATCGACCAGAAAGTTCCCTGGCTCAAATGGCTGGTGGTTGGGCCGATTTTGGCCTTCACCATTGTGCTTTTTCCCTACCTTGTCCGCAGTTATTTCATGGGCGGAGTCGCTCCGGTCTGGACGCATACCATTGATATCGCCGACCGAGTTGTCAATGCTCTGAACCTCGTCTGCATTGTCCTCTATTTGATTCTCACTCTCGATAAACTGCGCTCCGCCTCGACGGCTGACGCGCGCCGCCGCCTGCGGGTGCTCACCGTGGGCATGGCAGTTGGTGTCGGATCTCTGCTCTTTGTCTTCGTTTTGCTGCCGCACTTCGGCATCGCCAGCATGAGGGGCGATACGCCCGCGGCTTTTTGGATCGGCTCCGCCGGCGCCGCGCTCTTTATGGTTGCACCCTTCACGCTGGGCTACGTAGTGCTGGTGCAGCGCGCGATGGACGTGCGCATGATCGCGCGGATGGGGACGCGCTACCTCCTGGCGAAGGCATTTCTATTTGTACTGCAGATGGCGCTTATCGCCATTGCCACATGGAGACTGCTGCTGCCGGCGCTGCATAAGAAACAGCCCGAAGCCTCCGACATGGCCGGCATTCTGGTCTTCTTTGCGCTGGTCCTGGCTCTGCGCCTGGGGATACGCAAGCGCGCGCAGGCGTGGCTGGACCGTAAATTTTTTCGCGAGGCCTACAACGCAGAAGTGGTTCTCAATGAACTTTCCGACGAAGTCCGGCGCTTTACCGAGACCGGACCGCTGCTGGAAACCGTTGCGCGGCGGGTGGCCGATACACTGCACGTCAGCCAGGTGGCGATGCTGCTCCGCCGGGGCGAATTCTTCCAGCTGCAGCAATCGATCGGCATCGCCACTTCGGGAACGTTATCGCTTCCTTCGCAGGCCTCGGCGGTGCGCTATCTCTCCTCGACGAATGAGCCGGCGCGTCTCTATCGCGACGATCCCGACGCCTGGTACCTGATGGCTGGGACCGCAGAACGCAACGTGCTCGACCTGGTGAACGCCGAGTTGTTGCTGCCCATGCCCGGACGCAACCGGCTGATGGGGGTAATGGCTCTCGGCCCCAAGCGGTCAGAGGCCGCCTATACCAAGGCCGACCTCCATCTGCTGCAGACAGTGGCCACGCAGACCGGCCTGGCCATCGAAGTGGCCGAGCTGGCGCATTCGCTGGCCACCGAAGCTGCGCAGCGCGAGCGCGTGAACCGCGAGATCGAGATCGCCCGCGAAGTGCAAGAGCGGCTCTTTCCGCAGGCCATGCCCGACCTCGAGGGTGCGACCGTCGCCGGCCACTGCCGCCCGGCGCTCGGCGTGGGCGGCGACTACTACGACGTCTTCGAGCTGAGCGACGGACGAACCGGCCTTGCCATTGGCGACGTGAGCGGCAAAGGCATTGCCGCGGCGTTGCTGATGGCGAGCCTTCGCGCCAGCCTGCGCGGCGTCACGCTCGATAATCCGCGCGACTTCGCCAAACTCATGGATAAGGTGAATCGACTGGTCTACGAAGCTTCTGCCTCGAATCGCTACGCGACCTTCTTCTTCGCCGCTTACGATCCGAAGACGCGCCAGCTCGATTGTGTCAATGCCGGCCACAATGCGCCTCTCGTCTTGCGTTGCAGCGCGAACGGCTCGACGGAAGTGCTTCGCATCGAGGCTGACGGCCCAGTCGTCGGGCTGCTGCAGTTTGCACCCTACGGCGAGCAGACCCTGACGCTGGAACCCGGCGATCTGGTGCTGATGTATACCGATGGCATCAGCGAAGCCATGACTCATGACGACGAGGAATGGGGCGAAGAACGCCTGGTCGCCGCAGCCGACTCATGCAAGCACCTGACAGCCGATGAGATCCTGAAAAAGCTCTTCGCCGACGCCGATGCATTTACCGCCGGCGCTCCGCAGCATGACGACATGACATTGCTGATCCTGAAGCTGGAAGCATGACGCGCCGAAATGCGTGGCGCGAATCTCCGCTGAGGCTGCTTTCCGCCCAGCTTTTTCCTCGTTCGATCGATTAGCGGTCCCGCTGCTAAACTGAAAAGAGAATGATCCTCCCTTTCGTCCGGGAACTTCTCGCGGACCTGGAGAACTCACCTTCTTTTGAACAGGCACGAAGGCATCTCGCCCTTGCCCGTGGGCGTCGTCGTGTCTCTGGGCTGACTTCGACCGCTCGTTCACTCTATATCCCGCTCTTTGCGCGTGCTGCGAATGCCCCAATCGTCATCGTCGTTCCCGATAACAAGGCTGCCGATGCGCTGCAGGTTGCGCTTCGCGCCGGCTGCGACCTGACCGGAGCGATTCCGCCGAATCGCGTCCTCAAGCTGCCGGCGCACGATGTGCTTCCCTTCGAAAACCTCTCGCCGCATCCAGAGATTCAGGAGACTCGCGCCGCCACACTCTGGAAGATGGCGACCGGCGGTGCATCCATCGTGATCGCACCGGTAGAAGCGGCGGCGATGAAGCTTTTTCCCGCGCCGTTTTATGCGGGTCTGGCGCAGGTGCTGCGCCGCGGCGAGGAAGTGGACGTCGAGACCCTGCTCGCTCACCTGGCCAGCGTGGGATACACACCCATGGACATCGTCGAGATGCCCGGCCAGTACACGCGGCGCGGAGGCATCCTCGACATCTACTCGCCTGAGGCCGACCGTCCGGTGCGCTTCGAATTTTTCGGTGACGAGATCGAGACCATCAAGAAATTCGATCCCGAAACGCAGCGCTCGGCCGCCCCGCTCGACGAAGCCCTGCTGCTTCCACTCACCGAGACGCCGGTGACCGAGCGGCTGCTGGCCGCGGTCCACACGCGCCTGAGTGGAGCACGCGTGGAATCGGGCGGCGATCCGGAACTCGTCGAGCAGGCGGTTGCAGCCGGCGGCGTTTCGGTCTTTCCGGGATGGGAGTTCTTCGCCGGCGTCTCCGGCGCATCGAGCTCGCTGATGGATCTGCTGCCGAAGAGCCTGCTGTTCGTAGATGAGCCGTCGATGGTCAAAAACCAGCTCGACCGCTGGTGGAACAAGATCGAGCAGCGCCATGAGCGCGCCAGCATCGGCTCGCTGATTCTTCCGCAGGATATTTATGTGAGGCCCGAGGTGCTTGCAACGCAGATGGCCTCGCATCCGGGACTCGAGCTCGATCAGCTGGGCGCTATCGACGTGCTGGACGAGGACAATACGCTGGGAGAAGTCGCGTTCCACTCTCGTCCGACTCTGCGCTTCCACGGATCGATCCCGGCATTCATCGAGCAGGTGCGGCAACTCGTGCAGCAGGAGACCCGTACGCTGCTCGTTGCGCCCAACCAGGGCGAGGTCGAGCGCCTGGCCAATCTGCTGCGCGAGTACGAGCTGCCCTACCGGCTGGGCAGCCGCAACCAGCACGCGGGCAGCGAGAACGTCTACGACGAGTCCAGCTATCTGGCCGGCAACTACCGCACGCCGATCATCGTGCGCAGCAGCCTCGCCTATGGCGTGAGCATGCCCGATGCGAACATCATGATCTTCGGCGCCAACGATTTTTCGGACGATGCGGACGTTACTGCGCGCGTCGCGCCCAGGAAATCGAAGACCGCGGCGTTCGTCTCCGATTTTCGCGATCTTACTGTCGGCGATTATGTGGTTCACGTCGAGCACGGCATTTCGCAATATCAGGGGCTGCGTGAGATCGTGCAGGACGGCGTCGCGATCGAGTTCATGATCCTCGAATTCGCCGAGGGAGCACGGCTTTATGTGCCCCTCACGCGGCTCGATCTCATCCAGAAGTATCGATCGACCGATGCCGGACCGGCGCCGATTCTCAATCGCCTCGGATCGCAGCAGTGGGCCAAGACCAAGGCCCGCGTGCGCAAGGCCATGGCCGACATGGCCGACGAGCTGCTCAAGCTCTACGCGCAGCGCAAGGCCGCGCAGGGCAACGCCTTCTCGCCCGACAACGAATTCCAGCGCGAATTCGAAGACGCCTTCGACTACAACGAGACCGATGATCAGCTCTCCGCCATCAACGACATCAAGCGCGACATGGAATCGACCATGCCTATGGACCGCCTGCTGTGTGGCGATGTGGGCTACGGCAAGACGGAAGTAGCCATGCGCGCGGCGTTCAAAGCCGTGCAGGACGGCAAGCAGGTCGCGGTGCTCACGCCAACGACGGTGCTCTGCTTCCAGCACTTCGAGACATTTAAGAGGCGCTTCAAAATGTTCCCCATCAACGTCGAGATGATCTCGCGCTTCCGCTCCGCGAAGGAACAGAAGGCCATTCTCGAGCAGGTGGAAGCAGGCAAGGTCGACATCCTTATCGGTACGCATCGTGTGCTTTCGAAGGACATCAAGTTTCAGGATCTCGGCTTGCTGATCGTCGACGAGGAGCAGCGCTTCGGCGTGCGCCACAAAGAGCGCCTGAAGCAGATGCGCAGCGCGATCGATGTGTTGGCCATGAGTGCCACGCCTATTCCGCGGACGCTGCACATGTCTCTGGTGGGCCTGCGCGACATGAGCGTGATCGAGACGCCGCCCAAGGACCGCATGGCCATCCAGACCATCGTGGCCAAGTTCGACGAGAAGCTGATCCGTTCGGCGGTCGAGGTCGAGCTGGAGCGCGGCGGGCAGATCTACTTCGTCCACAATCGCGTGGAGACGATCTATGAACTCGCGGCAAAGATTCACGAGCTGGTTCCGGCTGCGCGCGTGATCGTGGGACACGGGCAGATGGGCGAGACCGAACTCGAGAGGGTCATGCTGGCCTTCATGAACGGGGAGTACGACGTTCTCGTAGCCACCACCATCATCGAGAACGGACTCGACATTCCACTCGCCAACACTATCATCATCAACCGCGCCGATCGCCATGGACTCAGTGAGCTCTACCAGCTGCGCGGCCGCGTGGGACGCTCGAATCGACGCGCCTATGCTTATCTGCTGATTCCACCGAAGCAGGAGCTTACCGAAATCGCGCGCCGCCGCCTCGCTGCGCTCAAAGAGTTTTCCGATCTCGGCGCAGGCTTCAAAATCGCAGCTCTCGATCTCGAACTGCGCGGCGCCGGCAACATGCTGGGCGGCGAGCAGAGCGGACACATCGAGGCCGTGGGCTTCGAGCTTTACACCTCCATGCTGGAAGAGGCGGTCGGCAAGCTGAAAGGCGAAGAGCGCGCCGAGCATGCGACGACACAACTCAGCCTCGGCATCGGACTGCGCATCGACGAAAGCTACATCGCCGAAGAGAACCAGCGGCTGCGCATGTACAAGCTGATTGCCGGCGTCCAGACCGAGGGCGCGCTCGCCGATGTGCGCGCCGAGCTCGAAGATCGTTACGGACCGATTCCCGACAGCGTGCGCCATCTGCTCGACGCTTCGCAGCTGCGTATCGATTGCGAGAAGATCGGCGTGGCGCAGATCGACCGCAAGAAGGACCAGCTTCACATCAAATTCACCGAGAATGCCAGCATCGACCCCGGCCGCCTGATGAAGCTGGTTGCCAAGGCCGCCAAGCGCGGCGCACAGTTTACTCCGCAGGGAGTGCTCAAATATCCGCTCGCCGGGATGAAGCCCGACGATGTGCTCATCGAGATTCGAATACTGCTCGAGCAGCTCGCTCTCACCGCCGTTCCTGCATAGTTGTCACCGCATCTGTTACAGATTTTCTGCGAGGCGCGATGAACCTTCGATTAATTACTCCTCTTCTTCTTGGAGGCATGATGACTGCCACTCCCCTGCTGCACGCGCAAGATGCTGCCGTCAGTTTCCGCAGCCTCGCCGACCAGTATTTTGAGCAGGTGACCTTCAAGTTTGCGCCCACCTTCGGAACCATGGCGGGACTGCACCAGTACGACAGCCAGCTGGAGAATTACAGCCGGGCCAGCATTGAACAGGAGGCCTCGGCGCTGCACAGCTTCGAGGCGAAGTTCGACGCTGTACCCGCAGGGCAGCTGGATCTGAGCACGCAGGGCGATCTGGCGATGGTGCGCAACAACATCCGCGGCAATCTGCTTGCGCTTGAAACCATTCGCGCATGGGAGAAGAATCCCGACAACTATTCGAGCGGCATCACGAACAGCGCCTTCGTCCTGATGGAACGAAAGTTCGCCTCGCCTGACGAGCGGCTGCGCTCGTTAATCGCGCGCGAGAAGCTGATGCCGGCGGTGTTTGACGAGGCGCGGAAGAATCTGAAGAATCCGCCAAAGATCTATACGGAGATTGCGCTGGAGCAATTGCCGGGCCTGATCAGCTTCTTCCAGCATGACGTGCCTGAGGCCTTTGCGGATGCCAAGGATCAGGCCACGATCACGGAGTTCCACAAGACGAACGCCGCAGTGATTGCCGCTCTGCAGAGCTACGAGCAGTGGATCAAGACGGATCTGCTTCCGCGTTCGAATGGAGATTTCAGGATCGGCGCGGAGACGTTCTCGAAGAAGCTGCAATACGACGAAATGGTGGACACCCCGCTCGACAAGCTATTGATCATCGCTTACGCCGATCTGCACAAGAACCAAGCGGAATTCCAGCGCATTGCGCACGAGGTCGATGCAGCGAAGACGCCGAAGGAGGTTCTGGCCGAACTGGCGACGATTCATCCCGCCCCCGACAAACTGCTGCAGGCCTTTCATGACCGCTTCGACGGCGAGATTGGTTTCATCCGGTCGCATCACATCATCACCATCCCCTCCGAGGTGCAGCCGACGCTTGAGGAGACGCCGCCTTTCATGCGGGCGACGACCCAGGCGTCGATGGATCCTCCGGGACCGTTCGAGACGCACTCGACGACGGCTTATTTCAACGTCACGCTGCCGGAGAAGGACTGGTCGCCGCAGCATGTCGCCGAGCACATGGCAGCATTTAACGTCGGCACCATTGTAAGCACGTCTGTGCACGAGGCCTATCCAGGCCATTACGTGCAGTTCCTGTGGGTCAATCACACCGACCTGAGCAAGGTGCGCAAGCTGGTCACATCGAACACGAACGTGGAGGGCTGGGCCCACTACTGCGAGCAGATGATGCTGGACGAAGGCTATGCGCAGCCGGGGACAGGCGCGACGGATGAGCGCGAGTCAAACCTCATTCGGCTGGGGCAGCTGCAGGACGCGCTGCTGCGCGACGCGCGGTTCATCGTCGGCATCAAGATGCACACCGGGCAGATGTCGCTGGACCAGGCGATCGAATTTTTCGTCTCCGATGGCTATCAGTCCCGCTCGATCGGCGATGTCGAGACCAAGCGTGGAACCTCGGACCCGACGTATCTGTACTACACGCTGGGCAAGCTGCAGATCATGAAGTTACGCGCCGATATGCAGGAAAAAGAGGGTGCGGCGTTCTCGCTGCAGAAATTTCACGACGACTTCATGCGCCAGGGCGGGGCTCCGATCAAAATCGTTCGTAGGGCAATGCTCGGCGACGATTCGCCCACCTTGTAAACTGCATCTCAAGGCCGGCGGGCGATTGCATTTCCCGTCTTTGCCTGAAGCGAATCGTCTGTCAAACTTGATCCGGATGGTTGTTTTCTGCCGATCCTAACCCCCTAAAGGACCTTGATGAAAACGAAAGTACGCAAAGCAGTCTTTCCCGCAGCAGGTTTCGGCACGCGTTTTTTGCCCGCGACCAAGGTGATCCCCAAGGAAATGCTGGCTGTCGTCGACAAGCCCATCATTCAGTACGGCGTTGAAGAAGCGCTGGCCGCTGGCTGCGATCACATCATCATCATCATCGCGCGTGGCAAAACGTCGATCGAGGATCACTTCGATGTCAGCTTCGAGCTGGAAGCATCGCTCGAGAAGCGCGGCAAGAAAGAGCTGCTCGAAATCTCGCGCGGCGTCTCGAACATGGCGCAGATCTCGTATGTGCGCCAGAAGGAAGCAAAAGGTCTCGGCCACGCGGTCCTCATGGCCAAGGACCTGGTAGGCGACGAGCCCTTCGCCGTGATCCTGCCCGACGACGTGATCGATGGACCTACGCCTTGCCTGAAGCAGATGATCGACGTCTTCGACAAGATGCAGAGCTCAATCCTCGCCACCATGGAAGTGGACGGCCCCGGCATTTCGGCCTACGGAGTGATGGACGGCAAAGCGCTGCCCGACAATCCGCGCATCATCGAAGCAAAGGGCATGGTTGAAAAGCCAAAGCTTGAAGACGCACCGTCGAAGAACGCCATCATCGGCCGCTACGTTCTTACCCCTGCGATTTTTGAATTGCTGGAGAAGATCGAGCCCGGCGCCGGCGGTGAGCTGCAGCTGACAGACGGGATCAAGGGGCTGCTCAAAACAGAGAAAGTCTACGGTTACAATTTCGAGGGAACTCGTCACGATGCTGGTGACAAATTAGGAATGCTGATGGCGACGGTTGATTTCGCTCTGAAGCGCAAGGACCTTGGCCCGGCCTTTCGCGAATACCTGAAGTCACTTTCTCTCTAGTTCACAAAGCCCCGCGTCTGAGATCCGGATGTGGGGCGTCCATTCGTTTCCATCACTTCCATTTGATATTGCAGCCCAGGCTCGGCTTCTGCTCTGCATCGATCGGCTGTCCTGCGATCAATGCATCGAGAGCCGCACGCAGGTCTTTCCCTGTCACCGGAATTCCGTTTCCCGGCCGGCTGTCGTCGAACTGCCCGCGATAAACCAGCTTGAGTGCCGGGTCGAAGAGAAAGAAGTCGGGTGTGCAGACCGCATGGAAAGCGCGCGCCACATCCTGCGTCTCATCGTAGAGATAACTGAAGGTCAGTCCCAACTCTTTGGCCTGGAGCGCAAGTTTTTCGGGCGAATCCTCGGGATAGGCTGCAGCGTCGTTGCTGCTGATCGCAGCAAATCCCACGCCCTTGCCGGCGTAATCGTTGCCGAGCTGCGCTAGCCCCTTCTCCAGATGCTTCACGAAAGGGCAGTGGCGGCAGAGAAACATCACCAGCAGGCCCTTGGTGCCCGCAACATCCAGGGTGATCGTCTCTTTTCCCGTCGCAACATCGGGCAATGCAAAAATCGGCGCCGCCGTGCCCAGTTTCAACATCGATGATTCGGTGCGAGCCATGGAAAAATCCTTTCACGCGGTTGGATGCGGAATTTAGAACAGAGGCGTCTGCTTGCGCGGAAGCGGCAGGCCGAAGTGTTCGTAGGCCAGCCTTGTTGCAACTCGGCCGCGCGGTGTGCGGTCCAAAAATCCATGCTGGATTAGAAACGGTTCATAGACCTCTTCAAGCGCGTCCTGCTCCTCGGCCAGCGTGGCCGCCAACGTGTTCAATCCCACCGGGCCGCCGTCGTATTTTTCGATGATGGTGAGCAGCAACCGCCGGTCAAGCTCGTCGAAGCCGTGCGCGTCCACTTCAAGCATCTTCAATGCATACTCAGCTGTCTCGCGATCGATCTTCCCCGACCCGCGCACCTGGGCGTAGTCGCGCACCCGGCGCAGCAGCCGGTTGGCGATACGCGGTGTGCCCCGCGAGCGCATGGCAATCTCGGCCGCACCGTCCGTGTCGATGGGCACGCCCAATACCTCGGCCGAACGCTCGACCACGAAGCGCAGATCGTCGTCGGAGTAGAACTCCAGCCGCAGCAGAATGCCGAAGCGCGAGCGCAGGGGCGACGACAGCAGGCCTGGCCGCGTGGTGGCCGCGACGAAGGTGAAGGGCTTGATGTCCATCACGTGAGTGCGGGCCGCCGGTCCCTGCCCGATGATGATGTCCAGCTTGTAGTCCTCGAGCGCGGTGTAAAGCTTTTCTTCGAGGACCGGCTGCAGTCGATGTATTTCATCCAGAAAGAGCACCTGGCGATCGCGCAGGTTGGTGAGAATCGCCGTCAAATCGCCTTGAATCTGCAGCGCCGGGCCCGAGGTCTGCTGAAATCCCACATTCAGCTCGTTCGCAATGATCGTGGCCAGCGTGGTCTTGCCCAGTCCTGGAGGGCCGAAGAGCAGCACATGGTCCATGGCCTCGCCCCGCGAACGCGCGGCCTCGAGCGCGATGGACAGCTGCTCCTTCGCCTTCTCCTGTCCAATGAACTCGGCCAGACGCTTGGGGCGCAGCTTCAGCTCGAACGAGTTTTCATCCTCGGCGCGCGCGGCCGAAATCAGCCGCTCAGGATTGTCGCTATGCGATGGCATTTCACTCGGAGTCTACCGGCTGCGGACGGGTGAAGCAATCGCGGCTCGCGTTCGATAGCGAGCGAGATGCGGCGTCACCGCGCAAGTATGGGCAGTCCGGCCACGCACAGTGCTGCCTGCGCCAGCAGCAGAGCGCCGGTGATCCACAAAAACCAGCGGCGATATTGCGACTCCAGCACATCGGCGAAGACGCCGCCCACAAAAGCCAGCAGGAAGGGCAGCGACCAGAGCCACATCTCGGTCTGGATGCCGGTGGTGATCATCAACAGGAGCAGTGCAGCCACGACGAGCGGCGCCGTGTTGCCGAAGTAGCGCGATCGCGGCATGGCGAGATAGAGCCCTAGCGCACCGGCCGAAGAGATGGCGATGCCGGCGTTCGTCAATGAGCCGAAGAAGGTCTTCGCCGGCTCCAGCGAGAAGCCGATTTTCGCCGCCTCGCTGCGGAAGACGTAGCTGAAGGCATCCGGGTGGAAGGCATACGAGGCAAACAGGATGAACATCGATCCCAGCACCCAGACGATCAGCAGCGTGGGAAGGTAGGCCCGCTTGCCCTCGGCGAGATAGGCCATGAAAATGACCGTCAGTGCGAGCGCCAGCGCAAATGCTGAGACATGGGCGGCGGCAGTGAATCCCAGCACTACCGTCAACAACACGATGCGCGGACGCCACTTCTTGCGCGGCCCCTGCATCGCATGCGACACGCCAATGGCTGTGTACACGGCGGCGAAGAGGCCGAAGGCTGCCCAGATCTCGTTGTTCGGATCGGTGGCCGCCGCAATGACCGGCGGCGCAAAGCAGTAGAGAGCGAGCGCGACGTAGCCTCCCGTATTGCCATAGAGCCGTCGAGTGACCCACCAAAGGCAAGCGCCGAGAGCCAGCGCCGCGAAAATAAATGGTATGCGCATCAGCACGCCGATAGAGCTGACCTCGTGCCGCATCTCCCAGGTCGAGGTGGATGCTGCCTGGCCGGCGAGAATGCGCTGCAGCGTCAGAGGCAATCCCGCTGCCCTGTAGGCCAGGGTGCCATCGTGGATGTTGCCGCAGCTGGTGAAGTACCCCGCCAGCGGCGAGGGCCTCTCCCACATCTCCCGGCCGCAGCGCGCGTACTGGTAATCGTCTTCGGAGAGCGTCCGATGCCATGCCACCCACAGGCATTGCGCTAGTAAAAGGCCGAGCAGGACGGCAGCGTACTGTTGCGGACGATTGAATCGAAATTTGCGGATTCGGTGGGTCGAAGGAGGCATCGTTCTAGGCAAGTGTAACGTTTAAAGCTCGGTCCCTTCGTTCACGAGATTTACATATCTCGTGTACCGGTAGATACGCCCGCGCTCCCGGCCAGTGATCTCTTGTACGATGCCCATGGCACGCAATTCCTCTACGGCACGAAGCACGGTCGGCATGCTGAGCTGCGTTTGTTCGACAAGCATGGGAGGAACGGACACAGACCTTGCCTGCATGGCCCGCAAAACCGCCAGTGCCGAGGCTCCGCGCGCTCCTTTTCCACGGACTTTCTGCTCGTCTTCATCGAACAAGTCCAGAATTTTTCTGGCCATCTTAACCGCCGATTCTGCGGTAGTTGCAATCGCATCCAGAAAAAATTCAACCCAAAGCTCCCAGTCACCCTCCATACGTACCTGCTGCAACAGCCTGTAGTAAGTGTCCCGGTTCTGTTTGAGATAGAGGGAAGGATAAAGCAGAGGTTCAGCCAGGACGCCCCGCTCCACCAGCAGCAGGGTCACAAGCAGACGGCCGAGCCTTCCATTGCCGTCAAGAAAAGGATGGATGGACTCAAATTGAACATGCAGCAACGCCGCCTGCACAAGAGGTGGGAAATCCTTGGCGCCGTCGTGTAGAAACTGCTCGAATCGGTTCAGGCATTCTTGCATTTCCGTGACCGGGGGTGGTATGTACGTGGCATTGCTCGGGCCGCTGCCTCCAATCCAGTTCTGAGATGTGCGAAATTCGCCCGGAGTCTTATCGCTCCCACGGCCAGTATGAAGAAGTTTTTGATGCATCTCGCGAATGAGTCGCAGCGAGAGCGGAAACCCCCCGCCAAGGCGTTTCAGGCCATGGCGCATTGCTGCCAGATAGTTCGAAATCTCGAGAATATCCAGCCTATGTTCTGTGGATGACTGGTCAGCTTCGAACAGCAGCAGCTCGGATAAGGTCGATTGCGTTCCCTCGATCTGCGAGGAAAGGACTGCCTCCTTACGGCTATAAATAGAAATGAACAGATTGGTATCCGGAAGGATTTGTCCTATTCCATCCAACCTGCCGATCATGCTGTCCGCTCTTGAAAGCGCATGGCGGATGCGCGCATTCCATTCCAGTGCAGGCGCCGGGGGCAGCGATGCTGGAACAAAAGCCAAATAGCTTTCTGGCTTGCCACGGAATTGAATGGAGTGTTTTCCTTGAAGGCCTCGCAGCATGAAGCTAAGCATAATTTAAAAAAAAGAGAAATTCTTAAATAAGCTCACCCTTAAGTAACGATCTTTAATCAGGGGCTCTCAAGACCGCTTCGAACAAAATTCGAGATGACACGATAGTGTGGGCGGCAAACTCCTGAATCCATTGGCCAAACCGCCATTGCTGCGGACTAACTAAAGCAGTATCATAGATTTAGGTCATTTTCCGCAGGCTCTCTTCGTAACTCATTCTTCCCAGCTCTTCATCGGATGAAAACAGTCTGCGCCCTGACCCCAATCAACTATGGCAGACGATCAGAACCCTCAGCTTCCCCTCGGCGACGGCAACAATGGCGATGGCCCCAATGGTTCGACCGGTCCCACCGGCGCCGCCAATCTCATTCCGATCAATATCGAAGACGAGATGCGCCGGTCGTACCTCGACTATTCGATGTCGGTCATCATCGGCCGCGCCTTGCCCGACGCCCGCGATGGGCTCAAGCCCGTTCACCGCCGCGTGCTCTACACCATGCACGAGATGGGCCTGCAGCATAACAAGAAGTACACCAAGTGCGCCAAGGTCGTAGGACAGGCCATGGGTGTGTATCACCCGCACGGCGACTCGGCCATCTACGACACGCTGGTGCGTCTGGCGCAGCCGTTCAGCATGCGCTATCCGGTGATCGATGGACAGGGCAACTTCGGCTCGGTCGACGGCGACCCGCCCGCGGCCATGCGGTATACCGAATGCCGCCTGATGAAGGTAGCCGGCGATCTGCTGGCCGACATCGAGATGGAGACCGTCGACTTCACGCCTAACTACGACGAGTCCACATTTGAACCTACCGTCCTGCCCACCCGTATCCCCAACCTCATCGTTAACGGATCGAGCGGCATCGCTGTGGGCATGGCGACAAACATTCCGCCGCACAATCTCACCGAGGTTGTGAACGCCGCCATCGAGATGATCAATAATCCGCAGGCCGGCCTCCTCGAAGTGCTGAAGCACGTGCAGGGTCCGGATTTCCCGACCGGCGGATTCATCTACGGACGCAGCGGCATCGCGCAGGCCTACAAGACCGGCCGCGGCCGCTTCCTCATGCGCGCCAAGTGCGCCATCGAGAACATGCCCCAGGGACGCCAGGCGATCATCGTCAGCGAGATCCCCTATCAGGTGAACAAGTCGAAGCTGATCGAGCGCATCGCTGCGCTGGTGAACGACAAGATCATCGACGAGATCTCCGACGTTCGCGACGAGAGCGACCGCGACGGCATGCGCATCATGATCGAGCTCAAGCGCGGAGCCGAAGCACAGATCGTGCTCAACCAGCTCTACAAGCACACGCAGATGCAGGAAGGTTTCTCCATGATCTTCCTGGCCGTGATTAACGGTCAGCCGAAGGAGCTTTCGCTCCCCGACGCGATCCGGCATTTCCTCGATCACCGCATCGATGTGGTGCGCCGCCGCACGGCCTATCAGCTGCGCAAGGCGCGCGAGCGTGAGCATATCTTGCTTGGCTACCAGATTGCGCTCGACCATCTCGACAACGTCATCAAGATCATCCGCGGATCGTCCTCCCGCGCCGATGCGCGCGAGAACCTCTTCCAGTTCTTCTCCGGACGCACCATCACCGTCCGCGATCAGGCTCTGGCGGGCGTCACGCTCGATCCGGCAAAGTACAACATCGATCCGGCGACCATCGTTACCGCCACGCTGACCCTCAGCTACCGTCAGATCGACGCAATTCTCGAACTGCAGCTCTATCGCCTCACTCAGCTCTCGATCGACGAACTACTCAAAGAATTGGCTGAGATTCGCGAGCACATCGCCGAGTACGAATCGATCCTGGCTTCGGAGAAGAAGCTGCGCGCTGTCATCGTCAAAGAGCTCGAAGCCGTCAAGAAGGAATACGGCGACGAGCGCCGCACGCAGATTCTGGATGAGACCGCCGAGTTGCAGCTCGAAGATCTCATCGCCGATGAGCAGGTTGCCGTCACCGTCTCGCACTCCGGCTACCTGAAGCGGACGCCTATTTCCACCTACCGTCAGCAGCGCCGCGGCGGCACCGGACGGCTGGGCATGAAGACGCGCGAGGAAGATTTCGTGCAGCAGCTCATCATCGACTCCACGCACGCCTACCTGCTCTGCTTCACCAATACCGGACGCGTCTACTGGCTCAAGGTATACGAGGTTCCGGATGTGGGAGCGGCCGGCAAGGGCAAGTCGATGGCCAGCCTGCTCAACCTGCAGCCCGGCGAAAATGTGCGCACCATCCTTGCCCTGCGCAATCTTGAGGAAGAAGGCAAGTTCATCTTCTTCACGACGCGCAAAGGCACGGTCAAGAAGACGCCGCTGAAGGACTTCTCTAACGTTATGGCGCGCGGCATCATTGCCATCGGCATCGACGACGAGGATGAGCTGGTCGGTGTTCGCATCACCGACGGCAACCAGGTTGTCTTCATCGCCACGCACGACGGCATGGCCATCCGCTTCGACGAAAACGACGTTCGATCCATGGGACGAACCGCCCATGGCGTGCGCGGAGTCGATCTTGGCAAGAACGATTACGTGGTGGGCATTGCCGTTACTCCGAAGGAGCGCAGGAAAGATGGGGAAGGCATTGACTGCGCCTGCCTGATTCTCAGCGTCACCGACAACGGCTTCGGGAAACGTACTGACGTCGATGAGTACCGTCTCCAGACGCGCGGCGGCAAGGGCGTCATCAACGTCAAGACCACCACGCGCAACGGCAAGGTCACGTCGATCCTACTCGTCGACGACACATCGGAGCTGGTGGTCATCAGCCAATACGGCAAGATCATCCGCATTGACACCAAGACCATCCGCGCCGCGGGCCGCTCGACGCAAGGCGTCAAGCTGCTCAACCTCGAGGAAGACGACAAGGTCGCCGCAGCCGTCGTCATCCCGCCCGAGGAAGCCAAGATCGAGCCGGAGAACGGAACGCTGCTGCAGTAAGCAATATCAAAAGGAAGGGCGCTGGCAACAGCGCCTTTTTCTTTCCTCGCAGCATCCCTTCCTTTGCAGGGATTTCGCGCGGCATTTGCGTCGCGACGCCTGTACGGATCTTAATCGGCAGATGCTAGTCTGCTTTCTGGTCAACGACCCACTTGAACATTTAACAAAAGCATAGGAGAACTCATGCCAACATCCGTAGAAACCGTGAACCTCGCAGACGCGCGCCGCATTATCGCCGCTGCCGAAAAGAAAGCCGCCGAGATCGGCCAGCCTATGAACATTGCTGTTGCTGACGCGGGCGGCAATCTCGTCGCCCATGTCCGCATGGACGGGGCATGGATCGGCTCCGTCGATATCTCTATCAAGAAGGCCTTCACTTCGCGGGCCTTCGACATCGCCACCAAGGATCTCGCCCCTCATTCGCAGTCTGGCAGCCAGTTCTTCGGCATTCACGCATCGAACGATGGAAAAATCATGATCTTCGCGGGCGGCATTCCGCTGAAGAAGGGCGACAAGGTGATCGGATCCATTGGTGTTAGCGGTGGATCGGGCGATCAGGACCACGCGGTAGCCGAAGCCGGCGCAGCGGCTCTCTAACCTTCCCATTGGCCAACACGCGGTGGAATGAACCTTCATTCTGCCGCGTCCAGCCGATGTGCCGGCCCGTCAAAGTAAGCATGACCCGCCCGGAAACCGTGATGGTGGAGAATCGCTCTGGCGCAGAGCGGCATGTCTCACGCCGTCGCGACATCTTCGAACTCACTCTCGGTTATGGTCTGATCCTCGCCGTCATTTGGACGCCCAATCCCGCGCAGCGCATCCTTTATTGGATTGCCATCATTGTTCTGATTGCGGTGACTGTTCTGCGCCGTGAAAAACCGGCAGCGCTCGGACTCACCGGCGAAGGATTCCTGCGTTCGCTATGGGTCGTGGGCCTTGCCGCATTGCTCGCCGCGATTTCCATCGCTGTTGCGTGGCACGCTCATACCCTGCATCGTCACTTGGGCCGCGTTTCTCTCGACTTCCACTTCACCGGATACATCCTCTGGGCTCTGGTGCAGCAATTTCTCTTGCAGGATTATTTCCTCGGCCGCTTCCTGCGTCTATTCTCCAATCGATGGGTCGCGGCAGCCGGAGCCACCGCGCTCTTCACCCTCGCGCATATTCCCAATCCGATCCTCGTTGTCCTCACGCTGATATGGGGATTCATCGCGTGCGCTTTATTTCTGCGCTATCGCAACCTCTACACTCTGGGAATCGCCCACGCCATCCTGGGAATCGGCGTGGCCATCACAGTGCCAAACCACATCCAGCGGCACATGCGCGTGGGGATCGGCTATCTCCACTACCATCCCCCAGCAAGATATCTTCATCCCCATCAGCCCTGATGCGGACGATATCGGCGTTGCGGGCTCACCGCAGCAACACGCCCCATATCGTATCCACGGACGCATGCGTAATCGCAGATGCACTCGAGCGCCGCTGCTTACTCCAGGCTCGCCCATAGAAGATGCCGGCGATGGCCGCAAGAAGCACATAGCGCCAGTTGAACGAAGTCGTCCGTTTATTGAAATGCGCCAGCCCAAAGACAATGGACGTGATGATCAACGCCGCCGTCCGTCCCAGCCTGCGCTCCAATAGATTCAGCATCCAGCCGCGAAAGAAGATCTCCTCGGGCAGCGCGACCACAAAGAAGATGCCTATCCAGATCAGAGGCGCCATCCAGGCTCGCTCCAGGTGGCGATGCCAGTGGAGAAATCCCACCGCTAAACCGAGCGAGAGGGCGATCGGCACGTAAAAGGCCCATTCGCGAAGGCCAATCTTCCAGTCATCCCGCCGCAGACGCAGATCGAAGCCTACGCCGGTCAACCGCCGTATGATGAGAAACGCGTAGAGTCCTGCATCCAGCAGAAGAATCTTATTGAACGCATCCAGGTGCCGTGGCCAGGCGTTGTCAAACCAGCGAAGGTCGACGGTCAGCCCCAGCGTGAGCAGGACAACGAACTCCAGCCAATGCCCGCGCTGCTCCGGATCCAGCCTTGTGACCAGCATCAGGACCCCGGCGATCAACACCGGCAGAAATGCATAGAGCAAGAACCACTTCCAATGAAACATTCCCAGCGGAGCGGTGACGACGGTATAGGGCACGCAGAGCAGCGCTGGCAATGCCAATTGGATTGCGGACGAAGCCGCTTTGCGGTCAGAGGGCCATGCCTGTAGTCGTTCGCTGTTGAAGCCGAACCACAGCACCGGAGCCAAAGCAAGGGCACCACCGGCTACTGTCGTCCATGCAGGTAATACTAAAGTGGTCACCGGTCGATCTTAAAGCCAATCGCTCACTAAAGTTGTCAAATGGAGATCGAACGTTGAACGTAGCCGCACGGAAGACTCCTTATTTCACGCGCTCCGCAAGCAGAGTAGAGCCTGCCCGATATCTCGGCATTCCAGGATTGGGCGCCGGCGTATAGGACTTATACACGGTGACGTGAAAGCAGGCCTGGTAGAACTCTTCCTCGACGTCGATCCTTCCGGCCTGCTCCAGCGGCAACAAATAAGCGCGCATCCACGAGACTTCCGAAGTGGAGAGGCCTTTCTTGGCAATATCCACGGCCGCGCCGGTGAGGTGCGGGGAGGCGATATCGCCGTCGGCGGCCGCTGCATTGCCGTTGACTTCCATCAGATAGCGCTGATATTCGACCGTCCGCACTGCGGAGTTCACCTGCAGGCTGCGGCGGAAGCGTGTAGTGTGCGCTCTCGCCAGATCGGCGAGGAATTGCGCCGTCCACGGGCGGCAATAACGCCGGTTCATCGGCAATCCTTCGTTGATGTGCAGCTGCGCGCTTACCGGCACCGGCACTAGCGCTCGTTCGCGCCGCAACTCATTGAGCTGCGCGTCGTCCTCAATACGCTCCAGGCCGTCCGCCACGGTCCGCACGTTCTGCCGCACCAGCGACTGATGCGAGCCGGTGAGCGGAGGCAGAATCACCCAGTGCTTCAACGGAGCAGTTGGAATCGTCGTCGCTACCTCTATCTTCTGTGGAGCAATGGGAGCGGCATGCCGGTGCGCAGCAATCAGCGCTGCGCCGCGTCGTCTCGAGCCGCGAACCGGGAGCTGCTGACGTGTGCGACAAACCGATGCCGGGCGCCGCGATCGACTCCGAGTGCCCGCATGGCGAGCGGAGGACGCGGCCTGCAGGTGCCGTGCATGCCGGTGGTATGTCTCCGGATGCGACACGGTCGCGAGCGCTAAGGGTGCAAGCCCGCTCAGCAGCACAACCAGAGCAGATACAGCAATGAGACGAAAACTACGCATGAGGGACCCAAAAGCCGGTCGCGGTAAAAGCCGTTCAGAGCTTCTTTAGCCTACTGAACCCATTCCGAAAAGAAAAGTAGCCATTCGGGTTCACGCGTTCCCCAATTTGGGGGATTCAGGCCAGGATTTGTATAAGCGGCCCGTTCATCTGCCCGCGTTGCCGGCTTCTTCGAAGGCTTCGTCATAGTGCTGCTGGTTGGGAGGCAGAGGATGCAGCTTATAAAGCACCAATTGGTTGCGATCCGGATCGTCGAAGGCATGAAAAACCGCCACCTGCTCCAGCGAATATTGCGTATGAAGATCTTGCAGAGTGCCAGGATCGAGCTCATTCCATGCCGCATACCACCCCGGTTGATAGTGATGAATCCGCAGCGGAAGGTCCCAGGTCCCGAAGTCATCGCAGATGGCCGGTAGGTGCGTCACCAGCGTGATGTTGTCACCGCTGATCGAGAGCAGCAGACGATTGCCGTTCGGATGCTCGTCGATGTAACGGGTGATCTGAGTCGCTGCTGAGATCCAGGAATACTGCGGATGCCCGGTCCAATAGACGACTTCGTTCAGATTTCGCACCGAGGAAATTGCAGCGACGCCAATGCACGCGATCGCCAGCGGCAGCCGTAGTTTCCCCGTAATACCGTCCGCATGTTTTGTTAGAAGCAGAGTGTCGAGGCTTAGAGCGACGATGAATACCACAGGAAAGGCGATGACCTGGTAATAGCGCGGCTGCATATTGTTATGCCAGCCGATGAAGAAGATGTAGCCGGCAATGGCCAGCAAAGACGCGGTGAAGACCGGATTCTTCCAGATGGCGCGAAAGAATACTACGGAGAGCGCGATGAGAAACAGCGCCAGCAGGCACAGCCACGGATCGATCCACAGCGATCCATGCAGCGCGTACCAGAACGCAGCGAGACGTCCCATCAGCGTCGGTGGCTGCACCCATTCGTTGGCCGCAAAGAGATAGTGGTAATCGAAGGCATAGTGCGGACGTACGCACAGCAGGTAATACGCGCTCCAGGGCAGAACGGCGGCCAGGAGAGTTACAAAGATGGCCTTGCAGCCGGCTCGGAATCTGTAACCATAAGCGTGCCAGATAAGCAGCAGCGTCGACGGCGCCACGAAGATCGCTGTGGTTTTGCTCCAAACCATCAGGCAGAGCAGAAGCCCGATGGCGGACAGCAGAGCAATCCTGCTTACCTCATTCACCGTCTTTGGCAGCCGCAGCGCAAGCAGCCACGACGCCAGCAGAAATAGGATCAGCAGCATCTCGAGGATGGCCAGGCGGCTGAAGGCGTATAAAAATGCGTTGACCGCGAGCAGGCTCGGCGCCAGCAACGCTATCCATCGCGAGGCTTGTGTGCGCACGATTCCGTAAGCCAGCACCAGGTTTAGCGCAAACGCCGCCAGCACGAGCAAGCGCGCACCCACCAGGCTCACGCCGGTGAAGTGAAACACGATCCACTCCAGCGCAGGCAGAACAGGGAGCGCGACCGAGGGATTAAAATCGCCGCGCACATACCACGACCCAAGCACGTAGTGCTCGATCGCCGCTTTGCCGTACCATCCCTCGTCTGTGTATTTCGAGTAGTCCATCCAAGGCGAGTAGTTGGGAAAATCGGCGCGCAGATGGACCGCGTGCACCGCGGCAATCACCACGATCGCCGCGATCCACAGGCACCAGCCCAGATTTTGGACGAGCTGCTTCCGCTTCATTGCACTCTGGCTCTCTTGATAACGAACACGAACGTCGGCAGAAGTAGCGGTTCCCGATGGGGTTCCGGAGCAAGGCAAGGGGCAATGCCAGTGAACGACAGTCACTTTATTGAAGTATAGAAATGATGATAACCGTCACAACGGAAAGCCCGCAGACGTGGCCTTATTCGTAGGCCAAAGCGTCGATGGGATCTTTCCGTGCCGCCTTCCAGGCTGGATAAATTGCACCCAAGATGGACCCGACCAGTGCGATCACCGCTCCGCGCAATCTCCATTCAGCAGTGATGGGGAAGGGCAAGGTAGGAAATCGATAAGCCATGATGAGCCTGAGCGCCTCCGCCAGGAGGATGCCAGCGATAATGCCCGCAATGGTGACCAGCGCCGTTTCCCGCAGAACGACATTGACGATATAGGTCTTCGATGCGCCCAGCGATTTGAGAATTCCGATCTCCCGGGTGCGCTCCAGAACCGCGGTGTACATCGACTGGAAGATGACCAGAAAGCCGACGATGACCGCAATGCCGATCACGGCGCGCAGCGCGATATTGAAGCCCGGCAGGTGGTCGGGAGTCATCTGCGAGAAGAACTCCTGAACTGTCTGAACCTGATACTGGCTTAGGCCAGGCGTGGCATGAATCTCGTTGCGGATCAGGTCCTGATTCTTCAGGTCATCGCTTTTGATGTAAAAGAGCGATGCATTGTCCGCGCTCCCCATCAGCGCACCAAGGGTACGGATGGGAAGAAAGACGCGTCCTCCTTTGCCGTGTTCGACGATGCCGCTGATGCGAAAGGGATGATTCAAGACCTGGATGGTGGCGCCGACTACCCTTGGTCCGCTGTTCTTGGGCGCGGAGCGCGCGTAGAGATCGTCGACCATGACGTCGTTCGGGCCGGTGAAGGGGCCGCCAGAGAGGAAGACGAAGGGCCGCAGGGCATTGAAGCTCTGGAAGTCGATCCCCCAGATCGTCTCCAATCCGCCCGCCATATTGAAGTCGGTAATCGCGGGCGCAGCAACTGCCACATGGGGCAGCTTGCGCAGCACCTCGGCAATCTTCGCCGGAACCGGCGCGCCGCCCACCGAGCTGATGAAACTGGCGTTTGGGGGGCGCATGATGATGTCGGCGCCGATGCCGCCCGTCTGGCGGCTGGCATTGCTGACCTGGCCCACCATGACAGCCACGATGGATAGAATCATCACCACTTCGATGGCTACGGCCACCACGCTGATGAGCGTGCGGAGAGGGCGGTGAAGAAGGTTGCCGATGACCAGTTTATTCATGAGTGGATAGAAGTCAGGCTACAAATGAGCGGTTGGAGGGAGCATTTACAGCTGTCCGACAACCCTGAATTCCGGGGTGCTAACGCTTTAATCGAAGCGATTAGATCAGTCCCCTCAGTTGCACTCACTCTGGTGAGTGTACCAAAATGAGAAATATCGGACGGAAGTTGCCGATATGTGAATTCAGAGTTACAAAAGCACCACCGGTGGTGCAGGCAGTATCCAGTAGGTATATGAAAATAAAGGGAAATTATGCAGTTTTCCTTTGACGTCCCCCAGGCTCCGGCGATATATCTACTGTAAGTCATTGAAATCCTTGCCCTTCTGCCTTTTGTAGTGAGGTTCGGAAGCATGTCTGAATTCGGCACCGAGTTACGGAGAGAACGGGAAAGCCGGGGCATTGGTCTGGAGGCCATCAGCGAGGCCACGAAGATCAGCAGCAGCCACTTGCAAGCTCTGGAATCCAGCAACTTCCAGCGTCTGCCCGGCGGAGTCTTCAACAAGGGAATCGTGCGCGGGTATGCGCGAGTCGTAGGCCTGGACGAAGATGCCTGGGTCGAGCGGTTCATGGCTGCCTATCAAGGCAGCGGGCAGCTCAAGGACGATGACGCCAGCTGGATCGAATTCGCCGAAAACGTGGGCAAGAATCGCACCAATGTAGGCGACCTCCCCAACAAGCGTCTCCGCTGGGCTGGAGTCGCACTCCTGTTGACCCTTCTCGCGGTGCTGGGATGGTTTGTCTGGCATTACGTCAGCAACAAGATGTCGGCGCAAGTTGCTCATCCTCGTACGCAGGAAGTCTCTGCCGCCGCCGCCGACCTTCCGCACCGTCTTCCGCATTGACCCGTCATTTCTCTTTCCACAGTTGCCCACCTCTGCCCCGTTCAAGCTAGCCAATCGCTGGTGACCATTTTGTTTCGCCCATTCGCTTTAGTCCTTTGTCGCAGTTAGCTCTGGTCTTGTAACATCGAACAGATGTTGATTTCGGGATGTCCACTCCAGATTCCTGGCCGCCAGTCATTTCTCTCCAAGTCATGGAATCTACCTGTGAATCAATCCGGCCAATGCGGAAGACGAGTTTCCGCGAGCCGTTGCCATCCCAAATTGGAGGAACTCCGTATTGTCCGCACGCAATAGAGTTTTATTTACGTCAGAGTCGGTGACTGAGGGGCATCCGGATAAGATCGCCGATCAGATCTCCGACGCTATCCTCGATGCCTGCCTGGAGCAGGATCCCTACAGCCGTGTAGCCTGCGAAACCCTGACCGCTACCGGTCTGGTCGTCATCGCCGGTGAAATCACCACGCGCGCTTATGTCGATTTCCAATCGCTGGTCCGCGGTGTCGTGGCGGCTATCGGATACGACAACGCGCTGTATGGCTTCGACTCCAACACCTGCGCCGTCATCTCCTCGATCAACAAGCAGTCGGGCGACATCGCCATGGGCGTGGATACCGGCGGGGCCGGCGACCAGGGCATGATGTTCGGCTATGCCAGCAACGAGACCGAAGAGCTGATGCCGACCGCGATCTCGCTTGCGCACAAGCTCACGCGTCGCCTTACCGAAGTCCGCAAGAACGGCAAGCTGCCCTACCTGCGTCCCGACGGCAAGAGCCAGGTCACCGTGGAGTACGACGCGAACCACAAGCCGGTCCGCATCGATGCCGTGGTCATCTCCAGCCAGCATGCCGAGAACATCTCGACCGAAGATCTTCGCGCCGACATCCTGAAGCATGTCATCCAGGCTGTCCTGCCCGCGCATCTTCTCGATGAGAACACCAAGTACCACATCAATCCCACCGGACGCTTCGTCATCGGCGGTCCCATGGGCGACACCGGCCTGACCGGACGCAAGATCATCGTCGATACTTACGGCGGCATGGGCCGTCACGGCGGCGGCGCGTTCTCGGGCAAGGATCCGACAAAGGTCGATCGCTCCGCTGCCTACATGGCGCGTTATATCGCCAAGAACATCGTTGCCGCCGGCCTGGCCGAGCGCTGCGAGGTTCAGCTGGCGTACGCCATTGGCGTGGCCGAGCCGGTCAGCGTACTGGTCGACACTTTCGGAACCGGCAAGCTTCCGGCCGAGCAGCTCGAGAAGCTGGTGCGCGACAACTTCAAGCTGACGCCCAAGGGCATCATCGAGAGCCTGAACCTGCGTCGGCCCATCTACCGCAAGACGGCAGCCTACGGCCACTTCGGCCGCAACGAAGCCGACTTCGGCTGGGAGCTAACGGACAAGGCAGCTGCTCTGAAGGAACAGGCGGCGGTTAGCGAAAAGGCGGGTCGCTAAGAAGCGGCTGGCTAAAAGTCCGGTCAGCTAAAAGCAGTTAGCAAAGAAACGGTTAGCAAAACAAGGCAGGCTCTTCGGAGTCTGCCTTGTTTTTTTTAGCGAAGTGCGATGTGTAGAGCCATTCCAAGTGTTGTTTGACCAAAGCATCGCCGGAATTCTTCCTTTCTGCGGTCGTCAAAATGAGGCCCCCCCAAGCTCAGGTTTCCTTCCGTGCAGCCTGTCTCGCCGTCTTACCGCCAACCGGACTTTAGCTACCCGTTTTTTAGCTGTCCGCTTTTTAGCCACCCGGACTTTAGCTAATCTCTATCCATGGACCATCTCTGGACTCCCTGGCGCTATGCCTATGTCACCGATGAGCAAAAGAACGCGCGCAAGGGCGTTCCCGAGGAGCTGAGCGCGTGGCCTGGAGACGAGGGTTGCGTCTTCTGCAACATCATCGCCGCCGCCGACTACGCCATCACCCAAGGCATGGCTGTGGATGAGGCCGAGCGCGTAGCCGGCATCGTCGATCGCGGCGAGTTCAACTTCGTCTGTCTCAACCGCTATCCCTACAATGCCGGACACGTCATGATCGTCCCGTATGCTCACAGGTCGTCGCTTGCCGTGCTCGACCGGGAGACCGCGCACGAGATGGCCGATCTGGCCCAGCGCTGCGAGCTGGCGCTCCAAGAGGTCTACCATCCCCACGGATTTAATTTTGGACTGAATCTGGGGAAGGCGGCGGGAGCGGGAGTGGCCGAACACCTTCACCTGCATGCGCTGCCGCGCTGGGCTGGAGATACCAACTTCATGACTGTGGTAGCCGAAAGCCGCGTCCTTCCCGAAGATCTCTCAGTGACCTGGCAGCGCCTGCGCCAAGCCTTCCGTATCGCCCCGGGAAGCTAACGCGCCATCTCTGCCCTGTGCATCCAACGGTGGAGAAGCACGGAGGAGTCATTCATGGCGGAAGCAGCGAAACAGCAGGAGCCGGCTGAGGAACAGGCCAAAAATCAGCCCCAGCCCAGCGTGCAGCCCGTAGAGCCCCCAGATCCCCGTCAAGCCGGCCAGGCAACACACCGCGCGGTCGTAAACAAAGATCCCAAAGATTCGGAGCGGCATCCGCAAGAGGCGCCCGGCCAGCATGCGACTGGCTCGTTCACGACGAACGACGAGAAATAGCTACTCGCGGCGATTTAACGCTGTCTCCTCATCGCTTTTGGCAGCCAGGCTCAGGCCGTCATCACTCCCGTCCTGTTCATCCTGAAAGGCTAGCCCGGCCAGCTTTGGAGGCAGCGATTGCTGAAGGGACTTCACCGGTTTCACCCCTAGCTCTTTCAGCATCTCTGCTTGGCGGATGGCGTTGCCCTTGCCCTGAGCCAGCTTCTTGTACGCGTCGTCGTAGCTGCTCCGCGCTGCGTCCAGGCTTTTGCCGACATCGGTTAGATCTTTGGCGAAGGCGGCGAGCTTGTCATAAAGTTCGCTGCCACGCCGGACGATCTCCTGCACATTTTTGGTCTGTTGCTCTTGTCTCCACAGTTGGGCAACGGTGCGGAGTACAAACAGTAGCGTGCTGGGGCTCACCAGTAGGACGCTCTTCTCCCAGGCCTCCTGCCACAGCTTGTTGTCCCGGCCGATGGCGGCGATGAATGCCGGCTCGATGGGGACGAACATGATCACGAAATCCAGCGAGTTGAGGCTGTAAAGGGCGTGGTAGTCGCGCTTCGAGAGGTCGCGGATATGCGTCCGCACCGCAGTCAGATGGCGGCCCAATGCGGCATCGCGCAGGGAGTCCTCCACTGCGCTGCAGGCGTCGTTGTAGTCGTTGAGCGACACCTTGGAGTCCAGCACCAGGTGCCGTCCTTCCGGCAAATCCAGGATCACGTCTAGCCGCGCCCGCGTCCGATCCTCGCGCGTGAAGCTTTCCTGTACGCGATATTCGTACCCTTTGCGCAATCCGGAAGATTCGAGGATGCTCTCGAGCACTAACTCGCCCCAGTCTCCCTGGGTCTTGGACGAGCCGCGCAGCGCGCTCACCAGGTTGGTCGCGTCCTGCGAAAGCCGCTCGTTCAGCGTGCGAAGCTGCTCAATCTGAGTCTTCAGCTCGGTCCGGCCGGTGAGGCCGTCTTTCTCCAGGCTCTCGACTTTGGTCTGGAATTCGCCGAATTTCTCCTTGAGCGGCTTAATCAGATTGCCCAGATTCGCCTCGTTCTGATCGGTGAATTTCTTCGATTTCTCGTCCAGAATGCGGTTGGCGAGAGCCTCGAATTGATCTGAAAGCTCTTTCCGGGCCGAGGTCAGCACCGTAAGCTTCTCCTGCGATGCGTTCTTTTCTGCCTCAAACTTAGCCGTAAGCTCTGCGACCGTCGATTTGAGCCCCGAAATGTCCCCACGCAGCTGATCCTTAAGCGACTCATTGCTGGTGCATTCGCTCTGCAGGGCCTCGACTCGCTGCTGTAAATGGCTGTTTCCGGCCTCCAGCCTGGCAATTTCGGAGCGCTGTTTCGCATCGCGTTCGTTCCAGTTCGCTTCTGCCGCGGATTTCTCGCGCATCACCGCATCGAGCGCGGCGGACTTCTGGGACACTTCTGCGGCTAAACCCTCAGCGCGCTGCCCAGTGGCCGCCTTTGCCGCCAGCCACGCCAGCAATGCGGCCAGTCCCGCAGCCGCGAGCGCGATTACCATCCATAGAATCATGGATGAACTATAACGCTGCACCCTTCCCGGCGTCCGGGCATCTCTGTGGAGAAGTTGAAGAGAAACGCCTCCGCCGCTTTACACCACTAAACGGCCTCAGTAGACTTGAAATTTCGGGGCAAGGAAAAGTTGTGTCTCTATATCCGGCACAAAAATCTGCAACCGAACTGATTCAGTAGCACCCAAGAGGAGAGACACGCATGGCAGCAGTGGAAGAGAAGGTTAAGCAGATCATCGTCGAGCAGCTCCAGGTCGATGAAGCCGAAGTCACCCCCAGCGCTTCTTTTCAGGAAGACCTCGGCGCCGATTCGCTCGACGTCGTTGAGCTGGTCATGCAGTTTGAGGAAGCCTTCGACATCGAGATCCCCGACGAGGACGCCGAGAAGATCAAGACCGTGAAGGATGCTATCGAGTACATCGATAAGAACGCGAAAGGCGGCAAGTAACCTTGCAACGGCGCGTTGTAGTTACCGGGCTCGGGCTGGTTTGCGCAGTGGGCAACACGGCTCCCGAGATCTGGTCGAAGCTGCTCGCGGGTAAGAGCGGGATGGCGCCCATTACCGCCTTCGACACGACAGGCTTCTCCGTCACCTTTGCGGCCGAGGTCAAGAACTTCGATCCACTCGACTTCGTGGATAAGAAGGAGTCGCGCAAGATGGCGCGCTTCATCCATCTTGCCCTTGGCGCTACCCACGAAGCCATGGAGAACTCAGGCCTCAAGATCACCGACCAGAATGCGACGCGCGTTGGAGTTCACATCGGCTCCGGTATCGGCGGATTCGACATCATCGAGCGCGAGCATAGCGCCATGCTTGCCGGTGGTCCGCGCAAGATATCCCCATTTTTCATTCCTGCAGCCATCATCAATCTTGCTGCCGGCCAGGTGAGCATCCGGTACGGCGCCAAAGGCCCCAACGAGGCCACGGCGACAGCCTGCACCACCAGCGCGCACTCCATCGGCGATGCCTATCGCATCATCGAGCGGGGCGACGCGGACGTAATGATCGCCGGCGGTTCTGAGGCGGCCATTACTCCCATGGGCATCGGCGGTTTTGCGGCCATGCGCGCGCTCTCTACGCGCAATGATGATCCGGAGCACGCCTGCCGTCCCTTCGACAAAGATCGCGATGGATTTGTCTGCGGCGAAGGAGCGGGCATCTTGATCCTCGAAGAGCTCGAACACGCCAAGGCTCGCGGCGCAAAGATCGTGGCCGAGATTATCGGCTACGGCATGAGCGCGGACGCCTTCCACATCACCGGCATGCCCGAAGACGGAGACGGCTGCTTCCGTGCTATGGAAAACGCTCTCAAGAGCGCCAACCTGCGGCCCGAGCAGATCGACTACGTAAACGCACATGCCACCTCGACCCCGCTGGGAGACGCCACCGAGTCGAAGGCCATGCAGCGCCTCTTCGGCGAACATGCCACCAGCCACAAGCTGCTGGTCAGCTCGACGAAATCGATGACCGGCCACCTGCTGGGCGGCGCCGGAGGTCTGGAGGCCGGCATCACCATCATGGCCCTCATGAATCAGATCGTTCCTCCGACCGCAAATCTCGACAATGTCGATCCGGAGTGCAAGCTGAACTACATTGCCAATCATCCTCAGAATGCGAAGCTCGACTATGCCTTGTCGAACTCCTTTGGCTTCGGAGGCACCAACGGCTCGCTGGTCTTCCGCCGCTGGGAGGAATAAAGACTAGCGAGCGTCGTAAAACGGCTTCTCACGAACTGCCTCTCCTTCATGTCTCACGGAGAGGCAGTTTTCTTTGCTGCCCGATTCTTCGTCTGAGGAGTGGGGTCCATTGGCCGGCTCAGCAGGAAAGAGCGAAATGCCCCGGCATTCCCAGTCGGTTCCGGTCCTGCAGGATAGGCAAGAGAAAACATTCGCGACAATTTGAGCCCACGAACGCGTGCCAGCTTCAGCGTGCCGAGCGCCAATTGATTACGCACGGCCCAGCGTGAGGCGAAGGTTACGCCAAGCCCTGCTTCAACGGCTGTGAGCAGACCTTCGGTCGAGTCCAGTTCCATGCGCGTGTTGAGGTCCTTGGTCTTCAGGCCGGCATGGGCCAGCGCGTTCTCTACCACGCGGCGCGAGCCGGAGCCGAATTCCCTTATCAGCAGCGGTGCTTCTTTGAGCATCGCAATATCGATTTCATGGTCGGCCCACTCGTGGCTGGCTGCGACCACCAGCACCATCTGATCTTCCATGAAGGGCTCGATGTGGATGTCTTTGCGCAGCGCCGGCCCCTCGATCAAGGCGAGATGAATGCGGTGCGCGATGAGCTCTTCGAGCATGGCGTCGGTGTTGCCGCTCACCGCGGTCATCGAGACGCGTGGATTCTCCGCGAGGAAGCCGGCGACGAGCCTGGGCAGCAGATAGACGCCGATGGTCTGCGAAGCTCCGACCGCAAGCTGGCCACCCTGTTTCCCAACCGCATTGGCGACCGCCTCCGACGCTTCATCGGAGAGCGCTTTCATGCGTTGCGCGAAAGGCAACAGGGCCTGTCCCCCCGGCGTGAGAGTAATGCGGCCTCCGCTGCGGTCGAAGAGCGGGACGCCGTATTCATCTTCGAGTGCCTTGATCTGCTGGGTGACGGCGGGCTGCGTCAGCAGAAGTTCTTCGGCTGCACGGCTGAAGTTGAGGTGCGTCGCCACGACCCGAAAGACTTTAAGACGAAAATTCTCCACGTTGCTTCACTGTACATCGATCTGCAGTGGCTACGCCGCGACTCTTGATCGCTCAGACTGCTGATTCTCTTGGGGCAGACAATCTTCCACTGTTAAAGAATATTTCCGGTTAGGTGGTTTTCAAAGATGGGGCTGCTTTCGGGCTAACCGTCTGTTCGTCAGCGAGCATCGAGGGTCTGCTCTCTCGCGGCAGCTCACCTCCGGGCTCCGATGTAGCGATCCCGTACAGCGCTCGCGAAGAGAGGCTGCGCGCCACGCCCCACGCAATCAGATTGCAGACCAGGATCAGCGGCAAAAGCCTCCACTGGCCGGTCAACTCGACTGCCATCAGCGTAGCCATCAGCGGGGCGTGCGTGACTGCGGCAAGCAGGCACCCCATGCCCACGATAGCGAAGAGCAAAGGATTCGAACCATGGATCAGATGTATCCCGATCAAGCCGATAGCGCTGCCTGCGAAAAGCGTCGGAGTGAAGACTCCTCCGACGGTTCCGGTTCCCACGCAAAAAGTAGTGGCGCAAAGCCGTAGCAGGAAAATCGAGAGCAGAGCGGAGAGAGCAGGCGTGGACTGCATCATGCTGAGCAGTGCGGCATCGCCGTTCCCCCACACCTGCGCGCTGCTCAGCGAGAGAGCGCCCACCAGCAGACCGCTCCACAGCAGCGGCAGAGGCAATCTGGAGCTGAAGCGCAGGCTGCGAACGACCCATTGATACGCTGGGCCGAGAACTCCGATCAATGCTGCTGCAATTACCGCCAGCAGGATATGTGGGAGGTCAGCGCCCAGGCGCGCGTGCACCGCGAAGAGCGGTCCGCCGCCCAGGATGAAACGTCCGGTGAGGCTTCCGGCGAAAGCTGCGACTAACAGTAGAGGGCAATCGGCGAGAGCAATTTTTCCGATGACGATCTCTGCCGCGAAGAACATGCCCGCGATGGGCGCCTGGTAGACCGTTGCGACCGCCGCAGCTGCGCCGCACGCAACCTGGGTGGCCAGCGGCAGCAGAGAGATCTTCGCGCGCCGGCCAAGCAGCGAGGTAGCCGCGGAGGCGAATTGAATCATCGAGCCCTCGCGCCCGATGGCTGCGCCGGAGGCTACCGAAAAAGCGGAAGAGATGGTTCTCCCCAGAGTGGGGACAAAGGGAATGCGTCCGCCGTGCAGTCGCACCGCCTCCACATATTCTTCGAAGGCCCCAGCCCGTACGAAGCGCTTCGCTATCCAGGTCACCGCCATGGCGCATAGCGCACCGATGGCCGGGGTGACGACTCTGCGCCATGAGGGCAGGCTATGCGCCGCATCGGCCAGCAATCCGGCATGGCCGGTGAGCAGCCACTGCAGGAGCCGAAAGAAAAGCCGGACGACGACGCAGGCTAACCCGCTGGCGATGCCGATGGCAGCCGCTCCGTGCAGGTTCCAGAGCAGATTCTCAAGGTACGATCGTCGCTTCATGCCCGGAGCGTACTCAGGAGGCGCGGTCATAGACTGGCCATAGCGTCGATTGCAGAGATTCGGATAGACCGCATCCGTTTCGTCTCATCGCTGTCGGAGATTTGCCCGGCGGCTTCATCTTGCTCAGCATGTGCCGGCGTCTGGGAGCGGTCGACGAGCAGCGTAGCCATGGCCGCTGCCTGGCACCGCAGTTCGGGCACGGCAATCGATTCGAGCAGCGTGCCCTGCCGTCCCGGGCCGACATGGAAGAGAATATCCGAGAACAACTCGTCCTGGTTGCGCAAAGCGCCGTTTGAGTCGGTCCACAGGCCGGAACCGAGCGGCCCGGCAACGGCCAGCCCTTGGGCAAAGAGGCTGTCCAGCAGGGAAGAGCCAACGCGGCGATAGTTCATGTTCGGACCGGTGCAATTGATGACGCGCGTCGCGGCGAGCTCTTTGACGTCGCCATCGGCCGTCCGAAACTGAACCCGCGCTCCATCCGGAGAGGGCAGCACGGCATGCAGGCTTCCACGATGCAGTGCGAGTGTTCCCACCTCGAGCTCCGCTTCGATGCGATCGGCGATGGAGGGCGCCATGCGATGTCTCACCACATCCCAACGGCGCTGCAGGTGGCGGCGGAAGCGCTTCTGCTCGACAACAGGGAGTGCCAGCCACAATTCATTGGTGCGAGTGCGGAGACAATCGACAACCGCTCGCCAGTCGCCGCCCTGCTTGATGGCCTGGTGCACTCGATGAAGAAGATCGCGCGCCTTCACCGGCGCTTCACCATCGATGACCGATTGGCTCAAAGGATCATACGGGGCATGACGGTAAGGGAAGATGCCGTGCCGGGAGATCGCCGTTATCTGTCCGCGATGGCCCGTTTCTCTGAGCCTGAGCAGCACGTCGACAGTAGTGAGTCCGGAACCGATCAGAGCGACTGGAGCATCGGCAGGCAGGCCTGCATAGGTCGCATTCGCCCACGCGGAGTGGCAGTAAACGCCGTTGGCGATGGTCTCTTCCGCGACCCCAGGCAGCGGCGCAGGATCGAAGTTGCCGATGGCGAAGACCACCGTGTCGGCAATCAACTCCGTTCCGTCGGCCAGGTTTAAGACAACCTGATCGCTCACGATGCGGCAGCTCTGCACCGAGGTCCGCAGATGCTCGATGCCGGAAACGGCCTGAAGCAGCGACTGAATGTAGCGGCCGAAAACCGCGCGGGGAGCGAAGTAGGATGCCGTTGCCTTCGCGTCGTAGTTCTTCTGTAGCCACAGGAGAAAGTGGTCGGGCTGGTCGGGTATCGCGCTGATCTTGCCGGCCGGCACATTCAGCAGGTGCTCCAGGCTCGGAGTGGAGTAGGCCAGTCCCAGCCCTAACTCGCTGCGAGGATCGATCACAATAGCCCTCGCCTGCGCCTGCTTGCGAAGCAGGTGATAAGCAGTCAGCGCACCGCTGACTCCGGCGCCGACGATGGCAATTGTTTTCTCCGTGTTCATGATTTCACCGTAATGCGGCCGAGCCGCTTTGAAGTATTACAAATTGTTATGCCGCATAAGCAGCGCAAATACAGCCAATGTATTAGGACGGAAACATACCTCGCCATGCCGTCATGGCTCGAACATATTTCGAGATTGTCAATTGCGGACGAATTCGATCCGGTGTGCCGCTGTTCCACGAAAGTCCATCTCATCTGGTTCCAGTCTGCGACTGCGCAGGGGAGCGTGTCCAAGTAGAAATCTTTATCTCCGATAAGCAGGCCCTCACTTCGCTGCGCTTGAGCGAAGACCGCTTCGAACGCTTATGATGTCAGGCGACGGGCAACTTTCGAGATGAGGGCTAGGGTGCACGAATTGAATCGCAGGAGTTTTCTGAAGGCGGCGGGAACGGCGGGCGCGCAAACGCTGTTCGGAGCCAAGGTCCATGCGCTGACCGCAATGAGCGAGCCGGAGAAGCCGGTCGCAGCCAACGATCATATCCAGTTCGCGTTGATTGGAGCGGGTATTCAGGGGCAGGGCGATACCAAGACGGCGGTCCAGGTGCCGGGCGTGAAGCTGGTCGCAGTCGCCGATTGCTACGATGGCAGGCTCGAGCACAGCAAGGAGCTTTGGGGCAGCGACATTTTCACGACTCGAAACTACGCCGAGATTCTTGCGCGGAAAGATATCGATGCCGTAATCATCGCCACGCCCGATCACTGGCATAAGCAGGCCGCGGTCGATGCGATGAAGGCAGGGAAAGACGTCTATTGCGAGAAGCCCATGATCCATCTCTATACAGACGGTCCGGAGATGATCGAGACTGCACGCGCGACCAAGCGGATCATCCAGATCGGAAGCCAGCGCGTCAGCTCCATGATTTACGCCAAGGCCAAAGAGCTGCTTGCCTCCGGCGCCATTGGCCAGCTGAACATGGTCACCGCGCGCTGGGATCGGAACTCCTCGATGGGCGCATGGAACTACACCGTTCCGCTCGATGCATCGACGGAGACCTGCGATTGGCCGCGCTTTCTCGGTACCGCACCGAAGATTCCCTTCAACGCCGAGCACTTCTTTCAATGGCGCAAGTGGAAGGCCTACGGCAGCGGAGTGGCCGGCGATCTCTTCGTGCATCTTTTCAGCGGCACGCACTTCATCACCGGCTCCAACGGCCCGACACGCGCCATGGCCACCGGCGGTCTGCGTTTCTGGAAGGATGGAAGAGATGTTCCGGACGTGATGCTGGGGCTCTTCGATTATCGCGAGGGATTCAACCTCAGTCTGCGCGTCAATTTTGTGGATGGCGGCGAAGAGAGCGAGGGGCTGATCTTTACCGGCTCCGACGGCACGATGGAGATCGCCGGTAATTCGGTCAGCGTAGGCCGTGTGCCGCGGCCAAAGGAGCCAGGCTACGTCATCGGCACCTATACCGAGGCCATGCAAAAGCGCATCCTCGAGGAATATCGGCAAAAGTATCCGCTCGATCATCCGGCGGGTGAGCCCCAGGTAGCGTACGACAAATATGTAGCTCCCGCTGGATACAGTGACAGTTACGATCACTTCAAAAACTTCTTCGCCGCCGTGCGCTCCCGTCAGCCAGTGGTCGAAGATGCGGTCTTCGGTTATCGCGCGGCGGGAGCGGCGCTGCTCGGCAATCTCAGCATGGAGCGCGACGCCATAGTGAAGTGGGATCCCGACGCGATGAAGCTCGCGTGAAATATATCGCTCCCTGTTGCCACCCGCTCGACCAATGCACGACCGGAGAATGAAGTTGTTGAAACGCATGAAACTCACAGCCCTCGCGCTTGTATCGATCTATGCAGCATCTGGCTTGATCGCTGGTGCGCAGGACAAACGCAAGACCACTCCTGGCGATGGTCCATACGGTGTTCCGGAAGTGACCTTTCGTGTGCATCGCCTGGGCACCGATCACGCTGAAGGCATCACGACATTGGACATGAACGGCGATGGGCGTCCTGACCTGGTGAGCGGAGCCTACTGGTACGAGAATCCGGGACCCGAGGGTGGCGAATGGAAGCGTCATCAGTACCGGACCGTCGGCATGCTCAATGAGTTCGTCTCCGACTGCGGCGAGTGGACCTTCGACGTCAATCACGATGGTGCTCCCGATGTAGTGACGACCGGCTGGATGGTCAACGGCCTCTGGTGGTATGAGAATCCCCAAAAGCCCGACGTGATGTGGGAGAAGCACTTCATCGCCGACAGCTACGACACCGAGGGCGGAGCGACGGGCGACATCAATGGCGATGGCAAGCCCGATCTCGCACTCGCGCACTACAACCACTCTGGAATTATTTGGGTCGACTTCTCCGGACCGGAACCCAAGGTGCATCACGTCGGCGGCAAAGAGCAGGATGGACACGGCATCGGCGTCGCCGATGTGGATGGCGATGGCAAGGCCGACATCCTGACTCCTTACGGATGGTTCAAGAACATCGATGCCGATCACGATCAGTGGGAATGGCATGGCGACTGGCAGCTTGAAGACGCCGGATTTCCCATCATCGGATACGACGTCAACGACGACGGCAAGACCGACATCATCTACGGCCAGGGGCATAGCTACGGTCTTTACTGGCTCGAACAGCAGGGCGAGGGAACAGGCCGGCATTGGGTCAAGCACATCATCGACGAATCGTATTCGCAGATTCATGCACTCAAGGTGATCGATATCGACGGCGACGGCGTGCCTGAGCTGCTGACCGGCAAGCGTTATCGCGGCCACTCGGGCAACGATCCCGGCTCGTACGATCCGCTGGTGGTGTACTACTACAAGATCGATCGCAAGACCGGCCAATTCACCCGCTATTCGATCTCAGTGAATGGGACTGCGGGAGCCGGTACGCAGTTCATCGCGGAGGATCTGGACGGAGATGGTGACATAGACCTGGCCACAGCAGGGAAGACCGGCGTTCACTTCTTCGAAAACCTAAAAGTCAATCTCGTGCCGAAAGCGACTCGCGAGAACGATCTTCTGCTGGATAAGAACTGGCCCTTCCCGGGCGAAGGCGTGATCGTGAAACAGGAAGATGGCCCTGCGCCGCAGAAATAAGCCCACAGTCATCGATCGCACATTCGCTTCAGCAATTAAGTCAGTAAGCTCAGGGTATATGCCACTCAATGTTCAGGAGCAGTTTGGACAGATCGACATTTACGTGTTCGATCAAATCCTTCGCGGAAATATCACTTCCGGAATGCGTGTGCTCGATGCCGGATGCGGGTACGGTCGCAATTTGGTCCACCTTCTACGAGAAGGGTGCGAGATCTTCGCATTGGACGCAGATCGCGAGGGAGTCGAGCACGTCCGTCAGCTATCGGCTGTCCTGAAAACCGGCCTCCCTGCAGAGAACTTTCGCGTGGGGCTGATTGAGCAAATGCCATTCCGGGATGCGATGGCCGATGTTGTGATCTGCAACTCGGTGCTTCATTTCGCGCGGGATGAAGATCACTTCAGAGCGATGCTGTCCGAGCTATGGCGGGTCTTGAAGCCTGCCGGAATGCTCTTCTGCCGCCTGGGCTCGAGGATCGGGATGGACTTCGAGCATATCGAGGGGAACCGGTATGCGATAGCCGATGGTTCGGAGTGGTTCCTGGTGGATGAGGAAATGCTCCTGGAACTGGTGGAGGAAATGAACGCTGTTCTCGTTGACCCGTTGAAGACGACCATCGTTCAGGATTATCGCTGCATGACCACGTGGGTGCTGCGAAAACGGCGATGACATCGCATCCAACTACAGAGAGATTCCTCTGTTGATTCGCCTGTCCCTAAGGCGCTCACTCTCAGAGCGGATGAGCGCAGGCTCTAGGCTAGAATTGACTCGTGCGAATCCCCGTCATCGCTGCAAGCTTCCTTTCGTTACCGCTGTTTCTGGCTCTCGCCGGCTGCAGCAAGCCTTCCTTGATTGTGCCAGCTTCGCTGACCACCATAGGCCAGGCGACACCCGTCACCGTCCAGGTCCACGATACTCACGGGGTTAGCAAGCTCACCGTCAGCGTGACTCAGAACGGAGCCCAGTACCAGGCCTGGCAGAGTAGCGCTGCCTCCAAAAGCGCTGACACCACATTCAACTTCAATGTGGGCGTCAAAACTACTCCCCAACTGCGCGACGGGAAGGCCCACCTGATTATCGAAGCCATCTCCGGCGGTCTGTTCCACAGCCGCGCTCGCTGGGAAGGCGACGTCAACGTGGTCACCGAGCCGCCCGTCGTCAGCGCGGACTCCGACCAGCACTATCTGTACCTCGGCATGGCCGACCTCGCCACGCTGAATGTCACCGGCTCCTATACGTCGGCGGGCGTTCGCGTCGGGGACCAGACCTTTCGCGCGTGGCCCATGCCCGGCGGCAAACCCGGCCTCATCTCCCTGTTCGCCTTTGCCTGGAACATGCCTCAGGGCACCGCGCCCCTGGTCTTCGCCTCCAATGGCGCAGGCAATGACGTGACCACGCCGCTCACCGTCGTCTTTCCCAAGAGAGAGCAGCCCGTCTATACCCAGCACGAGATTCAGGTCACCGACCAATTTATGCAGAAGGTCCTGGGCGAGCTCGATCCGAATGGCGCCGGCGATCCCGTCGCGCGCTTCGTCAGGATCAACACCGAGATGCGCAAGGCGAACAACCAGACTCTGTCAGACCTGCGCTTCAAGACCGCGGATCATTTTCTCTGGTCCCAGCCCTTCACGCGACAATCGCACTCTCAGGCCGAGGCCACCTTTGCCGATGTGCGCAGCTATATCTATCACGGCAAGAAGATCGACCAGCAGGTGCACCTGGGCTACGATCTTGCCGTCACCCAGCATGTAGGCGTCGAGGCGTCCAATGACGGCCGTATCGTATGGGCCGCTCCTCTCGGCATCTACGGCAACTGCGTCGTCGTCGACCACGGCTATGGATTGCAGACCATCTACGGCCACATGAGCCGGATCGATGTGCATGTCGGAGACATGGTCAAGCGCAGCCAGATCATGGGGCTCAGCGGCATGACCGGCATGGCCGGAGGCGATCACGTCCATTTCGCCATGCAGCTCGACGGAGTCCAGATCGATCCCAAAGAGTGGTGGGACGCGCACTGGATTCACGACCACATCGCCCGCCGCGTCGATCTGCCCGGCTTCGGTAAATAGCCTCTGTTTCGGATGCGCAAGAATTCGCCAACGCAGACTGCGATTTTTTCTGCGTTGGCGGATTTATCGTGAGGATAGAGCCTGAAGTACAGAAGCTTTGTTGTTCTTCCAGGCTTTGCTTTAAGCCTATTCCGGGTATCAAGCGTAGCGGCAAGCTATGGGGTGATCGAGATGACAGTCACCGATTTAGGGTCAAGTGTCACCGTCAGTTTGCCGTCACGGGTCTTCACCGCCGCAGGCTTGGGTACAACAGTACGAGGCGAATCGAAGGTGTTGATGCTATCCACCGCCGGAGCTGTCAGTGTCTCTCCGCTTGCAGCCGCTGTCTTCATGCCGTTGATGTCGGCTTCAATCTGAAGAGGTTTCTCGGGATCGAGGTTCGTGAGCGCCAGCCAAAGCTTCCCTGTGGCATCCCGGGCAGCGATCGCATCCAGCCGCGGTAGTGTTACGTCGCCATGGACGTAGGTTCCGGCATCGAAAGCCACCGGAACAAAGGTCGCGTCCTGGAAGGGCACATACATTTTGTAGATGTAATAGGTTGGGGTGAGAACCATCTTCTCCCGGTCGGTGAGGATCATCGCCTGAAGCACGTTGATCATCTGCGCGATATTGGCCATGCGAACGCGATCGGCATGCCGGGCGAAGATATTCAGGTTTAACGCAGCCAAAACCGCATCGCGCATGCTGTTCTGCTGTTCGAGAAATGATTTATTGGTTCCGGGCAGCGGAGCAAACCACTCGCCCCACTCGTCAACCACGAGCGCGACCTTTTTCTCCGGATCGTACTTGTCCATGACCGCTTCCTGCTTTCGCAGAAATTCGTCCATGAACAGGGTGGACTTGATGGTCTTCGCGTAGTCTTCGACGCCGAAATTGATGGAGGGTGCGGAGGGCGGCCAGCCGGTGGGAACGGTGTACCAGTGAAGCGACAGCCCGTTGATATCCCAGCTCCAGGTGTGGTGCTGCCAGGCTTTCATGACCGCTTCGGTCCACTCGGTCGTGGGAGTGCCAGGTCCGACAGCAATGCGCAGCATCTGGTCTTTATCGCGTTGCGCGGGATTCATGTTAGGGACGAAGCGGCTGTAAATCTTCATCAGGCTGACATAGTAATCGGGGCTCATCGCTCCCCCGCAGTCCCAGCTTTCATTGCCCAGGCCCAGCATCGCAATTTTGTAAGGCGCGGGATGGCCGTTGGCAGCGCGCTCCTTGGCCAGCGCCGTGGGCTCGGCAGCTGTCATGTATTCAACCCATTCGGCCGCCTCCTGCGGTGTTCCCGAGCCAAGGTTGAGCGACACGTATGCATTGCTGCCTATCTGATGGACAAAGTCCATGAACTCGTCAGTCCCGAAGGCATTGCTATCGACAACATCGCCCCAGGCGGAGTTCACTGTGGCCGGACGCTTGTCGGCAGGGCCGATCCCGTTGCGCCAGTGGTACTGGTCCGCGAAGCAGCCGCCGGGCCAACGGACGTCCGGAACCTTGAGCTCCCGCAGCGCGCCAACGACGTCATTGCGAATCCCGCGTGTGTTGGGAATCGAGGAGTCCGGCCCAACCCAGATTCCGCCATAAAGGCCACGCCCAAGGTTCTCCGCAAATTGGCCGAATAGGTTGCGGTCGATTTTTGCGCCGCTTTTTGCCGCGTCGATGGAGAGGTGAGCTTGGTCCTGAGCCGCTGCCGGCACGATGGGGAGCAGAAGGAGAAGGCAATTGCGAAAGACAGCCGGGAACTTGATGATCTTCATTCGGGGTATCCAAAGAAAAATGGTTATGTATCGATAAAGCTCTTGTAGTGAGCTGCTTGAGCCCAGTTATATGCGATGAGAAAACGTTCTCTCGTATCTCACCCATAAACCATATATAGGCGCCCCGAGGATCAGCAAGAAAAATAAATCGCTTTAGTAGAGGAGCTCGCAGACCCCACCGAGAAAGATTTTGATTGACGTTTCGTTTGGTGGGCCCACCAGGACTTGAACCTGGAACCAACGGATTATGAGTCCGCTGCTCTAACCGATTGAGCTATAGGCCCTTTGGCGGCTTTCGCGGGGTGAATGTGCGACCGGCGGCTCTCCCGATCTTAATTCACGGCGACCCTGACACCCAAGCCGCGTGAAAATCGTCGCGATGCGTCTAATAGAAAATATGCCGTGGAATTGTGGTCAATGCCAATCAAGAGTCGGCGCGATTCAACGTGCTTTCATTAACGGCTGCTAGATTCTCTTTAGTTTTGCCTCAGTTTCGCGGATTACGGTAGCGATCGATCTCTATCGATTTTCCAAAGTGATTCAACTGGTCTGACACCTGCGTCAGCCGCTTGGTCATCGGAGCCTTCCTTTCCGTTGCGGCTTCGATCCTTGTGTAAGTGCACTTAAGCAGTCACATAAATGAAAATGCGCCTGTTCATTTTGCAGGCTTCTTTATTCGGAGACCTTATACTTATGGATTTTTCCAGCCGCTTTCATCGGCTCTGCAGGATTTCTTTCCTCGCGATTTTCGCCCTGCTGCTTTTCCAATCCTCTTCTTTTGCCCAATCCACACAAGGCACGATCCTGGGCACCATCAAGGATGCTTCGGGAGCTGTTGTTTCGGGCGCAGCCGTGACACTCACCGATCTCGATGCGGGAATCAAGCGCACCGCGACCACCAGCACCGCAGGAAACTATCAGTTCCTGGAACTGACCGCCGGCAGATATAAGGTCCAGATTGCTGCGTCGGGCTTCAATGAGGAGACGATCGACAACCTGAACCTCGGTGCCCGGCAGCAGCTTCGTGCCGATGCCGCTCTCAAGGTCGGAGCAGCGAGCCAGGACGTCACGGTGAATGCCGCCGCAGCTGGAGCCATCGAAACCGAAACGCCTTCCATCGCCGCCAGCTATAGCGCGGTCGATGTGCAGAACCTGCCCGCAAATTATCGCGCCAATCAGAGCGGCACCAGCCCGCTGAATTTGATCCAGACGCTGCCCGGCGTGCAGGCCGATACGGCGGCGAACTCTCCCACCGCTTCCTCGCCTCCGCAGTTCTCGATTCAGGGTGGTCTGCCCTCGCAGGCCGACGTGACCGTGGACGGCATCACCGCGCAGAACACGACCAGCAACACACCCATCGCGAATGCTTTTCCGTCCGGAGAATCAATCGCTGAGATCCGTGTGGATGGCGTGCTGAATAACGCGGAGTTTGGGCAGCCGGGCGAGATTACGACAATCTCGAAGAGCGGCACCAATCAGCTTCATGGCGCGGCTTTCTGGTACTTTCAAAACTCCGCGTTCGACTCCATCCCCTTCGGCGCAACCACCAAGCCCAAACTGGTCGGCAATGACTTCGGCGGCACGCTGGGCGGCCCGGTCTTCATCCCGCATTTCTACAACGGCCACGACCGCAGCTTCTTCTTCGGAGCCTACGAAGGTTTCCGCCGTCCGGGTAGCCAGCCCTATCAGGCCAGCGTGCCGACCGCGGCAATGAAGCAGGGCAATTTCAGCGGCGTCGTGGGCGTCCAGCCGCTCATCAATCCGTTTACCGGCGCTCCCTACCCCAACTTCACCGTTCCGATCAACACCGTCTCGCAGAAATTTCTTCAGTTCTTCCCCGATCCGAATGTAGGCAATACGAACACATATACGCCGGGTGCGATCAACTACATTACCAACCACGACACGTCTCTGACCTCGAACCAGTTCGATATTCGCGGCGATCAGTACATCGGACAAAAGGCATTGGTCTACGGGCGGTTCACCTGGAAGAACACCACAACCGCGAATCCGGAGCCGCTGCTGGTAAACCCTGGCTCGAACAGCGACCAGGAGCGAATCTTGGTGGTGGCCGGCAATTACAACTTCACTCCGCGGTTGATCAATGAGTTCCGCTTTGGATTTACGCTGAGCACACTCGGAACGACTAACGGTTTCAATGGCCCCGGCTTCGCTCAAGCGAGTGGACTGCAGGGTCTGCAGAACCTCTTTTACGACGGCGTCTCCGAACTCGACTTCACCTACCTCACCTCGCTTAACGCCGATCGCCTCAACAACACCACCAAATCGCGAACTTTCCAGTATCTCGACGGCGTTACCTGGTCGAAGGGCTCGCACGATATGAAGTTTGGCCTCGATATCCGGCACATCGAGGCGATCACACCGCTCAGCTTCTTCGGTGCGGATAACTACGGCACCTTCGCCTACAACACGGGACACAATTTCACCGGACTAGGCGTGACGCCCGGACAAGAGTTCGCAGACTTCCTGATCGGCACCCCGCAGGGCACTGCTTACGACGTGGTGACTTCAGACAACGATGGCATCACCCTGCACTACAACTTCTACGCGCAGGATCAGTGGAAGGTGAATTCGCGGCTCACCCTCAGCTACGGCCTGCGCTACGAGTATCATCCCGGCTACCACGATCCGGGCGGCAACATTGGAAACTTCGATCCCTCGGTTCCTCTTTCCGGAGAAGCCGTTTATCCAGACGGTGCGGCCGCCAACCTGAATGCGGGCTTCCTCTCCAGCTTCAATGCCTGCGGGGTGGGAACTACCACCGGTCCTGCGGAGAACGGCGCACCTTGCACCCCGGTGCTCTCGAACAGCCAGGCTGGCCTGCCGAGCAGTTTGAAGAACGTGCCGACCAAGCGATTCATGCCGCGCTTCGGCTTTGCCTTCCGCCCCTTCAACGATGACAAGACGGCCATTCGCGGTGGTTTCGGCATGTACAACATCACCGCGCTGGGAGCGAGCTTCTATTCGCTTACCGGCACACTGCAGGCGGCGACCAGTGAGTACGCCAATAGCGAAACGGCAACCGGTCCTGCTTACGCATGGCCGACAATTTTTGCCGGTGCAGGTACGAGCTCGGCCGCGGGTGCGCCGGGCACGGCGTACTTCGGCACAGCCAACGACATCAACTGGAAAGACGCGTACTCCGAGCAGTATTCGCTCTCGGTCGACCATGAGTTCAATGGCGGCTACGGTACACGCGTCTCTTACATCGGACTCGAGACGCATGACCTGGTCTGGGCTCCCAACCTCAACGATCTAGCCTACTCGAATACCACGTCTGCTTTTGTGCAGCCGCTCAGCGCGCGCCCCTTCCCCAACTGGGGACGCATCAACACCCGCTCGACGGGTGCGAACGCCAGCTATCAGTCTCTGCAGCTCGATGCCAACCATCGCTATTCGCACGGCCTCACCTTCGATTCCAGCTACACCTTTGCCAAAAACCTCGCCGATAACCAGGGACCCGACAACACTGGCTTCTCCGGTGAAGTGGGCGGCGCACGCGCCTCTTACGCCCGCGATCGCACCGTGGATTTCGGTGAAGTCTACGGCACCCGCCGCAATCGCTGGAGCACGACGATGGTCTATGAACTTCCGGTGGGCCGCGGACGGCACTTCGGGAACAGCATGAACCGGCTCGAAGACGCAGTGGTGGGCGGATGGCAGCTAAGCAACATCTTCCTGTGGCAGAGCGGTCCTCACCTTTCCGCGTACTTCCCTGACGGTCAAGGCGATCCTTCGGGAACCGGCTCCGGACTGGACAGCGGTGAGTTCGGCGATCTTGGTCACCGGGCGCAAAAGCCGGATCGCATCGGTTCGCCTGCGCCCCACGGCCAGAACCGCACCAACTGGATCAACAAAGCTGCCTTCGTCTGCCCCGGCAACCCTGCGTGGCAGCAAGGAACGGCTTGCACCACAGGTGCGGGACAGGCTGGCGATCTGGCGCCTATCGGTCGCTTCGGAAACGCCCAGATCGGTTCCATCACTGGACCCGGAACGGTTAACCTTTCGAGCGGTTTGAGCAAGAGCTTCGCGATCACCGAGGGTATCCGGCTGCGCGCGGAGGGAACCTTCACCAACGTGCTCAACCACACCAACCTCGGCGATCCCGTACTGGACGTCTCGAGCCCGCAGTTCGGCAACATTACGGCGGCACGCGGCTCCGACTTCGGCGGCAGCCGTACCGGACAGGTATCGATGCGGCTGGAGTTCTAGCCGCTTCTCAGCTCTAAAGCAAACGGAGTGGCCCAGGCCACTCCGTTTGCTTTTCCGATCTACTTTGCCGTGGATGCTTCCGCCGTCTTCCGATAGGCATCGCACACTGCGGGGTCGTCGCATGAAAGAAGCACAAAGAGCTCGGAGCGAATCTTCCAGCCTCCAGTCGAGTGCCTCCACATAGCCAGGTAGGTGCCCCCATAAGCAGCTCTTCCATCGGAAAACTTTCCGATCCAATGCCCATGTTCGGCCGCGAGAGGCGCAGCCGAGGAAATTTCGACGCTGTCCGTGAAGCGTTCGTAGCGAACCGCTGTTGGATTTTTAAAGTCCGCCGCGAAGGCTTCGATATACGCTGCGCGCGTGGAGAATGCCCCGCTGCCCCGAACCATCACGAAGTCATCAGAGAGGCTGCTGGCGAAGGCGGTAATATCGCCCTTCGCGATCGCGCTGTTGGAGTCCACACGGAGCGTGCGAATCTCCGCCTCTTCCGAATGTGTTTGTGCAAAACCTGTGACTGACACGAAGAGGAGAATAGCACCTGCCAGCTTTTTCATCATGGCATGCTAGCAGGTGCGGATAGCCTCAGCGCGAGGAACCGGTTATTTGCCTGCCGTCTCATTCCAAAGGAAGCCCAGTTCGTCGGCCTGGTCTTCCACGAGCTGCGAGATCGAAACCCCCGAGCTGTGGCCTCCTTTGAGGGAGTAGTGCAGCAGAATGGGCCGATCGCTGCCGCTCGATGCCTGCATCAACGCTGCCATCTTGCGTGCGTGGAGAGGATCGACGCGGGTGTCGCTATCGCCGGTAAAGAACATGATGGCCGGATACTTCGTTCCTGCCTTCACGTTCTGGTAAGGCGAATATTTGACGAGATAAGGGAAGTCTTTCGCCTCTTCTGCGTTGCCGTACTCGGTGGTCCAGAGGCGTCCGAACTCGAACTTCTGGTAGCGAAGCATGTCGAGCAGAGGATAGCCGCACCAGATGGCTCCAAAGAGATCCGGACGCTGGGTCATGGCCGCGCCCATGAGCAGGCCGCCATTGGAGCGGCCGCGAATGGCAAAATGGTCCGGCGACGTGTATTGATTCTTGATGAGGTATTCGGCGGCTGCAAACCAGTCGTCGAATACGTTCTGCTTCTGCTCGAACATGGCTGCCTTGTGCCACGGCTCCCCGTATTCGTTGCCCCCGCGCAGGTTGGGCAGCGCGAAGAAGCCGCCCTGCTCCATCCACCAGGCATATTCGGCGTCCCACTCGGGAGTTTCCGGAACATCGAAACCGCCGTATCCGGTCGTCAGCAGGCGTGCCTTGCCGTCGCGAGCCAGGCCCTTCTTGCCTGCGATGAACATGGGCACGCGAGTCCCATCTTTCGAGGTGTAGAAGACCTGCGTGACCTCGAACCTGGAAGAGTCGAAAGGCACGTTGGGAGCGGCGAATACGTCAGTGTGGCCGGTCTTCGTGTCATAGCGGTAGATGGTGGGCGGAGTGATGAAGGACTCGAAGATGTAAAAGCCCTCGGTCTGCGTGGTGCGTCCAAAGACCACAGTGCCCGAACCAACTCCAGGATAGGTGAGCTCGCCGGTCTTCGCGCCGTCGAGGTTATAGATGGCAGTCTCCGTCTTGACGTCATGAAGCCGCGTGACGAACAGCTTGCCGCCGACGATGCTGAAGCTATCGATCACGTCTTTGCCATTGGGGATGAGGGTCTTCCACTGCGCAGGCTGATCGCCGGGCGCGACCTCCGCGATACGGCCGTTGGACGCCTGATAGTCGGTCATCAGAAAGAAGCGGTCGTTGGCTTCTTCCATGCTGGTGTGGGCGTCGACGCCGTAGACCAGTGGAGCCAGCTCACTCCCGGACTTGCGCAAATCTTTGATCAGGACATCGTCGCGCGTCGCAGGCACGCCGTGTGCAATGGTGATCACCAGGTAATGGCGGTCGTCAGTGAGGTGAACGGTGATCAGTGCCAGCTCGCCGAGTTTTTCCCCGCGATACTCGCCGCCAAAGATCTTCTCGTCCTTTGCCGCGTCCTCGCCGATTTTGTGCAGCCAGACGGTGGTTCCCGAGTGCTCGAAGCGTGCGTAGTAGAGGCCCTTTTCGTCAGCGCTGAGACTGACTCCGAAGTAGCGGGCGGAAGGCAGCACATCGGCCAGCTCTTTGTGCGAGCTTACGTCGAGGAAGTGAATCGACTCTTCGTCGGCTCCGCCCTGGCGGACTCCATAGACCAGCAAATGGCCGTCATCGGAGATGGCGTTGATGCTGACGGAAGTGTTCCCGTCGGCGCTGAGCTTGGTGGTGTCGATGAGGCGCTGGTCCTGGCCTTTCCAGCCGTCACGCACATAAATAGAAGATTGGTTTTCGTCAGCGAGCCGTTTCTCGAAGAAGTATTTTCCGCTCCGTACTGTGGGCGCGGAATAATCATCGATGCGCTCCAGCTGGGTGAGGCGCTGGACGATCCCGGGACGGCTCGAAATCTGCGAAAGATACTGATGTGTGTATTTATTCTCTTCTGTAATCCAGGCGCGGGTTGCCGGACTCTTGGCATCCTCGAGCCAGCGATAGTTATCGACGATCCTCGTGCCGTTGTAGTCGTCGGTGACGGGCTGCACGGTTGCTACCGGCGGTGGTGGCAGAGTAATCCCATTGGCGCCATGGATTGTCTGCGTCTGCTGGGCTGAAACTCCGATGGTCGCCAGAAAGGCGATGCTGAGAACAATGGCGCATTGCTTCCGGGGCGAAATGCGTACGGCTCCGCTGCGTGTCTTGGGCATGGCGGAAGTGTAATGGCTTCCTGCGGGATTCAGGAAACGAAAGAAGCGCCGAAGCGCAAATGAGTTTGGCAAAGCGAACGCAGGGAATGCCGAGAATATAATCTGTCACCAGTCTGGAAAGCCCGGCGGGTAAAATCGACGCTAGAGCAACATGTCGACAACTCCCATTACTCCGCGGTGGCAGCGAGCCCTGGCCATTCTTCGCCCTTCGCACCGCCACACGGCTTTTACCGCAACCCTGCTGCTCATGGGATCGGCGATGGCCTCACGCGTCATCGGGCTGGTGAAGACCAAGTACATCGCTTACCTGTTAGGCAAGACGGCTGCAGCGGATGCCTTCAACGCCGCGTTCATGCTGCCTGACATGATCGCGTATTTCCTGGTAGGCGGCGCAGCCTCGATCACCTTCGTCACCATGCTGACCCGGTATCGCGACGCGGGGCGCGAGGCTGAGGGCGAGCGCTCGATGTCGGTCATCCTGACCACCATGACGCTGGTGTTGGGGCTGGCGATTGTGGCGGCTGAATTCCTGGCTCCGCTTTATGTTCGGCTGATGCTCGATGGCTTCGAGAGCGATCCGGCGAAAGCCGCCCTGTGCGCGCATCTCACGCGCATTCTGCTGCCCGCGCAGCTGTTCTTTCTTGCTGGCGGAGTATTTGCTGCGGTGCTGCTGGTGCGGAAGCAGTTCGGGGTGCAGGCAATAACTCCGCTGGTCTATAACTGCGGCATCATCTTTGGCGGCGTGCTGCTCTACCGCCATCTCGGCTCTTCGGGGCTGGCGGTGGGCGCGGTTGCAGGGGCATTCCTTGGCCCTTTCCTGTTGAACGCGATATGGGCGCATCGCGTGGGCATGCGCTATCGGCCTATTCTGGATTGGTCGGATCGCGGGCTGCACGAGTGGGTGCGAATGTCGATCCCGCTCATGCTGGGCGTGTCGCTGGTGTCCGCCGATAGCTGGATCATCAGCAAGTTCGCTTCGCACACGGGAGGCGCGGTTTCGCTGCTGACCTATGCCAAGCAGCTGTTCACGGCTCCGGTAGCTCTCGGTCAAGCGGCCGGTGCGGCATCGTTGCCGTTTTTGGCTTCGTTGTACGGCAAGGGGCGATCCGAAGGAAATGGCGCTCCGTTTGCACGAGCAGTGAATGCTTCGGTCTCGCGGATACTAGCGTTTTCGATTCTGTTGAGCGCGTTCATGATTGCCATGGCGCTCCCCATGGTCGACGTTCTCCTGCGCGGTGGCGCCTTTCATCGCGCTGACTCAGGAACGATGGCCGTTTACTTCGGAATCTTCTCTCTCTCGCTCTGCCTGTGGTCAGCGCAGGCTATCTACGCGCGGGCATTTTATGCGGCAGGCAACACGCTTACCCCCATGATTGCGGGAACGATCGTGACGGTGGTTTCGCTGCCCGTGTATTGGGTGTTTTATCGCTCCACCGGCCCGGCCGGACTCGCGATCGCCTCCGATATCGGCATTCTGATCCAGACAATCACGCTCGCCGTGCTGCTTCACAGAAATCGCATGGTGCCGATGAGCGGCCTGGAATACATGGAGCTTCTGCGCTCTCTCTTCGCTGGCATCGTCGGCTACGCTGGGCTGATGGCGTTGCAGCATTTTCTACCCCACTCGCCGGGGCGACTGTTTGAGCTGGGCGTGCTTGTGCTCGCAACGTTCGTCTGGATTGGGATTTCGGCGCTGGCGCTGGAGATCACGGGATCGGCATTACCCGATCAGCTGTTATCGCGATTCCGCAAAACCAGGCCGGACGCAGCAGCGTAAGCGACGCTGTTGTCTCTCACCCTGTGCCGTTGTGGCAACGGGTTGGTTACATATCCGGCGAACGCTGCCGGGTGCGCGGGATCGCTTACATGCGAATCCGATCCTTCATCCTCTCGAGGCTCTTCGAGAGAGAGCTTGCCGTCCGCGTGGAAGTAGAGAATCTTCGCTCTGGCCTGCGCCAGGGTCTACGATTCATACTTGCGCCCGACATCGGTGCCGTTCTCGAACATGTAGGCTTCGGAGCCGCTGCCCGTTCCTGGGCAACAGCACAAAGGACGAGAGAAGAACCGAACATGAGTACGAACGGCAAAAAGATTCTGCGGCGATCTTGTAAGCCAACTTAGCCTCGAAAGAGAGTCTTGCATCCCTAAAGCGCAATGAGAGTTACTGCTTCTTTTTAGCGTAATAGTCTTGCAGCACAGAAAATGCCTGCTTCTTCACGCCCTTGTTAGAAACCAATCCCTTGCGATTGTAGCCATCCTGAATATCCGGCAGCTGCCGCGTCGGCGAACGGAAATCCATCACTACCCACGGGATAATCCCTTGCAGGAACGGCATATCCTTGAACATCTCGAACTGTTTCTTATAGATCTCGGCCTGATACTCCTCGGTGAAGCGCTGCGTTACCGGTCCATGCAGCCCAGCCTTCGCGCCCCCGCCGAATTCACTGATCACCACCGGCTTGTGCATCGGATCTTCCCACTTATACTCGGGCGTAGCATCCGGCTTGTCCATGTACCACCCGATGTATTCGTTGTATCCCAGCACGTCCAGATCGGCTCCGAGAGGATCGTCGAGAACAGCGGTCTTGCCGTGGAAGGAAGTCAGCAGAGCCGAGGTGATGAGACGCGACGAGTCTTCCTCACGAGCTTGCGCGATCAGCTTCCGGATGAAAGCGGTGCGATCCGCGCTGACGGGCGTTTCATTCGACATGGACCAGAGAATGACCGAAGCCTTGTCGTGATCGCGCTGGATCATCTCATGCAACTGCTGCTTCGCCACATCGAGCGTATGCGGATTTGTCCAGTCGATCGACCAGTACACCGGAATCTCCGACCACACCAGCAGGCCCATCTTGTCGGCAAGCCGGGTCATGTGTTCGTCGTGCGGATAATGCGCCAGGCGCACGAAATTGCAATTCAACTCTTTGGCCCAGCTCAGCAGCGTCTTCGCGTCTTCTTCCGACCAGGCGCGGCCGCCGCGGACGGGAGCCTCGGCATGAATATTAATGCCACGCAGGAAGACCGGCTTCCCATTGAGAAGAATCTCGTCGCCTTTTACCTCGATGGTGCGAAAACCCACATCATCTTGCAGGCGGTCGGAGCCAGCCGTGTACTCGACCTTATAAAGCCGCGGATGCTCCGGCGACCAGGCTTCGAGACTGCTGGGATGAAAGGCAAACTTCGCCAACCCCGCTTCGTCGGTTACAGCACTCTGATCGACACTCAGCTCTGGAATGTGGACAGCGACCTTTGCTCCGGCCGCAGCGCCAGTCACATGCACCGAGCCTTCGATCTCACCTGCCGGCGTGAGATGCAGCCAGGCATCGTCGATGAAAGTCTCCGGCACCTCGACGATGGAGACACTCCGCGTCAGCCCGCCGTAGTTGTACCAATCGGTCTTGAGCGTCGGCACTCTCTCCTTTTCGCGACGGTCATCGACGGCGATCACGACAAAGTTCGCTCCATCTTTTACCGCGCTCGAGATCTCGCAATCGAAAGGAGTGAATCCCCCCTCGTGTCCGCAAACCAGAACATCGTTCACGAAAACATGAGACGAGTAATTCGCAGCGCCGATGTGCAGAAAAGCGCGCGTGTGCGGTTTCGGATGATAAGTAAAGTCGCGCTGATACCAGAGCAGTCCTTCGTAATAGAAGAGATCCTCACGCTGCGTGTTCCAATCGCCCGGCACCTGCAGCACCGGCGATTTGGCAAAGTCGTACTCCAGCAGCGCCTCGCCGGGCGTGTAATGCAGGTTCGCCGCATATCCACGCGGACCCGGCTCATCCGTGTTCGATCCCCATCCACCCTTGTAAGGGTCGACGATGGAATGCCACGGCCCATCGAGACTCACGGACGGCCGGTGATCGACATCGGCCAATGAGGTGGAGTGCGGTTCGGCAGCGGCGAGAAGCGTGGAGAACAACAGAGCGAGAAAAACAGCAGCTTTGCGCATGCCCAACATACTAGAACATCTGTTGGATCACTTAGCCCTTCAAAGCCACACGCCGTCGGATTTTCGCAATCGACGGGAAGGGGACGGCAAAGAGGTAGCGCGGGTGCCCCATCGTTCACAGCATTCTCGTGAAGGGTGGGAGACCACAAAACTGCGCTCCCGCGGTACTCATCCTGAACGAAGGCTCACAGCGACGTCACTTACCCGACAGGGTACGAAAAGCGAAGAAGCCCGTTACTTCTTCCCCGCCCGCATCTGCTCCCGAAAGCGGTTGGCGCGGTCGAATTCGTCACGAAGCTCGGGAGTGCGCAGATTCTCGCGCAAATGCGTGAGCCGCTGCTCCAGCGCCAGCAGTGAAGCGGCGACGGCTTCAGTATTGGTATGGGCTACATCGCGCCACATGGAGTAGGGACTCGCGCCCAGGCGCGTCATCTCGCGCAAGGCGCGGCCGCCGATGGCCAGAATCTCATCTTTGTCGGGAAATTCGTCTTCGAGCAATGCGCTCAAAGCGGTCGAAAGATACTGCGGGAGATGGCTGACCCATGCGCACAACACGTCGTGCCGCTCCGGTTCGAGATCGAGCACCCTGCATCCAAATTTAGCCGGCCACGCCCGCCACTCGTCGGCAATCGCGCGAGAGGCCTTGTGCATCGACCGCGACTCCGGCGTCTCGGTAAAGAGCCATGCCGCGCCGTCGAACAATGCGGCCTCGGCATTTGCCGCACCGCTCACCTCTTTGCCGGCCATTGGATGCCCGGCCAGAAAACCAGCCGTGTGGACCAGGTTATAGCTGTCCCGCGCGTGCTGGCAGAGCGCGTTCTTCACCGATCCCACGTCCGTGACCAGCTGTCCCGACTGCAGCACCGGAGCCAGCCTGTCCAGCCATTCCAGAATGGTGAAGACCGGTCCGCTGAGCAGGACTACCTGGCTGCTGCGAGCGGCAAGAACGGCTCCGTCGATTGTCGATGGAGATGCGGAATCGATCGCGCCCAGGCGCTCCGCATCTGCCAACTCTGCGGGATTCGGATCCCAGCCTGTAATTTGTCCGGAGAAACCATGTGCGCGCAGCGCCAGCCCGGCCGAGGCTCCAATGAGCCCCGTTCCAAGGATGACGATGCGCTCGATGGGCATCGGTCAGCCGACGGAGACCGTGGCTGGCTGTGATTGCGGAGTTGCCGTCGCTATCGTCCGGCCGACTGCGGGAGCAATGATGCGCAGCTCGTCCATCAGCTTCGAGAACTGCTGCGGAAAGAGCGATTGTGCGCCGTCGGAGACCGCCTTATCCGGATTGGGATGCACTTCGATGAGCAAGCCATCTGCGCCTGCGGCCACTGAGGCCCGCGCCATCGCCGGGACCATATCGCGCCGTCCAGTGCCGTGCGATGGATCGCCGAGAATCGGCAGATGCGAGAGATGCTTGATGACCGGGATAGCGGAAATATCCATGGTGTTGCGCGTGTACGTCTCGTAGGTGCGGATGCCGCGCTCGCAGAGCATTACATCGTAGTTGCCGCCGGAGAGAACGTACTCTGCGGAAAGCAGCAGCTCCTCGATCGTCGCCGCAATGCCGCGCTTGAGCAGCACCGGCTTGCGCACCAGGCCGACTTCGCGCAACAGGTTGAAGTTCTGCATGTTGCGCGCGCCCAGTTGGAAGCAGTCGACATAAGGCAGCATCACTTCGATCTGCGAAATCTCCATCACTTCACTGATGATCAGCAGGCCCGTCGTATCGCCCACCTCACGCAGCAGCTTCAGTCCGTCCAGCCCCATGCCTTGAAACGAATACGGCGAGCTGCGCGGCTTGAACGCGCCTCCGCGCAGAAACTTTGCGCCTGCGGCCTTTACCTGCGAAGCCGCGGTAAAAATCTGTTCACGGCTCTCCACTGAGCACGGCCCGGCCATGACCACAACCTCATCGCCGCCGACCTTTACGCCGTTCGGAAACGTGACGACGGTTCCTTCGGGACGGAAGCTGCGTCCCGCTAATTTATAAGGTGAAGAGATGCGTACGACTTCCGCCACTCCGGCGAAGAGCTCGAAATCCTTATGATCGAACTGCCCCGGCGTTCCCACGCCTGCCAGAATGGTCTGCACCGTACCCGTGGTGCGATGCACGTTGAATCCGATTTCGACCATCCGCGCTACAACGCTCTGGATCTGCTCATCGGTGGCATTGGTTTGCATTGCAACTATCATGGTTACAATTCCTGTCCTGCGCGGTCTCCGCGCCTGTTACTCCTTCACTCCGGTGGCGGGTGCGGCCTTTTGCGAGGCCAGCTCCTCCCGCTGGAGCGCGCGCATCACGTCGATGATGCGTTCGTAGATATGTACCAGCTCAATGTCCGGAAGCGGTCCCCGGTTGGCTGCGCGTACATTCTCGAAGATCACGCGCTCTCGATTCGGTTCGTAGACGGGCAGGGCGGTGGAACGCTTGAGCTTGCCGATGGCCTGGGCCGCGGACGCACGCTCACTTAACAAATCCACAATCTGCCGGTCGAGCACATCGATCTTTTTACGCCAGTCTTCGATATCCATGCCATCCCCCTCATGCAGCACCCATAACGGCGCTTGCGATCTCTCTGCTCTCTACGAACTCTAGGAATTAACGGGCCTGCAGTACCGGCGTACGCAGACCCCGAATAAATCGCGCGATCGAGCTCGGAGCTTCTTCCGGAGTGGACTCTTCGATCAGCTGCACGATGGCGCTGCCGATCACTGCAGCGTCGGCAAATTCGCCCACTGCCGCAAAGTGCTCGGCGTTGGAGACGCCAAAGCCCACGGCAATCGGAAGCGGCGTATAACGGCGCAGCCGGTCCACGAGCTGCTTTGCATCGCTTGCCAGCGTGGTCCGTATGCCTGTAATTCCAAGCCGGGAGATAGCGTAGACGAACCCCTTCGACACTGCGCCAATCCGCTCCAGCCGGGCATCGGGGCTGGTGGGAGCGGCGAGGAAGATCGGCGCCAGGTGGTGGCGCTCCAGCAGAGCGAGATATTCGCCTGCCTCTTCCACGATCAGGTCCGTCACCAATACGCCGTCCACGCCCGCGGCTTCCGCCTCGGCGCAAAAACGCTCCAGGCCGAATCGCAGGACCGGATTGTAGTAGGAAAAGATGACCAGTCCGGCGTCGGGGCGCTCTTTGCGTAGCTCCGCAGCCAGCCCCAGCACATCGACCAGCCGGGTCGCAGGCTTGGAAGGCCCGTTCAGCAAAGCTCGTTCGCTGGCGCGTTGAATCACCGGACCATCGGCCAGGGGATCGCTGAAAGGAACGCCCAGCTCGATCACGTCGGCGCCGGCATCGATGGCGGCTAAGGCGATCTGGTGTGTGGTCTTTAGGTCGGGATCACCAGCAGTGAGGTAGGCCACCAAGCCCGGCTTGCCGGCAAATCGAATTGGCATCGAACGACTTATGCTCCCTTAAGATTCAGTTCGCGCGAAAGAATACCCATATCCTTGTCGCCGCGGCCAGAAAGGTTGACTACCAGTATGTCATGCCGGGACAGCGTCGGAGCGAGGCGGAGGCATTCCGCCACCGCGTGCGCGCTCTCCAGTGCCGGCAAAATGCCTTCAGTCCGCGCCAGGCGAACCGTTGCGTCCAGTGCCGCCTGGTCGCTCGCCGATATATATTCTGCGCGCCCTGAATCGTGCAGTGCAGCATGCTCGGGTCCGACGGAGGCATAGTCCAGGCCGGCCGAAACCGAATGCGTCAGCGAAACCTGTCCGTTCTCATCCTGAAGGACGTAGGAATACGTGCCTTGCAGAACGCCCGGCGTACCGCCGCTAAAGCGGGCAGCATGGTCGCCCAGGCCCGTGCCGCGGCCGCCGGCCTCGACTCCGATGAGGCGCACCGAGGCATCCGGAATAAACTCATAGAATGCGCCGATCGCGTTCGAGCCGCCGCCCACGCAGGCGATAATCGCGCTGGGCAACCGGCCTTCCTTTTCCAGAATCTGCGCCCGCGCCTCCTGGCTGATCACGCGTTGGAAATCCCTCACCATGGCCGGATAGGGATGCGCGCCCAGAACGCTGCCGAGAAGGTAATGCGTGGTGCGGACATTCGTCACCCAGTCGCGCATGGCTTCGTTGATAGCATCCTTCAGCGTCTTCGATCCCGAGCTGACGCCGCGCACCTCTGCGCCCAGCAGCCGCATGCGGTAGACGTTCAGCTCCTGCCGCCGCATGTCCTCTTCGCCCATGTAGACCACGCACTCCATGCCCAGCAGCGCGCAGACGGTCGCAGTGGCCACGCCGTGTTGGCCCGCGCCGGTCTCCGCGATAATGCGGCGCTTGCCCATGCGCTGCGCCAGCAGGCCCTGGCCAATGCAGTTGTTGATCTTGTGCGCGCCGGTGTGCAGCAGGTCTTCGCGCTTAAGATAAATCTTCGCCCCGCCCAGCGACTCGGTCAGGCGCGCTGCAAAGTAGAGCGGCGTTGGACGGCCCGCATAATCGCGCAGCAGCGAATCCAGCCGCGCATGAAACTCCGGATCGGCCTGTGCCTCGGCATAGGCATGGTCCAGCTCGTCGAGAGCGGCAACCAGCGTCTCAGGCACATAGCGTCCACCGTAGGCGCCGAAGCGTCCAGAAACGGTCTTTGCAGCAATCTCGGTAACGGTGCTCACAGCGAAATCCTCGAGTCCCTAAATTCTCTAAACCCTAAAATCAACTTCTTATTCCCAGCGAACGAAGTAAAGCTCTGGAATGCTTTTCCACCAAAGTCTCGGATGCCCCACGTCTCGAATTTGAGACGTGGGTTCACTACAGGAAACTAAACTTCAACCGGCGACTCCATCTTCGCCCGGTGCGCCGCAATTCGCGCGTTCTCTATGAAGGCTCTCACCTTCGCCGGATCTTTCTTTCCCGGAGATATCTCGACGCCGGTGGCCACATCCACGCCCCACGGACGCATCGTGGCAATCGCCTCGCCCACGTTCTCGGGATTCAACCCTCCGGCAACGATCAACCGCAGTCCCGATGCCGACTCCGCAACCCGCCGGCTCGCCGCCTTCCAGTCATAGCTCTGTCCCGTACCACCCAGCAGCGTCGCCGTGCGTGAATCGATTAGCACGCCATCGGTCGCGGAGTTCTCTTGCGCGGCGCGCAGCTGCGCCTCCAGCCCCTGTCGATAATGAATGACCTGCAAAATCCGCAGGTCATTACGAAAATGCGAACGTAGCCGTGCGGCTAACTCTGTATCGCCTGCCGAGTGCAGCTGCACGCCAGTGAGGCCGCCATACTCGATTGAGTGAACCAGCTCATCGAACCTCGCGTCGCCGAAGACTCCGACTTTCTCAAGCTTCTTCGGCAGTCGGGCGGTAATCGCCGCGACTTGATCTGCGGTTACACGCCGCGCACTCTCGGCAAACACGAAACCGACGGCATCCGCTCCGGCATCCGCAGCCAGGAGGGCATCGTCCAGATTCGTGTTGGCGCAGATCTTCACCCACATGCGTTACACCCGCTCCGCGACGGCTTCCAGCGCCTTTGCGCCTGCTACTAAATTCTTCAGAGCCTCGCCCGGATCGGCATGCCGCATCAGCGACTCCCCAATCAGGAAGGCATCGAAGCCGGCATTGCGCAACTGTGCCAGATGTTCGGAGGTATGGATTCCACTCTCCGCGACACGCACCACGCCCGCGGGCAGTCGATCGACCAACGACAGGGATGTCTCCAGGCGGACTTCGAAGGTCTTGAGATCGCGATTGTTGATGCCGTAAGCATCGCAGCCCAGACCGGTCGCCCGATCCAGCTCTTCCGCCGTGTGAACCTCGCAGAGAACGTCGAGTTCATAGCAATGAGCGGCTTTGGTGAAGGAAACCAGCTCTTCGTCGCTGAGAGCCGCGACAATCAGCAGGATTGCATCCGCATTATGAGCGCGGGCTTCGACGATCTGGTACTCATCGACGATGAAATCTTTGCGCAGGCAGGGAAGGCCAGTTACATCGGAGGCAACTTCGAGATTATGAAGGCTTCCTTGAAAGAAGGGCTCATCCGTTAGCACCGAGAGCGCTGCGGCTCCGCCGCTTTGCAGGGATTGCGCAAGTACGCGGGGATCGAACTCCGGCCGGATCAGCCCTTTTGAGGGTGAAGCCTTCTTCAATTCCGCCAGGATGGCGGGCCCTGACTCCGACGCGACGCGAAGAGAACGCGCAAACCCTCTGGGCGTGTGCTCTGCCGCTCGTCGATCCAATACATTCGCAGCTACGTGATGTTTGCGTTCGGCTACGGTAGCGCGAGTCTTATCGAGAATGCGATCCAGATGCACAGCGACTCCTAAGTGACTATCGTAGTCACTAGTATAGTCGCCGGTGCCCGGCCAAATGTCGGAAGGGTACTAAGCCTGTGCTACCGGCTGAAAACCATCGCACCCGCTCAGCGCCGTGACCTTCAAATGCAGCGAAGAATGCTTCGGATGCCCGCAATCATCCAGGAAATCTTCTGGAGCGCGCATGGTGGAGTGGATCTGGGTCAACTTCTCGGAAGCCTTGTGATCCTCACCGAAATGGTTACAGAGTCCGCATTGTCCGTCGTGCAAAGCGATCATGGCAATTTCCTCCTGTTTGCTCAGACTCCGGAATAATAATCCCGGTTGCCAGGAAATCAAGCCTTCGTTGTCTGTGAGTCATAGATTCGAATAAAGTTTCCCGGCCCATTTCGAGAATTCCCAAAAATTCCCAACCAAGATGAATTAAAGATGAACGTCTTGTAATGCGACCATTGCTGTCGTATATTGAGCGAGTACGAACTCCGACCAGCAAGGTCGCATATAGCTACAACGAGCCCTGCGCATGACTCTTGGCGGAGAAGCGCAGACGCCTCGTCCATTACAGCCGGATAGACCGCGGATCCTTCACACCGGACCGCCTTCTTACCCTTCAACTTCCAGGCACCCGCCGGTCGTCCCCGGAACGCGTGAAGCCCTGGCCATTTTAGGAGCGAGTGTGAAGCAAAAAAAGCGCCGATATCTGACAGGCCATCGCGCCTGGCTAGCCATGGGCACCATTGCCGCCTACGCCGCGGCCGGCCCCAGCAAAGCCACCATCGCCTACGCAAAGAATTCCAAAAGCCAGTCTGGGAACCAGGCACAGCTCACAGTCCGCCGCTACGATATTTCAGCCGGCCCGCTCGATCTCGCTCTGGCGCAGTTTTCGAAAGCCAGCGGCATCAAGGTCGCCTACACCGTGCCCGCCGAAACTATCCCCGGCTTCAAATCTCACGGAGTCTCCGGCCTCTACTCCGACGCGCAGGCGCTCCGGCAGCTGCTGGCTGGAACGGGTCTGGACTTCACCCTTCAGGGGCAGGATGCCGTCAGCATCGGTGTGAAGAATGCCGAGTCGGTGCAGGTCACCGCCAGCAGTTTCGACAGCATCGGGTTGTCCAAGTTTCCCGCTCCGCTGATCGACACGCCGCAAGCCATCAACACCATTCCCGCGCAGCTTCTTGCCGACCAGGGGGTCTCCACCCTGCGCGACACCTTGCGCAATTCGCCCGGCATCAGCCTGGCAGCCGGCGAGGGCGCTTTGCAGGGCGACAATCTGACTATCCGCGGCTTCTCCGCTCAGGACGACATCTTCCTCGATGGTGTCCGCGATTTCGGCAGCTATTACCGCGATCCCTTCAACTACGAGAAGGTGGATGTGCTCGAAGGTCCGGCCGGCGTGGAGTTCGGGCGCGGCTCTACCGGCGGCGTCATCAACCAGGAGAGCAAGGTCCCGCAGCTTCATCCTTTCATGCGCTTTGATGGCGGATTGGGCACCGACATGACCCGGCGCTTCACCGGCGACATCAACCAGCCCCTGCCCGGCATCGCAGCCGGCGCTGCCGCCCGCTTGAATTTCATGGTTCACGACTCCGGAGTCGCACAGCGTGATGTCACCGAGAGTCGCCGTTTTGGCGTCGCGCCGACCTTCGCGCTGGGACTCAACACGCCGACGCGCCTCGTCGCCAGCGAACTCCACTCCCAGGCGGACGACATCCCCGACTACGGCATTCCCTGGTACTTCGGCCACGGAGCTCCGGTGCCGCGCCACAACTACTATGGTTTCGCCGATCACAATTTCCTGCGCACCAATGTCGATGTCGCCAATCTACGCGTCGAACACGACCTCGGCAGCCTCGGCCTGCTGCGCAATGTCACTCGCTATGCCCACTACGAGCGCAAGTGGCAGATCACCGAGCCGCAAGTAAACAATGCCAGCGCCGGCGCCATCACGCCGGCCACCCCGCTCAGCCAGGTCATGGTCAACCGCAATCAGATCGCCGGCAACAGCGACGAGGCCCAGCTATGGGACCAGGCCGAGACGATGGTCTCGGGCAAGTTGCTGGGCATCCGGCAGACCGCGGTGCTGGGCGCCGAAGGCGGTCGCGAGAGCTCCGATCCCATTCGCGTGCGCTTCACCAACCCCGCAGGAATCAATACCGTCCCGCTTACCAGCCTGCTTCATCCCGATCCTTACCAGCCCTTTTCCGGAACGGTCTACCCCAACACGACTGTACATACCACCGCCTTCAGCGCCGCCGCGTATATGCTCGACACCTTCGAGCTGGGACGGCAATGGGAGCTGAGCGGCGGTATCCGCTTCGACCACTTCGACGCCAACTACCGCGCCATCACCAACACCTTTTCGGCAACCACCGGTGGCGATACCGTCGCCTATCCGAAATACGAACAAGACCTCAACAAGGGCAGCTGGCGAGCCGCGCTGGTCTACAAGCCGCGTCCGAATGGCAGCATCTACTTCGACTACGGCACTTCATTCGATCCCTCCGCCGAGACTCTTTCCCTCTCTGCGGCCAACGCAGCTGTGCCTCCCGAGGAGAACGAGACCTACGAACTCGGCAGTAAATGGGATCTGAACGGCGGCCGCCTCACCGCGCGCGGCGCGCTCTTCCGCACCAATCGCGAAAATGTTCTCGAGCCCGATCCGACCGATTCGTCGGTCGACGTACTCGCCGGCAATCAGCGCGTGGATGGCGCAGAGGGCGTGATCCAGGGACGCCTCACCGACCGCTGGGAGCTGCTCACCAGCTACACCTTCATGCACAGCGAGGTGGTGTCGTCGAACTTCTACCCGCTGTCCATCGGTTTGCCGCTTCAGAATGTGCCGCAGAACCTCTTCAATCTGTGGACGGAGTATCGTCTGCCGCGCGGCTTTGAGGTCGGAGCCGGCAGCAACTTCGTCGGCGCGCGCGATGCCAACTCGACGACGCTGACCTCACCCACCACCGCCATCGAGAAGGCGCCGGAATACTGGACCTTCAACGCCATGGTGAAGTACGACGTCACCGAGCGGATTGCGCTCCAGGCCAACATCAACAACCTCCTCGACCGCTTCTTCCTCGATGAGCTGCACCCCGGCCACGTCATTCCCGGCGCTGGAACCTCGGCGCTCTTCGGGGCGAAGTTCAAATTCTGAGAGGCGGCGAGACAGTTTCCCCTCCCCCATAGAAAGCAAGGAAAACCTCGTGCGCTCAATGAATTAGGAGCGCACGGGTGCAAAAAAATATTTAGAAAAGGGAACAACCATGCTGTTAACCATCCCCGATGTGCTGACTCGCGAGCAGGTCGCCGTCGCACGACAGAAGCTGGATGCCGCCGACTGGGTCGACGGCCGCGTCACCGCCGGCCACCAGTCTGCACTGGCCAAAAACAATCTTCAGATCCCCGAAGGCCATCCGGTCGCGCAGGAAATCGGCGAATGGATACTCCAGGCGCTCGGCCAGAATCCCCTCTTCGTCTCCGCCGCGCTGCCTATGAAGGTCTTTCCGCCGCTCTTCAATCGCTATAGCGGAGGCCACGCCTTCGGCACGCACGTGGACAACGCCATCCGCCACTTGAAGGGCACCTCGCACCGCGTGCGCAGCGATCTCTCCGCCACGCTCTTCTTCAGCGACCCCGAGGAATACGATGGCGGCGAGCTTGTCATCGAAGACACCTACGGCATCCATACGGCGAAGCTGCCGGCAGGACACATGGTCCTCTACCCCTCATCGAGCCTGCACAACGTGAGGCCGGTGACCCGTGGCGCGCGCGTCTGCTCCTTCTTCTGGATTCAGAGCATGGTGCGGGCGGACAGCGCCCGGACCCTCCTCTTCGATCTGGATAGTGTGGCTCAGAGCGTCGGCGTCGCCGACCCCAACTCCCCCAACGCGGTCAAGCTGATCGGCATTTATCACAACCTGCTGCGCCACTGGGCCGAGGTATAGAGCCTGTTATGCCCCTTTGGGCTGTCGTCGCCGGGAGCCAATTTTTCTGGATTCTAGGAGCGAGGAGCGACGAATATCGGGAATCTTCGAGCGACGAGTGACAACGAAGCCGGGAAATTGTCCCCGGCCCTTCGGGTTGCGGCGCAAAGCGGTCCATACTTCGTTGTCGCCCTCGACGGTGGGCCCGCCACAGCCTTCGGGCTCCGTCTCGTCTGGAACGCTTTTCGCTCGCAACGGCAACTGCCCAAAAGGGGGATAACAGGCTCGAATCAATGCCGGAATGAAAAGCTGATGAAATATCCGCGTCCAACGTGCCATCGCGATGACCCATTCGTGGAATTTGCCGAAAATATAATCGGATTTTGAATGTATCCGAAAGTATTTGAGGCTTAATGGCATCAGGATGCGAAACGCATGGCTGTTCCCTCTGACTCATTGGAACTGGAAGGCAGCGCTGATCACCGCCATCTGCCGCGCCGCAGCCTGCATGGCTGCACTCTGGCACAGCCCGCTTTATGCCCGCGAACACTTCGGCGCGGTTGAGGCAGCCTATGTTCTGCTGACCGCGGGCGTCTTCTCCGCCTGGCAACAGCAGGCTTTGGATGTGAAGCCCCGCCAGCTTGCCTGGTCCATCACCGTCCTCGCTATCCCGCTCGGCTCACTCGCCGCCGATGCCGGCCTTCATCTCTGGCTGGACCACGGCAACATGCGCGCTCTCGGTATCGGAGCCCTCATCGTCACCGTTGTCTCCGCCATGTTCCATTGGCACGTCATGCGCAACGGAGCTCTGCTGGTGGGAAGCGAGAGCCGTCCCTTCATCGATGATATGAAGCGGATGCCGCAGCTGGTTGCCAGCTTCGTCACCGAACCCCTCCAGTCGCTCATGGCTCGCATCCGCCCCGAACCGATCGCCGCTGAGAACGAAGAGCTGGAAGTAGCCTGAGCGCGCAGAGCATCCGGTGCGAACGTCGTACTTCCCATCAGTCGCTAGGCCGCTACCGCTTATACTCCTTCAGCGCCTTCTGCAACTCCTCATGTGGCAAGCCAATCACGGTGTGCCCATCGATACCAATCATCGTCTTCGCCCCCACCATCGCATTCACAATGGCCTCTTCGGTAGCTTCGACGGTGGCCTGAAACAACGGGCTGATACGCTCGTTCGAAACGGTTAAAACCGGATTCGGTCCCGGCTCGGCATCAGCATGAGGATTCGCAGTGGAGAAGGCAATAAAAATATCCCCCGAGCCATTCCCTGAGGTCGAACCGGTCCGCGCCAGCCCCATCGTCGCGCGTCGTGCGATTCGTTTGAGCTGATGCGGAAGAAGCGGAGCGTCGGTCGCGACGACAATGATGATCGATCCGACATCGCCCCCGCGATCTCCGCCGGTTCCGTCCTTGTACATCGAGTAAGGGACATCCTGCGGTATCAGCTTCCCAACCGGAACTCCGGCAATCGTAAGCTGAGGACGCCGTCCGCAATTGCACTGCACCAGCACTCCGACGGTGTATCCACCCTGTTCTTTCGTTAACACGCGCGATGCCGTGCCGATGCCGCCCTTGAATCCGTAGCAGACCATCCCCGTGCCGCCGCCCACCGCGCCCTCATCGACAGGGCCGCCATGCGCGCTGTCCAGAGCGGCGAAGACATTCTCCGGCTTCACATGAAAGCCGTTGATGTCGTTCAGGAAGCCGTCCCAGGTTTCGGCAACGACCGGCAGCGACCAATCCTGCTTCATGGTTGCGTGCTGGACGCTCCATGCGATCATCGCGTCGCGCACCACGCCCACGCTATGGGTATTGGTGATGGCTACCGGGGTTTCCAGAAAGCCCGACTCCTCGACCCAGGTCGTCCCGGTCATTTCGCCGTTGCCGTTCTGCGAGAACCACCCCGCATAGACCGGATCGTGATCGGCCTTGCCGCGCGGGAAGACCGCCGTTACACCAGTGCGGATCGGCCCCACGCCCACCTTCAGCGGGCCGTTACCCGAGATCAGCGTGGTGTCGCCCACCTCCACGCCTCGCACATCGGTAATCGCATCGAGAGGACCGGGAGTTCCCTCGAAAGGCACACCGAGATCGCGGGCCCGCTGCCCGGAAGCTGAAAAGGCGGCCAGAGCCGCAACCAGCAGAGTCATCCATCGCATGCCAGCCACAGTAAATCAGCGCACGCCGCAACGGTAGCAATTGTCATTCCGAGCGAGCGCAGCGAGCCGGGGAACCTGCATTCGACAGCGATACCGCGAATGCGAACTCAACCGCGCTTCAAACCGAAGCGGCAACGCCCTTCGGCTTCGCATGGCGCGCAACCGCGCCTTCGATCATGGTGGATACCAGCGCCAAAGGCAGTCCCATCACGTTGAAATAGCATCCGTGAACTCGCGGAATCCACCGCGCGGCGCGCCCCTGAATCCCATAAGCGCCGGCCTTGTCCATCGACTCACCGGCCGCCACGTACGCGGCAATCTCCTCATCCGACAGCGTAAGCATGCTTACATAGGTGACCTCGGCCGCGACCTCAACGCCGGTAGCGGAGACCAGGGCCACGCCGGTAATCACCTGATGCGTTGTGCCGGAGAGCTGGCGAAGCATCCTCGCCGCGTCCGCCGCATCCGCAGGCTTCTCCAGAATCTGTCCATCGGGGGCCACTACCGTGGTGTCGGCGCCGAGCACCAGGAGAGCATCGCCCTCCCCATCCTGCGGAGAATGTCGCGCCCACACCGCCTCCGCCTTTTCGCGGGCCAGCCGCGTGACGTATCCGATGGCGGATTCGCCCGCGCCCAGCTCCTCAGGGATCGCGGCCGGTGCAACCGTAAATGTGAAGCCGCCGAGAGCCAGCAGCTCCCGGCGACGGGGTGAAGCAGAAGCAAGTACGAGCATAGGTAAATTATGTCCTATTCGACACGCAGGCCGGTGCGTGGGCCATCCGCCGTGTGCAGTCCCCACGCCATGCGCGGCGTGTTGTGCGCGAAGCCGTAGCGCCCCTGCGCGTCGAGCAGGATGATGCCGCCATGGCCGCCCAGCCGCTTGTGCAGGTAGGAGATTGCCTCGGGAGCCACCTGCTCCGGGGATTGTCCAAGCTGCACGCGATCGACGGCCCACTTGCCCAGCACCAGCTTCATGATGGGCTCGCCCCAGCCGGTCAAGGAGACCGCGGCGCTCTGATTGTCCGCATAGCAGCCGCAGCCGATCAGAGAAGAATCACCCACCCGCCCCGGAGCCTTGTTCAGCGTGCCACCGGTCGAGGTCGCTGCGGCGATATTGCCGGCTGCGTCCAGAGCCACCGCACCGACCGTATCATGAGAATCCCCTAGCGATCCGGGGTCGAGGGGCACTGCCGTCTCCGGTGACTTGTCGTCCCGGAATTTTTCTCCCGCAAAGGTGAGATCGGGCAGTCCGGCCCGCTCTTTTTCCTGAGCCTCGGCCAGACGCACGCGCTCCCGCTCCAGCACCAGCTCGGAGTTCTCGATGAGCGGCATGCCGTGAGCCGCGGCAAACTCCTCCGCACCCCTGCCGACAAAATAGACGTGCGGGCTTTCGTCCAGCACCAGCCGCGCGGCCTGGATCGGATTGCGCAGCCGCTCCACGCAGGCCACGCCGCCGGCCCGCAGTGTCGCGCCGTCCATCAGCAATGCGTCCAGTTGCACCCGGCCGTCGCGGGTCAGGAAACTGCCGCGTCCGGCGTCAAAGGTCGCATCGTCCTCGAGCTTGGTGACCGCGGCCTCGACCGCGTCTACTGCCGACGCGCCCCGCTCGAGCAGAGAATATCCTGCCTGCAGAGCATCGAAAACGCCCTGTTCATGGGCCTCGAGCATATCGTCGGGAATGGCCCACGCACCGCCGTGAACCAGAAGAATAGGTGATCGTGCCATAGATACAGGTTACAGGCAGCGGCGATCAGAGCTTCGTGGTAGCGTCGGCTTGCTTGGGCGAGCCGAGATCGAGGGTGACGGTGGTGCGGCTTACGGAGTCGCGTGCCTTCTGATCGGGAAGATTGGGGAGATTCGGAATGGTGGGAAACCGCCGATAGATGGCCTCGATCGCCTTTTGCGTCTGGGCTTCGTCCAGGTGAGGCAAAACACAGTCGGCCTGCCATCGCTGCTGAACGTACAGCCCGCCCGGCAAGCTGGATTTGCCCTCGCTGCGATCGGGACGATACTCAAGACGCCGAATCACGCTTAGAGGAATGTGCCGGTTCAAGTTGGAACCGGATCGGAAATGGCCGATCACCTGAATTTCGTAATCGCTGACTTTCAGTTCGACCTTCACCGCTCGCCACCAGCGTGCCGAACCCCAAATTGCCGCCACGATGGTGAGGACAATCAGCGCCGGCCGGTGAAAGTACATCCGCCCCAGCAGAAAAACAGTGAGGGCGGCTAAAACTGCGCTGAGCAGGGCATAGACAACCGACCCCCGGCGCACGGAACGGATCAATAACCCGTACGGGATCTCCTCGATTTCCAAACTTGCAGTCATCGCACAAAAGCTTAGAGCATCCAGGCCATATCCGACGAGAATTTTTCCCGGCTGCCGAAGTTATTTCCGCCGCTTGGATTTTTTGATCTTTTTGGGAAACGGATGGGGCTTCGCGCCTTGCCGCTGCATGCTCGTCTTCCCGCGCTTGCCCTTAAATTTCTTTTTTCCCGGACCGGCCACGTTGGCGGCAAAGGCCGGAACCGAAGACGCTATCTCTTTCTTCTTTTTCGACTTGCCGTCTTTCGACGACTTCGCTTTGCCGGAGCCCGAAGTCTGGCGTTCCCGGCCCTGGCGTTCTCGAGTCTGGTGCTCTCCGGATTGCTCGTCCTGTTCATCTAGTAGAACCGAAAACTGCAGCCGTTTTGCCGGCGCGTCCACTCGCTCCAGCAACACCCTCACCCGCTGGCCTACCCGGAAGCGCCGTCCCCAGCGCTCACCAAGGATCTCCCGGGTATTTTCGCGATAGGTGTAGTAGTCGTTGTCCAGCGCGCCCAGGCTCTGCAGAGGCACCAGTCCTTCGACAAAAAGGTCGTCCAGCTCGACGAACAGCCCGTACTTGGTCGCACTGAGAACCATGGCGCTGAAATCCTCGCCCACCCGTTCGCGCATGAACTTCAGCTTCTTCCACTCCACCAGCTCGCGTTCCGCGTTGGAGGCGCGGCGCTCGTTCTCGCTGGATTCGGTGGCCACAAGAGCCAGATCGTCCTCGGGAATGATCTCCGCGACCTCATGTCCCGCGTCAAATTCCTGAGCAAAGAAAGAAGCATCCGCAGGATGCGGTTCCGATCCCCGAGTTTTTCGCCTGGCACCTCGGTTTTCTAAACCCAGGACCCTATGCCCTAAACCCTGCTTTCCATGCCCGCTCACGCCAGCATCGAGCAGCGCCTTCGCAATCCGGTGCACGATCAGGTCCGGATAGCGCCGGATCGGCGAGGTGAAATGCGTATAGCAGGGAGCGGCCAGGGCGAAATGGCCCTCATTCTTTTCGCTGTAACGGGCCTGCCTGAGCGAACGCAGCATCAGGTAGGCGACAATCCGCTCCTCGGGCTTTCCCGCAATCTTCGCCGTGAGCTTCTGATACATCCGCGGCGTCACCGGAATATCCTCCGGCACCTCATGCTGCCGGGGATTCCGTCCCGATCCACGATTGTCGCGCCGTTCGCCGCGGGTCTGAAATTTCTTCACCGGCAGATTACCCAGCCCCAGCGAATAGCCGAACGAAGCTGCGATCTCTTCGAACTCCACCACTCGCCGCGGCTCCGGCTTTTCGTGGATGCGATAGATCGATGGCACGCCCAGATTCTCGATCCACGAGGCCACCGACTCGTTCGCCGACAGCATGAACTCCTCGATCAGCCGATGCGCCCAGTTGCGCTCCGAGCGCGTGACCGACTTCATCGCGCCGAACTCGTCGAACTCGATGATCGGCTCCGGCAGATCAAAATCAATGGACCCGCGCCGGTCGCGCTTGTGATTGAGAATCTCCGCCAGCTGCTTCATCCGCTCGAAGGCCGGAACCAGATCGGCAAATTCCGCGCGCACCGCCTCGTCGCCGTCGAGAATTCTGTGGACCTGCGTGTAAGTCATCCGCCGCGCCGAGCGGATCACGCCCTCCGTCACCTCGTAATCGACAACATTGCCGCTGGGGTCGATGTTCATCAGGCAAGACAGCACCAGCCGGTCTTCGTTCGGGCGCAGGCTGCAGATATTCGTCGACAGCTCCTGCGGCAGCATGGGAATCGCGCGGTCCGGAAAATACACCGAGTTGCCGCGCAGCCGCGCCTCGAGATCGAGCGCCGTGCCCGGCGTCACATAGTGCGCCACGTCCGCGATATGCACCTGCAGGTGCCAGTGTCCCGTCGCCTCGTCGTGTTCCACCAACACGGCGTCGTCGAAGTCGCGCGCCGTCTCGCCGTCGATAGTCACAATGGGCAGATCGCGAAAGTCCCTTCGCTCCGAGACAACCTCTGCATCCAGATGTGCGACACTGCGCGCTTCTTCGAGCACGTTCTCGGGAAAGATCCGCGGCAGCTGGTGCTTGCGGATGACCATCTCCACGTCGACTCCGAAGTCATCCTCATGCCCCAGGATTTCCATCACCCGCCCGCGTGCCGGACGCGAAGGCGTGGGCCAGTCGGTGATTTCCACGTCGACGACCAGGCCCTCTAGATTCTCGGCGTTGAAATCTCGCGCGACCGCTGTGGCTTCTTCGCCCAGCACGCGATGCGGCGTCGCAACGGCGGCTGCGATTTCCGGCATCTCCGCGTCGAACGGAATGATAACCGGCTGCGACATGCGCTCGTCGAAGGGAGTTACATAATTTCCATTTGCACGATCGCTTTTTGCGTAGTGAAAGATCCCCACCACGGTTGGATTTCGTCGTGTCAGCACCCGCACGATGCGGCCCAGACGGCGTCCGTCGCCGCGGGGCGGAGCCAGCTCCACCAGCACCTGGTCGCCTTGCATCGCGCCGTGAATCTCGTTCGGAGGAATGAAAATGTCATCGTCCCCGCCGCGCTGGCGCTCATTCGGACGCACAAATCCGAAGCCGTCGCGATGCAGGTCGAGCTTACCGGCGATCAGGTTGTCGCGAGTGGCCGCGGCCTTGGCGATCGCCCAGGTATCGCGATCGATCTTGGTCAGGTGTCCGGCAGCCGTCAGCCGCGCCAGATGCTCAAGCAGCAAACGCCGCTCGCGTCCTCCGCCCAGCGAAAACTCCCGCACCAACTGTTTGTAGCCGGCGCGCTGCCCGGCCGAGCGCTCGATCTGCCGTAAAAGTTCGCGGTCCGTCATCTTGAATGAATGGTACGGCACAGCAGAGATGCTCTGCTCGGTTCGGTCAGAGAGATGAATACAGAGTAAAAACTGCGCGCGCTGCGTAGAGTTTTCATTCTTAGAAGCATCACGACGGGCTCAGGTTCCTCAAATGTAACTGGCTGGATAGCTCTCTCTCGAAAAGATGCGTGGACAGGTGTAATTTTCCGCTACGCGTGTATAAGATCGAAGCACAGCGCGGATTGCGCGGGTTTGCTTATGGTGCAAACGAGGGGTCGATCGATGTGCTCCTGGACAGATACGCTCCCGGACGAAGCGGTTTCATGACGGGCGAAAGCTTCCCGCAGTCACCAGGGTCCGGATGGGCAAGAAAATAAGAGAGGACAAACGAAATCATGTGGAAACCAAATCAGTCAGGTAACTCTTCGCAGACTCCATCCAACGAGCCCGCACGTCCAGCAACGCCCGCGGTGCCCAGCTACGATCCGCCCGTGCGCACGTCGACCGCCAATGCATCGACAGCAACTTCCGCCGACCAGGCCACCATCGGCAAGAGCCTCGTGGTCAAGGGCGAAGTCACCGGATCGGAATCGCTGTACATCGACGGCAAGGTGGAAGGCGCCATCAATCTGCCCGGCAATCGCGTCACCGTCGGCCGCAACGGACAGGTTTCCGCCAACATCACCGCGCGTGAGATCGTCGTTCTTGGCAAAGTTCGCGGCAACATGACCGCCAGCGACCGCGTCGATATCCGCAGCGAAGGTTCGCTGACCGGCGACGTCGCCGCACAGCGCATCTCCATCGAAGACGGCGCATTCTTCAAGGGCGGCATCGATATCCGCAAGCCCGGCAACGAAGCCAAGAGCTCGAATGCGGCGGCCAACGCCGAGGCTGCCAAGCCCGTCGCCGTTCAGGCTTAATTCCATCCGCATCGTTCTTGCAAAGCCCCGGTTATCGCCGGGGCTTTGTCGTTGAAGCACATCCGCCATATTTTGGTAAGCACCCGCCGCATCCCCGTTATCGCCCCCCTGGTATCTTGAGAGGGCAAAAACTCCAAAGCCTATCGAGGAAAACGCGATGCACAGGTCGATTCGTGCAGCTTCCTGGTTCTTCTTCGCCGCCATCATGTACCTCATCCTGGTCGAGGCAGTCGCTCCGTGGCTGCAATTACCGGGATTAGGCAATATCGGTTTTACCCTCGTCTTCGTTCTCTTCGCTCTCCTGCATTGCACGGCGCTCGAAGGGGCGCGCCGGACGGGCATCTTCTTTTTTCTCTCCGCTGTTGTCTCTTTTCTGATGGAAGAGGCTGGCGTGCGTACCGGCCTTATCTTCGGCCCGTATCACTACGGCGATATGCTCGGAGCCAAGCTGGGCCACGTGCCTGTCCTGATCCCGCTAGCCTGGTTCATGATGATCTATCCCTCCTGGATGGTGGCCCGGGCCATCGTCGCGGGCATCGCGATCGATACCTTCGCGGGACTTCTCTCCATCTCCGCAGTTGCCGCCATCGTTATGACTGGCTGGGATATGGTGATGGACCCCGGCATGTCCGCCGCAGGGAACTGGATATGGGTGCAGGGTGGCGCGTACTTCGGTGTGCCCCTGCACAACTACTTCGGATGGCTGCTCACCACCTTTCTCGTCTATTTCCTTGTTGGCCGCCTATGGAAGAGTGTGGTCTCTGCCAGTGCGGCGCAGCGGACATTCGCAGCACTTCCCATCCTCGTGTACGCCTTCTTCGCCCTTCGATACGTGCTCGCTAACAGCAGATTTCCCGAGCTGCGGCTGGTGGCGCTCTTTTCCATGGGCACACCGGCGCTGCTGGCGCTGATTCAGACATTCCTCAACCGGCGTGCGGCCACAGCGGCTTAATTCGTCCGCGCCGCGTGACGAATTCTTCTTGAAGGTGGGCATCGTAGAATGGTCCGGCAGCTGAATCTCACGCCGAAGAGACCATGAAAAATTTCCGCCTCCTCCCGCTCCTGTTCGTTCCTATCGTGGTTTGCCTGTTATCCGTACTGGTCATCGCGCCCTTCCAGGCGCAGAGCGAAGTGACGCTCCCCAACCTGCTCAGCAGCCACATGGTGGTGCAGCGGAATCGTCCCATTCATCTCTGGGGATGGAGCGATCCCGGCGAAAAGATAACGGCGACCATGAACAGCGCAACCGCGACGGCAGCCGCGGACGGTCTCGGCCACTGGAGCCTTTACCTGCCTCCGGAAAAAGCAGGCGGCCCCTATCAGATCACCATCGCCGGCACCAATCGCATCGTGCTCGACGATGTGCTGGTCGGCGATGTCTGGTTTGCCTCGGGACAATCCAACATGGAGCTGCCGCTCATGGGCTTTCCCGGCAGCGCGGAGCTGCAGAACGGTCCCGAGGAGATTCGCAACGCGAACCAGCCGAACCTGCGCCTGCTTCACATCCGCACCAAGGCTTCACCCTATCCGCTGCAGGACGTGAACGCTGACCCTCCGAACCCGGCGGAACGGAATCCTCCTCCGACGAATTCCTGGACCGCCTGCACACCCGAGACAGCGGCCACCTTCTCCGCAATTGCTTATTTCTTCGGCCGCGAGATATCCAACAAAGAGCATGTGCCCATCGGACTCATCGACTCCAGCTGGGGTGGGACGCCGGCCGAAGCCTGGGTCAGCCTGGACGGAATTTCCTCTGACGCTTCGCTGATGCCGGTCTTCGCGCAGTGGGCCGAGAAATCGAAGGATCAGGCCGACGTCCCCAAACAGCTCGAAGCCGAAAAGCGCGAGGATGACGCAGCGAAGGCAGCGGGTCAGCCCGCTCCCAAGCATTCCTGGCATCCCAATCTGGCCTCGTGGGACCCGGCATGGCTGTACAACGCCATGGTCGCACCGGCAGTCAACTTTCCCATCAAGGGAGTGATCTGGTACCAGGGCGAGTCCAACAGTGATGTGCGCCGCGCCTCGACCTACGAGCGCCTCTTTCCCGCGCTGATTCAGGACTGGCGCAAGCAGTGGAATGAGGGCGATTTCCCCTTCCTCTTCGTGCAGATTTCCAGCTTCCGGTCGAATGAGGGAGAGAACTGGCCGATCATTCGCGAGGCTCAGCGCCGTACCTTGGGATTGGTCAACACCAGGATGGCTGTCACCATCGACATCGGCAATCCCGACAACGTGCATCCCTCCGACAAGCAGGATGTCGCCGCCCGGCTGGCTCTCGAAGCGCGCGATATCGCCTACGGCGAGCAGGTGGAAGACTCCGGACCGCTTTATCGCCAGACCAGCATCGAGGGTAGCTCGATCAACGTCTGGTTCGATCACGCTGCGGGTCTAACAGCTAAGGGGGGCTCGCTTACAGGATTCGACATCGCAGGCGACGATCACAAGTTTGTCAAAGCTGACGCTCGCATCGAAAGCAAAGCAGGAGTCGATCGCGTCGTGGTCTCCAGCGCGACGGTGACGAATCCGAAATACGTTCGTTACGGCTGGCAGAATGCCCCCGTCGTGAATCTCTTTAACGGCGCTGGACTTCCCGCATCGCCATTTACATCGGAAAAAGAAATCCCCAAGCCCGACCCGCGATACCCAACGAATTAACCGGCATGGCTACGCGCCGGCTCGGCCCAGTCCGATTCCGATGATGTAGGTGACGATGCCTTCGACTGCGCCTACCAGCGTCATCTCCATGCCGCTGGCCCACCAGCTGCGCACGGTGATGAGCGACTTGGCCGCGCCCACCGCGAAGTGCGCGGCCAGCGAGATGATGGCGGAGAGAATGATGGCGTCGTATCCGCGCAGGAAGAAGAACGGGATGATAGGGACGAAGGCGCCGACGGCCGTCGAGAGCGCGCCGGAGATTGCCGAGGTCAGCGGATTGCGCAACGCGTCTTCGGTTGAGTTGAGCCGCTCGGAGGCCAGCGCGCGTAGAAACTGGTCTTTATCTTTGGCGATGTGCTCGACGACATGGTCGGCGTCGTCTTCGGGCAGTCCTTTGACCTGGTAGTAGAGCGAAAGCAGCTCGCGCGATTCCGGAGCGTTCATCTCGATGGCCTCGCGCTCGCGCGCGACCTCCGCCTCGTAAATCTCACGCTCGCTCTTCGCCGCCAGATACGCACCCGAGCCCATGGAGAGAGCGCTGGCGATCATGCCGGCGATGCCCGCGAGCAGCACGTACTTGCTGTTGCCCAGGGTCGCGCCGGAGACGCCGGAGACGATGCCGAAGATAGCGCCCAGGCCGTCATTGACTCCATAGATGGCGTCGCCGATCCAGCCTGCCCTCTGTCTTCCTGAGCCGCTGCGTTTGGATAGCAGTTCGGTGAGCAGCTCCTGCGGTGAAGTGAAACTGGTCTCCGCGGCGCGTCGCGGATAACGATCGCGGATCAGGCTTCCGAGTTCGGTGTAATGTTCCCGCTCCTCCTCAATGACCTGGCGCAGCAGAGCGATGCTGGGTTCGTCATCGAGATCTTTGAGCTGCTGGCCATACATGGCGATGGCCCGGCTCTCGTCGATTTCCAGCCGCCGCAACGCCATGCGCTGGCCGCCGAGACGATTGGCGAGGGTATCCACATCGCCTGTCTGCTTGCCGCGGTAGCGGGGAATGGTGCCGCCGAGCTCTTCGATGCGCCTGCCCCAGAGAGCGGCGTGCTCGGCCTCGGCGTCGGCCATGTGCTGGAGAGTTTTCTTGCGGATGGGATCGCTGTCGCGTTCAGCCAGCGTTCGATAGGTGTAGTAACCGCTCATCTCTGTCTGCCAGTTGCCTTCAAGGGCAGACAGGAGCTTGCGAAGTCTGGACGAGCGGTTCTTATTTCCCGAATTCGCGTCGGACATCAGTGATTCTAGTCTCCGATCCGGTATGCAAAGGTGAAGCGCCCGATCTGCATAAGCGGATGTTCAGCGGGCGGCCAGATCCGAAATGATTCTACCCGAGTGCTGGCCGGATTCAACTCGGCGGCGATCGAACCCATGGGCTTGCCCGAGGCTGCTTCATAAAACTTTACCTGCAGACCGCTTTCGATATGCTCCCAGCCGATAACGTAGGCGCCCGGAGGCAGTGAAAAGTTGCCGATCTTCATCGGTACCTGCGTCAAGAAGAAGTGCGAATACTTTCCGTCAGCCGAATAGCCTGCGGTGATGAGTACGACACCGGCGACGAATTTCCCCTGGCCGTTGGTGATGCCCGATGCGGTTCGCATCTCCGTCTCAATACGCTCCTGCTGCACGGGCGCGCGAGCCGGCAGCAATGAGCTAAGCTCGGCGGCGGTGGCAATTCGCCAGCCCTGTTCAGAGCGGGAAGCGGGTTGCGCAGCAAAGGTGAGTCCGCAGCAGAAGAGCATTACGGCGGCGAAAACCTTCGAGCTCAAAAATCTAAATTGGAACATCGGTCTCTCCGCGTCAGTCCAGGTGAACGATTCCACGCTGCAGGGCAGTCGTCGCGGCCTGGGTACGATCGGTCACGCCCAGCTTGCCGAGAATGCTGTTGACGTGCGTCTTCACCGTAGCTTCGGAGATGAAGAGGTCGCTTGCGATCTCCTTGTTGCTGCGACCGGCGACGATGCGCTTGAGAACCTCAGTCTCGCGCGTGGTCAACGCCGGACCGCCCATGCGCTCGGCCAGCTTCTCCGCGACAAAGCCGGGGATCTTCGATTTGCCGGCGTGCACCGCGCGAATGGCCTCGGTCAGTTCGTCGATATCCATCCCCTTGAGGAGGTAGCCTTTGGCCCCTGCCTGCAGCGCGCGAAAGATATCTTCGTCACCATCGAAAGTGGTGAGGACGATGATGCGGGCCGAAGGGCTTTCTTCGCGGATGCGGGTGATGGCATCTGCGCCGCCGATTTTTGGCAGGCGAAGATCCATCAGCGTGATGTCCGGCTTGTGCTTGCGGAAGGTCTCGATGGCCTCCGGGCCGTCAGAGGCTTCGGCTACTACTTGCAGGTCGGAAACCGTGTTGAGCAGCGCCACCAGGCCCTGCCGCACGACGTTATGATCGTCCACTACTAGGATTCGGATTGGTTCGGTCATTTGCTTTTCGCTCATGGGATTTTCACTCATTGTCTTTCGTTCGCGGCGTATTTTGCGGAATTTCCACCTGCACGCGCGTGCCCTGTCCTGCTTTGCTGCTCACCGTCAGGCTTCCGCCCATCTGTTCGGCGCGTTCTTTCATTCCTGTGAGGCCATAGTGGCCCTCGCGTATTGACGGCGCATCGCCGGAGAATCCGCGGCCGTCGTCTTCCACCGTCACTGCGATCCGGTTTTCTGCGTAGCGAAGCTCGATTTCGACGCGGCCGGGCTGTGCATGGCGAACCGCATTGGTCACTGCTTCCTGCGCGATGCGCAGCAGCTGGTCTTCGGTCTGGCTTGGTAGCGGACGATAAGTTCCGGAGACATGCACTTCGGTTTTAATTGTGCTCGATGCGGTGACGCGATTTGCCATGTGGATCAGCTGGCTGGCGAAATCGCTTTCCTGAACGCCCTGCGAACGAAGCTCCCAGATCGCACGCCGCGCATCTTCGAGCCCGCTTCGCACCAGTTCCTGGGCCTGGGTCAGGTGCCGCTGGGCTGTGTCAGGCGCGTTCGTGAGAAGACGCGACGCGACCTGCAATTGCACGGAGACGGCAACAAATCCCTGCGCCAGCGTGTCGTGAATTTCGCGAGCGATGCGATTGCGTTCTGTCAACACGACCTGAAAGCGCGACTCGACCAGGCGAAGACGCCAGAGATAAATTCCATATCCAAGAAGTGCGATGGTGAGAACAAGAAGGAGATAAAACCAGACCGTCTGATGGAAGTATGGCTGCAGGCGCAGCGCTAGGGCCGCGGACTCCTGGCCCCAGACGCCGTCGTTGTTGCAGGCTTTCACTCGAAAGGTGTAATGGCCAGGCGGCAGGTTCGTATAGTAGGCCGCGCGTCGGGCGCCGGCATCGACCCAGTCGCGATCGAAGCCTTCCAGCTTGTACTGGAATCGAACTTTCTGTGGAGCGACAAACGACAGAGCCGCATATTCGAAGGCCAAGCGGTGGGAACCGGGTGGAATTGTAACCGTAGCTGATCCTTTTTGTGGCTTGCCGTTCATGCTGACGTCATCCACGCTGAGCTGCTCGATGCTCACCAGCGGCGGCACGCGATTCATTGCCAGATGCGCGGGATCGACGGTAGCCACGCCTTTGAGCGTTGCGAACCACAGGCTTCCATCCTGCAAACGCCACGCCGCGGGATGTCCTCCACTGCTGGCTTCGCTGATCTTCATGCCGTCGGCCACGCCGAAGGTCGCGACGGAAACCGGGTCTCGGCTTCCTTCGTCGAGAGAGTGATTGAGCGCGCCGCGATTGACGCGAACCACGCCGTCGCTGGAGCTCAGCCAGAGATTGCCATCGTCATCCTCGAGAATGCTGTAGAGATTGGCGGGAAGGCCGGCATTCTGTTGCGTGACCGGCTGAATTTTTCCGGCGCGGTAACGATTGAGCCCGCCGCCATTGCTTCCAATCCACAGCGTTCCTTCGGAGTCCTCATGCAGCGCGGTGATGACGCGATCGGAGAGGCCGTCTTTCTCGGTGTAGTTCTGGAATGCGCCATGACTCCAGTGGGTGAGGCCGCCCAACGTGCCGATCCACAGCGAGCCGTCGTGTGCTTGGAGGATTGCGCCGACGAGGTCGCTGCCCAGTCCGTCGAGCGCGGTGTAGGTGGTGAATTTGTCATCCTTCCACTCGGAAAGCCCGCGCCGGGTTCCGATCCATCCCGTGCCCTGGTTGTCGAAATAGATGGAGCGCACGAAATCGTCTGCGAGACCGTCGGCAGAGGTGAAAGTGCTCACCTTGCCATCGTGAATGCGGTTCAATCCATCCGGCGTGCCCAGCAGAAGATCGCCATTTGGCGCGGCCGCGATCGAAAGCACCACATTGCTGGAGAGGCCATTGGCCGTGCTCAGAGCGGTAAAGCCATTCTTGTCGCGGCGGTCAAGACCGCCGCCGCTGGTTCCCAGCCAGACCGTGCCCGAGCGATCCTGATACACCGCGCGAATGTGGTCGTCGGAGATGCCATCCTCCGCGGTGTAGGTGGTGAACTTACGGTCGCGCAGAATGTCCAGGCCGCCGGATTCGGTTCCCAGCCATAGGCTCCCCTCGCGATCCTCATAAAGGGCAAGCACAAGATTGCTGGAGAAGCCGGTCCGCGGCGTGAGGGCTTCGATCTTGCCGGCGAAGAACCTGGCGATGCCGCCGGCAGTTCCGACCCACAGCGCGCCCTCGCGATCGCTCATGAGCAGATTGACGCGGTTCGAAGGCAGGCCGTCAGTCGTCGACCAATGCGAAAACTGCTTACCGTCATAGGAGAGCAGGCCCGCATCGGTGCCAATCCATAGTTGTCCCCGGCCATCGAAGGTCAGCGCGTGGATGTTCTTCTCCGCTGCAGTCCCCGTCTCATCCACTGAAGTGCAAGCAGTGTTGGGATGGCAGACTTCAATGCCGCTGGCGGTTCCGGCCCACGCGTTGCCATTGTGATCGACCGCCAATGCCTGGATGGAAACCCGCGGGCCGGCCGGTTGAAACTGACGCGGACCCGCAGCTGTGCGACGTAAGCCTTCCATGGTGCCAAGCCAGAGAGAGCCATCGGCTCCTTCAGCCATGGCGCTCTCCTCGTCCAAAGGAGGAAGACCGGCGATCGGGACGAACTGCCTGCCGTCGAAGACCGCAAGACCATCGGCGCTAAGGAGCCAGACATTCCCGCTGCGATCCTCGTGAAAGGACCAGACGGCACCGTTGTGTGATGTCTCGGGAAAGGTTTCGAAGGTGTGGTTCTTGTAGCGCGCGACTCCACTTGACGTGCCGATCCAGAGCGTGCCGGAGCGGTCTTCCATCAGGCTCTCGATCAGGTCGCTGCCCAGTTGAGGCGTGTCGGCGCGGGTGAAGACGCGAAACTGGGTCGAGTCGAAGCGGACCAGCCCAGCTTCGGTTCCAATCCACAGAAAGCCATCTCGAGTCTGCAGCACGGCGTGAACCGTGTTCTGGGGAAGGCCGCTGTCGGTCTGCCAGGATTGATAGCCGTATTGCCTCAACCCTTGATGAGGATCGAGCGCGAGGCAACTGGCAGCGGAGCAGAACAGCCATATTCCAAGGAGAGCCGTCGTCCAGCTGCGCCGCCGGTTGAGTTGTCGCAGAGCATTCACGTCCTGCTCGGAATACTACACACCTGACGATGGAATGCAGTATCCATCAAACGGTGGAGGGTTTCGCCCCAATTGTATTCGGAGCGTATTTCCCCGGTTATGCACCAGAAGGAATTACCTGGTCGGCGGAGCCGTGGTTGCTGCTGTGGCCGTCGCCGTTGTCGTCGGGGATTTGCCTTCGAGTATTTGTATCGCCTGGGAGACGACCGGGGCGAGGCGCTTGAAGTCGGCGATCAGGGTGAGGAACTGCTGGTAGGCCTGCGTGTCGGCCGCCAGGTTGAGGCCTTCGGCGGTGACTGCGGTGCTGGAGGCGGCGATAAGCGCCTCGACATCGGCGACCACCGAGGCCAGCCCGACGACGAACGGCGTTTCGAGCGGCCTGGCAGCTTTCAAGATCTGCTCGATTTTGGCGGACAGGTGAACCGTGTCCTCGATGGCTCCAGCGAACCACTTGCCGAAATCCACGATGCCGATGCCCAGTTTCTTGAAGATATTGGTCATACTCTTCCTTTTGCGGCGGATTTAGAGAAAAAGGGGCAGCGGCCGCGCCCGTTGCGGCGCGCAGCCCAAAAGAAAAGGGCACGGCCGGAGCCATGCCCTTTTGAAATTTCCCTATAGCTCAATTTTATCGAGTCCGAAGAAATACTCCGCCACATATCCGGCACGCCATCTGTCTGGGCTCATGGCGGTTAGCGGCCTTCTGTCTGAGAGTGGGCTTGACAGGCTGGAGCAACCTCTTCGCCTGCCGGCGCGATCCACTGTGGGGAGAGCAAGTGAGGAAACCCGTGGATCGCAAACATGGCAAGGTACGCATTGGAATCTCGGGATGGACCTATGCGCCCTGGCGCGGAGTCTTCTATCCTCCGAAGCTTCCGCAGAAGCAGGAGCTGAGCTACAGCTCGCGGGCCTTTTCCAGCATCGAGATCAATGGCAGCTTCTATTCGCTGCAGCGGCCAACCAGCTATCAGCGATGGCGGGACGAGACGCCGGACGATTTCGTCTTCGCCGTGAAAGGGTCACGGTTCATCACCCATATGCTCAAGCTGCGCAATGCGGAGAAGGCGCTGGCAAACTTCTTCGCATCGGGTTTGCTGGCATTAGGGCCGAAGCTTGGGCCGATCCTGTGGCAGTTTCCTCCGCAGTTTTCTTTTCAGCCTGAACGAATCGAGAGCTTTTTCAAGATCTTGCCCAAAAATATGGACGAAGCAGGAGTGCTGGCGAGCGGCCACGATCTTCCGGCGAAGGATCGAGCCTTTGTGGAGCCGGCGTCGCGCGGCAAGATTCGTCACGCGATGGAGATCCGGCATCCCAGCTTCGTCTGCGAGGAATTCATCGCGCTGCTGCGCAAGCACCGAGTGGCGCTGGTGTGCGCGGATACGGTGGAGTGGCCCCGTTTAATGGATGTGACTGCCGATTTCATCTATTGCCGCCTGCATGGATCGGCGCAGCTCTATGTGAGCGGGTATGGCCCGAAGGCGCTGGATCGTTGGGCGACGCGAGTCGCCGACTGGGCGAGCGGCGGCGAGGCGGAGGGAGAACATGCGAGTGCGACGCCGGCTCCGCGGGGTGCCGCCGGGCGCGATGTTTATGTCTATTTCGATAACGATGCGAAAGTGCGGGCTCCGGTGGATGCTCAGGGGCTGATACGGCGAGTCGAGAAGCTGACAGGTTCCGCAGGCCGTTCGACCGGGTTCGCGGCGCGAATTTAGCTCGGGAAGAGACTGCAACTCAGTCGAATTGCTTGCCTTTGCTCCTGGTTACCAAGGTTTGCTTGCATCTATTGCAAATCGCGATATTATTATCGCGTTTTGCAATACGAGGTTGAGATGAAGCTGGGCGAAAAACTTCGATACCTGCGAGAGGTCGAAGGCAATCTGCGCGGGCTGGACCGGGCGATGACACAGCAGGAGCTGGTGCGGGCCATCAAGGCGGAGCTGAAGACCTCGATGAGCCAGAGCTATCTGTCGCAGATCGAGAGCGGGGCGCGGCCACATCTGACCAACACCACACGCCAGCTGCTGGCCAGGTTCTTCAAGGTGCATCCGGGATATCTGGTCGACGACCCGGAGGGCTATCACTCCGAATTGTTGAGCGACGCCCGGGGACTCGAAGACAAGCTCGACCTGTGGCTGGTGAGCGGAGCGGAGCGCTTTCGTCGCGATGCGCCTCTGCGGCGAGCGCTCCTGGCCCTGGCTAAACATAAGGACACGCGCGAGTGCCTGGTGCTGCTGGAGGCCGTGATCGAGACTCCGGGCCTGGTAGAGCGTCTGCTCGAAGTATTGCGGCCCGGCTACGCCGCGGAGAAGAAGCATGCGCTGGAAAAAAGCCGGACGAGAAAGGAGGAGCAATGAGCTGGGAGGCGTTTTACCTGATCTGTTTTGCGCTGGGGCTGTCTCTGACGGGCTTGTCCCTGCTGGGCATGTTCTCGCATCTGCATTTCGGCCATGTGCATATCCATGCGGCCCATGGACATGCCGGCGCCCATGGGCGAGTGGGAGTAAGCCCGATCAATGGATTCACGCTGGCGGGTTTCCTCTGCTGGTTTGGCGGCTGTGGTTATCTGCTGAACCGGTATGGAGGGCTGCTGACGCCTGTGGTGCTGGGCGCGGCGATGGTTGCCGGTTTGGCTGGGGCGTCGCTGCTCTTCTGGTTCATGGCGAAGGTGCTGCTGCCGCACGAGCGTGAGCTGACCGCGGCAGACACCGACATAGTAGGCGTGCTGGGCCGGGTGAGCGGCACGATCCGCGAAGGGGGTGTGGGCGAGATCCAGTTTTCGCAGAGCGGCGTGCGCCGTTTTGCGGTGGCGCGGAGTGAAGCAGGCGTAGCGATTCCGCGCGAGGTGGAGGTTGTAGTGATGCGCTACGAACAAGGGGTCGCTTGGGTGCGGCGATGGGACGAATTGTCTGAGGGCTAGTCGTTTGGCGGACAAATTTGAGAAATTCCACGTCTCGACGTCGAGACGTGGGGCACCCGGCGCTCCTGATAACAAAGTTTGTTGTAGCTGAGGTTGGAAACGCAGTTTTCCTGATGGAAAGGATCAGGAGGCGATTATGACGAACACAGTGATTGTGGTGGTGGGATTAGGCCTGTTGGCGCTGATTTTGCTGATGGGCATGCTGGCCAAGATGTTTCGCAAGGCCGGTCCGAATGAGGCGCTGATTGTCTATGGTTTTCGCGGTCCGCGCGTGATCAAGGGGCATGGCACGGTGATCTTTCCCATGGTGGAAACGTGCCGGGAGCTGTCGCTGGAGCTGATGTCCTTCGATGTGGCTCCGCAGCAGGATCTCTATACCAAGCAGGGTGTAGCGGTAACTGTGGAGGCTGTGGCGCAGATCAAAGTTCGGAGTGATCAGGAGTCGATCCTTACGGCGGCCGAGCAGTTCCTGAGCAAGTCTCCGCAGCAGCGCGAAGGACTGATCCGGTTGGTGATGGAGGGTCATCTGCGCGGCATCATCGGTCAGTTGACTGTAGAGCAGATCGTCAAAGAACCGGAGATGGTGGGCGACCGCATGCGCGCGACCTGTGCAGACGACATCAGCAAGATGGGGCTTGAAGTTGTTTCGTTCACCATCAAGGAGGTGCGCGACAAGAATGAGTACATCACCAACATGGGCCGGCCGGACATTGTGCGCATCAAGCGCGATGCCGACGTGGCCGCTGCAGAAGCCGAGCGCGACACGGCGATTCGCCGCGCGAACGCGCTGCGGGAATCGGCGGTAGCAAAAGCCGCTGCCGACCAGGAGCGGGTGCTGGCAGAGACCTTGTCACTGGCCAAGCAGGCCGAGGCGCAACGCGATCTCGACATTCAAAAAGCCCAATTCACAGAACAGAGCCGCCGTCAGGAGGCGCAGGCGGATAAAGCTTATGAGATCCAGACCAACATCATGCAGCAGCAAGTGACAGCGGAGCAGGTGAAGATCCAGCAGATCGAGAAAGAGCAGCAGATCAAGGTGCAGGAGGCGGAAATCCTGCGCCACGAGAAAGAATTGATCTCGACCGTACTGAAAGGCGCGGAGATCGAGCGCCAGCGAATCGAGACACTGGCGGCGGCGGAGAAGATGCGGCTGGCAACGGAGGCGGAAGGACGCTCGTCGGCGATCCGCACGCAAGGCGAAGCCGAGGCGGCGGTGATCTTCCAGAAGGGCGAGGCCGAGGCCAAGGCCATGAACGTGAAGGCCGAGGCTTATCAGGATTGGAACCAGGCCGCCGTCGTCGATCGGCTGATTACCAACATGGCCGATGTGGTGCGGGCCATGGCCGAGCCGCTCTCGAAGGTGGACAAGATCACGATTGTGTCTACTGGTGCGGATGGTGCATCGGGCGTGAACAAGCTGACTGGCGATTTCACCAAGATCGCTGCGCAGGTTCCGGCGCTCTTCGAGGCTCTCTCGGGAATGAACATGAGCGAGCTGATGTCGAATGTGAAGACGATGCGCTCGCGACCGAATGGGAGCGGGACGGTCGAGGGCAAGCAGTAAGTCGGGAAGGCGGAGAGCGCAAGCTCTCCGCCTGTTTGTTTCGGAAAGCATGAGTCAGCGAGGAGGAAATGTCATGGCACTGCTCGAACGTGTGGGAACGTTGTTACGCGCCAATTTAAACGACCTGATCGAGAAGGCCGAAGATCCGGAGAAGCTGTTGAAGCAGCTGGTTCTGGATATGGAAAATCAGCTGATGCAGGTGAAGACTCAGGTGGCCATCGCCATCGCCGATCAGCATGTGCTGGACAAGAAGCGCAAGGAGCACGAAGACGCTGTCGCGGAGTGGAAGCGCAAGGCGGAGCTGGCGGTGAAGAAGTCGGCGGACGATCTGGCGCGCGGCGCGCTGGAGCGCTCGCTGAGCAGCGAGCAGATGGCGAAGGGATTCGCGCAACAGCTCGAAGATCAGAAGGCTGAAGCCGAGACGCTGAAGAATGCGCTGCGCAAGCTGGAGCAAAAGCTACAGGAGACGCGATCACGCTGCGAGATGATGATTGCCCAGCATCGCCGTGCGCGCGTAGTGGGCAACGCGCATAATGCACAGCAGGCGGTGGAGCGCAAGGATCACGCAGCGAGCCTCACCAAGATGCGCGGCCGCATTGTGGGCGCGGAGGCTGCCAACGCGGCGACCAGCGAGTTGATGAGCGGGGAATCGCTGGAAGACAAGTTCGCGGTGTTGGAGCGCGAAGAGCAGATCGATGCGCTGCTGAAAGATCTCAAGGAGCTGCACGCGCCTCGCGCTTGACGACGGGCCGTCCAGGTGATCGCGCTTGGGCGCCTGATTGTGGGTTGCTCATTCTTATCTTGGCCAGGATTTCCTGGGCTCAATGCCGGGACGTGGGCGGGTAGAATTTCAGTCAAGCTTGGCTTGTCCGTATTCGAGCAGCGTCACGAGCAGCACGCCTCCCATGACGTTGCCGCATGTGGCAGGAAGCAGCCACTTAAGGTAATCCAGCGCTGAGAGCTGATGGCTGAGCATCGCGGCAAGGATCTCCCCACTCGTGGCAACGCAGTGGGCGAAGTGGCCCAGGCCGACGATGAAGGTGAGACTCCAGATGACGGCGACCGAGCCGGTGATGGAGTGGCTGCCGCTGACCAGCCACGCGACCATGGCGATGATCCAGCCTCCGACCACGCCGCTCCAGAAGACGTGAGACCATGGAACGCTCGCCGCATCGGTGCCGAATTTGACCATGGCGGCGAGGATCGCTGGCTGCAGCGCTCCCGTGCGTGCGCAGAGCAGCGCGAAGAGCAGGGCTCCGGCGATGTTCGATGGAAACACGATGGACCAAAGCCGCAGCGTGCCGAGGAAGTGACGGCGCTCGGCGAGAATGAGAGCAACGGGATAGAGCGTGTTCTCGGTGAAGAGCTGGGCGCGGCCCAAGATCACGGCCATGAATCCGAGCGGATAGAGAAAAAAAGGCAGAAACGCCGCGCCGCGTCCGTGTCCTATGGCCGCAGCGACGGTCGAGACCCCCAACCCGGTGAGGCCCATGGTAAGTCCGCCAACCACGCCGGAGAGCGCGAGCGCCTTCTTCGTGCGAGAGAGCTCGCCCTTGGCGATGCGTGAAACCTGCTGATAGATCTGAACGGCGGTGGGGCGGTCGAGGTCTTGCTGAATGGATTGCGAGGTATCGGCTTCTGGCAGATTTTTTAACGGACGCATGGATGAGTGCTTGGATGCGCGATCTCCGCGCCGCGTGCTAGGGTGGAGTTTCGTGCCGTGGCCGCGGCGCAGGAGGTCTATGAGCTCGCATCCGCCGTTCGATCTCGTTGCAGCCGCTCGTGAAGCGGTGAAGGAACATGGATTTCAGCCGGACTACCCTCCAGAGGTGCAGCAACAAGTAGCAGCTCTCGAAGCGCATCCGCCGCTTCTTCCTGAAGGCGCGGAAGATCTGCGGCATCTTCTGTGGTCTTCGATCGACAACGACACCTCGCGGGATCTCGACCAGATCGAGTATGCGGACACGCTGCCTGACGGAAGAATGCGGGTGCAGATCGGCATCGCCGACGTGGACGCATACGTACCCAAAGGGTCGGCGATCGATCGCTATGCGGCCAACGAGACAGCCACGCTGTACACCGGCGTGAAAAATTTCTCCATGTTGCCGGAAGCGCTGTCCACCGGCCTCACTTCTCTTCTCGAAGGAGAAGATCGCGCCGTCGTAGTGACAGAGTTTGTGTTGGACGCCAACGTATGCGCCACGGAGAGCTGCGTTGCGGAGAGCCGTATCTATCTGGCGCTGGTGCGCAACCACGCACAGCTTGCCTATCCTGGCGTCGGAGCGTGGCTGGATGGCAAGGCGGCCGCCCCACCGAAAGTAGCTGCGTCGAGCGAACTGCAGACGCAGCTCAAATTGCAGAACGAGATTGCGCAGAGGCTGCGGCTGGAGCGCTATCGGCATGGGGCGTTGAATATCGATACTGCCGAGACGCATGACCAGGTAGAGGCAAGTGGCATCAAGCTCGGCAATGAGGAAAAGAATTCCGCGACCGAGTTGATCGAGGATTTCATGATCGCTGCCAATGGTGTGGTGGCGCGAGCTCTGGAGGCGAAAAAGATCGCGTCGATTCGCCGCATCGTGAGAACTCCGAAGCGCTGGGACAGGATCGTGGAACTTGCCGCGAGTTTGGGAGCAAAATTGCCAGTGGCTCCCGATTCAACGGCGCTGAATGATTTTCTGTGCGAGCGGAAAGAGAACGATCCCGATCATTTTCCCGATCTGTCGCTGGCGATTGTGAAATTGCTGGGGCCCGGAGAATATGTGCTGGAGCGGCCGGGCGCACCATCGGAAGGTCATTTCGGGCTGGCAGTGGAGGATTACACGCACTCTACAGCCCCCAACCGCCGCTACGCGGATCTGGTTACGCAGAGGTTGCTGAAGGCGATGATCGCGGGCCGGCCTTCTCCCTATTCGGACGACGAATTGGCGGCGATCGCGGCGAACTGCACCGCCAAGGCCGCCGCGGAACGCAAGCTGGAGCGCGAGATGCAGAAGCGCATCGCAGCAGTGGCGCTCGCAAACAGGATCGGCGAGAAGTTCCGCGCGATTGTGACCGGAGTCAATGAGCATGGCAGCTTTGTGCGCACGCTGGCGCCGCGTGTGGATGGCATGCTGGTGCAAGGGCAGCATGGTGTCGACGTTGGCGATAAGCTGAATGTGCGGCTGGTGCGCACCGACCCGAATCGCGGCTTTATCGACTTTGCGCGCGCGTAAATTTTCCAAGAGGCAATGACGGAGACATGCGGTCTCATCTGGCGACGCTGGTCGAAGATTTCAGAAAACATGAAAATGGCACAGCCATTGTTACGTATCGCGGTAACCGGCGCATCGGTTCAACCTATCGCGAGCTGGCCCGGCTTGCCGACCGTTTTTCCGCGGAGCTGAGGCGCCGCGAGATTCTCGCAGGCGAGCGAGTCGTGCTGTGGGGGCAGAACTCGGTCGAGTGGGTGGGCGCGTTCTTCGGATGCGTATTGCGCGGCGTGATTGCGGTTCCGCTGGATGTGGCGGGCAGTGCGGATTTCGCGAGACGCGTCATCTCGGAAACCAGGCCAAGGCTGGTAGTTGGCGACGCGACGCTGCTGGCGCAACTTGATGCGGATACCGCACGGCTGGCCTTCGAGAATTTCTCGGATATGCTTGCGCAGACTACTGCTCCGGAGACTCCGGATGAGTCCCTGAGCCTCGATTCTCCACTGCAAATCCTGTTTACTTCGGGAACGACAGCGGAGCCCAAGGGCATCGTCCACACGCACCGCAATGTAGCGTCAAGCGTTGCTCCAATTGAGCGCGAGATGCAGAAGTATCTAAAATATGAGCGCTGGGTGCATCCGCTGCGCTTTCTGCACACGCTTCCGCTGAGCCATGTCTTCGGGCAGTTCATGGGGCTTTGGATTCCACCGTTGCTGGGAGCGGAGGTGCATTTCGAGTCGCGCCTCCAGGCTCCGCGATTGATTGAGACTGCGCGGCGGGAACGCATCTCCGTGCTGGCTGCTGTGCCGCGCGTGCTCGAACTATTGCGCGATGCGCTGTTAGCGGAGCATCCCGGGCTGCCGAGTGACATAGAAGCAGCGAAGGGCGAGAAGGTTTGGATGCGCTGGTGGCGCTTCCGTCGAATTCATCACAGCCTGGGTTACAAATTCTGGGCCTTTGTCTGCGGAGGCGCTTCGCTGCCGGCCGATCTTGAAAATTTCTGGAACACCCTGGGATTTGCGTTGGTCCAGGGCTACGGCATGACCGAGACAGCGGCGCTCATCACGCTGAATCATCCCTTCAAGGTGGGCAAGGGAACGATTGGCAAGGTGCTGCCGGGTCGCGACGTGGAAATTCGCGAGGACGGCGAGATTCTGGTTCGCGGCGATATGGTGTCCACGGCCACGTGGCGCGACGGCGCGATCCGGCAAAACGATTCGCCATGGCTCGCGACTGGTGATCTGGCTGCTCGGGACGAAGCCGGACAACTTCGTTTTCTGGGCCGCAAGAATCAAGTCATCGTGACTTCATCGGGACTCAATCTGCATCCCGAAGATGTGGAGGCGGCGCTGAATGCGCAAAAGGGAATCGAAGCATCGACGGTAGTCGCGCTGGAGACGCCGCGAGGTCCGGAGCCCGTGGCCGTGCTGCTGTTTCGCGGCGCGAGGGAAGAAGTAGAGCGAGCGGTAATCGCGGCGAACGCGCAGTTGGCCGATTTCCAGAAGGTGCGGCGATGGCAGATATGGCCGGAGCTGGACCTGCCGCGCACGTCGACGGGAAAGATTCAGCGGCGCAAGGTTGCCGAGTGGGTCAATGCGAAGAACAGTGAGGGAGCGGCGGCTGCGACGAACGATGCATTGCTCGCTCTGATTCTGTCGATCACTGGAGCGAGCCCCGGCAGGCAGGATGACTCCGCGCGCCTCGAGGAAGATTTGCAACTCGACAGCCTGGGGCGCGTGCAGTTGCAATCGGCGCTCGAGCAGAAGTTCGGGCTTACGCTGAGCGACGCGACCTTGGAGCAAATAACTACTCTGGGATGTTTGCGGCGTCTGCTGGGGCTCGGCGTCGCCATGACGACGGACGATGCGACAGCTTCGGAAGCCGCGCCAAGCGGCCATGCCATCGCGGCAGACGGCGAGCGCGATGACATTTACCCGCGCTGGAGCTGGTCGTGGCCGGTGCAGATGGCCAGGGTGGCGTTCCTCGAGTGTGTGTTGCGGCCGCTGGTATGGCTGTTGGCGGCACCGCAGGTCCGGTGGCAGTTCTCCTCCCACGTTTCAGGTACGAGACGCGCGGCGTCCGGCTTGAATCTGCAACAACCGTTGTTGCTTATTGCCAATCATGTGAGCACCTTCGATGTTCCGCTGGTTCTGTATGCCTTGCCGGGCTCGATGCGGAGGCATGTGGCGGCTGCGATGGCCGCGAATATGCTGGAAGATTGGCGCAAGCAGCGAAATCAGGGCTCGTGGTTTCTGAATGCGCTGGGACCCTTCACTTATCTTTTGGTCACCGGCATCTTTAATGTCTTTCCTCTGCCGCGCAGCGCTGGATTTCGGCGCAGCTTTCAGCATGCAGGCGATGCGTTGGATCGGGGATACAATGTGCTGGTTTTTCCGGAGGGCCGCCGTTCCGGGGACGGACAGTTGCAGCGGTTTCGCTCGGGCATCGGGCTGCTGGTGGAGCAGTCGAAGACACAGGTGCTTCCCGTTGCGCTGGTGGGATTGGGCGGAGCGAAGCTGGGCAAATATCGCTGGTTTCGCTCGGGCAGGCTGCGCGTGGTTGTGGGTTCTCCGATGTCGTTCGTCGCGAATACGAGCGCGGAGGAAATTACGGATCAGCTGCGCGCGGAAATAGCTCGTCTGATGTCATTAGATGAGAACGGCTCGGCTGGATCGAGTTAATGTGAAAAACCCCGGCCTTGGGTGCGAGGCGCGGACACCGACGAAGCCCGCTCGTGACGCCGATGTTTTGCTTGTGACCAAAGTGTCTTGGCGCATCCGATGATGCGCAGGACAATAACGCTGTGCTTTTCCTCTCTCTCTTCGAATCAGTCGTCGAGTGTTGTGGCAAGACCGCGTTGCGGCGATCGGCTCCATCTTCGCGGCTGCCTGCGCATCTTGCAACCGGCCAGCGCGGCGAGCGTGCGGCGTTCTTCTATCTACGAAGGAATGGGTTCGTGATCACTGCGCGGGGATGGCGGTCGGACCTGGCGCGCGGCGATCTGGACCTGGTGGCGTGGGAGGATGAGACGATTTGCTTCGTTGAAGTGAAGACGCGCACCACGCGCGCGGTTGCTCCGGCCGAGGCTGCCGTGGATGAAGACAAGCAGAAGATCCTGATGCGGCTGGCGCGACACTATCTGCGGCAATTGCCGGTAGAAAATGTTCCGGTTCGCTTCGATATTCTTTCCGTCTACTTCGAGGCAGGGAAACGCGCGGAGTTCGAGTTGTTTTGCGGAGCCTTTGGATGGGATTGATCTCGCATGATGCGGAATCAATCCCACATCTTATAAGCGAGATATGGGGCAACCGGCAGATTGAATCAGGCTCAAGAACGCAACGCCGCGTCCTTCCTCACCAGCTGATCGATGTCGGCGGTTTCGAGGACGGCCTCAGGCGCTCCATATCGCGCGGCGTAGATCATGGCGCGGCCTAATTTATCAGTGCTGGTTACATATCTTGGCAGTGTGGGTTCGAGCAGCGGCAAAATGGGCGCGGTAAGCACATACAGGATTCGATACGCACGCGTCTTCGACCGGATGCCGCGCCGCGGCACGATCAATCCCGGGCGAAACATGTAGGCAGCCTGGAAAGGCAAAGCGAGCAGCGCGTTTTCGGTCTCTCCTTTGACGCGTGCCCACATGCTGCGGCCTTTGGCGGAGCTGTCCGTTCCTTGGCCCGAGACATAGGTGAAGACCATCGCCGGATTCGGCCGGACGAGCGCATTGGCCGCCGCGAGCGTAATGTCATAAGCAATCCGCCGATATTGCTCTTCGCTCATGCCTGCCGAACTAACTCCCAGGGTGAAGAAGCAGGCGTCGAGGCCGGTAAGCTGGGCCTCGATGCTGGAGAAGTCGTAGAAATTTTGATGGACGATCTCGCGCAGCTTCTCGTGGTGTTGCCCGCTGGGGGAGCGGACGACGGAGACGATGGTCTCGATTTCAGGATCGAGCAGGCATTCGCGCAGAACACCCTGACCGACCATGCCGGTAGTTCCGAAGAGAACGACTTTCATCTGGCCTCGTATCTGATTTCCAGATTAGACAGAATCACACATCTCGAAGACGACATATGGGAAGTCTGGACGTGATATCCGGTCTATCCGGAGTCAATTCTAGCTTTCGATGGCGGGGCGGTCTTCGGCGAGGTTTTCGAGGATGGCGTCGAACTCCGGAGTGCCTACCTGAACGTTTTGGAAGACCCATCCGGCGAGGAGCAGAACCGGCGCGGGGCCAGGGTCGGTGTTGCTGAGTGCGCCGAGCGTGGCGATAGTGATCTGCTGATCGGGCTGGGCTACGCGCGAGATGGCGATGCAGGGGAAGCTTGGGGGCAGGCCGCTGGCGGTCCACTCGGCGGCGAGTGTGGTGAAGTCGCGGCCGGGCATATAGACGATGCGCGTAGGCTCATTGGGCTTGAGCGCCTCCGGAGCTTCGGAGGCGTGGTGGCCGGAGCTGAAGACGATGCTCGAAGAGGCGCGGCGGTCGGTGAGCGAGCACTCGAGCGCGGCAGCGGCGGCGAAGGCTGTGGTGATCCCGGGAACAATTTCGAAGGGAATGCCGGCGGCGCGGAGGGCATCCATCTCTTCGGCGGCGCGGCCGAAGACCAGCGGGTCGCCGGCCTTGAGGCGTACAACCGAGAATCCCTGTGCCGCTTTTTCGACCATGAGCTGGTTGATCTCGGCCTGCGTAATTTTCTTCGTGCCGCAACGCTTGCCGACGTTGACGGTGAGGCAGCGCGGACCGGCGAGGGCAAGAATAGCGGGTGGCACCAGATCATCATTCAGAACGATGTCCGCGGATCCAAGAAGTCGCAGGGCCTTTACGGTGAGCAGATCGGGATCGCCGGGGCCGGCTCCGACTAGATAAACTACGCCTTTCCTGGCGCCGGACGGAGATTCGCCAGTCGTCATGCCAGAGCTTCCTTGACATGCGTGGTCTCGTGCCGGGCCTCGATGGCGAGATGTTGCGCCGGGCATGCCCTTGGATCGCAGACGTGACGCTGCGCAAGCTGATGGAGCAGCAGCTTGCGGTCTTCGCCCGGTTCGTAGGCGGTAAGAATGTCGCGCCGCACCTGGCCGAGATCGTGCAGCCAGGGGCCGAGGTCGGTCGGAAGCTGCGCGTCGATCTCGCGGCGAAGATGCTGGGCGAGCGCGGGGCTTTCGCCGGCAGTAGAGATGGCGACCTGCAGATCGCCGCGGCTCACCACCGATCCAAAATAGAAGTCGCAGTGCGGCGGGTCGTCGACCGAGTTGCAGAGGATGTTGCGATCGACCGCCTCTTCGTAGATTGCCGCGTTCACTTCAGGATCGTCAGTTGCGGCGATGACCAGGAAGGTGCGATCAAGATCGGATGGAGTGAATCTGCGTTGATCGAGCTCGATGTGGCCCTGCCGGGCGAGTGCCGCGATCTCCGGATGGACTCGCGGCGCGATCACGCGAAGCCGGGCTTCGGCGCTCAGCAGCGAAGGAATCTTCTGGAGCGCGATTTCACCCGCACCGACCAGCAGGCAAGGGCGGCGTGCTAGCTTCAGGAAAATGGGTAAAAGGCTCATGGTTGTGTTCCTCCGGTGAGGTGAAGATGGATCACAGGTCCCTCGCCTTGCTCAGAACGACGGCCTTGGTCTGAATCCCACGTCTCAAGTGCGAGACGTGGGGAATCCTGTATTGGTTTAGCGAATGCGACAGTCGCGCGGAGGGAAGCGTCGAGATTCCTTTTCCCGCTGGTCGTCAAAACGACGACATTTTTAGTCGCTGAATTCGCACTATTCATATCTATCCTCAGTCGCCGTCCATTGCTCTCGTTGCCAGGTCGCGCTCTACGGCTTCGAGAGATTCTCCAGCCAGCCGGGCGCGGATAGCCCCAGCGTCGTGGCGGCCAAAGTAGTTGCGCAGGTTTTCGCCGGGCGTGCGTTCGTTGAGATATGCGCCAAGCAGGCGGGTGAGCGCTGCCGGCACTTCGGTTGCGGGAGCGCGATAGCCGACCGGCCGGGCGATCGCGGCGTGCGCGCCGACCGCACCACCTACGCAGAAATAGTAGGCGTCGACCATCTTGCCTTCGTGCTTGATCTTTTTGCCTTCGAGGCCGATGTCGGCGATCCAGTGCTGGCCGCAGCTGTTGGGGCATCCCGTGACGTGGAGCTTGAGCTGCTGATCGAATTGCGGCAGGCTCTCCTGCAGCTCGTCGACCAGCCAGCGGGTGAAGCCCTTGGTCTCGCTGATGGCCAGCTTGCAGAATTCTGTTCCTGTGCAGGCAATAGCGCCGCGCCAGAAGGGTGTGCCGTCGACATGCAGACCGATGTGCTGCAGCTCCTTGGCCAGCTCGCCTGCGCGAGCGGTATCGATGTTCACGAAGATCAGGTTCTGCATGATGGTGGTGCGGAGCTGGCCGTTGCCAAAGCGTTCGGCGAGGTCGGCCGCTGCGGCGAGCTGGTCGCCGGTAAGGCGGCCGCGCAGGACTGAAGCGCCGACGTAGCTGAGGCCGGGCTGTTTCTGCTTGTGAATGCCGACGTGGTCGCGAAGAACGTCTTCGGGAAGCTTCTCGGGCGCGCCGGGCTCGAATTTGTAACCGAGACGGCGTTCTACTTCCGCGAGGAAGCTCTCCGCGGTCCAGTTCTCCTTCATGAAGAGGTACTTGATGCGGGCGCGATCGCGGCTTTCACGCAGCACTTCCTGATCGCGGAAGATGGCGGTGATGGCGCGAGCCACATCGACAGCCTGATTGGGACGGACGAACGCATCCAATTTCACAGCAAGGTGCGGCTCGTTGGAAAGGCCTCCACCGACGCGGACGGTATAGCCCACCTCGCCGCTGTTGTTCTTGATGGCAGTGAAAGCGACGTCGTTGATCTCGGGGTAGCTGCACCAGACGGGGCAGCCGGTAGCGGAGATCTTGAACTTGCGCGGCAGGTTATAGAACTCGGGGTTGGCGACCAGGGCGTGAGCCAGCTCGACAGCGAGCGACGAAGCATCGGCAATCTCTTCGTGGTCGATGCCGGCCAGCGGGCAGCCGGTGACGTTGCGCACAACGTCGCCGCAGGCTCCCTTGGGAGAGAGGCCGATCTTGGTCAGCTCGTCGACGATCTCGGGAATGTCTTCGATAGTCAGCCAATGAAGCTGGATGTTCTGCCGGGTGGTGATGTCGGCGACATTGCGGGCATGCCTTTCGGTGATGTCCGCGATGGTGCGCAGCTGATGCGATGTGAGCAGGCCGTTGGGCAGGCCGATGCGCATCATGAAGTATTCGGTGGCGAGACCTTCGCCGCCCTTGCCGCCCACGGCGCCGATTCCATCGCCCTGGGTGTAGATACCCCACCACTTGAAGTAGGCGTTGGCCCATTCCGGCACGACGCTGCTGCGGCCCTCGCGGGCAAAGGCGCGGACCTCATCGAAGACTTCCCACGGGTTCTTCTCGCGCTTGAGGCGTTCGATGCGCTGGGCTTTGGTTTCCTTGGCGGCTTCTTTGGGTGGGGCTATGATCTGAGTCATCTCTTCTCTGAATTTGGAAAGTAAAAAACCCACCGGCGATGGTGGGCTGAGCGGGACGGTGTGTGCGATTAGGGTTCTGCTACGCGCACGTCCGGCTCAGCATGGGACAACATGCTGGACAGCAAACTGCCGGAGTGGAATAAATCCGCACTCCCAACAGGATAAACGGTGAGCCGGTCGGGGGCAAGCTAGGGCCACAGGTGAGTTTCATGGGTTTTGCAGCGGCTAGATTTCAGTGGGCTTTTGAGAATGCCGGCTTATGATGATTGCTGCGAGGCGCTATGCAGCCGACTCCTTCCTCTACGCCCATTTCATCGTCCATCGATTCCGGCCCGGTCTGGCCGGCTTTACCGCAATCGGCCTGGAGCGAGACCTGCGCTACTTTGCAGCTCTGGATGCAGATTGTGGGCAAGGTCAGGCTGGCGCTCACGCCGCCGATTAACCATACGTGGAACGTGACCCTGTATCCCACGGTGCGCGGCGTTACCACTTCGCCGATGGCCCATGGCACGCGCATTCTGCAGATAGACTTCGATTTCCTGGAGCACGCGCTCCTCCTGCAGACCAGCGATGGCGGCGTGCGCCGGATCGCGCTCCGGCCGATGACGGTGGCTGCATTCTACGGGGACGTGGTAGCCGCGTTGGCCGAGCTGGGCACTCCGGTGCACGTGTGGCCGGTGCCGGTGGAGATTGCAAAGCCCATCCCCTTCGAGCAGGATGAAACGCACAAGGCCTACGATCCTGAATATGCGCAGCGGTTTTGGCGGATTTTGCTGCAAACCAACCGTGTCTTCACTGTTTTCCGTGCGCGCTTCATCGGTAAGGTGAGCCCGATCCATCTTTTCTGGGGCGCATTGGACCTGGCTTGCAGCCGCTTCTCAGGCCGTACTGCGCCGGAGCATCCGAGCATGGCGGGATTGCCGGATCGCGTAACCCGCGACGCGTATTCGCACGAAGTCAGCAGCTGCGGTTTCTGGCCCGGTGCGCCGGGAATCGAACCGTTCTTTTACAGCTATGCCTACCCGGAGCCGCCCGGCTATCGGGAGTACCCCATCGCGCCAGCGTCGGGGGCGTTCGATGCGACGATGGGTGAGTTCGTGCTGCCGTACGAAGAAGTGCGCCGGTCCGCTGATCCGGATTCGGTGCTGCTGCAGTTTCTGCAGAAGACATATGAAGCAGCGGCGAACTGTGCGGGGTGGGATCGGACGGCGTTAGAAACGGCTGCCGGACGTAGCTCCTGAAACTCTTCGATGAAGAGCGCGAGCGCTCTCGTGTATTCCGGTGGAAGCCCTTTACGCAGGTAGGCCCGCGTCGCGGACGCGGGCCTACCTGTTCGTGAAGATAAGCGGCTCTTTTAGAAGCTGAAGACGGCCTGGACAAAGATGCGGCGGCTGGCCGATCCCGAGGAGAAGATCTGTCCGGCCAGAGCATTCGATTTGCCGAACTCGGGCGAGCCGAGAGTTCCCGTGGGCGGCGCAAGGTTGATGTCGTTGAAGAGGTTCAGCGCCTGCGCGTTGAAGGTCAGATTGTATTTGCGATTCAGGGCCTGCTGGCCGTTTCGGCCCCCGCCCGGTCCCCCCGGACCTCCCCGATTGCCGCTGAGGCCGCCAGGGCCTAAGCCGCCGCCGAGCCCACCGCCACCGCCGCCACGGCCACCACCGCCTCCTCCACCTCCGAAGCCGCCGCCTCCCGCAGGACCGCCGGCAACTTTGGGTCCGAAGGGAATGCTTTTGCTGGCGCGCAGATTGAAGGTAAAGAGTGTAGGCCCGTTCCCTATATTGACAGGGATGGGAGTCTCGCCTGCAGCCGGAGTGAGGTTGAAATTGCCGTAGGCTGTCGAGATGGTGTTGGTGTCACCGGCCTTGGCGAAGGATGGGCGGTCGTTGAAAAACGAATCTCCGTTCTGATCCTCAGGCAAGGTGACGTTGAAGGGTTTTCCGGACGCGACCACAACAAAGGGGCTAAAGCGCAGTCCCCAGCGCGTAGACCAGCTGCCGACCAGGAACATCTGGTTGCGCACATCAAAGGAGGCGCGGCCGTAATCCAGCTTCAGATCGGCGGAGTTGCTGGGATTGCTGTTGATGCCGCCGCTGTCGCTGTTGGCCCAGCTCGCCGTATAGAAGCCGAAGAGAGAGAGGCTGGGGCTGATGCGGGCATTGAAGTTGGCGATCAGCTGGTTCTGCTTGAAAACCGCTTCGGAGTAGTACTGATAGATATTCGGAGCAGCCGGATCGTAGCCCAACACTTGCGGTGCGTTGGCATTGCGGGTGATGAATTGATGATTGCCGAGCGAGTTTAGGTAGGTGAGTGAGATGGTCGATGTCTTAGACAGCTGGCGCTCGACTCCGATCGCGGCCTGCTGCGTGACGGGCGCGTGGAGGTTGGGTGCGATTTGGTAGACGGCCGTCTTGCTGCTGCTACTGCCTGCCTGGGAGCAGGATGTCAGATCATTTTGGGTGATACCGGTGGCCGAGTAGCAGGTTGGATTCTGAATGACAGCCTCAGCCTGCGGCGAATTTGCGTTGGCGTTGAGGCGCCTCTCCTGCAGGAGATTGGAGATAGCGAAGCGATCATAGAAAAATCCGTATCCGCCGCGGATGACGGTCTTGGGCTGCTTGCCGCCCTTGCCCACACCCCAGGCAAAGCTGAAGCGCGGAGCCCAGTCGTTCTTATCGCTGATGCTGGTCTGCGACTCCCAGCGCACGCCATAGCTGAGGGTCAGATTCTGGCGGGCGCGCCAGTCATCCTGGTAGAAGAGGCCGACATCGGTGAGGCCCACTTTGGTGGAGGGATTGCCGTAGACGAGATTCAATTGGCTGGGACCGCCGCCGGCGGCGTGAATCTGCGCCCAGCTCTGGCCGGTGCCGAGTCCCTGGATGGTGCTGCCGTAGGCCTGAGCGGGCGAAGAGGAGACGCAGCCGGTCTCTCCTGCGCTGCACCTGTTGCCGCCGAAGGTGAAGAGGCCGTTGAAGCTGGAGTTCGCGGTATTGGCGTCGCGTGCGAAGCGCAGACGGCCGCCGACATTGATGGAGTGGGTCTTGAGCGCGATCTCGGTCAGGTTCTGCAGCTCGTAGTGGAGTGAGTGGTCTTTGATGATCTGGTCGCTGTTGCCGCCGAAGGTTTCCAGGCCGGAAACCTGCACCTGCGGAGTGAGGGTCGACGGAGTTTCGCTGGAGAAATCGCGCAGGAACTGAAAGCGGGTTTCGTTGATGACCTTGTCGCTGATGATCTGGGTGTCGCTGATCTGGACGGTGTGCTCGGTGGAGTCCTGCTTGTAGGCCTGATCGCGCAGTGAAAACTGGCCAACACCCTGGTTCTGCTCGCCGTTGTCGTAATACTGGTACCGGACACTTAACGTGTTCTTCGCGCCGATGGCCAGATCGATGCGCGGGCTGATGTTGGTGCGGGTGCGGGGCGCGACCAGCGCATCGTTGAAGCCTACAGTGCCGTAGTCGGCTGGATTGGTGAAGATGCCGTTGGCGAAATCGCCGTTCACCTCGCCGGCCAGGCGAAACGCGCTGACGATGGCGTCGTCTTGAATAATGCGATGTTCGGCGCTGACGAAGAACGACGCGTTTTTGCTTATCGGCCCGTTCACCGTGCCGTTGTATTGATAGCTGTAGTAGTCCGGGATGTTTTTTGAAAAGGGATTGCCGGTATTCAGCTGCGAGGGATCGCCCTGAATGAAGAACTGACCGTGCAGCTTGTCTGTGCCGGGCTTGGTGAGGATCTCAATGCGTCCGTAGCCTAGCTTGTCGTATTCGGCGGAGAAGGGATTCTGGTTGATGCGAATTTCACGGATGGCGGATTTCGGCGGAAGCTGTCCGGCGGTAAAGCCGTCGATATAAATTTGCCCGCCATTTGGACCCGCTCCAGGGCCGGCGAGCGCACTCAGTTCGTTCTGCAGCTCATCGGGATCGTCGGAGAGCGCATCGAGATCTTTGCCTTTGATGACCAGGCTGTTGGCATTGCTGGTGGGATCGACGCTGACCGTCGGCGTGTCTTCGTTGACCACCACCTGCTGCTTCTCGACCTCGATTTGCAGGGCGATGTCGAATTGCTTGCTCTGTCCGGAGGCTAGAACGACGGCCTTCGAACTCGACTGTGCGAAACCCTGCGCTCCCGCAAGGACGATGTAGGTTCCGGCAGGCAATCCCTTGGTCTGATAGGCGCCCGAGGAATCTGATGTCGCAGTCGCGATGGTGTGGCCGTCGGGCGTGGTGATGCTCACCGTGGCATTGGGAATTACCGCGCCGCTGGGATCGGTGACCGTACCGCGAAGGATGCCATTTCCGGCCTGCGCCCACAGGGTCGGGGCGAGCGCGAGAAGAAACATAGCCAGGCAGAGACACAAAGAGCGAAGGATGAGCTTGTAAGTCACAGTACTCCCGAAACAAAGAGAAGTTATATGGATGACGCAGTACGCCGCATGGCCTGTGCGGCGGAGGCAAAACTATGTGAGCAGGCATTTCCTTCATGCCCGCCTGAATGGTGCTCTGCTATAAAGACGCAAATTTCTCTTACTGTGTTCCTTCACCCGCTCCCGCGCCGCCTCCGCCCAGGTTCCAGGAGGCCGAGAACATATCCCGGCTGGCGGAGGGCGATGCGGTGAGGATGGGCTCAACGCCGGCGAGCAGGGTCACAGCGGTTGCGGCGTCAGGTGTTCCTTGCGTGGCGACGATCATGACCGCGTCGCCCTTGTGAAGATCGGAAAGCTGTAGAGCAGGCGTGCGTTGCAGAAATTGCGAGAGGTCGCCGTTGCGCTGTCCACCGCCGGGACGTTGTCCGTTTTCGGACGGCGGGTTTGCAGCTGGCGCCTGCGCCGTGCTCTCGGTATGCGTCGCGCCGCCATTCTTGAATCGAGCGGCCAGCGCCTGGGCCATCATCGGCGGCAGCTTGTGCAGTTGCGAATCCGCGCTAACGCGGATGACGACGGGCTTCTTGGTTGCGAGGTCAGTCACGGTCACGCTATTGGCGGAGGCATCGACGGAGACTACCGTTCCCGAGATGTTACGGAACGAGCCTGCGATGACTTCGTCCGCCGCGACTTCGCTGTTGTCGGCATTGTGTTCGCCGCGCGCACGAATCTGATCTCCGGTGTGGATCTGGTCAAGCGTCGATGGCTTGGCGTCGGAGAACTTGATCGATTCCGGATCGTAGCGGCGGACAACGGTTTTTGGCGTTGTATGGATGATCCAGGTCTTGGCGCCGGCGGCAACAGTGACTGTTCCCGCCGCGGTGTCGACCGATTTGACCAGCCCGCCCACGCCGCGGCGCTGCCAATCAGCCTGATCGGCCTGCTGCTGCTGGGCAATGTCTGTCTGCTTCATGGCGATGACGGTCGTGGCGGTCGGTGCAGAGCCGTCGGCCGCGGGATGAATAGCGACCAGTACGCGGTCGCCGATTACAAGGTCGGTGATCGCGATGGGAGTGGCTCCGGCCAGGGTCTTGGCTCCCGGTGCGGTGCGCAGGACGTGCGCCGTCTCGCTGAGAATCACAGTGGTGGGTGAGCCTGTGTCCGGCTTGATGGTGAGGGATTTGCCGTCGATCGCTGTGATCGCGCCCACCAGCCGGTTCGCACTCGTCTGCTGGGCGGCCGGCAGTTGTGCTGCAGTCGGATGGACGAGAATGCTGCCGAAACCGCCGAACATCATAAGTGAGAATGCGATGCTTCTTCTGCCCATCGAAAACCTTTTCCTCTGCTGCGCCGCGACCCGGCGCTCTCCCCTTCGGGCATTGGTGCTCAGAATGACGTATTACTCGTTCAAAAGTTTCATGAATCGTGCAACATACGTTCAGTTTAAACGGAAAAAACCGGCACTTTGTTGAGAGCGAACAGGGTGTAGGTTCTAAAAGGTGGCAGTGCAGCGCGCTGAAGAGAAATCCTTGAAGCAGGTATGATTCTCGGCAGGCACAAATCCCCACGGGCCGCGACCAAGCCAGCGGTCTATCGGTAGGATGCTAAAAAACACAAGGAATACTCCACAAGGAATACTCTAGGATCCGATGGCCATCAGCAACGCAGGAAGTTCGACCCGAATCACCGCCGCTCCGGGCGGCAACAGTTATAAGAGCGCATTCGCGATGGTCACCACGCTGTTTTTCGTGTGGGGATTCCTGACTTCGCTCAACGACATTCTGATTCCGCATCTGAAGGCGATCTTCGACCTTAACTATGCCGGGGCTCTGCTGATTCAGTTCGCCTTTTTTTCGGCGTACGCGGCTTTCGGCCTTATCTCGGGCAAAATCGTGGAGTGGATCGGCTACCAGCGCACCATGGTCGCCGGCCTGCTGACCATGGGAGTGGGCGCAATACTGTTTGTTCCCGCCGCCAACATGCCGTCGTTCCCGCTCTTCCTGACAGCCCTCATCGTGCTGGCCGCGGGCATTACCGCGCTGCAGGTCGCGGCGAATCCTTATGTCACGGTGCTGGGATCCCCGCAGACCGCTTCGAGCCGCCTCAATCTGACCCAGGCTTTCAACTCACTGGGCACGACCATCGGGCCTCCGCTGGGCGGATGGCTGATCCTGAAAGGCGCCGAGAAGACGGTCGAGAACACCGATACGATGTCCAAGGCCGCGCTGCATGCCTATCGCATTCAGCAGGCGGCGACGGTGAAATTTCCTTACCTGGCGATCACGCTGGCATTGGTCGTGCTAGCGCTGGCGATTGCGTTCTATAAATTTCCACGGCTCGACACCACGAAGGATTATCGTCCGACCAAGGCCGCCGACAAGGGTGCGTCGATGTGGCGTTACCCCCACGTGGTGCTGGGTGCAGTCGCTATCTTTGTCTACGTGGGGGCCGAGGTCTCGATCGGCAGCTTCCTCATCAACTACTTCAATCAGTCCTACATTCTCGGGCTGACCGCGCTGGCCGCGGCGAATCTGGTGCCGTTTTACTGGGGCGGCGCCATGGTAGGGCGCTTCCTGGGTTCGGCCGTGCTGCAAAAAGTGAAGACCGGACATCTGCTCACCTTCTGCGCCATCGTGGCGGGGCTGCTCGTGCTTATATCCATGATGACCTCGGGTCACGCCGCGGCATGGAGCATCCTGGCGGTCGGCTTCTTCAACTCGATCATGTTCCCCTCGATCTTCACCCTCGGCGTCGCCGAGATGGGACCGCTGACCGGCGAGGCCTCAGGGCTGCTGGTGACGGCCATCGTGGGTGGCGCGATCATTCCCGAGATTCAGGGAGTGCTCGCGGACAAGATCGGCATCCATCACGCGTTTATCGTGCCGGTGATCTGCTATGTCTTCATCGCCTATTACGGATGGAGAGGATCGCGCATCATCCAGCCATCGTAGAGATCGATTCACCGACAAAATCAGCGCGGGCGGCCTTTGGGCCGCCTGTTTTCTTTGGGTGGATTCAAGCGCGTAAGGTCGGGGCCGCGTCGCACGACCGGCGACGAGAAGACCAGGCTGGTGGTGGGAATGCCGTAGGGCAGCAGACGCTCAATGAGGCGTTCGAGATCGACCAGCGACGATGTCGCGATTTCAAGATAGAAGGCATCGGCTCCGGTGACGTGGTGGCAGAGACGAACCTCATTAAGCGTCTTCACAAATTTCAGGAACGGATGATAGTGCGTTCCGTCGCAGGTCATGCGGATGACGGCGAGCACAGGCAGACCCAGAATGGCGGGATCGATCTCGATGCCATAACCCTTGATGACGCCGTCTTCTTCCATGCGGCGCATGCGCTCGGCAACAGCGGAAGGGGAGAGTCCCACGCGGCGGCCGAGATCGGCATAAGAGGCTCGCGCGTTGGTAGCAAGCTCCGCGAGAAGGTTTCGGGCGTATTCATCGAGTATTTCGGCGGTTTCTGCCGTCATAGCGTCTATTTCCCTGAGATTTCTCTTAGATTGTGACATGTTTACCGTGGAATGTGGGTGTACACCCGGATTCCCAATCCTTAGCATCTCCTGCAATGAAAAAACCTTTGAAGCTTGATGGCCGATCGTTGCCGGTCGAAGAGATCGCGGCGGTCGCACTGGATGGCCGGGCGGTCGCAATTGCGGAGGACGCGTATCCGCGCATAAAGGCGTCGCGCGCGGTGGTCGAGGGCGTGGTAGCCCGGGGAGAAACCGCGTATGGCATCAACACCGGCTTCGGCAAGTTGAGCGACGTGCGTATTGGTCCGGACCAGTTGGAGGCTTTGCAGCGTAATCTGGTGCGCAGCCACGCCTGCGGGATCGGCGAGCCGCTGCCTCAGGATGAAGTCCGCGCCATGCTGCTGTTGCGCGCAAACGTGCTGGCCAAGGGATTGAGCGGAGTGCGGCCCGTCGTCTTGGAAACGCTGGTGGCCATGCTGAATGCCAGTGTCCATCCGGTAATTCCTGCGCGCGGCTCGGTCGGCGCGAGCGGCGACCTGGCTCCCTTGGCGCATCTCGCGCTGGCGTTGATCGGCGAGGGCGAGGTGTTTTACGGCGGCCATCGCATGAGCGCGGCTCGTTCCTTCGAGCTAGCCGGAATCACACCGCTGACATTGGCTGCAAAAGAAGGACTCGCGCTGCTAAACGGCACGCAGGCCATGGCCGGCGTGGGTGGGCTGGCCCTCGCTCGCGCGTTGCGCGTGGTCGAGCTCTTCGATCTGGCCGGCGCGATGTCGCTTGAGGCGCTGCGCGGAACACCCGCAGCTTTCGACGCGCGCATCCATGAGGCGAGACCGCATGCGGGACAGATCGCCGCGGCAGCGCATCTGCGCGGGCTGCTTGCGGAGAGCGAAATACGCGAGTCGCACCGTCACGACGATCCCCGCGTGCAGGATGCCTATTGCCTGCGCTGCATGCCGCAGGTGCATGGAGCCGCGCGTGGCGCGTTAACCCATGTGCGCGAGGTGATCGAGGTCGAAACGGGATCGGCCACGGACAACCCTTTGATCTTCGCGCTGGAAGAGAGCGGAGAAATTCTTTCCGGCGGAAACTTCCACGGAGCGCCGCTGGCGTTAGCCTTGGACTATGCGGCGATTGCGCTGACCGATCTGATGAGCATCAGCGAGCGTCGCATTGACCGGCTCATCAATCCGGACATCAACGAAGGCCTCCCGGCATTTCTTTCTCCCGATGCCGGCGTTTCCTCGGGGTTGATGATCGCGCACGTGGCGGCCGCCGCGTTGTTGAACGAAGCCAAGGTGCTGTCGCATCCTTCGAGCGTCGATTCGGTGCCGACATCGGGCGGCAAAGAGGATCACGTATCGATGGGCATGACCGGTGCGCTGAAGCTGCGGCAGGTGGTGCAGAATGCGGAGTACGTGCTGGCCATGGAGTTGATGGCGGCGGCACAGGGGTTGGAATACAGGCTGCCTCTGCGGCCGGCGCAAGCGGTGGGTCGCGCGGCAGAGGTTGTGCGCACCATCAGCCCTGCGTTGAAAGAAGATCGCGTGCTTGCGAGTGAGATAGAAAAGCTGGCGCAGGCGGTGCGCGCGGGTAAATTCGACGAGTGGAGAGGATAGTAACCATGGCTGATATGGCAGTAGAAGCGCGCGTGGTTCGCGCGCCGCGCGGATCAAAGCTGAATACTCGCGGATGGCAGCAGGAGGCGGCGCTGCGCATGCTGATGAACAACCTCGATCCCGAAGTGGCGGAGCGGCCGGATGACCTCGTTGTCTATGGCGGCACCGGAAAGGCTGCGCGCAACTGGGAGTCGTTCGAGGCGATCGTGCGCACACTGAAGACGCTGGCCGACGACGAAACCCTGCTGATCCAATCAGGAAAACCAGTTGGCGTATTGAAAACGCATGAGGCTGCACCGCGCGTATTGATCGCAAATTCGAATCTCGTCGGCCGCTGGTCGAACTGGGAGCACTTTCACGAGCTCGAACGCAAGGGCCTGATGATGTACGGGCAGATGACGGCTGGCTCGTGGATCTACATCGGCAGCCAGGGCATCGTGCAAGGGACATACGAAACCTTCGCCGAGGCGGGACGGCAGCATTTCGGCGGAAGCCTTGAGGGCAAGCTGGTGGTGTCGGGCGGCATAGGCGGCATGGGCGGAGCGCAGCCGCTGGCGGCGACCATGAACGGCGCACGCTTTCTCGGCATCGATGTGGATGCTGCGCGCATCGAGAAGCGGTTGAAGAGCGGATACTGCGACGCGATTGCCCGGAGTCTCGATGAGGCGCTGCGGATTCTTGATGACGCACGCAGGGACGGCAAGGCGATCTCCGTTGGGCTGGTGGGCAACTGTGCCGACGTGCTGCCTGAGTTGATCGCGCGCGGAGTTGTTCCCGATGTGCTGACCGACCAGACCAGCGCGCACGATCCCCTGCATGGATATGTGCCGAATGGCATGTCTCTCGAAGACGCGCTGCGCCTGCGTGAAAGCGATCCTGAGGAATACACAAGGCGCTCGATGGAGACGATGGGGCGGCACGTCGAGGCGATGCTCGAGCTGAAGCGGCGCGGCGCTGTGACCTTCGACTATGGCAACAATCTGCGCACGCAGGCCAAGCTAGCCGGCGTGAACGACGCCTTCGATATCCCGGGTTTTGTGCCCGAGTACATTCGTCCGCTGTTCTGCGTGGGCAAAGGGCCGTTCCGCTGGGTTGCCCTGTCGGGCGATCCCGAAGACATCTATCGGACCGATCGTTTAGTCCTGGAGATGTTCCCCGAAGACGCGAGCCTGCGGCGTTGGATCAATTTGGCACAGCAGCGGATACATTTTCAGGGACTGCCGGCGCGCATCTGCTGGCTGGGTTATGGCGAGCGCGCCAAGCTGGGTGTCGCGATCAACGAGCTGGTGCGCCGCGGAGAAATTTCAGCTCCCATCGTGATCGGACGCGACCACCTCGATGCAGGATCGGTTGCGTCTCCGCATCGCGAGACCGAAGCGATGAAGGATGGATCGGACGCGGTCGCCGACTGGCCGCTCTTGAACGCGCTGGTGAACACCGCGGCCGGCGCTTCGTGGGTGAGCATTCACAATGGCGGCGGCGTGGGCATCGGCTATTCCCATCATGCCGGAATGGTGGTAGTGGCCGATGGATCGGATCTCGCAGCGCAGCGGTTGCAGCGCGTGCTGACCACCGATCCGGGTACGGGCGTGCTGCGGCATGTAGATGCGGGTTACGAGGAGGCGATTGAGTTCGCGAAGGCCTCGGGAGTGCGGGTGCCGATGATGGAAGATCCCGCGTGAGCCAGCTCTTGATTACGAACTGCTCGCAGCTGGCGACGCTGGCCGGGCCGGCGCGCCCTCGCGTGAGCCATGAACTGCGTGAGGTTGCTGCGATTGCCGACGGCGCGATGCTGGTGCGCGATGGACGCATTGCGGCGGTTGGTTCGCGCGCGGATATCGAGCCGCTGGCCGAAAAAACCAGAAAAAGCGTTTTGACTATTAACGCCGGTGGCCGGCTTGTCACGCCGGGTTTCGTCGATGCGCATACGCATCTGGTCTTCGCCGGGAATCGCGCGGACGAGTTCGAGATGCGCTGTGCAGGTGCGACCTACCAGGAAATTGCAGCGCAAGGCGGAGGCATCCGTTCGACGGTGCGCAAGACGCGCGCGGCCAGCGAAGAGGATCTGAATGCCGCCGCCACACGCTATGCGCGATGGTTTCTCGAGAGCGGAACGACAACCGTCGAGGCAAAGTCGGGCTACGGGCTCACGGTCGAAGACGAGCTGAAGATCCTGCGTGTGATTCGCCAGGTGGGAATGACAACCGCTCTGCGCACGGTTCCGACCTTTCTTGGCGCGCACGAAATTCCTTCGGAGTATGCCGGACGTGCGGATGATTACGTCGGGCTAATCGTCGACGAGATGCTGCCGCTGGTAGCCCGGGAGAAGCTGGCGGAGTTCTGCGACATCTTCTGCGAGGCCAAGGTCTTTAATCTCGATCAGGCGCGGCGTGTGTTTACTGCCGCAAACCAGCATGGCCTCGGCCTGCGCATGCACGCAGATCAGTTCACTGCGTTTGGCGCGTCGGAACTGGCGGCGGAGATGGGTGCGAAGACCTGCGATCACCTTGAGCAGACGAGCGCCGCATCGATGGAGAAGCTCATGCAGGCAGGCGTGCAGCCGGTGCTTCTGCCCGGATCGGTGTATGCCATCGGATCGCAGAAGTATCCCGCGGCGCGGGCGATGATCGACGCAGGGCTGGCGGTGGTGCTGGCTACGGACTTCAATCCAGGCTCGTCGCCGGTTTCCTCCATGCGGATGGTGATGTCTCTGGCCTGCACGCAGATGAAGATGACTCCGGCGGAGACGCTGGTGGCCGCGACCGTGAATGCTGCGTACAGCCTGAATCGCGGCCACGAGATCGGCTCGCTCGAAACCGGCAAAGTTGCCGACTTCGTTGTGCATGACGCGGAGGACTATCGCGAGCTGCCGTATTTCTTCGGTGATTCGCGGGCCGCGATGGTATTCACGAACGGTATTTCGTTTTCGGCTTAGTCGCCGCGCTTGGCCATCTTTCGATACTGCACCGGCGAGTAGCCGACGATGGAGCGAAAGTCGTTGATCAAATGCGCCTGATCGAAGTAGCCGAGGTCGACGGCCACCTGCGCGAAATCCAGTTGCTCTCCGGAGTGGCAGCGCTCGACCAGTTCGTGCAGCCGATAGCGGCGGATCACCCACTTTGGCGTCGCGCCCACATATTGGTGGAAGAGCCTCTGCAGTGAGCGCTTGTTCATGCCCGTGAATGCGGCGAGTTGGTCGACCGTGGAGATCTCAGGATTGTGCAGAATGCCTTTGACGATTTGATTCACCTGCGTGACCAGCGGGTCTGGAGCGGGATGTCGCGACAACAGAAATGCCGACGACTGCGGGACCATCTCGTCTTCGGCATTCGCGTCGAGCTGGAGCTTCTCAATGCAAGGCCCGAAGATGCCTTTCGCCGAAACCATTTTGTTGGCCAGCGACGCGGCAGGCTGATTGAAAAATGCATGAAAGCCGGCGGGAGTGAATTTGATCCCGAAGGCGAATGCGTTGCCTTCGAGCGTGCGCGTGAATTTTCCTGTGTGAATGCCGGAGACTATCCACGCACCGCTTTCGAAAACAAGATGGAAGTTGGGATGGGGTAGCGTTTCGACGAGGTGCGGTTCGAGTCCTTCGAGCTGCCAGCCGGTCATCCAGAAGTGCGCGACCCACGGCGAGAGCTCGGCCGGCGCGCTCATGCGCAGATGCCTGAATTTCCCGGCCGACGCCGGCTGCTGGAGCACGCCGCGCGCCTTGCCGACAATGGCGTCATAGCGCTCTTCGTATTCGGGCCTGGCGTCCGGTCGCGTTTTTCCAAGCATGGTGCCGCAATTCTATTTACATTGCGGGTGAGGAGAAATGGGTTCCTATGGCAGAACTTGTGATTCGCAAAACGGTGAAGGTCGAAGCTCCGCTGGCCACTCTGTGGAAGGTGCTCACAGACAACGAGTTTATCCCGCAGTATATGTTCGGTTGCGTGGCCGAGACTGACTGGAAGCCAGGCTCGCCCCTCTTGTGGAAGGGCGCAGCCGACCAGAAGCTCTATGTGAAGGGGCATGTGGTAGCCATTGATGCTCCGCGGCGTCTGGAGTACACGGTGATCGATCCCAACTCCGACATTGCAGACATCCCAGAGAACTACCTGAAGATGACCTACGATCTAAAGGAAGAGGACGGAGGAACGGTTCTGGAGATTTCGCAGGGAGATTTTTCAATCGTTGCGAATGGGCAGAAGAGATACGAAGATGTGATGGCGGGCGACGATCATCTGATGGTGGCGATCAAGAAGGTGGCAGAGGCCCAGGACTAGAGCAAGATCCACTCCCGCGTCATGTATTCGTTCCATCCTCATGACGATGCCGTGAAGGGTGCGGCGCTCAACGATTTGACTAACTTCTTGCAGTCTGTTGTGATGCTGACATTCGCATGTATTCCGTAATGACCAGCTTCGGCCTCCGCACCTCGATGCTCGTTCGCATCGATACGCGAATTATCGCCGGCCGAATGATCGGGATCATTCCCTTCTAGTCAGCGGACGGCGAGCGAGTTCAGCGAAAGCGCAAAGATTCCAATCAGCCACCATCCGCACCATGCGGATGGTGGCTTTTCATTTCGGGAGAAAGATCGATGGCGGTTACTCTGCACCATGTTCAAGAGGCGAAACGACGCATTCAAGACTTCATTTACCTCTCGCCGGCGCCGCATTCTCACGCGCTCTCGGGCATGACTGGCCAACAGGTTTTTCTCAAGATGGACAACCTGCAGCGTACGGGCGCGTTCAAGGAGCGCGGCGCGCTGAACAAGGTCCTCACCCTTTCCGATGACGAAAAGCGGCGGGGTGTGATCGCGGCGAGCGCCGGCAATCATGCCCAGGCTGTTGCTTATCATGCGACGCAGCGGGGCATCCGCGCGCGTATCGTGATGCCCCTCATGACTCCGCTGGTAAAGGTCTCCTCGACAGCGAATTTCGGCGCGGAAGTAGTCTTACACGGAGCGAATTATGATGAGGCCTACGCAGAGGCGGTGCGTCTCGGCGAAGCGGAGGGCATGACCTTTCTGCATCCCTTCGACGACGACGCGGTGATCGCCGGCCAGGGCACGATCGGCCTCGAATTGCTCGATCAGGTGGCGGGGCTGGAGGCCGTTGTGGTTCCCATCGGCGGCGGCGGATTGATCGGCGGAGTGGCTTGCGCGATCAAGGAGTCGAACCCCAAGGTGCGGGTGATTGGCGTTCAGACCGAGCGTCTGCCCTCGATGCTGCGTGCCGTCGAGGCCGGCGCGCCGGTGACGATTCCCGCCGAGGCAACCATTGCCGACGGCATCGCAGTGCGGCGCGCAGGCGAGCGGACGCTCCCGCTCGTGCAGCGCTACGTGGACGAGATTGTTACGGTCGAAGAGGAGGAAATCGCCAAGGCCATCCTGGTGCTGCTGGAGCGGGAAAAGACCCTTGCCGAGGGCGCGGGCGCGGTGGCGTTGGCCAGTCTGCTGCAGCACAAGACCTCGCTCGAAGGGCAGCGGACCGCGGTTCTGGTCTGTGGCGGCAATATCGATGTCAGCCTGCTGGCCAAGATGATCGAGCGGGGCTTGGTCAAGGATGGCCGGCGGACTCGGCTGCGCATTCATCTCACCGATCGGCCGGGATCTCTGCATCAACTCACGCGGATCATCGCCGACGCGCGGGCAAATATCGTGCAGACCTCGTATGACCGGGCGCACTATGGCGTAAACCTTGGCGACACCGTGATCGATGTAACGCTCGAGACGCGGGGAGGCGAGCACATCGCAGAAATCGCGCAGATGCTCTCCCAGGGCGGCTATCGCCACGAACGCATCGACTGATTTGCCGTCAGGGCGGAGCGCGCTTCGCGCGAAACCGTTGCATTCTTCGCGTTGCTCAGAATAATCACCGGGTGACCACATCTCGACTCTGAGATGTGGGACTCCACTGCTGTCAGGCGCGATGTTTGGGAGCGGGGCCAGTGGACTTGCGTTCGATGAGCGTGGGCTGGATGGTGAATTCAGCGCCCATGGCAGTGGCGTCGTCCTTGGCGTCGTAGAGAGCGCGGAACGCAACTTTGGCGATCTCAGGCCGCGAGAGCCGGACCGTGGTCAATGCGGGTTGAGTGAACGCGCCAAGCTCGATGTCGTCGAATCCGATGATGGAGATGTCGCGGGGCACCTTGAGCCCATGCTCGCCGAGCGCGCCGATGGCGCCGATAGCCATCATGTCATTCGAGGTGAGCACGGCGGTCGGGCGCGGATTTTTCCCCAGCAGCCGAAGCATGGCTTCATGGCCGCCGTCCATGCGGTGATTGCCCTCCTCGATCAGCTGATTGTCGAGAAGCAATCCCTTACGCTTGAGGCTCTGGATGAAGGCGCGGCGACGGGTGCGGGCGGAGGTTAGCTGCATGGGTCCGCAGATGAAGCCGATCGAGGTGTGGCCCAGCGCGGACAGGTGTTCTACAGCAGCGTCGATGCCCGAGGCGTAATCGATAGCGATGTTGCTGATGCCCTTTTGCGGCTTGCCGGTATCGAGAAAGACCATGCGAATGCTGCGGCTGTTGAGCTCGTCGATCAACCGCTCGTCCATCTCCGAGGTCATAATGGCGACGCCGTCGACCTTGCGCTGCAGCATGCGGCTCACGCAGACTTCCATGCGATGCGGGTCGTAGTTGGTGTTGGCGATCAGCACCTCCTGGCCGAATTGCACTGCGATGTCCTCGAAGCTTTTCACCAGTTCGGGAAAGAAGGGGTTGGTGATGTCCGAGATGATGAGGCCGTAGAGACTGCTGCGTCCCGAGCCTAGGGCTCGGGCGTTGGTGTTGGGATAAAACTTCAGCGTCTCGATGGCGCGGCGCACACGCTCCGCTGTTTTGGCCGTGACTTTATCCGATCCGTTGATGGTGCGCGAAACGGTGGCGGTTGAGACCTTGGCGAGTCGTGCGACCTCTTTGATATTCATAGTTGGTGGCGCCGGAGCCTTTCGCGCGCGGGGAACACGGAAAGAGCTGTAGCTCATTTAGCCAAAACGCTGGCAAGGTTATACCGAATTAACAGACGAATTGGAACCGATTTCAGTCTCGCCAATCTTAAATGCGCTCGTCTCGTCAACTTGCGAAGAGCTTTGTCGGGTCTGGATGTCTCCACGTATGATTCCCGGATGATTGAGCGATCGACGAAGCGGAAAGTCAGAATTAATGGTGTGGGCGAAACACAAGCCTTCCAGCCCTGCAATAGCTTTGCCACGACTTTGCGATTTCTTACCGTCTTTCTGCTGGCATCGACATTGCTGGCCTCTGCGCAAACGAAAACCGGGCGCTGGTCGGAAGAGCAGGCGAGCTCCTGGTATGCCCGGCAGCCGTGGCTGGTGGGCAGTGACTACATTCCGTCAAATGCCATCAACGAGCTGGAGATGTGGCAGGCCGACACCTTCGACGCGCAGGAGATTGACAAGGAGCTAGGCTGGGCGCAAGGCATTGGCATGAACACCATGCGCGTCTTCCTTCATGACCTTCTCTGGAAGCAGGACCCGCAAGGATTCAAACAGCGCATCGATACTTTTCTGGCCATTGCGGCGAAGCATCACATCCGGCCGGTGTTTGTGCTCTTCGATTCCTGCTGGGATCCCAATCCGAAGCTGGGGCCGCAGCATCCGCCCATCCCCGGCGTCCACAATTCCGGCTGGGTGCAGAGTCCTGGCACGAAAGCATTGCAGGATTCGGCGGAGTATCCGCGGTTGAAAACGTACGTGCAGGGAGTGGTAGGCGCTTTCGCCAAGGATGATCGAATTCTGGCCTGGGATCTATGGAACGAGCCCGATAACAACGGCGGCGGCAACTACGACAGCGAAGAGCCGAAGGGAAAGGCCGAGCTCGTGCTCGCCCTGCTCCCGCAGGTTTACACGTGGGCGAGAGAGGAGCATCCCACGCAGCCGCTGACCAGCGGGCTGTGGCAGGGGGACTGGTCCTCGCTCGGCGCCATGAGTCCGATGGCGCGAGTGGAGATCGAGTATTCGGATGTGATTTCGTTCCACAACTACGGCTGGCCCGAGGATTTCGAGCGCCACGTCGAGATGCTGGAACAGTTTCATCGCCCGCTGATCTGCACGGAATATATGGCTCGCGGCGCAGGAAGCACCTTCGATACGGTTCTCCCCATCGCGCAGAAGCATCATGTAGCAGCCATCAACTGGGGTTTCGTAGCGGGCAAGACGCAGACCTACCTGCCCTGGGATTCGTGGACTCGTCCCTATACGCTGCAGGCACCAGCGATCTGGTTTCACGAGGTGTTTCATCCTGATGGATCGCCCTATCGAAGCCACGAGACGGACCTGATTCGGCGGCTGACCACGGAGACGAACGGGAGCGGCGCAGGTCTACATTCTTAGCGGTCTGCTATGCTCTCGGCGTATCGATAAAGAAGATCAAAAAGCATCAGGAGTTGCAGGTTGCTCTCAGCCTTTTTTCGATTTGCTGTTTTTTTTTCAGGGGTGTGTGTGCTGGCTTCGGTTTCTGCGTGGGGGCAAACTGCTCCTCCTGATGCGCAGGCCGGAGGAGGAAACTCGACGGGCGGCGTACATGCCGCGGTCCACGATGCGGAAAATCGCCCCATCACCGCCGGCGGATTCGTCGACTCCGGTCCGGTAGTCTTCGAGGACATCACGAAGAAGTCGGGGCTGGCCTCATGGCATCACACCATGGGCACGCCGGAGAAGCGTTTTATCATAGAGGCCAACGGCTCGGGCGTAGGCCTGATCGATTACGACAACGACGGCTGGCTCGACATCTATCTGGTGAACGGTTCCACCTACGACGCGCTCGATGGCAAAGCCGAGTCGCCGCATGCGGCGCTCTTCCACAACAATCATGACGGGACATTTACCGACGTTGCGGCAAAGGCGGGTGTGACCAACGACCGCTGGGGCTTCGGCGTGGCCATCGGCGATTACGACAACGACGGCTGGCCGGATATCTTCGTCGCGAACTACGGCAAGAACCGCCTGTACCACAACAATCACAATGGAACATTCACCGATGTAGGCGAGAAGGCGGGCATCACGCTGGGCAACTGGTCGACGGGCGCGACCTTCGGCGACTACGACGGCGATGGAAGACTGGACCTGTTCGTCGCCGGCTATGTTCACTTCGACCGCGGCGACTTGCCGGCGCCGGGGACCAAGGCGGTTTCCTATAACTACTGCAATTTTCGCGGGGTTGGCGTGATGTGCGGACCGCGCGGCCTGGTTGGCGAACCGGATCATCTCTTCCATAACAACGGCGATGGAACCTTCACCGACGTCAGCGTCAAAGCAGGCGTGAACGATCCGAATAAGTATTACGGATTCACCAGCGTCTTTGTCGATTTGAACAACGACGGCAAGGTGGATCTCGTCGTGGCCGATGACTCGACGCCGAATTATCTCTACATCAACAAGGGCAATGGCACCTTCGACGATGACAGCTATGCGTCCGGGTTCGCGCTGAATCAGGATGGGCGCGAAGTGGCTTCGATGGGCCTGGCGGTCGGAGACTACGAGAATAACGGCCTCAACGACCTGCTGGTGACCACCTTCTCCGATGATTACAAGGTGCTGTATCACGATGATGGCGACGCCAACTACACGGACGTGAGCTACCACACGGGGATCGCGCAGGACACGATTCCTTTCCTGGGCTGGGGCACGGAGTTCATCGACTACGACAACGACGGCTGGAAGGATCTGATGATGATCAACGGCCACGTCTATCCCACCGTCGACAAATACGACTGGGGGACCACGTTCGCCGAGCGGCCGCTGCTCTTTCGCAATCTGGAAGGGAAGAAATTTCAGCTGGTGCCGCCCGTGAAGAATACGGGGCTCGCGGTGGTGACTCCGGGCCGCGGCGCGGCCTTCGGCGATCTCTTCAACGATGGCAAGATCGATGTGGTGATCAACTCGCTCGACACAACGCCGGTGCTGCTGCGCAACGTGAATGCGGACAACCATCATTGGGTCGAGTTGAAGCTGGTGGGCGGGGCGAAGAATCCTCGCGACGCGGTAGGCGCGACCGTCTATCTGGCCGCAAACGGGATGAAGCAGCGCGAAGACGTGATGAGCGGAGGCAGCTATATCTCCTCGAACGATCAGCGCGTGCACTTTGGCCTGGGCGATGCCACAGTGGTGAGTGATGTTGAGATCCACTGGCCGGGCGGAGCGATCGAGAAGATCAAGCTGCCGAATGTGGATCGCATCTTCACCGTGCAGGAGGGCAAAGGCGTTACCGGTGAGCTGTGTACGGCATGCAAGGCGGGATCGGCTGCAGGGGCGAAGGTTAAATAGGAACGTGGGCGCCTCATGGAACGCGCCGGAGAACGGGTAGACTGTACTTTTCTCCAGGAGCGTTTTTCTTCATGCACAGATCGGCCGCCTTCTCGCGTTTTCGATGTTCGCCATGTTGTAAAACTGCAATTCTTGCTGCTGTGGTGGCGTTTCTCGCGCCGGCTTCGATGCTGGCTTTCGGTAAGCACGGCAATGCCTCGCAACTCGACAGCTATGCCGGCCAGTATCGCGAGCTGAAGGAGCCGGACAGCGTGTTCTCGGTCTTCCGCGAAGGCGATCACCTGACCATCGAGAGCGCGCGTATAGCGCGTACAGCACTTGCTTCAGCGAATACTGCCTCGTCCGACGTTTTTGTGGCAGAGGGCGGCAAGCTGAAATATACGTTCGTGAAAGATTCTGCCGGCAAAGTCGCTTCCCTGAAATGGATATCCAGCAGAAGAGGCAACGATGAGGAGATCGTAGCCGCACGCATCGACGGTCCGCCTGTGCACAACCGCTTCCGGCCTTACAGCCGCCAGGAGGTCATGATTCCCATGCGGGATGGGATCAAGCTGCGCGCCATTATCCTGCGTCCGACGGACACGCATGAGACGCTCCCTTTTCTGATGGAGAGAACGCCCTACGGCGTGGGTGATTGCGACTCCAATTTCATAAATGGCGAGTACACGGAGATGGCGCAGAGCGGATACATCTTCGTAATGGAGGACATTCGCGGACGGTATGAGTCGCAGGGACAGTTTGTGATGATGCGGCCGATTGCGGCGCATCACGATCCCGCCTCCGCCGATCCGAATGGAATCGACGAAAGCACCGACACCTACGACACAGTCGCGTGGCTGCTCAAGAATGTACCGCAGAACAATGGCCGGGTCGGCGTGACCGGTATCTCATATGACGGGTTTCTGGCAGCTGAGGCAGGCATCGATCCCAATCCCGCGGTGAAGGCCATCTCCCCGCAGGCTCCCATGACGGATGTGTGGATCGGCGATGACTTCTTTCATAACGGAGCGTTTCGCCAGACATATGGATACGACTACGTCCTGGGCATGGAGTCGGGCAAAGAAAACGCCTTCGGCAAATTGGATGAGGATGCCTATACCTACTTCCTGAACGCGGGTTCTTACTACGCGGCAGGCGCCAAGTCTGGTGTCGACGACCTGCCGTCGGCGCAATCGTTTCTCCATCATCCGAGCTACGACGAATTCTGGCAGGCGCGAGCGGTGCAGGCGCACCTGAACGAGGTGCATGTGGCCACCCTGGAGGTCGGCGGCTGGTGGGACCAGGAAGATATGTGGGGTCCGCAGGCCGAGTATGCCGCATTGAAGCCGCATGACGCGAAGCATGAGGTCTTCCTCGCGCTCGGCCCATGGAACCACGGGCAGTGGGTGGCAACGACGCGGCATCTTGGAGAAGTCGATTTCGGTGCAGCCACTGGCGACCAGTTTCGCCGCCAGATCGAGGCGCCGTTCTTCGCGCATTATCTGAAAGATCAGCCGGGCTTCGATTTGCAGGACACAGCATCCTTCCAGACAGGAACGGATCGCTGGATGCGCTATAGTTCATGGCCTCCGAAGGAAGGGATTGCTCAGCGAGATCTCTATCTCGAGCGGGATGGTTCTCTCAGCTTCGAAAAGCCGGCTTCGGCTCAGGAGTTTGCCCAGTACATTTCAGATCCCGCAGCTCCGGTGAACTACCGCAAACGGCCGATCGAGGCCACGTATGCTCCCACAGGGTCGCACTGGTACACCTGGCTGGCAGAGGATCAGCGCCCCTACGATGGCCGCAAGGATGTGGCTGGCTGGAGGACTGCGGTTCTCGATCACGATGTGACGATTACCGGCGATGTGCTCGCCGATATCTTTGCCTCTACCTCCGGCACCGACAGCGATTGGGTGGTGAAGCTCATCGATCAATATCCGCAAGTCACGAATTGCCCGGAGCCGTGCACCGGCGTGAAGGCGGACAAGGATGGCTATGAACTGATGGTTGCCGAGGAGATCTTCCGTGGACGCTACCGCGAGAGCTATGCGCGCCCGGAGGCGATTCTTGCAGGGCAGTCCGAGGAATACAAGTTCAGCCTGCATGGGGCCGACCACGTCTTCCTGAAGGGGCACCGCATCCTGGTGCAGGTGCAGAGCTCATGGTTTCCGCTCTACGACCGGAACCCGCAGACCTTCGTGCCCAACATCATGACGGCCAAGCCCGAGGACTACAAGGCAGCCGAGCAGCATATCTACGCGAACTCGCACTTGGTGCTGCCGGTGGCCGAGCGGTAGATTGTTGCGCGGGTGCGCAGGCACGAGAAAAGGCCGGACTCGAGTCCGGCCTTTTCTCGTGCAGTTGAAGCCTGAAAGCTAGGCGGCCGTCTTAGTCGACAGAGCCTTGACGCGGGCGTTGAGGCGGCTCTTGTAGCGGGAGGCGGTGTTCTTGTGCAGAATGCCCTTCTGGACGCTCTTGTCGAGCGCGGAGGCGGTAGCGCGGTACTGCTCGCCGGCGGCCTTCACATCGCCCTTCTGGATGGCCTCACGGAGGGCGCGCAGGCTGCCGCGGACGCGGCTTCGGTTGGCGCGGTTCACCGCGGTCTTGGTTTCGGTCTGACGGACGCGCTTGAGCGCGGAGACGTGGTTTGCCATGGTAGTTCCTGAACTCTTTTCCTGAAAATGGGATGCAGGCAATGTGGCATCCCCTGCAATCCTTAAGTTTATGGGATCGACTGGCTTTGGTCAATGGTGGAAGCGGCCAAGGTCAAGCCCTCACGAGCCTTTTTTCTACGCTCCGGGGCGCTCCCAGGGTTGGAGGATCTTGACCGAGGCCATGCCGGCGGCGGTGGCAGCCTGTATCCCCATCTCCGTGTCCTCGAAGACCAGGCAGGCTTCCGGTGGAACGCCCAGCTTGGCGGCGGCCATCAAAAAAGCTTCCGGATCGGGTTTGCCGTTTTTGTAGTCTCCGGCGCAGACCAGCACGTCGAACTTGTCCAGAAGATTCAGTGTCTCCAGAGATGCGGTCACGCTCTTCCGGGTGCTGCCCGAGACGACCGCGAAAGGGATCCGCCCATGCTGCTCCTCGATCTGCTCCAGCACCTCAGGCACCGCCTTGAGCTGGTGCAGAATCTCGTAGTAGAGCGCTTCCTTCCGTTCCGCCACAGCATCAACCGGCATAGCGAGGCCCTGCTGCTCGTTGAGCAGAGAGATGATCTTCACCACGGGGTAGCCGCCCCAGGCGTAAAAGGTGCGTTCCGGAAATTCGCAGTTCCATTCGCTGAGCGTCTGGTTCCACGCCACGTAGTGCAAAGGCATGGAATCGGCAATCGTGCCGTCGCAATCGAAGAGATAGGCCTGAAAGGGACCGGCCGGGATATCCAGTTTCATCTTTCTATCTTCGCATCCCGCCGCGGCCATAATTTTTTGTTGAACGAAGCCATGCGCAAACGAGTGTTTCTAGCTGCCGTCTGGCAGAGATTGTGCAGGAATGACGCGGGATTTGTAGTAGAGGGGGCAAGATTTCCTGTACTCTATATAGGCCCTTATCGGGACGGTTTGGAGGTGTAGTTTCTTGGCAGAGGTTCGTGTGCAAGAAGGCGAGCCGCTTGAAAATGCATTACGTCGCTTCAAGCGCAAGGTTCAGCAGGAGGACATCATCAAGGAAGTAAAACGTCACTCCTTCTATTTGAAACCGGGCGAGAAGAAGCGCGTGAAGGAAGCACTCGCACGCAAGCGGAATCGCAAGAAAGCTCGTAAAGAGCAGGACTAGTTTTTTGTAATCACGCCGGTCTGTCCCAATTCACCCACGTTTTCCGGACAGACCGGCCTGCTAAGCATCCAGAATCGGAAGTTTCGAGTTTGGCGACATAATGCTTAGCCGCTTCGAGCGCAAATCCCATTCGAAGCTTCGCCGCATCCGCGGCATCGGGCCATTTTCACAACGTTTCTCGAGTACTGCAGTGTGGCGGTTGCACAATCGCAGCAATTGTCGGCTGGGACCGGCCCATCTTCCACGCAGCGCTATCTGAGGAAAGGTTAAGAAGCCGTGAGCAATACCGATCCGTGATGGATCGGAGCCATTCACCACGCTAGATGCGGTGGGGCAAGGACGCGGGATGGACTTCGTAGATAGAACTCTAAAGTGCGTGGATTGTGCGGGCGATTTCGTTTTTACGGCCGGTGAACAGCTTTTTTTTCACGATAAACAGTTCAAAAACGACCCAAAACGATGTAAAAACTGCAAAGCCAAGCGTGTATCGGGACCCGGAGGGGTGCGCTCCGAAACGCGAACGGTCTGTTCCGAATGTGGAACGGAGACCACGGTTCCGTTTAAGCCAACCCAGGGACGCCCGGTTCTATGCCGGCAGTGCTTCCAGCAGAAGCGAACCCCTCAGGCCAGCTGAAATCGCCGCGAAGACCGCCTGCCATGCTTTCCCCGTAAAAATTCGTGTGTTCTGGCATGGTCGCAGCCCCTCTCCCAGCGCCTTCGCCGCAGGCCCGGCTACCGCGCGGTAGCTAACTTCTTCGCTGAAGACTTTTTCTTCGCCGCGACAGGTGCTTTGGCCGCCAACGAGGCGGCGGGGAGGAAGCTGTTTTCTTCCTTCCGCTTCTTGTCCTCATGGGTTACCAGCATGGCTTCGAGCTGACGCAGAAGATCGTCGGTGTTCATGGGCTTGACCAGCATCTTGTCGGGATTGGGCGTATCCGGACCCCGATCGGCCATGGGGAAGGCGGTGAGCATGGCCACTGCCGGCTGGTAGGGAGCCTTTCTGGCCGCCTGAACCACCTCATTGCCGGAGTAGTCGCTTTCCATTCGCATATCGGTAATGATCATGTGGTATTGCCCCGAGCGGATCTTCAGCTTTGCCTCTCGTGCAGAAGCAGCAGTCTCGACGTCGAAGCCGCTGATTTCAAGAACCGCTTTCAGCGTGAGCAGGATGGCTAATTCGTCGTCTACCAGGAGAATACGGCGTTTCATAATGATTTTCGTCCTTCAGCATAGAAAATGGGCAGGATAGATTCAGTTCTGCGGGTGGAGTCGAGTAGCCTGGATTTCATGCCAGGAAGAGCTCTCTGTTCGGCAACCAAGCAACGAGGCAGAATACCACGCCGGACCCGTCGAATGCGGTTACTGGGGAACGGAGACGGGGTGAAGCAGGTGGGCCTTACTTTGGATTGGATCACGCGCTGCTTTTCTATTTCTGCTGGCATCTAACCTCAGGAAGCACGATATACTGAGTAGCTACGTGGCAGTGTGCCACGCAAATTTTGGAGGACACCCATCGATAAGCGTTCGGCCAAGCAGTTTATCCGCATTAACGAAAGGATCCGCGCGCGCGAAGTGCGCGTGATCGACGACGCCGGAAACCAACTCGGCATTCTCCCCCCATTTGAAGCGCTGAAGATTGCCCGCGAACGCGGATTGGACCTGGTTGAGGTTTCTCCCAACGCCGTTCCGCCGGTTTGCCGCATTCAGGATTACGGCAAGTTCCTCTACGAGAAGGACAAGAGCGAGCGGGCCGCGCGCAAGAAACAAAAGGTCATCGTAGTCAAGGAAGTGAAGTTCTCGGTCACCGTCGACGAGCACGATTATCAGACCAAGAAGAACCAGGCCGTCCGCTTTCTCACCGAGGGCGATAAGGTCAAGGCTTCGCTGCGCTTCAAGGGGCGGCAGATGGCTCACCGCGAACTTGGCTATGCCATCATCAATCGACTGATCCAGGACATCGGCGATGCCGGCTCCGTAGAGTTCATGCCGCGCATGGAAGGCACCACGCTCCACGCCATCCTCGCGCCTGGCAAGAAAGAAGCGCCGAAGAAGCCTGTCGCTCCGAAGCCTCCCGCGCCCATTCCCGCCGGACAGAGCCAGACCGTCCAGTAACCTGCAAAGCCTTCGCCGGCAAAATTCTCGAAGAAACGCCCCATCCTTTGCTCGGATGGGGCTTCTTGTCTCAGAGCTTTGCGGCTTGGGCGCTCAATTTGTGCTGGTGTGATCGAGGATGATCCGCCAGCCCTCCGGTTCGCGCTCCAAGATCAGAGAGTAGATGCCGCTGGCGTCGCCGCCTCCCGCCGCGTTGCGGGTGAGGTGGAACTTGCCGACGACGACCGCGTGGTCGGGTCCAAGCATGCGGGTATCCAGTTCGCTGAAGTCGAGATGGCCCATGGCGTCGGGAGTCGAATATCCGGTGAGATAGCGCTTCAGGATCGGCTGATAGCCGTGTGCGATGCTCTTGCCGATGAATGTCGTGTCCGGCGAATCTTTATACCCGCGCATGAAAGTCTGGATGTCACCCTTGTTCCACGCCTCCTGCTGGCCGCGCAGCACCTGCTCGATGGCGGCTTTTTCATTGATTTGCGCCAGCGCGAGCGGCCGGGCGAGTGTGGATAGGGCGAGGCAGAGAAAGACACTCAGCAAGCCGGAGATTCGGTTTTGGCGCACAGTTCCTCCAGAGAATTCACCACAGGGTACACAGGGAGCACGGAGAAAAGCCACGGAGATCGTCTTTGCCTCGTCGAATGCCGGCCTGCTGTCTTTCCGCCGGCCGGCGATTTCATCCGGCAAATCCGGTTCGCCGGGCCTGCCCGGGGCGCCGCGTATTATTCCGCTCTGGTCGAGGTGCGGAAACTCTCTTGAAACGTCCAACCGGAAGACAGCGTCAGGAGTCGGCTAAAGGGAAGCGAAGTCTCGCGCCTTCCGATAGACTAAGAGCGGATTTGAGTTTCGACAGAGGTAGCCATGCCTGTAGAGGCTGGGTTCCAATGCGCTGGCTGTGGAGAGTGGAATGAAACTGTTGTGGATGAGTCAGGCGGCAGCAGGCAGTCCTACGTCGAGGACTGTCAGGTCTGTTGCAAGCCCAATGTACTTGCGATCAATTGGGACGGCACGGGATACCTCATCCTCGCAGAATTGGAAAGTTGACCGCTTCCGCCAGCGGCGTTCGGCTATCGTCTGATGAAGAACCGGGTTCCGGAGAGCATTGCGGAGTTGGGTTCTGTCCCTTCCGTCACATATAATCGCCTTTTCCTCAAGATTGGCCTGATTTTCTGCAGTGAGGGTGTGCATATTTTTCCCGTCGAACGTGGGGGCATAAGCTCCTCAATCCAACAAAGTAAGAGTTTGCGCCGTACCATTCGCCGCACGCTGCAGTTTCTTCCGCTCTTTTGCTGTCTCTTGACGCTTTCGGCGTGGGCGCAGCAGTCTGTCGTGAGTCAGATCCGGGTCATCGGCAACCGCCAGATTCCCAAGGAAACAGTTCTGGCGCGCATGTTCAGCCGGGTGAATGACACCTACGACCCGCTGACGGTCGAGCGCGACTTCAACTCACTATGGAACACAGGCTATTTCGAGAACGTGTACATCGAGAAGGAAGACACCCCCAAGGGCGTAGTCCTCGACGTGTATGTGACCGAAAAGCCCACGATCCGCGAAATCAATTACAAGGGTCTGAACTCGGTTACCCAGTCCGATGTGCTGGACCGTTTCAAGAAGGAAAAGGTCCCCTTCTCGGTCGAGAGCAAATACGACCCGACGAGGGTCGCCCAGGCCATTGCTGTGCTCAAGGAGCTGCTCGGCGAGCACGGCCATCAGTTCGCGACCATCAAGGCCGATATCAAGAGAATTCCTCCCGCCTCGGTGCAGGTCAACTTCATCATCAAGGAAGGGCCGAAGGTCAAGGTCGGCAAGATCGAGTTCACGGGGAATGAGCACGTCAGCGCCCGCGTACTGCGCGAGTCGATGAAGAATCTCCGCCCCGTCGGTATTCCCAAGTCGATCTTCCTCGAAAATATCTTTGCCCGGACCTATGACGCCTCCAAGCTCGAAGAAGATTCCGAGCGCGTCCGTCAGGCTTATCGCGACCGCGGCTACTTCCGCGCCAGCGTCGGCGATCCCAAAACTCACCTGCGCAACGAGACAGGACTTTCGCTGCTGACCTTCCGGCCTAGGCAGGGCAAGCGCATCGATATCGTGATGCCGGTGGAAGAAGGCGGCCGCTATCGGCTGGGCAAGATCACCTTCTCGGGTAACAAGGCGGTCACTAACGTCAAGGCATTGCGCGGACAGTTTGCAGAGAAAGAAGGCGACTGGTTCAACGCCACCGTCTTCGGCAAAGGATTGCAGAACCTGCAAAAGGCCTACGGCCAGCTCGGTTATATCAACTTTGTCGGCATTCCGACTCCGACCGTGGATGAAGCAACCAAGGTTGTTTCGTGGAATATCGACATCGATGAAGGCAAGCCCTTCTACGTCTCCCGGATCGAGTTTCAGGGCAACACCACCACGCGCGACTTCGTGATTCGCCGCGAGCTGGCTCTCGAAGAAGGCCAGATCTACAACAGCCGTCTTTGGGAAGTCAGCATTCTGCGCCTGAATCAGCTGGACTACTTCGATCCGTTGAAGGTAGACCAGGATTCCGAAACCCACCAGAACGCCGAAGCCGGCACCGTCGATCTGCTGTTGAAAGTGAAGGAAAAGGGCAAGAACTCGATCGGACTGAACGGCGGCGTCAGCGGACTGGGCGGTTCGTTCCTCGGCCTCAATTACCAGACCAACAACTTCCTCGGTCTGGGCGAGACCCTGAGCCTGGCGGCGAATGTCGGCGAGGTCCAGCGCAACGTGCGCTTTGGCTTCAACGAGCCTTACGTGCACAATCGGCCTCTAAACCTGGGATTCCAGATCTTCAATACGAAGTACGACTACAACGCGAGCAAGAACTACAAGCTCGCTGGCGGAAATCCGAACAATTTGTCCACCGCCACATCGTCGCTGTTGCAGAAGTACAACCAGGCATCGACCGGCTTCTCGGTTTCAGGCAGCTATCCCATTCGCCACAGCTTCAAGCGGCTGGGTGTCACCTATACTCTGGATCGTTCTTCGATCAGCACCTTCAGCGCGGCCTCCTCCAGCTTCTTCCAGACGCTGGCCTTCCGCAGCGGCATCCAGGGACAGAATGCGCTGGACGGCATCGTGAGCAGCATGGCCTCCTTCAGCTTCCAGGAGAACAAGCTGGACGCGACCTATCAACCGCATAACGGCCATGAGATCTCCGCTCTATTCCAGGTGGCCGGTCTCTTCGGCAACGTCCGCTACATCAGCCCGGTGATCGAATACCGCAGCTTCCACCCCGTCAAGGGGCTCAGGTTTAACAAGGAAGGCCGCAACGTCTTCGGCCTCCGGCTGCAGGGTTCGTACATTCGAGGCATCAGCGGCGATGTGGCACCGCCCTTCAACCGCTTCTACTCCGGCGGTGAGGCCGAACTGCGCGGCTTCGACATTCGCTCGGCGACGCCTTATGGCTTCGTCCCCACGAAAGTTAACTTCAACCTGACCAATCCGGACGGAAGCACCGTACCTCGCGATCCAACCAATCCGTCCCTGGGCGCGATTCAGGTTCCGCTTCCGGTCTACGGTATTGCTTCGATCGGCGGCGATCTCAACTTCGTCAGCAACATGCAGTACACCATCCCCATTTATGCGCGCACGGTCGCCTTCGTGATCTTCAACGACCTGGGGATCAATATGGCGACCAACAACAGCCAACTGCGGCAAAGTCCCGAAGGCCAGGCCATCCTGAATTCTCCGCTCTATGGTTGCCCCAACTACTCCAATGGGGCCTGCCAGGGCGGTGTGCCGATCTCGTTCAGCCGAACCATCAATCCGATCAACGGGACCAACTACATTCCGCGCGATTCGCTGGGCGGCGAACTGGACATCATGGCGCCGATCATCAACGCGCCTTTCCGTATCTACTATGCCTTCAACCCGTTACGCCTGGAGAAGAACTTCTTCCAGACCAACCTGATTACCCGTGCCATGTTCCCGGCCGGTGGGGCCGGCGACTTCAGCTTTGCCGAGGCCGAAGAGGCCTATGGGGCACTGCTCCAGCTTCGCGAGCCGCGCAAAACCTTCAGGCTGACGGTAAGCACGACGTTCTAAAAACCACGGGAATGGGCAGAATTGACCGAATTTTGCCCATTTGCCGGTTTGACCTTGCCTATGCCGGAACCTATAATTCGGCTCAGTTCCTGAGAATGTCTTCTGGCCGTGTCTCGTCATAGCATTCCGATCGTCTAATGATCTGGAATCTGCCTCTACGAACTAAGCAGCAGGTAGATCAGGAAGCGAAGTTCGCTTCCGCACGTGCGGGCGATCTCACTCAAAACGGAGGAATTTTTGATTTCCATGAAACGTGTTATTTCGCGTTCTTTGCCACTCACTTGCGTGCTCGTCTCAGGCCTGGGGCTGAGCGCCCTAGCCCAGGCAGGAACAACCCCTGCCGCTCCCGCCGCCGCGAATGCCACTGCAGCCGCTCCCACCGGCTCGACCAAGATCGCCGTTATCAACTTCCAGGCTGCCGTCATGCAGACCAACGAAGGTCAGCGCAATTTTGCCGAGCTACGGAAGAAGTTCGAGCCGAAGCAGACGCAACTCAAGACCGAGGCTGATGAAATCGATGGGCTCAAGAAGCAGCTTCAGACCTCCGGCGATAAGCTCAGCGATGCCGAGCGCCAGACTCGTCTGAAGACCATCGACGAACGGGAAAAGAGCTACCAGCGCACTGGCGAGGACGCGCAGAACGACTTCCAGCAGGAAATGGCCTCGACCTATCAGCAGCTGGCGGAGAAGGTTTACGGCAGCCTGAACACCTACGCCACAGACAACGGATTTGGAGTTGTTCTGGACGCGTCCGCATCCCAGCAGCAGGCGCCCACCGTACTTTGGGCCGGCCAGGGCACGGACATCACCATGGCCGTCGTTCAGGCCTATAACACCAAGTCGGGCGTTCCTGCCCCAGCCGCCGGAGCGCCTTCAGCGCCCGCTGCGCACCCCACCACCGCACCCCACACTGCATCGCCTAAATAGGCTTTTGTCCCAAGCGAAAGGGCCTCGAATTTTCGAGGTCCTTTCGCTGATCAACAACTTATTTTGGGAACATTACTGTATCCGCTTCCCCTGTGGAAAAAAATGTGGAAGGTTTTGCCCTTCCCATCAGGCAATCGCCCGCAGGGATCCACTTTTTTAAGCATTTGCGGATGGAAGCTCGCAATCCTCTGATTACAGGATGGTTAAGTCGGTAATATCGGGAAGTAACCCAAAGTTCGGTGGCTCAAATTATTTTTGCAGCCGAAAGAGCTTTCCACAATACAGATTACAGGCTGATGACTCATGGCTTGAATCAGACCGTCAAAGCTCCTCTCGAACAACCAATTCCAGCATCCTGACTGGGCCCCAAAACACTGAGCGCGCCCTGCGCTGGAATCGCAAATTTTGCGAACTCAACGGGAGCTGTCTTCGCCGATTTTCAGCACTGCGAGGAAGGCTTCCTGCGGTATATCCACTTTGCCGATGCGCTTCATCCGCTTTTTGCCTTCTTTTTGCTTTTCCAGCAGCTTGCGCTTACGGGAAATGTCGCCGCCGTAGCATTTCGCGATGACGTTCTTGCGGATCGCGGTCACCGTCTCACGGGCGATGATCTTGGCTCCGATGGCGGCCTGGATAGCCACCTCGAACATCTGCCGGGGGATAAGCTCGCGCATCTTGGAGACGAGCATGCGGCCGCGATCATAGGCAAAGTCGCGGTGGACGATGATCGAGAGGGCGTCGACCGGCTCGCCGGAAACCAAAATGTCCAGCTTCTGCATCGGCGACTCCCAGGTTCCCGACAGGTGGTAGTCGAGCGACGCATAGCCGCGGGAGACGGACTTGAGCCGGTCGTAGAAATCAAGAACGATCTCGTTCAGCGGAAGTTCATAGGTGAGCATCACGCGGGTGGGTGTGACGTACTCGAAATTTTTCTGACGCCCGCGCTTTTCTTCCACCAGCTCGAGAATCCCGCCGACATATTCCTCGTTGGTGAGGATGGTCGCGGTAATGATCGGCTCTTCGATCTTCTCGATGCCGGTTACATCCGGCCAGCGCGAGGGATTGTCGACCTCGAGCAGCGTTCCGTCGGTCATCGTGATCTTGTAGCGCACGCCCGGAGCAGTTGTGATCAGATCCAGATCGAACTCGCGCTCCAGCCGCTCCTGGATGATCTCCATATGCAGGAGGCCTAGGAAGCCGCAGCGGAAGCCGAAGCCGAGAGCCGCGGAGCTTTCCGGTTCGAAGAAGAACGAAGAGTCATTGAGACGGAGCTTCTCCAGGGCTTCGCGAAGCAGCGTGTGCTCATGCGAGTCGACCGTGTACAGTCCGGCGAAAACCATGGACTTGATGTCTTCAAAGCCGGGTAGCGGCTCAGCGGCGGGACGAGCGTCATCGGTGACCGTGTCGCCGATCTTCGTATCAGCCACGTTCTTGATGGTCGCCACGAAGAAGCCTACTTCGCCGGCAGTCAATTCTTCGATCTCGACGGGCTTGGGTGTGAGCACGCCCATGGATTCGACGTCGAAGACCCTGCCATTCGACATGAGGCGGATCTTCATGCCCTTGCGCAGACGTCCGTGAATGATGCGGGCGAGAACGATGACGCCGCGGTACGCGTCGAACCAGGAATCGAAGATGAGAGCTTGCAGCGGAGCGTCGATATCTCCGGCCGGCGGCGGCAGGCGATTGACGACCGCCTCGAGGATGTCCGGCACGCCCAGGCCGGTTTTGGCGCTGACAGCCAGAGCATCCGTGGCGTCGATGCCGACGGCCTGCTCGATCATCTCCTGGGTGCGTCCAATGTCGGCGCTCGGCAGATCGATCTTGTTGATGACAGGGATGATCTCGAGCCCGTTGCTGATTGCGAGATAGGCGTTGGCCAGAGTCTGCGCTTCGACCCCCTGCGAGGCGTCGACGACCAGCAGCGCGCCTTCGCACGAGGCCAGCGAGCGCGAGACCTCATAGGAGAAGTCGACGTGGCCAGGCGTGTCGATCAGGTTTAGCTGATAGATCTGTCCGTCTTTCGCCGGATAGCTCATGCGGACGGAGTGCGCTTTGATGGTGATGCCGCGCTCGCGCTCCAGATCCATGGCATCGAGAACCTGCGCCTGCATCTCACGCGCGGTGAGCGAGCCGGTGAGCTCCAGGAGGCGATCGGAGAGGGTGGATTTGCCATGATCGATGTGCGCGATGATGGCGAAATTGCGGATGTGCTTACTGTCCATGAATAAGAGGAGGCGTGCCAGATGACCGCACGCGGAAGAAACTTTCCTAAAGGTTGAGTTTATCAGGGGACGGATTATCCTGCGGGACTCGCCGCCCACGCGGACGCGCTTGGACTTGCCGTCCACGCGGATGCGCTTCGCGCATCTGTGACTCACTCTGTTGGTGAACGCACTTGCGAGAGCACTCTTCTCCATTAATCTTTTTGTCGCGTCCCATACAATAGCTCTGGAACGGGGCCGGTTGAGAGAACTTGATCGATCCTTCGTCTCATAACTACGCATGGTTCTTTCTCGATCCTTTGTCGCCATCGCCGCTGCCATTGTCCTCCTGCCATCGATCCCCCTCGGGCATGCTCAGGCTACTTCCGCCGCTTCGCAGAGCAACCCTGCGCAGCATCAGCGTGTTCAGCAGCTGATCCAGAATGTAGAGAAGGCTTACGAGAACGGCGTCGCCAACTATCGTGACGGCCATCTGTCCGCGGCCAAATCGAACTTCGACTACGCCGTAGACCAGATGCTCACCAGCGGTATTCCTATCAAGAGCGATGCCGACCTGAGCGCGGAGTTCGACCGCATCGTGGACGCGGTGAACACGCTGGAGATGGATTCACTGAAGCAGGGGAATGGCTTCGCCGGGACCGCAGAACCAACCCCGGCCGAGGCAGCCGAGCAGGCGACCTTCAGCGTAGATCCCGCCGTAGTTGCCCAGGCGCAGGAAGCACTGAAGACCACACAATCGGATCTCCCCCTTGTGCTGAACGATTACGTCGCCAGCTTTATCACCTTCTACACGAAGAGCCGCGTGGGACACGGAACGATTGTGGCTTCCCTTCAGCGTGCCGGGCGCTACAGGGAGATGATCGAAAAGGTGCTCAAGGAAGAGGGCCTGCCGCAGGATCTCATCTACCTTGCTTTTGCGGAATCGAGCTTCCGTCCGCAGGCGTTGAATGCAGGGTCGGGCGCCGGCGGCATGTGGCAGTTCATGCCGTTTGGAGTCTATGGGCTTTCCCGGACGGGCTGGTATGACGAGCGTTTCGATCCGGAGAAAGCGACGCGCGCTTATGCGCGGCTGATCAAGGCCAACTACGCGCAACTGGGTGACTGGTATCTGGCGATTGCCGCCTATAACTGGGGGGCCGGCGCGGTGCAGCGCGCGGTGCAGCGCACCGGCTACGCCGATTTCTGGGAGCTATACCGGCGCAACAACCTGCCCGCCCAGACTAAGAACTACGTTCCCGAAATCATCGCCGTCGCGCTCATCGCCAAGAACCCGAAGCAGTATGGATTGGAAGACATCCAACCCGATCCTCCGCTGCTGATGGATACGGTGAAGACCGACTACAGCGTCGATCTACGCCTGGTAGCCGACATCACCGGCGCGCCGGTGCAGGAGATTACGGGTCTGAATCCAAGCCTCCTGCGCATGGCCACTCCTCCGGATGAGAGCTATGACCTGCATCTGCCCGCAGGCACCCTGGATCTCTTCCAGAAAGAGATTGCGGAGATCCCGGAAGACAAGCGGCGCTACTGGCGCTTCCACAAGCTTGCCTCCGGCGAAACGCTGGAAGAGGTGGCGCGTGCTTATCATGTCTCGGCAGCGGAGATCGCAACTGCCAATCAATTGACTTCGACGGACGACGTTTCCAACCTCGAGGCTCTGGTGATTCCCGTGGCCCCGGCGACAGCTCCAGCGCTGCGGACTGCTCTTTATCACGCGCGACGCGGCGACAGTCTGGTCACCGTGGCGGATCGATTCGGAGTGACAGTCGATCAGTTGAAGCGTTGGAACCGTTTGAAGACGAAAGCAGTGCCAGTCGGCCGCGGCCTCTATGTGGCTGAGCCGGCGAATATCTCCTCGTCGGTTTCACGCTCCAGCCGCGGGAGAGCATCGACGGGCGCGGCTCGCAGAGCAACCACGCGCACCTCAGGCAAAGCTTCGCGACATGCCGTGAAGAGCACGGGCAACGCAAAAGCCCGAGCATCGCAAGCCAAGCCTGCCCAGCATCGCGCGCGAAAATCCTAAGCCTTGTCTCGATTGTGTGCAGCGACGGTGACGATTGGAACCTCTTCGCGTCTTAGCCGATAGAGAATCGATGTACATCGACTCTCTTTACATGAGATGTTCGACGTATTACATGGCCGTTGTGCGAGAGAATACGTGAAGTGGACGATAGAAATTTGGTTCATGCTGAAGTAAGCGCTTGCGTTCCATCGCAAGGCGTTGCATCCTGTTGCTATAATTCGCGGCGCGGGACTTGTTCGTTGCCGCGGCAAGTTAGTTTGGAAACGCACAGTCAGGGCCGAAGGCCGGAGGGCCAATTCGATGCAGGAAGATCGTAAGCTTTACGCACACAGCGACGGTGATTACGAACCAGAGACGGACGAATTTCCCGAGGAGATAGAAGATGGCTTCGGCGAAGATGACGATGAAGAAGAAGAGATCTTAGTCTCGGTATCCTCCGACGACGACGACATCGAAGACGACGACGAAGAGCACAAGGATGAAATCGCGAGCGAGGCGGCTGCGAAGCCGGCTCCCCCGGCTGTCGCCAAGAAGGCGGCTCCGGCAAAGAAAAGTTCGGTCAAGAAGGCAGCCAAGAAAGCTCCTGCTAAGAAAGCTCCAGCGAAGAAAGCAGCGAAGAAGGCTGTCGCCAAGAAGCCGGTTGCGAAAAAAGCTCCGGCGAAGAAGGCCGCAAAGAAATCTGCCGCGAAAAAGAGCACTAAGGGCGCTAGCGGCAGGAAGGCTGTGAAGAAATCCACAGCCGGCAACAAGAGCGCCAGCAGTAAAAAATCAACTAGACGAGGTATTCCTTTGGCAGTCAAGAAAGCAGCAAAAAAGGCAGCAAAGAAGGCTCCGGCCAAGAAGGCAGCAAAGAAGGCCCCTGCAAAGAAGGCCGTGAAGAAGGCAGCAAAAAAGGCAACCAAAAAGGCAACCAAGTAACTTTTAACCCGCAGTAAAGAGGCAAGCAAAAGAGCCCGGCATAAAGCCGGGCTTTTTTGCGTCTGGACGATTCCTATTGCTTTCCCATATCAGCCCATGCCATGATCCTATGGTTAACCAATAGGAGATGGGTCATGGGCGATAAGAAAGATGTCTGGCAGGGAACCCTGGCGCTGATGGTGCTCAAGACCCTGGAGACGATGGGGCCTCAGCATGGCTACGGGATCGCGCGGCGCATCGAGCAGACCAGCGGCGACCTGCTCTCGCTGAACTACGGAACGCTCTACCCCGCGCTGCTCAAGCTAGAGCAGGAGGGCTACATCGCTTCGCGCTGGGGCGTCTCCGAGAACAATCGCAAGGCAAAGTTCTACGAGCTGACGCGGGCGGGACAGAAGCAGGTAAAGAAAGAGACCGCTGACTGGGAGCAGACGACTGCCATCCTGGCGCGCTTTCTTTCGCCGGCAGAGGAAGCGTAAGGGGACGCATAAGGAGAAGCGCGATGCGAAAGCTGCGGGCGTTATGGTTTCGGTTGCTGGGGATGTTCGGCGTGGACAGTGATGAAGCGGACTTCGCCGCCGAGCTGGAGAACGACATCGATCTGCGGATCGAGGATGGAATGCGAATCGGTCTGAGCCGCGAGGAGGCGCGACGCCGCGTGCTGATCCAGATGGGCGGTATCGAGCAGACTCGGCAGGCGTATCGCGAGCGGCGCGGACTGCCGGTGCTCGAAGATTTTTTGCACGATGTGAAGCACGGCCTGCGCATGATGAGCCGCAATCCTTCCTTCACCGCTGTTGCCGTCCTGACCCTCGCACTCGGCATTGGCACCAGCACGACGGCTTTTACGTGGATAGATAACGTGCTGCTTCGTCCTTTGCGCGGGGTGAGCGATCCGGGACGGCTAGTAGCTCTGGAATCGGTGACCCCGGGCGGCGATTTCGTACCTAACTCTTATCCCGACTACCGGGATTTTCGCGATCATCTCACCTTGCTCGACGGCATTGCGGTGACTCGTCCCGCGGCGTTCAGCATCGGGCAGAAGGACCATGCCGAGCGTGTGTCGGGCGAGTATGTCTCGGGGAACTTCTTTGCCGTGCTCGGAGTGAAGCCGGAAGTCGGGCGCATGTTCGCTCCTGACGAGTATGGCGACAAGCCGGGCGCGTTTCCCGTCGCCGTCATCAGCGACCGATACTGGCGCTCTCACTTCGGAGCCGATCCTTCCATTGTCGGAAAGACCATCCGCGTCGATCAGCATGAGCTGACGGTGGCGGGGGTAGCCGATCCGGCGTTTCATGGATCGATGGCCGCCCTGGCCTTCGATCTTTGGGTGCCGTATATGCAGCGGCCGGTGCTGGAGGGCGTCGAGCCGTGGATGATCCGGAATCGGCAGGACCGCGCCGTGCTGGGCATTGCCCGGCTGAAGCGAGGCGTGAGCGTGGAACAGGCCCGCGAGGAGCTGGCGTTGCTGGCCGCGCGCATGGCCAAAGCCGATGCCGACACCAACGAAGGCATGAGCGCCACGCTGCTGCCGCTATCCAAATCGCCGCACGGGCCGCAGGGATTGCTGGCCGGACCGCTGCAGATTTTGATGGGCGTCTGTGTCCTGTTGCTGGCGATTGTCTGCGTGAATGTCGCGAATCTGCTGCTGGCGCGTGCCACGGTGCGGGAAAAAGAGTTCAGCACGCGCCTTGCGTTGGGATCAGGACGGTGGAGACTGGTGCGGCAGGTGCTGACCGAAAGCCTGCTGCTCTCCGCAATGGGTGCGACGCTGGGAGCCGTAGCAGCGCACTGGATGACCCACGCATTGCGGCTCTTCATGCCGCCGGTGCAACTTTCGCTGGTGCTCGATACCGGGCTGCATCTGCGCGTGGTGCTCTTCACGGCCGGAATCTGCGTTCTCGCGACCGTTGCCGCGGGAGTCGTTCCGGCTCTGCAATCGGGCAGGACTGAACTCAGTGCAAGGATGAACGAAGGTGGACGCAGTGGAGCTGCCGGCCGCAGACGGCATCGGCTGGGCTCCGCGCTGGTGGCCGCAGAGGTAGCTCTGGCGCTGGTTGCTCTGGTCTGCGCGGGTCTGTTTGCGCGGAGCTTTGAGCAGACGCGGCAGATCGACCCCGGCTTCGATGCGCGCGGCGTTCTCCTGTCGCAGTTCTCTCTGGCGACGAATGGCTACGACCTGGAACAGCGGAAGGAGTTCTGCCGCCGCCTGGCCGACAAGATGAGCTCTGCGCCCGGCGTTGTCGACGTGGCGTATTCCGACGGTGTGCCTCTGGGCTTTGAACCGAGCTGGTGGGAAGACTTACAGATCGAGGGATATGTTCCATCCGCGGGCGAGAACATGAAGATGTTTCGCAATGTAATCTCGCCTGGGTATCTCTCGCTTCTCAAAATACCGATGATGGATGGCCGGCAGTTCACCGAACACGACGACGAAAAGTCGCAGCCGGTGATGATCGTCAACCAGACCTTCGCGCGCCGGTTCTTCGCCGGGCGCAACCCCATCGGGCGACGCATTCACGGATGGGGCGAGTGGTTCACCGTGGTCGGCGTCGTGAAGGACAGCAAGTATCACTACCTCGCCGAGTCGTTTGTGCCGTATATCTATGTTCCGTTTCGCCAGATCTATCGCGCAGATATGAACCTGGCATTTTACGTACGCTCTCAAGGCGATCCGGGCATCGTACTGGCGGCGCTGCGGTCCAGCGTGCGGCAACTCGATCCCAGCGTGACTGTCTTCGATGCTGTGCCCATGTCGGAGTTCATCGGAGCCTCGCTCTATCCGCAGCGTGTGGCGGCAAGCCTGCTTACGGTGCTCGGAGGCCTTTCGGTTCTGCTCGCGGCCATCGGACTGTATAGCGTCATGGCTTACTCGGTGGCGCAGCGTACGCCGGAGATCGGCATCCGCATGGCATTGGGAGCGCGGCCGGTCGATGTCCTTAGTCTGGTGGTGAGACAGGGGATGCGGCTGACCGTGGCCGGGCTGCTGGCTGGCGCTGTGGTGGCGCTCGGAGTGACGCGCAGTCTTGCCGCCGTGTCCTTCACCAACTCGGCGATGGGTGCGGGAGCAAAGCTGCTGCGCGTGAGTTCGACCGATCCGCTGGTTTATCTTCTGGCTGCGGCTTTTCTCAGCGCGGTTTCAGCGTTGGCCGCGTATGTGCCTGCCCGGCGCGCGGCTTCGGTCGATCCCATGACCACTTTACGGATGGAATAGGAGAACGAGGATGCGAAAGCTGCGAGCGTTATGGTTTCGGCTGTTGGGGATGTTCGGCGCGCATGACGGCGAAGCAGAGTTTGCGACTGAGCTGGAGAACGACATCGCGATGCGCATCGAGGATGGAGTCCGCATCGGCCTGAGCCGCGAGGAGGCGCGACGCCGCGTGCTCATCCAGATGGGAGGCATTGCGCAGACCCAACAGGCTTACCGCGAGCGTCGCGGGCTTCCAGTGCTCGAAAAGCTCGTTCAGGATGTCGGCTACGGCGCCCGCATGCTGCTCAAGAATCCCGGATTCACCCTCGTCGCGGTGCTCACCCTGGCGCTGGGGATCGGAGCCAACACCGCGCTCTTCTCGGTGGTGAACGGCGTGCTGCTCAATCCGCTTCCTTATCCGCATCCGGAAGAGTTGGTGACAGTGCATGAGAGCAAGCAGAACTTCAGCGAGGGATCGATCTCCTATCTCAACTTTCGCGACTGGCAGCGCGATAACAAGACGCTGTCTGCTCTCGCCGTGGCGCGGCCCACAGGCTACAACATGACCGGCCAGGGAGACGCAGAAGAGGTTGCCGCGGATCTGGTGTCCTCGGATTTCTTTCCTCTTCTCGGAGTCAAGCCGGCGCTCGGCAGGCTATTCGCTCCGAAAGAAGACGAGATCGGCCGTGGGCCAGTAGTACTGCTGAGCGCCGGTTTATGGAAGCGCAAGTTCGGCTCGCGGCCTGAGGTTCTGGGCAGGGCGCTGACCCTCGATGGACGCGACTACACCATCGTGGGCGTGTTGCCGGAGAGCTTCAATCTCACCATCAACAACTTCCGGCCCACGGATCTGTACGTTCCTATCGGCCAGTTTCAGAATCCCGCGCTCAAGGATCGTGCTGCCGGATTGGGGATTCACGGCATCGCCCGGCTGAGGTCAGGAGTAACGCTGGAGCAGGCGCAGGAAGATATGGCGCGTCTATCCGAGCGGTTGGAAAAGGAATTTCCCCAGGACGATGGGGGGATTCGCGCCAGGCTTGTACCCTTCCGGTATGCAATGGTGCGCAATGTGCAGCCGCTGTTGCTCATCCTGTTCGGGGCGGTGGGATTCGTTCTATTGATCGCCTGCGTCAATGTGGCCAATCTTCTCCTGGCAAGATCCAGCGTTCGTACAGCGGAGTTCGCAGTTCGCTCAGCGCTCGGTGCCGGACGCGGCCGGCTGATCCGGCAGCTGCTGACGGAGAGCGCAATGCTTTCGCTGGCAGGAGGCGCTCTGGGTCTGTTGATTGCCGGTTTCGGCACCAAGGCCGCATTGAAGCTGGTGCCCCAGGACCTTCCACGCGCCGGCGACATTCACATCAGCGCAGGTGTTCTCTGCTTCACCCTCTTTGTCTCGCTGGCTTCGGGGATTTTTTTTGGGCTCGCTCCGGCGCTCAACACATTTCGGCAGAATCTGGTCGACACCCTGCGTGAAGGCGGACGAGGGACCAGCGGCAGTCGTCATCGAGTGCAGGACACACTGGTGATCGTGCAGATGGCATTGGCGTTGGTGCTGCTGGCCGGCGCCGGGCTGGTCATCCGCAGCATGATGAAGCTCTCCGAAATCAATCCGGGCTTCCGGCCCGAAGGAGTCCTGACGCTCGGTGTGCAGGCGCCGCCTTCGGTGGGCAGCAGCGAAGACCGCGTGCGCGCTTACCTGCGCGAAGTGGAACGAACGATCGCCGCCACACCTGGAGTGCAAGCCGTATCGCTTTCGTGGGGTGCGGTGCCCATGGGATCCGATGATGAAACTCTTTTCTGGCTCGATGGAGAGCCGAAGCCAACCAGCGAAAACGCGATGCACTGGTCGATCCGCTACATCGTCGGGTCGGGATATCTCAAGGCCATGGGTGTGCCGCTGCTGCGCGGGCGCTTTCTCGCGGATGCCGACGATCAACATTCGCCGCGCGTGGTGGTCGTCGACGACGTCTTCGCGCACAAGTTCTTCGGCAACGAAGATCCGATCGGAAAGCGCATTCATTTGGATAACTTCGACGCCCCGGCAGTGATCGTCGGCGTTGTAGGGCACGTAAACCAGTGGGGACTCGACCTCGATGCGACCAACTCCCTGCGCGCTGAGACGTACCAGCCCATACTGCAGCTGCCGCCGGTTCAATTGAGTTTGGTTCCGCTGGGGATGCAGGTCTTCGTGCGTTCAAGCACCGATGGTGCTTCCACCTTCCGGGCCATTCAATCATCTTTGGCTCGCATGAGCCGGGAGCAAGTTGCCTACAACCCTGAGACTATGGACGCAATGATCGCGGATTTGCTGGCCTCGCGCCGCTTTTCCATGATCCTGTTGAGCGTGTTTGCTGCGACGGCGCTCCTGCTGGCGAGCGTCGGCATGTATGGAGTCATCTCCTACGTGGTGAGCCAGCGCACGCAGGAGATCGGCGTTCGCATGGCTCTGGGTGCCGACCGGAGCCGGGTGTTGCGCTGGGTGATCGAACAGGGTGGAAGACTGGCAATCCTGGGCGCGTGCGCCGGATTGGCCGCAGCCCTGGCGTTGACTCAAGTGATGGCCCACTCTTCGCTGCTCTACGGCGTGAGCGCCTACGATCCCTGGACGATGGGCGTGGTGACGGCGCTGCTGTTGCTGGTAGCCATCGCCGCCTGCTGCGTTCCCGCGTGGAGGGCGACGAGGATCGATCCGATGCGGGCTCTACGAATGGAATAGGAAAATGATGAAGGCGCGAAGTGGTTTCTGCCTCGTTCTCTCCACCCCAAATTGAATCAGGCGAGCCGGCATCAACTCGCCTGATCGTTTTTTGTCTGGCAGACGACTACCAGTCGCTGCTTGACACCAGGTTGGTTGCGTTGACGGTTCCGATGCCGGTAGCGAAATCCCAACCGGTTACCGCCTTGAACGCCGGCTGGTCGCTGGCGTCGGAGACGGAGACCACACCGTTCGTTCCAGACGGATCGAAGCAGTTATGCGTTCCCTTGCAATTGACTGACATATCGCCCCGGGTCACATCGTAGAAAATGCAGCCCGCGTTCACCTTGTTCCCCAGCGTGGAATTGCACGCAGAGCTGCCCTTCGCTCCATATTCCGATTGGGCAATCTTGTAATAAATCGAGTCGGGATTTCCTTGGCGTCCGTGTTGCTCATCGACCAGAGCCTGGATGCCGGCCATGATCGGCGAAGAAAAGCTGGTCCCGCCCTCGCCCGTCCAGCCGCTCGGATTGCCCACGCAAGGCGTGCCGCCGTGAGCCGTATCGCTAAAGCAGAAGATGTAGAGATGGGACGAAAACCCGTTGCCGGCGAAGAGAGAGACATCCGGAAGGTCGCGCACTCCATCGGATGGAACGCCGAGCAACGACTGCCAGGAGGGCTTGGCATAGCCTTTGCACGTGCCGCTCACCACGCCGGGAGTGCTCGCGGTGCCGGTTGCGCATCCGCTCGGGCCGCCCCCGCCGCCCGTTATCGAGAGAAAGCCCTCGCCGGTAGAGCTATTGCAAAATCCGCTGGAACCGAAGGGCACGGAGAACCCGGCAAACGTCGTGAACAACTGGCCGGCGCAGGAGTCGTTCCAGGGAATTTCAGGAACGTAGGACTTCGCCGATTCGAAGGTGGATGAGTTGGTGGTGTTCCAGAAAGTGCTGACATCGTTTGCGAAGAGATCGCCGAAGTCCGTCCCGCCCACAGCGACGTTAAACGGAGTCGACGCCAGGCCGTTCACCGCAATACCGTGCGTAGCCGCAGAGCTGCCGAGATCGCAGGTCACTCCCGCCGCATCACCCGCGGCCACGAAGAGTGAGACCCCCTCGATGGCTGCCTGGCGAAAAAGGCTGCTGATCGCAGCATTGCCCGCCGCGCCGATATTCGCTTCGCATATTTGAAAGCTGAGGCTTGCGATTGCCGGACGGGTGGAAGTCCTATCGAGCAGGTTTTGAAGTGCAAGCATCGTGCCGGAGGACGTCGAGCTATTCTGGCAGGAAACGAGTTCGATGGTCGCATTGGGCGCTGCCGCGCTGGCATACTCCACGTCCAAGGTCGCTTCTCCATCGTCTCCGGTCGCGCCAGGATCGATGCAGTTATTCGTTCCCGATCCCGGAGTCGGGTGTACCTGGGTGAAGCTGCCCGAGGTGAATTTCGAAAGCCCAAATGTTGACCGGAAGGTGGAGATGTCCTTCGTCGAGAAAACATCGGAGTCTTGAAGGATCGCGATAACCTGGCCTGTCCCAGTAATGCCCTCGGAAAACAGCGGGTTCAGGTTATAGATCTCAGCCAGATCTCCTGGTGTTACTGCCTCCGTCGTGCTGCCTGCAGGGCCGAAGGTGAAGGCAGCTTTAGGTACGCTCGCTGGCTGAGGAAAGAAATCATGCATAGATACCACGCCGGTCACGACTGGCTCCAGGGCGGCGGGAATGCTGGGGTCGCTCGCGTTCGCGATATGCATCACTCCTTTCACCTTGTAAGAGTGAATTTCACATCGGAATGCTTCACGGATGCTTGCTTCGGTGCCGGAGAAGTCGATCGTCGTCCGGTTCGCCGCAACTGAATTCACTTTGAATCCATGCAATTCGAGCCAGCCTGAAACCTTCTCGATGTCTTCATCCGCTACGCCATAATGCAATGCGTAATCCTCGAGTGTCATCCACTGGTGGTAGTGCGGAGAACGCTTGTCAGTCACACTCTCGGCATACTCGTTCAGCTCTTTTTCCTGAGCCTCCGATCGCTTTAGCAGCAGCTGCATATGTTCGAGCGGCTGGCTGTCCGGTACTTCGCCCATATCGTGTGCAGGAGTCGCCGCCGGATGGATGTTCCCGGCCAAAGTAACACGGCTGGATTCATCAATCGCTGCAATCACTCTGGGTTGGATGGAACCGTTGGCCGCAGTTGCGGCAAATAGCATTGAGGCTGTCGCCAGCGGCACTGACGATAGCAGCAGCAGAAATGTTTTCCAATTTCTCACGTGGGTATCTTCTCCTTGCAACTCTTGCCGAATGAGGAAAGCTCAGGAACTGAAACATTCCGATGAATTAACAGGGCTTGTTAATCCATATTCCTAAAATCGCAATAAATATTTATCTCGATCGCGCTCTTGGCCTGGTTTGATTTGGCCGACCGTTGACGGAATACTCTGCATCGCGAGACGATGGTCGGCCTATGGATAAGCGGGAGTTTATCAAGACGTCGGCAGTGGTTGCGGCCGGTTCGATGTTTTCACGTATTCTGAATGCGGAGCTTACACTGGCGGCGCATCGGACCAATTGGGCGGGGAATCTCGAGTACAGCACCGATCACCTGTACCTGCCCGCGACCGTCGAGGAGACGCAGGCGAACGTCAAGGCCTGCGCGAAGATCAAGGCTTTGGGCGCGCGGCACTCCTTCAATCGGATCGCCGACAGCAAGGCTGCGCAAATCTCTCCAGTGCATCTCGATTCGATGGAGATCGACCAGGCCGCGCGCACGGTGACGGTCGGCGCTGGCGTGAAATATGGCCAGCTTGCTCCTTACCTCGACAGCCATGGATTTGCCCTGCACAATCTGGCCTCGCTGCCGCACGTGTCGGTGGCCGGAGCGTGCGCCACGGCGACACATGGATCGGGGAGCAGGAACGGCAATCTGTCGACAGCCGTTGCAGGGATGGAGCTGGTTAGGGCCGATGGATCGCTAGTCTCGCTCTCGCGCAAGAAAGATGGAGCGAAGTTTGACGGGATGGTCGTCGGGCTCGGCGCGCTGGGCGTGCAGACCAAGGTGACCCTCGACCTGCTGCCTACATTTCAAGCCGCGCAGGTGGTCTATCAGGACCTCTCCTTCGACCGGCTGGAGACGCATCTGGAAGAAATCTTCGCGGCTGGATATAGCGTGAGCCTCTTCACCGACTGGCAAGATCATCGCGCGACGCAGGTGTGGATCAAGCGCAAGGTCGAGGGCGGCGCGGCAGGCGGCTGCCCCGGCGAGTTCTTCGGCGCCAAGCGGGCAACGGAGAAGCTGCATCCGATTACCGGCCACGACGCAACTCCCTGCACCGAGCAGATGGGAATTCCGGGCCCATGGTACGAGCGGCTGCCGCACTTCAAGATGGCATTCACGCCAAGCAGCGGGAACGAGATCCAGACCGAGTACTTCGTTCCGCGCGACAAAGGCTACGAGGCCATCCTGGCGGTGGAGCAGCTGAAAGACCGCATCACGCCGCATCTCTTTGTGACCGAGCTGCGCACCATCGCTGCCGATGATCTGTGGATGAGCATGGCCTATCAGCGGCCGTCGATGGCCATCCACTTCACCTGGAAGCCGGAGGCGGAAGCGGTGCACGCCGTGCTGCCGCTGATCGAAAAGCAGCTGGCCCCGTTCGGGGCGCGTCCCCACTGGGCCAAGGTCTTCACCATGGATCCGGCAAGGATTCAAGGGCTATATCCGGAGATGGCAGAGTTCCAGGCGCTGATGAAGGAGTACGATCCGGCAGGGAAGTTCCGGAACGAGTTTCTGGATTTGAACTTGTTTGGAGCTTGAAGTTTCTCTGAACCTCTCTTTCGTAATCTTTTTCACGAGGAAGCCAGGAAAGATGGGCATATCTGCCCATCTTCTTGCCGTTATTACCCGCGTTCCCCATTGGATACAGGCTTGACGGATATTTCACAGATTGGGCATTGACGCCGGACCGGGGCGGGACTACTCTGAGCCCATCGTTACCCTACGGCGCAACGACGGGATTCAGCACTACCGCAGCAGGCCACCCGCTGCGACCAGCCTTTCCGGGCCGGTTTCCGATTTTCCTGTCACGTGCCGCTACCCTCTCATTCAACTGCATCCAAATTTGGTATGGCCCGCGAGGGCTTTATCCGGAGGTATATTCCCAGTTTGACCAAAAAAACGCTGGACATCACGCCGAATCTTGAGCCCCTTTTCGGGACCCGCGATGAAAACCTCAGGCTCATGGAAGACATGCTCCATGTGCGCATCGATTTGCAGTCAGATGCCGTTTTGGTGGAAGGTTCGCCGCAGAATATCGCGCGGGTGGAGCGAATCTTCGCGGATTATGAGGCGCTTCGTAAGGCGGGCGGCTGCCCGCAAAACGGCGAGTTGAATGGAATGCTGCGGCTGGTGGTCGCCGACCCTGCGGTTTCGCTTCGGTCGGTGGCAGAGAGCGGCAAGCAGCGCTCGGCCGGCATCAAGCGGATGGTGCAGCCGCGGTCGCTCAATCAACGGCGTTATGTCGAAGCCATCGAGCAGATGGACATGGTCTTCGGCATCGGGCCGGCGGGCACAGGCAAGACTTATCTGGCTGTAGCCATGGCGGCTGCGGCGCTCCTGGCCAAGAAGGCTGGCCGCATCGTTCTGGTTCGTCCGGCGGTCGAAGCAGGCGAGCGGCTGGGGTTTCTGCCGGGTAGTCTGCAGGAAAAGGTCGATCCCTACTTGCGGCCTCTCTATGACGCGCTGTACGACTTGCTCGAGCCGGAAAAGGTCGACCGGATGCTCGAAAAGAACATCATCGAGGTGGCCCCGCTGGCATTCATGCGCGGCCGCACGCTGAACGATGCTTTCGTCATCATGGATGAAGCACAGAACACCACCAGCGAGCAGATGAAGATGTTCCTGACCCGGCTGGGCAACAACTCCAAGGCGGTAATCACGGGCGACGTGACCCAGATCGATCTTCCCAATCCGCGCAAGTCGGGGCTGATCGAGGCCATGTCCGTTCTGGAGGGAGTGGACGGCATCGGCTTTGTTCACTTCGAAAGCGGCGATGTGGTGCGGCACCAGCTCGTGCAGCGGATCATTCAGGCCTACGACAATTTCGGCCGCCAACAGCCGGAACTGCCACTGCGCATGGGTGAGAGCGAGGGCAAGGGTGCTTCGAAACCCCAGTAATCAGGCCGGTATTTGGGATACGATCAAAAGGAGGGCCGTCGGCCCTCCTTTGTTTTTGTACCGCAATCTCAATCATGATCATGATCGAAGCTGCCATCGGGGAGCAATTCGGGCGCGCCACTCTGAGCAAGAGGCGGCTGACGCAATTTCTCGCCTCGGCCAGAACGGCCGCTCCGCTATCGGGCTCGGTTTCCGTGCTGCTTACCGGCGATGAAGAGATTCGCAGGCTCAACCGCGAGTTTCGCCACAAAGACAAATCCACCGACGTGCTGTCTTTTCCGGCCATGGAAATAGGCGGAAGGACGAAGATAGCCGGCGACCTGGCCATCTCCGTTGAAACGGCGGCGCGCGAAGCGAAAACACGGGGGCACGAGCTGATGGTCGAGCTTGAAACGCTGGTGCTGCATGGCGTGCTGCATCTGGCCGGCTACGACCACGAGACCGATGCCGGAGAGATGGCGCGCAAGGAAGAGACGCTGCGCCGCAAGCTGGGATTGTCGCAAGGACTGATTGCCAGAGCCGCCGCTAGCGGCGTCAAGAGTGTGACGCGAGCGAAGAAGGCTGCAAAGAAAGTGCCGCTAAAGGCTGCAGCAAAACGGGGGCGCACGCGATGACCCTGACCGCCGCCATCCCTATCGTCATTCTCCTCATTGTCCTCACGCTGGCCTCGTACGTGGACCGGCTGTATTCGGAGATGGGCAAGTTTCTGGCGCGGGAGTTCCAGGAGAATATCGATGCCTGGGAGCAGCATGTCGAGCCCAAGCTGCGTCTGGAACGCGATCATGTTGCGTTGTCGGCGGCGATTCTCTCGCAGCTCGCGCTCGCCGGGCTGACGCTGCTCTTCGGAATGCTGCTCTTCGACCGCACTCCTGCGGACCGGCCGACAGCTCCGGAAGTCGCTCAGGTGGTGCTAGGTGTAATCCTGGTGATCCTGCTCTTCAACCAGTTTCTGCCCTTCGTCTTTTTCACGCGGACGCAGGGACTTTGGATCATCCGCTGGCGCAGGTTCCTGCAGTTTCTCTTCTATCTCATGATGCCCATCACGCTGTTTCTGGGCTTTCTGCTTTCTGTCGCTTCGCTGGCCGAGGCTCCTGCGAAAAAGGAGGAAGAGGCGACGACGGAGGCGGTGGAAGCGCTGCTCGAGGCAGGCGAAGAAGAAGGCATCCTGGAGGAGAGCGACCGTGAGCTAGTGCGCTCCGCAGTGGAGTTCGGCGACAAGGTGGTGCGTGAGGTGATGACGCCACGTCCGGAGATCTTCGCCGTGCCCGGCAACACCACCATCGAGGAGTTTCTGCACCTGCTGCGGAGCGAAGTCTATTCGCGGGTTCCGGTCTTCGAAGGCACGCTGGATCAGATCGCAGGCATCGCCTTCGCACACGACCTCTTGCACATCCGGGACGTTGACGCGCGCACGCAGATGGTCTCCAGCATCCAGAGACAGGCGACCTTTGTGCCCGAGACGAAAAAAGTGAACGAGCTGCTGCGCGAGATGCAACGCGAGAAGCAGCACATGCGCATCGTGATCGACGAGTACGGCGGCGTGGCCGGCCTGGTGACCATCGAAGATCTGCTCGAAGAGCTGGTGGGCACCATTCGCGATGAGCACGATGACGACGCCGACGGCGTACTCCGGGAGCCGGATGGTTCGTGGGCCGTGCCGGGTAATCTGGAGATCGAGCGGCTGGAAGAACTGCTCGGCGGAGAGACCGAAATGCCCGAAGACTATGAGGCCACTACAGTGGCAGGATTGGTGAGCGAGACAGCGGGGCGTATTCCGCAGGCAGGCGAGGTGGTCGAGGAGTATGGATTGCGCTTCGAGATCCTTGCCTCGACAGACCGCCGCATCGAGCGGCTGAGAGTTTCACGGTTAGAAGAAAGTAGTGAGCGATAAATGAAGTTTCGATCTGGATTTGTATCGATTATCGGGCGTCCGAACGCGGGGAAGTCGACGCTGATGAATGCCCTGGTGGGCGAGAAGGTGGCCATCGTAACGGCCAAGCCGCAGACCACGCGCACGCGCATCAACGGTATCCTCGAGGTGCCTTCGCGCAAAGGCAAGCATCCGGGGGCGCAGATTGTTTTCGTCGACACGCCAGGTGTGCACAAGCCCAATTCAACCCTCGACAAGCGGATGATGCAGGAGGTCCACGACGCTCTGGAGACACGCGACGCAGTGCTGCTGCTGGTCGATGCAACCCGTCGCCTGGAGCTGCCCGGAACGAGTGCAGAGGCGCCGGAAGCCTCCCCGCATTTTTCCGATAAAGAGTCGTCCGATAAAGATGCTTCCGATAAAGATTTGTCCCAAGCAGATGTGGCCGAAGGAGATTTGCCCGCCTCAGATACGCCCGAGACATTAGTGCTGCCCGCGAAGCAATCGAAGAAACGCGACACCAAAGCGGAAAGTGAAGATGCGTTTGTCTTCGACCTGCTGCGCAAGCTCGATTGCCCGGTCTTCCTGTTGATCAACAAGATCGACCTCATCGAGCGCGCCAAGCTGCTGCCGCTGATTCAGCAGCTTTCCTCGCTGCATTCGTTTGCCGAAGTGATTCCCATCTCGGCGCGAAAGCATGACGGGCTGGAGCGGTTGATGGAGAAGCTGGTCGAGGTGCTTCCCGAGGGGCAGCGATATTTTCCGAAGGAACAGTTCACCGACCAGCCCGAGCGGTTTCTGGTAGCGGAATTGATTCGCGAAAAGATCCTCACCGAGACCGGTGAAGAGGTTCCATACGCATCGGCAGTGGTGATCGAGCGCTTCGAAGAGCCGCGGCCACCCTCGAAGAAACCGAAGCCTGACGAAAAGCTTCCGCTGACCAAGATTGCCGCTGCGATCTACTGCGAGCGGCAGGGGCAGAAGGCGATCCTGATCGGCAAGGGCGGCAGCAAGCTGAAAGCGATCGGCACGGCGGCGCGCAGAGAGATCGAATCGCTGCTGGGAACGCGGGTTTTTCTGGAGCTACATGTGATCGTGAAAGAAAACTGGCGGGAATCGCAGGGGTTCGTCGAGTCGCTAGACTGGCGTCGTCAGGTGGAGGAGCTTACCCCTGTGGAGCCCTTGAAAGAGGAAGAACAAAAGTAGATTTTTTTTAGTACATCGCCAGCACCTGGGCTGTTATCCCACATCTCAAAAGCGAGATGTGGGGCACCCGGCGGGGCGGATCGCGGCGCTGAAAGCGCGATTCGCTGAACGCGCAGTCCTATTCTCGAACCACAATCCCCAGCGTCTTCATCTTCCGATACAAATGACTGCGCTCCAGTCCCAATGACTCGGCCGCACGGCTCATGTTGCCGTGGCACTCGTCCACCTTCTTCAGGATGTACTCACGTTCATACGCTTCTCTGGCGTGCTGCAGCGTGCTGAAATCCTCGCTGCGTCGGCTGCTGGTGCGATGCACCAGCATGGGCAGATGGCGGCGCTCGATGCGGTTGGTCTGCGGGTTGAGGATGAGCACGCGCTCGAGAATATTCTTGAGCTCGCGCACGTTTCCCGGCCAGTGATATTGCTTGAGCAGGTCGAGCGCGTCGTCGCCGATCTCGATGCGCGGCCTGCCGTATTCGCGTCCAAAGCTACGCAGGAATTCGCGGGAGAGCGAAGGGATGTCCTCCTTGCGCTCGCGCAGGGGCGGCACGAAGAACGGAATCACGTTGAGGCGGTAGAAGAGATCTTCGCGGAAGTTGCCCTTGGCAATCTCCTCTTCCAGATTCTTATTGGTCGCCGCGATCACGCGCACGTCAACGCTGATGGGCTGAGTCGCGCCTACCGGCACGAAGCTCTGCTCGTCGAGGGCGCGCAGAACTTTGGCCTGAGTCTTCAGGCTCATGTCGCCGACCTCGTCGAGGAAGAGTGTTCCCCCATTGGCTCGCTCGAAGGTGCCACGCTTTTCGGCCGGCCCGCCGGGGATGGCGCTATTGCGGTAGCCGAAGAGCTCGCTCTCGATGAAGTCCTCGGGAATGGCCGCGCAGTTGAGCTCGATGAAGACTCGCTCCTTGCGCGCGCTTTCCGCGTGGATGGAGCGCGCGATAAGCTCCTTGCCGCAGCCGGATTCTCCGAAGATGAGCACGCGGCCGTTGGTGGGGGCCATGAGCTTGATCTGCTGGCGCAGCGCCTTCGCCGGGATGCTTTCGCCGGTGATGGTGGTTTCGAGAGCGAACTGGCGGCGGAATTCGAGGTTTTCGTTGCGCAGCCGGCGGGATTCGATGGCGTTCTTGACCACGATCAGCGTGCGCTCGAGCGAGAGCGGCTTCTCCAAAAAATCGAATGCCCCAAGCTTGGTGGCGCGCACCGCCGTCTCGATGGTGGCGTGGCCGGAGATGACGATGACCTCGGGCTTGTTCTCGGTTTCGAGCGAGCGCACATCGCTCAGCACATCGAGCCCGTCGCGATCCGGCAGCCAGATGTCGAGCAGCATGACGTCGTAAGTTGCGTCGCGCAGCAGAACAATAGCCTCGGCCCCGCTGGGGGTGCTCGAGACGGAGTAGCCTTCCTCGCGAAGGATCTCTTCGAGCGATTCGCGAATTTCGTTTTCGTCATCGACGACGAGGATATGGTTCATTCTTTGATTTCCGCTGGCTCTGCAAGGGTTTTACCCGACGCGCGCCCATCTGCTGAGTGACCGTTCGTCGCATGTCCGTTGCCCGTTTGTCCGTTGGTGGAGGCTCCATTTGCCCCGTTGCGGAGCGCCGGCTTCTCCGCGAGAGGCAGATCGGTGACACTTGATTCAGCAAACGGCAGCTCGATGATGAAGCGTGCCCCGGTGGGCGAGTTATTCTCGGCCCGGATCGCTCCGTGGTGCTCCTGAATGATCTTTGCTGCGATAGCCAGCCCCAGGCCGCTGCCCCGCTGCTTGGTCGAGAAGTATGGCAGAAAGAGGCGCTCGCGGGTTTCGTCGGTAAGCCCGTGGCCGGTATCGGCCAGCACCAGCTCGGCCATGCCGTGGCTCTCGTTGAGACAGGTCTGGATGGAGAGCACGCGCAGCAGGCTGTCCTGCATGGCCTCGGCGGCGTTGTCGATCAGGTTGGCAAGAGCGCGCTGCAGAGACTGCGCGTCGACCATCACCAGGGGCAGAGCGCGATCGAGGCGCTGCTCGATGCGGATCTTGTCCAGCCGCCCATGAAAGAGCGCGACCGTGCCTTCGACGATAAGGTTCAGGTCGTCAGGCTTGGGCTGTGCGGCGGGAAATTCAGCTAGCACCGCAAACTGATCGACCAGGACGCGCATGGACTCAACCGAGGAAAGAATCACATCGCTGCATTTGCGGATGACCGCGTCCGACTCGGGCCGAGGAAGATCCATGTGGCGGCGAATGCGCTCGGCAGAGAGAGCAATCGGCGTGAGAGGGTTCTTGATCTCGTGGGCCACGCGCTGCGCGACCTGCTTCCAGGCCAGCTGGCGCTGGGCGCGGAGGAAATCTGTCACATCTTCAGTTACGAGTATGGAGCCGCGCCGGCTGCCCCCGAGATCAAGTACAGCGATGGTCATGGTGAGGCTGAGCGCACCCGCCTGTCCGGGCATTTCGTATTCTGATGCGGCGATGCCCATGCGCTGGGCGCGGCGTTCGAGCAGGGCAATCTCGGATGCCAATTCCGCCGGAAGAACCGCAGCCAGGGGCGTTCCGCTGAGGTCGCCCGCGGAGTTCGGCGCGAAGAGGTCGAGGAAGGCCCGGTTGGCCTGGACGATAGAGCGATTAGCGTCGAGGGTGACAACGCCGCTGGGGATGGTTTCGAGGATGATCTCCAGCTGTTTGCGGCGGCTCTCCAGCGTGATGTTGGCTGCGGAAAGCTGGGTGGCCGAGGTCTCGGCCAGGGTGCGGCTTTGCTCGAGATCGGCGGCCATGTGATTGAAGGAGCGGATAAGCTCGCCTAGCTCTTCGGTGGCCGATACAGTGATGCGCTTGCCGTATTCGCCCTCGGCAATCTCATTCATGGCGTCGGCCAGGGCTTCGACCGGACGGGTAATCTGCTTCGAGAGATAGAGCGCCAGCCAACTGCTGGCGAAGAAGATGAGCGCGGTCAGCATCAGCAGCAGCAGCAGGTAAGTGCTGCGGATGCTTCTCCGCTGCCGGTAGATGGACCAGTACTCGTCGGCCCCTTTGCGGATCTGAATCACGGTGGAGTCGAGGCCGGCGGGCATGGGCAATCCCACGACGACCATTCCTCCATCAGCCAGTGTGGCGTCGCCCAATGCGAATTCGCTGTTGCCGATGGTAAGGATCGGCTCGTCGGTGCGCTGCGCGGCTTTCAGAACCGTGGTGTCCAAAGGTTCCGGCCCTGGAGGATCACCCGAGGTGTCGTCGTTGAGCCAGGAGTGGACCCTCACCGGGCGCGTGTTTTGCGGCGCTTCGTAGCTCGCGACCGCTGCCCGGTCCCGGTAGACGATGGCGAAGCCACCCTGCAGGGTGATGCGATGGGTGCGAATTTCGTCGACCAGCGCGGTGGGATTCGAAGCCTCGTACGCGGCGGTGAAACTCTGAGAACGGGCCAGCGATTCGGCCTCCGAACGGGCGTTCAGGCTAACGTACTGGGCCAGTTCCAGCGCAATGCGCGTGGAGTTCTCCCGCAACTCGGCCACCGGCTGCGAAAACCAGCGATCAATGGAGCGGTTGAGCAGCAAGAAGCTGAAAGCAAACATGAAGAGTGCGGGCGCGAAGGAGATCAACAGCGCGCCGAGGATCATGCGCGTACGCAGACGCGAGCCGAGAACGCGGCTGCGCTGGTCGGCGAGCAGCTTCAGGATGTTGCGCAGCAGCAGGATCAGCAGCGTGACGAAGAGCAGAAAGATGAGCGTCGAGAGCGCGCTGAAAAGCAGGATCTGAACGGTGGAACTGGGGTGCAGGAAGCCCAGTTTAAAAGCGTTAAGGCCGCTCAGCAGCAGCACCAGGAGGAAAGTGGCGGAGGCCAGCGCCACGATAGTTGCCCGGCGGTGTTTGGAATCACCCAATCAATACTCCCTGACGAACGATTATAGGCTGCCGAAAAGGGGCCTTCCCGGAAAGGAATTTAAGTTGCCTTGCTGCCATAAGCCCAGAATGTGGCATCATAAGTCCCGTCATGAATATCAAGCGCGCTTCGCGGTCATTCCTCCCTTTCGCCCTGGCAGGTCTGCTGCTTGCCGGTGGTTGCAAGAAACAAAGCCAGCAGGCCACCAGCGAAAATCCAGCACCGGCGCCGGCTTCCGCCGATCAGACGGCGGCGTCGCCTGCTCCGGTGTCGCCCACCACGGGCGCCCCCGTTTCTCCGGCTCCCGTTACTCCTGCTCCGGCGCCAGCTGCAGCAGCGCCTGCGCCTGCTCCAGCGGCCGGCCCAGCGATGACTGCCGGCCCAGCCATGACCGCGGCAGCTCCTGCCCCGCCTCCACCGCTGGTGATTCCGGCGGGAACGCATATCGCCGTAACCCTGAGGCAGGCGGTGGGATCGAAGATCAGTCAGCCTGGAGACACCTTTACCGCGTCCGTGGCTTCTCCTGTGAGGGTTGGCGGCGTGACCGTCATCCGCGCCGGCTCAACTGCCTCCGGAACAGTGGTGGATGCCAAGGCGCTGGGCCACTTCAAGGGCGGCGCGGTGCTGTCTTTGCGATTGGATACGGTGCGCGCGCAAGGGGCCTCCTACCCGGTGGCTTCGAGCACGATCGAGCGTGTGGAGCAGGGTAAAGGCAAGCGCACCGCCGGGTTCGTCGGCGGAGGAGCGGGGCTAGGCGCGATCATCGGCGGATTGGCTGGCGGCGGCAAAGGCGCGCTGATCGGCGGTCTCGCCGGCGCCGGAGCCGGTACAGCGGGCGCCGGCCTCACGGGCAAAAAAGACATCGTAATTCCAGCCGAGACCACCTTGACCTTCCGGCTGGAAAGGTCCGTCCACGTTAGCCAGTAAGAATTTTTCCGACTGAAAGGGCGTGGCTGCGGCCACGCCTCTTTCTCTGGAAGCAACAGCTCTTAAGAAAGGTACGATGCCACCATCTCGGCTGCGCTGGTCTACCGTCCCTCTCTTGTTGGTTCACATTTCAGTCCCCGGCGCTCATGCCTGGAGCGATGACTTTCTCCACCAATATGCGGGAACCCCTTTCCACGACAGCCGCTATTCGGGCGGAGCCCAAAAAATTCCGGGCCGGGTGCAGTGCGCCTACTATGACTTCGGCGGGGAGGGTGTGGCCTATCACGACACCACGCCAAAAAATTTGGGTAGCGGCGGGCTGAATCCGGCCGATGGGACCTATCTCAACGAATTTCGGATTGCCGAAGCCGTGGACATTTCGTACACAAAATTTCATCACCCGACCGCCATCGACGATACGCAGTACGATCTGGCGACGCCGCCGGAAAACCAGCTCTATGTCGGCTGGACCGAGCCTGGCGAGTGGTTCAACGTCACCGTGCAGGTGGAAAAAACCGGCAGCTACAGCGCCGACCTGCTTTACACCTCAAATAGAGGCGGGACAATATCACTCGACGTGAATGGCCAGCCTGCGACGGGGCCACTCGCGATCCAGTCGACGGCCACAGACGCCGATCCGGTGGCGTGGCGGCAGTGGCACCATTGGAACATCGCGCCAAATCTCGCGCAGCTTCACCTGCGCAAGGGAAAGAATGTCCTGACCGTCCACATTCTCACCGAGGGGAACATGAACCTCGCCTACTTCGACTTCCAGCCGTCGCCTTAAGCTAACAGCTCGCGGACCGGCGTCCAGGGCTTCTTCTGCGACGTGGCCACGGGCTCGCAGGTGAGCGTGCCGAGATAGGTGTTGACGCCGTCGCGAATGCCGTCATCGTGGAGGATGGCGTCTTTCGCGCCTTTGCTGGCCAATTTGAGGACATAGGGGAAGGTCGCGTTGGTCAGCGCCAGCGTCGACGTGTTGGGCACCGCTGCAGGCATGTTGGTCACGCAGTAGTGTACGACGCCGTTTACCTCGTAGGCCGGATCGCTATGCGTGGTGGGGCGAGCCGTCTCGATGCAGCCTCCCTGGTCGATGGCGACATCGACGATGACCGCGCCCTTCTTCATCCTGCCGACCATCTCTCTGGTCACGATCTTCGGCGCGGCTGCGCCCGGGATAAGCACGCCTCCAATCACCAGATCGGCCTCCTGGGTGGCGCGCGAGAGATTATAAGAATTTGAGGCCAGGGTGAAGAGCTTGCCGTTGAAGATGTCGTCGAGCTCGCGCAGGCGGTTGAGATTCAGATCGACGATGGTGACCTTGGCGCCCATGCCCACGGCGATCTTCGCGGCATTGGTTCCGACGATGCCGCCTCCGATGATGCAGACGTTCGCGGGAGGAACTCCAGGAACGCCGCCCAGCAGCACGCCGCGGCCTCCCTTTTCCTTTTCCAGATAGGCTGCGCCAACCTGGACGGACATACGGCCGGCAACCTCAGACATCGGCGTAAGCAGAGGTAGAGTCCCGGCGCGGTCGCGGATGGTCTCGTAAGCAATGCCGGTGACTTTTTTGCTCAGCAGCTTCTCGGTGAGATCGGGGATGGGCGCGAGGTGCAGATAAGTGAAGAGAACCAGTCCGTCGCGGAAATGCTGATATTCCTTCTCGACCGGCTCCTTGACCTTGACGATCATCTCGGCCAGACCCCAGACATTGTGGGCCGAGCCAACGATCTCTGCTCCTGCGGACTGATATTCGTCATCGGGAAAGGCGGAGAGTTCGCCGGCGTGGGTCTCGACCAGGACCTTGTGCCCGGCTTCAGAGAGCGATTTGACTCCGGCCGGCGTGATGCCGACCCGGCTCTCGTGGTCTTTGACTTCCTTGGGTACTCCGATGATCATCTGCCGTCCCCTTTTCGAGCGAACTTTTTATCCTACCGGACTCCGCGTCCAGCGGCACACGCCTTTGGCGCAAAAGCTGTCGGCGATTGTTACCGTTTCGCGAAAATCGGGTGAGGGCGGGACAGCGTGCTGCCTAAACGTATTCGCGTTCGGCGCGGCGGATCTCTTTGTACCGGGTAAAGGCCTGGCGCTCGTCTTCGAGACCGAGGAAGGTGCGGAGGGTAGCTCCGCGGTAGGTGTGGGCGGCCATCCTTCCGGCGTTGCGCAGGACGAACCAGGGATCATGGCGGAAGACAGCGGGGATGTGGCGGGTCTTCATGCCGCGCTCGGCCTTCCAGCGCAGATATTCGATCTCGTCGGCGGAGAGGTTTTCGTTGCGCACCACCGGCGTGGTTCCGTCGTACTCTTCCAGGCGCTCGTTCTCGATAAGGCCGAGCTTGCGAAACTCCTCAGTCATCGGCGTCTTGGGATACGGAGTGGGGTGCTGGATATAGGGCCAGTCCACATACTGGCGGGCGAACGCAAGATTGGCCTCGATGGATTCGGCGGTGTCGTTGGGGCTGCCGACGATCAGGCCTCCCACAACGAACATCTGGTTCTGGTGCAGATACTCGATGGCCTGCAGCGTGGCGTTGCCGATGTTCTTGCCTCCGGCACGGGCGGTGTTCTTGGCCGAGGCCTGCAGAAGCTGGAGATCGCTTTCGAGGATGTTTTCTATGCCCAGGAATACGTAGCGAAAACCTGCCTGACGCATCAGCGGCGCAAGCGTCTCTCCGTGATTAGCGATGGCTGAAGTCATGCCCTGCACAAAATAATCGAGGGTGTTCAGGCCGGCATCGATGATGGCATGGCAGAGGGCCTCGAAGCGGCGAACATTCAAGGTGATATTGTCGTCGACCAGGAAGATGGTTCGGGCGCCGTGCTTCTTAGCGTCGCGGATATCATCGAGGACGCGATCGAAGGAATAGGCGAAGAAGTTGCGGCCGCGCATCTCGATGATCGAGCAGAAGCTGCAATCGTAGGTACAGCCGCGCGAGGTCTCGATGACGTCGACCTGCCGCCCCAGCAGCGTGTAGCCCTCGAGGATGCGGGCGCTGCGCTTGGGCAGCTTGATGTCGTTATCTTCCAGGCGGTGCGGAGCACGCTGCGGATTGTGAACCCACCTGTTCTCGCCAGGATCGCCCGGCTCGCGATGCGACAGGCCGGCGATGAAGTGCAGGCTGCCCCGGCCTTCCAGTGCGCGAGTCAATTCGCGAAAGGTCACTTCGCCTTCGCCGCGCACAATGAAGTCGACCGGCATGTTGAGATAGGCTTCGGAATCGAGGCTGGGGTCGTAACCTCCGACAACGATTTTTATGCCCGGCTTCATCGCGCGGATGAGATACATGAGGCGCTCGGCGGTGCGGCGCTGGAAGGTCATCACCGACATACCGACCAGGTCGGGATCGAGATCGCGGATCAGTTCAGTAACCTTCGCCTTTACGTCGCGCTGACAAAGGATGAGGTCGGCGACTGAGACGTCATGATGCTCGTCGAGATTGCCGGCCAGCGAGGTGAGGGCTCCGTTGGGCATGCGGATCGCCACCGTGGGCATGTGCTCAAAAGAGTCGGGCATGGAGAGCAAAAGGATCTTCATCGGGCCTCATTGCGCAGAACTCGGGAAGATTAGCTACATTCCGTGCAGCCTTACGGCACCCATATTACAGGCCACGCGGCTCAACCTAGACCGCCCGCCATCTTTCACAATGGGGCCAATATAGATAGGACGGGCAAAATGCCGGTTTAGCCGCGCTTGCCCGTTACGCGGCCTTGATCACGGCGAAATCCTGCGTCTCTTTGCTGCGATCTTCGATGCCAAGCAAATTGAGGATGGGGGTGGTGATCATAGTGGTTACCAGGGCCATCACCACCAGCATGGTGAAGAGCGTGGGTGAGAAGACGTGCGCGTTATAGGCGATATTCAGCACTACCAATTCGACCAGGCCACGGGTGTTGAGCAGGGCTCCGAGCGCCGCGGCGTTGCGCCATGACTGGCCGGTCCAGCGCGCCGCCAGCACTGCGCCGCCCATCTTGCCCGCGACGGCTACCAGAAAAACGATGCCGGTCCAGAGCCAGATGCGCCCCCCGCTGAGAAGGTCGAGACGGGTGCGCATGCCGGTCAGTGCAAAGAATAGCGGCAGCAGAAGAACGGAAACGATCGTGTCCAGGCGAGTGCGAACCGCGGCCTGCCAATCCGGGATACGCGGGAAGCAGACGCCGGCGAGGAAGGCTCCGAAGAGCGGATGCACGCCGATCGCCTCGGTCATCGCGGCGGAGGCGAGCACAACGGCAATAACGAGTCCGAAAAGCTCGTAGGAAAGGGCGACGCTGTCCTGGCGCTTGACCAGCCACGCTCCGAGCGGCCGGACCACCCCGAGCATGACAGCGAGATATCCGGCCAGCCACACCAGCCGCCAGCCGAGCGGCGTGGAGCTGCCTGCGTTCGGCAGAAGCGTGAGGGCAATGGCCAGCAGCGACCACGCACAGACGTCGTCGACCGCGGCGCACATCAGTGCCGTGGCGCCGAGCGGCGTTGACTGCATCTTGCGCTCTTCCAGGATGCGGGCCAGCACCGGGAAGGCGGTGATGCTCATCGAGATACCAAGAAAGAGTACAAACGGCAGGCTGCCGATGCCATGCGGTGCGAAGCGGATGCGCAGAGAATGGGCCACAACCGCCGCCATGATGAACGGAAAGAGAATACTCATCCCGCTGGCCAGCGTGGCCGTCGCTTTCTGCTTGCGCAGATGGTCGTAATCGAGCTCGCTGCCGATTAAGAAAAGAAAAAGGATGAGGCCGATAGTGCTGAGAACTTCGAATGATCCTAAAGAGCTGGGCGGAAAGAGGACGCTTGAGGCGTGAGGTGCGAGGCGGCCGAAGACCGAGGGGCCGAGGAAGATGCCGCCGATGATTTCTCCGATAACACGCGACTGGCCCAGCTTGCGGGCAAGCCATCCGCAGAAGAGCGCGGTGAGCAGGACCGCAGTCATCTGGATGAGTAGCAGGGTCATGGGGGCTCCAGGAGTATTGAGTTCTACCTTGGATGCACTTTCAGGTCAGTAGCCGGTGAAGCGGGAATTTCTGGCGGCTAACCTGTCTTTCATTTTATTCGCCATGCGTTCAGGGCTGGCTTCGAAAAGTGGCCACACCCGTCAGGCGTTCTCAGTCAGCAGACTGGATGCCTGTACCAAGAGAGCAGGTATCTTCTGTCGGACCACATCCCATACGATCCGATCATCTACTTCAGCATACGCATGAATCAGAATATTTCGAAAGGCGATGATGCGCTGGTGTTCGTTGAGCCGGGAAGCAAAGACTGCGTCGAGCTTGGCGAGCTGAGATAGCGCCTCCCCGATAATTGTCAACGCTCTCTCGACCGCGAGCCGCAGCATAGCATCTTGTTGATAGTCAGTAAATTCCTTGTTTGCGGTGAAGAGTACGACGAGCTCAGCAGCGTGCTGAATATCGTATAGATATTTCTTAACTTCAAGCCGCATAGAGAGGGCTTTGGCTCCGCTGGACGCTTTCGCGGAAATAAGGATTTTTGATTGCTGACTCTACCACCAGGTCCACTCGTCGCTGAAAAAGCCGCTCCAATCCTTCCAGAAGGCCAAAATATGCCTCGGCGTAGGAATCGCTGGCAAGAGGCTGAAACTCCACGAGGAAATCGAGATCGCTGTGTTGCGCGTCGAAGTCCTCGCGGAGAGCCGAACCGAAGATCGACAGCCTTTGCACGCGATACTGCCGGCACAAAGTCAGAAGTTCAGTTTTTTTCTGCGCCACATGTGCGTTCAAAGCGTCCTCCACGTGAGTGAAAGAATAGCAACCCGGATCTGTGTCTGCGAAAAGGAATCAGCTTACTCGCCGGTATCGATCTGCGCCCGCTGCAGCTTGTCCGAATAGTCGATATAGAGGGATTTCCAGGTGGTGTAGAAATCCAATGCACCTGTCCCGCCTTCGCGGTGTCCGTTACCTGTCTGCTTGACCCCTCCAAAGGGCAGGTGGACCTCGGCTCCAATCGTCGGCGCATTAATGTAGGTGATGCCCGCCTCCAGATCGCGCATGGCCTGGAAGGCTTTGTTTACATCGCGTGAATAAAGGGCGGTCGAAAGGCCGTACTGAATGCCGTTGGCCACTTCGAGCGACTCCTCGAAGCTGTCGACTTCGATCAGGCTGACGACCGGGCCGAAGACCTCTTCCTGGGCGATGCGCATCTTCGGCTTCACTGCGCCAAAGACGGTGGGCGCGAAGAAGTGGCCCTTGTCGTAGACGCCGTCTTCGAGAACACTGCCCCCGGTGAGCAGATGCGCCCCTTCTTTCTGAGCGATCTCCGTATAGCGAATGCTGGTTTCGATCTGCTGCTGGTTCACCTGCGGACCCATCTGGGTATGCTCGTCGAGGCCGTCGCCTACCTTGAGGGCATCGGCGCGCGCCACAAGCTTCTTGGTGAATTCGGCAGCGATTTTTTGGTGCACGATGATGCGGCTAGTCGCGGTGCAGCGCTGGCCGGTGGTGCCGAAAGCTCCCCACAGCGCGCCTTCGACGGCCAGGTCGAGGTTGGCATCGTCGAGGACGATCATGGCGTTCTTGCCGCCCATCTCCAGCGAACAGGGCTTGAAGTTGGCCGCGGCGGTCTGGCCGACGATGCGGCCGACCTCGCTCGATCCCGTAAACGATACAGCGCGAACCCCGGGATGGCTGACGATAGGCGCACCCGCGTCGGGGCCGAAGCCGGTGACGACGTTGACCACTCCTGCAGGCAGCCCTGCTTCGATCAGGCACTCGACCAGGTTGTAGGTCGACAGCGGAGTATCCTCCGCCGGCTTGATCACGCACGTATTGCCGCAGACCAGCGCGGGAAAAAGCTTCCACGAGGGGATGGCCATGGGGAAGTTCCACGGGGCGATCATGCCGACGACACCCACTGGCATGCGCACGGACATGGCGAACTTCGACTTCAGCTCGGATGGAGTGGTCTGGCCGAAGAGGCGGCGGCCTTCGCCGGCCATGTAATAGGCGGTGTCGATGGCCTCCTGCACGTCGCCGCGCGTTTCGCTCAACACCTTGCCCATCTCGCGGGTCATGTCGCGGGCATACTGCTCCTTACGCTGGGTGAGCAGCTCTCCCGTCCGGTAAAGGATCTCCGCCCGCTTGGGCGCAGGAGTAAGACGCCAGGATTTCCAGGCTTGCTCCGCTGCATTGACCGCGTCGTCGATGTCTTTGGCGGCGGAAGACTGGAACTCGCCGACGATGTCGTCGGAGTTGGCGGGATTCATGTTGAGAAAGGTCTTGCCGGTGTGGCTGGCGACGGAATGGCCGCCGATGAGGTTCTTGTAAAGCTTGTGGGACACGTGAGTCTCCTTAGGCGAAGCTTCAGGATAGCCGATTGGGCCGGCAGCAGTCGCTTAACGGCAGAAGTGGCTGGCCATCCGGGTTTTTCATTTTGGGCCGGCTATTGCTCGCGGGCGGCGCGATCCAGGCGAGAGCCGTCAAGGATGCGTATCTGCTTGCGTTCGATGGCGATGATGCCGGCTTTCTTCAATTCCCCGAGTGCGGTGGTAGCCGATTCGCGATAGACGCGCAGCTGTTCGGCAATTTTTTTGTGAGTCAGGTCCTGAACGCAGCCGTCCTTGGCGTTCTCGATGAGCAGCTTGGCCAGCCGCGGGATCAATGGCCGGAAAGATGTGGCTTCCAGGTCGAGCAAGACATGAAGAAATCGTTCGCTGACCAGATCGAGCATGCGCAGCGCAATCTGCGGATGTTCCCGAAGTAAATTGTCGAGATCGGCGCGCGAGATGGTGCGGATGCGGGACGGTTCCGTGGCCTGCGCGGTGCAGTGATACATGCACTGGCCGACGCAGCCCATTTCACCGAAGACCGCCGGCGGCTCAAGATCCGCGATGAGCAGTTTTTTCCGGCCCGAAATGCGAAAGGTCTGTACGTGCCCGGTTTCCAGGAAAAACAAGACCTGGCCGGTCTCGCCGGGGCGAAAAAAAATGTGCCCAGCTTCGAAGTTGCATATCAGGCTTTTCTCTTCGAGCATCTGCTGGTGTGAAGCAGGCAGGCCCTTGAAAAGTTCGACGGAGGAGAACGAGGCGGCTTCAGTCAGGCTCTTCATGTATTGAGTGCGCAGTTCTCAATTGTCCGGTGCCAGATGGCTACGCCGAGTGTAAGCGAGATTACATCTTTTGCCGGTATCCCGGGACGAATGGCGGAATCAAAGAGGCAGAATCACCGTGCGTTGAAGAGCCGGTCATTGCGAGGAGAACAATATGTCAAGACTATCCGCGATTCAACCCGACCAGGCAACCGGAAAAGCCAAGGAACTCTTGGACGCAGTGCATTCTGCGATGAAGATGACCCCCAACATGACGCGCGTTATGGCCAACTCGCCGGCCGTTCTGCAGGGATATCTCTCCTTCAGCGGAGCGTTGGCCGGAGGCGTTCTCAACCACAAGCTCCGCGAGGAGCTGGCGCTGGCGGTCAGCGAACAAAACTCCTGCCAATATTGCGTATCGGCTCACACTGCCATCGGCAAGATGGTGGGCCTGTCAGGTGCGGAGATCGAAGCGGCTCGCGACGGGGACTCGGCCTCGCCGAAAACTGCGGCAGCACTGAAGTTTGCGCGGGAGATCGTTGCCAAGCAGGGCCGGGCCTCAGAGTCCGATGTAGAAGCGGTCCGGGCTGCCGGGTTCAACGACGGAGAGATTGCGGAAATCATCGCCCATGTCGCGCTCAACGTCTTTACGAATTACTTCAACAACACGGCGGACGTGGATGTGGATTTCCCGAAGATTGCGCTGAGGCAGCAAGCGGCGACCGCCACCGCTTAAGTTCAAGAAGCTGGGCACTAATTACTCAACCGGCCAGCGAGAAACACGCTGGCTCGCACACCAGCAGAAGCCAGGGACATCCTGGCTTCTGCGCGTGAGCCCGGGATTTACAACTTTGGTGGCAAGGTGGGTGCGGGAACGAATACGCGGTGCTAATGTTTATTGCATTACATCCGCAACTATCGGCATTGCGATTGCGGCGAGGCCTTACAATAAAGTCGAGCCTCTAGAAAAGTCTACGTATTCATGTCATCGAACGGTTATCAGTCGCGTCCCTCGCGCTCGCACGGTGTGCGTTCGCTGTTCAGCGTTTTCTCTAGCGATCTTGCCATCGATCTCGGCACCGCCAATACGCTCGTCTATGCGGCGGGTAAAGGCATTGTTGTCAACGAGCCTTCCATCGTCGCCATCAACAAGAACACCGGCGAAGTCGAGGCTGTCGGCAAGGAAGCCAAGGAGATGCTCGGCCGCACTCCCGGCAATATTGTGGCCATCAAGCCGATGAAGGACGGCGTCATCGCCGACTTCAAGGTCACCGAGAAGATGCTCAACTACTTCATCCAGAAGGCGCATAACCGCAAGATGATGGTGCATCCGCGCATCGTGATCGGCGTGCCTTCGGAGATCACGCAGGTGGAAAAGCGCGCCGTCGAGGACTCGGCCTATCGCGCCAAGGCCAGCGAGGTCTTCCTCGTCGAGCAGGCGATGGTGGCGGCAATCGGCGCAGGTCTGCCGATTACTGAGCCGTCGGGCAACATGGTCGTCGACATCGGCGGTGGAACCACGGACATCGCGGTGATTTCGTTGTCTGGCATTGTCTATTCGCGCTCGGTGCGCATGGCCGGCAACCAGATGGACGAGTCCATCATGAACTACCTCAAGCGGAAATATAACCTGCTCATCGGCGAGCGTACCGCGGAGCAGATCAAGATCGAGATTGGGTCTGCCTATCCGCTGGACAAGCCTCTGACCATGGAGATCAAGGGCCGCAACCTGATCGAGGGCGTGCCAAAGACCATCTCCATCGAAGACAGCGAGATCCGCGAGGCGCTGGGCGAGTCGATCTCGACCATCATGAATGCGATCCGCGTAGCGCTGGAGCGGACTCCTCCGGAGTTGAGCGCCGACATCAGCGACCGCGGCATAGTTCTTACCGGCGGCGGCGCTTTGATCAAGAACCTCGACAAGCGGATACGCGAAGAGACCGGCCTGCCGGTATCGATCGCCGACGACCCGCTGGCCAGTGTGGTCCTGGGTACGGGCAAGATGCTCAGCGACTTCCGCCTGCTGCGCAAGATTAAGATCGACTAGCATTGACAGTATCCGCGGCTGTGACCAAGCGGCCGCAGATACGCGAGGAGTAGGCCGGCGAAGGCCGTGTCAGCGCCATGGAATCCTTCTTCAGCCGATATAAGAACGCTCTGGTGCTTCTGCTGGTGCTGGTGATGCAGCTGCTCGTGCTGGCGGTGCAGGCCAAGCGGCCGTCGAAAGACGCCTCCGATCCCGAAGCAGTGAGCCTCATCCGTTATGTGGTGGTGACCGTAGTGGCCACGCCCGAGCGGCTGCTGCGCAATTTCGGCCAGTCCATCGAAGATGTGTGGTTCGGATATATCGACCTCATCCATGTGCGTCGCGACAATGCCTCGCTCAAAAATCAGATCGAACAGCTCCGCCTGGAGCAGGCTAGCGTGGTCGAGGATGCCAGGCAAGGGCAGCGCCTCCAGCGCCTGCTCGGTTTCAAAGAACATTACATCTATCAGAGCCTGCCGGCGCAGGTGATCGGCACTTCGGGGACAGACCAGTCGGGCATCGTCTACATCGACAAGGGCTCGAACGATGGATTAAAGCCGGACATGCCGGTGATGACCGCCGATGGCATCGTTGGCCGCCTGAAGGACGTCTTTCCGTCGACCAGTCAGCTGATGCTGGTCTCAGATCCGACCAGTGGCGTAGGCGTGATTCTGGAGTCGACCCGCACCCGGGGAGTTCTGAAGGGCGGCGCCTTTAACCAGGTGCAGATGATCAACGTCTCGCCCGACGACCGGATCAAGCCAGGGGACAAGATCGTTACCAGCGGAGGCGACCAGATCTTTCCGCGCGGGATGCCGGTAGGCACGGTCGACCGGGTGGTTCCGGATCCCGATCGCGATCCGCTGCTGGATGTCATCGTGCATCCCTCGGCCAATCTTGCGCAGCTCGAAGAGGTTCTGGTGATCACCGGAATGGGCGATGCGGTCTCTTCGCAAGAGGAAAAGGACCTCGCGGAGAGCGAAGCCGAGGGTGAGGCCGCACAGAAGCGGGCTTCGGATATCCTCTCCGAGCGCCTGCCCAGCAAGATCGATCCCAGCGCACCTGCGGATACGAATCCGGATTCGAATGTGGACAGTACGGGCAACGTGGTGCAACCGCTGCATCCGCCGAAGCCGCTGGCGCCGGATGGATTTACGCCCGGCTCGACACCTCCGGCGACCGCGTTGACGCCCGGCGAGCGGACCGTTCCCGTCAAAAACGGAATAGAAGATTTGCCCAAGGCTCCGGCGACCGCGAAGATCGAACGTGCTCCCACCACCACGGGAGCCACCTCAGCGACTTCGGAGGCTGCCACCACGCACGCAGCAGCGAAACCTGCGGCCGATGCAGCTGATGCAGCGAAAACATCTACCGCTGCCCGGAGCGGGACTGCTTCCTCCGGCGTGCCCCTTTCAAAGCCTGCTGCGAAGCCGGCTTCGAGCCAGACTTCCAACCCGGTTGCGCATTCGCCGGGAGCAGCGTCTTCCGGCGTAGCTTCTTCGAGCGGAAAGCCCGCGTCGTCTGCCGGCAGTTTGAAGCCCGATACTAAGGTTCACGTCATCGTCGATGGTCCCGAGAACCGGGCGCCCAGACCCAGCTCGACGTTCAACCCTCCCGCGTCAGGCTCCTCGACGCAGCCAGCTCCCAAACCGGTGACTCCGGCGCGGAACGGTCCTGTCGTGGTTCCCGATGACGGCAGCCGCCCGCCCGCCACCATGCCTAAAAGGCCGGCCGATTCCAACTCTTCCCCTGCACCGCAGGGGCATGGAGCCTAGAGCATGGCATTGATGGCTTCAACGCGGCGTGAGGTGGACGAGCGCTCCTTTCCGCTGTTTATCTACATTCTGGCTCCGCTGCTGGCCCTGGGACTGCAATCGCTGGTTACGCTGCACTTCCTGCGCTTCGGCATGCTCGACCTGCCCCTGATGGTGGTGGTCTACTTCGCCATGGCGCGCCGAAATCCCGTGACCGCCACGCTCGGTGGCGCGGCGGTAGGCATTCTTCAGGACGCGCTGACCCATCAGCCGATCGGTGTCTTCGGCATCGCCAAGGCCTTCATCGGTTACCTTGCGGCTTCTCTCGGCGTCAGAATAGACACCGAAGCTCACGGCACCCGGCTGGTGCTCACCTTTCTCTTCATGCTGCTGCACAATGGCATCGACTGGGTGCTGGTGCGCCATCTGCTGGCCCAGCCGCTGGTGTGGAACTGGCTGCATGAGCTGCTGCGCGCCGCGATCAACGCACTGATCGCAGTCGTTCTGTTCGCATTACTCGATCGAGCGAGGATACGGGAATGAATCTCTGGGGACGGTTCGCGAAGAAAAGCTCGGCGCAGGACGCAAGCGACCTTCTCACCAGGGAAGGCGATCTGCCGGCCATCAAGCTGACCATCTTCCAGTACGTGATCGTGGCGGTAATGGCGGTGCTCATCTTCGGGCTGTGGCGGCTGCAGGTAGTGAATGCCGAAAGCTGGCGGGCGCTGGCCGAGGCGAACCGCATCCGCAAGGTGCCGATCCTCGCGCCCCGCGGTCAGCTCTTCGACCGCGATGGCCGGCTGCTGGTGGATAACTACCCTTCGGTTTCCTGCTTCCTGGTGCGTGAGCAGGGGCATAACCTGGAGCCGGATCTGCCGCTGATCGCCCGCGGACTGCACATGACCGTGGACCAGATCCACGCCATTCTGAAGAAATACCGCACCGCTCCGAAGTACCAGCCGCTTCCGTTGAAGCAGGACATCACGCCCGACGAGCAGGAGTTCATCGAAGCGCACCGCGACGAGATGCCGGAACTCGAAACCGTCGACGAGCAGCGCCGGCTTTACCCCAAAGACGGATTTGCGGCGAACCTGATCGGCTACGTGGGTGAGGTGAGCGAGGAGATGCTCAACGATCCCCGTTACGAGTACTACGAGCCGGGCGACGTAGTGGGCAAATCGGGCGTGGAAGAGGCATACGACGCCCTGTTGCGCGGGCAGGACGGCTCGCGCGACGTGCTCGTCGACAGCCACGGCCGCGAGGTAGGCAAACTCGGCACCGAGCGCTCGAAGCCGGGGCAAAACCTGCGGCTGACCATCGATATGGATATTCAGCGGGCGGCCGAGAACGCGCTGGGCGACCGTGAAGGCGCAATCGTGGCCATGGATCCCCATACGGGCGAAATTCTGGCCATGGTCAGCCGGCCAACCTTCGATCCCAACGCATTTGCGGTAAAAATCGGCCGCGACGAGTGGAACAAGCTCATCACCGACCCCGACCATCCGCTACTGAACAAAGCGATTCAGGCGCAATCGCCGCCGGGCTCGACCTTCAAGGTCATCATGTCGGTCGCCGGCCTTCAGGAAGGTGTGGCGCAGAACTTCAAGGTGAACTGCCAGGGTGGCGCCACTCTTTACGGCCACTTCTACGCATGTGATAAGCATCACGGTGAGGTGGATATCGAGCACGCGCTTCCGTGGTCGTGCGACACCTTTTACTACATGCTCGCGGCGAGGCTGGGCATCGACACGGTTGCGAAATATGCTCATGCGCTGGGGATGGGACAAAAGACTGGCATCGACCTGCCCGACGAAATTGCCGGGGTTATGCCCTCGACCGAGTGGGCGATGAAGCAGTACCACCGGAAGTGGTACGCGGGCGAAACCGTTTCCGTGGGCATCGGGCAGGGCGCGGTGGCCGCTACGCCGATTCAACTCGCCAGGGCGCTGGGCGGGATCGCCTCGGGCGGGGTCCTGAAGCGTCCGCACGTGGTCTTCCCCGACGAATTGCCTGCCGAATACCGCAGCGCGATGAGGGATTCCTTCTCCGGCTCGGGCGATGCGACGATTCCCATCAATCCTGACAATTGGGAGATCATCACCGACGGCATGGCGGAGACCACGACCAGCGGTACAGCGTTTGCGTCGCACCTGGAGGGGATCGACTTTGCGGGTAAAACCGGTACGGCGCAGGTGGTAAATCACAGCGCCGGAGTGAAGAGCGTTTCATCGATCAAGTCAGAGCGTGCGAATGCGTGGTTTGTGGGGATGGCGCCGCGGCGCAATCCGGATATCGTGGTTGCGGTCTTCTGGCAGCATGGCGGATGGGGCGCGGGTTCGGCGCACCTGGTCGCCAAGGTAATCGAGGCTTATGTGGACAAGCAGCGGCGGCTCAACAACAACCTGGTGGCCGAAAAGCCACAGCCGGTGGAGGTTGGAGCAGTCTGGTCGCAGCCCAACGATTCCAAGGGATTAGGCGGCAAACCAATCGATCCGCGCGCACCCAAAGGCGATCCAGCAGCGACCGCGTTTGCCGGGCATTTCTTTTTGCCGCCTCCCGCGAAGGCAAAGAACGAAAATGCCAAAGCCGACGCGCTGGCGACGGTGGTTCACTAAATGCGCCGTTTTCTATCTTTCCGCGACTTCGACTGGACCCTTCTAGGGTTCGTGATGTTGCTGTCCGTGATCAGTGTCTTCGAGATTTACAGCGCGACTCTGCATACCAAGTTCGTCGGCTTCTATAGGCAGCAGATTCTCTGGACGGTGGGCGGTCTGGGGGCGATGTTTGCCTTTTCGCTGATCGACTACCATCGCCTGCTCGATTTCATCCATTGGATCTACGGCTTCTGTCTGCTATCGCTGATCGGGGTTCTGGTGGTCGGGACCAAAGTCCTGGGAGCCAGGCGCTGGATCAAGCTGCCTGGTGGTATCCACTTTCAGCCGTCGGAGTGGGTGAAGCTCATTCTCATCGTGGCGGTTACGCGCTATTTCTGCGGCCTGGTGGGGCGAAAGCTGACCTGGCCGGACATCTTCAAGGCCATGGCCATGGTCGGCGTGCCCATGCTGCTGGTCTTGAAGCAGCCCGACCTGGGAACGGCCTTGACCTACTCGCCGATCCTGCTCGCCGGGTTGTTTCTGGGTGGAATCGATTGGAAGAAGGGGTCGATCCTGGTGCTGGCGGGTCTGCTGGTGGTGGGCGTGGCCTTTACCAGCAGCAAGATCCTCAAGCCCTACCAGAAACAGCGCCTGACCAGCTTCATGAATCCCGATGCCGACCCTAAAGGAAGCGGCTACCAGATCCGGCAGTCGCTGATTGCCGTGGGCGACGGCGGCGTCTTCGGGCGGGGCGCGACCAAGGGCACGCAGACGCAGGGCGACTTCCTGCCTATCCCCTATACGGACTTCATCTTTGCCGCATTTGCCGAGGAGCACGGATTCATCGGTTGCGTGCTCGTGTTACTGCTATACTTTCTGGTATTGATGCGTTTGATTCAAAACGCACAGACAGCCTCAGACCTCCCAGGTACGTTCCTGGTGATGGGCGTGGTGGCCGTTTTGATCTTTCAGATCGCGGTCAACGTCGGAATGGTTCTAGGGCTGATGCCGGTCACCGGAATTCCTCTCCCGTTAATGAGTTACGGAGGGTCTTCGGTGCTGTTTACGTTCCTGGCTCTGGGCATGGTGATGAATGTCCGCATGAGCCGCTTCGTGAATTGAATTCCCGGCCGCACACGAGGTTAGGAAGAAAATCCGCATCCCAGGGTCTGAGATGGACCGGGCGGCGGATGGCAAGTACAGGTTTTTTCAGGGTTTTTAACTTTAACCGGCCAGGTAGATTACCGGGCCGGGCAGGATTCAAGGAATGAGCGCATTGAGACGGGTAACGGCCCCGCCAATCGAATTGGCTGAAGCGGTCACAAACTCTCTGCGTCAGGACGCTAATCGTAATTCGGACGTTTGCCGAAATTCAAACACCTTCCGAGTTTTGAACGCTTCCCACAAGACAGCCGGTTTTTTCAACGTGTCTCCGCCGGTTCTCCGGTCCGGGCGCGATGGAGTTCTTATGCCAGGAATCTCCACGGCTATCCCACTGTCATTTCCGATCCTCTCCGGTATTCCGCTCTGATCTGTCTCGCCGTTGTCTCGCGGAGAACTCCGTGAGACCAGAGAGGCAGCATGTCAAAGGAAATATGCATTTCGACCACGCCGCATGAGACGCGGCTGGCCATTCTAGAGAACGACGAACTCACGGAAATCTACTACGAGCGTGAGAACGAATACACCCTAGCCGGCTCCATTTACAAAGGACGAGTGACGCGCGTGCTTCCCGGCATGCAGTCGGCCTTCGTCGACCTCGGTCTCGAACGCGATGCGTTCCTGTACGTCACCGATTTCCTGGAAGAGCAGGATGGCGGGGCGGACTTCGAGCGCGTGGGCGGCGGCCAGCAGCAGCGTAAGGAAGGCGGGCGCGACAACAATCGTGAAAACGCAAGCCGCGAAAGCGGTGGCCGGGAAACTGGCAGCCGCGAAGCAGGTGGCCGTGAAAGCGGTGGTCGCGAGAGCCGCGAGAGCCGCGAGAGTCGCGATGGCGGCCGTGACGCCAGCCGCAGCCGCCAGCCCCAGGAGGCTGTAGCAGAGAGTTCAGCCGAGCCCGCGGCCGCCGACGGCTCCGAAGATGGCGATTCGCCCTCCGGCACCCGCCGGTGGCGTGGACGCCGCGGACGCCGCAGAGGCTTCCGGCCGCGCGGCCAGGAGGGCACGACAGCCCAGTCCGAATCTCCAGAAGCGGCGGAAGAGTCGGCTGGAGAGTCAACCAGGGACTCAAACCGAGACTCGAACCGGGACTCGTTCAGGGAATCAATTCGGGAATCGATAGTGGACGAGCCGCTGACTCTGCCCGAGCGCGGAGCCCCAGGCGGCACCATGGCCAGCAACAGGATTCTGCTGCCCGGTGAGTCGCTTTCGAGATACGGCGGCGCGCCCGCCCCTGGTTCCACGGCTGAACCCGAGCCCCAGCAGGCGGCGGCTCCCGCTTTCAAGCCGAACTACGTTGCTCCCAAGCCCTCGACGCTGATCGAGGCGCTAACCGAATGGGATGGCGGATCGCTGCTGCCCGGCGAATCCCGCGCACGCCGTCAGCATGCCGCTGCTGTAGAGACCGAACCGGTACAACACGAATCTCCGATCGCCGAATTCGAAGGCGACGACATCGAAACCCAGGTCGACGAGATTCTCGCCGAGGTTGCCCATACGATTCCCGTCTCCGATTTCGAGATGGCAGAAGAAGATGCGGATAGGGTCGCCGTCGCTTCGGCCTTTGAGGAGCCAGTCGAGTTCGCAGTTCCAACGCCTTCCGCGCCGATCGAAGCTGTTCCCGACCAGATCGCGCAGAACGCCCCGGAACCTCATGCCCAGGAACCTCATGCCCCGGAATCGCACGCAGAGATCGTCACCGAGCCCGTTGCCCTGGTTCACGACCAGCTTGAGACGCCTGTAGCAGAAGCTCATCAGCCAGCCGTGGAAGCTCATCCGCACGAGCCTGTACATGAATTAATTGAGGAAACCCACGAGTTCGAGCCCGAGACGGCCTCGGCGTCGTACCGCATCGATGCCGTCGCTCCCAGCGAGTTCCGCGTTTCGAGCGTAATCGAAGAAGAGCTGCCGGCCGCGGAGCATGAAGCAGCTCCGGAAGCGATCTTCGAAGAAGCTGTGATTCATGAAGCAACCGCGCCCGCTGCATTTGAAGTTGAGTTTGAGGAAGAGTCTGATTCGCTCGACGAGCGGAACGATTCTCCACAGCTTGGCGAGCCGGCTATCGAAACAGATCAGCCCTTTGGATTTTCTCCGGGCGCAGGCATTCTCGAAGAAGAGGTCATCGACGAAGAGGAGTATGACTTCGAGCCGATCCACGCGCACCACGACGAGCACGATATCGAAGAGCTTGAAGAGGAAACCCTTGAGCATTCGGGTGCCGAGATCGGCGACATGGTTCGCGATACGCACCTCAATCAGCGGCTGTCGGTAGAACCGGGCGCCGACGAAGAAGAGGATGAGGATTCGGACGAGCTGGAGTACGGCGAAGTCGACCTCGATGAGGACGAAGAAGACGAAGAGGGTGAGGGCGTCGAACGCGATGAGCCCAACGGTGAAGCCGTAACCGCGGACGGCGCAGCGCCGGCGCGCGAAGGCTCCCGTGAAGGTGGACGCGAGGGCGAGCGCCGTGGCGGACGCCGCGGAGATCGTGGGAGAGGCCGTGGTGGAGATCGCGGCGGACGTTCCAACCAACGCCGTCATGGTGGCGGAGGCGGCGGACGCCGTCCTTCGGCTCAGGTCACCGACCTGCCCATCATCAGTGAGCTGTTGAAGCAGGGCCAGGAGATTCTGGTCCAGATCGCCAAGGAGCCGATCGCCAAGAAGGGCGCACGCATCACCAGCCACATTGCGCTTCCTGGCCGCTTCCTGGTCTTCATGCCGACCGTCAATCACGTAGGCGTCTCGCGCAAGATCGACTCCGACGAAGAGCGTCAGCGGCTGAAGCGGATTCTGATCAGCGAAAAGGGCGACGCGTCGGGCGGATTCATCGTGCGCACCGCCGCCGATGGAGCCAGCGAAGAAGAGCTGCGCGCCGACCTGCGCTTCCTGATCAGCCTGTGGAACGACATCAAGCAGCGCGAGGAATCAAGCAAGGCGCCTGCGCTGATCTACCACGACCTCAACCTCATCGAGCGCGTGCTGCGCGACCAGGTGAGCGACAATTTCTCGGCGATCTGGGTGGACAGCGAAGCCGAATACGAGCGCACGGTGCGTTTCCTCAACCGCTTCCAACCCTCGCTGGTGCGCCGCGTCAAGCTCTATACGAAGGAGACGCCGCTCTTCGAGCAGTTCGGTATCCAGGACGAGATCACCAAGGCGCTGAAGTCGAAGGTATGGCTGAAGTCTGGTGGCTCGATTGTCATCAATCAGACCGAAGCTCTGGTTGCCATCGATATCAATACCGGCAAATATGTCGGCAAGACGGCGCGTCTCGAAGACACCATCGTGAAGACCAATCTCGATGCGATTCCGGAGATCGTGCGGCAGATTCGGCTGCGCGACCTGGGCGGCATCATCGTGATCGACTTCATCGATATGGACGAACGCAAAAACCGGCACAAGGTATTGGCTGCTCTCGAAGAGGCATTGAAGGCGGATCGCGCTCCTTCGAAGGTTCTGCAGTTCAATGACTTCGGACTGGTCGCGATCACCCGCAAGCGCGTCAAACAATCGCTCGAGCGGACCCTGAGCATCCCCTGCCCGGTGTGCGTGGCCACGGGAATGGTGAAGAGCCCGACCACGGTGGCCAACGAGATCTTCGTCGAGCTGCGCAAGATGCAGAAGCATCTCGACCGCGGCGATGTGATGCTGCGCGTGAATCCGGAAGTGGTGAAGACGCTCAAGGCGAACAATGCCCGGTGGCTGAACGAGATGGAGGAGATGCTGGGCAAGACCATTATCGTGAAGAGCGATCCGGCCCTGCACCCCGAACAGTTCGACATCCACTAGGACTTGCCGTCCAGGCAATCGCGGCTTCGCCGCCACTTTGGGATTGTTTCTCGAGGTGGCTGGCGAAGCCGCTTTCTTTGGTTGCAGTTTCGTATTTTTCATCCGGCTTGCCGCTCGATCTCAGCTTTCACGCGCGAGACTCGGGGTATCAGGCTTGATTCTCGGGTTTAGCTTTTAAGCTCGGCGTCCACGATTTATTCCACTGAGTTCGGTTTACTATCGTCAAATCTTTGTCAAGTTAAACTGATTGCCTGAACTAACCGGTAGGTTAAGCGACCAACGGAAGCGCCTGTAGTTTGATGGCGCCGAAGGCGCGTATCGCTCGACGCGCAGTCGCGTAGACAAAAACAACGCTTGGCGAGTCTAAGTCATCTAGATAGTGTTAGAACCTATGGAGCAGCCCACGTCCTGCTTCTGTACTTTCATTCGAGACATGAGGACCCCCATGACCGAGAACTGCAATTTTTCGCGGACTCTTCTGCGCCGCGTCGCCACTGCCGCTTCCGTTCTTGCTCTTGCTGCTGCATCTTACCCGGCACTCGCTCAAAGCGATGCGACAGCGACGGACGCCACCGCGACAGATAGCGGCCATGCCTATTCAAGCTCTACTGACTGGAAGGCCTATTTGGATTCCGGCGATGCCCTGGATGGCGCGGCCGCTCCGACTCCCGCACCCAAGCCAGGCGGGCAATATGGCCAATCGAACAACCACTACCCCGGCTACGAGAATCGCTGGAGCCACCTCGCCTTTGAGGGCGGAGGAGGGTTCACCGCTCCCGTTGGGAATGACGTACGCGATGGCTACGATACCTGGGGTTACAACATCACTGCGGGTGCTGGCTGGAACTTCACCAAGCACTTCGGTGCGCTCCTGGAATACCAGTTCAATCGCAATAAAATTCCTGGCGCCACACTGGCGGCGGTCGGTGCTCCGGGCGGCAACATCAATACCTGGTCATTCACCATCGATCCCATTTTCTACCTTCCGATAACCAAGAAGTTCGGCGGCTACGTGACCGGCGGCGGCGGATTCTACCGCAAGGTGACCAACTTCACGGCTCCTGAAGAAGAAGAGTTCTGCTCTTTCTTCTGTGAAATAGGCACCGAGAACGTCACCATCGGGCACTTCTCCAGCAATCAGGGCGGCTTGAACCTCGGTGTTGGCGGCTACTGGAAGGCCTTCGGCGAAGACAGCAACGCCAAGCTTTATGCGGAAGCCCGTTACGTCTGGGTTGATTCACCAGCGGCAACGGCGACACAGAACGGCGAAGGCAGCGAGGGATTGATTCCCGTCACCTTCGGCGTTCGCTTCTAACTTCCACTTATTGCTTCAATGGATGGGGCAGGCTTCGGCCTGCCCTTTTTCGTTTCGTGACCTAAAGGGATTTAGCGAGTCGGAGCTATCTCGGCCTAAGTTGGGATAGCTCGAGGTAACCAAAGTACAGTGCCCCTTAGTGTCTCGACCTTCCTTCTTGGCATGCCATAGCATGCACTTTCACGACAGGGAGGAAATCGATGGTTTCTACTTCAGTCTGAGAGTTGAGCTCCCCCGAACTGCATAGGGCGGAAGCTTCGGCTTCCGCTTTTTTTTGCGCTAGTGGGAGGCTTCTTTCGATTCGAGGCGAGATACGCGCTGGGCAAGCGTGGCGTAGTCGGCGAGCTGCTGGATAGCAAACATGACCTGCTCGTGACGAGCCTGCGCGTTCTTCTCCATCTGGTTAAAACGGCTATCCACTTGGCTGAAACGCTCGTCCATGCGTTTTTCCAGCGCGTCCACGCGCACCTTCAGTTCGCGAAGTTCAGGCGCCAGGAAATCCTGGACAACGGTGCGGACATCTTCGACGACGCTCATCTCGACTCCAGAATACTCCCGGATGCAGGACTTCCCAAAGACTTCTACGGGAAGATTGTTACCTAAGATTTTCCGAATTACACGCCGACAGGATACGGCTTCGGCGATGACTCGTCGAGGTTCGCCCCACCTCTCCAGCGCTCGAAGCGTCCCTGGAAGAGCGACAACATCCCGGTGTACCAATAGCCGATCACAAAGAGCAGCAGAAACGGGATGGTGAAGTAGTTCTCATTGGTCCACGCGTACCAGATAGTCATGGCGAAGTAGCAGCCGATACCAAGCTCGATCCAGGGCACGATGCCCAGGCGCTTGCGGTATTTCATGGCCTTCGATTTCTCTCCACGTTTTTCCACACGATACTTCGGCGTGCGCTTGAAAGAGGATTGGATGCCGAACAAAGCTTCCATCACCGCGCGGGTATTCGTCACAGTAAGCCCGATGCCCAGCGACATGAGGAAGGGCAGATAGAGAAATGTCCGGTACCAGCGGCGCGGGTAGAGCTCTTTTTGCGAAACCAGATAAAAGGACGAGATAGAGAAGGTCGATGCCATGAATAGCGGCAAGTCGATCAGCAGCATCTGAAACCAGCCCTGATAGAAGCGAATGATCATGGCCGGCATGAGCAGCACCGAGAGCACCACCATCAGCGGGTAGCTGATATTCGCGGTGAGGTGGTACCAGGCTTCGAGCTTGGTGTGCTTCGGCGCATCGCTGCGCAGCACGCGGGGCAGGATCTTCTTCGATGTCTGGATGAGGCCTTTGGCCCAGCGCGCCTGCTGGGTTTTGAAAGCGGTCATCTCGATGGGCAGCTCGGCCGGGCATTCGACGTGCTGAAGATATTTAAACTTCCAGCCGACGAGCTGCGCGCGATAGCTGAGGTCGGTGTCTTCGGTCAGGGTGTCGTGTTGCCAGCCGCCGGCCTGTCCAATGACCTCGCGCCGCCACATGCCTGCAGTGCCGTTGAAGTTGAAGAAGACGCCGGCGCGAGAGCGGCCGCCGTGCTCCAGCACGAAGTGGCCGTCGAGCAGAATAGCTTCGACCTGCGTGAGAAAACTATAGTCGCGGTTGAGGTGCGTCCACCGGGTCTGCACCATGCCGATCTCCGGTTCGGCGAAGTGGTGAACCACATTCATCAGCCAGTCGCGCGGCGGAACGAAATCGGCGTCGAAGATGGCGACGAAGTCGCCCTTGGCTGTCTTCAATCCTTCATCGAGGGCTCCGGCCTTGTACCCATAACGATTCGTCCGATGCAGGTAGACGATAGGATGGCCCATGGCCCGGTAGCGATCGCAGATGGCGGACGCCACCTCTTTGGTCTCGTCCGTGGAGTCGTCGAGAACCTGAATCTCCAGCAGCTCTCGCGGGTAGTCGAGGTTGGCGCAGGCATCGATCAAGCGGTCGATGACGAACTGCTCGTTGAAGATGGGAAGCTGGATGGTGATGAGCGGCAATTGCTCGAAACGCCGCGGCGGTTCCTTCACGTCGTTCTTGCGATGTTTGTAGTAAAGGTAGACCAGCTGGTAACGGTGCAGGCCATAAAAGGCCAGGATGATCATCACCACGAAATAGGGGATGAGCAGCGAGGTGTCGAACCAATTCCAGCGGTAGAGATTCTCGAAGGTGTGGTCGCCATAGTGATAGCGGAGGTAGTGGCGCAGATCGTTTTTCGGCTGCAGCAGCGCGAGCATGGCTGCATTGCAGCGCATAACGAGTTCGGGAGCGAGCTGTTTCAGCAAGGCCATACCTTTGGTTGGATTCAGGATTATTGTAAGTGCTCTGTGCTTAGCGGCGTTGTTTTAGGTAATCCAGAAAAGTCCGAGGCTGCGTGATCATCAGAATGCCATGCCGGGTCTCAATCGGCAGATTCATCCAGGGCGCGAAGTGGGTCTTGTCGCCGGTAATGAGAAAATCAGCGCCCGCATTCATCGCGGCCGCCAATACCGGCTGATCTTTCGTCGGCAGATCGATGTGGGGTGGCAGCGTTCCGGGTAAAGCGTCGGACACGATGATGGTTGCAGCCAGAAGAGATTCAAGCCGCCGGGTATGATCCTCGCTCGTGCAGTTCCTGAGCGCCTCCTGAACCACATAGAACGAGGTTACGAGTTGGACTTCGGGCATGCTCCAAAACTCCAGAAGGCCGTTCTTTTGCTTGTATGCAGCGGAGAAGAGGACATTCGCATCCAGAAATACGCGCAACGGCTCAGGCATGTTTGCCGGGTTTTAGCGCGCGCTTACTCAGATTTTTTCGAAGAGCCGTCCACTGTTTGTTCGCCTCGGCTGCCGTCGGAAGATCGTTGCGTCTCACGTCTTCCGTGTGAGGAATTGTCTTCGGATCAAGCCCCAGCGCCCGGATATCTTCGCAGGCCTGGTCGTAATCTTCCCTGGTCACCGCATTGTTGAGAAGAAATTCTGCTTTACGAAGTGGCGTATATATCTCGACAGGCACGGCGACTGCCGGACGCAACAGTATCCCGTCCTCACGTTCTTCAGTGACGAGGAGATCGCCTTCCTTGAGACCGAAGCGCTGACGCAGCTTAACCGGCACAACGATGGTTCCACGCTTCCCGACGCGACTAGTTTCCATATCGGAATCTCTGAATGTCAGATTATCAGAGATCCTGCTACTTAAGCTTTATCAACTCAGAAGCATCGTCCGGTACATCGAATCGCGCTGTGCAGGTTTGAAGCCGGCGTCGCGAATGATGCGGCGCAGCTCTTCCTCGGTTGTAGCTTTTGCCGGATTCTCATCCGGAATTGCTGCTCCTACATCGTTCGCGCCGAAGCGGAGACCCATCTGCAGGACTTTGAGTCCCTGCGCGGCCCACGTCGCCTGCACATTGTCGATGCTGTCGAGGGAGAGCCGGGAAATGGCAAGGACCTTCAGGTATTCGACCGCAGTTGCCTCTTCCATGCTTCGGCCCGCAAGCGCAGCGCTGCGGGGGACGAAGGCGGTAAAGCCACCAGTCTCTTCCTGAAGGCTGCGAATTTGATCGAGGAAGTCCACGCGCTGCTCCAGCGACTCACCGGCGCCGAAGGCCATTACAGCGCTGGTCGCCATGCCCAGTTGATGCGCGGTGCGATGGACCTGCAGCCAGTTTTCGACGCTGCATTGCGAAGCGGTGTTTTCGTCTGTTTGAAGATCGGCACCCTCGCCGGAGATCGAATCGAGTCCGGCGTCGCGCAGACGGGTGAGGGTTTGTTGAATCGAGAAATGGCTGGATTCCGCGAGAGTCAGGATCGCTGGCGCAGGGAAGCCGCGAAGCCAGATTTTGGCGTAGCGCTGCTTGATCGCGCGAACCACGCTCTCCAGGTCGTCGATCTTCGGGCCAGGCTGCAGATTCCCGAGCAGATGCACCCCTACCCCGCCGCTCTCCAGGGTCTCGTCGATCTTCTTAAAAACCGCATCCAGGCCGCCAGCGGAGGGATACGGAACGCTGCGATCGAGCATGTAGGTGACCACGCCTTCAGGATGCAGCCGACGCCGTACCGCGTCCGCTTCCATGCCCAGGCCGATCAGGTCGTCGGAGCGGAAGAGATCCAGAGCCTGTTTGCGTGTGATTGCCATCTTTTAATCTTAAAAGATGTTGAAGTTGGAGACCACCTCCTGCCTCAGTAGCTACCCATTGCCCATCTCTGATCTCGCACATCGCGACGCCACGGATCTTTTATCGCAAGAACGCTAGGCAAAATTTCACAATTAGATTTGGCTGTCGTATGTGGGGTGGCATCCTCAGCGCGCCGATAGGGCATCCTAGCGGCCAGACATGGTCTTTACTCGCAATCTACTATCCCGGCAAGGCTCCAGGTCCATCCTCACTACGGGTTTCCAAGGCTGGTTCGCAAAGGCCGGTATCGCGTCGAACGCGATATTCTCCTGCGGCCGGAGCGCGATACCATAAATTGAGGCAAGCCGGTTCCTATTCCAGCTTCCATTCATCCCAGGTCCCGCCCGGTGAAGTTTCGGGCAAGCGGTATCGGTGAAGACCGAACTTCGAATTCCCAGGAGTCATCTTTCTCATGTCATCGCGCAGAAATGCGGTCCTCTTTTTTCCCTCGTTCTCCGCTTTTCTCTTGGCACTTTTCACATTGCTTGCGTTAGGCCACGCGATTGCAGCGGAGCCCGACTCAGCCTCCGCCAAGGATGCCAAAAAGGCTCCGCCGGACGTGATTGTCTTCAGCAACGGCGATCAGCTTTCGGGCACCTTTGTGCGCGAAGTCTCAGGAACGGTAACCTTCCACAGCGATATTGTTGGCGACATCAACGTGTCTTGGGACAAAATCAAAGAGCTGCGCACGCTGAGCAAGCTGGCAGTTCTGGATAAAAGTGTGACTCCGCAGCGGCACAAGCTGCCTCCGAACATACCGCAGGGAACCATCTCTGTTTCTGACGAAATGATCACCGTGCATCCCGATAACGGGGTTCTGATTGAGCCCATTCCGGTCAAGAGCGCGCAGTACATCGTGGACGAAGCCACCATGACCAAGGAGCTGATCGGCCATCCGGGAATACTGGAAGGTTGGAACGGCGCTGCGACAGCAGGCGCGACCATCGTGCAGGCCACGCAGAAGCAATACACCTTCAACGGAGCTGTAAATCTCGCGCGCGTGGTGCCCACGGTGACCTGGCTCAACCCCACCAGCCGCACCACCATCGATTTCACTGGATCGTACGGTAAGATCACGCAGCCGGCCTATACGTCGGAGGGTGTTTTCTATCCCGAGACAGATACCAAGAGTGCCATCTACCACGCCGACGCCGAGCAAGATCAATACTTCTCGCCGCGCGTTTATGCGTTGGGACAGACCGCGTTCGATCACAACTACAGCCAGGGACTCGATCTGCAGCAGATCTATGGCGGCGGCATTGGCTGGACGATCGTGAAGCAGCCGAAACAGCAGCTCGACATCAAGGCCACAATCCAATACGAGAAGCAGACGTTCATCAATGCCAGCTCGGGCGTCAATCAGGACCTGATCGGTTCTACCTTTGCCGGTGTATATCTGCTCAAGCTGCCGAAGGGGATTATCTTCAATCAACAAGTCTCCTACATTCCCGCTTACAACAACTCCACTGCCTATTCGGCGAACGAAACCGATACTCTCATCTTTCCCATGTACAAGAAGCTGAGCTTCACGGTGGGCACGATCGACAGCTACTTGAACAATCCTCCTCCGGCCGTGCCTCCGACGCTGCGGAACTCGTTCCAGTTCACCTTTGGCGCTACGTACGCTTTCAAATCCACGTACTGAGCGTGGTTGATCGGTCCCGCGCTTGAAGTTCCAGGCGCGGGACATCCGGCATATCGCTGGACGTGACGTTGCGCGGTAAACTGGGAACAATCGCCCCGCAATGACAAGTCTCGTCGAGCCAGTTTCCGCTTCACCATCCGATGTGTTGCATCGAACCTTCGGGTTCGCCGGCTTCCGCTCCAATCAGGAGGCGGTCTGCATGGCCGCCATCTCCGGGCGCGACGTGCTGCTGGTGATGCCGACCGGATCGGGCAAGTCGCTCTGCTACCAGCTGCCGGCGGTAGTTCGCGGCGGGACGGCGCTGGTGATCAGCCCCCTGATCGCGCTCATGGAAGATCAGGCAGCGAAGCTCGCGGCTCTCGGATTGCGTGTGGCGCGCATTCATTCCGGGATGGACCGCGAAACCTCGCGCGACGCTTGCCGCGAATACCTGGCGGGACGGTTGCAGTTCCTGTTTATCGCGCCGGAGCGGTTGCGGGTGCCTGGCTTCGCCGAGATGCTGGGCAAGCGCAAGCCGAACCTGATCGCCATCGACGAGGCGCACTGCATCTCGCAATGGGGACATGATTTTCGTCCCGACTACCGGCTCCTGGGGCGATCCCTCTCACTCTTGCGACCCGCTCCGGTGATCGCTTTGACCGCGACGGCGACCCCGGTAGTGCAGAACGACATCGCCGAGCAGTTGGAGATGAAATCCGGAGCGCGATTCATCCACGGATTCCGCCGCGACAACCTGGCCATCGAAGTGGTGGAGGTTTCGAAGCCGCGGCGTGCGCAGTTCTGCGCCGAGCTGCTTTCGCTCAAGGAGCGGCGTCCGGCGATTATCTATGCCCCCACACGTAAGGAGGCCGAAACCACAGCCGCCGAGCTCGCCGAGTCCTATCCCAGCGCTGCCTATCACGCGGGCCTCGATGCCCAGGTGCGGGAGCGCGTGCAGCGCGAGTTTCTTTCCGGCCGGCTGGAGGTGGTGGTGGCCACGATCGCCTTCGGCATGGGCATCGACAAGGCCGACGTCCGGACCGTGATCCACACGGCGCTGCCCGCCAGCGTGGAAGGCTATTACCAGGAGATCGGCCGCGCGGGCCGCGATGGGCTGACCAGCCGGACCATCCTGATGCACTCGTTTGCCGACCGCCGGACTCACGATTTTTTCTATCAGCGCGATTATCCGGAGTTAGCCGTGCTTGATCGCATCGTGCGCAAGCTCGGCAGGGATGCTCGCCCCGCGGATGAGCTGCGCTTCGATCTCGATATGGATGCGGAGGTATTCTCCAAGGCTCTCGAGAAGCTGGAAGCGCATGGCGGCGTCGTGATCGATTTCGAAGGCACCGTGACGAAGGGTGAGCGCGCCTGGCGCGACCCTTATGCGCGGCAGTGCCAGCACCGGCAGACGCAAATCGAAAAGATGCTGCGCTTCGCCGAGGGCGGACATTGCCGCATGAGCATGCTGGTCGAACACTTCGGCGACGACGAAGATGCAGGCGAGCGCTGCGGACTATGCGATTTCTGCGCTCCCGCCGAGGCCATCGCGCAGGTCTTTCGGCCGCTCGATCATCGCGAGGAAGATACTGTTTTCGCCGTGGTGCGCGCGCTGCGGCCGGTTCAGGGCATGTCAACTGGCAAGCTGCACAAGCAGCTCTTTCCCAATGAGCAAATGGAACGCGACGAGTTTGAAGCATTGCTGGTCGCGATGGCGCGCGGCGGCTACGCGTCGTTTGAAGACGCCGAGTTCGAGAAGGACGGCCGCACCATCGCCTATCGCAAAGTCAGCTTGACCGACGCCGGGGAGGAGATCGAGAGCAGCACGCGGCTGCGGCTATTTCTCCCCGATGCGGGCGCGGAGAGCAGCGCAAAGGGCCGCTCTCGCGGCAAGGGAGCGCGTTCGACGGAAAGAACGCCCGCTGCGAAAAAGAGTGCTGCGCCCGCCGCTGAAGTCGCATATTCGCCGCAGGAAGCGGAGCTGGATAAAAAGCTGCGCGCGTGGCGGCTCGACGAGGCGAAGAAGAGCGGCTTCCCGGCATTCCGCATCTTCGGCGACAAGACGCTGCGCGGGATCGTGCTGGAACGGCCGCGCACCCTGGAAGACCTGCTGCGCGTGGATGGAATCGGCCCGGAAAAGGCGTCACGCTTTGGAGAAAGCATCTGCGCCCTGTGTTCGGTGAGTGAATAGTCTTTTTATCTCTAGTCTTCCGAGCCATTGATTTCTCGTAGAGGATTGTCATCCCGACCGAAGTGGAGGGACCTGCAGTTTCTTTTCAGTTCGGCGCCATAGCCGAGCCGGATAAATCCACGACGTACTTCTGCGCAGTTTTTTATTTTTTAATTCGTTTGATGCGGACACTTATCGTCTCTCCCTTCACGAGGATGCTGTGAAGGATGGAGCACCCGAATGTGTCTTCATCTTCGAGAGACTGCAGGTCCCTCGGCTCGCGGTGCTCGCTCGGGATGACAACTCCAATGTGAGCTAAAGACGATAACTTCCACGCGAGTCCAATTAGGTATCGGGCGCATAGGGTCTGACTCAGCTATTGCTGGCGCATTCTTGCATCGCGAGAACAGGCCGCTCTCCTTTAAGCTTGCAGGCATGCCGGAGCTGCCGGACATCGCCGCTTATCTCAGCGCTCTCGAAGCCCGCATCGTCGGGCAGCCTCTGATCCGTATTCGGATTGCCAGTGCCTTTCTGCTCCGCACCGCGCAGCCTCCGGTAGAAAGTGTCGAAGGTCGCGTGGTGCGCGAGCTGCGCCGCATCGGCAAGCGCATCGCCATCGGCCTCGATGGCGATCTGTGGCTGGTCCTGCACCTCATGATCGCCGGCCGTTTGCACTGGCGTGCACCGGAGGCAAAGCTGGCCGGCCGACAGAGCCTGGCTGCCTTCGATTTCCCCAACGGGTCGCTGGTGCTTACCGAAGCAGGGAGCAAGCGTCGCGCCTCGCTGCACATCCTCAGCGGCGAGGACGGCCTGCATTCGATCGATCCCGGAGGGATCGACGTCTTTGCCGCTGATCTCGACGCGTTTCGCGCTGCTCTGACCGCTGAAAATCGAACGCTCAAGCGGGCATTGACCGATCCTCGCGTGCTGAGCGGGATCGGCAACGCGTACTCGGACGAGATTCTGCATGCCGCGCAGCTTTCGCCGATCACGCAGACGCACAAGCTGAAACCCGAAGAATGGCGGCGGCTCTACGATGCAACGCGGCAGACGCTCACGCTATGGATCGAGCGATTGGAAGCTGAGGCGAAGGCCGGCTTTCCAGAAAAAGTAACGGCCTTTCGCAAGGATATGGCAGTGCATGGGCGGTACGCCGAGCCCTGTCCACGATGCGGAGAGAAGATCCAGAGGATTCGCTACGCGGATAATGAAACCAACTATTGCGCCCGCTGTCAGACCGGAGGCAAGGTGCTCGCCGACCGCAGCCTGTCCCGGCTGCTGGGCGCCGATTGGCCGCGCACGCTGGACGAACTGGAAGCCCTCAAGCGGCGGTGAGCCTCAGTGTGAAGACCCACCCACAGGAGCTAGTCTTCCGATCACTCACATAGGCGTCACTCTCCGTCGATGACGACAGGTTTGAAGGCGTGTATGGCTTCGTCGTACACAAGAACGTTGCCGGAGCCTATTTCGTAGACCCATCCGGAGATGATCAGCTCCCCGCGCGCGATGGCCCCCGCCACGGACGGGTGCGTCTTGGCATGAGTCATCTGCATGAGTACATTCTGCCTGGTCAGGTTCGTGAGGAAGTCGTCGTGAGTGTCGACTTCGCGGGCGACGCTCATAGCGGCCTCGGCGTTGCGCAGCCAGCGACGCACGGTGGGCATCCGCTCCAACTGCTCGGGATTGACGAGAGCCTTCATGGCTCCGCAATCGGTGTGGCCGCAGATCACCAGGTGCTGCACCTTCAGGGCGGCAACCGCGTATTCGAGAACAGCCGAGACGCCGCCTAACATTTCGCCGTAGGTGGGCACCATGTTGCCGATGTTGCGGGTGACGAAGATCTCCCCCGGATCGGACTGTGTGATCATGCCGGGATCGATGCGCGAATCGGCGCAGGCCACGATCAGGGTGTGCGGCCTCTGCGGCTCGGACTCGGCCTTGATATACGCATCCCTGCGTTCCGGATAGACCTCGGTGCGGAAGCGCCGAATTCCCTCGATGAGCCGCTGACGAACATCCATGCTTCGTTCTCCTCCGGATATCGTATCGTGGGCTAGTTCCCGGTAGTTGAGGGATGGGTCGCGCATGGCTGGATCGAAGCGCCGTTTCTCGCACCAGCTCGACGCAGAATCGTTGAGCCTATACTCAAAAATAGGAGATTGCTTGGCCAGGCTCAGGAGCGAAGACAAGCGCAATGCGATTCTGCTGGCGGCAACGCAGATATTTGCCGAGCGCGGATTGAGCGCGCCAACTGCGGCCATCAGCAACGTGGCGGGGGTAGCGGAGGGAACGCTCTTCACCTACTTCAAGACCAAAGATGATCTCCTGAACGCGCTGTATTGCGAACTCAAGACCAGCCTCGCTCAGGCCCTGATGTCCGGCTTTCCGCGCCGTTCGAGCGTGCGTCATCGCCTGCAGCATGTGTGGGACCAGTACATTGAATGGGGAATCGCCAACCCGGCGGAGCAGAGGGCTCTGAAGCAGATTGAAGTCTGGGGCGGCCTGGCCGAGGAATCAAAGAGAGCCGGTTTGGCGCCCTTCGAGGAAATCCAGACGATGGCAGAAGATGCCGTCGCGCAGCGCGTCATCAAGGATCTGCCCCAGAGCTTTATCGCCGCGACGATAAGCGCGTTGGCGGAGACGGCAATTGATTTCGCGCGCAACGATCCCGCGAAGGCGGAGCAGTATCGCTCCTCGGGATTCGAGATACTGTGGGCAGGTATTGCTCACCCATAGGGAGCAAATGCAGAAAACGGCAGGTCCGCCTGCAGGTGAATCGTTTCTTCAAAAAAAGAATCTTAGTCGTCAAAGGACCGAATATGCCAAGCCCTATTGTGGGACTTCATCACGTAACTGCCATCGCCTCTGACCCTCAACAAAATCTGGATTTCTATACCGAGGTGCTGGGTCTTCGCTTCGTCAAGCGCACCGTCAACTTCGACGACCCCGGTACTTACCACTTTTACTTTGGAGACGACGCGGGTTCTCCGGGAACCATCCTCACCTTCTTTCCCTGGCCGCACGCATCGCGTGGTCTGGCCGGCGTGGGCGAGGTAACCAGAACCGCCTTCAGTGTGCCCTCTTCTTCGCTTGACTACTGGATCCAGCGGCTCAGCGATCAGAAGATCCTGGTGGAGCGAAGCGGCCAGCGCTTCGAAGAGCAGGTGCTGACCTTCCCCGACCCCGACGGTATGAAGCTTGAGATCGTGGCTCATGCCGACGCGGGTCCGGTGAAAGCTCCGCGCTTCGCCTCGGTTCCGCCGGAGCATGCGATTCGCGGCTTCTTCGGTGTCACGCTCTATGAGCGCGACGCGACAGCAACCACGGCAATTCTGAACGTGATGGGATTTCATAAGGTCGACGAACAGGGCAACCGCCTGCGCTTTGCCGCGGAGGGAAATGCACTCGGAAACCACATCGACCTGTACATCGATCCAAGCGCAGCCTACGGCCGTGTAGGCGCCGGGTCCGTGCATCACATCGCGTTTCGCGCCAAGGACGATACCGCGCAGCAGGAATGGCGGGAGGAGATCGCGAAGCATCTCGATGTCACGCCGGTGCTCGACCGCACCTATTTCCACTCCATCTATTTCCGCGAACCGGGAGGCGTGCTGTTCGAGTTGGCAACCGATCCGCCCGGATTCGCCTTGGACGAGCCGATTGAATCTCTGGGCGAGGAGCTGCGGATTCCAGAGTGGCTGGAGCCCAGGCGTGCGCTGATCGAGAAGCGTCTCACTCCGCTTACGCTGCACAAGGATCTGCCGCCGTTCGAGGCCAAAACCGAGCAGGGAACAGCGGTATGACCAGCGATCCTCATCGGGATGGGCCGCTTCAGCACTTTGGAGCGCCCCTCGAAGAAGCTGCGGGAGCGGTGATTCTGTTGCATGGGCGCGGCGGGTCGGCCGGCGATATTCTGTCGCTGGCCCAGGCGTTCTATCTGCCGAAGCTGGCCTATCTCGCACCGGAAGCTGCCGGTAATACCTGGTATCCGTACTCGTTTCTCGCGCCCATCGAGCAGAATGAGCCCTGGCTTTCATCAGCCTTGCGGCGGGTGGCGACCACGGTGCAGTCGGCGCTCGATGCCGGTATTCCCGCAGAACGCATCGCCATCGGCGGCTTCTCGCAGGGCGCATGCCTGTCTACGGAGTTTGTGGCCCGTCATCCGCGGCGCTATGCCGGTCTGCTTGCCTTTACCGGCGGGCTCATCGGTCCCCCGGGCAGCGATTTAACCCACACCGGCGATCTGGCTGGCATGCCGGCCTTCTTCGGCTCTGGCGATCCCGACCCGCACGTTCCCTGGCAGCGCGTGGAGCAGTCGGCATCGGTCTTGCGCGGAATGGGCGCGAAGGCGACGGCACGGCGCTACGAAGGCCGCCCGCACACCATCACGCCCGAAGAGTTGGACTTCGCCAAGCGGCTAATCGACGAGGCGTTCGCCTAGTATCCTCATTCGAGATGCATTTTCTCGAACACGTTCCGCTAGCTCCGCACACCACCTTCAAGATCGGCGGCCCGGCGCGGTGGTTTGCCGAAGCCGCCAGCGAAGAAGAGATGCTCGAAGGCGTCCACTTCGCCCGCTCGCGCCATCTGCCGCTCTTCATCCTCGGAGGAGGCAGCAATCTACTCGTCTCCGGCGAAGGCTTCCCCGGTCTCGTTCTCCACGTCGCGAATCGGGGAATCGAGCAGCAGGAAGATACCTTCCGCGTGGCTGCCGGGGAAGACTGGGACCATTTTGTCTCCTACGCGGTCGAGCGGAACTACTCCGGCATCGAATGCCTGGCCGGCATTCCCGGCACCGTAGGTGGAACGCCCGTTCAGAATGTAGGCGCCTATGGGCAGGAGGTCTCCGAGACCATCTTCAACGTGCGCGTTCTCAATCTGAACACGCTTGGTTTCGAAGATCTGCAATCCGCGGCCTGCGGCTTCGCCTATCGCCAGAGCATCTTCAACACGACCGAGCGTGGCCGCTATCTTGTAACGCGTGTCGATTACAAGATAGCGAGGAATGGCGAGCCCCGCATTGCCTATGCGGATTTGAAAAAGCACTTCGGCGAGAATGCAGCTCCCACGCTCGCCGAGGTCAGTACAGCGGTACGATCGATCCGCCACCAAAAGGGCATGCTGATTATGCCTGACGATCCGGACTGCCGCAGCGCGGGAAGCTTCTTCAAAAATCCCATCATCTCCGCGGAGCACTACGCCCGCATCGCTGGGCGATATGAAAAGGAAATCCCGCGCTATCCCGCTCCCAGTGGACAGGTCAAGCTTCCCGCTGCATGGTTGCTTGAGCAGGCAGGATTTCACAAAGGCTACACGCTGGGAGAGGCCGGCATCTCCAGCCGCCATACGCTGGCTCTAATCAACCGAGGCCACGCCGAAGCCGACGACATCCTTGCTTTGCGCGATCGGATTATTGCCGAGGTACAGAACAGGTTTCAGATCCGGCTCGAGCCTGAGCCGGTTTACGTCAGTTAAGAAAAAAATCCCGGCCCTCCTGCAAGGGCCGGGAATAAGGTTTGAAAGGCGATCGATCTTACGCAGTGGCGATCGCGGGATCGGTGATGCTGTCTTTGCCGGTCTCGACATGGCCTGCGAGCTGCTGCGAGAAGCTGCTGTCGGAACTCACCGTGATGGTGAAGTCGTACCAGCCGTGGCTATCGGTCAGCGTCCATGTTTCGACGAATGTCTGGCCGGGAGCAAGCGTGCGGGTGATCTTGTCGCCGTAGTACGCGTCGGCGACGGTAATGGTCGTCCTGCTGGTGCTGGCATTGACGGCTTCGAGCGTGATGCCGCCGCCCCGGGTGTCATATTTCACCTCGGTGACGAGGTTGGCTTTCCCCTCCCCAGCCAGGCTTCCCTTATAAGCGCGGAAGAAACCATTCGGTCCATAAACCGAAAGGTCGTAAGTGCTGCCGCTCGTGCCGGCGAAACTATCGGAGACCTGCTCGCCGGCGCCTACCGTGTAGATCCACGGTCCGGTTGCGCCTTCTTCCGCTCGTACCTGCAGAACTGCAGCCGAACGGCCTGCATTCGCGAAGTTGATCGCGAACTTGCCGCTCGCGAAGTTGGGCTCGCCGACGACATAAAGCTCATACGGCACCGCGCGTGCAGGACGCGTGCCCGGCTCCTGTACTGGAAGCGCCTGATTGGCCGGTGGAACCGGAACATAATCGTCATGGCGCTGGTTATCCGGTGGAATGTAGGAGGTGGTGCTGGGCAGGGGCACAGTTGCGTCGTTGGGACTCGCGAAATTAAATGCCGAGGTCAGGTCTCCGCTGACCGCGCGACGCCACGCCGTGATGTTCGGTTCCTTCAAGCCGCCGTACTCCGCGCCGAAGCGTTGCTGGATGAAGCGGATCAGTGAGGTGTGGTCGAAGACCTCCGAATTCACCCATCCGCCCTTGCTCCACGGCGAGATCACAACCATCGGAACCCGCACTCCCATGCCGTAAGGACCGGCCGCGTACTCGGAACTGCCGGGGAAGATCTCATTGGTCGTGTCTACCGTGGAGATGCCCTGCGCCCGTGTCTGCGGAGGAGTCAACGGAACCATGTGATCGAAGAAGCCATCGTTCTCGTCGTAGGTGAGGAAGAAGGCGGTCTTGCTCCATACTTCGGGGTTCGCGGTCAGTGCGTCGAGAATCTGCGAGACATACCATGCGCCGTAGTTTGCCGGCCAGTTGGGATGTTCGGTGTAAGCTTCCGGAGCTACGATCCATGAAACCTGCGGAAGCTTGTTCGCCGCCACATCGGCGCGGAACTGGTCGAAGAGCGTACCGCTCGCAGAAATATCGGTGCCGACTTTGGCGCCGTCGGCCAGCGGGCTGCCGGCAGGCGCGTTCTGATACTGGTGGAAGTACAGCAGGGAGTTGTCGCCGTAGTTGCCGATGTAGGCGTCATCGGTCCAGCCCCAGAACTGGCTGGCATTGAGACCAAGCCCGATGTCCTGGTAGATCTTCCACGACACGCCTGCGCTCTGCAGTACTTCGGGGAAGGTTGACCAGCCATAGCCGGCTTCGGCGTTGTCGATAACCGGACCGCCGCCGCTGCCGTCGTTACCCACCCAGCCCGTCCACATGTAATAGCGGTTAGGATCGGTCGGGCCAAGCAGCGAGCAGTGGTAAGCATCGCAGATAGTGAAGGCATCGGCCAGCGCGTAGTGGAAGGGGATATCGCTGCGCACCAGGTGCGCCATCGAAGTCGTCCCCTTGTTCGGAACCCACTGATCGCAGCTGCCCTGGTTCCAGGCATCATGCGTCGTCGTCCAGTCGTGCGGCAGATCCTGAATGAACTGCAGGCCGAGGTTCGGCGCGCCGGGATGGAAGGGCAGCAGCGTCTCTCCATTCACGTCCGCAGTAGTTGGCTGATAGAAGATCGACTTGCCGGAAGGCAGCAGCACCGCCCGCGGATCGCCGTAGCCGCGCACGCCGCGCAGCGTTCCAAAATAGTGATCGAACGATCGGTTTTCCTGCATCATGACCACGATGTGTTCGACGTCGGCGATAGTTCCGGTGCGGTGATTGGCGGGGATGGAAAGGGCTTTCGCGATGCTGGCGGGAAAGGCAGCGCTCGCTGCGCCAGTAGCTAAAAGTTGAAGGAATGTACGGCGATCTGTACTCATGGGGGCTCCTCACAGGGAAAATTAGTGCAGCCTAAGCTCGCCCGCAAAACTAACGATCGGTTGTTGCGGTTGCATGACAGCCGCGTTGTAATTCGAGAAACCTGCAAAGATGAGGTATTCGGGTCAGAGCATTCATGGTGCCGTAACTATCCATGCCGCTGGAAAGGTATTTGCCAGTAGTTTCCGAAGTAGTCTGTGAGGAAGCTAGCGAAAGGCAATTCTGAAGACTACTTTGAGACTACTTTCGCACTTAAGACGATCTCTTTACCTTGAAGGAGTCGACGCGCCGAGCTGTGCCAGCAGCTGTGACCGGTAGTCTGCCAGCACCACACGCGCTTCGCCCTGCGCCACCACTTGTCCGGATTCCAGCACGATGGCGTTGGCATTGGTCTGCCAGGCGTCGGCGAGATCGTGTGAGACGTACAGCACCTGCACTCCACTGGTGCGAAGGGCTTCGATCATAGCTACGCGCGCAGTTACGTCGAGTGCGGCGAAGGGCTCGTCGAGCAACAGGAGTTCCGGCTCGGGAGCCACGGCGCGCGCCAGCGCAACCCTCTGCCGTTCGCCTCCCGAGAGTGCCGCCGGACGGCGCTCAGCCAGCGCCTCGGCGCCAAAGAGACGCAGCATCTCGGCAACTCGCGCCTGGCGCGCCGATGGCGCGAGCGAAGTCAGTCCGAACGCAACATTGGCCCGCGCTGTCAGATGGGGAAAGAGCGCAGCCTGCTGAGTCACAAAGCCGATCCTGCGCTGCGCGGCTCCGGTGCCCGGTGCCACGGCAATTCCCTTTGCGGTATCGGTGAGCACGCGTCCGTGGAGAGTCAGCCGGCCGCGCTCCGCCGCCGCCAGTCCGGCAATCACGCGCAGCAGCGTGGTCTTGCCGGCTCCCGAGGGCCCGAAGAGTACGGTCCACGGCGCCCGCAGCATGAATCGCGCTCGCAGCTCAAAGCCCGCCCGCCGAAATAGAATGTCAGCGTCGAGAAGTTCCGCGGCAGCATCACTCGCCACGGTGAACTCCCGTTGAAACAGAGATAGCGCGCTCTCCGCGCAGCAGATACAGCGCGGCGAGCGCAGTGAAAGAGACCACTACAAGTCCCAGAGCGGTGCGGTTCGCGGCTGCGTAGTTGAAGTCCTGCACCTGGTCGAAGATGGAGATGGAAAGCGTTCGCGTCGATCCCGGAATATCGCCGCCGATCATCAGCACCACGCCGAACTCACCCACAGTGTGGGTAAAGCACAGCACCGCCGCGGTAATCACCGAACGCAGAGAAAGAGGAAGCAGAAGCTCGCCGAGCATCCTCCATCGCCCGGCGCCCAGTAACCGGGCCTGTTCGATTAATGCTGTATCCACGGCGGAGAAACCGGCGGCGATAGGCTGTACCGCAAAGGGCAGGCTATAGATCGCCGAGCCCACGACCAATCCCACGAACGAGAACGCGAGTGGATGGCCGGTGAGATGAATCCAGGCTCGTCCCAGGGCCGTGCGCGGACCCAATAACACCAGCAGATAGAAGCCGAGCACGGTAGGAGGAAGCAGAAGCGGCAGGGTGGTGATGGCCTCGACCAAAGCGCGTAGCCGCGAGCGGGTAAAGACAATCCAGAAGGCCAGCGGAATGGCCGCAATCAGCAGCAGGGATGTAGTAATCGCCGCGAGCCGCAGCGTCAGCAGTAGAGCTTGCCAGTCCACTTACTTGGCCTGCGCTCCCGTGGGCGCAGCCAGTCCGCCGGCCTCAAGGCGATGGACGATCGGAGCCGAGGCAAGAAAATCGAGGAAGCGATGAGCATCGGCAGAGTCCGCACCAGCGCGCTTGATCACGATGACGCCCTGCAGAATCGGCGGATACGCATCGCGCGGAACCAGGATGAAATGTCCGCTCGCTTTCAGCCGCGGAGTCATCGCTGACGTCAGCGAAAGGAAACCCGCCTGCGCATTGCCCGAGTCCACGTATTGTGCGGTCTGCGCAATGTTCTCTGCCACCACGAGCTTCGGCTTCAGCTCGTCATAGAGGCCGAGATGCGTAAGCGCCGCCTGGGCCGCGCGTCCGTAAGGAGCATGTTCCGCATTTGCGACCGCAATCGACTTCACCGCCGGGTCGCGCAACGTCTCCATGGAGAGTGTCTTGATTCCGGAATCGTTTCGCGTCCACAACACCAGCGTCCCTTGCGCGTAAACGGTCGGCTGCGTCTCTTCGGCTAATCCCGCCGCGATCACCCGCTGCGGAAAGCTCAGGTCCGCGGCCATGAAGACGTCGAACGGCGCGCCATTGACGATCTGCGTAGCAAGCGTAGCCGAAGACTGATACGAGGCCTCGGCATGAATGCCGGTCTGCGCGGTGAAGTCGGTGAGGATGCCGGGCAGCAGCGGCTGCAGGTCGGCAGCGGCGGCAATGCGCAGCGTCTGCTGGGCCTGCGCGAAGCCGGCAAAGAAGATCACTGTAAAGATCAGAAGAATTTTTCTCAGCTCAGACACGCAGCACCATCACTTCCGTGGATTTGATCAGCGCGGCTACCGTCTCGCCCACCTCGAGCTGCATCTCGCGAGCTGCTTCCGCAGTGATGATCGAGGTAATGATCTGGCCTCCGATGGAGAGCTTCACCTGCGCCAGAAGTCCATCGTACTTGAGCTCGACGATGCGGCCCACCAGCTGATTGCGGCCGCTGATGGTGCGCAGCATCTCCCGCTTCGGAGTGTCCGGCTTCTTGATCTTGTGCAGAAAACTGTCCAGCTCCGCCTCGGGAATGCGGTAGTGGCCGCCGGGAGTCTTCACCGTCTTAATCTTGCCGTGATAGATCCACTGCTTGATCGTGGGATAGGCGATGCCTAACCGTAAAGCCGCCGCACGCGGTGTGAGAAGAGCGGGCACGATGGGAGTTTATACGATATCTCGATGGCGTGACCGCTCCATTGCTTTAACCCGATACTGAAGCTTGACACCTGATTCATGATTTTCGCGCCGAAGGCGCAGTTGCCCGGACGGTCAGTCCGCGTGTGCTCCGACGGCCGGTCGCTGATACCCTAGAAGCACCGATCATGATGCAAGACGTACATCAACTGCGCTGCACCGGATGCGCTCGCGTTATCGCGCTCGATGCCTTGAAAGAGAACCTTCGCTGTCCCGAGTGTGGAGACCTCTACGAGGTCGAATATCCGGCGTGGTCCGTGCAATCTGCGGCCGACTCCGCTACCCGGCCTGTCAAGCGCAACCTGCCCAATCCCAGCGCGCTGCGCTGGCTGTGGAAGGAGCGCCGCACCTCGACCGAGCTCAAGGACCAGAGCGGCGTCTGGCGCTTCCGTGACCTGCTGCCCATCCTGGCTGACGAGTCCAACATCATCTCGCTGCGCGAAGGCAATACGCCGCTCTATGAGCTTCCCCGGTGCGCGCAAGCGACGGGCGTCGAGCGGCTCTATGCCAAGCACCAGGGGATGAATCCCACCGGCTCGTTCAAAGATGCCGGCATGACGGCTGCTCTTTCCGTCGCCCATGAGCGCGGCTTCGAATGGGTGGCTTGCGCATCGACGGGCAATACCTCGGCGGCGATGGCCGCCTACGCTGCGCGTGCCGGCATGCGCAGCCTGGTGCTCATTCCCGAAGGAAAGATCGCCTGGGGCAAGCTCTCGCAGGCGCTCGACTACGGCGCGCTCACCTGCCAGCTGCGCACCGATTTCGATGGCTGCGTGCGCGTGTTGAGCGAAGTGGTGCGGCGAGCACCCGTCTACCTGCTCAATTCCGTAAATCCCTATCGCATCGAAGGCCAGAAGACTCCCGCTCTCGAGATCGCCGAGCAGCTCGACTGGCAGGTTCCCGATCATCTCATCGTGCCGGGCGGCAATCTCGCCAACTCATCGGCGCTGGGCAAGGCCTTCCTCGAAATGAAGCACCTCGGCCTCACTGACCGTGTGCCGCGCGTGTCGATTGTTCAGGCCGAAGGCGCGAACCCGCTGTATCGCAGCATGCAGGCCAATGGCGGCCGCGAGCTTACAGCAGTCGAGGCGCACACGCGCGCCAGCGCCATCCGCATCGGCAACCCGGCGTCATGGCGCAAGGCAGTCAAGGTTGTCGAAGCCACCGGCGGCTGGGTGGAGCAGGCGACCGAGGCGGAGATTGCGCTGGCCAAGGCCGAGATCGGAGCCGAAGGCATCGGCTGCGAGCCGGCCTCTGCCGTAACCCTGGTTGGATTGAAAAAGCTGCTGGCAGCGGGCCGCATCGATCCCTCGGAATCGGTCGTGCTGCTGCTGACCGGCCACACGCTGAAGGATTCGGACTACACGATCCAGTACCATCGAGGCGATCTGCTGCGTGAAGAGGAGCTGGCTCCGCTGCGCCCTGAGATCGAGATCACCCGCCGGAATACGGTCGAGCTCGATGCCGATCCTGACCAGGTATTGCGCGCTCTCGAAAAGGCCGGACGGCAATGACGGGCTTGCATCTGCGCCTTCCAGCGACCTCGGCAAATCTCGGACCGGGCTTCGATACGCTGGCGCTCGCGCTCGATCGCTATCTGACGATCGAAGCCAACGTCGGCCCGGCATTCTCGATCGAAGCCAAGGGACGCAATCCTGAGATCTGCGGAGCGCTCGAACGCAATCTGCTGCTCGATGTCTATCGCAGGACTCTTGCCGCGCATCAGCGCGAAGCGCAGCCGTTGGCGCTTAAAGTCCACAATGAGATTCCTCTCGGGATGGGCTGCGGGTCGTCGGCTGCGGTGCGCCTCGCCGGCGTGGCGCTGGCCGCGCACTTCGGCGAACTGGGCTGGAGCCGCGAGCAGATTCTCGCCGAGGCTACACGCCTGGAAGGTCACCCGGACAACGCCGCCGCCTGCTGGCTGGGAGGCTTCGTAGCCGGATGTTGGGATGGCGCGAAGCTGCATGCCGTGTCTTTCACTCCTCCGGAGCAATGGCGAGCCCTGATCGTCCTGCCAAACAAGCCTCTGGCCACCGTGGCTTCACGTGCGGTGCTGCCCAAGGAATACTCCCGTGCCGATGTGGTGGCGAACCTGCAGCGCGTGGCAGTGCTGACCGCGGCTTTTGCCACCGGACGAGGCGATCTCATCGCCGAAGCCATGGGCGATCGGCTGCATCAGCCTTATCGCTCGCAGGTCTGTCCCCTGTTGCCGCCCCTCTTGCCCCTCGCGGGATCAGACGGAGTGCTCGGCGTGGCGCTCAGCGGAGCGGGACCGGCAGTGCTGATTCTGGTCAAGTCCGAAGAGGCTATCCCGTCCACCGAAGTAACGGTGCGTAAGCTGACAAGTGCCTTCGAAGATATCGAAATAGAGAGCTGCAAACTCCCCTCTGGGGCCGCAGAAATGACTGTTTCGGACATACCACTCTCGTAACCCAAAGTTACGATTACTTAAGAATTACCGAAGATTTCTTGCTTAAAGCCTAGAAACCCAATACTTTCACACCGTGGGCAGTTCTGGGGGAGGGCTGCTCTAGCGTCTGGGTTCCTAACGGGACCCGGGCGCTTTTAATTTGCGCCGATAACTTCCCTGTAACTTCCGCTTCTCCCCCCTTTACCGGATTGTCTTATTCGGCCGTCTTTCTTCCACTGTTTCTTCCTTCCCGCAGCAGTTTTCCTCCGACCGTTCGTTATCTGGTCCGAAACTCATTTGACCGGCTGTTCCGGCCTTCTGCCAGGTGAGCACCGCCGCAGCCAGTCCGCGGTATGGGGAGCGTAAACGGCTCGCTTCATTCGGTTTAACCGAAGGCCCGTCCGGCGAGGAAATTCGCCTGTTTTACAACCTTTGTTGCAGCCGTTTCGAGCGTGCTGGAATGCGACTTTTCTGGCGTTTCAGCATCTATTCTTGGGTAGACTGATAGCAGCGGGCGCGAACCCAGCTCGCTAGCAGTTCAAAGGAGGAACATGGCGGGACAAGGGACTTTCGAAGTAAGCGATGCGAATTTTGACCAGGAGGTGCTGCAGTCGGATCAGCCGGTTCTGGTCGATTTCTGGGCGGCCTGGTGTGGCCCTTGTAAGGCCCTGGGACCCATCGTCGAGGAAGTGGCTGCGCAGTACGCTGGGCAGCTGAAGGTTGCGAAGATGGACGTCGACCGCAACTCGGCTACTCCGATGCGTTATGGCATTCGCGGCATCCCCGCGCTTCTGCTCTTCAAGGGCGGCAAGGTTGCCGATCAGATCGTCGGCTACGTGCCGAAAGAGACCATCGACAAGAGCCTGTCGCGCTTCATCGAGCCTGCAGGAAAGTCGGCTGCCCAGCCCGCAGTGGCTGCAGCACAGCCTGCGGTTGGCGAGCCTGTAGTCAAGGCGTAACCAGCTCGAATTAGATCTAAGAAAAAGCCCACGGCAGAGCCGTGGGCTTTTTCCTGTCAGCCAGGCATCTGGCCACTGATGTGTTGCGCTTCCATACGGCTTAGAAGCGCAGGGTAACCACGCCGAAGGTGGAAAAGCGAGCTTCGACCGTCGATCCCAATGAGGCCAGCGCTTTGCCCGACCAGCTTCCGGTGGTGATCCAGTCGCCAGCGTGCAGCCCGGCGGTGCGATAGCTGCCTTCATTCGCCAGGTAGGTCACCAGTCTCAGCAGGTCCGTGCCGGCGGAGTTCGATGCCGTGCCGTTGAAGCGTACGGCTCCATCGACGGTCACGGTGACTGACTCCTCGGCCAGGTTTACGTTCTGCCAATCGGGAAGAGCCGGCCCATGCACGAATCCGCCGTTCATCTGTAGATCGCCGATGACTGACAGGCGAGCGGCCTTGTCTGGATCGAGAAATGCAGATTCCAGCAACTCAATTGCGGGATGGGCGCTGGCGATGGCGTCTGCCACTTCCTCGCGCGAGTAGGGCTTCTCACGCGGCGGCAGATCGTGGCCAAGGCAGAAGGCGATCTCCGCCTCCACGCCGCGCAGGCGGCGGAAGTGGTCGACAAGCTGAACTCCTGAGGGCCCGTAGCCGCCCCAGTAGGGCATGGCTGAAAACAGCGGAGTGGCGTCTGGCGATGGAGCGCCGACCTTCCATCCGCCGATCGGCCCGCAGGCCTCGGCCATCACATCCTGCAGGGCATAAGCCTCATCCAGATTGTGAGGCTGCAGATTCGCCGGCAGCTCGGCAATCGGCATCCTCTCCCGGCGCGCGCGAAGCAGAACCTCCGCCGCCTGCCGCATCCGGTCATTCTCGATTGGCGGAATTCTGTGTCCAGCTACATCCGTAGTCGTCGACATTGCTCTCTCCTCTGCGCACCGAATTATGGGCGCCGCGAATTCGTTGATGAATGGCCGTTGCCCGCGTTCTTCCCTAACTAGGAAGCGCAATCAGGCACATCCGTTACTCCGCTCTCTCTATTTTGCGGGATCAAGCTTCGAAGCTGTTGCGGAAGGGAATCGGCAAATCGATCAGGCAGTTCGTTGCGACTCGAGCTTGGCCAGTCGGATCTCGAAATTATGCAGACTCAGGATGGCGTCGAGCTTGGTATTCGCTTCATTGAACTTGTATTCATTTCGTTAAAGCGCGCATTGGCTTCGCCAAAACGCCCGTTGAGTTCGCTGAAACGCGCGTCGTACTTGGCGTTCATCTCGCTGAAGCGGGCTTCCATCACCTTTTCGAACGCGAAAATGCGAGTGTCGAGTGCAGAAATATCTCCCCGCAGCTGACGGATTTCAGGAGCTACGAAATCCTGTACCGCCTGCCGCACTCCGGTGATGATGTCTGTACTCATCTGCGATCTCGCCCTGGCTGATTCTAGCAAGCTGCTGGTTCGAAGGGGTCTGCAAAATTTGACGAAGGATATTACGAAGGTTCCCGGCATTTTCCTTGCAAAATACACTTGTTCATCGACGTCCCGACGGCCCAAAATCGAGCCTGAAGACAACTAACTCCCCGCGATTAGGGTCTATTCTGGCGTCAGGATCCTGTTTGGACCCTCTCCCGAGGAACCTATGCGCTTTCTATCTCTAAGCCGACTGGCCGCCCTTCTTCCGCTTACGGCTGCGCTGATTGCAAGCGCTCAGTCTCAGCAAAGCCAGACTCAGATCAAACCGGCGGACCACAAGGCCAAGCCGACCCACTCCACTGCCCACGCGCCGGAGCCGCTGCCGCCCCTCGATCAGCAGCAGCGTGCCGTTCAGCTGCTCGACCGCCTCACCTTCGGGGCGCGCCCCGGCGACATCGATGCCGTGCTCAAAATGGGCCCCGACGCCTGGTTCGAACGGCAACTCAATCTGCAGAGCATTCCTGATCCGGTTTGCGACCGGCGTCTGTCCGAGTTCCCCTCGCTCTATCTCGCCCCGAGCGATCTTCTGGTGCAGTTTCCTTCGGACCAGATCATTCGCCAGACTGCCAACGGCAAGCGGCCTATGCCCGCCGACCCTGCCCTGGCGTCGGTGTATGAAGTGCTGACCATGAAGATCAATCGGGGAGAGGCCGAACAGAAGGCCAAGCAGGCGATGGGCAACGCGGCTCCCGAGATGACCGACGCGCAGAAGAAGGAGCAGCGCCAACAATCGCAGCTGCAGGCGCAGGTGCTCGCCGATCAGGTACTGTCGAATCCCAAAGACCAGCGCATGTCCACCATCCTGAAGCTGCCGCCCGAACAGCGCGCCCTGCTCGCCGAGTTCGTTCCCGAGCCCCAGAAGACGCTGCTGCTCAACGACCTCAATCCGCGTCAGAAAGAAGTCTTCGCCCTCATGGGTGGAGGCGTAGACGGCATCAAGATCATCGACAGCGAGCTGCAGCAGGCCAAGATACTCCGCGCTGTGCTGAGCGAGCGCCAGCTGCTCGAGGTGATGACTGACTTCTGGTTTAACCACTTCAATGTCGACATACGCAAGCAGGCGACGCAGTGGTACACACCCACCTATGAGCGCGATGCCATTCGTGCCCACGCTCTGGGCAAGTTCAGCGATCTGCTGCTGGCCACGGCGCAGCATCCTGCCATGCTCTTCTATCTCGACAACTGGTCGAGCATCGGCCCCGATTCCATCGCGGCAGGCAAGCCCAACAAGAAGCAGGCGCAGAAGGGATTGAACGAGAACTATGGCCGCGAGGTGATGGAACTGCACACCGTCGGCGTGGATGGCGGCTACACCCAGGCCGACGTAACGAACCTGGCGAAGATCTTCACCGGCTGGACCATCGACAATCCGCAGCAGGGCGGTGGATTCGTCTTCGATCCGCGCAAACACGAGCCGGGCTCGGTCAAGTGGTTCGGGCAGACCATGCAGGACAACGGCTATCTCGAAGGCCAGCAGGCGCTGCTGTGGCTGGCAGCGCAGCCGCAGACCGCGCACTTCATCAGCTACAAGCTGGCCCAGCGCTTCGTGGCCGACGATCCGCCGCCGGCGCTGGTCGACAGCATGGCCAAGACATATCTGGCGACAGGCGGCGACATCAAAGAGATCCTGCGCACCATGGTGCACTCGCCCGAATTCAATTCGCAGAAGTACTACCGCAACCAGCTCAAGACGCCGCTCGAATTCGTCGCCTCGGTCTTCCGCGCCACCGATACTAATCCGTCCAATCCCATGGCCGTGGTCCAGGTCCTCGCCCGCATGGGCGAGCCGCTTTACCAGATGCAGCCGCCCACCGGCTATCCCACCACCGCCGATCACTGGATGAACTCCGGCGCCCTGGTCGACCGCCTGAACTTCTCCATGCAGTTCGCCAACAGCAAGGTTGGAGGCATTCACTTCGATGGGCCCCGCCTGCTTGCCGAAGGCATATTGGCGAAACCTGCTGCATCGCCGTCGTCGCTGCATAGCAGCGGACGAACCGAGTCGATCGCCATGACCGCGTCTGGGCTGCCCAGCGGCCAGGACGAAGCGCTCAAGCTGATGGAAGGCATGCTGATCGGCAGCCAGGTATCGGAAAAGACCAACGCCGTGATTCGCCGCGAACTTAGCGGATCGGCCACTCCCGATATGGCAGCAGGCGCTGCGCCGGCTGTTAGTCAAAACCCTGCAATGGGTTCCTCTCAGAGCGATTCCATGCAATCGGGCATGCAATCCGGAATGCAGCAGTCCAGCGCAGCTCAGCCCAGCCCGGGACCGTCAAATGCGGCTCAAAACCAGTCTCAAGCATTGGCCGATCCCACCCAGTCGCTCGATACGATGACCGCATTGATCCTCGGATCGCCCGAGTTTCAAATGCACTGAGCAGGTTCGGACCAGCCAGTCCTTCTTTCTCGGCATAATGGTCCGTCCGAAATCAGCCGTGGTTACAGGAGTGCATCGGCGACGATGCACTCTTATTCGGAGAGAAAACCAATCAAAAACCGCGGTTGACAAACCATAACCGAATGGTTATGGTTTCTTCGTGCGAAGTTCTACAGACAATGTCTTCAAGGCCCTGGCCGATCCCACTCGCCGAGCCATCTTCGAGCGGCTCACCCGCGACGGAGACCAGACCGTCCATGCCCTGACCGAGCATGCAGGCGTCTCTCAGCCCATGGTCTCGAAGCACCTCTCGGCTCTGAAGCGTGCCAAACTGGTTCGCAATCGCCGCCAGGGCCGCGAGACCCACTACAGCGCTCAGCCGCAAGCACTCGCGCCGCTCGTAGACTGGATCGGCCACTATGGCGCATTCTGGCAAAACAAATTCGCTCGCCTCGAAGACCTCTTGGAAAGGATGGACAAATGACGACACCTGATTCCTCTACCCGTTCCGTAGTCGTGGAGAAAGAGTTCCCTCACCCGCCGGAGAAAGTGTGGCGAGCCCTCACCGAAAGCTCGTTGATTGAGCAATGGCTGATGAAGAACGACTTTCAGCCTGTCGCCGGGCACTCCTTCAGCCTGCGCATGGACCCGGTGCCGAACTGGAACGGTGTCATCGACTGCCAGGTTCTCGTCGTGGAGCCGCTCCGCACTCTTTCCTACACCTGGGGCACATTAGGGATGGAGAGCATCGTCCTGTTCACGCTGACGCCGACCCCTGCGGGCACTCATGTGCGCATGGAGCAGTCCGGCTTCCGTCCCGATCAAGAGGACAACTACAAGGGCGCGCAGTACGGATGGCAGAAGTTCATGGGCGGTCTGGAACGGGTTGTCGCCGGGCTCGAATAATACCGGCAGCGAAAAGGAGGCTTGATTATGAGAGCAAATGTCCTCTCACGTTCGGTTCTTCGCTGGATTCACATCGTCATCAGCATTCCGATCTACGGATACATCTATAGCCCGTTTGAAAAGCTTCCCCAGTACGCGCGTCCAACCCGGTTCGTCTTCTTTCCTCTCATGGTCCTGACGGGATTGTTAATGTGGAAAGGCCATTTACTCTGGCGGCTTTTCCCAAAGCGACCGGCCTGACAAGACGCCTGCCGCCATCGGGCTGGCCGGCGAAACATACGATTGGAGGGAACATGAAGCCGACAAGTCATCCAAGCAGTGAGGCCGCTTCGGCCAACATCACCCAGCGGATTCAGGAGCTGGGCGATTGGAGAGGAGAAACTCTCGCGCATCTCCGCCAGCTCATTCACGACACCGATCCCGAAATTCAGGAGGAGTGGAAATGGAGGGGAGTTCCCGTCTGGTCCCACGATGGCATCGTCTGCACAGGGGAATCGTACAAGCAGGTCGTAAAGCTAACCTTCGCACGCGGTGCCGCCCTCAAAGATCCAAAGAAGCTCTTCAACTCCAGCCTCGAAGGAAATGTACGGCGTGCAATCGACCTGCGCGAAGGGGAGAAGATCGACGAAGCTGCATTCCAGCAACTCATCCGCGCAGCGGTGGCAGCCAACTCCGCAGCCCACGCCCAGCGGGCAGCAAAGAAGAAGTAAGCCGGGCTCAGGCGCGCGGCTCTTCTAATCCGGAGTGACGCCGGCAAACAATCCGTCATCGGAGCCCACTTCGATCTGTCCCGGCGCCGCGACCAGAAGATAGCGTTCCGTCATCTTGTGCTGGTCGATGAAGCTTTGCACGCGTCCGAGCACTCCAGCCTGCGAGCTATGTCTGGCAAACGCCTCGTTCTTCTTGTCCGCCAGCTCGCCTAATTCCAGAGTCAGCGAATAGGGAACAGTTGGCAGCGACTCCAGCTCCGGTTGGTCGCGAACGGAGATGAACTGCGTGCTGAGGTAATAGAGCTTTTGCGGAGCATAGGGCGCAAGCCCTTGCTCTAGCTGCTCGGGAAAATAAATGCCGCGGGCCGCCCAGTGAAAGGCCGCCGTCGCCGCCATGCAGACCACGGTGTGATCGCGATGCAGGTTGACGTTGCCGTCTCCTCCGAAGGTCAGGATGACCTGCGGGCGCAGCCTGCGAATGCGCTCGACGATGGTGCCCGTCATTTCGTGAATATCCTGCTTCAGCAGCGCACCGTCGGGATAATGCAGAACCTCATAATCGGTGATGCCCAGCAGTTCGCAAGCCTCGGCCAGTTCGGCACGGCGGCGTAGGCCGAGATCCGCAGCGTCCGCGGTCTCACCGCGAAAATGGGCCGCCTGTCCGTCGGTGAGGCAAAGCAGATAGGTCTCGATGCCTCCACGATTTGCCATCAGCAGTGCGCCACCGAAGCCGGCACTTTCGTCGTCAGGATGGGCGGTGATGCATAGCAGTCGAAAAGGCAAGCAGGCTCCTCAGCAGGGAAGTGGACCGGGTTCGAGAGAATCTATAAGAATCCCCTCGCCGGCCTCTTCGAGCGTCATTTCCGTTTCGAGGGGCTCGTCAAGCAGCGCAGCGAGCGGTTCGCCGCCAATGGCCTCATCGACAATGGACTCGTTGATGATCTGGTTTTCCATCGCCTGCTCGGCAAGAATGTCATCCGGAATGGCATCGCCGGCGGCCGGTATTTCCGCTCCATGGAATAGTTCGTCCCAGGGCAGCGAGGCCTGGGCCACCGGCCGAAAGGTTTTGCGATGCAGCGGCGACGGACCATGCTTCTCGAGCGCGGCCAGATGCTCGGGCGTGCTGTAGCCCTTGTGAGAAGCCAATCCGTACTGCGGATACTGCTCGTGCAGCTCGCACATGCGCCGGTCGCGATAGACCTTGGCCACCACCGACGCGGCGGCAATGGAGATCGAGAGTGAATCGCCGTAGATGATGCTGGTCTGAGTGCAGGTGCGGTCTTCGCCTTGTCGTCCGTGGCCCCGATCCTGACTCAAGTCCAGGCGCATGGCGTCGATCAACAGGTGATCGGGTGCGAGCGTGAGCTTGAGAACAGCCGTGGTCATGGCCAGCCGCGTAGCCTGGTAGATGTTGATGCGGTCGATGGTTTGGGCGTCGACTTCTTCGATGGCCATCGCCAGAGCCTTGCGCTCGACCACATCAGCCAGCCGCTCGCGGTCTTCGCGCTCCAGCTGCTTCGAATCGCGCAGTCCTTGAATGCGAGTGTCGGGCGGGAGAATGACGGCCGCAGCAACGACCGGACCGAAGAGCGATCCGCGCCCCACCTCATCCACGCCGGCAATGTGCACAGCGCCTTGCGCGCGGGCAGCTTTTTCGTATTTATTGCCGCAGACCAAGGTGCGCAGCATGCGGAGCTTGCGCGTAGCAGCGGAGACATCCGCATTCCGGCGTCCCGCAGTGGCCTCGGCAGCCGATGGTCCTGGCTTCAACTGAAAGGTCCGCGCCATCTCTTCGAGTGTAATCCGATGCTGGCCGCATGGGCGTCCACGCTTCGCGTCGCCAGAACAAAAAAAAATCCGGACGCCCAGATGAATCTTCGTCGGTTCTTCAGGCTTTGAAGAACCGACCAGACCCGGCCCTCAAATGGCGCGAAGCGCGTATGCCTGGACGGCAAGTCCTTCTAGACACGCACAAACGCCCCGGCGCAAACCGGGGCGTTTGAAAGAAACCGGTCCTAGGTGCGCTCGACTTCTTTGAGACGGGCGGCCTTGCCGCGCAGTCCGCGAAGGTAGAAGAGCTTGGCGCGGCGAACGCGAGCCGAGCGAATCTTCTCCACCTTGTCGACGACCTTGGAGTTGAAGGGGAAGATGCGCTCGACGCCGTGGCCGAAGCTCATCTTACGAACCGTGAAGCTGCCCTGCGCGCCGTTCTTGCGCGCAATGACAATGCCTTCGAAGGCCTGGAGGCGTTCTTTATCGCCTTCCTTGATCTTGACTTGCACGCGCACCGTGTCGCCTGCGACGAACGCGGGCAGATCGGTACGATTGAGTTTGTCGGCAAGCCGCTGCATTACTGGATGAATAGACATAGTGCTTTCCTGGCTCTTGATTCAGAACTTTTAGTTTACACGGAATTGCGCCGATTGCGTACCCGCTACGGCCAGTATTTCTCGACGGATTTCCTGCAGCAAGCAGGACAAATCGCTGGCTCGTTCAGGATCTCATGCCCTGATGTCCGCCTGCGAACACCGGGTCCGGTTCTGGACAGGGCATTTCGCGAGAACCTTCGAAATACCGAGCATTTGCGGGCCGTAAACTGGATGCCCAATTGCTGCAGCGTAGGGTGCATATCTTTAGGAACCAGCCCATGACAACTCTGCTTCAGGATATTCACTACGCTCTGCGCCTGGCCCGGAAGTCGCCTGGCTTCACTTTAATCGCCGTGCTCACCCTGGCTCTCGGAGCGGGAGCGGCGACGGCTATCTTCAGCGTGGTCGACGCTGTTCTCCTGCGTCCGTTGCCCTACGACCATCCTGAGTTGATCTATGCTCCGCAAACCCTGGCTAAAGAGGGATACAATCAGCCCTTTTCCTATGCCAGCTTCAAGGATGTGCAAGGGCAAAATCATAGTTTCGCGGCGCTTTCCGGCGTGTGGACTGCGAACGGAGTTAACCTGCAGACGCCCTCCGGACCTGTGGCACTGAAGTCAGTCGAAGGATCGGACAATTTTTTCGATGTCTTCGGCATTCATCCCATCCTCGGGCGCACCTTTCGCGCCGGCGAGGACCAGCCGGGCAAGGGCAGCGTGGTGGTTCTCAGCTATCAGGTCTGGCAGACGAACTTCGGAGGCGACCCGAGTGTCCTCGGCCGCACCGTTCAGTTGGATGGCAAGCCCTACACCTGCATCGGAGTGATGCCCGCCGACTTCCGCTACCCTCTGAACGCCAGCAGCGCCATCTACATACCTTTGAGTGTGCGCTGGGGAAACTCGCGGGGCTCACATTGGCTGCATACCGTCGGACGCCTGAAGCCCGGCGTTACCCGCCAGCAGGCGCAGGCCGATCTGAATGCGGTGATGGCCAACCTGGGTCGTGCCTACCCCGACACCGATGCGGGCCGCAGGCTTCAGCTGATCTCTGTGGAAGATGGCGTCAACGGCTCGACCTCCGGCGCCCTCTGGGCGCTTTCCGCTGCGGTACTGGCGGTGCTGCTCATCGGCTGCATCAATGTCGCAGGATTGCTGATGGCCAGGGGCGTCAAGCGTGAACGTGAGATGGCGTTGCGGACCGCCGTGGGTGCTAGCCGCTCCCGGATTATCCGCCAGGTTCTCTCCGAGGGATTGCTCCTTGCCGTCTTCGGCGCGGCAGGCGCGATATTGTTCGCGTCTCTACTGCTGGCCGCATTGCGCACGTTCATGATTCACGCGATTGCGCGCGGCTCGGAGGTGCACATCGATGCGCAGGTGCTTATCGCCGCCGTTCTCATCTCGACCCTTACCAGTGTTGTAGCGTCGCTGGCTCCGGCGCTGCGACTGTCCGGCGCCGATCCCAACCGTGCTCTCAAGAGTGGCGGTAATACCGGCACGGCGCAGGCCCAGCATCGTCTTCGCTCCGGGTTTATCGTCACCCAGGTCGCGTTGTCTCTCGTATTGCTGGCCGTCGCCGGAGTGCTGCTGCACATGGTCGGCGGATATCGCAACGCGAACCTGCGTTTCGACGCAAAACACATTCTGGCTGCGGAGATCGACCTTTCCCCCGGCCGCTACGAAGGCCGCAATATTTGGGCCGACTTCTACCAGCCCATGCTCGATCGCGTCGCGCATATTCCCGGCGTGCGCGCTGCAGGCCTCATCAACCTGGTGCCCATCCAGAGTTGGGGATCGAACAGCGAGATCCATGTCACCGGCCAGCCGCCCTATCCACCGAACGAAGTCACCCTGGCGGAGAACCGCTTTGTCAGCGAGGGCTACTTCGACGCCATGGGCATCCGCTTGGTGCAGGGCCGCCGGCTGTCGCCGGCTGCCGACATTGCCTCGAACAAGGCCGGTACCATGGTCGTCAATCAGGCCTTTGTGAAGAAGTTCATCCCCAAAGGGCTGGTGCCGGTAGGCCAGCATATCGACGACAGCGACAAGGCGGATGAGAAGACCGGAATCGTCGGCGTCGTCACCGACGTTCGGCAGGATCTGATGGAGGCTCCGCTGCCGGAGATGGACTGGTTGTATTCGGAGCTGTCAGCGAAAGATCAGGGGCAGATGCTGCTCAACAGCAGCCTGATCGTCCGCACAGGAGGAGATCCCAAAGCCGTGATCTCGTCGCTGCGCGGGATCTTTCATGATGTCGACGCCACGTTGCCCTTCCGCACGCCTGAAACCATGGACGAGATCATCTCCGACGAGCTGGTGATGCAGCGCATGGAGGGCTGGCTCTTCGGCATCTTTGCTTCGCTGGCCGCATTGCTGGCGATGATTGGACTCTATGGCCTCATCAGTCATGAGGTGGAACTTGGCACCCGCGACATCGGCGTGCGCATGGCGCTGGGCGCCTCTCGCGGCGGTGTACTGGCCATGGTGCTGCGCCGGGTCACTCTGCTCTTGTTGGGTGGTGTCGCTGCGGGCTTTCTGCTCACCGTTGCGGCCAGAAAGCTGATCGCTTCCGTTGCCGTAATTCACTTCGGGCACGAAGGTCTTCTGCTCGGCTCGCTGGCCGTCGGATTGATGCTCGCCGGTCTGCTGGCAGCGCTTCTTCCGGCGCGACGTGCCGCTTCGATCGAGCCGATGAAGGCCCTGCGCTCGGAATAGTGAAGAGCCAGCCTACTTTCCCTGAAGCCGGCGAAGCAATGCTTGGTCTTCTTTGGAAAGATCTGCGTTTTCAATGAGGTCAGGGCGATTGCGCAGTGTTTTTTCGAGCGCGCGCTCGCGCCGCCATTTGCGGATCGCAGCATGATCCCCTCCGCTTAGCACTTCGGGTACGGCCATCCCGCGAAACTCGGCCGGCCGCGTGTAGTGCGGGTAGTCGAGCAGGCCGCCCGATCCATGAGTCGCTCGAGGCGGCCCGTCCGGATCGTTGGGGAACGTTGCGTCGGCATGGCCAAAGCTCTCATAGGCGCTCGAATCTTCGTTGCCCAATACGCCGGGAATGAGCCGCATGATGGCATCCACGATCACTGCCGCACCCAGCTCGCCGCCGGAGAGCACGTAGTCGCCGATCGAAAGCTCGCGATCGCAGACCAGTTCATTGACCCGCTCGTCCACGCCTTCGTAGCGGCCGCACAGCAGCACGACGCGGCCGAGACCGGCCAGCTCCCTTGCCACGGATTGCGTGAACCTCGCTCCCTGCGCCGAGAGCAGAATCACTGTCTCGCGAGTCGAGCTACGCTCTGCTTTGGGGGCGATACCGAGCGACTCCACCGCAGCGATGAGTGGCTCGGGCTTGAGCACCATGCCCTCGCCACCGCCAAAGGGACGGTCATCGACGGTGCGATGGCGGTCGTGGGTGAACCCGCGCAGGTCGTGCAGGCTGACGTCAATCAAGCCATTGGTCAGCGCGCGCTTCACAACTCCGTGGCCAAAAATGCCGTGAAAGAAGTCCGGAAAAATTGTGATGATATCGAAGCGCATTTGCGGCTCTTCCAGCCTCACTCGCTCTTGCCCGACTCTTGCGCGCGTTGTTCGGCGCGTTCGCCTTCGGAGAGCGGAGCATTGATATCGAGTAGTCCGGTTGGCAGGCGCATCTCGATGCGCTTTGCGGCGAGGTCCATCTTTTCGAGATAGGCGCGCGTGAAGGGGATCAGAAGCTCGGCGCCATCGGCATTTTCAACCACCAGCAGCGACGCTTCGCGATCCACATTCACAACGCGGCCGATAGCGGTTTCCCGTGCACTCGCCAGATCCACAAGCTCGCAGCCGATCAGATCGCTGATATATACAGCTCCGTCATCAAGAGGAGCGCGTTCGCTGGCGGGAATCGCAACATCCAGGCCGCGCAACGTATCGGCATCATTGATGGAGTCGATGCCTGCGAACTTGAAGACGATCCGGCCTTTGTGTAGCCAGTGATTTTCGAGGGTGATTTCGCGAGGAGGGCGGTTTCGAGCCGCAGAAGAGGCGTCTTTCTCAGAGGCAATCAGAAAGAGCCGTTTGCGTTCGGAAAAGCGTTCGGGGAAGTCAGTGAGGATGTCGGCCAGAACTTCGCCGTGGCGGCCTTGCGGGCGCACAAGATGGGCGAGCAGGGCCCATCCCGATTCTTCCGCCGTGCTATTCGCCTGAGGCTCCGTTTTTGTCTTCTTCGAGTATGTCAAGCGTATAGCGGTGATGGTGCTTCATGCTGACAGCGCCCAGAATGGTTCGCATAGAGCGTGCAGTTCGACCCTGCTTCCCGATGACCTTGCCAACATCGCTGGGGGCAACGCGTAGGCGCAACACCGTGCTCTCTTCTCTCTCAACTGCTTCAACAACTACTGCGCCAGGTTCATCCACAAGAGCACGTGCGATTTCTGTCACCAGCTCCTGCATATTATCTGGCCGCTCCTGCTGCGTCATTCCATTAGCCTCCCTTGAGGACGTGGGTGTTTCGCTCTAGGGCTCGCGCAATATTATCAGCAACCTTGAATGGAAAACAGAGGAATTCACGAGTACCGCCCATCCATGAGAAAGATGTTCCCGAATGGGTAAGGGCTTCCGATACCTGAATCACAATGTCAGCGATGTTCTCCGCCACGCAGGCAAGCGTTCGATGGAACGCTCACGGGCGGATGCAACCGAGACTTTCCGCAATGGATGGGCGCGGCATGCGCCATCCCTTTAGGCGGCGGCTACGGCTGCGGGCTGCTGCGCTACCAGCTTGGCGACGCGGTCGGAAAACTGCGCACCCTTGCTGGTCCAATAGTCAATGCGCTCGCGCTTCAGATCGATCGAGGCGGGATTGGTGCGCGGATTGTAGGTGCCGACTACCTCGATGGAGCGACCGTTGCGTGCGCGGTCTTTTTCGATGACGACAACGCGGTAGTAAGGCTGTTTGCGGGCGCCAACGCGCGCCAGACGAATCATCAACACAGTGGAAATCCTTTCAAAGCTGCTTGTTTTGGGGAGGCGGTTCTAAGGAACAGCGGTGACTATGGCCACGGCGCACACGAACTCCCAGCAGCTAAGTATAGCAAATGTGGGGGAAGCGAAGAAGCGGGTGGCTAAAAAGCGGCGGCAAAAAAGCGATTCGCTCAACGCCGGTTAGCGAGCGATGCTCCTCTTCAGAACGGACTTCGGAAAGGTTAAGCTCTAAACCCTCCACCCTAAACCCTATCCCCTATGCTTAAACCCTATCCCCTAAACAAAAATTTCAGCATCGGCCCGACCCGTTCCGCCCAGGCCGCCTCGTCGTGCGTTCCGCCGTGGACGCGCTCGAAGTGCAGGTCACTCTCCAGTCGCCAGCCGTTGGCCTCGAGCTTGCGCTCCAGCAGTTGGGCGTCGGCCAATGTGCGATGCCCCTCGGCGTCGCCGACATCCAGCCAGATGCGAGGCTTATTCACGATCTCCGGCCCGCGTTCGTTTACATACGCCACGATGGACTTGTGATTCCACCACACCGATGGCGACATCACCGCCAGCCGACCGAAGACGCCGGGATGGCGCAGCCCAAGATAGAGGGTCACCAGGCCGCCGAGCGACGATCCGCCCAGACCGGTGTGCTGGGGGCCGTCGAGAACGCGATAATTATCTGCGATAAACGGCAGCAGGTCGCCGGCCAGCAGATCTCCATAGCGCTGCGCATCGCCTCCGCCCATCCGCCAGTCGCGCGTGGGAGTGTATTCGTTGATCCGCTGCTCTCCGGCGTTGGCGATCCCGACAATAATCAGCGGTTCCACTTCTCCAGCGCCGATCACCGCATCGGCAGTTTCGGCCACGCGCCAGGTGCGGCAGGGAACAAAAGATGTGCGAGGATCGAATAGATTTTGCCCATCATGCAGATAAAGCACGGGATACGCCCGCTGGGGCGATTCGTCGTAGCCCGGCGGCAGGTAGACCGTTACATCCCGGTCAGAGGGCAGAAATTGGCTGTGGAATTGAGGGTGAAGGCGAAGCCGCGGATGAATGCTTTCGATTCCGGCCTGATCTGGCGCAGAAACCGGCAACAACCCTGAGTCCATCTCTGCCTGCGCCCGAATCTGCGTTCCCAACCTTTGCCTTCTCTTCCGGTGCCGAGAATTCTTTCCTCGAGGCACGCTATCTTCCGCTCGCTTCCGGGGGAACAGCTTCCATCTGGCCGACGCCGGAATCGCGGCCAAATTGCCTAAGATCGCGTCCCGGGACCTCCTGTTACAGTAACAGGAATGTAAACCTGGGATGAATCCCCAGAGAGTGGAAAAAGATGAACCGCGAGTATCACAAATGGTGGTCGCCGCGTCTGGGACGCGACATGGAACTGCTCGTTTTCGGCCACGCCGGTGTGCCGATGGTGGTCTTTCCCACTTCGCAGGGACGCTTCTACGAATTTGAAGACCGTGGTCTGGTCGGGGCTATTACCCACAAGATCGACAACGGAGAGATCCAGCTCTATTGCCTGGATAGCGTCGACGCCGAGAGCTGGTACAACCGCAGCGTAGGCCCGGACTGGCGGATCGCGCGCCACGTTCAATATGAGAGCTACGTGATGGAGGAGGTTCTTCCGCTGATACGGCAGAAGAACTGGAATCCGCACCTGGCCACTCTGGGATGCAGCTTCGGCGGCTACCACGCCGTCAACATCGCCTTGCGCCATCCCGACCGCTTCACCGGATGCCTCTCGATGAGCGGAGCCTTCGACATGAGCGCCTTCCTGCGCGGCTACCACGACAGCGATGTGTACTTCAACACGCCCACGCAATACCTGCCTAACCTCAGCGATCCCTGGTACTTCGACCATTACCGCCGCAATACTTACGTGTTAGGCACGGGATGGGATGACCAGTGCTTAGGCGACAATCAGCACCTCGCTCATTTGATGACGCAGAAGGGAATCCCTCACCGCCTCTATATCTGGGATACCTGGAACAGCCACGACTGGCCCACCTGGGCGCGGATGATGAACGAATATCTGTAAAGCTGGCGCTTAAACGAATTTCGATCACGAGATGCGGGTGCCCCATCCTTTCGCGCGGCACTTGCGCGGAAGGGTGGGAGACTACAGCGCCTTATATCTATCAGCTGCGATCTCATCACCTTGGTTTCTCCGTTCCGGAAAAGGCGCGGTAGGAGTTGAACCTCAGGTTTCTATACTCGCGCTATGCCGCGGGGACTCACGCGATTCTATGGCGTCAGCGATCTGCACTTCATCACGTGTAGCTGTTATCACCGGCAACCGCTTCTCGGAAGTTCCGCGAGTCGCGACCTGTTTCTTCGGACGCTTGAAGAAGCTCGGATCAAACACCAGTTCCAAGTTTGCGGGTATGTCGTCATGCCTGAGCACTTCCATCTGCTCATCGGCGGGCCCGCAGATATTTCCCCATCAACGGCGCTCCAGGTAGTGAAACAGAGATTTGCAAGGAAGCGGCACGAGACCCCAGGGACGGAAGGCCAGGTTTGGCAGCGGCGTTTCTACGACTTCAACGTACGGACCGAACACAAGGCTGCCGAAAAACTGCATTACATGCACGAAAACCCGGTCAGGCGTGGCCTAGTCCATCGCCCGCGGATTGGGGATGGAGCAGCTTTCATTTCTATGAGAGGAGCCGGGAGGGGATCGGTCAGATTTTGAAAGAGCACATACAGTTCTTCGAGTTTCGGGATGAGTGATGTGGTCTCCCACCCTTCGCGCCAAAACCGTGCGCAAAGGATGGGGCACCCGCCCTTAAAATGAATTTCGGTAAGCAGACTCCCTCTTTCACCCAAGCCGATAGAGTGTTGCTATCGAGGTGATTGCGAATGGCGGCGATCCACAATGGTCGATTCACAGTAAAGATCGAAGGCGACTTCGTCGTCTTCCTCATCGGCATGCGGATCAACCGCTTGCTGCTCGTGCACAAGTGGCTTCCTGTCTCGCGAGCCATGCCGAGGATGCTGAAAGAGCTCTTCCAGCACAAGGAGATGGGGCTGCTCCACGCTCATTCTTTCTTCAGCGGACGGACGGTGATGGTCGTCCAGTACTGGCGATCCTTCGAGCACCTGCACGCCTATGCGCACGCACGCGATCTGGCGCATCTCCCCGCCTGGGCCGAGTTCAATCGCAAGGTGGGAGGCAATGGATCGGTGGGCATCTTTCATGAAACTTATCTGGTGAAGGAAGGCGCATACGAAGCGGTCTACGGGAACATGCCGACCTTCGGTCTGGCATTGGCCGGAGAGATGGTGCCGGCCATCGGCAGGATGCAGAACGCGAAATCGCGCATCGGCAAGGCCGAGGAGTAATCCGGGTGCAGCGTAACGGGTGCGGGTGCCCATGTCTCGCTTTTGAGACGTGGGTCGTGTCTAAACCTCCCGCAGCAACCGAACCGGAAGCATGAACAAAGCTCCCACCAGTTCGAACGTGCCGCCCACGACAATCCCTATGAGTCTGAAGGGCAACAGGATGAGCCACACCAGCGGATACAACACCAGCGCCAGCAAAGCCAGCGGCCAGCACAGGACGAGAAGCAAACAGAACAACAAAAACTTAAGCATCGAAGGCCACTCCCGAATCACTTCCAGGCAAAGCGAGCTACCGCAGAAATAATTACGCGCGACGGTCAGGGAAAGTTCCCAGCGCTCTGATTTGAAAAAGATCTCCAAACGCTTGGAATCTCGCGAAATATGTGCCTGAAGTCTTCGCAAAGTATGTGCCGAATATAGTTACAAATAAAAAAATAAATTTGTAATTGCTCTTGATATCAAGCCGCCACGTGTGGGGAAGGATGCGAACATTTCACCTTGATGCTCCTGCGCCGCGAGGCCGCGGTTACGTGATCAACGTAGCCAGCTATCGCAACGGTGTTGGTTACGGGCCGTGGACGCACATCGATGGCTGGAGCGAGGCGGTCATCGAGTACATCCGCGCCGCGGAGCAGGCGGAGACATAAAAAGGGAGAGCGGTTTGAAATACGAAGAGCAGCTTTAAATACGGAGAGCGGTTCACGCCGCTCTCCTCTTTTTTAGTTTTTTTTGCAGTTGTGTGAATGCGTCGATGAATTTCAATCCGATGTTTCTTCGCTGGGCACTTCTTCCTTCTCCGTTTGCGCATTTGCCTTTGCGCCCGCCCTTGCATCTACGCTAAGGTGAGAAGGGCTCGCACGAGCGCATCATGGGCCTGCCGCACGATCGAATCCTCTCCTTGAAGGAAGGTTTACGTGAAGAAAATCGGCGTTCTGTTCGGCATGGAAAACACCTTTCCCGGCGCGCTGGTGGAGCGCATCAACTCCATGAACCTCGATGGAATCTCGGCCGAGTTCGTCGAGGTCGGCGCGGTTCGTCTCGACCGGCCACCTGCTTATGCCGTGATCGTCGACCGCATCTCGCACGACATTCCGTTCTATCGCGCCTTCCTCAAGCATGCCGCGCTCTATGGAACCGCCATCATCAACAATCCATTCTGGTGGTCGGCGGACGACAAGTTCTTCAACTACACCTTGGCCGCGAAGCTCGGCGTGGCCGTGCCGCCGACCGTTATCCTGCCGCACAAACATTTTCCGGAGGGAACGACCGAGCGCTCCATGCGCAACCTCGAATATCCGCTGAAGTGGGATGCGGTCTTCGAATACGTCGGCTTTCCGGCTTTTCTCAAGCCCGTCGACGGCGGAGGCTGGCGCGATGTTCATCACGTCCACAATCGCGAAGAGTTCTTTCGCGCCTACGATCAGAGCCGCGATCTGTGCATGACGCTGCAGGGAGCCGTCAATTTCAACGAGTACTTCCGCTGCTATGTCGTGGGACAGAAGAAGGTGCGCATCATGCCTTATGATCCGCGGCTGCCGCATCATGAGCGCTATCTGCAGAATCCTCCCGCCTATAACAAGAAATTACTGAGGCGCGTCGAGAAAGATGCTCTGACTCTCTGTGCGGCGCTCGGCTACGATCTCAACACGGTGGAATTCGCTGTCGAAAACGGCGTGCCTTTCGCCATCGACTTCATGAATCCCGCTCCGGATGCGGATCTTCACTCGGTCGGTAAGGAAAGCTTCGATTGGATCGTGCAGGCGGTTGCGGATCTCGCGGTGAAGAAGGCGAAAACCGCGCCGGGGGCCTCTGCCCTGCACGCGCTTGACCTGCTGGCCGGAGCGAGCAAGAAGGTCGACAAGAAGAAGGCCGCGAAAGAAGCGTCGAAGCCGAAAAAAGACAAGTCCGCCCAGCCGGAAGACGCAGAGCAGGTAGAATCGACGCAACCAAATTCCTGAACGGCATCGGCGCGATACGCGCATGTGCTCTGAACGCGGGTTTTGACGGCGAATCTCTATGCGGCCATCTTTCACCATCGGCATCGAAGAGGAATACCAGACGGTCGACCCGGTCACCCGCGATCTGCGCTCGCATATCGCGACCGAGATGCTGGCCAAGGGCAAGCTTCGGCTCGAAGAGCGCGTCAAGGCCGAGATGCATCAGTCGGTGATCGAGGTCGGCACGCGCATCTGCCATACCATCGGCGACGCCCGGCTCGATCTCTACGACCTGCGGCGGCAGATGATTGGACTCGCGCGCGAGCACGATCTGATGCTGGTGGCTGGAGCCACGCATCCCTTTGCCGATTGGCGCTCGCAGGAGATCTATCCCGACCCCCGCTATGCCCGCGTGGTCGAGGACCTGCAGCTGGTGGCCCGCGCCAACCTCATCTTCGGCTTGCACGTCCACGTCGGCGTGGAAGACAGGGAAGCAGCGATTCGCATCATGAATTCGATGCGCTACTTTCTGCCGCACATCCTGGCGCTCTCGACAAATTCGCCGTTTTGGCGGGGCATAAAGACCGGCCTCAAGAGCTATCGCGCCAAGGTCTTCGACAAATTTCCCCGCACCAATATTCCCGACAGCTTCGCCAGCTTCAGCGAGTACGAAAACTTCATCAACCTGCTCATCAAGACCAATTGCCTGGATAACGCCAAGAAGATCTGGTGGGACATTCGCCCGCATCCCTTCTTCAACACTGTGGAAGTGCGGGTCTGCGACATCCCCATGCGCGCCGAGGAGACGCTGGCCATAGCCGCGCTGATCCAGGCCACGGCAGCGAAGCTTCACCTGCTCCACGAGCGCAATCAGGATTGGCGGCAATATTCGCGGGCGCTCATCATGGAGAACAAGTGGCGGGCCGTCCGCTACGGCCTCGATGGCAACCTTATCGATTTCGGCAAAGAGACAGAGGTTCCGGAGCGCAATCTGATCGTCGAGTACATCGACTTCGTCGATGAAGTGGTCGATGAGCTCGAGAGCCGCGAAGCCATCCAGTACATTCACACCATCCTCCGCGAAGGCACGGGAGCCGACCGCCAGCTCAGGAAGTTCGAAGAGACCGGCGATCTGAAAGCCGTCGTCGACTACATGGCGGAAGAGACGCAGGCGGGATTGTTCTAAGCTTTAACGAGACTGCCGCGACGCTTTCTTCTCGCTCGGAGTAGCCAGCGTCGAGTACGATCTCCATATACGAGAGGCACCCTTGCAGACGATGTCTGACACCGGGATGGAATTCCGAGATCTACTCAGTGATCCCGCGTTTCTCGGCAGAACCGGAAAAAAAAGAGACTTCCAGCAACCCTTCGATGCTCTTCGCCGGGTCACGGAAGTCTTTGCGTCCAGGCCTGCGGATGTCCTGCAGGAACTGGTCAACGTGGCGATGACCTGTTGCGGCGCGGATAGCGCCGGAATCAGTCTGCAAGAGCCGGATGAAGAGGGGAAGCCGACCTTCCGCTGGGTTGCCATTGCCGGAACCTTCTCCGCCTATCTTCAGGGTCGTACCCCGCGTTTTTTCAGTCCCTGCGGCAGCTGTCTCGATAGCGGAAGACCGCATCTCTATCGCGTCACCAAGCCTTACTATGATTTCCTCGGGGTTCAGGCGGAGCCCATCACCGACGGCATGCTCATCCCCTGGGAGGCGGACCAGATTCGGGGAACGATCTGGGCGGTGTCGCACACCTCCCGGGATGCCTTCGAGCTACCCGACTACGAGCTTTTGAAGAGCCTGTCTGATTATGTAGGCGTCATCATGCGGCAACAGAAGCTCGATCAAAAAGCCCGCGAGATCGCGAGGGCGCAAGCTTCGACCGACCGTGCCCATGAGATGGCGCATCAGATCAACAATCCGCTTCAAAGTCTGACGAACACCATGTTTTTGGCCAGCCTGGACGGCCCCAACGCGAAGAGCTATCTGCGATCCGCTCTCGTGGAGCTCGATTCGCTCTCGGAGCGGGTTCGAAGGCTTCTCGCATTGCAATATCCCAAAGAATAGTCACGATGACGCGCCAGCCAGTCAATCATCCAAACTCGCTACGCCCTGTCCCCTAAACCCTACCCCCTGCTTTATTGCGCCGGCAGCACCAGGTATTGCTCCAGCTTGCCATCTGGCATGGTGTAGGTAGTCACCGTCAGATGCTGCGGCCGGTTCGGAAACTCGACGCGGAAGACGCGGAAGGTCATGCCGCCGCGCAGCTCTTCGCTGCTCTGTGTGAACACCGAGGGCTCACCAAGCGGCTTGAGACTGGATTCGAAGTCGGCCAGCGCCTGTTGTCCGAAGTACGCGTTGCAGTTATCCGTGAACAGTGCGCGGTCGATCTTGCCCTGCTGCAAGCCGGTGAAGATCGCGCGAGCCTGATGCTCTGCATTGCTGACCGATCGACCCGGGGCGACATTGAGGACGATGGGCGTAAGCGCACGGCCGATCGCTGCCGCTGCTGGCGATGCGTCCTGGTTGGTGAGAACAGCGATGGCCGCTTTGTCCGCCGGAAAGACGATGTTCTCGGAAACAAAGCCCGATACTTCGCCGGAGTGCTCATACGCCGGATGATTCAGGATGGTGCGTACAAAGAGCCCCAGGCCATAGTTCGAGCTGGAGCCATCCTTGAGCTTCACCGCGTCGGTCATCTCGTCATACGATTTTGCTGAGAGCAGCGAGCGATTCATGACGCTGATGTTCCACTGCGCCAGATCGTAAGCGGGCATGGCCAGCTCCCCGGCTGCGAACATCCAGCCTTTGCCCTCTTTCGGAGCGGGCCGCAGCGGCCCCAGCGCGTAGCGAATGTATCCTGCGGCATCGGTGTCGCCAAGCTTTTCGGCGTCCGAGTTCCAGACCGCCTCCATGTCCAGCGGGCGAAAGATATTCTGCTGCAGGAAAGGCATAAGCTGCATGCCGCTTACCATCTCCACGATGCGACCCGCGATGACGTAATTGGTGTTCGAGTACTGCCAGCGCGTGCCCGGATCGAAATCCAGCGGCTTCTTTCCCCACACCTCGAGGATGTGCTGCGAGTCTGTCGCCGCGTACATCGGTGGCATGAGATAGTCCTCCGGCCAGTAGTCCTGATAACCCGAGGTGTGCGACAGGAGCATGCGGATGGTCACATCATTGGCGCGGGTAAGATCGGGGAGATATTTCGCAACCTTGTCGTCGATGGAGAGCTTGCCCTGCTGTTCGAGCAGCAGAATCGCCGCTGCCGTGAACTGCTTGGAGATCGACCCCACCGAGTAGCGCATGGCAGGCTCCGCAGGGGTGGGCGGATCGAGTTTCGCGTTGCCGTAGGCATGCGTGTAAACGATCTCTCCGTGCTCCACGATCGCCACCGAGGCCGAAGGAACGCCTGTCTGATCGAGAACCTTCTGCGCTGCGGCATCGATCTTGGCTCGCACTTCTGCGGGCAGGGAATCGACCTTCAATCCGGCAGGCGGCGCGGTTTGGGCGAAGGTTGCAGTTAAGGCGAAAGCCGGGACGGCAGCAAGAAGAAGGGTAAGGGCAGAGGTTCGCATGGTGGAAAAGCAAGCCTAGCAGGATCGTCCCAGGCAGGCCAGTCGTGCGGGCTCCTGTCTGCGGGCAAGGACCAGGCCGACCTTCTGCTATCCTTCCGCCACCGGCCGATCCTTCATGCGCTTACTGGCTCTTCTTCTTATCCTGCTCTCAGTCGACACCAATGCACCCGGTCAACGGCGCGGTCTTTTCTTCTGGACGATGCCTCTGCAGGACATCGTTGCGATGGTGCGGCACGTGCCGCAGGATGACGGCATTCGCCTGGCCCAGCTTAAGCAGACATTTAAGGACATGCAGTGCACCGGCGAGGAAATTCGCGAACAGGCCTTCAACGGCGGAGCAAACCTGGTCTGCACTCTCTCCGGCAGCTCGCCGGACACAATTTTGTTTGTCGCCCACTATGAACACAATGGTCCCGGCCAGAGCGCGGTCGAGAATTGGACGGGAGCGACCACGCTCCCTTTTCTCTATCACGCCCTCGCCGCGACGCCGCGCAAACATACCTTCGTCTTCCTGGAGGTAAAAGGCGACGCCGGGGCCAAAAGCTATCTGCGCTCGCTCTCCAAAGCCGATCTGCACGCTTTGAAAGCAGTGATCGCGGTCGATGCGCTCGGTCTTGGCGCAACGCGTTTTTATCTTCGCCCCATCGGCTTCTACACTTCGTCAGCCGAATCGCTGCTGCAGAACACATTGGCGCTGGCGGCTCAGGATAAGGGGCTTCCGCCGCCTCAACAAGAGATCCCTGGAAGCTGGCTTAAGATCGACGACACAAAGCTGTTCCGCTTCAAAGGCATTCCGTCGATCCTGATTCATTCGGTGGATCGCGACACGCGTGAGATTCCCGGTTCGGAAAAAGACACGCTCGCGGCGCTCAACGATGACGCCTATTTCGCTTCCTACGACATGCTCTGCTACTACGGCGCAGAGCTGGACGACACCCAGATCGGCGCGCCTGCCGACACGACACGAGCGCCCTCGCGCGGACGGCGCTAACCTGCCCCAATGTAGCCCCAAAGTTCAATTACGATCGGAGCCATCATGACCACGAGACGGGATTTTTTATCCAAGGGAGCGCTCACCGCCGCAGGCATCGGCATCGCCAGAAGCGAAGCGTATGCCGACGAGCAACGCGCGACCCAAAATCTAACTCCGGATCGGGTGAAGCAGTTGAAGCCGCCAGCGAAACCGGTCATCGTGACTCGAGTGACCGGCGACCAGACGGTGCAGGAAGCCTATCGCATGCTGCTCGATGGGCAGGACACGCTGGATGCCGTTCACCATGTCTGTCTCGGCCGCGAGAACGATCCTCGGGACCACAGCGTCGGACTGGGCGGCCTGCCGAATGAAGACGGCATCGTGGAACTCGATTCCTGCTGCATGCATGGGCCGTCGAGGCGTGCGGGCTCGGTGGCCGGCGTGCGCAACATCCGCAACGTCTGCCTGGTCGCACGCAAGGTCTTCGAGCATACTTCGCACGTGATGCTGGCCGGACCGGGCGCTGAAAATTTCGCCGCCGATCTGGGCTTCCCACGCGAAAATCTGCTCACCGAAGACGCTCGCAAAATGTGGATGCTATGGAAGGAAGGCCACTCCCAGATGGATTGGTGGGGGCCGGGAATGGCAGATCCTGCATGGAAAGATCCCTACGCGGATCACCCCACACCCCAACCGACCATGGATCTGCACGGGCTTGCTTCAACGGGGCCAGGGTTGAGCCCGGGGTTGAGCCCGGGTGCGATTCCGCGCCATCCCACGCCGGAGTGGCGGCAATTGATTGCGATGCGCACCCGCAAGCTCACCGAAATGGCTGCTGATCTCGGCATCGAGCCCGAAAAGCGCCTCGCCGCCGTTGAGCAGGTTTTATGGCCTACCACCGGGACCGTCCATGTCTCCGCTGTAAACACGAAGGGAGAGATGTCCGGTGCGACCACCACTTCAGGCTTGGCCTGGAAGCTGGCGGGAAGAATCGGCGACTCTCCCATCCTGGGCGCGGGCAGCTTTACCGACCAGGATGTGGGCTCCGCCGGCGCCACCGGCACCGGTGAAGAAAACATTAAGGTCGCAGGCGCGCACACCATCGTGGAGCTCATGCGCCAGGGCTACAGCCCGAAGGATGCCGGCATGGAGACGCTCCGGCGAATCGTGCGCAACTACAACGGCGAAATGAACAAGGTTCGTTATCTGGATATGGAGTACTACATCGTCCGCAAAGATGGCGCTTATGCCGGATGCTCTCTCTGGAGCACCGGCGCCACGGGGCATCCTCGGGAATTTGTAGTTCACGATGGTGAACTACGCGTCGAGAAATGCTCGGCTCTGCTCGAAGGCAGCATGACGGAGTGGCCACCACTATAGAAGCAGTTGTGCCTTTTGGGGGCTGGTGCCGCTGGGAGGAAATTTTTCTGGCTTATGTTGGAAGCGGCGAGGGAAACGAAGCCGGCCCCGGAATGGCGAAGAGCCGGCCCCGGGAATGGCAAAGAGCCAGCCCCGCCCTTCGAGCTGCGGCGCAAAGCGGTATCCATACTTTGCTTCCGCCCTCAGCGGTAAGCCGCCACAGTCCTCGTCTGCCTCGCCAGCTTTTTCACTCGCACCGTTAAGCCCGAAAGGGCATAACGGACTCCGAAATTCGCCCGCAGCGATAACTCATAAAGAATCGGTAAGCTGGTAAGATCGAGCCGGATAACTTGCAATAGCACTTAAGTGCTATGAAATTTTGATCGCCTGCCTGCGCAGATTTTCCTCTCTTCATCGCGCGGGCCCCCAAGATATCGAATGAGTTATTGCGGCAACTCCTACCTAGCAACAACAAGTTATAGAGAGATAAAGTTAGTCCTTTGTTTCCGGGAGTTTTCCCAGATATGCGTTCTAAATTCCCTTAAATTCGACCTAATAATGACGGGGTAATCACTAATACATACACTGTGGTTACCGATTTTCCGTAACCAAACTACAGGCGCAAAAAAAATCACACAATAGTTGCAACAAATTGCAGTCCTGAGATTAAGCTGTGTTCTAGGTTCAACGGGATCAAACACCTTTGAACTGCCCCCGCGAACTTACATCAGGAGAAATCTCAATGTCGTCCACCTACACCAAGGTCCTCAGCGCAGCAACTTTGATTCTTTCGGCGTCCACCGTATTGGCCATGCGTGGCCCTTCTGCCCCGGCTCCGTTGCCGCCGCCAGCATTTGCCAGCCACGGCCCTTCGGCTCCAGCACCGCTGCCTCCGCCGGCGTTCGCCATGCGTGGTCCTTCCGCTCCGGCGCCGCTGCCTCCGCCGGCATTTGCCAGCCACGGTCCTTCCGCTCCGGCCCCGTTGCCGCCGCCAGCGTTCGCCATGCGTGGCCCTTCCGCTCCGGCGCCGTTGCCTCCACCGGCATTTGCCAGCCACGGTCCTTCTGCTCCGGCCCCATTGCCGCCGCCAGCGTTCGCCATGCGTGGTCCTTCGGCCCCGGCGCCGCTGCCTCCGCCGGCCGCCGTATAACTCTCTAAGTAATCAGGACGCAGGGTTTTCTCCCGCTCATGGCCCTTTCTGCTGATATTCTTCTGCCAGGAAGGGCCTGAGATGCAGCTTTCGCACCTCGACGACGTACTCTGGGTAGCAGGATCGGCCGGACAGCTGTTGCTTCTCGGCATCCTGGCTGTGCGAAAGTCTTTTCGCACCTTTCCCATCTTCTGTGCGTGGGTCGCCTTCAACATCCTCTCGGAGCCAACCCTCTATTGGTTCCTGCACCATACTTCTTCGCGGATTTATTACCAGGTCTACTTCTCTCTCAATTTCCCGCAGTATCTCCTTGAGGCCTGTGTCTTACTGGAAGTGGCCGGAAGCGTCCTCCAGCCTGTGAAGAAGTCGCTGCCGCGAGGCGTGCTGTATTTTCTAGCGCTGCTGATGGTGGGCATTGGAGTGGTGGGTTTTTTCATCGCCGCACATCTCAACGCAGCGACGCTCACCCATCCGCATGCCTTTACGGTGATCAATATGAGCATGGCGATTCTCCGCCTGGTCACGTTCGTTCTGATCGCCGGGTTCTCGCAAGTATTGGGGCTGGGGTGGAAAAACCACGTTTTGCAGCTGGTTTCCGGTTTGGCCTTTTACGCGGCGGTGGACTTGATCGTAGAGGTCGCCATCAGTCATTTGCACCGCGGACCCGATTTTGCCAATCAATACTATGAGTTACAGCATTTGCGGGTGGTTGGTTACCTTTGTTCACTGTACTATTGGTGCTATTCTTTCGCCCGCCAAGAGGCCCCAAGAAAAGAATTTAATTCCAAAATGTCGGAATTTTTGGTATCTATAGGTCCAACAGCAAAAAGACAACAATCCATTGTTGCCAGGAAGCGCAGATAAAAACAAATGATTCTGCCCATCATTTCGACAGCTTCTATAACCGGCATGGTCGCCTATGCGATCTATTGGCGTCGCCAGCAGGCGCAACGCCGCACTGCGGACTGGGATTCCATCGTCTCCCGCCTCCGCTCCAACAGCGAGTTCAACTTCTCTGAAGTGACTGACCGCTACCTCTATAGTGATGAGATCAACGCGACCCCTGCGGACGTGTGGAAGCGCATCGACGGAGCCAACGGCCTTTGGGCGATGTACACCAACGCCGGCGTCCTCATGGAGCTTGCCGATTACGCGACCGAGCATGGAGAGGACGTTCCCGAGCAACTGATCGAGGAGCTTCGCAGCGATGCCTTGCAGCTTCGCATGGCGGTCGTTATCTCCCTCGTGAAGTATGCGTTCTCCCGTTCGGGTGTTGCGGCTTCGGTACACGCGCACCGCGCGGCTACCGCTTACAGCGCAATGCTGGCACACATGACCACCCTCTTCCAGGAGCATTCGGCGCTTTACTTCCCGCGCTTCCTTGAAGCAATGTAGCCTTCGGTTCTCCGAAAGAAAAAGCCCACGCATAGCGTGGGCTTTTTCAGCTTCAGGGAAGGCCCAATCTATGGGTTCGACCGGAGAAACGATTCCAGCCGCTCCGCTTCCTGGTCGGTGAGGCGAAAGGCTGCGCTGGGAAGAACGCCGTCGATCTGGTCCGGGCGGCGAGCACCCACAATCGCTGCCGTGATCGCCGGATGGCGCAGCGTCCAGGCGGTGGCAACCACACCAGGCTCAACGCCACGGCTGTTGCCGATCTCGCGCAGAATCTCCACCAGTTTCAAATTGCGCGATAGCTTAGGCTCATTGAAGTTCGGGCTGCGCTTGCGCCAATCGTCGGCGGGAAGGCTTTGAATCCGCTCTGCTGTCATCTTGCCGGAGAGCAGACCGGAAACCATCGGCGAATAGTTGATGACTCCAATATTGTTCTGCTGGCAAAAGGGCAGGATCTCCGGCTCGATGTTCCGGTTGAGCAGCGAATAAGGCGGCTGCAGCGAGGTGATGGGGGCGATCTTCTGCGCGCGCTTCATCTGCTCGACATTGAAATTCGATACGCCGATGTAGCGCACCTTACCTTGCTGCTGAAGCTTGGCCATCGTCTCCCACCCCTCTTCGATCTCGGTCTCGGGATTCGGCCAGTGGATCTGGTAAAGATCGATGGTGTCCACGTTGAGCCGGCGGAGCGAGTTCTCGAGTTCTTCCTGAACCGACGCGGCTGTCAAGCTGCGATAGATCTGGCGGTCGTCGTTCCAGCGCATGGAACACTTGGTGAAGACATAAGGCTTGCTGCCGATGTTCTTGAGCGCCCTGGCGACGATCTCTTCTGAGTGGCCGAGACCGTAGATCGCAGCGGTGTCGATCCAGTTGATGCCGGAGTCGATGGCGCGCTCGATGGTCTTGACCGACTCGTCGTCATCCTGTGCGCCCCAGGCGAACTCCCAATTGCCGCCGCCGATGGCCCAGGCTCCATAGCCGATGGTCGTGATGTGAAGATCGGAATTGCCAAGCTGGCGTTTCTCGAAAGTGGAGGCTGTGCCGGTGTGCGATGCAGTTTGCGTGGTCGACATACGCTCCTTTGGATGCAGAGGAAATTTCAGACGGTGCAGAGTGCGGAGGCTGGAAAGCTGCAGGTTGTGGAGCCGGCGAAAGCCGGCAGCTTCGCTCCAGCAAAGAGATGCGCGAAGGATAGGTTACCGTTCCCGTTTCGGGAATGCAAAAGACCACTGCGGCCCACGACTGCTCGGCGATATATCGCGGAGCTGAGAGGCGAACCGCAAATCCAGCTTGGCGATACTTGCTAGTTTATTTCGCCGCGGCTACTAGACGGCGACCAGAAAGCTGCCGTCTTTCATGATCTGCTCTTCATCCACCCAGATATTGAAGCGCAGGCCAACCACGTCGATGTGCGTGGTCGACGTCCAGGGTGCTCCGGTGTGTTCGCCGTAGGGATTGCCGAAAGCGATATGGATGCCCGGAAATTTTTCATCCTGCAGAATATTGCCGATCACGTGTTCCACGCCTACGTTGGTGCCGATGGCAAATTCGCCCACGCGGTCGGAGTTCTCGTCGGTGTGCGTGTAGGCCCAGAATTCATCGCGCAGTTCGCGGTTGCTGGATTCACACGAGGCGATGCGGTTACCCCTAATCTCGATGGTCAGCGGACATGCTTCGAGCAGGCCATAGCGCGCGCAGAGGTAGTCTCCGACCACGCCATCCACCACGAACCTTCCGTTGACTTCGCCCGGAGTCGTAAAGATCTCACCGCCGGGCAGGTTGCCCCATTTGTCGCGCGAGATGATGCCCGAGGTCTTGAGCCACTTGTAATCCGGATTCAGATCGGCGCGAATGTCCGTTCCGGCAGCCGTCGTTGCCCGGATATAGCTGGCCCGGCGCACCTTCTCGATGACCTTCTGCGAAAGTTGATCGACGCGATGGAAGTCAGCGCGCATGCCCTCGCACATGATCTGCGGCGTGATGTTTACCATGTGCGCGTGGCGCATGTGCCGCCGGTTCACGACTTCAGTCATCTGCATGCGCGAGCGCAGCTCGTTGCGCTGCACGCCCACCGCAAAGATGCTCACATCCGAAGTTTCCATGTCGGCGAGGACTCGCTCAGGCATATCGACTAGCGGGCGCGGCGCCAGGTCTTCGAGGACGAAGGCGTTCCAGCGGCAACCGTTGGCCGCTAGCTCCTGCGCTAGAGACGCGGCGATCGGCGCCGTCGCCTGATCCGTAATCAGCGTGACCTTCTCCGAAGGCTGAATGCGCAGACAGGTATCGACGGCGGAGCGAGCTCCGGGCAGAAAATCTGGAGGAAAGGGCATGGCCAACAGGGCCTGCGCCTCGGAAGTGGCGGGATTGTTCATGAAAAAGCCGTCAACCTCGAATATAGCTTTCTTTAAACTACCGTAAATGGGATGCAGAAACAGCCGAATTTGAGGATTTCTGGCAATTCCAGACTTGCCCGGGACCGGGAGGAAAGTCCGCTCGGGACCACCCTTCGCCTAGCTTTCGGCATCCCTTTAACGTCGGTGAGTTTCAGGTCGGCCGACCTGAAAATGCACCGCGAAGAAACACCCAGGCTGGGAGAGGCGCAGGTTTTCGCGATTTCCTCTGCTTGCCGTTGGCGAAGGAGAATCGCGGGCAGCCAACGGACTCTTCCAGTCAGAAAAGATTTTTTGTGCAAAGCAAAGGTAAAAGGGCAGACCACTGCGGTCTGCCCTTTTGCATTGTGTGCAACGGATGTTCTCTAACTTACTTGTGCGCCGGCAGAGCACTCCAGACCGAAGGATCTTCTTCCCCGAGGTCCCATGAGCAGAAGCCCTGCAATCCGCGCTGCTTCGCCAGATCGTAGCGCTCCTGGAAGGTCCGCTTATCCGTGAAGAAGACCCACTCCCGCATGTCATCACGGTAGAAGTAGAACCACGCGGTCCGGTCGACCGGGTCCCACTGAATGGGCGTATCGAACTCCTTCGCCAAATCGACCGCGTCCTGGGATGGTTCATAATCGGCGCTCGGGTTGGGCTTCTCCTCGGGCTTGGTCGGCGTTCCTGCGTACCAGTGGTAGCCGTAGACAGGAATTCCCAGCGAAAGCTTCTGCGGCGGAATGAACTTCAACGCATAGTCAAGATTCTTGACCGTCCAGTCCCATCCCGCCACCGGGCCGGGCGAGGTCCAACGTGTGTGCTGGTCGTAGGTCATAAGGCAGACCAGGTCGACGGACTTGGCCAGCGCGTCCAGATCGTAAGCTCCGCGCCAATTGGCGTAGATCCAGTTAGCAAAGCCGCTCTCTCCGGAGTGGCCCGGAGCGCCGGGAACCACCGCGATCGATAGCTGCAATCCCTGCTGGTGAAAGGCGGTCGCAGTCTCAGCCACAATGGCGGTGAGCAGATCACGATCCGTCCAGCGCACGTTCTCGAAATCGAACTGGAACCCCGTGTAGCCGTTGGTCTTCGCGGCATCGATGAGCTGCGCGATCATCAGGCGCTCGGCGCCGGGATTCGACAGGAGCTTGTGGAACTCCTCCTGATTGAAGCCATCGTTGCCGACGATGGGCATGACCGGAAGGTGAATCCGCTTGGCGGTCGCCAGCACCAGAGGATTGGTGCCGCCGGAGACCAGGCCATCCTGGTCGACCGAGTACCACGTCGGCACCAGGATATCGATCTGCTCGGCGTGCGCCAGAAACGAGCGTACCGAGGCCGGACTGCGGGTGAGATAGAAGAGGGCTTTGGGATTCTGCGCGCCGGCAGAAGCGAAGCCGGAGATGCAAAGCAAGAAAAGAAAACAGGCAGCGAGCCGGGTTGTGCGAATCAGCATGAAGCTCCGTACAGAGGAAATATCTGTGAAATTACCAGCCGGCCGGAGCGAGAGCATTTGCGGCCGGCCATTCATAGATTATCTTTTGTTCAGTCTTAACCCTTGGAGCAAGCATGTATTCCGTTCGATCCACATCTTTTGCGCTGTCCCTTCTCGCCTCCGGCCTTCTGCTGTCCAACCCCCTGTTTGCCCAGACGGCCCCTGCGAAGCCGGCGACCACGGCAAGTAAGCCGGCTACGCCGGTTCATCGGAAAGTCGTGCCCGCCGCACCCGCCACTCCGCCCCTCCCGAAGAACATTCCTCCGGCGAAGGCTCCGGTCAAGGTGCAGTTCGCGCTGCGTTATCAGGACATCACGGTAGGAACCGGCGACGAGGCGCAGCCTGGCGAGTTCTATTCCGTGAATTACACCGGCTGGCTGGCTACGGACGGAACGAAATTCGATTCCTCTTACGATCGCGGGCAGGCGTTCGAGTTTATGCAAGGCCGTCGCAGCGTGATCGTGGGCTGGGACGAAGGCTTTGTCGGCATGAAGGTGGGCGGCAAGCGCCGGCTCTTCATCCCCTATCAGCTGGCCTACGGCGTAGCCGGCCGCGGACAGATTCCAGCCAAAGCCGACCTGATCTTCGACGTAGAGCTGATGGGAGTGCGGCAACAATAGGGTGTAGGGGAGAGGGTGGAGGGCGCAGCCAAAGGCACGGTTTAGGGAGTAGTGTTACCACACCCTAAACCCTGATCCCTACACCCTATCTATCCGTGTAGAGCATCTTGTCTGAGAGCTCCTGCAGCGGATAGAGCTTGGCTCCGAGCATCTGCTCGACGTGCTGGCGGGAGTCTCCCGGAACGAAGAGGAACTTGCGCGGTCCGCTACCCCACTTCGCGAGCAGGTCGGCGTCGTCGAGGAAGATATGCGGCGCGTCGGGATAATCCGACCCCCAGATCATCGAAGATCCGAAATGGTTTTCGAAGTACGACGATTGCCCATGCACCAGCAGCGGCCGCCGATGGGTGTAAAAGATTATGGACGAAGCGTCGGCCTGGTCGCCGTAGATTAGCAGCTGGTCGTCGGGCTGGGCGATGCGATTGATGGTATCCGCCATGGCTTTCGAAGAGAGCATCGGCTCGAAGCGCACGAAGGCGATATGCGCCGCGATCAGGAAGAGCGCGGAGGTAAAGGCCACGGTCGCGGTGGATTCAAAACCGGCTCCGCGGCGGCGCAGCACCCATGCGGCCAGCGGTCCCAGCAGCAGAGTCACCGCGGCCAGAGCGGCGGGCAGGCGCAGGGCCGCGAACGATGGTCCAGTGAGATCGAAGAGGTGCGAGGTCGCCAGCGAATAGTCGCCCACTCCGCGATGCGCCAGCAGCGTGCCGATGTCGGCGACGAAGGGCAGCTGCCGCGAAGCCCAGAGGCCGTATCCCAGCGCCACTGCCGCCAGCACGCCTACGATGGCAAAGAGCGCGTGCGCCGTGGTCAGCCAACGGCTCGAAGCATTGATCCAGCGCGCGTTGCCTTCCGGGGCTTCTTCGATGGAGGCCAGTGAGCCGGCGATCAAGAGGAGCACGGCAAACCATGCCGGCCAGGTGTAATATTCCTGATTGGTCGAGATAGCGAAGAAAATCAGGATGAACCCGGCATACAGACTCAGCAGCAGCCCGGTGCGGGCGCGGAAGCGCAGCCGCGAGGCCAGCGTCGAAGCGTCGTAGGCGGTCAGCTTGGGATCGAGAAACTGAATGGTGTTGGTGGCGTCATAGCGCAGGTCGGAGAAGAAGACCCGCCGGTTGCGCCAGGCTCGCATCAGGGCCGCAGGCAGGAACAGGCTCCAGGGAAAGAGCCAGACCAGCTGGCCCAGCCAGTAAGCGATCCACGACTGCTTGTTGTAGTCGTGGGGATAGCGCTTGCCCAGGAAGCGCAGGAAGTGTTCGTTGAAGAAGTAGAAGTAAAGGAAGCCGTGGACGTGGCCCGGGGAAGGCACATTGCCCACCGGGTTGCCGTGGTCCGGATTGCGGAGTGCAGCCAGCACATGCCACGGAGCAGCGACGGCCAGGAACAGCAGCAGTCCGGTGAAGAGACGCATTTGCCGCCACCGCCGCCACTCCCCGGTGACGACGAGATAAGGGATGACTGCGGCAAGAAAGAACACCGGCGCGATCAGGCCCTTGGCCAGGACGGCGATTGCCAGGGCAGCATAGGCCAGGTAAAACCGCGACGGCTTGCGGTCCTCCAATCCCGTGAGAAAGCCGAACAGCGCCAGCGCGATAAAGAAGGTCAGCAGCGATTCGGGGATGAAAAAGCGGGTCCAGAGGAAGGCTCCGATCGAGGTGAGAATCGCCAGCGCCGCGTAAAACGCTGCACGTTCGCCGTAAGCGCGCCGCGCCCACACCCAGGCCAGCACGGCGCAGGCCAGCACCGCCAGCGAAATGGGGAGGTGGGTGGCGAAGACGTTGTATCCGAAGAGATGGTAATCGACGGCGGCCAGCCAATAAGGCAGCGGAGGCTTCTCAAGATAGCGGATGCCGTTCACATAAAGCGTGACCCAGTCGCCGCTCATGGCCATGTGCTGGGCCGCATTGGCGTGGGTTGCGTCGGCGTCGTCCAGCAGCGCGGGCGTAAAAAGCGCTACGAAATGCACGGCGAGGAAGACCAGCAGCAGAAGGGTCCAGCTCTTCGCCGGCGACGAATACAGGGAAGGCCTTTCGCCATTCACCGCAATCTGATTGGATGGATGAGGTGTTGTCATTGAAGTCATTTCAGCCAAAGACTCAGGATATCAGCCGGACCACGCCGGCTGGGCAACGGCGCGTGAATCCGGAAGCGGGTCATCTGGCGCAATTGACCGCCAAGTTGAGGCAAAATCTCGGCCATTGCGTTCGGCCGGAGGGCTCCGGAGCAAAGAATTATCAGCCCAGCGTCGATGCGGTTCACGATGTCCGCACCGGAACGCGCCGCATCGAGGCCATTTTGGATTCCATTCAACGTTCGATGCCGGGCGGTCCCTTCGCAGCCGAGGCCGAATCTGTCGAAGCAACTCTGGCTGAGGCGATAGCCCGCTGGCGGCGGCTGCTCAAGAAGATACGCCGCTCGGCGGGAGCGGTTCGCGACCTCGATGTTCATCGCGATCTGCTCGCCGATCTGATGAAATCCGCGGCAAAAGACGGCGCGAATTCCATTCGGGACGGGCAGATCTCCGGCGAAGCAGGCTCTCACGTCGCTGCCCGGACCCCTTTGCAGAAACAAGTGGAGGATCTCGATGCCTGGCTCAAGCACAGCCGGCAGGATCATTCGCAACCCCTGGTCGACGGCGCGCGGAAATGGGCGTCTAAGCTGGACGCGAACCTGCTGGCCGTAACTGAGGCACTGCAGAAGCAACCGGCGCGGCGCGCGGCTAGAAGCGCGGCCATCTCCGCTCTCGAAGCCTTTGCTCGGCTATCGAGCGAGATGCAGCAGCTTCACGCCGAGAACCTTCATGATTTTCGCAAGGGGGCAAAAAAAGCCCGCTACATGGCCGAGACCGGCGCCGATGACCAGCACGCCGAAGCTGTAGGAAAGGCGCTCAAGAAGCTTCAGGATGAGATCGGCGATTGGCACGATTGGCTGGTGCTCGCCGAAGAGGCGCACAGCGCTCTCGGCGATCAGGGGATGGAGCTCACTGCCCGCATCGAGCACGAGCGTGAACTCCATTACACGTCGGCTATGAAAACGGCGGAGCGCATGCGCGGACGGCTGATGGGCGAGTGGCATGCTTCGGCTTCGGGCCGTCGTCGAATATCGAAACCGCACCCGTCGTCCCATACCTCCCCCACCGCTTCTTAGCTCCCGATTGCCCGTGGAATTATGGCTCGGATACCGGCTGGCATCCACATTTCCGTCACCCTCCTCGTGTATCTTCCTTTAAGAAACATTCCGAAGGCGCACCGCCAAAGATGCAGACATTTGCCGCCATCGATATCGGCTCGAACTCCTGCCGGCTCAAAATCGCTCGTGTAGTCCAGCACCGCTTGCGCGTGGTGCATGAGGACCGCGAGGTCACGCGCCTGGGTGGAAGCGTCTTCGAAACGGGGCTGGTCTCGCCCGAGTCGATGGCCGCCACGCTGAGCGCGCTGAAGCGCTTCTACAAGGCTGTTCAGATTCACGGAGCCGACCAGGTTCGCGCCGTCGCGACCGCCGCCATGCGCGATGCCCGCAACGGCCGCGCCTTCCTGGCCTGGGTGCGGGACGAGACCGGCTGGGACGTGGAGATCATCTCCGGCCTCGAAGAAGGGCGGCTGATTCATCGCGGCGTGATGAGCAACGAGCCGGGAACCTCAGGCCGCTGCATCCTCATCGACGTGGGCGGCGGAAGCTGCGAGATTTCGCTCTCCGATCGCAAGCGCATCCGCGAGACGGTCAGCCTGCCGCTGGGAGCGGTGCGACTGACGGAGGAATTCTTAAAGACCGATCCTCCGACCAAGGAAGAGATCGCCCGGATGAAGCAGTTCATCTCCCGCGAGCTGCGCAAAGCAGCGCGGCGGATTCATGCGGAGCGCATTTCGCTGGTCATCGCGACCTCCGGCACCGCTGCTGCGCTCTCCGAGGCCAGCAAGGTCATCAACCGCGTGCGGCCGACGAAGAAGGAATACATCGCGCCGTCACAGGATGTCCGCCGGCTGGCCGACAAGCTGACCAAGATGAACAATGAGACGCGCAGCGGAGTGGCCGGCATCGGCCCGCGCCGCTCGGAGATTATCGTGGCCGGCGCTCATGTCTATGCGCAGCTACTCGATCACTTCTCGCTGCCCGGCTTCCGCTACTCCGACATGGGCTTGCGCGACGGCATCCTGTCCCAGATGCTGGCCGAGCAGGATGCGCGCACTACGGCTCACCAGCAGTACGAGCGCGACCGCTGGGAGGGAGTGCTCGAAACCTGCCGGCGCTACGGTGTCGATCCGCGACAGGCCGAGCCCGTCCGGTTGCATGCTGCACAGCTCTTCCATGATTTAGCCGCCATTCATGAGCTGCCTGCCGAGTACCAGACCTGGCTGGAGTCTGCGGCGATGCTGCGCGACATCGGCAAGTTCATGAACTACCAGGGGCATCACCGGCACGCGCAATACATCATCGCCAACTCCGAAATCTTCGGCTTCACGGCGACGCAACGGGTGGTCACCTCGGCCATCGCACGCTACATCGGCAAGAGCCGTCCCGAGGCGGAGGGACGCACCATGCGGCAGGTGCCTCCGGAAGAGCATGAGAATGTGAAGCGGGCGGTGGTTCTGTTGCGGCTGGCGGTGGCGCTCAACCAGGACCGCGCCAGCGACGTGCTGCGCGTCCGGGTGCGCACCTATCCCAAGCGGGTATTGCTTGAACTCAGCCCTGGACGCACCGGCGCGGAGCTGGAACTCTGGTCGCTTCGTAAAGAGGCGGACTACTTCCGCGAGGTCTTCCGGCGGGAGCTCTTCGTAACGCTGGCATAGGCGCCGCGCAGGATGCGCGGATCGACCAGCCAGTGCAGCGTGCCCGGCCGGCGCGTGCATTCCACCCTGGCGACGGCGCCTTTCCGCAGGCGGATATTGATCTTGGGTCCCAGCAGCGATGAGAGCAGCACCGGCAGATTGGGGTTATGCCCCACGACCAGCACGTTTTCATGTCCGTTGAGGCTGCTCACCAGCGCTTCGAAGTCCTTCACAGTCGCGCTGGGGGAGAGCGATTCCGAAATCTGGATATGTCCGTCATAGCCGGTCTCCGTGCCCACGAAAGAGGCAGTTTGCAGAGCCCGCTTCAAAGGGCTGGAGATGACCAGGTCAAATTGCACGTGCAACGCGTTGAGATAATTGCCGACCAGAATGCACTGCTGCTTGCCTTCTTTGTCGAGCGGCCTTTTGGCATCAATGACTGGGTTCAACCGGCGTATGCCGGCGCTTGCGTGGCGAAGAACATAGATATTCACGAGAATGTTTCCGTCGGTTGGAGGGTAGTCAGGGGACCTCGAGAAACGGGGTCAATCAACTCTGTTCACGTGATTGTAACAATTGAGCGACGGAAAGAGTGTGAATTTCGACGCGAGGGGACGAAAAGAATCAGTAAGTTGCTGGCTCAGGAACGGGAAACGGCCCCGGAGGCAAAACAGGATCGGGATCTGGCTCGGGGCTGGGCAGCGGGTCGCGATCGGGATTCGGGGCGGGAATGGGGCCGGGGTCGATGCTCGGACCGGTGCCCGGCTCAATTCCCGGAATCGTGCCGGGCACAGCGCCAAAGAGCCAGCCAAGGACGCCGTGTTGTTTAACCACGCTTGAAGTGAAAGCTTCTGTCATTCTTCAATGGGAGACCGTCAGCCTCGGATCGGTTGCCTTGAGAGCGCGTCGAGCCATTCGCAGGCCCGATGAAAATCCAGGATTCGCTGAACAGCAGCCCTCCCAGCCACTCCTTGCGATCATCCAGCGAAAACCCTGCTGCTCGCAGCACATCGCCATGGCGCGGCAGGCGCTGGATCTCAAGCCCGGTGAGGACGCCGAATGCCGCGTAGAGGACAGAAACGATCACGCGAGCCGGAAGCGCGGCGAGTCCCGGGGGAATCGCGAAATCGGAGACGATCCACATCGCGCCGGAGAGCAGGTGCGGACGAATCCGCTCGGTCAGCGCGGCCGTTTCTTCCGTGGTGAGGCAGTCGAGGAAGAAGTGAGTCGCCACGAGATCGTATCGTCCTGACGGCGAGAATGCGCGGGCATCGGTGCAACGAACCGCGAGCCTCTGGCCAGCGCCAGCAGCGCGCTTTTCGAGGAGCTGCAGCATGGCGCGGCTGGAGTCTACCGCTTCGGCCGTGAGCTGCTTATTTTCCCGGAGCAGCCGGGCCAAGAATCGTCCGTCGCCATCGCCGATAACCAGCGCGTGCCGGCGCTTCGCTGCATCGCCGAGCCGGTAAAATCGGCACCGCTTCAGCATCGGGCCGAAGGATAGGTATTCCATCCAACGGTAGGCGCGTGCGATGCGATCGAAGTTGGCAGCCATCAGCGCAGGACGAAGACAAACAGCAAAGGCGTCAACATGGCGGCATCGGCTGCGATGCGAAGATGAAATGCGCTCAAGGGCGCGCGCGCCTGCCAGTAGTCGAGAGCCGCGAGGATGCCCGCTGTGAGTGCTGACGCCAGAAAGATCGCGGAAACGGGCACAGGAAGCCTTGCCGCAACGCCGAGGGCCGCGGCTAACGCGGCGATGACAGCCGCTCCACCATTCAGCATCTGAAAATGCCTCTGCGCCCAGAGAGTCGTGCGATGCGGAACGGCGTCGCTGGAGACAGTGGCCTCTCTTTTTAGCCGCACCTGACCGCGCTCCCACTTTTCAATGGCCACGCAATTAAGCCAGCACAGCCCGGCGAACAACGCGACGGTTGTGATCAGGAGCGTACCCGAGGGGGAACTGCCACCCGGCAATCGAGCCCAGGCAGGAACCGCCGTGGCAGCGGCGAAGACCACGCCGACTGCCAGCTCCTTGGGCAGCCAACGCTCCGCGCGCGGTCCATACAGATGGATCACGCAGAAATAGAGGAGAGCGATGCTGAAGATCGCAACGTCCTCGTAGCGGGCTGCCGAATTCATGCGGGTGAGGATGAGCCAGAGAAGCAGCAGCCCCACAGGAACGGCGGCCAGAAGAAATGCGCTGCGATGGCGCGCGTAGAAGAAGTGGCGCTCACGCAGACCGGAGGCATTGACTGCATTGACCGAATCGCGCGACAGGCCGTTGGGAATGGCCAATCCGTTGGGAATTGAAAGTCCGTCGAGAAGGCGGTCGGCGACATACACCAGCCACGTTCCCAGCGCCAGCAGCAGAGGAGCGCTCCAGGGGAGATGAATTGCCAACGCCCGGGCGATGCTCCACGACCACAGTGCTGCAACCGTCGGCGCATCGAGAGACAGCAGGTGCCACCATCGCGGCAACGTATCTAGACCAAGACCGCGCCGGACGGGCGCGGCGACAGAAGGCGGTGCAAGAGCCACACTTCGATTCTATGCTGTACCTAACAAGCTTTCTCATTTCTCCCGGGTGGCAGCACCTCATCGATCTTCGTAATCTGAGTCGCGTATGTCCACTGGATTGCCGAGCGCGCTATTGGAATGAGGCTCAATCCCGTTGAACCAGATATCCCAGACTGGAGAACGCTCCGAGCACGCGTGAATGTAAGTGCCCTTACTGAGACGCAAGCTATTTATGAAGCCAGAGAGGGAGATGTGCGGTTGCATGCCCTATCGTCAATCCCGCGAAGACAGACAGGAGCATGCAAAATAAGGCCTCACCGGCCATAATATTCAAGTGCTGCCGCATCCGGTCAAATGCGCGCTCATCTTCCTGTTTAGCGTTCTTCTCCAGGAGAAAAGAGGTTTTGGTAACGGTTCGGAGGCTGGTCCACACTCCCCAGAGTGTAATGAAAGGCGGTGCCAAAGCCAGCCAATCAAGAAGCGTAGGGCCGGTTCGAAGGACAGCGGCAATAATCAAAGCAGCTATAAACAAAAACATCCCGCCGACAGCTCGTATGCTCATACCTGAAGTCTCCCGAAGTATTACCATGCGAAGCCCGAGGAGTACGCCAGAGCCTCGCACTTAGTATCCCCATGTTAAGGAACATTATCACGCGCGAATAGGCGAATATTTATGTCGTGCATGGCTTCCCTCAACTTTAGCTCTATGGGATCTACATTGGGGCGCCGGGAAACGAAACAGCGCATAAGGCGGAGGTTGGCATAGAGCCGCCTCACAGACAATAGCCACTAGACATCTGGCAATCTATAGCATGCGAAGTGAACTTGCCTAACTCGTAGGACCGCGGGACATAACTTAAGTTATGTCCCGTTCGCGGAGCCTTAACTAATCGGCCGCTGATTTCTGTTTCGCTGCAGCCTTCTTTACGGGCTTCTCTGCGTGCTTGTGGTGGTTCGCGTGGCCTGCGTCGATCTTGGGGATGTCGTCGATCGAAGCCTTGTTCTCCGCCACCTGCATGAAGAAATCCTGCGAGCTGAAGACGGGCAGGTCCTTCTTTGTGTCACGCACGCGATGGTAAACGCCTTCGCCGTCCAGCCAGCGTGCCTTCACGGTGTCGGCCAGGTATGCGGCGAGAATTTCGTTGCGTATGCGTCCGCAGATCTGCGCGTCGCGGATGGGGAAGACCACCTCGCAGCGTTCGAAGAGATTGCGTGGCATCCAATCGGCGCTGCCACAGTAGAACTCTTCCTTGCCGCCATTTTCGAAGTAGAAGATGCGGCTGTGTTCAAGGAAGCGACCGATGATCGAGATCATCCGGATGTTCTCGCTGAGTCCCGGGACGCCGGGGCGCAGCGAGCAGATGCCGCGTACGATCAGATCGATCTGCACGCCTGCCTTCGAGGCGTCGTAGAGCGCCTGAATCACGCTCGGTTCGAGCAGCGAGTTCATCTTGGCGATGATCCGCGCGGGACGACCAGCGGCAGCGTGCTCCATCTCGCGATGGATGAGAGTAATAAAGCCTTGGGCCAGCGTCAGAGGCGCCATGAGCAGCGGCGTGTAATCGTCCGACTCGGAGTGTGCGGTCAGATAGTTGAAGACCGCTCCCATGCTCGCGGTGATGGCCGCATCCGAGGTCAGCATGCTGAGATCGGTATAGAAGCGTGCGGTCTGGGGATTGTAGTTGCCGGTTCCCAGATGCCCGTAGCGGCGCACCACTCCGTCGTGATCGCGGCGGACCAGAAGCGCCAGCTTGCAATGTGTCTTCAGGCCCACAATGCCGTGGAAGACCTGCACGCCGGCATCTTCGAGATCACGCGCCCAGCGGATATTCGAAGCCTCGTCGAAGCGTGCAGTCAGCTCGACGACGACCGTCACTTCCTTGCTCTGCGCGGCTTCGGTGAGCGCCTGGAAGATCGGCGAGTCGGAGCTGGTGCGATAGAGCGTCTGCTTGATCGAGACTACGGCAGGGTCTTTCGCGGCAGCCTGGATGAAGCCCACTACGCCGTCATAGGAATCGTAGGGATGGTGCAGCAGGATATCGCGATGACGAAGCTCGTCGAAGAGGTCTTCCGACTTGCGGTTCAAGCGCAGCTCGTGCGGCACGAAGGCGTGGTATTTCAGGTCTGGACGCGATGTGTCGCTGTACAGGTTCATCACTCGCGTCAGGTTCACCGGTCCGTCGGTGCGATAGACCTGCGACTCGTCCAGCTCGAAGTTGATGCGCAGCCGGTCGACGATCTCCGGACTGGCATCCTGTTCGATCTCCAGCCGGACCGCGTCGCCCTTGCGCCGGTTATGCAGCTCCGAGCGCACGGTCTCGAGCAGGTTGCGCGACTCTTCTTCCTGGAAATAAAGATTGCTGTTGCGCGTGACGCGGAACGCGGCTTTGGAGAGGATTTCATAGCCGCGATACATTCCCGCTGCGTTGCGTTCGATCAGATCGTGCAGAAAAATGAAGTCGTGCGTGCCGGAAGCCGACGGTAGAGGCACCAAGCGGGGCAAGGCACGGGGAACGGTCACCACTCCCATCACCGGGCCGGCCGCGCTCTTGCGCTTGCTGCGCAGCAGCAGCGCGATGCACAGCGCCTTATTCAGAACACGCGGGAACGGATGGCGCGGATCGATGGTGATCGGGGTCAGCAGCGGGTCGGCCTCGCGCTGATAGAAATCTTTTGCAGCTTTGCGGGCGGCCTCATCCATCTCATCCCAGCCCAGTACGCGCACGCCGGCCTTGCGCAGCGCCGGCTGCAGCTGCTGGTTCCAGCAACGCCCCTGCTCGGCGACGAAATCATGGATGTTCTCGGTAATTGCCGCCAGAGACTGCTCCGGAGTCATGCCGTCGGGGCTGGACTCTGTGTAGCCATCTTCGATGCGCTGCAGGATGCTGGCTACGCGAATCTCGACAAACTCGTCAAGGTTGCTGGCGGTGATGGCCAGGAACTTCACCCGCTCGAGCAGGGGATTCGTATCGTCCTGCGCTTCTTCCAATACCCGCCGGTTGAAGCTGAGCCAGGACTCATCCCGGCCGAAGAAAAGGTGTTGCTTATCTTGTGATTTAGCCATAATCGATACCGGGCGATAGCCCGCAGTCTACACAAAATGCTATACACCAAGCTTTCGCACCCGCTGATGAATAGCGAGCGAAAAGATAGTTGCGACTCATCTCGCGCCGCTTCTGAAGCTTCCGGACCCCGAAATCTCCACGCCCAGGCGGCGGCGGTTGACTCCCCCCACCCTGTGCGCGAGGATAGTAGATACACCTACGGAGGTTGATCCATGACCGATAACGCCGCCATTGTAGACAACGATTGTTCGGGCGAGGGTTTAGTACGGGCGCAGGATGCCGCCCTTGAGCTTTATCAGGTAGCTGCTCTTTTGCTGGGCAGCGAGGCCGACGCCCTGAACCTGGTCGAGAAGACCGTCTCCCAGGTGGAAATCGATCCTTGCGCCCAGGCTGAAGTCGCGGCTGGGCAGGTGCGCCGCCAGCTGGTCGGCGCTGCCGTCGCCATGATGAGGCAGAGAAATCCCCAGTCGTTTCTGGCTCCTCCCGCTGCGGATCAGGGGAACGCCACCTGCATCGAGGGAGACGATCTTTCCGCCGCCGGCATCACCCCGGCCGAGCTTTCGGAGCTGATCAACGGCGCAGGACGCGAAGAGATGCGCGCCTGGCTGGGAGAATTGCCCCTGGCGCAGCGTGCCATCTTCGTGCAGCGCGCTGTCCTGGGATGGGACAATGGCGCGACTGCCGAAACTCTTCAGCTGGCCTCGGGAAACGGCTCCGGCTGGCAGCCTTCGCAGGTCGCCGACGTCTTCCGGCAGGCGCTCTGCTCGCTGGCCACTTCCCTGGTGCATTCCGCTGCCGCACAAAAGGTTACTGTCTGATCATTTCCATCGTGAGGCGGATATCGTCATCCGCCTCACATTTCGAATTAGCCACCCCGCCCTGTTTTCCTTCCCCCCTTGCTTTTTGATTTCCTCGACTTTTGATTCTCCTGATACCGTTAGGCGGTAAAACCAAGCGAGCGGCGACTCCCGTGAAGTCAATCTTGGTTATTTCTGAATACTTTCCAGGTTGACCGCATCAAAAGCCAGTACCTTAGTCAGGACGACAACCGGGTTGATCTGCCCCTCTCTGGAGTGTTTCTGTGTTTAAGGCCAACCTTCCGTGCACCGGAAGAACAGTAGTAACGTGGGCGTTAGCAGCCGCTTCGGCCGTTGCGGCAAGTCCCCAGGCAGTCGCTCAGCTAGGCGGAAACTCCAGTGGCGGAGTAGTGCAGCCCGCCGCGCCTATCCAGATCACCCAGCCGCAGATCAATAGCACTACCTACCAGGGCAGCGAAACTACAGACAAGGCTACCGACGGCGTTCTGCAGCTTTCTCTCGATGACGCGATCGCACGCGGTCTCAAACACAATCTTGGTCTTATCCTGACCACCCAGAGCGTGCAAAGCTCGCACGGCTCGCAGCTTGATGAGCTGCAGGCGCTGCTGCCTACGGTGACGGGCAACATCAAGGAGTCGGTGCAGCAGACCGACCTCCAGGCGCTTGGCCTGCGCGGCGCCGGGTTTCCGGCGATCATCGGGCCTTACGGGTACACCGACATCCGCGCCACGCTGAAGTGGTCGCTGCTGGACCTTTCCGCGCTCCAGAACTACCTGGCATCGAAGCATAACTTTGAAGGATCGAAGCTCTCGGCGACCGATGCCCGGGACCTGGTAGTTCTGACCGTGGGAAATGCTTATCTGACCTGCATCGCCGATAAGTCCCGCATCGATTCGGCGCAGGCGCAGGTGGATACTTCGAAGATTTCGCTGGATCAGGCTGTCGCCAATCATCAGGCGGGCACGGCTCCGCTGCTCGATGAGCTGCGCGCGCGGGTCGATTACCAGACGCAGCAACAGACGCTGATCAGCACTACAAATCAATACGAAAAAGACAAGCTGGCGCTGGCTCGCGCCATCGGTCTGCCGCTGGAGCAGAAGTTTACCCTCACCGATCAGGCTCCCTATGCGCCGCTCGACAATCTGAGCGCCGATGACGCGGTCAAGCAGGCGCTCGGTGCGCGCAGCGATCTGAAGGCTCTGCAAGAGCAGGTAAACGCGGCGGAGCACGCGCGCAAGGCGGCCACCGACGAACGGCTGCCCGTCGTCAGCTTTACCGGAGATTACGGCGATATCGGCGTGAATGTGGGACATTCGCATGGCACCTTCGACGCCACCGGCAATCTCGACGTGCCAGTCTTCGAGGAAGCCAAGCTTCGCGGCGACGCCAAGCAGGCGCAATCGCAGCTGGACCAGCAGCGAGCGCGTCTCAGTGACATCCAAGGACAGATAGGCGCCGATGTGCGCGACAGCATCCTCGATATTCAGTCCGCGGCGAAGCAGGTGGAAGTTTCTCGCAGCAATGTCGAACTGGCGAAGGAAGCGTTGAGCGAGGCGCAGCAGCGCTATCAGGCAGGCGTATCGGATAACCTCGCCGTGTCCCAGGCGCTGCAGGCGATGGCTCAGGCCGACGATCAGTATGTGAGCAGCCTTTATCAGCACAATGTTGCAAAGCTCTCCCTGGCGCGTGCGCTGGGAGTAGCGGATCAGAAGTACCAGGTTTATGTGGGAGGGAAGTAACGGTGGCCGACGAAAAGCCGGAGCAGCAAAACGACAATAATAAGCAGCGAGACGAGCGGCCGGAGCCGCCGCCACAGAAGTCGCGGCGCAGGTTCATCGTTATTGGTGTGGTCGCGGTCCTGGTGGTGGGAGCCGTCCTTTTCTGGTGGCATTCCACTTACTACGAGGACACGGACGACGCCCAGGTCAACGGTCATCTCATCCAGATCAGCGCGCGTATCACCGGACACGTGGTGAAGCTGAACGTGGATGAGAACCAGTATGTCGACGCCGGCACGGTGCTGGTCGAGGTCGACCCCAAGGACTACGAGGTCGCCGTGCAGCAGGATGAAGCCAACCTGCAGAGCGCGGAAGCTGCGTACGAAGCGGCCAAGGTCAACGTTCCGGTCATCAATATCAACACGGGCAGCACTCTGAGTTCGGCCGGAGCAGACGTCTCCAGCGCCACGGCCACAGTGGCTCAAACGCAGAAGCAGCTCGAAGCGGCGGAGGCCGGAGTAGCCCAGGCGGAAGCCAATAACACCAAGTCGCAGCTTGACCTGGAGCGTTATATCCCGCTGGTGCAGAAGGACGTTATCTCCAAGCAGCAGTTCGACGCAGCGGTAGCTGCGGCGAATGGCAACAAGGCCGCGCTGGCCCAGTCACAGGCCAATCTGCTGGCTGCGCAGGATGGCGTGCGCATCGCCCGCGACCGGGTTGCGCAGGCTCAGGCCAGCTTCAAGACGGCGCAGACCGCGCCGCAACAGGTGGCTATCCAGAAGGCCAAAGCGGATCAAGCGGCGGCTGAGGTGGAGCAGGTCCGCGCTCAACTCGACCAGGCCAAGCTGAACCTCAGCTACACCAAGATCGTGGCTCCGGTCGCCGGTATCGTGACTCGCAAGAGCGTCGAAATCGGCCAGAACGTGAGCGTCGGGCAGAACATGATGACGCTGGTTTCGCTGGACGATATCTGGATCACGGCCAACTTCAAGGAGACGCAGCTCGATCACATGCGCGCCGGTCAGGCCGTGACCGTGACCGTTGATGCCTACGGCGGCCGCAAATACGATGGCAAGATCTCGCAGATCGGTGGCGCGACCGGCTCCGTTCTGAGCCTCTTTCCGCCGGAAAATGCGACCGGAAATTACGTCAAGGTCGTCCAGCGCATTCCGGTGCGTATCGACCTCACCGATCCGAAGCAAAACTCCGACCATCTGCTGCGTCCCGGCATGTCTGTCGAGCCGAAGGTGCGTGTAAAAAATTAGCGGATATCGGGCTAAATCATAGAAAGCCGAGCCCTTTCCCACGGGAAGGGCCTCGGCTTTTCTGTTGCAATCTCCTTCGCCGGATACATCCTCGTAAGCTGCTGATAGCAGGCTGGTTAATGGCCGACTGGCACGCAGAATTTAATGCCCCTCTCTGCATCCGTCGCGCATCAAAAGACCGAAGGAGATCCCAAATGAGCAACACTGCTTTGAAGGAAACCCCCACCAAGAGCGTCGACCACATCACTCCCCACTGGCGGCAGAACGCCAAAGAAATCCAGAAGTTCGGCACGGTCATCAAGGACCTGCCCATTGGCATCGATGAAAAGGCTCGCCAGCAGATCTGCGAGGCCCTGAATGTACTTCTGGCGGACACGGCGAGCCTTCGCGACCTCTACAAGAAGTCGCACTGGCAGGTAGGCGGGCCGACTTTCTACCAGCTGCATCTTCTGTTCGACAAGCACTTTGAGCAGCAGGTGGAGTTGGTCGACCTGCTGGCGGAGCGCATTCAGATCCTGGGCGGCGTCAGCGTGGCCATGGCTCACGATATCGCCGAGCTCACGCGCCTCAATCGCCCACCGAAGGGACGCGAAGAGGTTCCGGTGCAGATTTCGCGGCTGCTCGAAGCGCATGCGCTCATCCTGAAGGACGCGCGGGTGTGGGCCAAGAAGGCTGCCGACCTGGGCGACGACGGCACCAACGATCTGCTGGTCAGCAATGTCATCCGCACCAACGAAATGCAGGTCTGGTTCGTGAGCGAGCACTTGGTCGATATGCCGCTGGTCTTCGCCCAATAACCATCGAATAACGGGCCGTTTCACTGACGGCTGGGCCGCGAATCCTGCGATTCGCGGCCCTTTTGATTCTGTCGAATCGTTTTCCGGTTGCTCTACATCTTTTCTGTATCCGACAATTGTAGAAAACGTAAGGTAAGTGGGGGCCCCGGCCGTGCCAGTCGCGCTTGATTTCTTCTTAAAATACGGCTATTGGATTCTGTTCCTCTGGGTCATGATCGAGCAGCTGGGAGTGCCTATCCCCAGCGTGCCTCTTCTGCTCACCGCCGGCACGCTCACGGCGACCCATAAGCTCTATCTCCCGCTGGTGCTGGTTTCCATCATGTTCGGGAGCCTGGTCAGCGACAGCCTCTGGTACGTGATGGGCAAGCGCTATGGCGGCGCGGTGGTGAAGCTTCTCTGCCGGCTTTCCATGGAGAGCTCGACCTGCGTCCGCAAAACAGAGAGCTACTTCACGAAGCGCGGTCCGACTGCGCTGCTGCTGGCGAAATTTATCCCCGGACTGGGCAGCGTGGCTGCGCCGATCGCCGGCCAGACGCTGATGCCGTTCAGCTCGTTTTTGCTCTTCGACGCCGCTGGCGTCCTGATCTGGGCTCTTACCTTTGTGCTGGGCGGCCGCTTCTTCGGGGATGTCCTCAAGCGCCATCCCAATGCGCTGAGCTGGGTCGGCCATTTTGCCGTCCTGCTCTTTACCCTGCTTTTGCTGGGGTTTCTGTTCCACCGCTTTATGCGGCAGCGGGCCTTCCTGCGCGAGATTCGCACGGCGCGCGTCGATCCCCACGAGCTGAAGGAGATGCTGGACCGCGGCCAGGAAGTTTATATCGTCGATCTGCGTCACCCGCTCGATTACCTTCCCGATCCGCGGACATTGCCGGGAGCGGTTCTGTTGACGCCGGACAAACTGGTCCTGCAGAGCGACGAGATTCCCCGCGACCGCGACGTGGTTCTCTTCTGCACCTGCCCCAGTGAAGCGACAGCGGCCAAGATGGCCCTGGCCATTCGCAAGCTGGGCATTTACCGGGTGCGGCCTCTGCTGGGTGGCTTCGACGAGTGGAAGCGGCTTGGCTTTCCGCTGGTGGAGATTCCGCCGCAAGCCAGAGAGATGACCGCATAGGCTAGCCCGCATCTTCACCAAACTTTCGGTCCGCAGGGTTACCTAATATGCTAACTTCCTAGGACGACCACTGAGGAGATTCATGGCCTGGGTAGAGACCTATCACTGCGATGTCTGCGGAAAACCGAGGACTGAAGAAGCCACCGACTGGTGGCTGTCCTGGAACGAAGTCACCGAGCCGACTCCGGGGGCTGAATATCAGCCCGTACTCAAGGTCACTCCATGGAACGTGTTTCTCTCCCATGACGCGAAGGTGAAGCACCTCTGCGGTGCACGCTGCGCCCAGACCCATATGGACCGCTGGATGCACAGCTAGTCAGCCGCTGTTCTGAGTGGTGCAGCGGCCGTAGGAGTTTCGGTTTCTCCGGCCGAACAACAGCCGCTCCATCAGCCCCTTCATCGAGAGATAAGATAAAGAGTCGCGCAGGCTGCTCCGCGCGCAGAGGAACCCGTTTGGCATACGAAGACCTGAGAGATTGGATCAAAGCGCTGGACAAGGCGGGCGAACTGAAGCGCATTCGCCAGGAAGTCGATCCCGTTCTGGAGATCGCGGAGATTACCGATCGCGCCTCGAAGGCGGGCAAGAAGAACGGCGTAAAGGGCTATGCGCCGGGCGGTCCCGCGCTGCTCTTTGAGAACGTGAAGGGGTATCCCGGCGCTCGCGTTCTGATGAACCAGTTCGGCAGCGAGCGGCGCATGAAGCTGGCTCTGGGCGTCGATTCGCTGGACGACATTGCCGGGCGCATCCGTGCCTTCATGGAGATCAAATCGCCGGAAGGCTTCCTCGAAAAGTTCAAGATGCTGCCCATGCTGGCCGAGGTGGGGAAGTTCTTCCCGAAGACCATCGCAGCCAAGGATGCGGCATGCAAGGAAGTGATCCATCGCGAGAAGATCAATGTTCTCGATTTTCCCGTTCTGCAGTGCTGGCCGCTCGATGGAGGCCGCTTCATCACGCTGCCTTGCGTGGTCACGCGCGATCCGAAGACGGGCAAGCGCAACATGGGCATGTACCGCATGCAGGTCTATGACGGACAGACCACCGGCATGCACTGGCAGCGCCAGAAGAACGCCGCCGAACATCTGCGCGAGCGGCTGCGCGCCGCGTCAGGATCGACGGCTGCCGAGCATGTGAATGCGATGGCCGCGACCGCCGGCGGCACGACCAGCATCGCTCTGGGCAAGGTGAAAGAAGATCGCATGGAAGTTGCTGTAGCCATCGGCACTGATCCGGCGACGACCTTTTCGGCGATCGTGCCGGCTCCGCCTGAGGTCGAAGAGTTTGTCATCTCCGGATTCCTGCGTCAGAAGCCGGTCGAGCTGGTGAAGTGCGAGACCGTGGATCTCGAAGTTCCGGCGCACGCCGAGATCGTTCTCGAAGGCTACGTGAAGCTCGATGAGCTGCGCACTGAGGGGCCTTTCGGCGACCACACCGGCTTCTACACCATGGAAGAGGAGTATCCGGTCTTCCACATTACCTGCATCACGCACCGCAAAGACCCGGTCTACTCCGCCACTATTGTGGGCAAGCCTCCGATGGAGGACGCGTGGATGGGCAAGGCGGTCGAGCGTATCTTCCTGCCGCTGATGAAGCTCACGCTGCCGGAGATTGTGGACATTAACCTGCCCGTCGAGGGCGTCTTCCACAACCTGATGATCGTGGCGATTCGCAAGAGCTACGCGGGGCAGGCGCGCAAGGTGATGAACGGCATCTGGTCGATGGGGCAGGCCATGTTCACGAAGTGCATCATTGTGGTGGATGAAGACTGCGATGTGCAGGATCTGGGCGAGGTCGTGTTGCGAACCACCAACAACATCGATCCCGAACGCGATACGGCTTTCACTCTGGGGCCGGTCGATTCGCTCGACCACGCCTCACGCCTGCCGAACTACGGCAGCAAGATAGGCATCGACGCCACGCGCAAGTGGGCCGCAGAGGGATTTAACCGACCCTGGCCTCCGATGATCGAGATGGATGCGGGGACCAAAGCTCGGGTGGATGCGATTTGGAAGAAGCTGGGGCTGGAGGACTAGCCGTCCAGGCAATCGCGCTTCGCGTCTTCTCAAACTCTTTGGCCGTCATTCTTGTATCTATGAAGGATCGACAGTTTAGGTAGAGACTGTTGAGGTGGGGGAGCACTTTGTATTGCT
>NZ_LBHJ01000013.1 GCF_001006305.1 Silvibacterium bohemicum
GCGGGCAGCGGCTTTACATCGCGGATCATCACCACGCCGGATGAAGATATCGCGGAAGACAAGACGGTGACCACGGCAGGCAGCAACAGCGCGACGGCGGCGTTAACCTCGGCCGGCGCGTGGGTCATGCAGATGGTGACCTTCTCAGCCGCATCCGTTCCAGCGCCAACGGTGAGCAGCGTGAGTCCGAACAGCGGCTCGACCGGCGGCGGCACAGCGGTGACCATTACCGGGACGAACTTCGCCTCGGGGGCAACGGTGACCTTCGGCACAGCAGCCGCAACGAACGTGGTGGTGGTGAGCAGCACGACCATCACGGCGACCGCGCCCGCGGGCAGCGCCGGAGCGGCGACGGTGACCGTGACCAACGCGAGCGGCCAGAGCGGCAGCCTGACTGGTGGCTTCACTTACACCGCTGGTCCGGCGGTAAGCAGTGTGAGTCCCAGCAGCGGTGTGGCATCAGGCGGCACTGCTGTGACCATCACCGGAACGAACTTCTCTTCCGGCGCAACTGTAACGTTCGGCGGCTCGGCTGCGACGAACGTGGTGGTGGTGAACAGCACGACGATCACCGCGACCGCGCCCGCGGGGAGCGCCGGAACAGCAACCGTGACGGTGGCCAATAGCGGCGGCCAGAGCGGCAGCCTGCCTGCTGCGTTTACTTATGTAGGCCAGCCAACGGTGAGCAGCGTGAGTCCGAACAGCGGTTCGAATTCGGGCGGCACCGC
>NZ_LBHJ01000014.1:0-173436 GCF_001006305.1 Silvibacterium bohemicum
TTCCATCAACCCTGCAACCAAACCCCCAAATCAACCTTGACAAATCAGACAGTCGCTGAGTGAAGCGAAGAATCTCGACGATCTCAACTACAAAGGAAAAGCCCGCAAATCGCGGGCTTTTTCCTTTGTGAAGCCATAAACCTCTACTGCACTTGAACTGCGTCGAACTCTTCCTCTTCGTCGAGCCCGTGACGGCGCAACAGATTCGGCAGATTCTGCGAGAACGAGGAACGCGGCATGACCACGTCGCAGCCTGCTTCCACCGCCTTCACCTTCAGGTCGCCCTGGATGTGCGACAGGAAGCCGATGATCGAGGTCTTGCCCTTCTTCAGCTTGGTGCGGATCTTCGGGATGAGCGTGAGCGGCTTGGCATTCGCGTTGTTGAGGTCGAACACAATCAGCGACGGCCGATCCTGCTCCGCCCCTTCGGCGAGCTTGGCGACGATATCCTTCTCCGCCTTGACGAAGCCGACCTTGATGCCCAGCTTGCGCGCCGTCTCCTGAATCTTCGCTAAAACGAAGAGATCTTCGATGAAGCAGTAGATGCGCGTGGGAGCGTCTTCGCGGATGGGCACCACCGGCTGGTGATCATGGGAAGAGTACGCCTCATTCGCATAGCTGTGGTGGCTATGGCCGTTGCCATTGATGTTGCCATTCCGCAATTCGATTGTGGAGGGCGGGGAATCAGCCACATTGCCGTTGGCCACGCGATAGCTGTGATCCATCGGTCCGACAAAGACCTGCTGCTTGCGTGGCTTACTTTTGCGCCGGCCGCCACCACCACCGCCGCGGCCATTTTGCTGAGCGTCACCGCCGCCGTTTCCATTTTTCTGGAAGAAGCGGTTCTGGCTGGACGGCTTGTTGGCCTTCGGGCCTTGATTGGATTGACCGTGTTGTTGTTGTCCCTGGGGGGCGGCGGCCTGACCGTTGGCCTGGGCAGCGGGCTTGTTGCCCTTGCGTCTGCGGCGTCGTCTGCGATGTCCCTGTCCTTGGGACTGCCCTTGCGGCGCTTGCCCTTCAGGCAAGGACGCCTCTGGCTGGTTCTGCTCTGTTGTCATGCTTGCACTTCCTCGTGCGTGGTGACTGATCGGTGCTTTCGCACGTTACTGAAAGACAGCGGAATCCGGCTTGCGCTGCCACGTTACGGTTAAAGATGCCGGAGAATGTTTTTGACCTTCCATGGCTCAGCGGTGGATCCGAGACAGACAGTTGCGCTGCTGGTAGGGGCCAGGCGGCAAACCGAACGGATTAACAGATCGCAATGGAGACAAATGCTTTGAAACCCTAACAACGGATGTTGTCATTCAACCATGGTTCCAGCTAGGTACAACCTCGAAGTCCACATGGACCACAGTGAGGCTCATCAGTTGAATCTTGTTTGACTCTCGAGAATTGCGGCGAGCCCTTCGTCCCAAGAGTTGGACATCAGCCGCTCGATAGGCAAAGACGATACTACTCTTCCCGGATGCGGCTGACAAGTGGCTAAAAGCAAGATTCCCTAAATTTAAGATTTCTAGGCGTTTTCCGGGAGTTTTCTGAGCATCATTTTTTCCCTGGATTCTTCCCAAAGCCCTCGTCGATATTGTCTCGGTCATTGGGATGCCAGCGCATCGGCCGGAGTTTCGCCGCGGAACCGAATTTTCCTATCAGTGACGCATCATAGGTTGACGATTGAGATTCCGGCGAAGTTAAGCTTAAACAGAAAAACCACCGGATCGCGGTGGCTTTTCTTAGATTGCAAGGGCCAGTCGCTGGCCTCCCTGAAATTCCGCCTACTCTTCGAATCGAAGAGTTTCGGATTGGTCGCCCCGGACTTGGGCAGAATCTCATTGGATTCTGACTCTCAGCGTCCGGAACTTGTGTTTTCGGCTCTTCTCTATTTTTGAGAGCCTGTGCATCCCTGGCACTTACCTATAAGCAATCGTTATGCCGTTCGGAAGACTGAATAGAATGTGCGGTTTAGGGATTTATGGGAAGTCGAGAATCCGATTTATGGAAGGCTGGCTCTCGGCAAGCTTCGTAAAACCATACTTACGCCGTCCGGGAAGGGAGCTAAGAACGCCCGTCAGCGCTGGCAGTTCGGGCAGTAGTGCGTCCCGCGTCCTGCCAGCACGGTACGGCGGATCGGCGTGCCGCAGATCAGGCAGGGCTCGCCGGTCCGCATGTAAACCCGGTGCTCCAGCTGGAAGAAGCCGGCCACGCCATCCGCGTCCACGTAGTCGGAGACCGATGATCCTCCCAGCGCGATGGCGTTCTCGAGAACGGCCTGGAGCGCCGCATGGAGGGCGAGCAGCCGGGGCCGGGTGAGGCGTCCGGCTATGCGGGCCGGCCTGATGCGGGCGCGAAAGAGGCTCTCATCGGCGTAGATGTTGCCCACCCCATGCAGAAGAGACTGGTTGAGCAAAGCCGCCTTGATGGAAAGCTTGCGGCCGCGAAAGAGCTGAACGAACTCCTCGGCTGAGATCGAGAGCGGCTCGCGGCCTGGCCCGCGAAAGCCGGATTTATCCTCGCCGGTAGGCGTGTGCAGTGCCAGCCGGCCAAAGCGCCGTGCGTCCACGAACCGCAGCTCGCGGCCGGAGCTCAGCCGGAGAATGGCATGCGTGTGAGCCGGAACAGGCACATCCCGCGCTGAAACCAGTAGGCGGCCGGTCATGCCAAGGTGCACGATCCATTGCTGGGAGGCAACTTTGGCCTCGAGATTTCCAGCGTTGGGCTTTCCAGATCGGCGATTCTTGTCCGCCGCAAGGTCGAAGACGATGTGCTTGCCCACACGGTAGACCTTCTCGATCCGGCTTCCGGACAGAGCCTGAACCATCACATCGGGATCGGTCTTGAAGGGCTCTTTGTAGCCGCTGAGCCAGACATCCTCGATGCGCTCGCCGCGTATGCGCTCATTTACGCCATTGGCGACGGTTTCGACTTCGGGAAGCTCTGGCATCCGTCCTCTATTTTCGCAGAATCGTTTGCGCCCGGCTGCCGAGCTATTGCTGCGAAGCGGCCGCCGTATCCTGCGCTTCGAGCCGGGCCAGCACCTTTGCGCCCTTGCCCAGCAGCGACAGCGTGGAACCGCGGATGCGGTAGCTTTCGGTGATATTGAGGGCGGCGAGAAAAGCCCGCTCCATCGTCGCCACGTCTCCCATGCAGGCCATCATGGTCGATCCCATTTCTTTGAAGTGCAATTCGCGTCCCTCGACCGAATAAGAACCCATCAGCCGGTTGCAGCCCCCCGATCCTTCGACGCGATCCGTCTTGCCGACAAGCTTGATGTAAGCCTGCGGAGAATCGTTCTGAGGCGCTTTGCCGTCGACTTCAGCGAGATTCCATTGGGTATCGATCAGCGGAGTGTGAGCGGCCTGGCCGCTGGGAAGCTGCCCATACTGCGCACTGACCTGCTCCAGATCGATGGCCAGATTGTCGGCAGGCGCACCCTGGGTAAGAACCGGATACGTGCTGGTGGAGGTGAACATCAGGCGTCCGCCAGACGTGATTTTGGCCACGACCTCATAGCGGTGAGAGGGATCGATTGCCGCGGAATCGTATTTGACGGCAAATTTGATCGGCATCTGGTGACCCTTGGTCGGAATATCCTGCTCCGCGAGGGATTTTGCCGTGCCGTCCGCTGAGATCTCCTGGAGGATCACATGCACCGCGGCGTCGTCAGGGAGCGCGACGCGCTGATGGTACCGGACCGAACCCTTCAGGACATGCGTCGCTGACGGGGAAGGGTTGGCGCTCGACTGTCCCGGTGAATCTGATTGGGCCAGAGAAGGAAGGGCCACGCCGAGCGGCAAAAAAAGCAAAACGACAGCAAGCTTCGATTTCAACATGCAGGAAATGCCTCTTGCACCAAATTACTCCAACGGGTTTTCCGGCCTGCGGTCAGCCGCGGACAGGCCTTTTCCTATTTCATAGGTGCGCGGCAGCTATCGGTAACGAAATTCCCGCTATCGCCGATCAACGCTATGTGGAGCCTTCGCATCCATCCTGATTATGATCCGCAAACTCAAATCCGGTGAATATCGTTTGTACTCGCGTAAGAAGGATGAAGCGACCGGCAAGCGCCGCAACCTGGGAACCTTTTCCAGCATGGAAAAGGCAAAGCAGCACGAGCGTGAGGTTCAGTACTTTAAGAAGCACTGAGTCTGGCGTTTCTCTGTCGATCTCTTCCTTTCGTAGGGGGCGGCCACGATATATCATTAGATACCGGGTGGAACAGTCTGCCACGCGGACCCATTCCATTTGTCCTCGCCACTCCCTGACAGGTCAGGCTACAAAATCCGGTAGGCGGCGTGTGCGACAAGGTACAGCAAAATTTAGTTCGAGATAGGCATCAGGAAGACATGCGCGCAAAGACAGCGGTAGTGGTAGGCGCCCAGTGGGGCGATGAAGGTAAAGGCAAGATTGTTGACGTACTCTCCGATCGATTTGCGATCGTAGCCCGCTACGCCGGCGGCCACAACGCCGGCCACACGGTCATCATCCGCGGGAAGAAGTTCATCCTGCAGCTGGTTCCATGCGGAGTGCTGCGTCCCGATTGCCAGGCGGTCATCGGCAACGGCGTGGTTCTCGATCCCATGGCCTTCCTGAAGGAGATCGGCAAGCTGCGCGATCTGGGCGTGAATGTAGACGAGCAGCTTTTCGTCTCCAACCGGGCGCAGGTCATCCTGCCTTACCACCGCATGATTGAATTGGCTGCGGAGAGCGCTCCGGGACGGCAGAAGATCGGCACCACCAGCCGCGGCATCGGGCCGGCCTATGAAGACAAGATGGCGCGCAACGGCCTGCGTGTCGTCGACATGATGAATCGCAATCTGCTCAAGACTCACATCGAGAATGCCTGCCACGAGAAGAATGCCATCGCTCACGCGCTCTTCGGCACCGAGCCTCTTGATCCCGCGCAGATGTACGAGGATTACGCGCGCGCGGCGGAACAGGTCGCTCCCTTCGTTACCGATACCTCGGCGCTGCTCAACAACGCCATTCGCGCCGGCAAGAGCGTGATGTTCGAAGGTGCGCAGGGAACCATGCTCGACATCGATCACGGCACCTACCCCTTCGTGACCTCGTCTTCGGCCACCGCCGGCGGAGCCGTTACCGGCACTGGAGTCGGCCCCACCGCGATCGGCACGGTGATCGGTGTGACCAAGGCTTACGTCACGCGCGTCGGAGAAGGACCGTTTCCCACCGAATCGCACGATGAGTCCGGTGAGCTGCTGCGTGCTCGCGGCAATGAATTCGGAGCGGTCACGGGCAGGCCGCGGCGCTGCGGATGGCTGGATCTGCCCCTGCTCCGCTACTCCAACCAGGTGAACGGCACCGAATGGCTGGTGGTGACCAAGCTCGACGTGCTCGATGGCCTGGAGGAGATTCCGGTCTGCACCGGCTACGAGATCAACGGCAAGCGGGTGGACACCATGCCGGCCGACGTTCGGGGACTTGATTCCATCAAGCCGGTTTACACCAAGCTCAAGGGCTGGAAAGACACTTCGGAAGGAATCGTCGAATTCGACAAGCTGCCGCAGGCTGCCCAGGATTATCTGCGCTTCCTGGAGCGGGAGTCCGGAGCCCGGATCGGCATGGTTTCGACTGGTCCGGATCGCGAGCAGACCATGCTCCTGCCGGAATTCGAAAAAGCATTGACGGATATCCAAGGCTAAGTTGAGCCATGGTCCGGAATTTCCGGATGTGGCGAGGGTAAGGCGCTGCAACGGCCGCGAATCGTGCGGTTGAGAAGGCGGTCAGGATAGATTTGAGAAGGCTTTTCGCCGCCGCCATTAACCGCTTGTTATCTAGCCGGGTGTAACGCACAATCGATTTGCTTCAGAAAGCGTCAGGTGTAGGATCATGATCAGCTTTACCGTTCGGATGAAGTTCAAACCCGAGGATCGCGCCGAGATTCAAGAGGCTCTGCGTGGTGTAACGGAAGCCTCGCGTAAGGAGCCGGGCTGCGTGAGTTACATCCCGCACACGGTCGAGTCGGAGCCGGATATCGTCGTCATTTATGAGCAGTACCGCGACGCGGCCGCCCTGGACGCACACCGCGCTTCCGCGCATTTCAAAAAATATGTCGTGGGTGGTCTCTACCAGCGCATGCTCGAGCGTTCGGCGGAAAATTTGAACGCGGTCGCTTGAGGCTATTCGGCGATGGGCTTCCTGTTGCGTTTCCCGACACGCTCTCCATTCCGCGCCCTGGAATCGATTTCATCGGCCACGCCGTGCAACGGACCCGAAGCGTCTGATGATCGTGTCTAATAAGTGGAGACGGCATTCCCGCCAGATTCACAAAATGAGGCTTTCGCCACCCCAAAGCGCACGTTCGGTCAATCTTTTTGACTCGCTCCGCGATTGCGGTCTACCATCCGATACGCACATGCAACGAAGAAGCCGTCTTTTGGGATCTTTCCGCGGCACAGCGGCCTGCATCTTGCTTGTCGCAACGCTCGGGCTGGTGCTTCCGCGCTCGGCCTTCGCTCTCCCGCGTCACGAAAATCATGCCCTCCACAAAGAAATCGAAGCTCTGGAGATGCAGTGGCGTCAGGCCGTGATCGCAAATGACGTCGGCCAGATGGATCATCTGCTGGCAGACGACTATATCGGCATCAGCGCCAACGGGACGGTTGAGACCAAGGCTCAGGCCTTGGCCTTGCGCAAGGCGGGGACCGTGAAGATCAGCCAGCTTGACCTCACCGACCTCAAGGTCCGGGTCTACGGCGATACCGCCGTAGTGACTTCGCAGGCCGATCTGCAGGGAACCAACGGGCAGAGCAACATTAGCGGCAATTATCGCTATACACGCGTCTACAACCGCCGCCTGGGTCAATGGAAGATCGTCAGCTTCGAGGCCAGTCGCATGCACGACGCCGATGCCCGTTCGGGCAAGCACTAAGTTTGGTTCGATAGAGGAAATTTATCGGCTGGCTACCGGAGGTAGTTTGGGCTCAAGCTCTCCGTCGGAATTCTCCGCTGGGAACGGCCGTTCGGAACTCGGCGCTGCCACGATCAAAACCAGCACGATGAGCAGGGAGACCGCGAGCAATCCGTATTCGACCAGTCTCAGCATGGCTTCATTCCTCCGGTTTCATCAACATCGCTGCAAGCAGCGCCGTACGCGGCCCAAGATCCTTCAGCAGTAGCGACTCGTGCGTTGCGTGCGCTCCTTCGCCTACCGCTCCCATTCCATCCAGAGTCGGAATTCCAAGCGCCGAAGTGAAGTTTCCATCCGACCCGCCGCCGGTGGCGGCTTCCTGCAGGTCAAAACCCATGGCGCGGGCGAGAGTTGCTGCGCGCTTGAACAATGCCACCGTGCCGCGACTACGTTCCATAGGCGGACGGTTCAGGCCCCCCTCCACCTTCAAGACGCACTGCTTATCTCGAGCACGCAAGCGGCGAAACTGCCGATCCACCCTCGCCGCATCGATCTTTCTAGCGACGCGTACATCGACTTCGGCTGATGCTTCGGCTGCTACTACGTTAGACCGGGTTCCCCCCTGAATGGTTCCAACATTTACCGTAATTCCACGTTGCATATCTGTGAACCCGTGAATTGCTTCGATCTGATGAGCCAGCTCCGCAATGGCGGAGTGCCCGCTCGCGAAGTCGATGCCGCTATGCGCAGCGACGCCTGTGATGTGAATGCGGTAATGCCCCACGCCCTTGCGCGCCGTCTTATAGGCGCCAGGATAAAGCCCTTGCGCCGGTTCGAGGACGTACACCGCGGCGCACTCTCCGGCAATCCTCTCGGTCACCGCTCGCGACACCGGACTGCCCACCTCTTCCTCGCTCACCAGGAGCAGCACGACGGGAGGCATCGCCGCGCCGTAACGCTGTTGCAGCGTTTCGATGGCCGCGAAGGCCATGGCCACGCCCGCCTTCATGTCCAGCACGCCAGGGCCCCAGACCCGTCCGCTGTCAATGCGAAAGGGCATCTTGGCCAGCGTGCCGATGGGCCAGACCGTATCCAGGTGGCCGAGCAGTAAGATCGGTTTTACGGCGCGGCCCCTGCGGCCGAAACGAACCTCCAGCAGGTCGCCGAAATTTTTCTGCCGGTGCCGCCGGACCCGGCCTCCCATCGACTCCGCACGCTTGGCCGCCAGGTCCACGCAGCGGTCGACGGCGGCTTTGTCATCGCTGGGGGACTCAAGTTCGACAAGTAATTGGAGGAACTTGAGGAGCTCGGGGAGGTTCGCCTGCGCCTCGGCTGAATCGGCGGTCTTGTTGGAAGTAATTGATTGGAATGACATTAGTTACCTTGCAAATAGTCACATATCAGTTTCGAGGGCGGACAGTCCAGCCGCGAAAGTGTGTCAAATACGCAACAATGAAACTTTCAATTCCGAAGTTAGTCTATGCCTTCGTGCCCATTTTTGGGCGAGGATGTTGGCTTGACGGAAAACGCGCACCTGGAACAGACGCTTGGCGCTCCAGTAGATTTTTCGGGCATCGGTCTTCACAGCGGAGCCCCGGTTCATATGCGGCTTCTGCCCGCACCCGCCGGAACCGGAATCATCTTTCGCCGCACTGATCTCGATAATTTTGAAATCCCGGCCCGCAGCCGGAATGTCGCCAAAGTCAGCTATGCAACCAGCCTGATGCGCCAGGGCGTGCTGATCTCGACCACCGAACACCTCCTCTCGGCATTCATCGGCATGGGCGTAGATAACGTCATCGTGGAGCTCGACAATCTGGAGCTGCCCATCCTGGATGGCAGCGCGCTGCCTTATGTCGAAGCCTTCGAGCAGATTGGCCTGAAAACTCAGCGGCGCCGCCGCGAATACATCCGCATCCTCAAAACCGTCGAGGTCCGCGAGGGCGATAAGTTCATTGGCGTCTATCCCGGCGAAGGCTACAGCGTCTCCTACAAGATCGATTTCCCCTCACCCATCGGCGGCCAGGGTTTTGTCGTGGACCTGGCGACGCGCAACTACGGCGTGCAGATCGCTCCGGCGCGCACCTTCGGATTCAAAGAAGACGAGCAGAAGCTGCGCGACATGGGGCTGATCCGTGGCGTGTCGGAGTCGAGCGCCATCATCCTCGACCGCAAGGGCGTGCTTAACGGTCCGCTCCGCTTCCGCGACGAGTTTGTCCGCCACAAGGTTCTGGACCTGATCGGCGATCTGGCCCTGGCCGGCCATCACATTCTCGGCCACGTGGTCGCCGAGCGTGCCGGCCATGCCATGCACACAGCGCTGGTCTCGCGTCTGCTCAAGGATCGCTCCACCTGGGAGCTGACCACAATCGAGCGCGAGCCATACAAGCAAAAGGCCAAGCTGCCGGCGCGATCTGGCGCGCTCGTTACAGCCTGACCCTTCGTTCCTTAAGAAGCTCCCGACCTTCTACAAGAAAACCAGGCATTGGGGCTTGGAAATGCCGCTGTTGGTGGCCTTTTCTGCAAGTTTTCCGCTGCTCTCGTCGCGGCGGATGATGGCAATGTCGTCCGAGCTCTGGTTCGCCACCAGCAGCCACTTCTCCGTGGGATCGAGCGCGATGTGGCGGGGCACTTTGCCTCCGCATGAGGTCCGCGCCAGGAAGGTCAACTTGCCGGTCGCAGGATCGACCTCGAAGCTGCTCAGCGTATCGTCGCCGCGGTCGGCGGCATAGGCGAATTTGCCGTCGCGGGTGATGACGATTTCCGATCCGGTCATCGTGTCGCCCGTGAAACCATCCGTCTTGATGCTCACCTTCTGGACCGGGGTGAGCGTTCCCGCCTTCGCATCCCAGCGCAGCACGACAACGGCGCATGCCATCTCTTCGACGCAGTAGGCCCAGCGGCCGTTCGGATGAAAACGCAAGGCGCGCGGCCCTGCACCGGGATCGGAGTTCCATTGCGCGGGGCTGTTCGGAGTGAGCTTGGCGGTTGCCGCATCCAGCTTGTAGATGTGAATGCAGTCGAGGCCAAGGTCGTTCACCAGAAGGAAGTGATTATCCGGCGAGACGGTAACCCGGTGCGCGTGGGGGCCTTCCTGCCGTTCATGATCGGGTCCGTGGCCCTCGAACTGAAAATGCGAGACCGGCTGGCTCAGTCCGCCGGAAGCATCGACATGAAACGACGCGATACTGCCGTTGTTATAGTTGGCGCAGAAGACAGCGCGGCCTGTCTGGTCGATGGTCACATGGCAGGTGCCGGTGCCTTCGGCAGGTACGGCATCGATGAAGGTGAGCTTCCCTGAATCGCCGCCGACTGAGAAGGCGCTCACGCCGCCGCTCTTGGCTCCGCCGAAATGGTCAATCTCATTCGCGGCGTAAAGATATTTGCGATCGGGAGAGAGCGCGAGAAAGGTCGGATTGTCCGCCCACGCGGCGAGACCGATCGCAGTCAGCTCGCCGGCATCGGAGTTCCAGCGATAGGCATAGATGCCTTTGCTCGAGGCCTGCGTCTGCGTGCCCACCAGGAGGATGTTGTTGCTCGAATCCGCAGCCATGGCGCGCCATCCCTGAGCGGCAACGGGAGCGATGGCTAGGCCCTGCGCGAGCGTGCGAACAAAGCGGCGGCGATTCATGTTGGAAGTCATCGCAACATCATCTCCCATGGTCCGAGAATTCGGCAAATACACCGACTATTGCCAATGGAGTGGCCGATTAATAGATACTGTCTCTTCGGAGACCGCCCCTTGCCGCAAGCTTCGTCGCCCACCGCCGCCCTTCTCGGAAGAATCGGACTCCCAGCTCCTATTCGCCAACTTGCCTCGCAATCATGGGACGCCATCGTCGTAGGCGCGGGACACAATGGTCTGGCCTGCGCTACTTACCTTGCCCGCGCCGGCAAGCGCGTCCTGGTGCTGGAGAGCCGCGAGCGCGTGGGGGGCGCCTGCACCATCGAAGAGCCTTTCCCTGGCGTGAAGATGTCGCCCTGCGCCTATCTCGCCGGTCTCCTGCATCCGCTCATCGTCGAAGAGTTGAATCTGCCAGCGCGCGGCTTTCGCTGGTCGCCGGCGGTGAATGGCCTCTTCGTGCCTTTCCTCGATGGATCGAGCGTGCAGCTGTGGGACGACGACGACCGCTGCTGCGAAGAGATCAACAGCTTTGCTCCCGGCGACGTGGAGGGATGGCATGCCATGAGCGACGTCATCCGCCGCCTGCGGAATGCCCTGCGTCCCGAAGGCGATAACGATCTCTGGATCGGCGATGCCCCAACCGTGGAAGAGATTGAAGCGCGTCTCGGAAACGATGCCGAGGCCCGCCACGTGCTCTTCGACTGGTCGATGGCTGAGTTCGTCGAACACTATCTCAGCGACGAGCGGTTGCAGACCGCGTATCTCGGCCAGGGCGTGATCGGCACCAATGCCAGTCCTTTCGATCCCGGCACAGCTTCCATTCGCTTCCATCATTCCTCAGGCAGGCTTGGCGGCATGCCGGGGATGTGGGGCTACGTACAGGGCGGCATGGGCATGGTCTCCTTTTTCCTCTGTGATGCCGCGCGAGAAGCTGGAGCCACCATCGCAGCGGGCGTACCGGTGGCGCAGATTTTGCCCGGCGAAGGCGTGCTGCTCGAGGGTGGCGAGAGAATTGCCGCGCCGCTGGTCATCTCCAATGCTGACCCGCGCCGAACGTCGGCGATGCTGGGCGATGCCGTTGATCCAGGCTGGCGCCAGCAGGTGGATTCTGTTCCCATTGAGGGCTGTACCGTGAAGCTGAATGTGCTGCTCAGCGAGCTGCCGGACTTCACCGCGCGCCCGGGAATGCCCCGCCCCCATCACTTCGGGCAGATCAACGCCCCGCTGACCAAAGAAGAATGGAAGTCTGGATTCGCGGCTGCGAAGCGCGGTGAACTTCCCGAGCATCTCTGGTGCGAGATTTACTTCCAGAGCGTTCACGACGCGACCGTCGTCCCTGCGGGACAGCACACCATGAGCATCTTCGCGCAGTACGTGCCCTATCAATTCGCAACTGGATCATGGGAGACGCGGCGCGAGGAGGTCCGATCCTTAGCGCTGAAGTCCCTCGGCCGCTTCTGCTCTAACATCGACTCCGCTGTCGTCGACGCGCAGGTGCTGGGACCGCCCGATATCGAAGAAAAGGTCGGGCTCACCGGCGGCCACATCTTCCAGGGCGAGTGCCTACCGCCGTACATGTGGTCGAAGCGGCTGAGGGCCCGCACGCCCATGCCCGGTGTTTACCTCTGCGGAGCATGCACGCACCCCGGCGGCTCGGTCATCGGCATCAACGGCCGCAATGCGGCCATGGCCGTGCTGAAAGACCTGGGCTAGCCAAGGCTTTCAGCTTCATTCGGCCAGTTTTTTTCTTATTTCGCCGGATACTTCTTCGTCGCTCCCGTCCGCGAATTGAAGACATCGAAACCGCCGTTGCCGTATGCGGCCACCTTGAAATAGTGGCCCGAGTCCTGCCCATGCACATTCGCGATGCGCACCTCGTCGACATTATTTTCGGGACCACCCTCCTCGGAATAGTGCAGCTGCCAGAGGTCTTCGAGACCGGGTGTCTTGTTGATAATCTTCAGCGTCGAGGTCGAGCCGCCTTTGGTCGCTCCGTTGTCCATGATGGCGACGCGCGGCGTGATGGCGTAGACCAGCGCGGGGCTGCTGCTGTGGTCCCAACCATGATGCGAGACGACCAGCAGGTCGATATGCCCCACTTTGTTGTTCGGGCACATCAGCTCCATCTCCTTGTCCCAGGTAAGGTCGCCGAGATCGAGGATGCGCAGCTTATGAAAGGAGATGACCACACCCAGCGATCGGGCGTTCTCGGTCTGGTCGGCAGGGCGCTGCTCCGATTGCGCGCAGAAGGGATTGGGTTGGCCCGCTCCTGGCAGAGGCTGAGCGATCAAATTGCCATCCGAGCTGACGACCTTCACCTGCAGGCCGGGTATCGGCAGCGTGTCTCCCACCTTGGGCACGAGGTGTCCATAGTGGCCCTCGGCCAGCACCTTTTGGTAGGCTGCCGCCACGTCCACAGTGGTCTTGTCCGTGGTCTCGCGGTTCGGGCCGTGGTCGATAAACGTGCCGACGGGAATCTTCGCCACCAGCTGCGGAACGCCGCCGGTGTGATCGACGTGATTGTGCGTCAAGAGCACGTAGTCAATGCGCTGCAGACCTGCGTCCTTGGCCGCGGCTACAATCCGATTGGCGTCCCGGCTCTCGTTTCCGGGCCAGCCCGTATCGATAAGCAGGGATTTATGCTCGGGGGTAACGAAAAGTGTGGACTGTCCACCTTCGACGTCGATGAAGTAAATTTGCAGGGGCGCATGCGATTGGGCCGGAAGTTGAAGCGGAGCGAAACAGAGGGCGGCAACGGCAAGCAGCAGTAGAACGGATTTGGCGGCACGCGAAGTCATACCAAGAAATGTAACTCCGCCAACGCAAGACGTGCATACAGGAGAGCTAATTTCATGAGATCGGCGCTGAAATTTGTAACCGTTTTCTTTTTTGCAGCAGTAACAGCAGCCGGCGCACAGAACGCCGTCCGCTTCGATTCCTCCGCCAAGGTCTTTCGCCTCGATGGGGGAGACGTCTCCTACGCCTTCGGCATTAACGATCGGAACGAGCTGCAGCCGCTGTATTGGGGATCGCGCCTTGGGGCTGCAGATAGCTTTCCGCCGGCGCATACCAACGAAGGCAATGCTTCGTTCGATATGTCCACTAGCGCCACGCCGCAGGAGTTCGCGGGCTGGGGTGCCGGACTTCAGCTGGAACCGGCGCTCAAGATCACCTTCCCCGATGGCAACCGGGACCTCGTGCTGCACTATGTCTCCCATCGCATCGAAGGCAACACGCTTTCGATCCGTCTGAAGGACGTCGAGCGCGAGGTCTTCGTCGAGCTTCGCTACGAGATAGACCCTGCCACCGGCATCCTCGGGCGCTCGGCGAAGATCGAAAACAAAACAGCGGCGGCGTTGATGATCGAACAGGCAGCCGCTGCGACGTGGACCCTCCCTCACGGCACGAACTACACTCTCGACTCGCTCACCGGGCGCTGGGCTGGCGAAGATCAGCTGCAGCAGGAGGCGATGCACCAGGGGCAGCGGGTGCTTGAAAGCCGGCGCGGATCAACCGGGCACCAGAACGATCCATGGTTCGCCATCGAGCGCGCTCACACCAACGACCAGGATGCCGGCGATGTATGGTTCGGCGCGCTGGCCTGGAGCGGCTCGTGGCGCATCACCGTGGAGCAGGATCTCCTCAACCAGGTGCGCGTGACCGGCGGATACAATCCCTTCGACTTCGGTTACAAATTAAATCCGGGCGAGAGCCTGGCGACGCCAGTGTTTTATGGCGGCTATTCGTCGCACGGCATCGGCGAAGCCTCCCGCCTGCTGCACCGCTTCGAGCTGGCGCAGATCCTGCCGCAGCGCCCCAATCCCCATCCGCGTCCGGTGATCTACAACTCATGGGAGGCGACGGAATTTAACGTCACCGAGAGCGGCCAGGAGACGCTTGCCGAAAAAGCTGCCTCCATCGGTGTCGAGCGCTTTGTCGTCGATGACGGATGGTTCGGCCAGCGCAAGGACGATCATGCCGGACTGGGCGACTGGTATGTGAACCAGCAGAAGTTTCCGAATGGATTGAAGCCGCTCATCGACAAGGTTCATTCGTTGGGCATGGATTTCGGCCTGTGGGTCGAGCCGGAGATGGTGAATCCCAATAGCGATCTCTATCGCAAGCATCCGGACTGGGTGTTGAACTTTGCCGGGCGTCCGCGCACAGAAGGCCGCAATCAGCTCGTGCTCAACCTGGCTCGTCCCGACGTGCGTGCCTACGTCTTCGGCTTTCTCGACAAGCTGCTATCGGAAAACGACATCGCTTTTCTCAAATGGGATTACAACCGCAACTGGTCCGAGCCGGGCTGGCCCGCGGTTGCTTCCGATGAACAAAAGCAGGTCTATGTGAAGTATGTCGACAACCTGTACGGCATTCTCCGCGAGCTGCGCGAGAAGCATCCCAAGGTCGAGATCGAATCCTGCTCCGGAGGCGGAGGCCGCGTCGATCTCGGCATCCTGCGCTACACCGATGAGGTCTGGCCCTCGGACAACACCGATCCCTTCGACCGGCTGACCATTCAGGACGGCTTCACCTATGCCTACACGCCCGAGGTCATGATGGCCTGGGTCACCGAGACGCCGAGCGGACCCAACTATGCTCCGCTCTCGCTCCAATACCGCTTCCTCTCTTCGATGCAGGGCGGTCTAGGCGTGGGCTCCAACTTGAATCACTGGCAGGCGGAAGACTTCGCCACCGCGAAGCACCTCATCGACGAGTATAAGCAGATTCGCGAGACCGTCCAGCACGGCTCGCTCTATCGGCTCGTTTCGCCGCGCAACGGCAGCGAGCAATCGGTCACGGAATCCGTCTCATCGGATCGCAACCAGGCTGCGGTCTTCGCCTCCCTGCACTCCAGCCAGTTCGGCTACCCCTACCCGCTGCTCTACCTGCGCGGCCTCGATCCCAAGGCTCAATACAAGCTGCACTGGATCACCGCCAAGCCGGGCGGCGACTTACCCGAAACAGCTACAGGCGCGTTCTGGATGAACAGCGGACTGCAGTTGAATCTGATGGGCGACTTCCAGGCCGCCGCCTTCCGGCTGGACCGGGTCGCGCCGTGATTGTGGTGTCCTCGACGCACATTATTCTTTCTCCTGAAGCTCGTCAGAAATGATGACGATGTTAGCCTCGCCGCTTCCTGCGTTCCGCAACCACGAAGACCGCCACGCCCGCACCGATGAGCACAGCGGTCGAAACGAGCACCTTCGCCACCGCCAGGCCCTTGTTCGTCTCATCCTCGCCGGGAATGACCGAGAGCACGATGGTCAGCGCTGTCGTCATGAATCCGATGACAGCAAGCGTTACCGCGACCGGCTTGCCTCCCCGAACGCGGATGACGTCCGGCCCGGCAGGCTGTTTCTGCAGCCGGATCATCGACGCAAACAGGAATAGAAACGGAATGAAGTAGCCGATGATCGACATGCTGACCAGCACGTCGTACGCGCCGCGGACGCTCGTTCCGGCCTGGCTCAGCAAGGCAACGATCATGCCCGCCAATCCGTAGCAGCCAATCGCTATCCATGGAGTTTGAAAGCGTGGATGAATGTGTCCGAAGGCGCGCGGCAGATAGCGATCGATGCCCGCCACGAAAGGCAGCCGCGAGGTGGAAGACAGAAAGGCCGCAGCGCCGCCCACAGCATTCAGGCCCAGCAGCAAGGCGATAGGAACAGCCAGCCACGCAACGTTAAGACGATCGCAGAGCGTCATCATGCCGCGCATGAATCCGTCAACGCCGTGGACCGCGCTGGGAGGCAGCGCCACCAGCAGCGCAGCCGTTCCCGCAATATAGGCCGCGGCAAAGATCGCGCCTCCTGTGAGAAGCGCGCGCGGGATCACGCGGCGCGGATTCTCGATCTCCTCGCCCATGAAGGAGCCGGCCTCGCATCCTCCAAAGGCGAAGAACACGGTTGACCAGAAGATCGCGTTCTTCAGGCTGGGATGGGGAATCAGCTGGGGCCATGCGAAGCTGGTGGCTGAGCCGAAGCGAGCGGCTGAAAGGATTCCGAGACCGATGAGCAGGGAGACCGGCAGAAGGCTACCCAGCGAGCTGACGTTATTGAGCCACTTGCCTGCGTTCACCCCGAGAATATTCGTCACGGTGATGATGCTTAACCAAAGCAGCGCGAAGAGCAGATAGTAGCGGCTGTCGGCGGAGAGATGCTGGCCGCGCTCGCCAAATGCAAAGAGCACCGAGCCCGCGCCGAAATAGAGCACCGCCGGAAAATACGGCAGATTGCTCATCCAGTACGTCCAGGCAGCAATGAACCCGGCAAAGTCGCCGTAGGCCTCGCGGGTCCACACGTAGAGGCCGCCCTCGGCCGGATAGCGCGACGAGAGTTCGAGAACGCAGGCCGCGAGCGGAACGAAAAATCCGCACAAGGCGCATATCCAGACGACAAGAGTGCTTGGCCCCGCCGCTGCAGCCGTCGCTACCCAGCGCACGCTCAGGCCGCTGACGATGTAGAACAGCGTCAGGTCGCGAAAGCGGAGAGCACGCTTTAGCGCAGGCTGCGTTCCGGAATCCGGCGGAGCGGGAAGGATAGCCATTCGAGGCGCAGCATACTGGAATGGCTCCGAATCGCGAAGCAGAATCAGTAGCCGCGCCTGGAATACCTGGATCGAATCGCCTTAAGGTCGCTGCAGATACCAGGGAATATTGATGACCAGGATGCGCTGGTTGCCCTTGAGCAGCAGCAACAGCTTCAGCACATTGGCACGCTGGTTGTGCAGCAGGTTCTCCCACCAGTGCTTCACCACCAGCTCCGGAACCAGCACGGCGATCTGCCGATTCTCGAGTTCCAGCTCCTTGTTGAGAACGAAATCAACGACGGGCGCCAGGATGAACCGGTAGGGCGACTTGAGATTGACTAGTTGCGGAACGGGCAGGTTTGCGGCCTTGAGCGGACCGGCGATCATGTGATCCCAGTCGTCGCAGATGCTCATCGAGTTGTCTTCGGTATCCACATGAACCGCGATGATCTCCGGCGACATGCTCAGGGCGAATCGCAGCCCCTTTTCGGTGATGCGGCTCCAGCGATCGAGCGGAATGATGACCACCGGCGGCTTGATATTTTCCACACGCAGTGGTTGCGCGTTCGCGGTCTCGCGGTTCACGCGCTCGTAGTGGCGGCGCACCCGGGTCATGGTGAAGATGAGCAGCGGCACCAGCAGCGCCGTGACCCACGCGCCGGCGACGAACTTCGCCACCAGCACCACCAGCAGCGTCGATCCGGTAGCAACGGCTCCAATGCCGTTCACCACCATGCGGACTGTTGATCCCGGCCCTTTGTTCTTGCGCCAGTGAACCACCATCCCCGCTTGCGACAGCGTGAAGGCCAGGAAGGCCCCGATCGCGTAGAGCGGGATCAGCCGGTCGGTGACACCTCCAAAGAGGATCAGCAGCACGGCGGTAAAGAACACCAGCGCGTAGATTCCGTGAGAGTGCAGCAGGCGGCGACCGCGCAGGGTGAAGACGTGCGGAAGGTAATCGTGGAAGGCGATGGCCTTGGTCAGACGTGGGAAATCGGCAAAGGCTGTGTTCGCCGAAAGCGAAAGCACCAGCAGGATGGAGGCGATGGTGAGGTAGTAAAACCATCCCCGGCCCATGACCGCGCCGATCAGCTGGGAGAGAACGCTCTGATATCCCGCGCCGCTCGGGTCGGTTGCGCCGATGCCGTAAAAGCGGCAGAGCAAGGCGATGCCCGCCAACAGAACAATGAGCAGCGCGATGATGATAGTGAGGGTGAACTTGGCGTTTTTGGTGGTCGGCTGACGAAAGGCCATCACGCCATTCGAGACAGCTTCCACGCCGGTCATGGCGGTGCAGCCGCTGGCGAACACCTTCAGGAGCAGCCACAATCCGATCATTTCCGTCGCCGGAGGCAGATGCGGCGGCGCAACCACTGGCACCGGATGTCCTCCTCCCGTGACGACACGAACGAGCCCCCATCCAATCACGATCAGAAGCGTGCCTAAAAACAAATATGTCGGGATGAGAAACGCGACGCCGGTATCGCGCACGCCGCGCATATTCACCAGCGTAAGAATCAAAAGGATCAGCAGGCACAATCCCAGCAGATGAGATTGCAGCGCAGGCACTGCCGAAACCAGCGCGCCTACGCCCGCCGAAATGCCCACTGCTGCGGTCAGTATGTAATCGATCATCAGCGCAGAAGCAGCCAGCAGCCCGGCGCCATCGCCGAGATTCTCGGTTGCAACGGTGTACGAGCCGCCGCCGTGAGGATAGGCCTCGATCGTCTGGCGATACGAGAAGTAGACAATGACCAGCAGAATGATGATGGCCGTGCTGATCGGCACAATCAGGTGAACGCCGGCCAATCCCAGGGGGATGAGCAGGGTGAGCGCCGCTTCCGGCCCGTATGCCGCCGAGCTAAGTGCATCCAGGCCGAAGATGGGAAGACCCGCCGAAGGGCCGACCTGTTCGCCGCGTTCTTCGCTGTTGGCCAGGGGTTTGCCGAAGAGCAAATCGAGAATCTGCATTCGTTTTTTGCCTACAGAGCTTAATTTTTAACTGCTTGGATGCAAGGCCGGGTCCATTTGCCTCCCTGGCCGCCGACGCCAGTATGAATGTACACCGGCGCTCCTAAACGAACCATCAAGCATATTGTTAAACTGGAGCTTCCTATATGAGCACCGCTATCAGCATCTCGCCGGAGATTCTCGCCAAGTACGAACCGGTCATCGGTCTCGAAGTCCATGTTCAGCTTCTTACCGAGACCAAGGCCTTCTGCAGCTGCGCCAACCGCTTCGGAGCCGCGCCGAACACCAACATCTGCCCCACCTGCCTGGGATTGCCCGGCGCGCTGCCCGTGCTGAACGAGCGGGCCGTCGAGTTCGCCACGCTGGCGTCGATGGCCATCAACTGCCAGGTGCGCGAGCGGTCCATCTTCTCGCGCAAAAATTACTTCTATCCCGATTCACCCAAGGGCTACCAGATTTCGCAGTATGACAAGCCGCTGGCTGAGGACGGATGGATCGATGTGCCCACGCCGCAGGGCATCAAGCGCATCGGCATCACCCGCCTGCATATGGAAGAGGACGCCGGCAAGAGCCTGCACGATGGCCTTCCCGATTCGGCGAGCTACACCTCCGTCGACCTGAACCGCTGCGGCACACCGCTGGTCGAGATCGTCAGCGAGCCCGACATGCGTACTCCGGAAGAGGCTTACGAATACCTCACTCGGCTGAAGGAAATCCTGCTCTATACCGCGGTCAGCGACTGCAACATGGAAGAAGGCTCGCTGCGCTGCGATGCCAACGTCAGCGTACGTCCGCGCGGCCAGGAGAAGTTCGGGACCAAAGCCGAAGTCAAAAATGTGAACAGCTTCCGGTTTATTCGCTCGGCATTGGAATACGAGATCGAACGCCAGGTGGAATTGATCGAGAACGGCGGCCGTGTCATCCAGGAGACCCGCCTGTGGAATGCCAGCGAGGGCCGCACCTATTCCATGCGGTCCAAGGAGCAGGCCCACGACTATCGCTACTTTCCCGAGCCCGACCTGCCGCCGTTGATCGTCTCGAGCGAATTCAAGGCGATGATTGCGGCCAGGATGCCGGAGCTGCCCGAAGCGCGCCGCGCGCGCATGATCGCCGAGTACGAGATTTCCGAGCAGGATGCAGCCACGCTGACCGCGACTCAGGCCTTCGCCGACCAGTTCGAAGCTGCCGCCAAGGCCGCGAAGAGCCCCAAGCGCGTCGCCAACCTGGTGCAGAGCGAGCTCACCATGCGCCTCAAGCTGAAAGGGCTAGAGCTCGAGCAGTCGCCCATCAGCATGAAGGGCATTGCGCAGGCCGCCGACCTTGCTGAAGAAGGTAAGCTGTCGAGCAAGCAGCTCAAGCAGCTCTTCGATAGCGCTTTCGAAACGGGAGAAGATTTCGGCGTTGTCTACGAGCGCGAGAAGCCGCAGCAGATCAGCGACGCCTCCGCCATCGAGAAGATGATCGACGAAGTCATCGCGGCCAATCCGAAACAAGTCGAGCAGTATCGCGGCGGCAAGAAAACCGTCTCCGCATTTTTTGTCGGGCAGGTAATGAAGCTGTCCAAAGGGCAGGCGAATCCCGCGCTGCTGAATGAGCTGGTGGTCAAGAAGCTGGACAGCTAAAACGCCAGGCTATCTTTTTCATTCTCGAAGAGAGTGGATGAAGGGCTTCCTGATGCGATGTGCGTCAGGAAGTCGCACCGCAGCTCGCCTAGACGAACGCCTCGCTGAACAAAATGTCCTGCATCCAGTTCGGAGGATAGCCGTGCTGGCGAACGATGGGCCCAATCTGCGCCCAGTGGCGGATGGCGTGCACAAAGACATGCAGGCAAAGCTTACGGCGGGAGCCGCCAACCTCGCCGGCCGTCCGTGTCTGGAAATAGAAAACCTCATCCAGCGCTGCGTCGTTGGTGGTATCGAGAAAGCGTCGCAGATTGCCCGCTGCGCGAGCTTGCAGATCCCAGGCCTTCTCGAGATTCTTAGGCCCCATCGCTCCCCAATCGCTGACGGCCTCTCCGAGCAATCGCTCTGAGAGCCGAACGGCGCCGCCATAGATATGCCAGACCAGCTCGCCAATATTGCTGCTCCCCGCGATGTCGGTCTCGGCTTCTGCTGCAGCAGGATTGGCCGCGAAGAACTGCTTCCACTTCGCGGCGGTTGCTTCGAAATCGGCTAAGAGATCTTCCAGTGTGACGGCGGTATGGCTCATGATTTTTTCTTCAACGCGCGATGCCCGATGTCACGACGATAATAGATTCCCTCGAACTGAATCTTCTCGATCCCCTCGTAGGCACGCTTCAACGCCGCCTCAAGCGAATCTCCGGCCGCGGTCACCGCCAGCACGCGCCCTCCGTTAGTGAGGTACTGCCCATCGACCAGAGATGTACCGGCATGGAAGACCTCGACACCCGGCACCTGCGCGGCAGCGTCGAGTCCCGTAATCCGATATCCATTGATGTAGCTGCCTGGATAGCCCTTCGACGCGGCGATCACGCAGGCCGAGGCTCCCGGCTTCCAGCGAAACTCGGCTTCACACAGCCTGCCGGCAACGCAGGCTTCAATCGCATCGAGCAGATCGCTTTCCAGGCGCACCAGGATCGCCTGCGTCTCCGGATCGCCGAAGCGGGCGTTGTATTCGAGCACCATTGGACCGCGCGCCGTCATCATCAGGCCGACATAGAGAACGCCGGTGAAGGGCGTATCTTCGGCCGCCATCCCATCGATAGTTGGCTGCGCAATGTGGTGCAGAATCCATTCACGCATGGCATCGTCGACCATCGCATCGGTCGAGTAGACGCCCATGCCGCCGGTGTTCGGTCCGGTATCGCCTTCGCCCCATCGCTTATGGTCTTGCGCCGGAGCCAGCGGCGCCACGTGCTTGCCATCACTGAGCAGCAGGAACGAAATCTCTTCGCCGGTGAGAAATTCCTCGATGACCACCAAGCTTTCAGGCGCGCCCAGAAGCCTGCCGTCGAAGAGATCGGCGATCGCTTTCTCCGCCTCCTGCCGCGTCTCGCAGATCAACACGCCCTTGCCTGAAGCCAGGCCGTCCGCCTTGACCACTACGGGCAGATGGAAGAGGTGCAGCGATTCAAGCGCCTCCTGCTGGCTGCAGCAGACGGCATAATTCGCCGTCGGAATATTGTGGCGCTGCATAAAGCGCTTGGCGAAAGACTTGCTGGTTTCGAGCATGGCCGCTGCCTGCGTGGGGCCAAAGACGGCCAGGCCCCGGCGGCGCAATTCATCCACCAGTCCCAGCGAGAGCGGCAGCTCAGGTCCCACGATGGTGAGATCTGGAGCTTCTTCGGCGACAATGCGCAGCAGATCGCTCAGGTCTTTTTGATTCACCGGTACGCAGCGGGCGATGGCTGCAATGCCTCCGTTGCCGGGTGCGCAGACGATTTCGCTCACGCGCGGGGATTTGCGCAGCGCCCAGATCGCTGCATGTTCGCGGCCGCCCGCACCAATGACAAGTACTTTCATGACTGACAAAGCTCCAATGTTCCTAAGGGCAAGCCTATCGCAGCGTCAGGCTCGCGCCAAGCGCCCGAGCATCATTCACACGCCGGCAAGAAGTATTGCGTGCGAACGATTCCGCCGTCTATACACTTGAAATACCGCATGGCCTCCGTTCAGCCATCCTCCGATCTTCCGCCTCTGCTGCCCAGGCTGCGCAGCTCCGAGCTGTGGTCGTACTTCGGACCGGCCTTCGTGGCCAGCATCGCGTATATCGATCCGGGTAACTTCGCGGCCAATTTCGATGGCGGAGCCCGCTTCGGCTACAAGCTGCTGTGGGTGCTGCTGTGGTCGAATGCAATGGCCATCCTCATCCAGTACCTGGCCGCCAAGCTGGGCATCGCCACAGGAAAGACGCTGCCCCGCAACTGCCGCGATCACTTCCCGCGTCCGGTGACGATCTTTCTTTGGATTGCTGCAGAGATCTCCGCCCTGGCCACGGATATGGCCGAGTTTCTCGGCGCAGCGCTCGGCTTCTATCTGCTCTTCGGAGCGCGCTTCCTCCTCTACGGCTGGAATAAGACGGAGATTCTCCTGGTCGCTGCCGTGCTCGCCGCCCTCTGCGTCTTTGCCATTCTGGCCCTGGAGCTGTGGGGCTTTCGCAAGCTGGAGATGGCCATCATGGGCTTCGTCTGCATCATCGGCGTCTGCTACGCCATCGAGATGCTGATGATCCGGCCGCAATGGGGGCAGATCGCGCTGCACACTCTGGTGCCCATGGTGGACAGCAAGAGCATCTATATCGCCGTCGCCATGTTGGGTGCAACCGTGATGCCGCACGTCATCTATCTGCACTCGGCGCTGGTGCAGCCTCGCCTGCAGGCGGAACAGGCTCTCCCCAACAGCACGCCACGCCGCCAGTATGCGGCCCGGCTGCGCCATCTCCGTTACGAAGCCATCGATGTCTTCGCCGCGATGAATGCCGCGTGGCTGGTCAACTCCGCCATGATCGTCGTTGCCGCCGCGGCGTTCGGCGGACACGTCCTGGCCAATCCCATCGAGGACGCGCATCGAACCCTCGGGCCTCTTCTCGGCGAAGGCTCCGCCATCATGTTCGCCGTGGCTCTGCTCTGCTCCGGCCTGTCGTCCTCCACGGTTGGAACCATGGCCGGCCAGGTCATCATCGAAGGCTTTCTCGATGTGAAGTTCAGCATCTTTCTGCGCCGCCTGCTGACCCTGGTTCCCGCGATCGCCGTGATCGCCAGCGGTCTCGATCCGCTGCGCATCCTGATTTTGTCCCAGGTTGTACTGAGCTTCGCGCTCCCCTTCGCTCTGATTCCGCTCCTGCTTCTTACCGGAAACCGCAAAGTGATGGGGGCCTTTGTGAATCAGCGCACAACCCACTGGCTGGGCTGGTTGACGGTGGTGGTGGTAATAGCGTTGAATTTCTTTCTACTGTGGCAAAGCATCGCCGCATAGACGCCAATCCAGCGTCGATCCCGCCGCAATTCACGAAGTGTAGTGTTGACACCAAAACCTGGAAAGGATTCAACGATGCATCCTGCGCGTAGCCCTCAGTCGCGCTTCAGAGGCCATCTGTTCGCAATACTCTCTGTAGCAATCGCTCTTCCCCTTGCAGCTCAGAATCGGTCTTCGCAGTACCCGCCGCTCAGCACCGGAACCTCTCTCGAAGCCACCGCCGATCCAACCATCCTGCGACCCAATACCAGGCATTGCGAGGTGACACTGCTCGACAACCAGGCCTTCGCCGACTTCAGCAATAAGGATTTTAGCTTCACTCCACCCGCGGACTGTCCCGGACCGTGGTCGAAGGTCATTCTTACTGCCGATTTCTCCATCCAGGCCGGTGTGCAGTTTGATCGCACGGCACAGCTCTTCTTTGATAACGTCAATATCTTCTTCGGTACGACGGCCGAGCCGCTGCAGTCACAAGCCAATACCTGGCACGTGGAGCGCGACCTCACCGACTACACCAGCCTCTTCAAGTCAGCGCAGACCGGCTACGCCTTTCTCGGCAACATCGTCGGCGCGGACGGCCTGACATCGACCATCTTCGGAACCTTCAAGCTGGAGTTTTATCAGGCGAATTTCGTCAATCCCGCTCCGGCTACCGCGGATCTGGTCACGCCGATTCAAAGCGGCGGCAACAGCTCGTTCACCATTCAGACGGGCACGCCCGAAGTCACTCAATCGGTGAGCTTCCCGAAGAACACCGAGCGTGTCTACCTCGATGTTCTCTCCGAGAGCCAGAACGCCGAGGAGCAATGGTTTCTCTGCGTGCCAACCAGCATCGCCGCACAGTTAGACGCCTGCCAAGACACGGCATTTCGCGAGACCGAAGTCACCATCGACGGCAAGCCCGCGGGTGTCGCTCCGGTCTATCCCTGGATTTACACCGGCGGCGTCGATCCTGGCCTGTGGGTGCCGATTCCCGGCGTGCAGACCTTGAACTTCATTCCCTACCGGGTCGACCTTACGCCTTTTGCCGGCACGCTCGACGATGGGCAGCCGCACGCAGTCGGCGTGGGAGTTTTTAACGCCTACAGCTTCTTCACTGTCACCGCGCAGCTGCTGGTCTTCGAAGATCATGGACGCTCTCAGCTAAGCGGCGCACTCACCGCCGATACGCTGACCGTCCCGAATCCCACCGTCACCAATAACGTGAATCTCAACGCAAGCGGCGTGGGCTCGGGACAGACGACCGTCTCCAACTCGCACAACTTCGTTATCTCCGGATATGTAAATACTTCGCACGGCCGCGTGGAGACGAAGGTGGAGCAGCAGGTGAACTTCGACAGCGTTGCGAATATCACCAGTACCGCAACCGAATTCGCGCAGAACAGCGTACAGACCTCAACCGTAAACGCCAAGACTACGACGCAGCAGGGACCGGTCTTCACCACCAGCGAGACCAGCTTCTCCTATCCCATCACAGTGCACGAGGTCGAGACGGTTCAATCGAATGGGAACATTACCCAGGCGACGACCATCGACCAGAAATTCCAAAAGGAAGAGACGCAGACGCTGGAAGGATTTCCTATCTTCCACAGCAGCGTTTCGAACGAAGTGAATCCCACCGACAACGCGCTGTTTGTCTTCAATCCTGCGCAGGGCGACTTCTCGCTCGGCCAGAACTCCGGGCAGAGCAGCTCGCAGAATTACGTCTACCAGGATTCACTCGGCCACTGCTACAGCCGCAATCTGGTTGTAGCGAATAACGTCCTGAACACCGTAACCGATGGAGCGGCCTGCCACGAGCGGCACTTCTAAATTCATTGCTGCGACAAGAAAAAGCCCGGCATAAGCCGGGCTTTTTCTCATGCAAAATGATTAGTTGACGCAGGCAGCCGCGATGCTGTGGCGCTCGCAGACCGCGGAGAGCAATCCATAGAGACCGCCCAGGACCTCGCCCGCCGCTTCGAGAGCAGCTGCTCGCTCGCTCTCATTCACGCATTGAGCGATCTGTGCCGCTTCGACCGCCGCATGCTCGCGGTCGGCCTCGACGTGGACCGTGAAGTAGTCGTAGCCTGCCGGATCGTTGAAGCCGTAGAACGCCTTGAGCCCTTCGATCTTGGTCTCCGACACCGCGGGGATCTGGCTCTCATACGCGTAGAGCGCCGTGAGGCCAACACCCGTGCCGCGCTGGCCGCAGCATGCGCGGAAGTCTTCGATCAGCTTCTTCGTCGCCGGCCACTGTGCCGAACTCTTCACATCGCTGCGATTAAGTCCGAGGCTCTCGGCAAAGCGCAGCCACAGCTCGGGATGGTTCGGATTGCCTGCTTCTTCATCCATGAGATTGGTCAGGATCTGGCGGCGAACTTCGGCGTCATCGGTCTGCGCATGAACCGCGGAAAGATAGGTAGGGAAGGCGGCGACGTGATGATAATACTGGGTCGCATAATCGCGAAGGGCATCGAGCGAAAGCTCGCCCCGCGTCCACGCCTGATAAAAGGGGTGCTGTAGCAGATGCTGCGCGGCCACGCGCGCATCGATCGCTTGAAGAATGGAAGCCTTGGTCGAGAAATCGGAAATATGGCTCATGCTTGCCTCCGGAGAATACGTTGCATTCAGGTTACTACGATGGCTGCTGGCAGCGTCTGCCGCAGAAACTCCCTACTTCATACCGTCGAGGATGGAGCCGACAATGCCGCCTACGACCCCTGCCTGCGTCGTCTCGCGCACCTGCCCAGGCAAATAGGGCTGGAGCTGGTGCGCAAGTTTCGAAATCGGAAGCGTCTGCAGCCACACGCGGCCGGGGCCGGTGAGTGCAGCCAGAAAAATACCGTCGCCGCCGAAGATCATGTTGCGGATGCCGGTAATGCGCGTGATTTGAAAGGACACGCTGGATTGGAATGCCCCGACATGGCCGGGATGCACGCGCAGCGTCTCGCCGGCGGCCAGATCTTTGGTGATGACTTCGCCCGAGAGCTCGAGCCATGCCATCCCCAGGCCGGTGATGTGTTGCAGAAGAAATCCGTCGCCGCCGAAGATGCCCGCACCCAGCGATTGCTGAAAGCCCACGCCGATCTGCACCTGAGCCGTCGCGCACAGGAAGCCATGCCGATGCACATAGTAGTCGAGCCCCGGACCCACTTCGACGGGAAGAATATGCCCGGGAACGCGCGTGGCGAAAGCCAGCTCGCCGGGTGCGCCCATCGAGCGGTACTCGGTCATGAACAGGCTGCCGCCGCCTGCCACACGCTTCAGCGCGCCGAAGAATCCGCCGCCTCCGCCAAACTGCGTGTGGGTCGTCATCTGGATCGATGCGCTCATCCAGGAAAGCTCGCCTGCTTCCGAGATCACGGCATCGTTGTGGTCGAGGATAAATTCAAGGACCGGCATGGTGGTCCCGACAATGCGACTCTGCATAAAAGCTCCCGCGATGAAATACGGTAATTGTCGATCGCAAGTTCCGCGATCGGCCAATCGCTCCGGCTCCGAAAGACATTTCCCGAGGAGACGGCGCCGCCATCATTTTAGACTGCTGCCGTCAGCGGTTTCACGCCGGGAAGCCGATCACGCGATGAGAATCCCACGATTCATCTATCTTCCGCGTTACGAAACCGCGACGGGTTTGAAGCATTCCAGCGTGTCCAGGTCGCGGTCGCGCACCCCGATAAGGTAAAGCAGGCTGTCGAGGCCAAGGTGCGTCAGCGAATGGCTGGCGCTCTGGCGCACCAGCGGCTTGGCGCGAAAGGCGATCCCCATGCCCGCCAGCTTCAGCATGGGCAGGTCGTTTGCGCCGTCGCCGACGGCGATTACCTGTTCGAGTGAGATCTTTTCCTGCTCGGCAATCTGCCGCAGTAGCTCTGCCTTGCGCGGGCCGTCGACAATCGCGCCTGTCACCTCTCCGGTGACGACGCCGTTCGCCATCTCCAGCTCGTTGGCGTGTAAGTAATCGATGCCGAATCGCGCCTGAAGGTGATGCGCGAAGAAGGTAAATCCGCCGGATAAAATCGCTGTCTTGTAACCCAGCGTCTTCAATGTGCAGATCAGCCGCTCTGCGCCTTCGGCGAGGGGAATCTTGTCCAGAAGCTCGCGAACGCGCGAGCCTTGTAGTCCCTTGAGCAGGGCCACACGCCTCCGAAAGCTCTCCTGGAATTCGATCTCCCCGCGCATCGCAGACTCGGTGATCTTCACCACCTGATCGGCGACGCCAGCCATCCTGGCCAGCTCGTCGATCACCTCGCCTTGAATCAGCGTCGAATCCATGTCGAAGGCGAAGAGACGCCGGTTGCGGCGAAAGATGCTTTCGCGCTGAAACGCGATATCGATAGGGAACTCCTGCGCCAGGCGGAGAAATGCGGCGCGCATCTCATCCTGCGAACGCGGCACCCCGCTCACGCGCAGCTCCACGCAGGCATTGGCATTCGGAGAATGCACTGCCAGCGAAAGCCTTCCCGAAAGCCGCTCGATGCGGTCGATATTCAGCTCCTGCTCAGCGAGCACCGCGGCCACGCGCGAGAGTTGCTGCGCAGAGATGGCGCGGCCGAGAAGCGTGATGAGGAAGCGATCCTTGCTTTGGCCGGCGAGCCAATGCTTCAAAGACTCATGCGAAATCGACGTGAAGCGGACATGAAGTCCCAGAGACTGTGCTTTGGCCAGAAGCGCAACCTTCAACGGCTCGAAGACGCTGCCCGAGGGCAGCTCGATCAGCAGGCCGAGCGCCAGAGTCTCATGCACCACCGCTTGGCCCACGTCGAGGATGCAGGCGTCGTATTCCGCTAGAAGACCGGTGAGAGCCGTCGTAAGGCCAGGATGATCGGCCCCCGAAAAGTGAAGAAGAACGGTTTCGCTCATTGCAGACTTCAGCGTAGCAGGAGACGCGTTTACATCCTGCGAATGGGGCCGGGGTATTTCGTCATCAGCCGATCGGCAGTAAGCAGCAGGATGCCTTCCACCATGGCCTGCGCGACGAGGATGCGGTCGAAGGGATCTTTATGGATCGGCGGCAGGCCGTCAACGGCCACGGCGTGCTCTCCCGTCACGGGAAGATCGATATAGCCGTTATCCAACAAGCCGCGGCGCAGAAGGCGCGGATCCACCGGAAGGTCGTCGCGCCCCAGTCCTCGCTTGATGGCAATCTCCCAGAGACTGGCGGCGCTGAAAAACAGCTGGTTGCCCGGATCGTTAATGAACTTGCGGGCCGAAGGCGAAAGGCGCTCCGGCTGGCCCGCGGCCCACAACAGCACGTGCGTGTCGAGAAGCAGCTTCACTCACCGCCGCCGAAGAGCTTCTCGATCTCCACGCTGCCCATGCGGTCGAAGTCACGGGGAACTTTGATCTCCCCGGCCATAAAGCCCAAACGGCGCTGCTGCGCCGGAGCCGGGCTGTCGAGAGGGACAACCTTCACCAGCGGTTTGCCGGCCTTCGCGATCACAAAGGGCTTGCCATTCAAGGCGTCTTCCACCAGACGAGAGAGGTGAGTCTTTGCAGCGTGAATATTGATCTCATTCATAGTCGCCTCCGCTGGACTTAGTTCAATTAACTTAGTTTATCGCAAAAGGAAGAGAATCGCTAGCGGATGGTGCGTGCAGCCGGCGAGCTTTCCTGTGGCAAGGGCAAATCTTTTTGCCGCGACATGACGGAAGCCGCCGCCCCGATAAGTATTGCTGGGGCCATAAGGCCTTTGAAATTATGGTGCTGAAAGCCTGTTCGTCGTAACCTGACACTGGAATCGGGTTTGTCCTAAAATAGCGGCAGGACGATGAGCACCATGCTTTTGCCTCCAATTCTCAAGCGTTTTCGCCACGGCCGCCCGGACCGTGGACGGTTCCTATCTAAATAAGTACTCTTTCTCCGACATATTTTTCCGCGCCTGACGCCGTGTGAACCTCCGCGCGCCTGGACCGCGGCGCACCGCACCGGCTCTCCGCTGGAGAGCCCTCCTATGAAAAGGAAACTGAGAGATGAGCCAATCCGTAAATAGCTTCGGCAGCCAGTCGCAGCTCAAGTCTGGCAGCAAGACCTACGATATTTACCGCCTGAATTCACTGGAAAAGAAGGGTGTGCAGCTCAGCCGTCTGCCCTTCAGCCTGCGCATCCTGCTTGAAAACCTGCTCCGCCATGAAGACGGCAAGTCGGTCACCGCTGACGACATCGAATTTCTCGCCAAGTGGGATCCGAAGGCCGAGCCTTCGCGTGAGATTGCCTACATGCCGGCGCGCGTGCTCATGCAGGACTTCACCGGCGTCCCGGCCATCGTCGATCTCGCCGCCATGCGCGATGCGATGAAGGTCCTTGGCGGCGATCCGCAGAAGATTAACCCGCTGCAGCCTGCCGAACTGGTCATCGATCACTCGGTGCAGGTCGACGAGTACGGCACCAGCAATTCGTACTCGCTCAATGCGATGCTCGAGTTCCAGCGCAACCGCGAGCGCTACGCCTTCCTCAAGTGGGGACAGTCGGCCTTCCGCAACTTCTCGGCCGTCCCCCCGGGCATGGGCATCTGCCACCAGGTGAACCTCGAATACCTGGCCCGCGTGGTCTTCACGCTTGATGAGAACGGTAAGACCGTCGCTTATCCTGACACGCTGGTTGGCACCGATTCCCACACCACCATGATCAACGGACTGGGCGTGCTGGGTTGGGGCGTGGGTGGCATCGAAGCCGAGGCTGCCATGCTTGGCCAGCCTGTCTCCATGCTGGTTCCGCAGGTAGTCGGATTCAAACTGACCGGCAAGCTGCGCGAGGGCGCAACCGCGACCGATCTCGTGCTCACCGTCACCGAAATGCTGCGCAAGCTCGGCGTGGTTGGCAAGTTCGTCGAATTCTACGGAGCGGGCATCAGCGAGCTGTCGCTGGCCGACCGGGCCACCATCGCCAACATGGCCCCCGAGTATGGAGCCACCTGCGGCATCTTTCCGGTCGACGCCGAGACGCTGCGCTACCTGCGTCTTACCGGTCGCAACGAAGAGCAGATCGCGCTGGTCGAGGCTTATTACAAGGAGCAAGGTCTCTTCCATGCCGCCAACGCTCCCGAGGCCGAGTACTCGCAGACCATCGCGCTCGATCTCGCCACCGTGGAGCCCAGCGTCGCCGGCCCCAAGCGTCCGCAGGATCGCGTGCTGCTCAAGGAGGCGGGCGCGAGCTTTGCCAAGCAGCTGCCTAACCTGCTCGGACCGAACGGCAACAAGAATGGCGTTCGCCAGGTTGTGCGCTGGGAGGGCGAGGGCGGACATCCGGCGGAGACACCCGAGGCTTCGAATGGCGTGCATGAGACCGGACCCACCACCTCGATCAAAGACCGCTTCCATGTCGATGTCGACAAGTACCTCGACAACGGATCGATCGTGATTGCGGCTATCACCAGCTGTACCAACACTTCGAATCCATCGGTGATGGTTGCCGCGGGCATCCTGGCTAAGAAGGCCGTGGAGAAGGGCCTGAGCGTTCCGCCGTGGGTCAAGACCTCACTCGCGCCCGGTTCCCGAGTCGTGACCGATTACTACGAAAAGGCAGGCCTGCTGCCTTACCTCGACAAGCTGCGCTTCAACGTCGTCGGCTACGGCTGCACCACCTGTATTGGCAACTCAGGGCCGCTGCCCTCCGATGTGTCCAAGTCGATTGAGGATCATGGCCTGGTCGCCGTCTCTGTGCTGAGCGGCAATCGCAACTTCGAAGGCCGCATCAACTCCGATGTCCGCGCCAACTACCTCATGTCGCCGCCGCTGGTGGTGGCCTATGCTCTGGCCGGACGCATCGACCACAACTTCGACACCGACCCGATCGGCAAAGGTCAGAACGGCGAGCCCGTTTACCTCAAGGACATCTGGCCGTCGCAGCAGGAAGTATCCGATACCATTACTTCGGCCATCGACTCCTCCATCTTCACCAAGGAATACGCAACGGTCTCCGATGGCGACGAGAACTGGCAGCATCTGAAATTTCCCACCGGCGATGTCTACCAGTGGGAGACTGACTCGACCTATATCCGCAAAGCCCCCTACTTCGAAGGGATGCCGGCCACGCCTGCACCAGTCGAAGACATCGCAGGCGCCCGGGTGCTCGCCGTACTCGGCGACTCGGTGACCACCGACCACATCTCGCCTGCCGGCTCGATCAAGTTGAACGGACCCGCCGGGAAATATCTCACCGAGCATGGCGTCAAGTCCGCAGACTTCAACTCCTACGGCTCGCGCCGCGGCAATCACGAGGTCATGGTTCGCGGCACCTTCGCCAACGTGCGCCTGCGCAACAAGCTCGCTCCGGGAACCGAGGGCGGTGTCACCCGTCTGCTGCCCGAAGGCGAGGCGATGAGCATCTTCGACGCGTCAGTCAAATACGCGGAGCGTAAGACGCCGCTGGTCATCCTGGCCGGCAAGGAATATGGCTCCGGATCGTCGCGCGACTGGGCCGCCAAGGGGCCGAAGCTGCTCGGTGTGCGCGCGGTTATCGCTGAAAGCTACGAGCGTATCCACCGGTCGAACTTGGTGGGGATGGGCATCCTGCCGCTGCAGTTCCTCGACGGCCAGAACGTCGAATACCTCGGCTTGACCGGCGAGGAGGTTTTCGATTTCCCCGGCCTGAAGGCGCTGCTCGACGCAAAGTTCGCCAACGGGAAGACGCTGCGCATCAAGGCGACCTCTCCCGAGGGAAGAACGCTGGAATTCGAAGCCAAGGTCCGAATCGACACTCCACAGGAGATTCTTTACTACGAGAACGGCGGCATTCTGCAGTATGTGCTGCGCAGCCTTGCAGGCAAGAACTAGCTCATAGCCAACCAACTCAGACAAGAGCCTCGGGACGCCGAGGCTCTTGTTTTTATGGACGGCGGTAGCGGCATATCGCTTGTAGGCTCCACTTTGGAACAACCTGCAGGCTCGGTATGAACTTGCCATCATATATAAAAAATGACACAATATTCCAATGGTGACACATGAGCGACCTTCGTACATCTATGACTGAAAACGGCAGAATAGTGATACCGTCATCTTTTCGTCGCGCTCTCGGGATAGAGCCAGGTGAGGAGCTGATAATGCGTCTCGAAGAGGACGGGCTGCGCATCACTACGGCGCGGCATCGGCTGGCGAAAGCCAGAGCTCTGGTGCGCAAGTACATTCCTGATAGTGTGTCTCTGGCAGACGAGCTGATCGCAGAGCGCCGTGAGGCCGCCAAGCTTGAGTAAATTTGTTCTCGACGCTTCGACTCTGTTGGCCTTCGTGAAAGAAGAGCCGGGTGTCGACACTATGCCTGCCGAATCGGAAATCATCAGCTTTTCGGTCATCAGCTCAGTGAATCTTGCTGAAGCTCATAGCAAGCTGGTGATGAAGGGCATTCCCGCTAATGATGCCTGGGAGGCGATCATGGCCCCGATCGGGGAGGTCGCGGACTTTAATCCTCACCATGCAAAGCGTGCAGGGGGACTGATTCTGCAGACCCGACACTTAGGCCTCTCGTTGGGAGATCGTGCCTGCCTTGCTCTGGCGATCGAGCTTGGCGTGCCGGTTTATACAGCGGATCGCGTCTGGTCGCAGCTGGACCTCGGCATTCCCATTCATGTGATTCGATAGCCCATCTGAAAAAAGCAAAGCCCCGGACTGGTCCGGGGCTTTTGTGTCGTATCAAGAGATTTTTTAAAGAAATCTTGCGCTAAATGCCGACCCCATAATCGGCTGGATGCTCATCCCCGGCGTGCGAATAAAAATCGCTCGGTGTGCGGCGCTTGAACTTGTAGCGAATGCGCAATTCACGACCGACATAGAGACCAAGCGCAGCCACACCTACGGCGACCGACGCCCATCCCAGGGCGCGCAGCGGCAGGTGGCTCTCATCTCTCGACTTCAATCCGAACACAGGCAGGATGCTCACAGGGAACCTTCTTTCCGCGGATTCGATCTCACGCGTTGCCATCATGATAGCTCAGTTCGATTACGCCGATAATCCGTTTTCATCCCCATGGTGTACCACTTTGGTCTCATCAGATCGTTTTTTCAATACGGCGTAAATATTCGATTTTTTGTTCGGCAGGCAAGAAGCTGGCCTCGATCGAATTCGCAGCCAGCTCGCGCAAATGCTCGTCGCTAAAGCCGAATTCGTTCTGCGCAATCCGATACTCGTCTTCGAGATAGCTGAGAAACATGGCCGGGTCGTCGGAGTTCAGCGTGATCATCAGCCCGGCATCGAAATACTTCCGCACCGGATGATCGGCAAGCGCCACGCAGCAGCCAGTCTTCAGGTTGGACGTGATGTTGATCTCAATCGGTATCTGGCGCTCGGCCAGAACGGACATCAGCTCCGCGTCGTGAATGGCGGACAGGCCATGGCCGATGCGCTCGGCTCCGATGTTGATTGCACCCCAGATGCCTTCCGGCCCTACCGTCTCACCGCCGTGCGCGGTCAGTCGCAGCCCCGCATCGCGGGCTTCGGCATACAGCTCCCGGAATGGATCGGCGCCAGTATGCCGCTCGTCTCCGCCAATGCCGATGCCGATGATCGAAGGGTTCGCGCCGCGCAGCTCGGCTGCTTTACGAAAGACGCGCGCTGCCTCTTCCGGCCCGAACTGCCGGGCCGCGTCGAAGATCCAGTAGCAGGTGATGCCGAAGTCTGCTTCCGCCTTGCTGCGACCGCGCTCCATGCCGACGAAGAGCGGATCGAAGTCCATCTTTCGCCAGTAATAGACCACTCCGACGGATACATATACCTCAGCGTGGACCACGCCCTGCAGCGCCAGCCGTTGCAGCATGCGGTAGGTGATCAGCTCGTAGTCTTCCGGCGAGCGCAGGCGCTCGGTGACCGCCTTGAAGGCCATCATGAAGCCGGTGAAGTCGGTGTACTGGTAGATAGCCCGCGCCTGATCGAGGCTCAGAGGGTTGCCGTCGTGGCGCTGGCTTAGATCGACGAGCGTCTCCGGCGCGATGGTGCCTTCGAGATGCAGGTGCAGCTCCGCTTTAGGCAGGCGTCGGATGAAGGCGAGTTGGGCGTCGGCGTTTGGCAATGGCTTATCTGACATCAAGAGCAGGTACCGCGAACGAATCCGCTCGGATACTTTTCCGGCGCCAAAGGCGCAACTGCCTGGACGGCGAGTCCTAGGTGCGGATATTGACCAGGCCTTCAGCCGAGCCCGGCGAAATGCGCGAGGTCTGCGGAGCCCGCCAGTGATCGATATAGGAAATCTGGTGCACGCAGCTAATAGTGCAGTGGGGCGCGCAGGTCTTCTCAGTCAGGAACTCGCGCTTCAGATCTTCCTTGCGATACTCGGCCAGCGGGACCCCGGGAAAGCCGCGCTGCTGCGAGCAATAGTGAACCAGCCCGTTTTCGCAGATGTAGATGTAGCGCGAGCCGGCGCGGCAGCGCCACTCATTGGGCTGCGCATTGGCAATCGCTTCCTGGAACTGGTTGAAGCGCGAATAGTTTTTCTTCTTCCAGCTGCGCATCTCCGACCACACGGAGCGTTCCTTGTCGCCCAGCGGCTTCAGCTGGCCATCGCCATCGTGGATGATGCCGATGGTTGCGGTGAATCCCAATTCAATCGCCCGGCGGCCGATGGTCAGCGCGTCCTGCGGATCCTTGATGCCTCCGCCGACCACGGAGTTGATGTTCACATGGAATTCGGCGTACTCGGAGAGCCACTGCAGCTTCTTGTCCAGGACTTTGAGGCTCTTCTTCGAGATCTCGTCCGGCTCGATGTTGTCGATCGAGATCTGCAGGTGGTCCAGTCCCGCCTTATTCAGCCGCTCGATGCGCTCCGGAACCAGGTAGTAGCCGTTGGTGATCATGCCGGCCAGCGCGCCGTTGTGGCGGATGCGGGCAATGATCTTGTCCAGGTCGGGATGCGTGGTCGGCTCACCGCCGGAGATGGTGATGATGCTGGTGCCCAGGCGTCCCAGGTGATCGATGCGGCGCAGCATCTCGTCCAAAGGCACCGGCTCGGAGACCTTGTCGTATTCGTTGCAGTAGGCGCACGAGAGATTGCAGAAGCGCATCGGCACAATCTGCGCCATCACCGGATGGCCCGTCGAAGCCAGAGCCCGGCCTACGATGGCCAGCTCACGCGCCTTGCGGGCAGCCGCACGCGCTTTGCGGACGAGCGGACGCTTCACCGGCAATGCCTTCGTAGCTTTCGCTGAGGGACCTTGCTGGCCGCTAACCCGCGGTTCTTTAACCGTATCTTCGCTGACGCTCGACATGCTTCTTAGAATTGAACCATATACGCTCGGCTGCGTGCGAGCGGTCAGCGCCGAATGGAGCGCAAAAAGGGTTAAACGGCAAAGATCGAAGGCGTTCGCAGATGGCAGATGTAGTGTGGCAACTAAGACTGGCCCTGCGCTGCGGCGCCTTCCGCCGGCAGGCCGCGAGGTACGAGCAATTCTCCCTTGTGCTTACCCTCGCCGGCCTGCATGCTGAGCGTCTGCTCCTTGCGGTTGCGAAAGATGGTCACCTGGATCTGCTTGCCGCGATTGGCGTGCATGGCCTTGGCCCATTCGCTGAGGGTGGCCATAACGTGGCCGTTTACCTTGGTCACCACATCGCCCGCCTTCAGGCCCGCGGCCGCAGCCGGGCTGTTATCGGCGACACGCTTTACCAGCAGCCCCTGGCCATCCTTCACGCCGAAGTAGTCGGCGAGCTGCGAGCCAAGGGGATCCAGCTGTACGCCGACCGAAGTGCTCCCGAAGGTCAGAGATCCGAAGAACCCTTTCACGCCGCTGTGGGAGCTGGGTGCCGCCAGGGCAATGCCTCCGCCGTCGCCATCCGGATCGGGAACGATAGCCAGGTTTGAGAACGCTTTTTGCTCCAGGGCGCCCTGATCGGCCAGGGCAACGTTGATGGTCTGCTGCTGCCCGTCGCGGCTGATGACGAGCGAGATGCTCCGCCCGGGAGGCGTCTCACGCAACATGCGCCGCATCTGATCGGCGCCGGCCACTGGCTGGCCGTTCATTTGCAGCACTACATCGTGGACCTTCAGGCCTACGGCTCCGGCGGGAGCGTCATGGTCGACGGTGATGATTTCCGCCCCGGTCGTGTCCTTGAGCTTGAGATTTGCCGCGCGCTTGTTGTCGATATCCCGGAGACCAATGCCCAGATAGCCCGAAGTGCTGCTGGCTGCAAGCAGCGCCGGCGACTGGCCGATGACGGTCGTAATCTGTCTGCCGCTGCTCCCGGCGGCAAATCCTGCCGGAACGAGAACCACGGTACCTGCTGCTACTGTTGCTGACACTAACCTCAAAAAGTATTTCATGTGACGTACTCCGAAAACCCGGACTCCTCTCTGGGCGGAGGAAGTTTACCGGCTGCTGTTGAGACGCCGTCTCGGGTCAAATGTAATCCTCAGGGCGCAGATTTTAAAGAAGGAAAGGCCGGATGTTGCGCCCCAGCGAGCGGCCATGGGACAGGCCGCATGGCTGCTCACGAGTCGTTCTGCCTGTCTACCGGCAAAGTCACGCTATTAGGAAATAGCCGCTATTGGATCTGCTGCACCTGATTCAATACCTGCTGCGAGACATCCCGTATCTGCGGGCTATCATCGCGCGCGGCTACCGTGTGCAGCACCTCGCGCACGCTCGAATCCCCCTGCACCGGCTCCAGCAGGCCGATAGCCTGGGTCTTCACCTGCGTATCCGGATCGTTGAGCAGCGACTGCAGCACCGCATCCCGAACCCGGGTGTCGTTGGCGATATAGGGCTGCAGGCCGTCCAGCGCCTTCAGGCGAACGGGAAGGCTGCTGTCATAGAGCAGAGACACCATCAGCGTATTGCGGACAGGAGCGTCGTCGCACAGATGACGATTGCGGCAGCCGTCGGCCAACAAGGCCACCGAGCTAGCACGCACATCTGGATTCAGGCGGTTCTGGGCTCCCAGCAGGAGAAGCTGCCGAATCGCAGGGTCATCGCTCGAGCCCTGCATCGACCCCGGCAGCAGCCGGTCGTAGCGCACCTCGATATTTTTCGAGCCGGGCTGCTGCACCACGCTGCTGACGTTGGCTATCGGCGCAGCCTGATCTTCGCTGATCGCTGCGGAGGACGCGGATGGCTGGACGAGCTTAGCTTGCTCGCCGGCATGGGCATGCTCGCCAGTCCAAAAGCCGCCATATGCGCCGGCGGAAAGTCCCACCACCAGCAGTGCCGAAGCCGCGACGGGAGCTGAACGAAGCCGGTTCATCCCCTGGCTAAACTGCCGCGAAAGCTGGAAGAGCCATCCTCCATGCGGCAGGGTATCGAGCGCCTCTTCGAGCCGCATCCGGGAGCGCGCAACGAGATTGGCCGACGGCTCCTCGACAGGCAGCAGCGACATGGCCTTGGCCAGCGCCTGCGCGCCCTCCCATTCCTGCAGGCAGGCGTCGCAGGCGGCCAGATGCTGTTCGAGCTGGTGCTTCTGGTCGTCAGCCAGTTCACCGTAAACAGCCAGAGCAATGCGTTCTTGTGCGGTTTCGCACTTCATGGTCATACCTTTGCCTCACAGCCTCAAAAAAGTTCGCCTCGCCTTCCGGGTGGGCCCGGATAGGTTTAGCGCAGTTCCGCCAGGTTCGCTCGTAGCTTCCTGGTCGCCCGGAAGAGCGTGTTCTTCGCTGTCTCTTCCGTGGTGTGCAACATTTCACCGATCGTTCTCAGCTTGAGCCCTTGGAAATGCTTGAGCTCAAACACCATGCGTTCGCGAGGAGTGAGCTGATCGAGCGCCTCGCGAATTTTTTCTCCTAAAAGCTTCCTGCTCAGCTCGCGGTCCGGGTTCGCGCTCGCGCGGTCGTCCGAGACGTTGTTCAACAGGTCCATCTCCTCGCCCGAAGCATCGATCATCACCGCCTGATCTTCGCGGCGCGACTTTCTCCGCCGCAGCAGATCCAGGCACAGATTGGTGACGATGCGATAGATCCAGGTATAGAAGGAGCACTCGAAGCGGAAATTGCCTAGATACCGGTAGGCTTTGAGGAACGCTTCCTGATGAATATCCTCGGCATCCTGTTCGGAGCCAGTCAGGTGCAAGGCCAGCCTCAGCACCGCCTGATCGTATTGACGCACCAGCGCGTCAAAGGCTGCTCGCGATCCCTGCTGAGCCTCGCGGATCAGCTCCATCTCGCTTGCGCGTGCCTGTGGATCGATCGCCATCCCTCGCGAAGATTGTATCTTTGGCGGACTGCTCGCGGCCGAGGGCCCGGAAAATGGGGAGGCGAAACGGAGTGCATCAGCAGGCATCGAGGCTCCTTGAACGATGGGCAGAGAATCCCCGAGCATGGGACGAGCCGATTTTCTATTTGTGAGCAAATCCCCCAAAAAATCGTCTTTGCAGGATCGCATCCTTCACTTCCATGCCACAGGAGTGGAAATCGACCCCCGAAAATCGTCTAAACTCCCTACATGAGTAGCCGTCAAGGCGAGACAGATAGCGGACGGCTCTGGCCGGCTGACTCCTCTCACAGCAAAGACCTCGTTACCGCCTATTGCGACGGCGGATCGCGCGGCAATCCCGGCCCCGCCGGCTTCGGCGTCTTCATCCAGGGCGCGGATGGCGAGACGGTCGCGGAGCTGAGCGAATACCTCGGCAAGCACACCAACAATTACGCCGAATACTCAGCACTGCTGGCATCCCTCGATTTCGCGCTCACCCAGGGACATCCCCGTCTCAAGGTGGTCTCCGACTCGGAGCTGATGGTGAAGCAGATCAAGGGGCAATACAAGGTGAACAGCCCTGAGCTGCGCCCGCTCTACGAAGAGGCCAAGCGGCGCATCGCCCGGCTGGATGCTTTTCAGATCCAACATGTGCTGCGCGAAAAGAATCAGCGTGCCGACCGCCTCGCCAACCTGGCCATGGACCGCGGCATGGGAAGGACCGGCTCCGACAACGGCCGAACGTCGTCGACTGGGTTGTCATCCGGATCGCCATCATCGGGATCATCATCCAGATCGCCCGCGTCCGCCTCAGCTGGAGCCGAAAAACCGCAAATGCTGCGTGGCTTCGTAAAAGGTGGAGTCGTGCATCTGGTCGAAGGCGAATTACCCGACGGCATCTTCGTGCGGATTACCCCAGAACGCCGCTAGCCCGGGGGCCCCACATCTTCCAGTTGAGATGTGGGATTACGGAACCCTGAGGCGCCGAAGGCGCGACCTGCCTGGACGGCTAGTCCCATCTCGCCTTTGAGATGTGGGATTCCACAAAAATGAGGCGGCGTGACCGCAGGGAGCGAAGCATCGAACACCCGCGCGCCAGCGCAGATGCCTTGACGGCCAGTCAACGTGACAGCTTCGCTTTTACGATCTCGCTCACCTGGCGTCCATCCGCGCGCAGACCTTTGGCCTGAATTCGTGCCTGCACCGCCTTCATGGCCGTGCCCATGTCTTTGGGGCCGAGGTCGTCGCCGGAGCAGGCCAGCTCGGCGAGCGTCTCTTCCACCAGCTTGCGAACCTCGTCCTCACCCGCTGCCTTCGGCATGTACGTTTCGATCAGCGCGATTTCCGCCGTCTCTTTTGCCGCCAGCTCGGGCCGGTTGCCCTTGGTGAATTGCTCCACGGATTCGCGCCGTTGCTTGATGAGCGTGGTCAATATCTGCTGCGCTTCCGCATCCGTGATCGGAGAGCGCTTTTCGATCTCTTTGTTCTTGAGCGCGGTCTTCAACATGCGCAGGGCTGTGGTGCGTTCGCTGTCGCGCGCCTTCATGGCGGTGACGATGTCTTTTTCGATCTGCTGTTGAATGCTGGCTTCGCTCATAATCCCGTCCAAACCTCCCATTATAGAAAGAAAGCGCTCGTCGCGCCCCCTCAGTAAAATGAAAGTGACCGAGCTTCCACGATGTGGAAGCAGCAAAGGAACTAAACGATGATCCGCAAGACACGCCTTTTTACTCCCGGCCCAACTCCTCTGCTCCCCGCCGCCCAGTTCGCCATGGCCGCCGCGGACATTCATCATCGCACTGCGGAATTTCGCGCCCTGTACCAGCGCGTGCTCGACCAGCTCAAGACCTTTGTCGGCACCAAGAACGATGTGCTGCTGCTCGCTTCCTCCGGAACCGGCGCGATGGAGGCTTCGGTCTCGAATTTGACTTCGCCCGGTGATCGCGTTCTGGTCCTCTCCACCGGCAAGTTCGGCGAGCGCTGGACAGCGATTACCAAGGCCTTCGGCTGCGAAGTGGATGTCGTCAGCGCTCCCTATGGACAGACCTTCTCGCTCGATGAAGTGCGCAAGGCGCTCAAGCCCGAGACTCGCGCTGTCTTTCTGCAGGCCACCGAGTCCTCGACCGGCGTTCGCAACGACGTGCAGGGTGTCGCCGAGCTGTTGAAGAAAGCCAATAGCAACGCACTGCTGGTGGTTGATGCCATCACTGGCCTGGGCACCACGCATTTTGACGTGGATGCCTGGGGCGTTGACGTCATCATTGGCGGATCGCAGAAGGCGGTCATGATTCCGCCTGGCCTCGCTTATCTCAGCGTGAGCGATCGCGCCTGGGAGGCGATGGAGACCTCGCGCAATCCCCGCTACTACTTCGACCTGCGCAAGGAGCGCAAGAACGCGCACAAGGGTGAGTCGTCCTACACCCCGGCCGTGTCCTTGATCGCCGGCCTGGGCGCTGCTCTCGACTTCATCGCCGCGCAAGGTGGAGGCGATCTCGCCGCCGGACGCAAGGCTCTGGTCGATAACGCCGAGACCTGCGCTGCAATGACCCGCGCCGCTGTCGAAGCGCTCGGCCTGAAGCTCTTCGCGCCTGTGTCGCCTGCTGCTGCAGCCACTGCCGTTCTGCCGCCCGCTGGAGTCGACTCCGGCGTCATCGTCAAAGAGCTGAAGAGCCGCTTCGGCGCGGTCATCACCAACGGACAGGGCGAGATGAAGGGCCAGATCTTCCGCGTGGCCCACATCGGCCTCTTCGACTACATGGACACCATTGCCATCATCGGCGCATTGGAACAGGTAGCCGCATCGCCGTTGAAGATTCCCGGCTTCCAGTTCGGTCATGCTCTCGCCGCCGCGCAGAAGGTCTTCGCGGAAACGGGATCATCGGCTAAGAAGGAAACCGCGGAGCCGGTCGGCGCTCGCTAGCGACTGGCGCGAATCGTTGTCATCCAGAGCGAAGCCCCTCGCCGCGATATCACGAGGGGCTTCGCAGGATCTGTAAGTTGCTCGCAGCACCCCAAAAATTCACATTGTTCTCGACGCAGCGATAACCGAGGGCAAGAATAGTTCAAGAGGAGTAAGCATGAAGATCGTTCTCGCCGAGAAAGTGTCTCCGGCAACGCTTGCCGTGTTCAAGAGCGAACCGGATTGGAAGATCGTTTCGCATGACGAGATCAAGAACGGCCTGCCGGCAGAGCTCGCCGATGCCGATGGCCTCGTTGTCCGCTCGGCGGTTCAGGTGGACGATGCCCTGCTCGCCTCCGCTCCCAAGCTGCGCGTGATCGGCCGCGCCGGGGTCGGCGTGGACAACATCGATGCCGACGCTGCCACCCGTCGTGGCATCGTGGTGATGAATACGCCGGGAGCCAATGCCATCGCGGTCGCCGAGCTCACCCTGGGCATGATGCTCGCTCTCGCTCGCCAACTGCCGAAAGCAAACGCCACCATGCACGCCGGCAAGTGGGAGAAGAAATCGCTGCAAGGTGTGGAGCTGCGCGGCAAGAAGCTGGGCGTTCTCGGACTCGGCCGCATCGGCCTCGAAGTTGCGCGCCGCGCCCGCAGCTTCGGCATGGAGATCATCGGTCACGATCCCTTTGTCTCGGCTGCCGTCGCTCGCGAGAACGCGATCCAGCTGGTCTCGACCGAAGAGCTGTTTCGCGACGCTGACTACCTCACGCTGCACGTCGGCCTGACCCCGCAGACCTCCGGCATCATCAACGAGACGACGCTCGCATCCATGAAGAAAGGCGTGCGCATCGTGAACTGCGCGCGTGGCGAGTTGATCGTCGAAGCGGCGCTGGCCGCGGCGCTCAAGAGCGGCCATGTTGGCGGCGCTGCGCTCGATGTATTTCATCAGGAGCCGCCCAAGGATTCGCCGTTCTTCGGCCTCGACAACGTCATCCTCACTCCTCACGTTGCCGGATCGACGGCCGAGGCGCAGGAAGCTGTCGGCGTGCAGATCGCGCTGCAGGTCCGCGAATACCTGAAGCTCGGAGTAGTGCAGAATGCCGTCAACCTGCCCTCGCTCTCGCACGAGGAGTATCTCGAGCTCGCTCCCTACATCACGCTCGCCGACCGCCTGGGAACATTCCTCGCCCACTTCGCCGAAGGCAATCTCGAGAGCGTGCATATCTCCTACAACGGACGCATCGGCGAGGGTAAAACCGATCTCATCCGCAATAGCGCCATCGAAGGTATCCTCGGCCACTCCGAGGGGGTCAATCGCATCAACGCGGCCGCTGTCGCCGAAGAGCGCGGTATCCGCATTCATGAAGAGAAGAAAGCATCTGCATCCGGCGGAGCCGGCAACGTCCTGAAGCTCACCATCCACACGCGCGCCGGCGATGTGATTGGCAGCGGCACCGTGCTGCATGGTGTTTCCGCTCGCCTGCTGAGCCTCAACGGCATCGACATCGAAGCGCCTCTCGAAGGAACGCTGCTCACCATCCGCAATCAGGATGTGCCCGGAGTGATCGGCCGCGTGGGAACTATCCTGGGCGAGCAGCGCGTCAACATCGCCAACTTCGCGCTGGGCCGGGCGAACCTCGCTCGCGCCATCCAGGAACACCGCGTTCCCGAAGGAACGGCGCTGGCGGTCGTGCAGGTGGACGGTGAATTGACCGATGCTACGCTGCGCGCGTTGCGCAAAGTCGAGGCCATCACGGAAGTTCGCGTAGCCAGTCTCGGTGAAAAGCCGCAGCTTGCGCTAGTAGAATAAAAAGCGTACTCAGATTCAGGAGTGGTGCAATTGCCTCTATACGAATACCGCTGCAAAAAGTGCGGTCATCAATTTGAAAAGATCCAGACCTTCAGTGCGCCAGACGAGAAGGAATGCCCGGTCTGCAAAGGCGAGCTGGAGCGGCTCATCTCCGCACCGGCCGTGCAGTTCAAAGGCTCTGGCTGGTACGTAACCGACTACGCGGGTAAGGGAAGCTCGAAGGGGCCTGCGAAATCCGCGGAGTCGGGCGGCAGCTCCGACAAACCTGCTGCCGCGTCGTCTGAAGGCGGAAGTTCCTCGACTCCCGCATCCAGCGCCGGATCGTCTTCCTCGACTTCTTCTACCAAGAGCGAATAAGAATAAGAGCGAGCGTGAACCGCTCGCTCATTTTTTGGAAGACTTCTTTTTAGCTCCCGCCTTTTTTGCTGCAGACTTCTTGGCCGCGCCCTTCTTTGCCGGCACCTTCGCTCCCGCCTTACGAGCTTCCGACAAGCCGATCGCGATTGCCTGCTTGGGGTTGGTCACCTTCTTGCCGCTGCGTCCCGACTTCAGCTGACCCTTCTTCATCGCCTTCATCTCGCGCTCGACCGACTTCGATGCCTTCGGGCTGTACTTTTTCGCGCTGGACTTCTTAGCGCTGGCCGCCTTCTTTGTTGCTTTCTTTGTCGTCTTCTTCGCTGCCTTTTTGGTCGTTGCCATGATTGTCTTCTCCCTGAAACCTGGATTCAGGTTCCAGCAATGGGAAGCCCGAAGAAACAACAAGGTTGTGTCTGACAAACAAAACAAGGCCGCTGCCTCGTCAGGCAGCGGCCTTGGGAATAGGTTCTCCGGCAGTTACGCTTTTTTCAGTGTCGACATGTCGATGACGAAGCGATACTTCACGTCGGCCTTCACGACGCGCTCGAATGCTTCGTTGATCTTGTCGATGGAGATCACCTCCACATCCGAAGTGATGTTGTGCTCGGCGCAGTAGTCCAGCATCTCCTGCGTCTCGGCCATGCCGCCGATGATGGAGCCAGACAAGTTCCGGCGCTTGAAGAGCAGATTCCCCATGTGCACCGTTGGAGGCTCTTCCGGCAATCCCACCTGGCAGTAGACGCCGTCCCGCTTGATCAGCGGCAGGTATTCGTTGAGATCGTGCACCGCCGAGACCGTGTCGATGATGAAGTCGAAGCTGTTGGCCTCTTTTTTCATCGCGTCGGCGTCTTTGGAAATCACCACATCATCGGCGCCCAGGCGCTTTGCATCTGCGATCTTTGACGCCGATGTTGTGAACTGCACAACGTGCGCGCCGAACGAGTGAGCGAACTTCAGGGCCATGTGTCCCAGCCCGCCGAGTCCGACTACACCCACCTTCTTGCCTGGGCCAACCTTCCAGTGGCGCAGCGGCGAATAGGTTGTGATACCTGCGCAGAGCAGCGGCGCAACACCGGCGGGATCGAGTTTCTCCGATACGCGATGAACGAAGTGCTCGTCGGTGACGATGTTGTTCGAATAACCGCCCTGCGTCAGGTCGCCGTATTTGTCCTGGGCTCCGTATGTGAGCGTCATGCCTACTTCGCAGTACTGCTCTTCACCCGCTTGGCAGCTGGAGCAGGTGCGGCAGGAGTCGACGATTACGCCAACGCCGACGCGTTCTCCGGCTTTGAACTTCTTCACCGCGGAACCCACCGAGGTCACTCGTCCGATGATCTCGTGGCCGGGAATCATCGGATAGATGGCATTCTTCCACTCGTTGCGCGTGGAGTGAATATCGGAATGGCAGACGCCGCAGTATTCGATCTGGACGGCCACGTCGTGTTCCTTGGGGTCACGACGTGAAAAGCTGAAAGGCGCAAGCGGCGTAGTCGCCTGTTGCGCGGCATATCCCCAGGATTGAGTCATCTAAGAACCTCTTCAATCAATAAATTGGTTTGCAATCGAGAAATGAGCGCGGGAAAATCGCGCAAGAAAAGCGGCTTATCTGTAGATGAGGATAACCCTTGTGAAGCTTCATCGAATGGGACTGGACAAGATGATTTCATCGACAATTTTCAATGTCGATGCGGCAACAAAAGTCTTCGCCAACTCTTCATCTCTCTTCCGCAGCGGCCGGCATCTCATCAATAAATCACCCTCCCCAATCAGGAGAATCGAAATGCCCACACTGAAGGACCGCACCGCCATCGTCACCGGCTCCAGCTCCGGCATCGGCCAAAGCATCGCTGTCCGGCTTGCGCACGAAGGCGCGAACGTGGTGATCGACTATGCCGGGCATCCCGAAGGAGCCGACGAAACGCTTCGGCAGGTCACCGCAGCGGGTGCGAAAGGCATCGTCGTCCAGGCTGACGTGTCTAAGGTCGAAGCTGTCCGCAGCCTCGTCGACCAGGCGTGGAAGGCCTTCGGCTGCGCCGACATCCTGGTCAACAATGCCGGTATGGAAAAGAGATCGGATTTCTGGGAGACCGGCGAAGAAGACTACGACCGCGTCCTCGGAGTCAACCTCAAAGGTCCGTTCTTTCTCACGCAAGCTTTCGTCCAGCGCCTGCGAGAGGTGAAGAAGCCCGGCCGCGTCATCAACATCAGCTCCGTCCATGAAGACATGGCCTTCCCCGGCTTTGCCACTTACTGCGCCAGCAAAGGAGGCCTGCGCATGCTCATGCGCGACCTCGCCGTCGAGCTCGGCCCGCTCGGCATGACCGTCAACAACATTGCTCCGGGAGCCATCGCCACCCCGATCAACAAATCCCTGCTCGAAGACAAGCCAAAGCTCAACGCCTTGCTCGCGAATATTCCACTCGGCCGTCTCGGCACGCCGGAAGACGTGGCAAATCTCGTGGCTTTTCTCGCCTCGGACGAAGCAGCTTATGTCAATGGATCCACCTTTACCGTCGACGGAGGCCTCTCCCGCAACTACCACGAGCAATAGTGCCGCTGCCGCGGGCCTTACCGCTCGCACTCGAGACGTGGGATAGTTAAATCATCCAACGCGGGCGTCTTGCCCTTCGCTGCCTTATCGTGAAGTGAGGGGAAACCAGCCGGGCCGGCATCGAATCCAAACGAAATCAGGATTGAGACTTCATGCACAATTTCAGAATTTGGGCTCCGGCGGTTAAGTCCGCAGCCGTCAAGATCGACGGCTCCATAACGCGTCTTCGGCCTGACCATGGTGGCTGGTGGCAGGTTCCGGTCCACTTCGCGAGCCACGGCACCGACTATCAATTCATCCTCGATGGCGACGGGTACGCTGTCCCCGACCCACGCTCGCCTTGGCAGCCGCAGGGCGTTCATGGTCCTTCGCGCATCCTCGATCACAGCGCCTTCACTTGGACCGATCAGCAATGGCAGCCGCCCTCCTGGCCCGAGGCCATCGTCTATGAGCTGCACATCGGAACCTTCACGCCGGAGGGCACACTCGATGCCGCCCGCGAACGTATCGATTACCTCAGAGATCTTGGCATCACGCACGTGGAGTTGCTCCCCGTCGCTGCCTTCCCCGGCAAGCATGGATGGGGCTATGACGGTGTCGACCTCTTCGCACCGCAGGAGTCCTATGGCGGTCCCGAAGCTCTGAAGCGATTTGTAGATGCCTGCCATGCGAATGGGCTGGCCGTCCTGCTCGATGTGGTCTACAACCACTTCGGACCATCCGGCAACTACGTCGGCCGCTTCGGACCTTACTTCACTTCGAGCCACCACACCCCCTGGGGCGATGCCGTCAATCTTGAAGACGCAGGCAGCCACGAGGTGCGCCGCTTCTTCTGCGACAACGCTCTGATGTGGCTCCGCGATTATCACTTCGACGGCCTGCGCCTCGACGCGGTCCACGCCTACATGGACCGCTCTGCGATCAACTTCATGGAGCAGCTCTCCATCGAAACCCGTGCACTCGAAGCCGAAACCGGCCGCCAGTATGTTCTCATCGCGGAAAGCGATCTTAACGATCCGCGCGTCGTCTCGCCGCGCAACGAGAACGGCTACGGCCTCGATGCCCAATGGAGCGACGACTTCCATCACGCCCTGGTCACCATGCTTACTGACGACCGCAGCGGATATTACTCCGACTTCGGCTCCATCGCCGATCTCGCCAAGTCTTTGAAGCAGGTTTTCGTCTACGACGGCCGATATTCGCAGCATCGCGATCGCATTCACGGCCGTCCCGTTGCGAATCTTCCGGCATGGCGCTTCCTTGGCTATGCACAGAACCACGATCAGGTCGGCAATCGCGCCGGCGGCGAACGCCTCTCGCACCTCACCACGCCGGGCCGCGCCCGCATTGCTGCTGCGTTGGTTCTTACAGCGCCTTTCGTGCCCATGCTCTTTCAGGGCGAAGAGTGGGCCGCGTCCACACCTTTCCAATACTTCACCGACCACGAGGACAAAGAGCTAGGCCGTTTGGTATCCGAAGGCCGCGCAAAGGAGTTTGCCGCTTTTGGATGGAAGCCTGAAGATGTCCCCGACCCGCAGGATTCGGCCACGTTTGAACGCTCGAAGCTGGCGTGGCAAGATCTCCAGGAGCCGGGTCATCAGGAGATGCTGGCCTGGTACAAAAAACTTATCGCACTTCGCCGCGGCGTCCCCGAGCTGACCGATGGATCGCTCGCCGATGTTGAAGTCCTCTTCAGCGAAGAGCAGAAGTGGCTCACCATGCGTCGCGGCCAAATATTCTTCGCCTTTAACATCGCCGAAGAGACCGTGCGCCTAAGCGTGCCCACGGGCGCAAAACTCATCCTCGCCTCCTACGGCGGAATTGTCGTAGAGCAGGACAGCCTGAGCCTTCCATCGGACTCCGTCGCCATCCTGCGAATTCAAGAAGAGAAGTGAGTCGCAGCAGATCTAGAGGATCTTCTTGCCGAAAGCCGAGGAAATCAGCTCGACCGCCAACTCTGCCGTGCGATTGCGCTCATCGATCACCGGATTCACCTCGACGAGCTCGAAGCTGACCATGCGTCCGTGGTCGGCGATGATTTCCATCGCGAGATGAGCCTCGCGATAGGTCGCTCCGCCGCGCACCGGAGTGCCGACTCCGGGCGCGTCTTCAGGATCGATCCAATCCATATCGAGCGAGACGTGATACCCGGCGGTGCCGCGGCCGGCTACACGCAGGGCTTCTTCCATCACTGTGCGCATGCCGCGTTCATCAATGTCGCGCATCGTATAAACCTCGGTCACGCCCGCGCGCTTGATGTTTTCCTTCTCCGTGGCATCGATATCACGCACGCCGATGAGAACCGTGTTCTCAGGCTCGATCTTGGGCGACCAGTCGAAGATATCCGCGAGCGGCGCAGGCCCAAGTCCCAGCAAGGCGGCCAGCGGCATGCCGTGAACATTGCCGCTCGGCGATGTCTCGGGCGTGTTGATGTCGGAGTGGGCGTCGATCCAGATCAGCCCGATCTTCTTCTTCTCGCGGCGAAAGAACTCGGCCACACCGGAGACGGTTCCGGCTGCTACGGAATGATCCCCGCCTAGCACCACGGGAGTCATGCCTTCTTCAAGCGAGCGGACCACCATCTCGGCGGCTTTGGCGCAGGTCTCGGTGATCTCTTTCAGATAGCGCGCGCTCTGCTCGCCGATCTGCTTGGTTTCGGCGATTGCGACCGCAATGTTGCCGCCATCGTTCACCTCGTGGCCCAGGGCCTCGAGCCGCGCTTCCAGGCCAGCGACCCGCACCGCCGACGGGCCCATGTCCACGCCCCGGCGCGATGCGCCTAAGTCGAGCGGGACACCGATGATCTTGATCTGTCGCGGTGGTAGCGATTGAACGCCGCCATGGGATGAGCCTGCTGCCGGCACTGCTCTTTCTGCTGCTTCACTTACTTTGGCCATGCTGCTTCCTTGCGTGCGGGCTGGAGCCCGCATCTACCTTCTTCTGTACCTGCCGTTGCTGCACCTATCGCTTCCGCACCCGCAGCTTCCACACCTGTCAATTACGGATAAATGCGATTCAGGGTGCGAGCGAAGGGGATGGTTTCGCGCACGTGATCCAATCCGCAGACCCACGCCACCGCGCGCTCGATTCCCATGCCGAAGCCGGAGTGCGGCACCGATCCGTAGCGGCGTAGGTCGAGGTACCACTGGAAGGCGTCGAGCGGCAGATGGTGCTCCTCGATGCGCTGCTTCAGCAGATCATAGGAAGCGATGCGCTGCGAGCCGCCGATGATCTCGCCATAGCCTTCGGGCGCGAGCACATCGACGCAGAGCGCGTACTTCGAGTTCTCAGGATCGGGCTCCATATAAAAGGCCTTCACCGCGGCAGGATAGCGATGCACCATCACCGGGCGATCGAACTGCGAGGAGATGAAGGTCTCGTCGGGCGATCCGAAGTCGTTGCCGTATTCGAAAGGATGTTCGAGCACGCCCTTGGCGTGCGCATCGTTCAGCATCGCAACGGCGTCGTCGTAGCTGACGCGCGGAAAGGGTGCCTTGATCGCTTCGAGCTTCGCCGTGTCGCGCTGAATGACTTTGAGGTCGGCCGCACGCCGTGTGAGCACGCGATCGACGATGAAGCTGAGGAACTGCTCGGCGAGTTCCATCAATCCGTCTAAATCGCAGAACGCAACCTCGGGCTCGACCATCCAGAATTCAGTGAGATGACGGCGGGTCTTCGATTTCTCCGCGCGGAAGGTCGGTCCGAAAGAATAGACCTTGCCCAGTGCGAGGGCGGTGCTCTCGATATAGAGCTGGCCGCTTTGCGTGAGATAGGCTTCGTCGCCGAAATACTCCACCGGAAAGAGCGTGCTCGTTCCTTCGCATGCCGCCGGCGTGAGGATGGGCGGATCGGTGAGAACGAATCCGCGATCGTCGAAGAAGTCGCGCGCGGCCTTGATGATCTCGGCGCGGATGCGCAGGATCGCGGCCTGGCGAGGCGTACGAATCCAGAGGTGGCGATGCTCCATCAGGAAGTCGGTGCCATGTTCCTTGAGCGAGATGGGGAAGGGCGCGTCCTCCGGCACGCGCTGGACGACCTCGATGCCTTCGACATCCAATTCGTAACCGCCGGGCGCACGTTTATCGGCGCGGACCTTGCCGGTGACGATTACGCTCGACTCCTGGGTGAGACCTTTGATGGCCTCGAAGACTTCCGCAGGCACGGCTGCCTTGGGCACAATGCCCTGAATTGTCCCGCTGCCGTCGCGAAAGATGGGGAAGAGCAGCTTGCCGCTCTCGCGCAGATTGTAGAGCCATCCGCGGAGGGTGACGCTCTGGCCTTCGTATTCGCCGATTCTGGCGATGGTAGTGAGGGGCTTGGTATTTGTCGCTGCTTCGGTTACAGATTCGGTCTTTGTCTCTTCGGTCATGCCTGTTCCTAAAATTTCTCGAAGGCTTTTGCGGCCTTCTGGGCTACGATCTCTGGATTTTCTCCGAGCGTGTAGTGAATTTCCAATACTCCGGCTGGCGATTGCGGAGCCGATTTCAATCCTTCAAAAGTCTCGTCCCAGCCTATGGTGCCATCGCCTGGCCACAGGTGCTCATCCTTTTGGCCGTTGTTGTCGTGCAGATGCGCGGTGCGGATGCGCGGCTTCAACGAGGCCAGCGCCGCCGCCACGCCGTCGTTCAAGTGCGCATGGCCCACATCCAGACATACCCCGATGTCGGTGAAGTGTCCGGTGTTGAGGATCTCCAGAATGTAGGCCGGCTGCGCGACGCTATTCTGCAGATTTTCGACCAGGAGCTTTACACCCAGCGGATTCGCAAAGGCGCGCAAATGCTCGAGCGCAGTCATGGAGAACTCAAGAGCGCGCGGACTCCACGTATCGTCGCGTTCGCCGAGGTGAACGACGAGAAAACGAAAGGGAATCTGCTCGGCGACCTCCAGCGCGCGCTTGATCTCGTCCATGGCATCGATGCGGCGCGACTTGTCGGGATGAATCACATTCACCGCGGGCGCGCCGGCGCGCCCCATCTCGTGATCGGGATAGAGCGGCGCGTGCATCGAGAAGGCTTCCATCGGATTGGAGCGAAACCAGTCGGCAAACTCGCGAACGACGGTGCGGTCGCTGTAGTCGATGTGCTGGCGCGCAGCAAAAAGCTCAACTCCCTGCGCTCCCGACTTGAGGAGCGTATCCAGCAGGCCGGGATGCAGGCGTTGGCGGAGAAAGACGTGCGACGAGATAACCTTCAGCATGAATGAGACCTAAGCAACCTTCCAGCCTATTCTCTCATTGGACTTGCCGTCGATACAGATATGCGCCGAAACCTCGTTAGCTCTCTCTAGTTTCATTCTTTCTTGCGATTCGGAGCCAAATGAGACGCTGGGGTATGGACTGTGCTCCGAGATCAGATCGAAGATCGTCTCGAAGGCTTATTAGCAAGGGATTCAGTTCAGCCTCGTGCTTGGTTCCAAGAGCTGTGGCAAATTCTTGAACTAATCTGACCTGCTCTGGCGTGCCGAAAAGCTGAATGTCGGCGACAGCTTGTTCGACGTCATCGGCAACCTCGTACAGGCGAGGATGATTATTGGCCTTTGAGAGAGCACGAAAGACAGTTACGAGATACTCGATCCGCTGTTCCCGTCTCCTATTTACTTGATCTCGATGACTAGTAAAAAAATGACTGAGAGATACGACAATCAGTGCGACTAAAGCAGGCACAATGATCTGCAACATCGTAAAGGTCATTGATGCGTCTCGGTTTTGCATGGGATCAATATCCCGCGGCCTTGCCGAAGTGGTGGCGATGATCCTGGCCGCCTTCGAGCTCTCCGCTTTCCGGATCGACAGCGATGCACTCTCCATCGCTCCAGTGGCCGCCGATTTTGAGCTGATAGCCCATGGCGCGCAGCCCTTCAACGGTCGAATCCGAAAAACCCGGCTCCATGGAAAGCACATCGGGCAGGTACTGGTGATGGAAGCGAGGCGCGTCGACAGCCTGCTGAATATTGAGCCCTTCGTCGGCCACGCTCAAGAAAATGTTGGCCACTGTGGTGATGATGCGGCCGCCGCCGGGCGATCCCAGAACGAAGCGGACTTTGCCGTCCTTGAGGACGATGGTGGGCGTCATGCTGGAGAGCGGGCGTTTGCCGGGTGCGATGGCGTTGGCCGGTCCCTGAATCAGCCCGAACATGTTAGGCACTCCTTGTTTGGAGGCGAAATCGTCCATCTCGTCGTTGAGCAGAAAGCCCAGGCCCTCCGCGGTGACCGCCGACCCGAAGCTGTTGTTGAGTGTAGTGGTCACCGACACCGCATTGCCATCCGCATCCATCACCGAGAAATGCGTGGTCTGGGTTGACTCGTGACGAACATCGCTCATCGTCGGCGGCGGAGGCAGAAATCTTGCGGGACGCTTCAGGTCTTTCGATGGCGTCGCCTGATCGTCGACGATGCTGGTGCGCCAAGCTGCCGCATATTTCGGATCGGCAAGCTGATCGATAGGGATCTTCACATAGTCCGGATCGCCCAGGTAGTCGGTGCGATCCATGTAGGCGCGCCGAAAGGCTTCCACAATGAGGTGCATCTCGTCGGGGGTGCGATCTTTCCAGCGTGCCAGGTTGTAGCCATCGAGAATATTCAGTGTTTCGATAAGCGCGATGCCACCCGACGATGGCGGCGGTGCGCTGACGATGGTGTATCCCTTGTAGCCGCCGGTGAGCGGCTCTCGCTCCTTGACAGAGTAACGAGCCAGATCTTCGGCAGTGATCAGGCCGCCGCCCTTGTGGATGTCGGCGACGAGTTTCTTCGCGATGGAGCCGCGATAGAAGTCATCGGGGTTGCCGGCGATGGTGCGCAGCGTGGCTCCTAGCTCGGGTTGCTTGAAGCGGTCTCCTGCCTTGTAGAAATCTCCATCGCGCTGGAAGATGCGCTGCGACTCGGGAAACATGGTCAGCGTCGTGTCATGCAGTTCGTTAGCTTCTTCGTCGGTGAGCACAAAGCCTTCGCTGGCCAGCCGGATCGCGGGCGCCATCACTTTGGCTAGTGTCAGCGCGCCATATTTTTTCTCCGCATAGACCATGCCGGCAACGGAGCCGGGAACGCCGATGGCCTTATAGCCGGTGATGCTAGCGTCGGGAATGACATTGCCCTGGGCGTCGAGATACATATCGGTCGTTGCACCCTGAGGCGCTCGCTCGCGGTAGTCGATGAAGGTGTCTTTGCCTGAGGCGCTCCCGTGTTCTGCGAAATGGACCAGCATGAATCCGCCTCCGCCAAGATTGCCCGCGGCGGGATGGACGACGGCCAGCGCGAAGCCTGTAGCCACTGCGGCATCCACGGCGTTGCCGCCTTCCTTAAGGATCTCGACGCCGGCATCGGTCGCGAGGTGGTGAATGCTGACCACCATTGCGTGCTTGGTGCGAACCGGCTGCTCGCCGGCCAGCCTAGCGGCTGTGGCCTCCTTCTTCGAGTCATCCGGTGCGGCGTCTTGTGCGTGGAGCGCGAAGGATGAAAGAAGGAAGACAGCGAGGGCGAGGGAGGTTAGGTGCTGAGAAAGAGGTCGCGGCATGGGATAGTCGGTAGTCTAGCGCGGAATTTTCCGTCGACTAAGGGAATTGCCGTGGCATTCAACCCATCTTGCCGGGCTCGCTACAATGCGAGAGGCATGCCTACGACAGTCCGCTCTTTTTCGAAGATCAATCTCGGTTTGGCGCTGGGACCGGCGCGTGCGGATGGATTTCACGGGCTCACCACCCTTTATCAGACGCTTGAGACGCACGACCTGGTGACGGTCGAGGCGCGTCCTGCCGCGGCTACCAGGATCACGCTTACCAGCGACGACCGGAGAGTTCCCACCGACGCCCGTAATACGGCATGGAAGGCCGCGGAGTTGACCCTGTCCGCGTCTGGAGTCGCCGCCGACGTGGCGATCCATATCGAAAAGCGGCTGCCCATCCAGGGTGGGATGGGAGCAGGGTCGGCCAACGCGGTTGCGGCCGCGGTTGGTCTCGAAATCGAGCTGCAAAAGCATGGGATTTCGCCTCTCAGCGGTCCGAAACGGTTGGAGATCGCTGCACGCATCGGCTCGGATGTGCCGCTGTTTCTTATCGGTGGAGCGGTTCTGGGCGTGGGCCGCGGCGAAGAGGTCTATCCCATGCCGGACTTTGCGCCGGTTCATTGCGTGGTGGCGCTGCCTGAGATCGGAGTCTCCACTCCGCAGGCTTTTCGGGATTGGGATGCGCTGCGTCCCGCCGGTGACAGGGAGCCGGGAGCAGGGAAGGGCGAGACCGCATCAGCTCCAGCATTGACCGGCGATAGCCCATCCGATAGACTCGAAGAGTTGAGTAGGAGCCTCGCTGCGGCATTGTGCGAGCCTCACTCCTCCGGTGTCTTCACTTTAGGTGGGGGCCTGGCCGTGAAATCGGGGTCCTTAGCGAACTCGTTCGCTGGGGTGAACAGTCCGCTTCTCGCGCTTGTCCGAACCGGGATTGAAAACGACTTCGAAGAAGTTGTCTTTCCTAAGTATCCCTTTCTCGGTGAAATCAAGCGCATTCTTGCGGCCTCGGACTTTCCGGAGCAGGCGGCTCTTTATGCGTCGCTTTCCGGCTCCGGCTCGGCTGTTTTCGGGCTGTATGAGACGGCAAGTGCTGCGGAAGCGGCTATGGCACGGCTCGAAGAGCGGGGAATTCGCTCCCTGCTGACAAATACGTTGCCGCGCGAGTCGTATTGGCGCAGCATGATGGTGTAGCAGGCAGTAAAAGGGCCGATTACTGGGCGATCGACTAACGGTAGGTCAAGTGCCTTTGGAGCACTTTGTCTAGGTTCGAATCCTAGTCGCCCAGCCAGTAAGGTTTTGTCGTAGAAGTACCGGCTTACCGGCCGGTTCGTGGCAGCCCTGGCAGCAACACCGCCAGAAACAATTTGGGCAGGACAACCAAAGCCAACCAGCTTGGGAGGATCTTGTGAAGAACGAAACGGTGTTGGAAGCGGAAGCAGTGAACCAGGCGGCACAGCCGGAAGATCGGCAAAAGCCGGTGGCAGAGAAGAAACGGGCTCGTTCCTATAGCGACGACAAGCGCTTCAAGATTTTCTCCGGATCGGCGAACCGGGCTCTGGCGCAGGATATCTGCAAGCACATCGGGGTGGCGCTGGGTGAAACCAAGATGCAGCGCTTTGCCGATGGCGAGGTCTACTTCCAGCTGCTGGAAAATGTTCGCGGCGCGGATGTTTTCGTGGTGCAGCCCACCTGCAATCCGGTGGACCAGCATCTGGTGGAGCTGCTGATTATGATCGACGCGCTGAAGAGAGCGTCGGCAGGCCGCATCACCGTGGTTGTACCGTATTACGGCTATGCCCGGCAGGACCGTAAGGACCGGCCGCGTGTGGCGATTTCGTCGAAGCTGGTTGCCGATCTGTTGACCACCGCCGGTGCGAACCGGGCGCTGTTCATGGATCTGCACGCGGCGCAGATTCAGGGATTTTTCAATATCCCTGTGGATCACATGTTCGCGAGCCCGGTGATGGTGGGTTATTTCCGGGAGCTGAACCTGCCGAATCTGACCGTGGTTTCGCCGGATGCGGGAGGCGTGGAACGCGCGCGCTTCTTCGCCACCAAGATTGGGGCTCCGCTGGCGATTGTCGACAAGCGCCGGACGGATATCAACGTGACGGAAGTGATGCATGTGATCGGCGATGTTGCGGGCCGGACATGCCTCATCATCGACGACATCGTCGATACCGCCGGCACGCTGGTGAAGACAGTCGACGCGCTGCTGGCGCAGGGCGCGACTCAGGTTTATGCGTGTGCTTCGCATCCGGTGCTGTCTGGGCCGGCCATCGAGCGTATCGCGAAGTCAAAGCTGGTCGAGCTGGTGGTCACCGACTCGATTCCTTTGACCGAAGAGGCGCAGAAGGTGCCAAAAATTAAAGTGCGTTCGGTGGCCGGCCTGCTGGCCGCAACCATCGAAGGCATTCACATGGAGACCAGCGTAAGTTCGCTGTTCAACTAAGAAGCAGGGAATAGGGTTCAGGCAACACAGGGTACAGGCGAGGGTTGGGCGTAACGTCCAACTCTACAAAATCAACGGAACCCGATGAGGGTTCACGGAAGGGAGCGGAAAACTCAGCGAATCGGTTGCAGGCGGACCTTACTGCCTACACCCTGTTCCCTGTTTCATCCGTGCCCGAAGGGAAAAGAAAATGATTAGCCAGGAAATCGTCGCCGCCACGCCCCGTGAGGGCAAGTTCAACAAAAACGCCGCTCGTCGCGTTCGCGTCCGAGGCAAGATTCCCGCCGTCGTTTACGGCGCAGCCGAGCCGGCCATTGCCATTGAAGTCGATCCCAAGCAGATTCAGAAGATCCTGCACTCGGACTCCGGCCACAACTCGATCTTCGATCTCGAAATCACCGGTTCCACGGCCAAGACCAAGGCCATGATCGTCGATTGGCAGTACGAGCCGATCAAGGGCAACCTGATTCACATCGACCTCAAGCGCATTGCTCTCGACAAGGCCATTCGCGTCGAGGTGCCGATTCAGCTTACGGGTACTCCGGTCGGCGTGAAGACGCAGGGCGGCATTCTCGACCAGGTGTTGCGCGAAGTTGAAATCGAGTGCCTGCCTGGCGATATTCCGAGCCACATCAACGTCGATGTCTCGAACCTGGCCCTTGGAGCAGTGCTGCGCGTTGCCGATCTGCCCCATGGCGACAAGCTGAAGTTCCTGAGCGATGAGGATACGACCGTCGCCCACGTGATCTCGATCAAGGAAGAGGCGGCTCCGACGGCGGATGCGCTGGCTGCCGGAGGTCCTGCCGAGCCCGTGGTCGTAAAGAAGGGTAAGGCTGAGACAGCGGAAGGCGCCGCGGATAAGGGCGCAAAGAAGTAAGCGTTGGCAACGGCTGAGAGCACAAGTTCAGGCGTGCTGCTGGTGGTCGGTCTCGGGAATCCCGGAATTGAGTACCAGTTCACGCCGCACAATGCGGGCTTTCTCGCTGTAGACCGAATCGCCGATGACTACCGGGTACAGGTGGCCAATCGGCGATGCAGGGCTCTCACAGCAAAGATCCGGATTGCCGGCCGCGAAGTGATTCTGGCCAAGCCGGAGACCTTCATGAACCTGAGTGGTCTCTCGGTGGCGGCGCTGGTCGAGGAGTTTGAAGTCGATCCGCTCCGCAATCTGCTCGTGCTGTACGACGAGCTGGCTCTGCCCCTTGACGCGATGCGGGTACGCGAGCGCGGTTCGGCGGCGGGGCACAATGGGGCCAAGTCGATCTCCGGTGCATTGCGGTCTGACGATTGGGCGCGCATCCGGATCGGCGTTGGACCGGATGCAACTCCGGAAAGCGCATTTCGGCGCGGCAAGGATTACCTGCTGACGCCGCTGCGTAAAGCGGATTTAGCTACGCTCGACGAGGTTCTCGATCGGGTGGAGCGGGCAGTGGAGATGGTGGCGGCGCAGGGAGTCAAGGCCGCGATGAACGAGTTTAACGGTTTTAAGAAAGACGGGCGCGAGCAAAACGGCCCGGCGGAATAAAAGCAGCAGAAGCAGAAATTTGTCCGGTCACGGTTGCGAATTGCCGCCGCGCCCAAAGAAAAGAGAAGCAGAGTATGGATCGTTTCTATGAAGTAATGTTTATCGTCCGTCCCGATATCGAGGACGCTGACGTGGACAAGCTGATCGCCGGCTTTGAGCAGACGATTATCAATGGTGGCGGAAATCTTCGCTCCACCGAAAAGCTGGGCCGTCGCAAGCTCGCCTACACCGTCCGCAAGTTCAACGACGGCAACTATGTGCTGCTCACCGTCGATGCCGATGGCAAGCTGGTGGCCGAGCTCGAGCGCCGTCTGCGCGTCTCTGAACCGGTGATCAAGTTCATCACCGTGCGCATGGATGAGGAAGAGAAGCGCCTGAACAAGATCAAGGCCATTCGCGCCACGCGCAAGAAGCTGAGCGCGCAGGTGCCTGCTCCTGTTGCTCCTGCCCCTGCCGCCGCTGCTCCTGCTCCTGCAGTTGCCGCTCCGGTTGAGACTGCGGAAGCACCAGCCGAGGCTACACAGGCAAGCGCCTAGTAGCAGAATTGCAAACGAGATATGGTTCGGCGATAGCCGGCCCCGATGGAAACCGCGCACTCTCGACGAGCTCGCGGAGAAGGATAGAGGAAATACATGGCTGACGAAACAACACCCCAACGCGCTCCCGAATCTGGATCGCACTCCAGCGGACCCCACTCCAGCGGACCCCGCCCGGGCGGCCCGCGCTCCGGCGGGCCCGGTGGACCTGGTGGTCCCGGCGGACGCAAGTTTTTCCGCCGCAAGAAGGTCTGCAAGTTCTGCACCGAGAAGATCGATGCGATCCCTTACCGCGATGTTCGCTTGCTGCAGGGCTTCGTCGCCGAGCGCGGTAAGATCGTTCCCCGTCGTCTGACCGGTGTCTGCACCACGCACCAGCGCCGTCTGACCCGGGCCATCAAGCAGGCTCGCAACATCGCTCTGCTGCCGTTTGCAGCGCGCTTCTAGGTTTTGGATCGAGCGCGGCAGATTGGATCGATAGCCGCGTATGCAAGCGCAGTGAGCCAGGCGGACGAGTGTGCAGGTTTGTGTTTGCTAAACCCTGTTCCCTGTCCCCTACTCCCTGCCTTTAAGGAGATTTGCAATGGAAGTTATTCTGAAAGAAGACGTCAACAACCTCGGCCATCGCGGTGACGTGGTGAAGGTAGCCGACGGCTACGGCCGCAACTACCTGCTTCCGAAAAAGCTGGCCATGGAAGCGAACGCCGCCAACAAAGCGGTCATCGACCAGATGAAGGCATCCGCTGTCCGCCGCTCCGCTAAGGAGAAGTCGGAGGCAGAAGCACTCGTCGCGCAGCTCAACAATGTCACGCTGGTCTTCGAGCGCAGAGTCGGTGAGAACGAACACCTCTTCGGCTCGGTCACCTCGGTCGACATCGCGCAGCAGCTGGAGCAGAAGGGCTTCAACATCGACCGCCGCAAGGTGCAGCTCGAAGAGCCACTCAAGCAGGTGGGCGAGTTCCACGTGCCGGTCAAGCTTCACCGCGAAGTTACGGCGCACGTCGCCGTGACCGTCAAGGGCGAAGAAGCAGCCGCCCAGTAGTACTGAGTTCAAACAAAAAGCGGGACGTCTCTCAAGGCGTCCCGCTTTCTTATTCCCCGTTTCTTACTAGAAGTGCAGCTCTACTTGCCCGATCGCTCCTGCGCCTCCATCCATCCCCTGAGAATTACTGTCGCGGCGACCTGGTCTATGACCTGCTTACGGTCCCGCGGGTCGTGTCCGGCTTCGTCGAGAATCTCATGCGCTGCGACGGAACTGAGGCGCTCGTCCCACAGGTGCACCGGCAGACCGGAGCGCTCTCGCAATACGGCAGCCAGTGCCTGCACCTTCGCCGCCCATGGGCTGACATCCCCGGAAAGGTGCAGTGGATTTCCAACCACGATCTCCACCACCTCGTGCTTCCGGATCAGCCGCAGCAGGTTGCGCATATCTTCGCCCGGATTTTTTCGCCAGATGGTCATCAGGGGTTGCGCGGTGTAGCCGAGCGGGTCGGAGAGCGCGACACCCACGCGCGCCTTTCCTACATCCAGCCCCATCACGCGCCCCTTCGGCACGGAGTTACTCATCGCCGCCACTCAGCGGGGCCTTCTTTATCGCGCCATTCAACACTGGATGATCCAGCCCCTGCATCGTCCTCCCCGTCTCGCCATTCAGGTCGAAGACAACGACCTCGTTTTTCCCTTGATGCAGCCATGGTCCGGGAAGATAGAGCGCCTTCTGTGGTCCCACACTCCAGACGCGCCCCAGCGGCCGGCCATTGACCCACACTTCGCCTTTTGTGAAGGCGCTGGTATCGAGGAATGTATCCGCCGGTTTGCCGACGGTGAAGGATGCACGATAGAAGCACGCGCCGCTGCACCCGTCGCCGGAAAAGGAAAGCTTGTCTGGAGTCAACATGGGCAGCGAGTAGTTTTGCCAACCTGGGATCGGCTTTCCCGCAAGAAGAACGTCTCCCACAATGCCGGCGCGCTCGGTTGGAAGGGTGTGGCCGAAATTTACACGCGCCGTATTTTCGACAAGGATATCGAGCTGCGTTTGCTCTGCAGGAACATCGATAGCCAGCGTGTGCTGATCGAGCCTGCGATCGATCGTTCCGGCTAGCTTGCCGTTCAGGTAGACCTGCGTGTAATCGTGCAGGGTTGCGATGGTCAGATCGCCGGCTACCGGCCCCGTAATCGTAGTGCGATAGAGGATGTATCCATACGCCTGATCGAGATCTTCCATCGAGAGCGGCTGCTCGGAGCGCACGGGCTTCGGCAGCCCACTCCATAGCGACACGCCCTCAGTGAAAGAGAACGGCGCGACCTGCATCGCGGGCGCCACTGCAGGAACCGGCGGCAGTTGCTTGCCGGTTGCCTGCGCGATGGTCGTGCGCAGCAGCTCATATTTCGGCGTCACGCGTCCGCTCTCGTCGAGAGGAGAGTCATAGTCGTAACTCGTGACGTCGGGTTCATAATTCTTCCCGTTCGAATTCGCGCCGTTCATCCATCCGAAGCTGGTGCCGCCGTGAAACATATACAGGCTCACAGAATAGCCCTGGCGCAGCATCCAGCCGATCTCATCGGCCTCTTCTTTGGCGCTTCTGGCTTCGTGCGGAGCACCCCAGTGGTCGAACCAACCGTCCCAGTATTCGCCGGACATGAAGGGACCATCCGGCCGCAGCTTTTTCAATTTGGGGAACTCGGTCTTTGCATCGCCGGTGCCGAAGTTGATGACGGCGGGCAGCTCGGGAAGCGATCCGTTGGGAATCTGGTCCGCGCCATCGGCGGTATAAAGCTGCGCCTTGGTGAAGCCGGCATCGACGAGGATATGATGGATCGCCTCCATGTAGGCGTGGTCGCTGCCGTATGAGCCATATTCGTTTTCGACCTGCACCGCGATGATGGGTCCGCCGTTACCGATCTGTAGCGGAGCTACTTCCTGCCCCAGGCGCAGCAGCCAGGCGCGCGCAGCCTCAACAAACTTAGGGTCGCTGGAGCGAACGACCATGCCGTGATCTTTGAGCAGCCACGACGGAAAGCCGCCCCACTCCCACTCCGCGCACGAGTAAGGGCCGGGACGCAGAATCACATACAGACCTTCCTGCTGCGCCTCGCGGATGAACTCGGCAACGTCGTTGTCCCCGGAGAAATCGAAGACGCCCGGCTTCGGCTCATGCTCGTTCCAGAAGACATAAGTCGTGATCGAGTTGAGCCCCATGGCCTTGGCCATGCGCAAGCGATCCCGCCAGTAGGCGCGCGGCACACGCGCATAGTGCATCTCGCCGGAGATGATCTGGAAGGGCCTGCCATCGAGCAGAAATTGGCCTTGATCGACGGTGAACGAATGTCCGTGACCGGCTGTCCGCGCAAAGCAATGCGTGGAACCAAGACCAACACCGGCAGCAAGCAGCAGAATATGCAACGCGCTTCGAAGTATTTTCTTCATTGCGTTGAAAGCTTATAGGAAAACTTCGGTTTCAGCTGCGAACCTAGCCCCATCCGCCGCCGCCTGGCGTTTCGATTCGAATGCGCGCGCCCTTCGCAGCATGAACGCTGCATTTGGAAGGAAGCTCGACCGGATCTTTCCCGCTCTCGATCAACAGCGCTCGACTACCTGCTCCTGGCTGGCCTCCAGCCAGTCCATACGGCGGAAACTTACGGCGGTCGGAGAGCAGCGTGACCTGCGAATCCGTGAGCAGCTCGATCTCCCGCACCAATCCATCGCCGCCGCGGTATTGTCCATCTCCACCGGAACCTTGCCGATAGCCATACGAACGCACTCGAAACGGATAAGCGTATTCGAGAGCCTCGACGGGCGTATTCAGAGAATTCGTCATGTGCGTGTGAATCCCGGAGATGCCATCGAGCCCAAGCCGCGCACCCATGCCTCCTGCAGTCGTCTCGTAGTAGGTGAAAGTCTGGCCGGTGCGTGGATCGATGCCTCCGATAGTCAGGTTGCTCATCGTCCCTGCGCTGGCAGCAGGGATCCTCTGCGGAGCAGCCTGAGCTAATGCGCGAAGCAGCACATCCACAATGCGCTGCGAGGTCTCGACATTGCCTCCGGCGACAGCGGCGGGTGGCCGCGCATTGACGATGGTTCCTTCAGGCGCGAGAACGGTAATGGAATTCATGAGGCCCGCGGTGGCCGGCGCATCTTCAGCCAACAGGCAGCGGAGTACATAGAAGCAGGCCGACCAGGTGATCGCGTACACCGCGTTGATGCTGCCTGCGGCCTGGGGTGAGCTGCCGCTGAAGTCGATGGTGAGCGAGCCCGCCTCGGGAGCGATGGTGATCGCAACCGCGATGCGCAGCGGCTCGTCGCTCACTCCGTCATCATCCAGGAAGTCTTCGGCGTGGAATGTCCCTGCGGTCAGCTTCTGCAACTCCGCTCGCATGAGCCGATCGCTATAGCTCAGCAATGCCTCGGCAAGTGCCGACACATCGTCGAGCCCGTATTTCTCCACGATCTCACGCAGTCGTCGCTCCCCCAGTCGGCATGCGCCAATCTGTGCCGCGAGGTCGCCTTCTCTTTCTTCAGGCGTTCGTACATTGTGCAAAATCAACGAGAGCATCTCGCGATCGATCTCGCCGCCGCGCATGATGCGAACGGGAGGAATGCGAATGCCTTCCTGATAAATTTCACGGGCAGGTCCCATGGATCCGGCGAACATGCCTCCTACATCTGCGTGGTGCGCTCGCGCGGCAACGTAGAAGAAAGGACTGCTGTGTTTTTCGATGAAGACCGGCAGCACCAGCGTAATGTCGGGAAGATGGGTGCCGCCTGCGTAAGGATCATTCAGCATGGCCATGTCACCGGGCTGCAGCGGCAGCGACTCGGCGGCGATCTTTACCGACATCGGCATGGAGCCGAGATGCACGGGCATGTGATCGCCCATAGCGATGACGCGGCGTTGTGCGTCGAAGATGGCGCAGGAGTAATCGCGGCGCTCTTTGATGTTGGGCGAGATGGCAGTGCGCCGCAGAGCTGCGCCCATCTCTTCGGCGATGGAATGGATGCCGCTTTGAAAGATGGCGAGAGCGATGGGATCGGAAATGGAAAGGGATTTCTTCATCCTCGCACCTCGATCACCAGGTTTTCGAGAGCGTCGACCTGCAGGCGATCTCCTGGAGGAACTACGGTTGCGGAGCTGTATTCGGTGACGATAGCGGGACCGCTAAACGCATCTCCAGGACGCAAAGCCTGCCGGTTATAGATGCGAGTGGAGAGTAATTCTCCGTCAAAAAATACGTCGCGTGCCGAGCTGATCGCCTGATTTCCATCTCCTTCTTTCAACTCATGCCGAGGCGGATGGAGCGGCTCCGATGCTGCGACGACGCGCACGCGTATGTTGACGATCTCCACCGGCCGCTGCTCGCTGGCGAAGCCATAGCGCTGCTGATGCAGGAGATGAAACGCGGAAAGCATGTCTTCGCCGAAAGGAATGTTGAGTTCATAACCCTGGCCGCGATAACGCAGATCGACGGTGCGCATGAAGACGCCTTCCAGCTCTCCACGGCTGCGGTCTTCAAGCTCGACGAACAGATCTTCCAATTCAGCATCGGCCGGCAGCATGACGGTCCGTGAGAAATCGCGAACCGCGTCGGCAAGCAAAATGCCGACTGCGGAGAGAGCTCCGGGCATCGTGGGAACCACTACGCGAGGAATGCTGAGTGCGCGCGCCAAGGAGCAGGCATGCAATGGTCCGCCACCACCGAAAGCGACGAGGGTGAAATCGCGCGGATCATAGCCGCGCTCGACGGATATCACGCGGATCGCCTTCTCCATCGATGTTTCGACAAGACGCAGAATTCCGGCGGCAAAAGCTTCAACAGTTTCGATTGATCCTTTGCCCTTCTCCATGAACAGGCGTGTTCGCTCGCGATCGAGCTTCACAGCGCCGCCGAGAAAGCTCTCAGAATCGAGACGGCCGAGAATCAAGTTGGCATCGGTCACTGTCGCTCGCTCTCCGCGCCCGAAGCATATCGGTCCTGGCGACGCACCTGCCGACTCCGGTCCGACGCGCAGCAGTCCGCCAGCATCGAAGCGCGCCAGCGAGCCTCCACCCGCTCCCGCGGTATGGATATCGAGCATGGGAACGCCAATGGGAATGCCTGCGATCCTCGACTCGTTGCTGAGTTGAGGGCCGCCGCGATGTGCGTCGACGAGGCAGACATCGGTCGAGGTGCCGCCCATATCGAATCCGATGATGCGGTCGAAGCCCCCCAGCGTGGCCAGCCGATACGCTCCCATCACTCCACCGGCAGGGCCGGAGAGCACAGTCCGCACCGGCTCCTGCGCGGCAAGCGCGGCAGGAATGATGCCGCCGGAGGACTGCATGACGTCGACGGTGCTCAGAAATTCTTGATCCACGCTTGCCGACAGCTGCTGCATGTAGTCGCCTACTACGCGCGCGAGGAAAGCATTGGCGACGACCGTCGAGGCGCGTTCATACTCTCGAAATTCAGGCAGGATGCGATGAGAGATAGAGAGCGGCAGGCCGAGGCTTTCGAGCGTGGCAGCTACTTCGCACTCGTTATCAGGATTCGCGAAGGAGAAGAGCAGGGACAGTGCAATCGATTCGGCTCCGGAGCTCGCAATCTTCTCCGCTAATCGTGCGAGCGAAACTGCATCGGGCCGCTTCAGGATTTCTCCCTCCGCCGTCGTACGTTCTTCGATGCCGAAGCGAAGCTCGCCAGGCGCAAGACAATCGGGCGCCGGCTGGAACCAGTCGTAGAGTTTCGGGCGAGCCTGTCGTCCGATGGCGATGGTGTCTTCAAAGCCTGCTGTGGTGACGAAGGCAACGCGCGCGCCCTTGCGCTCGATCATTGCATTGGTGCCGACCGTCGTTCCATGCCGCACGGCTGAATGCCGCTGTGCTCCGACCTGGCGCAGAGCTTCGAGAACAGCCCGGCCTGGATCGCCGGGTGTAGAGAATATTTTCAGGACCTGAAGCTTGCCTTCTACGAGGAAAACGCAGTCCGTGAAGGTTCCACCTGTATCGATCGCTATGCGCATGGGCAACTGGGCTGTTCGATTGCCAGTGTAGCGCAACGGACACGCCCGAAATTCGCCCTCCGGCGAGTCAAAGCGATGGCATCGCAGGCCGGCTGGCAACGGTCATTCATGCGACCGGAGAAATGTATCCACGACCTGCACATATTTATCTGGCTCTTCGTACGACGGAAGATGTCCGCTCTTCGCAAAGATGACCAGCTTGGCATTGGGAATGGCTTTGTACATTCTCCACGCTGTGAGCGGCGCGACATTCATGTCATAGCGCCCGGTAATGACCAGAGTCGGAAACTTGAATTTCGGCAGTTCGGCGGTGAAATCCGCCGTGGATGCGGCTTCTCCCACGGCGGCTCCGACAGCCGGGGTGTAGCCAAGGTCTTTGATGTTCGCCAGATAAGTATGCAGCAGGTCTTCACTGTAGAAGATCATGCGGAAGTGATTGCGCAGCATCTCTTGCGCCGCCTCGTCCGTATTGCCGAGCTTCTTCGCGAGTTCCGCGTCCTGTTCTTCGATATCCGGAAAGACCTGGGGCAGCAGATGCACGATGTCCTTGAGCGCGGGCGGAGCGGAATCGCTGAGGATGAGTTTATGAACGTGCTCAGGATGGGCCGCGGCATAGGCCATCGACAGAAATCCGCCGAAGGAATCGCCGACGAGGTCGACTTTCTCAAAGCCGAAATGTGCGCGGACAGCTTCAAGGTCGGCAACCTGCGCGTCTACCGACTGCGGAGCGCCGGAGCGGACAGCTTTGGACTTGCCGGTTCCGCGCTGATCGTAGAAGACGACCTGCCGTCCCTTCGCAAGGCGAGTCCAAACGTCGTTCTGAATCATGTAAACATGCGAAAGCCCGGGCCCACCGTTGATCGCCATCACCGGCGTCTCGGCTGTGGGAGAGCCATAGACTTCATACGCGAGATCGACATCCCGCGTATGGATCGTTCCCGTCTGCGGAACGATTGGCTGGGCGATTGCCGGTATGGCAAACATGCAAAGAAGGGCAAGCCGCACTGGCGCAAAAAAAATTTTCGACATCTGTAATTCCATTTCCGGTCGAGGAAGTCTGTTCGACCTTGATCTTAACGCGTCGCCAATTTTGATCATCGAAGTACATACTAGCTTGGGGAAGAAGTTGAGGTCCCCTCAACTTTGGAGTTCCGCATTGCCCACCGATACCTCTGCGCCTGTCCATGCCAATCTAGTTCTAGCCATTTGCTGCATGAGCCTGCTGCTGGTGGGAATGGACGTCACCATCGTCAATGTCGCGCTGCCTGCCATTCAGCAGGATCTCCACGCGAACCTCTCCGGGCTTCAGTGGGTTCTCGACGCTTACACGCTGGTTGTCGCCAGTCTTCTCATGTTCTCCGGCTCCATGTCGGATCGTTACGGACGCAGAACGGTCTTTCAGATCGGCCTGACCCTCTTTTGCGCGGGGTCGCTGGCGTGCAGCCTCGCGCACAGCATCGGCCAACTCATTCTCTTTCGAGCGATGCAGGGCCTGGGCGCCTCGATGCTCAACCCGGTAGCGCTCTCCATCATTGCCAATGTATTCCCGCAGCCAAAAGATCGAACCCGCGCGATCGGCATCTGGGGAGCGGTCGCAGGCCTCTCTCTGGCGCTGGGTCCCATCATTGGCGGCGCATTGACGCAGGCCGTCGGCTGGCGCGCCATCTTCTGGATCAACCTGCCCATCGGTGTTGCTGCGTTGCTTCTCGCCGCGAGATTCGTGCCTGAGTCGAAGGCGCCGCGGGCTCGTGCGTTCGATCCTGTCGGCCAAGCCCTGGTGTTCGTCGGCCTCACTTCGCTTACCTATGCCGTAATCGAAGGCCCGCGCTCCGGTTGGGCCTCCGCTTCAATTCTCGGCCTTTTCGTCATTGCCGCGATTTCACTCGGAGCGTTTCTCCTTTATGAGCCGCGCCGGAATGATCCGCTGATCGACCTGCGGTTCTTCCGCAGCGTGCCGTTCAGCAGCGCAGCACTTCTCGGCCTATTCGCCTTCGCATCCTTCGCCGGCTTCCTCTTTCTCAATGCTCTCTATCTCCAACAGGCGCGTGGATTCTCGGCTTTTCACTCGGGTCTCTATACGCTTCCCCTGGCGGTGATGATGACCATCTGTTCGCCGCTCTCCGGCCGAATGGTCGGCAGTTACGGCCCTCGCTTCTCCGTCATGATTGCAGGGCTCGGCTTCATACTGAGTACGCTAATACTTACTGGCCTTAGCACGGCTACTCCGAAGCCTCTCCTGCTGCTGGCCTATGCGCTCTTCGGCATTGGACTTGGCATGGTCAATCCCGCGATCAGCAACAACGCCGTTGCGGGAATGCCGCTGTCGCAGGCGGGCGTAGCTGCTGCTATCGCCTCCACAAGCCGTCAGGTCGGCGCTGCCCTGGGTGTCGCCGTCGCCGGTACAGTGGTCAGCGCGAGTCGAACGCACAATACGGATTTCACGCAGGCCACGCATCCCATCTGGTGGCTGATGACCGCAAGCGGCGTCGTCATACTCCTCGCGGGTTGGATCTCCACCACGCCCTGGGCTCTCGCCACCACAAACAAGGTGGTCTCCTCGTTGGGCGGCGTGGCGCCAGGGACAAAGTAGGCAGTGGAGCGTGTTTCGCTCGCGGTTATATCTACCGGACCGCGCGGCTTGTTTGCGCGGTCCACAGACTATTATTTCTGCGAGGCTCGAATTTGATGGTTGTTACACGCAGAAATTTTTGTATTGCGGCCGGCGGAGCAGTCATTGCGACATCGAGTCGGCATCTATGGGCAGCACCGGCTTCGGCGGCTTACCGGATGGTTGCCCGCACAGATCGCGGCCGGATCTTGCAGGCCACGAAAGAATACCTCCCGATGGAACCGGTCACGATCACGGCCTTCCGCTCGCCGAAGAGCCCCGGAGGACCACACGACTTCTTTTCCCAGGCGGATTATTTCTGGCCAGACCCTAAGAACCCAGATGGCCCATACGTGAACCGCGATGGACAGAGCAATCCCGACAACTTCAACGAGCATCGCAAAGTCATGGTCGATCTGTCGATCAGAATGCCCGCACTCACAGCGGCGTGGCTTCTGGCTAAAGACCGTCGCTACGCCAAACGTGCCGGCGACTATCTCCGCGCCTGGTTCGTAACGCCGGCCACACGGATGAATCCGAACCTCGAATATGCGCAAGGCGTGCATGGCGTTTCAACGGGCCGCAGCTATGGCATCATCGACACGCTTCACCTGGTGGATGTCGCACGCGCCGCGAGTTTCCTGGGACCGGAGGCGCTCTCTGCCGAGGAAGCGCAAGCGGTGAACGAGTGGTTTCGCGAGTATCTCGATTGGTTGAAGACCAGCCCCAATGGGCAGAAGGAACGCGCGGCCCTAAACAACCACGCGACCTGCTGGGCGCTGCAGGCTTCAGAGTTCGCCCGTCTGATTGGAGATGAGGGCACCCGCAACGATATCCGAAAGTGGTTTGAAGATGCGCTGCTGCCCAATCAACTCGGCATCGACGGATCATTTCCGCAGGAACTGGTCCGCACCAAGCCATATAGTTATTCGATCTTCAACTTCGATGTGATGGCAGGACTCGCGCAGTCACTGAAAGGCGCTGGCACAGATCTCACCACGTTCGCGCTGGCCGATGGTCGAGGTCTCTGCAAGGCGGCCGCGTTTCTCTATCCCTACCTCAGGGACAAAGCAGCGTGGCCCTACAAGAAAGATGTAGAGCACTTCGACTCTCTGCCGGTGAGGTCGCCGGGGCTGCTCTTCGCTGGAATTGCCTGCCATCGCGAGGAGTACGTCGCTCTTTGGAAGACGCTGAATCCCGATCCAACCGACAGAGAGATCATTCGCAACTATCCGATTCGCCAGCCGCTGTTGTGGGTGTGAGGCGAGGCGCGAGGATCTCTCACGGAAAATCCATACCGTATCGTGTAGCGAAATATTGTTTAAGGAGCTGAATGGAGATTTCCCGGCGTTCGTTTGTGAAGGGCAGCGGAGCGGCATGCGCGTTGGGAGCGTGGGGCACAAGACCTGGCCTAGCGTCTGTGCTAGGCTCTGCGCCCGCTGCTGATACAGTGCAAGAGCCAACCCAGCAACGTCTCGACACGGGATGGGAGTTCTATCGCGGCCCGCTCGATCCGCGCTTTCAGGTCTGGCACAGCGAAGAGCTTGTAGCTTGGGAGCCGGTTACGCTTCCGCATTGCTTCAATCACTACGATGCCTGCGATCCTGACGTGCCGGCTTACCGCGGCGTGGGCTGGTATCGAATCAAACTCGGCGTCGGCAACCCCTATCCCCAGGGACGGACGCTGCTTCATTGCGAAGGCGCAGGACAGAGCTCCGAGATCTACATCGGCACGCAGCAGGTAGGCAGGCATGTCGGCGGTTATAGCGAATTCACAGTCGATATCACCGACGCCTGTCGCGGGATGAAAGAGATTCCTCTGGCGATTCTCTGCGACAACGGGCGGGACATCGATCGCATGCCGTCGGACCTGAGCGACTTCACGCTTTACGGAGGCCTGTACCGGCATGTTCATGTGATCTATGTGCCGGCTGTGTCGCTCGATGCCGTGCATACAGATGTCGCATTCGAGCTGGGCAACTCCGCGATGGTGAGCGTGAGTGCGAGTCTCTATGCGCCGGGAATACAAGCTGGTCCGCTGCAGTTAGAAATTTCGATCTATGATTCGCAAAGCCGCCGCATCGCCCATCAGGCGGTCGAGAAGAATGTTTGGCAAGGCGAGACGCAGCTTGCACAATTCGAGCTGCCAAGTCCTGAACTATGGTCGCCGCGCTCTCCCGGCCTTTACCTCTGCGATGTGCAGCTAAGATCGGCGAACGGAATTTCCAGCAGTTCGCATCGCTTCGGTATACGGCACACGCGCTGGGAGGATTATGGCCCGTTCTACCTGAACGGCGAGCGGCTTGAATTGCGGGGGACACAACGTCACGAAGACCATGCGCGCTACGCGGCTGCGATGCCGGATGATTTGATCCGGCAAGAGATGCAGTTGATGAAAGACATGGGCGCAAACTTTGTCCGGCTGGCCCACTATCAGCAATCGAGACTCGTTCTCGATCTGTGTGACGAGCTCGGAATCTTCGTATGGGAGGAGCTTCCCTGGTGTCGCAGCGGCGTGGGCAGCGAACTTTTCCAGGAGCGGGGACGCGAGCAGTTTCGCACCATGATCGACCAGCACCGCAACCATCCCTCCGTTTTGATGTGGGGCCTCGGCAATGAAGATGACTGGCCCGGAGAGTTGAACGGTGAGGATCATCAGGCGATTCGACGTTACATGACGGAGCTGCGCGATCTGGCACATAAGCTCGACCCCTCGCGCATGACGTCCTTCCGTCGCTGTGACTTCGCACGCGATATTCCGGATGTCTATTCGCCATCCATCTGGGCCGGCTGGTATAGCGGCAGCTATACCGAGTACCGTGCGGCGCTCGAGAAAGCGCGGCCCACCGTGCCGCATCTCTTTCACGCAGAATGGGGCGCCGACAGCCACGCCGGCCGCCATGCCGAAGATCCTGACCCGGCGCTGGGACGCGTCTTGACGGGAAAAGGTACAGGAGAGAAGGGATTCGATTACAAGCTCACCGGTGGCGCGGTGCGCGTGGCCAAAGACGGCGAGTGGAGCGAGTCCTACGCCTGCGATCTCTTCGACTGGTACCTGAAGACGCTCGAAGAGCTTCCCTGGATCACCGGATCGGCGCAGTGGATCTTTAAAGATTTCACCACGCCATTGCGAACCGACAATCCCATTCCGCGGGTTAACCAGAAGGGTTTGCTCACACGCGACATGACACCAAAGGAAGGCTATTACGTCTTCCAGTCATACTGGGCGGAGAAGCCGATGGTGCGCATCTACGGTCATAACTGGCCGGTGCGCTGGGGCAGCGCCGGGCAGCAGCGGAGAGTCCGCGTGTATTCGAATTGCCGCAATGTAGAACTTTTCCTGAACGGCATCTCGAGGGGTACGAAAAAGCGAGACAGCCAGGATTTTCCGGCCGCGGGTCTGCGCTGGGACATTCCATTTCGCGAAGGCCCGAATGAGCTGCATGCGGTTGCTCATGGCGTAAGTGGGACGCTCACCGACACCGTCAGCTTCGTTTACGAGACACGGAAGTGGGGGCCACCAGTGAAGCTCACTCTTATACTCAAAGACCATCGCGACAATATGACGGCTACTGTAGAAGCGGCTATGGTGGATGCCGCAGGCGTGCGCTGTCTGGATTCGCGGGCGGTAGTACGGTTCTCCTCCGCGGGGGACGCCACGCTGATCGACAATCTCGGGACGCCCACCGGCTCCCGAGTCGTCCAGATGTACAACGGGCGTGCGGAAATCAGCCTTCAATATCAGCAGGCGGTGTTCGTAAGCGTGACCTCACCCGGAGTCGAAACTGCTTTCTTGAAAATTCCAAGTAAATGAGGGAATGACGCGAGCCTGCAGAGGAATTTCCTTGGAACGAAAGCGTTCTTCACGATGCAGGCGGGAGGCCGCAGAAATTATTGAGCGGTCGAAATAGCAAAACGGCCCGCTACGGCCGTCTAAACCATTGATGCTGAATATTTGGTGCCGAAGAAGGGACTCGAACCCCCACACCCTTGCGAGTACATGGACCTGAACCATGCGCGTCTGCCAATTCCGCCACTTCGGCACGCATGTGATGTCCAGCGCAAAAGGCTGGACTGGCAGCAGGTCTTAGTTTTACAAAGCTGTGCGATAGTGTCAAATTGATATCACTTTCCTCCCTAACTGTGGACCGATCACCCCAATTCGTGCGACTCTGCCATGTGAAGCGACATCTGATTATGGATGCACTTCATTCTGGCCTCCAGGAGTGGTAATGATCTATGACTGACGCCACCGGATCCGCCTCCATCCCATTGGAGCAGGCCGAAAAGATCCGCGTCTTCTCCCACGATCTCAGCAATGCGCTCGAGATCATCATCCAGACCAGCTATTTGATCGGGTTACTTCCGCTTGACGAGAACGGCCGTCAATGGCGGCAGATGCTCGATCAGGGAGTACAGCAGGCAGCTAAGATCAATCGCGATCTGCGCGATTACGTCCACAAAAACAGTTAGACGGGATCATAAAACAAAACGGGCGCTGCGACGGCTCATCGCAGCGCCCTGTCACGCTGGATTACGTTGCTATTGGATTACGTCAGCTTCGCGTCCAGAGTAATTTCCGTATTTCCCTTGAATAACCGGGAGATGGGGCAGCCAGCCTTGGCGTTCTCGGCAGCCGTTTCGAATGCCGCTTCGCTTGCGCCGGGAACCTTGGCTCGCGTGGTGAGATGAATTGCCGTGATGGTGAAACCGGCATCCGTCTTGTCAAACTTCAGCTTCGCAGTCGTCTCCAACGATTCCGGGGTGAGGTTCGCCTGTCCCAGCTGAGCGCTCAGAGCCATGGTGAAGCATCCGGCATGAGCCGCAGCGATCAACTCTTCGGGGTTGGTGCCAATGCCATTTTCAAACCGGGTGCTGAACGAATATTGCGTCTCCTTCAGAACTCCGCTTTGGGTGGAAATCACGCCCTTGCCGTCTTTCAATCCGCCATGCCAAACCGCGCTAGCTGTGCGCTCCATAAAACTCCTTCTCTTTGAGAAATGTAGGTGGGTCGATACTGAGTTGGGATGCTGAAATATGCGGATCATTGCCGCGCTTTGAGCATAACCAAACGCGAGTCTCTCGTCGAATGGACGCTCCTGCGTGGCTTACAGGTTCATGAACATTTTGGAGAAGAAGTTCTTCGACGCACTGAAAGGTGCGATAAGCTTTTCCAGTGGACGCCGGATCTCCAGAGCAGACCAGGCTTGAAAGCCGATCCAACGCCGAAGCGGAGCCAGATCGTGCGGGCGAATCTGCCGCCGAGCACCATTCCGTTTACTGTCCCACCTGCTCCAGCCGGCTGTATTCGCGGCGCTGCAAGTTGATCTGTAACAAATGCGGTTACTATCTGAGCTGCGCCGACTACTACTGAGCGTCGTTGCGGTGCGGTATCGTTCAAGCTACGAAGCGCTGCGCTCCCGCAATTGCTGATTCACTACAAGCAACTCTCCCACCAGCTTCAGAAGCCTCGCGTTCGCGGCTTCCAGCTCTTTGAGGCGGCTCTCTTCCGTTGCGTGTGGCGGCGTGGTTGCACTCGGAAGGGGAAGACGCCCAGCGCCAGCAGGCGACAGCGCAGTCTCCCCCTTCGATTGGCCAAGCCCGTGTGATTGACCGCGATTGATGGGTTCGTTCATCCGATCGACTCGATCTCCTGTGCCGCCCTGTCGATGATCTCCGCGACCTGGTTGATCTGATCCGGGGTCAGATTGCCTTGAGCGAAGCGCATTTTAAGAGCCAGTTTAAAGTTGTGCATCGCCCGCATCACCTGCGGGGTGCGTCCGCTGCCGAAGGCCTTGCCTACTTCCTTGATCCGGCCCAGCAGCTGATCGATCCGGGTTTTGTTGCTCTGCAGCTCGGCGCGGCCGGCATCCGTGATGGTGTAAAGCTTCTTGCCGCCCTGTAGATCAACGGTGGCGAAGCCCTCGTCTTCGAGCAGGCTCAGCGTGGGATAGACGACGCCCGGGCTGGGAACGTAAACGCCGCCCATCTGCTCCTCGATGCCCTTGATGATCTCGTAGCCGTGGCTGGGCTTCTCGCCAATGAAGCTCAGGATGACCAGCCGTAGCTCGCCGTTGTCGAAGAGGCGTCCTCCCAGATCGCCACCGAAGCGGTGGCGGCCGTGCCGTCCCCATCCTTCGCCGATCTCCGACCAGAATCCCCCTTTGCCGCGAAAATGCCTGCGGCCACAGTAATCGTCCTCGGCGTGCCTTTCATGATGTTTTCCAAACATAATCGATATTCTCCGATACTTCTAAGATATATCGTAAGATACATCTTAGAAGTATCGGGATTCAAGAAAAGATCGAGTTTTGAATGATTTCCTCGCCTGTTTTTTTCAATTGGCGTGAGACGCGCCTGCCCCTGACCGTGGCATCCGCCTGGTTTTGGCCGGTTTAGGGATGAAAGAGATGGAGAAACGGAGCGGCCGAGCGTCAAGCGAAGTCGCATGACGCTGGCCTTTGGATGCTTGTTGCCGTTAGTGGGCGGGGGCTTCCAGGGCGACCTCGGCAGTCGTCTCCCGCAGCTCGTGGACGCGTTCCCCGATGGCGTATTTCAACGCTTCGATGCCGGCTCCGGTGACAGCGGAAATCTCGTAAAAGGGAAGTTTCTTCCGCTTGGCCATAGCCTTAAGCTTCTTTAGCTTGTCGGGATTGGCCGCATCGGTCTTCGAGGCTACAACGATCATCGGCTTCTCGGCGAGGCCGTGGCCGAAGCTGGCGAGCTCACTCACGATCACCTTGAAGTCCTCGACGGCATCGGTCCTGCCGCTCGCGTCCGAAACGTCCACCAGATGCACCAGCAGGCGGGTGCGCTCGATGTGCCGCAGGAACTGCACTCCGAGGCCTGCGCCAAGGTGCGCGCCTTCGATGAGGCCGGGGATATCCGCGACCACGAAGCTTTGCTCGTGCGGAGCCTCGCCGATCGAGACCACTCCGAGATTCGGCTGCAGCGTGGTGAACGGATAATCGGCGATCTTGGGCTTGGCCGCCGAGATGCGAGAGATCAGCGTCGACTTTCCGGCATTCGGATAGCCCACCAGGCCGACATCGGCCAGGACTTTGAGCTCAAGGCGATAATTCCGCTCTTCACCCGGCTTGCCGAGCTCGTGTTCGCGTGGAGCCTGATGCGTCGACGTGGCGAAGTGCTGATTGCCGCGTCCTCCGCGCCCCGCCTTGGCAACGACGATGCGTTCGTCGGGATGCGCGAAGTCGTGCACCAGCTCGCCGGTATCGGCGTCATAGAGCAAGGTGCCAACCGGCACCTTGAGGATGACGTCTTTGCCTTCGCGGCCGCTGCAGTTGGAGCCCATGCCGTGCTCGCCGCGCTCCCCCTTGTGCTCCGGATTGAACCGGAAGTACATCAATGTGTTGTGGCGCTGTGTCGATTCCATGATCACATCGCCGCCGTGGCCGCCGTCGCCGCCGGAGGGACCACCGCGAGGAACAAACTTCTCGCGGCGGAAGGCCATGCAGCCATTACCTCCGTCACCGGCCTTTACTCGAATTTTCGCTTCATCGATAAACATTTTGCTCTTCTAGTTTATCGAATCGCGTACTCTGCTCTCACCAATTCCAGGCAATTCCGGAAGATTCGGCACAGATCGTTCCCCGCGAGCTGTCCAAATGCTCTGCCGGCCTCGCGAAACGCGTGCCGGTGCTCGTATGCGGGCCTTTACCGGCGTCTGCGTGACCTTCCCTGTGCCATTTGCTGGCTCCGCTGAGACGATTGCCGAAGTTGGAGAAGAGGCTTGGCGTGAATGACCCCCATCGTATCTCGCGCTCGCACTGGTGCTCTTTTCTTCTGCTGATCTCCATCAGCATCCCCAGCCTTTCGCAGTCGGACACCGGCGGCTCCATTGCCGGCCTCGTCAAAGACGCCGGCGGCCGTCTCTTTCCTGCTCTGATCACGCTCCGAAATACGGCGAATGGCAGCGAGATACAAATGCTCAGCGACCACAAGGGAAATTTCCGCTTTGCAGAGGTGGCGCCGGGAAACTATGCGGTGCGCGTGAACGCACCGGGATTCGCGCCATGGAGGTCGAACAGCGTTGCTGTGGAGGTCGGCCGTGTGACGCTGATGACGGTGAAGCTGGAGATGGCCGTGACGCACCGGCTGGTGAAGACGGAAACGCAGCTCCCGCAGGATGATTCGTCGCCTGCAGTGAGCAGCAACATCGATCAGCAACAGGTGGAGAACCTTCCCACCAGCAACCGGCAGTGGTCGAGCCTGGTGGCATTGGCCAGCGGAGTGGCACCAGACAGCAGCAGCGACAACGCCTTGAGTTTTCGCGGACTGAGTCCGCTGATGAACAGCATCGCGCTGGATGGAGCCGAGAACAATCTCGCCTTTCACGCTCGGGAGCGCGGCTCGGGCGGCAATGGCTACGCGACCAGCCAGATGGCGGTAAGCGAGTTTCAGGTGAATTCGTCGAATTTTTCCGCCGAGTACGGGCGCGCCGCGGGCGGCGAGATCAACACCATCACCAAGAGCGGGGCCAACCGGCTGCATGGACAGGCGGCATTCTACGACCGCGACGCGGCCTGGGGATCTGAGAATGCCTTCAGCAAAATTCTTCAGGCAGAGCCGGCCGGAACCACAACGACTTCGAGCGGGCAGCCGGTGCTTTACCTCAACGGCAAGCCGGTCACCTATGTGGAGTCTCCTTACAAGGCGCCCGATCAGCGATTGCAGTGGGGAGCATCCGCAGGCGGTCCCATTCGCCACGACAAGCTGTTCTGGTTCTTCGCATACGACCAGCATGAGCGCAACTTCCCGGCAGTTGCACGGGCCAATGAGCCGCAGGTGTTTTTTGCCGCTCCATCGGGACAGACCCTGCAAACCCTCGGCGCGCGCATCGCGAGCAGTCAGAACCCCATTGTGTCGACTTGCCGCGGGACTGTCGCGCCTGGAGACGAGACTGGCCTCGCCTCTTGCGCGTACGACACGGTGCTGCACGAGTTGAGTGGAATTTTAGGCAGCGTGCCGCGGACGACGCACCAGACGATTCTGTTTCCCAAGATCGAGTGGCGGCCAAACAACCGCATCCACTTCATCGCGCAGTACAACCGTATGAGGAGAACTGCGACCAACGGCGTACTCAATGGCGCAACTGAAACCGATGGCGTGGGAAGCTTCGGCAACAGCATGTCGAGCGAGGATGCGGCGATCGCGCGATGGGAGTATTTCGTAACGCCGAATCTGCTCAACAACGCGCGTTACCAGTACAGCCGCGATGTATTGTCGCAGTCGGCTTCCGCAGCTACGAATTTCGAAAAGCAGTTTACTCAAAACAGCTATGGGCTCGCTCCACAGATCTCTGTCGACCGCAGCTCGGGCTTTACCTTCGGCACGTTAGGCACTCTGAATAAGCCGCAGTATCCAGCGGAGACACGCCAGCAGTTCGTCGACGCGATGACCTGGATTCATCACCGGCATGCGATCAAGTTTGGATATGACTACAACCATGTCGAGGATGCGATCAGCGGCTTGAACAATCAGAACGGCGCGTATTCGTACTCCAGCCTGCTTAACTTCGCCTCCGACATGCTGGCCCCGAATCGCTGCGATGGCACAACGACAGCTGTAGGGAGCTATCCGTGCTACTCGCATTTTGAGCAGGCAGTGGGGCCATCGATCTGGCAGTTTCAGACCGAAGACTACGCGGCGTTTGTGGCCGACGACTGGAAGATTGTTCGCCGTTTCACTTTGTCGCTGGGTGTTCGCTACGAATATGAAGACCTGCCCGACACCAATAAGGCGTTGGTCAATCCGGATATTCCGCGGACCGGTTTTCTGCCGCATGATCGCAATAACTTTGGACCGCGCGCCGGTTTCGCATGGGATTTCCTGGGCACTGGACGCACCATCCTGCGCGGCGGATACGGAATCTATTACGGACGAATTCCAAATGCAACGGTATTCAGCGCGCTCACTTCGACGGGCTCGGCTAAGTCCGCCCGCACTTATTACTTTCGTCCATTGGATGCCGGCGCGCTGCCCTTTCCGCATGTCTTCGCCAGCAATGAGGCACCGTATGTCAATCCCACTGCGACAGGACAGAATGCCGTTGGACCAAGCGCTGTTTATTTCGACAAGCGATTTCAGAATCCGCAGATCGATGAGGCCGAGCTGTCCCTACAACACGAGCTCTGGCATCGAATGGTGTTGACCGTCAGCTATATGGGATCGTTCGCACGCGAGCTGCCGCAATTCATCGACACGAATATCGATCGGAACGCTGTGGCGACACTCTTCTACAACCTCGATGATCCGGGCAGTCCGGGAAATCTTGGACCCCTCAAGAAGAACAGCGCGCAAAATGCCGAATTCACAACGCCCTATTATGCGATCAACCGCTTTTACTATCAGCGGCTCCATCCGAAGTACGGAGCGGTCACCGATATTCTTAGTGAGACAAATGCGGCGTATCACGCGGCGGTGATGCGACTGACGCATCGCACCGCGCATGGAATAACGATCAATGCCGGGTACACTTACTCGCACGCAATCGACGACAACCAGAACGAGTCGACCTTTGCCGACCATAACGATGTCTACGATCCTGCAGATTTGAGGTTGGAGCATGGCACGTCGAACTTCGATGTGCGCCAGCGTGTATCCGGCGGAATCATTGCGCATGAGCCGTGGCGGTTGCGCGGGCTGGCGGGCAGGATGTTCAACGGATTTACGCTCGCGGCGACGGGGGAGTGGCGCACAGGGCTTCCTTACACCATGCGGACGCTAGGTTCGATTCCTGCGCCATCCTGCTCTTACTATGATTGGCTGGCTGCGGGCGGCCCGAATGGCGGCCCAAACTGCCTGAAGGCAGTGACTCAACCGAATGGTGTGATCACCGACGGCAATGTCCCTATTTCCGGATTAGGCGCGAGCCTGAACGGCTCCGGCGGCGAAGATCTGATTGCGCCAGTGGGCCGCAATACCTTTCGCTATCCGGCTGTCGCCAATCTCGATGTGCGCTTTGCGAAGAGCACGCGGTTGAATGAGCGGCTGTCGCTGGAATTGATCGGAGAGGCTTTCAATCTGCTCAACCATCAAAATGTAACTGCCATTCAGACAATTGGATATCGGGTGACGAACGATCCCGCCCATGCGAACACGGCGACGTTGAGTTATCAAAGCGGAATGACGACGACTACGACGACAAACGCCACCGGCGGAACGGTCGAAGAGGCTGTGCCCAGCGCCACTGCAGCATTCGGTGGTGTCACCAACTCCAATAGCTCGTTCTTGTATCATCAGAGGCAGATACAGGCCGGCATCAAGTTCGTCTTTTAGTCAATTTCGGCACAAACTATGCAGCGGCAACGAATGACCCAAGCGTGAGGGCGCGTCAATGCTGCAGTGTCAAGCGATCGCGTACTAAAACGGGATGCTCTCGATTTACCTCCCAGTAAAAATCGTGTGCGAAAAGATCAGCCGGGTCTACTTGTGGGCGGGGGCTCGAATAGTTTTGTAGGCAGCTCTTCGCTCGAAGGAAAAGGCGTTTAACCTGGCCAACAGCCAGAACGTCACCACCGTGAATGCGAACGCCTACACCGTGAGCAATACAACCCTCAACGGCGCGAAGGTGAATGAGCTGCTGCCCTACTCCACGCCCTTCGGCCAGACAACGGCGACGGACAACAGCAACTTTGCTTACAACATCCGCCAACTGCAGTTGGGGCTTCGCCTGCAGTTCTAAAAATGCTTCGCCTGCACCATGAGCGGCGGCCTCGGCCGCCGCTCTTCTTTTTGGCCGACAAGCTAAAATAGAAGCTGGGATGGCTTTCACCGAACAGTACGATGTCGTGGTCGTGGGCGCGGGGCACGCCGGCTGCGAGGCTGCGATGGCTTCGGCGCGCATGGGCCTGCGCACCGCTCTGTTCACCCTGAACCTGGACCTGATCGCGCAGATGTCCTGCAATCCTGCGATCGGCGGCATCGCCAAAGGCCATCTGGTGCGCGAGGTCGACGCGCTGGGCGGCATCATGGGCGAAGTAGCGGATGCAGTAGGCATCCAGTTTCGCCTGCTGAATACTTCGCGCGGACCCGCTGTGTGGTCGCCGCGCGCGCAGTGCGATAAGCAGCAGTATCGCGTCAAGATGCGCGAGGTGCTGGAGTCGCAGCCGAACCTCTACATCAAGCAGGCCGAAGTCATCGATGTGATTCAGGGCACAGGGCACAAAGCCCAGGGCTCAGAAGATCAAGCCGTCATCACCGGTCTCAAGCTGCGCGATGGCCGGACCATCTACGCCAAAGCGACGATCATTACCACCGGAACATTTCTGAATGGCCTGATCCACTGCGGCGAGGAAAATTATCCTGCAGGACGCAGCGGCGAGCCGGCTGCGGTTTTGCTGGGCGAGGCGCTGAAGGGTCTCGGGCTGCGAGGCTGCCGTCTGAAGACGGGTACACCGCCGCGGCTGGATGGGCGCACCATCGACTGGAGCCGCTTTGAAGAGCAGCCGGGCGATGCCGATCCTACGCCGTTCAGCTTTCGCACGCGCGAAATTCCGCAGCGGCAGATCTCCTGCCACATCGCCTATACGACGCCGGAGACGCTGCGCATCATTCGCGAAAATGTTCTGCGCTCGCCCATGTATTCGGGGCAGATTCAGGCCACTGGCCCACGCTATTGCCCGTCCATCGAAGACAAGGTGGTGAAGTTTCCGGATAAGGAGCAACACCAATTTTTTCTCGAGCCGGAAGGGCTGAACACGCACGAGGTCTACGTGAACGGCATGTCGACCTCGCTGCCGATGGATGTGCAGGCTGAGATCGTCCGCTCGATTCCTGGCCTTGAAAAGGCCGAGATGCTGCGGCCGGGTTATGCAATCGAGTACGACGCAATCGATCCCACCGAGCTGGACCGTTCGCTGCGCGTGAAGAAGTTTCACGGGCTGTATCTGGCGGGACAGATCAATGGCACTTCAGGCTATGAAGAGGCCGCGTGCCAGGGCATCATGGCTGGGATCAATGCCGCACTGATGGTCCAAGGCCGCGCACCATTCACGCTCGACCGCACCGAGGCCTATACCGGCATTCTGATCGACGACCTGATCAGCAAGGGCACGAACGAGCCTTATCGCATGTTCACTTCGCGTGCCGAGTTCCGCCTGCACCTGCGCATCGATAACGCCGACCGGCGTATGACGCCGCATGGACGACGGCTGGGGCTTATCGGCGATGAAGCGTGGACGGAATACGAGGCCAAGCAGGCTCGCGCCGTGGCTCTCGAAAAACTGCTGGCGACGCGGAAGATAAATCCGGAACGGATTGCCTTGCTGCTGCCGGAGGCCGTTTCGCTGGGCAGCATTACCGGCCAATCATATGCGCAGATGCTGAAGCGTCCCGAGGTTACGATTGAAGCGATCTTCCCCTTGCTCCGCGAGGAGCTTGCAGCGTCGTCCGATGAGATTTTTTCCTCGTGGCTGGATAGAACGGCAGACGGCGGTTTGCCGGCGCAGATCCGTAACGAGATCAAGTCCGTGGAGACGGAGATCAAGTATTCGGGCTATCTCGATCAGCAGAAGAAGTCGATCGAGAAGCTGAAGAAGGCGGAAGAGCGCGCGATTCCCGCGTGGTTCGACTACGGTTCGGTGAGCGGACTCTCGCGCGAAATGCAGGAGAAGCTGGTGCGCGTACGGCCTGCGACCATCGGCCAGGCCAGCCGCATTCCCGGAGTTACTCCTGCGGCGCTAACGCTCGTCAATGTTTACATCGAGATACAAGGGAAGCGTCTGGCCGGAACCCGGCCCTGAAAATTCTCTCGCAGCAGCCACTGCTTGTATCCTTCTGAGATCCTTCTGGCCGGCAAGTAACTGACTTAGCTAAGTTATCGGTAATAGTCTGCGCTGATATCCACAGTACGTTGGGCAGGCTTTATTAAATTGCAAGTCCATCCCCCACATTGGTAGTGCATGGCGGCCGGAAATCGGCTGTAATAGATCAGGATTGGTGCACTCCCGCGGCAAATGCGGGTGGTGCGTTTGGTGGAGGCCGGGAATGACTTGGGATGTTTCGTTTACATGTGATATCTGCGGGAAAAAGAAAGGCGAAGCGAATCACTGGTGGATGGTGATCCTGGGCGATGTGCCGTGCTTTGAAGAAGGCCAGCCGAGCCTGCGCTTCACCCTGCTTCCCTGGAATGCGGGAGAGAGCCGCAACTCCGAGATGTATCACCTGTGCGGTCAGGGCTGCGCGATGAAGGCCATGGAGCGGTTTATGACCACCGGCACGATCGAAACCAACGATGGGATGGAGCACGAGATTCACGCCGGGTCGATGAGATAACTATTCCGACTTGTTGCGTGACATCTTTGCCAGGTTTTTAAACCGGCTGGCCCCGATTCGTGGCCAGCCGGTTTTCAGTTAAGGGCGGAAATTCCTACCAGCGATCCTTCGCGAGTTGCTCGTCCACCTCGGGCAATACCGCCGTGCCTTCCGCTCTCACCGCGTCCAGCGCTTTCGGATCGAGACCCAGCGCCTTGAGGATGGTCGGCGCGATCTGAGCGGTTGCTGTAGGAGAAGACACGGTCTGGGCTCTGAAGCGAGGGTGCTCGACAAACAGAACGACATTGGTGTCGTCATGTGCGAAGCCTCCGTGGTCTCCCAGAACGCTTGATCCTCCCACGTAGGTGACGCCGACGTTCGGGGTGACGATGATGTCGGGTGTGCGTGGATCCTCCCCGGGCCCGGTGCCTCCCACGTTGAAGTTAAGAGCCAGGGACGGACCGTAGTAAAGCTGACCCAGGCCGATGGCTGGTCCATTTTTCTCGAGCAGGCTCACGGCCGCGTCGACGCTTGCGCCCTTTTTCAACCAGAGCACTGAGACATCGTCTTCCGTAGCGCCGATCCCGGTGGGGTTTAGCGGCGATTCGGAAAACGGGATCGCACTTCCGAGCAGAGTAGCCGGTGTATTGGTGGTGTCCGCCTGATAGAGAGCGGGATCGATCGGCGACTCGCCATGCTTGGCGGTGACGATGATGAGCGTGTCGTCGTAGATGCCGCGATCCTTCAGGGCTCCGACGATGTCGCCGATGGAGGCGTCGACGAACTCGATCTCTTTGAGCAGCTCCCCGCCGGGCAGACCGGCAGCATTTTTGTAGCCGCCATTGCCGACACCGGGCTCGACCAGAATTTCACCCGCGTAGAGGGCCTGGAAATTCATGCCGAAGACGGTGGGTGTCTCGGCTGACGCGCCATTGTGGTTTTTTCCGGCGATCTGGTTGAGCAGAGCATTGACCCTTAGCGCGTCATAGCACTGGATGTTCTGAAAGCTGGCAGTCCAGGAAGAGGCGCCACTGGTATCGCGGATGGTGGCGCAGGAAGCGCCTTCGGAGGTCTTGACGCCGGGTAGCGCCACGACGGTGGAGTCTACTTCCGGCGCGTAGTAGTCGTTCAGCCCATTACCGCCAGGGCCGCTGACCATTGCGTAAGAGGGGTGCTTGTCGATCCAGGCCGTGTATCCGCCGGCTTTATGCACGACGCCAAAGATGGTGTTGGTGCGGACAAAATTCCAGGGATAGACAGGCGCGCATCCGTTTGCCGGGTCGCGTGACAGCTTTCTTCGGTCGATGGAGGCGATGCCGCCGTCGGTGAGCGAGGCGCCGGGCGCTCCGCCGTTCAGCTTGGTGTCGTCGATGTCGATGCCCTGATCGTTGTCGGTGGTGGTGCCGTCGGGGATGGCGTAAGGGGTGCAGGTTGCCGCGGCCAATCCGGTGCCGGTGGCGATTTCCGGGCCATCAAGCGAGCGATCGTAGGCTACGTCGTAGTAGAGGCCGGTCGACTTTGGAGAGCCCCCGGTGACGAGTGCGGCGATTCCAGGAAAAGAGTCGGAAGGCTTGGCGGACGAAGCGGCTAAGTAGTTGATCGCCGTATGGCCCAGGGAAGCCAGATTCGGGCAATATGGCTCGCCGCCATTCACGCCAGCGATGCCATGGCTGCAGTTGTAGAAATCGACCGCGTGCATGCCGTCGACGCTTATCAGCAGCACATGCTTGACCTGTTCCGAGCCTACCTCGTTGCCATTTGCTGCCATTGCGGCGTTTGCGGACGCCAGCGTCAATGCTGCCGCTGCCCCAAGCATTCCGAGCGTGAGTACCCTCATGTCAAACCTCCACGAGGAGTATCAGTCCCCGCAGTAATACGCTGGGGTTACTTTTCTATAAATTCTTTGCGAATCACCGGATGCTGCCGTTGGGATCAGGCAGGTTAGCGATCGAAGAGGCTGGGACCGCTTTCGCGCGGCGATCTGGGCTCGCGCTGGGGGGCCGTGGGACGGCCAGTCTTTGCAGGTGGTGCGGAGAGCATGCCGAGGATTTCTTTGAGCTCGGAGCGGAGTTTTGTCAGCTTGGCTTCCGTGGTTTTTTCGCTACCTTGCTTCAGAGGCAGCTCGGCTTGCGCCTTTTTTTTAGGCTCTTTGACTTCGGAGGCGAAAACCTGGCGCGCTCCGGAGATGGTGTATCCCTCGGAGTACAGAAGTCGCTTGATGCGCATCACCAGCTCTACATCCCGCTTGCGATAGAGACGCTGCCCGGTGCCGCTTTTGTTGATGCGCAGCTGCGGAAACTCCGACTCCCAGAAGCGCAGCACATAGGCTTCGATGCCGCACAGCTTGGCCACTTCTCCGATGCGGAAATAGAGCTTGTCGGGTATGGGGGATTCGGAATCGCCTTGCCGCGGGGACGCGTGTTTCGCCATCTGCACCTGGGTAGAGCTCAATCGGATATAGCTCGATCGTTGCAATCAAGAGACCGGCTTGCGGCAGCCCATGTCTCGTTTCCGACCAGCCGCTTTCTCCAAAGTATAGGCCAACGACAGATACATTCTGCAAGGGTTATGTGGAGACACGGAGGATTCGGCGGATATGGAGCCGGTCGGCTCGGAGCCGAATGCGCTGCGAAATGATTGGAACGGGTGAAGGCGGCTTGGCGTATCCTCGTGCAGAAGATTTTGCGGGGCAGGAGATTGGCGGAATGGGGAAACGTGGAATTGCAACGATTGCAGCCTTGGTTCTATTGGCCACAGCCGGCTGCCGGATTCAGGTGGATAAGAACGATGACGGCAAAGACAAGAATGTGAAGATCGATACGCCGCTAGGTGGGCTGCATGTCCGCACCGATAAGACAGCGGCTGCCGACGTTGGCCTGCCTGCTTATCCCGGCGCTCAAATAGCCGCCGATAAAGACGGAGACAAGGCCGCCGATGTGCACATGGGTTTCGGCGAGTGGCAGCTGCGCGTGAAGGTAGTGACGTACAAGACCTCCGATCCCCAGGACAAGGTGGTCGCCTTCTATCAGAAAGCACTTGGCCGGTATGGCGATGTGGTGGAATGCGAGGGCAACCACGCGGTGGGTAGTCCGACGGTCACGCATGAAGGCCTGGACTGCTCCGACGATAAGAGCAGCGCGCAGGTGAAGATCTCCGACGACGGGTCGATGACGTCGCTGAAGGCCGGTTCCAAGCGTCATCAGCACATTTTCGCGGTGCAGAAGAGCGATACCTCGGGCACGCGCTTTTCTCTGGTGGAGCTGCAGCTGCCGACGGGGCTCGACGAGAGTTCGAAAGACAGCAATTGAAACGGTCTTGCATGAGCAATTGAAACGCTCCCGCATTGAAGATCACCATCGACCTAAGACTGCCGCGTTAATTCCGCGGAACCGTCGAGGTTATTTTCGTTTTGTGGCGCTGGGACTGCCCTGGCTATGCGCATTGCGCTCCCGGGCGCGCTGAGATAGGGTCAAAGTGTGGACTCGATTTGCCATCGCTGCGGTACAGCCATCAATTCCTCGGAATTGTTCTGCCCGCATTGCGGTGCGCCTCAGCTACGCTATGAGCCTTCAGACGAAGTTACTCAGGCAGGCCCGCTTTCGAGCCAATCGATAGGCCGCGATCCCAGCACGGTTCTCTGGAAAGATGTCATCGCCTCGGCGGTGCTGGTAGCGATTCCGGTTGGCGTGCTTACTTCACTCCTGGATTTCGGTGCGTTGTGGGTTATCGGCGGTGGAATCGCGACGGTATCCATCTATCGCCGCCGGACCGGCCGTCCCCCGGCGAGCGGCACCGGCTGGCGCATCGGCGCTCTGCTGGGTGTGATGGCGGCTTTTGCAAGCACAGCCTTTGACGGCCTGACTTTGGTGGTGCAACGCTACTGGCTGCACGACGGCGGCGTGATCGATGGCCGTTTTCACCAGGTTGGGCAGCAGCTGACGGAACAACTGAGCCGTTCGAATCCCGAGGCGGCTGCGGTCATGCCCTGGTTCGTCCATTTCTGGCTTACTCCCGACGGAGCGGCGGCCATCGCCCTGATGGGAGCAGTGGGCTCGGCGATTGCGATGCTGTTGTTCTCCGCGGCTGGCGGCGCAATCGGCGCCAGGATCGCGTCGCTCGGCAACCGCGCCGAACGCAGCTCGTAACCTTTTTTCCGCTTCATTCCTGTTAGTTGCCCAGATAGGAACACCCTTGCCGGCATCCAAGCAGGCGGGGCCACTTTTCGTTCAGAGGACGATTTCCCACAGCCTGTTTGAGATCCCCGAAGCGGCGGACTTGCCCACCTGCCGCCAGGACCGTATCATCCGGCAAGAGCCATCTATGTCCGAAAATAAACCTGCACCTCAATTGCGAGAGAAGGGCCGAATCATGTCGGCCTCGGAGATCGAGCGCACACTCGTTCGTCTGGCTCACGAGATTATCGAAAAGAACGATGGCGCCGACAACCTGGGCCTGGTGGGGATCAAGCGCCGCGGCGTGCCCATTGCAGAACGCCTGGCGACGCTGATCGGCGGCATCGAGAAGCGCAAGATCGATACCGGCGTGCTCGACATCAGCTTCTATCGCGACGATCTATCCACCCATGGCACGCGGCCGGTGGTTACGCCGGGCTCTCTGGGTTTCGACGTGACGGACCGCAACGTAATCCTGATGGACGATGTGCTGTATACAGGACGCACCATTCGCGCCGCGCTCGATGCGCTCTTCGATCATGGCCGTCCGCGCCGCGTGCAGCTGCTGGTGCTGATCGATCGCGGTCATCGCGAGCTGCCGATCGAAGCCAGCTTCGTCGGGCGCAAGGTGCAGACCACGAGCCGCGAGATTATCGAAGTAAAGCTACGCGAGATCGACAACGACGAGCAGGTGATTCTCGTCGAACGCACGGATTAATTCGCGATGTGTTGTTGGGGCCGAATAGAAACGGCCCTTTTGATGGCCCGGGTCTTCCGACCCTAAAGGACCGATGCTGCCTCATGTCTACGTTGACTGAAAACCGCAAACCCGCCGCTGTGCGCGCCAAAGCCGTCCCTGCTCCATCGGTTAAGCATGCGGAGGTTCCCGCGATCATCCATTCCGCTTCGATTCATCCCGGCTCGTTGCTCTCGATCTCCGATCTGTCTCTCGAAGACGTCGCTTCCATTCTCGAATCGGCGGATGAGCTGGAGGCTGAGCCTGCCATACGGCGCGCGGAACGGCTTTTCAAGCGGCGCGTGTCGCTGCTGTTTTACGAATCGAGCACGCGCACACGGACTTCGTTCGAGCTGGCCGCGAAGGCTCTGGGTGCGGACACATCGCTGGTAAGCGCACAGTCTTCGAGCATCGAAAAGGGCGAGTCGCTGAAGGATACCGGCATCACGCTGCGCGCTCTCGGTGCGGAGTGCATCATCCTGCGCAGTCCATTCTCCGGCTCGCCTTACCTGCTGGCGCAGGAGACGGGCCTGCCGGTGCTGAATGCCGGAGATGGCATGCACGAGCATCCCTCGCAGGCGTTGCTCGACCTGCGCACCATTCTGCAGCGACTGGAGAAGAATGGGAAAGTCTCAGACAAATTGCTGGACGGCGTGACGGTCACGATCTGCGGCGACATCTTTCACAGCCGCGTAGCGCGGTCGAATGCGCTGCTGCTGCCGCGCCTGGGCGCACGCGTGCTGCTGTGCGGGCCAACACCGCTATTGCCGGAGACGGCTGCGGGGATGAGCCACAATGTATCGATCGAGCGTGACTTCGACAAGGCGCTGGAGCAGTCGCAGGTGGTAATGATGCTGCGCATTCAGAAAGAGCGGCTGGCGGGATTGTCTGTGGATCTCGAACAATACACGTCGCGCTATCAGGCGAATGCGGAGCGCATTGCGGCGCACGCGCCCAAGGCGGTAATCATGCATCCCGGGCCGATGATTCGCGGGCTTGAGATCACGAGTGAAGTGGCGGACGGTCCGCAGTCGGGAATCGAGCAGCAGGTGAAAAACGGGGTTGCGATCCGCATGGCGCTTGTTTTGCGCGCGGTGGGCGAAGCTGCCAAAACCGGGAAGGGTAAGGGACGGTAATGGCAGCGATTCTCATTCGGGGCGGACATCTGATCGATCCATCGAGTGGCGTGGATGCGCCGCGCGACATTTTGCTGAACGAAGGCCGCGTGTCGGCGGTGGATGCGCCCGGCAAGATCAAGCACGCCGGGGCTGAAATCATCGATGCCAAAGGGCTGGTGGTTGCGCCGGGGCTGGTCGATATTCACGTACATCTGCGCGAGCCGGGACAGGGATACAAAGAGACGATTGCCAGCGGCACCGCTGCTGCGGCTGCCGGCGGCTTTACCACCGTCTGTGCCATGCCGAATACGGTGCCGGTGAACGATTCTCCGGAGACCACGCGGTGGATCCTTGCTCCGGAGCGCGGCGCCTCGATTCGCGTATTTCCCATTGCGGCGGCAACTCGAGGATCGATGGGCGACGCGTTAACAGAATATGGCTCGCTCAAGGCGGCCGGAGCGGTTGCCGTCACCGACGATGGCAAGCCGATTCTCGGCGATGCCATCATGCGCGAGGCTCTCACTACAGCGGCTCGCATGAATCTTCCGGTCATCCAGCACGCGGAGGATACGCGGCTCACCGGCGGATGCTCGATGAATGCCGGCGCGTTGGCTTTCAAGCTGGGGCTGCGCGGCATGCCCATCGAGGCCGAGTCAGGATTGGTGGAGCGCGATCTGCGGCTGCTGGCGCAGGTGAAGGATGCGCGGGCGCATTTGCATGTGGCCCATCTTTCGACGAAGGCAGCGCTGGATGCGGTGAAGCGGGCACGGCGCAATGGCTTGCGCGTGACCTGCGAAGTCGCTCCGCATCACTTTATTTTGACCGAAGAAGCGGTGAGCCAATACGACACGCGGGCCAAGATGAATCCGCCGCTGCGCGCGGAGGCCGACCGCGCGGCGATGATCGAAGGAATTCTCGAAGGCGCAGTGGATGCGATTGCCACGGATCACGCTCCGCATGCGGCGCACGAGAAAGAGCAGGAGTTCGAGCGCGCGCCCAATGGGATTACCGGACTCGAATCGGCGTTAGGACTCTCGATTTCCGTGTTGCATGGACGCCACCGGATGCCTCTTGGCCGCGTGATCTCTCTGCTGAGCACGCAGCCGGCGAATGTGCTCTGCCTGAAGGGGCGCGGCTCGCTGGCGGTGGGCGCTTTCGCCGATGTCGTAATCTTCGATCCGGCGAAGAAGTGGGTCTTCAAGGCAATCGATTCGCGATCCAAGTCGAAGAACACGCCCTTCGACGGCTGGGAAATGACGGGGCAGGTGCTGACAACTATCAGCGAGGGTCGAGTCGTCTATCGGCGCAGCTGACCTGACGTTTGTCAGCCTCGATTCGTGACAATTGATTCTTATGCCGCTGCTGGGCGGATGCCATCCTTGTTTCAGTGAGGACGGCAATATGAAAAATTTTATATCGGCGATTTCAACCCAGCTGCAGGACGAAGAAGACAATCCTTTAACCCGGGCAGCGTTTGCGGTGGGCGTGGGCCTGCTGATCGTGGCGTCGGTGCTGCCGCACAGCGAGCGGTGGACCATGTGCGGGATCGGGCTGATCGTTGTCAGCTCTTTGTATTGATGGTGAGCCAAGGCAGGCCTCTGTTGTCTCCCATATCTCAAAATCGAGATGTGGGGCACCCGAAGTGAGTGATTAGACGAGAATGCCGAGCTTGCGCGCGGTTTTGTCCAGAATGTCCAAAGCCTGATCGATCTGCCCGCGGGTATGTTCGCTGGTCATAATAGTGCGGATGCGGGCTTTGCCTTCGGGAACGGTGGGGAAGGCTATTCCAGTGGCCATGAGGCCGTTGTCGAAGAGGGCGCGTGAAAAATCCATGGTGCGGCGGCCGTCGCCGACAATGATGGGCGTGATCGGGGTCTCGCTGGCAGGCGTAGATACTCCGCCGATATCGAAGCCCAGGCGCGCCAGCTCCTGCTTGAAATAGCGGGTGTTCTCCCAGAGGCGGTCGATGCGCTCTGGCTCCTGCTCGAGGATGTCGAAGGCGGCGATGCAGGTCGCGGTGACGGACGGCGGATGCGAGGTCGAGAAGAGGAACGGCCGGGCGCGGTGATAGAGGAAATCGATCAGATCCTTTGATCCGCAGACATAGCCGCCCAGTGCGCCGATGGCCTTCGAGAGTGTACCGACCTGGATATCCACGCGGCCGTGGCAGTGGAAGTGATCGATCGATCCGCGGCCGTTCTTTCCCAGCACTCCGGAGGCGTGAGCGTCGTCGACCATCATGATGGCTCCGTACTTCTCGGCCAGGTCGCAAAGCTTGTCCACCGGGCCGATATCTCCGTCCATCGAGAAGACGCCGTCGGTGATGATGAGCTTGCGTCCGGGCTCGTTCTGGATCTCTTTCAGCAGCTCTTCAGCGTGGGCCGCATCCTTGTGGCGGAAGACCTTGATCTTGGCGCGGGAGAGGCGCGCGCCGTCGATGATGCTGGCGTGGTTCAGCTCGTCGGAGATGATGAAGTCCTCTTTGCCGAGGATGGAGGAGACGGTGCCGGCGTTGGCGGTAAAGCCGCTCTGGAAGACCACGCAGGCCTCGACATTCTTGAAGCGGGCGATCTTCTCCTCCAGCTCCATGTGGATCTTCATGGTGCCGGCGATGGTGCGGACGGCTCCCGAGCCGACGCCGTAGTCCCTGGTGGCCTGGATGGCTGCTTCGCGGAGCCTCGGATCTGCGGTCAGGCCGAGATAATTATTCGACGCGAGGTTGATGACCTGTTTGCCATCGTAGGTGCAGATCGGCGCCTGCATATCGTCGAGGACGCGAAGACGGAAATGGGTTCCCTTTTGCCTGAGCTCGTCGAGCTGCGCGGTCAGGTGCTGAAGCTGGGGCCGTGAAGAGAGCGTAGATGCCATAACGTAACCGCCTTCGTCAAAGAAAGTACCAACCTGTCATCGTACCTTGGCCGGGGGGATGAGCTGCAAGGCGGGGTCGCCCGGACGCAGTCTGAGTTGATCGCCGGAGCTTGCGCTCAGATACAATGAATGTCTGGCCGCGTCTAACCTTTGGCCGGACGTTTTGAGAGAGAGCAGAGAATCCGAAGAATGAATTTGCAGTGGTTGAGGCATGGCAATTGCACGCGAACCGGAATCAAGGGCGCGGGCCTGGCGTTGGCAGCATTGATGATCTCAACCTGGACGTGCACAGGGGCAAACGCCTGGGCGCAAATTGCGACGCGCATCCAGCTCTCGACAGCACAACAGAGTGCATCCGATTCACCGCAGACGGTATTCACGGCCAAGGTTGCCGACGTCTCGGGAAGTCCCGTCAACACCGGCACGGTGAGCTTCGAGTCGGCCAAGGGCTCGATCGGCTCCGCGGTGGTTGAGAACGGAGCGGCAACCCTGACGGTGGACTCTCTTCCTCCAGCGGCAAATAGCATTACCGCGGTTTACCAGGGCAGTGCAAACTACGCTTCCTCGTCCGCGGCCGTCACGGCGCAGGCGACTGCTGCGCCCGCGGTGCCCGACTTCACGGTGACGGCAACTCCTAGCTCGTTGACCGTCAGCCCGGGCGGCTTTGGAACGACGGTGATTTCGATCACCCCGATCAATGGTTTTTCCGAGATGGTGACGCTGTCTTGCTCTGGCAACCCAGCTCCTTCGACCTGCGTTTTCAGCCCGACGACTGTGATTCCGGCCAACGGAGCAGTTGCCACCAGCACCCTGCAGATTCAGACGCAGGGCGCCGCTGGGAAGACGACGCTGCTCGTTCATCCGTCGGAGCAGCAGCGCAACTCTTCAGGGCATGTCGCGTATGCCGTGGTTTTGCCGGGGATACTTGCGCTGCTCGGCATCGGCGCCCTGCGGAAGCGCTCCGGCTGGGCCGGATTGCGAGCGCTGGGATTTGTCGCGTTGTTGGCTGCGAGCGGTTTCGGGCTAAGCGCCTGCAATGTTCGCTATGATTACCTGAACAAGCCTCCGGCGGCCAACCCCGGCATCGCGGCGGGGACTTACACCATGACGCTAGCCGCGTATGGAAACGATGGAACCAGTGTCACTAGCCACACCATCAACCTGACGCTTACCGTTAATTAAAACCGGCAAAAGAAAAAGGCCGCCGATCCTGCGGTGGCCTTTTTCTTTTGCGTTAAACCGGATGCTGGTGCGGGGTTTTGCCGGTCGGCCGGATGCCCGCCTGCCCGGGCGAATGCCAAATGTGCGACTGTGCGCCAACCGCCTGTATTGCAACCGAGCGTGCTTGCGCAGGATCACATCCGGTCTTGGTTCAATAGGCCAATTGCATAGTCGCTCTAAGAGTCTAGAATCCGGCCTTACTGCAGGCGGCAGACCTGCGCCACGCTGTTGCGATAGGGGCAAGGCATCGACGTCTCGGCGGATCGGGCCAGCAGCACCCAGTCGGCCCCGGCGGGGCGAAGCCTGGCAATGCGCTCGGCATCCGTCATGGTGTCGATTCCTTCCTGCGGATCGCGCTGCTTCGCCCACACTCCTGCAAGGTAGGGAAAGACCACCACGACGCCTTCATCCTTGTCGTCGGCGAGCAGACTGCGTTCGGCGGTCGCGCGAAAGCCCTGAGCGTCTTCTCCAGTGATGAAAACCAGGTCGGGATTGGCGGCGAAGACGGCGTCGGACGGAGTATTGGCGCGGATCCAGAGGAAGGCCTGCTGCCAGGGATTCTTCGGATAGCTGCCGGGCAGCTCCACATGCGCGGACGCAGGGTAGGCGCCACGCTGGGCGAGATAGGAGACAGCGGCCACCACCGAGAGCAGGGCGAGCGCCATTCCCCGGGCACGAAGGCCGTGATGGGAGGAGAAGAATACGCTGCCCAGCAGACCGCCGAGGAGAATGGCTCCGACGGCATAAATCATGTGGAAGGCGCGCAGCGGTTCGAGGCGGGCGAGCACGAGCGATCCAGCCGGATGAATGAAGACGAACGCAATCAGCGTCGCCGATATTCCTAGGAGGCATGCACAGAGGCTGAGCTTGCGCAGCAGCGGATTCGTTTTTTGCCGGCTCACGGCCAAGGCAAAAAGAATCATAGGCATGCCCAGGCCGAGATCCTCCATCGCGGTCCAGCGTCCGGGAATAAGATAACGGCGGCTGAGCACTGCTTCCCGGTACGCCGGCATTTCGGGGAGGTGACGGGTCAGGAAATAGACCAATGCAGCGGCGGTGACGGCATGCATGCAGACCAGAAACGCTGCGCGAGGGATTCCGAAGTCGACCAGGAAGAAGAGCAGGATGAATGCGGCGGCATATGCCGTCATGAGGGGATGAAGGATCGCCCCTGCCAGCAGCAGGACCACGCACCGCGACCATCGGCGATCGATAGCGGAGGCCAGCGCCAGCAACGCAATCGGAGTCGAAAACGAGCGGGCCGTCACATACGGATCCATGAGGGCAAGGGAAGTGCCCGCCACCGGCAGCGTGAAGCACGCGGCCGCCAAAGCGACGGCGCACCAGCGCTGCGTGAGCAGGGGAAAGACCCGCTCAGCGAGAGTCCAGCAGGCCAGAAGGTAAAGAAAGATCGAGGCCAGGTGGGTGGCGAAGAGTATGAACTCAAGCGGCAGACGAGTGATGCGCAGGGTCAAGGCCGCGACATGCGCAAAGAGAGAGAGATGGGTATGAGCCAGGACGAAGGGCGCGTCAGGACGGTAAAGGCCCGGATCGGCCAGCTTCCGGATTCCGGAGACGTAGATGCCAGCATCGTCGGCAAAGGGATGGTATCCGTGCACGAACAGGGCGATGGGGGTGAGGACCGCGATCCAAAGCAGAGCGCTCTGGCTGATGACGATGGTTCGGGTTGAAGAAAGCGGCCGGTGGGCTACAAGGTCGGGGGTTGTCAATGCGCGGGCCTCGAAAGGTTCCTTTCGGCAGAGTAATGACGTTGCTTGGCGCTGCTCATGTTCCCTTAAGAGCGACGCTCAAATTACTCCCTAAGACGCAGAATACAGGCGACAACCTAATGGTTGGATAAACTGGAAAGATTTTTTCCAGGGGGTGCCTGCGGCAGGCACCCCTCAAGAACAAGTCGAGACCGGCTGGGGCTTATTGCGCGTTTTCGAGGGCAAAACGCGTCAGATCGTTCATAACAGGTTAGTTAAACTTCGGCAGTTGCGACGTATCCCATCCCCCACCAAGCGCCTTAATGAGCTGGACGCTGGCAGCAAACTGGCGCGTGGTTATATCAGCCTGGGTACGTTCGTCGGCGAGCTGGGTGGTCTGCGCGGTCAGAACCTCGAGATAGGTCGTCACCCCGCCCTTGTAGCGGTTGGTGCTGATCTGGAGAGAGCGGCGGGCGGAATTGACGGCCGCCGCCTGGGTGACCGACTCGTCCTGCAGGATGCGAAGGGCTGCGAGGTTGTCTTCCACTTCCTGGAAGGCATTGAGCACGCTCTGACGATAATTGGCCGTTTGCCCCTCGTATGCTTCGCGAGCCTGGTCGGTGATCGCGTGCCGCCGGCCCGCGTCGAAGAGCAGCTCGACGGCCGAACCACCCAGGGACCAGAGCGAGCTGGGGCCCTGGACCCAGGTTCCGGCCATATCGCTGGAAAAGCCGCCGGCGCCTCCAAGCTGAACATTGGGATAGTAAGCGGAGATAGCAATGCCGATCTGGGCGTTGGCTGCGTCCGTGCGCCGCTCCGCGCCGGCGATGTCCGGCCGGCGCTCGAGCAGCTCCGAAGGCACTCCGGAGGGGATGGTGGGCAAGGGCAGGTCGAGCGGTGTAAACGAGAGCGAGAAGCTCGATGCCGGCGTCCCAATGAGCGTGGCGATAGCGTGTTCGAACTGGGCGCGGGCGACGCCAACATCGATATCCTGCGCCCGTACTGTTTCCAGCTGAGTCTCCGCCTGCGCGACGTCCACATCGGTGGCGACTCCGCCTTTAAAGCGGACCTGGGTAAGCTTCAGGAAGTCGGTATCGGCTGTCACTGTGTTATCGAGGAGCCGCTTCTGGGTGTCGAGGCCGAGCAGTTCGAAGTAGTCTTCCGCCAATTCGGAGCGGAGGCTGAGCTCGACGTTGGCGAGGTCGGCGGCACTGGCCTGGGCATTGGCGCGCGCCTGTTCGACGGTGCGCCGGATCTGTCCCCAGAGATCGGGCTCCCATGAAACCTGTCCCTCGATGGCGTAGGCGCTATAGGTACGGCCTACGGCAATGCTGGGCTGATTGGCAGAGGTCTTCTGACGGGAGACGCTAGGCCCGGCGCTTACGGTTGGATAGTAATTTGCCCGGGCTATGCGGACCTGATCGCGCGCCTGCAGATATTGCTCATAGGCGGCTTTGAGCGTCTGATTGGAAACCGCGACCTTATCTTCCAGCCCAGTGAGCTGAGGATCGTTGTAGATCTCCCACCACTTGCCGCGCAAGGCGGCGTCGGATGGCTGCGCCGGTTTCCAGGTCCCGTTAGGGGGATTCGGCGGAGGGATTTCCTTGTAAGCAGTGGGAAGCGCGGGCGCTCCCGGACCGGCGAGCGCAGCGGGACGCTGGTAGTTCGGCCCCACCGTGCAGCCGGAGATCAGAACCGCGGCCGTGGCCGGCAGGAGGGCCAAGAAGATTAGGCGGATCGGCTTCATTCTCACTTGCCTCCGCCTGGTTGTTGCGCTTCGCCTGCCTTGCGAGGCTGGACGATATGTACCTGCTCGCCATCGATCAGGGAGTCGGGTGGGTTCTGGATGACTTCGTCGGAGTCCTGAAGCCCGGACGAGACCTCAACCGACCTGCCATCATCGCGCCCGATGTTGATGGGCACCAGTTTGGCGATGTTGTTATTCACGACGGCAACGCGCAGGCCCTCGGAGCGGAACATAAGCGTCGAAACAGGGATGATGGTCGATGGATGCGCATTATTCAGCTTGAAGTGAACCTGCATGTAGGCCCCGGGATAGAGCTCGCCCTTGCGGTTGTCCACATCGACTTCGACCAGAAGGGTGCGTGATGTGGGGTCGATGGCCTTGGCGGTGCGGACGATCTTACCTTCGAAGGTGCTGCCTTGCTTCTCGGTAAGTGTGAGCTGGGCGGCGACTCCGGGGACTGTGGAGTAGGCGTAGGTCTGGGGCACGTTTACATAAATACGCAGAGTGTTTTGCGCCACCAGGTGAAAGAGCTCGCCGCTGTTGGCGTTTCCGGCGCCGGAATTGATGAGGGTTCCGGTGTCGACGTTGCGGGCGGTGATGATGCCATCGAATGGTGCGTAGATATTTTCGAAGCCGACTAACTGTTCGACCCGCGCAACGTTGGCCTCGGCGGACTTGACCTGCGTGGTGGTCGAATTGGCCTGGGTGGTGAAGTTGTCAGTGTCCTGCTGGGCAACGGCGTTGTCTTTGAGCAAGCCCTGGTAGCGCGCAGCCTGTGTCTGAGCGTAGGAGGCGTTGGCCTGAGCTGTAGCCAGGTCCTGCTTGGCCTGGGCGAGCTGCTGGTCGACCTCCGGGCTTTCGATCACGGCAAGCAGTTGTCCCTGCTTCACGTGCGCGCCGATGTCGAAGTACCATTTCTTGAGATAGCCGTTCGTGCGGGCGTAGATGGGCGAATCGGTGTAAGCCTGGGTTGTGCCGGGAAGAATCAGTTCCTGGGTAGGCTGTCCCTGGGTAGGCTTCTGAACGAGCACATCGGGTGCGGACAGAGCGTCGGTCTGCTGCTGGAGCGTGGTCCGCGCACGGAGACGAGGGACGATGCCGGTGACGGCCAGGATGACAGCGACGACGACCACAACCAACAACAACACCAGCGCCTTGCCGCCGGAAATAGGCGGACGTTCCTCCTGCGCCGGACCGTGACCGCCGTGGGGGGTGGTGGGCTGCCCTGCCTGCTTGCTCTGTTTTTCCGAATTTGGCTGTTGGCTCATGAGTTTTAGTTCTCCGACGCGGCAATCTGGCCGTGTTTGTGGCGTGCTTCGCGTTCGCGGCGACGCCGTTCGATCCGGCCGTGCAAGACGCTGAAAAAGGTTGGCACAAAGAACAGAGTGGATACGGTGGCAAATAGCAGGCCGCCGATAACGGCGCGTCCCAGGGGGGCATTCTGCTCGCCGCCGTCACCGAGACCGAGAGCCATCGGCACCATGCCGATGATCATAGCGAGAGCAGTCATCAGGACGGGGCGGAAGCGGACGAAGCCCGCGCTCAGGGCGGCCGCATGCGCATCGCCTACGGTCTCTTCAAGCTGCTCACGAGCGAAGCTGATGACCAGAATCGAGTTCGAGGTGGCAACGCCCATGCACATGATGGCTCCGGTAAGCGCCGGAACGCTGAGGCGGGTATGCGTGAGAAATAGAAACCAGATAATACCCGAGATGGCAGCCGGGAGAGCCGAGATGATAATGAACGGATCGAGCCAGGACTGGAAGTTGACCACAATCAACAGGTAGACCAGCAGGATCGAGAAGACCAGCCCGCCAATCAAGCCGATGAACGACTTGCGCATGGTCAAAACCTGGCCGCGAACGACGATCTGCGAACCGCGCGGCAGCTGCTTCTTGGCTCCGTCGAGGATTTTGTCGATTTGCGTGGCGACGCTGGCAAGGTCGGTGTTGACGACGTTGCCATAGATATCGATGACCGGCGCGATGTTGTAGTGGGTTACGGTGCCGGGTTCAGTCAGTGGAGTAATCGACGCCACGTTGCCCAGAATCTGCACCGGCTGGCCGCCCATCGGCACGCTGGCCGGTGTCGCTACCACACCATTCGGCGAAGGGGCGGCCGAAAGTGTTGAGCTATTGCTGTTGGCCGGGGTAAGCGGAATGTTGTTGACGTCCTGCAGGTTGTCGAGCAGATATTGGGGGGACTGAACGGCAATGTTGTAGCTGACGCCGGTGCTTGGATCTAGCCAGAAGTTTGGAGCGGTCTGGAAGCTGCCGCTGGTTGCAGTGAGCAGGCCACCCGCAACGTCGGTCTGCCGCATCCCCAGCTGGCTGGCCTTGGTGCGGTCCACATTCACCATCAGCTCGGGATTGTCGAAGGGCTGCTGGATACGCAGGTCAGCGATGCCCGGAACATGCTTGATCTTGTTCAGTAGTTGTTCGGCCACGGCACGGTTGCCGTACATGTCCCTGCCGACGATTTGGACGTCGATAGGTGCGGGAAGGCCGAAGTTGAGGATCTGCGTCACCATGTCTACCGGCAGAGTGTAGAAGGTGACACCGGGAAAGCGGTGGTTGAGGATGTTGCGCAGCTTCTGCACGTAGGCGTCGGTGGGGCCGTGTTTTTCGGAGAGTTGCACGGAGACATCGGCGTCGGCGGAGCTGATGGCTCCCGAGTTGGAGTACGAAGTATTCAGACCGCTGTAGGGAAGTCCGATGTTGTCGATGATGGTTTCGACTTCGTTCTTGGGGATGGTCTCGCGGATGGTGTTATCGATCTGGTCGCAGAGATCGGCAACATCTTCAATACGCGTGCCGGTGTGGGCGCGGACGTGAATCTTGAACTGGCCGCTGTCGACGGAGGGGAAGAAGTCCTGACCAAGGAACGGATAGAGAAACACGGCGGAGACGACGGCGAAGATCAGGAAAGAGGTCAGAAATACGGCAGCGTGCGCGAGGCATAGCTCCAGAATGCGGCGATAACCGCCGCGGAATTTCTCGAAGTAGTGCTCAAAGCCCTGCTGGAAACGGACCAGGGGATTGCGGCTGGTTTTCTTGCGGTGCTCAGCTTCTTCGTCATGCTCCTGTAGCAGGTACTTGGCCATGGTGGGCACAACGGTTCGCGAGAGGAGATAGGACGCGAGCATGGCGAAGCAGACAGCCTCAGCAAGCGGCACGAAAAGGTAGCGTGCTACGCCGCTGAGGAAGAACATGGGCACGAAGACGATGCAGATGGAGATGGTCGCGACCAGCGCGGGGACCGCAATCTGCGCGGCTCCATCGAGAATGGCCTGCTCGATGGCCTTGCCTTCTTCGAGATTACGATTGATATTCTCGATTTCGACGGTGGCGTCGTCGACCAGGATGCCGACGGCCAGCGCGAGTCCGCCGAGGGTCATGATGTTGATGGTCTCGCCGAGCGCGCTCAGGACGAGTAACGAAGACAGAATCGAGAGCGGGATGGAGACGGCGATAATGACCGTGCTGCGCCAGCTGCCGAGGAAGACCAAGATCATGATTGCGGTGAGGCAGGCAGCGATGATCGCCTCGCGCACCACGCCGCTGATTGAAGCCCGGACGAAGATCGATTGATCGCCGAGCGGCTGCATCCTGAGGGCTGGGGGCAGTTGATTTTTGAGCGTATCGAGCTTGGCGCGCACGCCTTCGACGATTGATAGCGTCGAGGAATCTCCGGTCTTGATGACCGAGAGCAGAGAGGCGCGCTGGCCGTCGACGCGAACGATGTTGGTCTGCGGCGGGAAGCCGTCGCGCACGTGTGCCACGTCGCGAACGTAGACCATTGCGCCGTTCACGGAGCGGATGGGCAAATCATTCAGCTCGGCGACTTTATCCGGAGCGCTGTTGGTTTCGACCAGGTACTCGAAGGGGCCGATCTTGGCGGTTCCGGAGGGCAGAATGACATTCTGCGCGTTGATGGTGGTGACGATATCCGAGGGAGAAAGACCCTTGGCCTGGAGCTTGGGCAGGTCGATATCCACTTGCACCTGGCGCTGCTTACCGCCATAGGGATAGGGAACGCCGGCTCCCTGCACTGTGACCATCTGGGTGCGGATGAAGTTGAGGCCGAGGTCGTTGAGCTGCGACTCGGTCAGCCCCTGGCCAGAAAGTCCTACTTGAATGATAGGCACGCTGGAGGCCGAGTACTGAATGATGAGCGGCGGCGTGGTGCCCTGGGGAAGCTGGCGCAGCTGAGTCTGACTGACGGCCGTGACCTGGGCGACGGCGTTGCCGATATCCACGTGGGGCTGGAAGAAAATCTTGATGACCCCAATACCGTTCATCGATTGCGATTCGATGTGCTCGATATTGTTGACGGTGGTCGTCATCGTGCGCTCGCTCTGGTACACGATGCGGTTCGCCATCTGGTTCGGCGACAGGCCGGTGTACTGCCAGACAACGGAGACGACCGGGATATCGATGTTGGGAAAGATATCGGTCGGGGTGTTCACGACAGCCAGAGGGCCGAGGACCATCAACAGCAGGGCAAGAACGGCAAATGTGTAAGGCCTTCGCAGTGCGAGGCGGACTATCCACATATCGTTTCAGTTTCTCCCAAGACGTTTGGCGGAGACACTTACCGGTAATCACCGGCGGGCAGCGCCATGTTCAAATTCGCGACGACGATGGAAAGTACGTGAAGAGCGGTTCGCTAACAGGAATGGCACGGTAACGCGGTCGAAACCTAAACGCCGATACCTTTATGCCACTCTCCCGTCTCTTAAAGTAAGTAGCTTAATGCAAGCACCATCATCGGACCTAAAGCCAGCTTGACGTATTCACTAGACGATCAAGATGCAGGGAAAGACTCCAGACCAAAGAGCCTCTACCCAGGCATTTAAGTGATGCGAGTACCATGTCCGGCGATTCCGAACAGAGAAGTAATTGTTACCGGTACTGGATCTTATTCAAAGATTCATTTTTTTGAAAATGCGCTCTGGTATTGAGCGAATGATCAGCATGATGACGGCCCAAAATGCCGGGACATAAACGATATCTTTACGCTTTTCGATAGCCCTGAAGATGCCCCGGGCGACCGCCGTTGGATGGGCAAAGAGGGCATTCGGAGGCAGATGCGCGGTCATCGGAGTGGCTACGAAGCCGGGCTTGATGGTGAGCACCTGCACTCCGCTGCGATCAATGCGATTGCGCACTCCATCGAGGAAGATGTTGAGCGCGCCCTTGGATGCTCCGTAAACGTAATTGCTCTTGCGTCCCCGGTCGCCGGCGACAGAGGAGATGACGGCGAGAGTACCCTGGCCGGTAGTTTCGAAGTAGTTTGCCAGCCAGGTGATCATCGAAACGGGCGCCATGAAATTGGTTCCGAGGACAGCTTCGGCGGCGGGATAGCTGGCTTCTGCCTCAGCCTGGTCGCCAAGCACACCGTGGGCGAGCAATGCCAACTCGATCGTGCCGAGCGCTTCGACAGCTTGGCCGAGCATGGCGGGATGAGCGGCCGTGTCGTCGAGATCCATAATGTGGGTGGTGACACCGGCTGCGCCTCGGGTGGTGAGATCGGCGGCGACGGCTTCCAGCTTGTCGGCGTTGCGCGCCACGAGAAAGAAGCTTGCGCCGCGGGCCGCGAAGAGCCGGAGCGTGGCTTCGGCAATTGCGGAGGTCGCGCCGAGAGCAAGAATTTTCGAGGGAAGGGCGCGGTTTTCAACCATCGATCGGTCTCCGTCCCGTCACCCGCTGCCAGAAGGCCGAATCGAAGGATGGGTCGATGTAGCGCGAGAAATCCTGCCACTGCGGATAGAAGGCTTGAAACTGCTCCGCCGTCATGCGCGCATCCTTGGCAGAGTACATTCGTCCTCCGTGTTCGAGGGTGATCTCGGCCAGCCGCTCCAGGAGATCGAAGCTGACCTCGGGGCGAATGGGGAAATCGAGCGCCAGCATAATGCCGGGCATGGGGAAGGACATCGTTCCCACGGAAGGAGTCTCGCCGAAGAACTTGATGACCGCCAGGAACGAGGCCAGCCCGGAGCGGGTGATGGCTTTGAGGATTTGCAGCATCCCCTCTCGTCCGGAGGCGTGGGGAAGCACATTCTGGAACTGCACCAGGCCGTTCTTCCCGTACATGCGGTTCCAATGGAGGACGCTGTCGAGTGGATAGAAGAACGGTTCGTAATCGACCTTGGTCCTCTTCTGCTTGGAAAGCTGCTTGTGATAGTAGGCGGTGTTGAAGGCGGACATGGTGAACCGGTTGAGTGCGAACTCCGGCAGGTCGACGGGGAAGGTCAGCCAAGGCTCGCTGCTTTTTTCGAGCGGTCCCGGTTCCGCAACGTGGTCACCCTGCATGAAGATGCCGCGGGCAAAATTCTTGCCGGTCGAGACGCAGTCGATCCAGGCCACCGTATATTCGGCGGTTGCGCTCTGCGAGAGCGCCAGAAACTCGTCGATACCTACGAATTTGTCGCCCTGATAGTCGATCTTGCGGGAGACGATGGGGCGCAGCCGGATTTCGGCCCATGCGATGAGGCCGGTCAATCCCATGCCGCCGACGGTGGCCGCGAACCACTCCTGATTTTCGGTGGGGCTGCAAAGGAAGCGCGAGCCGTCGGAGCGAATCAGCTCGAAGCGCAGGACATGGCAGCCGAAGCTGCCCGCCAGATGGTGGTTCTTGCCGTGGATGTCATTGGCGATGGCCCCGCCGACAGTCACATATTTCGTTCCCGGGGTAACCGGCAGAAAGAAGCCGCGGGGAACGGCGAAATCCAGAATTTCGGCGAGGGTCGCGCCGGCTTCGCAGCGCAGAATGCCGGTTGCGGGATCGAAGGCAAGCAGACGATCCATCCCCCGGGTCTGCAGCAGAGTTCCGTTCTCGAGGAGGCAGACGTCGCCGTAGCTGCGCCCCGCGCCTACCGGCAGCTGAGGAGTCGAGGGCGGATTGCGCAGGGGAAAATCGGTGGTCCAGTTCAGTGGGACCAGCTTCGCATCCAGCGTGGGATATCTGCCCCAGCTTTCGAAGCGAGGTCGTGGGTTGGATCGCGCCATGGGTGTATTCCTATTCCTGTATTGAGGTTACACGGATGGAATGACAGGCGCTTAAAAGGCGGCGAGGACGGCAATGATCGCGATCGCTGCTCCGATGAGCAGGCTCATGCGGTCGGTGACGGCGAAGATGACGGGGTCCTCGTTGAGTTCGCCGCGCGAGGCCAGGAGCCAGACGCGACTGAGCCACAGGATCATCAGCGGGGTCATCAGCCACATCCGGGTGGGGTGATGATAGAGCTCCACAACGTCTTTTCCGTTGATGTAGAGCGCGAAGACGACTACCGCCGCGTAGGCGCTGGCGGTGCCGAAGCTGCGCAGCTGCTCGATATCGACCAGCAGATAGCCCCGGCCATTCGAGAGCACATTGCCTTGAGCGCGGATATTCTGCAACTCGCTGAAGCGCTTGACCATGGCCAGCGAGAGGAAAAGAAAGACGGAGAGCGCGGCCAGCCAGGGCGAGAAGGCAACATGGGTCGCCGCTCCTCCGGCGAGCATGCGCAGGGTATAGAGGCCGGAGAGCAGGATGACGTCGACCAGCACCACTCTCTTGAGGTAGAGCGAATAGCAGAGCGTGGTGATGAGATAGGTAAAGAGCCATCCGACAAATCCACGCGGCAGCAGAGCGGCTCCGGCAAAGGCCAGGAGCAGGAAGGAAAGCGAGATGGCGACTCCGGCAGCCGGAGACAGATCCCCGGCTGCGAAGGGACGGTTCCGCTTTTTCGGGTGATGGCGGTCGGCCTCGATATCCAGCAGGTCATTGACGATGTACGTGGCCGAGGCGCAAAGGCTAAAGCAGAGGAAGGCCACGACGGCGTCGCCGATGAGCGAGAGTCGCAATGCGTGAGCCAGCAGCACCGGGACAAAGATGAGCACATTCTTCGCCCACTGGTGCAGCCGGATGGTCTTCAGGAAGGTCTTCGAAAAGGGAGCGCGGTCGTCGAAGCGATGCGCTACCGGAACGTTGTGCTTTTTTAGCAGGCCCTGCAGCGCATGATCGGGGTTGGCGACCATGGCTTCGCCGGAGTGACTGAGCAGGGGCAGATCGGGCCGGGCGTTGCCGATGTAGTCGAAGCCCTCCCCGGCAAAGCGCTGCTGCAGGCTTTGCAGCTTGTTGTGCCCGGTGAGGTTGGTTGCACCGTCGCTTGCCAGTACGTCTTCGAAGATGCCGAGGTGAGTGGCGATTTGCCGGGCGAGGCTGCCGTCCGCGCCGGTAGTGAGGTACAGCTTGCGGCCCTGGCTGTGCTGCAGGATCAGGAACTCGAGCAATCCGCGATTGTAGGGAAGATGTGCGGCATCGAGCTGCACTTGAGAGCAGACGCGAGCCTTCAGTGCGGCCTTGCCGCCCTTCAGCCAGAATGGGACGCGTAGGGCGGCTAGGGGGTTGGTGCGAACCAGCAGCAGAAGGGAGTCGACCAGGGTGTCGCTCTTGACTAGTGTGCCGTCGAGATCGACGCACAGGGCGCGCTGCGAAGCGGTCGGAACTTTTTCTTCCAACAGGGTCTGGCTCACGCTCGGAGCTCCCTTTGCGCTGCAGTTGCCGAGGCCGAGATGCGCCGACCGTCATCCCGCCGGCTGTTCCCAGGCCGCAGAACTCCCTTCAGGCCGTGTGATCCGGTGATCAATTCTTGCAAGGCTCCGAAGGTGGCGACGGTCAGCATAGAGATCTGGGCTCTTAACGAGCCAGAATCGGCTCCAATGCGGCAGCCGAGTGGTCCATGCGCTGCTCGGGGAAGTATGCGTTCAGAACGTACTGCTCGATCATGCGTTGAGTGTTGAAGAACGAGCCGTTGAGCGCGATGGTCGAGCGCATGATGCGTTTCCACTGCTCCGGCTGGTGGTAGTAAAGGGGCAGAATGACCTGTTCGAGATGATCGTAGAGAGAGCCCGCTTCGCCCGCGTCGTCGTCATGGTCGGCGATGGCCCATCCGGTGACGCCTTCGATCCAGCCTTCAATCCACCAGCCGTCGAGGATGCTCAGGCTGGGGACGCCGTTGAGCGCAGCCTTCATTCCGCTGGTGCCGGAGGCTTCGTAGGGGCGCTTCGGCGTGTTGAGCCAGAGGTCGACGCCGCCAGTCAGCAGCGCGCCCAGAATCCACTCGTAATTTTCGAGATAAACGATGGTCAGATCGGCAGAGTCCAGCTCTTGTGCTAGCTCGATGACGCGGCGGATCTTGGCCTTGCCCGGCTCATCGGCGGGATGCGCCTTGCCGCTGTAGAGAATCTGCAGGCCGCCGAAGTCGTGGGCTGCTTTGACGAGGCGTTCGGGATCGGTGAACAGCAGGTCGCAGCGCTTATAGGTGGCTGCGCGGCGGGCGAAGCCGAGGGTGAAGATATTGGGACGGAGTTCGACGCCGGTGCGCTCCTTGACGGCCGCGATCAGAACGCTTTTTGCGTCCTGATGAGCCTGTTCGATCTCCGCTTCCGGGATATCAATGGCATAGCGCAGGGAGAGGTTATCCTGCCGCCAGCGCGGCATATGGCGATCGAAGGTGGACTGGAAGGACGGCGCGGTCCAGGTTGCAGCATGGACGCCGTTGGTGATGGCGTCAATCTTGTAGTCGGGGAACATCTCCCGCGAGACCTTGCCGTGCTGCATGGCCACGCCATTGACGTAGCGGGCAAAGCGCAGCGCGATGTAGGTCATGTTGAGCAGGTCATCGTGGAAGCAGCCCAGGCGCTCGAAGACCTTGGTGCGTTCGACGCCGAGAATCCGATTGGATTGCTCGGCGGAAAAACGGTCATGACCCGCCGGGACCGGAGTGTGCGTGGTGAAGACGCAGCGCCTGCGAACCGATTCCACGGTCTTCTCGTCGGCCGCTTCTAGGGGCGAGCCGAAGAGCTGTTTTTCGAGCAGCGCAATGGTCAGCAGCGCGGCATGGCCTTCATTCATGTGGTAAACGACCGGCCGATATTCCAGCGCTTCGAGCATGCGCGCTCCGCCGATCCCGAGCACTACTTCCTGGCGCAGGCGATAGTCTCCGTCGCCTCCGTAGAGGTGATCGGTCAGCTCGCGGTCGCGCGGGTCGTTCTGCTCAACATTTGTGTCGAGGAAATAGATGGGGATGGTGTGACCAGTCACGCCGATCACGTCATGACGCCAGGCCCGGATCACCACCGGTCGGCCTTCAATCTTCACTGTGACGGTGGGTGACTGCGGCGTTAGCAGAGCTTCAATGTCCCAGGGCTGCGACTCTTCTGTCTGGATGCCGCTGGCGTCCAGGTGCTGGCGAAAATACCCCTGACGATGAGCCAGGGTTATTGCGGCCAGAGGCAGGCCCATATCCGCTGCGGCCCGGAGCGTGTCGCCAGCCAGCACCCCGAGGCCACCGCTGTAGGTGGGCATGGTGGGCTCAACGGCAATTTCCATCGAAAAATAGGCGACGATACCGCGATCTTCCGAGTTATCGAGTGCAGCAATTTGTTGCAATTGAGCGTGGCGCATGCTTGTTTTCAATCTCCGCAAACCTTTACTAAAACGTGCATATCCAGTCCTTGCGCATTCAGGACATGCACAAAAAGTTCAGATCACGACCGGATGCTCCGATCGGACCGATCAACCAGCGACGGATCGAGCGTATTGTCGTCGCATCCTACCAATACAACGGGCTGGCCCTCGTCGGTATTCCCGGAGGAATACGGTTCCATTTGGCGAGCCAAGGTGCAATTTCGTGATTTTACCAAGCGGCTCTGGAGCACAGAATGAAAAAACGCGGATCTGCCGGAGCAGGAACTACTACTTTCGCGGCATGATCGGGCCTTGCAATCACCGTTCGGTACTTCGCCATTCAGTTACCGATGCGGTGGGCTCCCGCCGAAGCGTGACAGTTATAGATGTCGGCTTCGATGCCTGTGGCCTCGCGATAACCCTTGCGCAGGCTTTCGATGAAGCCGGCGGTGTATTCCCGTTCGACGAGATTCACGGTGCAGCCTCCGAATCCGCCTCCGGTGAGCCGTGCTCCGATGCAGCCGGGCTCTTTGGCTGCCAATTTCACCAGGATGTCGGCCTCTTTGCAGCTGGCTTCGAAGTCGTCGCGGTAGCTGGCATGCGCCTCGTACATGAGGCGGCCGAGAGTCTTGAGATCGCCGGCTTCGAGAGCGTCGGCAGCGGCCACGGTGCGAAGGTCTTCGGTGATGATGTGGCGGGTGCGCTTAAGCACGCTAGGCGGCATCTCCGATCCCCACTGCTTCAGGTCTTCGAGGGTGGCATCGCGCAGGAAGCCGACTTCGGGCCGGTGTCGGTGAATGATCTGCGTGCCCTGTTCCACCTCGGCGCGGCGGATGTTGTATTCGCCGCCGGCGTGAGAGTGCTTGACCATGGAGTTGGAGATGACGATGCTGATGTCGGGCGGAATCGGAGCCAGCCGGAAGGACAGGCTGCGGCAGTCCAGCAGAAGCGCGTGGTCCTCGGCACCGCAGCAGGCGATGAACTGATCCATGATGCCGGTGGAGGCGCCGACGAATTCATTCTCCGCGCGCTGGCATAGCTTGGCCATCTCCGGTAGAGGGATCTCTGCCGCAGTAAGGCTAAGCACGGCGACGATGGTCGCGACCTCGACCGAAGCAGAAGAGCTGAGTCCGGCATTGAGCGGAACGTCTCCGCTGAGGGTGAGGCTGAAGCCGGGGAGCTCGACTCCTACACTGCGAAGGATATTCAGGACGCCAAGCGGGTAGTCGCTCCAGTGATGCGCAGCTTCTTTAGGCAGGGCAGTGAGTTTATGGGTGACTTCTTCGTGGAAATTTTCCGAAGCAATGATGATCGAGCCATCATCGCGCGGGCTGATGGCCGCCAGCGTGGCGAAATCTATGGCTGCAGGCATCACGAAGCCCTGGGCATAATCGGTGTGTTCGCCGATAAGATTGACCCGGCCGGGGGCGGCGAACATCGCGGGAGCCTGGTGGAAGCGCTGCGCGTGCAAGTCTTTGGTAGCGTTTACATCTCGCATTTCATCACGCCTTGAGAAGTTAGATCCCGGCCCTTACGATACAACACTCGTCGTAATTGTCATCCCCCAAGAGTCGACCTGACCCGGAATTAAAGTGCGGCTATGCCCGTTCTTGATGGCCAACTCCAAAGAATCCCCCAGCGCTGTGCAGGGCTCGATGGCGATGCAGTTCTGCTTCTCAGCTTGGCCGTCAGGCCAGCCTCCGTAGCAGAGCCAGAGACCGAGAAAGGGGAGCTTTGCAGGATCAAAATCGATGCGGATGCGCAGATTGGCGGTCTTGCGCTCGAGCAGACACCAGCCTTCCACCGGCGCCTCGGCGAATAGCTTGTCGCCGATCTCTTCGCTGGCGTCTTTCGCGATGTTGAGCGCGGCCGCGGCTCCATCGGTTAGGGTCGTAGACGGCCATGGATGAACCGTTCCGTTCGTGCCGAGCCGGTTGCGTGCCGAGCCCTCGACGGTGACCTGTTTTACGGACGGCGGCAGAGTGAGGACATCTCCGGGATCGACAGCGAAGAGCGGATGGGCGGACCAGACATAAGGAATGGCGTGCTCGCCCGTGTTCGTAACTGAGTAGTCGATGCGCACCGTATCCCCGTCGAGATGAATGTTGCGCTCAAAGCGGATCGGAAGCGCCGAGCCAATTGCAGTCAGGCGGACGGTTGCCGGCGAGAGCGATTCCGCCGTGTGAATCAGCCTCCAGAATTCTCCATGGTCTGGAATCTCGGCGGCGCCTGAGGCGGTCTCAATACGGCATGCGGCGACGGAGGGCAGGCATTCGTCGAATCCGCTGGCATCGCTTTCCTCGAAGCCGATGGTCAGGGTTCGGAGCGCATAGGGGCGGAGCGGCTGCTGGAAGAGTTCGATCCCGTTTTTTTGCAGGGAAGCGATCTTTCCACCCATCGCCGGCAGTATGACGGCTGCCAATGTATCCGTTTTCAAAAGGACGCGTTCGATTTCGTTGCCCATTTGTTCCTCAACTAATTTTCAGCAGCGATGAGAAGACGACGCCAGATTTCGCCGATCCAGGCCTCGTGCTCCGGTTTCATGAGAACGGAGCGCAGACATGTGACGGATTCGGATTCGTCTCTGCCCGGCCAATGTTCCGTCCCAAAGAATGCTACCGGCAACTGTACCAAAGCCAGATGCAAATCCTGCTGCGCGGCCCGGTCGAAGATTTTCTGGGCGCGATGCGAAGACTCTTCCAAGCTGGGCGTCTGGATAGCCCAGACCACGATATCCAATTGGGGACGAGGGCCGGTGATGAAGCGCGGATCGGCTTCGAGCCTGGCAGAAAGAGACTGCGCCGCGAGCCGTGAGCGCTCGAGACCGCCGGCAAAGTTGCCCGCGCGAACCAGCGGCAGAAGCTGCTGCGTGGCCCAGAGCGCAACCGCAGATGCGCCTGCGCGGGAGCACTCCAGGCTGATCTCGCCCAGATGCAGATCGCTCGAGGTGAAGTAGGTATAAGGCGAGTCATGCTTGTAGAACCGGCCGACTGCAGGATCGCGAAAGAGGATGCATCCGCAGCCGTAGGGCTGCAAGCCGTGCTTATGCGGATCGACGACGATGGAGTCCGTCTCGGAGATTCGCGCGAAGGCTCGCGCCGCGTCTTCGTCGAGGTTCGAGGCCAGCTTGAAATAGCCTCCATAGGCGGCATCGACGTGAATGCGAAAGTTATATTTCCGGCGCAGATCGAGAATCTCGCTCAAAGGGTCGACGGCCCCCAGAGCTGTCGTCCCAAGCGTCACCACGACTGTGCCAATCTCGCCTTGTTGTAGCGCGGATTCGAGCGCAGCAATATCCATTCGCCCAAGTGCGTCGACGGGAATCTTCTGGAAGGGCAGCTTGAGTACCGCGCTGATGCGGCTGTGCGTGTAGTGGGACTGCTCGGACGCGGCGATGGTTTTGCTGGGAGCGAGCAGGCCGGCTACCCAGAGCGCTTCGAGATTGGCGAAGGTGCCTCCGCTGGTGAGGTGCCCCAGATATTCTTCCCATCCGAACATCGCGGCGATCTCACGGACGGCTTCGATCTCCATGTGAGAGCTGGCGCGTCCTCCGTCGAGCGCATGGTTATTGGGATTGATGCCCATGGCCATGGCATAAGCGGCGCGCGCAATGGGATGCGGCGGCTTGAGCATCTGGCCGGCATAGAGAGGATGAAAATAGGGATAGTTGTCACCCATGCGCCCCGATACCTCGGTCAACACGGAGGACATGGCCTCCAGATTTTCTGCAAGTGTGCCGCCGTCGAAGGGAGCCTTTGGTAGAGCTGAGAATTCGCTTCTGAGTCGAGGTAGAGCGGCGGACAGGAGGTGGAGCGCGACGTCTTCTGGCATATCTGCAGACAGGATAGAGAAGCGCGCGCAAATTGGATAGATAAGGAACCGGTGTGAAATTGTGCCGGTGGCGATTACCTTTATTTATAGAGGGATGTGGGGAATCGCGATGCTTGCCGGAGGGCTTGTAAAGTCTGCTAAACTACTGTCGCGTTAGTTTCGAACCGGGAAAAAGTAGTCTGCCCTGTCGCAAGACACAGCCAGTTTTGTCTCCGATTCACTCCAGCGCAATTCACTCCAGGAATAAGCATCAGATGGAACAAGGTACTGTGAAGTGGTTTAACGACGCTAAGGGCTACGGCTTCATCTCCCGCCAGAACGGGGAGGATGTCTTCGTGCATTTCTCTGCCATCAATTCGAATGGCTTTAAGAGTTTGCAAGAAGGGCAGGCAGTGCAGTTTAACGTCGTTAAGGGGCCGAAAGGCTGGCAAGCATCGGATGTCCAGCCTCTCTAATTGACGCAGACAGTTAAAAAAACGGTAGCAAGAAAAACGTAAGCAAGATCGACCGGCAGGGGCGGGCGCTCGCTCGCCTTTGACGTACGCGAGATAGCTAAAGTTTTGTGCGGGCTGCTCTCTCCAGGGCATCGCATGCCGTGCGCACACCATCTTCTTCCGCGATCACACGTGCCACCTCTGCGGCGCGTTCGGTGTAAGCTGCGTCTTCCAACAACTTTTGTATCTTCTGCGCGGCCGCTTCCGGCCGGTATTCCTTGCGTTGAATGACCTTTGCCACGCCGAGATGACGCACGCGACGGGCGTTGTCCGGCTGATCGTGGCTGTAGGGCATCACCAGCATGGGACGGCCGGCTTTGAGCCCCTGCGCGGTGGTGCCCACTCCGCCCTGATGGATGATGACCGAGGCGCGCGGGAAGATCCGCGAGTAAGGCGCATAGCGAGCGATACAGATGTTCTTCGACAGCGCACGCTTGGGTCGGTTCTGCGGATCGCTGCCGGTGAGCAGGACGGCTCGCTGCCCGAGCAGGTCGGCGGTCGCGGCACTGACCTCATAGAAATCGCCAGCAGCCATGACCGCTGCAGATCCTAGCGTGAAGACCAGCGGCGGAGGTCCGCTTGCGAGAAATTCTTCGAGGTCGGGCGCGAGACCGACGTTGCCGGCGTCGCCATCGTAGAACGCGAAACCAGTAATGCGTGTGCTGGCCGGCCAATCCGGTTGCGGATCGCCGAGAACGCGCGAGAACAGCGCCAGAACCAGAAGTTCAGAGTGCTTGGCGTCAAAGATGGGATCTTTGCCGCGAGGCAGGCCGAGATCTTTGCGCAGCGCATATATCGGCGCCGGCCAATGACGCGTGACCAGGCGCGCAAAGCGGGGAACGAGATGGCCCACGCCGGGCACCAGCGATTGAACCTTGGACAGCGTGGGATAGGGGGGCAGCACCGGAGGATCGTATCCCGAGAAGAAGGAGAGCGGCGCGAGCACATACGAAGCCCAGGGGATGCCGGTCTTTTCAGCAACAATTGGACCGGCGTAGGCCAACTCGCCCGTGACCAGGAGGTCGGCTCCGCCATGGGCTTCGACCGTAGCCAGCAGATCTTTGTAGCTGTCGCGGATGGCGGGAAAGAGAAACTCGCGCAGGCCGCGCTCCGTTCCCTTCTTGATATCCCAGATCATCTCCACCATGCGCTTGTCGTTGGGGTCCTGATCGGGGCGAACGGCGGCGAAGTCGATGCCGAGCGGTTCTATCTTTTCGCGAAACATGCCCGGGGCGGCGATGACGGGAGTGTGACCCCGCCGTTTGAGCTCCAGGCTGAGAGCAATGAGCGGATTGATATCGCCGAATGTCCCAAAAGTGGAGAAGACGATGCGCATCGAGAAGATTTTTCCTGTTGCCGCGTTCTTACAAGATTTGTCGACAGCAGCTCTTTACAGCAGACAAGCTGCGCTGGCATCTCTCCAGGTTGTATCGCGGGAGAGATGCTCTATCAGAAGCTTGCCTCAAATGTGTGAAACCTGTGTTCAAGTTCCCACTGTTGCTGCGCTTTTTCGCTTTGCGAGATCAATTCCGCACATGCACCGGCCGGAGTTTCCTTCCCTAGCTGCCCGGCACACGCTTCAACCGGCTTGTCCAAGGTCTCCGGAACTGCCTGCTGCCAGAGGCTGGCTCCGTGCAGAAAACTATGTTCGAGGCTGGTGCGCACCATCTTTTTGAAGTCGCGATAGCTGAGTGGATAGGTAACTGCTGCGCGTACATATTCGTGAGTGAGGTCGATGCGCGAGACGCCCTCGTCGTCGGTCGATAGTGCGACGGGCACGCCGTATCTGCGATAGATCTCAAAGGGATGGTCCTCCCCTTTGATGTTGAGGATCACGTCGTTGCTGGTGAGATTGACTTCGACCATGACGTGTTTGGCGGCCATCTCCTTGAGCAGATCGTAGGGATGGTCCTCATACATAATGTCGACGCCGTGGCCGATGCGCTCCGCCTCGCCCTGTTCGACGGCGAGGCGGATGTGAAAGGTGAGACCGTCGGGTGGAACCATGCCCGGCGCGAGTTCCCCGGCGTGAAGACTGATATGAGAGCCGGGGTAAGAGCCGTGTACTGCATCGAGCATCCGCATGTGCAGGCTGTAGTCGCGCATCGCGACATAAGCGTCTTCCGGCTGCACGAGATTCAGCCCGACAAATCGTGGATCGGCGGCTATGCTTTCAAAGCCGAGAACGATTTGTGCGAAAACCACCTCGGGTGGAAGCGCACGGAGTATCTGGTAAACGTAGCGGATCTTGACCTTGCAGGCCGGCTGTTCGTCTAACTGGCCGCAGTGCTCGCGCACTCGGCGATCGGCCTCTGCGGTATCAAGCTCTGCGCTTGCGGCTGAGATGCTGCTCCGAATTCCGCCATCGACAAGCTGCTGGCGATATTGAGCGAAGTCGGAGTTGTAACCGATCTTCGCCGCCAGCGCGGCCGCTTCCTTGAAATCCGGCGTGTGCATCAACTCCAGATATTGTTCGTTCTGCGCGGCCGCCCGGGTCGCGACTTCGTCCAGCCACTCGCCCATGTGGCTTTTGCGGGTTCCACCGAATTCGCCGAAGGTGTCGAAGAAGTGGTCGTGCCCGGAATCGGCGGTTCTGGGGACAAAGGTGCGCATGGAAAAAGCATCGATCAGGGCGTCATACAGGTGCTGGTTCTGTGGAACCGTTGCCGCATCGACCTGGCCTTCTTTACAAACAGGCTCGAAGTGCTTGCTGTTCTCTTCGTTGCGTGATTTTGCGTTTTCGGGGGCTACGAAGGAGAGAGTCTTGGTGTCGACGCAAAGATGATCTTCGCCTGCATCGCGAATCCAGGTCTCGGCGTAGATCGCGCCGGAGAGGTGATTGTGCAGGTCGGCGCCCTTGGGCATGCGATAGAGGAAGGCGCGCAGGGTGAGCGGTCCTTGTTTGCGGGCCTCTTCGAAGGCCTGCGAGGCGCGCGCTTCCGTCGGCTCGGCGGACTTAACGGCGGGAGCCGCTGCCTTAACGCCCGCAGAGGCCGACAAGGGAAAGGCAAACGGGAGAGAGGCGGCGCCGAATAAAAGAGCGGTTGCGCAGAGGCCGCGGATCTGAAGTTTGGCAGCGAGCATAGAAGGCCATCTCCGTGCGAGAGTCTTCCCCCAAGTGTATGGCATAGTTGAGCTTTCACAGTGTCTTAAAGGCGCTGGGGCGGGGTGATTTCCCAGCTCGGGCCGTGTGTGGTGCGATAGGGATTCTTCGGCAGCGCACCCCGCTGCGCACCCTTGTATTTTTGCTATACTACGTGAGGCAGTTTGACGCGACGTAGTAGCCGGTACCGCCAAGGGTTCCGAGCCGCAGCAGCATCAGAACTACCCGCCCGCGATCGATCCCGGATCGCCCTTGGTTCACCCAAGGCCAGATAGCTCAGTGGTAGAGCGCGGCCCTGAAAAGGCCGGCGTCGGCGGTTCGATCCCGTCTCTGGCCACCACATTCTAAATAACTTAGCGGCATTCAAAGAGTTGATGGTTTAGGTCAACGTACAAATAACGTACATCGTCAGCCGATGTGCGCTTGCACGCTTTCTTCTTTCGCAAGCAGCTTCCAGATTTCCCTCGCCGTGTTGCCGGTTCTGGCGATGTGCTGCCGCCCCAGCTTTGCATAGCGTTCGGTCATCTTGATGTTTGCATGGCCGAGGATTTTCGCGAGTTCATAGAGATCGCCGCCGTTCATCATGTACCAGGATGCGAAGGTGTGGCGCAGATCATGGAACCTGAAATCCCGAATTCCTGCCCTTTCGAGCAGGTCTTCAAAACTTCCTTCCAATCGCTGCCTTCCACTCGTTGCTCCCGGTTTCGGCGGAAAAATCCGATCCTCATTGATCACGACGGGATAGCGTCGCAACTCAGCGGCCAGCTCCGGCGACATCGGGACGTAACGCATCTTGCCGCCCTTCAGTTTTGCCGTTACCGCCAACAGGCCCTCGCTGTACATCACATCCGACCACAAAAGCCCGAATATCTCCGACGCACGCATTCCCGTTGAAACCGCGATCAGGACGATCAACCTCAGACGACCATTGGTCTTGTTGAGATCCTTCGTGCCTTTGCGGAGCATCCGGTCGTCAAGTGCCCGTCTCAACCTGCCAAGCTCTTCTTCGGACAGATAACGGTCCCTTGAATCATCAGGCCGGAATACTTCCACCTGATCCGCCGGATTCCGGTCAAGACCGGTTTCCTGCGACCAGATACCGGAAGCCTTCTCCATCATGTGGTGCATGACGTTGAAGTGTCGTACCGCCGTGCCTGGAGACAAATCCCTGACGGTCGTGAGGTTTGAATACCATCTCCCCACAGCGACCCCGTCAACTTCCCTGACGAACATCCGGCCCATTTCAGATTGGATATTGTCGAGGATGCTTTTCTCCCTGTCGGCGGAACGTTTTTTGTCGCCGTACTGTGTTCGGTAACGTTCGATCAGCTCCCGCATTCGGAAGTTGATTTCCCGCTTCACATCGAGATGCCGGTTTTCATCCCTCACCGACATCTTCTTGCGTTCGATCTTCTGCGCGAGGGCAAATGCGCCGTGAACCGTCAGGCTTTTGTTGCGTCCTCCTTCCCACCAACGCACTTCATAGACTCCATCGGATTTCTTCCTAATGGACATTTTTGCTTCTCCTTTCAGTCAATGGTTTCGATTGTGTGTTGCTCGATGTAGCGCTCAAGCGCCTTCACATCGAACCGCAACGCACGACCGACCTTGACGCAGGGAACCTCCCGCAACCTGGATTTCTTGTAGATGGTGTCTACTTCGAGACCCAGATAAAGGGCTGCCTCCCTGACATTCAGGAGCCGCCTACCGATGAGTCCATTGTGCTCTATTTCGTGCGATTCCTTGCGAAACATTTGTGTTTCACCTCTGTCCCCCCGCCATCAGGCGACGGTAGGAACCTCCGGGCGGTAGGAAGATAAAGATTGGGGTCTCTTGCGTAACTGATCGTTCCAGTCTTTGAAGCCGAAGGGTTCCTGGACCGAGAAGCGCAGATCGAGACGGCCTGTTAGGCCCACGGCCTTTTTCACGACATCCGATAGCTCGGCACCGGCGGCATCGTTGTCCATCGCGGAGACAATTTCACTACCCACCGGCATTGCCGCTGCCGCCATCCGGATCAGCTCCGACTGTTGCGGATTGGGCTTGCCGCCGATGGAGGCATAACGGGCGCTAGTGTCTGGAAACAGAACAGCGTGGGAAAGAGCATCTATGGCGCTTTCCGTGATAATCATTCGTGCATCATCGAGCAGCGAATGAGACATCCATAAAGACTTGACCCCGCCTGACGCGAAGCCGGTGAAGCCGACATTCTTCAGCTCATACCCGCTCAATCCCTGTTCATCGAAATGCGGAAACACCGCGTTGCCCCTGTCATCGATGCGGATACGGCCAGCAAACCGATCAAGGGCTAGCAGTGAAGCGGGCAGGGCGCGTTCTCTCTCAAGATAGGGATGGCCATCAGTAGCATCCTTCATCCGCGCCCAGGCCGTCTCTACCTTCATGCGGTCCTTTTCGCTTTTCTGGAGAGGAGCGAAGAGCGGGGCCGGAGATGAGGACTGACCGATCCAGGGCCTCAATTCCTTCCGTACAACGCCGATGCTGACCCTTTGCCGAAACTGCACGAAATCGATAATGGAGCCATTGTCGCGATCATCGCGCACGGAACAGTAGACGTAATGGCCATCCATGCCGCGCTTGATGATTACCTTGTCATGGTTCACCGGGTGACGCATGACCGATGTACCACGCCAGGATTCCTTGCGATCAAGCTGATAGCCTTGGCCCGCTGCATAGGCGCGGAGATCGATATTCGTTTTGAAGCTTTCCAGTTCCGCATCAACCATGATTTCTTCTTTCCTACTGCCCGCCTTCTTTCTGTTAGAACGGCGGATATTAGTGCTTCCCATTCCCGGAGCCAAGCAGCAATCGTCCCCGTAATTGGCGGCCTTCTGACGTAGTGGGTAACGCCATCCGTTCGACAGCTTTGACCCCACCCACCGAGAGCGCCGCGATACTCGACAAGAGTTCTTTCAGCACAGCGCCGCTATCCGGTTTGAATTCGACATACACCCCACCGCTGAGTTTTGCCATGCGCTCGAAGAGAGGCTTCGCCTGCAATGACCAGGCATCGTGATCCGCGCATTCGTGGAAGATGAACAGGGGCAGGGACCGTGTGCCGAGCGTTTCCGCGAGGGCCAGCAATTGTTCGGGACGCTCTTCACAGTGATCGCCGATGAACACTAACCCGGAGAGCTTTTCGTTCTCCGACAGTGCCAGGCGCAACACGCGGGCAATCTGCGTTTCTCCGCTTTCGCAGGAGAGGGACAGCATCGACCGGCATACCTTCTCTGCGTCATCGTGCCAGGCACCCGCCTTGCACTCACAGGAGCCGCGATAGTAGGCCAGCTTCACCGCGACAGAGCCAATCGCCCGGATAGCCTCAAACATCGCCGCTGTCGCCTTTCGCGCCTGCTTCAGGCTTTCAGCACGGCTCCCGGTGAGATCGAGAGCAACGAGCAGATGCCCAGTACGACGCGCCGGTAGCGGCTTCGTGGTGACGCTCTGACCAAGCTTCTCAAGCGCCGCGTTCATCAAACGCCATTTGGCATCGAGCGACTTCATTGTTTGATCGGTACCGTGTCGTGAAATCATCTCGTTACTCATCGCGATCTTCCTCCCCATGAGCCGCCAGACCATTCCGAGCGGCCTTCTCTTTCCGCCGTGCGCTGCGTCGTATCGGGTGCGCGTTCCTTCTCTGCCTGCGGCCTCGTCTCCCGTTGCGGACGTTGTTGATGGCTTACGCTTTCGCTTTCGACTGTCCGTGAGAAATCAATTCGCTCATCTGCCATGGCTTCATCCCTTCCATTGGCAGCAATGATTGAGCCAGCCGATATAGCCGACAGGCCCGACAGGTCCGCCTGCGACGATCCAGCAGGCAACGTAGAGCAGCAGGTTGCACAGCATGAAAGCCTGCGATGCCCAGCCGTACCAGAGCACCGCTTTCTCTTTCCAAAGTTGAATGTCCATTTCACTTCTCCTTTCAAACACGGGCTAAAAAGACGACTAAGGTTCTTGCGACTTCTTCTTCCGCTTCGAGAGAGGCTGCACTTCCGGTTTCCAAGCACGCCGGACTTCTTCAGCAAACTTATCGGGAGGGACGTAGGCGGGAGGAGGTTTGAATGTGGGATCGTTGAAAGGATCGTATCTCGCACTTGCCGGACCATAATTCGCAGGGTTGGCGTGATGCCATGCGCCGCCGATACGTCCGATCATGCCGCTAACAGATTCAACGATGAGAGCCAGCACGAGGACGCCGAACAAGACGGGGCCCACGATGTTTCGTCCTCTATGCGATCCCTGAAGGCGGCCATTCAATCGCGCCGTTAGCTCCATCTCTCGCGTCAGAGCTTCTGCCAGGCGCGTCACCTCCGGCACGACCTCCGCCAGCTTGTTTCGCAATTCATCGTTTTCCGCTTGCAACGTCGCGAGTGCGGGGACCGGAAGACGAACGGGCTGCAATTGATCGTCAAGCGCCTGTTTGATTTCTGGCAGTTCAAGCGCATCGATGACCCGGAGGCTTCTATCGGATACCATGCGGCGTAGGGCGCGACCCTTGCCCATAGCTTCGGCTTCGGAAGAGTTGTCAGTATCGAAGCCTGCCCACAGCGCCGCGAAGCGTTCAGCGGCTTTCGCGTCGAACATTCCGGGTTGTTGTGTGGTTGCCATAAGTCATCCGAACCAATCCTTTACTTGAAAAGCCAACTGAGGAGGCCGCCGCTGCGTTTGCCGACATAGGGGTTATCGCGGTACTTGCCCCGGAATTCCGGCAGCAGGAAATAAGGTTTTCTTTTTGCCCGCACAGTAAGGCGACCCTCTACAAAGGCGATCATTTCGTCAGGAGCGATTTCGCCGACTTCATGGGGAAGGAGGAGGGGCCTGCCATATTGCGAAGCACTGTCGTTGATGTTCGGCTCGCCTGTGTTGCGATCGATACTGATAGATCGAGAGCGCGTCAGCACCTCGGTTGTTCCGCTCAGCTTCGAGACGTACTCACGTGTGCTTTGATCCCGCGCACCAAACCACATCGTCACGCCACAGTTTTGAATGAAGGTTTCCCAGGTGTTCGGGAACATGCCGCGAAGCTGCGAAATGTCCTGCAACACGCACCACAACTGGATACCGGCAGCGCCCGCAGCCATGCCCATGCAGTTCTCCAGGATCTTCATATGCGGCCCGAGCTGGGCCATTTCATCGACGATGACGAGGACGGGTTTACCTTTCATGAGCGTGTCCCTTCGTTGAGGAGGTCCGCGAGCGCGGTTTCGAGCACCAGCCTGAAGTATTTGTCAGTGACATCGAGCATGGAGAGCGGCAGGCAGATGAACACGGTCGTGCCAGGCTGTCTCTTGAGGTCGGCAAAGCGGAAATCGGACCCGCTCAGGCTTTCGGCTATCGCGGCGTTTCCGATGAAGGCGAGCTGCGTAATTGCCGTGCTGATGACATCGTTCATCTCGCGGCTCGGTTCACTTCCCGGAGCCAGTGCGAACCTCTGAAGCTTCGTAATGATGAAAGGGTCCCTGGACTTCATCGCATTCCGGCAGAAGTCGAATAAGCCATCACCGCTGCTGATGACCCGCGCGACTTCCACGAGAGTGATTTTGCCGGGAAGTCCATGACGAACCAGGGCCGCGATGATGCCGGAGACCAGTATTCGCGCCGCTGTGGTCCAGTGTTGCCCTTCGTGGCCTTCATCCCATACCAGCGCCGCTGCAAGTTTGTCGCACAGGGTATGAAAAGAAAGTGCAGCCGCATCGAGAATATCCAGCGGATTGAACCGGGCAATCATGCCTCTCAGTTCTTCGGGAAACATCCTGAACGGGTTGAGGATGTAAACCTTCCCCAACCGTTGACGGAATTTTGCCGTTACGAGCGCGTTCTCGCATTTGGGGTCGATGATTATTGCGGAATGACGCCAGGAAAGCAGGGCGTTCACGAGAAGCGTTGCGCCCTTGCCCGTCCTTGCAGCCGCGACCGTGAGAAGATGCCCGAAGCCCGGATAGTGCAGGGGCCTTTTCCCGTCAGGCGAATAGCCTATGGGAACGCCTTTGCCGCCGAATAGCCCAGCCTTTTTCAGGTCATCGTTGCCTGCTAATTTCGCCGCGCCGTGACTGTTGGGAGGCCGGAACTTGAACGCCGACGACTTTTCAATCTTTTCGACCAGGCCAAGTGCGAGGAACGCAACACCTATGAACCATGGCAGAGCGTTCCATGGCCATACACCGCTCGAATTGTCTGCAAACATCGCCAGTATGTGCATAAATCCCTTTTTTCCTACCGCCCCGTTTGCCTCAGCCAGTGAATGACCTGTTCCACAACGCGGACACCGCCAGAAATGAAGTGATCGAGCGCCCTTGCGAATTCGCCGTGACCGAGCAGATGGCCTGCCTGCGATGAACCTATGAGCCAGATGCCAAGCATCACGAGAAGAACAACACCGCCAATAGTCTTGAGAGGTTCCCAGATGCGACCCATCATCGCCCCCTTTTCCGGGTTCGACCGAATGCCATGATCACGGCAGTCGTACCGGCAATGAAAACCATGGCCTGCGGTGTCGCGTGGATGACAACGCCCATCAACAGGAAGCAGAAGAGAACCGCCACGATGGTGGAGAAGCAGAGCGCTGTGATGAACAGTCCTTCGAGCGTCTTGCCCCATCCGGCTCTTTTCACGATGTACCGCAGGACAAGAACAAAGACCACGCCGAGAACGATCCAAACCAGAGGGGACAAAGTTCTGACGCCCATCTTCCCGAGCCAGCCTTTGACGATCAGGCCGACGAACCAGAAGACCGGCAGTTCTAGACAAAGCAGCGAGGTCCATTTGATCGCAGCGGTGAAGCCCCATTTCAGGCAGGCCTTAGTGAGGAGTAACAGAGCAATTACAGCGACGATCCATTCGCCTATCATTGCGGACATCCTTTCTCGTACCGTTGTTCAAACCGTGGCTGAGTGCGACGTAAGCTTGCCGGACACTGAGTAATCGTTGAGGCTTTCCCTCACCCAAGCAGGCCAGCAGGTAAAGCGTTACGGCGAGTATTGAGAGCGATAAGGGCAGCCTCTTGAAGCTCCACCACCATGACCACCAGCACTCCCATGCCACCATTTGTACGAATTGCCCGAGCGCTCTTAGTACCCTTCGCATAAGCAGTTTCATAAATTCACAACCATCCTTTCCCTGTCAGGAATGTGCGGTCCGTGTCGCGCAGTTCCGCCGATTGCAGAACCTGTTTGAGCATCAGTCTGAAATCGGGAGACTTTGCGGCGTGACGGGTGAGTGCCTCGCCCACGACCAAAAACATGCGGGCGTCATCTTTTGCGTTGCGCTTCTGCTGCCTGACTTTCTCTTCCGCGATTGCCGCTTTCAGGGCGGCTTCGCGTCTGCGTAAGGCTTCGAGTTTTGCGTTAACCGAATTGGCGTTAACCATAGAGGGCGCTTCTTGACCTCACTTTCATTGGTAGAAACCATCAGCCTGGTCGCACGGATGCACCTGAAAGCCACGGTCAGGCCCCCAATCGTCATCCTTGAATTGCGGCAGGAAATGTCGTTGTGTGTCGGGATGGCGAAGCTCGAACCGCACATCGACGAAACCGGCAGATACCTGAACATTCATCAGGCGTCCAAACTCCTCACAGGTGTCTCCGAACCGACCTTGTGGAATTGGGCAAATGAGGGACAGACAAAGTTCGGATTCAAGCTTCACATCAAGCGCGTGCCCGTGGAGCATCACAGGTATTACCGCAAGGGCGAGGCTGGGGCAAAGCGTCCCATGAAGGAGCGCAAGCTCATTCTTGAAGCGGACATTCTTGCCCTGAAAGAGATACTTCACGCTGCGGGTCGTACCGAGCCGGGTCCATGGTCCCCATACGAGATGGCGACTTTGGAAGCGAGAGCCAATGCGCTGAAACGCCGTGAGCGACAATTGGGAAATCTGCATATTAAATGACCTCCTGCGTGAAGAGATATTGCGCCTGAGCTGTGATTTTGAATCCGTCAATTGCGGCATTTATGCAGATTTATTTACGTAAATAACTTCCACTACGCATGGTTTGGCATAAACTTTTGGACACAGGAGGCACTGTGCCCAGACCATCGAAACGCCCGAAAACCGCCGACATGATTCAGGCCGCGACGCTGTTCTACGTGAATGGGAAGCGGAAGGGTGACATTGCAACAGCCATGACCACGGATACTCGTGAGGTCACATGGCTGTTGGAGGAAGCGAAGAAGCGAGGCATCGTCAAAATACAGGTTCAGGGAACGATAGCGACAGACCTTGAAGAAAAAATCAGATCGAAGTACCCGCACATCCAGAAGGTAATAATTGCGGTCGGCAATCAGGTCACAGCGCCGGAGAAACATGCGGAACTCCATCGTCGCTGGGGGATCATGGCTGCGGACTATTTCGAGAAACTGTTGCAGAAGCAACCCATCGATCAGCCAATCCATATCGGGGTCAGTGGCGGAGAACATCTATTGGAGTTCGTCAACGCGGTCCAGCCTGTCACCCGCGAAAACGTCTACGTCCATGTGACCGCGCTCGTTGGGCGCGGCAGGCTCTCTCTGGGGTCGAGCCATATCGATCCGGTTGTCGCCGCGACCATTCTCTGGAGCCATTGCGGGTATTTGCCCGGCCACATCGAATACGCGACCGTCTCGCCCTATGTGAGCAAAGCGCCGGGAGCCGAGGGCCGTCGCGCCGTGCGAGAGGAGATTGCAAAGCTCGAAACAAACCAGACCCTCATGGATGTAATCCGTCGTATCGACGGCATCGACATTGCTTTTGTCAGCATGGGCACTGTCAATCCCGGCAGGGTTAATCCCATCACCCGGAATCGCGTCACGATGACGAGCCTCCTGGAGAAGATCGTGACTCCAGCGCAGCTTGAACAGGAAGGCGCGGTTGGTGAGATGGTCTATTGCTGTTTCGATGCGCAGGGAAACTGGCAGAAGAAGTGGGAATTCTTTGTCACAGCCGGGCATGGAACCCGATACGCAGGGGTCGAGTTCTACAAGCACATGGTCGCAACCGGAAGAAAGGTGGTCTGCTTCGGCGGACCCTTCATGTTGAACGCAATCAAGGTTGCCCTGAAGACGAAGATGTTCAACGTCTGGATCACCGACGAATACACAGCGCGGCAGATCGCGGAAAGCGACTGACGCCGCAGATTACTATGCCATGCTTCCTGCCAATCCCGATGGTCGTTGTGCATCGCCGGGTATGCCCGTGTGCCATGGGTTTCCCATCTTTCGGTTTACCGGGTCGCATAATCGCAACCTTTATCGATGCAAATTCTGGCGCACCCGGCGTGCCTGTCAAAAGGTGGGTTCTCGGAATTTTCCTGCGTGCTCCCTTCGCATTCGCGAAGGTTCCTCGCGCACAGAAAATTCCTGCGATCCCGCTACGCGCTTTCGACATTCCCGCCTATTGGGTGCGCTTTGAACTTTGCATCGGTTGCGATCATGCAACCCAAACACGAAAGGAAACACCATGTCAGACACAAAGAAACCCGCAGCGAAAGTCACTCTCTATCCGGTCACCGCAGCCATCTGGCGGAACCAGAACCCGAGCGGCGTCTTTTACTCCGTCACCTTTGAACGCAGCTTCAAGGATGACGCGGGCAAGTGGCAAAGCGCTTCCACCTTCAACGCGAACGACCTCCTGCTTCTCGCAAAGGTCGCAGACCAGGCCCATAGCGAAATCTTTAAGCTCCGGGCCAAAGATCGTCAGGCAGATCAGACCGACGAAGACGCAGCCTAAGCAGTCGGGGCAGGGCGCTTCATGCGCCTTGCCCCTTTTTCGCTTCCCGTATTCCGGCACGCAATCGTATGCGGCGAATTTCTCTCCCAAACAGAGACCATCTTCTTTCCTACTGCCCGCGTTTTCTCTCTCCCCCACACTCGGATTGTTCCGCAATCGAAATGCAAAATCATTTGCAGCGCGTCTGATTCTTCGATTCAGTCGCGCCATGTTTTATGCGGATAAGAACAACAGCAAGTTGTGCGCGTGTGCCACGCGCCACGCCACCGGGCAGCGGCTTTCAGCCGTTGCCGTGGCTCAACTTGGCAAGGGGCGGTGCTTCGCTCCTCCCCGTTGCATCCCCTCCTTGATGCCGCAAACGGCAGCGGAAACCGTGCCCGTTTCCGCGCCTTCGGCCCGCTTCGCGGTCGTTGTGTTTGCCGTATGGGCGGTGTGCCCATGACGGCAAACGACAACCCGCAGCTTCAGCCTGCCACCCGGAGTGGCAGCCAGAAGCGCGTCCGTATCCGCAAAATTCCTGTCGCCTGCGACGATGAGGAATTCTTGCGGATTGAAGAACGTGCACGCGAAGTCGGGCTTAGCCGCCCCAGCTTCCTTCGTGCTTGCGGCCTCGGAACGCCCGGCCCCCGCGCCCGTCGCAGCCCTCCGGTTAATGCGGAGGCTCTGGGACGCGCTACAGCGGCACTCAACAAGGTCGGCAGCAATCTGAATCAGATTGCTCATGTCCTGAACGCCAGAGGAACGAGCCTCACGACGCAGGAATGTTTCGCCGCTCTTGCCGAGACCCGTGCGGCGGCAGCGGCCATTCGTGAGCTTCTGGGGCACAAAGACCGGCCATGATTGCCAAGGGGACGACCCACAATAACGGCGCAAGGCTCGCCGCCTATATGGAGACGAGTAAAGACGGGGAACGCGCAGAGCTTTGGCAGCTACGCGGCTTCGTCGCCACGACAATCAAGGCCGCATTCCGGGATGCGCAGATCATGGCCGGGGCGACAAAGGCGCAGCAGCCGTTTTTTCATGTCCAGGTGAGGAACCGTGAGGGCGAGAAGCTCTCTCGCCAGCAATGGGAATACGCCGCTGACCGGATCGAGCGAATGCTCGGGCTTGCCGGACAGCCCCGCGCCATTGCGTTCCACACATATGAGCACAATGATGACGAGCACATGCACGTTGCGTGGAGCCGGATCGACCAGGACAAAATGACGGCCAGACCCCTCCCTTTTTTCAAGCGAAGGCTCAAGACACTCAGCCGTGAACTTGAACTGGAGTTTGTGTTGGAGCCGGTGACGAGCCACCGTGAGGGTCCGATCAAATTTGCACCGACCAAAGCACAGGATGAGCAGGCGCGGCGGCTGGGTATGGATATCCATGAGGTGCGGAACAGCATTCGCAATTGCTGGGATCGTTCCGATTGCGGCATGAGTTTTCAGGGAGCGCTTGAGCATGAAGGTCTGACGTTAGCGCAGGGCGACCGCCGTGATTTTGTCGTCATAGATCGGGCAGGGGGCGTTCACGCACTCGGAAAGCGAATTCTCGATATGACGGCAGCCAGGATACGAGAACGCCTGTCCGATCTTTCCCGTGATGAATTGCCGACCCTCGAAATGCTCCGCGACCTCATCCGGGAAACGCGAGAGGAGAAGCAGTCTCTGCGGGAGAAGCCCGCGCCGATATGGGATCGAGACCGCGACGACCGCGCATGGCAGGACGCGGTTATGGATGCTGCGATAGAGAAGGAGAAGGTCGCAAAAGAATTCGTGGAGCCGGTTTCAGAAAAAACGCGAAGCAAGGCGGGCAGTAGGAAAGAAGATGATAAGTCTGTTGATCCGCCGCAGTATCAATCGTTGCAAGGTTTCGAGAAGGCAGCGAGTGAAGCGACCCGCGACGACCGCACGCAGAATTTGAGAGGCCCCGTGGCCAGGGTCTGGGAGGCGTTCACACATAGCGATAGCGCCAAAGCCTATGCCGCTGCCCTCGACGAGAGGGGAATCATGTTCGCCGCTGTGACGACCGAGGAGGCATATCGTATCGAACGGGAGCGCCAATTTGCCAAAGCTATCGGCAACCGAGCACCACGTTTCAAGGAGGGTGAAATCGTCATCATTGTAGAGCCGCCACTGGAACGCCGCCGAAACGGCCAGATGATCGAGCCGACCCGCATTCACAGCATCGACCAGTCCCTTGCTTACAAACTTACAAAGGGCCTCGACAATCGCGACAGGCTGCCGGGCGTAGATGCAACTTTGAAGGCATCCGATGAACGAGCACAGCAACGTGCCGCCAAGTGGCGAGAAATACGATTTGAGCACGCGACAAACTTCAAGAAGCCCCTATCGGTAACGAGGGTAGGGAGACAGGCCAGCAGAGCGGCGGGCAGCGTTATCAAACACGCCGCTCCTGAAGCCGTTGCGACCATCGGGAAGGCCGCAGGAGCCATAGGATCACTAGGCAAGGCGCTTGACGTTATAGGCGGCATGATTGAGTCGCTTGCGGCACCGACACTGACGCCCGCCCAGGTATACGAAGGTGGCAAGGCCAGAGACAGGCGAGAAGCCGAAGCTGACCAGGTCATCGACTTTTCAAGGGCGACTGCCGAATCTGCGCAGCAGCATATGCAGGATGCACGAGACCGTGAGGCCGAGCGAGAACGTCAGAGTATCGGACGAGAACGATAAAAGCCGAGGGTATCGGGAACCCCGAGGCAAGGACCAAAGTTTCCCACAAAGAGAGCAAAAGGTTCGGCGCAGAGTTCCAGCATTCACGGTCGCTGCATCATTCCGAATGGTTGCCCGGATCGTCACGGCTTCCCTAAAGACCATCCGGCAAAAATTCATTGAGCTTGCCGCATGGCTGACTCATCCGCATCCGACCCCTCTGCGGAGAGCGAAGTGCCGCAATGGAAGCGCAGGCGGAGCTTCCGGATTTCCGCCAGTGCCGGAGCACACTCCATTCATCGGACAACCGCGCATCTGGCTGCGATATCGTGCTCACCAACGCCGCCGCGATCCTTCACGTCCCAACAGGCCCCGTTCACGGCCTCTACTCCGACGACTTCAACCATGATAGGAGCAATACCCATGACCGTCAGGAAGCCACCAACCCATAATGCCTATTGCGTCGTTCGTCAGGGACGCCGCGCAGCCGGACACTGGATGGAAGTTGGATCAGCATCGGTCGCTGATAATGGCATCGACTTAAAAGTCTATCTTCCGCTGATACCGGTCACCGGGTTTGACGGCCATATCCTGTTGCGACCCATCGACGCGGTGCATGAGCCATTTCCATCGGACCCGGAAGAAGAAGAGGAAGACGCGGTCGAGATGCCCTAGACGGGATTTTCGCTGTACATTTTCAGTAGTAGTTTGAAACCTTATTTGTCAGGGGAGGCGAGGAATTAGTCATACTGCCCGCCAAGTGACGTGGTGCCCGCTGCATTGCCCGGCAGATAACTGGTATTGCCCGTGTTGGTATCTATGATCCCGTTGAGGACCGCTGTATAGCGGGAGCCTGTCGCTGATCCAGAATATCCAAGCCCTATCAGGATGATTTGTGATGCCTGTATCGAAGAAGCAAATTGCTGCCCGAAAGCAGGCGTGCCGGTAATCGTTGCGGTGATGGTAGTTGATACTACCCTTATGAGCGATCCGTCAGCAGCGTAATAATGAAATCCACCGCCGCCGACGATTGAATAGGAGTCACTAACAATAATACTGCCTTGCGTTTGAGCAACAATTTGCCCACCACTCGTCGCATCCACCGCCCCAAACACGAGGCCCGGCCCCATTGTTATGACAGCAGATTCCTGGGCCGTCAGGTCATTATTTTCGCTCCCTGACGCCGTCATTTCAAGATTCTGGATCGTAAAACTTACGCCCGCCCCTGCGCCCGTAATGGCATTCTCGCCTGTAACGGATATAACGACATTCGAAGGCGTGGTACTGTCGCCGTTAATAACGATAGGCCCCGTGGTAGTAGGGAGTTCCGCAGCAAGGCCGCTTGTATAGGTTCCATCGGCAAGCTGGATGGTGGCCGTGTACCCGGCGAGATCGTAATTATTCGCTATAAGATTCCAAACATTATTGAGTGTCGCGCATGCCGTGCCGACGGTCAGGCAATTATTGCCGTCGTTACCTGTCGTAGAGATATAGAAGGTCTGGTTCGCCATGAGACGCGTACGACCGGAACTGATGCCGCATGTAGGGCATGTAATGTTGCCCGTGGAGGAATTGATGACAATAGGTGATGAAGCCGTCAGGGGAACAGGAAGCCAACTGCTCGTATAGAATTCCGGTATGCCGTTCGTCGAGTTGTAGCGCAGCATACCGGCAACACCCGTTCCCGGACGTTGCCCTGTGGTGCCGGGCGGTAATGATATGGCATCCGTCCTGCTGCTGAGATCGAGCGAGACGGCGGGCGCCGTAGTGCCGATGCCAACATTGCCCGCATTGTTGATTTCCATAACTACTGCGCGGGTTGTGCTGCCGCTTGGTGTCGTGCCGAAGGTAATGCTAGTTGGAGCTGATGTAGTCGTTTGCGTTCCGTCCGTGGCCTCGCCGATACACACAGAATTAGCGGTCGGAAAACCTGTGCCATTGTAAGCCTGTCCGCAAAGCCCGAGTATATTTCCGCTTGCCGTGGTCCGAGAAGCATTGGTGCCGCCATAAATACGACCAAAAATAGCAGTCCCAACCCCAGAACTTGAGTTCTGAAAAGCATCCATATCAACAGAAGCAAAGGAGCCGTCTGGCCCTCCAATTTGGATTTGAGAAGAAAAGTTGGGCGCAGGAAGCGCTGTTGTGTTGGTGGTGACTTCAAGCGGCAGATTTGGGGACGATGTTCCGATACCGACATCTCCCTGCACTATCAATCCATTTATTGGCGCTGTATCAGCACCAGCATAGCTGGTGCCAATCGCTACCCCGCCATCAACATCAAGAAGATTGACGGGTGTCGTCGTGCCAATACCGACATCACCAGAAGGATTGATGAGCATTTTCGCAGTTCGGGAGTTCGTGCCGGTTGCGGTCGTCTCAAACTGGATGTAGCTGCCTTCGTCCGTGCTTGACCAAGCTTCCGAAGCCCAGCCGGTAATGACTGCTGGGTAGTAGGCACTCGTGCCATTATATGCGCCAAAGATAAAACTGCCGACGCGCTGACCTGACGCCGCGGGTATCGCGCTCGCTACCGCCAGAAACGCTCCTCCCGAAGTTGTGCCCAACGCCTGCGTATCAACGTTCCTGATTCCGGTTGTGGGGCCAGTCGAATACACATCTAGCTCCGTGACAGGCGATGCCGTCCCGATCCCGACTCCGTTTCCGTTAACCCGCATAATTTCGATGCCGCCGGCGGAAACCGAAACAGCGTCAGAAGTCGAGCTGAACAGCCCCGTGCCCGCCTGACCACTACGTTGCGGATTGGCGGCTGAAGAAGAAGTTCCAATAGCTACCGTCTGAGCATGGAGCGGTAGCGCAATCAGCAAGAGAGCGGCAAGAATCGACTTTTTCATGTTTGCACCCCGAGTAGATGCGGTGGAGAGGCGCAACATCGATAACAATAAACAGACTAATAAATTGCTAACGCACTAAGCGTGGCGTGCGCGTTGGACAATTACATGCCGTCTTCCCTCGTCTTCGAAGGCTTAAAATCAAATTGATCATATAGAACGGAGTCAAGTCTAAAAGGGACGTCTGTATACCAGAGGTTTCCATATAACTGTGTTCTTTGAAACAAAAGATGATCATAGCGCAGCTTCACGGCATGTAGGGTGTTCCATGACGGGGCGAACATAACCAGGCTGTTGTTTTTTCTAATCTCGGCTTTGGTTTCACACCACTCCCACGGCACCCAGTCCGTGTCATACTGTTCGTTATATTTCCAGAACTCATAAATAAAACGTTTTTCGTCCTTGAACTTCAACAAATGCGTGTGCATGGGTATGTCTTCAGAACGCCGATCTGTATTGATATTGACCAGATAGGTAAGGCACTTGGATCTCATATCCGGGTGAGGGCTTATTTCATAGCCGGAGAGATATTTGTGAATGGCTGTATCAATCCTGTTGGGGCGGCTGATGCGGAATTTTCTCTCAAGGGCGCTCTTGAAGTGCGGAGAATTAAGATACTCCACCAATCGCGAAATCACGCTATCGTCGAAGCGCATCAACCTATAGGCCAGCCCGAAACCCTCGAGTCGTCTCTTATCCACGGGGTATTCGTTCTTTTCATAACAACTGAGATATTCCTCGATGGATGTCGTGCATCCGGGAAACGGCTTAATCTCCCACCCACAGCCCGATAACACGTCGATAAGCTCCTTCGTCGTTTTCTGTGCCGGGATATTGATTTGCTTCTGGTTGACGACGAGATCGAAATGTTTGTCCGACAGGAAGTCTTCAATGTACAAGTGGGTAAAAGGAGATTCTCTAAAAGAGGCTGCCTCTATTTTATCGCCAAGATATTCAAACTCTTTGTGGAGGGGCATCGCATACACCATGTAGAGGGTCTCTCTCTCTATATATATATGCCATGATAGAACTTCTCAAGCACACAGCAAGTTGTGTGCTTATCCTCCGCTCTGGCGCCAGAATTCGTATAGACTAAGGCCCCGCGGGCGATAGTATGAGCGGAATTTTATTTAAGCTGAAACAACTCTTCCGCTCGTGTGGGGTTTGTGGTTGCATCGCGAGTTACTCCGTCGTAAGAGGTTATGGTGTTTGAGCCACACAAATGAACGAGGGTTTATGAGCTACAAAAGCCTTGTGAAAAACATCAACGTGGACACCCCCCATCTCGGCGGAAACGTCAAAGTCGGTGATCCATATACTTACTGTCCATCCGTTTGGGATTACGTGATTTCAAGATTTGGCATCGATTCCGTGTTGGATCTTGGTAGCGGCTGCGGCAATGCCAGCCATTATTTTTGCCGGAAGGGTCTAAAAGTTGTTGCGGTCGAGGGTTTGTCAGACAACATAAGATTGTCCCTCTATCCGGCAATAATGCACGATCTTGTAAATGGACCTGTCCATACCCGTGTTGATCTGGTGCACTGCCAGGAAGTCGTAGAGCATATAGAAGAGAAATACATTGATAGCCTGCTGGCCTCCCTTTTAACGGGCAAGTTTGTTCTGATGACGCACGCTGTTCCGGGACAGAACGCATATGGAGCGTGTTGGCTGCACGCTTCTTGAGGAGGACACGGCAAGGATTCGAAAGCTCGCTGAACGCGACAACGCGGTATACATGGCTGCGACCGGAATGATATTTGTCAATAATTCGCGTATCTGAGCGTAAATGAAAAGTGTACTTGCCTTTATCATCCCCGTTCGCCATCAGGACAACGCGCGTGATTGGCGTCGCGTCAAAGAAATATTGACGCAGACAGTGCGCTCCGTCGCGGCCCAGGAAGGTGAAGGCTGGAAAGCCGTGATCGTCGCCAATCATGGGGCTGATCTTCCACCCTTGCCGCGGGGAGTCGAAGTTAAGTGGGTTGATTTTGCACCGAACGCCCTACATGAAAAAGATAACTTAGAGAAAGTGAGGAAAGGGAAGTTTTGGAGGGCTTTTCGGCTCAGTAAGGGAAGGCGTGTTCTCGCTGGGATGTTACATGCTGGTGATGTCGGACATTTCATGATTGTAGACGATGATGATTTTGTTAGCCGGAAATTGACTTCGTTCGTTGCGCACAATTCGAACAGCAACGGTTGGGTTATACGCGATGGCTATGTATGGAGCGAAGGCAGCCGTTTCCTCTTTTCTCATCCCGACTTCTCGGCGCTTTGCGGCTCATCGCATATCGTCCGAGCTGATCTTTATAAGCTTCCCCCCTCGCTTGATGAGGCCTCGGAGTTTTTTATTACTCGCGTACTTGCGAGTCACCGATTCACTCGCAGATATTTCGACAGAAAAGGTACTCCCCTGGCGCCATTGCCTTTTCCGGGCGCGATCTACAGAGTTGGAAACACCCAATCACACAGCCGAGTGCCCGCGATTGCTGAACCGTTAGGCGGTTCTTTGGGGCAACCTGTTGACTATATTGGCCGGGCAATCCAGCCTCACGCTCTGACAGAGGACTTAAGGGCGGAGTTCTTTGGCGAGTGAAGTCATACGTGTCGCTTTCGAAAGTGTTACAGAAAGACGTGGAAAGTCGCATCGGAAGACGTAGCAGCGCAATTCCTTGATGTCGATCCGGACGGCGATCCCATTGTCCGTAGCTGATAGCGAAGGTCGCGGTGCATTCCGTCTTGTCCTTGCGCCGGGGTTCGTATAGGAGGCGGCCCGACATCAATTCGAACTAAGCCACCTGGGTGTGGCGTGCTGGGTATTCAGCGGCAACGAATGCCCTCGCACCAGGTCGATTGGCAAGAGCTAGAGGTGGCTCCGGCACGCCAACGCGAGTCAGCGATTTAACATAACATGTCTATCACGACTCGTGACATTAGCACAGAATTACAAGGACAAATACGAGATTACTTGTCATAAGATAAATTATGCGACTGAAATCTATGAATCCAAGATAGAAATGTCCCCATTCTCCAATTTAGAAGTGTCCTCTTTGAACCAAAATCAAAGGGGCAACGGATATGGGATTTATTACTATGAGCGCGGACGAACTGACGAGGCTGCGAGTCATTCAGGATTTGATCGCAACAAATATAACCCTCAGGCACGCGGCAGAGCTCCTCGGGCTAACGGCGCGTCAAGTTAGAAGGTTGCGGTGGAGATTTGTCGAGCTTGGGCCCGCGGGCCTCGTCTCCCTTCACCGAGGGAAGCCGAGCAACAGAAAGATGCCCATTGATTTCAAACAACAAGTAGTCGCCCTACTCAGAGCTAATTATTCGGATTTTGGTCCTACTTTTGCTTCTCAAAAGCTAAGCGAACGGCACAGGATTTCTCTCAGCGCTGAGACCGTGAGGTCCTGGATGAAGGAAGAAGGGCTTTGGGTTGATCGAAAAGCGCGTCGCAAGCCCGTTCATCAGCCAAGGAGTCGCCGTGAGTGCTATGGCGAACTCGTTCAAATCGACGGCTCGGAACACTGGTGGTTTGAGGATCGTGGTCCGCAATGCACGCTTCTGGTTTATATCGACGATGCCACCAGCAGGTTGATGCAACTGAAGTTCGTGCAATCTGAATCTGCTTTTTCTTATTTCGCCGCTACGGCTGAGTATTTAGAGCGCCATGGCAAACCCATTGCTTTCTATAGCGACAAGCACAGCGTATTCCGGCTGACGAGAAAAGGAGCACTCAGCGGTAACGGAATGACCCAGTTTGGCCGGGTGCTACACGACCTGAACATCGATATTATCTGCGCCAATACACCTCAAGCCAAAGGCCGGGTTGAACGAGCCAACAGGACACTTCAGGATCGCTTGGTCAAAGAGTTAAGGCTTCGACAACTTTCAACGATGGATGAGGCAAACCAATTTTTGCCCGAGTTTATGGAGGACTATAACAAGCGCTTCGCCAAGGATGCAGCCAACCCAAAGGATCTGCATCGTCCGATAAGATCTGAAGAGAACATTCGCGAAGCCTTCGCCTGGCGCGAGGAACGAACTGTCTCAGGCAGTCTCACCTTGCAATATGACAAAGTCGTCTTCTTGCTGGAACCCAATGATTTCACCCGTGAGTTGGCTCGCAAGCGCGTAACCGTCAGCGATTATCCGGATGGTCGCTTGGTCATTACTTACAATGGCCGTCCCCTCTCTTACAGCAAGTTCGACACACTTCGGCAAGTGACGCAGGGTGCGGTTGTCGATAATAAACGACTGGGTGCGGCGCTCGCGGTGATCAAACAAGGTCAGGAGAGAAACGGAGCGCATCGTAGCCAGCATGGGCCGCGACGACTCGATCAGAACGATAGCATCTTCAGTCGCCCTTCAGAGTCGATCTCTGCCCTTCGCAAGAAGCGCCGTGCTCAAAAGAACGCCATCAAGAAGGCTACTCAAAACGTTGCGTTCTTATCGATCGAACGCGACACAACACCCAGCAAGCGTGTTGTGGACCGTTCTTCGCGCCTTCCGGTTGGTTTCGATCCATCCAACCCAATTGCGTCGCCGGACCTGTTGTGGGAGCGCGAGCTGCTCTTAATGGAACGGCGCAACCTTAACGCCGACCGCAAACGTATGCTGTTAAACCGCCGTCGCTACAATAGCCAAAAGAATCTCAAGGCTATGGATGTCCAGGAACACCAGGACAAGCAGGCGGCGTAGCATTGAGAGGGCTAAAGGTCGGCCTATCCCAACCAATGGCCGGACAGGCCTTCGCTCAATGGGTTGCTTCGGCCTGCCGGCCATTATTCTTTACAGTGGTCCTGATACGGGACATTTCTATTTTGGGGAGAAGAGGACATTTTTAATGCTAGACAACAACATCTCTAATTGGTTTTGCCAACGTCTGTAGCAGCTATTTGCGTGCCAACAGCGTCACGGCTTGAGTGCAAGCTGAAAGGAAAGCGCACCCCGCAGCCACGGCATTTAGGCGTGAAATTTCTGCTAACGCCGCATAGAAAGGTGCTTCGCCGATTACGGTAGAACCATCTTTCATGACGGTCACAAGTGTTCCGTAGCCCGACTGAAGCAGTGGCACGTTCACTATCGCCGACCAACCCCAAAAGAACGCTGCGGCCAGTGCGAATACGACACTAAGAATGGACCAGGTTTTCATGTTTCCTTCCCCCCACGTTCTCCGTCCTTTATCGCGGCGCTAATTAACTGTCTAGCTCCAAAGCCTTCATCATACGTTTGCTTTCCTTAGCCGCCTGCCCTTAACTCAGCATTTCCCGATCAATCCAGCCTCTCAGGTCTGGCCACCATGTCTCCTCTACATCTACATCTGGAGCCAATTGCATACCGTGATGTTCCTTGAGCTGGCGATCTCTAGGTGTTTCTGTGACCGGTCCCCAGTATGGAGCAACAGATACAGCGCTGGGCACCCGAGGGTTCTCCGATGTTGAATCGACATTGCCGTCAATAACTTCATTCCCGATACGCACCCATGCATGTTCCCATCGAAAAATCTCTTTGCCCTGCGTGTCATAGTAGATTGCCGTTCCTAACACAGCCCGCGATGGAAATTCCAGGTGTACTTGGGCCTTGTTGAGCAACGCGGCGAACTGAAGGCACATATCCCCCCGCCCTGTGCAGTTTTCGTCGACTAAGGCGGCGACCGCATCCAGGAGCTTCCCTCTGACTGAGGATGTCAACAAAGATGACCGATCTATCAGCACCGCAGAAGGCAGTCGCCTTTCGCCTGCGAGCTTCTGACGCCGTACTTCTTCGACCAAAATGCGGAACGGCGGCGGGAACATATCGAAGGTGTCTTCGACCGAGGCATTGAGAGCAACAGAAATTTCTCGCATAACGTCTTCAGTCTAAGCGGTATAGAGTGTCCCGAAAAGGGTCCCTCTTCCCGTGACCAAAGCACGGACGGGACGAAGGCACTTTAGCCGCCGCCGCTTGCTGTCAATGACGCTGTTTTGGTTCCCCCGTTGAAGAGGCGGTCCCCCCAAAAAGCTATGACAGCCGCGCTCAGTTGCGGCGGCAGACGTGCCCTCTCTCGCCCCCGCCGTGGGGGTCACTCAAACGAAAGATGCAATCATGAACACCCTACATGCCCACGACCCTGAAACGTGGCTGGAAATTATCTGGAACGCTCTTCAGTCACACCGGGAGACCTCTATTCCCGAGGGCCTCGACGCGGCCTATGACGAAGAATGGGGAGATATTTGCACCGCTATGGCATGGGTGCGCGAAGCGCTTGGACTACCTGATGAAGTAACGAGATGAATCAATTTTCCCCGAAAAGGGTGTCTTTGGCAGACAAGTCGTTAAAAATGGGCGCTCACGCAATTGATGTCGCCTTTTCCACGGGCAGTCGCCGATGCTAACTGGCGCAGGTCAATTGACATGTCTATCATCAGACGATAGACAAGGCGGAAGGGCTTGGGAGAACTTCAAGATGCCGTATCAGCGGTCACTCGACATTGAGCGACGTTTGCAATCTGTGCTGCGTTTGATCAGCTCCGGCCAGTTTTCTTCCCCGATGATTGCCGATGAGATCGGCGTCTCAATTCCAACTGTTTCCCGCGACGTCACAGCATTGCGGGAGCGTGGTTACGAAATCCGGTCCGAACGTTTGCGAGATGGATGGCGCTACGTGTTGGCACCAGAACCATCGAAGGTACTGCCCGTGACGCACGCGGCCCCAACGGAAGCGAGACAGTGATCATGTACCCAGAAGATAATCAGGTGTTGGGAGGAGGGACGACATGAACGCGAACATTCTAAAGCGAGTAGTTCGTGCGATTGCCGATGGTTCGCAAAACGACCTTGATCGTCTCGCAACCAAGATCGTCCAAGCGGAGAGACAGACAGGCCACAATAAACTGGCGGATCAGCTCGAAGCTATTCTTAAGCAAACGAAGTCGCGCGGAATTGGAAACGGACACGCCACCCCAATTGACGCCGACCGCAACTTGAAGGAACTCCCGCTCAGTCGGAGACAGGGGGAGTCCCTTGCCTCACTTTTACCAGCAGAAACTTTAGAGCACCACATGGTGCTTCCTCCAGGAGCAGAGGAACGTTTCTCTCGCATTGAGTGTGAGTTTGCCGCTCGGGATCGCTTGGGAACCTATGGGTTGCGCCCCAGAAGAACGATTTTGCTCTACGGACCTCCGGGATGCGGCAAATCGCTTGGAGCCAAGCGGCTCGCGTGGAAGACCGGCCTTCCACTCATGAAGGTTCGTTTCGACGCCCTCATTTCGTCGTACTTTGGAGAGTCGGCCTCAAATCTCCGATCTATCTTTGTCGCCGCGAAAGAACGCCCCTGCGTCCTCTTGCTCGATGAGTGCGATTTTATCGCTCGCTCGCGAAACAACGGTCGGGATATTGGCGAAGCATCTCGTATCGTCAATTCGTTATTGCAGTTGATGGAGGACTACGACGCGCCAGGTCTGCTTGTGGCGACGACAAACGTGGAATCGTCCCTTGATCCTGCAATCTTCCGGCGCTTTGACGACGTTTTCCTTGTACCCCTCCCCGGGCCCGATGAAATTCGTAAGTTACTCCAGATGACGCTATCCGCCGTGCGAGTCATCGAGTTAATCAATTGGGATCGGATCGTCGATCAATTATCCGGCGTTTCAGCGGCGATGGTTGTGAAGGCGGCTCAAGATGCGGCCAAAGCTGCAGTACTAAGCGGGAAAAAAGGCATCACTGAAGCAGACCTGCACTTAGCGGTGGCAGAACTCCGGAGAAGCGATGCCCCAGAGCGCGAGGCATAACGGATGCCCGGCACGCATAATTTCGAGCACCTTCCATTACTCCTTCGTTTCCGTGGACGAGCACGTCTCCAAGGTTTTGGTAAGCCGTCGCCGCAAACGAGAGCAAACAATGCAGCCAGAGCCGCGCACAGCAATGCTTTGTTGGCTTCTGCGCAGTCTTGGAGTGCTGGCTGGCAACAACGCAAAGCGCTCAGGGAAGAACAAGAACTCCCGATTATCCCTGGTGGCGTACCTATCTTGCTTCAGGTTGACCCAAGCCTCGAATTGGACGTTTTGCGCGAAAAATTTTCATTTGAGATCGTAGCTGAACAGGAAGAAGGATACGTAATTGTCGCGTCGGAGGACATTGAGGTCGCACCGTTTCTAGCAATGGTGAGAGCCTTCGCCGTGCAGGTTCGCGGATCGGCGAAAATTGCTGAGGTTCATCGTCTGCTAGACGATCCGCAACAGACAGATCGCCTCAGTCGCATCCTTTCTGAAAGACTGCTCACGGAATGGCCCCAAATTGCCGATGACCAGCTCTACATTGTCGATATCGGGATTGCATGCACAGGCGTTTCTCAGATTCCCAAGCTTCCGAAAAAAGGCAAGCGCGACACAGATGCAACTTGGGCGCGTAAAGAGCTAGTGTGGTCCCAAGCCAGAACCGATGCTTATAACGCATGGGACAGCATCAAGGAGTTGCGCGAAACTGAGATCGAGGAATTTGCGCGCTCCTATGGGGCTGAGATTTTGCACCTGATAGATGGTGCTCCGTTCGATTCTGCCGTGCTGCCGGATAGCTTTACAGTTCGCTTCAGAATCGTCGGCAGGGGCCTCAGAGACTTCATCCTCAATTACGCTTACATCTTCGAAGTGGTTGAGCCGGAGGACATCGCTTTGCCGCAAAGAGCGGCAGAGGCAGTTCCGCTTCCGGGAAACCTTGCAACACCTACTGCCCCTGAGGCCGATGCCCCGGCTGTCTGCGTGATAGATAGCGGCATACAGGAAGGACACGTTCTTATTCAGCCCGCTATCGAACAGACATCCTCGCGCTGCTTCCTGCCGGGCAAGAACGTTGACGACGTAGGGGACTTCGTAGCTCCTGGGGGCCACGGCACACGGGTCGCAGGCGCAATTCTGTACGGCGAAGTCGTAGCGAAAGAAGGTACCCCGCAACTGCCCTTTTGGATTCAGAATGCTCGCGTGTTGGACGAAAACAACATGATGCCTGTCGAGCTATTTCCCCCAAAAGCCGTCCGCGCCGCCGTGGAGCGGTTTCATCTGGGACCGCGCCACACGCGCATTTTCAATCACTCGATCAATGCGAACAGCTATTGCCGCACCAGATATATGTCTGCATGGGCTGCGGAAATTGACTGGCTATGTTTTACCCACGATGTTCTGTTCGTCCAGAGCGCGGGGAACCTTACATCATCAGGGCCTATGCCTCAGCCGGGAGTAGCTGATCATTTGGCCGCAGGGCGAGATTATCCGGCCTATCTCCTTGAACCATCATCCCGCGTCGCCAACCCTGCTCAAAGCCTCCAGGCAATTACGGTGGGTTCAGTCGCTTATGGCTCTTTGCAAGACGGAGCTTGGCGTACTTTTGCTTCGGAACGTGGGCATCCGTCAGCTTTCTCACGATCAGGGTTTGGTATCTGGGGTGTCATCAAGCCAGAGGTCGTCGAATATGCGGGCGATGATTTGCGCACCGCTAACGTCCCAGCAGACGTACAAGGCGGCGGCCTGATCCCGGCAGGTTGTCCCGAGTTGGTTCGTTCAACTATGTTTCCACCGGGACCGCCATTTGATCGTGACGATGTCGGTACGTCATTCGCTGCTCCCAAGGTTGCCCGCATTGCTGCCATGCTCCAGCATGTCCTACCCGAGGAACCAGCACTGCTCTACCGTGCCCTGATCGTTCAGTCTGCACGCTGGCCTGCTTGGGCCGATGCGCTTCTGGTGGAGCTTCGCCACCCTGATTGTCGCCGTAACCCACAGCGACGGCAACAATTGCTTCAACAAGTGTCAGAGATCATCCGCTGGATTGGATACGGCGTCCCTGATGAAACTGGCGCAACCGTTAACACCGATTTTCGGACAACATTCATCACCAGTGGTGAAAAGACGGTTCGAGCCAGGGAGTGCCACATTTATCAAGTTCCTATCCCGCCTGAGTTGCGCGGCCAAGCCGACGAATTTGATATCAGGATTGAGGTGACCCTGTCCTACGTGGCACAACCGCGCCGCACCCGTCGCAATCTACGTCGATACCTCTCAACCTGGGTGGATTGGAAAAGCAGTAATCTGGGCGAGGGCCTGAATGATTTTCGTGTGCGGGCGCTACGAGAGGACGACAATGAGGATGAACCCCTTCCCGGCTCCGCGCTTCCGTGGACGCTGAATGAGAAGTCCGATTGGGGCTTGATCCGCGACACAAAAAGGAATTGTGGGACGGTCCAGAAGGATTGGGCGGTCGTCAAATCGAACTCGTTACCTGACCAATTCTGTATCGCAGTGGTAGGCCACCCCGGTTGGAGTCACGATCCAGATTCAGCAGCTCGCTACGCATTGGCGGTGAGCTTCGAGATCATGGGACAGGAAATCGCGATCTATGATCCTTTGAGAACGGCTGTAATTGAACTACAAACGCAGGTCGAGGTCGAGGTCGAAGCGGAGGTTGAAGACGAGGTCGAGGTTCAAATTGATGATTGAGCAGCTATGCTCGATAGACTTATGCGTCGCCGAAGCAAGTTACTGTAATCAGTTCGAGCCCTGCGTGAGAGCAACTATGAAATGGCACCTCTCATACTGATCAGGATGCCGTCTTCACGAGCCGTGCGGCTTTTGGGTCATAAACGTATTGGATGATTGTCCCGTCCTTAATTCGCTCGACCGCTTCGTTCACCACGAAAAGAGGAACAAGGAACCACTCTCGCGGTTTCACGGGATTGCCGAAGCGATCCTTGATTTCAATATCCAACTGCGCAGGATCGAATACGCGATGAATCAGGTTTTCGAGCTTGATTCGGCTGATGTTGTAAAGTTCATAGGTGGCGATCACTTCCACGTCGGCCATTAGGAATGTCGGGTCCAGGTATGCGTTCGTGATTCGTGTCTCGACCTTACCCCCTGTCACGCCGATCTTATGCAGAAGATTGCGATTAGCTACGACGACCGGATGTTCGGATTTGCTCCGCAGGACGTAGATCGTGCCACTCGCCAGATCGTCGTCAGCCCGTTGGTCCGCAAACAATGGCCCGGTTGCAGGGTTGGTGATGAGCCGTCCAGCCTCATCACGGTAGAGAGATCGCTGGAAAGAGCGGATCAACAGATTGCTCTCGGTTCCATTGTCGTAGATGACACGCAACCGGCTATCACGACGGTCATATTGCGTCGTGAAATCCTCACCAACATCGGCCACATAAGCAATCTGCCCGCCGACGATGAAATATTCGCCTTTTTGTATTTCGGTGAGCTTGATCTCTTCCATGTTGTGCACTGGAAGCGTCTTGCGAACGCCGGACTTTAGTTCTCTCTGAACCTGCTCGAATAGCGGTTTGAAGGTCTCAAATTCTTCGCAGACTGCGCGATTGGCGATCTCTTCGGCGGCGCGCTTATCGGCGCTCTTGCGGACGTGGCGCAGTTCGGTGATGCTGTCCGGTCCCGCAGCTTCCTTCAGTTCAGCCAGCAACTCGTCGTTATCGACAGTCGTCGGCGCATCGGCAACGGAAATCTCTACGCCGGAGAGCAATCCCTGATGGTCGAGCGGAGCAAGCAAAGAACGGCACTCTGCAAGGGCGCGGAGGCGGTCGAGGCGCACCGCATATAGGCGCTCGAAAATGTCACGGTCCTCTCCATGCTGCGGAGCGCGACCGTGTTTTTCAACAAATCGCTGTATCTCCTCGAACCCGGCGATGACGCGCTCCTCGCGCGGCGGGCGTCCGCCTTTCTTCTCCGGTTCCGCGAAGTCTTCCAGCTCCGAACGGAGTTCATCAAGATCAATTTCACGCATAGCGCCCCTCATCCTTGTACCGGACGAAGGCGGCGGCACCTTCGGCCATCCGTCTTTCCCATGCATCTTGCGCATCGAGCGACGGAAGGCGTCCCCGCTCCTTTTTGAACTTCACGGCGCGAACCGCAAGCTCCCTCGCCTCTTCAGGCGTCAGAGTTGTTCGCTTTGCGGCTATCGCCGCCGCCACCTGTTTCAGGCTATCTTCGCTCATCGTCTTTGCGAGGATCGCATAGGCTTCACCGAACGGGTTGATACTGTCGATTAAGTCGATATCGAGTTCGCGCACATCCATTGCAAATCGGCGCACACCGTCGATCAGTGCGGTATTGATAGAAGGCTCGGCATTGGCTTCGCCACCACCGCTAAGCCCGAACTGCTTGGCCTGTTGAGTAAGGTTGAGCGCGGCTATGGCGTGCTGGCGCACAGCCTCCTGATCACCCTCATCAAGTTCGGGATACTTGTCCTTAACAATTTTGCCCATGCGGACCTGCGTCAGTTCCTCTGGAACCAGCTCCTCATCGAACAGGCCGCGCTCGATTGCCGTTTTATCCTGGACGAAGGCGGCAATCACCTCGTTCAAGTCTTCCTGACAGATGCGCGTTGCTTCCTTGCTTTTTGGTTCGGCGAGCCCCTTAATCTCGATCTGGAATTGTCCGGTCTGCTCATTGAAGCCGACATTGCACTTGTTCGGGTCATAGCCACCTTCGCCGTAGTCGAAGCCAGGCGCAGGGCCGTTCTCCTGATGCTTTGGCTTGAACTCGAAACGCGGCGCAAGCACCTGCTCCATGAGCAGGCTCGCCGCGATTGCCTTCAAGGTATCGTTCACCGCCTCGGTAACGGCTTCCTCGGAAGCGTCAGGTTCGGCAATCAGGTTTGTAAAACGTGCGCGGATCTTGCCCGGTGCGTCGCGGGTTGCGCGTCCGATAATCTGGACGATTTCGGTCAGGCTCGACCGGTAGCCCACCGTCAGCGCATGATCGCACCAAATCCAGTCGAAGCCTTCCTTCGCCATGCCGAGAGCGATGATGATGTCCACATAGTCTCTGTTGTGCTTTTGCGCGGGATCTTTGAGCGCGATAGAGACGCGGTCACGTTTGGAGGGATCGTCATCGACGAGATCAGCGACGCGCAGAACCCGGCCATCAGGCGTCTTGACGAGCTGGAATCCAGTTGCCGGGTCAACTCCTTGCCACTCGCCCAATGCACCAATGACGTGATCCACCTCCCTGATCTTGTCTTTCGTGCTTTCGCGTGAATTGACGTTCGGAATGTGGACGATTGTTTTCTCCGCCGGATCGAGGACGTGCAGGATGTCGTCCACATAAGAACCGGAATAGAAGAAGTAGCCGATGTCGAGCTGCTTCAGATACTCATAGCCATTGAGTTGCTCATAGTAGGTATAAGTGATGGTGTCGAACTTTGCCTCGTCTTGCGGGGCCAGCACTGCTTCGGCATCTCCCCGGAAGTAAGAGCCGGTCATCGCAACGACGTGAACGCGGTCCCGCGCTATCAGCTGCCCGAGTTGCAGGCCGAGCTTATTGTCTTGGCTGACCGAGACGTGGTGAAACTCGTCCACTGCGATCAATCGGTCGTCGAACTTCTCTAACCCATACGCATCGACTGCAAAGCGGAATGTCGCATGAGTACAGACCAGCACCTTGTCCGTGCTTTCAAGAAAGGCACCAACGGCCTTGACCTTGCCTCCGTTGTCCCCGCCGGGTGCGTTGCACAGGTTCCATTTCGGCTCCACGCGCCAATCGGCCCAAAAGCCGAACTTGGCCAAAGGCTCATCGTGAAAGCTCGCACCGATAGCCTTTTCGGGCACGACGATGATCGCCTGCTTAAGCCCCTGATGCTGGAGCTTGTCGAGCGCGATGAACATGAGCGCGCGGCTTTTGCCAGAGGCGGGAGGCGACTTGATAAGCAGGAACTGTTCACCGCGCTTCTCATAAGCGCGCTCCTGCATCGGTCTCATTCCGAGGGCGTTCGCTTTGGTCGAGCTACCGTTGCGCGCGTATGTGACGGAAATAGACGGGACTGATCTCAACTCAACTGTCATGCAGTCACCTCTTTTATTCGTTGGCGATAGCGGCGCAAAAACAAGCGAGCCGTAACAAGGGTAATTTGAATGCGAAAAGTCGCATCTTCTTCCTCGGACAACCCGGGGTGTCCCCCATGTGGGTGCATCCGGCTCATTAACCCCTGAGCGAATTGGGGCTTCTGATTGCTTTCATTCCACTCGTTGTATTCCGTCAACAGGAAGGGAGGTTGAAGGCGTCCGAGGAAATCACGCTTCGCCTTGCTGTCCTGCTGACTGTCGCAACCGAGATGGACGGCGACTTCGTTCAAATAGCTCTCGTAGAAATTGCGAAGCTCTCCATTCGCCGAAGACCATTCGCCACGCTGGAAAGAGGATACCGCTCGTTCCAAGTGTCCTCTGGCAACAGTGAAGCCACTCTGGATAAGCAAGGCGGTCACCTCGCTTTCTGCTTCGCGGAAATTTAGTCCGGGTATGTCGGCAGGCAACATCCGCGTGAGCGTGACGATAGTGCGCGGGGACTGCCAGGGTGTGTTTGAAGGCGGTGGAACTTCCATTTCAACCAGCTCGAAACCGTCAAACCGAAGCCCGGCGACAAACTTCTTCCAAGCGCCACTGTCGCCGACGCCGGGGGGAGCCTTAATCGCCGTCTCCACAAAGGCTCGCCCTAAATTCATAAGGCCGTTTTCGGTCATTACTTGGGGGGCATGCGGCATGGTGGCGCGTTGTGCCCAACTGGCAACGCGCGCGGCCTTGCTCGTCGAATTACCAGCAAAGCCCCACTGAACTTCTAAAACCGACATATCACCGTGGGACTTGAATTCGGCAATAACCTCCACAGCGGCGACCAGGGTCATGTTGTTGAATTCCGTCATGCGGGTGCTCCCATCTTTACTTTTTTGGTTGCTCCCGCCGATGCTGTCATTTTCGTGTAGAGGTCAAATAGCTTTTCCAGCCGCTCGGTGTCGTTCTTGAAACGGCGGCCAATATAGATACGCTCTAATACCTCATCGTTACGCTCATGCGCATGATGCAGATCGTAGGGCATCTTTTCGGGATCGTAGAGATCGGCGATGGTTGCAGGGAAATGTTCCTCGCGCGCCAGCAGGATATCCTCGGCGCAGCGCGTGAGGTCGGCTTTGTTTTTGTCGGTCAGCGTGGGGACGGGAAACGTGTTCCAGCCGAGAGTACTTGAGTAGCGGTAATCAGTCTTGATCCTGCCACATACGGCGGCAATCCAGACAAGATGCATTCGCGAGGCTATTAGCGCGAAATTCCAAATTGGGGCATCGAAGAATCCGAAAGCAGCGTTAGAGAGAATTGCACCAGGCGGGAGCAGCCCAATTGGCAGGTACTCGCGAGACTCCGACGAGGCACTCGGAACTACCAGAACAGCTTCTCTTCCAGTCTGCCGTACTTGTTGGAAAGCCCATGGCGTTTTGGTGCCCTCATTGGTCAGCTTCTTAGTACTCTTTGCTCGCATCTCTTTGACCAACGACACGCGTACCGCAATCTTTTCAATCCTCAAAGCGCGCTCTTTGTTCTCGGCGTCAATCCACAAGCAATACCTAAGAGCCCCGTCAATCGCCTCACTAGCTCCAACATATTGATATATAAATTCGTTTGCCGATGAATCAGATCGGCGAAGTTTCTGAGCCTCATCCAATCCGAAAAGTAAGTTTCCACCGTCGGCTGGTTTACTTCCGTTAACCATTTCAGCCACGTCGGAGATGGCGGTTGAACGTGGCTCAATAACCAAATTCTTGAAAGGCACCAGATATGGGCTGATATTCTCAACTTCGCGTCGAAGCGGAGCTGCTCCAGCTGCGTTCTCAAATAGAACAGCTTTTCGCCCCGCTTTTATCCCTAGGCCGATAATTACGACGGTGACTCCGGCATTGTGCGACGCAAGGTTCGCCCACTTAAAAGAGGTGTGAGCAAACAAAATCTCCTGTCCGCGATCAAAAATTAAGGGCCAAAGCCTTGCAACCTGCTCACCTTGAGCTATCGAATTGGTGCTAACGAAGGCACAAGACGCAGGCGCATGTTGCGCGTATTGGGAAAACCTAAAGAACCACCCGCTTACGTAATCAAGTGACTTGAATGCATTGGAGTGTGGGGAGAACACGGTCTCGATGTCACTCTTCTGTTCATCATTCTGCTTAGTTCCGCCCTTATACGGGGGATTACCGCAGATATATGTCTCTCCGCCTTCGTTCTCAAAGTCGATCTGTGCTTGATCCAACGGCGTGCTAAATAGGTCATCTGCCTGCAACTTCACGCCAACTCCCGTCGGAGGGCAGATACTAAGCCAGTCGAGCCGAAGCGCGTTGCCGCATGTGATCCAGTTGTCTGCCCGAAGCGGTAGGAATTCAGTCAGGGCCAATTTTTGTCCGCGATATAGAACGTCGCCCTGGTACTCAGCGATAACAAGCGCAAGACGTGCAATCTCGGCCGGAAAGTCACGCAGCTCAATGCCCCGGAAGTTGGTAAGTGGAATTTCGCTGCGAAGGTCCGGCTCACCTCGTCGCCGGTTGATCTGGGCCTCGATGGCGCGCATCTCTTTGTACGCAATAACAAGAAAGTTGCCGGAGCCGCAAGCAGGATCAAATACCCGGATTTTCGCCATGCGCTTGCGTAAGTTGAGCAATGCTCGAGAATTCTCTCCTGCTTCTGCGAGCTGGGCACGTAGATCATCGAGGAAGAGCGGATTAAGCACTTTCAGAATATTCGGCACGCTGGTGTAGTGCATACCAAGCGCACCTCGTTCCTCATCTTCCGCAACGGCTTGGATCATCGAACCGAAAATATCTGGGTTGATCTTCGTCCAGTCGAGGTTGCCGATATGCAACAAATAGGACCGCGCAATCTTGGTAAATCGGGGCGCGTCCATATTGCCAGAGAACAGCCCACCGTTCACGTAAGGGAACGTGTTAGCCCACCGGGGCAATCCGGCGCTGTCACGATCTGCTACTCGCGTATTCATGGCGCGGAACAGAGCGCCGACCACTTCATGCGTGTTGGAAGAATCTTTCGCGCTCATCTGCGCGATGGTGTCAGTGAACAAGCCCTTTCCAATAAAGATGTCGGTGTCTTCAGCGAAGAAGCAGAAGATGAGCCGAGCCATGAAGTGATTCATGTCGTGGCGTCGTTCCGCCGTCCCCCACTCGGGATTGTCCTTCAGCAACTCGACATAGAGCCGGTTGAGGCGGCTGGTCGCCCGGATGTCGAATGAGTTTTCGGCGATCTGCCGAACGGTCGTGATGCCAGCGAGCGGCAGGAAGAACCCGAATTTATCGGGAAAGTCTCTATAGGCACAGGCGACGGTTTCCCCACTCCCCAGCTCCTCTGCCTCAAAATCCGTGCCGTCAGTCGCCAGGATGAACTTTGCTTTCGCCTTGGCAGTCGATGGACTGTCCTTAAGTGCCGTGAGTGTCTTCGTGACCTGCCCGTTGCCGCATGTGGCGATATGAATATTGTTGGTCTGGAGAACTCCGCCGAGGTCAGACTTGTTCGAGGCTCCGGCGCGGAGCCGCTTAATCGTGGTTTCCTTGTTCCCGAACGCTTCGAGGAAGGCATACGGAAAATTTGCCGAGTCGAACGCCTGATCCGCCAGCTGCGAAATTGCTTCTTCTATCTCAACTGCGTTCAACGGTTCGCTCCTCCAGCCACAACAACCTGCCTCATCCAGCCCCACCGTCGCGATAATCGCTTTCACGAGCAAACTTGCGGTCCGGAAGTTCGTCGGTCTTCGTTTCCCGTTTCCTTATTATCAGGCCAAGGCCCCCGTGTCAGTCTCTAGACCTTGCCAGAGGCCCGCACTCAAAGTGGCCGGACCGTTCGGCCCGCGCAAGCGTTTTCAATTTAGATCAGAAACGGTTACTGGCCCCTGCCCGTGGAGTTCTGGTCCGTGTGCGCTCTGTCGTCTCAAGCCTCTTTCCCCGTGACCCCGAGATACGGCGGGCGATTGGCACTCTAGCCACCGCCGCTTGCCGTCAATGACGGATTTTGGCTCCCCTCCCCCGCCCGGCAAAGAACGCCTGTTCGGGCGGGGCAGTAACCCCAAATTCCTATGACTGCTGCGCTCATTTGCGGCGGCATCCCCGTGCCTTCTTTCGCCCCCGCCGTTGGGGGTCACTTGAAGCGAAAGAGGCTCAAAATGACGACAGCAACAGCGCACAGAAAACCCGAAACGCACCGCGCGAGCGAGACCCCTGCCCGCGATCCGATGCAGGAATTCGCGAACCGCATCATCGCCGAACTTGAGAACGGCGTGAAGCCCTGGGTTCGCCCCTGGGACCCGGACAAGGCCGGTGGGCCGCAGGCTCCCTTCAATCCCATTACCGGCAAACGGTATCACGGCATCAATGTGCTCATCCTTGGCATGGACCTTCGTGCCTTCCAGAGCGGCGATCCCCGCTGGATGACCTACCAGCAGGCAGTAGGAAGAAAGTGGCAGGTTCGCAAAGGGGAGCGGTCAACGACCATCTTCTTCACCAAGCCCTACGAGGTCGAAGACGAAGATTCAGACGACGGTAGGAAGATGATTAGGGTTCTGAAACACTACGCCGTGTTTCATGCATCGCAGATCGATGGTATCCCTGCCTATGAGGCACCGTCCGTCGAAGCCGCACCATGGACGTGCCCTGAAGCCGCCGACATCATCCTGAAAAACAGCGGCGCTGTCGTAAGGACTGGCGGAGATCGAGCCTTCTATTCGCCCGCAACCGATCACATCCAGTTGCCACCGGAACACGCGTTTCGCGGACCCGAAGAATTTGCTGCAACATCATTGCATGAACTCGCCCACTGGACCGGGCATCCTTCCCGCCTCAACCGCGATCTTCGAAATCGCTTTGGATCATCCGCCTATGCGATGGAAGAACTTCGTGCCGAGCTGGCATCAGCTTTTGTCGCCAATGAAATCGGTATCCCGACCGACATCCCGCAACACGCCAGCTACATCGCGACCTGGATCAAAGCGCTCAAGGACGACAAGCGTGAGATCTTCCGTGCAGCAGCCGACGCGCAGCGGATCGCTTCCATGGAACTTGGCTTCCATCCCGACTACGCGGCGCAAGTGGAGAGCGGACTGGCAAACACCGCCTCGGTCGAATCAGGCTCAGATCGAGCCATTCCCACTCCGGGCTGATCCCGGAGTCCTTGGTTGGCCCTTGAGGTCGGTCTGTTGTTCAATCTAAGCCCCACGTCGATACGGAGAAATCTTCGGATGCTTTGCAGCCATGCATAATGCACTATCGTTGTTTGATATCAGAGGTCTTCAATGAGACGCATTGAACTGAAAATCACCTTCATCGACGATGACGGGACAACGCGCGAAGAGAGCCAAAGCGCGGAAACGTCTTACACACCGGATAGCGCCGGGGAACATAGACTCGCTCATAATCTTGCCACGGAGATGAAGGTTATAGTCGGCGAACAAGCCGAACCGAAACACAACGGCACGGCCCGTGGATGGCTGGAATTTCCCGGCGTTACGTCGAACATCGCGCAGTATTTCGATGTTCGAAATTCGCAAGCCATTTGGTTTGAACTGACGAAGCTGATTATGGGTGCCGAAGGCGATCTCGTCCTTGCCCAAACCTACAAAGCTCTCGAACCATCCCAGGAGCCACCCTTCGAAGACGACTTAGCCATAAACGATCTGTACTATATCCACGACCGCAAAATGACCCTGTTGAATCAGTCGATTCAAGACCTCATAAAAGTGCAGGACCTCGTCAATCGCCTTCTTCACGAAAGCCTCGGTGGGGATCTTGTCGATACCAGTAAGCCGACCTGGGAGAAGTCTCAACTCACGCGTGAAAATGTCGCAAAGAGACTGGAAACGAGGCGCGCCAACGGCGCAATTTCGCAGGCAGACTTCGATGCCATAACCCAGGCCCTAGCGATTCCAAGCAGCAAACCCGGAGCGGATATAGCCATTGCCTACAGGAACCGTCTGATGCACCACATGCGGCCTTCGGTGGACTATTCCATGTTCTTTTCCTCGCTGGAGTCGCGCACCGGAGAGGAAGTTAAAGACGCGCAAGGCAAAGTCGTTCGAAGAGTGCATACTCTTCGAACCCGGCCACCTGTTGAATATCGGTTTAGTGAATTGGTCAAATCGTGTGCCGAATACCTCGACGCAGTTGTAGCGATGCTGGAACGGCTCAGCCAAATCGAATTGCTGCGCCGGTGACGATTAAGTCCCGAAGCTCCGTCGAGCCTCTCTGAAGAATTTGCGAGCCACCCCGCTACGGGCGGGGGGAAGGCACTTTAGCCGCCGCCGCTTGCTGTCAATGACGGATTTTGGCTCCCCCCTTCCCTACGGTCACGGTCCCCCAAAAATCCTATGACATTCATAGAACGCATTGACCGGGACAAGGCAGCGACGTTTCTTGACGGGTTCGCGCCACGTTTTGGAAGTCGTGATCGTTTCCGCACGAGCGTTGATTGTAGAAAGCCCTTTTACGGAGTCGAGATCTTTGGTGAAGAACGGAACCAGACCCCACCGCGCGAGGACCAGTTCGCGGTCGCCCGTCTCCCGGCTTTGCCTGATGATGAGCTGATTGGTTGTGGGCGATACGTTGTAATCGGAATCCGGCATGGGCATCTCGGCAAGATTGCCTTCGCAGTGAAACCACTCAGCGATCTTCTGCTTATCGCTTCTTCTGACGTATCTCCCGCACATCGTTTCTCCTTACAGCTCAACCTTCCAGTATTCGAGGGCCGCGAGAACTTTTTCGCGTGGATAAAACTCGCCCGCATGTTCGAGATCATGCCGAATAGCAGCGAGGCGTTTGTCTGCCGAAGTTCTTATCGTCGCGTTGAGTTCGACCACACCGAGCGGCACCCCTTCCCCCTGCTTCATCGGCCAGGACTCTGGATAGGCCTCCCAGTCGGTCCATTTGCTTAGAGCCTCATTCGTGGCGGACAGATGCTCATGGTCGCATTGCCAGCCATAAAGGTTAAACGCGCAAATCCGCAGCAAAGCTTTCACCTCAGGCATGGTGTCGGTGAAAGCCTTCAGCGGCGTCGGCAACAGCACCATGTTTCCTACGCATGAGAAGAACGCATGATCTTGGATGACGAGATTGGAAAGCTGATAGCTCGCATCATCAACGCCCCAAATGTGACAGCACGACCAGTTCTTACGCAGGTTCTTTCGAAGGCCGAGAGCGAGCGTCAGCGCTTTATTCGCATGAATGTTGCCTTCGGTTTTGTGGACAGACTGTCCCGTCGCACGACTGGTATTCATCTGCGGTTCTGACCATTTGCCTTTGTAGAACAATCCTCTTCTTGCGTGCTCAGGAAACCATATTGGCAGCAGCTTGAAGGTTTCGGGTGAAACCCACCTTGCGGTCTTTTCGATCAAAGCCATGATTTCGCGCAAGCTCAACACGCGACGCAGTTCAGTCAGTCCATCGGGAAATGGTTCCATGCTTATGGAGATGCCTTCCGATACGACATTACCATCGGAGTCTCTCGGAAGGTTCAAGAGCGAGAACCCCCTTCCCTTTCCAAAGCCGCTGTCGCCACTTCCAGCAATTCTCCAAGGGTAATTTTTCTGTCGTCCGCAAGCCTGTAGATTCTTGCATGTGTCTCCGCCGTCACCTTTGTATTGAACTGCACATTGCGACCTGTGCGATAGGTCCGAGGCTTTCGCCGCTCCGCCTTGGTCTGCTTTGCGGCCTGACGGCTTGGAAAATTGTTCTGCTCGGCAAGCTTCGTGATCGTCTCTTCCTCGACAGGCTTTTCCGGTTTCGCTTTTGTCGTAAAAACGGGCGCGTCTTTGAGATTGGCAAACGGATTGACGCGTTCATTCATGCGGCACCTGCGACAGCGGATGATTTCTGATCTTCTTTCCTACCGCCCTCCTCTGCTGCTAAACGCGCGAATACTTCCTCGACAAATTTCAGGACATTGATTTTCGCCTTGTCGATGTTGGGCACCTCCGCCGGATTGAGCCCGTCAAGCGTTTGCCGGAACGAGAACACGGCTTTGAATGCGTCGCGTTCGTTGAGTTCTGTTTCGAGCACAGGAATACCGGCATCGATCAATCCGTTCTGAATATGCGCAAGGCCACGCGTGCGGATCGACGCGCTGGTCCGCGTCAGCAGCACCGCATAGGGTTTTGGCTTGCCGGTCATCTTTTCACTCTGCAACACAACACGGATCGCCCTACTCGCTTCATTCGCATCGAGCTGCGAGCCTTGCGTTGGAATGACCACAAAATCCGCCTGCGAGATTGCGTAGATCACCGTTTTCGATGCTGTGCCTTCAAGATCGACGATGACGAAGGGCGTTTGTGCTGCCGCATCTTCGATGCGCTCGATGATCGTGTCTTCATCAACGCCCGAGATGATCGTAAGACGCGACGGCGTGTTGCCACCTGTCGCCCAGGTCTGGATGGGATGATTGGGATCGGCGTCGATGACCGTTACGTCGTAAATTTCAGCGATGGCGGTCGCGAACAAAAAGGCTGAAGTCGTTTTTCCGACTCCTCCCTTCGGCGATACGAAAGCGATGGTCGGCATGGCCCCTCCTCCCGAGTTCAAAGAAAGGGAAAGATATCAGATAGCTTTCCGATGACCAACAGCTATCTAACGGGGTTCCGAAAGCCTTCCGATACTTAGAGGAGTTCCTTTGGATATCCGTAAGCTATCCGGATACCAATCGGATATCCGATAGCTACCATTACATGGCTTTTCAAGATAATGGATGGTTAATGGCCGAATAGCATCAACGCCAGGGCACCGAGATTCACGCAGGAGTAGGGCAGGGGGCTGATCGGCCACTCCTGATCCAGAATTTCTCCGAAACGCTTCCTTAGCCATTTATCGTGCCTTTCGTCTTTGGGCGCGGGCAGGGCGTTGGTCAGGCTCTCGGTGCGTCTCACGGCTTATCGGAGCGCGTTTGTGGCGGGACCGGCAGAAGCCTACAAAAGCCGCTGACGGATTGGTGAGCGTCGGCTTTCCAGAGTCTTCCCAGAATCCGCGCCAGTCTCTTTCGAGAGCGTGTATGTCATATCCGGGTGCGGCGGCACGGCCTTCTTCATAGGCTTCTTCGGGAAGAGGCGGCAGGCTCTCGTCATCGGACGAGGAGGGGAGGGGCTTCTCTACCCACGCATTATCGCGATTGAACAAACCAACCATGTCCTTCGCTTCGTCGAAGATCAGCCTGTAATCCGGCAGGTGGTCGTGCTGCGCGATTTCTTTCAGATGCTGGCGAAAGCGGTTCAGTGAACTTTGTGAACCTGATTTCTTGAGCAGTGTCTCAAGTGAAATCTGCCATGAGCTTTGGCGACCGCAATGCTTACGCGCCAGCTCGTAGATGCGGCGCTCCAGAGTCTTACCAAGCCGGAAATAGTCCCGGTGCAGGGTCAGAACCTCCTGCCCGCGAATGGCGTTGAATACCCAATCTGACAGCTTGATTTCAACCCAAAGCAACCGGCCATCGAGGCCATGTTTTCGGCGTATGGCAGCAGCATCGATAAGGCCGAAGCTTTCGCGCTGCTCTTCATCGCCCGTGCGGATATTAGTCGTAATGCGGGTGCCTGCAAGCCGGTCGATTGCTTCCACCAGACGCTCATAATCGCGCCCCGAGGTGCCTCGATTGGTGAAGATCAGCAAATCGTAGCTTGTGATCTTGACCCGCTGACTGACTTTTTCCTGTCGCTTCAGTTTTTCCATAATCTGCGAAATGCAGTAGATCAGGATGTCTTTGTCATAGATGGTCGCAAGACCTTTAACGCTCGGGACGATCTCCAACCAGTTCCCGTTGTGCTCATATCTCCGAATCTTGGTATCCTTCTGCTTCGATAACGAGAAGAAAGGATGTTCCATCTGCGGGATGAGATCCTTAAGAGCAGCGTCGGCCACGTCGCAGATGAAGAGGTCGCCATTCGCGTGTTTCGCTGGCAGAAGGTGGTCATCAGGGTTCGTCGAATCAGCAGGCATCCATCTACATTCGTGCTTTTAGGTGGCGCGTCAAGAGATTCGTGCTTTCAGGTTACGGGGGCTAAGATTCGTGTTTTTGGGTGACGAGGGCAGGAATCGTGCTTTCGGGTGCTGAAGTTCGTGGTTTCGGGTTTTTGAATTCGTGCTTTCGGGTGTAGAAGTTCGTGCTTTCGGGTAACGAACCTGTGAAATTGCCAAAGCGAACCAGCAGCTTAACGGCTATCTTCGCAGGCGTAACACTACTTAACACAGACTCTAACCTCTCTAACACTAAGGACGCGGGCAGGAAGATCGGCTTCAATCAGGAAGGCGGAAATCGGACAGTAGGAAAGAAGGGCAGGGGTCAGTCGATGAAATTCACGAACGACACTGGCAATCAGCATTATGTGTCGCAAGTTGAACAGCGGCTCAATTCATTCAATCCCCAAGCAGAGCAGCACAGACAGCGCATCTATTCCTTTAAGGTCCGCGATAGAGAAACATTCACTCTCGATCTGGATTCTCCTCGCGGCTGTCCTATCTCGAAGAACCTAGCGCTTCAAGACTTGTTCAGTTTCGAGGTTGCATCACATGGCACCACACGTCTGAACTTCGAAGAGGCTTTTCAGCAATATGAAGACACTATGGAAGCCAACACCATCGGGCTTCTGGCAAAGCTCGATCAAGGTGTGGGCGACATCAAACAGGAAATTCTTGAGATTTTCGTCGCGAAACTGATGAACTTTTTTCGCAACCCGTATTCCGTAACGAAAGTCCTGAACACCGTCGGCGACGTTCTGCAATTTCACCCGACCGATCCAGTGCTTTTGGCGCAATACCAGGCCGTACTTGATGGGCGGAAGCCGCAGCAGGCTTATTTGTGTGAAAAGCTTGAGATCAGCCAAGACCAATATCGGATGTGGCTCGCGGCGTTGTTTCTGATGCTCATGCGACCCGCGCCGGACGGGGTGAATTTCCTGGAGGGCATGGTGAAGGCGCTTTTTGAGAACCCGTCTGGATTTCCCATGGTCTGTGTCTATCGGTACGCCGGGGAACATGCCGACAAAAGATGCCTTCTTTCAGATCGTGGCTTTGCAAATCCTTTGCCTGAGCCTCACCTCGCGTTCAACTTCAATCTCCGTTCGACTGCTTTCATCACCTACATCTTCGGATCGGTCGATGAACTGAATGTCCCCGGCGCTACGCCACGAATGATGGAGCTTTACCGGCAGCAGAAGAAGGATGTCCGCGTAGTTCCGTTCTTGAATGACCTTACCGCCCTCGCCCGATACAACCAGAACGTCATGTATCAATGCTATCGCCAGGTGTACTGCTCATCGCCGTTTGTCCACGGAGTGAACGTCCAGGGAAATGACGGATAAAGACTGTGAGCCCAAAGCGGTAAGGCGACATCCCCCCAACTCATTTCAGGCTTCCGGCTCGTTCTCATGCTGCGCACGCTTGTAGGCTTTCCACTCCTCGATCAATGCGTTCATCGCACGCTCGTCACCATCGTTTATATCCGTCACCATATCGGCGAAGGTGTTCCAGCCTGAAGGGAGTGCGGGGCGCTTCGACACGGTTTCGGGAACATCATCTTTCATGATCCGGATTTTACCGCTCCACAACGCTCACCGCATATCGCGAACAGCGGGAAGCGCAGCCCTTCACTACGCAGTCGACACATCATGAAGGAAGCGAAAATGAAATAATGTCAGAACATTCGCAGCATCGGCTGCGCATCGACGGGAGGCCACATGAGCCGGTCAGATTATGTCCGTGATAACGATGCTTTGGCAAAGGGCCGCTGGCGCGCTCAGGTAAGAAGTTCCATCCGAGGCAAGCGCGGCCAGAAACTGCTCACCGATCTTCTCCAGGCTCTCGATCAAATGCCGGAGAAGAAGCTCATAGCCAACGAGCTGGAAACGTCCAATGGCGCATTGTGTGCCTTGGGCGTCTTGGGAAAAGCTCGCGGCCTGGACATGAGGAATGTTGATCCCGAACAATATGAGGAAGTCGCGTCACTGTTTGGGATTACCGAACAGCTCACACGTCAGATTGTATTCATGAACGATGAATTCTATGACCGCGATACGCCGGGACAACGATACGAGAAAATGAGGGCCTGGGTGAGCAGGCAAATTCTGCCCCAGAGCATGAACGAAAACCCAGATCGGTTCGCATCCCGCGCCTCTATTCGCCACAACTGATATCGGTTGGGAAGAAACAGACCAACGTTTTAGAAGGGGTCCATTGTGACCCGTGCGCTGTGCTCATGATTGCCTTTTTCATGACCCGAACACGGACAGGGCGAAGGCACTTTAACCGCCGCCGCTTGCTGTCAATGACGCTGTTTTGGTTCCCCCGCTGGAGAAGCGGTCCCCCCAAAAAGCTATGACAGCCGCGCTCAGTTGCGGCGGCAGACGTGCCCTCTCTCGCCCCCGCCGTGGGGGTCACTCAAACGAAAGAGGCAATCATGAACACCCTACATGCCCACGACCCTGAAACATGGCTGGAAACAATTTGGAACGCTCTTCAGTCACACCGGGAGACCTCTATTCCGGAGGGCCTCGACGCGGCCTATGACGAAGAGTGGGGGGATATTTGCACCGCTATGGCATGGGTGCGCGAAGCGCTTGGGCTACCTGATGAGGTAACAAGATGAACCAATTTCGTCTCGAAAGGGGTGCAAACGACACAATGCGTTAGCGCATCGACGCCGATCCCCTCATCGATTTGCTTTCCTCTGAATGGCGGGGTGTTCAGGCTGGATCGCCTCAAGGCACAGATTTCGCTCGTCCCACCATTCGGCCAGTAATTCGGTCAGGGACACCCGCGCTTCGGCGACGCGTTCTTCGTCCTCATCGGAGGCTTCCATGAAGCCTGCGATCATGGCCACCATTGCCCGGATGGCAGTTGAGCGCCTTGCTTCGAAATCTTCGAGCGTGCTGGCATGCATTCGGACGCACGACTGATCCATAATCGCTATCCCGCCTTACTGCACAATCTGCGTTTCCTTGTATTTTGCGCCCGTATGGACCCGCGCCATCAGATCGTCGATACGCCACTGGCGGGCAGGGAACCACTTTGCGTTGCGCTTGCGAGCGACGCCGGGCAACGTACATATAACGTACATCGTAGGGCCGAAATCAGTCCAAATCGTCCCACACAATCCTAAAATGAATTTTCGTAAAGCACTCGCTGTCAATCACTTGCGTTGATTCCAGACCAGTTAGTTCCATCGGTAGGCAGCCCTGAAAAGGCCGGCGTCGGCGGTTCGATCCCGTCTCTGGCCACCATTTTATTTGCTTATAAATCATAGACTTACAAGCGATACAGGCGAACTGTACCAACTTTGTACCGCCACCAGAGTTAACCTTCTTATGGGAGGTTGATTCCGATGCTCCATATCTATACACGCCACGCCGCCGATTGCGATCACGCCGACAACACGCAGTGGAGGCGCTGCCGCTGTCCGAAATGGCTCCGTGGTGTTTTGCCCAATGGAGTGACTGTCCGTGAGTCTGCCGGAACGCGAAGCTGGGAGCAGGCCGAGCGGAACGCACGGAAGAAGGAAGTCGAGGCCGATCCCACCCGCGTCGATCAAGTGCAGCCTCGACGTGAGACCGTCAAAGAAGCCATTCGCATGTGCCTGGAGGATGAGGAGGCGCGTGGTCTGGAACACTCGTCGCGCAAGAAGTCGCGCACGCTGCTGGAGCGCCAGTTCCTTCCCTTCTGCGAGGCGCGGAAGTTCGTTCACATCGACCAGCTTCTGCCTATCGATCTGACCGAGTTCCGATCCACCTGGAATAACGGCGAGGCAACCACGCATCGCAAGCACGAGCGGATGCACTCCTTCTTCGCTTTCTGCGTAGCCAACGACATGCTCCGCAAGAATCCGATGGATGCGCTCAAGAAGCCGAAGACGCCCGACGTCGTGCCAACCGATTATTTCCTTCCCAAAGAGTTCGAGCAGATCGTCGCAGCCACAAAGAAGTACGCATACGGCGGGGGCAACGACAATGAGCATCGTGGTCAACGCCTCCGCGCTTTGACGCTGCTGATGCGCTGGTCGGGACTCGCCATCCTCGATGCCACCTCGCTTGAACGAGAGCGGCTCTCGACGAACGAGGATGGCGACGACCAGATCTTCCTCTATCGCGCCAAGACAGGCGTAGCTGTTAATGTCGTCATCCCGAACGAAGTTGGCGACGAACTGCGGGCGCTGCCCAACCCGAATCCACGTTATTTCTTCTGGTCGGGCAATGGCGATGCGCGCAGCGCAGCAAAAGCGTTCCAGCGGTCGTACTGGAAGCTTTTCAAGTTGGCAGACATTCAGAAACCCGACGGAGCGCCGAAGCGGTGCCATCCGCACATGTTCCGCGACACCTTCGCCGTCGAGCTGCTACTCGCCGGCGTGCCTATCGATCAAGTCTCGCTGCTGTTGGGACACTCCAGCGTGAAGATCACGGAACGACACTACGCGCCGTTCTGCAAGGCTCGGCAGGAACAGCTTGCAGCTTCCGTAAAGCTGGCTTGGAAGAAGCCAACTCAATCGCTTCAGAAGAAGAGAGCTTCATCCTCGAAGAAGCATGCAGAACGGCAGGATTCAAATGGCGTTAAGAAATCAGCGTGACCAATTGATCTGGGTACGGGAAAATTCGTATAGTTGCGAGGCCTTGCAACGTCGCGTATTTGCTCGTAATCCCGTTCAGTCGATTCTTGGTAGGATAGGCGATCACTCATCTGAACAACCACCTTGATCCCTGCCGTGACAGTTACGCTAACTGGTTGTATCTAAATTATTTCATGGGCGTTGATGGCTAACAACAGCACCATTAAGCACCCAAAAACACTGTGAAAACCACACTTTTTAAATTTCAGCACCCTCGCCAGCACCCTCGCTCCACACAGCTCAAGAGTCGCTGACCTCTGCCTTCGTTCGACATAGGTCAGCGATTCTGCATACGAGTTCGCTAGCTGTCGTCCGCCCGATCGATGAGCGTATTGGCGATCTATCACTCATCGAAATTTAGATTAGTGAATAGTGCCCCGTCGATTAGACGGGGCACGATCCGTTCACTGAATGCCTGCAGCTTCCGAAACGAAATTGGCAACCTGGGTAGGATGCGACAGCATGGGAACGTGGCTGGAAGAAATGTGGATGGTCTTCGCGTGCATCTGCTCCGCGAGTTTCTTCTCCAGTTCAGGCACAATCATCCGATCCTGATCGGCCACGATATAGAAACTCGGTTTGTGTCTCCACGCGGCCGTCGTGACCTTCGCTCCGAGCTCGTTTGGACCACTTGTCTGGCCCTGGGTTGCAGCGAGGATCTGCTTCTCAGCAGGCGACAAGTCCTGAGCAAAGTCCTCTGCAATACCTTTGTCGGTCAGTCTTAGGAAGCCGCTCGCATCGGGACGAAATTCCTTGCCGCCTGGCGTAGGAGGATATTGGTTGTTCAAGTCGCCCGCCGATTGACCGTTATCGGGTGCGAAGGCAGCGACATAGACCAGGCCTACGACCTTTGGATCATTTCCCGCTTCTGTAATCACAGCGCCTCCGTAGGAGTGCCCGACCAGGAGCACAGGGCCGTCTTCGAGAGCTAATGTGCGCTTGACAGTGGCCACATCGTCAGCGAGTGTGGTGAAAGGAAGATGTACCGCGGTGACATGGAACCCTTTTTTTTCCAGAAGCGGGATGATCTTATTCCAGCTCGAACCATCAGCCCATGCGCCATGGACGAGCACGATGTTGTGCACATGGAGAGGCTGTGCAGGAGCAGTCTGTGCCTTTCCACTCATCGGTGTCAGGGCGAGTAGACCCCAAAGAGTGGCTTTACCGGCAATATTCACGCGTCGCATGAGCTGTATCATGCGGGCACCGTTTGCGAAGTGTTGATTCATGAACGTTCCTTTTCGTGGTTGGAAATACATCCCGGTTGAAGTTCTACGATAAAAAACAATGAGCTGGCCGCTCTCATCGCAGGAGGGGAAATTTTAGGGCAGCGGCTTTCCTCTCGACCTTTCACGGGGCGTATTACATTCGAGCCAGGTGGACCTACACCTCGGCCTTCGACCTCGTGATGCCAAACGATTTGCTGATAATCGATCTCCATTGCCGCTCTGGAAGCATTCGCTGGAGGATGGACGCGCCCTGGGTCTTCACCGGATATCGCAACCGTTCGGTGCCATCGGTAGAAGTTTTGAAGATGACCTCCGCAACCCTCTCCGGTCCTGGAAGCGTAGAAGCCGGCCCGGACGCCTGATTCACGCGCGTCTCTACAGTATCCAAGTTGGGCTGATAGTCATCATGCCGAGAAAATCTCTGCGTAAAGCTTGTTTTGATCCCGCCGGGCTCTATCAGCTTTATCCGAATGTTGAATGGGAGGAGTTCGTAGTAGAGCGACTCGCTCAAACCTTCCAATGCGAACTTACCCGCGCAATAGGCAGAGAGGAAAGGCACCCCAAATCTTCCTGCGACGGATGAAACATTCACAATGACTCCCTGTCTCTGCCTGCGAAAGACGGGTAGGATCTCCTGGATCATTCGGATCGAACCAAAGAAGTTCGTTTGAAAGTGCCTTTCGATCTCCTCTACAGGGATTGCCTCCAAAGGGCCGGCCAGTCCAACTCCCGCGTTGTTGACTAGGACATCGAGTCGCCCGGCGATTCGAAGCGCGTCGCCAATGGCCGACCGGACAGATTCTGGCTTCGTAACATCTAGCGGCACCGGGATGACCTGCTCCGTATGGCTCCATGCTCCAAGCTTCTCTGGCTGTCGAGCCGTGGCGAACACACGCCATCCCCGCTTCAGGAAATATTGCGCCGTTGCCTCGCCAATGCCGCTTGATGTTCCGGTGATCAAGACCGATTTCATCGCATACCTCAGCAGTAATTATTCTGGAATATTTATTCCAGATTGTGACAGTATAGTCAAAACATTGTCATGCCTTTGTCTTTAGAACGCTGCGGTCAGGGGGACAGCTTCCGAGGAACTGCGCCAGGCAGATAATGGAAGGTAGGGCCGATTTCATGCCACGGCATAAGGAATTCGATCAGGAGAAGGCATTGCGCGGTGCTATAGCTGCGTTTTCGCAGAAGGGCTTCGCGGCAACTTCAACCGACGATCTGGTGGCCGCCATGAACATTGGCCGCCAGAGTATGTATGACACCTTCGGTGACAAGCGAGCCCTGTTCCTGAAGGCTCTGGAGTTTTATTCCCGGGAAAGCATCGGCGTAATTGTGGCGGAGTTGCGAAAGCCCGGTTCTCCTTTGGGCAACATCCGCAACGTCCTCATTCAGTTCACCGAGAGAAAGGATCTCTCTCCTCCATATGGCTGCATGGGAGTCAACGCGATCTGTGAGTTTGGTCTGACTGACCGGGAAGTCCTCGCAGCCATGCAGGATGCCGCCAGGCTAGAGCGTCAGGTTCTCCTCGACACGCTGAGGAGGGCAAAAAAAGAAGGAGAGTTGTCGGCTGATACGGACCTTGCAGGTCTGGCAGACTTCATTGACGTTACGTTGTCGGGTCTCAGGGTCGCAGCGAAGGGCGGAATGAGCCGCGCCGCATTGAAGCGAATTGTCGAGATCGCCAACAGGGTGTTCTAAGAGAGAAAGCTGCATCGGATGCCATCTTCCTATTTTGCTCCAGCACCCGCACTAGCACCCTCGGCATTCCAAGTGCGCGTCCTACGTGATTGATTCCTTTAAGAAAAGGACGGGCATGAGTGGGCTGATCTCTGCCGAACCTCAGTAGAGGTCCGTCACTCGGGGATTGCTTCCCAGACTTATCGGTACTAATCCGGTGTCGGTGAGCGCATTGGCGATTTAGCACCAATTGCGATCTGATCCCGATCAGAGTAAAGCACGACCTCATTCGATAGTGCGTCCGGGCGGAACCTCATCTCCTTATTCCGCAGTCTTGTTCATGTGGCTGATGGTTGCGCCTACCATTCAACGACGTAGCTCGATCGGGTCGGTATCGACCGCTTGGAACGCCTCTGGAGTGAGGCAGCAATCAGTCGCCGACCTCGGAACGCACAATCGATCAGTTTTTGCCCGGTTACAACTTCACTACCCCGTTTACAAGATGAGACAAAGTCTTGATCGCCCGGCTGCCGAGAGGAATGGAACGTCGCCGCAGTGCAGAACTCCCCTGGAAAGCAAATTAAGACGGACCGACGGTGTATTTGGTGCCCTTATGCATAAACTGCCATTCCCAATCTATTTGCCGGGAGAACGACGAATCCGCGCTAGAGGGGCATGGCACTTGAACAATCGTCCGATTCTTCGAGGTCGCTACTACTCGTGTTGGTGGAAGGAATGACCCTGTGCGTTATGTGTTTAAGCGTCGCGAATTTCCGGCTTAGGCGCTCAAGCTGGCCGTGGGATAGCTGCGACGAATGCGTCTAACGCGTATTTGGAAGTCTCAGAACGAAGCTTGTTCTTCCCGGCCGCGATTCTTCAAGACAGACTTCCCCTCCATGCTCTCTTGCGACGCATTCGGCAATCGGTAGGCCTAGCCCCATACCGTCCCGGTGATCTGCTCCTACAAATGGTTGGAAAAAGCTCTTCTGAATAGACCGAGGTACACCGGGTCCGCTATCTGTAACTCGAATGGCGACATGACTCAGATCTTGCTGCAGAGCAATGACGACCTCCCACGGCTTAGGTGCAAGCCTAACTGCCTGGCATGCGTTGAGCAGCAGGTTAAAGATCGCGCTACAGAGCCATTTACCGTCTACGTGCCCTTCAATAAAGGGCATATCTTTGCTGGTGAGGTTGACCAGCTCTGCAACGGGATGCGAACGGACCATCTGGGTAGCAAGCTCAACGATAGATTTCAGTGACTGGCGACGAAGATGGAATGCAGAACCCGTTTTTGAAAGCAGGAGAAGGGCATCAAGTTGATCTGTCATGCAAACGATGGCCGATCTTATCTCATCAAATAGCTCTTCGCGGTCAGACGGATTTTCGCTTCGACTGCACATGAACTCCGCATTCGCATAGATGGCACATAAATGATGGCGAAGATCATGTACGACAAACTGCGCCATCTTACTGAAGGGCGGATCCTCTGTTGTACGTTGCGGCTTGTCATTGCCGACTACAACTAGCTGCCTTAGGCGCTGAACGTCAACGCCTTTATTTTGGCCAATACCAGATCCGAGGTTAGCTTTTGCAACAGACGAAGCTGCGAGCATTTGAGTTCTCCGATAGAAACGCCTACGTCAGTAGGAAACAATCGACGAGATACGCGCCACACATCTGGTTAACAGGGCGCTACCTAAAAGCTGGCTTGCGATGGTCCCGATGCATTCCTCCAAGAAAGTCTTCGTGCCGTAACAGCATTGTGAACTCGCGGCTGCGTTTGTTAGAAAATAAAGGGTCGCGGATGACAAACATCCATGGAGTTAACCTACTGCAGGGGTCACCTCCCCGAAACCGCCATTCGAAGGAGATCCAGCTCGTCATTTCGGACTTTTCGGGCGGCTGCCAAATGCGGCACTTTCGCGCGGCAGCTGCATACCGGAGCTTCGCAATAAGGACGGAACCCTGTCCTTATCTAGGAGTTTTAGACTTGTTCCGGATAGGAAAGTTGATAACTCGCCGGCCGAAGATATGGGAGTCGAAGGAGTATGCGCCGGGGCCCAGTATGCCCAAGGCTACCGTATTAGCGATAGAGATGGCGATAAAGAGTTCCAGTTGAGCTTCAGATCGAACCATCGAAGTGAGCTCAATCACGCAGCTGACCGCTGACGCGTAAGGAGTGAGAAACCCAAAGAATAATGCGCCTGCCAGCAGAATGAGGATGAGAGCTGAGACAGGCGTGGCTAAAGGGGGAAGTCTACAAATGTGCTGGAGCATCATGGCGCCTGAGGCAACCCTCATGATGAGCAACGCTATACCCGCGGTTCCGGCAGGGAACATCAAGTAAAGTCTCTGCATGAACACGAATCATAACCCCGGTAGGGCTTATTGGGAATCGCTAAAGAGAGTATCGCTTGATCCTTATTTCGGAGGAGGCGCAAAGCACACCCAGGCATATGCTTATACGAAGTGGAGACTGATCCAAATTAGACGACTGCTTCATAAGCTCGCCTGACGCTTCAAGAATGGCGTACTCAGCAACATCGGTTGGAAGCTCGCGAGGAAATTTATGACCTCGAAAACTCGACAACGAACGAGCGAAACATGGGGGCGTCGGAAGCTTTGTGCGCTTTCACTCTTTTTCGTCGTTTTCGGCGTATCGTTTTCGGCTTTTGGCCAGACCTTGGCGATGCGTCAATACGTTCATTTCGGATGGACGCAACGTGACGGCGTGCCTTCGAATATCTTAGCGGTTGAACAAACGAAAGACGGCTACCTATGGATGTCTACTGAGGATGGACTCTTCAGGTTCGATGGCGTTCATTTCGAACGGTATCTAGCGCCGCCCGGTGAGAAATTCTTATCGAGAAGCGTAAATGCGTTGAAAGCAATGCCCGATAGTGGACTCTGGGTCGGTTACAGCTTCGGGGGAGCGGTCTTCCTCAAAGATGGACACCTGACAAACTATTCAGAGGCTGAGGGTCTGCCATCTGCCTCCATCGCTTCCTTCGCAAAAGATGGTGCAGGTTTCATATGGGCGGCAACAACGCGTGGTTTGATGCGACTGGATGGCTCGCATTGGCACAAGGTTGGATCGGACTGGAACTATCCGGCCGACCACGCAGCATTCCTTCTCACCGATACGCAGGGAAGGCTTTGGGTTGCGACGGACGAGAAACTCTTATTTCTACCGCGAGGCGCCAAAAGGTTTTCTGAGACCACCGTAGCGATCAAGGGTCTGGTCAATATAGCGCAGGCTCCGGACGGTACTTTGTGGTTGAACACAGGAGGTGTAATTCGACGGCTCAACTGGACAAAAGGCGAGTGGCGAGTGGATGGACCGGAGATACGGACACAAAGTCATATTCTCCTGATAGACAGCGATGGAGGCCTTTGGTGCGGCAGCCAAAGTGACGGGATTGTGCGTATACAGGTTTTGGGGCGGCTCGGCACCGGAAGGGGTCTTCCTTTGAGTATTCGTATCGAGCACTACACTGCTAAGGATGGATTGACAGCGAATGGCGGCTGGCCCGTGTTCGAAGACAATGCGGGAGATATGTGGGTAGCGACAGACAATGGGATTGATCGATTTCGTCCGGTTAAAGTCACTAAACTCACGACCCCGACCCCGGCGCCGACCGGGCTTAACGGCTCTACAATTGTGGTAAACCAACGAGGCGAGCTTCTCTACGGCGAGGACAATATGCCGATGCGGGTCTACAACGACACCACCGGCACTAGGATGCTGGGAGGGCCGAATGGGGTCTTGTGTGCATATCGTGATCCGATCGGTGCGTTGTGGTTTGGAGGAAAGGGATTTCTGGATCGTTATTCAGAAGACCTTTTTGCTCCGGTTTCCTTACCCTCGGGCACAACCGCGTTGAACACCATCCAGGCCATTGCCATGGACCCTTCAGGAGCGCTGTGGGTTTCGATTACCCGAAAAGGAGTTTACCGGCTTGAAAATGGCGTATGGGAGCCTTACGGTAATCGATCCGATCTGCCACAACTGGTAGCTATCACCGAGCTTGCCGATTCTTCCGGCCGATTATGGTTCGGCTACACAGCAAACAGAATCGCCATGTTGAATGGAAACAAAGTACAGATTTTTTCCTCCTCAGGCGGCCTGACGACTGGAAATGTGACCGCACTGCATGAAGCCGACGGCCGGGTTTGGGCCGGTGGTGAGAACGGATTGGCATACTTTTCGCAAGGCCGCTTCCAACACGTCAATTTCGAAGACGAAGATGGAGTCAGGAACATTTCGGGGATCGTCGGTAGATCGAACGGAGATCTGTGGATTAACCAGGTCTCCGGAATTGTTCACATTCAGGCCTCTGAGATTAGGCGGATATTAGAAGATCCAAACTATCGCGCTAGTTATGAACTCTTCAATGCTCTCGACGGCTACTTCGGTTCTCCGAGCATTGTGCGTCCCCTTCCGACTGCCGTCGAAGGTGCAAATGGGCGGCTCTGGTTCAGCGCCTACACAGGAATATTCTGGATGGATCCGGATCGTATCCGCCGCAGTCCGCCTTCGCCAGTCTTTGTTGAATCCGTCGTGGCCGATGGAAAACCGTACAGAGCACTTAGCGATCTGAAAATGCCTCCTAATGTCGCAAACCTTCAGATTAACTACACCGCTCTAGATCTTTCGACCCCGGAGCGCGTTCGCTTTCGTTACAAGCTCGATGGAGTCGACAGTGACTGGCTGGATGCCCAAACACGTCGCCAAGCCTATTACACCAATCTTCCGCCAGGGAGACATACTTTTCATGTGATCGCCTGTAATGGCGACGGGGTATGGAATGAGACCGGAGCGACTTTGAGTTTCTTTATCGCTCCGGCGTTCTACCAGACGGTCCGGTTTAAGCTGGCACTGGGTTTCGCTGTGGTCGGCCTCGCGTGGCTGATTCATTCGCTTCGTCTGAAACAAGCAACCGCGCAGATGCAAGTCCGTCTGACAGAGCGGCTTGAGGAGCGCGGGCGAATCGCTCGCGAACTGCACGATACCCTGATTCAGAGTGTCGATGGATTGATGCTGCGAGTTCAGACCGCACTCAACGAGCCTGATCAAACCCGTTGCCGGCTGCTGATTGAAAAAGCGCTTGATTCGGCCGACGAGGTGATGCTTGAGGGACGTGATCGTGTGCATGCACTGCGCGCTGAAGCGGTTGCTGTAAACGAGTTATCGCAGGCGCTTGCAAACTACGGGGAGGAACTTGCCGAGGACCGCCCGATCGCATTTTCGGTTGCGCTCGTAGGCTCGTCAAAATGTGTCGACCCGTTTGTGCGAGACGAAATGTATCGCATTGGGCGGGAAGCACTGGCCAATGCTTTCCAGCACGCCAGGGCAACAAAGATTGAAGTGGAAGTCACTTATGACCGCTCGATGATTCACATGAGAGTGCGAGATGATGGCGGAGGCATTCAGCAGGAGACTCTGACGAGTGGTCGACCTGGACACTGGGGTCTACGCGGAATACGTGAGAGAGCAGACGCCATTGGAGCTAACTTGGTCATCTGGAGCAGTCCAGGTGCGGGAACCGAAATTGATCTGAAGATACCAGCAGAGGTGGCGTATCAGAAAAGCACCCGTAAATTCGGCCTCTACTGGATGAAAAAGCTTCTATGGGACAGAAGCGTGACGAGATGAGTGCGGCGAGAAATATCAAAATACTCGTCGTAGACGATCATCCCTTCCTGCGGGAGGGGATCGTCGGAGCAATTAGCAGCCAGAGCGACATGGTATTGATTGGAGAGGCCAGCAACGGGAAGGAAGCCATCGAACAATTTCGATTACATCGTCCTGATGTGACGCTTATGGATTTACAGATGCCGACCATGAACGGAACTGATGCAATCGTTGCCATACGCAGCGAATTCCCGACGGCCCGCATTGTAGTACTTACCGCCTATAAAGGAGATATTCAGGCACTCCGAGCATTCAAAGCCGGTGCGGTCGGTTACCTCCTGAAGAATATGCTTCGTAAGGAACTGCTAGACACGATTCGGATCGTGGATTCCGGACGTCGACGCATCCCCGCAGAAATAGCGAGAGAGCTCGGAGAGCACATCGTAGACGACGAGCTGAGCGAGCGAGAGATTGAGGTGCTGAAACTGATTGCGGCGGGGACTTCGAACAAGGTGATTGCGGCGGAGCTGTCGCTCGCCGAGACTACAGTGAAAACCCATGTTCAAAAAATACTCTTCAAGCTAAGCGCAAATGACCGGACTCATGCGGTGACGATCGCTGTCAAAAGAGGCTATTTCGAGTTGGGCTGATCGGGTTTCGCCCATCAAGGAAGCGAAATCGACTCCGCCCCATATCACGGCAAGGGAGGGCCTGCCAGCAGAACATGGAATCGTATATATGGACTGACAGAAGACAAAGCGGTGCATGCGAAACCGAGAAATTGATGGTTCGCTGCATATAACGGCCTTTCTCCTTGAGACAGCGCTTCCGGGGAATTTGGGAAGGAGAAGGAATTGCCTTCCATCGGTCGGGAACGGCAATAGCCTACAAAAGTAGAAGCTCCTCGTGCGCCTGAGTGACTGGCAATGCAAGTTCAGTCTCAGCTGGCGAGAACAGGCCAACGCACTCATTGACCAGATGTAGGCTGAAACTTTGGCTCCATTAGTCCTGTGAGACGCCGCAGCATACCGCGATACGCCACTTCCGAATTGCTGGAGCCTATCCGACTTCCCGTTACCAATCAGTCGCTCGAAGTGTGATGAGGAACCAGAAGCTGGGTAGCCGATGTTGCGAATGGAACAACGACAGCAGCCCTTCATGATTGCATGAAGTCCATAACGAGTTTCGTGGTTCCTGCTGGGTTCTCCTCCATAATCCAATGTCCTGAGTCTGGAACGATTGCCTCCTGCACGTTGGTGGCGACAACGCGCATCACAGCCGCCATCATCGGACCGAATGCAGCTTCGCCTCCAATCGCGAGCACGGGCATGGTGAGCTTGCCCTTGGCAAGATATGTCTTGCTGTCGAGTGCGTCCTGTCCGAAGGCAGCGAACTGTGCGAAGCCCGCGCGAATCGCGCCGGGCATCGCGTAGAGCGCCGTGTAATGCTGGCGTTTCGCTTCATCGAATCGCTCGGGGTGGAGGGAGAATTCATTCCAGAAGCGGTCAAGGTAGATGCGTTCACGGCTAGCGACAAGGCGCTCCATGTCCGGGCCGCCGAAGCCAAACTGCCACATGCGGGGGTCTTGAACGATCTGCTCCCAAGGCCCGACTCCGGGAAGAGGTGCGTCGATGGGCACGAAGCGAGTCACCCGATCAGGGAATCCCACGGCGAAAGCATAACCGACCATGTTTCCGATGTCATGGGTTACAAAATCGGCGCAAGAAACACCAAGTGCATCCATCACGCCTGCCACGTCATGGCTTTGCGTCTTCTTGTCGTATCCTCCCGACGGCTTGGAAGACAATCCAAGTCCGCGCAAGTCGGGCACGATGACAGTATGGTCTGCTGCAAGTACCGAGGCCAGCGGAACCCACATATCTCCGGTCGTACCAAAGCCGTGCAACATTACTACGGCCGGTCCTTGGCCGCCCACGCGTGTGTGGATTGTCGCACCGTTTGTTTCGATTTTGCGGGTCTCGAAGGTTGTGGGAAAGGATATCGAACCGGTACTAGGGGCGCTGAGGCTCATGATGTACTCCTGATTTGAAATGAGGGACAGACCAGCCCTTCCATTTCAAGATCAACTGGTCTATAAATACATACATGGCGAGACGCGAAAATGCAAATATAAAGATCAATCGATCTATAAATAGTGCAGACAGCCCCAGACGTGATCGTGGTAGACCGCGTGAGTTCGATCGAGATCAGGCGTTAGGGAAAGCGATGCGCCTCTTCTGGTCGCGCGGTTACGATGCGATCTCGATGGCGGATCTGCGTGCCGAGTTGGGGATTACGCAAGCGAGCCTCTATGCCGCGTTTGGAAGTAAAGAGCAGTTGTTCCGCGATGCCGTCGATCTCTATCGTCAGACCGCAGGCTTCAGCACGACTGATGCTCTCACAAAGGGAGTAAATGCTCGCGAAGCCTTACATGCCATGTTGCAGGCTGCCGTGGATGCATTTTCAGCGCCCGATGCACCTGGAGGCTGCTTACTGATTCTGGGAGCCACCAATTGCGCCGTGGAGAACAAAGCGGTACAGGATCATCTGTTATTCATACGTCGCCAGATATCCCAAGCCATACTTAATCGCCTAAAGCAAGGACAACAAGATGGGGACGTCCCGAAAACAGCACCTGTCGCTGCTTTGGCCGCGTACTACACCACCGTTCTTCACGGACTCGCCCTCCAGTCCAGGGATGGTGCTTCCCGCAAGACGCTCAGGCAGATCGTAGAGCTTGCCCTGGCAAAAGATTAACTCGTCAGTTAGGAGAGTCAGTTTCAAAGGATTTGTAAAGTAAACGCTCATCGCGTCAGGTAGCTTCTTCAGCACCCGTCGGCACCTTCGCGTTTCGAAAGAATCTCGGCATCCGCCGCCGTTTCTGACACTTGCACTTTTGAAGATTACAGACCTCTGCCGAACCCCTTATGCTAAGTGATTGTAAATAAATGATTTATCCCACAGCATCTTTATGGCGCATCTTCAACCGGATGCGCCTCGAACTTTGCTGCCCGCAGCGGCGATAGTGGTTGCTCTCATTACCTAGTAGGACGTAGTCTTATCCTACGAGTGTGTATTCTCCGCCAATTCGGTGTGCTGGTCCTGCTGCTCGTGTCATGTCTGGCCCCGGCGATGGCCTGCGTGGTTTCCAACACGGAGATGAACACAGAAGAACGTGCCTGCTGCCGCATGATGAAGAACCAGTGCGGGCAGATGGACAACATGCCAGCGTCGCATGGCTGCTGCCAGAAGACTCTGCCGAGCGTTCGCGATAACGCTCTGGACACGAAGACGGTTACGTTCCACCCGGTTGTGGCGCCTGTTATCTGGTTAGCCGCTTTCGAGCTCGTCAATCCGGCCGCCGTTGTCACCGGGTGGACAGAACGCCCCGACTATTCGCCTCCGAAGTCTCCCCCTTCGACCATTTCCATCCTAAGAATCTAGTCAGCTCCTTTCTCGCACTCTACTTTTGCCGAGCGCGCACACCTGTGTGCGTGTATTTCGGCGAATGCCTTGAACTGCATTTGAGATTGGAGCTTCCGTATGAACGTGGTCTCTTTGACCGCCACGCTCGTGCTGGTCACCGCACTTTCTGCCTTCGGGCAGACGCCGGTGGCGAGTACGCCCACGTCCTTGTCCCAGCTTTTAGCTGAGGCCGGGGCAAACAACCCACAAATCTCCGCAGCCGATCACGGCGTGCGGGCCGTCCGGCAAACGGTGCCGCAGGTGGCTACATTGCCGGACCCGAAATTCACCTACCAGCAGTTCAGTGTGGGCAGCCCAAAGCCGTTTGCCGGATACACCAACAGCGATTTCGCGTACATCGGCGTCGGAGCGTCGCAGGAATTGCCGTATCCAGGAAAATTGCGGGCGCGCGAAGATGTCGCCGAACGCGATGCCGACACGAAGCAAGCTGAAGTCGAAGTCACGAAGACCAGCATCGCAGACGCGGTGAAGGCTGATTACCTCCAACTGGCCTATCTACAACAGACGCTTGGCATCCTGCGGCAAAACGAGTCTGTGCTTGACCAGCTCATTCAGGATGCGACGACCCATTATCAGGTCGGCCAAGGGATGCAGCAGGATGTCCTGCAGGCTCAGGTGAACCGGACGAAGATCGTGAAAGAGATCACGATGCACCATCAGCAGATGGGAGAGATACAGGCCCATCTCAAAGGGCTGCTTAGTCGGGACCAGGGCTCGCCCGACATTGTCACGGAAGACCTGGTCGAAACTCCGATCAAACACACCTCCGATGAATTGCTTGCGATGATCCGACAGAACAACCCACGTATCCAGGTCGATGCGAGTTCCATTCGGAGGCAAGAAGCGCAGTTGGCCTCCGCGAAGCGTGAAGGAAAGCCGGACTTCGAGGTGGGCTATCTCTACGAAAACACCGACCGCAAGTATCGGGACTATTACATGTTCACCTTCGATGTACGTTTCCCTCGCAAGAAACGTGTCGATGCAGAGATCGCAGAGGCCACCGAGAAGCGTTCCGAATCACAACAAACGCTCAACGCGCATCTGCAACAGCAACTCGCCGAGGTCCAGGAAGGGTATGTCAAAGCAACTAGCGATGAAGAGTTGTTGAAGGAATATCGGGAAGGGCTGGTCCCACAATCGGATGCAGCCTATCGGGCGACACTGAGCGCGTATGCGTCCAATCGCGAGCCGTTTGTTCACGTTCTCTCATACTTCACCGACCTTTTGAGTTTGAGGCTCGAATACGCGCAGACGCTCGTGGATCACGAAGCTGCTCTGGCCCACCTTGAAACTCTGACAGGAGCGACACTGCGATGAACAAATATATCTTGAGAACCTCACTCGTCTGGATTACCATCCTGGCCGTTCTCGCAGGAATATGGGCCCACCGCTCTCATTCAATCAAGTTGCCAATGTCACAGCGGTCGCCGATGTCCGCAGACCCACAGCCGGTCGCCTCCGGTCCGCCAGCCACAGCGGACGAGCCCAAGCCATCCATGTCAGATATGCCGAATATGAAGGTAGATGCTCCGCTCGTTCCCGTGCAGCTCACACCCGAGAGGATGCAGAGCATTGGTGTGCAGCTTGGCACGGTCGAGTACAAACAACTAAGCGACGACATACGCGCGACCGGCACGGTGGATATTAACGAGCGTCTTGTCTCCTATGTGCAGGTGCGCTTTCCCGGCTACATCCGCAAGGTGTTTGCCAATGCGACCTATCAGTATGTGCGCAAGGGTGAACCGCTCTTCACCATCTACAGCCCCGATCTCGTCGCCACGCAGCAGGAGTATCTGCTGGCACGGCAGAACCAGAAGACCATGAGTGCAAGCACTATCGATGGTGTTGCGGATGGTGCGGCCACGCTTTCGGTCGCTGCGGAGCAGCGGCTACAGCAATGGGACATACCCGAGAGTGAAATCGCAAAACTGAAGCAGACCGGCAAGCCGGTTACAGACCTCACCATCAACTCGCCAGTTGAGGGATACATTACCGAGCGGAATGCTCTGCCCAATATGTATGCTGAACCCTCGACGAAGCTCTACACCGTCGCCGACCTGTCGCGCGTGTGGGTGTATGCCCAAGTCTTCCAGGACGACATAGGCCGCGTAAAGCCAGGTGATACCGCGCAGATTACCGTCGATTCGTATCCGGGCCGCACCTTCTCTGGTCAGATCGAAGAGATCCTGCCACAGGTGGATATGGCGACACGCACGGTTCGTGTGCGGTTGGCTATGGCGAATCCGGGACTCAAACTGAAGCCGGGCATGTTCGTGAACGTCGATCTTAAGACCAGCCTGGGACGCCAGCTTATTGTTCCTGCTTCGGCGGTCTTTCAATCCGGCACGCGGCAACTGATCTTCCTCAATCATGGCAATGGCAGTCTTGAGCCAAAAGAGATCGCAATTGGCCCCCGCGTCGGCGATGACTTTGTAGTGCTCAAGGGACTGAAGGCACACGAATCAATCGTCATATCTGCCAGCTTCCTCATCGACTCAGAAAGCCAGTTACAGGCTGCCGCAGGTTCCTTCGTGCCACCTGCGCCGGGTGCGGGGGGAAGTCCTTCAACAGCGAGCGCACCGGCTGCTGCTCAGGCAAATATCGACTTCACCACTGATCCCAACCCTCCGCAAAAAGGCAGCAACGTCTTTCGCGTGAAACTCACTGGTGCAGATGGAACTCCCATTACTGGAGCTGATGTTTCAGTCACGTTCTATATGGCAGCAATGCCTGCAATGGGAATGGCCGCAATGAACGCAAGCGCCAAGCTGATCGACAAAGGCAACGGCATGTATGAAGGAAGCGGTTCGCTGGACTCGGGCGGCACATATCAGGTCACCATCTCGGCTAAGAAAAATAGCCAGGTGATCGCCACCAAGCAATTGCGCTTGAACGCGGCAGGAGGCATGTAATGCTTTCCAGAATTATTGACGTTTGCGCCCGCAATCGCTTCATCGTCTTCACCTGCGTGTTGCTGCTTACACTTGCTGGAATCTGGTCGTTGCAGCATGTGCCGCTAGATGCCTTACCGGACATCTCGGACGTGCAGGTGATCGTCCATACAGGGTGGGCAGGCGAGCCACCCGATGTGATTGAGGACCAGGTGACTTATCCAATCGTTACCAGCCTGCTGGCCGCCCCGCATGTCAAAGCCGTTCGCGCACAGACCATGTTGGGCGACTCCTACGTCTACGTTGTTTTTGAGGATGGCACGGACCTCTACTGGGCACGCTCGCGTGTCATCGAATACCTCCAGCAGATCAGCGGGCGTTTGCCAGAGAACGTGCATCCTTCGATCGGCCCCGATGCAACGGGCGCCGGTTGGGTCTATGAGTATGCCATCGTTGATAAGAGCGGTAAACACAGTCTTGCCGACTTACGCAGCTTACAAGATTGGCATCTGCGCTATGCGCTGGAGACCGTACCTGGAGTGGCTGAAGTCGCCAGCATCGGCGGCTTCGTAAAGCAATATCAGGTACAACTTGATCCCAACAAGCTGCTTGCCTATGGCATTCCGCTATCTACCGTCATCGACAAAGTAAAGATGAGCACGAACGAAGTCGGCGGCCGCGTTCTTAATTTGAGCGGTGCGGACTACATGATCCGCGGTCTCGGCTATCTGCGGTCTCTGGATGATCTCTCCACGGTTGCCGTGGGCAGCAAAAATGGGACACCTATCCTGATACGCGATCTGGGGACGGTGAGCTTTGGCCCGGATATCCGCGAAGGGGTTGCCGAGTGGCATGGAGATGGGGAAACTGTCGGCGGGATCATCGTCATGCGCC
>NZ_LBHJ01000014.1:173446-258930 GCF_001006305.1 Silvibacterium bohemicum
AGGCATGAACGCGCTGAAGGCCATCAACGGAGTCAAGCAGAAGCTGCGTGAGATTGCACCGTCACTTCCGCCCGGCGTCCAGATCATGACGGGCTACGATCGCTCTGATCTAATCGACGCGTCGATCAAAACGCTACAGCGCGATCTGCTCGAAGAAGCAGTTATCGTGAGCCTGGTCATCATCATCTTCCTCTTTCATTTCCGCTCGGCGCTTATCGCAATTGTTGCCTTGCCCATCGCGGTACTGATGTCTTTCATCCCGATGTACTGGCTGGGCGTGAGCTCAAACATCATGTCGCTGGGCGGCATCGCGTTGGCCGTTGGTGTGCTTGTCGATGCCTCTATTGTGATGGTCGAAAATGGCTATCGCCATCTGTCGGAACGGCAGGAAAACGACGCTAACCCGGTATCAGAGCTAGAGCGGCAAAGCATTCTTATCAACTCGGCCAAGCAGGTCGGTCCCGCGCTCTTCTTCTCCCTGATCATCATCATTGTCTCCTTCATGCCGGTCTTCCTGCTCGAAGCGCAGGAAGGACGCATGTTCCGCCCCCTGGCATGGACCAAGACTCTGGCAGTCGGCTCCTCCTCCATTCTTGCGATCACCCTCGTGCCTGTTTTGATGGTGATGCTGATTCGAGGGCGGCTCAAGCCGGAGAATGCGAATCCAATCTCCCGCGTCACGCAGGCGATTTACCTGCCCATTCTCAAATTCTGCCTGCGGCACCGCTGGCAGACCATCGTGGTCAATCTGATCTTTCTGCTGGTCACATTTCCACTCGCAACACGCTTGGGCAGCCAGTTCATGCCGGCACTATTTGAGGGCTCCACTCTCTATATGCCGACTGCTCTCCCCGGCATCTCCATCGAGCAGGCGAAGGTGCTCCTGCAGCAGCAGGACCGCATCCTGCGCAGCTTCCCGGAAGTTGCCAGCGTATTCGGTGCTGTCGGTCGCTCGGACAGTGCAACCGACAATGCGCCTCTGGATATGTATGACACCACGCTGATGCTCAAACCACGGGAGCAATGGCCCGCTGGGATGACCTACGAGAAGCTCATCCATCTGCTGGATGACAAACTACAGTTTCCCGGTCTATCGAATACCTGGACAAGTCCGGTCGAAAATCGCCTGGACATGGAGTTGACCGGCATTAAGACACCGCTGGGCATGAAGGTGCAAGGGCCGAATGTGGACGGCATTCAGCAGTTGGCTTCGCAGCTTCAGATTGTTCTCTCCGGGCTTCCGCAGACGCGATCTGTGTTTGCTGAAAAGGTCGCGCAGGGTTTCTATATCAATGTCGAGGTCAAGCGGGAGGAGGCGGCCCGCTACGGCCTCACGATCGCGGATGTGCAGACAGCGGTTTCATCGGGCATCGGCGGACAGAATATTGCTGAGAACATCGAGGGGCGCGAACGCTATCCCATCAATGTTCGATACCAGAGGGACTTCCGCGACAATGTCGAGAAGATGCGTAGCGTGCTGATCGGAACTCCTTCGGGAGCGCAGATTCCGCTGGGGCAAGTAGCGAAGATCTCCTTCACGCATGGTCCGGCCATGATTCGGGACGAAGACGGTGCGCTAACCGGATACATCTATATCGATCTCAAGAACTCCGATTACGGCGGCTTCGTCGCACAGGCCAACAAACTCATTCACGACAAACTGGCCTTGCCTGCAAATTACACCTTCCAATGGTCGGGAGAATATGAACTTGAACTCCGCGCTAAGCAAAGACTGCAACTTATTCTGCCAGTTGTCTTCTTTGTGATCTTCCTGTTGCTGTACCTGATCTTTCACTCGGTTGCCGAAGCGCTTGTTCTCATCTTCCCAACCATCTATGCGATGAGTGGAGGGTTGCTCCTGCAATGGCTTCTCCACTACAACTTCAGCGTCGCCGTGGCGGTCGGTTACATTGCGCTCTTTGGAATCGCAGTAGAGACGGGTGTCGTTATGGTGGTTTATCTCCATGAAGCGCTCGAATACAGACTGCAAAGCGGAAAGCCGTTGACCAACGCTGATGTGGAAGCCGCGGCCATCGAAGGGGCTGTCCACCGTTTGCGGCCAAAGTTGATGACCGTCTGCGCTGTGCTTGCCAGTCTCGTTCCAATCCTCTGGGAATCCGGCATCGGCTCCGATGTGATGAAGCCGATTGCCGCGCCTATCGTCGGCGGCATGATTACTTCCACTATCCACGTCCTAATCCTTGTGCCCGTCTTCTTCGTGATGATGAAGGAACGTGCATTGCGGAAGGGACATCTACAGCCACGGACTTCAGAGAGCATTTAGAAGAGGGGGGAGGAAGCCCCTGAGGGGCCTTCTCCCTTCACACCGCTAAGCGTTTCCATCGCCTCTGGAGATCACGGGATTCCAATGAGAAGACCGCCGCTCATACCGATGGATTGCTGGTGACCTCCTGCAAAGCTGTAGTCGTAAGCCGGTTCAAGATACCATCCGAAGCGGTGTTTTCTCTTTGGCCAGAACATAAAGTCTCCCGCCACCTCTCCAGCTATGGAGTTGCTAGCCTTTCCATTCTGGTTGAGGTGAACCCACTCGGGACCGACGCCCAGCATGAACTCTGCCGTCCGCGACAGTGTCCACGGTTTCTTGAAGAGCAGGTCGGTGTCCCACTCTGTAGAGTTGTGAGCGTAGAAGGGCGACACGCCTGCCTCAACTTCCAGCCAATTCTCTATCGGGGTAATCTCCGCTGCAAGGTTCGGCGCGAACGTCGCCGCGCCTCCGCTGAAGTTCCAGCTCGTGGAGGCGCCAAGCTCAAGGATGGCTACAGGGTCTTTATCCTCGCTGGCCGCTTGTGAATCGGGGGAGGATGTACCAGGGGAAGTCTGCCCAAGAGCGGGCAGACACAAAAACAGAAACAGGCACGCTTCAGCGAGCGTGAACGACCGTATACGCATATCAGATCTCCAGAGTGAAGTTTGTTCGCGCCAAGGGGCGCAGAGACGTCAAGCTAAGAGGAGATTGCTATGCGGGGTGGTCGAAATATGGGCGAGCGCGGCCCAGGGACAGGTGAAGGCGATTCAGGCCAAACACCTGTGGTCACCACGTTCGCCAGATCCAGGACAGGACGTGCATTCGGGATCCTGCGAAACCCACAGCACGAGCAGATTCCATTACAGTTACCCGGCGTGGCAGGTAGCGGATGGTTGACATGAGATTGGTGCGAAGACGAGGCAACAAAGTACGGTCCATCGCACAAATCGCAATGCGGCGAGTGAACTGCCAGGCAAGCCACCACCGCGCACAACAGCCATGCAATAACGCAGGCTCGTGTTGTGATGGGCCCATTCATGCTTCTTACGATAAATCTTGGCTGGCTAGATCACCAGTGGCCACTGTGCTTGCCGCGAAATTCGCAATGAGCGATTGCACTCTTTCCTTAATCTCATCTCGGATAATACGTACCTCCTCCGGCGTAAGCCCTTTAGGATTGCGGATCGGCCAATCATCTCTCCGTAGACCATGAACATACGTGCACTTGTCACCACACCCCATCGTCATAGGTCCACTCATAGAGGTGCCAGCATTGATCGGCTTGGTCAACGTGGCTTCTGGTTTAGACAGCGATATTTTGGGCCAAGGGACACAGGCTTTCATGTACGCCCTGTCGAAGATGCCCAATAAATTGTCTCGGCAACGTTGAGACAATTTGCAACCAATCCCACCTGCTACATCCGCTTTCACCTTTTGCTACGGTTTAGGATGGTTCGAATCATGGCCTTCATACGCGTTCCCCACTTCGCTAGTTGGTCGAGCAGCTCGTAAGTGGCTGCCTTTACCGGCTCCGCCAGATCATACTCAACGTAGAGAATATGGTTGCTCGGATCATTTCTCACGATCAACCCGCGGACTGAAGCTTTCTGAGGTTTTCTGCCAATCCTTTTCTTGAGGCTGAAGGGATAAGGCGTCCCGGCTGACCAAAGCGTATCGGACCACCCGTATGACACACAGAATCTGTATCCTCCACTTTCCATGAAGGGGCTGACCGCTAATTCTGCAGCACAAGAATACTCAACGGATTTGTCTCGCATTGCGGATTTTCCTCTCATAGGTAATCTAATTCCGGTCAGTTGCCGCCCACAGATCGGACAAATCTGAGCGGCTACTAAGAGGTGCAACCGCTCGTTTCCTGCGTCGGGTTTGGGAGAAGTCTGATAAGTGTTCGGCCTCACAGCACAACCAAATTGAACGGTGCCACGTATCAGAAACTCCTATCTGGAGTCTGCTGATCGAACTAAGAAGCCTGCGGATTCGTAAACATCTCGTTACCGCTCGCTGTCTGGGCGGCGGATATTTCTTCTTCGAGAACGTCCCAATGTTCTGCGAGCAATCCGTCTTCGATTCGGAAGATGTCCACAGCAATGACGGGTTTGCTAAAAGGGCCGTGTGCGGAATATCGTCCATGGATCATGACGAGATCGCCCTCTCCGATAATCATTCCAGCTTCGTACTTGAAGTCAGCCGGCACGTTGGCAGCGAGTTCGCGCAGCCCTTCTCGAAACGGGGGGATGTAGTGGTTGTGTTGTATGTAGTCCTCGGCCCAATACTTATCGAAAGCACTCAAGTCCCGATTCACAAAGACTGCTTTCATGGCCGTCAAGACGAGAGCTTTGTTTGCTAGAACATCTGTATCGCTCATATGTTTTCCCTTCGTTGGTGATCCAACATTTGTTTTCACGAGTCTGGCATTTGAGACTCGCACGATCATTTATGAGCTTGTTGCTAGTGCGGCGGTCAAGATCTCTTTTACGGTTTGCAACATCTCCGGAAACGGATGATGGGCGACATGCGTAATTCCAAGCGATCCATTCACCGTCATCGTGGAAAACTTTTGTGTATCTGGCCCCCCGACAAACCCAGCAGTGAAGACCTGGTCAAGCTGCAGTCCCCTGAAACGTGTACGCACTTGATACGAGCCATAGCTCGTCAGCATGAGATCGTGCACGAACCCGCTATTCAGTAGCAGTCTTAGATGGGTTTGCGGCGAATGCTCGTCCTCTACCAAGGAACTGGCTTGGCTCAGGAATTCGTCGATGCTGCTGCGAAGCGAACTTGACTTCATTGAAGAGGTGATCCGCGCTCCAATCTCCCAGAACTGATCTTCGCGTAGTTCTTCCAGTAGGCAGCGGTGGAGAACGACCAGCTGCCCCACTTGATCGGTCAGCCCGTGAAACGGGCGTATATCGACTGGGCTCAGACAACGAATACCATCAGTCCGCCAAACTACGCTTGACCGAAGTCCTGCCAGAGCCAACGCCGTCAAAACGACGCTGTGAACAGAGGCACCCCGCCGTTTGGCATTGGCTACGAGAGCCTCCGTCTCAGCACTCGACAATTCTGTACGGGTGACGTGGACGGCAGTTGCCGGATGCACGGGAACTGCCTCATTTGAAACCTCGGAAAAATGTTCCGTTGTTCGATACTCCGGGCTGTCACGACCGAACAGTTCAGCGACAGATGGGGTGAGCGGCTGCGGTTTTTGCGACGCGCGTTCCGTCAGCAAACACAACAGGTCGTGGAGCAGGAAGAGATGAGACTTTCCGTCCAATGAAGCATGGTGTGAGGCGATCAGGAACACGCACTTATTTCCCTGATGAAACAACGCAGACCTCGTTAACGGCTCGCCGTCCGTGAAGGGGTCCGAGAGCTCCTTCTCGATTGCCTCCGTGACTGAAAACGATGACGTAAGCGGCTCCACGCGCAATGGCATAGGCCGCTCCGGAACGCTATAAAAAAACGGACGTTCTCCTTCAACCTTGCCGATCGACGCTTGTAAAAGCGGATATGCCTTCTGCAATTCCCGAAGTGCTTCGTGCCAGTTTTCGATTTTTGTCTGACCGCTGATCTCGGCCGCGAGAACATGCCCGCGTCGAGCAACCCGCTCCATCAGCCAGAAGTGTTCCTCAAAGGAGTCCAGTTGCCTCAGCACCCTGTTCTTGTCAACTTCGGAGAAGTTCATGTTTTCCGTCACAGGGATGCACCTGCAAAACGAGGAGACTTTTCAAGGAGGGCCTCCGCTCTGCGAAAGTCATACGAATCAAATCCGGCGGCAAAGTCGCTCATCGTCTCCTTGAGCAGGCGCTTCGCCTGCGTGATCTCGTCGCCAGTTTGAGCCAGCTCAAGGAGTGTGGTTGCTGTCCTCAATTCCCACGAGAGCGCTTGCTGACGTTGCGCAATCTCCAAAGACTGCTGCAACAGCCGGCATACATCAGCTCTAGCCTGCGACTCGCCCTCACCATGCATCCGCACGGCTTCTAATCTCAGAACTTCGGGGGCACACCACCACGAAGGGTCGCTTTTCGCCCGCTGCACTAGGAGGACGGGTGCAAAACCCAGCCCGAGCACACTGAAGTTTTCCCAATGTCGATAATCCCAATGAGATTGTTGCCTTCCTGCCTTGAATTGACGATCTGTGGATTGGCCTTTCGCTGCTACGGCGCCCAAACGGAACACATCCACGTACTGCTTCCAATACAGAGAATTGGAAAGACGGGCGTGCTCCTGCAATAGGGACAGATTGCGCTCTGCGTCCTCCAGATTTCGATTCCAAATGTTGATTGGGCATCCCGCAATGGAAAGTGCAAAACAGATCGCGACCGACTGCTTCGTTTCCAATGCGGCAGCCACCGATTCTTCGGCGACGCGAACAGCGTCTTCCGGAAAGCCTTGAAGCCACAAAACGCGGGCCAGGGTTCCCTTGACCAATACTGCCAAGTTATAGTCATAGGCTCCGCGTATGCCGTCATCGGAGATCGTCACCTGATCTTCTATTTCGGACAGAACAGACCGACACTCCTTGAGATTTCCCAGATACAAGAGCGACAGAGCTTTCAGCGGATTCCACCATACGTGTTGAGAATCAGCGCCGACGTACTCCTCGATCTGGAGTGCAACGTCGAGCGACTGGCTATACTCTCCGAGGCCGTGGTGATAACGCCACAGATTATGAAGGGCTCCGCTGATTCCTAGCCGATCATCCAACTGTCTGGCGAGTTCGAGTGCCCGAGTTGCAGTACCAAATAGCTCCGGTACCGCTCCGAGGGTTTCGTAGAGCGCGGGCCCCCTCGCGAGCAAGAGCCGAAGTTCAGCCCTAGACGCATTCGGCGTGCCGCTCATGGCTTCTAATGCGCGATCAGCGTGAACTTTGAACTCTTCAAAGAGAGATAGCTGAAACCAGAGATATGCCGAGGAGGCTATAACCTCAATTCCGAGTTCTGGGTCGCCTTTCGCTGAGAAAGCCCACACAATAGCTGCACGGAGTTCATCCACCATCTTGCTATGGGATTCCTGGTGAGACTTCACCACAAATCCATTTTTTGGCGCGAGACTTAGAGTTTTATCGCGAATGTATTCGGCATGTAAGCGACGGACAGAGTTCGCGCCAGGGCCGTCCCCAAGCTTCTCAATGGCATACGCGCGCGTGGAATCCAAGAGCCGGAATACGGGCGTGCTGCCCTGGTTCGACATCACGAGAAGAGACTTCGCGACAAGGTTGGGCAGGGACTCCCAAATTCTGCCCTTCGTCATGGCGTGATCCGTTGCGACCATAAGGGCTGCATCGCGATCAAACTCACTTCGAAAGACACTCAATCGCGCTAGGAGGAGCTGTTCGCCGTCTGAAAGGAGCCCATAGCTCCAATCAAGCGTGGCGCGCAGCGTGCGATGACGCTCTTGCGCCGTACGTCGATTGCGGGTTAGGAGCTCAAGACAATCTTCAAGTTGATTGGTGAGCGTTCGGATGTCAAAGAGATCTATGCGGGCAGCGGCTAGTTCTATAGCGAGGGGAATTCCGTCGAGCTTGTTGCAGAGAAGTGCCAGGGCCGGTGCATCTTCATCCGTGAGTGAGAAGCCCGCAACGCCTGAAGACGCTCGCTCGACGAAGAGTTGGACTGCCGGAAAGGCTAGAGCCTCGACAGCGGTGAGCGAGGCATCTCCGAGCGACGGCGCTTGAAGAGGTAATAACCTCTTCACGAACTCTCCCTCGGTTCGCAACGGCTCTCTGCTTGTGGCAAGGAGATGGACATTCGGGCATTCGCGCAAGACCTTCTCCGCGAATGAGGCGGCAGCCTCAATTACATGTTCACAATTGTCGAAGACAATGAGCGTTTCACGCGGTCCCAGATAATCGAAAACCGCCATTTCATCAATGCCCGATGACGCCGGCAGTCGGAGAGAGCTAGTCAAGGCAAAGGCCAACGGCGAGGAGACTGTGAGAGACGTGAAATCTACAAAGAACACGCCGTCCGGATAGATTTCAATAGCTCTTCCAGCCGTCGCCAACGCAACACTGGTCTTGCCAATCCCACCACTGCCCACAATGCTGATGAGCCTACGATCGGCCAGATCCGAAAGAATCTCCTGAATGACTTGATCGCGGCCTATCAGTTTCGCAAGTAGAGGTGGAACATTGACCCAACTCTTTTGATAATTCTCTGTCTTCCGATGCGTGACCGGCATCGCAAACTGATATCCGCGACCAGGAACCGTCACGATACATCCATCCGGACAGCCGCCTTCGGATAAGACTTTTCGAACGGCGGCTAGATGCACTCTCAGATTGGCTTCGCCAACGCTTGTGTCCGGCCATATTTGAGCGGTCAATTCAGCCCCGCTCACCACTTTCCCTGCATTCTCTACGAGGATTCTAAGCAGCGAAAACGCCCGACTGCCGAGATGCACAGCTTCCCCATCACACAGCAGAGCGCTGCGCTCTGGAATCAATTCGAACGTGCCGAAACAAGAAGATGGTTTCATCGCTCCCAAATTGCGCGACCGCAAGACATTCGCCACAAAGCGTATGGGGCTCAGAAACAAATGAATTGAGGCGCGGGCAAAACACAGTCAACTCCCGCATCTACCATGCTTTCAAAGCGTAGGCCAGGGGGACCGGGAGTGTCTTGGCGAAGACTGTTCAAAGATGGCTTTTTCTGCTGCGTCGCCATTCGCCGGGGCTTTCGCCCACAAATCTTCTGAAGAATCTATTTAGGGAGGGCTGATCGGAGAAACCATATTGAGACGCGATTTCCGCAAGCGATAACCGGGAGGTCAGCAGAAGGTTTTTGACGGCGTCTAGTCGTTGCTCCATCAGCCACTTATGCGGGGGTTGTCCGAATGTTTTTCGAAAGGCATGAGCAAAGTGGCTTACCGACAAGCCGCATTCGGCTGCGACCGAAGATAGGGAGATGTCGCCATTCAAATTAGCACTCAGAAGTTCTTTTGCACGACGGGTCTGCCACGGAGCCAGATGTCCTCGATCCGATTTCAACCCGCTGCGGATTCCGCCATAAGCGAATGTAGCGTGCGCGAGAACCGCTTGGCCCAGGTGGTCAAGAAAAAGTCTGGGGGTCTGATGAGACTGTTGAATAGAGAACAGAAGCGACTTTCCAAGATGCTTTAGGGTCGTATCCATTTCGCAATGAGGCCACCGTAGCGTGTCGAGCTTGGGCAGGTAATGTTCATAAGCGAATTCCTCTAAAGCGACTCGCGGTATGTAAAACTGTATAACCTCAATCGGGTTCGGAAAGAACGCAATCGGCTCGTGCTCAAGGTCTAGGATCGTTACCCCCCCGGACGGCCGCTTTCCAGTGGGCTCTAATTTTCCACCCAACCACAATTGACCCCCCAGGCTGGTTCGAAGATGGAGATGAATTGAGAATGCTTTTTCGACCGGAATCGGATCTGTCGGTGTAGCGAATCCACGGGGGGCATGCAGGCGAGTCACGACAAGTGCGGAATTACCAGAGCCAAGCGTCGCGTGTACGGGAGAATCTTCGAGGTGTAAGTACCTCGCCATCCGTTCCGCATAAGCTCCTGTGTCGATCATGGTGTCTAACTCCGGGCCGGGTGCCTGCTGCGCCAGGCTTGTGACTGCCTCCCTCTATTTTCGCGCAAAGCCTTAGGATTGCGCCAGCATCTCATCGCAGAATCCCGAATGAGGATTAACTCGGTGTGCGACGCCTTGCGCTGGGGATGGGCAAGGCGTCTACGGAAGAGATCGGATGAACTCGGCAACGTGATTTGCCCACAGTTCCGGATGAGCCATCGTCAAATGACCAAAGGTCTGCGCAGATCCTGGTTGGAGTACGAAGCGCCCGTGCGGTACCTTTGCGATGAGACCATCCATATTCTGAAGTTCTGCTGGGTTGAATGCGTCATCGGAAAAGTTTAGGGCGTAGACGATGGTCTTAATGGAGTGCAGTTCAGCTTCTGGATTGTAGTCGGAGGACGAACGGAGGGAGTAGAGGATATCGTTTGCGTCGGTGGGCATCGCTTGCTTTTGCGCCTCAGCAATGAATCGATCGGCTCCGGCCTGGTCGGGCACGACTTCCTGCAAATGGGGGACGCCGTCGAGCATCATTCTCATAAGCGGAAAAGTCTTTATCCAGCCGGCCGGAGGACTCGAATAATCGCCTGCCTTATAGTCGGGATCGGATTGAATGGAGTTGATGACGATCCTCCTCCAGAGCAGATTCCTTCCAGAAACCGGAATCGGCATCGAGACGACTGGCATGATACCGTCCATGAAATCAGGATGACTCTCGGCCCACTGCCAGGCATTCATTCCGCCCATCGACATGCCCAGGATCGCGCGAAGATGTTTCACCCCTAACACCTGCGTGAGCAAACGATATTGCAGGTCTACCATGTCGCCATACCCGTACTTCGGGAATTGCGCTCTCAGACCGTCACTCGGTTTGCTGGAACGACCGTGTCCGACATTATCGGGAAAGATCAGGAAATAACGTGACGCATCCAATGGCTTGCCGGGGGCAAACAGCGCCTCCATGTAATTTTTACTCAGAAGCGCGTTGCCGTCTGAACCTGTCCAGTGGACAACGAGCACCGCATTGTCAATTTGTCCGGAATTGTCTCGGTGGGACGTACCGAGCGTAGCGTAGTGGATACGCACCTCTGGTAGGACTTCGCCATCACGAAACCTGTAGTTCTTGAAGGCCGCGTCGGATTCTGCCGCTCCATCGTTACGTGCGGCCTGCCAAGGGGATGCCATAGCATTCTGTTGCATAGGAGTGCCTTCCTCCGTAGACTGCGACCAAGCCACATTAACGATGAAGCCAGCTAACGCGACGACGACACTGGATATTGGAACGAAGTACCTGACCTTAAATTTCAATTAGCAACTCCGGCGTGGTTCGTATCCCCATCTATCCCGCGAAAAACGATCGCATCAGAGCCATGTATTCCGTCTCCGAGGTTTCGCGGCGAGCATGGATCAGCGGCATGATGTCATCGGTGGCCACATAGCGCAGTTGATTTGTTCCATCGGTGACTGCTGTATAGATACACTCCGTGACCTGCTCTTCCGTGCCCATTGGACCGGAGCGCATGTTGTCGAACAGGGTCGCCGTGTGGGCCATGAAGGCAGCGTAATCCGGCAGCGAATTATTCCCAGCCGCCTCGTCTCCGCTACGTTTGCCGAAGCTTGTCGAGAGGACTCCGCCCGGCTCGATGATCTTCACTTTGATTCCCAGGGAAGCAAGCTCATAGGAGAGTGCTTCGGAGAAGCCTTCCAGAGCGAATTTACTGGCGCAGTACAGAGAAAGCGCAGGCAGGCCGAATACTCCCGCTCCCGAGGTGATATTTACGATGATGCCAGCCTTTGCAAACCGGAAGTGCGGCAAAATCGCTCGTATTGTTGCCATTGCGCCGAAGACGTTCACTTCAAACTGCTGTTGTATCTTCTCCACGGGAGTTGACTCAAACAGACCAAAGAGGCCAAAGCCTGCATTATTGATAAGAGCGTCAATGGCACCAAAACATCCGATTCCAGCATCGATAGCGCCCTGGATGCTACCTTCGTCTTCCACATCGAGTTCGGTTACGAGAACATTATCGAGGCCGGCGAAGTCGGAATTACCATCAGGTTGTCTCATGGTGGCAACCACGTTCCAGCCTTTGCGTGCAAAATCCAACGCTGTCGCCCGGCCAAGTCCCGAGGAGCAACCTGTGATCAATACTGTCTGCGGCATTAGCAATTCTCCTTGTGGTTATGACGGACGTGATCGTCCGAATTATGATCTCGATCCGCACCGATGGTCGCGAGAACGCTACGCACCCGCAAAACGATCCAACATCGGCACATCGGAGATGTATGTGTCGATGCGCTGGATCTTCTCTCCGCGTAAAGACAAAATGGACGTCAGATATTCATCGAGAATCTTGTCCCCGTGCTGGCCCGTGTTATGCAGCATGATGGCCACATCCGTCCAGCCATAGAGAACATGCAGCAGGGCGAAATCGACTCCGTGGCTGCCGAGAAACTGGCCTTTGGCCACGACAGCTTCAGCCCCCTTTGCTTCGCCGCCAACGGCGCTGGTTCCGGGTAGGCTCCATACAGCGTCGTCGGTGAGGACGGACCGTAGTTCAATCGCATTTCTGGTCTGCAGAGCAGTCAGAAAGGTCAAGGCAATCTCTTTCTTCTTCTCTTCCGTCACGACAATTCTCCTAAGTTGATACGTGTCCGGTGCCGATCACCTCGATCGACATCGGAGCGTAAATTGTTACGGTCTACCCATGACGTGGACATGGGCATAGGGCGAACCCGCCCACATGATGTAAGCACCGGCAGGCTTGTGCTTCGTCGGCAGTCCGGTTAGCTTGGGATCGAAGGGCCACATGATCATCCAATGCGGCCCGATCTTGATCGGTGGGCTGGTCTTGTCATAGGGGTCGCTATCGCTGCGCTGCTCTGCGCCCGCAAGCATATAAGTGATCCCTGGAACCGTGTTGAGCGGTTTCGGCAGATGCCGTCGAAACGCGTAATCCCACTGCATGGAGGCTTTGTCTTCGCACATCGGCGGATCGGCGATACTGTTTGGGTCTCCCGGCATGCAGGTCCACTCGTTTGTCCCCTTACGAATGACCGTCATGTTGCCTTTGGCATCCATCTCGGCGATGGTCGCGTCCCGGGTGATGTCCTCCGGCCCGGCAGAGATCGCGCTTGCTATCTTCGCCTGGGTCGATGCGTCATTGTTATTCGCTGCGTGTACCGCTGTTCGGGTGCTTGCACAGTAAAGTGCAAGCGCTCCGATGCAGACAGCAACGACAATCCCATAACCTGATTTGTGTATCTTCAAGTTGCACCTCATCTCTTCTCTCTTGCGAGCATTCCGTTCATCTGTAGAAAGGGTCTGCCTTTCACCACTTCCAGACGACGGATGCTTAGTGGTTCATTGGCTCCATTGGCTTCGTCACATAGGGATCGCCCCATTGCTTGATCGGAATGACGAGGAAGAGTCCTGGACGTCCGGGAAGACCATTCACATAGGCCAGGCCGCCCGTACCATCGCGATTCATCAGCGTCAGCTCGTTGGAATCCGGGGTCACGATCATGATGTGCGGACCGACATGAAAGGCATGGGGATCGTCCTGGCTGGGATGGTCCTTGGTCCCAAGCCATTTGCCGGCATACATGTAGGACATCCCGACTCGGTCAAGATGCGGTGTTCTTCCCGCCAGGGTGTCCTTGATCCACTTAAAGAACGCCGCGTCGTAGCAGCCGGGCTCGTCCTGATGAGCCGCGCCAAGTCCAGGCAGACATGTCCATCCATTCGTTCCGGGACGAAGAACGCGATATTCTCCATCCTTTGTTTTGGGCCAATCGACAACGGTTGCATCCTTGGTCACAAACTCAGGGCCGGCCTTCAGCGCGTCTGCGATCTTGTCGGCGTCGGAACGTGAATCTTTCGGCATACTCATATCGGTCTGTGCGATAGCGCATGCGGAGGCAAAAAGGATGGCGAGGGCGGCGATTCTTTTCATGACAGTACTCCTTTGCTTGTTACATCGGTTTTGGTTGAGAACATCAGTGTTCCGTGTGAGCACATCCGCGGCCTTCATCGCTTGCGCCCCGTGCTTCCGAAAGTTATCTTGCAGCACTGCACAATAGGTCTCCCTGAAAATCATCGTTAATCAGTGCAAAGGACGAAGCGATCGCTCGCCACTTGTCACCCGTAGGCGCACTATTGCTGCCGACTCAACTGAATCGCAACGAGTTGGAACGTCTCGGCTCGAATCGTTGCACTGCCAAGGCCGTTAACAAAGATTTGCTTCGCTTTGCATCGGGAGGACCGAACGTTGGGAGCACACTGAGGCTGCGTGCCTCTCTTGGAGGTTCACCGTTGAAGGCTTGACGCGGGGACCACAAACAGGCAAAGGCCATCGACAACACGCACGACACAGAAAGGAATCAACCATGCACCCTCTGCGCAAGTTACGTGAAGCTGGTCCCCCCACCCCCGAGCAAGTCGCCGCAATACTTGCGGAAAACGTCGTAATGCACAGCCCCATGCTCATCCGGGCCATTGAAGGACGAGCGAACGTTGCCTTCACGATCTCCAACTCATCAAAGAGCCGGGATAACCCTGGAAAGTATATTTACGAGGGAAAACTGGATGAGAGAACTACCTTTCTCAGATGGCAAGGCACGGTCGAGGGACATGAGATCGAGAGCCTGGAGTTGCTCACCGATGACGAAAATGGTTTGCTCATTGAGCGAACGATCGCATACCGGCCCTTTCCTGCGGTCAAGCTTCTGAGGGATAAGCTGTATATCCTTAACGCTGGAAGGCTGCCTGACGACATGTGGGACTATGCGCCGGCAGATGCAGGACAAGCATAGCGAATTCCGTAGCCACTCCGCTCCGATTGATCGACGTTGTTGCAACTATGTCGGTCAATCGGAGCGACTCACAAAGCAAGCTCGCTTGAGTATCACTGCAGCCAAGGTTCACTTTGTAACTGCTGGTTTCGCTGCCTCCGGTGGCACCGGGATGGGAAGATCGGTGGCCATCTTCCACCCACCCTCCACCTTGACCCAAAGCAGAACCATGATGAATGGGGCTGGCTTGGGATATCCGCCGTAGACTGCCGTGATGTTTACAGGCACATATGTTTCGGCGACATCTGGTGTCAGATGCACGATCTTTTCGTTCGGATAATCAGGATCGATCTGGAAGTGGGTTTCATAAAGATCGTGAAAGTGCTGCATCACGTCATCCTTACCCCAGTACCCTTTCCATCCGACAGGCGCCTTGGCAACGAATAGGGTGTTCGGAGAATTCCATACGAGCTTTTCGACCGCTGACAAATCGTGCCGATTCTCGGCGTCGATCAGATCTTTGTAAGCCTTGCGGACAGCAGCATCGGGTTCTGAGCTACCGTCTTGAGCCATTGCCAAAGCCGAGAGCACCCCCATGAGGAGGCCGCCGCACACGCACTGCCGTATCAAACGTTTCATAATTGAGCTCCCATGTCGTTACGGTTCTATTTCTTTGCTGTTGGTTAGGGTTCATTACTTGTCAAGCCATCACGGATGACAGGCGTAGGGGCTATTTATAGAGAAAGCGGCCTTCGTGTTGCAGAAGCCGAGCGCCGCGGTGATCTGGGAACAGTGCGACCATCTGCCTGTGGAAGGCTTCCGCGCCGTCGGACGTCTTCCATGTCCGCTCGGCGACATCCAGATAGTCCCTCATATGGGTCCAGAGTGCTGCATCGCCAGGATTCCCATGGCCGGGTAGGAGCGTGCCGAAATTAAGAGTCGAGAAGGTCGAGAGAGCTGCGCGCCAGCTTTCGAAGGCAAGCTCGCCTACAAATACATGGACCTGATGGTAAAGAAGATCCTGAGTGATCAGAATGTCATGCTCAGGAAGTGCAATTACCAGCGCGTCTGCGGTCTCGGCATGGCGCAGTGCGACGTGTCGAAGGAGAGTTCCATCAATCCGCTCTTCTCCCTCCTGTACGATCTCGGAAATCCGTTCCGCGTGGTCTGGAATCCGATCCCCAACCTTGGCGCGCTCCTCGCCGGCAACTCGGTCTCCAACCTGATCGATTTTCCGCGCGACTTCTGCAAGCCCATGAATCGGCAGCCCGAAGGCAGCCGCTCCAAGGAGGTGATCTGGGTGATAGTGCGTGACATAGAGGCGCGTTATCGGCTTGTTGAGTGTAGCCGCAAACGCTACAACTTCCTCTGCGAAGTCGAGAGTGTACTGGGCATCGACTACCAGAAGTTGACTCGCTAGCTCAATGATATGAGTGTTCACGACCCAGCCCGCTTCTGGAGCCGCATAGGTATGCACCTTTAATCCGTTCCTCTGAATGGTGGTTACGCTTCCATGCATCACTTTCTCCTGCTAGAGCCATTGAACTGTGCGTCACTGAGCACATAGTGCCCGATCAACCGACACGGTGCTCGTGAAGAAACGCAAATTCTTGTAAAGCAGCAACCGTTGTCTCTGATGATCCGAATGAATCGCCGAGCGGGTCTCGCCGAATGCTCCGTTAACAAAGATTTGCGCTTTTTTTCCCTTGGATGGCAGTAGTGCAGGGTCAGACTCCATTCAAGGCTTCCGTTCCTACGAGCCTCCATAAGGAAACTGACAATGGTAGACAAAAGTGCTCTCGGTACAGCTGTCATCACAGGCGCATCGTCGGGCATCGGCGCAGTCTACGCCGAGAGGCTGGCACAGCGGGGATACGATCTGATCCTGGTGTCCCGAGACCGGGTCAAACTGGAATCAGGCGCGACGCACATCGCTAACGGCACGGGCCGATCCGTGCGAGTCCTGCCCACCGATCTCACTGAATGCTATGACATCACCTGCATTGAGGAGTTGCTTCGGTCCGATTCTTCGATCACGATGCTGGTCAATAATGCTGGGTTCGGGTCGACCGCTTCAGTCTTGGAAGCAGATGCCGACCGGATGCAGACTCTCATCAACCTCAATGTCACCGCGCTTACGCGGCTTACCTACGCAGCAGTTCCTCAATTCGTCCAACGCGGGCACGGGACGATCATCAATATCTCTTCCATCGTCGCGATTGCGCCCGAACTTCTGAACGGCGTCTACGGCGGTTCGAAGGCCTTTGTGCTCGCCTTTACTCAATCTCTGCATCATGAATTGCAGGCAAAAGGTGTTCGCGTTCAAGCGGTACTGCCGCCAGGGACTCGCACGCAATTCTTTTCGGTCGCGGGAACGCCTATCGAAACGATGACCGAGGAACGACGCAATCGCTTGATGTCACCCGAAGACCTCGTCGATGCTGCGCTCGCCGGACTCGATCAAGGGGAACTCGTTACTCTCCCGTCGTTGCCTGATAAGGCCGAGTGGGAGGAATACGAGGCAGCTCGCCAGAGAATGATTCCGAATCTCCTTCGTCCAGAGCCAGCGGAGCGCTACCGAAGCGCACCGCAGACCTAACTTCCGCGCAAGCGTCCGGTTCACGCCCAACTTACAGGCATAAATCAGACCCCGCTCATCAACCCGTTCGCTGAGGAGTTCGACATGCAGGAAGATCCGATCCTTACACCGCAACAGATTGCGCGCATCGAGCAGTTTGCAACACACCGCACAGCAGAGGTGGGAGAGATCCTGTTTGACACCTCAGACCTTGATATACCGTTCTTCCTTGTTCTCAGTGGAAGCATCGCGATTGTGCAGCCTCTGGAAGACGAGGAGAAGAAGGTGGCTACCAGAGGGCCCGGCCAATTTACAGGCGAGATGACGATGATCTCAGGACGGAGGTCGATCTTTCGGGGTCGGGTGACAGAGGCGGCCGAACTGCTCGTTGTTTCCGCTGATCGACTGCGTTCGTTGATCTCACGAGATGCAGAACTAGGCGAGCTAATCATGGCAGCGTTCGTGACGCGCCGCTCCACATTGATAGAAGGAGGAGACGGGAACGTCGTGCTCCTTGGGACACCGGATTCTTCCAATACGCTGGCACTCCGCGAGTTCCTCACGCGGAATGGACACCCATTCACTTACATCGACCTCGAAACAGATAGTTCGGCTAGCGACCTCCTGCGCAGGTTCTCTGTGGGCATGGGAGATATTCCGATCGTAGTCTGCAACAACCGGCATGTGCTAAGAAACCCTTCCATCCGAGAACTTGCCCAATGCCTCGATCTCAATAGCAACATCGATCAAAATGCTGTCCGGGATCTGATTGTGATTGGCGCCGGTCCGGCTGGACTTGCCGCAGCGGTCTACGCTGCATCGGAGGGTCTGAGCGTCCTGGTCATCGAAAAGAACGCTCCGGGGGGCCAAGCTGGTTCCAGCTCGAAGATTGAAAACTATCTCGGCTTCCCCATGGGACTTTCGGGACAGGAATTGGCAAATCGAGCAATAGCGCAGGCCATCAAGTTCGGCGCGAAACTGATGGTTGCTCAAACCGTCGTACACCTCGACTGCAACCGCAACCCTTATCGCGTCGTCCTCGACTCCGGTATGAAGTTCGGCGCGCGTGCGGTCATCATCGCTACCGGGGCACAGTATGCCCGCCTACCCATCGGCAACATTGAGGCTTTCACAGGCAGGGGTATTCATTACAACGCAACCTATATGGAAGCACAGCTCTGCACCTCGGAAGAGGTCGTCGTTGTCGGCGGTGGCAATTCCGCGGGTCAGGCGGCTATCTTTCTCGCGCGAACGTGTGCGCACGTCCATATTGTTGTGCGGTCGCAGCGATTAGCAGACTCGATGTCACAGTATTTGGTTGATCGTATCGAGGAGAATCCCAAGATCGACATCCACTATCAAACTGAGATCATTGGGTTGCATGGGAACGCCCATCTTGAATCGGTCGATTGGCGAGATGGAAAGACCGGGGCAGTAAGCAGCCATCCGCTTCGCTATGTATTTGTGATGGCCGGAGCGTCCCCCCGTACGGAATGGCTGGAGGACTGCATTGCTCTCGATGAGAAAGGGTTTGTGCTGACCGGCTCCGACTTGCACGCCGGCAGCTCCGACGCTCTGTGGTCATTGCCGCGGGCTCCGCACATGTTGGAGACAAGTATGCCTGGTGTCTTCGCGGTTGGAGACAGTCGGTCGGGAAATGTGAAGCGCGTGGCATCAGCAGTTGGTGAAGGATCTATCGCAATTCATCTCGTGCATCGCTTCCTGGCCGAGACGGCGGACACCGCCAATAGTTCGGCGGTTGAAGCGAGCCAACAGTTTGCAGCGGGAAAAATTTAGACACGCGGCAGTTCAAGCCTGCCATTCGCACCCACTAACGGTAAAAGATTCTCAGGAGAGGAAATGAAAGCACTCATCTTTAGCAACACCGGCGATCCCCACGAAGTACTGCAACTTGGCGAGCTTCCTGACCCCAAACCCGGAAAGGGAGAGGTGCTCGTCCGTATGGTGCTCAGCCCTATCAACCCATCCGATCTTCATATGATTCGGGGCCGGTATGGCTATCAACCGGAATTGCCAGCGAGCCCAGGCGCGGAGGGCGTCGGAGTCGTTGAGCGACTCGGGGAGGGGGTCGAAACTCTTGCTCCCGGCAACCGGGTAATGTTTCTTCGTACATGGAACCTCTGGCGAGAGCTCGTCATATGTCGAGCGGAGGACTTATTTCCAATTCCCCTGACCTTGTCTGACGAGACCGCAGCTATCGCATATACCAACCCTGTGACCGCATGGGCGCTCACTCGCTCCAGCCATAGTCTTCAAGAAGGCGATTGGCTCCTTCAGACGGCGGCTGCCTCAAGCGTGGGTAAGCTCGTCCTACAGCTAGCTCAGGTTCACAAGTTCCGGACGATCAATGTGGTCCGTCGGCGAGAACAAGAAGAGATCGTCCGGTCTTTAGGTGGGGACGAAGTCGTTTGTACCGCGGACGAGGATTTGCGCAGCCGCATGACTGAATTGACCGATGGCCACGGTGTTACCCACGCGATTGATTGCGTCGCCGGAGAACTCGGAGCTGAAGTGACTCGGGGTCTTGCTCCCGGAGGAACACTCCTTGTCTATGGAGCACTATCTACCCACCGACAGACTGATCCGGCCAAATTCACGATGCCAATCTTCAGCCCCAAACTGATCTACACCACCGCGAAGGTGCAAGGCTGGTGGATCGTACGTTGGACCGCTGCGCAGCCTACATCTGTATTGCGAGCTTGTGTCGGGGAGATTCTATCTTTGCTCGGCTCCGGAACACTCACGGTCCCAGAGGTGCACGTGTTTCCAGTTAGCGAGTATCGAGCCGCGCTACGTGTCGCAGATGGCGAAGCGGGAGACAAAAAGATCCTGGTACGCTTCTGAGCATCTCGAAACCCACAGGCTCCTAATGATGACGGTCTTCGCCGTCCAGCACCGTATCCCGGAGGTTACCGTATGCCGTTTGCGCATCTAGCGATTGGCGGCTCGATCGCCACAATATCTCTCGATCATCCGAAGGGCAACCGTATCAATTTCGCCATGCGAGAAGAGTTGCTCGCAACAATTCGCCAGGTCGCGGACAGCGATGCTCGCGTCCTTATGATCCGTGCAGAAGGCGACGATTTCTGTTTAGGTGGCGATGTGCGTGATTGGCTGGGCATTCCGGCACGCGAGTTGCGCCCCAAGATCGAGACATTTGCGGAGGCATTGAATCAGCTAGAGGGACTATCGATTCCGACAGTTGCAGCCGTGCAGGGACGCTGCATGGGAGGCGGCCTGGAACTCATCCTGAGCTGCGACTTGGTTGTCGCCGGGGAATCCGCAGTGTTCAGTTGCCCAGAAGCATTGCTAGGCATCGTTACGTTGCAGGGTGGAGTCATCCAGCTTGCAGAGCGCATCGGTCGCGCGCGGGCGCTTGAATTTGCATTTCTAAGTGATCCATATGGGGCGGACGAGATGGCGCGACTCGATTTGATCAATCGCGTTGTTCCTGACGAGCAGCTCGAAGACGCAGCCCGAGCCCTCGTAGACAGGCTTGCATCGGGGCCTCCAGCTGCCTACGCCACGACGAAACTTCTGATGCGAACATGGGCCGCGGGCGGGATCGCTGCGGCGAGGTCGATTCTGTACGACGTCTCTATGCCTCTGTTCGAGACGGAGGAAGTTCAGGCGGTTCTACAAGGCGCTGCTGCAGCTGCCAAGGAAGGCAGGCGGTTTCCTAAGCATGAGTTTAGCCAGCCTAGAAACCTATCAGCGAAACCGCAGAACAACGGGAGCATCGAATGACAAACACCATGGGACACAGGATTGTTCTGGCCGCCAGGCCTCACGGCACGGTTACGCTTGATGATTTCCGCACCGAGGCTTTTGAACCTCGTGATCTGAAGGCAGGCGAGCTTCTGCTTGAAGTGAACTACCTGTCGCTTGATCCTTATATGCGTAGTCGCATGGACGACAGGAAATCTTACGCAGATCCGTTGAAGATCGGCGAAGTAATGAGAGGTGAAAGTGTCAGCACCGTGCTTGCCTCCAAGAACTCTGCTTATCATGCAGGCGATTTCGTCCTGGCCCATACAGGCTGGCAGACGCACGCAGTCTTATCGGGAGACAGTGTACGAAAGATCGATCCTCAGCTGGCCCCAGTGACCACAAGGCTCGGTGTCATGGGAATGCCGGGGTTTACCGCCTACGCTGGAATGATGGCAATTGGAAAACCCGCCAGAGGGGAGACCGTAGTCGTAGCGGCCGCAAGTGGGCCGGTTGGTTCGTTAGTGGGTCAGCTTGCTCAAATCTCTGGAGCTCGCGCAGTCGGTATCGCGGGCGGCAGCACAAAGTGCGCTTATCTTCGCAGCGAGCTCCACTTTGATGCCGCGGTCGATCACCTGGCCAAAGACTTCGATAAGGCACTCGCATCCGCGTGCCCCTCTGGTATCGATGTCTATTTTGAGAACGTCGGAGGACGGATATGGCATTCTGTCCTTCCCCTTCTTAATCGTTTCGCCCGTATACCGGTGTGTGGACTTGTGGCTGAATACGATGGCAATAATAGCGATCTAGCCCGTGACTATTTGCCGGCAACAATGCGGCAAATCCTCAATCAGCGGATGGTCATACAGGGATTTTTGAACTATGACTTAGCGGAACGGTATTACGACGATTTCATTAAAGATGTTTCCGCGTGGATCGCCGAAGGCAAGGTCAAGTACAAGGAAGACATTGTCGAAGGTCTCGAAAACGCGCCGCAAGCATTTATCGGGATGCTCGCAGGCCGGAACTTCGGCAAACTCCTAGTCCATGTGGCTCGGTGATGTTTGTCGCTGGATGGGCATTCGGACATCCTTCGCAGGAGCGATTCACGAACGTTACCAATCTGTTTGCAAAGGTATTGACCGAGGTAAATTGATGCGAGTTCTAGTTGTAGGTGCTGGTGCAGTGGGTGGCTACTTCGGTGCACGTTTAGCTCAGGCGGGACGAGACGTCACCTTTCTCGTCCGGGGTGAGCGTGCAAATCAATTGAAGGCCGACGGCATACGTCTCACGAGCCCCCATGGCGATCTCACAATGCCAGTAAAAGCCGCAGTAGCCGACGAACTCAGGGAACCTTTCGACATCATCTTTCTGAGCATGAAAGGCTTCGCGCTGGACCAAGCTATGAATGATCTTGCGGCAGCCGTTGGCCCCAATACAACGATTCTGCCGATCCTCAATGGGATGCGTCATATGGAGACTCTGGGCAACCGATTTGGTAGGGAGTCTCTCATCGGTGGAGTTTGTATGGTGTCGATGGAAATGGACAAGAACGGGCGGATCGTGCAGTTGTCGGAAGTGCAAAAGCTCTCGTACGGAGAGCTCAATCGACAGCTCACTCCCCGAATCGAAGAAGCGGACGAGGTGTTTCGAGACGCCGGCTTTGATACTCAATTGTCCACTCATATCGTCCAAGACATGTGGGAGAAGTGGGTGCAGCTCGCGGCAGCAGGAGCGATCACATGCCTCATGCGCGGTGATATTGGCGAGGTTGCGAGAGCGCCGGGAGGCGTTGCGTTTTCCCGCGCGATCCTCTTGGAATGCATAGCAATCGCCACTGTTTGCGGGCACAGACCTTCACCGCATTTTCAGCAGCAACAGATCACCACGTTGACGGCAGAGGATTCTACATTCACGACATCTCTCTACCGGGACCTCCTCCGGGGTAATCGTATCGAGGTGGACACCATTCTCGGAGACCTCCTCAAACATGCGGAGGCCCACAATGTTGAGGCGCCGTTATTGCGCGCGGCCTATACCCATCTCACGGTATACGAAAGCAGTAAGCAGCAATCGCCTCGGAAAGCATAGTTTGCTTTCGGCTGAAACACGCGCGTCACACACGCCACATAAAGAACTCGAGTGTTCGTTCATTCAGAGATAGGTAGACACCATGCAGACCGTCACAGTTGAAAGCCAGGTTAGACACGTTACCGTATCGACAGAGATGCAGTACGAATCCGTTAAGACGAGAATCGAAGCTGAAGTTCATCGTCTGGATGACAGCTTCCGCCGATTGCTTGCGGAGAACAAGATCGAGGAACTGAGAGAGAAGTTAGAAGAAGCCTCCCGTCCACACGGCCTTATGATCCACTACGTTGCGACGCATGGAGACTGGCTCGCGCTGACTGGTAAGCAGCGGCGGCGGGGTGTCGTTTATCACATCGGGAACGTCTTGATGGCTATCCGAATGACCCAACATTCATTTGGCGCGGGACTCTATGCTCCACTCCGCCTGGCCGTCTATGAAAATGCCAGCGGTGGGACGAACTTTGAATACGATCTGCCATCAACCCAAGTCGGTTTGTTCCAGAATGCACAGATCGATGAGGTGGCAAAGAAGCTTGATGCGAGATTGATTGCCCTCATCGAAAGAATCAGCTCATAGCCAAGAAAGGACGATGCTCTCCCGATAGAGGAAGGATGAACACGGTGCCGTTTTGCCCTTCCTTTTGCTGAAGCTCGTCAGCGATAATCTGAACCAACCGGATAACGAGAACCGAGTGCATAGCAAGCGTTGTAGGAGGATGAATGGCAGACACTAAGACCCTTATTGAGCAGGCGTACTCCGCATTCAACAAGCGGGACATCGACGGTGCATTAGCACTGATGACGCAGGACGTGAGCTGGCCCAAAGCTTCGGAGGGCGGCAAGGTCGTCGGAAAAGAAGAGATCCGCGACTATTGGATTCGACAATGGGGTGAGTTCGATCCCCACGTCGAACCGCTGGCAATCACCGAGGAAGACGGAGGCAAGACCCGCGTCAGGGTGCACCAACTCGTCAAGAGCCTTCAAGGTGATGTTCTTTCGGACAGCGAGGTTCTTCACGTGTTCACCGTGAAGAGCGGTCTCATTGCAGCCATGGACCTTGGAGATGAGGCCGATTCTATCGCCGGTCCGTCTGCCGCATTCGCACATCGATCCTGACCGGATATCCGGTGTGGAAGCGCGTGAGAGTTGGCCCAAGCCTCGAAAGTTCTATGAACGGGTTAGCAGACCACGTTCTCAGCGCAATGGGAGCGAAATGCTGGCCATCCTAGTCTTGCATCTGCGGTTGTTTGGAAGATCGTTCTGCAACGATATTCAAATGCTGACTAGTGGTTTGTGCTGCTGAACAAATTAGGAATTCGGACACCGATGCCGAGCGCGATGGCGTTCGTCCAGTATGTTTTGGTCACCGGCGTTGGCGGAGCGGACGCGCAAGCCGGCGGATCATTTCCCGCCGGAGCGCCGTAGACGCAATAGATTTGCCCCGGCGCTTCTCCCTGCGTCAGGTGGGTGGAATGACCGAGATGGTAGAGAGGACTAATCATGATAGACCGCCAGGAGAAGCTAAGACCGCCAGCAAATTCTGGAAGCGTGTTGTAAGGATTGAGTGCAACGGCCAATGTCGCATAACTTGCGAATCGCCGTTGGTCGGGCCACGCGCGTTCTCTGAACAGGCGGTAATTTGCGGCGACATAAGGTAGCACTTCAGGATGTGTGGTGGTCTTAACGATTTTGATATTAACCGGCGTTGGCGTGCCGTTAGGACTGATGCTTACCGTCGTCACGTTGGCGAAGGAACGGTTTGCCAATGAGGAGAAGAACGCGCCGCTTGAAACCTCGAAATGCGGATCAGCATAAAGCGCCGTAATTGTTACTATCGCGGTCTTTTGAGCCGTGGTAGCAACGGAGGCCGATGACGTTGCGACCTGATTTACAACGTTCACGGAATAGGTAATCTGACGCCCGAGCGCTTTGTAAGGGGCAACGTACTGGATGAGGCTCTTATCCTTTGAAGTCGGATCAGGAATTCTTCCCAGAAACATTGGTTCGTCGCTGAACTTGTCCGAGTCAAGCGGGATCTTCGTCAGGTCTGTCTCACCAGTCCATTGACTAATGTTCCAGTAATACGACTGCAGATCGGCTAAGACTTTAGTAAAGCTCACCGTGTCTGCGAGAAGTCCAGCCAGGATATTCGTTTTCTGATCGGTCAGTTTTTTCAACTTAGCCTGAAGGGTTTTCTTGTCATCTTCATTGGTCAGAGCGTTGATTGCTGCCTGAGCCTTCGGAAGCTCGGTATCAAAGCCTGTCGTGTCGAAGACACAACTTGGCACTGTACACGTCGCTAGCGTGCTCGCATCCTTGGGAGGAATTGGCAAAGTCATTTGGAGGGCTGTTATTCCGCCTATTGCATTCGTCGGAGCGCTATCGGAAGGGATCGGACCCAGAGTAACGGTGTCGTAGTCATCTCCATTTAACTCATACAGCAGAGTTCCGCGCCACTTCTTGTATTCGATTGTTTGATTGATCTTGGCGTCAGGGTTCTGGCCTTGATAGGGCCACGGCTTCGGTGTCCACCGCGGTACGCCTAGCCCCCTCTTCTCCTCTTCGCTATCCTTCTTAACCGGGCGCGGCACGGCGATCTGAACTTCTTTCAGCTGGGCATAGATGATCGTGACGTCGTCGATCTGTTTTTGTACCTTCGTCGCAGCCACGCCGGCCTCCGCTTTCAGGTCGGCCCGCAGTTTGTCCAGTTCATCTTGAACTGCTTTCGCCGCCTTCGCATCTGCCGCCTGTTTAGCGGTAAGTTGCGCTCCCTCTTTAGGGCCCACAAATGCAAAATCGCGGAGAGCCAAATCATACCCCTGAACGGCCGTTGACCCGACAAATCCTTTGAAGTTCGGAATTGCGGAAGTCACGAGACCAGCTCCTTGATCCGTTCCTTCGAAGGCCTGAGCGGTTGTTGGATCGAGGGAAACAGTTTCGAAGTGAAAGGCGTCATAGAGCACGACGACGATGTGCTTTCCCGGACGCATAGGAAAGGTCGGCATGATGATGGGAAATTTACGATCGATGAAGACCGCGCAATCTTCGCTGTTAATTTTCTCGGTTGAGCATTTTGGCAGCTTCGAGAAATCATCCGCATATGCGAAGAGAGAAGAAGTCAGAAGGAGATAAAGGGCATAGAACAATCGGGGACAGGGCATCTCAGTGGTCCTCTGCATTGGATTTTCCGCAATTTGTCAGGGCCCAGTGCTCGTCCAACCGGTGCGCGGTCCACACATTCCTGCTGCACCTCTATCGCATCGGTGGCGTCACAATTATTTTGGAACGCGGTCAGTATATGTCCCTACAGACGTCACCTTTTATGAATTGGAGCTGCGGCTGTTATCTAACCAATGACATCCTCGCCATGAGGAAGCGAGTTTGACTCGCCCCCGAATCATTGGTATTGCCGACAACCCGATCAAAACGGCGGAAAACCTTGGTGACGCTGGTCCATCTCTTGGTTATCAGCCTCTGGGTTCTTCATACATATGGCTTCACCCAGCTTCAGAGTTGTGTAATCGCAAAGACGAGGGACAACAAGCTTGTTTCCGGCGATTGGCATTCTTTATTCGCGCTAGTTCCGCATAAGAAATGTTTCGATTGCTGTGGCGAACGCCTCGGGTTGCTCAAGTGCAGCGAGATGCCCTGTTGCTAACTCCGTGTACTCTGCCTCTGGGATCGTTGCAGCGAGCAATTGTGGGTGCCTCACCGGAACGATGCAGTCATGCGTGCATCCAATTACGAGTGTCGGGCGAGTGATGGATCGAACATGGTCGCGAACATCCAGCGTTAGATCCAACTCGACCTGGCGTGCAAGTCCATCCCAATTCGTTTCTGCAACGATAGAAGATGCGCTTGCTTCGATCTCAGCCTCGCTAAGATTTGCGAGGAAGCCATGTGATACGCCTGTCAGCAGAAACAGACGTGCGAGAGCGGGCCGGTTTTGGACAATCAGCTCACGCCAGAGAGAAAACTCCAGCTTCAAATACGAGTCGGTAGAATCTGCAAATCCTGCAATAAGGACTAAGGAGCGGACAAGGTCTGGAGCGCGGGCTGCGACCACTACGGCCACAGCCGCACCAAGGGAGAAGCCCACAAGGTCAAATGGCACCTTGCCCGCCGCCTTTGCTGCTGCGAGAACCTGCCCGGCCAGTTGCTCCACGGAAAAAGAACCGCCCGCATCGGTTGTATTGCCGGAGCCGGAGTAGTTGGGGCGAATGACTGTCCAGTGCCGTGCGAACCGGTCAACGAGATGGCCCCAATTCGCTTCGGCGCTTCCACCTGTCCCGTGTACGAGAACCAGTCCCGGCCCTGAGCCATCCACCAGGTATTCCACTACCGACTTTTCTATCTCTACTATCGCCACGCTTCGGACCTCAGAATTTAAAGTGCAAGATTAAGAGCGATCGTGACTCCAGTGTCCAGGCCGAATGAAGGAATAGACGCAGACAGACCAGAGAGTCAGGCGAACGTGTGCGGCCAGAAAAGGCGGGCCTTTATTCCCTGCAGTACCGTGGGAATACAAATCCGGCACTAGCTCTTATGAACAACCTCGAACGAATATCCGTCCGGGTCCAAGACATCAGCGGCGTAGTATCCCGGGTAGTATTCGACCCTCGCTCGCGGCGAGATATTGTCCTTTGCGCCGGCGGCCATCGCCGCCCGATAGAAGTCATCGACCCTCGTATTGCTCTCGGCCTTGAATCCCCAATGGATCGATCCTGGATCGGGCTTGCCCTGCTTCAACCAGAAGCAGGCTCGTTCCCCATCACCGAATCCCCACAGGTCGGGATGACCATCTTCACCCTTGTAAGGCATGAAGAAGCGGATGCTCAGGGGTTTTAGGGCCGCCTCGTAAAAGGCCAGCGACCGCTCGACGTCGCTTACTGTCAAAATGATGTGATCCAACATTGTTCTCTCCTTCAAATTACGAGTGATTCGATAGATTTTTCGCCATCGGGAATTGCCTGGTCGGAAAGCCCCGGTATATTCATGCCCTGAGCGCGCACAGTCTGAACGTCGGTGATTCCGATGAAACCCAGAATCAAGCGGAGGTAAGGTTCTTCCGTATCCCACGATTTCCAAGGTCCCTGAGTAAAGACCCCACCAGAGGCAAGCACCAGGATCGCCTTCTTTTCACGGGCAAGCCCTTCAGCTCCATCTGCTGTATAACGGAACGTCTTCCCGGGCCGAACAATATGATCCACCCATGCCTTCAAGGAGGATGGCAGTCCAAAATTCCACATCGGAGAGGCGATAACTAGAAGATCCGCCGACAACACTTCCTCTGTGACTTGATCTGACAGTCGAAGTGCTTCCTGCAAAGATTCAGCTTCCGTCTGATCTCTTGTAAAGATGGCCTTAACCGTTCGGTAATCCAGATGAGGAAGAGGGTCTTTTGCCAGATCACGCTCTGTGATCTCGGCATTTGGATATAGGACTCTCAGGCGGGTTCTCAATTTGGCCGTCAATCGCCGGCTCGCAGACTCAGCTTCACGTGGGCTCGATTCGATGATCAAGATTCGCTGCATTTCAGGTTCCTCTTTCTTCCTAATCGTTGAAGGTTTTTCGGTAGATTAGTTCCGACCGTGCACCGTCTCATGCAGGAACCACGTGCGGCGTTCAGCTTCATCTATCCAGACTTCGAGCAGACTTGCCGTGGCTACATCTTTGAATTCTTCGCAGACATCATGAGCTGCACGCATGAGCTTCGTTAAACAACGGCTATCGGCGACCAGTTCTTCGAGCATGCTCTCAGCTGTCGCAGATTGTTCGTTGTTATCGAGCAATCGCTGATGTTGCGCAATGTCGCCAATGGATCGCAGTGTTGTGCCGCCGATCTTGCGAGCCCTTTCCGCGATTGGGTCCGTCATCGCAAAAATTTCCTCAGCCTGTTCGTCGAGGAGCAAGTGGTAGTCGCGAAAATGAGGCCCACTCATGTGCCAATGAAAATTCTTTGTCTTCACATAAAGCACAAAGACGTCTGCGAGCAATTGCCGCAACATTTCAGAAATTGCCGCGACGGCAGCCGGCGAAAGATCCGTCCGAATATCAAGGTTCACAATTCCTCCTTTTAGGGGCTTTCTCATTTGCCTGGATGTCATTCTTCTCTCCTGATTTGGTAGTTGCTCTGCTCAAGAAGAGGCTTGCAAGTGCGAAGGAGAGGGGCCCGTGCGATGCGGGCCCCGCAGGGGTTCAGCTTCGGATGAAAGCCAGGAGGTCTGCATTGATCACATCCGCATGCACGGTCATCAGGCCGTGAGGATAGCCGGGGTAGACCTTGAGCGTGCCATGCTTGAGCAACTTGGCCTGCAGCAAGGAAGCATCCTTGTAGGGCACAACCTGGTCATCGTCGCCCTGCATCACGAGAGTCGGCACCGTGATTTCTTTCAGATCGTCCGTCTGGTCTGTCTCGGAGAAAGCCTTTATGCCTTCATAGTGGGCCAGCGCGCTGCCCATCATTCCCTGCCGCCACCAGTTCTGGATAATTCCCTGCGAGACCTTCGCGCCAGGCCGGTTGAAGCCGTAAAACGGTCCCGTAGGAACATCGAGAAAGAACTGCGCCCGGTTGGCAGCCAGCGCCTTCCGGAAACCGTCGAATACTTCGATCGGAGTGCCGCCGGGGTTCGACTCGGTCTTCACCATAAGCGGGGGGACGGAGGCGAGCAGCACGGCCTTGGCTACGCGGCCCTGAGGCTGGCCGTACTTCGCAACATAGCGCGCCACCTCGCCACCACCTGTCGAATGGCCCACATGGACAGCATTTCGCAGATCGAGATTCTCGGCCACAGCTGAGGCGTCGGACGCGTAATGGTCCATGTCGTGGCCGGTGTCCACCTGCGAGGAACGGCCGTGACCACGCCGGTCATGTGCGACGACGCGATAGCCGCTGGCAAGGAAGAACAGCATCTGATTGTCCCAGTCATCCGAGCTGAGCGGCCAGCCGTGATGAAATACGATGGGCTGCGCGTCCTTCGGACCCCAGTCCTTGTAGAAAATCTGTGTGCCGTCTTTGGTCGTTATCGTTCCGCCCGTCCTCATATTTCCCTCCTGTACGTCCGTCTTCCGAGTTGATAAAGCGTTGGCTCGTTTGCTAAAGCTGGATGCCATGAGTCCCGCAGCTCCAGCCGCAAACAGCAACGCACGACGCGTGGTGGTGCCTTTAACGCGTGCCGATTGAGGCTGTGTCCGACCTTCGATCATTCTGACCTCCCAGATGTCACTTCTAGAGCGACCTGGCAAATCAAAATGTACGTTGGCGAATGTTTAGCGGTCTTGGACATTTCGGGCACAGCTAGGACATTCAGTTCACTGATCATCGGGACGTTGCGCGCTGGATAACCCGGCGTATAACATTCGGAGAAGCGCCCATGTCCTTGGAAACGAGAGATGACCACGAATCCTGAAGAAATCTCAGAACCGTTCGAAGTTCCCGGCTTCGTAAGCGAGAGCCGTCCCGAATTTCAAAATGTCCGTTCGGTTTCAAATCGCTCTGAGCGACCGCTCTTCGTTGCGAGATTTCGACACGACAAACCGAATCTCGGACTGCTAGAACCCACTCCTCTTGCGGATCAAATCATGGTATCGGTGGAACTACGCCCCTTCCGGCCGATTAACGTGTTCTGCGATGGCCATCACAAGCAAAAACCAGAATCCAAATCTGGCGCCCTGCATCTTTATGACTTGCGCAGGTCGTGGTGTGCGGACATTCGAGATCCGTTTGATACCTTGCATGCCTTCCTTCCGATCAGCAGCTTTCGTGATTTTGCGACGGAGCATGGCAGCACCTTTCTCGAATTGCGCTATGAGACGGGAGACCTCTACTACGATTCGGTCATGCTGCACATGATGCAAGCAATGATGCCTGCGCTGGAGCGACCGCACGAGGTCAGTGCGCTGTACCTGGATTCCATGTTTCTAGCAGTGCGTGACCACATTGCCGCGACATACGGCATATTCGACACAAAAGCGACAAGTAACAAGTTGGGTCTCACTGCCCGTCAGCTTCGTCATGCTTTGGAATACATCGAGGCCAATCTGAGCAAAGATGTTGGTCTTGCTGAGGTGGCGAATGCATCTGCCACCTCGGTCAGCTCGCTTACCCGCGGTTTCAAAACTTCACTTGGTATTTCACCGCATCGCTGGGTGTTAAACCGGCGAATTGCCTTGGCACAGCGCCTGATCTATGAAGGCACCACACCACTCAGCGATGTTGCTGCTTCTTGTGGGTTCGCCGATCAGAGTCATCTGACACGCGTGTTTGTGCAGAAAGTTGGGAGCTCTCCCGCTACGTGGCGACGTAAGGCCCAACGGTAAGCAAACGCGACCGGGAGACTCCACGGGAAATTCGAAGCATTCCTGAGCTGATCTCGTATGATTATCTGTTCTGCAAAGCCTCTAATACGGTTAATCAGGTTCTCGGCGAGCCAGCAAGAGGGCTTGTTTCACCTATGCACTTTCGAGTTCGGCTATTAGCGTTGCTCTGTTAACTGTCAGATGGTCAGGCTCTGAAACAAAAGCATCCGGTCTGCCCCTACTTGGCTTGGGAAGCCTCACAACAAAGCTTGTATTTCCCGGTCTCGATTCTTCGAGGTAGACCTCACCTCCGTGTTCTCGCACAATGCTCTTCACAATCGTTAATCCAAGTCCTGTCCCTTTACGATCGGCTGAGCTAACAAAGGGCTGAAAGAGGGTCTTCTGAATTGTCATGGTAACTCCATGGCCACTATCGGTAACGCGGATAAAGACGTAGTGGTGGTTGTGATGGCACGCAATCCTGACCTCTCTCAACTCAGGGCTAAGCTGAACAGCCTGGCACGCGTTGAGCAAGAGATTGAAAATTGCACTGCAGAGCCAAGTAGAATCCACACACACTTCGAGGAGGGACATGTCTCCCTGAATAAACTCGACCTTGTCAGCATCGGGATGTGATCGAACCATCTGAGCGGCCTTATCAATAATCATCTTGAGAGGTTCAAGTCGAAGGTGAAACATACAGCCGGTCTTCGATTGAAGAAGAAGAGAGTCCAGCACCTCCGTCATACAGATAACAGCCGTTCTTATCTCCTCAAACATCTCTTCACGTTCTGATTGCACATAGCTTGTATTGCACATCAATTCTGCATTTGCATAGATGGCAGACAGGTGATGACGAAAATCATGAGCGATAAAGCCAGCCATCCTATCGAATGTTTCTAATGATCGCGGTTCAGTAGGCTCTTCCAGCGTCATCATGTTGGAGTGGGTATCGCCAAAGACTGAAAAAGGAAGGTTGCTGGGGTTCTTGTCTGTCTTCGGCATGAGTTGAGGAACAGCGGCAATCGATGGCTGACTAGGAAACATCATGACCTCCCAAATGTCATTCCTAGATGTACAGGGATGGATGCCTTACCGTCTTGATCATTTCGGGCAGGGTTGGGATAATCTCGTCAATCGCCAGAAGTGGGTGTGGTGAGGCAACAACTAATCTCTCTGATCGGCCAGGCAACTCCCCAACAAACTTTCCCTATGGAAGCTTTGCATACTCGGCTTTGGCCTGTTTGTAGATGGGGATGTCGGGATCGGCATTTTTCCAGAGGTTCAAAAACTCCTGGTACGAAATTCGGGCACCGCTGTTGTTGCCCATCATTGCCTGCGCACGGCCCAGTTGCAGACGCGCGAGTGCCCCCGTCACTTCGTCTCCGACGATTGCTGGATGATCGATAAGCTTCTGGAACTCTGTTGCAGCCAAGCGCCCTTCGCCTAACTGAAGATAAGCAAGGCCCCGAACATATGCAGGGTAAACACTGCGGAAGAAATCCGGATATCCAAGATCGTACTTTTCTGCCGGCCGCAAGATCGTGATCGCGCTGGCTGGATCATTCTCGCGGAGTTTGATTGCCGCGCGAACTGTGGGCAGACCATAGTGTTGCACCAGTGTGTCCTCTGGGGAGGTTTGATTGACTCTCTTGGCCAGTTTCTCAGCTTGCTCGATGTTGCCAATTCGCGCGAATGTCAGATCCTTGTCGATTGCCAGTCGGTCAGACAGCAGACCAGGGGGCACCGGCCCAAAACGCTTTTGATAGAAATCTAGAGCGTCCTTCATTAGTCGATCCGCACCCACGGTATCCCCAGCTTCAGCTTCGTGGAGTGAGAGATTCACTGCAAAGAACAGCAGATCGATCGGCAAGTCGGCATTTGTTGCGACGTTCTCAGCTTGCTGCAGTAGACGGCGCGCGTCATCGAACTGTCCATAATAGGTATCAACCGTCGCTTTTTTCGATAAAGATGAGATGTTGTGCCTGGCATCCCTGAGCCACGTCTCCTGGTCACGCATGGCGGATGCGTCATGCTGTAGAAATGCGACAAGGTGTCGCCACTCATGTGTATTCGCGGTATCGGCTTTTCTGGAACTCGCCTCCCTAAAGATGGCCTTCGCCTCTTCCAACCTATTAGCTGTAGTCAGCATGATCATGATGTTGTCATAGCTTCCCACACCCCGCATCGGCATGAGGCGAAATGCCTCTCGATCTTCAGCGATGGCTTGATCATAGTGCCCTAAACGCTGTAGGCAGTCCGCGAAATTGTGATGTGCTACTCCATCCAGAGGATAGGTATCTACCCATTGCTGATAAACCGGGTAAGATCTTTCCATATCTCCGAGGCCAACCGAAAGATACAGCGTCTCGACCAAGAATCTCAGTTGACCGACCAATCTCTCGCGTAGGTCATAGGCCTTTTTCTCAGCGGCTAACGCCTCGGTCTTTTTATCTTGCGCCAGGAACATTGTTCCGACGGAAGCATAAGCCAAAGCAAACGATGGATCGATCTCAATGGCGCGCTGGTAGTACGAGATAGTCGTGTCGATATCCGGGGATAGATGATGCTTGAACCCGTTGGCCAACATCTGCATGGCTTCGGGTGACCACGACATTTCCAAATCGAACGGCTTATTGAATTTTTTCAAAGTGGAGTCAGGTTCGCCCATCCTGCTGCGCAACTGGGCAGCTGCTATGCCTAATGAATGAACGATCTCACTGCGGAGAGTCACATCTTGCTCAGCATGTGCGAAGGTCTGACCGCTTTGACAATTGATTCCGCTTAACTGGATGCGAAAGTGGTTCCCCACATCGGCAATGGAACTGGCAACCACGGCTCTGCTGTTGGTCTTTAGGCAAATCTCTCGCGCAATCTTCGGGGTCACCTTCGCATCCATCGGGTAGTTCAGCTGTTGCAGGGTTTCCCGTATCTTGTCCTGCGCGAGCACCTGCAGAAAGGGCGTCTGCGCCAGTCCAAGGGGCAGAGCCGTGTTCAAGGCATCATCGAGCACGGGGTCGCTGGTCTGGTTGGTAAGGTCGGCGATCAAAATGGTGTCTTTGGCTGACAGCTGAAAACGGTGAAGATAGCGCCAATAAGCCACGGCTCCCGCAGCAACGACCAGAATTAGCGTGAGAACCCCGAGCCATTTACGAATACGGCGAAACCGCAGTAGCCCTGGGGTTGGGACTAATTCCAGATCTGCTCGCATCTCGGCTGCGGACTGGTAGCGGTTGACACAATCTTTTTGCAGCGCCTTGGCAATAACCGCTTCTAGGGCGGATGGAACTCCTGGATTCAGCTGACGGACAGGAATTGGGGCCCGATTGAGAACTTCTTCATATACCTCAGTAATGCTCTCGCCTGCAAATGCACGCTGTCCAGACGCCATCTCGTATAACACAAGGCCAAACGAAAACAGGTCAGAGCGGGCATCCAGCTTTTCCTTCCGTATCTGTTCGGGCGACATGTAGCTGGCCGTTCCCATTGCTCGTCCCGTGCGTGTGAGGCCGGTTTCCGTTGCCACCGATACTCTTGACGTCAAGAGAGGTCCGCTTGATCGAGGATCGTCCTCCTCTTGCTCATCCATTTTGACCAATTTGGCCAATCCAAAATCCAATATCTTTGCCGGTCCATGGTTCGTAAGGAAGATGTTGGCAGGTTTGATGTCGCGATGAATAATTCCTTTTGAATGAGCTGCTTTTAGCCCGTCACAAGTTTGCAGTGCGACGCCAAGCAGTTGCTCTAAAGGCAACTTCTTCGAACTGAGAGCCTTGAGATGGTCGCGTAGCGTCTCCCCATCCAGCAACTCCATGACGATAATAGGCTGTCCCTCATATTCCTCGATTTCATGGATTGTGCAGATATTAGGGTGGTTCAGGGAAGATGCCGCCTGCGCCTCCCGTTCAAAACGTCTGAGAGCGACCGGATCGCTCGCCATTTCCTCGGGTAAGAATTTCAAGGCCACCGGGCGGGCCAGCTTCAGGTCTTCGGCCTTATAAACCATTCCCATCCCGCCTCCGCCAATGACCTCAAGCACACGGAAATGAGAGACTTTTTTGCCGATCATGGTGGCATTCGCCGAACGTATTGCCGCCCCATCGGCGGCTGAGGTGTCTTTAGCCTCAATTTCGATTGGAGCTTCGGCTGCTTCCACCCACTGCGGGCGCACCATCAGACGGTAGCCTCGTCGAGGCACCGTTTCGATATATTTGGGTTCGCCTGCAGAATCGTCCAGCGCACGACGAATGGTCCCGATAGCTACGTTAATGCTGTGATCGAAATCGACGATCGTATCGTTCGGCCACAGCTGCCTCTTGATTTCTGAGCGGCTGACAACTTCACCTTCAAACTCGATCAGCATTCGGAGCACCCGGAACGGCTGCTCCTGAAGGAACACTCTGCGTGCGCCGTTACCGGCCTCTGTAGAACGCAGTTCTCCATTCTTCAGGTCAAGTTCAAACGATCCGAACCTCGCACGGATTGGCTTATCGGGTTTCATTTTGCATACCTTCAATCGGGGCTGATTATATACCTGAGGGCGACAAAATATCCCGTAGAATCAACGACTTCCGGGATTTGAGGTCGATTTGACATTCAATTGACATTCAGTGCATTTATTTCACCCTCGTTCGCGCTCACACTCAGACCCAAAATATCTGCCGGAGTTTTTTATGACGCTGACAGTAGACGATATTCACGGACTATTCAAAAGCTATGAATCTGGCGAGGGGGGAAGTGTTTCGGGCCCTCTGTCGGAACCCATTGATTGGATCGTACGGGAACCGCACCCCTTAGCGGGTCATTTCAGATCGAAGGATAATTCCCTCGCTGGCGCTCTCGCGAAGCAGAACAAAGTTCTGTACCAGAGGGCACAACTGAAGGCGGGACATGTTCTAGTCAGCGGGAACCAGGCTGTCATCGGCGGCCGACATTCCCGCGCTACTGCGAGAACAGTCTTCGTCTCGGCAACCGGTACTGCTGACTCTATCGGTTTACTGGCGGCGAGATCGTTCAGGTTCGCGCCTATCTTGATTCTGCTGCTTCTAGCAGAACTCTCAAAAAACTCAATTTAGCAGAGCACTTCTGAGCGGGTTGCCAAATGGCCCATCAGGTTAACCATTCACCGTTTCACTAGATGCACCGATAAGGAGTGGAAAATGCCTCAACAATCGTTATCAGAATATGTCGACGCACTCGAAAAAGCAGGCTTGCTCAAACGGATCAAGGAAGAGAAACGAGTGGATGAGCTGCCGCGAATTATGGAAGACAACCCGGATGTGGCGGTTTTGGTTGAAAAGGTCAAAGATAGCCAATTTCCTTTTTTCGCCAATGGTTACGGTGTACGTCCGATGTATGCGCTCGCCCTTGAATGCGATTACAAGGATGTGGGCATTGAGATCGCCAAACGTTCCGCACTTCGAGAGAAACCGCAACTCGTCGATAAGGCTCCCGTAAAAGACGTCATTCTCAAAGGCGATGATATCGATCTGACCATTTTCCCGCTTTTTCATCATCATCCCGGTGACGGACACGCCTATCTCAACGACACCAACGTCGTAACTCGGAATCCCGATACCGGCCTGATCGACCAGGGCATTTACCGGTTCATGTACCGTTCCAAGAATCAGACGAACATCGACATGCGCAATGACACACATGGCGCGCGTATCAATGCCAAACGCTATCGGGAATTGGGCAAAGACATGCCAATCGCCGTCATTATTGGCGGTCCGACACTCGACAAAATCGCCTCGATGGTGAGCTTTCCAGGCGTTGACGATTGGGATATCCTGGGCGGCTTTTACGGAGAGTCGGCGAAACTGGTGAAATGTGAAACCAATGACCTGACAGTCCCAGCAAATGCGGAAATCGTGATTGAGGGCAGGGTCATCACCACCGAAGGCTGGATTCACGATGAGGGCCCGTATGGCGAATATACCGGAACTTACGGCGGTGGCCTCCCGCATAACAATCGTTTTGAAGTGGACTGTATTACCTATCGCAAAGGCGCCATATATCAGTACGCGACCATTGGTGGTCTGCATCCGGGACGCACAGACATGTATGCTTTTCAGCCCGCGATCGAAGGCGATCTTTACCTTGCGATGCAACGAGCAGGAATTCTTGTGCAGAACGTCTATCTGCCATATGCAGGATGCTCAAACATTGCATATGCAAGCATCAAGACACGCGGCGGAGGCGACGCGAAGCAAGCGCTCGCTCTCATGCTGGCTGGTTCACGTCAATGGATGCCTAAGGTCGCCTACGTCTTCGATCACGACGTAGACATCTACAACGACGAGCGGGTCAAGTGGGCTCAGGCATGGCGATTCAACCCGGCGAAAGGAACCATGATTTTGCCTGATCAGAACATGCTGCCTCTCGATCCAAGTCTCGGAACCGATCATCCTCCCGTGAGCGTCTCGAAGATTGGCTTCGACTGCACGATTCCTCTCGTAGGCCAAGTAGATCCACTCGCATATGCCGCGGCTACTGTTTCCGACCCGATCGATCAACCAACGAATGTGAAGGTCCTTGGCGAGGCTGAAGTGGTCAAGGAGATGGAGGCTCTGATTCGAGAGAAACCTCGCACTTGGCGTGAATTGACCACTCATTTCGCTGGTCAACCGTACCCGATTCTCTATCGCGCGTTCGGTCAGCTTCGACCGAAGCTTGGACGCATGGCCGATCTACGTCCCGACTACCCCTACACATTTGCTGAGACGAACTTTGTCTACGGGAACGGCCAGAAGTGAAGCTCCCATGGAACCACTCAGGAGGAATGCATGAAGCTCGGAGCACTACTGATGCCCTCACATCCTCCTGAGCGTTCCATTCGGGAAGGGCAACGTTGGGACATCGAGGAGATCACTCGTCTCGATGCCCTAGGCTTTTCGGAAGCTTGGATAGGGGAACACTTCACTGCGGCCTGGGAACCTTGTCCGGCTCCCGATCTGCTGATCGCACAAGCCCTGCAGAGAACCGAACGAATTCGGCTGGGTCCTCTTGGGCACCTTCTTCCCTACCACCATCCCGTAGAACTGGCTCACCGTATCGCTTATCTCGACCATATGGCCGAGGGCAGATATCAGCTGGGGGTCGGCATCAGTGCATTACCCACCGACCATCAACTCTTTGATATCGATGGCGCGATAGGAACGAACCGGCGCATGACCTTTGAGTCCATTGAGATTATGACAGAGCTATGGAAACAGGGAGCTCACAGTAGGCGCGGGGAATTCTGGTCGATGGGCGAACCAGCCACGACTTATCGAAACCTCGGCTATCACCTCAAGCCCTATCAAGAGCCACATCCTCCGATTGCCATTGCGGGTCTGACCCCGGGATCGGCAAATCATAAGCTCGCCGGAGAGAAGGGCTACATCCCTGTCAGTTTGAGCATTAGCCCCGACGCTTCCATCACAGCACGACATTGGGACGCCGTAGTTGATGGCGCGTCGAGCGCGGGTAGAACTGCGGATCGAAATGAATGGAGAGTAATCCGCGACGTGTATGTCGCTCCAACTGACCGGGAGGCGAGGGACCTCGCGATCAACGGCATCATGGGCCGGTGCTGGAAGGAGTTTCTGCTCCCCCTCTATCTCGGGTTAGGCCTAGGTCCAATGCTGAAACTCGATCCTTCGATGCCCGATTCGGCAATCGATCTTGACTACCTGACCAATCACCTCTGGTTCGTCGGTTCCCCAGAGACAGTTGCGGAGCGAATTCGTACCCTGCAGACCGCTACCGGAGGCTTTGGTTATTTGCTGATGACTTCCTATGACGCGGGAGATGAGCGATCGGCGTGGGAGCGGAGCCTGCGTCTTCTCGTCGACGAGGTCCTGCCCCGGTTCCAGACAGGGGACACTCATTTCAGCGCATTCGCAGGAGAACGAGCATGAGCTATTTGGCTTTAGTTACCAACAATTTCGACGAAGTGTCGCACTTCTACGAGACGAGCTTGGGCTTTCCCATTGTTGAACAGTGGGACCGCGAACATGGTCGCGGCCATCGTTTCGATATCGGTGGAATGCGGCTGGAGATTCTGGATAACGCCAGAGAACGGCATCCCTTATGGGTGTTTTACCCGAGCGAGCGATTTCAGATTGTGGTCGAAGTTTCCGATATCGAAGCAGCACATGAACGCATCGCCGTCAGCGCACCTAAACCTGAGGCTACCTCTTGGGGAGCTACTCTCTTCCAAGTCCGCGATCCGGACGGCGTACCCGTCACATTCTTGCAATGGAATGAAGGAGGTGCAGCATGAAGCGAGTAATTATTGGAATATCCGGAGCAACCGGCGCGACCTATGGAATCCGGCTGCTCGAAGTACTGAAGAATCTCCGCGATGTCGAAACACATCTGGTGTTAACTCCTGCAGCACGCAGAACCATCGCACTAGAGACAGATTTTACTATCGAGCAGATCGAAGCGATGGCACATAGTGTCCACAAGCCGGGAGACATCGCCGCATCTATTTCTTCGGGTTCTTTTCGAGCAGCTGGCATGATCGTTGCGCCTTGTTCCATGAAGACTGTCTCAGGCATCGCCACTTCTTATTCTGAGAACCTTCTTTTGCGAGCAGCGGACGTCATTCTCAAGGAGCGCCGTCCTCTCGTCCTCCTCGTGAGGGAAACGCCGATGCATCTCGGTCATCTACGCCTCCTGGTGCAGGTAGCGGAAATGGGCGCGATCGTAATGCCGCCGGTCCCTGCTTTTTATCACCGCCCCCAGACTCTGGCCGACGTAGTCGACCAAACCGTCAACCGTGCGCTGGATCTGATGGGAATCGAACTTGATCAGGATTTGTTTCCTCGCTGGCAGGGAGCCGTCGGCAACACAGCACTGAAGACGCCTGGCTTCGAGAGCCGTTGTTGCGAGACCGCAACGGCAGTAGCTGCGGACTGATGTAATTTCCACCCAAATAGTTGTCAATCGCTGGATCAACAATCAACAAACAATCGAAAGGATACAAGGACATGGCAACGACTGCGCATAAAATTACCATTGATGCTCCTCAAGAGCAGGTATATCAGGCTCTCGCCACTATCGACGGCCTCAAAGGCTGGTACACCCCAAATGTAGAAGGACGCGTTGGCAAGAACGAGGAAGCGACCTTCACCTTCAAGGACAAAGAACCGTTCAAATGGAGATTCACGGATCTGAAACCAAATTCACTGGTCCGTTGGACCTGCGTCGAAGGCCCTGGAGCAGCGGCGGGCACGACCGTGACTTTCAAGGTGTCGGAGAAGAGCAAGCATCAGACAGTTGTCGAATGTGATCACGAGGACTGGCCGGATGGTCACGGAGCACTCAAGACCTGTAATACACTTTGGGGCATCCTGATGGGGCACCTCAAGGAATACTCCGAGACCAGAGTGCCCTCTCCAGCCTTTAACTAGCTCAATTCCCATTTGACGCGGTGGATGGTGCGGTCACCATCCACCGCTCAGCGATAAACGCTACTCGCCATGTCGTTGCACATAGTGCCGCCTTAGTTGATGTGACTGTCGTGTAATCCCGCCATTCGATGGGAAGACGTGAGGGCTTTGCCGGCTGAGCAGGGACGCTGGTTCGATCCGGCCCGTGACTCTCGAGGTCGCTGGTTCTGATATGAGGGTGGGGATGAATCTTGAACGAGCGAAAAGAAATTTCTTTGAGCGTTTTGAACGGCATGGTTTCCAATGTTGGACACTTGCCGATCTGACAAAGGGAGTCGATCCATGCATCAGCTCACGTCAGTCAATGGCAAAAGCAGTCTAGATACCATGAATATCCTTACCTCCGCCAATGTATCGCGGTTAGAAGGGATGCAACACACTCGATGCTCCATGAATGCGACACGTTACGGATCTTCAGCAACATTGATAGCGTCGTTGCTATCACACGATATTCGACATCATCTTACGGTCGTCTATTGTAACGCTGAATTCTTGAGCGAGCCGGAAACTCTAGAAGAAGACCGCAAACAGCTCTTTGAAGAAGTCAAGCTGGCAATCGCAGATGCAACAAGGGTGCTCGATTTCATCCTCTTTCACGCAAAAAGTGATCTTTCAGTGCAGAACACCGTGGAATCATTCAACGATCTCATTGAGCGAACGGTTTCAGCAATTCGACCCCATCCACATGCGGAGGGGGTAACTATCACCATTTGTGAGTCCCCATCGGTCTATGCCCGGTTCAACCAGACAATCGTCAGCAGTGCCGTTTATAACCTGATGCTAAATGCCTGTTTCGCGGCGCAGCGAGCCAGTGGGCCGGGGAAGGTCGAGATTTCGTTTCATGATGAACATCAATTCGTTTGCATTGTTGTGAAAGACAATGGTCCAGGTGTTCCTGCTGGGATGCTACAAGATCTTTTCCAACCGTTTGGGAAGTCGGATAAGCAGGACGGTACTGGCCTGGGTATCACAATCGCAAGTTATGTCGCACATGAGTACGGAGGCAGCCTTCGTATTGAAAGCAGTTCTCCGGGTTGTACGATTTTCGCTTTAAGACTTTTAAAGCGATTTTCCCAATTCTGAAACACGCCTCGTGCTTGATACCTCGATCAGTATTAGAGGCACCCTGAATGGCTTACTGAGGAAACACTCTGCGCCCGCTATTACCTGCCTCATACAGCATAGTTTTTGATTCCTCACGATCAAGATCGAACTATCCAAACCGGGCCTGTGGCTTAATTCGTATGTACTAAGTTGGGCTTGCTTTATATGGATCTCGAAGCAATCCATGTTAAATCAATGACTTATGGGTTGAGGTCGATTTGACATTCAATTGACCTTCGATGCATTTATTTCATCGCAGTTCGCGTTCAGACTGAGGCCACAATACGTGCCGGAGGTTTCTTGTGGTGACGACAATAGAGAGTATTCACAGACCCATTCAAGATCCACGAATCTGGCGAGAGAAAAGAATTCTTTGGGTATCTATGGCAAAACGTTGCACCGGCGCTGCTGAGTCTGCCGGTTTGCTGGCGGCGAGTTTGCTCAGGTTTGCGCCTATCTTGATTTTGCTGCTTGTAGCACACCTCTTTAAAGAGAACCCAATTTAGCAAAGCACTCCTGAGCGGCCTCCTGATTGGTCCCTTAGGTAACCCACAGAAACTCGGTCAAGGAGCCCGTGAGGACAAACATGAATATCGATCGCATCGACCATGTGGTACTGACTGTCAAAGACATCCAACAAACCTGCGATTTTTACGAGAACGTGTTAGGTTTCGAGGTTGTTGTTTTCAAACAGGGACGAACGGCGCTTCATTTTGGGGAGCAGAAGCTCAACCTCCATCAACGCGGCAACGAGTTCGAACCGAAAGCAGCTGCACCCACGCCAGGGTCTGTCGATCTCTGCTTCATCGCAGAAACTCCAATCGAAACCGTCCGGCGCGAGCTTGAGGCCAAAGGGGTGTCTGTTGAAGTGGGGCCTGTAGAGCAAATTGGTGCTGTCGGCAAGCTGCTCTCTGTGTATCTACGAGATCCAGATCGTAACTTGATCGAAATTGCGAACTATGTTCCTGGGTGATGCTTTGTGATTCGGCCTTTGTGAAGCAGTGCACTTCATTCGGAAGGTGTCGTCAAACGGTCAATCGTGTTTCTGACATGGACGGAATCGAGTTCGATCACTACTTGGCCCCCGTTGGCGAGGGACATCGTCTGTCGGTCTCGGGTACTCCAACCGAGCCATACACCCACATTGCAAGGACTAGAGCGAAATTTCTACAGATTAAACATTTCAACACCAACACTGACCAGTTAGGTCAAAGGAGAACTCACATGGCATCGACTCAGCACAAAATCACAGTTAACGCTCCGGCTGCCAAGATCTTCAACGCCATATCGACAATTGAAGGACTTAAAGGATGGTATACGCCAACAATAGAAGGTAATACGGCCAAAGGACAGGAAGCCACCTTTCTTTTCAGCGGGAAGAAGTCATTTCGATGGAAATTTGTCGAGATCAAGCCTTTTACGCATGTGAAATGGGAGTGTCTGGAAGGGCCCGGAGCAGCTCGTGGCACCTCGGTGTCGTTCAGTATCGAGGAGAAAGGTCCCCATCAAGCCTCGGTGGATTGCGACCACGATAACTGGCCTGACGGACATGGAGCGATCAAGACGTGCAATACGCTCTGGGGCATTCTCATGGGGCACCTGAAGCAGTACGCGGAGTCGGGCCACCCGGACCCCGCATTCAGCTAAACATCGAAAGGGACTGAAGGGAAAACACTATCTCCCTCACGTCCCTGTTTCAATCGGAGCCTCGGAAATGAGTGCAAGCGCGGCGAATGCGATCAGAGCAGCTGAAGCGGGAGAGTTGTCTCTTATGATTGCCGCACTTCTACTCGTGAATGGCGCAGAGACGAGACAGATCTACAAGTCACTCACGGACGCCGGCAGTGCTCTAGGTTACGAAGTTAACATCATCATCACGCTTGAAACATTGATTGTCCATACGGAGGTGGACGGGGTCGCAGCTATTCGGATCGGGCACCACTTGCCGGCGCCCATCGTCAACATGACCCTGATCGATTGTGTGAATCAAGCAATAGAAACAATTAAAAACGATCCCTCTGAGTGGCGCAGCGTGATATGCCGCCTCGAGAAGTTACAAAATATCAAAGCACTCTATTCAGCAAATGTCATCGCCGTTGGGATCGGCATGTCTGCTGCATCCCTCTCACACATATTCGGAGGAGACTGGTACATTTTCTCGATTGTCTTTATTGCTGCCACCGTTGGAACGTTGGTGCGTCAACGATTCGTTCAACTCGGTCTTAATGGTCTGGTCGTGCCTTTCTTAGCGGCTCTCAGCAGTGGCATCGTGGGCGGAATCGGAATTCACATTCACCATAGTTATAACGACTATCTGTCGCTTGTCGCGCCCGCAATGCTCTTGGTACCCGGCGTTCCCCTGATCAATGGAATACGCGACGCGCTAGGAAATAATATTCATCTTGCCGAATCTCGACTAACGTTCTTCACCTGCGTCACCGGAAGTATAGCCTTAGGCCTCTTTGTGGCCACTTGGATTACAGGAGTACGAATTCCGGTTGTGGGCTCAATGACGCTTCTGCCACTCCTAGAAGATGCCTTGTTCACGGCGATCACCACAGTTGGGTTCGTGTTTCTATTCAATGTCGGCTACCGCGTTGCATGGGGCTGCATTATCTGCGGACTATGTGGGCACACTTTGCGCAACGCCCTGATGCACGTCGGTCTGGATATGGTGTGCGCTACTCTGGTCGCGTCCAGCGTATCGGGAACGATGGCACAGTTGTTTGCAAGACAATATGCGACACCGGCCTCTACGTTTGCTTTCCCCGCCGTTCTTGCCATGGTTCCCGGCGTATTCGCGTTTCGGTTTGTCATCGGCTTTCTTCAAATCACGCACCTGCAAGGGCACGCCTCCGCCGAATTACAGGCAGAAACTTTAGCCGCACTTGGAACTACTGCTTTGCTTGCGCTCGCCATCTCCGTCGGTCTCGCAATTCCCCTGTTCTTTTCTGTCAAGCCGCATCCGCATGGATTTCGACCAATCTTTTCACCGCAAGCAAAATGCCATGGACGGAGCGTAGATGCGGCCTAGACAATACCATGCATTTGCCGCAGTGCTGTCGAGAACACGAGGCGACCTTACGCTCGAATTCTTTACTAAGCGTGATGGACTTATCAACTTATGAGCATGAATGCACTGCTTCACAAAGGACGTACGTGTAGGTTTGGTAGCGGCGTACTCATTGTTATCGTGCTGGCGGCCTTAGCTATGGTTAGGTCCGGAATAGCTCAGAGTGCACCCGAATTGCCGAATGCGCCGTGGCACGCACCGATCGAATTGAGTGTTGCAAAGCAAGCACATTTAACACCGGATGCCATACTTGCGCCGGATACGAAAAAGACGTACTCGCTTGCTGAGCTTATAGACCTTGCGGAGTCTAACAACCCAGAAACACGGCTCGCCTGGGAGCGAGCTCGTACTCAGGCAGAGGCACTTGGAGTTGCAAAAAGCGAACTCTACCCAACTCTCGCGACTCTGGCGATCGCAGATGCGAACCGTGACCAGGTATATCTGGACACACGCTTTTATCGCCAGACAAATGCGGCCATAGAAGTGCCGCTGGATTTGAATTACACCATTTTCGATTTTGGGGCACGATCTGGTCGTATCGATGCCGCACGAGGGGACTTGTTAGCGGCCAACTTTTCGTTCAACGATGTGCATAGGCGGCTGATCTACGAAGCGTCGACTTCTTACTACCAACTACTCAACGCGACCGGGCAGGTGGCGGCTGCCCAAGCAGCTTTGGCGAATGCACAGGCGGTCCAGCAGGCAGCCGAGGCTCGGCTGGGAAACGGGTTGGCTACATCGCCTGACGTGCTCGAAGCGCGTGCCGTCACTGCACAATCGGCCTACGATTTGCAGGCTGCAATTGGCGCCGAGGAGGTAGCCCGCGGAAACCTCCTAACCGTATTGGGAAACTCTCCAGCTTCGACCATCATTGTGCAGCCAATCGATGAGCTCAATATTCCAGATTCCGTGGAAAGTTCAGTTGACAGCCTCATCGATCGCGCGCTGGAGCAACGTCCAGACCTGATGCAGCGGATTGCAGCGATTCGCTCGGCGACAGCGCGTTTAAAAGAGACGCGAGCGGCATATTATCCCTCGCTGCGAGTCCACGCCTATCCCGATCCGCAGGCCTTGTATAGTCTTCAGCAAACCTTTCCTTGGGGATTTACAGCTGGTTTGAATGGAGATGTCAGCTTTCAGTTGGAATGGAACTTGTTCGATGGTGGCGCGCGCAGGCACCGGACAGCAGAAGCTGCCGCTCAGCTTCATGCTGAGCAGGCAAACGCTGCGGTGACACGGGACAAAGTGGAAAACGAAGTCTGGACCGCCTATTCAAATCTCAAGACCGCATTCCGCCAACGTGAGGCGGCATCTGCTCTGTTGACAGCAGCCGATCAGTCGTACACCGCCGAGTTCACCTCCTATCATGCCGGTGTCCGCAACTTGCTCGATGTAACTGAAGCGCAGCAAACACTAGCTCGCGCCCGCTCAACGGACGTGCTTGCACGCACGCAGGTCCTCACAGCACTCGCCGCACTTGCCTTCGAAACAGCGGAAACGATTCAGCCCAAATACTCGAGGTCACACCCATGAAGCGAACACCGGGGGCACGGCGGATCTGGGTAATAGTTTTCTACTGCGTCTGTCTCGACGGCTGTTCGCAGGCTCCCGCGTATGACGTCATGGGCTCGCTGTTTCCAGCGTGGCTTGTCTGTATCGCAACAGGAGGACTGCTGTCGCTGATCGCACGAATAATTTTGTTGCGACTGCGAGTCAACCTACCCTTCCCGTTCTTGGCGTATCCCTGCCTAGCGGCTGCCTTCACCTTTGGTATCTGGCTGATTTTTTATTGATTCTTGAGGAGGGAACATGGTACCACCGACGTTGGAAAAGACTGCCTACCGTCCACTCGAGAGATGGGGCACGTTCATTATTATGGCCTTTGCATTGTTGCTTGGACTTACTGTCCTATGGCGCTCGGATCATCACCCGCGCACTGATGATGCGGAGGTATTCGCCAACTTCATCGGCATAGCTCCTCAGGTGGAAGGGCCGATTCTACAGCTGAATGTCCGCGACAATCAGTTTGTAAAGAAGGGCGATTTGCTCTTTGCGATTGATTCACGGCCGTACCAATATGCATATGAGCGTACTTTGTCACTACAGGCAATTCTGGAAGGACAGATTCAGGACGAACAACGCCGCATTGCAGCGCAGGTAAGTGGCGTTTCCGTAGCGAAGGCAGGCATTGACACTGCCGAAGCGGATGTCAAGCACTGGGCTGCAGCGATCGAGGAAGCCAACGCCGACGTAACTCACGCCGAGCAGGGTGTTGCAAGGGCAAAGGCAGAATGGACCTATGCGAGTGACAATCTGCAGCGGCTGGAGCCGTTGCTCCAACGGCAGTTCGTAACGGTGGACCAGGTCGATCGCGCACGTAGCGTTGAGACCGCACAGGCAGAAGCGCTGAAGCAAGCTCAGTCACAGCTGGTGATGGCGCAGGCCGAAGTTAAGTCGGCAGCAGCCCAATACTCGCACGCTGTTGCCGCGGTCGAACAAAGCCACGCGCAGCATCAGCAAGCACAACATTCCGTTCTAACCCTCGATCCATTGATAAGCCAGCGCGGCGAACGTGCAGCGGAAACAAAAACTGCTCGATACAACCTCGATAATTGCGCCATCTATGCGCCTTTCGACGCTTTTGTTACTAATCTCACCATCTCAGAAGGAGAGTATGCCCATGTTGGGCAACAGGTTTTTGTTTTGATCGATGCACGTAAATGGTGGGTCTTGGCAAACTTCCGAGAAGGGCAACTTCGTCACATCCGTCCCGGCATGGCTGCTGATGTCTATATCTTGTCGCGGCCTCACGAGCGCTTTCAAGGTGTAGTAGACAGCATCGGCTTCGGCGTGACGCCGGACGCGGATGTGCTGGGTCATCTTGGGCCCGGATTACCCGACGTCCAACGCACACTTAACTGGGTACACCTGGCCGCACGGTATCCGGTGCGGATACGTGTTGAGAATCCACCCCGGGATCTATTTCGAATCGGGGAAACCGCAGTAACCACGATTCGCGGGTACTGAATATGATCGTCGATGCACAACGTTCCGCTGTTGCACAAGCCACGCCCTTGGCATGGCTCAGGAGTTTGCTCCGCGAGGAACTCGCACCTTATCCAGGGCGAGGAGCGCTGGTGGCTCGCATGGTGATTGCAGCTACCATCGTAATGCTGATAACGATGATCTTCCGCATTCCTTATGGCGCGTATGGAGCTATCTTTGCGCTCACAATTACGCGCGAAAGTCCCGAAACAACTGTTGAGGCCGTCAAGGTTTTGGTTCTCGGCTTTGCCGCAGCAGTAGCGATCGTCTTGCTGGGGGCGATCATCGTTTCCGGGGAGCCTATATTACGTCTGGTTTGGGTACTGTGTATATTCTTTTTGATTTTCTTTGCTCTCAGCGCGATGTCAAATTCCGGCGCGGCTGCTCGCTTCGGATATCTCATCATCATCACCACACCGCTTTGGGATCAACATGTCTCTTCTGAGAAAAAGGTGGAAAGTACACTCTGGGCTATCGGCGTCATCTCTTTTGCCACCATCATCACGGCTGTAATTGAGATAGTCTATGCCCGCCTTCAGCCGATCGACGTTGTGACCGTGTCGCTGATCGAACGGCTCGAGGGAACCGCGTCCCTATTGCGATCGTTTTCCGCGGACATCTCGGACAGCCCCAGTGAATCGAATGTAGAAAGATTGAGCATGCTAGGAACATCGCGTATGCGGCGCGATCTCCAGCGCTCAGGTTACTCCCGGGGCTACGTGCAGCAGATGGGAGCTGTTGTCGCACTCGTCGGAAGGCTGGTCGACCTTGCCTCGACCGTCCCTCAAATACTGGGCAATCCTTCCCCAGCTTCCCGAACGCAGATGAAGAGGTTGGCCAGTCATCTACAAACCATGGTCGATTATTTGCTCGGGAACTCAATCACCTTGCCGAGACCAATTCAGGGAACGACTGACAATGCCGACATCGTGCCGCTTCTGTCTGAGATGGAACTTACTACGGCACTGATTATCGAGACTCTTTCGGGCGCAGAGGCGCCAGATTATTTGGCGCTGATACAGAAAGATGAACCACATCATAAGCTGTTCTTACCTGATGCATTTTCAAACCCCGACCACATCCGCTTCGCTATAGGCGGAGGGCTCGCAGCCTGCACATGCTATCTCGCCTACAACCTAATCGACTGGGCCGGTATCAGCACAGCAGTAACCACTTGTTTCCTCACTGCACTAACGACAGTTGGCGCGTCGCGGCAAAAGCAAGTTCTCCGGTTCAGCGGTGCGATCGTAGGCGGAATCCTCCTTGGATTCGGTGCCCAGATGTTTGTTTTGCCAGCAATGGACTCTATCACCGGTTTTCTCCTGCTGTTTATCGCAGTATCGATCGTGGGCGCTTGGTTTGCTACGGCCAGCCCGCGGGTATCTTACTTTGGGAACCAGATGACTATCGCGTTCTACCTGATAAACCTGGAAGAATTTAGGTTCCAGACTTCGCTGATCGTAGCCCGAGACCGAGTCGTCGGAATTCTCCTCGGTTTATCCGCGATGTGGTTAATCTTTGACAAATTGGCCGGCCGAACGGCTGCAATGGCAATGAAAAACACGTTTGTCTCTACACTGAGGCTAATGGGAAAGCTCATGCAGGAGCCTGTTACGAGCGATCGGCGGGAGGGAATAGAACGAACCTATACTCTTCGGGAAACGATCAACTCCAATTTTGAGAAGCTGCGGCAGCTCGCGGACGGCGTGACACTCGAGTTCGGACCGTCGCGTGATCGTGATCTTGCACTCAGACGCCAATTGCTTGGCTGGCAACTTCGACTCCGTCTATTGTTCCTCGCACGTGTCAATCTATTGAAATACCGGCTCCGGCTCCCTGGCTTCGAATTGCCCGCGTCTGTTGACAATCTTCAAAAGACATTCGATGCAAGAATCGCTGGAATCTTTGCGGCTATGGCTGACCGTGTCGATGGTCGCGCCGATCACGTGGACGAGGATGCAGAGGTGCTTCTTTTGCAATTGGAGCGAGCCGTCAGTGAATACCAATCCGAACAGTCCGGCTATTCGACGGAAAACCGGATGCAGACGTTCTTGTCTTTGTCGCGCCGAATAATCGAGATCGCGCGATCTCTCGATCAAGAGATGGAATACATCGAAGTTGCGGAGCAAACCCATGCCTGAGATCACATCACCAAGGAAAGAGAGGATTAGAGAAATGCAATTGATTAGCCACAGTTTCAAAGATGGAGAGCCCATTCCCGGAGAGTTTGCCTTTGCGGTCATCGACCCTCAACACCATATCGCTCTCAGCGCAAACCGCAATCCTCACCTTATGTGGAGCGACGTGCCTCCGGGAACGATGTCCTTTGCTTTGATTTGTCACGATTATGATGTTCCCGTGCTTGTCGAGGACGTGAATAAAGAAGGACGCTCAATACCAATCTCTCAGCCCCGTGACACCTTCTTTCATTGGATACTAGTGGACTTACCGGCCAACGTACGCGAAATCCCCGCTGGCAGTCACAGCAACGGAATCACTCCACATGGAAAGCCGGGACCCGAAGCCCCACAAAACGCCCTTCACGGAATTAACGATTACACGAAGTGGTTCGCTTCCGATGAAAACATGAAGGGGGCATACCACGGCTACGACGGGCCATGTCCTCCATGGAATGATCTTCTCATCCACCACTACGTTTTCACGTTATTCGCGCTCGACGTATCCCACCTTGAGATAAAGGGAGAAATCACCGGGCAGAGTGCCCGGAGCGCGTTGAACGGACATGTTTTGGGCAGTGCGTCATTGACTGGAACTTATTCTCTCAATCCGGAGGTTAGCCAACGAACGCTGGATATGAGAGGTTGAAGACCTTTGCGAAGAGATGCAGAGTGAGCAAACAGCCACTAAAGAAAGGCTCCATGCGGAAGCATTGGATGCCTATTTCGGGTAGGAGCACGTTAGTTAGCAATTTCTTTGCATGATGAGCAATAACGCCTATGCGTGCTATTGCGATAAGCATGTCGGGCCTTTCTACGACAGACCAGTAGCTGGCCCGTACTTGCAGTTGGGGTCCGATTATGCGGCGGCTAAGAGTAACTATGGACGGTCAGATCGCCGTCCTCGCAGTAGCGGAAAAAGGCTCCTTCGAAGCAGCCAGTAAATATCTCGGGATAGGTAGATCCGCCGTGCGTAAACGCGTTCAGAGTGTGGAAGCCGAAATTGGGACTTCTGTGTTTCGGGTCATGGGAAAGCGAATGGTGCCGACCGAAGCTGGCAGTCTCTATCTCCCGTCGGCGCAGGAATCAGTCAGACAGGCATGGATCGGCATGGATCGCGTGCAGGCGTTCGTCCGGGTACTCACGAACGATCTGCGCGTCGGCTACTCGACGTACCTAAACACTAAGCTGCTCGATATAGTACGGCGTATCCGACCAGAAAGCATGGGCTCTTTGACGGTGACGAGAGAGAGCCTGATGACGTACCAAGCAGTCGCCGGAGTTTTACAGGGAGACCTCCATGTCGGATTTGGAATCCTTCCGGTCCTAGAACCTGACTTGTCAACTCGTCTGCTCTTTGAAGAGCCTCTTATGGCATGTCTGCCTGTCGGACACCGCCTTGCGACCAGATCGACGATTCGGCCAGAAGACCTTGAGAGAGAGAATCTGGTGTCTCTATCACGCAAAGGACTCCCTGGCAGGCATCAGGACATCGTGACGCACTTCGAGAGCCTCGGTGTATCTCTCAAATTCGCAACTGATGCTTACTCAGTAAAGGAAGCTCTATGGCTCGTGACACAAGGGACTGGCATCTCACTCATGACAAGATTCTCCGCTTCGGCATATCGCTACGATGTTGTGGTAAGACCGATCTCCGACCGACTGCTCACAGTAAAGAGTGGGATATTCACTCGCCGAGATCACAGCCAGAAACTGATCAGCGACTTCGTGGATTTGGCATGGGCAGAGACTGCGTCTCTGCGTGCAAATCCAAATTGACCCAGGCAGTCCAACTGCAATTAACGACAACTAAACCAATACTTCGGAGGACATCTATGCGACGCTTCTTTCTCTCCCCTGTTGCAGGTTTGCTCATCCTAACCGCATGCAGCAGTGTGAATAAACCGAATGATACAAACTTCAAAATCGCCATCAACCGCTATCTGACGAAACATGGCGAAGCCTGTACAGAAACTGGTAAGCAGTTTCCGGTGGATGTGACCGAGACTGAGCAGAGACTTCAGGCTGGTACTGCTTCACAGATGGCAGTGTTGGAACAGGCGGGCCTGGTGCGTTCGAGCAATACGACAGCGGTCGTTCATGGGATGACAAATACCTTACGTGGCCTGGCTCCTCCGCAACCCGTTAAACGCTACGAGCTCACATCCGAAGGACAGAAATATTTCCGGCAGACCTCCGGCATGTTCGGGCAAACAGCCAGCTTCTGCTACGGAGAGAAAACGGTCGAGTCAATTGTGAAATGGACAGAGCCTGTGACGATGGGTGCTGCGACGCAAACCGAGGTCACGTACACCTACAAAATCGCAGACCTGGCACCCTGGGCGGAGCGACCCGATGTACAGCGCGAGTTTGGGGACATGCGATCGATCATTAATGGAATATCGAGGTCGAACGAAATCGCAGACCTCCAGTTGACCAATCAAGGCTGGGAAGTTCTAGGACAATGACATCGACCCGGTTGTTACCTTACTTCTCGGCGATGAATTCATGCGGCGTGCGAATCTCCGCGACGTGACGCCATCCGTCCTGGTTCACCACTTGCACGATCACGTCGATGGACCGGTCACACTCCTCCTCGACGTCGTGCAAGGGAACACCTCCTCCTGAACCACGCATGGCAAGCTGCGCCAGGCGCCGCAGTGCATCAGTGGCGCTATTGGCATGGATGGTTGTGATCGACCCACGATGCCCTGTATTCAAAGCATCGAGGAAGACGCGCGCCTCGGGACCGCGAATCTCGCCGACGATGATGCGGTCGGGGCGATGCCGGAGCGCGGCCTTAAGCAAATCCGCGAATCCAATCTGACTCTTGTGGGTATCGAGCTGGGCTTCGGCGGAGATGACGTGCGGCTTCTTTATATATAGTTCGGCGACATCTTCGAGGATCAGGATGCGGTCGTCGTCTGGGATGAAATCGGCGAGTACATTGGTGAGCGTCGTCTTGCCCGATGAGGTACTTCCTGAGATCAGGAGATTGTCTCCGCGCTTCACAGAGTTCGTCAGAGTCTCGGCCTGTGCTTCCGTCAGTGCCTTCCGGTTGATCAGGTCATCAATGGTGAAGTTCCGCGAGGTGAACTTGCGGATGGTCATCATCGGACTTGGGTTGACTACCGGAGGGATGAGCGCCGCCATGCGGCTGCCATCCGGCAGACGTAGGTTCATGATAGGTGAGTCGGCGTCGAGCTTCTTGCCGAAGCGATTGGCGATCACTTCAAGACCTGTTAACAACGCTCCGTCATCAAACCGGACGCCATGCTGCAACACAATGTGACCCTTCTCTTCGATCCAGACCGAGCCGTCAGGATTGACCATGATCTCGGAGATGGTCGTATTCATCAGCAGATGCTCAATCGGCTTTAGGAACGGGATGATAATTTCAAAACTCATGCAGGTATCCTCTCCGGGTCGAATGCGATCTGTTCCTGGTCGAACCAGCTCATATCGATAGGCAGGAAGTCGGGTTTGAGGTAGCAGTAGGTCGGCGGCAATGGGCTGATGCCGTCGAAGGCTACGACGATGGATTGTGCATTCTTCAGGTCGAAGAAGACTTTTTCCTCGAAGAGCGGTTCTTTATGTTTTTGGTACTGCTTCGAGGCGGAGACTGAGCCTTTGCTGGATGACGTCCGGCCCGAGAGCAGACCGACATTGGCATTGGTGCTGGATTCGGAGACGATGTAACTGATATGGGTGCGGTCCTCTTTGCCGCACAGCTCCGATGCGTAGCGTGCGGTCTCTGGGTCGGAGGTGGTAAGGAAGACTTTGGTGCGGAACGCCTGCAGCAGAGTCTTCACACCGTCATTGGTTAACGCTTCCTTGAGACTCGACACGCTCTGCGTAGCGACGATGGGGATGCACTTCGGCTGGCGGGAGAGACTGAGGAAACGTTCATCGCCATTGGGATTGTCGCCGCCGACCGTGGCGAAGTTCTGGTATTCGTCGCAGATGAAGACGGTCGGGCGGTAATGCCTGTCAGGTTCGGCGTCCATCCTGGGGATGCGTAGCTGCACAGCCCGTTGATAGTCCACCTTCATCATGGTGCCGATGGTCTTCGCCAGTGCCGGGTTCAGGGCGACGGGAAAGTTCAGGCCCACGACCGCGCCCGATTCGATAAGGTCATCGAACGCTGGAAGGACCCTACCATTGGGGTCCGCAGCGCAGGGCTTGCCTTCGTACATATCTTTTGGCGGGCAGAAGACACGGCGTACCTGCGGGTCTGTTTCAAATAAGGAGAGGAAGACGACGATGCCCTGGATGATCGAGGTCTTGACCTCGGAGCGAAAGAACTTCCAGTGCTCCCAATACCAATACCGGACGCTCTCGAAGCGGTCGCGCTGATCCGGTCGATATGGTTTGCGGGTATAGACTCCGAACTCCGCAGAGGTCTGCTGGACAAGCAACTGTTCTAACTCGTCGGTCCAGCCAACAAGGTAGAGGTCCACGTCCTGGCGCCACTCGAAGCCAAGCGGAGATAGGAAGGATTCATATTCTCGATATGCGTCTCTACTGATGCCGATGTAGCTGGCCGTGCTGAAGCGTGAGCCAACCTCGTTCAGCATCTGTTCGAGCGTCCCGGCGCTGATGACGGTGCGGAAGAGATCGACCATCGTGAGGTATCCATCGCGGATGCGGTGCAACAGGATGACGTAGCGCATGAGGTCGGTATAGGACTGCTGCCAGAAGGGTTCCCGGCCCTTGCCCCATATCGAGGTGATGATGGAGGCGATGTTGAACGCCTGCGCGTAAGGATCGAGCGAGTTGTTCAACGGGTTGTAGCGGATGTCACCGGTAAGCGAGACCTCGACATAGTCCTGTTCGCGTCCGCACCATTTAAGGATGCGCTGAAGCTGGCGGCAGAGATCGCCTTTGACTTCGAGGACGATACCGGAGAGCTTTCGTTCCGGGTCGTCGGCGCGATATGCGAACAACTGGCGCATCGCCGGTAAAATCAGCCCATAAGTTTTGCCACTCCCTATAGAGCCGAAGGATGCGATGCCGGTGTAGAGACCGCGCTCAGGGATCGTGAGCCAGTATGGAAACGGGCCGGGGTTGGGCACGAGCTGCCGATGCACCTCCCCCAGAACAAGAGAGAGTTTCCGACGCGTGCGGGGATCGGAATAAGTAGGAAGGACCCCAAACTCCAGTTCCGAATCTTTCCTATAGAGGTGAACGTAGGCCAGCGAGAACAGGAGGGAGAAGAACAGAAACGGCGTGGTGTAGAGGAACAGATCGTAGCCTTGCACCATTATGCGGAAGGTCGTTGGCTGCTCGTATGCGATCAGGTGCAGCAATGGATCGTCTATACGGGCCGGATAGAGGGTATGGAGAACGATGCCGCAGGCCAGGCTGAGGCCGATGGAGAGCAGCAGGCGATACTCGACCAGCAGCCGGACGAACTTCTGAAGACGTGGAGACTCGCGCATATGATGAACCTCCTACGCGTGGGTTGATGCGCTCGTTGGCGACGGTTCGGACTTTGCCGGAGACGGCTTCGCGATGGCGGCGGGGCGAGAAGTATTAGTGGAGGCGCTGACCTTGTACTTCTGGAAGTCCTCTTCCTGGGTGAGTGCGAAGCGCAGCAGCTCGTTGACGACATAGTTGGTTTCGTTGTTCGACCACTCGGCCATCAACTCGACGTCGTCGGCGATGGTCTGATCGATGGAGGATTGCAGCTTGGCACGCCGAATCCTGCTGATGCCGTGTTCCAGTTTCAGTTTGCTCATGGAGTTCTCCTGTGGATCAAGTTGGAATCTGTTATGTATCCGTTCCGGCTGCGATATGGATCAGCGACGAATGCTGAACTGATCCGGTTTGTATCCAGCGCGGATGACCGGAATATCTGCGCTGGATACTTGGTGTGCGTGAGGTGGGAGCGACCAGCGCGGCGGAGCCGACGCGGGAGGTGCGAAGCACCGGGGTCGCTCCCACCTCACGCACATACTTTCCCTAACCCCGCCTATCTGCGTAACTCGTTGTACCTGCATTAGTAAGCTCCTTTCCCGCGTGTCCGTTCGCGTGCCCGCTACCGTGCCCACTCGCCCTCGTGTACTGGCTGGTTATGTTGCACCGCCGAAGTCGGATAGCTATATGGAAGAACCACGGTGGAGAACGTTGCACGCATGGATGTCTGAAGAAAACGCTGCCGTATTTTCTCCTCACTGGAGCTTCCCATCTTCCATGCCGCGTAGAGTGCCTGGTGTTCGAGCGAGGTGTACAGCCCCTCTCCCTCGCGCAGGGTCTTAAGATCACTCGAAAGAACACCTTGCCCACCCACCTCGGACTGTTGCCGGACCGCGAGAAACCGGATGAAGTGATCAACACCGAGCGGCGTCATTGGCGTCACACCGCGCATCTGGTCCGCAGGAAGAAAGCGACCGAAGGCAGCTTTCGCCCGCGCGGAGTTGCTCTCATTGTCCGCAACAAAGACCAGCTCAAACTCGCCGAGCGCGGCAAACAGCGGCTGGTACTGTTTGAGGTAGCGCTCGAAGCGAGTTGCCGTCACCTGGCCTTCGTCGAAGAAGACGAAGCTGGGGACGCCGGTGTTCGAGACCAGGATGGGGAAGCCATCGGGGAAATACATCAGGCGTCCGGCGTAGCTCCGGGGCAGTAGCTCGGAACGGACACCGCACTGCGTCGTGAAGAAATCGACCTTGCTTGCCTCGTCTTCCAGGATGTTCGCGCTCAGATGTGCGAGGACGATGTCGAGCACCATGAGCCGGGACTTAATATAGTTATCGCCCTTGATGCGGCGGTTCTGCGAGTCGGGGCGCCCCACCGCTTCATAGACCGGCTTCGAGGCAAGGTGATAGATGTGCCGTCCCTGGCCGCACTCGATCACGCGGAGATGGTGAAGTCGGGACGCTTTTTCAAGGAAACGCGTGGGCATGGCCCCGCGATCGCACTGGACAAACTGGCTGTACTGCCGCCGCAGGAAGTAGCCAGAGTGTACGGCGACCAGATATAGGAACGATGCTTCGCGTTCGAGATAGCCGACAGCTTCGAGGGATGAGATTGGGTCGTAGTCGATTGTCATAGGTCCAGAATGTCCTCCATCAAACCGTGGTCGTCTTCGATCTTGGCCGTGAGCGAGGCGCGGTCGGAGGCCGAGGCGTAGTTGCGGAAGCCTGCCTGCGCTTTAGCGCGCAGGTGACCCGCGTGATACGCGGCGGTAAGAACCTCGATGTCCTCATGGCCGGTGCGCGACCCTTGGCTGGCATCTTGCCCCTCTTGGCGCGGGAGGTCGTAGTCGATCCGCGCGTCGGGAATCTGAATCTTTCCATCGACCAAGGGGAGCTCGAATCGCTCGGCCACTTCCTCTTTAATCTCTGCCATGTCGCGCTTCGGATCGGCTTTGCGCTCGGCATAGATGGCCTTCTGCACATCAGACTTGATCTCGAAGTCGAGGCGCACGCGCAGGTTGCTGCCGCCCCTGCCCTCGATGCGTTCGGCTTCCTTCTGATACGCGCGATAAATCTGTGAGTCGTGTTCGGCCTCGCGAGGCTTGACCAGACCGGCGTAGACCCACTGGTCTTTGGGCAGGTCGCCCTGCTTCAGCAGCAGGCGGCGACCGTCTTTGGTGAGCGTGACGACTTCGACGCGTTCGATCGTGCGCCGCTGTCCGTCACGGCGCAGGTTGACATGCGTGGTCTCCACAAGCCCCTTGTCGCGGAGATACCGGAGGTCATTCTCCAGCGGACGAGCTTTGCCGTTGTACAGCGTCTCGCGGAGGTCCGCCGTGCGGACGACGCGAAAGCGCCCAGCTTCGCGCAGGAGTTGTTTCTCCTCGGGGCGCAGCTCCAGACCGACGATGTTGCCGATGGATCGTGCCGGACGGCGCGGGTCCGGCGAAGCAACGGGACGGCGGCGCTGGCGCGGCACATCGCGCGGTTGCTCCGCACGCTTGCGCGCCGCCTCGGGGCGCGGTGGGCGACGGTCCGCAGAGCGATCCTCCAGAGACTTTAGGCGATGGAGGATGGGATTTTCGGGCGGCTTGCGCGTGACGTTGCGATCACCCGACGATCCCGAAGCGGTGTCGCTCCCCTCGCGGCGCCGGGGCTGTTCGTGCGGAATATCCAGTCTCATGCACCCTCCCCGTCATCGGCGCGCTCCGCAGGCGCAGGCGCAAACTCTATCGAAGTCTGGGCCGGTGCTGATTTCGCGACGGACCTTTTCGGTCGCTCAACGGCAGGAGAAACCGGCGGTGCCTTCGGCCCGTGGCCGACGATACGACGCACGTCGTAGTCGGCCACGCAGGTAAAGCGGTCCATCTCTCTGTCGGCGGCTTCGCGCATCGCGCGGACCTTGGCGACAAGGTCGGGCGTGCGGTCGAGGTACTGGTCTTCCGACTGCATGGCTACTGTCCCTCCTCATCACCGAAGCGCGAACGTATCTCGTCAGATAGCTCGTTCTTCCCGGTATGGATCTCCTGATCAAAGTGCCTGAGTTTGCGGCCTGTGTCGCGCAGGAAGAATTTGCGCTCGATCCAGATGGTGAGGCCGAGGATGTTAGCGAAGAGCAGAGCGCAATAGAGCGCGATGCTCTTGAGGTAGCTGTGGACAATCAGGCTGCGCCACGGCGTGAGGAAGTGGAGCGTGTGCATCGACCAGAAGCCAAGCGCAAGAAAGATCAACGTGGCAACAAAGGCGGCGTTGGCGATCATCGGTATCCCTTCCGCCGCGAACGGTGCGCGGCATCGTCAGAAGAAAAGTGGAGAGGCGTCAACCTCTCCGCGAAAAAGGGAGGATTGTGTTAGCCTCCCTCGCCGAAATCGACCAGTGCTTCGGGACGATCCAGCTTTTGAATGCGGATGGCATGAACGGCATAGTTGGTTTTGCTGACCGAATGGGACTCGCCCGCTACGACGACCGTTCGGGGCTGATCCTGGCTGCGAAGCTCGCCTTCGATTTCGAGGTAATCGCCGCGCCTCATCCCACGAACCATTCCGCAGAAGAATGGACCAGGACAGATGATGCGATGCCAGTCGGTGCGCGGGGTCCACTCATTGGTGAGAGGTCCCAGATGCCGGACACTGTTGCCAGCAGTAGGACCGCGTAAGCATCTTCGGCGATTCCATCCGAAGGGGGCGCCTCGGCGTTTTTGCCGAGGAACCCGCGAAGCGTGACGGTGTTGGTTATGTGGAATTGGGGCGGTTTTGCCAGCGCGATTTGCCGCGTCGCCTCTGGCCCCCAGGCGCCTGCTACCGCAGATGTCACGATGAGTTGGGTCAGCATTATTCTTCTCTTTCACTGAGCCGCATGGCTGGCGCGGCTTCGATTTGCAGCAGACGGTCTGGAGTCGGCACATCCCGAAGATTTGCGATGAGCTTTTCGTAAGCGGCCAGACCATCCTCGACCGCGGCCAGTTCAGGCTCAGAGAGCGGGATATCTTGTCTCAGTCTCAGCAGATTGGCTTTGGCTTCGAGGATTTGCGCGCGTGTGGACTCCTTTGCCACATAGAACGAACACTGCGCACACGCCATGCGATGGGGGCATTGATCGAAGAAGTCGTAGGTGCAGTATCCGTGGCCGAGATCGAAGAACTTCCATGCCTCCTCGGCGGCCAGTCCTTTGCGAACAACATCCTGATCGATCAGCACTTCGATCGCACGGATATTGCGTTCGAAGTAGCCGGCCTTTTCGTAGGATTTGGTCAGCTTCGATGGATTGATCTTCGCGTAGTGCTGTGTTGAGGACGGATGCTTGTGACCCAGCCATGCCTGGAGTTCGAAGAGCGACATCGGTTCACGCGCATTGAAGAGCTGCGTGGCGATGGTGCTGCGCGCCCGGTGACTGGTAATACGGCCGCGGACATCCTTGTCGGGGATGCCCGCTTTGGCGCACAGTACGGGGATCAGCGTGTTGTTCAGATACGCGCAGCCAAGTGCTTTTGAACGATACGCGAACAGGTAATCGACCAGTTCGCCAGTCTTTGGATCGATGATTTTCATCTGTGTGGGCCGGTCTTTTTCCCAGGCTTCGATCACTTCACCAACGACTGTATCCACAGGCTTTGAAAATGCCGTGCTTGTTTTGCTGATGGGGATGGACAGCAGACAGACGCGTTCGCCCGGCGCGTTTTCCTGCCAACGTATACATCCCAGCCGAAGCCTGCGTATCTCATCCCAGCGCAGTCCAGCGAACAACCATACGACTGATAGCGCCCGCACCAGTGGCAAGGGATAGAAATAGGTGTCATTATTGCCTGGGTTACCACGGAAGGGCAGGTCCTTTGCAGCGATGTTCAAGCCCGCCCAGATCAACTTGGCCCACACATCATCTGCTATAACGCGGGGATCAGTGCCGATGAGCGCTCGCAGAGAGCGCGGAAGACGGAACGCGACGTGTGGATCAAAAGACCGTGGGATAGTCTCCCAGTACTGCAGGTCACGGAAGAAGGTCCGCAGCGAGGAGAGAACGCTGGCCTTGCTCCTCGCGAGCATGGGCTTACCGGCGCTGTGGAACCAGCTCTTTGTTGTGCTGTGCGCCCATTCGCAGTTTTTGAGATTGAGGCACATCACCACGGCTTCGGCTGCAACGGCGCGGGTCCACTGCGCCGGGCCTTCGATATGGGGGCGCGTCGCATGGAGCCATCGCCCTACCGAGAGAAGCTGACAGTAGATCCGGCTCCGAGAGGTGCGAGACAGAGTGGATGTTTCATGCCAGTACTTCGCCAAGCGTTCCCACTCGTAAGGGACATTGGCGAGGATGGCCTCGGGGGCTTTGTCTGCCAGCTTCGACTTGAGTCCAGGCCGACGAACTGGCTGCTCGATGATTCCATCCGACGCCAGCAAGCGAGCTAGCGCGATCACGCACTTCTCTAACACGCCATTCCGCTCTTGAAGTTGAAGCAGAGCTACCTCGGTGATGTCTTCTATGCGGGGCGACCGCGTGATCAGCATCAACTGAGCCAGCGTGAGCGGCACCTTCCGCAGTGTGCGCGGTCCATAGCCCGACTCCGACAACCTGGCGCTGATCTTTTTCTTGACGGCAGCGAACCTCTTGAACCCGAAGATCTGGAGGGCCAGATACGAAGAGAACTGCCGCCGCTTGGGGAAGTTCATTAGTCCCTCAAAGCCCCGCAGCAGGAAGGCCGCTGCGATGATGGGATTGCCCTCGTGTCTGCGGCGCTCTACGACTTCGATCCACTCCGCATCACTCCATGCCCACAGGGAGCGATCCCGGCGGCCCATCTCTTCCAGCAAGTAGAAAACGAGAGACCGGCGCCTTACCCCTCTGATCTCGATGTGATCTAAAACGTCGTGCATAGGGCGCACGAGCCGTTCAACAACATCGAGCGATGGTTGCCGGGTCTTACTGGACTTAATGCGCGACGGTAGTTCCACCGTAAGGAAGAGTCGCTCTTTCGCAGTCAGGCCGTGTGCTTGATCGTATTGACTTGCGTCGATCGGCCAGGTCCATGTATCTGTTCTTTTTCTCACGCTCATCGAAACAGCCTCCCCATCCCTTCGAGGCGCTGCTGATGCAGTTGCGCCATTGTGGCGTTGAACTTGGCCGCCAGGTCGCGTGCGCTCAGATGCACGTAGATCATGGTGGTCTCTATGCTGCGATGGCCGGCGAAGGTTGCGATCTCGTGGATGTCCCAGTCCGCTCGCGCCAGATCGGTCAGACACAGATGCCGCAGCGTGTGAGGCGTGAAGCCCGCGGCGTCGGCGCGCCTTGCGATGGCGGTGACGATCTTGGACCACGCCCAGATCGAGACGGGTTGTGCGCGGTTGCGCGGTGACTGCGACAGGAACAGTCGCCCGCGCTGCCGGCTCAGTGTGCGGCGGTGTTCAAGATACTGCCCATACAGCTCATCCGTTGTTACCGAGTAAGGCAGGACACGCGACCTGCGATTCTTGGTGGTCTCGGCACGGACGTGGATGGTGCGACGCGATGGATCGATGTCGCTTGTTTCAAGCAGACACAACTCTTCCCGCCGAAGTCCGGCATCGTAGCTCATCGCCAGCATCAGGCGATTGCGAATAGGCTCTTTCGCAGTCTCGCTGAGAACACGACACCATTCTTCCTCTGTTGGAATGGTGGGCAGCTTGTGTTCTCGTCTTACCAGTGGCAGCGATGAGCGGCCGTCACCACGGCGGTATGGATTCCTTGTGCAGCGCCCCTCTTCCACCAAAAAGTCGTAGAACATCCGCAACGCAGCGAGGTGCTGTTGGATCGTCGCATTCGCCATGCGGATGTCCGGCTCCTCCGGCGCAGCGGATGGCTTCACTAAATCGCGCAGATAAGCTCCAACGATTTCCTGCCCGATCTCATGAGGTCTTTTGTCATAAGAGTTGAGGAACCGCAGGTATCGCTCCAGATTGCGGCCGTAGGCACTTAGCGTGTTGAGAGCAAGCCCACGGCACGCCTGGAAGCCAAGCCATGCACGAGCGTCTTTCTCGCCCTCTACAAGTGGAATGCGGTCCCATTGAACTTCACTGATGAGTTGGTTAGATTTCACTCTGTTCTTCTCCACGGCGTGATTTGTCGATTGAGCGAGCCTTCTGGGCCGCTCGTCGGCAGCCAACTCATCGTGACATCTGCGGTAGCAGGCGCCTGGGGGCCAGGGGCGACGCGGCAAATCGCGCTGACTAAAACCGCCCCAATTCCACGTAACTAATATGAAGAGTGTCATGATTGCACCTCCCAGGGGAGGACAACGCGGTCTAAGCCGCGTCGTCCTCCGTGATGGGCTCGGCGTCGGGGTTCTGGCCCGAGACCGGCTTTGCCAGCTTCTTGACGATGCTGGCGCGTACCTCCCAACCACGGCGCTTGACCGTGGTCTTCTTCTTGCCCTCGCCGACCTCGGCATCGTACTCGGTGCTGCGCAGCTCGCCTTCGATCTCGACGTAGTCGCCCTTCTTCAGGTTCTTTGCGAAGTCGGCGGGTTTGCCGAAGGCGACGATGCGGTGCCACTCGGTGTGGTTGACCCACTGCTGGGTCTGCTTGTCCTTGTAGCCGGACTTGGTGGAGAGCGAGAGAACGGTGAAGGTCTTCTGCTGTTTGGTTGCGAAGTTCTCGGCGTCCTTGCCGATGAAGCCCTTCAGCTTGATGTTGTTTTCGTAGAGTGCCATTGTGTTTCTCCTTGTTTGTATTTGCCCGGATTGCCCTCGGGACACTCTTGCGCGAAGCGACGCGAGTGTGCCCCGCTCCCAAGGCAAGAGCTGCATTTTCTGGAAGGGGACCCAACGCACCTGGTTGGGGGAGGAGTCCAGAAAAAGCAGAAGCTCGCAGTCCGCAGAATCGGGGTCCCCGGCACGCTGCTTTTGCGTGCTGGGGTGATGTGGCGCGGGATCAGCACCTAAGCGAGTGACCGAGGGTGAGCAGGGAAAATACGAGGAGGGATGGCGCTGTACGGAAACACTTGCATGAAGGACAGCACGGCGTTCAGGATGCCGGTGCAACCGGGCAGCAGTGGGACCATAACCTCTCGTCTCCCACCAATCGGGCTGCAAAAGCAGGCAGTGGGTGAACCACACCGTCCACCCTCCATCGTCCTCCGCACCCTGCCATGCGAAGAACCTGTGCCTGGGCGACGAAGTAGAAGGCGAGCTGCACAGCGCCAACTCCGGGGCAGTGAGGGCAAGAAGAAGACCTGCCTCTCTCAGTGGTCGGGAGGTATGCGATTGTATCGCTTGAATGTGCGCCCGCTGGCTCACCGGACCCTCCCGGCGCCGGGACCATCACGGAGGATCGCATCGACGGCTGTGATGCGATCCCCGATCCAGCGCATGACAGGAACCGCCATCGAGTTGCCGAGCGCCTTGTAGCGGGGGCCATCGGCTGCCGGCTTGCCGCGATACTCAACCAGCGTGTAATCGTCGGGGAACCCCTGCAACCGCTCGCACTCACGAGGCGTCAATCGCCGCACCGCCATCTGAGGCGTCATCACGCCATCGACCCGTCCGCCCTCGCCGCCACGCTGAAGGGTCCCCGCTATATCGATCGATGCAGTGAGTTCTCCAGACCAGGCGACGGGCTGCTCCTGAAGCACAGCGGTCGTCGAGCTGTTCTCGATGCTTCCGGGCGCGCGGGTACGGAGACTTCCCGCAATGTCGGTGGAGGAAGCCGCGCTCACTGTTCCATCGCTCCCATGAAGCGTGAAGGCGACAGTAGGCGCATTGCGTCCAGTGGCGTTGGAGTTGGTGCCGAGCGACTGCATCACATCGCCGCTGAGGACATCGCCTTCCTGGTTCTGCGTGAAGGCGATCGCTACCTGGCCACCACCATTCGCATGGCTGCGGTCGTGTCCCATCCCGCGCAATGTCGGTGCGACGTTATCTGCATCGGCGCCGTGATCTTTGGCAGTGAAGGCGATATAGGATTGCTGTTTCACTCCTGGCCGCGCCGCCAATGCACCGACCGTCTTGCCGTCTCCGCCGTGTAACCGTACCTCGTTGCGGAGGTTCTGTGAGAAGGCGACAGCCTGAGCACCGCCGCCGCTTTCCAGCGTGTGAGCGATTGCTTCTGAGAAGCCGCTGCCATTCGACTGTGTGTGTGCCGTGCAGATGGCGACCGGCACGACGGGCGTTCCACGCCCGGTGCCGTCTTCGCTCGCGTCGAAGCCATCGGCGGAGAGCGCGTGAGCGATCAGCGTCTCGCTTTCAAAGTCCTGTCTGCCCATGCCGCCGGCGTTCAGACAGTGGGAGATTTCATCTGTCGAGGAGAGGACGCCGACGCCTAGTTGATTGCGGATGAAGCTATCTTTGCATCCTGCGTCGATGGTGGGCGAGGTGTCTGTGAGGCTACCGCCAGAAGGGCCGACCTCAACGCCTCCGGCAACTCCTTGCCGCGCTTCTCGGCGCGGCGGAGGATGCCCCGACAGGCACGACTCGTCAAGTAATACCGCTGCGGGACCTCTCCAACCTCCAAGATATCCGACAACGAAGACGCGACGCCGTCGCTGGGGTACTCCGAAATGTTGAGCGTTAAGAACTCGGTAGGCGATCCCATACCCGAGTTCGACCAGCATCCCGAGGAAGGCTCCAAACGTGCGTCCGTCGTCGATCGACAGGACGCCGGGGACGTTCTCCCACACCAACCATAAGGGCCGGAGTCTGCCAGCAAGCCGAGCAAACTCGATGGTGAGGTTGCCACGCGGGTCATCCAATCCCGCTCGCTTACCGGCGACGGAGAAAGACTGGCAAGGTGTTCCTCCGGCCAGAAGGTCGATTGCTCCAACATCTTCAGCTCCAATCTTTGTAAAGTCGCCGGCATTGATGACTGCGCCATCGGCGGGCAGAGCAACGACGTTGCGAATGGCTGCCGCGCGCTGCTTTGCTTCCTTGCGAGAGGCCGCGTTATGCGGACTCGGCATGTACACAGGCCGCGATGCGCCGTAGCGCGAGTGCAGCAGCCAGCAACAGAAGGGGTCGATCTCGGCGAACATGGCAGGCTTCCAGCCGAGCGGTCCCCACGCAACGGAGACCGCCTCGATGCCCGAACACACGGAGAGATATCTCACGCAGCACTCCGTGGTCCGCGCTCCCGTGCGCAGAGCACATTGAGGGCGCCGAGGATGTGAGCCATCGAAGTGTTGCGGCCATAGAGCACCATATCCGCGTAGCGGACGGGTGCGAGGTCACCGGCACGATCCACCAGCAACAGGGGGATATGCAGGTCCGTTTCGAGCAGGCGGTGAATCAGCCTGCCTGCGAGGTCACCCTGTCTTGCGTGGATCAGGATGCCGCACATGAGGTGACTTGCCATCATGACGGCAGCAGCGCTGCGGCTGTCGTCGATGGCGGTCACATCGTAAGGTTGTAGGCGCAAAGCGAAAGCAGTAGCGGACAGCAGTTCACGGTCAGCACAGTAGACGAGGATGGGCATCTTAGGTCGCATGGTGGTTAGCTCCCGAATGCCTGGTCTTCGTGGACGTAGCTGATGACGACGCCGAGGGGGTTGGTGAGCAGCATGGCATTCGGGACTTCATCACGGAAGCCGTAGACGACGTTCGCGGTCCAGCGTTCGCGGCTCTGCTCCTGCTGGTCGCCGAGGGAATAGAAGACCTTCTCAAACTCGATGTGGGCGCGATACGGGGCTTGCCGCGTATCGTCGAGCACGACGGCCTTAATCTCGATGTCCACGTTGGGTGCGCTGGGATCGAGCAGGAAGGTCTCAAGTGTCTTAGCTTTCGTCACCCGCGCCAGCGTTGCGCCCTGCAACTCATTGGAGAAGAAGTTCAGCGATTCACCGAAATCACGTTGCAGCGTGGCGTGATTGCGTCCGTAGTAGAGCTGCGCCCAACGCGCCAGATAGTATTTGCTGACGCGCTCGACAGGTACTTTGGAAAAGTCGGCATAGTTCACCACCTGGCCGTGTCCGATGTCCGAGACCGAGATGACGAGCGGCTTCAGCCGCAAGGCAGCGGTCTGTGCTCGATAGAGGAGCGCAAGCGAAGCAAGCGTGACGACCGAGAGCACAAGGATGGCCACCTTGAGGTAGGTGTTAGTAACGACCGGCTCCGCATATAGCTCAAGGAACTTGTGACCGGCATCGGTAATGGGAAGTTCGTTATGTGTCGTTGGCATAATTACTCTCCCATCACGTTGACCCAGGTGCCGGCGCGACCGCTGAGAATGGCTGAGGTGAGTTCGGGGATTTTGACCAGCCCGTAGATGCAGACGAAGAGCGAAATCAGCAGCGCAGGCAGGACGGTAAGAGCGTTTGAGATTGTGATCGTTCCGATGGTCTGGAACATTCCAGTGAGGACCTTCGAGAAGACGTAGATGAAGGCCGCGGCCACGACCTGATAGAAGCTGAAACCGATGAATGCCTTGAGCCATCCCCAGAAGAGCCAGTCCATCTTGGGCACAATGAACCACGGAATAAATACCGGCCCTATGAGGACGCATACGGCGGAGGCGACGTAGCCGTATGCAATGACTCCAAACGCCACGGCCTCCATCGTGGCGAGGATCACGGTAATCAATAGGTATGTGAGGTCTTCGAGGATGTTGAAGCTGCCCGGAGGCGAGCCTAGCTCCTGCTCCTCATTGGTAATGGCATTGGCGATTTGTTGGGTCTGGTCCGACTCGATCTGATTGGCGATGCTGAGGCCCTCTTTCGTGATGAGGTCCGAGAAGCTGTTGCTCATGCCGGGAACCGGCGTTGAGTAGTAGGTCAGCATTCCGAGACCGAAGGCGATCATAAGGATGAGGTCCGCGAATTTGGCGAAGTGGAAGCCGCCCCCGCCCTGGGAGGCGGAGAGGGCGGCTTTCACACCGAACCAAACAATAAGGATCACGGCCAGGCCACGGAAGATGTCGAGTCCCGTGGCCTGGAGTGTGTTGCTCTGCGAGGAGAGCAATTGAGTAATCGCTTGTCCAAGCTGTGCGATGATGTTCTGTCCCATCAGTTGCTCCCGTTGATGCTGAGTGAGATGGAGTGCATGGAATCGCTCACGCCGTTGTTCACGTTCTGCATGGTGGTGGGAAAGTTCTGCTGGAAGTAGACCGAGTTATTGAGGGAGCGGTTCTGCGCATCGATCTGCTGCTTCTGCGCGATGAGCTGCTGCTGGATCGAAGCCGCGAGAAGCTGGTTGGTGTCCTGCTGCGAATGGATCTGGAGCAGCGTGGCGGAGTTGATCTTGCCGAGCAACGCGTTCTGAGTCTGCTGGCTGGGATCGGTTGAGAACGTGTCCGATTCGAGATTCGTCAACTTAGTTGCGAACGCCGACTCATTCGTGCGGATCGTTCCAAGTGTCGAGAGAGTGTTGGTCGTGGTCGTTTGCGCCAGCTCTGAGGTGGCGTACTGGTTGGCGACAGTGGCCTGCGTCCGGGAATCGAGAGACGAGTAGTTGCCGGACGGATAGCTTTGGGCCTGCACGTAGGCGTTGTTGTAACCCTGCTGCGCCTGCGACACACCGCCGAAATTGAGCGCGTTCACCAGCGGCGAGGTGTTGCCGTATGTGTTCGGTGGTGCGGCGAGGCTCTGCCACTGTGCCCAATCCGCCTTGTACCTGGCTTCGAGATTCTGCGGCATCGTCGCCATCTGGTAGGCGAGGTTGTACATGGTGACGATCTGGGTCCTGGTCTGTTCGGCAGTGGTGAAAATCTGCGCCTCTTTGAGGAGGTGCTGCTGCCAGTTGTTGAGTTCGGTCGCCCACTTCTGGAGCTGCTGCTCACCCTGTTCGATCTCCTGAACGGCATGGGCGCTTTGCGTGGGGTCGTAGACGATGCCGCCGCCAAACTGCGCGTGCGCCGCAGGCGCGAGCGCGGTGAGAACAGCGAGAAAAAAGCCATACAGTTTTATTGACTTCATGATGGAACCTCCGTGGACGCTCGAAGAGCGCCGGTTATGAATGGACAGGGATGTTGATAGGACAGGGCTCGGAGCGCACCTCAGCGCACTCCGGCGCCATGTACCGGTAGGGCGATGGCTTGGGCGGCGATGAAGCATCGCAGCCCGCCATCACCAGGCAAGCAAGCGCACAAAAGAGGGCTGCGCGCATCACATCACTCCCGGCATGTCGTGGTTTTCGTAAGCGGGCAGCAGCATGTCCTGGGTGATGTAGACCTTGATCCGATGACCTTCGCGGATAGTGATGGTCGGCGGGATATTGATAAAGCGATCGAGCACATTGGCGCTCGATTGCGACAGGCTCGAAGCGATGCCGGACTTGTAAGCCTCGGTGCCGGACTCGTTGTAGCCCTGATTGAGATTGGTGGCTTCGGCAGCGCCGGAGATGACGCCGAGGGCAATCGACGCGCCGAATATCTCCACGTAGTGGTTGTTGATTTTGTCCTTGATGCCGGTCTCACCCGCCTGGTCGAGACCGTGGAACTGGTCGAGATCGACGGAGTATTTGTCCGGCATGAGCATCCGGTGGAAGGTGAGGGCAAGGCGTTTTTGGCCGAGCCCGGAGACCTTCTGAGCAGTGCCCAGAATGAACGTTCCTTCGGGAATCAGAACGTGCTGGCGATCCTCGCTATAGACGGGATTAGTCACCATAACCTTAACGTCCCCGGCAAACTCCCCATCGAGACGGTCCACCAGGACGGTGTCGATGGTCGTGCCCTCAAAGACCGCAAAGGGCTGGCCATGCGCGGAGTTCAGGTTGACCTCCGGCGCACGCTTATTGCCGGTCGCGGCAGGAGCAGCGGCGGCCTGCGTGGGAGCGGTCGGCGGCAAGCTCGAAGAGCGAGCCGGGGCAGTGTCACTGAGTCCGGTAGGCTCCGCCGATGGGTGCGAAGCGCCAACATCGGCGGAGACCAGATTGGAGGCGAAGCGGGCTTTGAAGGCCATCGCTTTCTCCGCATCCGCGATAGTGTCACGAGCGGACTCTGCTGCGGATGGCGGCGGCAACTGCGTAGCAGGAGACACCACGCTGGTCTGCGCGGGATTGGTTGCAGTCTCTGCAGTTGCCGCCGCCTCACCCGTTCTCTGTGCCTGGGCCTGTTGCTGGCTCTGACGCTGGTCGGCGCTCAGGTCCTGCTCCAGCTCCCGAATCTTTCGCTGGTTCATGTCGGTGGACACGGCCAGCGGAGCGGATGCCGTGTCTTTCGCGGCAGGCTTGGCATGGTTCTTCGAGAACATGACAGCCATCAGGATGAGGACTGCCAACCCAGCAATGACGTACCCCTGTGCCTGTTTGGGCACCACGCCTTCGGGTGTACTGCGTTTGTCGCGCAGGGCCGTCGTCGTCTCCTGTGGAGACGACGGCAAGGCTTGCGACTCTATGGGAGAGGTCTGTTTTTCGTCTGCCATCGCGCCTCCTACTGAGCCTTCCGTTGAAAGTCGAGTTTGTGCTTGCCGATTTCGAGGTAGCCCTTATCGACCACGGTCGGGATGACGTAGGTGCCGTTCTGCAACTGGAAGGTAATGAGGTCGGGCTTGCCATCTTTGACCTCATAGATGGAAAACTTCTCGGAGGCCGACGACTTGATGTAGGTGAACTTGTCGTCGTGATAGATCGCCGACACATCGAAGGGACTTTCGTTGTGGAAGGTGTAATCGAACTGCAATGCCTTCGTCGGATAGTCGGCGCGGAACTGTTCTACCGCAATCGAAGCGCGATTAGCAGCCATCTGTGCCTGCATGCGCGCAGCATCGACCTCGCTGGCGGACACGAGCTTGCCGGCGCCATTGGCGGCAGCCAACGAGGATGGGTCGGACGGCTCGATGACGACCTTCAGGTCGGGATCGCCGGACTCGACATCATCCAGCGTGAAGGAATACACGCTGCCCTTGTCGGTGATGAGATTGAGATTGGAGTGGATGCCTTCCTTCGCCGGATGAAGAAAGCAGTAGTTGCCAACGGTGTCGATGATCCAGAAGTCCTTGTCGCCGGTGGCGACCTCCAGAATCTTCTCTGTGGCGGGCAACTGGATGAGTGTGGTGTAGCGCATCCGGGCACGAACGGTGACGATGTCGTTGGCGTGATACTTAACCAGACGGGCAGTGGTCTGCTGGCCGTGGGCGACGGTCGCGGCAAGGCCAAGCAGAAGGGGGATGATGGGTGCAGCAGGGCGCATGAAATCTCCTTTTGAGGGTTGTGGTGCGTTATGAGTTGAGTGGGTTGGGGTAATCCTGGACCAGGCGCAGGAGACCCTGCTCCGGCCCAAAGCGGGCGAAGTAATCCTGTTTGCGGATGTTGTCGCGGGGTGTGTTCGTCGCTGTCCAGTAACTCAGGGCATCGACTTCGAGGCGCAGCTTCTTGGCGTACCGGGGCTGCTTGAAAAGCAGGTTGCGCTTGGGCACCAGCGATTCCAGCAGTTCCAGCTCGGTATCGTTAAGCTGGAACGTCTCGGCATAGAGCTTGCGGTCGATGCCGGGATTAGCAAGGAAGATGCGAGTTGGGCAGGACTCGTTGACCAGTTCCAGAAGGCCGGAGTTGGCCAGCTCCATCATCGACTGCGTGGCCAGGATCATGGAGGCGTTCTTTTTCCTCCACGTTTTTTCCGCCCGCATGATCCAGTCGCGGATGATGGGTTTTTTGAAGAAAATCCAGCCCTCATCGATGACGAAGAGTTTGAAGGTCGCGGCGTTTTCCGGCCTCTCGATCTCCGAGGACGCACGCTGCAGCACATAGAACAGCATCGGTTCGAGGACGTCCGGATACTTGTCCCAGCCATCGAAGTTGAAGGTCTGGAAGCGCGCAAAGGAGAGCGTGTCCTCGACGTTGTCGAACAAGTAGCCGAACTGTCCGGCCTGGGTCCAGCGGTGCAGATGTTCCCCGAGCGGACCGAGGATGGACGCGAAGTTGGTGAGCGTCCTGATCTCGGCGGGGAGCTTGTACACGCGCTCCAGCGCAGCGTAGAGCGCCTTTTCATCGGCGATGGTTAAATCATAACGACCACCGGCCTCGATGAGCACGCGCAGGAAAAGGTAAAGAAAATTAATGTTCTCGTGCGTCGGTGCGAGAGAGAACGGGTTGATGCTGAAGCCGGGACTTTTCAGGCCGACATTCAGGTACGTCCCACCAAAGGTGCGCGTCAGCATCTCGTAGCTGGCGCCCAGGTCGAAGATGATGGTGAGAGGCTGATACTTTTGCGCCGATTGCAGGAGAAACGCTGTCAAAAATGACTTACCGGCGCCGGTAGCTCCGGTTATCAATCCATGCGCCACGTCGCCGCTATGCAGGTTCAGGTAGTACGGTGTGCCGTGTACCGATTCAAGGACCGCGAGATATTCCTTATCCAGTTGCGGGTTCCACGTCGATCCCGTGTCGATCGTGAACAGGAAGGACAGGTCGGCATAGTTGGAGTTGAGTGCCCACTGTTTGCGAAGATTGAACTGCCGATTGCCTGGGACCGTAGCGAAGAAGGCATTGAGCAGGTTGTAGCGTTCTTCGTACAACAGCCCGTCATGCTGCGTGAATAGTTTCTGGAATTCGGCGACGGTGTGCTCGACCTTTGTGCGGTCCTCGTCATAAATCACAACCGAGAGCGTCAGCTCGCCAAAGCTCTTGCCCTGCATGCCCATCGCGGTCAGAGCGCCGCCCAGCTCCGCGACAGCGGCCTCTTTCGAGTCATCGACCAGGTTGTCCTGATTGCCGGCGTTCTCCCGGTCCTGAAGGTTGGAGACGAAGCTGGTCTTGGAGTTGTGGTGGTGTCGGCGGCGCGACGCAATCTCTTTGCGGGCCTTGGCATTGTCTACCGGATGCCACTCGGTGACGACGTGGAAGTTTGCCGCGATGTCGAGCAGGCCATTGAGGATCAATGGCCGGGTCTCGCCGGGAAGCTCCTTAAGTGTGAGGACGCGGAGATAGTCGTCGTCCATGCGCATATAGCCGCGATGGGCTTCCAGCTCGGAGCCGCAGACCTGCCAGTCGAGATGACGCGCCCCACAGAGAGGCGCGTCATGGATCTTGGAGGGGCGGAAGTTTACGAGACGCCGGACAAGCCGGAAAGTCCCTTCCGCCCCTAGCAGCTCGACCTTCGTGAGGTCGTTTAGCTGCCCACTCAAACTGTTAATCTTCTGCTGAAGCCGCAGCCGGTCGCGCTCGACCTGTTCATAGACCAGCGTGCGTGTCTTATTGCCGGAGAACAGGGCGCGCAAGTCGCGCAGCGACGAGCGTGGCTGTTTCGGTAACCGCGCCAGCGCGTTCAACAGTCCTGTCTTCTGGTGGCTGCCATCGATCATGACGACCCAATACAGCTCGATCGAATACAGGCGATCCGATTTGCTTTGCAGGAAGTCGGCGCGCTGTTCGACAGCCGCGCGGACGAGCGGGTCCTCATACTCGGCGTGTGGGATCGCGGGGTGGTTTCGTTTGAACAGAATCTGATAGAGCCGGCACTTGTCATCGAGTGAACGGAAGGCCGCTTCTACCCGTTTGATGGCGTGATCGCGGCCCGCATGGTCGAGGCTTTCGTAGTCGATGCCACCGATCCGCAGCGCGGCGCCGAGGTCGCCGGATTTCGTCAGAAAGCTGTGCTCGTCCCAGAAGCCGTACAGGTTCATCTGCGCGGCAAACGACCCAGCCTCTTTCCACTCTTTCGTGATGTGCTCAATCTTGACCATTACGCCTCGCAACGCGGATTTCTGTGGTGTCGGCCTTCATCGGGTCGTACCGTCCGCGGAACTTGCCGGAGTTGAAGAGCACGCGCAGAATCTCCACGTCATGCTTGGTGGCGATGCGGGCGACGATGACGCCCACGATGAACAGGCCGATTCCGCCGAACAGTGAATGCAGCAGGGAGAAGATGGCGCCCCCGGAGATCAGAGCGACGAAGAACAACCGCCGCTCCGCTCCGAGAACAGTCAGTGGACGGTTCATGGCTTTGAACACCGGACTCACCCTGCCGTCCGCTGGCTTAGACATGGATCACCTCCTCTCTAGCTCGGGAAGAGCCAGGCCATGAAATTAACCGCGCCGATTGCCATACCCACGCCGAAGACAATTCCGGCGATGGTCTTTTTGGACTGGCCTTCGCCGTAGGCGAACATCAGTCCTCCGACGACGATTGCGACCAGCGACAGCCCGGTCGCAATCGTGCCGGTAAAGGCGGTTTTGAGAACGTTGACTGCGTTGTCCCACGGGTCACTACCGGTCTGGGCATACACGGGCAGTGCCGTAAGGAGTAGCAGCGAAGGCGCGAGCCACCTCCGCCATTGCGCGCGCAGCGCCGGAAGGCGGGGACGCGGACGTTTCGAGTAAATGAGTGTTTTCATGTGCTCCTTTCATTTGCGTGTCGGTGAGTGGCGCTCCCCGTTGCAATGTCTGGAGAGAAGGTAGGGCGGCGTGAGGCAGGCAAGAGTGGAAAAGACTTCCACTCGGTGTCCAGAATGGACACCGAGAAAATGCCGGGGCCGTGCTAAAGAGGACTGCCAGAATCAGCGGCGAAAACTGCCGGACGAGGACTCAGGGCAAGCTCGTTGTAATCCGTGGACTCCCCGCGCAGACTGCGCGGATATGCTCATTCCCACCATGTGAGGCAAGAGATTCGCGGGCACGTTGCGGGTCAAGGCCGTGACGATCACAGCTCAGAAGATAGGTCGCCTTGAGGCGCGGCGGGCACGCGGGTACACTCACCGCAAGGTGGGAATGAGTTCCTGGGAAGACCGCTTGGCGGCGATCCTCCCTCTCACGCGGGCTATCCTCTCGGACGCCTCATGGAAATACTCGGAATCCAATTCAATGCCGCTATACCTGCGACCCGTCAGCAACGCTGCCGCGCAGGAACTGCCGCTGCCTGCGAAGGGATCGAGTACCAGCTCTCCTGGGAGTGAGAAGCTACGAATGAGAGGAGCCAGCGCTGCTACCGGCTTCTGCGTCGGATGCAGCTTATTGCCGCTGTAGGGCATATCCATCACGTCTGCCAGTGGCTGCTTAGGGAGAGGCGGTCTGCCCTTTGCCAGCAGGTATGCCTGCTCATGCTGGTAGCTGAGGAACCTGCTCTTTGAGCTGTAGGTCTTGCGGAATACCAGGTGTCCGACAGGCTGAAAACCCGCAGCCTTCCATGCGTCGAAGAAAGCATCGACTTTCGTCCAGCCGTAGAACATGATCGCTACCCGGTCCTGCTTCAGGACTCTGTACGCTTCCCGCATCGCGGGCTTGAGCCAGTCTGCGTTCGCATCGTTCTGAATGGTGCGTCCGCTGCGGTCGCGGTAGTTCACCAGATATGGCGGATCGGTGAGGATAAAATCGACGCTGTTCGCGGGCATCTGTCTCATGACGTCGATGCAGTTGCCTTGCGTGATGGTATTGAGGAACGGATGTTGAGTTGACGTTTGCGCTTGCATGTTTTGATCTCCTTTGTGGTCCCGGAGTGATCTCTCAGGACACCCTCCCGCAAGGGCGCGAGAGAGGGCTGCTCCCAAGACCCAGCGGCGCATTTTCGGAAGGTTCGGAAAGTCTTTTCCCTTTCCGCGTTCTTTGCGGGTTCTTGGCGAATAGATGTTCTGAAAGCCGAAAAAGCAGAGCCGCGCAGTGTCGCAGGGCGCAGACCGTCTTTCTCTCGCGGTGCCTGAGAGAACACCCAGGACATACAGGCGATCTATAGCTGTGTTGCAAGCATGTAACCGGAGAAGTGAGACCGACGCAGATCGGAGCACCAGCTCAAAGTCGCTCTATTCGAACGTCTTGCCCTCCGTTCACCAAAAGTGTCACCGCTGGTGACACAATACGTCCCGAGCCGCTGAGTGTCTTACGGATGCCTACGCTGACTTTGCTTGTGCTTTGGCTGATTTTGAGCGCTGTGAGGGCTTCTTCGGCAAAACTTTTACTTTCTGCTGAGATTGACGAGCAGACTCGGGAACGGTGCGGGTAATCTCATCAGCTTTCTCGTCAAGCATCTTTCTAAACTCGTTCAATATGTCGGGATGATGTTTCGTTAGGTATTTCTCCACACGTGGGCTGGCGAGTAAATGCTCTATGTATCCAATGCTGAGAGTCAGGTCAAGTGCTTGGGTAGCATACGTCTCTTCTACCTTTTTGACGTCCGCCAGCAGCATATCCGACTCTTCCTGGAGTAGCGAGAGTTTTGCCGCGCTGCCGGGGCTTGACCTGATTATTTTCGCGGGGCTTACCATCAGTTCGGGCTTTGTAATTGTTAAGAGAGTTTTGGCCATCGTTGCCGAGTAATTATTGGCGTGTATCATCCTTTCGGCCGCCTGAATCTGCCCGAGGGGTATCATCCTGCGTAGAAATCCATACGCATGCATCGAAACCCTTCGATTGCTTAAAAGCTGCACTACTTCCGGACATATTCCATCCAGCAGCGATCTTTTACGGCGAATGGTCTCAACATCTACATTGAGAGACGCGGAGATCATCTGCTCGCTAACGCCATTCGCTAATGCCTTCAGAATCATGTAGTGTTCGCCGATGTTGGACAGATGGCTGACGCGTTTGTTATACGTATACCCTTCATCATCGGTCGAGAGGATACACCGGACCTCCGCGTTCTCTCGCTGTTTCAAAATATCGAACCGTAACGCTCCATCCAGGAGAAGAAAGGTTCCGTCGGCCAGGCGAGAGACTATAAGCGGCTCTATCAAGCCGACATGTTCTATCGACGCGGCAATTTGCCGATACTTCTTCGATTTACGGGTCTCCTGCGTGACATCTGTTTTTGTTGCAATCGATGCAAGAGGGAGGAGTACGGTCTTGAGCTCGAAAGCTACTTCTGCGGATGTTTTCACACAGACTCCGTTCTATCCGATACGCTCGGCAAGATGTTTAGGAATGGTTTGGATCGATTCTGCCCGCAGCAAGGTCACATAATTTTCATCTTCGAGGAGCCGCTTCATCGCTGTAGATAGAATCATCAGCCGATGGCTGACGGCATTCAAACGTGAGATAGCCGACCGCTGACGTTGCACATGCTGCTCATATTCCTCTACCGCGCCTTCGGCGGAAAGCTTTCGCTTTGTTGGGCTTGTTCGGCCTGTTTCACGTTCTTTCGCAAGACGCATCGCAATAATGCGCCGAGCCATCGCCAACTTTGCTCCACGCAGATCACCCTTTTCATAAGCGTCGATCAGAGCGGTTTGAACTTCCTCGTTCGTTCCGGTGGAGATGATGGTGGCAATCCGAAGCGGTATCCTTCCCGCATCCACAGCTTGGAGCAGAACGTTCTCTCCATGCTCAAGGAGATGTACGACTCCATATGCATACGTTTTGTCCAGGCCAAGCTTCTGTGCAATTTGCTCCGCCTTGTATCCCCTCCCTAAGAGGCTGCGGACCTCAACTACCAGAGCTCTATAAGAGGGCGGTCGACGGGCCACGTTTTCAATCAGGCTCATCAAGTATTGCTGCTCGCGGGTAACTTCAGTGATGATGGCCGGAATCATGGTTTTTCCGAGTGCCTGGCAAGCTTCCAGCCTCCCCTGTCCGCACACCAGTTCGTATTGCATATCCGCGCCGACTTGTTTGCGCTGGCATACCGTGATTGGCTTCTTGAGCCCTACGGCTTCAATGCTGGCTACGATCGCCTGGAATTTGACCGGGTTGCGGGGTCTTGGATTCGCAACGACGACATGGGCTATTTCGATCATGTGAATCTGTTCTTCATTCATGCGGCGACCTCAATCGGTGTCCGTTCGGCCATGCTGATTAGAAATCTCAGATCATCGAATCGATAGAGATCGATAAAGAACCCGTTCTCTGGCCCAAGACGAAGCCGTTTTGCGAATAAATCGGAGCCGGGGAAGAGATAATAGTCCCGAACGTCTTCGTTGTTTTGCTCAAGCCGAACTGCGATCGTTACATCAGGTTTGAGCGATGTATCGAAACGGAGATTCCATCGAGTGCTGCCACCCGGTGTCGGTTGGCAGCGAGCGACGACGAGGGAAATGGAAAACTCCTCATTGACAATAAACAGTTCGGTGATTGGATCTTGCCGCACAGACGCACCTGCTTCACGAAGCCTGGCAACCAAAGTCTCGCAGTGGTTTGCGTGAAAGTGACGCAGCGTCCTGTTGAGTTCGATATAGGCGTAGTCCCGCTCGGGAGTGAAGCCGATGAGGGTATATGCCTTTACTAAGCTGCTGAATCTGGAGCGGTATGCGCTACTCGAAGGCATTCCTTCCGTTTCGTCGATGAGCATTCCTGACAGCGTGTTATATCGTTTGAGCAGGCCCCGCAGTTGCCCCAACATTTCCTCATCGGTAAAGTGCTTTGAGCGTGCCTGGATGATTGCCTGAGCTTGGAAGAATTGTTCCGGTGAGATGACGGCCTGAAACGCACCTTCCTTCCGAATCCACATATCAGGAGGGTTTACGAGACGCTTCTGTTTCAGCTTGAAAGATTTTCGATTGTAGACATTTACGCCCATGTACTTGGGATTGGTTAGCAGTTGATGTACTACGCCTCGGGTCCATTCTCTAGATAGGTCCGTCCTCACTCCACGGCCATTCAGTAATTGTGCGATCTGCAGTTCACTGAGCCTCCCGGACGTAAAGGCATCAAAAATCTCTCGCACTATGACGATTTCATCTTCAGGTCCCGGAACGAGAATGACGCGATCTGTCTGGAAGCTCTTCTGTTGCCCTCGGGCAAGTAGACCCTTTGGGGTTCCGTCCATCGCGACTAACTGCCTTCGCAACCCATATCCCGCCGCACCGCCCTGACGATAGCCCCGTTCAATCAAACGGCACTGTCCCGCGAACACTTTTACCGATAGCTCTCGGCTGTATTCCGCTGCCATCGTGCGCTTTACTGCTTTAATCAGCGTGGACATTGGGCTGCCATCATTGACGAACTGTTCGGCCGGATAATGCACATTGATGCCTGCTCTCCGACAGACATACTCGTGGTAGGCACTTTCGTCCGCATCCAGAAAGCGTCCCCACCGGCTAACGTCATAGACCAAAACGACGCTGAAGTCTGCGTGCCCGGATTCCGCCTCGGCAAGAAGTCTTTGTAGTTCGGCCCGCCCACCGAGCGTTAGCCCGCTCTTGCCATCATCTGCATAGGTCGCAACAATTTCCATGCCATGATCCGTAGCGTAGCGAGCAATTACTTCGGCCTGATTCTCTGTGGAGTATTGTTGATGCTCTGTGGACATGCGGACGTATTGCGCTGCGCGCACAAGCTTCCGATCCGATTTTGGATCAAGCCGTTCCATAGTCTGCCCACGTTTGAAAGTTTCGGTGGGCTCTCACCGCCCACAGCCTATTGGAGGGGCGATCATACATGAGCCTGATTAATATAGATTTTCACGAGGCGACGCAATCTGTAAGCCACTGAAAATGCAAACCTTAAATCGATGACTGAAAATTGCGATAGGAATGTCCATGCCGCCTTCGCTCTTTCGGCTTCTCTGATTCCGTAGACCAGCTAGCGGGAAGCGGTCTGAGCTTGCCGCCAGTCTTCATGGTCGACCGCCGAAACCATCAGTGTCCTTTGTGCCAGAAATGCCGCCAATCGCGGGCTGCGTTCGCCTCTCAAGGGAGGCGGATAACACTGCATAATGGTAGCATTATGAATCTGGGAGTTCGGTGACCAGTTGTACGGGCGCTTACTTGCCGGCAATGATCCTTTGCGCTCGGTCGAGTGCGGCGAGGGCGACAAAGCTGCTGAGGCTGCGGCGTTCCAGCTTTGCCGCCTTCTCCAGCAGTTTCCGTTCTTCCTGGGTGTAATAGGAAAACACTTTCGCTCCAAGCGAGGTCTTGCCGGTGCGCCGGGAAGGAATGTGTTCCTCTTTGGCCACCGATTGTTATGGTACTACCGCACCACATAACAGAGGTATTATGCGACACATCGCTTCATGAGACCTGGAGGGTTTTAAGGCACATTCATCGTTCACCGCGGCCAGTTGGCTATGCTCGGACCGGGAACCATTCTTGTGCTGCACGAGGAGTTTTTATGGCAAAGAGCAAGGATCGGGATGTCTTCCCTTCATCAGATCATTCGCGCAGGGCGCTTCTGGTTGAACTGAAGGGCGAGAAGATCGCGGAGGATGGAGATACGACGACATCTTCGACAGAGATATTCGCGGCACTCAGCTTGGAGGAGGTGATTGCCTATGTGCGGAGCCGCCAGCCGAGTATCGAGATCACCGAACTAAAGGTTCTCGGGCAGGTGCAGGTGCTGTCCAGTTCGGAGCATCTGAGATAGACCATCGGTCGGGTGCGGACGGTGTCCTGCCAGGACACCGTGTGGAAGATTTTTCCACCCTGAATCATTGTTGTGCGCCCTACGCTCATCTGAGAGGGCGGCTTGTCGCAGGATTTCCCTGCGGCCGCTATTGGCGACATGCTCAGAAAACCAATGAGGTCACAGAGATTTGGATTGGAAGACGGTCGGCAAGATCCGGCTTTGGAGAAGCATTACTCTGTGCTGGAAGTAGCCAAACTATGGAGCCTGAGCGAGAACACGGTCCGCAGAATGTTTATGGGAGAACCGGGAGTGGTCGAATGGGGCAGTGAGGAGACGCGGTTCAAGAGAGCGTATAAGACGATGCGAATCCCTGAGAGCGTCCTGCAAAGAGTACATCGCCGCTTGGCTAAGGTGGGTTGAGTATCGGCGACTGCTGCGAAGGGCATGATGCGTGTCGCCCGGCGTCTGCGGACATCGGACTTCTCGGGGCGACAAGAAAGTCGCGCCACCGGTGCGACAATTGCCGTGACCTCATAACCTCATCATTCTTGGGCAGGACAAACGACCGGAAGAACGTGAGTTCTACCTACAGATAGTAGCCGGTCTTCAGCAATGACGGCGGCGGCTAGGAATTCTCTCGTCGCCATTCCTAGTGACAACTTGCGAATGCTGACAAGTCAGCCTTGACCAACTCAAGTTCCTTGGTCGATTGGGCGAAAACCTGCCGATAGGCGCGGCTACCCGAGAGCATCATCCAACGCATGCATCATCGCCACGCTAAGGTGGGCTGATGATTGATGCTGAGGCGCGTCGGTATAAATTTGCACTTTTGGAGGCGGCTCCGATTGCCGTCTTTGAGTCCAGATTCAAAAGGGTACTACTTATCCACACCTCGGGATTTGGAGCTTGCAATGGGTGTCAAAGCCATACTAACCTTGGAAACAGACATTGGTTCCGCGGAGTGCCGCGGATTGCAGCACCGAGGACGTGATCATGGGCAAAGACGGCAAGAATGCGGCCAGAGTCACTGCCACACTGACGCGGCAACAGCATGTTACCCTCGAACAAATGGCGAAGAAAAATGGCGTCTCCGTCGCGTGGCTAGTACGCAAATCGGTCGAAATGCTGATCGAGCAAGCTCAGGGCGGTCCCCTTCTACCGCTGGAATTTAGATCGTGAAGATCGGAACAAAACATGCGTAGCGTCGAACTGTTCTCAGGATGCGGTGGCTTGGCTCTTGGTCTATCCAAGGCGGGGTTCTCCCATTCCATGATGATCGAGTGGGATGAGGACGCCTTCGCCACACTGCTCCACAACAAGAGCAACAAAGTGGAGCATGTTCGACACTGGCCAATTTCCAAGGGAGATGTGCGCGAGGTTGATTGGTCCACAGTAGAGGGTGTGGTCGATTTGGCGGCGGGCGGGCCCCCGTGCCAGCCCTTCTCCATTGGGGGTAAACATGCGGGACCCGGTGACAGCCGCGATATGTGGCCTGAGGCCATTAGGACCGTCCGTGAGCTTCGACCCAAGGCATTCCTCTTCGAGAACGTCCGTGGTCTTCTGCGCCCCGCTTTCACAGACTATCTGCATTGGATCGAAGCGAATCTGCGTGCGCCACAATTGGAGATTCAGTCCGATGAGAGTATGGCGGAGCATTCAAAACGCCTTCAGGCCGCGGTTGACGACCACCTCTATGACGTGAAGATTCTTCGCGTCAACGCGGCGGACTATGGCGCTCCTCAGAAGCGCAATCGCGTGATCATCGCTGGAATTCGGAAAGACCTGAAAGTTGCCTTGCATCTTCCGAGTCCGACGCATTCTCACGCCCGTCTCCTTTGGGATCAATGGATAACCGGCGAATATTGGCAACGGCACGGGATAGCCAAGCCACGCTCGGGGCCTGCTTCCGCAGCTGACAGGCGGTTGGTGGAGAATCTTCGTGACCGGATGATCGCACCACCCGGTCTTCCCTGGAAAACATGCCGCGACGCGTTTGATGGGCTGGGCATCCCCGGAAAAGGTTCATTGTCCAACCATGCTTTTCAGCCTGGAGCTCGTGTTTACCCAGGCCATACGGGCAGCCCTCTCGACGAGCCGGCGAAAGCGTTAAAAGCTGGAGACCACGGTGTGCCCGGCGGTGAGAACATGCTGGTGTATCCGAATGGCACGGTACGCTATTTCACGGTACGCGAAGCGGCGCGCTTGCAGGGTATATCTGATGAGTTTGAATTTCCGCGATCGTGGACGGAGAGTATGCGACAGCTTGGGAATGCTGTCCCGGTGCCACTCGCGGAAATCATGGGGAGGGCTATGTTAGGTTTGTTAAATCAACGAGCCCCCAGGCGCCGCGAGGCAGCATAGTGCCAGTAAGAAAGAAGTCTTCAAAACCCGTCCCACCAGAACGCGAAGCGATTGAACGGCTGACGGGAGAAGCGCGGCGCCTCGCTGATCTTATCCCCAATCTTAAGGGCCGCGCGGCTGACCAAACCAGGCATCTGTTACTAGAGGTCATTGAAGCTCTACGCCAAACGTATGCGGCGCTTGATCCCATTAAAGAGCCTATAGACACCTTTGATCCGTCGAAGCCTTCGATTGCAGGCCGCCTCGTAGGGCTCGCGCTGGTTGCTCAACCTCTGATCCCCATGTCGCGTCTCGATAAAATGTATGGGTCCGGGGTGTATGCCATCTACTATTTCGGCTCTCACCCGGCCTATCAAAAGATCAGTGGCACAGAAACTCCCATTTATGTCGGTAAGGCAGATCCAAAGTCTTCCGAAGCGAAGACCGCGCGTGAGCAGGGGCCTCAGTTGTACGGACGGCTGAAAGATCATCAGAAGGCCATTCGAACCGTTGAAGAGTATGCGATCCAGCATCAGGATCAGAACGCTCTCCATATTGGCGATTTTCAGTACCGACGGCTGGTGGTCGCTACGAACGCCCAACTAACCGCCGAGCGGTCGCTCATATCTCTGTTCGAGCCGATTTGGAATGAAGACACGAAGATCTGCTGGGGGATCAGCAAACACGGTGACAGCGCAAAAACGCGGGCCAATGATCGTTCCCCGTGGGATGTACTACATCCTGGCCGAAAGTGGGCCATAAGCGATCTCCTAAGAGACAAGAAGAGCAAAGAGCAAATTCTTCGAGATATCGACACGCATCTGACGGAGCTTCCTCCTTTTACGGATAAGGAACAGATCATCGATCGCTTTCTGGACGGCTTCAAGCAGCATGTGGAACTTGAATCGGTCGAAGAAGCGCAGGCTTCGGTTGAAGATGTGGTTCCTGATTACCAACCCGAGGACGAAGCTACTTCCTGAGCTTCGCATCTGTCCGGTCATATATTTAGTGCATGGCGGCTAAACCAAAACGTCCGAATCCAGCCAAAGCCGTTTCAGGCGACGCGCCAGTCTCCCCAGAACGTAGCGCGCAAATGGCCTTGGTCAAGGCTAAAGACACAAAGCCAGAGATCAGAGTTCGCAAAGCCGCGCACGCGATGGGGCTTCGCTATCGACTCAACGTGCGGAAACTTCCAGGCAGCCCGGATCTTGTGTTCCCCGGTCGCAAGGTGGTCCTGTTTGTTCATGGATGCTTTTGGCATCGCCACAAACGGTGTAAAGCCACGAGGACGCCTAAATCGAGAATCGAATTCTGGGAACAAAAGTTTGCTGAAAACATGGCCAGGGATCAGCGTGCCTACAAAGCATTGAGAAAAGCGGGATGGAAGATATTCATTGTTTGGGAGTGTGAGACATCACAAATCAACAAGGTGACAGCCATTCTGCAACAGATTCTCTCAGAGGGCATGAAGCCCGCTAATCCCAAGTAGCGAAGGCATTCATTTTAGCGCTAGATGTAATACATGAAAGGTAATGGCGGAGCATCTTTGACCGGCCAAGTCACTCTTAAGTTCCCCGATGGCATCCGCGAACTTAAGAGTGATCGATTGCCCGTCGTCGAATCTACAGGTGTTGTAATTCAGTCTTGTCAGTGCGAGGACATCTTTCAAGACTTCCTCTATTTTGGCTTCGCCATGACAAATCTCTACACTCAATGGATTTGGCACCTCCATTCCTGGATACGTGCTGAGGTGAGGTGTTCACCCCTTTGTCCAAAGGTAAGCATCTGCGCACGTGGCAGCCATACGAGCTTGCGGGAATATTCAGGATGCGGCAGAACAAACGCAGCTGGTTTAGATTTGGCAATGGTGCATGTCGGCAATGCCAAAAACGTCTTTGGCGATTTCAAGCAGGTGATCATGATGGGTGAAGAAAAGAACTTGAGTGACTTTCGATAATTCACCCAATACTTCCAAGCCGGCGCGGGCTCGATCGTCGTCATAGTTGATGAAAAGATCATCAGCGAGAAACGGCAGCGTTACACCGTTTCGAACGGATTGCTCGATAACGGCAACCCGAAGCGACAGGTAAAGCTGATCCTTTGTACCGTCGCTCATAGCATCAAGCGGGACGGTTGACGCTCCGTCGGCGAGGACACCCAACAGTCTTGGGGTCGAGCCATCGGAATCCACTTCAAGCTTGTCGTAACGGCTTAATGTCAGGTGCCTGAATATATCGCTCGCTCTCGACAACAAGGGACTCTTATCAGCCTCACGTTGTCTCTCAAGCAACCACTCCAGCAGAACTACCTGCGCCTTCTTGGAGACAAACTCCTCTGATTCGAGAGCTAGATTTGCACGCGCGATTTCGACGTCAGCCGCAGCCTTTACGGCTTCGTCGCCCTTATCTATCGCTCGAAAGGATTCTTTGGCAATCCCTAGTTCTGTGGCAGCTTCCGTTAGCTGCGTGTCGAGATCAGCAATCTGCTGCGCGATACCTTCTTCGAGTGCGGCGTCTTCGTCCGACGCTGCCCCCTCAACTTCGGCGAGAAGTGTTTCAAGAGGGAGTCCATCTCCATTCAGGACAATTTGCGCTGTCAACTCTTCTTTCTCAACTTGGAGCCCTCGGATGGAAGTCGACTCTTCAACGAGGTTCTTTAGACTTTCAATGTCCTGTTCTAGCAAGAGCTTTTTGATTGGTAGCAGACTCGCGACGGCCGCGTCCTTGTGCCCAGCCTCGATTTCAACTTCATCTTTAAGCTGAGCTATCTGCTCGTTAAAGTGCTCGGCCCTAGTCTCTGTAATCCTAGCAGCGGCCAACCGGCGATCGAGTATCAACAGGCAATCCATGGGATCGCTGTTCGAAACCGCGAGCCGGGCGCCAAGTTCGGAGACTTTCACAGTGAATTGGGTGCAATCCGCGTCCATTGACTTGATCCGGTGTTCGAGATCTAAAGCGGCATCCAACTCGCTTCGCAATTCCTCATACAGGTCTAACGTAGCTTCGTCGATATCGTCGGGTAGGGCCGCCTCAGAAGTTGACGCTGTAAACTCCGCGAAACCCTCGTTGAAGACCTTGGCCGCCAGAGCGGCCTTCTGCACAGCAAGTTTCGTCGCAACGGCTAAATCCCGTTTCTCCTTCTCGCGCTGCTCGAACCGGCGGGATTGTCCTTCCAACTCTTCCAAGCGAGCTTCTGCAATCTCTAATGCCTCCGCAAACATTTGGATTTCAAGCGGGATCGTCTCTTGCGAGACTTTCCGCAATGAAGTGAGCGCGTGTACTTTTTCATCTGTGAGACGTGTGACATTTTCCGAATTGGCTAGAACGGTCGCGTGTTGGTCAACTGCCGCCTGTAGTTTTTTGATCCAGTCGCGCAGGTTTAGTGGGTCCAACTGATGGGCCTGGAAAAACAGTGCCACTTAGATGGTTAGCCTTTGGCCTGTTTTTGATTCAGTCAGATCGCGGCTAG
>NZ_LBHJ01000015.1 GCF_001006305.1 Silvibacterium bohemicum
GTGACCGTGACCAATAGCGTGGGCTCGCAGAGCGGAAGCCTGGCCAGTGGCTTTACCTACGTGGTCCAACCAACGGTAAGCAGCGTGAGTCCGAGCAGCGGTGTCGCGGCCGGCGGCACGGCAGTGACGATCACGGGCACGAACTTCGCGACTGGCGCGACGGTGAAGTTCGGCACCGCAGCAGCGACGAACGTGGTTGTGGTGAGTGCGACGACGATCACGGCGACCACGCCTGCAGGCAGCGCTGGAGCGTCGACGGTGACAGTGACGGTGAACGGCCAGAGCGGGAGCCTGACTGGAGGATTTACTTACATCGGCCAGCCGACGGTGAGCAGCGTAAGTCCGAACAACGGTCCGACCGCCGGTGGCACTGCGGTGACGATCACGGGCACGAACTTCGCGACCGGCGCGACGGTGACGATCGGCGGCGCGGCAGCGACGAGCGTGGTGGTGGTGAACAGCACGACGATTACGGCGACGACGCCGGCGGGCAGCGCCGGAGCGTCGACGGTAACAGTGACCAACGTGGGCTCGCAGAGCGGCAGTCTGGCCAGTGGTTTTACCTATAGCTCATCGGTGGCGATCGCCTTTGCGCAGGTGGCCTCGGCTACGCCGCAGTCGCCAACGGCGACAGTGAGCGTGAGCTATCCGGCCGCGCAGACTCTGGGTGATCTGAACGTTGTCGTGGTGGGCTGGAACGACGTTGCCTCGACGGTGCAGTCGGTCAAGGACAGCGCAGGGAACACGTACCGTCTTGCGATCGGCCCGACAACCGGCTCGGGTCTGGAGCAGTCGATCTATTATGCGGCGAACATCGCGGGTGGCAGCAACACGGTGACGGTGACCTTCAGCCAGGCGGCGTCCTATCCGGATATCCGCATCCTGGAGTATCGGGGAGTGACGGCGCTCGATGTGACGGC
>NZ_LBHJ01000016.1 GCF_001006305.1 Silvibacterium bohemicum
CGGGTGCCTGTAGAAGGTCAAGAGGTTGTTTCATTACCGATACGGCTGATGGGCGAGTTGTAGTTGAGGCTACCATGGGGTCTTTTTAGGTTGTAGAAGTCGTTCCATGGTTTGAGGTGTAGGTCTCTTTGAGCGGAGTTGAGCCAGTGTTTTGCATAGGCCCATTCTCTGAGGGCGGTCTGTATGAAGCGTTCCGCCTTGCCGTTTGTTCTTGGAGTGTAGGGTCGGGTGCGTCGGTGAGTGAGCTGCATGGCGGCACAGGCCTGGCGGAATATCTGAGAGCGGTAACTGGAGCCGTTGTCGGTGAGCAGCGATCTGACGGTGACGCCGTGTGTGGCGAAGAAGGCGAGGGCATCGCGCAGGAAGCCGATGGTGGTGTGTGCCTTCTGATCAGGCAGTATCTGGGTAAAGGCCAGTCGGGAGTGGTCATCCACGGCCACGTGCAGTGCCAAAAAGCCTGGATGCTGTTTTTTGCCGCGCAGCCTGCCATCGCCGCGCAGCGAGACCTCGCCGAAGCGCGTCATGCCCTTGATGTCCAGGTGCAGCAGATCGCCGGGCCGGGGGTGCTCGTAGCGCAGCACGGGCGGCGGCGGATTCAGATCGCGCCATCGGCTCAGCCTGGCCCGGCGCAGGATACGGCTGACCGACGCGGGACTCAGTCCTGTCCGGCGCGCGATCTGGTAGCCGGGCATGTGCCCGCGCCTCAGCTCGATCACCTGCGCGGTCAACTCCCCGGCCAGACGGCTCGGGCTGCTCCGGGGACGCGAGCTGCGATCCAACAGCCCCGCCATGCCGTCCGACTGGTAGCGGAAAACCCACTTGCCGGCGGTCCGGGCACTCACGCGGAAGGCGGCTGCAGCCGCCTTCCGCGTGAACCCCTGCTGCAACACATACAACGCCAGCGCTTCTCGACTGAGAAGCGTCAATCGGGCATTCTTATGAATGTCCATTCGATCCTCCGAAGACTCCTAGTTGCTCGTCACAACCAGCTTCTCCGGTTCAAATCGAATGGACAACCTCTAGAAACATCACAGGTGCCCCACATCTCG
>NZ_LBHJ01000002.1 GCF_001006305.1 Silvibacterium bohemicum
ATGGTAGCCTCAACTACAACTCGCCCATCAGCCGTATCGGTAATGAAACAACCTCTTGACCTTCTACAGGCACCCGCGATTGCTGAAATTCTTCGCTGTACCATCCCAATACCCAACAACGCGCATCGAGGGTTTCGGATTGCGCAGAATGACGGCGTTTTAGATTCTGCCGCACCCGACACTACACTCTGCACCCTAAACCCTGTCCCCTACACCCTGCCTTCAGAACGCTGCTCCACCGTTATTCGGCTCGTTGCTTACGATCTGGTGGCCGCCGTCGCGTCCGATGAGGTAGCTCTGGGCTGGTAGTTGGGGGGCGGCGTCGGGGGTGGTCCATAGGAAGACGCGGCCCGGGCCGTTCCATAGCTTGGCCAGGTCGTTCAGGTCGACAAAGACGGGGGGCGCGTCGGAGGCGGAAGATCCGGGCGCGAGGTCTCCTGCGGGCGTGTTGAGGATCAGGATTCGTTTCTCAAGATAGAAGCCGAGCGCGGAGGCGTCTTCGTAGCGGCCCTGGATGACCACGGCGTCGCCGGCGCCGACCTCGGGCTTGATGGCTTCGGCGAGGATGGCGGAAGAGAAGACCGGCGAGAAGGTATTCAGCGCGATGTGCGCGGCGATGAGCAGAAAGGCCATCATTCCGGCAAGGAAGCAGTTAGCCAGGCGGGCGTGGCCGCGCAGGCGGAAGACGAGATTGGCTACGACACCCGCGGCCAGAGCCGCTGCGGCGACGAGCAGCGGAATGCGAAACGCGCCCATGGAGGCGAGGGTGAGATCGCGCAGGTATCCGAAGAAGAGCCGGTGGCCGCTGTGCAGATGGAGCAAGGTCGCGATGTCCACGGCGAAGCCTGGGAACGGGGCGTGCAGGGCCAAAACCACCGCGGCGAAGGCCGTTGCGATGCCGAGCACGGCGAAGATCCAGGCAAAGATGCGGCCGAGCGGCGATGGAGACGCCTCGTCTTCGGCAAGCCATCCTGCGGCGAGGATGGCGAGGGCGGGCAGAGCAGGCAGCGCCGAGAATTCGTGGCGATTCCAGAAGCTGAAGAAGAGCGTGGTCACGACCAGCCAGAGCACGAGCAGGATTTGCGCCTGCTGCTTGCAATCGAGCTTGGCTCCAGCTGCAGCCACCGGGCGAGTGAACAGCAGGCGTGGAATGCGGGTGAGCGCGGCGATGGAGAAGAAGCTCCAGGGCAGAAGAAAGAGCAGGAGAAAGGCCCAGAAGAGCAGGAGCGGTGTGTTCCACACGCGGGGCAGTGCGGAGAAATAGGGCCGCCTGGGATTAGCGGAGTGAACCGCCAGCCGCCACGGAAGCGCGATGGCCAAAAAGACGGCAGTAGCGATCACGGGGTGCCAGCGCAGCAGATGGCTCAGGTTCCGGGTGAAGAAGAGAAACAGAACGACCGTCGCCAGGGGCAGGATGACGCCGGCCGGTCCCTGGGTGAGCGTGCCGAGGGCACAGCAGAGGGCGAATCCGAGGGCGGTTCCGAGCGACGGGGCGCGTGTCGAGCGCCAGAAGAAATAGAGCGCCGCTGTCACCCAGAGGGTGAGCACGACCTGCGGGTAGAGCAGATGCGAGAAGAGGAAGATGCCGCTGGATGTGATGAGAATGAGCGCGGAGTAAAAGCCGGCGACCGGCGTGAGGAACATGCGCGCGCCCAGCGCCAGGGTCACGATGAAGAGCGCGAGCGCAGCGAAGGCCAGGGGGAGACGCGCGGCCCAATCGGTTACGCCGAAGAGTTTGAAGCTGAGGGCGGTGGCCCAGGTGAGCAGCGGCGAGACGGAGAGATAGCGCACGCCATCGAGGTGCGGGGTGATCCAATCGCCAGCGGTGGCCATCTCGCGGGCGGCTTCGGCCTGGACGGAGTCGACGCCGTCGAGCAGCGGCGGTTTGAGCAGCGAAAAGGAGGCGTAGAGGAGAAACCAGAGGCCGAGCAGCGGGAGCCAGAAGCGCTTGGCCGTGCGCAGGCTGTTCATCGGCGGCTGTCCTTCGCGGGGTTGGAGTGGCCGGGGCGCGGTTGGGGGCGCATTGGGCGATTATATAGAGGCCGCGAGTCAGCGCGCCTTCGGCGCAGGCGGGTCAGCGGACGGAGCGGCTAGTTGTCAGTCATATAGACGGTCAATAATTTTTGGCCTGCGGTGCTCTTTTGTGATGAATTTCACCGCTAAGACGCTAAGTCCGCAAAGGGGCGCATTGGGGCGATTCTGGAGCGGGACTGGTCTCCTGGCGGCCGCGCTTCTCGCACGCGGCTGCGGTTTTTGGGGAGAGGCTTGCGGTTCACTGCGCTTACGGGTATTCACCACAGGGGACGCGGAGAGCACAGAGGTCTGTACTTGTGTATTTGGCGTCTCTGTGGAGATATCCGGTGAAAGTCTCTATGTTCTCTGTGGTACATGCTTTTTGAGGGAATTTCACCGCTAAGATGCTAAGGACGCCAAGTTTCCGCAAGGGGATGAGTGGGCATTGCGGCTATCGTTCTCGCTGTGGGCGATATAGTAAGGCTAGGTTTTCTAACTTCGAATATGGCTACGCTTCCGCAGGTCCCTGCGACCACGCTCCTCTATAACGACTGGTATCCGGCTATGCGCAGCGAGCGGCTCTCGGGCAAGAAGCTTGAGACGACCATGCTGATGGGCATTCCCATGGTGCTGGGGCGGAAGGACGACGGCACGTTGTTTGCCATGCGCGACAGCTGTCCGCATCGTGGGATTCCCCTCTCCTGCGGATGGTTCGACGGCAAGGAAGTTACCTGCAAATATCACGGATGGGCCTTCGAGCCGGGAAGCGGGCAGTGCACGCTGATTCCCTCGCTCACCAGCCATGACACGCTCGATGCGCGCAGGATTTTTGCCACGGCTTTTCCCTGCGAGGAGCGCGACGGCTATGCGTGGGTCTATGTTTCGGAGCCGGGGATGGGGCGGGCGCGCCTGGAGGCGATTCGTCCTGCGGTGCCTGAGCTTCCGAAGTTCGGAGCGAAGTTCCGCAGCGCACACCTGGTTGCCGACCTGCCCTGCAATGTCGATCACGGCATCATCGGGCTGATGGATCCGGCGCACGGGCCGTTCGTGCATCAGGCGTGGTGGTGGCGCAAGCGGGCCAGCATTCATGAAAAGGAAAAGCATTTCGAGCCGATTCCGGAGGGGTTTCGCATGTCGGCGCATGCTCCGTCGGGAAACTCGGCGCCGTACAAGCTGCTGGGTGTCTACGGCGAGCCGATTACGACGACCATCGATTTCGTTCTGCCAAATCGCCGCTTCGAGACCATTCGCTGCGGTCCGAAGTGGTTTTCCAGCCTCACAACTGTAACTCCCACGGTGGCGAATGCCTGCCGCATCGATGTCTATGCGGCGTGGAATATTTTTTATGCGATTCCGCTGGTCACGACGATCGCGAAGTTCTTCGGGAAGCGCTTTGTCGAGCAGGATCGGATGACGATGGTTCAGCAATCGGAGGGGTTGCGGTACGATCCGTCGCTGATGCTGATCGATGATGCGGATCGCCCCGCGAAGTGGTACTTCGCGCTGAAGCAGGCGCGGCTCGATGGCGAGCCGGCGCGGCATCCGATGAGCGGTCCGGTTAGTCTGCGCTGGCGGAGCTGATTCGCTGCACAATTTCCTCCGGGGCTGAAGCCGCTCTCTGATTTTGAATTGATTCCCGGAATAAGTCCGGGGCTCCCTCCGTTGTTTGGGTGTCTTCGTGCGTAGGTTAATGAGACGATCGCGCTTTTGGGCCGTGGGCTTGTGTGATCCCACATCCCAGAATCGAGATGTGGGGCACCCGGTTTACGTGTCGGATGTTCGTCTCGGGACATCCCTTACACTTCAGCGCTTGTGGCCCGATTTCGTTCCGGTTTGACAAGCTTTCGCAGTGGCCTTGATTTCAGGCTCTATGCCCTCGCGGATACGGCTACCTGCAGCGTTGCGCCGTCGTCCTCGATAACTAAATCTTCTACGGAGATGCGCATCAGCTTGCCGAGCTCGAAGAATTTGCGGCACCAGGAGTTTGGGTCGAGGCTGCAGGAGAGGCCCATGCGCCGGTAAATGTCGTACCAGAGATTTTGCGCCTGCCATAGGTTGAGCTCGAAGGGCAGCGTCGATAAGATCTGCGCTACGAGCAGCGCATTTTCGAGAGCCGCTGTTTCGTCGGTGCTGAGCGTGACTTCTTCCTGCACGTCGATCATGGCGCGTTTCATTTTCTGGTCGGCGATGTAGCTGAGCAGGGTCTTGTCCAGCGTGACCTGGTCGGCGCGGGAGAGCCCGAGATAAGAGCGTAGCTCGATCCCATCGATGGGATCGCTTTCGAGGGCGCGGCGCAGGCCGGCGTTGATGGCGAAATTCGCGGCCAGGGTCAGAGCTGCGGGGCGCGGCAGATTGCTCTGGCTGAGGAAGTGCAGCAGCGCCGCTTGGTCGCGGTAGATGGTGATAAGGGTGTCTTCCACTTCCGAGAGAGTGGTCTTGAGGATGAGATCCATGATGCGCAGCTGCTCGTCGCGGAAGAGCGATTGAATGGAATAAGACGGGCCGGGGAAGTAGCTGTCGAAGAGGCGGATGACGGACGGGAAGTCGGCGCGGATCACCGCGGTGCGCGCGTTCTGGATGAATTCGGCGTGAGCTGCGGCTTGCGTTTCGTCGTAGCGCTTCACGGCGGCGGTGATGTTCTGATCGCCGAAGTGCAGCACGGCGAAGAGGAGGGTCTCCTGTTCGTCGGTGAACTTTGAAGCGATGTGAGCCTGCCCGATCATCAATCGTCCGCGGCCGGAGGAGACGACTTCCGCGGCCTGCCGGGTGATGGTGTAGCAGAAGAGATCGGCCTGACCGGCGTAGTTCTTGAAGATGGAGCTGATGGCGTAGTGGGCAGCCACCTGTTCCAGGCCGACGGCCATGTTCTTGATTGAATCCCAGAAGATGGCGGCTCCATCCTGCCTCTCCGGCACATTGCTCTTGGCGGCGGCGAGCATGCGCACGAATTCAGCTTCGAGCGCGGCTCCTGCTTCGCCGAAGAGCGAAGATGCGAGCTGCAGCACGCGCGCCGCATAGGCGATGATCTGCACGGTTTCGATTCCGGAGATGTCGTCGAAGAACCAGCCGCAGCTGGTGTACATGAGCATGGCGTGCCGTTCCAGCTCCATCAGCTCGAGCGCATCGGTGTGCTGCGCCTCGGTGAGCTTGGGGTCGCCGTAGTGGCTGAGGAAGGCGGCTCGCTTTTCGCGGTCGAGCACCACCTGGATATAGGCGTTGCGCGCGCTGTCGAGGTCCGGATAGAGACCTTTGGCTTTGGCCTGGACCATGGGCGCTACCGAATCGCGCAGCCAGTCGAGTGCGTCGCGCAATGGCTTGCGCCACTCCTGATTCCATCCCTGGCGCCCGCCGTTGCAGCCGCAGTTGGAGCGCCAGCGTTCGATGCCGTGAGCGCAGCTCCACGAGGTATCTTCGACGATCTGCGCCTCGCATAGCGGAGGAAACCGCTCCAGGAATTCGCCATAGTTGATGAGCCTGGCCTGATCTCCGCCGGCAATCCATTTCAAGGCGAAGGCCAGCGCCATCTCGCCGTAGCGATGATGATGGCCGTAGCTCTCGCCATCGGTGGCTACATGCACCAGCTGCGGGCGATCGGCATCGGTGAAGCCGCCGATGAGGCGCTTGGCAAAGTTTCCGCCGTCATTCAGGATGCCTTCGAAGGCGATGGCGCGGGAGCGCGGTCCGTCATAGAAGAAGACGGCGATGCACTGGTCATTCTTGAGGCGAACCAAGTAAGGCTGAGTTGTATCGACAGAGGCATTCGGTGTTTCTTTCCAGGCGGACTCGACAGGTTTCTCGGGTTCGGCTGCTGGTTTGGCTGTTTTCTTCTGTGTGCCGGCTGCGGCGACGGTTTCGGTGGCGTTGGGCGAGCATGCCGATTCGGTTTCCGCGATGGAGCGCACGCGGGCGCATTGATGCGGCGCGAGGACTACGAACTTGATATCGTGCTCGGCCAGCAGCTCGAGCGATTCGGTGTCGACTGCGGTTTCGGGCAGCCACATGCCTTCGGGCTTGCGTCCAAAGCGGCTCTCGAAGTCGGCGATGCCCCAGCGGATCTGCGTGATGCGGTCGCGCGTCGAGGCCAGCGGCATGATGACGTGGTTGTAGACCTGCGCCATGGCCGATCCGTGCCCGGCGAAATGCTGGCGGCTGTTGACGTCGGCATCCAGAATCATGCGGTATGCGCGGGGGGCGTTCTCTTTCAGCCAGGAGAGCAGCGTGGGGCCGAAGTTGAAGCTGATCCAGCCGTAATTGTTGAGGATGCGGACGATGCGATTCTCCGCATTGACCATGCGCGCCGCACCGTTAGGAGCGTAGCACTCGGCGGTGATGCGGTCGTTCCAGTCGTGATAGGGAGCGGCGGAGTCCTGCGTCTCTACCGTCTCCAGCCAGGGGTTTTCGCGGGGCGGCTGATAGAAGTGGCCGTGGATGCAGATGTAGCGTTCGGGTGCCGGCATTTGGGGGAGTCCTCGCAACTATTATCCCTGTTCCAGCTCTATCATCCACCTACCGGCCGATTTTACTTTCTATTAGCGGAAGGCTGTTTCACCGCCAAGACGCTAAGAGCGCCAAGAGCATATCGGCCAAGTTATTCCGGTGGGGGCGAGGGTTTGCCGGCTAGATCGCAGGCTCTCCACATGTACCAACTCGCCACAGACCGCCAGGGGCGCCAGCGTTCTCCGCGACGCAGCATCTCGGCGGGCTTGGCCAGCATGGTGGCGTCGAAGGGCTTGCGTTTAGGCAGGCGCTTGAAGGTGAGCGCGAAGCCTTTGCGTATTCCGTAGTCGCTTACGGGCAACACATCGGGGCGGCCTAGGCGGAAGATCAACAACATCTCTACTGTCCAGGGACCGATGCCGCGCACCTGTGTGAGGCGATCGATGATCTCCTGGTCGGGCAGGCGGCGAATCTGCGTGAGCGTGGGGACGGTGCCATCCAATGTCTTCGCGGCGAGATCGCGCAGCGCGAGCAGCTTGTTTGCGGAGAGGCCGCAGCCGCGCATGCGATCTTCCGGCGCGGCGAGGATATGTTCCGGCGTCGGATGATACTCGCCGAAGTAAGTCAGCAATCGCTTGAGAATGGCGGCCGCGGCCTTGCCGTGCAGCTGCTGATAGATGATCGACTCGAGCAGCGCTTCAAACGGCGAGTGCTGGCTCTTGAGGCGCAGCGTGTACGGTCCGGCGCGCTCGATGAGTTGTCCTAAGACAGGATCGGCCTCAGCCAATTCTTTGCAGGCCAGGGTGGTGTCGTAGCGCGGAGTTCGGCGGCCATCGAGCATGGATCTAAGACTAGCTGATGAGGCGGGTGGCTAAATAGCGGGTAGCCGAAGTCCGGGCATCTTATCTCCAATGACTTCTTTCTCTCCCTCGTGGATTGATGCACGTTCCCCGAACGTACTCATCGTTGATGGTCGTGGGCGGAGAAACTTTTTCGCGAGGGAGAGAAATCATTTCGTTGAAGTGCCGTTATATCTTGCCGATGATTTTCCTCATTCGTTTGTTCGCGACCCGTTTTTCAGCGACCGGCCTCTTAGCCACCCGCACTTCAGCCAACCGCTTCTTAGCTGCTCCTAATTTGCGACTGATTCAGTCGTTATTTACAAGCAGAAGACCCTCGCTAGATTTTTCATGGAGTTGCCGTGCGCGCTTGATTTGATTGCCGTTTTGCCTGATATAGTGATCCTTCGATTTTGAGCCCCCTGTTTTGGGTTGCGAAAAATGATGTCCGCAACCTCCGTTCCGTTCACCGCATTCGAGGCAGGGCGTCAGTCCGCCAAACCAAGCATGGATCTTTGAGGAAGCAGGAACGCATTCATGGCGCAGATTTTTGACCGCAGCTCAAACGCGCTTGCCCGGATGAGCCTGGTCTTGACGGGATTGATCGTAATTGCCCTGGGAGTAACGCTCGATCAATTGCAACGGTCGCCCTGGGTGACGCGGCAGGGGCAGCGGGCGGATCAGCCGGTTCCCTTCAGCCACAAGCACCATGTGCAGGGGCTGGGCTTGCAGTGCCAGTACTGCCACACGTCGGTCGAGAAATCGAGCTACGCCGGCATTCCTCCGACGCGCACCTGCATGAACTGCCACGCGCAGATCTGGACCAACGCCGAGCTGTTGCAGCCGGTGCGCGACAGCTGGGCCACGGGCGAATCGATCGTGTGGACCAAGGTGCACGACCTTCCCGACTACGTTTACTTCAGCCACGAGATCCATGTGAACAAGGGCATGGGCTGTTCGAGCTGTCACGGACGGGTCGATGAGATGCCCATCATGTATCAGCAGAATACGCTGCAGATGGAGTGGTGCCTGAACTGCCATCGCAATCCGGCCGCGAATATCCGGCCCACCAGCCAGATCTACAACATGGCGTGGAAGAGCCCGTCGGAGCTGAGCCCCGTTTGGTGCGCGGCTTCCGATGTGAAGAAGGGCGTTCCGACTGCGCAGTCGGTGAACTGCACGAGCAGCGATCCCGCGTCGGGATCGGGTAATCCGCAACTGGCCTCGCTGCATCTGAATCCAGCACGCCTCGCCTTGATTTCCGGCGCGCAGGCCACAGACGCGCCGACATCGGTGAGGACGCCGCAGCCCGTGAGCTATACGAAGTTCACCAGCCAGGAGGCGCTGGGCAGCTTCCTGGTGCAGCACTACAACATCCGCTCGCCGCGCGATCTGTCGAGCTGCGAGGTATGCCACCGATGAAAGAGCAGGGTGTGGGGTTCAGGGTGCAGGGTACAGCGGGAGACGGCGTCGAGTTTATGAGCGAGCACGAGATTTCGGCCACTGAAAAACAGACTGCGAAGCTTACGCTGGATGGGGTCCGCAAGAAGCTGGCCGGGCAGACGGGCAAAAAGTATTGGCGTTCGCTGGATGAGCTGGCGGGCACGCCGGAGTTCGACGCGGCGGTCCAGCAGGAGTTCCCGCAGCACAGCTCGGAGTGGATCGATCCGGTCTCGCGGCGCGGCTTCATGAAGCTGATGGGCGCATCGATGGCGCTGGCCGGACTGGCTGGATGCACCAAGCAGCCCGACGAGCCTATCTATCCTTACGTGAAGGCTCCGGAAGATTTGATTCTGGGCAAGCCGGTGTTCTTTGCGACGGCGTTTCCATTTCCCACGGGAGCCGTTCCACTTTTAGTTAAGAGCGATGCTTATCGGCCGATCAAGGTCGATGGCAATCCCGATCATCCGCTGACTGCGGGGGGATCGGATCCGATCACGCAGGGCACGCTGCTCGACCTGTACGATCCCGATCGCTCGCAGCGCTGCTACTATCGCGGCGAAATTCGCGAGTGGGCGGCGTTTCTGGCTTCCTTTCGCGCCACGCTGGCCGAGAAAAAAGCAGCGGGTGGAGCGGGCGTTTACATCCTGAGCGGCACCGTAACTTCGCCGACCATGGCGGCGCAGTGGAAGAAGGCGCAGGCCTCCTATCCAAATGCGAAGTGGGTGCAGTATGACGCGGTCAATCGCGACTCCGCGTATGCGGCGTCGAAGGCGGCGTTCGGCGATTACGCCGATGCGCAATACAAGCTGGATGCGGCCGATGTGATTGTTTCGCTCGATGCGGACTTTCTCTCCGGCGCGACCTTCCCCGGATTTCACAAGCTGGCCAAGGATTACACAAAGCGGCGCAAGCTGGAGAAAGCTTCCTCCGGCGACTACAGCATGAACCGGCTCTATGTCGCCGAGAGCATGACGACAACTACGGGGCTCAAGGCGGATCATCGCCTGGCATTGCGGGCGAGCGACGTTCCGGGCTTTGCGGCGGCGTTGGCAGCGGCAGTTGGAGCTGGTTCGGCACCGTCGGGATATACATGGTCCGATGATGCGCAGAAGTTTTTGGCCTCTGTCGCGAAAGATTTGAAGGCAAGCGGCGGCAAGTGCGTGGTGATTCCCGGCGAGCAGCAGCCGGCGAGTGTGCACGCAGCGGCCATCGCCATCAACGATGCGCTGGGCAACGTGGGCAAGACGGTGATCTATACCGAGACCGTGAATCCCATGCCATCGATGCAGACCGACGATCTGAAGTCCCTGGTTGCGGACATGAACGCGGGCAAGGTGGAGTGGCTGGTCATCCTGAATGCCAATCCGGTGTACTCGGCTCCCGCCGATCTGCAGTTTGAAGACGCGCTGGGCAAGGTGAAGACGACCGTGCATCTCGGCTCGCATCGCGACGAGACGGGACTCACTACGGATTGGCACATCAACGGGACGCACTATCTGGAAGCATGGTCGGATGCGCGCGCGTATGACGGCACGGTTTCCGTTGTGCAGCCGCTGATCGATCCGCTCTATGGCGGCCACTCGGCGCATGAGGTGGTGCAGTCGCTGCTCGACAATCCCGACCTCTCGGCTTATGAGGCCGTGCGCGCGACATGGGCGGCGCAGGCTCCGGCGAAGGGCGCGGATGCGGACTTCGGCTGGCGCAAGATTCTGCACGACGGCTTCATTGCGAACACCGCCTACACGGCGAAGAGCGGTGGAGGCAAAGCTGCGATCCCGGCAGTTGCAGCGCAGGCTGCAGCCGATTCGATCGAGATCATCTTCCGTCCCGACTATCACGTCTACGATGGCCGTTATGCCAACGTGGGCTGGCTGCAGGAGATTCCGCGTCCGGTCACGAACCTTTCCTGGGACAACGCTGCGCTGATGAGCTATGCAACGCTCGAAAAGATCGGCGCGTCGGAGCATGACGTTTTAGAGATCACGCTGAACGGCAGGAAGGTACTGGCTCCGGCGCTGGCGGTTCCCGGCCATGCGGATGGCTCGATCACGCTGCATCTGGGGCAGGGCCGCAAGATTGGCCGCGTTGCCGGCGGCGTGGGCTTCAACGCCTATCAGATCAGAACTTCCGACGCGCCGCTTTATTCAGGCGGAGCGAGCATCAAGAAGACCGGCGACGTGTGGGGCTTTGCGGTCACCAAGAGCCACTACATCGATCAGCGCTCGGTCAAGGTCGGCGGCGACGGCAGCGGGACACATTCGATCGAAGGCAACGAGGCGATGGATCGCGGAATTATCCGCTATGCCACGCTGGATGAGTTCAAGCAGCACCCGGGCTTCGCGCACGAAGGTTCGGGCAAGGACGATCCTGATCCAGACACCAGCATGTTCCCGGCTTATCGCTACGACAAGAACGCGTGGGGCATGTCCATCGACATGAACTCCTGCGTGGGCTGCAATGCCTGCGTGGCGAGCTGCTATGCGGAAAACAATATTGCAGTCGTCGGCAAGCACCAGGTGACGATGGGGCGCATGATGGCGTGGCTGCGCATCGATACTTACTATGAGGGCGATCTGGCCGCGCCGCGCGCGCACTTTCAGCCGATGGCCTGCCATCACTGCGAGAACGCGCCCTGCGAGCAGGTTTGCCCGGTGGGTGCGACGGTGCATACGCCGGAAGGCCTCAACACGATGGTTTACAACCGCTGCGTGGGCACCCGCTACTGCTCGAACAACTGTCCTTATAAGGTGCGCCGCTTCAACTTCCTGCTCTACTCCGATTACGAGACGGAGAGCCTGAAGCTGATGCACAATCCTGACGTGACGGTGCGCAGCCGCGGCGTGATGGAGAAGTGCAGCTACTGCGTGCAGCGCATCAACGCGGCCAAGATCGAAGCCGATAAGGAGAATCGCGAGATTCGCGACGGCGAAGTGGTCACCGCCTGCCAGCAGGCCTGCCCAACCGATGCCATTGTCTTCGGCAACATCAACGACGGGTCGAGCCGGGTAAGAAAGCTCAAACAGCAGGAGCGTTCCTACGGCGTGCTGGCCGACATCAACACGCGTCCCCGCACCACTTACTTAGCGGAAGTGATCAACATCAATCCCGAGCTTGCGGCCGCGCGCGGAGAGTTTGCGCCGGAGAACAGCTAATCCGAGTCGAGGCCAAGAGGGTTTAAGCGATGGCAACCAAAGACGCACCCATTAACGATCCCATGATCGACCCCATCACCGGGGAAGACCGGGTTCTCGCGCCTGGGCACACATTCAAGTCGGTCACGGAAAAGATTTCGAACATTGTCCTGACGCCGCACACTCCGCTGGGGTGGTTTGCGGGCTTTGTGTTGGCGGGCGGGGTGATGGGCGCGCTGCTGGTGGCCGTGACCTGGCTCTTTCTGCGCGGCGTGGGCATCTGGGCGATCACCATCCCGGTGGCCTGGGGCTTCGCCATCATCAACTTCGTCTGGTGGATCGGCATCGGCCACGCCGGTACGCTGATCTCGGCCATTCTGCTGCTCTTCAAGCAGCAGTGGCGCAACTCGATCAACCGCTTCGCCGAGGCAATGACCATCTTTGCGGTAGTCTGCGCCGGCATGTTCCCTCTGATTCACGTTGGCCGGCCGTGGCTGGGGTACTGGCTCTTTCCGTATCCGAATTCGATGAACGTCTGGCCGCAGTTCCGCTCGCCGCTGCTGTGGGACGTCTTCGCGGTCTCGACTTACGCTACGATCTCGGTGGTCTTCTGGTACATCGGCATGATTCCCGATCTTGGGACCTTGCGCGACCGCTCGAAGTCGAAGCTCGGGCAGTATGTCTACGGCATCGTGGCCATGGGCTGGCGCGGCTCGGTGCGCCACTGGGTGCGCTATGAGACGGCCTCGCTGCTGCTGGCTGGTCTGGCGACGCCGCTGGTGCTTTCGGTACACACGGTTATCAGCTTCGACTTCGCGGTGGCGCTGCTGCCCGGCTGGCACACTACGATCTTCCCGCCTTACTTCGTGGCCGGCGCCGTCTATTCGGGCTTTGCCATGGTCATCACGCTGGCGGTGCCGATCCGCAAGTTTTATCACCTGGAAGACCTGATCACGCTGCGCCATCTCGACAACATGGCCAAGGTCATGCTGACGACGGGGCTGATCGTGGCCTACGGCTACGCGATGGAAGTATTCATGTCCTACTGGTACTCGGCCAGCCACTGGGAATACTTCATGATGTGGAACCGCATGTTCGGGCCGATGGGCTGGTCGTACTGGGTGCTGATCACCTGCAACATCGCGCTGCCGCAGTTGATGTGGCTCCGCTATGTGCGCAAGAGCGTGCCGCTGATGTTCCTCATGTCGCTGATCGTCAACACCGGCATGTGGTTCGAGCGTTTCGTGATCGTCGTCACCAGCCTCTATCGCGATTACCTGCCGTCTTCCTGGGGTACTTATCGCGCCACCAAGTGGGATTACGCGACCTTTGCCGGAACCCTGGGGCTGTTTACCTTTCTCTTCTTCCTCTTCGTGCGCTTCCTGCCCATGATTCCGATGTCGGAGATTCGCATGATGCTGCCCCAGGCCAAGGTGCGGACAGAGGCTGAAGCATTACCGGAGGCGGGTGACTAATGCCTATCGTTGAAGGAACCTACGGCCTGCTAGCCGAATTCGATACGCCGACGCAGCTGGTGCGGGCCGCAGAGAACGCGTACTCCGCGGGCTATCGCCGCATGGATTGCTACACGCCTTATCCGGTGGAAGAGGCGGCGGAGGCTATCGGCTTTCACAAGAACGAGGTCTCGCTGGTTTGCCTAATCGGCGGCCTGCTGGGGGTCGCGGCCATGTTCGGCCTCGAGACCTGGATCTCGCTCTGGGCCTATCCTCTGAATATTGCGGGACGTCCTTACTACTCGTGGCCGGCCTTCGTCGTTCCCGCTTACGAGTGGACCATCCTCTTTGCCGGACTCTCCGCGGCCTTCGGCATGCTTGCCCTGAACGGACTGCCGCAGGTGTATCACCCGCTCTTCAATGCGGCCAACTTCCGCAACGGCGCAAGCACCGACAAATTTTTCCTGTGCCTCGAAGCCACAGATCCGAAGTTCGAGCCTGCCGAGACGCGCAGCTTTCTGGAAACCCTGGCGCCGCTTTCGGTGGTGGAGGTGGAGTATTAAAACTACAGGGTTTAGGGTGCAGGGTTTAGGTTTTAGAGCTCAGGGGGCATGGCTGAGATCTGTTGGGATTGCTGCGCTGGCTGGGTTTGGCTTGATCGCTGGCTGCCGGCAGGATATGCACAACCAGCCTAAGTTCATTCCCCAGCGCGGCACGGATTTCTTTGCCGATGGGCGGTCTGCGCGTCCGCAGGTGGAGCACACGGTGGCGCGCGGGCAACTCCGCGAAGATCAGTATTTCTATACCGGATTGGTAGATGGCAAGGAGCAGGACGCCCTGCCCTTTCCGGCGACGATCCAAGTGCTCGAGCGTGGCCAGGAGCGTTTCAATGTTTATTGCACGCCCTGCCACTCGCGGGTCGGCAACGGTGACGGCATGATCGTGCAGCGCGGCTATAAGCCGGCGGGAAATTTCCATGACGCCAAGCGCCTGGCCCAGCCACTGAGCCACTACTTCTATGTCATGAGCAACGGCTACGGGGCGATGCCGGATTACTCAGCGCAGCTGCCTCCGGCGGATCGCTGGGCGGTCGCGGCCTACATTCGCGCGCTGCAGTTGAGCCAGAACGGAAAGCAGGGCGACGTTGCGGCGGGAGGAAAGGTCGAGAACCTTTCCGACATCGCAGAGCAAGAGGGATTGCCGGCGAGCTATGCGGGGCCATGGGAACTGCCGGGCACGGCGGTTTCGGCGAAGCCGACGGGAGCCACGGTTGAGAGCGTTCCTGAGGAGAACCAGAATCCTCCGGCGTCGAAGAACCGGCCTCCGATCCATCCAGAAGCAACGGCTCCAGCAACCGCGGCTCCAACAACGGGCGGCACGAGCACCAAGCCGGCTTCGCACTAGAAATCGCAAGAGCTGGAATCGTAAAAGCTGGGAATCGCAAAGCAGGACTGCAGGAAGAAAGCATTGAGGGTTTGGGAAGAGGCTCATGAGTCATAGTCATCACACCAAAACGCTGCCGGACCAACTGGCCGCACCGGCCTTTGTCGCCGGCTGGCGGAGCAGAGCGCTGGTTATCGGCGCAATCTTCTCGGCGGTTGCAGTCGTTCTCGGCTTCCTGAGCGGAGATGGCTGGAGCCACTTCCTGCGCGCCTGGCTGCTGGGGCTGATGATTACCTTCGGCTTCTCGGTGGGCGGCATGGCGCTGCTGATGGTGCAGTATCTATCGGGCGGCAAGTGGGGCCTGCTGGTGCGGCGGCCGCTTGAAGCCATGAGCCGGACTCTGCCGATCCCCTTCCTCTACTTCCTGCCGGTCGCGATCTTCGGCGTGAATTTCAAAAAGCTCTACCTGTGGGCGCAGTATCCCGATGCGGCAAGTGCAGCCAAGCAGCATCTCATCACCAATGAGCAGGCACACGCGATCATCTTCAAGCACGGCATGTTGAATCCGACGACCTTCTGGGTGACGTCGCTCTTCTGCTTCGCGGTGTGGTTTCTCTACAGCTACCTCTTGAATAGCTGGTCGCTGAAGCGCGATGCCGATCCTGCGCCCAACGTTCCTTATTGGCAGACGAAATTCGAGAACATCAGCGGATTCGGCGTGGTGGTCTACGCCATCCTGCTGACCGCCTGCGCGATTTTGTGGGTTATGTCGCTCGACCCCACCTGGTACTCGACGGTGTATGGGCTGCAGTTCCTTGTCGGCCAGGGATACGGCGTGCTGGCGCTGGTGATTCTGACGCTAATCGGCCTTTCGAATGCCGAGCCGATCAAGACCATCTTCCGTGTCACCGAGCAGCATGATCTGGGCAAGCTTTGCTTCGCCTTCACCATGCTCAATATGTATCTGGCCTTTGCTTCCTTCCTGATCATCTGGTCGGGCAACTCGCCGGAAGAGATTCCCTGGTATCTGGATCGCATTCGCGGCAACTGGGGCGTGATCGCAACGCTCGACGTCATCTTCCATTGGCTGATTCCGTTCTCGCTGCTGCTGTCGCGCGACCTGAAGCGGATCAAGAGCCGGCTGGTGGTGGTCTGCTGCATCATGATCTTCGCCCGCTGCTGGGATATGTGGTGGCTGATCGAGCCCAACTTCGCCGATGCGCGGCGCAATCTGCACTTCAGCGTAGGCATGCTGGAATATCTGGCGGTGCCGACGGCGCTGATCGCCTTCTGGATGGCCTACTACTTTACCCAGCTCACCAAGCGGCCGCTGGTCGCGACGAACGATCCGCACCTGGCGGAGATTCTGGAGCCCGAACATGCCCACGCATAATCCGTCCGACGTGCCTGAAAATGACGCCCACGGTCACCCGTCGCCGGACATGGCGCACTCGGTGCGCGAGGGCTATGAAGTCACCGACGTCAGCGTGCAGGGAATTTTTGTCTTCCTGGTAGGACTGTTTGCCTGCGTCGCCGTTTTCTTCGTCTTCTGCTTCGGCATGGGCAAGGTGATCAACAACGCGCTGTCCAAGAGCGACGGCCCGGTGAACAAGTGGAATGCGTCTTCCGCGGAGCCTACGGGGAAACTGCGCAACATGGAGTCGAATCCTGCCCAGGAACAGCAGGAGCTGCACCAGCTGACGCAAAGCTTTCCCACTCCGCGTCTGCAGGTCGACGACGGCAACCAGGATGTCGCGGGCCTTCATGAGCGCGAAGATCTGCTGCTCGATCACTACAGCTGGATCGACCGAGGACAGGGCAAGGTGCGTATTCCGATCGAGCGGGCGATGGAACTGATCGCGCAGCGCGGGCTTCCAGTGGCTCCGGCAGTGACCAACACAGAGCCGCTGATGGCGGGAGACTCGAAGCCGGTGGTGCAGGTTCCGCTGACCAACGGCTTTGCGCGCACAGCATTCGAGCAGGAAGAAGAAAGCGCGACCAGGCTGCCGGGCGAACAGTCCTCGGCTAAGGCGAATAACAACTAGGGTTTAGGGTTCAGGGCTCAGGGTTCAGAGCACAGAAAAGCAGAGCACGGGAGTTGGGATCGGGTTTCGATGATGAGAGTGGCTACAATGCGGGGTTGGACGAAGGCGGCGGGTACGAGCCTGCTGGCTCTGTCGCTGCTCTGTGTGGGTGCGCCTTCGGCTCGGTCTCAGGTTTCCGATTACGGCCAGAAGGAAGCTGGGCCGGTGCGGGATGAGGCTCCTCAGCTGCTCAAAAAGGTTGCCATCCTGCAGAAGCTCAACACGCAGCTTCCTTTGAATCTTGCCTTCCGTGATGAAAGCGGCAAGGCCGTAAAGCTCGGCGACTACTTCGGGCAGAAGCCTGCGATTCTTGCGCTGGTCTACTACCAGTGCAAGATGCTGTGCCCTGAAGAAATCGACCAGCTGGTCGGGTCGCTGGAGATGGTCAAGTTCGATCCGGGCAAGGACTTCAACGTTATCTTCGTGAGCATCGATCCCACCGAGACGCCGGAGATTGCAGCGAAGGAAAAGGCTACCTATCTGAAGCGTTATGGGCGTCCGCAGACGGCGAGCGGCTGGCATTTCCTCACCGGCCAGCAGCCGGAGATCGATGCGCTGGCAGCGGCGAGCGGCTTTGGCTTTACCAAGGTGCCGGGTCCGGATGGGAAGATGAACCAGTTCGCGCATGCCAGCTCGATCGAGCTGGTGACGCCGCACGGCATTCTGGCTCAGTACTATCTCGGAACCGAGTATTCTTCGCGCGATGTGCAGCTGGGTCTGGTCGAGGCTTCGCAGGGACGGATCGGCACGCCGGTGGATGCGGTGATCACTTATTGCTACCGCTATAACCCGCTGCTGAACCGCCACGATCTGGTGATTGCGCGCATTGTGCAGCTCGGTTGCATTCTTACCGTGTTGATTCTCGGCAGCTATATGTTTGTCAATTTTCGGCGTGATATCCGGAACGGGCGCATGGCGACCCGGAAACCCGCGATCGGATAAAGGGAACGATGCATTTTATAAGCCCGGTACTTTGGCAATTTCTCGTTAATTGGATGACGCACTTCGCGCTCTTTCCGCCCGAAGCGTCGAGGATCGCCCCGCAGGTCGATGCACTCTATTTCTTCCTGATCCTCATCTCGCTGGTGGGCATGGCGATTGTCATCGCACTGGTGGCCGGCTTCTCCATTCTGTATCGCAAGGAGCGCAACCCCGAGGCCACGCAGATCGAGGGCTCGACGCTGCTCGAAGCCACGTGGACCATCATCCCGCTGGCGCTGTTCATGGTGACCTTTGTCTGGGGCGCGCTGCTTTACTTCCGTATCTACGATCCGCCGACCAACGCGATGAACATCTATATTGTCGGCAAGCAGTGGATGTGGAAGGCCGAACATCCGGGCGGGCAGCATGAGATCAACTCGCTGCACGTTCCCAGCGGACGGCCGGTGCAGCTGACCATGATCTCGCAGGACGTCTTTCACAGCTTCTCGATTCCCGCCTTTCGCGTGAAGCGCGAGGTGATTCCGGGCCGCTATACGACGGTCTGGTTCGAGGCCACGACGCCGGGGACCTATCATCTGTTCTGCACCCAGTACTGCGGCACGCTGCACTCCCAGATGATTGGCGAAGTGACGGTATTGAAGCCGGAAGAATACGAGGCCTGGACGGCGGGCTCGACCAGCGGCATGTCTCTCGCGCAGAACGGCGAGCGGCTCTTCGCCAGCCTGGGTTGCAACTCTTGCCACTCGGGAAATGCGGCGGCGCGCGGACCGAACCTGGCTGCGGTTTACTCGTCGCGGGTGCCGCTGGCCAACGGATCCTATGCCTTCGTGGACGACGCTTTCCTGCGCGATTCGATTCTGAATCCGACCATGCACGTGACTGCAGGCTTCGCGCCTATCATGCCTACCTATCAAGGGCAGATCAGCGAAGAGGGGCTCATCGACTTAGTGGAGTACATCAAGCATCTGCACTCGAATTACCGTATCCAGCAGACTTTAAACACCAGCGAAGTGCAACCTTCGAATTTAGGGCAGAATGGAATCACGGCGCAGCGGACCTACACCGATATGCACTCCAGCCAGGTACCGCAGTCGGTGCAGACACAGCGCCAGGGAACGGCAGCACAGCCGGGGGTGGTGAACCAATGAGCACAATCGTAAGCCTTCCAGACCAGCAGACGGCGACCTTGCCGAAGCGGTCTTATCTGAACAGCGAGTATGGCCTGAAGAGCTGGCTGCTTACGGGAGATCACAAGCGGATCGCGATCCTCTATCTGATCTCGATCACCTTCTTCTTCTTCATTGGCGGTGCGATGGCCGGCCTCATCCGATTGGAGCTGCTGACCCCGCAGACCGACCTGATGGCGGCGGACACCTATAACAAGCTCTTCACCATGCACGGCATCATCATGATCTTCCTGTTCCTGGTGCCCTCGGTGCCGGCGACCATTGGGAACTTCCTGATACCGATCATGGTGGGCGCGAAGGATCTGGCCTTTCCGAAGATCAATCTGCTGAGCTGGTATCTCTATATCATCGGCGGAACGCTGACGCTGGCGGCGTTGATCTCAGGCGGCGTGGACACGGGCTGGACCTTCACCACTCCGCTGAGCACGCACTATCTGAATACGCACGTGATCACCGCCGGACTGGCGATCTTCGTTGCGGGATTCAGCTCGATCTTCACCGGCCTCAACTTCATCGTGACGATTCATCGCATGCGCGCGCCGGGCATGACGTGGTTCCGCTTGCCGCTGTTTGTCTGGTCGCACTATGCGGCTTCGATCCTGATGGTGCTAGGCACGCCGGTTCTAGCCATTGCGCTGGTGCTGGTGCTGCTGGAGCGGACGATTGGCATCGGAGTCTTCGATCCGGCCAAGGGCGGCGACCCGCTGCTCTTTCAACATCTCTTCTGGTTCTACTCGCACCCTGCCGTGTACATCATGATTCTGCCCGGCATGGGCGTGATCTCCGAAGTGATCAGCACCTTCTCGCGCAAGCGGGTCTTCGGATATACCGCGGTGGCCTTCTCGTCGGTTGCGATTGCGGTCTTTGGGTTCTTCGTATGGGAGCACCACATGTTCGTCATGGGTGTCTCCAATTATTCGGCGCTGGTGTTTTCGCTGCTGACCATGCTGGTGGCGGTGCCTTCGGCCATCAAGATCTTCAACTGGTCGGCAACTTTGTATAAGGGCTCGATCACCTTCGAGACGCCGATGCTCTACGCCTTCGGATTCATCGGCCTGTTCACCATCGGCGGCCTGACCGGCGTCTTTCTCGGATCGCTGGGCATGGACATCCATCTGACCGAGACCTACTTCATCGTGGCCCACTTCCACTTCGTGATGGTGGGCGGCATGCTCATGGCCTTCCTCTCCGGCGTTCACTTCTGGTGGCCGAAGATGACGGGGCGTATGTATCCCGAGGGGCTGTCAAAGCTGGCTGCGCTGGTGACGTTTATCGGATTCATCCTGACCTTCTTCCCGCAGTTCATCGTCGGTTATCTGGGCATGCCGCGGCGTTATGCTGCATATCCGCCTGAGTTCCAGGTGCTGAATGTGCTTTCGACCGCGGGCGCCTCTGTGCTGGGCGTGGGATATCTGCTGCCTATGCTGTATCTCACCTGGTCTCTGAAGTACGGCAAGATCGCGGGTGCGAATCCCTGGCAGGCGACCGGCCTAGAGTGGCAGATTCAATCGCCTCCCCTGACGGAAAACTTCCTCGAAACTCCGATTGTGGATTACGAGGCGTACGACTACGAGTGGCTGGCAAACAAGACCAAGAACGAGGTGACGACCGTTGGATAGCCAGGCGATCGCAACCCATCCCGAGCACGCGCACGGCGAGCATGAGCATCCGCCGTATCTGCGCCATCACTTCGCGACTGTCGAGCAGCAGCGCGAGACGGCCAGCTTCGGCATGTGGCTCTTCCTGCTGACGGAAATCATGTTCTTCGGCGGCATGTTCGCCGCCTACTTGATTTACCGCAACTGGTACTATCCGGCGTTCGTCGCGGGAAGCCATCAACTGTCGATCCTGCTGGGCACGGTGAATACCGCGGTGCTCATCTGCTCCAGCTTCACTATGGCGATGGGTGTGTACTCCGCCGAGATGAAACGCAAGGGCGCGCTGGTCATGTGGCTGCTGCTTACCATCCTGCTGGGCACGGTCTTCCTGGGAATCAAGGCGGACGAGTACCACGAGAAGTGGGAGAAGCACCACGTACCGGGGCTGAACTTCAGCGCCAATGATTTTGTGAACGGATCGAAGGGGTATCCCGACGACAAGCTTGCGCCGGACATGGCGCAGAAATCCCAGGTGTACTTCTCGCTGTACTTCGCGATGACCGGCATGCACGCTCTGCACATGATCATCGGCATCTCGATCCTGATCGTTCTGGTGATTCGAGCCCGACAAGGTGCGTACACCGAAGGCCACATGACGACGATAGAAAACTTCGGCCTGTACTGGCACTTCGTCGATATCGTGTGGATATTTCTGTTCCCGCTTTTATATCTGATCAGCCGGCACCAGTGACGGCATAAAACTTCAAGAGGCGAAACAATGTCTGCACCCAACGAACCGGCCAGCGATCACGTACACACAATTGTCAGCCCCACAGTCTATGCGGTGATCTTCGGCCTGCTGCTGCTCTGCACGGCGCTCACCGTCGGAGCGTCCTATCTGGAGATGGGGATCTTCAATCCCATCGTGGCGCTGGGCATTGCGGTGTTCAAGGCGGTGATCGTCGTGCTCTTCTTCATGCATGTGAAGTACAGCTCGAAACTCACCAAGCTGACGGTCGCTGCCGGCTTCTTCACCTTCATTGTGCTTATCACCATGACGCTTACGGATTATCTGAGCCGGGCGTGGGGTAGATGGTAACTTGCTGAAGTCCGGGTGGCCGGAGAGCGGTTGGCTTAGATCCGGCTGGATGAAAAGCGGGTGGCTGAAACCAATGATAAAAGCGTACTGAGTTGAAAGCGCCAAAGATCCGGGGCTAAAGCCCGTAGAATTTCATTGGTTTATTCGTGAGACTGAAGTCTCACGCTCCCTCCGAAAAATAACTGTCGAATTCATTAAGCAAATGCGGCTTTGGCCGTCTTTCTTTTTTGCCTCTGAAATTTTGGGATTGCGAAAGCAAAGGGTTGCGGCGGGTTTGTTTGCGCCTTCCCGCGTCTACCATGAATGAGGGAGAACGCTTTCGTGGCTGTGCGGAAGAGAGAAGCCGGGACTAAAAATAAAGTCGACACCAGGAACGACGTTGACACCCGGAGCGAAGTCGACTCAAAGCACGATGCTGGGCCGGAGTTTCTGGCCAAGCTGGCCGATGATCCTCGTGTGACGGTGCGGCGCGGCGGTGCTCCGCTTCAAGCTGGCAAGTGCGTCGTCTACTGGATGCAGCGGGCGGAGCGGGGCATCGACAATCCTGCCGTCGATCTTGCCATCAAGATCGGTGATGAGCTCAATCTGCCAGTCGTCGTATATTTTTCCGCGATCTCGAATTTTCCTCATGCCAATCTGCGGCACTATGTCTTTCTCAACCAGGGACTGGCGGATATCGAGGAAGACTTAGCCGAGCGCAATGTGACCTTCCTCGTGCGGCGGCCGCCCAATAATTCTCTTGAGGCGCTGCTCAAGGAAACCGGCGCGGCGATGGTTATCGGCGATGAGAATCCCTGCCGCGAGCCGGAGCGCTGGCGTAAGGTTCTGGCCAAGCGGCTGGAGCTGCCGTTCTGGACGGTCGATGCCGATGTGGTGGTGCCGTCGTCAGTCTTTCCCAAGCACCAGTACATGCTGCACATCATGCGGCCGCGGCTGAATGCGGAGCTGCCGAAGTATCTCGTCGCGCTTGAGAATACGAAGGCAAAGCATGCGTGGACAAAGCCGCGCGGCTTCGAACAATTCAACGTTCGAGAAGATGTCACTGCGGGATGGAAGAACTTTGACCGTTCCGTAAAACCTGTGGACAGCTTCATCGGCGGTACTCATGCGGCGCTCAAGCGACTGCAGCACTTCGTTCGTTATCAACTGGCCGACTATGACAAGCAGCGGAATCATCCAGAGATTGATGGGACGAGCCAGATGTCTCCCTACCTGCACTTCGGACACATCAGCCCGCTGACCGTTGCGCTGGCCGTCGATGAGGCCGTGAAGGAAGGCCATGCGACGCAGGCGGCGCGCGATTCGTACATCAACGAATTGATCGGCTGGCGTGAGCTGTCGGTCAACTTCGTGAAGTATGTGCCGAATTACGACTCCATCGAGTGCGCGCCGGAGTGGGCGCAGAAGACGCTGCGTGAGCACGCGCGCGACAAGCGTGATCCCGTCTATTCGCTCGAGCAGATGGAGCGCGCGGAGACCTACGACGAGCTTTGGAATGCGGCGCAGATGCAGATGGTGAAGATGGGATGGATGCACAACTATCTGCGCATGTATTGGGCGAAGAAGATGCTGGAGTGGTCGCCGAATCCGGCGAAGGCGTGGGAGTGGGCGGTGATTTTGAACGACAAGTACGAGCTCGATGGCCGCGATCCGAATGGGTACAACGGCATCGCATGGGCCATGGGCGGCGTGCATGACAGGCCCTGGTTCGATAGACCGATCTTTGGGACCATCCGCTACATGTCGGGCGCTTCGACGGGCAAGAAGTTCGACTCGAAGCGGTATATACGGCAGGTAGGCAGCTAAGAAGCGGTTAGGTAAGAAGCGGTTAGCTCAAGTCCGGTCAGCTAAAAACAGGTTGGCTTAGAAGCGGTCAGTCGCGTTGCGCTTGTTTCTTCACACCTAAGTAATCTAGCTACTCTTGTTGAACGCTCTCATAATGCTTCCGACATTTCCCAATTGAATCTGACGTAGCCCCACCCTGCGATTGCATGTCCATGTCCTCATGGCTGGCGGGGGTGGGCGGCGGAAACAGGTGCGCGGTGAGATCACTCCGGTTGTGCGTCTGCGTATGGGTCGCGTTGCTGCCAGCGGGGTGCGCTTTGTCTGCGCAGCAGTCTTCGTCCGCAATCGGAGATGCGGCGCGGCAGAAGCAGCGGACGGAGCGCTTTCTTGCTGAGCGGGGGATTGCGGGTCAAAGCAGAGCGGGTTCTGCGCAGGCTTTGGCCGCTGCTCGTGCCCGACAGGTTGTCGCCTCGTCGTTGCCCAAGGCCGAGAGTAGTGTTGCGCATCCTCATGCGAGCGCAGCGGCCGTGACGGCGCTGAGTGCAGCGTGGCAGCCGGTTGGTCCGGCGCAGGTATCGACTGCCGCTTATGGATTGGTTACCGGCAGGGTGACCAGCATTGCCGCCGATCCCGCGGATGCGACGGGGAACACGGTCTATGTGGGGAGTACGGGCGGCGGGGTCTGGAAGTCGACCAACGCCGCGGGGCCGGCCAATGCCGTTACCTTTGCGCCGCTTACGGATACGACAGGAGTCTTTGCGGGCGTGGCCGGTGTTTCGCTGAGCATCGGCGCGCTTAGCGTGCAGCCCGGCGGCACCGGGGTCATCCTCGCCGGGACGGGCGACCCCAACAATGTGACCGATTCGTATTATGGGGCGGGCATTCTGCGGTCCACAGATCACGGGATCACGTGGACGCTTCTTACGCAGACTACGACTGCTGCGAGTGGCGCTCCGGCTTTCTTTACCTTCTTCGGAAACAGCTTTGCCGGGTTTGCGTGGAGCATGACGAATCCCAGCCTGGTGGTGGCGGCGGTGTCGTCGGCTGCAGAGGGGCCGACCCAGGAATCACTGGTCAATGCGGGGATTGCAACGAGCAACATCCGCGGTCTTTATTATTCGCAGGATGCGGGTCAGAGCTGGCGGCTGAGCACAATCAGCGACGGCAGCGGCAGTCCGGTGCAGTCGGAGCAGACGGTGTTCAGCGGTCCCGGCAATGCGGCGACCTCGGTAGTGTGGAATCCGGTGCGGCAGATGTTCTATGCGGCGGTGCGCTTCCACGGATACTACCAATCGGCCGATGGGATTACCTGGACGCGGCTGGCCAATCAGCCGGGCGCAGGTTTGCCCGGGAATAGTCCGAGCGGCAACAATCTCAGCGCGCTGTATTGTCCGGCCAATCCCGGCTCGACGGGGTCGACAGGCTGTCCAATCTTTCGCGGCGCGCTGGCGGTGCAGCCGGTCACCGGCGATATGTTTTCGCTGACGGTCGACGATGCCGATTTCGACCAGGGACTTTGGCGGGATGTTTGCAGAATCACTTCAGGGGCCTGTGCGAATGCGAATATTCAATTCGCCAACCAGATTGGCGATGCTGCGCTCGAAGCCGGCTCTGGTGATGCCACGATTCCGCAGGCCGATTATGACTTGTATCTGGCCGCGGTTCCTTCGCAGGGAGACACGGTGCTGTTTGCCGGAACTCTCGATGTCTACAAGTGCAGCCTGACGGCTGGGTGCGCGTGGCTCAACACTACGAAGAATATTTCCGGGTGCGGATCCGCTATGGTCGCGCCTGCGCAGCACGCTCTGGACGCGAGTTTTGCATCGCTGGGTCTTATTTACTTCGGTAACGACGGCGGCATGTGGCGCACGACGGATCTAGTCAACGAGGGTGCAGGCGCATGTCCGGCTGACGACGCGAACCACTATGAGAATTTGAACTCCGGCCTGGGCTCGCTGGCTGAGGTGGAGAACGTTGCGCAGGATGCTACGAATTCACAGAAGATGATGGCGTCACTGGGCGCGCTGGGAACGGCGGCTCCGCAGGGGAGCCCGCCGGTGTGGCAGCAGGTTCTGGACGGCGAAGGAAACGATGCGGCGATCGATCCCGCGAATCCCCGGAACTGGTATGCGACATCGGCGTTTGGCGTATCGATTCATCTCTGCACTGCAGGATCGGGATGCGGCGAAGCTGGCTTTGGAGCGCCGGTGATCGCGGATGCCCAGGTCGACGGCGACGGCGAGGCGCAGGTTATCCCCGCGCCGTGGATTCTCGATCCGGTGAATACTGCGAACATTTTGCTTGGCACGTGCCGGGTATGGCGCGGACCGGGTAGCGGATCAGGCTGGAGCAGCGCCAGCGTGTTGAGTCCCATGCTGGACGGAGATCAGGGGCCGGTCTGCAATGGCGATGCCGAAATCCGGTCGGTTGCGGCATCGGGAGGTGGAGGGACATCTGAGCTCATCTATGCGGGGATGGCTGGGTTGTACGATGGCGGCGGACCGGCGATTGCCGGCCATCTGTTCTCGGCGTCGGTGCCGAACAAGGCCGGTCAGTCGCCCACATGGACTGATCTTGCCCAGTCGCCGGTTCTGAATGCCAGTTCTGCAGCGAATCTTTTCAATCCTGGCTCGTTCGATATCTCCAGCATCTTTGTCGATCCTCACGATCCCACGGGGCAGACGGTGTATGTCACGGTGCAGGGATTCAGCGGCAACGGCATCAACGCGGCGCAGGTCTATGCGTCGACGGATGGGGGCTCGGACTGGACGAATATCATCAGCAATCTGCCGAATGCTCCGGCGAACAGCATCGTTGTCGATCCCAACGACGCGAATACCGTTTATGTCGCGACCGACGCCGGGGTGTGGGTCACGACAGACGTGACCGATTGTCCCTCGGACAATTGCTGGACCGGCTTTGGCACGTCGCTGCCCAACGCGCCTGCGGTGCAGCTGGCGACCTTCAACGCGGGAGGAACTTCGCTGCTGCGGGTCGCGACTTATGGACGCGGGATATGGCAGATACCGCTGGTAACTGCGGGCGTCGTGTTCACGACTGCGACCGCTGCTCCGGCCGCACTGACTTTTCCGGCGCAGCAGGAAGGAACGCAGAGTGCGCCGCAGCAGGTGTTGATTGCAAATACAGGCACGGCGGCTTTGACAGTCAGCAGCTTGAATGTGAGCGGCGATTTCGAGGAGACGGATACTTGCTCGGCTCCGGTTGCGCCGGGGAATACGTGCGCCGTCAATGTGACTTTTTCTCCCACGCAGACCGGAGCGAGGAGCGGCGTTCTCACCGTCTTCGGGAATGTCTCCGGCGGGCAGCTCACGGTGTCGCTGGCGGGAACAGGCACGCCTGGTGCTGCCGTGGTGCTGACGCCCCTGCAGCTTGCCTTTCCGCAGACGCTGGTGGGGCAGACTGCGGCAGCGCTCGATGTCACCATTTCCAATACCAGCGCGGCTGCGGCCAGCTTGAGCAGCGAAGCCGTGACTGGAGATTTTGCGATCAGCGCCAACACCTGCGGCGGGGGACTCAATACCGACAGCGGATGCACGCTGGCCATCTCATTTACTCCCTCAGCTTCGGGGATTCGATCCGGCACATTGACTGTCGTCGACAGTGCAGGGACGCAAACGGCGCAGATCACCGGGGTTGGAGTTGCTCTGGCGACCGATTCGCTCTCGGCCGCGAGCCTCTCGTTCAGCGCGCAGGCGATCGGAACGGCCAGTCCGGCGCAGCTGGTCACGCTGACCAACAGCGGAGACCGGGCGCTGCAGCTGATCGCGGCGCAAGTGACCGGAGACTTCCTGGTGGTGAACAACTGCGGCACGTCGCTCTCCGGACACTCCAGCTGTGCGCTCGCTCTGCAATTCGTGCCTGCGAAAACTGGGGCGGAGCAGGGGGCGCTCACGGTGAGCGATGCAATTCGCACACAGACGGTGAGTCTGAGCGGAACGGGCCTGGCTCCGGCAGGGGTCTCGCTGACTCCGGCTTCGATCAACTTTGGGGATTTCGGGGTGGGGGGCACGCCTCCGCTGCCGGTCCAGGCCGTGACCTTATCCAATAATGGGGCGACGGCACTGACCGGCTTGAGCTTCTCGGTAAGCGGAGATTTTGCGGCCCAGCCGGGGTCGCCCGCGTGTGGGGCCAGTCTCGCTCCCGGCGGGAATTGCCAGATCAATGTGACGTTTTCTCCCCTCCAGGTGGGCGCGCGCAGCGGCACGCTAACGGTCGCTGCCGGCGGCCTGGCCAACCCGTTGCAGGTGGCGCTCTCGGGGAACGGCGTCGCCTTCACTCTTCAGGCCACCGGACCATCGTCAGAGACGATCACCAGTGGGCAGACTGCCGCTTTTCAGATCCAAATTCTGCCGGTAAACGGTTCTACGGGGACGGTGACTCTCACCTGTGCGGGAGCGCCTCCCTCTTCGATTTGCGCCGTGAATCCGGTCAGCCTGGCATTGAGTGGGACGGCAACTGCATCCGCCACGGTGACGATTGCAACGGGTCAGCCGGGGTCGACGGCAGCGGCAGCCGGTCTTCGGACATTCTTTCGCGGCTACGGACGGTTGCTGGCTCTTCTCGTCCCTTTCGGGCTGGTTGCGCTGCGCCGCCGGAGGTTCGTGATGGTATTGCTTCTCGTTCCGCTGCTTTTCCTGCCTATCAGCTGCGGTCTGGGAGCGAGTGCGGGGAGCGGCTCCGATGCAGCCTCCACGAGTGCTCCTGTGAATACAACCCCTCCGGCGACTTACACGATTACGGTAACCGGAGCAGCGCCTGGGGTGAGCAACTCGTTGCCGCTTACATTAGTGGTCGAATAGCCCGGCGAGAGGCCCCAAGGGCTTATAAATTCCACGAGGTATAGTTCTATCCCGATGAAGTTACGCCGTTAAGCATTTGCACGGGGGCCGCGACGCACTAGAATTGAGAGGACATCCGAAGGTATATCCGATACTTTCTATTCGAAGGAGCAAGATTCGCTGGTTACGCGGCAGCTTTGCAGCTATGACGCCCCGGCTTCCCCTATTTATGCGTAGGCAACTGGTTCTGGCCTTTGGCGTTCTCCTACCCCTGCTTGCGCATGGGGCTTTCGCGCAGACTTCCTCTTCTTCCGATCCGTTTTCAACCGGCACAACTTCACCGCAGGTGGACTGCACCGATCCGCTGCTGGCGAACTCCTCGACCTGCACTGACGGCAGTCAGAGTCCGAGTTCCGGATCTCAGATACAGAATTTCGGTCAGGCAGGCGCCGCGAATATACCGGGCTCCGGATCGCAGCAGATACAGGGGGCGAGGCCGCAGAATTACAACGATGCCGGGAACATTTCGGGACAGAATGGCGCGCGGGAGACGATCCTGCAGAAGCTGCCTCCGGAGCCTCTGACGGAGTTCCAGAAGTTTGTGGCTGGAACCACAGGGCAGGTGCTGCCCATCTTCGGCGCCGACCTGTTCCAGAATGCCCCTTCGACCTTCGCGCCGATGGACCAGACGCCAATACCTCCCGACTACGTGATCGGACCGGGAGACCTGTTGCGGCTCAGGCTTTGGGGCCAGGTGAACTTTACCGCAGACGTTCGCGTGGACCGGGCCGGCGAGATTTACATCCCGCAGGTCGGACCGGTGCATGTGGCCGGACTTCCCTTTCAGGCTCTCGATCAGCACGTCCGCGAGGCGGTGAGCAGGGTCTATCGCAATTTCGATCTGACCGCGGATATCGGCCAGATTCGAGCCATTCAGGTTTATGTGGTCGGGCAGGCGCATCGTCCCGGCACCTATACCGTCAGCTCTCTCAGCACTCTGGTCGATACGCTCTTCGCGAGCGGCGGCCCTTCTGTGCAAGGTTCGCTGCGTCACATTTATCTGAAGCGCGGCGGGAAGACGGTTGTTGATTTCGATCTCTATGACCTGCTGGTAAGCGGCGATAAATCGAAGGACACGAAGCTGGAGTCGGGAGATATCCTCTTCATTCCCGCGGCGGGTCCCGAGATCGCTTTGACGGGCAGCGTGCGGAAGCCGGGCATCTACGAATTGCGTGATGACACGAGCATGCAGCAGATCCTGACCGCAGCCGGCGGCGCTTCCACTGTCGCCGCGGAATCACGCATCTCGATTGAACGCATTCAAGACCATCAGGACCGTACGGCCATGGAGGTCGCTTTCGATGCGACCGGCCTGGCGACTGCGCTTCGCGGCGGCGATATTATTCGCGTGCTCTCCATCGTGCCGATGTATCAGAAGACGGTTACGCTGCGGGGAAACACCGCCAATCCCGGCCGTTTTGCCTGGCACGCGGGCATGCATGTCGCCGACCTGATTCCGGATCGCGAATCGCTGCTTACGCGCGACTATTGGTGGCGTCGCACGCAGCTTGGACTTCCCGCGCCTGATTTCGAACCGGTTCCGTACCTGGCCGCGCAGAGCCAGCCGACGAACCCGGTGGACCTGCGCTTCCGCGCGCAATCATTCCCGCGGCGCTGCCTGGCGACGACGATAAACGGAACGATCGATAGCAACGCGAACGGTCCTACAAATGGATCGCAAAATGGGACGGTCAATGGATATAACAATCTGGTTCCCTGCTATCCCGCGTACAGCAGCAATCCAACGTCTGCCAATAACAACAATAACAACGGCTACGGCGGCAATCCGAACGACCTGAGCCAATCGTCTCAGCAGAATCCGCAGTTCCCTTTCGACAATCAAGGAGTGCAGCAGCCGGGGGGATATTTCCCGGACCAAAGCTCGCAGCAGCAACAGCAGCAGCAGGGGACCTACTCGCCGAACGCGAATCAACAGGCCGGGAGTGGGACGCTGGCCGATCGCGACAGCGGTCTGGTCACCCAAAATACTGCGGCCGCACGAGGCCCGCGCACGACGGTGCAGTTGTCTGCTCCGGAAATCGATTGGGACTACGCGGTCATCGAGCGGCTCGACCCGGAGACACTCAAGACATCGTTGATTACTTTCGACCTCGGCAAGCTCGTAATGCAGCACGATGCAGGTCAGAACATCGAACTGCAGGCCGGGGATGTCATCAGCGTTTTCTCGCAGGCAGATATTCATGTGCCGATCGGACAGCAGACAAAGTTTGTCCGCCTGGAAGGCGAGTTCCTCCATTCCGGCACTTACAGCGTGCAGCCTGGAGAAACCTTGCGGCAGCTGGTGGAGCGCGCTGGCGGGATGACCGGCGATGCCTATCTCTACGGCTCGCAGTTCACCCGCGAGAGGACGCGTATGGCTCAGCAGCAGAGGATCGACGAATACGTCCAATCTCTGCAGTTGCAGATTGTGCGGGGCACGCTGGCGCAGTCTTCGTCCGCCGTATCCTCGGCCCAGGATCTTGCCGCGGCGAATTCCGCCTTGGCTAGCGAGCGGGAGCTGATCAGCAAGCTACAGCAGATCAAGGCGACCGGCCGAATGGTTCTGGAGGTGAAGCCGGATAGCGCCGGGATCGACAGCCTTCCGGATCTTCCGCTCGAAGATGGCGACCGGTTCATCGTTCCCTCGGTGCCTGCGAGCGTCAACGTGGTCGGGTCTGTCTATGACCAGAACTCATTCATCTTTCACAACGGCCGGCGCGTGGAGGATTATCTCCACCTGGCGGGCGGACCTGATCGGAATGCGGATCGCAAGCGCGTCTTCGTGATTCGCGCCGATGGCTCGGTCCTGAGCCGGCAGGCGGCCAGCGGTGTCTGGGGAAACACCTTCGATTCCGTTCGCCTCAATCCGGGAGACACGATCGTGATGCCCGAAAAGACGTTCGGTGCATCCTCACTGCGCGGCTTCCTGGAGTTCTCGCAGCTCTTCTCGTCGCTGGCATTCGGTGCAGCGGCAATCAGTATTCTCCAATAATCGAGTGGGGGCGGGAATACTTTAGTGCCATACAGGTTCTAACTAAGGTGTGAGACTGTAGAGGCGTACGGATTGCAGCGGGCGGCGAAGAGCGGGGAGTGGGGATGAACGACATAATCATAGTGACCGGCGGCGCTGGATTCATCGGCTCCAACTTTGTTCTGAGCTGGATTGCGAATACTTCGTCTGAAGTCGTCAATCTTGATGCTTTGACCTACGCCGGCAACCGGAAGAATCTGTTATCGCTCGATCGCGATTCGAGGCACTCGCTGGTCAAGGGAGACATCCGGGATACAGCTCTGGTGACCTCGCTTTTCCGGACGCACAAGCCGCGCGCGATCGTCCACTTCGCGGCGGAGAGCCACGTCGATCGATCCATCACCGGTCCCGATGCGTTTGTGCAGACGAACGTGGTCGGGACATTCTCGCTGCTTCAAGCAGCAAAGACCTATTGGGAAACGCTGGACGCCGACGAGAAGAGCAAATTCCGCTTCCTGCACGTATCCACCGACGAAGTCTACGGCACGCTGAAGCCGGAAGATCCGGCGTTCAGCGAGACTACCGCCTATGCGCCGAATAGCCCTTACGCGGCGTCGAAAGCCGCGTCCGATCATTTTGTCCGCGCTTATTTTCATACTTACGGTCTGCCGGTTCTGACTACGAACTGTTCAAACAACTACGGTCCTTATCAGTTTCCCGAGAAGCTGATTCCGCTCATGATTCTCAATGCGCTGGAAGGCAAAGCTCTCCCGGTCTATGGCGATGGGCTGAATGTCCGGGATTGGCTTTACGTGGAGGACCATTGCTCGGCGATTCGCGCGGTGCTCGAAAAAGGACGGCTGGGCGAGACCTACAACATCGGTGGTTCGAGCGAACGCACCAACATCGAAGTGGTCCATGCGATCTGCGACATTCTCGATGAGCTGCAGCCGAATAAAGCACTGGGAAGCCGTCGCAATCTGATCTCCTACGTTCAGGATCGCCCGGGCCATGATCGCCGCTATGCGATCGATGCGCGCAAGATTGCCAGCGAACTGAGCTGGCAACCGCAGCAGCAATTCGAAGGCGGCATCCGGAAGACCGTGGAGTGGTTTCTGCAGAACATGGACTGGGTGAATGATGTCCGCTCCGGTGCTTATCAACAGTGGATCGAATTGAATTACGCGGAGCGTCTCTCGCTATGAAGGGAATCATTCTGGCCGGCGGTTCCGGCACTCGGCTTTATCCTGTCACGCATGTCGTATCGAAGCAGCTTCTTCCGGTCTACGACAAGCCGATGATTTACTACCCGCTGAGCACGCTGATGCTGGCGGGGATTCGCGAGATCCTGATTATCTCGACGCCGCAGGACACCGGGCGTTTCGCGGAGTTGTTGGGCGACGGCAGCCGTTGGGGAATCGATCTTCGCTATGCCGTCCAGGCAAGCCCGGATGGACTGGCTCAGGCCTTCCTTATCGGGAAAGACTTTATCGGCGATGATGAATGCGCGCTGGTTTTGGGCGACAACATCTTCTACGGCCAGTCGTTGTCGGCGCAGTTGAAGAAGGCGGCGACCAAGACCGAGGGCGCAACCGTCTTCGCGTACCAGGTGCATGATCCCGAGCGATATGGCGTTGTTGAATTCGATGAGTCCGGACGTGCGGTGAGTCTTGAAGAAAAACCGTCCGCACCGAAGTCGCGATTCGCGGTCACCGGTCTGTACTTTTACGACAATCAAGTCGTATCCATCGCATCGGCGTTGAAGCCATCGCCTCGTGGCGAACTCGAGATCACCGACGTCAACCGGCACTACCTGACTGCGGGCTCGCTCACCGTGGAGGTGATGAGCCGCGGCATGGCATGGCTCGATACCGGCACGCACGATTCTCTCTTCGAGGCTGGAATGTTCATTCAAACTATCGAGAAGAGGCAGGGGCTTAAGATCGCCTGTCCCGAAGAGATTGCCTATCGCTACGGCTATATCTCGAGAACAGAGCTTGAGAACTTAGCCGGACCCATTCGCAAAAGCGGGTATGGCCAATACTTGCTTACCATCCTCGGCGATGCGCGCCTTTCTCCGGAAGTGATTTAGGTCCATGAAAGTTACAGAAACAGCCATCCCAGGGGTTCTTATCTTCACGCCGAGAGTGTTCAGCGATTCGCGCGGAGCATTTTGCGAGACGTACAACGAACGCGTAATGAAAGAGGCCGGACTGCCGGCGGTGTGGCCTCAGGATAATTTTTCGATCTCGACTAAGAACGTCGTGCGGGGACTTCACTATCAGGTCACGCAGCCGCAGGGCAAGCTGGTGCGCGCGGTGTACGGCGCGGTGCTGGACGTTGCGGTCGACTTGCGGCGCAGCTCTCCTACCTTCGGAGCGCATGTTGCGGTGGAGTTGTCGGAGTCGAACGGCGCGATGCTGTGGATTCCTCCCGGCTTCGGTCATGGGTTTGCGGTTCTTACTGAGAAGGCCGGCTTCGCATATAAAGTGACCGACTACTATTCCCCTGCAGGTGAGCGCACGTTGCTGTGGAACGATCCGAAGGTCGGCATCCAATGGCCGGTCTCCGAGCGGGACGCTGTTGTTTCCGAAAAGGATCAGCAAGGCCGCACTCTGGATGAGGCCGAGGTCTTCGCGTGACAGCGGATGCAGGCAGATCGCCCAAGCGAATTCTGATTCTCGGTGCGAACGGACAGCTGGGGATTGAGCTCCAGCGAAGCTTTGCAGGACGCGACGAGATTACTGCACTGGGACGTGACCGCTGCGATCTTGCCGATCTCGGCCAAGTGCGGCGAGTTGTAGCAGAGGCGAAGCCCGAAATTATATTGAATGCCGCGGCGTATACGGCGGTGGACCGCGCGGAATCCGAACCGGAGCTGGCGCAGAGGGTGAACGGCGAAGCTGCGGGTGTTCTCGCCGAAGAGGCGCGCAAGCTGTCCGCTTTACTGATCCACTACTCGACGGATTACGTCTTCGACGGCTCGAAGAGCGGCGCGTGGGTGGAAGAGGATGAGACTGGTCCTCTGAATGTTTACGGGGCGAGCAAGCTTGCCGGCGAACGCAGCATTGCTGAAGCTGGCGGGAGATATCTCATCTTCCGCACCAGCTGGGTGTTCAGCGCGCACGGTCATAATTTTCTGCGCACCATGCTGCGATTGGGCGCAGAGCGCGATCAATTGAAGATCGTGAGCGATCAGATCGGGTCGCCTACCTCTACTTTTGCGATAGCATCCGCAACCCGGCAAGTGATCGATCGGGTGACTTCGGATGCGGCCGAGAGTGCAGATCGTTCGGGCGTTTATCACATGACCTGTGCCGGCCAAACCAGCTGGTGCGGATTTGCAGAAGCCATTTTCCAACGGGCCCGTAAAGAAGACGGCGGGAAGTGGGCATCGGTTACCGGCATCGCGAGCGCGGAGTACCCGACGCCAGCGCGCAGGCCGGCAAACTCTGTTCTCTCCAATGAAAAGCTTCAGTTGAAGTTCGGTGTCGTGCTTCCGTCCTGGGAAGACGCGCTGGAGCGCACGCTGAAAGGCATTGCGTAGGTTTGGATCTGGTGCATCGATTTAATTCAAGACGGTCAAAAAAATATCCCTCAGAGGCTCAAGCCCGCGAGGGATTTTTTTGCAGCACGGGAGAAGTTGTGCCCTGATGCGAAGCTAAATGCTCTTTAGATTGGGGAGTGCCGGACATCAATTGCCGCGCAGAGGCACGACAATCGATATCAGTAGGCGCCTTCGCGTTGCATCATGACGAAGATGGTTTTCAAGAGGATCTTGAGTTCCATCCACAGGCTCCAGCGGTTGACGTACTGCACATCCAGCAGCACCCGCTCTTCGTAGGTCAGATCGCAGCGTCCCGATACCTGCCAGAGGCCGGTGATTCCGGGCATCGCGTAGGAGAACACCTGAAAGTACATTCCGTACTTGGGCCGTTCCTTGTCGACGATGGGACGGGGTCCGACAACGCTCATTTCGCCGGCGAGCACATTGATGATTTGCGGGATTTCGTCGAGGCTGGTGCGGCGCAGGAATTTGCCGATCGGAGTGACCCGCGGGTCGTCCTTCAACTTGTGCGCATCCGCCCATTCGCGTCTCGCATCTGGATTGGTGCTGAGATGATGCTCGAGCAGGTGATCGCTATCTTTGTACATGGTTCGGAATTTCCAGACATAAAGAGGCTGCTGGAATTGACCAATGCGCCGATGACGATAGAGTGCCGATCCCTTGGAAGTGATCCGGATGGCCGCCGCGATCAGCAACCCGAGAGGCAGCACGAGTGGCAGAGTTAGGAAGACAATGACCAGATCGATCAGAGGCTTCACTGCGCGGTAGCTGAAAGAGGCAATGGGAAGGTTCGCAGGAACAGCACGCAGCTGCGACTCCGGCACGCCGGTATAGTCGCCAGCGTGGACGTGTCCCTCATTGTAAGCAATCTCAGTATTGAAGAATTCTGGTGTAGCCATGCACTTGAAATATTCCGAATCTTAAAGTGTGAATTCAAACGTCATGCTCGGCCGAGCCAGGAACAACAGACGCCGAGCCGCTATCGGGATTGATTCAGGTCTATTTTTTTCCGGTCAACATGAGGCTACAAGCCTAATTATAAGCATGGCGTCGATGAATATGCGATAGCGAGTCTGCAATTAAGTGCCTTATGAATCTTAACTTCGGGGTCACGAGCGTTTTTTCTCTTTCCGTTTGTTCCACCTTAATAACTAACGAAATAGAAGGAGAAATCCCTTTTCGACTCGTGATTTAATTCTGCGTATATCAACAGACCCGCGATTTTTTACTCAATGAGATTCATCTTTACGTCTTCAGCTTCCGGGCTACCATTCGAGCACTGAATCGGGTCGACGCTTCGGAAACGCCCTGTTCAGCATCGAATTTGTACTATCGGCCAGAACCGTCACTTGCTAGCGTCCTCATTGGTTCCATCCTAATGACGCTCGTTCACCGATTTGTAACTATCGCATATATTTTTTGTCTCTTGATGGTGACTGGTTCCCCCAATCTGTTTATAGATGCAGGAACCCGAACCGATGGATAGTGTCGCTCTATAATCGAAAATCAAGCAGAACGTTAAAATCCAAGATGTGGGCAGAATTATGAGCAATTCCGGTGATGGCGTGGCTGTCGAGGATGTGAGGCGCATCGCCGAGCTTTCTCATCTGCAGTTGAATCCGCAAGAAGAAGCAGGAATGCTGCGCGACTTGAACGCAATCCTGGGCTATGTTGCGCAGTTGAATGAGCTAGATACTTCCGCGATCGCGCCTATGGCGCAGGTGGCCGAAATCCTTGACCTGGAGGGCGTTGTGGAAGCGCATCTTCGTGAGGATAAAGCCGGTTCTTGCCTTGAGCGCAGCTCTGTAATGATATCTGCGCCGGATTCTGACGGGATATTCTTCAAGGTACCCAAGGTGATTGAGCGCTAACTGGCAGCAGGACAAAGAAATGACGAAGAGAATTTCCGATCTTGAACTACCCGGCGCGATGCGCGGGATCGCCGAGAGCCCAAACTCTGCAGTCGCCTCGACCGAAGAGTGCCTGCGCGCGATCGAAACCCAGAACCCCATAATCAATGCGTTTCTCTCGGTCGATACGGAAGGCGCACTCGCCCAGGCGAAGCGGATCGACGAGGCCGCTGCGGCCGGTTCTGCACGCGGAGCCCTGGCCGGCGTCCCGATTGGCATTAAGGATGTATTGACGGTCGAAGGCATGCCCGCGACCGCGGGATCGAAGATCCTAGAGGGGTATCGCCCCCCCTACACGGCCACGGCGGTTCGGAAATTGATCGATGCCGGCGCGGTGATCCTGGGCAAGATCAACTGCGACGAGTTCGCGATGGGCTCTTCGAACGAGAACTCCGCGTACGGGCCGGTGCGCAATCCGCACGATACCGACCGCGTTCCGGGCGGCTCGAGCGGCGGCTCTGCAGCGGCTGTGGCAGCCGGGATGGCGGTCGCGACGTTGGGCACCGACACCGGCGGATCGATCCGGCAGCCTGCTTCATTCTGCGGCGTGGTGGGGGTGTTACCCACTTATGGCCGGGTCTCGCGCTATGGGTTGATTGCGTTTGCTTCCTCTTTAGATAGGGTAGGCCCGTTTGCAGTCTCGGTTCACGATGCGGCTCTGGTGCTGGGCACGATTGCCGGCTACGATCCGCTCGATGCGACCTCGTCGCTGCGCCCGGTTCCGGATTACACCGAGGGCATCGATAAGGGTGTTGCCGGTATGAGGCTGGGTGTGCCGTCAGAGTACTTCGGCAAAGGCCTCGATCCCGAGGTGCAGAGTGCGGTCGAGTCGACCATCGAGCGGCTGCGCGCGGCTGGAGCGGAGATTGTTCCGATCTCGTTGCCGCATACCCGCTATGCGGTTCCGACGTACTATGTGATCGCCACGGCGGAGGCCAGCTCCAACCTGGCGCGATTCGATGGCGTTCGCTATGGCTATCGGGCTCCAGAGGCGAAGACGCTGGCGGAGATGTACCGGCTGTCGCGCGAAGGCGGATTCGGCGCCGAAGTGAAGCGGCGCATCCTGCTGGGGACCTATGTGCTGAGCGCCGGCTACTACGACGCCTACTACAAGAAGGCGCAGCAGGTTCGACGGCTGCTGACCGATGATTTCCTGGCAGCTTTCAAGAATGTGGATGCGATTCTGACGCCCACCGCGCCGACCCCGGCCTTCAAGATCGGCGAGAAGGCTGATGATCCCATGGCCATGTACCTGGCCGATATCTATACGGTGACCGCCAGCCTGGCTGGCATCTGCGGGATCTCGGTTCCCTGCGGCAACTCGCACGAGGGGCTGCCGATCGGCCTGCAGATTCTCGGCAATCATTTTGCCGAGAGCACGGTCTTCCGGGTGGCGCAGGCGGTCGAATCGCTGGAGAAATAGCGGGTTCGAATATCGCACGGGGCCGGGACTCCCTCCGAAATTCGGCGTTCCCTCGGGAGTTCGGGGGCCCAGTCTGGATGCCCGGTGAGGGAACAGCGGACTGCAGGTCCCTCGGCTCGCGCTGCTCGCTCGGGATGACAAATGGTTGGGTGAGATCCGCTCCATTACCTCGGTGACCTGTTCGTCGCGAGCCGCACTTTCTATGCTGGCTGCGTGCTTTTTCGTCGACTCTTCCTGCTGTTTCCGATTCTTCTCTTTGCCACTGCCGGCGTTAGTCTAGCCGCGGTTGCGAAGGCGCATACTGTCGGCCTGGGCGGGGTGCGGAAGGTTCCTTATTCAGTTGCGGGCGATCCGGCCGGTTTTCGGGCAGACGAAAAGGAGCTGCGCATCCGTCCGCTCATCGTCGATGGCAAGGTGAAGGAGTGGACCACGGGCGAGGCGCACGATGTGACGGATCGCAGCTTTGCGGTACGCCGTGCGATTCGCTTGAACGATGCGCTGCCCCAGGAAAAGCCCGAGCATTGGGTGTGGCAGCGCGGGCCCTGGCTGCTAGTCGACCGCGTAACCGGGAAGATCGTTGCACTCCATCTGGCCGACTATGACCCGGCGGTGTCAGACGTGGTTTGGTTTCGCGATTACGCTGCGTATTGCGGCCTCAGCCCGGGCGGAAAGCAGCTTTACGGGATGGTGGCGCAGATTGCCGCGCGCAAGCCGCTGTTGGCGCGGAAGCTGGGTGCGTGGAATGCGACCGACCATCCCTCGCCGGCGTGTGAGCCTGCGACCTGGCAGCGGGAGCCTCTGCGGATCGCCTTTCAGCCTAAGGGTGGTGCTCCGGTGAGCTTCGATCTGGTGGGGTTGTCAGCGGTCTTAGTGGAGGATGGCGATGCGGGGGATGCGGATGGTCCGGGGTTCTAAATCTACTGCGCGTCAGTCCTGCTTTGATCCCACATCTCAAAATCGAGATGTGGGGCACCCGGTTTCGTGTAAGGGGATGGAAACTGCAGGTCCCTCGGCTCGCGGGGCTCGCTCGAGATGACGAATCTCATGGTGAGGCTTTGCGGCTTCTAGAATAGAGAAGTGGAATCCTTCGATGAGCTGCTGAAGATGGCGGAGATTGCGCACGGGCATCTTTGTGCCGGGCAGATCCTTGGTGTGCGCATGGCCATGCTTGGCTGCCGGCGGCTGGGGGTCGAGGAGCCGCGCGGGAAAGACCGCAAGCGTCTTGTGACCTTTGTCGAGATCGACCGTTGCGCGACGGATGCCATCGGAGTGGTGACCGGCTGCCGGCTGGGCAAGCGGGCGCTCAAGTTTCGCGACTGGGGCAAGATGGCGGCGACGTTCATCGATCTGGCCGACGGGCGTGCGCTGCGCATTGCGGCGCTGGAGTCGTCGAAGGCTCGGGCGAAAGAGCTGTTTCCCGAAATCGAGAATAAGAACCAGCAGCAGATGAAGGCCTATCGCGAGCTTCCCGATGAGGAGTTGTTTGCCGAGCAATGGGTCGCTGTTCAGCTGGATGCCGGTGAGTTTCCCGGCTACAAAGGGGCGCGGATCGCCTGCGCGGAGTGCGGCGAGGGGATCAACTACGATCGCTTTGTCGAGCGCGAGGGAAAGACCCTGTGCATGGCCTGCGCCGATCCGGCGGGGCGGTATTATCAGCCGCTATGAAGGTAGGGTATAGGGTGCAGGGTTGAGGGTTTAGTTTCCTTTGCCTGTAGAGTGGTGGCTGCGCTGGATGGAAATGCGTTCTTCATCCATCCATTTCATCGATTTCCTTCCTGCAAAGTGAGTGGTTATAGTGGTCATGGCGTGATCGGGCGCCGCCGTGTCCGCGGGAAGGGCTGAGCCTGCCGATGATTGCTGCTTCCACAATTTGCCGACGCATCTTCTTTTTCGCCTGTGACGCGGATGGGACACCCGGTTGCGAATCCGGTTACAGGGTATTCAGCCAGCCGAGGTGCGCGTTCACCAGCACGGCGGTCTGGTGTGCGAACTGCTTGTATGGTTCCGAGCCTTCCTGGGCTTCCTGCTTGAAGAGGCCTTCGTCCTTGTTGTGGATCTGCTTCATGTCGCCTACGTAGTAGTCGTCGAATTGAGCGGCCGGGACGGCCTTCAGCTTGGCCAGGCGTTCGGAGAATTCGGCATTGAGTCCGGGAGCGATGGTCACTCCGGTCATGGTCGCGATGCGTTTGAGATTGCTGTTCACGCCGGTGTGATCGTGCGATTCTAGGATCCCGAAGTTCTTCACCACCGGCATGGTGGCCCGCATCGCAGCTACCTTGCCGGCTTCAACCTCGTAAAGGCCACCCTGCGAGACCTTCGCGACGAAGGCTTGATCCGCCTCCGATGCCTGGGGGGCTGCCTGCAACAACGATCCACACGCCAGGGCTGCCGCCATGACCGCGGCACGTCTCCCGCCCAATTTTTCGCTCTTCATCCTGACTCCTCCGATTCCTGCCACACCTACAACCCCTGGTGAGATGCCTTTATGCCCGGTGGGCGTGGGTGGATGGCTGACGATATCGGATGCAGGCAAAAAAGTGCGAAATTCTGGTTGACAGAGATGAGGAGTAGATACATACTTGCGTCACACACTGTTTGTTACACAGTGTGTGACGCGAAGAACATGGAAAACGAATTATTTGAGAACCTTCGGCTGGAACTGCGGCGCGGCAGCCTGACTTTGGCTGTCCTGGCCCAGCTTCGGACGGAACATTACGGCTACATTCTGCGCAAGGCCCTGGCCGATTCCGGGCTGGCCATCGACGAGAACACGCTCTATCCGCTGTTGAGGCGGCTGGAGGCGCAGGGGCTGCTGGTGAGCCACTGGCGCGAGGAGGAAAAGCGCAACAAGCGCTTCTACCGGCTTTCCGCCCAAGGCGAGGTCGTGCTTTACCAGCTGCTGAACGAGCACGCGGCGATGAACGCGGCGCTGGACCGAATCACGAAGGTGAGCCCGGTTGCGGGCGCAGCCGGTGAGGGAGCGGCCGACCGCGGGCCGGTCAGCGAGTCAGCAGGCCAGCAGGGAAGCGAACCAACACCCACATTTCAGATCCCCGCACTTCAGGAGAGGGAATAACCATGAACTTGAATCAGGACAATTTACTGAACCGATATCTGCAGGCGGTTGGTTTCTGGCTCCCGCGCCGGCAGAAAGACGATATTCTCGCCGAGCTTGCCGAGGACCTGCGCCAGCAGATGGAGGATCGCGAGGAGGAGCTGGGACGCGGTCTGGAAGACGCGGACATCAAGGCGATCCTCAAACAGCGCGGCCAGCCCATGCGGGTGGCGGCCAGCTTTTTGCCGCAGCAGAGCCTGATCGGCCCGGTGCTTTATCCGATCTATCTGATGGTGCTGAAGATTGTGGTGCTGGTGACGCTGCTGATCAATGTGATCGCGACCATCCTCTCGACAGTCTTCAACCATGCCGCAGCCCCTCATCCGATCGCAGCGGTTCTGCGCTCGGTGGGAGCGGCGTGGTCGATATTTTTCATCCAGTTCGGCATTGTGACGCTGATCTTCGCGGCTATCGATCGCTATGCCGCTGCCTCGATCGGGAGCGAGGATTGGGACCCAGGGAAGCTGGCGCGGGTTCGCGTCTCCAAGCCAGCGAAGCGGCTCAATCTTGCAACTGAGCTGGTCTTCGGCGTGATTGGCCTGGTCTGGCTGCTGGCCGTTCCCAGCTATCCATTCCTGCTGGTCGGCCCGGCGTCACTGATCGTAAAGCCGGCTCCCATATGGTCGGAGGTCTATATTCCGCTGCTGGTCCTGGCGATGGCGGGCATAACGGAAAATGTGATCACGCTGCTTCGTCCCGATCTGCGCTGGTTCCGGCCGGTCTTCCGGATACTCAGCTCGGCATTCTGCATCTGGATTGGCTATCGGCTGCTGCAGGCCCACGAGTACGCCATTGGGCTTACTGCCGGCGGCGCGCAATACACGACGATCATCAACCAGATCCTGCATTGGGGAATTCTGGGAACGATGGCCGGCTTCGGCATTGCGATATGCGTTCACGTGTGGGAGCTGGTGAAGGACCTGATGGAATCGGTGCAGTCGACAAACGTGCGGCTGGCTTAAGGCGGATTTTTACCAATGCACCCCGGCGGCCGAGTTACAATCCGGCCAAACTATTTACGCGTTCCCCGCGCTCTTTCTCCGGAGGTTTTATGGCTGATGCGATACCCGTTCCCCAGTCTTCGATTACAGGACTTTCCGAGCCGCAGCGTGTCATTGACACCTTTACCGCCCCGTCCAGGACTTTCACCGATATCCTGCGCAGCTCTGCTTTCTGGGGTCCGCTGGTGGTGATGATCCTGGTGAGTGTGTGCTTCTCTTTTGCCGTCCAGCAGAAGATCGGCTGGGACAAGGTGTACGAAAACATCCTGCACCAGACGCCGAAGCAGGAGGCGAAGTTCGACCAGATGCAGCCGGAGCAGGCAGCCAACGCCAAGACCATTGCGGCCAAATTCACCGGCGGAATCACGTACGGCTACACCATCGTGATTTTGTTTGTTACGGCAATCAACGCGCTGCTGGTGTGGGTGACGGTGAACTTCGGCTTCGGCGGCGCCTCGAAGTACGGCCAGGTCTTTGCCGTGAGCATGTACGGCTCGCTGGTGATGAACATCAAGTACATCCTGGCGATCGTGGCCATCTTCGCGGGACTGGCTCCGGATTCGTTCTTGCTGCAGAACCCGGTGGGGACCAACATCGGCTACTACCTCAGCACGGATGCTCCGAAGTGGCTCATGGCGCTGTGCACGCATATCGATCTCTTTGAAATCTGGGCGGTCGTTCTGAATGTGATCGGCATCGCCATCGTGGCCAAGGTTTCACGCGGCAAGGCTGCGGCGGCGGTGGTGGGATGGTGGCTGATTCTGGTGCTGGTAGGCGTGGGTTTCGCTGCCGGCTCTTAGTTCTCGCGGCATTATCGAGAGGGGCGCTCTGCCTGGAGCGCCCTTTTTCTTTTCCAAATTCTATTTCGTAGCTCTATATCGATATTGCCCCTCTAGAATCTTTGTAACGCTGGATAGTCCCTGCGGCGACGGCAATCGTGGAGGCCCCCGCTCAACGAACAGCAGCAGGTGAAATGCACCGGCGTAACGGCAGCGATTCGGATTTGTGTTCCTGATTGAAAGCGACAGGCGATGGACGAGCAGGCCAGATCGAATGCGAGTGACGCTGAAGTCAGAGCAGCTTCAGGCGGCGATGTCTCGTTTCCGGAGTGGCCGGTTGCAGTCGACATAACCAGCGCAGCGCCCCATGGCCCGACTCGACGCGCTGAAGGAATTTTTCCCGCTACAACCTTGCGTCTCGGCGAAGTGCTGGTTGGACGGTTCGCGGTCATACGGATGATCGGGCGCGGAGGGATGGGCGAGGTCTACGAGGTCGAAGACCGGCATCTGCAAGGGGTGCGCGTGGCTTTGAAGACGCTGCTTCCGCGGATTGCGGCGGATGCCGACGCACAGCGCAGCCTGGAGCACGAGGTGCTGCTCGCGCGCAGCGTGACCCATCCAAACCTTTGTCCGATTTACGACATCGCGCGCAGCGAGAGCAGTGGGCAATCGCTTCTCTTCCTTACCATGAGATTGCTGCCGGGAGACACGCTGGCGGCTCGTCTCGAACAGCCCGCAAAGCTATCGCTGGCTGAGGCTGAAATTATCCTCCGGAAGGTTGCCGCAGGACTGTCGGCAGCGCACGCGGCAGGCATCATTCATCGCGATATCAAGCCCAACAACATCATGATCGATGGCTCCGGCATCGATGTTCAGGTGTGGATCACGGATTTCGGGCTGGCGCGATCCTTTTCAGGTGAGACGAGCATCCTGAATGCGCTGATGATTGCCGGCACGCCGGGCTACCTTGCTCCCGAATTGTTTCGCGGACAGTCAGCCAGCATCTGCAGCGATATTTACGCCTTTGGCGTAGTGGCTGAAAAGGTCTTTGCTGCAACGGAACGGCCACCATCCGCGGCGTGGACGCGAGTGGTGGAGGGATGCCTGGAGCCTGAACCATCGGAGCGATTTTCATCGATCGATGATGCGCTGGCCTTGCTCGATGGGAATGCGGCTACGCGTTTGGGAGAGCGTTTGCTGCTCTCGCGCCGCGGGATGCTGGTCTTAACTTCCGGAGCAGCTGCGGCAGTTTGCGGCGGAATCGCCTTCGAGGTCTACAACAAATCGCATGCGCTGCCGCCGCTGCCGAAGAAGCGCTTTGTAGCTCTGCTCGCGTGGCCGCAGACGGCGGAGGCAGATCGATCGATGGTGGCGAATCTGCTGGACTCGATCGGCAATCGGCTCTCTCGCGCGGAAGCTTATGCGACGGATCTGCTGATTATCTCCTCGCCTGACTTCAATACAGCTCCGAACTACAATGTTTCGCCGGCCAGCCTGGTCACATCGCTGGGGGCGAATTTGGCGCTGGCCGGGTCTCTCATTCGCACCAGGCTCCTGATTACTCTTACTCTGGAGATTCTGGATGCGGAGACGAGCAACGTACTGCGTAAGGATCACGTGAGTGTTCTTTCCAATGCAATCGGTGGACTGGCGGACAAGGCGGCGAATTTAGCCGCGGCCATGCTCGAACTACCCAAAGATGTTTCCCTCGCCGATCCCGATGAGTTGCAGCGAGTGCCCGCGGCTGTTTTCCGAGCCTACACCGAGGCCCGGCAGATGGTGGATCAGCCTAACGATACCGCGCTGGATGCAGGGATCCGGAAATATCAACAGATATTGACCGACATGCCCCGCTTCGCATTGGGCTATGCGCAACTCTCGCTGGCGTATACGCGGCAATATCTCCTGCGTCATGAGCCGGCCTCTTTGCATCTTGCGGAGAGTAATGCGGACCTGGCGCTGAAGTACAATCCGCAATCGGCAAAGGGGCTGCTAAGTAAAGGTCTCTCGCTGCTGTACTCCGGTAAGACCGATGAGGCCCTTAATTATTTAACTCAGGCGCTCAAGGCCGATCCTGAAAATCCGGATACTCGCTTTCACAAGGCGCAGGCATATGAGTATCTCAACCGCTGGAAGGATGCCGAGGAGGTTTACCGGCAGATACTCAAGAGCCGGCCCAACTATTGGCCGGCACACAATGACCTTGGATGGGCGCTCTTTCGCCAGGCGCGTTATAAGGAGGCCGCACAAGCGTTCGAGGATGCCTCGATAGTTGCTCCCCAGGTGGCCATGCCTCTGGCCAACTTAGGAACCATGTATGTAGAGCTAGGCAGAAACCAGGATGCCATGGAGTCATTCCGAAAGAGCCTGAGCCGGCACCCGAATGAGATCGCGTACCTGGGCCTTGGAGACATCGCCTTTTCCTCAAAAGACTTCAAGACTGCTCTGTTTAATTACAGCAAGGCAAAGGAAGTAAATCCCGCGAGCGATCTGGCGTGGCGCAACCTGGGCGACACCTACTCCATGCTGGGCAATCCCAAAGAGATGTTGGACTGCTACGGCAATGCGGCGCGCATTATGAACGAGAAAGTGAGAGTAAATCCCAGCGACGGTATCGACTGGATGACGCTGGCTTTCTACAACGCGAAGCTGGGCAATGCAGCGAATGCCTGGGATGACCTGAAGCAGGCAGATACGCGGGGCGCAGCGGACGTAGAATCGCAGTTCACCAAGGCACAGGCGCTGGCGTTGTTAGGCAAGAAGGAAGAATCGTTACAACTTGTTCTGGCGTGTATGGCCCGCGGGCTCGATCCCCTGGAAATAGAACTTGCTCTCGACTTGAAAGATGTTAGATTGGACCCACGTTATAAATCGGCCGCAGCGAAGACGCACGTTCAAGGCCCCACTTGAAGAGCGAGCCGGCAGTCAATTCACACGTTTGAAATCGATTGAGGATTGTAAGCAATGAAATCGTTGCTACTGGTTTTGCTGGCGCTCTTTGTAGGTATCGCGATCGGAATCTGGTATGGGAAACAACATGCCTCGCCGGTTACAGGACAGACTCCTTTATCGGGGCCGAACCACATCAAATTTGTGGTTGAAGGCAACACCAAAGTAGACCTCGCGCCCTCGGTAGGCGACGTTCTTAACTGGGTCGATACATTGGGAAATCCAGTTACCGTAAATGTCGCTTCCTATGCAGGCTTGGATAATCTTTGCAACGAAGCGAGTCCCACATCGAAGTGCACGATCCTGGCCGATGGTGGAATCTTTCCCTACGACTGTTCGACTGCCGGACTCTGCTTCGATCCCGGCATAAGCCCGGGTAAGTCGCCGGGCGGTCCCGGCGGTATTACCAAGGCTACGAATCCGGCAATGACGACGAGCGCGGTCAAGGCGCAGTTGTCGCCAATTCCTGAGAGCGTCCAGGTTGCGTGCACGCCGCCGGCTACAGGCACAGCGATCGCAACGCCTGCCACGCTGGACATCGACTCCAATACGAATGTGATGTGGATCGGCGGCCCGGGCACGGCGGGGTATGTAACGCTCCCCTCCGGCACTTGCAGCAATCAGGGAAGTAAGACGCAGTACGCTATCAACGTCGATGGATGCGTGGTGCTGAAGTCAGCGAACTATCCCATTCAGCTTAACGGCTGCCAGACAGTTGGCACGGGAACGATCAACCTGCTTTCGCAGCGCGCCAAGTAAACTCAGCGCTGGATGATGTGGAATCCCACATCTCAAAATCGAGATTTGGGGCAGGACTGGCCGTCCAGGCAATTGTGCCTTCGGCAATTGTTCCGTGGTTGTAACGGCGATTGTGGAATTCCACATCTAAGAAGCGAGATGTGGGGCACCCGGTTTCTTTCGAGAGGCCGACAATCCTTCGGTAGAGACGGCTTAGGAAGGCTAGCGGGCTGCGGCTGCGGGCAGGATGTCTTCTACGTCCACCCACTGCGTGGGATATTCGCCGGTGTAGCAGGCTACGCAGAATTTGTTGTGTTCTTCGCCGTCGCAGGCTTGCTTTAGTCCGTCGAGCGAGAGATAGGCGAGCGAGTCGGCTTCGATGTAGTTTCTTATCTCGGCTATCGAGTTATTGGCTGCAATCAGCTCGGACTTACGCGGGGTGTCTACGCCGTAGTAGCAGGGCGAGACCGTGGGCGGACAACTTATCCGCAAGTGGACTTCCTTCGCGCCCGCGGCTCTCACCATTCTTACGATCTTGCGGCTCGTTGTTCCGCGAATGATGCTGTCGTCGATGAGGATGATGCGCTTGCCTTCGAGCAGATTGCGGACCGGGTTGAGCTTGAGCTTCACGCCGAAGTCGCGCACGCGCTGTTCGGGCTCGATGAAGGTGCGGCCCACGTAGTGGTTGCGGATGAGGCCGAAGCGAAACGGGATGCCGGACTCAGCAGCGTATCCGATGGCGGCGGTCACGCCGGAGTCGGGGACGGGCACGACTAGATCCGCAGGCACGCCGGATTCGCGGGCGAGCTGGCGGCCCATCTCCTCGCGGCTCTCCTGCACCCAGCGGTTGTAGATCTTGCTGTCGGGGCGAGCGAAGTAGACGTGCTCGAAGATGCAGCTGCTTTGTTCGACTCCAGAGGAGAAGCGGCGGCTGGTGACGCCGTCCTGCGTGACCATGACCAGCTCGCCGGGCTCGACGTCGCGGACGAACTTGGCGCGGAGCAGATCGAAGGCGCAAGTCTCGGACGCGAAGACCACGGTATCTTGGCCGCCGGGATTCTCGATGACGCCCATGGAGAGCGGGCGGAAGCCGCGTGGATCGCGGGCGGCGAAGACACGGTCGCGGGTCATCATGACGATCGAGAACGCTCCATCGACCTGCGAGAGCGAGTCGGCGATGGCGTCGACCAGGGTTCCAGCGCGCGAGTGGGCGATGAGCTGGACGATGATCTCGGAGTCGCTGGTGGTCTGGAAGAAAGCGCCGTCGCGTTCGAGGCGCGAGCGCACGTTGCCGAGGTTCACGAGGTTGCCGTTATGGGCGATGGCGATGAGGCCCTTGGTGGATTCGACGCGAATGGGCTGCGCATTGAGCAGCGCTGAATCCCCTGTTGTCGAATAGCGGGTGTGGCCGATGGCCATATCGCCGTGCAGCTTGTTGAGCACGTCGTCGGTGAAGATGTCGGCGACCAGGCCCATGCCCTTGATGTTGGAGAGATTCTTGCCGTCGGCGGTGGCGATGCCGGCAGATTCCTGTCCGCGATGCTGCAGTGCGTAGAGGCCGAGGTAGACCTGGCGAGCGGCGTCCGGGTGTCCGTGGACGGCGACGACTCCGCATTCTTCTCTTAGTTTGGGATCGTCGTCCTCAGTTGAAGTTGCAGCGCTGTGGTCTCCCACCCTTTCGCGCAACGGCGGCGCGGAAGGATGGGGCACCCGATCTTTTTCTCCCTCGATGCCCTCGATCATGAGGTGGTTCATGCGAGCACCTCGTTCGCGGTGTGGTCGTGGAGGGTTTGTTCGAGGGATTGGGACCAGGGTTCTAGAATCGAACCTAAGGGGCCGGAGATCGCTGCTTGTCCGTACTTTATCGTGAGCGCATCGCCGCCCGTCGTGCCAATCTTTACGGCCATCAAACCAAATTCTTTGCAGATTCGGTCTGCGTCTGAGGGATCGCAGGTTATCACTGCTTGCGAACTATATTCCGCGAATAAGACCAGGGCTGCTGGCGTTTTAGGAGCGGAGAGCGGAGAACGGACGTGAGTAGTATCGATATCGCTCAGGTCAACGTTCGCTCCGATGCCGAGGGGCTGGGTGGCGCGCGCAATTGCAACGGCGATTCCGCCATCTGATACATCCGATGCGGAGTGGAGTAAGCCTTCCTTACTCATCTTAATCAGGAAATATTGAAGAATTGCTTCGTCATCCTCGACGTCAAGCTCGGGCGGTGCGCCCCATTGGCAGCCCAACAAAGTCTTCGCGAATTCGGACGAACCAAAGCCCCTGAGATTTCCCTCTGGAACGAGAGTAGTAACACCTGAGAGCAAAATGATCGCGTCGCCAGCGCGCTGGAAGCTTGCTGGGACAGCTTTCGTCACGTCGTCGAGGATACCCACAATCCCCAGAACAGGTGTGGGATAAATGCCTTCGCCCCTGGTCTCGTTATATAGAGAAACGTTGCCGCCGGTTATGGGTGTTCCCAATGCTGCCGCGGCTTCAGCTATGCCGTCGATGGCTTCCGATAGCTGCGCCATGATCTCCGGCTTCTCTGGATTGCCGAAGTTAAGGCAGTTGGTGGCGGCTACGGGTGTAGCTCCAGTGCAGGCAACCTTGCGAGCAGCTTCCGCTACGGCATGCATAGCGCCCAGCTTGGGATCGAGATAACACCAGCGTCCGTTGCCGGCGAGTGCCATGGCCAGGCCACGATTGGTGCCCTTGATGCGCATGACTCCGGCTTCTGCGCCTGGGCCTTGGACGGTGTTGGTTTGAACCATGCTGTCGTATTGCTCGAAGACCCAGCGCTTGTCGCAGATGTTGCTCGATGCGAGCAGCTTCTTGAGGTCGGCGGTGTAATCGCGGGGCTTCTTCAGCTCTTCGAGAACTTCTGCCGGGGGATCGAGCGGGACGGGAGCTTTCCAGGTGCCTATCGGACGGTTGTAGCGCGGCGCGTCGTCGGTGAGGGACTGGTTGGGGATATCGGCTTCGACCACTCCCTTGTGCAGAACGCGGAGACGGGGCTCGGCGATGACGGTGCCGACGATCTTAGCGTCGAGTCCCCACTTGAGGAAGATGTCGAAGACCTCCTGCTCACGACCCTTTTCGGCGACGAGGAGCATGCGCTCCTGAGATTCCGAGAGCATCATCTCGTAGGCGGTCATTTTGGTTTCGCGCTGCGGAACGTGATCGAGATTCAGCTCAAGGCCGACGCCGCCACGCGCTCCCATTTCGCAGCCTGAAGAGGTGAGGCCGGCTGCGCCCATGTCTTGAATGCCCACGATCGGACTGGTTTTGCCGGTGCCGGGCTTCATCACTTCGAGACAGGCTTCGAGGAGCAGCTTCTCCATGAAGGGATCGCCGACCTGGACGTTGGGCCGCTTCTGTTCGGAGCCTTCTTTGAACTCTTCGGAAGCCATGGTTGCTCCATGGATGCCGTCGCGGCCGGTTTTGGCTCCAACGTAAATTACGGGATTGCCGATGCCGGAGGCCTTGGCGTAGAAGATCTCATCGCGGCGGACGAGGCCGAGGGCGAAGGCATTGACCAGCGGATTGCCGGAGTAGCAGGGCTCGAAGCGGGTCTCGCCGCCGAGGTTGGGTACTCCGAAGCAATTGCCGTAGGCGGCGATGCCGTGGACTACGCCTTCGAGGATCGAATGGTTTTTGCGGATGATTTCATCGCTGAGACCGTTTGAAACTGCGGGTCCCTCCGCTTCGCTTCGCTCCGGTCGGGATGACAAGCTTTTTTCAATCGGGCCGAAGCGGAGCGAGTCCATCACCGCGAGCGGCCGTGCATTCATGGTGAAGATGTCGCGCAGGATGCCGCCGACTCCGGTGGCCGCTCCCTGAAAGGGCTCGATATAGGAGGGGTGATTGTGGGACTCGATCTTGAAGGCGCAGGCCCAGCCGTCGCCGACGTCAATGATGCCGGCGTTCTCGCCCGGTCCCTGGACCACGCGGTCGCTCTTGGTGGGCAGCCGCTTCAGGTGAACGCGCGAGGATTTGTAGGAGCAGTGCTCGCTCCACATGACGCTGTAAATACCAAGTTCGGTAAGGCTGGGGGTGCGGCCAAGCGCGCCGAGGATGCGAGAGTACTCCTCGGCCGTGATGCTGTGCTGAGCCAGAAGCTCGGGAGTGACAGCGACCGGTTGAGGGGCCGCGGCAGTATCTGATTTCATGGCTTTGAAACACTATTGTCGCACGGCTGCGGGGTTTTAACCCCAGCGCACGCCGGTGAGTTTTTCCGAGATCTCCCAGAGCCTTTTTGCAGAGGCTGCATCCTTTGCCCGAGGCGCGATATAGGCCGGGGCTACGGGTCCCTTCATCTCATAAAAGCCGTTGGGTCCGTAGTAACCATTGGGACTGGCGTCTGGTGAGGCCGCGGCATAAAGGGTTGGCAAAGCGCCGCCGAGGGAATCGTGGCTGAGGAAGCGGGAGAGAATGCGGCTGCCTTTGGCCTGCAGCGAGTTGGCTCCGGGACCATTGGCGATGAGGTCGGTGCGGGCGAAGCCGGGATGCGCGGCATCGACGAGGAGCCCCCAGCCGGCGGCATCGCTGCGCCGCTGCATCTCGAAGGTGAAGAGCATGTTGGCGAGCTTCGATTGCTGGTAGAAAGGCCACGGCTTGTATCCATGCTCGGCTTGAAGATTGTCGAAGAGGATCTTAGCGCCGGCGCGATGGGCGAGGCTGGAGACGTTCGTGACACGAGGCCTGGACGCGCGGCGCAGCGCGGGCAACAGCTTTGCGGTGAGCGCAAAATGCGCGAGATGGTTGGTGCCGAATTGCAATTCGAATCCATCCGCTGTGGTTTTGCGGGTGGGCGGAGCCATCACGCCAGCGTTGTTGATGAGCAGGTCCAGCGGGCGGTTTTCGGCGAGGATGCGCTCCGCGAAGGCCGAGACAGACGCGAGGCTGGCAAGATCGATCTCTTCGAAGCGGACTTTTCCTGCGGGCCGGTGTCCGGCGATGCGAGCCAGGGCATCGCGGCCCTTTTGCGGGTTGCGTGCGGCAACGATGACTTCGGCGCCGGCCATGGCCAGGGCGAGCGCGGTTTCGTAGCCGATGCCTCCAGTGGCTCCGGTAACGATGGCAAGCTTTCCGTTTTGCTGAGGGATATTTTGGGCGGTCCAGTTCATAAAATTTCCTTTCACATGCAAGATGAGTGAGTAAACACTCATGATTTATTTTATTTTCACCCAAATCCAAATCTTTGAGACTGCGATTTGTCTTGCGGCCGGCGGGCAGTCTAGGGAAACGGAGGAGGCTCGTCTATCTGGATGCAGCTGCCCGCCGTTCCTCGCAGGTTTGCCGCACGGCGCGGATGTGGGCGGGGGTGGTGCGACAGCATCCGCCGACGGCTTGGGCTCTTGCCGCGTACCAATCGGTTGCGAGGCTGGCGTAGCCGGCGATATCCGCGGAGCCGTACCAGGAGCGGTTGTCCGTGTTCCACAGTTCGCCGGAGTTGGGATAGACGAAGACCGGCTTGCTGCTCGCGGACTGGATTTCTCCGATCAATGACGAGATAAACTTTGGCTGCGTGCAGTTGACGGCGATGGCCACGACTTGTGCGGAGCTTTCGAGCAGCGCGGCGCATTCCGCCAGCGGCTCGCCGTGAGCGACGCTGCGTTCGTCCTTGCAGGTGAAGGAGACCCACGCGGCGACGGGGGGAAATAGTTGCAGCGCCTGAGCGATGGCTCGGGCCTCTTCGACCGAGGGGACGGTCTCGAGGGCGACCAGGTCGGCTTCCGTCTCCGCGACAACGGCGAGACGCTCGGCGTGGAAGCGGACGAGGTCATCGAAGGAGATGGTGTAGCGGCCGTGAAACTCCGCTCCGTTGTGGAGGGCTGCTCCATACGGGCCGAGAGATGCGGCGATGAAGGTGGGACGGGTGGATTCCCTGCAGTATTCGTCGCGGGCAGCGATGGCGATCTCCACGGACTGGCGAAGGGCGTGCGCGGCGTCGGCCTCCGTGCGGTTGAATTCGGCGTATCCGAGATTTGAGACCTGATAGCTGGCCGTCGAGATGCAGTCGGCGCCGGCGCGGAGGTAATCGAGATGAACACGCTCGATAAGGCCGGGCGAGGAATCGAGGATGTGGGCCGACCACAACGGGCCGGAGAGGTCACAGCCGTGGCGCTCGAGCTCGGTGGCCATGCCTCCATCGAGCACATGGATGGAACGCAGGTCGGCTTGGGAGATCGGGTTCATCTGTTATCTGGAAAGAGCAGGCTCCGGTCATTCCTGCTTCTAATCATCACTGATCGGCCACTGTGGGGCGCTGGCTGCCGGCTCTCTTGGGCGGCTGACCTCGACCACGGGCAAAACGGCTGCTTTCTGTTACACTCAAGAATAGCTCGCGGAGAGCGCAGGGACCAACCAGGCACCCTGCTCGCGAGTTCCTATCAACAAGTTCGGGGAGTGGCTCAGCCTGGTAGAGCACCTGGTTCGGGACCAGGGGGTCGGAGGTTCGAATCCTCTCTCCCCGACCAATTCACAGTCTCTGACTTGTCCTTCTCAATCGAGCAATTCCAATTCCTAAGAGCTGCTTCGACCGAAGCGGCGAATCCTCCGGCGTGGGGAGCGTCTGCGAAGTGCTTCCTAACGGGGCTGCCCAAACGGTTCAACCCTCAGACGCGCCTTGCCTTCAATGAGGGCCTGATGGCCGATCTATCGCCGAAGTGTGTCTCGGTGAGGATGAAGCGAAGGCGGGCCAGGGTTCGGAGCCTGTGACCGCTCCCAGCGGTCGCTTATAGGGCTGGGGGAGTCTGCTGTGGCTGCTGCACTATTACAATCTGCGACGGAACGGGCGAAGTCAGCGACCAGATGAGGGCCACTATCCAACCAATCGCACTCCATCCCAGGAGAAGGTTGACCAATATTATCGGCATGCGATTGTGATGGTGGCGATACACGGCAACGATCGTCGGCAGACAGTAAACTGCCAACATAAGGCAGAGAGGTACGAAAAATACGATAAGATGGGCAGGCGTAAACAGGTTGTCGAGCATGTTTCCTCCCTGTGCCGAACAGCATACCGTAACTAATCTGGGGATACCAGTTTAATTAGTAAGTAAGTTAGTGCTGTGGATGTGCCGGGGGCGCGGGCCGATAACGGCTCCGCTGAAGAACCAGCTCTGTGGCGCCTCCTCTTGATCCTCAGAAACAGGCACTCTCAATTGTGGAAACTAATACTCCTGTATCAATCGCTGAGAAGTTGCTTGAGCACGGCGAGTTCACTTAGGACGAATAATCGGTCGATAAACTCAGGTGCTTCCACTGTCGATCCGATTCGAGTTTCTCGAGGGTGCTCTTTTCGGCGGCGGCGTAGCTGTCGCTTCCGAGCAGCAGCCGTAGCGGCGGCTCCGTCATTGATACGACGTGGAGCAGAGCGGCGGCGGCCTTTGCGGGATCGCCGGGCTGTTTCCCGTTGTAGTCCTGTTGAAAGCGTACCGTGGCTCCCACGGTTGACTGATACTCGGGACGGCCTTCGCGAAGGTCAGAGGAAGATCCGGCGAAGTCGGTGCGAAAACCTCCTGGCTCGATGATGGTGACCTTGATGCCCAGCGGTCTCACCTCTTTCATGAGCGATTCGGAGAAACCTTCCACTGCAAATTTTGCGGCGGCGTAAGGGGAGCGTCCTATGGGGCCGAGCCGCGCGGCGATCGATGTGACCTGGATGAAGTGTCCGGCTTTTTTCTCGCGGAAGTAGGGGAGCGCGGCCTTGGTCATAATAATGACGCCAAAGAGATTTGTCTCGATCTGCTCGCGGAACTCTTGGAGCGAGGTATCTTCCACCGGGGCGACATTTCCATAGCCGGCGTTGTTGACGAGGACGTCCAGGCTTCCGAAGGTCTCGATTGCCGTCTCGACAGCGCGCTTGGCCTGGGCCTCGCTCGTGACATCGAGAGCAATCGCCCGGATATTCTTACCGAACCGATCTTCGAGGTCGGCTAGCTGCTCCGGTTTTCTGGCTCCAGCCACGACTTTATCTCCGGCTTCCAGCGCGGCCACTGCGAACGCGCGACCCAGTCCCCGGGAACTTCCTGTAATCAACCATACCTTCGACATGCCACATTCTCCTGTTTGTCTTCGCTGCCCGCGGCACCGCAAAAGCCCTTTTGCCGCTTGGGGTTGAAAGCTCTCACTAAAAGATGAAATTGAGTCCGATGCGATTCGCGTAAATGTCGCCGGCCGAAAAAAAGCATGCCGAGGCAGCGCTTCCACCAAGGAGATTCCCGGCGAATAGGGCGTCGTACGAAAGGAACGGCTGAGTAGACTTATTGTGACGTGTCAATAAAAACTAACGACCAGTCGCTTTTTTGTGAATCGTGACTAGCGACCATTCATCCAATGCGTTCAGGAGGGCATTATGCCTAGCGACAAAAAAGTAGCATTCATCTCCGGGGCGAACCGCGGAATCGGTTTCGAGACGGCTCGTCAACTTGGACAAAAGGGCGTCACGGTCATCGTGGGCGCGAGAACGCTTCAGGAGGCGAAGGCGGCGGCCGACAAGCTTACCTCAGAGAACATCGAAGCTCACGCAGTTGTCTTGGATGTAACCAAGGAAGCGGACCGCAAAGCTGCGGCTGCCTTTGTTGCGGACAAGTTCGGCAAGCTCGATATTCTTATCAATAATGCCGGAATCGGCGGAGAGGGCGGCCTGCTCAACGCGCACACTATCGAGACAACGGAGTCGGAATTTCAGACTGTCTTCAATACAAATCTTTACTCTGTGGTTGCAGTGACGCGCGAGTTTCTGCCGCTGCTCAAGAAGAGTGCGGCCGGCCGCATCGTGAATCTCTCGAGCATCCTGGGCTCGCTCACACTGCAGGCAATGCCGAACAGTCCGATCGCTCCGATGAAGGCATTTGCGTATAACGCATCGAAGACAGCGCTGAATCAGTTCACGGTCCATCTCGCGATCGAGCTGAAGGACACGAACATCAAGGTGAATTCGGCTCATCCTGGTTGGGTGAAGACAGAATTGGGCACGCAGTATGCGCAAATGGAGATTGCCGACGGCGCAAAGACCAGCGTCGATCTCGCGCTGATCGGTCCGGACGGTCCGAACGGCAAGTTCATTCATGCCGGTAAAGAGCTGCCCTGGTAAGTTTCATTACTCTGCTGGCCGCGCTTGGGGGAGGCTGCCCCCTCCCTCATGCGAACGCGGAAGGAACCACGGCGTTCGCAATTCTGACGCTCGATCAGCTGGTTCTGCATGTCAAACTATACTGAACGTGCAAATGTGGACCTTCCATGAGTAAAGGATCGGAAACCCGTCAGCGCATTATCGTCAAAGCTGCGGCCCTCTTCAACCGCAAGGGCTTCGACGGCTGCTCCATGCAGGACATTGTCGAGGAAGTCGGACTGGAAAAGGGCAGCCTTTACGGCCATTTTCCTACGAAAGAGGCGCTTGCTGTTGCCGCTTTTGAATACGCCTGGGACGAAACCTGCGCTGCTCGCGTGGACGGCATGGATGCTGTGTCCAATGCAATTGAAAAGCTGAAGATTCATGCCGCCAATGCGGTATCGCGCCCATGTTTTCCCGGCGGCTGTCCCTTGATGAACACAATTACCGACAACGATGATGGCAATGTTGCGCTGAAGCGGATAGCGCGAGGCGCGCTCAAGGGATGGCGGTCGTATCTGGAAAGCGTCGTGAAGGATGGTCAGGAGCGGAAAGAGATACGGCCGGAGGTTTCGCCGGAAGAAGTTGCTGCGCTGATGATCTCTCTGCTCGAAGGCGCAATGGCTCTTGATCGGCTTGACAAGAAGCCGGGCTTTCTGGAAAAGGCCGGACGGCACGTCAATATATATCTCGACACAATCGCCCAGTCACCGAACTAACCCCATTTCCCCCGAGCCTGATCCGTTCAGCTATGCCCTACGGCATGCCTTTTAAAACGTGTCTTAGAAACGCAGAATGGAAGCGTGCGGTCTCAATCGTCAACAGGATCTGCCACTCTTACCGTCTAAATACACCATACCTCCAGCAAAACACGCGGGAAAGTAAGATATTCCCGCGAGTTACCACAGTAAGTTCGGTGTGGTGACTTTTCCTTAACGTTTTCAACATGCGATTGTGGATAACATCGAGGTAGCGTGCCCGGAACCATTCGATATTCCTCCTGACACATTTGGTTCTTGAAGCGCCGTGAGGGGATGAGTTTTAATGAGACACGGCTCGACGTAAGTGAAGATTTCATCTCGTGATAAAACGCATAGGTGAGGATCGCCGAGTTGATGTATAAGAGCGTGGCGGGATGTGTGTGTCCCGTCTAAGCTCCGAAGTGTAAGAGCGTTCGCTGTAAAGGATGTCATTTCTTTGTCACTTCTAGCTCTAAGTCCGATTTTCGATGGACTTTGTAGGCTATAAAAAAAATGCGAGACAAATTGTTCTCCGCGAGCCCCCGATCGAGGACCCCGTAGATTTGCCGCTTTAATTTAAGATCGGTATTTCCGAAATTCTCCGACCCACATATAAATGTGAAGCGCGGATGCAATTGATCAACATTCAATTGCGGCATCTGCCATGCGGTATCGATGCCTCGCAGTTGCATGGATGAAATCGAAGGCGAACTGCGCCGGGCGGTCGGATGGTTTCAGCTCAGACCTCCTGGATGCGTGACGATGCCTTCTTTTAGTAACGGCAGATAAACCGCTAATCGGCGAGTGACTGCCGCAACGTGTATCACTTTTCTGCCAGTTTCGACATCCCTTGCGCGCTGCCCGCCGCCCTGAGGTTGAAGCAGAAATCGAGGTCATTCGAAAGATGTACGACACAGCTTTTATGCAGCACTTGAGCGGGCTTTACGGATATGCCATGGCATTGACCCGCAACGACTCCGAAGCTCAGGATTTGGTGCAGGAAACCTGTCTTCGCGCTCTGCCTAAGCTGGGAAGTCTGCGGGCGGATAGTAATTTGAAGAGCTGGCTCTTCACTATTCTGCGAAATATATGGCTGAACCAATTGCGGCAGAAGCGCTCGGCCTCGAATTTCGCTGAACTCGATACGGATGAGAGCATTGCAGATCTGGTGCAGGAGCCCTCCCAGAATCCCCATGACTCTTACGTCGGAAAAATGGAGCGGGAGTGGGTTCGGCAAGCGATTGAGAGGTTGCCCGTCGCATCTCGCGAGATCATCCTCCTGCGCGAATATGAGGAACTCTCTTATCAGGAGATTGCGGATGTCCTGGAGTGTCCGCCCGGCACCGTGATGTCGCGTTTAGCAAGAGCGCGCTCGAAGCTGCGGAGTCTCCTTTCCACTACCGATTATTTCCCCGCCGAACCGAGCGCGGACGGAGAAAAGCTCTCAAGCCGATCCTCGGGCAAGTAATCCCTGACCTGAAAACGATGCTGCCTTTTTAGACATTTGGCCGCCGTGCGCCTATTTTTTTGGCGCAGCGGGAATATTTCGTCGAAATCTTTGTTTGACAAGACGAACCGATATGCGCCACAAGTCACCCACCCCGGCCTATTCCGTTGCCAAACAGCGCGGCCCATGCCGGCGGCCGGCATCGATCCCCCATCGTGCCGTGACCGGTAGTAGTGCAACCCAAAAACAAATAAAACGTGCACTGCTTTCCCACCCCTTTCCCCTCTCTGTGCAACTTTTGAGAACTGAGGCCAGTAAATGCATTTCTACGATGAAAATAGCGGCAAAATATTACGCTACCTCGAGGAGCAACTGCATGGCAGGGAGTTAGAACATTTTGAAGCCCACATGCAAAATTGCTCCGATTGCCAGGAGCGGTTGTACGAGGAGCAAGAGTTGTCGCGTATCCTGCGGCAGGCGCGTCCCTTATATTCCGCGCCCTCCGAGCTCCGCGCTCGAATATCCGACATGCTGGCGCAACATTCGAATGTGAATCGACGTGCGGATAGCTTTTTCCAGCGCATTCTGGCGACATCGAAAGACAAGTGGATCGCTGGTGTGCGTTCCGGTTGCGGTTGGAGAATCGCGTCCGCAGCGGTCGCGATTATTCTCTGCTTCGTGTTGATCCCGAATGGAATGCGACGGGTCAAAGCTGCGAGCTACGAGGACACGGCTATATCTTCCTATCGTAGTTATTTAAACGGTGGCTACCCGCTGGAAATTCATTCGAGCTCACCTGAAGTTATAGCTGCATGGTTTACAGGCAGGGTGCCATTTGTGGTGCGGCTGCCGACATCCAATTCCGGATCAGGCAGCCAGGTAAGTTATCTTCTGGTCGGCGCCCGAGTCGTTCCCTATAAGTCGAGCCACGCGGCGCTGATAACTTATGAGACCACGGGCGCGGGCAAGATAAGTCTCCTGGTCGCGTCGTCGCAATCCACTGAGGTCGGGGGCGGCGATGAGGTGCGGGCGGGCAGTTTGATATTTCACTATCACAAGAGAGGAGAGCTCAATGTGATCACCTGGAATAACCATGGGCTTGCATACGCTCTAGTCTCGGACATCCCTGGATCAGCGAAGGAGTCCTGCCTGGTGTGCCACCAGAACATGGCCGATCATGGCAACTTCGCCTCAACCCATTAGTTAATTGCCTTCTGGAAATTCGCGCGCCTGCCTCAGAGGCCGTCGTCTACTGATTGTGGAATAAACGGACTCGAGGCGGTGTTTTGTCTGCGAGTGTAGAAAATTGCGTTTGGTCAAGTCGATCGCAAACGCGAATTTCACCTGATGGATAAAAGCTGAGTGGTGAGCGGATGGAACTTATCCGCCGGCGCGAATAACCGAAGAGGTCCTCAGAAAACTCAGACGATCTGGCATAACCGCATTGGCCGGACAAGCATGTTATGCATGCTCAAAATTCGGCTCCAAGCCAAGGCGGCAGCGTGCTACGAAGGGCCGGATCGATGCGACTGTTATTGCACCTATTTTGACATTCTGAGCAAGTAAGAAGGGATATCTCAATGAGCGTAAATGAACACCAAAATCCAATCGAAGTCTGGCGACAAGATCTTGAGCAGAATGCTCGCAGACAAACCAGCGGTAGTTCAGTCACATCCCGGAACACACGAGAAATCCTAAAATGCGAGCGTTCGGAGGTTTCGCGTGCGCGCGGGCAGGCTTCGGATTTCGGAGCTGGACGCTATCGGGAGCTGCTTCATTTTTTAGCATTCCGAATTCTCGGGGAAGATCAAGCGGCAGAAAAAGTTGTCGAGGATTGTTTGTTGACGGTCGCGCAAAATCGGCAACTGTTCGCACATGAGGCGGATTTTCGTCACTGGCTGGTCAGAGCTTTAATCGACGAAGCATTCTTAGTCGCATATCGCCGAAGCGGGAGATTCCGTGAGGCCCTGGCCTCCGCTTGTCATTAAAGAATTGCAAGCAGAGGCAGTTATTGACTTAGAGAAGGAATAGCACTGCCGCGTGATGTGTTTTAGCTGCAAACGTTGTGGGCGGAGGCGGATGTGGGATCTGGTGCGAATTCAACCCTAGCAAGAACATTTACCTTGAGACGAGATGAAAGTTTGCATGAGCTCCCTCAGGAAGTTTCTTCCTCCCACGAACCTGCAAGAGACGGCAAGAGTGAGTCGCCATTTCAGGGGCTGTTAGGCAGTGTGACTGGATACACTCATACGCTGGCGGCAATTGGATTGATCTTGCGCTGCTTCTTATAGACAAACGTCCTCGTTGGGTGAAGTGGTAAGGTGCTTGTCCTTGTAATAAGTCGCATAGGATGGGTTGCCAGATCGCTGATGACCACACGACCTTTGAGTAGTCGCAAGGCCGGTGCCACATTCTGGCTGAGAACTCCTAATGCGCTTCGCGGACATTTCCTGCAAATAACATAGATTTTCTCTGCATCGAGCTTCTGTGTCTCGCGAGTGTATTCGTTGAAGAGAATGAATAGGCTTCGGTAGCCATGGAACAAAATGGGCATATTCAAAATTGCCGGCCAGGGAATGGCTGAACGGTTATATTTTAAAAAGAATCCGACTGGTCGATTTTGTGCTCTTAAGAGCATGCGTTCCGCGATGTCTGTCGTAGTTCTAGCGACGCATTTCATTGAGCAACACGTATCAGAAGGGAAGTCATAGCATGGCAAAGAGAGTGCGCTTTTATGAGACAGGTGGACCTGAGGTCCTAAGAATTGAAGAAGCCCCTGCAACAGGTCCCGGCAAGGGAGAGGCCGTACTGCGGGTGCAGGCGATTGGGCTGAATCGCGCAGAATCGATGTTTATGCACGGCCAATATCTGGAGCCCACGCAGCTTCCCGCCAAACTCGGATACGAAGCGGCCGGAGTGGTTACTGCCGTCGGCGCCGATGTGGACAAGAGCATGATCGGCAGGAAGCTGTCGACAATGCCGGCGTTCTCGCTGAATCAGTATGGCGTACTTGGTGAGGAGGTAGTGGTTCCAGTGCATGCGCTGGCGGAATATCCGGATCACCTGTCTCCTGTCGAAGCCACTTCGATCTGGATGCAGTATCTGACGGCCTACGGAGCCCTCATCGAGTTTGGGAAGCTCAAGAAGGGGGAGTTTGTCATCATTACTGCGGCTTCAAGCAGCGCAGGATTGGCAGCGATTGAGACCGTGAAAGCGGAAGGCGGCGTTGCTATCGCTACGACTCGTTCGCGCGCGAAATATGATGAATTGCTCAAGCTGGGCGCCGATCACGTGATCGTAACCGACGAGGAGAATCTCGTTGAACGGGTGAAGGAGATCACGAGCGGAGTGGGTGCTCGTATCGTGTTCGATCCGATCGGGGGACCGATGCTCGATCAACTGGTGGAAGCCGCGGCTCAGGGCGCGACCATATTCGAGTACGGAGCGCTATCGAAAGACAGGACGCCCTACCCGCTCTTTCAATCAATAGTCAAAGGGCTCAACATCCGGGGCTATTGGCTGGTGGAGATTATGCTCGATCCCGAACGACTTACCAGAGCGAAGAGCTACGTGTTCGAGAAGCTGGCAAGCAAGCAGTTCAGACCGAAGGTCGCTAAGACCTTTCCGTTTGAGCAGGTCGTGCAGGCGTACCAATATTTGGAATCGAACAATCAGATCGGCAAGGTCGTTGTGACTGTCGGCAAGTAGACAGACCCATTAGCATCTGTCCTTTCAGGGAAGGCGCCGCGGGTCGTCGCCTTCCGGGGAATGTGGATGTGCTTCCTCACGGAATGAGCGGGCTGCGCGAGGGGAAATGTATATATTCTCCTGCGTTTATAATGATAATGAATTATATTTAGCGATTAATGCTCATCATGCCGGCGAAACCATCAATAAAGGACACGATCTTTTTCTCAATTCAGAGGCATTATTGGGTCGATAACCTCAATCCCTGGATCGTTCACTTTTACGGAGGCTTTGGCATCCGCTGGTATGGGGCTTCCTACGTGGCCGGCTTCCTTATTGCGGCATGGATGTTTTCCCGCTGGGCGAGGCGAGGCCGATTGCCTCTATCTGCCGATCAAGTTCCAACACTCATGCTCTACCTTTCGGCTGGAGTCATCGTGGGAGGCAGAGTGGGTTACTGCATCTTCTACGACCTTCACGATGTGATGCACGATCCACTCGAGGTCTTCGCTGTCTGGCATGGGGGAATGGCGAGCCATGGCGGCATCCTTGGCCTGGTGCTTGCGCTTTGGCTCTTCGCGACCCGTTTTCGAATCGATCCCCTGCGGCTTCTTGACGCTGCTGCTGCTGTGGGACCGCTCGGAATCGCTCTCGGGCGCATCGCCAACTTCATCAACGGGGAGCTATGGGGACGCCCAACGACGGTTGTCTGGGCGGTGATCTTTCCTGAGGCGCCGCTTATCGGCGGCGTGAATGTTCCCCGTCATCCAAGCCAGATCTACGCCGCTCTTATCGAAGGGCTGATGGTCTTCTTTATCGCCCAGTGGACCTATGCCAAAACTAAGCGGCCTGGACTGACGACTGCTGCTGTATGCGTTGCTTACGGGGTGGGCCGATTCATTGATGAGTTCTGGCGAGAACCGGATCTAGGGCAGCCGGTGTATTGGGGATGGATGAGCAAGGGGCAGCTGCTGACGATTCCCATGATCGCTTTCGGGATCATCCTTTTCATTCGACAATTCAAACACGGCGCGGTACCCAAGGGGTAAGGGATGGGCTTACTCGGCCTTGATGCGCCGGTTCGAGTCCGGTCCGCGCCGCCAATCATCTTGGATCGGGCGGCCATAAAGTCGAGATTTTTGGCCGAAGCTGGTGCATTCCGTTGAATACTACGTTTAAGTATGGGCGGAATCATCCAACTCGGGCGGAAGGTCCGAGAGCGTTTTCGATGTAGAAGCTTTCTGCTGCTTTTTGTCCTCATCCTTATTTCGTTGGAAGCTCCTGCGCTTGCGGCTTCGAGTTTGCTGCGCGATCAAGTGCTCACGACGTGGACGACCGAGCAGGGGCTGCCGCAGAACTTCATCACGTCGCTCGCACAGACTTCCGATGGATTCCTCTGGGTTGGAACGATGAACGGTCTGGTGCGCTTTGATGGCCTTCACTTCCGCGGATTCAGCCAGGATGGTCCGCCTGAGCTGCAGGGCTTTATTGGCGGCCTGGTGAAGGATGGCGGCGACGGACTCTGGATCGTGACGTCTTCCAGCCTCTTTCACTACGAACATCATCGTTTCGAATCCATTCTCTTTGACGGGCGCGCACATTACCGGGTGGAGACAGTTGCGCGTTCGAACAGCGGCGAGGTGTGGCTCTTCTTCGAAGGCAAGCTGATGCGCACGGATCGAGACAAGCTCGTTCCGGGGCGGCTACCCGATGGCGTTGGACGAGTGAGCGACATGGCGGAGAGCCGCGATGGGTCGCTTTGGATTGCCAACCACCAAACTATCTTCCGGATGAACCACGGAGCGCTGGCCGGAAAGTATGAGCTTCCCGATTGCCACTTTGTATATGCCGACCGCTTCGGCGAGGTATGGGCGGGAGACGGGCATGGTTTATTTCATTTCGCAGGGAACGGGTTCGTGCCGGTTTCGAATCCCGGATTGGATAACTTCGTCAGCATTACGGTCGATAGCCAGCACCGGCTTTGGATGGCGAGCGGCGGACTGCATGGCGTTACTCGCAAAACGGGCACCGAGATCGAGAGGCTTACCGAAGCGGATGGCATGGCCAGCAACGATGTTCGCATGGTTCTCGAAGATCGCAATGGAGACTTCTGGCTGGGAACCATCGCGGGCCTGCAGCGCCTTCACCAGGGAATTTTCACGAGCTACACGGTCGCCAACAGGCCGGGAGGACAACTTAGCCAGACGGTTTCCATCTTCGAGCAGAAGGACGGCTCGATCTGGACGGGAACTTTGGAAGGCGGCGTCGTCCGATGGCGCGACGGCCGCCAGGAGCGATTCGATAAAGTTCAAGGGCTGCCTCCGGGACAGGTGCGAGGTTTTTTCGAGAGCGGATCTAAGCTGTCCGTTGCGATTGCAGATTATGGAATCTTTGAAAAGCGCGGAGACCGGTTTACGAAAATGCCGCGGATTCCTCATGGCTATGTGAGCATGCCGGTTGCAGCGGGCGACGGCAGCGTTTGGTTTTACGTGGGAAATCGCGGCGTTTATCGCCTTCGCGATGGAACGATCACAGAGTTCGGAGCGAAAGATGGTTTGAGTGAAAGACAGATATCGTCTCTCGCCATAGATGGCCACGGCCAATTGTGGATTGGCGGCGCGGAAGGCCTGGAGCGTTGGAATGGCAGCCGCTTTGAACGGGATTTCCATGTTGGTGCTCCGGTTCTCTGCATGGCATGGCCGAGGGATGGGCTCGCAGTCGGTACCTTCAACGGCTTATTGCTGCGGAGCGGAGCGAGCGTGGTGGGACGGCTGCTGACGCAGAAGGAAGGATTGCCCGGCAACATGGTGCTGGATCTGCTGAGCGACGACGCGGATAACTTGTGGGTTGCGACAGCGAGCGCCATCGCGCGCATCGATCGCGAACAATGGAAAGCATATGCGGATGGCAAAGTCGCGCGCATCGATGCGACGCTGTTCACCGAGGCCGATGGTCTGAAGAGCCGGTATGTGCTGCCGCTGAACGGCGTCTCCGCAATACGCGCGCGCGACGGGCGGCTGTGGTTCGCGACCATCAAAGGGCCGGCGGTCGTCGATCCGCATCTGGAGAGGGAGCGGCCGGCGCAAGCGGTTCTGGATGGCATTGCCGTGGACGATCAGCATCACCTGCCTAGCGATCTGGCAGTGAGTCCGGGGCAGCATCGAATTACTTTCACTTACACTTCTCCCGCGACTCTGGCTCCGGAGCAAACGCGCTTTCGCTATCGCCTGATCGGGTGGGATCGCGATTGGGTCGATGCAGGCACGGCGCTCGAAGTCTCTTATACTGGCCTCCGTCCGGGAAGATATAAGTTCCAGGTAATGGCAACAAACCGTGAAGGTGGATCGAGTCCATCTCCGGCGCAGGTGGAAATCGAGTTGCGACCTTTCTTCTGGCAGACTAAGTGGTTTCTAGTTGCAGCTATATTTGTTACGGTTGGAGTTATTGTCGAAGTTACACGGCGATTCACCGGGCGAAGAGCGGAACGGCTGAGCATGCGCTTCCAGGAGCGCGTTGCGGAGCGGGAGCGGATTGCACACCAGATTCACGACACGGTGATTCAGGATCTGATCGGAGCGACGTTGCAGCTGGAGATACTCGGATTCGAGATCGCCGATCAGCCGGAGAAATCGAAGACATCGCTGACTAAACTTACCGAGCGCATGCGCGAGACGATTGCCCGCAGCCGCAACATGGTTTCGAATCTTCATTCGACAGCCGTTTCGCAATACAGCCTGGTGGATGTATTGCGGCACTCGGAGGCGGAGTTCCGGTCCGGCCCGCTGCCGGTGTTCGATCTGACGTCGACGGGAGAGTCGCGCGAGGTGCATCCCCTGGTTCGCGACGAGGTCTACCGCATCTGCAGGGAGGCATTGGCAAATGCTTTCCGGCATGCCAACGCTGAATACGTAACCGTGGAAGTACGCTTTTTGCCGCAGATCCTCGAGGTTGAAATCGCCGATGACGGGCAGGGGATGTCGAACGAAGTATTGACGCGGGGCCGCGCCGGCCACTTTGGATTACGCGGAATGCAGGCGCACGCGCAGCGCATCGGCGCCTCACTTACAATCGAGAGCGCGGTTGGAGAAGGCACTAACGTTATACTGCGCGTGAAGACACACAAGTCCCTCTGGCGGAAAAATGGTTTACGAAGATTCAGGGCTGGCAGCAACGAAGGAAGCGACTGAGATAGCTCCTATCGAAGTAGTGATCGTCGACGATCATCCGATGGTGCGCGAGGGATTGGCCGGCATTCTGGAGCGGCACAACATCAAAGTCGTAGCTCTGGCTACGAATGGAAGAGAAGCGATCGAGATGTATGCGATCCATCGCCCGGATGTGATGCTGCTGGATCTGCGCCTGCCTGACCAGAGCGGATTCGACGTAGTTCGCAGCATTCTGGCTACAGATCCGCAGGCTCGTATTATCATCCTGAGCTCGGCGCAGGGCGACGCATCCATCTACAACGCGATCAGCCTTGGCGTGCGAGGTTATCTTCTCAAGGGCATCGATGGCGTTACGCTCGCGAACCAGATACGGCATGTCCGGGCAGGCGGCAGCTGCCTCTCTCCGGAGACAGCGGAGAAGTTGACCCAATATATCTCATCTCAGAAGCTCAGCGACCGGGAGATTGAAGTTCTGGGGCTGATCTCCAAGGGTAAAAGTAATAAAGAAATCGCCGATCTTATCTTCGTGACCGAGAACACGGTGAAGATGCACGTCAAGAAGATTCTGGTAAAGCTTCAGGCCAATGACCGCACCCAGGCAGTAGTCATCGCCATCCAGCGCGGCCTTCTCGACGCGTAGAAGTTATCTCGTAAATTACTTCTGTTTATAGGGCCTGTTGTTGAAGTGCGTTTTGTACATTCCGCAGAAGCGGAAGTGCGTCTATGGGTAGTTTCCGAATAGTTTTCGAGCTACCCTTTCGGGTAGTTTGAAAACTATCCCTCAGTTCTTTTCGTTCTCCTTCCCCGAGGGTGTTAAGCTTTCGAAAATTTTCCGAGTTGTGTACTCCGCACCGTCTACCCAGCTACAGGTCGCGCAGCAGAGCATGGGATTCGTGCCATCCACCCCACGTTTCATTTCGGAGGTCCGCCTATGAAATTTCCCCGCCTTTGTGCTTTGCAGCTCGCCACATCCGTGACTGGCGCGCTGCTCATGCTTGCTCCTCTCTCTCACGCGCAGGTCGTACCGAAGATCAATCAGGCCGTCGATCCCAGCCAGCGAGCGGTGCTGGGAGGTACGGTGCATCCATTGACCAAAACGGCGAGCGATCTTGGCCGGGCTGATTCCGGGCTGGCGATGAAGGACATGCTGCTGACGCTGCGTCCCTCGGTTACTCAGCAGGCAGCGTTGAAAAAATACGTGGAAGACCTTCACAATCCCAACTCGGCGAGCTTTCACAAGTGGCTGAGCCCGGCGCAATACGCGACGCAATTCGGAGCCAGCGATCAGGATCTTCAAGCGATTAGCAACTGGCTTTCGACGAACGGCCTCAGTGTCGAAGAGGTTTCTCAGGGCAAGAGCTGGATCCGTTTCAGCGGGAATGCGGGTCAGGTAGAAAGCACATTTCAGACGGCGATCCATGAATACTCCCTGAATGGCGCGAAGAAATACGCTAACGCCACGAGCCTTTCGATTCCCGCGGCGCTGGCTCCCGCGGTTACCGGCGTAGTGAGCATGAACAACTTTCTTTCGAGCCCCCAGCACACGGTCCCGGCGAAGGTTGCGCGTAATACGAGCGGAAGGCTGGCGCGGGTTGCCGGCAGCGTTGGAACTCCAACATCGCCTGCGCTCACTTCGGCGGGAACCCAGATCGAGACGTATCTTATGCCGGGCGATTTCGCCAATATCTATGACACGCAAAGCGTGGTCAGCAGCGGCATCGACGGCTCAGGAGTTTCGATTGCGGTGGTGGGTCGCTCTGACATCAGCATGTCGGACGTGGAGGGGTTTCGCACCATTGCGGGACTGCCGTTTAACGATCCGAATGTTATCTATGCAACCACCGATCCCGGAGTGATCGACGGTGACAGCCTGGAGGCTTCGCTCGATATTGAATGGTCCGGCGCGGTGGCTCCGAAAGCGAAGATCGATTATGTGATCGGCGCCAGCACCTCCACGACTGACGGTGTGGATCTGGCTTCTACCTACATCGTCGACAGAGCACTCGCTCCGATCATGACGGTAAGCTTCGGGCTTTGCGAGGCGGACATGTCGGATTCGCAGATCTCGTTCTACCACCTGCTGTGGCAACAGGCGGCTGCCGAAGGCATCACCGTACTGGTCTCTTCGGGAGATGCGGGCGCGAGTGGCTGCAACACTCCCAGCAACGAATCGACGACGTATGGTTTCGGCGTCAACGGCCTGGCCTCGACTGCTTACAACGTAGCCGTGGGCGGGACCGAATTCAACGACGCGAACGTGAACAGCTATTGGAACCTGAACAACAGCAAGAATCTTGCTTCGGCCATCGGCTATATTCCCGAGGCGGTATGGAATGAGTCGTGCGCCGAGAATGTTGCGCCCAGCTTCACCAACTGCTACTTCCCTCCTTACTATCTCTACTCATATGCAGGCGGCGGGGGGGCCAGCTCCTGCGCGAGCCGCACGACGGACGATTCCGGAAACGAATATTGTTCGACGGGATATGCGAAGCCCTCGTGGCAGACGGGTACCGGCGTTCCGCACGACGGTGTGCGCGATCTGCCGGACGTGGCGCTGGCCGCAGCCTCCGAGCATGACGGATACATCCTTTGCTACGAAGGAAGCTGCCAGTGGACGACAAACCCAGATGGCTCGATCACATTGGATCAGGCCACAATTGTGGGCGGCACTTCGGCGGCCTCTCCCTCGATGGCCGGAATCATGGCGCTGGTCGAGCAGAAGCATGGCCAGTTCCAGGGCGTGGTGAACTACCAGCTCTACCAGCTCGCGAGCGCGCAGCAGACCAGCAGCTGCAACTCGAGCGCACTCACCAATCCAACGCAGAAGAACGCGTGCGTCTTCCATGACGTGACACTCGGATCGAACGCTGTTCCCTGCTTTCAGGGCAACCAGGATTGCCAGGGCACGGATTCGCCGGTGCTGGTGGGAGAGAGCCTTCCGCCGGCAATCTTTCCGCCCAGCAGCTTTACCGACGGCCATTCCGCGACGGTTGGCTACGACCTCGGCTCCGGTCTGGGCTCGGTCGACGCAGCCAATCTCATCAACTCGTGGAATGTACGAAAGACATCGCCTTCGACAACCACTCTGAACCTTTCACAAACGGTCTTCCAGCATGGCGCTCCGATCACGTTGAGCGGTAAGGTCAGCGCCGCATCCGGCCACGGCACTCCTTCGGGAGAGGTCCTGATCTCTGCCACCTCGGCAAACGCGGTCGCGACGGCTCCATTGAGCGCCGGCGCCTACAGCACTTCGAGCATCAACCTGCCTGGCGGTCACTACACTGTGACTGCGAACTACTCCGGCGATACCACGTATGGCAGCAGCACTTCCACGCCAGTCTCGGTTACTGTCGCACCGGAAAACAGCACGGTCACCGGCACCAGCTTCGCGTATAGCCGCTTCTATATCCTCGGCAGGCGGCCGGTCGTGCAGCTCAACAACACGGCTCTGGGGAATTCGTTCTGGCTGCAATTCCAGGTGGCCGGCGTATCCGGATCGACCCAGGCAACCGGCTCGATCACCTTGTCGACGGGTGGAAAGACGATCGGCACGTATCCGTTATCGAATACGGGGCTGATCTATGTGCAGTGCGGACCGCAGACGCCCTGCGATTACGCGCCCGGCACCTACACCTTCACCGCGGCGTACTCGGGAGATGACAGCTTCCACGCCAGCACCACGACCCTGCCCTTCACCATCACCAAGGGCACTACGTACTGGTCAACATCAGCCAGCAACACCACGCCAATTGCGGGGACTCTCATCACCGGATACGTCTCCTTCGAAGCCGACCCAGCTGTTCCTCCCACCGGTTCCGTGACGCTTAGCCGCTCCGATACGGGTGCCGCTCTGGGAACGGGCACGATCGGCAAAAACGCAACTGTAGCCATTCCATTCAACGCACCTGCGGGCGCTTATAACCTGATCGTGAGTTATGCCGGCGATGCCAACTACACCAATGGAGGCTGGCAAGAGGAGCAGGAAGTCATTACGGAAAGCGCGGCTGGGCGTAAGGCTGTGGACATCGGCCTTCACCTGGGAACGAAGTACTTCACGCTCGGGCAGCAGTCGGAGTTTACGATCACGGTGAATGCTGCGGCCAAGAACAGCACCGCGATTCCGATCGGGTATGTACAGCTGTACTCGAACAACGGTCCTATCAGCGGCCAGCTGCTGCTCTCCGGCGGAGTTGCCAGCGGCGTCGTCGAGTGGGATACGGTTGGAGCGCAGAACGTGTATGCGGTGTACGACGGAGATGCCAACTACATCGGCGTCAACTGCGTGCCGGTGCCGGTCACGGTGTATCAGGCCACACCTCAACTCGCATTGCAGGCTGGAGCACAAAGCCTTACCGTTGGTTCCGAAACCAGCGTGACAGCTTTCCTGCTCAGCCCGCTCTCGTCGACCACAGTACCGGCGCCGACCGGCAGCATTCAGTTTTATGACTCTCCAAATGGAGGCGCGGCACGGCCGGTGAGTGTTCCCCAGGTGGTGATCGGTGGGAACGGGGGATCTCTTATCTCCACTCTGGCGCTCACCCTGCCGCAAGGAAACCATCTGATCACCGCGGTTTACTCCGGAGATGCCAACTGGAAGTCCGTTGCTTCGCGGCCGGTTTCTATTGTGGTCATGAAAGGCGGGAGCTAAGCATTCTGGCGATGAAGGCTGAGGTGATCGAGCCTTAGTCTTCGTCGCTTCCTCTTCAACGTCGCACTGGAAATTCGCCGGGTAGTTGCGCTTAGGAAACTCAAGCGCAATTACCCGGAATTTTTTTTGGAGCGAACTCAGAACGGATCGCGGCAGAACATCAACCTCAGACAGGAACTCCCGTGCATCCATTTCAGGGTTCTCAGGTTCGGGTTTCTCGTGTCGGATTTTCTCGTATTCAGATTTTCAGGGCCAATGGGTAGCTGCTATCATTTGGCCGCGTAAGCTGGCACTCTCCCGCCCCAGCGCCATCCCCAATGCAGGCTCTAGCGACGGCCGAAGATCCCAATGAGATAATGCACCGATACAAAAAAGCCCCCGCTTCGCGAGGGCAGCATTGAACTCTTTCTGGGAAAAAGGGAGCAATGACGGCATTCCGGCGCTTGGCGATCCTCGTCGTTTTCTTCCTCTCAGGCATGCACTCCATCCTGGCCCTGGACCCTGCGCGGCAGATTTCCCAATACCGGCATAGCGCCTGGCGAGCGGGAGATGGAGACTTCAACGGCAGCCCGGCGGTGCTGGCCCAGACGCTCGACGGCTATCTGTGGATCGGCACCGGAACAGGATTGATCGGCTTCGATGGCGTGCGCTTCGTGCCCTGGGTTCCACCCGCCGGCCAGCAGCTGCTCGATCCGCGGATCTTTTCCCTGCTCGGGGCGCGAGACGGCAGTCTGTGGATCGGTACCGGATTCAGCATCTCGCATTGGAAGAACGGACGACTGACCAATTACCCGGAGCTGAGCGGGCGCATCGAGGCTATGGCCGAGGACGGCGAAGGAAGCATCTGGCTGGCGCGCACGCATATGCCGGACAAAATGGGCCCGGTCTGCCGTATCAAAAACGAGCAGCTTCGTTGCTTCGCGGGAGACCAGAAAATTCCCTTTCCCAATGCCCTGCAGTTGGCGAATGGAGGCCACGATGAGTTGTGGATCGGAGGCTACTCCGAGCTATGCCTGTGGAAGCCGGGATCGGGGCGCGTCTATTTTCCGAATGTGACGGGAAGGCCTGAAGGCTTTCCGCTGTTCAAGGCGCTTGCGGCCGCGCCGGATGGATCGGCCTGGGCGGCGATTGATGTATCCGGAAAGTTTCTGCAGCTCCAGCATTTTGAGGGATCGGATTGGAAGCCCATCGATTATCCGGGTATCGGCGTCGAGAACTCCGATGTCACGGCAGTGTTCATCGACCGGGAGAACTCTCCGTGGATCGGGACGGCGCATCATGGGATCTTTCGCGTGCGCGGCGACGTGATCGATCACTTCGACCGCACCGATGGCTTGTCGAGCGATGACGTGGCAAGTTTTTTTCAGGACAAAGAAGGCACGGTGTGGGTCGCGACATCGGCAGGTATCGACAATTTTCGCGACACGCTAGTGACGACTTACTCGATGCGCGAAGGCTTGTCGGCGGATAGTGCGATGGCGGTGCTCGGAGCGCACGACGGGACCTTATGGATCATCAACAACTATGAATCGCTGGAGTCCCTACGCGGGAATCAAGTGTCGGCGCTGCGCTCCACGCATGGCCTGCCCGGACGGCATGTCTCGACATTTTATGAAGATCGCAGCGGACAGTTATGGGTGGGTATCGACAACAATCTCTGGGTCTACCAGCAGGGCGTCTTCCGCGTCATCTCCCACACCGATGGCAGTCCGCTGGGCATCATCTTTTCGATTGCCGAAGATGGGCTCGGAAATATGTGGGTGCGGGCCGGCCCTAACCTCGACCGGATACGGGATTTCAAAGTTCAAGAAGAATACTCCTCACAGCAGGTCTCGACCTCTTACATCCTCACGGCCACCGCGGATGGATCTGCCGTGCTGGGACTGGTAAATGGCGATCTTGTCTTCTATAAGGATGGCAAGACGCAGACCATTCCTTCCCATGAAGCTGGACATAACCGCCAGATTCGCGACCTGTTGGTCGATTCTGACGGCTCGGTCTGGGGCACGAACGTCGACGAGTTGATCCGATGGAAGGATGGAGTGCGCACCAACCTGGGCGTGCGCAACGGACTTCCCTGCGATGGCATCTTCGCCCTGGTGGAAGACAAGCAGGGCTCCATCTGGCTTTATACGAAATGCGGGCTGGTTTCGATCAACAAGTCGCAGCTAGACCTTTGGCGCGCGCACCCGGACACCTTAGTCAAAAACACGCTGCTGGATGTTTTCGACGGAGTGCAGCCGGGGCTGACCGACCTGAAGCCGCAGGCTACGATGACGCCGGATGGACGGCTGTGGTTCGTTAACAAACGGCTTCTGCAAATGGTCGACCTATCGCACGTGCGAAGAAATGAGATTCTACCGCCGGTTCATATCGAAGAAGTGGTCGCGGATCGCGAGAATTATTCTGCAATCGAGAATCTTCGCCTGCCGGCACTGACGCGCGATCTGCGAATCGATTACACCGCGCTCAGCTTTGTCGATCCGAAGAAGGTCCGCTTCCGATACCGGCTGGAGGGGCACGACTCGCGATGGCAGGAGGCGGGCATCCGGCGGCAGGCGTTTTATATGAACCTGTCTCCCGGAAACTACCGGTTTCATGTCATCGCGTGCAATAACGACGGGCTGTGGAACGAGACCGGAGCGACTCTGGACTTCAGCGTTGCGCCGGCATGGTATCAAACCAAGCTCTTCCTAGTTTTGAGCGCGGCGACTGTTTTTTTGCTGGGCTGGCTCATCTACCAGATGCGCATCCGAAAGATTGCGGCCATCATGAGTGCACGCTTCGATGAGCGGTTAGCGGAGAGAACCAGGCTTGCGCGAGAACTGCACGATACGCTGCTGCAAACGATTCAAGGCAGCAAGATGGTAGCCGACGATGCGCTCGATGAATCAGTCGATCTGGCCGCCATGCGCCGCGCAATGGAGCGGGTATCGGGATGGCTGGGGAAGGCAATGGAGGAGGGCCGGACCGCGCTCCGTTCGCTGCGCGCCTCGACGCTCGAGGCGAACGATCTTGCATCAAGCCTGCGCGATGCGACGAAGACCTGTCTCATTCATGGTTCCATGGAAGTTGAGTTTTCGGTCAACGGCACATCGCGGCCGATGCACCCGATCGTTCGAGACGAAATCTACCGCATCGGATATGAAGCCATTCGCAACGCAAGCATCCATTCGAAAGGAAGCCGGCTGCTGGTGGAACTGGTCTATGGGCAGGATCTTCTTCTGCGCGTCAAGGACAACGGCAATGGCATGGAACCGGCGATTGCAGAGGCGGGAAAAAAGGGACACTTCGGACTGCAAGGAATGCGGGAACGGGCGGCGCGCATCGGCGCGAAGCTGAGCATCGTTACATTCACCGCGTCCGGAACCGAAGTTTCACTCGCTGTTCCAGGTCGAAGTGTCTTCCGCGGAGGAGGGTCTTCCCTGCGAGATATTTTTAGGCGGATCAGGGCTCATTCCACCCGGGAGGCGAAGGAAGTTGGCGTAGATGAACTTCGATGATGGATTCCAGCGGCGATTCGGATGGGGCCATCTGCTTTTTAGTCTGATGCCCTTCGAACCGTTTCCCCGCGGCATGAAAATTCCAGGGCAGGCGAATGTTTGCCCGCCCTGGAATGCCTTCGTCTAAGGCCTTAGCGATTACCGCCTGCAACCTTCAGCGCCTCGCCCGTCACCCAGTGCGAGTCATCTGAAGCGAGGAACACAGCCACCGAGCCATAATCATCCGGCGAGCCAACGCGACCAAGCGGAGTGTCCGCCTTGATCTTTTCGTAGAACTCTCCCTCATGCATCCCGATGGTCTTTATGCCTTCCGTCATGACCAAGCCCGGATTGATGGAATTCACCCGGATGCTGCGAGGTCCCAGTTCGCGAGCCAACACGCCGGTGATCGAATCCACCGCACCCTTTGTTGCCGTATAGATTGCGCTGTACGCCGGATGGATATGGCTTACAACCGAACCGATGTTGATGATGCTGCCGCCGGTCTCGCCAAAGTGCTTCACCGCTTCCTGCGTGGTGCGCAACAGGCCGCGAACGTTGGTGTTGAACATCCAATCGAAATCCTCGTCAGAGAACGCCTCGATTGCGGCGAACTTATACACGCCGGCATTGTTGACCAGCACATTCACCTTGCCCAGAGCCTTTCCGGTCTCAGCAAAGATGCGCTCCACATCTTCGTTCTTCGCAACGCTGCCTTGCACGGCAAACGACTTGCCGCCTGCTTGCTTGATTTTCTCCACGACGCGCTCGGCTCCTGTCTTATCCGAAGCGTAGTTCACCGCGACGGCAGCACCCGCCGCGCCAAGCGATTCTGCAATGGCCGCGCCTATGCCCTTCGATGCGCCAGTTACCAGTGCGACTTTTCCCGTAAGCTTGCCCATGATCGTTTCCTCCCTCGATTTCGTTAGAGTCTTTCATTTTATACGATACGGTACATACCGTATCATAATCCTTTTGATTCACGCCGGGTTGCGATCGATTCAGGGATTGTATTGCGAGCTTTAATAACGACGCAGCTGCTTCTGAATTTGACAGAGGCGGACCGCATGATCTCTGGCACTCCAGCCGGAGATGCCTCCAACTGTGCTGCCATCGGCATTGCCAGTTGCCGTAATTGCAGAGTGCGGTGATTGTGCCGCCCTCAGAAAAATTGTGCGCTCCACCAAGAATAAAAGTCTCGGTCCTCAGTTCTCATACATGCACGGACTTGTGCGGTCTGGCGATGAAGTGCCGGGGCGTTTTCTCAATGGCATCGAGTCGTCATCTTTCAAAGCGCTATGCATCAGCGATGGAAACCGTTGCGAGCAAAGACACACATCGCATGTGTTCGGCGATGTATGCGCATTCGAGAGTGTCTTGATCTTATTCCCGCTGCTTGCTGGGTGCTTCAGCTGCTGGTGAAGTTCTATGTCGCCAGAATGCTGAGAAACGCATGGTTTCGCCTCAATATTTTTGTTCGCGGGGGCTGAGCGTGTTGCACGCCGTTCCGAGATTATCGCGCACGATGATCTGAATATTGACAGAAAAAGATGAATATTATGAGAACGATTGACCCAAGCTGCATGCGGAAGGCGCCGATTCTCTCCGCTCCAGTTCCACCCCGGGAGCCACTGCCGTTTTTCAAATACCTCAGGACGATGCACGACAATGCTCTGGCGGGTTTCCATGAAGATGCCTTTCGGCAACCGATCGTGGAAATAAAGTACTGGCGGCTTCACACCTTCCTAGTTAGCGACCCGGATGCTATTAGGCGTGTGCTGATTGATAACGCCGGCAATTATGTTAAGGGCTTAGTCGAACAGCGTGGCACAACTACCGGCTCCGCACGGAATTTCCCGCGGCCCGACGAGGCTGAGTGGCGCCAGCGTCGCCGTACCATGGCATCTTCCTTCGATTATGGCTCTATCAAAGAGCACTCGCCGGTGATTGTCGACGCTGCCTCGAGGATGTCTACTCGATGGAGTACGTTTCCCCGGAACACAATTGTCGATATCCACACTGAAATGGCAAACCTGACAATGGGGATCATCTCTCGAATCCTGTCTCCTTCCAACTTTGCGGAGCTCGATCAAGTAATGCAGCTTGTATCGGAGCACAAGGGAGGAGAGGCGATTTTAGATCCTATCGACTTTGTTCCCATGCTCGACGTGGTATGGAAAATCTACCGCCGCTACAGGCGCCGTCGCGTGTTCAGGCGGATCGAATCAGCGATTGACCGCGTTATCGAGAGTTCCGCGAAGGAAAAGGTATCCTCGCAGAATCCTTTCTTTGAGCGGCTTTTACAGCAGAAAGATCCCAATACCGGAGGTGGGCTAGATACCCGCGCAATCCACGATCAGATCATTACTATTCTTGGGACGGGACACGAAACCGCCGCATTGGCGCTTATGTGGACGTGGTATCTGCTGTCGCAACATCCCACGCAGGAGGCCAGGCTCCACGCCGAGCTGGACGAACTGCTCAACGGGAGAGCCCCTGAGTTCGCGGATATCCCCAAGCTCCGATATACACGCATGGTTCTGGAAGAGGCGCTTCGGCTCTATCCGCCGACTCATACACTGCCCTGGCGCGGAGCTTTGCAGGATGACGAGCTTTGCGGCATAAAAATTCCGAAAGGCGCCACGGTCTCCATCGTTCCGTGGGTGCTGCACAGACATTGGAGGTTGTGGAAGCATCCGGAACGATTTGATCCTGAGCGGTTTTCAGCCGACCGCAGCAGCGAACGATCCCTCTTCGCGTATCTGCCCTTCGGAATTGGTCCGCGGGTTTGTATCGGTTCCACTTTTGTGATGACGGAGATGGTACTCATCCTCGCAACGCTCGCCCAGCGCTTCCGGCTGCGTCTGGCTCCACATCATGTCGTAGAACCGCAGGGCCTCATTTCACTCAGGGCGCGATACGGCATGAAAATGACCTTGGAAAACCGCTCTTAAAGCAATTCCAGCAATGCTGGACCTCGGAGCCAATGTTCTGCAGTTGGTGCGACCTTACAGGGAGCGGCGACATTGTCGCGCGCGATGCGTTGCCTGCATAGGACCTTCCCACGGCAAAGTTCGTATCACCCCTCCCATACTCAGTCAAAAGTATTGAGGGGAAATAGGTCTAGATGGTCGGGGCGGAGGGATTCGAACCCCCGGCCCTCTGCTCCCAAAGCAGATGCGCTACCAGGCTGCGCTACGCCCCGACGGGGACAGCAAATCTCCGGGCGGAAATTTTGCTGCCTGAGAAATTGTATCGCAGGCGCATGGAGCCTCCCGAACTGTGAAGTTCTAAAGATGCTGTACCAGCCGCGCGAGAATCCATAGAACGACCAGCGCGGGGATGGCGAAAATAGCTGCCAGGGTCAGCACAATCGCGCCTAGAAATACGTAATCTTTCCAGGTGTGGCGGCGTGGCTGGCGCAGGTGCCTGGTCATGAGTGCGTAGTTGCGGCGATTGGCTTTCCACGCGATGTCGAAAGCATCGCCGAGAATCGGAATCGCTCCGATGAGCACGTCGATGGCGAGGTTCACGACCATGCGCACCAGCGCAACATAAGGCACTCCGCGGAACCATGCGGCGACGACGATGATGCACGACGCGAGCCCGGCGAGGATATCGCCGAGGCCTGGAATCAATCCGATGATGCCATCGATGCCGAAGCGAATGGAGGTTCCTGGAATGCGAAACCAGTCGTCGAGAATATGTGCCAGCAGATCGAGATTTTCATCCGCGAAGAGGTTCCGGCCGAAGGCGGCGCGGTCGCGCAAAGGTGCGGATCCGGAAGCGGGTTTGGGCGGCAGGATCTCGGGATTGGCTGGGTGCGGCATGATCGAACTTTCTATCTCACTGCTTTAGGATGCGCTCGGCGGGTCGGCCGCGCCATGCCCTTTGCCTGCTGTAAATGCTACAATTCTTGAAGCGTACGGCGGCTATAGTTCAGTGGCAGAACACCGGTCTGTGGCACCGGGTGTCGTGGGTTCGATCCCCACTAGCCGCCCCAATCGAACGTCATCTTCCGCGGATTCCGGCACCAGAACCCAGTGGCTGCACAAGCAAAGCACATAACGAAGGCCGGTGGAATTTACGTTGGCTGTTCGGGGTGGGCCTACAGCAGCTGGAAGCCGGATTTTTATCCCGCCAAGCTATCTGCGAAGAAATTTCTCGAATACTACGCGTCGAAGCTCAACTCCGTCGAGGTGAATTACACCTTTCGCAGCTTGCCGAGTGAGAGCACGATCCAAGGCTGGTTGGACGCAACGGGCCACGGCTTTCGATTTTCCTTCAAGGCTCCGCAGCGCATCACGCATCTGTCGCGCCTGAAAAACTGCGGTGAGGCGCTCGACGCGTTTATTCACTCCATCGCGCCGGTTCTCGATGCGAAGCGGTTCGGCTCGATTCTTTTCCAGCTTCCTCCCAACATGAAGTCCGATACTGGGCGGCTTGGTGCTTTCCTCAAGGACGCTCGCGCTGCGGGGTTGGGAGCAAAGGTCCGGATGGCGTTCGAATTTCGCCATGAGTCGTGGTTTGCCGGCGAAACGTATGCGCTGCTGGAGAAGCATGGCGCGGCGCTCTGCGTTGCGGAGAGCGACGAGTTGACCACGCCCGATGTGCGAACCGCAGTATTCTCCTGCTACCGCCTGCGCAAGTCCGAGTATGCGAAGCGTGAGCTGGAAAAGGTAACAGCAAATCTTCGCTCGCAGGCAGGCGACGGCGACGTCTTCGCCTACTTCAAGCACGAAGAAGAACCGACCGGTGCGCTACGCGCGGCGAGCGTTTTGGAAAGGCTGCAGACGGCATGAATGGCAAGGCGATCGACGCTGCGACCTCCGAAGTAGATTCGTTTTCGGCTGAGTCTTGGCTCAGCGATTTTGTTCCACGGCGTTTTCTTCGCAGCGGACATCTGCAGACGTTGGCGGGAAATTATCTTAGCCGGAAATCAGCTCTTCCTGAGCCTGAGCCGCTGTGGGTCGAGGTGGAGGGTCCGGTGGGCGAGTACGGGCCCACCCAGGTGCTCTGCCATTGCCACTGGCAGCCGCTTGAAGTCCGGAGAGACCGGTTGACGGTGGTCATTGTGCATGGCCTCGAAGGTTCGTCGCAATCGCAGTACGTGTTGGGCAACACGGTGCGGGCGCTGGCAGCGGGTTTTAACGTGGTGCGCATGAATATGCGCAGCTGCGGCGGCACTGATCGCGAATCTCCTACGATTTACCACTCCGGGCGCTCTGAAGACGTGGCCGCGGTGGTGGCCAGGCTGATTGCGACGCAAGAGCTGCGGGCGATTGCTCTGCTTGGTTATTCCATGGGTGGAAACCTGGTGCTGAAGTATGCGGGAGAAGTAGCTTCGAGCCCACCGCCGCAACTGAAAGCGATAGCCGGCGTGTCGCCACTGATGGATCTCGCGCCTTCTTCCGCGGCGCTGCACCGGCTGCAAAACCGTATCTATGAGCAGCATTTTCTGCGGAGGATGCTGACTCGGGTGCGACACAAAATCGCGCTTTTTCCGAAAATTTATACTGCCGATGGGATCGAAAAGATTCGCAGCATGCGACTGTTCGACGAACATATCGTGGCGCGCTACGGCAATTTCCGAGACGCTGACGATTACTACTTCACCGTTGCGAGTTCGCAATATGCAGAAGACTTCCGGGTTCCTACGCTGATTGTGCATTCGCTCGACGATCCCTTCATTGTCATGCTGCCGGAGACGCGGCAGGCGCTGGTCGAGAATCCGCATGTGAACTTCGCCGAGACGCAGCATGGAGGACACTGCGCTTTTTTGTCGCCAGCGATCGCTGACGACGGCTATTGGGCGGAGAAGACGCTGCTTGGATTTCTGCTGGCCCACGCGCCGAGGCCCACGCATGGAAGCTGATTGGGCGGCGGAGATAGGTTCTGAGCTGCCGGAGATCGATGCCTCGTGGGATGGCTTCATCGATCTGCGTGGCACAACTGAAGTGTTTGAAGACGCGGTACAGGCGATTCCGGAAGCGGTCCGGTATCCGGCGATGGCGCGCGCTCTGGTTGCCCTTAACAGCGAAGGAACGCGATTATTCACATCGAAGAGCGATGTGTGGAATGTGGCTGCCGGCGAGATCGATCCGTACGAATTTGCGGCAATGCCGGGCGATGCGGTCTGTGGCGTTGCGTCGTACATCGACTGCATTGAGATCGATAAGGCGAGATTCGAGTCGTTCGAATGGAACGAGCGTCAGGCCCAACAGATCGTGGCCGAGTTGCGTGGCATTGCACTCGACAACGGACGAGTCGATCTGGTGATACGCGCGGCGAGAGCGGGTGGCCGCGAGGGATATGGAATCACGTTCTATGCTGCGGGTTGTGGCGGGAATGCGGCCGCAGCATTGCCGGCCTGGGAGCGCGTGCTCGAGCTTGCAGTTCTGGCTACAATAAGGACAATAGAGAAGGATGGCGATCGCTCCACGCCATCTGCTCACTCGGGCGAGTAGCTCAATCGGATAGAGCACCGGCCTTCTAAGCCGGGGGTTGTGGGTTCGATTCCCGCCTCGCCCACCATGAAAATCACCGGGGCAATTTGCAAATCTCCCTGCCCGGGTAACCTCGCGAGACGGCGATTTTCCGTGAAGAAGCTCCGATGCACAGCGCTCAAGAGTATTCACCACAGAGAACACGGAGGACACAGAGTTTTTGTCCCGAGCATCTTCGGCAAGGACTCGAGCGCATACTCGAAGACCTCTGTGCTCTCCGTGCCCTCTGTGGTGAATGCTTTGCCGTTCAGGCAGCCTTTTTATTTCCGTGACGCGTGCGATCTGCCTCGGAGCCGCTTCCATCATTGCTACCAATCTTGCATTGCCCATCCAGATGAGCCGCTATATTCCATAGCGGATTCAAGAAAATTTTCGCTGTTGTTGTCCGGAATAAGTAGGATGCCTTGGCATTTTTATCTATGAAATGCCGGGAGTTTTAGACTGAGCTATTCCTTCTCTCGTTGCTGCAGAAAAACGAACGACAGCGGCTATAGAAGCCGCCTTCTCTTTTGCGTCTCACGCACGCGATAATTTTCGCGACGGGAAACCGTCAGTGACGGACATCAATCACCCCTTCGTCAGTTTCGAAGCTAACTCTGCCGCAGCTCTCCCTATCGTTTTCTATTGGCGAAGAACGTCTTAACGATTATTGCCGTTCAATTTGAAGGGCGCTCGATTTATGGCAGAACGATTGCTTTAAATGTCACACTTGATGACGACAACTGCCGTTGCACTTAGGAGCGGCATCTATCGCGAAGGTCTAAAGACTTGATGAAGTAGAAGGAGTTCAGATGTCGATGGATGTACCGAGTGAGGTTTATGCGGAGGCGTGACGGAGTATTAGTTCTCTTTGCCACATTGATTTGGGGTATGAAGACTGCGAGTGCTGCAACGGATTCGATACGGTCACTGGTGCAGACCTCAGCACAGAGATTGCAGATCGCGGAGAAGGTAGCGCTGGCAAAGTGGTACAGCGGCGCCAGCGTTGAGGATGCCTCGCGGGAGGTCGAGGTTATTCAGAAGGCCGTGAAAGATGGCACAAATGCAGGGCTCGAATCCGCTCAGGTGGAACGGTTCTTCAAGGCGCAGATAGAGGCCAACAAGCTTATCCAATATTCTCTTCTGGCTGAATGGCAACGCCAGGGCCAAGCTCCAGAGCAAGCTGGTGCGAATCTAGTAAAAGAGATACGTCCACAGTTAGACGAGATTGAAAAGCAGCTCATTGAAGAACTGAAGCAGAGTGCCGCAGCACGTTCAGCCAAAACTTGTCCGTCCGACGTTGCCAAAGCGGTGGCGGAATACCTGGATTCCCGCAACTTGAAAACAGATTCACGAGAAGGTGCAGCATTAGATCGCGCAATGGGATCCGCCTGCATTCGATAGCTTGCGATAGTCGCTGTTTCGGTCATACTTTATTTCGGAATTTGATGCGATAGCTTTGGAGTGGGACCGGCTAGACGGTCTCACTCGCCTTCTAGGCTCAGACCTGTGATTTTGATTTGCGTGGCGGCAACAAGCTGACGAAGTTTCTTAGATTACGATTCTTTAATCTTCACTGCGATGTATCGCCGGTGCAAGCTTGATTTCTTCCAATGCGCGGAGCCTGCCGTATGGAAAAGCCTCTCGAGAGGAGAGCCGGTACAGGGTGCCTGCAACTGAGCAACTTGCCGCGATCCGTAGTAGAGCAGGGTCATTTCTTCAATGGCTTCAAAGTAATTCAAACTATGCATAAGCCTGACCGGAACAATTCCTCCAGCCCGAGGAATAGTTCGGCTGATCCAGTGTTTCATAAGGAGTAGATAGATATGTCATGGCGCCACGGCGAAGATGGTCGCGTCGGAGCGATCAGTATCGAGTATCTCGACCGGCTATACAGCTACGCGTTGGTTTTGACCGGAAATCCTGCAGAAGCAGAGGGCTTAGTAGAGAAAACATATGTTCACGCCCTACGGGTGATGGGGCAGCCGTGGCCGTGCGGCAATATGAAGGGCTGGCTCTTTACTATTCTGAGGGGTGCCTGGCTTAACCAGTTGAGGGAGCCGCGAAAGGATCCTCAAATGGCTGGGACTGAGGTGGTTGATGGAGCCGCCAATTGTATTGTCGAGCCCTCTATGTGCTCCCGTGATATTTATGCGAGCAAGGTGGAGGCAGAGCAGGTGCGATGGGCGTTTCATGAGCTGCCGTCAGACCTTCGCGAGATTGTCTTTCTGCGGGAATATGAGGATTTTTCCTATCAGGAAATTGCGTGCGTGTTAGAGGATTCAGTTGTTACAGTGATGTCGCGCCTGGCGAGGGCTCGTGCGAAGCTTCGGGAGATGCTTTCCACCGCGGCGGCCAGGGCGATTCACCTGGAGTGAAAGGAACATGATGAAAGGTTGCGATCGTTACAGAGCGGCAACCCAGTTTTATTTGGACAGAGAGCTCAGCGGCTCCGACCTGGAAGACTTTCTTGCTCATCTGGAGAAATGTAAAGACTGCCGGGCGCGGCTTGAGGCAGAAGAGAAGTTATCCGCTCTTCTGCATCGATCACGGCCGTTGTATCTCTCCCCCGATGCTCTGCGCCTGCGGATCACGCATGCCGCAGAAGCGTTTCATGACGTCATCGCGCATGAAGCGGGTCTGCGTGTCGATCGGTTGTGAGGAAACGGCTGCAGCATGCCACGCAAATCATTCCGCCTAAGACGGCGACTCCGATGATGATTCTGGAAGCTACAGCAGGTTAATTTCATCCAAGACATTAGCGAAAGACTTGCTCTGCGCCTATTGAAGAAGCACCATTCGTGCACACAAGGGCGGATGGGAATCGACCGAAATTCTGAGCAAAAGAAAAAGAGAAAGCTTTCATGCAAAACACCAATATCCGGTCCTCTCATTCCTTGACGGGCACCGACCTGCGCACGCTTGGGCTTGCGTCGATTGGCGGAGCGCTGGAATTCTACGATTTCATCATCTTTGTTTTTTTCACCGCAGTGATCGGGAAATTATTCTTCGCTGCCGGCCAACCGGATTGGGTGCGGCAAGCCCAGACCTTCGGCATCTTTGCTGTGGGCTATCTGGCGCGTCCTTTGGGCGGCGTGGTGATGGCGCATTTTGGCGACAAGTACGGACGCAAACGCATCTTCATGCTCAGTGTGTTGATGATGGCCATCCCCACTTTGCTCATCGGATGCTTACCGACTTATCGGTCCATTGGAACCGCGGCTCCGTTGCTGCTTCTGCTGCTGCGAGTGCTGCAGGGAGCGGCGATCGGCGGCGAGGCGCCAGGCGCATGGGTCTTCGTCGCAGAGCACGCGCGACGCGATAGAGTCGGATTTGCAGTGGGTCTGCTGACCTCCGGATTGAGTTTAGGTATCCTGCTCGGCTCCCTGGTGGCGACAGGCATGAGCATCGCTTTCACGCCGCCGCAGATGCTCGCGGGGGCCTGGCGCATCCCTTTCCTTGCGGGAGGGGCTTTCGGATTCATCGCCATGTGGCTGCGACGCTGGCTCGAGGAGACGCCTGTTTTTGAAGAGATGAAGCGGCGGGCGGGGCTTTCCCGGCAGCTACCCTTGCGGACGGTTATCCAATCGCACGGCAAAGCCATCGCGGTCTCGCTCGCTGGCACTTGGATGGTGACAGCCACCATTGTGGTGGTTGTCTTGATGACTCCGACTCTTCTGCAAAAGCTATTTGCTCTTGCTCCACTCCAGACGCAAATCGCGAACCTGGCTGCTACCGTGGCGCTTTGCATTGCCAGTGTCGCGGCCGGTGCTGCGACTGATCGCTTTGGGATTCGGCGCGTCACCGTACTTTCCCTGTTGCTGCTGATTGCGTCGACATGCGCCCTTTATATGACCGCTGGGAAAATGCCTTCACTGCTTCTGCCGCTTTCCATACTCACCGGGATCGGCGCAGGCGGAGCCGTTGCTACTCCCATCATGTTGGTCCGAGTATTTCCTGATGCTGTCCGCTTCAGCGGCGTTTCTTTCTCCTATAACCTCGGATACGCGGTCTTCGGAGGGGTAACTCCTCTGATCGTCTTATCGGTGGCGCATATCAGCCGCGTGGGGCCTGCCTACTATGTCGCAGCGGCCGCTCTAGCTGGGATCTGCGCAGTTCTGGTCGCGCCGATGAACTACCTCACTCGCTCTGCGAAGGCGGAAACAACCAGATAAGCAGGGCCGATGTTTCAATCGCACGTCCGCTCATATTGAACTGGCCGAAGCTCCCCTCTTCGCTTGATGCTCATCCGGCCTTAGCTTTATCGCTTATGTGCTTTCCTGCGTGCTTTGACGTCGTGTGCCTTTGAAGCGTTCTTGCAATTCGACGCTTTGCCCTAAGTAGACGCGACTTGGCGGCAGGAACCGAGATATTCAAGGTTGCAGCGATCTCTTGCATGGAAAAGTTTCTAACCAGCCTCAACTCCGCCACGATGCGAAGTTGCAAGGGCAGCCGGCGAATCGCGTAGTCCATGATTCGCCTGCTGTCCTTGAAGAGGCAATCTTCCTCAGGATTTGCGGCGGGGTCGGCAACATCCAATAGCTGCCTCATGTTTTCATCGCTATCTACAGAACAAAGTGGCGTTTCGCCGCTCCTGCGCTTTTTCCGCAGGACCATGAGCGCGGAATTGATTCCGATTCGAGTCAGCCAGCTTGAAAAGCTCGACGCTCTGTTGAACTGCCGAATGTGAACAAAAGCTCGTATCAGCGAATCCTGAAGCGCGTCTTCTGCGTCGGCGTGATCTCTGGTTACTCGCGATATAGATCGGAAGACACGTCCTGCGTTACGCAGGCACAACTCTCCGAATGCCGATTCGCATCCGGACTGAGCGGCAATCACGAGGGAATCATCGTCGGCCTGGCGATGCTCTTGCGACCGATTGGAGGGGTGCAACAGCCCCACGTCATACATACTTTTGGCCTCACTACTGGTAATTGAGCAAGCAGTTGCGGTTAGCGACGCTTGCAAAGCTGGAGAGTGAAAAGGCGTTACAGAAAAATCGAGTAAGCAAGTGTCCGCTAGGCCAATAGCAAGCAACATGCCAAAAGCGATTCATCAACGAATGACGAGGTAATGAATGCGTAAGTCTTCATGAGGTGTAGGCAACAAGACTTTCAGGCGCGAAGATCTATGAAGTCTCGTGTGACAGATTTATGACTGTTCGCCGCCACTGGCGGGTTCCTGCCACAACAAACGTCGTCTCACATCGAGAGGGACGCAACAATCGAGCGTTGCCCATCGTCGTGGGGCGATATCCACCGCATTCTCTGTCGAGATATCGACGAGTCGTGATGAACTCTCGCCAGTGAGGGACATCCATAGCGGATTCGCCGTCCGCAGAGAGCTGCTCCTGCCGTCTACGATGCGAAGAGATTTTCTAAAGCTACAATGACGTATTGCTGCAACTGATGCGAATCGAGGTCATTTATGTTGTGGCACTCTGGATGCGATGATGAATGTGGCAATTCGGCATAGGATCCGATTTTGTAGAGGAGCAGCTAGCTGACGATGATAAAGACTTTGAAGATATGCGCGATTGGGGCAGCGGTCTGCTTGCTCACGATATTCTCCGTTCAGGGAACCGCTCGGGCAGCGGGTGCGGAGCAGTTTAATGGGCATCACCCGGAAATTCTCATCGGTAAGTGGGTGCTTGATCTCAAGAAGTCTTCGCTCGGTTCTGATCCCTACGAACAGTTCGACGCCTGGACTCTAACCTTCACGCAGGTCACCACCACGGCGTTGGCGTGGACTTCAGACGCAACCATCCATGGACAGACACTGACATTTTCATGGGCAGGGCAAATTGACGGCTCTATGAAACCTCTGATCGGTACGGAGGGATCCGATGCCTATCGGTGGAAGAAGAACGCGCTGATTCGCCTGAGCGATCTTGGGCACGGTGAGACAAAACTTGATGTAGTGACGATTTCCAGAGATGGTAGAACGATGACCATCCGAGACCGCTCGACTACTCCGCAGGGCGCGGCATTAGCGATTCTGGTGTTACGGCGCCAAGATTAGGTGCGGCCGTGGTTAGTTAATGGTTGTGGTCCGTGTGGAGCTTCAGGCCGCGGAATGAATTCAATTTCTGTCTCGTCCACTGTCCCCGATACAGGTGGAGTTCAGGCGACTTCCTGCGTGTCCTGCTGCGGGTTCCACTCTTTATATTCCCGGCTGTCGCAATAGTCTTCACTTGGCTTGCCGAGAGAATAAATTGTATTTTTCGTCTCCACCTGCCGCTTGTCGAGATCGACGCTGACGATGGGAGACGTAAAGATGGATTTCGCATCGGACAGCTTGGCGTGCCCGAAGACGCGGCCAACCAGGATGTTCCCCGGCTCCAATTCCTGATAGGCAAGGTAGGAACCAGTTCGAACTACTGCCCAGTTTTCGATGGTGACGATCGGTTTTTTCATGTGCGGGCTCCGTTTCTCCTCTATTGCCACCCGTTCCCTCGCTGACTTAGGATGCAAGCCACTCCAGAGGTGCTGCGTCTATGCCGGCAAAATTATCTGCACGAGTATATCCAAACAAAAATGATGATGGGACTGGAGTTAGGCCAAGCAACCTTTCTAAGAGTGAGAACTTTCTTCGGGTTGAGGAGAAACTCCGGCATGTGCCAGGGAATAAACCAGGAGCCATCGGGTCATGTGTGGAGACATCTCGGAGCCCTCCGGGCATCTCATCTACCCGGACGAGCAGGTTGTAAAGCAGTTGAGAAGGAGCAGTTATGGACAACATGAACGCAGCTTCAGGCATACAGGGAGAATCGACGGATCCTTCGGGCGAAAACCAGATTCCGGAGAGCGAGACGAAGAAGAAAGAGACAGAAACGAAAGGCAAGGTTCGGGAGTGGCCGGGAAAATCGGAGCCCGGGCATATCAAACCAATTGGGCCAGCTTTTCTTCCGGGTGCCAATTCAAGCTCGCAGCCGGGTGAGGGTGAGTGAAATAGCGGCGGGCGCTGCAGTTGTGATGGCGCGAAGAAACTGCAGGTGTCTCCACTTCGCGACGCTTCGGTCGGGATGACAAGTTTGTCCGGGTGCTTAGCGGATCGGAAGATTCGCGTTATCGCCTAGGCCAGGTTTCGCAAGACGAGCTTCGCAATCGTCGCCAACTGCATGTTGGAAGTTCCCTCGTAGATCTTTCCGATCTTGGCGTCACGATAATACTTCTCGACCGGATAGTCTTTGACGAAGCCGTAGCCGCCGTGGATCTCGACGGCCAGACTGGCCACGCGCTCGGCCACCATCGACGAAAAATACTTCGCCATCGCGGCTTCGCGGACGAAGTCCAGCTTGGCATCCTTGAGTCGCGCCGCGTTGTAGACGAGGAGGCGCGCGGCTTCGATCTCGGTCGCCATCTCTGCGATGGAAAATTGCACCGCCTGAAACTCGGCGATGGGCTTGCCGAACTGTTTCCGCTCCAAAGCATACTTTGCCGCGTGATTCCACGCGCCCTGAGCCAGCCCCAGCATCTGCGCCCCGATGCCGATGCGGCCTTCGTTCAGCGTTTCGATGGCGATCTTGTATCCTTTGCCCTCGACGCCGAGGAGGTTCGCAGCCGGAACGCGGCAGTCGTCGAAGATCAACTCGCAGGTCGAAGAGGCTCGGATGCCGAGCTTGTCTTCCTTCTTACCCACCGTGAAGCCGGGCGCATCCCGGTCGACGAGGAAGGCGGTGATGCCCTTGTATCCAGCGGCCGGATCGAGGGTGGCGAAGACGATGAAGAGTCCGGCTTCGCGAGAGTTGCTGATCCAGAGCTTGCGGCCGTTGAGGACATACTCGTCTCTCTCGCGAACGGCGCGGGTCTGGAGAGCGAAGGCGTCCGAGCCGGAGCTGGCTTCGCTCAGCGCGTAAGCGGCGACCATTCCGCCGGCCAGCCGCGACAGGTAATTTTTCTTCTGTTCCGCGGTTCCCCATTTGAGCAGGGCGTTGACGCACAGCGTATTCTGCACATCGACCAGAACCCCGACCGAGGGATCGACAGCCGAGATCTCCTCGACGGCCAGGACCGCCTGGAAGAAGGTGCCGCCGGCTCCGCCATACTCCTCGGGAACTTCGATGCCCATCAGCCCCAAAGAAAACAGCTCCTCAATGAGCGAGGAAGAAAATTGCTGCTCGTCGTCCATCTGGCGCACGAGCGGGCCGATGCTCTGGCGGGCGAAGTCGTGCACGGCGGAGCGAAAAAGCTGCTCCTCTTCGTTCAATTGGGTCAGGGGGAGGGGTGGTGTCAGTGCGTCCAACGTCATGCGGTTCCTCAACGAGTAAAAACAACGAGTGAAAACAAAGGGTAGAAAACCGTTGAGTTTAGCACCTTGGAGGGAAGCGGCAAACTGAGCAGCGAGAGAGCAAGCAGGAGTGTGGCGTCCGAGCCGGAGGCTAAGCTTTGCAGCACCGGTCGTTGCGGCCAGGAACTGTAGTGCAACATTTCGCCCGGCGCCAGACAATGGATAACTTTTCCCGCTCCAGAATCTTCTTTGCCTGCCCACGGGCGTGGTTGGCCCAGGGTCCGACAGCATCGAGCTTGAGGTAGGCCATCCAGTGCTTCAGAGCTTTGCGGCGCTCGTTCTTGCGCTCGTAGGCCAGAGCCAGGTTGTAATGGGCGTCGGCATACTTGGGCACGATCTGGAGGGCGGTACGATAGGCGGCAATCGCCTCGTCGAGCCGTTGCAATTCGTCGAGCACATTGCCCAGGTCGAAGAAGGCCAGAGCGTATCCAGGATCGGCCTCGGTCGCCCTGCGGTAGAGCTGCTCCGATTTGAGGAACTGGCGCTGGTTGTAGAAGATGGTTCCCAGATTGATGGCGGACGGCGCGTGGCCGGCATCGAGGTCAAGGATCGACTCGTAGAGCTTGATCGCCTCAGCGGTGCGCGAGGCTTCTTCGCAGCGCACTGCTTCAACAAAGAGGGCAGAGATGCGGCCGTCCCGTTGGGCTGGGGTGAACTGGCTGGTTTCCACCTCGATGAGCCGGCGTTTCCCGTCGAAATCGAAGACGAACTGGCGGCTGATGGGCTCCATCCAGGCACCCGAATGGCGGAAGGCCAGATGCGAGCCGCTTCGCACGGCACCGGTCTCGACCAGCGGATTGGCCATGCCGGAGACGGCCTGCATGGCGTCGACGCCCGCGCGGATGCTGGCTGCGGAGAGGCGGGTGGCGCGCAGGTCGCGTAATTTCCGCAACTGGACCAGATCCTGGAAGCTGTAGCTGTCGGAGAAGGGAAGCAGTCCGGCGTGCTCCCAGGCCCGCAGATGTTTGGGCTGGATGCGGAGGATGCGCAGAGCATCTTGACGGCTATACCGGGTCACAGTGTTGTGTACTCGCAAAAGGACCGTCGCTCACTTCTGAGGCGATTATCAGGGGCTTCCGCTGCGGGCACAAGAGCGGAAGATGAAATTTGCGTGGATAAATGGGTACCGAATTTGGTGCAGATTTTGATCGGACTGAAAATCGAGATTGGGCCTCGATTCTGCCCCGAACGGGGCCGTACGGTTGAACCGCATTCTCTGGAGCCGACGACCGGACTTGAACCGGTGACCTGCCGATTACGAATCGGCTGCTCTACCAACTGAGCTACGTCGGCCTTCTTTTTGGATTTTATCGTCCGCGTGGCAAGCCGTAAAGCAACCGCCCCTCCGTGGGCCGCTTAGCTCCCCCGGCGAGCCTCAGAAGGGGCTCAGAGGACGCCTGAGGGGGCTCTGAGGAGAGGAATTAAAGAACGAAAAGGCCGCCCGGCAACAGGGCAGCCTTTTCTTTAGGGAGAATAGTTCCAACGGAGGCAAAGCCATCAGAACTTTCTGGCGAAATACTATGGTCGGGGGCAGGGGGTGTCAAGGCAAAATCCTGCCGCCGATATTTCTTTTGAATTCAGCTTGTTACCGGCATGGCGTCATGAGGGATGATTCGCCAAATTTTCGCCTTTTCTTCCCGTAACCAGCGTAGAATATTTTGGCAACTCTCCTTTTTGGTTATATTTACCTTCGATTCTGCACTAAATCCGATGCAAAACCCGGGAAGGCGTCGTTGCCTATCTGAGCTTGAGGCTGATGAAGTCGTCGTCGTTCATTGTGGAGGGCGGCTTTCCTCGCAGGACGCGGATCAGTGCTCTTCCGCCACCGAGAAACAGTCCCAGGAGCAAGGCACCCCCTCCGAGAATGCCGGTGAGATACGTAATGCCGAGAAGGAGCCGCGCAGTCTTCTTTACTTCCCTTCCTACTGGATTGCCATAGCCTTCGGGATGATTCCAGGTGAGCGTCGCCTGGGACTTTACTGCGTTGCGCAGCTCCTCCGACTCCGCAGCGGAGAAACCACCGCTGGTGATTACTACCAGCGTCCCGCTGCGCTTCACGCCCAGCGCAGCGGCGTTGCCGCCTTGCAGGGACGGCGGCAGAGTTCCCTTGAGGATGACATCGATGGCCTTCAGGCGGTCGCCGGCAATCTGTGGCGTGGGATATTCGAGGACGGTCAGGATTCCATTGCCATCGCGAGTCTGATAGCGGGCGGTGACGGCCTCGGCGTCGCGGCTGAAGTCAATGACCTCGGCGGGTAGAACTCCACCGGCCTTCGCATAGGCATCCGGTCCGATGGCGTAGTGCACGGTTGCCTTGTCCAATAACTCTTGAGGAAGATATTGTGGCAGCGACGGCGGCACGCCTTCGGGGCCGGCATTTTGCGGCAGCGTGAAGGCGAGCGACTGCAGCGCGGCTCTCTCCTCTGCGCCGATGTGATCTCCGGTGGCATCGATGAGCGTGGTGCCGGTCCAGAAGATAGCCTCATGGCTGTCGACTGCGCCACCCTTGCCAACATCATCCGGGTGCATCTCGGCTTTGCGATAGAAGGTGAAAGCCCCGTAAGCTCCGGTGGCATCGGCAAAGTGCATGGCCTTGATCTTCAGCTTGGTGCTGCCATGCCCATATTCTGCCGTGGCGAAGTCCTTCAGGCCGTACTCCTTCAGGACCGAAGCATTCGCGGCGTCAGCAGCGGCCGGGTCGGAACCGGTCTGCGGGGACGCGGCGGCAGTCCATCCGGAAAAAGCGGGCGGCAAGAGCGGCGCAAATGTCGCAGCCGGTGACTGCGGGCGCGCGAAGGGTGCAGCCACAAAAAGCCCAAGACACAAAACGGCGGCCGAACGCGCAAAAGAAACCATTACAGAGAGAGACTATCACCGGCGGGAAATGGCTGCGTGGAGAGCAGGAAACTCCAGCGGCAAAGCCAGACACATCGTCATGATCAGCTGTCGGCGAAATTAATTTGTGCCGTGCGAGGCATCGGCGATGCGAACGCCGCTCAGGCTGCCGACGTAGCGCGCGACGCCGCGGTAGATGGAGTCCGCAATGCGCTCGCGATACTTCGAATCGCGCAGCTCGTGGGCATCGTCGGGATTGGTGAGGAAAGAGATCTCCGCCAGGATAGACGGCATGTTTGCGCCGATCAGCACCACGAACGGAGCCTTCTTAATTCCTCGATCTTTGAGGCCGGGATTTCCGTCTTCCAATCCGCCGTACAGGCTTTGCTCGACATCGGAGGCGAACTCGCGCGACTCGTTGATCTTGTCCTGCAAGGCGATCTTCTTCACGAGGTCGGAGAGCTGATGGATGGACTGGTCGGAGACCGCGTTCTCCCGCGCCGCCACTTCGAGGGCATCGGCCGAGGTGGTGAAGTTCAGGTAGTAGGTCTCGACGCCGCGCGCGCTGGCATCGGGGCTGGAGTTCGCGTGAATGGAGATGAAGAGATCGGCCTGCGCCTTGTTGGCGATAGCCGTTCTCGTCTCGAGAGGTATAAAGGTGTCGTCATCGCGCGTGTAGATCACGTCGGCGCCGAGCTTCTGCTTGAGCAACGCGCCCAGCCGTAAGGCCACGTCGAGGACGACATCTTTTTCTTCGATGCCGCCTGGCCCTAGGGTTCCGGAGTCATGGCCGCCGTGGCCGGCATCGACGACGATGCGATTGATCTTCAGTCCGAGGGTTCGCACCAGCGAGCGCTGGCCATCGGCGGTTGGCTGCGCGGGATGGACTTCCGATGCGCTGAGGTCTACGGGAGGTGCGTCATTGCTGGCTGTATTGCGTTTCGATCGCGTTTTGGGTGCAGCGGGCGGTGGGGTGTTCGCGGCTACAAGGTCTTCGGGCTGCGGCGCGGGAGTGGTTCCGGCGACCGACTGCGCGACCGGCGCGGTGGTGGGATGCCTGGTGGCTTTGACGCGGTTGGGCTGACTGCCGAGAGTTGCTACATCAGCCAGAGCCGTGGGTGCGGCTTGCGGCGTCGCGTGATCTCCTGCAGCCCGATCTCCGACAACCCCGAAGGAGGGATCGGTTCGAGCGGAATGATCTGCAGAGTGATCCGGCGGCGCCAGATTCACGACGTGCTTGCGCGCCGGAGTGATTTCTGGCTGCGCAGCGAGCGGCGTGCCGAGATTGTCGACTGCGGCAAGCTCGGGTCCGATGCCGATGGTTGGCTTGGCCGGCACAGTCGTTCGCGAGGTTCGGTCTTCTTTCTTGGCGGCTGCCGGCTGGGGTGTTTCTGCCTTCGGGGACTCCACTTTCGGTGCTGCGGCCACCTCGACCGGAGCAGCGTGGGACTTGCGGCCATGCACATCGATGATGAGGCGCGAAGGATTGGGGAGAAAGAAGGCCGAATATTCACTGACGTCGCTCACGTCGAGAACGATGCGCGTTACATCATTCGAGAATTGAGCTGTCCGGATCTGCTTCAGGAATCCGTCGTCGATCACTTCCACCGATTTGCCGATCAGCTCCGGTGACAGACGCGCGCCGTGCAGGTCGAAGAAAATGCGGTCGGGATTGGGCACGCGCACCGCTTCGTACTGCACCTCATCCTGCAGATCGATGGCCACGCGCGTGTACACCGGAGTGGACCAGTGCCGGATGCCGGTGACCAGCGGCAGCTTGCCGCGACGCGGCGGAGGCGGCGCGTTCAAGGCCGCGTCACTCAGGCGGCTGGGAACTGCGTCGGCCGCCTTCGCCGGTGTCGCCGATGGCGGCGGCAGATCGCTCTCCTGCAGACCAATCGGGGTATTCGCCCGTTCCGTATTTTTCGCGGGGCCAGAAGCAGTCGTACCGGATGTACTTTGCGCTGCCTGCGATTGAACCGCGGCAGTGAGCACGTTGTTGCGCCGGCGTGCTGTTGCAGGAGTGGAGTCGGCGTCGGATTTTGCAACGGACGGCTCGGTAGGCGGGTTGGCGCTGTCTATCGTGGACGCAAAGCGTTGCGGAGCGTTGCGCTTGGGATGACGCAGGTTGCTCAGCTCCAGCCGCGCCTCGTTGGCGAGAGGGCTCTGCGGATAGAGCTTGAGGAACTGCTGGAAGGTGGCGCGCGCACTCTCGCGATCGTTGAGATCGCGAAGATAAATTTCGCCGATAGTCAGCAGCGCGCTGAAGCGATAGCGGCTGCCGGGATACTCCTTGCGCAGGAATTCATACTGGCCGACGGCATCGCGCAGCGATTTGTCATCCTGAAAGACGCGGCCCTCTTCGGCGAGCAGATCGGCAACCGCGGCAATTGAAGCGTCGGCTCGCGCAGACGCGGGATCGCCGTGATAAACGACACGATAGGCTTCGATCACGCGCTCATATTCGCGGCGCGTGCGCTGGTGTTCGGGACGGCCTTCCAGAGCCTCGCGCATGCGCTGCGCTTTTTCGTAGGGAAATAGGGCGAGGGCTCCGCGCGGCGGCGCAGCATGAACGACGGCGCTACCGAGAGCCAGAAGAAGGAAGCAGCCGGCTATCGAAAGCAGGCGCATACGCCCTGCGGAGGGGAAAGTAGCCGGCATAAGGAGACAAGAGACACTCCGATTATAAGTTCAGCGCAAAACCAGCATCAATCGGTGGAACCCAGATCGGAACCTGTTGTTGTGTCACTTCCGTGGGATTTCAACTGCAACGCTTAGAGCAGCTGAAGGAATTCATCGCGAATGAACGCCGGAAATCCCATGTCCCGCGTCTGGGACATGGGATTTCGCTCATCTTTATGCGAGCAATTCGCCTACGATCTGCGGCGAAGTCTTTAACGCCGCATCGAGCTGGGCTGTATCTTTGCCGCCTGCTTCGGCCATGTCAGGACGGCCTCCACCGGAGCCGCCGACGAGTTTGGCGATCTGTCCCACCACCTTGCCGGCCTGCACCTTGCTCGTGAGGTCTTTGGTGACGCCGACGATCAGCGCCACTTTGCCTTCGCTGTCGGCCGAGCCGAGAACGACCACTCCCGAGCCGAGCTTATTGCGCAGATTATCGACGAGCGTGCGCATCTGTCCGCGGTCGAGAGCATCGACGCGCTGCGCGAGAACTTTTACACCCTTCACTTCAACGGCCTGATCGGCTGCACCCGAGAGGGAGCTCGAGGCGGATTTCATCCGCGCCTGATCGAGCTCGCGGCGCAGCTTCTTCAACTCTTCGTCCTGCGCAGCGAGGCGCGCACGCAGAGCTTCGGCGGGCGTGGACTCGACACTCGGAGCGAGCTGCGCGGCCAGCTGCGCCACTTCGAAGTCGCGACGGAATTCGTTCAACGCGCCCAGGCCGGTGATGGCCTCGACGCGGCGCACACCGGACGAAACCGATCCCTCGCTCACCAGCTTCACGACGCCGATCTCACCGGTCGCGCCGGTGTGCGTGCCGCCGCATAATTCGGTCGAGAAATCGCCGATCTTCACCACGCGTACCTTTTCGCCGTACTTCTCGCCGAAGAGAGCCATGGCGTGATACTCGTTGACGGCAACATCGATGGGCACGTCGACGATGGTCTCGACCTTGGTGTTGCCGAGCACTTCCTTATTAATGATGTTCTCCACATCCTGCAGCTCTTCGTCGGCGATCTGCGTGAAGTGCGAGAAGTCGAAGCGCAGCCGGTTGGGATCGTTGAGCGAGCCGGCCTGCTTCACGTGCGTGCCCAGAACCTCGCGCAACGCGGCGTGCAGCAGGTGCGTGGCCGTGTGATTGCGGCGCGTAGCATTGCGGTAATCGGCATCGACGACGGCATCGACTTTATCGCCCAGCTTCAGGGGCTGGCGCAGGATCGACTTGTGGGCGAAGACACCCTGCACCGGCTTGGTGCATCCGCTCACGTCAGCAATCACGGAGTTGTGATCGTCGGAGCAGAGCCAGCCAATATCGCCCACCTGTCCGCCGGAATCGGCATAAAAGCTGGTCTGATTGAGGACAACGTCGACAGCATCGCCGGGATTGGCTATCGGAACGCCCACGCCATCCTTAATAAGGGCGAGAACCTCGGCTCCATCGACGCGCAGGTGCATGTAGCCTTCGAAGTCGGTCTTCGGCAGCTCGCGGAAAGCGGGGCTGGCGGACGATTTCGCACCACCCTTCCATGAGGCGCGCGCGCGTGCCTGCTCTTCGGCGCGTGCTTGCTCGAAGCCCTCGAGATCGAAGTGGATGCCCTGATCGCGAGCAGCGTCCATCATGAAGTCGAGTGGTAGGCCGAATGTTTCGTAGAGGTGGAAGGCAGTTGTACCTGACAGGACCGGTTTACTGGAATCCAGCAGTTGCACAAGATCCCTTACGGCTTTTGGGTCGAAAAGCCCCGCCCATGCTAATTCACTAGCAGTGCCAAGCTTTTCTTGCCGTCGAGTAAAGAATCCTGCATACTGGCGCGCCAATGCTTCGATAGCTGCATTGGGACGAGGAGCCGGTTGATTTTGGGAATACTGCGATGCAACTCTGAAAAAGTGACCATAAGCTGCCTCGGATAGCGCTGTATCTAATTGTTGCGAACCAGCTTCGATAACTCGTCCAAATTGACGCTCTTCGGCTTCGATAACTCTCGCAACTCTATCGGCGCTCTCGACCAATTCAGGGAAGGCCCCCTCCATCTCATCGCGGACAACGTAAACCATATCCCGCATAAAGGGCTTATCTTGTCCCAGCAAACGTCCGTGACGAATCCCCCGCCGCAGGATCTTACGAAGCACATAGCCGCGCCCTTCGTTCGCAGGTAGCACCCCATCAGAGATTAGAAATGTCGCGGCACGAGCGTGGTCTGAAATGATACGCAGAGAGGCGTTCTGAATCAGATGAGCTAGATTAATTTTTTCGACTTCTCCGGGCGGTATGGCCCTAGGGGCTGCGCCTTGTCCGTCGCCGACAAAATATGTATTTCGTATGCCGCACAGCTCCGCAGCCCGCTTAATCAGTGGTGTAAATAAATCTGTTTCAAAATTTGAATGAACACCCTGCAGCACGGCGGCCATGCGCTCAAGTCCCGCACCAGTATCAATGGACGGCTTGGGCAAAAGGTGCAGCGTGCCTTGCGCATCGCGGTCGAACTGCATGAAGACCAGGTTCCATATCTCGACGTAGCGCGCGTCGTCCTGGCCGAAGGGTTTGTCGACTCCGGGCGTCTCTGCGGCTTCGATGCCCATGTCGTAGAAAATTTCAGAACAAGGCCCGCAGGGGCCGGTGTCGCCCATCTGCCAGAAGTTATCCTTGCTGCCGTATTCGTGGATGCGCTCGGCGGGCACGCCCTGAGCGAGCCACAGGTTGTAGGCTTCCTCGTCACGAGGGACGCCATTTTCACCTTTAAAGATGGTGACGTAGAGCTTGTCGGTAGGTATACAAAGCCAAGACGCCGAGGTTATGAATTCCCAGGCATAGGCGATGGCGTCCGGCTTGAAGTAGTCGCCGAAGCTGAAGTTGCCCAGCATTTCGAAGAAGGTGTGGTGGCGGCGGGTGAAGCCGACGTTCTCGAGGTCGTTGTGCTTGCCGCCGGCGCGCACGCATTTCTGCGAGGTGGTGGCGCGCGAGTAGTCGCGGTGCTCGAGGCCGAGGAAGACGTCCTTGAACTGGTTCATGCCCGCGTTGGTGAAGAGCAGCGTCGGGTCATTGGCAGGCACGAGCGAAGAGCTGTGCACGCGGCGGTGCCCCTTCGTCTCAAAAAAACGCAGAAAGGTCTCGCGAATGTCGGAGCCTGAACGATATTGCATAACTCAAGTTTATAGGAGAGAGGGGATTACTCGCCGTCGCCATGCGTCTCTTCTATGTTTTCGAGAGCGGCGAGTGCTTCGTCTTCGACCTTCCAGCTTTTCAGGATTTTAAAGATCACGCCGGTTGAAAATCCCGCACGAACTAGCATGCGCATCACGCGCGCTGCCTCTTTGTCGTTGGCCGGCTGCTTCACGCCTTTGCGTTCCAGGTGACGCCGCGCGAGCGCTTCTTCGTTCACATCCTGGTAGGCGGCCTCAAGCGTGGTTTTGATCAGTTCTGACTGCACGCCCTTGACGGCGAGATCCTGCTGCACGCGGCGTTTGCCCAGGCTGGCGTTCTCCTGGCGCATTCTGGTGTAGTTGGCGGCGTAGTCGGCGTCGTTAAGGTAGCCATACTCCTTGAGGCGCGCGAGTACCGCGTCGATCTTGGTTTGGCCGCTGGGCTCTCGCTCAACTTTCTGCTTCATCAGGCGCGTGAGTTCTGCGACGGTGCGCATCCTCCGCCCGAGCGCCTTGACGGCAAATTCGTGCAGGGCTGGTTCGTCGAGCGGATCGGCGTTCTTTTTTGGGCGCGCGAAGGGCATGATGCTATTTCGTGGGGATCAGCATATTGAATGGACGGTTCTTGCGCCAGCGGTAGGTGAGGAAATCGCTATCCAAGGTAAGAATGTCGCCGGTGTTGAATTCGTCGGCCATGTGGATGAGGCAAACATCAGCGAGAGAGGCAGGGACATTGCGGTACTTGTGCATCAGGCCGCCGACCACTCCTGAAGACCGGGACAAATCGAATGCAATGCGAAAAGCTCCATTCTCAACATTTGCCAGTACCGCCGCCGATGTGCCGTTCAATCGTCGAAGCAGGTAGCACGCCTCGCTGATTACCGATTCACATGTCAGCAGCGGCTGCTGAAGCGACGTGACAACATCGACGCATTCGGCGTGAAACCTCTCTCTGCGGTCGAGGAGTGCAACGATCACCCCCGCGTCCAGTAGGACAGGGGTCAACGCCCATATCCTTCCAGATGCTTCTTGTTTGAGCCTAAATCGGTGATGCCGGAATCAAATTGGCCCAGTCCCACAATCTTTTTGGGTCGGGGCTTAGCATGTTGTTCCTTCACCAGACGAATACCCTCCCGCACAATTTCCGAGGCGCTGAGGCCGAGATTCCTAACCAGCCGGTCCAAGTCCTTTCGGGTATCCTCATCCAGCCTTGCCTGCACGACGGTCTTCATATGGATATTGTAATACCAATTCGCATTTGTATTACATTTACTTCGTCCACTGGTCGACCCAGTCGTTTACGGTCTTGTACCAGAGCTGGGAGTTCTGCGGCTTCATTATCCAGTGCCCTTCGTCGGGGAAGTAGAGCATCTTCGACGGCACGCCCATGCGCTGCAGCGTGGTGAAGAGCTGGTATCCCTCCGAGACATCGAGGCGGTAGTCGAGCTGCGAGTGGACGACGAGCGTCGGCGTCTTGAAGTTTGTCTCCGCCAGCATGGGCGACCAGCGACGGTAGAGAGCGCGATTGGACCACGGCGTTCCCTTGAACTCCCACTCGTTGAACCAGAGCTCCTCGGTGGTGCCGTATGCCGACTCGGGATTGAACATGCCGTCGTGGGTCACGATGCAGCGGAAGCGCTGGCTGTGGCCAAGGATCCAGTCAGCCATGTAGCCGCCGTAGCTCGCGCCGAGCGCGCACTCACGCGACTTGTCGATGAACGGATAGTGGATCTCGGCGTAGTCGAGGCCGCGCATCAGGTCGATGTACGGCTTGCCGCCCCAGTCGCCATTCACTCCATCGACGAAGGCCTGCCCGTAGCCAACCGAGCCGCGCGGATTGATCATGACGACGACATAACCATTGGCGGCGAGAAGCTCGGCGTTCCAGCGATAGCTCCAGCTATCGCCCCACGCGCCTTCCGGACCGCCGTGAATGAGGAACTTCACCGGATATTTCTTCGACGCATCGAAGTTCGGCGGCTTGATGAGGAAACCCTGCACGCGGACGCGGCCGATCGACGGGAACCAGAAGGACTCCATCTTAGGCAGGTCGAGCTGGCTCAAGAGGGCATCGTTCAGATGCGTGAGCGGCTGCCCGGCAAGAATGCTATGCCCGGCCGCGACGAAGGTGGGTTCTACGGGAGCCGATTTGGCACGCACGTTGACGGTGTCGACGAACTTCAGAATCTTTTCCGTGTCGAGAGCCTCAATTTCCGACGGCGTGCGCACGGTCATCTTCGATGCGATGATTCGCTTGCCATCGGGTGTCACATGCAAGTCGCCGTACTCGCCTTCTTCGGTGAGCTCGCCCAAATCTTTTCCATCGAGATTGACGGAAAAGACCGGCTCGCGTCCCGCATCACCGGCAGAGAAATAAATCTTCGTCGCATCTGGCCCCCACGCAATCTCATCGATCCAGCGATCGAAATTCGGGAGTAGCTCCTTGATCTGTTTCGAAGAGCGGTCGTAAATCACGAGGCGGAAGCGGTCGCTCTCATATCCCCCACGCGCCTGCGAGCGCCATGCGAGGTATTTGCCGTCGGGCGAATATGCCGGAGAGTGGTCGCCACCCGCAGCGGTCGAAATCTTCACCGGTTTCGCATTGGGATCGTCGAGACGCAGCGTGAAGATGTCGGAGTTGGTGCTGATGGCCGGAACGGGATCGAGATTCTCCTCGAAGGCGATCTCTTTGCTGTCTGGGGAGAAGGCGTAACCGTCGGGACCGCCGAGCGAGAAGGGCGGCACGTCATGCACATTGCCCGGAGTCAGATCGCGCGGAGTTCCACCGTCGGCGCTTATCAAAAACAGATGGCTGCGTTTGTCGCCGGTAAAGGCAGTCCAGTGCCGGTAGAGCAGATGGGTGAAGACCTGCGCTTTCACTTTCGATTGCGCCTTCTCTTCCTCGCGGCTTCGATTGCAGCTGTCGTCGCTGCAGTCGGGATAGACGGAGGAGGCGAAGAGAATCTGCTTGCTGTCCGGCGACCAGGTCGCGCCATCGGCTTCGGTGCTCAGCGAGGTGAGCTTGCTTGCTCTGCCCAGCGTACCTTGCTCCGCCTCGAAGTCGGCGAGCCAGATCTGCTGACCGCCTTCGCGGGTGCTCTCGAAGAGAACGCGCTTTCCATCGGGAGCGAAGCGGCCGCGGCTCTCACCGGCCGACCACGCCAGCAGCGCGTGGGACTCGCCGCCCGTAGATGGCACGATCCAGAGATGCGAGGCTCTCGTGTTCTTGGTCAGATCCACATCGGTGGCGGAATACATGACCCAGCGGCCATCGGGAGAGACGGCGATATCGCCGAGGCGGCGCATCTTCATCATGTCATCAAAGGTCATGGGCCGATGCGCACCGGTCTGAGCAAGGCCGGCTGTGCACGCTCCAGTGGCTATACACACTCCGACGAGAAGATATCTCGCGTGTTCTCGTATTCTGTCTTTCGCTTTCAACATGGTTTGTCCGGTGCCGCGCGATGGCGGGTGTCGTCCTCTGCGCCCTATGGTACTCAAGGGCTGCAGCGTTGCGGAAAATACTCGCGGTGGTTGGGTAAATCCGAATGCGGGCAGACGTCTCTCAGGGGCTGAAGCTCTCTTGCTATGCGCCATTTATGGCATGACTGAAGTCATGCCCTGGTACGAAGCTAATGCTGAGACGGAACCATTCCGGATACGAAGCCAAAGTTGACACGAGCAAATCAGTTCTATGCGGGCAGCGGAGAGGAGGGCGGTGCTACGCCATTTTGCGATCTTTCGATCGGGAGATCGACGACGACGGCGGCTCCGCAGGGGTGCAGATTCGACGCGCTCATGTCGCCGCCCTGTTCACGAATGATGGAGTAGCAGAGGCTGAGAGCCAGGCCTGGAGCCTCGCCCGGCGGCTTCACGGTAAAGAACGGATCGAAGATCTTATCGGGATTCGAAAAGCCGGGACCGCTGTTCGAAATTACGATTTGCAGGCGATCGTCGGTTCGCTTCGCTTCCAGGCGAATCCTCTTTTCGAGCTCGGCCTGCGTTTCGTCGGTGGAGGAAGAGGCGTTATCCAGGATCTGCAAAAGGACCTGGCGCATCTGGTCGCTATTGGCGTGAATGCGCGGCAGCTCCGCCGAGAACACTACGTCGAAGCGAATCTTTCTGCGCTCGTATTCTCCCCGGCGCATGGACTCCACCTCGGCGAGCAGCTCGGGCACGGCAATCGATGAGACGGGACTGGGGGACGGCTTCCAGAAGCGCGCCAGGCTCTCGATGATCTGCTTCATCCGGTGCGATTCGCTGCGGATGATGGAGGCGTCGCGGCGAATTCTCTCTTCGCTCGATATCTCCTGGATCAGCTCGGCATAGCCCATCACCACGGTGAGTGGATTGTTCAACTCATGGGCGACACCACCGGCAAGCTGCCCGATGCCGGCCAGCTTTTCCGACCGCGTTACTCGCCTCAGCAGAAGTCCATTTTCGCGGGCGGCGGCGACTCGGGCCACCAGGAGCTCCAGCGGGAGCAGATCTTCAGGAAGCAGCGATTCTTCGTCCTTCAGCGCAGCCAGCATCAGGATTCCCTGCAGTGCGCCAGTGCGGGCGGCGATGGGAATGACTGAAACGTCGGTGAAATTCTGTAGTTCCAGTTCATCGCCGGTCTGGATCCAGCGCCGGAGATCCACCCTCCGGATATTTGCAGTTCCCACATCGCGGAATTTCGAACGGGGGCGATCCAATTCCTCGATGGGCAGGTGAATAGAAAAGGAATCGAGCGCAGCCGCCAGTGCTGCGTTGATCCCACAGCTGGCAGCCACGCGCAGGTGGTGTTCGACATCCAGCAGAAGAATGACGGCCTGCCGGTAAGGAGACGCCGCCGAGATGGCGTGGCAGACATCTTTGTAATGGATGCCGAAGTCGTGATGGGGCTCGACGGAGAGATCAAGCTTGGAGTATTCCTCCATTTCGGCGCGGGCGCGGCGGTCGCGTTTCTGGGCGGCCTCATTCTCCCGGGCCTCGTCTTCGAGAACCAGCACGATCATGCCCACGGCGGTCATGACCTTCATGAGATTGAGAATGCGGAGCGCCGGAACCCAGATTGGGTCGTCCCCTGAAGCAAAAAAGCCAAGAAGAAGGGGCAGGCTCCAGATAAGAAATCCGGATGCGGTGAAGATGACGCCGGGGCTCATGCGGCGGTAAGCCGCAAGCACCAGCAGGGCGGTCACGACGCTGACTCCGCTGTGCGTCAGCCGGAGGAGCATCTCATTACTGTCGATGTAAGCAAGGTACAGGCAGGGAAAGCCGATCAGTATGGGCCATGTGACTGTGAACCAGATGGGCAGCAGATGACGGCGCCGGCCCCAGTCGAGAGCGATGGCAATGGCGGCGACGACCGCCAGCAAATTCAGAAAATGCAAGAAGCCGGAGGGGGCGGGATCAAGGCCAGTCGAGATGGCGAAGAACAGAAGTGGAATGGAAAAAGGGATGACGTAGGGAATTTTGATGCGGTTGCCGAAGGTAACCGGCGAAAGCGCGCCGAGAAACATGATCGCGGCCATCATTCTCGCAGACTCGGCAGCTACCCGTCCGGCGATATTGTGTTCGGGAATTGTTGTGAGAATTGCGAGTCGGGCCGTGACCAGGGTCCAGCCAATGAGCCAAAGCAGACGGCGCTGAGTTCGGGACCGCGCATAGAGGGCCGCAAACACGGCCACCAGCAGGCCGAGCAGCACCAAAGTCGGGACCCGATAGTAATCTTCCATAGAATCGGGAAAGCTCAAGTGTACTGCAGGAGTGATTACGAGAGTGCTATCGATCGTTTGTCTTTAACTTAAGTCGGTTATGCCGATGACCTGAGTCGCTCGGCGCGGCTTTTTCTTCCTCCTTGCGTCTATGAACTAAGATATGACTCGAGGAGTCTCGCGTGCCTTCCTTCCATTCCCTCCGCGTGCGAATACCGAAAGCCATTCTTTCGGTCAGCATCTCTGGACTTCTTTTCGCGATCTGCACATTTCCGGCGCGCGCCCAGGTCTCGTATACCTCGATGCCTCTCGATCAGGGATTCGGAGCGCTTGATACTTCCGCGCCGCCGGTCCCTGCCCAACAGATTATTGACCAGTTCACCGCTAAGGAAAGTCTTTTTCGCCAGGCGATGGCGAATTATACCTACGAGCGCAGCGTGAAAGTAGAGACTATCAACGACGACGGAAAAGTCGATGGTCAATATTTCCAGGTCACCGATATCTCTTTCGATCCTGAAGGCAAACGTTTCGAGCATGTGGTTCTCGCGCCTGCCAGCAGCCTGGAGCGCATTCAGATGAGCCCGGCTGATTTTCAGGACATCGAGCAGCGCCTGCCCTTCGTGCTTACCAAAGAGGATGTTGGGCAATATGTGCTGAGTTATGTCGGCAAGCAGGATGTCGACGAGGTAGGCACGTATGTTTTCGATGTGCGCCCCAAGGTGATTGAAAAGAACAAGCGCTATTTTCAGGGGCGCCTCTGGGTGGATCAGCACGACATGCAGATCGTCGTGACCAACGGGAAAAATGTTCCGGACGATACGCGCAAAGGACACGAAGATCTTTCCCCTCCCTTTACGACTTACCGCCAGCAGATCGACGGCAAATACTGGTTTCCGGTCTACACCAAGGGCGACGGCATTCTGCACTTCTCCGCGCAAAACGGAGCTCTCAGCGAAGATGTCCACATCCGCGAAACGCTGAAGTACACCAATTACAAGCGCTTCAGCTCGACGATCCGCGTGCTCTTTCAGGGGCAGGATATCAGCAATGGCAATGGCGGAACCGATCAGCAGCCTGCACAGCAAGCACCGGCCCAGGCAGCTCCAGTTCAGGCGCCCCCAACTCAAGCTCCTCCGCAGCAGGCGAAGCCGCAGTAAGGGATACTCCCGGCAGGTGCGCCTGCATTGATCGGCATTGCCATAAGACCACTGTTCGGCCGTCTGCTGCCAGGGTGCAACCTGCATGAAGCGGGCGAGGGCTGCGTGGTTCCTATCGATCCAATGAGCCTGCCTCTCACGACGGAGCGGTGAGGACGAAAGCCATCGCACTGAGACGGTTTCAATAATCCAGGATGATTTTGCCTCAGCCATGCAGAAATGCAAGCTGATCGCCAAGCGATTCGGAGACCGTTCTCATAGCAAGAACACTTGTACTCGTTATGAGAACGGGGGGCGTAACATGCTTTGGAAATAGCGGCTGACCGCACTAAGACCGCATGGCACCAACTCAGTAGTAGAGGTACTTCCGCCATTTCTGGTCGGAGTGGCCGATCATGCGCATGATGTGGCGGCTCGTATGCAGCGAGAACGGCCGCGGCTCGCGCAGCAGCTTCATGTCATGCAGCTCGTGGAGCAGCTGATTGCCCTTGCGCCGGTTGCAGGAGTGGCAGCAGGCGACCAGATTCTCCCATGTGGAAAGACCGCCGCGAGAGCGGGGCTGGACGTGATCCAGCGTGAGCTCGGAAGAGTGCAGCACGATGGCGCAGTACTGGCAGGTGTTGCGGTCGCGCAGCAGGATGTTCTTGCGCGAAAGGGCGCGGGTCTGGTGCGGAATGCGCCGGTATTCGAGCAGGCGGATCACCGAGGGCATGGGCATGCGCACGCGAGCCGCGTGCAGAACGGCTCCCTGCTCCTCTTCTGTGCGGGCTACGCCTTTGAGGACCAGCACCAGGGCGCGGCGCGCGCCGCAGATGTTGATCGGCTCGTACGAGGCGTTGAGAACGAGCACCGGGGTCTGCATGGCGGGGCGGGAGCGCGGTTCCGCTGTCTCGGCTTCCTCGGCGCGCGAATCATAAGACCCGCGGCTCTCATGCGACAACGTGTGGCATTTGGCGAGCGATTTTTGCTTGCGAGCATGAATCATAGCTTTTCCGAGCGACATCCTCTCCCCCGTTTTTCCGGATTCTGTTTTCCAGACTTCCGGCGTTGCTTCCGCTACTGCACCGTGCTATTCCACCGAGCGACATCCCGGCTCATCTCCTGCGGCGATTCCCGGCCGGCGAACTCATAGCGAATCTTTGCCTCGTGACGCTGCGCTCTGGCCACGGTGGCGACCCAGATCTTTGCCGCTCCGGCACGCTTCAGCGCCGAGGAGCATGCCCGCGCGGTCGCGCCGGTGGTGTAAATGTCGTCGATGAGAAGCACATCCCGCCCGTGTATCGTCTCGGCATCGGAGACAAAAAAAGCGCCGCGCAGATTGCGACGGCGCTCAGACAGGCTCAGGCCTGCCTGGCTTTGGGTTGCACGACTTCTCTGCAGGACTCTTGCGGCCAGCCGCCCTCCCCAGCCGGGCTTGCGTTGGCGCATGGCGCGGATCGCCGCGCGGGCCAGAAGTTCGGATTGATTAAAGCCGCGCTGTTTCTCCCGCTCGCGGAAGAGCGGTACAGGCACAACGACAGGCGCAACAGGCAGATCGGGATGACACGCCAGTTCCGCTGCGATGACCTTGCCCAGCTGCGCGGCGATCGGCTCCAGGCTGTCGTATTTGAGCAGGTGAAGCAGAGGACGCATGCTTCCGCTGTAAGGGCCGCAGGCCACCGCGCGGGCAAACGCGGGCGGCGCCATCCGGCAGGGGCGGCACTGGGTTTCTTCTACAGCCGGTGTCGCCTCGCCGAAATCGCAGATGCCGAGGCTCTCTCCGCAGCGTGAGCAGAGCGGACGGGCTTGTTCGGGAATACTTTTCCAGCAGGAGGCGCAGACAGGAACGCGAGAGTATCCGCAGAGGGGTTCGCCGCAGACCTGGCAGTCGGCGGGAAAAAGAACTGAGGTGACACTATGCAAAAGATTGTGAGCAGGCTGGGTACTTCGCAGCACGCGAACCACTGCTCGCCAGGCGTTGGTCTGGCTTTGGGGAAGATCCATCGTCAGCCGGTCATTTTGACTGCTGAAGGCGCACCTCGCTCCCGACGGGGTTCACAAGCTGTGGAAAACCCGCCGTTGCCTGTGAGTATACGACGATTGGCTGCGCACTTCCAGTTGCGACTGGGGTGGCGGAGGGAGTACGGGCCCTAATTGGTTGACGTTATGGGAACCGGAGGCAGCGATGTTTTGCCGGTCAGCGTGGCGAAAACTCCGGCCAGGACCAGCACCGACCCGAGAACCTGGAGTAAGGTCAGGTGTTCGTTGCCCAGCCACGCTCCCAGCGCAAGAGCTACGACGGGATTCACATACGCGTAGCTCGCAACGCGTCCCATGGGCTCGTGGCCGAGCAGCCAGACGTAGGCGGTGAACGCGAGTAGGGATGCCGCCAGAATGAGATAGGCCATGGCGACGATGACGCGTGGGCTCCAGTGCGCAAAGGCGGCGGGCAGGCGATGTCCTTCGCGAGTGACTGAGGCGAGGAGAAAGAGCAGAAAGCCGCCGGTCGCCATCTGCCAGCCGGCGCTGGTTACGCGCGAAGCAGGCAGGACGAGCCTGCGGGACAATAACGTTCCACCCGACCAGCAAAAACTTCCGACGAGGGCGATGACCATAGCGAAGGCGGAGCCGACCTGGCCTGCACGTGTCGATTGCCAGGTGAGGATGACCACCCCGAGAAAGCCCAGCGCGATCCCCGCCAGCGATTTCGCGGTAATCCTCTGCGTGCGCAGCAGAAAGACTTCGCCGGCGAAGATCCAGACGGGAATAGTCGCGGAGATCACCGAAGCAATGCCCGAGGAGATGCGCTGCTCGGCCCAGAAAAGGCAGGCATACTCGCAGGCGAACATGATGAGGCCGAGAAGCGCCGCGCCCAGCCACTGCCGGCGGGTGATGGAGCCGAGCCCCCTGAGCTGCGCGTAGGTGAGGAGGATGAGCCCGGCGAGAAAGAAGCGAATCGCGGCCGCGGAAAAGGGCGGCGTAACGGAAACCACTTCGCGGATGCCCAAAAAAGATCCACCCCAGAGAATGTAGATAGCGAAGTAGGCGAGAATCCGGCGGGCTTGCATCTCCCGAGAATATCGCAGGGTAAAAGCTGTTCGTGGTCTACCGTTCCGGACGGCTTCTGTCGAGATTGGCTGCGCTGTTACACTCACCCTTCGCCCTGAGGACCGGACGCGTCCGCAGGAATCGTTCGCTCTTCGGAGGCACTGTTTGGCTAGTCTGCAAGATTTTCAGCCCTTTGTTCCCGCCGCTGAATCCCGGCGTGAGTTCACCGTGCGCGCGGTCCTGCTGGGCTGCCTCTTCGGAGTGCTCTTCGGCGCGGTCACCGTCTATGTAGGTCTTCGCGCCGGGCTGACGGTGGCGGCGTCGATTCCCATCTCCGTGCTCTCGATCAGCGTGCTGCGGGCGCTGGGGCGCGCCTCGATCCTCGAAAACAATATCGTCCAGACCACGGGCAACGCCGGGCAGTCGATCGCCGCGGGTGTCATCTTTACGCTGCCCGCGCTGATCTTCCTGGGCTTCGATCTGGAATACTCGCGCATCTTCATTCTGGCGCTGCTGGGCGGATGGCTCGGCGTGCTGTTCATGATTCCGCTGCGGCGGCAGTTGATCGTCGAAGAGCATGAGAACCTCACTTATCCGGAAGGCACAGCCTGCGCCGATGTGCTGATCGCCGGCGAGCGCGGAGGCTCTTTCGCAAGCAGAGTCTTCTTCGGGCTGGGCATCGGCGCGGTCTACACACTCTTCCAGAATGAAAACCTGCTCGGCGCATGGCCGGGAACGCCGAATTATGAGCCGAAGTGGTTGCCTGGCTCAGCGTTGCGCGCGGAGGCGACTCCGGAATATCTCGGCGTGGGCTACATCATCGGACCGCGCGTTGCCGGAGTGCTCTTCGCGGGGGGCGTCTTCAGCTGGTTTGTGTTGATGCCGGCAATTCACTTCTTCGGAGCGCATTTCGCCAGCCCGATCTATCCGGGCACGGTTCCAATTGCGCAGATGACGCCCAGCGATCTGTGGCGAACCTACGTGCGTCCCATGGGCGCAGGTGCGGTTGCTGCATCCGGTCTTATCACCCTGCTCAAGACACTGCCGACGATCTTCGGCGCGCTGGCTGCGGGCGTAAAGACCATCGGCAAGAATGTTTCGACATCGGCAACGAAGCGGACCGAGCACGATCTGCCCATGGGAATTGTGCTGGGCGGCAGCGTGCTGCTGGTGCTGCTGATGTTCCTCTTCCTCACCTTCAAGCCGGTGCCCGGCGCGCAGGTGGGATGGCTCGCGAACCTGGCCGCATCATTGCTGGTGGTGGTCTTCGGATTTCTATTTGTAACTGTGTCCTCGAGAATTGTCGGGCTCATCGGAAGCTCGGCGAATCCGATCTCGGGTATGACCATCGCCACGCTGATGGCGACCGCGGCGATCTTTCTCGTGAAGGGCTGGACCGCTCCCGCCTTCGGAGCGCTGGCCATCACCATCGGCGGAGTGGTCTGCATCGCGGCCGCCAATGCCGGCGATACATCGCAGGATTTAAAGACAGGGTTTCTGGTCGGCGCGACTCCGTGGAAGCAGCAGATCGCGGTGATGGTCGGCGTTGCTGTCTCCGTCTTCTCCATCGGGCTAACGCTGAACGCGATGAACAAAGGATTGGAGGAGTTCACTCCGATGAAAGCGCCTATCGCCTACGATCTGAGTGCTCCGATCAGCGGCGTACAGGTGCAGCAGCAGCATTTCACGCGGCAGCGCTTCATGCTCACCCATCCTGATAGGTCCACGACCTTTGTGGACGGCGGTAAGTATGTGCTGCTCAATGCGCTCGGCTCTTCCACTCTCGCCGACGGAAAATATCTCTACAACCCGTCCACGGGCAAGATCGAGATTCAATGGTCGCAGGGCATCGGCAGCGAGAAGGCCGCAGCGCCGCAAGGCCGGCTGATGGCCACGGTGATCAACGGCATTCTCACGCGCAAACTGCCGTGGGGGCTGGTGCTGCTTGGAGTCTTCCTGGTGATCGCGGTCGAACTGCTCGGCGTGCGATCGCTGTCCTTCGCCGTGGGCGCGTATCTGTCCATTGGAACCACGCTGGCCATCTTCTGCGGAGGCATCATGCGCTGGATGGTCGACCGTGCAGTCGCCAAAGCCGGTGGCGATGCGTCGGAGACGGAGAGCGAAGTCTCTCCCGGATCGCTCTATGCCAGTGGACTGATTGCAGCCGGAGGCATCATGGGCCTGCTCGGCGTGGCGCTGAAGCTTTACGACGCGGCCAGCGGACACGAGGTGCGTCTATGGTTCGCTGCGGGCTCGGCTCCGTATGAGCTGCTTTATCGCCAGCCGCTTTCGGTGGTGATGTTCGCGCTCCTGGCGTTTTCACTTTATTACTTTGCGCGGAAGCCGCTGAAGTAAGGATCGAAGAGCCGTGGGCTTCGCAGAACCGTAGGTTCAGCCAAATATTTCGGAAATATCGAGAGCCGAGTGTAAAACCCGCACAACATCGATGTGCGCAGCTTCGAGACGATAGAAGATCAGCCAGCGCTCAAAATCTTTCACAGGCCAGCGCCGGAAATCGTGAAGTTCTGCGCGCTGGAAGTGACAGGGTGCGCCCATGCGCGGCATTTTCTCGAGCGCATGCATGCTCGCCATCACCGCATCCAGGAATCTCTCGGCCAGATCGCCCCCGCCCTGCGTCTCCAGATACTCAATCGTCTCTGAAATATCCTGCCACGCAGAAGGACGGAATCGCGCCGGATGCATGATAGCTAGACGGCCTTCTTTGCGCGCGTACGAAGCCTCCGGCGCAAACCGTCCCACATGTCAGGATTAAGCTCCACAGGCTCGCCGGAATGCAGTCCTTCCAGCAGCTTCAGCTCGATTTTTTCCCTCTCGTGATTCTTCTGTTCCGCACGAACCAGCTCGCGCACATATTCCGAAGCACTCGAATACTTGCCCGAACTCACCTGCTCTTCCACGAAATTTTTGAGTACGTCGGGCAGAGAAATGTTCATGGTTGGCATAGCAGTCTCCGTTGAACTTCCAAAGATGATGGCATAAATTGCCAAATTTTGCCATCAGTTGCCGAACTGCGCCAGCTGCTCCGGTCTCGGCGGTTTGGTGAGCAGGCTCACTCCGATCAGGCACAATAGCGCCGCCAGCAGCGCCGGCAGGATCGCGTCGCGTTCGGCAATCATAGCCGGCAAATGTTGATGGACGAACGCGCTGTCCCAGAAGACGGTGACGAACGTCCCGGCGGCGATGGCGCTGACCGCTCCTGCGGCGTTGGCTCTGCGCCAGTAGAAAGCGGCGAGGATGACCGGGGTGAGCGCGGCGGAGTAGATGGTGTAAGCATACAGAGCCTTCTGCAGCACCGATTCGGTGCCCAGCGCCTGATAGAGCGCCCAGATGCCGAGCAGCACGACCATCAAGCGCGAAACGATCAGGATGCGTTTGTTCGACGCGTTGGGTGCGATGTAGCGCACGAAGACGTCTTCGATCAGATTGGTTGCCGGTGAGAAGAGATAGTTGTTCGCGGTGGAGATGACCTTGGCGAAGATGGCTCCCATGAGCAGTGCGCCGAGCAATGCGGGCATGCCGTGGAGCGCGCTGTAGGCGAGGATTTCGCGCGGATGCTGCGCGACCTCTCCGGTGGGAAAGAGCGCCGATCCCACCACTGCCAGTGCGACGATGACGCTCTCCAGGACGACCGTTCCGATGATCCATCCGACCACGGCCACGCGTGCATCGCGCTCGGATTTGGCGGAGAAGAATTTCTGATACATCGACTGATTGCCGAGCATGAGTAGGCACGTAGGCAGAAAGAGCTCCATGGCCTGAACGAAGGAAAAGTCACCCAGCACGTGGAAGTGAGACGCAGGCAGCGTATGCGTCACCGCGCTCCATCCGCCGGCGGCGTGGGTTAGCACCGGAAGCGCGATGAGCATGGTGAAGGTGGCGAGCAGGCCGATGACGACATCCATATACGCCACTGAGGACATGCCCGCGATGGCTGTGAGGAGAATCACGAAAACGGCGAGGATGTATTTGCCCAGCGTGGCGCTGATGACCGCGGGAAACAGCAGGTGCAGGATGTCTCCCCCGCCGATGAGCTGGTAGCTGGTGATCGCCGTATAGGCGAAGAGCACGGCGATGACGCCGAGCACGCGCGCCACCTGGTTATAGCGCGCCTCGAGAAGATCGGGGATGGTGAACTGCGCGAAGCGGCGGGCGCGCGGCGCGATGAAGTAAATCAGCAGCAGCCCGGCCCATCCTCCTCCGCCCTGCCAGAGCGCGGCGAAGCCATGCCGATAGGCGTTTTCTGCGCCGGCCAGCAGAGATCCCGAGCCTATCCACGACGAGAGCAGCGTGAAGACCAGCACGAAGGCGGGAAGCGAGCGCCCGGCGACGAGGAAATCGGCCTTGGTCTTGACGGTGCGCGCGCGCGTGAGTGAAACGGCGAGGAGGACAACAACGATCACGCCCAGGACGACTGCGTAGAGTGGTGACATTCGACTCCCAAAATCTGCGGATGACAGAAAAGAAAGTCTACATGGAATGACAACAGAGCCGCAGACGCAAGACGAGATGTTCTTCGAGCGCATGTCTTACTTGCTCGGCGCTTCGCCCTCGGATGCGGATTCGTTTGTTCTTCGACCGCTCTCCAGTCGTGATGGCTACATCTGCGCGGCTGACATCGAGGATGCCGGCAAGGTAAGCGATCAGGGCTTCATTGGCGCGTCCATCGACGGGAGGCGAGGCCAGCGCGATCTTGAGGACCATATTCGCTCCCTCGCCCATGGTTCCGGTGATCGCCGTTCTGCCAGCTCGCGGAGCGACACGAACGGCAAACACCGCGCCGTCGCGGCCGTCTAAATCGTGGCTATCCTGAATCGCGAGCGCAAGGCTCAGGCGCGAACCTCCCGTTTACCGAAGAGCGCAGTGCCGATGCGGATCAGGGTCGAGCCTTCTTCGATGCCGGTCTCGAAGTCGCCGGACATGCCCATAGAAAGCTCAGAGAGATTGAGCCCGGTATGTCTGTGAGCGAGCGCATCGCGCAGTTCGCGCAATTGCCGGAAGCATTGGCGTGCGGTCTCGAGGTTGTCGTCGAGCGGAGGCACAGTCATCAGTCCGCGGATTTTGAGGTGAGCCCAATCGGAAGCGTGATCGAGAAGCTCGCGCAGCTCTTCGCCTTCGGGATCAAGGCCGGTTTTGGATTCTTCCGCGCTGAGTTTGATTTCGAGAAGAGCTGAAAGCTTGCTGTTCTGACGCATCGCGGCCTCGTTGAGGCGCTCGGCGAGGCGGATCGAGTCGACGGTGTCTACGGCCGAAAATATCTGCGCGGCTTTGGCTGCCTTATTCGACTGCAGATGGCCGATGAGATGAACCTCGATGCCGGTTTCGCTCGCCGCTGCTCGAATGCCGATACCGGAGGCGGTCAATTCCGTACTCTTGCGTTCGAACTCCTGCACGCGATTTTCCCCGAAGAGCGTGATTCCGGCTTGCGCCGCTTCGACGATGGCGCTCGCGGGATGGGTCTTCGACACCGCCATGAGGCGAACTTCACCGCGCGGGCGTCCCGCGCGCTTGCAGGCAGCGTCGATCTGGTCTTCCACGACTGCCAATCGTTCACGAAAGTTGGTCACAACTTCTATCTTAGAGCGCGCAAATGTTCTTCGAGCGGTGCAATAAGTAGTGGAGGCAAAAAAGAACGGGCGAGGAGAATCCCCGCCCGCTGGTGAATGTTTCGTCGCTTGGCTATTGTCCGGCGATCCACTGCTTCAGCTTCGGCCCTTGCGAGGCGCGCAGCTCGATGCAGTCGTTCATCTGGTCCTTCGCGCGCGACAAGGCGCGTTCTGCGGCGTGGACCTTATGCGTGGAGTAGAAGTCGATGATTTCATCGCGCCTCTCAGCGGAACAGAAACTGCTCGTACCGCTGACCACGGTCGCGCCCGACCACTTGGTCACCTGTGCGCTCACCTGGTCCCAGTTCTGCTGAATGAGCTGCCACGCGAGCTCGCGGGTTTGCGGACCGCGCAGCATGGCGACCAACAGATATGGGGAGTCCTGGTTCCGCACCTTCCCGGAGATGGTATAGGCAAAGGCCCGCCGCTCGAGCGCTGGGTCCTGGAAAGCCGCGAGCAGGTTCAGCGCCCTTTCCTGGAGCTCCGGGTTTGGAGAGGTCTCTGCGATCGTCTGAAGCTGGTCGAAGAAGGCAGAGTCGCCGTTGGCTGCGGCGATAGATAGCGCGGGCTGAGCGAGCGTTGCATCCACGGAGCTCTGGTCTGCAAGATATCTGGCTGAGATGATTTTCGCTTCCGCGATCACATCCGGATCTTTGCCGATGTTGCCAACCGATCTGAAAAGGGTTGCGCGCAGTTCGCGCTTCTCAGGGGAGTCGGCGGCCGATGGCGCGCCGAGGCGATCCAACGCAGGCTTGAAGTTGGTGCGCACCCATGCGGCAAGCGCTTGTCGTTCCTCCTGAGTGTCTGCGATCTGGTTGCTGATGGAGCCCACGCTGGTCAGCGCTGTTTCGACGACCGCGGAGCTATCGTCGCTCTTTACAGCGGATGCCAGCTGCAGGAACGACGCGACCGATGCTTTGTCCGCGCGCACCTGAGCCCACTGATCTCCAAGCAGGGAGATGCGCTCTTCCGGAGTGAGACCGTCTTCTACATGCGCCACCAGCTTGGTGTAGACATCTTCGGAATAACTGCTGCGGTAGTAGCCCTTGCCTCTGGCGTTGGCGAAGAGAAAGGGCGCTTGCGGCGTCTTGATCGAACCCTCGGCGACAGAGAAGACTTCGCAGTCGGCGCCGTTGGCGTCTGCTTTAAAGCACACCGGCACCGCCCATGCCTGCGCACCCTGCGCCTTCATGCTGGGGCTCAGGTAGAAGCGCTGCTGGCTGGCGGAGACGCTGCCTGGCTGCGGATTCTCGAAGTGCAGAATCGGCTCGCCAGGCTCAGCGACAAAGCTTTCCATAATCTTGTCGATCGGCTTGTGACTTACTTCGGTCTGCGCGTTCCAGAAGTCCTCAGCGGTGGCATTCCCGTACATGTGCGCGCTCAGATAGTTGTGCACACCCTTGCGGAAGGTCTCCTCGCCTTCGTAATTCTCGACCATCAGCAGCATGGCTCCGGCTTTGCCGTAGGTGATGCCGTCGAACATCTCGTTGATCTCATCCGGCGTATTGGCTTCGGCGCGAATGGTGCGGGTGGTGTGCTGCGCATCGAGATTCAGCGTGTTGTTGAGGTCAGTAGCGACATCCTCGGGAATGTTCCACTCCGGATGCCAGGCCGCAACTGGACGATTCTCCATCCACGTTGCGAAGCCTTCATTGAGCCAGAGATTGTTCCACCACTGCATGGTGACCATGTCGCCGAACCACTGATGAGCCATTTCATGGGCAACTACTATGCCGACAGTTTTCTTGGCGCCGAGAGATGCGGTCTTTTCGTCGGTGAGCAGATCAGTCTCGCGATAGGTGATGGCTCCGAAGTTCTCCATCGCACCGGCTTCGAAGTCGGGCAGGGCGATCATGTCGAGCTTGGGCATCGGATACTTGATCCCGAAGTAGGTGTCGTAATAGTGCAGCACGAATTCAGCCGCGGAGAGAGCGAACTTCGTGTACTGCACCTTGTCCGGCGTAGCGCAGGCGCGGATAGGCGTGCCATCGCTCGATCCCGAGGTGCACTGGAAGTCGCCGACCAGGAAGGCGACGAGATAGGTCGACATCTTCGGTGTGGTCGCGAAGCGAATGGCATGCTCACCGATCACCGGCCCCGGCGTATCGGAGACGATGTTGGTATTCGAGATGGCCGTGTCGCCCTTGTCCACGATGAGCGTGACGTCGAAGGTTGCCTTGAAGGCGGGTTCATCGAAGGAGGGGAAGGCGCGCCGTGCGTCGGTAGCTTCGAATTGCGTGACGGCATAGTTGCGCTTCGCCGTTTTGGAGAGATAGAAGCCGCGAAGCTGATCGTTGAGGATGCCGGTGTAGGCGATGGTGAGGGTAAGACGTCCGGCAGGCAGCGTGCGATTGAAGTTGAAGGTGGCCTGCTCCTTGGCCGCGTCTTCCGTTACATCCGCTTTGACTTCTTTGCCGTTCAGCTCTGTCGTCACGCTCTGGAATTTGATCTCTGCTGAGTTGAGCGTGATCGAGTCGGAAGGCTGATCGAGCAGCACGTCGATCTTTTCGCTGCCAGTGAAGGTCGCGTCCTTCAAATTGGGAGCGAGCGTCAGACGATAGTGCTCGGGATGGACCGACTGTGGAAGCCGTTGAGCGTAACTGGAAAGCGACAAGGTGGCCAGAGCGGCGAAGAGAGCGCCCCGAAAGAGAGGGGCGGGAGAAACGGACATGGAGTGCCTCAGGATTAAGATCGGCGGGACGCCCTCATCGACTTTGGCGTCTCGACACCGTCTTTAACATACCTCAAGCTCAGCTCGTCTGGCCCGGCTGCACTTACTTCGAGCCGGAGCAGGCACAGGCTGCGAAGCCTTTCGCCGAGTTATGTTCGACGGCGCACACATACAAAGGCCACGCCGACCTCAACATAGCCGTGGCTTTCAATGTACCTGCCGGACCGCCGCTGGGGCCGCTAACGAAGTAATTATGCACATAGGCCTGGCTGGCCGCGCTCTTCGCTTCGAGATCGGCATTGAACTCGTCGATCAGCGCCTGGACCGAAGCCGGTGAGAAATCCGGCTGGTGATACGTGTCTGAGTATGTGTATTCCTTCGACCATGTGGTCGCGATGCCGGTCTGGTTGGAGGCTGCGAACACTGCATAGTCCCGCACGGTCGCAGTCGCGGGATCGATGCTGGCCACGGTGAAGGCGGGATTGTTTCCATTCACCGGCGAGATCGAAGGCACGAGCTTGACGGCAATGCTTGGGCCGGACTTCGCTGCGGGATCTTCGGCTTTCAGGAGGCGCATCTCGTCCATGTGGGTATGGCCAAGCAGGACGAATCGCACCACATCGGCGTAGTCAAGCAGAATGTCTGCCATCTTCTCTGAGGAAAGAAACATCACGGGTGCGTCGCCGCCGCAAACGTTTCTCATGTGAATGAAGGTCGAATAGAGGTCGACGCCGGGCGGGATGTGCGCCATGACCCAGACCTTTTGATGATTGTTCCGAGCATCGGCAAGCTGCTTTTCAAGCCATGTGAGTTGGGAGGTAACAGCCGCTTGGTCCGCGCTTCCCGAGCATGAGGCATAGCGGCTGGAGAGAAAGATGTTATTCAGCGCAATGAGCCGCGTGTTGAGCATCGGCGCCGCCATGGGGACGCTGTAGTATCCGCCGTTCTCGTAGTCGGCTGCGGTCTTTGCCGATTCGGGAGATGTAGGTTGAGCAGCGAGGATCGCCTTCTCTGTGCCAGCCAGAAAGCCGCCGTGCGCGTCCATGCGATAGTCGCCGCATCCACTGTCATTGTTGCCGAGGGCCACGTAAACCGGCACTCCGGGGAACGAACTCTGCACGCGGCCCACGAGATAGTTCACCGTCTTCTCGGAAAACAGCTCGTAGTCCGCCTGCGACTTGCCGGGAAAGATCGTCTTATATCGGCAATCAAAGGAGTGGGCGAGCAGATCGCCGCTTACGGTGATGAAACCGGCGTGGGGTTCCTTCTCACGCATGGCCTGCAGGCTCGATTGAAGCAGCGGATAAGGTGTATCGACGCCTCGCGCCTGGCAGGACTGCTGCAACGCTGCGAAGGCTTTGGCTTGATCGGCGGAAGGGGGCGCGGCAAGGATGCTCTCCCATTCACCTATTGGAGCAGCGGCTAGCCGCTGAGCTTTGGCTGGATCGTGAAAGGGATCGAAATGAAAATCGCTGAGCAGCAGGGCGGAGACGTCCTTCCCGGGCTTCTCCTGCTGCGCGGCCCTCTGGGCAGCGGCGCGGTCGTGCGGAGCGATGAGGGCAGCGGGCAGCAGGGCGAGTGCAAAAGCATTACGCAGGATTTTCCAATATCGATTCGAGATCATCTTCTGTTTCCTTCTTGCGCGCTTCCTGCCCATGCTATCGCGCAATTGCGGTAAGCGTGGCGGGGCTTCCGCGGGAGGGGCTTTCTAGCCAAACAGCCGGGGAGGTGTTTTATTCTCCTGGATCGACTTTGAGTTCCGTCGAGAATGCGTCAATTCACCAGACATCTTCAGAAGATGCGAAACACAAAGACGCGAAGCCCACAAGCAGAAACCTCCGTGCTCTCCGTGACCTCTGTGGTGAATGCCCTTTGGCATCATGCACCATCGGTCTCTCCCCCAAAAAACTGCTGGTCCATGCGAAAGCGCAGCCGCCTGGATGGCCAATCCTTCTATGCATCGCTAAATGCACCCCTCAGTGGCCTTAGCGTTAAAACTTCTTTCAAAAAACAGCACACCACAGAGAACACAAAGGACACAGAGATTTTCCCGCGCTAAGCAATCTCTAAGACTCGCGGTAATCCATCAGCACCAGGCCGACCAGCGCCAGGCATATCGGCCAGATTTGATTCAGAGCGGCTGCAAGCCTGAAATTTTCGCGTTCGGGGAGGCGCAGCTGCAGCCAGCGAGCCCATCCTGCGGTCAATCCGAGAAGCGCGATGAGCGCATGGCTCATCTCGACGAGCGTTTCTTCCTTCATCTCGCCGAGAGAATGGGAGTGGGTCATCAGAAATGCGCCGCCCAGCGCGCAGAGTCCGGGGAAGACCATGGCCGCGATGCGGTTTTGCAGGCGGCCGGTGGCGACGGCCCACTCGAAGAGCGCGAAGGCAGTGATGAGCACGGTGAAGATGCGATGCTCCAGCACTTCGGCCTCGGCAAAGCTTCCCCAGAACGAGCGCGGGCCAAGCGGCCACGCGTCAGCATCGGCGCGCAGCAGGATGAAGATGGCGAGGCCGATAAACAGCAGCGGCCAGTTGCGAAACCAGTTGAGGGGCCAGCGCCGCTGCAGCAGGCTGGCGCATGCGGCGAAGATGCCCGCGGCCAGCACAATGATGCCCGCCCAATGGTGGTTGTACTCCGACCACGCTTGGTCCATTGCGTCGTTAGGCGAGCCCCCGGTGAAGGACGTGCTCTCCAACTGATTGGCGAGTGGAACCCGCTGCGTGAGCTGGGCAAAGCTTGGAGTGGTCAAGCTAGGCATTTGCCAGGCGAGGCGATGGGCGACCTCGTGCGCGGTGAGCATCTGCTGCATGTCGGCCGCAGGCGATTGCGCGGTCAACGAGGCGCCCACCAGAATTGCGGTGAAACCCAGGCCGATCTCGACTTCATTGAAGCGGCGTAGACGAGTGAGCAGTCGCTTGGTATCGGTGCGCGTTTTCTTGAGCAGAAAAAAATTGCCCGCGCCGAGAGAAAGAATGAGCAGCAGAAGATAAACCTTGGCCAGCACCAGCATGCCGTAGGAGCTTCCGTAGAGTCCGCTCCACGAGCCGACGTAGAACCATGCCATCCCGAGGCCCGCGAGTACGAGCACGGCCACGCTCACCAGTGCGACATTCGAAAAGCGGCGGACCAGCGCATGCAGTCGTTGCGTGTCTGAAGAGCGGCGCATGGTGACGAGCAGGAAGGGCATGGCGCCGATCCATGCGGCAGAGCCAAGGTGATGGCCGGCCGTGAAGAGCACCAGCAGAAGACGATGATCGAGCCGGGAAGCAGCATGGCTCAGAGCTACGGAGCCGGCGAGGATGGCGAGCGCGAGTATCGGCGCCAGAGGTTGGGAGATATGGGATTTGAAGCGCAGCAGAACAAATAGCAGCAGAGAGGCCACAACGATGACGGCGTCGGCGAGGAAGAAGTCGGCGGTCACGACTTCATGAAACGAGAGAGCCGAGCCGGTCATCAACGTGACGGTGCTCTCGGCGGCGGACAGAATCTGCGCAATGGCCAGCGCGAGTGCCATCCACGCACAGAAGCCGCTCGCAGCCTTGCGTGCGTGCTCTTCCGCCGTGGGCGGGGTTGCGACAAGCAGCAGAAAGAGCACGCCGCCTACGGTGAGCGCTTCAAGTGAAAGCGTGAGCGCGCGCAGCAGGACGGAGAGCAGCTCGAAGTCCTGTGTCAGCCAGATCACGTCGGCCTCACCGGACTACTGCACTTTGAAGGGAATTTCGCCGCGCGAAATGTGCCCGTCGGCAGCTACCGCCTGCCAGCGCAGGCTATAAGTGCCGGGCTCCAGTTCGATCCGGGCGGCCAGCTCCTCAGGTGCAGATTGTTTCATCAGCGACAGAACCTGGTTCCCGCCGTTGGGAAGCACCAGGATGAGGCGCGAGCGCGTTCCATCGACGCGGGAGTTGAATTTGAGATCGACGGCTACGCCGGGGCCGTGCACGGTTCCGTGGATGGAGGGAGTGGAAGCTACCAGCAGGGCATGGGCCAAGGCCAGCGGGGATGCGGCAAAAAGCGATACAAGTCCGAGCGAAATACCAACAAAAAGCTTCTTCATCTCTTCACTTCTTCCTTACTTCCTGCTGTCGCCCGCACGGAGCGAGCGACAGCAAGGTCGTACTACTGCTAAAGCGATGCCGCTCGTGCCGATGCGCCGCTCAGCTCGGCGGCGCGTGCTTCCGCGTAAGCAGCCGCGCCAAGCAGGGCAGCCCGGCTTTCGAGAACGATGCGCACCGGGGTGTGGATCAACAAATCGCTGAGGCGGCCTTTGTCGGTGAAGGCCTTCATGAATGTGCCATCCTGCATGGTCTTCAGGATCTTTGGCGCGATGCCGCCTCCGAGATACATTCCGCCAGCGGCGAGAATCTTCAGCGCCATGTTGCCGCATTCGGCTCCGTAGGCTCCGGCGAAAATATCGAGGGTGCGTGTGCACAACTCGACCTCACGCGATTCACCCAGTTCGCCGATGACGGCATTCGGATCCTCGTGCTGCATGCGCTCTTTGAGCCACTCCGGCTCTTCCAGCCTCTTTTCATCGCGCAGGAAGGCGTAGATGTTTTTCAGTCCGATGCCTGAAACCACGCGCTCGAAGCTGACCCGGCCGCCCAGAGATTTTTGGAGATAGCGCAGAAGCTCGATTTCGGTCTCGTTGCGGGCGGCGAAGTCGCAGTGCCCGCCTTCCGAGGCCATGGGCTTGTGCGTCTTGCCATTCCAGATCAGCAGAGCCTCGCCCAGACCGGTTCCGGCAGAGACTAATCCCCGATTGCCCACGGCGGATGGGTCGCCCGCGCTCAATTCGAAGATCTGATCCGCGGAGAGCTCTGCGATTCCATAGCCATTGGCTTCGAGATCGTTAATGAGGAAGAGATGCTCGATGCCGAGAGCGATGGAGAGCTGGCGGCTATCGAGAATCCAAGGCAGATTGGTGAGCTTGAGACGCCCGCCGCGCACCGGGCCGGGCACGCCGAAGCATGCCGCCGTGACTTCCGGCTTGCTGCTCCCTTCGAGAAAGGTTCTGACAATCTCTTCCAGGCCGGCATGCTCCTGTGCGGGAAACTTCTCGTCGCGGACATGGCTGAGCTGTCCGCGATTGAAGTCATAGAGCGCCAGATGAACCTTGGTGCCGCCGACATCTCCAGCCAGAATCATCGCGTGATCTCCAGGGTGCCGCGGCCGTTTGCATCGGGCGCAGGCAGCAGCGATGCAGCGTCGCGATCGAGCAGCAGGAGCAGCTTGCCGTTCTTCGGCTGAATGAGCTGCGAAGGCAATGTTTCGGGATCGTACGGCCCCAGCAGAACGCGATCCAGCGGATCGGCTTTATCCTTGCCGCCGATCAGGAAGAAAACTTCATGCGCTTCCACGATCACCGGCCAGGTGAGCGTGATGCGCCAGGTATCTTTCTGTGGGACATGGTTGGCGACTGCGATGCGTCCCAGCTCGTGGATGGCGGCGGTGTGGGGAAAGATCGACGCGGTATGCCCGTCGTCGCCCATGCCCAGCGCCAGGACATCGAAGCGTGGCGCTTCTGCGCCTTCGAGGCGGAACTGGCTACGAATTTTTGTTTCATAACGCGCTGCCGCAAGCTCAGGCTCCAGCTCGCCTTCGATGCGGAAGACGTGCTCGGGCTTGATGGGCGCCTTCTCGAGCAGCGATTCGCGCGTCATGCGGTAGTTGCTGTCCTTATCGTCGGGCGGAACATTGCGCTCGTCGACAAAGTAGATTTCAAGCTGCTCCCACGGCATCGCTTTGAGAAAGCGCTCCGCGGGATTGGCCAGCAGTTCAAAGGTGCGCTTGGGCGTGTTGCCTCCGGAGAAGGCTAAACGCGCCTTGCCGCGGCTGTTCACCGCGGCCTGCGCCGCTTCAAGGAAGTGCTCGGCGGCCGCTCTGCTCAGTGCATCCGCCCCATCGTAGACCCGGTATTCGACCTGCGTTGTTTTCGCCATCTTCCTCGCCTAAATCTTGTGCCATTGGCGGCCGTCGCGACCGAGAAGGTCATGCGCCGCCTTCGGACCCCAGGAACCGCTCTCGTAATTGGGGAAGTCCTTGACCTCGGTTGCCGCCCAGTTATTCAGGACCGGCGTATACAGCTCCCATGTCGCTTCCACGCCATCGCGGTGCGCAAACAAGGTTGCATCGCCGAGCATGGCATCGAGCAACAGGCGCTCGTAGCCATTCGCCGAGTTGCTGCCGAAGGCATTCGCGTAGTTGAAGTCCATGATTACCGGGCACACCGTCATATCGGGATTCGGAACCTTGGCTCCGAAGCGCAGGGAGATTCCTTCATCCGGTTGGATGCGCATGGTGATGAGGTTGGGTTGGATCTCGGCGCATGGACCCTGGGAGACGCGATCGAAGAGCAGCATAGGCGGCTGCTTGAACTGCACGGTGATCTCGGTGGCTCGCTTCTGCAGCCGCTTGCCGGCGCGCAGATAGAACGGAACTCCGGCCCAGCGCCAGTTCTCGATTTCGAGCTTCACTGCGGCAAAGGTTTCGGTCTGCGACTTGGCATCGACGCGTTCTTCTTCGCGATAGCCCTTCACCTGCTTGCCGCTGATGGTTCCGGGGCCGTACTGGCCGCGAACCGTATTCTCAGGACGGATGGGCTTGATGGCGCGCCAGACCTTGACCTTTTCATGCCGCACTGCTTCAGCGTCGAAGGAGACGGGCGGCTCCATGCAGACGAACGAGAGCAGCTCCATCATGTGGTTCTGCAGCACGTCGCGCAGAGCGCCGGCTTTTTCGTAGAACGGGCCGCGGCCTTCGATGCCGATGCTTTCCGCCGCCGTGATCTGTACGTGATCGACGTAGTTACGATTCCAGATGGGCTCGAAGATGCCGTTGGCAAAGCGGAAGACGAGGACGTTCTGCACCGTCTCCTTGCCCAGGTAATGATCGATGCGGAAGGTCTGGTCTTCATGGAAGACCTTGTTCACGTCGTCGTTCAGCTCGCGAGCGCTGGCCAGGTCGTGGCCGAAGGGCTTCTCGATGATGACCCGGACCTTACCCTTTTCGGGATGCGCCATGCCCTGCTCGCCGAGGCGATGGATGATGTCAGAGAAGTATTCCGGCGCGACGGCAAGGTAGAAGAGCCGGTTGCCCTTGGTGCCGAACTCCGTGTCGTACTTATCGAGCAGGGCTTTCAGCTTCTGGTAGCCGCCGTCATCGTCGAAGTTCATCGCGTGATAGCTGACCTTGCCCATGAAGTCGTCGAGCTTGTCCGCGCCTTCCTTTACGCCGCCGAATTCGAGGATGCCGCTCTTCATGTCCTTGGCGAAGCCATCGCCCAGATCGCGGCGGGCAACGCCCACAATGCGCAGCTGCTCGGGCAGAAGGCCGGCCTGTTCAAGATGGAAGAGCGCGGGCAGCAGCTTGCGCTTGGTGAGGTCGCCGGACGCGCCGAAGATTACAACCACACCTGGCTCCGGGATACGCTCGTTTTTCTTTGTGGCTTGCGCCATGTCTTCCGGAGAGATTTTTACTTCCGTCGTCGCCATGAATCCTCCTGCTTTCGGGTTCGTCCCAAAGCTCTACTCTTTGATTATCGCGTGGCCGCCAGGACTCAAACGTTCCACCCTCTTGCCAAGTCCGATAGGTCGCAACTTCGTTGCGATTGCTTTCAATCTGTTACAAATTTTCTAATTCAATGCCAAGATGAGCCAGCGTCTCGGCAAGTTTCTCCGAGCCTTCGTACTGAATCGCATGTATGCCGAGGCTCGCTGCCACTTCTGCGTTGCCGGAGCGGTCGTCGATGAAGATCACTTCGTTCGGCTCGCACTGCAGCACATCCAGAGCCAGGCTATAAATCTGCGGGCTGGGCTTGCGCAGTCCCACATAGCAGGAGCTGAAAAAGAAGTCGAAATATCCGCGCAGGCCGAATTCTTCGATGCGGTAATCGTTCAGCTCGCGGGCTTCGTTATTCAGCATGCCCAGATCCACCTCCGCGGAGGTGGCGATGTTTTCTAGAATTCCCATGGCGCTGTCGGGGAGCAGGAGCGACTCCGCTTTCATCGCTGCGACAAATTCCGAAGGAGTAAAGTCACGCGGCTCGAAGAACACCGTGCGCTGGAGATACTCCTCGACGGTGATGAGTCCCTTTTCCCAGATATCGTTGGCTTCCGGATGGCGTTGCTCGAAGGCGTCGCGGTCGACATTGAAGCGGGCCAGCACCGCGGCGCGTTCTTTGTGGTCCCATCCGTTGGTGAGTAGAACTCCGCCTACATCCCAGAGAATCGTACTGATATCGCTCATCGCTCTCCTGGTCTTACGGTGTTGAGGTTGATTCGAGATGAATTTGGGCGGTGGAGTTAGTGTCTTGCGGTTTCGCCCATGTACCGGGCTTCAATAGCGAGGACCTTGTTGAGGCGGCGGACGAAACGCTCTTCGTGCTTTTGAAAATGGGCATTCAGAAAGCTGGAAACCAGCTCGAAAGCCAGTGCCGGGCCGATGATGCGCGCGCCCAGCACCAGAACGTTCATGTCGTCGTGCTCCACTCCCTGATGCGCCGAATAAGTGTCATGGCACATGCAGGCGCGGATGCCCGGCATCTTGTTGGCTGCTACGTTGACGCCAACTCCGCTGCCGCAGACCAAAATGCCGCGTTGGGCGCGCCCTGCAATCAGGGTGCGCCCAACGGCTTCGGCGAAGTCTGCATAATCGGAGGGCTCTGCGTTATAAGCGCCAAGATCGATCACCTCATGTTCGAGGCGCTCCAGATATCCGCGAATCTCCTCCTTGAGGGGGAAACCCGCGTGATCTGCTCCGATGGCCAGCTTCATCGGCTTACTTCCCCGCCAATGCGGCTTCGCTCTTCTTTACTTTCTCGACCAGTGCCTTGCCGCGCTTCGCGATGCCTGCCGGGCTGAAGCCCAGCTCTTCGAGAACCTTCGGACCAGGCGCGGAAGCGCCAAAGCGCTCCAGGCCAATCACGTCGCCGTGGCGGCCGACATACTTCCACCAACCCTCCGGCGCTCCGGCTTCCACGGCCAGCTTGGGCAGGTGATCGGGGAAGATCGACGCCTTGTACTCGTCGCTTTGCTCCTCGAAGATGCGGAAGCTGGGCATCGAGACGACGCGAACCTTGAGGCCTTCCTTCTCGAGCTCGATGGCTGCGCTCTGTGAGGCCCAGACCTCAGAGCCGGCTGCCACGATCAGCAGATCCGGTGAGTCGCCGCCCTTTTCGACGATGTAGGCGCCGTGCTTCACGCCGCCGTAGATGTCGTGTTTCTCGGCATCCAGAACCGGAAGGTCCTGGCGAGAGAAGGCCATGAAGCAGGGGCTCTTGCGCTCGAGGGCGAGACGCCATACAGCGACGGTCTCGTTCGCATCTGCCGGACGGAAATCGGTCAGGTGCGGCACCGCGCGCAGCATCATCAGGTGCTCGATGGGCTGGTGAGTCGGTCCATCTTCACCGAGTGCGATCGAATCGTGGGTAAAGACGAAGATCGACTGGGTGTGCATGATGGCCGCCATGCGCAATGCGGACTTGCAGTAATCGGAGAAGGTGAAGAAGGTCGATCCGTAGGGAATCAGGCCGCCGTGCGCCGCCATGCCGTTGACTGCCGCGCACATGCCGAACTCGCGCACGCCGAACCAGATGTTCCGGCCCTTGGGATCGAGATGGAAGTTGCCGCCGTCCTTCAGGATGGTCTTGGTCGAAGCGGTCAGGTCGGCCGCGCCGCCGATCAGCTCCGGAACATCCTTGGCGAAGGCGTTCATCACCACGTTGCCGGCGTTGCGGGTGGCTACGGGCTTGGTGGTGGGGAAGACGGGAAGAGATTTTTCCCATCCTTCCTTGAGCTTGCCGGCCAGCGTGCGCTCAAATTGCGCGGCCAGCTCGGGGAATTTGCTCTTGTACTGCGCGTAGAGGTCATTCCACTCTTTTTCTTCCTTCGCGCCGCGATCGATGATCGTGTTCCAGTTCTTGCGGGCTTCGTCCGGCACGTAGAAGAACTTGTCCGACGGCCATCCCAGGTTTTTCTTGGTCTCGATCGCTTCTTCCGGCTTCAGGGCTTCGCCGTGAACCTTGTTGGTGCCTGCGATGGGGCTGCCGAAGCCGATTACCGTGCGTACCGCAATGAGCGAGGGCTTGTCCGTTACCGCCTTGGCAGCTTCGATGGCCTTGGAGATGGCGTCCAGGTCGTTGCCGTCGGCCACCTTCTGGACATGCCAGTGATAAGCCTCGAAACGCTTTTCCACGTCTTCGGTGAAAGAGAGCTCGGTCGGGCCGTCCAGCGAGATCTGGTTGTCGTCATAGAAGAAGATCAGCTTGCCCAGCTTGAGGGTTCCGGCCAGCGATGCAGCTTCGTGCGAGATGCCTTCCATCAGATCGCCATCGCCGCAGATGCCGTAGGTGTAGTGATCGACGACGTCAAAGCCCGGCTGGTTGTAGATCGCAGCCAGATGCTTTTCGGCAATGGCGAGACCGACGGCCATGGCGAAACCCTGTCCGAGCGGCCCGGTGGTCACTTCCACGCCGTCCGTGTCGCCGCGCTCGGGGTGACCGGGGGTTCTCGACTCCCACTGGCGGAATTGCTGCAGGTCCTCGATAGTCACGTCGTAGCCGGAGAGATGCAGGGCGCCATACTGCAGGGCCGAGGCATGGCCGTTCGAAAGGACAAAGCGGTCGCGGTTGGGCCAGTGCGAGTTCTTGGGGTTGTGGTGCATGTACTTGTGAAACAGGAGATACGCGATCGGCGCATCGCCCAGCGGAGCACCGGGGTGGCCGCTCTTGGCCTTATCGACGGCATCGACGGCTAGAAATCGGAGGGCATTGATAGAAATCTGATCCAGTTCGCTCATAAAAACTTTACCTTTCGGTTTGAGGGGTTCCCCGAGTCAATCCTAAATCCGCAGCCCGTCTTGCAGATATTCTCAGGCTTGGATGATCTGAAATCGCAGGGAGTTTCAGCCTGCGAGCTGCACTTGAACTTCGAAATTGCGGCCTTCCCAGCGATTTTCTTCCGGCCAGAAAAGAGTAAATGATAGCTGTCCGGCATGCTCGCCGGAGGTGGGAAGGTCGGCAAAAGAGCCCGCCCAGCCCACGGTTGTGCTTTCCGCCGCCGTGCTGGTGCTCCAATTATCCGCGCTCCAGACCACACGGAAGTGATGCGCCGCGACGATGCGCAGCGTGTGTCCCGCGGGAATGTGAGAGATGGGCCGTCGCAATTTGTAAATTTCAACCTTAGCCGGGTTGCGCTCGCGCTTGGCTTTTTTGGCGTAACGATCTTCCACCGCGGCGATGCGATCGAAGACGCGGCCGTCGTAAACGGAGCGCAGCAGCTTGAGATATTCGGCGTGCGCCCATACCAGCGGCATCGCCGATCCAGCAGGTCCGCCGAGCACCAGGCCGGCCTTGTCCGGCTCGTCCCAGATCTGCTCCGGGAACATGCCTCCCTCGGAGGCGAAGTTTTCGTAGGTTTTGATCAGCGAGCTGATGTCCTTGCCCGCGGCCAGCTCATAGTGAGCGCGCTCACCGGTAAGCAGCGGCCACGCGCGTCCCTGACCATAGCCATTGTAAGGACCGCCGTTTTTTTGCTGGCCATAGCCGTCGTGGTTGTAGCGGCGCCAGCAGGGACCCTGAGGCGTATTGATTTTTAGGATATGGTCGACCACTTTGAGCGAATCGACGATGAGCGGATCGTCCGCGGCGCGAACGCCGTAGCGCACCAGCTCCAGAAACCCCGCATCGATGAGCTCACGCGCCTCGAATTCGTACCGTTCGCCCGGCTCCCGATTGTTGAGCCCCACCATCTGGCGGTCGCAGTCTGGTCTTGCGTAGGGCTCCCCGCATTGTGGCGGCCTGATGCGCATGTAGTGGCGCTTGACATCGGGATGCAGCAGGCCGTCGTCGGTCACCGTCCACTCTTCGAGGTGCGATTCGATCCAGTCGGCATGCTGCTCCAGGAACTTGCCCAGCTCCGGAGAGCCGTGGGCGTGCGCCAGCTCCGCTGCGCAGATCAGCCCGGCGATGACCGCGGCCAGGGTCGAAGGCGAGTAGCCGGAGTTCTCCTCCCAGCGCTCCTGCTGGGTTACGGGCGCATACCTGACCAGGAAACCGGCAGCGCGCTCGACAAAGGGGAAGACGTCGAACTTGCCCAGGCCATCGAGCTTCCACAGGCGCCAGGCCAGCATGATGGGGAAGGCGACCTCGTCGAGCTGAATGCCGCTCCAGTAGGGAGTTCCATCGATCCAGAAATTTTGCGCGAAGCTGCCATCCGGCTTTTGCGTGCAGGCGAGATAAACCAGGGCGCGCCTGGCCGTATCCACACGGCCGCAGGCCAGGAGCGCAGTTGCGCTCTGCACCATGTCGCGAGTCCAGACCAGGTGGTAGCCTCCCAGGTCGTCGTCTCCCTTGGAATAGCCCCAGGGGATCGATGCAGAGGCGATGAAGGCTCCGGCGTAGGTCTTGTCTTCGTGGGCCAGGATGACGTTGTGGCTGATCTGCATCAGCCGGCCGCCATCTGCGGCGTTGATGGCCAGCTCGCGCGGGCTCTCGGCGCGATGCCACTGCTCGATGAAGCGGGTGAGGTGCTTATCGAAGGGCGTAGAGAGTGCGCCCATGGTGGTCGAGAGCGCTGCATGGGGGCCTTCGCCGAAGCCGATGGCCAGCGTGAACTCGCGGGTGTGGTTAGGATCGATCTGTCCCATCACGGCGACATTGCCGTCAAGCGCCGAGCCGAACTCCCAATCCATGGTCAGATCATGGCGGAGATCCTGCCAGCCATCGCTGGTGCCCACATAGCCGCAGCTGGCGCGGCGGAAGCCGCAGTCGGCGGCCAGGGTCAGGGCGGTGTGCTTTTTCCACGCGACCAGTACGTGCTTGCCGGCCACATCGGCAACCCGGGCGGAATTGCCTGCGCCGCCTCCGTCGATGTGCGGGGAGAGCAGCGCATAAAGCTTGAGCCGCGGCAGTATCTGGTCGTCACCCTCCATGCGAACGCGTATGAGCACGACCGGATAGTGCGGGTCGCTGATGATCTCCTTGGTCAGCTTGTAGCGCCCCTCGCGGTCGCTCGAGACGATGCGGACGGCCAGCGAATCGGAGTCGATGTAGGAAAACACGTGGTCGAGATCGCGCTTTTCTTCGTGAAAGAAGGTCTCGCCGTCAGTAATCAGCAGCTCCATATCGCGGATCTGCGGCTTATCGATGGTGGGATAGTAAATCTCGTTGAGGATCCCGTGAGAGATGGTGAACCATGCGCGGCTGGAGGCGGCATAGGCCGTTCCTACCGTTGACTTGGCACTCGAGGTCCAGCGAGCCTCAAGTCCGGGCGCGCCGAAGGCCGGACCCTGCTGATCCAGCCAGTGATATTGGGGAGCGAGATCGGTCATTGCGAGAGTTCCATCCTGAGAGAACGGTGTGGTGATGAGGAGACAAAGCTAAACTCTACCGTACGATTGTGAAAGCACAAATACGAGGCCGGGGACTGCCGGGAAAGTACTGGCACAACAGAGGGCTAGCGAAACTTCACTTCTATGATTCCGCAACTTGGAATCAGGATTCATGGAGGAAGTCGGAGAAGGAAGATCGCTGGGAAACGCCGCCTGCGCGAGCCGACGCGATTCTACACCTGGCTTGCGCCCTCTCTCCGGTCAAGCCAATATCGGGAGAGGTTACAGGACCTGTGTATTTGCGTCCGGGTCGGGATGGAACTGCACCTCGCTCATGGCGTGCGTGATCTCCCGATTTTTCATGAAGTACTGCCAGGAGAAGCCGGTGCGAAGATTTTCCGCCATGATGATGCTGATGCCCTGGTCAATACCGAGAATGTCTTCCGCAAACCAATTGGTTTTGGGATTGAAAGCGTCGACGAAGCCGTAGCGTGTCCACACCTTGCTGCCCATCTTCTCGCGCATGCTCAACAGAACGTGAGAGCACTCGGCGGGCAGGAAGGGCAGTGAACCGGCTGCGGCGCAGGGGACGAGCGTGCCGTCAGGATTGCCCATGGTCGGCGGTCCTCCCCATACCCGATAGCCGTCGCGTGCATCGGAGGCCGAGATTCCCCACATGTCCTGATCGATCCAGTTGAACTTCTGACCCAGCACCATGCACCAGAGCTGATGAACGCGCGTGGCGGCGATGGAATTGGTGAAGTAATTGGTGTGCAGGTCGCGCTGATCGCGATAATCGCACCAGGCATGCGCATACTGATGGATGAACAGCGGCGCCACTCCGCTGATGTACTGAATTCCGCCGTAGTTCACCACCGGACGCTGCAGGGCGTTCCAGGTATCGGCGGAGATGGGGTGCGTGGGCGAGCCGATGGCCATCAGGTACATGGTCGTCAGCTCGGAGTAGATGTCCCAGCGGTGCTTGAGGAAACCCTGATCGGGCAGCCAGCCCATGGAGAGCGTGGTGCCCTCGTTCAGCATCCACTCCCAATCGATGCGGCGGTAAAAAGTAGTAGCCAGCGCCTCGATGCGGGTGTTGCCGGCGAAATATTGACGGCACAGAAGCACGCCGCACAGCAGCAGCGCCGTATCGATCGAAGACAGCTCGCTGCCGAACATGCGCTGCCCGCTCTCGATGTCGATGAAGTGGTAGAGGAAGCCGTGCTCGTGCGGGCAATCTTCAAGCAGAAACGCGAGCGTCTTCTCCACGCGCTGCTCGCACAGGCTGGGAGAGAGATAGTTGCGCTTGGCCGCGATGCACAGGGCGCTGAGCCCGAAGCCGGTCGCCGCGATGCTCGCCACCCGGCTCAAGGATCTTCCCACCGCCGGGGCCCGGTCGCGCACCAGGCCGGTCTTGGGGCTGGCTTCGTTGTAGAAAAAATCGCAGGCGCGGCCCTCGAGGTCATCGAGCAGCGCTTCGGCGTCTTTCGAAATCTGAGTGAGCGGCCGATTGATGAAGACGCCGGGCGTGCGGGGATAATTCTCCGCGGCCTGCGCCTCGGTCTTGGGTTCCTGCCCCGGTTTTACCGGCGGCGTCTGCGCCTGATTCTGAAAGCCCGCCGCCAGAGCTGCAGCGGGAGCGCCGATGGCCAGTGCGCCGGATGCTCCGGCCACGCGCAGGAGTTCTCTGCGAGTAATTTCTGTGCGAGTTATTTTTGAGCGAGCCAAAGCGATCGTTTCTTAAGAGATGCGCGTGCGGAGCAAAACGCTACGTTCTTCGTGGCGCATTGAAGTGACAAAAGCCAATCCCTATTGGACGCGCATTTGGCTCTGAAGTCGACTCAGCGGCGGATTTGAACCCTGCCCGGGTTTCCGAGGCCGGTCTATTTTCTTGAATTGTCGAAGAAAACTTTCTTGCGTGATACGAATGTTCGCCTCTTCTTCGGCCTGGCCTGCACCGCGCGTGAAGTTGCCGCATCCATTATGATCGAGGACGCACACACATTGGATTCACCACGAATCCGTGTCTCGATCAAAGATTTCCTAACCACTACCCGAAGGAGAACTACTGTGGCTTACGAACTCGCACCACTTCCCTACGACTACGCCGCACTCGAACCGCATATCGACACCGAGACCATGAAGCTGCACCACGACAAGCACCACCAGACCTATGTGAATAATCTTAATGGCGCGGTGGAAAAGCATCCCGATCTGGCGAAGCACACTCCGGAAGATCTCCTTCGCAACCTGAATAACATTCCCGAGGACGTGCGCACGGTGGTGCGCAACAACGGCGGCGGACATGTGAACCACACCATGTTCTGGTCCATCATGAAGCCGGGCGGCGGCGGCGAGCCGACGGGCAAGATCGCAGAGCAGATTCGCAAGGACTTCGGCGACTTCGAGGCCTTCAAGAAGCAGTTCAACGAGACCACGGCGAAGCAGTTCGGCTCCGGCTGGGGCTGGCTGGTCTGGGATGGCGGCAAGCTGGCCGTCGTGACCACCCCGAACCAGGACAATCCGCTGCTCCAGGGCAAGTTCCCCATCCTCGGAAACGACATCTGGGAGCACGCCTATTACCTGAAATACCAGAACAAACGCCCCGATTACCTGGCCGCATGGTGGAACACCGTGAATTGGGAAGAGATCAACAAGCGCTTCGACCAGGCCAAAGGCTAACAAAAGCAGGGTGTAGGGAACAGGTTTTAGGGTGTAGCTAACAAAAGCAGGGTGTAGGGAACAGGTTTTAGGGTGTAGCTTCTATACTCTGCCCCCTGACCCCTACACCCTGTTTTTCTATCCCCGGAACCCTAAACCCTGCTAACAAAAGCAGGGTGTAGGGAACAGGTTTTAGGGTGAAGCTTCTATACCCTGCACCCTGTTTTTCTATCCCCTGAACCCTAAACCCTGCACCCTGCACTTTCCACCGAAGCTTCTTTCCGAAAAACGCGTCTGAATAGAAAGAGGTTTCGATACGAAATGCGCTTTCCCGCCAATTTTCTGCTGCTTGGCCTGTTCGTGCTTCCTGTAATTGCTCCGGCCCAATCCGGAATTGCTCCGGCCCAAACTCAGGTTCAGCTTCCTGCCGGTTCCTCGCACTACTTGATTTATCAGGGGGATAAGTCCGTCGGCTCGGCTGACCGAACCGTCGAGGTTACGCCCTCGGGGTTTGCCGTCACCTCGCAGGGCAAGATGAGCCTGTCCAAATTCAGCTACAGCTTTACGAATACCCAGCATCTCGACCATTCGCTGAACCTGGTGAGCGACCAGATCAACGGCACGGTCAATGGCAGCCCGGTAACATTCAGCGCCCATGCCGACTCCACCGGACGCCAGTTCCAGATCGAGATCAACGCGCAGGGCAAGCAGTCGCAGAACACCGTTGACCGCCATCAGCACCTGGTGCTGCTGCCGGATCTCGATCCCGCCGCTTACGTTCTGCTGGTGCAGATAGGCCTGCAGAGCCCTCCCACCTCGTGGGTTCTTATACCCAAGGAGCAGGGTCTCCTGGTTCCGACCAGCTACAACCGCGGATCGAGTGTGCGCGGCCGGTTGGCCAACGCGCAGGTGGATGTATTGCACATGACGGTGACCGTGGGCGAGCAGAACCCCATCAGCGTGGAGCTTTACTACGGACGCGATGGCGGCCTGCTCGAATCCGACCTGCCGGAGCAGAACTTCTTTGTGGTGCGCGACGGCTTCAAGCTGATCGATCGCCCGAAGCCGACACCGCCACGCGGCACAGCGCCGCCTCCTCCGGATGGACAGCAGCCACAGCAGCAGGGCGCGCAGCCTCCCAACGGAGCTCCACAGTACCCGGCGCCACAGAACGGCTATCCACAAGTGCAACCGCAATAGGACTCGCCGTCCAGGCGACTGCTTCGCGTTTGCTCCGCTCCCGTTGGTCGCTTCGCGTTCAGGGCAATTGATGTAAGTCGTCCACACGAATGGAAGGATGAAGAATCTTGGCGATGCTAAAAGTGCATCGCCGAGATTCTGCGTTTCACATTCAACATGCGAGTGTGCGGCGGATTACGACGTCCGTTTCGCCGCTTCCCGCACCAGATTCAGCCCCTCTTTCTTCGTGTGGATTCGGCCCTCGAGCTGCGCGTCTTCGGCGAGAGCCATGAGTTCTTTGAACTCCGGCCCGGGCTTGTAGCCGGCGGCGATCAAATCGCGGCCGGTGACCAGCAGGCTGGGGCGAACCTCTTCCTGAGGGATGGCCTCGTAGCGCTCTTTGGCGTAGTCATAGAGCGTGAGGTCCCCGTGGCTGGCGCGCGAGTCCATGCGATGGAGCGCCAGATGCTCCGGAAAATCGCGGAGCCGGAAGAACCGCTTCAAGGTCGACTCCTTCATCTTCATCACATCGCCAAAGCGCATGTGATTCGCGACAAGCAAGGCGATCTGCTCGGCCTCCTCGTTAGAAAAGCGCAGCCGGCGGCAGATATCTTCGGCAATGCGCACACCGACCTCGGCATGCCCATTGAAGCGAATGCGTCCTGGACCGGAAGCGGGCGCGGGCTTGAAGGTGGCGGGCTTGCCGACATCGTGCAGCAGCGTGCCCCAGGCCAGCGCGGCGGAAGCGCCTTCGGGTAATTGCTCCAACAGCATCAGGGTGTGAATCCACACATCGCCCTCGGGATGGTATTCGGGCGGCTGTTCTACGCCGTGAAGTCGATCGATCTCCGGCAACACTTCCTTGAGCAATCCGGTTTTATCCAGCAGCTCGAAGGCGCGGCGGGCGCGGCCTTCGGTGAGCATCCGCGTCAGCTCGTCGCGAACGCGCTCGTGGCTCACCTGGCCGATCTTCGCGGCGAGGCTGCGAATCGCGGCTTCGGTCTGAGGCGCAATGGCGAAGTCGAAGCGCGCGGCAAAGCGGACCGCTCGCAGCATGCGCAGCTTGTCTTCTTCGAAGCGCTGCTGAGGGTCGCCGATGGCCCGCACCAGACGGGCATCGAGATCGGCGCGGCCGCCGACGAAATCCAGCACCGACGAGTCGAGATCGCCCGAATCTTTCCATATCTGCGGGTCGAGGAGCATGCCGTTGATGGTGAAGTCGCGCCGGAGGACATCCTCCTGTGGGCTCTCGGAGAAACGGACGGACTCGGGCCGCCGGCCGTCGGAATAGGCTCCGTCGCTGCGGAAGGTGGCGACCTCGGTCATGATCTGCTGGCCCCCGATCTCGCCCGTGTAGGCCTCGTCGGCCACCAGGATGACGCCAAAGTGCGCGCCAACCGCGAAGGTGCGGGGAAAGAGCTTCAGCACGGCATCGGGATGAGCATTCGTCGCCACGTCGAAATCGGCAGGCGCACGCCCCAGCAGCAGGTCGCGCACGCATCCGCCGACGAAGTAGGCCTCATAGCCCGAGGCGCGCAGGCGGTCTACGATCTGCGCGGCCGCTGATTGCGCCGATGTCGTCTCCCTCTGCAAACTCAATGATCGACTCCTGTCTCTTTACTCCTGCCTCTTTACTATAGAGATGTGATAACTCCTAACACGGCTGGTTCCAGCGGCCTGATTCTCGGCATTGAAAGCTCCTGCGACGAAACCGCAGCTGCGGTGGTGCGCGGCGGAGCCGAGATGCGCTCGAACGTGGTCGCCTCGCAGATCCCGACGCATTCGCCCTACGGCGGTGTGGTTCCCGAGCTGGCTTCGCGCGAGCATCTGCGCAATATCGTTCCCGTGGTACGCGCAGCAATGGAAGAAGCCGGCGCAGGCTTCGGCGATCTCGATGCGATTGCCGTCACCTCCGGCCCCGGCCTTGCGGGCGCGCTGCTGGTGGGCATCAGCTATGCCAAGGCGCTGGCATTCGCGCTGAACAAGCCGCTGATTGCCGTGAACCATCTCGAAGGACACATTCATGCCGTCCTGTTGGAGCAGGCGGAGCTGGCGGCAAAGTCCGAACAGCCGCCTCTGCCCTTGCCGGCTCTGGCGCTGGTCGTTTCCGGCGGCCATACCCATCTGTATCTGGTGCGGAAGCGCGGCGAGAGCTGGAGCTATCGCAACGTGGGCCGCACCGTCGACGACGCGGCCGGCGAGGCCTTCGACAAGGTGGCCAAGCTGCTGGGGCTAGGATATCCGGGCGGTCCGTGGATCGATGCCCTCGCAGCGCATGGCAACCCCTCGGCCGTGCCGTTTTCCTTTGCCCAGATTAAGGCGAAGGCGCATCGCCGCGATGGCCCCGCCGCGGCCGGCCGGTCAGCAGCAGATCCTGCAGCGAGCACGCTCTTCTCCTTCAGCGGCATCAAGACGGCGGTGCTTCGCTACACGCAGCTGCATGCCATGGCCGAGAGCATCGAACACAGGCGAAGTGTGCTGGCGGCCATCCCCGATGCCAGGCCTTCGGATGCCCTGGCTCTTTGCGATCAACAAGCGTTAGACCTGATCGCTTCCTTTCAGAGAGCGGTAGTGGACGATCTGCGCCGCAAGACCTTCCGCGCGGCCGAGCAATTGGGCGCGACCAGCCTGCTCGTTTCGGGAGGCGTGGCCGCAAATCGCGAGCTGCGGGTGCGTTTCACGGCGGAGGCCGCCGATCGCGGATTGCCAATAGCCTTTCCTTCGCTGGCGCTCTCGACCGACAACGCAGCCATGATCGCCGCCGCGGCATGGCCGAAATTCTTGAGCAAGGAAATTGCCGCCGATGAGCTCTCCGCCGATCCCACGCTTAGCCTGGGCAGATAAGCGGGCCGCGCCTGCGCCTTGGCGCTCGATCCGTAGAAGTAACGGCGATTGTGGAATCCCATGTCTCAAAAGCGAGACATGGGGCAGGACTGGCCGTCCAGGCGAGCGCGCCTCCGGCGCTTTGGGTTTCGTGATCCCACATCAAAATCGAGATGTGGGGCACCCTGAAGATTGATAGCCACGGACGCCAGGGCGAAGCATCAAGAAGTGCACCAAAGGCGCGGAAGGCCTGGACGGCGAGTCCCGCGGAAGGCCTGGACGGCGAGTCCTGCGAAGGCTTGGACGGCCAGTCCTGCATCCTGTTTCGTGGATGTGAATCTAAGATCGAGCGACCCCAGGAAGCGAGCCCAGCAGATTGCGCCACAGGCGTAGATCGCCGGACGCGCAGTCCGGGTACAATTCGGAAAGTCCACGCCATGTCAGAAATCCACGATACCGTCATCCTCGGCTCCGGCTGCGCCGGCCTTACCGCCGCCATCTATGCTGCACGCGCGAACCTGAAACCGCTTGTTCTCGAAGGGCACGAGCCCGGAGGACAGCTCTCCATCACCACGTTGGTGGAGAACTTCCCCGGCTGGCCGGAGGGCATTCAGGGTCCGCAACTCATTGAAAACATGAAGCAGCAGGCGAGCCGTTTCGGAACCACCTTCCGCATGGGCCATCTCGTCTCGGCCGATCTTTCCAAGCGCCCCTTCGTGCTGAACCTGGGCAGCGAGACGATCCATACCCGCACCTTAATCATCGCCAGCGGAGCCTCGGCGCGCTGGCTGGGTCTGCCCTCGGAGCAGGCGTTGATCGGGCATGGCGTGAGCTCCTGCGCCACCTGCGACGGCTTCTTTTTCTCGGGCAAGGAGATCGCCGTGGTCGGCGGCGGCGATTCCGCGATGGAAGAGGCGCTCTTCCTGACCCGCTTTGCCAACAAGGTCACGTTGCTGCATCGGCGCGACCACTTCCGCGCTTCGAAGATCATGCTGGAGCGCGCCATCGCCCATCCCAAAATCGCGTTCATGTCGAACACTGCGGTCGAAGAGGTCCTCGGCGTAGAGCAAAAGGAAGTCGCAGGTGTGCGGCTGCGCGATACTGCGACGGGAGCGCAATCGACGCTGGCGATCAGCGGCTTGTTTCTCGGTATCGGTCACGAGCCGAACGCGAAGATGTTTGCCGGCCAGATCGATCTCGATGCGGATGGCTATGTGCTCACCAAGGACCAGGTGCATACGCGCGTTCCCGGCGTTTATGCCTGCGGCGACGTGCAGGATCGGCGCTATCGCCAGGCGATTACCGCTGCCGGTTCCGGCTGCATGGCCGCGCTTGAAGTCGAGAAGTATCTGGAAGAGCATGGCCACTGAGGTTGTCGCCAGACCGGCGGCTTTGTATGATCGCAGGCGCAACGAGATGAGGATTTCATGGCCAATCTAGCTCTGGTATACGGTCTGCGCCTGCTTCCTGCCGAGGAAGTGGCCGGCGTAGGCGAAGCGCCTGTCGAACTTAAGAACGGGAATAACGCCCGCGTTACGATGCACCTGCTCGAAGGAACTCGCGAGCAGATCGAGGCGCAGTTGCGCCAGAGCATCGACGCATTCTTTGATTTCTTCCCCGAGATTTAAAACGATTGCGTTTGCGGCATGCGCATAGGAAGGGATTTCGTTCTTATGCGCATGTTTGTATATCCATGTCTGGTATGTCTGGTTTCAACCTTCCGCGATATCAATATTTGTTTTTCTTTGCGCTTAGAATCCCTAAGGCTACATGTCTTACCCTCAGAAAGATGGACCGGCACGCAACTCCAGCCTCCAATTGCGTGTCAGAGTGTCTGTAATCGTTTGGTGCAGGCGGTCGGGTGACGGAGTGAATGGAACGCCGGTTCGACCAACCTGCCGAAAGTTTTTTTGCCGAAAGAATGAGGCTCAATATGAAGGTTAAGCAACCGCAAGATTCAATCTCGAAAGCTACGCCAGACAATCCGCTCGCGCTGGGAGACGTGCTCAAGTTTGGACAGCGCGCCATTGCCTGCGCGCTGATGTATCTCATGATTCCGCTCGGCGTGGCCGATGTGCTGGCGCAGGATGTGCCTCCTCCTCCGCCGGATCAGACCGGGGCGCCGGCCGACCAGGGTGGGCCTGTAGATCAGGGCGGTGCTCCTCCGCAAAATTACGGAGCCCTCGGTCCCGATCAGCTAAATCAGCTGGTAGCTCCGATTGCGCTCTATCCCGACGCTCTCGTCGCACAGATTCTTGCCGCCTCGACCTTCCCGACCCAGGTTGTGGACGCCGATCGCTTCGTGCAGTCGCACCAGGGAGCTCCTCCCGATCAGATCGGGCAGATGGCGGATGGAATGCAGTGGGATCCCAGTGTGAAGGCTCTGATCGCGTTTCCCTCGGTCCTGGCGAATCTGGACAAAAACCTCGACTGGACCAGCCAGCTGGGCAACGCCTATTACAACCAGCCGCAGGACGTGATGGGCGCGGTGCAGACCATGCGCCAGCGCGCTTATGACACCGGCAATCTGCGCAGCTCGCAGCAGATCGCAGTCCAGTACCAGCCCAGCAATATCGTGATCGCGCCGGCCAATCCGGCTGTGGTCTATGTTCCTTACTACAATCCGTGGGTGGTCTACGGCGGCCCGGTGGTAGCGTGGCCTGGATACTATGTCCCCGCTCCGCCGATCGGTGTTGCCATCGGTGTAGGCCTGGCCATCGGCTTCGGTATCGGCATCGCCATCGGCGGATGGAATCGCTTCGGATGGGGATGGCATAACTGGGGAGTAGGCTGGGGATCGCACTCCGTCGTCTTCCAGCGCAACGTCTACATCTCGCGCAGCGTGACGGTGGTCAATCACGGGTACTACGGCCGCTTCGATCGCAATCCGGGTGCTCGTGCCTATAACCGGAATGTAGCCATGCATGCGCCGAACTATCGTGCAGCGGGCTTCAATCGGCCTGGCGGCGCCGGCGGCTTCAACCGTCCCGGTGCGGCAGGCTACAATCGCCCCGGCGCGAACGGCTTCAATCGTCCAGGAGCGCAGGGAGCGAATGGCTTTAACCGTCCGGGGGCGAATACGGCTGCCCGTCCAGGCGGAGCAAACTTCAACCGCCCCGGAACAACCCCCGGCAACTTCAACCGTCCTGGAGGAGCTCCGGGAGCCAATAATGCTGCAAGACCTGGTGGCGGCAACTTCAACCGCCCGGCCGGCCAGCCCGGCGGACAGCAGGGACGTCCGGCGGCAGGCCGGCCCGCTGGTGGTCAGCAGGCGCATCCGGCAGCAAGACCGTCGGGCGGCGAACACGGCGGTGGGGAGCATGGCGGCGGCGAACACCACGGGAAGTAAATCCAACGCAATCGCAATCAGTTACAGAGGGGATGGGGCCTTGGCTCCATCCCCTTTTTTGTTATGCCAATTCGGTGAAGAGTGCCTCCTATCGGCCGCGGATACTATCCTGTAACAAGACGCGCTCCACGAGCATCTTTAGTAGTAAGGGGAAACAATGACGGTGACTTCGAAAGCGATAGAGATTCCGGCAATAGGCGAGGGACGGCGTCCGCGCCTGCTGATTTTGGGTGGCGGGTTTGCCGGCACTCATGCAGCGGTGGCGGCTGCGAAATTGCCCATCGACGTGACCTTGATCGACCGGCGCAATCACTTCACGTTTCAGCCGTTGCTCTATCAGGTTGCCCTTGCCGTGCTGTCTCCGGCAAATATCGCATCGCCGATCCGTTCCATCGTTCGCGGCAAGCAGAATGTGGAAGTTCTAATGGACGAAGCGATCAGCTTCGACCTCAACGCCCGCCGGGTGCAGCTGAAGAGCGGCGCGGAGATGGATTACGACTACCTGATGGTTGCCACCGGCGCGACCCACTCGTATTTCGGGCGCGACGAGTGGGCGCAATACGCTCCGGGATTGAAGACGGTGGAAGACGCGATCGAAATTCGCCGCCGCGTGCTGCTGGCCTTCGAACTGGCCGAGCGCCAGATGCTGGAGACCGGCGCTCATCCGCCATTGAATTTCGTAGTGATCGGCGGCGGCCCGACCGGAGTAGAGCTGGCTGGCGCCATCTCGGACATCGCCAAGCTTTATATGCGGCATGACTTCCGGCATATCAATCCGACGACGGCGCGTGTGCTGCTCATCGAGGGCGGAAAGCGCATTCTGGCCGCTTATCCGGAAGACCTGTCGGAGAAAGCGGTGAAGCAGCTGAACGGGCTGGGAGTAGAGGTTCACACCGCGCTGCAGGTCACCGATATCCAGCCTGGATACGTAGTCGCCGGCGGTCAGAGGATTGACTCAGTCGTGACGCTGTGGGCCGCAGGCGTCCAGGCATCCCCGCTTGGCCATCTGCTTGGCTTCGAGACGGACCGGCGCGGCTGCGTACTGGTGGATAGCACGCTGAATCCCGCGGGGCATCCTGATATCTTCGTCTGCGGCGATCTGGCCCACTTCGAACAGGATGGGAAGCAGGTTCCGGGAGTGGCGCAGCCTGCCATGCAGATGGGCGATCACGTGGCCAAGATGATCTCCCAGGATCTGGCGAGAAAACCGCGAACTCCGTTCCGCTATTTCGACAAGGGAGATATGGCCACGATCGGCCGTCTGGCCGCCGTCGCCAAGGTGGAGTGGCCGTTTAAGGCGCACTGGAGCGGCTTCCTCGCGTGGCTTACGTGGCTGACTGTCCATATCTTTTTCCTGATCGGGTTCCGCAACCGGGTTGCTGTCTTCTTCGAGTGGGTTTGGAATTACTTCACTTTCACGCGGGGTGCGCGCCTGATCACGGGGAGCCACGACCTGCCTGGGTGGTCCGAGCAAAGAGGCGTCCATCCGGACATGGTCTCCACGGCGTTCGATGCGGCGTCTCCGGGCGAGCGAGATCGGGACCGCGCCAAGGTGTCGTAGTCTCTGAGTCATGGCTTCGAGCATAAAGTTGTCATCCCGACCGTAGCGAAGCGAAGTGGAGGGACCTGCAGTTTCCCTTGAGCCAGCTCTGTACCAGAATCGCTTCAAGATCACATGCATGAGTAATTCAGAAGACTAGCTTTGATCGATCAACATCGAATCGACTTTCAGCTGGGCTCGATGGAATTTGGATAGACTGGAGGCGGGAAATTCTCTCCAGGGGACTGTCGTGCAACCATACGTCGAGCGGGTCGTCGATCTTACCGAGCCGAAAGCCAATCAGATTCTGAACCAGACCGTCGAAGAAGCTAGAGCCGCGGTGCTGAGCGGCGCGCCGGATGCGGTAAGGCGTATCGAGGGATCGTTCGCGTTGATCGCGCGCGACGGCAAGACCGTTCGTATGGCCCGCTCCCTTGATCGCCCCATGCGCTACTTCCTGGCGAAGCGCTCCGAGGGGCCGGTCCTGATCGTCTCCCCTCGCATCGATGCGATCTACAACTGGCTGAAGTCCGAAGGGCTCGAAGGACAATTTCATCCGAGTTATACCCGGATGGTTCCCGCACACTATGTAGTCGAGATTCAACTCATAGGTTGTCCCGATCCCGATCCAACGTACACGCGCTTCTTCTCGCCGCGGGCAAACAGCCTTTCGACGGACTTAGATGAGATTGGCCGCGCGTATATCTCGGCCCTTGCCGAAGAAATCTCGCAATGGGTGCGACGAGTTCCGGAAGCTGAACCTATTGGGGTCTGCTTCTCCGGCGGAATCGACAGCGGAAGCGTCTTTCTCGTCGCCTACCACGTGATGCGCAAACTCGGCATGAGTCCGAGCCGCCTGAAGGCCTTCACTCTCGATCTGGGCGATGGTCCAGATATGCAGCAGGCGCGCGCATTTCTCGGGGCGCTGGGTCTTGGCCTGTTCCTGGAGCCGATCGAGGCGGATGCCGCGTCACTCAATGTCGAAGAGACGATTCGCATCACCGAAGACTATAAGCTCCTCGATGTCGAGTCGGCGACCATGGCGTTGGCCCTGTGCAAGGGGATCCGCGAGCGTTATCCGAAGTGGCGATACCTTTTGGATGGCGATGGCGGCGACGAAAACCTGAAAGACTATCCCATCGAGGAAAATCCCGAGTTGACCATTCGCAGCGTGGTGCACAACCAGATGCTCTACCAGGAAGGATGGGGAGTCGGCAAGATCAAGCACTCGCTGACTTACAGCGGAGGGCTGAGCCGATCCTACACGCGAACTTATGCACCCGCGCACCACTATGGATTTTCCGGGCTAAGTCCTTATACTCGTCCTAATGTGATTGCTGTTGCCGAGGCGATACCGTTCATCCGGCTGACGGACTACAGTGTCGAGCGGCTTTACGAGCTGAAAGGCGAGGTAGTGTCGCGAGGGGTTGCTGCGGTTACCGGCCTCAAGATGCCTATCTTCCCCAAACGCCGCTTTCAACATGGAGCGCTGCCGGTCGATGCTCTGCGCAGCCTCCTGCCCATGCAGGAGTCCGTGTACCGCGGGCAATTCCTTTCTCTCTACCGGTGAGAAGCGCGATGGATGCGTCTTACCCAGCGACAGCAGCGGAGCGCGATCGATGGATTGTGGCGCAGCGGACATCGCGTGCGAGCTTGAATCCGCTGCAGCCCTACGCATTCCATGTTGAAGACGAAGCGGCCGCAGTTGGGACGATCCAACCGGTGGCAACAGTGTTTCTTACCAATCGCGAATGCCCGTGGCGTTGCGTGATGTGCGATCTGTGGCGGAATACTCTGTCCAGCGCCGTACGGCCGGGCGCGATTCCAGCGCAGATCGACTATGCACTCGAACGGCTTCCTCATGCGCGCACGATCAAGCTTTATAACAGCGGAAGTTTCTTCGATCCGCATGCCATCCCTGTCGCTGACTACGCCGCAATTGCGGAGCGATTCAACAGCTTCGACCGCGTCATCGTCGAGTGCCACCCTTCCTTAGTCGGGGACAAATGCCTCGCCTTCCGGGATATGCTCCACGGCAGGCTCGAAGTGGCGATGGGTCTGGAGACTGCGCATCCCGAAGTCCTGAAACAACTGAACAAGCGAATGACGCTGGAAGAGTTTGCAGCCGCGGCCGCCTTCCTTGGCGAGAATCACATAGATTTGCGTTCCTTCGTTCTCGTTCAGCCTCCATTCATGCGGCCGGAAGACTCACTGTATTGGGCGCAACGATCCCTGGACTTTGCATTCGATTGCGGAGCAACCGCTGTTTCGCTCATTCCCACGCGCGGCGGGAATGGAGCGATGGAAACGCTCGCCTCGCTGGGAGAATTCACTGCGCCGCGCCTTGCCCAGGTGGAGTTGGCAATGAGCTACGGCATCGGGCTTCGACGCGGCCGCGTCTTCGTTGACCTGTGGGATGCGCAGCCTGGAATGGAATGCCTGAAGTGTCATCCCGCGAGAATCGCGCGGTTGCAAACGATGAATCTACAGCAGACGGATCTTCCATCGATTCACTGCAATGTTTGTGGAGGCCATAACTGAGCGACTGTTACGACATCGCCATTGTCGGCTCAGGATTCGCTGGCTCTTTGCTGGCGATGATCGCGCGCAGGCTCGGACGGTCAGTTGTTTTGATCGAGAAGGGTACGCATCCTCGCGTGGTCATTGGAGAATCCTCAACTCCCTTGGCGAACCTGATGTTGGAAGAGCTGGCCATGCGGTATAACTTGCCCATGGTGGCCCCGCTCTCCAAGTGGGGAAGCTGGCAGCGAACTTATCCTGAGTTAGCGTGCGGGTTGAAACGCGGATTTACCTTTCACCATCACGTTCTCGGCGAAGCGAGCAGGCCATCAGCCGACCGGCAAGATCAACTGCTGGTTGCAGCAAGTCCTCACGACGAGATCGCCGATACGCATTGGTATCGCGCGGACTTCGATCACTTTCTTCTTCGCCAGGCTCAAGAGTGCGGCGTGGACTATGTCGACGAAGTCAGCCTGCATCGTTTCATCGACTGCGGCGATACGGTAAAGCTCGAAGGAAAGCATCGGGAGGAGCCGGCTGTCTTTCACGCAAAGTTTGTTATCGATGCCACAGGTCCCCGCGGCTTTCTCCATCGCACACTCGGACTTGGCGAGCGTGAATTGCCTGGCATGCCCGCGACACAAGCTCTCTTCAATCACTTCACGGGAATAAGACGCCTTGCCGACGGGAGCGCCAGCCGAACCGCTGAAACTCCGCCGTATCCAATTGACGATGCCGCAGTCCATCACGTCTTCGATGGTGGATGGATATGGGTGCTGCAATTCAACAATGGCGTGACCAGCGCCGGTGTTGCGGCGACAGATGAGGTCGCGACAAGACTCGCTCTGCACGAGGGCGCTATAGGCTGGAACCGGCTATTGAAACTGATTCCCGCGCTACAGGGGCAGTTTTGCTCGGCAATTCCTGAGCGGCCGTTCACCTATGTGCCGAGGCTCAGCTTCCGAACATCCGCCATCGTAGGAAGTAAGTGGGCGATGCTGCCTTCGGCGGCGGGCTTTGTCGATCCACTCCTCTCGACCGGCTTTCCGCTTACCCTGCTGGGCATTTCTAGATTGGCAGATAGTATCGAGCGAGATTGGGGAACCGAGAAATTTGGCGAAGCTCTACAACGATACGCGGTCGATACAGACGCGGAGTTAGTGGCTGCCTCGCGGCTGATCGGCGCGCTCTACAGAAACATGAGCGATTTTCCCGTATTCGTATCGTTGTCGCTGCTTTATTTCGCTACAGCCAGTTTTTCAGAGACAGCGCGCCGTTTGGATAAGACGAAGCTCGCGACGTCTTTCTTATTGCATGACCACCTCACATTCGGACCCGCTTCGCGCCAGCTGATTGAGCAGGCTCTTCGTCTGCGCACACAGGAAGAGTCGGCAGAGCTGGCACGCGATATCGTGAGAGCCATTGAGCCGATCAACGTCGCCGGACTGGGAGATCGTTCACGCCGAAACTGGTATCCCGTCGATGCGGAGGATTTGCTTCACTCGGCGCATAAGCTCGGAGCCACGCGTGAAGATATTCTTCAGCTATTGCATCGCTGCGGTTTTGCAGAGCTTACTTCTTCTGAGTTTGCGCGAACATAATCGGTTGGGCAGCAACAATCCCCTTGCCCTCTTGAATAGTGAGAAATTGATTCGGCTTCACACCGTCGATCGTTTCCTTATGGCCGCTGGGCCACGCAATTGCGATCGTCACAACATTGCCGGGATCCGGCTTGCCCAGGCCGACGGTTAACGGCAGCTCGCTTTGCGACAGATAGCTGGAGCCCGATTTCACCATTGCGAAGAGGCGTCTGCCCTTGGACGTTGTGATCGTGACTTTAGCCCCGATCCCATCTCGATTGGAGCGTGTTCCCACTGTCCTGATGCGAAGCATGTCGTTCTGATTGCCGTTATCGTTGCGTAACAGGCGCGCCGGACCACTGCTGGTGGTGAGCAGCAGATCGAGATCGCCATCGAGGTCGTAGTCAGCGTAGGCCGCGCCGCGCCCCACGACGGCTTGTCGCAAGGCAGCTCCCACTTTCTGCGAGACATCTTCGAACTTGCCGCGACCCAGATTGTGAAAGAGCAGCGGAGGTTGCGCATAACTCAGCGATGGTTGCAAGACAGCGATGTCGTCCGCAACATGTCCGTTGAGCGCAAAGATATCTCGTAATCCATCCAGATCGTAATCGAAGAAGAAGCTGCTGAAGGTCAGGGATTTCGCGGAGGGAGGACCGATCCCGGCGGCAATCGCCTGATCGGAGAAGAGTCCCTGTCCATCGTTGTGAAACAGGGCCATGCTTTCGTTGGTGAAGTTTCCGGCAACCAGGCTTTGGCGTCCTGAGCCATCGTAGTCCGCAGCGTCAACGCCCATGCCCGCGCGCGCTTTTCCTGCATCGCTGAAGGCTACTCCGGATGCGAATCCAACTTCGGTAAAGGTTCCGTTGTGATTGTTGTGGTAAAGCTTGTTGGCCTGCGTATCGTTGGTGACGAAGAGGTCAAGCCATCCGTCGTCGTCATAGTCGAGCAATGCGACGCCGAGCGACTTACTGGTGGGATCGTAAAGTCCCGCGGCCTTAGTCACATCCTTGAATCGTCCATTGCCTTCGTTGTGATAGAGCGTTGCGCTCTGGCCCTTATATAGCTCGGGCGTGCAATAGGACTTGTTTTTTCCGTCGAGCGAACAGCTTTGATCTTTCTCGATGGACCAGTCGACATAGTGAGCGACAAACAGGTCCAGCTTGCCGTCGTTGTCGTAGTCGAACCAAACCGCGCTAGTTGCAAATCCTGGTGAGCTGACGCCGGCCTTCGCTGTGACGTCGGCGAAGGTCCCGTTCTTCAAGTTATGAAAAAGGTGGCTGCCATCGATGGCCGTGATGTAGAGGTCATCATATCCGTCGTTGTCGTAATCGCCGACGGTGCAGCCCATGCCATAAATCTCGACGTCAAGATGAGCCTGGCGAGTTACATCGGTAAAAGTGCCGTCATGGTTGTTGTGATAGAGCGCGGCATAGGACTTGTGTGCCGCATGCTCAGGCCAATCCTTGGAGTTGACGAATAGGATGTCCTGATATCCATCGTTGTCATAGTCGATGAAGCATGCGCCGCTGCCCATGGTCTCGGGGAGATACTTCTTCCCGAAGGCGCCGCTGTTATGCCGGAAGCGAATGGCCGCCTCTGCCGTCACATCGGTGAAGTGAATCGGCCCCGAGGGGCGCGCTATATCGGATACGGACGTCGGCTTCTGCACAGGAGCTGCGGCCGCTGGAGCATTCTGTGCAGCAGAACTGGAAGCTGAAGGCTGTTCCACTGGAGATGTGGGTTTTTGTTTGCAGCCTGTGAGTAAGATGGGTGCCAAAAGAAGCAGGCAGCAGATGCGGTATTGCGGCACGATGAGAGTCCTTCTTCTAAGAGCGGGTGATGTCTTGTTGCGGATGCAAGGCGGCCTGCGTACGCCGCTTGTTCATCCACGTCTCGATGAACAATGCCGGAGGGCCGACGAGGAACAAAGCGTAGAGCGGAGCATAGACGCTCTGATCGAGCCGTAAGAACATTTCCACAACAGCTACCGCGAAGGCCACCATGCATTGGCCTGTCCGCGAGCGCAGAGTCGTTCTTGGATCGGTAATCATGAAGAAGATGAAGAGCTGGTATTCGGGGCCGGTGATAGGCGCAATCTCCGACTGCCACGGATCGTGAGTGATCCATGCGCGCACAAACGCGAGCGCCAAAAACGAGATGACATAGGTGGCGCTGATCTGGAGACGACGCGCGCGCCATAGAATAGCCGAGCCCAGAATCCAGATGACCACCATCGGCCAGATGTTGTTGCCCCACTGAATGCTCAGAGTCGCTACGGATTCCGAGGCCAGAAAGAGCATCACGCAGATGCCGAAGTTCGAGGGGTTCCAGAGATGACGGCCGTTAAAGCGCAGCACATACTTCGAAGTGATGGCGATCGCGGCGCAGAGTGCGTAAGGCCAGAAGCCGGGCGAGCGGATCAGGATGCCGACACTGATTCCGCTGATATATGCGCTGGCGAGGTTGGGCCACTTGCCCAGAAAAATCCGGCCGAGAATCAACTCGGTGGCAATCGCGGTGCCGATGGCCAGCAGCGTTTTCGGATAGCTCTCGAGGATACCGTAGGTGAAATGGCCGATCAGCAGGATGAGCGTGATGAAGACAGGCGGGATATAGCGGTTCTCCAGTGAGAGCCACGTCTTCCACTGCGGCGGCTTTGCTGCCAACGGAACTGCGATCGCCTGCTGGCTCATGCTGGCTCCTTGATCGAATACAGCTTATCCGGCGTGGGATTCTCGATGGTTTGAACTTTTCCGGAGGGCCAGCGAATGACAGCCTTATCAATCCTTGGCACTTTGCCCAAACCAAAGTGTAAACGCCGGTCGTTCTGCGCGGCAAAGCCGGAGCCTCCGGAGACTTCCTGTATCTGCTCCTGCCCATCCCAATAGAGCGCGACCTGCGCTCCAATCGCGCTGCGATTACTCGCCGTGCCTTCCAACTGAAACTCGATCCACTTGTTTTCCGACGTGACTGTGTTTTTGTAGATCAGCAACGGCCCGCGCTCGTTCGCAACCAGCACATCGAGAACGCCGCGATTCCACAAGTCGACCAGAGCCACGGCACGTCCGTCATAGGTGTCGGTGACGCCCACGGCCTGCGCTACGTCGACGAACTTGCCTGCTCCATCATTGAGCCAGACACGTTTCTGCTGATAACCGGAGAGGCTGCGGCCTTCCATCGACGGCCAGTTCTTCGCGTCTTCGATAATGGAATGATTGCCGCCGGCCACCTTCGCGAAGTCGTACCAATAGCTCTTATTATGATCGAGCGAGATGTTGCCGTTGGTGAGATACAGATCGAGATTGCCGTCGTTGTTCAGATCTCCAAACTGCGCTCCGAAGCTCCATCCGCCCAGCTCGACGCCTAAGTCGCGAGCGAGGTTTTCGTATTTGATCGCGGCTCCGGATGTCCCATCCTTCGGAGTCCATAGATTATTTCCCTGAATAAGAACGCCGTCTTCGGAGATATTCGAGACATACACGGAATACTTGCCCTGGTTGAATATATCGCCAAAGGCCACATCCATACCGCTCTTCGGAGCGAAGCCGATGCCGGTCTCTTTTCCTGCTTCGTGAAATCTTTTGCCGTCGTTGAGATAGAGCTCAGAGACGCCGTAATCATTGGCGACGAACAGGTCGGGATGGCCGGTGCCGCGCAAGTCGGCCGCGCCCGATGCCAGCGCCCAGCGTCTGCTATCGATGCCCAGCTTGGCGCTGACTTCTTCGAACTTGCCGCCGCCTAAGTTGTGGAAGAGATATTTTCTTCCGCCATTCTGGGCATATTCGAAGCTCTCAGGCATCATCTTCGTGTTGGCAAGGTGCCAGAGATCGATGTTCTCGTTGTAGTAGCCTCCGACAAACAGGTCGAGCTTTCCATCGCCGTCATAATCGAACCATACCGCGGTGTTCGCGTTGATCCACTTGGGTAGACTCGCTTGTTCGGAAACGCGCGTGAAGCCATGGCCCTGGTCATTGTGAAAGAGCTCGGGCCGGCCCCATTTGATCAGGTAAAGGTCTTCGTAACCGTCGTTGTCGTAGTCTCCCCAGACGGCGCCCATGGAGACACCAGTACCGGACTGATTCACGTCGGCTATCCCCAGTTGCGGGGCTACATCAGTGAACGTCCCATCGTGGTTGTTGTGGTAAAGCGCGTTCCTGCTTCCTTCGCGGCTGTTGGTCACGTAGAAGTCGGGCCAGCCATCGCGGTCGTAGTCGACGACGGAAACCGATGCGCCCATGGACGCAACTTCGGGCATGATCGGCGTGAGCTTGGGATCGAGCGTTGGGGCTTCATTGGTGAAGTTGACGCCCGCCTCATGCGAGACTTCGCGAAGATAAAAGCCGTGACGAGCGAGTGCAGAACTCGAGTCGAAGGAAGCTTCGGCTGCCTTTTTTCGCGCGGAGATGCGCTTGATGACGATCGGCGTAGCGATGAGACCAAGGAAGAAAAGAGTTAACAGTACACGTGTCGTAGGACCATGTTTCATTGAACAGCGGAACTCCTCAATGCTTTTTCGAAGCTGTCTGATGTGACATATCGCGTCTGGTAATTTTGCCAGTCTTCAGGATGGTGACGATAAACCCATTCCGTTTCCAAGCGACCGGGCGGCGTGTCGTAAAGCTTGCGCGCGTGATAGGGCAGCGGCTGGATCGTTGCAGAATACGTCGAGTTATAGTCGCCGTCTTTGATCCATCCATCCCCGGCAATCACATAATCGCGCACCCATCCGGCATGAGGCGGTGCAAGCGCGGGAAAACGCAGCGACATTTCATCGCCGGCGTTCATGATCACGTAGCGGTCGTCGGTCTGCGCGAGCAATGCGCGCACATCTCCGTAACGCGTGTAGTAGCCGGGCAGGTCGCGCCAGATCTGCGTGGTTGCGGCGAGATGGTTGTAGTCGGGAACTTCGGGCGACGATGGATTCGCCTGGTGAATCACCGAATAGCCCCGATAGTGGAGATCGGCCGAAGATGGATCGATCCGAGTGACCTTGATTGCGGTGTCCGGCAATCCGCGCGCCCATTGGATCTGATCCCAATAAACTTCAAGATTCGTGCGGAGCCGCAGCTTGTGAGGCGCGTCCTTCGGAAAGAGGCCGGTGAGATCGATGAGGCAAATCTTCTTGCGTCCGGCAGGAAAGCCAAGGTTCGCGCGCGCAACGTGCCAATGGCCCTGGCTATCCATTGTTTCAAGGCTGAGCGGACGCGGCATCTCGTGGCTTCCCTGGCTGATGGCCACATTGATCGAGGAATCCGACGGATGCAGCCATCCCTTGGCAATCAGATATAGAGGACCTTCGGTTGGGATGTTATTCCCGAGATCGATCTCGACATAATGATCGCGCGTGACGCCCTGATACTGGCCGCGTCCGAAGTTATCGAGATATTTGCCATCTAAGTCGCGCAAGGTTGCGGTGGCATCGTTGCCTTTGTCGTCGACGGCGTGAGCGATTGGTTGGGGCGTGCTGACTGTCGTTATGGCGGGCTTAACGGCAGGGACCACAAAGCGCTCATCGGTGAAGATGTCAGTACCCGCCGGATGGTCGATAGCCATGAGCGCGAGGTGATCGTAGTAATAGGTCTCCCAGAGCTCGCCGGTGATGCGCAGATCGTAGTAGCCATCGTGCGGGACGAGTTGGTCGCCGCGAATCTTGTACCACTCCTCGGTGGCTGCGATGCTGGCGGTGCCGAGCGCATTGATGCGCAGCCCGAGGGCCGACCCCCACGGAACGGCATCCTTCACGAAATCCATCCGTGTACCGTTCCATGCGAAGAGAAACGGGCAGGAGCCCTTCAGCCGCTGTTCGGTCAGGACCTGCTGATCGGCCTTCAACGCAAACTCCGCGCGCACCGAGCCGTTCGGCCACACGATGCGGGCAACGTCGGAACTGCTGTGCTCGCCGAGACCGAAATGTAGTTGCGGACCATCGATGGGCTGCTTCTGCGTAAGCAGCGCCGAGCGAATTTCGATTTCCCCGCCGATACCGAACGAATTGATGCGCTGATCGCCGGTCGATTGCCTGGCACGTGGCCGGATGATCTGCCAGTGATAATTTTTCGTTCCCTGAGCAACTGCCTTCTGTGGCTGTCCGTCCGCAGTCAGCCCAAGCAATACCATGTGCCCATCTGCGCTGATGTCGGAGATATCGAACACCCGGGCCGGACCTACGGGAGCCTTCATCAGGCTGAAGCTCCCGCTCTCGTCGGCGAGCCACACCAGAGCTCCTGCAGAAGTCGAGAGCGGAGAGGACGTCACCTGCATAAGGATGAGATCAATTGCGCCGTTGTTGTCTATGTCGGCAGCGCGGAGCCGCACTGCGCCGGAGAGACTGGCGGTGGGATCCGGTATTTGCGCGATATTGCTTGTGCTCCAGCCTGGTGCGGCTTCCGTGGCTGAGAGGCGCGTGATTGTGCCGCTAGGTTGAACCACGACGAGGTCCAGAACGCCATCGCGATCGATATCGGCAGCCGTGATCGCGCGAGCTTCCGACACACTGTCAGGAACGGCTTGCGCCGCGAAGTTGCCCGAGCGCTGGTTGAGAAAAACATGCAGCCGTCCCTCTCCATCGATCAGCGAAGCATCGGGGTTGCCATCGCCGTTGAGGTCGGCCCACACGAACTGGCGTATCCCTGAGATCCCCGCAAAGGGATGAATGGGCTGGAAGGTTCCATCGCCATTGTTGCGAAGAACAGTCGGCAGGCCGCTGGCTGTGCCAAGCACGATGTCGAGATCGCCGTCGGCTTCGATGTCTACGGCCCATGCGCCGGTGTAGCTGGCATCCAGAATAGATTTCGGAAGCTTCGTCGCCGCGGTCACATCGGTGAAGGCCGTGGGGCTGTCCTGCCGCATGAAGCGCAGGCCGTCGGAGCCGGCCAGCACCAGGTCCATCTTGAAGTCATAGTTGAAATCGATAGAGAGAATGCTCTCGGGAGAAAGCGGAGCTGGTTTCGATCCGCCGGGAAACGGGAACTCAGCGCCGGAGCTAAGCTGAACCTTCTGCGAATTCGCAGTTGCAACCACCGGCGCGCCTTCGCCGGTGAGCGAGATGGCTCCGATCCAATCCCATCGATTATTTCCGGAATTCGCTATCGGCTGGGCTGCGAAGGTCATGCTGCGATCCGCCGGCGCTGGCGTGGATGCGGGCGAGGGCAGCTTCAGGAAATGCGTGAGTGGCTGTGCCTCTTCACCGGGTGCGGGTTTAAGCAGCGCGAGGCTGGCGCGAAACTGCGGCAGCTGCATGAGCACGTTGCGCAGAAAGATGGTGCGTGTTGCTGCGGGATGAGTATCAGGCGCGGTCGACGCAGCCTGCAGCGCAGTCAACTGTTGCTGGATCGCGGGCGGCCATCCCGTCGACTGTGCCTCGATGTCCTTCACCATGGCGTGAAGCAGCGGATCGTTGCCCATCTTCGCGGAGATGCGCGCCAGATCGAGAGTGGCGGCAAGGTTCTTGGGATAGATCACGAGGATGTGCTGCAGGACGTGTTGATACTGCAGGTCGCTATCCGGGGCGCCCTGCCGCTCGATCTCCGATGCCAACGCGTAGGTCGCCCACACGTTCTTTGGGTTCAAGCCCGCAGCGAGGCCTAAATTGGTGATGGCCGCCTGCGAGTTGCCGCGATCGCTCTCCAGAACGCCGAGCAGGTAGTAAATCTGATCGTTGCGCGAAGCAAGCTGCAGAGCGCGATTCAGCCGCTCGGCTGCGGCGTCGAAGTTGCGCTGACGCAGCGCGAGGATGCCCCAGTTGACCCAGATCGCCGGCTCCTCCGGCACGTTCTTTGCCGCGTTCGACAGAGTGCTTTCGGCGCGCACATCATCACCCACCTGGAGCGCCGCGAGGCCGACATAGAAATCCGAAACTACATCTCTGTAGGCTTCCGAATTCTGATCGGGCAGCTTGCCGCCGCGGTGGCAGCCAGCAATGGTGACCACCGCGCATGAGACCAGCGCAATCAGGTAGCGAAGAGAGCGGGGTATGCGCACAACGTGGCGGGGCAGGAGGCCTTGGGTTTTCATCCAGTCTTCCATTTTGGCGCTTATCAGGAAGACCTCGCAATGAAACTCGTAGCTTTTACCAGCCATGCTGGAGAATTCAGCTCTCACGGCCGGCAGCCTGCATCTTTCTCAGCCTCTTCTTGCGGCGCTGCTCACGCTTCACGCTCATGGCTTTAATCCACAGGAAACCAACACCCACAAAGGGCAGCGCGAAGAGCAGCAGACCCCAGCGTCCCAGCAGTGTGGGCGTGACGGGGACATCGGTCGAGGTCTCGCCGCTGCCCAGCGTGCTGGTGAGGATCAGGCGGACGTGCCATTGCTCTTCCTTGTCGAAGGGGACTTCGGTCTTGTACTCCACACGATCGCGAAGCTTCTCGCGCCATGCTCCGTAGCGGGCTTCGGCGAGCCGTTTGCTGACCGGCTGGACCGCGATCTCGACCTTGATATCGCTGGGAACGGATTTCCCCGGCGGCGGATCGATGGTGATGAAGAAGGAGCCGGTCCCGACGTCGGGATTGCTCCAGACATCGACCTTGTAAGGGCCCACCGTGCGGTTCTGCATGATGGGGAAGGGTGGTCCGACGTGCGCCCAGGCTGGAACGCTGCTGCAAAGAACGATCACGGTGAGCCAGAGGCTTTTGTGCCAGAGGAGCGCGCATGCGGATTGGAAGGTCATCTTCATTGGTCTGAACTGTCGAACTATCATCCGGCCATGATGGTGGCGCGCATATCCATCGGTTGGGTCATGAGCCAGAGGGAGGCCAGGAAGAGCAGTACGCACACCGTGGCCCAGGGAGTGAAGACGCGCAACGCATGATCTTCCGAGTCGTCTTCCGCCAGCCTCCAGACGATGCTCAAAGACCCGGCGAGGCCGAGCAGGAGAAAGCCGAATTCAATCGGCTGGACGATGGCCTGGGGCAGGCCCACGAGCGTCCAGCGCGGATCGCCGAGGATGGGCCAGCCCAGGTCGACGAAGGCGCTCTGGGTGACCGGCACGATGGTGTAGAGCCCCGTAAAGAAGTGGTAGCCGTAATGTGCCAGCCACATTCCGAAGCCGAGCGGGACCAGCGCATAGGTGTAGCGGACGATCAACGGGAGCCAGGCTCGCCGCACGCCTGCCCAGGCGAGGGTGACCCATCCTGCCAGGCCCAGCAACACTGCGGGCTCGACAACGAGGAAGAAAGCGAAGAGCAGGCCGAGGATCGGTGCTTCCTGGTGGATGTGGAGCTTGATGCTCAGCCAGCTCTCGGCCGCATAGACCGGGCTGACCATGCCGAAGGCGTTCATGAGCGCGCCGAAGCAGAAGACGACGGTGAGCGCAGCGATGTCCTTGCGGCGTGAGAAAAAGCCGATGCCGGAGCGCTGCGGATCGGTCATCAGCTCGCTTGCGGGAAGACGGCTCAGGATGCCGACATTGTCGTGGGGGCATGCATGCACGCAATCGAGGCAAAAGGTGCAGTCCATGTTGCCCACCTTCGCCGGCTGGAAGAGCGCCAGCTCGCAGCCGCGCTGCAGGATCACCAGATCCGCCGCCGGCTCGCGGCGGCCGCGAATGCAATCGTTCGTGCGGCAGCTATCGCAGACCTCGTGATCGCGCACCGCAACCTCGGTCGGCGATACGGTCGCCGCGATGAAATTGAACTGGCCGATCGGGCAGACAAACTTGCAGAAGGCCGCATGCTTGAAGAGTCCGTCGATCACCAGCACGGCGGCAAAGTATCCCACGATGACCCAGGCCGTGATCCACGGCGAAGACCACATGCTGAAGAGTTCGTAGCTGAAGAGGATGAGGGCGAAGAGCCCGACGGGAATCCACTTGTTGCGCAGAGGGCGCGGCCAGTTGAATCGCGGCTGAATGAAGCGGCGCATCGCATTGCGCACCAGCATGAAAGGGCAGGCCAGGCAAAAGAAGTTGCCCGCGCAGAGCAGCACCAGCACCAGCGCGCCGCGGAAGTGAACCCACCCCAGCACAGTTGCCAGGTTTTTCGGGGCGAGCGATGGGCCGAGGAGTCCGTGTACGATCATCGCCACGCTGACGAGAAGCACCGGAATCTGCAGAACAGTGCGGGAGTGCCGCCAGGAGAGAAAGCTGCCGATCAGCGGCACGCGCAGCAGGTCGAAGCCGTGATTGTCCGGCTCGTCATCCCGTCCGAAGGGATCATCAAAGTGCCCGCCGGAGCGGCTCGGATTGGGAATGGTTGCAGGCATTGCAATCAGCGGCTGGCGACGCCTCTCAGGTCCATCTGGCGTTCCAGCTTCTTGCCGCCGGGAAGCTCGACGTGCGTCAGCACCACCCAGTCGCCGCCCATATTCAGGTTAAGGGTGGCAAGGTAATCGCCGGGCTTTTCTTTCCTGGCCTCAGCAAAGACCGGGCTCATCCCGGGATGCGACATATCGGCCTCGACGGTGATCCTGACTGCCTCTACCGGCCTCGCGGCCGCGTCCGATAGTTGGATCGCCACGCTGGCCGGTCCAACGCGGGGAGGCTGAGGCGTGATCCGCTGTTGGATGGAGATCCCCGCATCATCGATCGGACGGGTGCGATGGCAGGCGGTCATCGCCAATGCCTCTGCCAGCAGAAGAAGGCTCGCATTGACCATCCTCTGCCTGCGCGCTTTCGTCAGGGAAGGTTTCGACGGGGCGCTTACATCTGCATCCGTGCTGCTTTGTTTGAACAGCTTGTCCAACTTATCCTAGATTGCTGGCAGGACTGGCGGCAGCGGCCTCTTCGTCCTTATGCCAGGAGCAGGTGCACGCCGCCGCATGCTGCCTTTCATTGGCGGGCGGAAACATGTGGTAGTACATGCCGATGACCATGGGGATGAAAACGATCGAGTTGTAGAAGAGGTGAAGCTCCACGCGCGGGAAAAAGAGCTGCAGCACGCTGCACGGAACCGGCTTCCCCCAGAAATTGTGATGGATCGTCGCCTGCAGAATCAGCAGGAAATGCTCGATGTGGTGCCAGAACTGGATGACCAGAGCAGTCGTCCACCACTTGCGGCTGATGCCTGTGAATCCTCTGCGCAGCACCCACAGCCCGATGAGCATGACCAGCGCATAGCCGTAATGCAGCGTTTCGGACTTGATGAGCCACGGATACCACAGACCCACAATGCCGTTCGCCTTGGGACGCGGCCAGCCCATCACATAAATCTGGTAAGCCTGAACCAGATGCTCACCCCAATGCGCCAGAACGATGGCCATGAAGACCTGCAAGGCGCGCTCATGCCATTGCGAATTGAGCTTCTGATAAAAGCTGGAGCCGGAGGAAGGAGCCAGGGCGACATTGGGAATACTGTGACTTGCGGCCATCGATCGATACCTCTTAAAAGCCAGAATAGAGGGAAGACCCAATATACGCAGCAGGGAAATGCCGGTCTTCATCCCTTGGATCGGCCACCTTATCAATCGAAAGATGGAGATTTTTTGACCTGGCGAATTTATTTGCAAATTTACGGGGCTGTGAGGTCAGGGCCTTCCCGGCAGGCAGAGTCTCGTGGGCGGGAATCTTCCCGGCGTCAAAGGAGCTTTATGGCACACGAATCGCATCGCAAAGCAGCCGAGCACCACGAACACGCTGCCAAGGCACACCACGCAGCAGCGGAACACCACGAGCAGGGCAACCACGAGGAAGGGCACAAGCACTCCCAGCAGGCCCACGAGCATTCGGCAAAGGCTCACGAACACTCCAAGGACGCGCACGAGAAGTCGCAGCACGCTTCTGTGAAATAGAAGCGCCCGAGACCGACGCGCACCAGCGGCATCCTCTGCAAAGAGGACGCCGCCTGGCCCGCGCTACTTGCCGATATGAAGCGTGGCGGTAAGAGGTGTGGTGCTGGACGAGGGACCGGCGACAAACTTGTATTCGCCGGGAAGCAGATCCCAGCCGTCCTTCGCTTCGTCCCCGTTCTTCGCTTCTTTATAGATCGACAGCAAGGTCGGATCGATCTTCATGGTGACGGTCTTCGACTCGCCCGGTGCGAGCGGGATGCGATCGAAGGCCACCAGGCGTTTGTAGTTTTCGTTCGCGGCTGCGGGAAGCTCGGCGTAGACCTCGGCGATCTCCGCACCGGCGCGTGAGCCTGTGTTTTTCACCGTGAGCGTAACTTCGCGGCCGTGGTCTTCCACCTTCAGGTTTGAGTATTCATACGTGGTGTAAGACAACCCGAAACCAAACCAGAACAGCGGTTGAATGTGCTGCGCTTCATACCACTTGTATCCAATCTTGGCGCCTTCCGTATAGTTCACGTCGAAGGCGGGCAGACGCATCTCGTTGTGACGGATGCGATGGCCGCCCATGTTTGTCTCCACCTCAAGCGGCAGCGGCTTCAAGTCCATGCCCGCGATTACGGGATGCGGCAGGTCCTCGTCGCGCTTGGCGAAGGTTGCCGGCAGCTTGCCGGATGGATTGACGTCGCCGAAGAGCAGGTTGGCAAGCGCCTGCGCCCCGCCGATGCCTGGATACCATGCTGCGAAGATGCCCTGGACATTCTCGGCCCACGGCATCGAGACCGGGCCGCCTGTCTCGAGCACCACGATGGTGTGCGGATTCGCCTCGGCCACCGCGCTCACCAGCGCATCCTGATTGTCAGGCAGAGAGAGCGTCTTCGCGTCCATGCCCTCGTGCATCGGCTGATGCACGAAGACGATGGCTACCTCCGCCGATTTCGCGAAGGCGGCGGCAGCCGATTTGTCGTCGCCCGCGTTGAATTCCACCTTGGCGTTCGGCGCGTGCTCGCGGATATACCGCAGCGGCGACGAGGGGAAATAGACAGTCTCTCCCCAGTGCGCCGAGCCGGTATGAGGATCGATTGCATTTCCGCCGGGTGCGTCGACCTGCGCCGAGCCGCCGCCAGAGAGAACGCCCACATCGGCATGCGATCCGATAAGCGCGATGGAATGAATGCTGGAGGCATTCAGCGGCAGCAGGTTGTTGGCGTTCTTCAGCAGCACGATGCTCTCTTCGGCAATGTGCTGCGCATCGTCGCGGCCCTTGAAAGGATCGACCACCGAGCGCGGATACGGCGAGAAGTCGATCACGCCAGTGGCAAACATGCTGCGCAGAATGCGGTGGTCCATGTCATCCAGGCGCAACATCGGCACCTCGCCCTTTTGCACCGCCTGCTTCAGCGGCTCGCCGAAGTAGATGTCTTCCGGCATCTCCTGGTCGAGACCGGCAAGCGCGGCCTTCGCCGCGCTATGTGTGCCGCCCCAATCGGAGAGCACCCAGCCCTTGAAATGGAAATCCTTTTTGAGAACCTGATTCAGCAGCCAGTCGTTCTCGCAGGCGTAATCTCCGTTGACGCGGTTGTAAGAGCACATCACGCCGGCCGGGTCGGAGATGGCGATGGCGATCTGGAAGGCGAGCAGATCGCTCTCCCGCGCCGCGCGATGGCCGATGATGGCGTTTCCGATATCGCGCCCTGTCTCCTGGTCGTTGAAGGCGTAGTGCTTGATATCGCCCATCACGTGCTCGGCCTGCAGGCCTTTCATCAGGTTGCCGGTCATGGTGCCGGCCAGCAGAGGATCTTCGCCCGCGTACTCGAAGTTGCGCCCATTGCGCGGCTCGCGCATCAGGTCCACGCCGCCGCCGATCGACATGTTGGTGCCCCATGCGCGCAGCTCGCGCCCAATCACGTCGCCATAGAGCTGTGCACCCTCTGGATCCCAGCTCGCCGCCGCGCCTAGCGTGGAGGGCAGCAGCGTCGCGTAGCGGCTCTGATAGGCGGCCATGCGCGCGCCCACTGCGGAGTCGGCCAGATCTATCCCCGGAATGCCCAGCCGCTCGATACCGGGAACATAGCTCGCGGCGAAATTCGAATGCGGATCGACCGGATCGCCCGCGCGCAGAACACCCCAGCCCGCGCCATGCACCAGCTGAATTTTTTCATCCAGCGTCATCTCCTTGACGACCATATCCGCGCGCTCATCGGGCGAGAGAGACTTGTTGTCCCAGGGATGATGCTGTGTCTTTGAATTGTGATCTTGGGCAGAAAGTGAAAGTACGGGCGCGGTGCAGAGTGCGGCGGCGAATGCCACCATGCTGAGTGGCTTCCTGAGCTTCGGCGATATCATGTTTCTCCTGAGGGCCGTCCCGTCGAGCGCCGCGGAGATCCACGGAATTCTATGCGCCGGCAGTTCGAAAAAATCGTACTTACCCCGGATAACGACCGTCAAGGTCAAACGATTTAGTCAAGCCACCAATGGCACTCTGAAAGCGTGTTAGCGCAGTGAGATGGACCGCGGTAAGATGTCGGCGATGAGAAAGCTGCCGGTCCTGTTGAGTCTTGTTCTCTTTACTGCCGCTGCGAATGCGCAGAAGCTGCGTTCTGCCTGGGACGATGTCAAGGTGAATGCGACCGACGCACCTTACACCTGCCCGGCCCCGCCCGCTTTTGCAAATACTCTGAGCGCCGAGGGCTACTACACGGATGAGCAGTACTCCGTTATCGATCCCGCAAAGCTTGCCGCTTTCAATGCCGCCTCCGAAGGCCTCTCGCATCTCGGACAATACGCGGGGCTGGCAGCCGACAACTATCTCGCTAAAGGAAGCAAGGCGGCCGCCGCCTGTGTGTATACACTGCTCGACGCAGCGGCCAAAGCCGATGCATGGGACGGAAAGATGCCGCAGATAAACGGCGTCTACCTGCAGAACTGGATGCTGAGCGGTGCCGCGATCCCTTATCTCAAGGTGCGCAACAGCGGCGTGGGAACTCCGCAGCAGGATGCGGAGATACAACGATGGTTTGCCCGTGTCTCCTCACGCGTGCAGGATTACTTTGACGTGCAATGGACCCACCCCGGCAGCGACGCCTACAACAATCACCTGTACTGGGCCGGGCTGGCTGTGGCCGCGCAGGGCGTCGCCGGCAATAATCGCGATGCGTTCCTCTGGGGCGTTGCTGCGTGTCGCCAGGGCATCGAGTCCATCAAACCCGATGGCTCGCTCGCCGCCGAAATGAACCGCGCCGGTATGGCGCTCCATTACCAGCTCTACGCATTGGGACCGCTCATCATGCTGGCCGAGCTTGGCGAGGCGAACGGCATCGACATGTACGGCATGAGCGGAGGGGCCATTCACCGGCTGGTCAAGTTCGATGAAGCCGCGCTTGCCGATCCTTCAATCATCGCGAAACGCACCGGCGCGAAACAGGAAGTGGATGACCCGCCGTCCGGCCTCGACATCGGCTGGGCCGTTCCCTACGTCAAGCGATTCCCCGATCCGCAGCTCTCCGCGATGATCGCAAAGGCGCCGTGGGTGCGCTTCTGGCAGTGGGGCGGCGCACCACCGGAGCCGCAGATTCCGCCGCCGTCTCCTACTCCCGAACAGGCCGCATTCGAAGCCGACCTGCGGAGCCGCGTGCGGGCAGCCATGGAGGCGCAGTTCCCCTCCGAAAAGTCGCGCTTCGCAGCATTTCTCGGGTCATGGTGCGGCCAGGGAGATCCCGCAGTTCACGCCTCCATCGTCGATAGCGGAGCCTACCTCACGCTCACGAATGAAAACGGGGATGCCTCTTTGGGAAGAGCGTACGGGAAGGACAACATTGCCGCGCCGGGCTGGGAGAGCGTCACCGGCATCCTCAACCAGGACCGCAGTCAGATCGATTGGTCGAATGTCACCTTCTGGGAGCGGTGCGAGCGGGTGAAAGAGCGTCCCGGCTCGGCGTCGCTCAATCTTTCCGGCAAATGGTATGCCGGCAGCGATCGAACGCAGCCTTGCTCCATCCGTCAGCAGAACCGCGCCATCCACATCGCATGTGGAAAGTGGGGAAATGCCAGCGGCCAGGTGGACCATCAAGGCAAGCTGTCGACTGACTGGAGCGGCAAGCCCATCGCCGGGCTGGTCACCATCGACGGCGACCACATCAACTGGGATAACCAAACCTACTGGACACGCTCCAGCGTCTACCGGACTTCGAACCGGTAGACGCCCCCCGGCTACTTCGCCGCTTTCTTCACCGAATCAGGACGGAACATGCGCTCGGCTGCGCTGGTCACCATGCGGCGGGGAACGAAACGCTGCATGAAGACCTGGAAGCGCCCGCCAGCGTAGGGGATTACCCAGCGCTTGCCGGCCGCCATTCCCTCCAGCCCCAGTCGCGCCACTTCCTGCGCCGACTGATACTTCCGGTTATCTCCGATACGCACGCCCGCAACCTCTCCAAACTCCGATTCAGTAGGGCCGGGGCAGAGCGCGCTCACGCGAAGCCCATACCGTGTTACCTCTTCGGCGAGAGCCTCGGAGAAGTAGCGATCAAAGACTTTAGTGGCCGCATAAGTCGCCATGTAGGCCACCGGCTGATAGGCGGCGGTCGATGCGACGATCATGATATCGCCGCGCCGTCGCTCGATCATGCGCGGAACCAGCAGGCCGGTCAGCTCGACGACCGCCGCGCAGTTCAGGTCCACCATCTTGCGCTGAAATCCCAGATCGCCGTTTTTGAATTCACCGTAGTAGCCGAATCCCGCGTTGTTGACCAGGATGTCCACGGCGATCCCCTTGCCCTCGGTCGCGTCGAACAAGCGCTGCGGCGCTGCCGGATCGGCCAGGTCGTCGGGAATGACCATGGTTTGAATCTGGTGCTCGGTCTTGAGCCGCGAGCTCAGCGCCTCCAGCCGGTCGCCGCGGCGCGCGGTCAGAATCAGGTTCGTCCCGGAAGCGGCCAGCTCGACCGCGAGCGCATCGCCAATTCCGGCGCTGGCGCCGGTAACTAAAGCCCACTTGCCTGCGTATGCCTTACGCAGTATTTCGGAAGCTGCCATCAAACGTTCTCCTTATTCGTATACGGAAGCTGCTGCCTGAAATTCTTCTCCAACCCAGTTCACGAAGGCATCGGCCGATTGCTTGCGGCCGAGGAAGTGCATGACGATCTGTTTGCCCGGCACCGATCCTCCTGGTTCCAATACCGTGCGCCGGTACTTCATCGAAATCGGATCGTCGAGCAGATTGGTGCGCGCGAACTGCGAGAAGAAATCCAGCGCGATCACCTTGTCATACAGATAGGTGTAGTAGTTTGACGAGTACCCGACCAGATGCGTGAAGCTCGCATACATGCGGTTGCCCTCGACCCAGGTATAAGGCAGGAAGCGCATATAGAGCGCCTGCAGCAGTCCATCGGGATCGAGCGAGGCTGGGTCTTGCAGGTGGGTCTGCAGCGAATACGTGGTGTAGAAGAGCTGCGTGCGCACCCAGTCGGCGCGGCCGAAAGCTCCGGCGCGGTTCATGCGCATCACCAGCTCTGCCGGAATAGGCTCGCCGGTTTCATGATGATGCGCGAAGGTCGCGAGTAAACGAGGATCGCGGAAGAACTCCTCCAGCATCTGCGAGGGAACCTCGACGAAATCTCCCTCCGTCGCAATGCCGCTGATGCCGGCCCACCGTTGATGACCACCCAGCAGAGCGTGCATCAGGTGCCCGAATTCGTGGAAGTAGGTCACCACGTCGGAGTGCTGCATGAGCCCGGGCTCGCCGGATTTGCCACCTGGAAAGTTACAAATTAGCGCCGCTTCGGGAATCTGCCGTCCAGAGGGATGATCGAGGATGCCAGGAATCAGCGGATGCGCGGAGAACCATTTGTCCTTGCCCTCGCGCGGATGCATGTCCAGGTAGAAGCGCCCGATAGCTGTATCGCGGTCGTAGACGTCGTAGGTCACCACGTCTTCGTGCCATGTCAGTGCATCCGGAACCGGGCGGAACTCGACCTGGAAGAGCCGTGCAGCCGTCGACAAAACACCCTGCTCCACGCGTTCATAAGGAAAATAAGGCCGAACCGACTGCGAATCGAAGTCGAAGGCCGAGCGGCGGTAAAGCTCAAGCCAGAATCCCCGGCTCGCGGCGTCGATGGCCTTGAGCCCCGGCTGCTGGGCCTGGGCGAACTCTAGGATCATGGCGAATTCTTTTTCCGCTCCAGCTTTGCTGGCGACATCGAGCTCATCGAGAAAAGCCTGCATGTTCGCCGCCGACTCCATCATCTGGTCGGCTGTGGCCAGGTCCGCCCAGGTAGAGAATCCGAGAATCTCCGCCATCTCTTTGCGGATGGCGAGGAGATCGATCAGGTTCTGGCGATTCTGCGGATAGGCGCGGGTGTTGTAGGCCAGAAACATCCGGTGACGCAGGCTGGCCGAGCGGGCGAAGGTCATCACCGGCAGGTAGTCGGGAAAATCCGTGGTCAGCGTAATCTTGCCGTCCTCGCCGGGCTGGTGGGCTTTCAGGTAATCCTCGGGCAGGCCCGCCAGTTCGCTGGGGTCGTCGACCGTCACGGTGTTCACGTTCTCCTGCACATTGCGGCTGAAGGTCAGAGCCAGCACGGTGGCCTTGTCCTGCAGCTCCTGGATGCGCGCGCGCGTCGCCTCATCCTTGTCCACGCCGGCCAGCCGGTATTGCAGCAGGGTCCGCTCCAGATAATGGCGGGTCGGTGCGTCCAGGCTCTCGGGATCGATCTGGTTCAGCGCCTGGTAGACCTGCTGATTCAGGCCGAGTTGAACGCCGGCCTGGGAAATCTTCTGGGTCAGCGCCTGCGCCATGTCGCGAATCGCCTTGTCCGGATGCACGCTGTCCATCAGACCGGTCTGCGAGCCGGTGGCGGAAAGCTCGGCGACCGCATCGTCATAAGCGCGCAGCGTGTTTTCGGCGGTGCGCGGACCTTTCTCCGCCAAAAGCCGGTCGATGGCCAGTTGGTGGCGCGCCAGCCGCGCATTGACCCATGCCTCCAGGCTCTCGGGAGAGATCGGGCCGGACGAAGATCCTTCCGAATTCCAGGGGTGGTAAGAGACAGTAAGTTGTTGAAGGCCGGGCTGTGTAGCGAGATCGGTCTGGATATCAGACATCGGGGTCACCTTTCTGCAGGGTATCGCAGGAACTCGATTTCAGTCCTTACGGTACGCCGCGAAAAGGATTTGCTGTACTGAGGTTGCATCCGCACTCTGCACCCGGTAAGATGCCGCAATTGCAACCATGAAAGCCACCAAACAAGACGTGCCATCAGTGCAGGCCCCACAGGACCGGGTGGCCAGTGTTTCCTCTCCGCAGTTCATCCGATCGCGTATCGGAAAAGTCTGTGTTGCCATCGCCGCCGCAAGCCCTGCCGAGATGATCGAAAAGGCCGAAGAGACGGCGCGCGAAAATACTTTTCTCGAATTCCGCCTCGATTATCTGGCCCAGCCGCTGCTGGCTCTGCCCAAAATCAAGCAGTTCCTCTACGAGCGCAGCGAAGTAACCGCCATCGCCACCTGTCGACGCGTATCGACGGGAGGCCACTTCAAGGGAACCATCGCCGCAGAGCTCGAAATTCTGGAGAAAGCCGCCGCCGCCGGCTGTCAGCTCGTCGACATCGAGTTGCAAACGGCCGAGGCTATGAAGAAAGGTCAGCTCGACAAGCTGCGCGCCGCTGGTCCGGCGCTGGTCATCAGCTATCACGACTTCACGATAACCAAAGATCTGGACGGCATCTTCGAGCGGATCAGCCCCTTCGAGCCGGAATTCATCAAAATCGTCTCCACCGCCAAAACCCTGGCGGACAACGTTACCATGATGCGCTTTCTGGAGCGCACCCGGGACCTGGCCAGCGTCATCGGCATCTGCATGGGCGAGCAGGGCGTCATCAGCCGTGTACTCGGCCTGCGTGCCGGCAGCGTCTTCACCTTCGCCGCAGCCAACGCCGGCGAAGAAACCGGCCCCGGCCAGATCACCGCGCGCACACTGGAAGAGACCTTCCGGATCGATCAGCTGGATGCAGCGACCAAAGTTTTCGGCGTGGTCGGCAATCCAGTCCGGCATTCGCTGTCGCCGGTCATGATGAACACCGCCTTCCGCCGCGAGACGGTCAACGCGGTCTTTCTCGCTTTGCAGACCAGCAAGATCGGCGATCTGCTCACCCTGGTGCGCGAGGTGCCCATCAACGGCCTGGCCGTCACCATGCCCTTCAAGGAAGAGATACTGAAGCACCTGGAGCGCACCGACCCGCTCTCCGAGAAGGTGGGTGCCTGCAATACGGTGGTTCGCTCTCAGGATGGCAAGCTCTACGGATTCAATACCGACGTGGCCGCGGTCGTTCGTCCGCTGGAGCGCCGTCTCCAGCTCAAGGGCGCAAAGATTCTGGTCATGGGCGCAGGCGGCGCTGCCCGCGCCGCTGTCTTCGGGCTCAAAGATAAGGGCGCGGAGGTCTTCATCCTCAATCGCACCCCGGAGGCGGCGCAGAAGCTGGCGCGGCAGGCCAAAGCCAAGACCTTCAAGCGCGATCAGCTGGCCAAAACGAACTTCGACGTCATCATCAACGCCACGCCGGCGGGAATGCATGGCGTGAAGACCCACAACATCCTCGAAGCGAAGGAGCTCAACGCCCGCATCGTCTTCGACCTGGTCTACAACCCCATCGACACCCCGCTGGTCCGGATGGCGCGGGAGAAGAGCATTCCGGTCATTACCGGGGTCGAGATGTTCGTCCACCAGGGGGCGCGCCAGTTCGAGATCTGGACGGGCAAACCGGCTCCGGAAGAGGAGATGCTGCGGGTCGTCGTCCACGCCCTGCGGCAAAGGGCTGCGGAAGAGAACGGCGCCAAGCACTGATCTTGATCGCGGCCGGCACTCGGTCTTCATGCATCACAAGAAACAGAAGACACTATAGTTGGAGTCAGGCACACACCCGATGGCTAAGGAACAGGCGACCAGGCTCGAACATCTCCCCGAAACGCCCGAGGAATCGAAAAACCGGCCGGCGCAGGCGTCGTCTTCAGCCCAAGTCTCTGCGGTCGACCGCCTGATCGAGCTGGCTTCCGATAAGAAATCGGCTCCGCCGACGCTGGCCATCCAGAAGTCCAGCGGCTCCGACTCAGGCAGCACGTGGAAGGTTCTCGGCCAGCTGAAGTCGGTTCTTCCTTACCTCTCCCGGCTCTTGCCGCTTCTCGACTCCCGACTGCTGCCGCTGCTCGACATGGTCGGAATGGGGCACGCCCAGAATGCGGGTCTGTCAAAAGAGATTCGCGAAGAAATTGCCGGTATCCAAATCAGCCATCGCGAGATCTTATCGTCAGCGCAGGAACAATCGGTCGAAGTGAAGCGCCTGGGAGATCGGATCGCGCAGATTCAGGAAGAGGTACACCGGAGCAACTTCGAGCACGGGAAGCTGGTGGAGGAAGTAAAGTCGCTTGGTCAACTGCTTCGCATCGCGGGCGCAGTGCTGGGTGTGCTGTTGATCGTTCTCGTTCTGATGGTCGGTTTTCTGCTGGCTCACACAGTCCGCTGATCGACGCTCGCGAGCCTCATGACGCTTGTGCGGAGGCTGGGAATGCCTGATTCCCAGACAATCCCTCGAAGAGGTTACCTTAGTTTTATAAAGTGTCAAATTTGTCAAAAATTTGACAGCAGCAACAAGCTCTTCAATCCTGTAAACACAAACACGCCTAGACGAAGCTAACCAAGCTGTGCAAAAGCGATCGGACGTTGCCAGTTGTTGTTTTGCGGGGCTAGCATACGTTCCAGTTCAAAGCGGTTCGACCCCCAAAGATTCGAATGCGCCAATGAGCACCTCGATACCTATGCAGTCATTCTCCGCAACGCCGCAAGTCCAATCCTTTACAGGCCCGCAATGGAGCGATCTTCTATGGCATGGTACGCCTACTGCATAACCGAAAAGCAAGCCTTCCCTGAGTTGTTACGTCATCGCAAACCCATTCCAATGGAATCAGTTGCGGGCATCCAGGGAAATCAAGTCTTTCTCTATCCAGCCAGTGATTTAGCAGTAATCGTGAGTGAGCACTCTCCTATCGACAATCTCAATCAGAAGGCAGCCATGGACCACGCGCGGGTCATCGCGGACTGCTTCAAGATGTCGACCGTTCTTCCCTTCCGTTTTGGCACGGTTTTTGCCGATGATGATTCTCTACGGCGCTCGATTCGATCCAACCAGCGCCAGTTTGTGACCAATATTGAACGGTTACGCGGCAAGGCCGAGATGCATCTGAAGGTCACGCTTGACGACTGCTGTCGTGAGCAGATTCGACGTTTTACTACGGAAACCATCCCTGCCGTCGGCCGGGAATACCTGACCAACCTTCGCGAAACCGCCACCTTGCAGCGCGAGCGCTCGACCAAGGCTCGTGCCGTCTCCGTCCAGATGCACCGGATGTTTGCCCCATTGGCGGAAGAAATAAGCTGCAAACGCACCGATTCGGGAAAGATGCTGCTGGATATCGCGCATCTGATCGATCACAAGGGTGTGGAGCGGTACCAGAACAAATATTCGAGCGCGAGCCAATCCATGAAGGATTGCCAGATGCAGCTCTCCGGCCCCTGGCCGCCGTATCACTTTGTGCATCGCCTGACGCGGGCGCAGCAACAGCAGCAGGCTCACAGCCACGCGGTTTCTGCTTAAGCGATTGACGTTCTGACGTAGAAAAGCCCCGGTGGACCCACGAACCACCGGGGCTTCCTTCAGGAGGGCCGATTCGGGAGATCTCTGGAAGAGTTGCCCGAGCGAACCTCTCACACAACAGACGCGGTTCAGGGTAGAAAAAGACGCAGAGAAGCTCGAAATCCCTTCTACAAAAATTCGAGATTTCTTCGAGAGGTCTGCTGGGCGATGCGTTTGACAGCGGGCGAAGGTGAAAGCGCTCTCAGGCGAGGAATCCCAACTCATGCCGGCATCGCGCGACATTCTCCTCCAGACTCCTGACATTGAAGCCGCCGCCAGCTTTTACGAGAGCCAGCTGGGCCTCACGGTCTTCATGTGCCAGCCCAACATGATCGGCCTTGAAGCCGGAGCCTTCCGGCTGTACCTCGATCGCGCGCCCGCCCTGGGGCCGGTCTTCGAGTTTTTCGTTCCGGATCTACAAGCGGCCAAGGATTCGCTGCTAGCGGCAGGCGCAACCATCGAAGCCGAAGATCCCGCAATTCCACGCTGCTACATTCGAGACCCGTTCGGCCTCATTTACAACATCGCCGAGAAACGTGGCTGAGGATCGGGGCCTCTTGGGATCGAACATCACGGGATCGGGCCTCACGGTGATGAGGCAGCCGGCCAGCGGAATCTTGCCGGAAGCTAAGTAAGGTTCTTGGCTGCGGGCAGGTCTTTTTTACCGCGAGAGAGGACAAAATCGTTGTCGTGCTTCCGCCGGCCGCTGGAAGCCTTCTCAATCTTGCGCCAGAAGGCGACGAAGTAATCGACCGCTGAGATGGTCGAAACCAGCGCCATGAAGTAGATCCCAACCACAGCGATCAGGTCGACCGGCATGATGAACCAGCCGAAGCGCCATTCGTACCAGCCGTGCGCCAGGATGGCAGCGACGACCGAGACGATCTGGATCACCGTCTTCAGCTTGCCTAAATCGCTGGCAGCGATGGTGAAGCCCTCGGTGGATGCAATCGATCGCAGGCCGCTCACCAGGAACTCCCTGCCGATCACCAGGACCGCAATCCAGGGCTTTACGACGTGCGGGTTGTACTGCACCAGGGCGATGTAGGCGGAGGTGATGAGCAGCTTGTCCGCCAGCGGATCGAGCAGCATGCCCATGGTCGTAATCTGGCCCCGCCGCCGGGCGAGATAGCCGTCAACGCCGTCGGAGATCGACACCAGGATGAAGAACAGGGAAGTGAGGATTTCCTGCTCGCCGTGCCACCCGCCGTGCGGAAAGTGAGGCGACAGCATCCAGATCAGCAGCGGCACCGAAAAGATCCGGCTCATCGTGATGGAGTTGGGGAGATTCACGGGATCCTGACTCGAGAGCCCCGGAAGCGGCGGACAGAACCGGGCCTTACGGCCATTATGCACCAGCCGCTGTCATCTCGGCTTCATCAACGAGATAAACCTCAACCGGATGCGAGACCAATTTCTCTCCCGCGCGGGGCAACGCCGGCCTGGTGGCACGAGCATAAGCAGCTAACGTGTGATTCCGATTTGCTGCTCTGGTGACGGCAAGGTCTGCAATTTCACATAAAAACTTCGATAGGAGGGAATTAATTCTCCTCGCCGGGCATTGTGCTGATGTGAGTCGCCCTCCCCCAGCGTGGCTTTAATGAGAAAAGGAACCGAATGAAGATACTGTTTGCATGCTTTCCGGCTACCGGGCACGTTAACCCACTGCTGGTTGCCGCGCACCTCCTGCGGAAGAAGGGGCATGAAATCGGTTTTTACGCAGGCGTGCTCTTTCGGGAGAAGATCGAGGCTGCCGGATTTAGGTTTTTTCCGCTCCCCGCCGACGTCGATTTTGACCTGCGGGATGTCGATGCCGCCTTTCCGGAAAGGAAAAACTATCCGCCCGGACCGGAAAAGATGCGTCACGACTTCACCATGGCTTTCGTTCGCCCGATGGCGTCCCAATACCGTGGATTGATGAGCATCCTGGAAGAGTTTCCCTCCGATGTCGTTATCCATGACACGGCCTTTTCCGGAGTGCTCCCTCTGCTGCTCGGGCCGCGCTCTTCACGTCCAGCGAGCGTCTACCTCGGGGTGCTTGGCCTTCCGCTGCAACGCGAAGATGGAGCGCCGTTCGGTCCGGGGCTACTGCCGGCTACCAGTGAAGAGCAGCGAAAGCAGTACCGCGAAATAGCGCAACAGTTCGACGAGGCGGTGACCCATGCCGTCGAAGAGATGGCCAATGAGGTCCTTCAAAACCTCGGAACCCGCGAACTGCCAGCACCGCTTCTCGAATCAGTGGCTCTGGTTGCGGATCTGATCCTTCAGCCCTGCGTGCCGAGCTTCGAGTATCCGCTGCGTGAAGTACACGAGAACCTGCACTTTATTGGAGCGCTTCTGCCGGAGGGTGCGGGCGCCTTGCCTCCGCAGCTGGCAGAGGCGAAAAAGGCCGGCCGGAAGGTGGTTCTGGTCAGCCAGGGCACGATCGCCAACGGCGATCTGGGGCAGCTTGTATCTCCGACAATCCAGGCGCTCGGCGACCGCGACGACGTATTGATCCTGGTGACGACCGGCGGCAAACCTGTCGAGAACATTCCCGGGCCTCTGAGCAAGAACACGGTGGCCGAACCGTTCCTCAACTTCCGCGAGATCCTTCCCCATGTGGATGCGGTGGTGACCTTTGGCGGCTACGGCACGGTGACGCAGTCGCTGAGCTTCGGAGTACCGATCATTGCTGCGGGTCTGCTCGAAGACAAGCCTGAGAATGGCGCGCGCATTGCGTGGACCGGGAGCGGCATTTATCTTCACACCGATAACCCGACGGCGGAAGAAGTGCGAGAAGCGGTCGAGAAGGTTTTCGCGGAGCCGTCGTATCGCTCGAACGCAAAGAAGCTTGCCGAGGAGTTTGCCGCACTCGATCCTTCCCGAGAGTTGCCGCGACTGATCGAAGCTCTGGTCTCCGACCGGCAAGCACACGCAGCTTCACCGGCGCCGGTACTCGAGGCGGCACGGTAAAAACTAGAGCATTTTTCTATAGGTGTAGACCGAGGACAGGCACTTTACGCAGCTTTTTCGTTAAGAAAAGGTGCACTTAGCGAATCTCCAAAAGGAAACATTAATAGAAAAAATGCTCTAGAAACCTGAATTTACCGTTCCGGGGTCAAAGTCCAGATTCACGGTCCGGGAGAAGGCCTCTCCCGGACCGTGAATTCTGCTACGCGTAGATGCCGCGCTGCTTGATGGTGAAGGCTACGCGATCGATGGCCAGCATATAAGCCGCGATGCGGTTGTTGACGTCGTGCGCTTCGGAGTAGCGGACCACGTCGTCGAAGCTCTCGGCCAGAATCGTAGCCAGCTGCTCGTTGACGTTGTCTTCTTTCCAGAAGTAGCCCTGGCGATCCTGCACCCACTCGAAGTAGGAAGCGGTGACGCCACCGGCGTTGGCCAGAATGTCGGGGATGATGAAGACCCGCTTGTCGGCGAGGATTTCATCGGCCACGGCAGTGGTGGGGCCGTTCGCGCCTTCGCAGACGATGCGGGCCTGTATCCGCTCGGCATTGCGGCTGGTGATGACGTTCTCCGTAGCCGCCGGAATCAGAATTTCGCACTCTTGGGTGAGCATCTCGACTGGATCTGCAGCCTCGGCGCCTTTGAATCCGAGGACCGAGCCGTTACGCTGGCGATAGTCGATCAAGGCGCAGACATCGATGCCGTTGGGATTGACCAGGCCGCCATCGTATTCGGCGATGCCGATGATCTTGTATCCCTTGTCGGCCATCAGCTTCGCCGCGTTGGAGCCGACGTTGCCGAAACCCTGAATGATGACCCTGCAGCCTTCGCGCTGAATGTGCAGATGCTTGAGCGCCTCATCGCAGACCACGCTGATGCCGCGGCCGGTGGCCTCACGGCGTCCGCGCGATCCTCCGATGTTGAGCGGCTTGCCGGTCACCACACTGGTCACAGTCTGGCGCATGTGCATGGAGTAGGTATCCATGATCCATGCCATCACCTGCTCGTTGGTATTTACGTCGGGCGCGGGAACGTCTTTTTCCGGCCCAATGAACTCGATGATCTCGGCGGTGTAGCGACGGGTCATGCGCTCCAACTCGCCCTGCGACATCTTCTTGGGGTCGCAGATCACTCCGCCTTTGGCTCCGCCGAAGGGAATGTTCACGACCGCGCACTTCCAGGTCATCCAGCTGGCCAGCGCCCGCACTTCGTCGAGCGTGACCTCCGGCGTATAGCGGATGCCGCCCTTGCCCGGTCCGCGGGCCTGCGAGTGCAGCACGCGAAAGCCGGTAAACATCTCGATCCGGCCGTCATCCATCGTCACCGGAAAGTGAACGATGATTTCCCGCGAGGGATAGCGCAACACGCGCCACAAGCCCTCATCCAAATTAAGTTTTCTTGCCGCAAAGTCGAATCGAGCAGCCTGTGCTTCCCAGGGATTAATCTCCTGCTCGAGTGAAATGGTTGCCATAAAATTCGTTTACTCCTTCGCCCGCTCTCGGGTCGTCTTTCCGTCAAGCTCCCGGGACCCATTCTGCCTCGCGAGTATGCAGCCCGGATCGGCCGAATGTTCCTATACCACCACAACAGCCATAGCTCATTTGTGCTGCCCCATGAGCCGGATGCCTCGGTTGCGAATCACTCGCAAGGAGCGCTCCTATTTGGCCTTATGGCAAATAAGGGAGTCCCCTGGCACAAAACTCATATTGCGGCTCATTTCATAGGTCACCGTAAATTGATCCGCGTCTTTGGTCTCGAAAATAAACCTACTCACTGTTTCGGGGGAAGAACTTGCGGCGGTGCTAGTGAATGTCAGCTTGTTGCCGTTCCAGCCTGGACTCGTATATACCGTGTAGCCTGAACGGTTGGCATCGATGGAGACTATTTGATTGTTCTTCTTGTCAAATTGCCATACGTAGTGACCGACATAACCCTTGGGCTGAATATCTACCTCATCCAGCTCTACCCACGCACCTGATTCAAAGGTGCGCCCAGTATATTTCGATGTATGAGTTGCTCCGTTTGATGGAAACTTTCCCTCGCATGACCAAGCCCCATCAAAGCTGAATCCTTCCGGTGTCAGTGAATGTTGATCCTGAGCCAGAGCAACAACGCAATAGAAACAAGCAAGGAAAGCTGATATCGCAATTCGTTTGTGCCGAAGCATAGTAGGCGCCTTTTGATAGGTTACTCGTCGTGCATGACCATGAATGGGTCTGCCCCAGTTGCCCTTCGAGTAGGTAAGTAGCATGAAGCGATCCCAAAACATCAACGTCTCGTGAAGCGTCTCTCATTCACCCATCCGCTCGTCGTGACAGACCGGCGGATAAGCCCTGCATTCGCCTGAAAGCTGCGGCTCGACCCTCTTCTTCCAGATAGAATCCAGCCAAACTCACCGAGTATAGGCTCCAAAATTCAGCGTCCGCAAGATCGCGGAGCATCCAAAGGGGTTATCGTCTCTGGTACGAAGGTGGCATTTGCTCCCCACGGATTTCGATGGCTCGCGGCGGCTTCTGATTTTCGTGAGGCGAAAATTAAGTCCGCCGTGCGGTTTACCATGAGCTAAGTCATGCAATCGAATGCCACAGCTCTTCCCGCGCGCGCACAATTCCTGAAACTGGCCCGTACCCACTCTCTGGTTCCGCTCTATCGGACGCTCACCGCCGATCTGGAGACGCCGGTCACCGCCTTCCTGCGGCTGGCCGCCGATGAGCCAGAGTGCTTCATCCTCGAATCGGTCGAGGGCGGCGAAAACGTGGGCCGCTATACCTTCATCGGCATCCGCCCCTATCGCAAGATGGTGTCCCGCGGATCGTCGATTGAAATCACCGAGGGCGGCAAGACGCGGAAGGTCGAGGGCGATATCTTTGCGCTGTGGAAAGAAGAGATCGAAGGTCACACGCCGGCCAGGCTCTCCGGGTTACCGCCGTTCACGGCCGGGGCGGTCGGCTTCTTCGCCTATGACGTGGTGCGCCAGATCGAGGAGCTGCCCGAAGAGACCAAGGACGACCTCGGCATGCCCGATGCATCGCTCATGTTCTTCAACGAAGTATTGGCCTTCGATCACGTCAAGAAAGAGATCCTCCTCATCGTGACCGCGGATGTCCGCAAGCTGAAGCCGCTGGCTGCCTACACAGACGCCCTCACGCGATTGAATCGCCTCGCCAAGCGGCTGGAGCGACCTTTGCCGGTAATCCGAAAGAAGAAGGTCACAGGCAAGCTCAAGATCGAGTTCAAGACAAAGAAGAAGGACTTCCTCAAATCCGTCGAGCAGGCCAAGGAGTACATTGCCGCCGGAGATGTCTTCCAGGTAGTGCTCTCGCAGCGCTTCGATGTGAAGCCTGAAGTCGATCCCTTCTCCGTCTATCGCGCACTGCGCATCGTCAATCCCTCGCCCTACCTCTACTTTCTCCGCTTTGGACTTCAGCAGCCGGCCGACACTCACATCGTCGGCTCATCTCCGGAGCTGTTGGTTCGCGTGCAAGGCGATCATGTCGAATATCGTCCCATCGCCGGAACGCGCCCGCGCGGAGCAAGCGAAGAAGAGGATCTGCGCATCGGAGAAGAGCTGCTGCACGACGAAAAGGAGCGCGCAGAACACGTTATGCTCGTCGATCTGGGACGCAATGATGTGGGACGCGTGAGCGAATACGGAACGGTGAAGGTGAAGAACCTGATGGCCGTCGAACGCTACTCGCACGTCATGCACCTGGTCAGCTCCATCGACGGCACGCTGCGCAAAGATCTGACCGCGGTCGATGCCTTCCGCGCCTGCTTTCCCGCCGGAACGTTGAGCGGCGCGCCCAAAATTCGCGCCATGGAGATCATCGAAGAGCTGGAGTCGACGCGGCGCGGCATCTACGGCGGCAGCGTCTTCTACGCCGACTTCTCTGGGAATCTCACATCTTGCATCGCCATCCGCACGCTGCTAATGCGCGGCAAGCAGGGGCACATCCAGGCCGGAGCCGGCATCGTCGCCGACTCGGTTCCGGAAAAGGAATACGAGGAATGCATCAACAAAGCCCGCGCGGTAGTAAGGGCCATCGAACGCGCCCGGGACTAGCCAGGACTGGCCGTCCAGGCATACGCGCTTCGCGCCAGACCAACCGGCTGCAGCATAGGCCGTCGTGAATCATTCACAACGTCCTATCAACGAACGTCATTCTGAGCGTAGCGAAGAATCTCAGCGACGTGTAATGAATGACATTGCTGAGATTCTTCCTCCCGCCGGTCGTCAGTTATGCCGGATGTTGCTTGCAATGACGCAGTGGCGCTTAGAATTTCGCTGACCGCTGACCGCTGACCGCTGACCGCTGACCGCTGACCGCTGACCGCTGACCGCTGACCGCTGACCGCTGACCGCTGTACAAACTAGCGAGCGCCGATCTGCCATGCGCCGCCTGGCGAAAAGCTGCACCTGCGATCCTTCGCGGGCGCCCAGGCCGAGCCATCTTCGAAGATCACCTGGCGCAAAGCAATGTCCTCGACGATGACGGGATGAATATTCTCCGGGAGCGAAAGCCGGCGCAGCTCGGTGAACGTGCTGTCGACGCTTCTGCTGCCATAAGCGGTTAGGTTGAGAAACACACTGCTGCCGCCGAGATCGTATTTGCTTTGCTTCGCAATCAGATGGGCGGTGAATTCCATCGACCCGATTGCTTTGCCGCTGGCGTTGCGGAATTGAAGATCGATGCCGCCGCTCCCGCCCTCATCCCCTCCTTCGCGCAGAAACATGAGGTAAGGGGCAAGCCCGGCACTGGTGAGCACCACCGGACAGCCTTCCTGGGTGGTCAGCGGGCGGCGTTGAATCTCCTGCACCGCCTGCGCTTCAGGAGAACGCTTCTTCAACTCGGTGGTGCTGGATTGCGGAATCCGATTCGGCGAGTCCAACATGGGTTCGCTCAACGACGGGTTCTGAGGTGCGGGAAACATCGCCGGTGCCGGACGATTGGCTGCGGTTTGCGCCAATCCAATAGAAGCGGCTGCGAACAAAATCGGAAGAGGAGAGAGTTTCATGGAATGAACCTCCGGATGCGCATCAGCATACATCGCCCCGGCCGAAAAAGCAGCCGTTTCCCTCGCCGCGATACACTGAAGAAGGCTCATTATGGTCTTCGTTCTCGATAATTACGACTCCTTCACCTACAACCTGGTGCAATACATGGGCGAGCTGGGCGCGGAGATGATTGTCCGCCGCAACGATGAGCTTACGGTGGAAGAAGTCGAGGCACTGGAGCCGGAGCGCATTCTGCTTTCGCCCGGACCTTGCACGCCGCACGAGGCGGGCATCAGCATCGATTTGATTCGTAGATTCGCCGGTAAGGCGCCCATCCTCGGTGTGTGCCTCGGTCACCAGGCCATCGGAGCGGCCTTCGGCGGAGACGTGATTCGCGCGCCGAAGCTGATGCACGGCAAAACCAGCGAGGTGGAGCACGACGGCAAGACCATCTTCAGCGGTATTGAGACGCCGATGACCTGCACGCGCTATCACTCGCTGATCGTCTCGGAAAAGAACCTGCCGAAGGAACTCGAAATCTCCGCGCGCACCGCCGACGGAACCATCATGGGACTACGTCATCGCGAGTATCAAGTCGAAGGTGTACAGTTTCATCCCGAAAGCGTGCTTACTGACGACGGTAAGCGCCTCATCCAAAATTTCCTGGAGCTCTAGGCCTTGTCTCCACGCCACGCGCTGATTTTCGGCTTTGCATCCTTTGCCGTTCTACCAGCTCTGGCGCAGCAGCCCATCGCTTACGTGCCAACGCAGGGCGTCTCTCTCGCGGGCTCGCTTTCCGTCGCCGACGGCAAGGCCAGCATCGGCAACAACGGAAGCATTACCGCAGGCGACCAGACCGCGCAGGTCACTCTGGCGCGCGGTGGCGAGCTGCGGGTCTGCGCATCGACGAAGATCCATCTCTCCAAAGACAGTTCTACGGACAGCGGCGATTCGGCTACGGATTCGGCCTTGATGATCGCTCTCGACCGGGGAGCCCTGGAAACCAACTACGCGGCCGGCAAGTATTCCGACGTGCTGCTTACACCCGATCTGCGCATTCTGATTTCAGGGCCGGGGCAGGCCGGTCTTCGCATTCGCGTCAATCAGAAGGGCGATACCTGCGTCGACAACCACGGAGCGAACGCGCCGTATGTAACCGTCACCAGCCAGTTTGAGGGCGGCGTCTATCGCGTGCAGCCCAACCAGCGCGTGCTCTTCGAACATGGCAGCCTGCAGCAGGTGGTCGATAACGAGCAGGAGCCCTGCGGATGTCCGGTGCCCGAGCCGGTATCGGTGGCATCCACGGGCACGACGGACGCAGCCCATCCCGCCCAGCCTGGACAAAAAGTAGCGCAGCCCGTGGGCGGGCCGTCCTCTACGCCTGCGGACACGGCGTTTCCTCTGGCCGAGAGCGAAGGATTGAAGCCGGTCCCCGGCCCACCGTCACAGCCGGTCGTTCCGGCGGGTGTCGCGCACGCACAGGTGGAGGCGCCGATTGCCTACAATTCCTCGACTACGCCCAATCCTACCGCTCCAGGAGCCGCCGGCCCCGAGCCTGCCGCCGCGCCCCAGGCAGCGCCTGCGGCTCCAGCAGAAACAGCTGCACCGCCGCCCAAAAAGCAAAATGGACTCTTCCACTCCATCGGCCACTTCTTCGCAAAAATATTCGGCAAGTAGAGCGCAGTAGAGTCCCGCCTAAGTCAGCCCGTCTTACCGAATGGGATGAAAGGTGCGGCTCCAGCGTGTGCGGGTGAAGAAGTGCTCGACGATGTCAAGATACGACTTGGCTCGATCGCCAGCGCTGACCTGCTCCTCCTCTTGCTCCGGCTGCTCGAACGACCAGTAGACGAAGAGCGGCCGCCCCAGAATATTTTCCTGCGGCACGAATCCCCAGAAGCGGCTGTCCAGGCTGTTCGGGCGATTGTCGCCCATCATGAAGTAGCGTCCCGGCGGCACGACGAGGTCGCCTGCCTGTATGTGAGAGGGAAGCTCGTTGGCCCACGTAGCTGTTATATCCATTCCATCCGAGGCTGGCACATTGGGAAAATCATCCCGATAGGGAAGATAAAAACTCGCCTTGGCCGCCAAAGGCTCGTTCTGCGGCTTGCCATTGAGATAAACCACGCCGCCCTGCAGGTGAACGCGGTCGCCCGGGATGCCGACGACGCGCTTGACCAGCGTCAGATTCGGCTCGTTCGGCTTGAGGAAGACGACCACATCGCCGCGGCGCACTTGGCGATAGTGGAGGAAGGGCGTCCATGCCGAATGTGAGCTGAACGTGATGCGATCGGCGAGAACATGGTCACCGATCAGGATCGTGTTGAGCATGGACCCGGACGGAATCTCAAAATTCTGAAAAACAAATCCAAACGCAAACAGCGCCAGAACAAAAACGCCGCAATAGGAAGCAAATCCTTCGAACAGCGTTTCGTTTCCCTGCTCATCCTTCTGCTGAATCGCCACATGCCCTCGCCAGCCCATTCTAAAGGCATCGACTGAACCCGTCTTGAACTTCGTCGAAACAAAGATCGCCGGGACCTGCTCCTTTAGCCGTGCTGATAAGATTCAGGAGGAACGCTTCAACGTGAGCCCGGAAACGTGAGCCTGGAGAGGTTCGCTATGCAGAGAACACTGCCTGCCAAATCCCCAGTAAAATAAGCTGGCACTCTTCCAGGCACCTTGATCAAACGTCCAGGTGCCTCACGTCGCGAAACCTGAGTAATTTCAGCAAGGAGTTTTTTCTTTATGGCGATTCCCGCCACCCAAATGCGTCCGGGCATGATCATCAAGCACAACAACGAGCTGCATGCTGTCTTCTCGGTTGAGCACCGCACCCCCGGCAACCTGCGCGCGTTCATTCAGGCCAAGCTGCGCAACCTGCGCACCGGAGCTATGTTCGAGCATCGCTTCCGTTCGCCCGATCCCATCGAGCGCGTGATCGTCGACGAAATCGCGATGGAGTTTCTCTACAACGACGGCGACGATTATTACTTCATGAACACCGAGAACTACGAGCAGACGCTCCTCAAGCGCGACACGCTCGGTGATGCGGTCGAATACCTCACGGCGAACCTGCAGATCACGGTATCGTTTTTCGACGGAGTTGCTGTCGGCATCGAGCTTCCGCAGGTGGTCGAGCTTACCGTGGTAGAGACCGAGCCCGGCCTCAAGTCCGCTACCGCGTCCTCGGTGACCAAGCCCGCCACGATGGAAACCGGACTGGTTGTGCAGGTGCCGCCGTTCATTAACGAAGGCGAGAAGATTCGCATCGACACCGCAGAAGGCGCTTACATGAGCAGGGCGTAGGGCAGCAAAACTTTCGTACCGATGCGGCGCAGCGAATTGCTGCGCCGTTCTCTTTTTGCTGCATAGAATGCCTTCGTGAACCGGAAAGACCTGCAGCAATTGGCGAATCTTCGTCTACGCGAGGCCCAGGCCCTCTATCGGGCAAGGCAATACAGCGGCGCATATTACCTTGCCGGATATGCGGTCGAATGCGCGCTGAAGGCGTGCATCGCAAAGAATTCCAAGCGCCACGATTTTCCCGATAAGAAAAGAGTGATCGAGTCATATACGCATGACTTGGAGAAGCTTGCTCTGCTGGCTAATCTCGAGGAATCGCGCCTCCTCCTTGCTCAAGAAGACCCTATATTTCAGGATAATTGGGCCTCGATCGTTCGATGGTCCGAAGAGAGTCGATATAGGATCATCGAAAAACAGGCATGCAATGAATTTCTCAATGCCATAATGGAAAGACATCACGGATTGATGCCATGGATAAAGCAACTCTGGTAGAGGTCGATCTCAACAGAAGCGAACAGATTGTTTCTGCCCTCGAGGCAGCCGGGATTCGCGTGGTCGTGGCAATATGGGTCCACTTTCCTGAGTATGAATATTGGCGCTTTGTTTTGGCATCTCGAAGTTTGGATTCGCTTACTTTAGGCGAGGCAAACTCCAAAGTGAATGGTGTCCTGGCCGAAGCGGGTCTGAGTGTCTGGGAAATTCCGACGATCTTCATTATGAAAACAACCGACCCCTTCATCCGTGCGATCCGAAAGGTCTTCGGGAAAACCGAAAAAAATGTCGTAGGTATGCGTCTCGGCGGCCGAACCTGGGGCGACCGCTTCATCGAAGACGGCTACGCATACAAAATCGCCTGACCCCGCTCCCTTGCACTGCAACCCCACATCTGAAAAACTAACTCCGCGTCATCGTCCATTGATCATGGTCCGTCATTATCTCGTCAAAGGTCGCGTGCAGGGGGTTGGATTTCGCTGGTTCGTGCATCGCGAAGCGGCTGCACTCCGGTTGAGCGGATGGGTGCGCAATACGGAAGACGGTCATGTGGAAGTCGTTGCTGCTGGCGAGCCCGAGGAACTGTCCCAACTGAGCCAGGCGTTGCACAAGGGCTCGCGGGGCAGCCGCGTCGATTCTGTCGTCGAGCATCTGCTGGAAGAGCAGGAAGCAGCGAAACTAGGACCTTTTCAGATTGAAGGCGCGTGGTAAAAGCCACCGCAAAAGGAGCAAAAAGCACATTGAACCCCCACCGCCCCATCAACTGCGAGCCATTGAAGGAACTCGTCCGCACCGTGCCTGACTTCCCCAAGCCGGGCATTCTCTTCTACGACATCACGACGCTGCTCAAAGACAAAACAGGTTTTGCCGAGATGATCGATGCGCTGGCTGCGCACTACCTCGATCGCGACGTCGATCTGGTACTGGGGATTGAAGCCCGCGGCTTCATCTTCGGGCCGGCGTTAGCTTATCGCCTTAACGCGGGGTTCGTTCCGGTGCGCAAGCCGCGCAAGCTGCCCGCTCCCACAGCCCGCGTCACCTACGATCTCGAGTACGGGACCGACACTCTCGAAATTCATCTCGACGCGATCGAGCCGGGACAAAATGTTGTCCTGGTCGACGACCTGCTCGCGACCGGCGGCACCATGGAAGCAACCGTGAAGCTGGTACAGCAATTAGGCGGACACATCGCCGGACTGGGATTTGCCGTCGAGCTGGATTTTCTCAAAGGCCGCGACAAGTTCCCGGACTATGACGTCTTCAGCCTGCTTCACTACAGCGAATAAGTGTGACAGAGAGAGAGCGGCGTTGCAGCCGCTCTCTCTCGCTATACGGCTGCTGATCTTCCGCGCAGGAAATGGAAGATGATCGAGATCACAGCAAAAACCAGCAGCAGGTGGATGAGAAATCCTGCGGTATGGAATACGACAAATCCGCCGACCCACGCCAGAATCAGAACCAACGCCAAAATTAAAAACATAGATCCCCCTTTATCTTGAAAGCCCAAGAAGCATTTCAGTGATTCTTGAGATGGCCACTCGGATAGAAGGTTTGGCTGGGAAGAAAAATAAGCGCACGCGAACCAGAATCGGGCGTTTTACGGCATGGCCAAGCCGCGCCCCGACACGAGACTCATTTACACAAGCAATCGATAGTTCCGAAGCGAGGATCGAGCTTGGCGAAAGGCGTAGAGGCTATCTTCGCGCTCTGAGTCCAGCGGCTCGGATGTTCTCGGGTGCATCAAATTTGCGGAAGTTTTCTTCGAACTTTTGCGCCAGCAGCTGCGCCTGGGCGTCATACTCCCGCTTGTCGGCCCACGAATTTCGCGGATACAGCAAATCGCTCGGCACATCCGGGCATGAGGTTGGAATGCTCAGCCCGAAGGCCTCTTCGTCGACATAGGCGACCTGTGCAAGCCTTCCATCGAGAGCCGCATTCACGATCGAGCGGGTGTGCTTCAGGCTCATGCGCTGGCCCACGCCGAAGGCGCCGCCGGACCAGCCGGTGTTCACCAGCCAGCATTGCGCGTTGTGCTCGCGCAGCCGCCGCCCCAGCATCTCGGCATACACCTTGGGGGCCAGTGGCAGGAAGGGCGAGCCGAAGCACGCGGAAAACTCCGGTACCGGCTCGCTGCCCAGTCCAGCCTCAGTACCCGCCAGCTTGGCCGTGTATCCGGAGAGGAAGTGATACATCGCCTGCTCGGGTGTGAGTCTGGCAATGGGCGGCAGAACGCCGAAGGCATCGGCGGCGAGGAACAACACATTCTTCGGGTGCCCGCCCACTCCGGGAATCACGGCATTGGCAATGAATTCGATCGGATACGCCGCACGTGTGTTTTCGGTGTAGCGAATGTCGGTGTAGTCGGGCTCGCCGGTCTTGGCGTCGATGACGACATTCTCGAGCACTGAGCCGAAGCGGATGGCGTGGTAAATCTGCGGCTCTTTCTCTTCGGAGAGGTCGACGCACTTGGCGTAGCAGCCGCCTTCGAAGTTGAAAACGCCTTGGGGGCTCCATCCATGTTCATCGTCGCCGATAAGGCGGCGTGCGGGGTCTGCGGAGAGCGTTGTCTTTCCTGTACCGGAAAGCCCGAAGAAGAGAGCGGTGTCGCCTTGCGCGCCAATATTCGCCGAGCAGTGCATGGGGAAGACATCGCGCGCGGGCAACAGGTAATTCATGATGCCGAAGACCGACTTCTTCATCTCGCCCGCATACTTGGTGCCGCCGATCAGCACCACCTTGCGTGTAAAGTCCGCCAGGATGAATGTGCCGGACTTGGTTCCATCGCGCTCGGGAACAGCTTCGAATTCCGGAGCCGCGATCACCGTGAACTCCGCCGCGTGTTGTGCCAGTTCTTTCAGCTCCGGCCGCACAAAGAGCTGCTTCACGAACAACGCGTGCCAGGCGTATTCACAGATCACCGTGATGGGAAGCTGGTAGCCGGTATCTGCGCTTGCGTAGAGGTCCATGACGTACAGATCGCGCTCCGCCATGTGCCGCACGACTCGTGCCAGCAGCGCTTCGAATTTTTCGGAAGGGAAGGGCTGATTGACCTTGCCCCAATCGACGCGCTCCCGGGTCTGCTCGTCTTCGACGGTGAATTTGTCGCGCGGCGACCGGCCGGTGCGCGCGCCGGTGAGCGCTACCAGGGCGCCATTGGAGGCCAGGCTGGCTTCGCCGCGGGCAATGGCCGTCTCAACCAGCTGCGGCGTGGAGAGATTGCGATGAACGTGGGGCCCTTCCGTCAGGCTGCGGATCTCTCGTGCGACGGTTGCTGCTCCCATGCGATGGCTCCTCTTCCCGAAAACTGCTGCCGGGCAAACCGCTTATTGTGCCATTTCAGATGTTGAGATGACAAAGGGCAGCTGCCGCGCGGCGTCAGGGAAGGGGCTGCGCATCGTCGTCGGTCGGAATCAGCGGAGGCAGCTTGCTGGTGTGCCCAGCCTCGTCCAGCACCGCGTTGAGCTGTTCCAATACTTCTTCGACGCTCATGGTGTACATCTCCCGGCCGTTGTCATAGCCGGATTCGATGGCCAGCTTGAGATAGCGTCCGGCGATCTGTGCGGCCAAGGCGTCGGTGATAACATTGCCGGTGCGCTTCTTCTGCTCCACCCAGGCCATGCAGGGCATCGCAATCCATACCGGCCGTCCATTGACGTCATAACGGATGTCGACTGCGTCAGCGTGGCGCGTAGCAATGGCGACGATGTTCGCCGTCCAGCGGCAGTGCAGGTTCTCGCCGCTCCAAGTGTCGGTGATCTTGAAATCTTCGTACATGGCAGCTACTAGCCTAACGGGATGCACCCAGCTCAGCAAGGGGTGGCTCGAGGGGTTTCAATCTCGTAGCTGAAAAAATCTCTAAAAAAAATCGAGGAAAAACATATTTAGGGGACGAATATGCGTCCAATGGTTGTCATATCGGTAACGAGAACCGAAGTCCAAGGAGTTTTTCGAAGTGACCCAGACCCCTAAAACCGTTCGTCTTTATGAAGAGAAGCTTCTTGAGCAGAAACAACTGCTGGAAGAATCGATGTTGTCGGCAGTAGAACAAGGCCGGGCGACGACCGCGGAAGACACCCAGGATCCTGCCGATCAGGCCGTCTTCTCTTATCAGAAAGAACTGCTCTTCAGCCAGGGAACCAGTGGGCACATGCAGCTGACCATGGTGAAAGAGGCGCTCCGTCGCCTGAAGGATGGCGAATACGGGGAGTGCCGCCGGTGCGGAGAAGAGATCGGCGCCAAGCGCCTCGAAGCGGTGCCGTGGTCGCGCTACTGCATCAGCTGCCAGGAGAAGATCGAGAGCGGAGAGATCGAAGATCCGGTGCGGGCGGCCTAAGTCCAGCGTAGATCCCGCGTACAGTCGAAACGCGAGGCAGTCTCGATACCTCGCGTTTCGTGCATCGTGGATTCTCATCGGGCCGAATATTGTCATTCCCCGGTAAGTGGCTAAGTCTCCGTTCTTTCCCGGCCATTTTTTGACCCTCCCAATCGCCCACTGCTACACTTACCGTATCTGCGAGCAGACAGCCGCCGACAACCTGCGGATCTGCCAAGAGCCTGGTCACCGGCTAGCTCCCGCCCAAAAGGATTCCGAAGGACCTCAGTGGATACACAGACACGTCACGCGTTGAAGCAGGATAATTTCGTCGAGGCTACAACCTCCGGCATCGATTGGCTGCAGTCTCATCGCGCCAATGTCATCAAGATCGGAGCCGTCGTCCTGGTCGCGGTCGCCCTCATCGTCACTGGCGCGGTTGTCTATAACAGCCGCTCCGAGCAGTCGCAGGTCGCCTTCGGCAAGGCCATGGATATCTACAGCACTCCGTTGCGCCAGCCGGGACAGCCCGCGCTCCCCAACGATCCCTCTTATGCCAGCGCCGCCGAGCGCGCCAAGGCCGCCAACCCCCTGTTCGTTCAGGTTGCGGATCAGTACGGATGGCTCAAGGCCGGCGCCAACGCCGAATATTTCGCCGGACTGACCTATCTTGATCTCAGCCAGACCGCCTCTGCCGAAAAGGAATTGCAGAAGGCTTCCGGATCGCACGACAAGGGTCTCGCTGCACTGGCCAAGATGGCGCTCGCCGGACTTTATAGCCAGACCGGCCGCGACAGCCAGGCGGTCGACCTCTACAACCAGGTCATCAAGAGCCCGACCGTGACGGTGCCCGCATCCTCCGCCAAGCTTCAACTGGCGCAGCTCTACGAAAACACCAATCCCATCGAGGCGAAGAAGATTTACGCCGAGCTGAAGGATAAGGACAAGACCACCGCCGCAGGACAGATCGCAGCGCAAAAGCTGGCCGGCAAGTAGTTCGCACTACGAGTAACCCGCTCCAATATCAGAAAGGCCGCATGCTCTAGGAGTATGCGGCTTTTTCTATTTCTGCCGCTTCGACCGCCGGCTCGCCGGCCTCGCTGCAATCGCGCTGAACCGGATGTCCTATAAGATAGGCGACCGATACGAGCGGGCCGCGCTCTATGCCCACGGACCAGCGATAATCCTCCGCTTCCAATCCAGCGATCAGTTCGCTCAGATCCTTCTGCGAGTAAGAGCGCAGGCAGGAGAGGACGCCGTCCATCCAGACGACGAACGGAATGATCGGCACCAGGTAGGAATAAAAGAGGAGTGACCAGCGAAAGGGCCGGATTCCCGGCACAAGCAACAAGATCAACAGTGGTAAAAGAAAGACTCCGAGCAGGGTGCGCGCCTCGCGGATCGAGGACTCGAAGATGCCGATTCCCTGTCGTGCGTCGAAAGCGTCTTTCAGGATGGCGCGAGCCTGGTGCGGGTCGAAGTGATGGAAAGAGGTGAAGAGGGTTCGGAAGCCATGGAGCTCCGAAGGAATCTGCATGGCGTTGACCGGATCGGGGCAAAAATCTAGCGGCGTCTCCTTGCGGAGTCGTTCGAAGGCGCCGAGATTGGGATAGATATCGGTGAGGCAGATCTCCGGGCTATTACCTTCTTTGGCAAAGGTGCGGCTGAGCTTCAGCCAGGGGCCGCCGCCGCCCGAGCATAGGTCGACGATGCGGTTAGCGTCCGCGGCGCGAAGCGCCTGCCGCAATCGTGGCACGACCGGTGCATAGATATTTTGGTTGTTCCAGATGGCTTGCAGGATGTCGGTCTGCATGTCGCGTAGAAAGCGGGGGAAGAGTCGATGGTCGTGTATCTCGAACCAGGCGCGTCGCTGCATAAGCTCTTGACTCTCCGAAGGCTATCGCTGTGCGGAATCTTAGCCAAGAGGATTCTAGAGTAAGAGGTTGCATCACGCTTTTTTCGCTTTGGTGAGCGCAAAGGCGCTATCCTCCGTCTTTAGAGCATGGAGTTAGGATGAGCGCCTTTTCCGGACAGCTTGCCGGCTGGATGGCTCCGGCTCTAGCAACGGCCGAGACATTGGATTCCAGCGAGACGATCACCGCCCTCGTCGCCGAGTATTCGACGACCCTGTACCGCGTGGCCTACTCGGTCATGCGCAACGCCGCGGAGGCGGAAGACGCGGTGCAAGAGGCATTCCTGCGCGTGCTGAAACATCGGGACAAGCTCTCCGAGATTCGCGACCTGCGCGTGTGGCTGGTGCGGATCACCTGGAACGTGGTGCTGGATAAGAAGCGCCGCAGCAAGACCCGCCCGGAGAACGAAGACATCGCTGACTTCGCCCGCATCCTGCCCGCGGCTGACCGGCGAGCCGACGCAATCTTGATCTCCTCTCAGGAGCACAGCCGCATCCTGAAAGCAATCGACCAACTGCCGGCCAAGGAGCGGGAAGCTCTCCTGCTCTCTGCCGTCGATGAGCTGGCAACGCCTGAAATCGCCAGCGTGCTTGGCACCACCGAGTCCTCCATCCGGTCGCGCATCTTCCGCGCCCGTCGCGAGCTTTCCGTGCTGCTGGCGAAGCAAGGAGGATCCCTGTGAACACTTCTTACGAGAACCAACGAACAGACATGGAAGACCGGATCGACCGCACGCTGCGTCTTCTCGGCTCCGCCGAGCCGCGCCCTGGTCTGGAAAAGCGGATCGCGGCGCGTCTGGCGCATGCTCCGGTCCAAACACCGGCCAGGTTTTTGGTGCTGCCGCGCTTTGCCGTGGGTGCGGCCGGCATGCTGGCCTGCGTCGGCATCATCGCCGGCAGTGTGAGCCATTCCCGTCATCTTCTGCCCATAGCGCCGGGCGTTCAGCTGCAGCGCAATATGGATTCGGGCCTGGGCACCGCAGCGGCGCAGAAAGTAGCGCCGAAGCCGGTCACGCCGCCTCTGCATGGACGGGCCCGTTCCATGCGCAAGACCGGGCCTGGAGCGGCTGGTTTGACGGACATCCAAAAGCCGGATGGCGTGGCCGTGCCCAAAGCTCCGCTGCCGCAGAACGATGCCACCCCGCAATAATTGTGCTGCGGAGTAATGACGCTGTCCGCTATTCGCGCGCAGCGAAGAATGTCAGAATTCTTCGCAGAAGAGCACAAAGCTGCGTCCCACGTTAATCGGCAATGGCTTCAACGAGCATATGCAGCAGCGCCAAAACCGCGGCTCCGATGAACGCTGCGCCAAAGGTCGACACGATGAAGCCGGGAGCCACTCCGCTGGCCAGTCGTAAAATGAAGGCATTGATTACCAGGAAGAAAATTCCCAACGTAAGAATTCCGAGCGGCAGGGTGATGATCTTGAGCAGCAACCCGAGCGTCGCGTTGAGCAGTCCGATGACCAGCGCCGCAATTAGCGCCGAAGCGAAATCCCGGACGTGAAAACCGGGCACCAGCCAGGCCACCAGCAACAGGGCCACAGCCTGCAAAAACCATCGCAAAAGCAAACGAAGCATTCTTTTAACACTCCCTCGTTCCGAGTCTACTTCTATCCTTATCGCAGGCCGGGGGAGATGGAACTGGTCGGCAGGTAACAGCGTACGTCATTCCATCTGCGAAAGAAAGATTCACTCATGCGCTTCGCCATTTTCGCCGCATTGCTTTGCCTTGCCGCTAGGGCCTACGCCCAAGCGCCTCTGCCCGACGTGTCTACGCTGATGCGACAGGTGCAGGATCATCAGCGCAAGATGGACGAAACCCGCGAAAACTATACCTACCGCGAGGTAATGTTCACGCGCGAGCTGAACAAGGATAGTTCCGTAAAGAAAACCGAGAGCGAGGAGAGCGAGATCTTCTACGTCAACACGCACGAGATCGATCGCACGGTGAAGAAGAACGGCAAAGAGCTCACTCCCGACGAGCAAAAGAAAGAGCAGGGCCGCGTGATGAAGGCAGTACAGAAGGCGCAGAGCACGCCGCCCGGCCAATCGACCGACAAGAACGAAGTAACCGTCAGCCAGTTGCTGGCGATCATGAAGGTATCGAATCCCCGCCGCGAGATGATGGACGGCCGCAGCACCATTGCCTTCGATTTCGTCGGCGATCCTCACGCGAAAACCCACGGCATGGCCGAGGATGCCTCGAAGAAACTATCCGGCACGCTGTGGGTCGATGAGCAGGACCGCGAGGTGCGCCGCATGGTGGCGCGCTTCGACGACAACTTTCATCTCGGCTTCGGCCTCTTCTCGGTGGGCAAGGGCAGCAACTTCACCTTCAACCAGAAGCTGGTCAACAACGAGCTGTGGCTGCCCACCGATGGGCAGGCTCACCTCATCGCCCACGCCATCGGCATCATCGGCTACCGTGCGGATATCGCAGTGACCGACAACGACTACCAGAAATTTCACGCCGAGGCGCAACAGCAGGCCGGCGCGAAACCCGCTCAACCCGCAACGCAGCCGTGATGCGAGGCTGGCCAGAGGCGCCATCGGCGAAGCTTCACAGATGCCGGCCTCAATCCGCTCGAACATGTGATTGGACGTATCGTGACAAATGCTCCACCATAAAAGCCATGACAGTTGCAGCGGACGCCAGCCCGAAGACAGGAGATCTCCTCACCCGCACGTTCCGGCCCGGAGATGAAAAGCCATTCAAAGAGCTCAATGAGTTTTGGATCAGCCAGGACTTTGCACTGGAGCAGGCCGATCGCGAGGTGCTGGAAGATCCCAAAGGAAAAATTCTTGATGGTGGCGGCGAAATCTTTATCGCTGAATTGGATGGCCAGGTGGCCGGCTGCTGCGCTCTGCTGGTGATTGGACCCGCGGAGTTCGAGCTGGCCAAGATGACTGTGGCGGAGTCGGCACGAGGACGCGGCGTTGGACGCAAGCTGCTGCAATTCGCCATCGATCATGCCCGGCAGCTGAAGGCGCGACGCCTCTATCTGGAATCGAACACCAAGGCCGCCGACGCGATTCATCTCTATGAAGAGGTGGGCTTCCGGCACATGGGCGCACCTGCGCATGCCTCGAAATACGCCCGCGCCGATACCTACATGGAAATGTTTCTCTGAAAAAGCAAGGCCGTCGGGTTTGACGGCCTTCGCTGATTGCCGCTCGTTGTCACTGTTGCGGAGCCTGACCACCCTGCGAGCGCTCCTGCATGCGCTCTTGCATCCTCGCCTGCATGGCCGCGTACTTCTGTTTCTGCGTGTCGTTTAGAACCGCTTGAATCTTAGTCTCCGAGTCCTGATGAATCGCCTTCATCTTCGCGAAGCGATCTTCCCGCGAGAGCGACTGGTCCTGGTGGATGGCCATCATCTGCTGCTGTTGCGATTCGAGGATGGGCTTGATCTGGGTCTGCTGATCGGCACTCAGATCCAGTTCCTTGGTCATATGTTTGAGTTGAGCATCCGGATCCATCCCGTGATGCCGCGGTCCGCCTTCCTGCTGCGGTGGAGCCGACGTTTCCTGCGCGATTGCGGCGCTGCCTGCCATACCTATCGCCAGCAGACCGGCGAGCGTGAGACTACCGAATTTATTTCGCATTGTGTTGTCCTCCAACACTTCTTGAAACACCGCCGGCATCTGCCGGTTGCGGACGTTTCCAATCAACCTAGACGGGGAAAGCCTCGGTGGAGACGTCACTTGCGAATGCGATTTTTCAAGTTTTGTTATTTGGACTCGCGCTTGGGTGGCATGATGACCAGGTTGGAACGCAGGCCGCAGGGCAGAAGATCCTTCGCATGTTCGTCAGCAGACGGCAGATAGGCATAAGCGAAGACCGCCTTGTACTCGTGCTCGCCAGGATAGTTGCAGATTGCGCAGCCGGGCCGGTAAGCCAGCGCGGCGTTGTCATGCTCATGCGCAACCCATTCATAATTTCCCTTTGCCGGCACGGTGATAAAGTGCGGATCGGCTGCAGCGCTCTTCGGTTGATAGGCGAAGACCGGCCCGCGCTCGTTGACGGCATCAACATAGCTGCCGCCCTGCCCGCTCGACGCGCGCCACAGCCAGCGATTGCCCACCCGCGCATACCAGTGCGCGCTGGAGGGCACTGGCTCCGCCAGCTTGATCGGCTTCGCCGCGTTGTTCTCGATGCGAAACAGAAAGCCGATGCCTTCGCCGGGCTTTGTCTCTGCCAGATAGCTCGCGGTGAAGACGATCTGCTTCGAGCAGAGCGGCACCGTCGGTCCCGGCGTGTGAACCGCCGCCGAAACGGTCGAAGCTGCGGAGATTCCAAAGATGAAAAGAGGCGAGACGATCCGAAGAGCGCAATGTACGAAAGTACGGGGCGTGAAAGTGCGGGACTTGAATAGGTGCACGCTCAAGCTTAGCGCAGGCGGCTCATTCCGAATCGACTGCGTGCAGAGAGAGTGTACCCGTGCCTATGCTTGTTTTCCGCAGATTGCTCTCTTCGGAAAACAGCAAGCTGGATGTTATTCGGTCACGACGGCTTTCACCAGGTTGCGTGGAGCGTCGACGTTCACTCCGTGCAGGATCGCGGTGAAGTACGCGAACATCTGCAGGGGAACGACTTCCAGCATGGGCAGCAGGAACTCATCGGTCGCGGGTACGGAGATGGAGTGCCGGCTCAGCCGCGCTGCCTCATCATCGCCCTCGGTAACGATGGAGAAGATGCTGGCGCCCTGTGCCTTCATGTCGCGCATCAGCTGCAGTGTCTTCTGGTAGCGCAGAACCGAATCAGGATCGGACTCGTCGCGCGTTGCCAGCACCACCAGGGGAGCCGACTCGCTGACCAGCGCATTGGGGCCATGCTTCAACTCGCCCGCCGGATAACCCTCGGCTTGGACATAAGCGGATTCCTTCAGCTTGAGTGCGCCTTCGCGTGCGATTGCGTAATGAACCGCGCGGCCCAGGTAAAGAAATCCCTTGGCCGACTTCAGCTCTTCGGCAATCGTGCTCACCTGTTGTTCCCAGCGGCCGAGCGACGCTTCCATCAGTTCCGGCAGGCGCTGCAACTGGTCGAGGTGTGTCGACACAGTCTGACCGGTCATGCGGCCGCCCAGTCTGGCCACATAGAGCGTCAGCAGATAAAGCACGCTGAGCTGCGTGGTGAAGCTCTTGGTCGCGGGAATTGCACGCTCTTTGCCGGCCACCGTGGGCAGCGACGAATCCGCTTCGCGCGCCATGGCCGACTCGGCATTGTTGGTGATCGCGGCCGTTGCCAGTCCGCGCGCTTTGGCTTCGCGCAGCGCAGCCAAAGTGTCCGCGGTCTCGCCTGATTGGGAGATCACCAGCACCACCGGGTCGTGCAATGTGTGCGTCGAGCGATAAGAGTATTCGCTGGCGTACTCCACGTCGACGGCCAGGCCGGCGTAATCCTCCAGCATGATTTCGCCCGCCAGGCCCGCGTGGCGGCTCGAACCGCTGGCCGCAATCACCAGCCGCTGGCGTCCGCGATACGTCTCGGCGATGCCGGGAAAAGCGTCGGCGCTCAATGAGCCTTCCGGAGCGTACCTGGCGATGGTGGCGGCTAAAGCTTCGGGCTGCTCATAGATTTCCTTGAGCATTGCATGCGAAAAGGTGCGTGCCATGGTTTCGATTCCGTTCCAATCTCAATCTTGAACATTGCCGGCGGGGAGAAATGCCATCGAACGTGTCCGCACACCGCTCTCCCTGGGACAGGGTAAATCCTCATTCAAAGTACCATAATGTATAGACAACTCGACCGGGAACCGCGTACAAGAGATGGCGTGCTCCTGTAATGGAACATTCCCCGCATTTATGTCGTAAGCAGTTGTAAAACGTTTCATCCCGTAGACTCACGGGCCGGTATCAGTTGCCGTTATCAATAGTGGATAGTCTTCACAAATCGAGCTGTGATGGACTCGGGACGGGTGATCGCCGAGCCGACAACTACGGCATAAGCGCCGAGATCGAGAGCCCGCTTCACTTCATCGGGCTGGGTGATATGTCCCTCGACGATAACGGGGACGCTCAGCTGGCTCGCCATCTGCTCGACCAGCTGCCAGTTCACGGAACGAAACTGCTTCGTCTCCGGCGTGAATCCGTACAGGGTGGTGGCGACGGCATCCGCTCCCGCGGCCTGCGCCGCCAGGGCATCTTCAAAACTGGACACGTCTGCCAGCACCGGCTTCTTCAACTCGTCATGAATGCGGAGAATCAGCTGCGGCCAGGGGTCGCCGCTGGCCGTAGTCGGAGCCTTCAACCTTTCGGATGTGCAATCGAGCGCGACCACGTCCGCTCCAGCGTTGCTGATCGCCGCAGCCGATGCGAAATCCGGCGTGATGACCACCGCGCCGTCCACATATTGCTTCAGGATGCCGATGATCGGAAGCCCGGTCTCCCGCCGGAAGGCGGCGATGCATTCCACGCCATTGGCGCGCAGGCCGCCAGCTCCGCCGCGCAGTACGGATATTGCAATGCGGCGCAGCGTTTCGACATCGTCCAAAGGATCGCCGGGCGCAGCCTGGCACGATACGATCAGGGCCCCACGAAGCGAAGAAGGAAACATGCGGTTGGTCGATTCCTAGAGAGTGAAGTCCAAAAGAGTGAAGTCCAAGAGAGTGAAGTCAGGGCCGGGCATGAGGCGCAAACCCGGTGTCATGCTGCCACCCTACTGTACTTCAGCCGTCGATGACAACGGAATCCGATCGCTGCGCCGCCGCACAGAGCGCAAATTCGAAAACATCCCTGGGAAGAGGAATTCAACGTGCCGAAGAGCCGCATCATTAGCAGTCAGGATCAAGAGCCTTCCGTCCAGCTGCTCGACAAGAAGGGATTCATTCCGCTCTATTACCAGATTCAGCGCGCCCTGATGGAGCAGATTCAGTCGGGGCAGCTCAGCGAAGGCGATCCGCTCGCCTCCGAAGAAGAGCTTTCGCGTTATTACCAGGTAAGCCGCATGACCGCCCGCCAGGCGCTGCATGGCCTCAAGACCAAGGGCTATGCGTTCAGCGAAAAAGGCCGCGGAACCTTCGTCACCCGGCCCAAGCTCGAAAAAAATATCCTCCACCTGCAGGGCTTCACCGAGGACATGCGCCAGCGGGGCATGAAGGCCAGCTCCCGGCTGCTGGAGCAGTCGGTGGTGAAGGCCGACGACAGCCTCGCGGAGAAGCTGAAGCTGACCAGCGTGGACCGGGTCATGCGTCTTCGCCGCCTCCGCCTGGCCGACGGAACGCCCATGGCCATCGAAGAATCGAATATTCCGCTCATGCAGTTTCCCGGCCTGGATCGCATCGATTTCGCCAAGCACTCCCTCTACCAGACGCTGCGCGAAAGATACGGCGTGCGCGTCGGCTACGCGGACGAGATCATCGAGGCGCTGCCCGCCACGCGCGAGGAGGCCGAGCTGCTCACCATCCCCAAGCGCGCCAGCATCCTCTCCATCAGCCGCATCATTCTTACCACGCAGGAATCGCCCATTGAAGCCGCCTGCTCCCGTTATCGCGGCGACCGCTACCGGGCATCGATCCGCGTTCCCATGACCACCATCGAGTAAGCGCCCCGCCGCTTTGCCGGAGATGGTTCACAATAGACGGTAAGAGCGATGAAAATCTGGGATGCAATTGTGGTTGGAGCCGGGCCGGCAGGCTGCGCGGCGGCCTACGATCTGGCTCGCGCAGGCCGCGAGGTTCTGTTGCTCGACCGTGCGGAGTTTCCCCGGCAGAAGGCCTGCGCCGGTGGCCTCACCACCAAGACAGTCCAGGCGCTGCGTTATCCCGTCGATCCCGTCATCCGGCAGAGGCTGAAGAGCATCCGCATCGAACGTGACGGCGATCACAGCACCGTTCTCCGGCGTAGTTCAGACTATTGCTTCATGACCGTTCGCAAGGAGCTGGACGACTACTGCTTTCGCCAGACCGTTGCCGCTGGTGCGCAATTCCAGCGTATCGGCAGCATCTCCGCGATTGCGGAAGATGACTCCGGCGTCACCGTCTCCATCGACGGCGAGCAATTCCATGCCCGCTATCTGATCGGCGCCGACGGAGTTCACAGCCGGGTGCGGCAGCTGACGCACCGTGAAAATGACAAGTGGTTCTGGCGTGCCTTCGCCCTGGAAGCAAATGTGCCGATGCCGGACGCTTCGTCTCAGGAGCTGGTCTTCGATTTCGGCTGCATTCGCGACGGCTACGGCTGGATCTTCCCTAAAGGCGATCACATCAACATCGGCCTCTATTCTTATGCGCCCGACGAAAAGATCGATCGCGCTCGTCTCGCCGATTACATCGCCGCACGTTACGGGGATGTTACGGCAGAGGATGTCATCGGCCAGTACGCGGGCTTCGGCGCGGCACAACACACCATCTCCGCAACCAAAATCTTTTTGGTAGGCGATGCCGGCGGCTTTGTCGATCCGCTCACCGGCGAGGGCATTTACTTCGCCCTGGTCAGCGGGCAGGCTGCCGCAGAAGCGATTCTTTCGGCGCTCCACTCCAAAGTCCCGGCGCACGTATCGTTCGCCCAGAACACGGCCAAGCTGCGTGCCGATCTGGCGATCACGACGTCAGGAGCGCGGTGGTTTTACGGCAATCTCGACCGCGGCTATCGTTTTCTCTCCATGCCCTTGCTGCGGGGCATGGCGGTGCGCGCCTTTGCCCTGGGGGCGAATTTGTCTTCGCTTGCGATGCGGGTAAGAAAGTTGGCGGCTGTGCGATCGTATGGTCGGTCAGATCGGGATTCGCTGTTAAACTAAATCGTTGCCCGCACTCGCTTTTTTTCATAGTCCATAACACAACCCTTCAGAATCTTACTTGTGAAAGGACAAGAAATGCCCTGGCAATGGCTTTGGAAGACGCGAAATGCAATCTTTGCCGCCGCACTCTTGGCGTTCTGCTGCGGTATTGTTTTTGCGCAAGGCCCCCAGGCCGCCACGCCCAGCATCTTTACGCCTGCGTCCACTCCCGCGACTGAGATCAACAACCTTTCCTACTTCGTTCTCGAGATCACTGGCGGCATCTTCCTCGTGGTCGGCGGCCTGCTGGTCTACGTGATCATCCGCTATCGGGCGCGCGACACGGACGACAACCGCGAGCCGGCCCAGATCTACGGCAGCAATCAGGTGGAGCTGGCCTGGACCGTGATTCCCGTGCTCATCGTGGTTGTGCTCTTCCTCACCACGGCGCGCATGATCTTCGCCATTCAGGATGCTCCCAAGCCGAAGGCGGCTCTGGATGTCACCACCGTCGCTCACCAGTTCTGGTGGGAGTACCGCTATCCAGCGCTGGGCGTCGTGGCCGCGAACGAGCTGCACGTTCCTTTGAGCAACACGCAAGATCCCAAGCCGACATACATGAAATTGCTCTCGGCCGATGTCGACCACAGCTACTGGGTGCCGCAGCTGTCGGGCAAGGTGGATCTCATCCCCAACCATCCTAACGAGCTGTGGATCGATCCTATGCGTGCGGGACTTTACGTCGGACAGTGCGCGCAATTCTGCGGCGCGCAGCACGCCAAGATGCTGCTCCGTGTTTACGTGGACACGCCCGACCAGTTCGCCGCATGGGTAAAGAATCAGCAGCAGGATGGAGTGCAGGATCCCTCGGTTGCGGCAGGACGCCGGGTCTTCGAAACCCAGGCCTGCATGAACTGCCATGCCGTGCGCGGCACGGCAGCAACGGGCCGATTCGGCCCCGACCTGACGCACCTCATGAGCCGGGATACCCTGGCTTCGGGAATCCTCCACAACAACAAGGAAAATCTGAGGCAGTGGATCAAGAATCCTGACAGCTTCAAGCCTGGGTCCTTAATGCCTGCGATGCAGCTCAGCGACGATCAGCTCGATCAGCTTACCGCCTATTTGTCGACACTGAAATAAACGAACGCAATCAACCCAATCAAGTAGGATCGCGATGGCAGACAGCACATTTCCGAATCCCGCAGTCCCGATAGCCGGCGGCGCGCATGGCGCTCTCGACGTCACGCCGCCGGACGTGCGCAAGCACTCTGTTCTCGAGATCCTCCACTCCTGGATCACTACGGTCGATCACAAGAAGCTGGGCATCCTCTATATGCTCTACGGGATTTTCTTTCTTCTTGTGGCGGGCGCGGAGGCGATCGCTATCCGCATCCAGTTGGCCGTGCCCAACAATCATTTCCTCTCGCCGCAGGTCTACAACCGCTTCTTCACCATGCACGGCACCACCATGGTGTTCCTGGTCGGCATGACCATGATTTTCGGCTTCGCCAATTACCTGGTGCCGCTGATGATCGGCGCACGAGATATGGCCTTCCCCCGCCTCAACGCCTTCAGCTTCTGGGTGACGGCATTCGGCGGTCTGCTCCTTTATTACAGCTTTCTGGGCGGCAGCGGACTTTACGGCGTGGGCAACGCCCCCGACGTGGGCTGGTTCGCCTATGCGCCGCTCACGGCGCGCGCCTTCTCGCCCGGACACGCCACCGACTATTGGGCGATTGCGCTCATCGTCTCTGGTTTCGGAACGGTAGGCACGGCCATCAACGTGGTCGCCACCGCATTGTGCATGCGTTGCAAGGGCATGACGTTGATGCGCATGCCGCTTTTCGTGTGGCTCTTTGTAGTCGTCTCCGGCTTGACCCTGGTCACCATTACCCCGTTGACCGCGGCGCAGATCATGCTGCTGGTCGATCGCTACCTGGGCGGCCACTTCTTCGATACGCAGGCCGGCGGCTCGGCCGTTGCCTGGATGCACTTCTTCTGGATCTTCGGACACCCCGAAGTCTACGTTCTCGTGCTTCCCGCCTTCGCCATCGCCAATGAAGTGATTCCGGTCTTCTCGCGCAAGGCCATCTTCGGCTACGCCGCCATGGTCGCGGCTTCGGTCGGCATCGCCTTCGTCAGCCTCGGCGTGTGGGCGCACCACATGTTCACCGTCGGCATGACTTCGGCATCCAATGCCTTCTTCACTCTGTCGACGATGCTGGTCGGCATTCCCACGGGCATCAAGATTTTCAACTGGCTGGCCACCATGTGGGGCGGAAGAATTCGCTTTGCCACACCCATGCTCTTCCTCACGGCATTTGTATTTCAATTCCTGCTCTCCGGTCTTACCGGAATCATGCTGGCCGTTGCGCCGTGGAACTGGCAGCTGCACAACTCCTATTTCGTGATTGCTCACTTCCATTACGTGCTGGTGGGGGCGATCGTGACGGCCATCTTCGGCGGCATCTATTACTGGTTCCCCAAGGCCACCGGACGCATGCTCAACGAGCGGCTGGGCAAGTGGCACTTCTGGCTCTTCACCATCGGCTTCCACATCACCTTCGACGTCATGCACATTCCGGGACTGCTCGGCATGCCGCGTTCGATCTACACCTATGAAGCGGACCGCGGCTGGGGCACCCTGAACATGATCGTCTCCATCGGCGGCGTCATTCAGGGCATCGCGGTGCTGATCTTCGCCTATAACATGATCGTCTCGCTGCGCAGCGGTGAGAAAGCAGGCAACGATCCCTGGGATGCCTGGACCCTCGAATGGGCAACCTCATCGCCGCCACCCGACTACAATTTCGCGACCGATCCGGTCGTGAGCAGCCGCCGTCCACTGTGGGACCTCAAGCATCCTGAAGATCCGGATTGGAAATACGAAGCATGAGCGCGATACCTCTTACTCCGCACGTCTCCGATCACCAGCACCCCTGGCATCTGCCCTACCGCGGACGGATTGGCATGTACTGCCTCATCCTCGGCGAGTCGGCGATCTTTATCATCTTCGTGCTCGCGTATGTCTTTTACATCGGCAAGAGCCTGACCGGGCCTACGCCGCAGCAGGTGCTGGAGGTTCCCATCTTCAACTCCATCTGCCTGCTCTCGAGCTCTGTCACCATCTGGCTTGCGGAACGCAACCTGGAACATCGCAAGATGAAGCCGTTCGCTCTGTGGTGGGCGCTCACCATCGTCCTTGGCCTGATCTTCCTGGTCGGCACGGGCATGGAGTGGCACACGCTGATCTACGAGAAAGGGCTGACCGTCAGCACTAATCTCTTTGGAACGACCTTTTATTCGCTGGTCGGCCTGCACGCTTCACACGTCATCTTTGGGCTCATCGGTCTCTCGCTGGTGCTGATTTTTACGCTCACCGGGCACGTGAAAGAAGAGCATGCCGAGCGTATTCAGGTGCTGGCCCTCTACTGGCATTTCGTCGACGCCATCTGGATCGTCGTCTTCACCGTGGTCTACATCATCGGGAGATAGGAGGCGCGCTATGAACGAAGAACAACATTCCGGCAGCCATTCGGAAACCATTCATCTCCCCGCGCCGACGGCATGGCCCATCATCATGGCCTTCGGCGTCATGCTGGCCTTTGCGGGAATGGTCACCAACTTCGGCATCTCCCTGCTCGGCATCGTGCTGGCGCTGTCCGGAGCCATCGGCTGGTTCCGCCAGGTGCTGCCTCATGAAGCGCACGAAGACATTCCGGTCGTGGTCGAAAACATCATCATCACCACCACCCGGCCGGAGGTCGCACGCATCATCGTGCCGGAAGACGACCGCGCCCACCTGCCGGTCGAAACCTATCCTGTTCTGTCCGGAATCAAAGGCGGCATCGCCGGCGGTATAGCCATGATCCCGCCTGCCATCCTGTACGGGCTCATCGCCCAGCACAGCATCTGGTATCCAGTGAATCTGCTGGGAGGAGCGGGTGTCGCCAACTGGCGCAATCCGTCGACTGCGGATATCGCGGCCTTTCACTGGCAGGGAGTGCTGGTGGCGATCGTTATCCACGCCATCACCTGCCTCCTGGTCGGTCTTCTCTACGGAGCCATGCTCCCCATGCTGCCCCGCCGCCCGATTCTTCTCGGCGGCATCCTTGCGCCGGTTCTTTGGACGGGCCTGCTTCACTCCACCATGGGCGTCGTGAATCCGGAGCTCGATCAGCACATCGCCTGGGGATGGTTCCTCATCTCGCAGGTCACCTTCGGTCTCGTCGCGGGATGGGTGGTGGCGCATCAGTCGCGCATCCGCACCGCGCAGTCACTGCCCTTCATCATGCGCATGGGCATCGAAACCCCCGGCCTGGTGCGCGAACGCGAATCGGCAACAGAAAACGAGGACGAAAGCCGATGAACCTGCGCTTTTTCTCCGCAACCGGATTCTCTGCGCTTGCATTGGCCGCGTCGCTCTCCTTTATCTCCGGGTGTGATCAGGCCCCAGGCGCGTCACGCGCGGAAGTTGTCGAGCGCCCCGACCAGATCACAGACTTCAAGACGCTCTACACCCAGAACTGTGCCGGGTGCCACGGCAACGACGGCCGCAACGGAGCTGCTCTCGCCCTCTCCAACCCTGTCTATCAAGCCTGGGTCGATGACGCGACCCTGCAGCGGATCATCTCGCAAGGCGAGCCGCCCACCCAGATGCCGGCATTTGCCCAGTCGTCCGGCGGCATGTTGACCGATGCGCAGGTCGACGCGCTGGTCAAAGGCATGCGCACTGCGTGGCCGGCCAACGGAGCATTCAACGGCCTGACTCCTCCTGCGTCCCAGCCCAGCGGGCAGAGCGATGCAGCGCAGGGGCAGAAGACCTATCAGACCGCCTGTGCCCAGTGCCATTCCAAGCCCAACCAGCAGGTGACCGACCCCACCTATCTGGCGTTGGTCAACAATCGGACCCTCCGCACCCTCATCGTCACCGGACGCCCCGATCTTGGCCATCCCGATTGGCGCGGGGTGGTGAACGGACAGGTGCAGCCTGGATATCCGCTCAACGACCAGCAGGTAGGCGATATCATTGCCTACCTCAATTCGCTCCGGAGCGACACGCCGGGCCAGCCCTATTCTCCTCATTCGCAGCAGTAAGGGAAAAGCTATGACCGACCCGCACAATACGCCTGAACCGAATACGCCCGATCTTGTCCAAGAAGATCAGAAAATCACCAAGGATGATCCGCGTGTCGTCTCCCGCCGCTGGATGCTGATGGGGTTTGGAGCCCTGCTCAACGGAGTGGTCGGACTGGCCGTCGCCGTTCCCGTGGTCCGCTATCTGCTCGGACCGGTGAAGCGCAAGGGCGCCTATAACTCCTGGATCTCGCTCGGCTCGCTCGAGCAGTTTCCGGCCGGCGAAACACGTCTGGCCACCTATGAGAATCCGTTCAACCGGCCATGGGATGGAGAGACTGCCAAGACCGCCTGCTGGGTTCGCCATACCGGCGCGAACAAGTTCCAGGTCTTCGCCATCAACTGCGCACACCTGGGCTGCCCAGTCCGCTGGTTCCCGCAATCGTCGTTGTTCATGTGCCCCTGCCACGGCGGAGCCTACTATGCCGATGGCTCGCGCGCCTCGGGACCGCCGGAACGCGGCCTCTTCGAATACGCCTACAAGGTAGTGAACAGCGAGCTGCACATCGATGCCGGCCAGATGCCGACGCTGTCCAATCCGGCCAGCCCCGGACAGCAGGCCGGTAACAACAACCTGCCGGTCATCAACAACTCTCCCAAAGGATGCGGCTCATGCACTGGCTAAAAGACACCTACAACTGGCTCGAACGCCGCATTCAGCTCGAGGGACCGGTGAAGGATGCCATCCTTCACCCGGTGCCCAAGAACACCGCGAGCTGGTGGTACGTCTTCGGCAGCGCGGCCTTCACCTTGCTCCTGCTGCAGGTGGTCACCGGCATCCTCCTGGCCATCGTTTACGTGCCCTCTGGCGCCGAGGCTTGGAGCAGCCTGCAGATCCTCAACCACCAGCTGCCGCTGGGCTGGTTCCTGCGCGCCATGCACGGCTGGGGCTCGAACTTCATGGTCGCCGTGGTGCTCATCCACATGGCGCAGGTGTTTTTTTTCGGGGCCTACAAGTTTCCCCGTGAGCTGACCTGGATTCTCGGCGTCTTCATGCTTCTCATGACGCTGGGCATGGCCTTTACCGGGCAGGTACTGCGCTTCGATCAGGATTCCTACTGGGGCCTGGGTATCGGAGCATCGATTGCCAGCCGCGTGCCGTTGATCGGCGCTCCGCTGGTTCACATCATGCTCGGCGGCCCAATCATCGCCGGCGCGACCCTCACCCGCTTTTTTGCGCTGCACGTCTTCGTGATCCCTGGCATGCTGCTGGCCTTCACCGGCCTGCACGTCTGGATGGTGCTCAAGCTCGGCGTCAACGAGTGGCCCATGCCCGGCCGGCCAGTCAACCGCAAGACCTACATCAAGGAGTACCACGACCTCGCGCACAACGATGGCATCCCCTTTGTTCCGGGAGCCTTCTGGAAAGATCTGGTCTTCTCCGGAGCCATCCTTGCCGCCGTTGCCGTCTGCGCCGCCGTCTTCGGACCCTACGGGCCGACCGGCCAGCCTGACCCGACCATCATCCAGACCGTTCCCAAGCCGGATTTCTTCTTTCTCTGGCTGTACTCCGTCCTCTCCTACCTGCCGGCCAATCTCGAAACGCCCTTCCTGCTCATTGCTCCCGTGCTTGGCATCGCTGTTCTCCTCGCCCTGCCCTTCTATGCAGGAGAAGGAGAAAAGAGCTGGCACCGGCGGCCGGTCGCGGTCATGGTTCTGGCGCTGGTAGCCGTCTCCTGGGGTACTCTCACCCATCTAGCCACCTTTACCCCGTGGAGCCCGGTCATGAACGCCTGGTCGGGAGCTACCGTCCCCGCCAAGTTCGTTCACAACCTGTCGCCCACAGAGCGTCAGGGCGCGGTCGTCTTCCAGTCGAAGCAATGCCGCAACTGCCACGCATTAGGCGGAGAAGGCGGCCAGCGCGGCCCTGCTTTGGACACCGTAGCTACGAGACTCACGGAAGACCAGCTCATTCGTCAGGTGGTTCAAGGCGGCGGCAACATGCCCGCTTATGGCACCAGTCTCTCGCCGCCGGAGGTCACGGCGCTGGTCCGCTTCCTGACCACGCTGCATCCAGTAGGCCAGCCCGGAGCTACCGACGCCTCGAGAGCCGATGCCGAAACCAATTCGCCACCGGTCAAGGCGCAAGCGCACTAAACAAGAAAGCTATTCGTCATCCTTCACAGTTTTATCGTGAAGGATGACGGACAAACTCCCCAACCAAAAAAAAGGCATCATCCTGAGGAGCAAAGCGACGAAGAATCCCAACGAGAGCGGAGCGGCGAGCCATGATTGATCTGATCCAGATTGATCCGATCCAGACTGACCCCGTCCAGGCCGCAATCCTCAACTGGGATTTCCCTCCCATCGTCTGTACCGCCCTCGCCCTCACCGCGATCATCTACACCCGCGGCTGGATGCGAATCCGCAAGACCCGTCCCCGGCTTTTTCCTCCCTGGCGTCTATGGTGCTTCCTCGCCGGAATTGCCTTCCTGGTCATCGGCGTGGCATCGCCGCTCGATACCCTGGGCGATCAGCTGCTCTTCATGCACATGGCGCAGCATTACGTCTTCATGTCCGTCGCGCCGCCTCTGATTGTTCTTGCCGCACCCACCGTGCCGATGCTCCGCGGGCTGCCGCGTTGGTTTGTGCGCCCGGTGCTGGGGCCGCTGCTTCGCCAGCGCTGGCTGCGCGGCTTTTTCCATGGGCTGATGAACCTGCGCGTAGCGTGGCTGCTGATGAATGTCAGCTACATGGCCTGGCACATCCCGGCGGCGTATGAATTCGCGCTCAGCTCCGAGAACTGGCACAACTGCGAACACGCCTGCTTCTTCTTCACCAGCCTCATCTTCTGGTGGCCGATCATCGAACCCTGGCCGAGCCGCTTCCGCAGCTCGCGCTGGCTGCTGCTGCCCTATCTGCTCACTGCGGACATCGTGAACACCATCGTCTCCGCATCGCTGGTCTTCTCCGGACGCGTCATCTATCCCAGCTATGCCGCCCAGCCGCGCGCCTTCGGCATCAGCGCGCTCTCCGACCAGGCCGCCGCCGGAGCCTTCATGTGGGTGCTCGGCTCGACTGTCTTTCTCGTGCCCGTCTTCATCATCACCCTGGAGCAGCTCTCCAATCGCGGCCGCTTCAGCCGGGGAGCGCGGGCCGCCCGCGCTCTGGGCAGTCATTCCACTTATTAAACAATTTAAATTCATTCACTTAGCCAACAGTCCCGTTAGTGATAAACGTCTTCCCGTGCCCATCCGTCCAACCGGAGATAGTCGGCATCTAATCTTCCGAAGCTGTTGACGGGCCCCAACGCCGTTATCCGGAGTCACTACGATTAAGACCATGGACCTCCCCTTCGTACGCCTGCGCCGCCTCGTTGTCTTCGCGTGTGCCGTTCTTCTGTTCACTACAGCGACGCGTCTGTTCGCCGATCCCGCGCCCTTCGATCTCACTGGACCTAAGGTCGAGGTGAAAGTCACGCGAGGCGGGCAGACCCTGCCTGTCACGCAGGTCCCGAATCTAGCCGCCGGCGACAAGCTCTGGATTCACCCCGATTTCCCTCCCGGACAGGCCGCGCACTACCTGCTGATTGCCGCTTTTCTGCGTGGATCGACCAATCCTCCGCCGGAGGATTGGTTTTTCAAAGCCGAAACCTGGGATAAGAAGTTCACCGGCCTCGAAGTGACGGTGCCCGAAGGCGCGCAGCAAGTCATTGTTTTTCTCGCTCCCGAGACTGGTGGTGATTTCAAAACCCTGATCAGTGCGGTCCGCGGCCGTCCCGGAGCTTTCGTTCGCGCCTCCCAGGACCTCAACCAGGCCAACCTCGACCGCTCGCGTCTGGATGTCTATCTCGCCGCTGTCCGCAGGATCAATTCGACCGATCCCAGCCAGCTCAAGGACGCGACGCCGTTGCTGGCCCGCAGCCTGAACGTAGAGCTGGATAAGAAATGCCTCGATCTGGACTCGGATCTGCAGGCCTCGTGCCTGACCCAGAAGCAGGATGGCCTGATCCTCAACGACGGCCACAGCATGTCGATTGTCGATGCGCTCACCTCCGGCCCGGCCGGCGATCTCGCCCTCCAGGCCAGCTACACGCCGCAGGCCAATTACGGCTACTACAGCCCATATATCGCCTCGGTTGCCGACATCGCCCGCATCCTGGACTCGTTTCACACCGCGCAGTACCAGTACATTCCTGCCCTCGCCGCGCTCGAAGGCGGGGCGTTGGAGCTCAAGCTCAACACTCCGCCGTCCTTCCACAATCCGAAGTCGGTAATCGTCATTGCTCTTCCGGCAGTCGAGTCCTCGCAACCCCCGCCGCTGCACCCGATCGATGAAAAGCAGGTATTCTGCGCCGAGAAAAGCGATCTCATCCTGCCTGTCGATGGCGCGCCGCTGGTCTTCTCCACAAAGTACGCCCACGACCTGGTTCTGCATCTGGAAGCCGGCGGCAAAACCGCCGATCTGCCGTTGACCCCGCAAGCCGTCAAAGGCGGATTCGGCGTCGACACCAAGCCGCTGGCTGGAACCGTGCTCGGCTCCGACACCGAGGCATCTGTTCGAGGACAATGGGGCTTCGAGCCGTTCACCGGCCCCAAGTTTCATCTCCAGGGAGCCCGCGAGCAGAAGTGGCAGATCGCCTCGGCCGACCAGAACGCTCTGGTCGTCGGACGCGACGACACCATTCATCTCGAAGCCCAGGACGCGAGCTGCATCGATTCCATTCAATACAAGGACGCGCAAGGCAAAGACCAGAAGGCCGATTGGAAGCTCGACAAGCCGAATTCGGTCGAAGTCAAACTGCCTCTCAAGGATGCGAAACCCGGTGACCTAACCTTGGTTGTCAAGCAGGCAGGGTTGGACAAGCCGGTGGATATTCAGGCGCACACTTTTTCCGAGGCCGGACATCTGGAAAGCTTCACCCTCCATGCCGGCGACACCAGCGGCTTGCTCAAGGGCAGCCGTCTGGACGAAGTCGCCAGCCTCTCGGTGAAAGGCATCAAATTTCAGCCGGGCAAACTCTCCAGCTCGCAGGGCAGCGACGAGCTTCCGATGGCGGCGCAGGATGCCAAGGCCAGCCAGACTTTAACCTCTGGCCAGCAATTGCAGGGAACCGCAACTCTGAAAGACGGCCGCACCGCGGACCTGCAGGTGATCGTCGATGCAGCGCGCCCCTCAGTCGCCCTGATCGGAAAGAACATCGAATCCGGAGACAGCTCCGCGAGCAATATCGAGCTCGCCAATCAGGATGAGGTCCCGCAGAATGCCAAGCTGGTCTTCTCCATCAAGGCCAAGTCGCCGGCCGAGTTCAAGCGCGAGGACAAGGTGGAAGTAGCCACCGGTGACGATTCCTATTCGACGGTCCTCAGCATGGGTGACAGCACCCTGACGTTGCAGGATGCAAGCACAGCATTAGCAACCCTCGACCCCGCCAAAGTCTTCGGCGGATCGGCTTTCGGGCCGCTGCGCTTCCGTATCATCGATGCCGACGGCACCAAAGGAGATTGGCAACCGCTGGCCACGCTGGTAAGGCTGCCGCAGTTCCAGTCGTTGAAATGCCCTGCAGCCGCGGACCAGCCCTGCAAACTCTCCGGCGCGAATCTCTTTCTGGTCGACGCCGTCTCCGGGGATTCGCAATTTGCGCATCCCGTACAGGTCCCCGATGGCTTCCCCGGCAGCGTCCTGCCCGTACCTCACCCCAGCAGCGGCGAGCTCTTTGTAAAGCTGCGCGATGACCCGTCGGTGGTGAACCAGGTCAAGCTGACTGCGGAAAATGTAGGACCGCCGGCTCCGGCGCCCACTCAGCCTGATGTCAATCCGATCCATCCGGTGCAGAGCCCCGACGGCAAGCCGCGCCCCGACTACACTAGGCCAAGCGCATCCTCTCCTGCCGCGCCAGCGAACAACGTTCCCGCCAACCCTGCGCCGGACAACCAGCCGCCCGCGTCTGCCACACCGCCGCCGCAAGCGGCCACGCAATCGCCTGACGCGAATACCTCGCCGGCTGCAGCTCCGTCGGCGCAACCAAACCGCTAATCGAGGACCCGCAGGGTGCCCCATCCTTCGCCGTCTTATGGCGAAAGGTGGGAGCCCCCGCAACGCCGCACTGAAATAACTGTCTACTGAGGTGCCGATGGACGAAGAACCTCAACCGGCCGGTTTTCGCTAACCGGACTTCAGCTAACCGCTTCTCAGCTACCCGCCTCTAAGCGACCCGCCCTCAGCCGCACCTGTGGTAGAAAGCTGGAAGACACCCAGCCATGGCATACCGGCACACCATCCGCGGCGTCACCTACCTCTTCGATGACCTGCGCACGCTGCTGGCCAAGGCCACACCGCCGCGCAGCGGAGATGAACTGGCCGGCATCGCCGCGTCGACCGCTTCCGAACGCGTCGCGGCGCAGATGGCTCTGGCCGATCTTCCGCTCTCCGCATTTCTGAACGAGGCGGTCATTCCCTACGAGAACGACGAGGTCACCCGCCTCATCCTCGACTCTCACAATGCTGCTGCCTTCGCGCCCATCGCGGCTTTCACCGTCGGCGAGCTGCGCGACTGGCTATTATCCGAGCAGGCGACCGGCGAGTTGCTCTCCTCTCTGGCATTCGCCTTTACGCCGGAGATGGCCGCCGCTGTTTCGAAGCTCATGCGCCTGCAGGACCTGGTTCTGGTGGCGCGCAAGATCCGCGTGATCACGAAATTTCGCACTACCGTCGGCTTGCCCGGAACGCTTTGCTCGCGCTTGCAGCCAAATCATCCAACCGACGATCCCACAGGCATCGCCGCGTCGATGCTAGATGGCCTGTTGCTGGGCGCGGGCGATGCCGTGATCGGCATCAATCCCGTCTCTGACAGCGTGGCCAGCGTCACCACGCTGCTATCCATGATCGATCGCGTGCGCGAACGTTATCGGATACCGACGCAAAGCTGCGTGCTGGCCCACATCACCACGCAGCTGCGCGCGCTCGAGCGTGGAGCGCCGGTCGATCTCATCTTCCAATCGATCGCCGGAACCGAGCAGGCCAACACCTCGTTCGGAGTGAATCTCAAGCTGCTCGATGAAGCCTATGCCGCAGGGCTCTCTCTCCGTCGCGGCGAGTCACAAGAGGGAAGTCCCAACATCATGTACTTCGAGACCGGTCAGGGAAGCGCACTCTCAGCGAATGCGCATCATGGAGTCGATCAGCAGACATGCGAGGCCCGTGCCTATGCCGTGGCCCGCAGATACAAGCCGATGCTGGTCAACACCGTCGTCGGCTTCATCGGGCCGGAGTATTTGTACGATGGCAAGCAGATTCTGCGCGCGGCGCTCGAAGATCACTTCTGCGGCAAGCTACTTGGCCTGCCCATGGGCTGCGACGTCTGCTACACCACACACGCCGAAGCCAACGATGACGACACCGACGCCATCATGACCATGCTCGGCGTCGCAGGCGTGAACTACATCATGGGCGTGCCCGGCGCCGACGACGTGATGCTTAATTACCAGAGCACCTCGTTTCACGACATCGCCTATCTCCGCTCCGCGCTCAAGATGCGGCCCGCTCCGGAGTTCGAAGCATGGCTCGAACGCGGGTTACAAAACGAACTGTCGCTCGCCGGTCTGCTCAGCGCATGAAAGAGATTGGGAAACGCGATTCACCGCCTGTGCCCGACCGGAGCTCCTTGCGCGCACATACGCCCGCTCGTGTCGCACTGAGAACAGCCGGAAGCAGCCTGGCGACGGCTGAGATCCTCGACCTGAACCTCTGCCTTGCCGAAGCCCGCGACGCTGTCCACTCCACGCTGAGCACCGCGTCGCTAATGCCGCTACTCCGCGAGCGGGGATGGAGCCCGATCCTCCTGAAGAGCGCCGCACGAGATCGCCATGAGTACCTGCGCAGGCCGGATCTCGGCCGCAAATTGAGCGCGGAATCGCGGAGCCTTCTCGATCGAAATTCCAGCGCCGGAAGTGCAAACGATCTGGTGATCGTCATCGCCGATGGCCTCTCCGCTATCGCCGTCGAACGCCATACGGTCCCATTGCTCGATGCGCTGACTCCGCTATGGCTGGGCGCAGCGCATGCGCCGGTCATCATCGCAGAGCAGGCGCGCGTTGCCATCGGAGACGAGATCGGAGAGCTGCTGCAGGCGCGCCTCACGCTGCTGCTTATCGGCGAACGGCCCGGTCTCAGCTCGCCTGATTCGCTAGGCGCGTATATCACCTGGGCTCCGCGCATCGGCCGCACCGACGCCGAACGCAATTGCATCTCGAACATCCGGCCCGAAGGATTAAGTTACGCCGATGCCGCCGCCAGAATCGCGCATTACCTCAAGGCGGCCACGCAAAGGCAGCTCACCGGAGTCGCATTGAAGGACGACAGCCTGTTCTTACCGGATGAGGCGTAGATGGGATAGCCGGACGCGCGCCTGATCTGCGGATCGGCGTGAAGGCTTTCGGATCGTCCATCAGGCATACTGAGAAGAGACCTATGCTTCCCGTTCTGTCTCCCGCTCAAGCGCTCGAATCGCGCCTTGCCCCGCTTCGCGACCGCCTCGCAAGACACCCGCTCTACGCCAGCATCCGCAGCATGGACCATCTCCGAATTTTTATGGAGTCGCATGTCTTCGCGGTGTGGGATTTCATGTCGCTGCTCAAGGCTCTGCAGAACGAGCTCACCTGCGTCCGCGTGCCGTGGGTTCCGAATGAAAGCTCTGCAAGCCGTCGCTTCATCAATGCCATCGTTTTGGACGAAGAGAGCGACGAATACGAAGGCCGCACGGTAAGCCACTTCGAGTTGTATATCGAAGCTATGCGCGAATGCGGCGCCGATACCGGCCCCGTCCTGCAGCTTCTAAACAAATTATCTGAAGGCAGCGAATTGAGCGACGCGCTCAACGGCGTTGAAGCTCCCGTAACCGCAAAAGACTTTGTAGCTTCCACCTTCGTCGTCATCGCGGAAGGCAGAGCCCACGCCATTGCCGCGGCCTTTACCTTTGGCCGCGAAGATCTCATCCCGGAGATGTTCCGCGGCCTGGTTCGCGAGATGAACGGTCAGCTCTCCGGCCGCCTGCAAAAATTTATCTGGTATCTGGAGCGCCACATCGAGCTCGATGGAGAGGATCACGGCCCGCTGGCTCTACGCATGATCGAAGACCTGTGCGGCGACGACGCCAAGCGTTGGTCCGAAGCGACAGAGGCGGCCGAAGCCGCCCTCGCCGCGCGTCTGAAGCTGTGGGATGGAATCCTTGCTGAAATCGCAGAGCGCGGAGTGAAGCCAGCTTAAGCTTATGCCGGCTTCACCCGCAGCTTTTATTGAGTGGAAGTATCGTTCGCAGGCTGTACGCTTCCCACCTGCCAACCGTTGGTCGATTTCACCAGATTCGCAGTAGCGATCTGCTGTCCCGAGGTATCGGTCGCAACCTTCGGAAATGCAGTCTTCATCTCCGTGGAATTAGCCCAATCCGGCACGCCGGCCACATCGTAGTGATAGGTCACGGAGTACTGCGTCGCGTCGGCGTTGTCGCTCGGCGTATAACTATCCACATTGGTCACTTCGCGGTGACCGAAGCAGAAATTGCCATAGCCCGGCTGCGTCTGGTCAGCGGTCCAAGTCGAACGGCCCTTGTCCGAGAGGTCATAATCGTTGACCTGCTTCGACCCGATCAGGAAGCGCTTCTTCTCCGCCGACTTCCTCACCAGTAGGCCAGCATCGGTCAGTGCGTCGAAGCCCTTGGTCTGTTCGTCGTTCGAGGTATCGGCCTGAACAGGAAACTTGATCGGGCTCGACCACACGCATGCCTGTCGTGAGCTGTAGTAATCGTTGATCGCCGACTTGAATGCACCCTTGTCGACGGTGTTGGTCTTGCGGCACCCTGCTGCGAATACCATTGCACCGCATACTGCCAGGCCCAAAACATGTTTTGCTTGCATCCAGAGAATCTCCTCGCAAGCTAAGATGCAAAAGTTCCCATCGGACACGCAGACATGGCCGCTTTATCTTCTCTTCGCCGAATTTAGCCCCAAAAAGAATTCTTTCGAAAAGGGCTTGCCAGTCCTCGGGACCCATGTGTTACATTGGGTAACACTATGGCGAGTAACGTTACAGAAAGTCACGACAACAGCGCCCACGATCCGGCCGACCTGGGGGAGCTGGAACGCGAGATCATGCAGCTGGTCTGGCAGCACAGCACCATGACCGCGGAAGAAGTGCGCGAGCGGATGGAGCGTCCATTGAAGGATTCGACCATCCGCACCGTGCTGCGCCGCCTGGAAGAGAAAGGATATGTCACGCACACCGTCGACAATCGCACCTTCCACTACCAGCCGGCCGAGCCGCGGCAGGTGGTGGCGGGCAGGGCCGTGAAGCGGATCGTGGACTGGTTCTGTGATGGGTCGGTTGAAGATTTGTTGGTGGGCATGGTGGATTCGAAGGTGCTGGACCGCAAGGAACTGCAGCGGCTGGCAGAACGTATTGCAGCAGCGAAGAAGGGAAAAAAGTGATGACGACTCTCTTGGTGGAATCGGGACTTCGCTCCCTCATGATGGCAGTGATTGTTTGGGGTGGAATCAAGCTGCTCGGCGTGCGTCATGTGCTGGCGCAGAAGATCGCCTGGGGCCTTGTTCTGCTAACGGCCTTTGCCATGCCCTTGCTGATGCATTGGCAAGCCGCGCACCCCGGCGCCGCTCTGGTTGTGCCGGTGAAGCAGACTCCGGTCGTGACCGCGATTGAAAAGAGAGTCTCGTCGCTCAATATAACGCCAAGCCCGTCGCGATCTGGGATTGCATCAACGCCCACAGCATCGGTGCCCACCCCATTGACATCTACTTCGTTGACATCTATAGACGAGGCCATTCCAACCATCTCGCTGCAGCCCGCGACTCGCTCCTCAGCGACATGGCATGCGTCGGATCTCGTCCGCTACATCGTGCCGTCTTATCTTGCGGTCAGTGCCGTGCTGCTCATACGCCTGCTCTTCGGATTGGCTCTAGCCATGCGCATCTGGAACCGTGCCGAGCCGGCATCTCCCATTCTTGAGCCTCGCGCGACTGTTCGCATCAGCGATCGTATCCAAAGCCCTGTCACCATTGGCTCCGGCATCGTGTTGCCGGAAAATTACACGGAGTGGGATCGCTCGAAACTACGCTTTGTGCTCGCCCATGAGCGGTCGCATGTATGCCAGGGCGATTTCTATCTGCAGCTTCTGGCATCGCTCTATGCGGCGCTGGTGTGGATAAGTCCGCTGGGTTGGTATCTCAAGCACCGACTTGCGGAGTTGGGCGAGGCCATCAGCGATCATGCGGCACTACAAGAAGCCAATGACCATTCCTCCTATGCCGAAGTCCTGTTGGAATTCGCCGCCATGCCTCGTCATGGCTTCGCGGGAGTAACGGCAGGGGTGGGCATGGCGCGCTCCAGCAATATTCAGCGCCGCATCGAGCGCATCCTGAATGAGCGAATCTTCCGCAGCGCCTTTCTCAGCGGACGCCGCCACGCGGTGATCGCAGCACTGCTGGTGCCTTGCGGGCTGGTGCTGGCCACCTCTCTGCTGCATGTGCAGGCCGCGGAAGCAGTAAAGGCGAAGGCGGTCGCCGTGCTCACGACAGAGATCAAGGTGGGCGTCGGGATGGACAACGGGCAGGAGGCGAAGCCCTCAACGCTTCTTCCGCCGGCTGCCATCGCGCCCCTGAACACGAAACCCGAACCCGCAGTGCTGGCCGCGATTGCCGAGAATTCCAACTCAGCGCACGTAGTGCTGGCTGAGGATGCGGAGCCCGCCGCGCCCGGTGCTAACGACGCGCCCGATGTTGAAGACGCCCAGAATCAATCCGCTCAGATTCAAGGGTGGAGCGATTCCGGCGACGATAACTCCTTCGCCGTTGTCGATGGAGACAAGAACTCGACAACTTCCGTTCATAGACACACCTACTTCATAGGCTCCTCCGATGACTACGGCGAGCTCGATCGGGTCCGCACGAAGGTTCACGGAAGCTTTCTGTGGTTCGAGCATGACGGCAAGTCGTATGTGGTAACCGATCCCGCGCTGGTGGCCAAGATCAAGGCTCTCTACGCGCCGCAGGAAGAGCTTGGACGGCGCCAGGCTGAGTTAGGAAAACAGCAGGGCGAGCTCGGCAGGCAACAGGGTTTGCTTGGGGCACAACAGGAGATGGTGAAGGTCCCGGTGCCGGATATCTCGAAGGAGATTGCGGAGCTGCAGCGGTCCATCCAGAGCATTTCCTCGCAGGCAACGCAGGAGAGCCTGAGCGAGCTGCAATCGAAACTCGGCGAAATGCAGAGCAAGCTGGGCGAGGCGCAGTCCCAGGCGGGCGCAAAGATGGGTGTCTTCGGCGAGCAACAAGGCGAGCTAGGCCGGAAACAGGGCGAGCTCGGCCGCCAGCAAGGGGAACTGGGCAGGGAGCAGGCGCGCATCGCGCGGGAGGCCAGCCGTCAGGCGCAATCAATCATTGACCAGGCGCTGCGCGACGGCAAGGCCAAGCCGGTCGAATAATTTTTTCGGGAGAGCGTGAGCCGTTCTTGCTCCCGCGCGTCCATTGATTGCGGGTTCGGGTGGCGCTTCAAAATCGGCGCACTTTAAATCCGAGAACCGCAAAACCCGCGAACCGGGCCCCCCAAGATTGCGTAGATGTTATCTGCGTAGATTGCGTAGTTTCTCGCGCCGGCCAATTGCCGCTTCGGAATTGGTCTGCCAACATGCATGCTGTTCACTCTCGCTCTCCATGATCGGAGCTCGCTGGTGGGAAACGTCCTCGGCTACATCAAGCACTCTCTGCGGATGCTGGCCAAGCATCCCGGCCTCACCGTCACCGTCCTTTTCACGCTAGCGCTGGGCATCGGAGCCAATACCGCCATCTTCACGGTGGATTACGCCACGCTGCTGGCGCCGCTGCCGTATCCGAAGCCCGATCAGCTGGTCGTGGTGTGGTCGAAGATTCAAGGCTTTCACAATGGAATGTCTGCCGGAGACTTCACCGACTGGAAGCGCGAGAACACTGTCTTCTCTGATCTGAACGCGTGGACCGGGGCATCGTTCAACATCGCGACCGCGGCGCAGCCTGAAAATATCGACGGCCGCCAGACGACGCCCGGCTTCTACAAGATGCTCGCCATCCCCTTCTTCATGGGGCGCGATTTTCTTCCGGAAGAAGGCCAGCAGGGCAAAGACCACGTCGTCATCCTCACCCACAAAGAGTGGATGCACCTGGGATCGAATCCCAAGATCATCGGCACGACCATCCGCCTCAACAGTGAGCCTTACACCGTGGTCGGCGTGCTGCAGCCCGGCATGTACGACCGCGGCCAGGGAGACATTGTCACACCGCTGGTCTTCAAACCGGAGCAGTTGAACCACGACTTCCACTGGCTGCTGGCCATGGGCCGCATGAAGCCGGGCGTAACCCTGAAGCAAGCCCAAGAAGATATGGAGCGGGTGACCGCGCACATCGCGCAGGTCTATCCCAAGAGCAACAAGGGGTGGAGCTCGTTTGTCGAGCCGCTCAAGAACGATTTCCTGCCCAGCGAGCGCATCACCACACTGTGGCTGCTGCTGGGCGCGGTGGCCTTCGTGCTGCTCATCGCCTGCGTCAACGTGGCTAATCTGCTGCTCGCCAAAGGGCTCACGCGGCAGAAGGAGATGGCCATCCGTGGCGCTCTCGGGGCTTCACGTAAGGAGATCTTCGGTCAGCTCCTGACCGAGAGCCTGATGCTGGCGCTGATGGGCGGCGCTCTGGGCATCGGCGTGGGCTATGCCATGCTGCGCGGCCTGATTACCGCGGTTCCGGAGGGCACGCTGCCCAGCGAAGCGGATCTGACCCTGAATGTCCCCATCCTGCTCTTCACGCTGTTGGCCACGACGCTGGCCGGTTTCCTCTTCGGATGCGCGCCCGCCTGGTATGCGTCGAAGGTTGATCCCGCCGAATCGATGAAGGAAGGCGGCCGCGCCGGAGTGGGCGCAGGCCACCAGAAGCTGCGCCGGGCGCTGGTCATCGGCGAGTTCGCGCTGGCGCTTTCGCTGCTGGCTGGCGCGGGCATGGCCATCCACAGTTTCCTCAATTTGCTGCGCGTCGATCTCGGTGTGAAAACCGACCATGTGCTGACCTTTGGCATGCCGGTTCCCGATACGCGCTCAAAAGATCCGGCAAGAATCATCGCCTATTACCACCAGATTTTGAATGCCATCGATGCCGTTCCGGGGGTGACGCATGCGACGGCGATGACCGGTCTGCCGCTCTATGGAGCAGGCTTTGGCATGCCCTTCACGCTCGAAGGCGGGCAAGCCTATGCCGATCCCTCGCAGCGGCCGAATACGGGCTTCGGCATGGCGACCCCGGACTTTTTCACCACCTTCGGTATCGGCCTCAGCAAAGGCCGGTCATTTACCGAACAGGACAATGCCGGCAGCGTGAAGGTGGCAGTGGTGAACCAGGAGTTCGTCAACAAATACTTCAAAGGCAAAGACCCGCTGCAGCAGCGGGTGCTGGTCGAAGAGCTGATTCCGGGCGTGCAAAATCTGGGTCCGCCGATTCCCTGGCAGATTGTCGGCGTGTATCACACCGTCAAAAGCCGCGGCTTCCGCGAGGACAATCCCGAGATGCTGATACCGTTCTGGCAGATCCCCTGGCCGAGCGCGGGCATCGCCGTGCGCACACAGGAAGAGCCAGGCTCGATGACCAAGAGTATCGCCGCCGCCGTCCACTCGGTCGATCCCGATATCGCATTGGGCAGGCCGCAGACGCTGGACCAGGTCCGCGATGACATCCTCTCCAACGACCGCTTCACCATGCTGCTCTTCGCGTGCTTCGCCGTGGTGGCGCTGCTGCTGGCCGCGACCGGCATTTACGGCGTGATGGCTTTCTCGGTGGCGCAGCGCTCGCATGAGATCGCCCTGCGCATGGCTCTGGGAGCCACCCGCAGCCGCGTCGTCGGCCTCATCGTGCGCGAGGGCATACTTCTCGCCAGCATCGGGCTGGCCGCGGGATTGGTGGGTGCTTACTTCATCGGCCGCGCCATGCGCAGCATGCTCTTCGGCGTGGGTGCGATGGATCTGTCGGCCTTCAGCGCAGTGGCGGTCGTCCTGCTGGCAGCGGCACTGCTGGCCTGCTTCCTGCCGGCACGCCGCGCCGCCTCAACCGAGCCCATGCAGGTGCTGCGCACGGAGTAGGGACTCGCCGTCCAGGCAATGGCGCCTTTGGCGAAAGCCATTCGCACGTCTTATCGCGTCGTAACTTCGATCACCCGAATCTCCGGGTATTGCTGGTTCCAGCTTGCGGCCACGTGGTCGAAGATCAGCCGGAACTCGCGGCTCTCCCCCGGCTTGATGGGCGCGGCCGAGACCGGTTCCGTGTCGACATACGGCTCATGCGTGCGGATCAGGCTCAGCGGCGTGGTTTCCTTCTGCGCGAGGATATTGCTGAAGTCGCGGAAGGCCACCTGGACGGTCAGTCCGGTGAGCGTCTTGCTCCCGTTGTTGGCGATGGTCCCATCGAGGTAAGTCTGTTTGGCGCCGCCCACGCTCGAGGACTCGCTCATCTTGATATCCGAAAAAGCCAGGCTGGCGGCGTACGGATCGGCTGGAGCCAGCCCCGCTCCGCCTGGATTCGCCGGCCGGGCATGGCGGCTGGCCAGGATCAGCCCACCCACCACCAGCAGGATGAAAACGCCCGCAATGATCCACGGAGTAAGGGAGCGCGGCTCCGTGGCAGCTTGATCGGTGGGGCTGAGAAAGCCTGACTGCGGGGCTGGGTTTGGGGCTTGATTCGGACCTGGGGTCGGACCTTGGGGCGATGCCATCAGCGCAATTTTACATCTCAAGCCGCGTTGGATGTGCCCTAGGGATGGTGCTGTGCCGTTTCCAGGCAGGTGACAAATCGGTAACGCCCGCAAATCTTTGGTCTAAATTCGCATCTCGGCGGGTAACAATGAGTCTAAATAGAAAAGCGCAATCCACTCCGTGGGATGCGCCTATCTAGAAGGTGAGAGCTGGCCATGAACGCTTCCCCAATCCGTTCGATTCGCGCCCGGTACAGCCGGCGATCCGATCGCGCAGCCGCCGATTATGTTTACCAGGCGGCCACGGTGGCGGCGGCGATCCTGTTGCTTCTCACCGCGGCTCTCTAAGTCGTAACCGCTTCCTATAACTCCATCGCATATTGAAAACTGCCGTCGGTCTGCGTGCCTTTCGGCTCCTTGGTCAGGTCGAAAACCAGCCGCTCCAGCACCAGCCGCTTGTCCGGAGGCTGCGAGCGCAGCTCGAGGTCGGCCCGCGCGATCAGCCGCAGAGCACGCGTAACATCCCGGCTGGATTTATAGCGGCGTGCCTGGCGGATCAGGTCATCGGCGGCAAATGGAGGCATGCGGAAGCCCTGCCATAGCGCCTGCCAGATGGCCCGTGAGTCGCGGACATTCTTTTCCAGGATCACCAGCATCTGCCGGAAAGTCCGTGCCAGCATGTAGAGATGGCCGATGGCCGAATCTTCGCCGCCGTCCGATGCATTGAGCAGGCCGTGCAGCAGGGCGAGGGCGCGCGGCGTATCGCGGGCCGAGATGGCGTCGGTTAGCTCATAAAGCGAGCGCTGCTTGGCGGCCAGGACCATGGTCTCGACATCGCCGAGCGTCACGTGCCGCTTCTCGCCGGCAAAGAGCGTCAGCTTGTTCCACTCGCTGGCGATGAGCATCATGTCCGCGCCCAGGGCATCGGCCAGCTCGCGTGCGGCATCGGCGTCAAAACGCACGCCGGCTCGTTCGCTCTCCGCGGTGATCCAGCGCAGGGCATCGGTTTCGTCGACTCGCGCCAGCTCCACCAGGCCGCACCACTCGCCCAGCGTCTCACGGATGCGTTCGTAACGATTTTTATCGTCCATCTCCATGCGCCGCGGATCGGAGGGGATGCGGATGTGGTCGGCGACAAAAAGAACCAGGCTCTGCGGATTCGGAGAGCGGAAATACTCTTCGATCGCCGCGAACTCCTCTTTCTTGGCTCCGCGCGTGTAAAGCGACTTCAGGCCGCGGATGAAGAAGACCTGGAAGGGCGCCATGAGCGACGAGGTGCGGGCGCGGTCGAGCGCCTCAAAGATGCTGGACTCGGCCAGATCCATCTCCGAGAGGCAGAAATCCCGCATGTCGGCAGGAACCAGCGTATCCAGAACCGCACGGCGGCAGCGATCGTAGAGAAAAATCTCATCGCCGACGAGCACGTAGCCGGGCCGCAGCTTGTTTTCCCGAACTTCGGCCACGAAGCGCTCTGCGGCAGCAAATCCCGCGCCCATCTATCGAGCACCCGCGCAGAGATTCACCACAGAGGACACGGAGAGCATGGAGGTCTTTGCTTGTGTGCTTTGCGTCTCTGCGGAGAATGTCCAGTGAAAGTCTCTGTGTTCTCTGCGTGCTCTGTGGTGCGTATGTTCTTTTAGTTGCGAAGCAATTTGTGCTCGGTCGCACCTGTAGGACTTCACCACAGAGGACACGAAGAGCACGGTGGGATTGGCAACCGGAGTTTTGCTCTCGCGTGACATCAGAAGGACTCCAGAATATCGGAGACGACTCCCTGCGCAAAGTCGCGAGAGAGGCGCTGCGCTGCCGCGGGATCTTCCTGGATAAACGTCACCAGGTCCTGGGTCGTCTCGTACTGCTGGCGAAAGAGGTAATTGGAATTCTGGTAGAGCGTCTTGTGGTTGCGATCGAGAAGAACGATCCGCGCCTTCACCGTGATCTCGAAGCTCGACGACTGGCCGGTCTGCGAATTGTAGGTGAGCGGGAGCACCTGGTAGCTGGTGATGGTTCCCTGCAAGGTCGCATCCGCATCATCGCCGCTCGAGACCAGATGGTAGGAGGTCCGGCTGGAAAACTCCTTCACTATTGCCTGGGTGAACGCCACTTCTAGATGGTAGGACTGCGTAGCATTCTGGAAGACCGGGACCGCCAGCGTGTGAACGCTGTTCGGCAGGTGAGCCGCCGATCCCGCGGTGTGATAACCGCAGCCGGCAACGGAGAGAACGAGAGCGGAGAAAGCGGCAACCAACGCACGACGCATGCAGATCCATTGTCTCAGAGGCGAGGGCCTGAAGGAGGAGCGAAGCCGGAGTGACCGCTACCCGGCAGGCACTTTTCTTTGATTCGAAGCACATCCGGCACCTTATTCGGCGCGCAGTGATTGCATCGGATTCAAACGGGCGGCGCGCCAGGCCGGTATCGCGCACACTAACCCTGCAACCGCGGCCAGGAGCAATGCTGCTCCCGCGAAAACCTGTGTGTCCAATGGGCTCGCCCCGTAGAGCATGCTGCGAATCAGACGGACGGCAAAGAATCCCGAGCCTAGTCCCAGCAAAAGCCCCGCACACTGGACGCAAGCCGTTCATCAACACCATCTGCACAATCTATGGGAAGAGAAAATATTCGAGCGAACCAGCATGAGGCGTTCGTCTAACATCCAAGCAGGAATGACGCCCGTAACCATAGCTCCCGAGCGACTTCCCCAACGCCGGCGGATCGGCGCAGGCACGATTCTGCTCGCTATCTTTCTCGGCCTGCTTATCGGAGCCGGGGCTCTGGCGATCTTTGTGCGCGAAGCCACCTTCGGCATCTGGGATAAAGTCGCGACCAGGGTCACGGGCCGTGCCCTCAGCATCGACACCTCGCAGCCCACCATCGTCGATAAAATTCAGCGGCTGGCGCGCCTTGAGTCCGTGACTTACTCGATGGACAAGATGGTCGAGGGTGACCGGACCAGCGCCATTCTGCCTGACTTTCTGGTAGGAGACAAGCTCCTGCTCAACGTCCATGGCCAGGCGGTTGCCGGCATCGATCTGAGCCAGTTGAAGTCCTCCGACGTTGTGGTTCGCGGAAGATCGGTGACCGTGCATCTGCCTCCGGCACAGATCTTCATCGTTGCTCTCGACGACAGCAAGACCCGCGTCTTCTCTCGCGCAACCGGCTTCTTTGTGCAGGCCGATCCAAATCTGGAGACAGAGGTCCGCGCCAAGGCCGAAGAGCAGCTGCGCGAATCCGCGCAGGCCGGCGGCATTTTGCAGACAGCCCATCAAAACGCCGCCTCGACTCTGACCAAGCTGCTTCTCAGCCTGGGTTTCGAACAGGTCCGGGTGGATTAAGTCAATTTGATTATGACCAGCCGTCCCAGCTCTCGTCCTCAGGAGCCGTTGTTCTTGTATCTATGAAGGATCGACAGTTTAGGTAGAGACTGTTGAGGTGGGGGAGCACTTTGTATTGCTCCCCCGCGGGCGTACGGCTGAGCGTAGCGAAGAATCTCAGCAGGGCTATGTATCTGTCTCGACCTATGCTTCCGTTGTGATTCAATTGAAGATGTGAATCAAGCATTTGAAATCGGCCCGGTCCGCGTCGGCGGCGGCCAACTCTTTCTCATCGCCGGACCTTGTGTCATTGAGTCCGAGGCTCACGTTCGCAAGATGGCCGATGCCATTCAGCGCATCACCTCCGACCTCGGCGTTCCGTACATCTTCAAAGCCTCGTATGACAAGGCCAACCGCACGTCGGTGAAGAGCTTTCGTGGTCCGGGGATCAAAGAAGGAGTCGCGATTTTGCGCCGGCTTGCCGAGTCGACCGGACTGCCTGTCCTGACCGATGTGCACGAACCCGGGCATTGCGAAATCGTGGCCCAAGGCGTCGATGTGTTGCAGATTCCAGCCTTCCTCTGCCGCCAGACGGATCTCTTGGTCGCTGCAGCCAAAACCGGCCGCGCCATCAACGTGAAGAAGGGCCAGTTTGTCGCTCCCTGGGACATGAAACACGCGGTCGAGAAGGTCACGGAGAGCGGCAACGATCATGTCTTTCTCACCGAGCGTGGAACCACCTTCGGCTACAACAACCTCGTCGTCGACATGCGTTCCCTCGCCATCATGCGCAAGCTCGCGCCGGTCGTTTTCGACGGAACCCACTCCGTACAAACGCCCTCGGCCGCCAATGGAGTCTCCGGAGGCCAGCCGGAATTCATTCCACTCCTCGCACGCGCCGCGGTTGCCGCCGGAGTGGACGGAGTCTTTCTTGAGGTGCACGACAATCCCGCGGAGGCCAAGTCGGACGGCGCCAATGCGCTGCATCTCGACAAGCTGAAGGGTGTTTTGGAGATCCTGCTTGCCGTTCACGGAGTGGTTGCAGGCTAACAAAACACCGTTTTTGAAACGACCGCATTTTACGGCTCCGCTCCTTTAGAACCGCGCGCCTGCGCTGAACCATTTCCAGAATCATTTATGCAATCAATTGGGATCTTTCTTCTGGCGCATCGGCTCGAACTGCATGCAGCCTCGAGAGTGCTCCAACGACGCAGGCAGCCAAGGTTGCAGGAACGACTGCATAGCTGTAGACAAGATAGGGGCCCTCGAATCCTATCGCGGCGTAGGCCTGCAAGCCGAGGGCGAGAATGGCGACGCATCCGATATCTCGAAAAGCGATGCCGAAATGCGGCGCACTTGTTCTGCGGATGTAATATCCGGCCATTGTCACGCACGCTGTCTCAGCACATAGGAAAAGTCCACGTCTGTCGGTGAGGATCACGTAAAGGCTTCGTCCGGCCTTCCGCTGGGCCTGGTAGGCCATGTGCCTGTGGAAGAGCTCAAGATGCTGGAAAACAAGAATCGCTTCCGCGGCAATCGCGGCGGCCACCAAAACAAGAATCGTAATCTCTACCGTGCGTATCCTCTTGGAGTCGCCAGCCGAAAAGAGCGCTCCTTGGGGCGTTGTCCATCGCAAAGTCACCAATCCGGCGAGATACATCGTCAGGCTGATGGAGAGCGCTGGATGTACGAGTAGTGAAAAGGCCAGCAGGGATACAGCCGGCAAATATCTGCCATACGTATGCAACAGAATTGCCAGCGCGTAGAGAAGGAAGATCAGGCTTTCCATGCGAACCGCGTTGGCCGTATAGATTGTCGCGGGAGAAATCAGGATGAGCGCGCAAAGCGTCGCGATCGCGCGGGACCGCAAGATCCGAGCCGATGCTGCTACGAGAATTGTCGCCGCCAGCGCCGTCGTCGCCTGGCTCAGTGTCCGCGCTGTCTCCATGGTGGGACCAAAGAGGCGGAAAAAAAGCGCGTTCCAAAAATAGAACGCGTGGGGAACCCAATAGATGCCGTCCGGCGCATTGAGGACCAGCAGTCGGAAGTTGCCATGAAGCGCGAAGTTCCAGGCCGGCAGGAAGAAAGTTGCGTCGTCTTCATTGGGTAACGTAAAGGTGAGTTGATTAACTCTGGCGAGAAAGAAGATCGCGAAAAAAGTAGTCAGAAGGGCGCCGAGAAAGAATCTCCTTCGCGTCGGACCGGGCAAACTAATCACCAGAGGGTACTCCGACGGGCTCGGAGCAACCGCGTTTCCGATAGACGGTGAAACCGAACTTCCGGTCTGGAGACGACCATCGCCGCAGGATCGATACCCGTGTCGCGACGGGACCCAGTTCGGCGCCGACAACTCCGGGAAGCCAGGAACTCAAATGCTGTTCTTTCACAATTAAAGAGGAACACTGTGCTGTTTCATCGACGTTGAGCGGCGTCACCGGAGTGGGTCGTACCGGCTGGCATCGCGTATTCCAGAATCCGGCGTTCACAATGTAAGGCAGCGCCACGTCGAGATCATCAAAATAGATCTTGCGGATAACTCCGGAAGAACAATCGCCCGAAAGCTCCGTTTCAAGGGCGGTTTGGAACAACATAATGCTATGGGCTACCTGCACATGCTGGCCGTCGAAGATAGTTGATGCGCCGATGCGACGCCCGGCCGTCCATTGCGCGAGAATGAACGCAACGATCAGTGCAGCGCTATAGCTCTTGATCCTGCCGCGACGGTATCCGATGGCTCCGTGGGTGGCAGCTGTCATAGTCAATATCCTCTCTACTTCGTTTTTGGGCGAAGCTCCGCCTTCCGCGTAATTTGCTGCAGGGAGAGGTAGCGACTGCATTCCGCCGGCTCAGAGGGAACCATGCCGGAGGGAAAAGTGCGAGTCCTAAGCTGGAATAACTGCTAGTCCTAAGTTGGAATAACTCGGATGTGCACGCAAGTATTCACAATGCCCGATTGAAGGGGGCGCAGTACTGGCGCATTTTCCTATCACTGTGTCCTTTTAAAGATTCGCTAAGTGCAGCGTTTCCAGGCGGAAAACTGCGTAAAGCGTCTCACTCCGGTTTACATGTGTAGGAAAAATGCTTGAAGAGCTGTGAGGAGATCGTGCCGGTGCTTGCGGTCTTGGCGTAAGTGTACAGGCACTTATGAAATTGATTCAAGTTAATCTCGCCAAGAATTTTTCGGCCAGTAATCTAGCCCGTTCTCTTTTCCAGAAAGATAGAAGACCTTTATGCAGGCGCTTTCTTTTTCGTGATAGATGCGGGCTGTTACACACATTTGATGTGGATGACTCGTGAGGGTGAGGCTACACTGAAGGAGTTGTAGTGCATCTGATCAAGAGTGGCATGGACACTCTGAATCGCAGAATTCTACCTTAGTCTGTCTTTTCGCCAACGCCAAAGGGGGAATTGGAATGCAAGTTTTATGCGTGGCAACCAACGAATCAGCCGACGTGATCTGTGAGGTCTGCGGCCACCAGTACAAGCTCTATTTTGCGCGGCCGTCGCGGACGGAGCGTGCTGAAGCCATAGCCAAGGTGACTGAAGCGCTCGCGGAGCATCATGCTCAGGGCGATGACCAGTCGGTGCATCCCGCGAAGCCATTCAATGTGCCGGAGTGGTCGGGACGCGCGGAGTGGTCCGCGGCTGCCCTGCTGGGCGGCGCCCCCACGCTGGCTGCCTAGAGCTGTGTGAGCCCACGCCTTTTGTGAGCCCACGTCTCATGGCGAGACGTGGGGCATCCGCAAGCCTCTGGCGCAGGTCAGACCTGCATGACCTCGGCTTCCTTCTTCTTCGACATCTCTTCCATCCGCTTAATCTCTTCGTCGGTCAGCTTCTGCATCTCTTCGAGCGAGCGTTTTTCTTCGTCGGCGGAGATGAGCTTGTCCTTCGCAGCCTTCTTGATGGCGTCATTCCCATCGCGGCGGATATTGCGGATGCCGGTCCGGTGATCCTCTAAGACCTTGTTCAGGTGCTTCACTACCTCGCGCCGGCGCTCCTCGGTCATGGGCGGCACGGGGATGCGGACGACCTTGCCGTCATTCTGCGGATTGAACTTAAGGTCCGATACGCGCAGGGCTTTTTCGATCTCGCCGATCAGACCGGTGTCCCAGGGCTGAACCAGAATCATGTTGGCATCCGGTGTCGTGATCTGGCCCACCTGGCTGAGCGGCGTTGGCGTGCCATAGTAGTCGACGCGGATCTGGTCCAGCATCTGGACCGAAGCGCGTCCCGTGCGCGTCGAGGCAAGGTTGGCCTGGAAATCGACGACCGCCTTCTCCATGCGCGTCTTGAGCTGCTGGTAGGTGTCTTTGAGCGCGGGGATACCCGCCATTACTGGTGGCGCCATGTGGTCTTCATCCTTCTGGTGCGGTGTTCAAAAGGAGATTGTAAACGCCTGCCCCATCGCTAGACCAATAGCCGGGCGCTGCTCGCACCCGCCGCATCCGCCTGTTCCTGCGCGTGGTAGGACGAGCGAACCAGCGGGCCCGACTCCACATGCTTGAAACCCATGCGCAGCGCTTCGTCTTTCATGTGGGCAAACTCATCAGGGGTGTAGTAGCGGGTCATGGGCAGATGGTCCTTCGATGGCCGCAGATACTGGCCGATCGTCAACACATCCGTCCCGACATTGGCCAGGTCGCGGTAGACATCGAGCAGCTCGTGCATCTCTTCGCCCAGACCGACCATGACTCCGGACTTGGTGACGACGGTGGAATCGACCTGCTTTGAAAATTCCAGCAGGCGCAGCGTCCTCTCGTAGCGCGCTCCCGACCGTACCGCGCGATAGAGGCGAGGGACCGACTCGGTATTGTGGTTCAGAATCTCGGGATGCGCATCGACCACGATCTTGATGGCGTCTTCGCGGCCCTGGAAGTCGGGGATGAGCACCTCGACCTGGCATCCGGGAGCCTGCTTGCGAATCTCTTCGATGACCATGGCGAAGGCGCGCGCTCCGCCGAGAACATCGTCATCGCGATTCACGCTGGTGATGACGGCGAACTTCAGATCCAGAGCGGCCACGGCCTCAGCCACACGGCGCGGCTCGTCGAAATCGATGGCATCGGGACGGCCCTTGGGCACGGCGCAGAATCCGCAGCGGCGCGTGCAGAGATTGCCCAGCATCATGAAGGTCGCGGTCTTGTGGTTCCAACACTCGCCGATGTTGGGGCAGTGAGCCGATTCGCAGACCGTGTGCAGGTTCAGGTCGCGCGCCAGCTTCTTCAGATTATGGTAATTGTCGCCAACCGGCGCACGCGCCTTCAGCCACTCGGGCTTGGAGACAGGACGCTTCGGCGCCAGGTCAATCTGGACGAGTTCGGGGCTTGTGGCCATGAGCTTTTATTGTAAATGGCCGGGTGAAAGCCATGAAAACGCGAAACTCCGGGTGCCCCACATCTCGATGCTGAGATGTGGGATTCCACAGGCGCCATCATAACAACGGATCAGGCGCCGAAGGCGCAATTGCCCGGACGGCCAGTCCTGCCCACATCTCGTCTTTTAGATGTGGGACTGCTCGAGGATCAACGTCAAGCAGGCAATGGCTCAACCCGGCCAATCGCGATTGCCAGCGTGACGAAGTCATCTGACGGGCCGAATTGAAAGGCTGTCGGCTCCCCGTTGTCGTCGACCTCGAAGTTGATGAAGCCGGAGCCAACGCCGTTCGGGAACTGGCCATCGCCTGTCCCGCGCGTATCTTCGAAGTGCGGCTGGTCGGCGGAGTCGTAGACGCGGACCACGAAGATACCCGAGCTCTCTTTGACCGGAGTGTCCGCGACAAAGAAGACATGCCCGGTGTCTTCCCCCACCTCGATCTGCGGGACTCGCCATGCGACGATATCTCCGCGCCGCGCGTCTTGTAGGAAATCGATTCTGTGCCATCCTCCCGTGGATTCCGGTGTAAGCGAGGCGAAGAAATCGTAATACTCAAAGGCGCGCGGGCGAGGTTGATTTGCTTCTACCGGAATCATCGAGTAGTAGGTAGGCGCAAGTGCCTCAAGAACAAAACCGACAAAGCTGTTGCAATCGCAGTCGTAAGTTCCAGCGTCGGCATTGATCTCTTCGTCGTACTGGTAATCCGTTTGCACGAGGTTGTTAACGATGGACTCGGCTTGCGCAGCCAGCTCTGCGGGCAATGAATTAGGCATGGGGGTCACCGGGCGCGATTCTAGCATCGATTCATCCGGAGACTAAGCACATTCACTGGAGTGCACTGTAACTGGTGCGGCGAGTTATCGAACCAGCTGAGAACCGGGAAGCTCCGCAGCCTCACGACCGCTGTGAGGCTGCGTGAATGGCGGCTTCAGCCGCGGCCCGCAATAAATACGTCGATAGGCATCTTGAACCGCGCGCTTAACCTCCGCATCTGCTCGAGGGTAAGTTTCCGTTGCCTGGATAAGAACATCGACACGGCACTCTCCGATCCGAACTGTGGGATCAGATCGCGTTGTGTCAGGCTCTGCTTCTCGATAAGGAAACGCACGACGGAGACCGGATCGGCTGCGGGAATGGCGTAGTGTTCCTGTTCGTATCGTTCGATCAAGAGGGTGAGCAGCTCGACCGCCTCCCGCTCCGACAGCGACGGGTGCTCCAGGGCGGTGAGATCGAAGAGCGCAGCCGTGTAAGCTTCCAACTCCTCGTCGTTGTGAATGACGCGGGGAGCGCCTCGGGCAATCATCTTGGCCGGATTGGCGAGGAGTGTGCTCATTTTGTGGCGAATCTCTTATCCCAGTTGCGGGGGTTGTCGTACTGCTTGTGTGTTAAGAAGGATCGGATGTAAACATGCCCCTGTGTCTGGCTTTCCTTCGTTGATTTCGCGTAGTGAATCACGGTGATGAGCCGATACCTGTTCTGCCGGATGTTGAAGACAACGTAGCCCTCAACGGAATCGGCGTCTGTGAACATCGCCCTGAGCTCGACAAAGTTATGCCATCGGACCGCCTCGACGATCGCCGCCCACGCGGCTATTTCGTCTGCTGCATCCGGGTAGCAATCGATTGCCTCGCGCAGGTGCCTGCGCGTCACGATATGCACATGCCTATTCTACTTCACGTATTGTGAAGTAGGGCTGTTTTCTTTTTCGGTATCACTTCACCCGCTCCAGCACCTCAGGCCGGATCAGGTAGAGGAAGAAGATCAGGTTCACCACCACCATCACGATCATCGGACCCTGGTGCATGCGGATGAGCATCCAGGTTCCGTAGCAGAGAGAGAGAAAGGTGGCGGCGAGGGTGAGCGCCCATCCCCAGCGGCGCAGCTTGAGTAGGCCGTTGGCGGCGATGGCCAGGATGACGCAGATGACCATCACGCCAGGAGGCAGGTGGTGCGTGATCACGCCGATAAGGCCAAGGCCGCAGAGGGCGAGCATCCAGAGACAGATGACGGCCATGCCCGGGAGCAGGCCCGAGGCCGGTGCGGGCTTTGCGGGTTCGGCGCCGGCCGGTGTGTCGGGCTTCTCTGATCCGGACTTATCTGACTCAGTCATAGGCTATGAAGATAGGCAAGCAGGTCGTCGAGCTGCTGGTCGTCAAGATTATTTCCGAAGGCTGGCATCATGTTGCGGCCCCGCAGGATCACTGCCGTCACGCGTTCGTCGTTCGCTGGAGCTCCGCTGGGGAGAAATTTCTTCTTGTAAAGCCCCTGCAAGCCCGGGCCGTGCAGGGAGTTTTCGTTATTGGCATAATGGCAGCCGGCGCAGCGCGAGGCAAAGAGGTGGTATCCAGCGGTCTGCTGCGGGGTGAGTTCGCTGAGCGGCGTGGATGGTGGCAGCGACGGTCGGCATCCGGTGGCCAAGGCGAGCAGAAGGGCTGAAGCAGGAATCAATTTGCGCGAGAGGCTCAACGGAATGTTCCTATCCTAAATCAGCGCGCATTCCGCTGCCGATCAGGCTTGAGGACCGGCCCCGCTGATCCCCGGCCCTCCGGCCGTTCCCATTGCCGGAATTGCCGAGAACCCCCACCGGTGTCATCCTTGGGGAATGAAGCGAGAAACGTCATTCTGCATCGCGGCGGCCTTGTTGCTGGCCAGCTGGGTATCTCTCTCGGCACAGGAACTGGGATACTGGCGTCCGGCGAGCAAGACAGCGCAGTCGATTACCGGCGAAATCGCCATATCGGACGCGAAGCTATCGATCAACTTCTACAATTTCAACATCGTTCGCGCCCGCGATCTCGAGCCCGCCGAGGTAAGCTCGGTTTTCGATACGGACAGCGCCGCGAGTCAAAAGGGCCACCTCTACGGACTGAGCATCCCTGCGACGAAGAAATTCCTGCACAAGACCACTCTCTGTGGAACAGAAGATACGCGATGGATGGTGGCTTACTCCGACGGGAACTCCTTGCAGCTCGCCTTTTTCTCCGGTGCCAGAGCCCCTGTCTTCACTGTGGACGCAATCCAGAACTCAACCAGCCTCTGCGGCACGTTTAACTACGTACGTTGATCCGGCATCGCGACCGAAACGCCGTCTTATCGGGTGCGCCCGCAATGAATCAATTTGCGGCGGCAATGGCGGCGACGATCTTATCCATGGCCACGCGAGCAGCCTCTCCGCCCGGAGCGCGGTCGTTGCACAGGATGGAAAACGCGAAGGTCTTGCCGCTCGCAGCGGTCAGGTATCCGCTGAGACCGTGGACTTCAGCGAGTGTGCCGGTCTTGGCGAAGACTTTTCCTCTAAGCGCGGGATCGGTGAAGCGCCCAGCCAGCGATCCATCCACGCCGCCCACGGGCAGGCTGGCGCGGTAGGTCGCACCCCAGGGCTGACGCGCAGCGAACGCCAGCAGGCGCGTGAACGCCCGCGGCGTGACGAGATCCTGCGGCGAGAGGCCCGATCCATCAAAGAAAATAAAGTCGCCCGGATCGACGGCCGGTCCCGCTGTGCCCGTAAGGAATTGCCTTACCACGCGCAAACCCTGCGCGGTCGATCCGTCGCCGCCTTCGAGCCGGCCCAGGATGTGCAGATAAAGCTCGGCATGCAGGTTCTGGCTGACTTTGTTGGTCACGACGACATCCTGCTCGAAGGGAATCGAGACATGCGAGGCAAGAACCCGCATGCCATTCGCCGGCGGCTGAATGGTAGCAAGCGTAAGAGGATGCAGCGCGACCGGCTGATTCACCTCGGCGCGGAAATCTTCCGTGTCGGTCGAGAGCCGATGCGCGGCGCGGGCGTTGCCCTTGATCTCGATGCCATGGGCGAGCAGCATCTGGCGAAGCGCGATGGCTGCGTACTCGGCGGGATCTTCGATAGCCAGCGCGACGTGCAGCCCGTTTTGATTTGCGGCCCCCCCGTTTTGATTTACCGCTCCCCTGTTTTGATTTATTGCCCCAAAGAGGCGCACAACTTTGGAGCCCGCGGGACGGTCGATTCCAGCGCCTTCAGCCTGTGTTCCGGGCACAATCTGCAGCGAATTCTCCAGCGTGTAGTACGGAGTGTCGGGATTCCAAGCAGGCGGCTGTCCATTCCCCGACACGCTGAGATAAACGACATTGTCGTTCACGGAGAGCGCGGAGACAGGCGCTCCGTAACTCCAGTCGAGATCGTCCCACGCCCAGCCTGAGCCGTAAGGCTGCCAGGGAAACCATGTATCGTCGCCGATAATGTCACCGTCAATGCTACGAATTCCGCTGGCGGCAATCTGATCGGCAATCCCTTGCAGTGCCATCAGTGGAGGATTGGGCCGCTCCGTCTTCTCGGCGTAAGGATAGCTGCGCCCCGACAGGGTGGGATCTCCGGAACCAAGCAACACTACGTCGCCATGCAGATGACCGGCGCCATCCGTGCCTCCCGCGGTGACCGCAGACGTGGTGTAAGTCGCGTTGGGAGGCAGCAGAGCGAGCGCCGCAGCCGTCACCAGCAATTTCGCATTCGATGCTGGCGCAAAGAACTGGCCGTCGTTCAGGCCGTAGACCGCCGCGCCATCCGCGCCAACGACCGAGATGCCCCAGTGCGCTCTAGCAACGGCTGGCTCGGAGACGATGGCGTCGATCTGCGCGGCGAGAGCACCCGGCTTCATCTTCTGAACCGCAACCTTGGGATGACGCGTGGCCGCATTCAGTGCCGATGGGATGAGAAGGAAGCTTATCGTGACAGAGGCGGCGATAAGCATGACGCAGAAAGCTTTGCGGCCTCCCATCTTTGGTGAGACCGCGGCCCGAAGAGCGGAGCACTGGATTGGGAGGAGCATGGGGGAGGAGGATTTCATCTTTGCGCGGAGTGTAGCATGATGTTCGATGGCCTTTGCATCTCGCGATCTGTATCAGTGGCAGTTGCGCACCCGCCGCCTTGAGCTCGGCAAGCGCACATTGATTATGGGCGTGCTCAATGTCACACCCGATTCGTTCTCCGACGGCAATCTTTTTCTTTCTCCTGAAGCGGCGACGGCCCAGGCCCTGGCCATGCTGAACGAGGGCGCGGACATCATCGACATCGGCGGTGAGTCGACGCGGCCAGGACAGTATGAGCAGGTGCCGGCTGAGGAAGAGCAGCAGCGCGTGCTTCCAGTGCTCGCGGCGATTTTGCAGGAGCGTCCCAGCGCCGTGATTTCCATCGATACCTACAAGGCTGCAACCGCGCGGCTGGCGGTGGAAGCCGGCGCCGAGATCGTCAACGACATCAGCGCCTTCGGATGGGATGAAGCAATGACGTCGACCTGTGTTGATCTGAAATGCGGCGTGGTGCTCATGCACACCCGTGGACGTTCGGCGGAGTGGCGCTCGCTCCTCGGTCTCCACCATGACGAAGTGCTGCCGCTGGTAAAGCACGAGCTGGCCGCGAGTCTGAAAATGGCGCTCGATTCAGGTGTCGAGCGCAGCCGCATCGCTCTCGATCCCGGCTATGGCTTCGGCAAATCCTTCGATGAGAACTATCCTCTGCTGGCGCGCCAGAACGAGCTCAGTTCGCTGGGCCAGCCGCTGCTGGCGGGGGTCTCGCGCAAATCGTTTCTGGGCCGCAAGCTCGCCGATCTGCACGGTGGTTCCGATGCCCCAATGGAGGCGCGCGCCAATGCCACCATCGCCGCATCGGTAGCCGCAATCCTGGCCGGTGCCCACATGATCCGCGTCCACGAGGTGGAGCCGGCAGTGGAGGCGGCGAGGATCGCAGACGCTGTTCTAGCCGCGGTCTGATTCCCTCTCAAAATCCAAGTCCCAAAATCGGGACCTGGCGCACCCGCAATTCAGGATGTTGTGTGACGGCGATGGTGCCGTATCATTCTGGCACCATGACAAATCGACTCCGCTTCGCCGTTGCGATTGCCGTCCTTCTTCTTGGGCCTTTTTCTCTCGCGCAAAAACATCGCGCTGTCTCGGCGAGCGCGGTCTATCCCATTGAAGAGGGCTACGTCGATGCGCATGGCGTGATGATCTACTACACCACCATCGGACGCGGCTCTCCGCTGATGATCGTCCATGGCGGTCCGGGAGCATCGCACGATTACTTCCTGCCTTACCTGCTGCCTCTTGCGCGGACCAACAAGCTGATCTTCATCGATGAGCGTGGATCGGGGCGCTCTCAGAAGCTCGAAGACGTGAAGCAATACACGGTCGAGAACATGGCCGCCGATGTCGAAGCCGTCCGCGTGGAACTGGGTCTGAACAAAATCAGCCTGCTCGGTCACTCCTATGGCGGTGTGCTGGCGCAGGCGTATGCACTGAAGTATCCCGAGCATCTCTCTCATCTCGTCCTGGCCAGCACCTTTGCCAGCACCAAAGAGATGAATCAGGTATTGGCGAAGATCAAGAGCCAGATGCCGCCCGGAAAGCTGGCTTTGACCAACGCCATTGAGAAGGCTGGCCTCTTCGGCAAGGGCGCAGCGTGGGAACACGGCCGCTATCCCGACACCTACGCCACGCTGGCCTGGGGCGATGGATACTTCCCCAAGCTCTACGGCGCGCGGCCCGATCCCAACTACGATCCTCAGGCCCAGAACACGACGACAGCATGGGATCTCTACCGCGAGATGTGGGGATCGCACGGTGAGTTCGTCATCGACGGTAATTTGACCAGCGTCGAGTATCTCGACAAGCTGCCGGCGATCAAAGTGCCGACCCTGATCCTCGCCGGCGATCACGACGAGTGCGATCCCGCGATGTCGAAAGAGATGAACGCGAAGATCAAAGGATCGAAGCTGGTGATCCTGCCCAACAGCGGCCACATGGCCTTCGTCGACCAGCAGAATCTCTGGAACAAGACGGTGGCGGAGTTCGTGAACGGCAAATAGCCTTACTTCCTCACGCCGCAGGATGGGGAGTCTGGGCGACCCATTCTTTTCCATCGAGGCGGTTGGCGGCTCGACCGTAACGTCGAAGTCCTTCACCATCGCGTGGCAACAGCAAAAGGAAAAGGGCGCGATCGCTCGCGCCCTCTCTGTATTTCGTGTAACTGAACTAAGCTGCGGCGGTGGTGTCCAGCACGGCCTTGGCCTGTCCCACCAGGGCGGTAAAGCCGGTTGGGTCGTTCACGGCGATGTCGGCGAGCATCTTGCGGTCTAACTCCACACCGGCCGCCTTCAATCCATGAATGAGCTGCGAGTAGCTGATGCCGTTGATCTTGGCTGCGGCGTTGATGCGCACAATCCAGAGCGAGCGATACTGGCGCTTCTTCTGTTTGCGGCCGCTGTAGGCGAACTTCAGTCCGCGCTCGACGGCTTCCTGCGCTGCCTGGTAGAGCTTGGATTTTGTAAGAAAGTAACCGCTGGCGCGCTTCAGGATCTTTTTGCGGCGGTCATTGCGTTTTGTTCCACGTTTTACGCGGGGCATAGCTTATCTCTCCATTTTAGGTTCGCCGTCGTGGGAATTTAGGTCCCCAGCTACGTGAACGGGTTTAGCGGCTGGAGGCAGGAGCTTGCGCTGTCACCTCTTCACTCGCCTTCTTACTTCCTGATCGCTCGGGCTCTACTCCGCCGGATTTTCATCCGGTGAGCGTGAACCCGGGGGCCAATGCTGCCGGCCCTTGTTCCTTGATTCGCCGCGCTCCGTCAAGACTTCGCGCGGTGCGGCAAAGAACAGATCAAGCGTAGGGAATCATGCGCGCAACCTTCGCGTAGTCGGCGTCCGAAACCAGCGTGCTGTGAGCCAGCTTGCGCTTGGTCTTGGTTTCCTTCGACGTAAGGATATGGCGCATCTTGGACTGGCCGCGGACGATTTTGCCCGTGCCGGTCTTCTTGAAGCGCTTTGCGGCGCCCTTGTGGGTCTTTAATTTAGGCATGGTTATCCTGCTTGAAACATACGTACTTACAACATCAACCAGTATACGGGAACAGGTACGGATTGGCCAGTTCTATCCCGCATCGGTTTTCCGTCGGGTGCCCCATGTCTCGCTTTTGAGACATGGGGTTTCTCGCGCAAAGTACTTCTACCGGCCGATCCCGTATTCCTGTTCAGCACATGTCGAGACTTTTCCTTCAGGACAATGTGTAAAAAAGTTTGCGATCGAAGTCACGAGCAAGAAAAAGGCCGCCCTTTCAGGCGGCCTCTTTTTGCTTCTTAGCTTTACTCCATCACCGAATCGACAAACGCCTTCAATTTGCGCGAACGCGAGGGGTGACGCAGCTTGCGCAGCGCCTTCGCCTCGATCTGACGAATGCGCTCACGCGTTACCTGGAAGCTCTGTCCTACCTCTTCCAGCGTGTGTTCGGAGCCGTCTTCGAGTCCGAAGCGCATCTTGATGACGCGCTCTTCACGCGGGGTCAGGGTGCGCAGAACCTGCGAGGTGTATTCCTTCAGGTTCACGCTGATTACGGCATCGGAAGGCGATACGGCCTGGCGGTCTTCGATAAAGTCGCCGAGGTGCGAATCCTCTTCTTCGCCGATGGGCGTTTCGAGCGAGATAGGCTCCTGTGCGATCTTCAGCACCTTGCGGACCTTGGCCACGGGAATATCCATGCGCCGTGCGATCTCTTCGGAGGTAGGTTCGCGGCCCAGCTCCTGCACCAGCTGACGCGACGTGCGGATCAGCTTGTTGATGGTCTCGATCATGTGCACCGGGATACGAATCGTGCGGGCCTGGTCCGCGATGGCGCGGGTAATGGCCTGACGAATCCACCACGTTGCGTAGGTCGAGAATTTGTAACCGCGACGGTACTCGAATTTATCCACGGCCTTCATCAGGCCGATATTGCCTTCCTGAATCAGGTCGAGGAACTGCAGTCCGCGGTTGGTGTACTTCTTGGCGATCGAGACCACGAGGCGAAGGTTGGCTTCAATCAGCTCCCGCTTCGCGTGCTCGGCGTCCATGTCGCCCTGGATCATCTCGCGCTGGGTGCGCTTCAGCTCGGCAATGGAGACGCCGGCTTCCTGCTCCAGCTTTTCGAGATCCGTTTTGCAGTTTTTCTGCTGGCGGCGGTATTCCTTCTTGAGCTCTTCGCTCTTGGACTGATCGAACTTCTGGTCCAGGGTGCGAATCTGGCGCTCGAGCGTGCGCATTACGTCGACAGTCTTATTCAGCTTGTCGAGCAGGCGCTTGCGTTCGGCGTTGGTGTACTTGAGCTCGCGGACGATGCGCGAAACGTATACCTTCTCGCGCGCAATGGCCCAGCGCGTCTTGCGATGTTCCTTGGCCTTCGCCTTCGAATTAATGGTTTCGAGCTTTTCTTCGAAGCCAGCCGATTTTTTCTGGTGCTTGACCAGCGCGTCGATCTTGTTGACGGTCTGGCGGACGCGCGCCTGCAGCACTTCTTCCGTGATCTCTTCCTCGTCGAAGATGACCACTTCTTTTACGTTGCGAACGCCGCGCTTGAGGTCTTCGCCCAGGCCGACGATCTCGCGGATCACGATGGGCGACCGCGAAATCGCCTTCATCACGCGCAACTGGCCGCGCTCGATGCGCTTGGCGATTTCAACTTCGCCCTCGCGCGTCAACAGCGGCACGGTGCCCATCTCGCGCAAATACATGCGGACGGGGTCGTTGGTCTTTTCCAGTGTTCCGGGGGTCAGATCGAGTTCGACGTCTTCGCCGTCCTCGCTCTCGCTATCGAAAGCGTCGCCACCCTTGGGGCCGCCTTCAAGCAGGTCGATGCCCTGCGTTCCAATGGTCGTAATCAGATCGTCCAGGTCATCCGGGGAATGCATATCTCCCGGGAGAAGATCATTGACCTCACCGTAGGTCAGATATCCCTTCTCTTTTCCTGTATCGATCAATTTCTCGATATCTTCTTCGTATTTGTCTTCTATGGCCAAGCGCGTCTTGTCTCCCGCGTCGATTTGTTCGGATCTGTCTGCTTGATCGGACGAATGTGCGGTCGAGGCCAAATAAGGCGTTATCCCGGTGCGAATTCAATGTCGCTGGGCAGAAGGCGCACGTCCACCAAAGACTTTCAGGATATCACGATACCTGGCCTAAACTGCTATAATTCCGGGCTTTCCGGGCCGCATTCCTGAGTATTTTGGACAGATCCCTTAATTCTTAGATGTGGAAAACGTCGAATCGTTTCATTCACACAAAAATCCGTTCGTTACGTCGGATTTCGCTAGCGGGAAGAAATGGAGTAGACCAGAAAACCCACCATCCCGAAGGCCCCAACGATACAAACCAGGAGAAAGCCGCCAATAACCAGGTTCGCCAGCCTTTCCTTCCCCGGTTCGGGGCGTGTGATCCCGAAAGTGGCAATGAAGGTTTCGGTGAGATAGGCGAGAAGTTTCACTGACTTCCTTACCGGCAGGAGAGCCTGCGCTGATTCTAAAAGGGGACTTTAGCAGATTTGACCGTCGCCATAGAACAGATACAGCTTTTCCTGAACGGCGTCTTCAGTCGAGGTCGCGCAGCTTCCGAGTAACATCCTGGGATCGCAGGGTTAGCTGCACGACCTCTTCGATCTGTCCCCGCCGTTCGGCTTCTTGAAGAGCGCCTCGCAGGCTGCGCTGCTCCTGCTCCAGAGAGGCGCGACGGACGGTCATGACTGCCTCCTCGACGTGATTTACCTCGGGATCGGCGCCATGCACGGAGACAAAAATCCCGGCCAGCAGCTGGCGGTGGGACTGCTCAGCCAGGCACTGCATAGGGTCCGCGCCATCGGCGCGGGCGCGGAGGCAGTTTACGACCTCGTGGACGTCGGAGCGCATCTTGCCGAAGTCTGCTTCGTGGCTGCGATAAGCTGCCTCGGCCACGCGATAAATCTCGCTCGAATGCGGCGCCGAAAAGGCCTGGAGCAGAATCTGCTCGAACCGGGTCAGCGGCGAGGCCGCAGGCGTGGCCATAAAATCCCGGCGTTTGTTGGCCGCCTGCTTCAGCTCCTCGCGGACCAGCGCAGAGTCGATATCCAGCTTCTGAGCGGCATCAGTGGCAAATTCATTGCGTCCGATGGAGTTGGGCATGCGCCGGATGTGCGGCAGCAGAAAGTTCAATGCCTTAATCTTGTTCTCTGGCGTGCGCGGCGGAAAGAGCTGACGGGCGCGGTCGATCAGATAGTCCTGATGGCGGCGTGCCCCGCGCAGAGCAGCCATGTACTCCTTGGCGCCGTGATCGCGAATGTAGCGATCTGGATCTAGACCGCCTTCGAGAGTGACCACCTTCACCTCGAAGCCCTCTTCGGTAAGCAGCGAAAGCGATTTCTCGGCGGCATTGGCTCCCGCAGTATCGGGATCGAAGTTGACGATGACGCGGGTGGTATAGCGGCTGAGCAGGCGAACCTGGGCCTCTGTGAACGCCGTCCCGCTGGTGGCGAGGACATTCGTTATCCCGGCGAGATAAGCCGAGATGCAGTCCATCTGGCCCTCGACCAGCAGGGCAAAGTTGGCTTCACGGATAGGCTGGCGCGCCTTGTCCAGATTGAAGAGCACGTTTCCCTTCGTGTAGAGCGGCGTCTCCGGCGAGTTCATATACTTCGGGCCGGCCTTGTCGCCGCTTTCCAACGCTCGTGCAGTGAACGCAATCACTTTTCCCGATTCGTTGGCGATAGGGAAGGTAATACGCTTGCGAAATTTGGAGTAAAGCGGACCGGGCTTGCCGTCTTCCTGCTCCTTAAACGAAAACAGGCCAGAGAGACGCAGGGCTTCCGGATCGGCGATCGATTGCAAGCGCTCCCGCAGCGCATGGAAGGACTCGGGTGCATAGCCGATGCGGAACTTCGTGATGCCTTCCTCGGCCATGCCGCGTCCTGCCAGATATTCGCGGGCCAGTGCGCCCTCGGGGGTTTTCAGCTGCTGCTCGAACCAGGCCGTAGCAACCTCATGCAGCTCGATCAGCTTGCCCCGCTGCCGGCTCTCGGCAGCCTCTTCCGGAGAAGAGAACTCACGCTTGGGCAGCGGGATACCGCACTTCACGGCGATAGTCTTCACGGCTTCGGGAAAGCTGACGTTCTCGATCTTCTGGATGAAGGTGAAGACATCGCCCGATTGCCCGCAGCCAAAGCAGTGAAAGAACTGCCGTCCGGCGTGAACGGAAAACGACGGCGTCTTCTCACCATGAAACGGACAAAGCCCGCTGAAGTTCTGCGCTCCCGCCTTTTTCAGGCGCACGTATTCGCCGATAATCTTGACGATGTCGGCCTGCTGCTTAACGGTCTGGGCGAAGTTGTCGGCCATCAGTGGCGAAGCTGCTTAAGGCTTTTGCCCAAGAAGGAAAACACCCTCCAGCGGCGCGGCAGCTACCAGGTGCTTATCCAGTGTTGCGAGCGGAAGTCGCTTGCGTTTCGCCAATTCCAGGTAAGCGGCATCGTAGGCAGTAAGTCCGTACTGCGAGATGAATGGCAGCAGCTTCAAACCAGTATATGGATCATTCTGATCGTCGATTCGGATGGCGAGCCTGCCCAAGCGCTGCAGGAAGTTTTCCGCCTGCGTGTAGCTCATGCGTCCACGACGAACACTGCTGGCCAGCGGGTTCGTCACCTCGTATGGCCAGAGAGCGGGAACTTCGGCGTGTGTGAAGGCTAGCTCCCGCAAAATTGCTTCGGTCTCTTGGGTCTTTTCATCCTCGAAGCACCAGCTCATGGTCATCGAGGCATCGAGCACGAAGGGCATCAGTAATCGTGCCCATCGTGGATCAGCTCCTGCAATTCGGTGCCGCCCAGGGAGAGTCCCTGCTCGCGGCTAAAAGAAAGCATGGATTCCACCGCCTGCTTGCGCTCTTGCGCCGCCAGGTCATTCAACGTGGAATGCTGCTCGATAATCTGCTCTACATAGAGCGCAACATCCAGCCCCCGAGACTGAGCCTCGGCTGCGATCTGCGATTCCACTTCGGGACGTAATTGAAGCTGAATCATGGCATGCCCCTACTAAGAACTTTAGCAGGCTGGGAGCGTTTTTCGCTCGTGCGGCCCGCGGACCATCGCGCGAAGCGAAGTGGCGCCGAAGGCGCGGATGCCTGGACGGCCAGTCCTCACTTCCGCTTCCACCGCACTCCATCCTTAGAGTCTTCGATCAGCACGCCCTTCTCTGCCAGCTCCTTGCGGATGGCATCGGCGCGGGCGAAGTTGCGGGTCTTCTTGGCCTGGGTGCGCTCGTCGACCAGCTTCTGGATCTGCTCGTCGGAGAAGCCGCGCTGCGCCAGCACTTCAGGCGACGCTTCATTCAAGCGGCCTTCGCGCTCGGCCCATTCCAGGGCGAATTTCGTCCATTCCGCGTCGTGATCTTCGAGGACGCCAAATACATGATCGAACTGCTGCAGCACCCCGAGAATCTGCGCCACGTTCTCGGCTCCCAGCGTTCCCGCGTCGATGGCTGCATTGCCGGCGCGAACCAGGTCGAAGACAGCAGCGCGGGCTTCGGCGCTGTTGAGATCGTTGGCGAGCCCTTCGATGAAGTTTTTCTCGCACTTCGCCGTCTCATCGGCAAGACTGGAATTCTCCGTCGCCGCAGCAGATGCCGAGCGGACCCGCTGCTGGAAATTCCGCAGCCGGTCGATCGCGCCTGTCTCCGCAGCCAGTCCTTCGAAAGTAAAGTTCAGCTGCTGGCGATATGGCACGGAGATCAACAGCAGACGAATCGCGGAAGCCTTGTATCCCTTGAGCAGCAGGTCGCGAAGGGTGTAGAAATTCCCCTCCGACTTCGACATCTTCTTGCCTTCCACCAGCAGAAAGCGGACGTGGAACCAGTGGCGCGCGAAGCATTGGTGCGAGGCCGATTCGGACTGCGCGATCTCGTTCTCATGGTGCGGGAACATCAGATCCTCGCCGCCGGCGTGGAGATCGATGCCGCTGCCCAGATATTCGGTGGCCATCGCCGAGCATTCGATATGCCAGCCGGGCCGCCCCGCTCCGAGCGCCGTCTCCCAGCGATATTCGCCTGGCTTGGCTGCTTTCCACAGTGCAAAGTCGCGGGCGGAATCCTTGTCGTACTCATCGACGTCGACGCGCGCGCCGTCGGTAATACCGGTGAAGTCCTTCTTCGAAAGCTTGCCGTAGCCAGGGAACTTCGCAATGCGGAAATACCACGATCCGTCTTCGGTCTTGTAGGCGCAATCCTGTTCGGCCAGCTTCTCGATGAGCCCCACCATCGACGGAATATGCTCGGTGGCGCGAGCCACAATCTCCGGCTTCTCGACATTCAAGGCGTCGAGATCCTCAAAGAAAGCCTTCTCGAAGCGCGGCGTGTACTGGCCGATGTCCACGCCCGCTGCGGCGGCGTTGCGGATGATCTTGTCGTCCACGTCGGTGATGTTCATCACGTGGCGCGGCGTCAGTCCCTGAAGCTTCAGGAAGCGGCGCAGCACGTCGACCTGCAGAAAGGTCCGGAAGTTGCCGATATGCCCGTAGTCGTAAACGGTCGGTCCGCACGCGTACATCCGGAACGACTGGCCGTCGGAGGCAGCAAGGTCTTCGATTTTTCCAGAGAGAGTATTAAAGAGTCGGATGGTCATTCGTGCGGCAGAATCGTTTCTAAGGCCTTTTTTACAATCGTAGCCGATTTTATGCCGATTTCCCTTCCAGCGCCGTTTCTCTTTCCAGCTGATAACGCAGCTTTCGCGGGCCTGGACGAGCCGCGTCCTAACGCATTCTTTATGCCCAAGGTGATACTTTTGGAATCAGCGCCCTCCCCCGTCCTCATTAACGGGCGCGGGTGGAATGTCGATGACCTCTTCATCACGATCCAATAGCGGGGCCGGCGAACGAGTTTAAGTATCCGTTTGGAGTCGGCTGTACCTTTGTCCGTCGTAGGCCGGTGCATCCGGCCAGGTTCCCGTGAAAACGATCGTTAGAATTCTGCTTTCTCTTTTCATTCTCATCATCGGCTACGAGTGCATGGTGGAGGCTTTCCACATGCTGAACGAGCCAAGCGACCGCGCCGTGTACATGGGCATGGCGATCCTTGCGTTGCTCTGCATTTTCCTATCCCTGGCGTTGTGGCAAGTGTGGAGGAGACGTGGCAATTTTCGGTGAAGTACAGGCGCCGCATGGACGAGCGCCCGAGGGGCTGGACCCTTCGGATGTCAGGAAGTTTTTGCGTACAGGCGCGGTGGTGGTTGCGGTGATCGTCGCCGCATTGATCTTCTTTAATTATGTGGCCGCGGTAACCCGGATCGGGGCCGGGTACGTAGGCGTCGAAGTTTTGCTTTCGGGCAGCCAGCGCGGGCCTTCGGAGATCCCCATCAAGACCGGATGGGTCTTCTATAGCCCACTGCGCAGCGAAGTCATCGAGTTTCCCACCTTCGTGCAGACGGTGAAGTGGACCCACGATCCGAACGAGGGACATCCCGTGAACGAGGAGATGAGCTACAACTCGAAGGAAGGCATGGAAATCTATTCGGACGTCTCGCTGTCGTACGCGATCGATCCGAAGATGGTGCCGGATTTCTATCTGAAATACCGCCTCAGCAACCTGGACGCCTTCACGCATGGAATTCTGCGCGACGTGGTTCGCAATTCGCTCAATGAGGTGGCGTCGACCTACCCGGTCGAGGATATCTACGGAGAGCGCAAGACGGAGTTTCTACACAAAGTAGAGGCTCTCATTCAAAGCAAGATGGCGCCGGTCGGCGTGGGCATCCAGCAGTTCGGATTTATAGGCGCACCGCGCGTTCCGGACGTGATTTCGTCCGCAATTACCGGCAAGGCGCAGGCGATCCAGAACGCGGAACGCGCGCAGAACGAACTGGCCCAGACCCAGGCCGAAGCGGCAAAGAAAATTGCGGAAGCCGACGGCGATGCCAAATCCGAGGTAGCGCGGGCGCAAGGCGAAGCCGAGGCCAACCGAATTCGGCAGGCTTCGATCACACCCCAGTTGCTGGAGTTGCGCCGACTGGAGAATCAACGGGCGCTGGTCGACAAATGGAATGGACAGCTGCCGCAGGTGGAGTCAGGCAATGCCAGCGGCATGATGCTGCAACTTCCGAAACCGCAGTAACGAACGAATTCTGCCCACGCTGGAAAGATAATGGCGCGGCCGTGTTTTAGATCTAAAACGCGGGCCGCGCCCGGCATTTCTGCGCGGACGCTGTTAGGCCGAGGCCTTGCGCGCCTGGCGCTTGACCCAATCCTGCAGCGCTGCATCCACTCGCGACTGCCAGCCCTTCCCGGTGTTCCGGAAATGAGTCACGACCTCGGGAGAAAGCCGGATAGTAATGCGCTGCTTGGTGGGAACCTTCTGCGGTCCGCGTAATTTCTTGAGGGCCAGCAGCTTGAATTGCAAAGATTCAGGCAATTCCGAAAACGGGATTGCATGTTTAAAGTCTTCGGTAGTCAGCTCTCGCACTTCGCCGTCATCGTCAGTCAGCGGTTTTCTCTTTGCCATATTTCCTTGCCTCCCTGTCATTTGCTTTACGAAAGCTGATGACGCGGATGCCATCCTCGGTTTCGATATAGCAGATAAGGTGCAGCCGGCGGTATAGATAGCCCACAGATACCAGTCTCAGCTGGCCATTTCGCATTTCGGGAAAAGTAGTCGCCGTTTCGAAATCAAAATCTGCCGCTTGCTCGAACGATAGCCCGCGTTCCCGGATATTGCGCTCGTTCTTGCGCGGGTCGAACGCAATCTGCACGCTCTAATTGTACATACGATTTCGCTTTAGGTTCAGCTTCTTTCTGGAGCGACTTTGCTTATGGAAAGGCCCAAAGGCAGCCGGAGCGTCGGGCGAGAAGGGAGAATTCGAGAGCAAAGCAAAAGGCGAGCGCCGAAGCGCTCGCCTTTTGCGTGGTTGGATTGAATTACCGTGCGCCAACGGCCTTGGGCTCGTTCGCGCTCAGCTCGGAGGCACGCTTGGCCAGAAGCTGTTCCAGCTGCTCCAATGCTTTGGAGAAGCCTTCGATGCCTTCCTTCAGCTTGTCGTGTGCCATGCGGTCTTCTGCGTGCATCTTTTCGAAGGTCGCCTTGTCGATGGTCAGCTTTTCAATTTCGAGCGTCTTCGCGTGAGCCGGATCAAGCTTGCGCGGCAGCTCTTCCTGCTTGGCATCGAGCTCGTGCAGCAGATTCGGAGAGATGGTCAGCAGATCGCAGCCGGCAAGCTGCTCGATCTCACCGATGTTGCGGAAGCTCGCGCCCATGACCACAGTCTTGTAATCGAACTTCTTGAAGTAGTTGTAGATCTTGGTGACCGACTGAACGCCGGGGTCATCCGCGCCCTGAAAGTCCTTGCCGGTGTCCTTCTTGTACCAGTCGAGAATGCGGCCGACGAAGGGCGAGATCAGTGTGACCTTGGCTTCGGCGCAGGCAATCGCCTGGTGAACGCCGAAGAGCAGCGTCAGGTTGCAGTGAATGCCTTCCTGCTCCAGCTTTTCGGCAGCCTTGATGCCTTCCCAGGTGGAGGCGATCTTGATCAGTACGCGTTCCTTCGCAATGCCCTGATCCTTGTAGAGCGCGATAATGTCGTGCGCCATCTTCATCGTCGCTTCGGTGTCATAGGACAGGCGGGCATCGACTTCGGTCGAAACACGTCCGGGCACGATGGCCAGGATCTTCTTGCCGAAGGCGACCGCCAGGTGCTTGAATGCTTCCTTGGCTACGTCCTCATCCTTGGCATCCTCGCCCAGCTTCTTCTTCGCTTCCTTGAGGACATCGTCGACGATCTGCTGATACTGCGGCATCTGGGCGGCTGTGGTAATCAGCGAGGGATTGGTGGTCGCGTCTTGAGGCTTAACCTTCTCGATCGCTTCGATATCGCCGGTATCGGCAACCACCGTGGTCATCGTGCGTAGCTGTTCCAGCAAACTCTTGGACATAAATCCTCCATACCGTTATCCGAGTCCATTATCGGCCATCGCTCGCAGGAATGGAACTCAAGCTTCGGCCAATTTCCTGTGACTTATCCCAATTGCAGTTCCAGGCGGGCATCCTCTGTATTAGATGCTCCGCTCCAGAAGAGAGGTGTAGCACTTTCCCATTCGCGAGACTCAATTGCCTCAAGAATGGGGCAAACAAACGCACTTATCTCACCGGATTCGCCAGCATTCCGATGCCTTCCACCCGCACCTCGACGCGATCTCCGGCTCGCATCGGCGCTACGCCCGCCGGAGTGCCGGTGGGAATCAAGTCGCCAGGATACAGCGTCATCGCCGCCGTAATGTAGCGCAGCAAAAAATCGATGGGGAAGATCAGGTCGCGGGTATGGCCATGCTGTTTCACCTCGTCATTGAGGCGGGTCTCGACCGTAACCCCGGTCTTGAGATCGATCTCGTCGGTCACCAGCGGTCCGACGGGGCAGAAGGTATCAAAACCCTTGGCGCGGGACCATTGCCCATCGGATTTCTGCAGATCGCGGGCTGTCACGTCATTCACGATGGTGTAGCCGCGAATGTAGGGGCTCACATCCTCGTCCGACCCGATCTGAGAAGCCTTCTTGCCGATCACGATCGCCAGCTCTCCCTCGAAATCCACGCGCTGCGATTGCGGAGGAATACGAATTGAATCTTCGGGACCGATCACCGCCGAACCCGGCTTCAAGAACAGCAGAGGCTCCTTGGGAACATCGTTTCCCAGTTCCGCGGCATGGTCGCGATAATTGCGGCCGATGCAGAGAATTTTTCGTGGCACCACCGGGCTCAGCAGCTTGACGGTAGCCATGGGGACAGGCTCGATCTTCTCGGACGCCAATTTCGTCCACGGATCTTCTTCGAAGGGCGGCAGAAGGCGCTCGATCCATAACGTCCCGGCGCGGTCTTCCACCTGGCCGTACTGCGGCCCGGCAGCGGTTTCAAAGCGGCAATATTTCATCGGTTTCCTCTACTGTTGTTGGGGAAGGCCTTCTTCTACATCTGCAGACCGCTCGCTCTCGTTTCCGTCACGGTCGATGGCGCTCACCGAATAGGCATAGTTGTGTCCTGGCACTGCGCTCGCATCCCGGAAAGATGGCGATACCAGGTCGGGCGGTGACACGCGCGCCGGAGCCGCCGTCGATCCAGCCTCGCGACGGTAGACGACATATCCGGCGATATCCAGCTCCGTGTCTGGCGTCCAGGAGAGATCGATGGCATGCGCCTCGGGATCGGCAACCGCCTGCAATCCCAATGGCACATGAGGCGGGAAGACATCGCGCGCGTCGATGGTGATCGCCTCACTGATGGTGCTGCTCTCCTCGAAAGCGTGGCCTCCGAGATCGAGCTTGCGCACCCGTTCCACACTGTATTGATATTTGTTGTCGAGCGCCGCATCCCGGTCGAGCGCCACGCCCTTGTCCGGACCGCTCACCTCGAGCGTCTGCTCCAGAGGCGGCGGCGAACCCGCGGCCTGATCCTGTTTTGGCGCCTTAGGATCAACCAGAAGCTTGCGATGAATGCGAATCAGCTCGGTATCGGGAACCGGATTCCATTGAAGGATCACGCCGTCGGCGCTGGCCTTTGCCGAGAAGCTCGCAATCGCAACCGGCGCCGTGCCGCTGGCCACATAAACCAGGTTGGAGGGTCCCGCGTCGTGGCCGAGATGGTTCTGCAGCAGGACCGTATAGACAAGGAGCTTGGGATCTCCCGAAGTCAGCTCGCCGGGAAGGTGATCGACATAACTGGCCGCGGCAGCCGGAGCCAGCAGCAGATCTCCCGCAGGCTGGCAATTGCCGGTCCCGATTCTGCGGCATACATGAACCTTCTGGTCGCCCTTCAGCAATACCTTGTCCGTGTCGCGCTTGGGCATAGTCCAGTGCAGGCTCACGTCATTGCCGGCACGCGTTCCGGAAAGATCGGTTACCGGCTGCGGAAGCTTGAGGCTGGGAGGCTGCGGCGCGGCCTGCAGGCCGCAGCCGGTGATCGCCAAGATCGGTGTGATCGCCAGGATCGGTGTGATAGCTAGGATCGGTGCAACCAGTAATAACGGCGTCCATCTTCCCGCCGTCGTCCGCAGTACTACGTTCATAGGTCCTGCCATCCCCATCGAGCGTTGTCAGGCCGCCCGAACCCATTCCTTTTCAGCCTAGCAGGATCAAAGGGCAGCTCGCAGTGCGCCGCCGATTTCTGGGTATTGGAAGCGGAACCCCGCCTGCAGCAGCCGTTCCGGGAGAGCCCGCGTCGAGGCCAGCAACACGGAATCGGCTATCTCGCCAAAGGCCAGCCGCAGCGCAAAGGCAGGTGCAGGAAGAATCGCCGGCTTGTGGACCGCCGCACCAAGCGCAACAGTGAATTCGGCATTCGTCACCGGATTCGGCGCGACCAGATTGAATGGCCCTTCAGGCGTCTCCGGCTCCAGCAGAAACTGGATCGCGCCGAGCACATCAGGGAGCGCGATCCAGTTCATCCACTGGCGGCCGCTGCCCAGGCGGCCACCCATGCCCAGCCGGAAGAGCGGCAGCATTTTCCGGAGAGCGCCGCCCTCCGTCGATAGCGCCACTCCGAAACGAAGATGGATGACCCTTGCGCCCACGGTCTTCGCCGTGTCCGCCGCAGCTTCCCAGGCGGCGCATGTATCGGCGATGAAGCCCCGCCCTGGGGGGGAGCTTTCAGTCAACACCTCATCTCCGCGATCTCCGTAAATGCCCGTGGCTGAGGCACACAGCAGGCTCTTCGGAGGCGACTTGAGTCCACGCAGCACCCTCACCAGAGCCTGCGTCGACTGCACCCGGCTGTTTACGATCTCGCGCTTGTAGCTTTCCGTCCAGCGATGAGAGGAGAGATTGGCTCCGGAGAGATGAATGGTGGCATCGAGACCCTCCAGCCGTTCCATATCCTCTACAGGCTGCTCGAGCTGGGGTTTCCATATCACCCGGTCCGTCCCCGAGTCCGATCCAGGATTGGGCGTCGATGCGCTATTTTTCTCGCGAATAAGTTGAACGACGTGAATCCGTTTCTCGCTGAGCGCTCGTACCAGTTGTGCACCGATAAGTCCGGAAGCGCCGCTCACGGCGATTTTGAAGATAGGTTGCGTCATAGAACGAACCTCCCCATGCTGTTCCATCAACTTTTGATGATGATAATTGCTTTCACTGCGTAAAAATAGTTTATGATGAGGGCAACATCGATAGCTGATTTTGCAGTCTTACTGCATCACAGGACCAAAGAGATGTGCAGGCGAGGTTGAATATGGCGACAAAACAGGATCTCTCCAACTCGAAAATCGACCCGGCAACCGCCGAGGCATTCATCTCCGAGCGGCGCATTGGCGAGCGCATCAAGCGGCTGCGGCTCAAGAAGTCCATGGGGCTCGTCGAGCTGGGTCGGCACACCGGGCTCTCCGCCAGCTTTCTCTCGCAGCTCGAAACCGGTCGAGTCGTCCCCACGCTGCGGAATCTGGCGCGTATCGCCATGGTCTTCAGCAAAGACCTTTCTTATTTCTTCGAGCCCGAGCCGCACACTCTCTTTCGCATCCACAGGAAGAACGAGCGCGTGCGCCTGCCACAGACCGGCGTCGACGATCCCACCTATTACTTCGAAAGCCTGGGGTACATGGTGCCGGACCGGCATCTCGATCCCTATTTCGCGGAGTTCGTACCGCTCAAGAGCGGAACTGATGTTCGTCCCCACGTCCATCCCGGCTCCGAATTCCTTTTCATGCTGCAGGGAGAGCTCGAAATCAAGCACGGCGACAAGGTGCATACCGTCGAAGAGGGAGACAGCGTCTACTTCGACGCCAGCACGCCTCACGCCTACAAGTGCGCGGGAAAGATTTCAGCGATCGCGCTCATCGTGACCATGCATCAGCAGCACATTCCGCAGCCGGCAGTGAATCTGCGTCCCCTGGGAGCTCCGGTGACCCGGCCAACAGCATTGCCCGGCACGCCCGCGACGGCGCCCGCCAATCCGTTACGCACTCCGGAACGGACAGGCGGCATGATGCAGACGCGAACGTCGTCCGATCCGAGCGGCCAGCGCCGGGTCTAATCGAAGATTTTCACCTGAAGCAATTGCCGGGTCTTCGCAATGCACCGTCATTCCGACGACCATCGGGAGGAAGAATCTCAGCGATGATTGATGCGCCAACGGTGCTCGTCAGCTAAGACAGAGGGCAAGCTCAAAAAGCTTGCCCTCTGTGAATGAAGACCCTTCATGAAAACCTTCGGTTTGTCTTACAGATAACTTGTCCTCAGATGGAAGAAAAACTCTTCGATTCGTTTTTCGGGGGGAGCGTGAGGCTTCAGCCTCACGAATAAGTCGATCGAATTCCAAGGGCTTTAGCCCTGGATCTTTTGCATCCGAAAATCCCGATACAACTTTTTCGAAAGACCAAGGCAAGCTTAATAGCTTGCCCTTTCATCATGTCCGCAAAATAAAAGTAAGCTGCAGCGGGCCACGCTCTCAATCCAGACGAAAGTCAGGAAGAAAGAGCCCCGCAACCTGCCGCCAGTTATCGACGCGGCGGAATTTTGATACCCCCAGATTATGTGGCGCGGAGTACAAAATTCCTTCACCTTTGAAGCGGCGAAAATGCAGCGGCTGATCGTCGATCAGGTAATCGGCGTTGAGGATGCCCTTATCCCCGCAATAGACAAAGTGCGTAGGGTGCAGGTAAGGGAAGTGCTTCCTGAGCCATCGGTATTTGGGGCCGAAGGAGTTGGGAAACTCCATGGCCGCCGTCGCGATGTAGACTTCGTAATCCTTCACCAGCTCGCGCAGCACTCGCTGGCTGTCCTCGATGACCGGCAGGTCCTCGAAGAAATCCTCCGAACGCAGATAGCCTTCGAGCCGCTCCTGGCGGTCGACCGATACGATCTCCCACAGCCATTTGCCCTCAAGATCGGCCTTGGTGACCGCCTCGGTGTGATCCCGGTTGTAGCGGGCGATGTGCTCGGCGAGCGTATCGGCCAGTACTTCATCCATGTCGACGCAGATTCGCTTCATCCCCGATAGGCCCTAAACCGCTTTGTTCTTGAGCGCTGTCGGAGCGGCATCCGCCACCGGCGCCTTCTCCTGATCGAAGTAAAGCAGCCGTCCGCAACTTTCGCAGGGCAGCAGCTCGCCCGCCCGCACCTCATTCCACAACTGAGGCCGCAGCCCCATCTGGCATGCCAGGCAACGCTGGCCTTCGACGCGAGCCAGCGCCGTTCCCTTGGCGCCGGATATCCGGTCATACGTCGGAAGCAGCTGTTTCGGAACCTGGGTGCGGTATTGGGCGCGGTCTTCCAGGAGAACGGCGAGATATTTCTGCTGATCGATGGAAGCCAGGCGGGCGTCCTCTTTCTCCAGCTCCACCACTTTGGAATGATCAGTCAGCTCCTGTTTCGCCGTCCGCAGCTGGGATTCCAGCAGCTCCGATCGCTCCATGCTTTCGAGCTCGCGGTCCTCGATCTTGCGGATCTCTTCCTCCGCAAAGCTGACCTCGTGCTGCAGAGCGTGATACTGCTCGTTGTTCTTCACACTGCTCGACTGCTCGCGGAACCTCACGATCTTCTGCTGCTGATCCTTGATGTCGCTTTCCATCCTGCGGCGCTTGGCATCTTCTTCCTTGAGCGCCTTCTCGGCCACGTCCAGCGCAGTCTTCTGCTTGACCAGCTTTTCTTCGAGGACGGCCAGACGTTTGGGGAGGGCAGCGATCTCTCCATTGAGCCGCGCGATCTTCTGATCGGTGTCTTGCAGCTGAACCAGCGCTAGTAATTCATCATTCATGATAGGAAATTGAAGTCTATACGGTTTTGAGGCTTCCCAAGAGAAAGGCACTCCCAGCGATCTTCTGTCTGAGCGGATTTTTCGTCCAATTCGACGCCAAAATCGCCCCTCCAGGCCCCTGTAGAATAATTTTCAATCGCGGTTGTTCTTTCAGCAACGCCCCAAAGCTTTGTGCCGGAAGGCGCATCGCGTGTGGAATCGCTTCACCCTGTCCAATTTTCTCTTTCAGGAGCCGCCTTGCGCCGTCTTTGCGCTTTTTCCGTCTTTGCCCTTGCCGCCGTCTTTGTTCCCTCGTTTCACAACGTCTTCGCCCAGAAAGCCTCCGCGCCCACTCATCCGCCCACCAATTCCTGGACGGTGAAAGAGATCTTCGGCGGCGACAATCTGACCGGCGAGCCGCCCTCCGGCATCAGCTGGTCGCCGGACGGCAGCCGCGCGACGTATCTCTCCGACGAAGGCGACGTGATGCAGATTCAGGTTGCCGACGGGAAGCTGAAGAAGTTGATCGGCCGCTCCAAGATCAATTCTCTGCTGAACGCGGAAATCACCGAGAAGGATCGCGACCATCGCAATCGGTACGACGAACCCGACTACATCTGGTCGCCGGATTCGCAGCATCTGCTCTTCGACACCAACGGCGACCTGTGGCTCTACGACCTACATAACGGGACAGGCATCGAGGTCGGCAATACCGGCATGCAAAGCGGCGACGATCCCAAGTTCTCGCCAAATGGTCAGTTCATCTCCTATGTGCGGGACCATAATCTTTATCTGCAGGGGGCACAGCAGGGCGACGCACCCCTGGCGCTCACTGAAACTCACGACGGGACAGTGCTGAACGGCGAGATCGACTGGGTCTATCTCGAAGAGCTGGATGTGCGCAGCAACTACTTCTGGTCGCCCGACTCGAAGCAGCTGGTCTATCTGCAGATGAACGAGGCGCAGGTTCCCACCTATCCCCTCACCGACTGGATTCCCCTGCATGCCACCGTCGATGTGCAGCGTTACCCGCAACCCGGCGATCCCAATCCGTCCGTCCGGGTCGGCGTCGTCAGCGCCACCGGAGGCTCAACCCACTGGCTCAAGATTCCACTGACTGCCAATGATGATTACGTGCCGCGCTTCGGATGGGTGAATCCTCACGTGGTGTGGGTAGAGGTTTTGACCCGGGATCAGAAGCATGAGAACCTCTACTTTGCCGACACCCGCACCGGCGAAGTGAAACTGGCTCTCGCCCAGACCGAGCCAAAGTATTTCACGCTGACCTATGACGTGACCTTCGTCGGCGATCACCAGTTTTTGATCCAAAGCTGGCGCGACGGCTTCACCCACATCTACCGCTACACCTTCGACGCCGGCAATCCGCTGGGCAGTGAAGCGCAGCTCGCCAATCAGTTGGAGAGTGGCACCTATGAGGCGACGGAAGTGAAGACCGTCGATGAGGCGGCCAGCACTGTCTACTATCTATCGAGCGAAGGCGATTCGCACGAGCAGCAGGTGTGGGCGGTGCAACTTGACGGCAGCGGCAAGCGCCGGGTGACCAGGGCCGCGGGCTTTCACGATCCCGATTTCCCCGCCAAGGGCGGCTCTTTCATCGATACCGCATCCACGCTGACCACGCCTCCCACCGTTAGCTATTGCACGGCCCAGGGAGACTGCACGCCTTTCTGGTCCTCACACAAGATCGTGGGCCACACCCTGGTCGCGCCAGAACAGTTGGAGCTGAAGGCAGCGGACGGCACCACCACGCTCTACGGAACTCTGCAGCTTCCCGTCGATGCAACGGCGGCGGCCAGCGTGCCGCTGGTTGTCAATCCTTACGGCGGCCCCGGCGTAGGCGCAGCCAAGAATAAATGGGATGGAAGAGAGTGGCTCTTCGACCAGCTGATGGCCGAGCATGGATTTGCCGTGCTGCACGTCGACAATCGCGGCATGGCGGGCCGCGGACGCGACTTTGAACAGGCCGCGTACCATAACTTCGGGCCGCCGCAGCTTGCCGATCAGCTGACCTCCATCGATCAGGTGCTGGCGAAATACCCGCAGCTCGACGCGCATCGTCTGGGCTGGTGGGGCTGGAGCTGGGGCGGGACATTCACTCTCTACGCGCTCAGCCACTCCGACCGCTTTCTGGCCGGAGCCAGCGGCGCGCCGGTCACCGACTGGCGCAACTACGATTCGATCTATACCGAACGCTATCTCGGCCTGCCGGCTGCGAACCCTGATGTGTATCAGGCGGACTCGGTGCAAAACGCAGCGAAGGATCTCAAGGGACACCTGCTGCTCCTGCACGGCACCGGCGACGACAACGTACACTTCGCCAACACTATCCAATACATCCAGAAGCTGCTCGACGCAGGTATCCCATACGACTACAACGTCTTCCCGCGGAAGACCCACTCCGTCGCAGGTCCCATAGCGCAGACCGAACTGCACAACCGGCTGCTGCAGCAATTCGAGATGTACGTAAAAAGCGGGAAGGAATAGACGATTGAGGGCTTCAGAGAGCCGTCATTTTGGGGCAATCGCCGGAGTGGTTGCGATGATGCATTCCCTCCGGCTGATGTGTGCTGCAACGATAAAGCCAGCCTGTGCGGCTGGCTTTATCGTTATCGGTTCGATGAGGGTCGATTCCCTCACTGCACATCGACAACCTTTCCTTCTTTGAAGGTGATCTTCATATCCTGATAGATATAGATCTGCTTAGCGCCGAGATTGACCTTGCTCTTGGGCTGACCATCGCGGTAATCACCTGGTCCGTGGTCTGACCTAGAGAGATGCTAACCGTGGGGGTCGCTGCGGCAGCTGGTGCGGGATCATCGCCCACATTCGGTCCTCCTGCAGCTCCGCCGCCGGAAGATACGGTGCCTGCAACCTCCTGCTCGGCCTGGCCCGCTTGCGTATCCTGTTCCTTGATTTCGGCGGCGGCGTTAGGGTCGGGCGGAGGAGCTACTGCGGCATACGCCGATTGCGTTGGAGCAGCCTGCGCCGAGGGCGGGGCGGAGGGCAGACCACCCTTGCCCTGCTTGTCTTTCATTTCGCCCATGCCCTTGTCAATGGTTTCACGCATGTGGTTCTGCATGTCCTGCAGGTCGGTGAAGGCTACCGTCACGTTCGTGCTCTTCAGGCATTCCTTTCCGCCTTTGCTGGTGAGAACGATAGCGGTCGCGGCGGTCGCATCGGCCGCCGGCGACTGTGCCACTTCGAGCACATCGCCCTGGCTTACCGCGCATTCTTGACCAGAGTCGGCAACCAGATCGAGATCGCTGCCGGCCACGAAGACATGCGGTTGGCCATCCGACATCATGCGGGCGATGCCGCTGGAGCCGGAATCGACATCCTGTCCACCGGAGTTCTGCTGCGCTTCCGAGTTTTCAAGCGCCACCTGCCGCTGCACTTCGTCGGCAATCATCTTCTTCACTTCCGGGGTAAGCGGTGAAGCGTCGGGATTGACCGAGGCCGCGACCTGAGCCTCGACCTGTGCGGCATACGCAGCCTGGAGGCTGGCCGCGATCAGATAATCCGTGAGCCAGAAAGATGCGCTTGCATACACCGGGAAGGGCGTAAACCACGCGCCGTAGGCGCCGTACCAGGGTGCCCCGCCCCATCCCCAGGCCGTATAAGCGACCGGAACGGCCCACGGGTTATAAGCCCAGCCATAGAATGCCGGAGCGTAGTAGACGCCGGGTGCATAGACATTCAGATATCCGCCGCGATAGCCGTAGCGGCCATAGTAGCGGTCATAGTAGCGCCCGTGATCGTAGTATCGGCGCGCGCCGTACTCATGGCCGTGATACATGTACGGATGTTGCACGTAGCCGCGTCCACCGCGCTCGGAGACGATGCGCGAGTGATCGGCTCGCTCGACGGAGACGCGCCGGCCGCCATTCAATCCGTGATGAATATCCATTCCGCGCCGGGCGTCGTGTACGTCGCTGCGCTGGCCGTTGGCGCGGGTGCGGACCATGCTTCCGTTCGCTGCGTGAGCTTCGTGGCTTCCCGCCGGAGCCGGATGTCCCGCTGCCGCTCCGCCGCGAGCGCTGCCTGCACCGCCAGCGGCCCCGGGTCTGGCGGCTGCGGTGGCCGTCCCGGGCCGTCCGCCGGTAGTGGTCGCACCGTGTCCGGCGGTTGCTGTAGTAGCACCGTGACCCGTGGTCGTAGTCGTCGTTCCATGGGGATTACTGGTGGTCGGTCCGTGGCTGGCCCCCGCGGTCGTCGGTCCATGACTAGCCCCTGCGGCCGTTGTTCCATGGGCGGCTGAAGCGCCAGCCGCGCCCGCAGGCTTGGCTGCCGGTTTAGCAGGAGCCGCCTTTGCAGGAGCCGCAGCCTTCTTCGTGGTCTGCGCGGATAAGGAGGCGGAGGCACAGACCAGCGAGAGAGCAACTGCAGAAAAGAAGCTGATGACGTGAACGGCCCGGGTCAGTGATCTGTACACAGAGGATCTCCTTTTGATATTCCGAACCATCGACGCGGGGATATTCAGCTATTGAACGTCTGAAACCTTGCCTTTTACGAAGGTGACTTTCATATCCGGGTAGTAGTCGATCTCTTTGCTGCCGAGATTGGCAATCCGGGTCGGCTGGCCGAAGATTGCGACAACCTGGTCTTTGCTCTGGCCAATGGCAATCGTTTTAGGCTGGGCGGGAGGAGCATCCACCGGCGGCGGAGGCGGCGCTATGGGGGCCATCGCAGCCGCCACGGGAGCTGGGGCTGCCGCTTGAGCTGCCGGCGCGGCCTTGTCCGCGGGGGCTGCGGCGGCAGTCTTGCTGTCCCCGCCTGAATCATCCGCAGGCTGCACCTTCAGAGCTTCGCTGACAGTGCTCACCATCTGATCCACTGTGGGCGTCGTGCCCTTGGGAAAAGGGAACTTCAGCAGGCCGTAATAGCGAACATCGGAGATGGGATCGCTGAACAGTTCGAAGTAGACACCATCGTCCTTCAGATAAATCTTGGTGACCCAGAACTTCTCGCCGGTGACAAAGGTTCTGTTGTCGACGTTGGGGGTCGAATTTCCCGGAATCTTTTTGCACCACTTGCACGCGCTCAGGCCGAAGAAACCCTGCGATATCTTTCCGTCTTTATAAGTGCTGGTGGGGGGGACGGATGTGGTGGTGGTATACATCAGCAGGCCGTCCTTCTTGAGCACCAAGACGGAGCCGGCGGTAACGATGTCATCGCGGTTGGCAGTGGCTTTCGTAATTGTGTATTGCGCTTCGAGTTTGTCCTCCAGCCCGGGCACCTGGGCGTACATCGACGAGAACGAAACAATCACAGCGACAGCGAAAGCTGAAGAGAGAAGTCTTCGGAGTGAGATCATGAGCCTCTTCTACACCTGTAAATAGTGGGAAGTTAGACAGAACAATCGCCGGTGCTACCGCGTCGAGCACGTATGCTACACCGCGTTATTCACCTATGCAACAATCAAATTGTCAAGATCTAGTGAACTAGCAGCTCATTCAATCTGCATAACAAAACGGATGGCATTGTGGCTGCGGGCTTTGCATCAGCATGCGCCCTGCCTTGCTTCGGGGTCTTATCCACGAGCTTGGTTGTTGGCCTGGCGCAACAAGTTTCCGAGTAATCATGCTTCAATAAGTTGTAGTGATCGTGGTCACGAAAACATCACGACACATGGTCCTGTCACGCCTTTATGCAACCTGCAAAAAAGAAGTAAGTGTCCGCTGGATCGGAAAATAAGAATGCCTCATCTCCAATTGTTTCCCAATGACACTTTGATCCGTGCTCAAACTAGCCTGGGCGCCTTCGATCTCACCGTGCTCTCCGATGGCTCCTACTATCTCGATGGCGGAGCCATGTTCGGTGTAGTTCCCAAGCCTCTTTGGGAAAAACGTCTGCCCGCCGACGCACAGAACCGCGTCACCCTTGGCCTGAACTCGGTAGTCGTTCGCACCGGCAAACAGACAGTAGTTATCGAGACAGGAATCGGCAACAAGCTGAGCGAGAAGCAGCGCGGCATTTACGACGCGAAGCAGTTGCTGCCTTCGGCCTTTGCTGCTGTCGGCATCCGTCCGGAAGAAGTCGATGTGGTGATCAATAGCCATCTGCACTTCGATCACTGCGGGTGGAACACCACGCTCACTCCGGAGGGAAAGATCGTTCCTACCTTTCCCAATGCCCGCTACTACGCGCATCGCGGAGAGGTCGATCACGGGCATCTTCAACTGGAGCGCGACGCGGTGAGCTACATCAGCGCGAACTACGATCCGCTCATCGCAAGCGGTCAGATGACGCTGCTCGAAACCAGGCCAGGGCAGGTGGAAGAGATCGTTCCCGGTATTTCAGTCGAGTGTTTCCCCGGTCATACCGCCCAGACACTGGCCGTGCATATCGAATCCGCCGGGCAGCGGGCCTGTTATATCTCGGATCTGATCCCGACCAGCGCGCACCTCGACATCACCTGGGTGATGGGATACGACCTCGACCCGCTCACCTGCATCGAGCAGCGCAAGCGCTTCTATGAGCGCGCCATCCCCGAGCGCTGGCTGGTGCTCTTCACGCACGATCACCACACGCCGATGGGTTATGTCCGCAGGAATGACAAGGGCAAGCCGGAGATGGAACCGAGCCATCCCTGAGGCGGTTTTCATCTCAGGAATGGCTCGGTCTTATTGCCTGCAACTACGCTATCTAATCCGAGTGTTTTGGATGCTTGGGGTGGTGATGCTTGCCATCGCCCGAGCCGCTTCCAGAGCCCGAGCCCGTTCCGGAACCAGTTCCAGTCCCAGTGCCTGATCCACCGTTTCCCGAACCACCATTTCCCGACCCCCCATTTCCAGTCTCACCGCCCGATCCCGTTGAGCCACCGGTCGCGCCAAGAGCCGTGGCAATCGCGGTTCCTATCGGGGAGCCCATCCCGGTGCACGCATCCCATCCTGGACCGGCCGAGAAGGCGCCGTTATTGCCCGAGACGATGTCGTGGAAGGCGCTCGTGGATTGATACAGTGTCGGATTGACGAATCCCACCGGCGAGCCCTTGAGCTGATTCACGATGGCGATCAGCCCTGCCCAGAGCGGAGCTACTGCACTCGTGCCGCCAACCACTTCAGACTGGCCATCGACAAGAATGTTGTAGCCGGTAGTAGGAGAGGCATCGCCGGCCACGTCGGGCACGCCGCGCCCTCCCGCGCTGGTCGAGGCCGCAGGAACGCCGGCGTTTGCCTGCCAGGTGGGCAGCGCGAAAAACTCGCTGACTCCGCCGCCTGTGGCTCCGCCGCTCGATCCGTCGTTCCACACGACTTCGCTGCTAATGGTGGTGCCGCTGGCCTCCAGTTTCGTTCCTCCGCAGGCCAGCACGTGCGGGCTGGAAGCGGGGAAGTCCACATTGTTGCCGGTCGCGCCGTCGCTCGATCCGTTGTCGCCGGCGGCCACGGTGATGGTCACGCCCAGCGCGCCTGCCGACTGGCAGGCATTGTCGAGCGCTGTCAACGAGGACTGCGCCCAGGTCGACTCCGGACCGCCCCAGCTGATCGAGATCACAGACGGGTTGTTCGCCGTGTCATGCACTGCGGTGGTGATGGCATCGATGAATCCCTGATCGGTATTTGCAGTGAAATACACGGCGATCTTAGCGCCAGGAGCCACTGCACCGGCGACCTGAATATCGAGCGCCACCTCTCCGTCGGCGCCGTTGGGATTGCTCGGCGCATTCGTTCCGCCATCGACCGACACCGCGACAACCGTTGGAGGCGTGAGGCCGAGTCCGGAAAAATAGGTGGTGATGTCGCTGGCCTGGTAGCCGCCGCCGAGCTCGATGATGCCAATGGTCTGGCCGCTGCCGTCTCCATTCGGATAGTCGTAAAACCCGGCTACCTGGACCGGCGTGTAGCTGACGTTGGCTGCTGATGCCGCCGGCGTCACCGTTCCCCGGTCATCTTTGTCGCGAAAGCGAAAGTGAGGCTTCGCGATGGGCCGCGCATCGAGCCCGAGAACTGCGTCCACCGCCGGCGCGTGCTGCTCCGGCAGCGAGATCTGTCCGGTGAATCCATGAAACTTGTGGCCGTCCTCGCCTGCGAAATCATGCAGCTCAACGCCGAAGGCCTCTTCCATCGCCGCCGCCGTGCCGCGCAGAACCACCGTGCGCCGCGCCAGGCTCGACGCCGATTCGTCCACGCTCAGCCCGTGCTCATGCGCGAACTGCCGGATCTTGTCGAAGTCCGCCGGATCGGCCGCGTACTTCTCGTTGAACTCTTCGCGAGAGACCTGTCTGCCTCCCAGATCTTTGAGGCTCAGGCCATTACGGCGCCGGACGATGACCGACACGCTGACAACCTGCTGCGGTGAAGTGCGTCCGGTTTCCGACGCGTTGTGAGGGGCCTTGCGTTCGCTGCGGGCCAGAGACACCCGCTTCTCCGAGGGTTTCGTCATGCAATCACCTTTTCAGTTTGAATCGATAGTGTGAGCTCGAACGTTGCATACTTTTCAATCCCAAAGCAATTGAATGAGGAACTTCACGTTTCTCGCATTTGATGCCTAGCCGGATATCCGCGAGCACTGCAAAGATCGCCAAAGATCAGCGTGATTTCAAATCGCGCTAAGTCAGGATTTCGATCTTCGCGGCATTCTACGCCGCAGATGTTGTTGGATGCTTAAGCGGGCCGGTCATCGCGGTTAGGAGATTGCGGGACGGCCTTTCACTTTCGTGGGGAGATCAACGAACTCTTTCGCAGAGGATGCAAAAGGATAGCTGTCTTTTTTTCGAAGAAAAGCTATCTCTCCGAAACGACCGGGAGCTTGGCCGAATCCCACGCGGCAATCCCGCCCGCCATCTCGATGAGATTCGTAATCGCATTCTGGTGCAGAATGCTGCTGGCAATCGACGAGCGGTAGCCTCCCGCACAGTAGACGGCGATGCGGCGCTGAGGGGGAACTTCCCCAATGCGTCCCTGCAACTCCCCGAGGCGCTCCTGCAGATGATTGAGCGGAATATTCAGGCTTTCCGGCACGTGACCTGCCTCCCACTCGCGCGGATTCCGGATATCCAGAATCAGAGGCGGCTCGGCGCCCGCAAGTTCTTCTGCAATCATTGCAGCGCTCACGCGCTCCGTCGGCGTCACTAAGTCCGGCCTCGCTGCCAGAGCCGTCATGCCACCGTTCAGATAGCCTTTTACATGATCGAATCCAATGCGGCCCAGGCGCAGGGTGGCTTCCATCTCCCGTCCCGGCTCGGCGATGATCACAATCGGCTTGGCGCGATCGAGCAGCGTGCCGGCCCATGTGGCATATTGGCCGCCCAGTCCGATGTTGATGCTGCCCCGAAGATGCCCTGTGGCAAACTCCGCTGCGTCGCGCACATCCAGCACCTGCGCTCCGGCCTCTTTCGCGCGAATCACCTCATCGAGTGCAATGGGATGAAGAACCTTCTCGAGATTCCTGTCGAGCGTCACTCGCTCGCGCGTGTTCAAGATAGCGTCGTAGGTGAAGTACTGCGGAGCATCGGGCTGGTCGGCAGTCACCAGGCGAATGAATTCTTCCTTGGCCATCGGCTGCAACGCGTAGTTCATGCGCCGCTGATCGCCAAGCGAAGAAACCGTGTCGGAGGAAAGCTGCTTGCCGCAAAGCGAGCCCGCGCCATGCGCCGGGTAGACCAGCGTTTCGTCCGGCAGCGTTAGTAGTTTGTCGTGGAGCGAATCATAAAGATGAGCGCCAAGATCGTTGGCGGTCCATCCCAGAGAAGCGCGCAGGTCGGGACGGCCCACGTCTCCGATGAACAGCGTGTCGCCAGTGAGAACGGCGTGCGGCTTTGTCTGATCCTTCGCCAGATCGAACACCAGAATCGAAATCGATTCGATAGTGTGACCCGGTGTTTCGAGCACCTGCAGGCGAAGGCCGGGAAATTCGAGAGTGTCTCCATCCGCCATCGGCACAAAGGCATATTCGGCTTCGGCGCGGCTGCCTAGATGAATCGTTGCGCCGCAGCGGTCGCGCAGCTCAAGATGTCCAGCAATAAAGTCGGCGTGAAAATGGGTCAGAAAGACGTGGCGAATCTGGAGACCGAAGCTCTTCGCATCCGCTAAATACTGATCGATATCACGCTGCGGATCGACAATGATCGCTGTCGAGCTTGATTCATCGCCCAGCAGATAAGAAGCATGGGCAAGACAACCCAGGTAGTACTGTTTCAAAATCATGAAATCTCTTTCGAGCGACATCGCCAGCCGTTCTAACCATTGTATTAGGTAAACATGGCGCGGTTTTAAGGGACAGGGTATAGGGTGTAGCAGCTTTGCTGCCCCCTGTCCCCTAAACCCTATCCCCTACATCACAGTGGTATATTGCCGTGCTTCTTCGGCGGATTCTTATCCCGCTTTCCGTCCAGCATTTCGAGCGCAGAGATGAGTCTCCGTCGTGTCTCGTGCGGCAGGATTACAGCGTCGACGTAGCCGCGCTCGGCTGCGATGTACGGATTGGCAAACTGCTCGCGGAATTCATGCACCTTCTCGGCTCGCGCGGCGGCCAGGATCTCCATCTTCTCGTCTTCGGTTAAAGGCCGCTCCTGCTCTGCCTGTTTCACCACCTGCTCCAGCTCGCGGCCGTAGACGATATTCACCGCGCCCTCCGGCCCCATCACCGCGATCTCCGCCGTAGGCCAGGCGAGATTCAGGTCGGTGCGAATGTGTTTCGAGCTCATCACGCAATAGGCTCCGCCATATGCCTTGCGCGTGATGACGGTGAGCTTGGGCACCGTGGCCTCGGCATAGGCATAGAGGAGCTTCGCCCCATGCCGGATAATCCCGCCGTACTCCTGCTGCGTTCCCGGCAGAAATCCCGGCACATCTTCGAGCGTGATCAGCGGGATATTGAAGGCGTCGCAGAAGCGTACGAAGCGCGCCCCCTTGACGCTGGCATCGATATCGAGCACGCCCGCCAGATAAGCAGGCTGATTGGCGATCACGCCCACCGGACGGCCGTTCATGCGCGCGAAGCCGATTACCAGGTTGCGTGCGAAGTGCTCGTGAACCTCGAAAAAATAGCCGTCGTCGACCAGCCGTTCGATGACCAGCTTGATGTCATAGGGCTGATGCGATTCCGCCGGCACCAGTGTGTCCAGCTCGCGGTCGGCGCGGTCGATAGGATCGGTGCACGCGCGCCGCGGCGGGTCTTCGAGATTGTTGGAGGGCAAAAAGCTCAGCAGCTCGCGGACCATGGCCACGCACTCCTGATCGTCATGCGCCATGAAGTGAGCCACGCCGGAGACTTCATTGTGCGTAGTCGCCCCGCCCAGCTTTTCCTTGGTCACCTCTTCATGGGTCACGGTGCGGATGACGTCCGGCCCGGTGACGAACATGTAGGAGGTCTTGTCGACCATGAGCGTGAAGTCGGTGATGGCCGGCGAATACACGGCTCCCCCGGCGCACGGGCCGAGGATCGCCGAGATCTGCGGAATGACGCCGCTGGCCAGAGTATTGCGGAGAAAGATATCGGCATAGCCGGCGAGCGAGACCACGCCCTCCTGAATCCGCGCGCCGCCGGAGTCGTTCAGTCCCACGATGGGAGCGCCGACGCGCATGGCCATGTCCATCAACTTGACGATCTTGGCCGCATTCGCCTCGGAGAGCGAGCCGCCGAAGACGGTGAAATCCTGCGCGAAGACGAAAACCACGCGACCCTCGACGCGCCCATACCCGGTCACGAAGCCGTCTCCGGGGATGCGCTTCTCCGCCATCCCGAAATCGGTGCAGCGATGGGTGACGAGCCGATCGGTTTCTTCGAAGGAGCCCTCGTCGAGCAGCAGCGAGATGCGCTCGCGTGCCGACAGCTTGCCTTCCGTGTGCTGACGTTCGCGGCGTTCCTGGCCGCCGCCTTCTTCCGCCAGACGGTCGCGACGAGCAAGCTCGGCTACCGCCTCATGTCTCTTTTCCATTGTGTCGGGATTATAGAAGACAGGCCGCGGCGCAATTTAGAGGATCAGACAAGGCGGAATTTCGGCGCCGCAAAGGTGTTGTAGAGATCAAATCAGGAAGGAAGTGGAAGGCTGGCAAGAGCGCAAAAATGCATATTTCAGATATTTCTTCGCAGACAGTGCGGACAGGAAAGCGTCAGTACACTTCGCGATGAAAGATCTCGTCCTTTTCCTTGCACGGAGAGCAGGCACACCCCACTGCGCATCCGATCAGGACCGCAACTCCGGCAGTCACAAGGATGGCGGGCAGGTATTCGCTTAGGTGCGACAGGAAAGCTAAAACGTCATGCATTTTGGTGAACCACATAAAAACAGCTCCGGTTACTAAGAATGCTGAACCCTTTAGAAGGTTTCCTGCATCGTCTGGGGGAACTGTGGCCCCATGATCTCACCTTTAATGGACGTTTGAGGAAGAATTTTGCTGCACGCTGGTAACCTCAGTTTCAAAAAAGTCCGGTTAAATTGGGCCATCCCCTGGAAATGCAGCCCAAACTGGCGACCGAACCCTGCTGACCGCGGTTATGAACTTGAAGTTCAGCGAATTAAAAGCGAAAATTGAGCGTGCCGGTCCCATCCAACGCGGCCCCCCACGTCTCTGAACCACGCATCCGCTGGCTCTTCCTCGACCTCAACTCTTACTTCGCTTCCGTCGAACAGGAGCTCCGCCCCGAGCTGCGCAACCGGCCCATTGCCGTCGTGCCGGTCATGGCGGATACCACCTGCGCCATTGCCGCCAGCTATGAGGCAAAGGCCTTCGGCGTCCGCACCGGAACCCAGGTGGGCGACGCCAAGCGGATGTGCCCCGGCATCGAGCTGATCGAGGCGCGGCACGAGGTCTATGTCGAATACCATCGCCGCATTATTGACGCCGTGGAGCGCTGCGTTCCTATCTCCGCGGTCATGTCTATCGATGAGATGGCGGCCAGCCTGCTAGGCCGTGAGCAGCCGCTGATGGCCGCTCTCGATTTAGCGAAACGCGTGAAGCAATCCATCCGGGAACATGCGGGAGCCACGCTGCGCTGCTCCATTGGCCTCGCGCCGAATCGATATCTCTCGAAGATCGCGTCGGACATGGAAAAGCCCGACGGCCTGGTCGCGCTGACGCCGGACATCCTCGAAGCCGCCCTGAGCGGCCTCTCCCTCCGCGACCTCCCCGGCGTCGGCGCGCGCATGGAGAAGCGGCTGCATGAGGCGGGCATACGCACCATGCCGCAACTTCTGGCCCTCAACCGCGAGCAGATGAACGACGCCTGGGGTGGAGTCAACGGCGAAAAACTGTGGCACTGGCTGCGTGGCGAGGACTTCAACGACCCAGCGCTGGAGCACCAGAAATCCATCAGCCAGAGCCACGTGCTTGCGCCGGAGCTGCGCACTCACGAGGGCTGCTACGCCGTCGCGCACAAGCTGCTGCACAAAGCCGCCATGCGGCTGCGGACGGCCCGGCTGTGGACGACCAATGTCTCCCTGAGCATCAAGTTCGCCGTTTCGAAAAGCGACGCGAAGCGGCTGCACAACTCAGGCATCCCGCAGGCCGGTTGGTCGCATGCAACCACGGTGATCGAATGCCAGGACAGCCAGACGCTGGTCGAGGCTCTGCAAAAGCTTTGGGCGCAGCGGCCGCAGGATGCGCAGCACCAGAAGCCGTTCTATGTGGGCGTGTGGCTAGGCAATCTGGTCCCCGATCACCTGCACACCCTCAACCTCTTCTCCGGACTGGAAACGGAGACGCGCCGCACCCGCCTCTCCACCACCATGGACGCACTGAACCACAAATACGGCCTCGATACGCTGATGCCCGCCAGCATGCTGCTGGCCCGCGCCGCCGCACCCACACGCATCGCCTTCACCAGCATTCCGGATTTGTTCTAACGTATTGCATGCAACTATATTTAGTTGCAATAATAGAGTCGGCCTTGAAATGACAAAACATCAGAAGCTGATCGACCGAGTCTTGACGAAGCCAACCGACTTTGAATGGACTGAGCTACAGGTGCTGATGCAAAGCTATGGATATGAGCTGAAGTTTTCCGGTGGGTCCGGCCGAAAATTCATTCATTCTGAAACAAACGCAACACTCTTCATGCATGAACCTCACCCCGGGAAAATTCTTAAGGCATATCAGGTGCGCGAAATCATTCGATTCTTAAAACAGGAGGGTCATCTCACATGAGCCAGACACTCGAATACAAAGGCTACAGCGGGTCTGTACTTTACAGCGCCGACGATAAAATTCTGCATGGCCGTGTGATTGGAATCCGCGACGCGATCACTTACGAAGGAACAAATGTGCGCGGGCTCGAAAAGAACTTCAGGGCCGCTGTGGACGAGTATCTTCAGTTCTGCGAACAGGAAAGCAAAGAGCCTGACCTGCCGTTTCGAGGGACATTCAATGTTCGCCTGGGTCACGAACTGCATAAACGAGCAGCCCTTTACGCGGAGGAACACGACCAGAAGTTGAACCGTGTTGTCCACGATGCCCTGGAACAATTTCTCTCCCGATCCTGATCTTGTTCCATGAAGGCCTCCGAGGATTTACTCACATTTTCCGGCCCGACGCCTTATCGCGGACGCCTCGCGCCCTCGCCGACCGGGCTCCCTCATCTCGGCCATGCCAGCACATTCTTGACCGCATACCGCCGCGCCCGCGAGGCAGACGGAGTTCTCATCCTGCGCAATGAAGATCTCGACACGCAGCGGTCACGGCCCGAGTTCGTAAACCCTATGTTCGAAGATCTGCGGTGGCTGGGCATCGCGTGGCAGGAAGGCCCCGATGTAGGCGGTGATTACGGTCCCTACAATCAGAGCCAGCGTCGCGATCACTATCTCGCGGCGTGGCGGACGCTACTTGACCGAGGATATCTCTATCCCTGCCGCTGCTCGCGCAAAGACCTAGCCGCGATGGCCAGCGCTCCGCACGAAAACGATGAGGACGATGAGCCGAAGTATCCGGGCACATGCCGTCCTCTTTTCGACGCGGATGTGAAGAATTCCTACGACTCGCCCGCCGGAATCAACTGGCGCTTTCGCGTTCCCGATGGACGCGCGGTTGAATTTCACGACCGGCATTTCGGGGCGCAGCAGTTTATCGCTGGCCGCGACTTTGGAGATTTCCTGGTATGGCGGCGCGACGGCATGCCGTCCTACCAGCTGGCCTGCGTGGTCGACGACGCAGCCATGCGCATCACCGAAGTGGTTCGCGGAGCGGACCTGCTCAAGTCCACCGCGCGGCAGATTCTTCTCCATGAGGTTCTCGGGATTGAGCCGCCGCTCTGGTATCACTGCCCGCTACTGAAAGATGAGCAAGGACAGCGCCTCGCCAAGCGGCACGACGCGCTTTCCATTCGGGCTATGCGCGAACAGGGTCGCAAACCGCAGGAGTTGGTCGAGATGCTGGAGAAGCGGCTTCGTCACTGAGAATCTGCTATGGTCTGACGGAGCGAGCGCCGGTAGCGAACCTCCTCGACCGTTATACCCCACATCATTTCCGTTTTGCGTGGGCCGTCGAGGCGCCATCCATCCAGGCGATAGAAGCGCTCGGCACGAACGTTTCCGTTCAAAATCCACAAGTATGCGTCGCGAAAGGCTAGTTCGAAAAGCCTGTCACGTCCGGCGGCGACCAGAGCAGCCCCGATTCCCCGGCCCCAATGTTCAGGATCGACATAGAGCGCGCACAACTCGCCATAGCCTTGAAGATCCGGCTCGCGCGAAGGCATGGTGGAGACGAAGCCGTAGACGGCGCCTTCACTCTCGGCAACGATGGTGTACGGCTTCGCAGGATCGGAGCCAGTGAAATCGTATGCCTGAGCCCGCTCTTCCGGGCGCAGTCCATCGAGGTAAGCGTCAGGTAACAGGCTTCGATAAGCCGCCTGCCAGGAACGAACATGCACGCGAGCGACCGCGTCGGCGTCTTCAGGCGTAGCGGGACGAAGCAGCATATCGGAGTTGCTCCTAGTGGGAACAGCAGTCGTGTTTCTTCGCGGCGTTCTCATACTCGTCGTGGCGGCGCACGAAGTCCATGGTCGTCGTCTCGTTGCGGCCCTTCGGCGCGCGGTCAAGAAGCATCAGCGTCCCGATCAGTTCCTCGCCCCCGCGGGCATAGCTCGAGTAGGTGTGGAAGACTTCACCGTTCGCGTCTCTATAGAAAGCGCTCGAGCCGGGCAGCTCGGTATACTCCGGCGTTGTGGAAGCCGGCAGCTTCTCGTAGTTGTAGATTGCGTTGCCGGCTGCGATCTCCTCTTTGTGGAACGAGACGTTGTAATCGAAGTTGAAGTCGCTGCCGAAGGACGATACCCAGGGAAAGCGCCAGCCCATGCGCTGCTTGTATTTCTCGATCTCCGCGAGCGGCGCACGCGACACCGCTGTCAGCGTCACGTCGTGATTTTCGAGATGCGGCAGTGCGCCATCGAAGTGGTCGGCGAGAAACGAGCACCCCGGGCATCCCGCCTCCCATCCCGGACCCAGCATGAAGTGGTACACCAGGAGTTGGCTGCGGCCATCGAAAAGTTCGGCGAGGGTCTTCTTGCCGCCCGGTGTTTCGAACAGGTATTCCTTATCGACCTTCACGCGCGGCAGATCCAGGCGTTCGGCGTTCACGGCATCCCGCAGGTGAGTGATTTCCTTTTCTCGTTGCAGCAGCGCCTTGCGCGCCTGGAGCCATTCTTCGCGCGACACGACCTTTGGGGATGCGATGGTTGCAGTGGACATGAAATCCTCCTGGTGAGCCGACTTTGGTTAATCGGCTTGGGTCAATCACTTGACAGGATACGTTGATATCAACATGATTGAACGTGTGTCAAGCGCCCCCAAAGTTCCGTACGCAACCACGCTCCTGGTTCGGGATTGCTGTCTCTGCCTGCATGTCCAGCGGGCGGCACGCACCCTGGCGCGTCGCTTTGACGAGGCCTTGCGCCCGTTTAACCTTACCAATGGGCAATTCTCTTTAATGATGTCGTTGAATCGGCCGCAGCCGGCAGGGATGGCTTCAGTCGCCGCGCTTCTGGCCGTCGACCGGACCACCCTGACCGCGGCCTTGAAGCCGCTCGAGCGCCGCGGCTTGATCAAAGTCATGGCCGACCCTGCCGATCGCCGCAGCCGTCTGCTGGCCCTTACAGACGAGGGAGCCGATCTGCTCGAACGTGCCGTTCCCACCTGGGAGAAGACCCATCAGGAAGTCGAGGCCGGCCTGCCTGACGGCGACCCCGACCGGCTCCGTAAGAACTTGATCGCGCTCTCCTAGCCGTTTTTCTCCTGTTGCCTCGGCGTGCTATCCTCTGGCACAAGTGAGCCATGCGCGTCCTCTCAGCCAATGCGACGGTATTATCCAGCCCAAACTGCTGGAACCTGGCATACGCGCGGACCATTGCTCCCCTCAGGCACCTTCGCGTTCTTCCTACTCGCACGCGACCTAGCCTCTTCGGCAGCGATTAGTCGGCGCTGCCCGCCGCTCGCTTTTTGCACGCTCAAAACGCAGGCAAAAGCCTCCGGTGACCGGAAGAAGACTCTCTCACAAGCCCGTCCCACAAGCCCTTTACCAGGGAAAGACTCAGGCCCCAGCCGCCGGATCAACCACCGGTGCCCCGTAACCGGGATCAAGGAGAGAACCATGAGCACCACCGCAAACGCCGTAACAACGATCAGAAATTCCGAACTCGGCGCGCAATATGGACCAAAACTGGTCACGCCGCTCCCCGGTCCCAACGCCGCTCGTATCGTCGCCGATGACGACCGCCTCATCTCGCCCAGCTACACCCGCTCCTATCCCATGGTGGCCAAGCGCGGCCGCGGGGTTCGCGTGGAGGATGTCGACGGCAACGAGTTTCTGGACTTTGCCGCCGGCATTGCCGTGACTTCGACCGGTCACTGCCATCCCGAGGTGGTCAAGGCCATCCAGGAGCAGGCTGCCGAGCTTATCCATATCTCCGGCACCGATTTTTACTATGAATCGCTGGTTACCCTCTCCGAGCGGCTTTCGGCCATCGCGCCCATGCCCGGACCGCACCGCTTCTACTACGGCAACTCCGGAGCCGAAGCCGTCGAGTGCGCGCTGAAGATTGCGCGTTATCACACCGGCCGCCAGAACGTCATTGCCTTCTTCGGAGCCTTTCACGGCCGCACCATGGGCGCGCTCTCGCTGACCGCGTCGAAGCCGCAGCAGCGCCGCCGCTTTGCGCCGCTGGTCCCGGGAGTCACCCACGTCCGCTATCCCTACGCCTATCGCGGCTGTAGCGGCGGACCGCAGGAAGAAGACGCCTTCGCCCTGGGCTGCGCGCGCTACATCGAAGAGAAGCTCTTCAAGACCACGCTCGCCCCCGAAGAGGTAGCTGCGATCTTCGTCGAGCCGATTCAGGGTGAGGGCGGCTACGTGGTCGCGCCCACCATCTTCATGCAGGAGCTGCGCCGCATCTGTGACAAGTACGGCATCCTGTTGGTGGCCGATGAAGTGCAGTCCGGAGCAGGCCGAACCGGCAAGTGGTGGGCCATCGAGCACACCGGCGTACAGCCCGACATTGTCTGCATGGCCAAAGGCATCGCTTCGGGCATGCCGCTGGGCGTTTGCATGACCCGCGCCGAGATCATGGATTGGAAGCCGGGCTCCCACGCCTCCACCTTTGGAGGCAATCCCGTCTCCATCGCCGCGGCTCTGGCCACAATGGACGTTCTCGACCGTGAGGGCATTGCCAATGCGGAAAAGATGGGCGAACAGATGCTGGAGCAGCTCCGCACCTGGCCGGCCAGGCACCCGATCGTCGGCGATGTCCGCGGACGCGGCCTGATGATCGGCATTGAGATCGTCAAAGACCAGCAGTCGCGCGATGTGGCCGGCCTCTGGCGGGACCGTATCGTCGAGCTGGCCTTCGAACGCGGCCTTCTGATCCTGGGCTGCGGCGAAACCTCGATCCGCCTCGCGCCTCCGCTGATTGTGAACCAGTACGAGGCCGCCATCGCGCTCGAAATCCTCGAAGAATGCATTTCCCTGGTGGAAACCGAGCAAGGGCGGTAAACAAAATCCGGGTCTCCTGTCGCAAATCGCTACAGGAGACCTGCAGCTCATCTGCTCTCCGGAGACCGACCCCGACAATAGCTTTGCTGAAATGAAAGCGGTTGCCGGCATTCTTTGACGACACATCCAGTAGTTTGGATCGGGAAATTTTGAGTCTATCCCCATTCGCTGTTTGCCATTTGGCCGATAGAAGCGAAGGAGTAGAATACTTGGCAAGCGACGAGAGTCATTGGGCCAGGCGGATTTGCCTCTTTTGTGGCATTCATATTTTGATACTTCCCGGTGGCCATCGACGTCTAATTCAGCAAAGCAGATGTGAAGCGGCGAGTCCGTTGAGGGACTTGCATTGAAACCTTCCTCCATCTTCTTTTCTGTCTGCGCTTGAGAGAAAAGAGGTTTTTCTTCGTGAATTCTACGGTCAAGACGATCATTTTCTGGGTCTTTATCTTTGCGTGCTTGGTGGTCCTCTGGCAGGTCTTTCAAAAGAGCACCGGACGGGGCACAGACACGGAAATCGCCTTCTCGGAATTTCTACAGGATGCGCAGCACGGCCAGGTTGCAGACCTGACCATGACCGGAAACGAAGTGCGCGGCAAGCTGCTGGGTGACAAGTCCAGCAACTTCCACACCACCGTGCCTGCAAACTACCCCCACCTGTTCGACATCCTCGACCAGAACAAGATCAAGGTCAGCATCCGCGACAACCAGGGCAATGCCTGGTGGAGCATCCTGATTCAGTTTTCCCCGGTCATCGTGATCGGCGCGTTGTGGTTCTTCATGATCCGGCAGATGCAGAGCGGCGGCAACAAGGCCCTCTCCTTCGGCAAGAGCCGCGCCCGTCTGCTCTCCATGCAGCAGAAGAAGATCACATTTAAGGATGTAGCCGGCGTCGATGAGGCCAAGGAAGAGCTCAAGGAGATTATCGAGTTCCTCCGCGAGGCGCAGAAGTTCCAGCGCCTGGGCGGACGCATCCCCAAGGGTGTGCTGCTCGTCGGACCTCCAGGAACCGGCAAGACCCTGCTGGCCCGCGCCGTTGCCGGCGAGGCCAACGTTCCGTTCTTCTCCATCTCCGGCTCGGACTTCGTCGAAATGTTCGTCGGCGTCGGCGCAAGCCGCGTCCGCGACCTCTTCGAGCAGGGCAAGAAGAACGCCCCCTGCATCATCTTCATCGATGAAATCGACGCAGTCGGCCGTCACCGCGGCGCAGGCCTCGGCGGCGGACACGATGAGCGCGAACAGACCCTTAACCAGCTGCTTGTCGAGATGGACGGCTTCGAGTCCAACGACGGCGTCATTCTCGTCGCCGCGACCAACCGCCCTGATGTCCTCGACCCCGCGCTGCTGCGCCCCGGCCGCTTCGACCGCCGCGTGATCGTCGGCCGTCCTGACGTTCGCGGCCGCGAAGAGGTTCTTCGCGTCCACGCCAAGAAGGTTCCGCTCTCCGAAGACGTCGATCTCCGCGTCATGGCGCGCGGCACACCGGGCTTCTCCGGCGCCGATCTCGCCAATATGGTGAACGAAGCCGCCCTTAGCGCCGCTCGCGCCAACCGCAAGTCGGTGTTCATGGTGGATTTCGAGCACGCCAAGGACAAGGTCCTGATGGGTGCGGAGCGCAAGTCGATGCTGTTGACCGACGAAGAGAAGCGGGTCACCGCCTATCACGAAGCCGGTCACGCCATCGTCGCTGCCATTCGCGACCACGCAGATCCGCTGCACAAGGTCACCATCATCCCTCGCGGCATGGCTCTGGGCGTTACCATGCAGCTTCCCGAAGACGATAAGCACACCGTCACCAAGGATTATCTTGAGACGCAGCTTGCCATCCTCATGGGCGGCCGCATCGCCGAAGAGATCTTCCTCAAGCAGATGACGACCGGCGCCGGCAACGACATCGAGCGTGCTACGGATCTGGCCCGCAAGATGGTCTGCGAGTACGGGATGAGCCGCCTCGGTCCGCTCACCTTCGGCAAGAAGGAAGAGCAGATCTTCCTGGGACGCGAGATCGCACAGCATCGCGACTTCTCCGAGGAAACGGCACGGCAGATCGATGCCGAAGTTCGCAGCCTGGTCGATGAAGCTTACCGCTCCGCGCACGACATTCTGAACAGCAATCAGGATGTTATGCACCGGATGTCGGCGGCCTTGCTGGAACGCGAGACGCTCGACGCCAACGACATTCGCCTGGTCATCGAAGGCAAGGAATTGCCTCCGGTGAAGCCCTCCGGCGGAGCAGGTGCGACCAGCGGCGACGTGCAGCAGGTTCTCAAGCCGGAACCAGGCCGTGGATCGAGCTTCCCCGAAGGCAGCCCGTCTCCCGCATAACGCTTCTCAGCTAAACTACAAACGGCTTGACGCTCCAGCGTCAGGCCGTTTGATTTTGCGGTCGATCATTAGTGAGCGAAGGTCATCGAGCAAAAGTCATGGTCTCGGACATCGCTCTCACCGTCTGCCAACTCACCGCCCGATGCCGAAGCGTCAATGGAGCCGATCCTTTCCGGCTCCGAATGGTGAGAGCCGTTGTGATGAACCGGGTAATGCCCAGCTTTCTACAAGCATCCTGCAGCTGCTCGTTCTCCTCGGAAAACGGGGTGGGGTCGGAGCGGCTTATCAGGAACGACGCAGGTGAGCGTTCGGCCATCACCAGGAGAGCCACGTCGAGCTCCTGCCCGTACGTGCCGAGCATCTCACGAACGCGAAGCTCCGCCGGAGCATCCACGCGATCGGAAAGCGCTAGGTAGCTGCAGAACTCGCCTCCGTCCGCCAGGTAACGCGGCATTTCGCGGATCAAGGCCGTCGATACGCGTTCTCCATCCACTCCGCCGTCGGCGAAGGTGAGCGATTCGACCAGCGCCGGAACGTAAGGAGGATGGGCGACGATGCGGTCGAAGGTGTGCGATTGAACCGGCTCGAACAGGTCGCCGCTGTAGAGAGTGACATTTTCAATCCCATTGAGCTTCTTGTTGAATTCCGCAAAGCGAATCGCCCGCTCATTGATGTCGACTCCGTAAACGGACTCAGCAAAATTCTTCGCCGCCGCAAGGCACACATATGCGGAGCCGCAGCACATCTCCAGAAAGCTCCTGCACGGAATCTCGGGAATGATGCGCCCGTACATCTGCGCGCTGAAATCCCAGGGACGATAAACGTGATCGCTTCGTAGGGGAATCTTCTTCGACGAAGATTTCCGTGGAAACAAATCCGCGCAGACCAGCAGTTTTTTGACTGGCTCGATACGCACCGTGGCTCGGCATGTCGCGCCTTCATCCTCGAGCCGCATCAGGTTCACTTCGCGAAGCCCAGAGAAGCACCGCTGCCCAAGGAATTGCTCTACGAGATCGAGCGGCAATGACTCCTGTCCCATGAAGAGGTGAACAAGAACATCCAGGCCGGTGATGGTCTCTGCTTTCCTCTTGGGGAAAGTGGGTAAGACAAAGGACCCTGCCGGATCGCTCTCAAAGACATATCGATCCCGTATGTTGCTTTCATTGAAGCCGAGGTCCGCGAAGGACGTGCGGATGTTCGCAAACATGTCGCTTCCTGAAAGACGGGGAGAACCATCTTCGAGTGCAGGGGAGGAAGTAGCTTCATCACTCGTCATAAGGCCATGCTATCAATGCCTTCGCCCTCTACGGGCCAAGACCGTCTCGCTTTTAAAGATGGAAGGCCGTGTCGATCTTTGCCCAAGCAAAATTGTAGAAGAAAGTTGGAGGCAAAAAAAACGGCCCCTCGGGGGAGGGGCCAATCTGCCTTGGTTCTCTCGTTGTGTGAGAGCTTGGTTGCGACCTATAACTAGGGATCTTCTTGTTATATTTCCTAGTTACTGTTGAATACCGGCTGGCTGCGACGCAACACCCTGAGGGGAGGGCTACTGCGCGGAAGACTGTTGCGTCGCTCCAATCGGAGAACTGCCGTTCGATGACGACGAGTTCAAGGCCGCTAAACTGTTTTGCATTAATGTCACGCGCACCACGCTTCCATGGGTTGCGCCTTCGGAATCGTCGACGGGAGCGTTTCCCATCGCAACTTGATGAATGCGGTAGACCGGAATCTGCTGTTCGGCGAGATAGCGGACGACTGCATCGGCCATGTGCTGCGAATTCTGGATACCGGCCTGTCCTCGAATGTGGGAGTAGCCCGCGACTTCGACGATGTATCCCTTCTGGCCCTGAACCTGGGTTGCAATTTGGCTGAGAGCATCCTTGGCCTTGGCATTCAAAGCTACCTGGCCGGGACGGAAGCGAATCTCGGTGTCGTTCACTTTCTGGTACTGGTCGAGATTCGAAACCGTAGAGTTGAGTTTGCTGGTGCGGTCGCTCGCCTGGGCAGCCAGTTGATTCGCCTGAGTCGCGGTGGTATTCGCGGCGACTGCGGTCTGGTTGGCCTGGTCGGCAGTGGACTGCGCCTGATGAATCCCCGACTGAGCGCGGGAATCTACATCCTTAATGTCGTTGGCATTCTTCGCCTGCAGCTGATCAAGCTCGTTCAGCCGGTCTTTTACCGGATCGAGCTGCCTGTTCACCCACTTCTTGCGGGCAAACGGATTCACCTTGCCCCAGAAACCCTCATTCGATTTCGTCTGGAGCGGCTGTCCTGTGGCATACGTGCTGTTGTCCGCGGGGTTCGGCTGTCCGTTCGTGGCTGCGGGTTGGCTCGAGGCCGTTCCCGTCTGAACTTGTGCGGTGCTGCCCGATGCCGTATTGGAAGATTGCGCGAACGCCGGGAACCCAAGGCTGGCTGCGACGAGCAGAGCCGAAATAGCCGTAGGTTTAGAAAGATTCGTCATTTTTTTTTGGTCGATCTTCTTATCGCTCATTTGTCTGCTTTCCTTGGCATGATCTGGAAGAACACACTTCGGAGGCTGCGCAGCATCCCGTCTGGCGTAAGTAATAGCACTTGCCATGCCAAAGTCGTTCCAGTCGCTTAAATAATCTCTAAGCAATTGAAAACGCGCAGCTTTCTAAAGTTTTGGCCGGGGGATCTTGCCGGGAGTGTATCTCGCCTCATCCCCCGCCGCCCAGTGACAAAGCAGTTTCGTCCCAGCGCTAGGAAAAATTTGCGCTGTGGGAAATGTGCCTTAAATTCAATTACTTCCGGGCGCGTCCAGCACTTCGGCAAAATGCACTGCTCGACGCACAGAATTCTGTGCAATCTGTTCCCGGCAGCTGAAACCATCGCTGATCAGGATGGTCTCCTCCGAAGCGGAGCGGACCGCCGGCAGCAGAACTCGCTCGGCCAGAGCCTGCGATACTGCGAATTTTTCTTTCTCGAAGCCGAAGGGGCCGGCCATCCCGCAGCAGCCGCTGTCCAGCAGGTTTACCTCGGCCCCGGTCCGGCGGAGCAGCTCGACCTCTGAAGACATTTTCATCAAAGATTTCTGGTGGCAGTGGCCGTGCATCAGGATGCTGCGCCCGGAAAGATCCGGCGGTCGATAATCCGGCGCATGGCGGACCAGGAAATCGCTAAGCAGGAAGCTCTGCTCGCGCAGCCGCTGCGCGCGCTGGTCGGTGGGGAAGAAGCTGCGCAGCTCGTCGCGAAAAACGCTGGCGCAGGAGGGTTCGAGGAAGACGATGGGCAGGCCGGCATCGATCTCCGTCGCCAGCGTGCTCATGACGCGCTCCAGGTAAACGCGGGCCTCGGTCAGAAAACCGAAGTCGTAAAGCGGCCGGCCGCAGCAGAGATGTCCTTTAGGCACACGCACATCGAAACCGGCAGTTTGCAGAACACGATCGGCAGCACCGAGCGTCTGCGGATGGTAGTAGTTGTTCCAGGTATCCGGCCAAAGCAGCACAGCCTTGTCTTTCTGCACCCTGAGTCCTGAGCCCTGCACCCTGCTCCGTTGAAAGCTGCGCGGCGCAAAATTGGGCAGGGTCCGCTGCGGCGCGATGCCGAGAACAGCCTTGACCGCATGGCTGACGCCGGGTATCCGCAAGGGCAGATTCGCCAGGTGCGGCGTGATGCCTGGAGCCACAGACGCGATCGCCGCGAGCCGATCCATGAACCCAAAGGCGTAATCGCGAAGAGGCCGCCGATGCTGCTGGTAGTAGTGAGCCAGAAACTCGGCCTTGTAAGTCGCGACGTCGACGTTCACCGGGCATTCGGTCTTGCAGGCTTTGCAGGAGAGGCAGAGGTCGAGCGCCTCGCGCACCGGCTCGCTCTGCCAGTCGCCGGGCAGAATATCGCCTTCCAGCATCTCCCAGAGCAGGTGGGCGCGGCCGCGAGTGGAGTGCTTCTCCTCCTGCGTGACCATGTAGCTCGGGCACATCGTTCCCGGCCCCTGCTTGCGGCATGCGCCTACCCCAACGCAGCGCAGAGTAGCCTCGGAAAGCGAGCCTCCGTCGTCGGGGAATTGGAAGAAGGTTTCGCGCGCATTGGATTCGCTGGCTCGTTCCTCATGCGGACCAACCCGCAGGTTGTCGGTCGGCTCGTAGATCGCGACCGGATCGATGAGCTTTCCCGGGTTCATCTTGTTTCCCGGATCCCACAGCGTCTTGAACTCGCGGAAAGCCTGCATCAGCTCCGGCCCGAACATCTTCGGCAGCAGCGCCGCGCGGGCCTGGCCGTCGCCATGTTCTCCGGAGATAGAGCCACCATGCGCGATGACGATATCCGCCGCGCGGTCGATGAACTCGCGGTATTTGGCGACTCCCGCAGAGCTTTCGAAATCGAAGTTGATGCGCAGATGCACGCAGCCCTGCCCAAAGTGGCCGTACATGGGGCTGCGGTAGCCATACTCGCCCATGAGCGCGAAGAGCTGGCGCAGGTACGAGCCCAGCTTCTCCGGCGGAACCGCCGAGTCCTCCCAACCCTCCCAGCCATGCGGCTCGCCGGGAACGAAGACCGTCGCGCCCAGAGCCGATTCGCGAACAAACCAGATGCGCGCCGCATCTGCTGGCGAGTAAAGACGCACCGCTGGCCTCGCCGGCAGCTTCGCAACTTCAGTGAGAAAATCTTCAGCCTGCGCATCGACCTCGGCCTCGCTCGACGCTCCGAACTCCACCAGCAGCAGACCATTGCCGGGCGGAAGCAGCTTCACATCGTCAACCGCCAGCCCCTTGCGCAGCATGAACCCGGTGAGAACCGTATCGATGCCCTCGAGTCCAATGGGATGAAAGCCCAGCACGAACGGAACGTGATCGGCCGCGATAAATGCGTCTTCGAATCCGACGACAACCAGTCTGCGGCAAGGTGGACTGTGCTTGAGGTCAAGCGTGGCGCCGAGAATCGTCACGCAGGTGCCTTCGCTGCCGACCAGCGAGCGCGCGATGTGGAAGCCATTCTCGGGCAGCAGCTCGTCGAGGTTGTAGCCGGAGACGCGGCGCGGGATATTCGGGAAGCGCTCCCGCACCAGCTTCGCGTAGGTCTTGCGGATACGGTCGAGGCCTCGGTAAATCTGTGCGGGGCGTCCTCCGGCGGCAATGACGCGCTGGAATTCTTCTTCGCTGGTTGCGCCCACCGTCATGCGGGTTCCGTCGTAGAGCAGCACGTCGAGTGAGTGGATGTTGTCGACCGTCTTGCCGCCCATCAGCGCATGCGTGCCGCAGGAGTTGTTGCCGATCATGCCGCCCAGTGTGCAGCGCGAATGCGTTGCCGGATCGGGCGCGAAGGTCAGGTGGTGCAGCTCCGCAGCCTCGCGCACACGGTCGAGCACGATGCCCGGCTCAACTTTGGCAAGGCGCGTCCCGGCATCGAGCGTGAGGATGGAGCGCATGTACTTCGAGAAGTCCAGCACCACGGCCACGTTGCAACACTGGCCGGCCAGGCTGGTGCCTCCGCCGCGCGAGAGCACCGGAGCACCCAGCTCACGGCAGGCGGCAACGGTTGCTTCCACATCGGCAACGTCGCTCGGCAAGACCACGCCGATGGGAACCTGCCGATAATTCGACGCGTCGGTCGCATAGAGCGCGCGCGAGCCGGCATCGAAGCGAACTTCGCCTCGGACAGCCGACTGCAGCCGTATCTCCAGCTCGCGTGCAGCGGAGAAAGACTCGTGAGGATGACGCGCATTGTCGAGGATAGGGAACGGCGAACTCATGCGTCCCTAGACTACGGGAATTCACCCCGGCGAGCACCGTGTGTCGTTTCGACGGACCAAACGGAGTGGAAGGATCGACGGTTTTTTCGTATCCCGAAGCGAATCCCCGGGTGCCCCACATCTCGCGTTTGAGATGTGGGATACCACGCCAGCTTAAGGACAAACCATTCATCCGCCGGGTGCCCCACGTCTCGCTTTTGAGATGTGGGATTCACCCAATGCAGGGAAAAATCGTTCCATCCGCAGAGAAATATCCGACAACGCCGAGAGCGTTCAAACTTCCAGAGGCAGATAATCCCCAGGCTGCGTCTGATCGGGCAGATGAGCAGTCCCCATCGCATTCAACAGCAGCGTGACTGCGACCGCGACGACAAGGTTCACAAGCAGCGCCGGGATAGCGGCGTACACCGCATAGACATGCGTCCCGAACTGGAAGGGATAGACGGAGCTCTTGAGATCGCGTGCCAGCGCAAGACTCGTGCCGGTGGCCATGCCTGCGGCCCATCCCCAGAACAGCCCGCGCGCATGAAACCAGCGCGTGAAGAGACCGAGAACGATCGCGGGAAAGAGCTGCGCGATCCAGATGCCGCCGAGCAACTGCAATTCGATCGCATACTGCGTCTTGACGAAGAGCACGAAGGCCAGCGCGCCGAACTTCAGGAAGAGCGACACCAGCTTGGCATTCGCCGATTCCTGGTGCGGCGTCATCGGCGTGCGGCGCAGCTCGCCATAGAGATTGCGAGTGAAGAGATTCGACGCGGCGATGGACATGATGGCCGCGGGCACCAGCGCGCCTATTCCTATTGCCGCCAGGCAGAAGCCCGCGAACCATTCCGGGAACATCTTCACGAAGAGCAGCGGCACGGCGCTCGAGGTATCGGCGGTGTGGATGCCGGCGGCGATCGCCATGTAGCCAAGCAGCGCGATCAAAGCCAGTAGCACGTTATAGGCAGGCATCAACGCGGCATTGCGCTTGATGATGCGTCCGCTGCCCGCGCTCAGCACGCCGGTCGCGGTGTGCGGATAGAGCACGAGAGCAATCGCCGATCCCAGCGCCAGCGTCGAATAGCTCAGATATTGCGACGGCTTGAGGATGACCGACGCGGCAGGCTTATGCGTGGCCAGCGAAGCTCCTGCAGTCGCGAAGATGTGTCCATAACCGCCGAGCTTCGCCGGCAGAATGACAACCGCGGCCAGCACCATGATGTAGAGCATGGTGTCCTTGACGATGGCGATGGCCGCCGGTGCGCGCAATCCGCTGGTGTAGGTATAGGCGGCAAGAATCATAAACGCCGCCACCAGAGGCCATTCACCGTTGATGCCCAGCGCCGCGATCACCTCGCGCATGCCCACCAGCTGCAGCGCGATGTAAGGCATGGTGGCCAGAATCCCGGTGAGCGCCAGCGCTATCGAGAGAGCGCGGCTGCCGTGCCGTCCTTTGGCGAAGTCGGCCAAAGTTATGTAACCGTGACGGTGACATACATTCCACAGCCTGGGCAGAACCACCATCATGTAGGGATAAAGGAGGATGCAGTAAGGGATGGCGAAGAAGCCTGGAGCTCCGGTTCCGTAGAGCGCGGCGGGAACCGCGATCACGGTATAGGCAGTATAGAAATCGCCGCCGATAAGAAACCAGGTAATCAGTGTCCCGAACTTACGGCCGGCGAGACCCCACTCCTCAAGGCTGTTCAGGTCGGCGCGCCTCCACCGCCCGGCGAAAAAGCCGGCGAGGGTCACCAGGAAAAAGCAGAAGCAGAAGACGGCGATTGCGACGGCGTGCGGAACCATGGTCTCAGATGCGCTTCATCTTAACAGCGGACTGGGCGTCCAGGCGGACTGGCCGTCCAGGCATACGCGCCTTCGGCGCCGGTCTCGGATGCTCGCACGCATCCGTTATTCGCTCCGCTCCCTTTGGTCGCTGGACTTTTCTGGAGGAAGAACGAATCTGAAAACTAGCGTAGCGATCCCGGCGCGGGCCATTCGTACACGACGACACCCAGGTCGTTCAAAACCTGAATGGTGTTTTCGACATTGCGCCGGACCTGGATGCGGTCGGGGCGCGACGCAATCGGATCTTCTTCGAGCGCAATCACCCGTCCGTATGGCCAGGAATCTTCAGGCAGCGCAGCCAGCGCCTCGGGCAGCTCGGAAAGCCTCAACACTAACTCGCGCTTGCGCGCATCGGCAGGGTGCATCATGCTGCCGGGCGCAATCTGGCTCTGCGGACCTTCGGGGTACATCATGCGCAGGGTGACGGTCTTCTTTCCGACGATCAGGAAGGGATTACCCCAGCTTTCGCGCGTGTGAATCGCCATATAGCGGCTCTTAGCAGGTGGCGGAATCTGGTCGAGCTGCTGGCGGTCGGTGTCCTGCTCCTTCATCGCAGCTTTTTTCTCTTGCGGAGTCGGCTGCGGAGGAGCGCTCTGACTCTGATTCCCGCGCGAACAGCCGCCGAGCATAAGAGCAAGAGCAGTCGTGATGGCAAGTGGTAAGGATCGATTCATGGTGCAGAAGCGCGGAGCCGGAGCGGGCTAGCTCAGAATATCAAGCCCGCGGCCCACGCCGGGCTAATTTGTTTGATTTCTCACTTGCCTTTCCAGATCGGTGCGCGTTTTTCAAGAAAGGCCTTCGTTCCTTCCGCCTTGTCTTCGGTCGCACAGCACAGGCCGAAGAGCGCAGCCTCGTGCCTCAGCGCTTCGTCGAGCGGCAGATCATATCCGGAATGTACGGCGGCAAGGCACTGACGAATCGCAATCGGCGCCATCGAAGCAATCGTAGAAGCCAGAGAGCGCGCCCGCGGCAGCAGCTCGGCGGCAGGCACGACTTCGTCGACCAGGCCGATGCGCAGAGCCTCGGCCGCCGCAATCATTTCGCCGGTCAGCAGCAGCTTGAGAGCTGCGCCTTTGCCCACCAGCCGGGGCAGGCGCTGGCTGCCGCCGTATCCGGGGATCAGTCCCAGCTTCACCTCGGGTTGCCCGATGCGCGCAGTCTCGCTCGCAATGCGCATGGTCGCCGAGAGCGCCAGCTCACAGCCGCCGCCCAGAGCGAATCCGTTGATGGCCGCGATGACCGGCTTACCGAGGCTTTCCAGTTTCAAGAAGACGCGCTGTCCGCTAAGCGCAAGCTGCTGGCCTTCGACCGCCGAGACCTGCGCCAGTTCCTGGATATCGGCACCCGCCGCGAAGGCCTTCTCGCCTGCACCAGTGAGAAGGACCGCCCGAATGGAATTGTCCGCGGCGAGTTCATCGAGCGCCAAGTCCAGTTCGGAGAATAGAGCGCGATTCAGCGCGTTGAGAACCTTGGGGCGATTCAGCGTAACCTGGGCAACCGCTTCCGCGCGTTCGACGAGGATATTTTCGTAAGCCATAACCGGCTGAGTTTAGCAGGGACTGGCCGTCCAGGCATCCGCGCTTTGCGCCATGCTAGCCGCTAGTCTCCTGAGTCACTGATTTCTTGCATAAAATTTGTCATCCCGACCGGAGCGAAGCGCAGTGGAGGGACCTGCAGTTCCTCAAGCTCCCTGCCGTTACAGCGCTGGTAAATATACGGCGCACTTCTGACTTGTTAGGCCAGAGATGGACTGTGCAGCTCAGGCCTTTGCGTTCAGTCTTTCCTTGGCAATCGCGTCCAGCACCCCGTTGAGAAAGTTGATAGACTCTGGCGCGGAGTAGCGGCGGGCAATCTCCAGCGCCTCATTGATGACGATCGGCGGAGGCGTACCAGGAAATCCGATCAGCTCGGCAATTGCCATCCGCAGCACATTGCGGTCGACTGCGGCCATGCGGCTCAGCTTCCAGTTCTGGGAGTGGCGCTCGATGATGCCATCGATCTCTCCGTCGCGCGCCATGGCCACGCGAAAAATGTCCTCGGCGAAGCCACGGGCATCGTCCTCGACCTCTTCCCGCGCCTGCCAGAAGGTCTTGCGTACTTCATCGGGATTTTGCTTGCCCACATCGGCTTGAAAAAGCATCTGCATGGCGAGTTCGCGGGACTTGCGCCGCTTTCCGGTCAGGCTCATGAGCTGCTTTCGACTTTCTGCGCAGCGTTGGCGGCAACCTTGCGATGCAGAGAGACCATCTCAATGGCCGCGGATGCCGCCTCGAAGCCCTTGTTCCCAGCCTTCAGGCCGGCCCGGTCCAGCGCCTGCTCCAGCGTCTCCGTGGTGAGCACGCCAAAGGTATGCGGAATGCCGGTATCCTGTTGCGACTGGCCGATGCCGCGGGCTACTTCGTTGTAAATGGCTTCGTAATGAGCGGTCTCGCCGCGAATCAGGCAGCCCAGCGTGATAACCGCATCAACCAGCTTGGTTTCGGCCACTCCACGGGCGGCGGAGGGAATCTCCCACGCTCCGGGAACGCGCAGAATATTGACCTGATCCTTGCGAACGCCGCTGCGGTAAAGGCAATCCAGCGCCCCTTGCAGCAGGCGGTCGGTGATAACCGAATTCCAGCGGGCGACGATGATGGCGAACTTCATGCCTTGAGCCGTCAGATCGCCTTCAAGCGCGACCGGCTTGCCGGCCAGCGGATCGGCCCACTCCCAGAAGGCAAACGAAGTGCCGGGAATCGGTTCCGCGGTGAAGACGCGCGACTTCCAGCTGGTTTCTATGGTCTCCGAGATGCGCTTCGGAGCCTCGGCGGCGCTCAGGTGCTTGGCCAGCCAGACTTCCACCACCTGGCGCACGGCGTCCAGGCTGGTTACCTCGATAAAAGTATCGGCGGCGGCGCGCGACGTGCCGTCTACAAACTCAAGATTGCCGAGCGGCGCGAGAAAAGGACGGCCCCGGCTTGCTTCGAAATCCCAACTCTTTCCATCCTCAAATCCCAGCACAGAAAAGAAGCTCACCAGGGTGTCATAGACGGCCGGTGTGCTGGTCTGGCGGACAAGGGTGATGCCTTTAATCATGTCTTGAGGGTATCAGGTGTACGGCGGGAAAACGGCTGCGACAGAAATCCGGAATTCCGGATTTCCCGTGAACTGTCGACCGCATCGGTGGATATGGAAAAGATGGCGGCCTGTAGCCGCTTTGGACGCTTAAGCGCCGCCTACCTTCCGCGCAGCTTCGGCGGCGACGACCGCCCATCGGTTAGCTCCGAGATGGGTTGTGCTTTTGCGCCTCGACATAGGCCCGGAGAACGGCGTTCATACGTGTCAGATGACCCTTCCCAGCGGCTTTGAACCAGTCCACTACATCGTTGTCCAGGCGCAGATGCACGGAGGTTTTCCCGGCCGGCATGACGACGCGGGCGCTGCTCCAGAAATCCGTTCCTAGGGATTCAGCTTCGGGGGCCTCGGGGCTGGTCTGATCTTCGCCCCGTTCGCGCATAGCTTTGATCTGGCTAAGGGAGTGTCGCGCGATGGTAGATGTCTCGTTCATCTCTGCTCGCTTTCTAGGCGCTAATGATGCGAATGAGCCTGTCGCCACGCCAGGTGTACGCCACGCGGAAGACTTCCGTGTTCGCTCTGCCGAGAGCGATCCAGCGAACCTCGCCATAGTCCTCCCGGTCGTCGATTCGTTCCAGGATCTCATTGGCGAAGATCTCAGCACTGTCAGAAACGACACACGGTGTTTCGTGATGTTGGCTCTGGCCTTCTCTTCGTCCCACTCGAATTCCAGTTCCACGCCGCGCTCTCGCTACAGCAGTGATACACAAATGTGTACACGGCGCGGTCGCCCTGATTTCCTGAGTTCGCAGGCTTAATCGACTGCAGGATATGAATGAACAACAAGATAAAACTACAAGTAACTGCGTGAGAGCGTAAGTGTTGAATCAATCTAATTTAGATGTGACAAGTGATAGTGTTTTCACTCCAGGGGCGATAGCGGATCGTTTCAACGGCAAATCCTGGAATGCTGGTCAAGGGAAAATGCCGTTTGCAGCTCCGATCGGCTGCGGCAAGCGGTTGTATTCAAGACGCTTATGGGGCGACAAATTGAGCCGGCGAGATATTGATAGTAACGCACTCACATTTCATGCATCCTTCATGCTATAGTTGCTATCTAAGGAAACAGAGCGGGTGGTTCCACGCGCTCAAAACTTTTCCACTAAGCAAATCTGGAGGTTTGTATGGCTATTCATCGTTTTGATCCTTTTCGTGACGCTCTGACGCTGCAAAACCGGTTGAACTCGCTTTTCCAGGACTACAACCGCGGTCAGAACGAGAGTGACTTGGTGTCTACGGCGGCCTTCGTTCCCCCGGTCGACATCTATGAGGACCAGCACAAGATCGTGCTCAAACTCGAAGTTCCCGGGCTCAAGCAGGAAGACTTCGACATCCAGCTCGAGAACAACACCCTTACCGTTCGCGGCGAGCGCAAGTTCGAGAAAGAAGAGAAGGAAGAGAACTTCCACCGCATCGAGCGTCGTTACGGAAGCTTCTTCCGCTCCTTCACGGTGCCCACCACGGTTAATCATGAAGGCGTGAAAGCAGGCTATGATGCTGGCGTACTGCGCATCGAGCTCGAAAAGCGCGCCGAGGCGAAGCCGAAGCAGATCAAAGTGCAGGTAGGCAGTGCCGCGGCCGTTTCGAAGACGGTGGAGAATAAGCCTGCGGCGTAAGGAAAACGGAAGTTAGCTGAGAAGCGGGTGGCTAAGCGAAGTCGGATCGATGCATAAGCCTTCGCTAACCCGGCCCGAAGCGACCCTGTTTTAAGCTATCCGCTTCCTAGCTGACCGCCCCACCCGCTTTTCAGCAACTCAAAGGACACTCCATGGCAATTCGTTGGGATAAATTTACGGTCAAATCGCAGGAAGCCGTACAGGCTGCCAGCCAGATGGCGACCGAGCACGGCAATCCGGAAGTTCTGCCGCTGCATCTGCTGGCAGCCCTGCTCGAGGACAAAGACGGCATCATTGTGCCGGTGCTCGAAAAGGTCGGCGTGCCCACAACGCAGCTGCGCACCCGTGCGCAGGAGGCGCTTGGCCAGCTGCCGAAGGTGAGCGGAAGCTCCTCGCAGCCGGGCGTATCGAACGTCCTGAATAAAATTTTCGATCGCGCGTTCAAAGAAGCGGAGAACTTCAAGGACGAATACGTCTCGACCGAGCATCTGCTGTTGGCTCTCGCCGACACGAAGAATGACGGCGCGCAGCTGTTGCTCGCCTCTCTCGGCGCGACGCATGACGCGATCCTCAAGAGCTTGACCAGCGTCCGCGGCACGCAGCGCGTGACCGACCAGAATCCGGAGGCCAAGTACCAGGCGCTCGAGAAATATGCGAAGGACCTCACCGAGCTGGCCCGGCGCGGCAAGCTCGATCCGGTAATCGGCCGCGACGAAGAGATTCGCCGCGTGATCCAGGTGCTGTCGCGGCGCACCAAAAATAATCCGGTGCTCATCGGTGAGCCCGGCGTAGGCAAAACAGCCATCGTGGAAGGCCTCGCGCGCCGCATCGTGAACGGCGACGTGCCGGAGATTCTGCGCGAAAAGCGCGTCATCTCGCTCGACCTCGGCTCCATGCTGGCCGGCGCGAAGTATCGCGGGGAGTTCGAAGATCGTCTCAAGGCGATTCTGAAAGAGATTGAAGATTCGAACGGGCAGATCATTCTATTCATCGATGAGCTGCACACGCTGGTAGGCGCAGGCGCGGCCGAAGGCGCCATTGATGCTTCGAACATGCTGAAGCCGGCGCTGGCCCGCGGCGAGCTGCGCGCCATCGGCGCGACCACGCTGAACGAGTACCGCAAGTACATCGAAAAGGACGCTGCGCTGGAGCGGCGCTTCCAGATCGTCTACGTCGGCGAGCCGAACGTGGAAGATACCATCGCGATTCTCCGCGGATTGAAGGAGCGCTATGAGGCGCACCACAACGTGCGCATCAAGGACTCGGCGATTGTAGCGGCGGCCACGCTGTCGCACCGCTACATCTCCGACCGCTTCCTGCCCGACAAGGCCATCGATCTCGTCGACGAGGCTGCGGCTTCGCTGGCCATCCAGATCGGATCGGTCCCGACTGAGATCGATCAGATCGAGCGCCAGGCAACCTCGCTCGAAATCGAGAAGGCAGCGCTGAAGCGCGAGACCGATCCGAATTCCAAGGCGCGCATGCAGGAAGTGGAGCGCGATCTCGCCGAGCTGCGTGAGAAGGCTACCGGCCTGCGCGCCAGCTGGCAGAAGGAGCGCGAGGCCATCGCCCGGCTGAGCGAGCTGAAGAAGCAGGTGGAGGCTCTGCGCCATGATATGGAAGAGCAGACGCGCCGCGGCGATCTGGAGCGGGCGGCGCAGATTCAGTACGGCGAGCTGCCCAAACTCGAAGCCGAGTTGAAGAAGCTCAACGCGCAACAGGATGGCGCTTCAGCTGGTCCACGCATGCTGAAGGAAGAGGTCGACGAGGAAGATATTGCAAGCATCGTGAGCAAGTGGACCGGTATTCCGGTCTCGAAGATGCTCGAAGGCGAAGTGAAGAAGCTCATCGACATGGAAAACCGCCTGCGCGAGCGCGTCGTCGGCCAGGACGATGCGCTGAAGATCGTCGCCAATGCCATCCGGCGCTCGCGTGCCGGTCTGAGCGATCCCAAGCGGCCGATAGGCTCCTTCATCTTTCTCGGGCCGACAGGTGTCGGCAAGACGGAGACAGCCCGCGCGCTGGCCGAGTTCCTCTTCGACGACGAGCAGGCCATGATCCGCATCGACATGTCGGAGTACATGGAGAAACATGCCGTGGCGAGGTTGATTGGCGCGCCTCCCGGCTACATCGGCTTCGACGAAGGCGGTCAGCTTACGGAAGCTGTGCGGCGCAGGCCATATTCGGTGGTGCTCTTCGACGAGATCGAGAAGGCGCATCCCGATGTCTTCAACGTGCTGCTGCAGGTGCTCGATGACGGCCGGCTGACCGACTCCAAGGGCCGCACCGTGGACTTCAAGAACACGGTGCTGATCATGACATCGAATCTCGGCGCGCAGGCGCTGGCGGGAGAATCGCTGAACAGCGATGCGGCCTTCGAAGCGGCGCGCGAGCAGGTGATGGAGATCCTGAAGCAAAGCTTCCGTCCGGAATTTCTCAATCGCGTGGACGACATCGTGGTCTTCCGTCCGCTGGGCGAGGAGCAGTTGACGCATATCGTCGATCTGCGGCTCAAGGATCTGGAGCGGTTGCTGAGCGATCGCGACATCGCCATCGCGTTGACCGCCGAAGCGCGTCACCAGTTGTTCATGAGCGGCTATGACCGTGCTTATGGCGCTCGTCCGCTGAAGCGGGCCATCCAGCGGCTGATTCAGGATCCGCTGGCCATCAAGATTCTCGATGGTGAGATCGTCCATGGGGATCATGTGAAGATCGATGCCGATCCGCTGAATAACCAGCTGCGCTTCGAGGTGGTCTCGCGAGGCGGCATCGAGCTGCCCAGTCACATCGCAATCGGGCAGGCTTAGCACTGAACATCGGGCAGTCCCACATCTCAAACGCGGGATGTGGGGCGCCCTGTTGTTTAGCATTCGCTCGCGTCAAGGTTCGGTTGTTGCGATGTCACACAACGCAATATGAGGCGCGGGGATTTTTCCTTCAAAGCTCTATGTAACTCTGCTTAGATGGAGCATATACAGTTCAATCTCGCTCAAGACCGTATTCCTCATACTTGGTACAACATTCTTCCTGACCTGCCTCGGCCCTTATCTCCCACGCTGCATCCAGCGACGCTAAATCCCATCGGTCCCGGTGATCTGGCTGCGCTCTTTCCGCACAACCTCATTCAGCAAGAAGTCAGTATGGACCGTGAAATCGAAATCCCCGGAGAAGTGCGGCAGATTTATGCTCAGTGGCGGCCGTCGCCATTGTTCCGGGCACGCCGTCTGGAAAGGGCACTCGATACTCCGGCGCGAATTTTTTATAAGTACGAGGGAGTAAGTCCTGCGGGCTCTCATAAGTTGAATACCGCGGTCGCGCAGGCTTATTACAACAAAAGGGAAGGCACAAAACGCCTTGCCACCGAAACCGGAGCGGGGCAATGGGGCTCTGCTCTGGCCATGGCCTGCAGGTTTTTCGGCCTGAAGTGCAAGGTATACATGGTGCGGGTCAGCTACGATCAAAAGCCCTATCGCCGCGGCATGATGGAAACCTTCGGCGCTACGGTTAGTGCCAGCCCCAGCGATGAAACAGATGCCGGTCGCGCCATCCTCGAGCGCACTCCGCAATCGCCTGGATCGCTGGGCATCGCGATCTCCGAAGCTGTGGAGGTCGCGGCAAAAGACCCCGAAACCAAGTACGCGCTGGGGAGCGTGTTGAATCACGTCCTGTTGCACCAGACCGTAGTCGGGCTCGAGGCAATTGAGCAAATGGCACTTGCCGACGACGAGCCCGATGTGATTATCGGCTGCACCGGCGGCGGCTCGAACTTCGCGGGATTGGTGCTGCCGTATCTGGGGCGCAAAATCAAAGGCCGGAGCCGGGCGAAAGTCGTTGCCGTAGAGCCGGCTGCCTGTCCCAGCCTCACGAAAGGCAAATTCACATACGACTTCGGAGACACCGCCCGCTTAACGCCGCTGGCCAAAATGCATACTTTGGGCAGCACGTTCGTCCCGCCGGGAATCCATGCAGGCGGCTTGCGTTATCACGGCATGGCTCCGCTCATTTCGCATGTCCTGAATCTGGGGCTCATTGAAGCCAGGTCGGTGCAGCAGCTGGAGGCCTTCGCCGCCGGTGTGCAATTTGCGCGGGCGGAAGGCATCGTTCCAGCTCCCGAGGCCAACCACGCCATCGCCGAAGTTATCCGCGAAGCTCTGCTCGCCAGAGAAGAGGGAAAACAAAGGACGATCCTCTTCAACTTATCCGGTCACGGCCATTTTGATATGCAGGCCTACATCGACTATGAGTCTGGAAAATTGCAGAATTACGATTATCCGGCGGCAGAGATCGCGATGGCGCTGGCAGGCCTGCCAGCCATCGGCTGAGCGACGCCCCAACAACAACTATCCCCAGATATGCAGAAAGTGAAAGCCCCATGGAAAATCCATGGGGCTTTCTGCTGCGCATGTTCGGTAGCAAGATCCACTGCACTCGGCATTCTGAGCGAAGCGAAGAACCTCAGCGACGGCTTACTTTGCCAGCAGCGATTGATACTCCGGGTGGCCGGCAAAGTATTTGGCCGCAAACGGACACTGCGGTTCCACCTGGAAATGATGCTCGCGAGCGAAAGATAACGCAGCTTCGACAAGTGCCGTCCCGATACCTCGGCCTGCGATGGCTTCCGGCACGCGGGTGTGCGTGAGCGTGATGCGGTTGCCGCCGATCTCGTAGGCGAGGACAGCGGTGTGTCCCTCGGCCTCGCTTTCGAAGCGGCTCGACTGCTGATTATTCGTCACTTTGATCGGAGCGGGCATTACAGACTCTAGACCCACTCGCCGGCGTGGATGAGCGGCTCTTCCTGTCCTGCAGCCGTAACCCCGAACACATCGATCTCCGCCGAGCCGATCATCCAGTCGACGTGGATGAGGCTTTCGTTGGCGCCGCGGCTGGCCAGCTCTTCGGGAGTCAGCTTGTCGCCGTTCTTCACGCATGAGCTGTAGGCCTGTCCGAGCGCGATGTGGCAGGCGGCATTCTCGTCGAAGAGAGTGTTGTTGAAGAGCAAGCCGCTCTGCGCGATGGGCGAGTGATGCGGCACCAGGGCCACTTCGCCGAGCCGGCGCGCGCCCTCATCGGTCTCGATCATGCGTTGCAGAACGCCTTCACCTTTGGACGCCTTGGCCTCGACGATGCGGCCGCCTTCGAAGCGCACCTGGATGCCTTCGATCATCGTGCCCTGGTGCGAGAGCGGCTTGGTGCTGGTCACGGTCCCGTCGGTGCGGTCTTTGTGCGGCGTGGTGAAGACCTCTTCGGTCGGCATGTTGGGGATGCAGTAAAGGCCATTGCCCGCGGTTGTTCCACCACCGAGCCAGAGATGATCGTCGGCCAGGCCGACGCGCAGATCGGTGCCCAGTCCTTTAAAGTGCAGCGTCTTGTAGCGCTTGTTGTTGAGCAACGCGGAGCGCTTATGCAGATTCGCATCGTGCGTCTTCCATGCGGCAACCGAGTCCGGCTGGTCGGCGCGTGTCGCGGCGAAGATCGCATCCCACAGCCGGGCAAGCGCCTGGTCCGAAGGCAGCTCGGGAAAGACGCTGGCAGCCCAGGCCGGCGTGGCTGCGGGCACGATGGTCCAGTTGATGTCGTGGCGCGTGATCAGTTCCAGCGCCGGCCGGTAGGCCTTGGAGACGGCGCGATTGGCCCGGCTCACCTTCTCCGGGTCCTGCTGCGACAGCAGCGCGGGATTGCTGCCGGCGACAGCCAGACGCGCAGCGCCGCTCTTGAAAGCCGTAGCCATCCCCTCGTAGAGCCACGCCGGCGCGTAGTCGAAGCTCTCGTTCGATCCGTACTGGTAGCGCAACAGCGTCGACTCCTCATCGGTGAGCAGCGTGGTCACGAACTTCGCTCCCGATTTGTAGGCCTGCTCGTGGATGCGGCGCACCAGCGGCAGTGTATCCAGAGTGGCGGTCATCACCAGCTCCTGTCCGGGCGCGAGGCCGAGCCCCACCTGAATGGCTACTTCGGCGAGACGGTCGAGCTTCTGGGCAAAATCAGTGGAGGGAGTGAGGTCTGTAGCTTCCAGGGTCGGTGTACTCATGGCATTCAGTGTAGCGCCGGATAACAGCGGAGGCATCCCCGGGCCATGCAGAAGAGAGCGCTTCCTTGAGAAGCAAATCCGCGGGCCACTAGCTGGACTTCTCTTAAGAGACTTTTCTGAAACCTCTTAAGAAAGCTTCGTAGTAATGCCCGACCGCCTTACCCACTGGCCGCCCTGTTTTTCGAGATAGATCCACTGCCCGGCCGCGCAGAAGTTGGCGCACCAGTTGTTCATGTAAACCAGCGCCGCGGTCTGCGTGGAGTTGAAGAAGACCTGGCTGAAGAACGTAATGCCGGGGTAGCCGGCATATTTGTTCTGTTGGTCGGAGATGGCGTCCGCGGAAGTGCGCGCGTTGCGGAACTCGCTGACCTGGTCGGGCGTGAGCAGCGTGTAGGTGCGGTCAAGAACGAACTGGCGGGTCAGCTGCACATGCTCGTAGCGGCGAAACTGGAAGTCCCGCAGCGCCTCGTTGAAGGCGTTCACATTCTCGGGAGGCGCCTTCAGTTCGCCGTCCGGCGGGATCGCCGGGTTCATATCGACGATGCTGACCGTCGTATCCGAAATGGCCCATTGCCGGGCCTGGTCGCGCGGCAGGCTCTTGAAGGGCTCACCGGGGAAGAGGAGATTGTAAATAGCGTAGGTATCTGCAGCGCGCTCCGCTGGCATGGGAATCGGAGCTCCCGCGGGGGCGGCATTTGCCAGAAACAGCGGCGCGGCCAGGAAGAAGATTGCTGCCAGAGAAAGCTTGCGGAGCATGGTTGCGCCTCACGATCGGTTCGAACAGACTACAGCGTCGTAACCCTACGCAAGAGAGACGCGCAACGGAGCGCAATCGTTGCGATTTTTCGCTCTCAACCAGCTCAGTGGCCGCCGCTGGCGCCGGCAGCCGATTCCCAGGGCGCGCGCCCCTTGGCCGGAGCATCGGTATCGCGGCCTTTGACACGGTCGTACATGTACTCGTCGCTCACCGAACCGAGCGCCTCGTTGTACAGGCTGACCTCGCCGGTTACCTCGCGCAGCTCCTCGGCAAAGAGGTGCTCGGCCTTCAGCCGGTCCGCGGTGGCGGGAAGCTCGATGTGCTTGCTCTTGAAGAACTTCTGGAAGCCGCGGTCGAGCAGATGGGCGATCTCGCCGCCGAAAACCAGTCCCGGCTTGGTGACGAAGGCCGCCCCGCCGCCATCCTTGGCGCGGGTCAGAACGGCAGCCGCTCCATACTTTGATACCTGGACCTGATTTGCGACCCCGGGCACCTCTCGCACATCAAATTTCAGAGTGCGGAGCTGGGCCAGAATTTCGTCGTAAGTAAGCGGCTTAACTTTCTTTGGCATAAAGGCTTCGATCTCGAAGGATTGTGATGTTGGGTCGCCAAAGTTACACTAAAAGCTGGCGTCCCGTACCACTCTCACTCTCGCACAATGAGGCTGCCGCTGCAATGCAGTCTTGAACGGCAACCAGGGAAGTCCTGAACGGCAACCGGGGATTAGAAACGAGCTTATGGCTACGCTGACCAATTCGACTCTGCCCTCGCTCGGCACGCCGCTTCTTTCCCGGATCGGGAACACGCCATTGATCCGGCTGGAGCGGGTGGCCGCGCATCTGCCCGGCATTCAGATCCTGGGCAAGGCGGAGTGGGCCAATCCCGGAGGATCGGTCAAGGATCGCGCCGCCTCGGCCATCGTCGCCGACGCCCAGCAGCGCGGACTTCTGGCTCCCGGCAAGCATCTGCTCGACGCCACCAGTGGCAACACCGGCATCGCCTACGCCATGCTGGGTGCGGCCATGGGCTTTCCGGTCACGCTCTGCGTGCCTTCGAATGTCTCCCCCGAGCGCAAACGGATTCTCCAGGCTTACGGAGCGAATGTGGAGTGGACCGATCCGGCAGATGGTTCGGATGGCGCTATCCGCAAGGCCCGTGCCCTCGCCGCCGAAGAGTCGGAAAAATACTTTTACGCCAACCAGTATGGCAATGACGCCAACTGGCGAGCGCATTATCTCAGCACCGCGAATGAAATCTGGAAGCAGACAGACGGCCAGATAACGCACTTCGTCGCCGGCCTGGGCACCAGCGGAACATTCGTCGGAACCACGCGGCGGTTGAAAGAGTTGAACCCCGCGATCCAGTGCATCTCCATGCAGCCAGATTCACCCTTCAACGGGTTGGAAGGCCTGAAGCACATGGCCACGGCGATTGTTCCGCCGATTTACGATTCCGCGCTCGCCGACCGCAACGTCGAGATGGAGACGGAAGCTGCCTACATCATGGCCAAGCGTCTCGGCCGGACCGAGGGTCTGTTGGTAGGCGTCTCCGCTGCGGCTGCTGTCGCCACTTGCCTGCGCATTGCCGAGGAAGAAGCGGCCAAAGGAAAAGAAGCCGTCATTGTTACAATTCTCGCCGACGCGGCGGACAAATATCTGAGCGAACGTTTCTGGAGCGAGTGAAGGAAGCAGGAGAGCGATGCTGAAGCTGAACGAGCAGATTTATAAGGCAATCCGGCGCCATGGCGAGGAGACCTATCCCCATGAGTGTTGCGGCGTGCTGCTCGGACGCTCGGCGGACGACATCAACGAAGTCGAAGACGCCATCCGCGCCGGCAACACGCGCACCGACTCCGCGCACAACCGCTACCACATCGCGCCGCAGGAACTGGTCAAGATTCAGCGCCAGGGCCGCGAGCGCGGACTCGATATCGTCGGCTTCTACCACTCGCATCCCGATCACCCCGCGCAGTGGTCGACGACGGACTTCGCCGAAGCGCACTGGCTGGGCTGCTCCTATGTGATCACCGCAGTCGAAAAGGGTGTGGCGCAGCAGACCAACTCCTTTTTGCTGACCGGACCCACAGAGGAAGAGAAAGCTTTCGCGGATGAGCCGGTCGCGGTCGAGCAGCAATCGGATTCTCTGCACCACGCCGCCGGCCCTGAAGTCGAGCGATGTCGATAGTGCCCTCGCGCACTTTCCTTCCAGGCCAGGCCTGATTTCGACTTTGCTCCGGAGCACATTCGGACCCATTACAAATTTAAGAGGAATCTTTTCCCGATGAATATTCACATCCCTACTCCGTTGCGCGTCTATTCCGACAAGCAGGACACGGTCAACGTAAACGCCGCAACTGTCGGCGAAGCTCTCGATGCGCTCACCGTGAAGCATCCCGACCTCAAGAAGCATCTGTATTCGGAAGAGGGCAAGCTGCGCTCGTTCGTGAACGTTTATCTGAACGACGAAGACATCCGCTATCTTCCGGAAAAGGAATCGACAAAGGTAAGCGAGAAAGATGCGCTGTCGATCATTCCGTCGATAGCGGGCGGACTCGCGTAAGCAAGCTTGGAGGGAGCCTCGGGCTTTAGCCCGAGGAAAAAAGTCGCATATCGAGGGCTTTAGCCCCGGCCTTCACCTTTCGCAGAACGGCTGGAAACAGAGATATCAGGCCTCCGCTGACGCGGGGCTGGGAAGAAGAAACTATGGCAACCACACTGGAACATCCGGCAGCGACTCTGCCGTCACTCAGCAACAGCGAGATCGCCCGCTACTCGCGCCACCTGATCCTGCCCGAGGTGGGCATGGAAGGTCAGCAGAAGCTGAAGGCCGCGAAGGTGCTGTGCGTGGGCACCGGCGGCCTCGGCGCTCCGCTCACTTACTATCTTGCCGCGGCTGGCGTCGGCACCATCGGCCTGGTCGACTTCGACGTCGTCGACGAGAGCAACCTGCAGCGGCAGATCATCCACTCGACCGCGGATGTGGGCCGGCCCAAGATCGATTCCGCGGCGGAGAAGCTGATCGCGCTGAATCCGAACGTGAAGATCGTGAAGCACGAGACCATGCTGACCAGCGCCAACGCGATGGAGATCATCAAGGATTACGACATCGTCGCCGATGGCACGGATAACTTCCCCACCCGCTATCTGGTCAACGATGCCTGCGTGCTCAGCGGCAACAAGCCTAACGCCTACGCGTCGATCTTCCGCTTTGAGGGTCAGGCCAGCGTCTTCGCCACGAAGGACGGCCCCTGCTATCGCTGCCTCTATCCCGAGCCGCCACCGCCGGGACTGGTTCCGTCATGCGCCGAAGGCGGCGTGCTGGGAATCCTGCCTGGCCTGCTGGGCGTCATCCAGGCAACGGAAGCCATCAAGCTGATCCTCGGCAACGGCGAGCCGCTGATCGGCCGCCTGCTGCTGGTCGATTCGCTGAACATGAAATTCCGCGAGCTGAAGCTGCGCAAGAACCCCGACTGCCCGGTGTGCGGCACCCACCCCACCGTGACCAAACTTATCGATTACGAGCAATTCTGCGGAATTGCTCCTGAAACGAAGGCGGAAATAGTGAACGACAGACCAGTGCAGAACGGAATCCCTCAGATCTCCGCGAAGGAATTGAAGCAGAAGCTGGATGCCAAAGACGGAGTCTTCGTCCTCGATGTGCGCGAGCCGCACGAATACCAGATCGCCAACTTCGGCGCGAAGCTGATCCCCCTCGGCGAACTGCCCGCACGCTTTGCCGAGTTGGACAAGAACGCCGAGATCGTCGTCCACTGCAAGACCGGCGGACGCAGCCAGCGCGCCTCGGAGTTCCTGGCGCAGAACGGCTTCAAGAACGTACACAACCTGGCCGGCGGCATCACCGCCTGGTCAAACGACGTAGATCCCACGGTCGCCAAGTACTAAAAATCAAACCAGGCAAGAGATTTCGGCGTGCCCTTCGGCGCGCCGTTCTCTTTTGCCTGCCTGCGCAGCGCGGCCCTTATCAGGCCACCATAGACAGCAAACGCCACGCCGCCAATCAGTGCGGCATCATAGAAAAACCCTAACCCCTGCGAGCTCCGAAAGACCGCCGTATCCAAAACCTGGTGGTCAAATGCCACGGAGAGAAGAAACATGGCCAACATTCCGAGCACAGAACCAGTCAGCGCTAGCGTGATCAGATAAAGATCGGCTACGAGCTCTGCGCCAAGAAGTAATAGCAAAGGGAGCCCGACAACCGCCCAGCCAAGCATCGAAACAATCAGGATTGCGATCGACAGTGCAACCGACCCTCCGGCATGCAGCCACGAAAATTTTCCGATCGCGGCAAACATTCCGAGATTTTGCAGTGCGCCTGCCAATAAGAGCATCAGGACTGAAGCAGCATTCCCTATCATCAATCCAAGAAACGAATACCCGACCTTTCGCTCCCATCCGAGATTCATGGCGTGTCTCCATACACCGTCTTCAGCAGATCCCCCGCCAGCCGATGCAGCGGCCGCAATAGCGGAATCTCAGCCAGGCGAAGTGTCAGCAGCAGCATCTTCAGCGTCTTCTCGAAGAGGATCTTCGTCCGGCGCTGCTCCGCAGAGTGGTCGTAAACCCAGAAGAGAATCAATCCCATCTGGTAAAGCCACAACAGCCGCGGCAGATACGGGGCGATGTTGGGCGGCAGCTTCACTTTTGACTCCTCCGCCGCGCGTGCGAAGAAGCTAATATCCTGGTCGCGAATCGCCGCCGTGTCGCGGCTGAAGGGTGAGAGTGGATGCTCGGGATCGGCGTGCGCGGAGAGCGCGCCGAGCAACTTGCGGTTCGGTTCAAAGCAATCGAACTTCACCTGGATGATGCCGCGCAGCCGCGTCTCGAGGGTACGGCTCCGCGCCAACGTCTCTTCGACCGCGGTTTTCATCTCTCCCTGCGATCGTTCGTAGAATGCCATCACGATCGCGTCCTTCGACTCGAAGTAGTAGTAGGCCGCTCCGAGAGCTACTCCAGCCTCGGCGGCGATATCTCGCATGGTGGCCCGCTCGAAGCCGCGCTCGCGAAAAACTTGCAGCGAAGCTTCGAGGATGCGGGTCCGGGTCTCTTCCGCCTTTTTACTTGCAGGCTGTTTTTTCTGTTGATCCGTCATGGCGTTCAGGAAGCAGATGCCTCCGTCAAATGGGTTCCGCGCCGGCGCATGTTGGCCAGCACGGCAATATTGAAGAAGTGCATTGCGCCGAGAATGAGCAGGACTACGCCGATCTTCGCGCTCTCCAGCTCGATGGTCGCGCGCAATGTGGAGAGATCGCTGGTGGTCTTGAGCGCCACCGCGATATAGCCGACATTGATCAGATAAAAGCCGACGACCAGCAGGTGATTCACCGAATCGGCGAGCTCCGCATTGCCGCGAAAGGCGTCGAGCAGAAAGACGCGGCCGCTGCGATAGAGGGTCCGCGCCACCCACATGGTGAGCACAATACTGATTACGAGATAGCTGAAGTAGCAGCCGACAACATACATAGTCATCACCTCACTGCAGAGAATTGAACATGTTCAACACGAGAATAGACCTCTTGCTGAATTTTGCAAGAGGTTTTTGAACGTGTTCACATTTTGAGTTCGAGCCTGCAGCGTCTGCTGAAAGCCGTGCCGGCGGCATCACCGCTTGGTCAAACGACGTCGATCCCACGATCGCCAAGTATTAGACCCGGCCATCGCCAAGTATTAGGGACGAACCACAGCAGGTAGGCTCAGAAAAAGGACCTGCGGCTAAAACACGAACGGCCAGTTATGGCAGCACCTGAGTGCTCCGTAACTGGCCGTTCTGCTGTTTACTGCACGGTGATGGTGATTGCACCCGATGCGGTCGAGCCAGGATTCGCTACGCTGAGCGAGATGCTTGCGGCTGACTGCACATCGGAGGCAGGAATTGCCACGGTGAGTTGCGTGCCACTGACGTAAGTTGTGGTTCGCGAGGAACCGTTCCACAACGCGGTGGCCCCGGGAAGAAATCCGGTGCCGGTGATGTTGACGTAAGTGTTTCCGCTTCCCGCGGTGATGGTGTTGTGATCGGTTGTGCTGACTGTAGGTGCGGCGTTGCTCACCGCCTCTGCAGGAAGCACAAATGGTCCCTGAATCAGGAATATCTGTTGATTGGGAGTAGCTGAAGAATTGGCGCCCGGGATAATGTAGGCCAGTCCATCCTGGCCCCACCGCGTGCCTGGGACGTCCGCTACGTTGGCGGTGGGAAACTGAATCTGCTGCTCGAGAGTGAAGGTCTGGGTATTGAACCTGTCGAGGTAGCTCAGCGCCGTTCCCGCATCGTTGACTGCCACATTGAAGGATTCCGACTCCGCGGCATAAGGAACAACCCCACCACCGATGAGGCCCGTCCCGAAGGGACCCTCTCCGAATGGCAGTACTGCAATCTGAGACGGAGGTGTGGTCGCGGGGTTAACGATACCGCCTCCTGTACCAAAGACAAGGCCGTCGTCCAGGGCGAAGCCGCCTCCGAAGCCGCCGAATCCATTTAAAGTAGTTCCGTCGATCAGGTGTACACCGGTGCTGTCGATGGAGTAGCGGTAGAACTCCGCTCCCGTCGTATCACTGTCGAAGGCGTAGAAGTGGGTCGAATCGGCAAATACAGGGTTGTCGCCGGAATAAGCGGAACTTGAATTCTGGCGATAAGTGCCGGTGCTGCCGGAAATGTCCAGAATGCTGATGCCGTTGAACGAGTTATTTTCGACAGCCAGGCTGGTGTCCGAACCCGGCACCGTGGCAATTGCGATTGCGGCAGCATTTCCGGAGACAAAGTTTGCATTGGTCGGGAGCGTGACAGTAAAGTCCAGCGACTGAGTCAACAGGTTGAACCGGCCGAGACTCTGGGCGCCGCTGAGTCCGATATAGAGATAATTGCCGTCGCTTGTTTCCGAAAGCAGATTCGGCTCGCTGCCCACCATTACCGGAGTTCCAATGGAGCCGCTGCCAGGATCGATAGCCACCACGCTATTACCCGTAAGCGGCGTCGAGGTGCTGGGAAGGACCGCATACAGCTTGCGGGTGAATGGATCAAAACTCATCGCATTCGCGGGGACATTGAGAAGCTGATAGATGCTCAGCGGCAGAGCTGTGGATGTTCCCCCGCCGGGACCCGCCGAAGAAACAGAGACGAGCGACCACCCCATCTGCTGGGTCAACGATGAATTGACGGTGGCAGTCAGCTGGCCGCCGCTCAACAGCGTGGTTGGCAGTGCCGTTCCATTCCAGAGCACGGTGGATGCGGAGGTGAATCCTGCTCCATCGACGGTCAAAGTGAAGGTGCCGGAGCCAGCCTGAATCAGCATGGGTGAGAGCTGCGTGACAACCGGTGCGGGACTGAACAAGCTGCCCGTGACCGTGGTGCTGCCCGAAGCGTTGTTGTTGGTCGACACCGGATCGTAGCTGACTGAAGATACATTGGCGGTCGTTTCGATTGCTCCGGATACGGTCGGAGTGAACGTTAGAGTTACCGAGGCAGAACTGCCGCTGGCGATAGAGCCGAGATCGCAGTAAAACACGCCCGCGCCGGTGCATAGACCCTGCGTGGGCGTGATGCTCCCAAAGATGACCGACTGCGGCACGGTGGCCGTCAACGCCACGCCTTGGGCTGGGTTGGGGCCAATGTTTTGCACCTGCAGCGTGTAGGTGACAGACGATCCCGTAACTCCGGTGGCAGGCGCTTGAACTGTGAGCGCGAGATCGGCCGGCGAGCTGGTTATGTCCTTTACGATGGGTCCCTGAATCACATACAGCTGATTCGCGGTATGGAATGCGAGTCCATTCTGGCCCCAGCGGATAAGATCCTGCGGACTGGAACTGATCTGATTAGTCGAGGCTCCAACGCCGGTCAAGGAAATGTTTGTGACCGGGTCGAAGGTGGCTTCGTCGAAAGACAGTATCTGACTCGAGCCGTTGAAATTTGATGGAACGATCCAGGCGAGGTTCAAAGTGGAGTCGGAGAAGATAGGACCGCTCGCAGCGGTCGGCGTAGTCGAGAACGAGCCGGGGGCCGAGAATTGTCCTAGCTGATTGCCGGATGTCGCATCGAGCGCGACGCCCGAAGAGAAGTAAAGCCGTCCGTTATCGTATTGGAGCGTGTTGCCCCCGACATTGGTAGCCAGCTGCTTCGAAGCTGTGATCCCGGTCGCGTCGACGGTGAGCTGGTAGAGATAGCTTCCGATGGCTTCAGAGGTGCTATAAAGCGTCGATGCCGAACTACCGAAGGCTAGAGCTCCGATGTTTGAGTCGAAGTAGGTTTCAAGTCCAGAGCTGGCGTTAGGACGCGCAACTCCCGAATCGAAGATGGTGACGGCTCCGTTGGATCCGTACACCGCCACCGAGTTGGCCTGCCCGGGAACGGCCGCCAGGCTTACTGCGGTGTAGGGCGGGTTGTAAACTCCGGGTCCGCCGCCAAGTGAAAACTGTTGACCGGCGGTTCCTGTGGTCAGGTTCACCTGGCGAACTGCTCCAGCGCCGTTGAGACCGACAAACAACTGGGTTCCATCCGTGGACAGGGCAAGACGATTGGGCTCACTGCCGACAGCAATTGTTTTCGCAAGAATGCCGGTGGCCGGATCGATGGCGACGATGCTATTGCCCATGCCGCCGGCTGCCGAACCCGGAATCGAAGCATAAATATAGCCATCCACCGTGTTGTAGACGATGTCGTTGATGGGAAGTGACAGGAAGGTGTCGAAGGGCTGTGGAAGAGCGCTCGGACCTGTGTTTTCCGGAGTGGCAACGCTGATGTTGGCTTGCGCAAAGCCGGCGAGAAGAGCCGCCGGAATCACCGCCGTGATGCTTGTCGAGTTCACATAGCTGGTGGCCAACGGAGTGTTGTTCCAGCTGACAACGGAATCCGGAAAGAAGCCGGTTCCGGTTATCGTAATCGTGGTATCCGGACTGCCGGCAGGAGCATAGTTCGGAGAGACAGTGAAAGCTGGTCCGGGGGGAGCCGTCACTGTCAGAATCCCTGCATTGGAAGAGACCACCGGAGACCCGGGATTGCTGACCACCAGACTGATCGATCCGGGAGTTGAGAAATACGAGGCTGCCAGGGTGACGGTGATGGAGGTCACGTTCTGGTTGACAACTGGCACCGGTTGGCCATTTGCCTGGACGGTGGCATTGGCGGCAAATCCGCTTCCGTTGATAAATATCTGCTGCGGATTCGTTCCGGTATAGGCGGGAACTGAATTCGGGCTGAGGGAGACAATGGTGGGCATATTAGAGATCACCAACAGCTCCACCGGCGTGGTCGGCGGCAGGCCGGGATTTGCCACCGAAATACTACCCGTGCCGAAGTTTTGTAAGTCAGCCGCAGAGAGGACCATCTGCAGCGTAGTGGAGTTGACATAAGTTGTCGGGCGCGAAGAACCGTTCCACTGAGCTACCGAGTTCGCCTCAAATCCGGTTCCGGTGATGGTGATCGTGGCGGCTGTTCCTTGGATCACGCTTTGCGGTGAGATTCCGGTGACAATCGGAGTGGGCACGGTGATGACGTAATCCTGTGCGGGCGAGGTGCCGCCGCCGGGAGACGGATTGGTAACTGTGACCTTTAAAGTTCCATCGGCGGCGATGGCGGATGCGGGGACCGCAACCTGCAGGGAACTGTCGCTCGAATATGTAGTTGTAAGTGCGCTCCCATTGATTCCCACCGCCGAAGCCGAGATAAAGCCGGTGCCGCTGATGGCAAGAGTCTGCGCGGGTGATCCGGCGACAATGCTAGCGGGAGTAAAAGAGGTAATGGCAGGCGTCGGATTGCTCGTCGAGCTTGCGCCCGAGCCCGAGCCGGTTCCGGAGGATGAAGAAGATGGAGTGGAGCCGCCGCCCCCGCAGCCGGAAAGAATCAACAGAGAACCGAGGCAGGAAGCAAAAGCCAGAACAATCAGACGCAGACGTAACACGAACCCTCCCGAGATAACTACCTTCAGGAAGGCCCAGATATAACTCGCCGTTGCCCCAAGCGGTCTTCTTTCGGCCGTGTACTTTCTCCTGAAGCGAAGTCGATTATACGAAGACCGCCATGGAACGCTAAGCAAACTTTAGTGCTCGCCTTGGTTACTTATCGGGGATAGAAAAGCTGTCTGATTAACATCGCTGGGGCTGCCCTTTTTGATGAATAGGAAGAGAATATTTCTCCTGCGCCGCTCATATTCATAGCGTGAAAATGCCAGCCCCTGAGCGGCTAACCGGAATACATAGGTTGCCTGAAACGTAACTTGAGTAGTTCTCAAATCCATCCCCCTTTCGAGCTTGACCTCAATGCCGATCGTCCGCGAAGGCTCGTTCCTACCAGGCGCGGTGGATGGACGTTCGTCTCACTTCATTCATCTCTTTGCCCATCGCCCGCTTGCGTGCGTATACTCCCGAATTGCACGAGGAGGCTCGTGCTTTTTATGGACCTCATTCTGATTCGTATCGCTTTCTTGCTGGTTCTTTCCCTCGCCTCTTATTTCTTTCGTCCCTTCGGTCTCATCTCCTGGATTGCTGCAATGCTCGGAGCCGCTGCCGCCGCTCTGGTCATCGTCTTTGAGCTGCGTGTTCGCGCCTTGAGCCTGCGGCGTCTGCTCGGAGCCGTAGCCGGAAGCATCTTCGGAATCTTCGGGGCCTTCCTCTTCTCGCTGGTGATACGCAACAGCCTGCCACCGGGCAATACGCAAAGCCTTGTGCAAATATTTGTTCTGCTGTTGATGACCTACGTCGGACTCGTAGTCGGCACCAGCAAAGGCGATCTGCTCAATCCTTCCGCCCTCGGCGATCTTTTCAATTCCGAGCGCAGCGCGGCGAAGCGCAACATCAAGATTCTCGACACCAGCGCCATCATCGACGGCCGCATCGCCGACATGGCCGAGACCGGCTTCCTCGAAGGCGAGCTGGTAGTGCCGGAGTTCGTGCTGCGCGAGCTGCAGATGGTAGCCGACTCCCAGGATGGGTCCAAGAGACAAAGAGGCCGCCGCGGGCTCGATGTCCTCCAGCGCATGCAGGGCAATTCGCTGCTCACCATCCAGATCATCGAGGACGATTATCCGAAGATCCGCGAAGTCGACCTGAAGCTCATCGAACTGGCCAAGAATATCGAAGGCAAAATCGTCACCAACGACTTCAACCTCAACAAGGTTGCGCATCTGCACAACGTAGCCGTGCTGAACATCAACGATCTTGCTAATTCCTTGAAGCCGGTTGTACTGCCGGGCGAAAAGATGAACATCGTCGTGCTCAAGGAAGGCAAGGAGTACAACCAGGGCGTCGGCTATCTCGACGACGGGACGATGGTCGTCGTAGATCACGCCCGGCGCATGATCGGCCGCTCCGTCGAAATCACAGTCACTTCGGTCCTGCAGACAGCGTCCGGCAAGATGATCTTCGGCAAAATGGAAGAGGGGCCAATCCGGACTGACACTACCCGAGCCGATACCGCCCGGACCGAAGTGGTTCGAACCATCGAGGTCTCCCCGCAGGGCGTGCCTTCCACGTAGCGCAGATGGAACTATTACCCAACTCTTACAGTCATCCCAAGGCCTTTTGGTTAGGGTCGAAGATGTGAATCAGGAAATGTCTACGCTGGTGGAAGATCCTCTGACGACCGCGACGCTCGAAGCCGATTCGCTGGTCTTGACCCAGAGCCGTAAGAAGAGCATGAACCTGCTCTTCGGCTTCTGGATCGCCGTCTTCCATGTGGGCGCGATTGCCGCGCTCTTCTTCTTTAGCTGGTCGGCGCTGGCCGTCTCCGCGGTGCTGTGGGTTCTGGCCCAGAACGTGGGCATCGCCATGAGCTATCACCGGCTGCTGACTCATCGCGGCTACGTGACACCCAAGTGGGTCGAGTACGCGATGGCCGTCTGCGCCACGCTCGCCCTGCAGGGCGGCCCGATCTATTGGGTTGCAGTGCATCGCCTGCATCATCAGCTCACCGATCGCGAAGGCGATCCGCATTCGCCGCGCGACGGCAAGTGGTGGTCGCACGTCGGCTGGATTCTCTACGGCACTTTGAAGAATCGGAACACGCCCCTCCTCAACCGCTATGCTCCGGACCTGGCCAAAGACCGCTTCTACCTGTGGCTGAGCAAATGGCACTGGGTTCCGGCGACGCTTGTCGGCATCGGCCTCTACTTCGCCGGAGGATGGTCGTGGCTGCTGTGGGGGTTGTTCATGCGCGTGACCCTCGGCCTGCATGTCACCTGGCTGGTGAATTCGGCCACGCACATCTGGGGCTCGCGGCGCTTCGAAACCCGCGACGACTCGCGCAACAACTGGTGGGTCGCGCTGTTGAGCGGCGGCGAGGGATGGCACAACAACCATCATGCCCATCCTGTCTCGGCCTGCCATGGCATGGCCTGGTACGAGGTCGATTTCAATTATTGGGGCATCCGTCTTCTCGGAGCACTGGGGCTGGCCAAGCGCATCAAAGTGCTGGGACCGCAGGCCGGACCCGCCCGCGTGATCCACGGCTGATTGGGCATACAGGTTCTGGCCGAAGTAGACTCTATTTCTGGAGAGAACCTGTATGAATCGCAGCATCGCTCTCGTCTTCGCGCTTGCGCTCATCTCTGTTCCCGCATCTTCCTTCGCGCAGCAGACTTCGGAAACCGTCGAGATCGACGCCAAGGCCCAGACCACTCCGTTGCCTCATTTCTGGGAGCAGATGTTCGGATCGGGCCGCGCCAATCTCTCTCTGCGCCAGGGCTATCGCGAGGACATGAGCGCGGTCCAGACGGTTACGGACTTCAAGTATGTGCGCTTCCACGCCATCTTCCAGGATGAGAACGGCGTGTATGACGAAGACGCGCAGGGCAATCCCGTCTACAACTGGTCCTATGTCGATCAGATCTACGATGGCCTGCTGGCCAACGGTGTGCGGCCTTTCGTCGAGATCAGCTTCATGCCCAAGAAACTGGCCGCGCGCCTGGATTATCACGCCTTCTGGTACAAGCAGATCGTTTCGCCTCCCAGGGATTACTCCCGGTGGGATGCGCTGATCACCGCCTTTGCCCAGCACCTGATCGAGCGCTACGGCATCGCCGAAGTTTCGCAGTGGTACTTCGAGGTCTGGAACGAGCCCAACATCGATTTCTGGACCGGCCGCCCCGCCCAGCAGACCTACTTCGAGCTGTATGACCATACAGCGCGTGCGCTCAAGGCAGTGAATGGGAAGATTCGCGTCGGCGGACCGGCAACAGCGCAGGCCGCCTGGGTGGGCGACATGATCGCGCATGCCACGCAAAACAACGTCCCGCTGGATTTCGTCTCGACCCATGTGTACGGCAACGACACGGCGAAGGATGTCTTCGGCGACAATCGGCCCGTGCCTCCGCACCAGATGGTGTGCGCAGCCGTCTCCAAGGTTCACGACCAGATAAAGAACTCTGCGAAGCCGAACATGCCGCTCATCTGGAGCGAGTTCAACGCAACGTATGCGAACGAACAGCCGATCACGGATTCCATCTATATGGGACCGTGGATGGCTGACACCATCCGCCAATGCGACGGCAAAGTGGACCTGATGTCCTACTGGACCTTCTCCGATGTCTTCGAGGAGCAGGGAGTCATCAAGACCCCGTTTTACGGCGGCTACGGCCTCATCGCCGAGGACGGCATTCCTAAGCCGGCGTTTAACGTCTTTGCGCTCCTGCACCAACTGGGAGAACATCGCATCGCCGTGTCCGAGGATGATGTTCTGGTAACGCGGCGCGGCGACGACACCATCGTGATCGCGGCGTGGAACCTGGTCGAGCCCGAGGCTACAGGTCCTGACAAAACATTCACCTTCCAGCTCACGGGACTGCCAGCCAAAGAGAAAGCCCCCAAGGTGACCATCCGCCGCGTAGATGCGGAACACGGAGATACGCTGGCGGCGTGGAAAAAGATGGGCAGCCCGAAGTATCCGACCACCGCTCAGATCGCCGAGCTGAAGCGCGCCTCCGAGATTGGGAAAGACGAAGTGCACCCGCTCGAAGACGGCAAGGTGACGGTGACCGTCCCGCAGAAGGGTCTGGCGTTGATTGAAGTCCGATAGGAGCAGGTCAACCGGGCGAGTGTGCTTCGCGCCAATCGATGACTCGCTTGAGCGAAAAGTCCTCGGCTTCGCCCAGGTTAATGTCTTTAAGATATATCTGCGTTATATCTCGAAAAAGCGGGTCTTTTGAACGAATCGCAAGCTCAAAAGTTTGATGTATTGATCGTGGGAGCCGGCGCTGCCGGCCTCATGTGCGCCATAGAAGCCGGTAAACACGGGTGTCGCGTGGCGCTCCTCGATCACGCCGAGCGGCCGGGCAAAAAGATACTGATCTCCGGCGGCGGCCGCTGCAACTTCACCAACCGGCACACCAGGCCCGAAAATTTTCTCTCCGCAAATCCGCATTTCGCCAAGTCGGCTCTGGCGCGATATACCCCCTCCGACTTTCTGGCACTGGTCGAGCGGCATGGGATCGCCTGGCATGAAAAGCATCTGGGCCAGCTCTTCTGCGATCGCTCTGCGAGTGATGTTGTCCAGATGCTGCTCCGCGAGTGTGCCGAGGCCGGCGTACGGATCTTCTGCAGTACGGAGATCGAGACGGTCTCGCGCGATGATGCCTTTCACCTGCGCACCAGCCGCGGCGAGTTCCATGCTCCAGCTTTGGTGATTGCCACCGGCGGTCTTTCCATCCCGAAGATGGGCGCCACCGGCTTCGGATATGAGGTCGCGCGCCAGTTTGGATTGAAGATCGTCGAGCCTCGACCGGCGCTGGTTCCGCTGGTATTTTCTTCCGCAGATCAGGCGCGGTGGTGCGACCTGGCGGGCGTCTCGACCGAAGTGGTTGCGGCCATCGGGCGGCAGCGCTTTACGGAAAAGATGCTGGTCACCCATCGTGGCCTGAGCGGACCGGCCGTTCTGCAGATCTCGTCCTACTGGCGCGAAGGCGAAGCCATCGAGTTCGATCTGGCCCCGAAGATGGATGCCACTGCGGAGCTTCGCGCTCCCCAGGCTCGCCGCGAATCAGCAGCCCTGCGGACGTCCTTGCGAACTATCCTGCCTCATCGTCTCGCCGACCGCTGGATGGAAGTCTATTCCCCATCCGGATGGAGCACGGCCGCCCTCGCAGAGTGGGAGAAACGATTGCATCGCTGGAACGTCGTCCCCGAGACGACCGAAGGCTATGCCAAGGCGGAAGTAACCGCAGGCGGTGTGGATACAGGGGAACTATCAGCGAAAACGATGGAGAGCCGTGTGCCCGGTTTATTTTTTATCGGAGAAGTCGTCGATGTCACCGGACATCTGGGCGGTTTTAATTTCCAATGGGCCTGGGCATCCGGAGCAGCCGCGGGACGGTCGATCGCTGCTACTGCGCCACTGCCTGCATGAGGTAGAGAGTGCGGCCGTTCGCCAATACCTCTTGGAGTTCGATGGAAAAGTGGGTTTCCATCGCAGCCAGGAAGGAACGTTCATCGAGGTGACCGTAGAGCTCCTCACGGCCCCGAACCAATCCCACAAAGCGTGGATCGGTAGCAGGAATCCATTCGACGATGATCCACCTCTGGGTTAGATCGCGAAGCAGGCCGGCAATTTCCCCAAGCGGAATCTGATCGGCAATCAACAGGTGATGAATGAGGCCGAGCATCAGTACGCAATCGAAACGCCGCCGCGCGCGATCGAGCAGGCTGAAGTATTCTGCATTTCGCCATCCGGCAGGAGGCGTGGGCCGTGCGGCATCGGCAATCAAAGGTTGGATCGGAAGATTTTCTGATTGGGCCTGCGCGAAGTTTCTCGTCGAGGCTGCAGTATCGGTGTCCCAGGCCACGACTTTCGCACCGGTGCTCGCCGCGAGACGCGAGTAGACGCCGGTATTGGCGCCCAGATCGAGGACGTTTTGCGGTTTCGCCAGCGACAGCGCCTTCCTTACGAAAGCCTGTTTCTGGTCATGATCCTCATCGGAATAGTGGCCGGCATTCTGGGGGTAGTGACTCCAGCGCGACTTGCGGTTTCCCGGCGTCAGGCTGTTGAGCAGCTTGCGCAAGTTGCGAAGATTGCGGCGCAGCACCGCTTCGGCGATTTCCGGCGACTGCCTGATTCCTGAACGTGCCGGGGCCGCTTCGGGCGAACGCCGTTTCTCCAGTAGATAAGGAACAGTGACCAACGAGCGAAAGGGCTGTTGCCAGCGCTGCCTTGCTCGCAGGTAGGGATAGATATCGGCCGGCTCATATCCGTCGCGACGATGAAAGCTGGCGGCAAGAGGCCAGCCCAGGGTGCGGTGCGCGATCAATGGCAGCAGAAATGTCCGTACAAACTGGGCATAGGCCAGCCAGAGCGGGCTTTCGCGATCTCGCTTCTCGATGGAAAGGACATCGACGAAGATGGGCTTCGCACCCTGAAACAGGATGTTGAGCGGCGTCGCATCTTTGAGAATAAGCCCCTTGGCCAGCAGGCCTTCGCACAGATCCAGGGTAAGGTTTCCCGCGGCGATCCAGGCGTCAGGAGTCCATTCCCAGGGATAAGACGGGAAAAATATCCGGGGATGCTCGAGCAAAACCTCGTCGTTTTGCAAATCCTGATGAAGAGTGGGGGTCGCGACCCGGGTGGTCGCGATCAGCCGGCCCTCGGAAACCCACTGTTGAGCAAGATCAGTAGCGAGGAAATCAAGGGCTGCTGCGGCGCGGCCTATGCGAGCCCGGCGACGAGCACGGCCTGCTTCCAATCGGAGGGAACCAGCCGGGTCGCGGAAGGTTTCGATCACCGGCAGGGAACTGGCCATTATCCGTTTATTTCGGGGCGAAGAGTTTTGGCGTCTTCTTTAGGAAGATTAGGATCTGACTCGGTTTTAGCATTCAGGCCGAAGAGTTTGCGTATCTTTGCTCGCATCACAAAGAGCGCCCCGGCAAGCATGGAGCCGCCTACCTGAAAAACCAACAGACCCGATCCTGGGTCAACATATGCATGGGCCGGTTTTTCAGCGGAGATCAGAAGTATCCAGATCTGTAAAGCGCAAAAAAATGCGAGGGCGGATCGTTTGAGCATTTTCCCTGCCTGCAAAAATAAAGTCAGCGTAACGCAATTGTAACGTAGGGTTAAAGTGCAGTAACCATTAAATTCTTAGAGAGTTAGGACTGTACCGAAGCCCATACCTCACTCAGAGCCGATCTCTGCGGAAGCGAGCCGCGTCACGCGCTCGAGCCAAACGAACGGTAAAATAAATAGACAGATTCGGATCGGAAAAAGACTACATGCCTACGCAATTTGAGACTGCACTTACCGCTATGCTTCAGAACGCCGCGCGCCAGGCCGGCCTGGTTATTCTCTCCGCTGAGCCCGGCACCGATGTAAACAACCATCCCACGGCAAAGTTTCGCATTGGATTGGGGCAGGATGCTGCGCCCGAGCGCACCCTGGAGCTGGAGCTGAGCGAGGCATTCGATTTCCAGAAGCCGGACCTGCTGCCGGAGATGACCTCGCACTTGCGCGAGGCGGCGCGGCGGCTGCAGAATCCGCAGCCCGATGTCTATGTCACATTCGCCGGCCTGCCCATCCGCTTCAGCGGTTTTCGCTGGCCCTTTCATCGCTCCAATTCAGGGTCGGATACCTACATCGTTCACGGCACAATCCATCTTGAGGATGGGCATGAGTCGGTGCTGCACACCAAGATTTCGGCAAGCATGACGGTGACCTTCGCGGAGATCGTACCCGCGCCTGAACAGCCTTACGCCGAGACCTTCATCTACAACGCGGTTCGCAAGACGCTGGACTATGGACAGCTGGAGCTGCTGAAGAGCGGCAACCGTCAGCCGGTTCCGGTGACGACGCGCTATTACTCGCGCTGGCAGAAAAAGTTCTTCTTCACCGATACCACCGACGAGAGCCGGATGGACTTTCTCACGCTAAAAGTCTATTGGCTGTCGGGTGCTTTGGGCGGCAATCGGCCGGTATGGATCAGCGACCCGCGCGATGCGCAATATCTGAACACCACTCCGGAAGAGCTGACCCGTATGGCCGCCGATCTCTCTCGCCAGGGCCTGCTCAGCCTCACGGACGACGCAGCGTCGGCAACTCCCATGCTGCTGGGCCGCGCCGAGTTCTATCAGACGAAGATGGCCGAAGCGCTGGCCGCGACCAAGCCCGAATTTAACGAAGAGATGCGGCAGGGCCATACAAATATGTAGGTCTGGTATTTATCTCTGGGCACGCAGTCGGCAAAAGGCGTTAGACTTTGCTTCCACAGCGTGCGCAGAAATTGGCTCCGGGCAGAATGCCTGCGCCGCATGTATTGCAGGTGCGAAGTACAGCCTGATTCGTGGCCGGCGCCGGTTCGACAGATACTCCGGTGGGGACTCCATAACCGACCGGGGAAACCGTTGCCAGCTGGCCGGCGAAATAGACGGCGAGCGCCTGGTTATATTGGCGGACCCGCCCCGGCATGAAGAAGCACTCGACCAGGCTCACGATGGTCGGGATGCCGGTAAACGAGAAGATCAGATAGAGAATTCCCAGGCCGGTTCTGCGCAGGTAGAAGTGGTGTGCGCCGAAGGTTCCGAGAAAGAGCGCCAGGAGAACGCCTACGACTTCATCTTTCTGCCAGTTCGACATTTGCGCCTGAAAGAGCGCGCGCTGCTGATCGGTCCAGCCGGCGGTGGCCAGCGGTGTGGTGGCAATCATTGGAACTCCTTCCTATCCGTGTTGCGCGGCTATGCCGGATGATTTCCGTTGGCCGTAGCGATATATGAGATCGTAGCGATAATACGGAATCAGGGAGAAATCCGTTCCCCGCGCGCTCTTTGGGCAGATTTGGGCGTGCTGCGCACGGCGGTTTGATTCCACTGGCCAATCGCTTTTCTATCGGGTTATGGTAAATCAGCTCAATTCTGCATCTACATATCTGCACGCTCCCGCTTCGTCCCCCCAGATGAGCTTCGAAAGACCATGAACTCTCCAACGATGACACGACCCCGGCGCGGAACTCTGGCCAGCGAGCCTATCATCCTGCTCGCTATGCTGTTGGCTGGCCTGTACTTCGCCCGTGAAATCCTGATTCCGCTGGCCATGGCGCTTACGCTCAATTTCCTGCTTACACCGCTGGTGATGCAGTTCGAGAAACTGCGACTGAGCCGGGTTTCGGCGGTCATCCTGGTGTTGCTGATGGCCTCTTCCGTCGCCGGAGGCGTGGGCTGGATCGTCACCCGGCAGCTCATCAGCGTGGTCAACGACCTGCCCAACTATTCCGATAACATCCGGGAAAAGATGAACTCGCTGCACGCTCCTGCGGGGGGGGAAATCGGCCACACCATGAGCAGCCTGCGGGCGATCGGGGCAGCCTTCACCGACGAAAAGGCGGCCACGCCGACAACCGTCGACTCGCCGACTCTGGTGCATGGGCGCAGAGCCCGGGAAGCAGCTAAGATTCGCCAGCAGGACGATAGCGGTAAGCCTATGCCGGTCGTGGTCATCCCACCGGAGGAGCCGCAAAGCCAGTATCTGAGCGAACTGCTGAGGCCGGTAGTCAAGCCGCTTGGCATGCTGGGCATGGTGCTCATCTTCACCATTTACATGCTGCTCAAGCGCGAGGATTTACGCAACCGGCTGCTGCTGCTGGCCGGCATCGGACGCCTTAACCTGATGACCCAGGCGCTGAACGATGCCGCGGAGCGCATCAGCCGCTACCTGGTGATGAATGTGCTGGTGAATGCCGGTTACGGAGTTATCTTCGCCATCGGCCTCTACCTGCTGCATGTGCCCAATGCCACGTTGTGGGGAGCGCTGCTGGCGATTCTGCGGATGGTGCCGTATGTCGGCACCATGATCGTCGGCACACTGACGCTGGTCTTCACGCTGGCCATCTTCAATAGCTGGTGGCATCCGCTATGGGTCTTCCTGCTCTTCGCGGTGATGGAGATCATCATCAGCAACTTCGTCGAACCCCATCTTTACGGGAGCCACACCGGCATCTCCGCATTGGCGCTGGTCACCATGGCGCTGGTGTGGACTCTGCTCTGGGGCTGGCCGGGGCTGGTGGTGTCGACGCCGCTGACCGTCTGCCTGATCGTCTTCGGCCGCTACCTGCCGCAGATGTCGTTCTTACATATCTTGCTGGGCGATGAAGCGGAGCTGGCTCCCGAAGCCAAGTTCTATGAGCGTCTGCTGGCTACCGATCAATCCGAGGCGCACCATATCGCCGACAAATTCCTGGACAGCCACAACCTGGTCGATCTCTACGACAGCGTCGTGATGCCGGCTCTGACCATGACCGAACAGGATCGGCATAAGGGAGTTCTCGACGATGTTCGCAGCTCTTATCTCTTTCAGAGTGCGACCGAGCTGATCGCCGAGCTGACCGATTACCGCTCGCCATTGAACCTGGAGCCTCCCTGCCCGCCGGATTCCGTGCCGGTGCGAAATATTCCTGTGGTCTGTGTGCCGGCCAACGACCAGGCGGATGAAATTGCAGCGACCATGTTTGCGCAGCTGCTGGAGCAGTGCGGCCATAAGACGCTGCTGCTGCCGTCGGGAGCGCTCTCGGCTGAGATTCTCGAAAGGCTGGGGGAAGAGACGGAGACGATTCTTTGCGTCTCGGCGGTGCCGCCCTTCGCCTTCGCGCATGCCCGAAAGCTGGCGCTGCGTCTGCGCGAAAGTCTTCCCGGCAATCGAATCCTGGTAGGGATGTGGGGCAGCGGTGCGGATAAGGAGGCCATGCTTGAACGATTCGGACACGCCAAGCCGGATGTCATTGTGGGCAGCTTGCGCGAGGCGCTGGAGCTGGTGAAGGAGATGGAGCAGACCGGCCCGGCCTCGCCACAATTCAGTACGATGAAGGCCTAAGTCACTTCCCGCTGTCCTCTTTGCCATCGCCGGCAACTTCAAGAAAATATTTTGATGGAATAAGTTTCCTCTACGGCCGGTCTTCTCTACGGGAGCCCACATCCACCAACCGCTGCCCCGTGGAGTAGTCTTTGAGAGACCGCCTAAGCACGATGAATTTTTTCACCGGCAGCATTCTCGGCTTCTTCTTCGGATTGTTCTTCGGGGCGGGCTGCGCTCTGGCTTTGATGTATGCCATCTACACGGGCGGCTACCGCAAGGCCATCGAGGATTCGCTTCGGGAAGAGAAGTCGAATGCTTATCGCCGCTGGCGGCCATATGTTGAAAAGCGGCTCAAGAAGGAAACGGCCAGCAGCGAGGTGGAGACGCCGGGAGCGTCTCATTCAGATTCGCCACTTAGTCAGTAGCGAAGAATCTCACCGAGGCATTCCCCGCATCGCTGAGATTCTTCCTCCCTTTGGTCGTCAGAACGACGGTACATCACAAGCATTTGGCGATTACTCTAACCAAATCGCCGCACTTTAAGCCAGAGACTGAGTCCGTGATCCCTCGACTGTAGAGCTGATTTCGCCCCGCGAGCGAGTGCGATTGCCGTAGCTTGCCTTCACGAATGCACTGAACAGCGGATGCGGCTCGAGCGGCTTCGACTTGAACTCCGGGTGGAACTGGCAGCCGAGGAAAAATGGATGGTCGGGCAGCTCCACGATCTCGACGTAGGTCGCATCGGGGGTGGTCCCCGTGATGCGTAAGCCTGCGCCGGTCAACAGAGCTTCATACTCGCGATTGAATTCGTAACGATGGCGGTGACGTTCGCTGATCTCAGTTTTGCCGTACGATTCGGAGGCCAGCGAGCCAGGCTGCAGCACGCAGGTCCAAGCTCCAAGCCGCATGGTTCCGCCCATCTCTTCGACGCCGGTCAATTCGCGCAGCTTATATATAACCCGATGCGCAGTGGCGGGATCGAACTCGCTCGAATTCGCTCCATTCAGCTTGCATACGTTCCGCGCAAACTCGATGCAGGCGGTCTGCATGCCGAGACAGATTCCGAAATAGGGAACATTGTTTTCGCGCGCATAGCGAATGGCGTTGAGCATGCCTTCGATGCCGCGTTTGCCGAAGCCGCCCGGCACCAGGATGCCATCCAGGCCGGCCAGCTGCGATGCGAAGTTCTCGGTTTCCAGCCCCTCGGCTTCGATCCAGGTCACGCGCAGCTTCAGATTGTGGGCCAGCGCGCCGTGGACCAGAGCTTCCTTCAGAGACTTATAGCTGTCCTCGTACTCGACATACTTGCCGACGATCCCGATGGCTACTTCGTCCTGCGGGTTGTAGGAGCGCCGGACGATCTCTTCCCATTGGCTGAGGTCCGGTTCGCCGGTCTGCATGTGCAGGTATTTGAGAGCCAGCGCGTCGACACCCTCGCGGGCAAAGGTGAGTGGAACTTCGTAGATCGATTCCACATCCTTGGCCGTAATCACGGCCTGCTCTTCCAGGTTGCAGAAGAGCGCGATCTTGCTCTTCAGTTCGCGGGAGAGAAAACGATCGGTGCGGCAGAGCAGGATGTCGGGCTGAATTCCGATCGAGAGCATCTCTTTTACCGAATGCTGCGTCGGCTTGGTCTTCAGTTCTTGTGCAGCGCTGATCCACGGGACGAGCGTGACGTGGACAAACACCGTATTCTCGCGACCCAGCTCCTGGCGCATCTGCCGGATGGCTTCGAGGAACGGCAGCGACTCGATATCGCCTACGGTGCCGCCGATTTCAACGATAGTGATGTCGTTGTTCGCGGCCACCTTGCGCATGGCGTTCTTGATTTCGTTGGTGACGTGCGGGATCACCTGAACGGTCTTGCCGAGATAATCGCCGCGCCGCTCCTTGGTGATGATTTGCTCGTAGATGCGGCCGGTGGTGAGGTTGTTATCGCGGGTCAGATGCGCGTGGGTGAAGCGCTCATAATGGCCGAGATCGAGATCCGTCTCCGCTCCGTCGTCGGTCACGAAGACCTCGCCGTGCTGAAACGGCGACATGGTTCCCGGGTCGACGTTCAGGTACGGATCAAACTTCATCAGGTTGACTTTCAACCCCCGGCTTTCGAGCAAACAACCGATCGAGGCCGCAGCCAGACCTTTTCCGAGGCTGGACACAACTCCGCCTGTTACAAAAATGTACTTGGAGGACATTTCTGCTTCACCTTCCCTGAATGTCTTTGATTGGCGTACCTGGCGGGCACAATCAAGTATAGCCGGGAGCGGACGGGAAGGGAAGAAGGAAGCGGCGGGTGCTGCAGAGGCTATGGCTCGAGGAGGCTTGCGGCTCGGGCCTGTTCGCTTATGTCTTTGAATGCAAACCCCGGCAAGCAATTTCGGGCAAAGGACTCTCAGGCAGCGATGGCACTGCCAGGCTCATCGCCGAGCGTGGGAAACGCATTCACCCGGTTCAACCATCCTTGCAGAAACATCGGATACTTCACGCCGAGCTGCTGATAATAAGCGATGCGCCCTTGTTTGTATCGGTCGTACACGGAAATCTGATTCAGCCCGTTGAGAGCTTGCATGGATGCCGGGCCGAGGACGCCATCGACCACCACATTCGCGCCTAGTTCTTTCATCACGGACTGCAGCAGGCTGGTCGCATGGGTGCCAGCGTTGATGTAGAAATCACAGACGATATCGGCGAGATCCTGGAGCGAAAATGAGTCGCCCTGCATGGGCCGCCAGTAATTGCTCTTGTAGAGGATCCCAGCCTGTGCGTCGGTGAGCGCCTGAAGGTTTGCCGAGGTCGGATCGATCCCCAGCAGAGCATGCGAGCAGTGGGAAAAGGTGCGCATGGTGATGCCTTTGTTGGTCTCGCCACCGGGATCGTTCGGGTTATCGACGTACCCACCCTCATTCTGTAGCAGGATGGGCAGAAAGAGATCGAAGCTGGCCATGAGTTGTTCTCGCAGGATGGAAATTCAGCGGGGATGGGCCGCAAACAAAAAGGGAGACGCTGGATCGCGCCTCCCTCTTTACTTCAATCCAGAATACCAACGTGGCAGGCAATTCCATGCCAACTGTTTCCGGCCTTTAACTTCAAGCGTGCGCTGAAGTTAGAGGCAATTGCGTGGCGCGATCTCCTTGACGGGCCCAGAGGACTCGCGAACGCTGCGGCTATTCGACCTTGTAGCTATCTTTGCCCCAGTGGAAGGAGAGCGTTGGCGAGCAGGCGTCGTTCTGCACATAGATGACCGTGTCGCCATTATCGTGGCCGGTGACCCACGGCGTCATCGCGACCACGAAGTGTCCTTGAGCATTTGGTTTGGCGCCCATAGGGCGTTTTTCACCGAAGGATTCCGAGCCGGCTGTGAAATTCACTGTCGATGTGAATCCATCGCCCACGATCAGCACCAGTTCGTCATTTTTCGTGCCGCGAATGACCTGCAGCTTGCAGCCCTTATCCTCAGCCGTAATGGGAAACGGTACTAGGGTCGCCGCCGCACCATGCTTCTTGTCCGCGGCCACCAGGGCGATCCGAATGGCCTCGCCTTTGGCCACGGTTGCGGTTACTACCACGGGTTCGTTGGCCTTCATGGTTTTGCCGCAGGTGCCGGCGTCCGCGCCTCCGCAAACGGCGATGCCCGCGGCGTTGACGGTGATGCCGTCCATCACCACGGCCACCTTGTCATTCAGCTCCCAGCGCAGCAGGGAAAGCTTCATCTCCGAGGTAAAACCTTTTCCCTGAAGCTGATAGGTGATCTGCGTGCCATTCTCGGCTTTGCTTCGGCCGGTTTCCTTGAGCTCCAGCGTGACGCCGGCTGTAGCCGACGTGGCCCAGTTATTCTGCGCCGCGGCGAGCTGGCGGATCTGGAAGCGCTCCCGCTCTGCGGCCTGCTCGGCCAGCTCGTCGGCCGTGGGCGTATGAGGATCGGAGGGCAGATCCTGCAGCTTCAACGGCGCCGGGTTTGCCGGCGAGGGGGAAGGCGTCTGTGCAGGGGCGCTTGCGGCCTGCGGATCGGCCGGGCTTGCAGGAGCGTTGGGGCTGGGAGCAGATTGGGCGAACGAAGCGATGCAGAGCGACGCAACCGCGCCGCCTGAAATCAGGGACGAAACAAAACGCATACGGTGAGGATATACTGCCGCTCGAAGCGATGCGACGCCTACGCCTTTTCTGCGCTATCGAAATGACTCTCGACGCGGCAACCCGGGCCGGAAGTAGGATACTTGGAGAAATGCGGGCGATGCCTTTCATCCTTCGAATTCTGCTTGCCGGAATCCTCTTCGCTGCGGCGATACCGTCTGCCTTTCCCCAGCCGGGCCGCGACCGCCTGATCCTCAAAGACGGCAGCTACCAGGTCATCACCAAATATGAGATGAAAGGCGACCGGGTTCGCTATTTCAGCGCCGAGCGCAACGAGTGGGAGGAGATTCCAGCCAGCCTCATCGATTGGCCGGCCACGGAGAAATGGAAGCACGATCACGATCCGTCCGCGACGAAGAGCGGCCCGGCGGACCCCAACGATCCGGGACAGATCGAGGCCGCCAAGATCGACGCCGAAGAGTATGCGGCTCGCAACGACGAGCTGGCGCGCATGCCGATGATCTCTCCGGGATTGCGTCTGCCCGATGAAAGCGGCGTCTGGATCCTCGACACCTATCATGGTGACCCGGAGCTGGTTCACGCATTCCAGGCCAATGGCGATCTCAACCGCGCGACGGAGCACAGCATTCTCCACGCCGCGTTCGGTGCAACCGGCGGAGCGAAGGAGCTGGTTCGCATCGAGGGAGCCACCTCTAAGGTCCAGCTCCACGTCGACCAGCCGGTGATTTACGTGAGCCTGGACAGGCCTGCCGACTCCGAGGACACTGCGCCCGAATCAGCTCTCACCGTGGATACTCATGGCGCGAATGCGGCCAAGGACAAAAACTCGCATAGCTCGCCCGATAGCCGCTATGCGATTATCCGGTTGAACAGCGCCCACAATCTGCGCACTGCAATCGGCACCGAAGTCTATCGTCTCGATCAGCCCAGGGGATCGGAAGATATCGTCGAAACGACGAAAGAGATTCTGCCCGGCGCGCGCTGGATGAAGCTGACCCTCAAGCAGCCTTTACTCATCGGCGAATATGCGCTGATCGAGATCCTCTCGCCGCACGAGGTCAACCTCGATGTCTGGGACTTCGGAGTGAATCCTCGCGCACGGGAAAACAAGGACACCCGCTCGCCCGTCGAGACGCCGTAGCAGCCGGCTCATGTCTTACGCTCCCCGGCACTGGCGTGCTGACGGCAACGAGTTAGAGCGTCTAAGAAGGCGGGGCGTGGGAAGAGGGAAGAATTCCGAATCCGGCCACGGCCACGTTGTCCCGGGAGAGGCCTTTCACCAGGTACATCATGGAATCGGCCGAGCGGATGATTTCGTGGACTGAAGTACCATCTTCCGGGTAGGTTGCGACGCCGAAGCTGGCGCGCACGTTCAGCGTCAGGCCGTCGATCTCGTAGATCTTTTCGCGCAGCGCGCTGTGCAGCCGTGCCGCTGTCTCCTGGGCCGCCAATTTGCCCGATTCGGGGAGCAGCACGGTGAATTCGTCGCCCCCATAGCGAAAGACCGAATCCACGCCGCGCACCTGCGACTTGAGGACCTGACCGACTTCGACCAGCAACTGGCTGCCTACCAGGTGTCCATACCGGTCATTCACTGCTTTGAAATGATCCAGATCGACGAAGATCAGGCTGAAGCGGGAGTGAAAACGCCGCGCGCGCTCGATCTCGGCCTCCAGCTGCCGGTAGAGATAGCGAACGTTATAGAGGCCGGTGCAGTCGTCGGTGATGGTCAGCTCATGGATGCGCTCCATGGAGCGGGAGTTTTCGATGGCGATGGCCGCGTAATCGCACAACACGTGGAGAAACGAGATGGTGTAGTCGCTCAGCGTGTCCAGACGGCAATTGATGAGCTGGATGACGCCCAGCGTTTGCAGCCTCGACCGCAGGGGCATGCAGATCGCCGAACGCACGCGGAAGTTCGCGCCGGCAATCTTCTCTTTGGACAATCCGGCAAAACGGGGGTCGCGGTCGACCTCGGGAACGATAAGGCTTTCGCCATGTTCGGCGACCCAGCCGGCGATGCCCTGGCCGAGAGGAACGCGAACCTCACGCAAATCGGCCTCGGCCTGACCGATGGCAACGGCGTAGTAGAGCTCTTTGCGCGGTTCGTCCATGAGCAGGAGAGACCAGGTCTCCGGCTCGAAGAACTGCTCCATCTGCTGCATGATGGTGCGCAGAATCGTATCGCGATCCAGCGAGGAGGTCAGCGCCCGTGCAACGTTATGAAACACCAGCAGATCGCGCAGGTTTGGATCGCCGGAAATGAAGTCGTTCAACGCCATGGCTGTCTCTTATCTGCTGATTCTCACACACTTGCGTGCCGACCGGCTCATGCGCCCGGTGGCAGTCCGTGATAAAAAGGTAGCGATCCCAGCGAGGTGAATCGTGGTCGATCCTAAAGCTCCTAGCCTCTCTTCCCATTCGAAAACAGATCGCCGCCAGTTCCTGAAACAATCTGGAGCGGTTACCGCTGCTGTGTTGGCGACATCAACAATGCCGGCGCATGCGGGTACGAATACTTCATTGCCGGCATTGCCTTCCAATCCCCGCACCCAGGCCGCCATGCCTACGCGCAACCTCGGCAAAACGGGATACAAGGTCGGCATCTTTTCGCTGGGCGGCCAGGCTGCTCTGGAAAAGGGCGACAACTTCGACGTTGCCGTGCCCATCATCGAGCGCGCCCTCGACCTAGGCGTCAACTATATCGACACTTCCTCGATTTACGGTGGGCCGCCGCGCTGGAGCGAGCAATACGTCGGCCAGGTGATGAAGCACCGCCGCAACGAGGCCTTCCTTGCCACCAAGACCAAGGAACGCACCCGCGACGCGTCCATGCAGATGATCGAAAAATCACTGCAGCTGCTCAACACCGACCACATCGATCTGTGGCAGCTCCACGATATCGGCACACAGACCGATGTCGATCAGATCTTTGCCAAGGGGGGCGCGATGGAAGCGCTGCTGGAGATGAAGGAGCAGAAGGTGGTCCGCAACCTGGGCATCACCGGCCATTATCGCCCCGACTCCCTGATCGATTGCATCCACCGCTATCCCTTCGACTGCATTCTGATGGCGCTCAACGCCGCCGATACGCACCACTACAGCTTTAACGATGCGCTTCTCCCGCTGGCTGTCGAAAAGGAGATGGGCATCATCGGCATGAAGGTCCCCGCCCGCGGACGCCTGCTGGCATCGTGGACTCCTCCGCCGCTCGAGCAGCAGAAGCACATGTGGGAGGGCATGGTGATCGCCGACCGATCGGGCCCACTCAAGATGCGCGAGGCCATGTACTACACGCTCTCACGCCCGGTGAGCACGGTGATTATCGGCTGCGACACCATCGCGCAGCTGGAAGAGAACGTGCAGCTGGCCCGAGACTTTACGCCGCTCTCCGATAGCCAGCAGACGCATCTCGCGACCATCTCCGAGCCGGTCTCGAAGCCGTCGCTGTTTTTCCGGTTTTACGACCGGGCTTGAGGCAGGTGGAGCCCCACGTCTCAAAGCGAGATGTGGGACTCCCAGTTTATAGCATCGCCCAGATGACTCTGATTACGGCCTGCATATCGGGAATCTCCTCCGCTTCGAAGAAGGCTCTTTATAAGGTTTGTGGGGTGGGCGCTTTGATTTCAAAGTGGGCAATATTAGTTTTGATCCAGCGCTCGGGTCCATTCGGAGGACTGGATGGATCGCACAGCTCCATTGAGACGCTGTAATCACCCGGTGTGCTTAGATCGTAGAAGTAGGCCAAATCATACTTTTGCGCAGTTTCCGAATCAGGAAAAATCTTCCGACCAACGACAGGTCCCTCCAATAATGCCGGACCATCTCCCGGGCGAAAGTCGCCAAGCATATGACGATAAAGTTCGGTCTTGGGCGGCTCGCCATTTTTGGTGGTGAGATGAATACGGTAGAGGTAACTTGCTGTAGAAAACCAAACCTCATTTTCGCTGATGTTCTTGACAGTCATGACCACGATCGGCTTTTCCCCGATGGCGTAAGTGTTCTTTTGCAGTGATACGTGAACGGAAACCGAATCTGACTGGTTACTCGCTGGAGCGGTTTGAGCTTTTGAGGAAGTCTGAGCCCCGATCATCGTCACGAGCATTACAAGCGCACAAATCGTCTGCATATCGATTCCTCAAGCCTGCACTCCAACATACACTCCACGGTCAATTCAATCTGCTACTGGCCGGTAGTTCTGGTTGTCAGGCGTTATGTCGACAGAGTACTTTTGATGTCGAATCTGAGATTTCCCCGAGGAGAATTCGTATGCAGGCACATGCCGCAGACCAGCCGCTCGCCCACGTCGATCAGTGGGACGACTTTGTCGCCAGCCGCTACCGCGAAGGGAAATCGGAAGACGAATTCCGCGTTTATGACGCCGCGGCCAATCCCGGCGTTGCCGAGTTTTACCGGCAGAACCATGCCTACCAGACCTTCGATTTCGTGCAGCAGAAGCGCGCCGAGTTTCTGGCTCTGAAAAAGGGCAAGAAGAGCATCTGGGAGTGCGCCGAGTTCCTCAACACGCTGGTCGACGAGAGCGATCCGGACACCGATCTGTCGCAGATCGAGCATCTGATGCAGACCTCTGAGGCGATCCGCCGCGACGGCCATCCCCGCTGGTTCGTCCTTGCCGGATTCATCCACGACCTGGGCAAGACGCTCTGTCTCTATGGTGAGCCGCAATGGGCGGTGGTCGGCGATACCTTCCCGGTGGGCTGCGCTTATTCCGACCAGATCGTCTATCCGGAATACTTCGCGGCGAATCCGGATATGCAGGTGCCCGAGTACCAGACGAAGTATGGCGTCTGCGAGCCGAATTGCGGTTTGGACAAGGTTTTCATGTCCTGGGGACACGATGAGTACATCTACCACGTAACGCGGGATTACATGCCGGTAGAGGCGCAGTATATGCTGCGCTACCACTCCTTCTACGCTGCTCACCGCCACGGCGCCTATCAGCACCTGATGAACGAGCAGGATCACACCATGTTCGAGTGGGTGCGCAAGTTCAACCCGTACGATCTCTACTCCAAAGGACAGGCCAAGCCGGATATGAAGGCTCTATTGCCCTATTATCAGGACCTGATCGCGGAGTTCTTCCCGGAAAAGATCGACTGGTAGAGCTTTAAGAGATGGGAGAGCCCGGCTTCGGCCGGGCTTTCCCATCTTGGTGATCTCACATCTTAGGTCGAGACGTGGGCACCGACGTCAACGACGTCTTTCAACGATGCCTTCAAGATCGGGCAGCCACCAGATCGAAGCCCGCCTACCGGCACTCGATCGATATACGCGAAGAATTTTGTCGCGTTCAAGTGCCTGCAGCATGATCATCAATGTCTGCTTACTTGGAGGATCGCCTTTCCACTGCAGGTGGCCAGCCTGAAAATACTGCAGTTGAAATGCCGCATCCAATAAGGGAACCGCATATCGAGATCGAGTTGCTGCGATAAATTTCTCTTTCAAGTTCTCATAAAGCCGAAGAATTTCATCTGCCGTAGTGGCATTTCTTTGTGCCTGTGCGGTAACGGCATTTAAGAAAAACTCTACCCACAGGCGCCATGAATTCCGCACCCGTCCAAGATCATTTAACCGATCTACGTATTCTTCCTTGTGCTGTTCAATGTACTCGGACATATAAAAAGTTGGTTCGGGCAACAGACCGTGTTCGAAAAGGAAGATAGGGATCAGAATTCTGCCAATTCTGCCGTTCCCATCTAAAAATGGGTGAAGAAATTCGAATTGCGCGTGGATAAGTGCGAGCCTGGCTAGCGGATCATCGTCGGAATGGTAATATTTTTCCCAATTGCTTAGAGAGTGTTCCAGCTTCATCCAGTCGGGTGGGACAAATCGAATCTGTTCAACCCCGCCAATTCGGGAGCCGATGTAGTTTTGTTGCCGTCGAAATTCCCCAGGGGCTTTGTTGTGCCCTCGAACGCTAGACAATAAGACTTTATGCAGCCTCAAAAGAAGATTTAAGTTGAAAGGCCTGTTCTTGAGTTCGCGGGTCGCAACATCGAGCGCAGACCGATAGTTCAAAATTTCTTCAATATCATGGCGTCGGGCCTCTAATTGCGGCGCCTCTCCCGCTTCGAACTGTAAAACCTCACCCATCGTCGCTAATGTGCCCTCAATGCGAGAAGATAGGACGGCCTCCTGTAAACGCAGCGGGGATAGCAGTAGGTTGCTGTTCGGCAGGCGGCGAAGCATTCCGCTATATTCAGCGAGGCTGCGATTTGCCCGTCCAAGGGCGGGGATAAGAGCTAACCAATCACTGCGAGTGAGAAGTGGAAGGTCTTGAGGCAGAGCAGGCCGCATAAACGGAGTATACGTAAGAGATTTTTTTGTGTAAATCAAAGCTGGGTTTGGTTTACACAAGCAAGATTAAGGCATAAATCCTAGACACAAATCTGCGCTCAATCGCTGCATATTGGATGGTGGTATCACCTTGCTACAAGATGTTGTGATTTTTCATTTTGAGGTCGATTCGCGATTGTAAGTTCACTACTCATGATGCAGCATGTCCAGATTGAGTTCGCGTTCATCAGGAAAAGCGCGTACGCTTCCATAGCAGCCAGCCACTCGATCCCAGCAGCGCCAGCACTGCGATCATTAGAATAACGATCCACCGGCCGTTCATCTCCAATGGGGGACGGTGCGCGCCTATCGCGAGCCAGGCGAAGACGCCGACTCCGATGGCCACGATCAGCCAGTCCCACCAGGCCTTCTTATCTGCGCCGACTTCGTGCCCGATGCCTGCCTGCGCTGCTACGGCCTGGTTGTAGTCCAGACCGTAGCGGTCGCATTCGCGGGCGATGGCCTCGTTCACGGAAAGATGTTCCTTGCGCGCCGCCGCGGCACTGCCGATGGCAATGGCTCCCGCGATCATCAGCAGCGAGCTGGCTACAATCACCACGCGATTGTGATCGCTCACCTCGCGCAGCTCGCCGAAGACCAGCGCGCCCCAGGCCAATCCCCATAGCTGGTTGGTATTCGAAAGCGGGATGCCTCGGCCGATGCCGATGTACTTCGTCGCATACTGCTGGAACATGTCGCCGATGACCCAGCAGAAGCCTCCGAGAAAGAGCCAGAAGACTTCGGGACGTAGCAAATGCAGTTGTGTCGCAATCGACGCGCCTTCGACGTGGATCGTCGCCGCCAGAACGGCCATCGTGCCGAGTTCGCCCATGGTGAAGACTGTTACGAACGACAGCGGATTCATCCCGCTCAGATAGGCTTTGCGGTAGGGCAGATACATCGTCCCCCACAGCAGGCTTGCGCCCAACGCCGCAGCGACACCGGCGGCGCCATGCGCCGAGCTTCCCGTCGAAGGATGGACTGATGCGAGGCCCAGGGTGATGGTCGCGGCCACAACGGCGATGCCTCCGCCCACGACTTTGATCCAGGTTACGGCTCCTGCCCCGCGCAGCTCGCGGAAGAGCAGGCATCCCCAGAGAAGTCCCACCAGCGAGTTGGTGTTCCAGAGAGGGAAGGCGATGGAGAGGCCGACGTTCTTGATGGCGAAGACGGTGAGGGTGTTCGCCACAGCCCACAATGCTCCGGCGAGAATACCCCAGACGATGAGGTGCGATTTAGTCAGCAGGTCGGCGAAGACGTAGCGTGTGCCCTTCATCAGCGTCGGCAGAGTCCAGCGCGCGGTAAACACGCCGGCCACCATGCAGAGCGAAATCACGATGGGCGAGTAGCCCGCGTCCACCAGCTTGGTGGGGGCCTCGGCAGAGCCCAGCCATGCGCCGGCCGCAATGCCGCATGCTACTCCGAGACCATGCATCGAACGGGATTTTTGTTCAGGCATGTTCACCGGTTCAGGCCAGATGGATCAGCAGCGCCACGCCCAGCAACAGCACGACAACGGGGATCCAGAAATGGCTGTCGGTGAGGATCGCAATCAACGTCTCCGACTTCAAGAGCCCAGACTTCATGCCGGCATTTGCCCCAATCACGAACTTTAGAATCTCTGCGAGTCTACGCTACAGGTGGCAGTTCCGACGAGAATGCTACTTCTTGATCTTGGACACTGCGGCATCGGGGTTGAAGGCGTCGGGCGGTAGCGCGACGTTGTAGGCGGCCTTGTAGACATAGCGCTGGCTGTTGGCATCGCCATTATGGAAGCGGGTGATGCTGTACGGAGTCGGGATGCCGTCGATGGTGTGGTAATCATCGTACTCTTCGCGCTCTTCGTTTTTGTCTTTGTAGATTGGGTCGCGCCATTGAAAGGTCCGGCTGCGGGGCAGGTGGGTCTCGGCATCGATCTGGATGGTGATCGAATCGTTCGACGGAGAGATCAATGTCACCTGGTCGGTGAGGTGCCGCTCGGAGAGCGTTTGCCCTTCGGAGATAAGGATCGTATTCGGATCTTTCAACCAGGTGCGCACAGCGACGTCGATGGTATGAGCCTTCCGCCGCAGGGAGTCGTCGCAGATTTCCTTGGGAAGAGCTTTTTTGCCCTTGTAAGTTATCTCCCAGCAGTCCTGGCCGATAAAGATCTCGACGTCGTCATGCTTCTTGCCCAGCTCGACGCGTTCTTCGCCGGTGGGAGTTCGCCACTGATGAAAGTCGCTGATCGCTCCGGTGGGCTTGCCTTGGTAGAACCCCGACACGCGACCTTCGATATAGACATTCTGCAGGGCGAGCCATCGCGGACCGCCGAGAGCCTGCACCATGGCGTCCAGTATCGCGCGCGCCTTTTGCGCATTCGCCGCGGCAGCGGGATCGGCAGCAGCCTGATCGGACGGCGGCTGGCCTGGCGATTGTGCCCATGCCGCAACGCCGCAGGACAATACGCCAATACCACCCGGCAATATCCGAATACCGCCTGACAACATTCCCAGAAGAGAAACAGCCAAGAGAGAGAGCTTTTTCATCCGACCAGCACCGCGCCTCCATTGACATTGACGATCTCGCCGCTCATGAAACCCGCATAGGGGGTGCAGAGAAACAAGATCGGACCCGCGATTTCCATCGGACGGCCCACCCGGCCTAAAGGAATCCCGGAGAAGATCCAATCCCGTGTGGGCGGATCGGCGAGCGCCGGCGCCGACATATCGGTCTCCACCCAGCCTGGAGCGACGCAGTTCACATAAATGCCATCCCGGGCCAGTTCGCTCGACAGGCTCTTGGTCAGGCTGATGAGCGCGCCCTTGCTGACGGCGTAATCCGCGTGCTTGGCCTCGCCGCGCTGGCCTGCAGTCGAGCTGACATAGACGATGTATCCGGCGGCATCTTCGGGGCGCCGATCTTGCAGTTTCATCTGGGCCACGGCCGCCTGAGTGAGCCCGAAGACACTGTCGAGATTGATGGCCAGCGTCTGCCGCCACTGTTCTTCCGACATCTCCGCGATGGGAGCGTCGTGCGAGGGCCAGATGCCGTGGTTCACCACCAGCACATCGATGCGTCCATAGGCGTTGACTGTCCGCCGCACCAGCGACCTGCCCTGGGCGGGAGTGCTGAGCTCCTGCTCTATTGCGAGACAGAGGCCGCGGCCGCCGGTCTCCTCGGCAAGCTCCTCGGCGGTGTCTTTCGCACTGCGATAGTTGAAGAGGACGCGCGCTCCGGCGTCACGAAACAGGCGAACGGTAGCCGCGCCGATCCCGCGCGAGCCGCCGGTGATGAGCGCCACCTTTCCTTCCAGGGATAATGAAACTCCAGCCATGCCTCGACGCTAAACCAGCGTTGAAACTCGCGCAAGCGGGGTTTTTCTTTCAGCGGTGATGCCTAGTTCGAACTTGGCGGCGAAGCGGATGGGGGTGGGACGCGTATTTGCGGTTGAGAGTTGGAGAGAGTCGCGACAAGAAAATATACACACAGCAGCACGGCTGCCACTCCGACCAGATAGAGAAGAACGCTCTTGGCGGTGAAGGGCGGAAATTGCATGGAAGCTAGGATGCGGCGATCGATTCTCGCGCATAGGCGGCGTTGCGAAATCTCACGAAATGCGCCTTCGAAGACGATAATCTCCGGTCTATTCATGGGCAAAGTCAGGCCTTCGCATGATGGCTGAAGCGAGGACCTTCACGCTCAAGCGCTGCTTTACAATTGGGGCGACAGGTGACAACCATCCAGACACCAACAGGCTCTACTTCCCGACCGACTGTCCGTGACTTCTGCATCATCCTGCTGGTATACGTTGCAGCCTTTGCGATCGTTGCCGGATTTCCGCACATGCAGCCGGGCTTCTCGCTCGACGACTCATGGATTCACCAGGTTGTCTCCCGCAACTTTGCGCAAGATGGCTCTCTGGGATTCGTTCCCGGCAAGCGGTCCTCTGGTTCGACCAGCCTGTTGCTGACTCTGCTGCTCGCGGTGAAGTGGAAGCTGTTCCCGGCGTTGAGCCCGGTCGTCTACTCGGCGTGGTTGAGCGGAACGCTGCTGGTGGCGACAGGCTGGGGATTGATCGGGATGGCGCGCGCCGACGGTCTTTCGGAGACAGCATGCTGGATCTGGGCACTGACTCCGGCGCTCGACGGCAATTATCTCTGGCTCGGCACCATCGGCATGGAGCACGTCCTGTTCGTGACCTTGTCGGTGTGGGCGATTTACCTGTGGTTCCGCAGCAGCGCGCGCTCGGCGATCTTCTGCGCGCTATGCCTCGGAGCATTGACGTTGACCCGTCCGGAAGGGCTAGTGCTGGCGGTTCTCATCCTGGCCAGCAGTCGCTGGGCGAGGCGAGGGAAGCGAGACGTTCTGCCGGTAGTAATTGCCGTGGCGGGGTGCAGCCTGATTTCTCTCATCGTGAACTTCGTCACCTCCCATTCCTGGCTACCCGCGACCTATGCGGGCCGGAAGCTGCTGTATTGGGGAGTGGATCGGGTGCCTCTATGGGCTCACGTTCGCTTCTTCTCTTATTTGCTCTCCAATCTTTTTCAGCCGTGGCCGGTGCTGAAGGCCGCGATGACCGACACTCTGAACTTCTCGGTTTCCGGAATCTTCCTGGCGGTGATGCTCTTCGGCGTGTGGACCCTGGTGGGCAACAGACGCATGCGCGCCGTTCTTCTCGTCGTCTGGTGCGTCGTGCACATTGGGATTTACGACGTCATGCTGCCTTCGCGGGCTCACGGCGGCCGATACCTGCCTCTGCTTCTGCTGCTCAGCCTTCCACTGCTGTTTTTGGGCATCTACGCGATCGTCAATCGTGCCGGTACGCGGCTGAGTTCGCCGGTGAATCAATGGCTTCCGGCGGGAGCGATGATTGTCATCATTGCTCTGGCGGGATGGTTTTCGCTACGGCAATGGAGGGTGGTTACGGATGCCTGCGTGCGTCATATCGAAGGCACGCATGGCCAGATAGGAAAGCTGATCCTGAATACTCTGCCGCCGGGCACTCCGGTGGGATCCTTCGATATCGGGCGAATCGGCTATGTCGACGCGGATAATCTCGTCGATCTCAGCGGCCTAAGCGATACCGCATTTATTCCCTATCTGCGCAACCGGAGGATGCTTGAGTATCTCTACGCTCATCACATCCGCTACTTCGTCTGGCCGAGCCTCGAGGATGGGCAGTCGGCAATCCCTTACTTCCTGGATACGAATTCTCCCGAAGGCCGAAAGCTCAAGGTGGTAGCGCTCGTCTGCACGCCACACGACCAATGGAAGCGCGGTTTCACAGCTACGGGCAACGCCGCGACCTGCCAGACGCTGTACCAGCTTCCGGCTGCAGATTGATTTGTGGGGTGGGGGAGAGATGGTGCGCCCGAGAAGATTCGAACTTCTGACCTACAGCTTCGGAGGCTGCCGCTCTATCCAGCTGAGCTACGGGCGCATGCGTTTAGGATACTACGGCAGTCGCCGGGAAGATAAGCCTTCTCTTTAGAGTTGCCAGTCTTCAGTCGTTAGTCCCCAGTTTTCAGGCCTTGGCAGTTGCTGACGACTGGGGACCGGTGACAGACAACTATTACGCGAGCTCGTATCCGGCGAAGAAGTAGCCGATTTCGAACTTGGCGGTGTCCTCGGCGTCGGAGCCGTGGATGGCGTTCTCTTCGATCGATCCGGCGAACTTCTTGCGGATGGTGCCCTCTTCGGCGTTGGCCGGGTTGGTGGCGCCCATGAGCTTGCGCAGATCGGCGATGGCGTTTTCCTTCTCGAGCACGAGCGGGAAGATCGGCCCCGAGGACATGAAGCTGGTGAGCGAGTCGAAGAAGGGGCGTTCCTTGTGGACGTAGTAGAAGCCCTCGGCCTGGCTTTTGGAGATGGACAGCTTTTTGATGGCGATGATCTTGAAGCCGGCCTTCTCGATCTCAGCGAGGATGGCGGCGGTGTAGCCCTTGCGGACTGCGTCTGGCTTGATGATGCTGAAGGTGCGTTGGGACACCTGGTGATTCTCCTTAGATTTTGAAGCGCTGCTTCCAGTGTATTGCAGGCGGCTGAGAGGTCTCTACCAGATGGCTCTCGGATAGTGCTGCCGGATCTCTTCGTCCGCGGAGATGAGTATCGCAAGGCCGTTGGCCTTGGCCTGGGCAACGATGGTCCGGTCGAACGGGTCGCGCGTCCATTTTTCGTCAAGGGCTGCTTCCGCGACGGAGGGAAAGCTCAGATCGCAGACGATCAGGCCGATCTCTTGAGACAGTTTGCGCAGAACATCGCGGGCGCCGAGACGAACCCGGCCTATTTCATGCAGGTATTCGAGCTCGATCAGCACCATGGGCGAGATGAGGAGGTCGGCTGATTGCAGAACATCATGAGCTGCGGAAGAGATGCGTTTAAGATTGCCCTGGCCCAGCCTCAGAACCACATTCGTATCCAGATAAGCGATCACAGCTCGTCCCAGTCACGCTCCCAGGCTCGGGTCATCTCTTCGAGCAGCTTGGAGTCGTCTACCGATTCGTCGATCAACAAGTTGAGTGGCACGATCCGGTCGAGGCGGCTGGGGGGTGGGTCTTCCGGCGCGATACGGAAACGGCGACCCTTGTACATCACCCAGACTTGCTTGCCTTCCATGGCCTGGTTGACCATCTCGAAGAGATTCTTCCGAAGCTGGGTGATCGAGATCTCCACGATCATAGTGTACATCGTATTTGGTTTTTGATGTACATTGTGATCGACGCTCGAAGCATTACTTCCGCGTCTAGCCATCAGCGATTTCGGAACTGTGATGTGCTCAAACGCAAGGGATTCTGGACGATGAGTTCTGCGGCGAAGACAATTGTCGATTCATTTCGCGAAGTTGTGCCGGACCTGCTTGTGCCGAACTCAAGGCGATGCGGACCCAATGCGGTTGCGTGACGAGAACACGCAGCAATCGATCAAGCACCTCTCCGAGAAGCTAGATTCCGCTATCGATATTCGCGAATGGGGCTAAGCGCGTATGCGCGCCAGTAAGCCATCGCATAAAAAGTAAACGGGCCGCGCCAAAGCGCAGCCCGTTTACTTTTGCAGATGAAGCAGGCTTAAGCTTTACCAATCGCCCTTGCGAGTGTTTCGCCGATGGCTGCCGGGCTTTCGACGACGTGAATCCCCGCGGCGGTCAGGGCCTTCATCTTTTCGGCTGCGGTGCCCTGGCCTCCGGAGATGATGGCTCCAGCGTGGCCCATGCGTCGGCCTGGAGGCGCGGTCTGTCCCGCGATGAAGCCGACGACCGGCTTCTTCACATGCTGCTTCACGTACTCGGCGGCAGCTTCTTCCGCTGTTCCGCCGATTTCGCCGATGAGGATGATGGCCTCGGTCTCGGGGTCCTCATTGAGCAACTTGAGCGCGTCGATATGCGTGGTTCCGATAATCGGATCGCCGCCGATGCCGATCGCCGTCGACTGGCCGATGCCGCGCTGGGTGAGCTGGTAGACGGCCTCGTAGGTAAGGGTTCCCGAGCGGGAGACGATGCCTACGGAGCCTTCTTTGTGGATACGGCCGGGCATGATGCCGATCTTGGCCTTGCCGGGCGAGATGACGCCGGGGCAGTTGGGGCCGATGAGGCGCGAGCTTGAGCTCTTGAGCACGCTCCAGACCTTGACCATGTCATTGATCGGAATGCCCTCGGTGATGCAGATGATGAGCGGGAGCTTGGCTTCGTTGGCTTCGAGGATGGCGTCGGCCGCGAACGGTGGCGGCACGAAGATGACGGTGGCATTGGCTCCGGTCTTCTCGACGGCCTCTTCGACGGTATCGAATACCGGCCAGCCTTCGTGAGTAGTTCCACCTTTGCCCGGAGTCACGCCACCGACGACTTTGGTGCCGTACTCGGCGCAGCCCTTGGCATGAAAGGTGCCTTCCTTGCCGGTGATGCCCTGGACGATGAGGCGAGTTTCCTTATTGACGAGAACTGCCATTTACTTGCCTCCCTTCGCGGCGGCCACGACGATATCCGCTGCGTCCTTCATGGTTGCGCCGACGGAAAACTTCAAACCGGACTCTTCCAGGATCTTGCGGCCTTCCTCAACATTGGTTCCTTCAAGGCGGAGGACGATCGGCAAGGTGACATTCAGCTTCCTCGCCGCCGCTACCACCGCGGTCGCCAGAACGTCGACGCGCAGAATGCCGCCGAAGATGTTAATGAAGATGGCCTGCACGTTCTTGTCAGCCAGCAGGATGGCGAAGGCTGCCTCGATCTGCTGCTGGTTGGCGCCGCCGCCTACATCGAGGAAGTTCGCGGGTGAGCCACCGGCGTACTGAATAATGTCCATGGTGGCCATGGCCAGTCCGGCTCCGTTCACCATGCAGGCAATGTTGCCGTCGAGCTTGATGTAGTTGAGGGCGTACTTCGAGGCCTCGACTTCGAGGGGATCCTCTTCAGCCACGTCGCGCAGCTCTTTGAGCTCCTTGTGGCGGAAGATGGCGTTGTCGTCGAAGTTGATCTTGCAGTCGAGGGCGAAGAGCTTGTCGTCCTTGGTAGTGATGAAGGGATTGATCTCGAGCAGCGAGGCATCGGTCTCGATGTAGGCCTTGTAGATGCCGGTCATGAACTTGACCGCTTCATTGATCTGAGTCGGCTTCAATCCAAGGGCAAACGCCAGCTGGCGCGCCTGATAAGGCTGGAAGCCGACCGCCGGATCGATGTAGGCCTTGTGGATGGCCTTGGGGTCCTTGGCGGCGACCTCTTCGATCTCCATGCCGCCGGCCTTCGACGCCATGAATGCCAGCTTGGCCGCTGCACGATCGAGCACGATGCCGAGGTAGAGCTCGCGATCGATGGCTGCTGTCTCTTCGATCAGCAGGCGCTGGACCTTTTGTCCCTGCGGGCCGGTCTGATGGGTGATGAGTTGCATGCCGAGGATCTGCTTCGCATACTGCTCGGCCTCCTCGATGTTCTTCGCCACCTTCACGCCGCCGCCCTTGCCGCGGCCTCCAGCGTGGATCTGCGCTTTGACGACCACACCGTTCGCGCCATTGGCGAACAGCTTCTTAGCCACATCCAACGCTTCGTCGAGCGTATTGGCTACTTCTCCCCGCGGCACGGCGACGCCGTATTTCGCGAGGATGTCCTTTGCCTGGTACTCGTGAATTTTCATAAATAGTTCGCGACTCGAAAATATTACCTTACTGGTGGGAGAACTGACCGCAGGCCCGCTCAGCCACGGCTCATCCGTGACGGAAAGACTGCATTGCAGAAGACCTTCCAGTGTAGCGGACGGAATGGGCGGTTGTCAGGTTTGGGGATGGCCGCGAAACGAGGTAATTCTCCGAAAAATAATGGATGAGGATCGGTTTCAAGCTGTTTTGAGAGAGTGTCTGTAAACTGCAGCCTTATGGCCACACCGTCAGCCAGCCTGTCACTTCCAGCGCAATTGTGGTTATTCGCTGACTACTTGTCCTTGATGTCAATAGCGTGTTTTGTTTTCGCTCTGGTTTACACAAAGCTGGACCGTTGGTTTGTCAGCGTCCAAGGCATTCCGGGATTCGCCATTGTAAAAAGCGTCGAACAGATTCGAACGCTTCCCGAAAGGATGTGGGAGGTCACAATTGAAGTCTTTCCAGAAGACATCCCAAATCTGATGTTCCAACGCACCATGCAGTGGACGGACTCGGAATTTCAGGACCGGACGCCAATGCCAGAGCCCAATGGACGACTGCCAATTCGTTTTCGCCGGGCTCCGCGCCCACTCGTCATGCCGATGAAGATCCTGCCCTGGACGAGGAATCGAACAAAATAATCGTTGTTGCCCCTTAGAGTTTTCTGGGAAAAGGCGCGTCTTGGCCGCACGGTAAGGTCGAAAAAGGCGCGTCAACGGCGGAAGCTCAAGCGTCTCGACTTGCACGGTCTCAGTCAATCCTCCTTCATTGGCATCGACAAGATACAAGTGCATCCGATCGTCCCAGAAACGCCCTGGACGATACACTGAGGCTTCATGGATGGACTGAAGCCGATTTTGAAGTTGGTTGTGGAACAGGGCGCAACTTTGAGCCGCGAGCAGGCGCGTCAGGTCCTGAGCGAGGTGCTGGCCAGTGAATCCGGCGATGGCGATCTGGAGATTGCTGCGCTGCTGACCGCAATGGCGACGCGCGGCGAGACAGCGGAGGAGCTGACCGGCTTTGCCGAAGCCATGCGGGCGCTGGCGACTCCTGTGCCGCTTTCCGATACGGAGCGGGCGGCGCTCGTAGATACCTGCGGGACCGGCGGCGATGGCCTCGGGACGTTCAATATTTCGACGGGCGCGGCGCTGGTTGCGGTGGCAGCGGGAGCCAAGGTGGCCAAGCATGGCAATCGCGCGGTCACGTCAAAATGCGGGTCGGCCGATGTGCTGGAGGCGCTTGGCGTGCCAGTGACTCTGAGTCCCGATCAAGCGGCGGAGTGCCTGCGGGCGACGGGCTTCATGTTTCTGCTGGCTCCGTCGCTCCATCCGGCGATGAAGCGCGTGATGCCCATCCGGCGGGCGCTGGGTTTTCGGACGATCTTTAACCTGGCCGGGCCGCTGACGAATCCGGCGGGCGCTCAGGCGCAGGTGATGGGCGTGTATTCGGCACAAAAACTGCCCATCGTGGCTGAATCCATGGCCCGGCTTGGTGTGCGGCATGCGTTTGTCGCGCACGGCAGCGACGGTCTGGACGAGATCACGGTTACCGGCGGAACGGATCTGGCGGAAGTGAGAAGTGTAGGGGAGAGGGGACAGGGTGTAGGGGGTAGCGTGCGTCTCTTTGCCCTGGGACTCGATGAGATGGGGTTTTCGCGAGCTTCGCTTTCCGACTTGGCGGGAGGCGGCACCGCGCAGGAGAATGCGGCGATTCTTCTGGGGATTTTTGCCGGTGAACTGGGTCCGAAGCGCGACATTGTTCTGTTGAATGCGGCTGCGGCCCTGGTTGTCGCGGGCGTGGCGTCGGATTTCCAAGATGGTGTTGCTCGAGGGGCGGCGGCGATTGATTCGGGAGCGGTTCGGACCGTCGTTCAGAGGCTCGCCAAATTCGGCAAAGAAACCTAAGGCGCGTCTCAACTGCGACTTTCAACGTCGATAGGCATCAGAATATCGACAGCGTAAGCTTAGAAACCAAGGACTGATATGCCCCGCTACGAATATCGCGATCTCGAGCCTTCACGGGAAGCTAAAGAAGTCTTCATCCGCTGGATCGACTACCTGGATGAGTCGTTCACCAAGCACAAGAAGCCTGCCTTGCGGCAGGAGCTGGTGCGTGACAACCTTCACCAGCTCCTGCTGGGAAGTCCGCATGGCGGCAAGCTCAACTTCACGCTGACCAGCGAGCTGCCGTTCAACGTGCTCGAGCTTTCGCTCGATCCGCAAAACGTCACGCTGGAGCCGGAGTACTACGGCGACATCGACGCGACGCGGTATGCGTGCATCAAGCCGCTGATCTGGTTCTGGCACATGTTCGATCACTCGCCGGTGTCTTTCAATCACTGGCTGGGCTTTCGTTTTCGGGCCATGCTGGGCAAACACATCTTCAAGAGCATCGGAAAGAACGTAAAGATTTTCCACGGCGTGGAGTTCAGCTACGGCTATAACCTCACCATCGAGGACGATTGCGTGATCCACAAGTACGTGATGCTCGACGACCGCGGCGAGATCATCATCAAGAAGGGAACGTCAATTTCGGACTATGCGGCGGTGTATTCGCACGCGCATGACCCTGTGGATTCGAGTGTGGTCGAGAACCGTAAGACAGAGATCGGTCCCGGCGCGCGCCTGACGTTCCACTCGGCGGTGATGGCCGGAGTGCGCGTGGGCGACGATGCCATGCTGGGCGCGATGAGCCTGGCGACGCGTGATGTCGACGACCACTCAATCGCGGGCGGCGTGCCGGCAAAGCAGCTCAAGACCAAAGACGAGGCCACGCAATTCGAAGACAGAACAGACGTGAAGGCTCCGGAGCGAGTAGTCAAGGCACAGTGCGATTAAAGCAGGGGACAGGGTTTAGGGCACAGGGCTCAGCAAAGTTAGTTAGTGTTAGGGTCTCCTGAGTTCTGCAAATCATGGGCTAAACGGGCTTGGTCGCGGGCTCGGGGCGCATGATGGTCCTTTTGATCGGCGTCTAGTTTTTTTCTGAGCCCTGAGCCCTGAGCCCTGAGCCCTCCACCCTATTCCCTTAGATCGTTCCTGTTACCATCGAAGCTGTTCATGAGTCAGCAAGCGATTCTGCTTAAGATTTTCGAGTTCGCCATCCTCGTCTTTTCGCTCAGTTTGCACGAGGCGGCACACGCGTGGATGGCTTCTCGCCTCGGCGACCAGACGGCAAGAATGCTGGGACGGGTGACGTTGAACCCGATCAAGCATATCGATCCCTTTGGAACGATTCTGATTCCGCTGGCGATGCTTTTTCTCGGCTCCTACGGACGCTTTCTGATCGGCTGGGCCAAGCCTACCCCGGTGACCACGCGCAACTTCAAGAACGTCCGCCGCGATGACATTCTCACCACCCTGGCCGGCCCGGGGAGCAATGTGCTGGCGGCGATCGTCGCATTGATCGCGCTGATCCTGCTGAGCAAGACCAGCATGGCGGGCGCGCTGGCGGTGCATCAGATCGTGGCCGGGGCCATCGATCCCGACCTCATGGCAGCCAGCCCTGTGATGTTCCCGATGGCCATCATTTTTTACCTCGGCCTGGTGCTGAACCTCTTCCTCGCCGTCTTCAATCTGCTGCCGCTGCCGCCGCTGGATGGATCGCACATTTTCCGCCACATGCTGCCCTACAACGCGCTGCGGATTTACGACTCGCTGGGCATGATCAGCCTGGTGCTGATGTTGTTCATCGGCGCGCCGCTGGTGAATTTCTTCGTGGCTCCGGCACTGGGCATCGTGAATGCCATTCTGTTGTCGATCTAGTCGCTAAAAGGCGGGTCGCTTACAAGCGGTTGGCTGAAAGCCGGTTGGCCATGAACCGGTTGGCTTAAGAACGTGCGCTTCCGACGCCTTTTCGTACAATGGAGCGAGTCTCTTCGAGTAAGGAATTTTTGGTGTCGAACACTTCTTCTGAAATGCGGAAGCGCGTGCTGAGCGGCATGCGCCCGACCGGCAAACTCCACCTCGGCAATTACATGGGCGCCCTCTACAACTGGGTGCGGTTGCAGCATGAGTACGAGTGCTACTTCTTCATCGCCGACTGGCATGCGCTGACCACGGACTACTCCGACGTGTCGAAGCTCCCGGAGAATACCCGGGAGGTTGCGCTCGACTTTCTTGCCGCCGGGCTCGATCCGGAGAAGTGTGTTCTGTTCGTGCAGAGCGCGGTGAAGCAGCATGCCGAACTGCATCTGCTGTTCTCGATGATTACGCCGCTGGGCTGGCTGGAGCGCGTGCCGTCTTACAAAGACCAGCAGGAGCAGTTGAAGGAAAAAGATCTTGCTACGTATGGATTTTTGGGCTATCCGCTGCTGCAGTCCGCGGATATTCTGATCTACCAGCCGGATTTCGTGCCGGTGGGACAGGATCAGGTCGCGCATGTGGAGCTTACGCGGGAAGTGGCGCGACGGTTTAATCAGTTTTATCCGAAGCGGTTAACGGCGGAGTTCAATGTAGGTGTACTGCCTGCTGTCGATATACCCATTCTGCCTGAGCCGAAGGTTCTGCTCACTCCGTCTCCCAAGCTTCCCGGCACCGACGGTCGCAAGATGTCGAAGAGCTACGGCAATACGGTTCTGTTGAGTGATCCGGAACCGATCGTTCGGCAGAAGTTGAAGCCGATGGTCACCGACCCGGCTCGCGTCCGGCGCAGCGATCCGGGAAATCCTGAAGTTTGCCCGGTCTTCGATCTGCACAAGGTCTTTTCGAGTGCGGAGACGCAGGCGAAGGCGCGCGAGGGCTGCACGACGGCGGGCATCGGTTGCATCGAGTGCAAGAGCTGGGTGGCAGATGCGATTGTGGCCGAGCTGGCTCCCATTCAGGAGCGGCGTCATCATTACGAATCGAATCCCTCAGTGGTAAAGGAGATTCTGCACGCGGGGAATCTTCGCGCCATGGCTCGTGCCGAGCAGACGATGCTTGAAGTGCGCAGCGCTATGGGTCTCGCTCCGGCGGAGGTCGGAATAGCACAGTGACCGAACCCACCAAACCCGAGGCTACTCCCGACGCATCCTCCGCCAAGGCGCAATACGAGAAGACGGCGCGCGACCTCAAGAAGGAAGAGGTCAACGTCTTCCCGTTCTCCGTCACCGTAGGCAAGGTGTATGACGGGCCGCTCGATCTGCTGCTGGATCTGATTCGCAAGCAGGATATCGATATCTACGACATTCCCATTGCCAAGATCACGGCGCAGTTTCTCTCCTATGTCGAAGGGCTGAAGCAGACCGACATCGATTCAGCCGGCGAGTTCATTTACACCGCCGCTCTGCTGATCCAGATCAAGAGCCGCATGCTGTTGCCGCGCTCTCCGGCCGAGGGTGCGGAGGGCGAGGCCGACGATCCCCGCCGCGAGCTGGTGGAGCGGCTGCTCGAGCACGAGCGCTTCAAGAACGCCGCGCAGATGCTGCACGAGAAGCAGCAGATCGAATCGGCAACGTGGACCAATCCCGGCATCCGCGAATTTCGCAACACCGCAGGCACCGAGCAGGAGATCGACGCGGACACCATGGACCTGGTGCGCGTCTTCCGTGAGATCCTGGAGCGCATCAAGAGCCGGCCGGTGCTGGACCTGCAGGAGGATTCCGTCACCGTCGGGCAGATGATCGACTTCATGCGCCGCCGTCTGGTGATGGAGGACAAGCCCATCGCACTGAGCAAGCTGCTGGCGAATACCCGCTCCGAGCGGGCGCTGATTGCCATGTTCCTCGCTCTGCTGGAGCTGGTGCGGCTGCAGGCCATTCTGCTGCGGCAGGACCGCAATTTCAGCGACATCTTCGTGAAGAAGCACGAGCAGTTCGAGCAGGTGCTGAACGAGCGCATGAGCCAGGTTCGGGACGACTGGTCTTAGCAGTGCAGCTAAAGTGCGGTTGACTGAGAAACGGTTAGCTGAAGTCCGTTTCGCTAAGAACCGGTTAGCTCAAATCAGGCAACTCCTGCTGGCTTAGTTTGCAGTAGTTCGATCAGGGCTGAAGCTTTGCTCTCGGATCATCAGTCGGATCTACTGTGACCACGCCTTCCGGTAGTTCAGCGTAGCTGCGGGCGCTGCTCCATTCCCAGTCCGTTGCATGAATTGCCAGTCCCGCTTTTACGGGAGCCTGGTGCAGGAAATTGAGACTCGCGACGATCTGGTCTGCGCCGACGATGTGCTTATCGGCCATCGTTTTCTCCCATGCCGATTCGTCCACGCGTGCGGAGGTGTTGTAGCGCCTCTGAAAGCGCTGGCGCAGGGTCAGGATCACCTCTTCCGCTGTTTCCATTTCAGGCTCGGAGATGAGGACGTGGAAGTTGGACGGCATCACGACATATCCGGCAATTTTGAAGCGATACTTCACCCTCAGTTGCTCCAGCAGCTGACATAACAGGTCGCGATGCTTCTCGAGACCGAGCTTCTCCTGGTGGCGAAAGCAAGTACTGGTGATGAGGTGCAGCTCTCCCTTTCCGAAGACCGACTTTCGAACGATGGGCATCCGTTGATTCTAGCCGGTCAGATTCCACGTCTCAGCATCGAGACGCGGGGCACCCGTTTTTTGAGCACCGGGCGGTATCGCGGCTGCTTCGCAATGGTGACGTGCAGGACGTTGGGCGATGCGATATGGGTGACGTGTTGGTATCCGAGCGCAGGCAGGTCGATGCCTTCAAGAAGCGGCTCACCGCCGCCGAGTAGAACGGGCGAATAGGAGAGCTGCAGCTCATCAATCAGCCCAGCGCGGAGGTAGGAGCGAAGAGTAGCGACTCCCCCGCCGATCCTGACGTCTTTTTCCTGTGCCGCTTCGCGGGCGCGCTCCAGCGCTTCATGGATGCCGCCGGTTACGAAGTGGAAGGTGGTTCCACCCTTCATCGCCAGCGGCTCGCGTTTGTAATGCGTGAGGACGAAGACCGGGGTGTGGTACGGAGGCTCGTTCCCCCACCATCCCTTCCACGAGTCGTCGAGCCAGGGTCCGCGCACCGGCCCGAACATGTTGCGCCCCAGAATCCAGGCACCCACATTTTCGAAGCCGCGGGCAGCAACGCTGTCGTCAATGCCTGTAGAACCTCCATCTTTTCCGTGCATGGCGTTGAAGGTTCGGGTGGCGAAGAACCAGCCGAATAGGAGCGGTCCACCCTCTCCGAGGGGACTTTCAAGGTTCTGATTCGGACCCGCCCCGTAGCCGTCGAGGGAGACGCTGAAGGTATGAACACGCACTTTAGACATAGCAGGTGTTTATCAAACCCTTACTGGTTTGGCTAGCGCACCCTAGCGATTTCGCTGTATTCATACAGCATTCATTAAATATTCATAAAGAGCGCCTTCAATTTTATCCTCCATCTCGACTGCGGCTGATAGCTTGCTGAACGAATCCCCTTTCGATCGATCCCGCACGGCAACTTCAGGAGTACGACTTCTATGGATAACGGAAGCAGCGTCGCAATTTCTCCGGATCAGGTAGCCAATCCTTCTTCGGTTCATAACAAGCTCAACAAATCGCCGGGCATGATCGGCATGGTCCTCTTCGCACTGGTGCTGCTGGGCGGCATCGGATACGCGGTCATGCACCTCGCAGGTGATCTCGCCGGCACCCACATGATTTCGGTCTGGCCTTATGTCCTGCTGGGCGTCGCGCTGCTGATCGCGCTGGGCTTCGAGTTCGTCAATGGCTTTCACGACACGGCCAACGCGGTGGCTACGGTCATCTATACCCATTCGTTGGAGCCGCACATCGCCGTGGTGTGGTCGGGCATGTGGAACCTCATCGGCGTGCTGACCTCGTCGGGCGCTGTGGCCTTCACCATCCTCTCGCTGCTGCCGGTGGAACTGATTCTCCAGGTCGGCAAGGGCGCGGGATTCGCGATGGTCTTCTCCCTGCTGATCGCTGCCATCATCTGGAACCTCAGCACCTGGTGGCTGGGCCTGCCGGCTTCGAGTTCGCACACCCTGATCGGATCGATCATTGGAGTGGGTCTCGCGAACCAGTGGATGGGCGGAAAGAACGGCACCAGCGGCGTCGATTGGGCGCAGGCTGCGGGCGTTTTCCGGGCGCTGTTGATCTCTCCGCTGGTGGGCTTCGGCTGCGCGGCGATTTTGCTGCTGATCCTCAAGCTTCTGGTGAAGAAGCCGGAGCTGTATGAGTCCCCCAAAGGCGACGCAGCACCGCCGTGGTGGATTCGCGGCCTGCTGATCCTTACCTGCACCGGTGTGAGCTTCGGACACGGGTCAAATGACGGACAGAAGGGCATGGGCTTGATCATGCTCATCCTGATCGGCACGGTGCCGACGGCGTACGCATTGAACCATGCCATTGGTTACAACCAGGTCCAGGATTTTGCGGCCGTTTCTGAGCAGGCGGCGCGGGCGCTCTCCGGGTACGTTTCTACAAATGCTGTAATGGACGATGCCCGCACCGATCTCACCGACTATATCCGCACCAAGCAATTCACTCCGACCACCATGCTCGCGGCGCGACAGATGGCGGTCGAAATCCAGAACGAAGTGCTTTCCTACAAGAGCCTGGCCGGCGTTCCGGCCGACCAGCAGCAGAACGTTCGCAACGATATGTATGTCGAGAGCGAAGCGCTGCGCCTGATGGCGAAATCGGGCGATCCGAAGTTCACTTCGCCTGAAAATGCGGTGCTGGCGAACTACAAGAAGCACCTGGACCTTTCGACGAAGTTCATTCCGAGCTGGGTGAAGGTTGCGGTGGCACTGGCGCTGGGCCTGGGCACGATGGTGGGCTGGAAGCGCATCGTGGTCACGGTAGGCGAGAAGATCGGCAAGACGCACCTGACGTATGCGCAGGGTGCTTCGGCTGAAATTGTTGCCGCGGTCACCATCATCGCCGCCGATCAGTACCATATGCCGGTTTCCACTACGCACGTTCTGTCTTCGGGCGTAGCTGGCACCATGCTGGCCAATGGCAGCGGTCTCCAGCTTTCCACCTTGCGCAACATTGCTCTGGCCTGGATCTTTACACTCCCGGTGGCGGCAACGCTGGCGGCGGGAATCTTCTGGGCGATGCGGCAATTCATCTAATCCGGCTGTAGCCTTCCCGGCCACAGCGCAACCACCTGACGGATCAACGGCGCTTCTGTACTATTTCAGAAGCGTCGTTTTTCTTTTCTGGAGCGCCATTTCCCCTACACATGAGTTTGAAAGCCAAGATCGAAGCTGTTATTTATGCCGCCGAAGAGCCGGTTACGCTGGCCCAGCTCGCGGCCCTGTTCCAAAACGATGTTCTCGAGACGAGAGAGACCCGGCTGGCTGTCCTGGCGGTAAGCGAGGATCTTGCGTCCCCGCCGCCGGCGCCTGAAGCAGACGAAGAAGCACCCTCTCTCGCGCTGGAGGCTGGCGAAGTTACGGTTGTGCTGACTTCCGAGCTGGGTTCCGACCCAGGTTCCGAGCTGGAGGTCGTCGCCGAGGAAGTTGCAGCGGAGCTGGAAGCAGCGGCACCGGAAACGTCAGAACTGGAAACGTTGGGGGTCGAAGTGCCGGAACCGAGTGCGCCTGACGCTGAGCCTCCGGTTGTTGAGTCTTCGCTTGAGGATGAAAAACGCGCGGCCGAGCGTGCAATCGAGGATGAGAAGCGAGCGGCGCGGCAGCGGGATCGTGACGTCCGGGACGAGCTTCGAGCCATCCTTGACGGGCTTATCGCCGAGTACGCCGAGAGCGACCGCGGGATGGAGATCCGCGAGATCGCCGGGGGCTACCGCGTGGCCACCAAGCCGGAATACCACGATGCCGTGCGCGGCTTTGTGAAGAGCCTGAAGCCGCCGTTGAAGCTGTCTCTACAGGCACTGGAGACGCTGGCGGTAATCGCCTACAAGCAGCCGGTGACTGCGCCGGAAGTGAGCGAGATCCGCGGCGTGGATTCAGGCGGCGTGCTGGGCTCGCTGGTGAGCCGAAAGTTGATTACGACGGCCGGACGGAAGCAGGTGATCGGCCGTCCGATTCTCTACAAGACTACGAAGGAATTCCTGCTGCGTTTCGGACTTAAAGACCTGAACGAGCTGCCCTCTATCGAGGAATTCGAAAAGATGGCGGGCGAATTGGCCGAGCCCGATCAGGTTGCGGAGGCTGACGGCGAGCCCGAAATCGCGAGACCGGAGCTGCCGTTCGAGCCGAATGCCGACGATCTGGCGGAAGAGCCGGAGCTGTCGTCCGGAGAGCCGGTGGATGGGGAACCGGTGGACGAGGAGCAGGTCGATGAAGAGGCGCTGGCAGCGGCGGTCGACACCATCCAGGTGCATGGTAAGGGCGGAGCCGATGGCGACGCAGATCTACCCGGCGTCAAGGTCGAGGCAGAGGTGAAACCCGCCGATCTGGTGGATGCAGGTGAGGCTACGTCCGCGGTAGGACAGCCGGGCGAGGGAGACTGATGGTGAACAAAGAGGCAGGATCGCAGCTGGAGCGGTTGCAAAAGATAATTGCCTCGGCGGGCATCTGCTCGCGTCGCAAGGCCGAAGAGCTGATCGCCGAAGGACGGGTGCAGGTCAACGGCGAGGTCGTTACCGAGCCCGGCACCAAGGCCGATGTCACGAAGGACCACATCCGCGTGGACGGGAAGCTGCTGCAAGGCGGCGAGCGCCATCGCTACTACATGGTGAACAAGCCCAAGGGCTACGTAACCACGGTCAGCGATCCCGAAAACCGGCCTACGGTGATGCAGATCATCCAAAAAGGCAAGCGGAGCGGCGAGCGTGTCTTTCCCGTAGGACGCCTGGATTACGCCAGCGAGGGCCTTCAGCTGCTGACCAACGACGGTACGCTGGCCAACTCGCTGACTCGCGCTTCTTCCAGGGTTGAGAAGACCTACCTGGTGAAGGTAAGCGGCAAGCCAGAGGAGTCTGCCCTGGACCAGATTCGCGGCGGCGTGATGATCGAGAAGGGCAGGCTGGGCGCGCGAGAAGGCCGGGTCCTGGCTGCGCCGGCCAAGGTGCGGCTGATCCGCGACGCCGAGAATCCCTGGTACGAGATGGTGCTGATCGAAGGCCGCAATCGCGAGATTCGCAAGATGTTCGAAGAAATCGGCCATCATGTGGAGAAGATCCGGCGTGTGGGCTACGGTCCTCTGGTGCTGGACGTTGAACCGGGGGAATTTCGCGAACTCTCCGAGCAGGAGGTCGAGCGTCTGCGGCACGCGGTACGGCCGCGCAAGCCGGCAAAGCCGCAACAAGCGAAAGAACGGCCGGCGAAAAGCGCAGCCTCCGGAACGGATGTGCGGCCCAAGAAAACGGCTGCGAAGCGATCCGGAAGGCCTGCGGCTGGCCGACGGAAACCAGGCTTCAAGGCCGGCCGATAAAAGTCGGGAAATTGCCAGCGGTGCTCTCGTTCTGGCGCCGGGTAGTCTCACCAGAAATATTTCGAGGGTGATCGGCGCGGTAAGTTGCCACATCGAGAGAGCTGCGGCGATTATTTCCGCCTGACGGTTCATCCCGAATGCAAAAAAATGAGCCTGTGCCGGAGCGTGCCGGCACAGGCCCTGTGACGAGTGTTATTGCATATTACTGGCCGCTCACCTGAGCCACTAAGCTGCCCGCATCGTGGCGTCTCGCGGGAGCGTCCAGTCTTGAGGTGATCCGGGACCCGAGTTGAACGGTGCGCAGCTCACGGGTGCTACCTTGATCATCGAACTTCATTAAAAGGGGTTTCTGGATGGCCGTCTCGTCGGCGGGGGATACGGCCCAGACGATGGCTTCCTTGGGATCTGCAATGTTGCGCAGTGTGAGAATGTTCTTATTCATGCTGAGGGAAGCGTCGTATTTGCCCGCCGGGAACGAGATGCCATGAGTTTCGAAATTGAAGGGAACATTCACCACTGCTCGATCTGCCGCGAAAGCAGCAGTAGCGCAGAGGGCGGCGGAAGTTAAAGCGATAGACCGAAGCATGGAACGCATAGCGTTTTCTCCTACGAGAAAGACACTAGCGACTGGACGGCAGGGCTGTCGTTAAATCGGCGTCCAATAGTTGTCAAATTAGTAGACGGCGATTTTGACGGTTGTTATCATCCATTCACTTTTCCCTCTCACGCGTTTTTACCCAGTGTTTTCGCGGGTGCAACCGTATGTGAGCCCTTCACATTGCCGCGACAATTTGGAGACATTTCGAAGACAGCTTTGAGATACCTGGAAAAACATCTCCGTGCCAATGTAGTTCAGCCAATCAAACTACCCGATTTGTCGCTGGGTTTCTCCGCATGGCGGGAGTTACTATTTCGCATCTCGCGTTGCAATCGGGAGGCTCCATGGACGAAGCAGGAATCGAAGCGCGCCGTCAAATTCTAAGAAGGTTCAGTGTTGTCACGGCCGCTGCTTTCACGCTGCCCTGGTCATTCCGCGGACAGGTCATGCATCCGTCGCCGCAGCCTATGGCATCGCCGAATGCACCGATGAATCAGAATGTCCCCGGCGGCCTGGATGGCGCAGGGCTGGCGCATCAATCGGCGCCGGGAACGATCAGCCCGCTGATGTGGGCGGAGATCAAGAGCGACTCGGACAAGCTGCTGCAGATGGCGACGGACTTCAAGGCCAAGGTCGATCAGACGAACCTGACAGCGACCCTGTCGCTGCCACTCATCAAGGAAGCTCACCAGATCGAGAAGATGGCGAAAGAGATTCAGCAGCGAATGCGCGCGTAGCAAGTTTTTCTTTCGCTCACTCTGCAAGCTTTGCTACTGCGGCTTTTGTGGTGAGGGACTGCCGCCGCCTTCCGATGCGCTGTTTTCCGAAGTTACGAGAGATGAGTTTTCCGCCTCCCGAGGCCCTTGATAGGCCTGGCTGCCATGTTGGGCGCGCTGCTGTTCGGCAAGTGCGTTCAGCCGCGCGAAGATTTCGCGCTCCTGCTGCGCTTTATCGCCGCTGCCGTTCCTGGCGTACGCCCGGGCCAGAGCGAAGTGCGGCTCCAGACTTTGAGGAGCCATACTGACCGCCTTTTCCAATTCGCTCACTGCTGAAGCGATGTCTCCCGCGTCCAGCAACGCACGGCCCAGCACGTAGTGGGCATCGGCGGATTCAGGTGCGAGGTGTACGGCAGTCTTCGCGGCAGGAAGTGCGTCATCCGGCAGGCGCTGGCGCAGATTGATCGAGGCGAGCCTCAGCCAGGGAAGCTCACTGTGCGGCGAAAGTTTTGTCTCATCCTTCATCTCGACCTTCGCCTCGTCATATTGCGAGAGCGATTCGAGCGCAGTTCCGTAGGCATAATGAAGGTAGGGAGTCTGGGGAGACTGCGCGATCAATTTCTGAAACAGGGGAAATGCCTCGTCGTATCTGCTGGCCAGAAGCAGTGACGCAATCTGTCCTGCGGCTGCGACTAAGGACCGCTTGCCGCTCTCGACCTCGCCGGGCAGGACGGCCATGCGCAGCAGAGAGAGTCCGAGCGCGAACTGGACCTCATCGGCCAGCGGTTTGTAGTCCGCGATGGTGGCGAGTTGGGAGGTCGCGGCTTCGAAGCGGCCGCTGCGGTTGAGCAACAGGCCCAGATGATAGATCGCGAACGACGCAGCCTGAGGGCTGGCTCCGAGGCCGAGCTGCTGCCCGCGCTGGAGATGAATGAGCGCGTTGTCGTAGTCTTTGATCGCGAATTCCGAAAGTCCCATCACAGCCCACGCCGTGCCGTCACCGGGCTTCTGCTGCACCCAGATTTTCAGCACGGCGATGGCTCGTGGATAGTCGCCGCTCGAGTAATCCTGCATTGCCTGTTGCCATGTGGCCGCAGACATTGATGCTGTTGCTGTACCGCTTTCGGAGTTGAGGCGATAAAGAGCGGCGACATCGCTCTTCGCGAGCTTGGCTTCTTCCTGCCGCGCAGCTTGTGCCTGCTGCGTTCTTCCGCTGTCTGTAAGTACGCGGGCATAAACTTCGTGCAGCCACGGCGTCTGCGGATACTCCTCAATCAGTTGGGCCAACGTCTCCGCAGACTTTTGCGGATCTCCTTGATTCATTACGGCCGCGGCTTGCCCCGCCGCCTGCAGCAGTGCATCGTGCGTGGGGTCGATTTCCGCCGGCAGCAAAGGGATGTGCAGGAGCGCGATGCCCATCGCAGCCCTGGCTTGCGCGGGAGGACCCTGCTGCGGAAAGGTTGTGCGCAGCAACGCAAGAGCGCGGTCGAACTCTCCGCTGCGATTGAGAAGGAGCGCGAGATGGTAGGCGCAGACCTGTCCGATGGCTGGGTCGCCGGTATTGCCGAGAGCCTGAGCTTTTTCAAGATGCGTCTGCGCGGCCGGGTAGGCGCCGGTCTCGAACTCCGACAACCCAAGCAGGCTGTAGGCGGGTCCCGCATTGGGCACGAGCTTGATGAGTTTGGTCAACGCGACGACGGCGTCGGCATAGCGATCGAGATCGTAGCTGAGGCTTCCCACGGCCCACAGGCCTTCGCGCCATTCCGGCTTGAGAGCCAGCGCGCGCTGATAGGCTGTAAGCGCATCCTGTGTATTACCGGCGTCCTGAGCCTTGGACGCCGTCTCTTGCAGGATCTCGAAGTTATCGGCCTGCTGCGCGGTTGCACTCAGACCGCAGCACAGAGTCACTCCCAGCCAGAGAGAAATGAATCCCATACGCTGTAACGAAGCGGTCACACCGGAAACTATCTCATCGCGGGGCCGGAGATGGCGAGTACTGTCGTAAACGTAGGCAAACGCCGCAGGAATGGTCGATCATATTTGGCATGCGCCTTCTTGCCCCCGTTCTCCCGCTTATCGGCCTCCTGCTTGTCAGCCTTCCGGTTGCTGCATCCGCACAGAAGCTCACCGCCGCCGAGGCGATTCATCGCATCCAGCAGCGGTATCCCGCCGCGGTGGGAGCCGATACCGTAGACACGATCAAAGCCGGCGACCCGGACACTGTAGTGACCGGCATCGCCACCACCTTTCTTGACACCATGGACGTGCTGCGTGAGGCTGTGCGCCGGGGTGACAACCTGGTGATCACGCACGAGCCCACGTTCTACAACCATCGCGACGATGCGGCGTTCTTCAAAGACGATCCCGTGTATCGCGAGAAGCTGGCCTTCCTTGCGCAGTACCACCTGGTGGTCTTTCGCCTGCACGACGGGATACACGGCACGCCGCCGGACCACATCGAGCTCGGGCTGATCAAGGCTCTCGGCTGGCAAAGCTACGTGAAGTCCGGCGATCCTTTCTCTGCCACGCTGCCGCGGACCACGCTGGCGCAATTGGCGGAGACGCTTCGGACGAAGTTGAAGATCCAGACGCTGCGGGTAGTTGGCAATCCCGATTTGCCGGTGACGCATGTAGCGCTTCTTCCTGGCGCTTCGGGATTGCAGAAGCAGGTGACAGTGTTGCGGCGCGACGATGTAGATGTGTTGATCGCCGGAGAAGCTTCGGAGTGGGAGACGGTGGAGTATGCGCGCGATGCCGCGGCACAGGGAAGGCACAAGGCGCTTATCCTGCTGGGGCACGAGGTGTCGGAAGAGTCGGGCATGGAGCAGTGCGCCGAAGATCTTCGCGAGGTGTTTCCCGGAGTGAGGGTCGATCACATCGTCGCCGGCCAGCCCATGTGGAATGCGGAGCGGCCTCCGGCGGGCAATGCTGCCGAGAGATCGCACTGATAACCGAACTTGATTCAGTCAATCTCAACCACGCAATCTGACACCAGCAGCGATTTGATATTGTTCTCTGGATGAAGCGGCGGCTTTCTTCCCGGGATTTCGATTCGCAGCTGCAATCTGTTTCGCGGCGTCGATTCCTGCAGGGTCTGCTCCCGGTTATGTTGCCTTTTGGCCGCCATCCTCTGCTAAATGCGATTGCTCCGGATTCGGCGTATCTCTTCGAAGAAGTTCCGTCCAGCCGCAGCGGCATTACCTGGATGCATACTGCGGGCAAGTCTCCGATGAAGCATCTGCCCGAGACCTCGGGCGCTGGCTGCGCCTTTCTCGACTACGACAACGATGGCTGGATGGACATCTATCTGGTGAATAGCGGGAAGGCTGATTTCTATACGCCCGCGAAGCCATTGCACAATGCGCTCTATCGCAACAATCGCGATGGGACCTTCACCGACATAACTGAGAAGGCGGGTATGGGTGGCGGCGGCTATGGCATGGGCGTGGCGGTGGGCGATTACAACGGTGACGGCTTCCCCGACCTATATGTAACTCAGTTTAGAAGGAATATTCTCTACCGCAACAACGGCGACGGAACCTTCACCGACGTGACCGACAAGGCGGGCGTCGCCTGCGCTGGCTGGAGTTCGAGCGCGGTCTGGTTTGACTACGACAACGATGGGAGGCTCGATCTCTTCGTCTGCCAGTTCGCAGAGTTCGATGCTTCGCTGGGCTGCGGTACGGATAAAGATGGCGTGCGCCACTACTGCATTCCGCGCATCTTCAAGCCCCGGCCGAGCTGGCTCTTCCACAACAACGGCGATGGGACATTCACCGATGTCAGCAAAGAGTCGGGAATCGCGGAGCACATGGGCAAGGCGTGGGGCGTGGTGGCCGCGGATTTCAATGGCGATGGCCTGATGGATCTGTTCGTGGCCAACGATACGGTGGCGAATTTTCTCTTCATGAATCGTGGCCCGGCGAACGGCGGTGCGTTCAAGTTCGAAGAGGCAGGCTTCACGGCCGGCGTGGCCTACAGCGAAGATGGTCGGGCGCGTTCGGGCATGGGCGTCGATGCGGCGGACTTCAACAACGATGGGGCGATGGATCTGTTTGTCGCAAATATCGATGAGGAGATCTTTTCCCTCTACTCGAACAATGGGGTATCAAAAAACGGCGACGTGAGCTTCGACGATCTCGCCATGCCCCTGGGCATCGGCATGGCCACGCGATGGATGAGCGGCTGGGGGCTGAAGTTTTTCGACTACGACAACGATGGCGACCTCGATCTGATCCTGGCCAACGGCTTTCCCGACGACCTGGTGGATGAAATCTCGAGCAAGGTGACATACCGCGAGCCGCTGCTGTTGTTTCATCGCGAGGGCAAGACGTTTCGCGATGTCAGCGCGGAGGGAGGTCCTGCATTCGCAAAGAACTATGCGGCGCGGGGCCTGGCCATCGGAGACTTCAACAATGATGGAGCTGTCGATGCGCTGGTCAGCGTCAACGATGGCGCCCCGGTGCTGCTGAAGAACACGGCCGCGGCGGGAAGGCACTGGCTGGGAGTGCATCTGGTCGGAAAGAAATCCAATTCCGACGCTGTTGGTGCGCGCATTGTCTATCAGGCTGGAGATCTGAAGCGCTCGCGAACCAAGGTAGGTGGTGGGAGTTTTCTTTCTTCGCACGATCCACGGCTGGTGCTGGGGATCGGCGAGCGGACCAGGATCGACTGGATCGAAGTTCACTGGCCGCTGCCCGGAGGAGGCGTGGAGCGTTTCACCGATCTGCCTATCGATCGCTATGTCCGGATCATTGAAGGTCGCGGACGCCTCGAGTAAATCGTTTTAACGAGACTCTATTCCCGGAAGCTTTCTCCAGCCTTGGCGATGCGAATCCGATGGTCGGTGAAGTTGTCGTGCATCTCCGGGACGTACTCCTTGGGCATGTGGCAGGAGGTGCAATCCTTCTTCGCAACCGGACAAGCCTTGCCGGGATGATCGGTCGTAAGTTGCGCGGCGGCGCTGTTGACGTGGCACTTCAGGCAGGCGTGATCATAATCCGAGGCCTGGGTTTGCAGCGGTTGATGCGGGTCGTGGCAGGAGGTGCAGACGAGCCTTCCATCGCCCTTCGTTCCCCAGCACTTGCTGGTGACCAATCGATAGGGCGCCGATCGGGTTGCGGAAACTCCCCTAGTGCCTGAGAGCTTCACATCCCACCAGGTGCCGTGACAGGCGCCGCAAAAGTCCACCTGGTCGGATGGGCTCAGGTGAGCGGAGTTGAAGATGGTTGCCGTCGCTGCCTGCTTGCCGGCCAGAAACTCCTTCATGTCGGCGGCGTGTTTCAATCCCGCCCCGTGGCATGCCTCGCAGGTTACTCCCGGAATGAACGTGGCCTCGTTGAAGCTGTCGCCGATGTTGGAAGCCGTGGTGTGGCAGCCGAAGCAGCGCCGCACCTCCGAATCCGGCACCTGCCGCTCCATGGCTTCCTCGGTGTCCTTGGGCGCCGCGAGCGCGCGCGATGGCGTGAAGCCCAATGCCTGCAGGCTGGGAAAGTAGGTTACGCGGGCCTCGTAGAAATGGCCGTCATCTTTTTTGAAGAGATAGGACTGCCCCACGCGCGGCGTGCCGAAGGCCCAGAGCAAAGGCGAGGATAGCGCAATCTTTCCATCCGTCACGGAGTACAGGCTGTGTCCCGGCCGGCTCTCGATGAGATAGCGGTAGTCGCCAACCTTGAAAGTCAGGCGGGGATGGGAGAGGAGCGCTGCACTGTCTCCGGCGTGGACGAGGTTGCGGGCCATGGCGTTGGTGGCTTGCGACGCAACTTTTGCGGCGTGACAGCTTTGGCAGCCGGCGGGGCCGATGAAGTCCTGACGAGATGGGGCGGTCGATGTGGGCCAGAAGCCGGGATCGGCGAGATGGTCTTCCGTGGAGAGCTGAGCGGCCAACCCAGGCGGCAGGAAGAGAACGATGAGAAGCAGAATGCCAAGAGGCACTAAATCGTTTTTGCCGGGAATGGCCATGCCTCTAGGTTCGAACAAGATGAAGCGATTGCATAAAACATAAGCGGAAGTAGCTTGATGGCGCAATGTTCGCGGAGAGTATGCGGTTCGGGCCCAACACTGTATTGGATCGCAGCTGTTTTAAGTAAATTGGATCGTCGGCAGACTATACAGGTTTACAACTCGCAAGCTCACAAATGAATCGCTAACTCGCTGACGAACAAAGGAGATGGAGTGCCCGCAAGTTCGCCAAAGCTTGGTATATCCCTGGTAAACAGCGGCTTCGAAGTAAATAGAACATCATCTTACCGAGCCGAAATTTTTATTGACAGTCATCCTTTTGGTGGAGTAATCAATCGTTCACACGCTCAAGCACCCGCTCGCAAGTCAAACGTTTCAGTAGAAGCTGTTAACGTTATCAGGATTCGAATCACGGGGTTAGAAAATCCCGACCTTCGAATCCGATTACGACTTTTTCAGGAGGCACTATGTGCAATCAATCGGGAAGGGGAGGTGTGTGCGCCGGACTATCCAGTTTCCGCGCATGGACCTACACTCTTCTGGCGCTGCTGCTGATCATTCCCCTTAGCCTGCACGCTCAACAATACTCAGGAACAATTACCGGTTCGGTGACGGACGCCAGCGGGGCTGCGGTTCCGGGCGCTACGGTTACTGTGATCAATACCGGCAACGGCACCAAGGTCACCCAGAGCTCGGGCGCGCAGGGGGAATTCACCTTTGCCCAACTGTCCGTGGGAACCTATGAAGTCCACGTAACTCAAGGGAACTTCAAGGAATACGTTGAAACCGGCATCGAGGTCCATACTTCGACGACAACCGAAGTCAAAGCCATGCTGCAGGTCGGCGCGGTAAGCCAGAAGGTGACTGTTACCGCCAACGCCGTGCAGGTGCAAACTACTTCGGCAGCAGTAGGTGAAGTGGTGAGCGGCACCCAGGTGCGCGAATTGCCTCTCAGCGGCGAGAACTTTGTTGGATTGACCCAGCTTTCTCCCGGTGTCAGTGCGGCGCAGGGGGCGAACTTCGTCGGCAAGGGACTCGACGGAGGCGTTAACTTCTCCGTTAATGGAAACCCCTACACCAATAACCTGTTCCTGGTCGACGGCGTGAATAACAATGACGTCGGTTCGAACCGCACCATCCTGATTTATCCCTCGGTCGATACCATCGCGGAATTCAAGATGATCCGTAACTCGTATGGCCCGGAGTATGGCCAGGCGTCCGGCGCGATCATCAGCGTTACCACCCGATCGGGTGAAAACCAATTCCACGGCGGCGTCTTCTACTCAGGCCGCAACGATGCTCTCGACGCCAACAACTGGTTTGCCGACCACAACAATCTAGGCAAAGCGGAAGAGCGCCGCGACGATTACGGCTACAACATCAGCGGCCCGGTCATGAAGGACAAGTTGTTTCTCTGGTGGAACCAGGAGTGGAACAAGGAGATTCAGGGTGTTCCTCTGGCGGCGTGCGTTCCGACCGCAGCCGAAGAGGGCGGAGACTTCAGTGGATACAGCGGCGGTAAGGATCAATGCGGAGCGACGGTGCCGACGATTCCAGCCTTCGCGCAAGCACCGGGGAACCCGTTCAAGATCGCCAATCCGGATGCGGCTGGTTCGCTGATCGCGCAGTTCTACCCGACCGGTCCGGCCACTGTGAACGGCAGCGGAAACAACTACTCTCAGCTGGTCGACAATCACCTGAACTGGAGCGAGTGGAATGTTCGCGGCGACTATGACGTCACCAAGTCCAACCGCGCTACGCTTCGCTGGACCCAGGATTCCTGGACCAATCCCGCGCAGAATGATGGCACGCCCTTCTGGGGTGAGTCCGATTTCCCGACCGTCGATTCGTCCTGGAGCCAGCCCTCGAAGAGCGTGATGGCCAAGTTGAGCTCGACCATCTCGAATACGCTGGTCAACGACGTGGAGTTCGGCTACGGTCACAACGCCATTATCACCACGCTTGAAGGCACCAAGGCCAATATCGTTCCGGCCTTGCAGGCGGCATATCCGGCAACCTTCCCGTCGTCGCTGAAAGAAAAGGATGAATTCTTCGGCGGATGGGGCGGTCTCAACCCTTACGGATATATCAACGGCACCTCCGGCAGCGGAACGACATCGATGTGGAATATCGCGCCCTACGGCAACCACGAAGATCTCTACACGGTGCAGGACAACCTCACCAAGGTGCACGGAAATCACCTGCTCAAGACCGGTATCTTCTGGAGCACGAATGAGAAGACCGAGAGCAATGGCGCCGGCGCCGACCGGCCAGCGTTGCCGGGCACAGTGTATTGCGCAGCGGGAGGCGCAACCGGGCCTGGCCTTCCTGCCTGCGCCCAGACCAACAACGCTCTTGCCACCATCCTGATTCCGGGAACCGGCAGCCAGCCGCAGGAATTCTCGGGGGTGACGGAAAACAGCATCGACGGCATCGCCGATGTTCACTGGCATGACATCGAGCCGTATGTGGGGGATACCTGGAAGATCAGGCGCAACGTTACGATCGACTTCGGCTTCCGCTGGTCGTTTTACCGGGAACCCTTCGGTGGAACGAGTGGCGGCAACACCAATCCAGCTTCCAACGGCGGCGGCAACTATCCCAACCAATGGGCCAACTGGAGCCCGGCCAATTGGAGCGCGGGAGAAGCAGCGGCGAATCCTGGCGATGCATGCAACGGCATCCTGATCGTGCCGGGAACGACTCCCTGCGCTAACCAGATGAAGTTTCTGGCTGGGCTGGGTGTGAGCCTGCCGCTTTCCAGCGGCACTCCTGGACCAAACGCTTCTCTGGTTCAGGAGAACAATCACAGCATCGCTCCTCGCGTGGGTATCGCGTGGGATGTGTTCGGAGACGGAAGGACGGCGGTGCGCGCCGGCGGCGGTCAGTTCTACGAGCGTGAGCTGGTGGGTATTGCCGAAAACCTCGCTCGCAACGCGCCCTTCGTGCTCGGCATCAACACCAACCGTTCGCTGGATACGGTTACGCCTTTGACCACCGCCTCGGTTTCGCCCAGCGCCAATAAGACGACGGGCGGCTTCATTCCCAATGCCTGGCAGTGGAACCTGTCGGTCGAACAGCAAGTGGCACGCAACACCACCTTGCAGATCGGGTATGTGGGCAACACCGGAGTCCATCTCACCTCGATGCGTGACGCAAACGCTCTCAGCAACGCCAACTGGCTGGACGGGGCATTCACCAGCGGAACGGCGCAGAATGCACTCCGTCCTGCGAACAACTTCGGCATGATCGGCGGCTTCCTGCGCGGCGGCCATGCGTCTTACAACTCGCTGCAAGCTCTCTTCCGTGCCCAGACAGGAAGCTTCTCAACCTTCCAGGCCGCGTACACGTGGAGCCACTCCATTGGCGACGTGGAACTGGATAACTCGTCGGGCACGGTCAACCAGGAAGCGACCACTGACCAGTACAATCCCGGTCTGGACAAGGGCAATACCAACATCAACCGTCCCAATATCTTCGTCGCTAACGAGGTGTTCTTTCTGCCGAAGCTGGCGAACTACAACAAACTCGTCCAGAACACCGCAGGCGGCTGGGAATTCAACAGCATCGTCAGTCTGGCGGAGGGCAGCTCGTTCAGTGTCTTCTCCTCAGGAGCTAGCGGCGCTTGCACCAACCTGTACGGGCCGGATGCCGGTCAGACACTCAACGGAAATTGCATTCCGGGTTACTCCAGCTCGCTCTCGGCGCTGGTTGGAACCGGCTACACCAACAACCAGCGGCCGCTGGTCACGGACGTCGGTTGTGGCACCGGGAAGAATGGGCCGAATCTCCTGAACTATGACCATTTCAGCCTGATGGGTTATGCGCTCGGGAGCTTCCCCGGCAACCTGGCGCCTCGCGGTTCTTGCTATGGCGCGCCCAACACCAACATGGACGCACAGCTGGCGAAGAACTGGTTGATCAAGGAGAGATTGCGGATCAAGTTCAGCATGGACTTCTTCAATATCTTCAATCATCCAAACTTCAACAGCAGCAACCTGGAATCTACCGGTTTCACCTCGACCTCGCCGCTGCTTTGCGGCGGAGCTCAACAGCCGATCCCTGGAGGCGGGCCAACCGGACAGCCTTGCAGCCCTACGAACAACATTGTTACCGGTGCAGCGTCGGGATCGGTCAACACCACGAATCCGTCTCTCAGTCAACCCAACTCGGCACTCAACACTCCCAAGGGCTTCGGGCAGGCGGGCGCCGAAAACCTCAACCAGGGACGCACCTTGCAATACACTCTCAGACTCACGTTCTAAGAGTGCCAACCAAAACGCTGTAGACCGAAGCGGCGAGGCTTGTCATTCAAGCCTCGCCGCTTTACTCTCCCTACAGAGTCGGGCAATTACTTTTTGTGAACGCCGTACAATTTCAATTTCTTCACGGTCCTATTTATGGGCGCCTGCTTGGCGTCGTGATGGTGTGCGGAATAGCCGCAACTCCGCAGTTTGTGGCCGGCTTGTCAGCGTACAATCAGACGCCCGCCTCATCACGCAATCAGTCCTCCATCCCGCTTCAGGCGGAGCTGAATCGTCGCGTAGAAGCGGCCAATGCCGCACAGAGCTCCCAGAATGCGGTTGCCATTGCGCAGACTAATCGGCGGCTGATTCCAATCGCACTCCGGATGATGGCGCAGCTGCGAGCAGCGGAGCATGCGTACCCGCAGGCCGTGGAACTCTACCGGCAGTCGATCGAGCTCGAGGACAATCCAGAGACGCGTACCGAGATGGCGATCAGTGCGCTGCAGGCGCAGCAGCCCGACCTGGCAATCGAACAGGCAAAGAAGGCGCTGGCCGGCGATGCGCGGAGTTCGCGGACCTATCTGATTCTGGGGCAGGCCTATATCGACAAGCAGGATTTCCAGCAAGCTGCGGAAGTTTTGACGCAGGCCGCGGAGCAGAAGCCGGAAATCGAGACATACTATTCCCTGGCCATCTGCTGGCTCTCGACCAAGGACGCTGCCGGCAAGCGCAAAGCCGACGCGGTTTTCGAACAGATGAAAGAGTTGGCGGGCGACAGCGGCTCGCTGCATGTGCTCATGGGCCGCGCCTATCGCGATGCAGGCATGATGCCGGAGGCCGTTCGCGAGTTTCAGCGTGCTATCGAGCTCGATCCTTCGACGCCGCATGCCCATTATTTTCTGGGGCTGGCGCATCTGTCGTCGAACGAGTGGAAGCCCACTCCCGAAGTCGAGCCGGAGTTCGAGAAGGAAGTGCAGTATCATCCGAAGGATTTTCTGGCGAACTACATGCTCGGTTTCATGGCTTCGAGCGAGCGCCAGTACGCAGTCGCGGAGAAATATCTGAAGGCTGCGTCGGAGATCGATCCTACTTGGCCGGAGCCGTACCTGTTTATGGGGCTGAACGCTTATGCGCAGGGCGATTCGAAAGCGGCAGAGCCTTTGCTGCGCAAGGCTGTCGAGCTGACTGGAACCGACGAAGCCCGCGGGACTTTCCAGATTCGCCGCGCTTACGTCGACCTTGGCCGCATCCTTTTGGCGTCTGGGCGCGAGCAGGAGGCGGACTCCTTCATTGCGAAGGCCCGCGATCTGCAGAACAAAACCATGATCGATAGCCAGCAACGGACTACTGCGATGTTCATGGCGCAGGCAGGCAGCAGCAGCGCGATGGCTGCAGTTGTGCCGCTCGACAAAAGGCAGGAGAATCAGGCCGCTCCCTTGGTGAAGGGCAGTGCCGATCCGTTCGCGCCCGTCGATGCAGCGGTGCTTCAGCAGGCGAAGCTGACGCCCGAGCAACTCGACGCGGTGAAGGAGCAGGACCAGGGACTTCGGCGCATTCTCGGACAAAGCCTCAGCGATCTGGCTACATCGGAGGCGATCCAGCGCGACTACGCATCTGCGTTGACGCACTATCAGGAGGCGGAAAGGTGGAATCCGGATGTCTCCGATCTGGATAAGAACCTCGGTCAGAGTGCGTTTCGCGTCAAGAATTATCCCGAAGCGATTCGCGGCCTCTCACGCGCGGTCGCGCAGCAGCCGGATAGCAAGGCGCTTCGCGCCATGCTGGGCATGGCGTACTTCAATATCGATAAATATGGAGACGCCTCCACTGCCTTCTATCCTCTCGGTATTCCCGGCATGGAGGACGCGACCGTCGGCTATGCATGGGCTGCGTCTTTGGCCAAGACCGGCGATCTGCCGCACGCGTCTGAAGTATTGAGCCGCTATGAAAGCCAGAATCTGCCGCCAGACGCGATGCTATTGGCCGGGCAGCTGTGGATTGAGATCGGAGACTATGCCAAGGCGATTGACGTGCTCCATCGCGCTGCAGCGGCGAATCCCTCGCTTCAGAAGGCTCATTACTACGCAGGTCTGGCGGATATCCGATGGGAGCACTGGAGCGATGCCCACACAGAGTTCGAGGCAGAACTTGCGCTCACGCCGCGCGATCCCGATGCAACGTACGAGATGGGCTTTGTCGACCTGCAGGAGTCGAAAATCGATGATGCGGCGAAGTTGTTCGAACAGGTCGTCGCGGAACAACCCGATTATGCGAATGCTCAGTACGAGCTGGGAAAAATTCTGATCGATCGCGGGCAGCTGCGCGAAGCGGTGCCACACCTTGAGCGAGCAGCCCGCCTCATCCCCGACAAAGATTATGTTCACTACGAGCTGCAGGCCGCTTATCGCAAGGAGTCGCGAGTAGCCGACGCCGATCGCGAGCTGGCTGTGTATCAGGAGCTGAAGGCAAAGGCGCGGCCGCATCTTCCTCAAACTTCCGCGCAGGCTCCCACACAAAACCCATGAACCTGATTTTCGATCTAATTCGCAGCCGCGGTCGAAGTGCTGCATGGCTGGCAGCTCTGTTTTGCGCAAGCCTGCTTCCTGCGCAGGAGGGACATCCTCCGCCCGCACCGCCACCACCGGGAGCAAAGGCCGCCAAGTGCAGCGGTCGCACGATTCCGCAGCTTGAAGACATCACGAGCAAAACCGGAATTACTTTTACGCACGCCTCCGATCCATCCAAACGATACATCGCCGAGTCAATGAGCGGCGGCGTCATCCTGCTGGACTACGATCGCGATGGCTGGCTGGATATCTATTTCACGAATGCGCCGACGGTGGCCATAGCCATCCAGGACCCGAAAAACTTAGGTGGTGAAAAGAGCCTCGGCGCGCTCTATCGTAACAATCACGATGGCACTTTCACCGATGTCACGCATAAGGCCGGCCTGACGAAGCCATGCTTCGCCATGGGCGGCGCGGTTGGAGACTACAACAACGACGGCTGGCCGGATATCTACGAGACCTGTCTTGGCGGGAATGTCCTCTACCGCAACAACGGAGACGGCACCTTCAGCGATGTGACAGCGAAGGCTGGAGTGTCGGATGGCCGATGGTCGACAGGCGCTTCGTTCGGCGACTACGATGGCGACGGATTTGTCGATCTGATGGTTACAAATTACGTCGACTTCCATTTGAATGACATGCCCGGCTTCGGCAGCGCGCCCAACTGCAAGTATCGTGGTATCGACGTGCAGTGCGGCCCGCGCGGGCTGCGCGGCGCCGGAGACTCGCTCTTTCATAACAATGGCGACGGCACATTTACCGATGTCTCGAAGGCCGCGGGCGTCAACGATCCCGACGGCTACTACGGCATGAGTGTTATCTGGGCGGATTTCAACAATACGGGCCGCCCCGACATCTATGTTGCCAACGATTCCACGCCGAAGTTCCTCTACAAAAATATGGGCGACGGCAAGTTCAAGGATATCGGCCTGCAATCGGGCACAGCGGTCAGCGAAGACGGCTCGGAGCAGGCTTCAATGGGAGTTGCGATTGGCGATTATCTGCATAACGGACGGCCATCGCTGTACGTAACGAACTTCTCCGATGAGAACGATCTTCTCTATCGCAACGATGGCGACTGGAACTTCACCGAAGTGTCCTATCCGGCGGGCGTGGCGCTGCCTTCGCTGCCTTTCGTGAAATGGGGAACGGCCTTTGTCGACCTCGATAACGATGGCTGGCTCGATCTCATCACCGTCGATGGTCATGTATATCCGCAGGTGGATACGCTGCCTTCAGGCGCGGGATATCGCGAGCCGAAGCTTTTGCAGATGAACCAGCAGGATGGAAGCTTCTGCGACGCGAGCGATCAGGCCGGGCCTGCTCTGAGTGAGAAGCGGGTATCGCGCGGTCTCGCGGTCGGCGATCTCTTCAATGACGGAAACATGGATGTAGTGGTCGGAGACATCGACGGCAGCCCGATGATCCTGAAGAATCACGGTATCCCCGGCAATCATTGGGTGAGTTTGGAACTCGCCGGAGTGAAGAGCAACCGTCTCGCTCTGAATGCTCGTGTGAAGATTGTTTCCGGCGGCGTCACGCAGACGGATGAAGTTCACAGCGGCGGCAGTTATCTTTCGCAGAACGATCTGCGCCTGCACTTCGGGCTAGGGGCCGCGACCAAGATCGATACCGTGGAAGTTCGCTGGCCCTCGGGCAAGATCGATTCGTTCACGAATCTTGCAGCCGATCATTTCTATGCGGTTCTGGAAGGCCGGGGCATCGTACCGGCGGATAAGATCCGCCCGTCTGTGGCTGCGCACCGTTAGTTCTGTTTGTGGATCTCCATGCGGCCGGCGCGATGCGATAGACATTAGTATCGATATTTATGGGGAGTTGCTGGATTGACAGTCTCGTCCGATGAGCCGCTTTTCGGGGTAGTGTGGCGTGCTCTCGCGACCGAGCATGCCAGCCTGGCCATCGCTGCTCCTTTGGCCCGGCGCTATCCAGCCGATGTCGTTCCTTTCGCAGCATTGCTCGAATACCGAGAGGACGCTCTGGCCCAACTGCGCGAGTTGATGTTGCCCGGAGAAGAGACATATGTAGGCTGGAGCGAGATCGCCGGCGTAGAGTTTCCCGCGTGCCAAGGAATCGAAGTCCTGTTCGATATCAATGCGCTGCAGATGGTTCCTTCACAATCCTCCGCTACTGTTGCAGTGGAGGACAAAGCCGCACCTCCGGTCATCATGCCTCTCAACGCAGAGAACGCCGCCGAGATGGTTGAACTCACGGATGTGGCCTTCCCGGGCTTTTTCCGGCCGCGAACCTATGTGATGGGCAGCTATTGGGGAATCAGAGCGGAGGGGAAACTGGTTGCGATGGCGGGGGAACGCCTGGCTGTGCCCGGAATGCGGGAGATCAGTGCGGTATGTACGCGTCCAGGACATACAGGACGGGGATACGCGGCACATCTGATTCGTCATCTGCTCCACGAACATGCGGCCGCCGGATTGGAGAGCTTTCTGCACGTCGCCGAAACGAATCATCGCGCGATTGCGCTCTATGAACGCCTTGGCTTTGTCATGGTGGGAGCGACACGATGCACGCGTATTCGACGCTCCGCCACTTAAATGCGTTCCAGAGTGAGGGGGCAGGCTGGCCATCGAAATACTTTCGCAGAGCGGCCAGGAACGGCTCATTCTCCTTCGCTAAAGAATACGTGGTTCGCCAGCTCAGACAGTTTGATGCCTGGCGATTCATCGGGTATTCGCAACTTTTTTCTTTGATATGGCGTAATGATGAATCAAGACTTGTCTTTCGGGAGAAAACCATGCTGCGAAAGGTAGTACTTCGATATTCCAATTTGATTCTTTGTCTGGGCATCACCTTCCTTGGAGCAGCAGCACTCGCTCAGGCTGAACAATCGCAACAGCTCGGGCAGCAAACTGCCTCCGCGGATACCATGCCGGGGATGGCGGGCATGGGCGGTCATATGTATTTGACCGCGCTGCAGCCGCTGAAGCCGGGCGACCAGCAGAAGGCGGATGCGGTTGTCGCTGCCGCCAAAGAAGCCATGGCTCCTTATCAGGACTACAAGAAGGCGCTGGCTGAGGGATACGAAATCTTCCTGCCCGATGTGCCGCAGGCCCAATACCATTTCACGAGGTACGACTATGGCCGCGAGGCATGGTCGCACTTCGATGCCTCAAAGCCGACGTCGCTGCTTTATACCAAGACCGCAGATGGCGGCTACAAGCTGGTGGGCGCGATGTATACCGACCGCGTGTCTGCTCCGGAGTCGGAGTTGAACGAACGCATTCCGCTCAGCGTAGCACGCTGGCATCAGCACATCAATTTCTGCAAAGCTCCGGCGGGACGAAAGGCTGAGTACTTCGGGTCCGATGCGAAGTTTGGCCTGATGGGATCGATTACTACAAAGGAAGCCTGCGAGGCGGCAGGCGGAGAGTTTCGTCCCCACCTCTTCGGATGGATGGTTCACGTTTATCCCTATGAGACCGATCCGAAGAAGATCTGGTCGGTAGATGACGATGACCAGGGCCATGACAATATGGACCATTCCGCGATGCCGGGTATGAAGGCCAATTGAGCTTTCCCACGACAATCGAGTAGGCTCTCGAAATCCCTTAGGGGCATAGGCCAGTCGAGATATGATGCGGCTACATGACTACGACACGCCGTTCCTTTCTGGCCGGCGCCGCTCCGGCTGCGCTGATTCCTGCTCTCTCTGGAAGACTTCATGCGCAGGAAGCAACCGGTACTGCGGCCAATTCGCTTCCTCCCGCCATTGCTGCGTTGAAAGACCGCCGCTCGGAGGCGAAGCCGATCACCAGCGCGGAACGTGAAGAGCGCATCGCGCGAGCCCGCGAGCTGATGGAGAAGAACGGCATGGCGGCGATCTGCCTGGCCGGAGGCGCCACGCTCAACTACTTCTGCGGCGTTCGCTGGGGCAACAGTGAGCGGCTGACGGTGGTGGTGATCCCGGTAAAGGGACAGCCCTACGGCGTCTGCCCGGCATTTGAAGAAGAGCGCTTGCAGGAGAGGCTGGCGTTGGTTCCAGCCATGGCGCAGACGCGGCTCTACACGTGGCAGGAAGACGAGAGTCCCTATGAGCGCGTGGCTCACGGACTCAAGGATCTGGGCCTTACGAGTGGAACGGTCGGCATCGAGGAAACGATGCCTTATGTCTTCGCCGAGGGCATCGGCCGAGCCCTGCCTCAAGCCAAATTAGTGAACGCGCGTCCGGTCACGGTCGGCTGCCGCAGCATCAAGTCATCAGCAGAGTTGGCGCTCATGCAGTTCGCGAACTCTGTCACGCTGCAGGTATACGAAGCTGCCTGGCGCTCGGGGCATCCCGGCATGTCGACGCACGATTTCTCCGCGTTGATCGGCTCGGCTTACGAGCGAGTGGGCTTTCCCGGTGACGCGAGTTGCGAGACGGGAGAGTATTCAGCGCTGCCTCATGGTTCGATCAAACCGCAGACGATTCGCGAGGGAGCGATCGTGCTCATCGACGACGGCTGCACGGTGGAAGGGTATCAGTCGGACATCAGCCGCACCTTTGTCTACGGCAAGCCATCGGACAAGATGCGGCAGGTCTTCGATATCGTGCATCGTGCGCAGGCGCGCGCTCTCGCAACCGCGCGCCCCGGCGTTCCCTGCGAAGCTGTTGACGCCGCCGCGCGCAAGGTGATCACCGACGCGGGATATGGTCCGGACTATGCGCACTTCACGCATCGCGTGGGGCATGGCATCGGCATGGATGGCCACGAATGGCCGTATTTGGTGCGCGGAAACACGCTTCCCCTGGCGGCGAATATGACGTTTTCCGATGAGCCCGGCATTTATATCCGCGGAGAGTTCGGCATTCGCCTGGAAGACGACATGTACATCACCGAAGACGGAGCGAAGCTCTTTACCGGTCCCAGCCTTTCACTCGAAGAGCCCTTCACCCAGGGTTGATTGCGGCTCGTCGAGATTGCGCCGCGAATTCTCGACGAGCGGAGCCTGCAACCCGCACTATGGAAGCATGCAGATTACTTCCGAAGATGTGCTGGTCGTCGTTGATGTGCAGAATGACTTTTGCCCGGGCGGTGCGCTTGCCGTTCCTGGAGGCGATGCGGTCATCGATGTGATTCATCGCGCGGCACGCAAGTTCGAGCACGTTGTTCTCACCCAGGATTGGCATCCACGCGGGCATTGCTCTTTTGCCAGCCGTTATCCTGGTCACGCGCCGCTCGAGACCATCGACCTTCCCTATGGAAGGCAGGTTCTCTGGACCGACCATTGCGTTCAGGGGACGAAGGGCGCCGACTTCCATCCTGCTCTGCACCTGCCGCAAGCTGAGTTGATTCTGCGCAAGGGATTTCACGTCGGCATCGATTCGTACTCCGCGTTCTTCGAGAACGATCGTGCGACTGCGACCGGGCTCGGAGGCTACCTGCGTGAGCGTGGTTTGAAGCGGGCATTTTTTGCGGGACTGGCCTATGACTTCTGCGTGGGCTATTCGGCGCTCGATGCGAGACGTCTGGGCTTTCCCGCCACGATTTTGCGGGATGGCTGCAAGGCGATCGATACCGATGGCTCAGTGGTACGAATCGAGCGGGAGTTTTCTGCGGCCGGAGTCATTCTTGCTGAAGAGGCGACCCTGCAAACTACCTAGTTGTAGACGCGCAACTACATCGGCGAACTACATGGGCGTACTGCGAGTCGTTGTCTGACTTAGATAGTTTTCGCCCGTTAGTTACTGGTGTAACGAAGAACCTGCCGCAACGTGGATCTTTCGAGGGTTACCTTTCGGTGGCTTGATTTGAGTATCGTATTCGGGGCCCATTTTCCTTGACTTGATTTCGATGCAGCGGTTACGCTTTACCGTCGAAGTGGCAGGGAACCTCTGGACATCCTCGTTGCATTTATCCCTGTCATCAAGATCATTTTTCTTATTCTTGTGTCCTTCGGGAGATTCGCTATTTGTAGCTTTTCCCAATAGGAAAGCTGCGTCGGGCATCCCGCTGCGGTCTACATCTGTAGGAAAGATGATCTGCCCCCATAGCTAACGTTTCGTCCCCCCGTATACATTCGAGCGCGGCTTAGATTTGTGGCTTAGCTCCGCTTCCGGCTCTAGATTGGCGTCTTGCCTTGCGGCGAGACTCCAAAAGGAAACCATTATGAGACTTATCCGGTCTAGGAATACTCTTGTCGCTGCACTATTCATTCTGGTGCTGTCGTGTTTTTCGGGAACTGCCTTCTCGCAGCAAGTGACGTATTACGATTTCGATACGCCGCAGGCCAATCCGAGCCAGGCTTCGTTCCAGTGCTCGGCGAACACCGCGCCTGCAGGCACGCTCTTCTGCTTCAACGATGGGACGGGCGCAGCGTTGAACCCGTCCTTCTTCAGTGATACCTTCCCGGCGATCATCGATCCGATTACGACCGACAATCCTCCGGTCGCTGCCTCGCACTTCGCGGTGCAGATGACACCGGCGCAGAATTTCCAGAACTCGAGCATGTGGTTCTCGGTTCCGCAGAAGGTGTCGACTGGGTTCACCTCCTATTTCGCGTTCAAGCTGAATCCGGCGCCTGGAACCATCACTGCCGACGGAATCGCTTTTGTCCTTCAGAACGCAACCGGGAATGGCTCACCCTTCCTTTGCCAGGAGACCGGCTCCGGCTTGAGCGTGGTTGGCGGCGATGGCGGCTGCATCGGATACGGGGGCATCGACAACAGTCTGGCCATCGAATTCGATACCTATCGCAACGCATGGGATCCGTCCGACAACGGAGACTCCCTGAACGACAACCATATCGCGATTCAAAACTGCGGTGCGGGTGAGCCGAATGCGCCGGATCATACCGGTCCCTGCCTGGTGAACCTGACCGTCGGCACCGAGCCGGTCCCGGCAATCATCGATCCTCTGCCGCTCACAGGAACCACGCTTGCCGATGGCAACGTGCACCAGGTGGTGATCGAATACAGCGGGCCCAATGAATCGAATCCGAATCTGCTGCAGATCTTTATCGATTCGCCCTTTGTTGCGGGCACGCACACACCGGTCCCGGGCACGCTTCCCGTGCTTTCCGGCGTTTACGACATCGGAGCGAACCTAAACCTGATTAACAGCGGCACTGCAAATGACAGCGCCTACGTGGGCTTCACTTCGGCAACCGGCGGCTCTGAGGAGCAGCAGGAAATTATGGCCTGGACATTCACGCCGCACATTTCCGTGACCCAGGTGCAGCCAATCAGCCCGCCAGGACAGCCGACGGTCTTTCCCTTCGGCAGCCACGTCTACGCGGCGACTTATCCGCCGGATGCTCCTCCGGCGACAGGGATCGACATGGTGGTCACTGCGAGCGCGATTACGCCGCAGCTGTTTTCGCAGTTGATCAGCAACGGGCCATTCTCCGGTTCGCAGTGCCAGGTTTACGACGACACGGGCGGCAATTGCATCGTCTACTCCGTTTCATGCGTCAACACGGCGACGAATACGGTGACGCAGTGCCCGGCGACTGACGCGACCAATCCGATCACGCTTAAGACCGCCTTCGATAACTCGATTCAGCCGATCTCGCCGGGCTTCATCCAGGGCGATCCGTTCTTCAGCCCGGTAGCCTCGATCAGCGGAGACGGCGCCACGGCGACTGTGACCTGTACCGGAGATTGTTCGGTCGCACCCAACCAGACGGTCACTGTTGCGGCCACATCGATTCCCGGTTTCAACGGCGCCATCACCGTGTTGACGGCGAATGCCACCACACCCAACACCTTCACCTTCGCAAGCACGGTATCGGGCTCGGCGACGGGTGGATATCTGACGTCGAATAACGAACAGAATATTTTTGTGTCGTACTCCACGCAGCGCATCGACGGCACCATCATTGGAAAATCCATCAACTTCGGTTCGGATTTTGTCGCTCTCTCGCTGACGACGGCTCCGACCGGACTCAGCATATCGGCGCCGGGCGTGATCTATGGGGCGACGGCAGTGGTTACGGTAACGGCTACTTCCGTATTGGGGTCGCCGGCCGGAAATATCCAGTTGGTTGTCGATGGCGGAGCTCCTCTATCGGCGCCCCTTTCGAATGGTGTTGCGGTATTCAACTTGACCGGGCTTGCCGCCGGCCCGCATACGCTGTCGGCGAGCTATCCCCCGGCAGGCGGCTTCCAGGGGAACACGGCGACGGGCAGCATCGTGATCACGCCTGCGGGACCAATTGCGACACTGTCTCCGAGCAGTGTCGATTTCGGCACGCTGTATGTCGGCAACATCGGTGTGAAAACGGTGACTCTGAGCAATACTGGGCAAGCCTCGATGACGGTCCAGGATCCGTTCCTCTTCGACGTGGGGAATGGAGACTCGAATGAGTTCATTGCGCTCAATCTTTGCCCGAGAAGCCTTGCGGCGGGAAGGTCTTGCACCTTCTACCTGGCCTTCTACGCGGGCCCGAAGTATAACCAGCAGACGGCCATTCTGAAGGTGAGTGACAGCGCGCCGGGTTCACCGCAATCGGTGCCGCTCACTGCAACCGTGATCAATCCCGTGGCCAGCTTCTCGCCAAACTCGCTTAGGTTCGGATCGGTGCGGTTGGGCAGCTCCACACGATCGAACGTGGTGTTGACCAATACCGGCGCTACGTCGCTCACAATTTCTGGCATCAACGTGGCCGGCGGTGTCAGCGGAGAGTTCACGCAGTCCAGCAGCTGTGCGGCGACGCTTGCGCCGCGCGCGCAGTGCACCATACCGATCACATTCGCTCCGGCGCGTTCGGGTGCGCGCTCGGCTTATCTGAACGTCACCGACAACGCTAGCGGAGGCTCGCAGCAAGTGAGCCTCTCGGGAACCGGAGTGGGCGCGCCTTAAGCCATACTCCAGCAAAACTGAAACGCCGGGCAGCCACTTGCCCGGCGTTTTCGTTTTGCAATTGCTTCTGTGGGGTTTGCGGCGGGCCTTGGAGACGATTCGCTCGGGATGACGAGTTCATCTGCGTGCGAACTTGATCGATGCTAGTTTCCTGCGTCGGAGATGCCAGGTATATTTCCACGGGGTTGCTGTGACGCCCGCGTTAGGGAACTGCAGGTCCCTCCGCTTCGCTTCGCTGCGGTCGGGATGACAATTTATACGAGAAATCACGGATTCAGGAGAATGGAAGTACGTTTTAGTTGGAGCCCTGGAAGGATTTGGTGGAATCGCGATAGATACTTTGGATGTCTGCCCGCTCCAGCACATGTCCGGAGTTGTCTTCCTTGCTGATGCTCTCCAGGATGCGTACTACCTCGCGATAATGGGGAGTCGCCTCGCTGGACTTGCCGGTTTGCACGAGCAGGGTCGCGATCTGGTAATGTGCTTTCGCCTGCAGCATGCGCAGGCCAAGTTTCTCGGCGCGGGCCAGCGCCATGTCCAGTTGTTGACGGGCTCCGCTGGCATTTTTCGCCGCGATAAGAGCTTGGCCAAGATCGATCGAGCATTCGACAGAGACCGATTTCAAGCCTAGTGTGTCGGCGTCCTGCGCCAGTTTCTTGAGCTCCGGCGCAACGGCGGCTGCGCGTCCGACGGCAAGCTCGATCTTGGCCTTATTCACTCGAGCAAGGAGAACGCGTTCTTTGTTTCCTGCCTTGGAGGCAATCTCGAAGGCCTCTTCGTACTGTGTGCGGGCTGCCGCGTTGTCGCCCTTGTAGTAATAGGAGTCGCCCATCCAGTTGGTGGCGAGTGCGACCGACGCTTGATCTTTTATCTGGTGCGCGGTGCTAAGCGCGCTTTCGAGGCTCGACCGGCCTTCTTCGCCGCGTCCCACCTGTGCGAGCAGATCGCCCCAGCCTCCAACGATTTCCACGGTGAAAGAGGTCATCTCCTTGGTCTGCTGGAAGATCTGCAGCGCATCCTTCATGGAGCTGAGCGCGGCGCCGTAGCGTCCCTGGTCGGCGAAGATCCTGGCCATGCTGTCGGATTCGATGGCCACGCCGCGTTGATCGTTGATGCTGTGCCGCGTCGCAATCGCCTTCAGGTAAAGGGCGAGAGCAGCATCGTACTGCCCCAGCTTGGTATTGGCTTCGGCGAGGTTGTGCTGCGAATCGGCCACGTCCTGCGGCACGTTGAGCTTCTCGCGCAGCTGATAGCCCTGCTCGAGATAGGTCAGGGCATCCTGATACTCGCCGTTGTCCAGCTTGATGCTGCCGATGTTGTTGAGGCAGAGCGCCTGCATGGATTGATCGCCGAGATCGCGGGCGATCTGCAGGGCATCGGTCATGTATTTCAGCTCATCGCCTGGCTTGCCGTGGTCGTGATAGAAGGAGCCCATATCGAGCAGGGTGTTGGCGATGCCGGCCTGATCGCCAATCTCGCGGCGCAGCGCCAGTGACTGCTTGTAGCTGGCCAGTGCGGCGTCGGGGAAGCCGGTGCTGTCCTGGATCGAAGCGATTTCTTCCAGGCTGGCAGCGGCTCCGTGCTTGTCTCCGATTTGCTTCTTGATGGCCAGCGATTCTTCGTAGTTGCGCAGCGCTTCCTGCGGATTGTTGAGCAGCCGATAAGCTACGCCGGTGGCCTGCAGGATGACGGCCTTCTGCTCCACGTTGTCGAATTGGATGGCGAGGGTGAGGGCGCGCGAGAGAAAGTCGAGGCCGCCCTGGGGATCTCCGCTGCGAATGGCCACACGGCCGCTGGCCAGCAGCGCAGCGACGTTCTTCGGATCGTTGGCGAGAACGGCGGCGAGACGTTGCTTGGCGGAAGGGAAGTTGCCGGCTTTCTCGTAAAGGTCGGCCAAGGCAAACTGGACGTCGGTATCGCCGGGGTTATCGGCGGCCAGCTTCTCGTAGGCTGCGATCGCCTTCTCCGTGTCTTTATTGATGCGCGCGTTGTTGGCTTCGATGAGGTACTTTTCACTCGCGGGCAGGCTGTCACTAAGTTCCACGGCACGGCGGGAGGCAGTCTGTGCCTGATCGTCGTGGCCGAGCTCGGAGTAAATCTCGCCCAACTTGGCGAAGGCTAATGCAAACTCGGGATCGGCCGCCGTTGCGGCCTGCAGCTGAGTGAGGGCGTCGATATTGTTGCCCTTCCTGGCCAGCTGGAGTCCGTCGGTGTACGCGCGAAGTGCTTCGACGGAATTCGTCGAAGGCCTCTGAGCATGCGCCTTCAGCTCGTTGAGCATGTCGGGGTTTGCGGCCAGTTTCTGGCGAACTTCGCCGGCCAGTGCGTCGACCGAATTCAGAAGCTGCTTCTCGTCGGGAACATCGGTCTGCAGCACGGTGCGCGAATCGCTGGCCAGATCGAGGATGGTGGTCTCGATGCGAATCTGGCTTCCGGGTTTTACATACTGTCCGAAGATGACAGTGCTGGCGTTGGTGAACTCCGCCACGCGCCGCAGGGTGGCTACATCGACCTGCGAGCTGCCCGAGATGCGAAGGTCGTGGAGCGCCTGATGCAGGCGGTCGGGCGAGACGGTGCGAACATTGGCTGACTGGCCGATGTCGCCGCCCAGCATGTCGGCGAGGCTTGATCCAAGCCAGTTGAGGCTGGGATCGCCCGAGGCGTTATAGAACGGCATGATGGCCAGCGAGAGGGCCGGGCCTTTCGCTGTCTGCGCGGCCGGTGTATGCGGCTTGCCCACTTCTTTGAAGACCACAGCCCCGCCGACTGCGAGCACCAGCACCAGCGCGCCGGCGCCCGCATAGCGTATCCAGCGGTTGTTGGGCAGTGTGGAGGCGAGATCGGCGTTGAAGCGCAATGAAGCGCCGGCAACCTGGCTGCGCCATGCTTCGAGGTCTCGCAGAATCTCGCCGGTGTTCTTGTAGCGCTGCTCGACGTCGGTCTCGAGGCACTTGCTGACGATGCCGCTCAACTGCCCGGGGATGGTGGGATCCTGGACGGTGACCGGCTCGGCTCGCTCGCGGGTCCTCTTGATAAGACTGGCCAATGCGCTTTCGGCGCGATAGGGCATGTTGCCGGTCAACATCTCGTAGCAGATGAGCCCGAGCGCGAAGATGTCGGAGCGCTGATCGAGGTTCTTGCCCAGCGCCTGCTCCGGAGACATATATTCCATCGTGCCCACGATGGCCCCGGACTGGGTCATGCCGTCGCCTTCGATGGTGCGCGCCAGGCCGAAGTCCATGACCACCACGCGGCCGGTGGAGTCGATCATGATGTTCTGTGGCTTCAGGTCGCGGTGCAGGATGCCGACAGCGTGCGCGGCTTCGAGCGCATAGCAGATTTGCTGGAGAATCTCGACGGTCTCTTCGGGCGGAAGCTTGCCTCGCTCCTCGATGATGGAGCGGAGGTCGCGGCCCTCCACCATCTCCATGGTGATGAAGCGCATGCCGGCGTCTTCGCCGAGGTCGTACATGCGGATGACATTACGATGGGTGACCTGATGAGAGAGTCGCAGCTCCTGCTTGAAGCGCTCGACAATAGCGGTATTGCGGGCCAGCTCGGGCCGAATGACTTTGAGAGCCACGAGGCGGTCGAGCTCGAGATCGCGAGCCTTGTATACCGATCCCATGCCGCCGCGCCCCAGCACTTCGAGAATCTCGTAACGGGTGGCGATGATAGCCCCAGGCTCAAGCGAGGTGTCGTCTTGATAAGCGCCGGCTCCCGATCTAGATCCTTGACGCACGCCCGGGCTGGTGGCCTGGCTGTCGCCCGGAACATAGGTTTCCTGGCCTCCGGGAAGAGGAGGGGTTGCGCCGGTTCCTCGTGTTGGAGGTCCTGGCGGCGGCGAAGGGATATGCCCGGGAAAGATATTGTCCGCAGAGCTGCTCAACGCGGACGGAGTTCCGGCCTGCGTGGGCATGTCGCTTCGCGTTCGTTTCACAGGTTTGTCTGCCATGCCGGGCGCCATGAGGCTGCGGTGTGACGATCTCAGAGCATGCCGATGAAGTTTAGGGAAACGATCGGCGGATTGGGTTCTGGGCCTGAGTATATAACGCGGCCGCCGTTTCAGATGTTTACTCTACTGCCAACTGTGCTCGAATAATACAACTTTTCTTCCGTGATTTCGGCTCGGAAGCGATGCGGAGATGCTGAAGCCGACACGGCATCGTCTCTGAGCCGGTGGCCTCGCGTGTTTCAATGGAAAGCACAATTCTATTCTGAGGAACGCCGACGAACGATGCGTATCAAGCTGATCTATCTGCCTGTTCTGTGGTTGGGGTTTGGAAGCTGCCTGGCTGTGGCGCAAAATGCCGCTCCATCGCCGGAGAGCGGCGCGCAGCAGGTCGTGGATCGAGATCTGCTCGAAGTTACCATTGGGCAGCTTGAGGAGTTCTATCGGAGTAATAAGTACACAGTTACTGAAGTAGTGGACTGGTACCTCGCGCGTATCGGCCGCTACAACGGCATCTATCGAGCCGTGCAGGACGTGGATAAGCGCGGAGCGCTGGCTGCCGCCGCCCGCGAGGATGCCGAAGCAGCTGCGGGAGGCAAAGACTTCAAGCGCGGGCCGTTGTGGGGCATTCCCATCGTGACCAAGGCGAATACTTCGATTGCTGGTCTGATCACCACCGACGGATGGCAGGGCTACCTGATTCCGGGACACGAGCTCGTCGCTCCCCGCGACGCGACGATTGTCGCAAAACTTCGCGAGGCGGGCGCGATCATCATCGGCCAGACGAATATGCCGGACTTCGCGGCCAGCGACACCAACCGGAGCACCGCGTACGGCCGGACGGGAAATGCCTACGATGTGCGCTTCAGCCCGGGAGGGTCGTCTGGAGGCACGGTCACAGCGGTGACTGCGAATTTCGCTGTGCTGGGCAACGGAACCGATACCGGCAACTCCATTCGCATGCCGGCAGCGACCAGCGCCGTCGTTGGGGTCTTCCCGACACGGGGGCTGGTGAGCATTGCCGGTATCGCTCCGCTCGACTGGCTGCTCGACAACACCGGTCCGATAGCGCGCGACGTAACCGACGCAGCCATCGCGCTTGGGGTGATGGCGGGCGAAGATCCCCGCGATGCGCGTACCGCGGGATCGGCAGCCAAGGCTCAGCCCGGACCATACACGCAATATCTGAAGACCGATGCGCTCAAGGGCAAGCGCTTCGGCGTACCGGCCTTTATCATGACCGGCGCGGGCATTCCATTTGAGGGTATCGTCTCGGACGAATCGCCGGCCGAAGTGGCCGCCGACAGGGTTGCGGCACGGCTTCCTTTGCGGCCGGAGACGCGTGCAGCTTTCCTGAAGGCCATTGAAGGACTGCGGGCGGCGGGTGCAACCGTGGTTATCGACGACTCGATTCTGCCGGATAGTCCCGATGGTTTTCCCGAGATCGCCTCGCATATCGCCACGCTGCCTTATGTCAAAGAAGGGACGGAGAAGTTTCTCGCCGACTTCGGTCCGGCGCAATATCGCTCGGCGGAAGAGTACGAGAAGGTGGTTGGATCGCCGCTGCCCGACACCATCATCGGCGGGATGGAGAACGCAGGGCGCGTAGGGCGCGCTGCGATCCGGCAGGTGTCGATCGAGAGCGATCCGCATGCGGAGGCCAATTACTTCGCACCGCGCCGGCGAGCACTCGCCGCTTACACCGAGGCGCTGGACCGGCTGCACCTCGATGGGTTCGTGTATCCAGCGACGCAGATGCCTCCGCCGGACGAAACTATGCCGCAGGATGGCCAGCTGAGCGGCGGCCCGCACAGCGATACCAGCTGGGTGAACATGCTGGGCGTGCCGGCGGTGGTGGTTCCAGGCGGCTTTTATCCCGATGGGCTGCCCTTCGGCCTCGAGATTTCGGCGCGGCCATGGAGAGATGGCGACCTGCTGGGATGGGCCTTTGCCTACGAACAGGCAACTCGGCATCGCCGGCCGCCGGTGTTGGTCGAAAGCGGTTTGTTGCCAGACGCACGATGACCGGATATGCGATAGGCATATTCACGGTGAAGTCTCTTTCATTGGGTAAGCTTAAGGTCGAGGTTCTTTATGCCATCTTTCGTGTCGATCGAGAAATTGAATGAGCAGCACGCCATCGCCGGTATCGCCAGTGTGATTTCAGGTGAAGGCAATCTGCCGAAGGTGCGAGTCACGTCTCCCCGCGCGTCGGCGGAGATTTATCTGCACGGAGCGCAGGTGACTTCGTGGCAGCCGGCGGGCAGCGAGGATGCGATCTTTCTCAGCGCGAAGTCGTACTGGGAAGAAGGGCGTGCCATTCGTGGCGGCATCCCGGTGTGCTTCCCATGGTTTCGCAACAAGGCTGATGATCAGAAAGCGCCTTCTCATGGCTTCGTGCGAACCAAGGCGTGGGAGCTTCTATCGATTGCACACGAGGGAGACTCGGTCGTCGTAACTCTGGTGACAGAGAGCGACGAGGCCAGCCGGCGCTGGTGGCCTCATGAATTTCGCATTGTGCATCGCGTCACGGTTGGTGCGGAGCTGAAGCTGGAGCTCGTCGTGACCAACACTGGCGATACGGCGCTGAAGTTCGAAGAGGCGCTGCATACCTATCATCGCGTGGGCGATGCGGGGCGGACTCGAGTCGCCGGGCTCGATGGCGCTCCCTATCTCGACAACATGGATGGCAATCGCGAAAAGACTCAAGCGGGAGATGTGAAGTTCACGGGCCCGACCGACAATGCGTATCTCACCACTCGCAATGCGGTTGAGGTGGTTGATCCTGTCCTTCACAGGCGAATCCGCACGGAGAAGAAGAACTCGCTGACCACCGTGGTGTGGAATCCGTGGCAGGAGGGCGCCAAGGCCCTCGCGGATCTGGGCGATGACGAATGGCAGTCGATGGCCTGCGCTGAGGCTGGCAACATCCGCAGCAATGCCGTCACGCTCGCGCCCGGCGAGGAGCACACGATGACGGCGACGCTTGCGGTTGAGGGAGATGGGCGCTGATTCTCTTCCAGGGACGAATCAGCCCAATCTTCAGAGGCTGAGGCTCTCTTCATCGTAAATAAATCTGTCATGGACGGGCGGAAGCCCGTCCCTCCCAAGCGACTCTCCGCTTTATCTTCGATTTGCAGAAGAAATGCGAGTTCCAGCTTGCAGTCGAGAAGGCCTGACTAACCTTTCCCGCGCTTTCGCGCTCCTATGAGCTAGAGACCTTATGAAACTGAGTGGATTTTTGTCTGGACATGGATCGCGGCCGCTGAGCCGGAGTATCTTCGCGACCCTGCTGATGGCGTTGGGGTTTTCGGGTGTTGGAGTCATTGCCGTAGCGATGCTCGGTGCGAGCCTTGGCCGGGTGCACGCGCAGACGGCCAAGCCTTCTGCTGCAGCGCCGAAGAGCCAGCCTAAGCCGGCGGTGCTGTTGGATGCCGATGATGCGGCGGGGAGAAGCAAGGCCATCCTGGCGCACCTGAATGCAGCGCTGCGTTTCTATCGCGACTCTCAAGCGCCGATTCAGAAGGTTGGAGAGCCGAGCGATCTGCTTTATCGGGACCAGGCGGTGACGCTGGCGGGGCAGGTTGCCGGATTTGCTTTTCAGTCGGCGAAGGCCGAAGCGGCGATCATGCCGCAGAGTGCGACGGAGACGCAGGCTGCACCGGAGAGCCAGTCGCAGCGGCTGCAGGGAATGCGCAAGACGGTGGAGCAGCAGGTTGCCGCCCTGAAGGCTCAGGATGCTGCGTTGGCCCAGCAACTGGAGACGGCGAAGCCCAAGGCTGCGGCCGCGCTTCAACAGAAAAAACAAGAGGTGGAAGGCGAGCTCGAACTGCAGACGGCGATGGGCGACGCGCTGACCAAGATCACCAGCAGTTCCGATAGCGGGAGCGACGTGGGTTTTTCGGCGCAGATCGTGCAACTGGAGCGATCGGCGCCGGGGCTGACCGTGGGCAAGCCAACGACTGTCGCGCCAACGCTCGAAAACATCAGCGCCGCGCATAGCGAAGGAGTCACGACTCAGGCGCAGTATCTCTTCCAGTTGGTAAGCGCGAGGCAGGACATCGACAATCTGGTGAAAGAGGCAGATGACCTTCACGCGCAGGCTCTTGCGCTTCGCCAGCCACTGACGGACACGCTCAGAAAGACCATTGCGCAGGGGCAGGCGTTGTCGCAGCAGATGACGGCGGCTCCCGCATCTGCTGCGAATCAGACGGCTGCGGCGAAGCCGAGTGCTCAGGCGTCCGCTGCAGCAGCTGCCGCTGAACTGGCTTCGACGCGAAAGAGCTTCGATACTCTGACCGCAACGTTCAAGGGACTGTCGGCGGCTTCGGTTCCGCTAAGCCAGGAGACTGTGGCGCTGGAGCAGGCGCATGCCAGCCTGGAGGCGTGGCGGGCCGCGGTCAATCAGGAATACACTTCGTTGCTGCGCTCTCTGCTGGTGCGGGTATTTGCGATTGCGATTGCGCTGGCGGTGATCTTCATCCTCGGCGAGGTGTGGCGTCGGGCGACCACCCGTTATGTGCGCGATGTGCGCAGACGGCGTCAGCTGCTGGTGTTGCGGCGGCTGGCGGTGGGCTTTTTGAGCGGGCTGGTGATGATCTTCGGCCTGGTCACACAATTCAGTTCGCTGGCGACGTTTGCCGGCTTCATCACTGCCGGTATAGCGGTTGGGCTGCAGACCATTCTGCTCTCCGTGGCCGCGTATTTCTTCATCATCGGACGCTATGGTGTGAAGGTGGGCGATCGCATCACCATCACCGGAGTTACAGGCGAAGTGATCGAAGTCGGGCTCGTCCGCTTTTACATGCTGGAGATGTCGGGCAACGGCACCGATCTCTATCCCACCGGGCGCGTGGCAGTCTTCTCCAATGCCGTGCTCTTTCAGGCCGGCACTCCTCTCTACAAGCAGATGCCGGGGACGGACTATGCCTGGCATGAGCTGACTCTAAAGTTGACGCCCGGCGCGGACTATCGCGCTGCGGTGCAGGAAATCCTCAAGACGGTGCAGACGATTTACGAAAGTTACAGGGGACAGATCGAACAGCAGCATCGAAGTCTCGAATCGTGGATCGATTCCAGCCTCGATTCGCCTGCGATCCAGTCGAACCTGCAATTGGTGGATGCGGGCTTTGTCCTGTTGATACGGTTTCCGGTGATCATCCGCCAGTCATGGGAGATCGACGACAAGGTGACCCACGCGGTGCTGCAATTGACGTCGAATGATCCAAACATCAAGAGCGTGGTTGCCGGTGCGCCCACGATCAAGGCGGCGGTAAGGGGATAGGCCACGCGGCTCGATGCATCATGCTGCCGAGACACGATCCCTCGGAGGGCGAAGGATCGTATCCCGCAGCTTACGCCACTTGATTGATGAGCGTGCCGATGGGGTCGATGGTGATCCGTACCTCGTCGCGGCTTTGCAGGGTGAAAGAGTCGGGCGGCACGATGCCGGTGCCGGTCATCAGGAAAGCTCCGAAGGGAAAGCTGTTATCGCGGAAGAGATATTCCACGAGCGATTTAGGCTCGCGCTTCAACGCCGCGAGCGTCGTTGTGCCGGAAAATGCGGTTTCGCCTCCGCGTAGTATCTCTAAGCGGATCGATGTCGACGATGGAAGCGGGTCGCTGCTAACTACGATGCACGGACCGAGCGCGCAGCTGCGATCGTAGACCTTGGCCTGAGGAAGATAGAGCGGGTTTTCTCCTTCGATATCGCGCGAGCTCATGTCGTTGCCGATGGTATAGCCGATGATCCCGCCACGCGGATCGATGACCAGGGTCAGCTCCGGTTCAGGCACAGACCATGAGGCGTCGCTGCGAATGCGTACGTGGCTGTTTGGTCCGGCGACGCGGCTGGCTGTGGCTTTGAAGAAAAGCTCGGGCCGTTCGGCGGAGTAGACGCGGTCGTAGAAGTCACCGCCGCCGGCGTCCTTCGATTCTTCGATGCGCGCGCTGCGGCTGCGATAGTACGTGACGCCCGCGGCCCAGACCTCCTGATTGCCGATGGGAGCTTCGATCTTTGCCGAGGAGAATTCTGTGGAAGGCTGTTCTTTTTCGATGACGGCGCGTAAGTATCCGTGAAGATCGTTGTGCGTGAGGAGGGCGTCCCAGGAGGTCTCAGGAACGCGATAGTATTTGCCCTGCTCTTCGACAAAGGGTCCAACGTGAGTGCGATAGAGTTTCACGAACGTCTCTCCAATAAGGAAATAATGCTGTCTGCGTCGTAGACACAGCCACCCCAGACGCCGCCGCTGGCGTGAACCAGCGCAGCCCAGAGACGCGTGTCTTCGGGAAGAGCGGGATGCGGCTTCAGATCGGGCCGCGGTTTGCGCTGTTCAAGGCGGCGCGTGCCTTCTTCAGCGCCGAAGGTTGCGTGAGCGTCGCCGATGAGATGGACCGAGCCGGTGAGCTTCTCGCGGTCGATGACTATTTCGATCACGTCTCCCTCTTGCACCTTGCCGATGGGGCCTCCGGCAAGCGCTTCGGGAGAGATATGTCCAATGCATGCACCAGTGGAGACGCCGCTGAAGCGCGCATCGGTGAGCACGGCGACATGCTTGCAGTGTGGAAGCTGCTTGAGCGCAGAGGTGACCTGATAAATCTCCTGCATGCCTGCGCCCGCCGGTCCGCCGCAGATCAGCACGATGACATCGCCGTGCGCGACCGCGCCGTTCTTGATGGCCTCGATGGCTGCGGTTTCGGTTATGAAGACTTTGGCTGGTCCGATGTGGCTATAAACATTTCCTTCTTCGATCAGCGATGGATCGATGGCCGTACTCTTGATCACCGAGCCTTCGGGAGCAAGATTTCCGGCGGGAAAGCACACGGTCGACGTGAGGCCGCGCGATCGGGCGCGATCCGGCGACATGATGACGTCGTCGGGATCGATGCCGTCTGTATTCTGAAGAACGCTTCGCAACTCCCGGCGGCGCGAACTCTCTTTCCACCAGTCGAGACTGGCGTCGAGCGTCTCTCCCGTTACCGTTTTCACGCTGGTGTCGAGCAACCCTGCGTCGCGCAGGTGGAGCATGACTTCGGGCACGCCTCCAGCGAGAAAGACCTGGACGGTGGCAAAGTTGCGCGGGCCATTGGGGAGCGCGTCGACCAGCCGTGGAACCTGCCGGTTGATCTCCGCCCATTCCGCTGCGGTTGGCCGCGGCAGCTTTGCGGCATGAGCGATAGCCGGAATATGTAACAGCAGGTTGGTGGAACCGCCGAAGGCCGCATGCAGCACGATGGCGTTACGGATGGCCGCGGGCGTGAGCACATCAGCGGTTCCTATTTGTAACTGATGCAGACGCAAAAGTCCGCGGGCCGAGCGGCGAGCGGCATCGAGCCATACAGGCTGGCCGGAAGGGGCGAGCGCGGTATGCGGCAGGGCGAGGCCGAGAGCTTCGGCGACAACCTGCGACGTGGCCGCAGTTCCCAGGAACTGGCATCCCCCGCCGGGAGAGGCGCAGGCTCGGCAGCCGACTTCGGCGGCGTACTCAAGCGTGATCTGGTCTTGCGCGAAACGCGCGCCGATGGTCTGGACCTTCCCCGCATCCTCACCGGATTCAGGCAGGAGAGTGACGCCTCCGGGGACAAGCACGGTCGGCGTCTTGCCAGCCGAGGCCAGCGCCATCATCATCGCCGGCAGGCCCTTGTCGCAGGTGGCGATGCCGAGCACTCCTTTGCCGGTGGGCAGCGAGCGCATGAGGCGGCGAAGCACGATGGCTGCATCGTTGCGAAAGGGCAGCGAATCCATCATGCCTGTGGTGCCCTGGGTGCGGCCGTCGCAGGGATCGGTGCAGGCGCCGGCGAAGGGGACAGCGCGCATTTCCTTCAACTCGCGCGCGGCTTCGGCGACGAGCAGGCCTACCTCCCAGTGCCCGGTATGAAAGCCGAGCGCAATGGGATGGCCGTCGTCGGCGCGCAGGCCGCCGTGGGTGCTGAGGATGAGGAATTCGGGATCGAGCAGCCGCTGCGGCTCCCAGCCCATGCCGGCGTTCTGGCTCAGGCCGAAGAGATTTCCCGAGGGCTGAGTGAGCAGCATCTCCGCAGAGATGGGCAGAAGTCCCGACGGACCGGGCGCGTGGGTGGTCACGCGACGAAGTGCGGGATCGTCCGTTTCAAGAACCGAGCTGAGCGAGATTGCGGCGATGGGAAGACTCACTTTCCATTCGCAGTATAGAAGTCGACGGAGATGTGCGCAGCGCTGCCCCCGATTTTTTCCATTACCCGATGCTTTGAAAAATGCTTCAATGCGAACGGGTTATACGGCCAAAAGCAGGCATGCAGTGCACGTCCGCATTCCTCATGAATCTTTTTGGGCGAATCTTTTTTGCGCGCAGCTCGTGGAATTCACTGCAATCCAGCTATTCTGTTGTTTCGCAATCCTCTTTCAATGAAAAAACTTCGAGTAGGCGTTCTGTTTGGTGGGCGTAGCGGCGAGCATGAGGTTTCGCTACTGTCGGCGGCTTCGGTTCTGAAGGCGATCAATCGCAAAAAGTACGAGATTGTGCCCATCGGCATCACCAAGGGGGGCCGCTGGGTCACTTCCTCCGATGCTGAGCGGCTGCTTGGCGGCGACTCCGGCACTCTACCGGCATCGACCGAGCGCAATCTCCGGGCCGGTGATCCTGAGACTACCTCCGCGGCTGCAGTTCTGGCGCGCGGCGAATCAGTGATCGTGCCGCCCGTGCCATCAGACGGCAAGACCGGCACGCTTGTCCCGTTCGAAACCGAGGCTAAAGGGCTGGAGCTCCGCGCCAACGCCGCGTCTGGCCCGGTACTCAATCTGGACGTCATCTTTCCAGTGCTGCATGGCACCTTCGGCGAAGACGGCACCATTCAGGGCCTCTTCGAACTGGCCGGCATCGCCTACGTCGGCTCGGGCGTGCTGGGTTCGGCCGCGGGCATGGACAAGGACGTCATGAAGCGGCTCTTTGCGGCGGCGAAACTTCCTATCCCCAGGCATGTAAGCTTTCTGCGTGCCGAGTGGGAATCCGGCGCCAAGAAAATCATCGCGAAGATCGAAGGCGCGCTCAAATATCCGCTCTTCGTGAAGCCGGCCAATCTGGGATCGTCGGTGGGGATCACCAAGGTTCATAACCGCAAAGAACTCGCCCCGGCGATCGATACCGCTGCCGGCTTCGATCGCAAGATCGTTGTCGAACAGGGCGTAGGCGGCAAGAAGGGAAAGGCTCGCGAGCTTGAAGTTGCCGTGCTTGGCAATGACCGGCCGGAAGCTTCCGTGGTCGGAGAGATCGTGCCCGGCAAGGAGTTTTATGATTACGAAGCCAAGTATCTGAGCGAAGGCTCCTATCCCATCATTCCCGCCAAGATCACGAAACAGCAGTCGAAGACCATTCGCGAGATGGCCATCGCCGCATTCCAGGCGTGCGATTGCTCGGGACTCGCGCGCGTCGACTTCCTGATGGATCCTGCATCGAACTCGTCGCGTGCGCCTCGCATCTATTTGAATGAGATCAACACGCTGCCGGGCTTCACCTCGATCAGCATGTATCCCAAGCTGTGGGCCGCTTCCGGCGTTGCGTATCCTGATTTGATCGATCGATTGATTGCACTTGCGCTGGAGCGCCGTGCAGAGAAGGATCGTACCAACTACAGCCGCTGAGGAACTAACTGGGCCTCCGCGGTGTCAGAAATATATGGACCTGCTCGCCGAATTTGAAAAAGGAACTTTCCGCCGATGACTCTGCTCGATGCTCCGAAATACGACGCAAAAAAAGCGCGACTCATGCGCAATCTGTCCATTGCCGGAGTGAGCGCGGTGGTGATCGCCGCTATCCTTTTCGGGATGTTCATGCTGAACCAGCCATGGTGGCTGTGGAACTGGTCCGCCGACCATCGCGTGAACAACTTCTTCACAACAATCGAATCGGGAGATCTGCAAAAGGCCTATGCCCTCTGGAATAACGACACCGATTGGCAGCAGCACGCCAGCCAGTACAAGGATTACGACTTCAACCAGTTTCAGAAAGACTGGGGCGTCGGCAGCGATTACGGCAAGATCCGATCGCACGCCATCGTCATGGCCAAGAAGGTTGGCAACGGCACGGTGATGGGCGTCGACATCAATGGCGGCAAGACTCCGATCTTCCTGCGCGTCGACCAGAAAACGAAGACCATCGGCTTTTCTCCGGTCGAACTTTACACCGGCCCGTAATCTCCGCGTACAGGGACTTCATCGGAATTATCTGCGGACCGGGTGTCCCACGTCCGGATGTTCGGACGTGGGATTCTACCGAAGCTCGTCGTGCGGACCGCAAAGGAACAATCTGTGTTTTGTTCCGATGCAACGTTAGGTGGTTAAGTGGCCAGCCCGGCGATCGCCTTTTCCAGGCTCGCCTCATCCTGCACACTCATGCAGTTTTGACTGCGGTCGATCTGGCGCATCAGGCCTGAGAGCACTTTTCCCGGCCCGACTTCGATGAAGTGCGTAGGCGCCTGCTCCATCAGCAACCGCGCGCACTCCACCCACCGTACCGCACCCGTCACCTGGCGCACCAGTGCGTCGCGCAGTGTGTCTCCATCGGTGACCAGCGCGGCATCGACGTTCACCGCAACCGGAACATTCGCGTCGGCAAAAACGATTTCTGCGAGCAGCGGCGCCAGGCGATCCCGAGCCGGCTGCATCAGTGCGCAATGGAAGGGCGCGCTTACCGCCAATGCCACCACCTTCTTCGCGCCGCGTTCTTTCGCCAATGCGCCGGCCTGCTCCACTGCCGCTGAAGCACCGGAGATCACCGTCTGCTCCGGCGAATTGTAGTTGGCTGGCGAAACGACTCCCCCGCCTGCAACAGCTATCTCTGCGCAAATCCCAGTCACATCTTCGGGCGACATGCCGAGAATCGCTGCCATCGCGCCTTGACCTTGCGGGACAGCGTCCTGCATGAACTGGCCACGGCTGCGCAGAGCGCGGACGGCATCGGTCACGGACAAGACGCCTGCGGCGACATTGGCGGAATACTCGCCGAGCGAATGTCCGGCGACGAAGCTCGGTGTCACGCCCTTCTCGGCCAGCACCCGCTGAGCTGCAATCGAGACAGTGAAGATCGCGGGCTGCGTGAACTCCGTTAGCTTCAGCTGTTCTTCCGGACCTTCGAAGCAGAGCTTCGAAAGCGCAAACTCCAGAGCCTCGTCCGCTTCGTCGAACGTTTGTTTTGCAATTGGAAATCTCTCATACAGGTCGCGGCCCATGCCCACCGCCTGCGAACCCTGCCCCGGAAAAAGGAATGCCAGTCTATGCGTACTCATGCCAGAGATATTTCAAATGATTTTGGACTAGCCGTCCAGGCGTACGGGGCTTCGCCGCCTTTTCGCGGAACATTCACCTTCACTCTGACCGCAGCAGTCCCGTCATTCTAACGGCCGGAGGGAGGAAGAATCTCGGCGAGGTATTCCGTGCAGCATCGGTGGGGTTAGAATCACGTTCCCGTCTGAGACTTGTTACGTCCTCTGGTCGCTGTCTATTTTTTGTTCATGCTGCAACGTTCGCATTAGCGATAGCAATAAATTCCCGGTCTTTTTCTGGTGCAGCCAGGAGATAGCTGAAGGGTTATGTAACAATGACGGCGGAGTGAATCCCGTTTTTAGTACGAGGTTTGAACTTATGCAGCGGAGTCTCGCCGCCGGTCTTATCGCAACCGCTCTTGCTCTGAGCACCCTGCCTTCATTCGCGCAGGATGCGCAAACAGCCGCCAAGCCGGCTCATCGTCCCATGCCGAAGCCCTCCAACCTCCAGGTTTTGCCCAAAGATATTTCTTCGCCTGACCTGATAGCCGCGATGCGCTCGTACAGCAAGGCTCTGGGCGTGGAGTGTGAGTTTTGCCATTCGGAAGATCCACAAACGCACCGGCCCAATTTTGCCTCGGATGCGAAGGAAGACAAGGGCATCGCCCGCATTATGATCAGCATGACGCAGGAGATCAATCAGAAATATCTCTCGACCGTGAAGGATCCGGATGCCACGCCCGCGGACAAGACCGTGACCTGCGGAACCTGCCATCGCGGCAACACCATGCCCGCGCAGTTCTTCGGCGCAGCCCCGGGCGGGGAGATGCACCACGAAGGCGAAGCGCCTCCGGCGAAGTCGGAATAACTTCCGCTATCCCGCCTCTACGATTGTGTTGTCGATGAGGCGGGTCGATCCCACCCATGCCGCAATAGCGATCAGCGATCGCTGGCGGAGATTCGCGACCTCTTCGAGCGTATCGGGATCGACGATCTTCAGATAGTCGAGGCGGACTTCAGGTTCATGCGAAATGACTCGAAGCCCAGCCTCGATTAATCGTGTAACTTGCGTCTCGCCCTTGGCTGCGTCTTCCTCCATCGTCTGCAGAGCGCGACGCAACGTGAGCGCCCTTAGCCGCTCTTCCGGCGACAGGTAGCGATTGCGAGAGCTGAGAGCCAGGCCATCCGGCTCGCGCACCGTCGGACAGACGATCATCTCCACGGGAAAATTCAGGTCGCGAACCATCTTGCGCAGCACGGCTACCTGCGCGGCATCTTTCTGGCCGAAAAACGCTCGGTCGGGACCGAGGATGTGGAAGAGCTTGGCGACAACGGTTGCCACTCCGCGAAAATGTCCGGGACGCGATACGCCGTCCAGCCTGTCGCTGATTCCTTCTACCTCGACGATGGTGCTGGCGCCGCGCGGATACATCTCCTCGGCGGCCGGCGCGAAGAGCAGAGCGACGCCCTCCTGCTCCAGGAGCCGGCAATCCTCATCGAAGGTGCGCGGATATTTCGAAAGGTCCTCATTCGGCCCGAACTGCGTGGGATTGACGAAGATGGTCGCGACAGTTACATCGCATTGCGCCCGCGAAGCGCGCACCAGCGAGAGATGTCCGGCATGGAGAGCCCCCATCGTGGGAACCAGGCCCACGATGCGACTCTGCGCGCGCAGCTCCCGCAGAGCAGTCCGCGCATCGGCGATGGAAACTACTAACTGCATCAGGCTTTGCGGGAAAGATGATCTGCCGGTTCGAATGAGGCCGTAGCCTCTTTGGGCAGATGATAGCTCTCCGATTCATCGGGGAAGGATCTCGCTTCTACATCGTGCATGTAGCCTTCGATCGCGGTGCGGAAGAGCGCAGACGCATCGGCATATTGCCGAACGAATTTGGCCGGACGCGAGAAGCTTAAATTCACCAAATCGTGGAAGACGAGAATCTGTCCATCGCAGTCCGGACCCGCGCCGATGCCGATGGTCGGAATATGTAACTGTGACGTGATCCTGGCTGCGACCTCGCGCGGCATGCCTTCGAGAACCACAGCCGAAGCCCCGGCTGCTTCCAGCATTCGCGCATCGCGAACCAATTCTTCAGCCGCGGCCAGTGTCTTTCCCTGCACCTTGTATCCGCCCATGCGATGCACGGCCTGCGGTGTGAGCCCGAGATGGCATACAACCGGGATCTCGGCGTCGGTCAACCGCTCGACCAGCTCGCAGCGCGTCGCGCCGCCTTCGATCTTCACGGCTTCTGCGCCGGCCTCTTTAAGAAACCGCGCCGCGTTGGCAACGCCTTCCGCGATGCTCACATGATAGGAGCCATACGGCATGTCGGCGACCACGATGGCCCGCTTCACAGCGCGCCGAACCGCGCGCGCGTGATGCAGCATCTCGTCCATGGTTACAGGCAAGGTGCTGTCATAGCCCATCACCACCATGGCCAGCGAATCGCCGACCAGGATCAGGTCCACGCCGGCCTCGTCGACAATGCGCGCCGTGGCGTAGTCGTAGGCGGTAAGCGCGGTGATTGGCCGGGCTGACTGCTTTTTTTCTGTAAGGGATTGGAAGTTGACTTTGCTCGAAGCAACAGACGCGCCGGAATCGGCACTGCGGAAGTTGGTAATACTCATCATCGTCTCCAGTGCAGCTCCCTGCTATCGAGGGATACCACCCGAACCCAATTTCTGACCATACGCCGCGCAGAGTCGCTTGTAAAGCTGGAGGGAGCTCTACGAGTCGCTTGTCGTTGCAGGAGATGGAGTTCGAGTTAGAGCCGCGGCGAGCAGCAAAGCGGTTCCTGAAAACAAGAGGGTGTCGGCAATATAGTTGAGCGCCTCCATAATGTCCGAGGACGGTCCGATATGAGCAAGAATGGGCAGGTACAGAAATGCTGTAAGCAGCGCCATCACGAGTCCCACGCCGGTTGCCGCCGGCCTTGCAAAACGATTCGTGAGCATCGCCGCGCCAGCCACGATCAAGATGCCTCCCACCAGATATCCCCATGCCGTAGGCCAGGGAACCCACATCGGCGTGAGTTTTTGCAAGGGAACTCCTGGGGCAAATTGCGGATGGAGGAAATGTTCAACTGCGAAGAATAGAATAGCGCTGGCAAAGAAGACCCGCGCGATTGCGATCACGATCTGCGCTCTGCGAATACGGCTTGCAGGCGGCAGAGTGCATGCGAAGGCGAGAAAGCCTGTTCCGAAAGCAGAATCCCGGATTGCCACTGCCCAGGAGAAGCGGTCGCGCGGGTTCGCGCAGACTCTTGGTATATGCAGCATCAGCACGAAGAGGAACAACATGATCGCCATCAGTGCTGACGATAGTCCGGCATAGCGCATCAGCAATAGGCTCAATGCTGTAGCCAGCAAAGCCGCGGAGACGAAATAGACCCAGAACAGCCGGCCCGGCATCCATGGTGGCACCCCCTGCACAATGAACTGAGCGATAGTGATGTGCTCTGCCGCGAAGAGCGCAAGCGAGGCGGCAGTGAAGACGCGACCCAGGACCACCAGCCTGTCCAATCCAGACGCGGCTGCCACGTCTCGCCGTACCAGGAAGAGTCCGGCGAAGAAGAACACGATGCCTGTGAACCACGGCCAGAAAACGACGTGTGAAAACATGATGGCCCCTCTCTCTCAGATTTTTGCTTCGGCTGTCTTTCCTCCTGCGCTGTCTCGATCCGTTCCGCGCATGAGCAACAGATAGATCCCTCCCGAAGTGAAGAATCCGGTGAACCATGCGTAGTCGTAAAACCAATGCACCGCCGCGATGAACAAACCACTGAGCGCGAAGCCTACTCCGAGCGCGAGCGCCGCCATCGCGCGATAGTTCACGCCATTCGCATATTCATAGAGGCCGTTGCGGCGATAGAGATCCGCAAGGTTGAGTTGCTTGCGTCTCAGGAGGAAGTAATCGACCACCATGATGCCTGCCACCGGACCGAGCAGGCCGGAGTATCCCACCAGCCATCCGAAAATGTAGCTGCTGAAGCTCGACATCAGCTTCCACGGCATCATGGCCAGCCCGAGAAATCCCGTGATCAGTCCACCGGTGCGGAATGAGATGAGCCGTGGATTGAGATTCGAGATATCGTTCGAGGGCGAGACTACATTCGCCGCGACGTTCACGTTCAGCGTGGCGATCAACAACGCCACCATCGCCAGCAGTGCGACGGCCGGCTGATGGAAGCGTCCCAACAACTCGATGGGATTCCAGATGGGATGGCCGAAGATCACCGCCGAAGCCGATGTGACCGCAACGCCGATAAAGGAGTACAGAGTCATCGCCACCGGCAGCCCGAAGGCCTGCCCCACCACCTGCGAGTGCTGCGATTTCGAATAGCGTGTGAAGTCAGGAATGTTCAGCGCCAGCGTGGCCCAGTATCCGACCATGGCCGTCAGCGATGGGAAGAAAAATTTCAGAAATGATCCCGTGGAGTGGAACTGGCTCGGTTCCGAAAGCATGGGGCCGAAGCCTCCCGCCTTCACCAGCGCGTAGACCAGAAGCGAGAGCGACATGACCAGCATGAATGGCGCGGAGAAACTCTGCAGGAAGCGGATGCTTTCCACGCCGCGCCACACCACGACCATATTCAGCGCCCAGAACCCCAGAAAGCACGCCCACACTGCCCACGGGACCGCGGCCGCAGAGGGCGACAAGATCACCAGCATCGAGTGAATGGCCTGGCCGCCGATCCACGACTGGATGCCGAACCAGCCGCAGGCCACCAGCGCGCGAAGCACCGCCGGCACATTCGCCCCGCGCACGCCAAACGGAGCACGCACGAAGACGGGGAAGGGGATTCCATACTTCGCACCTGCATGCGCATTCAGCAATAGTGGAATCAGCACGATCAGGTTGCCGAGCAGGATGGTAACGATGGCTTGCTTCCAGTTCATGCCGCCGGCGATAAGCCCGGAGGCCAGCATGTAGGTGCTTACCTCCATCGACATGGAAAACCAGAGCGAGATGTAGTTGTACGTGCCCCAGGTGCGATGCGCAGCAGTGGTCGGCGCAAGGTCGGCGTTGTAGAGGCCTGCGGACTCTGCTGCTGCAACCTCGGTCACCTCCATGCGCCTCCGCGTGCATCCCGCTTGAGATAGTTGCCGCGTCCGATCTTGCCGAGATATTTTCCGTTCTCGACGATCAGCTCTCCGCGCGAATACACCTGTTTTGCATTTCCGCGTACTCTGAACCCTTCGAACATCGAGTAATCGCAGCGCATATTGTGGGTAGCCGCGCTGATGGTGTGCTCCGCACTCGGATCCCACAGCACGAGATCGGCATCGCTGCCCACGGCAATCGTCCCCTTCTTGGGATACATGCCGAAGATGCGTGCCGGCGCGGTAGAAGTGATCTCGACGAAACGGTTCAATGTGAGCCGGCCGCTGTTCACGCCGTGATGATGAATCAGTTGCAGACGGTTTTCGATGCCGGGGCCGCCGTTGGGGATCTTGGTGAAGTCATCTTTGCCCAGCGATTTTTGATCCTCAAAGCAGAACGGACAATGGTCGGTGGAAACCACCTGCAGATGATCGTGCTTCAATCCATCCCACAGCATCGGTTGATTCTTCTTCTCACGCAACGGCGGAGTAAAGACATACTTCGCCTCTTCGAACGACACGCCCGGCATCTGGTCTTCAATCGAGAGCAGCAGATACTGCGGGCAAGTCTCGGCGAAGGCCGGCACGCCCCGGTCGCGCGCCTCGCGCACCTGATTCAGCGCGTCTTCACTCGACAGATGCACGATGTACATCGGCGCGCCGGCGATCTCGGCCATGGCGATGGCTCGCTGCACGGCTTCGGCTTCGGCGATGGTCGGCCGGGTCAGCGCGTGGTACACAGGCGCGGTTTTTCCCTCGGCCAGCGCCTGCTGCACGATCACATCGATCACGCTGCCGTTCTCCGCGTGCATGCAAATCAGTGCGCCGTTTTTTGAAGTCTGTTGCAGCGCCTTGAAGATGGTCGCGTCGTCCACCATCAGCACGTTGGGATAGGCCATGAAAAGCTTGAAGCTGGCCACGCCTTCGCGCACCATGTCGTCCATGTCTTCGAGACCGGAGGTGCCAAGGTCGGTGACGATCATGTGCAGCCCATAGTCGATGCAGGCTTTGCCTTCGGCCTTATTCCACCAGGTATCGAGAGCGGAGCGCATCTTCGTACCCTTCGCCTGAATTGCGAAATCGACGATGGTGGTTGTGCCGCCGATCGCTGCGGCACGAGTTCCGGTCTCGAAGTCGTCTGCCGAGGTCGTTCCGCCGAATGGCATATCGAGATGCGTGTGCGCGTCGATGCCGCCCGGCAGCACATAAAGACCGGAGGCATCGACAGCGGTGTGCCCTTGTGATGCAATTCCCGAGCGCACTTCGCGAATCGTGCCATCTTCCACCAACACATCGGCGGAGAGGGTCTCGTCAGCGGTAATCACCGTGCCATTGCGGATCAACAGACCCATACGAATACGTCCCTTTCAGAATTGAACCGGCGGTGCGCATCTCGCGCCCTGCGAGCGCTCTTCCCAGCTCTCCGCGGGCAGCCCGGTCGGCACTTCCACCATCGTGATGCATTGATCCACCGGGCATACCAGCGAACATAGATTGCAGCCCACGCACTCCGTGTCATCCACGCGTGGGATGCGGGCCAGCGGTGTGCTGCCCTTGGCGCCACGCAGTGCGTGCGCGTCAAGTTTGGGGATCGGAGTCATCGCGATGGCCGCGTGCGCAGCGGCCTCGATTGAAGCAGGCGTGGAGTGGAGTTCGATCGGGCCATCCACCGGTCCGGTGACGCGGTCGAGATGAATGCACTGGTGCGCGCCATCCCAGCACGCGATGTAGCAAAGATCGCAGCCGATGCACTTGGCCTCGTCGATGTGCGCCACAATCTTGTAATTCAGATTGAGGTGCTTCCACTCGGTGACGCGCGGTATTGTCAGGCCGCGAAAATCTTCGATGCTTGCGAAGCCCTTCTCGCGCATCCAGCCTTCCAGCCCATCGATCATGTCTTCGACGATGCGATAGCCGTAATGCATTGCGGCGGTACAAACCTGCACTGTGCCGCAGCCCAGCAGGATGAATTCCGCCGCGTCGCGCCAGTTGGCGATACCGCCGATGCCGGAGATGGGAATCGCGCTGTCCGCAGCAACCTGCTGAACCATGTTCAACGCAATCGGCTTCACTGCTGGTCCACAGTAACCTCCATGCGATGATTTACCGTCGACATTCGGCCGTGCCGTAAAAGTATCGAGATCGATGCCGGTGATGGAGTTGATGGTGTTGATCGCGGACACCGCGTCGGCCCCGCCCTGTTTGGCCGCGCGTGCAATCACGCGGATGTCGGAGATGTTCGGCGTGAGCTTCACGATCACCGGAGTGCGCGCCTTCTCCTTCACCCAGGCCGTGATCATCTCCGTATATTCGGGCACCTGACCTACGGCCGAGCCCATGCCGCGCTCGCTCATGCCGTGCGGGCAGCCGAAGTTCAGTTCCAGCCCATCGGCGCCCGCGTCTTCCGCCTGCTGCACGATGGTGTGCCACGCCTCGCGCGTCGACTCCACCATCAGCGAAGCGATGACCGCATGTCGAGGGTAGAGCCTCTTCACTTCGGCTATCTCGCGGAGGTTCACTTCGAGGGGCCGATCGCTAATGAGCTCGATATTGTTGAGGCCCATCATGCGCTGACCGTTCCAGTCGATGGAGGAGTAGCGCGAGCAAGTGTTCGTCACCTGCGCACCGATGGTCTTCCACACCGCGCCGCCCCAGCCCGCGTCGAAGGCGCGCATAATCTGCTCGCCGGTGTTGGTCGGCGGCGCGGAGGCCAGCCAGAAGGGATTCGGCGAGGCGATGCCGGAAAAATTTACTGCAAGGCTGACATCAGACATGGATCGCCTCCAGCTGGCTCGCTATTGCCAGAGCGGCCCGTTTGCCATCCGCGACCGCATCCACCACTTCGCGTCCGCCGTTGACACAATCGCCGCCGGCAAAATATTTCGGATTCGTGGTCTGTCCCGTCTTGCGCTCGATCACAATCCGTCCCTCATCGAGGGTTATGCCGCGAATGCTCTCCAGCAATTCCAGCAGCGGCAGTTGGCCGATGGCCGGAAGGATAAGGTCGCAGGCGAGATGAAACTCCGAGCCGGGAATGGGTGCGAGCGACTCGTCGACACGAATGCATTCGAGAAACTCCAGCATTCCACCATCCGCATGGACGCGGAGCGGCAAGGTCTGCCACAGAAAGCCGACTCCCTCCTGCTTCGCATGCTCGTACTCAAACTCAAATGCCGACATGGTGCCGGCGGTGCGCCGGTAGAGAATCGAAACCTTCTCCGCGCCTAGGCGCCGCGCGGCGTTGGCGACATCGATGGCGGTGTTGCCCGCGCCAATCACCACCACGTATCCGTTGACCCGTGTTACCTTCGCCGTTTTGTAAGCCGCGATAAATTCCAGTGCATCGACAACTCCCGGATGATCGCCGCCGGGGATGGCAAGCTTATTCGCGTTCCCCAGCCCTATACCGAGAAAGATGAAGTCATAATTCCGTTCCAGGTCCTCGAGCAGCGGTGTATCGACCTCTGCGTCATAACGAAATTCAACGCCGAGCTGCGCGATCAGTTCGATCTCACGGAGACTGGCGCGCGCGGGTAACTTGTATTCCGCCACGCCGTAGGTGTTCAGGCCGCCCGGCAGTGGATTCCGATCAAATACAGTTACAGAAAAGCCGCGCTGCGCTAACTCCGCCGCGCAAGCGAGTGACGCCGGGCCGGCGCCGATGCATGCCACTTTCCCCGGATGCTTCGCCGCTGTCTTCATCGTCAGTTTTCCACCACTGGAGTGGAAAACATCCATCGCGAAGCGCTGCAATAGTCCAATTTCAATCGGCTCCTCGCCGCGGCCGTGCATCACACATGCGCCTTCACACAGCACGGCGACGGGACAGACCCGCGAGCAGCTCGCTCCCAGCACATTGGCGTCGAGAATGGTGCGGGCCGAACCCTGGGTGTTGCCGCTGGAGATCTTCTTGATGAACCTGGGCACGTCGATGTGAGTAGGGCAGGCAGCGGTACAGGGCGCATCGAAACAGTTCAGGCAGCGATTGGCCTCGACCACTGCGGCTTGCGGCGCGAATGGAGGATGCAGATCCGGAAAACGCCTTTCGATCTCCAGAAAGCGCTCCGCAACGATGGGATGCTCTGCGCTCATTCGGCTCCTAAGGCTTGACCAGGTCTCCGTACAAATCCGGACGGCGGTCGCGGTAGAACTGCCACGTCTTGCGCACCTCGGCGATCTTGTCCAGGTCGAGATCGGCGGTAAGCACCTCGTCGTTATCGCGAGAGGCCTGCGCGAAGATCTGCCCGCGTGGATCGCAGAAGTAGCTCTGCCCATAAAACTCGCCGATGTTCCACGGCGCTTCGGTGCCCACGCGATTGATCGCTCCAACGAAATAGCCGTTCGCAGCGGCGTGCGCAGGCTGCTCCAGCTTCCAGAGATATTCGCTGAGGCCGGCGACAGTCGCCGAAGGATTAAACACGATCTCCGCGCCGTTTAGTCCCAGCGCGCGTGCACCCTCGGGAAAATGCCGGTCGTAGCAGATGTAGACACCGATCTTGCAGAAGCCCAGATCGAAGACCGGATAGCCGAGATTGCCGGGGCGAAAATAGAACTTCTCCCAGAAGCCAGGCGCTACATGCGGGATGTGCGTTTTGCGATATTTGCCGAGATAGCTGCCTTCGCGATCGATGATCGCGGCGGTGTTGTAGTAGAAGCCATCGGCTTCGATCTCGTAAACCGGAACAACGATGGCCAGCTTCAGCTCTTTGGCCAGCGCTTGCATCAGCTTGATGGTTGGCCCGTCCGGAACCGGCTCGGTGAAGTCGTACCAGCGAGTGGTCTGCTCGGCACAGAAATAAGGACCGTAGAAGATTTCCTGCAGACAAACGATCTGTGCTCCGGCTGCCCCGGCCTGCCGGATCATCGCGACATGCTTGTCGATCATGGATTGCTTGATCTGGCTGAGCGGCCGATCTGCCGGCTCCACATTCGTCGCCTGGATCAGGGAACATCGGACAACACGAGGCATCCATCTCTCCGAGAGTGAAATTACGAATGAATTTACTTTTGACGACCAGCTCGCCGGCTGCCGTTTCGTTCCATGCCGCAATCCTTGCCGAGAGAAGGATAGTGTACGCGAAATTAATTGTTATGCCAGAGGATTCGAGCCAGGAAGAGGCAAACGATAGACGGCGTTTTCAGGCAGATCTCCGGCCGCCTTACGGACTCTAATACTCGATCTTGTCAGACGCTTCGCGCCACGTCCGAAAGCTCTCCCAAGCCTCGTCCTGCATGAGTTGCAGCGCGGGGAGCGAGCGCTCGGTGCGGTCTAGCTTGAATTGCTGGTAGAGAAAAGAGTCGTCGAAGCCCGCCCGCGCCGCCGCATCGCAATCGTTGCCGTAATAAACAGCGTCGAGGCGCGCCCAATAGCTTGCCGCCAGGCACATGGGGCAGGGCTCGCAGCTTGTATACATCTCGCAGCCCTGTAGCGAAAAGACGCCCAGGGCCGCACAGGCCTTGCGGATGGCATTGATCTCGCCGTGGGCGGTGGGGTCGTTGGTCGCCGTAACGCTGTTGGCCGCCTCGCCTACGACAATCCCATCCCTCACGATAACGGCGGCGAAAGGGCCGCCCGCCCCGCTGCGTACATTCTCGGTGGCCAGATCGATGGCCCGCTGCATATAGATTGGATTCGGTTCGTTTGGCATTCGCGCTTGCTCTGTGAGTCGTATAGCGGAATCATGGACAGTATGGCACAGGCGTTTGTTTCGCAGCGGGTGGTAACTCCGGAAGGCGTTCGCGCCGCGGCTGTTCTTGAAGACGCGGGCACGATCACGGCCATCTGTCCTTCATCGGAGATTCCTGCCGGCTACGTGATCCGCGACTTCGGTAACCTCGTCATTCTTCCCGGCCTGGTCGATAGCCACGTCCATATCAACGAGCCTGGGCGCACCGAGTGGGAGGGTTTCTGGAGCGCAACCCGCGCAGCCTCTGCCGGTGGATACACCACGCTCATCGACATGCCGCTGAACTGCCTGCCCGAGACCACGACCGTCGCCGCGCTCGAGGCCAAACGCGCAGCGGCCAAAGGACAATGCTTCGTCGATTGGGCCGCGTGGGGCGGAGTCGCAGGTGACAACGCTCTGGATATCGAACCTCTCGCCGCAGCCGGCGCCAAAGGCTTCAAGTGCTTCCTGATCTACCCGGGCTGCGAAGGCTTCCAGATGGTCACGCCATCGCAGCTTGAAGCGGCTCTGCCGCACGTCGCACGGACAGGATTGCCGCTGCTGGTCCACGCCGAACTCGACGATCCCATTCAAGCCGCGACCGCTGAACTCTGCGAGGCCGACTGGCGCAGCTATGAAACTTATCTGCGTTCGAGGCCCGACGAAGCCGAGCTGACGGCGATATGCATGTTGCTCGCTCTCAGCCGCGAATACCGGTTTCATCTGCACATCGTGCATCTGGCTTCGGCGCTGGCGCTCGATACATTGCGTGAAGCGCGCGCCGAAGGCCTGCCGGTCACCATAGAGACCTGCCCGCACTATCTTCACTTCGCCGCCGAGGACATCCCCGACGGCAGCACACTGCACAAATGCGCCCCGCCCATCCGCAGCCGCGACAACCGCGAGAGATTGTGGGAGGCCATCCGCGACGGCCTCATCGATCTCGTCGCTACGGACCACTCGCCCTGTCCGCCGGCGATGAAGCGGCTCGATGAAGGCCGTTTCGATACAGCGTGGGGCGGCATCGCCAGCCTCTCGGTTGCGATTTCGGTGATGTGGACAGGCATGCACGCACGCGGCTTCGGCCTTCACGACCTCGCACGGTTCATGGCGGAGAAGCCAGCGCGGCTCGCGCAGCTTGGCGGACGCAAGGGACAGCTCGCGGCTGGATACGACGCCGACTTTACGGTCTTCGATCCGGAGTCGAGGATTCGGATAACAGCTGACTCACTCCATACGCGCCATCGCATTTCGCCTTACCTGGGGGAGACTCTACACGGCAAGGTAGTAGCTACCTATTTGCGAGGCGGCATGGTCTTCGAAGAAGACCGCTTCTCGACTGAGCCATTAGGCATCGAGGTATGAGCAGTGGCTCCTGCGGCAGCGATGCGCCGTAGTATGATGAGTCAATTTTGCCGGAGGCGTGCCACTATCAGTACCAACTCATCTGTAATCGCGGCACGGATCGTCATTGCCGAATATCGTCGCCACATTGGGGGCGGGCTGCTCGAGAAAATGTTTACTTTCGCAGCGGAGGCGCGGCGATGAATCCAACTTTGCAGCGCTGGAACGAGTTTGACGTCACCACGGCCGAGTCCGAGATCCTGCCCTGCTGTGGCTCCCGCGCGTGGGCTCAGGAGCTCGCCGCACTCCGGCCGTTTTCTGAGCCGGAGGATCTCCTCCAAACATCTGAGGATGTTTGGTCGCGTCTTGATGTCGCCGACTGGGATGAGGCCTTTGCCAGCCATCCGCGCATCGGTGAGCGCAAATCCTCGCAAGCGACGACCGCGCCATCCGCGCAGTTCTCGAGCGAGGAGCAGCGCAGCGCCGCAGGTGCATCCGCGGATATTCAGGAGCAACTAAAACGCGCTAACGCCGCGTATGAGGCCCGCTTTGGCCGAATCTACATCGTCTGCGCGAGCGGAAAATCCGCCGAAGAGATGCTGGCGATTCTCCTGCAGCGGCTGGAAAATGATGGCGTAGCCGAGCTCCGCGAAGCCGCCGAGCAGCAGCGGCAGATCACGCAGCTTCGGCTGAGAAAGTGGTTGCAGATTTGAGCGGAATCTCGACGCACATCCTCGATACTTCGTTGGGCCGTCCTGCGGCTGCCGTGGCCGTGACTCTGGAGCAGAAAATCGGCGACGCATGGGTCTTCCTCTCGAGGCAAACGACCGATGGCCATGGGCGCGTGAAACAGATGCTGCCCGACGCGAAGGCACTGGAAGCGGCGGAGTATCGGCTCTCTTTTGCGACCGGTGCTTATTTTGCGGCGTTCGGAGTCGCCGGGCTCTATCCTGTAGTCGAGATCACTTTCGAGGTTTGCAGCGGCGGCGGCCACTACCACATACCGCTGCTGCTGACGGCGAATGGATACTCTACCTATCGGGGAAGCTGACGGCATGCCCATTGAGCTTGGCGCGAATCGTTATGGAAAATCCCGCGTGCGCCTGATGAAGGTCACACGCGGCGACGGGGCGCACTCGGTTGTTGAATGGAACGTCGAAGTCTGGCTCAGAGGCGATTTCCACGAGTGCTTTGTAGACGGAGACAACAGCCGAATTCTTCCCACAGACACGATGAAGAATACCGTCTACTCGCTGGCTCGCGCGTCTGCTGCGGCATCGCCCGAAGCCTTTGCCGTCGAGCTAGCCTCGCACTTCATCGACAACAATCCTCATGCGGACGGTGCGGAAATCCGCATCCAGTCGACACCGTGGAAGCAACTCGGAGTGAACGACGCTACTCTTCCTTACTCCTTCACGCATGACGCCAATAAAATTGGCACAGTAGTAGTTACAATTGGCCGTGAAAGCGCGCCTGTCATCACATCCGGCTTTGAAAAGCTCTGGCTCTTGAAGACGGCAAACTCCGGTTTTGCAGGTTTCATGAAAGATCGTCTGACGACATTGAAGGAGACGCATGACCGTCTTCTCGGCACGCTGGCCGAGGCGTCGTGGCTCTACACTGGCGAGAGTCTCGACTTCAATGCTCTGCGGCGACGCATCGAAGCTGCGCTCCTTATCGCGTTTGCCGAGCACGATAGCCTTTCGGTCCAGCAAACCTTGTATGCCATGGCAGAAGCTGCGCTCGAAAATGTTCCGGAGATCGCGCAGATTCATCTCTCGATGCCGAACAAGCATTGCAACCTCGTCGATCTCTCGCCGTTTGGGCAGGACAATCCCAATGAAATCTTCGTTCCTACCGATGAGCCGCACGGCTCGATTGAAGCAACAGTTTTCCGGCAGGGCGTGAAATGAAGGCAATCGAAGCCAGTTCGACGGCCTTGGTCGCAAAAAGCTTCGACGCTCTCGCCGCGGAGATCATCGCGCGCTGCGCAGCTCTCTCTCGCTTCACGGAAGAGCCGGGGCGAATCACGCGCACCTTTCTTTCTCCGGCCATGGAGGATTGCCATCGTCTCGTCCGCCGCTGGATGGAAGAAACGGGGATGGAAGTGTTCGTCGATCGCGCGGGAAACCTGCGTGGTTATTATTCTGCTGCCGAAGAGCGAGAGGCCCCACGCATCATCCTCGCCTCGCACCTTGATACCGTGCCCAATGCGGGAAGATACGACGGCATCCTCGGCGTCCTGCTCGGGCTTGGCGTGGTGGAAGCTCTGAATGGTCTCCATCTCCGTTGCGGCATCGAGGTAATCGGCTTCTCCGATGAAGAGGGCGTGCGCTACGGACTGCCCTTCATCGGCAGCCGCGCTCTTGCCGGCACGCTCGGACCACCGCAACTTGCTCGGCTCGATGCCAACGGCATTCGCATGGCAGTTGCGCTTGGAGATTACGCGGCGGCGCATCCGGAAGCGGTGGAAGCAGCGCTTCACCCGAAGACGCGCGGCTATCTGGAGTTCCACATCGAGCAGGGGCCGGTCCTCGATGAGTCGCAATTACCGATGGGCGTCGTCGACGCGATTGCCGGGCAGAGCCGCGCGGTGGTCACCTTCCGCGGACGAGCCGGCCATGCGGGAACCACGCCGATGACGCTGCGCCGCGACGCGCTAGCCGCAGCTGCCGAGTGGCTCGTGGCCGTCGAAGCGGCTGGATTGGCGGCTCCAGGGCTTGTCGCCACTGCGGGCAAGATCGTCGCCGAGCCCGGCGCAGCCAACGTAATTCCAGAATTGTGCCGCTGCACGCTCGATGTGCGCCACGCAAGCGATGAGATCCGAACTACTGCCTTGAAACAAATTCTGGCCAGTGCCGACGCCATCGCCGCGGGAAGACAGATTGCGGTCGAGCACACGATCGAGGTCGACCAGGCCGCTGTTGCGCTCAATCCCGCGCTCACCGCCCTTGCCGAAAAAGCTGTTCTCGCCGCCGGCCACCCTGCACCACGCATGATCAGCGGAGCCGGACACGATGCGATGATCCTGGCTGCGAAGACTCCTGCGGCGATGATCTTCCTCCGCAGTCCGGGGGGCATCAGCCACCATCCTGAGGAATCGGTTCTGGCGGAAGATGTGGCCGCTGCGTTGCGTGCCGGATTAAATTTCCTCGATCTGTTCGAAAACCACCTGGAAAGCGAGTCCTCTTGCACAACTTAGGCCAGACTCGAAGCGTGCGCCGCCCCAATCACTCGCTGCACACGCCCGATGCGTTCATTCGCACCCGGCTGCCGGGCATGAGCAAAGCCTCGGCTATCGTCCATGCCTCGCCCGCGCTGGGTGCGTCGTTTACGCAATACTCTGCGGAAATCGAGCCCGGCGGCACACTTGGCAGCTGCTCTTTTCAGCGCTTTTTCTACGTACTCGAAGGCGAGGTTCATCTAGACCTCGACGGTGATCGTCACACGCTCGTCAAAGATGGGTACGCCTACCTGCCGCAGGATTTTTCTCACTCTCTGACCGCCGCTCAGCCGTCTCGCCTGGCCGTAATCGAGAAGCGCTATCAGCTTTTACCCGGCGTGAGTCCGTCCGCCCCTATCGTTGCCAGCGAGTCGGAGATCGTTGGCCAGCCGCTGATGGGCGATGTCGACCTTACCCTGCGCGCTCTGCTTCCCGACACCTTGACCTTCGACTTTGCAGTGAACACCATGACCTACCAGCCCGGCGCGGCTCTCAGCATGGTCGAGATGCATGTCATGGAGCACGGTCTGCTCATGCTTGAGGGCGGCGGCATCTATCGTCTTGACGACGCCTGGTATCCGGTCAGTGTGGGAGACTTCATTTGGATGGGGCCATACTGTCCTCAATGGTTTGGAGCGATTGGCAAAACTCCGGCGAAATATCTCATCTACAAGGATTGGAACCGTCATCCACTTGGTTAATGCAATGAACTTCAAGATCGATCAGCAACGACTGAATCGCGAACTCGATACGCTGGCCTCTTTTTCGGCCGACCCGGCTCCGGCGGTCACTCGCGTTGTCTTCAGCGAGCAGGATCTCGCGGCGCGCGCGTGGATCAAGGAACGCTTTCGTGAGGCCGGCCTCACCATGCGCGACGACGCGGTAGGCAATACCTTCGCGCGCTGGGCGGGAGCCAATCCCGATCTTCCTGCCGTGGGAACAGGCTCACATATCGATGCCATTCCGCACGCCGGGAAATTTGATGGAACGGTCGGAGTACTCGGCTCGCTCGAGGCGATTCGCGCTCTCCAGGCTGCCGGGTTCAAGCCGCGGCGATCGATCGAGCTGGTCTTGTTCACCGCCGAAGAGCCCACGCGCTTCGGCATCGGCTGCCTGGGCAGTCGCGTGATCTCCGGAAGCCTCACGCCCGCTGCGGATGTTCAATTGCGCGAAGCATCGGCCGGCCCGGAAGGCCACGGGCAGACACTGGAGTCCGTTCGCAAGAGCGCCGGCTTTACCGGATCGCTGGATAGCGCACTTCTGCCGCAAAATTACTTCTCCGCATTCATCGAGCTGCATATCGAACAGGGTTCGATCCTGGAGAGTGAAGGCGTCTCGGTCGGCCTGGTCTCGGACATCGCCGCACCGGCGGCTTTTCACATCGTCATTGAAGGGGAAGGCGGTCACGCCGGCGCGCGGCTTATGCCCGGACGCAAAGACGCCCTCTGCGCCGCGGCGGAGATCATCCTCGCCGTGGAACGCTCCGTGCTCGCTACCGGCGCGACTGACACTGTGGGTACGGTGGGCATCTGTCAGGTGCATCCGGGCGCCATGAACTCCATTCCCAGCCGGGTTCAGCTCTCGCTCGACCTTCGCGATACCGACGCCGCTCGTCGCGATGCGGCGCTGGAGCAAATCCACAATGCCTGCGGAGAGATTGCCTCTCGCCGCCGCGTGGCCATCAAGCTGGAAACCATCAATGCCGATGCTCCCGCGCAAAGTTCGCCCGAAATTGTGAAAGCTCTCAAGGAGGCGTGCGATGCGGAGGCCGTCTCGTATCGAACCATGGTCAGCCGCGCCTATCACGACACCTTGTTCATGGCGCGCCTCGCCCCGGTCGCAATGATGTTCATCCCCTGCAAGGGAGGGGTGAGCCATCGTCCTGACGAATACTCCTCGCCCGAACAGATCCACCAGGGGGTCAAGGTGTTGGCCCGAGTTCTGGCCGGTCTCAGCGCCATTTAACCGGCGGTAGTTGACCGCCCCGCCGCGAATCCTTAACCTCAAATTAGACCCACCCTGCGAGGCTTCACCATGTTGATCACCGTGCTCGATCTGGAGCGGGAACCGCTCGAATTCGATCTGGCCATCGATCCCGGCGCCATCGATTATTCGGAAGAAATCACCCAGAAGGGACCACTTGCCGTCCAGGGGGGAGCCGAAGTCATCGAAGAGCACCACGGCCCGCGCGAAATTATCTCCGACATACGCCTTCGCGGCAGCTACCAGGGGGATTTCGAGATGCCCTGCGCCCGCTGCCTGGAGCCGGTCGCTCATCCCGTTTCCGGGCAGTTCGACCTCATCTTTCGTCCGCTTGGCGCGGATCGGGACGCGATCGACCACTCCATCAGCACATCCGAGACCGAAATCGGTTATTATCAGAATGGCGGTCTTGCGCTGGAAGATGTGTTACGTGAGCAGGTGCTCTTGTCCCTCCCCGTTCGTACACTCTGCCGGCAAGATTGCAAAGGACTTTGCCCGCACTGCGGCCTCGATCTGAACTCCGAATCCTGCACCTGCGAAGCGGCTTCGTCCGATCCCCGGTGGTCGGCGCTCTCGGACTTGGGCAGTCGGATAAAAATTTAGTTTTGCCGATCATCCTGCCCGGTTTCGGGCAGCGCCGGTGCGTAACAGGTCCGGAGATCGATCGCGAAAGGAATCTGAAATGCCTAATCCAAAGCGGCGTCATTCCAAGGCCCGCACCTCCAAGCGTCGCGCACACGATGCGCTGACCGCCACTGGCACCTCCGAGTGCCCCAGCTGTCACGAGCGTAAGCTTCCCCACCGCGCTTGCCCCAAGTGCGGCACCTACAAGGGACGCGACGTTCTCGAAGTAAAGGAAGCCAGCTAGCCCCGGCTATCGATGCTGATTGACATCGCTCTCGATGCCATGGGTTCGGATAAATCTCCGGAGCCTGAACTCCGGGGTGCTATCCTCGCCTGCCGTCAGCTGCCCGTCCGCGTTCACCTCATAGGACCGCAGGAAACGCTGCGGCGCAGCTTGTCGTCCTACCTGGACGGCGAGCGGCTGCCCATTGAGATCGTCCACGCCAGCGAGCACATTGGCATGGAAGAAAAGGCCGCGCACGCTGTCCGGGCAAAAAAGGACAGCAGCATGCGCGTGGGCCTCAAGCTGGTCCGCGATAAGCATGTCGCCGGTTTCTTCACCGCGGGCAATACCGGAGCCGCCATGGCGTCGGCCAAGATGGTTCTGGGGGCGCTTCCCGGCGTCGATCGTCCGGCGCTGGCGATTGTTGTGCCTACTCTCTCCGGCACGCCCTCCATTCTTCTTGATGTTGGCGCGAACGTTGATTGCAAGCCGCAGAACCTCGAGCAATTCGCGGTGATGGGTGAGCTCTATGCGCGCAGCGTGCTGAAGATCAGCCGTCCGCGCGTGGGCATCCTCTCCGTCGGCGAGGAAGAGAGCAAGGGCAACGATCTCACCCGCGAAACCTATCCGCTGCTCAAGCAGCTGCCCATCAACTTCATCGGCAACGTGGAAGGCCGCGATATCTACAACGGCAACTGCGATGTGATTGTCTGCGACGGCTTCGTCGGCAATGTAGCGCTCAAGACATCGGAAGGCCTTACGCGCTTAGTCCGCGAGATGCTTAAAGCCTCGCTGACCACGACCGTCACCGCGCAGGTTGGCGCGCTTCTGTCGCGTAAGGCATTTAACGCGTTCAAGCGTAGGCTCGATCCTTCGGAATACGGCGGAGCACCCCTGCTGGGCGTGCGTGGAGTCTGCATCATCGGCCACGGATCGTCGAACGATCGCGCGATTATGAACGGCATCCGCGTCGCAGCAGAGTTTGCTCAGGCGGGAATCAATGAGAGCATTGCACGCGAGTTCACGCAGCGCCCCGATCCGCCGCTCTCCGGCGCATTCAATCTTCCTATCCAGTAAGAATCTCAGATCCAGCAAGAGCGGCAACGAATCACCATGCCGTCATTCTTGTATCTATGAAGGATCGACAGTTTAGGTAGAGACTGTTGAGGTGGGGGAGCACTTTGTATTGCT
>NZ_LBHJ01000018.1:0-17076 GCF_001006305.1 Silvibacterium bohemicum
CCTTCAGCCAGGCGGCGTCCTATCCGGATATCCGCATCCTGGAGTATCGGGGAGTGACGGCGCTCGATGTGACGGCGGGCGCGAGCGGAAGCAGCGCGACAGCGAGCAGCGGCGCTGCGACGACGACCAGCGCGAATGAGCTGATCTTCGGAGCGGACCTGGTGGCGACGGCGACAGCGGCGGCGGGCAGCGGGTTTACATCGCGGATCATCACCACGCCGGATGAAGATATCGCGGAAGACAAGACGGTGACCACGGCAGGCAGCAACAGCGCGACGGCGGCGTTAACCTCGGCCGGCGCGTGGGTCATGCAGATGGTGACCTTCTCAGCCGCATCCGTTCCAGCGCCAACGGTGAGCAGCGTGAGTCCGAACAGCGGCTCGACCGGCGGCGGCACAGCGGTGACCATTACCGGGACGAACTTCGCCTCGGGGGCAACGGTGACCTTCGGCACAGCAGCCGCAACGAACGTGGTGGTGGTGAGCAGCACGACCATCACGGCGACCGCGCCCGCGGGCAGCGCCGGAGCGGCGACGGTGACCGTGACCAACGCGAGCGGCCAGAGCGGCAGCCTGACTGGTGGCTTCACTTACACCGCTGGTCCGGCGGTAAGCAGTGTGAGTCCCAGCAGCGGTGTGGCATCAGGCGGCACAGCGGTGACGATCACTGGACTGGATTTCGCCGTGGGCGCAACGGTGACGTTCGGCGGCTCGGCAGCGGCGAACGTGGTGGTGGTGAACAGCACGACGATCACCGCAACCGCACCGGCGGGCAGCGCCGGAGCAGCAACCGTGACGGTGACGAATTCTGGCGGCCAGAGCGGCAGCCTGTCTGCTGCGTTTACTTATGTAGGCCAGCCAACGGTGAGCAGCGTGAGTCCGAACAGCGGTTCGAATTCGGGCGGCACCGCGGTGACCATTACGGGCACGAACTTTGCGGCGGGCGCAGCGGTGAAGTTCGGCACAGCGGCCGCAACGAACGTAGTGGTGGTCAACAGCACGACCATCACCGCGACCACGCCCGCAGGCAGCGCCGGAGCGTCGACAGTGACGGTGACCAACAGCGTCGGTTCGCAGAGCGGAAGCCTGGCCAGCGGCTTTACCTATGTAGTTAGCTCCGGAATCACCGCTCCCGCCGCCTTCGCTGGCGCGCTTGCGGGGACTACCGTTCCGACCTATGTCACCGGGCAGGAATACCTTAACGCGAATGCTGGTACATCCTTTACATCATCGGCCTTCAACAGTACCGGGGCAGATCTACTCCTTATGTTCCTGGGGTGTCATAACAACACGATCTTTACGATCACCGACAGCTACGGTAATACATGGCTCCCTTTGGTCGGGCCAGCTTACAAAGTCGCACTTGAAAATTATCCGATGGAAGGTGAATTCTTTTACGCTCCCAATGCAACAACTGGAAGCAGTCATACGATAACCGTCGGACTCAGCCAGTCCGAGCCTCTGGTAATGTCGATCTCCGCATTTTCAGGAGACAATGCCTACTCCCCAATCGATGCCTATAGCTTCATCACTGGGGACAACGGAACAGTCGCTCAAAATATTGTCAGCAGCCCACTGATAACCTCCCAGCCGAACGACCTGCTCCTGGGTATCGTCAAGGGATTTAATGCCAATACCTACACGGCCGGCGCAGGATATACAGCACAGGCGGCTTCCGCAGGAACGAACTTCAATGCCGAGACTGGAAGAGCGCCCAGCGTCGGCAGTTATAACACCAACTTCACGGCTTCCAACAGCGACTTTTGGCAGACCGTCATCGCGGCAATCGCGCCTGCACCAAATGAAGCGACACTCTCCTGGGCCGCGTCGACAGGAGCTGTTATCGCCAACTACCTCATTGAGAGATGTTCGGGCTTGGGATGCTCCAATTTCAGCCAGATCGGCAGCGTCGCCGGTGGCACGCTGACATATACTGACACCTCCATCTCGCCGGGAACCGGGTACAACTACAGGGTTCGCGCCGAAAGCTCGAGCGGAACATTCAGTGGATATTCCAATGTCCTGGCGCTCACTCCAGTGATGCCGCATATCGTATCGAATTTCGCCGCCACCGCGGCAAGAAACCTGTCGTGGGATGCAGCGGCCGAAAATGGAGGCTCGATCAGCCAGTATTCGATTGAGAGGTGTACTGGAACTGGCTGCTCCAGCTTCGCCCAGATTGCCGCCACATCCAGCACGTCCTATACTGATGCCTCGGCAGTTGCTAACACAGCCTACAGCTACCGAGTTCGAGCCGAAGATGCCAACAGTGTTTATGGTCCTTACTCTGTAGTCTCGGCGGTCAGCATTCCGGCGGGATTTGACAACGCGGCGGACGGCGGGAATAACGGCGGAAGCACCGCATCGCTCACCTATTCGTATACTGTTGGAACAAATTCGAACCGGCTCCTACTCGTCGACTTAGTCGGCGACACCTCAGTGGACGACATCTCATCTGTCGCCTATGCCGGATCGCCAATGACCCTGGTCACGAAGCTCCAGACCCCGGGCCAAAGATGGCATTATCTTTATTATCTATTGAGTCCCGCGTCAGGCGCGAATAACATCGCTATCGCCTCGGCGAGCGCTCATTACCTGATATCGGAAGCATCATCATGGTTCAATATCGCGCAATCGGCTCAACCGATGGCATACACCACGAACACAGCGACCCAGAGTGGACAGGGCTCCGGCGTATCTATCATCACATCCTTGCCGGCCAGTTCCAGCAATGCAATTGTTCTGGAGGGTATCTGGTCGCCGCTTGGCGTTCTTCCTAGCACCGGATCTTCTCAATTGGTGGTCGATTCAGCCTTCCAAAGTCTCGGATTGTTCTCGAGCATTCCATCTCCGGTCACACCGGCTTTCCCGGTTTCGATGGAAAACACATGGGGTGGACAGGACTCAGCCTCCACCATCATGGCATCGTTCTCTCTCACGCCCAGCGGAACCCCGGCCATAACCTACGACAACGCGGCCGACGGTGGAAACAACGGCGGGTCATCAACATCGCTCACCTATTCTTATACCGTTGGAATTGGCGCCAACCGGCTGCTCATCGTCAATGTGGTCGGCGATACATCAGTAGACGACATATCCTCCATAACCTATGCCGGCGTTCAGCTCACCTTGGTAGGAAAAGTACAAGCGCCATCGAACAGATGGGAATACCTCTACTACCTGTTAAATCCAGCCAGTGGAGCCAATAACATTGTTGTCACCGCGGGTAGCTCGCATTACCTTATCTCGCAGGCGTCGTCCTGGTCCAACATAAGGCAAACGTCCGAGCCGGATGCTCTCACAACGAATACGGCTTCAGCTACGAGTACATCTCTCACTACATCCTTGACAACTTCTGCTGCTGGGGCGCTCGTCGTGGAAGGGGCATGGTCGTATAGCCATCTGACTCCTGGAGCAGGTTCAAGCCCCATTCTTATCGATGCAGCATTTAATGGAGCAGGGATTTTCGCAGGCAGCGCATCCCCAGTTTCTCCCGCCGGAAGTGTCAGCATGACAACTCTCTCGGATGGCACGCTGCCCACGGGTGTCGTTATGGCCTCGTTCGCACCCGCGCAGTAGATTAAAAATGCAAACGGAGTTGATATGACACGATACGGGCTACTTTACCTGTTGCTTGGATCTCTCTCTTGGGGGCAGTTGGCGAGAGAGGCATCAACAACGCCATCGACTCAGCCCACCGCCGGCTCGGCTCCGGCCAATGTGGAGACTACTTCCAGAGATCGAAGCCTCGCACAGAAAACAAATGTTGGACCCGATAAACCGTTGATCACGATAGCCGGCCTCTGTGATAAGCGCCCAAAGGGCAATGCCAAGGCCACCAATTGTGAAACCGTGATAACCCGGGCTCAATTCGAAAAAATAATTGCAGCAGTCCAACCTAATATGCCGGCACGCGCTCGCCGAGAGTTCGCACTGCATTACGCCGATGCTCTGGTAATGACCAAGAAGGCCGAGCAAATGGGCCTGGACAAAGGGGAAAACTATGAAGAACAGATTCGCATCGCTCGCATCGAAGTATTATCCAACGACTTCAAAAAAGTGATGCAAGCGAAAACTTCACAAATTTCCGACCAGGATCTCCAGGACTATTATCAAAAAAACACGGCGCGGTTTGAGAGGGCAGAAGTAGATAGAATCTATGTTCCAAGAGCTCAACAGTTGCCGTTGGCCGGCGAAGAGAAGCTGCCTGATGTCGACAGACAAAGACTCTCCCAAGAGTCTGAGCGAATCATGAGGACAGAAGCTGACGATCTACGTGCACGCGCCGCCGCGGGAGAAGATTTTGCCAAACTTCAGGCGGATGCTTACCTTGCCGCGGGAATTAAGAGCGCTGCGCCCAATACTGCCATGGAGATCAGGCGCACCTCGCTGCCGCCTAGCCAAATCTCGGTTATGGATTTGAAGTCTGGCGAAATTTCCGTCGTCCTTCGAGACCCGAATGGATATGCCATTTATCGAATCAAGGCCAAGTATGCAATTTCCCTGGAGCAGGCTCGGGATGAAATCAAAGCAACTCTGCGTTCTCTAAGAATGCAGGACGAAATGCAAGATATCGAAGACTCTGTAACTCCTACGCTTGACGCAAGCTATTTCTTGCGATAGCCGTTTTATTACTAACAAGTCGGGCGCTCCAAACCTCAAATATCAACCCTACAACATCGGACAACTTATAACGTCATGATTATTCCCGTCATACAAGCCACACAAGGCTATCAGCTAAAATCCCAAATAGAAAAGCGCGAAGCAAAAGTCGGAGTCATAGGTCTCGGTTACGTTGGGCTGCCACTGTCACTCCTGTATGTGGGGGAAGGTTTCCCCGTCACCGGATTTGACATCGACCAGCGCAAGATCGATTCGCTCACCGAAGGGAAATCCTATATCTATCGAATCGCGACCGAAGAAATTCAGGAGGCGCGAGCGAAGGAATTTGCGGCAACATCCGAATTTCAACGTTTGGCAGAGATGGATGCCATCATTATCTGCGTTCCGACGCCGCTCAATGAGCATCAGGGGCCGGACACAAGCTTCATCATCAATACTGCCCGTGCGATCGCGCCGCACTTGCGAGCTGGTCAGTTGGTGATTCTGGAAAGCACGACATACCCAGGGACGACGGAGGAACTCCTTGTACCAATTCTCGAAAGAGAGAATCAGAAGGGATTGAAGGCGGCTCGGCACGACGTTACATCTGAAACGGCCGGAGAGTTCTTCGTTGCTTTTTCCCCGGAGCGGGAGGATCCCGGAAATACCACCGTCGCTCGCCGTGACATTCCGAAGATAGTAGGCGGTTTGGATCCGCAAGCCGCAGAGCTTGCTGCAAGCCTCTACGGAGCGATATTCAATCGTGTCGTGCAGGTCTCTTCACCGGCGGCAGCGGAGATGACGAAACTGCTGGAAAACATTTATCGATGCGTGAATATCGCCCTGGTCAACGAATTGAAACTCCTATGCTTGCGCATGGGACTGGATATATGGGAAGTGATCGATGCAGCGGCAACCAAGCCCTTCGGATATCAGCCCTTCTACCCGGGCCCTGGATTAGGCGGCCATTGCATACCGATCGATCCGTTCTATCTTTCCTGGAAGGCGAAAGAGTTTGACTTCTGCACACGGTTCATCGAACTTGCGGGAGAAATCAACGTCGGGATGCCTTACCACGTCGTCGCTTCTCTGGCGGCCGCGCTAAACAAGCAGAAGAAGGCTCTGAACGGAGCACACGTCATGTTGCTGGGTGTGGCCTACAAGAAGGACATCGACGACCTTCGAGAGTCACCGGCGTTGACGATTATTGAGCTATTACGGAAGGAAGGAGTGACAATCAGTTATAACGATCCTTATATTCCATCCATTGGCAAAGGGCGTAAATATGATTTACAGATGAGCTGTGCGCCACTGGATCATCTTGAAGAATACGACTGCGTTTTGATTGTCACTGACCATTCCAGCTATGACTACGGCTCAATTGTAGAGGAATCGCAATTGGTGGTTGACACACGGAATGCGACCAGGGGAATTCTAAGTCCGAAAATAGTGCGTTGTTAGATTGAATTCGATTCCCAGATGCCTCGGCGTTATGCGTTCTCTGATTTCAAGCTCGAACTAACCATGTTGGTCAATAAATAGTTTCCTCGTCGCGACAGCAATCGGTTGCCGGCGTCTTCGGATGGCTTCGTCTATCGCCGTTCGATCATAAAAAATAAACTACTAAAAAAATATTCTCGTGCAGTCAAATGAGACATCGATTGCCCGTTTATTACATGTTCATTTTAGTTTGCAGCAGGTATAGTTTTGTTGTTCGTTAGTTGATCAAAACATAAACTCCTCCTTGATTCGCGAATAGCCCGACCTGGATGTCATTGCAGAAGTGATGCTCGGAACTATGGAGAATAGGGTGCAGACTTCTTTCGTAAATTCACACGTCGCGGCTTCGGATAAATCGCCGGAAGAGTTGGTAGTTTCGTACTCGGCCTATGGTGTTCGAGTCGGGCTGGCAACCACAGAGACACTCGCTCGCTATCTCCCGACCCCGTTGATCCCGGGCGGTGAAGCCGATTATTCCGTCGACTCCTCGCCCGTGATATTCGGCTTCGGAGAAACGCAATCTGCCGACGGGAGAACGCAGTTTGTAGTGAGCGAGAACGGAGTTCGGCTGTCATGGTGCGCTGACGTTGAGATCGCGGCGCGTACCCTGGAATCGCGTGTTCATCAATATGTGGCCGCGAATGCCCAGCAGTTTGTTTTCGTGCATGCCGGCGTTGTCTCGTGGAAAGGAAAGGCAGTTCTTCTGCCCGGGAGATCGCGCAGCGGCAAGAGCACTATGGTCATGGGCCTTGTCAATGCAGGGGCCACTTACTATTCAGATGAATACGCGGTGATCGATGCCTTGGGATACGTTCATGCATTCCAACGACCGCTGCGACTGCGGCCGGATGTTGCGAGAACAGGATATTTTGAAGGTAATTGGGCGTATAACGACTCGTTGCTGCCTTTGCCAGTGGGATTAGTCTTGTGCACCAAGTTTGACCAGACTGGAGTCTGGCAACCCCGCCTCCTGACCGAAGGTGAAACTTTATTAGCGTTGCTCCAAAATACGGTAGCAGTTCGACAACAGGCTGAACTCTCGATTCATGCACTGAAGAACGCAGTGGTTTCGGCCATAGGCTTGGAATCGGATCGAGGGGATGCGGGTTACGCAACGCAACACATAGTTCGATCTATCGACCAGAGCACGATCGAAGATAGATAGAGATAGACCATCACAAAAATGGACGGAGGGATACCAAATGAATAATCCACGCGCGATTCGAGACAATATCTTCACTGAGAGCTTGGCTAACGAAACTATTCTCTACGATAAAGCTAATCATCGGGCCCATAGCCTGAACAAGACAGTAGCGATGGTTTGGGAGGCCGCAGATGGCGACAAATCCATTGATGAGATCGCAGGCATTCTTCACGACCGCTTGGGTATTCCGAAGGATCGCAGTGTTGTACTTCTCGCGCTTGAAGAGTTGGAGACAGCAGGTTTGATCGAAGCACCCATAGACGTGAATCGAATCGCAGAGCACACGTCTCGGCGTGAAGTTATACGGAAACTCGGGCTTGCCGGTGCTTCAGCTGCGCTCGTGCCGTTTGTTGTTTCCGTCGTGGCGCCGACACCTGCCATGGCTAGTTCGCCGGCAGCGGGCAACCCCCAACAATATGTGTCGGAATTGCAGCTGATCGAAGCGGACATCGCGAAAAACGCGAATGCCTATGCGAACAACGCAACGGCTCAGAAAGACCTTAACGCCGCTATCGCCGCAGGCAACCAGGGCCTGGTTGATCAGATCTTGGGCAATAAAGCCGGTGCCCAGGCGCAGTTTACAGCGGCCGCGACGGACTTCAACGGCGTATTGGCTGCGCTTGGACTACCACCTCTCTAATTGGGCGTTGCGGGGATTGAGAAAACATGATCGGCTTCGGAAGTGGCGCGCGTAGACGGATAGTACTTATTGCGATGGCGGGTGTCATCGCTGTGATTCTATTCGTCTGTTGTTTATGGCATTGGAAGCAGACGCGTGCAGCGAAACACGTCACTGTTGCGCTGTCTCCGGCAACCCTGCGTCTGCCTTTTACTTTGCCATGCGCCGTGGATGCTGGAGATGCGAATCCCCTTTATGCCGCGGTCCGCGGGCGGGACCGGACGTTGTTGTTGGATATGGTTGCTCAGCGAAGAGTAATGATGGTCAAGCAGGGAACTCCCGTTGATCTTCTGCCGGCGAGCCAGATCGTCATCGTCTCTCTCTCCCGAGGTGGGCACGGCGGTCTTTCATGCTACATACCGTCCGATATCGTTCCCGTCATCGAGCACCAAATCCCGAGATAGCAGGAATGGCTTTGGGTACTCTCCAAATTGACACGAACTATGTTCGCCAGCATGAGAGTGTGGACGCATACGGGAACTACGAACTACTGCTGAGATGCTTACGGCGGGCTCTTCACACGAATAAAGCCGTTGAATCCGATCTCATAAGTGCTGAGGGAGTCTGTTGGCCAGTCCTCCTCACGCTAGCCCGTCGCCACGACGTGGTTCCTTTACTCGGAATCGGATTACAGAATGTATCTGGTGTTCCTCACCGGGTGCAGCAATGGCTTGAAAACCACTGCAGATCGGTGGTCGCTCAAAATCTCGCTCTTGCCTCCGAATTGAATGACCTATTCGAACTCTTCGAGGAGTCACGACTCACAGCTGTTCCGTTCAAAGGTCCTGTTTGGACTCTAGCGTTGTATGGCAATCTTGCCGCTCGCCAGATTGCTGATTTGGACATCTTTATTGAGAAGTCCCAGGCGGCAGAGCTTTTCAAGCTCTTGATGGATCGGGGCTACGTTCTCTCCGAAAAATCGAAGGCCGTCCCCAGCGAAGAAATTCGCCTCAATTACAAAGATGTTGAGCTGATTCATTCGCAAACGAGTGTGCGTCTGGAACTGCATTGGTCCGCATGCGAACCGTGGTTCGACCAGTATCTTTCCAGTGTGAACCTCTGGGAACCTGCTTCCACCATCACGCTTCTCAAGCGGCAAATGCCGTTGCCCTCCCCGGAGCAGATCTTTTTTCTCCTCGCCCTGCACGGCTTTCGGCACGAATGGGACTCGTTGAAATGGGTCTGTGATATCGCTGCGGCGATCCACACTTTCTCCGAATTAAACTGGAACGCTTTGCTCTCGCATGCGGAGAAACTCTCGCGGAAACGGATGGTACTGGTGCCGTTGGCCTTGGTGCAGCAGCTGTTTGATATGCCGCTTCCAGATTGTGTAGTGGAAGCAATCGCACAAGATCAGACTGTTTCTGTTTTGGCTGGCCAATTGGCAGAAAAATATTGCGAAGCAAGCAATACGATCTCTGCTTCTTCAAATGATCCTGTTGGCAGTATCTCTTGGCGCACCGATGTAGTTCGGATTCGCTCTCGAGAGAGTTTTACAGATCGGATGGGCATGCTGGCAGGGCGATTCAGGCCGACCATGAATGATCGGCAATACATTTTGCCGCGCACCTTGCCCGACTCTCTCTACTGGCTTGTTCGGCCCTTTCGGCTCCTTGCTACTTATGGACCTGCGTCGCTTGTGCAGCTAACCGCGCAACTGATACGCGGAAGATGAATTTCGGGATAGTCACCGCAGCCGCCTCCCGGCGCTCTGCAGATGACATACGCTGTGCCGTAAGAACATTAGATATTCTGTACGGCTTGCGTTAATCAAGGAAGAGCGGTTGTCGTCTGCAGCCATAGAGTCATCGCGCGGCCACTGCATTGCGCATGCTCGGCTCTACTCCTGCTGTATGATCCTGCGCCGCAAAGTGCTCCCGATACCACTCGACCGTCTCCCGAATAGCCTCATCCATCGCATACCGAGGCTTCCAGCCTAGGCGCTCCCGCGCCTTGCTTGCATCCAGATACTGCTCGCGAATCTCCGCGCTCGCGATATTCTGAATCACTGGCACAAGATCTGTCCGCCCCATAATGTTCAGCGTCATCTCTACGGTCTCCAGCACCGTGAGGCGCTGCTCCAGGCTGAAATTGAAAGCTTCGCCTGATATTGATGGATCCTCGGCGAGCCGCTCGCCCAAAGTCATATACGACGCGGCCGCATCCTTTACATACAGAGAATCCCGGACAAACTTTCCGTCACTGCGGATCACAAACCGCTCACCTGCCAGCGTAGCCTTGATTACCCCCGGAAACGTGCGGTTGAAATTCAAATCGCCGCCGCCGAACAGATTTCCACAGCGGGCAATCGCCACACGCAGCCCATAGGTCGCCGCGTACATCTGTGCGATCAAATCGGCGCACGACTTGGACACCTCATAGGGATATCGCCCCTGCAGAGGATGAGTCTCCTTGTAGGGCAACGTGTCACTTTCCCCATAGGCCTTATCCGACGACGCCATCACCACGTTCGAACGCCCTGTCAGGCGGCATGCCTCTAGAACATTCCACGTGCCCATCACGTTGGCCTTGAGGGTTCCCACCGGATCGCGCTTCGCGACCGCTACCAGCGGTTGCGCCGCGATATGAAAAACCGTGTGCGGCTCGTACTCGGCAATTGCGCGCTGCAAAACCGGCAGAGACTCCAGCTCGCCCGGCACAACCGTGATCTCGTTCAACAGCCCTGAGCGAACCAGCATGCTTTTGGGCGTGAGATCTCGCACGAGTGCCACCACCTGCGCGCCGTGACCCACCAGTTCCTTCACCAGCCAGCCACCCATAAGCCCCGTGGCACCCGTCACAAAAACGGTCTTGCCCTTCCAGAATCCCGCCACTCCAACCTCGCGATCTACAATCGCTATTCGAAAGAATAGTTGTCAGAACATTGTAAGAGGTGGTGCGCGAGATGGCCAGGCATTCGGGCCGTCCGATTATCTCCCCTTTGCCGAATCCCACGTCTCGCTATGAGGCTGTCCCTGAAGATTTGCTCAAATGGACGGATGGACGGGCACTGATCGGCACGGGGATCCCTTTTCCTCCCGCTGAAATGAACGGACGAACCTTTCATTTCGCGCAGACCAACAACTCCTAAATTTTTCCTTGGCTGGCACTGGGCATTCTCGCGTCGAAGGCGAAGCATGTCTCTGACGCGATGATCATGACCTCTGCAAAGGCATCGCCGGAGTGGCAGACGAGAAGACCTTCGAACACGAGCTCCGGGCATACATCTGGAAGCCGGTCTATCTTCCGTACGAGCGCCAAAGAGACTGAATGTTGCCTCTCGTTCAACCCTCTCAAGATGGGTCGAGCGAGGTCTACGAGAAGACCAGCAATACCTTAAATGACTGGAAATGGTACGGTGATTTATGGCTACTCAGGAAGTGCATCAGTTGGAACATGTCTCCATCGGTATCGACGTAATTGGCGAGCGCAAGGAATCCGATTCTATGGGCGAGATTGAGGTTCCTGCAAACCACTACTGGGGCGCGCAGACGCAGCGTTCCCTGATCCACTTCGCTATCGGCGATGACCACATGCCGAAGCAGGTCTACCACGCCTACGGCTACGTAAAAAAGGCAGCGGCTCTGGTGAACTCGGCGGCCGGTCGTCTGGAACCGTGGAGGGCTGATGCCATCTCGCACGTCGCTGACGAGATCATCACTGGAAAACTGGACAGCGAGTTTCCACTCTATGTGTGGCAGACCGGCTCAGGCACGCAGTCGAACATGAATGTCAACGAGGTTATCTCCAACCGCGCGATTCAACTGCTTGGCGGAGAACTGGGGAGCAAGGCTCCGATTCACCCCAACGACCATGTCAATATGGCGCAGTCGTCGAACGATACCTTCCCGACAGCGATGCACATCGCCAGCGCTCTTGAGGTCAAGAAGTATCTGTTGCCCAGGGTGGAAGCCCTCGCTGCGGCGATCGAGGAGAAGGCGAAGCAGTGGTATCACGTCGTCAAGATCGGCCGCACGCATCTGGAAGACGCCGTGCCCCTCACGGTAGGTCAGGAGTGGTCGGGCTACGCTGTTCAGCTTCGCGATTCGGCTCGTTTGATCGATTACTCCCTGCATGGAATCTATGAGCTGGCGGCGGGCGGGACAGCGGTTGGAACCGGACTCAATGCTCCTCCTCAATTTGCGGAAGAGATCGCGGCAAAGATTGCTGATCTGACAGGGTTGCCCTTTATTACGGCACCGAATAAGTTTGCGGCGCAAGGTTCGCTTGACGCCATGGTCAATGCACATGCTGCGCTGCGCTCGCTCGCGGTTGCGCTCATGAAGATTGCCAACGATATGCGCTGGCTTGCCTCTGGGCCACGCTGCGGGCTTGGTGAACTGATACTCCCAGCGAACGAACCCGGATCTTCCATCATGCCCGGCAAAGTGAACCCGACCCAATGTGAAGCCATGGTCATGATCTGCATCCAGGTCATCGGCGATGACTCGGCGGTAGCGTTCGCGGGCTCGCAAGGCAACTTCGAGTTGAATGCGATGCGCCCCATCATCATCAACAACTTCCTTCATTCGGCGCGCATTCTGGCTGACGGGTGCGAGAAGTTTAGAGTTTTTTCGGTCGAAGGAACCACGCTGAATGAAAAGCGCATCGCGAACTTTGTGCAGAACTCGCTGATGCTTGTGACCGCGCTCAGTCCGGTCATCGGCTACGACAAGGCATCGAAGATCGCGCACAAGGCTCTTGATGAAGAGACAACTCTCAAGCAGGCGGCGCTGGCAACCGGCTGGATCGACGAGAAGACCTTCGACCAGGTTGTCGATCCGAAGAAAATGGTCTTTCCCAACGACTAGCCCTTTTCAGCCTGTATGGACGATGGGGATGAAGTCCTCATCGTCCATACAGGCTGTGTCACCTGCAATTCATGCCCTACTGGCATCTTGATCTCCTTTTGAGTAATGAAACGTTCATGACCGTGCGAAATACGTATGTTTTGACTCTCTTCCTGGTGGCACTATTCGGAGCCATCGCTCCCGCGCGCTCCCAGACCACGAAGGAGGAGACGTTGGGCGGCCCTGATAGCCGTGAAATTGGACAAGGTCCTCATGGCCACCTCTTTGGAGATTGGGGAGGCGAGCGAACTAGCCTGGCAGAAAAGGGCGTCAATTTCGACTTCCAGTACATCAGCGATTTCTTGTGGAATATCAAGAGCGTGCAGAAGGAACGGCTCGCCGCGTTTGACCGAGTTCGCGGCACCGTCGATATCGACTTCGGTTCTTTGATCGGTCAGGACGGGCTGTACTTCCATGCGACCGCGCTTTGGCAGGGCGGAGCAATTCTCGGCAATTACCTGGGTTTGCTGACGAGCCCGAGCGGCTTGTCGAGCGGAAATACCTTTCGCCTTGACTCGTGGTGGCTGGAAAAGCGGATCAGGGACGAGCACGTAGCGATACGCATCGGACAGTTTGCGGGTCAAGACTTTTACGGGGCTCAACACTATGCCGCGTCCTACATCTTCGAGCCGTTGGGGTATGCACTCGGTAATCTGTCGACGACCTTCGAGAGCTTCGATCCGCCTTCGACCCCGGCAATGGAGCTTCGCGTCATTCCAATTCAACACTTCTATGTAAAGTCTATGGTGCTGGCAGCCGACCGATTCCAGTACGCACACAACCCGACCGGCCTGGTTCCCCAGTTTCGCGGTGCGCCGATGAGCATCTCGGAGATCGGCTTCAGCCCCGGCAAGAACGCAACTACAGCACGAGCATTCGATAACGTCGAGGGTCGCAAGGGATACTCCGGGCTCTACCGTTTTGGCGCCGCATACAATCCAGGCAAATTCACAAACCCCACGAGCACTACCTTACGTTCGGGCAACTACCTTCTCTATTGGATGGCAAACCAGGCCCTCTGGCGCGCAGATCCGCGCGAGGCGAGAGGACTCGACGGAACGGTCTCTTACGATTGGAGTCCTGCCGACGTGAACCACGAAGACCGTCAGTTGACAGCCGGTCTTCGCTTCAACGAGCCGTTACCTGTCCCTTTTCACAACACGATGTCGCTGGGGTATGTCCGAACTAGCCAGAGCTCCAACTTTGTTTCCATGGGCATGCCTGCGTGGAAGCCGGAGTACGGCGTCGAGTTCAACAGTCTGCTCGATGTGCTCCCCATGATGTATGTGCAGCCGGTGATTCAGTACTACGCGAACGTGGGCGGCGGTGTTCAACGTGCGGTGGTCTTTGGGTTTCGAACCAAGATCGAATTCTGACAGCGCAGGTCAGATCTCAAATAAAGTTGTCTTTCCAAAGTTTAAGGATATTTCAGAGGTAAGAAAGGTTTTTGATGAACATTGCGGGATTGGTCGGAGCTCTGCTCCCCGTGTTCTTCGTTCTCGCCCTTGGGTACGTCGCGGGGAAGCGCCACGCCTTCGATGTTATTCAGGCGGCGGGATTCAGCAAACTAGCACTTGGGTTTGCCTTGCCCGCTGCCTTGTTCGTCAGTATGACGGATATCCGGAGAGATCTTCTTTTGCAACAGGGAAGACTTGTGCTTGCTTTATTACTGGCGCATGTTGGGCTCTTCCTGATTGCTCTGCTTGTTCTACGGCGCATCGAGTCTTTGAAGGGGGCCGGCGCTATTATCTGCGCTCTGATGCTATCCAGCTCGGCAACTCCTGTCTTTGGGATCGCTGTGCTTCAACCGCTCCTAGGAGATACAAGCGCGGGAACCGTGGGTCTCGTCGCTCTGGCGATCAATCTTGTGATGCCGATGGCGATCATCTTTCTGGAGATTAACGGCGCAACGACAATTGCGAGCGCTCCAGGAAAAGCACCTCAATCTTCACCTGCGATCGGGGGACTCAAAGCAGGACTCAAGTCTCCTCTGTTGTGGGCTCCGGTACTTGGAATTCTCGTCGTGCTCATCGGCTTCCACATTCCGGTGGCAGTCGCCAGCTCTTTCGAGATGATTGGCTCGGCGACCTCAGGAGTAGCCGTCTTTACCGTAGGTCTTACATTGGCTGCTCACGAGTTCCACCTGTCGAAGATGGTACTTCTCGGGACGCTAGGCCGCATAACAGTGCAGACCGCGGTTCTCTTCGCGCTCTTTCAATTGCTGCAGGTGAGCAGTCCTTTTGCCCGCGAGGCTCTTGTTTGTACCAGCTTCCCCATGGCAACCGCCGTTGTGCTGTTCGCTGCAAAATATAAAGCCCTCGAAGCCGAAGCAGCATCCATTCTGCTTCTCTCGACAGTTTCGCTTTTAATTACTGTTCCTATAACGATGGCGCTCGGTCGGTAGAGAGGCTCAATCTCTCGCGCCGCGGATACCTTAACCGAAAGGATTGCAACGAAGGATTTTGATATGCCAATGCTGAATATCCCAATTCCACGATCGCTCGAAATAGCCCTCGCTAATCAGGCCCGCAGCACAGGACAGTCCGTTGCGCAGCTCGTCTCCAGCACACTCGCTCACTGCTTGAACGTGCCGTTGCACACGCTCTTTCAGGTATCCACCTCCGGGGCCCTGGTGAAGGGAGTATATGAGGGGGCGGTATCCGCCGGTGTCCTCAAGCAGCATGGAAACTTCGGCCTCGGAACGTTTGAGGATCTCGATGGAGAGATGGCCATCCTGGACGGTCACATCTACCAGGCAAAGGGAGACGGCACGGTCGTCGAAGTTCCTCTTTCATCTCTGGATGGCGCGGCACCTCTATAGCTTTCGGGCGCGGCAGGTTCTAATCAGCAATGGCCAGCAGACGCTTGGCGTCGCCCTTCCCTGGGCGATCGCCGCCACACTTGTCCGTCCAGCCGAAAAGGTTCTGTCAATCTCAGGCGATGGAGGGTTTCTCTTTTCGGCAATGGAGTTGGAGACCGCGGTGCGGCTCCAGTCGCATCTCGTCCATATGATCTGGATCGATGGCTCATACGACATGGTGGCCGTACAAGAAGAGAAGAAATATGGCCGCGGTTCCGGCATCGAGTTCGGCCCCGTCGATCCCGTGAAGTATGCGGATGCATTCGGTGCAACAGGTCTGATGATTCAGACACCGGATCAGATCGAGCCGGTGCTGAAGCAGACATTCGATACACCCGGACCTGTTCTAGTGGGTGTACACGTCGATTATCGCGACAATCACAGACTGTTTGAATCAGTGGATGAACGAACAATCAAGTAGTGATGTGGGCAGGACTCTTAGTTGGGATCTTGGGCAGCGTCGAGCGGACCCGGAGCTGCTCAAGAAATTTCACGTAACCCCTGAATAAATGATCCATTCAACGATGTGAGGGTTCGAGATAACTAGAAGACAAAAACTGGACGATTTCAGTCACGGGAAGCAGAGCAAACGATCCCCAAAAAACTCGAATCAGACAAAGAGACTCATGTCCCATTTGTGCGGGTTGCGGAAAGGTATCTCGACGAGATGATCACGATGGAGTGCCGGACCTCACTGGCATCCTCCGATGCACCGTCTGCGGGCACGAGCGCCCACTGAACGTGCAACTCCTCGCCAAGGATGATCCACCGTTAGCCCCTTAGCCTGTAAGGGAAAGTTGCTGCTGTTTGAGCGCCGAATCGGTTTGCAGCCGTATACGGACAAGCGATGCCGGAGTCGAAGAGGGAAGCGAACGGAAAAGTCGTCACGATGGTGCTCAAGCCGCTAAAGGCTTCGGCATGGCCTGATAAGTAACGTTTTCTTATTGGGAGTCAGTGGGAGTAAATCCGATTTTGAGATTTTCTCTAAACCACTGGTTTGATTGGTTGCGGGGGCTCGCAACGCTCTGAGGCGCAAAATCTCGTTTCAAATGTGATGTCGCTCTGTAAGTCGTTACGTATGAAAGGTTTAGGATGACTTTCTGCAGTATATAGAGACTGATCTAAATCACGGCTACCGCGACAGCTGAGCAAAGCTTGTGCACTTTGCACAGCTATTCCAACTAGGGCGTGTTAACACTATCTGAGAGCTTCGACGATGAGAGCGAAGGAGACGAAGGCGAGGAAGATGCAGTCTAGTTTCTCGAAGCGGGAGAAGATTCTGCGGAAGCCTTTCAGCCTTCGGAACAAGCGTTCGATTTCGTTGCGTTTTCTGTAGAGTGCCCGGTCGTAGCGCCAGGGATCGACGCGATTGGATTTAGGCG
>NZ_LBHJ01000018.1:17319-108583 GCF_001006305.1 Silvibacterium bohemicum
AATGCCCCGGTGCCATCTGGATGCACCTTCACCGAAGTTGAGTCCAAACTGAAGGCTTCGATACGAATGCGAACGATCTGTTCCAACTGCAGTTTCTCAAATACACGATCCAAGGCTCCGCTCTTGGACCAGCGGTTCATCCGGGTGTAGATGGTGTGCCAGTTGCCAAACCGTTTCGGAAGCCCGCGCCACTTGCATCCATGCTCGGCCACGTACAACACCGCATTCAGAAACTGCAGGTTAGATAAGTTCACATTCCCACGCTGTACCGGCAAGCTATCCTTGATTCGCGCATACTGCTCTTCGCTGATTTCCATCTATACATAACTTACCGCTAATCTATGGAAATAGTGTTAACACGCCCTAATCCATTCATGCGAAGTTACTCACCGCACCCAGCATGTCGCGGCGGAGTCGTAACAGCCTGCAATTGATCAGGTTCACTTCCTTTACATCTACACCGTCGCCTTGTTTGCCCAAGTGATATGAGTGTTTCTCCAAGGATTCAGCGTCCTTGCCCAGCCTCGCAGGGCTTTCAAATCTTGTCCGGCTCACACGTTCTTAAGGCGGTCGATCTACCCGAGGAAATCCAATGCCCGAACCAGAGAAAACATCCAATAACGGATCGAATAATACAAGAAGACCAATCAGGGGGAATGAAACGGAGAAAACTAGAAGAAGAGGATTGACAATGATCATTCAGGCAGGCGAGTCGGATGATGGAGCGATCAGAGAGTTTATCAACGATTGTCTCGTGCCGATTCTTGCGGAGCGATTCATGAGTGAACAAGAAAAATAGCGTGAAACATTTCAGTACGGCTGGATTCGGCAGATGCCAGTGACGACCTCGAACAGCGGCATAAGAGGCCGGCTTGTCGGCAAGTTGACATTTCTGATACGGCCACGAACGTCTAGACACATGGTGAAGATTATAAGAAGATTTCCTCAAGTCGAGCTATGAGTTTGTGAATGCTAGCTGTCGCATCGCCTGCGGCATGATGTCCAAAAGTCTATTACTGTACTCATCATCCGACGGGTTTTCGTTTGGAGTCGGCCTCAGTTCTTGCCGATCTCATTCAGCTTCTGGCGTCCAGCCTTACTCATCCGGAGAGTCTGCCCATCCGTCGGCACTAAACAACTAGTTCTCCAGCCTAAACAAATTCAAATAGGGTTTCAATCCACGCTCCCGCGTGGGGAGCGACGGTAAGGCGCGAAGAGCCGCGACCACATGTTCAGTTTCAATCCACGCTCCCGCGTGGGGAGCGACCTCTCGACGCGTGCCCAGTAATACCAGACCCTAATGTTTCAATCCACGCTCCCGCGTGGGGAGCGACGGATTGTGTCTCTCATCGCCGGCTATTTTATTTGGTTTCAATCCACGCTCCCGCGGTAAGCGTGTGGTATTGGCCGTTCTTATGACAGGTGTGAGAGTTATGTATCCACATAGCGTTATGTGGATACATAACTAAGCGGGTGGGGTCTGGGTTGAGAGCGCGAGGTTGCATGGCAGCAGTTCGTTGATTCTGGAGATGGGATGGTCTGCGATACGAGCCAGGACGTGGCGGAGATAGAGCTCCGGATCGAGGCCGTTGAGCTTGGCTGATCCGAGCAGCGAGTAGATGGATGCGGCGCGTTCTCCGCCCGCGTTTGATCCGGCGAAGAGGAAGTTCTTCCGCCCAAGGGCGACGACACGCAAGGCGCGTTCGGCTGTATTATTGTCGATCTCCAGTTGGCCGTCGTCGGCATAGCGGGTGAGCGCGGGCCATCGCGAGAGGGCGTAACGGATCGCCGCAGCCGTCTCGGACTTGCGTGAGAGCGTCGTCAGCGTAGCTTCGAGCCAGTCGTTGATGCCGTCGAGCAGAGGTCTTGCCCTCGCCTGCCGTATGGTCTTCCTCATCTCCGGAGTGCTGCCGCGGATCTCGGCTTCGATGGCGTAGAGCGCGGCGATGGCCGCTCTCCCTTGCGGTCCGGTGAGTAAGTGAACCATACCGCGGGCGCGGTCCGATCGCCGGAAGGCCGGTCATCGCGAACGTAGGCCCAGAGCCTTCCGGTCTTGGTTCGTCCGTTGCCAGGCGCAAGCACCGGGACGGGTGTGTCATCGGCGTGCAGCTTGCTTGCCGCCATGACGTGATCGTGAACCGCATCCACCAGCGGAGCCAACAGCTCGCTGGCCGCTCCGACCCATCCGGCCAGCGTCGAGCGGTCAAGGTCGACACCTTCGCGAGAATAGATCTCCGACTGCCTATAGAGCGGCATGTGATCGGCATACTTCGACACCAGCACATGGGCGAGCAAGCCGGGACCTGCAAGTCCGCGTTCTATCGGCCTTGAAGGAGCTGGCGCCTGCACGATGCGGTCGCAAGCGTCGCAGCTGAGCTTCGGCCGTACATGGCGGATGACCTTGAAGCAAGCCCGCACATACTCCAACATCTCTGCAACGTCTTCGCCCAGTTCGCGGAGACGGCCGCCGCAGTCGGGGCAGGCCTCGTGTTCCGGCATGTGGGTGTGTACTTCGCGTGGCAGATGTTCAGGCAGAGGTCGACGGAAGGGCCTTGCCGACGTTGGGCGCTCTGCCGGGGAAACAGCCTGTAACTCTTCGATCGCGCTTGCCGCCTGCAGCTCTTCCAGGTGCAGCTCAAGCTGATCGATCTGGCGGAGCACCTTCTCACTCTTCGCACCGAAGAGCATCCGCTGCAGCTTCTCAACCAGCAAGACCAGCCGTTCGATCTCGCTGGTGCGCGAGTTCAGTGCCGCCGTGTACTTCTCATGCTGATCGATCAACAACGCCTTGACGGCTCGAATGTCGAGCGCATCGAGATCAGGAAGCGAGGCGGCAACCATGCACGCAGTATGTCATAAACGCGGAGGCTATCAATAGAAGAAAACCCCTATGAATACTGGATAGAAACTCAAACACTCATCACTCGTTCGGCGGTCCTGGCAGGGCTTCTCCAGTCGATGCCTTCCAGCAACATCGAGAGCTGAGCACGGGTAAGAGAGACCGTTCCGCTCGACGCCTGCGGCCATACGAACCGCCCTCGTTCAAGCCGCTTGGCCAGAAGACATAGCCCGTCGCCATCGAACCAGAGACACTTCAAAATGTCTCCACGCCGGCCGCGAAAAACAAAGACATGCCCCGACAGAGGCTGCTGTTCAAGCACCGTCTGCACCTGGGCACTGAGCCCGTGAAAGCCGCGACGCATGTCTGTCACGCCAGCAGCGATCCAGATCTTCGTTCCCGCCGGAAGAGCGATCACGCGCGAAGACTCTTCAGCACAGTACGCACCAGCTCTTGATCGACACTGCCTTCGAGGCTGATGCGGATCTCTCCTGGCAACTCGATATGAATCGCCGCGGAACTCGAACAAGGCGCTACAGCCAGGGCAGAGTGCGGCGACTCCTCCTCCTCCGATACGCTGACAGGGAGCAACTTCATCGCGTTCGCCGGCGCCGCTCCCAGCTTGCCTTCGCGATACAAGCGACGCCACTGGAAGACCTGGTTCGCGTTGATGCCGTGCCGCAACGACACCTTCGCCACCGAAGCCCCAGGTTCCAACGTCTCCTCAACCACCCCCCGACGCTCCGCAGCGCTACGACGCCGACGAGGTCTCGCCCCTAAACCACCACTCACATCTGCGTCCACCATCCACACATCATCACGGCGCGGCCACACCATGTACACCCGGCCAACACTGCACGCTTACCCACCAACCGCTTCAGCTTCGAGTTCTCCTGCTCCAACTCCTTCAACCGCTTCGCCTGGTCTACCTTCAGTCCGCCGTACTCCTTACGCCAACGGTAGTACGTCTGCTCGACGATCCCTGCTTTTCGGCAGGCCTGATCGGTCGCCTTCCCGTTCGCCACAAGTACTTCCACCTGCCGAAGTACGCTCACAATCTGCTCGGGCGTATATCGCTTCCGCGCCATCCAAATGCTCCTTCAAAGAAATTTTCTCTCTTCGCATTTGGCCTAAATCTTGGCAGGCACTCCAGGTCAATGCGCTACACTAACTCCTCACTGGTACAAATCATCGGGCAAGCCAATTGGATAAGGCTGTGCCAAAGCCCGAAAAAATTCGGGAACCCTTTCGGCCCCTCGACATGGGCGAAGACATTCGGCCAGAGCCGATAAACAGGTGATATTGAAGGGGTTGGTGGTGGACCTGATCGGGATCGGAGTATCCTGCCTACTGATTCTATGCAACTTACTGATTTCAAAAGGGCCAGAATTGCCAAATTTCCACCATTGCCGCTTCGGACGTACGTTTTTTGTACGAAAATATCATAAATATCCTTAGACATTCCTCGGAGTAGCCATTTGACGTTTCCCAGTTGACACCGGCCACAGGCAAATGGTGAGATGTCGATGACGTAGGATCTCTTTCGCACATCGCTGAGCTGCTTTGGAACAAACTCAAACCCTCCATATTTAGTACTGCGCCTACAACTTCACCGACGAGCAGCTAAACGAAATCATTGCTTTCTACCAAGTCGAGCGCTGGAAGACTTACACACTGGAAGTCCACAACTAAGCCCACACGGGCGACGGCAGCACGGATATGAAGGCTAAGATTGAGGCCCTCCGTCCAATCGATGCCTCTCGTACTCTACGCACCTTGATGACTTCGGCTACTGCATACCCAGACCGTCGGCCTTATGATAATTAGGGTAAGGCGGCTTAGCGAACTGCGGCGATGGGTTCTTCTTCAGTTCGTCGAGCACAATTTGCACGGCACGTTCGAGCTGCGGGTCGTGACCATCCGCGGTCGACCGCGGATCCTCCTCGACAGTGACATCCGGTGCGACGCCGTGATTTTCCACTTCAAACTCCCCATGCAGACCGTACAGCGCCGTGCGCGGGGCGGTGACCGTGCCGCCATCGAGCAACACAGGATATTCATCGATGCTCACCAAGCCGCCCCAGGTGCGCGTCCCCACCAATTGTCCCAGCTTCGCCTGGCGGAACAGCCATGGTAGAGCGTCCCCGCCCGAACCTGCATTCTGGTTGATCAACATAGCCTTGGGTCCGAAGATCGCACCCGTCGGCTCGGTCGTGGTCAATCCCTCGCGTGACTCGTAATTGAGCATTGGCGTGCGCTTCAACACGTCGATGACGTAGTCCGCAATTTCGCCGCCCATGTTGTAGCGGTCGTCGATAACAACCGCCTTCTTATCCACTTGCGCAAAGAAATAGCGATTGAAATTATCGAAGCCGGCACCCGATGTATCCGGCATGTAGACATACGCCACCTGACCATTGGAGAGCCGGTTCACCTTGCGAACGTTGCCGTCGATCCACTCCTGACCGCGCATCGCTCGCTCGCTCGCCACAGGAAGCACCAACACTGTATGCGAGCCCGAGCCATTTGCGTTCGGGCCCACAGTGATGCGGGTCTGTCTGCCTGCAACCCCCTCGAACGCTGCGTACAAATTGTCCGAAGCGTACAGCGGAGTTCCATTCACAGCCAGCAGATACTCGCCATCATGAACGTTTACGCCCGGTTGCGTCAGCGGAGAGTAGAGCGTCGGATTCCAGTTTCCCCCCCTGACCACGTGCACGAATTTGTAACGGTCATGCTCAATGGAATAGTCCGCGCCCAGCAGTCCTGTCTTAGGAGCATCCTGATTCCTGTTGGGAGCCTGAATGAACATGTGGCCCACCGTAAGCTCGCCCAGCATCTCATGCTGCAGGTAGGTAAGGTCGCTGCGCGATCCTAGCCCCGAGAGATATGGTTCATACTTCGCGCTGATCTTCTTGAGATCCAGCCCATGATAGTGCGGATCGTAAAAGAACTCGCGCTCGATGCGCCAGGTCTCGGCATACATCTGCCGCCACTCTGCTTGTGGGTCGATATTTGCCTGCATACCGTCGAGGCGCAGCGATTTACCCGGTGTTCCATCCGCGGCTCCAGGTGCAAGATCGCCTTCGGCCGCAATAAACCAGCTGTCGCCTTTCCTATAAAGCATCTTATCCCCGTCGAAGGATATAAGCAGAGTCGCCACATTATGAAGTACATCCTCTGTCTTGCGCGTCTCCAGGGTGAAGCGCCAAACCGAGCGCAGCATCGAAGGCTCTTTGACGGAGGAGTTGGCCGCCGCCCCACCCTCACCCAACAGAAGGACACCGGTCTTGCCCACCTGCAGCGTCACATAATTTCGCGCCGGAATTGGCAGCGCTAGAATACGCTGTTCGATTCCATCAAGATCTATCTTCACGGCTGAACTGGGCTTGGCTCCATCCTCCTTCTTCTCCGAAGATGCGGCCGCATACCTCTCCTCATCGATCTTCGTGGCATCGGAAGGAGCAAGCTTCTTGTCCTCATCGGATTTCGCTTTTTCGTCGTCGCTCTCTGGCGGAACCGGCGACGGATCATCCTTCGACAAGACCGCAACATACACGTTCGCAGTGGTCGTGCGGTTGAACTTACTCATGCCAGCATCGTCGATCGATGGCCCAATATTCGTACTCGCTGTAAAGAAGATGTACTTCCCACCCGCATCGAAAACCGGGTTAGTAACATTACTCATGCCATCGGTAATCCGTGTGCTCTTGCGACTCTCGATAGAGTACAGAAATGCGGCATTCTCGAGGTTTGGCAGCGGCCGTACATAAAGAATCCACTTGCTATCCGGCGAAAAGCTTGCTCTGAAATGGGATGGTTGGAAGCCCTCGCGGAGGTACGTTTCGACTTTGATTGGCATGCCGCCATCGACATTCACATACCAAAGATTCAGCCGCTTATCGCTGAACAAAATGTGCTTCGAGTCCGGCGACCAGCGCGGAGCATAGTAGTAGGTCGGATCCGGTCCGAGAGCAATTACCTTTGGCGCCGACAGACCATCCTGATCGCGTATATAAAGCTGGTACTCCCCCGAGGCATCGCTGAAATACGCTATCCATTTTCCGTCTGGCGACCAAGCTGGCTCGCGTTCCGCTGAGCTCGAGCTATTGGTCAAATTGCGAACGTCGCCCTTCTCTGCCGGTACCGTGAAGATATCACCATGAGCTTCAAACGCCGCGCGCACCCCGGTGGGCGAGATATTCATATTTTGAATCTCATCGCCGCCAATCTTTTCAAGATGCGGTAACAACGCAGGCAGATCACCATTGAGCGTAATGCGCACTTCATGTTCCTCACTACTGGCAATGTCATACAGATGGATTGAGCCGAACTGCTCATACACAATCGTGTTGCCATGTCCGCCAAGTGTTTTCAGATCGAGTCCGTGATTGTCAATCAGCTGCGTCACATGCGCACTCTTCGTGTCGTAGCGGAAGAGCGTCATCGGTCCGTTGCGGTCGGAGAGAAAGTAGACGGCGTCGCCAAGCCATACCGGACGGGTGTCGTTCGAGTTCTCGCGCGGCACCTTCGTTACGGCGAGTGTCTTCAGATTGACGATCAGCACTGGCTGCGTTTGACCGCCACGATAGCGTTTCCACGACTCCGCCTGCCACTGCAGAAACGGGCTGAAAGCTAACTGTGTTCCATCCGGCGACATCGAACCGTCACTCACCGAAGGCAATGGCAACTGCTCTGGCAAACCGCTCCCATCCGCATGCACGCGATACATCTGAAAGTAGTTCCGATATGCATTCTGCTTGCTCGTCATCAGCACATAGCGGCCATCCGGTGCCCAACCAGTGACATAGTTCCCCGCTGGCTGATAGGTAATGCGCCTAGGCATTCCACCGTCCACGCCGATGCTATAGACGTCCTCACTGCCACCAACGAGCGCGGAGTACGCGATCGTGTGGCCGTCCGGCGAAAAGAACGGACCTTCAAGCACGTTTGCCGTCGAAGTAAGCCGACGCGCCACACCTCCACTCAGCGGCACCGTCCAGATATCGTCTGCATAGCGGAATGCAATCTCGGTATCGGACAACGACGGCGATCGCAGTATATGCGGGGTTTGGGAGTAAATCGAACGGACAGAAAAAACAACAGTGACACACGCAAAAGCGAGCGATTTAATTCGAAGCACGGAAGCTCCAGAGTTCCAGGTTGTAGCCATTCGAGGCTATTGATTGGATCCTCTTTCGGAATCTGCCACGACAGAAAACACGTCGCGGAGGCACAGCGTATTTCGGTAGTGCTCGGGCAAGTGATTGAAGGTAAGTACGCGAACAGACTTGTTCCACAAAGGCAGGCCGTAGGCCTAGAGTATTTCGTCACATCGATTAATACTTGTCAAACAATGACAAGTTATGAATAAAAGCGACATGATTCTACAATATCAAGATTATTCAGACTAAGGTTCACTCGCTACTTCGATCTGTCGCAGTAGATTTAACATCTGCTTTGGCTGATACCGCTTCCTTCGTACCATGCGCGCGCTTTTCAGTGTGTCTCTTCTACGCATGTACATTTCAGGACGGGTACTTCACCGAGAAGAAGAAACTCATCGTTTCGCTCGTATATATAACGAATCTTATAGGGTTTGGTTTACACAGCCATTCGATTTGCTTCATTCGAGTTGCTCCTTGAGCCGCAGGGTACCATCCCTCTTCCGTGGTACAGAATCAACGGGTTCTTGTTCTGCTGCTGAAGCTTTTTGAAAAGTCAAAGAAATTATCCATGCGAGGCAAGGTGAGCAGTCCCAGCATGCGAGGTTGCATGCCGGGATTTCACTACCAAATTTGGCTGGCAATCCACCATCGGTTATTGAAGAAGATCAGACTGGTCGCGCTACGCGTGTGAGGAATGGTTTCCAGGTCTGACTGCTTCGCACCTTCTCCTCCAATGCCATCCGCGTTCGCCAGCTTGACCCCTTGTGTTGGCCTGTCAATCATAGTCACGTGAACGGAGTCGACTTTCACATACCAATCCGTTTTTTGTAAAAGTTCGGTGAGGGCCTGGACCATCTTGTCCAGAGAAAGGGACGAGACTACTTTGGTCCCGTCGGATTGTGTAAAGACGTAGGAAAAGAGGACATTGGGGAGAAAGAGGGAGCGGAAGCGATCGGAGTTCCAGTCACCCTTGTGTCCGCTTGAGGACTCACCCATGGCTCTGACAATAGCCTCCGGGGAGGAGACGTCTTCGGGCCGGGCAGCCGGCACTAGTTTGGATAATTGTTCTGCGGTGTAGCTGGTATCGACCCATGGCTGAGGCGAGGTTGGGGCTTTGTCTTCCCCGGCAGGAGTTTTGTCCTGACTAAAGGTTGAGGGTGGAAGGAATGCGACAAGAAAGGCGATGACGAAGAGGTTGAGGGAGAGCTTCGAGGTATTCATGCCCTAATTCTAAGGTGCGCGAATTAGAATGTCAGTTGCTATTGATAATGCCGCGTTCGCGGTTGGCGATGAAGCCGGCGAGATAGGTTACAAGTTCGTCGGTTTAGCCTTGGCCACCATCATATGGATGGCGATGAGGGCTTCTAGATATTAAGTTTGGAGGTGAGGAGGGTGCGGTAGCGTCGCGTAGTTCTTTGAGCCGCTCTGGGGTAAGGTCTTGCGTTCGAGGCCGAGTTTGTGGGACTGTAGCATGCAGTCCCACTGGTTTCACTGATCTCTTTTGTTCGTTACCGACCACTGCCCAACAGCTCGTGCAGCTAAAGATTGAGTTAGGGAGGCGCCTTCCCAGAACTAAAAAGCGCACCAGTTGTGAAGTCGAAGCCGTCTATCAGTAATATGCCCCTACGAGATATCAACAAGGTGAGCTAGGATCGTGCGGAATATAGCAAATCCTTGCGAAGTACAAAATCCACGATGATCCATTTCATTTATTTTGTACAGATACCCGCATTCGTCAAGGCATTTTTGATCTATTGCGGTTGCTTCGAGAATCATTCCGTATTCAGTATTTCCATACATGTTTTCTTCGGACTCCGCTTTGTCCCAGATCGCGGTGTTTACCGATCCAGGTCCCACGATGATGACATCGATTCCGAAGATTAGTAACTCATGGCATAGCGATGCCTTCGAGCGCGTGCTTCGAGCGGTATAGGCTCCAAGAAACGAGAAGCCAATCTTTTCAGAAACCGAGCTTATGTTCACGCTTTTAACGGGGGACAGGACGCTCGCGGTCCGTTCCGAGAAGAGGAGCAAATGCCTCTGTCACCATTAACGGCCCAATAAGATCCACTTCGATCTGCCGCCAGAAATCTGGGAAGACAGATGCAGTAAGGGGCCCGAAATAACGATGCCCGCGTTATTCACCACTCCAGCCAGAGTGCCAGCGCCGAGCGCATTGTTCACCTTAAGCGCGGCTCTCTGGACGGCCTCAGAATCTGTCACACCCATCAGCAACGGTGTGAATGCATCGCCGAATTCAACCTAGAACCGTTCAGCATCACTCTGCTTGCGCACACTCCCGAAGACTAAATCCCTTCGAGATGAGTGCTTCGCAGATGCCCCAGCCAATGCCCGTTGAAACTCCTGCTACAACTACCGCCTTGCTTCGCGTACTGTCACCTCAATCTCAAAGATGTACGATATCCGCATCATGCACGCTACCCGTTTGTATTGACAGTCTTTCTGTGATAATTTTCATTTCACTCCTTTTACTTCGCTGTTCGCCACGGTCGCTATTACACTGATCAACGATACTGCAGAGTTGCATGAATGCGGTTTTCTCGGCTCTGATAGAAAAGATGCAGTACCTGGAGATTCCTTTTAAAGAATGAATTCTAATTAAGTTAGCGGGAATTGGCGGAAAGCACTGGTTGAACGCCACGCTTTCCCTCCGGATCGAATGCGATAGAGCGTCGGAATATGAGCGTTTTGTGCATTATGTGTCTTAAGGTACTGTAAAGGCGCACGCGACTACTCCACGTTTCTCTTGATTCGATTGGGTCCGGATCTCAGTGGTTGGCGACTACCGCGCGGCGCGGGTTAGACTGTACGGAGGAAACCGAGAAGATGCCGGAAGTAGACCTCCTGATCGTCCCAGAAGCACATATGGCTGCCGTTGGGGCAGATGGCGGAGGTGGCGTTGGGCATGAGGGTCGCCATCTTCTTCATGTCCTCGGGGTCCATCTCGTCATAGCGGGCGCCGATGGTGAGGGCACGGATCTTGATCTCGTGGAGGCGATCCCATCGCTCCCAGTCCTTCATGTTGCCGGTGACCACGAATTCGCTCTTACCCTGCATTTGGTTGTAGATTTTCAGATTGGCAAGGCGGAAGCTGCGGGTGACAGGCTCGGGCCAAGGATGGGTGCGGCAAAGCATTTGAGGATAGAGATCCTCCATCATGATCTTCTCGTAGGCCGGATTGTCGTAGTCCTGCTTGGCATCAACGGCATCGAGCTGCGCGATCTTTTCGGGGGAGAGCAGGGTTTGCTTCAGTGTGGCAGTGCGCTTGAGGTAGGCTTGCATGCCGGCGGCCATATCGGAGATAACGAGGCCGCGAAGGTTCTGCTGGTACTTGAGGGCATAGTCGATGGCGAGCATGCCGCCCCAGGAATGTCCGAAGAGAACAAAGTGGTCAAGACCGAGGCCGCGGCGGACCTCTTCGACCTCTTCGGTGTAACGCGCAATATTCCAGAGCGAGGGGTCATCGGGGATGTCGGAGTTGCCGCAGCCTAGCTGGTCGTAGTAGTACATCTCGATGCCGGCCGGGGGGAGGAAGGACTCCATGGCTTCGAGATAGTCATGGGCAAATGCTGGGCCGCCGTGGAGCAGGAGAACCTTGACCTTGCCGCTGCCAACCTTCTTAGTCCAAACCTTATACTTGCCGCCGACGACGGGGATCATGCGAATGCCTGCAGTTCGGATGCCGGGAGGATTGAGTGGCTCGCCGGTGGCTGAAACGGTTTCAGGGAATGGGTCGGTGGGGAAGGAGGCTGGTTCAAGTGCCACAGCGGCTCCGGTGGGAAGGCAGAGCGCGGCGAGGGCTGCAGTGCTGGAGACAAACGTACGACGATTCATTATCGATTTTCTCTTTCTTACTTAGTTGTTGTAGCCTATCGTCGCGAAGGAATTCATGAGCCAGACTACTCAACTTCGATTGGGTACTTGACCATTCAAGATCGCATTGAGTGGCCTGTCCATCAGAATTCAATATGGCGTACGCGTAAATAACATTGGAAGCACTAGAGGATCTCTAAGAGATCGAATGACAATAGTCAGCAGGCGCACGCCTCGCACATATAAATAATGAATTCTGGTGCTGTGTCCGATACTCTTCCGAAAGAAAGTGGTGGCGATACTTTGCACTGCCTCTGCAGGCGAAAGGCCTGCTTTAACTAAACGTCCATTTATTAGCCCCCGAGAGAACCCGTATGGAAGCACTGTTGCTGGGTGGGAGAACTGAATGAACGTTGATAAGTTGAAACCGTCCACTCGGATATCTGTTTCTAAACGTTCCAGTTACTCACTACAGAATTATTGCAAATAGTCCAAAGATCGCAGGCACTGTGAGTGCATGCATGGCGCCCGCGGACAATCGTTCCTCATGAAATTTGTTCTCGGCTTCGTCGAAGAATGACTCCTCACTAGGTTATTCAATTGTTCCACCTGGCACTTGCACAATAGTGACGCTTATGAAGAAAATAGCCATCATTCCGACACCCTGCGCCAGATAGGTCCCGCTTCGTGCAAGCACCTTATGCGAAGACGGCAACCACTAATGCGAGCAAGGAGCTGCCCATCACTCACCTTGCAGAATCTAAAGTGTCCAATTCCAAAATAGGTGGGGACTTCGGTTCCACCCCGGAATCTTATGTCCCAACCTCGACTCACAGTCAAGACGGCCAAAAGCGGCTTTCAATTAATGGGAATGGTCCGCCGCTTATGCTCTCAAGGAGGGGCTTGGGGTATAAGGGGTGCACGGAGGAGACGTCCATGGAACTACACACGATAGGCATTGATCTTGGCAAAACGGTCTTTCATCTGGTTGGCCTGAATGCATGTGGAGAACCCGTGGTGCGGAAGCGGTTTTCTCGATCGCAGCTGCTACACTTCACTGCGAATCGGAAAGTCGGAGTGATCGGCATGGAAGCTTGTGGCGGAGCGCATTTCCTTGGCCGTGCGTTGCGGGAGCGGGGTCATAACGTGCGATTTGACCTGAGCCCTCCAGTTCGTCCAAGTGAGAATACGATTTGGACGAGGGAAAGGGATGAGCAGAAGCAAGCACACGGAGGCGGCGATCATTGCCGCGCTGAAGCAAGTCGAGGCGGGGCGCAAGGTTGAAGATGTAGCCCGCGAGCAAGGTGTTTCCAAGCACACCGTCTACGCCTGGAAGGCGAAGTACGGCGGCATGGATGTGAGCGAGGCCGAAGAGGTCAAGCACCTCCGGGATGAAAACGCGCGACTGAAGAAGTTCGTCGCCGATCTGAGCCTTGATAAAGACATGCTGCAATCAGTCATAAAAAAACTCCCTCGGCTCGTAGCACGAAGGGCAGAAGTAAGGCGCTTGCTGGAGGAGTTCCGGGCCAGCGAGCGCCGCGTCTGCGGGCTGATGGACGTGCCAAGAATCACTTATCGCTACCAGAGCTGCCGCGACGACGGCGAGCTGCGCGAGCGCCTGTTAGAGCTGGCTAGGGAGAGGCCGCGGTTCGGCTACCGTCGACTGCACATCTTGCTGCAGCGAGAAGCGGTCACGGTCAACCATAAGAAGGTGCAGCGCGTGTATCGCGAACTGGGACTTACGGTAAAACGCACACGGCGCAAGCGGCTGGAGCGCCTGCTCCGGCCGCGGCCTGTGCTCACAGCTCCGGGCCAGGAATGGTCGATCGATTTCGCCAGCGATGTGACCGCCGGCAGTCAACGGATCCGCGTGCTGAGTGCGATCGACAGCTTACCAAGCAGAGCCTGGCCTTGGAAGTAGATACCAGCTTCCCCAGCCGGCGCGTGACCCGAGTGCTCGACCGAACCATCGGCAGGTATGGCAAACCGCAGGCGATTCGCTGTGATAACGGGCCTGAACTAACCAGTCGGCACTTCCTCGCATGGGCGATCGAGAACAAGATCGACATCCTGCACATCCATCCCGGAAAGCCTACTGAGAACGCCTATGTCGAGAGCTTCCCCAGACGGCTCCGCGATGAGTGTCTGAACGTGAGCTGGTTCTGGAACCTGTTCGATGCCCGAAGAAGATCTCTGCCTGGCAGCTGGATTACAACTCCCAGCGCCCGCCGTTCGTGAAGACGAACAAGAATGACTACATCACTGCTTCCGCAATCGCTTCATCGTGTGTAGCTCCATGGACGTCTCCTCCGTGCACCCCTTATACCCCAAGCCCCTCCTTGAGAGCATAAGCGGCGGACCATTCCATTAATTGAAAGCAAAAGCGGACGCTTACCTACGATCGGAAAACGATCACAACGATAGTGCTCGGGGCTTCCCACTACCTCAGTTGCTCACGCCCGTTAAGTTGACGATGTCTGCATTAGTTGGCGCTATCCTGCTTTGCAAACGCAAGAGTTTGAGCCTTTGTTGATCTCTCTACGCGCCTCCAGCATAACCACATCAAGATCGACGTCAGGATCATCAGCGGTGGTATAAACAGGCCGCCTTCCGGACCGATTTTCCCACCGCTCCAGAGGATAGAACCTGTCAAATGCGTGGACAGGAGATGCCCTTCTGAGACCAGGCCGCTGTTCGAGGTACCGAAAAAGTAGGTTTCAGCCCAGTCCCAGGCTGTATTGAAGCCGACCGCCCACCATAGTGAGCCGGTATACCAGAGGCTAAGGAAAAGGACCATCTCAAACACGAAGGCATTTCCTATATAGAGGAATCCCGCTCTATGTGTTCCGATCAAGAGAGAAAAGAGGAGCGAGAGGGTCAACGCGGCAAACCAAAAACCAATGCCTCGAGTAAGGGTGAACTGGAGATAACCGCGAAGCAGGGCTATTTCCCAGAAACAACCCACGATTAGCGACACAGCCCAAGCCAACGCAAATTTTATGACAGATGTCCCATGCAGTCCGACACCATCAAACATCAGCAGATGAAGGCTCCACAGTATCCCTACCAGAATGGACAGTGCGGCGAACCCTGCGACGAGTCCCCAGCACAGATGAATCCAGCCAGAGTTGTCGCCGAAGTTATATGCAGCGATTCTGCGTCCTTCTACTCTTGCCATGAGAACGGTACTTATCAAGAGAACAGCACTCTGGATCACCTCGCGCGTGAGGTGGTTACCCGGGGTAATGAGATGAGACCTGCCATTCCAGGCACCGAATATATGCTCCAGCGGCGAGGCAACAGCAGTTTGCAGTGACATGTAAATTGCCGCAAAGAGCAAGATGCCCCAAAGCGATCGAAGTTCTCCATGACGGAAGAACACATTTATGAGCCTGAATCTCGACGTTTGTTGATAGATTCCTTCTTGTATTCGATTCTTCATGCTCATCTATGTCCTAATCTTTGGCCTTTACACCCAAGCTTAGCTTACACAAAAAGCGTTAGTGGCTTGAGAGCCATAATGGCGGCGCAGATTGTTCGCGATCAGGTGAGGTCGTGGGAGGCACCGTCAAATTAATGATCGAGTTGCATCCTCGATGCGGGCAGGAGTTCGGGAGTTCGTTGCGATCCCATGTCCTCAGGAAGTGGATCTACAATTCCGATAGCATGCCAGAGCTGGGGTGCATGTGTGAGCAGACGCCGACAGCCACCTCTTTCCGCGGCCCAGAATCAATAGGTTCTTGATCTGCTGCTGTAGTCTTTTGAAGAGGTGTAGACGAGCATTGCGGGGTCCGCAGATTCGCGACGACTCGACTGATCAAATCGAAACGATAGGGGAGGTCAATTGGATCCGCATAGGTGTGGACCGCCCCAGGTTCTATCTGGGATTGCGCTTCAAGCATCTGAGAAAATAGGAGCAAAGCGATAAGCGCCTGAAACTCGAGGCAGCTCTTAAATCGACGTGCATGAATCAAAAGGCAATCTCCATCTTCTTCTGCTGGCCAAAAGAACATCCTTGCCATAATGGACGAATCTATTGTTAAGGCGTTATTGGCAATATGACGTGGGACGGCCGTTCAGGAGAAGAATATATCCGCTGGATAGCAGAAATATAATCTTCGGGTTTCGCTTGATAGATACTCTGAACAAACCGCTGGGGATTTCTGTCTATGACAGGAAACCAAGTTGATTGAACTTGCAACATGATTCGATGACCTTTCAGAAAGACATGATCGTGATCGCGCAAAGGGATTTCCCACAGTTCAGGTTTATTTGCAATGATCGGCGCGGCATGCTCAAAGCTATTCAGATAGCGGCCCCGCCGAATTTCCATAGCAATGGGCAATTCGTAGCCATTCATTGAATCAGCGTATGTCTGACGCTTATCTTGCCCTGATGAAGCTGTACTCTTTTGATTGCTCTGCGGGAAAATGTCGATCAACTTTACCACGAAGTCGGAGTCGGTACCTGAGCTCGAAGCGTAAAGCTCAGTTGTAATTTGTCCCGCTACAGTCAAATCATGTTCTAAGGGCTCGCTTACAAAACTGAGTACATCGGGGCGGTGATCTACAAAACGTTGATCTGCCATCTCCCAAGTAGGCCATCCCTCGCCTCCTATGAAGGTGGGTGATATCGGGCGCTGGCGGTAAGGAACAGGATTGGATGGATCCGACACATATTCGCGAAACTCAGAAACATCTCCATGCGGAGGTGCAAAAGAGAGAGAGCCATCGGAATGAAGATACAGGTTAGTAGGGACAGAAGACTTTGGAGGCCACTCAGAATAATGACGCCAACTGTTCGAACCCGTCTCGAAAATTGAGATTTTATTTACAGGTTTCTCCCCTTCTCCATGCAAATAGTAGCGAAAAAAGGGAGCTTCAATTTCACGTCGGAATTCAGCAGAGGTGTCATGTTCACCGAATGGCAATAAACCGATATGCGTTCCGTCGCCCTGCCACTGGCCATGGTACCAAGGTCCGGCTACCATAAAATCAGTATCGTTAGAACCTAGTTCCTCTACGTGCCGAAAGAGCTTCCAAGGTCCCCAGGGGTCTTCTTGATCCCAGAAACCCGCAACGTTCAGGTTGGGTATTTTGGAATGGCTAAGTTGGCCTAGCCACGCCTGTCGTTTCCAAAAATCGTCGTAGTCAGGATGCGTCACTATATCATTCCAGAACGACAGCGTTGAATGCAGATATTTAGCGTTTGCATTACTCAATGCACCAAGTTTTATATACCACTCGTAAGTATCGTATTCGTCAAAGTCGAAGATCGAGTTCTTATTCCGATCTGTCTCTTCTAATATCGAGTACTCGAATGCATAGCTCTCCCTCAAAGCTCCATAGCGGTGCGTATCATCATTCATCCATTGATCCACCGAGGCAGCTTGCTCGCTGATCGCCTTTAGAGCCGGATGGGGATGCAATAATGACAAAGCGGCTGTTAGTCCTTCATAGGAAACGCCATACATCCCAACTTGACCGTTATTGTTGGGAACATTCTTCACGAGCCAGTCGATTGTGTCATAGGCATCATCCGTCTCATTGGGACCGCCATGACCCGTGGGGTCATATCGGGAGGTTATATCGAATATGCCCTCAGAACCGAAGCGGCCTCGTATATTCTGCCAAACAAAGATATATCCGTCGGCTGCTAGTTCCCTCCAGCTATTCCGATCACGTCTTTCTCCGTTCAAGACCGCATTAAATGACTTTTCCGTAGGGATTCCGTACGGTGTACGAGTAAGTAAAATTGGAAGCGCTCTAGGATCTCTAAAAGATCGGATGACAATAGTCTGTAGACGCACGCCATCGTGCATAGGAATCATGAATTCCTGTGCAGTGTAAGACACACTTTCAGAGGCAAGTGATGGCGATATGTATGCGTCTGATGCTACCGGAACAAACAACGCTATAATAATTAGCCAATAGAATTTTATTTTCTCTCTATCAAACATATCTACCTCAAGCCCAATAATCTTGGGCGGTCATAACAATTCCCGTAAACAGGATCTGCGATAATGTACGATCTCCCATCGCCGCAGGTACATACGTGCCTTATAAGGAGTCGAGGTCACCATCATCAATGGTGATAGCGCCCGAAAGAGAAATGCCGTTCTGTTAGCGCAGGTTCAATGGAAATGATTTGAAACCCCGCAGCGCATAATTTGGAGCCCACTGAGGACGCTTGTTAGCAAAGCTCATCTTGGGGAAGCGTTGAGCTAGCTTAAGAATGGCCGTCTGCGCTTCCAAGCGGGCGATCTGATTTCCGATACAAAAATGTGGACCAGCACCGAATGCTAAATGCGAATTATTCGCTCGAGTCGGATCAAATATATCCGGATTCCCAAACTGTTTTGGATCGCGATTTGCCGCACCAAGCATGAGTAATATGGGCTCGCCAGCGCAAACGTTGGTCCCTTCGATCTCAAGATCCTCCTTGGCCAGACGTGTGATAAATTGCACAGGGCTCTGATAGCGAAGAAGTTCTTCGACGCAGCTTCGAATCAAATCTGGCTTGGCGCACAACCGCTGGAGCTCATCTGGATATTGCAGCAGCGTGTAGATTCCATTTCCGATCAAATTTCGTGTGGTCTCGTGGCCCCCGAACAGGAGCATCGCACACTGCGCATACAATTCATCTTCTGTCAGCATCTCCCCATCTGCTTCTATCTGGAGAAGCAAGCTGATCAGGTCTGTTCCCGGATTGGATCGACGCTTGGCGACAACCCCGCGGAAGAATTCGGTTAGCGAAAGCAGCGCATCCTGGGCAGCGGTGCATTGCTCAAGTGTTCGCTGAGGATTTCCGATCATTATTGCGATGGCATCAGACCATCGGATGAGGTCCTTGTGCATTGATTCCGGGATATCAAGTAAATGGGCGATTACCTTTACGGGAAGAGGATGAGCAAATTGGCTCATGAACTCGATTTCCGATTCGTCGGTGAGTGCATCTAGCATCTCGTCCGCGATTGCCTCGATGCGAGGACGAAGGAGTTCCGCCACGGCAGGCGAAAATCCCTTATTCATTAATTTGCGTAAACGCGAGTGCTCAGGGGGGTCCATGAAGAGCAACCAAAGCCCAAGCATTTTGACAAGTATCGAATAGTTCGATCGGTATTCTTCGGGGATGGCGCGCATAAAAGCGCCGGTACGCTTGGAGGAGAATCGCGGATCCCTTAGCAAAGAATATACCAATGGGTAGGAGAAGGCAGCTTGCAAACCCGTCCCAATATCCACGAAATGGATTGATCCTTCGGCCAAAAATTGTCGGTAGGCCGTGTATGGATCATCCAGGAACCCATCGACAACGATCTTCTTTGGTGAAGGCTTAATAGCTTCTGCTGACATGCAAATCTCCTGAAGGTGTTTCGCCTGACCAATGATGCGATACGAAAACATCCACTAAACATCTCTCGACGATGGCTCGATAGGAGACGGATTGTTCGTTTATTAAGGTCGGTTAGGGACCATCTTCAACGTGGCTAATCAGACCAATGTTGAGTGACGTATTGCTTCGACCTTTTCAAGACCTTCGAGCTCGACGCTTTCACGACTTATTCGTTCCACTTTGTTTGCGCGCTATGTGCCCCATAGAAAGATATGAATATTTCAAGGGCAGGAACCTCAAGCATCTTGAAGGTCGCAATGCTATCTCAAACCCGCTTCTCCCTTGACGGCCTCGAACAAACGCTCAGAGTCATAACCTAGTCCCTTCTTGAAAACAAGCTCGGGCTTACGGATAACTGAAGAGTCATGTTCGAAATCTCCGTCCAACAGAAGGAGATCGGCTTGCATTCCAACTGCGACTCTGCCGATTGCATTTTGTTTGCCAAGATACGTGGCAGCATTGCTTGTATATATTTTCACTGCTTCTGCGGGTGAAAAACCTGTTTTAATTAGAAGTTCCATCTCCCGCTGATCGCCAAATCCAGGAAGAACGCCGCCAAAACCTGTCGGATCACAGCCAGCCATCAACAATCCGCCCTGCCGTACGAACTCTTGTTCAAACTCCATCTCTATGCGTAAAAGCTGTTCAGATCGCGAGCCATCTTTGCGACTTTCATTGAAGTTTCGGCCCTTCATGTAGCTCTCCCAAGAGGCTGCCGCCATTGCATCGTGGCTGGTCCTAAGCGATTCGAGTGGAGGCTCGTCCGCGATCTCCATTTCAAATATGTCCAATGTTGAAGTAACGGCTACATGATGCTCCACCAAGGTACGAATCATCTTGAGCACTCGTGGATCTCTCATTTCGAGCGACTGCTCCATTTCGCGTGCTGATGCTTCAAAGTCAGGGCACACATCCGCCTGTTTCTTCGAATAGAACTCTGTATCGACAATGATTCCATGCTCGAGATTGTCAATTCCCATTTCAGCCGCTTCCGAAAATCCTACAGAACATAGGTGACCTGTGATCTTAGCTCCGAATTGATGTGCTGTATCGATTGAGGCTTTTAGCTCCGAAGGAGTGATATGCATGTAGGCTTTGAATGATGTGACACCCTCTTCGTGCCAATACATTACTGTTCTTTTTGCATCTTCCGGTCCACTAAGTTCATGGTTGGGAATCTGTAGAGTAGGCGATCCTTCCAGGTATGGCCCCGTGACGTCAAGATCAGGTCCGGCCTCACGCCCCTTTTCTATTGCTTGCCTCAAATTCAAGTCCAAGTACGGGTTTATCGATCCAGCCGTACGTGCCGTAGTGATTCCCGCCGCGAGGTAAAGCATCGGGCCTGAATCGCCTTGTTCGGAATACATGGCGATCTGTCCGCGGAAGCCCCCAGCGGTCGGATAAAACAGATGTTCATGCATTCCGATCAGACCGGGGAGCAACGTTTTTCCCTTTTCGTTGAGAATCTTAGTCCCGCTCGATGGAACGACATCTCGGCTCGAACCAACGGCAACAATCTTGTCGTGATCGATCACGATAGTTTGATCGTATCTGGGCGGCCCTCCGCTACCGTCGAATAGAGTTACATGTTCTAGTGCGATCTTCGGTCCAGGCTCGCGTACCATAGCGTCCGCGCGTACTGGGCCGATCAGACGATTCGTCGATTCGGGAAATAGGGGAGAAGATGAAACCTGAGTCTGAGAGTAGGATTGATGTGTGATAAATAACGAGATATAGAACAACAACTGGATCGGTAATTTATGACTTGGTATTTTAGAACTGCGCATTAGATTCTCCGAGATATCTAGATAGTGTTGTTAGGCCGTTTCTGCTTCCTATCGCATCTGATCAGGCTGGTTCCTTGCTGCACGACACACAAGGGCGACACCACAATCTTTGCCGTGTCTCGACATAGACTCAAGCTGTCGGCACATCCGCCGAGGGATCTAACAGACCTGATTTGCTGAAAACATTCTTCAATACGCCCAATAACATCCAGCCAATTACGAGATAGGGCCAAAGATTACCTGGCCGACTCGGCACTGGATACAGGCTGTTGTATAACGGCCAAAGAAGAAGTATTGTTCCTGCCAGACCAAGAACAATCCATCCAACATGTCGACGGCGAAATGCCTCTGCTGTCTCGGCGGCTGTCATCGAGAGATACACAAGAATGAGGGATAAGATTCCAATGGTCACCACGCTACCGCCAAACACTATAGGTCCGACCTTAATGCCCCACAATAAAAGAGCTGCAATGCTTGAACCGCTAACTGCCAATAGAGCTCTCGCTGGAGTACTGTTCTTGGGATGTAGAACTGCAAGCCAAGGTACTCCTCCGGCCGGCGCAAGAGTATAGAGCATACGCGCCGCTGCCGACAAGGAGCCGATCACACAAGCAAAGGCACTCGTCGCTGTGGCCAAGTCAATGCATTCCGCAAATTGTCGAGAGACGAACCGATTTGACAGATCACTAAGAGGTGCTTCTGCCTGAGCCAAAGTCTGGATATGGTCTATTCCATAGCCAACCACTTGGGCATACATCACTATGACATACAAAATGCCGGACAAGACCAAGGTTCCAATGATGGCTAAAGGAATAACCCGCTTTGGGTCCCTTGTTTCTTCTCCTAGAGTGGCTGCACCCTCAAAACCCGAAAATGAGAGGATCGCGAAGATCATACCGTAGCCAATTCCCGACCAAGCATGGAAGTTGTTTGGGTGAAACGGAACCCTTGAAAGGGGCACTCTCATCAGGATGCGGATGGCTAGAAACAGAATGGAACAGACCGAGAGCATTTCAAGACCAAGCATGACTCTCGTCGCGATCCGAGCATCGTTCCACGTCAACCAGAGACAGACGAGCATTCCTAGTGCGCTTATGTATAGCCACAGATGGGGGCTTTGGATTCCCCATTCAGCGAAAAATGCCGCAACAAAGTTACCGACCATTGCCGCTGCCCCCGCAGTAAGCATGAAATAGGTCAGGAGAAGCGCCCACCCAGACATGAATCCGCATCGAGGTCCAAACGTGTGTCCCACGTATGCATAAACTGAGCCCGAATTGCTAACACGTCGCGCGAATGCAACAAAGCAAAAGCCAACGATTATCATAGCGAAAGCGCCGAATACAAAGGATAAAGGAGCAAACACTCCAGCAGCGCCAACAGCTAACGTAGTACTAAAAGCCATTGCCATGGTTGGTGCGATTACTGAAAGCGAAAGTCCGAAAGCTTCAAGTAAACCTAAATCACGTCTAAGCTTAATCATTAACTGTCTCTCACGTTAACCAGAACTATGCATTTATTGGTCGCTTATAAGTTCCGCATTAATAATTAATAAATGATGGGGCGGAGCAGGTTGGAATCTTCAGAAATGGACAGACGGTATATACGCTCCGTTGGGGGGAATATAAGAGCCGATGGTCATGTGGGTATAGGGGATGATTACTCGCATCCCGTTCTCCAGACACCAATGGAACAACTCTCGATTGCGCGTGGGAATGAAGATTCCAGTGCCATCGATCCTGTCAGCATGGGAGAGCAAAGCTTGCATTTCTAGGGCGGATTCACATACGGCATGAGCTAGATATCCGAATCCTGAGGCATATCCAGCAATTCGGTCTTTATGTTCGACGACCAGAGCGTCCTTCCGCTCTATAGCGGCCTTTAGCTCAATGGAGCGATCAAAGCCATATACCTTGCGACAGATATTGTTCGCTGCGGCCAGATCGGCTGGTACAGCGACGCGGACTCTGCGATCAGGGATAATAGCCCGCGGTTCTATGGGCAGGCCAGCCATGACAGCCATGGGTTCTTGAACGGCAAAACCTAACTTTGCATATAAGGAGAGTGATTGAACATTGAAGGATGCCTGCATGAGGCGAATCCCCATCGACGAACGCTGCCGGGCTTTGTCCAAAGCCGCTATCATCAACATTCGCCCGATTCCACCGAACTGAGCATCTGGGCCCACGGAAATCGGCCCGATACCTATAATTTCAGTTCGCTCGTCGAGAAAGACGCTGCCGATTACACGCCCGTCCATTTCAGCCACAAGAAATTGAAAGTTCTGATCCAGAAACAGCAGATGGAGAAGATGCTTACCATCCTCTAATGTTGGCACCTCAGAAGGAAAGCCATGTTGGCTATTCACCATCGAGAATGCTTGATGGAAGATGGAACTGCAAATATCGACATCGTGCGCGCTACCCCTTCGTATTGACAGTCCTTCTGCAACAAGTGTCATTTCACTTCCTCTTCCGTTCGTTGTTGGTCATGGTCCATATCCTACTGATCAACCAGATATCGTAGCGGGTATTCTTGCCCGTGCGAGAGTGGCCATATGTAGCCGATCCTTTGAACTGATTGCTCAATAGAGTCGTCTGCCTTGGCGTTAGTACGGGTCACCTGCCGCCTTATAGTTCAGCGTTAGAAGCTAGTTGAGTTTCTGAAGTGGTAGCGGGAAACATTCTACATGTGATGAAAGGTTTGTATATCACCAGGGCCGATGCGCTCACCTGACAGCTTCAAACCTGGATAGCGTGTCAGATTGATCGTGATGGGTTGATGTTCGCTGAGCACGAAGGTTATAGGTGCATTGGGGTCTGAGGCCAGTGCAAAGCTGCCGTCTTTCTGTTTGAGCAGACGTTCAGGCATCTCATTGAGAGCTTCAATCATCAGTCGTCCGTTTTCTTGAAAGACGCGATATGTCTGCCGGTATTGGGAGAAGGATTCGTGGTAGGCGCCATTAATAACTTTCAATCGGTAAGTCCCGGTGAACTGGCTGCGCTCCGTCACTGTGGTCGGCTCATCAGACAAAAAATTATGCGAGATTTGGTTAGTCTGAAGGGCAACATCGGGAAGTCCGAGAGCTTTGCGGGCTACCGCCATTCCTATGTCGGCGGCGTTCTGGCCGGCCGTATTGCTGAGAACTACTACCGTCAAATCTTCTGCAGGGAATTCGTAAAGGCTGCCGCTGTAGCCGAGCAACGATCCATTCTGGCCGATGCTGCGGTGGCTATCTTCATGGTTGAGGACCAGTGCCAAACCATAATTCACATCGGGGTCATGGCCAGAAATGTGCAGACCAGAGGGATCTGCTGTACTCATCAATCGTAGCGTTTCGGGTCGCAGGAGCTTGCCTTGGCGAACTGCATGCCATACGCGATAAATATCCGTTACGTTGCTGCAATAGCGCAGGTCATAGCCGGCGGCAGCGCTATCCTCGGTGGCCGGAGTATAGCCGTTGGCAGACAAGTGGTAACCATGAGAGAGTCCGTGAACCAGCGTGGAGTTGTTACATGGGATGATAGTCGTTGCTCCTGAGGGAACGAAAAGGTTTTGCTGCATGTATTCGTCATAAGTCTGTCCAGTAACCCGCTCAATGAGCATATCAAGGAGCTGAAAGTTTGAGATGGACCAGTCCCACTTTATCCCAGGCGGTGCAACCCATGGTCGTCCGGAGAAGAGCGCCATCATCTCATCCTCGGACTTTGGTACCTGGTAAGTGGACTCGAACTGATCTCCAAGATAATGATAGTCTACGATTCCAGATGTATGGTTGAGGAGTTCGCGGACAGTTATATGATGTCCCTGGAGGGGAAACTCTGGAATAAGGCGGGAGATGTCGTCGTCGAGGGATAGCTTACCTCGCTCAACCTGTTGCATGATAGCTACCCCTTCAAAAGGGGCTATGGGTCCTACAACGTGATAAAAACTGTCTGCCTGGGTAGGGGCTTCAAGCGCTAAATCAGCAAAGCCATAACCCTTATGAAGAATGATCTTGTCGCGCTGGACGACCAGAACGGAGGCGCCAACAACTCGTTCCTGAAGGATCACTCGGTTAGCGGCGGTGTCAAGATTTGCCTCCATTGTTTGGCCGGCCAAAGTAATGCTATAGGCCGAAACAAGAGCTATAAATGCAATGAACGATGTGGCAGATGGCATATGAAGACGAGTATCCTTTGCAAAAGACATACTGTAGAAAGCGTAAAGGGTCACAGGGCGCCATTGATAAGTCGCTCTTGCCCATTACGTGCGGGACAAATAGCACGAAGCAATAGCAATGATAAAGTGCCACAATAACAAACCATCAGTTAGACCAAGGCGCGATCTTGATGGGTTCTCTCATGGTGGCTAATTGTTGTTGCTGGTGGAATAGAATGTATGAAGATCGCCGCTGCCGATGCGTGCGCCTGTAAACATATAGGGGCCCTCCTCCATATTCATTTCAATAGTGCGGTCGGCTTTGACATTGAACACTATGGATCCAGTTGGAGATGAGTTTCTCGCGAAACTTCCATCAGCCTGCTTGAGTAGGCGTTCTGGTGCGTCGCCTAGAGCTTCAATCATTAGACGCCCGTTTTCGTTAAAGACCCGATACGTACGGCGATACTGTTGCAGCGTCGCTCGACCTGTTTGGACCGCGGGCAGTCGAACAATATATGTCCCAGCGATTTGGCTTTGTTCTGTTGTTGAGATGGAGTTATCGGACAAAAGTCTTGGTGACTTCGACGGACCGTCCGTTGGCAATGTTGGCAGTCCCAGAGCTCGACGAGCCAGGGCTCGTCCAATAAAATAGGCGCTTTGATCATTCACATTGGAAAGAACCACTACCGTTAGATCATCCGCAGGAAACTCGTACAACGAGGCACTATGACCAAATGACGCTCCATGGTGGCCAATATTATTATGGCCGTCTTCTCTGCTAAGGACGAGAGACAGACCGTACTGTATCTCCCTGCCTGTCGCGAATGCATGAGTTGTTGGCCCCTCAGCAGTGCTCATTTGTGCGAGTGTCCCGGGGCTCACCAGTTCACCCTTTCGAAGCGCACGCCATATATGGTATAGATCAGTAACAGTACTGCAGTAACGCATCTCATAGCTGTCCGACATCCCATCTGCGTGCGATATGGCAAAGCCATCCCCAATGCGGTCGTATCCAGTGGAAAGACCACGTATCAATTTGGAATCGTCGTAGTATGTCGTGGAGGTTGCATTTGCCGGCTCTAATATGTTCTTGTGCACATATTCTTCAAAGCCTTCACCTGTGACTCGTTCGAGGATCGTCACCAAAAGTGGGAAATCGGAAATGGTCCAGTCCCAGCTTGCCCCGGGCGCATGTATCCATGGCCGGCCTGCAAAAAGAGAGATCACCTCGTCCATGGCTTTGGGTCGCCGCTGAACGCTATCGTCTGAATCTCCGAGATAGTGGTAATCGGGGATACCAGAGGTGTGATTTAAAAGTTGACGAACCGTGATAGTGTGCCCCTGCGTAGAAAACTCGGGTACAAATTTGGAGATGTCGTCATCCAAAGAGAGCTTGCCACGTTCCACTTGCTGCATCACTGCAATACCGACAAGAGGGAACGTGGGTCCAACAACGTGGTATACGCTGTCAGGCTGAGACAGGACACCTAGTCCTATATCCGCTTTACCATATGCCTTGTGGAGTAGAACATGGTCGCCCCGCGCCACAAGCACGGATGCGCCAACCACATGTAGCTGTGCGACAGCAAACCTAGCAGTCTCATCAAGATTCTTTTTCGACACCTCCGCGAAGCAGTTAGCCGTGAGGCTAACAATTAGAGATACAGCAAGAAAGAAGATATACTTGGTGTAAACAATATAGCCGCGCAGATCTCTAATGCTGACATGATTCCCGCAATAGCCAAGTTCCAATCGACTGCGATCGCTAGCTAGCGCGATTGACTTCGGAGGAAATATCTCCGACGCGCAAGAGAAGTCGTATGAAAAACAATGTTGATGTGCGGATATTGCCTGAACGTTGATAGGTCCCACACCGTTCACTCGGATGTTTTCTTCTAAACGTCCCAATTACTTACTCCAGAGGCTGTTGCAAATAGCTCAAGATCGAAAATGCTGTGAGGCCAATGGATGGCCCGCAGGGGACTGGTGGGTCTTGAAATCCGTTCCCCGCCTCCCAGGAAGATGCCTCATTCAATGGTACTCAATCGGTTCTAGTTGCACCTGCAAAATAGCGACCTATATGAACAAAACCGCCATAATTAGTTTGACACAGTTGGCAATCAACCTGCTCTTATTTAAGGAGTCGCAGTTAGGCGCGGACCGGTCGAGTTATCGCTATGAGCCTCGGCCGGACCGCAACGTGGAGCTGCGCGAAGCACTGCTGGAGCTGGCAAGGCAGAAGCCGCGCTACGGGTATCGACGACTGCACGCGGTGCTCTGCCGCCGTGGGCACGAGGTGAACGTGAAGCGTATTTACCGACTGTACTCGGAAGCAAAACTCGCGGTGCGACGGCGCAGGCGTAAGCGGCTGGTACGCGACTCGAGAGTGTGCGTTCAGACAATGGCCCGGAGTTCTGCTCACGCCGGATGCTGGGCTGGGCCGAAGAGCGCAAGGTTGCGTTGGTTCATATCCAGCCTGGCAGACCGACGCAGAACGGCCATGTGGAGAGCTTCCACGGACGGCTGCGCGACGAGTGCCTGAACGTGAGCTGGTTCCGCACGATGGCAGATGTGCGGCGCACCGTGGCGAACTGCGGGAGAAATACAACAGCGAGCGGCCACGCAGCTCACTCGGATATCGGACGCCTGCTGAGTTCCGGCAAGCGTTAGGCGGCGAGACAATCTCGACGACAAACCTCAACCAGAGAATCGCAGCTATGAATGGCTGAAGGTTCGGGGGCACGTCAGCGGCCTCTAAAATATCAAACCGCTCTATGTGGATTTCGTGGCTTCCCCGCAATTTGAATGCGGCATATCGACGGCGACCACAATGAGATTGCTTTCAGGTGAAGTAGAACCTCGCAGCCAACGGGGGCATAGGAGCGAAAGGGCTACTGATATGGGCCCGCGACTTTAGAAGGTTCAATCGCGTAGTTCGCTATAGCCACAATAGCACTTCATAAGTCTTCCCGGGCGAGACCGGGCGATCTACCGAAATGTTTGTGAAATGTTCGCGAAAAATGCGCCCCATCGGTAAAGCCTGACATCAACGCAATGTCGAGAATACTCAGCGAGCGATCTTGCAATAACTTACTTGCCTGCTGGAGCCTATATTGAATTATGTATTGATGAGGAGTTACTCTCATGCTCTCTTTGAACATGCGAAGAAAGTGACGTTTACTAACGCCTGCCTCTTGAGCCAGATCGCCGAGGCTCTGGTTTGGATCATGCTGGATGCGTTCAAGCACCCGGCGAAGGGATGCCCCAGGAAGTTTAGAAGAATACCTTCGCTCTCGGGCAGTATATGTGCGTAACCCATAGACCAAGCGCGCAGCTAAAGCATATGACAAGTGTGTTGCGTACAAACTTCCTATATGTTCTTGCTGGACTACTTCGCGGCCGAGAAGGCCTAATATTTGTTGCGTGGGAGGATCAGTAAAGAATTGATTATGACTCAGACGCTGCTCTGACACGTTATCGATCGCTTCGCGATCATCGCACATTTCGATTGCAACTTCTTCAACTAAAGACCGTTCCAGACCGCACAGGAATATGTTTGTCCGAGATGGATGCCTAAAAGAAGGAAGAAGTCCGGGCTCAAAGAGATGCAAACTTCTAGGGGGTTTTGTAAGTTTCTTCTCTGAGAAGTTTGATATACGGTGAAATACCGAAGTCGGAGTTGCCCCTAGATGCGTGGTCAGCAAAAAAAACGGGTTTTCGACGGCCTCATGTTCAGAAGGATTTGTGCTGTATTGCGCAATTCCAATTGCCTCCCAGCCGAGACCGTTACTTGAAAACTTCAGTGCTCCATTTCCTTCGTAATACAGATCACAGCCATTGTGCCACTCGACAATAGAAGTCATGTTCGGATAACAGCTCCAGTTTCTTAGGGATTCTTAGCTCGGGGTCGTATGCTCCGTCTCAATCAGACAGTCAGGTTAATGCATTTCACTTCGATTTCATCGCATTCGGTTATGGCACACAAACTGCGACATGCTCCTGGGTACGGTGCCAGACTTCGGTGCGGCCAAAGAGTGATACTCCGATGTACCCATGCAGTTTCAACCCGGAATCGTCAGTGACCATAGTCGCGCTGTAGGTCTTGCCAGAATCGGGATCGTAAATCTTTCCATCTTTGGCATGGCTGGGGTCGGTGATAACGAATCCCGCCCCAATTTGGATACCGCACAAGGGACGCTTCCTCAATCTCTCATCCGGGTTCTTGTCGTCCTTTGCTATCCGATCTGTAGTCCAGACGAGCTTAGTGCAAAGGGTTTGTTCGCCACACGGGTATACGGTGACTACTGAATGGTCGGGTGTAATCCAGTTTCCGATCATCGTGTTGTTGGCGGCGAGAAGAGGTGCTGTGTATATTGCTAAGAAAGTACCGAACCATACAGAAATCTTCATCAGTGTGACCTTTCGTTGCCAGGGGATGATGTTGCGAACGCATCGTCCTTTGAGTTCAGTGGCTTCCATGTAATCCAGCGGAGATCCAGGACAACAAATGCGTATAACGTAGGGACAAGGAGAAGAGTCACGATCGTGGAAAACAGCAGCCCTCCAATCTGGGCATAGCATAGAGGCTCCCAGAGCGGTCCGCCGTGTGCCGCCAAGGGGATGAGGGCGAAGGCGGTAGCTCCAACAGTGATGAGCACAGGGCGTAATCTAAGCAAGCCCGCATCAATGAGGGCTTCAATCAACGGCTCTCCCTTCTCACGTTCCTCCTCGATATAATCGAAGAGGACGATGATATGGCTCACGATTACCCCCATCAGACTGGCTACTCCAAGAAAAGCCATAAAACCAAAGGGTTGGTGCATCAGGTAGAGTGCAGCGAACGCGCCGACACAGCCGAAGGGGATTGCGGCGAAGACGATCAGGGGCTTTACGATATCTCGAAACTGGAGCATCAAGGCGAGATAGATTGCAAGGACTGACACGCTTAGCGCGACAGCAAGATCTGCAAACCCACTGTTTTGCTCCTTGTACTCGCCGGCAAAGACGAGTGAATATCCAGGTGGAAGATGCGCTTTCATTTGGTCGATCTGCGGCATGGCCGCATCCAGGACGTTCGAAGCAAGCCCTCCAGACATGGGATAACAGGAGACGGTGATCGCCCGCGAACGATTGAAGTGGAGCAGGACTCCAATCTCCGAGGTTAAGTCGGTTGCAGCTATTTGTTGAAGAGGAACTCGACGTCTGTCTCGCATGGAGTACGCATATTGATTCTGCACGTCAGATACAAGAGCACGATCCTGAAGACGTTGACGAAGGATGATCGGGATAGATTTATCCCGGTCGTAGAAGCTTCCGACCTGGATACCTGTCGTATTCATAGTCGAGGAACGGGCAACATCCTGATTCGTGATGCCTGCGATGGCCGCCTTGTCAGGATCAATCTGTTCAGCCAGTGCGAGTCGGTCTTCGCCCCAGTCATCGCGAATGCGGGTAGCCGACGGCACGGCACGAAAGATCGTCTTTAGCTGAGCAGAGAGGGTGCGCAGAGTTGTTATGTCCGGTCCGAGAATGCGGATGGAAACCGGTGCCGCGATGGGGGGGCCAGTCTGTAGTTGCCGGACATCAACCCTGGCGCTGGCCACCTTCTGAGAGATCGCTGATTGAAGAAGAGGCACTAGCGAGTTAGTATCCCGCTTATCGATGGTTTCAATCAGGATCTCCGCATAGTTGAGTTGAGGCGCTTCGGGAGTGACGGAATCCCAAAAGCGCGGACCACCCCCACCTGTGAAGCTCGTAAGTGACTTGAGTACCAGAACTCCGGGCTTCGCTCTGTGCGGGTCCTGGGTATACTGCGCGGATACGTTCCTGATGATCTCTTCGACCTGCCGAGTAGTTTCACTCGTCTCTGCGAAAGTCGCTCCTTCGGGAAGCCATATGTCCACATACGACAGGTACTGTAGGTCGTAGGGGAAGAAAGATGAGTCCAGCCTGGACATCAGGATTGCCCCACCAATCAGGAACAGGAGTGAACCTGAGAGGACAGCCTTTCGGTGTTCGATGGCCCACTGTCCGATGTTGGAATAGCGCTTGGCGAAGCGGGACTTTTCAACCGCTTCGCCCTGACTCCGCGACTTCCTGCGTAGCAATAGCTGACCCATAACCGGGACAAAGGTCATCGAGACGATGCGTGATGCAATGAGAGAGCAGGTAATGACGATGGGCAGAGAAAGGATGAACTGACCGGTATCACCATGCAGCAACAGGAATGGAAGATAGGCCAGAATGTTAGTCACTGTTGCGAAGAGAATCGCGCGAGCGAGCTTAGTCGGGCCCAGCCATCCGGCGATTCCGGGCGGGTGTCCGGATGCGAGCTCCCGCTGGATAGCATCGCCAGCCACAACGGGATCGTCTATGAGAAGGCCAAGCGCGATGATGAGACTGGCTATGGATACCTGTTGAAGATCGATTCCAACTGCGGCCATCATTCCAAGTGTCATGGCCAGGGTGATGGGAATAGAGCCGGCCATCAATGCCGCAGAACGCCAATCCCAAAACCCCATCAGAGAGACAGCTATGACCAAACCAATGGCTTCCCAAAGCGAGGTCGTGAACAGTCCGACATTTTCCCTGACCTGTCGGGGTTGATCGGAGGTGCGTGCGATAACAAGATCGTTGGGGACGACTTGCCTGATCTGACGCAGATCTGCATCCACAGCTTGGGAGAAATCTTCGATTTTGTGCCCCGGACGCATCTCCATGGAGATGGTGACAGCACGGCCTCGCTTCCATGTTCCTGATGGGTCACGGTAGGTCAGGAAATTGAGAAAACTCGGTGGAGACTCGTACCCGCGACTAATGGAGACGACGTCGCGCAGATACGCAGGTGCTTTCCCATTGCCGGAGGAAATGGGAAGCCCTGCCAGGTCTTCGAGCGAATGGAACTCGCCCTTGGAAGTAACGGCGACCTGCCGCTCGCCAGCGTTGATTGTTCCACTAGGCTCGACGATGTTACGACTGCTTAACAGATCTGGCAGGGCGAGTGGGCTGAAATTGAGAGATGCAAGACGATTGGGGTCAAAGGTGAGAAAGAGCCGTTCTTCGGGTACTCCGGTGCGATCGACTCTGGTTACTTCTTCTACCTTTTGAAGACTTCTGGCGATCTGGTCGGTGTACGTGTCGAGTTGGCGATAGGTGTACTTGTTTGGACTTGTCTGCTGGAGTTTAGTCTCCAGATCAGCAGGATTGCGAATGATTGCGGGTGGCCAGATGTCCGGGTCCAGTTCGTCGGACGGCATTCGCTGCTGGAAAAATCCATGCAGCGCCCTGGAGATCGTCAGGTCGTCTTGGTCGGAGGTGCCGTCCAGAATGATTGCACCTTGGTCCAACACGGTATTCAATGAGGTAAAGACGTGCTTCCTCAATAGATCTTCCGACAGCAACTGCAGCACGCTCTTGAGAGCGGTCGTATCCAAATTGGCAGGAAAGCAGATCACGATGGAAACAGCGGTACCCTGCTCTGCTTTTGCCTGTCGAGTATGTTCGATCAAAGGCTGGATCTGATGAGCTTTCAAGCCGATCTCCAGGTCGGAGACGGGCGGACTGGCGACCGTCAGCATCAGGGCCGAGGTATCGCCAAAATCTTTGATGTACTGCACAGGACCCGCACCAGCCGGGAGGTCGGAAATCTGAGCGAGTTTGATGCCTACATCATCGAATTCCTTGTCCGTATCCTTCGTATGAAACTCATCGAGTTCAAAGACAACTACCGACTGACCCGCACGCGAAGATGATCGTATCTCCGAGACCATGCCGTTTTGATCGAGAACTCCCTCCACCTTCTTGGTCACCAACTCTTCGACCTGTTCGGCTTTTGCGCCAGGCCACTCGGTTACAACCATTGCTTCCCGCACCGGAGTCTTCGGGTCCTTGCGCTGGGGCATGCTGCTGTATGCGTAAATCCCCCAGATGACGGTCAGTCCCATCAATAGCCATGCGATTGCATGATGCTTGACGAAGAATCGCGAGGTATTGTGGGTAGACCGGATGTGATCTTCGTCGCTAATGTGTGCCATAGATTTCAACCTCACCGAATCTCGGAGACTGCTTCTCCATCTACAAGATCGTTATTCCCCTCAAGCACCACCCTCAGACCTGATCGGAGACCACTGCGGATCGTGACGTTGTTCCCCTCAACTCGGCCGATCTCGACCGTTTGGCGATGGGCGAATGTCTTCCCGCCTTCATCTCTCAAAACGAACACCGAGTAGGTGCGGCCATTTGTGTTGGGTATAAGGGCGGAGATAGCAACGATCACCAGGGTGGAAGCATCAATGGCCGCTGGAGATGGCACACCGACGCTTGCGATCATGCCAGGACGAATCTGATGGTTGGGATTTCCGATCGTCACCTCAATCTGAAATGTGGAGGTTTGAGGATCGGCAGCAGGCGAGATCATGGTGACGGTCCCGACGAATGATTCAGTGCTGAGAACGTCCACGCGCACCGGAATCAGCAACCCCAAGTGAAGCTGTGGGAGTTGTATGTCCGGCACGGCGAAGGTAAGTTTTACATGGTCGATGTCAGCGAGGACAAAGGCTGTTCCGCCAATCGAGGCCAGACTGCCTTTCTCCACGTTTCGTGCGAGAATCACGCCGCGAAATGGTGCGTGAAGCTCTATATCTTCAAGCTGAACATTTTTTTCACGTCGCTGTGCGACTGCGTCTTCAATCCTCGATCTCTGCAACGATATGGCAGCCTTGGCATTCTCAAGCTGTGATTGAGCGACCTCATAGCGAGTCCTGGCCGAATCGTGGTCGGGTTGTGTCATCGCGGACTGTTGAAAAAGTCTCTCCGCCCGTCCCCAATCGATCTCCGCGTGCTGCGCTTCCACCGTCGTCTGTTGCAATTGAGCCTCAGCCTCCGCCCGAGATGCGTAGGCTCCTTGAACTGATGCGTTGGCCTGCGAAGAGCGAGCTTCGGACTCAGTTGGGCGTAGCCGTGCTAGAGGGGCTCCTGAAACAACCGAATCACCAGCATCGAGATTTCGCAGCCTGCCATCCGCTCCGCGCCGCTGATCGATCCACGCCACATATCCGCTTGTCTTGAAGGATAATTCCACCTCTGCGACCGGAGAGATCGCCGCTGTATATCGCGCTTCATCTCGTGCAGGCAGAATCGATGAGACGACTGAGGTAGTTACGGCTCGCGATCGAGGCTCGGCGCTGGGAACTTTATTACAAGCCACGAGAACCCCGCTCAGCATGAGCGCAAAGGCGAAGGTTAGGAACCCGATACGATTATTCACTCGTCTTCTCCCATTGCTTTCCTCAGCTCTGCATAGGTCGTTTGAACACTGCTGCTCGCTTGAAGCAACGACTGCCGTGTGCGTTGCCTGATACTTTCGAGCTTTAAGACCTCGTCGAGAAGGACCGCATGCTGTGCGTACTTTTCCTGCGCAATACGGAGGGCCTCGTCCGTACCTTCCGCGTCGATTTTCTCTGCTTGCAATAGTTGGCTAGCGGCGCGTGCATTGCGGAGAGCCAAGTTCACCTCAATGCTCATCTTTGCTTGCAAATCCGTCGCGTTCAGGCGAGCTTGGCTTACAATCGCAGATTTCTCGGCGAGTTCGTGGTGCTTCCGGCCCCAATCGAACGGTTCCCAACGAAGTTGAACTCCTACCTCAGCGTATCCAGGTCCTCCAATAGGCAGTGAGGCCCCAGTGAGGGCGACGTAAGAACCCTCAATGCTGACGTCCGGGATATACTCAGCCTTTTTTGCGCGTCGGTTCAGGTCGGCCTGTTCTACCTGCAGGCCGGCCACCTTAAGATCAGGACGAAGGGCCATTGCTCGTTCTACCGCTTCGGCTTGCGAGGGCAAAACTAACTCCTGTCCAAGATCGGAATCAAGCGTCATCTCCGCCTCAATCGGCCGTCCCAATACGGCGTTCAGCTCTTCTTTGTCTGTTGCCAAGGTATTGGAGGCGGAAGTCTCGTCATACTTTGCATGCAACAGATGCCCCTGTATGCCAAGTAGATCTGATAGGAGGGCCGCCTTTTCTGCAACATAGATTTTGGTGACTCGTTCGAGCTCCGAGTAGAGCCGGACGTCGGCTTCTGCGGTCTTAATAGCGCTGTCGTCATCGACGATCTGGCAGTAGAGCTTCCGTACCTGGTTGACTATCTCCTGCTGAGACCGTTGCATTCGCAGGTTGCTGATCTCATGCCCGACCTTCAACGCCTTTATTTCAAGGCCCAATTGATACTGACCTGTGAGAGGTTCAAGGACCTGGCCAAAGACGAAGGCGGAAGGTGTTCGTGAGGAGTTGAGCCTGAGAGCTTGCTGAGGAAATGGAGCGCCCCCGCTAGTTCCCAGCGATCCCGCGGTCAGATCGAGATAGGGCCGCGTCAAACTCTCGCCACCATCGGCCAACACCGAAAAGGAAGGTAAGCGTCGCGTAGACGCGGCTTTCACATTGGCGTCCGCCCGAGCGACATCAAGAACGTCCAACTGAATTGAACGGTTGTGCGCCAAAGCTAATTGAATTGCATCCTCCATCGAGAGATCCGCAGTTTGGGCACAAACCGAAGGCGGCAGGCACAGCAGCGCCAACACAGTTGCCGAAGCAACTCCACTTAGGGACACGGCCTTTCGTCTTTTGTGCTCAATGCTCACACTTGAAGCCTACCACATGTGCATACATTGCAACATTCGAGTTTATGTTCGTATTCAAATGTTGTTTGGTATATTAGTTGAAGCGGGGAATCTTCCTGCGCCTCGATGGTCTCTCTCTACCCTCCGCGCATTCAAACGACAAAGGACACACATGAACTACACCTCTGCAGCAGGCACGTTCGACAGGCCGTCTGCCCGCGGCGCCACATGGTTGGCATTCGTGGCCGCCTTTCTGATGGGCGGATCGTCGATCGGTCTGAACGCGCAACAAATTCCGGAGTTGCCGGATGCGCCCAGCTTCGCCGTGGCACCTCAATCGTCCTCACAATTCGAGAATTCGGAAGACAGGGCGTTCAATCCAAGACACAATCAGGGTTCTTCTCTGCCTGGCACACTCAATCCTTTGACTCCATTTGGAAAGTTCGTATTTGCCACGAAGAGCAACTTCAATGCGTCGGCACTACTCTTCGCGGCAGCCGGGGCAGGTATCAACCAGTCACAAAATCTGTATCCTGAATTTCATCAGGGAGCGGCTGGCTATGCACGAAATTACTGGCATGTCTTCACAGACCAAACTGTCGATGGCTATGTGGCCAGCTTTCTCTTACCTGCCACCCTCCATCAAGACCCACGTTACTATCCCCTCAATCAAGGAGGAGTGTTGAAGCGGACGCGGTATTCACTGAGTCGTCTATTTATCACTCGGACGGATGACGGTGGAACGACCTTCAATACCTCGGAAGTCCTTGGTTCTGGCATGGCAGCCAGTGTTTCAAGCCTCTACTATCCAAGGCGGGAGCTGACGTTCTCGATCGTCAGTCAGCGTTGGATTACGGACATCTCAGGGGATGGACTCATCATGGTGCTCAAGGAGTTCTCACCCGATCATGGGCATGCGCTAGGAAATATGCTGCCGGGTCATCGGAGTCGCAAGAATGGCTCCGAGGACTGATCGTTGCCATGACATGGCTGCCAAATCCCTTCCATGCTGAAGAGATGACCATTGTTATGATGATTGGATGGCCGCTGTGAAGAAGAGACTGACGAGACAGGAAAGCAAGGCATTGACCCAGGAGAAGCTGCTGGTAGCTGCCGCCAAAGCATTTGCTCGCCGCGGATTTGCCGGAGCCTCCATCGATGAGATTACCCAGGCTGCTGGATTCTCACGAGGCGCTTTCCACTCCAACTTCAAGAATAAAGATGCACTCTTTCTGGCTCTTATAGAACGAGAGATCATGACTCTCACCCACGGAGCACACGAGAGCATCACCGCCTCTTCGTCCGCTAAAGAATCGCTCGAAAACCTGCGGAAGTTTTATGCACCTTTCGGTAGCACGGAAAAGGATGCTTTCCTCCTCATTACAGAAGCTTATCTCTATGCGGTGCGGAATGTTCGGTTCGGGAAAAAGCTAAGTACGCTTTTCCGCAAAGTTCACGACGAACTGAAGCTCTCTCTTGAGCGCTTTCATGAGCAAACGCGCTATAAGAATCCTATTCCGGCCGACCAGCTCATCTTAATCGGGTTCTCCCTCGGTCACGGGTTGGCGCTTTATAACCTAATGGATGGCGAAAGGTATCCGGAAAAAATGGTCGAGTCCAGCCAGGAGCTTGTCTTTGACAGACTCATGGGTTCGACCGGAAAGTAAGCAAGGGGCGTTTTCACAAAGCATACACGAATGGAGATTTTCGGGATAGTTGCATTTCTCGTCTCCATGCTGGATAAGAACTGTGGAGCCACCACTAACACAGATTCTCCTACTACGTGTTGCTATGCGATAGTGTGTTGGCGGCCCTCCGATCCTTCGACATCGCGGCGAATCAGTTAGCTGCGAAAGTTAGATTTATCGATAGAGCAAGAACTACGATGCGCTTTTATAATAGAAAACTTAAAACCGATTTCGATGACTAGCTAACGTGACTGAATTTTGAGAGGTTTCCTAGACCAAGACAGAAGCTACATGGAAGGCGACGTCGATAGTGAATTATCGAATTAACGTTGGTTAGTTTACAAGCCGTCCTTTCGTGTCTTTCTAAACGGCCAAAAGGCTTTCGTAATATCTCAAAAAATTACATGCTCTGTGCGAGCATGCGTGGCAGCAGACGATAGTTTACTTGTGAAATCTGGTCGTTGGTCTCATCGGAACAAACCACTCATCGATAAAATGACTCAGTTGTTGATTCGGCAATTGCAAATAGTGGACCATTATGGAAAAAAGCGCCATGATTTTAAATATCCATCAGCGGAGTTGTCTTTACGAATGAACCCAGCCTGTGGTCTTCTTAATAAGTCTTAAGGACCCACATGCCTTGGAAGTTGGCTCATGAGCACTCAAAATCTATTCTTTTTGGGGTTGCTCCGTCCAATATGAGGGATGCGTATGACGCTGTTTCTGCGATGCAGGTTTGGGAACTTTGGGCTCTTCCAAGAACGATTCAACAGGAGGCAGACCTTGTGTTCATCTTGTGAGCTATGCAGGAATGTGGCGAGTATCCATAAGCCACATTGGAGAGCTATGCCATGCCGTCAAGTCCTGACCCTCTCGATCTGCAGTGCGCGGTGACACTTGCGGAAACCCTCAGTTTCACAGATACGGCAAACCGGCTGCACATGACGCAACCGGGCGTAACGGCACGAATCAACCGGGTGGAGAAGAATCTCGGATACAAGCTGTTCGAGCGAAGAAAGGGTATGGTGAAAGCCATCACGCCCGAAGGTTTCATCTTCGTGGAAGAGGCAAAGCTTGTGCTTGAGCAACTGAATCGGCTAGTCCTCCGAGCCGAAGCCGCCCATCGGGCCGTCTCGGAGACGCTTTCTATCAGTCGGTCACACCACACTGACCTGCAACTGCTCTCCATCGTGGTTGCGGCACAGGCAATCGAGGGTTCTCATATCTCAATCGAGGCTCCCTGCAACTCGGACGAAGAGGCCATCGACGCGCTCCTGACGGGGAAAGCCGACGTAGCGTTGGTCTCATGGCCGATCAACGAAAACCAAATAGCGGCTCTCCATCTCGTGCACGATCCCTTGGTGGCCGTGCTTCCGGAGAATCACATGCTTCGGGACCGCACCGAGATTCATGTCGTTGATCTCCGCAACGAACAAATCATTGGGTCGAAGTACCAGTTTCCAGCGACGCTGAAAGAAGCATTGCTAACGAAGTGTAAATCGCTTGGTTTCATCCCTGGATGGCTGTGTATTACAGCCTCTCCCGCCGAGTCCGTTCACTTGGTGGATACAGGGGTAAGAGCCGGTATTACCATCGTGACAAAGCAGTACGCGAAGGAACTTGCGCTGACAAAGGCCACCTGCGTTCCCATTGCGGATGCCGAACTTGCCTTCGAATATGGCGCGGCTTACCGGCAATCCGACCACCGTCCGGTACTGAATGCTTTCCTTCAATATCTGGTGGAGAAATGCCGGCCTATGCCGAGCCGGAAACGCAAGCCTGCTCGTGCCACGCCGAGTCTCACTCGCAGGGCGACCGGCTGAAGCTCGGTCTATGCCGGTCTCTGTACCTGAAGGACATCCTCCACGCGCCGCCTACCTTGGTGTCGGCTGATATAGACGACCAGGTCGATACATCGCTTCACATCCTCTTCCGCCACATCCAATTGCAGGTTGGCACTGCTGCGGCTGGCGAGGCTGGCGAGGCGGCGGACGGATTCGTGCGCGCTGCTGGCATGTATTGTCGCCAGCGTTCCACGATGGCCTGTATTCATGGCATCCAGTAGTGTCCGGGCCTCCGGGCCGCGCACTTCCCCGACGATGATGCGGTCTGGCCGATGCCGAAGGACAGCTTTTAACAGGTCGTCGAAGGTGACTTTATCGCGATGAGTGTCTACCTGGGATTCGGTCGAGACGATGTGCGGCTTGCGGATGTGAAGCTCTGCAGTGTCCTCGATAAGCAGGATGCGCTCCTCTTCGGGGATCGCATCGGCCAGCGTGCCCAGGAGCGTCGATTTGCCACTCCCAGTTCCGCCGGCGATGAGGATGTTCTGCCCTTCGCATACCGCTTGGGTCAGCATAATGGCCTGTTCGTCGGTCAGCATTTGGACCCGTATCAGGTCCGCCAGCGTAAAGTTCCGCGACGTGAACTTGCGAATAGTCATCAGGGGCCGAGGATTGACCACGGGAGGAATCATGGCCGCCATGCGGCTGCCATCGGGCAGGCGCAGATTCAGGATAGGTGAATCGGCGTCCAACTTTTTGCCGAAGCGGTTGGCGATCACCTCAAGGCCAGTCTGGAGCGCGCCCTCGTCGAAGCGGATGTCAGGGAGATGTTGGATATGTCCACCTTCCTCTATCCATATAGAAGAATCAGGGTTCACCATGATCTCGGAGACGGTCTCGGCATCCAGCAGATGCTTGATGGGTTTCAAAAATGGGGTGATGACTTCAAAGCTCACGGGCAGACCTCATGAATGAAAATCGTGATCGCGTGGTCGTGGCGATGGGCATGTGGGAATCGCAAGGCGATTTCCAAGGACAGGGGGAAGGGTGGGAAACAGCCCGACCGGTTTCCGTCTTTTCCTCGGTCCGGCATTTCCATCGCCTCTGCCGAAGTTTCATACGGACACCTGCGCGGGATCGAAGCCGATCTGCTCCTGTTCGAACCAGCTCATAGTGACAGGCAGGAAGTCCGGCTTGAGATAGCAGTAGGTGGCCGGCTGCGGACTGATCCCGTCGAATGCGACGACGATGGACTGCGCGTTCTTAAGATCGAAGAAGACCTTTTCCTCGAAGACAGGTTCTTTCTGTTTCTGATACTGCTTGACAGCAGCGACCGAACCTTTGCTGGCTGAGGTACGGCCCGAAAGCCACCCGACGTTGGCATTGGTCGAGGTCTCGGACAACGTGTAGCCAATTCGGGTGCGGTCCTCCTTGCCGCAAAGCTCTGAAGCATAGCGGGCGGTCTCAGGATCGGAAGTCGTCAGAAAGACTTTCGTGCGAAACGCCTGGAGGAGAGTCTTTACGCCTTCGTTCGGCAGAGCATCTTTCAGGCTGGCGACGGATTGCGTAGCGACGATGGGGATACAGCGCGGCTGACGCGAGAGCGACAGGAACCGTTCGTCTCCAGTCGGATTGTCGCCGCCTACCGTTGCGAAGTTCTGGTACTCATCGCAGATGAATACCGATGGCCGGTAGTGCTTGTCCGGTTCGGCATCCATTCGGGGTATGCGCAGGAGCATCGCCCGCTGATAGTCGATCTTCATCATAGTGCCGATAGTCTTGGCGAGCGCAGGATTCAAGGCAACGGGAAAGTTCAGCCCGACGACCTTGCCGGACTCGATCAGCTCGTCAAACGGCGGCATGACGATCCCGTCAGGATCGGAGGCGCAGGGTCTTCCTTGGTAGAGCTCCTTGGGCGGGCAGAAGACACGGCGCACATCTGGATCTGTCTCGAAGAGCGAAAGGAAAACGGCGATGCCCTGGACGATGGATGTCTTTACTTCGGAGCGAAAGAACTTCCAATGCTCCCAATACCAGTACTGGACGCTATGGAAGCGTTCGCGCGCAGCGGCATCGGCTGGCTTGCGAGTGAAGACGAGGAACTCGATGGAGGTCTGCTCGGTGAGGGCCGTCTCCAGTTGTTCATCCCATCTCGCCAGATAGAGATTTGACTTGGCATCCCATATGAAGCCGAGCGGAGCGAGCGGAGCTTCCTCGTTGAGATAGTTCTGCTTGTCGATGCCGATATAGCTGGTTGTGCTGAACTGAGAGCCTACTTCGACGAGCATTGCCTCCAGGCTTCCGGCGCTGATGACGGTCTGGAAGATATCGACCAGCGTAACGTAGCCATCGCGGATACGGTGCAGCAGAATCACGTAGCGGACCAGATCGGTATAGGACTGCTGCCAGAAAGGTTCTTTTCCCTTTCCCCATATGGAAGTGATGATGGAAGCGATATTGAACGCCTGGGCGTAGGCATCGAGCAAGTTGTTCAACGGGTTATAGCGAACGTTGCCGTGAAGCGAGATCTCGACATAGTCGTTGTCGCGCCCGCACCACTTCAGGATGCGTTGTAGCTGTCGGCAGAGATCGCCTTTGACTTCGAGCACGATGCCGGAAAGCTTTCGCTCAGGATCATCAGCTTTGTATGCGAAGAGCTGGCGCATCGTGGGCAGAATCAGTCCGTAGGTCTTGCCAGATCCAATAGAACCGAAGGACGCAATGCCGGTATAGAGTCCACGCTCGGGAATCGCAAGCCATGAAGGAAGCGCGGCTGCGCTTGGCGTCAACCTGCTATGAACTTCTCCGACGATTAGGGACAGGTCCCTACGCTCGAGCGGGTCGGGATACGGAGGCAATGCTCCGGGGTTCAGTTCCAGCTCACTCTTATAGAGATGGACATACAGAAGTGAGAAGCCCATCGACAGGAGAATGAATGGCGTCGAGTACAGGAACACTTGATGCGCCATCAATAAGCCATGCACGATTTCCGGCCTCTCCATCTCCATCAGCCGAAGCATGGAATCGGTATGGTCGATGGGAAGCAGTGTGTTCAGGATGATGTCGGACGCCGCGCTGAGACCAATCGAGAGCAGGAAGCGATAAGCAATCAGCGGGCGAATGATTCGTTGCATACGAGGAGAGGATCGCATTGAGGTCGTCTCCTTTATGCGTGGGCAGCGGTGCTCGATACCGGCACATCCGGTTTCGTAGCAGTTGCCGATGCTGGTTTGATGGGCGACGGTCCCGGCTTCGTGTCACTGGCGGTCTGTGTGGCATTCGCCGGGAGACTCGCCTTGTATTTGAGGAAGTCCTCTTCCTGCGCGATGGCGAAGCGCAGCAGCTCGTTGATGATGTAGTGGGTTTCATTGTTCGACCACTTGGCCATCAGCTCGATGTCATCGGCGACGGTCTGGTCGATGGAAGATTGCAATTTGGCGCGGCGGATGCGACTAACGCCGTGCTGTAGTTTCAGTCTGCTCATGAGTGTCTCCTGTGAGTGAGTTTGGAATCGGCAGCAGATGCAAACAGCATCAGCAAACGATCACGAAAGAATCTGGCTTGTATCCGTCGCAGATGGAACGAGCATCAGGAAAATATCTGCGACAGATACGTTGGGTATCCACGGTGCGGAGGGGGGAGCGACCAGCGCGGCGTTAGCCGTCGCGTCAGCCCCGAAGGGGCGGGGTCGCTCCCCCCTCCGCACCTACTTACCACTCATCACCACCGTCGCTAAATAGCTGTTCCTGCACAGTTTGGCGTTCACGGACTGTCGTGTTAGTAGACCGCTGGCTAGACCCGAGATCCGACACTTTTATGCGCTCTCTACGGAAGTGATGGAGCGGATAGCGGTATGGCAGGACGACAGGGACGAACTTCCTGCGCTCTGCCTGTCCGAGAAACCGGCGCCGGATGCGCTCGACGTCTCCTGCCGCGATGAGTGCCTGGTGTTCCGTGGCGGTGTAGATCGCGTCACCATCACGAAGGACGGCGAGGTCGCGCAGCGAAAGCGCCGACTGTTTCGTTTCGGTCTGCCGACGCACGCGAAGGTAGTCGATCAGGTGATCGACACCGCGCGGAGTCGTGGCGGTCGTTCCAGGCCGCTCGTCGGTGAGCTTTGAAGCAAACAGGCTGCGGGCACGCTCGAAGTTCTGCGGCGAGTCCGACAGATAAAGCAGCTCGAAGCCAGGGAGCGCACGGAACAGCGGGGCATATCGATCGAGGAAATGCTCGAAGCCGGAGGCGGAGAGCGCGCCCTCATCGATATAGCTGAACGAGAGACCGCCATCCTTATTAAGGATGGCGGGAAATTCCTCGGCGAAGGCCACGCCGCGGGAGCGCGGCAGGACAGACTCACTGAGGCCGCTCGTCTCAGTGAAGTGGCTCACCTTCGCGGCTTCGGTGTCCAGCAACGTCTCGCCAAGATGGTCGAGGACGAAGTCCAGAACCATGAGGCGTGACTTGATCGTCGCATCGCTTTTCAGCCGGCGATGGTGCGAAGCGCCGAGCCCGGCAGCTCCGTACACCTCGGAAGAGGTGAGGTGGTAGGCAGAGCGAGCCTGCCCGCAGGCGATGCTTTGGATGTGGCCGAGCGCGAAGGCCCGGCGCAGGAACTGCGCGGCCAGAGCGCCACGGCCCCGCTCGATGAAGCGGAGATACTGGCGGCGGAGAAAATATCCCGAGTGCAGGGCGGCGAGATACAGGAACGCGGCCTCGCGTTCCGTGTAGCCAGCCGACTGCAACACCGGAATGGGATCGTAGGTGAGTGTCATAGGTCCCATGCTCATAAATCAAAGATGTCCCGCATCATCTGGTGTTCGTCCTCGATCTTGGCGCTGATGCTGGCGCGGTCGGAGCTGGAGGCGTAGTTTCGGAAACCTGCCTGCGCCTTGGCGCGCAGGTGACCGCGCCGGTACGCAGCGGTCAGCACTTCGATGTCCTCGTGACCGCCCGTGCGTGAGCCCTGGTCGGCTTCCTGGCTGCGGGCGTCGTCATTCGGGTCAAACTCGATACGCGCGTCAGGGATCTGGATGCCGCCGTTCACAAACGGCAGTGAGTGCTTGGCGGCAACTTCTTCCTTGATGTCGGCCATATCACGCTTCGGGTCGGCCTTCCGTGCCCGGTAGATGTCTTTCTGGACACCAGCCTTAATCTCGAAGTCGAGCTTGACGCGGAGATTGCTGCCGCCGTCCCGCTCGATGCGCTGCGACGCATCGCGGTAGGCGCGATAGATGAGCGAGTCGTGCTCCATCTCGCGCGGCTTCACAAAGCCGTAGTACACGGTCTGGTCTTTCGGGACCTCGCCGCTCTTGCGAAGCCACGCGCGACCATCGCGAGTCAGCGTGGCCACTTCAGCGCGGTCAATCTGACGCCGCGTTCCATCGCGACGGAGATTGATGTGGCGCGTCTCTACCAGTCCTTTCGAGCGGAGATAGTTCAGGTCCTCACCAAGCTTGCGCTGCTTGCCGTCATAGACGGAATCGGCAAGATCGCGGGTGCGAACCACGCGAAACTTCCCCAGCTCCAGCATGACCTTGCGCTCCTCTGGGCGAAGCTGCATGCCGATGGTCTGGGAAGGAATCTTGTTTCGCTGGGGGCGACGCGGGTCCGTACTTTCGCGCGGGTCTTTGACGCTGCGCGGACGAGGAGCGGCTTCGCGTTGACGCTCGGGGCGCCTGGATGGAGCGGAGCGCGAAGGCGCATGGTTCGTGCGGCTTTGATCCGCACGCTCCTTGATGGATTGAAGGTGGCGCTGAACGGAGTTCGGCTCCTGCGGACGAGGCGCGCTCGTCTGCGGCGAGGTTTCTCTCCGGCGAGGCAAGTCCTGTGGAATCTCAATTCTCATGACTCATCTCCATCAGCGGCGCTGTCCTGAGAGGCCGTGAGCGAGAAGTCAATGGATGCCTGCTCTGTTTTCTTGCCGCGTTTCTTCTTCCCGGCATCGGGTGGCAGAACGTCGATCTCCAGCTTTGGTTTCCTGCCGGTGACACGACGAACGTCGTAGTCACCGGCATTCGTGAAACGGTCCATGTCTTTCTCGGCCTGCTCGCGCAGCGCACGAATCTTCGCAACAAGGTCAGGGGTGCGTTCGATTGGTGAGTCGTCGGTGTGCATGGCTAGAGTTGCTCCTCCTGATCGCTGAAGCGCGACAGAATCTCTGCCGATAACTCGCTCTTGCCGGTATGGATCTCCTGGTCGAAGTGCTTCAGCTTGCGGCCAGTGTCTCGCAGGAAGAACTTGCGCTCGATCCAGATGGTGAGGCCGAGGATATTGGTGAAGAGCAGAGCGCAGTAAAGCGCGATGGTCTTCAGGTAGGCGTGCAGGATGAGAGCGCGCCACGCGGTGAGGAACACAAACTCGCGCGACAGCCAGAAGATGAGTGCGAGAAAGGCCAGCGTGGCGACGAAGACGGCGTTGGCGATCATGGGGTCCTTTCTGCCGCGATGAAAGAGCGGCACTGTGAGAGAAAATGCGGAGAGGCGTAAGCCTCTCCGCGAGAAGGCGAAGGACGGCGTTAGCCGTCCTCGCCCGTATCGACGACTACCATCGGGCGCTCCAGCTTGCGAACCACGAGCGCGCGGACTTCGCCGACATATCGTTTCGCGCTGAAACGCTCGCCTTCCACGACAACCGGTCGCTCATAGTCGTGGACGTAAAGCTCTCCTTCGACCTCGACGTAGTCGCCGCGTCTCATGCCGCGGGTAAAACCGCAAAACCACGGGCCGGGGCAGACGACCCGGTGTGTGGTGATGCGTGGGGTCCACTCGTTGGTGGCGACATCCCATGTACCGGACATCGTTGCCAGGAACAGGACCGCGAAAGCGTCCTCGGTGATTCCATCCGAAGTCGGCACCTCGGCATCCTTCGTGAGGAAGCCACGGAGTTTGAGGGTGTTCTCAAATAACTGCATAAGTCACCTCCCGAGGGAGGACAACGCGGCCTAAGCCGCGTCGCCCTCCCTGACCGGCTGGGCGTCGAGGTTCTCGGCGCGTGAGCTCGCGGGCTGCTCCAGCTTCTTGACGAAGCTGGCGTGTACCTCCGAGTTGCGGAGAGTTACTTTCACCTTCTTCTTGGCGTCGCCGAACTCCTTCTCGTACTCGTTGCTGCACTGCTCGCCCTTGACTTGCACGTAGTCGCCCTTCTTCAGGTTCCTCGCGTGATCGGCGGGCTGGCCGAAGGCGACGATGCGGTGCCACTCGGTGCGGTTCACCCACTGCTGGGTCTGCTTGTCCTTGTAGCCGGACTTGGTGGCCAGCGACAGGACCGTGAAGGTCTTCTGCGTTTTGGTTGCGATGATCTCGGCGTCCTTGCCAAGGAAGCCCTTCAGCGTGATTTCGTTTTCGTAGAGTGCCATTGTTTTTCTCCTGTTTGTATTTGCCCGAAGTTCCCTCGGGACACTCTTGCGCGAAGCGACGCGAGTGTGCCCCGCTCCCAAGGCCGAAGACGTGCTTTTTCGGAAGGTTCGGAAAATCTTTTCTTTCCGCGTTCTTTGCGGGAAGATCCGAAAAGATTTTCTGAAAGCCGAAACCCGTAGGGCGCACGAAGTGCGAAGCAGAACGGCTAGGCCGACGGGCGCGGGATAAGCACCGAAGCGAGTGACCGAGGGAAAGCAGGGAAAATACGGGAGAAATGGCGCTCTATGGAAACGGGTACTTTGCTGAAGGCCCGTTGCACCGGATGCCGACGCAACCAGACAGCGACAGTACCTGCGCTCACGGTACTGTCGCTGGCTACCCGCACCGGCTACAAAAGCAGATCGTGGGTGAACCACACCGATCTCTGCGCCCCATCGTCCCCCGCAGCCCGCCATGCGAGGAACCTGTATGCGGGCGACGGAGGCAAGGGCGAGTTGTACGGCTCCGATGCGAAGATCGGCGACGGCAAGAAGAAGACCGCTCTCTTGCGACACGGGGGTACGCGCCAGTATCGTCTGCTGTGCCTGAGAACTCATGCGTCCCCCTCGACACCGGGGCGGTCACGGAGGATCGCATCGACGGCTTCAATGCGTTGTCCGATCCAGCGCATGACCGGGACAGCCATTGAGTTGCCGAGAGCTTTGTAGCGGGGGCCATCGGATGCCATCTTCCCGCGATACTCGACCAGGGTGTAATCGTCGGGGAATCCCTGCAACCGCTCACACTCGCGCGGTGTCAGTCGGCGCACAGCCATCTGCGGAGTCATCACGCCATCGACCCGTCCGCCCTCGCCGCCACGTTGAAGAGTCCCGGCTACATCCGTCGATGCCGTCAATTCTCCCGACCAGGCGACAGGCTGCTCCTGTAAGACGGCGGTCGTTGAGCTGTTCTCGATACCGCCGGGGGCGCGGGTGCGGAGGCTTGCTGCAACTTCGGTGGCCGAGGCTCCGGTGGTACTCTCGCTGCCGTGGAGTGTAAACGCAATCGTCGGTGCATTGCGCCCGGTGGCATTGGAATTAGTGCCAAGCGACTGCATCACATCGCCGCTCAGAACCTCGCCATCCTGATTCTGCGCGAAGGCGATCGCTACCTGTCCACCACCGTTCGGATGGCTTCCGTCGTGACCCATGCCACGTAACGTCGGCGCAATGTCACTCGCGTCGCTGCCGGAATCTTTCGCGGAGAAGGCGATATAGGATTGCTGCTTCACACCCGGCCGCGACGCCAATGCGCCGACTGTTTTGCCGTCTCCGCCAAACAGCCGCACCTCGTTACGGAGGTTTTGCGAGAAGGCGACAGCCTGAGTTCCTCCGCCACTTTCCAGCGTATGCGCGACGTGGTCTGAGAAGCCGCTGCCGTTGGACTTCGTGTGTGCGGTGCTGATGGCGACGGGAATCATGGGCACGCCGCGCCCGGTGCCGTTTTCACCGGCGTCGAAGCCATCGGCGCTAAGGGAATGGACAACGGCGGGAACAAATAGGCCCGCACCGTTAAGGGCATGTTGGTTCTCCAATCCCATCTTGCTGCCGAAGTGCGTATCGATGGTCGGGGCTATCTCAACAGGCAAGTCTTCCAATACGCCGACGCCTAGTTGATTGCGGACGAAACCATCCTTGCACCCTGCGTCGATGGTCGGAGCGATGTCTGTGAGGCGACCGCCAGCAGGGCCGACCTCAACGCCTGCGGCAGTTCTTTTCCGCGTTTCTCGGCGCGGCGGAGGATACCCCGACAGGCTGTGCCGCTCAAGTAATACTGCCGCGGCAGCTCGCCAGTTTCCAAGACATCCGACAACGAAGACGCGACGCCTTCGCTGGGGTACTCCAAAGTGTTGAGCGTTAAGAACTCGGTAGGCGACCCCATACCCGAGTTCGACCAGCATCCCGAGGAAGGCTCCAAATGTCCGTCCGTCGTCGATCGACAGGACGCCGGGGACGTTCTCCCACACCAGCCATAGGGGCCTGAATCTACCAGCAAGTCGAGCAAATTCGATGGTGAGGTTGCCACGCGGGTTATCCAGTCCCGCTCGCTTACCGGCGACGGAGAAAGACTGGCAAGGTGTTCCTCCGGCCAGAAGGTCGATTGCTCCAACATCGTCCGCTCCTATCTTTGTGAAATCTCCGGCGTTCACAATCGCGCCATCGGCAGGCAGAGCAACGACGTTGCGAATGGCTGCGGCGCGGCGCTTCGCCTCGTTCCTGTCCGGCGCATCGTGCGGGCTGGGCATATGAATAGGCCGCGATGCGCGATAGCGCGAGCTTAAAAGCCAGCAACAGAACGGGTCGATTTCGGCGAACATCGCAGGCTTCCAGCCGAGAGGTTGCCATGCAACCGACACGGCTTCTATCCCAGAGCACACGGACAGATACCTCACGCCGCACTCCGTGATGCGCGCTTCCGCGCGCAGAGCACGTTGAGCGCGCCGAGGATATGGGCCATCGAAGTGTTCCGGCCATAGAGCACCATGTCCGCGTAGCGGACCGGTGCAAGGTCCCCTGCGCGATCTACCAGCAGTACAGGTGCGTGGAGGTCCGCTTCCAGCAGCCGGTGAATGAGCCTGCCCGCGAGGTCACCCTGCCGTGCATGGATCAGGATGCCGCACACCAGATCGCCGGTGACCATGACGGCAGCGGCGCTGCGGCAGTCATCGACAGCAGTGACCTCATAGGGTTGCAGACGCAGTGCGAACGCTGTGGAAGACAGCAGCTCGCGGTCCGCGCAGTAAAGCAGTATGGGTTTCTTGGATCTCATAGTTGTCAGCTCCCAAACGCCTGGTCTTCGTGGACATAGCTGATGACCACGCCGAGCGGGTTGGTGAGCAGCATCGCGTTCGGCACCGTGTCGCGGAAACCATAGACGACATTGGCGGTCCATCGCTCGCGACTCTGTTCCTGCTGATCGCCGGGCGAATAGAAGACTTTCTCCAGCTCGATGTGAGCGCGATACAGGGCTTGCCGCGTATCGTCGAGCACCACGGCTTTGATCTCGATGTCCACGTTGGGCGCGCTGGGATCAAGCAGAAACGTCTCAAGTGTTTTGGCCTTGTTCACGCGCGCGAGTGTGCCGGACTGCAACTCGTTCGAGAAGAAGTTCAGCGACTCGGCGAAATCACGCTGCAATGTGGCGTGATTTCGTCCGTAGTAGAGCTGCGCCCAACGTGCGAGGTAATACTTGCTGACGCGCTCGATAGGGACCTTCGAGAAGTCGTCGTAGTTGACGACCTGCCCGCGTCCGATGTCGGAGACAGAAATGACGATGGGCTTCAATCGCAATGCCGCGGTCTGTGCTCGGTAGAGGAGCGCAAGCGAAGCAAGCGTGACGACCGAGAGGACGAGCAGCGCGACCTTCAGATAAGTATTGGTGACGACCGGTTCCGCATAGCGTTCGAGAAACCTATGGCCGGCGCTGGTAGTGATGGGAGTCTCTAGAGTCGGCATGACTAATCTCCCATCACGTTGACCCAGGTGCCCGTGCGTCCGCTGAGGATGGCGGAGGTCAGCTCGGGGATTTTGACAAGGCCGTAGACGCAGACGAAGAGCGTAATCAGCAATGCCGGCAGGATGGTCAGCGCGTTCTCAATCGTGATCGTGCCGATGATTTGGAACATGGCAGCGAGAACTTTGGCGAACACATAGATGAAGGCCGACGCGACAACCTGATAAAAGCTGAAGCCGATGAAGGCTTTTAGCCAGCCCCAAAACAGCCAATCCATCTTTGGCACGATGAACCACGGGATGAAGACGGGACCTATCAACACACACACGGCAGCGGCCACATAACCGTAGGCGATGACCGCGAAGGCGACGGCCTCCATCGTGGCGAGGATGACGGCGACCAGCAGGTAGGTGAGGTCTTCGAGGATGTTGAAGCTGCCCGGAGGCTGACCGAGTTGCTGCTCGGCGTTAGTGATGGTGGTGGCGATCTCCTGCGTCTGGCTGGATTCGATCTTCGTCGAGAGGCTAAGGCCCTCTTTGGTAATAAGGTCCGAGAAGCTGTAACTCGTGCCGGGGATCGGCGTCGAGTAATACGTCAGCATTCCGAGACCAAGCGAGATCATCAGAATCAGGTCGGCGAACTTGGCGAAGTGGAAGCCGCCGAGTCCCTGCGAGGCGGACAGGGCGGACTTGATGCCGAACCACACGATGAGGATGGTGGCCAGGCCACGGAATATGTCGAGTCCCGTGGCCTGGAGGGTATTGCTCTGGGAGGACAACAACTGAGTGATGGCCTGCCCGAGTTGGGCGATGATGTTCTGTCCCATTAGTTGCTCCCGTTGATGCTGAGTGAGATCGAGTGCATCGAGCCGCTCACGCCGTTGTTCACGTTCTGCATGGTCGTCGGGAAGTTTTGCTGGAAGTAGACCGAGTTATTGAGGGAGCGGTTCTGCCCATCGATCTGCTGCTTCTGCGCGACAAGCTGCTGTTGCAGCGCGGCCATCAGCAACTGATTGGTGTCCTGCTGCGAATGAATCTGGAGCAGCGTGGCGGAATTGATCTTGCCGAGTAGGGCGTTCTCGGTCTGTTGAGTAGGATCGGTCGAGTACGTGTCGGACTCAAGGTTCGCCAGCTTCGTGGCGAACGTCTGCGAGTCCGAACGAATCGTCCCGAGCGTGGCAAGTGTGTTGGTGGTGGTCGTCTGCGCCAGCTCGGACGTAGCGTACTGGTTGGCGACAGTTGCCTGACTGCGTGAGTTGAGCGAGGAATAGTTACCGGAGGGATAACTCTGCGCCTGAATGTAGGCGCTGTTATATCCCTGCTGTGCATTGGTAAGAGCGCCGTAGTTGAGCGCATTTACGAGCGCGGAAGTATTGCCGTAGGTGTTCGCCGGGGCCTGCAGACTCGTCCACTGCGACCAGTCGGCCTTGTACCGCGCTTCGAGGTTCTGCGGCATCTGCGCCATCTGGTGGGCGAGGTTGTACATGGTGACGATCTGGTTGCGGGTATCGACGGCGGTCGTATAAATCTGCGAGCCCTGCTCGATCTGCTGAAGCGCATGCGCAGATTGCGTGGGGTCGAAGACGATGCCGCTGCCGAACTGCGCGTGCGCCATCGGCGCGAGCGCGAGAACAGAGAGAAAGAGGCTGTACAGCTTGATGGACTTCATGGTGGAACCTCCGTAAAGGCGCTCACAGAGCGCCGGGTTATGAATGGATGGGCTGCGTTACATCACGCTAGACATGTCGTGGTTTTCGTATGCGGGCAGGAGCATGTCCTGGGTGATGTAAATCTTGATCCGATGGCCGTTGCGGATGGTGATGGTGGGTGGGATATTGATGAAGCGATCGAGTACCGTCGCACCGGACTGCGAGAGGCTCGAAGCGATGCCTTGCCGGTAGGCTTCGCTGCCGGTCTCGTTGTAGCCCTGGTTGAAGCTGGTAGCCTCAGCAGCGCCGGAGATGACACCGAGCGCAATCGACGCGCCGAATATCTCCATGTAGTGGTTGTTGACCTTGTCCTTGACGCCGCTCTCACCTGCCTGGTCGAGACCGTGGAACGCATCAAGGTCCACGGAGTATTTGTCGGGCATGAGCATCCGGTGGAAGGTAAGGGCGAGGCGCTTCTGGCCGAGGCTGCCGACCTTCTGTGCCGTACCGAGGATGAATGTACCTTCGGGGATCAGGACGTGCTGACGGTCCTCGCTGTAAACGGGATTCGTCACCATGACCTTCACGTCGCCGACGAACTCCCCGTCGAGGCGGTCCACCAGAACGGTGTCGATGGTCGTACCCTCGAAGAGCGCATAGGGCAGACCATGTGCGGCGTTCAGGTTGATCTCCGGCGCACGTTTGCTGGCAGTGGCGGATGCAGCAGCAGCGGGCGCAGCAGCAGCCTGCGTGGGAGCGGTCGGCGGCAAGCTCGAAGAGCGAGCAGCGGCGCTTTCGCTGAGGCTGACAGGCTCTGCCGATGGGTGCGAAGCATCACCATCGGCGGAGACGAGATTCGACGCGAAGCGGGATTTAAAGGCCAGCGCCTTTTCTGCATCCGCGACGGTATCGCGCGGCGGTTCTGCCGGGGGCGGCAACTGCATAGCAGGAGCCGCCGTCCCGACAGGCTGGCCGGTAGCAGGGTTGATGGAGGAGGGAGTGGTGGCGGGAGCGGCTGTGCTTGCTGTCCGCGCCTGCTGCTGGCTCTGGCGCTGGTCGGCACTCAGATCCTGCTCCAGCTCCTGTATCTTCCTCTGGTTGGCATCCGTGGACACGGCCAGCGGCGATGACGCCGTGTCCTTCGGTACCGGCTTGGCATGGTTCTTGGAGAACATGACCGCCATGAGGATGAGCACAGCGAGGCCGGCCATGACATAGCCCTGCGCCTGCTTCGGAACAACACCCTCCGGCCTGGCGCGTTTGTCTTTCACACCAGAGGTGTTGTCGGTGGATGGAGCCGCAACCTGCGACTCCAGAGCGGGTGTCTGTTTTTCGTCCGCCATCGGCATCACTCCCCCTTCCGCTCGAAGTTGAGCTTGCGTTTGCCGATTTCGAGATAACCCTTATCGACGACGGTGGGGATGACGTAGGTGCCGTTTTGCAACTGAAAGGTGATGAGGTCGGGCTTGCCGTCCTTCAGTTCGTAGATGGAAAACTTCTCCGAGGCTGACGACTTGATGTAGGTGAACTTGTCGTCGTGATAGATCGCGCTCACATCGAAGGGCGATTCATTGTGATAGCTGTAATCGAACTTGAGCGCCGCAGTGGGATAGTCGGCACGGAACTGCTCGACCGCAGCAGCGGCGTGGGTTTGTGCGGCTTGCGCCTGGGCGCGTGCCGCATCCACCTCGCCAGCGGACACGAGCTTACCGGCGCCATTGGAAGCGGCAAGCGAGGACGGGTCGGACGGCTGGATCACGACCTTCAGGTCGGGGTCGCCGGACTCGACATCGTCGAGCACGAACGAGTACACCGTGCCTTTATCGGTAATGAGGTTGAGGTTCGAGTGGATGCCTTCCTTGGCAGGATGCAGGAAGCAGTAGTTGCCCACGGTGTCGATGATCCAGAAGTCCTTATCGCCGGTGGCGACCTCCAGAATCTTCTCCGTGCTGGGCAATTCAATGAGCGTGGTGTAACGCATCTTGGCATGGACGCTCACGATGTCGTTGGTGTGGTATTTAACCAGGCGGGCGGTCTGCTGGCCGTGGGCCACGGTCGCGGCCAAGCCAAGTAAGAGTGGAATGATGGGTGCTACGGGGCGCATGAAATCTCCTTTGAGAATGGTTGGAGTTATGAGTTGAGTGGGTTGGGGTAATCGTGAGCGAGTTGGATCAAACCTTGTTCCGGGCCGAAGCGGTTGAAGTAATCCTGTTTGCGGATGTTGTCGCGGGCGTTATTGGTGGCCATCCAATACGTCAGTGCATCGACTTCCAAAACCAATTTCTTAGTGCCGCTAGGCTGGATAAGCAGCAACTCGCGCTTGGGCACCAGCGACTCCAGCAGCTCAAGCTGGGTATCGTTCAACTGGAAGATTTCGGCGTACAGCTTGCGGTCGATGTTGGGGTTTGCGAGGAATATCTTGGTGGGGCAAGACTCATTGATGATGTGCAGCATGTCGGAAGCCGCCAACTCCACCACCGACTGCGTAGCGAGGATCATGGCCGCGTTCTTCTTACGCCACGTCTTCTCGGCGCGGGTGATCCAATCGCGGATGATTTTATTCTTAAGGAAGATCCACGCTTCATCGATCAGGAACGGCTTGAATGTGCCGACATTCTCCGAGGTTTCGATCTTCGAGGAAGCCCGCTGCAAGACATAAAAGAGCAGTGGCTCCAGGATGTCCGGGTAATCGCTCCATCCGTCGAAGTTGAAGGTCTGGAAGCGGGCGAAGGCCAGCGTGTCGTCTACGTTGTCGAAGAGATAGCCGAACTGTCCGGCCTGAGTCCAGCGGTGCAGGCGTTCTCCGAGGGGTCCGAGGATGGACGCGAAATTGGTAAGCGTCCGAATCTCGCTCGGAAGTTTGTAGACGCGTTCCAGTCCTGCATAGAGCGCCTTCTCGTCGGCAGTGGTCAATTCATAGCGTCCGCCGCCTTCGATCAGTACGCGAAGGAAGAGAAATAGAAAATTGAGATTTTCGAGCGTGGGTTCGAGGGAGAATGGGTTGATGCTGAAGCCTGGGTTCTTGAGGCCGACGTTGAGGTACGATCCGCCGAAGGCCCGCGTCAGCGTCTCGTAGCTGCCGCCCAAATCGAAGACAAAGGTGAACGGTTCATACTTCTGCGCGGATTGAAGGATCATCGAGGCACAGAAGCTCTTACCACTCCCCGTAGCGCCGAGCATCAGCGTGTGAGCCACATCGCCGCTGTGGAGGTTCAGGTAGAACGGGGTCCCATGCGTCGATTCAAGGACCGCGAGATATTCCCGCTCCAGATGCGGGTTCCATTGAGAGCCGCCATCGACCGTGAACAGAAACGAGAGGTCGGCATAGTTGCTATTGAGCGCCCACTGTTTGCGAAGGTTGAACTGCCTGTTGCCGGGGATGGTGGCGAAGAAGGCATTGAGCAGGTTGTAGCGTTCCTCGTACAGCAGCCCGTCATGCTGGGTGAACAGCTTCTGGAACTCGGCGACGGTGTGCTCGACCCTCACATGGTCTTCGTCATAGATGACAACAGAAAGCGTGAACTCGCCGAAGTTCTTGCCCTCCATGCCCATTGCTGTGAGCGCATTGCCAAGCTCCGCAACGGCAGCGGCTTTGGAATCGTCTACGAGGTTGTCCTGGTTGGCGGTGTTGCCACGGTCCTGAAGGTTCGATACGAAGCTGGTCTTCGAGTTGTGGTGATGGCGGCGGCGTGACGCGATTTCTTTCCGTGCCTTTTCATTTGTCACCGGATGCCACTCGGTAACGACGTGGAAGCTGGCCGGCACATCGAGCAGGCCTTGCAACAGCAGAGGGCGCGTTTCGCTGGGGAGCTCTTTCAGCGTGAGGACACGGACATAATCGTCATCGAGGCGGAGGTAGCCGCGATGGGCCTCCAGTTCCGAGTCGCACACCTGCCAGTCGAGATGGCGGGCATCGCACAACGGAGTGTCATTGATCTTGGAGGGGCGGAGGTTAGTGAGACGGCGCAGTATGCGAAACGTCTCCTCCGCCCCTGGCAGCTCGACCGTCATGAGGTCGTTTAGCTGTCCACTCAAACTGTTGGCCTTCTGCTGCAACCGCAGGCGGTCGCGCTCGATCTGCTCATAAAGCAACGTGCGTTCTTTGTTGCCGGAGAACAGTGCGCGCAAGTCACGAAGGGACGAGCGCGGGTGTTTCGGCAGCCCGGCGAGCGCGTGCAGCAGGCCGGTCTTCTGGAAGCTGCCATCGACCATGACGATCCAGAAGATTTCAATGGAATAGAGCCGGTCGGCCTTCGACGCGAGGAACGCGCTGCGCTGTTCGACAGCGGCGCGAACGAGCGGATTTTCATACTCCGCGTGCGGAATCGAAGGCCGGTTGTGTTTGAACAGGATTTGATACAGCCTGCACTTGTCGTCGATGGAGCGGAACGCGGCCTCCAGCCGCTTCACCGCATAGTCGAGACCGGCATAGTCGAGGCTCTCGTAGTCGATGCCGCCGATACGCAACGCGCATCCGAGGTCGCCGCTCTTGGTGAGAAACGAGTGATCGTCCCAAAAGCCGTACAGGTTCACTTGCGCGGCGAACGATCCCGCTTCCTTCCAGTCCTTCGTAATTGTTTCAACCTTGTACATTGCGCCTCGCTATGCGGACTTGCAGGGTGTCGGCTTTCATGGGGTCGTAGCGCCTGCGGAACTTACTGCTGTTGAACAGCACATGGAGAATCTCTATGTCGTGCTTGGTGGCAATGCGGGCGATGATGACGCCCACGATGAACAGCCCGATGCCGCCGAGTAAGGAATGAAGCAGAGAGAAGATCGATCCTCCCGAGATCAGAGCGACGAAGAACAATCGCCGCTCTGCTCCCAGGACAGTCAGCGGCCTGTTCATGGCCTTGAAGACGGGGTTCACGCGACGTTCCGCTGACTGAGACAATGGATCACCTCCTCTCTAGCTCGGAAAGAGCCAAGCCATGAAATTGACCGCGCCAATAGCCATTCCCACGCCGAAGACGATGCCGGCGAGGGTCTTCTTGGACTGACCTTCGCCGTAGGCGAACATCAATCCACCGACGACGATGGCGACCAGGCTGAGGCCCTGGGCAATCGAGCCGGTGAAGGCGGTTTTGAGGACGTTGACTGCGTTGTCCCACGGATCGCTCCCGGTCGATTGGGCGTAGACCGGCAGGGCGGACAGCAGGAGCAGCGGGGCTGCATATCGGGATAGGTGGTGACTGCGTGCCAACTTAAGGACGCGGCTTCGCTTCGAAGGACGGGTGCTCTCCATAGGAGGTCTCCTTGGGTGATGTACCGTCGAGTGGCCACTCTCGGTGTTTCGTGCTGGTTGTGAAGGTAAGAGCAGCGCGGCGAAATGGGAAATCATTATTTCGCGCGGAGGTATCACGAATTTTTATAACTTTGGATGGTGGTTGGAACGGCCACAAACGCAAGGCCAACGGGCAAGAAAGACAGGCGTGCAGGATGAACACACTCCTTCATTCCCACGATGAACAGCGAACAACGTGCGGGACGGAGGGAGTCAAGGCCGTGCGATCACAAGGCTGCGGAATAGTTCGCCTTGACACACGCCGGGACGCACGCACCATCTACCGGACGTGGGAATGAAGAAGAGGACCTCCTCACGGAGATCCTCTCGGTCACTCGATTCATGCGGCTCACGGCCTGCTCATAGTACGAATCGTCGAGCTCTACACCGCGATACTTACGGCCTGTCAGCAACGCTGCGGCGCATGTGCTGCCGCTACCTGCAAAGGGATCGAGAACCAACTCGCCGGGCAACGTGAAGCTGCGAATCAACTGCGCGAGCGGCTCTACCGGCTTCTGCGTCGGATGCAGCTTGTTGCCGCTGTACGGCATATCGATTACATCCGCTACCGGCTGCTTCGGCAACGGCGGCCTGCCCTTCGCCAGCAAGTATGCCTGCTCGTGCCGATAGCTGAGGAACCGGCTCTTTGAGCTATAGGTCTTGCGAAACACGATGTGTCCGACAGGCTGAAAACCCGCGTCTTTCCAGGCTGCGAAGAACTCGTCTACTTTCGTCCAGCTATAGAACATGATGGCTACGCGGTTCATCTTGAGTACCCTGTATGCCTCGCGCATCGCTGGCTTCAACCAGTCGGCGTTGGCATCGTTCTGGATGGTGCGGCCATCGCGGTCGCGGTAGTTCACCAGGTACGGCGGATCGGTAAGGATGAAATCGGCGCTATTGGCGGGCATCTCGTGCATCTTCTCGATGCAGTCGCCGTGAAGGATTGCGTTGACTGGAAGCTGCTGTTGGATCGTGTTCGTGTTCATGATGTCACTCCGTTTTGTGTGGTCTCCCGATGAGTCGGGACACTCCTGCGCTCTGCGCCGCGAGTGTGCCCCGCTCCCAAGTGCCAAGCGACGCATTTTCGGAGAGCCCTAAATAAAGTTTTCGCGTTCTTTGCGAAAAGTTTGTTTTGGCGAGGTCCCGAAAAAGCAAGTCGCGCCGTGCCGCAGGGCGCGGGATAAGCACCGAGCGAGTGACCGACTCAGAGCGAGACCATACGGTGGAGTGTTTTGAACACGATGGCTATGCAACGACACCTGTTCAGCAAGAAATGTACCTTGCGAGAAAGGTATAAAAAAACGTGATACCTTCGCACGAAATGATGATTGGACGCTGACTGGGACTTCTCCGAGAATGCCCACATGCGCGGTTCTGCATACAAAGTATCGGCGGGGCATTGGAACGGTGGGCAGTGGACGGAGCCGGGGCCTCCTATCGGAGATCCCGCCCTGGAACGGCACTACTCGGTCAACGAGATTGCTAAATCGTGGGGACTTAGCGGAAACACCATCCGCAGGATATTTGAGAAGGAACCGGGTGTGATCGAGTGGGGTACGACGGAAACCCGGTTCTCGCGTGGCTATCGAACTTTGCGGATACCGGAGAGTGTCATGATGCGCGTCCACCAGCGTTTGCGAAAGTAAGCACAGGACTGTGTCATCGCTGCTGACACGATCGGCGCTCCTTGAAGTTGTAGTAGAAAACTACTGCAATCGTAGTAGAACCATACTGCGGTTCAATGGCAAACAAACGGGCAATTCGTCGTGGCAGACCTTCTCGAAAACCTTCTTCAGTTCAAAAGTGATGTTTACGTCACTTTATCCAGGTATTCGACCCAAAAGTGATGTATTCATCACTTTCGCATTGGATGGGCGGCCCAAAAATCAAGGTAGCTCGATCTCCTGAATGTCCACTGTTTCTTTGTGAAGATCGATCTCAATCACACGATTGATGAGGTTCGTGCGTCCTGCTAAGTATTCAAGTCCAGCCCGGAACAATTGTCTTTGAACTTCTGGCCGCATCAACGGCAAGATAATAACGAGTCCGGGATGAATTTCAGCTTTGCGTGAGAGTTTCCGAAAGTCCTGGGCGTTGTTGGTGACGAAGATCGAATCGTCCTGAAGCGCACGCTTCCATAGCTGCCAGTCTGGGGCACCCTTCAAGCCGAGATGCTCGATGTGGTAAGCGGTGTACCCCAGCCCGTTTGCGACTTCGACGAGGCTGGCATGAAGACACTCGTCGATCAGGAATGAGAGCGTATCAGGCACGCTTTAGAGGATATGCCTTTCGTGCAATGACACGCGCCCCTCGCGGCAACCGTGTTTGAGCCTTAGGACCACGCCGGGGGTGAGCTTGCACGTAAAGCTCCGCCAACGCGATGTGCTCGCGTGTAAGGCTTGGATACCCTTCTAGAATCTCCTCGACCGATGCTCCTTGACTCCGCATCTCTGCGACGAGCTGCACAGGAATCCGCGTCCCGCGGATTACGGATGTCCCTCCCATGATCTCGGGGTCTTCGACGACCATCGCATGTGCTTTCTTATAGCTGGTCATCGCACTCTTGAGGTCCGTTCTGGCCCTGCGCACTTCGATGATGACTGCTTCGGATTCCTTGAGTTGGGGAATATTGGGTTGGGCAAGGACGGCACGATAGATGCGTCTGCGATATGCAAGTGGAAGCCGCCCTACGCCAAGCTGCTCCAGCTTCAAACAAAGCAGCCCATCACTGGAAATGATCCGCTGCACAATGCGTCCAGAGCGTACTCTCCGCGATGGCACAGCGTCGTCCTCAAGCGCACGACGCACGGCGGTCAGTGGCAGCCCGGTAAGCAACGATGCTTCATTCGGTGTATAGCCGGTCATGGATGGTTCCCCTTGCCTAATTCTACCCCATGAGGGACATAAATAGCGATTGCACTTGGCTCACTACGCAGCATTCGCCGCAAGAGCTTTCTTCCCTGCCGTGGGTGTGGTCGGGCGTTTGACACCAAATATACTTTCGTATTATCTTCGCCAAGCACTCTTCTTGGAGAAACTGCCTGGATTCCCACAGAGGTATAGATTCGTTTGTTCGATATAGGATTGGTAGAACTCAAACGACTTCCCGCAACATGACGTTCAACCTTGACAGTTGGCTACTCCACAAAGGCGCTGAGAAACATGGCGGGGAGTAAAACTCTTCCAGCCCACAAGTACGGTAGAGCGGTTGGCGCGGCATTTCACGCTAGGCTCGCTGATGTTTGGGCTGCCCGCAATGTGGCTGAACTTCCGCTTTGGGAAACGGTATCCGGTACTCCCAACAGATTCTTAGTTCCGGTCGCTGAGGGCTGTTTTTTGGTTTTTGAGTCAAATCACGCCGCCTATCGCGAGGCGGGTACAACCATGGCGGTCAACTGGCGGCAGGTAACACGAGTTAAACTGTTAGAGGTGAGGTTCAATGGCTAATACCGCATTTCGTCCGAATTGGGCATCGCCTCCAGGGGAAACGATTCGCGCCGTTCTTCACGCGAAGGGTGTAGGCATTGATGTTTTTCGGCTTGAGATAGGTCTCAATGAGAGACAAGCTACGGATCTACTTGCGGGCGTGTTACCAGTGACACCCGTCATTGCGAAAAACCTAGCGAAATCGGTTGGTTCCACTGCGCACTTCTGGCTTGAGCGTCAAAAGCAATATCGGGACAGTTTGGAAGAGTTAGCGGCTGCCGAACCGGAGTTGGGCGAATGGAGCGCGACTTTCCCGGTAAAGAAGATGATTGACTCGGGTTGGCTACCTAAGCCCTATGCAAAAGGCGATGTGGCTTTTGAGCTACTTGATTATTTCGACATAGGGAGTGTAGAAGAGTGGCGTAAAAAGTATCCTACTCGTCTCGGGCTTGCGAAATTCAGGACATCGTCGGCATTTCAGAATGATATGCCGACGACGTTGGCTTGGATCCGTCGTGGAGAGTTGCTTGCCGAAGATATCGAGTGCGCAAAATGGGATCGGCAAAGCTTCTCCACTAGCCTACGAGAACTGAAGCCACTTTCTAAAATTGAAGACCCAAAGAAATTTCTTCCTGTTCTTCAGAGAGAATGTGCGAGACACGGTGTAGCAGTCATAGTGAGCCGATCTATTCCTGGTTGTGCAGCCAGCGGTGCGACCCTCATGCTGAGTGAAGATAAGGCCCTACTTTTATTGAGTGCCAGATTTCTCTCAGATGATCAATTCTGGTTTTCATTTTTTCATGAGGCTGGACACTTGGTATTGCACGGAGACGAACCTCATATTGAGCAAGAGAGTGCCTTAACTCCTAAGCAAGAGGCTGAGGCGAATCAATTCGCAGAAAAGATCATTCTGGAACCTGGGGGTGAGGCTACTCTGAAAGCCATCAGGGTCAATCCATTCTCAATAGCTAGGCTCGCACGCCAATGCAACGTTTCTGCCGGTGTGATCGTCGGGCAGCTTCAACATCAAGAACGGATCTCTCCGAAACTGTTCAACAAGTTCAAGACACGTTACAACGTGAGTAGCTTCACCCTCTAAATTGGACCGGGTCAGTTGGACTTTTCTGCCAATTACAGAGACTGTCTTCGATTACCTGTTTGTCGACCTGCAAATGTGAAGCTAATGAATCAGACAGCGATTCCAGCTTTTTACTTGACCCCTTCGATTTCAATTTTCCGCTGAAAAGAAGGCGCGCTCCTGCCACCGGTCCGGTCGCACCATCAAAATGGACTGAATCGGGACGAATTGCCGCTAGTCCAAGTTTGCCTATCATAGACAAATAGTCGAACTTGGCTGTTCGCCCAAATGATCTGACTGCGTTCATCTCCTTGTAGAGATGTGCAAATGCTTCCTCTGGATTATCATCGGCGGCCGCCAAAGCATTTGCAAACAGTTTTCCATGGCCGCCTGAATCTGTTACCCAAGATATGTAGGTATGGACCGCCTCACCAGTGCCATTAGGTTTCCACGCATCGAGACTTTGATACTTGCGATGATTCCCAAACCCTCGGTGTATGCCACCCAATGTCTTGAGATTCTGTTGATTCTTGTCTAACCAGTGCCTGAATTCTAGTGGATCTTTGCTAACTTCCGCCCACGTCCAAACTCTTCCGTGGCCTAACCTTCCATAGACGTCGGCTATAAGTCGGTAGCCGCTCTTAACATTTTTCCCAAAATGCACGAAAAGAAACACGAGCCAAGACGCCTCGTCTATATCGCCCACTTGTTTGTATAAGATTGCAGCCCGCACAGGATCGAAATAATCAGTTGCCGGATCTTTTCGCGATTCCGCGATTGACCGGTTGGACACTTGCTGCACGAAGCGAATCCGCCTGATGCTTTCGACTATTTGGAAGATGAAAGTACGCCTCGCTTCCTCATCTTCAATACCAGGCAATGGGTGGACATTTGCTTCAAAGGCTTCTAACCGCTTAGATGTCGCTTTTGCGAAAACCAAGTCTTCTTTACGCATGAGGAGCCACACCAAAAGGCAATTCGGGAGCTGACACAGCAGGCACCGTTTCGCGCTTTTCGGCCTTTTGTTGCCTCATCTCAATGTATGCAATATAAGCATCTGAATGCATCCGCTTGCGCATGTTGCGAAGCATAGCTGCAGATGCATCATCCTTGCCAGCGCGGAATATGGACAGAAGCCTAGCTAGATCTTGCCAATATACCGGTAAGTCAGTCGGTATTCGTGGATGTCTGCCGAGGCGAGTAGCACGTTCAAATCGGAGAATTGTCTCAATTTGCGGGAATGGATCTCCTAAAGGCATGATTGGCATAGCTACTTTCTTCTGGAAGCCCTCAGCTAAGTAGCGCTCCGCTTTTCTCCTATCGGCGTCATACAGATGAAGACTCCCTACTAAGTGCTTATAACGCCCCGGCTCAACATTTAATGCCATAGCTATGATTTCTTGGATCATGGTGAACGCAAAAATATCACCGGGCAGGCCCACGTATGCGTCATTGGACCTCATATGGGTGATCAACTCTAAACGGCGTCCCCTCAGAAGAAACTGCAACGTACAAGTGCAGGGGACCTCTGGAAGGTTGGCCTGTGTATCCTTCGGCTGATAGATAGGAATTACAGCACGTCTTGTGTCAGGCTTTTTCTTGATGAGGTCAACGACCCACTTCAGTTGGTCTTTGTTTTTCGCTCGAAGCCTCGGTCCATAGGCAGCCATGACCTTAGTCGCACCTTTGTAATCCGGCTTGTAATCCTTGATGTAGTACCTGATGAATGAAAAGTCATCATTTCCGGCGAGGTACCAAAGAAATTCGCCAAGCCAACTAAAGATCACTGCACGGGCTTCCGTGCGACTCATGCGTGCCCTTGGGTTGGTCAATTCCAGAACCACTCCAGTGACTTCAAAGGCTTTGCCCTTACTCGGGTATGTCTCCTGGCCTGACGCAATGAGCCGGCGGAAGACCTCGTTTAGGAGATCGTCAAGCGTTGATGCACGGACTTTCAAGCGCACCTCTAAGGATGATTGTGATTGGCACACTTATTGTATCTCTAAATTATTGAATCGGCAGTCCTCTTCATTGTCGGGGCAGGTTCCTCCGCGTGACCCTGGAAAAATGATCCCTCACTTTAAGTAGCAGTCGGATCCCAATTGCTGTACCGCGCTGGCTAGAGCTCTATGGGGGTGACCTGCAAACTTTTATCAAGGTGGTTCAACCGCCGCTTTAGTTCAGCAGCGCTGAGAATCGCGCGTATGGCTGGGATACCATAGCTGCACCACCCATTTGTTGCGAACAGTCGTGCAAAGTTGAGTTAACGGCGTAACGTGTATGGACATTTCAGCCCTCAAATTGGCGATACAGCAGCACATGAGCGATGGCTTGGTAACGATCGTCGGCTCGGGTTTGTCGTGCGCCGAAGGCATTCCAGGCATGAACGCTCTTGCAAGTCACCTATGCTCTGCGATGCCATCGCTCGTGGGGGGCTCCCTCCTTGACGAATGGGTCAAAGTGTCGCCGAACATCACTACCTACGGCCTTGAAGAGGGTCTGACGAAGATCGCACCATCGACGGACCTTGAAGAGGCAATCCGCGTGGAAGTCGGGCGTGTTGTTTCCGAAGCGGAAGCAGCAATCACCGCGGAAGTGTTCGCTGGCACGAGAACTCTCCGTTTCACGCGACTGTTGCCACATCTTTTGCGACCGAGCGGGGGTTTACAGGTCGTCACGACGAATTACGATCGGCTACTGGAAGTTGCTTCTGAGGAGGCCGGCCTCGGCGTCGATGTAATGTTCAACGGTGTCTTCGCCGGGCGCCTCGATGAGCGCGAGACGCGTCTGAGCTTTTGTCGTGACGTGAAGCTGCACAAAGGAACATCACGCTTTCTCTACGCGGAGAGAGTGGTCATCAGCAAACCGCACGGAAGCCTGGACTGGTACGAGCGCAATGGTGAACCGGTGCGCCATTGCGGTCAGCTGCGGAACGTAAGCAGGCTCATTATTCCGCCGGGCCAAAACAAGTATAGGAATGGCTATAGCAGTCCCTTCGATGTTCACCGCGAACGTGGAAATAAAGAGATAGACCGCGCGTCGCGCTTTTTAATCGTTGGATATGGATTTAACGATGTACATCTGGAAACGCACCTGACCGACCGAATCCGCAAAGGGACACCAACCCTGATCTTGGCGCACACCCTAACTGATAACGCAAAGAAGGTTGTCAGCGCGAACCCCAATGTCATCGCTTTGGAAAGCTCCGTCGTCAGCGGAACGGCGGCTACGCGCGTTTACAGCCAAGGAAGCACCGACATTTTTGCCGGCCTGTCCTTGTGGGATCTTGAACAGCTAGTAACGGAGGTCTTCGAACCATGAGTGAAGCGGCCCTCAATTTCGCCGCGTCCGACCATATCGGGCGCGTGGTGTCCGTTGATACGAGCCGCGTGCTCATCAACGTGTCTGATTCGGTTCTCCTAACCAGTATCGGTATCGGACAGCTCCTCGCGATCAAAGGTACGACGCAACAGGAGTTTTTAATCGCGATCACCGAGAAAGTGACACGCACGCTTGGCATGGAGTTATCGCCGGAGGCCGAGACCGGTGATGACGAGTCACTGTCGACAGTCCCCACAGATCTTATGAGAGCGGCACTCGTCGGAACATTTAGGACCGTAGAAGGCGAAAAGAAAAACACGTTCAAGCGGGGCGCAGATAGCTTTCCTCAGATCGATCGCGATTGCTATGTCATCAGTGGCGGCAATCTCCAGCGCTTTATGGGCATCCTTGGCCAGGAGATCGCGGAGGACGAGCGTTTATTACTGGGTCGGTTTGTCGCTGACCGTTCCGCAGAAGCGATCGCCAACGGCGACAAGTTTTTCCAAAGACATGCAGCGATTCTCGGAAGTACAGGTTCGGGAAAGAGCTGGGCAGTAGCTCTGATACTTGAGCGCGCATCCAAGCTCAAATTTCCGAACATAATCGTGATGGATATGCATGGTGAGTATGCACCTCTTGCCGATAAGGCGAAGGGCGGGTTCGCGCAGCGCTTTCGGATCGCCGGCCCAGGGGATTTGGATAAACCGAAAGATGATGTCCTGTTTCTACCCTATTGGCTTCTTAACCGGGATGAGATGTTGTCGATGATTCTGGACCGCAGCGATCAGAACGCGCCTAATCAGGCGTCGAGATTCACATCGCATGTACGGCAACTCAAACAGGAGTTTCTGGACAGTGCGAATAAGCCTGAGGTGAAAAAGACATTCACGGTCGATTCACCAATTCCATATCAGATGAAAGACTTGGTCGACCTGCTTGACGGCGACAATACGGCAAAAGGAATCTCCAGTTCGACCGGTAAGGCAGTTAAAGGCGACTGGGAAGATAAGCTGACGCGATTCATCTCGCGTCTCGGAGCAAAGCTCGAAGATCGCCGCTATGGATTTATGTTCACGCCACCGGCTGAGGCTCTGAAGTACGACTGGTTGTCACAGCAACTTGTGAAGCTGCTGGGTTCGGGCGATGGTGCCGGAATTAAGATCATCGATTTCTCTGAAGTGCCTGCGGACGTTTTGCCTGTGGTGACCGGCACCTTTGCCAGACTGCTCTACGACGTTCAATTCTGGATGAAGGCCGATAGCCGAACCCCCGTCACGATTCTATGCGATGAAGCCCACCTTTATCTTCCTGTCCGGGAAGATGCAGATGCGGTTCAGCGGCAAGCTTTGGGTGCATTCGAGCGGATTGCAAAAGAAGGCCGAAAGTATGGCTTTTCTCTGCTCGTTGTGAGTCAGCGTCCATCGGATGTCAGCAAGACGATCCTCAGCCAGTGCAATAACTTCCTTTCGCTTCGGCTGACGAACGAGACGGACCAGAATGTCATTCGACGATTGATGCCAGATTCATTAGCTGGACTTACCGACATTCTTCCCTTGCTCGATACTGGCGAAGCGGTTCTTCTTGGTGACGCTGTTTTACTTCCAACTCGAATCCGATTGGATAAGCCCGTTATTAGGCCGGACAGCTCTACGCGTGATTTCTGGATTGAGTGGTCGACTAAGGAAGCAGATACCGACGCCATTGTCGCGGCCGTTGAGTGTTTGCGAAGTCAGACGCGGCGGCTGCCCTAATGCGTTGGAAACTGTGCTCGGGCTAGGCGCCGAAGAATCCACGACAAAGGGACTCGCTCGGAATCGCACACTACTCCTCAGAAGTCGGCTTGCGGAAGTAATCAATACAACCGTCCTTAGCAACAAATTCGGTTGCGGCGCAGTGCTACGCCGCGTGTACGGCAATGGATTTCTTGGGTCTTACAGATGCGACCTGCCGCTTTTTGCCTGTCTGCTCCCATGCCATGCGCGCCGATTGCGCCAGTTGTTCCTGCCGGGCTTTTACAAAAGGTGCATAGTGCTTCTCTGTCACCTTGACGCTGCTGTGTCCAAGCAGCAGCGATACCTGATCGATGGGCACGCCTGCCAGCAGCAATTCTACGGCGAAGGTATCGCGGAACATATGCGAGTGGCAGCGCTTCAACGTGCCATCGGGGTTCTTAATGGACACATTGCCGAAAAGCAGCGTAAGCGAGCGGACCCATCCGCGTTTCGCTGTCTCCGGCTTCCCGTTGCCACTCCAGAAGAAATAGTGCGGATTGGAGTTCGGCAGCGAGGACAGGAGAGCAACAACGTCGGGAGGCAACGGCACATAGACCGGCACGCCGGTCTTGGCGCGGTAGAGAAACAAATTGCCACCCTCGCCGAGGCGGGTGCGCTCTAGGGTCACAGCATCGGTGATCGCAAGCCCAGACCAGCGCATGAGCAGGACCAGCGCGCGCAAGCGGTCGCGGCGGTTCTCGAAGTCGTGCCCGCCATGCCAGTTTCCATAGGAGTAGGTCCCGTCGACGATGGCCTTGAACTCGTCCTTGGGGAAGTAGTCGGTAGGCGTCGTGGCGACCTTGATGCGTTTGAGGAGGATGGCGGGGTTCTTCTGTATCCAGTCCATACGCACGCAGAACCAAAAGAAGGAGACCATCCGCTCATGCTTGCGCTGCATGGTCTGCGGCGCGTTCTCCCAACCGGAGCGGAACTTGGTCAGCAACGGCGGCGTGAGCTGGTCGAGATAGACGAGACCTTCCTGCTTGGCCCACTCCTTCAGTTGTGTCTCGAAGAAGTACCGGCTCCTCTGGAGGGTGCTGTCGGTAAGACCACGCGCATCTTCGTCGTCGCGGAAAGTCTTGATCGCATCGGCGATCTTCGCGCGCGGCCTGGCCTCGGGCTTGTTCGGGTCGGACTCATCCTCCAACCGACGGCACAGCGTCTCGGCCTTCTCCCAGCTCCGCGTCTTCGCCGTCTTGCGCAGGTAGCGGCCATCGGGCAATGTGCCCTGTATCCATTTGGGGCAGCGGCAACGGCGATAAGAAATATCGGTCTGGTTGCAGGGCGGGTAGTGGCGTGTATAAGGCGACAGCATGGTGTCGTCCTCCTCTCCGTGTGCGACGGGCGGGCACGACGACAGTATAGTCGGCTGTACGATTTCTGTACGGTTACTCCGGCTAGGCTGTATGTTGCTGATTTTGCGGTAGTTTATTTGGTGGACCTGATCGGGATCGAACCGATGACCTCTTCCATGCCATTTTTCCCGTTATTGGACCCCTAATGGACCCTCAAAAGCGGACTCCCTCATCAACGATCGCTCCTTCTCCCCGGAGCCGTGTCAGCGCCTCATCCAGGTCGGCCTGTGAAATCGCGACACTGGGAGGGACGATGGCTTCTAATTGAGGAACAATCGGTAGTTCCGCCAGACACTGCCCCAGCACGAACTTGAGTGCGAAGTTGCGGCGCTGATTTGCCAACTCCTCCAGAGATAAATCTCGATAAGTTGCGGCTTGGAGTTGGGCAGATATCAACTCGACTAGGGCGTTAGTAGAAGGAGCGAATAATCCCAATACTTTTATCCTCACCTGAAGGGATTATGGCGCCACTTACGTTCTTATGTATAGAACTTCCGTCTTGGTCTGTCGTGGAATAGTTCGCGCATGTCGGAGTAGTTTGAAGTAGTTTTGACCTGGCTGCGCAATGATTTCATTGCTATTTTTGTGGATCAGCGTTGAGAGCGCTGACCTATCCTCCCTACTTGAAAGGGTACGAACCACGATCTGCCTGCACCCGCAGGCGACGCCGGATTTATGCGACAAGTACCGGCCCTGGAAGATCGCTACGATGGCTGAATCCAAGACAGCTGCTGTTGCCGCAACCGCCCTGCTGACGAGAGCTGGATCGCCTCGCCACGTTCAATTTGAGCCCCGGCAGATCCTCTTTGCTCAAGGCTCAAGTGGCAAGACCCTGTTCTACATCACAAGGGGTCGGGGGAAACTCGTCATTTCATCTAGTAGCGGCAAACAAGCCACTATCACACTCTTCACAACAGGCGATTTCGTTGGGGAGGAATCGCTGGCAGGCGGATACAGCAAACGAATGGCGACTGCCACGGCGACTACCCGTTGTACTGCGCTGGAGATTGAAAGGGACGCTATGATCCGTCTGCTGCAGATGGATCATGACTGTTCTGACCTCTTTTTAGAAAGGCTGCTGGCGCGGAGCATGCGACTCCAGGCATCGCTTGTCGATCAACGTTTTAATTCGAGCGCCAAGCGCCTGGCAAGAACGCTCTTGTTGATGGCAGAAGCTGGAGAGCCGAGCGGCGGAGCAATCTTGATTCCGGAAATTTCGCAAACGGCCTTGGCGCAAAGGATTGGGGCGACTCGATCACGGGTCAGCGACCTCATGAAGCGCTTCAGGGAACTAGGTTTTCTTAAGGATTCCGGAGGAATCAGGGTACATAAGAGCCTGATCAACGTGCTTTTGCACGATGAGGACTATAAATAAACACCTTTTAAACCCTTTATTACCTGCAGCTTATCAGGATGCGTAAACGCGAATACTAACAATGTTCAAAGTTGCACACCTGCCCATCCCCATTAATGGGATTATGTCCCATTAATGAGAATTTTTAGCCAAGAGGGCCTGAGGATGCCCGACAACAAGGCATCGTGTACCGACCACCTCTGGCGAACGTATCAAATATGGGAAACGCTGTCTGTCTGTTATCTGACATTCAAATACGTGCCTTTCAAAGAGTCGTATCGGAGAGCTAGCGTAAGGGCCCGTTCATCTCGCTCCGGGCATGCATCGCACGGTTGAAGTCCGGATGAGTCATCAAGCATCCGCTGCTTTTCTGCAAAGGAGCGCTCAATGGCCGAATTGCCTTGGACCGAATTTAACGCATTCATGTTTCTCACTAGGAGCGGAATGGGACGAAGGATCATGCAATTAAGCGCCAAAGAGGCCTTTTTTGCTCAGGGAACCCTCGCGCAGTCCATCTTCTATCTTCACAAAGGCCGGGCGAAACTAACCGTCGTATCCCACAGCGGAAAAGAGGCGACCATCGCTCTGGTGTCTGCGGGAGATTTCTTCGGGGAAGAGTCGCTTCGAGACGTTGACGGTCAGCGAACGGTCACGGCTACAGCCATTACGCGATGCACAGCGCTTCAAATAGACCGAGAGGAGATGATTCAAGCTTTGCATCGGGAACATGCTCTCTCCGATGTGTTCGTCAAATTTATGCTGACACGCGCGATGCGCGTCCAGGCCGACCTCGTGGATCAGCTGTTCAACTCGAGTGAAAAGCGGCTGGCGAGAACTCTTTTGCTGATGGCGCGATATGGGATGGAAGGTCCGCCCGAAGCCCTCATCCCGCCAATCACACAGGAAACCCTGGCAAATATGATCGGCACTACTCGCTCCCGGGTGAACTTCTTCATGAATCGCTTCCGCAAGCTTGGGCTCATTGAATATAAGGGGCGCATCCGGGTTCACGAAGAGTTGGTCAATGTGATCCTAAATGAGGATCTGGAACCGCTCACGGAAAGATCCTCCATATCAATCCCATACTATGGATTGAATTAGTGAGTGCCAAGCTCGCGCAACTTATTCGTAAACAAGACTGTAATGATAGTTAGCGAGACAGCACGGCCATCGTGAATAATAAGTATCTCTGATCCGCCGATCTCCGGGCGTTCGCCGCCAAGCCATCGTTCGAATTTAGATATGAGTCAAGAAACAGCAACCGCCTTAATGCGCTCAAAGGGAGCTATACAACTTGACGGCGAGAGAAGAGCCTTTGAAAATACTCTACATCGGGACCGATCCGAACTCTATTGAGAAGATTCGATGCGCACTTCAGGCGCCAAGAGCTAGCAACTTCGAATTGATCAAAGCATCCACCCTGTTGGAAGGTATTGAGCGGGTGAGCAAAGAAAAAACTGCGGTCGTCTTGCTTCAGTTTGACCTGCAAGGCAACCTGGGGGTCGATTCACTCGAAACGTTTTGCAGCACTGCGCCGGGGATTCCCGTATTGATCTTGGTAAAAGACGGTCAGGAGGCTTTCGCTGCCGAGGCTTTAGAACGCGGAGCCAGGGACTACCTTTTACCGCACCATCTCGATAGCTACTCTTTGCCGCGTGCGCTAACCTATGTAGCCAAGTGCGAGAGAGTAGCAGATGAGCTGATCGCCGAAAAAGATCGCGCTCTGGCTACGCTCAACTCGATCGGGGACGCCGTTCTCTGCACCGATAACTCGGGACGGGTCACATATCTCAATACTGTTGCAGAAGGCTTGCTCGGCTGGCGACGTGAAGACGCCATCGGTTTAGAACTGAGTCAGGTCTTCCACATTGTCGACGGTGTCACCCGAAAGCCTTCTCCCGACCCGATGAAGTTGGCAATACAGGAAGATAAGACAGTGGGCTTAAGCGCCGATTGCGTTCTTGTCCGGCAAGATGGATGCGAATTCGCGATTGCAGATTCTACAGCGCCGATCCATGATCAAAGCGGTCAATGTGTTGGTGCCGTAATGGTTTTTCATGATGTCACCGCCGCGCGAGCAACTGCGCTTCAGATAAGCTACGCGGCACAACATGACATCGTGACCGATCTTCCGAACCGTCTGTTGCTCAACGATCGCATATCTCAGGGAATTAGCTTGGCCCGGCGGCAGAATAGGCCAATCGCCGTGATGTTTCTAGATCTGGATCACTTCAAATACATCAATGACGCTCTAGGGCATGGTGTGGGAGATAAGCTTCTTCAGTCGGTCGCGAAGCGACTGGTAGCTAACCTGCGTAGCTCTGACACGGTGAGCCGCCAGGGTGGGGATGAATTCGTGATTCTTCTTCCCGACATCGTCCATTCCGCAGATGCCGCGGCAAGTGCAAAAAACCTTCTTCATTCCCTTCGAGAGCCTCATGACATTGGCGAGCAGAGCCTTGTCATTGACGGAAGCATTGGGATAAGCATTTACCCGACGGATGGTCTGGATGCAGAAACACTGATCCAGAATGCGGACACCGCGATGTATCACGTTAAAACTGAAGGACGCAACGACTGTCAGTTCTTCAAAGAATCGATGAATATGAAGGTTGTAGAGCGACAGGCTCTTGAGGCAGGAATACGTCGCGGGCTCGAACGAAAGGAGTTTTTCCTGCACTATCAGCCGATGGTCTGTCTCTCCACAAGGGAGATTACAGGAGTCGAGGCGTTGATACGCTGGGAGTCTCCCGAACGAGGACTTGTTCCGCCGTCCGAGTTTATACCTGTCGCCGAGGATTCCGGCCTCATCGTTCAGATGGGCAGATGGGTGCTCCACTCTGCTTGCGAGCAAGCTCGGGCATGGCAGGACGCGGGGCTTCCCCCGGTGCCAATTTCGGTGAACGTATCGGCTCTTGAGTTTCGGCATCTGGGTTTTATTGACGGCGTCCAGGCTGCACTCTCTGAGACGGGTCTTGCTGCGCGATATCTTGTCCTGGAGCTTACCGAAGGCGTCCTGATGGAAGATGTCGAATCGACCGTATCCTTGCTGGCGCAATTGAAGAGCCTGGGGGTGCATCTGGCGGTGGATGACTTCGGCACTGGATTCTCGAGCCTAAGCTATCTTCGGCAGTTTCCGATAGACGTCCTGAAGATCGATATCTCTTTCGTCCGCGAGATCGGTCCCGTTCAGACAGACTCCGCCATACTGAGCGCCATCATCAATATGGGGAACAGCCTCAAATATCGCGTCATTGCGGAGGGCATCGAAATAGATAAGCAGAGAGCATATCTTCTAGACAAGCAATGCGCGGAGGGGCAAGGATACTTGTTCAGCCCCCCTCTTCCCGCGCCTCAACTGGTCGACCTATTTCTGAGCGAGCCTTTGGGACAACGGAGCCGGAAAATGGCTGGAAGTGGGAACAGCCCCCGGTATGACTCCTAAATAATTCCGGCTACGCATGCGTGCATTCCATCTCTCTTGCTTATGCTGTCATGACTCGCGGCAGGTAGCTATATCGCCACTCTCGACCGGTAAGTGGAGTGATGCATGCATGATCGAATGCAAAAAAAAACAGCGGGAAAGCGAACTTCGGGAAAAATATGAATTCGCCTCCATATGTCCAATATTGCTCAGACGAGTAATTCAGGTTTCACTAATCTGAAACGCGTAGGTAGGTAGATGGCGGCTCCGGCGTCCGCCTCGTCACCTGCCTACCCTTTTAAGTCGATATGTTCCCGGCAAGCGATGGCTCTCTTTCTCTCCGCGGGGCCGCGTCGCAAAGAGCCCACGCATTTCTTTCGCCCTACCAGAAGATTCTCCTTATACACACCTGGGATTTCAGCAGAGCCCCTTATACACACCTGGGATTTCAGCAGAGCCCGAAGTTCGCCTCGACTGAGTCTCCATCTGCTTACCCATGGGCAAAGTGGATTTATTACTTCTCTGTCGATAAATGAGATCTAGTGATAGAGGTGAGGCTAGCTTGGGCATTACTTAGAATTGCGCCATCACTCTTGAAAGAATAATCATCAAGATATCGTAAAAACAGGAAATCATTTCCCAGCATCGGGATCTTGTGTGCACTTTTGCTCAGTCTAGTAATCGATTGGTTGCTAATTATTACAAGGTTGATTCCGATGCTCCGCGCGTCCGCCCAGGAAAAGCGACGGTTATACGTAATGTCACTAACGTTCCACGAGAGGACGCAAAATGCGTAGACCTAGATTCGGAGTTACAAGCTACCTTGCTGCAGTGCTGGTTGTGCTTTTCACCGGGTGCGGGCAGGAGACAGCGAATATCCCGGACACGACTCCGCCGGTTGTGGTGTCGACTACCCCAACTGCCGGCGCGACAAATGTAGCCTTAGCTCCCACAATTAGCGCGACTTTCAGCAAAGCTATGACCGCGAGCACAATGAACGCGGCGTCATTTACGTTGACGGGGCCGGACGGAGCTGCAGTCGTCGGAACGGTCACCTACACAACGACCGGTTCTGTCGCGACGTTTACACCGAGCGCCGATCTCGCATACGGAACTCTTTACACGGCCACAATCACGACGGGAGTCACGGATACGGCCAGTCCAGCGAACGCACTGGCAGCAAATTATGTGTGGACCTTCACAACTGGGGTGGCGCCCGTACCCCCGACAGTGATCTCGACCATTCCATTGAATGGGACCACAGGCGTGCCGCCGGGCCAGATCCTCAACGCAACCTTCAGCGAGGCAATGAACTGCGCTACACTCACAGCCTCTGCAACAACCTTTACATTGACGGGACCGGCAGGAGTATCTGTAGATGGTACGGTTAGCTGCACGGGCAGCGTCGCGACGTTCACCCCGACAGCCGTGCTCGCAGTCAACACCTTGTATACGGCTACGATCACGACCGCAGCCCAAAGTGCGGCGGGCGCGGCACTGGCTGCCAATTATGTGTGGAGCTTCAGAACCGGTTCGGCGTCTGCTCCACCAGCGGTGACCTTCACCACGCCTGTGAATGGAGCTACAGGTGTCCCCATCAACGATACCGTCACCGCGACCTTCAACGTAGCAATGAACCCTGCCACGATCAGCGCGACGACGTTTACGTTGACCGGACCCGGCGGCGCGCCAGTGGCCGGAACAGTTACGTACGTGCCGGCTGGCTCGGTCGCAACGTTTACCCCGACCGCCAATCTCGCGCTAAACACCGTCTACACGGCAACCATCACCACCGGAGCCGACGATCTGGCGGGCGCGGCGTTAGCCGCCAATTACGTTTGGACATTCACCACCGGAGCGGCCGCAGATACTACCCCACCCACGGTGATCGCAACAATTCCAACGAACGGCGCCGTGGCTGTGCCCATCAATCAAGCAATCACCGCCACCTTCAGCGAGGCGATCAATCCCACAACGGTCAACGCGACTACCTTTACACTTCAGGCGCCCGGCGGAGCTGCCGTCGCCGGCCTGGTGTCTTATGCCGCGATCGGAGATACAGCCACATTCACGCCATCGGCCAATTTAGCGCCGAACACCCTTTATACGGCCACAATCACTACAGGCGTTACTGACTTAGCAGGCAATGCACTGGCCGCAAACTACATCTGGACATTTACTACCGGGGCGACCGTAGATACTACCGCCCCGGAGATAGTGTCGACGGTTTCGGCAAACGCAGCCATAAACGTACCCCTCAACCAGACAGTAAGTGCAACCTTCACCGAAGCGATGGACCCGCTGACGATCACGACGGCGACCTTCGGGTTGACTGGTCCCGGCGGAACTCCTGTCGCCGGTACAGTGACTTATAACCCCGTCACATTCATCGCCACTTTCACTCCGACTGCAGCTTTCACTGCTGGCACAGCCTACACCGCAACAGTCACAGCCGGGGCAACCGATCTGTCCGGCAACGCGTTAGGCACTACCGGCGCACCCAATCCGTGGAGCTTTACGACGGGGACTGCAGTGATTCCGCCAGCCGTCGATCTAGGAACAGCGGCTCTCTTCGGCGGTTTTGGCGGCGCGGCCGGGATGACGAACCAGGGAATTTCAACGGTGATCAATGGAGACATTGGGACGACCGGCGTTTCTACTCTAATCACCGGATTTCATGATAACGGCCCAGGATGTATCTACACGGAAACGCCACTTAACGTTGGGTTGGTGAACGGAGCGATCGATACCGCCCCTCCCCCGCCTACGGTCGCGTGTCCCACCGAGGGAACTGCCGTGACCGCCGCGATTGCAGCACAGGCCCAAGCCGATACGCTCACTGCCTACAACGCTCTCGTTGCCTTTCCGAACGGTCTCGACGTATCGACCTGCCCGGGCTGCGGGGGCGGCAACGCGGGCGAGCTAGGGAACCGGACTCTCGCGCCGGGCATCTATAAGTCCGCGTCAGGCAGCTTCGGCATCACGCAAGGCCCTCTTACGCTCGACGCTCAGGGCGACCCCAATGCCTTCTGGGTGTTCCAGATGGCTACAACGCTGACGGTAGGCACGCCCACGGCTAATCAAAGCATCGTCTTGGTCAACGGTGCCCTGGCCAAAAACGTCTTCTGGCAGGTAGGCACGGCCGCGACGATCAACGGCATCCTCGGTGGCGGAACCGTGCAAGGAACCGTCATCGCCCAAGCAGGAGTTTCAGTATCAACGGCCGGTGTTGTTGCCATAACCACGATCAACGGCCGAATGCTGAGTCTGGTTGGACCGGTCACGGTCGTGAACACCGTAGTGAATGTGCCTGCTCCATGAACCCATGCCGGATCGGACACATAGGGCAATCCGAGTTCGTGCAAGAGAAAGCGGCGCTGGATCGTGATCGCGCGACGTGCAATTCAGGAGACAAAATGAAATTAAGTGCACGGATGATTGCCACCCTTACAGTCGCTGTTTTACTCATGCCGGTAGCTTTTCTCAACGCGCAAGAGCTGGTAGGTCCGTTAGATGGGGCAGTTGTCGGGTCTGCAAACCTATTCCAGCCTCCTGCCAATCCCTTTGCGGGCGCCGCTCAATATCCTGGCGCTCCAAGACCGTCTGCCAGCTATATCGATACGCCGAGGATCGATTTGTTTGTGGGTTACTCGTACTTACGAGCCACACCGACCCTGGCGGACGGAAATCGCTTCGTGCATCTGAATGGCGGAGAGACATCGATCGCGTTCAACCTGAATCGCTATCTCGGATTAGTTGCCGACTTTGCCGGTTACGACGACACTCAGCTGCGCCTCACGGGGCCTGGAGCGAATCCCAACCGTGTGGCCGACTCTGGCGGTTCGGCTTATCTCTACCTCTTCGGCCCGCGAATTTCCTTTCGAAACTACAGCAGGGTCACACCGTTTGTTCAGGCACTCTTCGGCGGAGTCTATGCCAGCGACGTAACTCTCTCCGGATGTACCGGTGCCGCCTGCACGCCGCTCCCCGCACAGAATGCATTTGCCCTGACCGCAGGAGGAGGACTCGACATAAGGGTATCTCGCCATGTATCGATCCGACCGGTACAGGCGGAATATCTCATGACACGATTCGCGGATACAGTCACAAATGCGGGTGACATGCAAAATAACATACGCTTGTCGGCCGGATTGGTCTTCAGCTTCGGCGGAAATGCCCCGTTGCCGCCGCCTCCAAACCGCGCACCGAGCGCCGTGTGTTCGACCGACAATAAGACGATCTACGCGGGGTCGGGGGACGTAGTCCTCGTCCGTGCGCAGGCAAACGATCCTGACAACGATCACCTAAGCTACGCCTGGACGGCGAATGGCGGCACGCTCGATGGCACCGGGCCTGAAGCCCGATGGAATTCGTCAGGTACAGTGCCGGGAACCTACACGATCCATCTCCTAGTAGACGATGGCAAGGGCGGCACTGGCGATTGCTCGGCGGATGTGGAAGTCGCGCCACGGCCAAATCGAGCGCCAGTGATCAGCTGCATCGCTGATCGAGATTCGGTCAATGCGAGCGAGGTCGTCTTGATCACGGCTACGGCGAGCGACGCGGATAATGATTCACTGACATTCTCCTGGAGTGCAAGCAGCGGGAAAATCGTGGGCTCCGGATCCTCTGTGAAGCTGGACACCACTGGATTAGCCAGCGGCAGATACACCGTTACGGGAAGCGTAAGCGACGGACGGGGCGGAACCGCAGACTGCTCTGTCAACATAGACATACAGAGTCCTACAGCGCTGGAGTTGAGGCTTGCTTTACACAGCATTTACTTCCCGACAGCGAAGCCCACAGTGAAAAATCCAACCGAGGGCCTTCTCGCAAGTCAGAAACAAATTCTCGTCTCATTGGCCAGCGATTTCGGTCAATATCTCCAGAGCAAGCCGGATGCTCACCTGATCCTCGAGGGCCATGCCGATCCGCGAGCTTCTGCGGAGTACAATCAGGCGCTATCTGAGCGCCGGGTTGAGAGTACGAAACGATTTCTCATTGATCAAGGCGTCCCATCGGGAAACATCGAGACGAAAGCTTTCGGCGATCAACACAATCTGACCGATTCGGAGGTGAGGGATGCGATTGAGCGTAACGACGACCTGACCCCGGCGGAGCGGCAGAAGATGCTCGACAATATGACTACCATTATCCTGGCCAGCAATCGACGGGTTGACGTTAGTCTAAGCACTACCGGCCAGCGCTCCATCCGTAAATATCCGTTTAACGCCGCGGATGCAGTCACGTTGCTCAACCAAGACGGTACCTCGCGAGCGAAACGAACAACAGTAAAGCAAAAGGTCACTCCGGCGACCGAGTAAGCGTGCGCTCCTTGAGAAGATAGAAGAGGCTTCCAGAAGTCATACGAAATGATGCGAGCTTCCTCCCCCTTGTCGCCAGGCGGACTAATAGCTTTTGGCCTATATTGTCGAATTCACTGCGAAGCGGAGGATAGCTGGAAGACGCGGAGTGGTGAGAAGAACTTGCAAATGAACGGATATGCGCTGCGGGATCTTCTTCGAGCCAGGATCGTAATCTCGGAGAAATGCACCAACAGCTGACACCTTGAAGGAGTCACAAATGCAGTTAACCACACGTCTACTTTGCATCGGAATATTGCTTGCGCCGCTGGCCCGGGCGCCTACCGCTAGCTCTCAGGTCGTCATTCGCATAGGCACGCCGCCTATCTGCTCCTACGGTTACTATGACTATGCGCCTTACGCCTGTGCCCCTGTGGGCTTCTATGGGCCGGGATATTTCTATAACGGCGTATTCCTAGGCATGGGCCCTTGGGCAGGATGGGGCTATAGCCACGGCTGGGGCGGCCATCGTTTTACCGACGGTGGCGGAGGACGATATACAGGACGGGGTGGTTACGCGGCGAATCAAGTACGCGTCAATCATCCGTCGTCCGCGGCACGCGCCGGCAATGGAAGACCGTCGAATGCGCGACCGACACAGAGTCCGTCCCGTGATGCCGGACCGCATGGCGCCACATCCCATGGCGCTTCTCGTGCGCCAACCGCGCACAGCCAAGGAGCACATAGTGCCTCTCGGGGGACAGAAGCGCATGGCGGAGGTGCTCACGGTGACGGAGCACACAAGTAACCGTCACTTGTATTCGGAAGGAGTAGCTGCGGTACAAATGGAGACGACACAGCATAAGGCTGTGTCGCTTTCTGTTGGATAACCTAAAGACTATCGTCCTCGATGCGATTGACAATGCCATTCAGGCAGTAATTCCCATCCAGCAAGCGACACGTCAACGGGCCCTGAATATGTGCCGTACTGAACAGACTAAGGAATGTGGAATAGCCCACCATGGCAATCAGTACTAACGGCAGTTTGTAGGCAGGGTGAGCGGGACACCTATAAAGCGGTCATCACTCCGATATATCGTGAGAGTCTCAGCCGGTCTTCTCTCTCAACTTGCCTACTATTTTCCATCTTGCGTAACGCGTCCGTTTCTGACGTTGGCGCTTGCTCAATGAGCATGTCTCTTTGGGCCATCGCGTGGAGTTTTTGGGTTCTCCTCAGCCCGCGGGCAGGAGGGGCGGGACTTCAATTGTGGAAACACTGGTCGTTCTATAGAAGATGATCGCTTGTTACAGCTCTTTCGGAAATCTCAGGCTTTGGCCAGCGTAGCTCGTCGAGCATGTATCGCACAACCGTGATCCGGTTCCTATAGTTATCGTGTAAGGATCGCAAGTGATCTTCTTTTATGGAACGAAAGTGAACATCTGAAGTCTGATATTTATTAATGATAATTTCCTTCTCGACATTCTCGAGATCTCTGCCTAGTTCATCGATAAACTTCTGCAACAGTTCGATGGTAGGATTTTCCATAGAAATCCTCTTTGATTCGAAAATTATGCGGAGACCCATTGGTTCCTTTCTGGAGGCGATCGGGTTCGGCCCCCGAGAGTAGATATTTAGCCAACGTCGTACACGGACAATTCTCCGACACGGAGAGCGCCGTAGTTGTTCAATAGTGAACAGATCGGCGTGCAAATAATTCACCTGCGACCTAGGCATTGCGCGAGTAACAACCTGACGTTGTCCTGATCCGAGTGTTAACGAATCAACCTTGTGTGAGATCCTATTCGGGCTTATAAACAGTTAGAATTGTGCGAGCAATGCGACATTGTGGAGCGAGCGGCGCTACTTATTCGGCCTTGTGCCGACGCTCAGGGTAGGAATGAAGAAGGGAAGATATCCTACGTAAGCGTTATTCAGAAAAGGTATCGCGTGGCACGCATCATTCAGAGATTCCAATCGAAAACCGGACGGGCAAAGAAATGCGAGTCTGGGATGATTAAGCCATTTTGAAGATGACCCCGCTCGCAGAAAGCATTGAAGGCAATCGCATTCGGGAGATGAGAAATGGCCGTCGCCAGCTTTCTCGGGCCCGCCGTATGAATTAGAAATGGCGCCCGGCAACTCTCTTGGCTGCATGTCATTTCAATACAGATCAGAGATAAGAGACGGAAGGCGAAAATTGTCTTCCACGGTGGCCTTGGATCGCATTGGCACTCCGACGATAAATACGAGGACACTTCTTTACAGATGAGACACGCGAAGTTTCTCGGGAGGCCGTCTGGAGGCCATGGTCGATGAGTACATCCTGTGTCGATTTGATTGGCTGGTGGCAACCAAAGCCTGCTGGGGCAGAGTATATTGTGGCATTGCATGAAAAACATTACCGGCATCGGAGCCTCCGACGCGACTAGCATATGCAATTTCGCATATGGATGATGTTCAGAATGACTCATGATAGGAGCTTGGAAAGGTATAATGTGGCTCAATGGACACCATGGTGCTTTTACTGGAAAGACAGCGGCTCGGGGTGTAAGCAGTATATCTACATCAGTCGCTGTTTAGATAAAGATGACACGATTTCTATATTTACGGTGATGGGCAGTTCTGAGTCATTGTGATATGCCGCCGAGAGTAGTTATGGTTTCCAGGGATATCTATTGACCTCTGAATGAGGTGACATATGCACGTGGATATATCCGAAGTTCGCTGCGCGCTTCAGGACGAGAGAGTCCTGCCGTTTTTCCAGCCCTTGGTGGATCTTCGAAATGGTCAATTGGTTGGCGTGGAGATCCTGGCACGTTGGCAGAGTGCAGAGTTTGGGCCGATCCTTCCAGGGAACTTTATTTCGCTCGCCCAAGAGAATGGGCTCATTGATTCACTGATGAGTCAGGTGTTGGGAAAAGCGGCTATCTCTGCCTCAATACTGCCAGCGCCATTGGTGCTCGCCACGAACATTTCTCCGATTCAGCTCCGGGATTTGAGCCTCCCGAATCAGATTCTGCATATTGTTGAAAGAAGCGGCTTTCCTTTAGATCGGTTGACGATTGAGATTACAGAGAGCGCTCTTATCGACAACCTAGATCGGACACAAACGATTGCCCGTGAGTTGAAGGCGATGGGCTGTAAGCTGGCTCTGGACGATTTTGGGACTGGATATTCCAGCCTCGGCCATCTTCAGGCACTCCCGTTCGATCAATTGAAGATCGATAAAAGCTTCGTCCAATCCATGACGAAGACGCGAGAAAGCCGAAAAATTGTCGCAGCGATTATTGGATTGGGCCACAGTATGGGTCTCACCACCGTGGCGGAGGGCGTGGAGACCGAGGAGCAAGCAAACATGCTTCTATGGCTGGGCTGTGTGCAGGGACAGGGATGGCTTTATGCAAGACCTTTACCGGCGGACAGACTGCCAGAGTTGATTGCAGCGCCTCCTAGGCCTGTTTCTCCAGAACTCTCAACACCGGGGGATGGATGGGCCGTTTCCAGTCTGGAGGCTCTCCCGACACAGCGCCTGGCGCAACTGAAAGCGATCTATGACGGTGCGCCGGTAGGCTTATGCTTCTTGGACCGTAATCTCCGTTACGTAAGCATCAATCAAAAACTTGCAGAGATGAATGGTGCGTCGGTTGCCGCTCATATCGGGCGGACTGTTAAGGAGGTCATCCCCGAGTCATTTCCGATACTCGAGCCATACCTTGTTCGTGCACTCCGGGGAGAAGCAATTTCCGACGTGGAGGTCTCCAGGCCTGCAAATGGTTTTGATGGAAAGGACTGGACAGCTATGTTGTCGTACCAACCTGCTTTGGACGAGGCCGATGAGGTGATCGGAATCTCTATCGCAGTCGTTGATACTACGAACCAGAATCGGACCAGGGAAGAATTGAACGAGAGCGATGCCCGTCAACAGCAACTGATCGAACCCGACGACCAAGTGCCATGGATCATGGACGCTGATGGCAACAGCTTACATATCAGTTCTAGATGGGTCCCGGCAGCAGAATTGAGCCGGAAGAAAGTGCGCAATCTGGGGTGGCTGGAGGCCTTGCATCCCGACGATTTGGAAACCACAATGAAGACGATGAAGAATGCACTACGTACTGGAAAATCGATCGACATCGAATATCGGGTTATGAGCCTCGATGGGGGTTGGAGATGGATGAGATCGCGAGGTTCTCCGCGCTTTGGAAAGTCGGGTGAAATCGTTCGTTGGTACGGCTCGGTTGAAGATATCAATGAGAGCGAGAGGAGCAATAGCCTATAGATGCCAAGTTCCGCAAGAGGTCGGTTTCACGATCACCAATTTGCGAATGAGGAGAGGCTAGCTATTCACTAAACGGAATACCAAATGCCAATACAGCATTTTGGGGCGGACGATGTTGAGCTCCGATGGGCCTTGGTTGCTTTTCCATTGACTGCCAGATCAGAAATGCAACAGTATTCATGTAAAGTAGTCTTAGCTGCGCTCGATCTTTGCCCAGCTGGCTGTAGATGCTGATAGAGGTGATAAGCCTCAGCTGCCCCGATTCCTCAAGATAGTTTCGCATGCTCAGCGCTGGAGCGTTCTGAATATCCTGCACTTCGTCGGCGCTTTGAGCGACAATTTCATAATTCAAGGGTCTTGGTAGGTAGATCCCATGCAGCTTGAACAATAAGTCATTAGAAGTGTAATAAGGATGGCGTGCGATATCATCAAAAAGGCCTACCGCCGGGGCTGTCCTAGCATGACCTCTCTCCGTTATTTGTTGATATACGCGATCCTTCAAAAATTATCCTTCACCGCATTCTTTGTGCAAAGCAGTAATATCTCCGCCAGCAATTCGCGCAGCGGACCGGCCGCAGCGCGAATATTCGAAGGAAAGCATCAAGGAAATGTCGCTCGGCTGCCTTGAACTCAATCGAGCTGCAAAGAGGACACTGGCGGTGTCTCCAAAGAATACGAGGAATGCTGCTAGGCCAATGCCGGTCTACAATTTCCATTTGCCTGCCTCCTCTTCGTCGAGACCATACACGCTAAGAGTTGCCGTGGCTGTTTGGGGGAGAATTCAGGTCCAGCCAGGACAGAAGGCAGCGGATGCTGCCTGTGGCTAAGGCCATGCATGAATCAGCAGCTCCATAATAGAGGTGAATGCTGTCTCCGTCGGCTCCGATGGTCTGCCCACACGGAAACACCACATCGCTCACGTCTCCTCCCCGTTCATAGAGAGCCTCCGGCCCGAACATCCAAGAGTCTCCACGCTGCAGGCAGACATCGGGCCTATCGATATCAAAGAGTGCAAGGCCTAGCCGATAGATACTGCCTGAGGCCGTCTGGCGTACCCCGTGATAAAGCACCAGCCAACCTCTCTCGGTTTCAATGGGAGGGGAGCAGAGTCCAATCTTGTTCGCATCCCACCATCCGCCTCGCCTAGCCTCGAGCATCACTTTGTGTCTGCCCCAATGCCGAAGATCTGGCGAATAGGAAATCCACATATGGGCGCCCAGCGTCGTGACCGGCCGATGAATCATTGCCCAGTAGCTTCCAATCTTACGAGGCAGCAGTGCGGCATCCTTGTCTTCCGGGGGCATGATGACGCCATATCTCTCGAAGCTCTTAAAGTCTTTCGTGAGTGCTAACGAGACACCTGGGCCCCCCTTAGAAAATGAAGTATATGCAACCGCGTATTGTTTGAGCTCCGGCACGTAAGTGATTCGGGGATCTTCGATACCCCATATCTCTTCGGGATATTCCTTCGGTTGCGGCAGCAGTGTGGGCTGGGAGTCTATCCGCCAGTCATCGATACCATTTGTGGATCGTGCGGCGCAGAGATGCGATAGGCCACGCCGATCTTCAACCCGGCAGAGTAAAAGAGTGTCTCCATCGGCAAGCACGGTTGCGGCCGCGTTGAAGACACTATTCACCGGATATGGCCAGTCTTTTCGGCTGAGGATGGGATTGCCGGCGTGGCGTACGAATAACGCCTCATCGGCGCATGGGCGTGACTTCGCTTCTGTAACACTGATAGGAGTAGATGACATTTCAGGAAGCATAATTGGGTTCAAGACCGACACTCATTTCTTGTTTTACTTCTTTGACGGTTGGTGTTTCTGTCTTCTGCATATCTATTAAGGCCATCAGGAACGAAAGTGTGGATTCGGCACCCTGATTTTCGTTTACGCGGTCAGGGTGGAGTCCATCGCGGCAACCTCCAGTAGAGTTGTCATAAAGCGACACTTGAAGATCGTTCTCCCCGAGAAACCAACGGAAAGCGCACCAAGCCTCTTCGAGCCAAGCCTTGTCTTCCGTCATCTGGTATGCCTGGAGACAAGCGGAGATTGTCGCGCATGCTTCGACAGGTTGCTGATCAAAGCGGGCCTTCTCCCGGCTCTGTGAAAAGAAGCCCATGGAGCCTACCGGAACAAAGATATCTTCATCCTTGGGATGCTGGGCGGCGACAAGCCAGTTGAGGGATTCATATCCAACGTCAATCATTCTGCGGTTCCCGCTACTCAATCCCGCAACCAGTAGCGCTTGTGACAGTCTTGCATTCGAATATGACAAGCTCTCCTCAAACCATTGCCAACCATCCGAGTGCGTTCGCTCATAGATGTCCAGTAACTTGTTAGCAAGTAGATCCCTAGCTCCCTGAACAACCCTGTCGCCGGGAAACCAGTCCAGATACGCTTGCATCCCAAGTACGGAAAATGCCCAAGCGCGAGGACTGGAGAAGGTCAAAGTTGCCGGCATGGCGGCCTCAAAGAGCCTTCCTGCAGCACCTCTCAGTCCCGGATCGTCCGAGCGGCCGAGCACTGTTCCTATCGCCCACAACGCGCGACCATGGCTATCTTCCGAGCCCACTTCCTCGTGCCATTCCCGGTTATAGCCAAGAAAGTTTCTAAACCTGACTTTTTTCTCGTGAAAGGCAAGCCAAAGGAAGGCTAAATACCGGCGCGACAGCAGAGCGTGTGTATCGCGATTGCCAGGTAAAGGTCCATTAAGCAAAACAGAGACGATGAGCGCGCGTGCATTGTCGTCTGTCGTATAGCCTTCGAGAGAATTAGGCACGGTGAAGATAGAGTGCTGTAGGATGCCGGTGTCGTCCGTCATGCTTACCAAGTGAGTGGTATCGAACTCCGGCAAGAGATCCGTCTCCTTCGTGGCAAAAATGTATTGCAAGGGCGCGCGCGGCCGCGCTATGCGTTCCGTGCGTGCTCTCTGGAAGCTTGCCATGTACGCCTGAGCTGTCTTTTGCCATGTTGTGCCGCGCGAATGAAGATATGCGCGCTTCCGCATGGCATGACGCTCGGCATCATTCTCCAATAAGCTGTTGGCTGCCTGCGCTATGGATTGAGGGTCGTCGAATGGAACGAGAACACCTCGCGCGTCCGCAAGAAGCTCTTTAGCATGCCAGTATGGTGTGGAGATAATCGCCTTGCCTGCGCTAAGTGCGATGGCGAGGGTGCCCGAGACAACTTGTGCCTCCTGGCGATATGGCGTGATGTAAATATCAGCAGCGCCAACCTGCTCGATCAGTTCTTCTGCACTCACGAAACGATTGTTGAAGATTACGTGCGAGGAGACACCATATTCGGAGGCTAGGGCCTGCAGTTCGTCTCTGTATCGCTCTCCTTCGCGCCGGCGAATGTGGGGGTGCGTCGCTCCGGAAATGATATACACCAGATCCTGGTGCCTGGACAGGATGGCCGGGAGACCTCGAATCACATTTTCGATGCCCTTGTTTGGCGATAACAATCCGAAGGTGAGTAAAACAGACTTTCCCTCGCAGCCAAATATATCTTTGAAGTAATTCGGATCCGTGAATGGAAGATCTGGTACGCCATGTGGAATAACATCGATTCTTTCACCTGGAACGCTGTACACATTGCGCAGAAGATCCGCAGCATACTGGCTCATCACGATTAAACGATCGGACAACTGCGCAAGCTCATCGAGAACTTCGCGCTGTTCGAAATTCGGATCACGTAAAACGGTGTGAAGCGTCGTCACCAACGGCATCTTCAAGTTGCGAAGGAGAGTTAATATGTGGCTGCCAGCTTCGCCGCCGAAGATGCCGTATTCATGTTGAAGGCAAACTAAATCGTTCCCATTGAAATTAAGAAAATCAGCGGCTCGCTTGTAGGAGGTGATGTCTTCCTGCATCAGTTCGATGCGCACCCTCTCGGGATATTCATAGCTGGACTCGGGATCATTGACAGGGATTGCGAAAAGCCTGCCGCTTCCGTATTCGGCTGCTACCGCATTGCATAAGTCCGTGGTGAACGTAGCAATCCCGCATTGCCTGGGTAGATAATTTCCAATGAAGGCGATGCGTGTAGGCAGGGGAAGTAGGGAAGCGCTCGACGCTAGTTGTTGATGTTGTTGGTAGCTGTGAATCCCCTCGGATAGAGAAATGGGTCCACGCTTTCTGGGTATTACCCGCTGAGATTTATGCAAACTTCAAAGCAAGCCAAGAAACGTATTTTAGGCTCGGGCTTACGCAAAGAGCGGCGCTGGTTATTCCACGGCTAGATGTCGAACCGCCGCACACTTTATCGGGCTAAGTAGAGCTTCCTGCTGTATATGGCGGGCATGCAGGGTAACTCGAGCTATCCGAATGCCTGGATATCTCGAGACTTTTAGCTCGTCGAAATCTGCGGCATTGAAGCCACTGTCGATTTCTTTGAGAGCGCGGGACAGAGCTTTCGTGACAGCTGTCGTCTCAGTTTGGCCGAAAGCTAGACGCGAATAAGCGTCCTTGAGCCAGAGAAAATTCCATCCTGAGCGTCGAACTTTTACGTCCATCATCGCTGAAGTTGCATCGACATATGTCCATGTGTTGCTGAACTGCTTTTGTGTCAGATTGAAATCGTTTGGGAGCGCGCATGCGCTTCGTAGAAAAATCACATGCGGCATCACGGCCGGGGCGCTTTAATTGTGAACGTGTTGGCGAGCAGGTCGCTGCCAATGGCAGTACCACCAGAATTGATATCGCACCCAGGCGTAACAGATGATTGTCCGCCGGTGGAAGCACTCATAATTGGAGCAGTAGTTTCGGAGTCGCGAATTCTGTCGTTCGAATATCCTGTTGCATCTGGCTGGCTTCGCTGCCTGAAAGGCAGTAGCTTTCCGGTTGCTCCGGTCCGCAGATGATTTTTTACATCTGATTTTTTGATTAAGCTCATACGATGACTCCAGTAGCTAGTTGCGTACTTGAGAGATGCTCGTCTGGTGCGGAGTGCGGAAGGCTTGAGGCGAGGAATATATATCCAGGTTACTTCTTAAGTATACTCCGCAAATGACCCGCGTGCGGCAGATGTTGAAGAACATGGAGCTATACTTAGAACCTGCAAGATCGGAGAAGATCAAGCACTTGCCACGCGATTAGCCGGCGCTTGCGCACAGGAGATCTTCTTTGGGGAAGTTCTTAAGGGGCGCAGGGATCTACCGGCAGAGAGAAGCCTGGGTAACTTTCCATAAGGACCACTCGCGTACAGACAAAGCGCAGGCCATTCTTTGTTGGATGGCTGATGAAGCGGCACGGCAGTTCATTCATGGACCCGCCCGATAGGGAAGTAGGAGATTCGGGTTTCCTGGATTTTCCCTCCGAGAAGCTTCGGGCGAAGACGTTGGCTCGCATAAGCCGGATCGGCAGTTTGATTGAGAAGATGAAACGAAACGCGTCCATTTCGATGCTCCTCTAAAATGTAGTGACTCTCTTAGGCTACCCTGATCGTCCGTCGTTTCAGCAAGACTTCATCGACCCACATGAAGTCTTGAAAGGGGCGCGAAGAGGCCGAAGAGGTTTGCAATCCAAAGCACAACGACAATGACCACGACCCCGTTTAGAATAGATTTAATGCTCGATTGCATCGGGATGAAATGATTGACCAGCCATAACAAAACCCCTACGACAATGAGTGTGAGAACCAATTGTATGAGCGGCATCTTATCTTTCACTTTCGGGCTCCCAGCTGACCGAAATCCTGCATAGACTTCGATCAGCGGAGTCTGGTGTAGGGTTATTTGCCGGTTCCAGGATTGGCTTCGGCGATCGCGCTCGCCCGGCCTGTTGCGGCAACGGCATTCATAAAAGCGATAGTCGACCGCGGCGCGGCGATTCTTCCGGAAAGAATGGCTCGGAAGGAGCGGTCGCGACCATAGATTGCCTGTGTAGAGTCATTATCTTGTTCCACCACGGCGCCATCCAACGTGATCCCCGCGAATAGCCCCTTGGATCGCGAGTAAGTAAGGATCTCGCTGTTCATTTTCCAGTCTGTATCGGCAGATGCATGACGTCCCACTGGACCTGCGGAGGCAGACGCATCTCCTCCAATCTGGAATTTGCTGGAGAGTAAGTGTTGGAAACCATGGTCGTTCATGATCAGCATGACGAGGTCAACGCCTTCCACGCCGATCTGTAATCCCCAACTTCCTCCACCGACGGAGATAAATGCTGGAGCACTCCAGCCAGTGGCGGTCCGGCATGTTGCGATTCCTCGGCCGTGCTCGCCGCCGATGATGAATCCACCCTTCACCAGGTGCGGAACGATCACGATGCACTTCGCGCTGCTCAATACTTCTTCAGGAATACCCCTGTCTGGAGCCTCGATGATGGAGTGGAGTACGCTCGACGACATCCGCAGGCGCTCGATCGAGTCCTCATGCCCTGTGCCGGCCCAGAGAAGTCCATTCGAAAGCACAAACAGGCCAGCTAACAAGAGTGGTCTCATTTTCATAGGTTGTCCTCGTGAAATATGTAGAGCTAAGAAGGGACATATGTCAGATGGGCTGACTTAGCTCAGAACCATGAGGGAGCCAACGACGGACTCTTCTCCAGCATCATTGTTCCAACGTTTCTAAAAAATAACTGAGCAAAATAGCTCACTCGAATCAACCAGGAGAGAATCTAGGCAGCGCCTACAACGAGAGCATCTGTCTCGGAGATTGCCTCAACGGGAGTGATAGAGGGAGGCATGTCTTTTTCCGACGTGAGCAGAACCACGTCCTGTTGAATCTGGTAAGGATAAACCCTCACTTTGGCGATGAAGAACCAGGGATATTGGACTAGCTCGATAGTGTCGACATTAGCAGCATTAAAATGAGGGCTCACGCGACGAAGCGCAAGCTTGAGTGCCGCAGCAATCGCAGCCTGCTCCGTCTGTCCTACTCCGCCCCGTTGCGACGAATCTGCTATCCAGATGAAGTGCCAACCGCACTTTTGAATTTCTTTGTCGACCCAATGAAGATCCCCGGACCTCAAGAAACTCCAGCCTTCGAGGAAGTCTTCCGTCTCTACCGTGAGGTTATTAGGGAGTTTCACCGTAACGCGTGATAGGACTGTATGTTCTGTGATGTCTCGCATAGGGAACCTTTCTTGTGCAGACCAAGATCCGTTGACTTAGTTAAGGTCCGGAAGGCCTATGGCGGCTGGTATACCAGAGCCCGGTTTCCGCTGGAATGATTGCGCAAAGGCAGGCTCGTTAGGTTGGACGATTGCATAGTGAATCACACTATGGCAGTAGACGCAGTTCGTCTCGTGTACCGGCAAGATAATTTCGCCAACTTCTCCCGGAAACGTCCTAAGGCAGTCGGGGCATGTGATGATCAGGTGTGGCTTTCCGGCATGATCCTGGCCGTTGTGCGAAATCCAGATGGGAGTCAAAGCGCCGTTCTGGTGGGGCGTCTGAGCGCGCTTCGGTTGGCTCATACCATCGATAATTCGCAGCAATGAGGCGAGGTCGCTGCCCTTCTCATAGAAAGCATCGGCGGCGACGCCGGGCGGGATTCCCTTTCCCGAATAAGCACCGCTCATGGCGATGGTCTGGACCGCGGGAAAGCGGCGACGAATCACGGAGAGAAGTTCGAAACCGGACATGCCTGCCATATTGAGGTCGGAGAGAATAATGTCTGGAATTCCGTTGCGCAACTCACTCAACGCAGAGAATCCATCTTCTGCCGAACGGACTTCATATCCCGATTCGCGAAGAACCGCCTTTAAGGTCGTCCGGAGTGCAGGATCGTCGTCGACAATCAGAAGTTCAGACTTTTTGATAGACATCGATTTCCTCCGACGGTGCATCAAAGTTCCACCAGGCGAAGATTCGCACTATCTCAAACTACGATCTGTTCACTTTTGACCACTGCGGTGATTTTTATGCTCCTGGCCGAGGCACGATAAAGAAAGAAGTCTGTTCGTTCCTCGCTGATCTCCAGCACATAGTTGTAGCCATTCTGATGAGGACGGCTCCTGAATGGGATCAAGGCCGAGCGAGGGAGGAGTAGAATCTCACGTATCGCCGTCAATCCTGACGCGCGGGCCGGCCTGGCTTGGCCTTGCTATTCTTCCGCGGAACATTATTGAGTGAAGGGGTAGTGGCGTTTGGTTTGGTTAGCTGATCGTGCAGTATCACATTGAGCAACGACTTATGCACATGGATTCGACCGTTGTAATCGATAAAGCCAAGCTTGCGAAAACGATTCATGAAGAAGCTGACGCGGGATCTCGTGGTCCCGATCATCTCTGCCAGGGCTTCCTGAGTGATCTTAGGGATCATGGTCTCCGGCTCTCCCGGCTTCCCGAATTCCGCCATCAACAGGAGGATTCTCGCTAGACGTTTTTCACTGGAGTTGAAGAGCTGATCGACCAGATCGGCCTGAGTGCGCATGCTCCGGGCGAGAAGAAACTTGAGGAACAAGTCGGAAAACGCATGCTCCTCGTGCATGACGCGGACCATCTCTCCTCGTTCTATTTTGAGAGCGGTGCAGGAACTCATCGCCGTGGCCGTTGCCAAACGCCGGCCCATCACTCCCGCGATTGATTCTTCTCCAATGAAGTCTCCGCTCGAAAGGAGGGTAATGGTGGCCTCTTTCCCCGCAGCCGAAACAACCGCTAGCTTTGCCCGGCCTTTCTGGAGGTAAAAAATGGAATCCGCTAAGCTTCCCTGCGAAAAGAAAACATCTTTGGTCTTCAACTGGACGATTCTTCGTCCCAGCCCGGAACTTGCGAGAAATTCTTCGAGATCAAACGCGCGCTGCTGGTCGTTCACTATTGGGGCCCTCATTCCGATCTCGTGCTGGCTCTGACGTCTTCGTAAAGGATACGCCGCTGGCTCCGGCGTTGAAGATACATCGGTGATGGGCCTGGCGAAAACAGTACCAAATTGAGAGTTAGTTTTTGGCAGAGAACTTACCCTGAAGAGGGCGGAGG
>NZ_LBHJ01000019.1:0-374006 GCF_001006305.1 Silvibacterium bohemicum
CAAAGGCCGAATACATTGCCGCAGACTTGTCTCTCGAACGAACTAATCCTTGCAGTCGCGCGGCGGACCATACATTCTGGGAAGTAACTCCACAGGTCGAAGCAATAGCTTGTTCCAATGGGAATTTTCCGTGAGGTAATCTCGCTCCGCGCGCGACATGTTTACGGCTCAAAGTTGACCGGACGGCCAAAGCTGAGAGAAGTCCACGAGGCCATTTCCCTGCTTCTATCCAGCCACACTCTACGGCGCCTGCTGAAGATGAAAGAGCATCCCGCCGGGCAGCGCATTATTGTCGCGTATACCGTTGCGTAAAGACACGCGGACAACGCGGCCACCGGCCTCAACCCTGCTCATCATGACGCGCACGCTCTGCGTGGTGAAGTAATCGATGCTGAGATGGTCGTCGCTCAGCCAGTGAAGATTCACGCCGTAAGCACGGTCGTTGCGCATGGCGCCGGAGAGCTCCGCGACCTCCTGCGTCTTTCCGTCGCCAATCACGGCCACCTGGTAGTCGAAGGAGGTCTTCGCGTTTCCCGGCAGCTCGTATAACACGGCCGTGACTTTGCCGTCCGGCGATGTCGCGCGCGACACTTCGTCCCGCTTCGGCTTGTGGTGCTCGAAGCGCACGGCGACCGCGAGAACTACAGCCGCAACCAGCACCAGAATCGCAAATGTCAGATTGAGATGCCGGCTGCGGGAGCCGGATTTCGCAGCCGACACTTTTTCAGTCGACGTCACCATGTGAGATCCGGCGCCTCCTTCGTTGGGCTATCGTTCGCTTTCCGTGACCGGAGACGACGAAATGTCTCGACGGCATTTCTTTGGCGAGGTCTTCTTCCGATACAGCTTCAATGCTATCGGCTTCTCACAATGAAAGCTAACGCGGCATGTCGCGGTGCGCGGTCTTCACCCGATAGCCTTCCTTGGCCAGCCGCTTCTTGATCTCTTCAGCGATCATCACCGAACGGTGCTGGCCTCCGGTGCAGCCGAAGGCGACGGTGAGGTAGCTCTTGCCCTCGTGAATGTAGTGTGGGAGCAGAAAGAGCAGCATCTCGGTCACGCGTTTGAGAAACTCCTGCGTCTGGGGGAAATGCCCCACGTAGCCAATCACCTTGGGATGCCGGCCGGTGAGGTTGCGGAACTCGGGAATGAAGTGCGGATTGGGCAGGAAGCGGACATCGAAGACCAGGTCGGCCTCCAGCGGCACTCCGTTCTTGTAGCCGAAGCTGATCGACGAGACGAGCAGGCTCTTGCCATCCGACTCCCGCTCGAACTGATTCTGGATGTATGCCCGCAGCTCGTGGACATTGAAGCGCGAGGTGTCGATGAGGATGTCGGCTACGTTGCGAACCGGGTCCAGCAGCTTGCGCTCCGCCTGGATCGCCGGACCAACCATCTTCTCGCGACCCAGCGGATGCGGCCGCCGCGTCTCGGAGAACCGCCGCAGAAGAACCGGCTGCGATGCCTCCAGGTAGACGACCGTGGTATCGAGCTGCTCACGAAGCTGCTTGAGCAGCGCGGGAAACTTCTCCAGCCGCTGCCCCTCGCGCACATCGACGACCAGCGCGGCGCGCGTGATCTCCATCGACTGCGCCACCAGCTCGGCAAAGCGCGGCAGCAGCTCGACGGGCAGGTTATCTACCGCGTAGTAACCGAGGTCTTCAAATGCTTTGAGCGCGGAGGCCTTGCCGGAACCGGAAAGGCCGGTGAGAATCACCAGCTCGCGCTTGGTGTCTCCCCGTTTCGTATCTGCATGACCAGCCTTTTGCGCCGCCGCATCGGCTTTTTTCGCCGGACGCGACTTTCGCCGCGCAACAGCTTTCTTGTGCGGTCGAGCCATAAAACAATCGTACAGGGGATAGGGTGTAGGGGATAGGGCTCAGCAACCCAGGGTGTAGGGGTTAGGGTGCAGGGAGCAGGCATCAGTGTGCAGGCGTGAAGTGCGGGACGCAGGGTTCAGAGCACAGGAATAAAGCGAACGCAACAGTCACAGGGTGAAGCAGCGAATCCGCAAGCCAAACAAATGCGCGGAAGACCACTCGACCCTGCACGCTGCCTCGCTGCCCCCTAAACCCTCTCCCCTACCCCCTGCCTTTAAGGCTCTTCAATCAGCTCCATCTTGCCGTCGCGTTTGCGATGCAGCACCTTCACGTTGCCGCGGGCGTCGCGGAAGACGAAGACCTCGCGGTCACGGAACTCGGCTTCCTTTACCGCCTCTTCGAGCGTCATGGGGCGCAGGGCTACGGAGTCGGTCGAGCGCACGATGTGTGGCTCGGGGATCGGCGTCTTCGAGGGAAAGCTGTGTACGGTCACCGGAATCACCGGAGTCGAGCGGCCCTTTCCATTTGCCTTATGGCCATTCGATTTCGCCGTGCCGTTCGAATGGGCGTTGCCGTTGACTGCGGCCTCCGTGCCGTCGGCCGGGAGAGCTGCTGCCCGCCGCCGCGGTCGGAGCAGCTGAGCCTCCGCCGTGATCTTCTCTTCCTTTGGAGCGCGCTTCTTGGCTTCGAGTTTTTTCTTACACTTGATGGCTTGCGTTTCCGCTTTGTCCAACGCCTCGCGCAAAGCAGTCTCCATATTCGGAGATTCGGAGATGCCGACAAAGGTGTGCAGCCGGGTCTTGATCGTCACCTCAGCGGTTTGCCGGTACTTCTCGGCGCTGAGAACGACGTGCACGCTGGTGATCCTGGGAAAGAGCTTGGTGATTCGATCCACGCCCTCTTCGGCCAGAGTGCGCAGGGCGCGGGTTACGGTCACCTGTCTGCCGGTGTACTCAACCTGCATGGGGATAACTCCCTTCTCGGTGGATAAAGATGAGATCAACGAAGTGTCTGAAAGAGTTCCGAAAACTACCAGACTTAAAGATGGCGATTTTATACCCTTTTCGGAAGGATTGCCCAAAGATGGGAGGGGCCGGATCGGACCGGATATCGAACAGGGCAAGGATGGAGGGTATGAGGGAAATCCGGGACGAACCAGCGGGGCTTGCCAGGGAACGAATGATTGGGTCATCTCCCGTGCTTGCAGAGGCCGGAGATCGGCCTCACTTCATTATCTTCGCACGCGGCGCTATCCTCGCACGCGGCGCTGATGCGTGCTGGGGATACGCAGATCTTCGCGATACTTGGCCACCGTGCGGCGGGTGACATCGATGCCCTGGCTCTGCAGCATGGCGGCGATATGATCGTCGGTCAGCGGTTTGCGCGGGTCTTCTTCCTCGATCAGCTTCTTCACCTTGCGCTTGAGCAGCATCAGCGGCGTGCCCGAGCCCTCCGGCCCGTTCACTCCCTCGGAGAAGAAGAAGCGCAGCTCATACACACCCTGCGAGGTGTGGACATACTTGTTTGAAACCGCGCGGCTCACCGTGGAAGGATGCACACCTATCTCTTCGGCAACTTCCTTGATCATCATAGGCCGCAAGGCCTCGACGCCTTTTTCGAGGAAGTCCTGCTGCCGCCGGACGATGGCCTCGCAGGTGCGCAGGATGGTGTTCTTGCGCTGCTCGATATTGCGCATGAGCTGCAGCGCCGAGCGGTAGCGCTCCTTCACATAATCCTTGACCTCTTTTTCCGCACCCTCCTGGGTCAGCATGCGCCGGTAACCCTGGTTAAGCCGCAGGTTGGGAAGGTCCTCTTCGTTCATGACTACAACGTACTCGTCGCCGCGCTTGACGAAGGCCACATCCGGCTCGATCAGCCGCGCGTCCGAGCGATTGAAGCGCTGTCCGGGCCGGGGATCGAGGGTGCGGATAAAATCTATGGCCTGCTGCACCGCTTCCATGGAGCGGCCTACGGCCTTGGACAGCTCGCGAGGGTCGCGCTTCTGCAGCAGCTGGAGGTGCTTGTCGATGATCCTGGTCGCGGTCTCGAAGAGCTCGATGCGCGGGTCGATAGACAGGGGTCCAGATGGCTGGGGTTCGGATGGCTGAAACCCAGTCGCCTGAAACCCAGTCGGCTGGAACGCAGTCGCTTGGAACCCGGTCGCATGGCCATTCGACTCGACGCTAGGCGGCGTCTCCGGAGCTGCATGCAGATCGGCGGAAGGGATAGCCGGTGGTGCATCGGACGAGCTTCCGGCCGGCCCAACATGCCCGTTGCCGCCGTGCCCGTTGGCCGCGTATCCCGCGTGTCCATTGTTATTGTTGACGTATCCATTGCCGTTGCTGACGTGCCCGTTTGCGTGGAGATCCGCCGCCGCCGGAAGGCCGGCAGCAGCCGCGAGATCGATCCCAGCTTGATCGGGATCGAGGATGATCCCGGAGATTTCTTCTGCCCGGTGACCATTTCCTCCCTGAACGTTTTCTCGATGATCATTTTCTGAGTGGCCATTGCGATCCGCGTGCTCGCTGCCGCTCCGCTGCTGCCGGTCAAGCTGCTTCTTGAAGATCAGATCGAATTCTTTGCTGTGAGCCTCGACCTGGACCAGAAGGCACTCCCGCAGGTCGCGCGTTCCGATGCCGATCGGGTCCAGCTGGCGGACGATTGCCAGCCCCGCTGCCAGATGCGCCCGGGCCCGCTCCAACATGGCCGGCGGCAGGTCGGCGATGGCATGATGGCCGTTCCCATGGGAGGCGTCGGGAGACAGTTGTTCACGCAGATACCCGTCAAGCAGTTCTTCATCGGTTGCCCGCAAGTAGCCGTCTTCATTGAGGTTACCGATGATGTACTCGGCCGCGTCGCGAATTGCCGGAAGAAGATTGAGAGAGCCGAGCTGCCAGAAGATGTGGTCGGTCAGGGTGCCGGGCGAGGAGAGGTAGTTCTCGAGCGAGGGCGCTTCGGTGATCTCAAAGCTGTTCGGAGTGCGGAAGCCGGGGTCGAGATAATCCTGGAAATACGAGCCGAAGTCGATCTCTTCGAAGGGATCGGTCTTCTTTTCGGGCTCATTTTCGGTGGCCCGGAGCTCTACCGCCCGGTCATGCTCGATCTCCTGGGCCGCAACCTCGTCGAGCAGAGGGACGTTCTCTTCAATCTCTTCCAGGATCGGATTCTCGGTGATCTCGGCGTTGATCATCTCCTTCAGCTCAAGCTTGTTCAGCGCCAGCACGCTGACCATCTGCATCAGGCCAGGGGTCAGGATCTGCCGTTGCGCTACCTTCAAGCTCAGCTTGGGTTGGAGTAATGCCATCGCATCCTAGAAAACGAAAAATTGTGGTGAAGTTGTCTCCCAGTTTACATGCTGGAGAGCGTCCCCCTTGAACATTAACTCTTTCGCAGGAACCCGCGCCAGCAGGAAGGCCCTTAAAATGCTGTGAATCTTGAAATTACAAGGCTGGATTTACCAAATCGGACCACGCCGAAATCGTCCAATGATTCTCAGACTCGGCCCACAGCCGCATCGGGCCCTATAGCCATAGATCACGCGAGAGATCCTTCGGCGTCAGCTCGGATGGCTTTTAGCTGAGGGAAAAGCCTTCGCCCAGGTACAGCCTGCGCACCTCGGCGTCATTCCCCAGCTGGTCCGGCGTGCCGTCGGCAAAGATCTTGCCCTCGTTGATCACATAAGCGCGATCGGTAACCGAGAGCGTCTCACGAACATTATGATCCGTAATCAGGACGCCGATGCCGCTGGTTTTAAGGTCGAAGATAATTTCCTGCAGGTCGAGTACCGCAATGGGATCGATTCCCGAAAAGGGCTCGTCCAGCAAGATGAAGGACGGCTGGATGCACAGGCAGCGGGCAATCTCCACCCTGCGCCGTTCGCCGCCGGAGAGCGCGTAGCCGCGTGTCTTGCGGATGGTCCCCAGATTCAGTTGCTCGATGAGCTTTTCGGTGCGCGAGCGGCGCATCTCGCGGGAGACGTTCTGCACCTCCAGCACCGCGAGGATATTCTCCTCGACCGTAAGCTTGCGGAAGACCGAAGGCTCCTGGGGAAGATAACTGATGCCGTATTGGCGCGCGCGCATGTACATGGGAACGCGGGTGATATCCTCGCCATCGGCCAGGACGCGCCCAGAATCCGGCGCAATCAACCCCACGATCATGTAGAAACTGGTCGTCTTGCCGGCGCCGTTCGGACCAAGCAGCCCGACCACTTCGCCCTGGCTGACATGAACGCTGACACCGCGAACTACCTGACGTCCTTTGTAGGACTTGCCGATCTCATCGGTCGAAAGCTTCTGCATCACTTCGGAGTACGCGTCTCGGTGACGGCACTCGACTGCCCCCCGCTTACCACGACGCTATCATCCTGACTATTGAAAATCAAACGCGCTCCAGTAGTCGTTCCCTTCACCTTGTCGAAGACATGCGGGAGGTTCCCCGGCGCGCCGGTAAGCACGTATTTGCCGTCGTCCGAGGTGTACACCAGCTTCTCTCCCGTGGCCTTGCGGCCGGGCTGCGTCATCACCACATTGCCCGTCGCCACCATGTGATCGATCTGGCTCACGTCCTGCGGCTGCGCACCGGAGGCCGGCGTCTTCGCCGCGCTCGAATTGCCCGTTTGCTGATTCCCTGCAGGCTTGGGCGATAAAAACACCTGGGCCGCGTCGGAGTGGATCACGCCGTCCGGCTCCTCTGCGACCACGCTGCCGTGGAAATCGGCGCGGCGCTCGGCATCGGAGTACTCCAGCGTCCGGCTGTGAATGCGCACCACGCTCGGCTGGTGCTTCGCTCCCAGATTCGAAGTCAGGTTCGCGCTCACCACCGCGGCGGTGCTGCCCTCCGGCCCATAAGCCTTCAACGCCTGCGGATTCTGGCTGACCTCGAGCACCGGCGCGGCGATGGAGTGGTCGCTCTGCCACATGCGCGCCGGAGTCGTGGCCGATCCGTAGAAGAGGCTTACATTCGTGGCATGGCGCAGGTCGCCGCGATCCGCAGTAATGTAGACAGGGCCTGAGCCCCCGAGATCGGGCACACCTGCGCCTGCAATAGGCTGCTGCGCACCGGAGGCATTCTGCTGGCGGTAGGTGGCCTTCAGCGTTCCCTGCGCCGTCGCGTCGCCCGAGTCACGGTGGTAATCGATGAACTGGGCGGACATCTGCAGAGCGTCGCCATCCTTGAGCCGCGGGCTTCCTGTCAGGTGCAGGATCTGATCCGACGAATGATACTCGGCGTGGTTGGCCCAGGAGGTCAGCGTCGTCGGATCGCTCTTCGCGCCCTCTTTCTTCACCGGAGTCTGCGTCATCACCACATGGCCGTCTTGAATCGCGGTATCGATCTGCGAGGTTTCGGCGTCGCTGGCTGATTTTTTATCCGAACCAGCCGCAGCCTTCTCTACGGTCTTTACGACATTGGCCTTGGCGGCACCGGCCTTCGCATCGGTTTCTTTCGCGGCCTTCGGCTGCTGCGTGAAGGTCATGTGCAGCCGGTCTCCGCTGCTGGTGTTGGTCGATCCGTCCTGAGCCAGGTCGACGATCTTGGTCGAACCTGAACCATCCAGCTGCTTGATCGCCGTTCCCGTGGGATCGAGGGTTGCGAGCAGTTGATCGCCGCTGATATTCGTCAGCTCCTGGCCGCCTTTCGACGGAATCGTATGCAGATTGACCTGAGCATTCCCGGTGGCGAGCGCCTTTTGCGCGATGCTCTTCTTGCCATCCGGGCCGGGGACAAAGTCCACATCCAGCATGGAGGACTGCACCTGACGCGATGCCGTGCCCCTGGGGTCGTTGGCCAGCTTGAAGATCTGCTCCACGAAGCTGACTGCATCGCGGCAGCGGCCGTGCTTCAGCGTGGAATTCGCGCCCAGGGTCAGCGTGCAGCTCACCGCCGTGCCGTGCATGCTGCTGTTGTCGCCATTGGAGACGAAGTTCACGCCGCCGGCGACATCGATCTGGACCGGCTGGCTCTTCGCATCGAGCTGCGTATGCGAGTTCTCCGCGGTCAGTACCGCTCCGCTATCGGTGAGCATGCGCACGTGCCCCTGAGAGTCCACGCTCGAGGCCGATCCGTCCTTCCGGAAGTAGATGATGGCCTGGTCGGACGAGCTCTTCTCGGTCTGGTAGTCGGTGGAAGGATGGAGCAGAAATGCCTGCCGCGAATCGCGGAGCAGCGTGGCGTGCGTGGCGTGAACGATAGCCAGATTGCCGTTGTTGCTGGTGGTCAGCACCACTTCCTGATCGAGCACGAGCAGGCCGGTCTTCGAGTTGTAGCTGGCTCCGGTCGAGCTTCCCGCCGCCTTGGGCAGCGAAAACTCGGTGTGCTCCGAGGTGACGGCGTCGCCGGTCTTCTCGTTGAAGACCAGGCCGCTGGTCTTGATGTGGATGATCTGCTGCTGCGCCTTTGCATCGTCCTGGCCAGTCTGGCCGGGCTGGTTGGCCTGGTTGGGTTGATTGGTCTGATTCGCTTGACCAGTCTTCGCCGGAGCGGCCTTCCCCGCGCTGCTGTCGTCGCCCAGCCCGGAAAGATCGATCTGGACATTGCCCTTGGCGCTCACGATGCCCGACGACTTGTCGTAATCGAACTCCGAGCCGTAGATCTTGTCGGCGCGATTCGATCCCGGCGCGCCATACAGCGTGATCTGCACATCGTGGAGCGTGGCGTGGCCGCCCTGCTTGTACTGGAAGAGCTTCGAGGCGTGAATGGTGTAGAGCGTGTGCCCCTGCGCGGAATGAGAAAAGGTAAAGCCATCCGCGGTCTGCTGGATGTCGATTCCCAGCCTGGCCGGGAGGTCTTTCTCAAAATGGCGAAAGCGATACCGGGCATACAGAAAGAAAGCAGCCAGGACCACAAACAGCAGGCAAGCCAGCAACACAATGCTCTGGCGAAGCCTCGCCACGGTCAGACGCATAAAGGTATTTTCTCAGATGCGGGTAGTTGCAAAGCGGGTGGCTGCAAAGCGGGTGGCTGGGAAGCGGGTGGCTGGGAAGCGGGTTGCTAAAAAGCGGTTGGCTAAAAAGCTGGTAGCGAACAAACGGGCGGCTAAAGTCCGGTCAGGGATAACCCGGCTAGCTAGAACGGTCGTGGCAGAACAGCGAAGTTTAGAGTTTCTAATCCAAATCCTATTTGCAAGTCTTTCCTCGAAGGCCGCAGCGCATACCATCCACCAATTACGCTAACCGTTCTTCAGCTGACCGCACTTTAGCGACCCGCTTTTTAGCGACCCGCCTTTCAGCTGTCGTCGACTAATTGACACTCTGGAGGCGGGCGATGAGCTTTTGCGCCAGGCTCTCCCCCGACTCCGACCACAGCAGCCGGCTCGATATCCCACCATGCTGCTGCACGGCATTCGTGAAATCCACCAGCATCTGCACGTTCTGTTTGACATGCCTCGCCGTGTCCTCATCCAGATCGACTTCCTCCTGGAGAAACGGCGTATCCGGTCCGAAGTCGATGCGGACATGCCCGTTCTGCTCGTAAGCTCCCTCGTCGAACTCCGGCCCATAGCCGACGATGCGCACCACCCGCGGCTCTTTTCTCCACACCGGCTCCAGACCGCCTCCGACCTCGGGGGCCCAAAGCTCCCACACCAGCTCGAATTCATAGGCGAAGTCATCATGGACAGTCTCCATCGCGGCGGCGATGGCCTCGCGCGGCTCGGACAAGGGTAGATCCGGCTCGTGCTCCTCGTCATAGATGCGCTGATAGACCTCGGGCTCGGTCCAGGAGATGGGATAGACGGTGACCGCCTTCACGCGCGCGGAGCCGGCGACGGCGGCAAACTGCTGCATTACCTTCTCCAATGCCGCCGGAAGAGCAGCCAGGCGGAAATTGGGGTACCACACACTCAGATAAAGTTGATCGGCCATGTTCCCTCATTAGACGCGCCTAAGGCCCCGGACGACGCGAAATCCAGCATCACCCAATCCGCATTACCATGTCACGCGGACCAAAGAAACGCCCTGGCGCGGCAAGGAAAGATCGACGCTCACCGGAACGGCGTCTCCTGCGGCGTTCGACATGAGCCGCTCCGGTTCCAGAGTGCCAGATTTTTCAATCTCCCGAACCTGCTCCGCCGTAGGAGACTGCGGACTGCCCATGCGCTGCCAGGCAGAATAAGCGTTGGCGTGATCAGCGTCCATCCGATAAATCTCAATCCGAGCCTTCTGTTTGGGCAGCCCCTTGAGCGCGAGCGCTACCTGTGCCGGCTCCGCCGAAAGATCGTCGTCGTGATAATTCCAGAGCAGCACATCGACTTCGTGCTCCTGCCGCGTGGCTACAGCATTCACATCCGGAGACTCGATCACGCTCCTGGCCACCACATCGCTGAGAGGCTGAGCACCGCTGCTTGTGACATTGACCCAATCGCCGCCCAGCATGCCCATCATGCGAAAGACATTCAGCACCGGCTTATCGATGCCATTGGTGGCCAGCTCACGAAAGCCGGCGAAATAGGGCTGGTCCTCGAACTCGAAGGCCCAGGTCACTGCGCCTTGCAGACGAACCTTCTCCAGACGCGCCAGCTCATAGGTGCGCATCATGGCCTCGGCCACGCTCACGCCGTAGAGCGGTCCGTTGCGATAGCCGTTCTGCGCGCCCTTGCAGGCGGCGCAGCCCTCGGGATCGCTCTCGCCCAGAATGATCGGCGTGTTTCGGAATTCAGGATAAGAGGCGACGATCTCCATCCCGCGCTGGACGTTGCGCAGCTGCGCGCCAACGTTCATCCGCACATGACCGCCCGCACTGTCCTGGATGAACTTCGGGTTGCCCTTGGGATGAAAGCTGATGAAGTCGAGCGGCGCACCTGTTTTGCCGGAGGCGGCATTCGTGCCGTGAGCGCAGTGATCGAGAAAAAGGCGCAGAAAGGCGGCCGCATGGTCGTTGGCTGGACCCGTGCTCTCCGGGCCGCCGATCTTCGCCTGCGGCAGCTCGCCGCGGATGGCCGCAGCGGTCACGTCATAGAGCCTGTCATACTCTTCCGGCGTTCCATGCCAGTAGCCGATATCCGGCTCGTTCCAGACCTCCCAGAGCCAGCCATCGACCTGCGCGCCATAGCGGCCGTGCAGATGATGCGCCCACGCCGTGACCAGCGCGCTCCACTTCGCATAGTCCTTGGGCGGATAGCTCCAGCCGGTGAAGACATCTCCCTTGGGGAAGTCGTGGCGATAAGGCTCGGGATGCGTCGACAAGGCTTCGGGCATGAATCCCACTTCGACCAGCGGACGGACATGCGCCGCGATGAGCGCGTCGAAGATGCGGTCGGTGATGGTCCAGTCGTAGAGCGGCGAGCCGTCGGGATTCTCGCGGTAGGCGTTCGTCGATCCCCACTTGAGCGAGGACGAACCATCGCCGGTGGTGAGCAGGTTGTGGGTGCGGAAGTAAACCGGGGCAGGAGTGAGCCCGCCCAGCTCGCGTAACAGCTTCTCGCCATTGGGAGCATAGGTGTAGTTCGGCTCGTCGGCGCCGAAGTAGTTCCAGGCCGGCTTGTAAACGCCCACAGACTTCGACGCGTCCACCGTGATGACAACGGGATCGGAAGCACGAACGAACGTCGCGCCCGACAGAAGAAGAAAAAGTCCAATACACCAAGCCGAAAATTTCATTGCCTAACAGAATAAGCGCACTCGTCATAGAACGCCGCGCAGCAAATCCGGGTGCCCCACATCTCGCTTCTGAGATGTGGGATTCCACAACCGTTACTGCCATTACATATCCAAGCGCCAAAGGCGCAACCCGAACCGGGTGCCTGGACGAGCGGCACCAAGTCGCAGCCGAGAAAAGTCTCGTCTGGGCGAGACGATCGAGTACGATCAGGCGATCGGAGACTAACGAATGCAATCTGAAGCGCCCCGTAGCCCGAGCGCTCGCAGGTGGGGATGGCCTGCCTTCCTCTGCCTACTTGTTGTCCAGCTATGGGCGGCCCATGCGTGCGCCTTCTTCGCGCATGAATACGCGCATACCTTCGTGGCCTGGATTCTCCATTGGAAGGCCAATCCGCTGGCATTGGACTACGCCCACCCCTCCTGGACTGTTTTTCTGATCCAGTTCGGCATCAACCAAAATGTCGATGAGGCGCCCATCTTTGCCAGCGGCCACGGCATGCAGGCCGCCATCATCAGCGCAGCCGGCGCGTTCCTTGGGAACGCCCTGGTCACCCTCCCGCTCAGCCTCTGGGGCTGGTGCGTGGCCCGGCGGTGGAATGCACGCGGATGGGCCATGTTTTGCTACTGGGTCTGCGTCGCTAGCATCGGCAATCTCATCGATTATGTGCCCATACGCACTTTTACCGATGGAACAGATCTCTATCAGGATATGTATGCGGTTGAGCGCGGCTTTGGCTGGTCGCCATGGACGCTTTTAGCCGTCTTCGGAATCCCCACGGCACTTATACTGCTTTACTTTTTCGCCCGCATCGAGCCCCGCGCCCTCGGTTGGCTCTTCCCGGTATCCACGCCCCGAAGGGTGTTGTTAGCCGTCCTAACCGCATTTGTTCTCTTCGATTTTTACGGAGCTGCGGGGTGGTCCGAGGGAGGTCCCCTATCGCATCGGATGTCCGTCATCTCTGTGGGAATCGCAGCGCCGCTAGTATCCGCTATCAGCGGGTTCCTGGTAAGCCGCCATGTAAGTGTGCGTTAACCCGGATCAGCGGATTACTTCCAGCTAACCGCCAGCTGCCAGCGCAAGCTGCGCTGTGCGGTCTTGCGCAGGACCCGCTCGTACTCTTCCAGCTCCGCGACGATCGGGGCGGTATCGGAGCCCAGCGTTGTCGGCGCGCCTTTGAGACAATCGAGGAGCGCGCAGATGCTCGTCAGGCCATCGCCCGGCGAGAACCACTGCGGCGGAGGCAGGGTCTTGGCCCACTCCGGATCGCCCGCGCCCTCTTCCAGCAGCAGAGCCATGGAATTCTGGTCCGCGGAAAAAAATTCCAGGAGCGGCTTCACTCCCAGACGTAATGCCAGCTTCTCCAGCGCATCCTCGTTCCGCGCCAGGGCGTGCCCGTTGACGAAGATGTCATACCCGGGATCTTCGCCCTCTACAACGATATACATGGACGCGCTCATAGCCGAAGTCTACCTTGAATCCCTGTCTTTATCCGATGCTGCCAGGCCGGAGAAAGTATCGATTGTTATCTGAGGAGTTACCCGTCCTGAAGTCTCATTTTGGGTTCGGGAGAGTATCCAGGCGATGCAGGCCGGCACGAGCACAGCCCCGATCCACCCTTCCAGACTGGGTCGCACGCGGATCATGAGAGCGGCCTCACCCACGGCGACCAGCGTCGCGACCCATTGCAGGGTGCCCAGCTGCCACGCGGCCATGCTTTGCAGCAGCCAATAAAAGAGCGGCAGCGTTCCGGCGCTTATGACAATGGCAATCGTTGCAAGCCGCAGAGCTGCCGTTTCATCGAGTCGAAAAGTGAAATGTTGCCCGGTGCTGACAGTCAGCACCGCTAAGAATACGGAGGCAGACGCGAACTGGATTGCAGAAAAGGCAGGGATCTCGCCGCTCTTCAGCCTTCCGCTTGCGTAGAGTCGTCGGGTATAGATCATCGAGAACCCTTCCAATGCCACCGCCAGCAGCAGGGCTGCCGCGCCCCTGGCTTGCAGCAGACTCACAGACAGGCCCGGTGCAACGACCATCGCCACGCCGCCGATCCCCAGGGCGACCGCGGGAATGGCGCTTCCCTGGTCTCCGCGATCTGGCCCGGTATTTCCTGGCCCGGTATTTTCCGCTCCTGCAAAGAACAGCAGAAACAGGGGCATGGTGGCAAAACAGAGCGCTACCACTCCCGCCGAAAGCTGCTCTGCCGCCCAGACCGTGAGAGCGTAGGGCAGGGCCAGCATGGTCACCCCCAGCAGAGCGGAAGGAAACAGCAATCCTAGCGCCGAACGTGCCGGAGCCGCCTGCCCCTGCGTCGAACGCCCCGCATCCGGCCTCGCATCCGGCCTCGCATCCGGCCCCGCACCTGGCCCCGCGCCCGCCTTACCTTTGGTAGACGTTCCAAAGTGTCTCAGGGTCACAACGACGCCCAACACAATTGCCGCCAGGCCGAAGCGCAGGACGCCAACCTCCAGTTCGGGCAGCGATTGAGACAGTGTCTGGTTTGGAATCCAGGCGCTGCCCCAGATCGCTCCCACCGCAAGATACACAGCGGTAACACGCCATTTCATCGGCAGGAGGCGGTCAAAGTCCATAGGTCAGGCGCGATCTCGCTCCCATTAGTCACATTCTTGCCCACAATAGGAAAAGGGCTGCGCCGGAGCGCAGCCCTTTTCGGGTTATCGGTTACTGCGGTCCGCGGCTTCCACCGCCGCCGCTGCCGCCGCCCGGTCCGCTTCCCGGTCCACCGCCGGGTCCACGACCCCGGCCGCGACGCCGCCTGCGGCCGCGTGCAGCTGCGCCAGCAGCTCCGCCCGGTCCACCTGCACCGCCGCCGGGACGACGCTCGCCCGCGGGGGCCGGTGTGCCGTCGGCACGGTTGAAGTTGATCTCTTCCCCGCCCTCATCGTCGCCCTCTTCACCATCCTCGAAGTCGTCTCCGCCTTCGATGGTGATGGTGCTGGCGTTCGAAGTTGGCTGGCGATCTTCCGCCGGAACAGCAGGACGGCTCGACTCCGCACGCCCCGACTCGGGCCGGCGTTCGCGGCGCGGACGGCCTTCGCCGCTCTCGCCCTCACCCGACGCAGCGATGTCACCCGCGGCACCCGGCTCCGGCAGACCCAGCTTCTGGCGCTGCTCCTTGAGCAGAGCCTTGCGGGAGAGCTTGATGCGGTTGCCTTCGATGCCCAGCACCTTGACCAGCACCTGATCGCCTTCGCGCAATTCATCTTTAACTTCTTTCACCCGGTGCTCGGCGATCTCGCTGATGTGCAGCAGACCGTCGGTTCCGGGGAAGATCTCGACGAACGCGCCGAACTCGGCGAGCCGAACCACTTTGCCCAGATAGGTCTTGCCAATCTCGGGCACGGCGGTGAGGTCGTTGATCATGGCCAAAGCCCTGTCCAGACCCTCGGCGTCGCTCGAAGCGACATTGACGCGACCGGTATCGTCGACATCGATCTTGACCTGGGTGGCCTCGATGATGCCGCGAATGGTCTTGCCGCCCGGTCCGATCAGATCGCGAATCTTGTCGGTGGGAATTTGCAGGGTGCGAATCTGCGGCGCGTACTTCGACTTGACGTCACGCGGTCCGCTCAGCGCGGCGTCCATCGTGTCCAGCAGGAAGAGCCGGCCACGCAGCGCCTGCTCCATCGCTTCGCGCATGATCTGCGGAGTCAACCCGCTGATCTTGATATCCATCTGCAGAGCGGTGATGCCCTTGCGGGTTCCGGCTACCTTGAAATCCATGTCGCCGTAGTGATCTTCCGCACCGGCGATGTCGGTCAGGATAGCGTAGGCATCGCCTTCCTTTACCAGACCCATGGCTACGCCGGCAACTGCGGCCTTCAGAGGAATGCCCGCATCCATCAGCGCGAGACTCGCGCCGCACACCGAGGCCATCGAAGACGATCCGTTGGACTCGAGGATGTCGGAGACCACGCGCAGCGCATAGGGAGACTCGGCTTCGCTGGGCAGCACCGCGCTGATCGCGCGCTCCGCCAGGGCTCCGTGACCCACTTCGCGGCGGCCTACGCCGGTCATGCGGCCCGTTTCGCCTACGGAAAACGGCGGGAAGTTGTAGTGCAGCATGAAGCGCTTCTTCTGCTCGCCCTCGAAGCTCTCCAGGCGCTGCGAATCGTCGTTGGTGCCCAGGGTCGCGGTGACCAGAGCCTGCGTTTCGCCGCGGGTGAAGAGCGCCGAACCGTGGGTGCGGGGCAATACGCCCGTCTCAATCGTGATGGGGCGAATCTGATCGAACGCCCGGCGGTCGGGACGGATGCGATCCTTCGTCACCTGCTCGCGGAAGATGTTCTCGCGCAGAGCCTCGTAATACTTGGCCAGCTTCTTCTTCGCTGCGGCCGGATCTTCGCCTTCGGCGACTTCCTTGGCCAGCTCGTCCTTGATCGCCTTCACCAATGCGGCGCTCTCGAACTTGGGGTGGGCGCTGGTGTCGAGCGCATCCTTCAAGCGATCGCCGATCTTGGCGTTAAGCGCGTCGTAGTAGGCCTGGTCGAACTCCGGAGGAGCGACCGTGCGCTTGGTCTTGCCCGCGCGCGCTACCAGGTCGTTGATCGCCGCGACGATCTTCTTGATCTCCGCATGGCCGAACTCGATGGCCGCGAGCACCACGTTCTCTTCCACTTCCTGCGCGCCGCTCTCGATCATGGTGATGCCTTCCATGGTCGCGACGACGGTGATGCTGATCGGGCTCTCCTTGCGCTCCGCATAAGTCGGGTTCACGACGAACTCGCCGTTCACCTGGCCCACGCGCACCGCGCCTACCGGGCCGCCGAACGGGATATCCGAGAGCGACAGCGCGGCGCTGGCCGCATTGATGCCGATGATGTCCGGATCGTTCTCTTTGTCGGCCGAGAAGACCAGCACGATCACCTGAGTCTCGTTGCGGAATCCTTCCGGGAACAGCGGGCGCATGGGCCGGTCGATCTGCCGGCAGGTGAGAATTTCGCGCTCGCTGGGACGGCCTTCACGCTTGATGAAGCCACCGGGGATGCGTCCACCTGCATAGGCGTATTCGCGATAGTCGATGGTCAGGGGAAAGAAATCGATGCCTTCTTTGGGGTCCGGGGAGGCGACTGCCGTCGCCAGCACTACCGACTCTCCCTGGGTGACGAGCGCCGCACCCGGCGCCTGCTTGGCCATGCGGCCGGTCTCAAAATGCAGCTTCTTGCCGCCAGTAAGCTCAACTGTAACGTCTTGCTTCATAAATTCCTCGATTCGAATTGCGGATGGCGATCACGCAGCCATCGGCGGAGGCGCGAAGGATGCGCGCACCGCTGTGCGGAGCTTTCGTCGCAGCCTGTGGCCAGGCGGACGAAGGCTCGCCGCTCTCGGCCGAAGCCGGGCGAGTGATCGGGGGTGGGAGGGTCGCAGCACAAAGGAAAGAAAACGAAGAAGGCAACGCGGTCCTGCCGAAGACATTCTGGCAGGAGACCGCGGAGAGCGTTCGCATCACAGCGAAACACTCCCCGTGCCCGCTGGATACATCGCAGGGGTGGGTGCTCCACATCTCGCCCTCGAGATGTGGAAAGAACGGCTGTCCCGCACCCCTCCTGGGAGATGCGGGCAAAACGCGTTCCATCCTCGATTCGATTTCCGTCGCGTCTGCGTAGGAGACAAGGGAATCTTCAGGCTACTTGCGTATGCCCAGCTTGCCGATGACTTCGCGGTAACGGTCGGAGTCGTTCGTCTTGAGGTAGTCAAGCAGACGGCGGCGCTTGCTAACCAGCATCAACAGGCCGCGCCGCGAGGCATGATCCTTGGCGTGGGTCTTGAAGTGCTCGGTCAGCTCGCCGATGCGCGTGCTGAGGATGGCAATCTGCACTTCAGGGCTGCCGGTATCGGAGTCATGGGTGCGAAACTGCGTAATGATTTCGGTTTTTCTAGTGGGTGCCAGCACGGTGTGTGCGTTACTCCTGTGTTCTATGTTCTCTACACTTCCTAAGTGTCTGCAACAAGAATAACATGGTGGGATTTTACGGGCAATTGATTGAAACAAAACGGGAGGGCTCCGGCAGAATCCTGAGCCATCCGCATCAGAATGCGCTCGGAGTGTTAGGCGGGCCTACAGCGTTCGCAACGGAGGGGGGTTCGCCAATCTTTCTCCAGGTGGCCAACTCATGTTCGAACGGCTGCCGACCCCAACCGTGAAACAGGCTCAGATTTGCCACAATTAGCAGCACAGTTAGGACCGAAAACAGTGATCCGTAAATCCAGAAAAAAGCGTGTCCTTTGAGCGGCGGCGTGAAGCAGTGGTGAATGCCGACTGAAATCGTTGAGACCATCGAGGCAACAAGGCTGGCGGTCCCCAGGCTGCCAAAAACGGCTATCAGGGCCCACCGGAAGGGCCGGTGGCGGAAACCGTCGTTGTGGCCCGACCGATACGCCTGAATTGACCGTTGCCAGTACACCCCAAAATTTCTCTCCTCATATCTGAAGATGAGATATGCCGCTATCCTCGTGGTCGAATGCAGTGACGATTGCACCAGCATGAGGCACGGAGTAAGAACGAGAAACGGCAGCAAAAACAAGAATGGCGGCAAAAGATCATGAAAAGGAAGCTTTTGGGGGTCTATCGTAAAGACGTAGCTCAGCAGAGCAGTAGATCCGCCCACGCAAAACGCCATAACTTGAAAAAGCCTGGTCCCGTGTTCCTGTATCTCCCGATACAGCGCCTCGAACTCGCACTGGGACAACTGTTGGTCATTCATTCTCTAACCCGTACTTTGTACGGAGAGTTTAGATCCCGCGGCGAGATCCTTCAATAAATAAAGAAAGGTTGCGTTTGTCCACGCAAATCCATCCTGATTTTTATAGCGATCCTCAAGCACTTCGGCGGAACCGATCTCAACGTCATACTTTTCGAATAGCTTACCGGTCTGCTCCCATATTCTGAGATTGAGATTGAGCCACTTCAAGGCAATGCGCCCGGCAATCTCCATATGCCCGTAACTTTTTAATGCCAGATAACTGACCAGGTGGAGAGGTGGCCATCCCACCGGATAATTCCATTGCCTATCGATGTACCCGTAGCTCTGGTCGCATGCGGCCATACCGTATTCGCGTTCGAACAATTCGATCTTTTCTGCAATGGTGCGTGCCTGCTCGCGGCTCGCAATCTTGCGAAAGAGGGGAAAGAACGTCGCCATCGACTTCACCTTCTTTCTTTGACCGGTAACGAAGTTGAAGTCGTAATAGATTCCGTCCGCACTGTCCCACATTAAAGCGTTTACCGCCCGCGCCCGCTGTTCCGCCCGATTCCTCCACAGCGAAGCTTCTTTTGGAGAATCAAGCTCTTCATGAAAGACGGCAAGATCCATCTCGTAAGCGTAAAGATTGCTATTGAGGTCCACTGGCAGAAGCTCTAGGACGTCCCCTCGATCGAATCGGGGAGAAAGATCCCAACTCGCTTCATGGTCCATGGTGATATCCGCGATATTTTCGGCAGGATAACAGGGAGGCGCGTGATATCGGCTCAGGCCTTCATAGGCGAGATGATCGGAGTTGAGCCAATAACCGATGAATTCTCTTTCCACAATAGAAGCCGCCCATGCGAGCCACTTCTTGTCTCGCGTTGTGTTGTAAACCTCCCTCACCATCTCAGACAAGAACGGTAACTGCGAACCCGCGGCCCACCGTTTGCGATTCGCGATGACCATTCCATGGCGGTCCGCCAAAAAAAGGCAGTTCTCCACAATACCTTTAGCCAACTCAAATCGTTCAGTGCAAATCAGTGCCTTAACGACGAAGTAACTGTCCCAGTAGAACTGAACCATGAATCGGCCGCCGGGTGTGACGAAGTCATTCGGAAGGAAAAGAATGTAAGGTCGTTGGGGATCTAGATCGTCCAAATGGCCATCTTTTGACGTCGCAGCGAGGGCTTCCCAGTCCGAAAAGCGATCTTGATGGCCATGGCGGGCATTTGCCCGAAGGTCTTCCCACTTTTCGTCAATGAACGTAAGAATGGCCTTAGCTCTAATAGGCAAATTGTCGAATGTCAGCATTCCTGGTCGCTCCATGGCTTGCTTATATTTTGGCCGTTCCTACTTACCAATGAAGGGTTCGATGAGTGTGAACGATGAGGATCAACCCTCGAAACATACGGAGACGGGAACCATGAGTTGCTTTGATGCTAAACATTTACCGCCAGACTTGCACCGGATTCAGATACAGATACAGGCAGTTCGTTTAGATATCAGATCCCCTGGCGCATAATTACCACCCAACCAGCTAAAATAGAACTAGATCAAGAAACCAAAAAGGACCGCTCCAAAGCACGGTCCTTTTTTCATGCGCAAATAGAGGAAGCCATGCCCAATCTGGCCCTCTGCACCTACACCCTCCTCGGCGGACGCACCGACCGCCAGCCCGCAATCGCACTCCCTGCCGCAACAACCCCGTCGCTGAGCACGAAGTATCGAGCGTCGTGATGAGTAAGTTCAGTCTCACCAATGACCGCGCATCAACTGCCGCAGAATCAATCACACTGCACTGAATCCGAGATTCTCCATGACATCCTGGAAAGTCTCATGCAAACAATGAGTTACAGCCGGTCGCCGGCAAGATAATCGCCTGGAATGAATGATTTACAGAGATTGCCGGCCGTAGAGAATTCGCATGGTTGCCTGTCCACATTGCTTTTTCCAGATGCGGGAGCGTTTCACGCATAGGCGGCTGTTTCATCCCCAATACAAGACCGCTGCGGCCATCCGTAAGAACACCCCCACATGGTAATTTTTTAACGGGATGCTTCAGGTCTTTCGCTCGTTTCGCAGCTTGTATGGCTGGACAATTTTTCTGGGGGCGTTTCTGCTCTTTGCGGTCGAGCCCATGGCTGCGAAGCAGTTGCTGCCGGCCCTGGGCGGGTCTTCCGCCGTCTGGATCACCTGCCTCTGTTTTTTTCAGGTCGCTCTGCTGCTCGGCTATCTCTACGCGCATTGGCTGGGACGGACACGATCCGCCCGAGTCGCCGCCTTGTTACATATAGTCCTGCTGGCGCTGGCTGCGGCGATGCTCGCGCTCATCCATCAGCCGGATCTTGCGCGAGCAGCCGGCCATCCGCTGACGGCGATCTTCGCCACTCTGTCGTTGACGATCGGCCTGCCGTTTCTCATGCTCTCCGCCACCAGTCCCCTGCTGCAGCTCTGGCTGGCACGCGAGGAAGACCGCGATGTGCCGTGGCGTCTCTTTGCGCTTTCGAATGCGGGATCGCTGCTGGCGCTCGCGCTTTATCCCACGGTGATCGAGCGGCATCTTTCTCTGGGCCGGCAGCGATTCACGTGGAGCTGCGGCTTCGTTCTCTATGCAATCCTTTGCGGCATCCTGGCCTGGCGCAGCCGCAGCGCGATGCCGCTCGACCGTGCCGAGCCCAGCGTTCCCGAAGGCGCATCGCGCAGTGGATTGCGGCAGAAAATACTCTGGTTTCTGCTGCCCGCCGGAGCGGCGATGCAGCTGTGCGCGGTGACCAACCACCTGAGCCAGAACATTGCCGCTATCCCGCTGCTGTGGGTGCTGCCGCTGGCCGTATACCTGCTCACCTTTATCGTGGCCTTCGAGGCCCCGGGGCTCTACAGGCGATGGCTGGTGGTGCGCCTGCTGGTGGTGATGCTGGCCAGCCTCGGCTACATGCTGTCGAAGACCGATGTGAGCGTGCCCATCCTGCTCAGCATCGGCTTCTTCCTGGCGGAATTATTTTTTGCCTGCCTTTTCTGCCACGCGGAGGCTTACAGACTGCGTCCCAGCGATCCGTCGGAGGCTACGCTCTTCTATCTTCTGCTGGCCGCGGGCGGAGCGGCCGGCACCATCTTCATCGCCATCGGCTGTCCGCTGCTCTTCGACGCGAATTACGACATCGCGCTGGCCTTCCTGGCGACCGCCGCTCTTGCGCTGGCAGTTACATGGCAGGAGGGCTGGGCGCAGCGGCTGCTGTGGTCGGTGGGAACCGCACTGTTGCTGGCTCTGGTCATCATGCTGCATATCGTTTACGCGCGCAGCACGCTGGTCGAGGAACGCAACTTCTACGGCGCGCTGCGAGTCAGGCAATCGCACTACCCTCCGCAGGCCCACACCGTGCGGACTCTACTGCATGGCACTATCGAGCACGGCACGCAGTGGTTCGCCCCGGAGTTTCGCCGCACGCCGACGACCTATTACGCTCCGGACTCCGGGATAGGACTCGCGCTTCATTTCTGCTGCGATGGCCGTCCGCGCGACATCGGTGTCGTTGGACTGGGTGCGGGAACGCTCGCTGCCTACGGCCAGGCCGGCGATCGCATCCGGTTCTATGAGATCAACCCGGCGGTGCGGCCTATTGCGGAAAATCTTTTCACTTATCTCCGCGACTCGCCCGCAAAGATCAGCTTCGCGCCGGGAGATGCCAGACTCTCGCTGGATGTCGAGCCTGCGGAGAACTTCGACGTGCTGGCCATCGATGCCTTCAGCGGCGATGCGATTCCGCTGCATCTCCTCACCACGGAGGCCATGCAGATCTACCGCCGCCAGCTTGCACCGGGCGGCATCCTGGCCTTCCATGTGTCGAATCAGTATGTCGATCTCACGCCCGAGATTGCTGAGCTGGCCGCTGCGGCGGGAATGCAGGCCCGTGTCGTCGATACTCCCGGCAACAGTGCGCGCGGCGAATACCGCGCGACGTGGGTGCTGGTGACAAGCAACTCCGCGTTTCTCGCGCAACCGCAGATCGCAGCATTGGCGATGGATATTCATCGCAAGGCGGAAGTCACGGCGTGGACCGACGACAACTCCAGCCTGCTGCCGCTTCTTCAGTGGCGGCTCCCGGAGAGATTTTAGGACTACAGTACAAGCTGAAATTTACCTTTTTTTCACGGAGCCGAAGAGGAACGCTCGCAGGCACCGCGTGTTCCGTCGCGCGGTCGAACCTCGTTCCAGCCGCGCCATTACTGGCGTTTGATCCCATCACATTCTTCTCATCGCTATAGCTCTGCGCGTCCGCGCCGCCATGGAAACAGGCAGGGCCGAGGCCGATAGAAAAGATACATTGCTGTCATTGCAGTCATTTTGGAGTTTCCCTTGCCTTCGTTCAAGCTGGAGTGGCGCTCGCGGATCGGAAACCAGGTCTTTTATGCGCTTGTCGTACTACAGATCGCTATCTCTGCTGGCATCCTGATCGCTTCGCGTTTTTTGCGAAGCATGGACTCCACGGTTCTGACGCAACGCGCGACGCTTACCTCCTATCGGTCGCGTCTCGACGGATTGCAGACGCTGATGGAGAACGAGAAGAATCGCGAGGACCTGGGAACGCAACGCGCCTTCGCCAGCACGCTGGCATCTTCGCTGCGCGAGTTTGTTCAGAACGCTCCTACCAACTTCGACAACAACTCCACCACGATTGCCGCACAGGCCGTCGAGCTCCAGCAGTTGGCGGCAAGACTGAATCTCGATGCACAGTGGATGGCGGATTATCTTCGCGAGACCGCCGATATCGAACATTCTCTGGAGCGCGGCCAGTCGATGGCCAATATCGCGGAAGCGGATATCCAGGCGCTGGAAGCCAGTGCGCGCAGCATTCACCTCTGGGTGGAGCGCATGGATCTCTCCACGCCTGTGCTGCTGCTGACCACCATCTTCTGCATGGTCTGGCTGAAGCGCGAGATGAACCTGCAGATCGAGCACCGCGTAAAGATCGAAGCCGAGCTTCGCCAGGAGCGCAGCTCCCTCGAGAACCGCATTCAGGCGCGCACCGCCGAGCTGCAATCCGAGGTCAAGGAGCGCCTGCGGATCGAGCAATTGAATCGCGGCCGAAATCAGATTCTGGAGATGCTGGCTCGCGACGAAGCAACCGAAGAGATCTTCCGGGTGCTGGTCGAGGTTCTGGCCAGGCACCGATCCATCTGGAGCTGCGCGCTTCATCTTCTCGATGGCGAAACGCTTCGCCTGCAGGCCTCCGCCGATCTTCCCGAAAAGCTGGTTCGCAATCTGCTTCAGTTATCGGCGGGACTGGCCGGCGTGCCGGAGTTGGTCGCGCTGAGCGAGAAGAAGACCTTCATCCTCGAAAATCTCGCCGCCGATCGCAAGCCCTGGACTGAGCTGCTGCGCGCCAACGGCATCCAGTCGCTGTGGTCGTCTCCGTTTTTCGGTCCGGACAAGAACCCGCTCGGCACGCTCACCATCTACACGCGGCTGCAATTTCCGCCTACTGCAACCGATCTTGAGCTCCTCGAGACTCACTGCCAGATGGCGTCGATGGTTCTCGAACGCTGCCATCTGCAGGAGGAGCTGCGCCGACATGCTTACCACGACAGCCTGACCGCGCTGCCCAACCGATTGATGGGCGAGGAGCGGCTGGAGACGGCGATTCGCCGCGCCCGGCGGATCGGCCAGTCGGTTGCCGTGCTTTGGATCGACCTGAATAAATTCAAGCAGATTAACGATGTCCACGGACACTCCGCGGGCGACTTCGTGCTCAAGGAAGTGGCCATCCGGCTTTCGCAGAGGCTGCGCGAAAGCGATACCGTCGCGCGCATGGGCGGCGATGAATTCATGGTGGTTCTCGAAGGCCTGCCGGGGCGGGCCGATGCAGAGGCGGTCTCCGCGTCGCTGCATGAAACCCTGCAGCCGCCCATCGCCTTTCACGATCTGCAGCTGGGCATCGACGCCAGTATCGGAATCTCTCTCTTCCCCGAAGACGGAGATTCCTCCGATGCGCTGGAGCGTAATGCGGATCTGGCCATGTATGAAGCCAAGTTCGGCGGCCACGGAACGCGCGTCTTCTCGCCCGCTTTGAATCAGGCCACCATCGACCGGCGCGAGCTGGAAGTAGAGATGGCCTCGGCTCTCGAGAACGGAGGCTTCGAGCTTCACTACCAGCCGCAGTGCGATGCAGATGGACGCGTCGCGGCCGTCGAGGCGCTGCTGCGCTTCACGCATCCCACGCTCGGCGTCGTGCCGCCGTCGCGTTTAATACCGGTTGCGGAAGAGAGCCAGATGATCGTTCCCCTCGGTAACTGGGTGCTGCGCGAGGCGTGCCGCCAGAATCGTCAGTGGCAGCTCGAGGGGCATCCTCCGGTCCGGGTCGCGGTGAATATCTCCGCGATTCAGTTTGCGCGACAGGACTTCGCGGAGCGTGTAGCCGAAGTTCTCGAAGAGACAGGGCTGCTCCCGGAGTTTCTCGAGCTGGAGATGACGGAGAGCGTGGTGGTCAAAGACTTCGCCGAATCCACCCGGCAGATGGAGCGGCTGAAGCGACTGGGCGTGAGCATCGCCATCGACGACTTCGGCACCGGCTACTCCTCGCTCAACTATCTGCATCGCCTGCCCATCGACCGGCTGAAGATCGACCGCTCTTTCATGCAGGCGTTGAACGAGCCGAACAGTTCCCTGCCCATCCTGGAGGCCATCATCAACATGGCGCAGAATATGGGGCTGGGCGTCGTAGGCGAAGGCATCGAGACAACGGAGCAGATGTCGATGCTCTGCCTCAAGGGATGCGATCTCTTCCAGGGCTATCTGTTCTCGCGTCCGCTCTCAGCGGACCGCGCCATCACCGCGCTGCAGGCTGGGAATCTGGGCGCAGCCAAGAAGATCGCGGCCGTCGCCAGCTAGAGACGGGATCTCGCCGCGAAAGCAATCCCCGAATTCCTGCAATACACCGTCATTTTGACGACTAGTAAAGAGGAAGAATCTCAGCGATACCGGGGATGTATCGATACGATTTCCGGCTCACCTCGAAATCGGTCATCCTGAGCGAAGGGGAGACCCGCAGTCTGCCTCTCCATCACCGATTCTTGTATCTGCAGCCCACATTTTGAATCAAAAAACGTATGAACAAGTTGTTCTATTTTCTGAACGACGATGGCTGAATACGCGGAACCGCAGTAATTTCACTCTGCCTGCAGCAGCACGAACAGAAACGGTATCTTCAGTCAGGCCGGAACCGTCCAGCCTGCGGGCGCAGAAATCACAAGTACTAATGACGACCAGCCGTCAGACTCAGTTCGCGCTGAAGGCTCTCTTCAGCACGCCCAAGGCACGAAAAATGGATGTCGATGACTCACAAAACGCTCTTGAGGAAGTCCGCGCCACCTGGCGTCTGGCACGCAGTTGATTCGAGGTGTCACTTCGTTAGTGAAGCAGGAATAAAACAGCGGCGTCAGGTGTTAGCTCTGGCAGGGCCCCGGAGTGGTTTCGAGAGTATAGAAGGAGTTGCATGAGCAAGGTTCTTATAGCAGCAGCGCCCTTGGCAGGGCATGCCGGTCCGATGTTGATTGTCGCTGAATATCTGCGCCAACAAGGACATGACGTTCTTTTCAGTAGTTCTGATTTCTTTCGCGAAAAAGCGGAAGCCCGCGATCTGCGTTTTCTCCCCCTGATGGGAAACGCAAACTACGATTATCGCCAGCTGGGAGAACTCATCCCAGGCTTGAGGACCTTCACTTCGCCGATCGATCTATCCAACAGCTATGTGAAGCATATGTTGGGAGACCGAATCCCGGATCAGTATCGCGGATTACGCAAGGTCATCGACGAGGAGAATGTCGATCTCGTGATGACAGACGTCGGTTTTTGGGGAATTTTCCCGCTGCTCTTACGCAACGAACCTCGCCCACCTGTGCTCTCCTGCGGCACGACCGCCCCGATGTGGCATGACCCTGCTTTTTCCATATTGACCGGACCGGACGAGACCCCCGAAGGACTCAAACGGAACCTCGAAGATAGCCGGAAATGGAAAGAGGGGCGTGCTCCAGCGGACATATACGTCAATGAAGTGCTCCAAGAGCTTGGCGCCCCGGTCCCTGGCGGCTTCGACCTCACCGATACGATGTATGGTCTTCCGGATCTTTTTCTCCAGTTGGGCTCCAAGGAGTTCGAATTTCCCATGCGTAACAGGCGGCCGAACCTGCGCTTTGTCGGGCCGATTCTGCCTCAACAGAAGGGGCTGACGGAAGCTTCGCTGCAGCTGGACGACTCAAAGCCCGTGGTCTTCGTAACGCAAGGCACGTTGGCGAACTTTGATTTCGATCAGCTCGTGAATCCTGCTCTGTCCGGCCTTGCCGGCGAAGACCTTCAAGTAGTTGTGACGGCGGGAGGCGGTCCCGTGGAGGCGATTGTTGCGGCGAAAAACTCTATCGTGGAACCCTATGTCCCGTATGAGCAGATACTGCCGAAGACGAGTGTCTTTGTAACCAATGGCGGCTATAACGGTGTCCAGCAAGCCCTCAGCTACGGTGTTCCTATTATTTCAGCAGGTGCGAGCGAAGATAAGCCGCAAGTATGTGCGAGAGTGAGCTGGAGCGGTGCTGGCATCGATCTGAAGACTGGCGCCCCCACGGCGGAACAGATCCGCCAGGCGGTGGTTCAGATATTAAGTGATCCGAGTTATCGAAACCGCGCCAAAGTACTCGGGGCAGCCATCGCAAAAACGAATGCGTTAAAAACTATTGCGGAGATAGTGGCGCGAACCATCTCCGAAAATGCAGCTCAGGAAACTGGAATTCGAGGCCGCTAGCTTCGAGCCCTGACAATACCAGGCGGCCCCGTCAGAGTGATTGCCGGCTCATCCGCAGCGCCAGCCCACAGCTCATGCAGCTTTTGGCGAAGGGATCGCTTCCGGTCAAGCCGCCTCTGCGGGAGGCCATGAAGCGCTTCCCGCAGCGCGGACAGCGCAGCAGCAGGCTCCAGCTCCACACCAGATTGGCCATGATCAGAACGGGAAAGATGAGGCCCAGCGGAATCGGAGCCCACGCCAAATCGCGCATCGAGCCGGCTCCGCCGAAGATGAGCAGAATGCCGGCGATGACCAGCAGGCAAAATGCTATGCGTCTGCGCGTGCGGCGGCGAGCCCATGCCTGCGGATAATCCCGCTCTACGCTGAATTCCTCTGCGCTCACATTTCCCATAATAAATAGCGCAGCGATAGATACAGATTGACGGAAACCCTGTTGCAGCTCAGTTCACTTGCAATTGAGATCACTTGCAGACAGAGTCAAGACTTCCGGTGTGTCGCGACTTCCACGCCCCGCGTGGGACGCCAATCGTCCTGCGAGCCGGATGATGGGGCCAGTGCGGCCTCGGCGATTTGTTCGGGAGCCATCGGCCGCCCGAAGAGATATCCCTGGAGAGAGCCGCAACCCAGCCGGGTGAGGAATGCCTGCTGCACCTCGGTCTCCACGCCTTCAGCGACGATATTCAGATGTAAAGAGCGGCCCAGCGCGACGATCGCGGTGATGATCGCTGCGTCTTCTGCGTCCGTGGCCAGATCGCGCACGAAGCCGCGATCGATCTTGAGCTCGCTGGCGGGCAGACGCTTGAGATAGAGCAGGCTCGAATAGCCGGTGCCGAAGTCGTCAATCGAGATGCGCACGCCCATGTCGGTAAGCCGGTCGAGAATCAGCATGCTGTTGTCGACATCGCGCATGGCGGTCGACTCGGTGACCTCCAGCATCAGATAGCTCGCATCCAGATGATGACGGGACAGCGTTGCGCCCACCATCTCGACCAGATCGGCGTGGCCGAATTGCACGGCCGAGAGATTGACGGCCACAGTCCATTCCGCGTTCATCGTCTCCCGCCAGAACGCCATCTGGCGGCAGGCCTCATCCAGCACCCATTCTCCGATGGGCACGATCAGCCCGGTCTTCTCCGCAATAGGAATGAATTGATCGGGGGGCACCAGCCCGCGCTCCGGATGCCGCCAGCGCAGCAGGGCTTCGACGCCGGTGAGGGCCAGCGAAACGGCATCGAACTTGGGCTGATACATCAGCACGAACTCATGCCGATCGAGAGCGCGGCGCAGATCATGCACCAGCTGCATCTGCTCCTGCGCATTGGCATTCATCGATGCTTCAAAGAAACAGTAGCGGTCTCGTCCCAACGCCTTCGCGTGATACATCGCCGCATAAGCATTCATCAACAGCTCGTGCTGCGACTGGTCCTCGGCATTGAGCATCGCAATGCCGATGCTCGCCGAAACCGACAGCTCCCGGTCCTCGACCTGATAAGGCTGGCGGACTGCGGCGAGCAGTTTCTCCGCAACGCCGGCAGCGTCCGCCGGATCGCTGGTGCCCGCGAGCAGGACGAACTCGTCGCCGCCGATGCGCGCCAGTGTATCGCTGGAGCGGGTATTGACCTTGATGCGCACCGCGACCTCGGCCAGCAGCGAATCGCCCGTACGGTAGCCGAAGGCATCGTTCACTGCTTTGAGGCCGTCCAGGTTGAGAAACATTACTGAAAAACGGCCTTTTTCACGCTTCGCATTTTGAATTGCCTGCTGCAGCCGGTCCTCGAGCAGGACGCGGTTGGGCAGCTTGGTGAGATTGTCGTGCAGCGCGAGGTGAGTCAGCTCCCGGTTGGCATTCGCCAGCGACTGAGCCAGGATCGCGGTGCGCGATTCCATGCGCATGTCGAGAACCGACATGAGAAGAGCCACCGAGAGGCCGCCGCAGGTGATCACAATGACCAGCGCCGCCAGCCACCGCGGATCCGCACCGGTGTGCGCGGCTGCGCAGATGCTTCCCGCCGGAATGCGGGCAGCTGCCATTCCGGTGTAGTGCATTCCAGCGATGGCAATGCCCATCGCTATCGCAGCGCCGGCGCGAAGCAGCCTGACCTTCGACGAGTTGCGGCGAAGATGGAAGGCGATCCACAGCGCGGCACCGGAAGCAGCCACAGCAATCACAATCGAGAGCGCAAAGATTGAAGGGACGTAAGAGATCGCGGGCGTCATGCGCATCGCGGCCATGCCCGTATAGTGCATCGCGGCAACCCCTCCGCCCATCAACAGAGCGCCGCCGCCCAGACGCGGCCAGGAGAGATTTTTCTGCGACGTCAACCATAGCGCAAATCCGCAGGCGGCCACGGCAATCAGCAGAGACAGTCCCGTGATGCGGACGTCGAAGCCCATCGGCATAGGCATATCGAGGGCCAGCATGCCAATGAAGTGCATCGACCAGACACCGAGTCCCATGGCGAAAGAACCGCCGGCGAGCCATATCCATGCGGAAAGCCTTCCGGTGGCGGCTTCGATGCGGCCGGCCATATCCAGAGCGGTATAGGATGCCAGGATCGCAATGAGCAGCGAGATGAGAACGAACCATCCGTTGTAGCCGCTTACAAACACATGTTGCTCCTCGGTGCACCTCTATCCCTTGTCGTCCGCAAGTATGGGAAAGAGGCGAGGCTCGGCATCCGGGGGGAAGAATGCGCCACAATTGGCCGTTCTCCTTGTTTATCGTTGGATCGGGGAACGGTCTATACAACTTTCGGCATGCCGTGCCCATGGAGAAAGGTTCCGAAGCCCCTAGAATGAAATGCCTTGCGGCCGAGACCGGCTCGAATCCGGCATCTTTTGCAGGCAATTGAGAGGGATCTGCCTGATCAATAGATGTGGGGGAGATGCAGGGGGAGATGTAGGGGGAGTTGCAGGCGGAAGGCGTGAAGGGCTTTCGTCCTCAGACAACCGGAGCTTCGATTCGAAGCTCGTAACCAGCATGAATCGCAGACGACGGCATTGTGGAAATACGCCTCCGTGCACCTTCGCCCCGAGAGCCTGTACCCTGTCTTTATGCAATTAGCAATCGTGATCATGGCTGCGGGCAAAGGCACGCGGCTCAAGTCGAAGCGCGCGAAGGTTCTTCATGAAATCGGAGGCCGCTCGCTGCTGCAGCATGTCATTGCCAGCGCCAGCCAGATCGTCGCGCCTAAGGACATCTATGTCATCGTCGGCCATCAGGCCGCGCAGGTACGGGCCGCGGTCCAGGATACAGGTGTGCAGTTTGTCGATCAGGGTGAGCCGCAAGGCACCGGACACGCGGTGCAGGCCGCAGAGCCGGCGGTCCAGGGCTACGAAAATATCCTCGTGCTCTCCGGAGATGTACCGCTGCTCAAGCCTTTCACCATCGCTCAGCTGCGCGACTTCCACCTCGAGCACCGGGCAGCTATGACCGTGCTGACTGCCGTTCCTCACGATCCTGCCGGCTACGGACGCGTTCTGCGTAAATCGGAGACGGAAGTCACGGCCATCGTCGAGCAAAAAGCGCTGACCACCGAGCAGCAGAAGATCGGCGAAATCAACTCCGGCATCTATGCCTTTCGCACCGAGCCGCTCTTCGCGCACCTGGGCGAATTGAAGGCCGAGAATTCGCATCAGGAGCTCTACCTCACCGACATGGCCGGCATTCTGGTCAAGGCGAAAGAGCGCGTGCTCGCATTGCAGGCAGCCCATGCGGTGGAAGTGCTGGGAGCCAACACCATCGCCGAGATGATGGATCTCGATCGCGAGATGCGGCTCGATACCGCACGCGAGCTGATGGCCCGCGGCGTCACCATCTTTCGACCGGAGACTACGGTCATCGATTCGAGCGTTGAGATCGGCCCCGATACCGTCATCGAGCCGTACGTTCAACTGCTCGGGCATACAAAGATCGGCGAGGACTGCCGCATCCGCTCTTATACCGTCATCGAGAACACGACGGTGGCCGACAGGGTTCTCATTCGCCAGGGCTGCGTGATCGCCAACTCGCGTATCGATAACGGCGCGTTCATTGGACCCTTCACGCACATGCGGCCGGAGACGGAGATCGGCGAAGACGCGCATGCAGGCGCCTTCGTCGAAACGAAGAAGATCAAGCTCGGCAAGGGATCGAAGGCCAACCACCTCACCTATCTCGGAAATGCCGAGATAGGCGCGGGCACCAACATCGGGGCCGGAACCATCACCTGCAACTATGACGGCGTGAGCAAGCACACCACGCTGATTGGTGACGGCGTTTTCGTGGGCAGCGACACTACGCTGGTGGCGCCCATCTCTGTGGGCAACGGCGCGTATATCGCAGCGGGCTCAGCGATCACCGAGAATGTTCCGGAAGGAGCATTGGCGTTGGGCCGCTCCAGGCAGACGACGAAGGACGGTTGGGCGAAGGCGCGAAAGCAGCGCGTAGAAGAAGCGATCAACAAGAAAGATGGACCGCGCCGCTGAGTCGAGACGCCATGAGATCGGTCGCCTGAGCCGTCATCCCATGTACTGACGGCCGGAGAGGAAGAATCTCAGCGCAGTTTACGCACCAGCGTCGTTGAGATTCTTCGCTACCCCCCAATACAGGAACATCGCGCGTGCCGGGAACCCGGGATTGCTCAGAATGACGAGCACTAGAGACAGCGGGTGAATGCTGCCGTGCGCGAATGCTTAAGATGTGGGAGGGGCAAGCTGCTATGCCGCTTCAGCTGCTGCTTCCTGCCCTTCGGCGAGAGCGCGGCGCAGGCGAATGCGAGCGGAGAGCAGAGAGCGATTGACTTGGGTTTCGGGAATTTGCAGCAGCTTTGAAATGGCTGCAGACGTGTAGCCTTCCACATCTCGCAACAGGAACAGCAGCCGCTCGGAATCCGGCAAAGTCTGGATGGCCTCTTCCAAGTCAGTGCGGCGAACATTGCGCTGCGAAAGGTTGGCGCTTCCTGGCTCCGCGTATTCGGGGGTGGCCATGGGAGCCTGCGCGTTGAGCGAAAACCGCGACCGTAATTCGGTGACGAGCGCCGCGTCTACATCCTGGGCGCTGGGCTCCGGGGCGGCGGAGAATGCGGCTACGAATGTGTCGGTGAGAATCTTCTCGGCTTCGATCTCATTGCCGGTCATGTAAAAGGCAAGAGCGAAGGTGCGATGGCGATGGCTATCGTAGATGTCGCGGCGTCGATCTTCTGCGCGCTGCATCTGGCGGCTGGTGATGGTGACTTCCACCATCTTGTTGCCGGTGTTCAATGGTTCGAACTCGAACAATCGCTTACCTGCCTTACGTCTGATATCAGTTTACTGTTTTATCGGCTGGATACCATCGAATTCTTGAAATCTCATACGAGGGATGACGATGAAAGATATACCTTTAGAGCGGTAGGCCAGCTTAATGGTTGCCCGCGCGGGCCAAACAGCAGAGGATCAGAGAAGCCAACCCGCGGCCTTAGGCGAAACCAACAATTTGTTATATGTTAGCCATCAGGATAAGGGTACAAAAATCGGCCCCCCAGCTCCCGCCGAAATGGATTACCCCGATGAAGCCTCGCTGGCCAACAGGTATCGTTTGTTTTAATTTCGGTGGAAAAAGATGGCTTCTGAGCGAATTCTGATTGTCGACGACGAACCCTACGTTCGGGCCGTGATGTGCGCGATGCTGGAGATCTCCCACTACTCTCCAGTGTTGGTGTCGAATGGCCTGGAGGCGATCGAGCGGTTGGAGAAAGATCCGCCGTACGACCTAGTTCTCTCCGACATCATGATGAACGGCCTCGATGGCATCGGCCTTCTGGAGCGGGTGCGCGCCGCCCAGCCGGATGTTCCGATGGTGATGGTGACGGCCATTCACGACATCGGTGTGGCCATCGCCGCGATGCGCAAGGGCGCATACGATTATCTGCTCAAGCCATTCGAGAAGGAACAACTGCTGGCCACCGTGAAGCGCGCGCTCGAATACCGGCGTCTGGTGCAGCAGAACAGCATCTATCGCCACAATCTTGAGCAACTGGTTGCCGCACGGACCGAGATGCTGCACCATGCGATGGCCGATCTGGAGCGCTCGTACGACATCACGCTCGAGGCTCTGGGTGATGCCCTCGATCTGAAGGACGCGGAGACCGAAGGCCACTCGAAGCGAGTCACCGCCTACACCATCGCCCTGGCCCGGGCCATGGATGTGGAATCGCTCGAGATTCGCACCGTGGCCCGCGGCGCCTATCTGCACGACATCGGCAAGATGGCCATCCCGGATTCCATTCTGCTCAAGCCTGGCCGGCTCGATATTCACGAGCAGACCATGATGCGCGAACACTGCCTGCGCGGCTATCAGATCGTGCGCAAGATTCCCTTCCTGCAAGGCGCGGCCGACATCGTCTACAGCCACCAGGAACATTACGATGGCAGCGGCTATCCGCGCGGCCTCAAGGGAGACCAGATTCCCCTGGGCGCGCGCATCTTCGCCGTGGCCGACACACTGGACGCGATCACCTCGGACCGCCCTTATCGCAGGGCCAATACCTTCGACGCCGCGCGCAAAGAGATCAAGCGCTGCAGCGGCAGCCAGTTCGATCCAAAGGTGGTTAAAGCGTTCCTGACCATGCCGGATCAGATCTGGAGCGATCTCCGTGCCGAAATAGGTTTGCGGGGGCGCTTTTCTCCGTTGTCGTTCGAGGGCACGGCTGGCGCCGGCCCTAATTTTTAACATAGCCAATCAACATCCTTAATCAGGAAGGTCGAATTGCCTATTTTGACTCCAAACGAAGCGCAGGCCAGATTGCAAAGGTTGCCGCAGTGGAAGCTGGTAGAGGGCGAGATCGTCCTCGAAAGCACCTTTGCCGATTTCGTGAGCGCCATGGATTTCGTCAACGCCGTGGCGGAGAAGGCGGAAATGGCCGGTCACCATCCCGATATCGATATCCGCTACAACCGGGTCCGTCTGGCTCTGATCTCCCATGACGCCGGTGGATTGACGCCGCGGGATTTCGAGCTGGCAGAGGCCATCAACGCGCTGAGCTGAAGCGGCTGGCGGCCACGGTACGGCATAGCCGGCCGGCGACGACCTAATAGATATCTTCGTCCCGCGTGCGCTCGGACGCCTGGGGCTCCGGATTTCTTTCCCCATCTTTGCTGCGCATCGCGGTCAGCAGCTTCCGATCCCACAGGGCAACGGCGAGACCGCCGAACGCGGCCGAACCCGCGAAAAAAAGAGCAGTGCGCAGCCATCGCTGCGTTTTCCTCGATGGGGGCGCGTCTTCAGGTGAGGCTGCGCTGGATTCGGGCGACGTCGCTGTGGCGGAGCTAGACGGCGTTGCTGTGTCAGAATTCGGCCGTTGGGGAGCAGCCATGGGGGTCTCGACCTGCTTTCTTGAAGGAAATTCCAAAAAAATATGGGGTGGCTACAAAAAATGGAAACACTTTTGCCAGTCGCAGCGTCTTAGATATTAGATTCAAGCAGGCGCAAATGCCTGAACATAAGCAGCAAACGGCTTAAAAAAGAAAAAATGCCGAAAGTAAGAAAAAATACTTCTACCATTTGCAAGAATCGCGCATCTGATTTATTGTAGAAACAAGTTGGACAGGTTGAGCGGTGCTCCCCACCAACTTTAGAGTTTATAAGTTGCGTCACTGGCCTCCCGGCACGAACCTTAAAAATTCGTGCCGTCTTTTTTTTTGGCTAGAGACAACTACCATCCGGCGCTTTCTGCTTCCCTGCTCAATCCCCTATTCATTTTCTTGGGCGATGCCGATCCGAAACTACGCATGTCGAGACCCGGGCTAAGCGTTCGCAGATAGGATGCTGCGCCGCTCAAGGTGAATTCACCTTCCTGAGATGACGATGGCCGGACATCTCCATCAAGATGCTTCTGAATTGCGATCTGGAGGCTGCAGCGGGAACGGCAATTGAGCCGCATGCCTGGTGTCGTGACCCCAGGCATGCGGCTCAATTGCTTCCCTGTTCAGTTTCAGTTGCGAACCGGCGGCTTTATGATCGCAGCCTCAAAAGCCGATTAGGTGTCTTTTTCTTCGTCAGCCGTTGCGCCGCCCGGATTGACCAGATCGCGCAGTTCTTTGCTGGGTTTGAAGTAGGGCACGCGCTTGGCGGGCACGTCGACCTTTGCGCCGGTCTTGGGATTACGACCGATGCGGGGCTTGCGTTGGCGGATACGGAAGCTGCCGAATCCGCGGATTTCGATCTTGTCGCCCGATTTCAACGCGCCGATAACCGCGTCGAAGATCGTGTCGACGATAACTTCGCCGTCGCGCCTGGTCAGATCGCCAAGCTGTGTGACTTCCTCAACCAATTCTGCCTTTGTCATGGTGAGCCGCGCCTCGCCTATAGGGTAACTCGTTATCACAATAGTAGATGCGGGAAATTTATGCACGCATTGAAAGAATTATCGCTTTCATCTCGCCCGAATCATCTTTAGGAACGACGGTTACTGTTCGGGTGCAATTGGCATGCCAACTGAATCTAATAAAGCGTATGATATCCGCTGGGTTTTCGAAAAAAGTTGACAGGTTCTCCGTGCCAGTTCAATACAGTATTGTGATCCCGGCTTATAACGAGAGTGCGCGCATCGGTCGGGCTCTCATCGAAGTGGTGCGATCGGTCGAAAAAAACGGCTGGAATGCCGAGGTGCTGGTCGTCAATGACGGCTCGAGCGACGACACCGCTGCAATTGTGCGAGCTTTTGCCGCCAACCATCCCATCATCCGGCTCATTGAAAATGACGGCAACCGCGGCAAGGGATACAGCGTGCGCCATGGAATGCTCGAAGCCGCGGGCAGCGTGGTGATGTTCACAGACGCCGATCTCTCTTCCCCAATGGACGAAGCCGAGAGGCTTTTCGGAGCCTTGCGAGAAGGCGCCGATGTGGCCATCGGGTCGCGCTGGCTTGATCGCGGACGGCAGACGATTCACCAGCCAATCTACCGGCAGTTTTTCGGCCGCTGCTTCAACGCTGTGACGCGTATGGTGATGCGGCTGCCCTTTGCCGACACCCAGTGCGGCTTCAAGGCGTTTACCCGGTCGGCAGCGCAGACTGTTTTTCAGCTGCAGCGCATCGAGCGCTGGGGATTCGATCCCGAGATCCTGTTTATTGCGCTGAAGCGCGGATATCAAGTTCGCGAGGTTCCGGTGACCTGGGGACACGATGAGCGTTCCCGCATCAGCTACCTGAAAGACGGCATCAAGATGCTGGAAGAGCTGGTGTACATCCGGTGGAATGCTTTTATCGGCTCTTACAACCGGGAGGTCAAAGAATTTGTCCCGCAGATGCCGCCGGCTAAAGGGTAATCGTTCCGTTGAGCGGAACCTGGGTTCGCTGTAGCTCTTCACTTCGCTCAGAGTGATGATTGAATCATGATGATTTGATCAAACAGCCGGTGGTTGGTTCTCCGGCTTCATCGCTAAATGCATTTTCCTGAAAAGAAAAAGAGCGCCCGATGGGCGCTCTTTTCGTTTGAATCGACAATGCGACCTAGGAAGCGAGCACCTGGCCGACAAGATCACGCTTGGTGAGCGCCTCGACTCGGCGCATCCGCAGATTCACCTTGTCCACCACGCGAACACCGCTCCGGGTCTGTTCCAGCGTCATGATTTCGGAACAGGCGCCGCAGAGCCAAAAGTGTTCCATACGATGGGCCTTCATTCCCTCTCCATCACCCGCAGTGCGGACGGCGTCAAAAACGAAGATCCGGCCTTCGCGCAGGTAGTGGAGTGGCTTCGCGCACTGAGGATTCGCGCAGCTCTTTAACATGGAATCTCTCCGAACAAGGCACGTCCGTGCCCTGTCACGTACTTTTACTGCTTTTCTAGTAGTGGTTTAACGCGACAGGTGGGTACTTCCACATCGAGCCCTGCCGTTACTTGTCGTTATGTCAGCTAACTTAACTTGAGATGCTGGAATACCCGGAGTGGAGTTGCTTAAGTTTGGATGCCGCGACAATATTTAATGTCGGCATAATATTCGCTTTCCTAAAGCCACGTCTGGAAACGGAGCGTAAATTTACTTACTTTGGTGTGCGAGAATAGCAAGTCGGCCGGGAAGCCTGCCGGCTTTTGACCTCAATGCCTATTCTGCGATCCGCTTTCATAGCCCTCTCCCGCAACCAGTCCCTCCGCCACTTCTCCGAACGCTCGACGATGGGCCGCCGCATGTCTTCCCGTTTTGTCGCGGGAATGACGATTGAGGATGCGCTCCGCGCCGCAGAGTCGATCCAGGGACAAGGCATCGCCTCCACCCTGGACAGCCTGGGTGAGAATGTCACCACGCCGGCCGAGGCGCAGCGATCAGCCGACATCTATCACCGTTTATTGGATGCGATCCAGGCGCGCGGGCTCAAGGCGAACGTCAGCGTGAAGCTGACCCAGATGGGGATGGATCTCGATCCCGAGCATAGTCTGGCGCGGAGCATCGTCTCGGACCTGGTGGACCACGCGGTGGCGGCGGGCACCTTTGTCCGCGTCGACATGGAGGGTTCGGAATACACGCAGGCGACCATCGACCTGGTGCGCGCGCTCCACGCCAAGCCGGAGAACCGCGGGCATGTCGGAATTGTCATTCAGGCTTACCTCTACCGCAGCGCGCAGGACATTGCGACGCTGACGGGCGAGGGCATCCGCATTCGCTTGTGCAAGGGCGCTTACAAGGAGCCTCCAGCGGTCGCGTTTCCGGAGAAGAAGGACGTGGATGCGAATTTCATCCGGCTGACCGAACAACTGCTGGATACCAGCCTCTATCACGGCATCGCTACGCACGACGAGGCCATGGTCGCAGCCGCCAAGGAGTACGTTCGGACGAAGAACATCGACCGGCATCAGTTCGAGTTCCAGATGCTGTATGGGGTGAGGCGCGATCTGCAGCGAGCGCTGGTGGCGGAAGGATACAACGTGCGCGTCTACGTGCCGTTCGGGGCGGAGTGGTATCCGTACTTCATGCGGCGGCTGGCCGAGCGTCCGGCAAATGTGCTGTTCCTGGCGAAGAACATGCTGCGGAGCTAATCGAGCGCTCTCTCGATCGTTCCCTCAGTTTTTCGCGGCTTCATCCTTCACTTTGGATGGCTTCGGCACTTCGAGGGGAATCTGCAGGGTTCCCAGGCGGCCGTTGGTCATATCCCAGACGGAGAGGTAGAGAGTCTCGTCGCCCTTGACGAGATTGAGCTGCTCATCGACCAGGAAGGGCGCGTCGGGGTGGAGGCGCAGCGACTCCGCATTGAGCGTCATGGTGATGCGCACGGCCTCGCGAGCGACCGGGCTGCCGTCGCGGTTGAAGGCGAAGGCCCCTACTCCCAGGACAATTTGAGTTTTGCTATCAGTGGTGCTCTTGGTGAAAGCGTTGACAGGCAGCGTATAGCGGATGGAGAAAGGCACAGTTCCCTTCTTCGCCTCCGGAGGCGGGAGCACGGCGGTGGCCTTCGGCAGCGCGGCAATTGAAGGGTCGGATGAGGGCAGAACGCGGGCCTGAAAGATGATCGGCTGACTGCGCAGGTCGGGATCCTCTTCGAGCCTGTCGCCTCCGACCAGGATGTGAGTGCGCTTTTTGCCGGTGGGCTCCGCGCCGCTGACGGCGCCGTCGGCGAAGTATCCGCTTCGATAGCTGAGATGGTACGCGTCGCCTTCCACTGCGATGCGGATGTTGTGCCACTTGTTGTTGAAGCGGAAGTCGTGCGGTGAATAGGTCAGGGTGTAGAAGCTTCCGCTGGAATCGAGTATCTGCCCGGCTGCTTCCAGCAGGCCGTTGGTGTTGTAGAAGGCGTGGCCGCCGGTAGCCGTGGCTACGTCATTCATGAGCATGTGCTGTTGCCACTGGGCGGGGCCAGCGGAGATGGTCAGGCCGCGGGCATCGATGGGATAGACGGCGATGCGGTCCTGTTCCAGCTCGTCATAGATGGCGCGCATGGCGGCGGCATCCTGAAAGCTGCTGGCATCGGGGCGCAGAAAGAGCGTGGAGCCGCCGCTGAACCAGATCAGGTTCTTGCGGCCGGGATACTGGCTGAGGGAGAGCGAAATCTGCCGCAGCGTATCCAGATCGCTGAGATATTCGCGGCCGTGAGGCGGAAAACGCGGGATCGCCTTGTGTACCGCAGCCAGCAGGAGATTGCGGTCGGGCGTGAAGTTCTGCAGAAGAACAGTGTTGGTTCCCGGCCGCAAATAAACGGCGAGCGACTGTCCCTCCGGCATCTGCTTGATGAAACGGGTGAGCTCGTAATAGAGGTACATCTGGTCGGTGATGTTGAGGTTGACGATGTCGATGACCAGCACATTGAGCACCGGGGGCAGGTGGAGAAGGAAGTCGTTGCTGTAGTCGCCATGCGCGGCTGCGGGCACAATTGCCGCCACCGGAGTATGCGAGTGCTCTTCGAAAGAGGAAACGACCTGCGGCTTCTTGTTATCGAAGATGTGGAAGGCCGACTGCGGAAGGCCATGAACGGGATTGCCCTTGGCATCGGTCACCGTGACATCGGTGAGGACGACGCGCGACTCGGCGCGGAAGGTGTAACCCTGGTTGACGCCCTGGGTGTTCGTGGTCTGCGTCGTATCGCCGGGCTGGTTCGGGCTGGGTGACGAAGTTTGGGCGATGCAGGCTGCGAAGGATGCTGCGAGGATGAAAACCGCCGGGGACTTCCGCAGAAGCATGGTTCACCTCACGCACAGTTGACGGATGGGCGACTTGGTTAGTTGCTTTCTACTGTGCTCTTCCAGAGTAACCGGCCGACATTACTTCGGCCGGTTTCACCCATGTGGTTTTGCCGGTCAGCGGACCGGCGTGGCGGTAACCTCGACTTCGATCCGGCCCTTGCTTTCGAGATTGTCGGAAGAAAAGATCAGGGTGGGCTTCCCGATGACCAGCACGGTGGAGGCGGTCCAGCGGTTTTGCCGGATTACCGGAATTGACGAGTCAGCAGCAGCGCTGGGTGGGGCCGGACTCGTCAGTTCCGCGCTGATTCCGACGTGAAGCCCTCCGGGCACCTCATGCGCGCTATTGCAATCAAGGTTGATGCCTATATCGATATAGTTGAGGTCGCCCTTGTCATTGGCGCGCACTGGGACCCGTGATCCGGTACGAATGGAGGCATGATCATACATGTCCCCGATCGCGGCCTGATATCTGCGGCTGTTCACCACCTTGCCGTCTTCACTTAATTCCCGAACGACGAATTCGATGCGGTAAGGGTGAATATCGATGGCGGGCCGCTGGACCTCATCCGCAGGCGGCTTCGCGTCCTGCGCGGATGCGGGCAGAGAAAATACGGAAACAAGAGAGAGACAGCTGAGAATGGCGAGCTTGCGCATATTGGCTCCTTAGTTGCCGCCGTTGCCGGAGGCTGCGTTGAGTGAAGTGTCGATGGGTTGAATGCGGATGGCGGCGATGTCGATCGGTTCCACGGGCTGCTGCTGACTTTGGGCGACCGCCTGCGCGACCTTGCCGGGGCTGCGATCAACGAATGCAACAAGCGCCTGCTCGTCCTTCGAAAGCGGCGCGGGGGTGGGAAAGACCTCCTGTTTGGGCAGAGATTTATCGCTCGGCTGCTGAGACTGGATTGGTAGGGGAGCAGTTCGGTGCGGGCTCACGCCCCTATCCACCAAAGGGGCCGCCTGGGTTTGCGCCGGTTCCGATGGCCGCTCCTGCGGTGTCGCCGGATGGTGGGCCAGCGGCTGCGGTCGCTCGAAGGGAGAAGAAAGATTCGCTACAGTCGTTGATGTTCTGCCACGGCTTCGCGCGTGGCGCATGGGAATAAGCACCATCATCAGCAGCGCGGCGAAAACAGGAACGGCAATCGCCCATGGCAGCCGGCCGTACCGCCGCCGGCAGCGGCCGCTTTCTCGAACAGACGCAAAAACCTGCGAGGCGATGTCCGACGACGACGCGGGATCGGCGTAGGTGGCAAGCGCGGCATCGAGCAGGGCGTCCAGCTCGTCTCTATGTGGGGACTCTCGATCTGGGGATTCTCTATCGCGCATAGTGGTTCTCCTTCCCCGCGCCGTGCAGGGCGGCCAGTTTTTCCTTGAGCCTATGCCGGGCGCGCATGAGGCGCGTGCGCACGGTGCCCTCGGGGATTCCGAGGATGGCGGCGATCTCGCGGGAATTCAGCTGGTCGATCGCGGAGAGGGCGAGCGGCTGGCGCAGTTCTTCGGGTAGTGCGTCGATCATGCGATGGATTGCAGCCTGCCAATCGACGGCGATGGCTTCCTGCTCCGGGCTGGGCGCGGCGGAAGGCGGCTCCAGTTCGTCCTCCAGCACGGCATGCGGGAGTTGCAATTGCCTCACGCGATCGACGGCCACGCGCCATACTGCACGCGCGAGAAAGGCTCGCTCGTTTTCGATTCCCCTCCATGCATGGTTGCGATAGAGCTTCAGAAAGCTCTCCTGGGCGGCGTCCTCGGCGTCGTGGCTGTTGCGGAGAATGGCGTAGGCGACACGAAAGACGAAGCGCGACTGGCGCTTCACGAGCGCCTCGAATGCGGCTTGCTCGTCTTCTGCTTCTCTGCTCCCAACTCGATCCCATCCACCATGCTCGGGCGACATTCACTCCCAAAGACGGGAGAGGGAGCAGAGGTGTTCGACTTTATTTTTTTGCGGGCGGACGGGATGAGGACAGGAGTCGATCGGCTGACGCTATCGTTCTATGATTTTCGGTTAGCCGCTAGTCTTTGAAGAATAAGTCCATGGATCTTTACGCAGCGACGGGCCTAAGCGGAAAACTCCACTTCGCTTCGCTACGGTCGGGATGACAATTTATGTAAGGAATCACCGACCCAGGAGACGAGGAATTTAGATGCTCTCGGCGTAGCGGAAGGGGCGGATGGGATGGCTCTTCCAGAAGTAGCCGAGGATGATGACGCTGGCCACCGCCGCATAGGCGCACCAGACGGAGGTGAAGGCGTAGCGCTTGATTTCCATTACAACCAGCAGAATCGCCAGATTGGCTATGCCGAAGAGAACCATGGCTCGGACCTTCGAGAAAAACAGCGATCCGCAGGTCGCGATGATGTAGAGCACCGCTACGACGGTATTGTTGGTCGCCTGATTGATGTAGACGATGCTGTTGCGCTGGACGAAAACCTGCAGGGGAAAAGCGGTAAGCGCCCAGAGGATATATAAGGTGGTTCCTCCGCCGATGAGCAGGAAGGGCAACATGCTTCGGCGGCTGCGCACGTCGGGCTCGAAGAGGAGAACGCTGAGCGGCAGTAGAAAGGGGAGAAATCCCTGAGCGTAAAGCACGAAGGCCGCGCCCATATCGTGTGCCACGGCGGGCGAGAGAATTCCATCCAGGCCCAGCCAGACGAATCCCTCGATGAACTGATGAATGGCGAAGAGGGTGGGCAGCGCGGCGAAGAGCAGCTCGCGGCGATGCTTGACGCGGGTGAGCGTGACCACGCCTACGGCTCCGAGAACTCCGCTGCCGACGAAATTCGCTGTGGCGGAAAAACACATTGCGCGTCCTCTCCTTCGTTATGGGAATCTTAAGCGTCTCATATAGCGGGTCCGTATGGAGGAGCAAGATCGGTCTCGAACCAGCTCGCCCATATGTCTTATCGGTAAAACACGGGAACCGATCCGATCTTCCCGATTCCCAATCCGAGCGGGGCGGCAGGGGAGAGGCATGCGGCGGTGCGAACCAATTAGAATGGTGACTGATTTCATTTAAACCTGCGCCGCGGCGATTTCGCGGCTGGAAAGACGTTGCACGCGATGCATCGCTGGTCAAAACTGTTCGTTCCCACCCTTCGCGAGGCTCCGGCGGATGCCGAAGTCGCCAGCCACAAGTTTCTTCTCCGCTCGGGATACGTGCGCCAGCTGGGCGCCGGCATTTACTCGTATCTTTTTATGGGGCAGCGGTCGATCAATAAGATCATCGCCATCGTGCGCGAGGAGATGAACACCATCGGGCAGGAGTTTCTGCTGCCGGGGATCATGCCTTCCGAGATATGGGAGCAGAGCGGCCGCTGGACGTCGATGGGACAGAATATGTTCCGGCTGCAGGACCGCAAGGGCGCGTGGCTGTGCCTGGGCATGACCCACGAAGAGGTGATGACCGATATCGCGCGCAAAGAGCTGCGCAGCTACAAGCAGCTTCCGCAGATCTGGTACCAGATTCAGACCAAGTATCGCGACGAGCCACGGCCGAAGGCAGGACTGCTGCGGGTGCGGCAGTTCATCATGAAGGACAGCTACTCCTTCGATCTCGACGCCGCGAGCCTGGACGAGAGTTACAACAAGCACGATCAGGCTTACCGCAATATCTTCACGCGCAGCGGCCTGCAATTTGTCGCCGTCGAAGCCGACTCTGGCGCCATGGGCGGATCGCAGTCGCAGGAGTTCATGGTCTACACCGATGCCGGTGAGGATCTGATCGCAAGCTGCGCGAGCTGTGGCTATGCGGCCAACATGGAGAAGGCGACTTCGCGGCTGAGCGCGGTGACGGAGATGGAGCCTACCGGCGACGGTCTGCCCGAGCTGGTGCATACTCCGGGCAAGGCGGCAATTGCGGATGTGGCGGAGTTCTTCCAGATCTCTCCGGCTTCGGATATCAAGACGGTCGCGTACATGGCCGCCCGCTTATCCGATACCGGCAAAGGCAAAGAGACGGTGTGGGAGCCGGTGGTGGTCTTCCTGCGCGGCGATCACTTCGTGAACGAGACCAAGCTGATGGGCCTGGTGAAGGCCGGCGAGCTTCGTCCCATGAACGGCGAGGAGCTGGAGAAGTACTTCCACGGACCGGCTGGTTATCTCGGGCCGGTGGGTCTTACGCCGGTAAAGAGTGTGAATGAGCCGGGGCTGAAGGTGATCGCCGATCTTGGCCTCGAGAATCGCAAGAACATGGCGGGCGGCGCGAACAAGCTCGACTATCACTTCCGCAACGTCACACCTGGCCGCGATTTCAGCTGGACCTTGCTGGCGGATATTCGCAATGTGGCTGAGGGCGAGGGATGTCCCGAATGCGGATCGCCGCTCAAGGTCGCGAAGGCGGTCGAGGTGGGGCATATCTTCAAGCTCGGCGATCGATATACGGAGAGCATGGGGGCGCGGGTGCTCGATCCCAACGGCAAGGAAGTGACGCCGATCATGGGCTGCTACGGCATCGGCATCGAGCGCATCCTGACTGCTTCCATCGAGCAGAACAACGATGCGAACGGTTTCTGGCTGCCTCGGGCAATTGCGCCGTTCGATGTGGTCGTGACCGTTACCAACATATCGGACGCTTCCCTGCTGGCTGCGGGAACGGAGATCGCTGAGAAGCTCGAAGCTGCGGGATTCGATGTGCTGCTTGACGATCGCGACGAGCGCGCGGGCGTGAAGTTCAAGGACGCCGACCTGGTCGGGATTCCCTTCCGCGTGAATGTGGGGAAGAAGATCGCGGAGGGGAAGGTGGAGCTGGTGACACGGGCCTCGGCGTTGTCGGTGGATCTGGAAATTGCAGAACTACTACCGGCACTGGTTGTAGCGTCAGAGACGAAGTGACTGGAACTCCTCCAGGCGCGTAAATGACAAAGCCCAGAGCGACTGTCCAGGCAAGAGCCAATGCGGCAGGAACCCATTTGGCCGAGATTGCTCCCCAGGCTTCGGTCCACCCCAGACCGTGACTGCGGGAGCTGTTTCCGAGATTCGGAAACTGATCCATTTTCGTGACCCGGCGCAAATGTTCGTCTACCACCGCGCGAGCTTCCCGGAGCTGGTTGGCCACGGCAATGGCCGCGCGTACGCTCATGGCGGCTAAACCAGCGAGAACGATTCCCAAAATCGGGAACATATATAACAGGACAGATTTGAAAATTGTGTGCATCACGGTGTTGTTGCATGTGACCACACCTACAAACGCGCCGAACAAAAACGCCTCCGACACTACAAGCCATTCCATGCGATGACCTATGAGGTTCACCTCATGGCCGATTTTCAATTCGATAAGTTCACCGAGGGAACAGAGATCGGATAATTTGTCGAACCATTGAGGCTCGGCTGGTGGCAAATACGGTCGCATGCCGGTCTTTCCTTTCGCTGCGAGCTGTCCGAGCAACACACTACCACCATCATGTGGAAAAGCATCGGGTTTTATCTCGACGGAAATGGAGATTGATAGATTCGAGAGCTTCCCGGATGCGCCCACGCGGAGACGCCGAGCTACTTCTCTTTGCTAGTGAGTGCAGCCCGCTCCAGTTCCTCAATATTCAGCTTCTTCATCCCCATCATGGCCTGCATGGCGGCTGGGTTGCGGGCGTAGTCTCCGATTTTCGATGGGACCACCTGCCAGGAGAGCCCGAATTTATCTTTGAGCCATCCGCATTGGCTTTCCTTGCCGCCATCGGCGGTTAGTTTCGCCCAGTATTCGTCGATGTCCTTTTGAGAATCGCAGCGCACCACGAAGGAAACGGCTTCGGTGAAGGGGAAGAGTGGGCCGCCGTTCAGGGCGGTGAACTTCTGGCCGTCGAGCTCGAAGCCGACGACCAGCACGCTGCCATCCTGAGGATTGCGCGTTGCTTCGAAGCGACGGGAGTTGGGGAAGATGCTGCAGTAGAAATCAGCGGCCTGCTCGGCTTCGCGGTTGAACCACAGAAACGGAGTCACGCGAGGATAGCTTTCGAATATGCCCATAAATATCTCCTCGGGCGACATTCTAGACGCAAAGACTTGGGGAAGGAACACATTCCCTGTTCCACAGCGCGGCTCCCCGAGCCTACCCGCCGCGGAACATCGGAAGGGCATTTCTCGTATTCGCAATTTTCGGCATTGCGGTTGCACTGCATTCTGCATCCGAACGTCATACATGCATGCGCGTCCGATATCACTGCAATTTCTTGCTACCTGGAGATTTACGGAGCCGCAGGGTCAAGCCAGTTTGGTCTGGAATCGATAGAATGTTGAAAGAGAATCCCGTTTGGCTGTAAAAATCAAACTCGCCGGGCCGATTTCGCGATCCGCTGCTATGCAGTCCCTTTTCACGCGGAAGGTCCTTCTCGTCGCGGGCGCGGCGGTGGCATTCTGCTTCCTCGTCTTCGCCTCGATCTTCGGCTTCTTCTACTTTAAATATCAGCACATCGTGGATGACCGGCTGGAGAAGCCGCTCTTCGCCAATACCGCGAAAATTTATGCCGCTCCCACGGAGCTTCGGCCCGGGCAGAAGTACACGGTGCGCTTCATTGCGCAGCAGCTTCGCGATGCCGGCTACTCGATTGACGGCGAGGGCAAGGCTTCTTCGCTAGGCACCTACTCCGCGGGCGCGGAGAGCATCACGATCCATCCCGGGCCGCAATCGTTTCATGCTCCGGACGCAGCGACGGTGACCTTCGACAAGGGCGCGATCAGCCAGATCACCGGCACCAACGGACAGCAGCTGGAAGCCTATGAGCTGGAGCCGCTGCTGGTAACCGATCTCTCCGACCAGAGCCGCACGAAGCGGCGGCTGGTGACTTACGACGAGCTGCCGAAGACCGTGGTGCAGGCGGTGACCTCGATCGAGGACCGGCGTTTCTTTGAACACGGCGGAGTGGACTACTACAGCATTGTGGGCTGGACCTGGCACGATCTGCGCGGCGACCGCCGATATTCGGGCGGCGCGTCGACGCTGACCATGCAGCTGGCGAAGATGTTCTTCCTCACGCCGGAGCGCACGTTCAAACGCAAATTTCTGCAGATCGTCATCACCTTCCAGCTGGAACACCGCTTCTCGAAGCAGAAGATCTTCGAGATCTATGCGAACCAGGTGCCGCTGGGACAGCGCGGCAGCTTCTCCATCAACGGCTTCGGCGAGGCCGCGCAGGCTTATTTCGGCAAAGACGTGCGGCAGTTGAATCTGCCCGAGTGCGCGCTGCTGGCGGGGCTGATCCAGAGCCCGAGCCGCTTGAATCCCTACCGCCACGTGGAGCGCGCGACGATCCGGCGCAACGTGGTGCTGGATGCGATGGTGGAGACGGGCTCGATCACCAAGGAACAGGCGGAAGAAGCGAAGGCCACGCCGGTCAAGCTGGCTCCGGGCGCGGTGGATGCGGGCGAAGCGCCGTACTTCGTGGATCTGGTGCGCGAGCAGCTGGCGCAGCGGCTGGGCGACAGCGACTACAACCAGGAGGGACTGAGGATTTATACCTCGCTCGATCCTGACTTGCAGCGGGCGGCGACGGAAGCGGTTGCCGAGCAGATGAAGAACGTCGATGTGCAGGTGGAACGGCTGCACGCGCGGCGGGTGAAGGCCGGCGACGATACGCCTATCGTTTATCCGCAGGTGTCTTTGATTGCGCTGAATCCGCATACAGGAGAGGTGCTGGCGCTGGTGGGTGGCCGGGATTACGGCGCGAGCCAGTTCAATCATGCGGTGTCGCATCGTCCCACGGGCTCCATCTTCAAGCCGTTCGTGTATGCTGCGGCATTCAACACCAGCCTGGCCGGGGCACAGCTTACCAATTCCGATGGAGCCAGCGCCACCTTCACGCCGGTCACGATTCTGAACGATGAGCAGACTACCTTTACCTTTGCCGGCAACCAGACCTATTCCCCAAAAGATTTCGAGGGCAAATATTTTGGCCAGGTGACGGCGCGCGAGGCGCTGGAGCGGTCGCTAAACAACGCGACGATCTCGCTGGCGGAGATGGTGGGCTACAACAACGTCGCCTCGCTGGCTCGCGAGGCGGGCATCACCTCGGCGCGAGGAACACCGGCGATGGCCATCGGCGCGTATGATGCGACTCCGCTGCAGATGGCGGGCGCTTACACGGTGTTCGCTAACAACGGAGTGAAGATCGATCCCTGGATGGTGTCGTCGGTGCGCAGCCCGAATGGCGATCCGATATCGGATTACACGCCGGCCACCAAGCCGGTGCTCGATCCGCGAGCTGCCTTTCTAACTACCGCTCTGATGGAGGACGTGATCAACCACGGCACGGCGGAAGTGGTGCGCGCGGCGGGCTTCCGGGCTCCGGCCGCAGGCAAGACGGGAACCTCGCATGACGCGTGGTTCGCCGGTTTCACCAGCAACCTGATCTGCATCGTCTGGGTGGGCAACGACGACTATACCGACATCAAGATTGAAGGCGCGCATGCCGCGGCTCCCATCTGGGCAGCCTTCATGAAGAAGGCAGTCGAGTTGCCGCAGTATTCCGACACGAAGGATTTCGTTCCGCCCGAGGGCTTGGTGCAGGTGAAGCTGGATAAGGCAACGAATCTGCTGGCCGACGCGAGCTGCACCGAGGACTACACTGCGACCTTCCTCGAAGGCACACAGCCGACCGACACATGCGACCACGCCAGTGGAGATCAGCGGAATATTTTCCAGCGGATCTTTGGGCTAGGTGAGAAGCCGGCCAACCCGGGCCCGGTTCCGGGAGGCGCAGCAGCTAGCGCGCCCACATCGCAGCCTCCGGCTGCGGCTACTCCTGCAACGCCGCAACAGCCGGCTCAGTCCGTGCTTCAGCAGGAGTACCAGAAAGAGAAGAAGCGCGGATTCTTCAGCCGGATCTTTGGCGGCAAGAAGGATAAGCAGGACCCGGATGAAACCCAGCAGCCGCAGCCCCAGGCGCAGCCGCAGTAGCAGATATCGACGCGAGCGGTGTTGTGAAGGCCTACCTCTCTAGAGCGAGACATGGGGCGTTCGGCATGGGTGCTTACTTATAAGATGGCGTCGACAAATTCGCGGGCTGTCACTACGCGCGTGTTGAACCACACCGCGGGAAAGTGTTTTGAGTTTCCCGTGACAAGGTAATGTACATCGGCCGCCTGCGCACATGCCAAAAACTTATCGTCATCGGGATCGGAACAGGCTTTCACCCGCTGGCGAGGCTCTACCCACCATCCCTCTTCACGAATCGTTTGAAGCGCAGCATCGATTTCGCCAGCACTGCGGTTAAAGCGTGGACGCCGGATGACTTCTTCATATTCGGCGAAAATATCGCCGCTCACGCAAAGGAGCACGTCAGGCTCAGATATGGCGCTCAGAAATACCTGAGCAGGCGAGCCTCGCGGATTTAACAAGGCAGAAATGACGATATTGGTGTCGAGAACGACCCTAGTCATTGCCTCTTATCATTGTTCCCGGATTATTGCGTCAGGGGGCTGCCCGTCAGCACTGCGCAGTTTTCTTGCAGCATCAATCTCGGCGTCGATTTCATCAGCGGAGAGTCGATCCAGGCCGAGATATTTGGCGCTTTTCCACGATTTTTGAAGCCACTCGGGGGCAAAGGAGGGCGCAATTGTCCGGATACTGATGGCTTCATCCTCAGAGACAGAACGACCGAGAAGATTCTCGACAACGGCCCTCTGATCGGGGGAAAGATCTTTAGCTTTGTGGATCATGGCTTCCACTCAAACTTGATATACCTCTAACACTAAAATTTTAGGGGATTTGGTGGCATGTTGTCACATAAAAGGCGAAGGGTAGCAGTTACTGGCCGGTGTTTGCGTAGTAACCGGTGCGGTTGCGAATGACGTAAGGTTCGCGGGCTGGCGAGGGCTTGGTGAGGGTCACGTTGATGGCGCGGAACTGCGAATCGGCGATGCGGCGCGTTGGGTAATAGCCGATGAGGTATTGGGTGCGGAGGTCCTCCGACACCTTGTGAAAGATCGCCTCAAGGTTGCCACCCTCGGCGTAGTAATACTTGCCGCCGGTCTGTTCGGAGAGCGTGATCATGGCGTGCTCACCCGCCGTGTCGCGGCCGGCATCGGCCATGATAGGCAGATCGATGATGCTGTAGACCATCACCTCTCCGCGTAAGGCCTGTTCCAGAGCCTGCGGATAGTCCGTTCCCTTCACCGTGTTTCCGCCATCGGAGATGAGTACGAGAACCTTGCGTCCGCGGCGCGAGGCGAGGCTCTGCGAGGCCAGATAGATGGCATCGTAGAGAGCGGTTGCCGGGCCGGTGGAAAGATTTTCGAGGCCGGAATCGATGCGATGCATGTTGTTGGTGAAAGACACCACCTCGCGCACATCGGAGTTGAAGTCCATCAGGTCCATCTGATCGACCGGGCGCAGCAGGGCGTGGATGAAGTTGTGCGCAGCATTCTTCTCGATGGCCAGATCCTTGTGCACGCTGCCGCTGGTATCGATGGCCATCACGATGGAGAGCGGCATTCCTGTATCGCGCTCGAAGAATGCGATCTTCTGGGGATGGCCGTCCTCGGTGATGGCGAAGTCGGTTTGTCCAAGGCCGGGGACGGGCGCTCCATTTGCATCTGTCACAGTGACAAATACATTTACCAGGTGAACATTGACCTGGATGGGCGGCAGCGGGCTTTGCGCCGGCGGGCCGTAGATGTTGGGCGCGAGCTGGGCCCTTGCAATGGGGACGAGCAAGATCAGACCAATCCAGATTGTGAGAGTAGCCAAGAAACGCTTCGAGGTCTTTCCCTCCGGGGCTAAAGCCCCACTCTCTTGCGCTTCGGTATGTACGGGCTGAAGCCCGTACCCTTCATGAATAGAATTCTCTTTGGCGGGAGACTCCTCGGGCATTCGGCTCATAGCCTGGGCTCCGGCTGGCTCAGAATTTCTGCAGGGAAAGGCTCGCCATCGGCCCATACTGCTCCATCTTCGAAGTGTTCCTTCTTCCAGATGGGGACTGTTTTCTTCAGGGTGTCGATAAGCCAGCGGCAGGCGTCGAAGGCGGCTCCGCGATGGGCCGAGGCGACGGCGATCAGCACGCTGGTTTCTCCGATCTCCAGCTTGCCGAGGCGATGGACGACGGCTACCTGGCGGACCTTGAACTCGGCGATGGACTTCGTTGCAAGCTCCTGCATCTGCTTCAACGCCATCTCTTCATAGGCCTGGTAGTCCAGAAAGAGGGTTCTACGGCCATGCGTATTGTTGCGGACGATGCCGTCGAAGATGGTCACGGCTCCGTCGGATCCATCTTTCAAGAGGCGGACGATCTGCTGGGTGTCGATGGGATCACGGGTGAGGTGGACGATATTGCCCACGGCAACGCTGGAGGAGCCTCCGCTCACCGGCGGCAGTAGAGCGACCTCGTCGCCTTCCCGGAGAACGTGGGCCGCGGCGGTATATTCGCGGTTCACGGCGACGGCACAGGAAGCCCAGAGCTGATCGTGCCCGGCAAGCGACTGGCGGCAGGTTTGAAGCAGGTCGGCAACGGTTGCGCCCGTGGGGAGTTCGAGTTCGCCGTCTTTCCGGGAAACCAGGTCGGGGATCAAGTCTCGGAGAATGCCAAAGAGGAGGAGTTTGATGCGCATGCTTCTTTCAGAATACTGATGCTTAGACGGGAGCCTGATCGTTCGGGCGCCATTTGCATTTTGCTGCCACGATCAAAGGATCGGCAAGTGGATTCCGATTCTTGAGAGGCGCCCCGTACCCTCCTGCGTTGGGTCGAGTATCAGGTCTTGTAGATTCTCTTCTCAACCCAACCGAAATTTTCCCAGAAACGAAGCTAGGGCCTGTTCATGCCATTGGGACGAATGGCGTTAACAGGCCCTGCTTCCAAGTCAATTTTCGATCTCGTCAATACATCATCCAGATCGGACGACCCTGTATCCTCGCTTGTGGCCAGCTCCTAGAGCTGATCGATCTTCACGCTGCCATCGCTGGTGTGGATGGTGAGCGGCACACCGCCTCCGTTCAGGTGGCCGTGGAGTTCGCGGCCGTCACCGCTGCTGCTGTGGTAGTGGTCCATGGTGAGGGGGAGGGCGCAATCGACATGTCCATCGCTGGTGTGCACGTTGAGATCGGCGGCGAAAGCTTGCGGGAGGTGGAGCGCTACTCCACCGTCTGACGATTGAATGCTCGATGGCTCAGTGAGCTTCGTGCCGTTGCGAAGACTGACGTCGAGCCGGCCGTCACTGGTATGCAGGGTAACGGCGTGGAAGACACCATCGACAGTGAGATTGCCGTCGCTGGTGCGGGCATCGATCGCGCCGGATGCGTTCGCGATGTTGACCTGGCCATCACCCGATTTCACGCGCAGGTTGCCCGATAAGTGATCGAGCGTCACGTTGCCGTCGCCAGAGGTCAGACCGATCTCGCCCTGTAGATCAGAGAGATGGACATTTCCGTCAGCGGTCTTCGCCTCCAAGGCGAGATCGGCAGGAGTTTCGACAGTGACGCGAGTTTGCGTCTTGCGCCAGACGATGTGGACGCCGGGATGCTGGATTTCCTTGAAGAGAAAGTGGACCTGGTCGCCGCTCTGGCTCACATCGAGGCGATAGTCGCTCAGCTTTTTCCCCTCCAATTCAACGTGGATACGAATCTCGCGACAGGCTCCGCAGGAGCGGATATCGACGCTGGCATCGGAGGTCTCGAAATTGAGCGTGGGTCTGCCGATAACTGCGTAGGTCTTCGACCAGGAGTGTTCGGAATCCTGTGCCTGGGCGCTTAAAGTTGTCACTGCAGCGAGCCCCAGGGCGGCGAGAGCGATTTTCATCTTCATGCCAGGCAGATACGGGAGCCGGGCGGCAGCGGTTCCCTCAATCGAAAAGCAGTCGCAAAAAAAAAAGGCGTCAGCGGCAACTTTGCCGAGATGAACTGGGTTTCGGATGACGAATGTCACGGCCGCATCAGCTGGAAGACGCTAAAATTTCGTGGACCCGCTTCGATAGGGTGGTCCGGAGTTATGACTGTCCGGACTTCATGGCCATTCGGACTTTAGGAGGAATTCGTGACGACTTCGAGTGCGTTGCCAACGGCCGCATCTGTTCCTGACGATCCGACGGCGGTCGTAAATGCCGGCCCGGTGACGAGCAAGGAACGGATTGCCTCGATCGACGTGATGCGCGGCGTGGCGCTGCTGGGAATTCTGGCCATGAACATCCAGGATTTCTCGATGATCGGTGCGGCGTATTTGAATCCGACTACCTACGGCGATCTGCATGGATGGAACTACGACGTCTGGTATCTGTCCTTCATGTTTGCCGACCTCAAGTTCATGTCGATCTTCTCGATGCTGTTCGGCGCGGGGATTCTGCTGATGACCAGCCGCGTCGAAGCGAAGGGCCGGCGGTCGGGACCGATTCACTATCGACGGATGGGATGGCTGGCGCTCTTCGGCTGCCTGCACGGCTATCTGCTGTGGCCTGGGGACATTCTGTTCACGTATGCGCTGGGCGGGGCCGTCGCATTTCTGGCGAGGCAGTGGAAGCCTCGCAGGCTGATCGTCACGGGGCTGCTCTTTACCGCGGTGTCGACGGTACTGTTTGTCGGCAGTTACGCATCGTTTCCCTACTGGCCGAAGAAGACTGCGCAGGAGATACGAGAGCAGCTTTGGGCTCCCTCGCAGGCGGCGGTACAGAAGGAGCTGGCCACTTACCGGGCGGGCTGGCTGACCGAAGAAGAGGATCGCGTGGTTCAAAATATTGGCATGCAGCTGCAGGGCAACGTCATGCTGGCCTTCTGGCGAGCCTATGGGCTGATGCTGGTAGGCATGGGGCTGTTCAAGCTGGAGGTGTTCAGCGCCAAGCTTCCGGCACGAATGTACTACGGGTTCATGGCGTTGGGACTGTTGGCGGGATTGCCGATCATCGCTTTCGGCATGCATCAGGAGTTTGCTCACCACTGGGATTTGCGGCAGTGCTTCTTTCTGGACTTCCAGTACAACTACTGGGCGAGCCTGCTGGTTTGCCTCTTCTGGATTGGGCTGGTGATGCTGATCTGCCAGAAGGGATGGCTGCCCGGCGTACGCCGACGGCTGGCTGCGGTGGGACGCATGGCGTTTTCCAACTACATCCTGGATACAGTGCTGTGTACTTTCCTGTTTTACGGATGGGGACTGGGACTGTTTGGCAAGATAAGCCGGGTGGGACAGTTTGAGATCGTGCTGGCCATCTGGGCGCTGCAGCTGATTATTTCGCCGCTGTGGCTGGCGCGCTTCCAGTTCGGGCCGCTGGAGTGGGTATGGCGATCGCTTACCTACTGGAAGCCGCAGCCGATGCGGCGAACGGCATCGTAGTCTGCCTTCACGCGCCATCTGCGGTTTCGAATGTACAAGTGTGAGTCATGCCCGGCGCTTAGAGTTGGCTACCTCGTCTTCCAGTCAATACAATGCCAGACGAGGTGGCGACGGGCCGGATGCTGGTATTGTTTCGAAGTTATAGACGGTCTTTGGAAGCCGCAGTAGTTTCCATAGTTTGTACTTCCCTGTCGATGTTGACGCCCGTCGCAAGCGGGCAGTCGGCGCCGCTGTTTGAGGACATCGCAGCGAAGGCGGGGTTGACTGTTCCCCACATTTCGTCGCCGGAGAAGAAGTACATTGTCGAATCGATGAGCGGTGGAGTGGGCTTCATCGATTGCGATGGCGACGGCAAACTCGATATCGTAACCGTGAATGGATCGAACGTGGATCGCTACCAGAAGGGCGGCGATCCGCTGGTCACACTCTACCATCAGGATGCGAATCTCCACTTCACTGACATCACCAAGAGCGCAGGGCTCACGCATAAGGGATTCGGCATGGGCGTTGCCGTGGCCGATTACGACAACGACGGCAGGCCCGATATCTTTGTCACCGGCTACGGCGGCAATGTTCTTTATCGTAACCTTGGCGGTTGCAAATTCGAAGACGTAACGGAGAAAGCAGGACTTCGCGGCGGCGGATTCAGCGCCGGAGCGGCGTGGGGCGACTTCGACCGCGACGGACATCTGGATCTCTTCGTGGCACGGTATGTTCGACTGGATATGAACCACCTGCCGGAGTTCGGCAGCAAGCAGGCGTCATGCACGGTAATGAATCTACCCGTGCAGTGCGGGCCTTTAGGGCTACCCGGCGAAACCGACCTTCTCTATCGGAACCGCGGCGACGGCACCTTTCAGGAGATAGCGAAGAAAGCGCATGTGGACAATCCCGGTGGAGCCTATGGCATGCAGCCGCTGTGGTTCGACTACGATGGGGATGGCTGGCCGGACTTATATGTTGCCAACGATTCTGGGGCGAACTATCTCTACCATAACCAACACGACGGCACCTTCGAGGACGTCAGCCTGCTTTCAGGAACGGCGCTGGACGGCAACGGCAAGCAGCGCGGATCGATGGGCGTGGATGCGGAAGACTTCGATCACAGCGGGCATCTGAGCCTCACGGTCTCGACTTATGCTTTCCAGCCGGACGCCTTGTATCTCAACCACGGCGATGGAGCCTTCGAAGATATCGGAGCGAGCGCCGGGGTGGGTGGCCCGACTTATCCCTATGTCGGATGGGGCACGGCGCTCGCCGACTTCACGAACAGCGGATGGGACGATCTCTTCCTCACCAACGGCCATGTGTTTCCGCAGGCAGATGCGATTCCCGGATCGGCAGCGTATCGACAGCCTATTCAGTTTTTCCACAACAATCGCAATCACACCTTTACCGATATTTCGAAGACGCTGACGAAACTACCACTGCTGTCGCGGCGCGGCGCCGCCTTTGGGGACGTGAACAACGATGGCAAGCTGGATGTTCTGATCCTCAATGAAGACGGGCCTCCCACGCTGCTGCTGAACCGGACGCCCAATGCGGGACATGCTGTGCTCATCGCGCTGGAAGGAACCAAGAGCAACCGGTCGGGAGTTGGGGCGCGCGTGACGGTGCATGCCGGCGGGATGACGCAGTTTCAGGAAGAACGGGCGGGCGGGAGCTATCTTTCCTCCAATGATCCGCGGCTGCATTTCGGATTGGGAGCAGCAAAGACGATCGATTCGATACAGATCGTCTGGCCGAGTGGGAAGACGGAGTCGTTTCCTCATCTAGCGTCGGATTTTATCTACACCTTCGTCGAAGGCCGGGGCGTGACTGCGAAGGTTGCGCTCAATCCTTAAGTCAGTTCCCTCTCGCTTTGTTCGGTGTGACGGAGCTACTTGGGCGGCGCATGGAGCTTTGTTGACTGCGTGATTCCCTTTCCTTCTTCGATCACATAAATAGCGTCAGTGGCAATGTTGGTTATTTTCTCTTTTTGTCCGCTGGGCCATTCGATGTCGACCTCTTTCATCAGCGCGTCCGAGCCTAAGCCGAAGTGAAGGCGCGAATCGTTGGTTGAGAGATAGCTTCCACCGGCGCGTACTTCGTCGACCTGCTTCATCTTTGCCGTGATCACAGTGACGCGGGCTCCTACCGCTGCACGATTGCTCTTCGAGCCAATAAGTTTGAAGAGAACGCGATGGTTCGCGTTGCGAGTGTCATTGAGAAAGATGGATGGTGGAGCGCCAACGTTGTAGACAACTGCATCGATGCTGCCGTCGTTATCGATATCTCCGAAGGCCGTGCCGCGGCGGGAGTACATCGGACCATCGTTCAGTCCGGCGGCGTTGGCCATCTCCGAGAATTTGTGCCCGTCGCCATTACGAAAGAGCTGGAGAGGCTCACGATACTTCAAATCGTTCGGTAGCTTGTCGACGAGCGAGGTTACATTGCCGTTGGCGACGAGGAGATCTGGCCAGCCGTCGTTGTCGAAGTCGGCAAAGCCTGCGCCCCAACGTACGGGCTGATACTTCAACTGGGTAAGGCCGGCGTCCCAGCTTGCGTCTTTAAACTCGCTGTTGCCCTGATTCGCATAAAGAGTCATAGGCTGATAGCCATAGCGGGTGACGATGAGGCCAAGTTTCCCGGTGTGATCGTAATCTGCGAAATCGGCCGCCATGTTGCCCATGGTGCGGCCTTCGCCGCTGAGTGCGGTGCCGGAGATCATGCCCTCTTCCTCAAAGGTTCCGTCGTGCTTGTTGTGGTAGAGGAAGTTGGGGCCCATGTCATTGGTGACGAATAGATCGGGCCAGCCGTCGTGATCGTAGTCGGACCAGATGACACCCATGCCAAGTTTTTTATCGGGATTGTCGACGCCGGCCTTCTTCGCAACTTCCTCGAAGGTATTGCCAGAGCCATTGTGGAAGAGCAAATCGGTTTCTCCACCGGAAACCGGGACCTCCATGTCTAAACCCTGATAGTTGAAGGAGGACATGCCAGTTTTGGGAAGGTGATCGATATCGGAGTCGACATACCGCGAGACGAAAAGATCGAGGCGGCCGTCGCGATCGTAGTCGGCCCAGGCTGCGCCGGCGCTGAAGCCCCCGCCGGCGGTGTGGGTTTCGGCTGTGACGTCCTTGAATTTGCAACCGCCAAGGTTACGATAGAGAACATTGTGTCCATAGCCGGTTATATAAATGTCGGGAAGGCCATCGTTGTCGTAATCGGCGATGGCAATCCCCATTCCCCACCCGCGCGCGGTCAATCCGGCTGCTTGAGTCTGGTCGCTGAATTTTAGATCGGCATCCTGGTGGTAGAGGGTAATCATGGGATCGCCGCCGTTGCGATAGTGCTCGATGCTTGAGTCGTTGACGACGGCTATGTCGAGCTTGCCGTCGTTATCGCAATCGAAGAGAGCGATGCCTCCACCCATCATCTCGACGAGGTAGTGTTTTTCATCATTGGACGGCGGCGAGGCCTGGAGTACAGCTTGCTGACTTATGTCACGGAAATGGATGGGCGCGATCTGCTGGGCTGGTGCTTTCGCCGGCGTAGGAATCGACAAGAGCAATATCGGGATCAAGACGAACCGATGAAGAATGGTCCATTCAATCCAGGTGAGAATGCGAATGGGCGTTCTCTTACCTTTACCGACGACGGAAATAGCTGCTCCTTGCGTGCATCGAGTAAATAATTCGAGACGCTTCCGAGCTAAAGTATACGGGACAGCGGCGGCAGCGGATCGTTGCGCCTTATTGCGAATTTTGATATCTCGCACTCCTGATGGCCGGGCTGCAGAGATGGATTCTCTCCGCACACCATCAGTATGCAGCATGGTGCGAGTGTAAGATTCCAACGAGTGCCTGATCGATGCCCGAGGATTGCGGTGCGTCAAGATTTGCGAAATTGGAATGCGGCTATAGAACAGGAGCCTTGAGTGAGCACGATGTGGACGAGACGGCATTTTCTGAGCCAAGCGGCAGTTGCGGCATCTTCACTCGCGCTTGCAGGAGCTGCAGCAAGGGTGGAAGCGCAAGCTGCGAGATCGTCAACGATGCGCGGCCGGTTTCTTACCCACGTCTCCATCGTGCGTGTGAACCAGATCGAGGTGACGCCGACCCGCTCCATTGGCGAAGATGAGGCTATCGATAATCGGCCGGAGCGAATTCGTTCACGTCGAGCCGCTTTCGCTGCGGGCTGCCCCGATGGCCGCATGACATGGGCCATCAGCTGGCTCGCGCTCCAGGACAATCGCAAAGAATATCAGGAGGCACGGCGTCTGCTTGCTTCGTATCACGATCGCTATGGCGACGAGATCACCTTTATTCCCGGCGGTTACTTCGCTCCGATGTTCGACACGCGTGAACACAACAGAAAAACGATCCACGACGCGCTGGGGCAGGTATCGCAGATGGTGGGCGGCGGCTATCGGCCGCAATGCCTGATCGCGGGATTCATGGACGCGGAGAATCAGCGCCTGCTCGCTCAGGACGAAGGGATTCATGTTTGCCAGGGGCAGATCTGGAGTCAACACGGTATCGATAACGGAGATGGCGACGGCGGCATCTGCTATCCCTACTACCCCAGCAGGGAGCATTACCTCAAGCCGGCACAAGGGGCGAGTGATTTCATCGATTGTGTTTGCCTGGATGGTTGGACCTGTGATTTTCTCGCGGCCCGACGAAATGGCTTTGAAGGCGGCTTCAATAGTCGCCTGGGCGTGGGCCCGATTGAGACTGTAGGAAACCTGGGCGTAGTTGCAGGCCGCCGCGAGATGATGGACACCACCGCAATACACTTTGACGGCGGCTATGCGATGAATGGCTTCGGCTGGGTGACGGCTATATGGGAAACATCGATCGGCCACGACGAAGACCTGACCTATTGGCTTGAGACGGTGCGAGAGAGATGGCCCGATACCAAGGTTACGACGGAAGGTGATTTTGGACTGGAGTGGAGAAAGAACAATCCCAACAATGAGAAGCTCAACTACCGCTTCGATGAGAAAGGGACTGGCGCTCCGGGCTCAGAGAAGAATCTGGAAATTCAATGGTTCATGAATGAGGAGTTTCGGCTGGCGCTGCTCCGCGACTGGACGAAAGATGCTCCTGCCTTAGCTATCGACTTTACCCGCTATGACCTGAAGGCTGAAGAGCCTCAATCACCTCAGCGTGAATGGAGCCTGATGAATGTCTTAAATCAAAAGGGCATTCGTCCTCAGGACAAGCCGAAGCGCCTGGGAGAGCTGTCGCCCGATGATCAGCATCGCATCTTTGCCCGATATCCGCAGCTCAAAAACTTGAGTCGAGCAGAAGTAACAGACTAATTTTGCAACGCAGCGTGCGGCCAATCTCCGTCCCATGTGATGGTCGAGATTTGCATCGAAGGCTTGCCTGTGGTCGCGTCGTATGCGTGAAAGACGATAAGATCCTGATCGTTCGGTTGCATCACGATTGATTCGCCGCCCGGTCCGAGCCATTTCTTGTTTTCGGTCAGCAACTGCGTGCCGCCGCCATCCATCATCGCGCGTCCTTGTTCATCGACATAGGGACCGGTGACTCTGCGGGAACGTCCCACCATGGTGCGATAAGTGCTCTTCAGGCCGCGACAGCACAGGTCCCAGGAGACGAAGAGATAGTAGTAATTGCCGTGATGGACCACGAAGGGCGCTTCCACTGCTTCCCAGTCGGGCGGCAATCCTGGAGGTGCAGGGGCCGCGTCCGCAGGCCGGGCACGGCTGGCGAGCGAATAGAGTTTGGTATCGACAGAAGAGAGCTTACCGGTTTGGTCGTCGAGGCGCCGCATCTTGATGCCGCTCCAGAAGCTGCCAAAGGCTAGCCAGTGATGGCCTTCCGCGTCGGCGATGAAGTTCGGATCGATGGCGTTGTAATCATCCTGTTCGGTCGATTTCAGGATCAGGCCGTGGTCGATCCACTTATAGTCCGGGCTCGATGCATCGAGTGTCTTATTGGTGATCAGAGCAATGCCGGAGGTATTCTTTCCGAAGAGCGAGTAGGCATAGTAAATCTGGTATTCGCCGTTTGCATACGAGATGTCGGGTGCCCATAGCTCTTTCGTGCCCGGGCTCTCTTTCTGAATCCATTCCGGGATCTGATCGAAGACGTGGCCGCAGAGCTTCCACGCATGGAGATCGTTGGAGCAGCGAATCTGAAACTGTCCTCCGTCGGACGCCTTGCCTGTCGCGAAGACATACCAGGTGTTGCCGGCATGAATCATGGAGGGATCGTGGGTTCCCTGGACATCTCCAGAAAGCCGGAGTGCCTCTGGCGACTGCGCCTGCGTGAGAGGCATAAGCAGGAATAGGGATGTGCTCAGCGAGAGCAATAGATTCAGAATACGAGACATGGCCGGCCACTCTCTTTGCTCCAATTGAGCAACACGCGGGAAATAACGATAGACACTTCCGATACCGGTGGAATGCTGTCGCCCCATCGTAGCTGCGCAACGGGCTAATTTTCGCATAGAAATCCTGAGTGATGAGCGAGGACTCGATGAGGTTGGGCAGATTGAAGGGTCTCGGGTGAAGTTTTCGCGCGCGCTGAAGGAGCCTATGCAGAGTGGTTGGCTCCAATGCTGATGCTTTATCTGGAATGCTTCTTCCGGAATGCTTTTTCCGGGCCGAGCGTCAACCGTACGTGACGTCTGTGCTCTGTCCGACCTCGATGAGATATCCGTCAGGATCGCGGATGTAGCAGCGCGTCTCGCCATACTTGGGGATAGGTTCTGTGATGAACTCTGCTCCTCGGCTTTTCCATAGCTCGTAGCACGCTTGAATATCCGCAACTCGGAAATTCAAAAAGCTGTTGATGTGACTCGGGTCGGGGACGCTGAGCGTTACCGTCGGCTTGTCGGGGGTCGGGCCGCCCCCGACGTTGAGGATCATCCAGATATTCGCAAGCTGAAGGTATCCAGGCGCATCGCCGTCGCCGAGGCTCAGAATGCGAGCGCCGAAGACCTTTTCGTAGTAGCGAGCCGACCGCTTGATGTCGGCGACGGTGAGAAAATGCGCGATGCTGAGCCCCTCTCGCGGGGGCATCTCATAGCTCTTCTGCTCGACTTGTACGCTGCTCATTGATGACTCATTTCGATTGACTATGCTCGTATGTAGTTGAAGTGGACGATAACAATCGACGGGTTCAGCGCCGCCAACCGGTCGAGCGCCTCGATCCAGTTCTTTCGGGTTTTGGAGTTGGTGTCGCCGACGTACATGCGGCATTGGTTGTACACAACGTCTCCAGCGACGATCAGTCCGATCGTGCTTGCCGAAGATTAACGTCGACGTGGCCGGGTCAAAGCCGAGCGGTTCGCCGAAGGGCTTTGGCCGCTCGCCGACCATAGCTTTTCCCGGGGCGGTAAAAACATTCACACTCAGGGTGCTCGACGGGACAGGAGCGGTCACGCTGTGGCATCTTTCAGTCCATTTGTGCCGTTCATTTCGTGCTCGCTTCCATGTCGAGCGGTGACTCTTCAAGGCGAGATTGGCAGAAGCGCAGCGGCGAATCCATTGGACTAAAGTATCGATCCATACCAAAGTATTGGTTGGATATTGCGGTCCAGACGGCTTCTAGACGGAGCCGCATCCGCAGGAACGGCGTATCACCAATCGGTTGGCGAGTATCACCTGATTTTGCTTGAGCCTGTTTGAGGTCTTCGTGCGGGAAGCGCCCTCGAGTTGTGCGAAGAGCAGCTCGGCGGCGGTTCGGCCAATATCTTCGATCGGCTGCTGCACGACGCTGATCGCGGGCCGCAATGTCGTCGCCAGCTCGAAGTCGTCGAAGCCGAGCAGCGCCACGCGCGAGGGCACCGGAACTCCGAGCTCCTGCAATGCCTGAAAGGTGCCGATGGTTGAGCTGTTCTTGAGGGTGAGGATGGCGTCGGGAGGCCGTTTGCTTTTGAGATGAACGGCGAGCAGCGAGGATGCCCGGCTTGCGTCAGGCCCCAGGCTCGTATCGATCATGGGAGGCAGGCCGGCTTCCTCCATTGCTTTGTGATAGCCGCGCACTCTCTCCGCAATGGTGTACAGCTCCGGCTCACCGCCAAAACACAGGATGCGCTTGTAGCCATGTCCAATCAGATGCGCGGTTGCCTCTCGCGCCGACTCGAAGCTGTTGGTGAGCACACTCGAGCAGCCGCTTCCAGGGAGCGGTCTGTCAAAGGTGATCACTGGAATCGGGCTTCTGTTGAGCAAACGAGATAAGTCCGTCTGGGAAGAACTCGACGGCACGAGAAGCAACCCATCGGGCCGATGTCTCATCAACACGTCGAGGCTGTTCATCTCCGCATCGTGCCGATTTTTGGTGACGGAGACGATCAGCAGCGAGTCGTGCAATCTGGCCACTCGGCCTGCGGCCTCTGCGCAGCTCGCAAAAAATGAGTCAGCGATGCTCGGCACCAGCAGGCCGATGGTCTTGGTGCGTCCCCCTTTGAGCACGCGGGCAGCGTGGTTCGGCCTGTAGCCAAGCCGCTGGATGGCGGCGTCGACTTTCCTGAATGTCTCCGGGCTTACATTAATTCCGCCGTTCACGACGCGCGATACCGTCCCGACGCCTACGCCGGCGAGGCGAGCAACGTCAGAGAGGGTGGGCTGCGCGTGTCTCTTACTCATTGACGATCCGAATCACCCAGATCCATGCAGTCCACTCCATTCGCAAGGATGGTTTCACAAACTCCATGCGCTCGCCAATGGAATGCAGCGAATAGACGCCTGTGGAACAAATTATTGACAGTTAACTCACAACCTTTCTAATATTGGCGGCAGGCTGGAAACGTTCCCAATCCAAGTGCTGCTTCTCAGCATCACGCAGAATCTGCAGCACGAAAAGGCAAGCCAATCTGTGTGGAGGTGCTATCACGACAAAGTGAAGAGCAGTTTTACTATTTGAGGCGATTTGGGAACGTTCCCAATTTGCGAAACAGTCCCGAATGTCTTGTAAGTTCCCACGCAAACAAAAAACGACAAGCTGTCTTTGTGGAGGTGCTGTGCACACTATGGTGAAGAGCAATTCCCTTCAATCTTTCATTCTGAGTTGCATCGTCAGGATTTACGATTTTCCCCCGTTTGGTGTTCTTCTTCGTCGTCGTATGTCAGTGGCGGCGGCATTCTTTCTGGTGTTTCTGCAGTTATCGCCCCCGATTGCCAATGCGCAGTCAAACTTCTCTTCACTTAGCGGAACGGTGACCGATCCAACCGGAGCCGTGGTACCGAATGCACGCGTGACCGCGCACAACAATGCCAACGGAGAAGAGCGTACGGTTCAGACGAATGATTCGGGTTCCTACACCATCACCAATCTGCTGCCTGGAGATTACACGGTGAAGGTGGAGGCAAAGGGCTTTGGAACCGTGGAGCAGAGAGGAACGCATCTCGATCCGAACATCGGCAGCCGCTATGACGCCGCGCTCAAACCCGGCGAGTCGAGCACCACGGTGACGGTGCAGGCCGATGCGAATACGCTGCAGACTGAGTCCGCTGCCGTAGGACAGTTAGTCACGAGCGAGCAGGTGCGCTCCATTCAGCTCAACGGCCGTAACCCCATCTATCTCTCGCAGCTGGAGCCGGGTGTTGCCCGCAATGCGCCCTTGTCTTCTTTCAACTTCACTCCTGACTTTGGCGGTCCGACGATCAATGGAGCACGCAGCAACGAGAGTCTGGTCACGCTGGACGGAGCACCGATGATCCGCACTCGCGCGGATGGGACGACGATCGGTGTTGCCGATGTCGACTCCATCTCACAGGTCCAGATTCTGACCACGACTTATCCCGCACAATACGGCGGGACCTCGGGCGGTGTGATCGTTCAGATTCCCAAGAGCGGTACGAGCCAATTCCATGGCACCGGATATGAGTACCTGCGCAACTCCTTCTTCAACGCGAACACGTGGACGAGGAATCAGTCGAACCAGGCGCTGCTGAACGGACATCCGCCGCCATTTCGCTTCAACCAGTTTGGATGGAATCTCGGCGGACCGGTATACATTCCGCACCTCTTCAATCAGGGCAAGCAGAAGCTTTTCTTCGAAGCGGGACAGGAGTTTCTTCGCTACCGGCAAAATGCAACGCAGACCGGCACGGTGCCGACTGCGCTGATGCGCCAGGGAAATTTCAGCGAGCTGCTGGGGCCGAATATTTTTTATCAGCAGCCGGTGCAGATCGTGAATCCGGCGACGGGCGTTCCCTATCCGAACAATGTAATCACAACCGGTCTCAGCCCTAACGGAATCGGCTTGCTCAATGCGTATCCTGCGGCGAACGAGACGGGTAATAACGGCTTCAACTGGGAGGCCTCCGAGCCCTACCCGCAAAATCAGAGGAAGGACACGCTGGTCCTGGACTATACGCCGGGGGAGGCTCACCACATCCGCTTCAGCGTCTTAAATTACAACTACAACCAGATAAGTCCCTTCTCCAGCAACTTCACGCAACTGCCTCAGGTGTGGAACTGGCCGAACCAGGTGGGCATCGTCCATTACACATGGACGATCAGTCCGACGACCGTGAATGATGCGACGTTTTCGGCGTCTGCCGATCATGTCACCATCACCAATGACTTATCCAGCGGCCTGTATAACCGTGCTCTGTACGGAATCGATTATCCCTATCTGTTTCCGGGGGCACAGAAAGAGACGCCCAACAAGATACCTACGATCGAGATCGCCAACTTCACCACACTCAATGGCGGTCCTTATCCCTCGCACTCCGGCGGCCCCATCTTCAACTTTGCCGATAACCTAACCAAGGTGTTAGGAAGACATACACTGGTCTTTGGCGGGGTGTGGCAATACTCGGGAGAAAACGATAACGACCAGATCAGCGTGAGCAGCACGACTCCCGGCGCGACGAATAATCAGAATGGTCAGTTTATTTTTACTGACACGCGCACGGGCCATCCAACAACCAACGCGGCGGTTGCAAATACCGCGCTCGGCCTCTTCGATACCTACGGCGAAATCGGACAAAAGACCTATACGCTTTTCCGCGGGCATATGTACGAAGGCTTCGGACAGGATCAGTGGCGCGCCACGCCGAAGATGGTGCTGGAGTATGGCGTGCGATACAGCGTGATCCAGCCTTACTACGCTCTGTGGAGGAATCAATCGGTCTTCAATCCAGGCTCGTATAACCCCGCAACCGCGCCAACCGTGAATCCCACGACGGGATTCGCTACGGGAGGCGATCCTTATGATGGCGTGGTGATTCCGGGCAGTGGATTTCCCAGCTCTGCTCAAGGACATCTGCCGGCAAACATTCTCAGCGGCCAATTTCAGGATCTCTTTCGCGGATTCGGCGCGGGTTATTCGAAGACCGTATGGTCGGATGTTCAGCCGCGCTTCGGCATCACGTATCAACTTACTCCAACGACCGTGGTGCGGGCTGGAGCCGGCCGCTTCGTCCAGCGTCTGGGTGTTAGCGACCAGGTGCAGGTGGGTGGAAATGCACCCTTCCAGGACAGCGAGACGGTCACCGCCGGATCCGCGGATAACCCGGGAGGCGCAGGCACAAATGCTCTGCCTCTGGCGCTTTCATCGCAGGCTTACAACTTTCCGAATCCGGAATCGTGGGGCTGGAATGCCACGGTCGAACAGGATGTCCCCGGCTTCGCTACACTCACCATGGCTTATGTCGGACGGCGAGGAATTCACCTGCCCCAATTGGAGAACATCAACCAGCTCCAGCCGGGTACGGTGCAGGCCAATCCGAATGTAATCGCGCCGGATGCTCTACGTCCCTATCAGGGATTCTCGACGATTTTGCAGAACTCGAATGGCGGAAGCTCGATCTATCATTCGCTGCAAGTCAACCTCAAACGCCGCATGACCAAGAATGTGTTGTTCGGTGTGGCGTATACGTGGTCGAAGAGCATGGACTTCGGATCGAGTGTCGGTTATGAGCTTCCGAACGTCTACAATCCTGCACCGAATTACGGCCCCAGCGACTTCGATATTCGTAACATCGTTGTCGTCAACTATGTCTGGGATATTCCATACGGGACCAACGCGAGCAATCGAGTGGTTCGCTCCGTGCTTGGCAACTGGCAGGCTTCCGGTGTGACCCAGGCACAGTCGGGAATTCCCATCCAGATCGGCACGGGGGATGACTTCGCTGGAGTGGGACCAGGAGCGGGAACGCAGCTGTGGGATGTGACACGCGCCCCGCATATCGAAAAACATTTCAGCGGAAACGGAAGCACGGGCGACTGGTTCGACCCGACAGTCTTCGTGCAGCCGGCTCCGGGAACGCTGGCCCCGCGCGGCACCCGCAATCTGGTCTATGGTCCTGGCTTCCAGAGCTGGAACATGGCTCTCTTGAAAAACATCCATATCATCCCCGGCAGGGAGAATCATGTATTGACCTTCAAGGCCGAGGCATTCAACTTCACCAACCATCCCAACCTGGATGCGCCACAGAGCAACCCTACCAGCTCAACGTTTGGTGAGGTGACCTCGAAGGGAAATACCTACGCGTCGGATCGCGAGCTGCAGTTCAGCCTGCGCTACGCGTTCTAAATAGCGAGGATGTAGTTCATTTTTCATGGGAATGCCGGTGACGGCATTCCCATTTTTCTTGCGGTGATTGATCCTCATTCGGAGCGCAGGGCCTCTACGGCATTGATGCGTGCAGCGCGCGCGGCGGGCACAGCCGATGCGACGATGGCCGCGGCTATTATCACTGCGGCTGATGCGACAAAGGCGAGGATGCCCGGGGGCTGCGCCTCGGCCACGTATTTGCTTACGATGCGCGCGAAGGCCAGGCCAACGACAAATCCTGCAGCCACTCCGATGCACGCGATCACCAGGCCTTCGGCGAGAACATTGGTGAGGATGCTACGCGGCTGCGCGCCTAGAGCCATGCGGATGCCGAACTCGCGCGTGCGTCCGCTTACCGAGAAGGCGAGAACGCCGGCAACTCCAACCACAGAGATCAGGAGAGCGACGCCGGCGAAGCCGCCGAAGACGACGGCATTGAGGCGGTTGGGTGTCAGCACTTCCGCGCGAATATCTTCGAGCGTGTTAGCCCGCTCCACCGGCTGATCGGCTGCGATGTTATGAATGGTGCGGGTGATGAGCGGCACGAGGGTGTACGGATCGCCCTGGGTGCGCACGAACAGGCGGCCATTCCATCCCTCCTGCTCAGAGGGCTGATAGACGGTCATGGCCGGCGAGGGGATGATGTTCTCATCGTCAATATCGGCGACGACGCCGACGATCCTGCGCGGCTCGGTGCCGATGCCGATGAACTTCATCACACCGTCCGTCCAGCGCAATTCGCGATTCAGCGCCTGCTGACCCGGGAAGAGGGTCTGCGCGACGCTTCGGCTGATGATGACCACGGGTTCGGAGCCCTCTTTATCGGTGTCGCGGAAATCGCGGCCCTCCTGAACGGGAATCCCGAGTGTTTCGAAGAATCCCGGCGAGACGGAGCGGAAGCGGGCACGCAAATCGTCGAGACCATTCTTGCGCACCGCGCCCTGCACGGCGAAGGAGAAGCTTATGCCCAGGCCCTGGCCATCGCGCCATGGAACACTGAACCCTGAAGACACATGCGCGACTCCCGGCAGGGCGCTCACACGCTGCTGCACGTCGCGATAGAAATTTCTCACCTGCTCCGGAGTTCGGCCATAGGACATCACAGGCAGATTCACCGCCAGAACACGCGCGGTTTCGAATTGCGGCTGCGTCTTCTCGAGCACAAAGAGCGTTCTCATCAACGCGCCGGCACCGGCGAGCAGCAGGAACGAGGCGGTAATCTGCGTTACGGCAAAGATGCGAAGGCGCCGGCTGCTTCCACCTGCGACGCGCGTTCCGCTGCTGGCCAGACCGAGGCCTCGCGACACATCGGCAGTGGGAAGGCGCGGGACAAAGGCCAGAAAGACAGCGGCGGCCAGCGAAAGAATCACTCCGAACCACACCAGGCTGAAGTCGAGGGTCAAGCCGTCAGCGCGCACCGAGAAGCGCGACGCATAGCGCCCCAGGATTGCCACCATGGGAGCAGCGATGAGCAACGCAGCCAATGCTCCGCTTCCGCATAGAACGATGCTTTCGGCCAGCAGCGATCGGCGCAAAGCTGCCGTGCTTGCACCCAGCGCCGAGCGCACGGCCAGCTCCGGTTCGCGGCGCACGGTTCGTGCGAGCACCAGATTGGCAACGTTGGAGCAGGCGATCACAAACAGCAGGCCGGATGCGGCGAACAAGATCCACAGGATGGTATTCGCGCGGGAATTGATCTGCTCGTGCATCCGCTTCACATCGATTTGGAAGTGATCGCTGGATTTGTAGACCTCAGGATGCGCGGCCACCATAGCGGAGTAGGCCGTCCGCAGCTCGGCTCGAGCCGTGTCGAGACTGGCAGCGGGCGCGAGCCGTCCGAAGACCTCGGTCATGCGATGCTCACGGCCGGTCACCATGGTTGCGGAGAGATGATGAGGGCTGGTGACCACGTTGGCGATGATCTCGGTCTCAACCGGATAAGGCACCGATGGCTCGAGCACTCCAACGATGACCGCGGTGCGCGGGCCTGCGAAGCTTTCCAGACGCACCGATTTCCCGATCACTCCGGGATCGGAGTGCAGCGATGTGTTCCAGAACCGATACGTGAGCACGGCCGCACCGGCGGCGTTGGGGCCATCGTCGGCAGAGGTCAGCAAACGGCCCAGCACGGGACGCAGACCCATCACATCGAAGTAGTTGCCATCGACTACGCCGGCATGGATCTCACGCGGAGTGCCGAGACCCACAACGGTGAAGCTGATCTCGGAGAAGGTTCCGAGCTCGGTGATGCTCTTCAGGCCCTTGCCGAGATCCTGGATTTCAGGAACAGAGAAAGTCGCATTGCTCTCGCCGATGCCGGGAGCGCTCTGGCGGATGTAAAGCAGGCGATCCTCATCGCGATTGGCGAGCGGGCGCAGAAGTACCGCGCGAACCACGCTGAAGATGGCTGCGTTGGCTCCAATGCCGAGGGCCAGCGTCAGGGCAACGGTGATCCACAGCGCCGGAACTCGCGACAGCGAGCGGATGGCGATTTTCAAATCACGAACGAATGACATAACGATCTCCATTCGGGCAGCTTGGTTTAGAGCCTGTCATGCACTTTTGGGCAGTTGTCGTTGCGAGCGAAAAGCGGTCCAGACGAGACGGCGTCCGAAGGCTGTGGCGGTCCCACCGCCGAGGGCGACAACGAAGTATGGACCGCTTTGCGCCGCAACCCGAAGGGCCGGGGCCAATTTTTCCGGCTTCGTTGTCGCTCGTCGCTCGAAGATTCCCGATATTCGTCGCTCCTCACTTCTAGAATCCAAAAAAATTGGCTCCCGGCGACGCTGTCCAAAAGTGCATAACAGGCTCTATGGGGTTCTGCAGTCTCTCAAGCGCAAGACGATCTCTGCTGTCAATCTTCACCCTATCGTCGCTTGCATCGGCGCCTATCGAATTTCCGCAAGTGCGTATCTTTTTCGATATGGCCGATTTTCCGGACGGCTCGATAGCTTATGTTGATATCAACATAAGCTATCCGGCGTCAAGGGAAATGACTATTTTTACGAATTCTTGAATGATTTCACCTGGCTTGCATGCGCATGGGCGGCCATCCTCATAACCGCTGCCATGAGCCAGGGTGAACAGATTTCTTACATCTCATCTTCGGCCGCGTCGTTTATCCAGCAGCGGTGTGATGCGCCGAACCCAGCAGCGTGGCCCATGCGGAGACGGCTTTTGCGGAGACGCCGTTGCCGCCATTCCGATCTTGATTGAGAGCGGCGAGTTGCACCGCAAAGTTGCCGATCGTCGAGCTTTCGACGGCTCCACGGTGCACTTCGAGGCCGGTTGCCGCCGCGGTAAGGCGATTGAGGAGATCGTTCTGACTGCCTCCTCCAACGATGTAGAGCCGCTTGAAGTTTTTCCCGCTGAGCTCCGAGATGCGCGCCAGCACTTCGGCGTAGCGTGCCGCGAGGGAGTGGAAGATCAAGAGCGCAAATTGCGGAGCGTTCGCGGGGCGCTCATCGAGCGCGGCCAGGCCGCGAGCCGCACGCTGCGCATTGATGCGCGCAGGCATGTGGCCCTGCAGCAGCAGATCGGAGTCATCGACATCGATCAGAGCATTGGGATCGAGCAGGGCCTCGGCGTCGATAAGATCAGGGGGCAGCGTCGCATGTTCGGCTTCAGCGACCAGGTCCTTGACGATCCAATCCCTTCCCTCGATCGACCATTGCTCGATGCATTGGCGCAGCAGCCACATGCCGTTCACGTTCTTGTGAAAGCAGATGCGATTGCCGACTCCGCCAAGGTTGGTGAAATTTTCCGCGCGCACGGCGGGGCTGTTGCATGGCTCGTTCAATACTGTTCCGACCAGAGACCATGTGCCGGAGCTAATGTAAGCCCAGTCATCGCCAGCCGCGCCAATACCGGCGATGGCCGAGGCTGTGTCGTGGCAGGCAGGCGCGATCAGCAGAGTATCGCGAAGCGCGGACAATTTCGCCAGGGAGCCATGGAGCTTACCAACGATGGCGCCCGGTTGAACGATCTTTGCGGCCACGTCGGGATCGATGCCGACTGCGTGAAAAATCTCCTCGCACCATTCCGCCTTGCCCAGCTTCACTAACTGGGTGTGCGTTGCGTTGGTCAGCTCGGCGACACGATCTCCTCCCCAGCGAGCCAGCATGTACTCGGGAAGATTGAGCCACGGCCGGTCATGGTGAAGACCGGCCAAGTGATCGGCATGGAGCTGATAGAGGGTGTTGATGCGCAGCTGCTGCACTCCGGTCAACGCGTGCATGCGGTCGGGACTGCACTTGCCGTGCACAGAGCCGAATGCGTGGACCGTGCGTTCATCGCGATAGCAGAAGGGATCGGCTACCGGGCTTCCATCATCATTCAATCGAACATAATCGACGGCCCAGCCATCGACGGCGATGGAGCGAATGCCTTCCGTGGCGATCTCCGCAGCCTTACGAACTCCGTCGTCGATGCCCGCTTCGATCCTGCGAAGATCCCAACGCAAGCCGCCATCCACTTCGCGAGGCCGGTTGTCGAAGCGATGCACGACCGCAAACTGCGGCCGTCCGTCGCGCCAACGCAACAGCGAGACGCGACAGCTCTCGGCTCCAAGATCGACAGCAACCAGTGCACGGCGATCAGCCGGAGTGCGGCCGAGGTCTGGCGAATCGCTCAACGAAGGAACGCCTCCACCAGACCTCCATCCACCGGGATGAGATGGCCTGTGGTTACGGGGGTGAGCGGTCCGGCGAGAAACAGGATCGCCTGCGCGCAGTCTTTCGGATCGATCGGCACATGGGTCAGCGTGCGCTGTGCATAGAATTGCGCCAGCTTGTTGCGCAGCTCGTCGTCGCTTTCGGTTTCCGCGAAGGCGATGGCGTATTTGGCCAGCGAGGCTTTCACGCGATCTCGCGGAAACATGGTCGAGCCCTTCACCACGGTGGCTGGACTGATGCCGTTGACGCGCGTACGCGGAGACAGCCTGACAGCAAGCTCTCGGATGAGATGGCTGAGAGCGGCCTTCGAGACATCGTAAGCCTCGCTTCCCTTCTTCGCGACTACCGCGTTTGCCGAGCTGGTCAGAGTCAGCGTGGTGTCCAGCCCCTGCTCGTCGAGGATCTTCTGCGCCTCGTCGGCCAGAAGGTAGTTCGCCGTCACATTGATCTCGAGCGTCAATGCCCACTGCGCATCGCTGACGACACCATCAGGCGAAGAGGGGAAGATCGCGGCGGTATTGATGATCATGTCCACGCCGCCGAACTGCTTGATCGTCGCATGCAGCGCGGCCTTGATCGTCTCGCGATTGCGAATGTCGATCGAAGTGGCAAGAACCGCTTCCTTGCCCGCGATGCTCTTGCACTCCTCAGCCGTCTTCTCGGCGCCTGCGGTGTCGCGGTCGGCTACTACTACATGCGCTCCGCGCTCGGCTGCGAGCAACGCAACTTCGCGACCGATGCCGCTGCCTCCGCCGACCACTAACGCGATGCGGCGGCTCAGCTCCTTCTCGGGAGGCTGGCGACGAATCTTCGCCTCTTCGAGCGCCCAGTACTCGATGCGGAAGGCTTCGCTCGGCGGCAATGCAACGTAATTCTCGTACACCGTAAATTCACCGGGACCGGCGGCCGGACCAGCCTGCGGCACATCGACACATTCGATCTCTTCGCCCAGCGATCCCGCGCCCTGCATCACATGGATCGCGTTGGTGTAGAACTCGCCGGTCAGCCGGGACTCGGTCTTATTTTTCCCGAAGGTGAACATGCCCACGCCAGGAACCAGCACCACGGTCGGGCTAGCATCGCGAATCGCCGGCGAATCTTTGAGCGCATGCTTCGCGTAATACTCGCCGTACTCTTTGCGATAGGTCTCGAGCGTCGTGTCGATCAACGCCTGCAGCTCTTTCGCATCGCCCTTGGGATTCCAGGGCAGATACATGGGGCGAATCTTGGTGCGGATGAAATGATCCGGGCAGCTGGTGCCCAGGTGCGCCAGCTTCTGCGCCTGCTTCGAGTTCACAAACTCCAGCACATCCGGCGAATCGGTGAAAGTGCCGATCCAGCGCTGCTTGCGCGATACCGCTCCACGCAGCCGGGGAAAGATCGCTTGCGCAACCGTCGCGCGGTCTTCGCGCGTCTTATGCAGCGATCCGCCGAATGCTGCTGCGCTCTTCTTTGTGGCATGGGCATCGATGAACTGGCCGATCTGGTCGATGATGGTAATGGTGTTCAGATAGCTTTCGCGCTGCGTGTTGCCCCAGGTAAACAGGCCGTGGCCGCCGAGGATGATGCCGTCGCAGCCGGGGTTCTCTTCCACAGCACGCTTGAGCATCATGGCCAGCTCAAAGCCCGGACGCTGCCAGGGCAGCCATACCAGCTTGTGGCCGAACTGCTTGTTGAACTCCTCCATCTTGATCTTGCCGTTGGCCGACGCGGCCAACGCAATCGCCCAATCGGGATGGAGATGATCGACGTGCGGGAAGGGTAGAAAGCCGTGAAGCGGGGTATCGATTGAAGCCGCGACAGGGTTGTTGCCGAAGGTGATGAGCGGGTACATCGCCACCATCTCGTCTTCGCGGGCGACGCCCGGATAGACCTTCTCCATGGACAGCAGCTTGTCCATGTAGAGCGTTGCGAAGCCCTGGCGCTTGATGCTGCCCAGGTCGCCGCCGCTTCCCTTCACCCACAGGACCTTCACGCTCTGGCCGGTCAAGGGATCGACCTGGTCCAGCTTGGAGCTGGTGTTGCCGCCGCCGAAGTTTGTAATGCGCAGATCGGAGCCAAGCAAATTCGAGCGGTAGCGCAGCAGCTCGGGCGCATCCAGCTTGGCGGCAACCGCATCGTCCCAGCGGTCTTCGAGGAAACGCAGACCACTTTTCACAGCCATATCGATATCCATCCTTCAATTTGGACGCATAGCGCCCCGAACCATCGTTTCACGGTTTTACCAATAGATCAATTATTCCTATAGGCACATAGTGAGCAGGAATATAGCGGCATTTCGCGATCCGATCATTCTGGTCAAACGCCGGCGGGCGGAGTGTTGAGGAGCGACGGCGTGACTGTCCTGGTGCTCACGTAGTTGTAGGGCGGAACCGTCTGCCCGCTCAGCAATGCCAGCCCCAGGCTCACCAGCGCCGGGCCATAGGTTCCGGTTTCGTGTGAGACCGATCCGATCAGTGGCGAGGAGCGCTTCTGCATCTCTTCCATCGCCTCCGGGATGCAGTCCTGGCCTACGACCGCGACATGACGTTCGCGCTTCGCCTCGCGCACCGCATCAACGGCTCCGAGAGCGCTGGTGTCGGTCGCAGCCGCGATCAGGATATGTTTTTCCTTCGAGTGCCGCTTGAGGAAATCCGCAACCAATTCCCTGCTTACATTGCGCATGCCGCGCCCGTCGACGCGGACGAACGACTCGACCGGCATCTCTCCGAGCACCGACTTGATGGCTTCAAATGCGCCGGTGGTGCGGCTCTGCACCAGCGTTCCGGCTTCGGGCAGATCGAGGCCGATGACCCAATCCACTTTACCGCCCCAGTTGGCCTGCGCGTGCTGTGCAAGCAGTTCGCCGGCGTCGCGGCCTACGCGGTAATTGTCTACGCCGAGAAAAGTAGCGTGGGGGTGAGGAATATCCACAGCGATGAGCGGAATCTTCGCCGCTGAAATCTTGTCGGCGATCACCGGAGCGACTTCCTGCTCGACCTGAAATTCGATGACTAGGTCCACGCGGCTCTTCACGAACTCTTCCGCATTGCGCAATGCGATCGTCGCGTCATATTGATTGTCCAGAATCATCAGGTCCACACCCATGGATGTAGCGGCGGCCTTGAGGCTCTCGGTGACGGCGACGCTGAAGGGCATGTCCTTGCTTTGCCCGGCGAAACCGAAGCGCAATTTCTTCGGACGGCTTACGGCGCGATAGAGCCCGTCTGTTGATTGCGCGAGATAGCCGCGATGCGTGTAAGTCTTCAGCACCCGGTAGACGGTGGTCTTGGATATTTTGGTGCGCTGATAGATGGACTCGAGCGACATTGGCTGGTTTTCATTCTGCAGCAGCTCCAGAATGTCCAGCGCCTTGGAAAGAACGGGGATTAAGTAGAGACGCTTATTCGATTTACGCAAAACCTGCTCCGAACTGGGGATCGAATCCTATTATGCCCGGCAAGGTAATGTTTCCAATAGGAAATTCGTTCTTCAGTTTTACGTATTGAACTTCAGGCATAGCTGCTGACACTGCCGGCATTTTTAGCAGCTCGCTGTTTGGCGGCACGCTCCACGTAACCGCTCTCGTATAACGTTTTCAGCGGATCGTGAGGAAGGCCGCGGGTCACTCTCCATTGCGCTACGGCTGGACGAACATCGGTGTAGAAGGCTCCGCGAAACAGCTCCTCGGCTTCCACCAGACGGCACTCATCCTGCAACCCGGCCAGCTTAGCCTGGTCTACGAGGGCAGCCTTCGCGTAGAGCTCCTGCGCTGCAACGACGGTCTGCACCATGGCTTCCACTTTGCCCTTCAGGTTGTGGCTCTGATCGATCATGAAGGCGATGTCGTTGAGCTGGTCGCCCGCGCCGCTCACGATCTCGTAGAAGATTCGAAACACCTGGTAGGGGTCGATCGAGCCCAGCGTGAGGTCGTCGTCGGCATACTTGCGGTCGTTGAAGTGAAAGCCGCCGAGCGCCTTCAGATGCAGCAGCCACGCGACGATCTGCTCCACATTCTGCGCCTGGTAGTGATGGCCGGTATCGACCAGCACCTTCGCTTGCGGACCTGCGCTGCGCGCGTACTCGAGCGCCATGCCCCAATCGGCAACGTCAGTGAAATAAAACGCAGGCTCAAACGGTTTGTACTCGACCAGCATGCGCTGATCGGGCCGCAAAGCATCATGAATGGTCTTCAGGCTTTCCTGCAGCCAGTCGATGCGACGCCGGATGGACTGCGATCCCGGATAATTGGCTCCGTCGGAGATCCACATCGAGATATCGCGCGAGTCCAGAGCCTTCGCGACTTCGACCGACTCGATGCAATGCGCGACTGCCTGCTGCCGTATCTCCGCGCTGGGATTGGCCAGCGAGCCGAATTTATATTTCTGATCCTGAAAGAGATTTGGATTGATGGAGCCGGCGCGCACGCCATACTTCGTCTCGAGCGAACGAACCTCGGCGGCATCCTTCACGCCGTTGGGAGTATCCCAGAGCACATGCAGGGCGACGGTAGGGCTGGCGCCGGTGAGCGCGTTGACCTGACCCGCATCGGCAAACTTCTCTTCGAGATTGGTGGCCGCCGCCGGCTGCACAAATTTTCCAAAGCGCGTGCCAGTGTTCGAGAATCCCCACGAAGGAAGCTCGATACGGAAGCTGTCGAGCGCCTGAAACACGCGCTCCGTATCACCATGTGCAGAGCCGGAATGGTTATTCAAATGAGACATCACCCGATTTTACCCAGAACAGCACTCATTGGGAAACAAACTGCCTATTGAAACGGAAATGCTTTTCATCGGAGGAGAATCATCGGACGCCATCCAACGTACCTGCACTATGTCTTGTACCAGGATCACATCCAGAAAGCGCGGCCCGTGAACGCCCTTGATGCGCGTCATCTCGATATCGGCCGTCGCCGATGGTCCGGAGAAAAACGTGGTCGGCAGAGTCGCGGTTTGCTCGAGCATGCGCATGGCCTGGGGAACGGATTGCAGCACCTGGCTCGCGAAGAGCACGCACAGGTGATAATCCGGCATCAGGGTGGAGGCGCGACGGCCTTGTCCGGGCACATTCTGCAACACGATGGTTCCGGTATCGGCGATGGCCAGCGTGGCACCGGTGAGAACGCCATCGAGCTGGTCGAGTGCGTGCGCGTCGAGATTCGAGTCTTCTACAAAATGAAAATCCGGCGGCAGCCACTCGTTCGGTGTGCCGGCCGCTATCACGATGTTCTGCTTGTCGCGCTGCTGCAATGCCCGCGCTATGGCTCCGGCGATCTCCGCTGGAACGCAGTGAAAGACCTGGGCGTCGTAATCGCGGAGCCGGTCTTCGAGGAGATGAAGAATTTCCGCAGGCGGCAGATCGGGCGCGACTTTGTATTCTCTGCGAATCTTCTCCCATGCCGCGGCCGCATCGCTCGGCGGAGCTTGCGGCTTCGCGGCGCGAATCCGTTCCAGAATCTGTGCTCGTGCTTCGGTTCTCTCAGGCATGGCCGCGATCTTTCTTTTCCCGCGCATCGAACCACTCGCGGAATGTCTGTTGCGGCATGGCGTGCAGATCGCGCGCCTGCGTCCATCCGCCCAGCATGCCGGGCAGCCAGCCGATCCATCCCTCGCGATTGACGAGCGGCTTCTCTGCTGCCCGTCCAAATTTCTGCGCTGCACGAAAGCGCGATTCGCTGCGGAAGATCATGCCCAGCACCTTCATCGCGACGGCTTCGGGATTCAATCTGCCCATCCCCCGCGTCTGCTGCTTTACTACCTTATTGCGCAGGTGAATCAGCACTTCGGGAATATTGATCTTGACCGGGCAGACCTCGTAGCATGCTCCGCAGAGCGATGAGGCATAAGGCAGGCTTTGCGCGTGTTCCATCTTCTGCAACTGCGGCGTCAAGATCGCTCCGATGGGCCCCGCGTAGACCGAGCCGTACGCGTGGCCGCCGGTCTGGCGATAGACAGGGCAGGCGTTTTGGCAGGCTCCGCAGCGAATGCAATATAGGGTTTGCCGGCCTTCGGGATCGGCGAGAACATCGGTGCGGGCGTTATCCATCAGCACGACGTGGAAATTTCGCGGCCCGTCGTTTTCGTGGAGGCCGGTCCAGATGGAGTTATAAGGATTCATCCGCTCGCCGGTGGCCGAACGCGGCAGCAGCTGCAGCATCACTTCGAGATCCTGGAAGCGCGGCAGCACCTTGTCGATTCCGGCGATGGTGATGAGCGTCTGCGGCAAGGTGAGACACATTCGCCCGTTGCCTTCGGACTCGACGATGCAGACGCTGCCGGTTTCGGCGATGAGGAAGTTCGCTCCGCTGATCGCTGTTTGCACCGTGAGGAATTTTTTGCGCAGATAAGTCCGCGCGGCCTCTGCCAGATCGGCCGGCTCCTCGCCCAGATGCTTCAGTCCCATCTCACGCAGAAAGATCTCGCGAATCTCGTGACGACTCTTGTGCAGCGCGGGCACGACGATGTGCGATGGCTGATCCTGGCCCAGTTGAATGATCAGCTCCGCGAGGTCGGTCTCGATCGCGTTGATCCCCGCAGCCTCGAGCGCGTTGTTGAGATGGATCTCCTCGGTGGTCATCGACTTGATCTTGACTACTTCGCGGGAGCCGGCTTCCGTGGCCAGGCGGACGACAATCTGCCGCGCCTCTTCGGCATCGCGCGCCCAATGAACGTGTCCGCCGGCAGCCTCGCAGTTGCGCTCGAACTGCTCGAGGTATTCGTCCATGTATGCCAGTGCATGCTCACGTATCTGCCGGCCGGCCTCGCGCAGCTGTTGCCAGTCGGGCCGCTCGCCTACGACGCGCTGGCGCTTTGTCTGGATTACGTTCGTCGCGTGCTTCACATTCCTGCGCAGCTGCAAGTCATGGAGCGAGACCTTGGCCGCCTTGGGAAAGGCGGGCGCGGTTGCCGGATCGAGCGGTATGCGGCTCATCTCTCTTCTCCGGCAAGAATTTCGGCGAGGTGCAGCGTGCGGACGCCGGTTCGCTGGCGATGCAATCCGCCTTCGATGTGCATCAGGCAGGAGTTGTCGCAGGCGGTACAAATCTCTGCACCGGTATCGATCACGGCTTTTGTCTTATCCGCCAGCATGGCGGCCGAGACATCCGCGTTCTTGACCGCGAAGGTGCCTCCGAAGCCGCAGCATTGCTCGAGTCCTTCGATCGGAATCAGTTCAATGCCGCGGACCGACTTCAACAGCTGGATCGGACCATCGCCCAGTCCAAGGTTTCGCAAACCGTGGCAGCTGGCGTGATAGGTGACCTTGTGCGGATAAGAGGCGCCGACATCTTCCAGGCCCAGCTTTTTGGTGAGGAACTCCGAGAACTCCCACACCTTGGGCAGAAGGACATTCAGATCCCTCTTGAGCGCCTCGTCGTGCAGCTCCCCGGCCATCAAAGGATAATGATCCCGCATCATCGCTACACAAGAGGACGACGGCACCACCACGGCTTCGGCATCGCGAAACTGCTCGACGAACCGTCGCACCAGCGGCAGCGCTTCGGCCTGGTAACCGGTATTCCAGTGCATCTGGCCGCAGCATGTCTGTCCGCTGGGAAATTCGACAGTGTGCCCCAGCCGCTCCAGCACGCGAACGGCGGCTTTGCCGGTCTCCGGAAACAGGGTGTCGTTATAGCAGGTGATGAAGAGCGCGACGCGCAGAGCCGTCCTCCTGAAATTCATTAAATTCAATAGAGATTATATTTTCCCAATGGCACGTGCACTCAATTACGATAAATCGTCTTACCTTTGTATGCCGTTATTCTTCTTGTTATGAGGGTTCTTTGTGGGACCTAACCCGTTCTTAGGCGTCATCTATCATTGGATCGGCGGCTTCGCCTCGGCCACCAACTTCATCCCTTTTCGTGGCATCAAACGCTGGTCGTGGGAGATTTACTGGATCATCCAAGGCGTGGCCGCATGGCTGATCGCCCCGACGTTGCTGGCCTCTATTTTTGTTCCTCACGTCTTCGGCATTCTGCATCAGGCTCCGTCATCCGCGATCGGATACGCCATCTTCTGGGGCATGCTCTGGGGCACAGGAGGACTTACCTTCGGGCTGGCCATCCGCTATCTGGGACTCGGTCTGGGTTATGCCATTGCGCTCGGCCTGTGCACTGCTTTCGGCACGCTCATGCCTCCCATCTTCAGCCGCGAGAACGGCCATATGCAACTGGTCATCATCGCACATCAGGCGTCGGGCCGTGTCATCCTCATCGGAGTGCTGGTCTGCCTGATTGCGGTCGCCATCAACGGCCTGGCCGGGATGTCAAAAGAGAAAGAGATTACAGAGGAAGAAAAGGCCAGCTCCGGCGAGCGCGATTTCTCCTTCGCCACCGGCATGGCTGTGGCCATCTTCGCGGGCATCATGAGCTCGTGCTTCGCCTATGGCCTGGCTGCCGGCAAACCAATCGGAGAGATTGCGAAGGTCCAGCTGCTGGCCTCGGGACATTCGGATCTGTGGCAGAACCTGCCGGTGCTGATTGTCGTATTGTGGGGCGGCTTCATTACAAATTTTGTGTGGTCGCTGATTCTTATTCTGAAAAACCGCTCTTTCGCGCAATTCGGCGGCCAGCCGGGAAGCAATCCGCTGGGAACCAGCGCGGAGACGGGCACAACGCTGCAGGATGTCGATCCCCGCACACTCACCAAGCACATCGCCGCCGGGCCACTCACGAGAAATTACATCCTCGCCGCGCTGGCCGGCGTCATCTGGTACTTTCAATTCTTTTTCTATTCGATGGGCCAGACCAAGATGGGCAAGTATGACTTTTCCAGCTGGGCTTTGCACATGGCCAGCATCATCATCTTCGCGACGTTGTGGGGCCTGATATTGGGAGAGTGGCGTGGAACGGGCACGCGGACCCGGACACTGGTAGCGTCCGGGCTCGGGTTGTTGATTGCTTCCACGCTGATCATCGGGTACGGCAACTATCTCAAGACGGAAGAGCTGGTTCCGGCGCGGGTTGCCATGTCGCGATAGACCCTATGGGCGATGCCGCTTCGTCAGCCTGGTATTACTATGTTGCATGGCGCAAGCGTTGATCCCTCATGGAGATTGTCCGATTGACCTGCGGTCGTGAAACTCCAGTCGCGGCAAAGGAGAACCCCGGCATCGCGGCTCATCTGTGGAATGCGTGGTGCACTCGCCGGTTTCGAGACCTTCGTTGCGTGTGTGGCCTGTTTCTATTGTTGTCGATGGCCTCGGCATTTGAGACATGCCTGGCTCAGTCAGCCTCTCCGCAACAATCGATTGGCGCGACGATTCAGGGAACCATTGTCGAGGCGGATCACAAGGCGGTTGCTCACGCGCTGGTGCGGCTTGAATCTCAGGATGGGCATCGCGTGCTGCAGACTGTGACGGACTCTAACGGGGCCTATGTCATCTCTGCACTGCCTGCCGGCACGTATCGCATCACCTCGGAACTCAACGGGCTCCACAATCGCGTGACTGATCCGCTGGTCATGGCAGCAGACGAGCATCGGCGCGTCGATCTTGTGCTCGAAGCTGCAAATACGCCAGGGGCAAAATCGAATCCGTCTTCTACAGCTGCGCCCCCTTCTCCATCCGCTGCCGATGCGATGCAGTTTGCCGATCTGCCCAACTTCACTGTCGCAGGAGTAACCGACTGGACTGCCGCGGGCGGACACGGCTCCGACGCGCGATTGCGGACGAGCGAAGACCTCACGCGAGCGACAGTTGTGCTCAAACCGGCCGAGGCCAGTTCGGCGAAGTCGAAAGATGCCGCGAGCGAATCCGAGAGCAGTCTGCGCGCGGCTTTGGCAAAAGATCCACACAGCTTCGAGGCGAATCATCGGATGGGTGAGTTCTGTCTGCGCGAAAAAGATTTTCACGAGGCGATCCGCGCACTGCAGGCGGCTTACGAGATCGATCCGGCGAATGCGAGCAACGAGTACGACCTGGCTCTCGCTTACCAAGGCGCTGGGCAACTGGCGCAGGCACGCGATCATGCTCAGCATTTACTGGCTCATGCGGAGAATGCCAATGCCCATCGGCTGCTGGGCGATCTGGACGAAGAGCTGGGTGAGCCGCTGCTTGCGGTCAATGAAGATGAGAGGGCGGTTCGTCTCGATCCCAGTGAAGAGAATTATTTTCAGTGGGGCACGGAGCTGTTGACTCATCGCGCGGTCAAGCCAGCGATCGAGGTTTTTGGAGATGGCGCAAAGGCTTATCCCAAATCGTCGCGCATGCTGGCGGCGCTGGGAGCCGCGCTGTTTGCCGGCGGACGCAATGACGAGGCCGCATCGCGCGTGTGCGAGGCGGCGGACTTGAATCCGGCCGATGCGGCTCCGTATATTTTTCTGGGCAAGATCGATCTCGCTGCGCCGACAGCGATTGCATGCGTCGAGCCCAGGCTGGCGCATTATCTGGAGCAACAGCCGGAGAGCGCGCTTGCGAATTACTATTACGCGATGACGCTGTGGAAGGCGGAGCAGTCGTCAGAGAGCAAGGCGCAACTTCAGCGTGTCGAATTGCTGCTGACCAGGGCGGTTACCGCCGATCCCAAGTTTGAAGATGCGCTGCTACAGCTGGGCATCCTGTATTTCTCGCAGAGCAACTTCAAGCAAGCTGCGGATTGTTTTCAACGCGCGGTCTCTGCCGATCCGCAGTCGAGTGCTGCGCATTACCGGCTCGGCATGGCGTATGCGCGCATCGGTGAGCATGATCAGTCGCGAGCGGAATTTGCCCGTTATCGTGAGCTGGACCAGCAACAGGCGGCCGCGATTGAGCAGCAGCGGAAAGAGATCAAGCAGTTTCTAGTAGTGCTGAAGGACAAGCCGGCCACGGTGAACTGAGGCAGGCTTTTGCGGATAGAATTTCTTTCGGCGGCTGAAGCCGCGTTTCTTGCACGCCAGTGATGGCATGGCTAAAGCCATGCCCTACCGAAAGCAATTCAATTTAACATTGTCGAGATTGCCCATCACTTGATGACGCCTTCGCCTTCGCGAATGGTGAGGATCTGGTTTGCCTTCATCTTTTCGAAGCGCTCGATCTTCTGCGTGGTGGGCCACTTCACTTCGATGAGGTCTACGGTGTCGGCCTTGCCAAGGCCGAAGTGGAGGCGCAGGTCGCTCTGCGACATTACGCTGGTCCCGCTGTGCACCTCGTCCATCTGGATGTGCTTGCCGACCATCACGCGGACACGTGCGCCGATGGCGGTGCGATTGCACTTGGTGCCGATGAGCTTAATCTTGATCCAGTTCTGTCGATTGCCTCCGTCATTGCGGAGCAGCGAGGGAGGGTCGTTGAGGTTCAGGATAACGGCATCTATGTCGCCATCGTTGTCGTAGTCGCCGAAGGCCGCGCCACGGCTGGAGAATCGTTCACTGACGCCAGGGCCCAGCTCTGCTGAGACGTCTTTGAAGCGCCCATTGCCTAGGTTTTTGTAGACGAGCCGCGGGTTTTTGAATGTCTGGCCGAAGTTGTAGTTATCGATCTCCGGATAAACATGCCCGTTCACCTGGATGATGTCGGCCCAGCCGTCGTTATCGTAGTCGACGAAGCCGCAGCCCCAGGCAACGTAGCGATTGTTGACTCCGATGCCTGAATCGAAGGTGACATCGGTGAATGTGCCGTCACCGTTGTTGTGGTAGAGGTTGCAGGTGTCGTCGGAGAAGTTGGTCTTGAAGATATCGAAGAAGCCGTCGCAGTCGTAGTCGGCGACGGCTACGCCCATGCCGGCCTGCTCGTGTCCGTTGTCGCTGTAGGCGCAGCCGGCCATCACAGCGACATCGGTAAACGTGCCGTCGTGATTGTTCTTGAACAGGATGCTTGGCTCGGAGTCTACGGCGATGTAGATATCGGGCCAGCCGTCGTTGTCGAAGTCATAGGAGACAGCAGTGATCGAATAGCGCGGGCCGGGCTTCAGTATGCCGGATTTCTCCGAAACATCGGTGAAGGTGCCATCACCGTTGTTGCGGTAGAGGATGTTGGTGTCGCCAGGCAGTCCGCGCGGGCCGCACATGCTCGGCACGCCCTTCCATTGGCAATAGGTTGTCTTATCGGCTGGAAGAATTTTCTCCGGATCGAGCTTGAGGTAATTGCAGACGAAGAGATCGAGATGGCCATCGCGATCGTAATCAAGAAAGGTACAACCCGTGCCCCAGCGATAGATGTTCTGCGCAAGGCCGGCCTTCTGCGTCACGTCAGTAAATGTGCCATCGCCATTGTTGCGGAAGAGGATGTTGTGTCCCCAGAAGCAGCAGAAGAGATCATCCCAACCATCGTTGTTGTAGTCGCCGACGCAGACGCCGGTCTGCCAGCCGGTGCGTCCGATGCCGGATTTTTCCGTGACATCGGTAAAGGTGCCATCGCGATTATTTTTATACAGGTGGGACGTGGGAGCCTGGCCCGGAGCCCATTGCGCGTCGAGCCTGTTGCCGTTGGTGAGATAGATATCGAGCCAGCCGTCGTGATCGTAGTCGAAGAAGGCCAGCCCGCTGCCCTTGGCTTCGATGATGGAGCGCTTGTGATCGATGCCGCCCCACACGTTGAGCGCGGTGAGACCGGAGTGCTGCGCGACGTCGACAAGTTGGACTGGAGATGTTTCGACATGGGGAGACGTCGCGGTTTGAAGGAGCGACGGATCGCGCCACTTCCACAGCGGCGTCGCGAGCGCTTCAGTCAGCGTGCCGCTGAGCGCGATGATTCCGGAGCCGAGGAAACGGCGGCGGGGAAGATTCATCGCAGTGCTTCCATAGCTTGCAGTGCGCCGCGATTCTGCGGCTGCAGGCGGAGCAGCTCCTGCACCATGGCGATTGCGCTTTCGCGGTCGCCGCGCATGGCGTAGAGACGCGCGAGATTGAGATAGGACTGATCGAAATTCGGAACGAGCTGGATGCAGGTTTTGAATTGCGCTTCCGCTTCGGAGTAATTTTGCGCGCGCACGTAAAGGATGCCGAGATTGTTGCGCGCTTCGGGGTAGTCGGGGCGCAGCGCGATGGCCTTCTGGAGATAGTCAGAGGCTTGAGGTATCTGGCCTTGCTGCGCGTAGAGCATGCCCAGACCGTAGTCGATCTCCGGATCGTCAGGTTGGATTGCAAGAGCGCGCGTGAGCAGGTCCTGCGCCTTGTCGAATGCGCCCTGGCGGCGATAGAGATTTCCCAGGTTCACGAGCGCGATGGCATAGGATGGCCTCTGCTGCAGCGATCGCTGAAAGTTCTGCATCGCATCGTCCGCGCGGCCCTGCTGCGCGGCGATCATGCCGAGGTTGTTCCAGGCCTCAGGATAGTCAGCGCGCAAGGCTACTGTACGTTCGAGATATTTCTTCGCCTGGTCGAGATCGTTTCTGCGCAGATAGAGAGTGCCGAGGTTATAGCAGGCTTCGGGATCATCCGGCTTGGCGGCGAGCACCTGCTGGAAAGATGCTGTGGCCTGATCGAGATATCCGTGCTGGAGCAGAGCGATGCCGTAGGTGAAATCGTTGCGCTGCAACGCGCTCTGATAGAGCACTCCTCCGAAGGGCAGCGCCTTCGCGAGGCGGTCTTTCGGATTGGTGGGTATGGTTCGCATATCGTCGAGCACGCGCGCGGGGTCCACCGGCCCCTGATAGATCTTGACGATCATGACTTCGCGGTCAAGTAGAAACGTGCATGGGATGGGCAGGTCTTTGCGGCGATCGAAGAGAAACCGAAAGATGATGTTGTAGATGCCGGCGACTTCTTCGGTCGCGAAGAGAACCGGGAAAGAAAAATGGTCTGGTGAGACGGCGGCCTGTGCGGCGTGAAGATCGGAGGGGTCGTCAACATTGAGGGCGAGGACTTCGCAATGGCTCGCTGTCAGCGCGGCATGCTGCTGCTGGAATATTCGGAGCTGATCGCTGCTCTGAGGTGATTTCGTCGACCAGAAATTGAGCAACAGGAAGCTGCCCTGCAGCGATTGCAAGCTGCGCATGTTGCCGGTGAGGTCGGGCAGCGAAAATTCCGGAGCCTTCAACGGCTCGAGCAGCCATGTTTCCACCTGCGAGGGCAGGGATTCTGGGGCTGTCGAGGGTGCCGTTCCAATAGATATGACCGGCGGCGGTGCGAAGGGCGTAGCGTTGAATGTCGACGCGCCTTCTTCGATCTCGATGCGATGGTTTGGGGGAAGATTTTCGAACTGCTGCGTCAGCCCGCTGGGCCAGTGGACGGTGGCGCGAACATTTCCATCGTAACTCCCGATGCCCACGTGAACTTCCTTCGTATGCTGCGCGAGAAATCCCGATCCGGCCTGCAGATATCTTGTCTGGCGCAGGCCGCCCGCTTCTACTGTGACCGCTGCACCGATGGCGTCGCGATTGCTCTTCGTGCCGCGCAGGCGAAAGGCAATCGACTTGCCGATGTCCTGCATACTGTTGTGCAGGATCCGCAATTGCGGGGCGTTGCGATTTTTCAGGATGACTTCAAGCCGGCCATCGTGATCGAGATCGGCCAGCGCAAACGAACGGCTGTCCTCGGGGAAGTCGAGTCCGGCGGTTCCCGAGACTTCGGAGAAGGTTCCGTCGCGGTTATTCGCGAACATTACGTTGCGCTCATAGCCGCTCCATGACGCGTCGGAGCGGATCAGCTCATTCAATGCGTTCCAGCCGTGCTCGTAGGCTTGCGACGGGGTGGTGTCGTCGGGCGATTTGGCCACGACCTGACGCCAGAAGAAGCTGCCCAGGTCAATCTGATTTTTGGGGCCGGAGATGTATCCGTTGGCCACATAGAGATCGGGATAGCCGTCGTGATCGAAATCCCAGAAGTCGGAGCACCACGACCATCGGCCCATTTCGATGCCAATCCGGGCGCTCTCATTCTGGAAATTGCCGTCCCCTTGATTGCGGTAAAGCGAATTGCCGCGGGCATGGCGGCGATAGAGGGCGCGGATATCTTCCGGCGCTTTCTCATGAAAATTCTTCTGCTGCGAAACCCTCTGCCCGGCTGCTGACCACATGTTGGCGGCGTAGATGTCCGGCTTGCCGTCGTTGTCGATGTCGCTCCACGCGGCGCTCATGCCGGCTCCGGCATCCTGGACGTGAGCTGCTTCGGAAATGGCGGCGAAGGTGCCATCACCGTTATTGCGGTAGAAGTTGCTGCGGCCGAAATCGTTGGCCACGTAGAGATCGGGAAGACCGTTGCTTTGATAGTCCCCCCAGGCGCAGGCAAAGCTGTAACGGTCGTTTTCGGCATTCAAGCCGACGGCTTCGGTGTGGTCTTCGAAGGTCCCATCGCCCTGGTTGCGCATCAGGTAATTCGGCGGACCGTTGCGGGCGTCGAAGTAGGGCACGGGATAGTGATACTGGTCGAGGCCGAGATAGTAACTGTAAAGGCAGAAGTAGATATCGAGGCGGCCATCGCGGTCATAGTCGGCGATCGCCGCATGAGTGAAGGTTCCCTGCGGCTGCTGCTTAAACTTGAAGGCATCGCGCTTGAGCGAGAAAGTTCCGTTGCCCTGATTGAGAAACAGGAGTGGACCGCTGCCGCAGACGACCAGGAGATCCTGTACGCCTTTGTTTCCGAAGTCGGCGAAGAGGGCGCAGGCAGTATTGTCGAGAACGCCGACTCCCGATTTCTCTGTGACATCCTCGAAGGTGCCGTCGCCGCGATTGCGGTAGAGACGATTCGGTAATCCCGCTGGCTGGCAGACGTAAAGATCATCGAAGCCATCGTTATCGAAGTCGCCAACAGAGACGCCGTTGTTCCCGTAAACGTCGATCCCACAGGCGCCGTCGAGCACGGTGCGCCAGTAGTCGGTTCCGTGAAGCAGCTGGGTTGAGTAGGATTCAGCCGCCGTCATTGCGTGCCCCGTCACATCGACGAAGGCAGGGCCACGGATTTCGCTTACTGTCTCCTCGCGGGCCTCCCACTTGCGAACCTTCCACTCCTTCGAATCGTTCTGCAGCCATTCGGTCAGCCAGGCGCCCACCCGCTCTTCGCGGCGGTCGGATTCCAGCTCCGCGACGATGTCGTAGCGAATGTCCAGACGGAGGGTGAGGGGCGTCTCTGCAATCTCCTCGATGGCGGTGATCTCGAACTCCGCCGTCCGCACCTTGGCAGTCCCCCCGAGCCAGCTGCGGATTTCGTGAAGCACGCGCTCGCGGCCCGGGATGAGCTGCTTCTTCGACTCAAACTGCCTCTTGCGTATCTCAAGCCCGCTGCCGCTCCTCAGCTTGTGTTCCTGAGTTGGCGTGAGCGGGGAGATTTCACAGGCGGGGTCGAGAAACGCTGCCAGCGCTGAGAGATCATTCGCGCCCGACTGCAAGGCTTGACTCCATCGTTGGAGGAGCAGGCCAATTTCGTACGCATATTTTTCAGTTACGAACTCATCGCTGCCCGGAGCAACGAGGCTGAATAGATTTTCGACCGGCGACTGGGCGGGATAATGCGGTGTAAAGCGGACGTCCGCAAAGGGGAGCACGCCATTCGCGGCAGAAGGAAACTCGGACAGGCCGGACCAAGGGGAGCAGCCGAGGAAGGGAGCTGCACGAAAGAAAAACGGCGCAGCTGCAAAGCCTTTCAGGATCGATCGCCGGGAAAACGGCTTTCCTTCGTTATGGTGATGCGACATCTTTGTGCAGTTCCCCGTGATCAGTCCGGAAGTCGCAATGCTAGCATCGGGGCCGATCCTCTCCAAATTGGTATATCCCAATTCGCATTTTGCCTCGGCAAAAGCGGTGATTTTCCTGCCGAAATCTCTTATCCATCCCAGGATGCGGAGAAGACTCATCATTTTGATTGACAAATTTATCTACACACAGGTAGCTTTCATCCCGCTATTGCGAGTTGTTTCTACTGACGCGATTGTAAGCGGTTGCAAACGTCCGACACCGCAGCTTTTGAACGAGAGAAGTACAAAATTGGAGGCTGTTCGAATGGGTCCTCACGAAAATGCAAAAACGATGAAGGCCGGGTATCTCCTACGGAGTCTCGGCTACGCAGCACTCTGCTGCATCCTGGTATTCCTGGCCCAGAACCGGTATGCCTTCGCTCAAGTGGATGAAGGATCGATCGCTGGAATTGTCCAAGATCCGACAGGCGCAGTCATCCCGGGTGCGCATGTGACGCTGCTCAACACTGACCAAGGCTTATCCCTGGAGACAACGGCCAACGCGAACGGCGAATATACCTTCTCGCCGGTCCGCATCGGGCACTACATGATCACGGTGACCTCGCCGGGATTCTCAACCACCACCCAGAAGAATCTGCAGGTGAACGTATCGCAGAATCTGCAAGTAAACATTCAGCTGAAGCCGGGCGCAGCAACGCAGACCGTGGAAGTAACCACGGCTCCCGCGGAATTGCAGACGGAAGACGCTTCACTCGGGCAAACGGTCACCGAGCATAGCGTGAACAGCCTGCCGCTGAACGGCCGCAACTTTACCTTTCTGGCCCAGCTCGGGGCCGGCGTCAACTCGCCCCAGGCCGATACGCGCGGTAATGCCGCTTCCGGCGCATTTACTGCCAATGGCCTGCGTCCGGCGCAAAATAACTACCTGCTGGACGGAATCGACAACAACTCGAACGCCGTCGATTTTCTGAACGGCACTAACTTCGTCATTCTTCCGCCGGTCGATGCGATCTCGGAGTTCAAGGTGCAGACGGGAGATTTCAGCGCTGAGCTGGGACGCTCCGCCGGAGCGGTTCTGAATGCCACGATCAAATCGGGTACGAACAGCATCCACGGCGCGGCGTGGGAGTTCTTCCGCAACGACAAGCTCGATGCTGCCGACTGGTTCGAAGACAACGCTGGCATCAAGAAGGGCGAACTTCGGCAGAACCAGTTCGGTGGAGCGATCGGCGGTCCGATCATCAAGGACAAAGCCTTCTTCTTCGGCGACTACGAAGGTCTGCGGCGCGTGCAAGGAACAGTGCTTCCCGGCACGGTGCCGACTCTTACGGAACGCAACAGCGGTTTCACTAACCTCTCCGATCTGATCACCGGACAGAACGGCGCGCCGCGCATCGACTCCCTGGGCCGATCGATTCCTTATGGCACCATTCTCGATCCGGCTACGACTCGCGCGGTAACTGCAGGCACGGTCGATCCCGTGTCAGGATTAACGGCAACCCAAAGCGGCTTTGTTCGTGACCCATTCGGAACCTGCGGAGCGGGCACGACGACCTTCACGCTTGGCACCTGCAACCTGAACCAACTGCCCGCGGGCCGTATTGATGCGAACGCAGTCAAACTGCTCAACCTCTACCCGACACCGACGAACGGCTCGTTCAGCACGAACTTTACATCGAGCCCTGCCCTCTACGAGCATCGCAATGCCTTCGATACTCGCGTGGACTTCAACCCCTCGCAGAAAGAGCAGATCTTCTTCCGCTTCAGCTACGTGGACGATCCGCAGTTCATCCCCGGCATCTTCGGGGGCGTAGCTGACGGCGGCGGCTTCCAGCAAGGTCTGCAGACTGCCAAATCGGATCAGGCTGTTCTCGCCTGGACTCATGTGTTTTCGCCCAGCGTGGTGAACGTCGCACGCGTTGGATTCAACCACCTTCACACCACACGCTTCGGACCGGAAGGCTCGGTGACCGGCATCCCGGCGCAGTTTGGGATTCAGGGCGTTCAGCAGACCTCGGAAAATGGCGGCCTTCCCGCCATTGTTATTCAGGGCCTGCAGGAACTCGGCAGCAATGACTACCTCCCTTCGGATGAAGTCAGCCAGACATTGCAGGTGGCTGACGACTTCACGAAGATTTACGGAAAGCACAGCTTTAAAGCTGGCCTCGAATATCAGACTGTCGATTTCAATACTCTGCAGCCCGCTTACGCGCGCGGTGAGTTTGATTTCAACGGGAACTTTGCGGGCGTTCCGGGACAGAGCGGAGATCAGACCGGCCGCGCACAGCTTCTGCTAACTCCCATCGCAGCAACCGTCCCCGGAGGCGTTAACTTCGTGGGCGGCGCCAATGAAGTCCACGCCTCGAACATCAGCAAAACATATGACCAGAGAAGCTATCTGGCTTTCTACTTCCAGGATGACTGGAAGGTCACCCCGCGGCTGACCCTCAACCTGGGCATGCGCTGGGATTATTTCAGCCCGATCTCTGAGACGAACGGCGGACAGGCTAACTTCGTTCAAACCGGACCGCCGGCGGGAGGGCCGATCTACCTGATTCCGGCATCGGGTAAGGACAACCGGCAACTCTCATCGACGGCCAACAATCCAGCCCTGAACGGCCAAGGCTTCCTCGACCTGCTGGCCAAGGACAAGATTGCTTTGGGAGAGACCAGCAAATACGGAAATGCGCTGGTCCAGACGCAGCAGCACAACTTCGCACCACGCTTCGGCTTCGCCTTTGAAGTGACGCCCAAGCTTGTGGCACGCGGCGGTGCAGGCCTCTTCTTCAACGCATTCGAAAACCAGGGATACGGACCGAACATCGGAGAGAACTATCCCTTCGTCTACAACTTCGACTTCAAGGGAACGACGGATTCCGCACCCTTCAGCTCCGGCCCCAATCCTTACGGGAGCTGCGCAACGGCAGCGCCCTACGGAGGAGCCGCACCGATTGGCGTAGGCCTGAGCTGCGCGGCATTCACGCCTCTGGCGGTGAACGCTGCGGGCCTCAGCCTGCAGGGACTCCAGTTCGATTACGTAACCCCGCGTACTTTCAGCACGAACCTGACCCTGCAATACGCACTCACACACAGCTTGTCTGCGCAGGTGGCCTACGTGCTTACCGACGCCAGCTCCCTGCAGATCGGTATTGGCAACAACGAAGTCTCTCAGCTGCTGCCGGCCAACATCAGCACGACACCCTATGTGCCGTTCCCCGACTTTTCACAGGGAGCAAGTTACCAGCGGTCAGCGGGAAGCAGCGTCTACAACGGCCTGCAGACCAAGCTCGAACAGCAGCTGTCGAACGGATTGAACTATCTCGTCACCTACACCTATTCAAAAACGCTCTCCGACGCGGGTGACTTGCTCAACGGAGGCAGTACGAATGGATATCGGGCTCCATGGCTACCGGGCTACGGTCCACGATTCGACTGGGGCCTGGCCGATTTCGATGTTCGGAATGTCTTCCATCTCAGCGGCGGATACGAGTTGCCCTTCGGCAAGGGCAAGGCGTTCCTGGCTAACTCAGGAAGGCTTGCGGACGAGGTCGTAGGAGGTTGGAGCCTTAACACCATCGTCACTATCCAGGGGGGACAGCCCATTTCACTCACCTGCCCCACCGCGACCACCTCGGGAACAAACTGCAACGACGTCGAAGTTCCCGGGCAAAGCCAGAAGCTGGGGCTGCATACCGATTCGAATGGCAAGCTGAGCTGGTTTGGAAACCCCAACGCCTTCCAGCAGCCTTGCCCGTTGGGTGGGACGCCGACGGCAGGGTGCTTCCCATTAACCGGCCGGGGCATCCTCGGCGGCGGACCCTCCACCACGTATGGACCGCCTCTCCGCCAATTCACGCTGTCCGCGTTCAAGGCGATTCCCATCAACGAGCGCTTCTCGATGCAGTTCCGAGCGGAGTTCTTCAACATCCTCAATCATCCGAACTTCAACGCACCTAACTTCGGCGGCAACGGAGTTACGTCGGTTGGAAACTCGGGCAACTTTACCAGCTCCACCTTCGGCGAGATTGGATCGACCCGCGATGCTCCCTACGATCCGAGACAGATCCAGTTCGCTCTGAAGTTGTTCTTCTAAGCTAAGATGAGAGCACCCCGGAATGCCCGCCCAAGCGGGATCATTCCGAGGTGCTCTTCTTTTATGTAGCGACTTGCTCACGCTACGGCACGGAGGTGAACGTTGAGCAGAAGGCCTCAGTTCGGGCTGACAATTCTTTCCCTGCTGTTGCTCTCTGCTGATTTCAGCTTTGCCGCAGATGACCGGGAACAAAAACTCAATCGCGAATTCCAGTCGGCGGTCGCGCAATACAAGGCTGGCCAGTATCCCCAGGCAGCGGCGCAACTGGAAGAGCTGCTACCGCAGCTTCCGAAAAACTTTGAAGTCCAGGAACTGCTGGGGCTGGTGTATGCCTCAGAGTCGCAAAACAAGAAAGCGATCGAACATCTGCAAGCCGCGGTCGAGCTCAAACCCAATTCTCCCGAGGCCAGGACGAATCTTGCTGCGACCTTCTCGCACGCGGGACGCTTCGATTTAGCCGGAGAGCAATTCCGAAAGGCGCTGGAGCTGGAACCACATAACTACAATGCGAACCATAACCTCGGGGAGTTTTACATCCACGCCGGAAAGATTACGGATGCGCTGCCTCTTCTCGAAGAGGCGCAACGCGTGGATTCATCCTCCTACGACAATGGCTATGATCTGTCGCTGGCCTACTTTCTCTCCGGGCGGCTGGATGCTGCGAGGCAGCTTATCGATACTCTGATCGCCCAGAAGAACTCTGGCGACCTGCACAACCTGCTCGGCGAAGTAGAAGAGAAGGATGGGAAGTTCCTAGCGGCGGCGAAAGAGTTCGAGATCGCCGCGCAGATGGAGCCCAGCGAGGAGAATCTCTTTGACCTTGCGTGCGAATTTCTCCTGCACCGCACCTACGAGCCCGCGATCGACGTGTATAAGAAGGCGATCGAACGCTATCCTGACTCGGCGCGGCTCCGCATCGGGCTAGGGGTCACGCTGTATTCGCGCGGCCAGTACGATGAGGCGGTGAAGTCGCTGGTGGCCGCCGCCGATCTCACGCCACGCGATCCACGCTGTTATCTCTTTCTCTCGAAGGCTTATGACAGCTCGCTGCAGCAGGCGGACGAGGTGATTCAGCGATTCCGCCGCTATGCTGAGCTTGAGCCGCGCAATGGATTGGCGCAGTATTACTACGCGATGAGTTTATGGAAGGGCAAGCGAACGGGCGATTCGAATCTGGATATTCACCAGGTCGAGGAGCTGCTTCAGAAATCGATCGCACTCGATCCCTCGCTGGCCGAGGCTCATGTACAGCTGGCAGATCTTTACGATGGGCAGCATGCTTATGACAAATCGATACCGCAATATGTCCGGGCGCTGGAGCTGAACCAGAATCTTCCCGATGCGCATTACCGGCTGGGGCAGGACTACATCCATACCGGCAGGAAAGACCAGGCGCAGGCGGAATTCATCGTCTATCAGAAGCAGCGCGCCGAACACATGGCCGTGATCGATAAAGAGAAAGCAGACGTGCAGCAATTCGTGTATGCGGCCAAAACTGAGCCCGTAAGCAAACCATGATTGGCTGAGAATCGGCGACTTTGAACATGTATTTCGCAAGCTGAAGGTGATTTGAATTTGAGCAATGTTTTTCCATCCCGTAGTTCCTCGTTCGCGGAGATGTTGTCGCGATGCTCGCCACGCGAAGTCTCGGGATATCTCGGACGCAGCCGGCGCGATTTCCTGCGCGGAGCGGCTGGATTAGCCGCGGGGTCAGCGCTGATGAGCGCTAGCCCGTTTGTGCATGGCCAGAAGGCGGCAAAGAAACGGAAAGTGATTGTGATCACCTTCGGAGGCGGCGCCCGGGATCAGGAAACATTTGCGCCGGAGGGACAGGAGAATATTCCGCACATGCTTCATGACCTGATCCCGCAGGCGAGCTTCTTTACGCAGGTGATGAACCAGGGCATCCTCGGCCACTACGTCGCAACAGCGAGCCTGGCGACCGGAGTCTACGAAACGCTGAATAATTTTTCCGCAGTTCCTCCCGAACATCCGACCGTCTTCGAATACTTCCGCAAAGATCTGCGCCGCCCAGCGTCGGACGCGTGGGTGGTCGCTCCCAGCAACGGTTTCAATCGCATTGGCGATAGCGGAAACCGCTCCTATGGCCCGGACCTGGGAGCGCGCGTGGTTCTGCCGAAGCATCTGCTGCGCGCCGCTATCTCGGGATCGACGGACTACGAACATCTGCTGCGCGACAACTATGAGACGCCGCTCTATACGCCTCCGATTGCAGGCGGCGAGTTTGAGCTGCAGCAACTGGAGAGGATCCTCAAGCTCTCGGTCGACGACTTCAAGGCTCATGCCCTGACCGCATCGAGTCCGGACGAGCTATCTGTATTTATTGCACGCCGCCTGATGCAGCAGGAGTCTCCAAGCCTGTTGTGGATCACCATGCACGATATCGATATTGCGCACTCCGGCGCGTATTCGCTCTACGTCGATGCAATCCAGCGCACCGACCGACTATGCGCGGAACTGTGGCAGGCGGCGCAGAGCGACCCGGAATATGCAGGCAACACGACGCTCTTCATCCTGCCGGATTTCGGCCGGGATGCGGATGAAGACTCCGGCGGCAACGGATTTCAGCATCATCGAACGGGTGACGCAGCTTCGCGCACCACCTGGATGATCGCCATGGGAGCTGGAGTTCGCGAGGGAGTCATCTATGACCGACCCGTGCAATCAATCGATCTGGTGCCGAGCCTGGGCGCGATGATGGGATTCTCCCCGGCGCTTTCCCAGGGCACGCCCATCAAGGAGCTGCTCTAAACGTATGCTGCCCAGCGATCTCAAAGCCGAACAATTCTCGGGATATCCTCCCGAGGCGAGGGCGCTGGTAGTTGCGCATCTCGAAGTTCTACGGCAGTTGCCGCTCAGCTTCATGCCCAGCCTGTTGCGCGAGATCATCGACTACGATTATCGATTTCCGGCGGAGCGTAAGACGATTGATAGCGAGCTGGCGGAGCTCTCCTCTCTGTCGCCGGCGCAAAGGCGCGAATGGTTTCAACCCTTCTCCGACTTATCGCTCTCTCCGAAACTCGAGCGAGTGGATTGGGTCAATCAGCCGGCGCAATTTACAGAGCAGCTCTCTGCATACCTGTGGAGCACGCATCAGATGGATGCGTTCCGCAAGGCTGCGACAGAGTATGGGAACCGCTTGCAGCCGGTAATGCCTACCGATTCCCTTTCCATGCCGAGATTGGGCATCGCGATCATAGGACAAGGCGTGACGGCATACGATGCGCCGCTGTTCCGCAATTTGCGCAAGCATGGGACTTACTTCACAAAGGTGAAGCCGGATAACGGACTGGAAAAACTGCTGGCAGGCATCGCGGCGCGGGCGGAAGCGCATCCTGCGCCTTACGGCCATTGGTACATCGATGGAGGACAAGAGGCCAATCACAGCGCGCTGCTGACATGCACTTCATATCACGGCCTGGAACCGATGCGCGCAGCACTGCTGAAAAACATCCAGACGGAAATCGCAAAGCCCGGCATGGGGCCGGAGGAGCTGCGCACCCACCTCGCACAGCTCGCAATATCGGATATCGGGGTGAAAGGATCCGGCGACGTCGTGCTCGATCGCTTTCAAATGAAGCTGTTCACAGAAGGCTCGGGAACACAGATCTTCAGCACCACCTTCGCGCAGTGGACAACCCGCGAGGTCCTGCGGCGTGCCCAGGCGCTTACCATGCTGGTGCGCTTTGCTCCGCGGCAACGGCAGAAGCCGATGAACGAGCTACTCGCCAATGGAGACAGCAACCCTGAGCTCGACACTGTCGGCTCGCTGGTCGACGCGGACATGGGCAGCTACTATCACTGGCTCAACCAGCAGCGCCTGCCGGGATGGAATCAATCTTCGTTTCTTGTGTGGTTTGAGGGACACGATAAAGCCGTAGCCATTGGACCATCGCTGCCTCGCAACACGGAGTCGAGCTCGGCAGTCGATCTCGCGGAGCTTCTGAGGTTAGCCACCACATGACGATCTTCACCTCGCGCTTGAATACTCAATCTCTACAAATCAGACACCAAATTTCACACATGCCTTCAGCCAATTCGATGGGAGCTATTCGGTAAAACTTATGGATCGACGCATTTTTCTCAAGACTACTGGTACGTTGTTAGCCTCAGCCGCACTTCCGCATGCTTCGGCGCTGGGCGAAGAGCCTTTGGCAAAAGGCCGCACGATTCTCCCCATGAACCGGAATTGGCGATATCACCCGTCGAAGATCGACGGTGCCGAAGCGATTGCCTTCGACGATTCAACGTTCGAGAAGGTTGTGGTTCCACACACGAATATCAAGCTTCCCTGGCATAACTTCGACGACAAAGATTACGAATTCGTCTCAACCTACCGGCGGCGTTTCAAGCTTCCCGCATCGGCAGCGGGCAAGCGGGTCTTCGTGGACTTTGAAGGCGTGATGACCGCGTCAACGGTATGGATCAACGGTGTTCCGCTCGGCGAATATAAGGGAGGATTCACGCCATTTTCGTTTGAGCTGACACCCCATCTTCGCTCCCAGGAAGAAAACGTTCTTGTGGTTCAGGTCGATTCGACAGAAAGAGCGGACATCCCGCCCTTCGGCTACGAGGTCGACTACATGACCTTCGGCGGCATCTATCGCGAGGTCTCGCTTCGCGCCGTCCCTCACACGTACATCGACAATATTCACGCCCGCCCCAAGGATGTGATGAGCGGCAGTCCCTCGATCGATGTCGATTGCTTTCTCGCCGGAGATCTTACTGCGAGCAAACTCTCGCTCGAAGTCGAATTACGCGATGGAGACCAGGTCATCGCTAAAGGTACTCATGCGCTTCCGCGCAAACCTTCCGCGGCTACAGCTGATACAACTATCGACCCTGTAACTCCGGCGCCGGCGTACGCCAGCATCGAAACGACCGACGACCCGGCGCGCTCGACCATCACTCTAACCGGACTGGGCAGCGTAAAACTTTGGGATCTTTCCAGTCCACAGCTCTACACCGTTCATGTTCGTTTGCTACAGTCCGGAGAGGCGATTGACGAAGATCAACGCCGCGTTGGCTTTCGTGAAGCAACGTTCACCGATCACGGATTCTCTCTCAATGGAAAGATCATCAAGCTTCGCGGACTGGATCGCCACCAGACCTTCCCGTTCGTTGGGCAGGCGATGCCTGCCCGCGCGCAGCGGCAGGATGCGAAGATTCTGCGGCACAACCTGCACTGCAACATCGTTCGCACCTCGCACTATCCCCAGTCACGGCACTTCCTCGATTGCTGTGACGAGATCGGCCTGCTGGTGCTGGAGGAGATCCCCGGCTGGCAGCATATCGGCAACGAGGCGTGGCAGCTTGTGGCAATCGACAACGTGGGGCGCATGATTCGCCGCGACTGGAATCATCCCTCCATTATTCTGTGGGGCGTGCGCATTAACGAGTCGAAGGACAATCACAACTTTTATGTGCGCACCAACGCACTCGCACACGCTCTCGATCAGACGCGCCAGACAGGCGGCATTCGCTACTTTCAGGAGTCGGAGTTCCTCGAAGATGTGTTTACGATGAACGATTTCGGCTTTCCGCTCAAGAAGCCCAATCACCCTCGCTACCTGAATACCGAATTTGTCGGCCACACATTTCCAACGAAGACAACCGATGACGACGAACGCCAGCGCGAGCACACTCTACGGCACGCGCGCATTCACAACCAGCTTGCTTCCGATCCGCAATACGCGGGAGGCATCGGCTGGTGCGCGTTCGACTACAACACGCATGCGAACTTCGGCTCCGGCGACCGCATCTGCTACCACGGCGTCACGGATATCTTTCGCGAGCCGAAGGCTGCTGCAGGTTTTTACAAATCGCAGTGCGATCCCGAAGAGGAGATCGTTTTGGAGCCGGCCTTTCACTGGGCGCGCGGCGATGAGTCAGTAGGTTTTTCGAAGGCCGTGATCTGTTCGAACTGCGATCACCTCAAGGTTTTCACACGCTCCGGCAGCATCGAAAGCAATCCGTGGGTGGCTCTGGCCGAGCTCGATCCCGACCGCACCGAATTTGAGCACCTGAAGTATCCTCCCTTTGTTCTTGACGTAAGCAAATACCGGGATGGCTGGGGCGACCTGCGCATCGACGGCTATCTCAATGGGAAACAGGTCATCTCGAAGTCGCTCTCTGGCCGTGGCGTCGATACCAAATTCGCGCTGCTGCCTGACGATCTTACGCTCATGGCCGACGGCGCAGACACGACGCGAGTTGTTCTGCGCGTGACCGACGAGTTCGGCGCGATGCGAACCTATGCCAACGATGCGGTGAGCTTCACGTTGGAAGGGCCGGCCGAGTTGATCGGCGACAATCCGTTTTCTCTGATCGGAGGAACCGGAGCTGTCTGGGTTCGCGCCAAGGAGGTAGCGGGAACTGTAACTCTCAAAGCGACACATCCGCGATTGGGTTCGCAGACGGTGAGCTTTACTTTCACGAGTGTTCCCGAAGAGACGGTGTAGATCTTCACCTTCAAGGGAGGAGGCAATGCATGCCCGGCTGCGCCCATTGCTCTGGCATACTCGGGAGTTACGCCCAAGGACGTCATCGCAGTCAATGCGTTGAGGTCATTGTTCAAATCGAGCGCTCTTGATAAGCGCCGTTGACGAGACGGCGCCTAGGGCTTCTCGGGCCAGTTGTGTCTCGGATAGCGGCGCATCAGCTCCCGGCGTACCTGCGGATAGAGCCTCTCCCAGAAGCCGGCGAGATCGGTGGTGGTTTGCACGGCCCGCTGGTTTGGCGCGAGCAGGTGGACCACGACCGGCGTTTTGTCTCGCCCGATCCGCGGCGTTTCGCGCATGCCGAAAAAATCCTGCAGCCGCGATGCGATCCACGGCGCCTTGCCGTGCTCATAGTTAATCTTTGTCGGGCGCCCATTCTGTAGCCGGATGCTGACGGGAGCGAACTCGCGGAGAAGTCTTGCGTCCAATGTCTGTTCGAGTAGCGGAATGAAATCCTTCGCCGCATTTTTCAACTCCGCAAAACTGCGCAGTCCCGAACAAAGATTGCGCAATGCGCCTGAGATATCCGGTATTTCAAAACCGGCAAACTCCATTCGTACTTTCCATTGCTCGAAAGCCTCTCCATCGATGAAGCGCTCGAGGCCGGCTTCCAGCGCCTGCTGTGCGAGCAGCTCAGCCGCGGCCGCCTGATCCTTCGCCGCACCGCGCGATTCCTGGATCACCAGTTCGTCATAGAGGAGAGCGCTGACCTCTTCGACCCGCTCCCCAGTGCGGTTCCACACGACGTTCGATTGTTCGCGCACATGGTCTGGGAAGAGATCGACCAGCCATTCCGGCTCGATGCGCGCGGTCATGCGAACGAGCGGCAGCGGTTTCTCTTTTCGATCCTCTGCATCGACGGCAACCATAAACTCATAGGCCGGAGGCGCGCCTGCAACCTCCGCGGATCCACCTGTCGACAGCAGCACTTGATTACCCGCTCGCCGGCGCGCGACGCGATCCGGAAATCCGGCGAGCACAGATATCAGCAGGGCATCGTCATTATGACTCGTCTGACGCGAGAGGCGCGCAATTCGTCGAAGCTGCTTCAGATGCTGCTCGGTGCGATAGTCTCGCGGGAGTTCCAGAGCTTCGAGAAGATCGTTCTTTTCGCTCCGCGCTCCCGATCCCAGCAGCGCGGCCGCGGCACAACCGTCGTCACCCGCATCGCGATCTATCGCCTCGACGAGGATGCGCGATAGACGCGGAGGCAGCGGATAGCGCGCCAGCTTCTTCGCCATCTCTCCGGAAGCGTTGAGGCGATCGAGCAGCGATTCGGCACTCTCGATGGCGGCGACGGGAGGCGCGTCCAGCCACTCGATGCTGTCGAAGTGAGGAATTCGCATCGAGCGAAGCGCGAGGCATAGCTGCGACAGATCGCTGCGCACAATCTCCGGCGCGTCGTGATCCGGTCGGCGCAGATAATCTTCTTCGGGATAGAGGCGCAGCACGCTTCCTGGCCCGGTGCGCCCTGCGCGACCCGCTCTCTGTATGGCGGAGGCCTTACTCACGCGCCCGATATGAAGCGATGGCAAACCAGTCCATGGTGAGTAGGTGGCGTAGCGCGCAAGACCGCTATCGATGACCGCGGTTACGCCTTCCACTGTGACCGAGCTTTCGGCGACGTTCGTTGCCAGGATGACTTTTCGCTGCGACGAAGGCGAGACGGCACGATCCTGTTCTGCGGATGAGAGATCACCATGCAATGCCAGCAGCAGTAGCCCGGTCCGATGCGCGACAGGCTCGCACTCACGCATTGCGCGGCGAATCTCTGCCGCGCCCGGCAGAAAGACCAAGATGTGGCCGGTGGGCGACTCCCTGACTAGACGCTCAACGGCCGAGCTGACCTGCTTCTGGAGCGGCTCGGGAGAGTATGGCAGATGTTCGATGGAAAGCTCGAAACGTCTTCCTTCCGAACGCAGCATGGGACATCCACCCAGATATTTTGCTACCGGAGCCGCATCGAGAGTGGCGGACATGACCACGACCTGCAACTCGGGACGCGTGCGCTGCAGACGCTTCAATAACGCGAGAGCAAAGTCGCTTTCCAGATGACGTTCGTGGAACTCATCGAGCACCACCGCGTCGACGCCCTTAAGCTCCGGGTCTGAGAGCAGACGCCGCGTCAGTATGCCTTCGGTGAGATAACGAATGCGCGTGCGCGGACCTATCGCTTCCTCTAACCGAACCTGATAGCCGGCGGTTTCTCCGACCTTCTCGCCCAGCTCGGCGGCAACTCTCTGCGCAGCAAGTCGAGCCGCGATGCGACGCGGTTCGAGAACCACCACTTCGCCCCGAATATTCTTCAGGAGCGCGGGCGGCACGCGAGTCGTCTTGCCTGCGCCAGGCGGCGCTTCGATCACCAGGTTGGGATTGCGCGCGAGCGAAGAGAGAATCTCCGGCAGAAGCGCATCCACCGGAAGAGAAAGTTTCTGAGTCACCAGTCCCATCGAAACATAGCGTTTCGCACGAGTCAATTTGAGCGGTCAGCGATGGTTCGATACAGCAGGTCTGGTCAGCATGTAGATGTCCATGATCCAACCATGGCGCTGCCGCGCTTCGCGGCGTGTTGCCTCGATCGTTTCAGCTATATCATCGAGTTTCCCGGACAATAGAATCTCTTTCTCCGTTCCCAGGTACGCACCCCAGTAGATGCTGAGATTCTGTCCTAGAAGATGCTTGAAAGAGTTGTTGCCATCGAGCATGATGACGCTGTTTTCCGTCTCGGGTGGTAATCCGTTCGCGGCCAACTGCCGGCCGGTTGTGATGCTCACCGACTCCCCGATGCCGTTCAGAACGATCTTGTGTCTCGCGGCCAGAGACTGAAGGCTGGTGATTCCCGGAATCACTTCGTAGTCAAAGCTGACCTTGCCTCGCGCGATGACCTTCTCGACAATCCTCAGCGTGCTGTCATAGAGAGAGGGATCTCCCCACACTAAAATTGCACCGCAGTCTTCCTCGCCCAATTCTTCTGAGATGAACGCCTCGTAGAGAAGAGCTCTTTGTCGATGCCAAGCCTCCACACGCTCCGTATAAGACTCTATCGATGGATCGCGAACGGGGTCGACTGCTTCGACCACTCGATACGGTCTGCTGACATAGCGTTCGCATATCTCCTGGCGAAGCTTTACCAGATCGCTCTTGCTCTCACCTTTGTCCAAGAAGAAGAACACATCGACCGCATTCATGGCTCGGATGGCTTGCATTGTGACGTGCTCCGGATCGCCCGCGCCTATGCCGATGATGTAGAGCTTCCTCATTCTTGATGTATCTCCGGGTCAAAACTTGTCTATAAGAATACGACCCAGCGCTACGATTGCCTCCTGGACCGTTTCAACGGGCTGGGATGCATACTTGAATGGCCGGCCAATCATCACTACGGGGATGCCAAGCGACCGGCAAGCTTCAATCTTGGAATAGGTCGCCGGGCCGCCGCTGTTCTTGGACACCACGTAGTCAATGGAGTGATCGCGCAGCAACTGCACTTCGTCTTCGAAGCTGAATGGACCTCGCCGGAAGAGCAGTTTATGATTTTGCGGAAGCGGCCCGCTGGGTTCATCGATGACGCGAATCAAAAACCAGGTATCTTTGCAGTCGGAAAACGCCTCCAGTTCCTGGCGGCCGATGGAAAGAAAAACACGCGCGTCCTTCGCATCGATAAACTGAGCCGCGCTTCTGAAGTCGGCTACCTCGTGCCATTGATCGCCTTCGATGCTCTTCCACGCGGGACGAGCCAACAGGATCAGCGGCACTCCTGTCCGAGTACAGGCTGCCTCGGCATTTCGGCTAATCCTTGCCGCGAAGGGATGAGTTGCATCGATCACTGCGGCTATCTTTTCATTCACGAGATAGAGCGCAAGCCCATCGACACCGCCGAAACCTCCGACCCTGACCAATCCTTCTGGCAGCCTGGGTTCGGCGACGCGACCGGCGAGCGACGACACCACTGTTATGTCCTGTCTCTCTGCGAGGCAAGCGGCAAGCTCGGCGCCTTCTCCTGTTCCGCCGAGGATGAGGACGCGTGGGTGGGCCTGCTCCGGAGCAGCGGGGAGCCGATTGCCGGTTATCGATGCCTCGCCGCTTAGCTTCTGCATACTTCTCATTTTTCCTGAGCGTAGTTACGCGTCGCGTTCCCTGCCGGTCGAATAGAGATAGCTTTCTCCGAATCCAGGTTGACCGAGTGACTTCCCGACCAGGATGAGTGCGTTTCGATCCACGCCGGATGCGGCAACGATCTCCTGAATGGTGGACAAGGTTCCTCGCAGGATTGCCTGATCGGGCCAGGTCGCGCGAAAGACAACGACGACAGGGCAATCCGCTCCATAGAGAGGCAACAGCTGCGAGGTGACGATGTCCAGATTCGTGATGGAGAGATGGATGGCCATGGTCGCGCCCGATCTTCCCAGCGTCGCGAGATCTTCTCCGATGGGCATCGGTGTCGAACGGGTCGAGGTGCGCGTCAATATCAGCGTTTGCGCCACATGCGGAAGTGTCAGCTCCTGCCCTAGAACCGCTGCTGCGGCAGCGAAGGAAGGAACACCCGGCGTCACATCGTAGGGGATGCGCAACTCGGCGAGGCGGCGAATCTGCTCCGCCATGGTGCTCCATATCGACAGGTCGCCGGAATGAATGCGAGCGATATCATGGCCGTCTTTATTGGCCGCAACCATCTCCGCGATGATCTCGTCGAGGTTCATCTCCGCGGTATCGATCACGCTCGCTCCCGGAGGCGCATAGGCAATCACCTCTTTCGGAACCAGCGAGCCCGCATAGAGACAGACCTGCGATCTCTGAATCAGATCCCGCCCGCGCAGGGTGAGCAGATCCGCGGCTCCCGGGCCAGCGCCGATGAAATGAACGGTCATTGCAGCACCGCCACGGCACAGGTGCAGAGATGGCCGGTCCGGCGCGGCATGGTGAGCTTTGCATCCGGACCGAGAGCAGCCAAGGCCGAGGCCTCAGCGACGCTGGAGGTGCCGACCTTTTCCGCAGCCAGCGACGAATGAGTAATTACGCCGGAAACTTCGGCGAGTATGTTTGCGGGAAAGAGTTTCAAACTTAGTCCTAGTTCTTCCGAGACCGCTTGCGCGATGGTTGAGTGGCGATCGAGCGTTGCGAGAACGATATCGGGAGCGAGTTCTACTCCGCAGGTACGTATAAGGTCGAGCACATCGCCTGCCGTCGTGCGCGAAGAGCAGCCAATGCCTATCGAAACAGATCGGCTCATGGCTTCACCACCGCCCACTGCGTAATCGGCATGAACGGTCTCCATCCCAGCATGCCGCCCACCGGCTCGGCGCGAGCTACCTGGATGCGGGTCAAGTCACCGCCATATAACTTCTGCAAGCTGGAGAGCATGGCTTCGCTCTCTACAGTCACCGCGTTTGCGACCAGCCGGCCTCCGCTGGCCAGTCGATCCCAGCATGCTTCAAACATATCTTTGCTGAGCCCTCCTCCGATGAAGATCGCGTGCGGCACATTCATTCCAGCAAAGCTCGATGGAGCGCTGCCCATTACGACCTTCAGAGCCGGTACGCCCAAGTGCTTCGCATTCGTTTGAATTCGCTCCGCTCGCTCGGCTCGTTCCTCAAACGCAATGCAGGAGCAGGAAGGATGCACACGCATCCACTCGATGCCGATGGTTCCCGACCCTGCGCCAACATCCCACAGCAGTTGTCCCGGTAATGGCGCGAGTCGCGCCAGCGTGATCGCACGAACCTCTCGCTTGGTCAGCTGGCCATCGGATTCGAAAACACTTTCGGGCAAACCTGGGACTAAAGACAGAGGCATGCTGTCCGCATCTGCGGCGCAGAGCAGCGCAATCGCATTCAGATCGCTGCTGCGCTCCGCGGACCAGGATCGTGCGGCCTCTTCAATAACTTTCTCCGACGTGCCTCCGAGGCTTTCGAAGACGCACATGCGGCTCGATCCGTAGCCGCGGCTCGTCAACATCCGCGCCACCGCAGCGGGAGTTGCTCCATCTTCAGAAAAAACCACGACTCGCTGATCCGGATAGAGATGGCGATGCAGCTGTTCGATGGGGCGATTCACCAGCGAGACCAGGCCCGTCTCAGTCGCAGGCCAGCCCATTCGCGCGCATACGAGAGAGAAAGCGGAGATCTGTGGGATCACGCGGAACTCCGTCCGCGCCAGCTCGCGGGTTAGAGTCACTCCAACTCCGTGGAGCATGGGATCTCCGCTGGCCAAGACGACGATATTTTGCTGGCCTCTATGCTTGGTCAGAAGCTCCTGCACAGCAAGCATCATGGGCGATGGCCACGCTATTCTTGGCGCTGCTCCCGCAGGTACAAGAGCGAGATGACGCACGCCACCGAAGAGGATGTCCGCCGACTCGATCGCTTGCCTTGCCTCAGAGTTGAGACCGTCCCAGCCATCTTCGCCAATACCGACGATGGTCAACCAGCGCTGGACTGCGGTTTCCAGCGTTGCACGCGTGGCGTTTTGCATCGAGTCACGCACCATAGCTTCGCGGAGTGTAGATGAGCTGGCGGCCGTCTGCGAGCGAAAGATGGCGGGTTGTCGAGGATCCAACCAGAACCAATGTTTGCATGTCGACCTGCGACGTATCGAGCCTGCCCAGATCCGTGAAGACTACTTTTTCGTCGTCTCTGCCTACGCTGCGCGCCAGCACCACCGGCGTCTCAGGCGAGCGATATTCGGAGAGAATGGCCTGCGCCTCGGCCAACTGCCACTTGCGCTCCGAGGAAACCGGATTATAGATAGCCAGAGCAAAATCGGCGGAGGCCGCGGCGTGCAGGCGCTTGACGATGATCTCCCACGGCTTCAACCGATCGGAGAGCGAGAGCACGCAGAAATCGTGCCCCAACGGAGCGCCCACGCGAGAGGCTGCAGCCTGCATCGCCGACAGGCCAGGAACGATGTGGATGTCGAGCGCACGCCATGCCGACGGCCCTTGCTCGACCGACTCCAACACCGCCGATGCCATGGCAAAGATGCCCGGATCACCGGACGAAATGACGCAGACACGGCGGCCCGACTCGGCCAGCGACAGCGCATGGCGCGCGCGCTCGGCCTCGACCTTATTATCGGAGCCGTGACGGCCTTGACCTGGCCGCATAGGAACGCGATTGAGATAGGTGTGATATCCAACGAGGTCCGTTGCATCGCAGAGCGCCTGCTGAGCCTCCGGAGTTATCCATCCCGGAGAGCCTGGGCCCAATCCCACAACGGTGATTCGTCCTGGACCATTTGCAACACGATCCTTGTGGTTTTCACGCGAGTCCGGAATCAGAATCAGCGAGAAGTACGCGACGTTGAGCGGATCGACCTCGCTCAACTTCAGAATTCGCTCCGATGCCATCGTGGCTCGCTCGATGAAGAGCGCCTTGTCGCCCAGACCCAAACGGACAAGAACATTTCTAACCTTCGCAAAGTTGCGACCGAGCTTGATAATTGCAAAGGCGCTTGACGTATTCAGCCGCGCCGCCAATTCTTCTTCAGAAAGAGTTGCGGGCAACACCACAAGCTCGGTGTCTCGCCTTACCAGCGGAGTTCCAAGCCTTGCAGCTGCAGCCATAATCGAAGGAACTCCGGGGATCACTTCGGTCGCGAAGCGATGAGCGAGCCGATCGTGGAGATACATATACGATCCGTAGAAAAATGGATCACCCTCGCAGAGGATTGCCACGTTTCGGCCGCTCTCCAGATGAGCAGCGATCTGTTTCGCCATCTCGTCATAGAAGCCGGACATCGCGCCTTCGTAGCCGCCGGGATGATCGGTGAGCTCCGTGGTCACGGGATACATCATAGGCAATTCGATCTGCTCGCTCGTCAGCTCCGCGCTCACGATGGAGCGCGCGTTGCTCTGTCCAAGCTTCGTCGTCGGATACGCGATCACATCCGCTTGCCGGACCGCTCGAAGAGCTTTGAGCGTCACCAACTCAGGGTCGCCAGGACCCAGTCCTACTCCAAACAATCGGCCTATCATTTGCGCTTCGATCATTCTTCCTCACTGGCAAGCGCATTGACCGCGGCGGCAGCGATGGCGCTTCCGCCGCGGCGGCCGCGAATGGTTAGATACGGAAGGTTCAAGCGATTCGCGATAAGAGCCTCTTTCGATTCCGCGGCTCCGACAAAGCCTACGGGAACTCCGATGATGAGCGCCGGGCGCGATACGTGTCCCTCCAGCATTTCGAGCAGGTGGAAGAGTGCCGTTGGCGCGTTGCCGATCACAACCACTGAGCCTTCCAGCTTGTCACGCCACAACTCTACGGCTGCGGCGCTTCGCGTCGTCTGAAGCTTCTCGGCTAATTCCGCGGTGCGAGGATCGCCCAGCGTGCAGAGCACTTCATTGTCCGCACTCAACCTGGACCGAGTGACGCCGTTGGCCACCATCTTAGCGTCGCAAAGAATGGTTGCGCCGTCGCGAAGGGCCCGGAAGCCGATCTCTGCAGCTCCAGAAGAGGCCGCTACATACTGCGGGAGATCGGTCATTCCACACGCGTGAATCATGCGCACCACGACGCGGGCGAGATCCTGCGGAAAGGCCGATAAGTCCGCTTCAGCCCTGATAATGGAAAACGACTCGCGATAGATTGCAGCCGCATCTTTCTTGTAATTCATCTTCATCAATGAGTTGTAGCCTCGAGCTGTGCGTGGCATGCAGCGACAGCTTCAATCGCGTTCTTAGCATCGCAGTGCAATGCGACGGTGGTCCCGCGGAGTTTCAAAGAGTAGCCCGATTCATTCGCAATCAGCTCGGCCGTCGCGCCGTTTCGCATGGCGCACTGTTTTTCGCATCCCGAAATGTTCACCGACCAGCCCGGCCCCGTTTCACGGCCGGCGAGATTCTGCGCAAGCAACATCGCATCCGCTCTGACATCCGCGAATGACGCATCGCAGCCAAGCCCGGCACAGGCAGAAAGGCCGCGATAGCCGTCTCGTCCGTCGAGCGAAAGGCCTGCGTCTTCCAGTTGCCGGCTGATATTGGATACATCTTTTGAAGCAATGGCGCCGAGGACGATGCCGCGCCATGGAGCTAATCGCAAACTCGCGCCGCACTCGTTCGCGATTGCGGCGAGCAACTGCGCCTGTTGCGCATTCAATCTTCCCAGCGGGATCGAGGGGACGACGCTCACGACTCCAGCTTGCCGCGTTGCGTGGACGCCGATCGGCCAGTCTTGTTCGGCAATGACTTGTTCGGCGATGACCTGCTTCTCCGGTACATATGGCTGCATGAATGCGGAGAGGCCTTCAAGCATTCGCTCCCATGCTTCCGGAACGGCGGCGATTCGCTTGGCGCGAACCGGTAGTTCGAATTGTTTCGAAATTTGAAGACAGAGCTTCGCCGCTTCGATCATGCAATCGATCGCCTGATCGCTGGCCACGCTCAGCCCCGCAGGCAAGCCGCCAACAGCAAGATGAAAATGAGGTTCGCCCCCGCTCGTCACCGCCCGCAGTGCGAGGTCGTCGAGCTCGCGGCTGTACCACTTCCCGCCCCCGTCGAGCGACATGCTGAACTTGGGATGAAGCTCCGCCAGCATGGGATCTGCAGACAAACGAGCGTCCAGTTCGCGCACCAGGGGCGATGTGTCCAATAATTCGTCGCCGTCTATACCGGCGAAAGGACTGGCAATGATATTGCGGACTCGATCATGCGCTCGCGAGGGCAACATGCCCGCGGATTCGAGGCCCTCGACCGCGTGATTGAGATCCTTTTGCTGCATTCCTCGCAGCTGGACGTTGGCGCGGGAGGTGATCTCAACTTGTCTATCAGAGAGAGTCTCTGCAATCCTGGCAATCGCGCGCAGCTGGCTTGCATCGATCAACCCACCGGGGATTCGGATGCGAAGCAGCAGACCGTCTTTCGCAGGAACGGCATGGAGAATTCCTGGGCAAAAACTGTCGCCGACTCTCATCTAGGGAACGTCTTTCTGTCTCGAATGGCCGGGTCGGAGAGTGCAGCGCAGGCACAAAAGCTGCAATCACTCGACCTTCCCCTCGGAGGCGCGTGCGATTTATGCCCATTGGGACATTGCTTACGGCAGGTCTTCGGACTTGCAGGCTGCCTACTCGCCCCGGCTTTCCAGTCCTTTGCAGAACCAGTGCCTTGTTCGGGGCTTTCGTTCCTGCTTACCGCTGCGGGGCAGTTCCGGACTTCACCGGATTCCCTTTTCTGTCTGTTCGCGAGAAGCAGACACCGGAAGCATCTTCAGTATAGGGGAGTTGAATATCGATATCAACGCGGCGAGACAGGCGAGGATCAGTGGATCTGGCCCAAGTTCCTTCGCGCGGCGGCAATCGATGCGCACCTGTTACAGATCGGTGCCTTGAGCAAGCGGCATGGGGAGAACTCGCCCGGAGGTTCCCGTGCGGCTTGCGGCCTCCGGCATTTCGGCAGCCTTGCGCTTGGCGCGATACATCGACTGGTCGGCGTTGCGCTTCAGCTCTTCAGCCGTGTTTCCGTCTTGCGGATAGAGGGCGAGACCAAAGCTTGCCGATCCTTCGACCCGATGCTCATCCAACTGGAATGGCGGATCGAAGCAAGCCTGCAGGCGCTTCATGAGGGTGGTTGCGCTGGTGGATTGGGTCACCGGCGCAATCACCAGAAACTCGTCGCCGCCAATGCGCGCCAGCGTATCCGCGGAACGCATCTGTGCATGAAGGCGAGCGCCGATCTCCTTCAGATATAAATCGCCGATCTTGTGACCATAGCGATCGTTGACTTGTTTGAACCCATTGAGGTCGATGTAAACGATGGCCAGCTGTGCTTGCTGGCGCACCGCGTCTTCCAGGGCCGATTGCAGCTTGCTATCGCAGAGGCGCCGGTTAGGAAGCTCCGTGAGCGGATCGTGCGTGGAGTGATGAACTAGCTGCTGGTGGAGCTGCAGTCGCTCCACTGCGAGGGTCGCCAGCTCCGACAGCGTCGCGTACACCTCCTGCTGGTCCTCGGCAGGAACAAGATCGCGCGGCCCCGATACGACGACTTTGCCGATCGCATTGCTGACACCGCCAAGAAGCGGCAGCTCGAAATAAGTGAGCTCATCGGCGCCGCCGGTTCGCTCGTCGACACCCTTGGCCGGTTCGGCCTCCGGTGTGAGGCAGTAGGAGCATGCGAATCCCGGAAGCAACACCATCACCGATTTGCATATCTCCGCGAGAATTGCGTCAAGATTGTGGTTCGAGCTGATCTTTTCAAGAATCCTGCTGCGCTCCCCGGCCAAAACCATCGAACGGTTGATGCGATCGGTCTGGCGGCCTACCTGTTTTCGCAGCATGACCGCCCACACCGTGATCACCAGTGCCAACACCAGGAGTGCGCCCACGAGTCCGAAGAGGTGGCCGACCGTCCACCAGGAGGGTTCGGAGAGCACCTGAATGTCGGAGGCATCGCGCATCTCCAGATGAAAGAGGACCGGCGCCCGCCACGGGCCTCCCGGGACGATTCGGCAGATGCCGGCAATGCGTATGCGGCTCCCGATGGGGAACGTCGGCAGCGAGGTCTTGCCGCGCAGAGACCCGTTCACCAGATGCCCGTCGATATTCATCACCAGGGTGTTTGTTCCGCTATCTCGTAACTGGGAGACAAGGACTCCAGAGAGCGAAATCAGGTTGTCGCTATAGATGCCGCTGAATGCGTCTGCGTAGCTGACCGCCCTGGGTTCGATCTGCTCGTGGCCGCCCGTCTTGATCAGGATCGCCTGGCGAAGACTCGGAGCGTAATCGCGATTGCTAGGCAGCCCATAGGCGTCGACGACGTCGCCAATGGCAAGGTCGTTCGTCTCCCTCGTCTGAACGAAGATGCTTTTGCCATCTCCCTCCAGAACCGCTGCGTCGCCCTTGCGATAATACGTAACAGCGCCGCGCACTCTTACCCGGCGCGAAGTATCGTCGATCCTTTGAGCCTCAAAGACCTTGTCGATGTCAGTCAACGGAAGCTGATCGAGGTCGACCTTCGATGAGCTGAGACGATGGATTGCCGAGGCGTCCGGCGCGTAGAGCACAATCCCGGTGAGCTGCGTTTTGGCATCGAAGACGCCGCCGGCGACGGCAGTAATCTCAACCAGAGAGCCCAGCGCCGACTTAGGATCGAAGCCGGCGGAAGATCCCAGGTAGACCTCGACTTCGCCGCCGGCCAGCCCTACGTCCAGGTGCATGTAGGAAGCATTTTCGTGCTGCTCGATATCCAAAGCACGAACCTTGCCTCGGATGGTGACGAGCTGAGAATCTTCCTTGCCCGTAGCCAATTCCGCATATTCATAGCGGCGTGCGGTAAATTTCTGCCCGCGTCCGATCGCGCGGATGCTGGGGTCGGGTGCTATTTCCGTGCGATAGCCTTGATGAGTGACGCCGGTGATCTCTACCAGGTCACCATTGTGGATCGGGTAAGGGTGTGTGGTAGCTACGAAGACGCCGCCGCTTGCATCCTGGACAAAGAGATCGTAGTCGAGCGGGTCATAGTATGTGACCGTCCCCACCAAATGCACTTTGCCGCGGGAAGCCTGATCGGGCGGCAGTTCATGGATCTCAGAGGCGCGGGTCAGCTGGACGGAAGGCATCACAACCGGGGTGCTTTGCCCGAAGGCTAAGGCGGCGAGAAGCGCCAGGTGGGCGATCATCGCCAGTCGGATGGAGAAAACTACAGGCGGTCGATGCGATGCTTCTTTCCCCAAAACAGAGAACTTCCGCATTTGCAGCCTCGCTCGCAACCCGTGGGATAAACGTTCTCCAAGCATCTCTATCGGCTGGCGAGACCAGAATTCTACGTGCTTTTTGGAGAAAACCCCCTCAAATTGCCCTTTGCTGGATGCTCGAACGATCCCGACTGGCATTTTGGCTGGCACGCTTGGGTGGATCGCAGAAAAACACTATGCCGAGTGGCCTAGCTGCTCCATCCATCTGCGTTCTTTGAGATAACGGGAATTGCCGCGGTGCGCGCCTTGGTGGTCTAACCACTGCGAGGACTCTTCCCTCGCCGGGATGCGAAGAGATCTCAGGCCGAGGTCGTCTTATGCGGGCTGTTTCTTCGCTTGGCCACGCCCTGCCCGTTCTGCTTCGACGCGGGGCGCTCCAGTCCCTGAGCGGTTTCGGCCATGCGCAAATGCTGTTCCATGGCGCTACGCGCCTCCTCCGGCTTGCGCGTGCGAATGGCGCGATAGATCTCACGGTGCATCTCTGCGGATTCGCGCAGATCGCGTGAGCGCTCGGCGGTCTTGCGCCGCTTCTCATACATGGCAGAGGTTATCGTTTCCATGAGTGCAGCGAGAATCGGATTGCCGGATGCCTGCGCGATAATGCGATGAAAGAGCACATCATGGATGAGGTACTCGGACGGCGCGTCGACCGCGGCATACATCTCGGCCACTTCTTCCGCGAGCGCGGTGTGATGCTCTTCCCTGCCGCGTTCCGCCGCAAGCGCCGCCAGATTGCTTTCCAGGATGACGCGCGCCTCAAACATCTGCCACGGCTGGAAGCCATGCAGGGCGCCCATGAGCGAGAAAGACGACTTCCCAAATTGCGCCGGACCTTCAGCGACGAAGGTTCCCACTCCGTGCCGGACTTTCATCACTCCCATCGCGGCAAGGTAGCCGATGCCGGTGCGAAGACTGGCCCGGCTGATCTTGAGCGCGCGTGCGAATTCACGTTCGGGCGGAATTTTGTCGCCCGGCTGAAGGGAGCCGTTTTCAATGAGGGAGGTGATGTGGTTCACCACCTGCATGGTCCGGTGAGTATCGCTGACATCCTGTTTTTGCCCGGGCATTTTGAGCAAGCTCCTTCAATTCTTGCTGGAACCGGAAAGAACGAGCTTAGCACTGGTTTTTTTCGGTCGGAAGAAATTCTAGCCGGTCCTTTGACCATCCCGAGCGTGTATCCTAGTGGTCAGACCGCCGCGCACAGCGGCGTCCCAGGAGCCACGGCATTGCGGTTGAATAAATACTCCGTTGGAACCGGCGATCGGTTCGCACATCAGGCCAAAGCACAGCTGCAGGCATGTCTGCTGGCCTCGCAGCAGGGCGTCGAGGTGACGCCGGTATGGAACAAATCCAACCGCGAGCACACCATCATCGGCTCCGAGCCTACATCGACGCGACAGGCAGCCGACGCTGCGGTGAAGGCACTGCATTGGGAGAAGCCTTACTTCTGTGACGCCGACCACATTACGCTGCAGACGGTCGACCGTTTTCTCGCGCCTTGCGATTTCTACACCATCGATGTGGCCGATGCGATTGGCCAACACGCGCCCGCAAGCGATATCGACCAATTTGTGAACCGTCATCCGGAGCTCCTGGGGAAGATCCAATTGAGCGGCATCGATGAGGCGTTCGGCATCACCGCAGAACACCTGAAAAATACTGCGGAGAAATTTCTGGCTGCAGTCAAACAGGCTGGAAAGGTCTATCGCAAGATCGAAAGCGCGAAGGGCGCCGGCAACTTCATCCCCGAAATCTCGATGGACGAGACGGATCGTGCGCAGAGCCCGGTCGAGTTGCTCATTATCCTCGCTGCCATTGCGGATGAAGGGATACCGATTCAGACCATCGCGCCTAAATTCAGCGGCCGCTTCAACAAGGGCGTGGATTATGTCGGCGACGTGGCACAGTTCGAGAAGGAGATGGCGCTCGACGTGGCGGCAATTGCGTATGCGGTCCGCCAATATGGACTTCCGGATAATCTGAAGCTCAGCGTGCACTCCGGCAGCGATAAGTTTTCCATCTATCCCGCAATTCACGCCACCATGCGGCGGTTTGACGCAGGCGTACATCTCAAAACTGCTGGAACTACGTGGCTCGAAGAACTGATTGGTCTTGCCGAAGCGGACGGCGACGGCCTGGCGCTCGCGAAACAGATCTACGCGGAGGCCTTCGCTCACGCGGACGAGCTATGCGCGCCCTACGCCACTGTGATCGATATCGACCCGACGAAACTGCCCTCTCCGCAGGAGGTAGCCGTGTGGACGTCGGAACAATATACTTCGGCCTTGCGCCATGTTCCGGGATCACCGGCTTACAACAGCAGCCTGCGACAGCTACTGCATGTGGGCTTCAAGATCGCGGCAAAGATGGGCCACCGTTACCTCGACCTGCTTGAGGCCAATGAAGCCATCATTGCAAAAAATGTGACGGAGAATCTGTATCAGCGTCACATTGCGCCTGTCTTTCTTGGGCAGCGCTCCATCTAAAGAAACGACGGCTCCCGCGTCATTGGTCATGCCGGGAGCCATCTTTCTCTCGCCGCACCGACAAGGCCATGCTGCACAAAAGTCCATGACTCGCACCGTGGCTAGACCACTGATGTGCCATCGGAGCTCACCCGGTCCTACCCCTTCGCACTGCCCTTTATTTCAATCTGCGGTTTTCGCGCAATGCCCGATTCTCGGCAATCTGCAACTTTCGTTGTAGGCCGCGAACCGAAGAAGTACTGGCACTCCCCTGAAAAGTGCCGATGTTAATGCCTCGTTCCAACCCTTCAACATAGAGCCATTTGACACCGATGCGGAGTAGGTATGCTGCGGAGACTGAAGTACTCTCAACTTTTTATCCGCGCGATGGTGTGCGGTATTCCGACGATCTTCGCCGCATGGGCCATCACAGGATGCGGAGTTGGTTTGACCAACAACGGTGCAGCCTCGGCCATCTCTGCGCCAAGCAGCTCAGTCCGCGTTGGGCAGACGCTGCAAATAAACAACCAGTCGAAGCTCACCGGCTCTCCAATCACCTATTGGGTTAATGGAGTCCAGGGCGGCAATGCACAGCTGGGAACTATCGACGCCAATGGTTTGTATACCGCGCCGGGTAGTGTTCCCACTCCGAATAACGCAGTAACTATCACCAGCCTGGCCACAGACTTTCCCGACGACAAGCCGGGGTCGGCGGTCATCAGTGTCCTCAATCCGATTCCGATCATCAAGACGGTTACACCTACCGCTCTCACCGAAGGAACGACGCTGATCACCATCAGTGGGTCGGAGTTCGTCTATGGCGCACAGATTGTGTGGAACGGAGTACCTGTTCCAACCACGCTGGTCTCGGATTCTCAATTGGCAGCCACGATCGCTGCGCCCACTCCCGGCACATATCCGCTGACCGTCAGCAATCCCGATCCGGGCTCGGCCAATGCCGCTACGATCTCGGAGCAGGTAGGGCCCGGCCAGGTAGTGCTTACGTGGCAAACCACGAACGGCACCAGCGTACGCGTCAGCAATCCGCTCACCATCGGACTGATGGTGAACGGCACCAACAACACGGGCGTGACCCTGACCGCCAATGGAATTGCCGGAGGCAATGCGCAGATTGGCACTGTAGTATCGAATGCCGACGGCAGCGTAACTTATACCGCTCCGGCCATAGTGCCAAGCCCGAGTAACACTGTTCAGCTGACTGCGATTAGCGTAGACAATCGCAAGGTGTCGGCCTCGCAGAATATCAGCGTAATGAATCCGATCCCCATTCTTGTGTCAGCGACGCCCATGGCATTCAATGCCGGAACAAACACCGTAGTCCTCGCGGGCAGCAACTTCATCAATGGTGCGCAGGCCCTGGTCAACGGTGCGGCGGTATCGACGACGTTCAACAGCGGCGGACAACTGACTGCGAGTTTCACCGCTCCCAATCCCGGCAATCTCGATCTCCAGGTCTTGAATCCGAGCCCCGGACCTGCGGCTTCCACCGACCTGATCGCGCAGGTGAACGGCACTCTGCCGGTGCAATTGGTGTCGCCCCAAGACGCCTCTCGTTTTCTGGCCCAGGCGACCTTTGGTGCGACCGACGCCGATATCCATCACTTGTCGACGATCGGATTTCCCGCATGGCTCGGCGAGCAATTCAACACCCCGGCCACATTGCATGAGCCCTTCGTCGATCAGGCACTCGCTTTGTATAACCCGCCATGCAACGCCGGAGACATACAGTGCAATGCGTCACTCTTTGTTGACAACGCATCCGACGAGAACTATTGGCAGCAGAGCTTCTGGCAGCAGGCCTTGACTGGACAAGATCAATTGCGGCAACGCGTGACCTATGCGCTCTCACAGTTGTTCGTGATTGCGAGCACCAATCCCGGAGTCGCGGCCATGCCGCGAGGGATGGCCAACTATTACGACGTTCTCGGAGCCGACGCCTTCGGCAACTTCCGCCAGCTTCTGCAGGATGTGACATTGAATCCGATGATGGGCATGTTTCTGTCCATGCAGGGAAACGACAAAGGGGATGCTACGCGCGATCCGGATGAGAATTACGCACGCGAGGTAATGCAGCTCTTCACTATCGGTCTCTATCAACTCAATCCGGATGGCACGCAGAAGCTCGACGGCACGGGTCAGCCGATCCCGACTTACTCGAATACAGATGTCATGGGATTGGCGAAAGTATTTACGGGTTTCAGCTGGAATATCCCCGGCGACCAAAGCGACAATGCATGGTCGAACTGCTGCGTTTATGTCGGGCCCGGATTCGGCGAAGATATCCTGCCGATGCAGAGCTTCCCCAACCACCATTCGACGGATGAAAAAGATTTCCTCGGCGGCACCATTCCGGCGAACACGAATGCCGATCCTCTGGGCGATCTGAAGGTCGCGCTCGATACGCTCTTCAATCATCCGAACCTTCCGCCTTTCTTTTGCAGGCAGCTGATCCAGCATTTGGTCACGAGCAATCCCAGCCCCGCGTACGTGAGCCGTGTTGCTGCGGTATTTCAGGATGACGGCCAGGGCGTTCGCGGCGATATGCAGGCGGTTCTTCAAGCGATTCTCCTCGATGAAGAAGCTCGAGGCTCGGCAGCGGCCAGCAGCAATCCTCAATATGGCAAGGTGCGCGAGGCTATGGTTCGTTACACGGAGTGGGCGCGTGCATTTACTGCGCAATCTCGAACCGGATCGTTCAACCTGCGCACTACTGAAGATCCGATCTATGCGCTGGGTGAGATGACGCTGCGCTCGCCAACTGTCTTCAACTGGTTTGCTCCGGGCTACGTGCCTCCCGGCACCAGCATCGAGCAGGCCGGATTAACGGCGCCTGAAATGGAGATGACGGATGTGTCGACGGTGGTCGGCTATCTGAACTACATGCAGAGTGCGATTGGCGCAGGCTATAACTTCGGTCCCGACGTCTTTTCTTACTACTCGACTGAGATGGGCCTGGCTGCGACTCCCGATCAGCTGCTCGACCGCATCAATCTGCTGTTGATGGCCGGAGAGATGGACAGCACACTGCGCAGCCAGATTCTATCTGCCGTCGCTTCCATCCCCATACCTTCGGGAGATGAGAATGCGATCAACGCCGCCCTCTTGAGCCGCGTGCAGACGGCAATTTATCTCACCATGGCATCGCCGGCCTATGCGGCGCAGTTTTAAAGGGAGACGATGATGAACAAGCATGAGTTATCCCGGCGTCAATTTCTTCGCACCGCGTCGATGGCATCGATGGCTGGGCTTTCGGTCAGCCCTTTTCTCATTGAGCTGAACTCGGTTGCCGCCATGGCCCAGCAGAGCAGCCCTACCGATTACCGCGCTCTGGTCTGCATCTTCTTGCAAGGCGGCAACGATGGCCACGGAACGGTAATCGCAACCGACCCCGATTCGTTCAGCGCGTTTACGACGGCACGCTCCGGCGCGCCCGGCCTCGCCTACAGCCAGAGTGACTTGCTGCCGATCGTGCTGAAGACACCGCAGACCGGCCGCACCTTCGCGCTCAATCCTTATCTGACTGGCGTGCAGAATTTATTCAATGCTGGCCGCGCCGCGGTTATTGCGAACACGGGCACACTCATCGAGCCCGTCAGCAAAACTCAGGTCGTCGCTGGATCTGCTCCTTTGCCGGCTTCGCTGTATTCGCACTTCGATCAGACGGCCGCATGGCAGGCTATCTCGGCCACGGGAGGCAGCGCCGTCCACACCGGATGGGGTGGCGCGATGGCCGACCTGATCGCGTCATCGAATGCGAGCCCGGCGTTCACCTGTATCTCGACCGCGGGAGTTGCTCTCTTTCTCTCCGGCATAACTTCTTATCAGCTGAATGTAACTCCGGCGGGCCCCGTGCCGATCGCCGGTCTCGCGCAGCCGCTCTTCGGACAGCAGGCCGGATCAAATGCGCTCGCTTCCATCTTGAGCGCAGACGAGACCAATCTCTTCGCCAAGGAATACGGCGTGATGATTAACCGCTCGATCGCCGCGCAGGCCAGCCTCTCCAGCTCGATGCTGCCCGCCGGTGCTGGCGGCGTGCCAAACCCACCGCAATACCTCGATCCCATCACCAACGTCCTGACCAACAATGGCCTCGCAGCGTCGCTGCAAACGGTGGCACGGGTCATCGGAGGAAGAAGCGGCCTCGGCGTCAGCAGGCAGATCTTTTATGTGGAGCTCGACGGCTTCGATATGCACGAGAATCAGGCGCCACAGCATGCACGCCTGCTCACGCAGCTCGGCCAGGCGCTCGAATATTTCGACGGCCTGATGATCGCCGCAGGTCTCGGCAATCAAGTGACAACCTTTACCACTTCCGACTTTGGCCGAACTCTGACGGCCAATAGCAATGGGACTGACCACGGCTGGGGAAGCCACCACTTCGTTGTCGGCGGCGCGGTCAATGGACAGGATATGTACGGTCAGTATCCGGTGATCGGGTCGAATCAGGCCAACGATACGGGCGCGGGCCGGCTCATCCCGACTACAGGCGTCGAGCAGTATGCGGGAACACTCGCACGCTGGTTCGGGCTTTCGGATGGCCAGGTCAAAGAAGTATTTCCGAATTTCATCAATTTCGGATCGAACGCTTATATGGGCTTCATGAGCTGAGTTGGCGGCTCTACCCAGAGCAACAACATCGAGCACTCTTCCGCTATTCGGCCTGCAGTCATGTGTCGACCTGCATTGAAAATGGAAAGGCGGCCTCTATGTGGGCCGCGCTGTCCTCTGACTAAATTTTAGTGCAAGGGTTTGGTGCGGTATTCCAACGAGGGAACAAGGCAGAGTAAGCGCTGCAACAACGAAACACAATTATCCAAAATTTGCGGAATTTAGCTTTGGCTAGATCCCGGTTGAGAGCGGCCGGTCTCGATTCGATTGCCAGCAGAAGGTTTGGTGGGAACCAGCTTCATCGCGCCCAAGGGCCGCGCGCTCATTTTCTTCGAAGAAATGGATACGATCTTAGCGGGGCCGGATCTTTTGACTGGGGCTGCGCTGGATCTGGGGGGAAATGGCATCTGGGTATCGGACATCTGTGCTCTCTGATCGGTGGATTTAATCGCCCGTACATCCGTCGATAGTGCAACTGAGATGCCAAACCGCAGCGGCATCTTTTGCTCCGCAAAACCCTGTATTTAGAGATGTATTTCGTGAGTTGGATCGGCGCATGGTCCGGCGAAGACCTTGATGGGTTAAAAATAAACCGCCGATGGGTTAATTATTTACCCATCGGCGGTTTATCTTTTGGAAATAGAAAATTGGAACGCTATACCGCTAACTGATTTCGAAGATGTCTTCGACCTTGGCCGATTGCGCCTGGGCCTTCTCCGCAACCTGCCTCGCGATGGCGTAGAACTGTGCGGCCTTGGGAGAGTCGGGACCGGCCAGTGCTATCGGCAGACCGGTGTCGCCGCCCTGCCGGATCTCGGGATCGAGCTCGATCGAGCCGAAAAAATTCAATCCAAACTGCTTTGCCGTCCGCTCGGTTCCGCCCTTCGAGAAGATGTCGATCTCCTGATGGCAGTGCGGGCAGGTGAAGTGACTCATGTTTTCGACCAGGCCGAGAATCTCCACGTTGACCTGGTGGAACATCTCCAACGCCTTGCGTGCATCCTGCAGCGCCACATCGGAGGGAGTCGAAACCACCACGGCTCCGGTCAAAGGAACCGTCTGCACCAGCGAGATGACCACATCGCCTGTTCCCGGAGGCAGGTCAATGAGCAGGAAATCCAGCTCACCCCATTGCACCTGCTGCAGGAACTGCCGGATGATCTGGTGCAGCATGGGTCCGCGCATGACCATAGGCTTGTCGCTGGGAGAGATGAATCCCATCGAGATCACCTTCACTCCATGCGCGACGTTGGGCTCGATCTGGTTGCCTTCGAGGATGCGCGGCTGTTTGCTCGTGCCCAGCATCAGTGGCACGTTGGGGCCGTAGATGTCGGCATCGATCAACCCGACGCGAAAGCCCAGCTTGGCCAGGGCGACGGCCAGGTTGACCGACAGCGTGGTCTTACCGACTCCGCCCTTGCCCGATCCAACGGCTACGATGTTTGCCACGCCCGGCAATGAAGTCGGTGCGGGAGGTTGTGGTGCGTGTCCATGTGCCATACTGCTACTCCTGTTCTCTTATTGAGCTTTGAGGCTGCTCAGCGGCTAAAGCCGCGTGTTTTATGTGTGCGAAACGGCATGGCTGAAGCCATGCCCTGATACAAAACTTAGCCACTGCCAGTTGCTGCATGGCTGAAGCCGTGCCGCGATACAAAACCTGGCCATTCCGATTGCAGCGCCGTCTGAATCTGAAGCCGTGTCCTGATATTCATCACGCTGCAACCCAATGACCGCGAAATTTCTCCGCGTGCTTCAGTTTCTGCCCGGACGAACCGAGCCTTGCACCTCGACCTCCGCGGGCTTGGCGGCGCGTTTGCGCTCCAGTTCGCGCTGACGCAGCTCGCGGCGGCGTGCAGCATCGGCGAAGCGGCGTTTTTCGTCTTCCGACTCAGGCGCAAGCTGCGGAACTGGCACGCGGCGTCCCTGCGAATCGATAGCCACGAACGTGAGGTAAGCCGAGGCAACGTGACGATGCATTCCGGCAATGGTGTTCTCCACCCAGACTTTCACGCCTACTTCCATCGAGGTGTTGAAGGCCCGGTTGAGGGATGATTTCAGGATCAGCAGATCGCCCACATGCACCGGCGCGATGAAGTCGATGTGATCCATCGATGCGGTGACGACGTGGGTGCGGGCGTGGCGGTAGGCAGCCATGGCTCCCACCAGATCGATGAAGTGCATCAGCCGGCCGCCGAGCAGATTACCCAGCGTATTGGTGTCGTTCGGCAGAATCAGTTCGGTCATCTCCGATTGCGACTCGGCAACGCCGCGCACCGGAAGCGAATGGCCGGGAAAGTCCATGCTTGTGCTCTCTTTCCGCTTTTCGGGCGAATGTCCGTGCCGCCCGGTTGCGTTTGCCCAATGGTCGATGAGGGTCAATTCCAGTGTCGGCAATTGCGGCATTTTACGCAAATGCCGACGGAGCAAGCGGAGGTTTTAGATTGATTGGGCCCTCTGAACCTAGCGGAGATTCAAGGAAAGCGGCCAGATAGCTATTTTCAGCTGCCTGCTGGAGATATAGACCGGTTCTGAACTGCTTGATGAGAGCATTGGCTTGTTATCGTCAGTTAACCAAAAGCTCCGTCTTTGCAGGCTGACGTTTTGCTCGATCACTTCCTATAAACCGACTTGCCACCACTCCTCTCGCCCAACCCGTCAATTCGCCTTTGGCGACTGCATATCGCTGGTACAAAACTCCTATCTGCGAAATTTATAATTTAATTACCTCATTTCCGGCGTTCTGTCGGTTTTGAGCAAGCAAGGAGGGCGCCAATGGGCGAGAGCGAACGCGGACTTGAAGTTGAGGAACTCTCGAATACTCCAAAGCTGAAATCGAGCGCCTCTCTTCGATGCAAGGGCCTATATTTAGGGGAGTTTCATAGCGGCGTCGATGCTGTCCTGCCTTCCTCCCCAGGCAGGCACGTTATCTTCCAGCTCAAGTCCGGTCCGACCAGAGGTGAGCATCGCTTGGAGCATGGAACGGTTATCCCATTCACAAAGAAACCCGAGACAATCACTCTCGTTCCCGCTGGACCTGCTCCAAGAGTCTCCCTGTTTACGCCTGCCGATTTCATTTATTGCGCGATGGACAGGGAGTTCATCGGTTCAATCGCCGAGGAGATGGACCGCAACTATTCCACAATTCCTTCCTTCCGATCCGGCGTCCACAATGCCTCTATCGAGGCCATCCTCCAGTTGCTGAGCAAGGAATTGGAAACAGGAGCCCCATCGGGCGCTCTCTACGTTGACTCACTAGCGCACGCGCTCGGGGTGCGCTTTGTGCTCGCCGATGAGGTTGCGAGGATGGCCGGCGTCGCAACCACCTCCGGCCTACCGCCGCATATTCTCATTCGGGTGCAGAATCGAATCGAAGCCGAGTTGGGAAACTCTCTGACGTTGGAGGCGCTGTCGCAGGAGAGTGGATACAGCAAATCTCATTTTCTTCGGATGTTCCAATCGGCAGTGGGGCAAACGCCGCATCAGTATGTTCTTGCGAGACGGTTACACCGTGCTCAGCAGCTTCTGAAGCGGGAGCACCTCACCATCGCGGAAGTCGCACTATCATGCGGCTTTTCAAGCCAGGCTCATATGACTGACGCCTTCCGTAAGCAGCTTCAGACAACACCTGGCGAGTACCGCCGCAATTCATAGCAGGATTCCAGTACGACCGCATTCTGCTGGAAGATCCAACCCTTCGCTCCCTTCTATCTTCGGAACAGTTCGAGCAAGTGGCTCTTCGTGAGTTACCTCAACCTGCCCGAACGGAAGAGGATTGATGAATTACGAAACAATAAACCCCACCACGGGCGTGCGCGTTGCGAGCTTCCCAGCGCACACCGCTTCGGAAGTAGAAAAAGCAATTGCAGAAGCTCACAGCACATACCACGTCTGGCGGCTGTCCACCTTCGGAGAACGGGCGGCCATTCTCCGCAAAGTAGCTGACTTGATGCGCCAGCGTATCGAGCCGCTTGCGGCAATGATTACTCTGGAGATGGGGAAGCTGATCGATCACAGCCGTGGCGAAACTCTACTCAGCGCCGACATTCTCACCTACTACGCAGACAACGCAGAGCGGTTCCTTGCTCCAGTACAACTGAAGCAGGCAAGCGGGGGCGCGACCGTCCTCAGCCAACCCATCGGCGTCATCTTCGGCATAGAGCCTTGGAATTTTCCTTACTATCAGCTGGCACGCTTCGCGGCGCCGAACCTGATGGCCGGAAACACTGTCCTCGTGAAGCATTCGCCCTCTGTCCCACAGTGTGCTGACCTCTTCGCCCAGCTTTTCCTTGACGCAGGTGCAGCCGTCGGGACTTACACGAATCTCCGGCTCACAGAGGAGCAGGCATCGCTTGTCATCGCGGACAAACGAGTGCAGGGAGTTGCCGTCACGGGCAGTGAGCGCGCAGGATCGGCAATCGCTGAGCAGGCCGGCAAGATGATGAAACGCTCGACGCTGGAGCTAGGTGGGAGTGACCCATTCATCGTGCTTGAAGATGCGGACATCGATCAGGCGGTTTCTACCGCAGTTTTCAGCAGGATGATCAATATCGGCCAGGGTTGCGCCTGTGCGAAGCGTTTCATCGTTGTTGAAGCTGCTTACGATCAGTTTCTGCAGGGAGTTCGGAAGGCTCTGTCGTCGCTCGTCGCAGGCAGTCCTGTCGACGCCACCACGACAATAGGACCTCTGTCATCGGAGAGAGCACAGAACCTCTTGCTGGAGCAGATTGAGCGCGCTGTATCGGCCGGGGCCACACTCATACAAGGAGGCGTGAAGATCAAGCGTCCGGGCTTCTATGTTGAGCCAGGCATCCTTGCGGGTATCGACCGAAACAATCCCGCTTACATGCAGGAATTCTTTGGACCAGTATTTCTTCTTTTTAAGGTTCGCGACGAGGCTGAGGCCATCGCCTTGGCAAACGACACGCCTTTTGGTCTGGGCAGCACCATCTACACCGGCAACATTGACCGTGCACAGCGGCTGGCTCTCGAAATTGAAGCTGGTATGGTTTCGATCAACGAGCTACTTTGGACCGCGCCCGATCTGCCGTTCGGGGGCGTCAAGGGATCTGGTTATGGACGGGAGCTCTCCGAGCTTGGCATCCACGAGTTCGTCAACAAGAAATTGATTCGGTCGGCGGCTAAGCCGGTGAGATATGTGGCTGTGGGTTGACGAACATGTGCAAGAACTCCCGGGTTATTTACCTAGTGCTGTCAACAGTGAGAATCATCCGGTGCATTAACAACGCCGCTATGGCGCCATTTCCAGCCGGATATATTGTGCAGGCGCTTTATTCGATGGTCTTCGGCTTCGACGGGGCCTATCGGGGTAAGCTCTTAGACGCGGAGTCCATAATCCTCACCTCTGAACATACCGCCAAGGCGCTGCGCTGTTCCCAGGCTTCGACGCAAATCCCGATGTTGTCGTGAGCGAATCCCTTCAGGCGGTCTAAGTGGAAAGCATCCTTCCGAGTTCCTGCGCCGGTCCGTACTTCTGTTCCAGCGCAGGAACCAAACTCTCCATCCTGATTACTGCAAGCTTCCTACGACGCAGTCGTACCGCATGTCGAGGATATTGCTGAGCTTGTATCGCGACAATCGCGCGCGGCAGCCGGCAAAAAACGGCAACAAAATCCCCCCCGCTTCGCAAGACAAGAAACCCGCGAGACAATAGAGTCATGGATAAGGTTGCAATGTTGAACGAGATCCTCGCTCAGGATCCCAAGAACGCCTTTGCCCGCTACGGCCTGGCCATGGAATATTCGGGGCAGGGTGAGACGGAGCGGTCGCTGCACGAATTCGGACAGCTGCTGGCCGATCATCCCGACTACACGGCCGGCTATTTTATGGCAGCGCAGACGCTGGCCAAGGCCGGTCGGAATCCGGAAGCGAAGCAGCGTCTGACCGAGGGCATCGCCTCGGCGCGCCGCACCGGCAATCAGCATGCGCTGGGTGAGATGCAGGCCATGCTGGATGAACTCGAATTTGCCGACTAGAGCATTTTTTCTTTAGATGTAGACCGAGGAGATGCACTTAGCGAATTTCCAAAAGGGCACAGCAATAGAAAAATGCTCTAAAAGACCGTTCAGAATGAGCTCGATGCAGCGCGGTGCGGCTTCACCACATCGTTTTGGGAGCACATCAAAATCACTGCTGGGAGGCCCGTTTTTTGCCGGCCGGAACGCGCATAATAGCTTGGCATGAGAATTTCCCTGTTTCCGCTGGATGTCGTGCTCTTTCCAGGAACCGGACTGCCGCTGCACATCTTCGAGGATCGCTACAAGGAGATGATCGGGGAATGCATGGCGGATCGCACCGGTTTCGGGGTGGTGCGCGCCCAGCAGGAGGGCCTGGCCGTGATCGGGTGCACCGCCCAGATCGTTCGCGTCCTTCACCACTATGACGATGGCCGGCTGGATATTTTCTGCCAGGGCGAGTCGCGATTCGAGATCCAGATGCTCGAAAACAGCCGGGACTTTCTCGAAGCCGAGGTTGACTTCTTCGACGACGAGGGCGATGTGGCTCCGCGTTCTCTGCGGGAGGCGTGCGCGGCTCTGCACTTCGAAACACTGGAGCTGGCGGGGATCGAAATGCAGACCCTGCACCTCAGCCTGGACGAACCGATCTCTTTTAAACTGGCCTCGGCTCTGCCCGCCGATCTGGGTTTCAAGCAGCAGTTGCTCGGGCTGCGCTCCGATGTTGAGCGCACCCACCGGCTGCTCGATTTTTACCAGGCCATTCTTCCCAAGCTGCGCATGGGCGCATACGCCGCCAAAGCCTCCGGCCAGAACGGGCACGTCATGTGATGCTGGCCCCGCGGGGCGCGGATTTTCGCCGGAGCCAAGCGGAAGCGCGGCTAGCGTGAATCGTACCGGTCCCCCGGATCGTCTACTCTGATAATAGAAATCTTCTAAATAACCCGCAGTGCATCACTGCCCGGAGATTGAAATGGCGACACAAAGCCTGCCGACAACGCTGGGGGATCTTCGCAAGAGCAAGGATTTTTCCGAAGCGCGCCTGCAAGGGCGTTCCGTGAAAGACGAGCTGCGCGAAAACCTGATCGCACGTCTGAAGACGCGCGAAACCATCTTTCCCGGCATCATCGGCTATGAAGACACCGTGGTCCCGCAGATCGTCAACGCCGTTCTGTCGAAGCAGAACTTCATTCTGCTGGGCTTGCGCGGCCAGGCCAAGAGCCGCATCCTGCGCTCGCTGACAGCGCTGCTCGACGCGCATACGCCCTACCTCGCCGGCTCCGAGATTCGCGACAATCCCTACCGGCCGCTCAGCAAGTGGGGCCGCGACCTGATCGCCCGGCACGGCGACGCCACGCCGATCGCCTATCTCTCGCGCGAAGAGCGTTACGTGGAAAAGCTGGCCACGCCGGACGTGACCGTAGCCGACCTGATCGGCGATCTCGATCCCATCAAGGCGGCGCGCGGCGGCGAAGACCTCTCCAGCGAATTCACCATGCACTACGGGCTGCTGCCCCGCGCCAACCGCGGCATCTTCGCCATCAACGAGCTGCCCGACCTGGCCGGGAAGATTCAGGTTGCGCTCTTCAACATCATGCAGGAAGGCGATGTGCAGATTAAGGGTTACCCGGTCCGGCTGGAGCTGGATGTCGCGCTGGTCTTCAGCGCCAACCCCGAGGACTACACGGCGCGCGGCAAGATCGTAACTCCGCTCAAGGACCGCATCGGATCGGAGATTCGCACCCACTACGCGGAGACCATCGACGAAGGCCTGACCATCACCGCGCAGGAGGCGTGGACGGATCGCGGCCTCGCGCAGCTGGAGATTCCGCAATATCTGCGCGAGATCGTCGAGCAGGTGGCCTTTTCCGCGCGTGAAGACAAGCGTGTGGACAAGCGCAGCGGCGTGAGCCAGCGGCTGCCCATCTCGACCATGGAGCTGGTGGTTTCGAATGCCGAGCGGCGCGCGCTGGTGCACGACGAATCACTGGTGCTGCCCCGCGTCGGCGATCTCTACGCGGCGCTTCCCGGCATCACCGGCAAGCTGGAGCTCGAATACGAGGGCGAGATGCGCGGCGCGGATATCGTCGTCAAGGAAGTGATGCGCACCGCCATCGGCAAGATCTTCGACAAGTATTTCTCGGCGACGAATACCCAGCAGATCGAGCAGTGGTTCAACCTGGGCGGCACGACCAGGGTCGAAGACAGCCAGCCGACCAAATCCACTCTCGAAGAACTCCGCCAGATTCAGGGGCTGATCGAAAAGCTGTCGCCGCTGGGCATCAAGGGATCGAGCAAGGCGGAGGAGATTGTAGCCGCGGCGGAGTTTCTGCTCGAAGGCATGTGCGCGCATCGCCGCCTCAGCCGCAGCGAAGAGCGGGCCTTCGTCGCGCAGAAGAAGGCGCAGCCCTCACGGCAGGAGCGGCCCAGCGCCGAAAATGAATACGACGAGTGGCAGACGCGGCGCTCCCGGCGCGGGGGACTGAACTAGAGTCTGGCCGTCCAGGCGGACTCTATGTCCAGCGATTGCGGAGTAGGTCAGAGTCAAGGGCATGGAGGCACGGAATGAAGCGGGTTCGGTATACCAAGTACAACGGCGACCTGGCGTCGGAGATGAGCATGGACGACCTGCTTCAGGCGCTCTCCGACTACCTGCTGGATTCCGGCTTTCAGAACCCCTTTGCCGATTTCCAGGAGCTGGACCACACCCTCGACGACCTTCGCGAGGCCCTGCGCCGCGCTCTTGAGTCGGGCGACTTCCTCGATGACCGCATGCAGGAGGCAGTCGACGCCCTGGCTGAGGAGGGTAAGCTCGACAATCTGATCGAAAAGCTGATCGAACGCATGGAGCAGGAAAACTTCATCTCCAGCAGCATCTCCGAGCATCCCGGCGAGATTTCCCGCAGCCCTGGACAGCGGGGCGACGCGCAGCAGCAGGTGCGCTTCGAGGTGACCGACAAGAGCCTCGACTTTCTCGGCTATAAAACACTGCGCGACCTGCTCGGCTCGCTGGGCAAATCGAACTACGGACGCCACGACACCCGGCATTTTGCCACCGGCATCGAAACCAGCGGCGGGTCACGCCAGTATGAATTCGGCGACACGCTCAATCTGGACGCGACCGCCACGCTGACCTCGGCCATCGCCCGCGAAGGACTGTCGCTGCCATTGAACATCGAATATCGCGACCTGCAGGTGCACCAGTGCGAATACCAGAGCTCCTGCGCGACGGTGGTGATGCTCGACTGCTCGCATTCGATGATCCTCTACGGCGAAGACCGCTTCACTCCGGCCAAGAAAGTGGCCATGGCGCTCTCACATCTGATTCGCACGCAGTATCCCGGCGACTCGCTGAACCTCGTGCTCTTTCACGACTCCGCCGAAGAGATGCCTGTCTCGCAGCTGGCGCGGGTGAAGGTCGGCCCCTTCTACACCAATACCCGCGAAGGCCTGCGGGTGGCGCAGCGCGTGCTCAAGGCACAGCGCAAGGACATGAAACAGATTGTGATGATCACCGACGGCAAGCCCTCGGCGCTCACCCTCGAAGATGGGCGCATCTACAAAAACGCCTTTGGCCTCGATCCTCTGGTGGTGAGCGAGACGCTGGAAGAAGTGGCCCGCTGCAAGCGCTCCAACATCATGATCAACACGTTCATGCTGGCCTCCGATCCGGGGCTGGTCAGCTTCGTCCACAAGGTGTCGGAGATGTGCCGCGGTAAGGCTTACTTCACCACCCCGCAAAACCTCGGCGAATACCTCCTGATGGATTACATGCAGCGCAAGACGCGAACCATCCACTGAGCTACGCGAAGCTCCGCTTCGAAATATCGGCCGGCGGAATATCGGCGATACTCTGGCGCAAGCTTCCCGCGAGCGCGACTACTGTTTTCAATTTTGCCGCCAGCGAGGGTGAGATTCCCGGCTCAGCGTGGGCCAGCTCGGCATGGAGCAGCAGCCCGGCAAGGCCCTCCCTGATGTCGCTCCGGATGGCGGCAACAGCGGTACGCGCTGCGATCTCTCCCTCTCTCTGGCGCCGTTCGAGCGCAGCCCGCACCGAGCGCTCCACGCGTCCGTAGCCGGAGAGAGCGAAGTTGATTTCGAGCGGAGTGGCGGGGCCGGTGTGCCGCAGCAGCGCCTCAGCTCCGTGATGATCGTCCTCGATCAGCGATTCGTCGAGGATGGCCAGCAGGAAATCCTGGCGCCGCAACGCGGCGAGCCCTTCCCTGCGGCTGGAGGCTACTTCGACCGGCATCTGGAATTGTTTGGAGAGCATGGCGGCGCAGTTTTCGGCGCCGGCAATCGCAGTAATCATCAGTATTCCCTGCATATTGTTCCTTTCCTTGGCATTCGAAAGCCGTATCGATGCGGCTCATCATCGGATCGGATTGCGAGACTCATGATGCGGCTTGGAGCAACGTGGGCAAACTTCGTTCCAACAAGCCCCTGCTCAATCCCCTGCCGCGGGCTCACCCACGCCGTATTCCTTCAGCTTCCGGTAGAGCGTCGTCTTGCCGATGCCGAGCAGCTTGGCGGTGGCAAGCTTGTCGCCATGAAGCTCGTGCAGCGCCTGGAGAATCGCCGTCCGTTCGACCTCCGCCAGAGGCGTCACCCCGTGAGACGGAGAAACAGCCGGCCTTTCGCTGTCCCCTCTTAGAGAGGTCTCGCGATGGGCATGCAGGCGGAAGTCCTGGAGGCAGGTGGGTAGATTGCCAATGTGCAACACCGGACCTGTAGTGAGAGCACAGGCTCGCTCGATGGAATTTTCGAGCTCCCGGACATTGCCCGGCCAGGCGTATTCGGTCATGATGCGCAGAGCGTCATCACTGAAGACGCAGGGCACTTCGCGCCGCTGGTTGCACCGCTCCAGAAAGTGCTGGGCCAGCAGCGGAACATCCTCGTGCCGGTCGCGCAGCGGCGGGATACGGAGACTCACCACGTTGAGCCGGTAATAAAGGTCCTTGCGGAAGCGGCCCTGCTCGACCATTCCGGCTAGGTCGCGATTCGTCGCGGCCAGAATGCGCACATTGATGGGGATGCGATGCGTGGCGCCGACCGGCCGGATCTCCTTCTCCTGGAGCGCCCGCAGCAACTTGGCCTGAAGATCGAGAGGCAGCTCGCCGATCTCGTCGAGAAAGACGGTCCCTCCCTCTGCCGCAACCAGCAGCCCATCTTTCGAGCGGTTGGCCCCGGTGAATGCGCCCTTCGCATAGCCGAAGAGCTCGCTCTCGACCAGCGTCGGCACCAGCGATCCGCAATCCACGGGGAGAAACGGCTTGGCGGCATGAGGACCATTCGCGTGGATCGCCCGTGCCACCAGCTCTTTGCCGGTGCCGCTCTCGCCGATAATCAAAACCGGATGCGCGGTCTGCGCCACTTTGGAGAGGATGCGATACAGCCGTTCCATCTCCGGGCTGCTGCCGATGATGTTTCCCAGCCCTCGCTGTCCGCGCAGCCGCTCGCGCAGCCGGCGGCTGGCCGCGTCGATGCTGTGCTGCCCGGCAATCCGACGCAGAATAGCTGCAAGCTCGTCGACATTGAAGGGTTTGGTCAGGTAGTCCGTAGCGCCGGTACGCATGGCCTCGACCGCCGAGGTCACAGTCGCAAAGGCGGTCATGGCGACGATGGCCATCTCCGGCTGCAGGAGCCTGATCTCCTCCAGCAATTCGAGATCCCCCGCCGGATTGCCCTTCAGGTCAATCAACAAAATATCGACGCTGTTGCCGCGCAGCAGGTTGCGCGCCGCCTCGATGGTGGCGACGCCATGGGCGGCGAAGCCGCGGCTGGAGGCAATTTCGCAGCACGCGGAGCGCACTGTCTCGTCCTGGTCGACAACCAGGACGTGAAGACGTACCGCGGGCTCGGGGACGTACGCGCAGAGGGAGTTCATTGGCTTGTCTCGAATAGTTGCAAGCATTCTATGCATCCTTTTCCGTTTTCGTCAGCACGGAAATTGCGCAGTTAACAAACTCAGTACGTGCCGGAGGTAATCTCCGGTCAGTGGCTACGCTGCCTTCGCTGAACTCAGGTGCGATGCCCGAAGCGAAATCCGATCCTGCCGCAGCCGCTCTTCTCCGGTCCTTGTCCACGTTACAGCTCCGCCTCTCCTTGTTACACGTCGAGTGCCAAAGTGTGGGGAGGATCAATATCGAATGAATGGACGGTCTTAGCGATGAGGGGAGGAACGGCGTTGGCGCCCCGTATTTTCCAAAATGAAACGAGAAGGTTTCGGTTTGACCACGATCAGAAGCTAGCTCCATGGAAAGATGCATCTTCGGGCCTTGACCCAATCTGGAACGCTCAGTCCCGTTTCTGAACTGCCGGTCGAGGATGTGTTCCGTGATCGCGCTCCGCAAGACCTCGTACAATGAGCAGCGATGCAGACCAATGAAAAGTTCTTTCGCAGTGAAGGGCGATCCCCTTCCGATCTTCGTCCCGTGCGGCTTACGCCGGGTTATGTGGCCACCGCCGAAGGCTCGATCCTGATCGAAGTTGGTAATACCCGGGTGCTGTGCAACGCGACCGTGGAGCAGGGCGTTCCCGCGTGGATGCGCAACAGCGGACGCGGCTGGGTGACGGCCGAGTATGGCATGCTGCCGCGCGCCACGCTCACGCGCAGCCCCCGCGAGGCCGAGCGCGGCAAAGTCGGCGGGCGCACGCATGAGATTCAACGGCTGATCGGCCGCTCCTTGCGCGCCGTAGTCGATATGCAGGCGCTGGGCGAGCGCACCGTCATTCTCGACTGCGACGTGCTGCAGGCCGATGGAGGCACGCGCACGGCGGCCATCACCGGAGCCTGCGCGGCGCTGGCCATCGCCTTCAACCGCATGCTGGCGGCCGGCGCGCTGAAGAGTTCTCCTCTGAAGCAGCTGGTTGCGGCCACCAGCGTGGGCATCGTCGAAGACACCGCGCTTCTCGATCTGGCCTACGAAGAGGACTCGCAGGCCGAGGTCGATATGAACGTGGTCATGACCGAAGACGGCGGCCTGGTCGAAGTGCAGGCCACCGCCGAACGCGTCGCCTTTCCCCGCTCCCGCATGCTGGAGATGATGGATATGGCCGAGGCCGGCATTCGCCAGCTGCTCGACGCACAGCGGGAGGCGCTGAAGCGCGAACAACAGGAACGCGCACCGGCGAAGTAAGAATCCTGGAGAAGTAAGAATTCTGGAGACGAGACCGGCGGAGAGCCAAAGAGAGACGGTCCGCGCAGCTTTTACATTGAGAAAAGCTGCGCGGATCGAATCTCCCCAAGGTCTCCGGAACAGGAAAAATGCTCTAGAATGGGTCGACACAATTTTCGGCCCCGCCCGGAGCCCGGAACATCTCAAACCGCAAGAGCAGGAGAAAAATTATGCCATCGAAGATCACCCCAGGAAAACTGGAAGGGTTGAAGGCCGTGTCCAATGAGCGCGGCGTGATTGCAGCAGCGGCCATGGACCAGCGCGGTTCTTTGAAGAAATCTTTGGCCAAGGAAAAGGGCGTCGCCGATCTTCCCGACTCGGCGCTCATCGAGTTCAAGGAGCTGGTCACCGAGGTGCTCACCAAGCATGCTTCGGCCATCCTGCTCGATCCCGAGTTCGGCCTGCCCGCCTCGAAGAAGCGCAACGGCAAAGGCCTGCTGCTGGCCTATGAGAAGACCGGCTACGACGCCGCCACCCCCGGCCGCCTGCCCGACCTGCTCGATGTCTGGTCGGTGCGCCGCCTGAAGGAAGCGGGTGCGGACTGCATCAAGATCCTGCTCTACTACACGCCCTTCGAGAAGTCGCACGTCAATGACCTGAAGCATGCCTGGATCGAGCGCATCGGCGACGAATGCCGCGCGCACGATATTCCCTTCTTCCTCGAGTTCGTCGGCTACGACGTGCACGGCGAGGATGAGAAGGGTATCGGCTACGCCAGGCGCAAACCGGATATCGTGACCGGCTCGATGGAAGAGTTCGGCAAAGAGAAGTACGGCGTCGACGTGCTCAAGGTCGAAGTGCCGGTGCAGATGGAGTTCGTCTCCGGCACCAAGTCCTTCAAGGGCGAGCAGGCTTACACCCGCGCCGAGGCTCTCGAACACTTCCGCATCGCTGCCTCCTCCACCCACAAGCCGTTCATCTATCTGTCGGCCGGCGTGAGCAATCCAGTCTTCATCGAAACCCTGGAGCTGGCCGGAGAGAGCGGCACCACCTTCAACGGAGTGCTCTGCGGCCGCGCCACCTGGAAGGATGGCATCGCCATCTACGCCAAGCAGGGCGCCAAGGCCTTCGAGGAATGGCTCAACACCCAGGGCGTCGAGAATATCAACAACGTCAACAAGGCGCTCGAAGCCGCGCACTCCTGGTATGACAAGATCGATGTGAAGGAACCGGCGCTGGCGTAAGAAGAAGTTAGTAATCGCAATATAAAGCCGTCCCGATTGGGACGGCTTTGTATTTGTGGCATGCGACGCCTTCCGTGCAAACCTTCACGATGGCGATTGTTGACCATGATTCAATGAAGCCGCCGGATCTGCCATTTGCATTCGGTGCATCATGAAGTGAAGCTCCTAAATGAGTTGTATCCTTATCATCAGTCGACGACTCAAAAGATCCAGAATCAAGGGTTGATGCGAAGCGCTGATCGTCACGTGCGCTCTGAGTCTTCGCTCGCACAGTGACGGCATCGGCTTAAGATCGAATATCTGTAGGAAGCGAGGTTTGAATGGACCAGTCCCCTCTAATACCAAAACCGTTTCGGCTCGGGCCGTTCGTCGTTATTGCCGCGGTGGTTGGCATAGCCGCCGTTGCTTTCGCATACACTGCCGGATGGCTTTCCCCCCACAGGCTGACTCCTAAGAAGCTGGTCGCGGGATTGGCGCCGCCCGGCGGACCGGCGCTCGGCCATCGCCGCAACCACGCCAAAGGCATCTGCTTTACCGGAACACTGAACGCGAATGGGGATGGCTCGACGCTCTCCAAGGCGCAGGTTTTTGTCCGCGGTCAATATCCGGTTGTGGGACGCTTCAACCTTGCTACCGCAGATCCCAATGCAGCGGACGCCATGGTGCGTGTCCGCGGTCTCGGCATCAGCATCACTACGCCGGACGGCCAGGAATGGCGCAGCGCCATGATTGATGCGCCGATCTTTCCGGCTTCCACGCCGAAAGACTTCTACGGACTTCTGACCGCCTCCGCAAGCAAGGACCCAGATGCGATGAAGGAGTTCATTGCAGGCCATCCGGGGTTTCTTACCTTCCTCGGTTGGGCCAAAAGTGCGCCGTGGACCTCGAGCTATGCGGAAGAGCGTTACAACAGCCTCGACTCCTTTCTGTTCGTCGACCAATCCGGCGCGAAGCATCCCATTCGCTGGTCGCTGATTCCAGCGGCGCAACCGGTTCCTATCGCGCCTGGGGATCTGGCGAAACGCGGCCCCGATTATCTTGAGCAGGAGATTACTCAGCGTGTTTCCGCCAGCCCTCAACGCTGGACTCTCGTGATCACTGTCGCAAACCCTGGCGATCCCACTGCGGATCCCAACAAGGCGTGGCCTGCGGATCGTCGCACCATCAACGCCGGTACGCTCATCGTGCAACAGATCGAGCCGGAGCGCGATGGCCCGTGCCGCGACATCAATTTCGACCCGACGGTTCTGCCTTCCGGAATTACAACGTCGGATGACCCATTCCCCGCTGCTCGCTCGGCGGCATATTCCCGGTCCTACAACAGCCGTACGGCCGAATCCTCGTATTATCCGCGTACCGACGCAGGAGCAAAGCAATGACAACAGCCCGCACACGCTTTACAGCGCCGCAGCGATTGCTTCATTGGCTTATGGCCATCTGCATTTTGTCCATGCTGTTCATCGGTGTCGGCATGGTCTCGACCGTCACTCCCAAATATTTGACACTGGTCCAGATTCATAAGCCGCTCGGCATCGCCATTCTCGTCCTGGTGCTCATCCGCCTGACGCTGCGCTTGATTTACGGCGCTCCGGCGCTGCCCGCCGGTCTGCCGGAGCCGATCAAGCTGGCGGCCCATCTGTCGCAGGTCATTTTGTACGCGCTGATGATTGCCATGCCCATCATCGGCTGGGCGATGCTGTCCGCCGCTGCCTACCCGGTGGTGCTCTTCGGCGGTGTCCATTTGCCACCGATCCTGCCTGTAAACCCTGGCCTGCATACGCTGCTGTGGCATGCGCATTATTACCTGGCCTTTGCCTTCTTCGCTGTCATCCTGATGCACGTTGCAGCGATTCTCTTTCACAAGCTGGTCAGAAACGACGGGGTATTTGAAACCATGGCGCCTGTGCTTACGCACGATCGCTCAGAGTGATCGCCCCGCGCTTTTGAGAGTCTCCTATCGATAAGGACGCCTGAGGGTTTCGCCGGAATCGTCGAAACCCAGCGTCGCGATCGTTCCACAGAATAATGTGCCGTTCGCTGCAAATGGCGGCGGCTCCAGCCGCTTCGGCTACTTCTGTTGTTTGAAGTAGGCGATGATGTCCGATCTCTCCTGTGCCTTGGGAAGATGAAAGTCCATCTTGTTGTCTGCCACCATCGTGTCCGGATCGCTGAGCCATTTATCCAGCGTCGCTTCGCTCCATGTAACGTTAAAGCTTTTCAGAGCTGTCGAGTAGTCGAACCCGGCTACGCTACCCGCCCGCCTACCGAAGACACCTCCCAGTGGAGGCCCTTCTCGATTGCCCTGCAATGCATGGCAGCCTGTGCATCGCTTTTCAAATACCATCTTGCCCCGTTCAGCATCGCCGGTGCCGGTTGCGCCTGACTGTGATGCTGCATCGCTTTTTTGCATACTCGAGAGCGTGGCCACCTCTTGAGTCGTCAGAGCGGAACTTGGGTGAAGAAGCCGGTATTGCAGCGGCGGCATCTCATTGGCCTTCGCTTCGTGAATGATCTGTCCGATCGATTCCTCCTGCATATCGGCAGGCATCTGATCCCAGATTGAAAGGTTCATCCTTTCGCGTGCCTTTACGATATCCCGCTCAATAAGCCACGATCCCGGCGCCAGGCGCGCATACACCGGCCACCGTGTTTCATTCGAATGGCAGTCGGCGCAGTGGTTGATCAGAATTTTCTTTGCGTCTGCCGGCATATTGGCCTGTACCAGCAACGTGTCGAGCCCCTTTACAGGCTCGACACGGGGGTCTCCAAAGGGATGAAAAAATCCCCCAATTAAAGCAATAGCTACGGCCAGCACAATGATTACAGCTGAATATCTCACACGCCCTCCGCCAGCGAGTGATCGACCACGGCAAGATGACTGTGTCCGCGAACCACCTGGACATTGGTTACTCCGATCACGCTTTGCAGCTTGCCGGCTGGAACGACCATAGGTCCGGGGTTGGGAGCGGTGCCGGGTGCGGGCTGGGGAAATGCAGTAGCCATTGCGGTATGAAACGCAACGTTGCCTTCCACCTTCTGCACCACCTGATGGATATGACCGTTCAACACTGTGACCGATCCAAAGCGCTTCATGAGTGAGAGCGCCTGCGCGCCATCGGCCGTGCCCCAGCCCCACTTCTCATAAACCATCCACAATGGAATATGAGCGAACACCACAAGGGGTGTAGAGGCGCTCAATCCTGCAAGGTCGGATTTCAGCCAGGCCAGCTGGTCCGCACCCAGGTTACCCATTGCATCTACCTGCACGCAGTTGTTCAATCCAACAAAGTGAACGCCTTTGTGGTTAAAGCTGTACCAGCCACTACCCATCGTTCCCTTGCCATAGCGTTCCTTGTAGAGCGCTCCATCGTCGAGCGAGAAGTCGTGCTCTCCCGGGACATAGAACACCTCCGAGACCTTGGAGCTCTTGATCACCTGCGAGGCCGTGTCGAACTCCGAGGCCTTCGAGTTCTGCGTGATGTCGCCGGTGTGAATCATGAAGTCCGGAGCCTTCCCGCTTGAGGATGCCGCATCGATCTTGGCGATGGCCGTCTGCAGTGTTCCCGTAACATCCGGGTTTGCGCCCTTGTTGAATCCAATATGACTATCGCTGATCTGCACAAAAGAAAAATCTGAGACCTTACCGGCGCCGCCAGACTTGACCGCCTGCGCCAGCAGCCTGGACGTTGGCACGCCGCCGGCCATCGTCCAGAGCAGACCCGTGCCCGCCCATGCCATGCATCCCAGAAAATTCCGCCGGTCGATCCCGTCACTCGCAGGCTCCGCCTGGTTGTCCTGCACTACTTCGTCTTCTTCAAAATGATTCATATCCAGCTCCCATCGATTTACTTGCCTGCATCGTTGATAACTGGCGAGGGCCGGATTTATTCGCGACGAAATGTGCAATCTGACCGAAGAATAAAACTGCCGGAATTTAGTTCTCCAAACTATGATCCCCTCCGAGGAAGATTCCACCGGTGTGTGCGGCGTCGCATCGGATCGAGTACCCCCGCAACAAGGCGCTTACATTTTCGGCAATCGATCATCGATGCGAGCAGCACGTTGCTTGCTTCTTTTCTATTTCTTTCTACATCCCCTCGGCTGGAGCCAGCAGAATAGCAATTGGACGAAAGAAGAATTGGTCTGGCGAGAGCATCGCGCCTCGCGTCTTTTAAGCGACCCTCCCCGTGGATGGCTCTCCGTAGTCGGCTTGGACTGGTTGACTGAGGGCGCTTCAGTCTCAGTGGGATCGGCCAGCGATAACACGATTCGCTTGGACCACTGCTCACCGCATCTTGGTGTCTTCCATCTCAACCATGGGAAAGTGACCCTCACAGCTTCCGCAAGCGGATTTCCGGGCGGCATGCAGATGGATGGTCAGAAAGCGAGCGAGCAAACCCTCCGCCCCTTTCCCAGCTCGGACAACCCATCCACAATCAAAGACGACTCCGTGACGATCTATATCTTGGCGGCTGGCAACAAGCTTGGACTCAGCATCTGGGATTCCAAGGCGCCCGCCAAACTGCAGTTTCACGGCTTGCAGTATTTCCCCCCAGACCCCAACTATGTCATTCACGCTCGTTGGATTCCCTACACTCCGCCTCGTGTGGAGACGCACGCCTCGATCCTGGGGATTTCCAATCAAAGCACGGTACCGGGAGTTGCGGAGTTTGTTCTTGAAGGCAAGAGGTTTCGAGTAGAGCCACTGGATAGGGACGAGACTTCGCTGCAATTTCCGCTGGCCGATCGTACCAACGGCGCCTCAACGTATGGAGGTGGCCGCTATCTCCACACTGCTTACCCTAGCCACGGCTTGGGGCATCCAGGAACGATAGTGCTGAACATGAACCGTCTGTACAACCCTCCGTGTGCCTTCACCCACTCTGTCAACTGCACACTGGCGCCGGCTCAAAACCGGCTGACAGTAGCGATAAACGCAGGCGAGAAGAAGTACTAAGGTTCTGCTCTCCGCGCAAGTTTCATCTCCATTCACGACTCTAAGTCGCATCGAGGACATCTGTACAATGCCAGCCCGTAACGGTAGCGTGCTGTTCGAACAACTTGCGCTACCTCTGCTGCCGTCGCTTTATAGCCACGCATTCTGGCTCAGCCGAAACCAGGAAGATGCTGAAGACATCGTGCAGGAGACAATCTCCAAAGCACTGCGCGCTTTCGACTCCTTCCAATCCGGCACCAATTTCAGAGCATGGATCTTCCGTATCCTGCGCAATACGTTCCTGACATCGCGCGCTGCCATTGCAACCTCACGCACAGTTTTCATGGAAGACCATGTCGATCTTTTCGACGTCAGCGATCCTAGTCCGACTCCGGAAGACCACCTCCTCCGACTCGACAATCATGCGGCACTGACCGAAGCGTTGGAGCGCCTGCACCCGCAGCTTCGCGAAGTTCTATTGCTCTGCGAGATAGAGGAGCTCAAATACAAAGAAATTGCTGTCGTTCTCGACATACCGATTGGCACCGTTATGTCGCGAATCTCTCGTGCTCGCAGAACCCTTTACGCGCAACTGAGCCAGCAAGTTGGGTCGTTGCTATGATTCAAGACCATCAACATCTGAGTTACGAAGAGGTAAGCGCCTTAGTCGATGGCGAGTTGATACCACGCGACGCACACGATCTTGAGCAGCATCTGGCGTCGTGTCATTCCTGTGCCCTCAGCGTTATTTCTGCCATGCAGCTCAAGAGCGCCACGAAGCGCGCCTTTAAACGCTTCGCCCCTCCGCCAGAAGTTCTCACTCGCTTTCGAGCTCGACTTCTCCCGGAAACGCCGAAGAATCCTGCTCGCGTTTACACAGCGCGGTCATTGATACGGGGCGCACTTGCCGCATGCCTGCTCCTTGCATTATCTCTACTCATCCGGCGAGAGGTACGCCAATCCAGCGGCCTCGCTGCGGAACTGCTCGATCAACACTTGGCTTTGCTCTCTAGCGACTCCCCGCCTGAAGTCATCTCGAGCGATCGTCACACCGTAAAACCCTGGTTCGACGGCAAGCTTCCATTCAGCTTCAACCTACCCGATGCATTTCCTTCCGGGACTACTCTCAAAGGTGGTGATCTCATCTTTCTCGACGGGCACCCTGCTGCGTTGCTCGTCTTCACGGTAGGCAGGCACCAGGCATCGGTCTTTCTCACGCAGAGATCGTTCGCTGGAACTCCATCCGTTGCCCGCAGAACTCTCTCCGGATTCACAATCCAGTATGCGAAAACTCAAGACCTGTATCTCACCGTCGTGAGCGATGGAAATCCCTCTGATCTCGCCCTCCTCGTGTCCGCCTTAGTAGCGGAACAATCGCCTCGTTAGGCTCGTGGATGCTTCGCTTCGTCTTAGATTTTTTTGCCAATGCCCAGAATAAAAGCGGACTACGCCAGTTCTCTGATGCAGAGGTAATAACAATGTCCCGAGCACTTACCCACTCTATTCGGGTAATTGAAGAATCCGGAATATCAGAGCGGAAAGATGCAAAACCGCAAGAAGAGATAAAACAAAATATGAATGCAAAACTTTCTTTAGATAAGTACAACCAGCTTCTCGCTCCTGCGCGAGAACGGTTTGAGACGAGCATCGGCCTCAGTGCCATTCGGTCCGGTAACGATCCGCGAATGCTGGAAGCCTTTCTCCTCTACTTCTGCGCAATCGGCGCTCAGATGACAGAACCGGTAGAGAGCTGGATTCGCCGGGCGGCCGCACGCTGCGCAGACCTTGGTTTTTCGGCACTCGCCGAAGCATTGCTTCGACATGCGCGAGCCGAAGCCGGTCATCACCTGATGATGATTGCCGACCTTCGCTCTCTGGCAGCTCACTGGAACTTACGGCATAAGCCCCCTGTCGATGCCGATGAACTGCTGCGTGTCGCACCCAGCCGCGGAGCGAAAAACTACTGCCTGGTGCACGAGGAGAATATTGTCGGGAACACACCCTACGCACAGATTGCTATTGAGTACGAGATAGAGCAGCTTCCCCTTCGCTACGGCGGCTTGTTTGTAGCTCGATGTCTGGAAATCTTTGGACCGGATATTCTTCCCTCCATAAGCTTTGTGACTGAGCACATCGATCTCGATATCGGTCATACAAAGTTCAATGCACAGGAACTGGCAAGAGTCATCGACCAGATTCCTGAAAGCATGCCAGTCCTGGTGGCAGCAGGCGGCGCAGCATTGGATGCCTACGCGCAATTCCTCACTGATTGTGTCGAGCTTGCTCAGCTTCATTGCCAGGCGCTCGAGGCCGTCTCGGAAGTGCCTTCCGAATTCCTGACATGGCAATTACGCTGCCCGATCCGGGGTTCGATGAATGAATTGGAAGATTCGCCGGCAGAATGGTTGGACGAGGTAAGAGCTCTTCGTGGAGCCGCTCTCTTCGATAATGGCAAGCGGCCAAAGTTTAAATCTGCCGATGGGTGCTATACAGACGCTGACCCGATAGATCTCTATTCATGGCATGTACTGGCATATGCCGGCGACACTCTTGCGGGTTGTGTGCGTGTCTACCCCCTGGCTGAGAACAGCCCGCCGTGTTTAACGGAAGACCTGCTGGGAGATAAATCCTTCGAGGAAACATTAGTCAAACTCGCCTCCAATCGTGGCGATGTCATCGAGATCGGAAGATGGGTGGTGGACCCTGTCCTCCGCGCGCAGAATGGACTTGCGCCGGGCATCGGTTTACAACTCGCCGCTAGTGCCGGAGCGCTCGCTCTCGCGCTCGTGAATCAATCGCAGTCGACAAATGCCGTAGCATTGTTTTCTGCCGGAAGCCAGGATAATCAGTACCTGATGCTGTGTCGCCTGGGCTTGAAAACCATCTACGGACTCGAACCTGTGATCTCCGCCGAGTACAACGACGTGATACGAGTGATGTACTGCAAAGGCCCGCAAAAACTGCAGCACCGATTTCGTCGCCTGATGGATGCCATGGCAAGCCTTATGAAAATGGATCGGGCGCTCCGCATCTCATCACTTTGGAGCGCTTGTGTTGAGTTGTGCCAGTGAAAGACGGGCACGCTGGATCTGGGCACCCTTCAGAAACCGAAACAAGTTGGCTTCAGGCATTCTGTTAGGAAGGTTCTACTGAATGACTCGCAGAAAGCGTTGGGCCTGCCACATTGGCCGAAGTCGAATTTGACTTCATTGCGGCAGGCCCATCTCATTCAATCCCCGGCAAGTTGTCTGATGGCCACCTGGTTGGGCCGCTTAGTTGGGTAAACCAACGCGCTGCACAAGATGTTGGAAGCGCGGGTCGGAGCGGAGAGGATCGAACGCCGGCCGTATCAGCACGCCGGGGTTGAATCGTTCCGCGTATCCCTTTTCGAGCCAATTCATCGCTTCATCCATATTTCCAAGTGACACATAGATCGCGGCAATCTCAGAAGCATGGGAATACGTGGCCGTTGAACTACTCTTCAGCTTGTTTAGAAGCTTCATGGCATCGCTCGTTCTGCCGGATAAACTGTAAGCCCGGGCAAGATTAGCGATGCATGTCGGGCTGTCTCCAGAAAGTTCGACCGCCTTTTGCAATTCTGTGATCGCCTGGTCGAACATGTGCTTCTGCATGTAGGCCTGGGCCAGTTGATTGTGTGCCATGGCAAAGTTAGGGTCCAATGCGATGGTTTTTCGGCTTTGCTCTATGGCTGCGTCATAAGAGTGTGCAAGGACAAGCAGCTCTGCCAGATCTGAGTTAATGATGAGAGACAACGGATCCAGGCTCTCTGCTTTTTTCATCTCCACAATCGCCCCGTCATATTGTCCCAACAGAGCCAGGTGCCAGGCATACCAATGGTGAGCGGTTGCGTACCCTGGGTTGAGCTCGATAGCTCGCCGAAATTCCTTTCCGCCGGAGTCCAAATCCCAGTCGAACCCATCCAGCACAAATGCAAGCGAGGTGTGAGCTTCGCCGGGAGCGTTGTCCAATTTGATTGCATTGAGCGCTGCGGCCTTCGCTTTAGGGTAGGCCTCCCTGGGCGTCATCACAGCATATTGCCAGTCGCCCAGCAACGCATACGTATCAGCTAAGCCGGAATAGGCCTTGGCATAGTTAGGATCTTCTTCGATCGCCTGGTTGAAATAAGTAAGGGCAACCTTTAAATCATCCGCTGTTCGCTTGCTCCAAAAATATCTGCCTTTGAGATAAGACTCGTAAGCTTGCGGATCAACAACCGTCACGCTTGTCAGCGCAGCATGTTCTTGTGGCGTTAGATTGACTTGAACCTGCCCTGCAATGGCTCTTGCAACCTGATCCTGCAACGAGAGAGTATCTCGCAACTCACCCCGGTAGCTATGGGACCAGATGTGCTTGTCCGTGGAGGCGTCGATCAGCTGGGCCGTGATGCGGACCTGGTTGCCGGAACGGAGTACCGTGCCTTCCACCACCGCGTCCACATTCAGCTCCCGGGCGATTTCAGGCAGAGACTTGTGCGAACCCTTGTAGACCATTGCCGAGGTACGGGAGATCACCCGCAATGCGCTGATCTGTGCCAGGTCTGTAATCAGCTCGTCCGTCATTCCATCGGAAAAGTAATTCTGTTCCGCATCGCCAGAAAGATTCTCTAGCGGAAGCACCACCAGAGACCGGATGGCGGCGGGCCTGTGATAGCGAGAAAGAAAAAACGAGACGGCGGGAACCGTCAAGGCTAAAGCAATCGCCAGCGCCATCAAGGCTCGATTGGTTGGCCGCAACCCAGATCCGGGCGAAGGGCTGGGCGAAACGGCCACTCCGGCGCCTTCGAGCTGAGGGAGATCCTCAATTACAGGCGGAACGCCGACCCCGTTGCCTTCGAAAGGATGCCCAGGCTCGGTCCCCATCAAGCCCGCGGATGCGGGTTCCGGCCGTCGTATGCGGCCGCTCGCGTCGACAAAAGAGACCTCCGCAATGAAACGATAACCGCGTTTGGGAAGAGTCTCGATATATCGCGGATTCTCCGCGGAATCCCCAAGCGCGCTCCGAAGCTTCGCGATCCCGATGTTCACCGCCTGGTCGGAGTCGCCAAAACTTTCGTTGGGCCACACGCGGCTGCGTAGCTCTTCCCTGGTGACGACTTCCCCGGGGCGCTCCAGCAAAACCTCCAGCAGTTTAAGCGGCTGCTGTTGGACCCTGATTCTCACACCCGCTCTGCGCAACTCGCCCGATTGCAGGGAAACCTCAAAGGTCCCGAATCGCACGATGGAGGTCTGCTGCAGTGGTTCCATATTGATGTTTTTTCCCGAAGTCTAGCATTTTGCCCGGTCATGCTTCGCGAATGCAGGAGAAGAGATCTTCGTCCTCCGTGCGTTTGCGCACCTGTGCCGAGTATATCCGCAGAGATAACCGCCTTCGCCATCAAGCACTTGCCGGGCAATGAACCGGCTATGAGGAGAAAAGGTCGGGTGAATGGATGCCTGCTGTCCAAGCGGTCATTGTTGAGATGCGATTCGGGAGAAGACAATTGACACTCATTGGCTTTAGCCCGCGGGGCATGGTCCATCTTGGACCTTCACCCGCGCGGGACGATTGTTCCTCGGTCGGATTCGAAGAATTGGCCTTGCCGTTGTTCGACTCCCTTTACCACTTCGCGCGCTGGCTTGCGCAGAACCAGAGCGATGCCGAGGATCTCGTGCAAGAGACTTATTTGAAGGCTCTACGCGGCTTCAAATCGTTTGAGCCTGGCACCAATTTCCGGGCATGGATATTCCAGATCCTGAGGAACACGTTTTTAGGTTCATGTACAAAGCTCGAGCGGCGCATGACCGTGATGCTGAGCTCGGAGGAGGATATACCTCCAATTTTCGCCACTCCCGAATCTCTGTTCCTCCGCTATTCGGAAATCGACGCCGTGCGATGTGCAATCGAGCAGCTGCCCGCCAAGTTCCGCGAAATCATTCTGCTGTGCGACGTTGAAGATTTGTCTTACCGGGAGATTGCGGAGATATTGTCGATCCCGATGGGAACCGTTATGTCACGCCTAGCCAAAGCCCGAAAGACGCTTCGGGAATCCCTTCGGAGTACTCGCTGTACGCCAACGTCAGCAGACTTGCCTCATCCCGGCCCTCACCTGAAGAAGCGAAATACTCTCGCGTCGAGGGACGCCGGAGAGCGTCAGCTCTTCAGAACTTCCTCGGACGAGACATTTGAAGCCGCCGAGAGAGAGCCGCTCATCGCCGTGCCAACGTGTTGCGGATGAGCTTGGGTCTTTGATGGCGATTTTTTGTTTGTGTAATGGAAGCGCAGTTGTTGATTCTCGATGAGCGATTCGCACACAAGAAGTTGAAGTGTGGTGATGATCGTGTAACACGGGGCAGATGGTCTCTTCGCACAGTAAACACGCAGACATCTCTAGGAATGAGTCTTTGCACGACGCACTCGACGGAAATTGCGGATCGAAGGATACGGTTGGATTGAACGAAACGACCAGAAAGCCGAGCGCCGTCGATCGATCTCGCAGCGCAATACCGACGAATCTTTCGAGAGTGTGTCTCGTCAGGCTAGGCGACCAGTCTTTGGTCACCGTTAAGAAGCAAGCAGCTCGCTCAGCGTCTTGTGAGGTTGCCAATTCCGGTCACTGCAGCGAAACGATGTCGAGTCCGCATCGATGAGCCCAACCAAAACCTCCGCAACGATCCGGCCACCTACCGGACCAAGATAATTACCACCTGTGCAGATGTCGGCTTCGCGGAGAATGTAGTACCACAGAGGAGTTTCGCCACTCCATCCCGCAGAAGCAATGCCCACCTGTTCCGCGGTGAGCGGTTCAATTCCAAGATGACGAGCCACAGTTTCGCCGGACGGTAATCCCACGCCCTGTCCCCGTTGCAGATCACGGACAGCCAAAGAATGATAATCCTCAATCTCGACGTCGCCGGTGACTGCTATCGGCAACTCGATGAGCGGGCGCACAAGTTTCCCATCGATCTTCTTTGAGCGCTGGGCCGACGTCCTTTCTGGTGCGTCGAAAAACAGCTTCCAGTCGACCATGTGCTGATGCGGTACCGCACGGAAGCCGAGCAGATCAGGAAACAGCGGCAGAGGATCAGTCTGTGAATTCAATTGGTACCGATGGCGAATCTGACAGTGTCCATAGCGGTAAGCTGCATCGGCAAATTCAAGTGGTATGAATCCACCATGATCGGGACGAAACCATTGCGGACCATCGCGAAGCACCTCAGCCGCAAGTGTTGATCCGACAAGTGAAGGCAAAAACTCGTGAAGAACAATCCATTGATAATGCCATTGCAACTGGCGGACCGCTTCAATGAATGCGCTATCGTTCGGCATCCCCGCGACACGAGCTTCATCGACGAATGCATTATGAGCCTTCAGCATAGCGAGATGCAGCTGCGATATCAGCATGTGCGAATCGTTGCGCGGATCTCCAATAATCGCAGTTCCCTCTACGTTCCGCTGAAGATCCGCTCCCTGCGGGCCGAGCAGGAACTTCGCCGGATCGTCACGCTGGTAAAGGAAGGGTTGGCCCGTCGGTCCATCGCCGTAAAGGTTTTCAAGATTGAGCTTTGGGCTGCGTGCGTTGAGGAGAGCCTCCGTTCGAGTTTGCGACTGCAGGATCGATCGGTCAGCTGTTATGTCGTGGGCTACAAATTGGCCGAAGATAGGCCAACCGGCTGCGGCATCTCCAAGAGACTCGGAGGTATCACCGACGTCTCCGCAATCGCATATACCTCCTGCACGACCGAGCGCGTGCAGGAATTGCTCATCGGCGCGGAAGGAAGGCAAATCGGGAAACATTCGAGCATACATTGCGGGGCCAAGAGGCGCATCGATGGCAACATGGGCTCGCGCGGGCGACAGGCAGTGATTTCGGACGGATGCGGCGCATTGATGCATGATCCCTCTGCTCCTCATTTCGTTTGTCTTTATAAAGATTGTGACACCGGCCGGTCATTCGGATCTAATCACCTGTTCCCCGGCATGGCAAGACGTTTCTCGATACGCCGATCAGAATCAGCCATATAAGTGTAGGGAGGATGCCGCCTCGCCTATCCTCGTTTTCCAAGACAAGACAGCTGCTCGAAATGTGACAAGAAAATGGGTTATCAAAAATAAATTTATCGATGCCGCCCGGAAAGGAGATCTGGCTACCCTGGAAGGTCTCTTCGCAGAAGATGTGATGTCCTATTCAGACGGCGGCGGTGTGGTACGCACGGCGGCGCGTGCACCAGTCTCCGGTCGCGAGCGGGTTTGCGAAGTTCATCGCTGTTTTCGCGTCCCATTTCTGGATCGACATGACGCTTGCCTGGGTTGAAACGAATGGGCGGCTAGCGGCTCTTATGTGGCGTGATGGCAAGCCCGTTATGCTCGCGACGACGAATGCGTCGGCAGAAGGCATCGATCAGATCATGTGGATTATGAGACCGAGCAAGCTCGCCGCGATTCCGGTGCCCAGGTAAAGATCAAGCTACGCAGATAAAGATCTTCTTGACCAAAGGCCCGGCTGCAATAAGCCGGGCCTTTTTGACTCTGATTTCAGTGTGACTGGTGGAGAGAAAAAAGCGGTCGCGCATTACTCAAATCTTTTGCGAATCAATCCGGGTCCGCTTACCTGCTCTGCCTTGAGATTGAGATCGACTTCACCGCGTTCATCGGTCTTCGTGCTGCTAGCCATCCCGTAGTCCTTAAGGCCGAAGGGTACGATTCCCTGAATGTATCCCGAACCGTTACCCTGATCGGCGATCGTCAGATTCAGTGTTGCCGGCTTGGAAACGCCGCGCATCGTAAAGGTGCCGACGAGGTCATAGGTGGATTTCCCGGTCTGGACAACTTTGTTGGACTTGAACGAAATGACCGGTTGCTGCGCGGTGTTCAGCCGGTCCTTGCTCTTCAGTTCTTCATCGCTCTTGCTGCTCCTGGAATGCACGCTCGCTGTCTGTATTTCGACTTGCAACACGGCCGACGTAGGGTCGCGTGACGCGAACGTAAGAGTCGCGTTCCATTTGTCAAAATTGCCCGCCAGAGCCTTCGAAGATGTCGTATTGAATTGGATCGAGCTTTGGATGGGAGTAACCCGGAAAACAGGCACTTGCGCCCGGGACGATGGGCACAACATTGCACTCAGTAGTACGAGAGAGAGGACGGGCATTCGCATAACGAGAGTTTGGATGCGAGAGGGATTGTTGTCAATCGCGAATTGCCTCGCGATCGTCATTCGACAAAATTGCTTCCAGACTGCCGATGACTCAGAAAGCACCCGCCACAGCAATCGCCGACCTTTGCCCGAACTGTTTTCTTGCCGGAGACAGCATAATGAGGGCCACGCCGACTACAAAGAGTGCAGCCGATCCGCCCAGAAATTCATACTTGATCGCTGATGTTCCGCTTCAAGCGAACTCATTGATTGGAAGTTGAGCGATGCGCCGTTTCCAGAACATCGGAAGGGCCGTCAACTCCATCATCTGCCTCTGCATATCCGCGTCCGTTCCCATCCCGAAACTGTATTTCCAAATGTCGGCTACGCTGATCCTCTCAGGCGCGCGAGAAACCACCTCTATTACATCTCCAGGCCCGAGGCTACCTTCTCGCAATACCGAGGCGTACCAGCCCGGAAGGCCACGCCGGACAAAGAGAGCGACAATATCCGGACGTTGAAATTTGATTTGGAGCTTGTAGCAAGGACTCCTCGGTTGAGTCACTTGCAACAATGCGCTGCCGATTCGAAGTACGTCGCCAATGCAGACATCTTCTTCCGTGAGGCCATTCGTCGTGATGTTTTCCCCGAAGCTTCCTGCGGGTAGTGGACCGCTCCCTAGAAGCACCTCCCAACCAGCGTAGTGCTCGTGAGGATAGAAATAAACGGCTTTGTCCGCGCCGCCGTGTACCGTGCGATCGGCTTGAACATCTCCCTCCAGGCCGAGCCGGTAGACTGACACATTCGTGCCTACTGGTTGCTTGAAGTAGCCCGTCCTGATCGTTTGTCCAGCGAACTCGACATCTCTGAGGGCGCCACTCACATTAACCGACTGAACGTCATACTGCGAACTTGCGTGCATGACTACCTCACCCGCGACCTACTTGTAAATAGATTCCGGGCAACATCGATCGGATTCATGTCGAGAATGCCGAATACCACCGCGGCCTGGCCATCTGCGGTCGATTGCATGACGGCCAGGCCTGCGTGGTTCCGTTGCGCAGCTTTCTTAGAAAAGTATCTTCAGCGCAAGTTGAGTGTTGTATGGTTCGCCGGAGCCGATGCCGGGCGCTCCGTAGGAGACGCCGATGGTTGAGGTGCTCCAGCCAAACTCCGGACCGTAGCCAAGGTTTGCAAGCGGCTGCGCCAGGTTGGTGCGGTTGAATACATTGAACATCTCTACGCGGAACTGCGCCCGAACGCGCTCCTTGTAGAGGGGTATGTTCTTGATCAGCGAAAGGTCCACGTCTCTGAAGCCGGGTCCGATGACTTCGTTGCGACCCAGGTTGCCGTAGGTGCCGTTCGCCGGTACGGCGAAGCTGCTCGGGTTAAGGTATTGCGCATAAGAGGACTGCTGCACCGAGCGATCGCTGTTGCGGGCCGGTCCGGTGATGCTGGCACGGTCCTCATTCTCGCCTGTGCCGCTGTTGTCCTGACCGGTGAGAACGTTAACTGGCTCGCCGTTCTGGAACTTGAGGATGCCGTTGACCTCCCAGCCGTGTGTCAGAGCCTTCGGTCCATAGGACAGAGCAGGGACCTCGTAGTTGAGATATGCGGCGAAGTGATTTCGGATGTCAGCGTTTGCGTTGCCCCAGTCACCGGCAAGGTTGGCCGAGTCTTGAGGGATCGTGTTGAAGACGCTGGAGTCGTCGAGGTTGTGGCTCCAGGCATAGGCGAACTGGCTGGTAAACCCATGCCACGTGTTACTGCGCAGGGTCAACTGCAATGCGTTGAAACTCGACGACGCGGCGGAGTTGATCTGATTGATGATGCCGAAGTTGGGAAACTGCGTGAAGTATGGGCGTGAGGCCTGTTGCGCAGTGAAGGTGGAACCCGAACCGGTCGTCACCGTTGCGCTGCTTTGATCGAGTTGTTCTCCGGGGATCAATGCCGATTGGTTGATGTCCTGCAGAACAAGGTTGTGGCGGCTGACTGTTCCTGCATACCCGACGTTCAGCACCCACGCCTTACCCAGGCTCTGTTCAATGTTCAAGCCAAAAAGCTGCGCATACGGCGTTTTGAAGTTGCGGTCGACCGAGTAGATGGAAACCACATTGTTGCCCGTAGGCAGACCCTGGCTGGCCGTAAAGATCGGCGTTGCCTGGTTGGGCGCCCACACCGGCGCCAGCGGATTCGGCGCACCGAGAACGATGGACTCGTTGGGCTGGATGCCGGCCGGATTGTTGTTGACGCCTCCGGCGCCCCCATTGGGGATGCCGATATTGCCAAAGAAGGCTTGGCCTGCAGGCTGGTCGAAGTAGATGCCGTAGTTGGCGCGGACGACTGTGTTGTTAAGCACATGGTAGGCGATTCCGACGCGCGGCGAGAAGTTAAGCTTGTTGCTGTGGTAAATGTAGTCCGGAGTTTTTGAACCGGCGTTGGTTACCACGAGACCGCCATTGCTGGGGTCGAAGATGGAGAGGTTGGAGTCGTTGGTGTAGAAGGGCTGCTGATAGTCATAACGAAGGCCGAGGTTGACGTTCAACTTCGGCGTAATCTGCCAGGAGTCCTCCGTGAAAGCGGTGCCGGTGTGAGTGTAGATGAACCGTTCCTGCGTGCCGAGAGTAATGGTGGACTGATACGAGTAACCGGCGAGATAGTCGGCAAGGTTGAGTACGTTGGAGTCGGTGACAGAGGTATCGTTTGCCCACGGGCCAAGCACGCCTCCGGTGCCGAAGTTGAAAGCACCCCGGCCGCCCCAGTTGTAGTAAAGATCGATGTAGGCGCGGCGATATTCAAGACCAAAGCGCAACTCGTGCTTGCCTACGATCCAGGAGACTGTGTCCGAAATGTGGCCGGTGATGTCGTTGCGGCCCGACGTTGGCGTGATGCCGATCGAGTCGAAGCCGTTGATGGCAATCTGCGGAGAGCCGGACAAGCTCGCACCCGTGTTGAGGCCGGCCAATGTCAGTGGGTTCTGGCCGTGTTCCGCATCGGCAAAGGCCTGCGTGAAGTAGCTGACGCCCGCGGCAAGCTGATTGTCCAGCTTGGGGTGGAGGCTGTAATTCCAGACCGTATCGTAGTTCTGGATGTGCGAGGGGACACTTTGGAAATACTCCGGCAGGTAGGAGCAGACAAAGACGCAGTCGGGAGCCTGAGCATAGCCCTGGCCGAAATACCAACGCGCCGATATGTGGCTTCTATCGCTGAAATTGTGGTCCAACTTGGCTACGATGTTGTGGCTGTAGCCGCTTTGCGGCGCGGTGCTGGAGTAATTGCCCGGCTGAGCGGGAAGGTTGGCAATGGCGCTGGGATCCCATAGCGTTCTCAGGACGGCCTGCGAAACCTGGCTGGGCTGGACGTTGTATTTGTTCAACTCGGTGAGCGCCAGCGCCTGGTAGGCCGGTGACGGCTCGGTGACAGTATTGGGCTCTCCGATGATGAACTTCTGTTCTTCGTAGGTAAGAAAGAAGAAGGTGTGATCCTGCCAGATGGGGCCGCCGAGCGAACCGCCCCAGTTCTGATTGCGAAGCGGCTGCTCCGGAGTTCCGGGAGCCACAAACGGCGAAGTTACGGCCAGCGCCTCGTTGCGGTTGAAGTAATAAGCCGAGCCGTGGAAGTGATTGGAGCCGGACTTGGTCGTAATATTCAGGTTACCACCCGGACTACGGCCGGATTCGCTGTTGCCCGTTGTCTGCAGCGAGTACTCGTCGAGCGCGTCGATGGGATAGATAACGCCGGCAATGCCGCTGATGCCGCCCTGGTTCACCGCGTCCACGTTCAGGTAAAGATCGTTGTTGTCCGTGCCGTCGATGGTGTAGTTAACCTGATTGCCGCGCGTACCGTTGACCGAGCCGGAGTTGTTGTAGCCGGCAAAAGATGCCGAGGTGCCGAAAAGCTGCGTGAAGTCGCGGCCGTTGAGAGGCACATCCTGCAGCGACTTGGAATCGAGGGTCGTAGTCTGCGTCACGGTAGTGGTGTCGAGCGAAATGGCATCGGCCGAAACTTCTATCGTGGAGGCCTGGTGCGCAACGGTCAGCTTGACGGGCAGCGTATATATCTTGCCGGCCAGCACTTGTACTCCGGTGATTTCGGCGGCCTGGAAGCCTATGGCCTCCAACTTGATCGTGTAGGTACTCAGCGGAAGATCATTGAATGAGAATTCGCCTGCGGCAGACGAAACGGTGTCGTGGGCGGTTGCGGTGGCTACGTCAGTGGCAGTTACCTTGACGCGGGAAACAACCGCGCCGGATGGATCGGTGATGGTTCCGTTAATGCTGCCGCGAAAGGTCTGTGCGAGCGAAGATCCGACGATAAGCAAAAACAAAACAAGCAACGGAAATGCGTACATCCTGCTTCTATTTCTTTGCATAAACGCTCCTCACAAATGCATCAAGTCGCCGCACCCAAGAAGGTCACAACAGGGGACGGCGGGCATGGTCGTGGTTATGGATGTAGGCTGGCCTGCGGGCTGAGACCAGCTCGTGTCTGGGGATATGACTACACGTCCGACTACATACTGGTATTGAAGAGCTAACTCGGGAGCGGTAGCACCCCGCCAACGGAGATGGCGGAGCAGACTCAGTTATGTCAGAGGCGACAACAATAACGCGAGTTTGCGAACGCGCTGAGCATGAATGGGAGAAATACTAACACAGACATCTTGGTTCGCCGGATCGATATTTCTACATCGATCGCGAGACTGCCGGAGTTCACTCGCTGACCCGTTATTTCCGATGGCCTGCATCGCTGGAGATAGGACATTTCAATTTGTCCGCGCATTGCTCTCCCGAGGCCGGGATGTAATATCGAAACGAGATGACAGAGGATAAGCAGAAGCAACTCCACACTAGCGAGGAATCGGTAGACATTCTCCTTTTCGGTGCGCATCCTGACGATGTGGAATGGGGCGCCGGAGGCACGGCCTTAACACTGAAGGCAGCTGGCATTTCCTTCGGCGTTGTAGATCTCACTCGAGGCGAAATGGGATCGCGAGGTACTGCTGAAGAACGCGACAAAGAGGCAGAGGCCGCCGCCGCCGGGATGGGAGCCCGGTTTCGCCAGAACCTTGGCATGCCCGATTGCGGAGTCGTCGATTCCGTCGAGAACAGAAAACAGATTGCGAGTGTTATCCGAAAGTGGCGCCCGAAGTTGGTGTTGGCGCCTTATTGGGAGGACCGCCATCCTGACCACGCAGCGACCGGCCAACTCATCCGAAATGCCGCCGTCTATTGCGCGCTAAGAAAGTCGGACGACCCGAATCTGCCACACAAGCCCTCGGCTTACCTGTATTACCTGCTGCACAACTTCACACACCCTGGCCTGGTTGTCGACATCTCCGGCATCTATGCTCGTAAGCTCGAGCTCCTTCGGATACACGCTTCGCAGTTTGCAAAAACCGCCCAGGGTTTCGGAGTGTTGCCGCTTGGGATGAACGATTACTTATTCGGGCTGGAATCTCGCGACCGTTTCTTCGGCTCGCTCATCGGCGTTCATCACGGGGAAGCATTCGTGAGTGCGGTTCCTTTGAAACTTGGCAGTATCGGCGATCTTCCATTCCTCCACTAACGTCGAAGGCCGACATGATCAATGCTCAATGTAGAAAAGGCAGTCACTGTGCGTGAGCTGTCGATGCCGAATCCGAAATCGACGCATTCGCTGCTGCCGAGATTTCAGATAACACTGGTAAATTCGCTATGGCCTTGACGTGAGCGAGGTCGCTCACTCGATTTCGTGATCGCCTTCAGGTGATGACGCGCTCTGACCCTGGCAGTTCCCGGGCTCGTGTCTCTTCACTCGATATGTTCTTCCATCTGAGCTCAAGTAAGAGACACGAGACCGTGCCGATCGGTTGCAGTCCGGCTACTGAATCGCCGTGCTGGCAGGCACGACTGGCAGAAGGACAGCGCTGGCGCCAGACGAGCCATGCTCAATGGATACTGTAGCTTTCTGATAATCCTGAGGTTGTGCAAAGAAGATGTTCGGTACGTAAGACTGCGGATTGCGATCGTACAGAGGAAAGAGCGTCGATTGGACCTGGACCATAATCCGATGCCCAGGCTTGAAGACGTAGTTCATCGTGGGCAGGCGGAACTTATATTCCTGGACCTCTCCGGCAGGAATGGCGCTCGGCTCCGCGAAGCTCTTGCGATACCTCCCGCGAAAGATATCCATGCTGACCGGTAGCTGATAACCACCCATCTCGGGCTGCTCGGCCACTGTCGGCGGGTACACGTCGATGATCTTGACGATGAAGTCCCCATCGGTGCCGGTCGTCTTCGCAAAGATATCCGCAAAGGGCGCTCCCTCAACGCGCACGGGTTCAGTCAGTATTGGCGTTTGGTACGAGATCACGTCCGTGCGAGTGGAGACAAAGCGCTGGTCCTGGACCAGCCACGTGGCCCAGCGTGGATGCGTGCTGAACTGTAACGGTACCTCGATGAACGGTACTGGCTTGGCTGGATCGGAGACGTAGCTATCCTCACCTGCTGATGCTGCACGAAAAGCCAGACCATTATTCGATTGGAGATAGAGCGGAGTGAGGTGCTGTTCCGTTGCACCTGGCCAGTCAGAGAACTTATCCCAATGGTTCTCTGCCGGGTTATAGATCAGCACCTGCGGCGTTGGTTCGGCGGGCTTCCGATCCTTGAGATAAGTATCGAAGAAAGGAATCAGAACATTTCTGCGGAAATCAGCAGCGGTGTCACCCTTCCACTTAAGGGGCCCCAGATTCTCCGCAGCACCGTTGACCTGGCTGTGATACCAGGGGCCCATCACCAAATGATTGTTGGCGATCATGCCTTTAGCTTTCAGTGCCTCCCATGTATGGATAGCACCGTACATATCCTCCTGGTCCCACAGGCCCTGAAGCCACATGGTTGGGACAGTCGACGGATGAGCAACTGTTATCTTGTCGAGCGCTTGTCCCTGCCAGAAGGCATCGTATGCCGGATGCGTTGATAAGCGGTTCCAGAAACTGAGTTGCTGAAAGCCATTTTCAATGGCCCAATTACCCGCTGAACCGGCATCGAGGAAATTCTGATAATCGTCCGCACTCCACCGCGGACCTGAATCTCCCTTGCCAGTCTTGCTTGTCTGTTCGGTGAAATAGTCGAGGTTCACCTGACGGAACGCGCCATAGTGAAACCAGTCATCACCCATCCAGCCGTCGATCATCGGGCTTTCTGGTGCGGCAACCTTGACGGCGGGATGCGGCCCGAGAAGTGCCATCGTCACCGTCCACCCATCGTATGAGGAGCCGATCATGCCGACTCGCTGGTTCGATTCCGAGACGTTCTTCACGAGCCAATCGACAGTATCCCAGGCATCCGTGGTGTCATCTGTCTTCGTTGGATTCATCGGACCCATCGGGGGACGTGTCATCACATAGTCGCCTTCGGAGCCATACTTCCCGCGGATGTCCTGATACACGAAGATGTAGCCATCGTCGACCCACTCGCGGTTCGCCGCCCACACGATGTCTCTCAGATGTGGACTGTCTTTTTCCGTAAAGAAGTTCGCGTCGTAGGGAGTGCGCTCAAGCAGCATGGGAAGATGGTCCGCTCCCTTGGGAACGACGATGATGGTGTGAAGCTTAACCCCATCGCGCATCGGTATCATCACCTCGCGTTTGACATAGTCATAGTCCGCTTCAGGCTTCTGCCATTTGGCCGGAATATCGCTGCCCGTCTGGACCAGGCCGCCGTTCTGTGACCATGCGGCAGAGACCGCCAGAGAAGCAAAAAGAGAGGCAACGACAAGACTTTTACGAAGCTTCACGCACAATCCTTTCAAAAGGGAGATTTCAAAACCATATTATCGTGAGGAGCTTCCAAAGATTCGTTCTCTCAGCTCCGAGCGAGCCGGATGATGGGGAGAGCTGGCTGCGAGATACTCGATTGGCATTGGACAGCGCTTGCGGCTTTGCCCCGAAGAGAATGAAAGAACGACTCGACCCTCGTGGCATGCGGTTATGAAAGCCTGCCAACCTTGCTTCGTGTCCAGCGTCCGGAGTTCGCTATGCTCTCGCTGCGATCCAAGGTCAAGGTGTCGCAAAGCGCAGCCGGCTGCGTCCACGCACAAGCCATACATCTATCTGTCGGCCGGCGTGAGCAAGCCGGTCTTCGTCGAAACGTTGGAGCTTGCCGGAGAAAGCGGCACCACCTTCAACGGCATGCTCTGCGGCCGCGCTATGTGGAAGGACGGCATCGCCATCTATGCCAAGCAGGGAGCGAAGGCCTTTGAGGAGTGGCTCAACACCCAGGGCGTCGAGAACATCAACAATGTCAACAAGGCGCTCGAAGCGGCGTACTTCCGGTACGACAAGATCGATGTAAAGGAACCAGCGCTAGCGTAATAGGATGTTAGTAACTCTGATACAAAAGCCGTCCCGGTTGGGGACGGCTTTTGCTTTTGTGTCGTGTCATGCTTCTAACTCACTTGCCTGTGGACGGTATATGTCGGCATATCGATCTTCTGCCTATGGATAGTCGATCATTCATTTCGTAATGCCTGCATCGGATCGATTCGCGATGCTTTCCACGCCGGCAGCAGGCAGGCCAGCGCGGCGACGATGATCAGCGCCAACGAGACCAGCGCGAAGACTATCGGATCGAGCGGCTGTGTGCTGTAGAGCAACGAGGCGAGCACCCGCGTGAGCCCGGCTGAGGCAGCAATGCCCAGCATCAGTCCAACGACCGCTGGCTGCAGGCCATCAGCCAGCAATAGGCGGAGCACATGTTGCCGGTGCGCTCCCAGCGCCATGCGGATGCCGATCTCCGAGGTGCGCATGGTCACGAGGAAGGAGAGCACGCCGAAGAGCCCGACCGAGGCCAAAACCAGCGAGAGCCCAGCGAAGACCGAGAGCAGCGTCGCATTGAAGTTGGCATCGGCGGTATTTTTGCCGATCAGATCGTCATAGCTAAGGATGTCGGTCACCGCCACCGAGGGATCGACCGAGGCCACCAGCTTCTGCACGGTCGTCGCCAGCGCGAACGGATCCCCCGCGGTGCGGATGAAGACCGAAGGATCGCTGCTGACGCCCGTCCAGAGTGGGAAATAAACAATCGGCACAATGGGATCGCTGGACGTTAGGTGAACATCGCCAACTACGCCGACGACTTCATTCTTGTCGTTGGTTATACCGTTGGGTGCAGTATTGGAGTCGCGAAGGTGCAGGCCGATGGGATCGCGGGAGCCGAGATACTCACGTGCGAAGGATTGACTCACAATAGCGAGCTGCCCGTGGGCGAGCCGGTCTGCGCCGGTAAAGGTGCGACCCCTCAGTAGCGGAATGCCGAGATCGCGGAAGTAATTCGGCGAGACAAAGCGAACCTCGACATCGATCATGGAGCCTTGCGGGCGTGGCATCTCGGCGACGGTCATGCCTTGGTCGGAGCCGCCGCCCTGGCCAGGGAGTGAGGAAGCGAAGCCTGCGGCGCGGACACCCGGCAGACGCTGGAGCCGTGTGAGGATCTGTTCATAGATGGAAACCAGCTTTGTCTCTTTTTGGTACTCCGGAGCGTAAGGCATGTTGAGGCTGAGCGTAAGCGTGTGGGCGCTCGAGACGCCGATCGCCGTTGAGCGCAGGTTTCGGTAGCTTCGCAGGAATAGTCCGGCACCGATCAGCAGCACCACTGTCAGTGCGACCTCGATGGTCAGGAGAGCCCGGCGGAACCGCAGGCTCCGGCGACTGCCGCTTACTGCGCGGGACTGGTCTTGCAGCGCCGAGAGCAGCTGGTCATGACGATCCGCAAAATCCGGCGCGAGCCCGGCGAGCAGTCCGCAGGCCAGAGCTACTAGCAGCGCAAAACCGAGCGCTGTGGCATCAAGATGGATGCTCTCGACGCGGGGCAGGTCATCCCTGCGGCTCACCAGCCACTGCAACGCGAGCTGTGCGAAGAGAATTCCGAATACACCCCCGAATACGCAGAGAACCATACTTTCCATCAGGCGGTCTAACAATAGTCGCCCACGTGAACCCCCGAGGGCGCTGCGAATCGCCAGTTCCCGGCGGCGCGAGGCCGAGCGGGCAACGAGCAGGTTTGCGATATTGAGACAGGCGATCAGTTGCAGGCAGCCGGTTGCCGCGAACAGGATGTTCAGGACCGTGCGAACCCGATAAGTATCTGCATCGAGCAGACCGGAGACGTGCGCAGATTGGTCGATAAAGTCATTCGGAGGCTGGCTCTGCGCCCGCAGGTAGGAGATGCGGCTCAGATCGTCCTGCGCCGCAGCCAGTGTGATGCCGGGCTTGAGTTTGCCTATGACCTCGAAATTATGACTGCTGTGCGAGGCCAGTACCGTGGGAGAAAAAAGCGGATTGAGTGTGACCCATAGCTGGGTCCGCGGGCTGGGATAGCTGAACCATTGTGGCAACACACCAATGACGGTGTAGGGCTGCGTATCGAGAAGTATCTTCTGCCCTAAAATGCCCGGCGAGCCGGCGAAGCGGCGCTTCCAGAAGCTCCAGCTTAGAATGACAGTTTTATTTGCCCCGTAGACATCATCCGCGCTGGTAAAGAGCCGCCCGAGCGTAGGCTGCACGCCAAGCAACGGCAGCGCCTGCCACGTGGAAAATTCGACAACCAGATGCTCAGGAAGCTGGCCACGCTCGCCAGCCATGTTGAACCGCCATTCGTTGGCGATGGCCATCTGCTCGAAGCTGTGGTTCTGTTCCCGCCACACGCCCCAGGTTCCACCGGCAACCTGCACATGGATATGACCTGGGGCCGAGGTTGCCTCCCAGGCGCGCACCAGCCTATCCGAGTCCGGCAATGGCAGCGGTTTGAGTAGCACGGAGTTCACCACCGTGAACAGTGCCGCGGTGGCGCCGACGCCAAGGGCCATCACCAGCACCACAGTGAGTGAAAAACCGGACGTGCGTGCGAGATTGCGCAGGGTTTGGCGGAGATGCATTGAGGGCTCCCGAAAAGACTTCGACTTCCAAAAGGCAAGCCTGGTGCCACTTCGTCGATAGTTAAGTCGTTGAAACGATGAATCCACTAAAGAGAGAGCTGACCATCCTTAGAACTCGGTTGTTCGATAATGAACAGCAATATGCCCGCGGATTTCGAGAACGGTATGAGGAGTGCCCTGAAACCGTTACAACTCAACTGGCGATAAGAAACCAACGCGCTCATCCACAGTCACTCGACAACTGCCTCGTCGATTTCCCATTCATGGCGAGCAGGTCTCCTCAAGCAAAAAGCGTTCCACGAGACAGATTGCCCCCGCGGCGGCCAATCTGTTTACCTTCGATAAATGTTCTGCCGAGCCGGCCGACCGAATCCTCAACCGGCCGAATGCCCCAGCGTTCAGTTGAAGAAGCTCCTGTGTTTGAGCAGAAATTGCTCGACGCTCAGCGGCGGTCTTCCACCGATCTCTTCGACATAGTTGTTGGTTCCGGCAAAGAGTCCGTTGGTGTGGTCGATCGCCACCTCTCCCAGGTGCTGCATCAGATACTCATTGCCTGCGCGGCTGGTAAGCCGATCCGTCTCGGCATACATGGACGCCGCGTCATTCCGCTGCGGCCGGTCTGCTGCAGCCTGCGCGGTGATTTGGGCGAACTTCTCGATCGGCACATTCTGATACCTGACGGTACGGCCGAGCACCCGTCCCATGATCTCCGCTATCTCAGCGTAAGTATGCTCGACCGGCCCGTAGAGGGGATAAATCTTTCCCCGGTGCGGCTCAGGGTTGGAGAGAATACCGGCGATGACTCGTCCCTGATCTTCTCCCGCGATGGGCGCGTGCCGCCCCGTCGTGAATGGGCCGTAGATGGTATCGCCCTGCTTCAGCATCGGCGCCATATAGAGCAGCCACTCGGCAAAATAGGTGGGGCGGATGTGAATGACATTGAGCCCGCTCCAGTCGAAGACCCGTTCGGCCAGCCAGTGCTGCAGCGCAGAATTGCTCAGTGAATCCTCTCGCGCTGACTTCTGCGACATATTCACCACCGCGTCGACTCCAACCTCCTTAGCCGCCTGCGCAAATTGTGCGGTCGCCTGGACGAGTCCCGGTCGGATTGGATAAACGAAATAGGCGCGCTGAATTCCCTTGAGCGCCGACCGTACTGCTTCGAAATCGAGCAGATCGCCGAAGACGACTTCTGCGCCGGCCTGTTGCAGGCGCTCCGATCGCTCGTCCTGGCGGTGGGCCAGCGCCCGGACTTCATACCCCCGCTGCTGCAGTTCTTTCACGGTTGCGGAACCGGTAGCACCTGTTGCACCTGTAACAAGAATTTTGGTTGCGGCCATTGTCGATCTCCTTTAGATGTCAATTGACATCTAATAATATGTCGAGTAACATCTAATTTGTCAAGAGGCCAAAACGCTGGGTGGTGGGCGAGCTTGCCTTTGGGGCTGAAGCCCTCCTCTCTTCGAAGCGCAACGTACGGGCTGATGCCCGTGCTCTTCAAACGGACCCATGACCTAACACTGAAAGCAGCAGGAGTGGAATGAGAAGATCACGACAGGACGCAGCAGCCACGCGGGAGCGCATCTTGAAGAGTGCTGCGGCAGAATTTCGTCGCAACGGCATCGATGGTACGGGCCTGGCCGACCTGATGGCGGCAGCCGGCCTCACTCACGGCGGCTTCTACAAGCACTTCGGCTCGAAGGAACAGATCGTGGCAGAGGCCTGTGCTGAGGCTGCCAACTCCCTGACCAACTCCCTGTCGGCGATCGCGGGGCGGACAAAAAGCAAAGTCTCGCTCGAAGACGTTGTAGGCAGCTACCTGTCTCGCGCCAAACGGGACTCACCCGCCGACAGTTGCCCTCTGGCCATGATGGGAAGCGAACTCGCCCGCCAGGGAGCGGAAACACGGGATGCTGCATCGGGAAGCTTCTTGAAGCTCACTCGATTACTCGTGCCGCTGATGCCGGATGCGGAGCCGGAAGTGAAGGCGCGCAACGCCATGGTGGCGATGTGCGCGATGATCGGCGCGTTAACTGTCGCCCGCATCGTCCCTGAAGAATCGCTTTCGGATGCGATTCTTTCCGAGATGACACGGGCGATCAGCACGGGTCAGATGCGCGGCTCGGGCAAGCCGAAACTATCGGCAGGCAAATCTACTTCCCGATAATGCGGAAGTTTCCGCTGCAATGAAGCATGCTCATCATGTAGAGCATGCCGTCGAAATAGCGCTGCTCACCGGATGGCACCGGGGTATTCCATAGCTCCTCGACGAATGCTTTGGAGACCGGGCCCTCGGTGGCCGCGAAGCTGCCCACAGCGGTGGTCGAGACCATGCCTACGGAATGGCGCTCCGAGAGCGGCTTGCCGTCGAGCGTATAGCGGTCCACGAACTTGCCGATACCCTGGGCATATAGGAATTTCTGAATGCGATCGCTCAGCACTGTTTCCTGCGGAGCCTTCTTCCACCACGAATAATCGACTGACCAGTTGCTCACGCTGCGCCAGGAGTCATATCCGAACGATGTGGGAGTGCCGTCGCGGCTGATGATCTGCGTCATGTCGAAGTGATTGCGCTCGGGAGTTAAGCCGGTCTCTGGGCCGGTCACCTTAGCGAACATGGTGCGGCTGACGTCGGCGGCTTTGGCCCAGAACTCTCGGTCTTCCTGCGGTCCCCAGCGCGCCCAGAGTTCGTAGAAGGCGGGCAGATGATAGGAGGCATCGGTAAAACCGCCGGGCTCATTGGGCACGAAGCGAATCATGTTGTAATTTTCTTCAACCATCGGGCCGATGGTCTCGGGGCGCTGCGTTCGCGGCCCGCGCGGGAAGTGCGGCATGGTGCCGTTGGCCTCGGCTGCACGGTTATTGGGGCTGGGCCAGGGGTGGTCCGGATAGACGAACGGCGGATCGTCGGGATGGATGCGGAAGGGACCGGTTTCTGTAACCACCGGATGATGGCGCATGCCGCGCAGAATTTTGTCCGCCTCCGCCTGATAGTTGTAGATGCCGGTGCCATTGCCCCAGCGGTGCGCCGCGAAATAAAGCGCCATGGTGTAGTACTCTTCACCATCGGGCGCGGCACCGGTCGACCGCGGCGAGCCGTCGGTGCTCATCGACCAGGCAAAATATCCCACCGACGGATTTTTAGGATCACTGATGAGCATGTAGGTCTTCGACCAGTTCCAGAGCGCGTCGAACTCTCGCTTCTTGTTCATCTGGACGGCGATCATCATGCCGTAGCTCATGCCTTCGGTGCGGGCGTCGTTGTTGGCCCAGTCGGTGATGTATGCGAGCGTTCCGTTCTCATTCCTTCCGGTCTCGAAATAAACCCGCTCCTCCTGGCCATCGCCATGGAAGAGTTGCTGAAAGGCTTTCTCGATCTTGGCCTGTGTCTGCGCTGGGGTATGTCCCTGTTCGGCGAAGAGATCGCGGTAATGGCCGGTCTTATAGGCGCCATCGCCATCTCCCGGCATGCGGGGAATGTCGCTGAGAGGCGCATCGATGTGGGATGCGGGCATCGATCCCGGCGAGAACTGAGCCATCACCACCGGCGCGGCACAAAGCGAAAGCAGAATAGCAGCGGAGGAGCGAAAGAATTTCGAAGAGCGGGCAGGCACGCGGGAACCTCGCAAAAATGGCTGATTGATAAAATTTTGGCAGCTTCGACGACGCTCTTATTCGACTACAGAATGAGCACTATCGTCGAGTCCCGAAATATCTCCGTCATATTTGAGTTTCGCTTGCGACAAAGCGATCTGGAACGGCGACGGGACCTGCGGCAGGAAAAGCACTAAACTGAAGCCATGCTCGATGAACTTACCTTTCGCCGCAATGCCGACCACGCCATCGAATCCCTCAAGAAGAGCCTCATCGAGGCCGAGGAAGGCGGCGGCTTCGAAGCAGAAGAACAGAATGGCGTGCTGAATGTCGTCTTCGAGGAGCCTCCGGCGAAGTTCGTCATCACTCCCAACGCGCCTGTTCGCCAGATCTGGATCTCGGCGCTCTCGACCAGCTTCAAGCTGGACTGGTCGGATGCAGCCGGCGACTTCGTCTCGGCGAAGGATTCTCTTGCGCTGAAGCCGCTGATCGCGAAGCTGATCAACCAGCAGCTGGGCGGCGGCTCCGTCACACTCGACTAACATTTCTGCAATGCAAGCCGCTGGATAGACCCGAGGCGGGCTGACGACCTGTAGAGAACTGCAGCACCGCACCTGCAGATAGTGGCATACCGCGGTGAACCCGTCACTCGTACACTGGAGCGGGTTGCGGCACGATACTTGTTTTCGCCATTATCACCTGAGGATAGGGGTCTCTTGACAGCGGCAGTTCCCGCATCTGCGTTCGCCGGAGGTACTGCGGGTCTGTTTTTACGATCGCTGCGGAGATATTTCGCAAATGAGCCGGCAAAAACGAGAACGCTGAAGCTGCTTTCGCTTTTTTTCTTTTCAGTTTTTTTCTCGCTTCATCCTCTTCTAGCCCTCGATCCAGGCAGACCTCTTTCGCAATACGGACATACTTCCTGGAGGATTCAGGACGGAGTGTTTGCCGGCAGTCCCAACGCCATTACCCAGACCACGGATGGATATCTGTGGATCGGAACCGATGCAGGATTGATGCGCTTCGATGGCGTACGCTTCGTTCCATGGGCTCCGGCGAACGGACAACATCTGTTTCCCTCGAGCAGTATCTACTCTCTTCTGGGAGGAAGCGACGGAAGCCTATGGATCGGAACCGGCAGCAACCTGGCCCGCCTGAAAGACGGCAACCTGACCAACTACGCCAATGGCCTGGGCCGTATCGATTCCATCATCGAAGATCACAGGCATGCGATCTGGATAGCCCGCACGCGATCGAGGGACGAAGGCGGCCCCATCTGTGAGGTGACAGGGCCCAGGCTTCACTGTTACGGCAAGGCGGACGGCGTCCCAATTCCCTACTCCAATCCACTTGTGGAAGATGGCGGAGGCAATCTCTGGATCGGCGCGGCCGAAGGCGCGGCCAGCTGGCGACCTGGATCGTCGACTCTCTATGTACCTAAAGGATTGAAAACGGCAAAAGGCCTCAGCGGCGTTACATCCCTGGCAACCGGGGCAGACGGCAGCATGTGGGTGGGTATCGACCGGCACGGCAGGGGGGTGGGTTTGCAACAGCTGATCCATGGCAGATGGAAGCCCTTTGTCACCCCGGAACTGGATAGCTCGACACTGAGCGTGATGAGCCTGCTCCGGGATCGGGAGAATGCGCTTTGGGTCGCGACGCTGAACAACGGCATCTATCGACTTCACAACGGAAAGGTAGATCGGTTTGGCGCTGTCGATGGCCTTTCCGGCAACACTGTGAGTGGTTTCTATGAAGATCGAGAAGGCAACATGTGGGTGGCAACTCCGGAAGGGATCGATTGCTTCCGCAATCTGCGTGTTGTCAGTTTTTCGCCGCGCGAAGGGCTGACCGATTATTCCGTCGAATCGGTGCTGGCTACGCGCGAGGGAGACGTGTGGATCGGAAATTTCGGCGGCCTGGATCTGCTGCGAAACAATCATCTGTCTTCCATCCGGCAACGCCAGGGCCTGCCAGGTGTCAGGGTGACTTCGCTCCTTGAAGATCGCGCCGGGCGTTTGTGGTTAGGGGTGGACGACAAGCTTGAGGTGTACGAAGACCACGCCTTCCATCCGATAAAACGCAGCGACGGCTCTCAGATGGGAGCGGTCTTCGCAATGGCCGAAGACCGTGACGGAAGCATCTGGGTGGAGGGGTTAACAAGACCCACCCAGCTTCTTCGCATCCGCGACCGCCAGGTAAGCGAGGAATTCACGCTGCCTCCCGGGGTGGGAGCGGGGGCTCTTGCACCCGATCCCGAAGGAGGTTTCTGGCTGGGCATAACCGGTGGAGATCTGGCCCGGTACTGGAATGGCAGATTAGAGATCTTTCGCTCCGGCGCCTCGGCGAATAGCGCCGTTCGCCAGGTTTCGGTCGAGCCGGACGGCACGGTATTGGCCGCAACATCAGTTGGACTCCTCATGTGGAAGGATGGAAAGTTCCACACTCTCACTGCGAGCAACGGGCTTCCGTGTGAAGGGGTGTTCAGCTTCGTCCTGGATTCCCATGGAACTCTATGGCTCTACACCCGGTGTGGAGTGGTTGAGATTGCCGCCGTGGAGTTCGAAAGGTGGCGAAAAACACCGGATGCTCGCGTGAACGCCAGGCTCTACGATTTCCAGGACGGGGCGAGGCCGGCGATGGCATCCTTTCATCCACGCGCCTCCCTTACACCCGACGGGCGCCTCTGGTTTGCCACGAGTGTCGTGGTGCAAATGGTGGACCCCAATAATCTCGCGCTGAATACCATTGTGCCGCCGGTGCATGTGGAGGAGATGATTGCGGATCGAACGAGCTATCCGGTTCAGCAGGGACTACGCCTGCCTCCACGCACGCGACAGATCGAGATCGACTACACGGCACTGAGCTTCGACGCGCCGAAAAAGGTGCGTTTTCGCTACAGACTAATAGGCTACGATACGGACTGGCAAGAACCGGGGGCGCGGCGGCAGGCGTTTTACAGCGATCTTCGCCCCGGAAAGTATCGCTTCCATGTGATCGCCTGCAACAGCGACGGCCTCTGGAACGATGTCGGCGCCGACCTGAATTTCGTCGTGCTGCCGGCCTGGTACCAGACCAGATGCTTTTTGCTTTTGTCGATTGCCGCTGGGATATGTGCCGTCTGGATCTTCTATCGCCTGCGGGTGGAGCAGATAGCCAGAGCGATCGGCGTCCGGTTTGACGAACGGCTGGCCGAGCGCACTCGCATCGCGCGAGATCTTCACGACACCTTCCTGCAGACTGTCCAGGGAAGCAAGTTGGTTGCCGACGACGCCCTGGATGAGTCGAGCGATCTGGCCCGAACCCGCCGCGCCCTGGGACAATTATCGGTTTGGCTCGAACAGGCGACACAGGAGAGCCGAGCCGCACTGAATTCCCTGCGCACTTCGACTACGGAAAGAAACGACCTTGCCGAGGCTTTCCGGCGGGCGCTCGACGACTGTCGCACCTTGAAATCCATTGCGGTGACTTTTTCCTCGCCTACGCCTGCGAAGGAAATGCATCCCATCGTCCGTGATGAGGTCTACAGAATCGGCTATGAAGCTATTCGCAATGCCTGCAAGCATTCTGAGGCCAGCCAGTTGACCGTGGAACTGAGCTACTCGCAGGATTTCTCTGTGCGTATCCACGACAACGGCATCGGAATTGACCCGGCTGTCGCGTCCGTAGGAAAAGAAGGACATTTCGGGCTGCAGGGTATGCGCGAACGTGCCTCCCGCATCGGAGGCAAGCTCACGATCGTGAGCGCCCCGAACTCGGGAACCGAAGTTACATTGACGGTTCCCGGCCGCATCGTATTCCGCAGAGCGCACCGATCTCTATAGGGAAATCGGCTTGGCGCTGCCAATCATTGCTCACCTGCAACGCGATCTGTGGCGTACAACCTCACGCGATACACATGAACTTCATGAGGAGCCATGGCAAGCTGCCGCCCCTGGTTCGATTGATCGCCATTCAAGCGGCGAGCAACAGTCCAGTTCCCTGCCACTCGATTGACTTCCTCGATGCTTGCAATGCCGCTTTGCTTGTTGTCTACGTCGGGATCACGAAAGAAGTTAACGGTGAGCCCGGAACCGGCGATGTAGAACTCATTCGGAGACGCCTCTACAACCATCATGGCGCCATCGTCTTCCAGCAGAGCCTTAGCCGGCCAGGATCGCGAGAGCGCGGCTTCGAAGAGATAACCGCCGAGCGAGACTGTCTGCGTCGGCCGTGGGCTATCGCTGTGAAGCACAAGGCCACGCGTGCGGTTGGCAGCCTGTGCGGGGATGAGCATGTCGCTCATGCTCTCCAGCGCTGCGAAGACCTCCTCAACACTCGGCCCGGTCTTGCCTTGAGAACCACTCTGCAGGCTGTCGACTCCGAAGGGCGAGAAACCGAAGGCCTTGGCTTCTCCGTAGGCATAGAACGCATTGTAGGGAGCAGCTTCGAGGCGAGCCTCGGGAACGAAGACGGGATTTCCTTTGAACCTGTAGCGATCGATCCAATAAGCGAAGTTCGGCCAGTAAATATCGGGAGAATAGAAGTCGAGGACCGGCGCTGTGACGCGGTAAACCTCAAGGTAGTAAGGATGAGGTCCTCCGCTGGGATACTCCCCGGCGCGCTCGCTGGGAGCGGGCAGCTGACAGTTCGCATACATGAGCAGCGGATAGGCCTTTTTGCCGGCGGTCGCGACGATCTGAATATATCGGGCATAATTCCAGGCCATAAATACTTCATCCGCGGAGTCGCCGAAGACCTCCTGCCAGGTGTGGCCCTGCGGATCGAAATGAGCGCGCAGTTCGGGAGAAAATGAATCGCGATTGGCTTCGAGACTCCGCATCAACTCCGCGGGAACATTGCTCTCAAACAAGCGATTCGCGGCTGCGGAACGATCACGGCCCCGGCCGAGGTAGCCCACTTCGTTTTCCGCCTGGACCATCAGCACCGTTTGCTTATCCTGATCCTTCTCACGGACGTGATTCATGAGAGTGGTGAAAGCACGGCTGTCGGATTTCAAAGTTTCAGATCCCAGCGTCGAAAGTATTTCGAGCTGTGCGCCGTCGGCAGAGATCGCACGCGGAAATCTTCTGTTATCCGCCTTCACCCATGCGGGTGCGTAGTTGGAGAAGGCATTCTTCCAGCTGCCGAACCACAGAATGACCAGGTGCAGGTGCTGCTCCCGCGCTACGTCGATCCAGTGATCGAGAATGCTGAAGTCGAAGTTTCCTTCCGTGGGCTCGATCTGCTCCCATGCCACCGGCATGAGCACGGTGTTCAGGTGCATGCTCGCGAGCTTGGGAAGAATGCTGTCGGCCTGCTCCGCGGTTCCCGCCGAAGAGTTGCCCAGCTCTCCACCGAGGATCAGATAAGGCTTTCCCTGCACCAGCAGCTGGCCGCCGGTGGCGGTCTTGGCGATGGTGGGCAGCTCCGCCGCGCTGGCGAGCAGCGCGCCACTCAGGAAACAGGCAATGCAGATGGCTCGAAATACCCTATAGGCCAAAGAGCGATCTCCTAACGTTTGCACTTCACAAAAATGGCGGAGTGGTCCGAAAACCGCCTCCGCCGTAGATTACTGTACGCCTTGCTAGCTAGAAGGTGAGTCGTCCGCTCAGTCTCAAAGTCCGGTCGGCATTGGAGGTGGTAATGACTCCGAAGCCGCCGGAAGCAATGTTGGCGGAGGGGTTGGCGAACTGCGGCGTGTTGGTCGCATCGAAGGTCTCGGCTACGAAATCGAAGCCCACAGCGTCGTGGATCGGGAATGTCCGCTTGAGGCTTAGATCGAGGTCGAACAATCCGGGACCTCTCACACTGTCACGGCCGGAATCACCGAAGCGCGGAGTCGTGACTCCAGTCGCCGTCGAAACGTCGGTGAATGCGTTCGGGTTGATATACTGGCGGTTGCCGTTGACATTGCTGCCAAGCACCGCCTTGACGTTGTAGTTGCGATCTGCAAGCTGGGTATTGCCGGGCGCATTCAACAGGCCGCTCGAAGCGGTCACGTTGAACGGCGCACCGCTCACACGGCTGAGGACGGTGCTGAGCTTCCATCCGCCGGCGATGTATGCCAGAGGACCGCTCGATAGAAACATCTGCCCCTTGCCGAAAGGCAGCGAATAGATGGTCCACCATTCCAGGTTGTGTTTGCGGTCGTAGCCGGCCAGAGCCCAATTGCGATTCCAGAAAGTCGGATAGGCAAAAACGAGGCCGTTGGCTTCGCTGTTATCGGCTGCGTCCATGGACTTCGAGAAGGTGTAAATGAGACCCGTGGAGCCGAGCTTCGCGCTGGTGCGAGTGAGCTGCGCCTGCAAACCGTTATAGTTCGAGCCACGAAACGGCTGGAGCGAGTTGATATCGGTGTTGTTGGTGTTCGGTCCGAATGTCGTATTCAACAGCCGGCCCGCAGTCCCACCGCCCGGAGGAGCAGCGTTGATGTTGACGTCGCTCTGCTGCCGCACCGCTTCCGTTCCAACATAGGTGACGTTGGCAACGAGTTGGAACGGGAACTGTCTCTGCACCGCCAGGTTGTAGCTGTGGATGTATCCGCGGCGGAAATCTTTAGGAATCGTCGCCGTGGAAATATTCGTGCCTAGGGGCAGCGCGCCGAGGGTGATGTTCGGCAGAGCCAGGGCAGGAATACCGACCTGGGTCGTTGTGCTCTGTAGTCCGGCATTCAGGCTGGTCGCCGGAATGTAGCTGTTGGCGCCGTTGATGTTGGTCGCTACTTCAGCCGGATATGACTGAAGCAGATTTCTGAGAGTATCGGGATCGGTGGTGATGCCGTAGCCGGCGCGGATGACGGTCTTGTCGTCCAGGCTATAGGAAAGACCCAGGCGCGGAACGATCATTCCCCAGCCGTTCGAGGTAAATGCGTGTTGCGGGATGCCGCCTTCGCCGCCGATGAGCACCGTTCCTACAGTGTGCGTTCCGAGTGAATCGGTCACGGTCGACAGAACACTGGGATCGTAGCGCACCGTGCCGAAGTGATCTCCCACAGGCAAGGGGTAGTACTCGTAACGAAGGCCGTAGTTGAGGGTCAGTTTAGGCGAGACCTGGTAGGTGTCCTGCCCATAGAACGCGAAGGTGGAGTAGCGCAGCGCTTCTGGATCGAAGGTCTGCACGCTCTTCTGGTAATTGTCGGCCTGGCCGAGCAGGAAGTCCGCGAACGAATTGACGTCGCTCAGCGATCCTCCCGAAGGAGCAGTCGCTCCGCCCGAGAATACGAAGGTCCCGCGCCCCGTTGTCTGCGTGCCTGATCCGGGCTGGAAGTGATTGATGGCTGCGTGAAGATACTCACCACCGAAGCGCACCGAATGCGTGCCACGCACCCAGGTTGCGTTTACGTTGCCGGTGTACTGGTTGTCGCGGAAGGTGAAGGGACTGCCGGAGTTGGCATTTCCCAGCGAGGCATAGGTTGTGAAGAAGAACGCGGGGATGCCGCCGTACTGCTGCTGGCCGTTGTTGTTGGTCCCGGGGATCTTCAGGGTATTTACGCCGTAGTCGCCGAGCCCGATGTCGCCGGCCTGGGCTCCGAGTCCCTGCCGTGTGTAGCCCGCATTGGCATCCATAGTGAAGTTGGTGGAGAACGCATGCGTCGCGCCCAGGCCGACGTTCTGGATACGTCCCGTCGCAGTACCGGGCTGGCCGCCGTCAAATGTGCCGCCGCCCGGATTGGGTCCGAAGACCTGGGGATCGCTGATGGTATCGGGCGAGATGCTGTAATGGCCGAAATAGCTGGTGTTCTGCGTCGGCACGTACGTCACCTTCGCATCGTAGTTCGAGCGCACGAATGCGTTGGTGCCCGCGCCGAAGTAATTGTTGACCAGGGCTCCGGCTCCGCCGGTATTCGGCAGGGGCAGATTCTGCAGCAGGATGGCCGCAGCAGGAGCGATCCGGTTGGCGGGAACCATGTCCCCGGCGAATGCGGTCTTCCCTATGCCGGTAGCGGTGCCGGTGGCAGGATCGAAAATCTGCGATCCGGTGTTCGCGAAGTTGCCGGCTCGCATATCCGCCGTCGGAACCGAGAAGATTCCGTTCACGGATTTATCCACCGAGACGCGGTCGTAATCGAAGAAGAAGAAAAGCTTGTTCTTGAGGATCGGGCCGCCGATTGCGCCGCCGATTTCGTTGTAAATGTTCTTCTGGAGAACGCCCGTTCGATTCTGCCAGGCCTGGGCGTTAAACTGCGCGATGGAGTTGTACTCCCAGGCGCTGCCGTGGAACTGGTTGGTGCCGCTTTTGATGGTTACGTTGATGGCCGAGCCGCCGGCCGCACCCTGCTCCGCATTGAAGCTTCCGGTGACGACGTTGATGCTCGAGATGCCGTCCGTCGGCGGCAGATAGGCGACCAGATAGGGCAGCCACGGATAGGCATCGACAGCGCCATCGATCCTGGTGGTGTTGGTGGCGTTGGAAATTCCGTTGACGTTGACGGCCTGCGAGCGCTGCGGATTCGAACCCGCCGAATTCTGTTCCGCCGGCGGAGTCGAGCCGGGAACCAGGCGATAGAGGCTCTCGAAGTTGCGCCCCGTCGACGAGGTCGTGGGAAGATCCGTGACCTGCTGCTCGGAGAGGTTGTAGTTCACATCAGCGGTCTGGGTCTGCAGCACCGGCGGAGCCGTGGTGACGGTTACCTCCTGGCTGGTTGAGCCCACCTTGAGTTGCACGTTCACGCGCTGCGACGTGTTGGGCAACAGTTCGATGCCGCCCTGCTGCAGCGGAGCAAAGCCGGATGCGCTGGCCGTGACCTGGTAGGTGCCGGGAATCAGATCGTTGAAGAGATATATGCCCTCGGCGTTGCTCGTAGCTTCGCGCTCCACTCCCGTTGCGACATTCAGAGCCTTTACCGTCGCTCCCGGGATGGCCGCTCCGGATGGGTCGGTCACATTGCCGGTGAGCGTACCGTAAAGAACCTGCGCAAAGCCGCTGCTCTCCGCGATCATCCCCGTCATCAGGATCAGCACCACCCACACGGCGCACGCCGACGCGACACGGCGCAGCGAAAATTTCGACAAAGCCGTGCTGGAGGAAACTGCTGCATTGCGGCTGGGGTGAGCCGCTCCTGACCAGGTCCGGACTTCGGACCGCTTCGATTCACTCTGTTGCATCATTACTGTCCTCTCAAATCAACCGCTATGGCACTCCACTTATTCCGAACAGATTTCTTCGTGGAAGACCGGTGAAGGCATAGAAGCGTCATCTTCTTATGCCTCACGAACGTTATTCAAAAAAGGGGACGGTTGGCATGGTACAGATGTACTGGGTCTGAAGGCGCCGATGATGGAATAAAAACGTATCCGCAGGTACAGGGATAATGATTAAAGGAGAACTAGCGCTGCCCTATTCGGATGCGACCATATTCCGCAGCCGAAAAGAATCGCCGATGAAGATTTCGAAGTCTATCCTGATGTCTCTGGCCGCCGTGCTGATGGCCCTTCCACTCGCATGCCGCAAGCAATCGCCTGCTGTCGCCATCATCCCGCGCACCACGGCAACCCTGCTTTGGGAGCCAATGCACCTGGGCGCAGTGGAAACGGCGCGGGCGAAGGAGATCCAGATTTATTGGAACGCGCCCGCGGATGAGGGTGACAGCGAACGTCAGCTCGGCATATTGAAATCGTGCGCGGCTGGCAAGTATCGAGGAATCATTTTTGCGCCGGATGAAACATTGGACTCGCGCAGTGCCGTTCTCGATCTGGTCCGCCGCCGCATTCCTGTGGTCCTGGTCGACGACGAGCTCGGACCACCGGCCGGACCATTTCTCTCCTATGTCTCGAACGACGAAACCAAAGGCGCAGAACTGGCGGCAGCAAGAGTGGCCTCCATCCTTCGTGGCCACGGCTCGATTGCCGTCATCGGCATCAGTCCACGCAGCGAAAGCGGAGTATCCCGCGAAGAGGCGTTTGAGAAAGCGCTGAGCCAGGCCGCACCTGATGTGCAGATCAGCGACAGGCGCTTTGGCGACACCGTCGTCGCCCACCAGCAACAGATTGCGCAGCAGATTCTTCACGCGCCGGATCGTGTGGACGCGATCGTCGCGTTGACCGCGACGGCGACACGCGGCGCATACTATGCCCGAACCGCCAGCGTGCCGCACTCTTCCGTTCCGATTGTCGGGTTCGACCAGGACGCGCTGCTTCCGCTTCGATCGGGAGATGTGGACTCGGTGGTGGTGCAGGACACGCGCACCATCGGGCAGACTGCCATGGCGAATCTCGACGCACAGATGCGCGGCGAAAAAACTGCGCCGCTCACACTGGTGGCTCCGCTGCTGATGACCCGGGAGACCGTCGATTCCCCCGGCATCCGCCATCTGTGGCAGTTCGCCGACTATTCCTGGGAGCAGCAGGGAACCGACAAACAATGATGGGATCAACGGTGAAAGAAGCAGAGGTGAAAAGACCAGCTCGTAGTATCAGGGCGAAAGTATGGCTGGCGGCGGGTCTCTTTCTTTTGACTGCATCGATCTTTGCCGGAGTTCTGGCCGCGCACTGGCACGCCAACCGGGAGTGGCAGCGCACGCTGGCGGGATCTTATTTTTCTCGCGCGGATAGGTGGATCGCGCTGGGAGGCACCTGGACGTCCAACGCAGCGCAGATCCAAAACAACTCGGAGGAGCGAGGGGCAAAGCTGATCGCGCGCACAGGCAACTGGAAGGACTTTCAGGTGCAAGCCGATCTGCAGATCGCGGAGCCATTCGGCGAAGCGGGCCTCATCGTCCGGTCTCATGGAGAAGAGGAGGGTGTCGATGCGTATCACGGATATTTTGCCGGCGTCCGCACCATGGATTCGTCGATTGAACTGGGCCGCGCCGATTTCGGATGGCGCTCGATGGCCCATTCGAAGCTCCCTGCCAACGCGGATCCTCACCAATGGCTGCATCTGCACGTTGTCGCCGTCGGATGCAGGATAGGATTCGAAGTCACTTTACCCGATGGCGCATCGACGACCTCGCTGGTCGACGATGCGGACTGCATTGCATCCGGCAGCTTCGGACTTCGCTCTTACCTCACCAGTGCGAAGTGGAGGAATCTCCAGGTTTCAAGCGCCACGGAGCAAGACTTGACGCAGATGGAGCAGCAGTCGAAGGCCGGCATCAATCTGCACGATCTCTTGCTTACCGAGCCGTCCGATCCGGCCAGCGCGGAGCTCTACACCACATCGATGCGCGCAGAAGCCAGAAGGCATGAGACACAGCCGGGGGTAACGCCAATCGGCGATTTCCGGTTGTCGCCGGGACGACATTCGAACGTCACGATTCAGGGCGTGATCATCTCCACTCCACCACTCGCCGATATCCAGGACGATTCTGGATCGCTTATTGCCCTCAACGTCGATCCTCGCGTATCGCTCAAGCTGGGCGACGTTGTCGAGGCGCAAGGGACGGTCATTTCGGAGCGCTTCCGCAGCCAGCTTGAAGATGCGAAGATCCGCGTGCTCTGGTCCGATACACCGGTTCCTCCTTTGGCGGTAACGGCTGCGCAACTGACCGGCGGCACCTATCGCGGACGCTTCGTCGAAGTCGAAGGCACGCTCATCTCGACCGAGTCCCAGCCCGGCGGATACGAACTCACTTTGCAGGATGGCGACCAGACCTTTCGCGCGCTTGGCTCGCTCGATTTCCGACTCGACCCCGCCCGCCTGGAACCCGGCAGCCGCTTGCGCTTGCGAGGGACAGCCACTTCACTGGATCAATTTACGCACGGCATCTACCCCTTCACCGTGATCACCGATCGTGTCGATGTAGTCAGCGGACCGCCGTGGTGGTCTCTCGATCGCATCGCGTGGCTGGTGCTCGGCTGCATCCCGCTGTTCGTCTGCTTCCAGTGGATTCTGCATCGCATTCAGGCGTGGCACACGCGATCTTTGCTGCGCGAGCGCGAAGAGCTTGCATTCGAGATGCACGACACCCTCGCCCAGAGCTTTACGGGAATCGCTTATCAGCTGCAGGCGGCGAAGATCGAGCAGCGCGGAGAACGGGCCATACGGACGCATATTCAGAACGCGCTCGATATGGTTCACGCGAGCCACAGAGATGCGAGCCGCACCATCAGCGCACTGCGGCCCCAATACCGGCAGGCCTCCGACATTGTTGCAGCGCTCAAAGAGCTGGCAGAGAGGCTGAGCGACGGAGGTGACCTGCGCATCAAGACGCAGGTGGAGGGCAAGAATGCGAATCTGCCGCTGGCGGTCACGGATGCGCTGTTTCGTATCGGCCAGGAAGCGGTCACCAATGCGGTTCAACACTCCGGCTGCCGAACCCTCGATACTCGCCTCAAGCTGATGCGGAGCGAAGCGCAATTGACCGTTCGCGATGATGGGTGCGGAATCGTGAATGAGGAACAGGAGCACGGGTTCGGGATTGCCGGCATGAAGAGCCGGGCGGCGAAAGTTCACGCACACTTTGATATTGTCACAACGCCGTTTCAAGGCACGTGCGTCACGGTCACGGCTCCGCTCCAGATCGCGCATGGTTTGATCGCTACCCTGCGTGCTATTCTGAGCCCTGAGCGCTGAGCGTTTGGTTGAAACATGTCCCCCGATTTATTTGAGAGAAGCTCAGTTGCAAGCGGCGGCAGCACACCTCCCGCGGAAACATCCTCTCGCAAAATTCGTCTCCTTCTCGTCGACGATCATCCCGTGGTCCGCTTCGGGTTATCGGCTTTGCTCGGGCTGCAAACGGACCTGGAAGTCGCTGGAACCGCCGATGGCGGTCTGACCGCTCTCGCGTTCCTCGAGCACACGCCGATCGATGTCATCCTGCTGGACCTCCGCATGCCCGATCTCTCCGGCATTGAAACCCTCAAGCGTATCCGGGAGATTGCGCCTCGCACGCGTTCCATCATCCTGTCGAGCTTCGAGTACGACGAAGAGATCAATGCCGCGGTGAAGGCCGGTGTCCAGGGATTCGTTCACAAGCAAGCTCCTGCCGAAGACATCCTGCGCGCGATTCGAACCGTACATGCCGGCAAGCAGGCCTTTCCGCGGCGCATCGCCGAGCGGATCGCCAACAACGGCATGACTGCGGGATTAAGCACACGAGAGCGAGAGATTCTGGAGCTGGTCGCCAAAGGACTCACCAACAAAGAGGTTGCCGGCGCGCTGGGCATCAGCCAATTTACGGTGAGAAATCACCTCAATCACATCACGGACAAGCTCGAGGTCTGCGATCGGACCGAAGCCATCTTCATCGCGATGCAAACCGGCCTCATCACCTTGTCCTGACTGCGCGGATGTTCGGCTACACCGGTTTCTCAAGAAGCCGCGGCACCTCGCATGGCGTGAGAGCTCCCATCACAGTGCGAGAAGGCCGGGCGAAAGTATCGTCGCGAACACGGCCCATTGGGTCATGCGGGAGCGGCAGCCGCAACAGCCGACGCCTCATTGCAAACTGTAATCGCAGACCCGCAATTTCCAGATGCCGCCTTCCGTTATGGCGGTCTTGACAACCGTTTCTGGCTCCCCTAAGTTTGCTTGGAAGTGTAAATTATCGTAAGAAAACGAAAGAAACGGCAATGCTGACTGTTGCCGAACCGAAGGGATCACTCCATGACGAGCACCGCGCCCGCAGACGTCCAGAAGCTAATCCGTCCGCTGAAAAGCAGTATCAAGCGCCTGCTTCAGGAGCTGGTGAGAACCAACAGCGTAGCCATTCTTAGCGGCGGCGATGAGATGGCAGCGCAGCGAGTGCTGCAAGGCTTTTTCCGCGATCAGGGCATTCGCGCCGAGCTTTATGACACCGCGTTTATTACAGATTCGGGATTCGCGCAGGTGCGGAAAAACAAGTCGTACGTGGGCCGCAAGAATCTGAGCGTGCGTCTGCAGGGCTCCGGCCGCGGAAAGAGCCTGCTGCTCAATGGGCATATCGATACGGTCCCTGCGGGCAAGGGGGCGTGGTCGCGCTCGCCGTGGTCAGGACAGTTTTCGCAGGGCCGCATCCATGGTCTGGGATCTTTTGACATGAAGGCCGGCCTGGCCGCCAACGCCGCGATGGTCTGCGCCCTGAAGCGTGCCGGCATCAAAACCGGCGGAGATATTTTCTTCGAGTCAGTTGTGGATGAAGAGTGGGGCGGCGGTGGCGGAACCATCGCGGCGCGTCTGCGCGGCGATACGGCAGATGCCTGCGTGATTCCTGAAGGCACGCAACTCGAGATCTATCGTGCGACGCGCGGCGGCTTCGTAGTCGACCTGGTGGTCGACGCGGGAGATCCCTCCGGTTATTTCTCAACCGCGGAGGTGGTGAGCCCGGCGATGCCGATCGGCCGGTTGTTAGGGTGGGTGGCGGAACTCGCAAAGAAGCGGAGCAAGCTGAAATCGAAGAGCGCCTACAAGAAATTCGCCGACCCCGTGCCGGTGCAGGTGCTGGCAGTCGAATCGAATCGCCTCGACGCCGATGTGCCGCTGAGTGTGCCGTCGCGTGCGACCGTGCGCGTGTATCTGCAGTTTCTTCCTGAAGAAGATGTCGACGCGATCATTGCATCGCTGCGGCGGCAGCTTGAAACCTTCTGCGCCTCCGACCCATTCTTTGCGAAGTATCCGGTGCAGTGGCTGCCTCTGATCGGCGGCCCGCTCTACGGACACGAAGTCGCGAGCGATCATCCCTGGCTGCAATGCATGGAACAAAGCGCGGAAAGGGTTCTGGGCAAAACTGCGATCACCACGGCAGCGCCTTATCCTTGCGATGCCGGGCTGATCCATCGCGACTTCGGCATTCCCACGCTACTCTTCGGGCCTTGCGGAGCAGGCGCGCACAATCCGGATGAGTATGTCGAATTCGATTCCGTAATCAAGACAGCCGAGGTGCTGCTCACGGCTGCGCTTTCATGGGCAAACGGATAAGGCTGACTGAGTCGACCTATACTTAAGCCTCGCAAGCCGCGATGTAGGGATCGAGAGCACCGCCAATCGCGTCGAGAATGAGCGCCAGCGGCTGATTGCTCAGCGTGCCGGCTCGCACCTTGCCATACTGTAGGGGCAGATAATCGCTCAGCATGGTCTCCGGTATTCCTTGAGCCTTCAGGTTCGAAACCAGCTTTTCCACCGCCGCTCCCGCTTCGGAATCATTCCAGTAATAACGGATGCGATCGCTGTAACTATGCACGCGAAGCCGGCGCTGCTCTTCCGGCGTCCCGGAATAATATTTCTTCCACTGAGCCGGATGCTGCAGCATGACCGCTTCCATCCGCTCGCGCAGATGAGACTGCTCCGCCGGCGGCACGGTCTCCTGTTCGATGGTCGCGAGGGCATACAGAGCCTGGCGCATGGCGTAGGTCAGTCCCGGCCCCACCTTAAGAATCGCGAAGCCATCGCGCACCAGCTCTGACAAGGCCTCAGGACGTTGATAGTCCGTCGAGTGAGCCTCGAAGATCAGTCCGAGATGATGGGCGAGCATCGCTGAGAGCGGCTTCGCTTTTTCCGGCTCATAGTCTTCCACTCCGTCGTGCCCGAACTCGACACCGGGCTGCACCACCAGTGCGATCACGCGTTGCCATGCCTCATCGAGCCCGGCCTGCGTGAAGGCCTGCCGATGCAGAGCGAGAGCCTGCTCCGCTGCTTCCGGCGATGTTACGGCCAGCTCCATCTCCTCGGCAGCGCCGCCCGGCGTGGGCACCTCGGTGCCGATGATGTAGACCAGCGGAGTTCCCTGCGCAACTTCCTCTGCGGCAGCGCACAATGCGGCCGCTCGTTGAGCGATCACGTCATCCGGCAGCGGGTGCGGATCGTCCACGCACGCCATGCTCGCATCCAGATGAATCTTGGTGTAGCCCTCGCGAACGAACAGCCGGACCATCTCCAACGCATTTGTCATCGCGTCGGTGGCATTCAGGTGCTGCCATGGAAAGGGTCCCAGGTGATCTCCGCCCAGCAGAATGCGGTTCTCCGGAAATCCAGCCTCCGCCGCAATCTCGTGCACCAGCTTACGGAAGTCTCCCGGCTTCATGCCGGTGTAACCGCCGAACTGGTTCACCTGATTGCAGGTGGCCTCGATCAGCAAAGGCCCCGCAGCGGAGAGATGCCGCCGCATCGCGGCCTCCAGCACCCACGGGTGCGCGGAGCAGACGGAATAGATGCCACGCTGGCTGCCAACCGAGCGCTTTTGCGCAAGTTCAAGAAGATAGTGGGACATGAGCGAGATTCTCCACAAATGCGTATCGTAATAAAACGTAATATATATGCATCAATCGAAATTTAGAAGATTCGGTCGAGACTTTTCACTTTCCTGGCTGCATATCCCAGTGAAATCGCTTAGGAATAGCAAAATAACGCGGTTTGCGCATCTGTCTCAGCGGGTCGGTTGTGGTTCCGGCAGTCGCAGACAAGATTAGTATTGGCGCAATTCCGTAATGACTGGTAATAATACGGAATCCAATCACTCATTGGAACGGAAGACTGCAATCCCCGGCCCGGACCATCTCTCACGCCGCCGCAAACGAGGACTTCTCTTGAAAACAGCTGTTCCCTCTACGGAAGTTCACCCAGGAACCGAAGCCGTGAGTTTGCGGCGCTCACTGAAGCTCTGGCACCTGATCCTCTACGGCATCATCATCATTCAGCCCACGGCTCCGATGAGCATCTACGGCGTCGTCAGCAACGCCGCGCGGGGACATGTGGTCACGACTATTCTGGTGGCGATGGTCGCCATGCTCTTTACCGCCGTGAGCTACGGGCGAATGGCGCGAGTCTACCCCAGCGCCGGATCGGCATACACTTACGTTGCCAAGGAGCTGCATCCCCTGGGCGGTTATGTGGTCGGCTGGTCCATGCTGATGGATTACATGCTCAACCCCATCATCTGCGTGGTGTGGTGCAGCGTGGCCGCGCAGGATATCTTCCCCGCGATTCCCTATGCTGCCTGGGTTTTGGCGTTTGTCATCGTATTCACCGCACTCAATCTGCGCGGCGTGCAGAGCTCGGCGCGCGTCAATGCCTTCCTCGCCCTTGGCATGAGCATCGTGGTCGTCATCTTCCTGGCCTATGCGTTTCACTACATCGCCACTGTGATGCGGCCCATCGGCGGAGCATGGCTGACGCCGTTTTACGATCCCACCACTTTCTCTGCGCGCCGGCTATTTCAAGGAACCTCCATCGCCGTGTTGACTTACATCGGTTTCGATGGCATCTCGACCATGTCCGAAGAGGTTGAGAATCCGCAGCGCAACATCATGCTTGGAACCGTCTTCACCTGCCTCGCCATCGGACTGCTATCAGCCGTTGAGGTGTATGCGGCTCAGCTTGCGTGGCCCACTCGCACTCCCTTTCCCGCCGCGATGGAGGACACCGCATTTGTTCACGTAGCCCTGCGCGTGGGCGGCAGATTTCTCTTCCTGCTGTTAAATGGAACTCTGCTGGTTGCAAATATGGGGTCGGGCATCGCGGCTCAATTCGGCGCGGCGCGCCTGCTCTATGGAATGGGCCGCGAAAATGCTCTGCCGCAGAAATTCTTCGGAGTACTCAGTCCGAAAACTGCAATTCCCCGGAACAACGTTCTCCTGCTTGGGCTGGTGACTCTCACCGGATCTTTCCTTCTCAGCTTCGAGCGCGGAGCCGAGCTGCTGAACTTTGGAGCGTTCATCGCCTTCATGGGCGTGAACATTGCCGCCCTGGTGCACTACAAATTCCGGTCGGGAGAAAAAGTCAAGCTGGCTGCAACCGTCCCCGTGCTCGGGTTCCTGGTCTGCGGATTTATCTGGCTCAACCTCAGCCACGCCGCGCAGTTGCTGGGGATCGCGTGGATCGCATTTGGTCTGCTCGTCTACTTCCTTATGCGCCGCACGAAGCCGCACAATTCTACGAACTCGCTCTCGCCGTCGTAATCGAACCATTCCATCCCACGATCTCTGGCGCTTGCTGCAATTTTGGCATCGTTTCCTGCATATCGATGTCCCTGATCCCGTTTCGCATGGACTCTGGGGGAGAGGTGGACGTGGACCTGCGAGCAAACGCCGGAATGATTTTTTTACTCGCGGGAGTGTCGCTCGCGGCGATCTCCTGCTCCCGTGTCGCGGCAAAGACTGAAGCCGATGCGGGAGAAGAGGTGCCGGTGCGTGCCGTCCGCGCGGTCACTCAGGATGTTCCGTTCGATATCGCAGCCGTGGGCAATGTGGAGTCGGTCGACAGCGTCGAGGTGAAGTCGCGCATCGCGGGGCAGGTGGAGCGCGTCGCTTTCCAGGAAGGGGAGAACGTAGCGAAGGGGCAGACGCTCTTCGCCATCGACCGGACGGCGCTCGAGCAGCAGGCTGCGGAACAGCGCGCGGAGCTGGCCCGCGATGCCGCGATGGAGGAGCAGGCACGCGCCATCGTCGCAAGAGACGCTGCATCCGAGAAGCATAGCCAATCCGAGGCGGATATTGCAGTGCAGCTCGGAAAGTTGGGAGTAATCTCCGGGCAGCGCGTCGATGAGCTGACTACGGCGCACGATACGGCAAGCGCCGGCGTGCACTCTGACCAGGCTGCCGTTACAGCCGCTGAGGCCACAAGAAATGCAGACCAGGCGCGTCTGGCCGAGACGCAGCTGCAGCTGAGCCAGACGAATGTGATCGCTCCGATCGCGGGGCGCGTAGGTGCAGCCATGGTAAAGGCGGGGAACATTGTCGCGAACGATGGCGCGACGCTGGTGATGCTGCTGCAAATGACGCCCATCGATGTCACGTTCGGCGTCCCCGAGCAGGTGCTGCCCGAGGTGCGGAGGCTGAATGCACAAGGGGCATTGACGGTGGAAGCAAGCCATAGCGGAGGCGCCTCCCAGGAGGGACGGCTGGCGTTCATTGACAACACCGTGGATGCCACGACGGGAACGATCCGGCTGAAGGCGATTTTTCCGAACACGGATGGGGCGCTCTGGCCGGGTGAATTTGTTCACGTGCGTCTTCGTTTGCGAGTCGATCCATCGCGAATCGTGATTCCGAATGCATCCGTCGAGGATGGCGTCAGGGGGAAATATGCGTGGCTGCTCTGTGGAGGCCGGGCTTGCATGACATATGTAACAGTTTCACGCACATATCTTCCGGAAGAAGGGCCGGAGCTGGCCGTAATTGGTAGCGGCGTTCGTTCCGGCGACATGGTGGTGACCGAAGGACAGCTGCGGCTTACATCCGGCGCGCGCGTAGCCGTGCTTGGCGGCAACGAGGAATCAAGCGGCCCCAGCGCGAGTACGGTTGCGAAATGACCGGCGGGAGATCGGCGGCCAAACTATGGGACTGACAGCCTTCTTTATCCGGCGCGCCACTACAACGACGCTGATGATGGCGGCAATTGCAGGCTTTGGTTTTCTTTGCTATTTCTCCTTGCCGGTCAGCAACCTTCCCGAAGTCGAGTATCCGACGATCCGCGTGAATGCGGGGCTGCCCGGTGCGAATCCCGATGTAATAGCCTCCACGGTGGCCACGCCGCTGGAGAGCGAGTTCTCGATGATCCCCGGGATCGCGAACATGACTTCGTCGAGCCAGACGGGAGAGACGAACATCGTTCTGCAATTCGACCTGAACCGCAGCATCGATGCGGCTGCGCAGGACGTGCAGGCGGCGATTGCGCGAGCGGCAGGCACGCTGCCAGCAAGCATGCCATCTCCACCGTCCTACTCGAAGGTGAATCCGGCGGCTGATCCCATCCTATGGCTGGAGATGTCGTCGTCGACGATGGCGCTCCGTGATTTCGCGAGATACGCGGACCAGGTTTTCGCGAAGCGCATCGCGATGGTGAGCGGAGTTTCGCAGGTGCCGGTGTGGGGGCCTTCGCAGCCTGCGATTCGCGTGCAGGTCGATCCGGCAAAGCTGGCCGCTTACGGATTGGATCTCGAGCAGATTCGGACGGCGCTCAGCGCGAACAGCTCCAGTCTCCCCTCCGGCACCTTGTATGGCGATGCGCGAGACTATTCGCTGCAGGCCAATAGCCAGCTGACGACTGCCGCGCAGTTCTCGCAGCTGATCGTGGCGTACAGAGGTGGTGTTCCGCTGCGGTTGAATCAGGTCGCGGATGTCTTCAACAGTTCGCGCGATGACAAGAGCACTTTCTGGATCAACGGGCGGCCCAGCGTGATCCTCGCTGTCAGAAAACAGCCGGGCACCAACACGGTGGATGTTGCCGATCACGTGAAGGAGGTCATTCGCTCGCTGCGCGCCTCAATGCCGCCTGGCGTTTCGCTGGGAAACGTCGCGGACGACGCCACCATGGTTCGCGATTCCATCGCAGAAGTAAACAGGACGCTGATCCTGACCATCGTGCTGGTGGTGCTGGTGATTTTCGCGTTCCTTGGTACGGTGTCGTCGACGATGATTGCCTGCGCCACCATTCCGGTGTCGATTCTCGGCTCGTTCCTTGCGATGCGGCTGCTGGGCTACTCCGTCGATTTGTTTTCCATGATGGGCATCACGCTTTCAGTGGGCTTTGTCGTCGACGACGCCATCGTGATGATCGAGAACATTGTGCGCCATCGCGAAATGGGCAAGTCCAGACTGCAGGCGGCGCTCGACGGAGCGAGCGAGGTAAGCTTCACGATCATCTCGATGACGGTTTCCCTGGTCGCCGTCTTTCTTCCGATTCTTTTTCTGAATGGCGTGCTAGGACGGCTGCTGCGCGAATTCGCCGTGACCATCTCGGTCTCGATTTTGCTCTCCGCTCTTACCGCGCTCACCCTGACTCCGATGCTGTGCAGCCGCTTCCTGGGATCGCGGGAGCAGGCGCAGAGCTGGTTCCAGCGGCAAACGGAACGCATGTATGCTGCGATGGAACACGGCTATCAGCGTTCTCTCGGCGTTGTCATGCAACACAGACGCGCGACCATCGGCCTGAGTGTAGCAATGACTTTGCTCACCATCGTTTTGTTTGTGGAGATGCCGAAGAGCTTCATGCCTCCGGTGGACGTCGGTTCGATCAACGGCACGCTGGAGGCCGCGCAGAACAACTCTTTTGCGCAGATGATTGCCTATGGCGAGCAGGTCAACGCCATCCTGGCAAAGATGCCGTGGATGGAGAGCAACGTGTCGGGAGTGGAAGCACAGAACCGTGGATGGTTTCATATCAATCTTCTCGAAGATCGGCATCGGCCCAACGTGCAGATTCTCATGGCCGATTTACAGAAGAAGCTGAATCGGATTCCAGGGCTGAATGTGTATCTGCGGCAGGGAGACTTTCTGAGCCTCGGACAGAATGAGACACGCTCTCAATACTCCGCGGTTCTTCAAGGGCCTGATCCCGACGAACTTTACCGATGGGCGCCGCGGTTGCAGACTAAGCTGCAATCGCTTCCTGAGTTGGCGAAAGTTTCCACCGATCTGGAGCTGAGCGCGCCGCGGGTGAATGTCGACATACGACGCGACCTGGCCATGTCGCTCGGTGTCGATCCGCAGAGCATCGCCAGCACGCTGTACGATGCGTACGGGAATCGGCGCGCCAGCACCATCACCGTCGCCTCGCAACAGTACGACGTGATCCTCGAGGTACTGAAAGAAGATCAACGCGATCCGGAATCATTGGGAAATCTCTATCTTCGATCCAGCACGGGGCGTCTCGTTCCGCTCTCCGCGGTGACTCGTCTCACGCAGACCGTGGCCCCGCTGAGCGTCAACCACGTCGGGCAGTTCCCTGCTGTGACATTTCAGTTCGACCTGCAGCGCGGCGTCTCGCTCGATTCTGCAACGAGATTGATTCAACGCGCTGCGGAAGACATTGGCATGCCGGCAACTTTAACATTCGCGTTTCAGGGAACGGCGGCACAGTTCCAGAGCTCGCTCAAGGGCCTGGGGCTCCTGCTGGTGATCGCGGTGATGGTCATTTATCTGGTTCTCGGTGTGCTTTATGAGAACTTCATCCACCCTCTGACCATTCTTTCCGGCTTGCCGTCAGCGGCTATCGGCGCGCTGCTCACACTGCTGCTTTTCGGGCAGGACCTTAATCTCTATTCCTTCCTCGGTGTGATCCTGCTGATCGGGATCGTCAAGAAGAACGCGATCATGATTGTCGACTTCGCGCTCCAGGCGGAGCACGAGCAGCATCTGGAACCTGAGGCCGCAGTCTTTCAAGGATGCGTGCAACGATTCCGTCCGATCATGATGACGACCATGGCTGCCTTGCTCGGAGCTGTTCCCATCGCTCTCGGCAGCGGCGCAAGCGGCGAGGCACGGCGCCCGCTCGGTATCGCAATTGTGGGAGGTCTTCTCTTGTCGCAATCTCTCACTCTATATGTCACGCCGGTGATCTATCTCTATCTGCACCGTTTCCAACGCCTTCGGCCGACTTGGAGTCATCGGAATACCATCGCGGCTCCGCAAACGCTGGAAGCCACGATCTCGGATTGATTCCGGCTTGGACGCTCGCAACATCTTCGCACCGCCCATGAGCCTGCTAGCGGATCAACTGGAATGAAGCGATGATGTCTCGCGGGCTTCCTGGATAAACCGCGAAGCGGCCGCTGGCTCCCGAGAAGTAGCGCCGGTCGAGAAGATTGTTCGCGTTCAGCGCGAAGCGATACCTCCAGCCTGCCTCCTTCGGAGGCTCATATGAGATACCGGCATCGACTCTCCCCCATCCCGGTACGAGGTAGAAGGTATTCGGCGCAGCCTGCGTAATGAGTTGTCCCTGCATGTTGCTCACGCCGGAGACACCGGCACCGATCGAAGCTCCGCTTAACCGGCCTTGCGACTGGGTGTAGCGCGTCCAGAGATTCCCCGTATGCCTGGGCACGGATTGCAGTTGGCTGTCGACGAGGTAGGTGTTGTCCTTGTGGATGGTCGCGTTGGTAAGAGCGTAGCCGCTGATGAGATCCCACTGATGAGTCAGGTGCGTAAGCGCGTTGAACTCCATGCCGCGGCTGCGCTGCTGTCCCAGTTGGATGGAGAACCCAGGATTGTTCGGATCTGCGGTGATGACGTTGGTGAGATCGATCTGATAGACCGCCGCTGTTCCCGTAACCCGATGGCTCAAGGTGTCGAACTTGAAGCCGGTCTCGAGCAGCCGCCCATACTCGGGAACGAAGGGCGTCCCGTTTGCCTGGGTTCCAGACTCCGGCTGGAAGGACTTGTTGTAGGTTGCGTAGAACGAGAACGCCTGAACCGGGTCATACACCAGGCCGACCCGCGGCGACCATGCCGTGTCACGGCTTGAAGAGCTTGGAGACGCGAAGTAGCCGACGGTCTTGAGCTTGGCCAGGTCATAGCGAAGGCCGCCCGTCACTTTGAGCTTCGGCGTGAGCGTGATCTGGTCTTGCAGATAACCGCCGCCGTAACCATCGCGGGTTTGATTGATGGTCGACTCCATCAGATCGCGCGGCGGCAATGCGGCATAGTTTGGATAGTAGATGTTCAAGGTCTCGGCCGGGGTTCCGGAAGCCTGGCGCGTCGTATTGGTGTCGTATATCTCGTAGTCAAGCTCCGCACCGGCGAGCAGCGTGTGCTGGATCGGTCCTGTCTTCACCGTTCCCGTCACTTCATTGATCCAATAGTGAGCTTGAAAGTACTGATCCGAGCGCAGATCGTTCAGTGTGACCATCTGCATATCCTTCGAAAGCGCATTGGCGACGCGAGCGTTGTAGTTATCCCAGCCGGTGGAAGAGCGCTCATAGCTGCGAAAGGTCCATCCACGCCCCAGGGCTTGATCGAAACTTAATCCAGCTTTGCCCTGGCGATATGGATAGACGAGGTTGGGGTCAGCAAGATACCGGCTCACCGGCAGATTGGCCGGCCTTGTTCCGATGGCAATCAGGCCGCGGTCGTTGAGATTGCTTCCGCCGAGAAATTCCGTGTAGAGCCGCAGACTCGTCGATGGCGAGGGGGTCCACGTCAACGTGGGAGACAGGAAGAGACGCCGGGTGAAGTTGAAGTCGCGGAAGCTCTGGCTATCCTGCCCCGAGGCAATGAAGCGATAGAGCAACGACTTGTTCGCGGTGAGAGGTCCGGAGGCGTCGATCGTCGGCCGCAGGAGTTGATACGAGCCGCCCTGCATCGTTGCGCTGTAGTAGTGCTCTGAGAGCGGCTGTTTCGTAACGAGATTGACGACCCCGCCGGGATCGAGGCGGCCAAAAACAGTTGATGATGGTCCTTTGAGAATATCCACGCGCTCGACGTTCGCGAAATCAGGAAAAGTGGCGTTGGCATTCGAAGCGTTGCGAAAGCCATCCTGAAATGTGGTGTCGGTGACAAAACCGCGTAACGTCACGCGTTCCTGCCGGCCACCGGCGTCCTCCGCAATGGTGACGCCGCTCACATTGCGAACGGCATCGGCAAGCCTTATAACCTGCTGATCCTGCAAAACCTGCTCTGGGATCACGTAGACGGCCTGCGGTATATCGCGAATCGAGGTATCGGTGCGAGTCGCTTCGCTATTTTCGCTTACCGCATAGCCTTGCGCACCAGCCCGAACTTCAACGGTGCTGTTTTCCTGTGCGACATTCAAGACCAAATCCTGTTGATTGGCCCTGTTTGGCAAAACCTGAAAGGTCTGCTGCTTCGTGGTGAAGCCTTTTGAGACCACGGCCAAGCTATATGTGCCTGCGGGAAGTTGAACGGTATAGGCTCCCGTTGCATCGGTCGTGGCGCTGACCGCAAGGTTGCCGCAGGTGAGCGTTACCTGCGCATCGCGAAGCAGTGCTCCGCTCGGATCGGAGATGATACCGGACAGCGTGACCTCCGGATCACCGTGAGAGGGACAGGCAGACTGTGCGTAGCCGGAGTTCGGAACAGAAACAAAAAGAGCTGCGGCAAAAATCAGGGACAACAGGGAACGGAACATAACCAACCTTTCGTGCAAGGGGCCACGCGCCGCTCTCTCGTGAAGCAGTCGTAAGCCTCGAATCCATCGATCTCTCGTCCCGGTAGACCTTCGCCAAAAGACTCCACCCAAGACTTCCCAATACAACGTGCGAAAACGTTAGACGCGGACCGTTGTCTTCGCCTCCTTGTCGGGAGCGATTGCCATGTGGGCCCTCCGGCGCTTTCTCCATGACGCGAAGCGCCGCAGCGAAAGCGAAAAGCCTGTCCACACCAACATAAGGGCGCTCAATGTCGCCGACAGCGCGATGAAGCGGCCAACCATTCCAAACATCTCTCCGGTGTGTAGAAATCTCGCATAGAGTCTCCACTGCCTGCCGCGAGGGTTTGCAGAGAACGGCTCCCAACGAACCATCTCACCGTCTTTGCGCGCGATGACCAGCTGCGCACGCTGCTGCGGTCTGCTGCCCTCTCCTTCGTCCACCGTAAAAGTCACGTTCGGGTCCTTCGCAGCCGGCAGGCGCATCGACAGGCTCTTCCATCTTGCGTCCTGCATCATGGCCTTCCGGATGGCGAGGTCGAGTGTGGGAAATTTATCGGACGAGAGCGGCTTTGGCCGCTTCGGCTCGAGGCCGGCACGCTCCATCGGAGGAGGATCTCCAGCCGCACGATAGAGGAGCGCATTCGCCCAGGGGTAGGCCATGATGATGCCGCTCAGAACGATCAGGGCCAGCGGCAGAGACATCCAGATGCCGAAGACGTTGTGCCAATTCCACTCGCGGGCACGCCCCTTGAGATTGCCGCGGAAGAAAATCGCGGGGCGCAGATGCTTCCAGGTAAACTTTCGCGGAAGCCAGATGACAATGCCGCTGAGGATCATGAAGAAGAAGCCGAGGACCGCGGCGTTCTTGATGGCGCGAAGCGTCTCGTGACGGACCCCGTTGAGCGCGATCCACCGATGAAGGTCCCGCGTCGCCTGGAAGAAGTTTCGCAGCCCATTCGCGCCCTGGCCGATCACCTTTCCCTCACAACCATCGACGAGGACGACTCTGTCGGTTCCGAAGGCAACTTCGGCCGGCTGGTGCGGATCGGAGTAGAGCATCAATCCGGTCGGCGAGCCGGGCTCAAAATCGACTGCATTTTCGAGGAGGGCCGAGGGCTCGACACAGCTCTGCTGAGAAGGGGCGGCAATCCGCGAATTACGCTCTGCCCAGCCGATGATCTGGGCCTGGAAGGTCATGATCGACCCGGTGATGGCGAGAAACGCAACCACCAGACCAATGGTGAGGCCGACTGTCAGGTGAAGCCAGAGAAGCGCTCTCCGGAGCGTCATCGAGGCTGTCGCCCGATCGCTTGAGTCGTGGCTCGCAAAATTGCCGCAGATTCCAGACAGTTTACCAACGCCATCCTCCAGAGACACCGACAGGAAAGGATTGCGCGTTTTATACTGGCAGCAATCGTCAGCCTTCGGGTTGTCGATCTCGGACCTCCCCTGGTGCTTCGCCAAAAAGACAACCAGGGGAGGTCTCCTCGCACTCTCAAAATACGACAAATTCAGTCGCATATCAAGATGACGCCAATGTAATGTTGGTGAAATTTTGATCCCACTTCCGGGTGGGCTGCCAAAAGATCAGCGAATCTCCTCTGCGTTCGCTTGGCCAACGCCACGCACGGCCCGTTCGCTTTACTGCGAGTTCCCCCCTGGAGCGGCGGGTTAACTGCTTGGATATCACCGTGAGATGACCGTTGCTCACCGTGTCATTTGCTTTCTCATCTGTCATTCTCACGATAGGAACCGTGGAGCCGGACGGCTGCCGGGAAACCTGACGAGGGATGGATGCGTGCATCTGCTCCCGTAGAAATCCGCGTGGGGATCACAGCGAAACCATCGGGCGGTTGTCTCGCCGGCGTGCCCCTTCAATTCATGCTCACGAGAATCGAGAAGGGAGTTTCCTCCAGATGAGTCCGTACAGCTGCTCTGCCGGCGCCAATTCGTCTCCCTTAAAACATGCTGACGATATGCAACTGGTGTCGGCGGCCAAGTCCGGGGAGCATCACGCCTTCGTGGAGCTCTTCCATCGGCACTCGGCGAAGATCCTTAGAACAACTCTTCGCGTCACAGGAAATCATCACGATGCCGAAGACGCGATGCAGGACGCGTTCCTCAATGCCTACGCGCATATCGCGAAGTTTGACGGAAGAGCGCAATTCGGAAGCTGGCTGATTCGCATCGCCATCAACTCCTCCCTCATTATTCTCCGCAAGCGCCGCATCCGCCCTGAGACCTCGATCGATAGCTCGTCCGATATCGATTCCTCTTACGTCTGGAATCTGATCGACTCTTCCGCGGACATCGAGACGCACTACTTCATCTATGAACGGACCCTCCGACTGCGGAAGGCCATCGGCCGGCTACCGCCGAAACTCCGGAGCGTTGTCGAGATACAACAGGCGCGCGATGGATCCCTGAAAGAAACAGCGGAGTTTGCGAATCTCTCCGTTGCGGCCGCGAAGTCTCGTCTGCTACGCGCCCGGCAGGCGCTGCGCAGAACGCTGGTTTAAGTAGGGAAACCCGGCCGACAGATTACAGGAGTTAAAAAAAGCGGGAACGTAAAGCAGGGTCGCCCATGACCCAAGCCAGTATGCAGTGTCGCCCGACTCGAACTGAAGAGATCATCATCGTGCCGTTGCGCGAAGTGGAGCCCTGATGAGCGCTTCTCGGATACTCTCGAGGGCGACGAGTTGGACGTACTGGCAACGCTTGTCGATGCATACGAAGCGAAGCATCACGTCATCGATGCTCCTTCCCCAATCGCCGGAATTCGATTCCGGATGGAGCAGCGCCAATCCTCGGCAAGACGCCCAAGAGGCTCGGCAAGATGCACCTAGGGTGCGGTCCACGCGATACTCACCCGCAACGCAGGCTCGCAACTGCGATTGGTAGCATTCGCAACCAATTACTGATCCGCGAGATCTGTAAATTTCTGAAATATTGGTGGGCGCAGCAGGATTCGAACCTACGACTTCCACCGTGTGAAGGTGGCACTCTACCGCTGAGTTATGCGCCCTGGGTGATGCAGGCGGCCTGCTTTCTCTCTCGAAAAGCGGCACTATCAGGACAAGTGTTAGAGTATCACCGCCTCGCGCTGGTGCCAAACCCGGCTGCAGAGCGGCTACAATCTTCTTCTGGACTTAATTTCCTCACCCTTCGGACCTGATGCCCTTTCGCCAGCCACTTCCGAACCCTCGCCCGGACCATATCCGGACCGATCCCGACAACCCAGAGCCACACGCGGGCACTCCTGAAGCGGATTCCGGAGATGGGACTCGCCCGCTACCGGTGCGGTCGGGACCGGATTCCGAGGTCGAATCGACGAGCAAGTCCGATTGGGACGAGGAACTCGATTCCGATTTGGAAATCGACATCGGGAATGACCTCGGGGACGACCCGGAAGAGACAGAAACAATGGACGCCGGCGCGCAACCTGGGGACGAAAATGGGGTTGATGAAGACATGGCGACCATTGCACTAGACCGGCCACTGGATAGTTCCTTAGAGGCTCCTTCAGGGTTGCGGGGAGCTGGCTTCGAGACGGGGCGCAGCGCGACCGCCGCGGAGCTGAGCGCGATGAGCGACGCGGAGATCATGCTCCGGGTACGCGAGGGCGACGACTCAGGCTTTGAATACCTGATCCAGAAGTACCACAAGCCCATGATTCACTTCATGTTCCGCATGGTGCACAATCAGGCGGTGGCGGAAGAGCTGGCACAGGAGGTTTTTCTCCGGGTCTATCGCTCGCGGCAGAGCTACCGGGCTGAGGCCAAGTTCACCACCTGGCTCTACCGGATTGCGACGAACCTGGGCGTGAATCATGCGCGGGATACGAAGTATGAGCGGGCGGCGCAGAATGTATACCTGGACCAGCCCGATCCGGAGACGGGAACGACGCCGGATGTGGCCGACCTGACCGCTTCGGTCGAGCAGGAGCTGGTGAAAGACGAGCGGATGCGGGCCATCCGCCAGCACGTTCTGGCGTTGCCCGAGCGGCAGCGCACGGCAGTATTGATGCACAAGTATCAGGGGCTGGATTATAAGCAGATAGGCGAAGTGCTGAAGTTGAGCGAGTCGGCGACCAAGTCGCTGCTCTTTCGCGCCTACCAGACCTTGAGGGAGCGGTTGAAGGAATTTGTGTAGAGGAAGCGAGATTCAGGCCGGAGCCGGTAGAAGACAAAGAGGCCGCTAGATCCTCCTCTTCGCACGGGATACAGGGAATACAGAAGATTGGTGAATACGATGATCTGCCGAATTGCAAAAACGAAACTGATGGACCTGGTTGAGGACGAATCGACCTCCCAGGTCTCAAATACACGCCCAGATACTTCTCTGGCCGAGCTACGGAGCCACGCCGCCGAGTGCGCAGAGTGCAGGCAGGAGCTTGCCGAGCTGCGCGCGACCATGGCCCTGCTCGATAGCTGGGAGGCTCCCGAGCCTTCTCCTTATTTCAACGCCCGGATGGCGGCCTTGCTGCGTGAGGAGCGCGAGGCCGCGCCGGCCGGGTTCTTCGAGCGCTGGCGCGCCCGGCTGCTCTTCGGATCGAATGTGCAGTTTCGCCCGGTGGCCGCGGGAGCCCTGGCTGTACTGCTGCTGATCGGCGGAGGAACCTTTGCCGGGTTTATGTACACCACCCCGGCTCCGGCCCACACCTCGGCGACGGTTCGCGATCTGCAGTCGCTGGACGAGAACTCTCAGGTCTTTCAGCAGTTGAATGCTCTGGACCAGCAGGACGATGAGTCCGATAACGGACCAGCGTCGAATAGTAATTTGTAACGATGGCGGTTTCTCATCTGAAGCGCTGGACCCACGCAAGGATGGGAGACCGAATGTTCCGGGCTCCAGTTGCAAATGAAGAGCTAGAGCAATTCTTGAAGTTTTGGCCGGAATGATTCCGGCCTTTGCCTCGGAAGTCGAGTCAGTTATGCGGAGCGGTGGAAACAAAACGGCGAGCCGGTTTCACTGGCTCGAGCGCAGAAGGTTTGCTGCGCTCTCGTCTGCGCGTGCTTTCCGCGCCGTTCCCATGCTCGGCCCCGTACTCCTCGCCGTGCTCCTCGCCGCTTCTTCTCTCTTCGGAAACGCGGCCTGGGCAGCGTCCCGCGGATTTCACCAGGTCCAGCATACGGCTCCTGCTCCTCCACCTGCACAGGCTCCGAGACCTCAATCCATGCCGGAAGTACGATCGCAGGTTCAGCCTCAGAGCCGTCCGAATTCCGCTGGCAATCCCGGCGCCCATCCGAATCAGAACCAACAGCACCTGCCCGACTGGTGGGCCAGCCACCGCAATCTGACTCCGGATCAGCAGGCCGACGCGCTGCGGCGGGAGCCCGGTTTTCACAACCTGCCTGCCGACCAGCAGCAACGATTGATCGACCGGCTGCACTCGCTGGAGGCAAAGAGTCCGCAGCAGCAGCAGCGGATTCTGGCCCGCAACGAGGCCTTCGAGCGACTTTCTCCCGAGCGGCGGGAGGAGGTGCGGGGTGCAGCGCAGGCTTTGCATCAGATGTCTCCGGATCGAGAACAGGTGGTGCGGCGAGCCTTTCAACAGCTTCGCCACATGCCTCCCGCGCAACGGGAGCAGATGCTGAACTCGCAGATCTACGGCGGCCAGTTCTCGCCCCAGGAGCGGACGGTCCTGGGCAATCTGCTGTCCATCGAGCCCTACGAGCCGAAGAGCATTCCGCAGCCTTATTTCGGGCGACCGTAAGAGCGCGATCAGTTCAAGCCGCTATGGCTACGGCAACAACTCCGTCAGTCGCTCACTGCTTGCTGGCCGAGACATCCCCGCCACCCACAGAGCGATCGATTGTCCAATCAGGAATAACAGCGAGGGATAGAGCAGGCTGAGGTTCCGCAGCTCTCCCGGCGCGCACACGATGAAGAACAGCGGCAGGTCGATGGCGGCGGCAATGGCGATGTGCTGCCGGATGCGCACCGGCAGCGGCTTCCATCCCCGCAGCAGCAGCACCGCGATCATCAGGACGAAGACGATGTTGTATCCACGGAAAGTAATCAGCCCGTAGTTCACCTCATGCTGGAAGAGGTTTCTCGGGTTGAGATAGAAGAGCATGTTTCTACCCAGATGAAACTCCGCATTCGGTCCGGGATTGGCATGGAAGTGGCGCGATACGGCGAAGCCGATGACGCCAGCGATGGCCAGCAATCCCCCGTTGAAAATAGCTGCCCGGCGCGGCGAGAGGCGCATGCGCAATAGCGGAAAGAGCGCAGGCAGAAAGAGAACGAACGATTCCTTGTTGAAGGCGCCTAGCCCCACGACAACCACAAGCAGCCAATACCTGCGGCTCATGGCCAACGCCGTGGCCGAGATCAGAAAAAACATCTCCGAAAGATCGTAGAAGTATCCCCCGACCGTGAGTAGAAACGGCAGGAAGAGCACCAGGATCACGGGCGCGAGCGTCGAGCTGATGGCGTCCATCTCTGCGGCTGCGCAAGCTGCGCGCATGGGGAACATCGACGCAAAGAGAAACAGGAAGGCCATAAAGTAAATCAGGTGGTAGCGGATAAGGTATTGCGGATCGCGCGCCACGCTGGACTTGATCTTGCTCATGAGCGTGCCGTCGGGAAGAACAGCCCTGGCGAGGATGCGATCCTTGACCCGGGCGGGAAGAGCCGCATCCACGCGATTGGCAACCCAGGGCAGCAGGCTGCGATAGATGAATGGCCGGTCGGCAGTGCCGTTCAGCATGGCTTCGATGGAGACGCCCGGAAACGTCTGGCCATCGCGGAAGTTCCACTTGTCATAGAAGCCGTTGAAGGATGCGGCCGCGACCGCAAAGTAGATAAGAACGAGAATGCACTCATCCACAAAGCGGGACTGGCCGCTGCGATCTGCAATCATCCGACGCGATCTTCCTCCGCCATGCTCTCACCCTCACAAAAGATGAGGCTCAGTCTAGCATGCAGGCGGTGCAAACCGGCTGCCACTTTCGTTCCGTGCTGCATGAGGCCTTTTCGATGAGCGGCTACGCTCATTTGCTCTTGTCCCTGCGCTTCACTATGCTGAGAGGTCGCTCCCGCAGACGCTCATGGCTGAAACTTCATCCCGACCCAAACACACAAAAGCGCATGAAGTCCGGAAGCCATCGGCCGAAGAGCTGCGCTGGCAGCAGGAGACGCTCGCACCTGCGTTGAGCAAGATGCCGGAGCAGGCGATCGGAGCGCCCACCGGCATCAATCGCGATGAGCAGAGCGGGGCGCGTTTCACAACTGTTTCGGGAGCGGAAGTACGACGGCTCTACACGGCAGCCGATCTGCCCGCGGACTTCGAAGATGAGCTTCCCGGCCAGCCTCCTTATACACGCGGCATTCATCCGACCGGCTATCGCGGACGGCTGTGGACCATGCGCCAGTTCTCCGGCTTCGCCAGCCCGGAGGAGACCAACCTGCGCTACAAGTATCTGCTGGCCAGCGGAGGCACCGGGCTCTCTGTGGCCTTCGACCTGCCCACGCTGATGGGGCGCGACTCCGACGATGCGGAGAGCGAAGGCGAGGTAGGCAAATGCGGTGTGGCCATCGATTCGCTGGAGGATATGGAGACGCTCTTCTCCGGCATCGCTCTCGACCGGACATCGGTTTCGATGACCATCAACTCCCCTGCCGGCATCCTGTGGGCGATGTATCTCGCGGTCGCCGAGAAGCAGGGCGCGAATTGGGCGCAGCTTTCGGGCACGCTGCAGAACGACATCCTCAAGGAGTACATCGCGCAGAAGGAGTATCTCTATCCGCCTGCGCCTTCGATGCGGCTGGTGGTCGACACGCTGGAGTTCGGCGCGCATTCCACGCCGCGCTTCAATCCTATTTCCATCTCGGGATATCACATTCGCGAAGCAGGATCGACCGCGCTGCAGGAGCTTGCATTCACCCTCTACGACGGCGTGGAGTACGTCGAGTGGGCGCTGCGGCGCGGCCTCTCCGTCGATGACTTTGCACCCCGGCTGAGTTTCTTCTTCAACTCGCATAATGATTTCTTCGAGGAGATCGCCAAGTTTCGCGCGGCGCGCAAAATCTGGTACCGGCTGATGACGGAGCGCTTCGGCGCGCAGAATCCGCGCTCGCAGTGGATGCGCTTTCACACGCAGACGGCGGGCGTCTCGCTCACCGCGCAGCAGCCGAAGAACAACATCGTGCGCGTGGCCATTCAGGCGCTGGCGGCGGTGCTGGGCGGGACACAATCGCTGCACACCGATGGCTTCGACGAAGCTCTGGCACTGCCCACAGAGGATGCGGCGCGCGTTGCGCTGCGCACGCAGCAGATCCTGGCTTATGAATCCGGAGTGGCCGACGTTGCCGATCCGCTGGGTGGTTCTTACTTCGTCGAGAGCCTCACTGCAGAGATGGAGAAGAACGCCTTCGCATACTTCGAGAAGCTCGATGCCATGGGCGGTATGGTCAAGGCCATCGAGCACGGATTTCCGCAGAAGGAGATCGCAGAAGCCAGCTACGCGTATCAGCGCGCAGTGGAGGCTCGCGAAAAGATCATCGTCGGCGTCAACGACTATCGCACCGACGAGAAGCAGCCGCCCATTCTGTATATCGGCGAGTCGGTGCGGGAGATGCAGACAGCGAAGCTGAAACGGCTGCGCAGTGCGCGCTCGAACGAGGCGGTGGAGCGCAGCCTCAATGCGCTGCGCCGTGCGGCAGAGCAGGAGCCGCAGGCGAACCGAGGCGGCATCTCCAGCGCCAACACTATGCCTTACCTGCTGGACTGCGTACGAGCCTATGCGACGGTCGGAGAGATTGCCGGAGCGCTCGAACAAGTGTTCGGAAGCTATCGGGAAGTAAGCATCGCGTGATGCGCACAAAGACCTTCTGGTCGCACGAAAATTTCTAGAACGAATCGTACGAATTAATCTCCATCTTCCCGCTTTATCCGGATACCCTCTAAAAAAACGGTTTATCGTTGCGTCACGAATCCATGATTTTCTCGCGTCTGAGGGAAGAACGTGCTAAAACATCGCCTATGAACAAGGAGAAGCAAGACACGCGCTCCGAAAATGGACCGATCAATCTGCGGCAGCTGTCCGAGGTATTGCGACTGTCGCAAACCACCATTTCTCTGGTGCTCAACGACTCGCCGGCGGCCAAGTCCATCCCCGCGCATACTCGCGAACGGGTCTTCGAAGCGGCTCGCAAGTTTCAATACCGGCCCAACTATTTCGCGCGGTCGCTGCGGCGCAGCAAGAGCATGTCCATCGGTGTGCTTGCGCCGGACCTGAGCGAAGGATACTTCACGCTGGTGATGCAAGGCGTGGAAGAATACCTGCTGCGCGCGCACTACTTCTACTTCACGGCCAGCCACTACTGGCAGCCGGATCTGATGAATGATTACCCGCGCCTGTTGGTCGAGCGCGCAGTAGACGGCTTTCTTCTCCTCAATACTCCGGCTGCGGTTGAGAGCGTGCTGCCCACCGTTGCCATCTCCGCGCATAATGACACCAAGGGTGTTACAAATGTCGTGCTCGACCACCGCATGGCCTCCGAGCTTGCGCTCGAGCACCTCTATCAGCTGGGACATCGGCAAATTGCGTTTATGAAAGGCCCGGAGATCATCCCCGATACGGAATACCGATGGAACGGCATTCTTCAGGCGGCGAAGAAACTGAAGATAGAAGTTAAGCCGGAGCTGTGCATCCAGCTAAGCGCCGATAGCTGGTCGCCGGAGGTTGGCTATCATCCGATGAAGACGCTGCTGGAGCGCTCTCGCGACTTCACCGCGATCTTCTGCTTCAACGACATCTCCGCGATCGGCGTCATCCGGGCCATTCACGATGCCGGCCTCTCGGTGCCTGAAGATATCTCTGTGATCGGGTTCGACGACATCATCAGCGCTGCCTACCAGAAACCGAGCCTCACAACGGTTCGCCAGCCGCTGCGCAAGATGGGCAGCGAAGGCGCACAGATATTGCTTGAACTGATTGCCGATCCGAAGAAGGAACAGCCAACGGAGATCGTCATGCAGCCGGAGCTGATCGTGCGAGAGTCGACTGGCCAGGCGCCTGTTGCGCTCGCCAGGCCCAAGAGAGCTTAGTGGCCGCTTCTGTTTCTGACAGAGGCGGCTCTTATACGACTTCCGAATGATCCTCTCGTGACAGGCACTCTCTCGATTTTGATCGTGGCAATCCCGCTCCTGAAGCGAACGCCGGCTCCGCCGCATCCAAATGCGGTAACGACGCCCCATCCAATCGCATAGGAGTAACAATGGACTACGTCAACTTAGGCAAAACCGGCCTGAAGGTTTCCCGCATCTGTCTCGGCGCCATGACCTATGGCTCGAAGAAGTGGCGCGAGTGGATTCTTGAAGAGGCCGAGAGCCGGCCTTTCATCCAGAGCGCGCTGGAAAGCGGCATCAATTTCTTCGACACCGCCGACGTTTATTCCCTCGGTGTAAGCGAGGAGATTCTTGGCCGCGCCCTCAAGGATTTCGGCCCGTCGCGCGACAAGCTGGTGATTGCCACCAAGGTTTTCAGTCCCATGGGCGACGACCCGAACCAGCGCGGCCTCTCCCGCAAACACATCCTGCATTCGATCGACGACAGCCTGCGCCGGCTCGGCACCGATTATGTCGATCTTTACCAGATTCACCGCTTCGATCCGTTCACGCCCGTTGAAGAAACCCTGGAAGCGCTGGATGACGTCGTCCGCTCCGGGAAAGCGCTCTACATCGGCGCGTCTTCGATGTATGCCTGGCAGTTCCAGAAGATGCTGTACACGTCGGAGAAGCTTGGCCTGGCAAAGTTCGTCACCATGCAGAACCATTACAACCTGATCTATCGCGAAGAAGAGCGCGAGATGATTCCGCTGTGCAAAGCCGAAGGGATCGGCCTCATTCCGTGGAGCCCGCTGGCTCGCGGTTTTCTGGCCGGCAATCGCAGCAAACAGGATAAGGGCGAAACCACCCGCGCCAAGACCGACGCCTTTGCCCACGACCTCTACTATCGCGACTCCGACTTTACCGTCGTCGATCGCATTACTGAGATCGCCAAAAAGCGCGGCGTCAACAATGCCCAGGTGGCTTTGGCATGGATCCTCTCCAAGCCCGAAGTCAGCTCGCCGATCATCGGAGCCAGCAAGATGTCGCATCTCGACGACGCACTGAAAGCGCTGGAGATCAAGTTGGAGCCGGAAGAGATCAAGGCGCTGGAAGAGCCTTATGAGCCGCACCCTATTCTGGGACACAGTTAGAGCAACAAGTGTTTTCCGCAAACAGCGATGCCCTCCATTCGGAGGGCATCGCTCTTTTAAATGGCTGAGGAGGAGCTAAATGTTTCCGGTGAGAGCGTCATCCAGCACTCCCTGAATGCCAAATCCCCTTGAGTCCGCTTCGCCCACGGTCCGAGTGACCGTGCCGCTCGATTCAATCCGCTTCTCGCCTGTGTTTCCGTCAGGCGACGGAAAGAGAATTTCGATGCGAACATTGCTTCCCATGGGAGGGCACTTGCTGCTGAGGATGAACGCTCCATCCAGAGCGACATCCACCGTAAAACCTTCTCCGGTATGTTCTGCTCCGTCGTTCCAGTGAAAGATCACCGGCAGCCGCAGCTTATACCGGACAGCTGCTCGACGTTGTAGTGCTCGCTCGTGCGTGAGGGTCGCATCCATAAATACCGCTCATGTTAAGTGATTTTCAAAAGGCTCCGCAAGTTATTGAATCTTTAAAGGATATTAGTACGATTCAGCGCGCGGCCATACAACCTTCAGGGTAGATATATGGGAGCTTTGGGGGAGAATCCCTAGAAAAAGAGAGATGAGACGTGATCAATCGGTTGGAAAGAGCCGCGTCCGGAGGCTGGAGCTAGTCCAGCGCCTCCGGATGGATGGCGATTTCCTTTTCGCCGGCGGCCTTCTTCTCCCAGTACTTCTTCACCCAGGCTTCGAAGCTCTTGCCTGCGGCGGTGTCGCGGCCGGTGAAGGCCAGGGCCGCGATATCCGAATAAGGGATGGTCAGTTTAGTGCGTTCCGTCGACGGGATGACGCGCACGGCGGAGTCCTGCAGATTCGAGCCGGTGCGCCGGTCGAAGATGTAGCCGGCGACCTGGCGTCCGTCCTTCAGGGTCAGAGTCACGTCGCCGCGATAGTCAAAGGCTTTCTCCAGGGCGGCACGAATCTCCTCGTCCGAAGCCAGCGACGGAATCCAGCCTTCGAGATTCTCTTTCTCGCGTCCGGCAATATGCTCCAGCTCGTCGGCACTCTGGGTGCGCAGCTGCTCGATGCGAAGGTGCTCCTGTTGCTCGGTTGCCATTCGGCCTAGTCTCCTGAAACCGTCTGCAGCGAATCGCTGGCGGCAGCTACCGAAGGCTGGATCTGCACCAGCGGACTGGTGTGCTCCGGCTTCCATTCGTTGAGAAGCTTCTGCGCGTCGGGATCGGGATAGAGCGTCGGGAACATGTACCTCCTGGCGGTGACCAGGAATCCCTTCAGCGAGCTGAAGTTGTAATCAACGGCCGAGGCTTCGTGTCCCGAGTGGACCATGCAGTTGGCGCACTGGGGATTGCCGCTCTTTGCCCCGTAGTTCGCCCATTCGGTCGCTTCCATCAGCTCCGCGAACGTGTCGGCGTATCCGTCCTGCAGCAGATAGCAGGGCTTCTGCCAGCCGAAGATCGAAAATGTCGGCATACCCCAGGGCGTGCACTCGAAGTGCTGCTTGCCCATCAGAAATTCGGAGAACAGAGGATGGGTGTTGAACTCCCAGCTCTTTTTGCGGTTGGAGAGGATCATGCGGAAGAGCTTGCGCGACCGCGCCTTGCCCAGAAAGTGATTCTGGTCCGGCGCCTTATCGTAGGTGTATCCCGGGGAGACCATCATGCTCTCGACACCCGCCGCCATCAGTTCATCGAAGTGCGTGCGGACCGAGTTCGGATCGGCACCGTCGAAGAGCGTGGTGTTGGTGGTTACGCGGAAGCCGGCGGCCACTGCAGCGCGGACGCCTTCCATGGCAATGTCATATCCGCCTTCGCGGCATACCGAGAAGTCGTGATGCTCGCGCTGTCCGTCCACGTGGACCGAAAACGACAGGTATTTGCTGGGCTTGAAAAGATGAAGTTTTTCTTTAAGAAGCAGCGCGTTCGTGCACATGTACACGTACTTCTTACGTTCGACCAGTCCGGCCACGATCTCCGGCATTTGGGGATGGAGTAATGGTTCGCCGCCGGGAATCGACACCATCGGCGCGCCGCACTCTTCCACTGCGCGGAAGCATTCTTCCGGCGTCAGCTCGGCCTTGAGAATGTGGGCCGGATACTGGATCTTGCCGCAACCGGCGCACGCCAGATTGCAGCGGAACAACGGCTCCAGCATCAGCACCAGCGGATAGCGTTTGCGCCCCTTGAGCTTCTGCTTCAACACATATGTGGCAACTGTCCATGCCTGAGATATCGGTACGGCCATCGGTTCGTGTGTCCCCTTCAGTGTTGCTGCGCTTTGCGTAACTGCGCCAGCTCGATTTCTAGTTCTGCGTTGCGACGGGTCAGATCAGAGATTTTTACGGCGTCGTAGATTCTCTCGAGTCGTTCCGCAGCACGTTTCTCGGCACTTGCAATCTCTGTCTTGAGTTCGGTTGAATTGAGCCGCAATTCGTCTCGCAGCAAACCGATCTCTTCCCTCAAATTTACATTGCCGCTGCGCACCTCATCCCGTAGCGCGTTTAATCCGGCAACGACAGCCTTGAGATCGGGAGCGACGACATCCTGCAGTGGCTGACGCAAATCGCCTACGATCGACATCGCACTTCCTCCCTTAATCTCAGCCGGCATTTAGTCCTTCTCCAAGGCTCGCTTGTAGTTCGTCAATGCCAGCAGTGGGAAGTAGTCCCTGTAGAGGTGGTAGGCGAGGTAAAACACTCGCGGAAACCCTGTCCCGGTGTAAATCGCCTGCCTCTGCGGTCCTGAGCCTACACTCTCGTCCCACGAACCATCTGGCTGCTGATACTTCAACAACCACTTGATGCCTTTGGCGACCGAGTCGCTGCGTTTATCGCCGGCGGCCAGCAGTCCCAGAACCGCCCAGGCGGTCTGCGAAGGCGTACTCAGGCCAATACCGCGCGTGACCGGATCGTCGTAGCTGTTGCAGCTCTCACCCCATCCGCCGTCGGCATTCTGCACTGAGCGAATCCACTCCGCTGCCTGCTGGATCTGCGGCTCGTGGTTCCAGACGCCAATCGCTTCCAAACCGCGCAGGACCAGAAACGTGCCGTAGATATAGTTGACGCCCCAGCGACCGAACCAGCTGCCGTCCGGCTCCTGTTCGTCGTAGACAAACTTGATGGCCCGCTCGATGCGCTTGTCCTTGCGGGTAAAGCCGTAGGTCGCCAGCGCTTCCAGGATTCGCCCCGTGATGTCGACGGTCGGCGGATCGAGCATGGCGTTGTGATCGGCGAACGGGATGTACTGGAAGATCATCTTCGTATTGTCTTTATCGAAGCTGGCCCAGCCGCCGTTCTTGCACTGCATAGAGAAAATCCAATCGATGGCCCGCTGCGAGACGTCGTACTGATAGCGCTCGCGGGGGTTGTCGACCTTGTTTAAAGCAAGAAGAACCTGTCCGGAATCATCGACATCCGGGTAGAACTCATTGTTGAACTCGAAGTACCATCCGCCCGGCTCTACGCGGGGCACCTTTACCGACCAGTCACCTTTATGCCGAACTTCCTTGGAGAGCATCCAGTCGGCGGCCTTAAGCAGACGGGCGTCGTTGCGCGGCACGCCGGCTTCACCCAAGGCATAGACCGCCTGCGCCGTGTCCCACACCGGCGAAACACAGGGCTGCATGCGGAAGGTGGGCTGCGGATAATCTTTGGTCCCATTCGGCGCGTCGATGCCGAGCTTTTCGAACTCGTCCATGGCGCGGATGACCTGGGGATCGTCGAGCGAGTAGCCCAGGCAGCGCATGGCGATGATGGAGTTCAACATGGCAGGATAAATTGCGCCCAGACCATCCGACATCTCGAAACGCTCCAGCATCCACTTCTCAGCCTTCTTGAGCGCGATCTTGCGCAGGGGGCGGATGTGAATACGCTCCATCCAGTGCACGATACGGTCGACGAGGAGAAAGAAATTTCGCCAGCTGATCTTGTTTTTGCGATCGAAGCGAAGGTGCAGGTCGGCGTTGGTGCGGCCGCCGACAAAAAGCTCGTCGATTCCCTGTTCGGTAGGAATTTTTTTAAACGGCTTCTTGGCATACGCAATGGAAAGCGGGACCAGAATGGCGCGGGACCAGGAGGATATCTCGTAAATGTTGAAATAAAACCAGTTAGGGAAGAGCACGATCTCCGGCGGAACGGCCGGGACGGCGTCGTACTCATACTGCCCTAGAAAGCAAAGATATATCTTAGTGAAGGTGTTGCACTCAACAACGCCGCCGTGAGCGAGGATCCAATCGCGCGCGCGGCTCATGTCGGGGCGGTCGGGAGAGATGCGCATTAGCTTGCCCGCGAAGTAGCATTTCACGGTAAGGCTGATATTCGAAGGGCCGCCGGGGTAGATCGACCAGCCGCCGTCGGCGTTTTGGTAACGCCAGATCTCGGTCATGGCACGCTGAAGCTTGTCTTCGTTGCCGGCCCTGGTGCCCAGTAATTCATGGGCAAAGATGTAATCCGCTTCCAGCAGGGGGTCGGCTTCGAGCTCTCCGCACCAGAATCCGGCGGGATCCTGCTGCGAAAAAATGTAATCACGGGAGCGATGCGCGGCGGCTTCGACGTCCTGAAGATCGGCGTCGATCCGGCCGAAGCGGACGCGGCCGTTCTCGCGTGGCGTATCGTTTTCCGCCACATGCCCCGGAGTGCCGGCATTCGATGCTGCGGAGCGGGACTTGGAGCCTACAGATTGCGGGGATACAGGGTGATCAGGTGCTCCGGGTTGTGGTGTATCGAATGTTGTACTCATGCTGTCCGAATCGCCGGCCGCGGTGCGCCGGTCATGCTAATTCCATTTAGACCGTCGCCGGAGTTGTTCCGGGAGCGGATTGGATGGCTTGCACTATCTCCGGCGGTAAGCCGAAGCGGACGTTCTCGGGCATTACTTCCACTTCTTCGACGGACCCGAAACCGCGATCCTTCAGATACGCGACGACATCTTCGACCAGGACTTCTGGAGCCGAAGCGCCGGCGGTAACCGCTACGGTAGAGACCCCATCCAGCCATACGGAATCGATGGCCCTGGAGTTCTCGATAAGATAGCTGCGCGTGCTGAGATTTTGCGAAACCTCAACCAGCCGGTTGGAGTTGGAGCTGTTGTTGGAGCCAACCACGAGGACCAGGTCCGCCTGGTGCGCCACGTTCTTCACCGCCGTCTGGCGGTTCTCGGTGGCATAGCAGATGTCCTGGGAGTGCGGCCCGGCGATCTTGGGAAACTTGTCTTTGAGCGCTTGGATAATGTCCCGCGCTTCGTCGAGCGACAGGGTGGTCTGGGTGAGGTAGGCGACGTGTTCCGGATCGGGGACCTGTAATGTCTGCACTTCTTCGACGCTGGAGACGACCTGGGTCACGTCGGGCGCTTCGCCCAGGGTGCCTTCGATCTCGTCGTGATCGCGATGGCCGATAAGAATCAGCGAATAGCCCTGCTTAGCGAACTTGATGGCTTCGACGTGAACCTTGGTGACGAGCGGGCAGGTGGCGTCGATCACTTTGAGCTTGCGCTCCTTGGACTGCTCGCGGACGGCAGGCGACACACCGTGGGCGCTGTAGATCACGCGCATGCCCGACGGGACCTGGTCGATGTCATCGACGAAAATTGCGCCCTTAGCCGCTAACTCATCCACTACAAAGCGGTTATGGACGATCTCCTTGCGCACGTAGATGGGCGCGCCGAAGGTTTCGAGGGCAATCTTGACGATATCGATGGCGCGCACCACGCCAGCGCAGAAACCGCGCGGCTTGAGAAGGAGAACTCGCTTATCAGTGGCTGTCGGCTCGGCGATATCGGAGCCGGGGGCATTGGTTGCAAAAGTGGTGGCAGTCACATTGATTAGTATACCGTTCTGAAGTGCAAGCGAACAGTAGTAACCGAGTCACGCCCGCGAATAGAAAGCGGCGGAAATTTGAATCCAGCGGAGAAAATCCACACTTCTCTTACTGGAAACCGTAGAGTTGAGCGGCTGTTCCGCGCAGCACCATCTGGGCAATGGAGGCGGCACGTTCCCTGCCGATCTCTCCATCGCGCAGCATTCCGGTCAGCGCCAATCCCAGGGCCTGGCGGGCGTTGCGGTTGGCAATCCATGCTGCTTCTTCCCATCCCATCGATTCGGAGAACGGGTAGCCATCGGTCCCGAACATCACCTTATCCGGGAAGGTTTCCAGCCATTCACGGAGCCAATTGGCCATGGTTCGCGGAGGAAAGGTGAGCGACTGCTGCGAGAGATCGAGATAGACATTCGGCTTCTGAAGCAGCGCTCCAGCTTCGCGCACGAAGGGCCAGCCGCCATGAAGCATCACGAAATGGGTTTTGCGAAGCCGGGGATCGTTGAAGATATTCTCCAGCAGCATGGGATTCCCCTTGGCGACATCGAAATACCCTCCGCCGCCGGACATGGTGTGAAGATGGACCGGCAAGCCGAGCCGGCCGCACTCCGCGGCGATGGAGCGGAAGAGAAAATCCTGCAGGGCCTTGTATTCGATCGGATCGGGACGGCCGCCTGCGGCCCACTTTGCATAGATACGCTCCGCGGTCTCCCGCGGCACGTCGGCAAAGTCGAATCCTCGCAGATAGGCGACCTCGAACTTCTCAGCTACCGCTCCTCCTGCCTTTTGCCGTTCCAGGGTCGGAGTGACCACGCGAGTCAGATACTCCGCGAGAGTTGCCGGAGCTGCCTGCAGTCCAGCCGCCTGCAGATATTGTTTGCGCAGCCGCTCTTCGAGCGGGAAGAACTGCGCCCGGTCCGGCGTTGCCGCTGTGAGGCTGCCGTTGTCCAGCGGAAACAACAGCGCGTCGATGTAGGGTACCCAGCGAAAGCGTGGCGCGGCCAATCCCGTCCCCATCGCGACGCGATTGCCAAGCATGGTCGCGATGTCCGTCTGATCCAGCACCCAGGCGGCATAATGCTCGCCCTCCCGGGTTTTGATCCGGGCGCGGGCTGCGTTGAGCTGCTTGAGCCCATCGGCATCGAGCGGAGCTGTCGCATCGAAACCCCACAGCGCCTTCCAGGCCAGCGGCAGCTGCGGATTGTCCGGACGCCATGCCACGGGATCGGTCTCCGGCTCCATGTTGTCCACGGGCAGGGCGTCAAAGTTGCGATCCGTGCCGTCGTTCGGAGGCGGCAGTACCGGGTGCGCGTGGTTATCGATGGCCTTGATGGAGGCGATGACCGCGGCGATTTGGGGATCGATGTCGCGCGTTACATCGTTCGCAGGCGATTGGCTTTGCGCGAGACAGGACATGCCGCAGAGCCAGACCGCCAGCAGCAAGCGGGGCCACACAAATGCGACGCGGGAAGGAAGAAAAACCATCACAAGGTGAAGCTAGCATGATCGGGGATTGGTCGGCGTTAAGCTCGCCTCAGCGGCTGAAGCCGCTTCTATCGTGCATTGTTAATGTGCGAGCTGAAGCTCGCACCTACCAGTCCGCTGTGCACCTACCCTTTTGCCGCGCCTACCCGTCTGCTGCGCGTGGCTATTTTCCCTTCCACTGCTGGCCGTTGTGTCCGGCGGCCCACATCTCGGCTCCGATCCGGTCGAGGAGGCCGGCCCGGTCGTCGCCTACCTTGTACAGGTCGAAGTGGGTGCGATTCTCGATGAAGGTGAAGTGCGCATCGGCATTCAAGCTGCGGAGGACGGCGTCGAACTTGTGCGCTGCGCCATCGAGATAGAAGGTGTCGGCCGTGCCGACAAAGACGTGGATCTTGCCGCGCAGTGCCGGACCGCGGACCGACCACTCGGTGGTGACTTTATGCGCGAGATCGTAGTGGTCGCGCCAGTAGGCGACGACTTGGGGATCGACGTCGCCGGTATCGCGGTTGAACATGGGCAGCGGACGGCCATCGGCTCCGCGCGGTGAAAAGACCCAATCGAAGGAGCCGAATTGCCCTCCGTACTCGCCCAAAACCCGCTCCATCTTGGCAAAACCCTCGGCCGTTCCCAGCACCTTGTCGTGATCGCGCACCAGAGGATAGGGCGTGCCGTCGGGCCGGTGATACATGTTGGCATGGGGTGCGTAGAGGTCGACGCCGGTGAAGTCATGGAAGTCGCTGGGGTCCGGCGAGGTCGACCACGTTCCGCCGAAGATGCCCGGATAGTTCACCTGCAGCTGCAGCGTGGCCCAGCCGCCCGAAGAGTGTCCTTGCAGAAAGCGGCCGTGTACGGTCGAATCCATCCGGTACTTCGCTTCCAGATAAGGCATGAACTCGGCGGTCAGCGCCGAGCCCCATGGCCCGTTGTTCGCTGAATTTGTGAACTCGTGCGTCCCGGTCGCCCACGACTCATCCAGCATCACCCAGATCATGGGCGGCATCTTGCCTTCCGCCATGCGTTTGTAGATCGCCGCGCCGGACTGTTTGCAGGAGGCGAGAGTGGCAGTAAAGCCGTGCGTCCAATAGACGCTGAGATAGCGCTCTTTCTGATTGGCTTGATATCCCGGCGGCAAAATCACCCAGGCTCGCATGTGGACGGGCGTGCCGAAGAAGCGGCTCAGCACCGGGCTGACGAAATCTTCGAGATGCGCGGCATGCTCCTGCTCTGCAGTGAGCGGGGTGCGCGGCGCTCGTTCCGCCACGGCCTCGGTCAACGTAAGGGACGGCTCGCTTCCCTTGCCCGGTGTCCAGTCGGTTAGCGCGACGACCTTGCTGATCAGGTCGCCTTCGCCGCGTCCCGAATAGTCATAGGTATGCCGCGTGTCGAGCACGGCCTGCACCTGGTAGTTGCCGGGCTTCAGCGTCGAAAAGCCGTGCGGATAAACGAGATCGTCGGTATCGACCTCGACCGATCCGCCTGGCTTGAGCTGGGTCACCTCTTTGGCTGCAGCATAGACCGGTTTAGGCGAGAAAGGATCGTCGTCGACCGCCGTCGCTCCCGAGCCCTCGGTAAGGAAGATCAGTATCCGGCCGGAGGCAGCGGCCGGTGCCTGCTGACCCAGCGTCACGCGGAAAAAGAGATGTGCGGAGGATTGCGCAGTGGCAGCCGCGCACGCAAACCAAGAGACTAAGGCGTAGAGGGCGGCAATTCGGCAGCGATGCATGAGGGAGGATTCTAGCAAAAGACCAGATACTTCTCTGCGATCCGAGGTCTTCGAAGGAACAGGTGTATTCAACGTGGTTCCATAAGGGGATTGCATTCCGCAATGCCTCGGCAGAGGTAAATAAAAACAATTGGCAGTGGCCTGGGCAGAAGCGCCCACGGTAGGATGCGCGGATCAGAAAAACGACGGTCTAGGGGATGAAACATCGCGCGAGATAGAGGCAAAGGGGGTGTGAGGCCTGCATCAGCAGGCCGATCGTCGTGCCGGCCAATATCGATCATGCGTTGTGAGCTTGAGCGATATTGGCCGGCAAAATAGCGGATGGTAATGTTCCGCTATGGATCGGGCTTCGCTTTAAACCGGCAGCGGATTCCGTTCCATGAACTGGCGCTGGTGCCAGTAGGGATAGACCGGCATGACGTCGCTGGCGGCGTCGAGTGCGGCAACCTGCTCCGTCGTCAGGCTCCAATCGGCTGCGGCGAGATTCTGCTTGAGCTGCTCTTCATTGCGCGCGCCGAGGATCACGCTGGAGACGGTCGGGCGCTGCAGCAACCAGTTGATGGCGATCTGCGGCACACTCCGGCCGGTCTGCGCAGCAATCACATCGATGGCGTCGACGACCTTATATAGATACTCGTCAGCTATCTGTGGCCCGTTGTCGGCGGTGACGTGGAGACGGCTCTGCTCGGGCAGCGGATGGCCGCGGCGGATCTTGCCGGTGAGCCTTCCCCAGCCGAGAGGACTCCACACCAGCGTTCCGACCTTCTGATCGAGGCCGAGAGGCATCAGCTCCCACTCGAACTCACGTCCGACCAGCGAATAGTAGGACTGCTGCGCAACGTACCGCGCCCAGCCATAGCGCTCGGAGATGGCGAGCGACTTCATCAGGTGCCAGCCTGAGAAATTGGAGCAGGCGATGTAGCGGATCTTGCCGGCCTTCACCAGCGTGTCCAGCGTCTCCAGCGTTTCATCGATGGGCGTGGTCGCGTCGAAGCCGTGCATATGGTAGATGTCGATGTGATCGATGCCCAGACGCTTTAGGCTGCCATGCACCGACTCGATGATGTGGTGACGCGAAGAGCCGACGTCGTTCGGGCCTTTGCCCAGGCGGAAGGTGCACTTAGTTGAAACGAGAAGGCGGTTGCGCTTTCCCGCAATGGCCTTGCCCAGCACCTCTTCGGCGAGACCGTCAGAGTAGACATCCGCGACATCGAAGAGGTTGACTCCGGCATCGAGACACTGATCGATCAGCCGCGCGCCCTCATCCGCACCGGTGTTTCCCCACGCACGAAAGAACTCGTTTCCACCGCCGAAGGTGCCCGCGCCAAAGCTGAGCGTAGAGACCTTCAGACCCGAATGACCAAGCTGTCTGTATTCCATGGAGCTATGGATGCGGGACGAAGCGCCGGGGTTCAGAATCGAGGTTCAAGTCTGGCGACAGATTCAGGTGTACCTATTGTTACAAATTCGCAACATGGTATCGACGGAGCTACCTGTCGCAGGGAAAAGTTGCGGCCCCGCACACTCCTTGCGTATAGTTCGACCAAGACCACCCAGTAATTTCAACAGGAGTTTTCAGATGCCACCGTTAGATGCAGCCGGCGCCGCCTCCATCGGCAAATCCGTGCAGATTCGTGGAGAAGTGAAAGGCAGCGAAGATCTCCTGGTAGACGGATTGGTGGAGGGCACGATTACCCTCACCGAGAGCCGTCTCACCATCGGGCCCAATGCCCAGGTTCAGGCCAATGTGTCGGCCCGCGACGTGGTGATTCTCGGCGCCCTCAACGGTGACGTTGTCGCCACCGGCCGGGTTGAGCTTCGTGCCGGTGCGAACATCGTTGGAGACATTAAAGCGGCGCGGCTTTCTATCGAAGAAAACGCCGCCTTCTCGGGAAAGGTTGACCTGATCCAGGGAACTGCGGCCTCCATCAGCGACCGAGGTTCCGCACCATCGGCTCCTCCTACGTCCACGCAGCCCGGCGCTCTCTTCGGGGCGTCGAAATAGCCAGGTTCTAACCAGGTTCAGCCAACGGCGTCCGGTGTGCTCTTCCGCTTTCGAACGGCAGGGGTACGCCGGATGCTCGGCGAATGAGGTCACTGAGCAAGCGTGATTCGAAGCCTTTTCAAGCGTGAATCCGAGCCGCAGCGCACCAGCCGTACTCTGCTTTCCGGCCCCCGCATCCCTCGCCACTCGAGCGGCTGGTCGGCCATGCTCAAACACCTCAAAGAGGAAGAGAGCCTGCGCGTGCTGGACATCGGGCCTACTTCTCCGCAGAACATCAACTTTCTCACCGGGCTCGGGCACAGCGTTTATATGTCCGACGTGGTTCATGAGGCGCTTGCCGGGCCTGCGGGTGGATCGTGGATTACCGCTGCTACCGAAGAGGGTGGCGAGCCGGGCTTCGACGTGGCGAGTTTCTTCGAGCAAAACCTGAACTTCGGCGGCCGGGAATTCGACGTGGTCTTGCTCTGGACGACGCTGGACTATATTCCGCAGGGCCTGATCGATCCCTTGATCAAACACCTGCACACCGCGGTGAAGCGGGGCGGCAAGATTCTGGCTATCTTCCACACCAAGGCTGCCGGACCGGAGACGGCTTTCTGCCGCTACCACCTCACCGACAGCGACTCGATCGAACTGCAGGAATCGGAGCCGCATCCGGTTCTGCGTGTTTATACCAATCGCAATATCGAGAAGCTGTTTTCGCACTACGGCGGCTATCGCTTCTTCCTGGCCAAAGACAATCTTTACGAGGTCATCATCACCCGCTGAGCCACCTTCTCAGCGGCGACCGATGACGGGCCTCGTTTCTCAAGTGCTCTCTTTTCATTATTTATCGATGGCCAAAGTTCCGCCTGCACGGGCAGGCGCTGGTCTTCGCTTGAGGAGCCGGTCTCCGATCCCGCGTCGCGGGTCAGCAACGCATCAGTGAAGCGGCGATTCAGTCCGTGCTTCTTCGTAATGGCAAGCACCAGATCGGTGATTCGCTTCTGGTAAGCCTTGGAGACGAAGGCGGCATCGGCATAGCGCTGCGCGTAGCTGGAGTCGAGCTGCGGGAAGTGTTCGTGGATGAAGGTCAAGAATGTTCCCTTGGAGCACGGTTTGAGAAAGAGCGGCGAGGCAGCAAAGAAGCTGGCGTCGACGGCCTTTGCCCTGCGCGCCATGCTGTCCAGAGCTCGCGCGTTATCCGTGATGCCGGGCAGGAGCGGCGAACAGAGGATGCCGGTGCGCAGTCCGGCCTGACGCAGCCGCTGCACTGTCTGGAAACGCAGATCGGGGCGCGGAGCGCGCGGCTCGAGGATGCGCGCCAGCTTCGCGTCGGGCGTGGTGATGGTGATGTGGATGACCAGATCATTTTTGTCCGCGATGCGCCGCAGCAGGTCGATATCCCGCTCGATGAGCGTCGACTTCGTCACGATGCCGAAGCGCAGCCCACTCTGCGTGGCGAAGACCTCGAGCAGAGACCGGGTGATTTTGGCTTTCCGTTCGACGGGCTGGTAGGGATCGGTCGCGGTACCGAGCGCCACCTCCTCGCCCGCGCGTAGGTGACGGATCTCCTGCTGAAGAAGCCACGCCGCATTCTCCTTCATATAAATCTTTCGCTCGAAGTCCGCGGGATCTTTCATCTCCATGAATTCGTGAGTGTATCGCGCGTAGCAGTAGCGGCAGGCGAACTCGCAGCCGCGGTAGGGATTGATGCTCTTGGCGAACCAAAGCCCGCGACGGGAGACGGAGGAGTTCAGGATGGAGCGGACGGGCAGGGTGCGGAACTCGACGCAATGGCCTTCGCCGGCGGCATCGCCTTGCGCGGCGAGCCGGGCGATTCCCCGCAGCCGGTTTGAATCCGCGGGGGAATCCCCCTGACAACTTGTCTCAGGCGGAGCAGTGAGAATTGGGAAGAGGCTTTCCGTTTTCGCCTTATATTCGCCCATGGAGAGAAAGCTACTCCCGCCCGGCGAGCGTGTCAACGGGAGAATGCCTGTCAAAATTTTATGGATTTTCCTTCACCACGAACTCCGCTGGCCGCGGCATCCTTGAGCTGGCTGCGTAAGTCTAACCAGTGTGGCCAGAGAAATGGTGCTCTCACATGAAACCGTCTATTCACCGTGCTTCAGTAGCTTAGAAATTGGAAGACTCATCATCTCAGGGATGTATCGGAGTTCTATCGTATGGCGAACTTAAAAGGCGCACAGATTACATGGCTCGGGCATTCGGTGGTTCTCATCACCACGGCGAAGGGCACGCAGATTCTCATCGATCCGTTCTTGGAGCAGAACCCTAAATATCCGAAGGACTACAAGCTTCCTGAAAAGATCGATCTCCTGCTCCTCTCGCATGGGCATGGCGATCACATCGCAGATGCGGTATCGGTGGCGAAGAAGCACAAAGCCCAGGCCGTCGGCATCTTCGAGTTGATTGCGTGGCTGCAGAGCAAGGGCGTGGAAGACGCCGTAGGAATGAATCTCGGCGGCACGTATCGCTTCAAGGACGTTGCTGTAAGCCTGGTGGAGGCGAAGCATAGCTCAAGCATCCAGGATGGAGAGGAAACTCTCTATGCGGGTGTGGCCGCGGGATTAGTGCTCGCCATCGACGACGGACCCGTGATCTATCACGCGGGAGACACATCGCTGTTCTCCGATATGCAGATCATCAAGGATCTTTATTCGCCGGAGATCGGCCTTTTGCCCATTGGCGATCATTACACCATGGGTCCGAAGGCGGCAGCGTTAGCGGCCGGCTATCTCGGAGTGAAGACGGTTATCCCCATTCACTACGGGACATTTCCTCAACTCACCGGAACTCCAGAGGAACTTCAGACTCATCTCGAAAAGCAAGGGGTGGAGACGCTGACGCTGACTCCGGGTGCGACAGCGAAGTAACTTGGCCGATAGGGCCGCCTTAAAAGGCGGCCATATTCCTCTAACTTCTTTTATTTCGCGGCTTTCTCAACCTTCGCGGCCTTTGCTGCCAGCTTGCGGCGCTCTGTCCAACGACGCTTCATAGCTTCGGCAATTCTCTTTTTAGAGTCTGCGCTCAGCGTACGCTTTTTCTTCGCGGACGGGATAAAACCTGTGGTCCCGTTGCGTGCCAGATGAAGATCGCCTTCGCCTGCCAAGAGCCTGCGCGCCTGTTGCAACCTTGCGATCTCATTGTCGATCTCTGCCAGTATCTGACTAACCTGCACGTTTTCTTCCCGTCGCCTCGTCGGCTTTATCTTTCGAGTTAAGCCGAACTAAGCGCCTTTCGAGTAGGGGATAGTTACAGTTACAGCCTAACTCGGGATGCAAGAAATTGACAAACTCTAATGAGACGTAAGGAGACACCAATTTGAACACCTTAAAAAGGTGTCCAAATTTAGAAATAATTGTCTAAGTGGCGTGTTTTGTTTGAATGCGTTGGGATCGTTTTGCGTCGTCTTCGTGGGAGCGGGCGGAGGTTACCAAAGCCGGCTATCCAAGCAAACCTGTGTTCCTTCGGCCGCGTTTGCTGGTGTGAACTTCACTCGGTTCAGAGTTGAAACCCTAACTGATTCTGGCTGTCAACGCCGATCCTGTTCCGGGGCTGAAGCCCTCGAAAAATGGATATTTCATGGCATGGCTGAAGCCAGGCCCTCCCTCCGGGTACAAAACGCTATCCCGGCAAGAATGATTTCTGATAGCCACCACTTGTGAGAAGGCTTCCAGCTTATTCTTCCTGGCCGGAGCTGGAAGACTCTGGCGACGAGCGGGGCGCGGCGATCGAGTAATCGAGTCCGCTGCGATAGGAGCCGCGATCGCTAACGCCCAAGGCCGTAGTTGTGCGGGGACCGTCCTGGGTGTAGCGCCGCAGCTCCTTCACGGTCTCGACTTTGTCGCGGGCATATTCGGTGGCGAGGCGGGTCAGGGCGTAAGTAACGATGTCGCTGTGATGCAATCCTTGCATTTCCGGATCGCGCCGGAAATTCAGCCACAGACGGTGCACGAGCTGGACGTCTTCGGCCTGCAGAGTCGGGGCGTGGGGGCCGATGTGGAAGGCCTGCGCCTCGCCATCGGACATGACCACGTAGAAAGTGAATTGCCTCTTGGGCTCGGACAGAGATTCCCATGCCTGACCGATGTGGTAGGCCTGCTCCTGCGCCGACATCTTGGTCGAAAGCCCGGAGACCACGGCGGCTACTTCGAGTTTGTTCGCCGTCTGCACCAGTGCTGCAAAGATGTCGCCGGCGGGGACGACCAGCAACGAAATGTGCTTGCCGAAGCTTTCCGCGACAGAGACGGCCTTGGTAAACAGCATCTGCTCGTGTTCGCTGAAGGGCTGCTCGTCGAGGTATTCGGGGCCGCCGGCGCCCATCACACGCGCGGTGAGTACGACCACATCCTGCTCGTCGGTGTTGGTTCGAGACAGAGCCCACTTGAGCGCGAAAGGATTCGCCGAATCGCGCATTGTGACCAGCACCGCGCCGGGATTGATCTCCAATGCTGCCCGGTCGATGTTCTCGGGGTGCTCAAGCTGGAAATGCTCCTTCATCTGCGCGACGGTGGCGAGTTGCTTCTTCAGATTCTTGCGTTCGGAGATGCTGAAGATGACAAAAAAGGTCGCGGCGAAGGCTATTCCGCTTTCCGTGGCGACGCTCTTGGTGAAGAGATTCACAATGGCCGTCGACAACAGAACCAAAAAGACGGAGAAGAGTCCTACCGGGAACTCAATCTTGCCGATCCTGATATTGATCGGAACCTTCCATCCGCGCTCGCCTTTGTACTTCCAGCGCAGAACCAGCATGGCAAGGCTGTTGAAGGTGAAGCTCCAGATGACGCCGAAGGCATAGGCTTCGCCCAGCGTGATGACGTTGCCGCGGCTGACGATGATGGTGAAGAGCTGCAGCGCGGTAACCAGATTGACGATGCGATAGCTGGTTCCATACTTGCGCTGCGGCTTGCGGAACCAGTCGGTCAGTACGCCGTCTTCGGCGACGCGCATCAGGACGCCGGTCGAGCCGATAATCGAGGTGTTGATGGCGCCGGAAAGAATCAGGAATCCGACGATCACAACGAAGACGCGGAAGACGATGCGCAGCGTCAGCGGACCGACCATGTTCATGGCAAGTCCGGCGATGAGGTTATCGCGATAGACCGGGATACGCACCGAGTCAGGAATGAGCATGACCGCCAGCAGCGAGACGATGCCGGTGAAGACGAAGCTGTAGATGGCGATGACGATCGCCGCGCGCTTCAGGTTCTTCAGCTTGGGGTGTTCGATTTCACGATTGACCTGGGCCAGAGTCTCCTCGCCGCTCATGGCGAGGATGGAGTGGCCGAAGGCCATGATGATGCCGAAGAGGCCCAGCATAGAGGCCAGCTTGGTTCCACCAAGGAAGCCCAGAGCGTCCTGAGAGAAATGCAGGTTGGACGGAACAGGCAGCGGCGGCAGCTTGGCGCCGAGGTGGAAAGCGGACCAGATGCCCCAGCCGAGCAGAAGAACCACCATGATGGTGGTGATCTTCATGACCTCAAGAGCTTTGTCGCTGGACTCCTCGATGCCCTTGATGTTCTGCCACCAGTAATAGATGGTCACGATGATGCAGAAGATCGCAGAGGTCTCGTTGACCGGCAACTGGCGGGCGATGTGGTTGCCGCTGACCAGCGCTACGGGGAGCCATCCGTGGGTCGCGCCGACGGTCATCAGCTCATTGAGCAGGCCGGTGATGTACTGACCGGCCGAGACGCCGGAGATAGGGCCGGTGAGGATGTAGTCGAACATCAGCGCCGAGACGCTGAGCTTGGCGAAGGTTCCGCCGAGCGCTTCTTTTACAACGCGGTAAACGCCGCCGCGGGTGAACATCGAACAGCTTTCGACGTAGACCGCGCGCACGGCGAAGGAGAACAACATCACGCCGAGGATGAACCAGGGAGCAGCCTTGCCTACCGCCTCTTCGGCAATGCCACCGGCATAGAACGCCGAGGAGCCAAGATCGTTGAGGACGACGGCTGCGGCTCGCCAAAAGGAGATGAATGTAAGCATGACCGAGGAGGCGACGACCAGCCTGACTCGGTTCGATTGCGGGGCGTGAAGGGTTTGTCCTGATGACATGAAATGTGGGCGGTTTGGGTCAGGATCGGACGGCTGACGCCACTGTGTTGCGCGTGGGATGCAGCCTATCTTTCGTCGTGACGCTCTCGCTGAGTGTATGTCCCGAATGCGAGCACGTCAATCGCGTCGGCACTAACGATTAATCTCCAAGGAGTTCCGCCAGGTCCTCAACGAAGCTGATAACAACGACGACGGATGACCCCGCCAGCCCCACGAAAAATAAAAAGGTGAGGACATGCATGCCGAGCTTGGCGAATTCAATCACACAGTTATTGTAAACCTTCGCTACGAGAGCGGGAACCGATTCCCCTGCGATGTTAGACTCGGGCTGAATGGCCGTGGTGACAGAGAATCGAAAGCCGGGCACGGTCTTGCCTTCGACGGATGCGCGGATTTTTCCTCGAATCGCGCTCAGCTTGCTGTCGGCGATTCTCCTCGATCTTCCCTTCCCCATCGCCGGACCGCTGCCGCCATGGCGTGCCGCCTTCGGGTGGGTGGCGCTGGTTCCGCTGCTGTATGCGCTGCTGTCGAGCAGCGATATCGCAGACCCGAAATATATTCGCCGTAGCGCGTTGATTTCCTATCTCTGCGGAATCTTCTGGTACATCCTCAACTGCTATTGGATCGACCGGACGATGAATCTCTACGGCCATGTTCCGGCGCTGGGTTCGGCGGGGATTCTGGTTCTCTACAGCCTGATATTGGGGCTTTACTTCGGGCTGTTCGGCGGGATCCTTGCTTTTGTGCGGCGCGTGTCCGGCGGCGTTTGGGCGCCGTTGATCCTCGCACCGTTTGCGTGGGTGGGAGTCGAGCTGGCGGCCTCGCGGATCACGAGTGTTCCCTGGGACCAGTTCGGGTATTCGCAGGTGGACAACTTTCTGCTCACGCGGCTGGCGCCGTTCACCGGCGTTTATGGAATCTCTTTTGTGCTGGTGGTGGTCAATGCGCTTCTGGTTGGGGCGCTGCTTTCGCTCTCCGTCTCTCTGCGCGTGCGCCTCGGTGTGAGCGGGATATTGCTGGCGTCACTGTTACAGATAGGCTCGTGGCTTCCACCTGAGGCTGCGCCGACGCAGGCGACAGCGGTTCTGCTGCAACCGAACTTCAGCGTCGATGAAGAGAACGATTGGCCGGGACCGCTGTGGGACAAGAATATCGTCCCGTTTCTTCAGCGGAGCGAGAGCCTGGACGGCCCTTGGTACACGGGCATGCCCGATCCGCATAAGACGCTGCACACCGAAGTCGCATCGCCACTCGGAATTTCGACGCCAGGAGCGATTGCGCCCGCGGCAATCTCATTGATCGCCTGGCCGGAGGCGCCTTCGCCGTTTTACGAAGGCGATCCGCGCTTCCTGGCGGTGGTGCGCCAGTTGACCGGCGCGACCCATGCGGCCTTCGTTGCGGGCAATCCTGCAGCGGAGTGGGCCATCGATGCCGAAGGCAAGCAGGTCATCAAGCAATACAACTCCGCTTCGGTGTTTTCGCCGGAAGGCGAGCGCATTGGCCGCTACGACAAGATTCATCTAGTTCCCTTCGGCGAGTACATCCCTTACAGCGAGATGTTTTTCTTCGCGCATAAGCTCACGCGGCAGGCGGGAAATTTTTCGCGGGGCACGGAACGCAAGGTCTTCACGCTGAATGGGCATCGCTACGGCACCTTCATCTGCTACGAATCGATCTTTGGCGATGAGATCCGGCAGTTCGCGAAAAATGGCGCCGAGGTCTTCCTCAATATTTCAGACGACGGCTGGTATGGCGACACCAGCGCACCCTGGCAGCACCTCAACATGGCGCGCATGCGGGCGATTGAAAATAGGCGCTGGCTGGTGCGCGACACCAACAACGGAGTCACTACGGCGATCGATCCTTTCGGTCGCGTGCTGCGGAGCGCGCCGCGGGGGGTGTTCACGTCTCTGGCTGTCACGTATGGCTTTCGCGACGACGTGACCTTCTACACGCGCTACGGCGATGTCTTCGCCTATGCGTGTGGGATAATCACCTTAGGCGCGATCTTGTTTCTAGCGAACACGCGCCGCCGACTCCAGCCATAGACAGGTCCCATCCAGTGTTGAACGATCTCGAATTCGCCTACACTCCCGTGCGCGACAAAGTCCGCGACCTGCGGGAGTATCTTTGACCCATCCCGCCTCAAGACAGAACTAGCCGCAATCGAGCAGAAGCTTTCCGACCCGAGTCTGTGGTCGAACCCGCAGCTTTCGCAGCCGCTGATGCGCGACCGCAAGCGCATCGAAGCGCTGCTATCCGATGACGCCGAGCTGGCGCGCCGCACCGACGACGTTGAGGCCTATTTCGACCTGGCCCGCGAGGGTGAGGCCGTTGAGCCGGAGATCGAGCGCGAGATCAAGTCGCTGAACGAGTTTGCCGAGGCCATGGAAGCCCGCACCCTGCTTTCGAGCGAGACCGATGGCTTGAACGCGATCGTTACTGTGCATCCGGGCGCAGGCGGCACGGAGAGCCAGGACTGGGCCGAGATGCTGATGCGCATGTACCTGCGCTGGGCCGAGCAACAGGGCTTCAAGACGGAGATGAACGATTATCAGGATGGCGAAGAGGCGGGCATCAAGTCCGCGACCTTCACCATCACCGGTGAATACGCCTTCGGCCAGTTGTCGGGTGAGACGGGTGTGCATCGACTCGTGCGCATCTCGCCTTTCGACCAGGCCAAGCGGCGGCATACCTCGTTCGCGTCGGTGTTCGTCTCGCCAGAGATCGACGATTCGATTGAGATCGACATCAAGCCGGACGACATCCGCATCGACACGTATCGCTCAGGCGGCAAGGGCGGGCAGCATGTGAACACCACCGACTCGGCGGTGCGGATTACGCATATCCCGACGAATATCGTGGTGCAGTGCCAGAACGAGCGCTCGCAGCATAAGAACAAAGAGAAGGCGATGAAGATGCTGCGCTCGAGGCTCTACGAATACGAGCTCGAGAAGAAGCGCCAAATCTCGAAGAAGCTGGAAGATTCGAAGCTGGATATCAACTTCGGCTCGCAGATCCGGTCGTATGTGCTGCAGCCTTATCGCATCGCCAAGGATCATCGCACGAAAGTCGAAGTGGGCGATGTGGACAAGGTGCTGGATGGATACCTGGAGCCGTTTATTCGCGGCTATCTGCTGATGCGGCGGAATGGCGGGGTTCCAGCCGGTGTGGATGATAAGGACGATCTGGAGTAGGCGATGAATGAGCCGGCTGTCATCCGCGAGATCCTTGATCATGTGAAGACCATCGCGGTTGTCGGCCTGACTAATAAGGAAGGCCGGGCGTCGCTGGGCGTTTCACGCTTCATGCAGTCGCGCGGGTATCGGATCATTCCGGTGAATCCTCTGATCGAGAGCGCGCTGGGCGAGAGGGCTTATCCCACGCTGGACGAGGCGGTTGCCGGGGCGGGTGTGACCATCGATCTGGTGAATGTCTTTCGCCTGCCGCAATACATTCCGGCGGTTGTCGAGGACACGATCCGGCGGAATATTCCCTACCTCTGGATTCAAGAAGGAATCGTGCACGACGAGGCTGCGGCGCGAGCTGAGGCGGCGGGGATCAAGGTCGTGATGGACCGCTGCATTCTCAAAGACCGCATGGCCGCCGGCTGGGGACTGGCCGTCCAGGCGACTCCGCCTGCGGCGGGAAGATTCCCCTCCGGACAATAGCGCCTTCGCCGCCTATACCCCCTGTACCTGCCAATTTAGCCTGGATCGATTGAATTCCGCTGACTCTCTGACGCCCAGGTCTCACAAGCGAGACCTGGGGGCACCCGGTTTTGTTGGCGTGCCTGGGATGATCGTCAGGTTTGAGCGCTTTTGCTCTGAAAATCCTTATTTTTCGAGGCGGTGACGAGAGGTTGACAACTCCGTGTAAATTGGGGTTCTACAATGAATGTGACTGCTATGGCTGCCCGCTTTCTTACCTCCGTCCTCTCGCTTCTGCTTGGTTCTGCGGCATGGGCCGCACCTGCTGCGCCAGCTGCAGGGATTGCCGCCCCTTCTGTCACGGCCACGCACCTGACCGTGCAGCTGGTTGTGCCTCCTGCGCAGATCTATCCTGGGCAGAGCTTCACCGCGGGACTGTATTTCAAGCTCGATCCGGGCTGGCACGTTTATTGGACCAACGCCGGCGACTCTGGTGAGGCGCCTTCCATCAAGTGGAATCTGCCTGCGGATGTGACGGCCGGGGCGATGCAATTCCCCGTTCCCAAGCGGCTGCCGCTGGGCCCGCTGGTGGATTTCGGTTACGAGGGCGAGGTTCTCTTTCCAATTCCGGTGCAGGTCGCCTCCAGTTTTAAACCAACAGGACAGAACGCCACGCTGGGCGGGAAGGTCACTTGGCTGGTCTGCCGCGAAGTCTGCATCCCTGGCCATGCGGATCTGGCGGTCACGCGAACAGGCGCAGCCACGCCTCCGGCAACCCCAGCCAATGTCGATGCCGACGCGCAGCTGATCCAGCACTTCCAAAGCACGCTGCCCAAGCCACTCCCATCGAGCGGTCAGGCCAAGTTCGAGAGCACCGCGAAGGGTCTCACGCTGGCTGTCATTACGGGCAGTAAGGAGACTTCGGCGCAGTTCTTTCCCTTCGATCAGAACATCCTCGCGAATGCCGCCCCTCAGACACTGACGCCGCTGAAGAACGGTGTCCAGATCAGCCTGGTGAAGGACGATAACCTTACCACTGCGCCGAAGGAGCTGCATGGCCTGCTGGTGCTGGGCGATGGGCGGGCGTACGAATTTCACGCCACTCCGGGAACGATCGCATCAACTTCAACTGCAGGCTCGCAGGGGCTGCTGGGGATTATTCTCTTTGCGTTCGTCGGCGGCGCAATCCTCAATTTGATGCCTTGCGTCTTCCCTGTCCTCTTCATCAAGGGTCTGGCGCTGGTGCAGTCGTCGAGCGAGGAGCGAGGGAAGATGCGCCGGCATGGCCTGGTGTACACGCTTGGCATTCTGGCTTCGTTCTGGGCGGTCGTTGCCGCGCTGCTGATTCTGCGCGGTGCGGGTCACCAGCTGGGATGGGGATTCCAGTTTCAATCGCCAGCATTTTTGGCATTGATGGCGCTGTTGTTGTTCTTTCTTGGCCTGTCGCTGGCGGGTCAGTTCGAGATTGGCCTCACGCTTACCAGCGCGGGCTCGGGCCTGGCGCAGAAGAGCGGTTATGCGGGCAGCTTCTTTACCGGAGTGCTGGCGGTGATCGTGGCCACTCCGTGCACGGCTCCTTTCATGGGCGCAGCCATCGGGTATGCGCTGGCCAACTCCGCTGTCATCACTTTTGCGGTCTTCACCTCGCTTGCTCTGGGACTGGCTGCGCCTTACCTGCTGCTGGCCTTCAACCCGGCATGGTCACGGGTGCTTCCGCGGCCGGGTGCGTGGATGGAAGTGTTGAAGCAGGCGGTTTCGATTCCAATCTTCGGGACGGTGATCTGGCTGGTGTGGGTCTTCAATCAGACCGCTGGGCCGAGCGCGCTGGTTGGACTGCTCTCCGCGTTCCTGCTGCTGGCGATTGCCGGATGGATCCTGGGACGGTGGCCTGCGAAGGCTCCAGCTACGTTTGCGGCGGCGATCGTTCTGCTGCTGGCGATTGCGGTGCCGGTGTTGGCCGTCGAGAAGCTGGGTACGCCTGAGGTTGCTACGGCTACGACTAAGGCAGGCGCCGCTGGGACGCAGTGGGAGCCCTTCACGCCGGAGCTGGTCGCGAAGTATCGCGCGGAAGGCAAGCCGGTCTTTGTCGATTTCACGGCGAGCTGGTGCCTGAGCTGCCAGGTGAACGAGCGTGTGGTTCTGGACCGGCCCGAGGTGCAGCAGCGGCTGGCTTCGAGCGGCGTGGCGTTGATCCGCGCCGATTGGACGCGGCATGATGAGGTCATCGCGCAGACATTGGCGGGACTGGGACGGAGCGGTGTGCCGACCTATGCGTTCTATCCTGCGGATACCAACAAACAGCCGCAATTGTTGCCGGAGGTTCTGACTCCGGGGATCGTTTTCAATGCGTTGGACGCGGTGAAAAACAGCGGTCAGAGCTCAGGGCTCAGAGCACAGGTCTCGGAGCCTGCTTCTCCCGGCCGTTAATCGCGACCGTTCCTCGCATTCGGGGAAGGCCGGCTCGCCTGAGCCTGCGTCTAATGTGCAAAGGAGATCGCAGCTCTATGAAAAGCTACCGTCGCATTCTCGTCGTGGCGTTTGCCCTCCTCACTACTCTTTCTCTCCAGGCGATCCGGGTCGGCGATGCCGCTCCGGATTTTACCGGCACTGATTCCCATGGACAGACGCATAAGCTGTCGGAGTATAAGGGCAAATATGTGGTCCTGGAATGGACTAACAACGGCTGTCCTTACACCATCAAGCATTACAGCAGCGGCAACATGCAATCCCTGCAGAAGCAGTGGACGGCGAAGGGCGTTGTCTGGCTGACCATTCTTTCTTCCGCGCAGGGTGGGCAGGGATACATGACGGCGACGCAGGAGAACGCGTACATCGCCAAGGTGCACGCCGATCCCACGGCAGCGCTGCTCGATCCGAACGGTGATATCGGACATCTGTATGCCGCCAAGACCACGCCGCACATGTTCGTGATCGATCCTTCCGGCAAGCTGATCTACGACGGTGCGATCGACGACCATCCGACAACGGATACCGCCGATATTCCTGCTTCGAAGAATTATGTCTCGGCGGCTTTGGCGGAGGCGATGGCAGGGCAGGCGGTAGCGACCGCTTACACGCGTCCTTATGGATGCAGCGTGAAGTATTGGGGATACTAGGCGCGGCTCGCCATTCTGAGCGACGCGAAGAATCTCAGCGGCGTTTGCTGAGCAATCATCGTTGAAATTCTCTGCGTGAGCGCGGCAATTGCGAACGCCTGAAGTTGGCGGCGGTGCGAGCAGGCTGCAGGTCCTTCGACTCGCTCCGGATGACAATTCCGAGAGGGCGCCGAAGGATATCAACAGAGCCAAGCTGTCTCTTAAGACAACATGCTGCCTAGGCCGCAGTAGTTTTTAGATCTATTTTCCGGGTGTGCTGCCGAAGCTTCCGTTGAACATAGGAATCGAGCAGACGAAGGCGTCGACGACAATCGCTGCAGCTCCGATGAGTGAGAGGGTTGCGATGCCTGCGCCGAAGTGTGCGACGGCCAGCCATCCCAGACCTGCAGCGATGAGCAGCCGGCTGGTTCCAGCAGCGAAGGGCCAGAACATGCGTCCGCTGCCTTGAGAGGCGAAGCCCAGCGAGAAGCCAAAGGCGAGTAATCCATAGACGAGCGCGACGCGGCGGAGATAGATCGCAGCCGGTGCGACGACTGCGGCATCGTGGCTAAAGAGGTGCAGCCAGAGGTTTGGGTAGAGAGCGGTGATGAGACCGACGGGTCCTATGAGTAGCGCACCGAGTCCGCCGCCTATCCAGGCGATGCGTTTTGCGCGTTGCACATGGCCGGCTCCGATATTCACGCCGACCATGGTCAGCAGGGCGGTGCCTAATCCGAACAAAACCGGAATTAGAAAATAATCGAGGCGCGATGCGATGCCGTAAGCGGCAAGAGCGTGGATGCCGAAGACGCCGAAGGCTCCGGTGACGGCGATGACGGTGAGGTTGGTCTGGACGATGGCGATGGTGCTCAACAGCCCCACACGCAGGATGTCGGCAAAGTGACGCCACTGCAGCGGCACCCAGGCAAGCTTCAGACCGGAACGGCCCGATGCCATGTACCGGAGCAGCAGCAGACACGCGATCGAGTAGTAAGCTCCCACGGCTATCCCTGCGCCGGCAACGCCAAATCTGGGGATGGGGCCAAAGCCGAAAATGAGCGCGGGCGAGGCAGGAATCAGAACCAGCGCTCCGGCAAGGGTAACTATCGCGGGCACGCGCATATTGCCTGCGCCACGAAGAGCAGACGTAAGCTGGCTAACAATCCAGATGGGGATGGCGCCGGCAAAGATGTAATTTGAGTAGTGAAGAGCAACGCTGAGGGCCTCGCCTCGTCCGCCGAGTAAAGAGAAGATAGTTGGCCCCAGCAGCCACGCGCCGAGCGAAAAGATCACCCCGGAGACCATCGCGAGGACCAGTCCATGGAAGACCAGCGCGTCTGCGTCGTCATGACGATCGGCACCGATGGCGCGGGCGACGGCGGAAGATACTCCGCTGCCCATGCCCCCGTTCGAAACCATGGTCATCAGCGACCAGAAGGGAAAGACCAGCGCCGTACCGGCAAGGGCAAGCATTCCGAGACGCCCGACATAGTAGACCTCCGCAACTCCCACTAATGTCTGGACGAGCAGGACAACGATGGTTGGCCAGGCCAGCTTGAGGATCGTGGAGAGAATCGGTCCGTGCAGCATGGCTTTGCGGGCCAGCATCTTGGGGCTTGTATCGTGATCGTTGCGCACGGCCGCCTGCGATCCATCGAGCGTGTATGCCGGCAATGTCCTGGGGTCGTCTAAGAGTAATTCCTCATTCATCCTGGTCATCTCATTCATTTGGTTTAATAAAGCAACCATATTTGCAGCATGGCAGACTCGGTATAATAATGCAACCTGCTGGCTTCATAGGATGAAGTCCAGCGCACGAGGTCGAAATACTATGCAGCGTAAGAGTATGAAGAACTCGCCTTGCGCAATCGCGCGGACCTTAGACGTGATCGGCGAATGGTGGTCGATCCTCATCCTGCGGGACGCATTTCAAGACAAGAGGCGGTTTACCGAGTTTCAGCAGAGTCTTGGGCTGGCTAAAAATGTGCTGAGCTCCCGCTTGCGCAAACTCGTCGACAACGGCATTTTGGAAGTGGCTCCCGCATCGGATGGGAGCGCGTATCACGAATATGTCTTGACTGAAAAAGGGCGATCCTTGCAGCCTGTCTTGACTGCTTTGAATGAGTGGGGTGAGGCTCATCTTCCCAAAGGCAGGAGGGGAGTGAGTGCGGCTAAAAAGTGATCGTCGTTTTGATGGTCAACGGACGATAGAAGAATCCCTGCGACTCTTCGATTCGGGCTAACATTTGGATGTCGGATCTGCTGAGATTCTTCGCTTCGCTCAGAATAACGTTTCTAATTAAGAGTAGTTTTGAAGCGGATTGAAGCCGATCAGAGGCGGTCGCGCTTTACTGCGTGCCATCCTTAGGTCTGCGGAAGGCGTAGATCACGGCCAGCAGTGGTGGCGCGAGAAGGACTCCCCAGAAGGGGATGACGATGCCGAGGGCGATGGGCACGAGGATCGACGCCCAGATGGGGATGCGGCTTACGCGCTTCAGGAGGAGCGGCTGCAGCGCGAGCTGGTCTATCACGACGATCAATGCGTAGAGGCCTAATACGAGGCCGAGACGATACATGTCGTGGCCGCTGAAGAGGATCATCAGGACCGGGAAGATGACGGTGATGACTCCGCCGAAGTTGGGGATGAAGGTCATCAGGCCGCCGATGAGGGCCCAGACCGGCGCCAGCGGAACGTGAAGCAGCAGCAGGCCGATGAGCCAGAGAACGGCTACAAAGAGAGCTTCGAGGGTAACCGCCTTCCACCAGTTGAAGAGCGCCGTTCCGGCGGTTCGCGCGTGAGTGCGGAGGTCTGGTGGCATCGATGAAAGTATAGATGCGGTGGAAATAAGATGCGGGCGGGCCGCCTGGCCGCAGGCTTATGCCTGCGGCTTGGGGGTTAGGCGGATGAAGCGGGGGGCCAGCTCGTCCCACTTGGAGAGGAGCCAGTAGGCGCGGGTGCTGGCGGTCTTCTCGGCGTGGAGCTGGACGAAGCCGCGGATGCTCTCCCTGGCTTCGCCGTCGAGGGTTTCGTAGGGCTCCGGAGTGAGGAAGTCGGGGTGATACATGCCCCGGGTTAAGAAATCCCCATCCTCGTCGAAGACCCAGGCGAGGCCGCCGGTCATACCGGCTCCGAAGTTGTAGCCGGTGGCTCCGAGAATGACGGCGAGACCGCCGGTCATGTACTCGCAGCCGTGATCGCCGACGCCTTCGACGATGGCCAGTGCTCCGGAGTTGCGGACGGCAAAGCGCTCGCCGGCGCGGCCGGCAGCGAAGAGCGCTCCGCTGGTGGCTCCGTAGAGAGCGACGTTGCCGAGGATGACGTGCAGCTCGGATTGGAGAGCGGCGCGACCTTGTCCTCTCAGGATGAGCTCGCCGCCTGAAAGCCCCTTGCCGACGAAGTCGTTGGCCATGCCCTTCAGTACCAGCTCCAGACCGGATGCGGCGAAGGCTCCGAAGGATTGGCCGGCGACGCCGGTGAGGTTGAAGGTGAGGCGGCCTTCGGTGCGGACGCCGGAGGTGTGAAGCAGGGCCAGCTCGCCGGAGAGTCTTGCACCGAGGGTGCGGTCCTCATTCGAGACCAGCGCGTCGTGGACGTAGTGCTCGCCGTTGCGATAGGCGGCAAGCGCGGGCTCGAGCCAGGCTTCGTCGATGGGCGGAGTTTGAGTGAAGCGGGTATTGCGCTTCCCTGCCCAGCGAGATTCTTCCTGTGCGGGTGCTGCGAGAAGCGGAGCGAGATTCAGAGAGCCGTCGTGGCGGACCTGTTCGAGCAGATCGGTGCGTCCGATGGCGGCTTCGATGGAGGGCAGGCCATACTGCGCGAGCAAGACGTGAAGATCGCGGGCCAGCTCTTCGAAGAAGCGAACGACGTGCTCGGGGCGGCCGCGGAACTTGGCGCGGAGATCGGGGCGCTGTGTAGCGATTCCGGTGGGACAGGTGTTGAGATGACACTGGCGGGCCATGTCGCAGCCGAGAGCGACGAGGACTGCAGTGCCGAAGGCATACTCGTCGGCTCCAAGGAGAGCGGCGATGAGGATGTCGCGAGCGGTGCGGAGTCCTCCGTCGCAGCGCAGGCGGACGCGGCTGCGCATGCCGTTGGCGAGGAGCACCTGCTGGGCTTCGGCGAGGCCGAGCTCCCAGGGATTGCCGGCGTACTTGATGCTGGAGAGCGGAGAGGCTCCGGTTCCACCATTGTGGCCGGCGATGACGATGTAATCGGCATAGGCCTTGGCGACACCGGCAGCGACGGTTCCTACTCCGCATTCCGAGACCAGCTTCACTCCGATGGCGGCTTTGGGATTCACGCGCTTCAGATCGTAGATGAGCTGGGCGAGGTCCTCGATCGAGTAGATGTCGTGGTGCGGCGGCGGCGAGATGAGCTGAACGCCGGGCTGGGCGTGGCGCAGGCGGGCGATGAGCTCGGTGACCTTGTGGCCGGGGAGCTGTCCGCCTTCGCCGGGCTTGGAGCCCTGAGCGACTTTGATCTCAATCTCCTCGGCGTGCATGAGGTATTCGGTGGTGACACCGAAGCGGCCCGAGGCCACCTGCTTCACCTTGTTGTTGAGCAGGTGCGACGGTGTCGGCTTGCCGAGCAGGTCAAGATCGACGTTGGGCTGATAGACGGCGGGATCTTCGCCGCCCTCGCCGGTGTTGGAGCGCGCGCCGATCATGTTCATGGCGGCGGTAATGGTCTGATGGGCCTCGGGGCTCAACGAGCCTAAAGACATGGCAGACGCGATAAAGCGCTTGTACATGCTGCTCGGCGCTTCGACGTGCTCGAGAGCGAGCGGCGCGCCGGCGGGACGGATTTCGAGCAGATCACGCAGGGATGCGGGCTGTTTTTCGACGGCCTGCGTGGAGAAAGCAGCCCAGGCGATGGCCGGCTCGGCCACGGCGGCGACACCGCGAGCGGTTCCGACGACGGTCTGGAGCGCCTTCACGGTCTGCGGCTGCCAGGAGTGCGGCTCGGCCTTCTCGGCCTTGCGGAAGCGCACCCATCCGTAGTCGGGAAGGTCTTTGGTCACTGTGGCCGTGGGAGCAGGCGAATCGCCTTCCGGAGCTTCGCTGTTGTTGCCGAAGCCGCCGAGCCATATCTGGCGGATGTGCTCTTCGAGCTCGGCAAAGCCGATGCCGCCAAGCGGGGCCGGGGTGCCGTAGAAACAGCGGTCGACGACTTCCTGGCTGAGGCCGAGGGAGTCAAAGAGATGCGCGCTGCGGTAGCTGTCCACGACCGAGATGCCCATCTTGGACATGATCTTGGCCAGGCCCTGATCGAAGGCGTGGAGGAGATTGGCCTCGCCCTTTTCGGGGTTGAGGCTGCGCGCGGTTTCGAGAGCCAGCCACGGGCAGACGGCTCCGGCGCCCATGCCGAGGAGAACAGCAGCGTGGTGCAGGTCGCGGCAGTCTCCAGCCTCGACAGCGAGGCCGGAGCGGGTGCGTTCGCCGGCACGGATCAGAGCCTGATGCACCGCTCCCAGGGCGAGGGCCATGGGGATGGGCGCGGCATTGCGGTTCTCGCCGGTCACGCGGTCGGTCAGCAGCAGGATGGCAGCTCCGCCACGAACGAGATCGATGGCCTTGGCGCAGATTTCATCGAGTGCTGCACTCAGCGTTGCCCCCTGAGGCAGTACGCACTCGAGCGTCGCCAGCGGCAGGTTGTTGGCCAGCGCGTGCTGACGGGCGCGAAGGTCGTGCAGCTGTGCCAGCGAGAGAATCGGCGAGGCCAGGGACAGGCCGGGCAGCGGCGAGCGCTTGTCCAGCATGTGCGGCCAGGGGCCAAGACGGGTATGAAGCTGGACGACACGAGCCTCACGCAGCGAATCGATGGGCGGGTTGGTCACCTGCGCGAAGCGCTGGCGGAAATAGGCATAGACGGGACGGGGCGCGCGCGCCAGCGGAGCGAGCGGCGTGTCGTCGCCCATCGACCAGATGGCGTCTTTGCCGTCGAGAGCCATGGGCTTGAGGATCATGTTCACGTCTTCGCGGGAGTAGCCGAAACCCAATTGGAGGCGGGTGAGTTCGGCAGCGTCGAGCGGCGGATCGGGAACGTGCTCTTCGAGGGTGTGGTCTTCGAGCAGGCGTTCGTATAGCGGCGCGGCGGCGTCGAAGATCTCCTGAATCTGCTCGTCCTCGTAAAGCTTCTTCTCGTCGAGATCGACGACCAGCATCTGGCCGGGGCCGAGGCGGCCACTGTGAACGATGGTCTCGGGATCGAGATCGACCAGGCCGGCTTCAGAGCCGAGGACGACGAGGTTGTCCTGGGTCACGAAGTAACGACAGGGACGGAGGCCGTTGCGGTCGAGGATCGCTCCGACCAGATATCCGTCAGAGAAGGCGATGGCGGCAGGACCGTCCCACGGCTCGGCACAGTCGGCGGCGTAGGAGAAGAACGCGGAGCGCTTCCCGGTGGCGGCCGGCGGGATGAGCATGCGCAGGGCTTCGGCCACGGTGCGGCCATTGCGGGCCAGCATTTCGACGGTTTCGTCGAGGCTGGTGGAATCGGAGCCTTCAGGAGTGAAGACCGGCTTCAGTCCGTCCTCAAAGGTGGCGGCGCGAGCGTCCATGCGGGCGCGGTTGCCCCAGACGGTGTTGATCTCGCCGTTATGGGCCAGCATGCGCAGCGGCTGGGCGCGATCCCAGGAGGGAGCCACGTTGGTGGCGTAGCGCTGGTGGAAGAGCGCGTAAGAAGTGGTGAAGGCCTGGTCAGTGAGATCGGGGTAAAAATCGGCGAGCAGGCGACCGATGCACATGGCCTTGTAGACCATGTTCGAGGCCGAGAGCGAGCAGACGTAGGCTTTGTCGTCTCCGCGAGAGCTCTGGCCGCGCTCGAAGTGCTTGCGTGCGAGATAGAGGCGACGCGCGAATTGTTCAGCGTCGTCCGCGGTGACGAGCGCCTGCCGGATGATGGGCAGGGTGGAGAGCGCAATTTCGCCGAGGACATCCTTGCGGATGGGCACCTCACGCCAGACCAGCACCTTCAGATTTTGGTCGGCGAGGGACTGCTCGAATTCCTCCAGTGCGGCGGGCAACGTTGCGGCGGCCTGCTGTGGGAAAAAGACCACACCCACGGCAAAGGGGCGATCTGCGGCGAGATCTGCGCCGACTGACTTCAGAAGAAAATCGCGGGGAATGCCGGTGGAGATGCCGATGCCGTCTCCCGACTTGCCGTCGGCAGCGATGGCGCCCCGGTGCTCGAGACGAGCGAGAGCGGTAAGTGCTTTCTGCAGAATGTCATGCGATGGCTGATTGGTCAGCGTCGCGACGAATCCTACGCCGCAGGATTCATGTTCGAAGCGGGGATCGATGAGACTCGCGCCGGTGAAACAACAAGCACTGGAGCGGGGGGCGGCTGTACGGACGGGTTCCGAGGAAGAATGAGAGCTTTGTGGGCGCTCGAACGCTGGCTTGGAATCAGAAAAATTTATGCAGCCCATATGACACTATACGGCCCTTCTGTCGCGCAGGCATCGCGAAAATGTATTGATTACAGGGAGCCGGAAGGCTTTATAAAAAATTGCCATAGCCTGCATCAATAATATTTATTGAAGAGCCTTGACAGACGCCCTGCGTATATTTATACATTGAAATGTATTTTTATGCATAAGGCGCGGGTGAGTTTCTGGCCCGCGATTTTCTATTTTGACGAAGTATGACCGACATAACGCGATCCGGGAGCTTGTAGCCAGCGCGGCTGTGACTAGCCAGGACGAGCTGCGCCGCAAATTGGTGCGGCGTGGCTTCGACGTGACCCAGGCGACGCTGTCGCGGGACATTCGCGAGATCCGTCTCTATAAGGGGCCGAACGGTTATGCGCTGGCCAACGGGAACGGTTTGGCGATCGAAGACGAGGAGGACGATTCTCCGTCGGTCGAGGACGTGCTCTCGAGCTTCGGACTGAAGGTGAAGCAGGCTCTCAATCAGCTGGTGCTGATCACGACGCATGGCGGAGCGCAGCCGGTGGCTCTGGCCATCGATCGCGAGGATTGGGATGAGGTGCTGGGAACAATTGCCGGAGACGACACGATTTTGATCATCTGCCCCGACCAGAAGAGCGCTTCGGCGCTGCGTGACCGGCTGGAAGAGATGATCGGCTAGGGACTAGCCGGGACTCGCCGTCCAGGCGATCGCGCTTCGCGCAGGAACAGAGCAAGATTTGGAGTAATCGTTTGATGAAGGATTCGATACAGACAGCGGTTTTAGGAGTGAGCGGATATGCCGGCGCGGAGTTGGCGCGGCTGCTGTTGCATCATCCCAATTTGAAGGGGCGTCCGCCGGTGTTTCTGGGCCGGGCGGAGGCGGGGCAGGATTCGTCTTTAACCGCTCTGCATCCGCAGCTGGTGGATAACAATGGCTCGGCGGGACTGAAGATCGAGCCTTTCTCGTGGGAGCTGTTGAAGGAGCGGGGAGTTGAGGTGTTGTTCCTGGCCACTCCGCACGAGCAATCGCGGGAGTATGCGCCGCTGGCGCTGGAGCACAGGATTCGCGTGATCGATCTGAGCGGGGCGTGGCGGTTGAGCGAGGCGGACAATCGCGCCGTCTACAAATTCGATGACGATGGCAGCGCGGTAACGGCGGCGGTTCAGACGAAGGCCGTGTACGGCAGTCCGGAGCTGCATCGCGATGAGATTCGCGATGCGGAGCTGGTGGCGAATCCCGGATGCTATGCGACGTCGATCATTTTGGGGCTGAAGCCTCTGGTCGCGGCGGGCGTTTTGGATTTAGATCGCGGGATCATCTGCGATTCGAAATCGGGGGTGTCGGGCGCGGGCAAGGCTCCGTCGGCGAAGACGCACTATATGTATGCGGCGGATAATCTTTCGGTCTACGGCGCTTTCTCGCACCGGCACATGGGCGAGTTGCTGGAGCAGCTGGGCCTGGACCGCTCGCAGATTGTTTTCACTCCGCATCTGCTGCCGATTCCGCGGGGGATTCTTTCGACGATCTATGTGACGTTCCGAGAAAAGAAGAGCCCCTCCGAAGTCGATGCGCTGTATCGCGAATTTTATGCCGGCAGCCCGATGGTGCGGATTTTCGGCGCGGGGCATCTGCCGCAGATTCAGTATTCGGTGCGCACGAATTATTGCGACATCGGCTTCGAGCTGGATAAGGACGGACGGCGGTGCATCGTCGTCTCCTGTTTAGACAACCTGTTGAAGGGTGCAGCCGGACAGGCGGTGGAGAATCTAAATCTGATGTGCGGTTGGGACGAGGCTGCGGGGTTGGAATAGGGCACAGGGCACAGGGCACAGGGCACAGGGCACAGGGCACAGGGCACAGAATTTGATAGTTCGTTAACGATTGAGAGTTGCGAGGCAATACCGATGAAATTTGTAGTGAAGCTGGGTGGGGCGGCGCTGGAGAATCCGGAAATGCTGCATGCCTGTGCGCAGGCCATCGCCGATATGGTGAAGGACGGCAATCAGGTCGCGCTGGTGCATGGCGGCGGCGTGCAACTGACACGCACGCTCAAGCTAATGGGCAAGCAGAGCGAATTCATCTCCGGGCTGCGCGTGACCGATGCGGAGACGCGCGACACGGCGGTGATGGTGCTGGGCGGTCAGGTGAACAAAGCGCTCGTCGCTGCTCTGGGCGGGCATGGACAGGCGGCGATGGGGCTTTCGGGCGGCGATGGACTCATCTTTCGCGCACGCAAGAAGCGGACCGCGCCGGATCTTGGCTATGTGGGCGAGATCGTCGCGTCCGATCCGCGCTGGCTGGACGCGATCTGGCAGATGGGCGCGGTGCCGGTGATTTCGAGCATCGCGCTGGGCTTTGATGGCGAGTACTACAACGTGAATGCCGACGAGATGGCGGCAGCATGCGCCGCAGCCTGCAAGGCCGATGCGCTGGTCTTCCTTACCGACGTGCCGGGAGTTCGCGGAGCCGATGGCGAGGTAATGCGCTGGCTGAATGTGGATCAGATTGCGGGGCTGACTCGCGATGCGGTGATCAGCGGCGGCATGCTGCCCAAGCTGAGCGCCTGCCGCGAAGCTCTATTGCAGGGCGTGAAGCGGGTGCGGATTCTGCCTGCAGAGGTCGCGTCCGTGCTGCCGGATCTATGCAGCTCGCGTGTTTCGTTTGGGACGGAAGTGCTAGTGGCATAACAGCGGGTCGCTGAGAAGCGGGTGGCTAAGGTCCGGTTGGCTGAAGAGTGGGTGGCTCAAGTTCGGGCGGCGTGTGGGCTTGGAGCACAGTCCCCACATCTCAAAAGCGAGATGTGGGGCACCCGGCGGGTGGTGCAAGTCGGTCAGCTTAGAAACGGCTAGCGTGAAACATTTTGCGTGATCGTTTTGAGATTGTTTTAGGAGCAGTTATGAATTTAGAAGAAATCAAGGCGGCGGAGGCGAAGTTGCTGCTACCTACCTATGAGCGCAATCCGATTCTGTTTGTTGAGGGCGAGGGAGTCTACCTTTTCGACGAAAAGGGTGAGCGCTATCTGGATCTGTTGAGCGGCATTGGGGTGAACGCTCTGGGCTATGGGCATCCGGCGATTGAGACAGCTATCGCGGAGCAGAGCCGCAAGCTGATTCATCTCTCCAATCTCTATTTTCATGAGGGACAGGCGGAGCTGGCGCTGCGATTGACGGAAGCCAGCGGCATGGATCGCGCCTTCTTCTGCAACAGCGGCACCGAGGCATGGGAAGCGTCTCTGAAGTTGGCGCGCGCCCACGCGGGCCTGCTGCGCAGCGAGGGCAAGAACATCGGCACGAAGTTTCTGGCTCTGGAGCATAGCTTCCACGGCCGCACCATGGGCTCCGTCGCGACGACGCACAAGGCAAAATATCGCGAACCTTTCGAGCCGGTGATGCCGGGCGTGGAGTTTGTCGCATTCGATGACATTGCGGATCTGACGGCGAAGTTTTCATCGGATGTTTGCGCGGTGTTGATCGAGGCGATTCAAGGCGAGGGTGGAATTCGTCCTGTGTCTCAAGAATTTATGACTGCTGCGCGCGAGCTTACGCGCTCCACCGGAGCGTTGCTGATCTGCGATGAGATCCAGGCAGGCATGGGCAGGACGGGCAAGTGGTTCGGGTATCAACATTACGACGTTCAGCCGGACGTGACCACGGTCGCGAAACCTCTGGCTAGCGGGCTGCCGCTGGGTGCAATGCTTTGCACCGAGGAAGCGGCCCGCGCGATTCATCCCGGGATGCACGGCACGACGTTCGGCGGCGGTCCGTTGGCTTGCGCTGTTGCGCTTGCGGTCTTCCAGACGATTGAGGACGAGAAGCTGCTCGAACATGTAACTGAAGTTGGCACGTATTTCCACGAGAAGCTGAAGGATCTGGCCGAAAAGCATCCAGCGATTGTGGAAGTGCGCGGCATGGGATTGATGCTGGCTGCGGAGCTCGATTCCGCTGACCTGGCCAAGGACGTGGTCGCCGATATGCTGCAGCGGCACATCCTGATCAACCGAACCAGCGAGGCCGTATTGCGTTTTCTGCCCCCGTACATTCTTGGCCGCGAGCATGTGGACACGGCTATCTCCGCACTGGATGAAATATTGACGGAGCGCGCGCCGCAGGGCGCAGGCGCGGCAACGACGGGAGGCAAACAGATTGTCTAGTAAGCCTTATCTACTCAATGAAACGGAAGAACAGGTGGGTACGATTCCCTCCCCCATAGAGTCGCTGGCGGGACGCGACCTCTGCTCGATTGCCGATTTCTCGACGGCCGAGATTGCCGCAGTAATGCAGCTGGCGCACGACGTGAAAGCAAATCCTGCGGCTTTCCGCTGGGCTCTCGATGCCAAGCAGATGGTGATGTTCTTCGAGAAGGCCTCGCTGCGCACGCGGCTGACCTTCGAGACGGCGATCAATACGCTGGGCGGCTCGGCGATCTTCGTCGACCAGACGCAGTCTCCGCTGGGAGAGCGGGAATCGCTGGCGGATATGTCGCGCAACCTGGAGCGCTGGGTATCGGTGATCGTGCTGCGCACCTATGCGCACGAGACCATTACGGAGATGGCCTCCTACGCGGCTTGTCCGGTAATCAATGCACTGAGCGATCTCGAGCATCCCTGCCAGGCTCTGGCCGATTTCCTAACGATTGAGCAGCGCTTCGGCACAGCCAAGGGCGTGCGGTTCACTTACGTGGGAGACGGCAACAACGTTTGCCACTCGCTCATGCTCACCGCGGCGCAGCTGGGCGCGCATTGCGTGGTGGGATCTCCGAAGAACTATGCGCCCAAGGCGGATATCGTGGCGCAGGCGCGGGCGATCGCCAATACCACGGGCGGCAGCGTGGAGTTGGTGACCGATCCGGTAGCCGCGGTGACCGGGGCGGATGTTGTCTACACCGATGTTTGCACCAGCATGGGCTTCGAACATGAAGTAACGAAGCGCGCGCCGATCTTCAAGCCCTACCAGGTGAACGAGCAGCTGATGTCGCATGCTGCGTCCCACGCGGCGTTCATGCACTGCCTGCCGGCGCATCGCAACGCCGAAGTGACAGATGCGGTGTTGGACGGTCCGCAGTCGATGGTCTTCGACCAGGCGGAGAATCGCATGCACGCGCAGAAGGCTTTGTTGCTTCTGCTGTTGGGTGGAGCTCAGGGCTCAGGGCTCAGAGCTCAGGGTTGAGTTTCCTACGTTTATGGGTGTCCCACGTCTCAGAAGCGAGATGTGGGCCACCCTTCAGAGTAGAGCGCCAGCACCCGCTAGCCTCTTGGCTTTCAACGCCCTCACCGTAGAAACGCGGACCGAGGTTCTCACCGCTAAGACGCGAAGAACGCAAAAGGATTAGGAAATGTCTGTCATTCTTGAAAGTCTGCCGGTCGGCCAGAAAGTCGGCATCGCTTTTTCCGGGGGCCTGGATACCAGCGCCGCGCTTCACTGGATGAAGCAGAAGGGCGCGTTGCCCTATGCCTACACGGCGAATCTCGGGCAGCCGGACGAAAGCGACTACGACGCGATCCCCCGCAAGGCGCTGGAATATGGCGCGGAGAAGGCGCGGCTGATCGATTGCCGCGGACCGCTGGTGCGCGAAGGAATTGCCGCGCTGCAGTCCGGCGCCTTTCACATCTCGACTGCCGGTGTGACGTACTTCAACACCACGCCTCTGGGACGCGCGGTCACCGGCACCATGCTGGTCACGACGATGAAGGAAGACGGCGTCAACATCTGGGGCGATGGCTCGACCTTCAAGGGCAATGACATCGAGCGCTTCTATCGCTACGGGCTGCTGGTCAATCCGAATCTGCAGGTTTATAAGCCGTGGCTCGATCCCTTGTTCATTGACGAGCTGGGCGGACGCGCCGAGATGTCAGCCTTCCTGCAAAAGGCCGGCTTCGGTTACAAGATGTCTGCCGAGAAGGCCTACTCCACGGACTCCAACCTTCTTGGTGCGACCCACGAAGCCAAGGATCTTGAGCAGCTTTCGAGCAGCATCCGCATTGTCGAGCCCATCATGGGCAGCGCGTCCTGGCGGGACGATGTTGAGGTGAAGCGCGAAGAGGTGACGGTTCGCTTCGAACAAGGCTTTCCAGTCGCGCTCAATGGTGTGGAGTTTTCCGACCCGGTCGAGTTGCTGCTCGAAGCCAATCGCATCGGCGGACGCCACGGCCTGGGCATGAGCGACCAGATTGAGAACCGCATCATCGAGGCCAAGAGCCGCGGCATTTATGAGGCGCCCGGCCTGGCTCTGCTGTTCATTGCGTACGAACGCCTCATCACTGGCATTCACAACGAGGACACCATCGAGCAGTACCGCGAGAATGGCCGCAAGCTGGGCCGCCTTCTTTATCAGGGACGCTGGTTCGATCCTCAGGCCATCATGCTCCGCGAGTCGGCGCAGCGCTGGGTGGCGAGCGCCATCACCGGGCAGGTCACGATGGAGCTGCGTCGCGGTAACGACTACTCGATCCTCAATACGGAGTCGCCCAACCTCACGTTTCATCCCGAGCGCCTCAGCATGGAGAAGACCCAATCTGCATTCTCTCCGCGCGACCGGATCGGCCAACTCACCATGCGCAATCTCGACATCACCGATACGCGCGCCAAGCTGCTGACCTACGCGCAGAGCGGTCTCATCACGCTGAGCCATGGCTCGGAGATGCCGCAGCTGAATAGCGGAGTCGCAAAGAGCGAGGAGCAATCGTGAGCGAACAACCTCTCAAAATGTGGTCGGGACGCTTTCGCGAGCCGTTGGACCCGGTTTTCGATCACTGGCAGCGCTCGTTCAAGTTCGACCGCGCGTTGCTCTCTCAAGAGGCGGCAGCCAGCAAGGCACACGCACGCGCGCTGCTGGCCGCGTCCATTCTGAACGAGAGCGAATTTCAGACGATTGTCGATGGGCTGGATTCGATCCTCGATCGCTTCATTCAGCAGCCGCACAAGCTGGGCGAGAAGCCACACCAGCCTGAAGCGATGAACGCCGATGCCGAGGACATTCACCACTTCGTCGAGATGAAGCTGGTGGAAGCGATCGGCGATCTGGGGCTCAAGCTTCACACCGGGCGTAGCCGCAACGAGCAGATCGCGACCGACCTGCGGCTGTATATCCGCTTCCGCATCGATGTGTTGATCGCGCATCTAGGCGCGTGGGCCGCGGCTCTGGTGGAGCAGGCAAAGACCGCCGGCGATGCGGTAATGCCGTCGTACACGCATCTGCAGCGCGCGGAGCCGGTGCTGGTGGCGCACTGGCTGCTGGCGTATGTGGAGATGATCCTTCGCGATGCCTCGCGCCTTGAAGACTGCGCGCGGCGTTTGAACTATTGTCCACTAGGCTCGGGCGCAGTTGCCGGGGCCACGCTGTCTCTGGATCGCACCATCGCTGCGGAAGAGCTGTCCTTCACCGCTCCAACGGCGAACAGCATGGATGCGACCAGCGATCGCGATTTTGTGCTGGAGTATCTGCAGGCCCTTACGTTTGTGGGACTGCATGCGAGCCGTTTTGCCGAGGAGATGACGTTGTTTGCGACGGCGGAGTTTGGGTTCATCGAGCTGCCCGAGGCGTTCTCGACCGGCTCGAGCGCGATGCCGCAGAAGAAGAATCCGGATTTGACGGAGCTGGTGCGCGGGAAGGTTGGGCGGATCAACGGCGCGGCGCAGACAGTGACGCTGCTGCTCAAAGGGCTGCCGCTGGCTTACAACAAAGATATGCAGGAGACGCAGGAGCCGGTCTTTGAAGCCACGCGTACGTCGCACATCATGGTCTTTCTGCTGGCGAAATTTACGGCTGCGCTGAAGTTCCGGACAGATCGCATGAAGGCAGCGTGCGAGAGCGGCTATTTGAACGCGATGGCCGCGGCTACGTATCTTGTCTACAAGGGAGTTCCCTTTCGCAAGGCGCACGAGAAGATCGGCAACGCGGTTCGCTTTGGTCTGGAGAGTGGACGCGAATTGGGTAAATTGACGTTGGACGAGTTGAAGGAATTCGGGCGGGAGTTCGAGCAGGACTTCTATGCAGCAGTGACGCTCGAAGCCACGCTCGACTGCCATGACGTCATCGGCGGGACGGCTCGCGCGCGTGTGCGGCAGGCACTGGCGGAGGCGGAGACTCGCGTGAAGGCGTTGGCGGACATTTATGGAGCGGTGAGCCTCGGCAATGAGGAGCAACACCACGAGGTAAGCCATGCGGGTGCGTAAGGCTCGCCTGCAGGATGCGACCAACATCTACGAGCTGGTCAACAGCCTGTCGAGCGATGGCACGCTGCTGCGGCGGGTCTTTGCAGAGATCTGCGAGAACGTGCGCGACTTCACCGTCGCGGAGACCGACTCCGGAGTCTTTCTGGGCTGCGGCGCGCTTCATCTTTATGGACCGCACCTGGCCGAGGTGCGGTCCATCGTCGTGAAGCCGGAGGCCAAAGGGCAGGGCGCGGGCGGGCGCCTGCTGCAGGCGCTGCTGGATGAGGCGGAAGATCACGGCATTGGGTGCGTGTGCCTCTTCACGCGCATCCCCGACTTCTTTTTTCGCTACGGATTCCGCGAAGTGGAAGACCGCGCGGCTTTGCCGGATAAGATCTTCAAAGACTGCCAGAACTGCCCGCGCCTCTACCGCTGCGATGAAGTGGCGATGGCACGGGGACAGCTGCCACGCGTCTCGATCCTGGGACCGAGGATTCAGGCGGAGCAGCTGGTGCGAATCGGCGGCTGATCGGGTCTGGGACTGGCCGTCCAGGCGACTGCGCCTTTTGGCGCCGAGCAGCAATCACATCTCTTTCGCTGAGTTCGCGCGATGTCTTCCCGGTCGTTACAATCGAGTGGGGATGGCGGATGCTTCGCACCTCACCTGACACATGAACTGGAAACTTGACCTCGCTCTCTTCTCCTGCGCTCTGCTTGGCCTGCGCCATGGCTTCGACTACGACCATCTGGCCGCTATCTCCGACATTACGGCTGTGCAGAAGAGCTGGAAGCAGGGCATGCGCCTGGGCGTGACTTATGCGCTGGGCCACGCGCTCACCGTGGTGACGATGGGCGCGCTGGTGATCATGCTGCACATCCCGCTGCCTGCGCGGCTGGATAACTGGACGGAGCGGTTGATCGGCGCGACGCTGATCGTACTCGGCATCGGAGTGATCGCCAACCTGATCAAGCATTCGCATTCGCACCGTGCGATTCAGAGCCGCTGGGCCATTCTCATCTCGGGATTGCAGTACGGATGGTGGCGCGTTCGCCGCATCTTTGACCCCCTTGTCCCCCGGCCCGAGCCGTTTTCCTGGAACTACGGCGGAGGATCCGTCTTCGCCATCGGCATTCTGCATGGATTGGGTGCAGAGACACCGAGCCAGCTAATGCTCTTTCTGTTGGCGGCTAGCCTGGGCGGCACGGTTCACGGGTTTATGGGGCTGCTGGCCTTCGCTGCGGGGCTGGTGCTGATGAATACTCTGATGACCGCATCGCTGGGCGGCATCTTTGGCGCGGGGATGCATCGGCCGGCGGTCTATCGCTGGGCCGCAGTGGCGGGTGCGATCTACAGCTTCGCGATCGGCGTGATCTTCTTGCTGGGCTCATCGGACCGGCTGCCTTCGCTGGGCGGTTAGTTCCCTGCTATGGCTGACCGGACTGTGCAACGCAGGTCCTTCGATGCACTCCACACTTCGCTGAGATTCTTCCTCCCTTTGCTCGTCAGACTTAGGGTGCCGGCAGTATCCCTCTGAAGCTGCGGACGTAGCCGTATCTTCTTTGTGTGATTTCATTCCTTACGAGTTATGCTTGCGTTCCAGGAAGCGGCGGCTGTAGATTCATTCGCTGCTCTGGCATGCATCGTAGTTTGGGGAGGAGTTCTTCGTACCTATGCATTGGACAGGCGCAATCATCCTGCTCATCTTCGCTGCTCTCGTGGCAGCGATCATGCTTACCCTGCTTCATCTCACCAAGCTCGGAAAGCTGGTGCATGAGGGAATCCCCGACCGGTCGCGGCGCAGGATGTTTCTGGCTGCTGTGAGTTTCTTCATCACTTTTCTGGGCGTGCGGTTGCTGGTGACGGCGATCACGCACCACATCGGTCCATTCGGATGGGTGATGGTAGGCGGCCGACATATCCATCACCTGGTGTGGGGCATCTTCCTCCTGCTGGCGGTGGGCTATGCGTGGACGGCGGAGTGGGGAAATGGAACTACGACGATTTCTCTCTTCTGCAGCCGGCTCTTTGCCATTCTTTATGGGGTAGGCGCGGCGCTGACTCTGGATGAGTTTGCGTTGTGGCTCAACCTGCAGGCCAATGATTACTGGACTTCGCAAGGACGCGAGAGCATCGACGCCGTGATTTTGTTTGGGGCGCTGCTGGCTGTTGGTGCGTGGGGCGCTCCGCTGTTTACTGCGTTGCGGAGCAAGGGCAGGCAGGCCTCGTGATGGTTGACCCGAAGGCCGCGTGATGCTGGCGGCTCCTGAGCGCGAATATTGGGAACAGAAACTGCAGGTCCCTCCACTTCGCTTTGCTTCGGTCGGGATGACAACGCGAGGGGATGGCGAGGACGCTGGCGGAGCTGAATCGCTCTTAGCTTTCGAAATCGACTTCGATCGGTTCGATAAGCGGCACCAGCCATTCGAGGAGGGCTTGATGGACGGGGTGGGCGCCGTAGGAATCGAGCGCTGTGCGGTTGGCAAACTTCATCACGCCGCCGAGTTCGTATCCTTGCGAGCGCGGGGAGATGTTTTCTCCGACCCAGGTTTCGAGCAGGCCGGGAATCTTGCCCTGCAGATCGCGAATTGCTGCGATGGCGCGCTGCTTCTGCTCTGCAGTGACACCGGGTTTCCAGCGGAAGGCGAAGGTGTGGATGAACATGGAAGCCATTTTAAGGGGTGGTGTGGATCCGCGCGCAACAGATCGCCGGGGTGGTCTTGACAGGGAAAGCGGTGGACAGGTAAACCTTTTCTCAATCCCGTACTCAGCGAAAAAGCGCGCCGGCCGCCGGTAGCTGGGCGCCTCTCAATAAAATATCGATCGACGTGGAGAATTATGTACCGGACCTCTCGCAGAAGTTTCCTCAAGGCAGGCGCGACCGCTGCCGCGGGCGCCGCCTTCCTTCGCCGTTCCTCTCTGGCGGCGGTGACGGACGCCGTCTCTACGAAGCTTACCCAGTTCGACTACGCGGATGTGAAGCTGCTCGATGGCCCGCTGCTCGAGCAGTTCAACACCAATCACGCGTTCTTTCTGGGGCTCGATGAAGACGCGCTGCTGAAGCCGTTTCGGCAGGCAGCGGGATTACCGGCTCCGGGCGAGGATATGGGCGGGTGGTACAGCTGGTCGAAGGATTTCGATCCGCCGCACAACATGACCGGCTACGTGCCGGGGCATACCTTCGGGCAGTATCTCTCGGGATTGGCTCGAGCCTGTGCTGCGACCGGAGACAAGCCGACCCGCGAGAAGGTGCAACGCCTGGTGCGCAACTTCGCGCCCACGGTGAGCGAGAAATTTTACGTGAACTATCCGCTGCCGGCTTACACCTTCGACAAGACGAACTGCGGGTTGATCGACGCGCACCAATTTGCGAGCGATCCTATGGCCCTGGCGGTGCTCGGCTATGCGACCGATGCGGTGCTTCCCTATTTGCCGGAGAAGGCGCTGACGCGGCCGGAGATGGAGGCGCGACCGCACAAGAACATGGCGTATACGTGGGATGAATCGTATACGCTGCCGGAGAACTTTTTCCTGGCTTACCGGCGCAGCGGCGATCCCCGCTATCGGCAGCTGGCCCAGCGCTTTTTGCAAGACGATACCTACTTCGATCCGCTGGCCGAGGGGCGCAATGTACTGCCTGGGCAACACGCGTACAGCCATGTGAACGCGCTGAGCTCAGCCTCGCAGGCTTATCTGGTCCTGGGCAGTGAGAAGCATCTGCGCGCGGCACGCAACGGCTTCGGGTTTGTCCTCGATACGCAGAGTTTTGCAACCGGCGGCTGGGGGCCGGACGAGAGTTTTCGCAAACCTGACAGCGGCGATCTGGGAAGCAGCCTTGCCAAGACGCATGCCAGCTTCGAGACTCCGTGCGGAGCTTACGGACACTTCAAGATTGCGCGCTACATGATGCGGGTGACGGGCGATAGCCGCTACGGCGACAGCATGGAGAAGGTGCTGTACAACACGATTCTGGGCGCGAAGCCTCTGCAGCCGGATGGGCGCAGCTTTTACTACTCGGACTACAACAACTCGGGGTCGAAGTTCTATCACGGAGACAAGTGGCCCTGCTGTTCGGGCACTTTTCCGCAGATCACGGCGGACTATGGGATCAGCTCTTACTTCCGCTCGCCGGATGGCGTCTATGTGAACCTTTTCGTTCCATCGCAGGTGAGCTGGCGGCAGGGCAGCGCACGGGTGGCTTTGGAGCAACGCACGCAGTATCCGTATTCGCCGGAGATTACGATGCATGTTCACACGGATCGCGCGGAGAGCTTTGCTATCTACCTTCGCGTGCCGCAGTGGGCGGGAAGTAAGACGATGCTGGCAGTGAATGGGAAAGCGGTTTCGGTCGAGCTGCGGCCGGGATCGTTCATTCCTTTGCAGCGGGAATGGAAGGACGGCGACCGGATCGAATACAGCATCGATATGCCGCTGCGTCTGGAGAGCGTCGATGCGCAGCATCTGCAGACTGCCGCGTTGCTGAATGGCCCTCTGACGCTGTTCGCGGTCGACCCGCTGGACAGCCGCTTCACACGCGCGCAGCTTTTGGCGGCGCGGCAGCAGGGGGCTGGATGGAGAGTGGCATCGTCTGGCCAGCCGGTTACTTTTCTATCCTTCGGCGAGATTAGAGATCAGAAATATCGTTTGTATCACGACGTAACTGCGTGAGGACGCGGTGGAGAGCCCGGGGCTCCATGCGATCAGATTGCGAAAGAAACGACCAGGGCTAAGAGTAATCCAGTCACCGCGATGATCGTCTCGCAGACCGACCAGGTCTTGATGGTCTCGACCACGCTCATGTTGAAGTACTCTTTGACCAGCCAGAATCCGCCGTCGTTGACGTGGGAGAAGATGAGCGATCCGGCTCCGGTGACGATGGCCAGCAGCTCGGGGCGAACTCCGGGATTCTGCAGCGCGATGGGAGCGACGATGCCGGCCGCGGTGGTCATGGCCACGGTCGATGATCCGGTGGCGAGACGCATGAGAGCCGCCAGGGACCAGGCCAGAATCAACAGCGGAACATGGCTGTGCATGGCGACGGCGATGATCGCCTTCGAAACACCGCTGTCCTGAAGGATGCGGCCGAAGCCTCCGCCGGCGCCGACAAGGAGGGTGATGGTTGCGGTGGGTGCGAGGCACTCATTCGTAAAGCGCAGAATGGTTTCGCGGGTAAAGCCTCGCATTTTGCCGAGGGTCCAAAAGCTGAACAGTACGCCGATGAGCAGTGCGATGTCATCGTTGCCGACTAGGTGCAAGGCCTCATTGAGGGCGCTCTTGGGCGCGAAGATGGCGTCGGCCCAGCTTCCGAACAACATCAGCAGAACGGGAACAAGTATCGTAAGCAAGGTGACGCCGAAGCTGGGAAGCGGGCGCTGTCCTTGACCCGGATCGGCGGCTTCGCGATCGGCGAACTGTGCGGCCATCGGATTCTCTGCGGCGAGGTGGATATGCGGCGCAATGATTCTCGCGTAGACGGGACCGGCAAGGATCGCCGTGGGGATGCCGATGAGCAGCGCGTAGAAGATGGTGCGCCCGACATCGGCCTTATAGACCGTGACTGCGAGCAATGCGGCGGGATGCGGCGGGACGAGTCCATGGACTACGGAGAGGCCAGCGAGCATGGGAAGACCGACTAGAATCAGCGACGTTTTGGTCTGGCGCGCGACGGTAAAGGCGATGGGGATGAGGAGGACGAAGCCCACCTCGAAGAAGGCGGGAAGGCCGACGACCAAACCGATGAGCACCATGGCCCAGCTGATGTTCTTTTCACCGAAAAGCTTGATCAGCGTATATGCGATGCGATCTGCGCCGCCTGACTCGGCCATCATCTTTCCGAGCATGGTGCCGAGAGCCACGACTACGGCGATGTGGCCAAGGGTTCCTCCGAGACCCGCTTCGAAGGAATGAATCACGGTTTGCAGCGGCATGCCTGCGACCGCGGCAAGCGACAGCGATGTGACCAGCAGGGTGATGAAGGGGTTGAGCTTGAAGACGGCGATGAGCACGACCAGGCAGATCACCGCGACCAGGGCCGATACGAGCAGAAAGATGCTGTGGTGATCAATCATGGGCAGCGGTGTCGCTCTGGGTTCGTGGATTTAGGAAAACGAAAACGGGTCCTGATTAAGCAGATGGCGACTTATAGGCAATGCAATCAATTTCCACCTTGCAGTCGACCACCATACTTGAGACGACGCAGGCGCGGGCCGGAGGATTCTCTCCGAAATACTCTTTGAAGACGGTATTGAAGGAAGAAAAATCACGCGGATCGTCGAGCCAGACACCGCAGCGGACGACGTGCTCCGGCGTGTATCCTGCTTCAGCGAGAATGGCCAGCAGGTTGCGAATCGCCTGGTGGGATTGGGCTACGACATTGCCCGTGATGACCTCGCCGTTCACCATCGGAACCTGACCCGAGACGTAAAGCCAGCCATCGGCCTCCACTGCGCGCGCGAACGGAAGGTGCTGACCACCTGTACCCTTGCCACCTTCGACACCATACCTCTTGATGCTCATCTGTATCCCTTTCTTCTTTCCACTACTGTATCCAGGCTTTTTTTCCACGGCGGAGAAAACGCCCCGCGCGATTCCCCGTCGATCCACTCGCGGTATAGGAGAGGACGCCGTTCACCCAGACGCTCTCGATTCCTTCAGATGCCCGCACCGGATCAGCAAATGTAGCCGTGTCGATTACTTTTTCCGGATCGAAGAGCACCAGGTCTGCGTGATATCCGGGCCGAATCAGGCCGCGATCGGCAAGACCGAAGCGATGGGCCGGCATCTGCGTCATCTTGTGGACCGCTTCCGGCAAGGTCAGCAACCGCTCTTCCCTACTGTATTTCCCTAGCACGCGAGGGAAGGTGCCCCACAATCGGGGATGAGGGCGAGGATCGTTGGGCAGGCCGTCGGAGCCGATCATGGTTGCGGGATGCTTTAATATCCGCCGCATGTCTTCTTCTGAAATGCTGTGATAGATGGCTCCGGCGGGCTGGAGTTGTCGCGCCGCATCGAGCTGAGTTACATTCCACGACCCTGCGATTTTGGCGAGCGATTGTCCTGCGACTTCCGGATGCGGAGTGCTCCAGGTGATGGTGATCTCGACACGCTCGTCGACCTGGCGCAGATCGAGGGTGCTGGAACCGGCGGCATAGGGATAACAATCGCAGCCCACGCATTGTGCGGTCCGTGCGTGATCGAGCGCGTGCAAGACTTCGCCGCTGCGGCCCCAATTGGCGATGCCCGCGCACTTCAGGTGCGAGACGATGACCGGCACGCGGCTGAGGCGGCCGATACGAAAGGCTTCCTCCATCGCGTCCAGGATCGCTTCTGTTTCGCTGCGCAGGTGCGTGGTGTATACGGCTCCCGCGGCTGCCAGCGGCTCGGCTAGCGCCAGTACTTCTTCGGTCGAGGCCGCGTTTGCGGAAAGATAAGCGAGCCCGGAACTGAGGCCCAGCGCCCCGCCGTCGAGGGCTTCCCGCAGTTGCGCGCGCATTGCTTCGACTTCGGCATCCGTGGCGATCCGGTCGAGGCGGTCCATGTGGTTGTTGCGCAGCGCGGTGTGACCTACCAGTGCTCCAACGTTGACAGCGGGGCGCGCCTCGGCAAGTGCGTCTACATATGCGGCGAAGGTTGGATAGCGGAAGGCATCCGCCTCTCCAAGCAGGTTCATTGGATCGGGCGGCCCACCGCGCAATTGCACAGGCGCGGCGGAGATACCGCAGTTACCCACGATGACGGTGGTCACTCCCTGAGATATTTTGGGCAGCATCTCCGGAGTGCGGATAACGCTGGTGTCGTCATGAGTATGGACATCGATGAAACCAGGAGCCAGCGCGAGACCCGCGGAGTCAATGACGACCGATGCGCGACAATCCAGAGATCTACCCATCGCTCCGATACGATCGCCTTCGATGGCAACATCCATGCATTCAGGGGAAGCATTGCTTCCATCGATGACGTTCGCGTTCCGGATCAGTATGTCGCAGTTTCGCATGTCAGGTCGTTCAGATATAGCCTATATCGTATCCGTGCGTTCGCGGAGATGTTGTGTGGAGGGGTCGTTTGAGCAATCGGGATCTCAGGCATTCGGCGAAGATTTCGCCTTTGAACAAGGGACTTGGGGCGCTTGGCGGGGCGCTCGAGGTAGAGGCGGCCGTGAAGCTCGGCTGGAATCTGCTGCATGAGGACCTCAGCCTGCCTACAGCTGTTCTCTATGAAGATCGCCTGACTCACAATCTTCGCTGGATGCAGCAATTCGTAACTGAGTACGGAGTGAAGCTCGCGCCGCACGGCAAGACTACGATGGCTCCCAAATTATTTGAGCGGCAACTGCAGGGTGGAGCCTGGGGCATTACGCTGGCCACGGCTCATCAGACGCTGGTGGCGTATGAGCATGGGGTGCGCCGCGTATTGATGGCGAATCAGCTTATTGGCAAAGCCAATATGTCGATAATTGCGCACCTGCTCGAAGACCCGGCGTTCGAATACTACTGTCTTGTCGATTCGGCCGCGCAGGTCGATCAGCTTGGTGCGTACTTCAACGCAGCAGGCCGTCGGCTGCTGGTGCTTCTCGAGCTGGGGGCTGCGGGGGGACGAACGGGCGTGCGGGATGACGAGCAGATGTCCTCGGTGCTTGGCGCACTCTCTCGCTGGAGCGGCGCGCTGGTATTGAGTGGAATCGAGATCTATGAGGGAGTTCTCAGCGACGACGCTTCCATTCGCGCCTTCCTCCAGCGTGCGGTGGAAGTTACACGAAAGTTGGCGGAGGAAAAGCGCTTTGAGCGCGCTCCGATCCTTCTCTCTGGTGCAGGTTCAGCCTGGTATGACGTGGTTGCCGAGGTTTTTTCCGCTGCCGGATTCGGAGACGCGGTCGAAATCGTTCTTCGCCCCGGCTGTTATCTCACGCACGACGTAGGCGTCTACCGGGAGGCGCAGAAAAATATCGAGGAGCGTAATCCGATCGCACACCGGATGCGTTCCAGTCTTCTGCCTGCGCTCCAGGTCTGGGCGTACGTGCAGTCGATACCGGAGAAAGATCGGGCCATCATTGGATTGGGCAAACGCGATGCGGCCTTCGATGCTGGGCTACCTACGCCTGTGCTGCACTTCCGGCCAGGAAACAAAATCCCTGAGGCCGCTGCGGCGCACTGGTCGCTCACCAAGATGATGGATCAACATGCTTACATGCTGATCGCGAAGAATGACGATCTTCGCGTGGGCGACATGATCGGCTTCGATATCTCGCATCCGTGCCTGACCTTCGATAAGTGGAGGACGCTGCCGATCCTGAATGCCGGCTACGATGTCGTGGATATTGTCGAAACCTTCTTTTGATCTGCCATCGCCACGAAGAGTAAGAAACTGCAGATCCCTCCACTGCGCTTCGCTACGGTTGGGATGACAACTTAGATGGCGAAGTGGAATTATCCGGGAGCGAAGGCGCTTCGGAGTGAAAGCTTTCGGGGAGACCGAGATAACTTGGCGGCGCTGCGATCCCCAGACGCGATGGGCGATCCGATGATCGCGCCAGAACAATCTTTTCGAGCACCAATCCGGGATCGACGGCGTAGATACTCAGCGTGTGATAGCCCGTCGCTCCTATGGCTAGCGGAAGACTCACTCGCCGCACTCCGTCACTGACCGCCTTCGCCCAGTCTTCGTCCGTATTGTGGGCGAGTGCATCGACGATCTGCGGCGCTGCATTGTCGATGCTTACGGCAAAACGCAGACCGCTGCCGGGAACGAAGTTCAGTGTGGGTGCGAGGATAAATTGCGCATCGAAGTTCCCGGAATCAGTGAACCAGATGCGGTAATCGAGCTTCGCCGAATGCGTGGGGTCTTCTCCACCCGAAGCATCTACCGGGAAGAGGGTCATCGCGGATAGCGTTTCACCGTAGTCCGGCAACAGCTCCCAGTGCATAGCATTCTTATCGCCGGCATTCTCGCGGCGAGTGGTGTGTTCGGCGTTGATGGAGACTGCTCCGTCGGCTTCGATGAAACCTTGCAGAGAGCTGCGTGTAACACCCTCCGGCTTCAGCGCGTGGATGCGGACATCGTAACCGTCGCCCTTCTGTTGGGCGATGTGAATCGTGGCGTTGTTATTGCCTGAAGACACAGCGGCCCAATCGATGCTTACCGAGATGCGCTGCTGATCGGCGACTGTGCCGCTGCTGCTGCTTAAGCGCACCCAGGGAGCATCGGAGGTGGCAGTGTACGAGAAAGATCCGCTGCCCATGTTGAAGATGTCGATGTCGCGCACCTGCTGATTCAGGCTGTCGAAGCCGGGAAGCGTGAGCGTACCGACATTCGCGGTCAGTGCGAAGGCAGAGCCTTCCGCGGCAACACCCATACGCGGCGCCGGGGCCGGCTGCACGTAATGCACGGCAGGCATGCTGTTGAGCGGCGGCTCGTTCCAGAAGGTATAGCCGATGTGAGTCTGATCCATCATATGGTTCCATCGGCCATTCAGCAGCTCCTGGTTATAGGCATTGGTGATCGCCGCATCCTGATCGAAGAGCTGAAGAGCTTCTTTGGCTTCCTGATTCGCGCTGCTGCGACCTTGCGTCGCGTACAGATGGTTGCGGCCGGCGGCAATGTAGAGCTCATTTACCGTTGCAGAAGCCTCGATGGGATGGAGCACCAATTCGAAATACGCGGCGCGGCGCGGCTCTGGAATTTCTTCATTGATCGCCTGAGCTTTGGCTACCAGCGCCTTCCAGTCGGCTTCGACTGAATCGGCCTCGTGATCGCGGAGGAGGCTCCAGGTCTCGGGTTCGAGCTGTTCCGGCTTTCTGCGTCCGTTGTACTTGGTGTATTTCGCGAGAAGATCGGCGATCTCCGATGCATGCTCGGGGCCAAAAGCGTTCGCGGCCCAGCTTTGCGTCCACGATGCGATCTGATCTTGGTTCAGATGCGCTGGATCGCGAGCGAGGTCGAGAAAGAACTCGATGGGCATCTCCATCGGCTTGAGATCGCCGACGTTGACGATCCAGATGCGATCGGCGCCGTAGTGCAGCGCTAGGTTCATCTGCTCCCAGACTTTGGGAAGAGGATAGGTTGCGAGCCACTTGTAGGAGCGCGGTCCGCCTACATAATCGAAGTGATAATAGATGCCAGCACCGCCGGGCCGTTGGCGCTCCGCGGGCGTGGGCAGGCGACGGATGTTGCCCCAGTTGTCATCGCACCACAGCAGGGTCACGTCATCGGGCACGCGCATGCCCTTCTCGTAATATCCCTGCACCTCTTTGTAGAGCGCCCACACCTGAGGATCGCTCTTGAGGGTGGGCGTTGCGTGATCGGCAATGATCTTTCGCTGATCGGCGACGATCTCCTCGAGGAGCGCAACGTCGTCCGTTTCGGACATCGGCTTATCGCCGTCTCCGCGCATGCCGATGGTGATGGTGCTTTCGTAGTTGGCGTTGCGCTCGATGCCCTTCGTCCAGAAGTCTTTCAGCTCCGCAGCATTGGCCGCATAATTCCACTCGCCTGTTCCGTGGCGCTTCCATTCCTGCTGAGCGCGGATCATGGGCTCGTGATGCGAGGTGCCCATGACGATGCCATATTCGTCGGCGAGCTTGGGATTCATCGGATCGTCTTCGTTGAAGGCGCTGTTCCACATGGCCGGCCAGAGATAGTTGGCGTGAAGGCGCAGTAGCAGCTCGAAGACGTGCTCGTAAAAACGATGGTTGTAACCGCCGTAGGTTGCGTTTACCCATTCGGTGAGGGCGGGCGCTTCATCGTTCAGGAAGATGCCGCGATATTTGACGGCGGGTTCGGCGCTGATCCAGCGACCACGCTGCACGTAGAGCGCGTCGTGATGCCAGGGCGGCACGTCGGCCCACCAATACCAGGGTGAGACGCCAATCTGCGCGGAGAGATCGTAGATGCCGAAGATGGTTCCGCGCTTGTCGCTGCCGGCGATGACGAGTGCGCGGCGAATGCCGGGCATCGGATGATCGACTACCTGCGTGAGCGTCGCTTCCCACTTGCCGCGGATGGCGTCGACATCGATCTTGCGTGAGCGAATCAGCCGGTCGATGACTTCACTGTGGCCGATGGTGCCAGCCAAGATCAGATCCTGCGATCCAAGAGATGATGGACAGCGGAGCTCGGGCTTAGCTCCGGTGACGCGGCCAAAGTCGGCAGCGAGATCGCCTGCTGCGCGAGTTACACCAGCGTAGTCATTGGCTGCCACGCATAGCGGAAGCACATGACCATTCGCGGCGAGCGATAATGCGTCGGCGGTTTCGCTGGTGGCCACATACAGCGGGCCTTGCGTGGCGTGGGCCTTCGGACACGTGGTCCACATCGCGACCAGAACAAGAACGAGCGGGAGACGCGCCGAAGGAGTTTTCATTGAAAGCTCTACCAGTGAAAGAGCGTGCCGTCTTCTTTGCGATTCACCGGAAGATAGGCGCGTTGATAGGGAAACCGTTCGGCGAGTTTTTCGTCGATCTCCACACCGAGGCCGGGAGTATCGCCGGGATACATCATGCCCTCGCTGAACGAATAAGCGTGCGGGAAGGTCTCTTCGGTCTCGGCGTTGTGCGCCATGTGCTCCTGAATGCCGAAATTGTTGATGGCGACGTCGAGATGCAGAGCGGCTGCCATGGCGACTGGAGATAGATCCGTTGCTCCGTGAGAGCCGGTCTGTACATGGTAGAGAGCGGCGAAGTCCGCAGCCTTCTTCATGGCCGTGATTCCTCCGGCATGCACAACGGTCATGCGGATGTAGTCGATGAGCTGTTCGCGAATGAGCTGCTCCGCGTCATAGATGCTGTTGAAGACTTCACCCACCGCGATGGGCGTGGTCGTGTGCTGGCGAATGAGGCGGAAGCCATCCTGCAACTCCGCCGCAACGGGGTCTTCCATCCAGAAGAGATGATGCGGTTCGAGCTCCTTGCCCAGACGCGCAGCCTGGATCGGGGTCAGCCGGTGATGAACATCGTGCAGCAGATGCAACTCTTCGCCCAGCCGGGTTCGCAGAGCATCGAAGAGCTTGGGTACATGGCGCAAATACTTCTCAGTCGACCATAGACTCTCTGACGGTAGCCCGCGCTCTGCCGGCTCGTATGGCTTGTTGTCTTTCGGAACTCCGTAGGTTGATTTCAAGCCGGGGATGCCGCTTTGAGCGCGGATCGCGAGATAGCCCAGGTCTTTGTAGCGTGCAACTTCATCGATGGTCTGCTCGATGTCGACGCCGTTGGCATGCGCATAGACCACCGCGCCTTCGCGGCTTTTGCCTCCGAGCAGGTTATAGACCGGCACCTTGAGAGCTTTGCCTTTGATATCCCACAACGCCATGTCGATGGCGGCGATGGCGGTCATGGTCACGGGTCCGCGCCGCCAGTAGGCGCCGCGATAGAAGTAGTGCCAGATATCTTCCGTCTGAAAGGGGTCGCGACCGATGAGCGATGGAATCAAGTGGTCCTGCAGATAGCTGGCGACGGATAGCTCGCGGCCATTCAGAGTTGCATCGCCGAGACCGTAGATGCCTTCATCGGTCTCGATCTTCAAGGTAACGAAGTTGCGGCCGGGGCTGCAGACAATTACTTTGGCGCTGGTAATTTTCATGGTGATCCCGGTTAGTTTCCTGACCGTGCTTCGCTCACCGCGGCGAGATAAAGCTTTGCCTGCTCGGTAATGATGTGCGCTTTGCCGGCGCTGATGGCCTTGGTATTAACCAGATCGGCGCCGATGCCGATGGCCACCGCTCCGGCGCGGATATACTCGCCGGCATTGTCGAGCGAGACGCCGCCGGTGGGAACGAACTTCACATCAGGCAAAGGCGCGCGCAGGGATTTCAGATAGCCAGGGCCTCCGCCCGCGCCCGCGGGGAAGAGCTTGACTGCATCCGCACCGGCGGTCCACGCGGTGACGATCTCGGTCGGAGTAAATGCTCCGGGCAAAATAGGAATTTCGTTGTCGCGGCAGTATTGAATCGTGGCGACATTCACCGCAGGACTGACGATGAAGCGCGCGCCCGCGGCCACACAATCCTTTGCGGCCTTCACGTCGAGAACGGTGCCGGCGCCGATCAGGCATTCCTCGCCGATGTCGCGGCTGAGACGTTCGATGAGCTTCACCGCTCCGGGCACTGTCATGGTGATCTCGAGCACGCCGATGCCTCCGGCGCGAAGCGCTTCGACTGCCTGGAGTGCGATCTCGGGAGATTCGGCGCGCAGCACGGGAACTACGCCATCTTTCAGAATGCGGTCGATTACTTCCTGTTTTTTCGTCTTTGTCATCGATTGATTTGTCATCGCTCTAGCGGGCCACTCGGGCGCCTCCGCCTTTCATCACACGTTCCACGTCAGATAAGGTCGCCATGCTCACATCGCCGGGCGTGGTCATAGCCAATGCACCGTGCGCAGCTCCGCATTCGACCGCCCATTGCACATCGCGGCCGGTGAGCAGTCCATAGATCAGGCCGGAGCAGAAGGAGTCGCCGCCACCGATGCGATCGTAGATTTCCAGATCGGGGCGTTCGATGGAGCGATACAGTTTGCCGCCGTGCCACGCGATGGCGCTCCAATCATTGATGCAGGCGGTCTTGGCGTTACGCAGAGTGGTGCCGACAATCTTGACGTTCGGGAACTCGGCGACGACGCGCTCGATCATGCGCTGATAGCTGCCGATGTCGTGCTGGCTGTGATGCTCGTCCGCGTTTTCAACTTCGAAGCCGAGAGCGGCGGTGAAGTCTTCCTCGTTGCCGATCAGGACATCCACTTTACTCACCAACTCGCGGTTGACGCGAGTCGCTTCCTTCTGACCACCGATCGCCTTCCATAGCGAATCGCGATAGTTGAGGTCGTAGGAGACCCAAGTACCGTGCTGGCGGGCGGCGTCCATGGCTTCCGCGGCCACCTGAGGTGTGGTTGATGAGAGCGCGGCGAAAATACCCCCAGTGTGAAACCAGCGGCTGCCCTCTTCGCCAAAGATCTTCTGCCAATCGACCTGTCCCGCGGACAACTGCGAGATAGCGGTGTTGCCGCGATCGGAGCAGCCGGCGGCAGCGCGAACACCGAAGCCTCGCTCGGTGAAGTTCAATCCATTGCGGACGGTCCGGCCGACGCCGTCGTACTTCACCCACTGGACATGACTCTGGTCCACGCCACCCTGATACATGAGGTCTTCGACCAGGCGTCCGATAGGATTATCCGCAAGCGCAGTGACGACAGCGGTGTTCAGGCCAAAGCAGCGCTTGAGGCCGCGAGCTACGTTGTATTCGCCGCCGCCCTCGAAGACGCGGAACTGCCGCGCTGTCGCGATGCGGAAGTCTCCCGGATCGAGGCGCAACATGACTTCGCCGAGGCTGACCAAATCCCAGCGGGAGAGCTCTTTCTTGCGTAACTCCAGGCTCATCTTCTAACCCTTCTCAATGATTATTCCAATGATCGAACTAATCTGCGCAGGCAGGTAGATTATTACACGTTGTATTAACTGTTTCGGGAGCAATTGCCGTTGGGACAGCAATCTTCCCGGTCAGCCGAAGTAGCCCTGTGAAGCCTCAGTCTGAGCGAGATTTCTGACCTCCTGGAGCTCGCGACGCGGCGACATTTTCTGTTCTTGACATCTTCACTCAAAAATAAATTTGACTAGGCAAGAAATATTGGACTAGGATGCTGCGCGAATCGATTCAGGAAGAAATCGACGCGCGCAAATGTTCCTGCCCGGCTGCTTCCATAATAAGGAATTTGCAAACCGGCATGTTTTGCCAGCAGGGACCCTGCATCGCGCAGCCGAATCCGGATCGACAAAGGTGAGCGAGATGATTACCCGCAGAGATTTATTCGTAGCCTTGATCGCCATCACCCTCACGGCAGGAGCCTTCGCTTTTACCAACAGCACGCCTATTTTGGGCTCCGCTGTCTTCGATTGGAATTCTATCCCGGACAAGAAGACCGATGTCGGTTCGGTGCGATCGTTTGTGAAAGCTCCCACGGCAACGCTCGATGAGTTGGAGATTCATGTGACCACTCTTGATCCGGGTAAGACGTCGCATCCGCCGCACAGGCACCCAAACGAGGAGCTGATCATCATCCGCCAAGGAACAGTGGAGACGCTCTCGAATGGGGTGTGGACGCGGGTGGGACCGGGGTCGGTGATCTTCAATGCCTCGAACCAACTCCATGGATTCCGAAATGTCGGCGCCGAGCCGGCCATTTATCACGTCATCAACTGGAAGTCCGCGGCTACTCCGAAGGAGTGACGCGCCGTCTCCCGGCGGCGTTGAGCAGCGAGTACGGAAGACTTAATCCGCGTCCCGATTAAGAGGACTTCACAGAACCAAACTTCGTGACGGAGCAAATGGATGCAGAGTGAAAGCATAGGCCGGCGGTCGTTTCTCAAGACAATGGGATCGGTAGGGATGTTATCGGCGTTGCCGGACACGGCCTTTGGATTCGCGATCGGCAGCCACATTGCGCATACGGTCGCCGCGCCCGGATATGACGTCAAATCGAAGCCGAAGTACTCCATCAAATTCGGCGTGATCGGCCTCGATCACTATCACATCATGGGCATCACCGCTGCCGTGATCCGGGGCGGCGGCGAACTGGCGGCTTTTTACTGCACGCTGCCGCAGGCCATTGCCGATTTTCAAAAGCTCTATCCCAATGCCAAGCTGGCCAGGAGCGAGGATGAGATTCTGGATGATCCGTCGATCAAGCTGGTATGCGGAGCTCCGATTCCCTACCTGCGCGCGCCCCTGGGTATTCGTGCGATGCAGCACGGCAAGGACTTTCTCAGCGACAAGCCGGCAATCACCACCCTGGAGCAGCTCGCGGAGGCGCGCAAGGTCTCGGCTGAGACGGGAAAGATGTTTGCCATTATGTACTCCGAACGGCTGGAGGTGCGGGCGGCGGTGCAAGCCGGCTATCTCATCCAAGCAGGCGCGATCGGGAAGGTAGTGCAGACGGTCAACATCGCTCCGCATAAGGTGAATGACATCTCTCGTCCCGACTGGTTCTGGGATCCGAAAAAGTACGGCGGCATTCTTACGGATATCGGATCGCATCAGGCGGACCAGTTTGTTTACTACACTGGCTCGACTACCGCTGATGTCACCGCGTCGCAGATCGCGAACGCGGCTCATCCGAATCATCCGGAGTTCCAGGATTTCGGCGACATGATGCTGCACGGCAACGGCGGTGCGGGCTACGTGCGGGTGGATTGGTTTACACCGAATGGTCTTCCTGTGTGGGGCGACGGCAGGCTCTTCATCCTGGGTACGGAGGGTTATATCGAACTTCGAAAATATATCGATATCGCCGGGCGTCCCAAAGGAAACCATCTATTCATCGTGGATCAGAAGGAGATTCGCTACATCGACTGCAACGAAGTCGAGCTTCCTTTCGGCCAACAGTTCGTTTCCGACGTTGTGAACCGAACTCATACCGGGCAGAACCAGGAGCAGGCGTTGCTGGCCGCGGAATTGGTTCTGAAGGCGCAGAAGAATGCGAAGGTCCTTACTTTTTCTGCATAAATTTTGGCTGTTTCATGTGACAACGGAGCCGCTTCTCACTTCCCCCCATTGAAACGTTTCTATTTTTGGATCGAAGTAATTACCAGCCTTTCAACTATTCAGACTGGCCTGGGGCGCTTCTTTCTTGAACGAAAGCTGGAAATGATTTTCTTCTGAAGAAAACCGTAATAGACTACGGACTTGATTCACGCAAAGCTCGCGAGCTCGTCTATCCGAAAGCTATTCCCGATAACGTCTGCCGGCTTTGTATTGAAGTGCGGCGTTCCGGATGAACGTGAGAAAAAACTTTCCATAGGTCTGCGGAGCAACCAAGACAGATGAAACCCGTTGCACGTTCCGAACCTGCAACACGCGGATTCAAGCGTATCGATCTAGCCTATGTGGAGCTGGCGTCGAGCGAGAACGCGCGCGACATCAACCGCGATATTGTTCTCGAAATCATTCGTTCGCGGCAGCCAGTAGCACGCGCCGACCTGGCCCGCGCGTCGGGTCTGCAGCCGAGCACGATCTCTGCAATCGTCGAACAGCTTCTTCAGGAAAAGTGGGTGAAGGAAGGAGCGATCGCACGCAGGCCGCGGGGACGACGGCCGACTCTGCTTTCGCTGAACGATGAGCTGGTAATTTTGACGGCGGACGTGCGGCCCAATCAGGCGATCGTTGCCGTGGTCGACCTTAATGGCCGCTTTCTTGCGCGGGAGGTGGTGCCTCTGGTTTCGGAACCGGAGCGCGCCATCGGCAAGATCGTTCAATCGATGGAATTGATGCGGGCCAGCCATCGCGACCGTTCATTTGAAGGCATCGGCGTGAGCTTGCCGGGGCGCGTCGATCCCGAGTCGCAACGGCTTATTCTCGCCCCTAATCTCAAATGGGGAGATTACGACATCAAGCGTGCCATCGAGGAGAAGATGCACCTTCAGGTGGAGCTAGCCAATGCCGCTAATGCCTGCCTGCTTTCTGAATTGTGGTCGGGCAAGCTGGATGGCGTGCGCAATGCGGTGCTGGTTACAGTGTCGGAGGGGATCGGCGCGGCAATTCTTGCGAATGGACAAATTATTACCAGCCGCAGTGGATTGGCCGGCGAGTTCGGGCATAGTCCCATCGATCCCACTGGTCCAGTGTGCGGCTGCGGGCAGCACGGCTGCTGGGAGGTCTTCGCGTCTTCTAACGCCGCGCTTCGTTATTATTCCGAGCTTGCTCCCAAGAGCCGAGCGGCGAATATCCATGATCTGCTGCAAAGAGCTGAAGAGGGAGACACGAAGGCTGTCTCCGCTGTTTCCCGCCAGGCTTCGTTCGTCGGTCGCGGTCTTCGCCTGATTACAGCAGCGCTTTCTCCGGAGGTCATTTTGATAACCGGCGATCTGACCACTTCGTGGTCGCGCTTCGGACATCTAATTCAATCCGAGCTGGAGAATACGATGCTGGCCGGGCCCGCGCCACGCCTGGGGATTACAAACGACGGCGAGCTCTCTCGACTGCGTGGCGCGGCAGCGGTGGTTCTGCAGCGGCACTCGGGCTATCGAAGATCGTCGCTGAACGCGAGCCGCTCGGGCCGCCGTGTAGCGAACGCTCATAAGTAGCCGCTCGACACAATCCTTCGCAGAAATCTCGATTCGTAAAAAAATCTCGTGTTGAAAGCGAGTTCCCGGAGGTTCCATTTGCGGGACCGTTCTGCTGGATTTTTCTTAACAAATGCCTCTCGGTGTTCCCAAAGAAGTGAGCTCGTCCGCAAGGAGTTTTTGGCAGGAGGGGGACGAAACCGCGTTGACAGTGATTACGCCGATACATATAGTTTGCTGGTCGTACAAACCGGCTTCTATCCCTCACTGAACGATTATCGGCTCTTCGCGAAGGCTGCCTTCATGTCAAAAAGTCCGACCCGGCGCTTGGCTGCGTTGTGTTGTTTCGGCATCGCTCTGTGCTCGTGGAGCAATGCGTTCGCCTTGCAATCGGAACCGCTCGGTATCTTCGAGGGCCAGTCCGATGTGGGCAGTGTGAAGCCCGCTGGTACGCTTCACTTCGATCCGGCCCGCGAGACTTATAGGATCACGGCGGCGGGTGCGAATATCTGGTCGACGATCGACGCATTCCATTTTGTGTGGAAGAAAGTCTCGGGCGATGTTTCGCTCTCAGCGGATATTACGTTTCCTGAGAGCTCCGCCGCTTCGAATCCTCATCGCAAGGCGGTTCTATTGTTCAGACAAGGCCTCGATGCGGACGGTGTATATGCCGACGCAGCGCAGCATGGCTCGGGACTGACGGCCTTGCAGTATCGGCGCACCAAGAGTGACACGACGCAGGACATCGAACTGAATATTGATGCCCCGAAGCATCTGCGACTGGAGAAGCGCGGCGACACCATTACCATGTTCCTAAGCATGCATGATGAACCCTTGCATCAGATAGGGGCGTCGATCAAGCTTCCGTTCGACGGAGCGTTTTATGCCGGCATCGGGCTCTCTTCGCACAATGAGAATGTGGTTGAAAAGGCAGTATTTTCCAACGTCGAACTCAAGTCTCCAGAGCCCTTACCGGCAGCAGAAAAGCTGACGCTCTATAGTTCGCTCAAAACTATTCAGATCGACGCCAATGCCCGCGTTGCGACGGTGGTTGCCTCGAGGCCGGCATCGATGCAGGCTCCGAACTGGTCGAAGGATGGCAGCTATCTTGTCTTCAACCAGGACGGCCGTATCTGGAAGATCGCAGTGAAGGGCGGCGAGCCGGAGGCAGTGAACATCGGCGCTGCGAGCCGGTGCAACGGCAGCCACGGCTTCTCTCCGGATGGCAAATGGCTGGCCATCAGTTGCTCCATGCCCGACAAGCCGGAGTCGCACGTGTACGTCATTCCTGCGGAAGGCGGCACGCCGCGGTTGGTTACGTTGAATCCCAACTCGTATTGGCATAGCTGGTCTCCGGGTGGCAAAACGATCGCGTTCACTCGGCCGGTCAAGGGCGGCGGTGGAAACATTTATGCGATCTCTGCAGATGGCGGCCCGGAAATGCCGCTGACCACAGGCGCTGGAGTCAGCGATGACCCCGACTATTCGCCTGACGGCCGATACATTTACTTCAATTCGAACCGCAGCGGCAATATGCAGATATGGCGGATGCGTCCGGATGGGAGCAATCCCGAGCAGATGACTTCGGATGAATTCAACAATTGGACGCCGCACGTTTCGCCAGACGGCAAATCGATGGTCTTCCTCACCTATGACAAGGGCGAGACGGGCCACCCCGCGAACAAAGATATTGCTCTACGCATTATGTCGATGGATGACCGCAAGGTTCGCACGCTGGTCAATCTGGTCGGTGGATCGGGGACCGACAATGTGCCATCGTGGTCTCCGGACAGCCATCATTTTGCATTCGTCAGCTACCAGATGCTTCCTCTAGAGGAAGCTGGATCCAACCAATGAAGAGTGACCGAGGGAGTATCGCAATGAAGACTTTAACATTCGCAGCCATGGCTGCTGTGGCACTGCTGCCGGTTTTGCAACTTCACGCGCAGAGTTCGTCGGCGCGACCGGCGATCACAGGGGTGTCGCACATCAGCGTGTATACGACGGACGCGGCTAAGAGCGAATCTTTCTACGTGCATGACCTGGGCGGAGTGAAGCGCACCGACCCGGAAAATACTTCGGGCGTTCGTTACTATTTCAGCTCGATCCAGTTTGTCGAGGTGCTGCCTCTTCCGGCTGGCGACACATCAATCAACCGCCTGGATCATGTGGCATTCACGACTGCAAACGCTGACAAGTTAAAACAGTATCTCTCCGCGCATGGCGTCACTGTGCCGTCGGAGGTAGAGAAGGGCAGCGATGGCAGCCGCTGGTTCAATGTTGAAGATCCTGAAGGCAACAAGATCCAGTTTCTGCAGCCGCCCGCGAAGCCTGAGGCGGTAGCGGCAAATCCGCTCAGCAATCACATCATTCATGTGGGCTTTATCGTTCATAATCCCGCAACCGAAGATGTCTTCTTTCGCGCGCTCCTGGGCTTTCGCCCCTACTGGCATGGCGGTCGAACCGATACTTCGACGGAGTGGATATCACAGCAAGTACCAGACGGCACGGACTGGCTTGAGTACATGACGGTAAAAGGGCCGGAGACGAAGGGCATTCCCGCCGATATGTCGAAGGACACGCTCGGCGTGCTGAACCATTTCTCGCTTGGCGTATTCAACATGGAGAAGACCGTCAACCTGCTCTATGCCGGCGATCGTCTTACTGCGAAGCACAGCCCACCGCAGATTGGACGCGACGGCAAGTGGCAGCTCAATTTGTACGATCCGGATGGAACACGGGCCGAGGTAATGGAATTTCAGCCGGCGGTGAAGCCGTGCTGCTCGGAGTTTACGGCGGCAAGCCCGACAAAGTAGAGATCGCTCGCCACCGTAATTTATAGCTCCAATGCAGCGAAAAAAAGCAGCGTGGAGAAAACTTCATGATCAAGCGACTGACGTGCGCTGTTCTTTGCGGCGTTTTTATCTCTGCAATAAACACGCCGCCGACTACTCCGAAGATTCACGTGATGTTGCTGGACGGAGAAAGCGCCGGTCCTTATCACAACTGGAGGCTCACGACTCCGGTGTTAAAGCTGGAGCTGGAAGAGACGGGGCTGTTCGACGTGACGGTGGTGACGGCTCCTCCATCGAGCGAGGGCTTCAGCGGGTTCAATCCTGAGTTCAGTAAGTATCAGGTGATCGTTTCAAACTACGACGCGCCCGACTGGCCTGATAATCTGCGTCAGCCATTTGAGAAATACATTCGCGACGGCGGCGGGCTGGTGGTGGTGCATGCGGCCGATAATGCTTTTCCCAACTGGCCGGAGTACAACCTGATGACCGGTCTAGGCGGATGGCGGCATCGAACGGAGTCGGCTGGACCTTACCGGTATCTCAGGGACGGCAAGCTGGCGGCCGATCCTTCGCCGGGGCCAACCGGATCACACGGAAACCGGCTTCCCTTTCGAGTAACGACACGCGAGCCCCAGCATCCCATCATGAAGGGATTGCCTTTTACATGGATGCACAGCCAGGACGAGCTCTATGCAACGCTTCGCGGTCCGGGCAAGAACATGACGGTGCTGGCGACAGCACATTCCGACCCCAAGAACAAAGGCACGGATCGCGATGAACCGATGCTCATGGTCGTGAGCTACGGCAAAGGACGGATCTTTCACACCACGATGGGGCATGACGTTTTTGCGCTGAGCGATGTCGGATTCATGACTACTTTTCAGCGGGGCACGGAGTGGGCCGCCACGGGCAGAGTGACTCAGAAGGTGCCGGGGACCTTTCCTACGGAGAAGACGGTGAGCTATCGCGTGGACATCGCCGAAATGGACCCTACATTTATGGCGGGCGTACCAACCACGGTGGCTCCCGCAGGCGTTCAACCTGCTCCTCCGAAGAAGTCGACCCCGCAAATTCAATAGTCAGGCCAACGCTGGCGCTTTCCTGCATGCTCATCGCACTTATGGCGTTTCAGTGGCGGCTTCCTGATTGGGCCATCGTGCGTCCTTGATCTAGAGAGGAACTTCGACCTCGGCGCCGCCGCGCTCTGCGGAGAGATAGCCTGCATAGATGGTGGCGATTGCGTCGCATGCCAGCTCGATGCCTGAGAGTGGCTCTCGACCATGAAAGATGCTTTCCATGAAGTCCTGAAACTCCTGCGGGTATCCGTGCTGCCAGGCTTCATCCGGTGCGGGATTGCTCCAGCCTTGCTTGCTCCCCAGCTTCTCCGTGATGTAAATGTCCTTGAAGATCTCTTCCTTGGGATTGAAGGTCTCGAGCGCATCGATTGGGTTGAGGTTGCATCGGGTACGGTGGTTGTTACAGATAATTTCCATCCAGTTGTGGACGCCGCCGATGACCAGCTCCGAAGAGAAGATATCGGCCACGGTGCCGTCGGCGAACTTGATGTGAATCTGCGCATAATCTTCGGTGTCGTCGTACGCAGTGCGCAGGAAACCTTCATCGCGATAGCCAGGCATGCGAGTGATCTCGTGGGTTCGCGCGCTTACCGTTGCGGGCCGGATGGGCGCACCATTTCGCGATTGACCTTCGATGCGTTTGAGGTAGAGAGCTGCGCTCAGGGGATGGCAGCCCTTGCCGACCAGCGACCCGCCGCCGGAAAATTTCCATGAACCGTAGTATGGCGAATGCGATCCGCTGTGAGATTGCTCGCCGAGCATCCACAGAATTTGGCCGCTGCTCTTGGCGAGGATCTCCGCCTCTTTCTGGATTGCTGGAGCATAGACCCAATTTTCTGCGTAACAAACGCGTTTGCCGCTGGCCTTGGCTGCCGCGAGAATGCGAGCACAGCTTGCAGTCGCTTCGCGAAGCATCTGCTCCTTCGAGAAGGCGCTGCCGTGAAATCCATCAGCTCCTGCACCGTAGTATCCGGTGAGCGGCTTCTCGATGATGACGTGCTTCCCCGCTTGCAAGGCTTCGATGGCGAGCTGTTCGTGCGACGACGGCGGGGTGCAGATATCGACGACATCGACTGCCGAACAGAGTTCGGCAAAGGATTCGAACGCGCGAATTCCCGTCTCGCGGGCGAAGGCATCGCGCGCTTCTGGGGTCTTCGAGGTTACACCGACGATCTCGACGGGCAGACCATATACGCGCCGTAAGCCATCCCAATGAAACCTGGCCGCAAAGCGCGCGCCTACGATGCCGACTCGAACAGCCTCGGTCATTCTTCACTCCCGTCCTGATGGTGGCATACCCGATGAAGAGTGGGCCGCACTTTGTATCGCGCGGCCGGGAAGATTCGCTCTTCGCTCATTGCGCGAAGAGCGAGAGCGGAATGGCTTCGGCCATGACCTTATAGCCGGCGGGTGAGGGATGGAGGTGATCGCCGCAGTCGTAGGCGGGCAGCAAGCGCTCGGGGTGCGCGGGATCTCGTGTGACCGCGTCGAAGTCCACAACTGCGTCGAAGTGACCGGCGGCTCGAATCCATTGATTGATGGCCTGCCGATCGGCTTCGCTCGCGGGTCCGGGATGATAGTAATCCGAGCCGGTGTAAGGAAGGATGGTCGCACCGAAGACCTTGATGCCGGCTGCATGGGCGCGAACAATCATCTGTTCATAAGAGGCTAGGATGCGATGTACCAGCGCGGCATGTTCCGCAGGGCTCACGTCGCCCAGACGAGTGAGGCCGCCGAGATCGTTTACACCTTCGAGCACGATGAGATAGCGCGCGCCGGGCTGTGCCAGCACGTCGCGATCGAAGCGTGCCAGCGCATTCGGTCCGAGGCCATCGGTGAGGAGATGATTTCCTCCGATGCCCTGATTGAGCACGCTGGTTGCCTTTGTTGCAGGCGATGCCTGAAGGCGCTGCGCGAGAACATCGGTCCAGCGGTCGTTTCCGTTTGTGGTGGCTCCGTGGCCATCAGTGATGGAATCGCCAAACGCAACGATGGATACAGCGTTCGGGAATGCGGCCACGTCGACTCCTGCCAGCAAATACCAGTGCTCCACTTTTTTGGCTTCAGGAAGATCTGCAGCGGAGACCAGAACGCCGTGGACAAAGTAAGAAGTAGACCTCGAGCCGGGATGCCCGGTCTGCTGCGCCGGCGCGGCGTCGAGATGAAGGGTCACAGCAAGGTCAGAGAGCGCGGCCATCGGATATTCGATTGGGTCGGAGATGTATTCCGCGCCCGCAGGAACGATAACGTCGCTCTCTCCCGAGAAACTCAGCGCCTTGTCGGTCACAGGATCAATTTTCGCTGCACTCGTTGAGAGCGGTCGCGCAATGTGCACCGAGGTAAAGTGCAGCGGCGCCGTTCCGAAGGCATTGGATAGATGCACGCGCAGGGTTGAGCCACCGGTCGACAAGTGGACGATCTGACGCAGCGTGGCATCGTGCAGATCCTCGGGCGCGAGAGCATTCTGCGGCTCGGGGATCTGCTGAGACGCGGCCCATGATCCGATCCAGTCACGCTTGATGGCTTGAGCGCTTGCGAATTGCATCGCTGCGAATCCCAGCGACAGCAGAATGACGGATAGACTTTTTCTTTGTGCTGATCTCATGTGCCGGTATGGAACCGCTCCTTGTAAATCGATTTTCTACTAGGTGCAATGAGAAAAATAGCATCCCGGCACAGAGGTTTGTCCAGGTGAATTTCATTGCAACAAAATTTTCGGCAGGACGCAGCGGCAATCTTGGGCGACGATTCGTCCACGAGCCGCAAGCGGAATATATTGGGAGCGGGAGAGAACATTGAGCACACGATCGGGAAGATGCCTTCGCATGGGAATGGCAGGCGGGGGGCCGGGCTCTTTCATTGGCCCGGTTCATCGCATGGCAGCAGAATTGGATGGCAATATCGAGCTGGTCGCGGGCGCATTCAGCCAGGATGCCGGCAAATCCAAGGCGGCAGCGCAGACGTATGGCATCGATGAAGCGCGGGCGTATGCCAATTACGAAGAGATGATCGCAGCGGAAACAAAGCGCGCGGACGGAATCGACTTTGTCGCGATCGTTACTCCAAATCATCTCCACCTGCCGATCGCTCGCGCCGCGATGGAAGCGGGATTGCACGTGATGAGCGATAAACCGGCGACCGCGAATTTTCAGGAAGCGCTCGATCTGAAAAATATTGTGGAGCGCACCAACCGGCTTTATGCGCTCACCTTCACCTATACCGGATATCCGCTGGTGCGCGAGGCGCGGGAGATCTGCCGCCGCGGCGAGTTGGGCGCGATTCGCAAGGTGATGGTCGAATATCTGCAGGGATGGCTGACTCAGCCGCTGGAGAAGATGGGACAGAAGCAGGCGGAGTGGAGATCCGATCCAGCTAAGTCGGGGATCGGAGGGTGCATCGGAGATATCGGTGTACACGCATTCAACCTTCTCGAATACGTGACCGGACAGCCGGTGAAGAAGCTATCGGCAACGCTGCGCACCATGGTCGCGGGGCGTGCGCTCGATGACGATTGCTCGGCGATGCTGGTTTTTGAGAATGGCGCGCCGGGAATCCTCGCTGCATCGCAAATCGCTGTAGGCGAGCGCAATGGGTTGCGTTTGCGCGTGTATGGCGAGAAGGGCAGCCTGGAGTGGTACCAGGAAGATCCCAATCGACTGCAACTGAAGTGGCTGGATCGTCCGGATCAGACGCTGCATGCTGGCAGCGCGTTCCTGAGCGAGGCGGCGCGTCATGCGACCCGATTGCCGCTTGGACACCCCGAGGGGTTTGTCGAAGCTTTCGCCAACATCTATCGGGATTTTTCTCATGCAATTTTCGAGCGGCAGGAGAGGCCGGATGCATCGTTGAGCGGCAGCGTCTGCGGAATCGAAGAGGGAGTGCGGAGCATGGCCTTCATGGAACGCGCAATCGGTTCGAGCAAGGCCGACGGAGCATGGACCGCGCTGGAATATTAACTTTCGCTGCTTTCATTGAGGTTCACTATGAAGACGATTCAAGGTCCGGGCCTGTTTATCGCGCAGTTTATCGGCGATCAACCACCGTTCGATTCTCTCGACAGTATTGCGGCATGGGCTGCGAGTCTTGGCTTCAAGGGATTGCAACTGCCCACCAACGACGCGCGGTTTCTTGATCTGAAGGTTGCGGCGGAAAGCAAAAGCTATTGCGAAGATCTGCTAGGCACGCTGCAGAAGCACGGGCTATCTCTAACTGAGCTTTCAACGCATCTGCAAGGCCAGCTGGTGGCGGTGCATCCCGCATTCGATCAACTCTTCGCAAGCTTCGGTCCGGAGGAGCTTCGCAACCATCCTCAGGAACGGCAGGCGTGGGCAACCGAGCAGATGCGCTTGGCCGCAAAGGCCAGCCGAAATCTAGGATTGCACGCGCACGCTACTTTCTCCGGCGCGCTGGCCTGGCCGTATTTCTATCCGTGGCCGCAACGTCCGCAGGGACTGATCGAAGAAGCATTTGCTGAGCTCGCCCGCCGCTGGACGCCGATCCTTGATGCTTTCGAAGAGACGGGCATCGATGCATGTTTTGAGCTTCATCCTGGAGAAGACTTACATGATGGCGCGACCTTCGAGCGATTTCTGGAGGCGGTGAACAACCATCCGCGAGCCAAGATACTCTTTGACCCCAGCCATTTTGTGCTGCAGCAGCTCGACTCTCTTGCGTTCCTCGACATCTATCATCCATTCATCCGTGCATTTCATGCTAAAGACGCGGAGTTCCGCCCCAATGGCCGGTCTGGCGTGTATGGGGGCTATCAGGCATGGGTGGATCGCCCGGGTAGATTTCGCTCTCTTGGGGATGGGCAAGTGGATTTTGGAGCGGTCTTCAGCAAGCTTGCGCAGTATGACTATCCGGGCTGGGCGGTTCTCGAGTGGGAAGACTGCCTCAAAAACGGAGAAGACGGCGCGCGCGAAGGTGCGGCTTTCATGAACCGCCATATCGTCCGAGTCACCGAGCGGGCGTTCGATGATTTTGCGGGCGGTTCGAGCGATCCTCAATTGAATAAGGCCCTATTGGGGATCCGGCAATAATTCGATAGCTCAGCTATAAACAAAAAGAGCGTGGCCGGGATAAGCATAAGTGCTTTCTCCCGGCCACGCTCTCTTTTTTCCTTAATTACTGGATCAGCCGATTACATATCTACTGCTTATTACAGTCCAGGCTCGCATCGATCGTTGTCGTTGCGTCGCTCGACCAGCTCGATGGGCAGAGGATCGTCTCCAACCAGCCAGCAGATGCGTCGACCGTTGAAAGCGACTGCTGCTTTTGGCTCGGAGATGAGCCGCATTCCGCCTTCTCCCAGCGCGGCAATCGTTTCCTCGAGGGGGCCGACTGTGTAGCAAAGGTGGTTGAGTCCTCCGCTTTTTCTGGCCGCGGTCGTGAGTGTGCTTCCCTGCCCATCTGGAGCTACAAACTCCAAATAGGCGCTGTCTTCGGCAAGCTTCAGGAATTGCACAAATGCGGTTTGCAGCTGATCGTGGATGATGCCGGTACTTAGTTCGTAGCCATAGCGTTGGACATACGCTTCGGCCATCGGTTCGATCGTTTTTACAGCGTATCCGACATGATGGAGCCGGAGAAGAGCAGTTCCACTCAAATTAACCCTCCATCGCCTAGAACTTGCCTGATAAATGATTTATGGCTGACTATATTCAATGGCTAAAGCCCAGTCATTCCAAGGTTCTAAACGGCACGACTAAGTCGTGCCCTGATACGAACCACCTATGAGACAGCGTCTAGTTCAACGTTCAATTTATCTTCGCGGAAGCTACTTCCCTTGCTGCTTCTCTGCAACCAGGTCCACCATCTCTCCGACATTCTTCAGTTTTTGCAATTCGCCAAGAGTGAACTTTACTTTGAATTTCTTCTCCACGCCGGTCACGATGTTGATGTGCGAGAGCGAATCCCAGTCTTCCACCGTCAGTGCGCTCGATTCGCGGGTAACTACGAGGTCCGGCTGATCTAAAACATCGCGAAAGATCGGTTGCATATCCGCGAGAATCGCATTGCTATCCATTTACAGTCTCCAGTATCCGAATGTGAGTGTTGCGTGGCTGGTATCCGGCCAAATCCAGTGTCCATTCCGAGGTTCCGTCCGCATCCATCCGAGTTTTTTCGAAGCCAAGACCAGCATAGTGTTCCATCACCATGCCGTTCTTCTTCGTAGGAAGATAATATCCTATTAACCGCGCCAGTCCTGACTGCTTGGCGCGCGCCACCAGTTCGTCCAACATGGCAACTTCCATATCGCGTTTCAGGACGCGGCAGCTCATCAACCATAAGTCGAGGAGCAAAGTGCCACCAGGAGCTTCGAAGTCCTTACGTCCGAGAACAATCGAGATCAGGCCGTTATCACCAAATCTGTCGATGAGCCGGCCATAAATACCAATGTAATTCGAATCTGTTGAGATGGACTCCATCTCAGCCAGCGTGTAGCGGCGCGTGGTGAGATTGAATTGGTTGGTCTTGTTTGTCAGTTGGGCGATACGCTCGATGTAGACAGGTTTGAATGTATCGATCTCCGCAACCATTTCGAGAGAGTCGAGATATTCGCCATAATTCGCGAATTTTCTTTCCAGAGCGGCACGTTGAGAATTTTCAGCGTAGAGTGCGGCTCTCTCCAGATCCTCTTTCGACAACGAAAGGGATTCGAAATAACGACCCTGCTCCACTATCTCTGCATACTTTGAGACTTCGCTGCCGACATCAGGCACAGCTACCCCCGGCACCTGAGCCTCGACAATCGAGCGCTCGGCGGGATTGTCGTCGACGAAGACGAAGCTGTCGACTCCGAGGTTCAGTTCCTGAGCGATCGCCAGAATGTTTTCGTGCTTCGGCTCCCAGTTCGCTTTGAAGCAGGAGATATGCTCGAGCTTCAACACTGAGCTGGGGTGCTCGAAGCCAGTCTTGGCGATCTCCTCAGTATTTTTCGAGCAGACGGCAAGCAGGATGCCGCGATTGCGGAGCGAGAGGCAGTATTCCTGGAAGGCAGTGTAGGATTCAGCTACCGGTGTTTCGCGACCAATCTGAATCTTATCTACGCCATCGTCGCCGATAACACCGCCCCACAAAGTGTTATCCAGATCGAGAACCAGCACCTTGCGGCTCTTGCCGTAGAGAGCACTCACGGTCGCTGCGAAGGAGCGCGCCAGCTCGAGGTGGGCTTCCGGAGTTAGCAGCAACTTATAGCTAAAGTAGCGAGTCCAATCGAACCATTGCTTCAGGCCGAGCCTTGCGGAGATGCTGTGCACATCCTGCAGAATCACCTTCGACCGCTTGGCGATTTCCTGGGAGAGCGAGACATTCAACTGCAACAGGAAGCGAGTTAGGCCTCCGCTCGCAATCGCATCGTAGTTGCCGAGGATTGCGTAGGGCGGCGCTTCAAAGTTGTTCTGAATGACCTGGCAGCCGACATTGCGCTCGAGCGCGTCCCAAATTTCGGCATAGCGCGCTGTCTCGGTCTGCACATAGCTGGCAAGTTCCGCCTCGGTGCAGCTGAGCGGAGGCGCATTCTGTACATTACGGCAAGACGTATGAACGTAGACAAGGTCAGGCTTGAAATCAATGAGCGCCTGAGGATCGTGAACAGCGTCATCATAGAAACGTCCGTAATCCGACTGATAAAACACGGGACGAAAGCCATCCGACAGAAGCAGTAATTCGAACAAACCGACTAACTCGTTGGTGGTCGAGCCGCCAAGCACGGCGATCCGCAGCTCTTTCAAATCGGTCGAAGCTGAGAGCTGCCGCCGCAGGCTATTTCGCTTAGTCAGAAGTTCATCAACGGATAGTGAGTTCAGATCCATTATGGCGCCATCCTATAAATGTAATAAATGCGTTGACGGTAACAACAAACTTCATCTATTTCGCGTAGGTTTCCACTGGCGTTGCACCGGCCTTTTCTCTCTGCTCAGCCCGCTGTCGAAAAATGAGTGTTTCTACATGACGGCGGAAGTAATCGGTGTTGCGCTCGAATAGTAAATATTGAATCCCAGCATAGAGATACACCAGAACAAAGAGCAATGCAGTGACTACGACCTTGTGACCAAAGAGCTGCGGAAACGTCGCCTCAGTGAAAGCAGCCAGGAAGATAGCCATGGGAATATGAGACGCATAGAGAGTATACGAAGGGAATGACAATCCATGCGCCAGGCGCGAATATAGCGATGTTCGTGCTGGACCTGTGAGGTGGAGAATACCGTAGAGAAACAGCGTAAATGAAACTGCCAGGACCATATCCGCTCGCAGGGCGCCGATCGCTTTCGAGCGAAGAATATAGAGCACGGCCAGAAACTGCAGGAGAAGAAGTAGATTTACCGGCTTCAGCCAGGACTGCGGAACGCGCGGCGGGATGAGATAAGCGACGACACCTAAGCACCAGAGTGGGAAGTAAAGCGCAATGCGAGAGCCCACAAACCAAAGGCCGATGATCGCGAGAATGCCCAACCCTATACGCACGGCCTTCGAGGTTCTCGGAGAAAAAAGACAGACGGCGATAAGTGGAAAGAGCGCGTAATACCAGAACTCGCAGGAAAGACTCCACAGCGCACCATTCGAACCAAAGGCCACCGGGGCGAAGTGAGTTATCGTCTGCAAGAAAAACAGGTAATGCAGAAAGACGCCGATTCCTGGAAAGCCGGTGACATGCCGGCTGAACTCTCCACCGGTAAAGATTTGTGTGGACGAGTAGAAGTGAAGGCTTAAGGAATCGATGATTGCGCCAAGAACCAGCACCGGAATTAGCACTGTCCAAAGACGAGCTACGCGACGGAGCGCATACTTCGGCCAGGAGAAGGCATTGCGCTTCAAGTCGCGCAGCACGCTCCCGCCTACGAGATAACCGCTCAGCACAAAGAAAACGACGACGGCTGCGTGCCCGAGCCCAGTTGCATCCGCGGGATGCGAGGTTGGATCTGATTTATGCAGTGAACTGGCGGCGTTCGTATGTCCATAGACAATGAGATGCAGGTGTCCGTAAAAGACCACGAGCGCCGCTAATCCTCGCACGAAGTCCAAGTGCAGAGAATAGGCGGGAAGAACGCGGCTCTTCTTTCGCTCTGTGTCGGTGAGGATTTGGTCTTGTGGCATAGTGTGTATTTTCGACCTAATTGGCGCGCATCACCTTGATACAGAGGCGGAGGTTTGAGCGATGTTATCCGCTTGCGACAGCACAAGCCGATTGACGGACGCGGCCTGGGACGCGCCTTTTCCAACAGATCTCGCGGTCTGAGTGTCAGCCGGCGCTTGCCGGTGCACTATCTGGCTCTCCTGGCATAACTTTGCAGCTACGATCTCCCCGGCCAGCCGATTACCGAGAACGTTCCAATGACCGTAATTAGGAGCGGTGTTATAAAAGCCGTGGATATACGCATGGTTCTTCGCGGTATAGTCGGCAAGCGTTGGAGCAAGGGTAATATGCGGGATGCCGTTCTGCTCTGCGAAATTAGCGGCGCGGCGATCTGGGTAATATAAGTCGGAAACACCCAACTTATTTCGGAATGCTTCGCGGTCGGCGAGATCCGGATCTACCTGTTCATTCATATCCGGGGTGACTAGCCAAAACTCGGCGCCGTGTTGTGCAGCTTCATGCTTCATCTGACCCCAAACGGCCTCTGAAACCGCCCATGCATTGATCGTCCCCGGATCCTTGGGCGGATAAAATTCCTGATGCTGATCGAGCAGGGCGTGCGGCCCCTGGTATCTGAGCATAGAAGCTTCGATCATCAAGGCTATCTGAGACTTGTTGATCATGTCCTTGATTTTGTTCGATTCGGCCAGACGCTTGGGATCAATTGGCTTTTGATCTTTAGTTATCTTGTCTGGTACAAGCTCTCCGTCTTGAACGAGGAAAAAGGGATACGCACCTGCGTTGTGCTTCGTCCTGCGATCGTCGTTCATGATGTCGTTATTTAAAGCTGCGACATCGATGACTATCTGCGGATCGAAACGCCACACATCCTTTCGGAGCGTGATCAACTGCTGCGCCAGTCCGTAGCCTTCCACTCCAAAGTTGAAGACTTCGACATGCTTCCAGGGAAGATTCGGGCAATCTTCCAGCTCTCTTTGAATAACGGACGTGAGGCTTTGCTCGTAGCTTACGTGATCAGCCTCGACGACAGAACTTCCGAGCACAGCAATTCTCAAAGTGTCTGCTGGGCGGGCTACAGCGTGCTCCCGATCATGGAATCCATAACTATTGATGACCACGTAGCTGCGGCCTTCGCCCTTCCACCAGCCGTGAGCTCCCGGCCGAAGATGAATGAAGCGGTCGGAGTCGTGCATCATGAATGACGGGTTGAAGTCGGCTTCCGCGATGTGCATCCCCGCGTCGATCAGGATGACCCAACAAACCGTAATCACTAGAACGCTAACGATATCTCTAATAAGCCGCATAGATAAACGCGCCTCCGCCGCTTGCCAGCACGTAAAGCAGAACATATGCAACCAGCACGCTCATCGCGGTGCAGGAGTAGACTGACCAGCGCGCCCAGCGCGGCAGAAGCAGTACAGCGCCCCCGTCTTCGCTGTGGCGGCGATAGTAATCGCCCAGTTCGATCAGAACGTAGCCACCGAACCCAACTTCGATTAGGCGTCCCCAATAGCCCCAGAAGGTGACGAATTCCGAGGAGAGATGAGTGAGGCCACTGAAAGGATGACCTGACAGATAGAACGCATCGCTCATGTTCGGCGAACGGAAAAAGATGAGACTGAAGGCGAATAGGTGGAAGGTGAGGACCGGACCTATCCAATCGGTGACACGGTCGGCGAGCTTGCTGCGCTTGTACCATCCTTTACGCGTTTTACGGCTGAGCGCGTCGACCGAAAGATATGCGCCCTGTAGAACCCCGAAGGTCACATAGGTCAGCTTGACACCATGCCAGAGCCCGATCGCAATCATGTTGACGAAGAGGGCAAACACAAGACCCGTTTGGCCCCACTCGCGAACGGTCATACGCACCGGCGTGAAGACGTAATCGGTGAGCCAGGTGGTGAGAGTGATATGCCAGCGGCGCCAGAACTCGCTGATGTTAGGCGCGGCAAAAGGAGCGATGAAGTTCTCAGGAGTTTCGATGCCCAGCAGAAGAGCAGAGCCGATTGCGATGTCGGTCAGGCCCGAGAAATCGGCGTACATCTGCAGGGGGAAAATATAGAAACCGAGAATGAGCGGCGTGCCGCCGAGGTGTAAATTCGTGTAGACATAGTCCACCAGCTTCGCCATGTTATCGGCAACAACGAATTTCTTAAAGAGGCCGAGGAGGATGCGCTGAATGCCGAGAAGTGCGAGAGACCATGTCGCGTTAGGCGCGGCTTCAACCTGCGGCAGGAAGCTTTCGCTGCGCTGGATGGGGCCGGCAAGCATCTGCGGAAAGAAAGCGACGTAGGTTGCGAATGCGGTCAGATTCTTCTCGGCCGGTGTTTTCTCGTAATAGACGTCGAGAATATAGCTGAGAAGCTTGAACGAGTAATAAGAAAGGCCGAGCGGAACAATGAGGTTTGTTCTGAACTGGGAGAGAGCTCCCGATAAATGCATGCGCCAGAACGGATAAGTTTTATAGGCACATAACAACAAGAGCACGATGGCGACACCCACCGCCATGCTCAGTTGCTTCTTGCCCTTAGACTTTTGCGCCTCTATGGCCAGCGCCAAGTAGTAAGTGACCAGGGTGATCACGGCGAGGAGAAGGGTGAGCCAATGGTTCCATTCAAAATAGACAAAGTACGACGCAACCAGAAGGAGAGGTGCGCGCATAGTGCGGGGAGTGAGCCGATAAACGACCGCCAGCGCCGCCATGAATATCAGAAACACGGGGGCTGTGAGGCTATAGATGGGAAGATATGAGTTCAGAAGGTGCAAACCATTTCTCTCCGTTTTTAAAGGGGGTCAATCGCCACCGCAACAGCTGTCGAATGGCAATAAATTCAGTACTGCATGGCGGTCTTGGTTACTTCGACATTGGGCAATGAGTCTCTGCGAGCGACAGACGACTCATCAGCAGTGACCTCATTGTAGAGTCCGAAGGTTATTGATATGTAGAGCACCCAATAAATGGAGTTGCCGTGAACGATGCTTGCTTCTGAAAGCTGACAGAGGATGATGAAAATGAGGAACAGCATCGGCCAGACTGCATCCTCAGTGCGGGCATTGCGAAATACGATCACTGCTCTGCGAACGGCGACAAAATAGCTCGTGAAATATAGTCCGATGCCTACCAGGCCGAAGTCCAAGAGAAGATCGAGATAGCCATTGTGCGAGGTCGGAGCCTGCCATCCGATGCTTTCGCGGATAGCCTCAGCTTCGTGGGAGGCCGGGCTCCAGAAGGCTCCGTAACCATGGCCTAGCAGCGGATGCTGGAACACGCTCTTGATCGCGAAGTCCCATAGATCGGTGCGTCCGGTGAGGGTTGCGTCTCGACCGAGCAGGGCGGCGGCCGCTTCTACATTATTCGAAACATAGTAGATTGCCGGAATAGCCACCATGAGCAAGAGAACAGAGGCGATCAAAAGAATTTTGCGATGCCAGCGGAAGATTGCGCTGCCCTTATACAGGAGTATGAGCAGGACGACATACAGAAGCGCGCCCGCGGAATGTCCTTTAATGACAATACCGACGAGAGCCACCATAGCGAGGCCCTTGACGATCGCTCCCTTTTGCGAGTGGACGGGATAGCTTAAGAAGGCTGCAGCGGTGAGAGCAAGAAAGCGTCCAAAAACATTCTTGAATTCGAATGCGCCCTGCCAGGCTGGCGAATCGTGGTACATCAACCCCGGCGCCAGCAACTCCGTTAAGACACTCAGTATCGTAATCAACCCCAGAACTGGGATTAATAGATTTAACTGCTCACTGAGCGTCCTGCGGACGGCAAGATCGAGTCCGACTAACGTGGTGCCCAGCAATACCAGGCCTATATGAAGGGTCAAACTAGGGTCCACAGACCAAAGCAGCGAGCATGTAGACAGAAGGACCAAGGCAGAGAGCGCCTTGTTTGCGCGTATGAGCCGAGCGACTTGCTGACGTCTCCTGATGCAGCGGATGAAAGCGATGAGGCTCATGCCTATCCACAACAGGCGGAGAACGGGAGATCCCGCCGCTCCGGACTCCATGCTCGACGTATCAATAAGCAGCGACTGAAACGCGCCTGTCGACAAAAACAGGACAGCGAGGTAATACCCGGTTTCAAGAACGCGGCGATTCGCGGAGAATGACATAGTTAAACGGGCCTGGAACGTACAACGGCAAAGCGTTCTTTCAGGTGCAAAAACGGTGTTTCAAGCCAGCGGTAAGAAACAGAGCTGAAGACCAGCGTGGCAAGAAGTCCGCACGCGGCGTACGACGCATATCCGATTACAGTGTTCGTTGGGAAAAACCGTCGCGCCAGTAATAGACCGGCCATGTGATAGACGTAGAGGCCGTACGAGATGCGTCCGAGATACCTGAGCCACGGTGCGGTCATCCACCGAAAACCTGCCGATGGAGCGCCGATGCAGGCGATCAACATTGCAATCGCGCCTACGGCAACCAAGGGGCGCCCGACCAGAGTACCGATCACCGGTGCGACAGCCTTTGGGGCATTGAGTCGAGCGAACTCTGACACGGTGCACCAGAGAGCGATCGAAGATAGGAATAGAAGCGCCCGCTGCAATCCGGATAGGCGGGGCGCGTCTTCGCCGAGCACCAACGCTACGATGATGCCCCATGCGATGGGGTCGAGGCGAGCGAAGGTGTTGTACTCCACTCCGGCACCGAGAACATGAGCCGACACCAGCCAAACTCTGGCCAAGTTCGCTACGACCAGAAGGCCAATCGCAATGCCGATCATTCCGCGCCGCGAAAGCCGCCGACAGACTAGCGGCCATATCAGATAGAACTGTTCCTCAATCGATATGCTCCACAGTGGTGTGGCGATCGAGATTGGAGGGCCGAGCCACGCGTACATCCAGTTACCGGCCAGCAGCAGATATCCGGCGACATAAGGCCAGCCCAAATGCTGTTCGCGAACGACAAATGAAAGCAACACTGCGATGGCGATGACGAAGAAGTATAGAGGCCATATTCGCAAGATGCGTCGAATATAGAAAAACTTGACGTGCAGGCCATCCGCTGACACAGCTCGCTCGCGAATGAGCAGAACCGTGATTAAGTAGGAGCTCAGCGCGAAGAAGAGATCGACTCCAAATGCGCCTGCACCGCATACGGCGGTGAAAAGGCGCGCAACCGGCAGAGGGATAATCGGGTGTTGGAGGTAGAATGCCACGTCATGCGGCATGACATGAAAGATGAATACGCCCAAGAAAGCAAGAAACCGAAGCGTGTCGAGTTCAGGGCGATAGAAGCGCTTTTCGGCGGATTTCGAACTGACCGCACTGACTTGAGTGACGGAGACATCTGCTACCGTGTTCATCGTGGACACATGCCTCCCTGGTGACTCGTAAACCGCAGTGCAACACTGTCAATGGAACTACGCATACGTAAAAGCTATTGGACCTGCAACACCATTTTTTTCTGCGAGCGCCGGGATAACACAAAGGCGGCCGTGCAGATGAGACATGCGAGGAGCCCATCGGAGGCGATGCTTGCCCATGCTGCACCACGCCAGGAGTAAGCAGGAATCAACCAAAGATTGATCAGCACATTAAATACAGCGACTGAAGCCTGTATGCCGCTTCGCAGTGCCTGATGCCCTGCTCCGGTGAGAGCATCTGAAATGAAGTAATGGATGGTCTTCAGTATCGGGAGCGGCGCCAGCCAGCGAAGCGCTTCAACCGTTCGAGCATATTCAGCGCCGAGAACGTGAGGCACGACTCCGGCTAGCAGCAATATCCCGACACAAATTACTGAGGCGTACAACAATGCCTTGCGTAACAACGATCGCGCGTGAGCGAGGCTTGGGCCAAGGCCACCTGCCCCCTGGCGAAAGAATTTAGGATAAGCGGCATAGAGCAGCGCGGAGACAGGAGAAAAGCTCACGTCGATGAGACGATAGGCAGCACCGTAAATGCCGGTCGCTCCAAAGGTGCTCAAGCGGACGAGCATGGTCTTGTCGATATCGTTATAGATCGATTGCGCGCTTAAGCTGATCGAGAAATAAACGCCATCCAAGATCTGGCGCGGCGAGCGACGCAGGCTTATTTTTGGCGATCCGAGTTTCTGCGTCACCATCAGGTAGGCGGCGATGACCACGGCCAAGGTGCTGCCGAAATATATGTATCCCCATTGGAGCGGCGAGGGATGATGCACAAAGGCAATGAGAAGAAGTGCGCCAATCAAGCGGCAACTGCTGATCATTATGTTGATTACTGCAGTCCACTTGAGCAGTTCAAAAGCTTGAAACGCCTGCCCGGCAATGCCGATGATGCTCAATCCAAATAGATCAGAGAAGGCCACGAGGAAAACCAATGCGGTTGGAATAGTGGCCGGAATTAGAAATCGCGAAACGATCAGCAGGATGCCAAGCAGGATGGCGCTGACACTCACTGTGGTGCCAATAGCCTCGCCCCAACAACGCGCGAAGGCGCTCTTATCCTTGGCGACTTGCCTGATTAGAAGATGGCCACTTCCAAGGGAACCAAACGGAAAGGCAACCGCAACAAACGCGGTAACGCCGACAAAGGCGCCATAGTTACTTACCCCCAGAGATCGCGCGATGGCGGTAAAATAAGCCGCCTGAATGCCCAGCCTTAACCCCTGGCCGGCAAACATCCAGGCAGTATTGCGAGCCACGACACTTCTGCGCATGAGATCGAACATTGGGCTCCAAGAAATAAGTAGGCCGACCTAGCGTCGGTTCAGTAATCAGAAGTGATCACGGGGCGAATGTGCCTGAAAGTCTACGTTCGATGCGCAAGTTGACCATGAGCGGCCAGCCGCAGCGAGCACATGCATTATGCTGTCGATCGCCCTTTGATGACTCTGTATGGCTCATATCGAAAGCCTATCAATCCGGAGAGCATTCCGACGCCGGTGCAAACTCTTCGCATTGATTCCAAGGCGGCGACACGACCCTTTAAAACTGCCACCATTACTTCGATTATACCTTGGACCGTTCGAGCACAGCCCTTCGCAAACCTCGTGATCCACGCCGATATTCCGGTATCAAGCGAGCGCTCGACGAATACCTGGCAATTGCCTCCCTGATAGGCCCTCTTCAAGATGCTCTGGACATTGGCGCGATCGGCATCGATGACTTCACTTACGATCGCATCTTTCGCGAAGACTATTTTGAAGCCAGCGCGATGCACCTTCATGGAATATTGCAGGTCTTCTCCGCCCGTCAGTTGGAACCGCTCGTCGAAGGAAGAGAGTTGGTTGAGCACACGTCTCGAGATCAGAACATTATTGGTGGCAAACCAATTGAGCGCTTTCCCGGATTCGTGGATCTGCCGGTAAAAGAACTTTCCTGCCTTTATCCAATCAGCCACATCTTCAGTGAAGATCGGAACCACGGGGCCCGAAACTACGTCGGCATTGAACTGCGAGCGTGTCCACAAAAGCTCATCGAGCCATTCAGGCGCCGGCGCCTCGTCGTCGTCTATTAACGCGATGAAATCTGCGTTTTCTGCATTGCGGAGAGCCCGATTTCTTGCCGATGCGATGCCGCGCTTCGGTTCGATGACGTAGGTTAGAGGCCACGGAAGCGATACTTGCTGACAGACGTCCTTCGCGGTACCGGCAGCGTCATTGTCCACGACAACGATACTTATTTGAGGAACGGGGTTTGTTCTCTCAAAAGTTAACGCTGAAATATTGAACAAAAGCTGTTCCAAGAGCTTCGGCCGCTTGCAAGTCGCAATACAGATAGCCACGTGCATCTCAATGTGCTCCAAGGTCGTGATTAATACTATTTATTCAAACTAAAAAATGCGGCTCTACCTGCCTGTAGATCTACATTTCAGCCAGCCGAAGCAATTGAGTGTTATGCGGATTCAGCGCCTGGCACTTTTGCCTTCTTGATGAAGCTCTGCGACGGAGACTGGGCAATGATCTCGGAAAACCATTCGTAGGCTTTGCCAACAACTTCGTCTACCGTAAATTCTGCTGCGCGCGGACGCGTGCCGGCCCGGATTAACTCTGCTTCGGCCTCTGACATGTTCGCAAAGCGTACAAGCTGATCGGCAAACGCTTGTATCACTTCCTCAACGGACCGCTTGGAGACATCGATGGCCGCTCCGCAACTGGAGTCGACGATCACACCGGGGCCACCAAGTTTCAGACATACAACCGGGGTGCCGTGAGCCAGCGCTTCCAAAAGCACCATTCCGCCAGAGTCATGGAGGCTCGGCAAAACGAAGAGATCGTGCTTTTCATATTCATCGAGCACCTCGGCCCGAGGCATGCGCGCAATCCATTCGATACTGCCCTGCAGGCTTTCCGTCTTTTCCAAGGCTCGCAGCGAGGCTTCGTACTGGCCATCCCCGATAATCGTCAACAGAATGTCGGGCACGGTCTTTCGAGCTATGGCCAAAGCGCGGATGGCAAACTGAACGCCCTTCCACTCCAATAGCCTTCCGACAAATAAGACCCGATAAGGACGGCGACCTGAGGTGCGGCGACCGTTCTTTTCATTCGTTACAGCTGGTGTGGTGATGGTAGGAAGAACCTTGCATTTGGAGCGATACTTTTCGGGGACAAGCAGCCGCGTTTCCTGGGTTGCAGTCAGGATCAAAGCGGGGTGTCGCCAGACCAATCCATCCATCGGCGCGAGCGAACTTGCGATGTTGAGACCGATACGCGCGAACTCGTGTATTTTTCCCTTGAGCGACATGCCCTTCGTCATTCGGACGGGAGCAACTTCTCCTCCACCGACTGGACCGAAGATTGAAGGAACGCCGAGCCACGCTAGGAAGAACGGAGTTCGATAGCTGGCGTAGGTGATGTGATGAATGCAGTCGAAGCTAGATAAATCTTCCAGCTTTTTAATAAGGAGATACGCCTTGAGTTGCCATGCCCAGTAGAAGGGATAAACACTGAGCCCGATGATCTTGTATGGAACTCTGCGTACCTCCAGGTAAATGAACCTGAGATTTGGAATGGGCTCGGCCAATTGCGCCGCTTCAATCGATACCCGATGACGATCTCTCGTCAACACGCAAACATCGTGACCCATTTTGGCTAGCTGGTATGCCCAAGTCCACCCGACACCTGGCTCCGATCCTTGCGCAGGGTCACAGGCAAACGCGGACAAAAGTATCTTCATCGATTTCTCCAGCTCTCACCCGCCTGACGAGGACCAGCCGTACGCGAAGAGACGCCGTGCCATGATCCTCGATGGTTGATTCTCACCGCACAGCATGCATGTGCGGTGATTTATGCCGCGATATTCTTCTGCGCTTCCGTCTTTTGGTCGGTTTGTAAGGTGGATTGGGGAGAGGTCTCTTTGCCGAGCGACGCGAGCCTACGCCACTTTGTGGCGAGCGACATAGGATTTAGTAAAGTTCCGGCGAGTCCTAGAAGGCACGCGCGCAGTAGTTGGCCTTTTTTGGCGTGGAAGAGCGATTCACGCAGCAATCGATCGCCGCGCCACGATATCCCCTTCCGCAGCCGCGTGGTCCACGGGAAGCTGCGTCGATACCAATCCTCGAGTTCGCTATAGCTGATTTCTGGACTTCCATTTTTCCGCCGTCTTGCATTTTCGCTTGCGAGCTTCCAGGCCATGCGCTCGCGGAGAAAGGATCGGTGTGCGATCCCGGTTAAGTTCAGGCGGTAAAACATCAGCGGCTTCGGTACGCCGTCCTTCTTGTACATCACGTCGAAACGCGAAAGAAATTCAGGAAACTCCGAGGCTACCCATTCCGGATTAAACGGAACATCCAACGCTACGGACTTTTTTATGAGACAAGCTGATGGCCAAAAAAACTCTCGCCGTACTGCACCAATGGACGAATCGAACATTTCGCGGTAAAAGCAACCGATCATGTCTACGTCGGGATTGCCTGCAGCGAATGCCAGTTGATCCGACAGCTTGTCTTCGGCCCACAGGTCGTCGGAGTCAAGAAGGGCAATCCAGCTTCCCTTTGCTTCTCTGATCGCGGTATTTCTCGCCGCAGACAGGCCGCAGTTTTGCTTCATTTCGATGACCCGTAGCGATGGATGCTGTTTTGCCATTTCGGCGACAATGCTGCCTGTGTCGTCCGTCGATGCGTCGTTTACCACTATGATTTCCAACGGCGGTGCAGTCTGGTTTAATGCGGATTCAATGGATTGCGCGATTGTTGCGCTTGCATTGAACGCGGGCATAACTACTGAGACGTCCGTATTCATTTTTATCTCCAAGATCGTGCTTGCAGCACCAAAAAGAGGGTGCAAGGGACGTGCATGACTTGAAGCACAGCTAACAGATAGGAGCTAAGAGATCGAGTATCTTCTGAAGCCGCAAAGTTGAAGGCAGGTAAGCCACATAAACCGGGGATTGTTTTTAAGATATCTTCCGGCTAGACGCTGCGGCTCCTCGATCATCCGATATAGCCACTGCAGGCCGGCCTTCTTCATCCATGCAGGGGCATCTTTGAGATGACCGCTATTGATGTCGAAAGCCGCGCCAACGCCTACCATCAGTTTTACAGGCAACTTACCGCAATACTGAGCCATGAAGCGTTCTTGTTTTGGAGTGCTGAGACCGCACCAAAGGACATCGGCCTGCGAACGCTCCAACTGGAGACTAAGGTCGGCCTCTTCGTCGGCATTCAAAGGCCGAAAAGGAGGGGTATAAGTACCGACGATTTGCAATCCTGGAAAGCGCTCGACCAAGGTTCTCTTGAGGTCTTCCGCTACTCCAGGCTTTCCGCCATAGAGGAAGTGTTTATAACCGCGCTCGACAGAGAGTTTGCATAACTCGAGCATGTAATCGGGGCCGTAGACCCGAGTCATGCCTTTGAATCCCTGTAGATGACCGAGCCAGACGGTTGGCATGCCGTCTGGCGTGGTGAGAAACGATCCGTTGAGAATATCTTTGAACACATGATCGGACTGAGCTTCCATGATTCCATGGACACCCGTAACGCAGATATATCCCTGCGAACCGTTCTGCAGAAGCGTGTCTGAGTGACGAACGGCGTCGTCCATCGAAATGGCGCTAACGCCGACGCCGAGTATATTCGCTCTCTTTATCTGGCTCATACGATTTTCTCCGCGGCAAAGCGTTCAGTCACCGGAGCTAACACTGAGGGCAACTTCTACCTGCTCCCCAATCCAGTCATACGTTTTGCGCAAACCCTCACGCAAAGACGTGGATGGCTCCCAGCCAAGGTACTGCTGGATCAAAGTATTGTCGCTGTTGCGGCCGTTCACGCCTTTGGGAGCACTGAGGTTGTAGTTTCGCTTGAGTTTGATGCCGGCGAACTCCTCTGCGAGATCGACCAACTGATTAATTGTGACCATCTCGCTGCTGCCGAGGTTGATCGGCTCATGGATTTCGCTCTCCAAAATCATGCGCGAACCCATGGTGCAGTCATCGATATACATGAAGCTCCGCGTCTGATTGCCGTCGCCCCAGATTTCGATCTCGTGCCGGCCTGAAAGTTTCGCCTCCCAGACCTTCCGGCAGATTGCTGCGGGAGCCTTTTCACGTCCACCTGTCCAGGTGCCCAGCGGCCCATAGACGTTGTGGTAGCGGGCCACGCGGCACTGCAAGCCGAAGTCTTCTTCGAAGTGACGGCACATGCGCTCGCTGAACAGCTTTTCCCATCCGTAGCCGTCTTCCGCCAGGGCCGGATACGCGTCGCTCTCTTTCAACGGAGTGACATTCGCGTCCCGCTGTTTGTCGCCGTTATAGACGCAGGCCGAAGAGGAGAAGAAATACCGGGTTATGCCCGCCTCCTTCGAAGCCATTAACAGGTGGGTATTCGTAAGGACACTCAGCATGCACAATGCTTTGTTGTTCTCGATGAAGCCCATTCCACCCATGTCCGCGGCGAGATTGAACACCACGGTCGCACCGTCAACGGCGCTTTCGCAGGCTTCGAGGCTCTTCAGGTCCGCTTCCACATTTTCGACGCCTTCCGAAGCTTGGTACCACTCGTGCAGAGGCTTGATATCCAAGGCGCGAATGACGTCGATTCCGTCATCGAGAAGCCTCTTCACAAGATGGCCACCGATGAATCCGCCAGCACCGCAGACAATTACCTTTTCATTGTTGAGTTTCACGATTTCCTCCTAGAGATTTATGGTTGTTCACACAGCTGCATACAGCGGCGCATCCACTTATTTAAGAAGTAAGAGAATATGACTGCGAAGGATTGTTCCTACTACCGAAACAACAGCGTTTAGCGACGTCGCTCCATCGTTATGCCCGGCCCACGCGATGGATAGAAGAAAGATTATGAATAGACCGGCACACTCATTGGAATTCCATGCTCGTGAAGTAATTGAGATTCATGCTCATGAATCAAATCATCCGAGGGGAAACGCCGTCCTATGCTTTGCGCGGGCACTCCCGCAGCAATGTCGTAAGGGGCGATATCTTTACTAACTACGGATCCGGCTGCCACGATGGCGCCGCGACCAATTTTTGTACCGGACAGCACGATGGCTCCGTAGCCGATCCAAACGTCTTCGCCGATATCTACGACCAGCTTCGGTTCCCCGACACGATGATCTGCGTCCCAGACGTGAGGCGCCTTGCGGATAGTCTTTCCCACGACGCGATAATCATGATCGAGTCTTCCGATGATGCCGACGGTGTTGGCGATCATGGTGTGGGCGCCAATTCTTCCGTCGCATTCAATGGTGCAGAACTTTCCGATATAGACATCGTCTTCGACACGAAGCGAGGCCGGGGCCTGCAGAATCGAACCTATTCCGATATGGACCCGCTCGCCCAGCTGAACCCCGCGACGAACCGCATAAATTGCATTAACTTTTTGAAAGATCGTTTTTGCAAGTGACATAGATTCGTCTCTACCCGGCCGACGGCGCTTGGATGGCTTGCAGAACGCCAGCTGCAAACTTCGCAGCCATTGCCTCTACCGTGTATGTTTGAGCGCTTTGTTGCGCCTTGTCGCGCAGGTATGGAAGCAGACCGGGATCAGTGAGCGCGCCGGTTACTGCTCGCGCATAGGCCGAGACGTCGTCATCGGAGATGAGACCATTTTGCCTGTCGGTCACGTAGTCGATTTCCGGGCTGTGAAACGGATATTTCGTCGTGACAATGGGCGTCCCGAGAGCGAACGAGTCGAGGACCGCGAGCCCAACCAGGCCGGGCATTAGAAATATCTCCGCAAGAGAGAAATAGGTGACACGCTCTAAGCCGAACATCGGTCCGACATAGTGAACCCAGGGACGAGTAGCAGCGAACTCCTCTGCGATTCTTGCGTCCGGCCCAGCGCCAATCAAGATGAGCTCGAAGCCTGGAACCTCGCGCCTTACTGTCTCACACGCTTCAAAGAGGAAGTCGAGCCGCTTCTCCGGATACATTCCACCACAGTAGATACCGACGGGTCCGGGGCCGAGCCCCAGCTTTTCGCGCAAAGCCTGCTTCTGTGACTCGGAGACCTCGCCAAGCGCTTTGATGAGGCTTTTCGTGTCGATAGCGTTATTCACTACCGTGATGCGGTCCCCGGGAAATGGCATCGACTGGACCAGCTGGGCAACTTTGTCGGTGTATGCGAACCACCAATCTACTTTGGATGAATACTGCTTTTTCCACCAGTTGGAAAGACCAGCGGATTGTTCCTGAAAGTTGATGCCGTGTCCCCACAAAGCGACGCGTATGCCGCGACGGCGAGCGAGAAACGATACTACATAATTACTAAGGATCTTATTTTCCTGCATCAGGATGATGAGGCTGGAATCATAGATCGACTTGGGCAAGCGCTGATACAGCAGGTGCTTCCCCGAAATACTCAGCTTCATCTGCGGGACAATCGTGCCCCAGGGCAAATGAGCTTCGTCCTTCTTTACATTCGAGATCGCTTTCGAATATAGCAAGTTGAGGTCGACGCCTTCGGCATCAAGCATTGACCTCAATTGCTCGAAGAAATCGACCCGATACTGAGGAAGCATGCGGTAAATGATCGTTACTTGCTTTCTCTTACTACGATCCATTCATTCCTCCGCATCGCGCTTGCAACTGTCTTGGTCTCAACCTTGCAGTTTTGCATACGGCGATACATTTGTGGCCGCGGCATATCGACAAGCGTAAAGCTGCGCGCTGTTCAAAAGACTACTGGGTGATTGCAGTGGAGGCGAGTTCGAGAACCGGGCTCTTCGCCGCCTCCACTGGAGATCTTGCTATGCGGCGCCTTCGCCCTTTAGGACGGCAGGAACGGTCTTGGCGAGGATCTTAAAGTCCAGCCAGAGAGACCACTCATCCATGTACTGGAGGTCGAGCAGCATCCACTGGTTGAATGAGATTCCGCTGCGTCCGCCCACTTGCCAGAGACAGGTGATGCCAGGCTTAACGCTGAATCGCCGCCGCTGCCAATCCTCATTAAAGCCCTCGTAGTCGCGGACGGGAAGAGGTCGTGGACCTACCAAGCTCATGTCACCCTTGAGGACATTGATCAATTGCGGCAACTCATCCAAACTGCTTCGACGTAGGAATTTGCCGATCGGAGTGATGCGCGGGTCATTCTTGATCTTGAAGACGGGACCCGACATCTCATTTTGCTTCTCAAGGTTCGCTATGAGTCTTTCGGCATTGGGAACCATGGTGCGGAATTTGAAAATCTTAAAGCGGCGTTTGTTGATACCGATACGCTCTTGCAGGAAGAAAAGTGGACCGGGCGAGGACATCTTGATGGCAATCGCGACAGCAATCAAGATGGGCGATAGAGCCAGCAAGGCGCTCGCAGAGACGGCCATATCGATCAACCGTTTTGCGGTTCGCGGCCACACTTCATTGTTTCCCGTGTAAGTGGCAATGTATTGATCGCCGTCGAACTCTTCTGCGCGCCACCGTGCCGTTTTCAGGCCAAAGATATCGGAGTTATAGCGCATGGTGATTCCATGCTGCTCGCAGAGAGCGGCAACCTCGAAGGAGTGCCTATAGAAAGACCCGAAGGGTAGATAGATGGCGACTTCGTCGACAACATTGCGGCGTAGGTATTCGGCCAGACCGGCGTAGTCACTGACTACTTCAAAACCGGCCTTCGCCAGACCAGGAAGGCCCGGCCAATCGTCATCTACGAATCCCAGAAGACGATATCCGCGATCGCGGCGGGCGAGAATCCTGTTTGCGAATTCGATGGCCCGAGGATTCGTTCCCAGAATCAGCATGTAGCGCAGGTCTTTACCGTGAATGCGGATACGCCCAGCAACAAGGCGAATCGCCATTCGTGCGCCGCATAGGATCAGTGTGCTGAGAGCCCAGAATATCGCCAGAAACGGAATTGTAACCATCTGGATAGCAAATAGCCAGCCCAGCACCACGAAGCATGCGATGTTCAGCGTCGTCGCTTTAAGAATGTCGACGATTTCCGCCTTGCGGCTTGAAAGCCGCATGGATCTGTAGAGCCCGCACACGTAAAACACTAAGTGACAAATAACCAAAGCCATGAGGAAGATCACGAAGTTCGATACCTTCGTCCTCATCGAGAGGAACTGTTCAAGAGATGACTGCTGCTTCTCTTGCACAATCAACGCCGTTGTCAACCCAAACGCGAGCACCACGAGAAAAAGGTCAAACAGCTTAAGTAGGCTTATGAGAAGACGGTTCCTATCGTTCACGATGCCCCTCCGCACAACTGTTTGTTAACTTCAAAATCTTAGACAAGTATCTGTGCCGGAGGACCGACGTCCGTCCAGCAAAGACAGGGGGATACAGCGCGTACGCAGAGAAACACTCTGCCGCTGCGAGAAACTACAAAGGGAGGTGGAGTGAAAAGATCTACCGACTCACAGGTAGACCCTCTTCTGAATTTTGTCGTGCATCGATCCGCTGATTGAGTCGTGAAGACTCAGATGCGGTTGTAGATCCGCTCGGGAATCGGGAAGGTACGCTTGTTCAGGACGGCGGCCAGTATGGAGATGTTGGCTGACCGCACGTTTGCCGCAACCACCGCGGCTGCTTCTTTACGAGTGGAGTCCGCCTCTAAAACCAGAACCAGGCCATCGGCACGCTGGCCGAGGGCGATGGCGTCCGAATAGCGAGTCAAGGGAGGCGCATCAATGATTACAAAATCGAATTCTTCGCGAAGCTCTAACAATCTGTCGCGGAGATGGTCGGAAGCAAGCAGATTGGGTGAATCTGCCGCGAGGGCGCCGGCGGACAACAGCCAAAGATTTTCCAGATCGACCGGCTTGGTGAATGCACTGATCGGGAGATCTTTCTTGAGCAGGGCATCGGTAAGGCCGTGGTGATTGGTGGCTCCAAACATTTCGGGCAAACCCGGCGAGCGAAAATTCGCTTCGACCAGGCAAACCGGCCGGCGAGCGTTCTTCGCCAGTGTTTCCGCAACCGACGCGCAAATCTGGCTGCAGCCATTTCCATGGTCGATGCCGGCGAAGACCACGATGCGCGGCGGATCCTGGGCCTGCAGGAGAAATACCTGCTGAACCAGCCTCAGCGCTTCATCGTTCGCCCACCGGCTGGGACTGTACCCATAGCTTGGTTCGCGCACAGATTGCACCGTGGAGGAAGAGGGGCGTTCCTGGTTGAACTCCCGCTCTCTTTCCAGTTGCTGCATCAGCTCGAAGTGTTTGCTCATTGTTGGCCTTTCTTCGCGGTTTTGGGGAGAGTCATGGTCGGTGCTCGCCTCAATTTTTCATCGAAGGAGTTAGAGTGATCGGGATACGAATTTGCTGGCCTGACTTGATATGGTTCGCGTCGGCGAGGGGCGGATTGAGCTCAACGATCTTTCGCAAATTTTCAGGACCACAGTCGATGAAGTGTTCAATGCAGATACTGTGAAGCGTTTGTCCTCTGCGAACCGGTACCCACTTGGATGGGATCGAAGACGGCGCGGGCTGCGGAGGAACTGAAACATCCGGCTGCGGCGCAGCCGCAACTTCGGGTGGAGGCGCTGCTACCACCGAAGCAGCAGGTTGAGGCGATACCGCCGGGGCTGCAGCTGCGACGGTACTGTTGCGTGCCTGTACTGTGGGCGCGGTCGCCACATCCCGGTTGGATCTCAAGATGAACAACGCGATCCCGATCGCGATGATGCACAACACCGCAAACCGCATGTAGCTCGAAGCGATCAGCCGCTTTCCCAAACTTGTTTCCTGCTCTGGCTGCCGCCGAACCGACAGCACGTCGTTCATGGCGGGGGCGGATGCCGTTTTCTTTCCGTCGGCGGGCCGCATGCCGAGATCCGCGAGCACTTCCAAAATCAAGTCTGCGTTGATCGTCGTTTGTTGGAGCGCAAAGGCGGTCGAGAGCGCATTGAAGCAGATATTGTTGATATTCCGCGGTATGCCGCCGCTGTACTCCGCGATCAATCCTAACGCGCCATGGGTGAACAACCGCACCGGCGAATCATAGCCTGCAATCTGAAGCCGGTGCTCGATGTAGGCCGTCGTCTCACTCGGCGACAACGGGTCAAGGCGGGCAAAGATCGAGATTCTTTGCCGTAGCTGTAACAGCGAGGGAGAGGCGAGCTTTGCAGCCAACTGGGGCTGGCCAGAGAGAACAATCTGCATGAGCTTCTGGCTCGGCGTCTCGAAGTTGGAGAGCATTCGAACCAGTTCGAGGATGGGGTCGTCGAGGTTCTGCGCTTCGTCGACGACTAACACGAGAGGCGTTCCCGATGCGCATTGGCTTACCAATGTTTCGTTGAGCCGGGCCTGAAGATCTACCAGACTTCCCTGCGTATCCTTAATTCCTAAATCAATCAGGATTGCGCGCATGAGATCCAGAGGCGTCGCAATCGTCTGGAAGAGGAAGATCGTCTTCTTCGCCGACTGGATCTTGCTCATCGTTTCGAAGAGCAGCGTGGTCTTGCCCATGCCCGGCTCCGCGGTAAGCGCTACGAAGCCGAGACCGGACTGAAGCCCGTACAGAAGCGAAGAGAGCGCCTCACGATGAGTAGCACTCGCGTATAAGTACCGAGTGTCCGGCGTTACGCCGAAGGGCTGCTCTCGCAAGTGGAAGTGGCGGAGGATCATACCTGGCGCCGGTTACGCGCTCTTCTTCTTCGATACGGTGACTACTACTGGAATGCCCAGCATATCGACGACCTGTGCGGGCGTATGGAACGAGGAATCGAAGTAGTCCGCAGCATATGCCGTAGACAGGCTCAGAACTCCTGCCACTCCAATTCCGGCGATGATGATTAGCGGCCATCCATAAGTAGGAAGGACGGGGATTGCGGGGGGCACCGCGATCGCGACGTTTGCGATTCGGGTGGAATCCAAAGCGTCCGTAGTACGTTCCTGCTCCCGCTTAGATAGATAGAGGAGATAGTTATCCTCGTCAGCTTTGACCTCGCGGAGCAAATCGTTTTGAGAGATGGACTTCTGATCGAGATCGACCATCTGTCCCTGGATCGCCTGAATGCTGCGTTTTGTCGCCGCCAGATTTGCACGCTGAGCAGCTAAATCTTCTTGCGACTTAACCAGATCCTCGCGGATAAGCTCGAAGGTAGGGTCGCGATCCGTGGTCTCTGTGACGTAACGCGTCTTCTCGGCTTCTACGATAGCTGCTTTCGCCTGAGCGACTTCCTGATCCGCTTCTGTCACCAGGGGAAAGCTCGGATCGTATTTCGCGGCCATCTGGGTGCGCTTTGTTTGCGCGGCCAGCAGTGTGGCATTGAGATCTTCAAGCAGCTTGTCGGCTGCAGCGGTGGACTGCTGCGTGGCCGAGCGCTGAGGGGTCGACGTCAATTGCGATTGATCGTTGCGAACACGCTCTTCGTCCGAAGCGATTGCCTGCTCAGCCAAATGCTGAATGCCGATAGAGGTCGCCACCTGAAGCGCTAAGTTCGTACGCTGGAGGTCCGGCGCAGCGACGTCATTCTCACGGCTGAAGTTTCGCAGCTTGGCTTCAGCGCTATCGAGCTCATCCTTATAACGCTGCGTTTCGTGAGCGAAGAAATCGTAGGAGCCGGCCGGCCGATGCACCGCGACGTGTTTCGCCGTGTAAAGCTCACCCAGCGATTTGAGAACCCCGTAGGCCAGCTTCGGATCGCCTGAACTGTATTGGACCTCGATCACATTCGTCTTGGTCGTGACATTAGTCTTGATCTTCTTGGCCAATCCCGTTGCGGTGCGGGCGATGCGATCTTCTTCGGATATTGGCTTACTCGAATGAAACCACGAGGACTTTTTGGGCTTTTCCAGCCCATTTGCTACGACGACCTTTTCTAGCACATCGCGGCTGGTTAACAACTCGATTTCGGAGTTGACTTCCTCGGGACTCACCGGCGTGCTGGTGGTGACCATCTGGGTGGTCGCCTCAGTCGAAACCAAGGGATCGAGACGCTCGCGATTGACGAGAATCGCCATATGCGAGGTATACTTCGGCCCCATCAGCGCGAAGAGCAGAATTACTGCGGCAAAGACCCCTAGAAAAGTGAGGAGTATAAGACGCTTCTTGCGAAAGAGCGGGGCGACCAGGTCGCGCATGGAGATATCCGCAGCGTCTTTGTTTTCCGAAAACCTATTGTTCATCTCTCTCATACGTCCTCACCCTTCATCTCTTGAGATTTCACGAACTGCCCTGGAAGATTCGCAGCCTAATTCGGCTGCACAAAAGTTCCTGTCGTCGCTGAGTAAGGCACATACTTGCGGAAATTGGTGATGAACTTTTCAGGCACGTAAATCATATCCCCGGGCTGCACCATGGCATCTTCATCGAGTTTCTTGCCACGGAGGATTTCCTTAAGATTGACTCGCTTTACCTCGTACCAGTCGTGCGAGGTCCGGTGAAAGAGATAGACCTGCGTCTTCGCGCTGGTCATGACCATGCCGCCGGCGACGGCCAGAGCCTCGGCCACCGTGAGGTCGGAGCGCAACTCATACTGGCCCGGCTTCCCTACCTGGCCGGAGACGGTAAACATGGGCTTCTGAAAGTCCGCCAGATCCACGTTGATGATGGGATTGTGCAGAATGTGCCCATATGCCTGCTGGATCGCCTGGGTGACCTCGGGGACCGTCATCCCCTGCACATGGAGGCTGCCGGCCACCTGTAGATTGATGAACCCGTCAGGCTGCACGGTCACCGTTTGATTGAGCTCCGTCGAAACAGGAAAAGTAAGAAGCAGGGAATCCTCGCGCTGAATAATGTAGCGAGGATAGCGCTGCTGAAGCGAGGGGCTGGACGCTTGTCCCGCAGGCGCATCGACTTTGGCGATGGCCGGCGTTGCGTCGGCGGGCGGCTGCTGCGCGTAAGCTCCAGCAGCGGCGGCGGCGATTGAGAAAACTACGACGGCCGTGGCACGGAATATTGTCCTTCGCATACTCTCACTCCTGTCTTGATTTTTCACAGCTGGCCTCCAAGGGCAATTTCAGTGCGGCTGACGTTGAGCGAATTCATATCGCCTGGAACAACCGGCTCTACATCCTCACGCGATACCCGAACCGCCACCGACCGGGAAATCATTTCGATCGAAATCACGAGTTCGGTACGGGAACCAGCCCTGACGAGAGTTCCCTCGAGCCCTGCTAGCGCTCCGCGTACTACCCGGACGCGGTCGCCTTCCTGCAGAAAAGGATGAGGCGCGCATGGCGTTCCTTCCGCAAGCACTCTGCGAACAGCGTCTATCTCGAAATCAGGAATAGGCGACGGTCCGTATTGGTTTCCAACGAAACCGACGACTCCAGGCGTCTTAAGAATAGGTAGCGTACTTTCTCTGCCCGGGTTCACGCGAACAAACAAGTAACCCGGAAACAAGGGGAAGTCAACCATCCGTTTCCGGTCGCTCCATTGACGAAGCTCGGAGGAAACCGGAAAGAAATTGATTACGCCTAAGGCGTCGAGCATTGCGGCAGCTGTTTTTTCGTGGCGCGAGCGAGTTGTGATCGCGTACCAGCGAATATCCATCGTGGGATCATTCGCAGCGATGCTCATAGATCCAGCCCTCTCCTAAAGCTACTTAGTTTCCGAAAAGCCGAATGGGTTGCCTTCGTAAGTTCGGAGACAGATATAGCTTCGCCCTCTCAGTCCCATCGCCCGATGGCAGGGTCAGTCCGTAATGCGCATTTCTCTTCATGCTTCGTAGTGGCGGTTGCTGTTTTTATCTCAACACTTGCTACAACAATTTATTCGCTTTGCCGACACCATCGATGAGGTCCAACTAATGCAAGAAGAGAGAAAAATCGAGAGTCTCTCCCGGAGCGCTACGAGTCTTACAATTAATCCGATGCTTCCTGAAGCTGCGGCTCGCTCGAATCGATCTATCTTGAGACTAAATTCGGAACGATAAAGAGTAAGTAAGCGAAGATTACTGAAAGGTAACCACTGCAAGATTACTCAGCGATGAAAGAATTGCGATAATCAGTTACCGCCCCAAGTTACCTGCCGGGATTGCTAGCCAGTTAAACCCCGAAGTAAATTCGCTTTGTTCTCGACCAGCGCGCATTGACAACATTTTTTGGTCGAGACTAAAAATGACTTGCCTATAGATGAACCTGTCGCGTAAGGTGATCGTCGTCGAAAGTGCCATGAACTCCGAAACCGCTGCATCCCGGCTCGCTCACAACTCGCATCACCTTACCGACGCACTCGATACGCAGTTCCTCGGCGCTCTGGTCGGGCGAGGGCAGCAGGATTTCGATACGAACTTCACTCCCTACCCTGGGGCATCTGCTGCTGAGGATGAATGCTCCATCCAGTGCAACGTCAACTGTGAAGCCCCCTTCGGTGTGGTCCGCGCCATCGTTCCAGTGAAAGATGACCGGAAGACGCAAGCGATATCGAACGGCGGCTCGGCGTTGCAGACTTCGCTCTATAACGGGCACCAGATTCATATCTGAGCCAAGGATAAGAGAGCTCCCAAGCCTCTACAAGCCGCCGAACGTTTAGAAATCGGATGAGAAAGAAGGGCGGGGCGTTGCCGTAACCTTCTCCTCCCCAGACGAAAAAGACCCCAAACTTCCTGTCTCCCAGGAGTGAAGCTTCTCTATTTTCAACAGAGAAGAAAGTTTGACGGAAATTTTTATTGCAAATCCTTCCGAATCCCGTAAAGTAAAAACACATGGTTAACGTTGATCGCTCTCTGACTTCGGCCTCAACGGCCACGTGTTTTTGAACGACAAACCTCCTGGTGCGTCATCATGATGTCACCTCCCCGGGCCTTCTCAGAGTGATTGCAACTCTCGACGTACGTAGATCGAGTCCCGGATAGAACTCAACATGCTTGCCCGCAATTGCATCGTAAGATGTGGTCAGCAGCGGGCTTGTAAATTGCCTCGGCGCCGACGAAATGCCCGGAACTTCCACCCCCTGAGAGGAAGTCGTTGGATGTCATTAAAAATGAGTAGTGAAGAGCGAGTTCTCAAGATTGCCCAACATCCAAGTCCTGCGCTGCACGCGCTGATTGCGGATAGGGATTCGATGAGTAGCCACCTTCTTGCGGACGCTCTTGTCCGGAACCGCAAGTGCGATGCTACGGCTATACACCCGTCTGATCTGATGGAGGTGTTGGCTGTCCGCGAGATCGATCTGGTGGTTATTGGCGCCGAGATCAATTCGGATGCAAGCGGCGGCTTTGATCTGGCGGACACAGTGTGCCGGACATATCCGGACCTCATGATTGTTCTTCTTCTCAATGAAACGACTCATGAGGCGGTGGTCAACGCGTTCCGCTCCGGCGCGCGGGGAGTTTTTTCAAGACAAAAGCCGATCGGCGAGTTCCTCGATTGCATTGAACACGTAAGCAAGGGATATATTTGGGCGGGCAGAGAGGAAACCACTTCCCTACTCGAAGCGTTCCGGAATATTCCTGCTCCGAGCGTGTTGACTGCCGACAATGCATTGCCTCTCACCAAGCGCGAATTTGAAGTCGTGCAATGCGCAGCCAAAGGCAAAACAAATAAGACCATCGCCAGTGAACTCGGCCTTAGTGAACACACGGTAAAGAATTATCTTTTTCGAGCCTTCGACAAATTGGGCGTATCCAGCCGTGTCGAATTGCTGTTCTATCTAACGATTCGCGGACATACCTTCGGCGCAGTCAAACCCGAAGCAGATCTCAGATTCGAGTAACTCTTCCTCCGGCTGGACGCACACGCGGCCGCGCAGCCATAGAGAAACCTTTATAGCCGGGCCGTGGAGAGGATTTCACCCTCTCCTCTTCCTGTGTCCTGTCTTTCGAAAAAATAGCGAGTCTTATGAAAACGTCCCTCATGTTCTTGGCGCTTCTGTTCGGCCAGCTGGTTACCTCTCAAGACAAGCCGGTGATTCACCTACAGCCACACAGCGGGTCGATCGATCTTCTGGATGGGGGGAAACGCGTTGACCTCATCAATGCTCCGCCGACTGTTCATTTGCCGCATCCTCCCCCGAAGCTGGATCTCGATGGAAACCTCTGGGCGGTCGATGTGAAAAATCTGGGTCCAAAATCTGTAACCGTATTGGGTGACAATCAATTCAGCGTGATCGTCAATGTCAACCAGACCGTTCATATTCATTCGAACGGAAGTGTGTTCACCTTGAAGCCGTAGACCGTACATTCTGACCAACAGACTCCAGCGCAGTCGGGCGAGAAGGGTCGGATTTAACGCTCAGCGGCCGAACAATTGACTCCATCATTCTTGACCACGCGACTGTTACAAATTCTTCGTAGCGATTCATAAACGGAAGCCGCCGCCCTGGGAGACCGCATGCTCAACGTTGCTCGCTATGCGACCATTCTGCACATCAGCTTTCCCAAACCTGCGCGCCATTGAAAACATGCTGCGTGCGGTTGATTGACTGTCAATTGAACTCAAACGGGGGGAAATGACCTTGACTTATGAAGGCCGCTTCGATAGACCTAATTCTATGGGCGACACCAAGACCGTTGGCAACGCGCTCCACCAGGCTCCCTCAGAATCGACAATTCAGGCGCATGAAACTCGCGGATTGAAGGATCTACTCAGGGATAGCGATTCGTCGTTCGTACCGCTGCTCAAGTCCAAGACGAAGGAAGCACGATCGTTCAGCGAGGTTCTCGCACTCAACACTTTGAGGAAAAGAGCGAGCCAGACAAATCTCTGGCCTTCTTCTAAGTCGACTCTGCGACTGGCAATTATTGGTGGCTGCAGTCTTCGACCGCTGGCTGATCTTATCGAACACTTCACGATCGTTCTTGGCGATGTCAATCTTCAGTTATGGACTGGTGATTATGACAACTACATCTCCGAGATAATGGATGAAGACAGCAACTTATACGCATTCAAGCCAGAGTTAGTTTTTGTCCTACCCTCGGAACGCCGCTGCCGCTACACCGGAAGGCTGGCCGATCCTCTTGCGCTTCAGGAAGCGGAAGCAAATCAGGCAGTCACTGACATTCTCGGCCTCATTGCACAAATCCATGACCGCTCCGGCGCGTCCGTGGTTGTTGGCAATTTCCGCTTGCCTCCTTATTTCGATCCCGGCGCCATGCGGAATTCCGGACTTAGCTCCGAGTATGCCTTCCGGAAATATGTAAATTATCAGATAGGGCTGAACTTACCCGCATACGCGCATATCTGCGATATAGAGTTTCTTGCGAATCGCCTTGGGACTGTGCGCGCTTTTGACGAGCGCACCTGGTTTGAAAGCAAGCAGCCTTTCTCCACCGATCTGATGGTGGAAGTAGCCAGAGAGTTTGCCCTTCTCGCCGCAAGCCTGAAACGGGCGACCAAGAAAGTCATCGTTCTGGATCTGGATAACACGCTTTGGGGTGGCGTGATTGGGGACGATGGCCTGGAAGGCATCGAAATCGGGACTACTTCTCCGCGTGGCGAGGCCTATCGCGACTTTCAGCAAACCCTGCTGGAAATCTCCAAACGCGGCGTCTTACTCGCGGTTTGCAGCAAGAATGATCACGACAAGGCCATTGAGCCTTTCCTGAAGCATCCTGAAATGGTGCTTCGGCTTTCCAATATCGTGAACTTCAAGGCTAACTGGGAGCCTAAGTCGGAAAATATTCGCCAGATAGCGCTCGAGCTTAATCTTGGGGTCGACAGCTTTGTCTTCTTCGACGACAACCCTGCGGAAATCGATATTGTCAAACAGTTCGTTCCTGAAGTGGACGCGATCTGGCTGGGCGAAGATCCTTCCACCTACGCCACCACGCTCAAGGACTGCCGTCACTTTGAAATGCGGTCTGTGACCAAAGAAGACCTGGAGAGAGTTCAGCTCTATCAGCAGGAGGCGAAGCGCCAGGAGTTGCAGAGCACTGCGACGGACATGGATGCCTATCTCTCGTCCCTGGAGATGACCGCTACGATTTCGGAATTCACTCCAATTGACGTGCCCCGCATCACGCAACTCATCAATAAGAGCAATCAATTTAATTTGACGACGCAGCGGCGAACCGAAGTTGAAGTTCGCGCGCTCATCTCAAGCACTGACCACGCCAGCTTTACCATCCGGCTTTCCGATCGTTTTGGAGATCACGGTCTGATCGCCATCGTGGTAACGAAGATCGACGGAGCGGAACTGCTGATTGACACCTGGCTGATGAGCTGCCGGGTATTGAAGCGACAGGTTGAGGAAGCTACGCTGAATGAGATCGTTCGTGTTGCCAAGGAACGCGGCTGCGAACGCATCGTCGGGACTTACAAACCGACTGCCAAGAATGGCATGGTTCGCGATCTCTATCCGCGGCTCGGATTTGCTCCGGGAGATCTCGCCGATGAGACTTCTACTTATATATTAGATGTAGCGAACTACTCGCCCAGCAAGACCAAAATTCAAGTAGCGGAGCCAGCCGGTGCAACAATCTGAAGTTCTCGAACGACTGCAGGGGGTTTTCGATGAGATTTTTCTCGAAAAAGTCGTAGTGACTCCCGAATTAACGGCGAACGATGTATCCGAGTGGGATTCGCTCCTACATGTCTCACTGATTCTCGCGGTCGAGCAAGAGTTCGGCATCCGTTTTCGTGTAGGCGAAGTAGAAGGCACCAAAAATGTTGGAGAACTCGCCGATCTCATCGCAAAGCGCACGGAAAAGAAATAACTCCGGCCTTGCCTGGCGCCTGAATTCAAAAGAATTCCGAGCGCGTAACTGAAAGCGCAAAGATTTTCAGTTACGGACTTGGAATAAGTGTCTCCCCGTTGCGTTGGAGGATGGTATGGCGAAGTCGCAAGGAAATCCTGAAACCGATAAGAAATCTTCGGGAGCAGCGAGCAGCACGGTAGATACTGCGGTGTTGGTTCTTGCGGTTATCCTTTGCACTGCTTCCTGCGCGGTTATGCTGATGCTGAATCCGCACTCGCTCGATGTTGGCTCGGTCTATCAGGGATTCTGATCTGATTTTTTCTCACCGCGGCGCACTGTCGGCAGGCTGTTTCGATCAAAATCTGCTGAGCAGGCCTTGAGTCGATGTTGCAGCGGCTTCGAAAGTGATTGGCTGAGCTCCTGGCTGGAGCGGCAAAGCATTTCGTTTCGTTGCTTGCTGAAGACTGCCCAAAGAATCGCTCTATCTGACACGAAAGGAACCGGCAAGGTCTGATGTATCCAGCATTCCGTTCCAACAGATCTGCACTCGCGTTTTGCCTGCTCCTGATATTTCTGCTGGCTCTGCCCGTCATCTTATCCTGGATGCCGCCTGTGTCTGATGAGCAGGATTTCATCAGCATGTCGAATCAGGTGGGTCCCATCGGCTGGGACGCGCAACAAGTCTATGAGGACCCCAAAGACGCGGATGTCGTGTTTCTGGGCAGCTCCCGGATTATGGAGGGAGTTCGTGCGGACCTCGTCGAGAAATCATTCAGCGCACGCCTTGGCCGTCCGGCCCATGTGGCGATGCTCGCGTTGAATTGGCCGGGAGAAGATCTCCACTACTACATGCTGCGGGACTATCTTCAGCATCATCATGCAGCGCTCATCGTTTGGAATCTTCCCCAGCCCGGCTCATTTACGAACGAGCCTCATGTGCAGTCGTCTCACTGGATCAGATTCGATCGCAACGACAATACCTTGAGCAGTTTGCCCGTTCGCGATCGATTGAGTCTTTATTCGGAGATGGTATTTGGCGCTCCGAGAGCGCTGCTCGCGAAGATCAGGCCCAATCTCATCGGCGACGATGAAAAGACGTTTGCCGCCTACGGAAGATACAAGAACGAAGATCCGGAACGCAGGCTAGGCTATTACGGCACGCCTTTCGTGCAGGATAGTATGCCCGTGCCTTCGATCGGAGACGGGGCTCTGATATCCGTTAGCTCTCCTGCTCTTGATAATGCCGGTCCCTATCCCGAGCCGTATCAACTCCATTACATCCAAGCGATCGTAGACCTCGCCAAACAGCATGGTTCGAAGCTGGTCTTTCTCCATCTTCCGACAGTAGAAGAATTCGGTGACACCACGCTTCCTGAGATCGCATCCTGGTCGCAGGTGATGGGACCGAACTACAGCATGATCGGAGTTCCGGGAGATGTGCTATTTGCTGGAGTGACTCGCGAGAGACTGCCGAATTTCTTTGCCAACCACAACCACTTCAATCGAAATGGCTCGACGTGGTTTACGGAGACGATAACGCCCGCGCTCCTGAAGGCTTACAGCTTGAACCAGTGACATCGTTTTCGCTATTGGAGTGATGGCCGGCTCAGGGAAATAAGTCCCTGAGTGTATCGAAAGCCTTCGATACTGCTGTTCTTTTACATATTTCCTGGCTTTGCCTGTTTCGATTTTCGGGGGAAGAAATGCTTTCTCGCAACGCGCCGTTAGCCACCTTGCTTTTTACTTTCGCCGCATATCCCATTGCCGCATGGCTGGTGCTGCGTTTTGTGCGCGGGGGTTTGAAAACGTGGTTGTTCGCGCTTCTGAACGTGGTGGGGGCTTATGTTGCATGTCTCGCGGCGCTGATCGATAACAGAACCGCGATGAAACCGCTACTCCTGAAGACCGTAGGCGCCGCATTTCTGGTTTACTTCCTTCTGGTGCTGGTCAACTACTGGCTGCTGAAGCGGACGAAAAACGGTACCGAGACGTGGGGAACCGTCGCACTTTGGTTCCCGATCGCGATCCTCATCGTGATCAAATATGTTCCGATTCTCGACTCTTCGTTTGCGCCGGCATTGCATGCCGTCCTTTTAAATCATGTAGCTGCGCTCTTTCTTGGCCTCTCCTATTTGACTTTTCGCCTTTGCCACCTCGTTCAGGAGGTGCGGAACGACTTAGTCGAGATGCCGACATTGTCGGAATATCTTTCTTTTGCGTTTTTCGTTCCGACATTGTCGATAGGGCCGATCAGCCCATACAGCCGATATATCGCTTCCTATCGGGATCCAATTCAGGATCCTGCCGTTAAGCGCAGAGCGCTGCTCAGAGTTCTTGTCGGTCTAACTAAGTATCTATTCCTCTCGTCTCTGTTGAGCCAATACACTTATTCGGGTCTCTTGCTTGACGGACACCCCCATCACAGGATCGATCTGCTCGTCGCGCTCTTCGGCTACACGCTCTATCTGTACTGCAATTTCTCGGGCTTCTGTGACATGGTCGTGGGCATGTCAGGTCTTCTCGGCATCGACGTGATGGAGAACTTCAACGTCCCATTCTCGGCGCGAAATCTTCAGGAGTTTTGGAACAGGTGGCACATCTCGCTGTCGACATGGCTGCGGGATATGATGTTCACCCCCATGGTCAAAATGCTGGTGAGGATCTTCGGTCCCAAGAGCGCCAACAACGCTATCGCCTTCTCGATCTGCGCTGTTTTCGTAGTTATCGGCGTCTGGCACGGGGTCGGCATCAACTTCGCCCTGTTTGGACTTTTCCACGGCATAGGCTTAGCCAGCGTCCACTACTACGGCATATTCATCAAGAAGCGCCTGGGCAAACAGGGCTTTCTCGCATACCGCGAAAACCGCGTGATCGGCGCCGTCGGCACGGCTCTAACCTTCACTTATTTCTCCCTGTCCCTCTTTCTCTTTGCAAATAGCTGGGAGAATATGCACCAGATATTCAAGGTGCTCGTTTAGGGCCGTCGACCGAGCCTGACTGACCGGAAAATTGAGCGCCTGGAACACGGCTCGGCCCCATTTCAGCTGAAGTGGGGCCGAGTCGCGTTGGCCCATTGTCGCAACCGTTCGACTTCAATACCAATTCATGTCACCGGCATCAGCCGGTAGGATCGTGCTGCCCCAATAACTGTGCGTGCAAGCTGTTGCTTATCCGTCGAGGGCATGTGAGTATCCCCTGTTCGGATTCGATCTCGGACTGAGGTTCGCTCATGATGCCGGAGATTCAGATGCTGCCGACATTCGCCGTGTAAGTCGATCCTGCAGGCCGTTGGATGTCAATTGGGTTTCACCCCACCAAACCCTCGCACCGAACCCGGATGAGGTTGTTGAATTTCCATCCCCCTCAGCACAATAAATAACACGTCTCCGAGTTACTAACTTATAGGAAGATATAACTTATATCTCTTTTTAAGTTATTAACTCAGCTCTTAACTTAGTTCCGGAAATGATCGGCGATTTTCCTCGAATTCATTACTCCCGCCTGCGCGAGAAATGCGTTCAAGCGTGTCTTGAGGCAAATTACTGCGCTTTCGAGATCAACGATTTCAATTGAATTGAAGCGGTTACGTGCTTCTACACGTTTCAAAATACATGCGCTCTATAAGAAAAGCGCGTTCGGGGTTGCCTGAACAAAACCAATTCTCATGCACCGAATGCATTCAGAATTTCAGTGTGTCAAAAAATCCAACCTCCCCAGAAATGGTTATCACTTTAGTAATCTTGAATAAGTCAATATGTGCGCTAAAGTAATTCACGTAACTATTACTTAAGAAGGCACCATGGAGTGCCTCTTTGCTTTGCAGGTTGTTGCTCCCACGGCATCCGCCATTCTTTTTGACCCGTTTGCGTTTTCTTTTTTTGCATGCAAAGGAGCAACGCTACAGTGAATAGCCGTCATATTGCCTCATCATTTCTTGCCACGGTCGTGACATCCGCTGATCGGGCTTTCCGTCATGATCACGATTTCGGATGTTTCAATACCGTTTCGCCGCCTCTCAAAAATCGTTCCCGGAAGCACGCTCAAGCACTTCTTTTCATTGGCTTCGGTCTTCTACTTACGGGCTACGGAATGATTAGCCCGCGAACTGCGGCCGCCGCAAGTGCTTCTGGAGCCACCTCCGGCAGCGCATCCGGCATTTCAGTCGCGGTTTCGCCGAGTGCCGTCAACCTCATGCCCGGCCAGAGCCAGCAACTGGTGGCGACGGAAACCGGCTCATCGGATAATGAAGTCATCTGGGAGGTCAATGGAGTCCAAGGAGGCAGCTCGGCGGCAGGAACGGTATCCGCAACGGGCCTTTATCAGGCTCCCTCCGCAGTTCCCACCGGTGGCGCCGTGAGCGTTACCGCGGTTAGCGTCGACGACAATACGCAGAGTGCAACGGCCGTTATATCCATCGCCGATAACGTCACTATTAATCCTCTGTCGGCCGGCATCACAAGCGGCGCGACCCAGCAATTCACCGCAACTCTCAACGGATCGGCCAGTACGGCGGTCACCTGGAGTGTGGCCGGAGTTACAGGCGGAGGCGCAGCTACGGGAACGATTTCGACTACGGGGCTTTATACAGCGCCGTCGACGGTTCCTAGCTCCACTGTAACGGTGACGGCCGTCGATGCTTCGGATAGTCTTGCCTCCGCATCGGCTCAGATCACCGTTACGGAAAACCCCGCGATTGCCTCGGCCCAAAACGGGTGGCTGGCTGGCGCGGCACAGGCCGCATTGAATTACGGCTGCACCTCGGTCGCAGTTCAGCAACAACCGACAGAAACGGTGACCCAGGCCATTAGTCTCTTCGTTCAAACAGCTCAGGAAGGAAGCTGCCTGGTCCTTTCCCCTATCTCCACGAATGTCTCGACACAGACTTACTCCTACGCGTGGGGCGGGAACGTCAACGGAATTGACATCTGGTACATGTCCGACGTTAACGAAATGCGGATATGGAACGGTGTCGACGTTACGGGCCAGCCATGATTACCGGCGCATCTGATGTTCATGTCGTCCCTAACTTTTGGAGAGATACCAGGCGGAGTTATATGAAAATACTTGTCTCACGGATTTATGCATTCTTTGCTTTGTCGGCCTGCTTTGCAACTGGCTCCATCTCACTGGCGCAATCCACCGCACCTGTAACCGTGCAGCTCTCACCGGGCAGCAATGTTCAGGCCGCAGTGAGTGCGGCGCCCCCCGGCTCAACCTTTAAGTTCGCTGCCGGTGTTTACCGCATGCAGAGTGTCGTGCCCCTGGCAGGCGATATTTTCAAGGGGAAGCTCGGAGTGATTTTCAACGGCTCGCAGGTTTTGACCTTCCAGCTCGATCCTGCGGGAAGCGGTTATTGGGTTGCGAGCGCAACTGCGAGTACCGCGCAATCCGGCACTTGCACAACCGGCTTTCCTTTGTGCGGATACACCCAGGATTTATTCATCAACTCCAAACTGCAAACCCCGGCGAGCACGAATACTGGACTGCAACCGGGGACCTGGTATTTCGACCGCGTAAATAACTTAGTTTATCTTCCAGCCAATCCTACCGGGCAGACGGTTGAATTGGGCATGAGTCAATATGCGTTTTATGGGAGCGCCCCAAATGTGCAGGTTCAAAACATAGTGGTCCAGGAGTATGCCAATCTCGCGCAAACCGGCGCTGTTGGCGGAGATACATGGACCGATGGATTGGGGTCGGGGTGGATCGTCACCGGCGTGGAGGCCAAGTGGAATCATGGAGGAGGGATCGTTCTCGGAACGAATTCTCAGATCATGAATTCGTTTATTCATCACAATGGGCAGATAGGAATTAAACTCTTCGGAACCAGCTCCGTGGCCGCCAGCAATGAAATATCGTGGAATAACTACGCTAACTATGCAACCAATTGGGAAGCTGGCGGTAGTAAGTTCTCAACTACGACGAATCTCACGGTGCAATTCAATTACGTTCACGATAACAACGGAAATGGATTGTGGACCGATATCAACAACACAGGAACCTTGTACCAGAACAACACGGTGCTGCATAACCTGGGCTCTGGCATCGTTCATGAGATCAGCTACACGGCAACGATCAAGAACAATGTGGTGAAAGGCAACGGCTACGGCCCAACGGTATGGTTGTGGAATGCCCAGATCGCAATCCTGAACTCCCCCAACGTCAATGTCTTCGACAATACTGTCGAAGTGCCGAACGGGGCGGGAAATGGGATCGCCGTGATTAATCAAAATCGTGGCACAGGCACCCTGGGACCGTGGGTGGCAACAAACGATGCCGTACACAACAATGTCATAACCTATCTCGGTCCGGGAGGGGCATCGGGGCTTGCGGATGATACAGGCGGAACCTCCGCGGTCGGTGATCAGTTCGACTACGATCGCTACATCCTGGCCAATGGCGGAACAAACCATTGGTACTGGCTCACAACATCGATGAACTGGAGCGCATTACAGGCGGCAGGGCACGAACAGCACGGAACCTGCTGCCAGTGATTCTCGCTTAATCCCAACCATTCTGGTGCAGCTTAAGGCTGCACCAGAATGCCCCCTCCTGCCCCGCCAATTTTCGCCCTGAAGGTCACTGTAGATCTATTGTCTGGTCCGCTTCGACTCTGCGGCTTTTTGTCTCCCAGCCGATTCACCCCGGCCCTCCGCGCTCGCGGTGCCCGCATAATTGCCGGCAAAGAAGATTCAAATCAATGAAATCCCTTGGCGGTTATTCTTCTGGATGCGAGGATAGACAAATTCCAACCATTCGAGGAAGAGTAATGTCCCGCCGCTCACTTCGCTGCCTGCTCCGCTGTTTTCTCATTCTTGCGTTGCCTCTTTTTTTCCGCTTTGCAACGGCTCATGCGCAGGTTGCCACGCCAGCCTCAGTGCTGGGGCACAATCCTGGTGACGATTTCTACCTCGCCGATTACGACGACGCCATCCGCTACTTCCATGCGTTGGCCGCGAGCTCGGATCGGGTCAAGATGTTCAAGGTGGGCAAGTCGACTCGTGGCGAAGAGTATGAGATTGCTGTCATCTCGTCGCCGGAAAATCTGGCGCGGCTGGACGAATACAAATCGGCTGCCCGCAAGCTGGCGGACTCACGCGATCTGACTGAGGCGCAGGCCAAGGAGCTGGCGCGCACCTCGAAGGTGATCGTGCATATCGACGGGGGCATGCATTCGAGCGAGGTGGCCGGTGGCCAGCACTCTATTCAGCTGGCCTACAAGCTGGCATCGACGCAGGGGGATCCGCAGATCGATGCGATTCTCAACAATGTGATTCTGGTCTTGTGGCCCACGCTGAACCCCGACGGCCAGAACATGATTGTGCATTGGTATCGCCAGAACCTCGGAACGCAGTTCGAGGTAAGCCCAATGCCCTATCTCTACCAGGAGTATGTGGGCCACGATAACAATCGCGATGGCTATATGCAGAACATGATCGAGTCGCAGGTGGTGACGAAGGCAGAGATGGACTGGAGCCCGGTCATCTTCTACTGCCAGCACCAGACCGCGCCCTTCCCTGCCCGCATCTGGATTCCGCCATTCTCCGATCCCATCTCGTCGAATATCAGCCCCTACATGCGCAGCTGGCTCAACGTTGTCGGCACGCAGATGTCTGCCGCGCTGCAACAGCAACATATGCCGGGTGCGATCTCCCAGGATGAGTTCGACAACTGGTATCCGGGCTTTCTCGACTTCACGCATGTCTTCCGCAATGAGATTTCATTCTTCACGGAAACGGCGCTTTATCGCTACGCCACGCCGCGTTTCTACACCGTGGATGAATTCCCCAAGCAGTATCAGGATCTGAAGGCGCTGACCATGTACACCGATCCCTGGCAGGGTGGATGGTGGCGCCTGGGCGATGCGGTGAAGTACATGGTCACCGGCTCCATGTCGGTTCTGGATACGGCGGCGAAGTATCGCGAGCAGCTTCTTTTCAATCGCTGGCAGGCCGCACACGACAATATCGAACACTTTAAGCACGCGGCGCCTTACGCTTACGTGCTGCCCAATCCGCAGGCCGATACGCCGGAGGCGGCGCAACTGGCGCAGATCATGATCGAAAACGGCATCGAGGTACACCGCGCGAAGGAAAGCTTCCATGCGAACGGTTCGACTTACGCGGCCGGCTCGTGGGTGATCCTGATGGACCAGCCGTTCTCAGGGCTGGTGAAGGAGCTCTTCGAAGTCCAGCATTATCCGCAGGCGATTTTGAATAGCGGAGGCGACAGCAGCGGCAAGCCTGTCACCCTTCCATATGACGTAACGGGATGGACGCTGCCTATGCAGATGGGCGTGCGCGCCGATGCGGTGACCGATCCGGTGGGCGAAGACCAGCGCGCGGCTCTGGAGCTGGTGAGCAAAGCGGATGTTGCTGGCGGCGTTGATGGTGCGGGGCCGAGTTTTGTGCTCAGCCATCAGGCAAATGCCAGCTTCGAGGCGGTCAACGACATCCTCGCGGCCGGCGGCTCGGTCGGTTTCACGAAGGATGCGGTGCCGACCAGCGAGGGCACCGAAACCGGCGCGTTTGTCGTAAGCGGTCTGGGACGAGCCAATCTCTCATCGATCCTCGAGAAGCGCGGCGTGAAGGCGGTTTCTTCTTCCCATGGCGGAGAAACGATCGCACTGCACAAAGCTCGCGTCGGTTTGTATCGCCCCTGGGCGCCGTCCATCGACGAGGGCTGGACGCGCTGGGTGCTAGAGAAGTATGGATTCGCTCCGATCAGCATTTACAACGCCGGGATGAAAGCCGGAAATTTAAAAGCACAATATGACAGCATCATCATTCCCGATATTTCGAAAAACCTTCTGCTCAACGGCTTCAAGACCGGCATCGTGCCCAGCCAATACTCGGGGGGCTTCGACAACGACGGGGTTGAAGCGCTTCGGGACTTCGTGCAGCAGGGCGGAACGCTGATCGCCTTCAACCAGGGCGCGGCGGCGATGATCGATCTGCTGGGGCTGCCGGTAACCAACATCCTGGATGGAGTAAGCAGCGACCAGTTCTTTTGCTCCGGCGCTCTGCTGCGTGTGGAGTTGAAGGATCGCTCGCGGCCGGGAGTTTATGGTCTGCCCGAGAATCCCATTGTGATGTTCGAGCGCGGTCCGGCCTTCGAGCCCAAGCCGGGATTCAAGGGGGCGATTCTCGCCAGCTATCCGAAGGGAGTAAATCCCCTGGAGAGCGGGGTTCTGCTTCATCCCGAAAAGATTGAAGGACAGGCTGCGGCCGTCGAAGTCGCGTACGGCAAGGGACATATCTTTCTTTATGGATTCAAGCCGCAATGGCGCGGCCAATCGCATGGGGCGTACAAGTTTTTCATGAATGCTCTGTATAAGTTCGACGAGCCGGCGTTCGGCGAACTACCCGCTGTAGAGGTTGCGAAAGATGCTCACGGCGATAAGGCTGCCTCCAAAAAGAAGGTCGAGGAAGAGGACGAAACTCCTGACGAATAGTTAGGCGCTCCATGCCCCAAAAACGGGACATGGGGACGCCTGGCGGCTCTCTTTTGCATCCTGTTGGCAATCTGGCGCGTCCAACAGGCACTGCGCAGAGGCTTCATGAAAATTGGAATTACCTGTTATCCCACCTACGGCGGTAGTGGTGTTGTGGCTACGGAACTTGGCATCGAACTAGCCGCCAATGGGCATGAAGTTCACTTCATTACCTATTCGCAACCATTCCGGCTGACTGGCCGCGAGCACGGAATCTTTTACCATGAGGTTCCGGTCTCGAACTATCCGCTCTTTGAGTATCCGCCGTACGATCTGGCGCTGGCCACGCGCATGTCCGAGGTCGCGGCCTATTACCAGCTCGACCTGCTGCACGTTCACTACGCCATTCCGCATTCGATCTCGGCTTATCTGGCGCGCCAGATGCTGGCGGAGAAGAATCGCCGGCTGCCCTTCGTCACGACGCTGCACGGCACTGACATTACCCTGGTAGGACTGGACCATTCCTACCTGCCCATCACCCGCTTCGGCATCGACCAGAGTGACGGCGTCACTGCGATCTCGAGTTATCTTCGCGATCAGACGGTCGAGCAGTTCAAGGTGAAGCGGGAGATCGAGGTCATTCCGAATTTCGTCAACTGCGATGTCTATACGCCTCTCAGTCCGGAGATCCGAGAGGCAGGCCGAGCGCAGTACGCCGAGCCAGGCGAAAAAATCCTGATTCATCTTTCAAACTTTCGGCCGGTTAAGCGGGCTGTCGATGCGGTTGAGATCTTTACCCGGATCGTCGAAGAGGTGCCGGCGCGGCTGCTCATGGTGGGAGACGGTCCTGACCGCTCGCAGGCTGAATGGCTGGCGCGCAGCAAGGGTATCCAGGAGCGCGTCCACTTCCTGGGCAAGCAATCGAGCGTGAATGACCTGTTGCCGCTTGCCGATCTGATGTTGATGCCGAGTGAGATGGAGTCCTTCGGATTAGTCGCGCTGGAGGCAATGGCCTGCAAGGTTCCGACCATCGCGACGCGGGTCGGCGGGGTTCCGGAATTGATCGACGATGGGTTGAACGGACGGCTCTTTCCGGTCGGCGATATTGCGGGGATGGCTGACGCGACGATCGATCTTCTCAGCGATGACCGGAAGCATGAGCAGTTCGCAGTCGCAGGCCGCCAGACCGCACAGCAGCGCTACTGCGCCTCCAAGATTATTCCGAAGTACGAGGCCTACTACGAGCGCGTGGTGGAGCGTGAGGGCGCCAGCGTCTCCTGATCGTCCGCGCCGTAGGCGTCGCCGTTTCGATGGCGCAGGGGCATGGCAAGCGTAACCTTGGTTCCACGGCCCGGGCGGCTGGTCACATCGAAGAGCGCTGCCTGCCCATAAAGCACTTCGAGCCGCTCGCGCACATTCTTCATACCGATGCCTGTGCCGCGCAACACCCCGCTCGAATGGGAGCGACCCGGCGCAATGCCCACGCCGTCGTCTTCGACCTCGATGATGACCTGGGCGCCCTCGATGCGGCTGCGCAGAGTGATGGTCCCTCCGCCGATGCGCGGCTCGAGGCCGTGCTTGATGCTGTTTTCCACCAGCGGCTGGAGAAGCATGCTGGGCACCGGGATCTCCAGGGTTCGCGGATCGATCTCCTTCACCACCTTCAGTTTGTCAGCTCCAAAACGCACGACCTCGATGCCGAGGTAGTCGTCGGTGAAGCTCAATTCATCACGCAGAAGGATGTAGGAATCATGGTCCTTCAAGAGCGCGCGGAGGATGTTGGCCAGCTTCACGATGAGCTCGCGCGCCTGTTCGGGACGGAAGCGCACCAGGGAAGCAATCGAGTTCAGCGTGTTGAAGAGGAAGTGCGGATTGATCTGCCGCTGAAGGGCGTCCAGCCGCGCTTCCAGCAGCAGGCGCTTCTGCTCTTCGAGAGAACGCTCGGTTCGGATCGCGTTCCACACCTTGAGCGGAATGCCGACGACGATGGGCGCGCAGGCCCAGATGGCAAATCGGATAGGCCAACTGTGCGTGATGAGGGCGAAGAGCAGCCGAGGATAGAGATGATGGAGCCACTCGCGTGTGATCTCCATCGAGACGATGAGGATCATGAGCAGCACCTGGCGGTCGAAACGCGGCTTGCGGAGATTGCGCCGCACCCAGCGGTAAATGCTCAGATCGACAAACGGCGAGAAAGACCAGACCTCTTCCTCCTCGACGAACTTGCCGAATACGCCAGCGATGAGAGCGACAGCGAGATTGAAGGGCAAGGCCAGATACTCGTGGTGCAGCAGAGCGGGAAGCGCCAGAAAGGCTCCTCCGGCCAGAGCTGCAAGGGGGCCGAGCAGAACGCCGAGGATCACGGTTGTTTCGAAGGCGATGTCGGCAGCCTGAAAGTTCGGGACGGTGAATCGCATCCAAACGCCGAGCGCAAGCGGAATACAGATAAACGCCAGCAGACCGAGGGTCTGGGACGAACCACGCCGCTGGCCGAAGATGAGATTCTGAAAGGTCCGCGAACGGGCCAGCGCCGCTGAAACGGCCGCAGCCACACCCAGCTTGACCAGCAAGGTGATCAGAATGAGCGTCGAATTCACATCTTTACTCTACGCTGACGATGGCCTGACAAGGGAATGACAATGCGGGAATCGCCCAGCAGAATCAGGCATCTATAATTTAACTATGCCGTTGCAGAGCGTTCGAAAAGTGGCTGATGCAGATTTCCCCAGTCGCTGGGGCCGCTTCCGTATTTTAGGTTTTGAAGGCGATGTCGTTTCACCGGAACCTTGCCGTGAAGGAATGGCGGTGCCCTCTGTCCGCGTCGAAGACGCCGTCGCACTGGTGATGGGCGACATCTATTCGGCTCCTCCCATCGTCCGCATACACTCGCAGTGCCTCACCGGAGACGTCTTTCACTCCCTGCGCTGCGATTGCCGGCAGCAGCTGGAGCTGGCGCTGGCGAAGATCGTCGAGGAAGGCGCAGGTATTCTGCTTTATGAGCAGCAGGAGGGCCGCGGGATCGGCCTAATGGCCAAGCTGAAGGCTTATGAGCTTCAGGATCAGGGCCTGGACACGGTCGAAGCCAATCTCAAGCTCGGCTACAAGCCGGATTGCCGCGAGTTCGAGCTGCCCGGAGCGGTTCTCAATCTCATGGGCATTCGCGCAGTGCGGCTGATCACGAACAATCCTGAGAAGGTGGAAGCTCTGGAGTCGGCGGGCATCACGGTCGTCGAACGCATCTCCGCCGAGATCGAGCCGGAAGAGACCTTCGAGCGCTATCTCAAGGTCAAGCGCGAAAAGATGGGCCATCTCTACGACAGCCTGCCTGTTAAGTAATCGAAATCTGACAGGCTGTCGATTTTCCGAGTGACGGAAGCTCTGATCCACGTCCGCTTGCGAACATGCTTGATTCGAAAGCGGACACCACAGCGGGAATTCCCTGCTTCTTTACCTTCTTAAAATTAATAACTTAGCTCGTTGCTCAGCGTGGCAGCCGGCGTGCAAGTTCCTCTGCGAGGCAGTAGTTCCCCCAAAGGAGCGAGCCATGCGGACCCTGTTGCACGACTTTCGGTTTTCCTTCCGGCAATTGCAGAAGAGCCCTGGCTTTGCGCTCACCGCAGTTCTCTCGCTCGCCCTCGGGATCGGTGCGACGACTGCAGTCTTCAGCGTGATCTATGCCGTCCTCATGAACCCATATCCGTACGCCGCTCCTGACCGAATGGTCCATATGCGGCTGCTGGATTCGTCCGCCAAACAGCGATTTGCGGGACTCACCGGGTCGCAGTGGCAGACGATCCGCAAGTCGCCGGTCGTCGAAGACGCCTTCATCTCCGATGATTGGAACCTGACGGTCACGGGACATGATCTTCCCGAGGATGTGAACGGGGTCTACATGACCTCGAACAGCTTCAACTACATGGGAGTGCCTCCAGCGCTGGGGCGCGGACTGATACCGTCGGACGCCATCGATGGCCAGGACCCTCAGCCGGTGGCCGTGCTCGGATACAAGTTCTGGCAGCGCCACTTCAACGGCGACCCTGCTGTTCTGGGTCAGACCATGCAACTGGTCCGCAAGAACTATCGTATTGTGGGCGTGGCCGCGCCGCGATTTACATGGGACGACGGCGACGTCTATCTCCCCTTGAAGATTACGCAGGACCCGGCGCGCAGTTTTTATGTCGGACTTAGGCTGAAGCCGGGTGTGACGCATGCGATGGCCGCAGCCGCTCTGACGCCGCTGATTCAGCAGTTCGCCAAGGAAACTCCCGATCATTTCCCGAAGGACCGCTTCACCTTCCAGGTCATCGGATTGAACGAGGATTTCATCCACCAGATCGGCGGAACGCTCGCGCTGCTGTTTTGTGCGGTCGCTCTGTTGCTGGCCATCGGATGCGGGAATGTCTCGATTCTGCTGCTGGCGCGAGGCACTGCGCGGCAGCATGAATTCGCGGTAAGGGCGGCCATCGGCGCTACGCGGCGGCGAATCGTTCGACAGCTGCTCACTGAGGCGCTGCTGCTCTCCCTCACCGGAACGGCTTTGGGTGTCGTGCTCGCCTACCGGCTGGTTGCGCTGATCGTGGCCATGCTGCCACCGTACTCTTTTCCGCACGAAGCCGCGATTGCGATCAACTTGCCGGTTCTTGCCTTCAGCGTGGGCGTCGCGCTGCTGACCGGCATCCTTTTCGGGCTTTGGCCGGCGGTGCAGCTCTCGCATCCCGAGGTGAGCCAGGTGATGCAGTCAAGCACACGCCGCATCGCCGGCGGGGTTCGCGGGCGCTCCACGAACAATGTGCTGATCGCCGGCCAGATTGCGCTGACCCTGCTCATGCTGGCGGGTGCGGCAGCTGCCATGGAGGGCTTCCTGAAGCTGCTCCATACGCCGCTCGGATACGACCCGCACAACGTCATCTCGGTCGGAATTCCGGTGCATGAGAATACCTACACAACGGTCGCCGAGCGCGCCGCTTATTTCGAATTGCTCCGGAAGAAGGTTGCGGATGTACCCGGAGTGACCATGGCGGCTATTTCGTCGAATGCGACGCCGCCCGCCAACGGCTCCGACCAGGGAATCGAAATTCTCGGCCGACCTCCAAAGGACGAGCAGAAGATTCGCGTGAACTTCGTCAGCCCCGGGTATTTTCCTATCCTGCATATCCAACTCGCGCACGGCAGAATCTGGGATGAGACGGAAAATCACAATGCGGCGCGCCTCGCGGTCATCAACCAGACCATGGCGCGTCTCTATTTCCCCAACGGCGACGCCATCGGGCGCTCCTTCAAGATTCCGGATCTTCAGAGCCAGGCTCGATTCGTCCTCTCGCCGATGATGTCGCCGGAATACCTTGAGATCGTAGGAATCATTGCCGACAAGCGAGACGATGGACTGCGGAATTCGATTCTGCCCGAGGCCTTCATCCCGTATACGCTCTCGATGCGCATGTATACCCAGATCCTGGTGCGATCCGACGTCCCTCCGCTTTCTCTTCTGCATACAATCGGAGCGGCGGTGAACTCGGTCGATCCCGATCAGCAGATTAACGCCAACGTGCAGGACCTGGAGCACTGGATCAGCGACCAGCAGGAATGGCAGCAGGAGCATCTCGTCGCGTGGCTCTTCGGCTCCTTCGCGGTGCTGGCTCTGGCATTGGCCGCAGTCGGTCTGTACAGCGTGGTGTCCTACACGGTGGCGCAACGAACGAATGAATTCGGGATTCGCATGGCCCTGGGCGCGCAGCGAGCGCATGTGCTACGTATTGTCTTCCTGTCTACAGTGGCGAGTGTAGGCGGCGGCATCCTCGGCGGGATTGCGCTGACGCTGGCGCTGCAGAAACTTCTCGCCCGGTGGGCGGAAGGCAGTTCGCGCGATCCACTGATTTTGCTGGGTGCGGTCGGCGTACTGGGAACAGTCGCCGCGATTGCCTGCCTCTTACCCGCACTACGCGCATCCCAGGTCGACCCCATGACAGCGCTGCGCTATGAGTAAAGGCGCTTAACTTTCCTGCGGCGGATTTTCTTCCGGGATTTCGATTGTCTTCAGCGGCAGAGCCGGCGCTATGCCGCCGATCTGCACCAGTTGCGGAGGAGCCGGCTCCGCTGCCGCAACGCCCATGGCGGCCTCGTGTTGGCGGCGCGCAATGGCGTCCACATCGACAGGCATGCCCCCGGCAACGATCACCGGCTGCGCATATTTGTGCTTGAGGTCGCCGGTCGCGATATACATCACGATCAGCAAAACCAGCATGACGACTGCGCAGATCGCGCTTCCCTCAGGACCGTAATCGCCGCCGGTGATCCATGCCGGCCCGATGGTATTGGTGGCAAAGACCGGAGAAAAATTGGTGATCCCACTGATGGGCAGGCCGAAGAGAATGCCCATGATCACGTTCCAGGCAACGTGGAAGCCCCAGCCTACCCATAGCGCGCGGGTGCGCAGATAAGTGAGCGCAAGCAGCCAGCCGGCCAGGAAGGTGACCAGCGTACTCGCCGCTGTGGAGCCGGGATTATTCCAGTGAATCAGCGCGAAGAGGATCGAGATCAGAAATGTGGCTGCGCCTGGTCCGATGGCGTCGATCAGCCGCTGGAAGGGATAGCCCCGAAAGGCCACTTCTTCCGCCAGCGCAGCAATGGCGAGAATCGCGAAATCGAGAAAGATGAGCGCAAACTGGTGCCAGGTGGTGTAAATGGTAACCACCAGCCCGCCGATGAGAGCGATGGGCAGCACGCAGGCGATGATTCCACCCCAGCCGATGGCCGCTCCCAGACCGACCTCGCGCCGCCAGCCAGGCCGCAGCTCCAGCCCCATTCTGTCGACGGGGTGAAGCTGCTGCTGGCCGATATAGCCCATGGCCGCATAGCCGACGATGAGGAGGAAAAGCAGAACCGTGCGGTTGACCAGCTCCAGCCAGTCGCCGGAGCTCAGGCCGAGAGCAGCGCGTATGGCGATGTCCCGCGCGAAATAGAAATAGCCGGCCGCGATGAAAAACCATAGCAGGGCGCGAATGCGCGAGGTCGACCTCATGCGCCGATACTCGCTGGCACGGCCTTGCGGCTATCGTTCTCGCGGGGGGAAGAAGGCATCAGACGGTATAGAACTGCGCGATGTTGCGGAATTTATCGTAGCGGCGTTTCAGCAGTTCATCCACGGACAGGCTCTGAAGCTCCTTGAAATGCCAGCGCAGTTTTTCTGCGAGCAGATTTGCCGCAGCAGCCGGGTCTTCGTGGGCTCCGTCGCCTGGCTCGAGTACGATATCGTCCACGCATCCGAATCCTTCCACATCCGCAGCCGTGGCCTTCAAGGCTTCCGCCGCCAAGGCACGCTTTGAGGCATCGCGCCAACTGATCGACGCGCAGGCTTCCGGTGAAATCACCGAATAGATCGCCTTCTCGAGGATGAGCACGCGGTCGGCAACGGCCAACCCTAACGCTCCGCCAGAACCACCCTCTCCGGTGATGGTGGCAATCGTCGGTACGCGCAGGCGTGACATCTCGCGCAAATTGCGGGCGATCGCTTCGGCCTGTCCGCGCTCTTCTGCGCTGACTCCAAGCCATGCGCCCATCAAGTCGATGAAGGTGAAGATGGGACGGTTGAACTTCTCGGCGATCTTCATTGCGCGCAGAGCCTTACGATAGCCTTCGGGGTTAGGCATTCCGAAGTTGCGCAAGGCTTTCTCTTTGGTCGAGCGCCCTTTGAGGTTGGCGATGACCATGACTTCTTCGCCATCGAAGCGGGCGAAGGCACAATACATCGCCGGATCGTCGTTGAAATAGCGGTCGCCGTGGATCTCGCTCAGATCCGTGAAAATTGCATCGATAAAATTCATCGGATCGGGGCGCTGCGGATGCCGCGCCAACTCCGTCTTGATCCATGCGGAAGAAACAGGTTTTGCCTCGGAAATCTGCGGCGTGGCGCCTGATGCTTGATCAGTCATAGTTCAAACAATTTCGGGAGCCAGCCCAGTGTACATGGCGAAGCTCCGTCGCTCTTTCGATTGTATGGGTGGTAGCTGGGTTAGACAAACCAGCCCGGATTTGCGACGGCCATCGCGGTTAGTCCAGCGCCTGCACCACCCCGCGGCCGAGCAACGATTCGGTGCGCTCGATGAACCCCTTGTCGGCGGCCACCGTCAATTCTGCCGGCTCCATGATGACGCAGTATTCGCCGCGCTGCTCCAGATTCAGCATGAGTTTTCCGGGACCGGGCGCGCCGACCAGGATATCCCGGAGCTCGACCAGCATCGCTTCGCTGGCACGTTCCAGAGGAACCTTGATACGGACGTTGAGCGGCAGTTTTACCTTCACGTCCTCGAGCGTTTGAATCGATTGAACGGCAATCTTGGGGGCGGCATCTTCTTCCGCGCGAATGTTGCCTCGGATCAGCACCGGGACTTCGATCTTGAGGTTCTGCGCGAGGCGCTCGTAATCCTTTGGGAAGCAGATCAGATCGATCTTGCCCACCGTATCTTCGAGCGACGCCTGCGCATAAAGCTCTCCCGACCGCTTCGATTTGGCTACCTTCAGGCCGACGATTACTCCGGCGACAGCAACATCCGGCTCGGGAGCCTGCCCGCGGCGCGGGGGCGCAGAGGACTGCTTCATCTCGAGCGCGGTTGCGGTATCGACCACCCCGGGCAGATTGCGTAGCTTGTCAGCATATTTGTCGAGGGGATGCCCGGAGACAAAGAAGCCGAGCACCTCTTTTTCCGACTGCAGGCGCTGGTTTTCGTCCCAGTCAGGCACGTTAGGCAGATCGTCGGCGCGAGAGCTCGATGACGGTTCGTCATCGAAGATTCCGAAGAGCCCATGCTGGCCCGCGGCGTGATCGCGCTGCGCCTTCTGTGCGCGCTCGATGGCCTTGTCTGCGGCGGCGATCAACTGAGAGCGGCGGCCCAGCGAATCAAGCGCGCCGGCCTTGATGAGCGACTCCAGCACGCGCTTGTTCATCAGCCGCAGATCGACCTTCTCGCAGAACTCCCAGTAGGAGGCGAAGGTTTTGTTCTTCCCCGCAAGCTCGCTCCGCGCTCCGAGAATGGAGTCGATGGCGTTGCGGCCGACGTTCTTGATTGCAGTGAGGCCGAAGCGGATGGAAGTGCCGTGCGGCGTAAAGTCGGCATCGGATAAGACCACGTCAGGCGGCTCGACCTGGATCTCCATCTCGCGGCATTCCTTGATGTACTTGACCACATTTTCCGGCTTCGAAATTTCCGACGTCAGCAGCGCGGCCATGAACTCGACCGGATAGTGCGTCTTCAGATACGCGGTCTGATAGGCGAGGATCGCATAGGCGGCGGAGTGTGACTTGTTGAAGCCGTATCCTGCGAACTGCTCCATGAGATCGAAGATGCGAACGACCTTGTCCTTGGGAAACTTCTTCTCGATGGCTCCGGAGGTGAAGCGGTCACGCTGCTTGCCCATCTCGGCGGGATCTTTTTTGCCCATGGCGCGGCGCAGCAGATCGGCTTCCCCGAGCGAGTAGCCGGCGAGCGCGTTGGCGATCTGCATCACCTGTTCCTGATAGACGATGACGCCGAGCGTTTCTTTGAGAATTGTTTCCAGCGGAGGCAGCTCGTATTCGACCTTGCGGCGGCCCCACTTGCGCTCGATGAAGTCGTCGATCATGCCGCCCTGGATCGGGCCGGGACGATAGAGTGCGTTGAGAGCGGTGAGGTCTTCAACGCTGGTGGGCTTGTAGCGGCGCAGCACGTCGCGCATGCCGCCCGATTCGAACTGGAAGACGCCGGAGGTCAATGCGCGATGGAAGACCTTCTCATAGGTAGTCTGGTCGTCGAGCGGAATGGTGGCAAGATCGATCTTTTCGCCGCGGTTCTTGGCGATGAGCTTGAGGCAGTCGTGGATAACCGTGAGCGTGGTGAGCCCCAGGAAATCCATCTTGAGCAGGCCCATCTTCTCGACCGCCTTCATATCGTAGGCGGTGACGATTTCATCGTTCTTGCTGCGGCTGAGCGGAACCAGATCGGTGAGCGGGCGAGGCGCGATGACCACGCCGGCAGCGTGTACGCCGGCTCCGCGGACTAATCCTTCGAGTTTGCGCGCGGTGTCGATCAGCTCGCGTATCTGCGGATTGCCGTCGTAGGCTTCCTGCAGCGGCGGTGAATCTTTGAGCGCCTGCTCGATGGTCACGCCGATGGTCGTCGGCACCAGCTTGGCGATGCGGTCCACGTCGCCGTAGGGCATATCGAGGGCGCGCCCCACGTCTTTGATCGCTGCCTTGGCGGCCATGGTGTTGAAGGTGATGATCTGCGCAACCTGCTCGCGGCCATACTTGCGCGTCACGTACTCAATGACTTCGCCGCGGCGGTTCATGTCGAAGTCGATATCGATATCCGGCATGGAGATGCGCTCCGGATTCAGAAAGCGCTCGAAGAGCAGCGCGTTCTGGAGCGGATCGATATCGGTAATTTCCATGACGAAGCTGACCAGTGATCCGGCGGCCGATCCGCGGCCGGGACCGACGGGAATATCGTGCTCGCGCGCGTAGCGGATGAAGTCCCAGACGATGAGGAAATATCCGGGGAACTTCATCTGCTTGATGATGGAGATTTCCCGCTCCAGCCGCGCCTCGTAATCGGAGATGGGAGTGCGCAGCAGACCGCGATCCTGCAGATGGCGAATCGAAGTATCCAGGCGCTTGCGAAAGCCTGCGCGGCATACTTCCTCGAAATAGCTGTCGATGGAGTGTCCCGCGGGCACGGAGAATTCCGGGAAGGGATTGTCGACCTTGCTGAGTTTGAGCGAGCAGCGCTCGGCGAACTGCATGGTCCGGCTCACGACTTGAGGCGCGTGCGAGAAGAGCTTCTCCATCTCGTTCGCCGTTTTCACATAAAACTGGTCGGAGTCGAACTTGAAGCGCTTGGGATCGTTGATCGATCCGGCAGTCTGCACGCAGAGCAGCACTTCGTGCGCGTGAGAGTCGTCTTCGCAGAGATAGTGGCTGTCGTTGGTGGCGATCAGCGGAATGTCGAGATCTTTTTCGAGACGAAAAAGGTCGGCGTGAATCTTCTTCTCGAGCTCGAGACCTTGATCCTGAATCTCGAGGAAAAAATTGCCTCGGCCGAAGATGTCCTGATACTGGGCGGCGGTCGCCTTGGCCGCGTTGTAGTTGCCTGCCATCAGGCTCTCGCAAACTTCGCCGGCGAGGCAACCGGAGAAACCAACCAATCCGGCGGAATGCTCGGCGAGATATTTCTTGCTCACGCGCGGCTTGCGATAAAAGCCGTGCAGCGAGGCTTCGGACGTGATGCGAACCAGATTGCGGTAGCCCTCTTCGTTCTCGGCGAGGACAAGCAGGTGGTTGTAGTCATCGCCCTGCGGATCGGCGCGATGGTCGTCCTTTTTGCAGATGTACAGCTCGCAGCCGAGGATGGGCTTGATGCCCTTCTTCTTGGCAGCGTCGAAGAAGTGCACGGCTCCGTAGATGTTGCCGTGATCGGTGATGGCGACGGCCTTCTGTCCGATGTCGGCCACGCGGTCGACCAGTTTGTCTACGTCACAAGCTCCATCGAGGAGGGAGTAATCGGTGTGCAGGTGGAGGTGTGTGAATTCAGCCATGATGCTGATTCAATTTTAGTCCTGAACACCCGCCTCAACGACGGGACGTGAGGCGCCCGGAATCTGCAGGCTGAGGAAAACAGGGGACAAAATTCCCAATGAGATCGCGCGCATCCAACGACGACGAGTATCGATGCCTATTCGTCGAGCACTTCAACATCCACCGGTAGCCAGAAGGTGAAAATCGCTCCCCGGCCGGGCCGGTTGGCGACCTCGACGCCTCCTCCGTGCGCATTCATGATGGCCTTCACGATGGCCAGCCCCATTCCTGTGCCCGATGTGCCAGCCTTTTGATTCTGTCCGCGGAAAAACTTATCGAAGATGTAGGGCCGGTCCGCATCGTCGACTCCCTTCCCCTCGTCTTCGAGGCTTACCAGCAGGCGATAGTCCTCGATACGCGCCTGAATTCGTAACGTCGAGGCGGGCGGCGAATATCTCGCGGCGTTTTCGATCAGGTGGCGCAGGACCCGGCGCACCAGCTCCCGATCCATGTTGACGTGCGGAAGATTCGCGGGAATCTCCACCTCGACGGTTCGATCGGCAAGCAAGGAGCGGGCTTCTTCAAGAGCCAGCTCGATCAGCTCGGATAAATCTTCAGGCCGGGGCTTCACCTGAATGCTGTGGGAGTCAAGCTGCGCCATCTCGATTGCTTTGCCGATCAGCGTGTCGAGCCGCGAACTCTCTTCTTCGATGACGGCGTACATCTCGTTACGCTCGGCTTCGGGAAGTTTTGGATGGCCCACCAGAGTGCTGGCCGCGGCACGGATGGATGTGAGTGGCGTACGCAGATCATGCGTGACGGAATCGAGCAACGCGCTGCGCAGCCTCTCGCTCTCGCGCGCCGCTTCCATGTGGCTGCTGCGATCGAGTGCGGCAGCCCGTTCCAGTGCTATGGCAACAAGCGTGCCAACCGCCTCCAACCGTCCGGAGGATTTTTCTTTTTCGCGAACCGCCAAGGAGCCCATGGAGCGCAGGCCAAGCATGAGTGGAACCACCTGCGCGCCATCGATTTCAGTTGCGACCGGGTCGGCAATCGATGCAGCCTTCTTCATCTCGGCTGGAGAAAGAAGCTCGTAGCCGGGATCGGAGTAATATGTGGCATCACCGTCGCGAACATAGAGAGCGACGGCTCGCAGGCCAAAGACTCTGGCGGCGATGGATGGCGTGGTGCGCGCCAGCGTGCGCAGGTCGTCGTGCAGCAGCAGCTCCTGGCTGAAGGTATAGAGCCGCTCCACCTCGACGCGACGCGATTCGGAGATGGCCGCTTGCTTGCGAACACCGTCAGACAACTGGCTGACGAGAATGCCGGTGCACAAAAACGCGCCCAGAGCTATCCAGTTTTGTCCATCGTTGATAGTGAACGTGCCGATTGGAGGAAGGAAAAAGAAGTTATAGAGCAGCGAGCATAACAGCGAGAGATAGATGGAGTAAGCCAGCCGCCAACGCGAGGCGGTGATGAGAATCAGGACCAGGAAGGTAAATGCGACAGTCGTCTGATTGACGTGAATTACGCGACGATAAAACAGCACAATCGATGCTGCGAACAGCGTGATTCCGACATAGCGAATAACGGAGCGACTGACGCTGGCTGTATTCTTTTCCATAACAGGGGCGATGATACAGAAAGGCAAGACATGGCGGAACGGGTTCTAGTTGTCGACGATGAGGCGCAGATCACGCGCGTGCTGCGGACTGCGCTGTCTGCGCAGGGCTACGACGTGCGGGCTGCGAATGAGCCGGAAGAGGCGCTGCGCATCTTCGAGGATTGGGCGCCGGATCTGATGGTGACCGACCTGATGATGCCGGGGATGACGGGCGTTGACCTTTGCCGCGCCATCCGGAAGAAAAGCAAAATTCCAATCCTGGTGCTTTCAGTGCGAGATCAGGAACGCTCTAAGATCGAAGCTCTGGATGCGGGCGCGGACGATTACGTCACCAAGCCGTTCAGTGTTCAGGAGTTGCTGGCGCGGGTTCGCGCGCATCTGCGCCGCGCACCGGAACGAGTAACCGATGCTCCCATCGAAATCGGCGATTTCGTTGTGGACATCGCCGCGCACTCGGTCCTGGTTCTCGGAAAATCCGTCCACCTGACGCCGAAAGAGTTCGACCTGCTGCTGCTCTTCTCGCGCAGTGCGGGCAAGGTGCTTACTCACAGGGTCCTGTTAACAACGGTGTGGGGCGCGCAATCAGCACAGCAGCCTGAATATCTGCGCGTCTTTGTGGGCCAATTGCGAAAGAAGCTACAGGGCGACAGCAAGAAGGAATACATCCAGACCGAGCCGTGGGTCGGCTATCGTTTTTTGCCTGAAGGCGGCGAATAGCCAGCTGCGTCTTTATAAGTTTCTTATGACTTACTTATGAGGATTTACCGGTCCCTGCGTTCAACTCAAGCTTGAACGTGTGGGGTAATGATGCGGTTTCCCGGTAGTCCTCGATTTTCAAATTGTCTGCAGTCTCCCTGCAGGCTAAGTCTCAACTGCGCGTTGGGCAATCCTTCTCGTCACCCATTCGCAAACAACGCGATCTCCCTCAATTCCCCGCACATCTCAATTTTCAACTCTCCTGCTCGGCAATCAGGCAAAGGAGTTTTTCTGTGTTCGATTTCTTGATGATTATCTTCACCCTTCTGTTTTTTATCCTCGCCCTGGGTTATCTCCAGGCCTGCGAACGGCTGAGGTAGCGCCATGGACATTACAACGATCGTCGTCGTAATTCTCACCGTGCTTTTGCTGGGCTATCTGGTAGCAGCCTTGTTGTATCCGGAGAAGTTTTGAAATGACCGCCAATGGATGGCTGCAGATTCTGATTTTTCTTGCGGTGCTTATCGCGTTGATGCGCCCGCTCGGGCTCTATATGGCCCGGGTTTTCGAGGGTGAACGTACCTTTCTCGATCCCGTTCTGAGGCCCGTGGAACGGACGCTCTACCGCTTATGCGGCGTGAAGGCCGAGGTGGAAATGGGCTGGCGCGAGTATGGCGTGGCCATGCTGCTTTTCAGCGTCGTCTCGCTACTGCTGACCTATCTCATCGAACGCGTGCAGCACATCCTGCCTTGGAATCCGCAGAAGCTTGCCGGCGTAGAGCAGGCGTTGGCGTGGAATACTGCCTCGTCGTTCACGACGAATACCAATTGGCAGTCCTACGTGCCGGAAACCACCATGAGCTATTTCACACAGATGGTGGGCCTGGCGTATCACAACTTCTTGAGCGCTGCCGTTGGCGTGGCAGTTGCGGTCGCGCTGGTACGCGGCATCGCACGGAAGCAGTCCGCGACTATAGGCAATTTCTGGGTCGATACTACGCGCTGCATTCTTTATGTGCTGCTTCCCCTCTGTCTCGTGATTGCCCCTCTGCTTATCGGGCAGGGCGTAATCCAGAATCTGCACCCCTACACGACGGCGCAGACGCTCGAGCATGCAGCGACGCCGCAGACCATTGCGCAAGGCCCGGTCGCTTCGCAGGAAGCCATCAAGATGCTGGGCACCAATGGTGGTGGATTCTTCAACACCAACAGCGCACATCCCTTCGAAAACCCGACTCCGTTCAGCAATTTCCTTGAGATCCTCGCCATGTTTCTCATCCCCGCGGCGCTGACCGTGACGCTGGGCAAGATGTCGGGATCGTCGGGGCACGGATGGGCGGTCTTTGCGTGCATGCTGCTGCTGTGGTTCGTCGGCGTCTTCTGTATCTACGCTTCGGAGTCGCGTCCTCACCCGCTGCTGCACGGCGTCGACCAGCATGTCAGTGCGTCGCAGGCCGGCGGCAATCAAGAGGGCAAGGAAGTACGTTTCGGCATTACCGGCACCGCACTGTTTGCGGCGACCACTACCGACGAGAGCTGTGGAGCAGTCAACGGCATGCACGATTCCTTTACACCTTTGGGCGGAATGGTCGTGCTCTCCAACATCATGCTTGGAGAGATCGTCTTCGGCGGCGTGGGTTCGGGACTTTACGGCATGCTCGTCTACGTCGTGCTGGCAGTCTTTATCGCTGGATTGATGGTGGGACGCACGCCTGAGTATCTAGGCAAGAAGATCGAGGCCTTCGACGTGAAGATGGCCATGCTTTATGTCCTGATCTTCCCGGTCGTGATTCTGATATTGACGGCCATCTCTGTTCTCGCGCCTCAGATGGGCCTGAGCAGTCTAAACAACAACGGTCCGCATGGCCTGACGGAAATTCTCTACGCCTTTACTTCGGCTGCAGGCAACAATGGCTCGGCCTTTGCGGGGCTCAACGCCAACACGCACTGGTACAACATCACCCTCGGCTTCACGATGTTGGCCGGCCGCTTTCTGATGATGATTCCGATGCTGGCCATTGCCGGGAACCTTGCCCAGAAGAGAAGCGTTCCGCCTTCCCCCGGAACCTTCCCGGTGAACTCCTCGCTTTTCACCATTCTGCTTACGGGCGTGATCCTGATCGTCGGCGCGTTGACCTTCTTCCCCGCGCTTTCACTCGGTCCCATCCTCGAGCACCTGCTCTTGCAGCACGGAATTTTGTTCTAACCACGTCGGAGAAAAATCATGGCAGAAAAACAAAGTCTCTGGAATCCGGCGATCCTCAGCCAAGCGGCAGTCGGCGCGTTGACCAAGCTCGATCCGCGCACCATGCTGAAAAACCCGGTGATGTTCGTCGTAGAAGTAGGCAGCGTGCTCACCACTGCGCTGCTGATTCAGGACGCAATCAATCATCGCCCTATCAGCTTCAATTTACAGATCACGCTGTGGCTATGGTTCACCGTACTCTTCGCAAATTTTGCCGAAGCGATGGCCGAAGGCCGCGGCAAGGCGCAGGCTGATACGCTCCGCAAAGCCAAGGGCGAGACGATGGCTTATCGCCAGAAGGCGGATGGCACGGTCGAAGCCGTATCGAGTTCGATGCTGCGCTCCGGCGACATCATCAAGGTTGAGGCCGGACAGTTTATCGCCGGCGACGGTGAGGTGATCGAAGGCGTGGCCTCGGTCGACGAATCGGCTATTACCGGAGAATCGGCGCCTGTGATCCGCGAAGCCGGCGGCGACCGGTCTGCGGTTACAGGCGGCACACGCGTGCTCTCCGACTGGATTCGCATCAGGATCACCTCCAACCCCGGCGAAACCTTTCTCGATCGCATGATCGCTCTGGTCGAAGGCGCGGAGAGACAGAAGACTCCGAATGAAATTGCGCTGAGCATTCTACTTGCGGGCTTGACCATCATCTTCCTGCTGGCCGTTACCACCTTGCAGCCTTTCGCGATCTACTCGCACGCCCCGCAGACGATCTTCGTGCTGGTTTCTCTGCTCGTCTGTCTAATTCCCACGACCATCGGCGGCCTGCTCTCCGCCATCGGCATTGCAGGCATGGATCGGCTGGTGCAGTACAACGTCCTTGCTATGTCCGGCCGCGCCGTTGAAGCGGCAGGCGACGTAAATACGCTGCTTCTGGATAAGACGGGAACCATCACTCTCGGCAACCGGCAGGCGACGGAGTTCTTCCCCGCTCCTGACATCAGCACAGAACGGCTTGCGGATGCGGCGCAGCTTGCTTCGTTTTCCGATGAGACCCCCGAAGGACGCTCGATCGTGGTGCTGGCCAAGGAGAAGTACAACCTGCGTGGACGCGACTTGACCAACATGCGTGTGGAGTTCGTGCCATTCAGCGCGCAGACCCGCATGTCGGGCGTCGATTTGCCCGGCACCAGCATCCGTAAGGGCTCGGCCGATGCCATTGCGAAGTTCCTTGAGCAACAGGGAGCAAGTCTGCCCCGCAAGGTCAGCGACAAAGTGGAAGAGATCGCTCGCCTGGGAGGCACGCCGCTGGTGGTTGCGGAAAATACCACGGCGCTCGGCGTGGTGTATCTCAAGGACATCGTCAAGGGCGGTTTGAAAGATCGACTGGCGCGCCTGCGTGCTATGGGAATTCGCACCATCATGATTACCGGCGACAATCCGTTGACTGCGGCTGTGATCGCGCGCGAAGCAGGAGTCGATGACTTCCTCGCCGAGGCCAAGCCGAAGGACAAGATGGACCTCATCAAGCGCGAGCAGGCCAAAGGCAAGCTGGTGGCGATGACCGGCGACGGCACCAACGACGCTCCGGCGCTGGCCCAGGCCGATGTGGGCGTGGCCATGAACTCCGGCACGCAGGCCGCAAAGGAAGCCGGCAACATGGTCGATCTCGATTCAAATCCGACCAAGCTGATCGAGATTGTGGAGATCGGCAAGCAACTGCTCATGACCCGCGGCGCGCTGACTACGTTCTCCATCGCCAACGATGTGGCCAAATATTTTGCCATCATTCCGGCCATGTTCGCCGGCGTCTTTCCGGTCCTGAATGCGCTCAACATCATGCACCTGGCTACGCCGCACTCAGCCATACTCTCGGCCGTTATCTTCAACGCGCTGATTATCGTTGCGCTGATTCCGCTGGCATTGAAGGGCGTCAAGTATGAGCCCAAGTCCGCGGCTTCGTTGCTGCGCCGCAACCTGCTGGTCTATGGAGTGGGCGGGATCATCGTTCCGTTCATCGGAATCAAGGGCATCGATCTGGTGCTCACAGCGCTTCACCTGGCCTAAGGAATATCGACATGACATCGAATTTAAAGATTGCTATCCGCTTCACTCTGATCACGACCGTGCTTCTCGGAATCATCTATCCTCTGCTGGTCACGGCGTTCGCGCATCTGACCATGCCGTCGAAGGCAGACGGGCAGCTCATCGTGCGCGATGGCAAGGTGATCGGCTCGGAGATCATCGGCCAGAACTTTACCGGAGACACCTACTTCCATAGCCGCCCGTCGGCTGCAGGCAATGGCTACGATGCAGCCAACTCCAGCGGATCGAACTATGCGCAATCGAATAAGAAGCTGGTCGACCGCATTCAGGGCGATGTCGCCACCTATCAGAAGACCGAGCCGGGAAAGCCTGTGCCTATCGATCTGGTAACGACATCGGGATCGGGCCTCGATCCAGATATCAGCCCCGCTGCGGCGCTTTACCAGGTGCATCGCGTCGCCATGGCCCGGCATCTCTCCGATGCCAGCGTGGAAACGCTGGTGCAGACGCATATGCAAGGCCGTCAGTTCGGTATTCTTGGCGAGCCCCGTGTCAACGTACTGGAGCTGAATTTGGCTTTGGACGATGCTGCTTCGCAGCACTAAACCTCTATCGCAGATCGCGCAGCAATTTCCCAACGGCTTTTGCTGCGCGGCGCAATTCGGCATCCCGCGTTAGGCAATCCGGACAGAGGCGCAGCCATTCGCTGCGGGCATCGCAAACGATGCCTTCTTCTTCCATCCTTTTGGCAAAATCTTTAGCATTCTCGATTCGAATGGCCAAGAAGGCTCCGTGGTCATCATCGCCTCCGACCATTTCGGTGACACCTTCGCTTTTCAGATAGCCGCGCAACGCACGTAGCTGGCGTTGGCTATATTCGCGAAGCCGCTCGACACCTATTGCCAATAAAAATGCCTGCCCGCTGCGCGCCTGGTAGTAGGTCAGCACCGGGGGCGTCGATTCGAGAAAGGTATCTCCACCTTCCTTCAGCATGGGAGGATTGGAGCGGCGATAGGCAAACTCATCGGCATTGGCAAACCAGCCGGTGTCGAGCGGGCGCAATCCACTGGACAAAACCTGCGGCGAAAGATAGAGGAAACAAGCTCCCGGGCCGCCGCGCAGGTATTTGTAACTGCCGCCGATCATAAAATCTGCGCCCATTCTTTCGACGTCGACCGGAATCACGCCGATAGCATGATACGAATCCACCAGCAGTTTAGCGCCATGCGTGTGGCAGGCCTTTGCCACCTTATCGATATCATGGAGGATCTGGCCGGTCATGAACATCACTTGCGAAATGGCGACTAAATCTGCACCGGCGCGCACCGCTTCGATCAATGCATCAATGTGAAACACTCCTTGCGGATCGGCCTCGACCCATAGCACCTCGATGCGTCCTAACGCAGCGTACTGCTTCAACACTACGTCGACGGAATCGAACTCTCCGCTCGTGCTTATGACTTTGGGCTTTCCGGGCAATGCGTTCAGGACGGTGCGCAGCCCATGACCGGCCGAGGTTTTGGGGACCACGCAATCGACGCGAGGCGCATGAATCAGCTTCGCGATGCGAGCGCGAAATGCCTCCCGTTCCACCAGCCATGGTTCCCAGGCATGGCCCATCTCCGAATACCAAAGCGAGGTGGCTTCGGCAATATCCTCTGCCATGATGTCCAGAGGACGGCCGAGTGAGTGATTTGCCAGGTACACGCGCTCGTTCGCCAGCACCCGCGAAAACAGCGGCGCAATAAACTTCAGAATCGCCGATTCATTCAGTGGGCCTTCGCCCATTGCGGCAACTGCCTTTTCGATCGCTGCTGTCATCGCTGTTTCAGGCCGGTGCGCACGGCGAGCAGCTCGGGAAAGAAGCTCAACTCCAGCGCCTGGCGCAGAAAGCCCACCCCCGACGAGCCTCCCGTTCCTTGCCGAAAGCCGATGATGCGTTCCACTGTCTTCATGTGGCGGAAGCGCCAGAGCTGAAAGTACTCCTCAACATCCACCAGTTTCTCGCACATCTCGTAGGCATCCCAATATTCGCGCGGATGCTCATAGATCTCTCGAAATACGTCGACCAGCGCTTCGTTCTTTTGATGCGGCTCGCTCCAGTCACGCTCGATGCATTCTTTCGGAACCGCGAGGCCTCGTCTCGCCAGGTGGCGGAGAAATTCGTCGTATAAACTTGGCGCGAGCAACGCCGCTTCGAGCTCCGCGTGAATCGTCGCATCATGCTCGAAGACTTTCAGCGCATCGCGATTCTTGTTACCCAACAAAAATTCAAGCTTCCTATATTGATACGACTGGAAACCCGATGCGTGGCCCAGCACTCCTCGAAATTCCATGTATTCCGATGGAGTCAGCGTTTCCAGCACCGCCCACTGATCGAAGAGCTGCATCTGGATCAGCTTGGCCCGCGACAGGATTTTGAAGCAGGGGTCGAGCTGGTCGTTGCCGACGAACCGAATGGCGGCTGAAAGCTCATGAATCAGCTGCTTGATCCACAGCTCCGATACCTGGTGCTGGATGATGAAGAGCATTTCATCGTGATGCGCGGGGTCGGAGAGCGGCCGCTGCTGGGAAAGAAGCTGGGGCAGACAGAGGTATCCCGCGTAGCTCAGGCGGTCGCCGAAGTCGGTGACGATGCCGGGTTCCAGCGGTCGTTGGTTCTTTTCCATGCAACCCCCCTCAGCTTTTTCTGCAGACAGTAGAGAGCGCCCGGCCTGCGATTCCCTGCAATTAATTGTCACCCTGGAAAACCAATTTGTATCTCTCACTGCAGCAATTTCCCGAATTCCAAGGCTGCCTTCGACCCCGTATTCGGGCACGCTCCATGATAGATCGGCGGTTTCGTTGCGCCTCCTGTTTATAATCGCAGCTACACACCGAGAGGCCGCGTTCCCCTCCGCTCATTCCGGTTTCAGTTTCGCTTGGAGACATGAACGAATGTTCGAGGTACCGTCCACCCCAATCATGCTGATCGATGGACCCCACGAGATCCAGACTGCCATCGGTCACAGTCCCTTCACCGTCGGACGGATGCCGGGCAGCGATCTATTGCTGGAGCACCCCTACGTTTCTCGCAAACACGCGGAGATCCGCTACGAAAACCGCGAATTCTTCATCGCCGACCAGGGAAGCCGGCACGGAACCTTCGTCAACGGAAAGAAGATCGATCGACAAAAGCTGGAACTCAACGACGCGGTGCACTTCGGAAGCCTTGAAGGGCCGTTGCTTCGCTTCGGCATTCGCGGCGGGAATTCCGGATCGACGATGCGGGCGTTGATGGATCACCTGCACCCCGGCAGCGAACCCAACACTGCGATCGAGAAGCTGAACTGGTTCCTGGAAGCGGCTCGCAAGCTGAATGATGTAGGCGCGGTCGACCAGATCCTGGCTGCTCTGGTCGAGACCACGCTGGAGCTGACCAAGGTGGAGCGCGGATACGTGCTGCTGTGCGATTCGGCAGGCGATCTCAAGCTTTCGGTGGGACGCGCCAGCGATGGCAGCATCCTGACCGACGACTCGACCATCTCCCACAGCGCGATCCAGCAGGCTATCCGAGGCACCGGCCAGTTCATCGTCACGGACACACTCAGCGCGGAGAGCGGGGCGCGTTCGGAGAGCATCATCGCGCAGAATATCCGGACCGTCATCTGCATTCCCATGCGCGGCCGGCGCATCAATCCCGCCACGCAGCGCGGCGAAATGATGGGTGTTCTTTACCTGGACAGCCGCCTGAATCCCAGCAAGTTCACGCAGGTGGATAACGATCTTCTCAAGACCATCGCCACCGAAGCAGCCGCGCTCATGGAGAACGCCCAGCTTACCATCGAAGAGGAGCATGCGCGGCGCTATCGCGAGGAGCTGAACATTGCCGCCAGCATCCAGCAGGACCTGATGGCAGTGCAGCCGCCCAAGACCTCCTATGCCAGCATCGTGGCCCGCTTCGCACCCTGCAAGGAGATCGGCGGCGACTTCTACGATGCGGTTGCAGGCGACGATTGCGTCTATATCGTGATTGCGGACGTATCCGGCAAAGGTGTATCGGCGGCGCTGCTGGCACAGACGCTGCAGGGCATGGTCTACGCCCAGTTCCTGGCCGATCAGCGGCTGGACAAGATCGCGCGGGCGCTCAACCGCTATATCTGCGCGAAGGACATCAGCAAATACGCAACCATGATTGTGCTGCGGATCGATAGTAACGGCACGCTGGAATACGTGAATTGCGGCCACATCCATCCCCTGCTGAAAACCGCGGACGGCATCCAAGAGCTGACTGAATCGAACCTCCCCGTTGGTCTGATCGAACAGGCGGAGTTCCACTCGCATCGGGTCACGCTTGCACCGGGCACGCGGGTGTTGCTGGTCACGGATGGCGTTACCGAGGCTGAAGATGTGTCCGGAGAGTTCTTCGGCAATGCGCGGCTCGAGCACGCGTTGGCCAGGAGCCGCGATCTGCAAGACATCTTCGAGTCGCTCTCCGGCTTTTGCGGAAGCGCCTCTTCGGCCGACGACTGCACCCTGGTCGAGATCGACTACCAGGGGAGCGGCGCCAAGGCCTGAGGCCAGCTACTCTTCGCGGAGCACTTCCAGCGGCTTCTGGCCGAGGAGCCGGAAGCTGGCTACCCAACCGGTAGCCGTCGCCAGCACGGCGGTCGCAACGATAGCGACTGCCGACCCCGCCCAGTCGACGCGGAAGACCACGTCCATCTTGTGCAGAAGAACGCGCGCCAGAAGATTGGCGAAGATCGCTCCGACCAGTCCGGAAAGAAGCCCCAGCACCATAAACTCCACGCTGAAAACCTGCGCAATGCGCCCGCGCGTGGCGCCGAGAGTCTTGAGAACCACCACTTCGCGAATACGGCGGAAGCGCGTGCTGGCGACGCTTGAAGCGAGGATGATGGCGCCGGAGAGGATGGAGAATCCGGCGAGGAAACGAATCACCAGCGTGATGTGATCGACAACGCCCTGGATGGTCTCGAGGATATCGGCGAGATTGATGACGGTGACGGTGGGATACGCAGCGAAGAGCGTCCGCTCCATGGCCGCGACCTGATTGGGCGCCACATGTACTGCGCCATACCAGGTGGCTGGCAGCCCCTTCAGCAGATCCGGCGCGAGGATGAATTCACTGCGCGCGAATGCATGCTCGCCATCGACCTTGTAGATCGCCGAGACGGTGGTAGTGATGGTCCGGTCATCGGCCCCGAACTCGACACGCGAACCGATGTGCAGATGCAAACGCTCCGCCACGTGATCGACGACAGCCAGATCGGGCGCTGCGTCATTTGACCACCATTTTCCCTGAGCGATCTTGGCGCCGCGAGGGACAGTGCTGGACCATGTGATGGCTGCGGAGCGCAGCAGCCGCTTGGGATAATTCTGCACCTTCAGAGCGTCCACTCCGACACCGTCGATGCTGAGGATGCGCGAGGAGATAACGGGGATGGTTTCGAGCTTGCTTTGTACGCCGGGCTGTTTTTCAATCAGCGTCCGTGCGCCTTCTAATTCGTCCGGCGCGATATCGACGAGAAACATGTTTGGCGTATCCGGCGACGTCGCAGTGTGCATCTCGCGCACGACCGCGCCCTGCATGAGGAAGACAGCCAGGATCAGCATGACACCCGTTCCCAGCGCGGCCAGGACGGACGACGACTGGTTCCCCGGACGATACAGATTGGCGAGGCCATGACGAAGCGCCGAGGGCAAGTGCAGCCGGGTCTTGTCGAGGAAGGCATGCAACGCGCGTAAGGTAACGGCGGAAAGCGCGAGGATCACCAGCAATACAGCGAAGAGGCTTCCCGCAAACCATCGGCCGATAAGCCAGGAATCGGAGAGCGCAGCGGCGATGCCGGCCAGTCCCGCAAGGATGATTACGATCGCTCCCCACTGCAACTTCCGCTCTTTGAACTTCGGTCCCCACCAGCCGTAAAAGACCGCGGCCAATCCTATGGCGATATCGAGAGCCAACCCACCCAGAGCCCACGGATGCGGAGTGTGATGCGCGCGACCAATCATCCATATTGCTAAGAGCGCGAGGCCCACCGCGAGAACCACTAACAGGACGATGCGTTGCGATTTGCTGGGCGCCTGATTGCTCGACCACATCGGCGAGCCGGTTCCATCCGATGTCTCCACCATCTTGCGCAGGACGGCGATGGGTCGAATGCGGCGAACATCGAGGAGCGGAGGCAGACAGAAGAGCAGCGTGGTCAGAACTCCGGTGGCCAGAGCCGCGGCCATGGGTCGAATCGCCAGTTCCAGAGGCGGCCGCAGTGGAAGCAGCGAGCCGAGCAGCCACGGAAAGACGTATTCCACGCCGAAGCCGAAGGCCACGCCGATCAGTCCTCCCGCAAGCCCGAGAAATACCGTCTGCAGCAGATAGATGCGGAGGATGTCCGACGATCGCGCGCCGATGGACTTCATGATGGCCAGGATTTCCATGCGCTGTTGCAGATGCGCGCGCATGGCCATGGCAACGCCGATGGCTCCCAGCACCATGGCGACCAGGCAGATGAGGCTGAGCAGTCCGGTGGCGTGGTCGAGGCCGTTGGTCAGCTCCGGGCTGGTCTCGCGGAAGTCCATAATCTGCGCGTCGGGCAGGATCTTTTCGAGCTCCGGGCGAATGTTGGCGATGTCCTGATTTTTGCCGTTCAGCCTGAAGAGATAACGTTCGGAGGCGCGGCTGCCTTCGCCGAGCAAGCCGGCCAGCAGCATTGCATGGCGGGTGATCATGACGCGAGGGCCGAGGCCAACGCCGGCGGACATGCGGTCCGGCTCGCGCACGAGCACGGCTGCGATGCGGAAAAAGCGGTTGCCGATCTTGAGCTGGTTGCCGACCTTGGCGTTGAGCCGGACCAGCAGGTTGTCGTCGACGACCGCGGTATCGTCATTCAGCACATCGCGCAGGTTGCTGTCTGGCTGCAGAACAATCGTTCCGTAATAGGGATACGATGCCGGATCGACGGCCTTCAGCGACACCAGCAGCGGAACGGGATCGCCGTGCACCGAGGCCATGGAGACTGTCTCGGTGACCTCAGTTCTCTGGACGCCCTTGGTCGCCAGCGCGTCGAGCTCCTGGACTTCCTTTGCAGTGGCAATGCGAAACATGCGCGCTGACAGATCGGCCGCCATCAGGCTGCGCGCATCGCCCAGGAGAGCTTTCTGAAACGACTGGCTGAAGCCGCGCACACCGGTCAGCGAGGCGACACCGATGGCCACCGACAACAGCACGAAGACGAATTTCGCCTGCGAAGCACGCAGCTCGCGGCGGGCAATGCGTGCAGCGGTCGACCACGGCAGCGCGGGTTTGTGGGACGTCGCCATTAGACCGACCTCGCCGTGACTGTCTCCTGCTCTGGGGCGAGCATGTCGGCCACGACCAGCCCGTCGCGCAGATGAATCTGCCGGTCAGCTCGCGCAGCAATCTGGGGATCATGGGTCACCATTACCAGAGTGGTGCGGGCATCGCGCTGGCGCTCGGTCAGCAGGTCGAGCACATGCTGTCCATTGGCCGAATCCAGATTGCCGGTAGGCTCGTCCGCGAGCACAATCGGCGGGTCGAGCACGAAGGCGCGGGCCAAGGCCACACGCTGCTGCTCCCCGCCCGAAAGCTGGACTGGGTAATGGCTCATCCGGTCGGCGAGACCAACCGCGGTGAGAAGAGCAGTTGCGCGAGGCTTGCCATCTCCGCGCGCGTTCAGCTCATGCGGGAGCAGAACGTTTTCGAACGCGGTGAGGGTGGGAATGAGCTGATAGGACTGGAAGACAAAACCGATCTTCGTGCCGCGCACCTCGGCCAGGCGATCTTCGGCAAGCTTGCTGATGGCAACGCCATCGAGCAGCACCTCGCCCTCGCTGGGCGAGTCGAGACCGGCGAGAAGTCCGAGCAGCGTGCTCTTGCCCGACCCCGACGAACCCATGATGGCGACGAACTGGCCCTGCGGAATGACCAGGTCGATGCCACGCAGAATATCGACTGTGCGGGTGCCGTTTCGAATGGATTTCTTGAGCCCACGTACTTCAATCATTCTTGCTCCTCTGCTTCTGCCAACCCATCACGCTACTTATTTCGCTACCACGCTACAATTTTCATGTGAAGCTTTTCTGGCCCGCGCCGCTGCTTGCCTTGTCGCTGCTCTGTTCGCCGGCTTTCGGCGCTCCATCTCAATCGGAACCGGTTATCGTCTGCTTCGGCGACAGCCTCACCGCCGGTTACGGAGCCGAGCCGGGCCATGCCTATCCAGACTACTTGCAGCAGCTTTTGGATGCGCGAGGCTACCACTACCATGTCGTCAACAAGGGCATTAGTGGCGATACCACCAAAGACGGTGTTGCTCGCCTGAAAGACGTGCTGGCGCCTCATCCTGCGATTGCGGTGGTCGAATTCGGCGGCAACGATGGGCTGCGCGGGCTGCCCATCACGGCTACGCGCGCCAACCTCAACCAGATGATCTCGACGCTGCGGTCGGCCGGGGTGAAGGTCACGCTCGCCGGCATCACATTGCCGCCCGACTACGGCCAGGACTACATCCGCGACTTCAACGAGACCTATTCGACGGCGGCGAGGAAGTACTCGGTTCCGCTGCTTCCCTTCCTCTACATCCATGTTTACAACGTGCCCGGAACGATCCAGGAGGACGGCATCCATGCCACCGCCAAGGGCAACCAGCTGGTCGCCGAAAACATCTTTGGGCTGCTCAAGCCGCTGCTGAAGAAATAACTTTCGCCACGACGGTCTCCTACGCCAGGACGACGACCGGCTGAAAGAGCGTGCCTGCGATGCGTCTGCCAATGCCCACTAACTCCCTTTGGCCCAGGAAAATCTTGACCAGCGGAGCCCCTGTGAACTCCGGCAGGTTGATCTGCATGCCGTTGCGTAGCCGTCCCACGCTCGCCTGATCCGCAGTGACGGCGGGCAGCTCGGGCAGCAGCGCACGCGGATGCGGCATGCGGTCGGAAAGCGTTCCTTCGCGGGCGAGGGATTCCAGTTGATCGAGGGAAATGGCATCTGCCAAGAGAAACGGTCCTGACGCTGTCCGGCATAGGCTGGCAAGATGCGCTCCCGTTCCCAGCGATTGGCCGAGCTCATGTGCGACGGAGCGGACATATCCACCAGCTGAGATACGCATGCGGAAGGCAGCTAGTTCCCCTTGCACCGATTCGATGACGAATTCCCGGATGGTTACCCGCGCCGTTTTCAGCCTTGGCGTTTCGCCGGCGCGCGCAATCTTGTACGCCGGCTTTCCATTGATCTTCTTCGCGGAAATCGGCGGCGGAAGCTGATCCAGCTCACCCAAAAAGGGTTGGGCGGCGGCGCAAACCTGATCGAGGGAAAGCGAAACCGGACGCGCCTCTGTAGTCGGCTGCCCTTCGGCGTCGTAGGTATCGGTCGCGAAGCCGAAGCGGATGCTTCCGGTATAAGCCTTTTCGTGCGCCCCGTAAAACTGCGCCAGCCGCGTGTATTTTCCCAGCAGCAAGGGGAGTACGCCCGTCGCCATGGGATCGAGCGTGCCGAGATGTCCGATGGAGGATTCGCCGGTCACACGGCGGACTCGCGCCACCACATCATGCGAGGTCATCCCCGCAGGCTTATCGATTATCAAAAGACCGTTCACCTATCCACTATAGGCGAACGGTCTTGGCACCTACTCTTGCGGCGTCTTTCTGAAAGCCAAACCGAGGAAGATTCGCAGCGACGCTCATGGAAACATCGAGCTGATATTCTTCGCTGCGCTCAGAATGACGTCCCTGGTTTTAAAAGGAATTCGATGTGCGCTCGCGGACCAGGGAGAGGAACTCGGCGCGGGTGTTCTGCTTATGGAATACACCGAGCATGGCGGAGGTGACGGTGGAGGAATTCTGCTTCTCCACGCCGCGCATCATCATGCAGAGATGACGGGCTTCAATGACCACGCCCACTCCCTGCGGATCGATGGTTTCCTGAATCGCATCGGCGATCTGGCGGGTCATCCGCTCCTGCACCTGCAGGCGACGGGCGAAAACATCGACCAGCCGCGGAATTTTGCTGAGGCCGATGACCTTGCCCTTCGGGATGTAGGCGACGTGAACTTTGCCAAAGAAGGGCAGCATGTGATGCTCGCACAGCGAGAACATCTCGATGTCCTTGACGATCACCATCTCGTCGTAGTCGACGTCGAAGAGCGCCCCGTGCAGGACGCTCATGGGATCCTGCTGATAACCCTTGGTCAGAAACGACATCGCCTTTTCGACTCGCTCGGGAGTGTTCACAAGACCGTCCCGTGTGGGATCCCCGTCGAAGCGGCGAAGTAATTCGCGATACATATCCTGCGTGGAAATATCTTCAAGGCCGGTCTTCACGGAAACATCCTCTTTGAAGCTCTTGGACGCTCCCTTTGCGGCCGGCATGGTCGCAATGTGATGGTTTTTCATGCCGCACTTCCCTTTCCGCGACTGTGCGCGCCGCGTGATCGCTCAAAGCTGTTCGCCACCGGATATTCGAAGGAGTTGTTCGATGTCTCCTCCACCCGCACCACTGAAAGCTCTGCCTTCATGAATGCGGTTCTGAGCAGATCGTGAATCACGATATTGAAATTCTCCGTGGTCGGCACCAGATTCTGAAAGCATGCATGCGTGTTGAGATTGGTGTGGTCGAAGCGATCGAGGATTTCTTTGCGTACGCACGCATCGAGTTCCACCAGATCGCTGACCATGCCGGTTTCCGGGTCAACCTGACCGCCCATCACCACCTCGACGATGTAGTTATGGCCGTGTCCGTACGGGTTGTTGCACTTACCGTAGATGGCCTGATTCTCAATCTCGCTCAGGTTCTCCGAGTGCAACCGGTGCGAGGCGCTGAGGGTGTAGCGGCGTCCGAAATAAGCCTTCATAGCTCACCGTAATAATCGGCAAAAAGGTCGGGAAGTTCATACACCCGCACGCGGTGCAGGCTCGCGCCGGAGATCTTTCCCTCAAGACGTTTCCAGACGGCAATCGCAATGTTCTCGGTGGTCGGGATAGCGGCTTTGAACTCTGGAACTTCAAGGTTCAGATGGCGGTGATCGTATACGCTGACCACTTCCCGCTCCAGAACCTCTTTCAGATGCTTCAGGTCGACGACAAAGCCGGTTGCGGCGTCGATCTCACCGGAGACCGTGACCTCCAGCGTGTAGTTGTGCCCGTGTCCGTTACGATTGGCGCACTTGCCGAATTTGCGGACGTTCTCCTCTTCCGACCAGGCGTCGTTCCAGTAATAATGCGAGGCGGAGAATTCGGCTTTGCGAGTGAGCAGGATCATGTGGTTTTTTCCGTCTCCAGAAATAGACGCGCGAGCCATAGCGCAGGGTTCAGCGATTGCGGCTAGGATACTCCCGGCCCTTCCAGATTACGCGTTTGGTGATCGTATGATGAAACCAGCTGCGATAGAGCAGCACAGCGAAAAGCGGCAAGGCCAGCGGCGTGATGACGCAGTCCTCGAACGGAAAATTGGACTTGGCGACACGCCGGTAGTAGCGCCATACGTTCCGCGCCCAGATAAGAAGTAGTGCGCCTATGAAGATCGGCCTCAGATCTCGCTGATAGAGCACCCAGGTCAAAATCGGGAGACCGAAGAGAAAGAGCAGGTCGAGGATGCGCCACGCGGCCAGCGACAAGGGATTGCCGAAGAGCAGCGCGAGATTCTTCGTCCAACCTTCGAACATCGCGCCGAAGCTGCGATACATTCGGGTGGCCACTGCATCGGGCGCATAGCGAAAGCGCAGTCCCAGCTTGCGGCGCTTGAAGATATTGGCCAGCTCCACATCTTCGAGCACCGCGTCCTTCACCGCCTCGTGGCCGCCATTGGCAAAATACGCGTCTCTGCGAACGAGAAGGAATTGGCCATTGGCCGCGGCGAGTGAGCTTTCCGGATCGGAGACCTTGGCCGGCGGATAGGTAACGGAGAGCTCGCTGAAGATCAGGGGCATCAGCGCCCGTTGCGCAATCCCTGTAACGATCTGGCGGGGAGAGTAAGAGAGCATGGCCGCGTTGTGGCGATCGGCCTCCACAATGGCCCGGCTCAGATGGCCCGGTTCGTGAATCGTATCCGCGTCGGTGAAGAGCAGCCACTGGCCACGCGCAAATCTGGCCCCGGCCCAAACTGCATTGGCCTTGCCGGTCCAGCCTTTCTCGAGCGCGGGGGCCTGCATGATGGTCACTCCATCAAACTCGGCAGCGATGGACGCGGTCCTGTCGGTCGATCCGTCGTCGACTACGAGGATCTCCCAGTCCTGATCCAGCTCCCACCCATTCTCCGCCTGGTTGACCAGCGAGCGCAGACAGTCTCCGAGGCAATCCTCTTCGTTGCGGGCCGGAATGATGACGGAAAGCTTAAGGGATGAAGTTGAGTCGAGAGGGGCGTCCACGGGTTCTCCGCTCTTATTATAGAAACGTGAGCAACTTGAGAAAAAACGGCATTGGGATCGGTCGGGGCATCGCCGCACTTCTGGGCATCGCGCTTCTGGGATCTGTGGGCTGCGATCGTGGCAGCCGTCCCGCACAGGTGGGCGGAATGGCGCCGGATTTCACCATTCACGATGGAGGCAAGACGGTCAGCCTCAGTCAGTATCGCGGACAGACGGTGGTGCTGAATTACTGGGCCTCCTGGTGCCCGCCATGTCTCGAGGAATTTCCTTCGCTGATGCAACTCCAGCAGCAGGTTCCGGGCGTCGTCGTGATGGCTATCAGCTTCGATACCGATGCGGATGCCTACCATCAATACCTCGCCGAAAATCACCTGAGCAACATGGTGATCGCCCTCGACCTGTCGCAGAAGTCGAACCTGGCGTATGGCACGACACGGCCACCGGAGACCTACGTCATCGACGCCAAAGGCCGCGTCCGCCGCAAGTTTATTGGCGCACAGGACTGGACCAGCCCCGAGATCGAGAACTATCTCCGCAATCTTTAAGAGCCGGTTCGACCTGTAAATTCGGAGCTTGCTATCATCGATGCATGACGCAGCTTGAAGTCCTTTATCGCTACGAACAGCATCCGACCGAAGCCGCCATGCTCGCCCTTGGGAATGCGCGGGAAGTCTATGGAGTTCGCCGCATCCACATCGACAAAGAATGGAAGACGATCCTCGTGGAGTACGACGCCACTCGCCTGAACAAGCAGGTCGTCTCGCAGCTGCTGCGCCGCGCCGGCGTGGACCTGGTGGAAGAGATGCCGCTGATTCCGCCCCAGCCTCCCGCTGAAACGCCGGCAACTTCGGCTGCTCCCGCGGCCCCGGCGAAGTAATTTCGTCGGGCTGGTGGAAACCGGATTCGGCCATGCAATTTACCGCTTCGGGTCGCATCCGGCGATCATCTTCAATTGCATATCGACCGTTAAATTGATATCTTAATAAGAGTTCGCAGTCACCCTCCTTGATGTGCGCCCATAGCTCAGTTGGATAGAGCGATTGACTACGAATCAATAGGTCGGAGGTTCGAATCCTTCTGGGCGCACCATAATTCTAAAAGACTTAGCGCTGTTCTGCTACCGGCTCCCGCCGCTCACTGTGTCAATTTTGTGGCAGTCTCTTCCCTCAATTCCCACGTCGAGCGCAGAAATCGCCGCATTTGCGCCTCACTCCGCGTGTGAGTGCGCACCTCCGTTATTTTCTGACTCAGGTGTCTCGAGAGAACCCTCGAACGCATTCAGAAGAACTGCGTTCGAGGGTTCGCATCACGCGGCGTCGATTGCCATTTCCTTAGCCGGCGACTTCAGCGTGCGTAGGGAGACCAGCAGTAGTCCCACGAGGATGCAGGCTGCAATTCCGATGCATCCATCGGCGCCGAATGCCCCCGCTACGCCATGCCGGCCGTAGGCTTTGCCATCGACGAACTGCATGTAGATGATGGGAAGGCCCAACCCGCAGAAGAGCAGGCTATATTGCGTAGCCGCGAATGGATTATCGCGCCCGATCGTCTCATAGATAATCGCAACCGCTCCGGTGATCGCGAGTGCCTGGAAGACATTTTCGCCGATCAACGCGATACAGAATGTCGCCGGTGTGCGCTGCAGCAGCAGCAAGCTAAGAGTGAACAAGGATCCAACTGTGCCGATCAGCAGGTACAACGGACGCAGTGAGAAGAATCTTCTCAGAGGTAAAAACAGCAGACTTCCTGCAATGCCGGCAAATGACAGCCCGGCTCCGCCGACAATACTGATGAATCGGGGCGATGCATGAAAGTCTCCTCCGAGGCCAGCGATCATGTTGGTCAACGTGAAAGAACCGGTGGGTGCGACCAACATAACAAGCGCGACCAACACCTCCCGCCGCCGTATAACTGCAAAGACCTCGCCCCAGAACTGGCTAAAACTTTCGCTGGCCAGACGCCGGTCCTGCAAAGGCATCGGCATCCAGAGGAAGATTAAGGTCGGAAGCTGCACGAGGAGGCCCAGCAGCAAGGCGGATGCCCATAAAGGCAATCCTCGCAATGCCTCTTCGGTAATGATGCTCATCAAACCTGCGCCGCCGGCAGTGGCGATCTGCGTCCATGCGCTTAGTTTGCCTTCATCCTCGCGCGCAACAACGCTAGCAAGCCAGCCGCCGAGGGCATTTTGCGAGAGGAAGATAGACGCGAAGCCAACAAACATTGCTACTTCCACGACTGTTATATGGCTTTGAAAAAGAATGCTGAGGGCAACACTCACTGCCGATACCAGTGCGAACATCGTCGCGTACCAGCGCCGGCTGAATCGCACATCCAGCAGCGGGCCGAGAGGAAAAACAAAAATCGCTCCGGTTACCACCACGGTAATCGCAGTCGCAATCTTCTCCTCTGGTACGTGCCGTGCAGCCAGCATCTGCGGCAACGCCATGACGAGGATACCGTTGAAGAGACCAAAGGGCAGGTTGGATAGCCCCATCAACCAGATGGGAATATTGGAATTACGAGTCTTCATGCCGCACTCCAGCAAATAACTTTGTTTTAACCAGGAATATGTGTGGGTCGACCACGCAAAGGGAGCACTCGTATCGCAGTGCCTGGGCATGCCCGCGTATTCTTCAATTGCCATGGAACGCAAATAAAGAGCACACTCCAGACCCCGCGCACATTTACACTCTTCTCTTAAAAAGGCTTTGTTCTGAAAAACACTTCGCCCCTTAGAAATATTCCCTAGACGTCTATGCAGGCTGCCGAGCGCTCCTGGGCTGAATCTGCAAAAATGAGCACTGCGTGCACGGTGTCTCTCTAGTGAAAATCAAAACGCGGCGAAGGTTGGAGGGTTTCTCATGTCTGGTATCGAAGAATATGACGTCGTTGTCCTGGGAAGCGGAGAGGCTGGCAAATACCTCGCCTGGCATCTTGCGAAGCAGGGAAAACGCGCTGCTGTAATCGAACGCAGGGCTGTTGGGGGATCGTGCCCCAACGTCGCGTGCCTTCCCAGCAAAAATGTGGTTCACAGCGCCAAGGTCGCATCCTTTTTTGAGCATGCGGCCGAATTTGGAATTTCCTCCGGGTCGTGGAAGGTCGATATGCAGCGAGTCCGGGCGCGTAAGCGCGAGATGGTCGAGGGCCTGGGCAAGATGCACATGGACATCTTCGCGAAGACGGGCACCGAGCTCATCTTCGGATCGGGTCGATTCGTTGGCGAAATGACGATCGAAGTCGCTCTGAACCACGGTGGAACGCGCACGCTGCGGGGCAAGATGGCGGTTGTGAACACCGGCACCCGCGCGAGTCTGGAGAATATCCCAGGCCTGGCTGATTCAGCTCCGATGACTCATGTCGAGGCGCTGGAATTGGACACCGTGCCCGAGCATCTGCTGATCCTTGGCGGCGGATATGTCAGCCTCGAGTTTGCACAGGCCATGCGCAGGTTTGGAAGCCGCGTCACCATCATCGAGCGCAGCGCGCGCCTGCTGCACCGCGAAGACGATGACGTCTCCGCGGCCATGCAGGAGCTTTTGAAGGACGAAGGAATCGAAATCGTCTCCAATGCGAGAGTGGTCAAGGTCACCGGCAAATCCGGCCATAAGGTCGCGCTCGAAATTCATACCGGCGATCAGCAGATTATTCTCGATGGTTCGCATTTGCTGGTGGCGACCGGGAGAACTCCCAATACCGACGGGATCGGGCTTGACCTGGCTGGGATCGAGGTCACCGAGCACGGCTTCGTGAAAGTAAACGAGCGCCTGGAAACGAGTGCGGCGGGCGTTTGGGCTGTGGGAGACTGCGCCGGCAGCCCCTTCTTCACGCACATTGGCTTCGACGATTTTCGAATCATTCGCGATAACCTTGCCGGAGCACATCGAGTCACGACCGGAAGACAGGTCCCCTCCTGCCTGTTCACCGATCCGGAATTAGCGCGGATCGGGCTGAACGAAACCGAGGCGAAGCGGCAGCAGACTAACTATCGGCTGGCCAAGATTCCGATGGCGGCAGTGCTGCGGACGAGAACTCTCTCCGAGACACGAGGATTCCTGAAGGCATTGGTCGGCGCCGAAGACGATCGGATCCTCGGTTTCACCGGCTTTGGCAGCGGCGTGGGAGAACTGATGGCGCCGGTGCAGTTGGCCATGCGCGCCGGGCTTCCGTACACATCAATCCGCGACCTCATCCTGACTCACCCAACCATTTCCGAAGGGCTCGTGTCGCTTTTCAACGCCGTTCCGTCACGTTGATCGCGACTTGATTGCTGTGGCTTGGCGCGGATGCGATATCTCGCCTCCGCTCCAAGCATTCCTGTCAAAACCGCGTCTCTCTAGCGCTGAAGCGCTTGTGGTTTTCCAATCTGTGGCCGATCTCTTCATGAGAGACTCATTTCGATGGAGATCAGAAGCCAATCGAGCCTGACATCCGGCAACGCGCAATTCCCGCGTTAGAGAAGGGTCTGCAGCAGTGATCCGAAGCAGGCATTTTTAGAGGAACGCGGGCTGATAGCCTTCATTCTTCCTTAAGGTCAATCCGCTACGCTGAAAATCGGATCGCGCAGCCAGCGCCACTATTTTTCATCCGAGGTGACTTTGCTCTCGTCCAAGCTTCCAATGGTTGCGACACTTGCAACCGCTCTGTTGGTTGCAACCGGCATGCCGGCGCAAACGACGATTGCCGCGCCGGCGCCCTCCAGCAACGACACGAAGGAAACGCTCGTTCTCACCCTTCAGGATGCGATCACGAGAGCACAGGCTAGTGATCCAGAGTATGCAGCGAGTGCAGGGGACCGCGGCATTGCGCATCTCGACCGCAATATCGGCCGGGCTGCACTCTTGCCCGTCGTGACGTATCACAACCAATATCTTTATACCCAGCCGAATGGGCTCAAGAACCAGGCGGGACAAGGCGCATCGGCCCAGGATGCTCCGCGGTTCATCGCCAACAATGCGATTCGCGAATATGCCAGCCAGGCGCTGGTCACAGAGACGATCAGCGCGGTGAACTTTGCCGAATCGAAGCGCGCGGATGCTGCGAGCGCGAAGGCTGAGGCCGACCTTGAGATAGCCCGGCGCAAGCTGGTGCTGACCGTTGCGTCGGCGTATTACACCGTTGTAGCCGAGGACCAGAGCGTGCACGTGGCGCAGCGCGCAGCGGACGAAGCGCAGTCCTTCGTAGAACTCACGGGCAAGCTGGAGGCTGGACGCGAGGTGGCGCACGCTGATGGGGTCAAGGCGAATCTCGGCCTGCAGCAGCGGCAACGTGATCTGGCCGACGCACAGTTGGCCGCCGAGAAGGCTCGTCTGGAATTGGGTGTACTGCTTTTGCCCGATCCTCGCACCCCTTATCGGCTAGCGGACAGCGATCTGATCCCGCCTGCGCTGCCGGTTCGTGAGGATATAGAATCTGCCGCTGCAAAAAGAAACCCTGAGCTGAAGAGTGCGCTCGAGGCCCTTCGCATGAGTAAGGATGAAGTTGCTGCGGCGCGGGCGGCGTATCTCCCAGACCTTACGTTGAACTACTCGTATGGAATCGATGCACCGCAATTTGCGGTGAACGGTCCGGCGGGCGTGCAGAACCTGGGCTATTCGGCCTCGGTTACGCTGGATATCCCTGTATGGGATTGGTTCGCGACGCACGACCGCGTGAAACAGAGCGAACTGCGGCAGCAGGTTGCACAGACGCAATTGACTGCGACGCAAAAGAAGCTGATCGCAGACTTGACGGAATATTACAGCGAAGCAAAAGTGGCAAGCGACGAGCTGGCCTCACTGAACCTGAGCGCGAAGACCGCCGAAGATAGCCTGCGTTTAACCAAGCTGCGCTACGGCGCAGGAGAAGCTACGGCGCTCGAAGTTGTAGATGCTGAAAATGCAGCGACCCAGGCCGACACTGCAAGCGCCGACAGTGATCTTCGCTACCGCGTGGCGCTCGCCAATCTGCAGACTCTTACAGGAACGCTCTGATTGCCCATGCCAGAACAATTCGCACGACACCTGTCGATCGGAACTCTCATCCTCATGCTCGCCACCGGATGCCAGAAACCGGAGGCCGCTGCGCCCACGCTTGTCGAGGTGCAGGCAGTCGCAGCTCAACAACAGTCGATCACCGAACACATCACAGTAGACGCCGTTCTCAACCCACTCGCCCAGGCTGCGATTGCTCCGAAGATCTCCGCGCCGGTGAAGCGCTTTTATGTTCAACGCGGATCGAAGGTCAAGCAAGGAGAACTGCTGGCGACGCTGGAGAACCGCGATCTGTCGGCAGCGCTTGTAGACAACCACGGCAGCTACGACGCCGCTCAAGCCGAATATCAAACAGCGACGAAGGCTGTCGTGCCGGAAGATACGCAGAAGGCAAAGCTGGATCTGGCCCAGGCGACAGCAAATCTGAATCTGAACGAACAGATTGTGCAAAGCCGCAAGCATCTTTTCGCCGAAGGCGCGATTCCCGGCCGCGATCTCGACACCGCGCAGGCTGCGCTGGTGCAGGCGCAGGCAACGTATGATCTCGCCCGGCAACACCTTGACGCGGTGGAGCAGATAAGCCGCGAAGCGGCGCTCAAGAGCGCACAGGGACAACTAGAATCGGCGAAAGGTAAGTACATGGGCGCGGAGGCGCAGCTTGACTACTCCGAGGTTCGCAGCCCGGTCGCCGGCGTGGTGACCGACCGGCCTCTCTTCGCGGGAGAAACTGCGGTCGCGGGTGCTCCACTGTTGATTGTCATGGATACCTCTTCCCTGCTGGCCAAGGCGCATTTGCCACAGATGCAGGCACAAATGCTGAAGGTAGGAGATACAGCATCCATGACCGTTCCCGGCATGGACGATCCAGTCGATGGGAAAGTCACGTTGATCAGCCCGGCTCTCGACCCGGGAAGTACTACCGTCGAGGTATGGGTGACCGTCGCGAACCCGAATGGAACACTCAGACCAGGCACGACGGTGCATTTGGCAATCGCCGGTAAGACGATGCCGCATGCGCTCGTGGTTCCTGCCGAATCGGTTATCAATACACCCGACGGTAAGAAGGCGGTGATGATTATCGCCGCGGATGGAACTGCCCATATCAAACCAGTCTCGATAGGTTGGGAAGACCATAGCGTGATCCAGATCGTGAATGGTATTTCTGCGGGCGATCAGGTCATCACCAAGGGAGCCTACGCGCTCGACGACGGCACGAAGGTCAAGGTGGTAAAAGCTACAGAGAGCGATTCCGGCAAAGCGGGCGGCAGCAACTGATGGAGCCTACGGAAACAGAGCGGCCGTTCTGGATGACGCGTTATGCGCGCACCATCTTCTTCTTCACTCTGGCCCTTGCGGTCGCTGGCCTCTTCCTCGTTTTTCAGATTCCTATCTCGGTTTTTCCTGAGACAAACTTTCCCCGCATCGTGATTGGCGTGGATAACGGAGTCATGCCGGTTGAGCAGATGCAAGTCACGGTAGTGAAGCCGATTGAAGACGCTGTGAATAGCGTTCCCGGCCTCGAAACGGTGCGCTCGACCACCAGCCGCGGATCGGCCGAAGTAAGCCTCTTCTTCGACTGGAACTCGGATATGTTTCAGACGCTGCAGCGGGTCGATGCAGCGTTGTCGAAGGTGGAGCCGACGCTTCCCCCAACCGCACACATCACCACCAACCGGCTGACCTTCGCTACATTTCCAATTCTCGGTTACAGCCTGACTTCGAAGACCGTTCCGCAAACGCGGCTATGGGAGATGGCCACGTATGACCTCAAGCCTCCTCTGAACCGGCTCGCCGGCGTGAGCACGGTAACGGTTCAAGGCGGAGAGGTTCCCGAGTTTCACGTCATTCCAAATTTGACCAAGCTGCAAGCCAGCTCTGTGACGATTTCCGATATCGTGAATGCGATTCAGACGACGAACCTGGTTGACTCGCCAGGACTCTACGAAGCAAATCACCAGTTGGTGCTGGGCCTGGTGGGATCGCAGGTTCACGATGTGCAGGAGCTTGCGCAGATCGTGGTAAAGACAAGCGCCGGAGGCTCTCCGATACGGCTGGCGGACCTGGCAGAGGTAGTACCGGCAACGATGCCTGTCTACACCACCGTCACGGCGAATGGCCAACCGGCGGTGCTGCTGAACATAGCACGACAGCCTTCCGGGAATACGGTCGCTGTTGCCGACGAAGTCGCGACGAAGATTGCCGAGCTAAGGAAGTCACTCCCTCCCGAAGTAAAGTTGGAGCCTTTCTACGATCAGTCTCATCTGGTTCGCGAGAGTATTAACAGCGTTCGCGACGCTATTTTGATTGGGATTCTGCTCGCTTCAGTGGTGCTGGTGGCGTTTCTGCGCGACTGGTCGTCTTCCCTGGTTGCCGGGCTGGTCATTCCTGTAACCATCCTGATTACATTTCTATTTCTCAAGATCACCGGACAAAGCCTGAACCTGATGACGCTGGGCGGGCTGGCGGCCGCGGTCGGACTGGTGATCGACGATGCAATCGTCGTAGTTGAAAACATCGTGCTGCATCGCGACTCGGGTGAAACACGGGCGGAAGCAATCCGCAAGGCTCTTCAGGAGATAACGACTCCGCTTATCGGCTCTACGATTACGCCGATCGTAGTTTTTCTTCCACTCATTGCGGTAACAGGTGTGACCGGCAGCTTCTTTCGCGCGCTGGCCATCACGATGACGGTCGCGCTTCTGACTTCGCTCCTCCTGGCGCTCACCTGGACACCGAGCCTGAGCCTCTTTCTGCTGCGCAACAAACGAGGCCCAGCGACGGCCCATCACGAGGCGACCAGCGGCCTCATGAAGCGGATTCTCCATGTACACCGGCGTGTTCTCGATGTCTCATTAGCGAGGCCATGGCTGCTTGCCGGATGTTGCGCGGTGCTGGTTATTGGAACCTTTTTCACCTACCGTCTGCTCGGGTCGGATCTTCTTCCGGAGATGGATGAAGGTGGATTCATTCTCGACTACATCATGCCGGCGGGCAGCTCTCTGGCCGAGACCAATCGCGTGCTGCAGCATGTCGAGCGGATTCTGCAAAAGACGCCGGAGGTCGAAAGTACATCCCGGCGAACCGGCTTGCAGATGGGGCTCGCCGCCGTGACTGAGGCCAACACCGGCGACATTACTGTGAAGCTCAAGGACCATCGCGACCGCGATATCTCGGAGGTCATGGACGATGTCCGCCGTCAGATCAAGTCAACCGAGCCGGAACTGGATGTCGAGTTCACGCAGGTGTTGCAGGACATGATCGGTGACCTCTCGAATGCTCCGGAGCCAATTCAGATCAAGCTCTATTCCAGCAATGCGGCGCTGCTCAACGAGCTGGGCCCGCGAGTCGGTGATGCGATCAGCAAGATTCCCGGCGTTGTGGATGTAGAGAACGGCATCGACAATACCATCAGCGGACCGGCAACGAGCTTTCAGGTCAATCCTTCCGTGGCGTCGCGGATGGGATTTACTCCCGAAGAGATCTCGACCGATGCAATGGCAATTCTGGACGGCATTCCTTCAACCCAGCCACTGATTGAGAACGGCCGTCCGTACACCATCCGTGTGCGCCTCGACGCGGCACATCGCGCCTCGCTGGAGGCAATCCAAAATACGGTCTTCAACAGTAGTAGCGGCAAGACGACGAGTCTGGGCGCGGTTGCCAACGTTGAGCAATTGCCTCCGCAGAACGAGATTATCCGCGAAAATCTGCAGAGCCTGGTCAGAGTCACGGGAAGACTGGAAGGCTCGGATCTGGGCTCGGCAATCCAGAAGGTGCAGACCGCGGTGAACAATCTCCATCTGCCGTCGAGCGTGCGCGTGGAGTACGGCGGCACTTACCAGGAACAGCAAAAATCTTTTCGCGAACTGCTGCGAGTATTACTGCTGGCACTGGTGCTGATCTTCGGAGTGCTGCTCGCAGAGTTTCGAAACTTCTATGCTCCGACGGCGATCCTGGTCTCATCGATTCTCTCGACGGCCGGCGTGGTCGGCGCGCTCCTGATCACAAATACCACCTTCAATGTCGCATCCTTCATGGGGCTGATCATGGTGATCGGTATCGTGGCAAAGAACGGCATCTTGCTCCTTGACGCGGACGAGAAGTTTCGCGCGGCTGGAATGCAGGCGCACGAGGCCATGCTGCAGGCCGCGCAACGGCGGCTGCGACCCATCCTCATGACCGCGCTGGCAGCAATCACCGGAATGCTTCCATTGACACTCGGGCTCGGAGCGGGTTCGCAGATGCTGCAACCCCTGGCCATTGCGGTCGTCGGAGGTCTGCTGCTCTCGATGCTCCTGTCGCTGGTGGTGACGCCTGCGGTGTATTACTTCCTGACTAAAAATGCTGAATAGATTCCGTGAAAAACGCAAAGAGAAAGGGACGGCTTTTGACCGTCCCTTTCTTTATGAATAGGCTCTCTGAAACTAGCGACTGATAACCATGACGACAAAGCTTCCCGGCAAGATAGAGGGACGCGGTCGCGGATTGTCCGCCGTTGCTGCCGGGCGAGGACCGAAGTCAGCGGTGACGACATAGACGTTGCCCGTTGACTCATCGAATGCCATGGTGCGGGCTCCGCGTTTCGTGGTCAACGTCTGCAACACACTGTAAGAGTCTGGCGAGTCTTCATGAACTACGGTCAGCGTTCCCTCTCCGTTGGAGCTGAAGGCCAACTGATTTTTGGGATCAAAACCGGCAGCATCGGGGCCATCGCCGATGGTGGGAGTAGCGACCACTTTTCCAGTGTTGGCATCGACCACGGCCATTTTTTGGTCGCAGACCGCAAAGAGGCGTTCGTGCTGCTTGTCGATGGCCAGGCCAGAAGGCCCTTCGCACGGCGCGATCGGCCATGCTCCGAGAACGGTATGCGTCTTAGCATCGATGTGCACGATCTGGCTAAGGTCCTCGATGTTGTCGTAGACCGAGCCCTTGCCGTCAGCGACTGGAAATTCGGGCTTGCCGGGTAAGGACACAGTGGCCACGACCTGATGCGTGGAGTCATCGATCACCGTGGCGTTCTTGCTGCGGCCATTGAAGGCCCATACCGTTTGAGTGACAGGCTCAAAGACGATGCCGTCGGGATTGGTCCCCGCGGGAATGTGCTCGAGAATCGCATCTGTCTTGCGATCGAAGACCACCACCTCGTTCGCGCCGCCATCGCTGATGTATCCGAATTTTCCGGATGTATCGAAGGCCACACCGTGAGTGCCTTTGAGTCCCGTAATATCGGTCTTCACTTTTCCGGTTGCGGTATCGATGACAAGGACGTGATTGCCATGGGTTATATACAACAGCTTGCTCATCGGATCGACGGCAAGATAATCCCAGCCTGTATCTCCTCCGACATGCCACTGTGCGGCAACGTGATATGGTCCCTGGGCCACTGCCGCGCTGCCCATCATAGAAATGGTAGCGCCGGCCACCAGCAGACGACTCCAGCGGGATTTCAAACTCTTTCTCACACTTTCCTCCGTGCCGGTCGCAAGAAAAAAATTGCGAGGCAGCACAAGAAGACTACCGTTCCTTGCTGAAGACAGTCTGAAGGCGGACAGCATCGCTCACTGCGGGCAGCGCCACCTGTGCACGAGTTCCCTTGCCGGTTTCGCTGAGGAGCTCGATTCGGCCTCCATAGGCATCGACGATCGCCTTGCAGATCGCCAGCCCCAGCCCGGTGCCACCCGTAGTTCTCGCACGAGAGCGATCGCCACGATAGAAGCGATTAAAGACGAAGGGCAGATCCGCAGCATCGATGCCCTCGCCGGTATCCTCAATTGCCATCCGTACTTCACCGTCTTCTTCTGCCGCGCTCAAGGTGACCTTTCCTCCGGATGGTGTGTGCTGAAGCGCATTGAGAACCAGATTGAAAATGAGAGTCTCACACTCCTCATGCGGCAGAGGCACGAGCAGTTTCCCGCGGAGATCTAATTGCAAAGCGATACTCCGCAGAGTTGCGAAGGAATCGAGCTGGGAGACAATCTCGCGTGCGCTCTCGCTTAGATCCGTCTGACTCCGCGACGAAGGTTGTCCTGCAGTTTGTTCGAGACGCGCGAGAGTGAGGAGCTTCTGAACCAACTCTTCGAGTCTCCCGCAATCGTTGAGACACGATTCCAGCCCGCGGCGGTATTCTTCCAGCGAACGAGGCCGCGAATCCAGGAGTTGCAGCGATGACTTGATGATGGTGACAGCGGTTTTGAGTTCGTGCGCCGCGTCGTTGACGAAGGTTCGCTGCTGATCGATGGAGCTGCCCAGCCGGCGCATCGCCGACTCCAACGCCAGCGCTAACACCGCCAGCTCCTTCACAGCTAACGCTCCAGGAGGAGCCCTGAATTCCCAGGAGGCCGGCGAAATCGCCGACGCTTCCGCTGCCAGTAGCTGCAGCGGCGCCATGCCCCGCCGCAACAGAATAAAGATGGCTACGCCAGTCACGATAAGTAGACAGGAATTCGAGAGCAACAGGAATTTTGCAGCGTTTGCCACAGCCTTCCACACGGGCGCAAGCGGCGTTGCATAGTCAATGATGACCGGGCGGGAAATTCCTGGCTTACCGTCTTCTTGATCGATCTGGCGTATTCCGCGAAGCACCATACCGCGATATGCATGGTCGTGAAATTGAAAATTGTGTCCGTGCGATCCCTCACGGAATTGCCCCGCAAGCTGGTTGCTCCATTGAGGTGACTGGCCGAGAATTCGTCCCGAGGGTTCCCGCACCTGGTAAAGATCATCGCTTTGCAGGTCGATGGCTTTTGGCGCGAGCATGATGTTATCTGCTTCGTCTTCCGCATCCTGCACCGCACCCAAAAGAGAGTCGGCGCGTCCGCGCAGCATGACATCGAATGTTCGCATGTGCTGGTGACGCTCGTAGAACAGCGCCATGCCTGTCGTACAGAGCGCGAGCAGAGTTTCAACCAAAAGAACGGTGGCAATGAGACGGCGGCTGAGCGACCAGTTCTTCATGACAGATCGACCGGGGACGGATCAGGAGTGCTGTAGGCCGGTGCGGCAGCAAGAAGTCGATAGCCGCGGCCGCGCATGGTTTCCAGCCACAGGAAGGAGGTTGATTGCGGCTTGCCTCCGCTATTGAGCTTGCGCCGCAGGTTCGAAACATGAGCTTCGATGACGTTCGAGTGATGCTCCCAGTTGTAGTCGTACAGATGCTCGAGCAGTGTCTGCTTCGAAATCACGGAACGCGGCCGATAGCTCATGTACTCCATGATCCTGTATTCCGTCGGAGACAGCTCCAGTTCAACGCCGTCACGCACCACCGTTTTCTCGATCGTATCGACAACCAAATCCCCGATACGAAGGATCGGATGACTCACTCCCTGGCCACGGCGGATGAGAGCCTTGGCGCGAGCGATCAGCTCGCCGAGATCGAAGGGCTTGCCCAGATAATCATCGGCTCCGCTATTCAGGAGTTCGATGATCGAAGCCTTGGTGGTCACTGCGGTGAGGATCAGTACCGGCGTCTTTCGCCCGGAGGCTCGGAGCCGCTTCAACACCGCTGCGCCGTGCATTCCGGGAAGCATGAGATCGAGCACGATGAGATCGTACTCGCCGGTCTGCGCAAGATGAGCGCCCTCCTCGCCGTCGTAGGCGAGGTCGACTGCGTATCCTGGACCTTCCTGAAGCGCCGCAGCTATGTTTTCGGCCACACGGCGTTCATCTTCGATGACGAGAAGACGCATAGTTTCTTGTACCGGAGCAGGCTTAATCGGGGATGAAGGTCTTCTCATCCTCTCGCCCGTCACGGATTAACTCAATCTATGCCAACTCACGCGCTCCCCTCAAGAGCAACGATCCGCGTGTCTCGGGGCCCCACCCTGACCGGTACAGAACAGCCGCGCTCCGAGGCGTCGTGATACGGTGGTAAAGCTGCTACGCGCAGCTGTTGAAGATCGACGCTCCACCGAACCTTCCGCTCCCCACGAAAGGATTTCTATGCCGCGCCTTATCGAGCAGCCATCTCCAGCATTTCCGCTGACCTCTCTCCGCATTTCCAGTCGAGTCACTTGGTGTGCACGGTTCATCTTACAGGTCTTGGTAGCCGCCTGTTTCTGCGGCGCTGTGCTGCTCGCGCAAACATCGACCCCTGTCAATGTATTGACCCAACACAATGACACGTCGAGGACGGGCGCCAATTTAAACGAGGTCGTGCTGACGCCAACGAATGTAAATTCGTCGCAGTTCGGCAAGCTGTATTCGGTGGCAGTGGATGGGCAGGTCTACACCCAGCCCCTTTACGTTTCCAATCTCGCCATTCCCGGCCAAGGCACTCACAACGTTGTCTACATCGCGACGATGAATAACAGCGTTTATGCTCTCGACGCCGATACCGGCAAGCAATACTGGAAAGCAAATTTTGGTCCGCCGGTTCATCCTTGCGACGTGGAGTGGCACAACAACATCACACACGGATCGAGCGTAGGCATTCTGGGAACGCCGGTCATCGATCCATCCACAAACACGATCTACTTCGTATCGCGCAACGAGACAAACTACAACCCAAGCCTGTGCAACTGGAACTCCTCCGCAGCGCCGACTGGAGTTAATCAGGGCGTCTTCACGCAATCCCTCAATGCCCTGGACATCACGACCGGAGCGCCTAAATTCGGCAGCCCGGTGAAGATTACTGCGACCTATACGACCAGCGATGGCACGCTGACCTTCAATCCCCAAATTCAAAATCAACGCACTGCTTTAACGCTAGCGAACGGGGATGTTTACATCGCGTGGGCTTCGCACGATGACCTAGAGAAATATCATGGCTGGATCATCTCGTACAAAGCGGAGACTCTCGCCCAGGACCATGTGTATAGCGATACGACCTCGGGGACATTGGGTGGAATCTGGCAGGCGGGACAAGGGCTGACCATCGACGGCGAAGGAAACATTCTTGTCTCGACAGGAAATGGAAGCTTCGGCGCTTCGGTCAGCGGCGTCATCCAGACCGGCAACAGCTTTGCCAAGCTATCTCCTTCGCTCCAATTGCTCGATTACTTTACGCCTTCGAACAGCGCCGTATTGAACAGCGGGGATCAGGACCTCGGCTCATCCGGATTGCTCAGCATTCCCGGCACCACGCTCGTGACCGGTGGAGGCAAACAAGGCCGTCTCTATCTCGTGAACACAGATCACATGGGGCACTTCAACGCGTCGAACGATGAAGTGCAGCAGGAGTTCCAGGCGATCTTCGGAAACGGCACACAGCACATTCATGGCACGCCGATTTATTTCAATAGCCAGAACGCCGGTCCCATCATTTATGTCTGGGGCGAGAATGATTTTCTGCGCGCCTATTCGTTCGATTCGTCTACTCAGCTCATCAATACGACACCCATTGCAATGAGCACCATGACCGCTCCCATGACAAACAATCAGAGCGCGATGCCGGGAGGATTTCTTTCGCTCTCCGCCAATGGGCAAGCCAATGGGATTATCTGGGCCAGTACTCCGTTTAAAGGCGACGCCTCACAATCGACGACGGAGGGAGTTCTACACGCCTTCGACGCAATTACGCTCAAAGAATTGTGGAACGATAAAGAAAATGAGCCGCGAGACGAGATAGGAAACTTCGCGAAATATGTTCCTCCTACTGTGGCGAATGGAAAATTGTTCGTCCCGAGCTTCGGAGCACTCAACGCCGCGGATGGCTCCGGCTCTCTTAATGTCTACGGATTGCTACCGAATGGAACCGGGCCCACAAATCTTCTCGCAAATGGGACGTATGTCATCAAAAGCCTCCATAGCGGATTGGCCCTCGACGATCCGGGCTCTTCGACTGCTGACGGAGAAGTGATAGAGCAGAATGCCGTAAATGGGGGCAAAGATGAGAGCTGGCTGCTTACGAATCTCGGCAGCAATCAAGTATCACTTGTGAATGCATTGAGCGGCCTCGCTCTTGAAGCGGCCGGAGGTTCCACCGCAAAAGGCGCTTTCGTCGATCAAAATACCTACGCCGGCGACGCGTGGCAGCAGTGGAATGTGCTCTCAGTGAGCAGCGGCGTCTACGAACTGACCAACGTGCAGAGCGGCTATGCCCTCGATGTCGATGGAGGAGTATCGACAGCGGGCGCCAAGATCGATCAATACCCCTATCAGGAAAAACCCTGGCAGCAGTGGAGCTTCACTTCCTCGAGCGGGACCTCTACCGCTGCGCTCATCGCCAACGGCACTTACTCGCTAAAGAGTGTCAATAGCGGTTTGGTTATCGATGACCCCGGATATTCTACGACGGCGGGCGAAGTGATGCAGCAGTACGCTGCGAAGGGCGGAAAAAACCAAAGCTGGGTGCTGAAGAATCTGGGTTCCAACATCATTTCGCTCATCAACGAGTCGAGCGGTCTAGCGCTCGAAGTCACCGGCAGCTCCGTGGCCAACAGCGCACTTGTCGATCAAAACTCCTACGCGAGTAGTCCATCGCAACAGTGGCGGGTTGTCTCCGCAGGCAGCGGAATCTACGAGCTTCTCAATGTGCATAGCGGCCAAGCCCTTGACGTTGACGGCGGGGTGAAAACGTCAGGCGCCGAAATCGATCAATTTCCATACGAGGAGAAAGCCTGGCAGCAATGGAGCTTCGTCCCCTGAGCGATTCACACTCTTCGTCTGCATTGAGTCTCTCCTTCATTGAGACGCTTCGTCTTTGACACGCACCGAAGTGCGCAGAAAGGAATAATCACGACGTGCGATTGCGATCTCGACCCGTTCTGGCAGCTCTGAGCCTGGCGATTTGTTGGTGTGGGGCTCATTCCTTAACAAGCGTCTCCGAAGCGGAGGCGCCTGACGACGCGCGTCGATACACGGTCCTCGATCTGGGGCCGTTCATGGCACGTGAAATCGATGAACGGCCCGGCCTCAACTCGAACGAAAACGTAGCTTCATGGAAAGTCATCAGCCAAACGCATACCACTGCGGCGATTTTCGACGGGCAGAATGCGAAACTTATCGGAAATACTTCCGGCTCAGGAAACAGCTTCGCATTTGGTATCGGCCCCGAGGGCGAGGTGGTAGGAATTGTCGAGTCGCGCGCCGATCTCCGCCATACTCAGGCATTCTTTTACCGTAACGGATCGCTCGAAGTTCTACCTACTCTGGGCGGACGCTTCGCAGCAGCGCGCTCGATCGGCAAAGACGATCTGGCCGTCGGCAATGCGGAGACTCGCGACCAACATGTGCATGCAGCAGAATGGAACCGAGGAGAAGTTCAGGATCTCGGCACGCTGCCGGGCGGAGATTTCAGCCGCGCATTCGAAGTTAACAACAGTGGGGACATTGCCGGTGAAGCGAACACGTCGCCCAACGGGAAAACACATGCGGTGCTCTGGCAGGATGGGCGCGCGCATGACCTTGGGCTTCTGCCCGGAGGATCGTTCAGCAGCGCGCAGGCTGTGAATGGAAAGCATGAAGTTGTAGGCTTTGCCGATGACGATGACGGAGGGTCGAAGGCTGTTCTATTCTCGAACGGCAAGATAATCGACCTTGGTTCGTTCGGAGATGAACCGAGCAGCGCGCTCAGCATTAACGATGCCGATCAGATCGTCGGCAGTTCTCCCATCGCGGAAGGAAAGATGCGAGCATTCCTCTGGGAGAATGGGCATTTGCAAAATCTGAATGACCTCATACCCAAGGACAGCGGATGGCTACTCATGGCTGCTTATCGCATTGATCCAAAGGGAGTGATATTGGCCGCAGGCTTTCACGGTGAAGGAACGCATCTCTGCCTGCTTTTCCCAACAGCAAAGCATTGACCGAAAGCATTCTTCCAGACGGGGGAGGAGCAGCTTCTCAAATGACGTTGGGCCTTTAAGGATGAGATTGCGCGGTGGTGATGCGACTCTCAGAGCCCCCTAGAGAGTGCAGGCAAGAAGGTACGCTCCCGGAAGCCTACTTCTCGCCTGCAAGAGTTATACGACTTACGAGGTAGTAATATTTCCGTTCAGTCCCATGGGGAAAAAGCCACCCTTCGATACGCCAGTCATCCCGGCAGCGCCGTAGACTATCTGAAGAATCTGCGACGTACTGCGAGTGAAGGCGAGAGCGGCCGGCATAGCCGAGGTCGCATTGTCCGTTCCTGAGGTGGCGAAGAAACCACCGGCTGAGGTGGGGCCTTGGCTCGCCAATACCTGTGCTCCGGGATCAAATGTGGGAACATCCAGCGCATCCGCTGCCGCGAACGGAGCATTTTGCTGGATCGAAATCAGACGGAGTGCTCCGGCTTGAAAGCCCTCGACAGCAAGGATCTGAGCGGCATACATCAGATGAGTGCCGGTAAGTAGCGTGGCTGCTCCTGCATATGCGGTGGTGCCGACATCTTCAAATTGGCGAGCAATCGTAATGATATTCGCGGAAGTGACAGCGCCTGCCGCGGCTAGATTCAGAGGCGGTCTGGTGACAAAACCGGTTCCGATCAGACTCTGCAGATCGGCGACATGGGACATCTCATTGAAGAAAATTTCGTTGAAGATATCGGTGATCTGTTGAGTGGGAAACTCTATCTTAGCCGGGGGCGCTCCTGTAATTGCGCCACTCCCAGCAGTAAGTGAAGACGGCAGATCAGCCCCTTGCGTAGCAAACGAATAAAACGTGGATTCAAGATATTCGAGGTTCAACGCGAAGTTGAGAACATCTATCTCCGAAGGACCGGCGGCCATCACCGTAGAAGAACCCGAAGACGCCATGTTATTGCTGCCGCTACAACCTGCCAGGAAAGTTGCTCCTCCCACGGCGCCTGCAAGACCCAACCTGGCCATAAATCTTCTGCGGTTGAGTGTGCGCTGCTCGCCGAATGCCCTTGCCCCCTCGGCCGTAATATCTTCGAAGCTCTGCGTTTCCTCATTGCTGTTCATCCGAAAATCTCCTCATCAGGCTAACGATCTACTGCCTGGAAAACACGGGGAATTTTCATTTATTCCCGGGCGCGTTCAATGGGGATTCAGAGAGTTGAGGAGGCAACTTGTTCGTATTTCTGGCGTGGGACACTAGAGGAAAAAGCTTTTGTAGACGAGCTAGAGAGCCCGCCACTACTTCGATTGCTTTCCCGTCGCCACACTCCTGGAGTTATCCCGTAAATTCGTTTAAAAGATCGATTGAGTGCCGATTCATCAGTAAACCCACACCGCGCGGCAATGTCGGCAAGGGGCAAACGGGTATTCATCATAAAATCTCTTGCCTGATCCACACGGCGTTCCAACAGCCAACGATAGGGCGGCTTGTGGAAGCTTTCTTTGAAAGCTCGCGCGAAATGGCTTACAGATAGTTCGCATGCCTCTGCCACCTGCTGCAGCGCAATGTTCCCGTCGAGATGAGCCTCCAGCAACTCCTTTGCTCTTCGCATCTGCCAAGGCGAAAGTCCCCCGCGGAATTTTCGAGGCGATATGGTCACACCTCCATAGGAGTAGACAAAATGGCAATTCAGAGCTTGTAAGACATGGTCTATAAAAATCTTCGATGTCTGATCGGGATGCTCTAGTGAAGAGAGCAGAGTCTGGCCAAGATGATGAACCACTGGATCAACTGTCCCGTACTCCCAAACCAGCCGATCCACATATGGCATTTGATGGGCATAGGAGATTTCATCCAGAGCGGCTTGCGTAACATGCAAAGCCAATGCATCGAATGGATTTGGCAGGAAGCATGCCGGCTCCTCCTCTAAGTTAATGGCGCCAACGGCCCCGGTGGGGTAATAGCCGCTAGACACCTTTTTCTTGCCCAGGAAGAGTTCCACGAAAGGTATAGCTTTGAGTTGCAGAGCAATGATGTAGCCGCTCTCACCAACGACGGGGCGTGTGATATCCGGGAGGCCTTTGGTGACCCGCAGCCTTCCAAACGAAAACGCTGAAACCTCGGATAACTGTATCTCTGCCGTCGGAGAATTATTGAGATACATATTTTCGGCAATTTGATTCCAGACAGCAGGGACTTCAATGGATGTAGCCATGTATGCGTGGCCTGACCTTTTCTCAGAGAATGTGGGTTAATACTGTCGACGGTTCGCTGAGGGTGGATTCATGGGCGAGCCCGATTCCCTGAAAGAGCATTTGTCTGTCGGGATTCGTCAAGCTCGCAGCAAGTGTAAGCTGGCTACTCGCGACACCTATGACGGAGACCGAGACAGATTGACATGCGGTGTTTTCCTCTGAGAGAAGACTCGCTCTATGTGCCTAAAGATCTCTATATATTTAATTCTACCTACTAGTAGGTAGAATTAGAATCCAAAACATTCGTGTTTTCTACATGTAAATAGACCAATATGCCTTATTTAGCGATCCTAACAGAAATAAACATCTCTAATTTGAGGAATGCAGACGGTCGAGAGCGCCTTTCGCAATCGAAGTGAAGAGGTCAGGGGATCCCAACGCTCGCGCTGAAAACATCGCACCATGCACAAGCGCAACGAAGGTTTGTGCTTCTACTTCAAGGCTATGCTCCAGATGGATGCTTCCGTGCTTTACACCTTCTCTAAGAGTGGACTTGACCCATCCCGTGAGGTATCTGAAGTGCAATTGCACCTCCGCCGCGATTCGCTCGGGAAGCGCCGGGAGTTCACCACTGAGCAAAGCAGCGATACAGATCGGGCGATTGCTGTTCTGAATACATGCCTCCCAATGCTGCACATAGAGTTTCAGTCGTTGAAAGGGATCAGCGACCTTGCGGTCCAGATCCTTGGCGGCATCCACCAGATTCGCTCGATAATGCGTCAGGGCCGCTACGACCAGATCGACCTTAGATGGGAAGTGGTGATGGATGCTTGCCTTGCGTATTCCAACCACCTCGGCGATATCGGCATAGCTGAAACCGAAATAACCTCTCGCTGCAATCAGGTCGTGCGCCGCCTCGCGAATTCTATCTGCTGTATTGCTGATCATGATGGTTAGACTACCTACTAGTAGGAGCCGTCGCAAAGAAATTGATTTGCCTTCTCCTGAGACGACTCGTCACGCGCTGCGCCGGCCGATTTGACCTCGGCAAAGTTCTGATGATGAGGCTATTTGCCGCACATGGCGACCTCCGCGTTAGAATTGAAGGCGGGCATGAACTGGAAGCTATTCATCTCGTGCGTCTTGATGCTGCTGCTCATTCCTGCGAGCGGGTTTGGCTTGGCGTGTGACGTCCAGTGCGCGCTTGAAACGATGACGGTCGATCACTGTTCTATGTCCCCTGCCCATTCCGGAGACTCCCATTCATTGGCGTCAATGGATATGCCTTCGATGCACTGCCACTCTATGCGGCATCCGCGACATGCCGATTCGCCGCGGACAGTCGCTGCTTATGAGCTGCCAAGTCAGGCGTGCAATCAAGAGCGCTGTGTATCCGATGCCAGTTGGCTTCCCGGACAGAAATCGCTGAGTAAGCAATTAGTGATTTTCTCCATCTCACCGCTCGAAATGGGCATGTCTACGTCGGACGCTACGACGACTCCCTACCCGTCTTCTCAACGATCACTGCCGCCTCTCATCGATCGTCTTCTCACCGCACTGCGCATCTGATTCTCGAACCTCCTTCTATCCAAAGCTGATCTGATCGGTTGCGGGTCTTGGTCTGCATGTCTACGCGGCTCCGAGACGTGTCTTCTTATCGTGCATTCCGGCGTCTCTTGATTTCACGAGGTCTTCATGAGTAACAGGCGTAGTTTTCTTCAGAGCACCCTTGCCTTTGGTGCAGGGCTCGCAGCTGTTCCCAAGCTGTTTGGAGCCGAATATAGTAACAAAACGTCTCCTATGGCGGGGATGAAGCCGGGCGCTTCGATCTCCGTCAACACTCCGGATGTGCGCAACCTGCCGTTCAAGATGGATGGCGGAGTGAAGGTCTTCAACCTTGTCGCCGAACCGGTGAAGCAGGAGATTCTTCCGGGCAAGATCATCGACCTTTGGGGCTACAACGGCAGCGCTCCCGGCCCGACCATCCAGGTCAACCAGGGAGACCGGGTGCGGATTGTCTTCGACAATCATCTCCCCGAGCCGAGCTCTGTTCACTGGCACGGCTTTGAGATTCCGGAGGCAATGGACGGCGTTCCCGGCATCGGTCAAAAGCCCGTCGCTCCTGGTGGACGCTTCGTCTACGAGTTCACCCTCCATCAGGAGGGCACGTACTTCTATCACTCCCACATGGCCATGCAGGAGATGCTCGGGATGCTGGGCGCGTTCATCATGCATCCCAAGCAAGCCTATACACCGGCTGTGGCAAGCGATCACGTCATTCTGCTGCAGGAGTACGCCGTGCTCCCCAACAACACGGTCCCGAACACCATGAACATGGAGTACAACTGGCTGACCTTCAATGGCAAGGCCAGTCCGGCAACCACGCCCATCATGGTTCGCCAGGGCGACCGGGTCCGCATTCGTCTTATCAATCTCGGGATGGATCATCACCCGATCCATCTGCATGGATTCACATTCTGGATCACCGGCAATGAAGGAGCGCGGCTGCCGGAGGCACAGTGGATGCGTCGCAACACGGTGCTGGTCGGCGTTGCGCAAGCGCAGGACATCGAATTCGACGCAATCTATCCGGGGTCATGGATGCTGCACTGTCATCTCCCTCACCACATGATGAACCAGATGTCCTCGAACGTGGGCAAGATGACTCGTCTCGGAAGCGGCATGAATGCTGGAGAAGACATGGAATCAGGCATGGGCATGCTCACCAACTCGGGCAACGCGACCTCTGAAGACCGCGGTCCGAGCATGGGGCGTGGATTGGGTGTCGGCTCGACAGCAGAAAATGAAACTCCAAACGGGCCGCTCTCTCCTGCAAATGCAATGCGCGGCATGGCGGGCATGGATATGAACATGAGCAGCGGTCAAATGACCGATATGTTGGATATCGCAAGGGATGCCAACAAGATTCCCGGCTTTCCGCAGGATGCCTATATGGAAAGTCCCATGATGGCGATGGACAAGATGGTTGAGAAGCCGGAGACCTTTGGCTTGCCTGAGGGATGGAGCGGATATGTGGGGGGCATGATGACGCTGGTACGCGTGCTGCCGCCCGACCAGTACGACAAATATCTCGAATTGAAGAAGAGACAGTCGCCAAACAACATGGACAACATGAGCGGGATGGGAGGCAACCATGGCGCATAGGAGAGATCTGCGCATGCAGCTGGCCGGCATCATGCTTCTTCCCGCAGCCTTGGTTCTGTCGGCAAATGCGCAACAACAAAACATGCAAAGCATGACGGGGATGGCCATGCAGACAAACCAGAGCGCGCCCCCATCCGCACCTGGACCGCAGATGATGAAGATGCCGGGAATGCAAATGCCGATGAATCACAACCAGCATGAGCACGGCATGGAGAGCATGTCGGGGATGCAAATGTCGGGCGACGATAGAGGCATGAAGGACGATATGCAAGATCTGCCCACCGGTCCAGCGTTGAAGCTGGAAGAGCTGGAGCAGATGGCCCTCACCCGCAATCCGACGCTCTCTCAGGCCAACGCAGAGGTACGGGCCGCTGAAGGAACGAAGCAGCAATCTGGCCTGTATCCGAATCCCACGGTTGGCTATTACGGCGATGAAATTCGCGGCGGCTCTTTTCGTTCCGGCAAAGAGGGAGCGTTCCTCAGCCAGACAATTGTTCTGGGAGGCAAACTGGGAGCCGCGCGCCAAACAGCGGAGCAGCAAAGGCTGCAGGCTGTGATCAACGTCGAAGCGCAACGCTACCGGGTTCTGAGCGGCGTTCGAAGCCTCTACTACGAGGTGCTGGCTGCGCAGAGGCTGGTGCAGATCCGTCGGCAACTTCTTTCACTGGCAAACGATGCCGTCGACACCTCGCATCAGCTCGGCAACGTGGGCGAGGCCGATCAGCCTGACATCCTGCAGTCGGAAGTGGAGGCGGAGCAGGCAGGATTAGCCTTAGCTTCTGCAAAACAGGATCACCTGTCTCTCTGGCAGATGTTGGCGGCGACAGTGGGCAATCCGGATCTGCCGCTCGGACGTGTGGAGGGAGACCTTGAGGTTGTTCCTCAACTCGATCAGCAGGAATGGCTGGCGAAGACGCTGAACGAAAGCCCTCAAATCAAGTACGCGCAGCAGGATGTCGATCGCTCGAAAGCGGAGCTCGGAGAGGCAAAGAAAGCACCGGTCCCTGACATTCAGATCAGCGCAAATCTCTCGCAGGATAACGAACCGTTGGAGCCACTGAACACGCGAACCGGAATCGTAGGCGGTGCTCAGGTCGGGGTCCAGCTGCCGATCTTCAACCGCAACCAGGGAAACGTCGAGAAAGCCAAGGCTGACCTTGAGCGAAGCCAGGCGGAGGTTCAGCGTATTCAACTCGATCTACGGCGTCAGGCGAGCGCACTGTTCCGCGACTATGCCACGGCTCGCATGACAGCCGACCGCTATCACGACAGCATGCTGCCGCGGGCGCAAAAGGCCTATGAGCTTTACAAAGCCAGCTATCAGAATATGGCTGCGGCCTATCCGCAGGTGCTGATCGCGCAACGGACGCTCTTTCAGCTTCAGGTGGATTACATTCACGCACTCGAAACCGTGTGGATAAGCGCACTTCAGATTCAAGGCTATGGGCTATCGGAGGGGCTAGCTGCACCGGCATCTCCGAGATGATCTCCATACAGACTAGCCCGCATGACAGAGACGCGTCACACGGGCTAGTCTCCTGAGTCATTGATCTCTTGCATAAATTTTGTCGTCCCGACGATAGCGAAGCTAAGTGGAGGGATCTGCAATTTCTCTCGCGCTCGCTGCCACAACAAGAGACTCTCAGACGTGCTCAAACTTCGCGGCGAAGATTGCTTACGATCGCAAAGTGCCTGCACCTTTTGCTCTTTCAGCACTCTGTCATGCTGCACCGGCGTTTCGCATCAGCATCTGGCGCACGGCAGCATGGATGCGGTCAACAAACGGACGCCGATAATCCCAGTGCTCGCCTTCCTCCGGCTGCTGGACGATCATCGTGGCGTTAGCTTCAAAGAGAAGAATCTCGCCCTGCGGACTTAGCCCGAAGTCAATCCCCGCGTAGTCCAGGCCAACCACTTCCTGCACTTGCTTGAGTGCGGTCATGGCCTTGTCGCCGAGGACGCTCTGCATGTCGGTTAGGAACTTTTCCTCTTCGAGGCGCAGCTCGGGCCGGTCCCCCATCTCTGCGCTGAAGTAGTGAATCTTCCAATTGTGGGAGATGGCCAGGTGTAAGGGATAGAGCTGACCATCGACCATCATGACGCGATACTTGCGCGAGCAGCCATCGGCTCCTCGAGCATCGAGATACTCGATGGCCAAAATCTCCGCTCCGGGTAATCCCGCACCCGGCAGCTCAGCTACCGCTGCGGCAAGATCCTGTGAGGATTCCACGCGGACGAAATGTTGGCCCATGTGGAAGCCTGGCTTCCGCAGAAGCAGCGGGAATGCGAAGCCTTGCTCCGCGAGAGCGGCTGGTCCATCCGGTCCGCCTAGCCGTTCGTTTGCGAACGTCGCGGTCGCCGGAGTAATCACTCCCGGCAGGCTTCCCAGGCGACGGGCATTCTCGCAACGCCCGGTCATTCGCACGGTCGTCGGCATATTCAGAACGGGAGCCGACGTAAACGCGAGTAAAGACTCAGCAGCAATCAACGCTTCATCGGCCACGTCAACTTCACCAATACCGTTGACGACGAGCTGATGCGCAGGCAGCGGAGTCCTGGTGTCGTAGAAATCCGTGACGACGACATAGGTCTCGAAGACGCGATTATCCAGGAGCTTCTCGAGAGGCGTGTTGCCCCCGGTCGACGAGACGAGCAGCAGTACGGGAATGGGCTGCGATTCGCCGCGGTAGGGATTCAAGAAGATGTTCTGCTGCCTGAAGGATTTTTGCTGATGCTCCTTGGCGGCTTGCAACTCGCCCAGACGGGTCAGCACGTAATACATTCCGCCATGTGCGCGCGAATATTCCGGATCGATCTGCAGCGCGGCTTCATACTGTATACGGGCGGCGGCATAGTCTTCTACTTCAAACAGCACGCTCCCGAGATTCACGCGACAACCGATATCGTTTGGATATTGCCTCACCGCCTCGGCATAAACCATTTGCGCAGCTTTCAGCCGGTTGGTTGCAACGAACAGCCGTCCGAGAGCGGTAAGGTTTCGCTGATGCGCAGGATCAAGTTCCAAAACCTTCAGATGATCGCTTCGAGCTTCGAGGCTCCTGCCTAATTGGGCCAGCAGGATTGCCCGCTCGAAGCGTAACGCGACTTCAACATCTTTAGCCATCTCTCCTGGAGCGTTGAGTTGCGCATCGAGCTGCTGCACTCTGGCGTGGCGGTCGAGCCGCGGCTGTGGATTGTTTTGCGTGTGTTGCATGATGGGCGTATTGTTCCTCCGTGCGCGGCCTGCGGCCAGCACCGCTTCGATGAGCGTGTCCATCTCGGTGCGGCTGGTCCGATGGTTGACAATGGCGGCGCGGATCGCGACGCGACTTCCGATCAGAGTCGTCGAAGGCGCAACCGCACCCGCCTCTTGCAGCTCAACAACGATCTGGCGATTGAGCTGGTTCGCGAGCTCCTCTGTTGCCGGATTGACCGAAGCTCCGAAGCGGTAGCGGAAGCAGACAATGTTCAGCTCGACAGATGCCATCAGCTCCAGCTCAGGCGATGCGAGGATACGGCTCTCCAGATAACTGGCAAGCCCGCAGGTGCGGCTGATGACCTCTCCGATCGCGTCTGCGCCATAGACCTTGAAGGTGGCCCAGGTCTTCAGCGCGCGAAAACTCCGCGACAGGTCGGGACCGAAGTCGCAGGGCCACGGTGAGCCTGCGGACATCCCCTGCTCCTCTCGTGAGAGATATGCGCAGGACGTTGCAAAGGCCGCCTGGTGGCGCGCACCGTCGCGCATCAGGATGAATCCAGCATCGTAGGGCACCTGTGCCCACTTGTGAAAATCGAAGGCCAGCGAGTCGGCCTTTTCGATCCCTTGGAGCCGGGACGCCAGCTCCGGAGCCAGCATAGCCAGCGCACCGTAGGCGCCGTCGACGTGAAACCAAAGCTGCTGTTGAGTGCAGAGCTGGGTGAGGCCGGCGAGATCATCGATAGCGCCGGTGTCCACGGTTCCGGCATTACCGACCACGAGAAATGGAGTAAAGCCCGCGGCTCGATCTGCCGCGACGGCCTGGGCCAGAGCTGCGAGGTCGACCCGTTCCCGGCTGTCCACAGGAACGAGCCGCAGCGAATCGCTGCCCAGCCCGGCGCAATCCAGCGCTCGTGCGATGCTTCCGTGCGTCGCGGTCGAAGCATAAGCAGTCAGCCTCTGCGCCTGTTGCGTCATGCCGTAACGACGCACTTCCGAGCCGATCGCAGTATCCCGGGCTACCACCACTGCGATGAAGTTTGCCATCGAGGTACCGGTGACAAACAGGCCGGTTGCCTCTGCGGGAAAGCCGAAGAGGGTGCGCATCCAATGTGTGACCTGGCGCTCGACCTCGAGAGGAATCTGATCGCGGCCGCCCACATTGGCATTGAGACCGGCGGCGAGCATCTCGGCCAGCATGCCTACGGGGTTGCCGCCGCCCTGCACCCATCCCATAAAACCAGGATGGGCATTCCGGGCCGTGAATGGCAGGATGGAGTGCATGAACTCTTGATGGACATCGGCCAGTGCCGTGGGCTTTGCCGGAAGGTCGTGACGAAAACGAGCACGCACATCGTCCGGGATTACTTGCCAGACGGGTTGTTCACGGATGTTCTCGGTGTAGCCGAGCATGTCATCGAGCATGCGATGAGCCTGCTCCCGGAACTTACCCCAATCGAGCGGATCGAGAGAGGTGATCGTGGTTGGTGCTTCCGCGAGAACATGTTCTTCGGCTGTGTTGCGGTCGCTTGTTTTCTGCATTCCCGTCCTGCGTAGGGCTCCGTCTCAAGTTGCACGGGCGATTTCCAATAAGCGAATAAGCAACTGAGCTGCCATCTCTTGCGAGAGATGGAATTCGACCTTCGAGGCGTCTCCACCTTGGCAAAGTCATTGATAAAAAAGGAGGATGGGACTCGATACGAGATCAAAGCCGGCCCATGGATAGAGGCAAACGCAGTTGGCGCCAGTACCCTCTCATCGAAAGCTCATTGAAGAGCTGCGGCAGGCACATTTTCTTTTCATCGTGGCGGCCATTGGAGCTTCATAGCCCTGCCGCTTCGATCCGAAACCGCGGCCGGACAGCCCGTCAATCGGCGATCCGGCCGTGCTACACTTTAGGGAATGAATTTTGTCTCGCAGAAGACGGCCCTTTGTTGTCGCGCATGTATGTGCGGAGGGTACGTGTCTTCTGGCTTGAGGCGATTGCATCGCTAGCTAGCTGAAATTTAAGAAGACCCTAACGACCCACCGCCAGAAGATGAACTGGCAGGTGGGTTTTGTGTTTTATGGACCAAAGAGAGGTAAACCTGGTGAGCGTTCCCGAAATTCAAGCCGAAGACCTGAAGAGCCGCCTCGACAGAGGCGACAAACTTTTCCTGCTCGATGTGCGCGATGAATATGAGTTCGAGATCTCCAACATTGGTGGACATCTGATTCCCCTGGCAGAACTCCCCAAGCGGCTGGACGAATTAAATACCCGGCAGGAGATCGTCGCTGTGTGCAAGATGGGCCCACGCGGTGTGAAGGCAGTCGAGTTGCTGCAGCAGAAGGGATTTCGGAAGGTGAGCAACCTGCGAGGCGGCATCCATGCATGGTCAGACCGCGTCGATCGCAAGGTTCGCAAGTATTGAAGCTTGGTGTAACACAGGAACGGAATTGACCCGGTAGATCCAAGCCTCGGGTACTCGGCAGGCCCGATATACTCCTCTTTTGGTGTCCTATACAATTTCTGTGGCTAACGCATTACGTCACGCAAAAAAGGAGTTTTTCCTGTGGCAGACACGACACGCGCATCTCTGGGTGAACAAGGTGCATATCAGCTAGCAAATGTAACCAAAACCGCCCCCATTTATGGCGCAATCACGCCGCGATGGCTGGTCCGCCTTCTGGACTGGAAGCCATTAGAGTCCGGCATCTTCCGCCGCAATCGTGTGGTGGAAGAAAAAGTCATTGAAGTCCTGTGCGGCCACACCGATGAGTCCGTAATTCCCAGCACCTATGCGGAGTATGAAGAGACGCCTCGGGAGTACCGGCTGGGTGGCATCAACGCTCTTCTCAATGTCGATACCCGCGTCAGCGATCTGTTTAGCAATCCTTACGATCAGGTTCGCGAGCAATTGCGCGTCGTGATCGAGAGCGTGAAGGAGCGGCAGGAAAACGAGCTGCTGAATAATCCCGATTACGGGCTGCTCAACAACGTGCCCGATTCGCAGAAGATTTCGACTCGCAAAGGCGCTCCAACTCCGGATGATCTGGACGAGCTGCTGACCAAGGTTTGGAAAGAGCCATCGTTTTTTGTGGCGCATCCGCGTGCCATCGCAGCTTTCGGGCGGGAATGCACCCGTCGCGGCGTGCCGCCTCCGACAGTCACGCTTTTTGGAAACCCGTTCCTCACCTGGCGCGGAGTTCCGCTCATTCCCACCGACAAGGTTCGCGTTTCAGGCAAGGTTCCGAAATCGAAGATTCTGCTGATCCGTGTAGGCGAGAGAAAGCAGGGAGTCATCGGCCTGTTTCAGCCTGGCCTGGCTGGGGAACAGAGCCCCGGGCTTTCCGTGCGTTTCACCGGGATCAACGAACGGGGACTCGCGTCCTATCTCATTTCCCTCTATTGCTCCGCATCGGTGCTGACTGAGGATGCAATCGCCTCACTCGAAGATGTCGAGGTCGGACAATACCATGAGTACGCCAAGTAAGGTCGACCATCTCGGGCTGGAGCTTACGCCGGGTGCTGAGCCAACCGGGATTTTCAACGTAACGGAGTGGGCGCCATCCGGTCTGCCCGATGCATCTGTGATCGCAAGGATGGCTAACGAGTTCTTCAAGGGAGCGCCGGAAGAGGGCAATCTGCCTCTTCGCTCGCTCCCGGTCGATTCGCCACAGGACGCCAATGCATCGGCGTCTGTGCCGGCGACTGCTCCGGCTGCTCCCCCTGAAGTTTCATTGCCATCTAACCCGCATTTGCCTGGAGCCCCGGCAAGTGCGGGCCCGGCAACTGCATCTCCGGTCTCAGCGCCAGCGCCCGTAACGGCGCCTGCGTTTCCAGGCCTATTCGCCGACGCTGTTCCGTCGCAGGCTGTCGGTGAGTTTCCTGCATTCTCGTTTCTGCAGGACGCTCGCCCCATCTTCCCCGAACGCGGCGCGCCCAGTCAGAATGCGTACCCGGCCGCAAGACCGATCGGGGAATTTGTCCCTGAGAAAAAAACAGCGGGTGGTTATCCGCTCACTCTTGAGAACGAGGCTTTGCCGCAAATCGAAGGATTGCCGCAGCCGCCACACCCTGCACCGCCGGCAACCTTCGGCTTCGTCGACTCGTCCGCGATGCCTGCATTTTCTTTCATGGAAGAAGCGCGGCCCTTGTTTTCTTCCTCTCCGTTTTCTTCTTCTCCGTTTTCTTCTTCTTCTTCCATCCCAGGACCCGCTCCTGCAATACCAAAACCTCTCCCTGCAATACCAGGACCTGTTCCTGCGGCGCCAGGCGCGGATTTGACGCCAGTCGCGGCTAAGCCTGCAGCGGGTAGTCCCCAGGCACGCATGGAGATCCCCGGATCGATGTATCCGGCAGGTGCGCCTTCGTTCGGCTTTCTTCAGGAGACGCGCACGATTTCGCCATCAGCCGGGCAGACTCAACCAGAGCCTGCGGGTATCGAGCCGAATGTGCCGCATGAGTTGAATCTTTCGTCCTACTCGTTCGACGCGAAGGCTCTCAAGCGCGATTTTCCGATCTTGCGCGAGCGGGTGAATGGCCGTCCTCTCGTTTGGTTAGACAACGCGGCTACGACGCAGAAGCCGCAGAGCGTGATCGACCGGCTCAAGTACTTCTATGAGCACGAAAACTCCAACGTGCATCGCGCTGCGCACGAGCTTGCCGCGCGAGCCACGGACGCGTACGAATCAGCGCGCGAAAAGGTGCGGCGCTTTCTCAATGCGTCTTCCGCACGCGAAATCATCTTCGTCCGCGGTGCTACCGAAGGCATCAACCTCGTAGCGCAGAGCTGGGGACGGCGCAACATTCAGAAGGATGATGAGATCGTCATCACCTGGCTAGAGCATCACGCCAACATCGTTCCATGGCAGATGCTCTGCGCGGAAAAGGGCGCGAAGCTCCGCGTTGCTCCGGTGGACTCAACGGGCCAGATACTCCTCGACGAATACGAAAAGCTGCTCGGACCGAAGACGCGCCTGGTCGCGCTGCCGCAGGTCTCGAACGCGTTGGGTGTTGTTCCGCCGGCTGTTGAAATGATCGAGGCTGCTCATCGTCATGGGGCGAAGGTTCTGCTCGACGGCGCCCAGTCGGTGTCTCACATGCGTGTCGATGTTCAATCGCTCGACTGCGATTTCTTTGTCTTCTCGGGGCATAAGGTCTTCGCTCCGACCGGCATCGGCGTTGTGTATGGCAAGCCGGAGGTCCTCGAACACATGCCGCCATGGCAGGGCGGCGGAAACATGATTCAGGACGTCACCTTCGAGAAGACTGTCTACCAGGCTCCGCCGCAGCGCTTTGAAGCCGGCACAGGAAACATCGCCGACGCGGTGGGACTGGGTGCGGCCATCGACTATCTCGATCGCGCAGGCATGGCCAATATCTCGCGCCATGAGCACGGGCTTTTGGTGTACGCGACCGAGCAGCTGCAACAGATACCCGGGCTAAAAATCATCGGGACAGCCAAAGAGAAGGCCGGCGTTGTGTCCTTCATACTGGACGGCTTTCGCAACGAAGAGATCGGCGACTATCTCAATCGCAACGGCATTGCAGTTCGCTCCGGACATCACTGCGCGCAGCCGATCCTTCGGCGCTTCGGCCTGGAGAGCACGGTCCGTGCGTCGCTCGCGCTCTACAACACGGGCGAAGATATCGAGGCGCTCGTTACTGCGATCTGGAACCTGCGACTCGGACGCACTTCGATCGCTTAAGTATCCTTGCTCACGCGAAACTTCAAGGAATGTCGATTAAGAAAAGGCATCAGGGCGCAAGCGACGCCTTGATGCCTTTTTTCGGGTCTCAACCGATCCTGATCAGACAGCCGGATTTCCTGCTGCCTCTTGAAATTGGATAACGACGCGAATCGCTATCGGATGCCGACGTCAAGATAGACATTATTCCGATGGAGTCGAAACTTCGTGACGTGGCTCCGGCCTGCGGCTCGCGGCACGAGCATACTGTACCGGCCACGTGATTTGCTGATGCAGTACCTCGGCAGCGTGCAGCGGCCAATAGGGATTGCGAAGCAGCTCACGCGCCAACAGGACAAGATCGGCTTGGCCCGAGCGGACAATCTGGTCAGCCTGCGACGGTTCAGTAATCATGCCGACAGCTGCGGTCGGAATGCCAGTCTCTCTGCGGATAGTTTCCGCATGATGGACCTGATAGCCCGCTCCAACAGGAATTTGCTGGGCAGGATGATTGCCGCCGGTCGATACATCCACAAGATCGACTCCCTCGTTTTTCAGGAGCTTGGCAAATTCCACCGACTGCGGAAGATCCCACGAAGAACCGAGTGATTCCGGAGCCCAGTCTGTCGCGGAGATGCGCACAAAGACCGGAAGATGCTGCGGCCACGCGGCACGCACCGCCCGGATGACTTCGAGTGGGAAACGGGCGCGGTTTTCGAAGCTGCCGCCGTACTCATCCGTGCGTTGATTCGAGAGCGGCGACAGAAATTGATGCAGAAGATAACCGTGGGCAGCGTGGACCTCGACTAAATCGAACCCTGCCTCGCGCGCACGACGGGTGGCGGCAACGAAGTCAGCGACAACCTTATCCATGCCAGCACGATCGAGTGCGGTCGGAACGCCATAAGCCTCGTCGAAGCGTATCGCGGAAGGAGCCACAGGCTGCCAGCCGCCCTCCGCTGCAGGAAGAATGCGCGCCGTCTCCCACGGAATGGCCATGCTCGCCTTCCGGCCGGCGTGCGCGAGCTGCGTGCCGGCATAGGAGCCGTGCTGGTGGAGAAAATCGGTGACACGTTTAAGGCCAGCGATATGGTCATCGTTATAGATGCCGAGGTCCTGAGGGGTGATGCGTCCCTCCGGGCTGACCGCATTTGCCTCGGTAATGACCAGCGCCGCTCCGCCGATCGCGCGGCTGCCGAGATGAACAAAATGCCAGTCATTGGCAAAGCCGTCCGTCGAGGAGTACTCGCACATGGGCGAGACGGCGATGCGATGCGGAAGTGTGAGGCTGCGTAACTGAAGCGGAGAGAAGAGATGGCTCGTCGATTGGTTCACAAAAATTGGATGCGCGAGAGCAGTTTTGGAATCTGGAATCGTGGCTCAAATAAATCGGACTGACTCGGACTTGTCTCGGGTTCAGGCGCGTCGATAGGCACCGGAGCTGATGGCGGCAGCATAAGCTGCCGCCACTCTTCCTCAAGCCGTCTGGGGCTTATTCTTTTCCATGTCGCGGATCAGGCTTGCCGGGCGCATGTCGGTCCATGTTGCCTCGATCCAGTTCAGACATTCCTGACGTTTTCCTTTCGGCCCCACTGGCGTCCAGCCGGCCGGCACCTCCCGGAAGCCGGGCCACAATGAGTATTGGTTTTCATGATTTACCAAAACGAGATATTCCGCGTTTTCGTCTTCAAATGGATTGGTCATAGGTTTTCTCCTTGTAGATACGCTTCGAGTAGTCGTCCAATCACCGGCATCTGCAGCGAATGGACAATGTCGTTGTGATCACAGTCGATCATGCGAGTCCGAATCTCGCCGGTGACGTAATCCTGCCAGCATTGCGGTGAAAGCACATGCTTCTCGCGAGCCGCCACAAACAACAGCAGATCGCCCCGGAAGATCTCCCGACGGAAAGTCCAGCACAGCCGGTAGTGATGCTTCCAGACTTCCACGACGCGGCGAGTGTGTTCCACATCCACGGCGGCAAGCGCGCCCGCCCCACGCCCCGCCATCTCAATCAGGGTCGCCAATTCGAATGGGCCTTCGGCCGAGGCGTCCTGGTTGATACCGATATGCTTCGCGATGTAACCAAACAGCTGCTCGTCGCTCGGCATGGGCAATTCACTCGCCCCCACAGGTGGATAACTATCGAGCGCCGCGAGCAACGCGACCTCTTCACCTTGCTGCTGAAGTCTGCAGGCAATCGCATGAGCCACCAGACCGCCGAAAGATCCTCCCAGCAGGTAATAGGGACCGGTCGGCTGGAAGTCGCGAATCGCGGTCAGATAATCGTCCGCCATCTTGTCGATGGTTTCGGGAAAAGGATCGTCATTCGCAATTCCGGAAGCCTGCAGCCCATAGATCGGCCTGCGATTCATCTCCCGCATCAGCCCGGCGTAGCACCAGCTCAGCCCTCCGCCGGGATGGATACAAATGAGCGGGGGGAGATCGCCGCTCGTTCTCAAACGAAGGACCCTGGCAAACGCTGTTTCGGGGGAGGTCTCCACGCCCAGGCGTTCCGCAAGAACGCTGACGGTAGGCGCTTCGAAGAGCATCTGAATCGCAGCGGGGATCGCAAGCGTGGTTCGTATGCGACTGACCAGTCGCATGGCTAACAGCGAGTGACCTCCGAGATCGAAGAAATTATCATCGATGCCGATTTGTTCCAGAGAGAGAACCTCGGCGAAGAGTGCGCATAAAACTTCTTCGTGCGGAGTTCGTGGGGCACGATATGCGCCTTGCCGGGTTGCGGCGCGTCCCGGAGCGGGCAGCGCGTTCCGGTCGATTTTTCCGTTGGGAGTGAGCGGCCAAGCGGCCAGCGAGATGAGCGCCGACGGCACCATGTACTCGGGAAGTCTCTGCCGCAGATAGTCCAGCAGCGGCGCTCCTGGATCATCTTCCGGCGCTACGCGGGAGGGAGTGTTGGCGTAGCGGTGATAATGACTAGCTGGGATTGTGGCAGCCCGTTTCGCGGGCCGCCAGCGCGGCCGGAATACCGCGTCATAGACGCCATCGGCGCTGAATCCGCGCCAGCACATGGGAACACCTGCATCCGCTGCCAGCCGCATCACCGCATCGGGATCCGCTCCCTCGGTCCCAGCACTCGCTGCACGTAACTGCTCTATCGTCGCTATGCCGCTTTTACCCTCTTCGAATAGCCGTGACGCCGCAATGGACGCCGCAGTCCGCGCGTCCCGGATGCCGCGAACGCCTATCGCCGACTGCGTGTCTTCCAACAGCAGTTTGAGAACCCGCTTCTGCCATTGGCCCTGCGCATCCCAATCGATCCAGTGCTTCGGCTGCTCCAGCTCTTCCCATTCACCCAGGCTCATCACCACGTCGTAGCGAAACCGGCTCAACTCGTTGTCGTAAGCGCCCGCCTTCAGCGAAGGCTCTACCCTTCGCACCTTATCCGAGCGACGCCCCAACTCCTCGAATAGCGCCGGATCGAGCAACAGCTCTTCTTCCCGCTGGCGCGCAACAGTCACCCGCTGGCGCAGATCTTCCAGTGACTCGCTGGCACCGCTGCGATGCATCTGAACCGATACGTCATACGCATTCAGTAAATGCAGATTGCGCACGTCGCCAACAAAGATGTGCCCGCTCCGCATCGTCACCCGCAACGCCTCGGCCATAACCTGCAACAGGTACTCGACATCTGGAAAATACTGCACCGTCGAATTCAGGATCACCAGATCCACGCTGTCGTCTGCCAGAAAACTCAACTCGTGAGCCAGGCCCTGGCGCAGTTCCACGTGGCCAAGCGTCGCATCGTTCGCGACACAATCGCCTAAATGCTTCAATACTTCTTCGGAAAAATCCAGGCCGATGTAGCGCTCGCAATTCGGTGCGAGACGGGTGAGCAGCAGACCGGTTCCACATCCGATTTCGAGTACTCGTCTGGCTCCCAGTAGCTGCAGCCGAGCCAATGTCTCTTCCTGCCAGATGCGCATCTCTTCCGCCGGAATCGCCTGACCGGTGTAGCTGCTGTTCCAGCCGGTAATATCGAAGCCGGCCTCCCTCGGATGACCATCGCCGCTATACGTCGTTTCGTAAAGCTCGCGCCAGTGTTCGATCTGACGAAGCTGCGTCTGTTCACGTCCGGACGCCGCTTCGCGCGGGATGTAATAGCCCACGAGCTGTTTGCGCTCACCCTCCTGATGCACTCTCACCAGCGCGTCGTGTACCTGGGCATGGTCCTTGAGCACAGCCTCCACTTCGGCCGGCTCCACGCGAAAACCGCGCAGCTTTACCTGATCATCGACGCGGCCTACAAATTCGAGCGTTCCTTCGGGACGCCAACGCACGCGATCGCCGGTGCGATACATCCGTGAACCTGACTCATCGGCATACGGGTTGGCCACAAATGAAGATGCCGTCAATCCACCACGGTTCAGATATCCGCGCGCCAGACCTGCTCCACTTACATACAGCTCCCCAATCACTCCCACCGGAACCAGGTTCAGAAGGTGGTCGAGCACATACAACTGTGTGTTCCCTATTGCTCGACCGATCGGCACGGAAGCGGTGAAATCTGCGTCGGCGGGTATGTGGTAGCAGCAGCTGAAAGTCGTGTTCTCGGTGGGTCCATATCCGTTGATCAGCTGACAATGGGGATGGGCCTGCTGGACGCGGCGTACACGCTCCACCGAAAGCACATCTCCACCTGCGAGGAGCTGGCGCACTCCGGCCAGTGATGGCAATGCGTCATCCACTACCTGATTGAAGAGCCCGGATGTGAGCCAGAGAGTATTTACGCCGTGGCTGACAATGGCCTCGCCGATCTCGTCCACGGTTGCGAGTCCAGGAGACATCACAACCAGGGTGCCTCCGTTGAGAAGAGCGCCCCATATTTCGAAGGTCGCGGCGTCAAAGGTCAACGGCGCGAACTGCAGCATCGTAGTCTGCGCGTCAAGCTCAACGTAGTCTGCACCGCATACCAGGCGCAGGACGGCGCGTCCTGGCACCAGGACGCCTTTCGGCTCTCCTGTGGATCCGGAAGTGTAGTTGACGTAGATGGGCCGCTCCGCTGCGATCGCTACATCCGGATTATGGTCTGGCTGCTGCTCGACGGCGCTCAGGAAAATGACGTGCTCAACGCCGTCGAACAATTTGCCATGGCGGCTGGAAGCTATGACATGGCTCAGGTTGGCATCGGAGATCAGCTGGGCAAGCCTGCGCGATGGCAAGTCAGGATCGAGAGGAACATAAGCGCCACCGGCCTTCACGACTCCGAGAAGCGCGACAAGCATCTCGAGCGAGCGGTCGAAGCACAGGCCTACCAAGGTTTCAGGACGAACACCAGCGTCCATCAGGTAGTGCGCGACTCGATTGGCTCGAGTATTCAATTCGCCGTAAGTGAGCCGCTCCGATCCGAAGACTGCCGCGATGGCGTTCGGAGTTCGAGCAGCCTGCTGTTCAAATACTTCTTTGACAGACTGCTCCGCCAGATCCGACACAGTGCCGCCAAAGTCGCCAATCAGGTGTTGCAGTTCGGATGAGTGCAACATGGATAGCCGCTGCACTTCCACGTCAGGAGTGGCCACGACGGAGTCCAGGATCTGCTGATAGTGGGCAGCCATCTGCTGGACACGCCAGCGATCGAAGAGCCCACGGTTATAGACCCAGATCATGTCAAGCCCATCCGGACGCTCGAAGCCGTGAACTTCCAGATCGAAGCGAACCCGCAATTCTTCTCCTCCAACCGGCGAGATCTCCAGCCCTCGCAGCCGGCTGGCGCCCATGGGGGCATTTTGCAACGCGAAGATGACCTGGAAGAGCGGCGTCGATGCCATGGAACGCTGCGGTGAGAGTTCTTCGACCAACCGCTCGAAAGGCATGTCCTGATGTTGGTACGCATCGAGCGTGGTGCGTCGCACTGCCTCGATAAGCTCGCGAAAACTGGCGTTTGGAGCCAGTTTTACGCGCATGACCAGAGTGTTGACGAAAAATCCGATGAGTTCTTCGAGTTGATCGTCCTGCCGGTTTGCAATGGGCGAGCCGACGACGATGTCCTGCTGTCCGCTGTAGCGCGCCAGCAACACGGCGAAACCCGCGAGCAGCGTCATGTAGAGCGTTGCACCGCTCTGCTGACCGAGAGTTTTCAGTACAGCAAGCTGGTCCGCAGACAGGCTCACCGCGCAGGCATCGGCGGAGTAGCTGGCCTGCGCGGGCCGGGGATGATCGAGCGGCAGTTCGAGGCGGGGAGGGATATCCGCGAGCTGGCGCTTCCAGTATGCGAGGTCCTCGCGCAGCGGCTCGCCCTGAAGACGCTCGCGCTGCCACAGGGCAAAGTCGGCATACTGGATCGCGAGAGGCTTCAGTGGGTTCTCACGGCCTTCGCTGTAGGCCTCATAGAGCTGTTCGAATTCCCGATTGAACACTCCCACGGACCAGCCATCGGAAACCACATGATGGCAAGTGCGAAGAAGAATGTGCTCGCCCGCAGTGAGCTTGAGGAGTTTCGCGCGCAGCACCGGACCGCGGCTCAGAGAGAACGGTTCCTGCCATTCGTTGAGTAGCGCGGTTCTTATGGCTTGCTCGCGCGCCGACTGTTCCAAATCGCTCAGGTCCTCGAAGGCCACATCGATGCGGAGATCATCCGCGATCACCTGCATGGGCTGGCCGTCTTCTTCGACAAAGTGTGTACGCAGGCTTTCGTGGCGGTCCACGATGGTTTGAATCGTGCGTTCGAGCGCGCTGCGATTCAGCTCCCCTTTGAGCCTGAAGGCCTCCGGCATGTTGTATTCGCAACTTCCGCCCTCAAGTTGATCGATGAACCAGAGTCGCTGTTGCGCATAGGAGAGCGGAAGCTTTTTCGGACGAGCCTGTCTTGCGAGGCCTGCGTGAGCCGGCGTTCCGGCGCCGATTCGAGCGGCAAAGTCCGCGACCGTTGCTGCTTCAAATAACGCGCGAATGGGTAGCTCAATTCCCAGTGTCGATCGCACCCGGCTTAACAATCGAGTGGCAAGAAGCGAGTGTCCGCCGAGGCGGAAGAAGTTATCGTCGAGTCCGACTTGCTGGAGATTCAGTGTGCTGGCGAAGAGTTCGCAGAGGATCTGTTCCTGCGGAGTGCGGGGAGCGCGATAGCCTCCGCTGCGCTGTCGCGGTGTGGGCAGCGCCTTGCGGTCGAGCTTGCCGTTGGCCGTCAGCGGCATCTCGTCCAGCATCACGTAGTGCTCGGGAACCATGTAGTCCGGCAGCCGTTCGCTCAGCGCTCGACGAAGCTCTGCGCCGCCCAGCGCCGCGCCCGCTGCCGCCTTCACATACGCCACCAACTGCCGGCCGCCGGGCCCGTCCTCGCGAACAACTACCGCTGCCTGCTCCACTTCCGTCTGAACGCGCAGCCACGCCTCGATCTCACCCGGCTCGATGCGGAAGCCACGGATCTTGACCTGATGATCCACGCGGCCGAGGAACTCGATCGCACCTTCGGCTGTCCAGCGATCAGTAGTCCAACTGTCTGTAGTCCAACGAACGAGGTCGCCGGTCCGGTACATGCGTGCACCCGGTTCTGCACTATAGGGATCGGCCACGAAGCGTTCCGCCGTTGCCCATGGCTGTTGCTGATAGCCGCGCGCCAGGCCCGTTCCCGCTACATATAGCTCGCCCGCGACTCCCACCGGTACTGGCTCCAGCCACGCGTCGAGAACATAGACTCGGGTATTTCCGACCGGTCGTCCGATAGGAACCGTTCCCTCTGCCACTCTTTCCACCAGGTGCCACGTGCTGAATGTCGTATTTTCCGTGGGGCCATAGACGTGAAGGAAACGACGAGGCGCACCGTGCGCCAGCACCGCACGCACGCAGGACGGGTCTACCGCTTCGCCTCCGAACAGCAGGTCGCGCAAGTTGGAGAAGGATTGCGGCGCTTCCCGCGCGATCTGATTAAACAAGGCCGTGGTCAGGAACAACGTGTCGATCTTCTGATCCCGCAGCGCATGGCCCATCGCCTCCGGCGATAGGATCACCTCGCGCGGCAGCACCACCACGCAGCCACCGTTCAGCAGCGCGCCCCAGATCTCGAAGGTCGCTGCATCGAACGAGGCGTTGGCCGCCTGCGCGATCCGATCGCCCGGCTGCAGATTAACGTAATCGCTGTCACGCACCAGGCGCACGATCGCTTCCTGCGTGATCCCGATTCCCTTCGGCGTTCCCGTCGATCCCGAGGTGTACATCACATAGGCCAGATCTG
>NZ_LBHJ01000019.1:374016-493831 GCF_001006305.1 Silvibacterium bohemicum
GAGGTCGTAGAGCTGCGCGCCGCTTCCGGAAAGCATCGCCTCCACGCGCGCCGCGGGGTAGCTCAGATCCAGCGGCAGATAGCAGCCACCGGCTTTGATCACACCCAGCATGGCCGCCAACATCTCCGCCCCGCGCTCCATGCGCAGCGCCACCAAGCCACCGCGCTGCAGACCCGAGGCCCGAAGATGCCGCGCAATCTGATTGGCACGCGCTTTCAGCTCTCCGTAACTGACACGCTCTTCGCCGCTCTCCACTGCCAACGCCAACGGATTGCGTCGCACCTGCGCTTCGAACAGCCCTGCCAGCGTGCCTTGCGGGCGCGAACGACGATCACCGTTCCACACCTCAAGCAGATTTCGCCGCTCCGCCTCATCAATCAGCTCCAGCTGGTGGAGACGCGTCTCAGGATGCTTCGATGCGCTCTCCAAAACACGCTCATACCAGCGAGCTATCCGCTCCGCTGTCTCACGATCGAAGAGATCCTCGCTGTACTCCAACCCGCCAGCCAATCCCAATGCCTCGCCGCCTGAGCCCCGGCGCTCCCACATGCCCAAGGACAAATCGAATTTCGCAACATTCATAGAGACAGGTTCGGGCCGCACCACCAAACCGCGCATCTCGAGCTCACCGCCTGGCGTATTCTGCAAAGCGATCATGACCTGGAAGAGCGGGTGGCGCGCCAAGGAGCGGTCCGGGGCCAGTGCTTCGACCACCCGCTCGAAGGGAACGTCCTGATGGCTGTACGCCTCCAGGTTGAAGCGGCGCACACGCTGCACCAGCTCCACAAAATCCGGATCGCCGCTCACGTCCGTGCGCAGAACCAGCGTGTTCACGAAGAAGCCGATTAGATCTTCAAGCGCTCGCTCGCCACGCCCTGCCACCGGGCTTCCCAGAGCTATCTCATCCTCCGACCCCAGGCGCGACAGCAGCGCTGCAAGACCCGCCTGCAACACCATGAACAGGCTCGCGCCTGTGCTTCGCGCCACCTCCACCAGTCGCTCGTGCACCGCCGCGCTGACGCTTAGCCCTACCGTCCCGCCACGGTAGCTTGGAACCGACGGACGTGCTCGGTCCACAGGCAACCGAAGCTCTTCCGGCAACGCTGCTAGTGCGCCACGCCAATACGACAGCTGCCGCTCCAGCTCACTCTCCGCGTCACCCTCCCGGCCCAGCAGCTCCCGCTGCCACACGCTGTAGTCGGCATATTGCACGCCGAGTGGCTCGTACTTCGGCTCACTGCCTCGACTCCGAGCCGCGTAGGCGATATTCAGATCCTTCGCAAGCGGTCCCATCGACCATCCGTCGCCCGCGATGTGATGCATCACGATGAGCAGGATGTGGAGATTACTCTCCAGCTGGAACAGCCACGTCCGCAGCGGAGTTTCCCAGCTCAGATCGAAAGGGGTGCTCGCTGCTTCTGCCAGCCTCGCGCTCAGATCAGCCTCATCGACCTGCTCCCGGATGAGCTTGAAACCACATTGCGCGGATAACAGGATCTGTTGATGCGGTATTCCCTCCAGTTCCACGAAGATAGTCCGCAGGCTTTCGTGGCGCGTGATCAAGTCCTGAAGTGCTTGCTCGAGCGCGCCGGCATTGAGCTCGCCTTCCAGCCGCAGCGCCGCAGGTATGTTGTACGTTCCGTTCGGGCCTTCCATTCGATCGAGGAACCACAAACGCTGCTGTGCATAGGACAGCGGTATTCTTTCCGGCCTCGACTGCTTCACGAGCGGTGCGCGCGCGCGGGCCCCGATGTGGAGCCGAAGAGCGAGCTCGGCGACCGTTGCAGCTTCAAACAAGGCGCGGATGGGAAGCTCCACTCCCAGGTTTACGCGAATGCGGCTTACCAGCCGGGTCGCCAGCAGAGAATGGCCGCCGAGCCGGAAGAAGTTATCGTCCAGACCCACCCGGTCGAGTTTCAAAACTTCGGCGAAGATGCCGCACAGGATTTCCTCTTCAGGTGTACGCGGGGCGCGATAGCCAGTAACGCGCCGTTCGGGCGCCGGGAGAGCTTTGGTGTCGAGTTTGCCATTCGCCGTCAGAGGGATTTCGTCCAAGATAACGTAGACGGCTGGAACCATATATTCCGGCAACCTCTCGTTCAGCCCCTGACGGAGCGTTTCCTCTTCGAGTGTTGAGCCGTGTCTCGCCTTCACATAGGCAACTAACTGTTTGCCGCCGGGACCGGCCTCCCGAACCAGCACCACGGCCTGTTCAACCGCCGGCAAACTGCGCAGGCATGCTTCGATCTCTCCCGGCTCAATCCGGAAACCGCGTATCTTCACCTGCCCATCGGCTCGTCCCAGAAATTCGAGCTCTCCGTTTGCATTCCAACGCACGCGATCGCCGGTGCGGTACATCCGCTCCCCGGAGTGAGCGCTCCACGGATCTGCGACGAAGCGTTCCGCGCTCTGAGCAGGGCGCCGCTGGTAACCGCGAGCCAAGCCGGCCCCGGCAACATAGAGTTCACCTGCGACGCCAACCGGAACCGGCTCCAGCCAGTCGTCGAGAACGTAGACGCGGGTATTTCCGACCGGTCGTCCGATGGGCACCGTTACATCTTCTGCGCCTTCTACCAAATGCCAGGTGCTGAACGTCGTATTTTCCGTGGGGCCGTAGACGTGGAGCAAACGGCGAGGCGCACCGTGCGCCAGCACCTCGCGCACGCAGGCGGGGTCCACCGCTTCGCCTCCGAACAACAAGTCGCGCAGCCCGGAGAAAGCTTGCGGTGTCTCCCGCGCGATCTGGTTGAACAGGGCTGTGGTCAGAAAGAGCGAATCGATTCTAAGTTCTCGCAGCGCGCGGCTTATCGCATCGGTCGAGAGTGTTGTCTCTCTCGGAAGAATGACGACGCAACCTCCATTCAGCAGAGCGCCCCAGATCTCGAAGGTAGCCGCGTCAAACGAGGTATTGGCCACATGCGCGATCCGGTCTTCGGGCTTGAGATCGACGTATCCGCTGTCGTGCACTAACCGGATGATCGCCTTATGAGGAATGGCGATGCCCTTGGGCTTGCCAGTCGATCCGGAGGTGTACATCACATAAGCCAGGTCCTCTGAACTTGCCGGCTCCCCAAGGTTATCTTCGTTCGTGCTCATGCGCTCGAGATCGAGCACACTTGCGCCACTATCGCGCAGCATTGAGTCCACACGCTGCCGGGGATAAGCGGGGTCCAGCGGCAGATAAGCCATCCCAGCTTTCACGATCGCGAGGATGGCGACGATCATCTTCGCACTGCGTTCCAGGGGCACCGCCACCAGGCCGCCGCGTTCGACACCCGACTCCTTGAGCTTCCAGGCCAGCCGATTGGCGCGCGCATTCAACTCACCGTAGGTGAGAGTGACACCGTCGCCCTCCACCGCGGCCGCATGCGGACTTCGCTCCACCTGCTCTTCGAAGAGCCCAGAGAGTGTTCCTGCCGGCTGTAAGCGCCGTTCTCCGTTGAAGCCTTTGAGGATCTTCGACCGATCCGTTGCGCTTACTAAGTTGATGCTATGCAGGCGCAACGCAGGCTCTTCTGCCACCTCTGCGAGCAGTCGCTCATACCAACCAGCGATCGCTTCCGCCGTCGCGGGCTCGAACAAGTCGCGGCTGTACTCCAGCTCTCCCTCGATACCCTCGGCCTGCCCGGATACTCCGCGGCGCTCCCACAATGTAAAGGTGAGATCGAACTTCGCAACATCCATGGCTATCGGCTGCGGGAGCAATACCAATCCTGGCATCTGCAGCTCTGCTTGCGGCGTGTTCTGCAGAGCCAACATCACTTGAAATAGAGGATGCCTGGCCAGCGAACGCTTCGGCCTGAGCGCTTCCACTACGCGCTCGAACGGCACATCCTGATGTCCGTATGCGTCGAGATCGAAAGCTTTGACGCGTTCGAGCAGATCCAGAAAGCGAGGATCACCGCTGACATCCGTTCGCAGCACCAACGTATTTACCAAGAAACCGACTAACTCTTCTAATGCCTGCTCGCCGCGCGCGGCTATCGGAGTTCCGATGGGGATATCTTCGCCGCAGCCCAGCCGTGTGAGCAAAGCCGCCAGTGCAGCCTGGAGAACCATGAACAGGCTGGCTCCGCTGCTCTGCGTCAACTCCAGCAGACCACGATGCACTTGCTGGCCGATCCGCAAAGGTACTCTGCCGCCGCGATAGCTCATGACAGCCGGGCGCAGATGATCAACAGGAAGACTTAATTCTTCCGGAAGACCAGCCAACCGGCTGCGCCAGAAGTTGAGTTGCTGCGAGAGCAGGCTCTGCGGATCCTCTTCGGCGCCCAGCAAATTCCGCTGCCACAAGGTATAGTCGGCATACTGCACCGGCAGGGCTGCAAAGCCGGGAGCTTTCCCACTCAGCCTCGCCTCATAAGCACGTCTCAAATCCGCCGCCAGCAGGCCCATGGACCAACCGTCGCCAGCGATGTGGTGTACCACCAGCAGTAAGACATGGCGATCCGCGGCGCTGCGGAAGAGCCACGCCCGCAGCGGAGTTTCACGGCTCAGATCGATTGCACTGCCGGCGGCCTCTGCCAGACGCGAGCCCAGTTGGGCTTCGCTGGTCTCTTCGCGGAGGAAACGGGGACGGCCTTCATCCCCAGGTAGGATTTGTTGCCAAGGCGTTCCGTCCGCTTCTACAAAAATCGTGCGCAGGCTTTCGTGCCTCGCGCATACGTCGGCCATCGCCTCCTCGAGCGCGTCAGCATCGAGTTCGCCTTCCAATCGCAGGGCCACCACGATGTTGTAGTTTCCCTGCAGCTCCTCCATGCGATGGAGAAACCACAGGCGCTGCTGCGCGTAAGACAGCGGGATTCGCGCCGGTCTCAGCTGCGGAACCAGGGCTTCCCGTATCCCATCGCCAGCGCGGAGAATGAGGGCAAGTTTCGCCACCGTAGGAGCCTCGAAGACAGCGCGGATCGGCAACTCGGTTCGCCAGGCAGCACGAATACGGCTTATCAGCCTCATGGCCAGCAGCGAATGGCCGCCCAGGTGAAAGAAGTTATCGTCCAATCCGACGCGATCCAGCTTCAAGACTTCCGCAAAGATGGCGCAAAGCATCTGTTGTGCGGGCGTGTGCGGTTCGCGGTAACCGGCAGAATGTCTCTGGGGAGCGGGGAGGGCCTTGCGGTCGAGTTTGCCGTTCGCGGTCAACGGCATCTCCGCAAGCGCCATATACACGGATGGAACCATGTAGTCGGGCAGCTTCCTGCTCAACTCGCGATGCAACGCAGCGTCGTCCAGCACCGCTCCTGCTGCGGCCTTCATGTATGCCACCAGCTGCTTGCCGCCGGCCGCCGAGTGGTGAACCAGCACCGCAGCCTGTTCTATGCCCGGCAGCAGATGAAGCTCCGCTTCGATCTCTCCCGGCTCGATACGGAATCCTCGAATCTTTACCTGTTGATCGGCGCGGCCAAGAAATTCCAGTCTTCCGTCGGCACGCCACTTCACTCGATCGCCGGTGCGGTAGATCCGTTCTCCGGGTTCGCCATAGGGGTTTGCTACAAAGCGTTCCGCGGTTTGCGCAGCCTGATTGCGGTAGCCGCGAGCCAGGCCCAATCCTGCCGCGTAGAGTTCGCCGATAACGCCGACAGGTACAGGATCGAGCCAGCTATCGAGAACATACACGCGTGTATGTCCGATGGGCCGCCCGATCGGAATCGTGTGCCCCTCTAGAATCTCGATACGATGGCACGCGGTGAAAGTGGTGTTCTCCGTCGGACCGTAGCCATTGATCACCGCGCATGCGGGGTGCGCCGATCGGAATTTATTCACATGCTCAACCGAAAGAACATCTCCGCCAGCGAGCAACTGCTTCACTTCATGCAGCCCCGGCAATGCCTGTTCCACCACCTGCTGGAACAAGCCGGCGGTCAGCCATAGGGTGTCGACCTCGCGCTGTGACACGATGGCGGTAATTTCCTCAGGCTTGAGAACTCCCGGCGGCGCCATGACCACGCAGCCGCCATTCAGCAGCGCGCCCCAGAGTTCAAACGTGGCAGCATCGAAGCTCAATGGCGCGAGGTGCAGCACCCGGGACGAGCTTCCCAGCTCTACGTAGTCTGCATTGCAGACGAGACGAATCACTGCGATCTGCGGTACAAGAACACCCTTGGGGCGACCCGTCGAACCCGACGTGTAATTCACATAAGCTGGCCGCTGCGGCTCGACCGGCACACACGGATTTTGCTCATCCGATTCGCCCGTCATGTCGAGGCTGGTAATCGTGAGAGCGATACCGGCATCTGCCGCGAGTGCTTCGCGGCGCGCCTGAGGCAATTCCGGATCAATCGGCACATAGCAGGCACCCGCTTTGACGATGCCGAGAAGGGCCACCACCAGCTCCAGAGAGCGTTCGACGCAAATCGCCACGAGGGATTCCGGACCAATGCCCGCCGCGATCAGGCGATGCGCGACAAAGTTTGCGCGGCCATTCAGTTCGGCATACGTGAGGCCTTGGTCGCCGAAGACCACAGCCGGAGCGTCCGGATTGTTCAGCACATGCCGTTCAAAGAACTCGGCCATAGTGCCTTCCGGCAGCGGCCGTGGCGACGGATTGAACTCTTCGAGCAACCGCTTGCGTTCAGCGCTGTCCAGCAACTCCATGCTTTGCAGCGAAGCGTCGGGATAGTCCAACGCACGGTTCAGGAAGCGGATCAGATGCTTTACGATCGACGACGCCTCGGTTTCGCTGAATCGATCCGGATCGTAGTCCAGGCGAATGCGCAGCTCGTCTCCGGGCAGCACGACGAGAGTCAGAGGATAGTGGGCTGCATCGTGCCCCTCGACGCCGACGATGCGAAGATCCTCCAACGAGCCCGCAACTGCCACGCCATCGATCGGATAGTTTTCAAATACGAAGAGTGTGTTGAATAGCTCTTCCTGGCCTGCCGCTCGTTGGATCGCTGCGAGTCCGACATATTGATAGGCCATCAGGATCGACTGGCTCTCCTGAATCTGGTCCAGCAGCATCGCGATGGATTGCCCGGCGTGAAGCTTCACTCGCAGCGGCAGCGTGTTGATGAACAGCCCTACCATGCTTTCGACACCAGGCAGATCGGCGGGACGCCCGGACACGGCTACACCAAAAGCCACATCATCGCGATTCGTGAGGCGGCCCAGCAATAACGACCACATTCCCTGGAGCAAAACGCTCTGGGTGAGGCCTCTTTCGCGCGCGAAAGCCTGCAGGCGTGCGGTCGACGCTCTGTCGAGGACGCCGTCGCAACGCTTTGGCGGCGCGGGCCGCGCCGACGACGCGCCTAACTGTGCCGGTCCTTCGTAATCTGCGAGATGGTCACGCCAGGCATCGAGAGCGGCTTTTTCATCCTGCTCGGCCAGCCATGCGAGATAGTCGCGGTACGGCCGCACATGCGGAAGCGCACCGGTATCTCCGGCGGTCCGATATAACGCGAGCAGCTCGCCGATCAATGTCGGCATCGACCAGCCATCCAGCAAAAGATGATGTGCGGTGAAGAGCAGAAGATTCCGCTGCGGCCCGAGCCACAGGAGCTGACAGCGCAGCAGTGGGCCGCCGGCAAGAGAGAAGCGATCTTTGCGATCGCTCGCGAGGAATTCTTCGCGGTCTGGAAGTCCGGCCAGAGTTTCCTCCCGCCACGTCAGACCCACACTTCGCGCGATGATCTGGACAGGACGCGGTAGTCCTTCATGCCGGATAACTGCGCGGAGATTTCCGTGACGGCGGCTTAAAGCCTCGACGGCGCGGCGCATTCGTCCCGCGTCGAGATCGCCCTCAAACTCCAGACCGAACTGCACCATGTAAATGTCTGACGCGCCCTGGTCATACAGCGCATGGAATAACAGGCCCTCCTGAAGTGGCGACAGGGGCAGAATCTCTTCAAGGCCCGGATAGGCTGCTTCGAACTCGTCGATCTGCTCTTGCGACAAATCAACTAATGGGAAGTCGGATGGCGTGTGTCCTTCCGCACCCTTTTCGACTTCCGTGGCGAGATCGCGCAGCGCTTGCTCCCAGGCGCCAGCGAACTCTTGCACCGCCGGCTCAGACAGGTGCCTACCTGCCCATGTCCAGGTAGCAGAAAGCAACGGTCCCGCGGGACTGTCCACGGTGACGGCGTTGACCTCAAGGAAATGGGCGAGAGGCATCGCTGGGTCAGCGCCCGTGCCGAGATTGAACTCCTGGGAGAGACGTTCTGTTCCGAAACGGCCGAGGTAGTTGAAGCCTATCTGGACGGGCTCGAATTCTTTCAGGCGCGCGGCTGCGGTGGGATGAAGATGGCGTAGTAATCCATAGCCCAATCCGTTGCGGGGAATGGCTCTCAGCTGCTCCTTCGTTTTCTTGAGCGCGGATGCTGCGCTTCCTCCGGAGGCATGAAGGCTCACCGGATACAGAGTCGTGAACCAGCCAACCGTGCGCGAGAGATCGAAGCCCTCATTCTTCGACTCGCGCCCATGGCCTTCGACATTGATCAGGATGCTTCCCCCCATCGCCCTCGCCAGAGCGGAGAGCAGGATGTCATTCATGCCGGCGTGAAAGGCCGCCGGTATTCGCGAAAGCAAAGCAGAGGTCAACTCGGCGCTGAATACATAGTGCAGATGGCCTGCGCTCGCATAGGTATCGTGGCTCGGATCGAGCGTGCTACCCGGAAGCAACGGCTTGCCGTTTTTTAGGATGCCTTCCCAGAACGGCAGCTCGGCCTCCGTGGCCTCACTCATGACCTCTCGATTCAGGTGACGCGCCCATGTTCTGTAGGGCGTTTGCACAGCATCGAGGCTGGTTTCGCGCCATGCCGACTCAAGATCCGGCAGCAGGATTCGCCAGGACACTCCGTCGACGGCAAGATGGTGGATGGTGAGAAACAGATACTCCTGTTCTCCACCGGTAAACCGCACTGCCTGGAAGATGCGCCCAGAGGCGGGATCGAGTCTCCGTTCTGCCTCTGTCGCGATCTGGGCAGCTTCGGGCCCGGCGGCGCTGGTATCCACACGCGTCCAGCAGCTCTCGGCGCGCACTGCGCCACGAGGCTCGATGCGCAACCGCATCCCGTCTTCCACTCTCAGCCGCAGCACATCATGCGTATCGATCAGCGCCTGGAGAGCCTGCTGCATCTGCTGTTGAGTCAATCCAGCAGGAACCATCAAGGTCACGGACTGGCTGAAACGATTCCAAGCCCCGCCTCGCTCCCACATCCAACGCATGATGGGCGTAGCTTCGAACACTCCTATTGCGTCTTCGCCATCCCGCAAGGCGTGTGCCCGGCTCTCCGCTTTTTGCGCCACTGCGGCCAGCGCCTCTACCGTCTGCCGCTGGAAGACATCGCGCGGCGTCAGCGAGAGTCCGGCACGGCGCGCCCGGCTCACCAGTTGGATCGACACAATGCTGTCGCCACCCAGCCGGAAGAAGTTATCTCCTATCCCGACCTGTTCCAGCCCCAGCACTTCCCTGAAGACTTCACAGAGAATCTCCTCCGCCCAAGTTCGCGGCCGCCGATAACCCTCTGCGCGATCGCGCGGAGCCGGGAGCGCCTTTCGATCGATCTTGCCGTTCGGCATCATCGGCAACGCGTTCAACATCTCGATCGCGGCTGGAATCAGATAGTCAGGCAGTCGATCACGCAAGCGACGACGCAGCACCTCCTGATCAAGCGTTGCGCCTTCCGCGGCTACGACGTATGCCACCAGTTGCTTACCCTCGCGGAGATCGACGGCGGCGAGAGCGACATCTGGGAGGTCTTTGAGTGCGGCTTCGATCTCACCGGGCTCAATGCGATAGCCGCGTATCTTCATCTGTTGATCGGCGCGGCCCAGAAACTCCAGGCTGCCATCCGGCTTCCAGCGCGCCCTGTCGCCGGTCCGGTACATCAGCGCTCCACGCTGGTAGGGATTCGCTACAAAACGCTCCGCCGTCAGCGCCGCACGCCCCAGATAGCCGCGCGCCAGATTTGCCCCCGACACATAGAGCTCTCCCGCCACACCCAATGGCACAGGTTCAAGGTTGTCATCTAGCAAATACAGCCGCGTATTCGCGATCGGACGGCCGATCGGCACGGCGCCCGTCTCCGATATCTCCGCAGCGCATGCATGATGCGCCACCTGCACCGTCGTCTCCGTCGGACCGTACAGGTTCACCAGCGGCACGCCCCAGCTCTGCTCCACTCTGCGCGCTAGTTGATTGGAGAGAGCCTCGCCGCCGGAAAAGATCATCCGCAAACCCCTCGGCTTAGGCGTATCCGACGCGCATACCGCCTCCAACAGCGTCGGCACGAACTGTGCAACGGTCACCTCCGCACGCTCCATCGCTGCATGCAGAGCCACAGGATCACGCGAGACCTCCGAACCAACGAGACACACACGAGCTCCGCTAAGAAGGGGCAAAAACAACTCCCACACCGCCGCATCGAAGCTCATCGAGGTGCGGAACAACACCGTGTCTCGCTCGTCTACCGGATACGCCGCGCACATCCACTCCATGTGGTTCAGCAGCGCGCGGTGCTCCACCACCACACCCTTCGGCTTGCCCATCGAGCCCGACGTGTAGATCACGTAGGCCGCATGCGAGGCCTGCAGTCTACTTATCCGATCCTCATCCGACGGGTTATGCTCCGCGCTGCCCAAGCCGTCGCGATCCAGACTGGCCTCATCCAGATCAACCACATCGATCGATGCCGGTAGATTCCGACGCTGTCCCGCGCGGCTCAGCACCACAGAGACTCCTTCCAGCATCTGCTGCAGGCGCTCGGACGGATATTCCGGATCGAGCGGAACATAGCCGGCTCCCGCCTTCAGCGCGCCCAGGATCGCCACCACCATCGCAGGCGTTCGCTCCATGCAGATGCCAACCAGGCTCTCCGGACCCACTCTGCGGCCGATAAGAAAATGCGCCACGCGGTTCGCTCTTCGATTCAGCTCGTCGTAGCTCACCGTCTCCCCGTCAAACCACAACGCCGTTGATGACCCGCTGCGATCCACCTGATCTTCGAAGCGATCCACTAACGTTCCTGCAGCTACTTCGAACTCCGTCGCGTTAAATTCCTCCAACACGCGACCCCGCTCCTCTACAGACAACTGACCCAGTGCGGAAAGTGCTTGCTCCGAAGACTCCACTGCTGCCGTTAACAGCCGCACGAGCCGTTCGCCGATTGCTGTTCCATCTCCGACGAGATCCGGCTGGTAATCGAGGCGCAGGAGCAGTTCACTGAAGGGCGCTACGATCAGCGTCAGCGGATAGTGCGTGGCGTCTTTCCCGGTAAGGCCGGTTGCACGCAAGCCATCGACGCGCTGGGCCACCTGGCTCGTGTCCATCGGGTAGTTTTCGAATACCAGCAAAGTGTCGAATAGCTCTCCGACACCGAGAGCCCGCTGAATTTCCGCAAGCCCTACGTGCTGGTGAGCAAGCAGGCCAGCCTGGCTCTCCTGAATCTGGCTCCAGAGATCGGACAGCTTTTCCTGGGCGCTCAGTTTTATCCGCAGCGGGAGCGTGTTGATGAACAGGCCGATCATCTGCTCCACTCCAGCGAGCTCCGCGGGGCGTCCGGAAACGGTGATCCCGAAGGTCACGTCGTCGCGACCGGTCAGCCGTCCGAGCAGCACCCCCCACAATCCCTGCAGCATGGTATTCAGCGTGAGACCGTGCTGCCGTGCGACCTCATGCAGCCGCATGGTCAGTTCCGCAGGCAGGCGCTGCTCCCATCGCTCCGTCTTTCGCTTCGAAGCAGCTCCCCTTGCTATCCGAGTGGGCTCTTCGATGCCGGCCAGATATTCGCACCATGCTTCGAGCGCGCCTTCGCGATTCTGACGAGCGTGCCATTCGAGATAATCGCGATAAGGCCGCACACGCGGCAGGGAGAGATTGCCGGAGTAAAGTTCGATCAGCTCGCCGAACAACAATGGCATCGACCAGCCGTCGAGCAGGATGTGATGGTTGGTGAGAACCAATAGATGCCGGTAGCTGCTGAGCCTGACCAGAGCGAATCGTAACAGTCCTTGTGACAGATCGAAGCGCTCGCGTTGATCGGCTTCGAGGAATCGGCGCGCATCCGGCTGTTCTGACAACGCCACTTCAGGCAAATCCACTTCGCGCCATGCGATGGGCGCATTGCGCGCGATCACCTGCAGCTTTTCGAAGCGGATCGCCGAGCGCAGATTTGCGTGTCTCCGCACCAGAGTTTCCGCAGCCTTCTTCATGCGGACGGCATCCAATTTGCCTTCCAGCTCCAGGACAAACTGTACGGTGTAGATATCCGGTGCGCTCTCGTCATATAGCGCATGGAACAACAGGCCTTCCTGCAGCGGCGTCAAGGGGAGTATGTCTTCGAGCTCTGGATACGCTCCTTCCAGCTCTTCCACCTGCTGCTGCGAGACGGCTACTAGCGGGAAATCCGAAGGCGTATGTCCACCCGCACCGGATTCGACCTCCCGCACCATCGACTCCAATGCCAGCTGCCATCGGCTCGCGAGCGCATGCACCTCATCTTCTGCAAGATGCCGACCGGCCCATGTCCAGGCAGCGGAAACGACAGGGTCGGTCGGACCATCCAGCACGATGGCGTTTAGCTCCAACATGTACGCCAGGCCCATTCGATCATCCGGCCCGGCGCCCAACTTCGCGCTCGCTGTCATGCCATCGGTAGCCAGGCGGCCAAGATAGTTGAACCCTACTTGTGCCTTCTCGAAGCGCCTCAACTGCTCGCTGATTTCGGGATGCAGATAACGCAGAAGCCCGAAGCCAAGGCCGTTTCCGGGAATCGTGCGGAGCTGTTCCTTCACCTGCTTGAGCGTGGCTCCTGCGCTTCCCTCTGACGCATGCACACTCACTGGATAGAGGCTGGTGAACCAGCCAACCGTGCGCGACAGATCGAAACGAGTGTTTGCCGATTCGCGTCCATGGCCTTCCACGTCGACGAGAACGGGGCGGTCAATCGCGATCGCCAACGCCGCGAGCAACACATCGTTCATCCCGGAGTGAAAGGCCGCTGAGACCTTCGCAATCAGAGCAGCAGTCAAGTCCCCGCTGAGTATCTGTTGCAGATGACCCGCGCTCGCATAGGTATCCAACGATGGATCAAGCACGCGGCCGGGCAGCAGCGGCCGTCCTGCTTCGACAATGCGCCGCCATGCCGGCAGTTCTGCTTCTATGGACGAAGCGGAGGCATGGCTCTCCAAATGCCGCGCCCAGGTCCGATAGGGCGTTCCCACAGGATCAAGATCGATTCCGTGCCATGCCGCCTCAAGATCTCCCAGCAGGATTCGCCATGACACTCCATCCACCGCCAGGTGATGGATCACCAGAAACAGGAGAGCCTTGTCTCCGCCGGTAAACCACACTGCTTGAAAGACGCGTCCCGCAGCCGGATCCAGACGACCTTCCGCTTCTTCTGCTGCCTTCGCTGCTTCTGTTCCGTCAACGCTGGCCTGCACGCGCGTCAATACAGCTTGCGCACGGATGGCGCCGCGAGGCGAGATGCTCAACCGCGTCCCATGTTCTACGCGCATGCGGAGAACATCATGCGTATCGATCAGAGCCTGCAGCGCCCCCAGCATCTCTGTTTCGGTGAGGTCGTCTGGCACCTGCAGCGTGATGGATTGGCTGAAGCGATCGGTGGGGCCACCACGCTCCCACATCCAGCGCATGATCGGCGTGGCTTCAAACTCTCCGATTCCTTCGTCACTGTCAGGGCGGAGGAGTTCCCGGCTCTCCGCCCGCTCTGCCAGGGCGGCCAGCGCTTCGACGGTCTGCTGCTGAAAGACGTCGCGCGGCGTCAGTTCGAGGCCTGCGCGGCGCGCGCGGCTTACCAGCTGAATGGAGACGATGCTGTCGCCGCCGAGACGGAAGAAATTATCCTCGACGCCCACATGTTCGAGCCGCAGTACTTCGCGAAACAATCCGCAAAGAATCTCCTCGGTCTTGGTGCGCGGCCCGCGATGACCGTCCCTGCGCAATTCAGGTGCAGGCAGCGCCTTCCTGTCGAGCTTTCCATTCGGCGTAAGCGGGAACGCGTTCAATCGGACATACGCCGAAGGCAGCATGTAATCCGGCAGCCGCTCGCTCAAGCCGCGGCGGAGCGCGTCTTCCTCCGGAAGCGAACCATCCTCAGCCACAAAATACGCGACCAGCTGTTTGCCATCGCGCGCCACGACCGCGGCCTGCTTCACATTCGGCTGCAGCATGAGAGCCGCTTCAACTTCACCCAGCTCAATGCGGAATCCACGTATCTTGACCTGCTGATCCGCTCGCCCGAGAAACTCGAGCGTCCCGTCATCGCGCCAGCAGCCGAGGTCGCCGGTGCGATACATTCGCCCGCCCGCTTCATGACCATGCGGGTCCGCGACGAACCGCTCCGAAGTAAGACCGGGCCTGTTCAAATATCCACGCGCAAGTCCCGCTCCTGCGATATACACCTCGCCCTTGACACCGGTGGGAGTCGGCTCCAGTCCCCGGTCAAGCACGTAGACGCTTGTATTCCAGAGCGGACCGCCGATCGCCGGATCTTTATCCGAGCCTCGCGCACAGATCTGACCGGTGGAATACGTTGTATCTTCCGACGGGCCGTAGAGGTTGTAAACGCGCTCCAGAGCAGTGGCGGTATAAAGGTCGCGAAGTAGATAACCCGGCAGCATTTCACCTGCGAGGTTGATCGTGCTTACTTCAGGAGGAAAATTCTGCGAATCCACCAACGCGCGGGCGATCGATGGCACCGTGTTGACCAGCCTGACGCGGTCCCGGGCTGGAATCCATGGCAGCTCCAGAGCGGACTCCACCAGGATTGCCGTGCCTCCGTGAATCAAGGCCACCAGCAGCTCGAACACCGACAGATCGAAGCAGATCGACGTGGAGGCAAGCACGCCCGCCCACTCGTCGGCGGTATACACACTTCCTGCCCAATGGGAAAACGTGACAGTGCTGCGGTGTTCGATAACCACGCCCTTGGGCACGCCTGTCGAGCCCGAGGTGTAGATGATGTAGGCGGGATGCCGGGGCAGAAGCGGGACGATCCGCTCCGTATCCGATGGGTTATGCGTCGAGCAGCGAGAGAGCTGCGCCTCAACCTCGGGTGCTCCCGGAATGACGGTGCATGTGTCTTCCGGCAATCCGGTGCAGAAATCGTTTGAGGATACAACCAGCACCGGACGCGCGTCGGAAAGCATGCGCATCACACGAGCCGCTGGATAATTCGGATCCAGCGGAAGGTACGCAGCGCCAGTCTTCAGCGTAGCCCACAGCACTGCAACCATTTCGGGCGAGCGATCAACGGCAATACCCACCATACGTTCGGGACCGACGCCTTGCGCGATGAGGTAGTGAGCCCATTGATTGGCTCGCGTATTCAATTGCGAGTAGGTGAGCGAGTCAGCGCCGAAGACTACAGCGACAGCATCGGGAGTGCGCTCTACCTGCGCTTCAAACAGATCCACCAGAGTCTGATCGGGGAGGAAGTGTTCGGTGCGATTGAACTCTTCGAGCAGCCGCTCTCTCTCTCCGCGCTCGAGAAAGTCCAGAGGCGCGTCGGGATCTTCGGCGGCCTGTTCCAGAACGCGGAGAAACTTCGCTGCAATTCGTTCCGCCGTCGAAGGTGAAAACAGATCGAGGCTGTATTCCAATCCCCCGTAAATTCCCGCGAGCTCGCCGCTGGCGCGGAACTGCTCGGTGAGGCCGAAGCCCAGATCGAATTTGGAGACGCCGCTGGGGACAGGCTCGGAACGAATCGTCAAACCCTGCAGGGCCAACGCTTCGGAGGGCGCATTCTGCAACACCACCATGACCTGGAAGATGGGATGTCGCGCCAGAGAACGCTGCGGCTGCAAAGCCTCGACGATCCGCTCGAAGGGAACATCCTGATGCTCGTAAGCATCAAGGTCGAAGGCACGCACTCGTGCGAGCAATTCGCGGAAGCTTGGATTGCCGGAGACATCGGCGCGCAGCACCAGGGTGTTGAGAAACAAGCCGACCAGTTCTTCGAGCGCCGGCTCTCCGCGACCTGCGATGGGACTGCCGATGGGAATGTCCTCGCCTCCGCCGAGAGAACGAAGAAGCACGGCCAGACCTGCTTGCAGTACCATGAACAACGTTGCACCGCTGGTTTGTGCGATTTCGACCAGACGTCGATGCAGCACAGGGTGGATGCGCAGAGGCGTAACCCTTCCCCGATGGCTCGGAACCGGCGGACGCTTGCTGTCAACCGGAAGATCCAGCTCATCGGGAGATCCATTCAGAGCGGCGCGCCAGAACGCAAGTTTTTGCGAGATAAAACTCTGAGGATCGTTCTCTTCTCCAAGCAACTGCCGCTGCCAGAGCGTGAAATCCGCATACTGCACAGCGAGCTCAGGCAGATCGGGGATCAGGCCGAGACAGCGAGCCTCGTATGCCGCCGCCAGATCCTTGAAGAGACTGCCGATCGACCAGCCGTCACCGGCGATGTGATGCAGCACCAGCAGAAGAACGTGGCGGCGAGGCGCCAGCTCAAACAGCAGAGCGCCCAGTGGCAGCTCGGAGCCGAGATTGAATCCGGTGCTTGCGGCTTCGGCCAATTGCAGCGGGAGCGATTCCTCCGTGGCGGTTTCGCAGCGGAGGACGATGCGGGCTTGATCAACCGGCAAGATCGACTGGTATGGCGAACCGTCGTGAGCCGGAAAAACGGTGCGGAGAATCTCATGACGCGCAACGACATCCTGCAATGCCGACTGCAGAGCATGCGTGTTCAGATCGCCTTCCATGCGCAGCGCTTCCGGGATGTTGTACGTCGCGCCCGCGCCCTCCATCTGATCGAGGAACCACAAGCGAAGTTGAGCGAAGGAGAGAGGAATGCGCTCGGGCCGCTGCTGGCGAACCAGCGGCGGACGATCTATCTGGCTTCCGCGCTCCAGCCAACCACGGAGCGCCTCGCGATGCTCTTTGATCTCGCGGCGCAGCGCATCGGTTATAACACCGGCGGGAGCACTGATGCGGACTCGTTCGTCTTCGATCCAGACACGGGTGCCAAGGGCATAGAGATGAGAAAGTAGTTGTGCGGCAGTCATAGCTCCAGCTCTTCGTACTCTTGAACTTCGGAGACCGATACGGACCGACTTTGGCCCGATGCAATTAATAACGCCTGAATCACGACCCCAAGTTCGCGGAGGGTCCTGGCCGCGAAGACGTCGCGTAGAGAGAGTTCCACATGGAATGCTTGACGCATGCGTGATACCAGGCGCATGCCGAGGAGGGAGTGCCCTCCGAGCGAAAAGAAATCGTCGTCCCTAGAGATACGCTCCACCTGCAGTAGGCTGGCCCAGGCTTCAGCGACGCGTTCCTCCACTGCTCCGGATGGCGGCTCGAAGTGGCGCAGTTCCGGATCGCGCGGGGAGGGCAGAGACGCGCGATCGATCTTCTTATTGGGTGAAAGCGGTATCGCGTCGAGCACGACAAACGCGGATGGAATCATCCATCCCGGAAGCGTGTCGCCCAGTGCATCGCGCAGAGCTGCCGCATCGAAAACAGCATCGGGCGCAAGGACCAGATACGCGACCAGTTGTTTGCCTCCTGCGCCTTCGTCGCGAACCACAACAACCGCCTGCTGGACAGCGTCCAGGCTGGTGAGCGCCGCTTCAATCTCCCCGGGCTCCACGCGGAAACCGCGAATCTTGACTTGCTGATCGGCGCGGCCCAGAAATTCGAGCGTTCCATCCGCCCGCCACCGTGCCAGGTCGCCGGTGCGATACATTCGCGCTCCGCTTTCATCCGAGTACGGATTGGCAACGAAGCGTTCGGAGGTAAGTGCCGGTCGCTTGAGATATCCGCGCGCCAGACCCGCACCGGCAAGATAGAGTTCCCCTGCAACGCCGATAGGAGCAAGTTGCAATCCGTTATCCAGCACGTAGGCACAGCTGTTCCAGACCGGAGAGCCAATGGACGGGGCCAGCGTCCATTCCTCCGTCTCAGAAGTGAGCGTTACCGCGGTCGCAACGTGGGTCTCCGCCGGGCCATAGTGATTGTGCAGCCGGCAATGCGGATGCCGTGCAAAAAAATGCCTCAATGCAGAAGTCACGGTGAGCGCTTCACCGGCCTGGTGAATGTTGCGCAGCGTCGGCAGAGCGCAACCGGTCTCCAGCGCGACTCGCGCGAGGTTCTCAAGCACGACGTTGGGCAGGAAGAGATCAGAGATTTCATTGGTTCGAAGGAAGTCCGGATACTTGTCGAGGTCCAGCCGCGTTTGCGGATCCAGAACGACAAGCGTTTTCCCAAACAGCAACGCGCCAAAGATTTCCTGGAGCGAGACATCGAAGCTGATAGAGGTAAATTGCGCGACCCGCCCGGAGTTGGGCGTTTGCTCCTGCCACAGCAACAGGTTTAACAGCGTCGCCTGTGTCTGAACGATTGCCTTGGGCCGGCCCGTCGACCCAGACGTGTAGATGATGTATGCCGCATGCTGCGGTAGGGGATGCGTATTCCGCGGGTTGCCGTAACTGCCGCCGGTCAGTTCGACAGTGCAGGTTTCGACATCGGGCGATAGCTCTGCGCGCAACAGATCGCTGCTTAGCACCAGGGCTGGCGCTGCATCTTCCAGCATGGAACGGAGGCGCTCTGCAGGATACTCCCTATCCAGCGGAAGATAAGCTGCTCCGGTCTTCACAATTGCAAGCAAGGCCACAATCAATTCCAGAGAACGCTCCAGGTACACTCCCACGACGCTCTCCGGACCTATCCCCCGCTCGAGAAGAGAGTGCGCCAGCTGGTTGGCATATCGATTCACTTCGGCATAGCTGAGAGATCGCTCGCAGCAGACCACCGCTATCGCGTCCGGGGTCCGGGACACCTGCGCCTCGAAGAGCTCCTGCAAGGTCAACTCACGGAGCACTCTTTCCTCAGGATTAAATGTCGAGAGCAGAAGGCTGCGCTCCTGCGGCGACACAATCTCCAGGCGGGAAAGCATTGCTTCCGGATGCTCCGCAGCGGTTTCCAGCAGCCGGACGAATCGTTCTCCAATCGTCCAGCCCTCCGCAATACGTTCCGCAGCGTAATCGATCCGCAGGTAAAGCTGCTTCCAGGGCGCGACGATCAGCGTCAACGGATAGTGGGTTGCGTCATGCCCTGTGAGTCCCACTGCACGCACTCCATCGACCCACTGGGTCACCTGGCTTGCATCCATGGGATAGTTTTCGAAAACCAGCAGCGTGTCGAACAGTTCTTCGACACCGGCGGCCCGATGGATATCCGAGAGCCCGATGTGTTGATGATCCAGTAAGCTTCCTTGGCTTCGCTGAATGCCTTTCCAGAGATCCTCCAGCTTCTCGCTCGGCATCAACCTGACGCGCAGTGGAAGCGTGTTGATGAAGAGCCCAATCATGCGCTCCACTCCAGCCAACTCCGGCGGCCGGCCGGACACGGTGATCCCGAAGACGACATCGTCGCGGCCCGTGAACCGTCCCAGGAGCACTGCCCACAATCCCTGAATGAGCGTGTTCAAGGTGAGGCCGCGATGCCGTGCCACATCATGCAGCCGTGCGGTCAACTCCTCAGAGAGGTGATATTCCCATCGCTGCGACGAGCGCTCCGACGATGGTCCCGCTGCGATTCGTGTTGCACTATCGATGCCACTCAGATGTTCGCGCCAGACATCGAGAGCCGCATCTTTATCCTGTCGTGCGAGCCAGGCGAGGTAATCGCGATAGGGTCGCACCGCCGGCAAAGACTGATCGCCATAGAGCGCCAGCAATTCGCTAAATAACAGGGGCATGGACCAGCCATCGAGAAGCAGGTGGTGATTGGTCCATACGAGCAGGTACCGGTCGCGATCGCGGCCAATCAGTGCGACCCGCAACAGCGCTTTCCCTACATCGAGGCGCTCCCTTCGATCTGCTTCCAAAAACTCATCCACGCCCGATGAGTCGGGCAAGAATTCCTCCCGCCATTCCAGCTGAGCGCCTCGTGGAACAATCTGCAGCTTCTGTTCCCAGATCATCACGCGCAGATTGGGATGCCGCAGCAGCAAGGCTTCCGTTGCGCTGCGCATTCGTCTTGCGTCGAGCGGACCTTCAAGCTCCATGACGAACTGCACGGTGTATACGTCCGGACTGTCGGCATCGTACAGCGCATGGAAGAGCAAACCTTCCTGCAGCGGCGAAAGAGGCAGGACATCTTCTATGTCTGAGTGCATCTCCTCGAGCGCTTCCACCTGCTCCTGAGCTAGATCCACCAACGGGAAGTCCGACGGAGTATGACCGCCTTCGCCTCTTTCAACAGCCTGCGCCAAGGCTTCGAGCGATGCCTTCCAGCCGCCGGCAATTTCTTTCACATCGTCTTCGTCCAGATGCCGCCCAGCCCAGGTCCACGTCGCCGACAAGACTGGACCTTCTGGGCCGTCGACGGTGACCGCGTTGATCTCGAGAATGTGCGCCAGGGACATGCCGGGGTCTGCAGCCGCGCCCAGTTCTCCGGACCCTGTTTCTTCACTCCTCGCGAAGCGGCCCAGATAATTGAAACCGACCTGCGCGACCGGCAACGCTTCGAGTCGCGCCCCCAGCTGCGGATGCATATACCGAAGCAGTCCGTAGCGGAGGCCGTTAGCTGGAATCGCCCGCAGCCGCTCCTTGACCTGCTTCATCGTCCCTGCGACTTCGCCAGACACCGGAAGATTGACCGGATAGAGGCTGGTGAACCAGCCAACTGTGCGTGACAGGTCGAGTCCGCTCTCCATGGGCTCGCGCCCGTGGCCCTCCACATCCACCAGGATGGGCCGGTTGATTCCGTGGGCCAGCGCCGCCAGCAATACGTCGTTGATCCCGGCGTGGAATGCGGAGGGTACTTCCGTCAACAGAGATGCCGTCAGCTTCGCGTCGAGAGTCTGGTGCAGATGTCCGGCAGTGGCGTAGGTATCGCGAGCCGCGTCGAGTACATGCCCCGGAAGCATCGGAGCTCCGCGTTCGAGGAGGCCTTCCCACAGCGGCAGTTCGGACTCCGCAGCTGCACTGCAGGCTTCCTGCGCAAGATGCCGCGCCCATGTTCGAAAGGGTGTGGCAACCGGATCGAGCTGAGCGCCGCTCCATGCTGCGTGAAGATCAGGCAGCAGAATTCGCCACGAGACGCCGTCGACCGCGAGATGGTGGATCACCAGCCGCAATAGATTTTTTTCGCGGAACCACAACGCCTCGAACACTCTTCCCGCGGCCGGTTCGAGTTGCGCCTCTGCAGGTTCTCTTTCGATGCGCGTAAGACAGTCCTCTGCCCGCACGGATCCTCGCGGCTCAATGTGAACCCGCGCCGTTCCCTCGCTTCGCAGACGCAGAACATCATGCGTATCGATCAACGCCTGCAGGCCTTTCAACATGCGCTCCTCGTCCACTCTCGCAGGAACCTGAAGCGTCATAGATTGGCTGAACCGATTCAGATCTCCGCCCCGCTCCCACATCCATCGCATGATCGGCGTGGCCTCGAACTCTCCGATCCCAGCGAATTCGTCTTCGCTGCTCTCCGGGCGCGGCGCCACTCCTGCAACTGCGGCCAGGGCTTCGACTGTCTGTTGCGAAAAGACATCCCGCGGAGAAAATTTCAATCCCGCACGGCGCGCGCGGCTCACCAATTGAATGGAGACGATGCTATCGCCGCCCAGCCGGAAGAAGTTATCTTCCACGCCCACCCGCTCAAGGTGAAGTACCTCGGCAATGAGTTCACAGAGGATTTCCTCCGTTCTGTTTCGCGGGCCGCGATAGCCTTCGATGCGACGCACGGGAGCGGGGAGAGCCTGGCGATCGAGCTTTCCATTCGTCGTGAGAGGCAGCGACTTCAGCGTCACATACGCCGACGGCATCATGTAATCCGGCAGTCTTCCGGATAAACCGCGGTGCAATCTTTCCTCGTCCGGCACCGCGCCTTCCGCAGGTACGATCCAGGCCACCAGATGCTGTCCGGATGGTCCGCCGCTAAGAGCCAGCACCACGGCCTGCGCCACACCAGGCTCATCCCTCAGCGCCGCTTCGATTTCACCGAGCTCAATGCGGAAACCGCGAATCTTCACCTGCTGATCCGCACGGCCCAAGAATTCCAGCCTTCCGTTCTCTTGCCAGCGGGCCAGATCACCGGTGCGGTACATGCGCACGCCGGACAAAGATCCATGCGGGTCCGCGATAAAACGCTCCGCAGTAAGCGCCGGCCTGTTTAGATATCCTCGTGCCAGCCCTGCCCCGGCGATATACAACTCGCCAGAGACACCCACCGGCTGCGGCTCCAAACTCGCGTCCAGCACATACGCGCGGAGATCCGGAATGTTGCCGCCGATCAGGCTGCCGTGCGCGTTGCGCGCCAGTTCTCGATCCAATGGCTGGAAGGTCACATGAACGGTGGTTTCCGTGATGCCGTACATGTTCACTAGGAAAGGAGCGTTGTCGTCATGACGCGCATACCACTCCTCGAGACGTTTCGCATCGAGCGCCTCTCCGCCGAAGACGACATAGCGGAGAGAGAGAGCGCCGGACGTTGTCGAGAATTCCTTTTCCGCTTGGATCAACTGGTAAAAAGCCGATGGCGTCTGACTCAGTACGGTCACGCCTTCCTGCGCCAGCATTTCGAGCATCTCTACAGGCGAGCGGCTGATGGCCTTCGGCACTACCACGACGCGGCCGCCATAGAGGAGAGCACCCCACACCTCCCACACCGAGAAGTCGAAGGCAAAGGAGTGGAAGAAGCTCCAAACGTGATGAGGGCCGAAGTCAAACCAGCGTTCGGTAGCCGCAAACAGGCGGGCTACATTCCGATGCGTAATCACTACGCCTTTGGGCTTGCCTGTCGAGCCGGAAGTGTAGATCACATAAGCGGGATGATCCGGCTGCAAAGTCGGATGAGGTATCGAGTCCGGCGCGTTCTTTGCCGCCTCCGCATCCCACGCCATGCCATCGAGGCAAATCACTGTCTCGTCGTCGGGTAATCGTGAGCTCAGCTCGGTAGTTGTGATCACGAGCACTGGCGAAGCGTCGTTCAACATCGAACGCAGGCGCTCAATCGGATACTCCGGATCGAGCGGAAGATAGGCTGCGCCTGATTTCAAAACAGCGATCATGGCGACGATCATTTCCGCAGAGCGGTCAAGACAGATGGCGACCAGGCTCTCGGGATGTGCGCCGCGCTCGCTCAGGCGCCGGGCCAGCCGATCGGCGTGGCGATTCAACTCGCGATACGTGAGACTGCGGCCGCCTGAAACCACAGCCACCAAATTCCCGCTTCGCTCAACTTGCTTTTCGAAAAGATCAGGCAAGGTTGCCTGCGGAAACGGCGGCGCGGCGGCGTTGAAGTCTTCGAGCACCCGGCGTTTCTCTTCGGAAGAGAGAAGGTGTAGCTGCGACACGTTGGCATCGGGCTGCTCAGCAGCTGATTCCAGAAGGTGATAGAAGCACTCCCCGATCGATGAGCCGAAGCCTTCGCTGAAACAACCGAGGTCGTAGTCCATGCGCAGGGTGAACCTCACGCCGGGCATCACCACCATGCTCAGCGGATAATGCGTGGTGTCGTGGGCGCTGAACCCAGTCACGCGCAGGCCGCCGTTGCCTTGCGTCAGCGAACTCGTTTCGAGAGGATAATTTTCAAAGACGAACAGGGTATCGAACAGATCGCTCGATCCCGCCGCGCGCTGGATGTCGGCGAGGCCTATATGCTGATATTCGAGCAGCGTGCTCTGACTTTCCTGGATCGCCGTGCAGAGGTCGAGAAGCTTATCTTGCGCTCGCATCTTTACCCGCAGGGGCAGAGTGTTGATGAACAGACCGACCATCTGTTCCACGCCCGTCAATTCCGCCGGGCGCCCGGATACGGTTATGCCGAAGATTACGTCTTCCGTTCTAGTCAGACGTCCAAGGAGGACGGCCCACGAACCCTGCATCAGCGTGTTCATTGTGAGTCTGCGCCCGGATGCGAGAGCCTGCAACCGCCCAGTCAATTCATTCGGCAGCTCTCTCTCCCATCTTTGCGGGGGAAGCTTCGATGGCGGTCCTTCGGCCAACCGCGTTGGACGTTCAACACCGGCGAGATATTCGCGCCAGACCTCGAATGCGGTTTCCCGATCTTGTTTCGAGAGCCAGTCGAGATAATCCCGATAAGGACGAACCCTAGGCAGAACCTGATGCCCGTAAAGTGCGAGCAGCTCGCCGAATAGCAGCGGCATCGACCATCCGTCGAGCAGCATGTGGTGATTGGTGAGAACCAGCAGGTGCCGGTCTCTTGCCAGCTGCAATAACCCGAACCGCAACAGGCCCAGCAAAGGATCGAAACGGGCTTGTCTGTCGGCCTCAAGAAATTCCGTAGGATTCGACGTATCGAACTCCCGCCACTCCAGGCGAGGAGTGCTTGAAATCAATTGAACCGGCCGCTGCAGACCTTCGTGGCGGATGACGGCGCCCAGATTCCGATGCCGAGCCACCAACGCTTCCGCAGCTTCCCTCATTCGCGCAGCGTCCAGTTCACCGTCGAGCTCGAGGACGAATTGCACTGTGTAATGATCTGCAGCGCTCTCGTCGTAGAGCGCGTGGAAGAGGAGTCCTTCCTGCAAAGGAGAGAGCGGCAGAACGTCTTCGAGCCCTGGGTAGGCGTGCTCGAACTCTTCCAGCTGCTGCTGCGAGAGAAGGGCCAGCGGGAAATCCGACAGCGTATGGCCACCGGCTCCTTCTTTCACCTCACGTACGAGAGTTTCGAGCGCCTGCTCCCATCGATCGGCCAACTCGCACACCTGGTCCTCGCCCAGAAGGCGGCTGGCCCATGTCCATGTTGCGGACAAGACCGGTCCGTCGAGACCCTCGACGATTGCTGCGTTGATCTCTATCAAGTGGGCCAGTGGCATTCCTGGTGCGGCACCTGCGGCGGACATCTGTTCGTTGGCCGCAGTCAATTCTCCAGCCGCTCCACCGCCGAAACGGCCCAAATAGTTGAAGCTCAGTTGTGGCTCGGAGTATGGCTGAAAATCTTTCCCTCCATCCGCACGCAGATACCGCAGCAGGCCGTATCCAAAGCCATTACCTAGAATCGCGCGTAGCTGCTCCTTTGCCTGCTTCAAGGCATCGGACATGGTCTCGCCGGACACATCCAGGCTCACCGGATAGAGGCTGGTGAACCAGCCGACAGTGCGCGAGAGATCGAGACCGCTCTCTCCTGGCTCGCGCCCATGACCTTCGACGTCAACCGAGATCGGCTTCCCGATAGCAACCGCCAACGCGGCTAGAAACACATTATTGATCCCTGCGTGGAATGCTGCTGGAACGATCTTGAGCAGTGCGTCGGTGGTTTCAGATCCCACATTCTGTCGCCACCGGCCTGCGCTCGCCACCGTATCGCGCGCAGGGTCAAGATGCGCATCCGGAACAAGTTCGCCCCCACCGGTTAAGATTCGCTGCCATGCTGGCAATTCCGCCTGGAGTGCCTCGCTCGACGCGGTTTCCTCCAGCCATTCGGCCCACACTCGAAACGGAGTGCTGACGGCATCGAGATGAGGCTCTTCTCCGCGAGCGATGGCATTCCACGCGGCTTCGAGATCGGCGATGAGGATGCGCCACGATACGCCATCTACTGCCAGGTGATGGATCACCAGCAGCAGCTGACCCGCTTCGTCTTCATTGAAAAACACGGCCTCGATCATGCGTCCTGCGTGCGCATCGAGCCGGCCTTCAGCCTGTTCGACTTCGTCCTCTATCCGCAATTGACGGGCGTGCGAAGCAAGACCATCAAGCTTTACACTGCGCACGCGTGCTTCGGCGTCTGCGGAGCCGCGCGGCTCGATGCGCAGTTTCCATTCACTACCCTCTTCGACACGCATCCGCAGCACATCGTGCGTATCGATCAGGGCCTGGAGCGCCTTCGCGAAGTCAGCTTGATTCAGTTTTCCAACCCGCAGCAGAACAGACTGGCTGAATCGCTCCCAGCACCCTCCCCGCTCCACAAACCAGCGCATGATGGGAGTTGGCCGGAGCTCGCCGATTCCAGCTTCGAGATCCCATTGCGGACGTTCCGTTTTCGCCGCACGACCGGCGACAAGAGCCAGGTTCTCTACTGTCTGCTGCTGGAAGATGTCGCGAGGCGTCAACTCCAGTCCCGCTCGACGGGCCCGGCTCACCAGTTGTATGGAGACAATGCTGTCGCCGCCGAGGCGGAAGAAGTTATCGTCGAGTCCGACTTGCTGAAGATTAAGTGTGCTGGCGAAGAGTTCGCAGAGGATCTGTTCCTGGGGAGTGCGGGGAGCGCGATAGCCTCCACTGCGCTGTTGCGGTGCGGGCAGCGCCTTGCGGTCGAGCTTGCCGTTGGCCGTCAGCGGCATCTCGTCCAGCATCACGTAGTGCTCGGGAACCATGTAGTCCGGCAGCCGTTCGCTCAGCGATCGACGAAGCTCTGCGCCGTCCAATGCCGCGCCCTCCGCCGCCTTCACATACGCCACCAGCTGCCGGCCGCCGGGCCCGTCCTCGCGAACCACTACTACTGCCTGCTCCACTCCCGATTGAACGCGCAGCCACGCCTCGATCTCGCCCGGCTCGATGCGGAAGCCGCGGATCTTGACCTGCTGATCCACGCGGCCCAGGAACTCGATCGCACCTTCGGCTGTCCAGCGATCAGTAGTCCAACGGTCTGTAGTCCAACGAACAAGATCGCCGGTCCGGTACATCCGTGCACCCGGTTCTGCACTATAGGGATCGGCCACGAAGCGTTCCGCCGTTGCACTTGGCTGTTGCTGATAGCCACGCGCCAGGCCCGCTCCCGCTACGTACAGCTCACCCGCCACTCCAACAGGAACCGGTTCCAGCCACGCGTCGAGGACATAGACTCGGGTATTTCCGACCGGTCGTCCGATAGGAACCGTTCCCTCTTCTGCGCTCTCTACCAAGTGCCACGTGCTGAATGTCGTATTTTCCGTGGGGCCATAGACGTGAAGGAAACGGCGGGGCGCGCCGTGCGCCAGCACCTCGCGCACGCACGCGGAGTCTACCGCTTCGCCTCCGAACAGCAGGTCGCGCAGCCCGGAGAAGGATTGCGGCGCCTCCCGCGCGATCTGATTGAACAGGGCCGTGGTCAGGAACAACGTGTCGATCTGCCGCTCCCGCAGCGCATGGCCCATCGTCTCCGGCGACAGAATCACCTCGCGAGGCAGCACCACTACGCAGCCCCCGTTCAGCAGCGCGCCCCAGATCTCGAAGGTCGCCGCGTCGAACGATGCGTTGGCCGCCTGCGCGATCCGATCGCCCGGCTGCAGGTTCACGTAATCGCTGTCCCGCACCAGGCGCACAATCGCTTCCTGCGTGATCCCGATTCCCTTCGGCGTTCCCGTCGATCCCGAGGTGTACATCACATAGGCCAGATCTGTTGGACCGGCATATGTCTGCAAATCCTCTTCACTGGCATCGGACGCACCGGCAAGGTCAGCGCCCGCGGCAAGGTCATAGAACTGCGCGCCGCTTCCGGAAAGCATCGCCTCCACGCGCGCCGCGGGGTAGCTCAGATCCAGCGGAAGATAGCAGCCGCCGGCCTTAATCACACCCAGCATGGCCGCCAACATCTCCGCCCCACGCTCCATGCGCAGCGCCACCAAGCCACCACGCTGCAGACCGGAGGCGCGAAGATGCCGCGCAATCTGATTGGCACGCGCGTTCAGCTCTCCGTAACTGACACGCTCTTCTCCGCTCTCCACTGCCAGCGCCAACGGATCGCGGCGCACCTGCGCTTCGAATAGCCCTGCCAGCGTGCCTTGCGGGCGCTCACGACGATCACCGTTCCACACATCCAACAGATTTCGCCGCTCCGCCTCATCGATCAACTCCAGCTGGTGAAGACGCGTCTCAGGATGCTTCGACGCGCACTCCAAAACACGTTCGTACCAGCGAGCGATTCGCTCCGCTGTGGCGCGATCGAAGAGATCCTCGCTGTACTCCAACCCGCCAGCCAATCCCCATGCCTCGCCGCCTGAGCCCCGGCGCTCGGAGAGGATGAAGGTCAGGTCAAACTTCGCGATGGCGATCAACAGCGGCTCCGGACGCACCACGAGGTTCGCCATCCGCAATTCGCTCTCGCCCGTATTCTGCAGAGCGATCATGACCTGGAAGAGAGGATGGCGCGCCAGAGAGCGGTCCGGGGCCAGTGCTTCGACCACCCGCTCGAAGGGAACGTCCTGATGGCTGTACGCCTCCAGGTTGAAGCGGCGCACACGCTGCACCAGCTCCACAAAATTCGGATCGCCGCTCACGTCCGTGCGCAGAACCAGCGTGTTCACGAAGAAGCCGATCAGATCCTCAAGGGCTCGCTCGCCACGCCCTGCCACCGGGCTCCCCAGAGCTATCTCATCCTCCAAGCCCAGGCGCGACAGTAGCGCTGCAAGACCCGCCTGCAGCACCATGAACAGGCTCGCGCCTGTGCGTCGCGCCACCTCCACCAGTCGCTCGTGCACCGCCGCGCTGACGCTCAGCCCTACCGTCCCTCCGCGGTAGCTCGGGACCGACGGACGCGCTCGATCCACAGGCAACCGAAGCTCCTCAGGCAAACTCGCGAGTGCGCCGCGCCAATACGACAACTGCCGCTCCAGCTCACTCTCCGCGTCACCCTCCCGGCCCAGCAGCTCCCGCTGCCACACGCTGTAGTCGGCATATTGCACGCCAAGTGGCTCGTACTTCGGCTCACTGCCTCGGCTTCGCGCTTCATACGCATGCGCCAGATCACGGGCGAGAGGCCGCAGCGACCACTCATCTCCTGCGATGTGATGAAGGACGATCAAGAGAACGTGCTGGTCCGCTCCCAAGGTGAACGACCACACCCGCAGAGGGATCTCTTGAGTTATGTCGATTCCTGTCGAAGAAGCGGCCGCCAGCAGCCCCGCAATCGCCGACTCTTCGCACTCTTCCTTGATCCAACGCAGCGCTGTCTCATCGGCTGCGAGCACACGCTGGTAAGGTATGCCATCCTCATCGGGGAAGATGGTCCGCAGGCTCTCATGGCGCGCGATCAGGTCGGCGAAAGCCGCTTCCAGCGCGGCTTGATCGAGTGCGCCCTCCAGCCTGAAGGCAACGGCGATGTTGTAGGTGGCGCTCACTCCATCGCGGCGTTGCAAAAACCACAAGCGCTGTTGCGCATAGGAAAGTGGGATTCGACCGACCCGTGATTGCGGTACCAGTGCGGTGCGCGCCGAGCCCGCTCCACGTAACTGAATAGCTAGCCCGCGCACGGTCGGCTTCTCGAAGAACCCCGCTATCGAGAGTTCAACATTGAAAGCCTCTCGAAGGCGCGCCAGCAATTGAATCGCTAGCAAAGAGTGGCCGCCGGATGCGAGGAAATCGTCGTCGGCTCCAACCTGATCGATCCCAAGCAGCTCCGACCATATGCCTGCGATGGCCTGTTCCGCGGCATCCTTCGGCGCAACGTATGGATTGGGTAAGTTGGGACGCGCATGGCGAGACAGGGAGACGCTTGGCAGCACAGTGCGCACCGGCATGTGCTCTTGCATCTGCGCATCGCGGATTCGGGCATGAAGTCCGGTCGTCGAAACTACAACGCGGGGTGCATTTGCACTCAACGCGAATTCCAGGGCCAAGCCGCCTTCGGCCGGAGTGATGCCGTTTCGCAGGCTCAACTCCCGTTGCGCCTTCAGCGCGTCGGGAATTTCCGTTTCGACAGCCATCCCAACTTCTGCCCATGTATCCCAGTTCACGGAGACCACAGGAAAAGCGGCGGCGCGGCTTTCGGCAAATGCGTCCAGGTAGCAGTTGGCGGCTGCATAGTCTATCTGCCCAAAGCCGCCCATCACGGCGTTGATCGAGGAGGACATCAGGAAAAAATCCAGCGGGTCACCGCCGAATGTGTCCCACAGGATTTGAGTCCCCAGAACCTTTGCGGCCATTACACGATTGGCTTGCTCAGCAGTTCTGAGCTGAATCACGCCGCCGCCGGCAACACCGGCGCAGTGGAGAATGCCATTGATCGCGCCGAAACGCTGATGAATCTTTCCTCGGAGCTCGCGCACGGCGACGGGATCGGTGACGTCGGCGCTTTCAATCATCAGCTCGGCGCCGGAGCTCTGTATCTCCTGAATCCAGCGAATCTTTTCGATGTCCCATCCAGCGTCGGGGTGGCTGGCTGAACGTGAGATGAGGACGAGCTTTGCCTGCCATCGCGACGCAAGATGTGCGGCGAGTGCGAGTCCCATGCCGCCGAGCCCGCCAGTGATAAGATAGACGCCGTTCTGCCGGAAGCGGCACGCGGCATCCGCCGCATCGAGCCGTAGAGCTTCAAAGTCGATTGCCCATCGCCCATCGGAGCGAAGCGCAACCTGGCGCTCTTCGCTTCCGGAGAGCAACTCTTGAATGAGAATCGGCAGCGATGCATCATCTGCAGGAACATCGATGAATCGCGTGTGCAACTGGGGAAGCTCTTGAGCGATGACTTTGCACGCACCCGCCAGCAACGCGTTCTCCGGCCTCACCTGATCGACGGGCGAAACTTTGCCAGTCCCGGATGTAACGACGAACAGATTCACGATCTGAGACTGAGAGGAACCGGCGATGGCCTGAACAAGAGCAAGGAGACCGAAGAAGCCGTCGTCAGGCTTTTCGGCCGAGTCGCCCTTGCGGTCCCACCAATAAACAATCGATCGCGGAGCTTTGAGCGAAGAAATCTCCGCCGGCGAAGCAACGACAACCTTATGATTGCCGCGGCTCTCGAGTGCGCTGGCTAACTCCATGGCCCGCGCATGATTTCCGCACACGATCACCCAGGGAGCGGAAGGAAGAGCAGCCGCCGCTGGTGCGCCCAGATGTTTCCACACCGGCCTGTAAAACCACTCCTTGATGTCGTTCTTCTCGCTGCGGAGAGTGCGCGCGGGAGCAGCAACGGAATCGACCCAATAACGCTGCCGCTCGAAAGGATAGGTGGGCAGTGAAACCCGCATCCGTCTTTCGCCGCCATGAAATCCTCGCCAATCGATAGCAGCGCCATTGCTCCAGAGCGCAGCCGCAGCGCGCATCATGGTCTGCGAAGCAGGTGTTGGATCTTCCGCCCGCGACAGTGACGCGAGCACCAGCGGCCCGTTTTCATTCGCAAATGACGTGGCCAGCGTCGAGAGCACGCGGCCCGGCCCCACTTCGAGCAACGCCCGGCGCGATCCATCGTGAAGGGCTTGCAGATTCTGTCCGAAGCGGACGGTCCGGCGCAGATGTTGTCCCCAATAGGCAGGATCGGTTGCCTGCTCCGCGCTGATCCATGTTCCGGTCAGGTTGGAGAGATAAGGAAGCATCGGCGCGCGCAGATGAATTTGGCTGACGCGTTCTACGAAGGGCTCGACAATGGGATCCATCATCGAAGAGTGAAATGCATGCGAGGTATGTAGACGGCGGAAAGCTATGGAACGCCTTGCCAACTCTGTTTCCGCGCGCTCAATTTCCTGCACTGTTCCCGAGAGGACCGAGAGCGATCGACCATTGACCCCAGAAAGCGAGAGGCCACCGCGAAGAAAATCGCCCAGCTCCTCTTCCGGCAAAGGGACGCTCAACATCGCGCCAGCGGGCAGCGCCTGCATAAGCTTGCCTCGCGCCGCCACCAGTTCCAGCGCGTCCCGCAGGGAGAGGACACCGGCCAGACAGGCGGCCACATATTCGCCGATGCTGTGTCCGGCCATCGCAGATGGAGCGATGCCCCAATGCATCCAGAGCTGCGCCAGCGAGTATTCGATTGCGAACAGCGCCGGTTGGGCGATCTCCGTTCGATTGATCGCGCTCTGGGCCTCGGGACTTGCAAAGTCCAATCCTGTGCAGTTCCGCAGAATCGCGTGACACTCATCGAGATGCCGGCGAAAGACCGGCTCTGAGCTGGAGAGCTCACCGCCCATTCCTGCATGCTGGGAGCCCTGGCCGGGAAAGAGAAAGACCACAGGCAACCGCGAAGCCGTTCCGGAGATGACATAGCCGGGATCGCTACGCTCCCATGCCGATTGTGCCTCCGCCACGTTGCTGGTCTGCAACAACAGTGCGCGTCGATGCTCGAACGGTTGCCGCCCTACGCCGAGAGTCCAGGAGACATCCGCGATGTTGATGCCGGGATGCTGATCCGGATGCTGATCTGGATGCTGATCCAGGTGTCGCACCAGATTGGCCGTCGCCTGATCGAGCGCGGCCTGCGTTTTGTTCGACACCGGTAACAACTGCCAATCGCGGTTACTAATGGACTTCGCAACCTGCGACGGTTCCTCGAGAACGACGTGGGCATTGGTGCCACCAATCCCGAACGAGCTCACACCCGCGCGACGCGGACCGCCTGCGCTTTCCCATGGCTGCAGCCGATCCACGATGTAGAACGGACTGTTTTCGAGATCGAGCCCAGGGTTGGGGGAATGATAGTGAAGACTAGGCGGCAAAGTTTTGTGCTGCAGCGCCAGCACCGTCTTGATCAGGCCAGCGATTCCTGCTGCGACGCTTAAGTGGCCCAGGTTGGTCTTCACCGATCCCAGACCGCAGAATTGCCGGCGCGCGGTCTGCATCCGAAAAACCTGAGTGAGCGCGGCCAATTCCACGGGATCGCCCAACGCCGTGCCCGTTCCGTGGCCTTCGATATAACCAATGCTGTCGGGGTCGAAGCCAGCCATGGCCAGCGCTGCGCTAATGGCGCGCGCCTGCCCATCAACGCTCGGCGCGGTATAGCCGATCTTATCCGCGCCGTCGTTGCTCAGCCCGAATCCGCGAATCACCGCATAGATCTGGTCTCCGTTCGCAAGCGCATCCTCGTGTCGCTTGAGGACAACGATCCCGGCGCCAGCGCCGCCCACGGTGCCGTCAGAAGAGGCGTCGTAGGCGCGGCAATGGCCGTCCTTCGAGTTGATGCCGCCCTGCGTCCAGAAGTAGCCGCCGCCTTGCGGCACAAAGATGGAAACACCGCCCGCAAGCGCGATATCGGACTGGTAATGGAGCAGACTCTGGCACGCCTGGCAGACCGCAACCAACGATGTCGAGCAGGCCGTTTGAACGGTGACAGCAGGACCGCGAAGATTGAGCTTGTATGCGACGCGGGTGGTCAGATGGTCCTTATCGTTTGCCACTGCAAGCGCAAATATTCCTGTCGCTGTAACCAGAGCCGGATTGTTGTAGAGGTTGAACAGATAGCTCGGCAAATCCGCGCCGCCGAAGACTCCGATCAGCGCATCTTCCCGGCTCGGATCGATTCCCGCATCCTCGAGCGCCTCCCACGCACACTCGAGAAAGAGGCGCTGCTGGGGATCGATGATTTCGGCCTCACGCGGATTGATTCCAAAAAATGCAGGGTCGAACTTGTCGACATCCGCGAGGACTACGCCCCGTCCAACGAAATCGCGCCGGTTTCGAACCGCCGGATCTTGACCCGCAAGCCGCAGATCGTCATCTGTCAGCTCCCGGATCGATTCATGGCCGGAGACGAGATTGTTCCAGTATTCAGCTCCATTTATCGCGTCGGGAAAACGGCAGCCAATGCCAACCACCGCGATGGCATTCGTCATTTCCTGCGGCTCGGGCGCAGACGAATCGCTCACGAATTCATCTCCATGCGACCGTTGCTGCGTTGTGTGCGCCGTGCAGCCAGCTGCTGCACGGCCTCTCTCTGCTTTTGAGCACGATCTTCCGGACGCGGGCTCTCGAGGCTGGGACCGCTGCTTTCCTTCGCCGCCATCGGCTTCAAGGTCTTGAGTCCATCGAGAAATGCGGCGAGGAGTCTGATCTTGGGGTAACGGAACAGATCGATGGTGGCGATATCGGAGCTGACTTTCTCGCGCAGCTGCGATAGCAGCTTGATCAGCAGCAGAGAATCTCCTCCGAGATCGAAAAAGTTTTCCTCCAACCCGATGTGTTCCATCCCCAGCACCTGGCGCCATACGGACGCCACCATCTGCTCCATGCCGGAAGCGGAAACAGCGTCCTCTGGTTTTGGCAACGTTGCTCGACGATGCGGCGACGGCAATGCTGCGCGGTCCAGTTTTCCGTTCGGTGTGCGGGGGAGAGCGCTCAGGAATTCAAACGCCGAGGGAATCATGTAATCCGGCAGACGCTCAACGAGCGCTCGCCGCAGTGCAGTGATATCCGGATCAAAACCTTTTTCAAGCACGACATATGCAACCAGATATTTGCCACCCGGGCCATCTTCGCGGGCCAACACGGTCTGCTGAGCTATCCCCGGCTGCTCTTGCAGAACGGCTTCGATCTCACCTGGTTCTACTCGGAATCCGCGAATCTTCACTTGGTGATCGACGCGCCCCAGGAACTCGAGCTTGCCGTCCACACGCCAGCGGGCGCGATCGCCGGTCCGGTACATTCGCTCCGCCGGAGCGCCGTGGGGATCGGCAACAAAACGTTCCGCTGTCCGCTGCGCACGTCGCCAATATCCTCGCGCGATACCGTCGCCGGCCAGATACAGATCACCCTCCACGCCAACGGGAGAAAGCTGCAGTTGGGAATCGAGCACATACGCGCGTGAATTCCACAGAGGCGTTCCGATATCCGGATCTCCCGCGGAGTCACGCGAACAAAGGCTGATCGTCGAATATGTTGTGTCTTCTGTCGGGCCGTACAGGTTATAGACACGTTCGATGTGCTCGAATCCGTAAAGTCCCTGGACCAGGGAGCCTCTGAGTATCTCGCCGCACAGATTCACTGTTCGAACACCAGACGGCAACGCGCGTAATTCAAGCAATGTCTGCGCCGCAGAAGGCACCGTATTGACAAGCCGCACCTGATCCCGCGCGGCGAGATGCTGCAGCTCGAGAGCTGAAGCAGCAAGGATCACGGTACCGCCGTGAATGGGCGTCAACAGAAGTTCAAAGACAGAAAGATCGAAACAGATCGAGGTAGAGGCCAGCACCCCGGACCACTCCTCGGGGGTGTAGATGCTTCCTGCCCAGGCCGCGAAGGTGACGATGCTGCGATGTTCGACCACTACGCCTTTAGGTTTGCCGGTGGATCCGGAGGTGTACATCATGTAGGCCGGATGCCGCGACAGAAGCGGGAATGTGCGCTCCCTGTTGAGAGGATTCTGCTCGGAGGCTTCAGATACGGCCTGCATGGTGTCGGCAGCATCAAGCGGAAGGATGCGGGCGGCATTGGGAAGTCTGCGTTGCACGGCAGTTGCACTCAGGATAAGCAGTGGTGCAGCGTCTGCCACCATGTATTCCAGCCGCGCCTCCGGATACGCTGGATCGAGCGGTACATAAGCGGCTCCCGCCTTCAATACGGCGAGCAGGGCCACCACCATTTCGATCGAGCGATCCAGGCAAATCCCGATGAATGCCTCAGGCCCCGCACCCATAGCGATCAGATGGTTGGCCAAGCGATTGGCGCGAGCATTCAGCGAGCGATAGCTCAACCGCTCCTCGCCATGCACCAGCGCCACTGCAGCAGGATTGCGCTCTACCTGCTCCTCGAACAGCTGCACCACGGTTGTGTCGCGAAGTTCGCGGGGCGCCGGATTGAAGTCGTCGAGGAGCCGCCGCTGGTCGGTGTCCGAAAGTATGGCAAAGCGCCGCAGCGGGAGATCCGGACTTCTCAGGACATTCTCGATGAGCTCTCGATGATGCCGTGCCATCTGCTCGATGCGCCACGCATCGAAAAGATCACTGTTATAGAGCCAGTAAATGTCTAATCCAGACTCGCTTTCGACGGCATTCACATCCAGGTCGAAACGCGCGTGCATCTCCTCAACCGCCACGGGCTCGAGCTGCAATCCCTTCAGGCTTTGGGGACGCGAGGGCGCATTCTGCAGGGCGAAGACGACTTGAAAAAGCGGGCTCGCATTGAGACTTCGCTCCGGAGACAACTCGCCCACGATGCGCTCAAAAGGCACGTCCTGATGGTCGTATGCGTCGAGCGTAGTCTGCTTTACCTGGCCGAGCAGCTCGCGGAAGGTGAGGTCAGGGTTGACGCGTACCCGCATCACCAGCGAGTTCACGAAGAAGCCGATCAGGTCTTCGAGTTGCGCGTCGAGGCGGTTGGCAATCGGCGTACCGACGACAATGTCCTGCTGGCCGGTGTAGCGCTCGAGGAGCACGGCGAACGATGCGAGCAACGCCATGTAGAGCGTCGCATGGCCGGCCTGCAGCATAGGTTGGAATGCGGCCAGTTGGTCAGGGGAAAGATGCGCGACGCCGACACCCGCAGCAAACGTTTGCACCGGAGGCCGGGGCCGGTCCGAAGGAAGCTCAAGGCGCGCCGGTATGCCGGCCAGTTCCTCTTTCCAATATTCGAGGCCGGAGGCCAGAGCACCGCCTTCGAGATGATTGCGCTGCCAGAGTGTGAAATCGGCGTACTGCACCGGCAGGGGCGTCAGCGGGTTCTCGCGGCCTTCGCAAAAGGCTTCGTACAGCAGCGCAAATTCCCGGCTCAAAATGGACGAAGACCAGCCATCCGAAACGATGTGATGAAGCGTGATCAGCAGGAGATGATCCTCATCGTCCAGCTCCAGCAACTTGGCTCGCAGGAGAGGACCGCGGCTCAGATCGAATGGCTCACCCGCTTCTTTTCTTGCAGCCTCCGCCATGGTCTGGAGCCGCGAATGTTCTTCGAGTCCACGCCGCTGCTCTACGGGGATGGCGATCTGCAGCGAGTTGTCGACAATCTGCTCGGGCGTGCCGCTTACGTCAACAAAACGGGTGCGCAGGCTCTCATGACGCGCGACGATGGCATTGACGGCCATTTCCATGGCCGTCACATTCACGGGGCCGCGAAGGCGCATTGCCTGGGGAATGTTGTACTCCACACTCGAAGAACTGAGTTGACTCAGGAACCACAGGCGTTGCTGCGCGAACGAAAGAGGGATATGGGAGGGACGTGTCTGCGCGGCAAGGGGCTGCACCGGCCGCGTATAGGACCACCCCGTTCCATCCCACCACACAGTGCAGCCAGCTTCGGTATCGTAGCCTTCTTCTCCGATGAGGATCGCTTCGTCAAGCATTGGTGGTTTGCCTCCTTACGACAGTGGAAGACCTTGCGTATTGAACTGCGGATCGGCCCGCGGCTTTCGTCAGGGCAAGTTTTTCTGCCAGTTCCGCGACCGTGGGCGAGTCCCACATCGTGCGGATGGATAGCTCCGCACCGAGTGCATTCCTCACCCGGCTCACCACGCGTGTGACCAGCAACGAGTGTCCGCCCAGCGCGAAGAAGTCGTCATCGATGCCGACTTTGGGGATCGAGAGGACCTCGGCAAAGATCCGGCACAGCTCCTCCTCGGTAACCGACCGCGGCATTCGATGCGAGTGGCCATTGCGATCCGGCATGGGTAGGCTGCGCCGATCCAGCTTGCCGTTAACGGTGAGGGGCAGCGCGGCCAATGTGAGAAAGGCCGAAGGCACCATGTGGCGGGGAAGACGATCGGAAAGCGCGCGGCGCAGAGCGTCCGGTTCGGGTGTGCGGCCTTCAGTTGGAACCACCCAGGCCACCAGCTGTGCGGCTCCGTGACCGTTCTGGCGCGGATCGTTCGCGCGAAGATCGACGGCGGCGTGAGCGATATCGGGGAGATCTTTGAGTGCGGCTTCGATCTCACCGGGCTCGATGCGATAGCCGCGTATCTTCATCTGCTGATCGGCACGGCCCAGAAACTCCAGGATCCCATCCGGCTTCCAGCGCGCGCTGTCGCCGGTCCGGTACATCAACGCTCCACGCTGGTAGGGATTCGCTACAAAGCGCTCCGCCGTCAGCGCCGCACGCCCCAGATAGCCACGCGCAAGGTTTGTCCCCGACACATAGAGCTCTCCCGCCACACCCAATGGCACAGGTTCAAGGTTGTCATCTAGCAAATACAGCCGCGTATTCGCGATCGGGCGGCCGATCGGCACAGCGCCCGCCTCCGGCAAATCAGCGGCGCACGCATGATGCGTCACCTGCACCGTCGTCTCCGTCGGACCGTACAGGTTCACCAGCGGCACGCCCCAGCTCCGCTCCACTTTCCGTGCCAGTTGGTTCGAAAGAGCTTCGCCACCGGAAAAGACCATGCGCAGACCGCTCGGCTTGTGCATATCCGACGCGCATACCGCCTCCAACAGCGTCGGCACAAACTGTGCAACGGTAACCCCTGCACGCTCCATCGCTGCATGCAGCGCCATGGGATCGCGCGACGTCTCCGCACTCACCATACACACACGCGAACCGCTGAGAAGCGGCAAGAACAGCTCCCACACCGCCGCATCGAAGCTCATCGAGGTGCGGAACAGAACTGTGTCTCGCTCGTCTACCGGATACTGCGCGCACATCCACTCCATGTGGTTCAGCAGCGCACGATGCTCAACCACCACACCCTTCGGCGTACCCATCGAGCCCGACGTATAAATCACATAAGCCGTATGCGCTGCCTGCAGAGCACTCACCCGCTCCGCGTCCGACGGGTTATGCTCCGCAGTGCCCAAGCCGTCCCGATCCAGACTGGTCTCATCCAGATCAACCACATCGATCGATGCCGGAAGATGGGGTCGGTGCTCCGCGCTGCTCAGCACCACAGAGACTCCCTCCAGCATCTGTTGCAGGCGCTCGGATGGATATTCCGGATCGAGCGGCACATAGCCGGCTCCCGCCTTCAGCGCGCCCAGGATGGCCACCACCATCGCAGGCGTTCGCTCCATGCAGATGCCAACTAGGCTCTCCGGACCCACTCCGCGGCCGATAAGAAAATGCGCCACGCGGTTCGCTCGCCGATTCAGCTCGTCGTAGCTCACCGTCTCCCCGTCAAACCACAACGCCGTTGATGACCCGCTGGGATCCACCTGATCTTCGAAGCGATCCACTAACGTTCCCGCAGCTACTTCGAACTCCGTCGCGTTAAATTCCTCCAACACGCGACCCCGCTCCTCTGCAGATAACTGACCGAGTGCGGAAAGAGCCTGCTCCGAAGACTCCAGAACATTTTCGAGAATGCGCATGTAGCGTTGCGCCATCTGCTCGATACGCCACGCGTCGAAGAGATCTTTCTTGTACAGCCAGTAGAGCTGCAGCGATTCGCCCTGTTCCAACCAATGCAGTTCAAAGTCATAGCGCACGCTGCGCTCTTCGCTCGCCACCAGCGAGATTTTGATTCCCTTGAGCTGGCTCTTCTGTGAGGGCGCATTCTGCACCGCGAAACTAACCTGGAAGATAGGCGTCGAGTTCACCGACCTCTCGGGTGAAAGCTCTTCGACCAAGCGCTCGAATGGGATGTCCTGATGTTGATAGGCATCGAGCGTGCTTCGCCGTACCTCGCTCAGAAGCTGGCGAAAGCTAATCCCAGGCGTTACCTTTACCCGCATCACGAGCGTGTTGACGAAAACCCCGATCAGATCTTCCAATTGGGAGTCCTGACGATTGGCTATCGGCGAGCCGGCGACGATGTCCTGCTGACCGGTGTGGCGTTCGAGCGTCAGGGCGAACGCGGCCAGGAGTGTCATGTAGATCGTCGCGCCATTTTCGCGGCTCAGCGCCTTCAGCCTCGCAGTTTGTTCGGCTGCGACACTTACGCTCACAACATCGGCTGCATACACCGGCTGGGCAGGACGCGGGCGATCCAAGGGAAGTTCCAACCTCTCAGGAATGCCCGCCAGTTCCCGCTTCCAGTAGTCGAGGCCCTCCTGCAGTGCTCCACCCTCCAGCCAACTCCGCTGCCAGAGCGTGAAATCGGCGTATTGCACCGCCAGAGGTTGCAGCGGATTTTCCAGGCCTTCGCTGTACGCTTCATAGAGTTGCCCGAATTCGCGATTGAAGACGCCCGTCGACCAGCCATCCGAGGCGATGTGATGACAGGTGCGGAGCAGAATATGTTCTTCCGCTGCCAGCTTCAGCAGCTTGAAGCGCAGTACCGGACCTCGGCTAAGGTGGAAGGGATCGTGCGATTCACGGCGCATCGCGTCGATCACAGCTGCTTCGCGGAGGGCTCCAGCCAAATCACTCAGATCCTCGAGCGGCACGCTGATCCGCAGTTCGGCTTCGATGACCTGCACCGGCTGACCGTCTTTCTCAGAGAAGTGGGTGCGCAGACTTTCATGCCGATCCACAATCGTCTGGACGGTGCGCTGCAACGCTTCGAGATTCAATTCGCCTTTAAGATGGAGTGCCTCGGGCATGTGGTATTCACGGCTGTCACCCTGCAGTCGATCGATAAACCACAGCCGCTGCTGCGCATAAGACAGTGGAATCTCAGCCGGCCTCGATCGGGCCTCCAGCCTGGGCCGCGCCTCAGGCTTCCCGCGCCGCGCTTCTTCAAGCACCTTTGCCAGATCATCCAGTCGTGGCGCGTCGAAGAGAGCTCGCACCCGAAGTTCCACTCCAAAGGCGTCACGCACCCGGCTCATTACTTGAGTAGCGAGGAGCGAATGGCCGCCCAGTGCGAAGAAGTTGTCCGTGTGCCCGACCAGGTCGAGCCCGAGCACTGATTCCCAGATCGCGGCGAGAACTCTTGCCGTTTCTCCTTGCGGCTCCTGGTATTCGCCGGTTGTGCGCGCGGATCTTCCTGGCACCGGCAATGCCGCACGATCCAGCTTGCCATTTGCAGTAAGCGGCCAGGCAGGCAGCACAACGACCGACACCGGAATCATGTATTCGGGCAGAGAATCCTTCAGGTATTCCCGCAGCGACCATCCCAGCTGATTGTCGACTGCGGTCCGCGACGGATCGTTGGTAAATTGCCGATAGTGTGCGGCCGGCGTCTCCTCCAGCGGAACTGCAGGATGCCAGCGCGGATGGAAGATGGCTTCATAGACTCCGCTGCTGTTGAAGCCGCGCCAGGAAACCTCGACGCCGAGACTCTGCGCCAGCTGCATCACGGCATCGGGATCTTCTCCGGAAACATGCGCAGTTGCCGCGCGAAGCTGCGCGACATCGCGGATGTCATAATCTCCCGATGACAGCAGGCTCGCGATTTGTACTGTGCCCGCTATACGGCGGTCGCGCAGGCCGCGAACTGCAACGGACTCCTCCGGCGCCGCCGCGAATGCTTCCTCCAGCTTTTCGCGCCAGATGCCGGCTTCATCCCATTGCACCCAGACCACTGGCTCTTCAATCGCCTCCCTGACGCCCACGGTGATCGCGACGTCATAACGGAATCGGCTAAGCTCGTTGTCATACGCGCCTGCTTTGAGCGATACCTCACACCGCCCGGCCTTTTCCCCACGGCTGGCCAGGTCGAAGAACAACTGTGGATTGAGAAGCAGCTCTTTATCGGCAAGCTGTGCGCGAAGCACACGCTGACGCAGATCCGAGAGTGAGGTTTCGGGGCTGGCCTGATGCATCTGCACGGATGCGTGATATGCACCCAACAACGGCAGGCTCCGCACATCGCCGACAAAGATATGCCCGCCTCGCCGGGTTACACGCAATGCCTCGTTCAGCACTTGCATCAGGTACCCGGTATCCGGGAAATATTGCACAATGGAATTCAGGATCACGAGGTCGACACTGTCGTCAGCCAGAAAACTGAGATCGTGCGCCAACCCCTGCCGAAGCTCCACATGAGCGAGATCGCGGCGAGTGGCGAGATAGCGCCCCAGTTTGTCCAGAGCCTTGCCGGAGAAATCGAGTCCGGTATAGCTCTTACTTCCGGTCGCAAGACGCGTGAGCAGCAATCCGGTTCCGCAACCTACTTCTACAACGTTCGCAGCCTTCAGTCGACGAAGGCTCGCAACCGTCTCGTCGACCCAGATGCGCATTTCTCCGGGCGCTATGGGCTGCCCGGTGTAACTGCTCTGCCATCCTGAGATGTCGAAATCGCCGTCTTCTGCCGCGCCTTCGGAATAGATCGTCTCGTAGAGTTCCTGCCAGCGTGTCACGTGCGACCGGTGCAGGCCGGTCTGCTCCGCTGGCTCGCGACGTCCGACGACATAGGCCAGCAGCTGCTTCTGCCCCGTGTGCTCGTGGACCGTCAGCAACGCGTCTGCGACATCTGGATGATTTCGCAACGCTGATTCAATCTCGCCTAACTCGATGCGAAAGCCCCGGATCTTCACCTGGAAGTCGGCGCGTCCAATGAACTCGATCTGACCCTCAGCACTCCAGCGCGCGCGATCTCCGGTGCGATACATGATTTCGCCGGATTGCGTGGCGTAGGGATTGGCTACGAAGCGTTCGGCCGTCAATCCGGGCCGGTGGAAATACCCTCGCGCAAGACCTCTGCCCGCGACATAAAGCTCGCCGGTGACACCCAGTGGAACCGGCTTCAGATCCGCATCGAGAATGTAGGCGCGCGAATTCGCAACTGCACGTCCGATGGATACCGACTCCGCATCCTCCGCGATGGAACGCAGCAGATACCAGCAGCTGAAGGTGGTGTTCTCGGTCGGCCCATATGCATTCAGCAGCCTTCCCGGAGGCCCATCTCGCAACACCGAACGCATGCACCGCGGATCGGCCGCCTCTCCGCCTACGAGGACGTCGCGCACGCCGGCAAACGATCCCGGCGCCTCCTTCGCCATTTGATTGAAGAGAGATGTCGTCAGAAAAAGCGTGTCGACCCGATACTCCTGCAATGCTTCGGCCAGGGCCGAGGGAGACAGAACGATTTCGCGCGGAAGAATTACGGCCACGCCTCCATTAAGGAGCGCGCCCCACGCCTCGAACGTCGCAGCATCGAAGGATACGTTCGAGGCCTGCGCCACTCTCGTGCCAGGCACGAGCTCTACATAGTCCGTATCGCAGACCAATCGAACAATGGCGCGGTGCGGAATTGCCGCTCCCTTCGGAGCGCCAGTCGATCCCGACGTGTACATGACATAGGCAAGATCCTCGCAGGTATTGCTGTGCGGCGGGTTCGAAGATTCGTCGCCCTTCATGAGCTCTTCGATCGCCAGACAATCGACGTTCAGGGTGGAAAACTCCTGGCATTGCTGCGCAGTCGTCAGCACGATTCCGGCACGGCTGTCGGTCAGCATGGAGTGAATGCGGGTCTTGGGATAAGAGAAGTCCAGCGGCAGATACGCCGCTCCTGCCTTGATGATCCCCAGCATGGCGATCATTTCTTCCGGGCAGCGTTCCATGGACAGGCCTGCCAGACTGCCCCGGCCAACCCCGCATCTCTGCAATTGCCAGGCAACAGCATTGGCAGCGGCGTTGAGCTCCGCATAAGTGAGCGAGCGCTCCCCGTAGAGAATTGCCGTCGCGGCCGGATCGCGATCAACCTGCTCTTCGAAGAGCTGCGAAAGCGTCTTCCCGGATTCAACTTCGCCTGAGGGGTTGAACTCTTTGAGCACCTGTCGCTCATCTGCGTCGGTAAGCATCGATATGTCGCGTAACGGCAGATCCGGCGTTGCCGCCACCGCCTCAAGCAGGCTGGTGAAATGACGAAGCATCTGCGCGATGCGCCAACCATCGAATAGATCGCGGTTGTACATCCATACCAGCTCGAGGCCGCCATCCCGCTCAACACAGTGTGCCTCGATGTCGAATCGCACGCGCAGCTCCTGGGCTTCGACAGACGTGATCTCGAGTCCGGCCAGCGTGCGCGCTCTGGTGGGCGCGTTCTGCAGCGCGAACATCACCTGAAAGAGCGGCGTTGCGCTCAGGCTGCGCTCCGGGGCCAACTCTTCCACCAGCCGCTCGAACGGGATGTCCTGATGCTGATAGGCGTCGAGCGTTGTCCGTCGCACCTCGCCGAGCAACTCGCGGAAGCTGGCTTCGCGCCTCACGCGTACCCGCATCACCAGGGAGTTGACGAAGAAGCCGATGAGCTGTTCGAGCTGCGGCTCCTGGCGGTTGGCAATCGGCGAGCCCACGACAATATCACCCTGGCCGCCGGTATAGCGATCGAGCAGCACCGCGAACGATGCCAGCAATGTCATGTAAAGCGTCGCGCGATTGTTCTGGCTCAGCCTCTGCAGCCTTGCCAAACCGGCGCGCTCGATGCGGCCGGTGCAAAGTCCTGCGGAGTTGGTCTGCACGGCGGGGCGGCGGCGATCGACAGGCAGCTCCAGGCGCGCCGGGATGCCGTCGAGCTGCTTCTTCCAGTAGGCAAGTCCCTTATCGAGAGTCTCTCCTTCCAGCCAGCTGCGCTGCCACAGCGCGAAGTCTGCATACTGAACCGGCAGAGGAGTGAGCGGAAACGCACCTCCCTGATGGAAGGCGCTATAGAGAAGGGCCACCTCCTCGCCCAGCGCCCCCGCCGACCAACCATCGGAGACGATGTGATGACAAGTGAGAAGGAGAATATGTTCCCGTCGCCCGAGCTGTAGCAACTTCACTCGCAGCAGCGGTCCGCGGCTCAGGTCGAAGGGCTCATCCCATTCCTTTCGCAGCATTGCCGCTGTCGCTTGCTGCCGCTCCGCTTCCTCAAGGACGGTCAAATCTTCCAGCTCAACCGTTATGGACGCGGAATCGGCGATGATCTGCACCGGCTGGCTATCCATCTCGGCAAAGTGGGTGCGCAGGCTTTCGTGGCGTTCCACGATTGCGCCGATGGCCCTCTGCAGAGCTTCGACATCCAGATCCCCGCGCAGCCGGAGCGCTTCCGGCATGTTGTATTCCGCACTCGCTCCCCGCAGCTGGTCGATGAACCACAGGCGCTGCTGAGCGTATGACAGCGGGATCCATTCCGGACGCGGCTGCGCACGCAGCGCGGGCCTGGTATTTCTGGCCGCACGTTGCGCGTCCTCGATGGCCCGTGCCAGACTTCCCAGGCGCGGCGTGTCGAAGATCGCTCGCACCGTCAAACCCACGCCGAAGACCTCACGCACGCGGCTCATGACCTGGGTCGCCATCAGGGAGTGGCCGCCCAGGGCGAAGAAATCATCCTCCTCGCCGGCGCGATCGATGTGCAGGATTTCCGACCAGATGGCAGCCAGTAATTTCGCGATTTCCCCGCGCGGCTCGATGTATTCGCTGCTTACCAGGCCGCGCCGCTCCGGTGCGGGGAGCGCCCGCCGGTCGATTTTGCCATTCGGCGTAAGCGGCCACGCGCGCAATACCACAACCGCCGCGGGCACCATGTAGGCCGGCAGCACTTGGCGCAGCCGGCCGTGCAGCGCCCAACCAAGCTCGGCGTCGCCGGCGCTGTGCGCGGGATCATTTGCAAAGGCCTGCGCAGTATCTTTTACTGCTGCGAATGCCGCCTTCATCCACCGCGGATTGAAAACCGCACTATAGATGCCTTCTGCCGTAACGGCGGTCGCGGTCCAAGCTACACCCAGCGATCCGGCCAGAGCGATCAGCGTCCCGGGGTCCTGCCCGGCGACGGCAGCCGACGCGGCACGCAATTGCGCGGCGCTTGCGATCCTGCCCTCTTCGTCGTTCAGCAGCCGGACCGCTTCGATAGCGGGCAGCACGCGGCCGTCGCGGATGCCGCGCACTGCTATCGTGGCCTGCGGCTTTTGCTGAAGCTCGGCCTGGAGCGCGCGCTGCCATTCTCCGCGTTCATCCCAGTCGAGCCAGGATTCGGGCTCAGCAAGCTGTTCCTCGTCTCCGAGACTCACCGTCACGTCGTAACGAAAGCGGCTGAGTTCGTTATCGTAGGCTCCAGTCTTGAGAAACATTTCGACGCGACCGGCCTTCTCCACCCTTCGAGGCAGATCTTCAAACCATTCCGGCGCGAGAAGCAGCTCTTCTTCATTCCGCTGCGCGAGGAAAATGCGCTGTCGAAGCGATTCCAGATTTGTCTCTCCGGCAGCTTTATGCAGCTGCACCGAGGTGTGATAGGCCTCGAGAAGCGGCAGACTCCTTACGTCGCCGATAAATATGCTGCCTCCGCGGCGGGTGACACGGATGGCTTCGGTAATTACCTGATCGAAATAGTCGAGATCCGGAAAGTACTGCGCAACCGAGTTGAGGATCACCAGATCGACGCTGTCATCCTCGAGAAATTTCAACTCGTGAGCTAGTCCCGGCCGCAATTCCACATGGCGCAGCTCCGGCTTGGTCCGCAGGAACGATCCCAGCCGATTGAGGACCCCGGCCGAGAAGTCAATCCCGGTATAGGCTTCGCAACGGGCCGCGAGACGCAGCAGAAGCAATCCCGTGCCGCACCCGATCTCCAGCACGCGCCGTGGTCGCAGAGCTTCGATGCGGGCCACCGTTTCGTCGACCCAGAGGCGCATCTCCGCTTCGGGAATGGCCTCGCCGGTGTAGCTGCTGTTCCAGCCGGAGATTTCGAACTCCTGATCGCGGCCAGCTTCGGCGTAGGTCGATTCGTAGATCTCCCGCCAATGGTCCAGGTGCGCGCGCTGGCGCTCATCGGAAAGCCGCGGGCGACCGACCACGTATGCCAACAGCTGGTTGTCCGCGTCCTCCTTCTGCACGATCGCGAGCGCGTCCTGCACCTGCTCGTGCCTGCGAAGTTCGGCTTCGATCTCGCCCAATTCGATACGGAAGCCGCGAACCTTTACCTGCTGATCGGCTCGTCCCAGAAACTCGAGCGTGCCATCGATCCGCCAGCGGCACAGATCGCCCGTGCGATACATGCGCTCCCCCGGCTCGCTCGCATAGGGGTCGGCAACAAACCGCTCTGCGGTGAGCCCAGGACGGTTGAGATAGCCGCGCGCCAGGCCAGCCCCCGCGATATAAAGCTCTCCAACGACTCCTGCGCTCGATGTTTCCAGGTGCTTGTCGAGAACGTAGGTCCGGATGTTCGGAACCGGCGATCCGATGGGCACATCGGCGTCAGGCGCCTGCTGCAATTCATAGACGCTGCATCCCACGGTGGTTTCCGTGGGGCCGTATTCGTTCACGATGCGAAGCGCCGGAACATGGCTGCGCCAGAATGCGGCTACCGAACCACGCAGCGCCTCGCCGCCAACGACGAAAACCCTCGCCCGCACTGCCGAAGCCCGCGCTCCGAGAATGCCCCGGAGAGCCTCTAGGTGCGCCGGCGTCAGTTTGACTAGAGTCAGCTCCTGCCCACTGGCCAACAGATCCGCCAACTCTTCCAGTTGCCGTTCTTCATGCAGAAGAATCACCGGCCGCCCCGCGAGCAGCGGCAGATAGAGACTGGTGACGGTTGCGTCGAAAGCCAGCGGAGTGTTGACCGGCGCACCGGTGCCCTGACTCGCGTCGTACCGCTCGCCGGCCCAGCTTAGATAACTTCTTAATGCACCGTGCGGGACAACCACGCCCTTTGGTTTTCCTGTCGATCCCGAGGTATAGATCAGATAGGCCGGATGGTGAGGAAACAACGCTGCCGTACGATCTTCATCTCTCGGGTTCCACTCTGGAAACTGGGACAACTCTTCGGAAGCTTCGATGAACAGCAACTTCTCAGCAAAGGGCAAAGCCAATCTGGTTGCTTCGCTGGCCATCACCAGCAGAGGAGCCGCATCGTCCACCATGAAACGCAGCCTGGCTTCGGGATAGGCCGGATCGAGAGGAATATATGCTGCGCCCGCTTTCAGCACGGCAAGCAGGGCAACGATCATCTCCGGCGATCGATCGACGCAGATGCCGACGAAGGTTTCAGGCCCGGCTCCGCGAGCGATCAAGGAATGCGCGAGCCGATTGGCCCGAACATTGATTTCCGAATAGCTGGATGATTGCTCGCCGAACACTACTGCGGTTGCCGTTGGTGTTCGTTCCACCTGGGCTTCGAACAACTTCGGCAGAAGCGCCGGGGGCACCGGCTGAATAGCCCCCGTGGCAGCCTTCAGCAGGAGGCCGCGTTCGGTGCTTGCGATCATATGCAACCGTCGCAGTGGCAAATCGGGCGAGGCTACTACCGCCTCCAGCAACGTCATGTAATGTTTGGCCATCTGCTCGATGCGCCAGCCGTCGAACATCTCCCGCTTGTAGACCCAGTACAGAGCGATGCCGCCGTCTTCTTCAAAGCAGTGCAACTCAAGATCGAAGCGAACCTGCAGGTGCTGCGTGGCCAGAGGTTCCACTTGCAGGCCCTTGAGCTTCTGCGTTCCCATGGGCGCGTTTTGGAGGGCAAAGCTGACTTGAAAGACGGGTGTGTGGCTCAGGCTCCGTTCCGGCGCGAGATCGTCCACGATCTTTTCGAAGGGAACGTCCTGGTGTTCGTAGGCATCGAGCGTGGTGCGTTGGACGGCGGAGAGCAGTTGCCGAAAAGTCTCCTCCGGCTTCACGCGAACGCGCATGACCAGCGGATTCACGAAGAAGCCGATCATCGCTTCGAGTTGTGTGTCCTGGCGGTTCGCAACCGGCGATCCCACAACGATGTCGTCCTGACCGCACCAGCGCTCCAGCAGTACCGCGAACGCGGCAAGCAGAGTCATGTAGAGCGTGCTGCCATTGTGCCGGCCCAGGTTGTTCAGCGCCGCTACCTGATCCACGGACAAGCTGGTCTTCCAGCTTGCCGCATCCCAGACGGGAACGGCAGGCCGCGGACGGTCCGAGGGCAGCGACAATTGCTCGGGAATTCCCGCCAGCTGCTTCCTCCAGTACTTCAGGCCTCCGCCCAATGATTCGTCGCTCAACCACTTGCGCTGCCAGATAGCGAAATCGGCATACTGTACGGCCAGAGGCTGCAGAGGATTCTCCCGGCCCTCGCGGAAGCACTCGTACAAGAGAGCGAATTCGCGGTTGAATACACCGACCGACCAGCCATCCGAGACGATGTGATGGAAGGATCGCAGCAGAATGTGATCGTTTGCCGCAAGCTTGAGGAGCTTGAGCCGGAGTACGGGACCGCGGTTGAGGTCGAAGGGGCGCTGCCACTCCTGTTTCTGGGCCGCCGCAATCGCTTCCTTCCGCGACTCTTCGTCGAGGAAGCTCAAATCCTCCATCGGAATCGCAATATCGAAAGTCTCAGCAATGATCTGCGCGGGCACGCCATCAACTTCCTCGAAGTGGGTCCGCAGAGATTCATGGCGGCCAACTATCGCCCGGATGGTCTGCTCCAAGGCCTGATAGTCGAGGTCGCCGCGCAGGCGCAGAACTTCCGGGATGTTGTACTCCGCGCTCGATCCCTCCAACTGGTCGATGAACCAGAGCCGCTGCTGGGCATAGGACAGCGGAATATGCGCCGGTCTTTCCTCTGCCGACAAAGGAGGACGCGCTGCTGTGCCCTGCCACTGCCGCTGTAGAAGCAGGCGAATGTCGTCTTTCTGAACGCTTAGCTCAGCCCAGATTTCTTCGCTGAGGGTCCCGCGAGCCGCGCTGACACGAACGCGTTCCCCTTCTAACCAGACCTTGGCGCCGACCGCAGAGATTTGAGCGAGTAGTTCAGGCGCCGTCACAGATATCTCTCCTCCAATTCGTGCTCCTCCGCGTTCTGATCTTGCGGAGTCAACAGCTCTGACTGCGGGGCTGATTCGCTGCGCAGCGCCTGACAGATCACGGACAGCCTGGAGACCGTTCCCGAGAGAAATATGTCGCGCAAGGAAACTTCCAGACCCAGCGCAGTACGGATTCTGCTCACCAGCTGGGTGGCCATGAGCGAATGTCCCCCCAGTTCGAAGAAACCGTCGTCGAGTCCCACCCGCTTCAGTCCGAGCACACCCGCGAAGAGCTCGCACAGCGTCTGCTCATCCGGGGTTCGTGGAGCACGGTAGTTGTCTTGCCGTGTTTCGGCGTTTTCCGGAGAAGGCAGCGCGCCGCGATCGATTTTTCCATTGGGTGTGAGCGGCCATGCGGCAAGCGGAAGGAGCACGGACGGGACCATGTATTCGGGGAGACGCTGCCGCAGATAGTCGTGTAGCGACAGCTCCAGATCCTCTTCCAGGGCACGGCGGGAGCGCGCGATGAAATAGCCTACGAGCTGTTTGCGCTCGCCCTCCTGATGCACTTTCACCAGCGCGTCCTGCACCTGGGCATGGCCTTTGAGCACAGCCTCCACTTCGCCCGGCTCCACGCGGAAACCGCGCAGCTTCACCTGATCATCGACTCGGCCTACAAACTCCAGCGTTCCCTCGGAACTCCAACGCGCCCGGTCACCGGTGCGATACATCCGTGAACCCGCCTCTTCCGCATACGGATTCGCCACGAATGACGACGCAGTCAATCCCGCACGGTTCAGATATCCGCGCGCCAGACCGGCTCCGCTTACATACAGCTCCGCCGTTACTCCCACCGGCACCAGATTCAAAACCTCGTCCAGCACATACAGCTGCGTATTCCCTACCGCTCGACCGATCGGCACGGACAGCTCTTCGTCCGCAACGCTTTTCACGTCATGCCACGTAGCCAAGGTGGTGTTCTCGGTGGGGCCGTAGGCATTGATCACCCGGCATCGCGGGTTTGCCGCGACGACTTCGCGCACACAGTGCGGATCCGCGACATCCCCGCCCAGGAACAGCGTCTTCAGCTCCGTGAAGCTGGCCGGAGCTTCACGCGCCATTTCATTGAAGAGCGCTGTGGTCAGCAGCATGGTGTCGATGCGGTGCTCGCGCAAGGCTCTGGCCAGCGCTGGAGGAGAAAGGGTTGTTTCGCGCGACAGGATGGTGAGGCTCCCCCCGCTCAACAGCGCTCCCCAGATCTCAAACGGCGCGGCATCGAAGGACGCATTTGCCACCTGGGCAATCCGGTCGCCCGGCAACCACTCCAAGTAGCCACAATCCTGCACCAGCCGGATGACGCCACCCTGCGTGATTCCAACCCCCTTCGGCTTGCCGGTCGAGCCCGAAGTGAACATGACGTAGGCCAGGTCGCTCAAGCCCATCGCTTCGCTGGCGTTCTCGTCAGCAGCGCGGGCAGTTCCGATCTCATCCACGAACATCTCATCTACGAACACGGGCTTCGCATCGCTCCCGGACAATGCGGCGAGATCCGACGTCGTCAGCAGCAGTTCCGCTTCGCACTCGCTGATCATCCACATCAATCGTGAGTTCGGATAAGCGAGGTCCAGAGGCACATAAGCTCCCCCGGCCTTGATGATCCCGAGCATGGCGACGATCATCTCCGGTCCGCGCTCCATCCGGATCGCAGCCGCATCGCCTCGCTTCAATCCCAGATGCCGGAGATGATGGGCCACGCGGTTGGCCCGCGCATTGAGCTCTCTATACGTCAGCCGCTGTGTTCCGCATGTGACCGCCGGCGCGTCGGGATGCTCTCTGGCGTGGCGCTCAAAGAGCCCTGCCAAGGTGCCCTGGGGCTTCTCCCGCCGCGCGCCGTTGAATTGTTCGAGCAACTCCCGGCGTTCCGTCTCGCTCAGGATCTGAAGCCGGCTGGGGACCAGATCCGCAGAGTGCGGCACAGCTTCCAGCAGTGCAACCAGATGTCTGGTCATCTGCTCGATGAGCCGGAGATCGAGCCGGTCCCGCTTGTAGAGCCAGAAGAGATCGAGTCCCCCCTCACGCTCCAGCGCGTGAACCTCCAGGTCATACCGCGCACCGAGGGAATCAGGAACGATGCGCTCGAGTTCCAGGCCCTCGAGGCGCATCGGATCTCCGGGCGCGCTCTGCAGCGCGAAAACCACCTGGAACACCGGTGTATGGCTCAGGCTGCGCTCGATGGAGAGATGATCCACCACCCGCTCGAACGGAATGTCCTGGTGCTGATAGGAGTCGAGGGTCATGTTCCTGACGCTCGCCAGCAAGTCCGTGAACGATTCGGCCGGATTCACCCGAACCCGCATCGCAAGTGAATTCACGAAGAAGCCGATCATCTGCTCCACATGCGTATCGCGGCGATTGGCGATGGGCGACCCCACCACGATGTCTTCCTGACCGGAATAACGCGACATGACCGCAAAAAAAGCGGACAGCAGCGTCATGAACAAGGTGCTTTGATGGTCCCGGCTGAAGTTTTCGAGCTGCGCCGTCAGGCCGGAGGGAACAAAGATGTGGACTTTTCCGGCTTCAAGCAGCGGCGTTTCCGGCGTGCGCAAGGCTGAAGGCAATTCCAGGCGCTCCGGAATCCCTGCCAGTTGCCGCTTCCAGTAGTCGAGTCCCGACTGCTCCGCCGCTGCATCCAGCCGCTTCTGCTCCCACAACGCAAAATCCGCGAACTGCATGGCGAGCGGAGGCAGCGGATTCTGCTTGCCGGCGCAGAAGGCCTCGTACAAAACCGCCAGTTCGCGATTGAAAACCCCGATTGACCAGCCATCGAAGACGATGTGGTGAAAGCTGCGGAGCAAAACATGGTCTCGCTCGCTGAGCTTCAGCAATCTCACCCGTAGGAGCGGACCGGACGCCAGGTTGAAGGGCTCGGTTCTTTCCTTGCGGAGTGCCGCGGCAAGCGTTCGATCCTTTACCTCGCCATCCAATGTGGACAGGTCCTCAAGAGCGATCCGGACCCTTGGCAATGGCCAGATGACCTGAGCCGGCACACCGTCAACCATGGCAAAACAGGTGCGCAGAACCTCATGCCGCTCCTCGATGCACCGAATGGCTCGCTCCAGCGCGGACAGATTCAGGTCGCCGCGCATGCGGATCGAGTCCGGCATGTTGTATTCAGGGCTGTCGCCCTGCAATTGGTCGATGAACCACAGTCGCTGTTGCGCAAATGACAGCGGGATAAGCAGCGGCCGCGTCTGGCGAAGCAGAGGCTTGCCTGCAGGACGTTGATCGCGCAGGCGGTCGGCTAACTGCGCCACGGTCGGCGCTTCGAACACCGTTCGAACCGGCAAATCCACTCTCAGCGCGCGCCGTATCCGGCTCGCTACTTGTGTCGCCAGCAGAGAGTGGCCGCCCAGATGGAAGAAGTTATCGTCAATCCCTACGCGCGGGAGCTTGAGGACTTCGGCGAAAACATCGCAAAGCACCTGTTCCTCGGGAGTGCGCGCCGCTCGATACGAGCCGGTCTTCCACACAGGCGCGGGCAGCGCGCGCCGGTCCAGCTTGAGATTGGGGGTGCGCGGCAGGCTGTCCAGAATGAGAATGCCCGCGGGAACCATATAGTCCGGCAGCCGTTCGGCAATCGCATTCCGCAGCGCCTCCGTATCCGGAGTTCCCCCCGGAGCCGCCACCACGTATGCCACCAGGTGCTGGCCGGTGGAATCCTCTCCCACCGCGACCGCCGCCTGGAATACCGCAGGGTCAGCCAGCAGGATGGACTCGACTTCGCCGAGTTCGAGGCGAATTCCGCGAATCTTTACCTGATCGTCGGCTCGTCCCAGGTACTCGATCTCGCCATCCTGCCGCCAGCGGGCAAGATCGCCGGTGCGATACATGCGATCGCCCGGTTCAGAGGCATGCGGGTTAGCCACGAAGCGTTCGGCTGTAAGTCCCGGCCGCCTGAGATAACCTCTCGCCACTCCTGCGCCGGCAACGTACAACTCACCGGCGATTCCGATGGACACCCGCGACAACGAAGAATCGAGAATGTATACCCGGCAATTGGAGATCGCCGGTCCGATGCTGACCATCGCCGGACCTGATTCCGCCAACATGTTTCGAGGTATGGTGGCCACCGTCGCATCTGCGGAGACTTCTGTTGATCCATAGAGGTTGTAGAGGGTCGCCGCCGGGAATTTTGCATAGAAATCTTCGGCAAGGCGAATGTTGAGTGCTTCTCCGCTCGAACCCCAATGATCGACGCGCAGCTGGTGCAGTTTCTCCGCATCCTGCTGCAGAATGGCTTCAATGAGTGAAGGAACCAGGATGATTCGGGTCACTCGCTCGCGAATCAGCAGATCGACGAACTTCTCCACGTCGTGAACCTGCTCATGACTCAGCATCACCAGCGGCACGCCTCGGAAGAGCGGTGCGAAGATCTCCGCGAGATGATCCACAAAGCCCAGCGTGGTCCTGTTGCAGCAAACATCGGAGGCTTGAAAGGGATGTTCCCTCCACTCCCACTCGAGGCGGTTCACCACACCGCGAGTCGTGCCCACGACGCCTTTGGGACGACCACTGGAACCGGAGGTGTAAAGGACATACGCCGGGTGTTGCTGCAGCAGGAGAGCCGTGCGATCGGAGTTGCTTGGGTTATGCGTCAGCTCCCGCGCCAGGACGGTTTCCATCTCGGGAGCATCGAGATCGATCCTCACCGCGATATCCGGCAGCTTGCTGCGCAGTGCACGCACACTTAGCACGCACACCGGAGCCGCGTCTTCGAGCATGTACGCAAGACGCGCCACCGGATAGTCCGGATCGAGCGGAAGATACGCCGCGCCCGCTTTGAGAACTCCCAGCATCGCAGCCAGCATGGTGAAAGAGCGGTCGATGCACAGCCCAACGAGACTCTCCGGTCCGATGCCGCGACCAATGAGGTAGTTCGCCAGGCGATTCGCTCGCGTATTGAGTTCGCGATAGGTCAGCCGGTCTTCGCCGTAGACAACGGCAACGCTGTCCGGAGTCAGAGCCACCTGCGCCTCGAAGAGCTCCGGCAATGTCTTCCGGGAGATCGAGTGCGTGGCGCCATGAAAGCCGTCGAGCTGCCGCTGTTCGTCGCTCCCCAGGCTTTCGAGCTGCCACAGCGCGCGGTCCGGATCTTCCGCCGCGCCTTCGAGCAGCCGCACGAATTGCTCCGCGATCGCCTGACCCCGCCGTTCACCGAAGTGTGCCGCGTCGAAGTCGACTCGCAGATACAACTGTTGCCCGGGAACTACGGTCAGGCTCAAGGGGTGATGGTTGGCCGATGAAATCTCAACCCCAACCACCCGAACTCCCGCCGCCTCCTGCGCAAACGTTGTGGTGGATTCCGGATAGTTCTCGAAGACCACCAGAGTGTCGAACAGATCGGCAAGTCCAGCCGCTCGCTGGATCTCCGCCAGCCCGAGATGCTGATGCCCGAGAAGATCGCCTTGCTTTGTCTGTATTTCCGCGCACAGGGCCGACAAGCTGTCTCCCGGCCTCAGTTTTGCCCGCAGCGGAAGTGCGTTAAGGAACATCCCTACCATCTGTTCCACTCCCGCCAGCTCCGCGGGACGGCCTGAAACCACGATCCCGAAGACTATGTCGTCCGCACCGGTCAGCCGCCCCAGCAGCACGGCCCACAATCCCTGCAAGATTGTGTTCAGCGTCAAACCGCGATCCCGCGCGGTCTCCTGCAACCGCGCCGTCAGCTCGAGCGGCAGCTCTTTTTCCCATCGCATCGGCGAGGACTTCGAAGAAATTCCGCTCGCCACCTTCGTAGGGCTTGCGAGACCGGCCAGATACTCCTGCCATACGTTGAGCGCCGCGGGGCGATCCTGTTTTGCGAGCCATTCAAAGTACACACGATACGGACGGACCTGGGGCAGTGCTCGAGCATCGCCACCGTTGGCATACAAAGACATCAATTCACCGAACAGCAGGGGCATCGACCAGCCGTCCAGCAGCAGATGATGATGAGTCAGCACCAGCAGCCAGCGCTCCGCTGCCATCTTCACCAGCGTGAAGCGCAGCAGTTGTTCTCTGACGTCGAGGCGCACGCTGCGGTCTGAATCGAGGAAACCATTGACCCCGGACTTTTCAGGCCACTCGATCTCACGCCATGCCAGAGGCACGCCGCGGGGAATGACCTGGACGGGGTGCGGCAGGCCTCCATGTGCTATCACCGCGCGCAGATTCGAGTGGCGGTCAACAAGGGCTTCCGCCGCGCGGCGCATCCCCATTGCATCGAGCGGCCCTTCGAGCTCCAATGCGAACTGCACGGTGTAAACATCGGGTCCGCTCTCGTCGTAGAGCGCCCGGAAAAGAAATCCCTCCTGCAATGACGACAGGGGTAGAACTTCCTCGATATCGGAATAGGCGTCTTTCAGCTCTTCGAGCTGCTCTTGTGTCAGCGCTACCAGATCGAAGCCGGAAAGCGAGTGATCGCCAGACCTCTGATTTTTCGGCTCGTCGGCCGGAGTTCCCGACATTCGTTCGGCGGCTCGGGCGTTCGCTTCGCGCTCCGCTGCTGCAAGCTCGAGAGCCGTGAGCTCTCTCGCCGTCAGAGCCAGGCTTTCGACGGTTGGCTGCTGAAAGACATCCCGCGGAGAGAACTCCAATCCTGCGCGGCGCGCACGACCGACCAATTGGATGGACAGAATACTGTCGCCGCCGAGACGGAAGAAGTTATCATCCAGCCCCACGTGGTCGAGCGAAAGCATCTCGGCAAATAACTGGCACAGGATCTTCTCCGCCTGCGTCCGCGGCTCGCGATAGTCTTTGCCTTCGCCTCCCATCCGCTCTGCTGCGCCGGGAATGGGCAGAGCTTTGTGGTCTAACTTGCCATTGGGAGTTACCGGCCACGCAGGAAGCACAACAACAGTCGAGGGGACCATGTAATCCGGCAGGCGTTCCTGCAGGTAGCCCTGAAGTTCGCGTCCCAGTTCGCCTTCGACAGCCGCCTGTGAAGGCGCGTTGGCAAACTGCCGGTAGAACGATCGCTCTGCCACCGGCAATCTCTCGGCGGGATTCCATTGCGGGCGGAAAACGGCATCATAGATTCCGGATTTCTCAAATCCACGCCAGCTCAGATCGACACAAAGCTGGTCGGCGAACTGAATGACCGCATCCGGATCTTCTCCCGGCAGGTTCGCGCACAGAGTCCGGAGCTTGCCTGCGGTTCCCAAGCCAGAGTTTGCAGAAAGCAGAGAACGCGCCGCTTCCACCGCTCCCGCGACACGTCCGTCAGGCACGCCGCGAAGTCCTGCACTCTCTGCAGGCTCGGAGGACAGCAACGATTCGACCGCCTCTCGCCAGTCGCCGCCTGCATCCCATCTCACCCAGAGATGAGGCTCCTCAATCTCTTCTTTTCGATCGCCGACGTTTATCGTTACGTCGTAACGGAACCGGCTTAGTTCATTTTCGTAAGCACCCGCCTTCAGGGAAGCATCAACGCGTCCCAACTTGGTAGAGCGACGTGCCAACTCTCTGAACAGCTGCGGATCTAACACCAGTTCGTTTTCATGCCGCTGCTGATAAGTAACGCGCTGCCGCAGATCGGGCAATGAGGTCGTGACAGCCGCTTTGTGCATCTGCACAGAGGCATGATAAGCGCCCAGCAGTGGCAGGCTGCGCACGTCGCCGACGAAGATGTGGCCGCCTCGCCGGGTCACGCGCTCTGCCTCTCGCAGCACGTCGAGCAGATAACCCGCATCCGGGAAATACTGCACGATCGAATTCAGGATGAGCAGGTCGACGCTGTCATCTTCAAGGAAGCTCAGATCGTGCGCCATGCCCTGCCGCAGCTCCACATGCTCCAGATCCGGGCGAGTTACGAGGTATCTGCCCACCTTCGCGAGGGCTTCTGCGGAAAAATCCAACCCCGTGTAGCTCTGGCAATCACCCGCGAGCCGAGTCAGCAGCAACCCGGTTCCGCAGCCGACCTCGACGACGCGCGAGGGATTCAGGCGCTTCAGCCGGACCACGGTTTCGTCGACCCAGATCTGCATTTCGCGTGGAGGGATAGGCTTGCCCGTGTAACTGCTGAGCCAGCCCGTGATGTCGAAATCGCCGCCTACATCCACACCATCGGCGTACGTCGACTCGTAGAGCTCTCGCCAGCGTGTCACATGCGAGAGTCCCGCGCTCCTCCGCTCGGCATCCTCCTGCCGTGCAATCACATAGGCCAGCAGCTGCCCGGAATTCTCGCCGGCGACGACCAGCGCCTCCCGCACCCGGTCATGTCCCAGTAATGCCGCCTCGATCTCGCCCGGCTCAATGCGAAAGCCGCGAATCTTCAACTGCTGGTCAGCGCGACCTGCGAATTCAAGCACGCCGTCTGAGCCCCAGCGAGCCATATCTCCGGTGCGATACATGCGTCCACCCGGAGCCAGGCTGTGCGGGTCAGCCACAAAGCGATCGGCTGTCAGGCCGGGCCGGTTCAGGTATCCACGCGCGAGTCCCGCGCCTGCGATGTACAACTCTCCAGCGATGCCGATCGGCACCGGCTGCAAAGCCTTATCGAGGAGATAGACGCGTGTGTTCCACACCGGTTTTCCGATGGGTGGAGTCTGTTTCCCAGATAGGGGTTCGCTGATGGTCGCACAGACGGTCGATTCGGTGGGGCCGTAGGCATTGATCATCCTTCGCCCCGAAGACCAGAGCGCCGCCACCGCGGAAGAACAGGCATCGCCGCCGACGATCAGGCATTCGAGCGGGATGTTCGCAGCATCCTCCAGGGTCGAAAGCACGACGGGAGGTAACAGTGCATGCGTTATCTTCTCGGCGATGAGCAGCCGGCGCAGAGCGTCGCCGGCGCGCGCATTTTCAGCAGGCACTACGAGCGTTCCCCCGCTCGTAAACGCCATGACCATCTCCCACAGAGAAGCGTCAAAGTTGAGCGACGCAAACTGCAATACCCGGGAATCCGAGTTGAGCCCCAAACTTCCAACCCGAAGCTCTGCCAGGCTGGAGATACCGGCATGCGTCACAACTACGCCTTTGGGCACACCCGTCGATCCGGATGTGTAAATCACATAAGCAGGATGCTCGCAGCGTAACGGTGCGCATCGATCCTCATCGACAGGATTCACATCGACACGATTCACATCGACACGATCGGCGACGGAAGGATCGACCAGCAGCACTTCCGTCTCAGGCGCATTCAAGACCATTCGCGGAACATCGACCGGCAACTGTGATTGCTGTTCGCTGCTGGTAAGCACCAGTGCCGGCTTGGCGTCCTTTACCATCTGCAGTAGTCGCGCAGCCGGATAGTTGGAGTCGAGCGGCAGGTAAGCGGCTCCGGCTTTGAGCGCGGCCAGAATTGCTACGACCATATCCACCGACCTGGCGAGGCAGATGCCGACCAGAGACTCCGGACCAACGCGCCGCCCGATGAGGAGATGGGCCAAACGATTGGCCCGCGCATTTAGTTCCGAATAAGTGAGGGTCTCGCGCTCGAATACAAGCGCGGGCGCGAGGGGATGACGTCGCACCTGTAGTTCGAAGAGTTCGGCAAGCGTGGCCTGGGGAAGATCGCGATACGTAGCATTGAAGTCATCCATCACCTGCCGTCGCGCAGATGGCAACAGCATCTCGATGCGATGCAAAGGAGCCGCATCGTCAGCTATGGCGATTTGTTCCAGCAGCCCGAGAAAATTCCGCTGATACTCTCCCAATGCTGCCGCGGTATAGTGCTCAGGATTTCCGATGAACTCGATGCAGACATCCGAATCATCTCGCCGGTCATACACTGCGATCTGCAAGTCGTCGACCGACCAGTTCCCGATATTACGTGCGCGGCACTTACTCCCGGCAAAGGTAAAGTCATAACGGAACGGCATTACATTGACGATCGTGCCGTAGATTCCAGGGTCGGAGGGCCGCAAGCCGCAATCGTTCCTGAGATCTTCGAGCCGGTAGCGCTGATGAGCTGAGGCCTCCCGAAGGTCGTTCGCGGTTCGGCGTAGAAGATCGCCAAGCGTCTCATGCAAGGAAACGGTGGAACGGAATGGAACGGCGTTGGAGCAGAGAGCGACGACCCGGCGCATTTCATCCGTGGTCCGGCCCGATACTGCCATGCCGAGCACCGCGTCGTTGACCCCGGCGAGACGGTGAAGATATACAGCCGCAGCAGCCATGATCGACGATGCAAGCCCAGCGCTCCGGCCGCCGCCGCGAGTGCGCAACGACTCAATCGTGGAGCGCGAGACCCACTCTACGCTGCGTAGAAACCGGCTCGATCGCGCCGGCAGCTTCCCTGAAATAGTGGCTGCCTCTGGCCGGTCCTCCAGATAGTTGCGCCAATAAGATCTGTCGAGCTCATAGCCGGAAGAAAGCTGATAGCTGCGGTCCGCGGCCAGCGGTTCGAGGCAGGATAGAAATCCCGCCGGTTCGACGGGGCGGCCCGCTGCGAGCGCGGAATAGATTTCCGCGACACGCCGCGCAATCATCGCGAGCCCGAAGCCATCGATGCAGATGTGGTGGTAGCGCCCGTACCAGAGATACCGGTCCGCAGCGAGCCGGAGCAGAGCGTAGGAAAAAGGCGCTTCACCGCTAACATCGTGTCTCACCGCGATGTCGCGGCGCATCCATGCCTCTGCTGCCTCCGCCGGATCGGCCTCATCGCCGAAGTCGATGAAAGACATCGTCCAGACAGGGTCGCGTTCCAGATACTGGACCGGGCCCTGAGCTGTATCTGAAATCCGCAGACGCAGGGTATCCGTATCCTGGACCATCCGGCGCAGTGATTGCTCGAACAGCGCAGGCGCCACAGGGCCAAAGATCTCTATGTACTCCGCGATTTGATAAGCGCAACGGCTTGCATCGAGAGCCGTCGCAGCCCAGACACCGCTTTGCGCAGCGGACAGCTTATATCTTTGTGGGATCGAACCCGGCGCAATAACTTCCCCGTTGACCGACGCTTTCACTTTCAGCCCCCAAAACACAACGTCTCGCAGTCCGAAGCACAACTCTGCAATTTCGCAACTTCGAATTTGATCGTTATTTGCAGCGAACAATCAAAGCGAGAAAACCCGCCAGGAAATTCATTCCGCTAGCACTCTGGAGAAGGACATCAGTGAATCACTTAGCAGCAAAAACAGTAAGTCTCTTTATGCTCTATGTGGGTACGGTACTGATCAGGAATCCAAGTTAAGGCAAGCATCGCCAGTGAGCTCTGCCGAACAAAGCGGCAGTTTTGTATTAAGGCTCATGAAAGAAGCGAGTCAGCGCAACCGCAACGCGTTCAAACGGTGACCTCGCCGGCGGATTGGGCGCGGACTTCGGCGACCTGGTCTTCGATATCCTCGGCGATCTCTTCCTGGATCTCTCTCAATTTAGAGCCCAGCGCAATACCGCCTTTGACGACACCCTTAGTGATCTGCTTCGGGTATTTTCCAAATGCGTATCCTGCAGCTGCACCCACGACGAGAATCAGCAGTTTATTGCCCATGGCCCAGCCAACTCTCCACTCGGTTGCATTTGATCGGGTGCATCGCCAAAAAGGCAGAGGTATACCTGCCGCTTTGCGCTGCGACGATGAGATGAGGCGGGGCCTGCGACGGCCCCTCAATTTGACTGCAGACTTCTAACCGCTGTTTACTTAGCGGAGGTCTTGCGGGCGGTTGTTACTTCTGCTGACTCGCGAGCCGCTGTTTTGGTAGCCAGGCGGTCAACGAGGGTCCTGCCCGACACCGACTTCGAGAAGGAGTTGGCGCCAACCAAAACATATCCGAGCGGGCCAAAGACAGTAGCTGCTGCGAGACCGGCAACAGTGTGGAGAGCTGCTTCACCAATCTTTCTATCCAGGTAGAGGCTGAAGCCTGGGAGACTTAATTCCCCGGCACCTTTCACAACTTTTCCAAGAGTTTCTTCAGTTACGAGGGGGGCGGCGGCTGACATGCTTGTTTCCTCCGGCAATAACATTATGCTATTCCATTGCTTCCGACAAGAGCTATCTCGAATAAGTCCTAAATTAAATTCATCCGTAACATCAGGCTCTATTTATTACATTCGTAAGGCGGAGATATACCCCTTTACCCCGACTCAAATAAATGTGAACTAGCCCCGGGAAAGCGGATCAGTCTGCCCGCGGACCATGCCCGTCTGGACATCCCAAAGCGAGGCGTACAGCCCGTTCAACGCGAGTAATTCGTCGTGCTTGCCCTGCTCCAGGATTCTGCCGTCTTCCATCACGTAGATGCGATGTGCGTTCCGTACCGTCGACAGGCGATGGGCAATAATCATCATGCTGCGCCCAGCTTCGAGGCGCTCAATCGATCGATGGATCGCAGCCTCCGTCTCGTTATCGACCGATGCCGTAGCCTCGTCCAGCACTAGAATTGGAGCATCTTTGAGAATCGCGCGCGCAATCGAAATCCGCTGACGCTGGCCTGCCGAGAGCCGCGATCCCCGCTCTCCAACCGGGGTGTCGTAGCCCTGTGGAAGACCACGGATGAACTCCTCTGCTTCAGCTGCCCGGGCCGCTTTTATCACTTCTTCGCGAGTGGCTTCCGGACGCCCGTAAACAATGTTGTCGCTTACCGTTCCGTCGAATAAGTAGACGTCCTGGCTAACGAATCCCACCGCCTGCCTCAAGTCCTGGAGAGTCAGGTCGCGCACATTGATGCCATCGATGGTCACTGCGCCCCGATTAACGTCGTAGAAGCGAAGCAGAAGCTTTACCAGGGTCGTCTTGCCGGCTCCCGTTGCTCCAACCACACCAATCGTTTCGCCTGCGCCGAGTTGTAAGTCCAGCCCCTTAAGAACGTCGTAACCCTGTCGATAGGCAAAGCCCACGCTGGAAAATGAAATCTCCCCACGCACCCGGTCCAAGGCAAGACGCCGTTTGCCATTGCGAATCGCGGGCTGAGTATCGAGCAGCTCCAGCACTCGGGCGGAGGAGGCCGACGCATTCATGTAGAGATCGTACAAATCATTGATCGCGCCCATTGCCGACATGAGCCGCGGTATCAGTTGGGCCAGGGTAAGAAAAGCGCCCGACGTAAGGCTCCCTTCCTCCACCGAAACACCACCCAGCGCGAGAGCAAACGCGGCCACGGATCCATAAATTCCACCCTGCATACTCGCATATGCGGACCCTGCCACAGCTGCGTCAACATTCGCCTGGCGTACCTGGTTGCTCAGGTCGCGGACCCGTTTTGCTTCGTAGCTTTCGGCGGTAAAACTCTTGACCGTCGCTACTCCGGATAGATTGTTGGTAAGCACGCCGTTCAACTCAGCCGAACGCAAGCCGACATTCGCATACCGGGGCGCCAGCTGTCTTTGAAAATAACGATAGGTCAGGAATACGGCGGCTATCGGCAGGGTGACGATGACTGCAATTCCTGGGGCAACCAGCAGCAGCAGACCGATTGCTACCCCCACAGAAGTAGCCGATTCAATAGCAATGCCGGGCCCCGTCTCGATGAACTTGCTGACGTTCGCCAGGTCCGCCGAAAGCACGTTCATAAGCGCGCCCGTACTCTCGTTATCGAAATACGACATATCGAGTTCTTCGAGATGAGCGAATGCGCGCGTACGCAATTCGTGCTCCACCGAGGTGGCGAGCGCCTTCCAGTATCGGTTCTGATAATGCCGTACCACCACCGCCGCCGTCGCCCCTGCGGCGGTCACAAAGCCGAAAAACCATAAGTCGGATTTCGCCGATTTTGTTTTGCCTCTTTTGGCGACTACGCCGAGCAGTGCCGAGGTGCACCATGCGATCACGAAGTTACCCAGCGTGCTCAACACCGATGCCGCCGCGGCTTTGTTGAGCAGCTTGCGATCCGGCTCTACCCGGAGCACTAAACGGAGCAGCGGGTTTTGAAAGAGAGAGAGCTCTTGAGAACCTTCAGAAGCTCTTGCCTTCGATGACTTCTGCAAGGCGGCCCGCAGCAGCGCTTCGATCTGGCCTTGCGGCGAATCGGGCTCATACGTCACCAGGATGCGGCCCGTCATCGGGTTTGCAACTACAGTGAGGATCCCCTGCTTTTCCTGCAGCGCACTTTGCACCACCGCAGCGATCCGCGGCTTATGGCGAATCTCCTCAACCTCCCAACGCTCCCTCCCGGGGATCGCCGACCGCAAATGAATGTCGATCACAGGCGTCGCCGATTTCTGATCGCGCCTGGAGGCAGTCTTCGTCGCCATGATATAGGTCGCCCTTTCGCAGCTTATTCAATGAGATTATTAGTCGGTTATCTGATCCAGCCAGCCTGCATGGCCCCGGCCTATCTGCGTGGTCAGATATGTCTCGATAAAACGTGACCAGCTTATCCGGAACCATACTCGCATAAACCGCGCAATCCGGCGAGCCTGTCCCCCTGCTGGACCTGAAAACAAGAGAATGTTACAGGGTCGTTACATCGCACTTACGTGTGGCTATATGACCGTAGCCGCGCTTCGATTGCACCGACCAGTGCGTCCAGCTGCGAATGTACAAAAAAATGGTTGCCCTGAAAGATTTGCAATTCGAATGAAGATGCCGTCTGATGCTGCCAGAGAGCCAGGTCCTCTGGCGAGAGCTCTGCGTCTTCCGAACCGCCCCAGGCGGTGATAGGGCAAGCGAGCGGCGGTTCTGCAGTGTAGGAATAGGTTTCATCCATTGCAAAATCCGCTCGGAGTGTCGGCATGAGAAGTTCCATCAGTTCCTGCTCCGCCAGAATTTCAGGGCCGCTGCCGCCTAGCTCACGCAGTCTTTCCACGAACTGTGCGTCGGGCAACCGATGTGCAGGAGGATCGGTCTCCGGTGTCTGCGGTGCGCGGTGAGCGGCAGCGTAGAAATGCAGAGGCAGACGCTCGCCATTTCGGCGCAAAGTGCGCGCGAGCTCAAATGCGATCAGGGTTCCCAGGCTGTGTCCCAGAAAAACAAAGGGACGATCCCGCAGAGGACGGGTCGCCTGGGCAAGCTCCGCCACCAGTGCCTGCATATCTCGAGTGGGCTCTTCGTGAAAACGCTCGCCCCGGCCGGGGAGCTGTATGCCGAAGGCCTCGAGGAAGGGTGGCAGCGCGGCGCCCCATGACCAATAACTATTGGCGCTGGCGCCGGCGGCAGGAAAACAAAATAATCGAATCCGTGCGTCCGGAGCCGGACGGAGTTGCTTCATCCAAGGACTGAAGTCTAAGCGACGATCGGAGTGTGCTATCACCATGTCATGTGTCCGGGCAGTGGCTTGGGGGTTGGCTACTGAGCCGATGAGCCCGCTTCCTTCCGGCAATAGCAATACTTCAACCCTTTTGTATCAGAAAATCAATTATTCTCAGCCAAACATGTGAGCGAGCATGTTAGATAAGATTGGACTTTAACGAGAGTGTGAGAATCACCCGAAGAACACTCTCACGACGCAGGAGAATGAGGAGGAGCACAGTCTTGAGGAAGAAGAATCTTGGTGGGGAGACCGGGCGAGCATGAGTGAGTGTGCGGCGCAGTCTTTCTCCGGCATCAACCCTGCAAAGTTTGCCTGTTTAGTGGCAAATGCCGCAAAACAAGGTATCAAGATAGATGGGAATCACGGCAGCGCATCGAAGAGTGGTATTACGATCGCCTGGAACTACGCCCCAGAGACCGGTAATCTTACTATCCAGTGCATGGAAACTCCATTTTACTTGGGGTGCGATCAGGTTAACTCCATCATTCACGAACTGGTGAATGACTGTCCTTAGGTAGCCAGTACTCATGCGAGCCGCGCAGGGCTTCGAACGAGAACCCCGTCCTACCCGGGCACCCCGGATCCGAAAGCGAATCCGGGGTGCCTCGTTTTTATCCGCTAGCTTAGCGTCCCTTGGCAACAGCCTTGGTTGCTGCCAGGGATCGCCTCGCGGACGGCACTCAGTGTGACTCCGTAAATTGAATCGACGGTGTCGCTCCACCCGTGGCGGTGCATTTCCCGAGCGTCAGGTTGTTAGTTTCGCCGGTTGTACCGTCATCCTTCGATGGCGATATACATGTCGGCGCAGTCGTGGATCCATCGGTCACCGCTACGTTCACCGTGACCGACGAACCGGTGTTGAAGTCGGCGACCGAGCCGCCGGCGTTGCCCAGCACATTGAACTCCGCCTGCGTCCATCCGCTCGCGATGTCCGTGAGGCTATCGCTGACGGTTGCGGTGTAAGCTTCCGTATCAAAAGTGACTGTGGCTGCGTCGGTTCCGCCTGCCTTGGCTGAACCCGAAAGCTTCAGGCTGGCGAGATCGGTAATCGGTAGCTGGCCATTGGCGATAACCGTGGCCTTCGTATTCTGCACACAGTCGTCCCCAGGCCCCTCTGCATCCGCGCCTCCGTCGATGAAGCCGCTCGGGCAGATATTGGAGCCATTATCAACGCCATAGTTGATAAGCCAATATTCGATGAACACTTCTGTCTTGTTCGTTAACTGATTGCTGGTGAGCGATACCGGCGTGTTCGTCGACATCACATACTGCTGCCAGGCAAAGCAGCCGGAGTAGCCATTGCAAGCCGCGGAACTGCTATCGAAGTTGGTGTTGACCTGCAAGGTGTATTCATTCGATCCAAGAATGCCGCCATCGCCAAATGCGGCAACGCCAGCGCTCTTTTCAGTTTTCACGCCCGTCACCGTGGGGAAGCTGCCGGCCGCGGCGCTGAGCAAGCTCCCTGAAGGTGCCTGAACGACATAGTCAGAGCCATTGCCCACCGTTTGCTCTCTGACCTTGGCCTTGGGCAGCGCGGACCGATAGCCCGGCGCCTCTGCGCATTCCACCTCCTCCCATTGCGTACTGGGATATGAGGCGTGGAAACACCCTTCTCCGGGCGTGCTGAGTTTATGCATCGTTCCGCGCCAGGCCTCACGCGCCTGTGCTTCTGCATGGTCAGCAGCTTCATCACCTGTTTGCCCGGCAAAGGCCGAGGATAGTGGAACTACACTTACAAGACCTGCCACTGCCGCAACATGAAGCAGACTACGCATACCAAACTTCATCTTAGTTTGCATACATTCATCTCCTTAGGATTGAGAAGCAGATTGTTTGGTCTAACGGCTTTGGGGTTGTATACGCCTGACGACGTACTCAATCGAGCGCAGCGGATAATAACTAGAGTCTGGCTACGCAGTTCCGGGAATGTCTTGCAGATGCATCGAAAGATATATATGCTGCGGCCTTCCGGCTCGCTTGTCCCTGGGCAAATCTACCCAGGCTCGCGAACTTCAGAAACTGCTCCTGCATCTTGCCCTCACAAAACAAGATGCGACATCAGTCTTGATATTCACAACATCGCCGATGCTTCAAGTCAGATCGAAAATGCCATTGAATCCCTTGCAGACCGAGTTATCTCCATCGGAGTAACTTAGCCATTCAAGGGAGCGGAGCCTTTTATCTCCACGAATCCATTGCACTCGCCGCGCATATCTTTGTATATATAAATCGAACGTTGCGGCTACTTCCCTTTTAATCTTTTTTTTGCGTACGACAAATCCCATCGCGATTTTGATGTCCATTTGCGTCAAGAGAAAGAGTCGACAGTCTGCGTCTCTACACGGAATTTCTCGATGGCGGCAGTTTCCGGCTCCCAGATCGAAGGGGATGACCGGCTTACGCGATCATTCTTCAGGGATTTCCTCATTGACAACCAAATTCCCGCGCGCCTATATTCCGGCGGCAGTTGAATGCCCTCCCGGAGTTATCATCGTGACAAATACGAGACCGATCTCGGCCACTGTAAGACGCGCAATTCGCGGGGCCCTGCTCGCACTTTTCGCCGCGACTGTCTCTCCGTCGCCGGCCGTTTGGGCGCAAGGTTCGTCATCGCAGCCGGACTTCGGTCCGAATGTCTATATCTTCACCCCCAGCATGCCAGCGGCGCAGATACAGTCCACACTCTTATCTCTTGCGAACGAACCCCAATTCAGCACGAACCGTTATGCGATCCTGTTCACACCCGGTGCATACAATTTGCAAGCTCCAGTCGGCTATTACGAATCCATCGCGGGCCTCGGTCTATTGCCCGGCGCCGTCACCATCAACGGCTTCCTTACTCCCAATTACGGGCAAGCGGTTTACGGCACTTCTACCTGGCCGCAGGCTAACCTGACCGACACGTTCTGGCGATCAATGGAGAATCTGACGATCGACCCGGCGCAGGACATCGCACAGAACGCTGCACCATCCACCCTGCAGTGGGGTGTTTCGCAGGGCGCACCCTTGCGCCGTATGCAGATTAACGGTTCGCTTGAACTGGTCAATTCCTATTGTGGCGAAGCGAGCGGCGGATTCATAAGCGATCTGGTTGTGACGGGCAACGTGAACCCCTGCTCCCAGCAACAGTGGTTTACGCGGAACAGCTCTCTCGGCATTTGGACCGGAGGGGTGTGGAACATGGTGTTCTCAGGGGTTGAAGGCGCGCCGCAACAATCCTTCCCCACTCCGCCTGAGACCGTCGTTCCCACGACTCCGGTAAGTCGCGAAAAGCCCTTTCTCTATGTGGATAGCAAAGGAGACTTCAACGTCTTTTCTCCGTCCGCTCAAAGAAATACGGTTGGCCCCACGTGGGCCTCGAAGAACACTCCTGGCCGCTCCATCCCCATCGGCCGCTTCTTCATTGCAAAGCCGTCGATGTCCGCCGCGGAGATCAATCTGGCTCTTGTGCTGGGCAAGAACCTCATCTTCACGCCGGGCATTTATCAGCTGAATCAGTCGCTGAATGTTCTTTATCCCGGCACTGTCATCCTCGGGCTCGGCTATGCGACGCTGGTGCCTCAGACCGGAAAAGCAGCGATCACTGTTGCCGACGTCGACGGAGTTCAAATAGCGGGTCTCATCATCGACGCCGGACCGGTCAACTCGCCGGTGCTTTTGAAAATGGGCGTCGGCCTGTTCGATTCGCCGCTGCCCCGAGGCGGATTCTTCTCGCATTGGAGCGATCCCTCGAGCATCAACGATGTATTCTTCCGCATCGGCGGAGCGACCGCAGGCAGCGCGACCACCACCCTTGAAATCGATAGCGCTGACGTCATCCTCGACGATATCTGGGCATGGCGCGCCGATCACGGCAACGGCGTTGGCTGGACCGAAAACACCGCCAGTCACGGTCTGGTCGTCAACGGCAATCGTGTCACAGCGCTCGGTCTCGCCGTCGAACACTACCAGCAGGAGCAGGTCCTCTGGAACGGCGATGCCGGCCAGACCATCTTCTATCAAAGCGAGCTTCCGTATGATCCGCCCAGCCAGAGCGCTTGGATGGACGGCGACGCCAACGGGTATCCCTCGTATGTCGTCAGCAGTTCAGTTCGGACCCATCAGGCGTGGGGCCTCGGCATCTACTCCTTCTTCAATCAGGGAGTGAACATCATCGACGACAATGCGATGACCGTTCCCGATGGGAGTGGCATTGCGATTCACGATGTAGGGACCGTCTGGCTGGCCGGAAGCGGCCAGATCACGAACGTCATCAATGGTACAGGCGCTGCGGTCGACAGCAGCAACGCAGATGTATTGAGCCCTGTCGTCACCTATCCCTAATCTCGAAGGCGAGTGGCGGTCATACCAGATTCGCCACTCGCCGCCCATCGAGCCGGCCCCGCGCACGAATTCACTCGACATATTTCCCTAGGGAAACGTCAACCGTTGCTACCACCAGACAAGTTTTCCTGGATCGATTTTGCTACCTCGTCGATCGATGTCTCTTTTGCCAATTGCTCGATGTCTCGATTCGCTCCGACTTCGCCGAGTCCCAGCCGCACGGCGACTTGACGGTTTATTCCGATCACCGCCGTGATCTCCTTCTCCGTGAGGAGCAGGATTTGCAGCATCAGGTGTTCGCGCTCGTCGGATCGCCGTCCCAGTCGTGCCTGTCTCATGAGGATGAAGCTTGCCAGCAGGATGCCCTCCAACGTCAGACAGCCGCTTAAAAGCGAAAAAGGCGCGGGATCGAAATGACGAATAGCCGTAACATGGGTGGAATTCACCACAACCCAGCCGGCAACGAACAGAAGCTGGCAGGCCACGAAGCTCAAGCTGCCGACGATAGCAGCGGTGGCGTCTCCCAGGCGCTCCGCATATGATCTGCGGGCCAGGAACTCCTGCTCATGTTTGAGAATTGTTTCGACATGCTCGTGTACAGGATTGGTGTATCCCATTTTCGTTCTCCGGCAATCCCAATTTTTCAGTCTGTTCCATTGAGTCTGTTCCATTGCGTCTGTTCCCTGATGAGATGCAGCAGGCGATGCTGAACCGCAAGTAGGGCAACACGACCGGCTGTAGACTACCGTTCTTAATCTCTTCGATCAGTCCAGAAGTAACGGGACTACAAAGCCAGAGCCATCTATCTGCGGAATAAGCTTCCGGGACCTGGTTTTCGGGCTGCGCCGTGCTCTGTGCCGTCTGAATGACCAGCAGAGCGATGGCTGGCCTATACCATGGTAGTGTCTACCTGGCTCCGCATCATCGATCATGCCTTTATCAACTACGCCGAATCCGCCACCCGCTCCTGATCCTGAAGCCGCAAAGCCGCAATACTCGACGGGCTTTGAGCCATTGCACGCTCCGCTGTTCAGAAGCTTGTGGATCGCGTCCACCGTATCGAACCTGGGCGGATGGATGCAGGACACGGCCGGCACCTGGTTGATGACGGTACTCACCACGTCACCGCTGCTGATTGCTTTAATGCAGACCGCCGCCAGTCTTCCGGTAGTGATACTAGGGCTGCTGGCCGGTGCTACCGCGGACATCTTCGACCGCAGGCGCCTCCTTTTGTTCTGGCAGGCGTGGATGCTGGCCGCTGTCGCTCTGCTCAGCGTTCTTACCTTTTTCAACATCATCTCGCCGTGGGTTTTGCTGACGCTCACCTTCCTGCTCAATATAGGCGCGGCGATGAACAGTCCCGCCTGGCAGGCGATCATGCCCGAGCTTGTTCCACGCGAACAGCTGCCAGAGGCCGTTTCGCTCAACAGCGCTGGATTCAATCTTGCGCGCGCCGTAGGCCCAGCGCTAGGCGGCCTTGCTGTTGCTGCCTTTACTCATGCAGATACCGGCGCAGCCTGGACATTCCTGCTCAACTCCCTCTCTTTCGTAGGAGTCATCCTGGTTCTCTACCAGTGGAAGCGCGTGCCGATATTCAAGAGCGCGCTTCCAGCGGAACGAATATTCGGTTCCATTCGAGCGGGGCTCCGTTATGTTCAATATGCTCCTCTGTTGAAGGCAGCGTTTGCGCGAACATTCATATTCACCATCTTTGTCAGCGCGGTGTGGTCTCTGCTCGCGGTTGTTGCCGCTCGCGACCTGCACCAGGGGGCTCTTGGTTACGGCATTCTAAACGGCAGCATGGGACTGGGAGCGGTCGCCGGTGCCACCTTGCTGCCTCGCGTCCGGCGCGTAGTATCTGCCGACAAGATCATCGCATTTTCAACATGCATCTTCGCGGCCACGCTCCTGATTCTGGCTTTCGTCCGCTATCCGCTGGTCATTATCCCCATACTTCTGATTGCAGGTTTCGCCTGGACCAGCACCATGTCCACCTTCAATCTCGCAGTACAGATCTCGGTGCCTGGCTGGGTGCAGGCTCGCGCTCTGGGGGCTTATCAAATGGTCTTCGCCGGCGGGATGGCCATCGGTAGCGTGATCTGGGGTCTCATTGCGGAACACATCTCAACGCCGGTATCGCTGGCGGTTGCCGCAGGCGGCCTGCTGATCACCTTGCCTTTCAGCGCACGACTGCCGGTACTGCGCGGCGAATTACCCGACTTCAGCCCCTTCCGCACAAAGCACCAGACTCCGCAACTCGCGATCGAACCGGAGATGTCGCAGGGTCCTGTGCGCATTCTCATCGACTACTACGTTGACGAGAAGGACTACAACAATTTCGTCCATGCGATACACAAGATGAAAGTGGTGCGGCTGCGCGATGGGGCAATGCGCTGGGGTATTTTTCAAGATGCCAGCGATCCCCGTCATCTTACCGAGACCTTCATTATGGAGTCGTGGATCGACTATCTCCGCCAGCGCGAACGCTTCACAACGTCAGACCGGACAATTCGTGATCAGGTCGTGAGTATGCATTGCGGTGAGGAGCCTCCTCAAATCACATACACCATCTACGCCCGAGAGCGAACCAATGAAACAGCGCCCTCCAACGAAGACGCGGAATAGCGAGAGTATTTGTCTCGCTGCTTGAATCGGAGCAATATATGTCCGTCGCTCACTCATCGCGTATCGTAGGACACAGATTGTAAGCCTGCGTCGTTCCGAAAAAATCACACCACACAAAGGGCAACGGCAGCAGCGGCCATTATGACGGCGCACGCCCATCCCAGGCACTTCATCATCTTCGAGTTGACTCGGTTCCCCATCACCTTCTTGTCGCTCGTCAAGAGCACGACGATAATCACCAGGGGAGGAGCGAGAAGTCCATTGAGAACGGCAGACAAGAAGAGCATCTTCACCGCGTTGATGCCGGTGAAGTCCAACGCCAGCCCCACAATGATCGAAGCTCCGATCACGCCGTAGAACTTCTGCGCGAGCCTTGGCTGCAGGTTGAGTGAGGCTCCTCTCCATCTGGCTCCTTCGGCAATAACATAGGCGCAAGAGCCTGCCAGTACCGGTACCGCAAGCATCCCGGTTCCGATCATGCCGATGGTGAAAAGCCAATATGCTCCGCTTCCAGCGAGCGGCCGCAACGCTTCTGCCGCTTGCTTGGCTGTCTCGATGTCCTTCATACCGTGTGCATTCAATGTTGCTGCGGTCGTCAGAATCAGGAAGTACATCACCACGTTGGAAAGAAGCATTCCGGTGATGACATCTCTCCGGGACGCGCGGAGCTCCGCATTGGTTGATCCTTTGCGCTGCTTGACCGTGAGCTTCCCATGATCCCGGTCCTCTTCAACCTCCTGCGCAGCCTGCCAAAAGAAGAGATACGGTGAAATCGTCGTGCCAAGAATTGCAACCAGAACCGAGATATACGCTTTGCTCCATTCGACGTGGGGAATGAACGTGGAATGAAGTGCCAACTTCCAATTTGGATGAGCCAGGAAGGCTGCGATGATGTAAGCGAAGAGCACAAGTGTCAACCACTTGAAGATGCGAGCCATCGTTCGGTACGACATCCATACCATCAGCACAAGAATGATTAACGCGAAGAAGGGCGTCCAAACGTAAGAACGGATACCCGTCATCATCTGCATCGCGTCAGCCATACCTCCGAGGTCGGCGCCGATGTTGAAGATATTCGCGGGTATGACGAGAGCGCAGGCGAGCCACAATACCCAGCGCGGATATCGAGTGCGGATCACGCTGGCGAGACCGCATCCGGTGACCATACCGAGTCTCGCGCACATGAGCTGCACAGCCGCCATAAGCGGAAATGAGACAAGAGCGGTCCAGAGAGTACCGTATCCCAGCGACGCGCCCGCCACCGAATAAGTCGAGATCCCGGAGGGGTCGTCATCTGCGGCGCCAGTCACAAGGCCCGGCCCAAGTTGGCCGAAAAATCCTTGCACACCGCGAGTTGAGTGAATGGGAGATTCTGGTTGCTGGGAATCGATTGTGTTAGGCACGGCCCATCGTACAGCAGCGGCGATACGATACTTATTTCGATGAATAAATTCCGGCCCTGTTTTCTCGCCTGCAGCGCCGGAGAAATTCATCCGCCCGGATGGAAAATCTTTTGGTGACTCACTGCATCGCCGTCCCCTCGCTTCAGGCTGCGAAAAACAATCGTCGAAACAATGGTCAAAGCTCCGAGCGCCACAAGTGCTTTGTGAATCCCGCGGATCATCTCGGCCGAACCGGAGTGACCATTACTGGGAACGAAAAACGCGGTCGCTAATCCCGCCATCGCGACGCCGAAGCTGATCGACATCTGCTGCATCGTGCTGGCGATGGAACTGGCGGCGCTGCTTTCCTGATCCGTGGTGTCGGCATAGACCAGTGTGTTCATGCTTGTGTATTGCAGAGATGTGAAGGCTCCATAGAAGAATGCCTGCAGCACAATGATCCATACCGGCGTATGAAGACCGATGGTCGCGAAGAGCAGAAGGAGCAGGCCGAGGATGATCGTGTTGGAAATAAGCACCCAGCGATATCCGATGGTTGATAAAAGACGAGGCATGACCATCTTCATGCTCATAGCTGCCAGAGCCTGAGGCATGATGAGCAGACCCGACTGCACTGGACTGAAGCCAAGGCCGACCTGATACAGCAGCGGTAAGAGAAACGGCACGCCTCCAATCCCTAAACGGGTAAAGAAACTACCGCTGACCGCGGCTCGAAAAGTGCGAATCTTAAACAAGCTGAGTTGAAGCAACGGAAAAGCGAGAGATTTCGCATGCAGCCAATAACCAGCAAGCAACGCGAGCGAAAGCACGAGCAGTCCCAAAATCTCGCGCACGCTAAGGGTGTGCTCCCCGAAAACTTCCAGCACATAGGAGAGTAGAGCGATGCCTGATCCAAAGAGAATCAAGCCTACCGTATCCAATGGATGCGTCTCTTCCCGGTAATCCGGCAGATGCAGATAGACGAGGATCAAACCGGCGAGGCCGATAGGAATGTTGAGGAAAAAGATGATCCGCCAGTGAAGGTAGCCAACGATCAGGCCACCGGCGATAGGTCCGAGCATGGGTGCAACGAGCGCCGGTATCGAAACGAAGCTCATGGTACGGAGAAGATCGGATTTGGCGAACGTTCGCACCAGCGTAAGCCGGCCCACAGGCACCATCATGGACCCGCCGCAGCCTTGCAGGATGCGGCAGGCAACGAGGACATGGATGTCGCTCGATAGGCCGCATAAGAGCGATCCCAGAGTGAAAAGCCCGATGGCAGCGGCGAACACACGCCGCGTTCCGAATCTGTCGGCGACCCAGCCGCTGATAGGGATGAATACAGCAAGGCTCAACGTATAGCTGGCGAGCACGGCCTTCATGCTGAGAGGACCAACGTGGAGAGCCGCCGAGATCGCCGGCACGGCCGTATTGAGGATGGTCGTATCGAGCGACTCCATGAAGAAGGCGACCGCGACAAGCCACGGCAGGAGTCGCTTACTGGCGGCGGAAGGAACCGATGAAGCCGCCATAGCGTTCGAGGGGCCGGTAGAACTCATAGAACCATAAGATGCTCCATATCTAGTGCTTCCGTATCTCTGCAGAATAAAGATTGGCCGTGGAGAGCCGCGCGTTCACCAGAGGCATATCTCCGGGGCCGAGGCCGGCGAAGCGATAATCCACTGCGTCCGCCGAACGCAGGTCGGAGAAGCCGGCAATCTTCTGCGCCGGACCGCCTGCCACCGGCTGCCGGTAGATAGGTTGGCCATCCTGCACAAAATCATGAAAGAAGATGAATTTGCCGTCCCGCGACCAGACCGGGTCGGCGATGTTCTGCTGAGCCAATAGATGCCAGGTCTGTGTCTGGGTATCGAACAGCATGAGCTTTGCCTGATCGAGCGTGAGGGCGGCAATATAACGGCCATCCGGCGACCAACGGGGACTGAAGAGCCCATCGGAATTGGGAACATTCTCCACCTTGCCGGTCGCCAGCTGAAGAATGGAGATGGTCTTATGGCCGCTCTCCTCAGCCATCAACTCAGGCAGGCGGCCAAAGACGATGTTCGCGCCGTCGGGCGACCAATCCGGATCGGCCTGATTGCGGTTTTCGGCGAGGACCGGTTTCAACTGGCCGCCCTCGGCATCCATGGAATAAATCTTCCAGGCCTTGCCCGGCTCGCGCCCCATCAGCACAATCTTGCGATCGTCCGGGCTCCAGTGCATCATGAAAACCTGCATGGGCCGCGCGATCAATTGCACTCGCTCGCTGCCATCCACCCGGCTGCGCCAGAGAGAACCATCATCCTGCTTGATCCATGCCACCCAGCGGCCATCGCGGGAAAACTCGACCCGTTGCGCGTTGCTGAGATTGCCTGCATAAGGAAGGAACGTGCTCTTCCGCGCGTCATAGCCCAGCAGCTCCGAGCGCGTATTCAATCCGATAAAGAAGATCCGGTGATCGTTGCGCGATGTAATGGGCCCCTGATAACTGAGCGGGCCATTTGTAATCTGCACCGGATCGTGGCGATCCAGAAAGCCCGGATGCTCATCGATCTGCCAGAGATTGCTCTCACCATTGCGCGTGGATTGAAAGACGAAGTATTTGCCATCCGGAGTCCAGCTGCCGCAGCATTCTGCGGAGGGATCGCTCCAATTGTGAAGCAGAGGGTGAGCATTTCTTCCCCGTGCATCGATCTGCCACAGAGAGGTGGTATGAGTCTGGCCGTCGAGCAACGTAAAACGCAGCAGCTTGCCATCGGGCGCCCAACGCAACCAAAAGGCTCGTCCCGGAAGCGTAGCGAACTTCCGTTTTTCTGCGCCGTCTTCCTTAGAGATATAGAGGTCGTTTCCGACGGCGTAGAGAATCGTCTGCCCGTCCGGCATCCAGGCTGCGTCGTGGGCCTGAATCCCGGAGATCTGCCGCGCCGTGTCACCGATCGTCGATGCAATCCAGAGCGCCTGCTCGGGACTGGTCGAGAGATGGTTGCGTAAAAGCAATTTGGAGCCGTCCGGCGAGATGTCTCCGAGCGCAGGCGCCGCGATCTCCGCCGGAATGCCGAGCGTGCTGGTTTCTCCATCGGCAATCAGAGTCTCGGCCAATACCGCGCGGCCCTGCTCGATCTGCGAGAAATAAATGCGGGAGCCATCGGTCGAAGTGCTGGGCAGGCTCTCAAACAGCGCATCGCCCGGAGAAACCCGTCCGGAGAAAGTAATCTGCGTGATCTGAGGCGGAGCCACGGGTCCGGAAGCAATGTGAACTCCGAGGAAAAAACTGAGCGAAACCAGCAGGAGCAGAGCCAGAGCCGCAAGAACAGTCCATTTCCAGCGGAAAAGCGGTCTCGTCGCTATAGCGATCGCTGTTCTGGGCGTGGGCACAACTGCCGGAGCAGCTATTTCGAGACCGGAGCCCGCGGATGCCGAGACATCTTCAAGCCTGGCCGGGGCGATAAATACGGGGGCGATAAACCGGTAGCCGCGGCGGGCCAGCGTTTCAATGAACCGCGGATTGTCGGCGGAGTCGCCCAGAGCCTCGCGAATCTTGTTGATTGCCGAACCGAGGCTATGGTCGAAATCGACGATCGTGCCGTTTCCCCAAAGCCGTTGCTGAATCTCTTCCCGGGTTACTACCTCACCCGGACTTTCCAGCAGAAAGGAGAGCACCCGGAATGGCTGTGCCTGAATGCGGATTCGGATACCGGATTTACGAAGCTCTCCGCTGGCGAGATCGGCCTCAAACAACCCGAATCGAATTCTCGAATGACTCCGCGACTGATCGGCAACAGGGGATGACATAGATCCAACGTCAGAACAACTCATGATACTCCCCATAAGACACGCCTGGCTTCGCAACAAAGCACCTTCTACGGGTGAAACTCCCCTGCAAGCAAAAGAAAATAAAAGACTTTTCTGATGATAAACGCTTGATTAAAAAAGGGACGCCGGTGCATTGCCGGTCGTTGTCCAAGTAGGGTGTAGTTCGCAATGGCCCGCTTCGTCACGGGCATACCTAAAACAAGCAGATGCGACTTTTGGAGGCAACACCGTATGTTTTTAAAAAGACAAAATAACTTCCTGCGATCCCTGTTCATGGCGACGCTGGTTCTGATCCTGGGACTGGCAGCTCTGAACTTGTCCGCCCAGACAGATACCGCTCGAATTCAAGGAACGGTCGCGGATCCCACCGGCGCTGTCGTGCCGGGTGCGACAATCACCGTAACCAGCACCGACCAAGGCACAAAATTTCCAGCGACCTCCGACGGCGCCGGCAACTTCACCCTGAGTGGGATCCCTCGCGGAAACTACAGCATCAAGGTCGAGGCCAATGGCTTCGGCTCCGTTGAACAGGATCTGACGCTCGATGTTTCACAGGTAAAATCGCTCAGCTTCAAGCTTCAGCCAGGAACCGCGACGCAGACGGTGACTGTAACCGATGCTGCATCGTTGATCGACCTGGCCAGCTCATCCACCGGCGAAGTCATCAAGGGACGCCAGGTCACCGAACTGCCCTTAAATGGACGGAACTTTACCGGACTCGCCCTGCTGACTCCGGGCGTGACCCGGGGCAACTCCGGCGATGTGGCCAACGGCTCCAACGGAGCGGTCGAGACCTTCCGCTACAGCGATTCCGGAGGCGCGGCTCTTTCGGTCAACGGCCTGCGCCCGCAAGCAAACAACTTCATCCTCGACGGTACGGACAATAACGAGTCGCTGGTAAACACTATCGTCTTCTTCACCCCCATCGACGCCACCAACGAATTCCGCGTCAGCACCAGCGTCGCGCCGGCAGAGTTTGGCCGCGCCGGCGGTGCGATCATCGAGTCTTCCATCAAGTCCGGCACGAACTCCATTCACGGTTCGGCCTTCGACTTTCTCCGCAACTCGGAATTCGACGCCAACCCCGACTATCAATTTCTCGGAGCTGGCTTCAGCAAGTTTCCCAACTTCATTCGCAACCAATTCGGCGGCAGCGCGGGATTGCCCATCCTGAAGAACAAGCTCTTCATCTTCGGCGATTATCAGGCTCTCCGCGAAAAAACCGGCCTGGCGCCGTCTTTCCAGACTGTTCCGACAGCATTGATGCGGCAAGGCAACTTCAGTGAGCTGCTGTCCCCCGCAAATCAGAATCTGACCACGGTTCCTCAATGCGCCATCCCGGCTGGCCAATCCTCGGGAACTTCGACGGGGCAGATTTACGACCCGATCACCTGCACGCCTTTCGCCGGGAACATCATCCCTGCGGGCCGCCAGAACCCGGCTGCCATTAAATACTTCAATGCCTTTCCGTTGCCTACCAACCCGAACCTGATCCAGAACAACTATCAGGCGATTCAGCAGCAGATCACTTCGTTTAACGACTTTGACGTTCGCCTCGACTACAACCCCACCTCGAAAGATCAATTCTTCGTCCGCTACAGCTATGGGCAGGACAATTTCGTCAAGACCTCGCTCTTCCCCAACCTTCCGGCAGGCTTTGGCAGCGGCCAAAACCAGAACCATCCGCGCGCAGCGGTTGGCGGCTACACGCGCACTATTTCGCCCAGCGTGCTGAATGAATTCCGTCTCTCCTATGTGCGCCCTGAGTTCGGCTATACGCCTCCGCTTTTTGGCGTGCCCGTGTCTGCGGACCTGGGGATCGTGAATGCCAACCGCAACCAGCTCACCAGCGGCGGCGCGCTGATCGGCGACAACAACAGCCAGCTCGCCTATACCGGAGACGGCGGCCCATACCTGGTGAAGGAATATACCGCGCAGGCACTGGACGCCGTGAGCTGGAACCACGGCCCGCACGCCTTCAAATTCGGCGCCAACATCATCAGCCGCCGCGTCAACTTCTTCCAGGGCAATGAATCGAAGGGCTTCTTCAACTTCGTCAATGCGGGCAGCGGCGATCCCAACTGGACTGGTTATGATGCTTCTGAAGCTGTGGCTGGATTTTCCAACTACACGCTTGGAGCAAGCGACGACTTCTTCGACACTCATAACTGGGAGACGGGCTACTTCGCCCAGGATGACTGGAAAGTCACCAAGCGCCTGACTCTGAATCTCGGCCTGCGCTACGACCTCTATACCTATCCCTCCACCTCGAACAATCAGCAGTCGAATTTCAATATCTATACAGGCCAGTTGCTCGTTGCCGGACAGAACGGCCAGTCGAGCAGCCAGGTCAATACCAACCACAACAACTTCGCTCCGCGCGTGGGCTTCGCCTACGATCTCTTCGGCACCGGCAACTCCGTGGTGCGCGGCGGCTACGGCATCTTCTACTTCCTCGACCGCGGCGGCGTCGACAATCAGTTGAGCAACAATCCTGACTTCAACGGAACGTCGAGCTACACCGCCAATAATGGCTATCGCGTTACGTTCACTGGCCAAGCCCCGCTGGGCAGCAATGACAATACGGCTGCGACTGCGGCGCTACCGCTCCCCACCAGCACGGTCAACCTCGCCAATCCGCAGAATGTAACCGTGATTGCGCAGATACCGAATAACCAAACCTCAACGATTCAACAATGGAACCTGCAGCTCCAGCAGCAGGTCGGCCAATCCGCCTTCACGATGGCTTACGTCGGCACTCGCGCCGACCACCTGACCAACAACTTCAATCTCAACCAACAGCCGCTCGGTTACCTGGGATACGGCAACGGCTTCCGCCTCTACCCGCTCCTGGGGGGCAATGCCAACGTCAACGTCAACAACGGCGTCTCCAGCTATAACGGGTTGCAGCTCCACTTCGAACACCGCTTCACGCAGGGGCTGATCACCACGGCCAGCTATACCTGGTCACATACTACAGACGACACCATCTCACCGGTCGGCAACGAATCGAATGAGATTTTCATCAACCCGGCAACGCGTTCAGCAATGTTGAACCTGAATAAAGGAAACTCCTATCAGGACCAACGCCACGTCTTCAGCTTCAGCAACCTCTATGATCTGCCCTTTGGCCATGGTCGCCGGTATTTCAGCAACATACCCAAGGCGCTGAATTACGCAGTGGGCGGTTGGCAGACCAACATGATCGCGCAGCTCAACACCGGCACTCCGTTCGACGTGATCGACTCGCACAACGCACCGACTGACTATGCCAATCTCGTCGCACCGGCAACCATTACGCATAGCGTCACAAAACCGTACTTCTCCACTAACTCCTTCGCCGCTCCTGCGGATATCGACGGAGTCTATACTCTGCCCGGAACGGCTGGACGAGGGCTCTTGCATGGCCCCGGAGCCAAAGTCGTGAATTTCGCGCTGCAGAAAAACTTCCCCATCACAGAGAGAGTGAATACCGAGTTCCGTACCGAAGCCTTTAACGTCTTCAATACGCCTCAGTTCAACAATCCTGACAGCAATCTGAACGATCAGAACTATGGATTGATTTCGGGATTACAGAACAACTCGGTGCGACAGATTCAATTCGCACTGCGCGTCACCTTCTAACTGAAATTCGCTTTATCTGAGCCACGGTGGTTTTTCCGCCGTGGCCTTTTTTTCAAGGGGCAATTTGTGAAGAAGTTGGAATCGATATTATTCGCCCTGGTCTTGAGCATCAGCTCTATCGCTGGCGCACAGAGCAGCACGCCCGTCGTCGACAAGATCGATCCGCCCAACTGGTGGGTCAACATGCCGTCGCCCATGCTCCTCTTGCACGGCGATCACCTCAACGATGCAAAAGTGACCGTGCACGGCCCCGGCATTTCCATAGAGAAGACGCAAGCATCGGCAAATGGACACTATCTCTTCGTCTGGCTGGAGACGCGCACGGGCCACGCACAGAAGATTGCATTGCACGTGGCCAATCCCGGTGGCGCCATCGATCTTCCCTTTACTTTGAGCCCGCGCAAACCCGCATCGGCAGGCTTTCAGGGATTCTCTTCCTCTGACGTCATGTACCTCATCATGACCGATCGCTTCGCCGACGGAGACACGTCGAACGATCCTCAGCCAGGCGAGCGAGGCAAGCCGCGCGGCTGGCACGGCGGAGATTTTCGCGGCATCGAGCAGCATCTCGACTATCTTCAGCAGCTCGGCGTCACCACCATCTGGACAACGCCCGCCTACAGCAACGCCGGCGCTTCACAGGCCTACCACGGCTATAGCGCAACGAATATGTATGCCGTCGATCCTCACTTCGGTTCTCTCGCCGACTATCAGCACCTCGCGCAAGCTATCCACGCGCACGGCATGAAGATTGTGCTCGACACTGTGCCAAATCATGTGGGCGCGGCGAACCCATGGGCAAAAGATCCTCCAACTCCCGACTGGTTTCACGGAACCGTCGAGCATCATGACACCGCCAAAACCGAGTTTCGCTCCCTGCCCGACCCTCATGCCTCATGGAGCGATCAGCGCGATGTGACGGAAGGCTGGTTTGCCAATGTCCTCCCTGATCTGAACCAGGAGAATCCTCTGGTCAAGCAATACCTCATTCAAAATGCCGTCTGGTGGGTAGAGACAGCTGGGCTCGACGGCCTGCGTCTGGATACATTCCCTTATGTCGGACGCGCCTTCTGGCATGACTTCCACGCCGAGCTTCACACGTTGTATCCCCACCTCACCACGGTAGGCGAAGTTTTTAATCCCGATCCCACAATCACTTCATTCTTTGCCGGCGGAGTGGAGCACGCAGGCATCGATACGGGCCTCGACACGCCTTTCGACTTTCCAACCTACTTCGCCCTGCGCGGCGTGCTGACTCACGACATGCCGATGAGCAAGCTCGATGACGTGTTGCGGCAGGATCGACTCTTTCCGCATCCGGAACGTCTGGTCACCTTCCTCGGCAATCACGACACGACGCGCTTCCTTGACGAGCCGGGAGCAACCGTTGCTGACCTGAAGCTGGCCTTTGCCCTATTGGCCACACTGCGCGGCATGCCTCAGATTTACTCTGGCGATGAGATCGCGATGCGCGGCGGCGAAGATCCTGACAACCGTCATGATTTTCCCGGCGGCTTTCCGGGCGATTCCGCGAATGCCTACCAGTCCACGGGACGCACCCCAGAAGAAGCGAGCATCTTCGAAGATGTCAGCAGACTGATGCATTTTCGTGCAGAACATCCCGCGCTGCTCACGGGGCAGCAGCAGGATCTCTTTGCCGATGACAGCGCCTTCGTCTTCCTGAGGTCCGCAGACATCCACTCCGGCTGCTCTGCGGATGGCTCCGCACGAATACTCGTCGCGATAAACAAGGCGAATCAACCCCGCGAACTCAGCATTCCAACCTCAATGACGGCACTGGAGAACTGCTCCCAATTCAAACCCGAACTGGGCGCTCCTTCCGTAAGCGGATCTCCTGCGAACAGCGTGACCCTGATGCTTGAACCCAAGCAGGCGGCGATATATTCCGTGCGTTGATGGAAGCGTCAGCGGCTGCCCCCGTGGTCAGCCGCATATCTTCGCTCTCCGGAACGACGATATGCACTCCGAGCCGCATGAGAAGCCGAATCGCCTCGCTCAGTAAGGATCCTGTTTTGTGAAAACCGCTGTCGGGCATTCGCAGCCGATGGATTTTTCGGCGGGAGCACACAGCACAGCAAGAACGCCGTTTGTTCCATCGCGCGATGAAGAATAGGCCCGATACAACCCGCGTTTGAGCAACTCTTCCGGCAGTGGTGCTAGGATTGCCTGATGTTTAACTTTGGTAAGCCTAAGACAGCGGGAGACTGGATCGGCCATGTCGTACTGGCGCTCGTTGCATTGTTTTTGGTCTGGTGGATGCTACGGCTCTTCATCGTGTGATCTGGCAGCCTCTCCAAAAGTCACGATGTACCCCGTTCGCTGCAGTTTCTCTGCAACAGCAGAGGAACATAAAGTGGTTGTCTCTATGTGTCTCGCTTAGTTTCCTCAGCCGCCATCTGTGCGGCAGCCAGGACCGCAGGGTAGGTGTACGGGGACCATTTCAATACGTATCCATTGCCTAGCTCAGTTGTGAACTTGAACTTATAGGCATCTGGATGTTCTGCGCCGGTTGACTTCTCATGCTCCGCCATCACGTACCGGTGCTTCACCCAAGCCCCGTGCATATTTTTCAAGATGTGATACATGAAGTAGATGGATGCGTGAGTCTTGCCTTCGATGTCGCCGGGCATGAACTGGACGTAGCCGTAATTTGGATCTTCCCCCTGGCAGGATCCCTTCGTTTCGATTCCCGGAATACTGTTCATCAGCTTGATGAGGTCTATTACGCCTTTGTCAATCTCGACTGATTCGCCTGAATCCAGTTTCAGCATGACAGACGGATGGCCGAAGGATATGTACCCCGCGCTCAACGTCTTGCCGGACCTGTCCTGATTCGATTCTTTGAACGTCATGTTTTTAGAATAAATGTGTTATTTGCCATCCGTCATGAGGAGGCTTTCATGAGCGGATGACGTGGCGAAACCGTCAGTTCGTGGTGCGCCACGCCAGCAGATTGCTGTGCGCCGCGCTGGAGCTGATATTTTGCGTACCGATCACCAGCTCGAAATGTGGAACAGTACCGTCGGAACGCTGAATTTGCTTCAGGAACGGCAGTAACTGCGAATCGTCGAGGACAAAATCCCCCGCGCCTTCGGTACCCGACATCGATGTACCTTCGATGATGAGCGCATCTCCATCGCCGGTAAGGTTCGGGACAAACGCTACCAGGCCGTAGACGCGGCGTAGCGGATCGGCGCGGGCAGAGTCCCAGCGCGCTGGCTCGCCCGGCTTCGGGGAGCGGTTGATCACAGAAAAAACATTCGTGGTGTAGTCGTCATGGAAGACGAAATTCATCTTTCGCTCAAAAAGCTCAACCCACGGATTGGCCTCTGCGGCTCCGAGCAGTACAGCATTCCCGGCCTTCAAATCGTTCGGCCGCACATCCCGGGCGTACCTCACTTCCATCCCGCCCTGAGCCATTTTGGCTCTCTGTTCCAGGGTCAGGATGATATCGAGATCGACAACCGAAGTGTAGCGACGGCTGGCAAAATTAGTCTGCCAAACCTTGGCCGTCGTTGTGGGTCCATAGAGGGGCGGATTGAGCGGCGGCGTGCGGTATTCACCGCGCATATATTCGTCGAGCCCCATCGATCGTGCCGTCATGTTATTGAAAATCACCAGTCCCGAATCTGCAGGAATCACGAGGGTCGGGCGAGCCGTCGAAAAAATGCGGCTCCATAGAGGGTGAGGATGGACGGTATTGCCGGATGAAAGAGACGTTCTCCGCGCGTGATCGTGGATCGCAAGACCAACCGTAACGACCGTAAGAATTGCGCACAATATCCATGGCAACAGCGTCCCTATCGATCGCGTACTGCCAGGAGCCGTTGCCGGCTGTGGATGTCCCAGTGCGTCGCCATGTGGAATCTGCGGTTCGTCCGCCGGAAGAGAAGGCGTGGGAGACGGCCGCGGCTCAAAGAGCGGGACGTAGCCTCCCCGCGGAATGACGATGCAGACCGGCTCGTCGATACCTTCGCGCTGGAAATACTGGTTGAGGCGCTGGCGCAAACGGCTCGCCTGAACTCGAACAATTCCGTCCACGGAAGAGTCGTAATCGGGCGAGCGGCCGAACACGGCGTGACCGATCTTCTGCTCATTGACCTCTGATTCCCGTCCCTTCAGGGTCATTTCGCAGACATAAGTAAGTAAGGCGCTCAACCGCTCGCTCTTGACAAACGTCGGTGAAGTCACTACGCGCCGCATCAGTTCGCGGCGTTCGAGCTCCGGCCGATGCACATAGACCGGCGACGCCTTCATCGCCGAGGAATCGGCTGGCTTCTCTTCGAGCTTTGTACCACTCATCGCCATTTACCTGGTTGCTTCATTCAAACAAGCGTATGTGAATGCTGCATAAACATGACTGTAACCGGGCATTCACTGTATCGGGATACATGAATGGAAGAGAAATCGTTCATATGAAGACGCTTAACTGATGTATCCGACAAGTCGCCGTGAATTGCTTTTGGACATTGCGTCATCGCTGCTACTTCTTACGTGCGCCGTACTGAGGAATCGTAAAACGGGCGCAAGCATCCGCAGGAACAAAAAACCGCGGGTAAATGCCATCGGGCCTGGTGGCAATGATTGACCAACAGACATTTATGGAGCGAGCGCAATGAACTTGAAGTCGTATGGTGGAAGAGAAACGTGGACGAAGGCGGCCTGGTTAAGGATATTCCGGCTGACTTTGCTCCTGTCCGTGGCTCTTGGAGCTGGGGGGAACGCGAGGGCCCAGTTCGATTCCGGAGCGGTGCTCGGCAACATCAAAGATCCATCCGGAGCGGCGCTCTCCTCGGCTAGCGTCGATCTCACCAGTGTGGCCACTAATGCCAGGGTCTCACGTCAGACAGACATCACTGGTGGCTACGAGTTCGATAGCGTACAACCTGGGGAGTACACCATCACTGTCACCGCATCGGGATTCGAAGTATCGAAGACCGACGTCTTCAAGGTGAATGTCGGAGCGCGTCAGCGTGTCGACCTCACTCTGAAACTCGGAGCTATCAGCGATACCGTCACCGTCTCCGGAGCCGCCTCGCTTCTGGAAACCGACACCAGCGACCGCGGCCAGACCGTGCAGGGAACAGAGGCAGTTGCCCTTCCCCTGAACGGGCGCTCCTACGCCGATCTGGCCCAGCTAGTGCCAGGTGTTCGCCGCTCGCTGATTGCGACCGTCGCCTCCAACCCACCCCGCGATGCCTCATATAACGTCAATGGCCTCACTTCCATGGACAACAATTTCACCCTCGATGGCATTGACAACAACGCCTACCAGGAGGCGAACCAGGGCTATTCGAACGAAGCCGTCATCCCGTCACCGGACGCCCTTCAGGAATTCAAGGTTCAGACGGACAACTATTCGGCGGAGTATGGCCGTGCCGGAGGAGCAATCATCAATGCCACCACCCGCAGCGGCACCAGTAGTTTTCATGGCGGGGCTTATGACTACCTTCGGAATACTGTGCTTAACGCCTTCGGTCCTTTTTATGGAACCGGTGTAAAGCCAACGTTGGTGCAAAACCAGTTCGGCGGAACCTTCGGCGGCCCGGTACTCAAGAACCGGCTCTTCTTCTTCGTCGACTATGAAGGTCTACGCAACGTGGCCCACGCACTTACCACCGCCACGCTGCCCACTCCCACCGAGCTGACCGGCCTGTTTACCTCCGATGGAACCGCTGGAGGCAAGCCGGTGCCCGTCAAGAATCCATACACCGGAGTGGTCTACAGCAACGGTCAGGTTCCGCTCAACGATCCCGACATCGATCCCGTTGCTTTGGAAACATTCAAGTATCTGCCCGCGCCCAATATTCCCGGCGCTGCATTGACCGCAGCCAACTTCCAATACCTGCCGGCCAGCACTACCACTGACAACAAGGGAGACGGACGAGCTGACTTCACCCTCAACTCTACTCAAAACGGATTCTTCCGTTACAGCCAGCGTGCGGTCACTTATTTTCAACCGGCGCCATTCCCCGGAATTGCCGGCGGCAATAGCAACGGCACGCTGTTTGCGAATACCCGGCAACTCGCCGCAGGCTGGAACTGGACGATCAATGCGAACTCTATCCTCGAGCTGCGCTTCGGTCAGACTTGGACAAAGAGCGGCAAGAGCCCGATCTTTCTCGGCGCACCCAACTTCTACACCGTGGCGGGAATCACCGGCGTGAACATCCCCACTGATCCCACGTACACCGGCGGACTCAACGCGCAGGCGGTCACCGGCTTCTCCGCGTTCGGCGAGCAGACCACCAATCCGCAGTACAACTACCCCACTCAGACCAATCCGCGGGTCAACTACACCTGGGGACGGGGACGCCACAGTTTGAAGGTCGGTTATGAATTCGGCTTACTCAACCAGGCTATCTCCGACTTCCATCCTAAGTACGGTGACGATATTTATGCCGGCGCATTCAGCTCAACCGCTGGATCGACATCTCAGGCTGCCAATCTAACTGACTTCCTCTTCGGTGCGCGCAACAACTACTCGCTGAATGCCTTCAACGAAATCAACTACAAACGCTACTGGCACATGGGCTACATTCAGGATGACTGGAAGGCGCTTCCTAACCTTACTATCAACGCCGGCCTGCGTTACGAATTCGTCTCTCCGAACTATGAGGAACGCAACGAGCTGCTCAACTACGATCCTGTAAATCAGCGGCTGCTGCACGCTGGCAACGGAACCGATGTCATCAGCACCACTCCCGGTCATATCTACACGCTGCATTATGTCGGCAGCGGCTCTCTCGCCGATCGCGGGCTCGTCAATCCGGATTACAAAGATTTTGGACCGCGCCTCGGCTTCTCCTATCAACCTGTAGCTAAGACTGATGTGCGAGGCGGGTATGCCATCAGCTATGCCTATCTCTTCCGCTTTGGCGGTGAAGGCATGCTGGGCTACAACGGGCCGGACAATTACGACGCCACCATCAACCAGACACCCGGTCAGGGACTTTGCGTCAACCAGGCCGGTTCCGTCCCGGCATCATTAACACTCGACCCCAGCACCTGCTTCCGCCGTACACAGGATGGATATGAGAACAGCTTCGACGGACCGGTGAACTTCTCCACACTTAAGGCGCAGACCCGTTATCAGCTACGCGACTTTAAGACACCTTACGTGCAGGCCTATCATCTTTCCGTACAGCAGGAGCTGCCACTGAAGTTGACACTGGAGGTTGCATACGTCGGCGATCATGCCCTGCATGTGCCTGCTCTCGCTGACAGCAATCAAGCACGTACCTGCCTGCCCTCTGAGGTTCCAGCCTCTGCTCCAGGCCAGTGCGCTACTAATCTACAAGGCCGCAGACCGATTACGACCTTCACGGATATTCTTACTGAAACCAACCTCGGCTTCCTTGACTACAACTCGCTGCAGACCAAGCTGCAGCGCCGTTTCACGAATGGTATCTTCCTCATCAACTCGTTCACCTGGTCACACGGCATCAACAACTCATCAGCAGATCTTGAAGCGCAAAACGGCGATGGCGCAGTCGTGAACATCTACAATCCGCAGGGAGATCGCGGGCCTTCGGGATATAACCAGCCGTTGAACGACACCACTTCGGTGATCGCCGATATACCTTTCGGCCGTGGAAAACAGTTTGGATCGGCCGCGCCAGGTTGGCAGCAGCAGGTGTTAGGCGGGTGGGAACTGACTGGCATCAACATCGTGACCAGCGGTGTGCCCATCGACCTCACTTACTCCGCCAGCACCAACCAGGTTGTATCCACTACCAGTTCGGCTTATTCCCTGCGCCCGAATCTGATCGGAACGCCTCGCGCTGTTTATGGCAAAAAGCTCACTAAGACCAATAGCTCGCTCAACGGCTTCTTCACGCAGTCCGGAGTAGCGGCCCCGGCAGGCTCGCAGCTCTTCGGCAACGCGGGACGCAACAATCTTCGCGGACCGGCCTTCGGCCAGTTCGATCTTGCGGCTCACAAGAAATTCACGCTGCCCGACGAACGCTATAGCGCCGAGTTCCGCATCGAGGCCTTCAACGTCTTGAACGCTACAAACTACATCAGCCCGGGCTCCTCTATCGGCACCATTAACAGCAACACTGGCGCGCTGTCGCCAAGCGGCAGCTTCGGGCAGTTCACCGGCAGCACCAGCGTCTATCCGTCGCGACAGGTGCAGTTGGCTCTGCGGCTGTCGTTCTAAATCCTCAGAGACGCAAAGAGACAGGAGCGGCGCATATTCCCATGTGCCGCCCTCCCTCTTCGCGCGTACACCTTCTGCGAATTCCCCACCGCAAAACATTTGAAAGGATCACAACTCTTGTCGCTTCTAAACGATCGTTCCTCACGCCGGCAATTCCTCATTCAGACCTCGGCTCTGTCCGCTGCAGCCGTGCTGCCTTCCGCCCTCTTCGCGCACTCGGGCTCTGCGGACGCTCAGGGCAAAGTTCCACAGATTCCATCCCGGGATACACAACTCAAGTTTTCTCCTGACGGTGCACGCCGAGCCTTCAAGGGCAATACCGTCATCTGCCACCTGCCAATGCAGTCCGCCATGCGCGATGCAATCGTGGAATTTCATGATGAGCTGGCGAGCTCATCTCTCCGCCCTAAGCTGGGACTCACGTCGACCGATAGCTATCATATGACCATCTTTCCGGGAGCAAATGACCAGGACCGCAATATCTCGGGATGGCCCTCCTATGTACCGGCCAGTGCCACGATCGAGGAATGCAGCCGCATCGTCGGCGAGAAGATGGCCGGGGCACATCTCAATTGTGCACTCCCGCTGCGGGTGAGAGTCGATGAGTCCCTCACCGTCAATCATCCAACGGCCAGCACTCTACTTATGGTTCCAGTGGATGATGCCGAGAACACTAAGCTTCGTTCGCTCCGCGATCAACTCTCGAACCTATATGGCTTTCGCCTGAAGAATCATGCGCAGTACGGCTTTCACATCACCATGTCCTATCAGGTTCATCCCTTTACCGAGGAAGAACAAGCTACCTATCGCGCCATGCTGAAGCTCCATACCCAGCGCATAATTGAAGCTAAACCGGTACTCGAGCTGGGCATCCCCGAGTACTGCACGTTCCCCGATATGTTCCGCTTTGAGCCGCAAAAACTGCTTGTCTGCTCGTAGGCAAACGAGAAACACCGCCTCCTGACTCTCAAACTGGCTATACGAAGTTGACGAAAAAGATGAATCCGTCCCGGTGCCAAACCCGGAATCAACGCGGGCAGCCGCCGTCGGCATGCCACGTGTAGTGTCAACTTGATTGACTGTCGCAATCTCGGACTGTACAGTTCAGGGTAAGGAAGTGGAGAGTTTATGGGCACCCCGGTAACCGATAAGGCCGGCAGTATCGTAGTTTCCGCATTGAACGCGCGCGTAAATTTCGGGAAACTGCTTGATCGCGTGGATCATGAGCGCCGTTCGCTTGTCATTGAAAAGCGTGGAACACCGAAAGCTGTGCTTCTCAGCATTCGTGATTACGTCAAACTGGCGGCCCCGGAGCTCGAGGTATTACGCATCCTCGGGGAGGATGCGCAGCGCAACGGAACCGACACCCTTACTTCCCGGCAAATTGAACAAGTCATCAAGGCGACCAGGGCGCAAAAGAAGAAGCGCTAATGCTTCCGCTTCGCCTTGTCATTGATACCAATGTGCTGGTTTCCGCTGCGCTCAAGCCAGAAAGCCTCCAGCGCACGACCCTAATTCTCGCCACCACCAAGCCCGCCCGACTGTATGTGTCACAAACTATATTGGATGAATACGCGGACGTGCTCTCACGCCCAGAGTTGCGCATCCGTAAAGGACTTCGTCAGCAACTGCTGCAGCTCATCAAGAACAACGGATATATCGTCGCCCCGTCGCGTCGCATAGATATATGTGGCGACCCGGACGATAATGTATTTCTGGAGTGCGCGGATAAGGCCGGCGTTGATTATCTCATCACTGGCAATCAAAAGCATTTTCCGAAGTATTGGAAGAAGACCAAGATCATTACGTCGCGTGAATTTATTGCTCTCGCTGCTCCACACTTGCAGATCTAATTGCCAGGATTCTGTTTGCAGATAAGTGCTTCTTGGGAAATGCAGTAGCAGCCGGAATAAACCTTGTACCCCCCGGATCATCGCTACTCTGTTTCATTATTGGGCATTGGCACGCAGCGTTCGGCCCGGCATTATCAAGATCGCATCGGTAGTTAGCGACGGGCCTGAAAGAGTTGAGCTCGCGTGTGACACTGCCATCTTTCCTCAATCGATAGCGTGTTCAGTACCGCGATCAGCGGTCAAGTGTAAAACTGTCCAAATCTCAGGGTCAACTGCACTGGTGTGGGGCTACCTTCGAGCAGCGGCACGAAGAAGGGAATGGCTCTCGACTGTGACGGTCGTATAGACTCGCGGTCGCGCCGCCTGCGAACGGAGAGTGATACCGAAAGAGCTCTCGTCACGAAGACTCTGCCGATCCTCGCTGAGACAGAGCAAAGCTCAATCATGATCGCGGATATGGCAGGCTCAGGGAGAATTCTCTGCCAAACAGGTGCTATATGCGAGCGGGATCGATCCGGCTTCCAGTGAATGTTCTCGAGTTCCGGACACCCTGACCTGTTTCGACAGATTCGCCCGCACCGTTTACGATCTGACCAAGATCTCCTGCAAGGTGCTGAAGTTGTTGCGACTGTGCATTGAGCTCTTCCGCACCGGCGGCGCTCTCTTCGGCTGTCGCAGCACTTTTTTGTGTAGCCTGCTCCATTTTGTGAAGCGATCGGACGACTTGCTGGATTGCCTGGTTCTGTTCCCGGCTGTGGGCGACAATCCCATCCATCAGTGGTTTGATCTTCGCGAAGGCGTCACGCGCGTTGCTTCCTGAGTCGGCCAGCGACGCAATCTTTGTGCGTCCAGCAGCGGAATTCGCCAACGACCGTTCCACTAGAGTCGATATCTCTTCCGAAGCTGCGGAACACCGCTGTGCCAGGCTTCTCACTTCATCCGCGACTACAGAAAAGCCGGCGCCGGCTGCGCCCGCGCGTGCCGCTTCCACGGAAGCGTTCAATGCAAGGATGTTAGTTTGGAAGGCGATCTGAGTAATGACCTGTAGCGTTTTCGCGATCTGACTGCTCGAGTCTCCGATTGCACCCATCGCCTCTACGCAATCCTGCATTGAGCGCTCGACATGCTCGTTGCCCTTCACAGCCTCAATGACAAGGTCTGCAGCCTTCTGAGCACTTTCAGAACTTCGCGATGCCATGGAGTCGATTTCGACCGCCGCGGCCGAGGTCTCCTCAATCGTCGCGGCCTGTTCGGCGCATTCCTTGGCCAGGTTCTGACTTGCCGAAGCCACCTGCTCGGCCGCGCTCAACACCTGATGCGAGCCGTCATTCAGATTGTCGGTTATGAAGCGTAGACCTTGGTTGATCCCGCGAACGATTACATAGGCCAACAGTATCGAAATTCCCAGACCACCTGCCAGGATCAGCAGGTTATGAAGTATCGACGCTTTCAGTCGATCGACGACCGACAAACTTGAATCAGTGCTCAAGGTTCCGCAGAGATCCTGAACCTTGCCCGCGTCAGCCACGAGTACGGCGCCCTTCGCGGCCCAGTCCTTCACCTGAGCATCGTAGACATCTCCCTGACGTGTTCCGGTCTGCACCATCTTTAGCGTCGCCGCGAGGCTCGCACCATAAGTGTCTAAATCCTCACCGAGCTTTTCTACCGCAGGACGCAGTTCGGCGAGCTCAGAGTTTTTATCCGTCAGCACCAGGAGCGATTTCTGCTGCGCTTCAGCCTTGTGGTAGCGCTCCCAACCCTTATCGAGCGATCCCGGTTTTTGGATTGTCACGAAGTAGATGAAGAAGATTCTCGCGTTCAGGATTTGCCGCTCGAAATCTTCCGACATTTTCTCGGCAGGAACATAAATTTTGAGACGAGCTTCTTCACTCTCCTGGACGGAGTGCATGGTGTAGATCGACAGCGCCGATAGAAAAGCCATGCACGCAAGCCCGAGGCCGAATCCAGCAGCTACGCGCGACGAGATGGACCAGTTCTTCATCCCACATCTATCGGCACCTACTCTGGTCTCGTTCAATGCGAGAACGGCCGCGATCACCGATTGCGACGAAGCGCCGGCTCAATTCAACATGTATTTTTCTGGATGGGCTGGGCTTCGCATGGTACTCGAGATCCGGGTAATTCAAAATCTATGTTTTAACCCAAATTCGGGATACGTCAGTGTCCGGAAGGCAGGCCGATTCGCTCGAGAACAACAGTCGGTGTCGAGGCGTTGGCCGCCACGTTGCCGGCGCCTAGCAGCAATTCAAATGGCTGCAGGTTTCCGTCCGCCGTTCTGGCTCGCTGCAGTGTAGGCATCATCGATGTCGGATCCAGCAGAAATGTGGCGGCTGCTTCCGTTCCCGCGGTATTCAGGCCAGCCACGATCAGCACATGGCCTGTATTGGTAAGATTCGGCAGGTAAGCAATGATTCCGTAGGTCTGCTCTTCCTGTCCCTTGGTAGTGTAGAGCGCGGCTTCGCCACGCCGCGGATACAGGTTTACAAATCCCGATGGCTTATCTGGGTCGGGATCGAACCGAAACCGGAAGTGCAGCTGAGGGCGAAAAAGTTCGATCCAGGGATTCGCCTCGTCGGACCCAATGAGAATCGCATTGCCCGCACGCAGATCGTCCATGCGTAAATCATGCGCATAACGGACCATCGTCCGCTCGGGAATGACTTCCTTCAGTTCTGCCAGATGAACTGCGAAGCCGAGGTCGACCACGCTGGTGAAGCGGCGGCCCCCCAACTTGAGAATCTCCTTCGTATCGGACTCGGCGTCAGTCTTCACCGGTGTCCGATAGGTTCCGTTCACGTATTCGGTGAGCGGAACCGGGCGCGGAATCAATCGCTGCATAATGACAAGACCATCGTCGGAGGGCACGATGAAGGTGTCTTGATTCCTGCTGAAGAGTTGACTCCAGAGGACGTGCGACAACATCTCCTGCCGGGACTCCATCAATCTGGAGTGCTTCAGAAGCGTGATGCCGGCCCCGATGAGAAGACCCGCCAGAAGCGCAACGATCATGCCCAGGCTGATGCGAAAGTGTCCGTCAGCGTGATGGGAGCTGCCCAGGACAGGGGCTGAGACAATCTCGAGCTTCTCGGGTGCTATCGATTTCGTTGTCTCGGATTCCTGAGCTTCGATTTCTTCCGAAACTGCACTTTCATCGATTCGAGGTGAAGGCGGAACAACGTCAGAGAAAATCGGTGTGTATCCGCCGCGAGGTATCTCAAGCCGTAGAGTCTCCTCACGCCCCTCGGTCGCGAAGTACTCCTCGATACGCTTGCGCAGTTTCCGCGCATAGCTGCGTACGATGTTGTCGTCGTTAGGGTCATAATCTTCCGCCCTTCCGAAGACAGTTACCCCGATCCGTTGTTCTGTGATGTCCTCTGTACGGCCTCGAATACAGCAGCCAACGATGTAGAGAAGGAAGTCCGAGAGCAGGCCCGAGCGCCCCAGCGATCCACTTGCTGCGATGCGCAATGCAAGCTGCCATCGCACGTCGTCAGTATTGATAGGCATTTCCGCGCCTAGCACGCCGTCCAGGCGGGACACGAAGCCCGGCGCAGCCTTCGTCGATGGCTCCAGGGTTTGCATGGTATGCGAACTTTCTTCGTTGGAATCGAGTCTAAAGCGATTCGATGAACGCTTTGTAAATCCGAGTGTCTCGCTGCATTCGTACACATGTGTTCATTCGTCCGGATGAAACGCACCCTGTGATGATTTTGCGAAAGATATAGGCGTTCCACCGTGTTCAAGGGCTTGAACACTAAGAAAACCCCTACCGCGGCCTATCGCTCCACCCAATACTCAAGGCATTCGGGCCAGCGAGCTCAACTTGCACTCATCGCCGGGTGCATTCTCAAAGAAGCGAGAAGGAGAACATGGAGACTTTGTCATTGGAGACGCCGCGCGCAATCTTTCAAACAGTCAGGCCAGGAAAGATGAGCCCTTTTCTGCGTTTGAATCTAATCATCAGCCTGATGATCTTGCTCTTGATCGCAACCGGGCAGTCTTTGTTCGGCCAGGGCATTACCGGATCGATTACCGGAACCGTAACCGATTCCAGCGGGGCCTCGATCGCGGGAGCCACAGTGACCGTGCGTAACGTGGACACCAATGCGACCCGTATTTTTACGACCTCCAATGTTGGGTCCTATCGGGTGCCTGAATTGCCGCCTGGAAACTATAGCGTGACAGTCGAGAAAAGCGGCTTCCAGATTTCTCAGGAGAACAAGATTGCTCTGGCCATCGATCAGCTGGCCCAGATCGACGTCAAGCTCAACGTAGGCTCGGATGTACAGACGGTGAGTGTGTCGAGCGCCGCTCCTGTGATCCAGACCGAGACCTCGTCTGTCGGCCTGGTGATTGACAGCTCCACGATTCAAAACACCCCGCTCAACGGTCATCTCAGCGTCCTTGGTCTTATCAGCCTGGTGCCGGGCGTTCAGGACGTCGCGACACAGGACACGGTTCCGGTCCGGGGCATAACGCTGGCCTTCGGCTCCAACCAGCGCAACGCCTATGGCAACGCGGGATTCACTTTCGACGGCGTCACCAACGAAGAAATCGAACTCCAGCGCGGTGAAGGCGAAGTTCCACCGCTCGACGCCATTTCGGAGTTCAAGGTCATCACCCAGGGTGCGCCGGCGGAATTCGGCCAGGCTAACCAGGTGATTGTGGTGAGCGCCAGCGGCGGCAATGCGCTGCATGGCGAGGCATTGGAATACAATCGCAGCCGCGGTACAGCCGCCAAAGCTTGGTACCCGGGAGCCAATGGACCGGCCCGTCCGCCCTACCAGCGCAACGAGTACGGCGGGAACCTTAACGGACCGGTTTATATTCCGCATCTCTACGACGGCAAAAATCGCACCTTCTTCTTCGCCAGCTACGAAGGCTTCAATCTGACCCAGTCTGTTACGCTCACCAGCGAACAGCCCACCACTGCAGAGCGAAACGGCGATTTCAGTTGCTTCCTCCCAGGCGGCAGCTGCGCCACATCGGCTGCGGGCACGATTCTCAAGAATCCATTGACGGGTCAGCCATTCCCGGGCAACATCGTCAACGTCCCCTTCAATCCTGTCGATATCCGGCTGCAAAACCTGCTCATGCCTCAGTCAACGACACAGAGCACCGGCATCAACACCACCGAGCTGGTTCCTCACACCACTGGCATCAGCCGCTTCAACTTGCGCGTAGATCACAAGATCAGCGAGAGTGACCAGCTTCGAGCGACATGGCTTCGCGCTTTTTACGGACCATTTAAAGACGTGGCTTCCGAGGGTGCGGGATCCAGTCTGGCCGGCGGCGTGGCACAGGATGGCGAACACAACGACATCTTTGTGGCAGGCTGGACCCATACCTTCTCGCCCACTTTGCTGCTGGACAGCTATGTTTCCTATCTGCACCTGCCGCTCTTTCGCACTGCGCAAAACTACCTGACAGATTTCTCCGCGATCATCCCCGGCCTGGCGCCACAGACGTTGGAAGGCGCGCCGTCGATATCGATCACCAACATCACCCCGTTCAGCGAGGCCGGATCGAAAAACCTCGAGCAGACCTATCAGGGGAACACCGCGCTCACCAAGGTTCTGGCGAAACACACCATCAAAGCGGGCCTATCCTACCTGTATAACGATTCCTGGCAGAACAGCGCAGTCTCGCATGGCTCCTTCACTTACAACGGACAATACAGCGGCATCGCTTATGCCGATTTCCTTCTCGGCTACCCGAACACCACCCAAACCGCAACCCCGCTGGACTTTGTCGTGCGCTTCAACTCCAGTCAGTATGCTGCTTATGTCCAGGATGATTGGAAGCCGTTTCGCAACCTGACGCTCAATTACGGCCTGCGTTACGACCTGCAGAGATTTCACGACAACCCCTATGGGACCGAATCGCTCTTTGTTCCCAGCGTTGGCAAGGTCGTGGTCTTCGGCAACTCCTATCCTGCGCTCGCCAACCCTGCCTACATTCCTGATACGGTGCTTTCCTCGAACGTGGGTCTGCCAAGCAGCATGTTCGCTTATCTGGGACAAGCTATGACCAATATCGCTCCGCGCTTCGGCTTCGCCTACCAGATCGACTCAAAAACTGTCATTCGCGGCGCGGTGGGTCAGTACTACAACATGATGCCATCGTCTTATATCGACAACGGCTTCACCAATCTTCCGTTCGACACCACCCTTACCTATAGCAACACCGCGAAGACGCCAAGCATCAGCATGAACGCGCCCTTCTCCGCCAGCTCTACTGTGCCTGCCAATCCCTCCGTTGTCGCGCAGCACAAAACCACCGCTCCCTACAGCGAGCAATACAATCTCGCGATCGAACGACAATTGCCAGACGAGATCGACCTGCGTATCGGCTATATCGGTCAGCGAACCATTCATCAGAATAATTCCGGTGGGCCCGGCAACACGGAACCGGACCTTAACTATGCGCCGCCTGGCGATTACACCGAGCAGTCGAAACGGCCTTTCCAGCCTTTCAACACCATTTCTGAGGCGTTCGATCCAATCTTCCACACCACCACGAACTCTTTGCAGGTGGGCGTGCACAAGAAGTACAAGAACGGCCTGATGATCAACGCGGAGTATCAATGGATTCGCGTTTTGGGCGTAGAAAACTTCGAGAACCCGACCACCATCGGCGATTCCTATGGCAACATCTCCAGCAATACCCCGCAGGTGCTTCAGCTCAACTATGCCTATGAACTTCCCTTCGGCCGCGGAAAGACACTCTTCCGCAACGCAAACGGTATAACCAACAAGATCATCGGCGGATGGCAGCTGGCCGGCGTCACTACCTTCGAAACCGGCCAACCGTTCTCAGTTACCTACACCGCGCCGGGTGCGCAGGTATACGGAGCCAGCGGCCGTGCCGATCGTGTTCCCGGAGTGCCGCTGTACCCCAAGCACAAGACCCTCGGGGAATGGTTCAATCCCGCAGCTTTCACCGCTCCGCAGCCATACAAGTTCGGAACCTCCGGCTATGACATGCTGTGGGGCCCACACTACCAGAACTGGGACATGAATCTCGTGAAGAACATCGACTTTGGAGAGCGCTACCGGGCGCAGCTTCGAGCTGAGGTCTTCAATATCGCCAATCATCCCAACTTCAGTGTTCCCAGCGCTGCTGTCAGCAATCCTGCCTCAGTCGGCGTAATCTCGTCGGTCGTCAATGAAAACCGCACAATGGAATTCGGAGCGAAGTTCAACTTCTGAATTTAAATAGCGGGCGAACACCGTGTTGCCCGACCCAGATATGGCCTGGGCAGCACGGTGAAACGACGGCCACGCGATAACGGGAAAGGACGAAAGAGCCTGTCCCGGTATTTCTTGAAAGGAATAAAATGCGCTTTCCTATTTTTCTGGCTGGCCTGATGATGGCAGGTCTTCTCTGCACTTCGGGTCAGGCACAGACGGACCACATCAACCCGTGGACGCCCGTGGAAGTAGCTCCACTTCCACCTATCGCCAGCCTCTCCGATGGCTTCTGGCTCAAGGGCGACCTTCATCTGCACTCCCGCCACAGCAAGGACTCCAGCAACAACTCCGAGGCCAAAATCATTGCCTTCGCCGAGTCCGTAGGAATGGACTATCTCTGCATCACCGACCATGACAACCATGTGCAAGGCGATGTAGCTCATAACACCTGGACCGATCCCGAGTTCAAGTCGAACTCCGTTTTGCTTCTCTATGGCGCCGAGTGGACAACGACGCGCGGCCACGGCAACGTCTTCTCTGCCCGGCCGTACGATCATCAGAGGCTCTACGACGTTCGCGATCAGCGTGACATCGTGATCGAAGCAGTCAAGAAGGAACTCGGGATCCACCTCTCGGCCAATCATCCCAGCGGAAAGGATCACTTCGGCTTCTCCTACGATCTGGTCGATTCGATCGAGGTCTGGAACTCCGCTGTGTGGTCGAAGAACGCCAACGCGATCATGATCTGGGATGACATGCTCTCCTCAGGCCGCAAGCTGACCGGACGCGGCGGAAGCGATTCGCATCATGGCACTCCAGATTCTCCTGAACTGGCGACCAAAAATACCTATCAGCGTCAGGCCAACTACGTTGGAACGCCGACGACGTGGGTATTTGCAAAGGAGCGGACATTGCAGTCCGTGGTCGATGCACTGACGAACGGCCGCGTCGCCGTCAGTGCTAACCCCTACGCGCCTCGCGTCGAGTTCTACGCCGACCTGGACCAGGACGGCAAGATGGACATGATGATGGGGGACAACGCCAAGGCTACGGGCAAGCCAGTGAACTTCCGCATTCAACTCACAGGAAATACGGTTGTCGGGGCGTCCTATACCGTCCACGTTGTGAAAGACGGAAACCCCTTCAGCACTTTGCAGGCAATTGGCGGCAAGACGACGGCAGTCGAGTTCACCGACACACCGAAGCAGCCTGGACGAACCTATTATCGCGTCGAGGTCGAAGGGCCGCAGACGACTTATCCGCAGGTTCCCGGATCGATGGCCCTGAGCGGAAATATGGTCGGGTTGTCCAATCCCATTTACTTCAACTTCGATCCGAACTTTTGAAAGAGCCTGATTTCATGGACCACAGAACTCCCGATATGAACACCCTCCTCCGAACTGCCTTGATCCTCGCCACGCTCCCTGTCTGCGCCATCGCACAGACCACCGCTGTTCAACAGGACCAGCGAGTCCATATCAATCAGATCCAGGTGATAGGAAGCCATAATAGCTATCACACAGGAGTTGCGCCCAGTGAGCGCAAGCTCATCGAGCAGCAGAATGCCAAGGCCATGCACGACCTCGACTACGCTCATCCGCCGCTCAGCGATCAGCTCAGCGGAGGCGTGCGTCAGTTGGAAATCGATGTCTATGCCGATTCCAAAGGTGGCCGCTACTCACACCCGGCCATTGTCGATAAGGTCGCCCAGGCAGGTCTGCCGCCCGATCCCGACTTCGATCCAAATCATGAAATGGATAAGCCCGGCTTCAAGGTGATGCACGTGATGAACTTCGATCAGCGCAGCTCCTGCCACACCTTCATTGCCTGTCTTACGATCATTCGCGGCTGGTCGCAGCAGCATCCACACCACCTGCCTATCTTCATCCTGGTAGAAACCAAGCAGGGACGTCCTAACGCTCCGGTAAATCCTGACGGCCCCGAACCCTTTACTCCGGCAACCTTCGACGCGCTTGACGCAGAGATTCGCTCGGTATTTCAAGACTCGGAGATGATTACGCCGGATGAGGTCCGCGGCAGCTATGACTCTTTGCCCGAAGCCATTCAGGCAACCGGAAAATCCGCTAGCGGAAAAGCCGGGGGTTGGCCGACACTCGCTCGTGCTCGCGGCAAGGTTGTCTTCCTTATGGATCAGAAACCCGTCACCCCTATCTATACCGAGGGACATACGGCCCTGCGCGGTCGCGTGATCTTCACGAATGCTGTGCCGGAAGCCCCAGACGCGGCTTTTATTGAAGTGAATACTCCGGATAAGGAACAGATCGACACGTTGGCGCGGGAAGGCTACCTGATTCGCACACGCACCGATGACGGCACGGAAGAGGCGCGCAACAATGATTACACTCGCGCCAAGATTGCGCTCTCGAGCGGCGCACAAATCCTCAGCACGGATTATCCTCCGGCCGAGCCCGCCAAATGGACCGGCTTCTCGATCACCCTGCCGCACGGCGTGATCGCGCGCTGCAATCCAGTCACAGCACCTTCGGACTGCATAGACTCTCTGTTAGAGCCACCGCGGGAGAAGTGAGCGCAAGAAGTCGAAGGATGCCTCATTGCGCTCCTGGAGCCTTTCCCCCTAACCACCAAGGTCATTCATGGAATTTGTCCTCATGCAAAAGAACATGGCATCTGCATTCAAGGCCTCGATGCTCCTCGTCGTCAGTGCTCTCGTCTTCACCCCCTCTCTGCCCGCGCAAAAGTCCATTCCCAAGTCTTCACCGGACTACACGCGCAACGTCGATCCGTTCATCGGAGTCGACTGGGGCGGCAACACCTTTGTCGGTTCCGCAATCCCTTACGGCATGGTCAAGCTAGGTCCTGATATGGAGACCTTCGACGGCCGCAAATCCGGCTTCGGCTACTCCAGCACCGGCGTCATCGTTGGCTTCTCCCACCTGCATCTCAGCGGAGCGCAAGGCAAGTACGGCAACATCCTAGTCATGCCTGTCACCGGCCCGCTCGTCTTGAATGACATGAAGACGCCGCGCACCGATGAGGTCAATCGTGTTGGCTACTATGCCGCGCAACTCACCCGCTATAACATCAAGGCCGAGCTGACCAGCAGCCGTCGCGTCGGTTTCCACCGCTATACATTTCCAGCCTCGCAGCAATCCCACATCATCATCGACGTAGCCCACGCACTCAGCCTGGGAACCGACTGGCAGGCGCAGAAGTTTCTCGGCGGCGAGATTCATCTCACTTCGAACCATGAAGCGCAGGGCGTAGCGCGCGTCACCGGCGGCTGGAACCGGGGCGGCGAGTACCGGGTCTACTACTATATGGTGCTCGACACGCCTGCCAATGCCACGCAGACCTGGACCGGAAGCACCCTAAGCTCATCCAAAGACGCGACCGTCGAAGCCAACACACCCATAGGAGCATCCTTCGACTTCACCACCAAAGCCAATCAGGCTATCCAGGTAAAGGTCGGCATCTCCTTCATCAGCGCCGAACAGGCAAAGCAAAACGTAAAGCAGGAGATCCCTGCGTGGAGCTTCGCCTCCGTCCACACCGCTGCGACAGCTCTCTGGAATCAAGAGCTATCCAAACTCAACCTCACCGGAGAGAGCGACTCGCAACGCCGCCAGCTCTATACGGCTATGTATCACATCATGCTGATGCCGACGGACCGCACCGGTGAGAACCCCGACTGGAAATCCTCCGAGCCCTATTACGACGACTTCTATTGCATCTGGGATACCTTCCGCACCTCCAGCCCCTTGCTCACTCTCATCTCACCTGATCGTCAGCGCGACATCATCCGTGCGTTGGTCGATATCTATCGCCATACCGGCTATATGCCCGATGCGCGCAGCGGCAACGACAACGGCCGCACCCAAGGCGGATCGAACGCCAACGTCGTCGTCGCCGACGCCTACGTGAAGGGCCTCAAAGGCATCGATTATGAAACCGCATTCGCCGCCATGGTTCACGATGCTGAGGTCCCACCTGCCGATCAGCAAAAAGAAGGCCGCGGCGGGCTGAAGGACTACAACGAGAAAGGCTACGTCACGCTCGCCGACGAGCGCTCCGGATCACGCACCGTCGAATACAGCTACGACGACTTCGCCATTGCCGAAGTCGCCTGCGGACTCGGCAAAACAAATGAAGCCGCGCTCTACGCCAGCCGCACCCACAACTTCGAGCACCTGTGGGACAAGGACATGACAGCCGAAGGCTTTAAAGGATTTCTTCGTCCCCGCAATCCTGACGGCACTTGGGCGCCCCCCTATTTAGTCGTTCGCGGCACGTGGCCCGACTTTTTCTACGAAGGCGATATCTGGACGTATTCCATCTATGCTCCGCACGACATGCGCCGGCTCATCGAGATGGCAGGCGGCAATACCGCCTTCATCCACCGTCTCGATTGGACATTTCTGCGCGGCCACTTCGACGTCACCAATGAGCCCGGCTTCCTGCTCCCAACCCTCTATAACTACGCCGGACGACCCGACAGAACCGCCGACATGGTCCACCTGATTTTGGAGAAGGCCTTCAGCGACACTCGCGCCGGGATCCCCGGCAATGACGACTCAGGGGCCATGTCCAGCTGGCTCATCTTTTCGACCCTCGGCATCTTCCCCGTTGCGGGCCAGGATGTCTATCTCATCGGCACGCCGAGCATCCCCGAGGCCTCGCTCGATCTCGGCAACGGCCGGAAGCTCCGGATCGTTGCGAAGAACCTCGACCCCAACGGGCTGAATCGTTATGTGCAATCGGCCACACTTAATGGCGTCGATCTCCCCAATGCCTGGTTCCGCCACTCCCAGATCAAAGACGGTGCGACCTTGTTGCTGACGATGGGCCCGGCGCCATCGAAGTGGGGCACGGCTACACCCCCGCCTTCGATGAGCGATGTAAATTGGTCTCTTTGCTCCGCGTCCACCACCAACGCCACGCATTGATATCGAGGACAACAAGTCTAGCGGCGCTCTCAAACGTCCAGACGCCGTCTATCCCGATCAGTATCTCGTAACATTCCCGCGGATCGCGCTGCCGGACATGGATCACGGCGGCGCGGGCGGCACTCGATCACACAGGTGAGTTTTTGAACAGATCAAGATCGCTACTGGGACTGCTCATGGCTGTCCTCTCTTTGGCCACAGCAAACGCTCAGGAAAGTCTTCCGGCAGTCAACGAAACGACGCCCACCGCTCTTCCGCGAATGGTCTCTCCGTCGATCGACATCTCAGGGCTGCCGTTTTCCTATCCCAGCAAGTCCACTGACCAGATCGGAGTGATGTATTCGGCCTCGGGGACCGAGATCACACCGGAAGGATATCTGTACAGCGGCTTCGGCGAGTTGATGTTTTATGTCGGGGCGGATAGACAGCCGGTGGCGCAAAGGCTCCGCACCCTCGAGAATGGGCATCTCCCCATCGTCTGCTACGAAGTCAAGCACGAGGGGCTGCTTTACCGCTTCATGATGTTCGCGGCCTCGCTTGGTCCCGAGCAGAATGGGCAGCGCGTGGTCAACTTCGTGCGGGTGACCGTGCACAATCCCGGCACGTCGGCCAGACGGGGATTCGTTACTTCTGCCTGGAGATACTCCGGACCGCAGACCACGGTGTTTCCCACGGGCGACAATCGTTTTCGCCGGCCGGCCATGGGGAAACGCGTGGGAGATTACTGGCAGCCAGGCGAGGCCTTCCGTTCGGACTCTGCTTATACCGTGAAAGACGATGCATTTTTGCGGGATGGCGCAGCCGTATATTTTTTTCCAAGTGAGCCCAGGCCATACCTCACGCCCACGTATCGCGACTACTATAACCGCGTTCCGGCGCCCAATCTTCAAAGCCGGGCAATGCACGTTCTTCCGGACACGCCCGTGGCGACAGCGGAATACGCTCTGAATGTTCCGGCGGGCTCCGATCGTTCCGTTGACTTTAAGATGCCACTGATTCCCGTCGCATCCGGCGATCCTGAGTTCGATGCCGTGAAGCGAGCGAACCTCGATGAAAGGCATGAGCAGGTGCAGCGCTTCTGGAACGGAATCCTCGATGACGGCATGAAGGTTGTAACCGCCGAGGAGAAGGTCAACGATACCTTTGAGACGAGCCTGGTAAATGATCTGCTGTCGCTGAATAAGATCGGAGACGACTACGTCCAGACCGTCAATCAGCTTCAATATCACGGCTTCTACCTTCGGGACTCCGCCGACTTCGTTCGGATGTATGACACGACCGGGTACTCCCAGATCGCCGGCCATGTCATCGACTTCTTTGCTTCGAGGCAAGAAGAAGACGGCCTCTTTCTTTCGCAGCCAGGACAATATGACGGTTGGGGAGAGGCGCTCTGGACCTATGGTGAGCACTATCGCATGACTCGCGATCGGGCCTTCGCCACGCAGGTCTATCCCCGCGTGCTTCGCGCTGTCGATTGGCTCAGGAAAGCGATGGACAATGATCCGCTGCATATCGTGCCATCTACGGACATTCATGACAACGAGTACATCTCCGGACATCTGACCGGCTACAACTTTCTCGCGCTCGACGGTCTCGGCGCGGCGAAGCTTCTCGCTCATGATCTAGGCCATGTAGAGGATGAACTCCGCTTTCGCGAGATCGAAAAGGAACTACGCGAAAACTTCATGCTCCAACTCGATCGCGCTACGGCAAAAACAGCGGGCTATATACCGCCTGCTCTCGACGGGGATATGGGAGGGACGGATTGGGGGAACCTGCTGTCGCTGGTTCCAGAGCAGCAGCTCAGCCCGTTCGATCCGCGCGTGACAGCAACGCTGCGCGCGACGCAGGCGCGCTATGAGGAGGGTCTGATGACTTATCGTCAGCCTGCGCAGGGCGCCTATCTGCACCACTATCTGACGATCAAGAACACGCTCTCTGAGCTGATCCGCGGGGAACAGGAACAGGCCATCCGTGACCTCTATGCGGTTCTCATTCACACCAGCTCGACAAACGCCGGCTTCGAATATTCGATTCGGCCCTGGGGCGATCGCGACTTCAGCGGCAACCTCGCTCCGCATGGCTGGTTTGCGGCGGAATACCGAAACCTGCTGCGCAACATGATGGTGCGAGAAGACGGAGAAAAGCTACATCTGCTTTCGGCCGTTTCTCCGGCCTGGATCGGAGATGGAAAGTCCCTCCGCGTAGAGAAGGCGCAGACATACTTCGGAACCGTCGGATTCAGCCTCCAGATGCCATCGGCGTCACAGGCGGAGCTTTCCGTCCATGCGGAGTATGCCTTGGGACATGAGCCCCAAAGCATCGTGCTTCATTTCCCGTGGTTTATGGATGTGACGGCTGTGAATGTAGACGGCAGGCAGATGAAATTCGCAGGGGATGAGATCGAGATAGCCCCGACTGCAAAGTCAGTGCATATCGTCTGGAGGCGGCGTCCCGTTTCTCCCGATGTGCCCGTGAGCTACGAGACTTCCGTACAGCGCTACAAAGCAGAGTATGCGAAGCGCTATCGCCAACTCAACGGAGAGGGCCAGTAAAAACACGTGTTATGCATACCGAATCTGAATTCGAGAACAGCTCAAAGGTGCTAACCATGATGAAATACCTTCGCTATCTGCTTGTACTCATCGCCGCCTCGAGCCTCGCTCTCGAAGCACAGGTACAGAAACCTGACTTGGTGCTGGAAGGCGATGTCACTGTCGCTCAGAACCATACGCATTTCTTCGTTCCTTTCATGGTGCCTGCGGGAGTTCATCGCATCTCGGTCGACTTCAGCTATACGCATCGGCAGGAGAAGACGACCCTCAATATAGGCATTCACGATCCAAACGGCTTCCGGGGCCAGAGCGGCAGCAACAAGGACCATTTCACGCTCGGACCGGGCGATGCGACAGCCTCCTATATTCCAGGAGCCATCCCGCCAGGCGAGTGGAAGTTGCTGATCTCCGTCTCCACCATTCGGCCGGAACTAACCTCTCACTATCGCGCGGAGATACGCTTCAACTCGCCGCTCGAAGATTCAAGCTTCACGCTCGTTCCTCTCGAAACCGGAACGCGCTGGTATCGCGGTGACCTGCACATGCATACGGCGCATAGCGACGGCAGCTGCGTCAACCAGAGTGGAGCACGCGCCCCGTGCCCTCTCTTCCTGACCGCTCAAATGGCCGCGTCCCGCGGACTCGACTTCATTGCCATCTCCGACCATAATTCGCTGGCTCACTACGCAGAGATGCGAGAGCTTCAGCCTTATTTCAGCAAGCTGCTGCTGATCCCAGGTCGCGAGATGACGACCTTCTATGGCCACTTCAACGCATTTGGCACAACACAGTATGTGAGCTATCTGGTAGCGGAAAAGGGCGGGAGAACCATCGACCAGGTCGCCGCAGACGTTCGATCTCAGGGCGGTATCGTGTCGATCAACCATCCGATGTCGCCAACCGATGAGCGCTGCCGTGGATGCGGATGGGGTCCCCCGGGTTCCGTCGACCTTTCGAAGTTCTCTGCGGTTGAAATTGTGAATGCGAACCGCGTCATGTCGCCCTTCTGGGACGAGCAAATCGCCAAGGGATTCAGACTCACCGGCGTAGGAGGCAGTGATAACCATGAGGCGCCGAAGACCGACGAAATCCCATCGGCGATTGGTCATCCCACGACCGTCGTTCAGGCAACAGAGCTTTCGGTTGCCGGGATTCTGGATGGCATTCGAGCTGGCCACGTCTTCGTTGACGTCACCGGCTCTCGTAATCGGATTCTCGAAACAGAGGCGCGTACAGAAGCGCTCAACGTGCATATGGGAGATGTGATTCCCGCGAAAAGCGGTACGACGATTGCGCTGCGGATTCATGTCGTAGGATGCAGGAACGCCCAGGTCCAGAGCATCGTCGATGGCAAGCTGCTCGATCCCCTTCTTCCTCTTGCCGAGGATGACCAGACGGTTGAAACCCGCTGGACAAGCGATGGCGGCCGGCACGCAATACGTTTCATCGTGGTCGACACGGAAGGCAAGACGGAACTTCTGGGCAATCCTGTCTATGTGAACTTTTGACCGCTGGCTGACAATGCAGCCATAAGGATGACCATGAAAACGGCGATGCCTTCAGGCATATCAAGGAAGACGGGAAGCCTGTTGGGTCCGAACGCGCCCAGGGAACGCCTGAAGGCGCTCGACGTGTTGCGCGGCCTCACGGTCGCTGTGATGATCATGGTGAACACCAGCGGCGATTCCCGTCATACCTTTCCGATCCTCGCGCACTCCCGATGGAACGGATGCACTCTGGCGGACGTCGTCTTTCCCTGTTTCCTCTTTATGGTTGGCATCTCCTCGGTCTTTTCCGTGAGCGGTCGCCTGGGCCGCGGAGTGCCTAAAAGAGCGATCCTGGCGCAGGCAGCACGGCGGAGTGTCGTTCTCTTTCTGTTGGGTCTGGCGATCAACAGCTTTGACGGACTGTCCTTGCATACTTTGCGTGTGTACGGAGTGCTGCAGCGCATAGCCTTCTGTTATCTGGCAGGCACCGCGATGCTGCTGTGGTGGCGATCCCGCACCATCGCCGCGGTCTTGCTCTCCACCCTGCTTGGCTACTGGGCGCTCCTGCGCTTTGCTCCTGTGCCAGGGCTCGGCTTACCCGGAAGCACCGTTGCCTTCCTGGATCCGGTCGCGAATCTGCCCGCGTGGCTGGACCGCCATCTGGTGCCGACGGCACACCTTTATCGCCACACCTTTTACGATCCTGAAGGTCTTCTGAGTTCCGTCTCGGCGGTCGCCAGCACGCTGATGGGAGTGTTATCCGGAAAGTGGATTCGCGCCAAACGCACATCTTCGCAGGCGCTGCCCGGGCTTCTGGCCGCAGGTTTGACCTGCGCCGCTGCTGGGCTGATCTGGGAGCCGTGGTTTCCTTGGAATAAGAGGTTGTGGACGGGATCCTTTGTCCTGTGGACCGGCGGACTCAGCCTCATCGCTTTGTGCCTTCTTCTCTGGCTCGTGGACGTGCGCCAGTTCGGCAAGCGATGGACTTATCCAGCCATCGTGTTTGGCACGAATGCGCTGGCGGCCTATGTCTTCTCGGAGTTCCTTGCCGGCCTGCTTCATGTTATTCACCTTCCCGGCGGCATCACCATCCAGCACTGGCTTTATCACCCACTGGCTGCATCTATCCCCAATCCGAGCATCGCAGCCCTGACCTACGCCATCCTTTTTGTGGCCGTCTGTTTTCTTCCGGCGTGGCTGCTCTACCGCCGTCGTATCTTTCTGAAGATTTGAGTTCGTGGCTTGATGATGCCCCGGAATAAGCGTGTGATGTTTTAGAGCGCAGCAATTTTGAAAATCTCCAATGCGCTTCGAATAGCGTTAAAGAACCGATCGACTCGCCGGGATCTGAATTGGCCATATGAGCCGAATGGATTGCGTATCCCTAATCTCAAATCGAGATCCAGAATCTGGTTCGAAATCTGGGCTACGCGTTGGTGGAATAGAGCTCGATCTAGAACACATCAAATATCGAAGAGAATTCGTAGTTCGATTGGCTGACGCCGCTGCACGTATCCTCGTCTGTCGTTGAGCCGGGGCACCCGCCGTTGTCGCGATTGAGTTCCCAGAAGGACAGTAGCGTGACATAACTGTTCGCTTTTGCCCAGTTCAATACCGTAGTCGCATTGGCGAGGGTGAAATACACCGGAGGATCATCGTCGCTGGTTCCCGGCAAGACCGTAATGCCGATCGTCGAAGTTAATCCAGCAGCTTTCACCTGTTGCTCTTCAGCAGCAGTCCCCTCTTCGGCTTCCGTCGCTTGATCGGCGCCTTCGTTGCCGAAATCCATGGCCATGCCGTTAACAATATTGAGGTTCAGACCAGCCGATTTGGCATCAGCAAGATCGGTAGTGCCGTTGTCGCCGTTATTGAGTCCGCCTGTGCCGAGCGGCAGCGTGTAGGAGATGACGAGTCCCGGATTGGCCTTCTGCAAGGCCGCCAATGCTTGAGCGCGTCTTGCTGGCTGACCGGAAGTCTGGGGATTTTCTAGGTCGAAGTCAAGCCAGGTAACATGGTATTGGTCGATTACCGACTGATAGAGAGCCTGCGTCTCCGCAGCCGTGCTGCAATATGCGGAACCGTCCTGGCCGCCTGCTCCGCCAGAGGAAATAGCAACGGTTATACCCTTCGCCTGCAGGGCCGCAATCTCTGTGCCGACGCTAGTACTGCCGAGCGTATCGTCTGGCAATGCTCCGTTCACACCGCCCCAAGCCAGATCGCACTCGTTGCTCTGTGGAACCAGGAACGCGAGAATCACAGCCTTAGCCCCGGAACCCGATAGGATGCCCGGGAGCTGATTAGCGTCATTTAGATCCCCAAGGTATTCGAACGGCGCGAAGACGTTCCCGGCAGTCACGCCGCTGCCTGTCGAGAAGGCGAAGTCGTCGATGTTCCAGCCTCCGTTGTCTTGGTTGAGCGTCAAGACTTGCTCGCCCGCCGGTAAGGTAACCGTTGCAGTTACAGTCGTCCACGCTTGGTAGCCGCCGGTTGCGGGAACATTGATGGATCCGGTCAGATTGGTGCCCGAGGAGTTGGAAAGATGGAAAGCATCGGTCACGGCGTTCGGAGCTGCGACCTCGAAGCTAACCGTGTACTTACCAGCATCGGCCACGCTGATCGAGTATTTAAACCACTGTCCGGAAGCCGTCCATCCCAGATCGTTGCCGCCGCCTGGTGCCGAAGTCGTTTCCAGGTCAACTCCATCAGAACGATAGCTATTGTCCGACCCGTTGACCGAAGCGACGTTGTAACCGGCGCCCTGGCCGCCGGTGTCGTAGTTCTCGGCCAGCACCGTGCCGGGAATGACAACGGGCGTGCCGCCGTAGGGCTCTTCGCCCCCGGTTTCGACAGGCACGAACTCCAGATAATTAACGTTCCATCCGGCGTTGTCTTGGTTAACGGTTAACACCTGCTCGCCGGCAGGCAGCGTGACCGTGGCCGTTACGTCTGCCCAGTCTCCCCATCCCCCGGTCTCGGGAATATTAACGGAGCCGCTGAGATCAGTTCCCGACGAGTTAGAGATATGCAGCCCGTCGGTCACGGCGGTAGGTGCAGCCACCCGGAAGGTGACGTTATAAACGCCGGCTGTGGCCACATCTACCGTATAGCGGAACCATTGTCCGGCAGATGTCCAGCCCAGATCATAGCCTCCCGTAGTGTCCGAAGCTACCTCCAGGTCCACACCGTCGGAGCGGTAACTGTCCGCCGTTCCATTCACCGAAGTAACGATATAGGCAATCCCTTGACCGCCGGTGTCGTAGTTCGAAGCATCGACCGTGCCGGGAACCGGAGCAGGAGTGCCGCCATAAGGCGCTTCGCTCGACGTCGCCGCGACAAAGGCAGCCGAGTAGATGTTCCATCCGCCGTTATCCTGGTCGATGGTAAGCGTCTGCGTTCCCGCTGGAAGCGTGACTGTGGCCGTTACTGTAACCCAATCTTGCCATCCGCCAGTATCTGGAACGGCGACCGGCCCGCTGAGGTTCGTTCCCGTGGAGTTAGAAACATGGAATGCATCGGAGACAGCGCTCTCCGCGGCTACCTCGAAAGTAACGATGTAGGTTCCGGCCGTAGCCACGTTAACCGTGTATTTGAACCACTGACCGGCAGCCGTCCAGCCCATGTCATTGCCGCCACCGGTGGCCGTGGTCGTTTGCAGATCCACTCCGTCGGGACGATAGCCGTTGTCCGTTCCATTAACAGAAGCCACGTTATAAGCGCTGCCCTGACCACCGGTATCGTACTTCTCCGCCAAAACTGTGCCCGGGATAGCCGCCGGAGTGCCGCCGGAGGGAGCATCGGCAGCGTAGGCCACGTTCACGGCGCACAACAACAGCGCGACGCACCCAGCGGCAAAGCTTAAGCGATCTTTGATCCCCATCCCTCGTCTTCTGGGATCGCCTGGAATTGGCGCAGACGAATTCAGTCCCCCTAAGCACGCGCTCATGCCCGAGTGCCCAGCCGTCATCTGTCTATCGAACGAAGCACCATGCATGGAGAAACGAAACATGCCCAGAAACTAGCATTTGCGGGAAGTTTTGGGACGTTAATCGCAGGTTAGTTAATGTTAGTGAGAGTCATTTGAGGAATCGGCGCCCCTGTGGGGATAACTTAAGTTAGAAGCGCGCAGCTTATACACCTCGCCTCCCCATAAACAGAATGGCTCGCCATACTGAAACGCCCTGTTCCTCTAAATTTGGAAGGCATGGTCACTTAAAGAAGGAACTCCTGTGCCGAAGCTCAAACAGTCTTTGCCCTCATCCTCTTACCTCAAGGCGGCCCGAAGTTGAGCTTCCCGAGAGCTTTTAGCCAGCTATTTCCATTGCTCGCCGGAGGGTTAGACAGCAGGAGCATTCGGCGACTCTTCAAGATCATGAAGAGTGGAGGGCAGAATTACGGCAGAGATGTTGGAACGGCATGCCTCGGGCTGGAAGCGCGAGCAGAATCGTCTGGAGCGCGCCATCGCCGAACATCGCGCGGGCAACAGCAGTTGCGTCCCCCAGGGAAGTCAGTTGCTCGAAATGGTTTCAGACCTTGAACCACAGTTCAAACAGCAGTCAGCACGTGAAAAACGCAGATCACCCAATTTTGCAATATCGAACTCCACCGGGAAGACGGAAAGCGGGGGAAGAAGGAAAGCTGAGGAAAGGAAAGCTGACCGTGGCATACCGTCAACCCTTTTATTTATCTAGTCCTCGGAGGAGAACGGTGGAAAGGAATACTACGTTGAAGGAGTCGAAATTCGCCAAAATAAAGATTGGCTCCTCAGGTAGGACTCGAACCTACAACCCTTCGGTTAACAGCCGAATGCTCTGCCATTGAGCTACTGAGGAGTGTACTGGCGGGAAGACGTATCGTCCTATGTCGTTATATCAAATGCCATGGGGTGCGTCAAAATCTTGCAGCGCTGGCGTCCCAAAGTTGTTAACGATCCCCGATCAATGACTCCCAAAATTGTTAGCGACTCCCAAAGTCGCCAACGATACCAAGTTGCTCACCGGCTCCAAAAATTGCTGACACTTCTAGGATTCGTCGAATTCATAGAGATGATGCAGCGGCCCTCGACCCTTCCCGATCGGATAAGCCGCAAGCATCGCCTGGCGTACATAGTTCTTGGCCGAGCCCACCGCCTCCACGTCTTTTTTTCCTCCAACCAGCGCTGCGAGCAGGGCTGAAGAAAAAGCGCATCCGGTGCCATGGGTAGCCGATGTCTCAATATGCTCGCCCGCAAACCAGTGCTCCGATCCGGAAGCGGCAAGGATAAAGTCGTTCGGCTGATCGGCGTCGCCGCCCGTCGCGATGATGTTGAGCCCGCCCCATCTCGCCTGAAGTTGCGAAGCTGCCTGCGAAACCTCGGCCTCTCCGGCAATCGGCTTACCGATGAGCACCGCCAGCTCCTCACGGTTGGGCGTGACCCAGCCGGCCAGTCCGAGAAGATGATCGCGAAGTACGGCTACCCCTTCTTCATCCAGAAGTTCCCTGCCCGAGCTGGACCGGATGACCGGGTCCAGCACGATCCGCTCCCGGGAAATCTCGCTTCCGGAGAGAAATCTGGCGACCGCTGCCACATTCGTCGCCGTTGCCAGCATGCCGATCTTCACTCCCGCGATCTCGACGTCATCGGCCAGACAGGCAAGCGTCTCCCCCAGGATCTCCGCTCCCACAGGCTCCGTCCTTCTTACGCCCTGAGTCGACTGCACTGTGAGCGCAGTGATCGCGGAAACCCCATAAAGACGATGCGCGGCGAAGGTCTTGAGATCCGCGGTCACGCCGGCTCCCGAAGACGGATCGAAGCCGGCAATCGTCAGAACAACAGGTGGTGAAGTGGGCGGCCGACGACTCAACTTTGCGCTCATGCTCCTCCTATCCTGCCACGATGGCCTGCAACTTTCGGGTCAGATTTGCGCCAAATCCCTATCACATACCCGCAACGATGGTCAAGCAAATTGCATAAATAAATCCTTAAGATTGTTTGACTTAACGTTCTTTGACTGCATACAATTTGAGAGGGAGGAATATGAACGCTATCGCAATTGAGAAACGGACTCGACGTTACGTGATCCTGGCCAGCGCGGCGATTATGACCTTGCTTGGCATCTCCGGCACTCAAGCCGGCAACGCAGAACAAACCCCGGTGCAGCCAGCGCAGAAGCAGCAACACCACTGGTACCAGGTCGGCCGCGCCTCCTGGTATGGACGGATCTTTCAAGGCCATCCCACCGCAAGCGGCGAAAACTATGACATGAATGGGCTGACTTGCGCCCACCGCAGCCTTCCTTTGGGCTCCCTGGTCCGCGTCACCAACCTCACCAACCATAAATCGGTGGTGGTGCGCGTTAACGACCGTGGCCCCGTTCCCGGGAATCGAGTGATCGATCTCTCGTTTGCTGCTGCACGTTTCCTTGGCTTTTCCGGCACCGCCAAAGTGCGACTCGACCTCGTCGACAATACCGCTCAGCTTGCTCAAGTGCTGTTTCCGCTCTCTCCAGCCTTGCAAAATTGACCGGGCCGCTTTCGGCAACGTACCCCTGGAATGCCATTCCAGGGGTGCCGGGCTCATCCACATAAATCTTTTTGACCGCCCCCGAGTCTGCCAAAACAAGCTCCATCCCGGCAGGTGTGCGGATAAGATAGAGAGCGGTGACTGCTTCCTCTCCTATCTCCGATTCCCGCCTGATTGTAGCCCTGGATTTTCCCGACTCCCAATCGGCCCTGGCATGCACTAACCGACTGGAAGGCCTCGTGCAATGGTTCAAGGTTGGCCTCGAACTCTATCTTTCTGCAGGCAATTCCATTGTCGACAACTTGAAAAACCGGGGCTTCTCCGTCTTTCTCGATCTCAAGCTGCATGACATTCCGAACACCGTCGCCGGCGCCGTTCGATCGGTCGCGGCATCTGGCGCAGACATGCTGACCCTGCACGCAGCCGGCGGTCCAGCGATGTTGGCGGCGGCCGCGGAGGCAGCCAGTCAACTCGCCTCGGCTCCAAAACTGCTGGCAGTTTCCGTGCTCACCAGCATGGACCAGCAGCAGCTCGCGGCCATCGGAGTCAGCGGATCGCCCGCAGACCAGGTCCTGCGCCTGGCCGGATTGGCCTCGCAGGCTGGGATTTCCGGCCTCGTCGCCAGCCCGGAAGAGATTGCGGCGCTGCGTTCTGGCTTCCCTGACTTCACGCTGGTCATTCCCGGCATCCGCCCGGCAGGGAGCGCCGTGGGAGATCAGAAGCGGATCGCCACTCCGGCAGCCGCCATCGCCGCCGGCGCCAATCATCTGGTCATCGGCCGGCCGATTACCCAGGCTCCGGACCCGGCAGCAGCAGTCGAAGCCATTCTCAACGAGATCCGATCGGTATGCGTTGAAGCGAAATTTTAAGTCTTGTCCGTTTTCAATTGCGATAGGAGCAGGCTAGACCACCCCAAGCTTACGCATGTAGTCGGCGTCGATCTTCAAGGATTCCATCGGCGGCATATCAAACGCCTCTTGCTCCACGAAGATGTGCCGGATATGCCCGGCCTTCGCCGCTGCCTTGAAAATCGGCGCGTAGTCGATTGTCCCCTGGCCTAATTCGGTAACTGTAGGCGGCGTTTCGGCTCCGGAATTGGCATTGGATTGGGGCTCGATATTCTTGAAGTCCTTCACATGCAGCATGGAGATGCGAGTCGGATATTTTTTCAGGAAGTCGACTGGATTCCCTCCGCCGACGATCACCCATCCGCAATCCATCTCGAAGGTGACGTTGGCCGGGTCGGTCAGGCGGATGATCTCATCCAGTGGGGTCACCCCATCGACCTGTTTGAATTCGAGAAAGTGATTGTGATAGCCGAACTTCATTCCGGCTGCGCTCACCTTCTCGCCGAGCATGTTGAATTGCTCCGCATTCCAGCGCCAGTCTTCGAGAGTAAAGGCGTGGAGTCGCTCCCGTCCGGATAGATTTTTGACCCGCGACGGGTCTTTGAATCCCGGAAAAGAGCAAACAATGTGCCCGACGCCCAGCTCTTTGTTAAAAGCCAAAATCTGGTCGAACTGCTTGTGCAGATCGTCCGAAGAGTAGTGTGCGCTCACCAGGCTCAGCCCGGCGCCGCTCAAAGCCTGCTTCACCTCCGCAGCGGAGTGGTTAAAGTATCCGGCCGCCTCCACCTCGCGATAGCCCAGCGCTCCGATTTGCTTCAGCGTGCCGTCGTAATCGGTGGGAAGCTGCTGGCGCACCGAGTAGAGCTGAAGTCCCAGCGGCACTTTCAATGCCTTTGCAAATGCCTCGGCGCTCTGCAACAGCGCCGAACCGTAAAGCAGTGATACCGTGCCGGTTTTGAGGAAGTTCCTCCGCGAATGCTTCAACATGACCCTCTTTCGCTGAATTCTGAAACGAATACTTTAAACATTTCCCTGGCGCATCTCTTCGGCCAGGTGCTCAGAGGCCCGCATCGCCAGAGCTAATATCGTCATGGTGGGATTTTGCCACCCCCCGCTGACGAAGCTGCTGCCGTCGACGACGGCCAGATTCTTGATGTCGTGACTCCGGCACCACTTGTTCAGCACGCTGGTCTTCGGGTTATCTCCCATGCGGCAGGTGCCCAGCTCGTGAATGCTGTAGCCAGGCGGGTTGGGATCGTAATTTTTGGTCAGCACCTCGAAGCCCGCAGCTTCGGCCATGGCCACGCTGGTATCTACGGCGTCGCGAGCCATGTTGAACTCGTTATCCGTGTATTTGGTGTCGATGTGCAGCGCCGGAATGTCCCAGGCGTCGACGACCTTTTTATCGATGCTTACCTGGTGGTCATAGTGCGCCAGAACCTCGCCCATGATGCTGGTCGAAAACCGGCTGCCGTTGTAGATGTCCAGCTTCTTCTGCAGCTCCACTCCATACTCGGCGAACCAGCGCGGGTCCATGGGGCCTGTACTGCTGTAAAGATTCAGCGCATAGCCGCGGATGAAATTCTTCGCCTTGGAGTCGATGTTGCGAAAGCGGGGGATGAGCGCGCCTCCGCCCATCAGCTCCGGAGTCGCCTTGCCGTCGCGCGCCTCCGGCACCGAGCAGACGATGCCCGGCCCGTAGACCTGATCGATAAGGTAGTGGCCCATCACGCCGCTCGAATTCGCGAGCCTGGAATTCAGCAGCAGGCGCGTGCTCTCTAGCGTTCCCGCCGCCAGAATAACTACCCGCGCCTTCACCGACATCTCCCGCCGCGAGATACGGTCGACAAAGTGGACTTCGTTCACAAGCCCGGTGTTTTTGTCCGCACGAAGCTCACGCACCACAACATTCGGAATCGCCCGCAGCTTGCCCGTCGCGAAGGCGTCTGGCAGGAGTAGGTTGACCGAGCTGGCCAGGCCATCGACCCCCACCGCGCTGCGTGCCTTGCAGACCGGGATGCCCATCTGCTTTCCTGCTGCGATAAAGCGCTGCATACAGCCAGTCCAAGGCGAGTCGTCCGGAACAAAATTGCCGTCCGGATATTGCGGCAGCCCCTCCGCCCGTCCGCGCACGCGAAAGATTTCTTCCACGCGCGAGTAGTAGGGAGCCAGGTCGGCGAGGCCGATCGGCCAGTCATCTCCGAAGCCGTCGTGTGACTTGCTCTTGAATTCATAATCGCTGAGACGAAACGACTGTCTCGACCAGAAGAGCGAGCGGCCGCCAAACAGACGAACTCTGACCCAGTTATAAGGTTGCTGCGGATCGTAGGTATAGGGAACTTCCTGCTCGTCGACCCAGGTATTCGCGTTGAATTCGTTCGACTGGAAGACATGGGGCAAAACACCCGGCTGCTTGAATCCCCGGAATGGCAGCGCGTAGGCCGGCTTCACCTCGGTGTCCTTGCGAGCGTCCGCAATCGGACCCGCGTTGAGCATCAGGCACGAGATGCCTTTTTCCGTCAGAACCTTTGCGGCCATTCCACCCGAGTGGCCGGACCCGATGATTAACGCGTCAACTTTTTCTTCAGCCAAATTCCCTCTCTGCGTTGCTGATGTGTTGCAGTGCTTGTCTGCTATAGACCAGCCATGTCAGGAATGCCGCGAGCCGGTTTTCGATATCGCCCGCCGCACCGGCGCAGGAAGCTCGCGGCGCAGATCGGGATCGATGGGAAACCAATACAGGCCCTCATTTGTATCTCGCTCGCCTGCCGCGGCTGCCGCCTCGCTCCATCCCTGGGAATTCTCCGTTGCGGTGCGGATATCGCTGTGCGCGATATTGATGAAATGGGCATAGGAATCGCTGGGAGGATGATCCGTCATCCAGGTGCGCAGCCACGGTCGCAACAGTTGATCCGCCTGTGCCGCGTTAGTTGCCGAAAACGCAGTCCCAAAGTGCTGCCGCGCCTCGGCCTCGAGACGGTCCAAGCCGGATTGATACATCTGCTGGCGGTCTTCGGGCGAGACGCCGATAAGAAAATCGAGGAATTCGGGTGCCCCGGCATCCGCCGCTCCCGGATAGCTTTTATAGGGAGGCATGAGCACTTCGCATAACCGCCGCAGTGTCGCGAGCTGCTTGTCCCCGAAGAAATTGGCATTGGTCTGCGCCACTGCATCCGGAACCAGCGGCGTGATCGGCAGCGGTTTCACTTCCGTCAGCCCCCGCATCCACGGCACCGGACCGGGTGCGGTAGGAGCCGCTGGAGGCGCGGCGGGCGGTGCTGAAGGAGCCACCGGCGTTGCGGTCTGCTGCCCTAGCATCGTTCTGGCACTGACCGAAGCCGCCACCATCGCCTTCACGAAATCGCGCCGTCGCATCGTCGTCGAAATTCCTCCTGAACATGATCAAGCAGCCGGCCACGCCGGCGCTTTCACAGCAGACTCAGGTGCATCTTCCGCGGCGGCGAGCGGACAATCTGGCGACGCCAAAGTGTCCGCTCTCCATCCGACTGAAGAGATTAGAAGCCTCCGCAAGAAATTGCAACCCGGCATCGTCCAAGGAGGAAATAATTAGAATACTTGCTCGGAACGATCATCAGTAGGCAAGCGCGACGCCATCCGCGCGCATCTCGCTGGCAGCTGCATACACCCGGTCTGCACCTTGCTTTCGATTTTCGATGCACTCGTAGCGGCCGAAGCCGCCGTCGCTCTCGCCCATCGGCCACCCGAGCTCGATGAGCGCCTTCCGCGTTTCGACAGGAACACCCGCCTCCAGGCGCAACACACCCTTCGGCCCCAGGCCCTCCGGATCTTCGCCCATGCTCTGCGACGAGCCTTCGTGATGCCAGCGCGGGCTGTCACCCGCGGCCTGCACATCGAGCCCGTAATCGACGCGATTCAGAATGATCTGCGTCTGCCCCTGCGGCTGCATGTCGCCGCCCATCACCCCGAACGACATCCAGGGCACACCATCCTTCGTCGCGAAGCCGGGAATGATGGTCTGGAAAGGACGCTTGCCGGGAGCATAGATGTTCGGATGCCCATCCTGCAGCGAGAACAGCTCACCCCGGTCCTGGAACATGAAACCCAGCCCATCGGCCACCAGTCCCGAACCCATGCCGCGGAAGTTCGACTGGATCTGCGAAACCATCATGCCGTCGCTGTCCGCCACCGTGAAGTAAGTCGTATCGCCATGGCTCGGCGCCTGGCCCGGATAAACCGGCGTCAGTATCCGATCCAGCTTGATCAGCTTGGCGCGCTCCTTCGCATATTCCTTCGAGTTGAGCCGCTCAATCGGAATCTTCGCGAAGTGCGGATCGGCGTAATAGCGCGCGCGATCCTCATAGGCCAGCCGCTTCGCCTCGGCCTGCACATGGATAGAGGCCGCGGACTGGAAGCCCATCTCCCGCACATCGAACTGCTCGATGATATTCAGCATCTGCAGGGTCGCGAGTCCCTGCGTATTGGCTCCCATGCCGTAGACATCGACGCCGCGATAGTTCGTCACCAGTGGTTCGATCCATTCAGCATGATGTCCGCGCAAGTCCTCAGCAGAGAGCCATCCGCCGATGCGCTTGAAGTAGGCGTCGATGGTCTTCGCAATCGGACCGTCGTAGAACGCGTCGCGTCCGCCCTCCGCAATCATGCGATAGGTGCGCGCCAGATCGGGGTTGCGAAAAACGTCATACTCGTTGGGAGCCTTCCCGCCCGGCGCATAGGTGTGCAACGCATTCGCAGTCTCCTCCACACCCGAGCCCGCCTTCACGAAATTTGCCAGATTGCGCTTGATGTACCAGCCGATGATCTGCGGGACCGGAGCGCCGTTTTCGCAATAGTGAATCGCCGGCTCGAAGAGCTCCGCCCACTTCAGCTTGCCGTAGCGCTGGTGCAGGGTCCACCAGCCATCGAGCGCGCCCGGCGTGGAGACGGAGATCGCGCCCAGCTTGGGCAGCACTCCGTTTTTCGCTCGTGACCGCGCGGTTTCCAACGTGAGGGACTTCGGCGATTTCCCGGAGCTCGCCATGCCCATGACTTTAGCCTGCTTCGGATCCCACAGCATCGCGTAGCAATCGCCGCCCAGCCCCGAGCTCGTCGGCTCCAGAAAACCGAGACAGGCATTGGCGGCAACTGCCGCGTCGACGGCCGAGCCGCCGCGCTTCAGGATCGCGATAGCAGCCTGCGTGGCGATGGGGTGCGCGGTTCCCGCTGCACCGGAGCATCCCAGCGCCGGAGAGCGGGAGGAGAAGCTCGCGCCCGCCGGCCGGTCGCCGGCATGCACATCGGGACGGACAAAGCGCTCCTCGCCCGGAGCCTGGTATTTCTTCAGCTCTGCCTTTGTCTCCTCTGACTGCGCGGCCAGCGGATCGGAGATGCCGGCGAAGGTTTTACCGAAGGAAGCAGAGCCGGCCGCGGCCAGCGGAAGTGTGGCAAGGAAAGTTCGACGACGCAAGAGGGTCTCCTCCAAGAATATTGTTTCTGAGTGTAAAGCAGGCAAGACGACGGTGCCGCAGCTTGACGATTCGCAGCCGGTTAAGGCGCAGAACAGACGAAGATTAAGTTAATTACGAGGCGCTGCCTAAAAAAGTCTCACCGCATAACGGGGACCCGCTAACCCCTAAACCCGCTTATAGGGGCTGAGCAGACCACGCTTGGATCGGCGTGAACGTCAGCGATAAGTGCTGCAGAGAAGGTTGACCGCCGAGAAGTTTGACCGCGAAGAAGTTTGACCAAAGACCGCCTCGCCGGAGCCCAAAAATACTTGGCGCATAACTAGGGGCTAACTCACTAAAATAGAGTTAGAGAACAAAGAAGACCGCTCCGTAAGTCGCTCGACGAACTCCAGCGCGGTCCTCTTCCATTTCCGGCATATCATCCACCAGAAGAGAAAGACCAAGGTCCACCCTCGCACCCATCGGATACTCTCCGATCAACGGATACCCCGATCGTCAGCCACTCCTTCAGAGGAAGTCCCGCAGCCATCGCCACAGACCTAAGTCGAGCCCCAGCAATGACCGAACCACAACCCAAATGGAATCAATCACCGCACCGATGCAGCACATTCCCAAGGACATCTGGGAAAGCCTCACGGAGTGAATGAGTTACAGCCAGCAAGCCAAATGAAGACCCAATAAAATCAATGATGCGGCCGGGGGCACCGTCTCAATTTTTTCACAGAAATCCCGAACCCCAAGGCACCCGCAGCAAGCCTGATTGATTCGCTACAGTTATTACCGACAATGTATGGTCCGCCGCGCGACTGCAAGGATTAGTTCGTTCGAGAGACAAGTCTGCGGCAATGTATTCGGCCTTTG
>NZ_LBHJ01000003.1:0-609402 GCF_001006305.1 Silvibacterium bohemicum
CCTCCTCTGAAACCGCTGCTACCATCCTCCGCCTTAGCGGAGACTTACAGCGGCGGACCATCTCATTAGCCGACTTATCAGGATTCAACGAGTTCCTTACAATGGCTGTTTGAGAGGCTAAATGCGTTTCCACGGAGTAGACCTGCCGCAAGTAGTGATCGACGCTCAGAAGCGAGGCAACCTCGTTCTGTTCGCCGGCGCAGGCATTTCGATGGATGCGCCCTCCAGCTATCCAAACTTCCTTAATCTGGCCACGGAATTAGGCGGTACTGCCTATCCGATCGAAGAGCACGAGCTGATCGACCGCTACCTCGGGCGTTTGGTTGAAAGAGGAATCCCGGTTCATGAGCGCGTGAAGACCCGCCTCTCCGATCCTGCGTCTCGACCGAATCACCTCCACGAGTCCATCGTCCGTCTATTTGGTGGCGCGGATAACATTCGGATCGTCACAACCAACTTCGACGATCATTTCCGCGGCGCTGCGCAGGCTGTCTATGGCGCTGCACCGGAAATCTATCGTGCTCCAGCTCTTCCTCTCGGCGATGACTTTAAAGGCATCGTGCATCTTCATGGCTCAGTGTTGGATGATGCGAAGAGGCTTGTGCTGACCGATGCGGATTTTGGTCGTGCCTATCTGACGCAAGGCTGGGCAAGGCGATTCGTGCAGCAGTTGTTCTCCAAATTCGTCGTCCTGTTCGTCGGCTACAGTCACCAAGATCTTCCGCTACTCTACCTCGCGCGAGGTATTTCAGCAGCCGAGGATGGACCTGGCCGGTACGCGATCACGCCCTCGGGAAACGACACGTTTTGGGACAACCTCGGAATCACACCGGCTCACTATCCTTTGCGCGTAGCACCACTGGCGAAACACGGAGCTCTCGGCGATTGTCTGTCAGTTTGGGCCGAGACCGCTAATCTCGGTTCCCTCGGAACAGAAGCAAGGATCAAAGGGCTCGTCACTTCGGACCGTCCGCTCGGTCTCGAAGAAGATGATTTCTTGAAGCAAGCTTTGCTCGACCTCGGCACGCTGCGTTACTTCGTCCGCCATGCAAAAGATCCACGCTGGCTGGATTGGATTGAAGAACATCCCGAATTCAGCGCAATCTTTGTGCCTGGTGGTTCTCTGAACGAACGATCTGCGCAACTCGCATTTTGGTTTGCAGAAGAGTTTGCGATTCCTCATTTCGGCTTGGCTCTCGAAATGGTGCGGCGCAAGAACCAAACGCTGTCTCCGGCTCTATGGCATTCAGTGGCACAACGTTTCCATGCCCATGCTGCGGCTGGTGATCCTCTGCGCTTTTGGGTTCCGATCTTGCTGAAAACGATTCCGGCAAATGGCCATTCGGATTTTCTGGCGTACATGATTGACCATTGCACCGTGCCCGCCGACGAGCAGACGATCCTTCAGCTCTTCCGAGCACTGAGCGCGCCGAAGCTCAACCTGAAACGCCGCTTCTTTCCTCCCGAAGACGGCAAACCTGTAGTGCCGGACGCAGAGGTCGAGCCCATTGCGCATGACTACACAATGGGACGCGCCTACCAAGCGAAAATCCAACCTCGCCTCGACGTTTTTGCCAAAGGGATAGCCCTTATCGTAACGATCACCTTTGAAGAGGCCAACGCCCTTCTTGTGATGTACGGGAAGGCAGGCCCCAAATGGGATCCCATCAGCGGGTCACGCGGTTCTGTAACTTCGCGTGCGCAAGATTTCCTGCACAATGGTTTCTCGGTCTTGATCGAGGCTGGCGCAGACGTGCTCCAGTGGGCCGATGAACACGACTCGAAATTTGCCTTCAGCTTGATAGGGCAATGGATCGAATCCGAATCGCTCATCCTTCGGCGGCTTGCTATTAGTGGAATGGCACGATATCAGCCCTTGACTTCAGATGAAAAGCTTTCTTGGGTAATCTCAAACCGAATCGTTGAGAATTTTGGCCTCAAGAATGAGACTTTTGCATTGCTTGCCGCGGTCTACGCCGAAGCTGGAGAAATGGTGCGGACGGAACTCCTGAATCAGGCAGAAGCGGCAATGAATCCGGAAGGCGAGGACTACGAACGATACGAATTCTTCAATCTCCTTTCCTGGCTACACAAGCACGCGCCGGATTGCACTCTGGTCACGGAGAAGCTTGGTTCCGTTCAGCAACGGCATCCAGAATGGAAGATGCGTGATCACCCAGATTTCAACTCTTGGGTTAGCGGCGGGGCCGTGCAACCCGTACCGGACAGCCCCGTTGAGGCTTCCCAAATTGAAGCAATGAAGCTCGATGCTCTCCTTGAAGAGAGCGCTCGTCTCGCGAAAGTGAAGGACACATTCGGGGAGCCGTTTCAAGCGGGATTTCTCCAGGAGATTGCACGAACAGCCGAAGGAAACTTCGCGTGGTCAGAGGGCGTCGCCGCCGAGGCATTGGAACGGAAGGACGTACCCGCTGAGATATGGTCAGCGCTGGTGCGCGGGTGGTCCACCCACCATACACCGGAGCAATGGGCATCGGTGCTCACCATCGTTGAGCGGCTTGAACCGATCTATGACACCGTCCTGTATGAGATGTCATCGCTTCTCAAAGGCGCAGTGGAACGGAAAGAAGACGGTCTCCCCGTCTCACTCTTCGATTCAGCCCTTGCGCGAGCGAACGCCGTATGGGCTGCCTGTGTCGTCCACGAACAAGCTCTTCCGGAGACTACGGACAACTGGGTTACGGTAGCCATCAACCGGACCTCCGGATATCTCCTAGACTTTTACTTCGAGTCGTTTCGGCTTCTGTGGCCTAAGCGGCAAGAGGAACAGGGACGCATTGACTCGGTGCTGCAAGCACTGGAAGTTGCTATCGGCGGAGACGGGCCAGCATCGGAAATTGCGGGAATCCTAGTGACGGCGAAGGCCGCTTTGCTGGAAGAGGTCTCACAGGACTGGTACACCGAGCATGTGTTGCCGTTGCTCGCGGCTCCGACCAACTCAAGACAGTCAGAGCAGGCTTGGGACGGATATCTGGTTTGGGGCACTTGGTCGCAAACAATGCTTCCCGGTTTGATTCCGGCCTTTCTACATCATTTACCGGATATCACGGGGGCTTCCGACGAACGTTCTCGCATGTTCTGCAGCCACCTGGCTGGCTTAGCAGTCTTCGGAGCCATCGATCCACTTGACAGTGGATGGCTCGACGAATTTCTTACTCGGGCTCAAAATCGTGAGCGAATGCATTGGGTCGGAAGTGTTACCGATATTCTGCGTGACGCCGATGACCAGGCGAAAGAGTCGGCATGGGATCGCTGGATACGACGTTATCTGGAGGCCCGTGTCCAATCAAACCCGATTGCGCTTGACGCGGATGAGTCCGGCGCGATGTGTGAGTGGACTCTCGTTTTGAAATCGCACTACGCGGAGATTCTTGAGCTGCTTCTGGCAAGTCCAGCGCCGAACTTAAAACGAGGCATGTTCTACTATCGGCTCCAAGAGGCGGCGCTGCTCGATCGTGCTCCGGCGCTGACTGCCCGCCTTTTGACAGCTCTGCTTTCTCAGGAAGACGGCCAGCAGTTATGGGATTTAGAACAGGTTCATATAATGGTTTCGGATTTGATCGATCTCAAAGCCACCGAGCCTGCACTACGCCCACTTTGTGAACAACTGGGACGTATTGGATCGCCGCGCGCATTGGAATTCCAGGGTCGTTTACAGGCATAGCTACCCTCATGCGAAGGATTTACGTACAACCTCGATAGCTCCCGATGAACGCCCTTCCACACCCAAAACGCATTCACGCAGGAGATAAGAGCGACCGAAAAGGTAGACCACATAACGCCTCGCAGGAGTCAAAATACTTGGCGCATAACTAGGCGCTAACTCTCTAAAATAGAGAGAGGGAACAAAGGGACCGCTCCGCGAGCTGCTCAACCAACCCGGCGCGCTCCTTTCCCATTTTCAGCAGTTCGTCGAAAAAGAAAAACCAAAGACCAACTTCGCTTCTGCGGATACTCTCTGCCCGACGAACGCATTCCAGCCGCGTCTTCAGACGCAATCTCGCCGCCGTCTTCACAGAACCCAAGTTGAACGCCTGCAATGACCAAACCCCAACCCGAACGGAATCAATCACCGCAGTTTATGTAGCACATTCCCGGGGACATCTTGGAAGGCCTCATGCAGTGAATGAGTTACAGCCACGAGGGCCCATGAAAACCCAATGAAATCAATGACGAGCTAGGAACCCACCAATTTTTTTCACGGAAATTCCGAACCGTAAGGCGCCTGCAGCCGACCCACCTTAAATCGTTATCGTTCTGCCGAAAAGGGCACTGCCTTCCGCGAGGGACGAGAGTTCGCAGCGTAGCTCGGTATCTTGCGCGCCGCTTCGGGCAGGAATCCTCCGCCCCTGCAGCCGAATCTATCCTCGTAGTTCGCAGACGATTTTTCCTGCGCGGGAGCAACAATGGATCTGGGATTGAAAGGGAAGCGGGCGCTGGTTACGGGCTCGACGGCAGGGATTGGTTTTGCGATTGCCCGGCAGCTGGCCGCCGAGGGCGCGTTTGTCTACGTAAATGGACGCACCGAGGAGCGCGTGAATCGCGCGGTCGGCGAGATCGAGGGCAAGGTCGATGGCGTTGCCGCTGATCTGGCCACCGAAGAGGGTGCGAAGAAGCTCTTCGCCCGCGTGCCGAAGCTCGACATCCTGGTGAACAACATGGGCATCTTCGAGGCCAAGCCGTTTCTGGAGATCGAAGATGCGGAGTGGCGGCGGTTTTTCGATACGAATGTGCTCTCCGGGGTGCGCGTGACGAGGCACTATCTGCCGCAGATGCTGGCGCAGAAGTGGGGGCGGGTGCTGTTCATCTCCAGTGAATCGGCGCTGCAGATTCCGGCGGAGATGGTGCATTATGGCATGACCAAGACGGCGCAGCTCGCTGTGGCGCGCGGCATCGCCGAGTCGTTTCCGGCAAGCGGCGTCACGGTGAACTCGGTGCTCGCCGGTCCCACTGACAGCGAGGGCGTGGCCACGTTCGTCGAAGGCCTGGCGCGGCAGCAGGGCAAGACCAAGGAAGAGCTGACGAAGGAGTTCTTTGAGCACGCGCGGCCCAGCAGCCTGCTGAAGCGCTGGGAGACCATCGACGAGATCGCGTCGATGGTGGTCTACCTGTGCAGCCAGCAGGCCTCGGCGACGACGGGAGCTTCGGTTCGCGTCGAGGGCGGCGTGGTTAAGTCGATCGCCTGAGGACTGGCCGTCCAGGCGATTGCGCCTTTGGCGCCTTAGGTTCCGTGATCCCACATCTCAGAAGCGAGATGTGGGACGCCCGCGGGGATTCGGGTAATCTGTTGCTTCCATTTGAGACGGAGGAAGCACAGAGACTCTTATGTCCCCAGACCGGTCCGAGACGAAAGATCGCTTTGAGACGAAAAGCAGCTCTGAGATGAAGTCTTCGCGGCTGGAGGCTTTCTCTGACGGCGTCATTGCCGTCATCATCACCATCATGGTGCTGGAGCTGCATGTTCCGCGTGCCGACGGGCTGGCCGGTTTGTGGTCGGTTGCGCCGCGGCTGGGCATCTATCTGCTCAGTTTCCTGATGGTGGGCATCTATTGGATCAACCATCACGAGCTGATACGCCGCACCGAAGTTGTGGACTACGGCATCCTGTGGGCGAACCTGATATTTCTGTTTGTTCTGTCGCTGATTCCTTACTTCGTCGATTACCTGGACGAAAAGTTGTTCGATACTTTCTCTACGATTCTCTACAACTGCACGATGCTGGTTTCGGGGCTGTCTTTTTTTGTGTTGCGCTGGACGGTGATGCGGCTGCAGTGGAAGGCGGGATCGTTGCGGCATAGCGATGAGGCCGAGCAATGGAGGCATGCGGTCAGCCTGGGAATCTATCTGCTTTCTATTGCCGTCGCGTTTTATCGGCCGTGGCTCTCGCTGGCCATTACGGCACTGGTGACCGTGGTATGGATCGTGCCGGGGGCCGGCGTGAAGGACCACGAATCTCCCTCCGCCTCGACGCCGGACAGTCTAAAATAAGGGGATGGTCTTGTACGGCTGGCAATCTCCCGGGCGAACCCCCGCGCCCCTGTCGGAGCGGGAATGAAGCGTGTCTGGCGCCTTCTGCACTACTCGCGCCGCTATTGGCTTCAAGCGATCTCGTCCGTAGTTCTGGCTGCCGGAGTTGGACTCTTCGATGCCTTCCGCGTGCTGCTGGTGGGGCCGATCTTCGACAACGTTCTGCACCCCGATGCTGTTCATAAGGATTTAACCCTGTCCTCGATGCTGGGGCCCCGCTTCCACATCGACTTGACCAAGCTGGTGCCTTCGCACTTCCATAATCCGTGGACGGTGGTGGCCTTCGCTTTTGTAGGTTCGACCTTCCTCAAAGGTATCTGCGACTACGCCGGAACCTATCTTGCAAACTATGCCGGCTTCGGCATGATCACCGATATGCGCGACGACCTTTATGAGGCCATCCTGCGCCGGTCGATCTCGTTTTTTCAAAAGCACGCGACCGGAACTCTGCTCTCGGCGCTCATCAATGACATCGAGCGCGTGCAGTACGCCATGTCGTCGGTGCTTTCGGATTTTCTGCAGCAGATCTTCACGCTGCTCTTCACCATGGTCGTGGTCATCATGCTGGGCGGCAAGATGGCGTGGATTCTGCTGATCTTTGTGCCGGTGGTGATCGGGTCGATCCGCAAGATCGGGCGTGGTGTTCGCAAGACAACGCGCAAGGGCCAGGACAAGCTGGCCGAGATCCAGAACATTCTGCACGAGACCATTACCGGCAACCGCATCGTCAAGGCCTTCAACATGGAGTTCTGGGAGCTGCTGCGCTTCCGCAAGGCGGCCCGGAAACTTTTTCGCGCCAACCTCAGCTCGGTGCGCGCGCAGGCCATCAGCTCGCCGCTCATGGACCTGATCGGCGCCGTGGCCATCGCGCTGCTGCTGTTGCTGGGGCGCAACGCGATCCGCGGCCAGGCGATGACCGAGGGCATCTTCTTCGCGTTTATCGTGGCGCTCTTCAAGATGTATGACCCGGTGCGGCGATTCGCGGTGTACTACAACAGCTTCCAGCAGGCGCTGGGCGCTTCGCAGGCCATCTTCGACTTCATGGACGATCAGGACGAGGTGATCGAGAAGAAGCATCCTTATCAGCTGAAGGGCTTCAAGGAGAGCATCCGCTTCGAGAATGTCGGCTTTAACTACGGCGCGGATGAGGGCGGGCAGGTGCTGCACGAGATCAACCTGGAGATTCCGCGCGGCGAGATGATCGCGCTGGTCGGGCCCAGTGGCGCAGGGAAGTCGACGCTGGTGAATCTGGTTCCACGGTTCTTCGACGTGACCTCGGGCCGGGTGCTGGTCGATGGCCACGACATCCGCGATGTGAGCCTGCGCTCGCTGCGTGAGCAGATCGGCAAGGTGACGCAGGAGACCATACTGTTCAACGACACGGTGCGCAACAACATCGCCTATGGGCAGCCCGACGTGCCGCTGTCGAAGGTGGTCGATGCGGCCAAGGCCGCGCTGGCGCATGAGTTTATCCTGCGCATGCCGGAAGGGTACGATACGGTGATTGGCGAGAAGGGCTTTCGCCTGTCGGGCGGTGAACGCCAGCGGTTGGCCATCGCGCGGGCGATCCTGAAGGACGCGCCGATCCTGATTCTCGACGAGGCCACGTCAGCGCTCGATTCGGAGAGCGAATCGCTAGTGCAGACGGCGCTCAACAATCTGATGTCGGGCCGCACCAGCGTGGTGATCGCTCACCGGCTCTCGACCGTTCGGCGAGCCACACGCATCGCCGTCCTGGAGCGCGGACGCATTACAGCTATCGGCTCGCACGAGGTACTCTTGCAAATTTCACCTACATACCAGAAACTCTACAGACTGCAGTTTATGAATGCGTCGGATCTGGATTCCTTCGAAACCGCGCTCACCGTCAAGGCGGATGCATGACCGCCCCTGCCTCTCTGAAGGCCCCCGCAGCCAAGGATGAAGCCCGTTCTCCGCGTCCGGTTTTTTCCATGACCGGCTTCGCCCGGACCTCGGCGCGGGTCTCCGATACCCTCGGGTTCAGCCTCACCCTGAAGAGCGTGAACCACCGCTTTCTCGATCTTCATCTGCGTCTGCCCTCAGGCACGGACGCGCTGGAGATGGAGCTGCGCCGCGTGCTGAAAGAGAAGCTCTCCCGCGGGCATGTCGAGGTGATTCTCAACCTCGAACGCAGCCAGAAGACCGATAGCTCCTACGATGCCGCGCAGGTTGCGCTGTACATCGCGGCCTTTCGCTCGGCTGCTGCCGAGCACGAACTCAAGGGAGAGCCGGATCTCAACCTGATCTTCCGCCTGCCCGGAATCTTCAATGGCGAACGCAGTGAGGGGCGCAGCGCGGAACGCGGCTCCGACGAGGAATTGCAGGCGCTCGAAGCAGCGGTGCTACGGGAGCTACCGGCGCTGGTCGAAGCCCTGAACACCATGCGAGCCCGCGAGGGCGGAGTGCTGGCAGGGGAGTTGAACGCCGGCCTGGGCCGCCTGCAAGCGTTAGTGCACGAGGCGGCGCTGCTGCGCAAAGATGTACAGCAGGCTTACTTCGAGCGCATTGCGCAGCGATTGAAGGCCATGCTCAACGGATCGTTCGAGCCCGACCGCGTTCTGCAGGAGGCGGCGATGCTGGCTGAGCGCAGCGACGTCGAAGAAGAAGTAACGCGCCTGCACGCGCACATCGACCACTTCCGCGCGCTGCTCGAACAGGGCGGCGAGATCGGCAAGAAGCTGGACTTCCTGCTGCAGGAGATGAACCGCGAGGCGAACACTTTGCTTTCGAAGACGGGAGGCGTGGCCGGAAACGGTCCTCGCGTCACGGAACTGGGCCTGGGTATGAAGTCGGAAATAGAAAAAGCTCGCGAGCAGATACAAAATCTTGAGTAAATGCCGGGTGAAATTCGAAGCCCGGCGATAGAAGAACACACGCAGGCTGTTGCGGAGCGCGGATGTCGTAAGCGAAGCTGGATTGTTGAGCGGCGGTGAATCGAATACATCGCTGAAATTCCCGATTCGTTCCGCCGTTAGAAAGACGACACACCGCATCAGCATTGCGTTCGCCACAAAGGAGAAGAGCAGCGTTTTGGCCGGCATTTTATTTCTCATCTCGGCGCCCTCGGGTTCGGGCAAATCCACCTTAGTCGACCGACTTCGCTCTCTCGAGAAGGATCTGGCTTTTTCCGTCTCTTACACCACCCGTCCTCCGCGCGGCGCCGAACAAGAGGCGCGCGAATACCATTTCATCTCGCGCGAGAAGTTCGAGGAGATGATCGAGAACGACGAGTTTCTGGAGCATGCCGATGTCTTCGGCAACTACTATGGGACGGCTCTCCACTCCTTGACCGACGCGTTTATTCAGGGCAAGGATTTGCTCCTCGATATCGATGTACAGGGCGCATCGCAGGTGCGCAAGAGGATGCCGGAGGGGGTGAGCATCTTCCTGATGCCGCCTTCGCCGGAGGATCTGGCCTATCGGCTGCGCGGCCGCAGCCGGGCGGAAGGCTCTGTGGACGAAGCAGTTATCAGCCGGCGGCTGGCGAAAGCACGGCAGGAGATTGAGAATTACCGGCAATACGGTTATATTCTGGTCAACGACATCCTTGATCGAGCCGTAGAAGAGATGTCAGCGATCGTTTCTGCAGAACGATTGAACCGCACCCCCGGTTCCCGTACCGCGGAAGAGCGACGACTCATAGAAATAGCGGAACGATGCCGCCAGCGAAACTCTGAGGCGCGGATCAAACCGGTGCTTCAGGCGTTCGGCGTGCTCAATGCCGAAACCGCCCCTGTCTGAGCGGTCGAAGCAATTCGATTCAGGAGAAGCCATGAGCGTTGAACAGGGATTCGATAGCAATTTTCGTTACGTGATGGTCGCCGCACGCCGGGCCCGCCAGCTTCAAAATGGTTCGCAGCCGTTGGTAGATTCCCACTCACGCAAGGCCTGCCGAGTAGCCCAGGACGAGATCGCCGCGGGCAAGGTGGGCTATGTCAAACCTGCAACTCCGGTCTTCAAACCGGAAGTCGCAGCCCCCGACATTCCCAAGTTCGTCGCTTCCTAAAGATTCCGCGATCAAGCTCCAGCTGCTTCAATAGGAGCAGCTGGAACTCGCGGGGAATGCCTGTCCGTTTTCCCCTCTCAGGACAATCGCGGGGCTGTGTCTACTTTTTCGTGCGCTGCTCCGGTTTTTGCCGATAGAATCTTGGGTATGAAGGTTACCGTTGGTGTATCCGGTGGCATAGCGGCCTACAAGGCGGCAGAGCTGGTTCGCGCGTTGCAACAACAAGCTCTTGACGTCCACGTGGTGATGACGGAATCGGCGCAGCAATTTGTGCAGCCGGTTACCTTCGCGGCGCTCAGCGGCCACAAGGTGATTACCAGCCTGTGGACCCTCCCTGATGTTCCCGACGATAATTTTTCATCCGCTATCGAGCACATCGACGCCGCCCAGTCCACGGATGCGCTGGTGATTGCGCCGGCTACCGCGAATATCCTGGCCAAGTTTGCCCACGGCATCGCCGACGATTTTCTCACTACGCTTTATCTGGCCACTACGGCTCCGGTCATTGTTGCGCCGGCGATGAACGTGAACATGTGGCAGCACGCCGCCACGCAGCACAATCTGGATGTTCTCGCCTCGCGCAATGTGCGCATCGTGCAGCCGGCCAGCGGCTACCTGGCCTGCGGCATGACGGGTAGCGGACGGCTGGCGGAGATTCCGAGCATCGTCGATGCCGTACTCGGCGTACTGCATCATCGCAACGACCTCAGCGGCGAGACCGTGCTCATCACCGCCGGCGGGACCCGTGAGGCTCTCGACCCGGTCCGCTTTCTTGGCAACCGCTCCAGCGGAAAGATGGGTTATGCACTGGCCGAGGCCGCGGAGCGCCGCGGAGCGCGGGTGATTCTGGTCAGCGCGCCGACAGCATTGCGGCCGCCCGCAAATGTCGAGATCGTTCCGGTGATCACGACTGAAGAGATGCGCGGGGAAGTGATCAACCGCGTGGACCAGGCCTCGATTGTCATCAAGGCTGCAGCAGTTGCCGACTACCGTCCCATCCGCCAGTCCGGGCAGAAGATGAAGCGGCAAGGGCCGCTGACGCTCGATCTGGAACCGACCGCGGATATCCTCTCCGAGGTGGTCGCACGGCGGCATCCGGGACAGCTGATCGTCGGTTTCGCGGCGGAGACGGAAAACGCCGTCGCTCATGGCCGCGACAAGCTGCTGCGCAAGGGCGCGGATGCGATTGTGCTCAACGACGTTTCGCGCGAAGGCATCGGCTTCGACTCGGATCGCAATGCGGTGACCTTCCTCACCGCGCAGACATCGCTCGACCTGCCGGAGATGACCAAGCGCGATCTGGCCGACCGCATCCTCGAGGAGATTCTCGGGCTGCGTCGTCCACAGCATGTGGTCTCCGAAACGGGTACGATGTTTGAGTAATGTCCAGGCTGCTTCCCGAGATCGAAGAGATTGTTACCGCGCGTTTGCGTTACTACCGCGACCTCGGCGTCTATGATTTTTACCGCCGCGGCGAAGCTGAACTTCTAACCGCCGAGCCGCAATCCTTAACAGAAACTGCGCCTCTAGAACTCGCGCCTGTAGAACCAGCGCCGGTCGAGCTATCGAAGCTCGATCTGCCCGCGCTCGCCGTAACTACCTCTCTCGATCCGGAGCCAGCTATTCCTCCACGCAAGCCAATCGTTCTTCCGCCCGCGCTCGTTCCCGATATCCTGCCCGCAGCCCAGCGCCCCGGCGCGCTTGAAGCCATTCGCGCCGAGATTGGCGACTGCACTCGCTGTCCGCTGGCCTTCCAGGGACGCCACAAGATCGTCTTCGCCGACGGCGATGCCAATGCACGATTGATGTTCGTGGGCGAAGGTCCGGGAGCCGACGAAGACGCGCAGGGACTGCCGTTTGTGGGGCGCGCCGGACAGCTGCTCAACAACATGATCAACGCCATGGGAGTGACGCGCGAGCAGGTCTACATCGCGAACGTAGTGAAGTGCCGTCCCCCGCAAAACCGCACCCCGGAGCCCGACGAGGCCAACACCTGCATGCAGTTTCTGTGGCAGCAGATCGACGTGGTGCGCCCCGAGGTGCTGGTGGCGCTGGGCGCCACGGCGGCGACATATCTGCTGGGCCGCAAGGCGTCGCTGGTCAGCCTGCGCGGACAGATTCACGATCTCCGCGGCAGCAAGCTGATCGTCACCTATCACCCGGCTTATCTGCTCCGCGATCCCACGCAGAAGAAGGAAGCGTGGAAGGATCTGCAGATCGCCATGCGCGAGCTGGGACTGAAGGGTTCTTCTCCGAGCTGAGACAAGATCATCCGAACGGCTTCTAGTACGAGACGCCCAGGCGCTGCGTTGCCTGGTTCATTGAAGCGTCTCGGACGGAAGCGCCCACATGGCCAAAAGCATGCGACTCTCTTCCTCCGCTCAGCGCCGCCAGCTGTTCGACGATGCTCTTGAGGAACTCTGCTTGGGCGGTCAGCTCTTCGGCTGCGCCGGCGGTTTCTTCGGCTGCGGCGGCGTTAGTCTGCGTTACTTGCTCCATCTGGTGAATCGACCGCGATACCTGATCGATTCCTCTGGATTGCTCCTGGCTGCCGGTGCTGATCTCGTCGACCATGCTCTTCATCTTGGCCGACTCGGCGGTGATGGAGCGGATCTCCTCGGCTACCTGATTGACCAGGGCCACTCCGGAAGAAGATTTTGCGATGCCGTCTTCGATCAGCGAGGCCGTGTCCTTGGCCGCCTGCGCGGAGCGCTGAGCCAGGCTGCGAACTTCGTCGGCGACTACGGCAAAGCCCATCCCGGCTTCACCTGCGCGAGCGGCCTCTACGGCGGCGTTGAGGGCGAGGATGTTCGTCTGGAAGGCGATCTGCTCGATGACCTTGATGATGCGCGACACCTGCTGGCTGGAGGCGTTGATGTCGCTCATCGCAGTGACCATGCTGTTGAGCGTGACATTGGTGCCCTCAAAGCGATGAGCGGCCGCCGAGACCAGGCTTGCAGCCGATCGGGAGTTTTCCTGGTTGCGCTGCGAGACGGCGCTCATCTCGGTGGTGGCTGCCGATGTCTCTTCGATGGATGCGGCCTGCTCGGTCGCGCCCTGCGCGAGGCTTTGGCTGGAGGACGAGACCTGCGCGGCGGCTGACGCGATCTGATCGGCAGCGCCGCTGAGGTGCTGCATCACGAGCCCCTGCGCCTGAATCGATCTTCCAAACTGCTGCGCGATCCAGCAGGCGGGAATCACTTCCAGCACGACGAAAAACGCGTGAATGAGAACGATGCTGAAAGATGCTTTGTAGTTGAAAATGCCGGTGGGCAGCCACAGCCAGAAAATTATGTGATGCAAGGAGATGGTCGCTGCGGCACACAGCAACGGGGCGACGCGGCCGAAGACCGTCAACATTGCGAGCAGGACGAAGATCTCGAAGTGCGCTTCGATCATGCCTCCGGAGACGTAGATGGCGAGGGCGCTCACGCCCATGGCGGCGATAGCGATGGCGATTGCGCCCAGCTCCGAGCTGCGGTCGCGAAACAGGATGGCCGCCGGGCCGGCAAGGAGAACGATCATGACGCCCGCAACCAGTACGAGGCTGACATTGTTCATCAAGGCCACGCCGCACAGGACGGGCAGATGTGCGAGCAGCAGAAGAAAGCCGCCGGTGTTCACCTTCGCGTTGTAGGACAGTTCGTGTTGTGTCATCTCATGATTCATAGGAATCCTCCAAAAATGGCCGGCTAATACTTCAAGTGAAACGGGTCTGCCTTGCGCCTGAGCCGCGCGCCTACCGCACAGCCGCGAACGGCGAGGACTTCCGGTGATTTTCCGAAACGAATCTGTTGCAGGATGTTTCCATCCTGATCTCCGCGTGTGCCGTATCCGCCCATGTAGGCGATTTTGTTCCCGGGCGAGGCGAGCACGAGAAGAGGCACGCCATAAAGTCCGGCGGCTTGTGGAAGATCTTTGGCCGCGACGTGCGTTACCGCGAAGCCTTCCTGATCGAGCCGGGCCAGTAGCATGTGGCTGCCGGGCAGATAATCTTCGTCGCCGTCAACGACCAATATTTGTTCGGCGACTCCTGTGAATGGTCCGCGCTTGAGCAGATGCAGCATCACTTTTTGCGAACAGCCACAGCTTCCCGATAGGACGTGAAGAACTCTCCATCGCTGGCCATCGGGTCGTTTCACGAGCGCGAGGACGGTGTTTGAAGGGCTCCGAAAAGGCTGATGGTAAGACATCAGCGCCGCGCCGATAAGCACTACGGCAGCAGCCCAGACGGCGAGCAAGCATGATGTTCTGGTGAACTTCTTCACGCAAAAGACCTCAATTGTTTCAGCGGGAACGGAGCATAGGGGCAGCCCCTCTCTTATCGACAGCAGGGAGGAGTTTGTTCAACGGCAAATGGGTTTTGTGGCATTTAATCGCTGTACGTTTGACGCCGCGCGGAGAATTGCCGGGTTCTTGTACCCTAATCAAAGTGCCTGCCTTCTGCGATGTTGCTTTGCCTGTCCCTCTCGATCGCGCCTTTACCTATGCGCTTGCGGAGAGGATTCCCCCGATCGGTGGACGGGTGCTGGTGCCCTTTCGCAACGAGAAGCTGGCCGGGATCGTGCTTCGTCTGCACGATGAGCCGCCTCCGGTCGAAGCCAAGCCGGTCCTCACCATTCTCGATGAGGAGTCGATCCTCTCGCCGCAGCTTCTGGACCTTGCCCAGTGGATCGCGCAGTATTACGTCGCCCCGGTGGGCGAGGTGCTGCGCGCCATGCTGCCGCTGATGAGCGAGGTGAAGAAGCAGGAGCTCTATCGCATCACCGATGCGGGCCGCGCGGCGCTCTTCGAAGGCGCGGAGCAGGGTTCGTCGCGACGATCGCGGCGCTCACCGGAAGAGCAGGATATCGAATACAAGGCGCTCAACTATCTCGAACCGGGCGAGGCGGTGCGCACCGCGACGTTGCGCTCGGCTACCGGCGTCACGCGCGAGCTGCTGGCCGGAATGCTGCGCAAGAAGTGGATCGCGCGCGAGACCACGGCTGCCGCCCGCGATGCGCGGCGCATGGTCCGCTATGCGGTGCTGGTGGCAGATGCGCGGCTGCCCAAGCTGAACGAGAATCAGCAGGCGATTCTGGCCGAACTGGCGGGCAGCGGTGGAGAATTGCCGGTTGCGGAGCTGCGCCGTCTCGAGGTTCCTGCGTCGACCCTGGGAACGCTGGTGAAACGCGAGCTGGTGCGCATCGAGGAGCGGCCTGCGGAGTTCCACCTCACTCATCTCTCCAAGATGCATCGGCCTGCACATACGCTGAATCCCGCGCAGCAGGCGGCTCTGGATACCATCACGGCGGCTGTCGAGACCAACGAGTTCCGGCCGCATCTGCTGCATGGAATTACCGGCTCGGGAAAGACGGCGGTTTATCTTGCGGCCATGCAGCGTGCTCTGGATCGCGGCAAGTCGGCGATCTTGCTCGTCCCTGAGATCGGGCTTACGCCGGCCATGGCTGCGCAGCTGCATCATGCCTTCGGCGCGGAGGTGGCGCTGCTGCACTCGGCTCTCACTCCGGAGGAGCGCAGCGAGCAGTGGCATCGCATCCGGCGCGGCGAGGCGCGAGTGGTGGTGGGCACGCGCTCGGCGGTCTTCGCGCCCGTGGATCATCTCGGACTGATCGTTGTGGATGAAGAGCACGATTCGAGCTACAAGCAGGAGTCGATGCCTCGCTATCACGCGCGCGATACGGCGGTGATGCGCGCCAAGCTGGCCGGCGCGGCCATTGTGCTGGGCTCGGCCACGCCGTCGCTCGAATCCTGGCACAACGCGCGCCAGGGCAGGTATGCGCAGATCGAGATGCATCGCCGGGTGATGGAGCGGCCCATGCCCAAGGTCGAGCTGGTGGACATGCGCCGCGAATTTCAGGAGACGGGACAGGAGCATCTCTTCTCGCGTGCGCTGATCGAGCGGACGCAGGCGACGCTCGATCGCGGCGAGCAGGCGATTATCCTGCTCAACCGGCGCGGCTATTCGTTCGTGGTCATGTGCCGCGCATGCGGCGAGAAGCTGGAATGCGAGAACTGCTCCATCTCCCTGACCTATCACAAGCCGGTGACTTTATCGGATGGCCGCGCGCCTGCTGGCCAGCGGCTGGAATGTCACTACTGCGGTTACAAAAGAAATGTCCCCGCGCGCTGCCCCAAGTGCGACAGCGAGCACCTGTATTTTCTCGGCGCCGGCTCGCAGCAGGGCGAAGAGCGGCTGCAGGAGATCTTTCCCGGCGCGCGCATCGGACGCATGGATCGCGACACCGTGCGCGGCCGCGGCGATATGGAGCGGCTGCTCATGCGTCTGCACTCCGGCGAGATCAATCTGCTGGTGGGCACGCAGATGATCGCCAAGGGGCACGATATTCACGGCGTCACGCTGGTGGGCGTGGTTGGAGCCGATTTTGCGTTGGGACTTCCTGACTTTCGTGCGGCGGAGCGTGTCTTTCAACTGCTCACGCAGGTTTCAGGCCGCGCCGGACGCGGTGAGCTGCCGGGCACCGTGCTGGTGCAGACTTATCATCCCGACCACTATGCGATCACCTGCGCCGCGGAGCACGACTTCCATGCCTTCGTCGAGCGCGAGATGAAGTACCGCAAGTGGATGCACTATCCGCCTTTCGCTTCGCTCGCGAATCTGATCATTCAGAGCCCGCATCTGGAGGAAGCAGCCGGCTGGTCGGCTACGCTGGGTCGCTGGTTTCAATCCACACAGCTGGACGGCGTGCGCGTGCTCGGACCGGCAACGGCTCCGCTGGCCCGCATCAAGCGCATCTATCGGTTTCATCTAGTATTGAAGGCGGAAAAGCGCGGGGTCCTGGCTCGTACTCTACGCATGGCTTTGGCTCATGCCGATGCGGTGGGCATTCCGCGGAGAAATCTGATCGTGGATGTGGATGCGGTCAGCCTGATGTAGCCGGTTAGAAAAAGGAAGGGCAGCCGCGATGGCTGCCCTTGTTATTTGAGCGCGGTTGCGATTATGGTGCGCCAGACCCGACGGCACGGCTCTGCGTGTTGCTGTTGGTGCTGGTGGCTGTTGTTCCCGTATATTGCGCCGTGGTGTGGAGGTCGACCACTGCACCCTGCACCTGGATCGCCGCCGAGACTACATCGGTATCGGTGCGAATGATGGTTACGAATGCGCTGTTCTGCGCGGTCACGTAGACCTTTCCAGTGGGATAGTTGTATGCCGAGTCGATGGTGCGGGGCTGGGGAATCATCGTGCCGGTTATGGTGTTGGGCGACAGCGGAGTTCCCGACAACAGGATCGTCGACTGCGGCGTAAAGCTGGTCAGGTTCACTACCGTGACCGTGCCGTCACCCTCGTTCGCGGTGTAGACGCGGCTGCCATCCTGGAGGACGGTGAGGGAGGCGGGGTTGGCTCCGACGGGCACCGTGGCCAGGACATTGCCGAAGGTTGGACTGTCGTTGCCGTAAGGATCCAAACTTACATCGATAACGCTGACGGTGTTGTTGTCGAAGTTCGAGGTCACCAGCAGGTTTTTCGTTCCGTAAATCTGTGCGAAGACCGGCCCGGCGTTGCAGGGCGTTACGCCGGCGCAGAGATTGATGGTTCCGTTGGCGCCGAGCCTCGTATTGGGATCGACCATGTTGAGCTGATCATTGATGACCGTCACAGTACCGCTGGTGCGGTTCATGATGTAGGAACGCAGTCCGTCAGCCGAGGTGACGCCGTAGACCGGGCAGATACCGAGTCGCAGCTGAGATGAGACGGTATTGGTGGAGACTTCGATGGCGTCGGCTTCGCCGGGCACCGTCACCGAGGATGGATTGGCGCATTGTCCCCAGGTGACGCTACCGCCGTTGCTGTTGCCCTGGCTGATGGAATAAACCCGCTGCGAGGCAGGGATGCCGGTAACGCTGACCACGCTGGGCGCCACCGCGACCTCCTGCTTGAGAGCCGGAGGACTGCCGATGTAGGCGCCTACCGAGTTCCGGCCCTGCTCAACGACATACTGTCCGGCGGTGATGGCCAGGGCATTGAACGGAGCGGCTCCGCTGAAGAGGGTGCTGCTGGCCACGTTCTTGGTCTGCAGAGTCTCGGTAATCGGAACGGTGCTGATGGTGTTATCGCAATTCAGGCTATAGGCGTTGGCCCCGGCCGCGTCGAGGGCAAAGGTGATGGGACCGGTGCCGATCTGCGCTTGCGCCGTGATGCTGTCACCGGAGAAGTCGAGAAGGGTGACCACGCCGGGATTGGCGTAGGCCGTTGCCGGGCACGGTGGCGCGTTGGCCGGCAGGGAAGACGGCGGGACCAGATCCGGCTGCGAAAAGACAACGGCGAAGGCCGTGGGTTGCGCCGCAGGGCCGGTTGGCAATACGGGAGTAATAACGGGGCGATATTGGCTTCCACAACCCGTGACACCGGCCAGAACCAGCAGCGCTCCGGCTGCCAGCCATTTCAGACTCTGCACTCGCAATTACCTCACTTCACAATCGATCCGCTCAAAACCGCTCATCCCGGAAACAAGACTGGTGAATCCAGATCGCGCATCCTGACGGAAGTACGATTGTAAATCACCGCAGCGTTTGACTTTCTCCGGGAGGGAAAGGAAAGCCGATTGCCGCCTCCCGATGCCCAAACATAGTCATCCCGGCGGCTCTTCCGGACGGGGTTCGCGCCGGGGAACAGGGTTCAGGGAGCTGCATTCTATTCGCGTGACCGAAAATTGCATTTTCTGTCGGGTTTGGTGCCCGGCGATCTCGGCAGGTGGATATTATCTATCTCGCATGGGTGAGCGAAGATTTAAAAATAGCTGGAGCCGGATCAAGAGAGCGAGAGACCACCTCGTCGCATTCCAATGTGAATGGAATGCAGTGCTTGCCAATAACCCCTTTGGGTCTGTCGTTCGATATGACGAAGACAGCAGTTGCTATGTCGCAAGCCTTACTGCCAGCGAGACCACCCAAAAAAGGATTGCCGATACCATCCTGCCACTCATACTCGGCGAGTTTGCTCATCAGCTTCGAGCGGCTCTTGATGGGTTGATCTGGGACGCCATTACCTACACGCAGGGAGCCGAGCCTCCAGCCGACGCAAATAGTCTCTATTTTCCCATCCTCAACGGTAGGAATCGGGATTTCAAGAAGTGTGGATTCCACAAATTTCCATTCCCAGATAATCTCAGGATTTGGCTCGAGTCGATACAGCCTGACAGTGCCGAAAAACCTCTGGGTCACCCTGATAGGGGACTCTCGGGCGCTCTCGAAGATGTTCATAACCTCGCGCGGCTCGATAGGCACAGGAGATTGCGAATCATCGCCGCATTTCCCACGGAACTCTTCGCAGACATCGTTTTTGATCCCCCTGAAGGGTTCAAAGACATCGACAGAGAGGGCCTTCCCTGTGACATTCTCGGCGGTCAGTACGACCGCCTAAGGTTCAAGGTCGAAAGCGCGACCGGGAATCCGCCCCAAAAGATAAGGATCATAACTGGCGCGAAGTTCGAGATATTTTTTGAAGACATTCCGCCCCTGCAAGGCATGCCCTCTGGAGAACGGTTGAGCAATCTGTGTGAAGCGATCGCTTATGTTATTAGCCGGTTTGAGGGCGAATTCAAAGCGGACGACTAATTCAGCGCTCCAGCAAAGAAATAAACATTCCTCGTCAGCTGGGGGCAACGATGCTTGCGGTAGGGGATGGCGCCGGACCATCGCCTCTCCTCCGTCCCAATCGTTTACCTTCAAACAAGATTCCTCATGGCTTCCAACCCTCATCGCGGCGAAGTTCTGCGCTGGCAATCGCAGCTGGTGCTGGCGTTCACGGTGCTGCCGGTTTTCGCGGCGCTCCTGGTGCAGACGCTTGGATTTTCCTGGATCGCACCTTCTCTGCTGCTGGAGGGGGCGGCCATCGGAGCCGGATTCGGGCTGCTGGCGTGGGGGCTGCGGGCGGCTACTCCGGGCGCGGCGCTCACCGGCCCCCTCTTCACAGCAGGCTTTTATTACGCCGTCCCCGGCTGGCGGACAGTGTTGTGGCCGCTGTTCGCATTATTTTTCCTCACCGTCTCGGCGACCCGTTTTGGACGGGCTCGCAAGGAGCAGCTGCTGGTTGCCGAGCAGCGCCGCGGCCGCTCGGCCTATCAGGTGGCCGCCAACCTGGGAGCCGCTGCGCTGGCCGGCGTTGCGATGAGCCTCGCCCATTTCGCGGTGCTTGCACCGATTCTCGGCCGCGCGATGTTGATTGCCCTGGTCGCCGCTCTGGCCGAGGCCACCGCCGATACCTTGTCATCGGAATTGGGCGAGGTGTTGGGCGGGGAACCGCTGCTGCTGACGACGCTGCGACGGGTCTCTCCGGGAACCGACGGGGCGATCAGCATGGCAGGGACGCTGGCCGGATGCGTGGGCGCTGGTGCGATCGTGCTGCTTTCTGTCCTGATTCTGCCGCTGTCCTGGGCTGAGGGTCTGATCGCGCTGGCCGCCGGAGTCTTCGGGCTATTTTTCGACAGCCTGCTGGGCGCGACCATGGAACGGCGCGGCTGGCTGAACAATGACGCGGTGAATTTTCTCTCGACCTGCGCTGCTGCGGTCTGCGGGGCGATCGTCATGATGGCGCGGAGCTGAGGATGGACTGCTAGCGACCCATGCCGAGCATGCGGCGGAAGCGCCATACCGAATAACTCATAATCTCGTGCGTTTTGCGCTGGAAGGCGTCGGTGCGGGAGATTCCTTTGCCCGGTGGGCGCGGGGATGTGACCACGTCCAGCCCCAGGCTGGAGCAGAGGGCATGAATGCGGAAGAGATGGGTGCCATCGCTGACCACCAGAATCTTCTTGAGGCCATTGGCGCTGGCGATGACTGCCAGCCGCCTGGCTGATTCCTCGGTGTTCTTGCTCTCGGTTTCAGCAATGATGGCTTTTTCCGGGACGCCGTGGGCGAGCAGGTAGTCGTGCCCCACTCCGCCCTCGGAGTGTTGATCTGCCGGGTCGCCGCCGCCGAGAGTGATGATGACTGGGGCGAGTTTCTCCTGGTAGAGGGTGAGGCCGTGATCCAGGCGCGCGCGCAGTACGGGGGAGGGCCGCCCGTCATACTCGGCTGCACCGAAGACGGCGATGGCATCGGAGGGCCGGGCCTCATCGTGTTCGGCATAGGCTTCAATCTGGGTGTTGACCCAGGCCACCCAACCGAGGCCGAGCAGCAGGAGGATCGACAACGCGATCCAGACGGGAGACTTCCCCGGCTGCCCGGAGCGGGCGAACTGGCGGCGCATGGAGCGTAGATTGTTCTCCGGGACAATCATGGGTGGAAAGGCAAAGCGTAGCGAACCCGGGACCCATCCTGCCGGAGTGCGGCAGGCGAGAATGCCCGGGATAGAGCCGCGATGCTCAGCGGGACTTTGCCCCTCTCATCAAATTTGCCTCTCTCTCGCAAGAGATGACGATACGGTATGCGAGGAGTCGGCGCCATCTTCGTTTCGAGCGCAATTCACGACTGCAATGCGAGCGCGATCTCGTGGGTCGGAATGGCTCCTTCGCGCAGAATCTGCCATGAATTTTCGCCTCCGGTGAGGTCGACGATGGTGGTTGGCAGGCTGCGCGCCGTCGGTCCTCCATCCACGATCAATGGGATGCGGTCGCCTATCTGGTCGCGCACGGCGGCAGCGTAGGTGCACTCCGGCATGCCTTGCAGATTGGCCGAGGTTGCGGTGATGGGCAGGCCGAAGGCCTCCACGACCGCGCGCGGAATCGCGGCGTCGGGAACGCGGATGGCGACGTTGCCGGTATTGGCCGTGCTGCGCAGGGGCAGGCGTGAGCTGGCCTTCACGATCAGGGTCAGCGGGCCGGGCCAGAAGCGCTCGGCGAGGCGATCCAGGGTGGAACCGGTTTCGCGCGCCAGCTCGTAGGCCTGGGAGACGTCGGCGATGAGCAGCGAGAGCGGCTTATGCTTCAGGCGATGCTTGATCTCATAAATGCGCTCGACGGCGCGCAGGTTCACCGGGTCGACGGCCAGGCCGTAGAACGTGTCGGTCGGCAACGCCGCGACTTTGCCGCTTCTCAGGCATGAAACAACGAATTGCACCCGATCCGGCTCGGGTTCGTCCGGATGAATACGCAGAATCTCTGCAGACAAGGTCACTCCAATTTTCGAAACATACTCGCGAAGCGGCGTTCGAGATTTCCCTGACCCTGCGCCGTGGGATAGATGCGCAAGAGGGAGTTCTTCGGCCGGAGCGAGCCAGACTGCTCAATTTTATGCCAAGGCATGGCGACCACGCCGAGCTACATCGAATTGCGGGTGGCTCCCTTGAGTCTTTCCGCGATCGCTCCACACTGCGCGCACATTAAAAACCAACTAAAATCGCACCCATGCCGACTGTTTCCATGCGCGGGCGAGCGCCCCGCCCGGTTTCAAGGATCGTACAGAGCCGGCAGAATGCGCGGGTCAAGGAGCTGCGCTCCGGCTTCGCGCGCGCCGGCGTCACTGACGAGGGACATATCGCCATCGAGGGCGAGCACCTGGTCGGGGAGGCGATCGCCAGCGGCCTGCTGCTGGCGGCGGTGTTTGTCGAGACGGGGAAAGAATCGCTCTTAGACCGGCTCGACCTGCCGGACTCTGTCGATGTCCTGGCGCTGCCTCCCGATATTTTTGCCAGCGCCGTTCCGACCGAGGCCCCGCAGGGGATTGCCGCGCTGGTTTCGCCGCCCACGTTCACCCTGGATCAGGTGCTGGCTGCGAAGGCTGCCGCGCTGGTGGTGGTGTCGGCCGGACTGCAGGATCCTGGCAATCTTGGGACTCTGATTCGATCCGCCGAGGCCTTCGGAGCGACCGGCTTCGTTCTGCTCCCGGGGACGGTGAGTTTGTTTAATCAGAAGACGCTGCGTGCTTCCGCGGGATCGGCCTTCCGCCTGCCATGCGTGGCCGCGAAGGCGGAGGAATTGTTTGCTGCACTGCCGGCACGGACGATCACGGCATTGGCTGCCGTGGCGACGGAGGGCGAGCCGATTGCGCGGTATGACCTCACGCAGCCGTCGGCGCTGATTTTAGGCAACGAGGGAAATGGAATTCCGAAAGAAGTTCTGGCATTGATTGAAAAACGGGTGACGATTCCCACGCCCGGGCCGGTGGAATCGCTGAATGCGGCGGTCGCCGGGTCCATCCTGTTGTATGAAGCCGCGCGGCAGCGAGGGTTGCGATGAGCCTTTTCAATCCCACTCCCGATCTGCATACCACGGCGAACCTGTCGGCTCCGCTGGCGGAGCGCATGCGGCCGCGCAATCTGGAAGAGTATGTCGGGCAGGTCCACCTGCTGGCTCCGGGCAAGCCGCTGCGCGTGCAGATCGAGCGCGACGATCCGGCCTCGATGATCTTCTGGGGGCCTCCGGGCGTGGGCAAGACCACGCTGGCCAAGATCATCGCCAACGCCACACACGCCAGCTTCATCGAATTTTCGGCTGTCCTCTCCGGCATCAAGGAGATCAAGCAGGTGATGGTGGACGCGGAGAAGGCAGCCAAGTTCGGCTCGCGGACCATCCTGTTCATTGACGAGATCCATCGCTTCAACAAGGCGCAGCAGGATGCGTTCCTGCCATATGTGGAGCACGGGACGATCCGGCTGATCGGCGCGACGACGGAAAATCCTTCCTTCGAAATTATTGGCGCGCTGCTCTCCCGCTGCCGCGTGTACACCCTGCAGGCGCTGGGCGACGAGGCGCTCCTCACGCTGCTGCGCCGCGCGCTCACCGATGCGGAGCGCGGCCTGGGCAAGATGCAAATCTCCGCCGAGGACGAGGTGCTTCTCACGCTGGCTTCTTATTCGAGCGGCGACGCACGAAACGCGCTCAACGCGCTCGAAGTCGCGGCCAAGCTGGCCGAGGCGCGCGCGGAGAAGGTCATCACCAAAGATCTCGCAGTCGAGGCGCTGCAGCAGCGGGTGCTGCTCTACGACAAGAAGGGCGAAGAGCATTACAACCTCATCTCGGCGCTGCATAAGTCGGTGCGCAACTCCGACGCCGATGCGGCGCTCTACTGGCTGGGGCGCATGCTCAAGGCTGGAGAAGATCCGATGTACGTGGCGCGCCGCGTGGTGCGCATTGCTGTCGAGGACATCGGGCTGGCCTCGCCCGAGGCGCTGAATCTGACTCTCTCGGCACGCGATGCGATGGATTTTCTGGGATCGCCAGAGGGCGACCTGGCGCTGGCTCAGGCTGTGGTCTATCTGGCGCTGGCTCCGAAGTCGAATGCCCTCTATACCGCTTACGGCGAGGTGCTGGGCGATATTGAAGCGACGCGCGCGGAACCGGTGCCGCTGCATCTGCGCAATGCCCCGACCGGGCTGATGAAGTCCATCGGCTACGGCAAAGGCTATCGCTATGCGCACGATGAAGAGGGCAAGGTCGCGGACATGGACTGCCTCCCCGATAGCCTGCGTGGGCGCAAATATTACCAGCCCACTGCCGAAGGCCGCGAAAAGATACTGGCGCAAAGGATGGAAGAGATTCGCAGGATTCGCGAGGGGAAGCGGAGCTAAGAGGGCGTTCGTCGATCGAGCGGCGGAAAGTACCGCGCCTGCCCGTTCAACTATGGGGAGTTGGACTCCGGTGGTCCGAACTCCCCGCGTAAGCTTCCCGGGATCACGTTAGATTACGAAGCAGGGTCCATCTCCGCAGCCCAGAGGCATGGGCGGGGAGAATGGCGACTGCTGAATGTTGGATGGCTCTGGCTGCACAGAGGAAGTAGCTGGCTGTGCATAGGAGTTAGTCGCAGCAGTAGAAATAGTAAGTGCCATGGCCATCATGACGCTAGTTGCAATCGTTTTGATTTTCATTTGGGGTCCTTAGGTGCTGTTGATTAAATATCCGCTTGAGCAAGCAAGATATTTGACCCAAGTCTAGCAATGCTTCCGTAAGCTATTTGTGGGCAATGGCATTAGTATTTGGTAAGTGGAAGATGCGTCCTCTTATATGCTGATTATCGGATGCAGTATTGAGCTGAAGCGTCATTTGTTCAGGGAGTATTCTCTTTTGCTCGTTGCGTATTTTATACGTCTACTTAGTTAGTCGCGTCGCAGTAACTTACGCGGATGACTTATTAAGTCGATTCAGGCGGACCCTCAAACAGGGTCCGCTAAATGCTTCGTCAATGACGCTGTGTTATCTCGAGCGAGGGATAACAGTTGCGTGGGTGCAGCATCGCCGGGATTTTTTCCTCCCGCTGGTCGTTAGAATGACGGAAGGTTTCATCAGCCGGGATACTTTATTGCGCAGCCCGATGCGCTGGACTCGCGGCATAGCTCGATGATGCGCGTGGTGCGCCATGCCTGTTCCGGCTTGACTTCCAGTTTGCCTGCGCCGAGGAGCGCATCGCGCACGTTGGCGTAGAGGCCGCGATAATCTCCGCGGGCGGTCTTGATCTTCCTCGCCGGCTCGCCGGCGATCTGCAGCTCGCCCCACTGGTGCTCCGGCTCTTCACCGAATCCTGGATCGGAATACCTGCCGCCGGCCTTCAGCGCGTCTTCCTGCGGATCGATGCCGTACTTCACGAAGCTGCCTTGGGTGCCGTGGATGGTGAAGCGCGGTCCGGGAGTGACGGCAGTGAGCGTCGAGCGCAGGAGCGCGGTCACGGGTCCAAACTTGAGCTGAATATCGAAGGCATCGTCGATGAGCGATCCTTCGCGTTCGATGCGCACGTCGGCCCAGACACTGTCAGGATCGCCGAAGAGCATGGCGGCCTGATCGATGAGGTGCGCGCCGATGTCGAAGAGGATGCCGCCGCCCGGACCGCCGCTCTCACGCCACGCGTGCAGGCGCGGAGCGGCGCGGTAGCGGTCGATGTGCGCCTCGTAAGTCACGATGCGGCCCAACTCGCCGGATTCGACGACCTGCTTCATGGTGACCGAGTCGCCGTCCCATCTGCGATTCTGATAGACGGTGAGCAGCACGCCATTTTCTTTCGCGAGATCGATGAGGTGCTGCGCGTCGCCGGAGGTCAAGGTGAAGGGCTTGTCGACGACCACGTTGCGCTTCGCTTTGAGGCACTGCGCGGCGTGAGCGTAGTGATCGGCGCTGGGCGTGGCTACGACGATTAGCGGGATAGACTCATCGGCCAGCATCTCTTCGATGGACCGCGCGATCTTGACGCCGGGATGGGCCTTGGCGGCTTCATCGCCGCTGCGCTGGACGATGCAGGCCAGCTCCAGGCCTGAAGTCTCGGCGATGACTGCCGTGTGAAAGATGCGTCCCGCCATGCCGAAGCCGATAACCCCTGTGCGAATGTTCTCTGCCATAAACGAATTGTCGCAGAGACGAGGAGGAGTAGCTGAAACGTGGATGCTTTCAGCGTTCGCGTGGCGCGGGATGGATCAATAATGCGCGGAGGGTCGATTGGACGATGAATCTTCGGTGGTGTGGATGCTTCTGCCTTCGCCGCGAAGGTGGCGATAGAGCGCGGTGCCGAACATCGCGGCGGCGATGATGATTCCAGACACGGCCTGCCAAGACAATGGCATATCAGCTCTCCTCAAATATGATAACGCTGAATTCGGCTAGTAGGCTGCAAATCAGCAATACCGTGGAGTTGTTCGGTATGGCGTTTTCATCCTCGCTCCGCTCTTTTTCGAAGAGTGCTAACGGCAGAATCGAACCTGACTCGAGACTTCTTTGCGTATACAGCTTTTCTTTTCGCAGGTCGTTGGCGATGGGGCCGTATTGAAGTAACCCCAGGGCCAGAATGGCCATCGAGGCCACCGCGAAAAACACGGTCAAGCTGTCTCTTCTTTTCTTGTTTGCCGGATCCAGGCAGCGGAAGACGGCGTCGGATGAAAATGCGAAGGAAATCACCAGCAGAGCGCCGTCATACACTGCGTCTCTCCACGAAGTGAGATAGAGCGGCAGAATGGCAAACAGAATCGTTCCGGCCATGAGAAAAAGTCTGATTTTCAAGCGGCTTTTCACGTTGATTGAATCTTGTCCGAAACACTATAGCGCGGATGTTGTTGGCAACGGCGCTATTGTTGGACTCCCGGGGCCATTTTGGTGAAACCATTGGCACCCCGGATAGAATTTCTTGAATCCAACTAGTCTGCTGAGTCGGAAGCGCCGGGCATGTTTTCATAAGTTGGCCGTGGCGTCCGCCGTTAGGAAACTGCAGGTCCCTCCGCTTCGCTTCGCTACGGTCGGGATGACAAGGATGCGGTGACCGCCGGCTCAGGAGACTAGCTTCGGTTTGTGTTCATCGGAGGTTCGATAGGATGGCGCGTCCATATTGGTCGGGGCAACTGCAAATTTCGCTGGTTTCCTTTGGGATCCAGCTCTTTCCTGCCGTGAGTACGGCGAGCGAGATCTCCTTTCACCAGATCGATCGCAAGACCGGGGAGCGGGTGCATCACCTCAAGGTGATCGACGGCAACGATCCGGTGGACAAGGCGGAGATCGTCAAAGGCTACGAGTACCGGCCCGGCAAGTATGTGGTCGTCGAGCCCGAGGAGGTCGACCGGCTGCGCATCGAGAGCAAGAAGACGCTGGAGATCGCGCAGTTTGTCAGTCTCGACGAGCTGCCGCTGGAGCTCTTCGAGAAGCCCTACTTCGTTCTTCCCGATGGCGACAAGCAGGCGGCGGCCTTTGCCGTGGTGCAGAAGGCACTGGCTAAGAGCGGCAAGGCCGGGCTGGGGGAGATTGTCTTCGCCGGCCGCGAGCATCTGATGGCGGTGACGGCTCCGCATGACGACAAGGCCCTGGGGCTCATGGCCTATACGCTTCGCTATGGCAGCGAGCTGCGTAAGACGGAGGAGTATTTCGGCAGCATCAAGGCGCAGACTGTCGACGCGCGCCAGCTCACCATGGCCAACGAGCTTATCGAGCATTACACGCAGCCGTTCGATATCGATGCGTTCAAGGACGATTACGAAGACGCGCTGCGCAAGCTGGTGGAAGCCAAGGTGAACAAGCAGCCTCTGCCGCTTGAGGAGAAGGCTCCGAAACACGCCAAGGTCATCGACCTGATGGATGCGTTGAAGGCCAGCCTCAAGGCATCGGGGCCGCGCGCCCGCACGAAGACTGCGTCGCGCACCCAATCCGCTCCCAAGAAGCCGGCGAATAAGGCCGCATCCGCATCGCGCAAGCTGAAGAGCGCCTGAGATGGCTACGAAGAAATCAAGCAAGCCGGCGAAGAAGAAGGCAGGCACGGGCAAGACTGCCCCGCCGCAGCAAAAGGGCAAATCGGCGTCGTTGGCAGTCGACGAGCAGCTGGAGATGTATCGCTCGATGCGCGACTTCGAGGTGACGGCTGAACCGTCTGGCGGAAAGCCTAAGCCTCCGGCGCAAACGAATGACCTGCCCTTCGTCATCCAGAAGCATGCGGCGACGCGTCTGCACTATGACTTTCGCCTGGGCTGGCGCGGGGTGCTCAAGAGCTGGGCGGTAGCGAAAGGGCCAAGCTATTTCACCGGCGACAAGCGTCTGGCGGTGCAAGTGGAGGATCATCCCATCGAGTATGGAGGCTTCGAGGGCACCATCCCCAAGGGCCAATACGGCGGCGGCACGGTGATGCTGTGGGATAACGGCACCTGGGCTCCGCACGGCGATGCCGATGAGGGCTTCCGCACAGGCCGCCTGAAGTTCGAGCTGCATGGCAAGAAGATGAAAGGGAACTGGACGCTGGTTCGCATGGGCGGCAAGGCTGCCGAGGAGCGCAAGCCGAACTGGCTGCTCATCAAGGAACACGACGAGTTCGAGCGTCCCGCGGAGGACAAGCCTATCACCGAGGAAGCGCCGGATAGCGTGGTTACCGGCCGCAACCTGGATCAGATCGCCAGCGACGAAGACCACATCTGGAATTCCAAAGACACTGCGACCATCGACGATAAGACGCCCGCACCTGTGACCAAGCCGGAGAAGTCATCGCCGTCCGCGAAGGCCGGTAAAAAAAAAGTAACAACAGCGGCGACAAAAGCTTTATCGGCTATCTCTTCCCGCATAAATGAGCTTCCGCGCGAGGCGATGCCGAAGTTCATTCCTCCGCAGCTGACGATCCAGACCAAGGAAGCTCCGCGCGGCGAGGGCTGGATTCACGAGCTCAAGCTCGACGGCTACCGCATCCAGATTCACATCGATAAGAAGGGCAAAGACGTCCGCCTGTACACGCGGAGCGGCCTCGATTGGACACGGCGCATGCCGGCGGTCGCGGAATCGGCAGCGCGCCTTCCCGTGACCAGCGCGCTACTCGATGGCGAGGTGGTGGTGCTTCGCCCCGACGGCAGCACCAGCTTTGCCGATCTGCAGGCTGCCTTTCAGGACCACGCCCCGCATCCGATGACGTACTTTGCCTTCGACCTGCTTCACCTCGACGGCCACAATCTGCGCAGCCTGCCTTTGCTCGAACGTAAAGAACTGCTGGCCGGGATTCTGCCAGGGGAACCGGACGAGACGCTGCGCTTCAGCGAGCACTTCGAGCAACAGGGAAGCACGGTCTTCGACAATGCCTGCAGGCTGGGCGCAGAGGGCATTATCTCCAAGCGCGCCGATGCGGCCTATACCAGCGGCCGCAGTCCCAATTGGATCAAGATCAAGTGCGTTCGCCAGCAGGAGTTTGTGGTCGGAGGCTTCACGCTTCCGGGCGACAAAGGCGACGGCCTAGGCTCGCTGCTCCTCGGCTATTACGAGAACGGCAAGCTGGTCTATGCGGGACGAACCGGTACCGGCTTTACGCATCAATTCCAGCGCGACCTGCGGCGGCGGCTGGAGAAGATGAAGGTCAAAGATCCCGCCTATGCAAGCGTTCCGGCTGAGGGGCGCAAGGGCGCCATCTGGGTTCGTCCCGATCTGGTGGCCGAAGTTGCCTTCGCCACATGGACGGCGGACAAGCTGGTGAGGCAGGCGGCATTCAAAGGCCTGCGCGAGGACAAGAAGCCGAAGGAAGTCACGATTGAGCTGCCACGCGACACGGCAGAGGTGCAGCAGGAGGCCGAAGAGGCAGCGCCGCAAGAGTCCGCGCGGCAGAGAGTTCATGCAAAGGCCGTGGCGAAGACGGCGTCAAAGAAGAGCGCTGCGAAAAGCGCAGGAACGTTGAGCGCGAATATCCGCCTCACGCATCCCGACAAGATCATCGACGCGGCAACCGGCGTCACCAAGCAGCAGCTGGCTGACTACTATGCTGCCGTCGTCGATCACATGATGCCGCACCTGGCCGACCGTCCGCTGAGCCTGGTGCGGTGCCCGGAAGGCGTTGGGCATCCCTGCTTCTTTCAGAAGCACATCGGGCAGGGAGTTCCCGACGGCATCGGCAGCGTTCCGATCAAGGACAAGAAGGGCGCGACGGAGGAATATCTCACGCTCACCGCTCCCGAGGGATTGGTGGGTCTGGCGCAGATGGGCGTGCTCGAAGTGCATCCGTGGGGATCGCGGAGCGTTACGCTAGAAACTCCCGACATGCTCATCTTCGATCTCGATCCCGATGAGGCGATCGGCTGGGAGACGCTGACGGCGGCTGCGCAGGAGATACGCAAGCGGCTCAAGAAGCTTGGCCTGGAGAGCTTTGTGAAGACCACGGGCGGCAAGGGTCTGCACGTCGTCGCGCCTATTGTTCCAAAGCACGATTGGACTGCGATCAAGGCCTTCGCGCGAGGATTCGCGGAACAGGTGGAGAAGAGCGATCCCGATCTTTATCTCATCAAGATGACCAAGGCGGCGCGCAAGGGAAAGATCTTCCTCGACTATCTGCGCAACGAGCGGGGTGCGACGGCTGTTGCGCCATTTTCTCCCCGCGCGCGTCCGGGAGTGCATGTGGCGCTGCCGCTGAGCTGGAACGATCTCAAGACGAAACCGGAGTTCTCAGTCGCAAATTTCGATGACTGGAAGACGCGCCTAGCCCGCGATCCCTGGGCCAGGATGTGGGATTTGAAGCAGCCGTTGACGGATGAGGCCGTGGCGATGGTGAGCGATAAGTAGATCGCTGAATCATTCGAGCTTGAGTGAAAAATCTCAAGGCCCGTGAATATTCCACATCTCAAAAGCGAGATGCGGGGCACCCGTAATAACTTGCTTCGAGTGGATCTATTGGCCGTCGAGCAGGTGGAGTTCTTTCCCGGGTTTGAAGCGGACGGCTTTGCCTGGGGTGATGGTCACCTCGGCTCCGGTTCTTGGGTTGCGGCCGATTCCGGTCTTGCGGGGGCGGACGTTGAAGACGCCAAAGCCGCGCAGCTCGATCCTCTCGCCATTGGCCAGGGCCTTCTTCAGAGTCTCGAAGACGGTATCCACAGCGGCTTCGGCCTTCACCCTGGGTAGGCCGGTGCGTTCAATCACGTGGTGGATGATGTCCTGTTTAATCAATGTCTTCACCCCGATACGAGAGTTTGCTGCTGCTGCCCGAATGCTGGTGTGATGCTAGAAAGCTTTTTGAACATTGTCAACGCATCGGGCGTCTCGTAAGATGCAATTTTTGAACCAAATAAATGTATTTCGGGGCAAATTGGCAAGCCCGCCCCGGCAAGGAGATTTCTTGGCAATCAAGAGTGACCGCTGGATTCGCGAACAGGCCATGCAGCATGGCATGATTTCGCCATTCAGCGAAAAGCAGGTGCGCGAGGGGGTTATTTCCTATGGCCTCTCGTCTTATGGCTACGACCTGCGCGTATCCAACGAATTCAAGATCTTCACCAATGTGAACAGCGCCATCATCGACCCCAAAAACTTCGACGAGCGGTCGTTCGTCACGGTCGAGTCGGATTCGGTGATCGTTCCTCCGAACTCGTTTGCGCTGGCGCGGTCGATCGAATACTTCAAGATCCCGCGGGACGTGCTGACCATCTGCGTAGGCAAATCGACTTACGCCCGCTGCGGCATCATCGTCAACGTCACTCCCTTTGAGCCGGAGTGGGAGGGCTTCGTCACCCTGGAGATATCGAACACCACGCCCCTGCCGGCGCGGGTCTATGCCAATGAGGGGCTGTGCCAGATTCTCTTCTTTCAATCCGACGAGCCGTGCGAGATCAGTTATGCCGACCGACGGGGCAAGTATCAAAAACAGCAGGGAATTGTCCTGCCTAAGCTGTAAGCTTAAGCAAGAGCCTCCCAGATGAACCCAGTTTTTCAACGCGACGTCCCTCTCCGGATCGGACTGCTCGACTTTGAGCCGATCCGCGTGGCGGGATTCGAGACGGTGTTCTCCGAGGTCCCCAGCGTCGATGCGGTAACGACCACTCTTTCGGAAGCCATGGCCGATACGACTCTGGACATGGTGCTGGTGAGTCTTCAGAATCCCCTGGATTCCTTCGAGACCCTGGCCAAGCTCAAGACGCAGAGGCCGAGCCTGAAGCTGATTGTGATGGGCTCCCATGCCAACGAAGAGACCATCATCAGTGCGATCGCGGCGGGCGCGAAGGGATATCTCGAAGAGACGGCTTCGCCGGAGCTGGTGACGCAGTGCATCGCGGTGGTGGATAGCGGCTCGATCTGGGCGCCGCGCAAGGTGCTGTCCAAATTCGTCGACCGCATGCTGCATGCCACGGAGCGCCGCGTTCTGCGCCACAACTTCAATTTCACGGGGCGGGAGCAGGAAGTGCTGCGTCTGCTGGTGGCGGCGCGCTCGAATCGCGAGATCGCGGAGAGCCTGGGAATCGAGGAGCGCACAGTCAAGGCCTATATCGCCAGACTGATGCGCAAGGTGGGGGTGCAGAATCGCATCGCGCTTTCGATCCATGCCGCCAGTCGCGTTCTCGGAACGGATAAATCCTGATTTTTCAATATCTTGGAAGGGTTTTGCCCCAAAAACCCAACTTCTGTAGCACTTTGGTGCTATTACTATTGGGTATTACTTTCCATCCTGCAACTCTAGTTACCTTGCGCGCGAGTTGGTAACGTATTACAACATTACTAGCAACAACGCAGATCTGGGGAACGGGGCTGGTGGCGCAGGAGACTGTGATCTAAAGCCCCTCTTTTTTACCCTCCTTCAGTAACCGGTTTGCATACATCCTCACTCCTTTCCGATTTTTAAAAAACTTCTGGGGCATCTTCAGCGGTTGACTCCCTGGAGTCCTCTTCCACAATCTTTCGGGTTAATCTCCCGCATCTTCAACCTTCCTTCACTCCTTTGCATCTATCTACGCGTATCAATTGAAGTGGAAGCAAATAGTGTGCTAACTTGCCACGCGGGAGTTCCGCGCCGTGGCGATGCCGCTATCGACGCGAGATATCTTTGCAAGGAGAAAGATTGTTTATGAAGAAAGTACTGGCTCTTTTCTGTGTCGCGGGTATGTCACTCTCCGCATTTGCTGCCACCGATATGGCGACGTTGAACGATCGGCTGGAGAAGTCGCGCATCATCATCGATGAACTTTCACGGACACCCGATAAGGGAATTCCGGACGGCATCGTGAAGCAGGCGACCTGTGTCGCGGTGGTTCCGAGCTTGAAGAAGGCGGCGTTCGTCATCGGGGGCCAGTATGGCCAGGGAGTCGTGACCTGCCGCACTTCGCATGGCTGGAGCGCTCCGGCGTTCATCCGCATGGCGGGCGGTTCGTTCGGATTCCAGATCGGCGGCCAGGGAACTGACCTGGTCCTGGTAGCTATCAACGACCACGGCCTGCAGGACCTGCTCAAGAACAAGTTCAAGATCGGTGCGGACGCTGCAGCAGCCGCGGGTCCGGTGGGCCGGAACTCGCAGGCTTCGACGGACTGGAAGCTGAACTCCGAGCTGCTTACCTACTCGCGCAGCAAGGGCCTGTTCGCGGGCATCGACCTGGACGGCACATCGGTTAGCCAGAATACTGACGACACCGATACCTTTTACGGTTCGCCGCATCCCTTCGAGCAGATCCTGAAGGGCAATGTGCTTCCCCCGGATTCGGCTCGTCCGTTCCTGCGCACAGTTGCTAAGTACTTCCACTCTGTTCAGGACTAATTAGGGCTTGTCTCAAACGAAAAGGTCCGGCCTTCGGGCCGGACCTTTTTTTAGCTACTTTTGTGCGCTGTTGAGATTTCAGCGTCGGGCTGTGACCACAAAATGGCGATTGCGCAAGAAACTCCAAATCCTTCGACTCGCTTTGCTCACTCAGGATGACAATTCAGAAGGGGAGCAAAGAAGCGGAAGGAGTCGTTTTCTAAGGGCTATTTCGGATCGCACCAGCCGCCTTCGCGGGATGTGAGTTGAGCTGCTTCGGGTGGGCCCCAGCTTCCCGGCTTATAAATCGTGGGCTGCAGGTTTCCGTGCAGCAGCGGATCGATGATGCGCCACGACTCTCTGACATAATCCTCGCGGGCGAACCAGGTCTGGTTGCCTTCCATTGCGTCTTCGAGCAATTCCTCGTAGGGCAGCAGGGTGGATGTGCCGCACTCCTGGTTGGCCACCAGCTCGACCATGCAGCCGCGCAGCCGCTCTCCGGCTTCCTTGACCGAGCCGCCGATCGCAATCACCGGCTCGCCGCTCAGGCGGAAGCGAACGTAGTTCTGCGGGGGCACGTTTTCGGAGAAGACCGGAGGAGTTCCGCGGAACTTTGCGACGACTTCGGTTGCCGTCTGGGGCATGAGCTTGCCCGCCCGGATATAAAAGGGAACATCGCGCCAGCGCCAGGAATTGATGTGCAGGCGGAGTGCGGCGTAGGTCTCCACATTGGAATCGGGCTTAACGCCCGGCTCATCATGGTAGCCCTCGAACTGCCCCAGTACGACGTCTTCGGGCCGCAACGTCTGAACGCTCTTCAGCACCTTTACGCGCTCTTCGCGCAGCGCTTCGACGTCCGGGCCAGGCGGCGGCTCCATGGCGATGTTGCTCAGCAGCTGCATGAGGTGATTCTGCACCACGTCGCGCAAGGCGCCGACGGCGTCATAAAACGCTCCGCGACCCTGGATGCCGAACTGCTCGGCCATAGTGATCTGCACGCTCTCGATGTATTGGCGATTCCAGACGGGTTCGAGAAATGCGTTCGAGAAGCGAAAGAAGATGAGATTTTGTACGGCATTCTTGCCCAGATAGTGGTCGATACGGAAGATATCCGGCTCGTCGAAGATATTGTGAATAGCCTCGTTCAGCTCATGCGCCGAGGCCGAGTCATGCCCGAAGGGCTTCTCCACCACGACACGCGCGCCTTCCGCCGATCCTGAGTCTCGCAGCTTCTCGATGACCTCGATGAAGAGGCTGGGGGGGATGGCAAGGTAGTGTAGCGGATGCTTAGCGTTGCCTAATTCACGGCGCACATGTTTGAACGTCTCGGGATCGGAGTAGTCTCCGTCCACGTAACAAAGACGCTGAAGGAGCAAATTAAGGCCCTCGGGATCGACGCCGCCGTGCTTTTCGACACTGTCCTTGGCGCGGGCCTTCAGTTGCTCCAGGTTCCATCCGGCCTTGGCGACGCCGATGACCGGCCCATTGAGCTTGCCGCGTTTTGCCAGGCGTTGCAGGGCGGGGAAGATTTGCTTATACGCGAGGTCGCCAGTGGCTCCGAAAAATACTAATGCGTCAGACTTTGGCTGATCCATTCGATCTATACCGACCTTTCTATCTTTGCGAATTGTATTCGCTCTGTATTGTTTGGATGCTACAGGGTAAAAGCCGGCTTCCACCTGGGCGAGGATGGCCGCCACTCTCAATGGACGAGCGACCGATCGGAATGGCCGCGCGATATGCGCTTGCTTCTCCGGAGCGTTGCATTCGCTCGTCTGGGATTGCGCAGATAGATACGCAACAGTGGTTTGGGGTTCCCATCTAGATACTAGATTTCGTATCCTAAGAGGGAGGCCCCTGCAAGGTTGGCGGCGAACCCACGAAGGAGATTTTTGGAATGGCGGACAAGGAAAAGAAAGCTAAGGCGCCCGCAAAGCCGCGCAAGACCGCAGAGAAAGCGGTCGAAACGAAGGCTATCAAGAAGGATAACGTCGAGGAGATTAAGGCAGCGCCTTCGTTCGTTGAGCCTACCCGCGAAGAGATAACGGAGCTGGCCCGGAAGTATTGGGCAGAGCGCGGATGGCAGGACGGGTTTGCGGAGCAGGATTGGCTGCGGGCCGAGCAGGAACTGCGGGGAATGGCTTCGTAAGGCGGAGTTGCTTTCAGAAGGGCGTTATTGTTGAGGCGTGATTTTGAGCTCAGCGAAGAATCTTAGCCCTGTTGGAGGGTGAACAGCGCTGAGATTCTTCCTCTCTTTGGTGGTCAGAATGACGGGGTAAGGGGTCTGCCGGCTCGAGCTTGCGCCAGCAGGTTGGCGATGCGGAACTTTCCTGGCCCGCGGCTAAAGCCGCACTTCATTTTTGGCTGATATGGACGGGCTGAAGCCAGTCCCTCCCTCCGTAAAACCGCCCCGCATATGAAGGCCATCTCCGCCTCTTAAAAGCTATTTGTGGGTGGCATCGCGGCTGTATTTCTCGAGCGCGGACTGCGGCTATCGGGGGGAGTCGCTTAGATATTGGTTGAGTTCGGCTACGTGGTAGCAGTGATCGATGGCCGTCTCCCGCTGAATTCTTCCCGAACGGACCAACTCCGCTAAAGACTGCTCCATGGTCATCATTCCTTCAGCGCGTCCGGTCGAGATATGGGACCGGATCTGGTGATCCTGGCCGGAGCGAATCAAATTACGAACGGCGCTAGTTGCCATCATGATTTCGAGCGCGGGATAGCGGTTCGCACTGTCGGCGGCGGCCACCAGCTGCTGCGAGATCACGGCCACGAGCGCCAGCGACAATTGTTGCCGCATCTGCGATGGCTGCTGCGATCCGTGGCCGGTAGGCAGCAGGTCGAGGATGCGCGACATGGTCTGCGAAGCATCGTTGGTGTGCAGCGATGACAGCACCAGGTGGCCGGTTTCTGCGGCGGTGAGAGCTGCGGCCATGGTTTCCCTGTCGCGCATCTCTCCCACCAGGATCACGTCGGGGTCTTGACGCAGTACGGCGCGCACCGCATGGGCAAAGGACGGCGTATCCTGACCTACTTGAATCTGCTCGACGATCGAGCTGCGATTGGCATGTTGATATTCGATGGGATCTTCAATGGTGATGATGTGATCGCGGCGGCGGCTATTGATGAGATCGATGAGCGCAGCCAGGGTAGAGGTCTTGCCGCAGCCGGTGGGGCCGGTGAGCAGCACCAGACCCTGTCGCCGCTCGGCGAGGTGGGCAAGGCTGGGCGGCAGATGCAGCGACTCGAGCGTGGGAATCTGCGTCGGCAATACCCGTATGCTGGCCGCGAGCGTGCCCCGCTGGTAGTGAAAGTTCGCTCGAAAGCGTCCGATCGAGCCGTGAAGAAAACAGAAGTCGAGGGATTTGTTTTTAGCCAGTTCTTCAGCTTGAGTAGTGGTGAGAAGAGGCAGCAGCAGGCCGCGAATGTCCTCCGGTGACATCGGGGCTCCCGAAGCCTGAGCCAGTGCGCCTTTGACGCGGAGTGTGACGGACGAGCCGGCGACGAGCAGAATGTCCGATGCGTTTCTCTGCACGGCCATGGCCAGGAGTTGATCGAGCGATGTGCTGTCGCTGCTCTTGGCTGCGACTGTCTTCCGATTCAGCTGTTCTACCAGCCGCGACAACTCGTCGTCGTGTGCTGCCACCATCCCACTCCCTCATCCTCGCTGCTGCGAAGCTGTACTTGGGAAAGTATCTCAGGCTTCTTCAGAGTAAGACGGCCCAGCGGAAGCCCTCGCTCGTCGAGGCAGAAAGGCGTCTTTCGTCGCGTGAAGAAAATGCTGTCCCCTTCGGCTCGAAGTTTGGCGTTTACACTGGGGGTTGCTGCCTCCCGTAATGCGAGAAAGATTGGAATACGCGGTTGTCTGGTTATTGGTGAAGCTTCTGGGCGCGCTGCCTCGCTCCTGGGCGCGGGCGCTCGGCGCCGGAGTGGGTGCGGCGGCGCTGTCTCTGCTGGGGCGGCTGCGTCAGGCCGGGCTTCGCAATCTCGAGTTGGCTTTTCCTGACAAGAAACCCGATGAGCGGGAAATTATTCTCCGCGGGCTCTTTCGCAACTTGGGATGGCTGCTCGCCGAATTCTGCCAGATGCCGCGCTATACGCAGGCAAATACCGCGAATCTTGTCCGCTATGAGGGGCTGGAGCACTACCTCGCGGCGAAAGCCAAAGGCAAGGGCGTGCTGATCGTCACCGGGCACCTCGGGGCGTGGGAGTTGTCGAGCTACTATCACTCGCTGATGGGCTATCCGATGAGCATGGTGATCCGGCGGCTGGACAATGCGCGCGTCGACCGGCTGGTGAACCATATCCGCTGCCTGCACGGCAACCGGGTGCTGCACAAGGACGATTTCGCGCGCGGACTGCTGGGTGCGATGCGCCAGGGCGAGACGGTCGGCATCCTAATGGATACGAACATGACTCCTCCGCAGGGGGTGTTTGTGCCCTTCTTCGCGCATCAGGCGTGTACTGCGTCCGGGCTGGCGCGGGTAGCGCTCAAGACCGGCGCGGCGGTGCTGCCGGGGTTCATGCTATGGGAGGAGCGGGAGCAGAAGTATGTGCTGCACTTCGGTCCCGAAATCGAATTGATCGCCACCGGAGATGACGAAAGGGACGCAACCGAAAACACGGCGCGCTTTACGGCGGTGATCGAGAGTTATATCCGGCGATATCCCGACCAATGGCTCTGGGTTCATCGACGCTGGAAGACACGGCCGGAAGGCGAGCCGACACTTTATCCTCGTTAATGAGCATAGGCAGACAGAGAAAATTCTATGGCGCGATTGATGCAACTTGCTGAACTGCTCGATGCCGAGCTTCGTATGCCTCCCGCGGAGCCATTGCCGGAGATCACCGGAGTTGCCAGCGCGAAGACCGCATCGAAGAGCGACCTGGTCTTTGCCGAAGATGCGAATGCCTTCTCCGATGCGCTTGCCTCGCAGGCTGCGGCGGTGATTGTGGCCGCGAAGATTGCTCCCGAAGGCGCGGCAGGCAAGCCGCTGCTGGTGGTGAAGCAGCCGCGCCTGGCCTTTGCTCTGGCCGCGCGCGAATTGCGTGGAGCACAAGATGCTACCGGCGTTCATCCGACCGCGATCATCGACGGCAGCGTGGTGCGGGGACGCCGCATCTCGGTTGGCGCTTATGCGGTCATCGAAGCGGGAGTGAAGATCGGCGACGATACGATCATTGGCGCGGGTGCGATTGTCGGAGCAGGGGTGGAGTTGGGACGTGGATGCCACATCTATCCCCGCGTGGTGATCTACAGCGGCGTCGAGCTGGGCGAACGAGTGGTGGTGCATGCGGGAGCGGTGCTGGGTGCGGACGGCTTCGGCTATGTTCGCGACCATGCGAGCGGTGAGTACACGCAGTTTCCGCAGCAGGGAAGACTGATCCTCGAAGACGATGTGGAGATCGGCGCAAACACCACCGTCGATCGCGGCGCACTCGAAGAGACGCGTCTGGCTAAGGGTGTGAAGATCGATAACCTGGTGCACATCGGGCATAACGTGCAGGTCGGTAAACATGTGGTGATCGCGGCGCAGACGGGGATCTCGGGATCGAGCGTGATCGGCGATTATGCGATTGTCGGCGGACAGGTGGGAATCGGCGATCACGCAGTCGTGGGCGAGAACGTCATTCTCGGATCGGGGTCGGGTGTGCTTACGCACAAGAAGGTGAAGGGACCGGGTGTGGTCTTCTGGGGGCGACCGGCGAGGCCGCTGCAGGATTATTTGAAGGAGCTGGCGACGTTGTCGCGGCTCACCCGCCGCCGCAAAGAAGAATCGCTGCCGGTTGAAGCGGCGTCGAAGTCCCGTCCGCGTAAGAGCGCGGCGCGTAAAGCGACGGCGAGCAAGCCTGTGACTGACAAAACGGGGAAACAGGAGTAGCTGTGGCTATCGTCGTCATCGGCGGTCACTCGCGCAACATCGGGAAGACCTCGGTGGTGTCGAGCCTGATCTCGCGGCTCCGGGACTTGAACTGGACGGCCTTCAAAATTACGCAGTACGGCCACGGCTTCTGCACCGCTGACGGCGCGCCCTGCGACTGCCAGACCGACGACCACACCATCGCCATCAGCGCGGAGCGCGACCCCAATACCGGCACGGATAGCGCCCGCTTTCTCGCGGCCGGTGCGGCTCGCTCGCTGTGGGTGCGGACGCGGCAGGGAATGCTGGCCGAGGCCATGCCGCGCATTCGCAAAGAGCTGGCCACGGCGGAGAATGCCATCCTCGAATCGAACAGCCTGATCCAGTTTCTGCAGCCGGATCTTTATCTCACTGTGCTCGATTACGGGACGGCGGATTTCAAAGATTCCGCACGGTTGTTTCTGGATCGCGCCGATGCGGTGCTGCTGCGCGGATCGGGTGTGGAGCTAGTGCCTCGCTGGGCTAGCGTGAGCCTCAAGCTGCTCGAAGGCAAGCCCCAGTTTGTTATGGGGCCTTCCGAGTCGTTGACCGAGGAGATTGTGGCGTTTGTTCGCGGGGCGGTTGAGAATGCGAATAGGGGAAGAGGCGCCGCAGCGGATGAGTGGCAACCGGTCGTCGATCCTTGATAGCGTAGATATTGCCGGTAACCGGAGTAGGGTTAGATATAAGATTCAACTGGAAATTGCATATACGTTATACCGCAAGGCGTATGCTGAAATGCCTACATAATATCCGCACGCCATCCAGGGAGGTTCCCGGTGCTGAATTACATTGAACAAGAGATTGCTGTGGACACCGCAATTCCCTATGGCGCGGATATTCCGTTACCAATTAGCGCGTCCCTGTTGCGGAGATTAGAAGAAACCGCGCGTCCATGTGTGCGTATGGCGCTGCAAGGCACGAGTGCGTCTGTGGGGGCTCCTCCCGCTTGGCTCGAGCGGGCTTCTGATGTCCGGACCCTCGGATTCAGTGACCGTGGTGGAAGAGCGATTTTGCACGTGAAGGCCCCGCGGCTCGGAGATGCCGTACCGGAGATCTTCGATCAACCCCCGCTTTGGCCCGGAGTCGCGTCGCCCGAGGATACAGCAATCCAGTTGATCGGAAAAGTGAGCCAAGTGGTTCGCAGACAGGAAACAACTAGCGATCTCTACGACCGTCCGTTGCTCAGGCATCTGAGCCATTGGGACAAGCTATTCCGGAGAGATGTTCGCTCGATACGATTTCCGACGAGATCTCCTGTAGGCGATGACTCAGACATATTCGATGAGCAGGTTTCCAAGAATGCTCTCGTGTTGAGCGACCAGACTCCGACTCCGCGGCAGGTTCGAGTAGTCGGCAAACTGGACATGGTGCGTCACAGTACACGCTCATTTGGGTTATTGTTGGCCGATGGTACGGAAGTTCGGGGAATTCTCAGCGATGGGGATCCTGATTTGCTGCAGCGATATTTCGGCGGAGAGATCACGATATTCGGCAAAGCTGTTTATAGACCATCCGGCACGCTGCTGCGCATTGATGCTCAGGAAATAGTCGATACCGTCGAAGGGCGCACAGCTTTTTCGCATGTCCCGCTTGCCCTTACCCATCAGCCGAGACAAGATCGCAAAACGCAGACCTCTAAGAACGGGGTGAGTGCTTTTTTCGGAAGCTGGCCCGGAACTGAGACAGACCAGGAATTGCTTGCGGCGCTGGAAGAGTTAAGACACTAATCATTCCCTATGCCTCAGAGCTATGTGCTGGATACAAGCATCATATTGAATTTGATCCGCGGGCGAGAACTCGGCGAATCGATTGATCGCGCCTTCGGTTTGAGGGCAGCGTACTACCGCCACCTAGTATCGATTGTTTCCCATGGAGAACTGCGCGTGTTGGCTCGCCGGCACGAATGGCAAGAATCAAAATTAGCCGCGCTGGCTATTGCACTTGGCGAGGTTGTTACCGTGAATATCGATAACAGCGCGATGATTGAGGCGTATGTTCGAGTGGAGGAGAGTTGTAGCAGCGCTCCGGGTGGCGAGCACAACATGGGACAAAACGATATGTGGATAGCGGCAACAGCGCTCCATGCCGGTCTGCCTCTCATCACAGCTGACAAGGATTTTCGTTTTCTAGATGGACGCTTGATCCAGGTTTATTGGGTCGATTCGGGCGCTGGCTCGCAAAAGGGCCGCTCGATCAACTGACCTATTTAGGCGCGGCCAGCGGGGCGAAGGCTTCGCGTTTCATGGAGCCGTCCCGCTGCTTGATCAGGATTTCGACTTTGCCTTCTGCTTCTTCGAGCTGCTTCTTGCAATCGGAGGAGAGTTGCATGCCCTGCTCGAAGAGCTTTACCGAATCCTCCAGGGGCAGGTCGCCGCGCTCCAGCTGACCGACGATGGTTTCGAGTTGCTTCAGAGAATCTTCAAACGTTGCCAACGGCTGCTCCACTGACTTCTGTTGTCGCTACGGTGACCGATGCTCCGGCGACTGTTGGGTTGGCGGTTGCGGCGTTCTGCTGCTTCGGCAGCACGTCGGCGATGACTTCGGCGGCGAGCGCGTAGCGTCCGAAGGGGGCGCTTACCTGAACGCCCTGCACCATGGGAATCGCGGCGGCGAGCATCTCCTGCGCGATCTTCACGCCTTCGGCGCGCGCCAGATCGGGTGTCGAGGCCTGCTGCATGCGTAACAGAATGCTGTCGGGCACGCTGACGCGCAAATCGTTCTTCATGAACTCGGCATTGCGCAGGCTGGTCAGCGGCCAGATGCCGGCGACAACCGGGATGCGGAAGCTTTCGATGCGCTTGAGGAAGGCTTCGAGGATGCGGAGATCGAAGACGGGCTGGGTGATGGCGTATTCGGCTCCGGCTTCCACCTTGTAGGCAAAGCGGCGAACCTCGTTATCGATGTCGGGCACGCCGGGGTTGGCGGCGACGGCGATGGTGAATCCCGTAGATGCGCCGATGGAGTTGCCGCCGATATCGAGCCCGTGATTCAGGCGCTGCACGATATTCGTGAGGCCGATGGCGTCGACATCGAAGACCGCCGTGGCATCGGGATAGTTGCCCAGCTTGGGCGGATCGCCGGTGAGGCAGAGAATATTTTTTAGGCCGAGCGACGACGCGCCCAGCAGATCGCTCTGAATGCTGAGCACGTTGCGGTCGCGGCAGGTGTAGTGGAGGATGGTCTCGACGCCGATGCTCTGCTGAATCTGGATGCAGAGGCTCTGCCCGCTCATGCGCGCCGAGGCGCGCGGCGAATCCGGCACGTTGATGGCGTGGATGCCGCGGGCGGCGAGCAGCGCTGCGCCTTCCAGCTCCTTCTTGCAATCGATGCCGCGCGGCGGCACGATCTCCACCATGGTGACGAAGGTTCCTTCATGAATCAGCTTGCCGATCTTGGAGCGCTGCTCGATGGGCGGAGGCGGTGTTTCGCTGACCAGCGAGACCTTGGCTGTGCCGTGCGCGCTGACCTTTTGCGCATCGACTGCACGCAGGGCGGACTTCATGGCGCGGATGTGGTTGGGCGTGGTGCCGCAACAGCCTCCGATGAACTGCGCGCCGGCCTTCAGGAACTTGCGCGCGAAGTTGGCCATGTACTCCGGCGAGCATAAATAGATGTTGCGGCCGTCGACGGCGCGGGGCATGCCGGCGTTGGGCATGGCGGCCAGGGGCAGGCTGGTGGCGGCGGCGAGCTTTTCGAGGGTGGTGAGAATGGTGGCGGGTCCGGTGCTGCAATTGGTGCCGACGATGTCTGCGCCCCAGGCGGTCAGGCGGGCTGCGGCGACTTCGGGGGACGCTCCGTCGAGGCAATTGGACTCCTCGTCGACGGTGATCATGGCCAGGATGGGCAGTTCGGGCGCGACTTCCTTCGCGGCCTTGATGGCCTGCTCGGCTTCGTTCAACGCGACGATGGTTTCGATGACCAGCAGGTCGACTCCGCCGGCCTTAAGGCCGCGGACCTGCTCCGCGAAGGCGGCGCGGGCTTCGTCGAGCCCGGTTTTGCCGAGCGGCTCGAGGTGAACCCCCAGCGGGCCGATGGCGCCGGCGACCCAGGCTTTGCCGGCCTGCTTGTCGGCCAGCTGCTCGACGGCCTGCCGCGCGATCTGAGCTCCCGCCTTGTTGATGTCGAAGACCTGGTCCTGCAGACCGTAGCGCAGCAGGCGAAAGGAGTTGGCTCCGAAGGTGTTGGTTTCGATCACTTCGGCGCCGGCCTGCAGATATTCGTCGTGGACGGAGCGAATCAGGTCCGGTTGCGAGAGGTTGAGCTCGTCGTAGCAACGGTTGATGAAGACACCGCGAGCGTACAGCGTGGTGCCCATCGCACCGTCGCAGAGGATGGTGCGTTCGCCAAACATTGCTCGGATACGGTCGGTCATGAACTGGGAATCCTTTCCTTCATGGTATGCCAGGGAATGATCGATTGCCAGTTGCCGGGGTTTCGCAACCGGCACATTGCGCGGGAGATTCGCAAGAATCGCAGGGCGCGAAACTATCTAAAAAAAGCGGGTCTCAGTCTATATAGGAAGAAGAGTGCAAAGACGACGGCGGTGGCGCGTCTGCGTCGTTCATGCGGGACAATTGATAACCGGGCAAGTTGGGCGCTTTGCTATACTGGCCATTCCCAAGGTTCGAGAGGTTTTGCGTTTTGAAGAGAAGAAGTCTATCGGCTTTATTTGCTATTCCAGCAATGTTTTGCGCAGCATCCTTAATCATCTCCTGCGGTCAGAACCAATTCTTTGCCGGGCGTAACCTGCCTCCCAGCGGCCTGCTCAACCGGGTGCTCATTGCTGAGCAGAATCCCAGCATCGCCAGCAAGGGCGCACTGCCCTTCGTGGATGCCTTCTACGATATCCGCCATAGCTTCAACAATCTGATTCCGGCATTTTCGATCAGCGGATTTTCGGGGGCTTTGCCGCTGACCATCCAGAACATGCCTGAAGAACAAACGGGCGCGGTGTATGGCGCGGGCGACGGCAGCTACACGCTGGTGAACTACGCGACGGAGAAGACCGGCTCTCCGGTCGCGATTCCCGGGGGACTCTCGACCAGCGTCTTCATCGATCGCGCGCGAGACTTCGTTTACGCCGCCAACGATCAGACTCACTTTGTGTCGGTGGTTAACATCGCCGGCGGCAGGTCGGCGCTCTTGTACCTGCCGAACGCCTATACGGTGTCTGTGAATCCGGGCGGCTCGGTCGCGCTGGTCTTTGTGCAGAATTCGACGCAGGCGGCCGGCACTTCGTCCTGCATCGTGGCTAATCCGACGGACAATCCTGGCGAAGATCCCAGCGGAACTCCTCCGGTTCCGTGCGGAGCTCCCAATGGCCAATTCAGTGTCTTCAGCGTGGTCCATTTGACCGCAGCGCAGAGCACCGCAGCCATCAATAACCCTTACTACCTGGGCGCGCAGGATTGCGAACCGCAGAATCTGCCCCAGTTCTGCCTCTTCCCGGTGAGCACCGGCGCTTCGGCGAGCTTCGATCATCCCGTGAAGGCGCTCTTCTCGCCGGATGGTTCGACGGCATACATACTCAATTGCGGACCCGAGTGCGGCGGCACGACTGCCAGCGTAACCACCATTCCGCTCCTCCCCGCAGCACTGAATACCGGTGTCACTGGCGGCAGCGGCATTGCGCTGGTAGCGCAAAGCAACATTGCGATTCCGGGCGGGGTGACCAACGGCAACTTCAGTGGCAACACCCTGTATCTTGCCGGGCAGCAGCTGCAGAGCGATGGCCTCTTCGCGGGAAACCTGAGTGTTTTGAACACCGAGAATGGCCAGCTCACCGGGACTTACTCGATCAGCGACGGTGCCCATAACAAGATGGTCTTCGCCGACGAGAATACTTTGTGGATCGGCTCCGCGCAGTGCCAGCTGGGCGAGCGCTACAAGCAGGTGCAGGCGGGTGCAAACATTGCTTACGGCTGTCTCACCATGTTCAACACGTCGACCAACTCTGTGTTGCTCGATTCCTATAAGGGAGACGCGACCGGCATTGCCGCGATCACCGGCCTGGATAAGGTCTATACGGCCGAAGGCGGGCAGGTCTACATCTACAACACCGCCGACGGCTCGGAGCGCAGCAACGCCAACGTTTCGGTGAGCGGTACGGCCGCGGATGTGGCTTATATGGACGGCGCAAGCGACAGCGACAACACGACCTACTGAGTCTTCTCAGTAACGGCAATTCCCGGGCGCGATCGTTTACTGCGGTCGCGCCTTTTCTCTGCACCTTACTTCTGCACAAGGAACAGACGGTGACCACAAAGATTACCGAGCCGCCGACCGCCGATATCAATATTCATATTCTGGCCATCGCCGCTCATCGCGACGATGTGGAGCAGACCTGCGGCGGCACGCTGCTCAAGATGAAATCGATGGGGATTCGGACTGCGATCCTTGATCTTACCCGGGGAGAAGCGGGAACCCGCGGGAGCGCTGCCGACCGCGAAGCCGAAGCCAAGCGGGCGGCGGAGATTCTCGGCGTGAGCTGGCGCGGCGCGCTGGATATTCCGGACGGCCGTGTGGAGAACACCTACGACAACCGTCTTAAGATCGTCGAAGTGCTGCGGCGGGTGCGGCCGCGCGTCGTGATCCTACCGTATTGGGCGGGGCGCCATCCCGACCACTACAACTCAGCGACGCTAGGTTACGAGGCTTGTTTTCTTAGCGGTCTGGCCAAGCTGGAGACGGGGACTGCGCCGCATCGGCCGTTTAAAATCCTGTACGCCAGTTTGTATGCCGACGTCCGGCCGAGCTTTGTAGTCGATATCTCGGCGCATATCGAGGATCGCCACAAATCCCTGATGGCGTACACATCGCAATATAAAGATCAGCAGACGGGGAGCGGTCTCTTCGTTCCAGAGGAAGAGATTCGCGAGCGAACCTTCTCGGTCGCCCGGCATTACGGATTACTGGCCGGGGTTCGCTATGCCGAACCGTTCGTGCAAAAGGAAATCGGACTGGTCGAGGACCTGACTCTGCTTCCTGTGCAGTCGATGTAGCTGGTCTCGCGCCTTGCTTTAGTCCAGATGAGCCGTCGAGCGGCGAGCGGCGTTGGCCAGGGTCTGATTGGGCAGATAGACGCGGACGTGAGCACCGGTGAGGGCGTCGCCGGGAGTTCCGTTGTCGATCTGAATCATGCCTCCGTGCTTCTGCACGATGCCCATGCTGACCCAGAGTCCCAGCCCAGTGCCTTGCTCGCCCTTGGTGGTATAGAAGGGCTGGAAGAGGTTGTGCGCGATGTCGTCCGGCACTCCGGGGCCGCTATCTGCAACTTCCACCATCGCGCCCGCCGGACGCAGTTCCTCGGACGGGGATTGCTCCGTGCGGATGCGGATGCGTCCGCCATTGCCCGCCGCTTCGAGGGCATTCACGATCAGGTTGGTAAAGACCTGGCGAAGCTCCGCGGGGAAGCCCTGAACGATGAGCGGCGCGGTGAAGTCCCGCTCCACCTCGATCTTCTGCAGTGCCAGTCGACGGTCCAGAAGCAGCAGTACGCCATCGATCAGCTCTTTGAGATCGACCAGAATCGGGGCCTTCGGCTCGCGATAGAGGCTGAGCATGGTGCGGCTGATCTGCATGGTGCGACCCAGCTCCTGCTGGGCGAGCTGCAGGTGTTCGGCGCGCATCGCGGGGTCGGTATCGCCGGCCAGGAGAAAGAGCAGGTTGGCGACTGAATCCAGCGGATTGTGAATCTCGTGGGCGATGCTGGCAGCGAGCCGGCCGGCGACGGCCAGCTTCTCTCCGGCGACCAGCGCGGCCTGGGTCTTCTTCTGCTCCGTGACGTCGCGGAAGACCAGAACGATGCCGGTCATCTCGCCTTCCGGATTGCGGATGGGCGCGGCGCTGTCGTCGATGATGTATTCCTTGCCCTGGCGCGAGATCAGCGCGGTGTGGTTGGCCAGTCCGATCACATGATTCAGACGGCGCACCTTGTCGACGGGGTTTTCGGCGATCTCCCGCGTTTCCTCATGGACGATGTAGAAGACATCCTGCAGCAGCTGGCCCATGGCCTCGGCGCTGGTCCAGCCGGTTAGGGTCTGGGCGATGACGTTCATGAACTGCACGCGCCCGCTGACGTCGCAGGCGATCACCGCGTCGCCTATGGATTCGAGCGTCGTGAGATAGCGCTGCCGGCTGATGTAGAGCTCGTCGGATCGCTGGTGCAGCTCCTGCAAAGCATTGTTATAGGTTCGCGACACCAGGTGCAGGCGATTGCGGGTGAAGAGTCCCAGGAAGAGGCCGATCACCAGCGACGCGCTGACGATGGTGACGAACTCCTGCCGCTCCACGGCGAAGATGGCAGCCAGGCGGATGCGCCGGGCACGTTTCTCGGCATCCAGCATCTCGGAGCTGGTGGCGCGAACCGCGTCCATCAGGCCCTTGCCGCGCTCATCGGAGGCGGCGTCGATCAGGGAGTTCTTCGGCTTGGCGAGGGTGCTCTCGGCAAAGGCAAGCCATATCTGATAGCGATCTCTCAGCACTTCCAGCCTCTGATGTTGCTTGGGGCGCTTGGGAAGCAGGGAATCGAGTGCGGTGAATTCCTGCGGAAGCACTTTGGACGCTTGATGATACGGGTCGAGCATCACCGGATTGCCGGTCAGCTGGTAACCGCGCAGGCCGGTCTCCTGATCGATGATTTCCTTCAGGATTTCGGTGATCTGGTTGTTGATCTGGTCGCTCAGGTCGAGCGCGCGAAAGGCATTTGAAGACTGACGGAGCTGCCAGAGAACAAAGCAACCGAGGATGAGAACCAGGAGGACCGGAAAGAACAGCGTCTGGCGAAGGATGTGCCTGAATTCAGCCAGATTCACCGTCCCTTCCCCTCATATCCTGGTGAAGCGAGCAATTCCTGAACCTTTTCCATCAATATCCCCGGGCCGTCGCCTTTCATCAGGATAGAGTCTACCGACCGAACGACATCGGTGGGAAGGTCGATATATGCAGAAAGAAGGACGATGGGGACGTTGGCCCGGGCGCGGCGCATCTGGACGGCAACTTCGCCCCCGTTCATTCCCGGCATGAAGTAATCGAGGATCACCGCATCGACGGCATATTTTTCGAAGAGATTGAGGCCGCTTTCGCCGTCGGCTGCCGTCAGGACCTGATAACCTGCGCGCTCCAGGACGACCTTTCGGATCTGCAGGCCCAGTACTTCGTCGTCGATGCAGAGGATTAACGAATTGGTGGCCAAGCCGGACTCACGACTCCCGGAGTTTGCGACGCGTAAAAAAGGGGCGCGAATCGGACGGGACGAAGCGAGTATAGCAATTGCCGCCGTAAAAGTCTGTAGGCATGAGGGTTTTGCCTTGCTGGGCTTTCCGTTTATGCGCACTTTCGGCAGGAATTGTTGATGACGGCGCATGTGACGGAGAAAAGCGGGGAGATGGATAGGCGATTACGTTGATCGAGTTCATGCGAGCCGCGTCAATGGACAAATGAATCTCATGCATTTTCTCTGCACGAGCCGATAATTTTCGAATTAACAATCCTTTTGCATTCTCTTTGCCCTTTTGCGCTAGCCTTGTAGGCGGACAGGGTGCAGCTACTGTCACGACTGCGCTCCAGATCCCCTGAGGAAGAACCGGTTGAGCCAAACAGTATTTGTTCTTGAAGACGATTCCGACATTTCCCGTCTTATCCAGCACCATCTCGAAGTCGCCGGTTTTGGCGTGAAGGTTTTCGGCACTCCCGCGAACCTGGTTCCCGACGCCGAGCGCCAGCCACCCGCTCTTTTTCTGCTCGACATCATGGTGCCGGGAGGCGACGGCCTGGATGTTTGCCGCCGTCTGCGCAGCCATCCGGCGCTGGCTACCATTCCAATCATCTTTCTGACCGCCCGGGCCGGCGAGAACGAGCGCGTTCTGGGTCTGGAGCTGGGCGCGGACGATTACATCACCAAGCCTTTCGCGACTCGCGAGCTGCTGGCGCGGGTGAAGGCGGTTCTGCGCCGCTTCGAGCGGCCGACCACGCCGTCGCTTATCAGCTTCGAGGATGTGGTCATCGATGCCAGCGCGATGCAACTCAAGGTGCGCGGCGAGTTGACCACCACCACGGCTACTGAATTCAGGCTGCTGGATTATCTGGCCCGGCATCCGGGGCGCGTCTTCAGCCGCGACCATCTGCTGGACGCGGTGTGGGGCGATGCTCGCTTCGTGACGCCGCGATCGGTGGATGTCTACGTCCGCCGCATCCGTGAGAAGATCGAGGTGGATCCGGAGAACCCCCGCTATCTGAAGACGGTGCGAGGCGCGGGTTACCGGTTTGAGGTTCCTAAGCAGGCTTAGTTATAGCTGCCAGTCTTCAGTGGCCAGTTGTTAGTTTTCAGTTGCCAGAGGCCGAGGTTGCAGGTTCGACCGATGCCTATGACTGATGACTGGGAACTGAAAACTGGGAACTGAAAACTGTCCCTTCCTATGACCGGCCGCGTATTCACCAAACTCCTTCTCGCCTTTGTTCTCGTGCTGTCTATCAGTGCGGCGATCCTTGATTTCACCTTGCGTGGAATCGTCGAGCACTCGCTGCGCGCCGAGGCGGCGCAGTCTCTGGTGGGCAAGGCGCGGCTGCTGGCCAGCGAGGCCCGGCTGGGCGATTCGGCCCAGCTACACCAGGCGGCCGATCGCGGAGCCTTTGACGCCGGCGCGCAGGTCACCTTTTATTCTCGCGACGGAGCGGTGCTGGCCAGCTCTTCTCCGGCCGATTCGCTCAATACCATTCCTGACGAGGTGCGGGCGGCGTTGGCCGATCCTCGCGATGCGAGGCAGTCGGAGCGGGACGGCATGCTCTATGTCGCCGTCGCCGGGAACGGCCTGGTGGTTCGGCTAGCCTATCCGCTGACCAGCATTCGCGACACGATGCACGTGCTTCGCCGCGACCTGCTGCTGGCATCGCTTCTGGCCACGGGACTGGCTACGCTACTGGCGGCGTTCTTCGCCCATCGCGCGGCGCAGCGCCTGGGGCGCATCGTGACATTTGCGGGAAGAATATCGGCAGGCGACTTCAAGGCGCGCATCGAAGAGGGCAACCTCGACGAGATATCCGAGGTCGCTCACGCTCTGGACTCGACGGCGGCGCGTCTCGAGGCCAGTTTTCATGCCCAGGAGACGAAGCAGCGCGAGCTGGCCGCGCTGCTGGACAGCATGCAGGAGGGTGTCATCGCCGTCGATGCCGGCGGCCGCATCAGCTGGTCGAATGCCGTGATGCAGCGCATCGCCCCGGGAGCGGTTCGCCAGGGACAGGCGCTGGTTCACGCGGTGCGCGATCCTGAGGTACTGGCCTGTGTGCAGGCGGCGCTTGAGAATCGGGAGCTGCGCAGCGGCAAAGCGACTTCGGTGGTTCCGGCACGAATTTTTGAAGTCAATGCCGCGCCCACTCCGGGCGGCGGCGCCGTGGCTGTTCTGCACGATGTGACGGAGATCGAGCGCGCCGAGAAGACGCGGCGGGATTTTGTCGCCAACGTCTCGCACGAGCTGCGCACGCCGCTAACCTCCATCTCCGGCTATGTGGAGACGCTGCTCGAAGATACGATGGAGCTGCCTACGCATGCACGGGAGTTCATGGCCATCATCCTGCGCAATGCGTCGCGCATGAACCGGCTCACCGAGGACCTGCTGGCGCTGGCCAGCGTCGAATCCGGCGATTACAAGGTGAAGCCGCGTCCAGTGACAGCGGCGGCCCTGATGCAGGACGCCATAGACTCGCTCACCGGCATGGTGCTCGATTCCGATGTGACCCTGGAGGCCGGACACACGACCAACGCGGTGGTGCTGGCCGACGAGGACGCTCTGACGCAGGTCTTCGGCAATCTTATTGAAAATGCGATGAAGTACGGCAAGGGCGGAAAGTCGGTGGTGGTCGGCGCACGGGAGGTTGAGGGTTTCGTGGAGTTTTCGGTGCAGGACTTTGGGCCGGGCATCGGCTCGGAACATCTCAGCCGCATCTTCGAGCGCTTCTATCGCGTAGACAAGGCGCGCTCGCGCGACTCGGGTGGGACGGGATTGGGATTGGCCATCGCCAAACATATCGTGCTGGCGCACGGTGGAGGCATCCGGGTGGAAAGTGAGTTGGGCTCCGGAGCGACCTTTCTCTTTACGCTGCCTGTGGTTAACTCTTCTCCAGTTGTTCAGCCGGCGCACGACGCGGGAAAGGCCGCTCCCGCAACAGCGTAGCTAAGTGATTGCATCCAATAGTTTTACGGTGGTATGACAAAAGCGTTTGTTATCCTTTTCATCCCCCAGTTAAATAACTGTAACAATTCAACCGCAGAATCCAGGCATATCCCACGAGGTGGAGTTTCTTGAAAAATAAAGCGATCTTTCTGACTGCAGCTCTCTTCGCCTGCACGGCGTTGCCCAGCATGGCGCAGAAGCTCAACGGAGCGGGAGCCTCTTTCCCCTATCCCATCTACTCCAAATGGTTCAGCGAATACAGCGCGGCGCACTCTGGCGTGCAGATCAACTATCAGTCCATCGGCTCCGGCGGCGGTATCCGGCAGGTGACGGCGGGCGTTGCTGATTTCGGCGCGAGCGACGGTCCCATGACCGATCAGCAGCTTTCGGAGTCGAAGGTCAAGATCATCCACATCCCGACGGTGCTTGGCGCTGTGGTTCCGATCTACAATCTGCCCGGCGTCAGTGCCGAGCTGAAGTTCTCGCCCGACGTGCTGGCGGATATCTATCTGGGCAAAATCTCCACCTGGAACGATGGCCGCATCGCGAAGGACAATCCCGGCGTCAATCTGCCCAGCTCGACCATCAACGTCGTGCATCGTTCGGATGGCAGCGGCACCACCTATATCTTTACCGACTACCTCTCGAAGGTCAGCAACGACTGGAAGAACGGTCCGGGAAAGAACACAGCAGTGAGCTGGCCCAAGGGCATCGGCGCCAAGGGCAATGAAGCGGTTGCGGGAATGGTTCGCCAGCTGCCGGGCACTATCGGCTACGTCGAGCTGATCTATGCGCTGCAGAATAAGATTCCCTTCGGCTACGTCAAGAATGCGGCCGGGGCCTGGGTCAAGGGCAGCATCGCGGGCGTGACCGAGGCTGCTGCGTCGGTCAAGTCCATGCCTTCGGACTACCGCGTCTCGATCACCAATGCGCCGGGGAAGAATGCCTATCCCATCTCCAGCTTTACCTGGCTGCTGATTCCGAACCCGTCACCGGACCAGGCCAAGGGGAAGGTCATCAAGGATTTCCTGAACTGGATGCTGGACCATGGCGAGTCGGAAGTGGAAGCCCTGTATTACGCTCCGCTGCCGGATTCGGTCATCGCCAAGGTGAAGGCGACGGTCGCTCAGCTTAAGTAGCTCGGGTTGCAAACGAAAAGGAGCGCATGCGTGCGCTCCTTTTTAATTTTCAGGCCATGGCTGTCTGAGCGTGCGGCCGCGTGCATCTCAGCCGTACCGGCTCCGATGAAAGCCGGCGCCAGGGCGTTCCCTTAGGGAACCGAGTCCTAACCAACAAGAAATTTGTGGAAAAGCAATCGGATATTATCCATCCTTGAGCCTTATCTTTCAACGGTTTTAACCGTCCTTTCATTATTCGCCATTAGGGTAGAAGCTGGTGAATTTCAAGATTCAGGACGTTCGAGTGCCAGCACCCTCTGATGCACCTTTACATGCGTCCCCAGACGCGCTATCCGTAGCGCTACCCGCCGGCTCCGGCGAGCCATCGGCGATCCGCAAGTTTCTGCTCGGCCGCGGCAGCTCGGCAATGGCGGACAAGGGATTCGGATGGCTGATGTTGCTGTGCGCCTTCAGCATCTTCGGGATTGTGGCGCTGATCGCCACCGAGCTGATCCTGCGCTCTCAGATGACCATCTCGAAATTCGGCCTCAAGTTCTTCTTCGACAGCGCGTGGGATCCAGTTAACGGCAATTTCGGAGCCCTGCCTTTTGTCTACGGTACGCTGATGTCTTCACTGGTGGCGCTGGTCATCGCTGTGCCGCTGGCGGTGGGCGTTTCGATCTTCATCACCGAGATGTGCCCCGGCTTTCTGCGCGGGCCGTTGTCGTTTCTTACCGAGCTGCTGGCGGCGATTCCGAGCGTGGTTTACGGGCTTTGGGCGGTCTTCATCCTGGTTCCACTGCTCCGCGAGCATGTCGATCCCATCCTCATGCGTGTGCTGGGCTGGTCGGGCCTGTTTGTGGCGCCGGATTTCGGGGTTCACATGCTGTCTGCAGGCGTGATTCTCTCCATCATGATCCTGCCCATCATCTCTTCGCTGACGCGCGAGGTAATGACCTCTGTGCCGCACTCGCAGCGCGAAGCCGTGCTGGCATTGGGCGCGACGCGCTGGGAGATGATCCGGATGGGCGTACTGCGCAATGCGCGTATCGGCATCGTGGGTTCGATCATCCTCGGCCTGGGGCGTGCGCTGGGAGAGACCATCGCCGTGACCATGGTGATCGGCAACAATCCGCAGATCGTGAAGAATCTGCTGGCGCCGGGCTACAGCATGGCCAGCGTAATCGCCAACGAGTTCAGCGAGGCCTCCGATGATATGTACCGGAGCGCGCTGATTGAGATTGGGCTGGCGCTCTTCATCGTGACCATCATCGTCAACGCGCTCGCCCGCATTCTGGTGTGGGCGGTGACGCGCGGCGCACCGGCGCGTGTGGCCTAACAGGATAATGAGCATGACTCAAACAAAATTCAGTGCAGCGAATCGTTTCCGCCGGACCGTCGTGAATCATCTGGCGAGCGGGCTGGCGGTGCTGAGCACGATTCTGGTGGTGGCGCCGCTGATCGCCATCTTCATCTACCTTCTTTACAAGGGTGCGAGCTCGCTGAACCTGGCCTTCTTTACCCAGGCGCCGAAGCCGGTGGGCGAGAGCGGCGGCGGCATGGCCAACGCCATTCTGGGCTCCGGCATCTTGCTGATCATCGGAAGCCTGCTGGGCGTGCCGATCGGAATTGCCGCGGGCATCTTCCTTGCCGAATACGGCCGCGGAAGCAAGCTCGCGAATATCGTCCGCTTCACCGCGGATGTGCTGAACGGCGTGCCCTCCATCGTGATGGGCATTGCCATCTACTCGCTGATCGTGCTGCCGCAGAAGCATTTTTCGGCGCTCTCCGGCGGCATCGCGCTGGGCATCATGATGATTCCGACTATCACCCGCACCACCGAAGAGATGCTCCTGATGGTGCCGCACGCGGTACGCGAAGCAGCGCTGGGGCTGGGCGTGCCTACGTGGCGCGCGGTGCTGTCGATTACGCTGCGCACCGCATCGCCCGGAGTCATTACCGGGTGCATGCTGGCCTTCGCGCGCGTGGCCGGCGAGACGGCGCCGCTGCTGTTTACCGCCTTCGGCAATAACTTCTGGAGCGCGAATCTGAATGAACCGATCGCCGCGCTTCCGCTGCAAATCTATGTGTACGCGCTTTCCCCCTACGACGAATGGCATCGGCTGGCTTGGGCAGGATCGCTGGTACTGATCGTGCTCATCGTGGTTTCGGTTTCGCTGGTGCGCTACGTTACAACACGCGGTGTTTTGAAAGGGGCAAGCTAAGTGGGTGTCGGAATTCAGGTAACGAATCTGAACGCGTGGTATGGCACAAACCATACCCTGCTGGACATCAACCTTCATATCCCCGCGAACCAGGCCACGGCGCTGATTGGCCCGTCGGGCTGCGGCAAGTCGACCTTCGTCCGCTGCCTGAACCGGATGCACGAGACCAACCCCATCGCCAAGGTGTCGGGCTCGGTGCAGATCGGGGAAGTGGATATCTACGCCGATGCTTCGCCGGTCGAAATCCGCCGTCGCATCGGCATGGTCTTTCAGCGGCCGAATCCCTTTCCTACCATGTCCATTTACGACAACGTGGCGTCGGGCCTGCGCCTGAATGGCTTTCGCAACCGGCGCGTGCTGGACGAGACGGTGGAACGCTCGCTGAAGCATGCGGCGTTGTGGGATGAGGTCAAAAACGATCTGAAGAAGAAATCCGGAGCCAGCCTTTCCGGCGGCCAGCAGCAGCGCCTCTGCATTGCGCGCGCGCTGGCGGTCGATCCCGAGGTTTTGCTGATGGACGAACCGGCGTCGGCGCTCGATCCGGTGTCGACGGCAAAGATCGAGGATCTGATTTTCCAGCTGAAGTCGCAGTACACGATCGTCATCGTGACCCACAACATGCAGCAGGCTGCTCGCGTCGCGGAGCGCACCGGCTTCTTTTTGAACGGAAAACTTGTCGAGTTTGATTCAACTCACAAGATATTCACAAACCCCGGCGACAAGCGGACGGAAGATTACATCACGGGCAGGTTTGGATGATGAGGCTTCGTTTTCAGCGCAGTCTGGATGATCTAAAAGAAAAGCTTCTGGTGATGGCCGGCATGGCAGAGCAGTCGATTCAGCGTGCCGTCGAGGCCTATCGCACGCGCGACCTCTCCATCTGCGATCTAGTGGATCATGGAGAGCTGGCCATCAACCGCTTCGAGCGGGAGATCGACCAGATGGCGTTGGACCTGCTTGCCATGGAGCAGCCGATGGCCATCGATCTGCGCTTTATCCTGGCGGTCATCAAGATCAACGCCGACCTGGAGCGCGTGGGCGATGCAGCTACCAGCATCAGCGATCGAGTACGCGATCTACAGGCGTTTCCAGTCGCAGATTTACCAGTGGACACGCCGAAGATGGCGTCACTCGCTGCTGCCATGGTTCGCAAAGCGTTGCAGTCCTTCATCGAAGCCGACGCCAGCATTGCGGAATCTGTTCTCTCCATGGACGACAGCGTCGACAAGCTGAACGACACGGCTTACTTCACATTGCTGAATGTGATGAAGACCCAGCCTCATCTCGCGCCGCAGGCGTTGAACGCCATCATGATCTCGAGAAACTTGGAGCGCGTCGCCGACCACGCGACCAACGTCGCGGAAGACGTAATCTTCTGGGTACGAGGAGCGGATGTCCGCCACCACATGCTGGCCAATGAGAACAAAGGCGCGTAGGGACGAGATTGTTCGTCCCTATACGCTGTAAGATTTGCCTGGACTGGAAATGGCGTGGCTGTTCTTCGCCAACGCTTCCCGCAATTCATCTTGCCCTAGTCGGCGATGCCGGGATTCGGTGGATCGATGCCCAGGGCTGTTGCCAGGGCGATGAGATGATCCTGCTCCTGCACCAGGATATTGCGCAGGCTTTCCGCAATCGCGAACTCGTTCAATTCATCGGCCTGCTTGACGCGGCGGCGATAGTTGCGGATGGTCTCCTTCTCGTTATCGAGGTCGAACTGCAGCATCTCCTCGGCCTTCTCCGATGTCTTCACCGGTTTGGGCACAACCGACGGCATGCCGCCGAGATAATCGATGTGGTTCGCAATCTGCAGCGCGTGGTCCAGCTCTTCCTTCGCATGAACCGCCAGTTCATCTGCGATGTTCATGTAAGCGGCGCCCTTGAGCACCTGCGAATAATTCACATAGGCGATGATGGCTTGATATTCGCGTGAGAGATCTTCGTTCAGGGCGTCGATGAGTGTTTCACGCGTAATTTTTTCGGGGGCAGTCTTGCTCATGTCTTCTCCAACCTTTGCCAATTCGGTTCTCCCTTAATGGTGCATTGGCTAGGATGCGGAAAAGCGATCCTGCGGCAATGGAGAAGAAACTTTTCACGGTCTTCCGGATCAGTCTTCCGCCCACCAATCTAGCCGGGGGATGCGAGGATAATACAGGCCGAAGCGGAAGCGGAGGTGGTTGCCGCGTATCGCGCGCAGGGCACCGGCATAACGGGCGAGCTGCGGCGCGTATTGCTCGCGCTGGTGGGTGAGGAAATCCGCAACTGGTTTTCCTGAAGGATCGCTGTGCTTGTAGTCGACGATCCAGGTGAAGCCGGAGCCGTCGCTCAGAGGCTCCGCGCCGGCGTTGAAGACGCGGTCGGCTCGCAGGGTCTGCAGCGCGCCCTCAAAGTATCCAGTCCACGACGCTTCCGATTCGGCGTCTGCACGCTGGCGGAGAATCCAGCTGCCATGCGGATCGCGCAGAGAATTCTCTACTGCGGCGACCGCCTCTTGTACGGCTTCCTGCAGCGCTTTTCCGGAGAATGCTGCTGCCCGCAATAACAGATGGGCTCGCTGTCGCAGCGAGGCAGATCCTGCGCCTCCGCTTGCTGCGTCGAGGAGGGCATGCACGGTGCTGCCGATGATTCGCGCGCGACGTGTGCCCTCCGGCCGAGCGAATTCCGCTGCTGCTAGGGGATCTGGTCTATTCGTGCCGGTTACGGTTACATTTTTGAGATCAGGACGAGTATCTGCGATGTTTTTCAGACGTCTCAGCTTGAGTGCAGGCGTACTTTGGGCTGCTGCGGCCAGCTCCAAGCCTGCCTCTGTGGCGACGGGTTCAGGAAAAGGAAGCAGATTCTCGGTGGCGGCCTGTGCAGCTTGCATGGCTGCTGCGAATTCCTGCTGTACAGCCGGCCATGCCGCGCATAGCAGGCTTTTGCGATCTCCGGGCTGCAGTCCGGACGCTGTCATGGTCGCTGTGCCCAGCAGGTGAAGCTCGCGGCGCGCGCGTGTGCAGGCCACGTAGAGCAGGCGTTTGCGCTCTTCATCGACGCGCAGGTCGCGCTGTCTCTGCACCCAGGCGTAGGTCGGATGCTTCTCGCCGCCCTTCGATCCGATCGGAGCGACGAGCATCTCGTCGTTACCGTCGGGATCGGTTTGTTCGAGCGACACGATGAGTGATTGTCGATCGGACGCCGGCTTGCGATCGAGGCCGGGCACGACAACCACATCGAAGCCAAGGCCCTTGGCCTTGTGGATGGTCATCAATTGCACGCCGGCGCGCTCGCTTACCGTGGGATCGGGCTGTGCGAAGAGGCGCGCCAGCTCGGACTCGAAGTCCTCAGTGAGACAGGCGAGGCCGTCCGGAGCGATAGCATCGAGCATGCGGAAGTAAACGTGCGCGTTCTCGTATCCCGCCGCATCCACGCACTCCGGACCGCCCAGGCTGCGCCAGGTGCGCTCGATCCACTGCGAGAAGGATGCGGCATGCAATCCAACGAAGCGTGAAGCCATGGCCTGCTTGAGGATCTCGACGACGCGTGAAGCGCGCCGGCGCGGCTCGGTCTCCAGCAAAGGCAGATGCCGCTCGATGAGATCGAGCATCGGTATGCGCTTCTGGTCGCGATCATCGCGGCCAGTGAGAAGATGCAGGTCGGCGAGTCTAAGTCCGCACCACGGCGCGCGCAGGACCGAGAGCCATGCAATGCGATCCATGGGATGCAGCAGGGCGCGGGTGAGCGAGAGCAGGTCCAGTAGCTCCTGGCGTTCGGCAAGAGTCTCCAGTTCAACGGCGCGGAAGGGAATCGCGCGTTCGCGCAGCAGCCGTACGATCTCCGCGAGGTGTTGCCGCGCACGTACGAGCACGGCTACGCGATATTCCTCGCCATTCTCCTCGGCTCGTTCGATTGCCGGCAGATGACGTTCGATGATGTCGAGAATCTGCTGCGCTTCCTGCTGGTGCGCATGCTGCTTTTCTTCAGGTGTGGGCCTGCGGTCCGCTGCACCGATGATCTGCGGGTGAATATGCACCGCATCGCCTTGCATGGCGAGCTCGGCGGCGAAGGATGGCGAGAAGGGAACAGCAACGGTGCTGCCTTCGCTGCGCTCGCCGAAGACCGCGGCGAAGATATCGTTCCAGCGCTCGGTGAGGCCGGCGTGCGAGCGAAAGTTCGTCGACAGCTGCAGCGGCTCGCAGGCGACGCAGTGATCCTCGGAGAGAAGGCCTTCGCTCTCGACGCGATAGAAGAGCTCGACCTCGGCCTGACGGAACATATAGATCGACTGCATGGGATCGCCGACCAGAAAACAAGTGCGGTCGTCGCCCTCATCCCAGGCGCGCACCAGCCGCCGGACGAGTTCATGCTGGCTGCGCGACGTATCCTGAAACTCGTCGATGAGCAGATGGCGGATGTTGCCGCTGAGCGCGAGCAGGCGGTCGGGACCTGCCTCTTCATCGGAGAGGACAGCGCGCGCCGCGATGCCGAGCTCAGTGAAGTCGACGGCGTTCTGCTCGGCGAAGATGACACGCAGCTCGGCGACGGCGTGGCGCAGCGCGGTGAAGAGATGGCGCAGCGTTCGCCACTGGTCTTCGTCATAGCGTGGCTTGGGCAAACCGCGGATGGCGCGCAATGCCGCGAGCAGATCGGGCATTTGCGCAAAACGCGAGAGCAGCGAAGTCATCGCATCCTTGGCGCGCTTGCTCTCTGAACCGGCGCTGCCCGGAGGGAAGCCTTCGGTGACCTGCACCCGCTTGCGCCATTCGCCCTCCAGCGTCAGGAGGAAGTCTGACAAGCAGCGCCAGTGCTCGACGGGCAGCGCATCCGGCGAAGGCAAGGACTTCACGCCGGCGAGCAACGCGACCTTGGCGTTTCCGTTGGCGCAGGCGTAGTTGGCAAGCTCGAGCAACTGCTGCGCCAGCAGGGGCTCGGCCATCAACAGCTCGTGCGCGTCGCTGAGAGTGGATTTGACCGCGCGGCGAAAGGGCGCTTCGAGATGCGAGCGCGTCAGATCCCAATCGGCTTCGTCATCGCGGAAGTTGGCCAGAGGAAAAGCGCGCACCCACTGGTCGCGCTGGGCCAGCATTCCGGAGAGCAGCGCTTCGCAGTCAGGCAGATTGTTGTCGCGCAACTCCAGCAGATGGATCAGCGATTCGTTCAACGCCGCGTTGCCGCCGCCCAGCCTTCCCAGCGTCTGTCGTGCGGCTTGCGCGTAGAGCGCGGTTCCACGTTCGGTCGGGTTGAGCTGGCCGCCGAGGCGCGAGAGACGCGGCTGGGCGTGAGCGATGCGCAGGCAGAGCGAATCGATGGTCTCGATGTTGAGGCGATGCGGCTGCTCGAGCAGACGCCATCCGCGGCGTTCTGAGTTCGCGAGGGCTGCGCGGGCGAGCGTCAAGCGCTCGTCTTCGGCGGATACGAGGCTCTCGTTGCTCGAATGCGCCGCCTTTTCGAGATGATGCAGCACGCGCGAGCGCATCTCGGCGGTGGCTGCGCGGGTGAAGGTGATGGCAAGAATCTCTTCGGGCTCGTCGACAGCCGCAAGCAGCTTGAGCAGCCGTCGCGTGAGCAGATCGGTTTTACCCGAACCAGCCGGCGCGCGCACGACGAAAGAGGTTTCGAGCGCGAGCGCCCGGGCGCGTTCGGCGAGGTCTTGTATGAGAGGAGTCTCAGACATCGTTGGACTCCGTATCGTTTTCGAGGACGGCAGGACGTTCGGCGACGCGGCACAATCCGGGAAGCGGGCAATGTTTGCAGGTCTCGCGACCGTCTTTGGGATCGACTGCGGCGTGACCTTCGAGAAATTCCTGCGCGAGATTAAGAAGCGCCTCCGTCCAGCTGTCGCGGTCGGCGTCGGAGTAGGGATATTTCACCAGCGACGATGTTGCTTTCGCATCAGCGAAGAGCTGCGTCTTCGCATCCTGCACCTTGCCGATGAAACAGGTCTCACCGGCGCGGAGGCGCGCGAAGAGAAGTCCGCGCACATCGTCGACATTGCCGAAGGCCGCATATAACGGAAGCTGCGGCTGGCTGGGTCGCGGCGGGTTCCAATCGGCGGTGCTCACCTCAAGGCCGGTTTTGTAATCGATGAGCAGCCGCGCGTACTCCGATACTTCATCGATGCGGTCGGCGCGCAGGCGCAGCTTCAATCCGCCCACGCTTACGTCTTTCAGCTGCTCTTCGCACGCGATCACGGTGAAGGGAACGCGCGCGGCCTCGATCTCCAGCCATTCTTCGATGCGTCTGCATAGCGTTCGGCGCTCGCTCTTCAGGTAGGCCTGCATCCACGGGTCGTCTTCGGGAAAGCGAATTTCTTTGGCGAAGACTTCGGCGATTACATCTTCGACGATGCCATGCAGGCGGTTCTCACGTTTGGCGGCGAGAAGATCGTCGAGCTTGTGCAGCTGTCCCGATTCCGGCGACCAGATTCCTTCCAAGACTTTGTGCAGCAGCTCGCCGCGCTCTGCGGCGCTGAGTCCCCAATCGCTGCTGTTCAGCGGTGCGGCGGCTAATCGTTTGGTGGCGAATGCGCGGAAGGGGCACGCGGCCTGGTGGGCAAGCACCTCGGAACCGCCGGCACTCTGCTCCTGCGGCCAGGGAATGACCCCGGAGGCATCGGCGATCTCTTCTATCTCCGCGGACGCGTGCTCCTGGGATGGAAGTGACAGCTCCGCTCGCCAGTCAGAGGTGCTTTCCCACTCGAGTTCAGGAGTAACGACACCGATCAGCGGCGAGGGGCGCAGCTCTCCGTCTTTATTGCGCGCGGCGTGGCTGATGACCACGACAGGCGCGCTGGCTGCGAGGCTGGCGGTGACGGCGCGCGACAGCTCGAAGTCGGCCTCGGGGGTGGCGTGCGGCATCTTCGTCTTTTGCTGCACGTCATAGGGAAGCAAGGCATGCATGCGGCCGCGCAACGGCCAGCTCTGATCGTCCGCGCCGAGAAACCAGAGCGCGTCGAAGCGCTGACCGGAGGCCTCGAGGGCTCCCATGATCTGCACCGGAGCACCCTGCGACTCGACGGCGAAGAGGGTCTCTTCGGCATGCGAGGTGAGGATATGTAGGAAATCGGAAAACGAGATCAGCCGACCGTCGAAGTCGAGCAGGGCGACATCTTCGAGCGCGCGCTCCCACTTAGCCATGGCTTGAAACTGCGCAGTATCGGCGCGGCGGCCGCCGGGCCATCCGGCCTCTTTCAGAACGCTCTGGGCGAGATCGACCCATCGGCTGGGCTCGCGTCTTTCATTCTGGAAATCGTTGGCGTCGACGATTTTTTCTATCTGTAACAGATGCTCGTACAAATCGCTCAACATCGGCCAGCGCGCTGGATGAAGCTGCTGACGCAAGCTGGCCAGGGAGATCTCCATCGAGAGCGAGCGAGCTTCGCGCAGCGCGGCATCGAAACGCGCCGCGGCCAGAGTTTCGGCGCTGGAGCGGGTGAGGAAGCCGGAGAGCAGGAGCCACGATATCTCTTCTTCGCGCAGCGGTGCCGCGATCCAGCGCAGCAGCAGCAGCGCTGCTTTCATCACCGGGACGTCAGCGAGCGGTTGCCCTAGCGAAAATTCGAAGGGCATCCTCGCCGTGGAAGCGGAGATGTCGTCGGTCTCCGGCATCAGCACGCGGCGGAAGATGCGCTCCATCTCTCCGCGCACTGCGGCGGCATCGGGAGCGACAATGCCGATGCGCATGTTTTCCCCGTTCTCGAGAAGCTGCCGCGTCCACCAGGCGCAGACGGCGATCTCGTCGCGAAGATCGTCGGCGCGCAGCAGGCGCATCGGCGAATTGTTCTGCGATTGAATCGTCGTCAAGACCGCTCCCCGACCTCGCAATGCGCCGACCAGTGTCTCCTGGGCAGGTGTCAGGCGGTCGAAGCCGAGAAGCAGGATGTTTTCGGGGATGAGGAGCGATTCATCTGCTTTTGCTCCAAGCGCGGAGGCGATCTTGTCTTCGAGGCGGCTGTTGCTCATCCAACCTTGCCGCTGGCATTCACGGTCGAAGGCGTTTGCCCACTGCTGGAAGCGCTCGGCGTCGGTCTGGTCCCACGAACGGTTGCGCTCCGCGTGCGCTTCGTAGCCGCAGAGCAGGGCGTAAGCGCCGGCCGCGAGTTTGGCCATCCCGCGCGGCGAAACCAGCAGGTTGGCGTCGTCGCGCTGCATGCGCAGCCAGATCTGTTGTTCCTGCAGGTCGGTAAGCAGCAGCGGAGCGTCTTCTTCGAGCAGGCTCGCATTCTGCCACAGGCGGCGAACCCAGCTGTCCCAGTCTTCAATAGGAGGTGTGGCCCAGGCCTGGCGGTCATTGGCGCGCATGTGCAGCGCGTACTCCTGTCGGAGCCAGCGGGCGGCGCGCGGGTTGGCGGTCAGAATCAGCGCTCCGCTGCGAAGGGCGCTCTCGATTTCAGCAGACAGGCGGCTCATGGGGGCGATATGCCAAGTGTAAACTGAGGAGTGAAACGCGCTCCGGTTCTGCTGTTCCTACTCTGCCTCTTGGGAAGTGCCGCCGATGTCACTGGCTGCCGCAAGAGCGCGCCCGCTAAAACTGAATCCAGCAGCAGCTTGAAGCAATACAAGGTTCGCGGGGTGATCGTTTCCACCGACGCGGCCAAGGGGCAGGTGACGGTCGATTCCGAGGCTATTCCGGGCTTCATGGATGCGATGATCATGCCCTACGCGCTCAAGCAGCCGAACATCCTCACTGAGCTGCACCCGGGCGACACCGTCACGGCTACGCTGCTGGTGTCTGGCGATGGCAGCCAACTCGATGAGATCGATGTCCTTGCGCAGGCCAAGGCCGACTACAAGCCGCCGGTGGAGTATCGCCCGCTCAATCCGGGTGACCCGGTGCCTGATTTCAAGCTGCTGAACCAGAGCGGCAAGGTGATCCGCATCAGCCAATTCCATGGCAAGGTCCTGCTCATGACGTTTATCTACACGCGCTGTCCGCTGTCCGATTTTTGCCCGCGCATGAGCCGGAACTTCGCCAAGCTGGACAAGATGCTGGAGGCCGATCCTGTTCTCTACAGCAAGACCCACCTGCTGAGCGTGAGCTTCGATCCGAAGTACGATACTCCGGCGGTGCTGCGCAGCTATGGCGGAGCCTACACCGGCAACTTCACCAATGAGACCTTTCACCACTGGGATTTTGCGGCTCCTCCGCAGGCGGAGCTGGATAAGATGCTGAACTTCTTTCTGGTGGGAGTGACGCCGGAAAACGATAAGACGCTTACCCATTCGCTTTCTACCGTCGCCATCACGCCGGATGGGAAAATCTACAAGTGGTATCCCACCAATGACTGGACGCCAGAGGAACTCTTCGCCGACGTGAAACAATTGGTGGCGGCCAGGTAAATCCGCGCAAGGAACTTCAAGGCATGATCGCAATACTAATGGGGGTCACGGCTTCGGGGAAGACTACGATTGCCCTGGAGCTGAAGAAGCTTACCGGATGGGAATACGCTGAGGGCGACGACTACCACAGCGAGGCCAACCGCGCGAAGATGCACGCGGGCATTCCGCTGACCGATGAAGATCGCGCGCCGTGGCTGGCCAGCCTGCATGAGGTGCTGGAGGGATGGCACAAGGCAGGAAAGAGCGGCGTCCTCACCTGCTCGGCGTTAAAGCAGGCGTACCGGGATGCCTTGGTAGGCGGTTTGCTTCCAGATGTGTGGCGCTTTGTGCTGTTGCAGGTGCCTGTGGAGGAGTTGAAGCGGCGGCTGGAGCATCGGGCCGGGCATTACATGAATCCCAACCTGCTGCAGAGCCAGATTCAGACGCTGGAGGAGCCGCGGGATGCGATCCGGGTGGATGCGACCGGCGAGCCGCAGGAGATTGCGGAGAGAGTTTTGCAGCAGCTTCAAGGAGTCTGATTATCGCCGGGGGAAATGCAGGTCCTTCGGCTAGCGGTACTCGCTCGGGATGACAATCGATTTTTATTTACTTCGTGGTTGAAAGGTTTCGTTAGCATGGCAAAACTTACCATCATGTTTGGCGTGGTTCTTATTCTTTTGGGTCTGCTGGGCTTTGTTGCCACCGGGCATCATGCGCCCACTTCGCTGATTCCGGCGATTGTCGGTGTCATCCTGGCTGCTCTTGGAGCACTGGCGAATACGGAGGACGCGAAGAAGCGCATGCTCTATATGCACATCGCCGTCACACTCGGCCTGCTTGGATTTCTGGGCACGGCCAAGAGCATTGTGGATTACATTCAGATGCTGAACGGGCGGCAGTTCCCGCACCCCATCGCCGTCGAGGAAAAGGCGGCGATGGCGGGAGTGCTGCTGGTATTTGTCGTGCTCTGCGTGCGCTCGTTTATCGCTGCGCGCCGCGCGCGAGCGTAAGTCGAATCGGATATTAGGGAGCCAGCATGCGGGCAGGATCGATGGGAAATCCGGTGGCGGGCAAAGCAGAGCGATCGGGCTCCGGTCGCGGTGCTATCCGCGCAGCAGCTGGCGACCAGCCCAAGCGCAAGACGGAGCTGCGCAAGGTGATGCCGGAGATCTGGCGGCTGGTAAGCCCGCGCCGCGGGCTGCTGGTCTTCGGGCTGGTGCTGGTAGCCATCAATCGCATCTCCGGACTGATCCTGCCGCTGTCGACGAAGTATCTGATCGACGGCGTGCTCAGTCCGCGCAATCCCCATGCCGGAAAGCTGCTGCCGCTGGTGGGGGTGGTCTTCGCCGCCACGGCGATTCAGGCAGCGACATCCTTCTCGCTTACGCAGCTGATGTCCAAGGCTGCGCAGCGCATGATCGCCGACCTGCGCAAGCAGGTGCAGCAGCACATCGGCCGGCTGTCGGTGAGTTTTTACGACAGCAACCGCACCGGCGTGCTGGTCTCGCGCATCATGAATGACGTCGAGGGCGTCCGCAACCTGATCGGCACGGGCCTGGTGGAGTTTGTCGGCGGCATGCTCACCGCGGTCATCGTTTTCTGCTATCTGGTGTACAACTACGCACGGATGACGCTGATCGTCTTCGTGGTGATCCTGGCCTTTGTGCTGGTGCTGCAGAAGGCGCTCAAGGTGATCCGTCCTATTTTCCGGGAGCGCAACAAGATCAGCGCGGAGGTCTCAGGGCGGCTCACCGAATCGCTGGGCGGCGTCCGCGTGATCAAGGGCTATCACGCCGAGGAGCGCGAGGCATCGGTCTTCGGCGTGGGCGTGCAGCGGCTGCTGGACAACGTGATGCGCTCGCTTACGGCGACCAGCGCACTGTCCTTCGCGGCGACCACGGTGCTCGGCGTGGTCGGCGGCATGGTGATGCTAATCGGCGGGCACAGCGTGCTCAATCATCACATGACGGTCGGCGGATACTTTCAGTTCACCGCGCTGCTGGCGTTCATGATCGCGCCCGTCTTCCAGATCGTGAATATCGGCACCCAGCTCACCGAAGCGATGGCCGGGCTGGATCGCACCGTCGAAATCCTGAATGAGCGCGATGAGTTCAGCGATCCGGCACGCACCCACAAGCTCGGGCCCATTCGCGGCGATGTGACCTTCGACAACGTGGTCTTCGCCTATGAGCCGGATAAGCCGGTGCTGCACGGCGTCTCCTTCGAATCGAAGCCAGGAACCATGACGGCGCTGGTTGGCTCCTCGGGGTCGGGCAAGTCGACGATCATCAGTCTGGTCTGCGCCTTCCACAATCCGGATTCGGGCGCCGTGCTGATCGACGGCATCGATCTCTCCACGGTGCGGCTCGACGACTATCGCTCGCAGCTCGGCGTGGTGCTGCAGGAGTCATTCCTCTTCGACGGAAGCATTCGCGACAACGTGCTCTTCTCCTATCCCGATGCGACCGAGGAGCAGTTTCTCAATGCCTGCCGCATCGCCCGCGTCGATGAATTTGCGGAGCGCTTTCCTGACGGGTATGAAACCATCGTGGGCGAGCGCGGCGTGAAGCTTTCGGGAGGCCAGCGACAGCGGCTGTCGATTGCGCGGGCAATTCTCGCGAATCCGCGCATCCTGATCCTGGACGAAGCAACTTCGTCCCTCGATTCCGAGTCCGAGGCGATGATCCAGCAGGGGCTAGGCTTCCTGATGCAGGGGCGGACGACCTTCGTCATCGCGCACCGGCTCTCGACCATCCGCAAAGCCGATCAGATCCTGGTGGTCGAGGCGGGCAACATCGTCGAACGCGGAACGCACGACAGCCTCTACGCGCTGGGCGGCCGATACTACGACCTCTACACCCGCCAGCATGGCCTGGAGACCAACTTGTTCCTGGCACCCGGCGAGGGTGACGTTGTGGAAGAAGCCCAGTAGCATCTCGCAGAGCCACATATTCGTGAGCGGAGATGCAAGTGAATGTGTCCGCTCCTTCATCATCGGTAACCGGCGTTTCAACGCAATCCTGTTCTTTCGGATGTACGAGGCCAAATTATTTTAGATTTTTGATATTTGCACGATAGCTACTTTGCCGACCTCATCCGTCTCCGGTAGCATTCGTCTTCTGCGCTTGAGGTAAGACGCATGGTCCGTTCCGTGGCTGGATGCCTGCTCTCCCTGGCGGTATGGCCGCTACTGTGCCTAGCACAAACTTCCACGTCTGATACCGCTTTCCGGATTACTTCTCGCATCGTTTATGTAAACGTGGTGGTCCGTGACCGGCAGGGACACGTAGTCCACGGGCTTGCGCAGCGCGATTTCCGGCTGACGGAGGATGGCGCGTTACAGTCCATCGACTACTTCGATGAGCGGCGATATCCGCCAGGGGAGGAGCATGGCTCGGGCAGTGCCGGGTCTCCTGTGAGCGAGCCAGGCTTGCGACCATCCCCGACTTCGGAGTTCACCAACGTTCCTGCTGCAGGTGCGGCTTCCGACTCAGTTAGCATCATCCTCTTCGATCTCTTAAATACGGTTGCGACAGATCAGGAATCTGCGCGCAGACATCTGCTCAACTTTCTCGGGAGCCTTCCGCGTGAGCAGAAGGTTGCGCTCTTTGTCCTGACCAACCGACTGCAGATGGTGCAAAGCTTTACAGGCAGTTCAGATCGCCTGATCGAGGCTGCGCGCCACATCGACCCGCGAAACTTCGGTCTGATCAAATCGGACGGTGAGTCGATGCAGGATGTGGATATGTTTGCAGGATTCGCCAAGGCCGTCGGCGCTGGCGCGCTATTGACGCAGGTGGAACAGGCGGAGCGCGACGAGAAGGCAGGCGACGAGGCTATCCGGGCGCGAATCACGATTGCCGCTCTGAGCGAGTTGGCGCGGGCGACGAGCGGCTATCCTGGAAGAAAAAACCTGCTCTGGCTGGCGGAGAGCTTTCCTTTAGCAGCCGGTGCGCAATTGGAGCGGAGCAAAGTTGAGAGCAGGAGCAACTTGCTGGAGGCACGGGAGACGGCCAATCTGATTGCCGACGCCCAGATTGCGGTGTATCCGATTAACCTGCTGGGGCTGGATACAGGCGCTGTGGGAAGTAATGTGAGTGGGGCGTCGAGCGTATCCGCTATGGGAGCACCGCAGGGATCACTTCTGAAGCCGCAGAAGGGGGATACGTTGCGGACGCAGTTCACCGCTCGCGCCATTCTACGAGACCAGATGGAAGAACTGGCCGGCCAGACAGGCGGCGAGCCATTTACGAACACGAATGACTTCACAAGGGCGTTACAGCTAAGCATGGAGGATGGATCGAACTATTACACGCTGGTTTATCGTCCGCAGAACCAGAAGTGGGATGGGCGCTTCAGGAGAATTCACCTGGAGGTGGTGCGGAAGGGCTGTTCGCTTTCTTACCGGCGCGGGTATTTTGCCTTGGACAACACGGATTCGGCCAGCAGTGTCGAGGAGTTGAATGCGGCGCTCCAACCGGAGACGCATGAGTGGACAATGCTGCTGTTGCATTCCAAGGTGGAGATAACGGGGCGCATGGTGAGTGTAAAATCGGCCCTTGATGCAGCGAGTCTGGGGCTGAATTCCGCGGATGATGGACACCGGCGCGGGCGATTGCTGGTGCGGCTGGTAGTGTTTCCGGATAGTCAGGCTGCGGCTGACCATGCAAATCGAGTGGTCGTTTCACAGGGCTCAGCGGTCCTCGATCTGGACTTCGACGCGGCGCGGTATCAGGAAGCGCTGAGTAACGGCGTGTCATTCACGCAACAGCTGAAGCTGGTTCCGGGGCACTACCGACTGCGGCTGGGAGTTGCAGACCCGGGGAGTCATCGACTGGGCACCCTGGATATGCCCGTGGTGGTAAATCCTTAGAAAACGCATACGCATTACATCGAGACGATTGTTTCCAGTTGCTACGAGCGTTTAGAGAATCAGGTGGTCGTAGCCGGAGGAATTTGTCTAACGCGTCCAGCCTGCTGTAACACTCCTTTCACGAACTTCGGGATGCGTTGATCTCGATGGCTACATGCCGTGTTGAGATCCGCACTTTCGTAATAATTTATTTCTCCCGCGGCGCGACTTCCTGGTGCGGCCGGGGTTTCCCGCTCTAATTCGTACCCGCTCCGCAATACAGCAATTACCAGATACAAGTCGTCGGCCCTCCCCCCAAGAGCCCACTTTCGTTGGAGGAACCATGAAGCGCATTGTGCCTGCTTTGCTCGTCCTGATGTGTGCCGCGTCGGCTTATAGTCAGTCCGGCGAGCACATCATTCCAGCCGGATCTCTGATCTCTTGCACGGTCTCAGAGCCGAAACTCTCTTCAAAAACCACAGCGATCGGCGATCCGGTTCTGTGCCAGATCGGCCATTCGGAACGGTACGGACGCTCGGTTCTCCCCTACAACAGCTACCTGGTGGGACGCTTCGAGGACTATAAGGATCCAGGTCACTTCGTCGGGAAAGGCTGGATGGAGCTGCGCTTCGATCGCATGGTGATCGAGCCCGACACCACGATTCCCATCGACGCCAAGGTGGTGGCTGTACCCGGCTACAACGTCGACCGGGATGGACGGATCGTCGGAAAAGGCCACGAGACGCGCGATATCGTGACCTGGTCGATTCCAGTGCTCTGGCCGATCGACTTGATCATGCTGCCCATGCGCGGTCCCCGGCCTACATTGAAGGAAGAGACGCGACTCACGCTGAAGGTGATGGACGACCTTGCGGTTCCCACCACCGAAGCTCCGCAGCAGGAGCCGTCCGGCCTTCTGCGGCGTCAGCCGACCTCGTACACGCCTCCTCCACCGCCGGAGCCGGCGCCTAGCCCTGTCGCCATGTCCTACATTCCAGCGCCGCCGGTGTATTACTATCCGGCTCCTGCCCGGACTGTATGGATGTATCGGAACGGATACGCGTATCGCGTCACCATTCCGTAGATGAGTTTGCTGTAGTTGGTCGCAATCCAGGCTTCTTTGCGCGGCGCGGGATGCACCTCCCGCGCGTCTGAGCTCTCCCGCGTCTTCGAACGAGGACGCGGGATGCTCTCGATTGCAAGCTGGCCTCGTCCTCAAGCGCCTCAACAAATGTCTGACCTTCTTTTGCCGCCCTGTGCAAGAATGGCGGCGAGGGAACGAGGCATGTCCGACCCATCGGCTGCAAGTGTTTTGACGTTTGAGATCGAGCGCATCGGCACTACCGCCGTGGTGCGATGCCATGGCCAGCTGATCGCAGGCGCGATCGCCGCTTTCTCCGACCGCATCAAGCAACTGATTCCGGACAACAAGAGAATCATCCTAGATCTGACCGACGTTGCCCGCATGGACAGCACCGGCCTGGGCGGGGTGGTTCGCCTCTACGTTTCCGCCCGGTCAGCCGGCTGCAGCCTGGAACTCATCAACATGGGGAAGCAGGTGCGAGAGCTGCTGGGGCTTACGAATCTGATGTCGGTATTGGCTCTGATTGGGGAGCACAATATTCGATTTGGCTGAGTAGCGGAACGGCTAGCGGAATCGTCAGCGGCGATAGCCAAAAAGAGGACTTTCTTGTTCTGCATATACCTAGTCCGGCAAGGTCGGCAATCCGCTTAAGGCTGGGAAACACCCGAGTAGAGTAAAGGAGTCATCCTGATACAGCGGGATTCTTCCTCGTCGGGGTCTAACTTGACGTGAAAGAGCATTTGAAATTCATCGGGAAGGCTATCAGGAAAATTGCAATCTTTGAATTCACGTGCCCACGCATCCCAGCGATACGTCTCGTTGGTGAGGCACTTCGACATGACGCATTGAATCCCTCGTCCCTGGTTTGCGAGGATGAGGGTCATTGTTCTAGATGAGTCAATAAATTTTCCGCGCGTTACCAGGACGAGCGATTCGGTGCTCCAGTCTTCCGACAGAAGAGTTCGCCCGAGGGGCGTAATAGTTTTCTTGCGACGGAGAAGTCGCTCATTTTCAGCAGGTGTCGGGTCCAAGATACTCACGCCATTCGGTTCATGCCAATACCGAAATCGATCTCCATATCCTGCATCCTCTCGTAAATGCATGACGGCAGAGTTTGTGCGGACGCTGCCCATCACGATGAGATTGCTATTCGTGACAGGCCCGTTGGGGTCCCAATGGATATTCCGTGAAACCATCGTGAAGCAAAGGGGAAGCCCGTTTTTTTGCAGCCATTCCTGTAAGTCATCTTTGGCGAAAGACTCCCCGCCGGGTATATATGCCCGCGATGGCTTTAAGTCGTGATTTGCAAGCCACGGGATTTTATCTTTGAGGTCTTTTGGTGTGGCGCTGCCGTTCAGATCTACGTCGCGAATGAATATTCTTGTGTCTCCATCGAAAAGCCGGAAACAGAGCGGTTCTGTATAAACGATAGTGTTCTTGTACGTGTTGCTGGTATGCCGATGCCAGAAGTGTTTGGGGACGAAGAGGCTGGTCGTAGATGCCGCCGATAGTACTTCTGCGACGGCTACTCTATCTGATGTATTTTCGAGAACCTGATAGTAGCTTTTGAATTGGGCCACTAGATCCTTGTGGCTGGAACGAAATACGGACTCTTTGTCTCCGTCCATCCGATTCCCCCATCCAAACAGCACCTCTTCTGTTTTGTCTTTGTACTCCAAGATCAGAGCGCTCATCATCGGTACATTGCCGCGAAGCTTCCGAAGGCACAACTTCCTCTCATTCATTTCTTTATCTTTGGCCAGAGATGCGAGTACCTTCATGAATTCCAAGTCGAAGGAAGAACCGACAATCAAAAAAAGGTGTGCATCGGGATCTCTACTCAGGAACGCCCGCAACCCCCGTTCTAGTTCTTCATAAGTCTTATCCTGATATGGATCCGGTCTATCTCCGTGCCGGGCATGGGTGTCGCGAATGGATTTAATCTTGTTGGTATTGCAGAGGTCTAGAACGTAACGAACTGCATCTTCGTTGCTTCCGACAGGAAAGCATTTCACACCGTCAGTGAACTGATGTACTTCATCCGATAACTGCTTGACTTCATCTTTGAGCTGCTCCCCGGACTCTTTGGTGTCGTCGATGGTGCTGTGAAGCACATATAAGAACGACGCTATGCTCAAAAATGTTGTCAAAATGGAGGCGACAGTGAAGCCGAGGAATACTGACCTGGGAAGGCCGATCAGAGCGGCGATGATGCTCAAGGCGCAGGCTACCGATCCAAAAATATAACTGAACAGACGGGAGCGAAAGAACTTTTCCAGGTCCTGTTTCGTAAGCATGGGTCGAGAATCCTTCAGCTTCAGGCTGAGATACTTTTTGCCATTGAGTATTTATGGGGAGGGAACCCGGAGAAACGAACCGCGGGGTGAAGTATAGCAATAAACCGATTTTGCGCAATGAAAAATATGGCGCACTCAGTCAATGAGTGCGCCAGGACTTGCGGCAGTCAGACCTTCGCTACTTCGCAGCTTTTTCCAGCGTCTCCGCCGCGCGATTGATAGCTTCGGTGAGCGTGGCGAGCTGGGATTGCGCTTGTGCTGCGTTCTTGGCGTCGATGGCCTCGTTCACTCCCGGAATCACCACTGCTGCGTAGCCGGTGTATTCTCCGGGCGCATAGACGGTGTGCTTGAACCAGGAGCGGCCGGGCAGGCCGGCGGCGGAGAGGAAATCTCCCTCGGTGGCGCGAAGCTGGTTGTTGAGCTGCACCTCGTTGCCTTCCGGGCGATCCTGTTTCTGCTTCACGGCGGCGGCTGCGTCGGCGAAGCGTTTGGCGGCGGTCTCGGCAGCGTTCACGTCCAGGGTTACGCCATCGGTTTGAGCCTTCTTCTGCGCGGCTTCCAGATACTCCGAGATCTCTTTACCGTAGTTCACATAGTCGTAGGGAAGCACATCAGTGTCGGCCATGTGCAGTACTTCGAGCCCGAAGACGCGCGCCTGCTGCTGTTCGTAGACGAAGGTGGGATCGGCATTCATCACGAACCATTTGTAGTTGTCGAAGACGGAGTGATAGACGCCGTAGGGGCCGCTCGATCCGATATCGGTGGATGGCACGCCGAGGTGCTGAATGAAAGGCGTGTAGTCCGATCCGCTGCCCAGGTCTCCGACCATTACATCGTCATTGACGTGCGCATTGGCGCGTCCATGTTCGTTGAAGCCGTTGTTGACGTGGCGCTGGCTGTCGGAATCAGCCTGTGCTTTCTTCCACTGCTGATAGACTGTCCCGCCCTTGGGGCTGGGAACTTCCTTGGTTACGTCGCGCACGAACTCTTTGAGCGAGGGCACGGCGCTGGCCTCGAAGCTGGGACCACCTACGCCGACATCGGTATTGAAGTAGGCCACGGCATGTTCGAGCGGCTGCGCGTTGTCCTCAGCCCACTCGGTCGATCCGATGAGGCCTTCTTCTTCCGCATCCCAGCTGCCGAAGACGATGGTCCGCTTCGGCTTCCATCCCTGCTGTAGAAGCGCGCCGATACCGTGCACCGCTTCCAGCATGGCCGCGGTGCCGCTGTTGGGATCGACGGCTCCATAGACCCAGGCGTCGCGATGATTGCCGGCAACCACCCACTCATCGGGAAAATCCGTGCCTTTGATCCTGCCGATCACATCCCAGATCACGCGGTACTGGTAATCCTGCTTGGCGACCAGGTGGACCTTCACCGCGCCGTCGCCGCCCATGTGATAGGTGAAGGGAAGCGCGCCCTGCCATTCGCGCGGCACCTGCGCTCCCTTCAGGTTTTCGAGGATGGGCGCGGCGTCGTGATAAGAGATGGGAATCGACGGGATGGTTGGCTGGCTGGCGGCCTGTTCCGGCGGGGTGCGCTTGGACATGGGCAGGTCCAGCGTTGAGGCGATGCCCGGCGTGGTTGCGTCTCCCGGATACTTGAACAGATACTGCACCGCGCCGCGCTGCACTCCCGTCTCCGGACGATAGGGGCCGTTGGGATACTTATCGCCGCGATAGTAGCCGTCATCCCAGGGATCGGAGTAGATGATGACGCCGGCCGCGCCCTTCTGCTGTGCGATGTACACCTTCACGCCGCGGAAGTTTCCGCCGTAGCGGACCAGCACGATCTTGCCACTGACGTTGACGCCTTGCTGGGAGAGCTTCTGGAAATCTTCGGGACGTCCGTAGTTGGCATAGACTACGTCCCCAGTAACATCGCCCGACGGCGACGACCCGTTGAAAGGCATGACCACACGCGGATCATCCTGATAGGGATCGCCTTCGACATGCTCGCGGGTCGGCCCGCTCATCAGCTGCGTGCCGTTCGCGGAAGTGGCGACGATCTTCATCTCGACGGGCAGGTTAATCCACACCTTGTAGGGGACGATGGATGTCTCGAGCCCCGCGGCCTTGAACTTCGCCGCCACATACTCTGCCGTGTCGTGATCTTCCTTGGACCCAGCGATGTGGGGCGCGGCCGTCAACATCTTCAGCTCGTCGCCGGCCAGCTTGGCGTCGGGAACCGCCAGGAATGTCTGATCGATCTTGGCCTGGGCGGAAAAATCCTTGTAGCCGAAGACATTCTGCGGGGTGGGCGCTGTCTGGGCGGCTAAAGCAAAGGGAAGGAGGGACGCGGCGCAATAAAGAGAAATCGAACGGTGGCGGGCCAGGAGATCAACCAGGGGACGAACCAAGTGGCGTTTCCTCATGCAGTCGGGATGGAATTCGAGATAACCCAGATTACACGAGGCTCTTTCGCTAAGAAGCGGGTCGCTAAAATCCGGTCGGCTGGTAAGGCGGGTTGCTGAAATGCGGTTGGCTCAATTCTGCCTCCTGATTCCCGGACTCGCCTGCCGTATTAGCATTAGCGGGTCATGCATTCTTTTCGAGCACGTCTGATTCTCCCGGGATTTTTATTGGCATCGCTGATTTCTCTCTCTGTCTGCGCGGCAGGCGCGCAAACGTCCCGTCCGCTCGATGCGCGGCTTGAGGCGACTCATTGGCCGGCGGCGTGGATCGCCTGTCCCGGTGCGGCGGAACGCGATCCCGGTGTTTTTTATTTCCGCAAGGAGCTGACGCTGGCGGCGGTGCCCGAGCATTTCTGGGTTCATGTGAGCGCGGACAATCGCTTTCTGCTGCATGTGAACGGAGCCTATGCCGGCGAGGGTCCGGCACGGGGCGATCTCTTCCACTGGCGCTTCGAGACCATCGATCTCGCTCCGCTGCTGCATTCCGGCAAGAATGTTCTGGCCGCGGTGGTGTGGAACTTCGGCTATCACGCTCCGGTTGCGCAGATGAGTAGCCGCAGCGGCTTTATGCTGCAAGGGAATTCCGCCGCCGAAGATATTGCGGACACCAACGACAGCTGGCAGGCGCGGCTGGAGCGCGGCCGCGAGGCTACCGGCCATGAAGGCTTGCGCGACTACTATGCGGCCGGTCCATCGGAGCGTATCGACGGGCGCGCGATGGATTGGAGCTGGGATCAGGCTGCCGCATCGGAAGGTTGGGAGCAGGCAAAGATAATCGCGCATGCCGCGGCTCGCGACGCCTCGGATGCGGACAATGCCTGGGAGCTGACACAGGATCAATTGCCGCCGATGGAACATCGGTTAGTGGAAGCGGGCCAGCCGGTGCGCGCCTCGGGCATCGCCGGCTTGCCGCCGTTTCCTCTGCAGCCGCTGGAGGTTGCGGCGAACTCTCACGTCACGCTGCTGCTCGATAACCGCGTTCTGCAGACGGCTTATCCCGCGTTGACTTTGAGCGGCGGGCGCAATGCGACGATCCGCGTAACGTATGCGGAGGCTCTTTACGACGCGCAGGGCAACAAAGGCAATCGCAATGAGATTGCCGGACGGCACATCGAGGGCATCACCGACGAATTCATCGCCGATGGCGGCCAGCAGAGGACCTTTCAGCCGCTCTGGTGGCGCACCTGGCGCTATCTGCAGATCGATGTGGCGACCAAGGACGAGCCGCTGCATCTTGAGAATCTGAAGGCGTGGTTCAGCGCCTATCCCTTTGAAGAGCGGGCAAAGATCGGCGGCGATATTCCCGATCTCGATGGCCTGTGGAGCACCGGCTGGCGCACGGCGCGGCTCTGCGCCCATGAGACCTACATGGACGCGCCTTACTGGGAGCAAATGCAGTATGTCGGCGACACGCGCATCCAGGCACTTATTTCGTATGTGATGAGCGGGGATAGCCGGCTGGGGCGGCAGGCGATCACCAACATCGATGCCTCGCGCAGCATCGAGGGCATTACGCAGAGCCGGTTTCCATCGAGCCTGCCGCAGTTCATTCCTCCGTTTTCGCTGCTGTGGGTGGGGATGGTTCACGACTACTGGATGTATGTGGACGATGAGCCGCTGGTGCGCGAGACGCTGCCGCATACTCGCACCGCGATCGATTGGTTTGCCGCGCGGCTGCGTCCCGATGGGCTGCTGGGCAAGATGCCGTGGTGGGAGTTCGGCGATTGGACGACGGGATATGCGGGCGGTGCGCCTCCGCAGGATGCCGACGGCGGATCGACGTTTCTGACGCTGCAATTCGTCGACGCGCTCCACGATGCTGCGGAGTTGGAGACAAGGTTCGGCAGCGCGGAGCGGGCGGCGCATTATCGGCAGATGATCCAGGCAGCATCGGCTGCACTGAATCGATCAAACTGGGATGAGCATTCTCATCTGTACGCGGACACACCTGCCAAGAAGGCCTACAGCACGGAGGCGAATGTGCTTGCCGTGCTGACGGACGTGGCTCCAAAGGAAGAACAGGCCGCGATCCTACGCAAGGTGCTGGCGTCTTCGGAGACCCATGCGACGACAGTAGGGGATGAGTCGATTCCGCCCCTGTCCCAGATGAGCTTTTACTTTCGCTTCTATCTCAGCCGCGCGTTGGACCATGCTGGAGTGGCCGATCTGTATCTCGATCAGCTTGGTCCGTGGCGTCAGATGCTAGGTATGGGATTGAGCACCTGGGCGGAGACGCCCGAGCCCACACGCTCCGATTGCCATGCGTGGAGCGCGAGCCCCAACTACGACCTGCTGACGCTGGTGGCGGGCATTGCGCCGGATGCTGTGGGATTCAAACACGTCCGCATCGCGCCGCACCTCGGCAACCTCAAGCATCTCGATGCCAGCATGCCGCATGGCGCGGAGGAGATTCACGTTCACTATGAGCTGCGCGGGACAAAGTGGATCGCGACGGTCACACTGCCGTCCGGGCTCGATGGCGATTTCGTATGGCGGGGGCAGGTTTACTCTCTGCACGCGGGCAATCAGGTGTTTGCGCTGCCGTAGGGCGAGATGTATCGCAAATGCCGTACAATCGAAGCAGTCGTATTTTACTGGCTGGAGGAAACCCACCGAATGTATCCAGAAATAATGGTCATTCCCATGCGCGAAGAATTGACCCGCGTAGGCATCAAGGAAGCCCGCACCGCGGCGGAAGTCGATGCGGCGCTGGCTCAACCCGGCACCACCATGCTGGTGGTGAACTCCATTTGTGGATGCGCTGCCGGCAAGATGCGTCCTGGCGTTCGCCTGGCCCTGCAGAACGGCGTGGTTCCCGATCAATCGATCGCCGTCTTTGCCGGTCAGGACCGCGAAGCTACGGAGCGCGCCCGCTCCTATTTCGACGGCAATCCGCCGACTTCGCCCGCGATTGCGATTTTGCGCGACGGCAAGCTGGTCTATCTCATGCAGCGCTTCGTGATTGAGTCGAATCCAGCTCAGGCGATTGCCGGAGAACTGGCTCGCGCTTTTAACGAGTATTGCGCCAAAGCCAGTGTTTGATACCTCAACGAAAGCTAATGTCCCCATATTTCTATCGTGCGTTGCGGTGACGGCGGTAGAATCCTCCGGTCCGTTTCGAAGGCTAGCGCCTTTGATAGGCTCAGAGCACTATGTCGATCGAAGTTCAGACTTACGCCCCGGGACAGACGCTGTTGATCGATGCGGACGACACGCTTTGGGAAAACAACATCTATTTCGAGCGGGCGATCGCAGCGTTCATCTCCTATGTAAACCATCGTGAATACACGCGCGAGGAGGTTCGCGAGAAGCTCAATGAGGTGGAGCGCGAAAACACCCGCCTGCATGGCTATGGGCTCTCCAGCTTTCGCAATTCACTCGTCATCTGCTTTGAGCGTTTGTCGGGGGAAAAAGTTTCACCTGAGAAGCATGAGCGCATCGTGAGCTTCGCCGAATCGGTTGCCGATCAGGATATCGAGCTGTTGCCAGGAGTGGCGGAGACGCTGGCCGAGCTGGCTTCGCGCCACCGGCTGATTTTGATGACCAAGGGCAATCAGGCGGAGCAGGCGGACAAGCTGGCGCGCTCGGGACTGGCCAGCTATTTCGCGGCTGTCGAGATTCCCAAGGAGAAAAACTGCGAAGCCTATTGTGACGTATGCGTCCGGCACGAGCTGGCTCCGCATACGACGTGGATGATTGGCAACAGCCCGCGCTCGGACATTAATCCAGCGCTGGCTGCCGGGCTGCACGCCATCTACATTCACCACCCCAGTACATGGGTGCTGGAGCACGATGCCATCGGCCAGCCCTCGAATGAACAGAAGCTGCTCGAACTGGAAGCGTTTTCCACGCTGGTCCGGTATTTCTGAGGGGTGGTTTGACCCTCCACTTTTGCTATACTCTTCAGAGGACAACAGTTCACCGAGTGCGGAAGTGGTGAAATGGCAGACACACCATCTTGAGGGGGTGGCGCCGAGAGGCATAGGGGTTCAAGTCCCCTCTTCCGCACCAATGAATGTCCGACAATTCACGTGAGCGGCGTTTTTTTGACCCCGCTCAGAAACGCGACGCAATGACTTTTCTGTTCTATCTCTTTATCGTGATTCACGTTCTGGTTTGTCTCTTCCTGATTGGTGTCATCCTGCTGCAGCAGGGCAAGAGCGCCGATCTGGCTGGTGCTTTCGGCGGACAGGGATCGCAGACCGCCTTTGGCCCGCGCTCGGCGGCCAACCTGCTCTCCCGCACCACCACCTGGGCGGCGGTGGTCTTTATGATCACCTCGATCGGGCTCACCATCCTGATGCAGAAGCACGTCGGCCATCAGCGCTCGGTGCTCGAAGGCACGCAGACGGAGAGCGTTCCCGCCAAGAAGTAACGTGCGCGCGACGATTTATGAAAAGGCAGGCCTTCGGGCCTGCCTTTTCTTTTTGTGGGCGCAATCTTTCGCCTTGCGACGCGAAGAATCGGGGGTATGATGGTTCGATTTTCCGACTCCTCCTCTCTTCGAGTCATCTTTCATCTCTCCAAGGAGCTCATCCGTGATCGATCCAAGCGGCAGCAGGGAAAATGTGGGGAACGGCGGCGTCTCGCGCCGGAGATTTCTGACCTCGAGCCTTGCCTCCGGTGCGGCGATGCTGCTGGCGGCTGGCGCGGCGGAAGAGCTGTTGTCTCCTGTTCTGCTGGCGCAGAGCAGCCTTACTCCCGATGAGGCTTTGAAGGAGCTGATGGACGGCAATGCGCGGTATGTCGATGGCCGCCTCACCTACACGGACCTGAAGGAGCTGAGGGAGCATACCGTCGACAAGCAGGAGCCGTTTGCCGCCGTGCTCGCCTGCGCCGACTCGCGCGTTCCGGTGGAGTTGGTTTTCGACAAGAGCATCGGACAGATCTTCGTGACCCGCGTGGCCGGCAACGTTGCGACTTCGGAGATTATCGGCAGCCTGGAGTACGGGGCAGCGGTGCTGGGAACCAAGGTCATCCTGGTGCTCGGCCACGCCAACTGCGGCGCGGTGAAGGCGGCGATGTACGGCAACCTGGTGCCGGGCCAGATCAGCTCGCTGTTTCCACACATACAACCGGCAGTCGACCAGTCTCACCACGATCTCGACGCAGCCATCCGGATCAACGCCAGGATTCAGGCCGACCTGCTGAGCAAGGCATCGCCAGTGCTGTCGGAGATGCTGAAAGATGGCAAGCTCAAGATCGTTGCTGGATACTACGATCTGGCTTCGGGGAAGGTTACGCTGCTTTGATAATGCCGAGCCTTGTGGAGATGGATAATACGTAATGCGGATCGCCTCCCCTTGACGAGCTTCCGCCTCTGTCTTAATCTGCGGGTACACGGGAAAGGAGGATGATCCAGCCTATGACAAGTTTTGAAGGTAGTAGTTGCACCCATCAACGTGAGGTGACTGAGGCTTAGAGCGCGCCCTTAGCTCTAGAGCGTGTTTCATCGCTGGGATTGAGGCTTCGGGAGGCTTCCCGAGCCCCGCTTTAACGGCGGGTCTCGCATGCGGCCCGGTCAATTTCCGGTGTAGATGAAACACTCTCGTAGTCCTGACGTCCGCAGCATAGTCGTCGAGGCCCATCCGGAAAGCGAGGGTGCCTCAGGTCAAACTCCACAGCTCACCGGTGATCAAGGCCCGCTTTGCCCTATGTGGCAGCGGGCCTTTCACATTTGAGAACAGCTTTTAGCTTCCAGCCATTTGCTCTTTGACTTTGCGCTTCGATGGGCGCGGAGAAATCTCTGGCTTGCGCTCAGAAAACCAGCTAAAAGCTAGGAGCTAGAGGCTAAGAGCTGTTTTTATGGCCAAATCCGCCAAAACCTTCAAGGCCACGCTGAAACCCGACGGCACGCCTCTGAACTGGACCGTAGTTTCGGTGCCGCGCTCCGTCATAGACGGCCTGGGAGAGGGGAAACGGCCACGAGTCAGAGGCGAAATCAACGGCTTTTCTTTTCGAACCTCTCTTTTCTCAAACGGGAAGGGCGATTTCACTCTGCTGGTGAATAAGAAAATGCAGAAGGCAGTGGGAGTGACGCTGGGTAGCGTGGCGGAATTTCGGCTGGAGCCGGATGTGGAGGCGCGGGCCGTGGCCATGCCTCCAGAGCTGAAGAGGGCGATGGCCGCTTCTGCGGCGCTGCGCAAGTATTACGACAAGCAGTCGTACAGCTTCCATAAGTATTCGTCCGGCATGATTACGCAGCTGAAAAGCGCCGAAGCGCGCACCCGGCAGGCCGAGCGGCTGGCGGAGATATTTCTGGCCATGTTGGAGGGCGAGAAGGAACCGCCGCCAATTCTGCAGGCGCCTTTCGTTCGCAATCCCCTGGCTGCGCAGGGATGGAAGCAGATGACCGAGGTCCAGCGGCGCGGGCATCTGTGGGGAATCTTCTATTACCTCTCTCCGGAGAGCCGCCAGAAGCGGGCGGACAAGGCGGTTGCAGAGGCAGTTCGGATTGCCAAGACCAAGAGACAGGCTGGCGGCTTTAAAGAAGATCCTGAATTATGACCATGGTATTATGACCATAGTCATATTGGAGCTGATTCCGTGAAAACCATGCCGGCAGGGAAGTTCAAGGCGCAGTGTTTGGCCGTGATCGATGAGGTTCACGAGCGGGGTGAAGAAGTTGTGATCACCAAGCATGGGAAACCTATGGCTCGGCTGGTGCCGCTGACGGAAAATCAGGAAAAGCCCGACGACATCTTCGGTTTTATGCTTGGCAAGGGGAGGATTACAGGAGATATCGTTTCCCCCATCTTCAAGGAAGAAGAGTGGGATGAAGATGTATTTCCTCCGGGCTTTCGAGATGAATCGAAGTGATTTTGATCGATACGCACGTCGTTCTTTGGCTTGCGCTCCATCCTGATCGAGTTTCTACTCGGGCGGCGGAAACTATCGCACAAACACGCGAGCTGAAGGCGGAGATTCTTGTTTCGACCGTTTCTCTCTACGAGATCGCGGTGGCATCGACTCGAAATCGGATAGAACTCGACGTCACCCTCCCGGCTTTTCTTCAGCGAGTGAGGGAGTTCTTCCGCATCAGGGAGATCGACCACAGAATCGCAATTGCGGCCGCAGGGTTCATGCCGCCCTTCCCTGGAGACCCGATGGATCGCATCATCGCCGCTACCGCTCTTACGGAAGGCATTCCGCTGGTCACGGCTGATGAGCGTATCCGGCGCAGTGGCGTTGTGAACACCATCTGGTAGCGAACCGCCTTACAATAGAGCTATGGAACCCCTCGTCATTGCAGGCAAAGCCTTTCAATCGCGTCTCATCGTCGGCACCGGCAAGTACAAGGATGGCAAAGAAACTCAGGCCGCCATCGAAGCCTCGGGCGCGGAGATGGTCACTGTAGCGGTGCGCCGCGTCAACCTCGACCGCTCGAAGGAATCCCTGCTGGACTTTATCGATCCCCAGCGCTACTTCCTGCTTCCGAACACCGCCGGCTGTTACACGGCCGAAGAGGCGATCCGCGCCGCGCGGCTAGGCAGGGAAGTCGGCATCTCGGATTGGGTGAAGATTGAGGTGATCGGCGACCAGGCTACCCTCTACCCCGATGTGCAAGGGACGCTTGAAGCCACGCGCGTTCTGGTGAAAGAGGGATTCACAGTGTTGCCCTACACTTCGGACGATGTTGTTTTTGCACGGCGGCTGATCGATGTGGGTGCAGCGGCGGTGATGCCTCTGGCCGCGCCGATCGGTAGCGGACTTGGCATCCAGAACACCGCTACTTTGCGCATCTTGCGCGAAAGAATCACGGAAGTTCCGCTGATCGTGGATGCCGGCGTGGGTACGGCGTCCGATGCAGCGCTGGCTATGGAGATGGGCGCGGACGGCGTGCTTATGAACACTGCTATCGCCGGGGCCTCGAATCCCATCCTGATGGCGGAGGCCATGCAGCATGCGGTTCTCGCCGGACGCCAGGCGTTCATTGCCGGACGCATGCCACGCAAGCTGTATGCGACGGCTAGCTCGCCGCTTGAGGGGATATCCAAGTAGCGGCTGTGAAGCGGGTTGCTTGAAAGCGGGTGGCTCAAGTTCGGTTGGCTAAGAAGCGGTTGGCGGTAATACTGGTTTGCGGGCCACAATTGGCGCTCGCCAATTCCTTTGAGCTATTTTCTTAGCTGCGTTGATTTCTCTATAAGTCTTTTCGCGAACCGTTCCATAGCTAACGGGGCTTCAGCCAACCGCTTTTCAGCGACCAGCCTTCTCCGCCATCCGGTTTTCAGCAATCCGCCTTTAAGCTAACCGGACTTTAGCCGACCGCTTCTTAGCTACCGGCTTTTTAGCGACCCGCCTTTCAGCTAAACTCCATCCATGCGTGTCTTCGGTATCGATTGCGGCACGGAGTGCACCGGCTTCGGCGTTGTCGAGTCGGATGAGACTTCGCGCAATCCGGAGCTTTGCTGGCTGGGGGCGGGTGGTATCCGGTTGGTCAAGAAAGACTCGACCGCCCAGCGTCTGGCTATGGTCTATGCGCAGCTCACCGCGCTCATCGAGCTGCATCGTCCCGATATCGTCGCCATTGAAGAGGTCTTTTACTCGGTCAACGCCAAGTCGGCGCTCAAGCTGGGCCAGGTGCGCGGAGTGGCGCTGTTAGCGGCTGCGAACGCCGGACTTCCCGTTGCCGAATATGCGCCGCTAAAGATCAAATCCACGGTCACCGGCTATGGGTTGGCGCAAAAGGAGCAGGTCCAGTTCATGGTGGCTCGCCTGCTGAATCTTGCCTCCCCTCCCCAGCCTGCCGATGCTGCCGACGCGCTGGCCATCGCCATCTGCCACATTCACCACGCCCAGACTTCCGCACTGCAGGCGGTCAATCGATAGATGATGCTCAATACCTTGGCAATGCTCGCGCTGGCTTTCCTGCAGACACCGGCGAATGCTCCGGCTTCTGCAACGATTTCCTTCCAATTTGAGAACGCGCAGCTTCAACCGGCCTCCTACTCGCTTGAAATCCACGAAGACGGCACGGGGCATTACAAGTCGACGCCGGGTAATCCAACTCCCGGAACAGGCGTCGATGCTGGTCCTGCCGACTACATTACTCCGCAAGCGCTGAATCGCGAGATCAAGCTGAGCGAGCCGTTGCGCTCGCAGCTGTTTGCCGCGGCCCGCTCCCATCGTTTCTTTGCCATGGAGTGCGAGGCGACGAAGCTCCATGTTGCCTTCACCGGCAAGAAGACGCTGACCTATTCCGGGACAGACGGTCGCGGCTCCTGCACTTACAACTACTCCAAAGACGATCAGCTCAATCGGCTTGCCGAGCAGATGGAGGCCATCGCCTTCACCCTCGAAGAGGGGCAGCGAATGGTGCTGCAGCACGAGCACAGCCGCCTGGCGCTGGATGCCGAGCTGGAGACGCTGCAGGATGCGGCCAAGAACGGCCGTGCTCTGGAGATCGAGAACATCGCGCCTCAGCTCCAATCGATTGCAGACGACGAGGAAGTCCTGCTGCGGGCTCGCAGGCGGGCGAAGCTGCTGCTCGGCGGCGGCGCGGACGGCCGGTAAAACAGGCTCATCAAAACGCAAAATTGTGCTTACGAATCGCTCAGGGCCTGGCTGCGTCCAATAAACGGAAGGTAACGCCCCGGCGAAACTTTCCCTTGCCTTTACACGTTGTTAACGTGTAGGGCTTGATTCAGCGGTTTTCGATCAGCGAAAGCCGGCAGGGCTAAAGGAGGTGTCCATGGGGCACCCACAGTGCAATTTTTTCGATAGCCGGAAGCAAAGCGGCGTTTCTCTCTCCGTTGTGATCGCGGGACTGGTTCTGGCGGGCGCAGTATTTTTTGCGGGCCGGGCTATCGCGCAGGACACCGCGCCACCGCCTCCTCCCGACGCTCAACAGCCGGCTGCCGCGACCAACAATGTCCGCGCCGTGCGGCTCAGCGATGTCGAGGGCAAAGTACAGGTTTTGAACGGCAGCGAACAGGCCTTCGACCAGGCACAGACGAATATGCCGGTCATGGAAGGCATGCGCCTGGTGACCGGCGGCGACGGCCGCGTCGAAGTTCAGTTTGAAGACGGCTCGGTGGCGCGCGTCACCCCCAACAGCTCGATCACGCTGAGCCAGCTTCATCGCACCGCCGACGGCAGCACGGTTACCGCCATCGATGCGAACGGCGGCCTCAGCTATTACGAGCTCAACGGTCGCGCCGGGCAATATTCTGTCCGCTTTGGATCGGACATCATCACGCCCACTGACAGCAGCATCTTCCGCGTAAACCTCGATCAGAATCCGGAGCTTGCGGTGACTCACGGGACTATCCACGTGAGCGATGGCCAGAATCTGGCGCTCGACATCCACACCAACCAATCGCTTCGCTTCGACGCACAGAATCCCGGACAGTATGACGTGGCGCAGAGCGTAAATGCGGATAGCTGGGATCAGTGGAACTCCGATCGCGACCAGGCGCTGGCGCAGCTCGAAGAAAACGCCACAGCAGGCCGGGCAAGCTCGGGCAATCCTGACGATCCGGCGTGGAACGATCTCGATTATTACGGCGACTGGTACAACGTGCCGGGGTATGGCGAGGCCTGGGCGCCGTCCGGCGTAGGCGCAGGGTGGGACCCCTTCGCCTCCGGCTCCTGGGGCTACTACTCCGGCGTCGGCTACTCGTGGATCTCGGGCAACTCCTGGGGCTGGTGGCCTTATCACTGCGGCGCGTGGAACTACTTCGACAGCTTTGGATGGATGTGGTTTCCCGGAAATTGCGGCTGGGGCAGCGTCGGCGCGGGATGGTATCCCTACGCGACGGTCTGGCGGATACCACCGGGATACCGGCTTCCCATCCGTCCGATTGGTCCGGTACATGGACTACCACCGCATGGACCGATCCAGCATCCGCAGGCTCTGGTTGCTGTGAATAGAAATTCGCTCGACGGGCAGCAGTTCCGCGCGGTGGGACAGCCGAGACCGGCGGCGCGCGCCTTCGACTACGAAGGGCAGACGATTCATCCGGAGCAGGCGATCGTTCATGTCAAGGACGGCGGCCCGGTGGGCGAGAGCTTTACCGCCTCGGCCGCGCGCAGCAATCCGGAGATCTTCGGAAGCAGCGTGGGTGCGGGCTTCGGCAATACCGTCCGCAACGCCTACCAGCCGGGGAGTCGCAGCTACTCGCCGCCCGCCTATACCAGCAGACCGGCCTGGAGCGGCGCGTCACGGCCCAGCGAGAGCCCGCACTATTCAGCTCCCGCAGCGCCCGCGTATCACGCATCGACGCCGAGCGGCGGCAGTGGTGGTGGGCATCCGCACTGAGGTGGTCTCTCCTCTGCGGAGGACGGCGAGTTCGTCATTCTGAGCAAAGCGAAGAACCCTGGCGACGTTGGTAGGAGAACGTCGCCGGATTCTTCCTCCCTTTGGTCGTCAGCGAGATCTGAGATACCGGTCTTCCAACGACCGTCATTCTGAACGTAGTGAAGAATCTCAGCGTCACTTGTGCGCAGATATTCCTGAGATTCTTCCTCCCTTTGGTCGTCGGAATTACGGGAAAGTGTGACTTGCCGTGAGTAATGACCGGCTGTTCTGATGTTGCTTGTTTGGACTGCCGCTTACGCCCGGCATTTATCTGCGAAGCTGCTGCCAGATTTGCGCCATGGACTCCAGTCCCAGCTCCTCGGCGCGCGCCATGGGAGAAACTCCTGCCGATGCGATGGCCTGCGTGATTCTGCCGGCTTCAAATCCCGCCGCGCGCAGATTCTTGGCCAGCGTCTTTCTTTTCTGCGCGAAGGACTGCTTGAGAAATGCGAAGAAGGGTTCGGCCTCGACGCCCAGCTCTTCGAAGCGCGGATGCATCTCCAGCCGAAGAACCGTAGAGTGCACCTCGGGCGGCGGCATGAAGGCCGTGGGAGGCAGCGTCAGCACGCGTTCGACGCGCGCGTAGAGCTGTGCGGTCGCGGAGAGCAGCCCATAATCGCGGGTTCCCGGCACTGCGGCGATGCGGTCGGCGACCTCGCGCTGCACCATGAGGACGGCGCGTGCGATTGCTGCGTGAAAGCGAAAGAGCCGCAGCAGAATATCCGACGTGATGTAGTAGGGCAGGTTGCCGATGACCATCAGCGGGTCATTTGTGCTTTCACGGAGCGAGTCGAAATCGACGGTCAGCACATCGGCCTGGAGAATCTCGACCGATGGCTGCGCCGAGAATTGCTCACGCAGGCGTGGGGCGAGATCGCGATCCAGCTCGATGGCGATGAGGCGCCGGGCGCGAGGCGCCAGAATTTCGGTGATGGCTCCAGCGCCCGGTCCGATCTCGACCACGGTGTGTTGCGACAGGTCGCCCAGGGCTTGCGCAATGGCCATGCAGGCAGCGGGATCGACCAGAAAATTCTGTCCGAGTTTGGGCTTGTGCTTCAGCGGGGTTGCCTCGTACCGTACTTGCCGCGAGAAGTGTGAAATGCGTATAGACTTTGGTTGGACGAATGCGACTTAACTGCCATCCTTGCATCATAAAGACGAATACTGGAGTTAGCGCGAAATGCACATAGTTTTTGCTGCGTCGGAATGCGTTCCTTACGTGAAGACAGGAGGCCTGGCCGACGTTGTCGGAGCGGTGCCTCGGGAGATTGCCCGTCTCGGCCATCAGGCCACCGTGTATCTGCCCTATTATCGGCAGGTCCGTGAGCGCGCGCCCGCGAAGAAGCCGGTGATTCGTAGCCTGACCATTCCTTTCGCGTACTACAATCGCTTCGCAACGATTCTAGATGGCGGCAAACACGCGGGTGTGCAGTTCTATTTCGTCGATTGCCCCGAACTCTTCGACCGCGAGTCGCTCTACGCCACGCCCACGGGCGACTACCTCGACAACTGGGAGCGTTTTGCGCTCTTCTGCCGCGCCACGCTCGAGGCGACCAAGCAGCTGGGCGTACCGGATATCTTTCATGTACATGACTGGCAAGCGTCGATGTTGTCCGTCTACCTGCGCACGGTCTATTACTTCGATCCGGTTCTGCGCAACGCCGGAACCGTGCTGACCATCCACAACGCCGGGTACCAGGGATGGTTTCCGCCGCAGACCACGGAGCGGCTGCTGCTTCCGTGGGACGTCTTCACCATGGACAAGGTCGAGCACTATGACTCCTTCAACTATCTGAAGGGCGGCATTGTCTACTCCGACGCCATCACCACGGTCAGCAAGAAATATGCCGAGGAGATCAAGACTCCGGCCTATGGCAATGGCATGGAGAGCGTGCTGACCAAACGTGCCGCCGATCTGCACGGAATTCTGAACGGCGTCGATTACGAGGAATGGGATCCGGCGACCGACCACAATATTGCCGCGCACTACACGCCGGAAAACCTGGCGGGCAAGGCCGAGTGCCGCAAGGATCTGCTGTATGCCTTCGGCGCCTCGCATATTTCGCCGGAGACGCCGGTGCTGGGCATCGTGTCGCGCTTCGCATCGCAGAAGGGCTTCGACCTGATCGCGCAGATTGCCAACCGTCTGCTGAACGAAGATGTCTATCTGGTGGCGCTGGGAACCGGCGAGCCTTACTACGAGGGGCTCTTCCGCAGCCTCAACGATCAGTTCGCGGGCAAGATTTCGGTGCGCATCGCCTACGATGACGCTCTCGCACACAAGGTCGAGGCAGGCTCCGACATCTTCCTCATGCCTTCGCGCTACGAGCCTTGCGGGCTGAACCAGATCTACAGCCTGAAGTACGGGACGGTGCCGGTGGTGCATGCCACGGGCGGACTCGACGACACGGTCCAGGAATGGAATCCGGAAACAAAAGAGGGAACCGGCTTCAAGTTCCCGAACTACGATGCGGAGCAGTTTTACTCTGCGATCCACCGCGCCATCGCACTCTTCCGCACGGACAAAGCAGCCTGGACCGCACTCATGCGCAACGGCATGAAGCAGAACTACTCCTGGGCAGGGCCGGCGAAGGAATACGCCGCGCTTTACGAAGAGGTCGCACGGCGGCGTAGCTGATTGGGTTTGGAATCGTCTAAAGAGCCGAGGGCAGCGTTGGTCTCGGCTCTTTAATTCTCACGAAACAAACCGCAAGGCTGGAGTTCAGTAAGCAACCGTGACCTGGCCGAATCATGCCCGCCATCGCATGGTTAAGCCCCGAAGGCGCGGGTCACTCGAGATAAAGTTCAGTGTCGAGTGTTCGAGAACGGACATGCAAGGGGAGGAGTGATCACCGGTAAGCCTGACCTGGGAGCTTTCGCACAAGCTATATCACTGATGAGCGATATCTTAGGCTTTGACGCGGTTTGGCACACTGCATGCTTGCGTACCAAACAGTGTTCTCGTTCCCTGAGGCACTGTCCCTGAGAGGCGGCTATGGCAGGAATGCTTCAGGATACGCGCTTTGCCTTGAGGCAACTGCGCAGGAATCCCGGATTCACGATTGCGGTTATGGTGATGCTGGCTGTTGCCATCTGCGCGAACAGCACGGTCTTCAGCTGGATCAACGGAACCATGCTGCATCCGATTCAGGGAGCGCGGCAAACCGGTGAACTGGTGAGCGTGATGCGAGGAGCGTGGAGCATCTCGCCGCCGCCGCCCCTCTCTTATCTCGACTATCGCGATCTGAGAGAGCAGAATCAGAGCCTGACTGGGCTTCTTGCCTATCACGCTGACTGGATCACGTTGACCGGTGCGGGAGCTGCGCCGGAACGCATTTATATCGGGAATGTGTCAGCGAACTTCTTCGACGTGCTCGGAGTGAAGCCTCTGCTGGGGCGGTTCTTTTTGCCTGAGGAAGAGACGCGGCCCGACGCCCAGCCGTATGTCGTTCTCGGCTATTCAATATGGAAGACGCGCTATGCGTCAGACCCGCAGATTGTGGGTAAGACGATCGAGATCGCCCGGCATCCTGTGACGGTGATCGGCGTAGCGCCGGAGGGGTTTATCGGGGCGGCGCCGGGGCTTCGGGACGATGCGTGGCTGACTCTGAACCCGCTTGGGACGAACGAGTATCGGCTCACGCATCGCAGCATCGACTTTCTGATTGTGTTGGGAAGGCTGCGGCCGGGAATGAGCCGCGAGCAGGCGACGAAGGACCTTGAAACGATCATGCGGCGCATCGTGGCCGCCTATCCGAACGATCACCTGGGAACGAACACCATCACGCTGGACCCGATGTGGCGATCGCCGTTTGGCGCGAATGGCTACATGGCCGCCACGCTGCCCATCCTGCTGGCTATCGGTGGAGTGGTGCTGCTGCTGACGTGCGCCAACGTAGCTACGCTCACGCTGGTTCGGTTCGTCTCGCGGCGGAGGGAGATTGCGATTCGCCAGTCGCTGGGGGCGCAACGCTTGCAGCTGGTGCGGCAGATGGTGCTGGAAGGCGTGATTCTCTCAGCTGGTGCGGGAGCGCTGGCTCTGTTGCTGACGTCGTTGACGGCGAAGACATTCGCTCGATTTTTTCCTGCAAGCTCGATTCCCATTGTGCTGAACGGAAGCGTGGATCAAAACGTGGTGCTGGGCATCGTGGTATTGGCGGCTCTGGCCAGCGTGCTATCCAGCGTGTTTCCGGCGTGGCGGTCTTCGCACGTCCCTGCGTCTGAGGCGCTCAAGGATGAGTCGTCAAGCATCTCAGGAGGTTCGCATAACCGGCGGCTGCTCAGCGGCCTGGTGGTGGCGCAGATCGCACTTTCGCTGGCGCTGCTGGTGATTTCCGGCTTGTTTCTGCAGACGCTGCGCCATCTCGCAGCGGGCGACCCCGGGTTCGAGCAGGACCATGTGTTGACGGCGTCTGTGGGACTGTATACCGCCGGCTACTCCAGCGACGAAGTGGATGCGATCGGCCACAAGATTCTCGACCGAGTAGCGGCATTGCCGACCGTAACAGTTGCGTCGCTTACCGACTGGATGCCGATGAGCCTCACGCGGAAGACGGATGATATGTATCCAGAGGGCTATGCGCCACGCCCGCATGAATCGCTCGAGGTGCAACATGCCGAGGTGACGCCTCGATACTTCGAGACGCTGGGCGTGCCTATCCTCGAAGGGCGCGACTTCGCACAGTATGACAACAGAGAGGCTCCACTGGTTGCGATCGTGGACGAGACAGCCGCGAAACGCTTTTGGCCCGGGCAGGACCCGGTCGGGAAGAGGCTCCATATTGGGGACGGCATTGCCGCGGTCGTTGGCGTGGTGAAGAACACGAAGCATGAGTTTATGAACGAACGCCCTGCGCCGATGGTCTACATGAGCTACTTCCAGCGAGGTTCTGAGACCATTGTGCAGGTGAGGACGCAAGGCAATCCGAACGACATAGCTCCGGCGGTGGAGCGCGCAATCCACGAGATCAATGGGCAGGCACCGGTGTTCGACGTGCGCACCATGCGCGTGACCACGCAGATGGCGACGCTCTTCGCCGTCATGCAGAGCACGTTTGCAGGCATCTTCGGTGCGATCGCGCTGCTCCTCGCAACGACCGGCATCTATGGTGTGGTGGCGTATCGCACCGCATTTCGCACGCACGAGATCGGCATCCGCGTCGCACTCGGCGCTTCACCCGGCAACGTCCAGAGGCTTGTTTTGTGGCAAGGGCTTTCGCTCACAGCTATCGGACTTAGTTTAGGTTTGGCGCTCTCGCTCAGCGTCACGCACTTCATTGCCGCGTATCTCTACGGGGTGGGAGCCAACGATCCTCTGACGGTCATCGTGGTAGTGGTATTGCTTGGGGCGATGTCGGTTCTCGCATGCTACTTTCCCGCGCGACGCGCGTCGCGCGTCGATCCCATTGCTGCAATACGGGCGTCGTAAACGAAAGCGGCTTCGCGCCGAAGTTGAGCAGTAGCCGTAGGTGTGGGGTTGCCCTAGTCTGACGGTATAAGCGATGCCGAATGCATCGCCAAGATTCTTCGCTTTGTTCAGAATGACGAGCAAATTCGACCGTCGTTGTGATTGCCTTAGAGCGTCTGCCAACCTTCCATCAGATCCGAGATCAGCATCCTGTAGAAGTCGTAGCTCTCGTTGTCGATCTCGCTGGCCAGTTCGAATAGTCCGCAGGGCGTAGGGATGGGCGGCGTGATGACGGGCAGCGCCGGCACCGAGGTGTCGGGCTTGCTGAAGTTGAGCACCTGCGCCAGGTTGCCGATTTCGTTCGACGCATCGCGCGGGGTGAGCGGCGGCAGGTTGTAGCGCCACTCGATCAGCTTCAACACCGAGGTGTGATCGTAGACAGTAGAATCGATTCGCGGCGTGGCCGTGTTTCCGCGCGTGAAGGGCGATACGACAATGGTGGGCACGCGGCAGCCGAGCAGCGTCTTGCCGTTCACGATGTCGGTATCGACGTCGTTGGCGGCGACCACGCGCGGCGGCGTGACCGTGTCGTAGAATCCGCCCCATTCATCGCGATTGAAGATCAGGACTGTATTGGCCCACTTCGGTCCGCCCGTTACTGCGCGGTAGATCTGTCCCATGAAAGCTTCGCCGGCGCGCAGGTCGGCGTGAGGATGATCGTCATTGCCGCCGCCGTCATCGAGGATGGTGTAGCGGGGATCGACAAAGGAGACCGCAGGCAGTGTACCGGCCGCGGCATCGGTCAAAAACTGCGCGAAGGGAGCGGAGATGCCCAGGTACTTCACTCCCCAGAGCGCCAGGAACGGCACATTGGAGTAGTAATACCTGCCGCTTACGCCGGCCGCTGCAAGGTTGTCCCAGATCGTAGGTAGGGTTGAGATGTCGAGGGTGTTGGTGAGGCGGTCTGTCTGCGCAGCGTGCTGGAAGACGCGATTCGGAAAGGTCGACGAGAGGATCGAGGCGAAGTAGTTATCGCAGGTGGTGAAGTTGCGGGCCAGAGCGCTGAAGAAGGGAAGCTGGTCTTCGACGTAATAGCCAATGGAGAAGGTGTCGTTGGTGGTGGTGCGCAGCCATCCATCCATCTTGCCGTTGTCGTATTCGCTTCTGCCGCCGGCGTAGGAGTGGTCGGGATCGGGGTGCGCGCAGCCGACGTAAGTGGTGAGCTGCTGGGTGGGATGGGCCACGCCCTCACTATCGAGATAGCTGAGCCCGGCCTGGCGGCCGTTGGCTCCGGGCAGCCAGCCGAGCAGATGATCGAAGCTGCGGTTTTCCATCATCACTACGATGATGTGGTCGATCTGCGAGGCGGAGGGCGACGGCAGCTCCTGAGCTTCACTGGTGGTGGCGCCGGTAACGGCTCCGGCGAGGGCTGCCGCGGATGCGGCCCCGGCTACATTGCGCAAAAAATCCCTGCGGTTCACGCTCATCTCGTCTCCTCCTCTGCAATCGGACGCTGAGCGAAGGGCGGAAGGCCGAGTCTCCGCGCCTGCTCCCGTGAAGAGATGCGAACGCGTGTGAATGTCAGGTCAATGCCGGGTAAAAAGCGGGCGGGGTGAAAATGGGCGGAGGCGGCGCGGATGCTATTCCGCTATTCCAATGAGCCCCTTATAGCCGTCATTTTGAGCGTAGCGAAGAATCTCAGCGCTGCTAGTACGCAGACTGCGCTGAGATTCTTCCTCCCGTTGGTCTTCAGAATGACGGGGTTGGTTTATGGGCGGGATCTGTTGGTCTCCCACATCTCAAAGGCGAGATGTGGGGCACCCGTCAATATGGTGCTTAACACGAAGAGAACTCCAAATCGACCCGACTTATTCATGAACCGGCAGGATCATCATGCGGCCTGCCTCTTCCCGGTGCGTGTGGCGGATGACGTGTGGCGTGATGACGACGATCAGCTCCGAGACGTCATTTTCGGTGTTCTTGTTGGTCGTCGATTGGAAGCCGGGAAGCTCGCTGAGTCCGGGCAGGCCGGCGATCGCAGCAGACTGCGTCTTTGAGACGCTGCTGACCACCACGGCGCTGGAGTCTTCCTTGAGGGTGATGATTGCCTTGTACTCCTGATTTTCAAGCACCGGGATGCCGTTGAGCGAGGCGCCCTCGAGCGAGGTGATTGTGAAGTCGAGGTTGAGGGTAACGTCGCGATCTTTTTGAATATACGGCTTGACCTTGAAGGTGAGGCCGAGGTCCTGGTACTGCACCTGCGGAATGACCTGATTGCTGGCCGAGCTCAACGCCGCAGAGCTTATGCCGAGACCGGACAGGGTGCTGGACAGGCCGGCCGAGGAGAGCCCTGGGATGTTGACCGGCGAGGCAGCCAGGCTCGAATACGTCGAGGTGACGATAGGGAAACGGGTGCCGCTCTTGATGGTCGACTCTTCCTGGTCGAGCACACGCAGGTTCACCTGGTCGAGAGCGCGCGAGTCGGAGGAATTCAGCATCAGGTTACCGCTCACCGAGCCCGGCGAGATACCGGTCAGAGAGAGACCGTTACCAAAGGTGGCGAAGGGCTGGCTCAGTACAGTGCTGCCGACTTGTCCTGAGGCGATGAGAATCGCCGCGATCGCCTCAAAGTCGCCAGCGCTGGCCAGACCGCTGGAGACGATCTGCTGCACCAGGCTCTGATTGCCCGCCAGCACGCTGTTGAGCTCAGTAGGAATGTTGAAGAGCGAAGTCTGCGTTGGCAATTGCACACCGACATTGACAGTGCGCATCTTGGCGATGCTGTAGAGGCGTATATCCAATGCGACTTCGCTGTGTCCCTCCAGCAGCTCGGAGAGCGTGGCATTGAGAGCCGCCAGCTTGACTGCGGGGGCGCGCAGCGTGACCGTGCCTCTGGCAGGAGCTGCGATGGCTTGCTGGGCCTCGAAGATGTTCTTGGCCACGTTCACCATTTCCGTCGTCTCGGCGGAGGTGAGGCCGGGGAAATAGACGGTTTCGACCGACAGCCGTTCGAACTCGGCGCGCTTCTCCTTGGTGTCGGCGGCAACCAGCGCCCGTTTGGGATCGAGAGGCACGAAGAAGGTGTTGGTGACCAGGTTGAGCATGTGCCGCGCCTGGTTGAAGTCGATGTCATCGGCGTCCAGGCGCGTCTGCTGGTTTTTCACCGAGCTGTCGAAGCTGGGCGTGATGCCATAAGCCGTCAGCACCTGGCGGATCAAGTCATTCGAATTGGTGTGGAGATGAAAGCTGAGGCGCTTCTGCTGCGGCGCAAATTCGATGGGCGGAGCCGCGGCCTCTTCTTTTTCTTCTTCCTGGGGATAAGGCTGCGCAGTCTGGGGCACGGATTCACGCGCGATCTCATCGAGGTGCTGCGCCAGCATGGGATTTTTGGGATCCAGGCGAAAGGCCTCGATCAGATCGGCGCGCGCCTCATCGGGATGGTTGAGGATCTTCGCCTTGTCGGCGGCCTGAATCATCTCCGTGGCTTCATGCTGCAGGACGATCTCGTGGGATTCCTGAAATTGCTGGTTGCCGGGATCGAGTGCGACGGCCCGCGCGAATTCGGCCTCCGCCGCCTTGAGATTGCCGCGCTCCAGCTCCTTCGCGCCGTCAAGATAATGTTTCTCGGCCTGCTGCCGGGTGCGTGCCGAGGGGGGCTTTTGCGGAGCGGTCCTGTCTGTATCCGCAGCCGCCGTTCCTGAAGTTGCCGCAGGAGTTGTTACAGGAATCGTCGCAGGCTGCGGCCTGTCTTGCGGAATGTTCTGGGCGCTGGCGAGACCGCAGCCCGCGGAGAGCGCGATCGCGAGGACGACCTGGCGGCGGTGCTTCATTCGGGATTTGTTTCGACGGCGGCCAGCAGCGCTTTCAGCGTGGTGCAGCAGACTTCCGGCTCGTGCTCCATGAGCTGATCGAAGCTGTAGTTGCCGGTCGCGACGGCGATGGTGGGCAGGCCGTTGGCGCGCGCAGCGGAGATATCGGCCGGGGTGTCGCCGATGACGCAAACCGTGGCCTCGGGACCGGCATGCTCGCGCGCCACTTCCATGGCATGAGCGATCATGTGCGAGCGGACATCGTAGCGGTCGCTAAAGCCGCCGAAGGTGAACCAGTGGCGCAGGCCCAGGACTTCGATCTTAAGCCAGCCGATGGATTCGAGGTTGCCGGTGGCGACGCCGAGCGCGCCGCCCTGGCGTTGGAGATAGGCGAGCGTCTCTTCGACGGCCGGCATCATCACCAGTTTCATCTCGGCGCGGCGGGCCGCTACATCGATGCGCATCTGCTCGAGGATCGACTCCAGGTGCGGCTGCCAGTGCTGGTCTTCGAGCTTGGCCAGGCGGAAGGCATCGCGCAGGATGCCGGGATCGGTATTGCCGCTGACGATGACCCCGTCGAGCACCAGATCATGACCCAGCACCGAGCGCACGCTCGAATAAAACGAGTTGAAGTGGATGCGGTCGCGGCTGCGCAGGAGCGTGCCGTCGATGTCGAAAAGATAAGCGCCCTGCCGGTCCCAGGCAAAGCCGTCCTGGATGAAGACACGGTCTTCCGCGGTTTCATACGCGAAAGCGGGAGGCGGAACAATTTGCTGCGTCGATGAAGAGGTCACTCTGCGTTCGTCCTTACTCACTAGACTAAAGCAGATTGGCCGCCCCCGAGGGTTTTCGCATCAACTCCGTACCGGCGCCGGGCTGGATTGAAGCAACGCGAATTCCGGGACGGCCCGGGTCCCTAGCGGACCATCTGCTTGGTCTCGAATACAGGACGTTCGCTGCGCGGCGGACGCTTGAGCCCGCTGCGAATTTGTGCCGGATCGATTTCCAGCTCGGCGATGGTGCGGCTCAGTGTGTTGCGGTGCATGCCCAGTTCCTTGGCGGCCTTGCACTGGTTTCCCCTGTGATGCGCCAGCACTTCCATCAGAAAGCGCCGTTTGAACTCGCGCACACCGTCGGCGTAGGTTACGCCGTTGGCGTGCATCTGGGTCACAAGGTTATCCAATTCACGCTTCACACATACCTCTTTCTGGCGTCAGTTTTCATTCAGAGTGTTACCGTGACACAAACCATCTTGCCCCGGGCTGTTATGAAACTGGCGGCGCACTGGCTTCGGCCAGCTCTTTTTTGTCTAAATACAACCGTGGAGCGTAGAGCGGGGGCCCAGGGAGCGCTTCCGCCGATGGCCGAAGCCATGGCGGTTGTGCATTACGAATGATGGTGACGCCCTGGCGAATACGCGCTCCAAATTCGCTCGGCGTCACTATCGAAGCCTGATGCGCGGCCGTCAAAAAATAAGGCGCCAGCCGCGACTGCCGAAACCATGTGGCCTGAGGAAGGAAGGCGGCGACGATCAGCACCGCGACCGTAATCAGGACACATCCCTTCACGAATCCAAAAACTGCGCCGACTATGCGGTCGGCCCAACCCAATCCCACCGAATGCACCGACCAGCGGACCAAGCGTCCCAGCAGGCCGGCCAAAATCATTACGGCCATCGCGATGGCGATAAAACTGATCGCCTCAGATGCCGGCGTGTTGTGAATCCAACGCGCCACCCAGGGTAAAAGCTTCTGGTAATTCCAGCTTGCCAGCAACAACCCCAGCACCACGCCGGCCAGCGAAAATACTTCGAGAAAAAACCCCTTCTTTGCCGCCGACAGCACTGAAACCAGAAGAATAATTACGATCAACCAGTCGATCAGCGACATCCCCATCCTTGAACTAAATCGAGAGAGACTTGCCGGTCAGCAACCGGTAGGCCTCGAGATACTTCTGCTGCGTGCGCGCGACGACTTCGGACGGCAGTGCAGGCGCGGGGGCCTGCTTGTTCCAACGGATGCTTTCGAGATAGTCGCGGACGAACTGCTTGTCGAAGGAAGGCTGCTGTTGGCCAGGCCGGTGCTGGTCGCGAGGCCAGAACCGCGAGGAGTCTGGCGTCAGCACTTCATCTGCAAGGATAATCCCTTCGGCGGTGGTGCCGAACTCGAATTTTGTGTCGGCGAGAATCAATCCGCGCTCTTCGGCGTAGGCCGAGGCCTTGCTGTAGATGGCCAGACTCAGGCTGCGCAGCCGCTCCGCGCTCTGCGCGCCGACCCGCGTCACCATCTCATTGAAACCGATGTTGATGTCATGCTCGCCGTCCAGGCTCTTGGTGGCCGGCGTGAAGATGGGCTCGGGGAGGCGGTCGCCTTCACTGAGGCCGGCGGCCAGCGGAATGCCGCACACCGCGCCGGTAGCCTGGTAGTCCTTCCATCCTGAACCCGAAAGATAGCCGCGCACCACGCATTCGACGGGGAACATCTGCGCCCGCTTCACCAGCATGGAGCGGCCGGCGAGCTCATCCTTGTACTCGCGCAGCTCGGCGGGGTATTGATTCACATCCGCCGTCACCAGATGGTTTGGAACCATGTCTTTGAGGAAGTCGAACCAGAAGAGCGAGAGCTGGGTGAGCACCTTGCCTTTGCCGGGGATGCCGCTGCCCAGTACGTGATCGAAGGCCGAGATGCGATCGGTCGCAACCAGCAGAAGATATTCGCCGACAGAATAGAGATCGCGGACTTTACCGCGTGCGTGCAGCACCAAATCGGCAAATTCGGTTTCGATGAGAGCGGACAACGTGGGGGCCTTCCTGAGATGAGACTGAGTTTCGATTCTGAATCGGGAGGCGCGCTTTGTCAACGCAACATAAATGCGCGATTGACGCGGTGTTTCGGCGTCCTGTCACGCGGACTTATGGGCTGTCAAGAGCGAAGCAGGCGCTTCGCCCTGAAAGACGAAAATTCCACAGGTTACCGAAACGCACTTGCCAAAACGGGCCTGGGAGGTGGCGGCTACGCGGTAGCGCGGCGCTCCTGCTCCCGATTCTGATCGCGGCTCTGGCCGCCCAGGCGCACGCTGACCAGCTTCGAAACACCCGGCTCCTGCATGGTGACGCCGTAGATCAGGTCCGCGGCGGTCATCATGCGCTTGGAGTGGGTCACGATGAGGAACTGCGTATCGCCGGACATGCTGTGCAGAAGATCGGCAAGACGGCCCACGTTGGTTTCGTCGAGCGGCGCATCCACTTCGTCCAGCACGCAGAAGGGGCTGGGCTGGTATTGGAAGATGCCGACCAGCAGCGACAGCGCAGTCAACGCTTTCTCTCCGCCGGAGAGCAGCAGCACGTTCTGCAGCTTCTTGCCAGGCGGCTGCGAGACGATATCGATGCCGCTGTCGATGGAGTTCTCCTCGTCGGTCAGCCGCATGAAGGCCTGGCCGCCGCCGAAGAGGCGCGAGAAGGTGACGCTGAAGTTTTCGTTGATGCGGACGAAGGCTTCATCGAACTTGGTGCGCGAGATCTGGTCGATCTCCTTGATGGTGGCGTGCGTGTTCTCGATGGAGTCGAGCAGATCCTTGCGCTGCGTCTCCAGGAATTCGTGGCGCTGCGCCGTCTCCTTGTACTCCTCAAGGGCCATCATGTTGACCGGTCCCATGGCTTCGAGCTTTTGCTTGAGGCCGCGGCAGGCCTCGTCTTCCGTCGATAATGCTTCGCCTTCGATGCGCACCAGCTCGGTCTCCTGGCGGAGGATCGCTGCCTCGGCTCCGAGATCGTTGATGCAGGTCTCTTCGAGGTGGGTGAGCTCGGCGGCCAGGGTAGCAGCGCGCGAGCTGCGAGCACTGCGCGTCTCACGCAGCGTGTCGGTCTCGGCGCGCAGCGTCTTGAGCTGCTGATCGATCTTAGAGACGCTCTCACGCAACGTCTTTGCTGCTTCGCTGATGCGGGCGATCTCTGCCAGCGCCTGCTCGCGAACCGCCGTCAGCTGCTCGCGATTGGCAGCCAGCTGCTCGTTCTCGCGCGTGCGCTGTTCGTTTTCGGCGAGGGCCGAGGCCAGCTGCTGCTCGGTCTGCTTGACGCGGTTGGCGAGGTCGACATACATCCGGTCGATGCGGGCGAAGGCCGCCTCTGCACCGCGGCGGCGTTCTTCGAGACCGGCCAGTTCCGCCGAGACCTGTGCTGCCTGTTGCTGCGCGGCCTCGCGCGCCTGGCGAAATCCTTCGACCGCGCGCTGCAGCTCTTCGAGGCTGGCCTCAGCGGCCAGGTGCTGGGCCTCGATCTTCTGCGCCTCTTCCTGCTTCTGCTCGATGAAGGACTGCTTCTGCCCGCGTGCGTCCTTGTTGCGCTCGTTCTGCAGCGTCCAGTCCTGCAGGCGGCGTTCGAGGCGCTGAACTTCGGAGTCCATCTGGCGCAGGGCAGCGGATTGGTTCGCGCTTTCGCGCTCGGTATTGCGGCGCTCTTCGCTCTGCACATCGAGCTGGCGCGTGAGGTCGGTGAGTTCCTTGGTCAGCGTGGCCGCGGTGATCTCCGCCTGCCCGAGCTCCTGCTCGACTTTCTCCAGCTTCTGCTGCGTCTCGCGAAGTTCGCGCTTGATCGCCAGCGGACCTCCGGCGCGCGGTTTGCCTCCGGTGACGGTGACGTTGTGGAAGCACTCGCCGGAGGGCGCGAGGAAGAAGGCATTCGGATTTTCCAGGGCCAGTGTCCGGGCCGTATCCGAATCGGGTGTCACGTAGCCATCGCGCAGTTTGGGCAGGATCACTTCGAGCGAACGGCCGAAGCCGTCGAGCACGCGGATGCACTCTTTCAGGCGAACCACGCCCTGCTGCTGGTCGTAACTCTGAATGGTGTTGTCGCCGGCGAACGAGAACTTGGCCTGCGAGTCTTCGGGATGAACGAGGAAGGTGGCGCGGCCATCGACATCGGTTTTGAGCAGGCGCATGCCTTCGTGGGCAGCATCCCAGCTCTTCACCACGATGTAATTCAGCTCTTCGCGCAAAAATTCGTCGACGACGTTTTCGTACTGACCGTTCACTTCGAGGAAGTCGGCGAGCGTGCCCACCGGGGCGAGGCCGCCGCCGAGCGAGTTCGAGCGGAAGAGCTTGCGGACGGTGTCGGTCGAATAGCTGTGCTCGCGGATCAAGGCATCGAGCGAGTTGCGCCGCCCGGTGAGGGTGGCTTGTTCGGCGCGCAGCTGATCGCCGCGGCGCTTGGCCTCGGTCTCCTCTCCACGCTTGACGTTGATCTGGTTGCGCAGCGCCGCAATCTCGGCTTCGAGGCTCTTCAGCTGCTCGGTGACCGATTCGAAGGTGAGCGAAGCCTGTCCGCGCTCCGCACCCAGCGCTTCGAGATCGCGCCGGGCCGCGTTCATCTCAGTCGAGAGGCGATCGGCGTCGCGCTCCAGCGCAGCCAGCGATTCCTCGGCCTGCGTGGCCTGGTTGCGGATCATGCCCATCTGCGAGAGCAGCTGCATGGCCTGGCGGCGCGAGCCCTCGGCGCGCTGTTCGGCGCCGGAGACCGCTGCTACCGCTTCGCGAGCCTGTTGGTGGCGGACCTGCGCCTGTTCGCGGAAGCCCGCTGCTTCTGAGGCCGCGGTTTCGAGGAAGCTGCGGTGCGAATCGCGCTCGGCGGTGAGGCTGGCCAGGTGCTGCCGCGCCTGCTCCAGCTCTGCGCTGCCCGCGGCGGTGCGTGCTTCGAGTTCGGCGATGCGCTCCTGGTTGGCTTGCTGGCGCGAGGCTGCGCGCTCCAGCTCGACCGCGGATTGGCTGGCGCCGGCCTGCGCTGCTTTGGCTGCTGTATCGAGCTCATAGCCCTGCGCAACCTGCGTCGCATGCTCGCCGTCGAGCTGTTCGATGTTCGCCCCGTGCTCGTCGATCTGCGCGGTCAGCGTGGTAATTGCTTCGGTGACTGCGGATTGCTCGGTATCCAGCTGCGTGATCTTGCTGGCCAGCACCACACGCAATCGCGCGCGCATCTCGTCGCGCAGTGCGGCGTAGCGCTCGGCCTTCGCGGCCTGGCGCTTCAGCGATCCCATCTGCCGCGTTACTTCTTCGAAGATGTCGTTGACGCGAGCGAGGTTCTGCTTCGATTGCTCAAGGCGCAGCTCGGCGAGGCGTTTCTTGGTCTTGAAGCGGGTGATGCCCGCGGCCTCTTCGATGATGGAGCGGCGGTCGTGCGGCTTGGAGCTGAGCAGCTGGCCGATGCGCTCCTGGCCGATGATGGCGTAGGACTCCGGCCCAAGGCCCGTGCCCATGAAGATGTCCTGAATGTCGCGGAGGCGGCAGAGCTTGCCGTTGAGCAGGTATTCGCTGTCGCCGGTGCGGAAGAGCCGGCGCGTGACGACGATCTCACCGTGCTGCGGCGTCTTCTGGAACTTGCGGCGGCGAATCTTGAGCACCACACCGCTGCCGGCTTCGGGAGAAGCAGAGGCCTCGGCTTGCGGAGCGGCTTCGCCGTTCGCAGCGGCTGCTAGGCCGGGATGGACATCGCCCTCGGTTCTAGAATGAACTTCGCCTTCGGCCTTCGCCTCGCCCTCGATGACTTGCCCGGGCTGCGATTCGGCGATGATCTCTTCGACTTCGGCGGCGCGCTCGGCGCGGAATTTCTCCTCGTCCCAGTCGGCGTCCATCTCGTTCTCGATGACGATCTCGGGCTCTTCGAGCAGCGGGCCGCCGGCATAAGCTTCGGGATCGATCAGCGTGATGGTGACCTCGGCCATGCCGAGTTGCTTGCGGTCGCGGGTTCCGGCAAAGATGACGTCTTCCATCTTGCCGCCGCGCAGGCTCTTGGCGCTCTGTTCGCCCAGCACCCAGCTCACGCCGTCGAGGATGTTCGATTTGCCGCAACCGTTGGGACCAACCACCACGGCGATGCCCTGGCCGGGAAGCGACACTTCGGTGCGATCGCAAAAGGATTTGAAGCCCAGAATCTGGATTTTTTTCAGCTTCAGCATACGGATTTGACTCCTTCCTTCCGCAGTGGAGGTCTGCCTGGATGGCCAAAATTCAGGCCGTCAATGAAGAAACTCTAGCCGCCACACCCTAAGGGGTCAACATGGACACCCCAACATCTTGTGGATAAGCCGTCCCTAACTCAACCATTAGTTCCGCTTTGCGGATTCAGGCCCGATTTGCACACAAACAGGTGCATTTACGCCGCACGCAAACGCCATTCTGCACTTCGGTTGTCGTAGGAAATCACCAGAGACTTTCAGCCTAGTCCTCGAAAAGGGGAACGGCAAGGGGACGGCGAGAGGGAATCCGGGGAGTTTCTGGCCGGGAACGGCGCTACAGCACGATCAGGATGACGGCGAAGATCGTTACTTTGGCGACCCAGGGGAAGACGGTTTTGGGAGACAGGCTCAGGCGTCCAGAGCTAAGGGAGGTTCGAGAAGGCCGATTCCGATAAATGGTTGGGGAAAGCCGTTTCATATAAAAATGGTGTCGTTCTGCGCCGAAACGTTACGAACGAACGCCATGCGACCAAGATGCTCCTAGCTAGTAGACGCTGGCTGATAGACGTTTGGATCAACGCTTCCGTTTCGGGCTGCTGGTCGGGCTGTTAATCAGGGCTTTCGGAGCGGTCTCACCTTGACTTCGCTTACAAATGATTGCGGAGATTGAGTGACGATCATGGCGACGACATGGGCCACATCCTCCGGTTGGACCTTCCAGCTTCCATCCTTGCTGCCTCCGCCAAACTCGGTGTTAACGGAACCGGGAGCGACCGCCGAGACGCGGATTCCGTACTCGCGCAGCTCTTCGGCGACGGAATAGGTGAGGCCGTTCAGTCCCCACTTCGAAGCGGAGTAGGCGGCTCCGTTCTTGAGCGGGTTATGACCCGCCAGCGAGGAGATGTTGACGATGTGGCCGGCGCGCGCCTCGATCATCAGCGGCGCGAAAGCGCGGATCATGAGGTAGGGGCCGCGGAGGTTGGTAGATATCATCTCGTCCCAGGCCGCGGGCGAGGTCTCGTGCAGGGGCTGGCCGGTAATGCCGATGCCGGCGTTGTTGACCAGGATGTCGCAGCGGCCGAAGCGCTCCTTTACCGATTGTGCCAGGGCGGCGACGGAGGATTCCTCGCGCAGATCGAGCGGCGCAGGCTCGGCGCGGCCACCGGCGGAGGCGATCTCCTGCTGCACAGCGGCCAGCTGCTCGCGGTCGCGCGCTGCCAGCAATATCATGGCGCCCATCGATGCGAGGCGCTTGCTGACTGCGGCTCCAATGCCTTTTCCTGCTCCCGTAACCAGGGCGATTTGCCCGTCAAGCGTGTTCCTATGGCTCATTCGTTACTCCTCTTCAAAACTATTGTTCTATAGTGGGGAAGCGTGAAGCGGGATAGGATGTGCGGCAGAGCTTCTAGAAGACTTTTAACCGGCGCAGTCAACAGTTCGGTTTCACATCGCATCCCATGCTTCGTGATTCCTGGCAGGTTGCTTCCGGCCTGGGGCAAATTTGGGAGCGCGTGAATCCGGAAGGAAAGTTTCATAGCAAGAGAGCTGCTGCACATTCCAAGACGTTTGAAGTCACCAATAAACTGTTACTTGTCATAGGAAGCCGCTGGTTTCTATAATCCAGCAAATATCGCTTTGGTGAAGTATCACTCCATAGTCGGAATATGATTGGCCTCCGCCGATAGAGAATTTTTCCGCACGTGGCTCGCACTCGCGAATGCAATATTTTTTAGGAATCTCCTTAGGAGCGTTGAATGAAGAAGGTCGTTTTTGCGTCGCTGCTGGCGTTTGCGTCCAGCACCCTTGCCTCGTTGCCAGTCGCTATGGCGCAAGATTCGGGTTCTCAATCCGGTCAGATCACCATCAAAGACCCGGCGGAATACAACGCCTACACCAATGCGATCGGGCAGTCCGCCCCAGCAGCCAAGGCCGCGGCCATCGAGAGTTTTCTCCAGCAGTATCCCAATAGCGTGGTGAAGGCCGAGATGCTGGAGCAGCTGGTGGGCGCCTACCAGGCCACCGGCGATGCCGCAAAGACCTTCGACGCTGCCAAGCGTCTCCTGCAGGTCGACCCCACCAATCTGCGCGCCCTGACCTTCGTGGTCTATGTCGGCAAAGCTCAGGCGAGCGGCGATCAGGCCAAGCTGGATGATGCCGCGGCCAATGCGCAGAAGGGTCTGACCTCGACGAAGCCGGCCAGCATGAGCGACGCCGACTACCAGAAGCTCAAAGATCTGGCCACCCCGATTTTCTACGACGCTATCGGCGCCGACGATGTCGCCAAGAAGGATTACAAGGACGCGATCACCGCATATACCTCGGAGCTGGGTGCCTATAAGGATCCGGCCCAGACCACGCAGAACCCGGCGCTCGCCGACACCTATTATCTCGGCAACGCCTATGTCCAGGAAGATCCGAAGGATCTTGTCAACGGTATCTGGTACCTTACCCGCGCGGCGCAGTATCTGCCTGAGCCCTACAAGACCACGGCCGAGAAGGCAGCCGAATATTGGTACACCAAGTACACCGGCAAGATGGACGGATTCGACCAGGTCAAGCAGCTGGCGCATGACAACGTCACCCCGCCTGCCTCCTACAAGCCGGTACCCGCGCCGCCCCCGCCGTCTCCGCAGGAGCTGGCTCACCAGGCCATCGTCGGCACGCCTGATCCTTCCAAGCTCGCGCTGGGCGATCAGGAGTACATCCTGTCGAACGGCAGCACGGACGATGCCCAGAAGGTCTGGGGCGTTCTGCAGGGCAAGACCACGCAGATCCCTGGCGTTGTGATCTCGGCGACGGCCGATTCCGTACAGCTTGCTGTTTCGGACGATGCCAAGCAGTCGCAGAAGGCGGACTTCACCGTCAACATGAAGGCTTCGCTGAAGGACGTTCCGGCGACAGGCTCGACGGTGACCTTAATCGGCACCTTCGACTCTTACACGCAGAATCCTCCGATGATCATCATGAAGGACGGCGAGGCGAAGCCCGCTGCGAAGCCACCGGCACGTCGGCCCGCGCACCGTCCCAGCAGCAACTAAGACGGTCTCAACTCAACCCGCGAGAGGCAGCCATAACGGCTGCCTCTCGTTTTTTGCGTATGGCTTCTAAGGTACATATTTGTTTGCGCTCCGCGCGCGGGTTGCATCCTAACCGCGCAGGAGCTGTGAAATGCCTGTTACGCTTTCCTGGCAACAAATTGCACTTCGCATGGCGTGTGCATTTTTCGCAGGAGGTCTCATCGGCGTTAACCGGGACGGGAAGGGCCGTCCGGCGGGCATGCGTACTACGGTGCTGGTCTGCCTGGCCGCATGCGTGGCCATGCTGCAGGCCAATCTGCTGATGAACAGCACGGGGAAGACGCCAAACTCCTTCGTGGTTCTCGATCTCATGCGCCTGCCACTTGGCATCCTCACTGGAATCGGCTTCATCGGCGCGGGCGCGATCCTTCGCCGCGGAGATACAGTGCTAGGAGTCACCACCGCCGCCACGCTCTGGATGGCTACGGTGATGGGCCTCTGCTTCGGCGGAGGACAGCTGTTGCTGGGGGGCGCCGCCGCGGCTCTGACCCTGGTGACCCTGTCGGGTCTCAAGTGGCTCGAGCACCGGATGGATCAGCAGCATCGGGGCAAGCTGACGGTGACCTTCAACGGATACATCTTTTCGGAAGACCGCCTGCGCCACCAGTTGCGAGCCGGCGCACTGCACATTCATTCCTGGTCGGTCCTGGCCGCGCCCGAAGCGCAGGAAACCACGGTCGAGTGTGAACTGCGCTGGCAGCATCCGTCGCGCGATCCCTTCCCGCCGGATATCGTTCCCGAGCTGCAGCGCTCTTCGGGAGTGACGCAGGTCAACTGGCAGGGCTGATTTCAGCCAGCCTCGCGCCACAGCACTCGTGCGCGATCTGCAATCCCTCTTCGACCGGAATCACCCATGCCTGCAGCGGCGAGTTCTCCGTCGACAACCGGCCTTCGATATCGATGAGCGTGCGATTGGCCTCGGCATCGACTTCCAGGCCGCACCAGCGCAGGCTGTCCCCCACGCGGTCGCGGAGCAGCGTGGTATTTTCCGCGATGCCGCCGCCGAAGATCACAGCATCCGCGCCGCCCAGCGCTGCGAGATATCCGCCCACCGCCTTGCAGACGCGATAGGAAAACATGTCGAGCGCGAGCTTGACCCTGGGATCGGTGTCGTAGTGCTTGATCAGCACGCGGGTATCGAGCGATTTGCCGGAGACACCGAGCAGTCCGGATTTTTTGTTGAGCAGCGTCATGACTTCATCGAGTTCGAGATGCTCTTCGCGGATCAGCAACGGAATGACGGAGGGATCGATGTCGCCGGAGCGCGTGCCCATCATCAGTCCCTCCAGCGGAGTCAGCCCCATGGTGTTGTCCACCGATTTTCCGTCGCGGATCGCAGTCACCGAACAGCCGCTCTCGAGATGCATGGTCACCAGCGTGCATTGCTCCTGTGGCTTATGGACCAGCTCTGCATAGCGCCCCAGCATGTAGCGGTGCGAGATACCGTGAAAGCCGTAGCGGCGGATGGCATGCTTCCCGGCGAGGTCGAGAGGAATCGCATAATGTGAGGCATGGTCGGGGATGGTGCGGTGAAAGGCCGTATCGAAGACCGCGTAGATGGGTTTGTTGCCAAGCTTCTTCCGGATTGGATCGAGAATTTCGACTGAGCTTTTGTTGTGCAGGGGAGCGAGCTTTTCGAGATCGACGATGCGGCGCTCGACTTCTGCGTCGACCAACGCTGGCGCAGTGAAATGAAGGCCGCCGTGAACCACCCGGATGCCCACGCAATCGATCTCGTCGAGCCTGGGCAGGTCTTCCGTTAGAGGGCCTTCGAGCGGCAACAGGCCTTCGAGCCATCGGAAAAGGCTGGTGACCGCGTCGCCGTAGTCCGCGGCTTCGATGGACTCGGTGTGCACGATCTTCTTCCCCTGATACTTCGAGAGCTTCGGGCTCTTGCCGATGCCCTCGATGATCACGCTGATCAGCTTGGTTCCGGCAAAGGCATGCTGTTGCTGCGGCTGGCAGACGATGATCTCCGCCTTGAGGGAGTTGCCACCGGGATTCATGACCAGGATGTTCATTATGTTCCTCGTGCCTACTCGCACCTGACTGATGGGATGCTTCATGATCGGGAGCCGAAGCTGATTGGATGGCACGACTCACGATCACTTCAGAGCAGTCTCACGCATCCAAGCGCGATATGTGTCCAGCGAAGCCTCCGGCTCGATCGGCCCGGCAATACCTGCCGGAAAAGATCACGCTCCACGCGCTGCAAGAAACGGCGAAGGGTTGCCGTGGATGCGATCTCTATCGCGATGCCACGCAGACGGTCTTCGGCGAGGGCCAACGCGGCGCGGAGATCATCTTTATCGGCGAGCAGCCCGGCGATCAGGAGGATATTGCCGGCAAGCCCTTCGTCGGACCGGCGGGAAGGCTTCTGGATACTTGTATGGAGGCCGCGGGCATCGACCGCAAAGCGGCGTATGTGACCAATGCCGTGAAGCATTTCAAATGGGAGCCGCGCGGCAAGCGGCGCATTCACAAGAAGCCGAGCATGCGGGAGATTGCGGCCTGCCGTCCGTGGCTGGATGCCGAGGTGGAGGCGGTTTCTCCGAAGCTCATTGTCTGCCTGGGGGCGACTGCGGCGCAGGCTCTGCTCGGCAGTAGCTTTCGGGTTACGCAGGAGCGCGGCACGATCAAAAAGGTGGAGGGATATCCTCCTATCCTGGCGACCGTTCATCCCTCTTCGATTCTTCGCGCTCCCGATGACGAGACGCGGAAGAAGGAGACGGAGTTATTTATCGCCGATCTGAAAATCGTAGCCGGTCATGTTGCGGGAGCGCAGAGCAAACGTGCCGGCTGAAGAGGGAAGCGCGACTTGCCGAGCGGTGCTCAAGCTGCGATGATTTCTTCGAATCCCAAAGGAATCTGAATGCGAAAGCTTTTGCTGCTCACTGCTGTCACTCTGGTTTCAATCTCTCTCTTCGCACAAAAGCCCGCATGGGAGCCGGCTCCGGGCCACCTCACCATTGCCCTCTGGCCGCACGGCGCGCCGGGTGCGCCGTCCAGTGCGGCGTCCGGCAACGGTCCGGAGGTCGATACTACGACGGCGAAAGACCGGCTGATCGCAGGGCAGCCGATCGTTCGCCTGGGCAACGTTTCCACGCCGACCCTGACTCTTTATGAGCCCAAGGGCAAGAGAACCGGCGCGGCCGTCATTGTCTTTCCGGGAGGCGGATATCAGATTTTAGCCATCGGTCTCGAAGGTACCGAGGTGTGCGACTGGCTCAACTCGGTGGGGATCGCCTGTATTCTGATTAAGTACCGGGTGCCGAACACCGGGCCGTATCCGAAATCTCCCGCCGCTCTTCAGGATGCGCAGCGAGCCATGAGTATCGTTCGTGCTCATGCCGACGAGTGGCATATCGACGCGAATCGCATCGGCGTGCTGGGTTTCTCGGCCGGCGCGCACCTGGCCGCTGCTCTGAGCACGCATTTTGAGAAGCGGCTCTATGATGCCATTGACGCGTCCGATGAAGTCAGCTGCCGGCCGAACTTCGCGGTCATCATCTATCCCGGTTACCTGGCGCTTGCCGAGAAGGACTTCGAGCCTAATCCGGAGATCCACGTCACTGCTGACACGCCGCCGGCGTTCATCTTGCAGGCCGAGGACGATCCGGTTCACGTGGAGAACGCGATTACGTATTTCATGGAGCTGAAGAAGGCGAAGGTTCCTGCCGAGCTGCATATTTACGCCGAGGGCGGCCACGGATACGGGCTGCGGCGCACCGAGCTTCCGGTGACCGCGTGGCCGCAGAGCGCGGAGGTCTGGCTGCATACAATTCACGTGTTACCGGGCCCGGTACAGTAGACTCGCGGTTGGACGCCTTCAGGAGGGCCAGTGCAAAGACGGGAATTCGTTACCTCATCGTTGGCCGCCGTTGCTGCGGCCGGAGGCACCATGCTCAAGGCTGAGAGCGGGGACTCGCCCTCGCGCGAATATTACGAGCTGCGCAAATACCGGCTGTCTTCCGGTCCGCAGATGAAGCTCGCCGAAGACTACATTGCGAATGCGCTGATACCGGCGCTGAACCGGCTGGGCCTCGCTCCGGTAGGCGCGTTCTATCTCACCATCGGTCCGGAGACGCCGACTCTGTACCTGCTCATTCCCGGCAGCAATCTCCAGACGCTGGTCACGGCCGAGCTGCAGCTGGCGAACGACGCCGCATTCATGAAGGCCGCCGAGCCCTTCTGGAGTGCTCCTGCTGCGCAGCCGGCGTTCGATCGCGTGGAAAGCTCGCTGATGGCCGCCTTTTCGGGATGGCCCAAGCCCACGCCTCCGGCTGCAGCAGCACGGCAGGGGAAGAGAATCTTTCAACTGCGCACCTACGAGAGCCCCAGCAACCGGGATCACGTGCGCAAGGTGGAGATGTTTCATCACGGTGAGTTCGAGATCTTTGCGCGAGCCGGCTTCGGCCAGGTGTTTTATGGCGACACCCTGATCGGGCCGCGCCTGCCCAACCTCACCTACATGCTGACCTTCAACGATCTTGCCGATCTGGATGCCAAGTGGGAGAAGTTCGGCGCCGATCCGGAGTGGCAAAAGCTGAAATCGCTGCCGCAGTACGCCTTCGAGCCCATCGTCAGCAACATCACCAATCTCATCCTGACGCCCACCCCGTTTTCCCAGATTTAGTTCCCGCAAGATAGCTTTCGTCCTGCACCCGGTGATTCATCCCGGGTGCGGCCTTCGCGCCAGCGAATGTGCTGAGAGAGCCTCGCAGAGCCAAATTTCAGTAATGCCAATGTCAAGTACCCAAACTTTGGTAACAAAAGTAATCTATTTGGCTTGTATTGATGTTACTTTGAGACAGAAATCCCCCAGAAGTTACAAGATTGTCCAGAACTGACGATAAGTGTGTCGGGGTGGCACACTTTCGGTCCCAGACCGCGTCGGGCCATGCAGCAGTTCGCAACGCGATTGCTGTGCCGGTCCGCGGCTCGTAAGAGATTCGAAGAAGGCAATCGCCGACCTTACTGCGAACGAGAGCAAAAAATCTTTTTACGGGAACACTGCAATGAGCCGTACTTGGTTGAGGGGCCCCGGGGAGAATCTTCGCCTCCGTTTCTCTCGTTCGTGCGCGACGGACGGTCGTCTATCCGGTGTTGCCGATGCCGGGACTGACGGGTATCGTCCGGAGCCTCTTGGTCTTCGCAGGGCCTTCCGTTTGCTCGGACTCGCCGTACTCGGCTGCATCGGCGCATTTCATGCGGCTCATGGGCAGACGACGTTTCTGGAAACTGCCGTGGGTGCGTCCTCGAATCCCCAGACCATCACTGTAACCGCGCAGGCGACAGGCGCGGTGAGCGCGGTCAGCGTGTTGACTCTCGGTCAATCCGGCCTCGACTTCAACCCGACGGTTTCCGGTACGAACAGCTGCACGAATGCCAGTTTCAGCACCGCAGGCACGAGCAGCTGTCAGATCGAGATCACCTTCACTCCGAAATATCCTGGCGTGCGCAACGGCGCGATTGTCCTGACAGGCTCAGGCGGAAACGTGCTGGCCACGCAATATCTAACGGGAACAGGGCAGGGCTCGCTGGGGGTGATGGTACCCGGCACGATGCAAACTGCGGTTGGAACCGGGCAGTGGACGGAGGTGAACGATGGCGGATCGCCGCTTGCAGCCGACCTCGATCTTCCCTCCAGCGTAGCGGTGGACGGAGCCGGCAACCTGTACATCGCGGATTCCGCGCACAACCGCATCCGCGAGGTTTCCGCTGCCGACAATGTCATCTCGACCATCTGCGGAACCGGAGCTCCCGGTTCCACCGGCGACGGTCAATCAGCTGTCAACGCGACGCTCAACACTCCGCGCAGCGTGGCCATCGACGGTGCGGGCAATCTCTACATCGCGGACAGCGGCAACAATGCGATCCGCGAGATCAACAAGGCGACTGGCGACATTGCCACGATTGCCGGCAATGGAGTTCCGGCCAATCTGGATGGAAATGCCGCTACGGTCGAGCTTAATAATCCACTGGGAGTCACGGTCGATGCTGCCGGGGATGTTTACATCGCCGACACGAGCGATCAGCGCATCCTCACAGTCGCGCCATCCAGCAATAACGCCGTCACCATCGCCGGAGATGGAGTCGCCGGATTCGCCGGTGACGGCGGCGCTGCAAAGTTGGCTGAGCTGAATCTTCCTTACGCCGTCGCATTCGACTCGCTTGAGAACATTTACATCCCGGATTCAGGCAACAATTGCGTCCGCGTGGATTATGTCACCGGCGCGGAGGCGGGCAAGATTGAAACCTTCGCCGGCAGCTGCCACACCGGCACGGGAAGCTTCAGCGGCGATGGCGGAGCTCCGGCCAATGCCAACCTCTTTGCGCCCTCGGCCGTGGCGATCGATGCGGCGGGCAATCTCTATATCGGCGACACCCAGAACAATCGCATCCGTAAGGTGACCACGGTCAACAGCCAACTGGTGATCAACACTGTCGCCGGAACAGGAATCGGGATCTACGGCGGCGATGGGGGAAGCGCGACCGCGGCGGAGATCTTCGGTCCCTATGGAGTCACTCTGGATGGGCAGGGCGACCTCTTCATCGCGGACTACTTCGATCACCGCATTCGCGAGGTGCAGAGCGGCACGGTCACGCTCACATTTGATTCGCTCCGCGAAGACCAGGTGAGCCCGGCGCAGATCCAGGCGATCGAAAACGACGGCAACGCAGCGATGACTCTCACCGCCATCACGCCCGACTCAAATGCGCAGATTGGCACCACGACAAATGCCTGTTCCACCACGGCGTCGGTCATCATCGACGGAACTTGCAATGTGGCTGCGGAGTTTGCTCCGACGGAGGTGGGAAGTCCGATCACCGGCAACATCGATCTGGGCGTCACGGGCAATCCCGCTAACGGTCCGCTCGATATCCAGGTGTCGGGCGATGCGCTGGCTCTGAATTCCACGACCACCGCGCTCATGGCGGAGCCCAATCCGGCGAACTTCGGCGCGCAGGTGACGCTGAGCGCCACGGTAACCACGGGCACCGGCACGCTGGGCGGCAGCGTGAACTTCAAGGACGGGACGGCGATTCTGGGCACGGTCAACCTGACTGTCCCGTCCAGTCCCGGAACTACGGGGACGGCCAGCTTCACGACTTCGGCGCTGACGGTTGGAACCCATAGCCTCACCGCTGTCTACAACGGCGACGACGGCGTGCATAGCGCCAGCACTTCGCCCGCAGTGAGCGAAGACATTCAGGAGCAGACCTCGGTCGCCGTCACGTCGGGCGAAAATCCCTCGGTCTCGGGCGATTCGGTGACCTTCACGGCTACGGTGTCAGCGACTCCGGATGGCGGCGCGGCACCCACCGGCACGGTGAATTTCTTGAGCGGCGGCGCGATGATCGGCACCGGCACCCTCAGCGGAAACGCCGCGTCATTCACCTACTCCGGGCTGACGACCGGCACGCATTCGATCACGGCTGCGTATGTGGGCGACTCGGACAACGCCGGAAGCACCTCTCCGCAGCTCTCGCAGGTGGTGAAGGCGATCACATCGACTTCGGTGCAGAGCAGCGAGAATCCGGCGTCGTTCGGGGATTCGGTCAGGTTTACCGCGACTGTGAGCAATGGGAGCGCCACTCCCACGGGAATCGTCACCTTCACCGATGCCGCGAATGGAAACGCGCTGCTGGGCTCCAGCAGCTTGATCAATGTGGGCAGTAGCTTTACCGCCTCCCTTTCCAGCTCGGCTCTGTCTGTCGCCTCGCATTCGATCGTGGCCACTTACAGCGGGGATGCGAACGACGTGGCTAGCGCCAGCACTGGCCTCGCCGAAACCGTGCAGAAGGCTTCGACGACCACCAGTCTCAGCTCCTCGCTCACCCCCTCGGCCTCCGGGCAAAGCGTTTCCTTCACCGTGACGGTGCACGGCGGCACAACTGCGCCCACTGGAACAGTGAGCCTGTTGGATGGAACCGCCACCGTCTCGACCATGAATGTTGGCGCAAATGGAACGGTGGTCATTCCTGTCTCCGCCTTATCTGTGGGCACGCATTCCCTCACAGCGGTTTATAGCGGCGATGGCAACTATCTCACCTCTACGTCTCTGGTGATCAGCCAGAAGGTTCTCCCCAACACCACGGCGATTCTCTCGTCGAGCGCCAATCCCTCGATTGCCGGAACAAACGTATCCATCACAGTTACAGTTAGCGGAGCATCGGGGACGCCGACCGGCAACGTCAATCTGAGCGATGGCGCGACGCCGCTGGCAACGTTAACGCTGGTTGGAGGTGTGGCGAATTACCAGACCACCTCTCTGGTGGTGGGCCCGCATTCGCTGACCGCCGCGTATGCGGGCGATCCCAACAATGCGGGCACCACGTCGGCCGCGTATGTGCAGACGGTCAATCAGGCAACTACGAGCACAACGGTCGGCGCGAGCGCCAATCCCGCTACCGCCGGCAGGACTATCTCGCTGATTGCCACCGTGACCGGCAATGGCGCCACGCCTGGCGGCCAGGTCAGATTTTTCAGCCAGGGAACTCAGGTGGGCACGGCGACATTGAGCGGCGGCACGGCCAGCCTGCCCATCTCCAGCCTGGCGGTGGGATCGGACTCGATTTATGCGACCTACGTAGGAGACCCGAACGACGCGGGCAGCACTTCGTCGACCTACGCGCTGAGCGTGGTCCAGGCTACATCGTCTGTGAACCTCACGTCGAGTCAGAACCCGAGTGTTGCCGTGCGAGCGGTTGGTTTCACAGCGACCGTGACCGGATCGGGCGTGACGCCTACCGGCAACGTGATCTTCAGCGATGGCGGAATTTCGCTGGCGACGGTCGCGTTGACTCCGGCCGGAGTGGCCAACTACGTTACATCGGGCCTTGCGCCGGGAGTGCATACGATCACCGCCGCTTACCAGGGCGATGGGAACAACACCGCATCATCGACGAGCCTGGTCCAGACTGTGACTCAGGCGGCTCCGACACTTGGCCTGACTTCCAATCTCAATCCCAGCTCGGCCGGCGCTTCGGTAACCTTCACGGCCACGCCGACGGGAGCGGCGGGAACGCCCAGCGGAAGTGTTTTGTTTAGCGATGGCAGCGCGCCCATCGGCACGGCGAGCCTGTCGCCGCAGGGAGCAGCGACCTTCAGCACTTCGAGCCTCAGCGTGGGGCAGCACACCATCACGGCCAGCTATGGCGGCGATGCCAACAATACCGGGGCAATTTCCGCACCGCTGACGCAAACCGTCCAGGAAATGACGACCACTTCACTTGCGTCGAGCAAGAATCCCTCCATCGGAGGAACGCCGGTTACTCTCACCGCGACGGTGCTCGGAGCAAGTTCGGGCGCAATCAGCGGTTCCGTGACTTACAAGAGCGGCAACTCGGTCGTCGGTGCGGCGACGTTGAGCGCTGCCGGAGTCGCGAGCCTTACTACCTCCGCGCTTGCAGTGGGTTCAGATGCGCTCACGGCCGTCTATAGCGGGGACACCCTTCATATCGCCAGCACCTCCGCGGAATTGACCCAGACAGTTCAATCGGCCGGCACAACCACGACGCTCGCGTCGAATCAGAATCCTTCGCTCTTCGGGCAGAACGTGACCTTTACCGCAACGGTGAGCGGCAACGGGATCGTTCCGACCGGGGCTATCACCTTTACCGATGGCTCGACTCCGCTGGCCACCGTGAACGTCAACACCGCGGGTGTGGCCAGCTATTCGACCACTACTCTCTCGATCGGCGTTCACCAGATCGTCGCCAGCTACAGCGGCGATAGCGACGATCAGAAGAGTACATCCGCGGTGGTGAACCAGTCGGTGCAGTCGCAGACCTCTGTCGCATTGGCATCGAGCTTGAATCCGGCGCTGGCCGCGGTTCCGGTCACCTTTACCGCGACAGTGACGAATGGGAACGGCACTGTGCCGACGGGGACGGTCACCATCAACGATGGCTCGAGCGTTCTGGCGGAGCTTACGCTGCCGGCCAACGGAACGGTATCTTTCACGACCTCGACATTGCCGGTGGGTACGCATTCCATCACCGCTGCCTATGGCGGCGACACGGACGATGCTGCGGCTAAGTCCGGCACACTGGCGCAGGTTATCCAGGCGATTCCGACCAAGACGACGCTGGGCGCCTCGGCTGCGGCCGTGACTACCCAGCAGCCGCTTACGCTGGTGGCCTCGGTCTTCTCCGCCGGATCGGCGCCTCTCACCGGCACGGTCACCTTCGAAAACGGGACGACGGCGATTGGCTCGGCGACGCTGACCAGCGCCGGCACTGCGACTCTCACGCCGACTCTGACGACCGGGACATATAGCATCGTTGCCGTCTACAGCGGCGATGCGAACAACGCCGTCTCGACCTCCGTTCCGGTATCTGTAACCGTCACGGAGCCGATTGACTTTCAGATGTCGCTGAACCCTCCGGCAGTGACGGTGGTGACCAAGCAATACACGACGGTGACGCTCACCATTACCTCGACCGATGGCTTCACCGATCAGCTGGGACTGGGCTGCGGATCGTTGCCGGCCTCGATCACCTGCAATTTTTCGCAGCAGATGGTCACGCTTCCGGCCAACGGCTCGGTCACCGCGCAAGTGACCATCGACACCGCTTCTCCGCTGACTTCAGGCGGCTCGGCGAAGAACGAGATGCCGGGAGGGCCTTCGTCCACCCAGCTGGCCTGGATATTTCCCGGCGGCGCTCTCTTCGGGCTGATCTGGTGGCGAGCGCGCAAAAAATATAGCGGAATCTTCTGCACCTTGCTGCTGATTTTGCTCTCCGCTGCAGCCTTTACCGTCACCGGCTGCGGCGGATTGAACGAGAGCAGCGCGCAGCCGGGAACCTACAAGATCGAGGTGACCGCCAACGGAGTGAAAACCGGGATGGATCATGCCGTTGATGTAACGGTGACGGTCAATCAATAAGTGCAGATGAAATTCCTCAAGTTATTCGCTCCAGTTCGCCGTGCAATTCTGTTTGCCTGCTTGACTGCGGGGCTGGCCACGGCCGGCTTCGCGCAAGTGGCGCCTTCCAGCTATGGCGGAAATCAGACCTTCGCCGTGGGCGGAATGGTCTCCGGCTTTCATCTCGACTACGGCAAACGCTACCTTGGCGGTGCCGGGGTCTATGTCGATGGCGATCTCAACGATCATTGGGGCCTGGAGGGCGAGGCCAACTGGATCTGGCTGCATCAGTTCGCCGACACGCATTTCTCCACCTACCTGGGCGGGCCGCGCCGAAACTTCAATGTCAACGGCAACCTGCGGCCATACGTCAAAGGACTTGGCGGCGGAGGACTCTTCAATTTCCCCTACAACTACGCGCGCGGCAGCTACTTCGTCCTCGCCGCCGGCGGGGGATTGGATTATCACGCGGCCCGGCGCATTCGCCTGCGTCTGGTCGACTTCGAATACGAATACTGGCCGCAATTCAGCTTCGGAGCCATCAAGCCCTACGGCGTGACCTTCGGCGTGGAGTATCAGCTCTTCGGATGCGCCAGCTGCGAGCCCCGGCGCCTGGGCAAATAACAGACCCGGACAGGTAGACCCAATCCTCTCGAAATTCCTGGAGAACACGCGCTCGCACGCCACGAGCGGCTGGGGAATATCTTCGCGCGGCGTCGTGTTCTACCTGCAACGGCTATGAGTGTGGGCGCTCTGCAGCAGAGCGGAACTGAGGTTCTGGTGGCTGGGCGAGACTCGAATCTCCCATAGCTCATACCGCGCAGGAGAGATTTTGAGCCATATTCTTATTTGTGCGCACTCGAACCCCGGTCATGTCACTCCAACATTGGCGGTCGGGGCCTATCTGGCGAAACAGGGTCACAAGGTCACATTTCATGCCGGGGAGCTATTTCGGCAAAAGGTGGAGAAGGCAGGCCTTCTGTTTGTGCCGACCATCGGAAAGGCCGATTTCGACTACCAAAGCTCATTCATCCCTGAAGGGCAGGAAAATCTGACGACTTTGGAGCTGACCAACTACGCTCTGAAGAAGACCATCATCGAAGCTCTTCCCGATCTGGATCGCGGTCTGCAGCAGATTCTCGAAGAGAGTTCAGTGGATGTGATCCTGACCTCCTCGATGTATTTTGGAACCTTTCCCTTGCTGTTGCGATCAGGCGAAAAGCGGCCTCCGGTCATATGTTGCGGCGTCAATCCGCTCATGTTGGGGAGTGTGGATTGCGCTCCCCTTTCCCCTCCGGACAATACGCCGGGAGGACGCGAACGGATCCGCGAGATAAATCTGCAGACGCAAAAAGCATTCTGGCCGATGCAGGAGGGCCTCAACGACTCTCTCAGTGATTGTGGCGTACCGACGCTCTCGGACTTCTGGATCGACGCAATCTATAAGCTGCCTGACATGGTTCTGCAATTCAGCGGAGAAGCGTTCGAATTTCCGCGCAGCGATATGCCCTCTCATCTCCATTTTGTGGGGCCGGTGTTGCCGGAGGCGTCCGGCGATTTTAAGAAGCCTTCGTGGTGGAGTGAGTTAGACGGCTCAAAACCGGTGATCCTGGTGACTCAGGGCACTTTGGCGAATCGGAACTTGAACGACCTGATTCAGCCGACCCTGAATGCCCTGGCGAACGACGATGTTCTGGTTATCGCCGCTACTGGCCGCCCCGACCATGACGACCTCGTTGTTCCTGCGAATGCGAGAGTGGAATCGTTTGTGCCTTTCACCCATCTGCTGCCGAAAGTCGATCTCATGGTCACCAATGGAGGGTTCGGCGCGGTCCAGCAGTGCCTCAGCTTCGGAATTCCGATCGTCATTTCCGGGGAGACCGAAGATAAGGCATTCACCGCGGCGCGTCTGCAGTGGAGCGGAGCCGGAGTCAATCTGAAGACAGGATTTCCAACGGTAGATCAGCTTCACACCGCGGTTCACGCCGTCCTGGCGAATAAGGGCTACCGCCAACAGGCTCGGCGACTCCAGAAGGACATTGCCCAACACCACGCGCTGAAGGAGATTTCCCGTCATATTGACGCTGTGCTGGCCCGTGCAAGCGAAACGGCGGATGCCGCGGAAGTCCTGCAGCCCGCCTCCTGAAAAAGCAATGGCCGGGGATGGTGTTCCAAACGCTTACCCGGCCGTTGATCCCGCCTGATCGACCCCTTTTCCTACGCTCTTCTCTTGGAATTCATGGATCGCCCTCCCTGTCGCAGGAGTCTTTTTCCATACAGGTTTGGCTGCTTGCGCGACAGACCCAATCATGAACACTCATCAGATTGGCTTATACGGTGCATAATTATTCACAATTCTGCAAAAAACTGATTGACAGCCGTAGTGCAGGATACTTATGCTCCCTCCTATTGACGCTAGATTCACATCTCGCCTTAACATTTCCCGTTCCCCGCACCTCGACTCGGGAAGTCCGACAAATTTTAGAGAGAGCCCGTTCAACTCGGCCCACGCAGCCGGAGCTGTAAAAGAAAAATGAAAAAGATATTCGAGTGTTTCTGTATTGCCATCCTCCCCGTTCTTCTAGGCGCGGGCGTTGCCTACTCCCAAACAGTCACAGGATCGATCAACGGTGAGGTCACCGATAACACCGGTGCGGTCATTTCCGGCGCACAGGTCGTCGCTCACAATATCGCGACCAGCGTGGATACCCCAGCGACTTCCAACAGCAGCGGCGACTACAGCATCCGCTTCCTGCCCATCGGCCGGTATGAACTGACGGTTTCGGCAAACGGATTTGCGACGACGAAATTTCCCAGCTTCGCGCTGGAAGTCGATCAGACGGTGAAATTGGACGCCAAGCTGCAAGTGGGACAGGCGACGACGACCACGGTTGTCGAGGGTTCGGTGGCTCCAATTCTGAACACCAATGACGCCAGCCTGGGTGTTTCGCTGACCAGCAACGAGGTCAACAACATCCCGCTGAATGGGCGCAATTTTTCGACGGTGACGCTGCTCATCCCGGGTTCGGTCACCACCAGCCCGCAGGGCCTCGTCGGCAATAACGCCATCGAGCGCAGCACGAACAATGACGATATTCCGAACATCAACGGCAACCGTGCGCAGGCCAACAACTACACCCTCGACGGCATCGACCTGAACGAGAACGAAAACAACCTGATCGCCTACAACCCGGCTCCCGACGCGATCCAGGAGATCAAGGTCATCACTTCGAACGCCCCGGCCGAATACGGCAACGTCAATGGCGGCGACGTGGTCAGCGTTCTAAAGAGCGGCACCAACCAGTTCCATGGTTCAGCCTACGCGTACCTGCAAAACGAGAATCTCAACGCCAATTCCTGGCAAAACAATCACGCCGATCCGGCCATTGCCATCAATCCGTATACGCAAACGCAGTTTGGTGGCACCTTCGGCGGACCGATCAAGCGCGACAAGCTATTTTTCTTTGCGGATTACGAGGGTGCCCGAGAGCACACGGGCGGAACGAAAACGGCCAGCGTCTTTACGCCCGCCATGCGCACCGGCGATTTTTCTCAGCTCTTGAATCCTCCTTCAGTCAACGGCACTCAGAACGCCGCGATCCAGCTCTACGATACGCAGAACAATTCTGCTCCCTACGCCAACAACCAGATTCCGATCGTGAACCCGGTCGCGAAGTTCCTGTTCAGCAATCCCGCCCTTTATCCCCTCCCCAATGCAGCCCCTACGGATGGAGTCGCGGCTAACAACTTCCAGGGACCGAATCGTACGTTTACCGTCAACAATCAGGGCGACCTCAAGATTGAATGGGACCCGCGGCAGGCGGATAAGATCACCGGCTTCTACAGCCAGTCCGACGCCTTCGACGGCAACCAGCCGGTGCTGGATATCACCTTCCCGTCGCAGAATGTCTTCCCGACCAAGCTGGGCGGCGCAACCTGGGTGCATGTCTTCTCGCCGAGCATTGTCAACTCGGCACGGGTGGGCTTTACCCGCGTGGTCTGGAACCAGAACGTTCCCACGGACCCCAGCGGCCAGTTCGGTCTTAGCGGCAATGCCAAAGTCGGCATCGGCTTAACCACGCAGCAGTATGTGGGCTTTTCCAATCAAGGACTGGGGAACTTCAGCAACGTTGGTACGACCGCCCTTATCGCGTCGCTCACCGACAATACCTATAGCTACGGCGACAACCTGACATGGCAGCGTGGCAAGCACCTGCTCAGCATGGGTATCGAGGCCATTCGTTACGAGAACAACTACATCACCAGTAACAACGACGGATTTCTCGGCACGTTCAACTACACCGGGGCATTCACCAGCAACCCAAACTCCGGGGCGGTAAATAACGCTGGCTATGCAGGCGCGGACTTCGTGCTCGATCGCGTATCGAGCGCTAATGTACAAGAGGCAGGAGTATTGGTGGGGCAGCGCCAGTGGCGTACGGCGGGCTTCTTCCAGGACGACTGGAAGGTACTTCCTAACCTGACCCTAAACCTCGGCATCCGTTACGAAGTGGATCAGCCTTGGTACGAGGTCAACAACAAGACCGGCAATATAGACCTGACCACCGGGACCTTCCTTTACGCGGACCGCATTCCTGCAGGCGCTCCCGCAGGCTCGCAGCTTTGCAGCAACCGCGCCTGCTATGACGCCGACTATAACCAGTGGATGCCGCGCTTCGGCTTCGCTTACCAGGCCACAGACCGCTTCGTTGTCCGTGGCGGCTATGGTGCTACCAGCTTCTTCGAAGGCAGTGCCTCCAACCAGCGTCTGACCTCGCTGCCACCATTCATCCAATCCAGTACGCGGCAGCCAGTCTCTCCCGCTGCGGCCACCCCCACGACCCCCTACAGCCCTGGATTGCCGTACACGGTAGAAGAGGGTTTCAGCGTCAATCCCGGAGATATCAACTCAGGTGGCAGCTTCGGCGCATGGCCGAAGAATCAACGCCCCGCTTATATCCAGGAGTGGAACCTGACCACGGAGTACGCGATCAATGCCTTCACGTCCATGCAGGTCGGATACATCGGCGAGGTCGGACAGCACTTGCTCGATCCACGCAATGCCAACCAATTTCTCATTAATGGCAATCAGGCATCTGCTCCTCTTGCCGCCAATCCGCTAATTGGCAACGGGACCGTTCTGGTTACCGAGCCCGAGGCGAAGATGAATTACAACGCCTTGCAGGCGGTTGTGCGTGGCCGCGCTCATCACGGTCTCGAATACACGGTGAACTACACTTATGGCCGCTCCTTCACCAACAGCCTGGGCAACTATAACCTCAACACTCCGGGTTACAGCTATGGCGCGGAAGGCTTCCAGAACGGCTACGACAGCGCTGCCGATTATGGTCCGTCAGGCTACGACATTAAGCACAACCTGACTGCTCTTGGCGTCTATGCGCTGCCCTTCGGCCGCGGTCAGAAATTCGGTTCGAACGTAAACCGTGGTGTGGATGAGGTACTGGGTGGCTGGTCGCTTTCGAGCTCGCTAATTGCCTATTCTGGATTCCCGATTACTGTGACCGATCCGCAGGGAGGAAGCAACAGCAACAGCCTGGGGCAGGAGCGTGCCAACCAATATCGTAAGCTGAAGATCGTGAACCGGAGCATCAACAACTGGTTCGGTACTGACCCATCGGCGACTCCCTGCACCACGCCGGGTGTTGACAACGGAGTCTGCGCCTACGGCGTTCCTGCCACCAACAGCTTCGGCTCGGCACGCGTCGGCACGGAGCGGACCCCGACCTTCACCCAGGTCGACAGCTCGATCTTCAAAGACTTCCACATCGTCGAGGGACACACGATCGGTTTCCGTGCGGATGCCTTCAATGTCTTCAACATTGCCAGCTATGGCAATCCGGACAGTGGTGTGACCGATTCGCAATTCGGCAACATCTCCAATCAAAATGGGCCTACGCGCTCGCTGGAGCGTAGACTTCAGCTTTCGCTCCATTACACTTTCTAACCCAACACGCAACGATTGCGGCGAGCCGAGACCCTCGGCTCGCCTTGCGTCTTGATAAGTACACCCTGTTTTTCTAAAAGAGGGTTTTACCGATTGCTTTGAGGATTGTGTGGCTGGAACACGTGAAATTGTTTTTGAGCTTTGCGCGGAAAGCGTAGAAGCCTGCGTCGCAGGGCAGCGGGGCGGTGCCGACCGCATCGAGCTGTGCACGGCGCTGATCGAAGACGGCCTGACACCAAGCCATGGTCTGGTGCAGGTTGCATTGAATAGCTGCTCTCTGCCCATTCATATTTTGTTGCGTCCGCGAGCGGGTGATTTCGAATATTCCGACGCCGAGTTCTCGGTGATGAAAGAGGATCTGGTTCATCTCAAAAAACTGGGCGTGAGCGGTTTTGTGATCGGCATTCTTCACGCCGATGCGACTGTCGATATCGAGCGGACCCGCGAGCTGGTCGAGCTCGCAGCGCCGCTGGAAGTCACCTTCAACCGGGCCTTCGATTACACCGCCTCGCTGTGGCAGGCATTGGAAGACGTGATTGCCGCAGGCTGCCGGCGGGTGCTCACCGCAGGCGGTGAGCCGGATGTGGTGTCCGGCGCGGTGGCCTTGGCGAGTCTGGTGGAACAGGCAGCCGGCCGCGCGCAGATTGCCGTCGGCGGGGGATTGCGGATCGACCAGGCTGCCGACATCGCCCGCGTCACTCATGCCACTCACTTCCACGGCTCTCTGCGCCAGATGGAAGCCAACGCATCCACGTCGATCACTGGGGCCGCATCGGAAGTGACTTCTATCCTGCGCGCCAGGGGCGTCATTGATAGCGAAGATGTTCGCGCGCTGGTTACGGAGCTGCGTTTTTCCTGAAGGCGGGCACACCGGCCGTATACTTAGGGAAAATTAAAAACTGGGATGCGCGGACTTCCTCTGAAGGTCCGCGTGCCCGGAGGTTGAATGCGCAGGCTCTGCCTTTCTCTTCTCCTTTCTCTGAGTTTCGCCATCTCGTTTGCTAAGACCGCACCGCCCACGCCGGTCACCCGCGATGACTACGACCGCGCCGCGAAGCTAAAAGATCGATACAAAGGGTTGGCGCTGAACGTCGCCGAAACGCCCGCGTGGCTCGATGGAACGGATACGTTCTGGTATCGCCGCAGCGTCGAAGGCGGCTACGAGTTCGTCGTGGTGAATGCTGAGACGCAGGAGAAGAAGCCGGCCTTCGATCAGGCAAAGCTGGCTGCATCTCTCTCTGTGGTTGCCGGGAAGCCGTATACGGCGGTGACGCTGCCGTTTGAGCGCTTTCGCTACACCGACAAACAGGCTGCGATTCGATTCCTGCTCGATGACAACTTGTGGAATTGCAACTTAAATAGTTACGAATGCGCGAATCTTGGCGCGCCCCATCCTGGCGATCCCGAATACGATGACGATGGCTACGACGACACACCCAAAGCCATCAATGGAGACAAGGTTACCAAGCCATCTCCCGATGGCAAATGGGAGGCCTTCGTCGAGAACTACAACGTCTGCATCCGCGCCAAGGGGCAGCCGGACAAAGTCTTCCTGAGTCAGGACGGCTCGGAAGGGAACTACTATGCCTTCGACACGCTCACCTGGTCCCCCGATTCTTCGCATCTGGTGGCGTATCGCATTCGCCCCGGCTATAAACGCGAGATTCACTACGTGGAGTCGTCGCCGGCCGACCAGTTGCAGCCGAAGTCGTCATCCATGGTCTATCCCAAGCCGGGAGATGTTCTTGCGTTGCCCCAGCCGGTGTTGTTCGGCATCGCGCCGAATCGGCAGTTTTCAATCGCTAACGACCTGTTTCCCAATCCGTATGAAATGACCACCCCGGTGTGGTGGAAGGACAGCCGCGGATTCACCTTCGAATACAACCAGCGCGGCCACCAGGTCTATCGCGTGATCGAGGTGGATGCTACGAACGGGCGAGTACGCACGCTGGTTGAGGAGTTGAGTGGAACCTTCATCAACTATGAGCCTCTGGTTCCGGACCAGTTCGATACCGGCAAGAAGGTTCGCGTGGATATAGCCGATGGCAAGGAGATAGTCTGGGCGTCGGAGCGCGATGGATGGGAGCACCTCTATCTCTATGACGCCGCCACCGGCAAGGTGAAGAATCAGATCACCAAGGGCGCCTGGGTGGTTCGCGCCGTCGATCATGTCGATCCTGAGAAGCGGCAGATATGGTTCGAGGCCAGCGGTGTGGATGCGGGGAAAGATCCGTATTACACGCATCCCTACCGCATTAACTTCGACGGCACCGGTCTTACGTCTCTATCGGCACAGGATGCCGACCATCGCGTGGTCTTCTCGTCCGATGGCAAGTATTCTCTCGATCTTTATTCCACGCTGGAGAACCCTCCGGTTTTGGAGCTGTATAAGACGGACTCGCACAACGCCGCTGCGGACAAGCCTGTGGCAACGATTGAGCAGGCCGATGTGCGCCGGCTTCTCGAAGCAGGATGGAGACCGCCGGAGGTCTTCACTGCCAAAGGGCGCGACGGCAAGACGGATATCTGGGGAGTGATCTACAAGCCGGCGAACTTTGATCCGCATAAGAAGTATCCGGTGATCGAATCGATCTACGCCGGACCGCAAGGGTCGTTTGTTCCTAAGGAATTCGGAGTGTACGCGCAGCCGCTGACCGAGCTGGGATTCGTGGTGGTGCAGATCGACGGCATGGGCACAAACAACCGCTCCCGCGCCTTTCACGATGTCACGTACCAAAATCTGAAAGACGCGGGATTCGCCGATCGCATCCTGTGGCACCAGGCAGCCGCGAAAAAATATCCGTGGTATGACATCTCGAATGTCGGCATCTTCGGCACCTCATCCGGTGGGCAAAGCTCGATGGGCGCGCTGCTCTTCCATCCCGAGTTCTACAAGGTTGCTGTCTCCAACAGCGGTTGCCACGACAATCGCATGGACAAGATCTGGTGGAACGAGCAGTGGATGGGCTGGCCGGTAGGACCGCAGTACGCGGCGTCTTCCAATGTCGACAATGCGCACCTGTTGCAAGGCAAGCTCATGCTGGTGGTCGGCGAGATGGATAAGAATGTCGACCCCTCCAGCACCTTTCAGGTCGTGAATGCATTGATCAAAGCTAACAAGACCTTTAGCCTGCTGGTCGTTCCAGGCGGTGGACATGGCGCAGGCGGCGACTACGGCCAGCGCATGCTTGAAGATTTCTTCGTGCAGAACGTGCTGGGGCAGGCGCCTCCCGATTGGAATAATCCCGATGACGGCAGGGTAAGCGATACGAAGGCGGCTGACACGAAGTAGGCTTACCTTCAGCGGCTCATTGAAACTTTTTCCAAATTTAGATCCCGTCATTCTGAACGTAGTGAAGAATCTCAGCGATGTTTATCATGAAGCATCGCCGAGATTCTTCCTCCCTTTGTCCGTCAGAATGACGCTTGTTATGGGGATTGTGTCGATCGCATAACGCTATCGCTGTTTCTCGATCCACTCGCGCATGCGAGTGTCGAAGACATCGAGTGGCAACGGGCCTTCGGCGAGCACGGCGTCGTGGAAGCCCCGAATATTGAACTTCGGTCCTAATTCTTTTCGCGCGAGTGAGCGCATTTCTAGAATCTTCATCTGGCCCATCTTGTAGGCGAGCGCCTGGCCCGGCCATGCGATGTAGCGATCCACTTCACTCTCGATGTTCTTTTCATCCATCGCAGTGTGGTCGCGAAAGAACTGGATCATCTGATCGCGCGTCCAGTGATCCTGATGCACGCCGGTATCGACGACGAGCCTTATCGAGCGCCACATCTCGTTGCCTAACCGGCCATATTCGCTGTACGGGTCGCGGTAGAAGCCGACTTCTTTGCCGAGGCGCTCGGCATACAGCGCCCATCCTTCTGAATAGGCGTTATAGTCGCCGAACTTGCGGAAGGGCGGCAGGTCTTTGCGCTCCTGTGCGATCGAGAACTGCATGTGGTGTCCGGGAATGCCCTCGTGGTATGCGATGGCTTCCACATTGAGCAGCAGGCGATGTGTCGGATCGTACTCGTTGACGTTGATGCGGCCTGGACGATTCGCCGCGCCGGGCGAATAGTCGGCAGGCACGGCATCCGGGGCGCGAAAGGCATCCATCGGCACAACTTCAAGTTTGTTCTCCGGCAGGTGCGCAAAAAGTTGCGGCAGCTTCGCATACATCTGATCGGCATAGTGCTGATAAAGGCCTAGGATCTGCGCCCCCGAGCTGCCATAGAGCTTGGGATCTTTGCGGATGTGCTCGTTGAAGCTCTTCACATCGGCATAACCCTGGGCCTTCGCGATCGCCAGCATCTGAGCGTCGAGCTCCTTCACCTGCGCCAGCCCCATCGCATGAATCTGCTCCGGCGTGAGGTCGGTGGTGGTCATCTCCTTCACCGCTTCGCGATAGCGCGCATCGCCATCGGGCAACGCCCACACCCCGAAATCGGCGCGTCCGTGCGGCGCATATTCGTCGCGTACAAACGTTGCGAATTTCGCATAGGTAGGGATTACGTCGATGCGGATCGCGTCCTCGATCACCTGCTTCAATCGACGCTGATCGGTGGCTGAAATCGCTGCCGGAAATTTTTGGATTGGCTCAGCAAACGGGCTCTCACTCACCGGCTTGTCGGCAATATCCTGGCATTCGGCGGCGACTTTTTCGAGCAGGTAGCGCGGCGGCATCAGGTGGTCGTGCAGACCGAGGTGCATGTCGTGGGTGATGTCGGTGAAGGCTGTAGGCAGCTGCCGCAGCCTCGACAGGTAGTTCTCGTAATCCTTGACGGTATCGAACGGCATCTGCGATGGCATCGATGCGTAATCGAGATGCGGCCCGTTCATCTGGTTCACCGGCATCTCCCAATTCTTGAACGGAGCGCCGTCGATCCTGCGCTGCAGGGTGCGCAGGATCAGGGTGCGATTGAGTCGTCCTTCATCGCTCAGCGTCGCGGGATCGATGGCTTCGAATTGCTGCAGCGCTTCCTTCGCATGCGCGACCTCGCGCGCAAAGGCGGCGGGAGAGTAGTCGTTCAATCGATCGTTGTAGCGCGTATCGCCGACGTAGGTAGCCGTTTCGGGATTGGTCTTCAGCTCATATTGCCACTCGGTGTCGAGAGCATCGTTGAGATGCGCATCCTCGTTTGTGGCGGCTACAGATTGAGCGAACGATGGCGAAAATAGAATTGCGGATAGACAGGCGACAGAGACGATTCTGCGGAACACGAAGCTCCCTTCGTAGTTGCAAGTCATCGAGAAGCGATGCAGGCATTCTACAGAGGGGAAGCTGTTGCGCCGCGCCCGTCTTGAGGAAACGAACCCATCTTCTAACGAATATTTATGAAGGGATGGTCTCCCGCGTCATCTCGCCGTTGACCATGCGCAGTACTCCGAGCGGATTTTCATTCTTCAGCTCTGTGGGAAGCGCGCTCTGCGGCAGGTTCTGATAGCAGACCGGTCGCGCGAAGCGGAAGATGGCCATGCTGCCGACCGACGTGACTCGGCTGTCGGAGGTCGCAGGGAACGGCCCGCCGTGAACCATCGCATGGCAGACCTCGACGCCGGTGGGATAGCCGTTGAAGATCACGCGTCCCACCTTGCGTTCGAGGATGGCAATGAGTTCCTGATGCGCGGCGAGGTCCTCTTCTGTGCCCAGCAGCGTTGCGGTGAGATGGCCCTGCAGCGCGCGCGCCGCTTCCAGCATCTGTTTTTCCTCTTTGCAGGTGACGAGCAGGGTGGTGGGGCCGAAGATCTCTTCCGTGAGTGCGGGATTGCTCAGCAAGTCAGCGGCTTCAGTTTCGAGAAGCGCTGCAGTGGTCTTTGATCCAGCGGATGCATTGGCGGATTCGAATCCAACCCGCACACCGGCAGTCGCCGCTCTGTGTTCCAAACCACTCCGATAGTGAGCCGCGATCCCCGGCGTGAGCATAGAGAACTCGGGCAGCTCGGCGGCGCGCTTGCGCAGCTGTTCTGAGAGCTTGTCTGCGTTCTCAGACTTGGGCAGAAGCACCAATCCTGGCTTGGTGCAGAACTGCCCCGCGCCCAGCGTGTAAGAGGCGGTGAGCTCGGCGGCGACTTTTTCGTACTGCTGCAATGCACCGGGAAGGATGAAGACCGGATTGGAGCTGCTCATCTCAGTGAAGCAGGGGATGGGCTCCGGGCGATTCGCGCACAGCTGCATCAATGCCTTGCCCGCTGCGAGCGAGCCGGTGAATCCCACGGCTTTGATCAGCGGATGCTGAACGAGCCGCTGTCCTACGTGAATGCCCGAATCGAAAAGCAGTGAGAAGACGCCGGGGTGCAGACCGCATGCTTTCACGCTGTCGCGAACCGCGTTGCCTACCAGTTCGCTGGTTCCGGGATGCGCCGGATGAGCCTTGACGACAACCGTGTTGCCGGCCGCGAGCGCCGAAGCCGTATCGCCGCCTGCAACAGAAAATGCGAGAGGGAAATTGCTCACGCCGAAGACCGCTACGGGGCCTATCGGCAGCAGCATCGAGCGAATATCGGGGCGGGGCAGCGGTTTGCGGTCGGGCAGAGCCGTGTCGATGCGCGGACCTGTCCACGAGCCTTCTTCGGCCACATCGGCAAAGAGCCGCAGTTGATTGACGGTGCGGGCCAACTCCCCTTGCAGGCGTGCGACCGGCAGAGCGGTTTCGAGATTCGCACGCTCGATCACTGCATCGGCAATAGCCTGGATATTGTCTGCGATGGTGCGCAGAAAGTGCGCGCGTTCTTTGCCGGAGAGCTTGCGGTAGCTCGGGAATGCCTCTTCCGCGAGCAGAGCCGCGCGATCCACGTCCTCAGGGCCGGCCGATACGAAGCGTGCTTCCAGCTTCTCGCCGGTGGCTGGATTGATGCCGTAAAACTCCGCGCCCGATGCGGAACCATATTTATTGCCGAGAAGAGATAAGCCGGTAAACATTCGTGATTCTCCGTGGTTTGGGGGTTACCGCGCGGCGTGCGCAAATGCAACTTCGTGGATGGTAGGACGACTCTCGAGGGCTTGAAGGACGATGCGTTTCGTCTCTGCCAACTCGTCACCAGTAATCTCCAGGCGAGGCGGCCGCACGCGCGCGCTTCCCACTCCCACCTGCTCTTGAACATATTTGATGAGCTGGATGAACTTGGGCACGGTGTCCATGCGCAGCAGCGGCAGAAACCACTTGTAAAGGTCGAAGGCTTCTTTCGATTTGCCTTCGAGAGCGAGATTGAAGAGGGCCACCGACTCAGCAGGAAAGGCATTCACCAGTCCCGCGACCCATCCGGTTGCGCCCATGGCGATGCCTTCCACGATGGCGTCGTCCACGCCGACGAAAATCTTGAGGCGATCGCCGAGCAGCGCTCGAATCGCGGAGACCCGCCGCACATCGGTGCTCGATTCTTTTACCGCGGCGAAGTTCTCATGCTCACCGGCCAGCTCAACGATCTGCTCCGGGACAAAATCCGTTCCATAAGCGACGGGATTGTTGTAGAGCATGCAGGAGAGCGGCGTGGCCTTAAAGATGGCAGCGATGTGCGCCTTCATCTCGCGCCAGTCGCCGCGATAAACATAGGGCGGCAGCACCATGAGCCCGGAGCAGCCCGCATCGGCCGCGGATTTCGCAAGGCTAATGGCGTCTGCCGTCGAGAGCGCGGAGATTGCGGAGACGATGGGGACCGTTTTGCCCGCGGTCGCGACAATATTCTTCAGGATGGAAACTTTTTCGCCGGAAGTGAGCGTAGCCGCTTCCCCCAGCGAGCCCAGCATCACCAGCCCGGAGCAGCCGTTCGCGACCATCCACTCGGCGTGATGGCGCATGAACGTGTGATCGACGCCAAGTTTTTCGTCGAAGGCGGTGGTCATCGCCGGCATCACGCCAAACCAGTTCATCGTCGGTCTCCAATAGTTCCAGTATCAAAATTATCAGCTTGCTGTGTGTCGCGTGGGTAAAGGGCCAAATTGAGGGGCCTGCTGTTCCATCCGATGCTCGGGGCTCTAGATCATGAAGCGCGATGGGAGATAGGGTTCTCTGCCGATTTTGGAGGGCCGCTGCAAGACTGTGTCGGCGAGCAAATGCGCGGTCGCAAGGGAGGTAGTTATTCCCAGACCCTCGTGGCCGGTGGCTAAGAGCAGCGTGGCATCTTCTGTAGGTCCGATCAACGGCAGCTTGTCGGGCGTGGCTGCACGAAATCCGGTCCAGGCGCGGACTTGTAAGAGTTTGCTTAAACCCGGCATGTATTCGTCAGCGCGTTGCAGCATCGCATCGAGGATCTCGGCATCGATCTCCGGATGCATGGCCGTGTACTGGCGCGAGGAGCCGATCAATAGCTGCCCCGAGCGGCGCGGCTGCACGTTGAAGGCAACGGAGTCGGTTGCCACAGAGTGCGCGCTCTGCAGATAGCCAAGCTCGACCAGCTGGTGGTGCGCATAGCCCGGATAAGATTCCGCGAGCACCAGATGGCCTTTGCGCGGCTTGATGGGCAGCTTGGGCAACAAAGAAACAGCGGCTACGCCATTGGCGATGACGATGTGCGCGGCGGAGATCTTCGTTCCTTCACCGAGAGTGACTTCGCCTCGTCTTACGCTCGTGACGGATTTGCCGGGAAGAATCTCCGCGCCATGCTGCTGCGCGGTAGCGATCAGATAGGCCGTCGCATGCGGCGGCGAGAGCACCGCGTCTTCGGGCGCGAGCAGCGCGCCATGCAGCGGACGAAGGTTCGGCTCGGCTTCGGCAAGTGCCTCGGTGTCGAGAATCTGCGATGGAATGCCGGCATCCGCGTAAAGCTTGTGTTTGCGGCGAACTTCCTCCATCTCGGCTTCGTCGGCTGCCAGCCATAGCGTGCCGCACCGATCGTATTCAATGTCGCTGGGAAGGGACGCGGAGAGCGCATGCCAGAGCTGCTGCGAGTAGCGGGTGAGAGCGAGCTGAGCTACGGAGTTGTCCATGACCACGACGTGGCCCATGGCCGCGCCAGTTGCTCCGCTGGCAGGACTGTCTCGTTCGACGACCAGCACGCGCAAGCCTTCTGCTGCGAACTGAGCGGCACACGCCGCGCCGACGATTCCCGCGCCAATGACTACGACATCATAAGTTGCGCTCATGCTGTGATACCTGCACGAAACGGATCGTTCGCGTCGAAGATCAGCGACGACTCGGCGATGACGTATGCCGTTCCTGTGATGCTGGGCAGGATGCGGCCGTCGACGATCTGGATTTCGCCCTCAAATACAGTGCCGAGAATGCCCTCCTGCCGCCAGAGCTGTCCTGGCTTCAACTTGCCGTCGGCGGCCATGCAGGCCATCTTGGCGCTGGTTCCTGTACCGCACGGGGAGCGATCGTAGGCTTTGCCGGGGCAGAGGACGAAATTGCGGCTGTCCGCATTGCCATTCGATGGAGGCCCGAACAACTCGATGTGGTCGATCTCTTTCCCGTCGTCACCGGTGACCCCACTGGCTGCGAGAGCATTGCGCGCCGCCCAGCTGAAGGCGGTGAGCTGCTCCACATTTTGCAGGGTCAGCGGCAGGGGGTGGTCTTCGACCAGATAGAACCAGTTGCCGCCCCAGGCGATATCGCCGCGTACCTCGCCGCAATTCGGAACCATCACCGGTACATTTTTCCGGCTGCGGTAACTGGGCACATTGCGCACCGTTACTTTGCCGGAATTGTGCAGCGTGGAGCTGACTACGCCCACCGGCGTCTCGATGCGATGAGTTCCGGCGCCGATCCTGCCCATGTGAGCGAGCGTGGCCACCAAGCCGATAGTTCCATGGCCGCACATGCCCAGATAGCCGACATTGTTGAAGAAGATGACACCTGCGGCGCAGCTTGAATCTTCGGGCTCGCAGAGGAGCGCGCCCACCAGCACATCCGAGCCGCGCGGCTCGTTTACCACTGCGGACCGGAAGTCGTCATGGTGCGTGCGAAGCCGCTCCAGGCGCTGCTGCAGTGGGCCGGCACCGATATCAGGGCCTCCGGCAATCACCAGCCGTGTCGGTTCGCCAGCGGTGTGCGAATCGATCACCTCGATTCGCTGCGTCAATAGTTTGTTCATCGTGACAGAGCTTCTTTGCCGGAGACTTGCGACACCCCTCGATCTTAACCCGGCCGCTTCCGGCGCACGCGACGGTGCGGAGAGCCCCCTGCCGCGAGATCACCGCGTGGATTTTGCATCGCGACGCCGGGCCGTTATCATCGCTGCGGAGAACTTTTCCCGAGGAGAGCATAACGATGCGAGTTGGTCTGTTGACGGGCGGCGGAGACTGTCCGGGTCTGAATGCCGTGATTCATGCGGTGGTAAAGAAGGGAATCAACCACTACGGCGACGAGTTCGTGGGATTTCTGGAAGGCTGGCGCGGCGTGCTGGACAACAACACCATTCCGCTCACGCTCGAAAAGGTCGACGGCATCCTGACCGAGGGCGGCACCATTCTGCGCACCTCGCGCACCAACGTGCGCAAGATCGAGGGCGGCATTCAGAAGTGCGTCGAGGTTATCAAGGCCAACAAACTCGATGCGCTGATCGCCATCGGTGGCGACGACACGCAGTCGGTGACCAACGCGCTCATCCAGGCGGGCGTGCCCGGAGTGGGCGTTCCGAAGACCATCGACAACGATCTCAACGGCACCGATGTCTGCTTCGGCTTCGACACCGCGGTGAGCATCGCGACCGAGGCCGTCGATCGCCTGCATACCACGGCTGAAGCGCACAACCGCGTCATCGTGTGCGAGGTGATGGGCCGCGACGCGGGCTGGATCGCCCTGACTGCCGGAGTCGCCGGGAACGCCCACGTCGTTCTGGTTCCCGAGAAGCCGATCGATCTCGATCACGTCTGCGCGCTGCTCAAGTACAACCACGATCACGGCAAGAAGTACGGCATCGTGGTTGTGGCTGAAGGCGCGAAGCTGCCCACCGGTGCCCAGGCGACGGTCGGCGAGAAAGTCGACTCCTTCGGACACGCGCGGCTGAGCGGCATCGGCCAGGCGCTGGCGGAAGAGATCGAGAAGCGGACCGGCTACGAGACGCGCTCCGTCAATCTGGGCCACACCCAGCGCGGCGGCACGCCCTCGGCGTACGACCGCATGCTGGCTACGCGCTACGGCCTTGCCGCCATCGACATGGTTCACAAGGGCGAGTTCGGCCGACTGGTCGTGCTGCACGGGACCAAGATCGAGAGCATTCCGCTGGCGGAAGCCATCTCCAAGAACCGCACGGTGGACGATAGCTTCCTCGAAATCCTGAGCGGTTTGGAGCCGAAGGTTTAGGTCAATCAGCGAAACGAAGTAACGGAGGGAGCAGGGGCCTTCAGGCCCCTGAATCCTTGATCGACATGAAGACACTTCAGCCCCGGAAGTATTGAGGCATAGGATCCATTCCGCCTCTTCCCGCTGACGAACACGGATAGGCGTCTGCCCTCAACGCCAGCCCTGCCCGCATCGGATTTTCCTCGATATAGCGGACGCAGTCCGTGTATCTCTGTTCGCTCGAAATTTGGCTCTCATTGAAGCTCCGCATCCAGACGTCTAGCTTGCTTTTGAGCCGGAAAGAAAATCCGCCTTTGATAAATTGCATTGCCTTTTCGAGGAGATTTCCGGGACAGGCGTGAGTAATGCGTGAAAATGATCGGGCATGATGATGAACGCGTGGAGAAGAAATTTTCCCTGTTTGCGGTAATCGAGGATCGTTTCTTCGAACAATCGCGCGTTGGTTTCGACCTGAAAAAGACGCCGGCGTTGGGCGGTGACAGCGGTGACGAAATAGGTCCGGGTTTCCTGGGGCACCAGGCGCATCCTGGCAGCATACGCGGAAAGCCCAGGGCTGAAGCCCTTTTTAATTACGCCTGATTCAGGGGCCTGAAGGCCCCTGCTCCTTCCTGGTAAACCTCGGTTCTTCCTCCCGCCTAGGCTTCTGCTCCCGCCTCGAGGCCTTAGCGGCAGCGGTGGGTCTCGTATGGGGAATCAGCTATCCAACCTGCACAAAATATTGGGTAACCGTCGGTTACTTACCGCAAGATGTCTCTGCTTTTTGCTCCAGCAAACGCTGGAGTCTCCCCGAATACTCCCACCGGCTACTGAAAATCCTTGAATAAGGGGGTGAAAACACGGTATAAGCAGGTCGCTGGCCTATTCGGTATCTGCGTTAACTAACCTATAACGTCTTCGATCCAGATCCGGTTACCTGGCTGCGAACCTTAAAGATTCCGAGCACCGCGGGAGCGACATATGAAGTCTTCGACGGCACGCACCAACGAGATTCGCGAGGTCATGGATATACGGCAGGCGGCGGACTACCTGGGCATCAGTCCGGACACGCTCTACAAGTATGCTTCCGAATCCTTTATCCCCGCGTTCAAGCTGGGCAATCGTTGGCGGTTCAAGAAATCGCGTCTCGATGAATGGATGGACCGGCAGTCCGGAGTCCAGGCCGTTCCTGAGCCGAAGCCGGCTCGCCCGCGCCAGAAAAAGCCGGTGCGCGGCACCACGCGCGTGGGCAGCCGCCGCGCCGGGGCGCTCAAGGCTTCGTAATTCTTGTCGCATCGTAGTTTTTCCCTGGACAGCAGTTTCCATTCGACCCAATCGAAAGCCGAGGATTCGCGGAACCCAGGTTCTGGGGCGCTCCCGCCACGAAAACCGCGCAATCTGAAACAATCAAGTTAGAAAGAAGTCTTCCATGAATGAAGGATTGCGTCTGCGCGCGCTGCGCAAGAGCATGGCTGCGCTGCAGGTTGAAGCTCTGATCGTTACCCACCTCCCCGATGTTCGCTATCTGAGCGGATTCACGGGCTCGAACGCGGCTCTGGTCGTTACCGCTTCGAAGGCGGTTCTGTTCACCGACAGCCGCTACATCGTCCAGGCCAAGGAAGAGACGCAGGCGGCGCGGGTGGTGATCGCCAAGCAGTCGGCGCTCAAGGAAGCGTGCGCGCTGCTCGAAGCGTCTGCCCAGGGTGCGAGCTTCGACCCGCAGGATACTACGGTGGCCCAGCTCGCGGCCATGCGGGGCGCGCTCACCGGCAAACGCCGGCGGTCGTTCTTCGCGCCACTCGCAAAGCCGGTCGTCTCCGAGTTGCGCATGGTCAAGGACGCGGACGAGCAGAAGGCGATGGCCAAGGCTGCGGACCTAGGCAATCGTATCTTTGAGGCAACTGTGCCGCACATCCAGAGCGGTGTGCCGGAGACCGAAGTCGCCGCGGGGCTGGAGTTCTTTGCGCGCAGCATGGGTGCTGAGGCCATGTCGTTTGAAACCATTGTGGCTTCGGGGCCTCGGTCGTCTCTGCCGCACGGCCGCGCCAGCGCCCGCAAGCTGCCGCGCAAGGGCTTCGTAACATTGGACTTCGGTGTTATCCTCAAAGGTTATTGTTCGGATATGACCCGCACCGTGCACCTGGGAAAAGCGGGCAGGGAAGAAAAGCGGGCGTATGCCGCTGTTCTCGCTGCGCAGCAGGCGGCAGTTGCAGCTGTTGGGCCGGGAGTAACCTGCGGTGAGGTCGACGAGGCGGCCCGCAGTATCCTGCATGAGGCGGGTTTGGGACGATACTTTACGCACTCCACCGGCCACGGTGTCGGACTGGAGATTCATGAGTATCCGCGGATTGCCGCGGGGCAGACGCTGGAACTGAAACCGGGTATGGTAATTACCATCGAACCCGGCATTTATCTGGCGGGTAAGTTCGGAATACGCATCGAAGATATGGTTGTAGTGACTGACCGCGGCCATAAGGTGCTGACACCGGTGAATAAAGAGCTGATCGAACTATGACCGCGGGAAAAACTGCGACCGCGGGGAAAAAACCGCGGGGCGAGAAGCAAACCGCCACAAGCGAACGAGAGCGCGAGAGAATGAATCCGGAAGAGATGAAGGAACTGCGGGAACTGATCGAGTTCCTGAAAGAAAACAAGATTGGCGAGTTTGAGCTGGAGCGCGGCGAGTTGAAGGTCCGCCTCAAGTTCGCACAGGAGGGCGGAGTTCAGCCCGATCTGGCCACCATTGCCCGCCTGCTGGCTACGCAAGCTCCTGCGGTGCACACGCCGATTACGCTGCCGCAGGTTCATGCCGCTGCCCATGCTGTGGCGCCGGCTGCTTCCGCACCGCCGGCCCAGGCTGCGCCGGACGAGGACGCGTCGCTGCATGTTGTGAAGTCGCCGATTGTCGGCACATTTTACGAGTCGCCTTCGCCCGGAACCCCGGCCTTCGTCAAGGTAGGCGACACGGTGGAGAACGGACAGGTTCTCTGCATCATCGAGGCCATGAAGCTCATGAACGAGATCGAGTCGGACGCTGCCGGCGAGATCGTGAAGCGCTTCGTCGAAAGCGGGCAGCCCGTCGAATACGGGCAGTCGCTCTTTGCCGTGCGGGTACGCTAGGCCGGCCACAGTTTTTTCGAAGAATCTGATCGGAAATTATGTTTCGAAAAGTATTGATCGCCAATCGCGGCGAGATCGCACTGCGCGTCATCTGCGCCTGCAAAGAAATGGGAATTCGCACTGTCGCCGTCTACAGCGAGGCTGACCGGCACTCGCTGCACGTGCGCTTCGCCGATGAGGCTATCTGCATTGGGCCGCCGCGCTCCGCGGAGAGCTATCTCAACGTTCCTGCCGTCATCAGCGCCGCCGAGATCGCCGATGTCGACGCCATTCATCCCGGATACGGCCTGTTGAGCGAGAACGCCAACTTCGCCGAGGTCTGCCGCGCGTCGAATATCAAGTTCATCGGTCCGCCGCCGGAAGTGACGCGACTGATGGGCGAAAAAGAAAAAGCGCGGCAGGCGATGAAGCGCGCGAAGGTGCCGATTCTTCCCGGTTCCGACGGTGTGATTCAGTCTGAAGGCGAGGCGCTGGAGTGGGCCAGGTCGATCGGCTATCCCGTGATTCTCAAAGCTACTGCCGGCGGCGGCGGGCGAGGCATGCGCGTATGCCGCTCGGCCGACGAACTGCCCGGGCTCTTTCAGGCCGCATCGAGCGAAGCAGCCAATGCCTTCGGTAACGGCGACCTGTACATGGAGAAGTTCATCGAGCGTCCGCGCCACATCGAGTTTCAGGTGCTGGCCGATCAGCACGGCACGGTGCTCTCGCTCGGAGAACGCGAATGCTCGATCCAGCGCCGCCACCAGAAGCTCATTGAGGAAGCTCCGTCACTGCAGGTCACGCCGAAGCTGCGCGAGGATATTGCGAAGACGCTGAAGCGCTCGCTCGAAAATGTCGGCTATCAAAATGCTGGGACCGTCGAGTTCCTGATGGATGAGGACGGCAAGCTTTACTTCATCGAGATGAACACCCGCATTCAAGTGGAGCATCCGGTGACGGAGATGGTTACGGGTATCGATCTGGTGAAGGCGCAGCTGCGCATCGCCTGCGGCGAGAAGCTGTCGGAGATATTGCCCAACCCCATCCAGATTCGCGGCCATGCCATCGAGTGCCGCATCAACGCCGAGCATCCGGAGAAGTTCACTCCCTCTGCGGGCAAGATCACCGCGTTCAACGTGCCCGGCGGCAACGGCGTGCGCGTGGATACGGCGCAATACGGCGAAGGCGTGGTGCCTCCTTACTACGACTCGTTGATCGCCAAGCTGATTACCCATGGCAGCGATCGCGAAGAGGCCATGCAGCGCATGAAGCGCGCACTGGATATGTTTGTGGTGCAGGGAATTCACACCACCATCCCGCTGCACCGGAAGATCTTCGACGACGAAGAATTCCGTTCCGGCCAGTTCGATACCAAGTTCATGGAACGCTTCTTCGAGCGGCAGGGAAAGAGCTAAGGCCGATCTCTCCCCGCCTCCATTACCGCTGGGATTCACCTGAAGAGCCGGAGTTAGGAAATTCCTTCGAGATCCAAGATCATTTTGACGGTTGCCTCGGGCTCCGTCAGCATGCACAGGTGCGTTGTGTCGAGTGTGGTGATCCGAACCTCCGGGTCCCAGGCCAGCCGCTTCATGATGCTGTCAAACGGCTCCCCGGTATTGGCGATGCAACGAACGTAGCTCATCCGGACATGGGACGGCCGCGGGATCACTTTCGCCGGCTCGAAGAGCGTCCGCCACGGCTGATTGACGAGCCGCGGCGACATGAATTCGATCAGCGCGGGGTCCGTAATTTGTAAATACTCGAAGGGAAGCGGAGGAACCGGGCGATCCTCGTCTTTCGCGGCCTGGAAATAGGCGCGGTTTTCCGCGGGAAGAATGTCGACCAGACCCTCTCCATCTACGGGAACGAAGGCGTCAAGGTAGATGATCGATCGGATCTTATCGGGGATGCGCGCGAGAACGCCGGTGCCGACCATGCCGCCGTAGCTTTGACAGACGAGCGTTACATCCTGAAAACCTTCCATCTCAATGTGAGCGACGATATCTTCAATATGGTTCGATAGGTCCGCCGTTCCATTGCCCACATGACGCCGCTCTCCGAGGCCGGTCAGTGTCGGTGTTGTGACCACATGCCCACGGTCTTGAAGCGCCGGTGCAACATAATGCCATAACCATCCCCCGCACCATCCGCCATGAACCAATACGAAGGTACGCTTTTCATCCTTCGCCGTTCGCTGCTCTTTGCCGGGCCTAACATTTACTTCCGTCAAGTGTCTCTTCTCCATCGTGAACTGTCTACGCCGGCGTCATCCAAGAAGTTTACGGATGAACATCGCCGTATTTTTAAGACACGGCGCTGTCCGATTTATTCCGCGGCTTTGCTGCGGCGGCTGGAGGTGCATCCGGACGGAGCGGCCTATAAACTGAAGGGGATGTCTTTTCAGGCGGCTCCTTCCGCATTCCGTCCCGTCCCCGCGCTCTATCCCATTCTCGATGCCTCGTTTCTTCCGGCCGCCGTCGCCGAGAGGCATGCGCGGCTGCGCGGGCTGGTCAGCGAGCTGGCCGATGCGGGAGTGCGAATCCTGCAATACCGAAACAAGCAGGGAAGCGAGGCCGATATTCTGGCCGACGCCCTCGTCATGCGGGACGCCGCAGGCTCGCGGTTGAAGCTCATCCTCAATGATTGGCCGGCAATCGCGGTGCAGGCAGGCTTCGATGGCGTGCATGTGGGCCAGACCGACATGGGGCCTGCGCTGGCGCGAGAGATCGTGGGCAGCGAACGCATCGTGGGTGTCTCGACGCACAATGAGGCGCAGCTTCGCGACGCTGACCTGGAGCCGGTCGACTACATTGCCGTCGGGCCGGTCTTTGCGACGCAGAGCAAGGCCAATCCGGACCCGGCGATTGGCCTTGAAGGCGTAAGGCTGGCCCGCAGCCTCACCCACAAGCCGCTGATTGCCATCGGTGGAATTACGCTGGAGACAGCGGCGCAGGTTCGCGATGCAGGCGCGGATTCCATCGCACTGATCTCGGCGATCTTCTCACCGCGAGGAAACCCCGCGAAATTAGCCAAAGATTTTCTTCACATTCTTTTGTAGAACATTCAGGCACATTCTTTGACATCCCATTCGATCCGCGCATCCCATCACAAACTATTTGCTGACAGATACTTTTTCTGTAGCGTCCTCATCCGTTCGGGAACTGCTGTGCGTACTCCGATGTGCAGAAAGAAGCCCAGAGAGTAAGCCTGGCCGCGGGAGAGATCGCGCCCTTTTTGTTTTGTGATACGGCTGATGACTAATCGACAGCATCTTACAAGCACTATGAAAAAGGTTCTGCTTGGACTAATCCTATTTAGCTGCCTGGCACCCATAGCATCCCAGGCTCAGGTGGTTGTAGTCGTACATCGCCATCATCACCGTCGCCATTATCACCATCACTACCATCATCCTTATGGCAGATAGCGAGTAGCCAGATCGCTACTACGCTGGCACCTGCGTCCTTTCGATAGTGAAGGGTGTGGCAGGGAACTCGTGCCGTGTGTCCAGTCGCGCTTGCAGAGAGCGCGGCTGGCCCCTACACGCTGGGTACCCGAGGTATGTCTCCACGATCTCTGGCGGCGCTGCTTCCGATAGGTACTTTGAACGCCGTTCGCCAAACTACCCCCGTCCTGAGTAGAAACGAGATTCAATCACCTACCACGCTGCAGCCCAGCTTCGGCTGAGACCTCTTAAAACCCATGCATCGCTCGGCGGCGTAGTGTAGTTACATCCGCGCCTGAGCAAAGGTCTATCTGATCCTTTTCGCGCGTTGCGGGCGAACCGGGCTGAGACGGCATATGAACATCAAGAGGCACTGACGAGCTGGCCACGGAAATTCATATCCGTTATTCTTTGGTTAGTGGTCTGTCGAGCTTGTTCTTCTTTCAATTTGCTTGGATCTCTCAGACTCGCGGCCTTGCTTCAAAAGATTTAATCCTCACGCAGGGCGATGATCGGATCGACACGCGCGGCCCTTCTCGCAGGGAGATAACAGGCCAGCCATGCGATGCCAACCAGGCAAATCGCTACCAATCCATATGTAACCGGATCGGTGGCTTTTACGCCGTAGAGGAATCGGCTGATCAGGCGCGTGAGCCCAAAGGCCATACCCGCTCCAATCACTACACCGAACGCGGCAAGCTTCAAGCCCAGCCCGGAGACCATGCCGATGATCCTGCCGGGTTGCGCACCCAGCGCCATGCGGATTCCGATCTCATGTGTGCGCTGGGTCACAAAGTACGAGATGACCCCGTAAATGCCCATGGCCGCCAGAAGAGCAGCGACCGCGGCAAACAGGCCCATAAGCCGCATATAGAAACGAGAATCGCTGATGGAATCGGCGAGAGCATCCTGCATGGTCATCACATCGGTCACCGGCTGGTCGGCATCGAGTGCGGTCACGGCCTTTTTTACAGCGGCCACCAGCTGCGCATTGCCGCCGGTAAAGCCCGGCGGCGTGCGCAGCAGAAGAGTCTGGTGAAGCTGTTGCTCTATCGAGCCGCCAAAAAACAGATCCGGTTGCTGAAGATACGAGAAATACATAAAGGGCAGCGCTTCTTGCTGCACACCGTAATTGGCAATATCGCCGACGACACCCACAATCTGCCTCGGCTGCTGTCCTGCCTCTGAATCGCCTGCGCCTCGCACCGTGATTTGATGCCCGAGCGGATTTTCATTCGGGAAATATCTCTGGGCAAACTTCTGGCTGATGACCACACTCCACTGCCGGTCTTTGACATCGTGCTCATCGAGGTAGCGGCCGCGAAGTAGCGGAATCGTCAACGCCTGGAAGAATCCGGGACTGACGATGTAGGAGCCTGCCCATGGCCGTTGGTCTTCAGGAGGTGCGGGTCTACCCTCAATCGTGAAGCCTCGTTCCGCTCCACCGTAGGTCGGCAGATTGCTGACAAATCCAGCAGATTGCACGCCGGGGATTGCGTCGATCCGCTCCATCAGCTGTTTATAAAAAGCCGGAACCAACGGCGATAGCCTGCCCATTTCGCTTCCCGGAATGTTTTCGACGTACTTTCCTCCGGCAGGCAATTGCACCTGCATGGTCAGCACCTGTTTCGGATCGAATCCCGGATCGGTCTGCTGCAGGCTGAGAACGCTGCGAATCATAAGGCCGGCGCCGACCAGCAACACCATGGCTAGAGCGACCTCCGCCACGGCGAGTACATGACGGCTATAACCTCGCGAGGCCGTTGAGGTTCGGCGATCTCCCTTCTGCAGGGCGAGATTGAGGTCTGCACGAGACGCCTGGATGGCCGGCATTAACCCGAAGAGAAATGCTGTGCAGAGAGAAACAGTGAGTGTGAACAGCAGTACGCGGCTGTCTAAATTGATGCTTTGCGCGTTGGGAAAATCACCTGCGAGAGTACGGAAGAGAGCGATGCCGGCGATGGTGAGTCCGACGCCCAGCGCGCCTCCCGCCAGAGCCAGCAGTGCGCTTTCGGTAAGCATCTGCCGCACCAGGCGGCTGCGTCCTGCTCCAAGCGCCGCACGCACGGCATATTCTTTCCTGCGCGTTTCCGTCCGCGATTGAAAGAGGTTCGCGACATTCACGCAGGCGATGAGCAGAACGAAGGTCACAGCGCCGAAGAGTGGATAGAGCGTCTTGCCCATCTCTCCGAACAATTCCTTTTGCAGCGGAACAAGTCTCTCTCCTACCCCTTTATTCGTTTTTGGGTAAGCCGCTTCGAGTCGCTTTGCGACCACATCCATCTGCCGCTGTGCCTGCTCGATCGATACGCCGGGCTTCATCCGGGCTATCGGCATAAGCCAATGATCGTCGCGACGGATATAACGATCCTCGTAAGGATTGATCGGCCACCAGAGGTCGATATGATCTCCATAAAACGGAGAAAAGCCGGCGGGCATCACGCCCACAATCGTCGAAGTAATGCCCTGGATCGTGAACGTCTTTCCCAGCACCGAAGGATCGCTATGGAAGCGGCGCTTCCAGTAGGCGTGGCTGATCACGATGGTTTGCGAATTCTCATGCAGATCCTTCTGGACGAAGACGCGCCCGAGGATCGGCCCCACCTGCAGCACATTGAAGAATGTCGGCGTGACGTATTGCATCCGGATCGGGTCGGGCTGGCCGGTGCCGGAGATGCTGGAGGTGACGGTGTTGCTGGTGAGAGCGATGTCGTCGAAAACGGTGTTGTGATGTTTGAAATCTTCCAGCTCGGCAATCGGAGGAGGAACGCGCCAGTCGGGATGCCCGGGAGCCGTCTCCCACAGCACCATCAGCCGCTCGGGATGGTCATAAGGCAACGGACGATAGAGGATTGCGTTGAGCACACTGAAAATAGTGCTGTTGGCTCCAATGCCGAGGGCAAGCGAGATGACAACCACGGCCACAAATCCAGGTGTCTTAGCTAACCCTCGAAACCCATACCGGATATCCTGCATAAGTGAGTGCATAGTTCGGCCGCTACCTCCAACGACGGTTACAGTATCTGCACTTCTAGCCAATGTCTATGGGATAATTCGTTCCTCCGAGCGCGACTCATGCATCTCTCTAACGCGGCGAAAACGCCGAATTCTCTTCCCCTGGATATTGGTTTAGGACCCTTTGAGTCAGCCATCCATGAGTGGTTTGACGATTTTTCACCAAAAGGGTATCGAGGCCAAGGCATTGAAATCGGCGTTCAAGGGCAGTACTCTCTCAATGAGAGCTTTCCTCGGCCTTGAGACTTCCTTTGTATCCTCGCGACAGTCGTCATCTCCGGCAAATCCTGACGATCGTCTTGCCGCTCCTGCTGGGAGCGATGATCCTGTTGTGGGGGACGGGATATAAGGTTTCTCTCTATAAGGTGAAGGCCGACGCGAACGCCTCAGCTCCCGCCAAACTATGCACTCGCTCGAGTGATATTGCAAAAAGCGATGTCGACACGGCAGTCGCAGACCATGGGGCCATTCAGGCGCAGCTATTATCCGAACTTCTGTCTTTTTCCGACAGCGAATCAAGGGCCGCTCATCCCCTCTCCTCTCGATCCGACCTTGTTCTCGTTCCCTGCTCGTTCCATCCCACAATCTCGGTCAATCGTCGACCACCTCCGGCCGAATCGCGTCTTCTGCTCGCATAGCTGCTGAGTTCTCCTTCAGCGGCTTTGTTCTCAATCGGAACGACTCGCTTCAAGGAAGGTTCATCTCATGCGCTCCCGGCGTTGGCTTGCTCTCGCAGCCTTTTGTCAGCTTGCGATTTTCTTTGTGTTTGTGTGTGGCTGTCACCGTCGGTCTGACGATTCCACAGCCGACAATTCTGCCCAGCCTCCAACGGTCTCCGTCGTCACCGTCCGCACCGGCTTCATCGCGAGTCAACTGACGGTAGCGGGAGTTTTCCAGCCGTTTCAGGAGGTCGATGTCCACGGCAAAGTCTCCGGATACATCCGCCACATTTATGTGGACATCGGAGACCGCGTGAGGCAGGGACAGACGCTGGCGGTTCTCGAAGTTCCTGAGTTGCAGGCCGAGGTCGCGGGAGCGCAGGCCGGCGTTACGCAGACGGAAGAGACGATTCAGCGATTGCGGGAGGAAGTAGCGCGAGAACAGGCTGGTTATGCGGCTGTGCATGCCAACTATCTGCGTCTGAAGCAGGCATCCGATCAGCAGCCGGGACTGGTGGCCGCGCAGGAGCTTGAAGATGCGCTGGCCAAAGATCAGACTGCCGCCGCGCAGGTGAGCGCTGCAAAATCGGCCGTCGCGGCGAGCCAGGGACAGCTTGGTGTTTCGCGCGCCGAAAGCCAGCGTGTCAGCAGCATGGAGCAATACGCAACCATCACTGCGCCATATAACGGCGTGGTGACCATGCGCTATGCGGACACGGGAGCACTCATCCCAGCGGGGACGGCGGAGGGACTGAACCAGGCGGTTGTCCGTCTCGCGCAGAGTGACCTGCTTCGATTGCGGATGCCTGTTCCGGAGCGCGACGTTCCGATGGTGCATATCGGTTCCGTGGTCAGTGTGCACGTCCAGGCCACGGGACAGCAGTTTGCCGGCACGGTTGTTCGTTTCTCCCGCGACGTATCCAACACGACGAGAACCATGATGACCGAGGTCGACGTCAAGAATCCCGACTTGACGCTGACTCCGGGAATGTATGCGGACGTCACTTTTAATCTTGAAGAGAAGAAGAATGCGTTGATCGTTCCCGCGGTTGCAGTCATACCGGGCGATCAGCCGGCTGTGATGCTCATCGACAGCAGCAATCAAGTCGAGAAGCGGTCTGTCGAACTGGGCATCAGCGGATCGAACCAGCAGGAGGTGACATCGGGCCTAAGCCCGGGCGACCGAGTTGTTATTGGAGGATCGGCTACGCTGCAGCCGGGCGAGAAAGTCAATCCGCAGCAGGCGCCGAACGACCTGGTCGAGTATCAGGGGACACCAGAGAAGGGTGGTAAATAGCCATGTCCTTCTTTGCGATCCGTTATCCCTATTTCATTCTCATGGTCTGCCTGACCATCATCGTGGTCGGGGTTGCTGCCATCCTCAGTATGCCCGTCGATCTCTTTCCGCCTATTAATATTCCCGTCGTAGTTGTCGCCACGTTCTATTCCGGCATGCCGCCGGAGCAGATCGAGTCCGATATTACAGATAGCGACGAGCGCTTCTTCACCCTGGGCAGCAATATCGACCACATTGAATCGCGCTCCATGTCGGGCGTCAGCCTGATCAAGATTTATTTTCAGCCCGGCACAGATCCCACAGCGGCAGTGAGCAATATATCGAATCTCGCAATGGCTAACCTGCGCCGCCTGCCGCCGGGGACCTTGCCGCCTGTTGTTCTCAGCTTCGATGCTGCGAATCTTCCCGTATGCCTCATCACGCTTAAGGGCGCAGGAATGAGTCAGACGCAGCTTAAAGACGTGGCGCAGTTCACGGTGCGCAACCAGGTGGCAAACGTCCCGGGCGCTTCTGTTCCCCAGCCTTATGGCGGAACTTATCGCCAGATCATGGTGTACGTCGATCCGCTCAAGCTGGAAGCGTCGCAGCTCGGCGTTATGGATGTGGTACATGCCATCAACGAGTCGAATCTCATCCTGCCTGCCGGCGATGTCCGCATCGGTCCGAAAGACTACAACATTTACGCCAACAGCCAGGTGCCCGCTCCCAACGACGTCAACTCGATACCACTGAAAACTGTCGGCAACGCTTCCATTCTTGTCGGGGATGTTGGACATGCTGTCGACGGCGGCCAGCTGCAGACCAATATCGTGCGCGTCGATGGACAGCATTCGGTGTACATCCCGGTTCTCAAGCAGGGCGGAGACTCGAACACCATCACCATTGTCAACGGCATTCGCAAAGCCACGGCGCATCTGCTCGATATCCCGTCTCAGTTGAAGACCAGTGTGGTTTTCGATCAATCAGTCTTCGTCAAAACCGCCATCAAGAATGTAATCAGCGAGGGAGCGATCGGGCTTTGCCTCACCGGCATCATGATTCTGCTTTTCCTCGGCAATTTTCGCGCAACCATCGCCGTGATGTTGTCGATCCCGATCTCTTGCATCGCCACATTCCTGATCCTCAAAGCCTTCGGTGACTCGATCAACACCATGGTCTTAGGCGGTATGGCACTCGTGCTTTCGCGCCTCATCGACAACTCGGTGGTCGTGCTCGAAAACATCTTTCGTCATTTCGAGATGGGCTCCGACAGCGTGAAGGCATCCCAGGAAGGGGGCAAGGAAGTACAACTTGCGGTGCTGGCCGCTACGTTCAGCACCGCGATTGTATTCTTCCCGGTGGTGCTGCTCACCGGGGTCAGCAAATATCTCTTCACCGCGCTGGCGCTGGCTGTGGTCATTGCGCTCTTCTGCTCTTACGTCGTGGCGATGACCGTGGTCCCGCTCTTCTGCTCCAAATTCATCAAGCACACCGGGCATGAAAACGCACATGAGGCTGCGACGAAAGACGATCCTGCACCCGAACATATGCAGGGCGGTCGCGGGCAGAAGAACCCGTTCGCCAAGGTCGTCTATTTCTTCAACCAGGGCTTTGGCGGGCTGCAGCGCCGTTACGACGGTGCGATTCGATACTGCCTCGAAAGACCAGCGCTGGTGGTGATTGTCTTCAGCATCTTTGTTGTCGTGAGCTTTGCGCTCTCACCGTTCCTTGGCCGGGCCTATTTTCCCCGAACCGATCCCGGCCAATTCGTCATCAGTGTGAAAGCGCCTACCGGCACACGGCTCGAGCTCACCGATCAATACATCGGCCGCGTTGAAGACGAAGTTCGTTCTGTCATTGCCGCGAAGGATCTCAACATGATCGTTTCGAATATCGGAGTGTCTCCGGATCTTTCCGCGATCTATACGCCGAACTCGGGTATGCACACAGCCTTCGTCCAGGTGAGTCTGAACGAAGACCACAGCCTCAGCAGCTTTGCGTATATGCAGCGCGTACGAAAAAAACTCTCCGCCGATCTGCCTGAAGTTCAGACCTACTTTCAGACAGGCGGCCTGGTCGATTCCATCGTCAACCAGGGCTTGCCGGCGCCTTTCGACATCCAGGTGAGCAGCAACAACATGGAAGGCGGTTATGCGATTGCGCAGCAAATCACTCAGAGGATGCGCGGCCTGCGTGGGGTCAACGATGTTCTTATCCCGCAGGATATCGATTATCCCGGACTCGCTCTCAATATCAATCGGGAGCAGGCCAGCCTGGAAGGACTGACGCCGAAGACCATCGTCGACAGCGTGATTACTGCGATGACCTCGAACGGCATGGTAGCTCCGAGCTATTGGATCGATCCGAAGACGGGGAACAACTACATGCTTACGGTTCAATATCCGGAGTCACAGGTACAAACACTGAATGACTTCAAGCAGATTCCGCTGCGATCGGCAGATGGGAAGAGCACCACACCGCTGGAAACGGTGGCGTCGATCAAGTCGATCAACACTCCCACCGAGGTCGATCACTATCAACTTCGTCGCGTCTTCGATATCTACGTAATGCCGAAATCGGAGGACCTCTCTACCATCGGAGACCGCGTGAGCGGGATCGTCGCAGGAATACATCCACCGAAAGGCACAGTCCTCACCGTTCGCGGATCGGTAAATAACATGAAAGAGTCCTTTCAGGACTTCGCCATCGGCCTGATCCTTTCCATCATTCTTGTCTTTCTCATTCTCATGGCGCAATTTGCCTCCTTCGTCGATCCCTTCATCATCCTGCTGGCTATCCCGCCAGGCCTATCCGGTGTGATTCTCTTTTTGCTGGTCACACACACCACGCTCAACATCATGAGCCTTATGGGAGTGCTCATGATGACCGGCATCGTCGTGTCGGACAGCATTCTTATCGTGGAGTTCGTCGGGCAGCTTCGTGAGCAGGGTTACAAGCTGGAGGATGCGATTATCACCGCGTGCAAGGTGCGCCTCAGGCCGATCCTGATGACCACGCTGGCAACCGTGCTGGGCCTGATCCCTATGGCCCTCGCTCTCGAGGCCGGGAGCGAACAGTATGCGCCGCTCGCGCGAGCCATCCTCGGCGGTCTCACCGTATCCGGAATCGTAACCGTCTTTCTGGTGCCCAGCGCCTACCTTCTGATTCACCGGCGCAGGGAAGCGCGCGACGAGGGAAAGCATCCCCAGATGCCTGCGCAGGAAAACGAGGCCACGGCATGAGGAGCGCTCTTATCGGTCTTTTAGTTTTGACTCCTTCAGTGTGCGGCGCGCAAAACAGCTCTGTTTCACTGCCACCTGCACCTGGCCCTGCTCCGCTTGTCTTCAGCCTCAACCGGTTGTCAGATGGTCCTGCGTCGCTGGCAATGCGAACCACAAATAGTTCGGAAGAAAACACCGGCCAATCGAATGTCTCTGCGCAGGATGCATCGGCCGTACGCATCAGCCGAGCCGATGCCGAGCGCGAGGCGATCCAGAAAAATCCGCGCATCACCGCCAGTCGCCTGGTCGCGCTTGCAGCGGGACAGGTCACGCGCGAAACGCGGTCCGCCGAACTACCGCAAATCACTGCAGCCATCACCGCGGAGAAAGCGGAGGATGGGAGCCGCATCGGAGCCGGAGAGCTCACCGACTCCCGCCTTTACACGCATGCAGGAACAGGCGGTGGCCTAAGTCAGCTCATCACTGACTTCGGACATACAAGCAATTTGGTGGCGAGCAATCGCCTGCAGCAGAAGGCGCAGGACGAGGCGGCTCTGGCCACGCAACAGGATGTGCTGCTCGCAACCGATCAGGCTTTCTATCGCCTGCTGAATGCACAGTCTCTGCTCAATGTGGCCAGCGCGACCGTGCAAGCCAGGCAGGAAGTTCAAACTCTCACCGCGGCTCTGGTCAAGAATCAATTGAAGAGCGACCTCGATCTGAATGTCGCATCGGCAGATCTATCGCAGTCGCAGCTGCTTCAACTCGATGCGGAAAATGCAGTTCAGTCCGCGAGCGCAGCGCTCGCCGCAGTGCTGGCTGCTCCGCCGGACACGCTTTATCAGGCAATTGAAGATTCGGACGCTGCTCTTCCACTGCCTCCTGTGCAGGGCAGCACGGCTGCGCTGAATGCCGGAGCCCAGTCACAGCGGCCGGACCTGCAGATGGCTCGCCTGAATGTTCAGGCCGACCAGAAATTCGCACGAGCGCAGGAGCTGCAGCATCTGCCCAGCATCTCCGCTCTGGCGATTGGAGGCATCACGCCAGTGGGTCCTGATGGGATTTTCGTACCCAACTGGTACGCGGCCGGCGGTGTGAACCTATCCGTTCCCATCTTCACCGGACTGCGCATCACCGCCCAAGCTGAGGAGGCACGACTACGACAGCACGCTGCCGAGAAGCAGGCGCAGGACTTGTCTGACAACATCGGGCGCGACGTCCGTGTGGCAGCACTTAATGCCGCAACCGCCTTCCGGCGTATCAGTGTGGCGGATCAGTTCAGGACAGAGACCGCGCAGGCCCTGGCCTTCGCGCAGACCAGATATAAGCTCGGACTGAGCTCCATTGTGGAACTCAGCCAGGCGCAACTGCAAAGCACCCAGGCAGCTGTGTCAGCAGTCAACGCGCATTACGACTATCTGCTCGCGATGCGCACCCTTGACTATGTGCGCGGGCAGATCTCTCCATGAGTCCGGAATGCGTTCCTGTTTTCACTCAGTGGTCGGGTGTTTCTCTGTTCCCTCATCAGACGTATGGATCAGAATCGGGAATACCGCTCGCAGATCGCCCGATTCTTTGCACTTGTTGTACTGTTCCAGGGATTTCGCAAGAATGCTCTCTTGGGGCATCAGGTTCCGGGGCAAGAGGAGATCGCGAACGGCATTGGCGCGCCGGCCCGCAAGCTTTTCGTTCGAGTCTCCCGGGGCATGGATGGCCTGGCAGTCTGCCGATCCCAGCAAGATCAGCAGGTCTCCGGTCCGGGCTCCCTGGCCCTCCGCGCTGCTGGCCAGACCGGCGATCGTCTTGCCGGGCTGCGGAACATCATCGGAATAGGCTGAAAAGTCTTTGATCGGCGGGAGCGGAATCGCTGTCACCTGGATGCTTGTCTTCTGTACGGGCGGATTCGTATCGGTCACTTTCGGCGGGGCCGATACCCGGTAACACACCACCATCACAGCCCATAGCAGAATCGCAACCGAGAACAAGGTGTTCATTGGCGACTCCACCAGCTTGCTGCTGCCTTCATGTTTTTTCTGCTCGCCGGTTCCAGTAGCATCTACCGCGCCGTTCGATCCGCGCCTCGTCTCCCGCCAGCCGAACAACACAGCAAACGCGCCAGCCGCCGCGAACAGCGCCAGCACGAAGTAGAAGCTGGACGGATCCAAGCGGGATAAGTGGTCTGCCTCTTTGATTGCCGCGGCTGCCAGGCCTGCCGCGCCCAGTGGCGCCGCAGTGGCCGGATGTTCCTTCGCCACCCGTCCGGCGACGATGATCGCCGCTGCGATCAGGATCACCACCACCACTCCCGCAACTCCCCACGGGAAGGGAGAGCCGCGCGAATCCTGCTGCTTCTCCAAAAATTGCTGTAGAGCCTTCTCCAGTTCGGGAGCGATCCGAAGCGTGGTCTGCGATGGAGCCACGTTTCCCGTCCCGTAGTTCCCGCCAACATCACCGCCCTGTCCGAAGCCGCGATCTCCGCAGCCCGCCGTTCGTCCGTCGCCACTCCCGGCGTGGTCCCCGCTCGCTTTATCGCAGGGATGGTCCAGACACTTGCACAGCGCAGACTTGCCGGCATCCGAAAGCTTCACGGTGGGCTGCGTGATGGGACGTGTTGCGCGCGAACCGGCGAATCCCAGTTCCGCCAGCGCGATCATCAGGACCAGCTCCAGCATTCGCCGTGAACTCGTTCTACGAAGCAGCCGGAACTCCTCTATCCAGAAGACTGGCTCATGACGATCGGCTGGAGCTGGCCGTTCTGACCTGGCTGAGCCCTCTGTATCTGAATCTTGAGTCGGATCTTGTGTCTCGCTTTTCGAAGTCCCCTCGGCTCCGGACTTTTCAGGCGAGGACGAGGCCGTTTTAGCACGCCGCTTCCTCGGAGTCAGTGCTTCGTGTGGCCGGAGCAAGATCGAGATCAGCCCAGGCTCAAGGCTGACCAGTATGCCCCAGGAGAGCAGCGTCCAGGCCAACGTGATCTTCCAGGGAACTTGCAGCGCGTCGAGCAAAGCTGCAACTCCAAACGTCGCCAGGCCAAATCCGATGGCCCAGCCCAGAAGCCCTGCATCGATAGCATGTTCTTTGAGCAGAAATTCTCTATCGACTGGGTGCTCTTTGCCTACCCGCTTCTCATCAGGATCGCCAGCCACCTGATCACCTCCGAAAATGCAGAATCGAAAAGTACGTCAGAAGGGAATTACATTCGGGGAGTGGTTGCCGCACACCGCAGGTTCCCTTGCCGGATTGCTTGGGCCCATGTCGATCTGAAAAGACAGCAGTAAGCGGAAGACGAGAATCCTATCACGGGGATCAGCCGCTGGTTAGGACCTGATTGCGGAGATCCTAAGTTCTCTTTCGCCGGTGCGTTGAGCGGTAATTCCTTTTCCACGAAGCGCTTGGATTGTGTTTCGTGAAGTGAAGGGTTTCGAGAAAGATATGGCGCGGCTGTATATTTTCTTGTAGAACAAACTTAAACGTGGCTATCCGCACCGCATCCCCTCAATCCCCAGCAGCTTCCGGTAAGTCCCAATCAGCCCAACCTCATCTGGTGCAGGGACTTGGTCTTTTCAGCGCTACCGCCATCGTGATGGGGTCGATGATCGGCTCGGGAATCTTCATCGTCCCGGCGGATATCAGCCGCGGCGTGGGATCTCCGGCGTTGCTCATCGCCGCCTGGCTGGTGACCGCGGCGATGACCCTGATCGGCGCCCTCAGCTATGGCGAGATGGCCGCCATGATGCCCAGCGCCGGCGGCCAGTATGTCTTTCTACGCGAAGCCTTAGGCCCGATGTGGGGCTTTCTCTACGGCTGGACGCTCTTTCTCGTCATTCAGTGCGGCACCATCGCCGCTGTCGGCGTGGCCTTCGGCAAATTTCTCGGCGTCTTTTTTCCTGGCGTCTCCGCATCGCACTGGCTCTGGCATATCGCGCACGTGCCCGCACTGCGCGTCGGTCCGATGGTGTTGGGCAACATGGATATCGGCCTCAATACTGCGAATCTGGCCGGTATCGTGGTCATCCTTCTGCTCACCGCCGTAAATATCTTCGGCGTGCGCCTGGGAGCCCTGGTCCAGAACGTCTTCACCACGGCGAAGACGGCGGCACTGCTGGGGCTGGTGATCTTCGGATTCTGGCTGGGCCGCAACCCGGTAGCGATTCACGCTAACTTCGGAGCGAATTTCTGGAAGGGCGCGGGCTTCGGCACGCTGCATCCCTTGCAGGTAGGCGTGGGCGGTCCCATCGCGATGGTCGGGCTCTTCGCCATTGTCGCCGTGGTGCAGACCGGCTCGCTCTTCTCGGCGGACTCCTGGAATAACGTGACATTTGCCGGCGCCGAGGTGAAGAATCCTCGCCGCAATCTGCCGCTCTCTTTGGCTCTCGGAACCGGGTTAGTGCTGGCGCTGTATATCCTGTCTAACTTCGTCTATCTGGTGGCGCTGCCTCTGCACGGCGATCCCAATGGCGCGACGGTCTTTGCGCGCGGCATTCAATATGCCTCCGAAGACCGCGTGGCGACCGCTGTATTGCAGCAGATATTTCCAATCGGCGGCGCTCAGCTGATGGCCGCAGCAATCCTGGTCTCGACCTTCGGCTGCATCAATGGATTGGCGCTGGCCGGGGCGCGCGTCTACTACGCGATGAGCCGGGACGGCCTGTTCTTCAAGTCGGTGGGCAAGCTGCATCCGAAATATAAAACGCCGGTCGCGGCGTTGATCGTGCAGGCGGTGTGGACTTGCTTCCTCTGCTTATCCGGTTCCTACGGGCAGCTGCTCGACTACACCATGTTCGCGGCGCTGCTGTTTTATATCCTTACCATCGGAAGCCTGTTCGTTCTGCGCCGCAAACGGCCCCACGCGGAGAGGCCGTATAAGGCGATCGGTTATCCGGTGCTGCCTGCGATCTATATCCTGATGGCTGCCTGGATATGTATCGTACTATTGCGTTACAAGCCTCAGTACACATGGCCCGGCCTGTTGCTGGTGCTGCTCGGAGTGCCGGTCTTTCTGCTCTGGAGAAGAAATCTCCGGAACGCCGGATAAAGCTGCGAGATTTAAGAATTTTTTTGGAAGAGTGGAGAACAGCCTAAGCATGGCTCAACTACTGGCGAAGAAACGAATCGAAGCGCTGATGGCCGAGGCCGACGACGGAGGCGAAACTCTCGCCCGCGTTCTGGGCCCTGTCCAACTGACGCTGTTGGGGATCGGCGCGGTTATCGGCGCGGGCATTTTTGTTCTGTCCGGCCTGGGAGCGCACAAAGCAGGGCCGGCCTTGATGCTGGCCTTTGTGCTTTCCGGCTTCGGATGCGCCTTTGCCGGGCTCTGCTATGCGGAGTTCGCCGCCATGATTCCCCTCGCCGGCTCCGCTTATACCTACGCCTACGCCACGCTGGGCGAGCTGTTCGCCTGGATCATCGGATGGGATCTGACGCTCGAGTACGCCATGGGCGCGAGCACCGTATCGTCGGGATGGTCGAATCATTTTGTCGAGCTGCTGAACATCTTTCATCTGCGTTTTCCGCTGTGGCTGGCCTATGACCATTGGACGGGACTGCGCCGGGCCACCGATATGGTCGCCCGCCAGATGCTCGCCTCCTCTCATCCGGAGCTGGTTCCCGGAACCATGGCCTTCAGCAATGCGCTGGATGCGCTCAAAGCCGCGGCTCCGGCAGCTCTGACCACGCAGGCCCACGCGCTGCTCAATGCGCCGCATATCTTCGGCCTCGAGTTCGGCTTCAACCTTCCTGCTTTTCTCATCGCGCTGGTCGTGACCGCGGTGCTGGTCGTCGGCATTGAAGAGTCGGCGAAGTTCAACTCGCTGATCGTCGGATTGAAAATCTTCGTCGTTCTCTTCGTGCTGGCTCTCGGCTCGCACTACATCACCAAGTCGAACTGGGGCTCGGACTGGCATAGCTTCGCACCCTTCGGCGTGGGCGGCATCGGGCTGGCGGCGGGACTGATCTTTTTCTCCTACATCGGCTTCGACGCCGTCTCGACCACAGCGCAGGAGTGCAAGAATCCGCAGCGCGATCTGCCTATCGGCATCATCGCTTCGCTGGCCATCTGCACGCTGCTCTATATCGGAGTGGCCGCGGTGCTCACCGGCATGGTGCCGTGGCAGGAAGTGAATATCGAAGCGCCTATCGCGCGCGCCTTCCTCGACCACAACCTGGCCTGGGCCTCGGACATCATCACCCTGGGCGCGCTGGCCGGTCTCACCAGCGTGATGCTGGTGATGCTTCTCGGGCAATCGCGCGTGCTCTTTGCCATGGCGCATGACGGATTGCTGCCGCGCAAGTTCTTCGGCGATGTCCACCCGCGCTTTCGTACGCCGTGGAAGGGAACCATTATGGCCGGCATCGTCGCCGCCATCGTGGGCAGCGTCACGCCCATCGACAAGATAGGCGACATGGTCAATATCGGAACACTGCTGGCCTTTGTCATGGTGTGCATCGCGATCATGGTGCTGCGCGTGAAGGACAAGGATCGTCCACGTCCCTTCCGCACACCGCTGGCCTGGCCGATACCGGTCGTGCCGGTGCTGGGCATCCTCTTCAACGGCTACATGATGTACACGCTGGGCAAGTGGAACTGGATTCGCCTGATCGTCTGGCTGATCGTAGGACTGTTCGTCTACTTCCTCTACAGCCGCCATCACAGCAAGGTGCAGCATGCGATTCTGAAGAAGGCTGGCTTCGCCGATCCAAATGAGGCTGGGTTTTAAGACAACCGCCTGCCTCTTTAGATAACATCATTCTGACGACCAACGGGAGGAAGAATCCCAGCGCGGCAGGCGTACCAGCAGCGCTGAGATTCTTCGCTTCGCTCAAAATGACGCACACATGATGCCAGAGCGGATCTAATTCTAGATCTGCGGGAATTCAGTCGCTACAGCGTGTCATAGACGACGGTGACGAACATTGCCGGCGTCATTCTGCCTTTTCCCCAGGTGCTATCGAGGTCTGCCGTGGGCTTTTGTGCGATTGCCTGTTCGAGCGACTGCCCTGCAATCTTCAGCTTCTCGACGCGGTTGGCGACGGTGGCCAGCATCTCTCTATAAGTCGAAAGAGCAGCTTTGTCGCCTAGCTCGCCGTGGCCGGGCACGATCTTGGTCTTGTCGTCGGCCAGCGCGATGACTTCGTCAACCCCGCGGATCATGCCGTTGATGGTGCCTCCCGAGCTATCGTCGATGAGCGGGTACGTGCCGTTGAACCAGAGATCGCCCGCATGGATCACATTCGCGTTTGCGAAGTGAACATAGATGTCGGAATCGGTGTGCGCGTTCGGGGTGTGCGCCAGGTGAATCTCATCGTTGTCGTAGAAGAGCTTCTGCTTGTCGAGGAAGGTCGCCTGCGGCAGCGCGGCGGTTGGCGACGGCGGAAAGGTCGCGTTCAGGATCTTCACAGTCTGCGTCGTAGACAGGCGGAGCCTGGTATTTTCGTGGGCGACGATGAAAGCTCCGGCGTCGTGCATTGCCGCATTGCCATCGGTGTGATCGAAGTGCCAGTGGGTATTGATGAGCAGCTTCAGAGGATGCGCATCCAGCTTTTCCAACGCTTCGCGGATGCGCGGCGCGGCCGTGGCTACGCTGGAATCGATCATCAGCTTGCCGTCAGGTCCGATGTGAACCACGACGTTGCCGCCCACCCCCTGCAGGAGAAAAACGGTGTCGGTCAGCTTGGTGGTCTTGATCGGGGTGGTCGCACCGGCGGCGTGAAAGCTCTGAATGAGACTGGGCTGAGCCGCTGGTTCCTGCTGCGTTGATGCCTGCTGAGCAAAGAGCCGTGGCATCCTCGCGGCGAAGAGGGCCGCTCCAGCCGCGGTGGCTGAAGTCTTCAGGAAGTTTCGTCTGGTGGTCATATTCATCATTCGAGTTTGACCTAGCGGTGCTGACCCTGTGCTGATTCAGATAGATGCCGAATTTCAGCCCCTGGGTCTCGACGATATCCGGCTAAAACAGGCCGGGCGGCAGGTTCAAGCCGCCCAGCATACCCTGCATGCTCGATTTCAGGAGATCTTCGGCGCGGCGTCCTGCTTCGTTGAAGGCCGCGGCGATCAAGTCTTCGAGCATTTCGAGGTCGGTGCTGCTTCCACTGAGGCCGGCCACGGCTGCGGGATCGATGGTGACCTTGAGCACTTCTTTCTTGCCGTTCATCTTGACGGTGACGGCTCCGCCGCCGGAAGAGGCCTCGACGATGCTCTGGCTCAGCTTCTGCTGCATCTGCTCCTGCATCTCTTTGGCCTGGCCGAGCATTTCCTGAATCTTGAATGGGTTCACGAGTCGACTCCTGTTACTTTCCTTCACGTAGATCGAGGACGCTGCGTACTTCCGCCCCAAACAGCTCCTGCGCCTGCTTGACCAGCGGATTTGCGAGCGCCATCGCCTGGATGCTCCCGGTTGCCGCAGGCTTCGCAGCCAATCGCGGGCCGGAGGAACTGCTTGCCGCACTGGCCTCGCCCGGAATGAAGGTGAGCTTCCGGTTTACGCCGATGGCGCGCAGCGCGCTCTTACAGATCTTATCCGCCTCCGCATTGATGGTGAGGCCGAGCATGGTCTTCTTGATACCGACTTCGACCTCGATGCCGCCGCCCTTTTCGCGCCACTGACCGGCAGAGAGCAGAACCGCGGCCGTGCTGTGTCCCTGAGCTTCGAGAGCGGTCGAGATGGTATCGCGGATCAGGTCGAGATCCAGCGAGTCGCTTGGGTCGGCTGCCAGAGCCAAAGCTCCCGAGGTGGTTTCAGAGGCGACGGGAGCTTTGATCGAAGTCGCGAGCTCGAGAGGCGCTGCCATGGCGAGCGATGAGACGGTGCTCACCGGATCGCTCACGACGACAGTCTCGGTCACGCGAATTTCAGCAATCGGCCGGCCGGCAATTGGGGCCGATGTCGGGGTTGAGGATATGGCGGCAATTGGGGCCGGAGCTTGTTCTTCGAGGAAATCTTCAATCGGGTCGGCGACCGCGACAGATGCCGGGACTCGATCCAAAACGCGCTCAGAAGTCATCGCAACAGCGACAGGTGTCGGCAATGGAGCTGCCGGAGTTGGTGTCGCGGCCTCGCTCGTGATCTTGCGATTGCGGTCGGCGTCGAAGGGCGAGAAGGCCGGTTTTGATGGCTCCGGTGTGCGCGGCGCTGGGGATACGGCTGGCGAAGCAGTCGTAGTCCTTGGCTGCGCTGTCGAGCCTGCTGCGGGCGATGTTCTTGGCGCAGAAGACGGCGTCTGCGAACGCGCCGGCTGAGGCAATGCGCCTCCGCCGGTTGCCGATCTTGCCGGCGACGCAGGCAGCTTGCTGAGCAGCTCTTCGATGGGCAGCAGGCGGGTGAGGTGAACCAGCTTGATCAGCCCCAGTTCGAGGTGGAAGCGCTGTTCCTGGCGATAGTTCAGCTCATCGAAGGTGCGCAGCATGATCTGCAGGAAGCGGGTGAGATCTTCTTCGGAGAAGAGCAGTGCGGAGCGCGCCGCTCGCGCCCGCTCGTCTGGCGATATCTGCAGCAGCTCGGAGTTTTCACCGCCGATGCGCGCCATCAAAACGTTTCTCAGATAGCGGACGAACTGCCGGGCGAGCTGCGACGGGCTGTTGCCTGCATTCAGCAGGCGATTCAGCTCCTCGATGACTGTCGCGGTCTGGCCTTCGCCGATGGCATCCATCAGACGCTCGAAGACGGCGTTGGGAACGGTGCCCATCAGCTCGCGAATCTGCTCCGCATCCAGACGCGGCTGGCCGTCTTCAACCGGAGCGGAGGCGATGGCCTGGTCCATGATCGATAAGGCATCTCTCATCGATCCGTCGCCCGCTTCGGCGAGCAGCGCGAGCGCCGCGTCTTCCGCGGTGATGCCCTCTTTGGCGGCGATATCGCGAAGCTGCGCCAGAATGTCGTCGAACTTTACGGCGTGAAAGCTGAAATGCTGGCAGCGCGAGCGGATGGTCTGCGGAATATCCTCAGGCTGCGTGGTCGCCATCATGAAGACGACATGGTCGGGCGGCTCTTCGAGCGTCTTCAGGAGCGCGTTGAAGGCCGCATCGGTGATCTGATGGGCTTCGTCGAGGATGTAGATCTTGTAGCGGTCGCGCGCTGGGCGATAGCGGGCGGCATCGCGCAGCTCGCGGATCTCATCAATGCCGCGATTGGTGGCCGCGTCGATCTCGATCACATCGACAGCGTTGCCGGCGCGGATCTCGGTGCAGGATTCGCAGATGGCGCACGGTTCGGGCGTGGGGCGCTGGGCCGAACCGATTTCGGTGCGGCAGTTGAGCGCCATGGCCAGGATGCGGGCGATGGTGGTTTTGCCGATCCCTCGATGGCCGGAGAAGATGTATCCGTGAGCGATGCGGCCCTGGGACAGCGCATTCAACAGCGTGCGGGTGACGTGATCCTGACCGGCAACGTCGGAAAAACGCTGCGGCCGATATTTGCGAGCTAGAACCTGATAAGCCATTGTCGAAAATCTGATTGTATCGGCTAGGCGGGGATCGTGGCACGCCGGGGGCGTCTCAGCTCGAATGATCGGAGAGTGTGACGATCAGACCCGATTTGCGTCTTGGTTCCGGCAGCAGAATAGTTATTCCACGATCGAAGGTGACGAGATGTCCCTGATGATGGATCGCTAACGCCAGAAGGTATGCATCTGTTGTTTGCTGGTGACCGGAGACGGATTGTCCGATCGATGCAACCGCTTCGGGAAAGCTTAGATCATCGATCAGGAAATGGTGATAGGGACTTTCGATATTCCGACGGAGCAGCGCGGTGGCTTCGGCCGGACTCGGGGATTCATTGGCAAAGGTTCGGTTGGAGACGATACGAACGAAGGCCAGCTGCGTTATCGCACATGTCGCCCAGCCCTTCTTTTCATTGACCTTGAACCACTCCAGCGCGGGGGGATGGTGGCGATGAGGCCGCCAGAGCAGAGCGATGAGGGTGTTCACGTCCAGGAGCGCTATCGACACTTGAGTGCATCTTCCACTTCTTCCGCATCCAATTGGTCCTGGATCTTGCGAATATGCTCCAGCGTTACGACCGGGCTATCGGCCGGAGGATCGAATACATGCAGGCCATGAACGATTTTCGTTTTCACAGGCCGGTTTGCGCCCCTCCGGATCAGCTCCGAGGCGGCGCGGCCGAGGCTGATTTTGCGGCCTTCGGCGAATTGCTTCACTTGCTCTAAAACGTCGTCGTCGAGCGAAAGCGTGGTTCTCATCCTCTGATTGTCATCACTTCGATTAGTTGATGTCAAGAATGAGATTGCACATCATTTCCGTCTGTTGATGCGTAGTCCGGGTTTTGATGCGAATGCCTGTTTCCCGCTCCATCCACTATCCTGACGGCATGGACGCCTCGACTCCAATTCTCCGCTATCGCACCGCGACGGGCGATGACATTCCCGCGCTGCAGGAGCTGATCGAGCTTTCGGTGAGGGAGCTGCAGGCCGGTGATTATTCGCAGCAGCAGATCGACGGGGCGCTCGGCACCTATCTTGGCGTGGACTCGCAGCTGATCGCCGACGGAACCTACTTCGCCGTGGAGGCAGAAGCGGGAACGTTCGTCGCCTGCGGGGGATGGAGTCGCCGCAAGACGCTCTTCGGCGCGGATCGAAGGCCGGATCGCGATGCCTCACTGCTCGATCCTCAGGTCGATGCAGCAAAGATTCGCGCCTTCTTCGTTCATCCGGAATGGGCGCGGCAGGGAATCGGCAGCCGGATTCTGGAGTTGTGCGAAGAGGCGGCGCGCCGCGAAGGATTTACCCGCTTCGAGATGGGCGCGACGCTGACCGGCGTCCCGCTCTATCGCCGATGGGGCTACCGGGAGGTGGAGCGCGTTGAGGCGCCCCTCGCGAACGGATTAACGCTGCCCATTGTTCGCATGACGAAAAGCGATTAGGAAGTCCTGATCAAAGTCTTCGCTGTATCCTGCGAAGCGAGCTACTTGCCGCCAACCGCTCGTTTCTTTCCCGCCGGCTTGGCTTGTGTCTGCTTCTTTGCGGCCTTCTTCGCCTCGGCTCGCTTGGCGGCACGGGCACGCTTCTTGATCTCGTCGGGCGAGTACATCGACTTGCGGCAGTTGGCGGAGCCGCAGTTGCAGAGAGCCGCGTCGTCGTCGCCGTCGTAGAGGTTGTAGTCGTAGGTCAGCTCTTCTCCCGCGGCGATATTGCGCAGCGAGGAGATCCAGACGCGGCCTTTGAGCTCTTTCGTCTCGCAGTTCGGGTCGCAGGAGTGGTTGATGAACATGGCGAGACCGAAGCCGTCGATGACTTTGTCGCCGTTGCCCAGGCCGAAGAGGTAGGTGGTGGGGGAATCCTGATATTTTTCGTCGGCGCGCTCTTTGGAGATGTGCGGGCCGGTGTATTCGACGATGCGTGTGCGCTTGGAGATCGGCCCGGTGGTGTAGCAGCCGGCGGCATGAATGGCGGACGAGCGAATGATCAGAGGCATGAGACGTTTCTCGCCGAGTATACAGCCCTTTTGAGGAGTGGACGGTCTAAACTAGAAGAGAGCCTTTCGTATGTCCGCTGCAAAAAATCTTCGAATGTTGGTGCTGCCACTGTTGCTGGGCACTGTGCCGGTCTTCGGATTGCAGCAGAGCGCTCCGCCTCTGGCTCCAGCGCCACAAACCGCTCCGCCAAGGCCTCCCTATCAGACTCCTGGGCCACCGGCGAAGAAGCCGAGCACGGCTGAAGAGAATCCCTTCCCGGAAGACATCTCGCGCAAGGCTGCGGAAGGAGGCGATCCTTCTGCTCCTAACGCTCCATCGGCTCCGTCGCCGTCATCCCCCAGTTCGCCTGGCGACAAGCCTCCAGCTTCATCGGACAAGCCGGCTGCGCCCGGCGACGATGCCTCCTCCAGCCGCAGCAAGTTCCAGGGGCTGGGCGATGTCGCCGATGGCGATCGCACCTCGGACGGAGCGGGCGGATATGTGCTCAATCCCAAGCTCGCGGCTGATGACGTGAAGATTGGCGGGTTCTATCTCGACCGCCGCGATTACAAGGGAGCCTACGTGCGTTACAAAGAGGCGACCCTGGTAAATCCCGAAAGCGCAGACGCGGTTTTCGGATTGGCCGAGGCGGCTCGCGGCCTGGATCACAAGGACGAAGCGATCCAGAACTACCGCATTTATCTCGACGCCTTTCCCGACGCCAAGAAGGCAAAGGAAGCCCGGAAGGCCTTGGCTTCTCTGGGTGCGCCTGCCGACGCCGCGAAGTAGGTCGTAGCAGGTAAGTCACTGCTGCCTCCATGCGGCGATCACACGCAAAACATCGACGACGCTTCGATGGTCCGAGTAGAGTGTCTGCTGTGAACCCGGGATTTCAGAAGCTGTCCGATGCCTACGCCCGGAAACTCGCCGGCAAAAGCTGCGCAGAATGCGGAGCCCATCCCGGCGGCGATCCTGCCTTGTGGTCTGCGCAGGATGTCGTTGAGCATCTGACGCTGACCTATCAGAGCAGCATCGCGCATGTCGAGAAATACAGCCAGCGGGGATTGCCGACGACCAGGAAGGCGCGCTGGAGGGAGACGGCGGCGAGGCTTCTGGTCATAGATTTAGGCTACTTTCCTCGCGGCACCGCTTCACCGGAATTCGTCTGTCCCGGCCGCCGCGGCCTGGCTCCAATGGATGGCGACGCGCTCGGGAAACTTCTGCGTAACGAGCTGGCTCGTCTCGATGCCGCCCTGATTCAATGCGAGGAACTCTTCGGAAAAGGACGCATCGCCTCCCACTTCCGCTTCGGTCCGCTGACCACCGTTCAATGGAGTACCTTCCACATCGTGCACGGCCGCCATCATCTGGCGCAGATCTTCCGGGCTGAAAAGAAGATGCAGGTTGATCTTCAGGTTAAGGGAAGAACTTCAAGTACCAGTTGATGGTTTGCGGCCCGGCAAAGATGGCATAAATGGCGGCGACGCCGAGGAATGCTCCAAGCGGAACGCGTATGTTGCCGGCGGTTCCGCGACCGCGCCGCATGCGAACGATCCCGTAAAAAGCTCCCAGGATCACCGCCAGAAACAAGATGAGCAGCGCATCCGCAGCTCCCAACCAGGCTGCGAGCATGGCGAAGAACTTGGCGTCGCCGAGCCCCATGCCTTCGCGTCTGCGTACCAGCCAGTAGACCGTTCGAATAAGCAGGATCAACCCGGCCGCCGCCGCCGCCCACAGCAGGGACATCCCCGCCGCATGCAGACGGTCGGGCCAGCCGTTGACTGTTCCTGCCGCCTCCCACAGGATGCCGAGAAAAATGCCGGGGAGGGTAAACGCGTCGGGGAGCAGCATGGTCTCCGCATCCATAACGGCGAGTCCCAGGACGAGAAAGCAGAGGATGGCCATCGCTACCGCCGCGGGGGTCGCTCCGAAGGCGAAAAAACACAGCAACCAGAGGAGCGCAGTCGCCAGTTCCACCGCCGGATAGCGCCAGGAGATTGTGTCTCCACAGCTGCGGCAGCGCCCGCGCAGGAGCGCGTAGCTAAGCAGGGGAATGTTGTCGCGAGGCTGGATGGAGCGTCCGCAACGCGGACAATGAGAGGGCGGATGAACGATGGACTCATGCCGGGGCAGCCGTGCGATGCAGACATTGAGAAAGCTGCCGAAGGCCAGACCCAGCAGCGCGACGAAGATTCCGATGAGCAGATTGAGGACCAGCACCGGCGGTAGTATACGCGGCGGCCGGGTCCGGGGATGCGATTCGGGAATTGCCGTGCTGGAATTGCCGTGCTGCCGATTCCAGGCTTGGATCATCCGCAGAGGTCGGTTAGACTAAAGGCAATGGGGCCGAGCGAGAAATCCATTCAAGATAGCTCTGGCCTTGGCGATCCTGTCCCCCACAATTTCAGTCGAGTCGATCCGGGTCCCGGTTTTGCCGAGGCGGTAAGCATCATGGAGCGGCTGCGCGCGCCGGGCGGCTGCCCCTGGGACCGCGAACAGGACTTCGATTCCATCCGAAAATTTACGCTCGAAGAGACCTATGAGGTCTTCGACGCCATCGAGCGCCGCGATTGGCCCGCACTGCAGGACGAGCTGGGCGATCTGTTGCTGCAGGTGCTCTTTTACGCGCAGATGGCTTCAGAGGCCGGGTATTTTTCCGTCGATGACGTGACGCGGGGCCTGAGCCGCAAGCTGGTCCGTCGTCATCCCCACGTTTTTGGGGAAGAGGCCGCCGCGGCGGCAGGGAATTCTGCGACAGGTCTCAGCGTAGACGGCATCGATTCGAAGCAGGTCCTGCGCAACTGGGACGAGATCAAGAAGCTGGAGAAATCCCAGGCGCCGCCATCTGAGGAAGGCCGGCTGGAGAGTGTTTCGCGCTCCATGCCCGCTCTCAGCGAAGCCGCGAAGCTGGGGTCGAAGGCTGCCAAGGCCGGCTTCGACTGGCCGGATGTCGCAGGCCTGTTCGACAAGCTGCGGGAAGAGACAGCCGAGCTCGAAGCCGAGGTTCCCGAGGGGCAACCGAATTCGTCTCAAGCGAAGGAAGAGCTTGGAGATCTGCTATTTACGGCTGTAAACCTGGCGCGCCACTTGAAGATCGATCCGGAGCTGGCGCTGCGCGATGCGAACGCGAAATTCCGTTCCCGTTTCCGCACTATGGAGACGGAGAGTCCCAGGTTGCTGGAAGAACTTTCTGCCGATGAATTAGAAGCCCTGTGGGCGAGTGCCAAGCAAAGAGAGCGCCACTCGTGATTGCTGAAAGTCCGTTGACTGCAGAAGAAACGTTCCAGACCCGGGACGGCCGCACCATTCAGATTCGCACCTGCGAAAGCTTTGAAGAGCTAGACGCCTGCGTCCAGTTACAGGTAGAAACCTGGGGCTACGCCGATGGCGATGTGATCCCGCGCCGGGCCTTTATTGTTGCTCGAAGGATAGGCGGCCAAGTCATTGGTGCATTTAATGTTAGCGCATCCGAAAAGAGCGATCCGGAGAATGGAAGCCTTATAGGCTTCGCCATGGCCCTGCCCGGGATTCGCAGCCGGGAAAATGCCTCTCCAATGCCTTATCTGCACTCGCACATGCTGGCGGTGCGGGCGGCCTATCGCAATGATGGAGTGGGCCGCCGGCTCAAGCTTTTCCAACGGATTGAGGCGCTTCGTCGGGGAATCGAGTTGATGGAGTGGACCTTCGATCCTCTGGAGATCAAGAATTCTTTCCTCAATATCCACAGGCTGGGCGCGATAGTTCGCAGTTATACACCAAACTTTTATGGTGTATCCTCTTCTCGTCTGCAGGGCGGACTGCCTACGGATCGCCTGCACGCTGAGTGGCACCTGCGATCCGCGCGCGTGGAAGCGTCGCTTACCGGGAAATCATCGCAACCTGGCACTATCGAAGAAACCATTCTGATTCCTCACCAGATCGGCGAATGGAAGTCTTCGCAAGAACATATAGGCCGCGCTCTCGCGGTACAGAGGGAAAACCGCCAGCGTTTCGAGTCTGCGTTTTCACGCGGACTGACCGTCATCGGTTTTCGCAAGGATGTGGAAGGCAACGGCATCTTTGAACTAGCACCTTTTGAAGACCAACCTTTTGAGACCAGAGGTTTATGAGAATTGACGCGATCTTTCTTCGGGAACTCCACATTCCGCTTGTCCAGCCCTTCGAAACCAGCTTTGGAGTAACCACCGATCGCCGGGTCCTGCTTGTCGAATTGAAGGCCGAGGGCTTTACCGGCTGGGGCGAGTGTGTGGCCGGCGAGCATCCTTATTTCTCCGATGAGACAGTCGATACCGCCTGGCACGTAATTATCAACGACCTCGCGCCGGTACTGGCCTCTGCCGAACCTGAGCATGCCGGGAAGATTCCGCTCCTGTTCAAGCAGGTTCGCGGCCACCGCATGGCCAAGGCCGCGCTCGAGAACTCGGTATGGGATCTCGAAGCGCAGATGCGCGGCATCTCTCTGGCCGATCTCTTGGGCGGAGTCAGAGAGACGATTCCCTGCGGCGTCTCGATCGGTATCCAGCCTACTTTGGAGAGACAGCTTGCGGAGGTCGAGAAAGAGCTTGCGGCGGGTTACCAGCGGATCAAGCTGAAGTGCAAGCCAGGCTGGGATACGAAAATTTTTGAGGCGGTGCGCAATCGCTGGCCGGATATCATGCTGAGCTGCGATGCCAATTCCGCCTACCGCCTGAAGGATGCGGACGACATCCGCAGCTGGGACGCCTTCCATCTGCTCATGATCGAGCAGCCGCTCTGGTACGACGATTTCTATTACCACTCCATGCTGCAAAAGCAGCTGGCGACGCCTATCTGCCTGGACGAATCGATCCGCAACCGCCGCGACGCGCTGGCAGCCATCGAGATGGACTCCTGCCGCATCATCAACATCAAGAACGGCCGCGTGGGTGGATTCAGCGAGGCCATCGCAGTCCACAATGCGGCGCACGAGCGCGGCATCCCGGTGTGGTGCGGCGGCATGCTTGAGACCGGCATCGGACGGTCGCATAACATCGCGCTTTCGTCGCTCGAAAACTTCAGCCTGCCCGGCGATGTCTCCGCCTCAAAGCGCTATTGGAAAGAAGACATCATCGAGCCCGCGGTTGAGGTCTCGAATCGTGGCGAGATCGCGGTGCCCACCACGCCGGGTCGCGGCTTCGAAGTCCGCGAAGACCTCATCGAGAAGCTTACGGTGCGCAAGGAAGAGATCAGGGCCTTGGCGCTAGCCTAGGCCTAGATTCTCTCCATCTTCTGTTTGCCAATAAATCCAAGATGCGTGTGCCCGAAGCCGGAGCTGTACTTCAGGCCAAAGCCAAGTGCGCGGTCGAGGCCGATGTGCGCGATCCAGATCAGTGCGTAGGGCAACACGTCCGGGTGATGGACCAGCAATGCGAGCGGCACCAGCAGAAGCGGCAGAATATAGCTGTGCACAGCGTTGTAGGCGGCTGCTCCTACACGCGGACCCGCCAGGTATCCCAACATCGAAAGATCGGGCGCGAGGAAGAGAATCGCGAAGAGGATCCACGACGCGTGCTGATGGCCATACAAAAAGATGGCGAGCATGAAGGCGGAGAAGCCTTCGAGGCGCAGCAAGACTTGTACATATCCTGTGGCCGCTCCTGCAATGGGCTGTGTCATGGGATGGCCAGCGTCAGTCTTCGTGTCAATTGCAGTCATGCATCACAGCGTACACGTTAGGTGCCGCTGCGGAATTGGGAACCGTGGAGTATCCGATCGAATACTGGAAATGTCGCAGCTCGAACATTTCAAAGGGAGCAGACATTGACCGCAACGCCATCTCCTTTTAAACTCACAAGAGTGCGTCGGACAGATTAGCGATGCGCGCTACCGCAAGCATTGCCCCCTCGTTCAATGGTAGGACATCTGCCTCTGGAGCAGAGTATCGGGGTTCGAATCCCTGGGGGGCAACCAATGCACTATTTCCCGGCACTTCCCAGCACCTCCTCGCACTCAGCCGCTTGTTTATTTTCAGCAAGTTAGCTGATTTTGCGTCCCAGGAGGTCCATTGCAGTTCCACCCGAGCCAAGTGTTTGTGTGGGTACGGATGTGGGTATAGCTTCCCAAAAATGTGGGTATCGAGAATACCCAGCGATTTGGAGGGAAGTTTTATGGCACTGACAATTAGGGAAATCGACACAGCAAGACCGACGACCAAGCAGTACAAACTGGCAGACAGCAAAGGTCTCTGTCTTCTCGTTGTTCCTTCAGGGGTGAAGCTCTGGCGCTGGCGCTATCGCTTCGAGGGCAAGGAGAAGATGATGGCGTTCGGAGAGTATCCAGAGGTTGGTCTCAAAGAGGCTCGGGAACTCCATAGTGAAGCGCGCAAGCAATGGTCCGCTGGCATCGATCCAATGGCCGAACGCAAGGCAGTCGTTGAGGCCAAACAAAACGAAGAGCGCGGGCAACAACGTCAGGCGGAGAATAGCTTCGAATCCATCGCCCGCGATTGGTGGAAGTGGTGGCATGTTGGCAAGTCTCCGCGTCATGCAGAGACTGTCATGCTCCGTTTGGAAGCCGACGTATTTCCCGCCTACGGCCACAAGGACATGGAAAAGGTCACGCCCATGGACATTCGGGATGTGATGTTGGGAGTCGAAGGGCGTGGATCAAGAGACGTAGCCAAACGCATCCACGAGACAACCGGCCAGATATTCCGGTACGCCATCGCCCATGGCAAGGCGACGCGTAATCCGGCGGCCGATTTCAAACCCAGAGATATCCTGCTCCAGGCAAAGTCGGAAAACTTCGCTCGAGTGGATGTGAAGGACCTACCTGAACTATTGGCCAAAATGGACGATTATTGGGGGGACGCGATCACCCGCTTTGCCCTGAAGCTTGTCGCATACACCTTTGTGCGTACCAGCGAACTCATCGAGGCGCCCTGGCCAGAGTTCGACCTGAACAACGCCGTGTGGGTCATTCCGCCTGAACGCATGAAGATGGGCACGACGCATATCGTTCCATTGTCTCGGCAGGCGGTTGAAGTACTGCGGGCGCTCAAATTGCTGACAGGAAACGGGCGTCTGCTGTTTCCTGGAGCGATGGACAAGACCAAGCCAATGAGCAACAACACAATCCTGGGCGCGCTGTACCGTCTCGGATACAAAGATCGCATGACGGGTCACGGCTTTCGTGGACTAGCGTCAACGATTTTGAATGAGAATGAATTCGACGAGGCGCACGTAGAGATGCAACTTGCACACCTGAAGCGCAATAAAGTCGCTGCCGCCTACAATCATGCGAAATATCTGAAGCAGAGAACAGTCATGATGCAGTGGTGGGCTGATTATCTCGATGCTCAGCTTGCACTCGGTCGAAAGTCGTTGGCCGCATGACCCTCAGTCAGTGAAGGCGCTGGGGCGATATGACTGTGTCTCAGGTAACGCTTGTCTACCTGGGCGCGCCAATTCGCTCCAGCGCCCACTGTCTGACCTCGGATCTGACCCAGGCCACAGCTCGGTTTCCGATCCGTACGGGCGCCGGAAAGCTCTTTTCTCGAATCAACAAGTAAAGGCAGGACTTCGAAAGTCCTGTCATTGCTTTGACTCCGGAGAGACGCAGGAATGTCACCTCGTCGGGACTGCTAGAGCTTCCATTTTGGCTAGCCTCCGCGGGCTTCTCGGAGTGGAGCATCCTCGTGATGACTAGGGGCGAGGACGATGGAAACGAAGGATCATCACGCTTCACGTGAGACAGGCCGGGGATTGTTCTGTTTCTGGTAAGAGCGCTTGGCATGCTTAACCCCTTCGGTTGCTGGGAACGTTTATACGGTTTCACATAAAAAGAGCGAGAGCTTCGAATCAGAATCTCATCAGAGGTGAGCTTCGAGATTAGCCACCCTAGTCATTGCGTCGCAGCGTCTTCTCCAGCGATTCTTGTACTTGATTTTCACGTTTGTCATAAATCCCCTCACTTCTTGCGATTTGTTTCCCTCTGGTTCGGAGTCCAAAAGTCGGTCCTCCAATTCGTACCAAAGGTTTAGCTCAGCTCCGAAACTCGGTCAAATTTGATGTGGCGTTGGAAAATTTCCTTTGGCGAATGACGGCGAAACCCGTGGAACGAGGAGGGGACATGCGGAATGTCACCCGGTTTTTGTCATCCCGTTCTGAGAGAGGCGCCGATTCTGACTGACCTTGTCGTTCACATCGATTAATCATGTTTAAGTCAGCCGTATGCTGACTTCGCGTTTGAGGGGCGCTCGAAAACATCTCGCAGTTGCCGTGGCAATATCCGTCCTTGAGTCCATGCGGGCTTGCTCTATGGGTGAGATATTGGGGACATGTTCGGGTGATTCCTTGGTCAACAGCGCTTTGTCCCAGTCTGCTGGGGAGCCATGTCCCTTGCAGATTATGGGTATATAGATAGGCCATGCATGGGCCTTGAAGGACGAATGGGAGCATTTCTAAATGGGTACGAGTTCCCTGAAGAGCTGCAAATTAGTGTCACGAGTTTGAGACGTCGGCGAGTCCTTCGTCAGGGCCACCGTCTATCAAGGTTGGCCCCCTCGTGCGCTATCGTCCCGAAGCTCTAGACCTGTGGGTCGAAGAATTGCCCAAGGGGGGACCGACGAGAAGCGGATGCCTGTACCTCGTCCTCGTCCGCGGTTGGTGAGGGGCTGAGTGCCATCTACCTTGATTTGAGAGCAAGCGAGTCCATGTCGAGTAGAGGAAATCGAAGGCTCTCTTTGGTATAGGTTTGAGCCATCATTGGCACAAATGACTCACTGTGCTTTCGGATCATGTCCTCCGAAGGGGATCACAATGCGTCTGATTTAATGGGCTCCGAATGGCTCACATGGTCTTGCAGATTTGAGTCTTGAGGAAGTTGGAGGTGGATCGGGATCGGCCCGACGCATGAAGGTCTCGGAGTTTACCGAATCTTGCCTAAGTCGTTATGAAAACAGGGTACTTTCGCTGGGTGAAATCCCCAAAAGCCAGCTTTTAAGCAACCATTTTTCGCGTATTGGCAGTTTAACGGCAGCTAGATTTTGCGTTCTTCGCCGGCCCATTTTGTCTCTCCTGAGTCGTTCCTGAATTTCGACCAGGGACGATGACTGAAACGGGAAAGAATACACACTCCATTTATTTGGACCAGCGTGGGTTTGGTCCACTGTCAGGTTGTTACTGGAAAAATCTGCGACTAGGCGCTCTTCATCGCTCATCATCGCCCGAAGTGATGACGATTGCGTGGTCGCTGTAGCCGGAAACTCTGTTGCCGGAGCAATGGTCCTCCATGCTTGCCTGCGCGTTCAACCTGCCACAACACATCCCGGCGATGCGTGACTCCGGCAACGCCATTCGACGCGCCATTCCGAGCCAAAAGCGCCAGCTCCTTTCAATTGAGCATCGGCACCCTGGACTTGGCTCGGCTCATAGTGCACATTTCAGTGAGAAGATGGGATATAGCATTGGTGCTTTGAGGTGCAACCATGCACTCCCGAGTGAGAAAGGAGGAGCCATTTCCCAATCGCTTCCCATGGTCTTGCATGCTGAGAGCTGCCTGTTATGCAAAGTGAGGCAACCAGGCTGGTTTTGCGATCTTCCCCCTCTGGCTCTGGCAGAATACGATGCGATGAGTGTGCATGTCATGGCACCAATCGGCACCACCCTGTTCGCTGAACGGCAGCCCTCACTCGGTGTCTCCATCGTCTGCTTTGGCCAAGTCAAGCTCACCAAATCCTCACCGAATGGTAAGACATTGCTGGTGAGGGTTGCGAAATCCGGAGACGTTCTAGGATTGAGTGCAGCCCTCTCGAAAACTCCTTATGAGGTCACGGCGGAGACCCTCGAATATTGTCAGATAAAGACATTTCGTCGCGAGGATTTTCTTCAGTTCCTGAAACATCATGTAGAAGGTAGTCTGCATGCTGCCGAGAGCCTCAACAAGGATTATCGTGCTGCTTTGATTGACGCTTGTCGCTTGGCGCTTTCGAGCTCAATTGCAGGGAGAATGGCCCATCTTCTAATACAGCTGGCGAGCGAGAGTGGCACATGGCAGGATGCTGAACCGTCGATCCACATGTCACTCAAACACGAAGACCTTTCCTCCATGCTCGCTTGCTCACGAGAAACCGTTTCAAGAGTCTTGAGCGACCTCAAGCACAAAGGCATCATCGCGGTAACGGGAACCAGGACGACGGTACTCCGGAAATATGCACTTGAATCCCTAACCTGACTGAGTCGCCGGCGCTTCCCGGATTCGGTTCTTGCCCGGACGGAGCGCGTCTATGTCGGCGCAGAGCGTCTTGTTTACTCAAGAGCTGCCAGATTGCGATATTTACGCGTGTGCGTTGCTCATGCTGCCGAACACGGGCAAGCTTGTAGCGACGAGGGCAAGCCTGGAACACTCGATAATCGCCAGCACGATCAGAGGAGGACAGTTGATTCTTGTCCCGTATCCAGGGCAGGCAGAGTGCTCGTTGCACTTTCCGATAAGGATAGGGGCGCTGGGACAATTGGTGCAGGCTTTCGAGCCGGGCGTAGGCTGAACTCTGAAGGTCATCGGCGTTCTCTCCTCTGCCAACAGTATCTGTCAGGTGAGAACGAATGGGCTGTGACTGTTGTCACAAACTTTGTCACAGTTTCGTAAGATTGGGGGGCATGCGGGCCGATCGAGTACCTGCTGCATTGGAGGATGACCCTGGCCAAGGATGAGCTACGCCGCGGGACGCGGAGCGTCGGCGAGATCGCCTTGGCCATTGGCTTCCAGTCTTCGAGCGCGTTAAATACGGCGTTCATCCGAGCTGTGGCCGTGTGCGGCAGATCTTGAATTGCAAAATTCTCGGTGGGTACTAATTCGTTTCGCGAAAGCCGCAGTGACTTTACTCTTCATCCCCTGGTGGCAATTTACCCGTGCGTCCATTTTTGTGCGGCGTGAGGGTACGAAGGACAGACCAGAGTTGATGTGCAGGTTTGCGACGATTACCCGAGTTATGCGGCAGATCGGGAAGCGATACTTCACCTTTGTGCCTTCGAGTCGCCACTTCGATTCCGAAGCGGGCAGCCGTCTCCTCAGGATTGCCGAGTTCCGTCGCCATCGGCAGATTCAGCTTCTGCCAGGCTTTGAGTCCTCCCTCGAGCACCCACACCTTGGATATTCCCTTGTGGCGCAGCGAGACAGCGGCGCGTGCGCTGGTCATTTCCTTCGAAGACGAGCAGTACAACACAATATCGACATCGTCGGGAACATGAACTTTACTGGAGGTGCGCAATCGCGCCGGGTTGATGCGAATCGCGCCGGGTATGCCCGGGGTCGTGTCCGGCAGGGCGTCGGCCTCCAGGAGTATGAGATCCAGAACCGCGACCTTCCTCCCGGCCGCAAGCTTTTCCTGGAGGAGTGCCGGTGAAATGGTTCGGATACGGAGTTGATGCACCATGAGAAACAGCTCCCAGGCTCTCCACAGCAAATAGCAGGCGAATGGAATACCAAGGACGATCGCCAGTGCCCCACTCGCACGATTCAACTCTGCGGCCACGACATTCACGCGGTCGGCAAACAGATATCCAATCAGGCAATAGGCGGAAGACCAGAGAAGCGCGCCGACCGCATCGAACAAGAGAAACTCGATGGCCCCCGCGCCCTCCATTCCCGACAGGGGAGGCATGACTCCATCAAGCCCGGGGATGAATTTTGCCACCATGAGAGTGCGCAATCCCCATCGCGCAAACACGTCTCTTGCCCTCTGGGCGCAGTAGCGACGGTCCGTGCTGAAGCTGCACAGAATCCGCAGAATGCGACTGCCCCACAAGCGGCCGGCTTCAAACCACGCAAAATCCGCTAACAGGCATCCTACAACTCCGGTCAGAATGATTGCCGGAAGACTCAGTTTGCCGCTTTCCCCCAGGGCGCCAGCCATCATCAAAAGGAGGACGGCAGGTACCGGCAGGCACATCTGGCGGGCAAAGACCGCGATAAGAATAACCGGATACGTCAGAAAGGAAATATGGCTGATGGACATGTGCTCTTTCAGGCTATCGTGAAGATGCCTTGAGCAACACGATGCAGACCCCGTCCCAGCTCGCCTTATGGACCGTAGGCGGTGGCACTGCGCGCAGCGGCACCGTCCCGATGTTCTGAGTGTCGAGTTGGAACCGGGTGTGCAGGTAGTGGCTTACCAGGATGGCGCGAGTGCGGGAATCTGCGAGCTGGCTTCCCGGATCGCCAGCCGTAGAATACCCTTCGATCACCAGAGGGCCTTCGACCGCCGCATCGCCAAACTGGGCGATCGCTCGATCGATCTGTGTCTTTCCCGCCGGAGATAGAACTTCGCTTCCATCCTTCTCTCGCTCGAAGAGTTCCGCCGTCGAGAGCCAGCGCGAGGATTACCAGTATTGGTGAACAGCTTGTCTGTTCGGTACGTGGTCGGATCCAGAGTCGCCAGCGAATAGTACCCGCGATGTTTGAAGAAACCCCGGAAGAAGAACTCATGCTTCAGCGCCTCGGTGTCCTCAGCCATATTTCCCGTGGCCTGATTCAAATTCGAGAGCGACTCCTGGATGTTGCCTGCGGCGTCGACGCCCTGCTCGTCCGGACCGAGAGCGGTCGTGAGGGTCTGATGAAGCTGCTGCGAGGTCGCATCGAGATTGCGGGCAGCGCTCTGTACGTTCGACATCGTTTGATCGGCCCTCTGGCCAAGCCCACGCGATTGCAGATCGGAGACCAGGGCGTCAGCCTGTCCGGAGGCATGATTGAGTGATGTTGTGGCTTGCTTCGCGTTTACGACCGCCTGCCGGACATTTGTCGCTGTTGTTTCATCCCGCAGCAGCATTCCGATCGTACCCTTTCCCTGCTTCAGTCCGACGACGAGATCATTGGCGTTATCGACGGTAGTCGTCACGGCATCGAGGGTTCCATTGAGCTTGTCTGCAACGGTTTTCATCGTTCCACTCGCACTATTCAGCAACCCTGTGCTCTTCTCCAAAAGATCCGCCATATCGATCGGCTCCGTGCTGGGGAGTGTAGAGGATGGTGCAGCTTCGGGGGCCGTGGCACTACCCTGATGGATCAGCAGGAATTTGTCGCCCACGACGCCTTCCGTGGCGATGGTGACCATCGAATCTGTCCTGACCAGACCACGAACCCGCTGCTCGATTCTCAGCTTGAGGCGAAATCGCGAGGATGGGGAGTTGGGAACCGCGATATCTGTAACCTCGCCGGAATCGAAACCCGCGACACTTACCTTCGAGCCTTTCGCCAACCCGTCGACGTTCGCGAATTCCGTATAAAGCTCGATGTGTCTGGCAAAAGCCGTGTGCTGGTTCCCGATCAGAAAAATGGCCAGCGTAAACAGGGCCGTGCCCGCCACGACGAATATTCCGATGGTGATATTGCGATTCCACATTTATGACTCCCCAACCAGCATCCGAACGGTCTCGTTTTCATGGTGCTCAAGCTCTTGGGGCGTACCCAGAGCCGCCAGCCTTCCCTGATCGAGGACCGCGAAACGATCACCGACACGTCTCGCGCAGTGCACGTCATGCGTGACAATCACCATGGTGGTGTGGTGTTTGGTCTTCTGTTCGAGCAGCAGATCGTCGATCTCGGAAGCGGTAATGCGATCGAGTCCGCTACTAGGTTCATCGATCAGGAGAATCTGCGGCTCAAACACCAGCGCTCGCGCGAGACCGGCGCGCTTCTGCATTCCACCCGAGAGTTCGACCGGCATCTTGCCTTTATCGTCCGCGAGCCCGACCTGGCCGAGGACGTGATCGATGATCACCTCGATCTCCTGCTTCGATTTGTCAGTGAGTCGCCGAAGCGGCAGAGCCAGATTGTCATGCAGGGTCAGCGAATCGAAAAGAGCCGCGCTTTGGAAGAGAAAACCCATCTTACGGCGCACCCGCGAAAGCTCCTTGCGTTCGAGCTGCGTGATGTCGTCTTCGTCGATGGAAATGCGGCCGGCATCCGGCTTCAGAAGCGCGATCATCAATTTGAGTGTGACGCTCTTGCCGGTTCCACTGCGGCCCAGCACGCAAATCGCTTCGCCGCGAGCAACAGAAAAGGAAACATCGCGCAGCACCTGTTTCTTTCCAAACGACTTCGAGACGTGATCGAGCGCAATGGCAGTATCTTGGGTCTCGTTCATATCGCGCTCTCCGGAAATACAAGGAATATGATTTTGACCAAAATGACGTCCGCCAGGATGATTAACAGCGAAGAGACAACGACGCTGCTCGTTGCCGCGCGGCCAATGCCCTCCGCGCCCTCATTCGTGCTGTAACCGAAGAAGGAGGAGACCGTCCCGATGATGAAACCGAACACCGCTGTCTTCAAAGTGGGAGGGATAAAATTGGACCACTCGACGCCTGTAAAGGCACGTGTCACGTAGAGCTGGAGCGAGAGATGGGACATGGCATACTCGGACACGAAGCCGCCGAGAAGACCACAGAAATCCATGAAGGTCGTTAGCAGGGGCATGACCAGAACGCATGCAACCACACGCGGGACAACCAGAAACTTGAAGGAGTCAATCGACAGCGCCTCGATCGCGTCGATCTGTTCGGTTGCTCGCATGTTGGCCAGCACGGCTCCGATGCTCGCTCCGACCCGACCGGATACCAACAGGGCGGCAACGAGCGGGCCAATCTCGACAAAAAAAGAGAGGGACTGCAACTCCGGAATCATGGAGCTTGCGCCAAACGTCACCAGCGTGCTGCGAGTGTGCAGCGTCATGACGACTCCTAACGCCAGACCCGACGCCGCGACCAGGGGCAGGGAACGCGCTCCCACCTCACCCATCTGACTCCATATCTGATCCAGTTCGAAAGGGAATCGGAAGACATTCGCGATCACCTTCAGGCCGAAGAGAGTCACCTTGCCAACGAATTCGAGAATTCTCGCCGCCCACTAATCCTTTCGCGTCTCGGTGAGCGGTGGAACGCTGGGGGGGAAAGCCACCAGTCCGCTCATCTTTGGATGAAAGCGGACTGCCACGATCCACAGGATCTACCTGGAATTGCGCTCGCTATCAGACTAGGGGACGGCTATGCAGGCACTCTGTCCTGATTTGCTCACAGATTGTCGGCCAGGTGAGGCAGCGCCACATTGGCAACCCAGATATCGGGCACCTGCATACAGGAAGCTAAAATCACGACCTCGGCGATGATCATTAGGCCATTGCTTCGGCATGAGTCGATCCATGACTCCGTTGTGAGATTGGTCTTCAACCGCGTGTCCGCCAGCACCGTAATCCAAACCCCGCAGGAAAAATGAAACCTAAGGCCAGCCGCGAACGATCTCGGCCTAAACGATACCGCTTGTGTTACGACTTGCTTCCGTCCGATCTGCCTAGCCGCTGTACCCTCTGAGCCAACATCTCGACAACGCTAGTCAATTTCATCAACCAAGTGCGGGGAGATCATCTGCTTCGCTGTTTGAACGAACGATGAGCAAAATAGAACAGATCGCTACTTCCTCCGATGCAATCCTGACGGTCTGAGGCGGGTGACCGCTCGGTGACGAGAGAGGTTGCGCATGAAGATCCGACAGTTGCCGCTTCTGTTTCTATTGTGTGGGTTTTGCTTGTTTGCTACCCCGGTCTTTTCCCAAAGCACGCAGGGAAAATCACTGAGAGGTCCGGATGCTCCCGAAGTAGGCCTGGATGGTCATCTCTTCGGCGACTGGGGCGGAAAACGAAGCGAATTGCAAGAGCGAGGAGTCAATTTCGACTTTATGTACATCTCGGACTCCCTCTGGAATATCAAGAGTGAGCAGAAAGAACGGCTTGCTAGTTGGAACCGAGTTCGCGGGACAATAGATATTGATTTCGGAAAACTAGACGGTCCGCAGGGGTTGTACTTCCATGCGACTGCTCTTTGGCAAGGGGGCGGAAATCTCGGGACATATCTCGGCACCGAGACGAGCCCGAGCGGCATGTCCAGCTACAACCTCTTCCGTCTGGATTCATGGTGGGTCGAGAAGCAATGGTTCCATGACCGGGTCGCTTCTCGCATAGGTCAATTCGCCGGCCAGGACTTTTACGGAGATCAGGAATATGGGACCTCCTTCATCTTCGAGCCGATGGGATACGCCTTGGGCAATCTCTCCACAACATTCGAGACCGGCAGTCCTGGCTCAACCTCCGCGTTCGAAGTCAGCGTCGCACCCTTTCACAATGTTTATATCGCTTCCATGGTGCTCGCTGGAGACAGGCTTGCGTTCTTTCATAACCACACCGGTCTTGTTCCACAGTTCCGTGGAGCTCCGGTCAGCGTCTCGGAGATCGGATTCACTCCAGGCAAGAAGGGATTAGTGATGCGCCCCGCCGATGACGTCGTGTCTCGCAAGGGGTACTCCGGTGTCTATAAATTCGGCGCATCGTACAATCCCGGAAAGTTCACGACTGCCACTCACACGATCAGTTCGGGCGACTACCTCTTGTACTGGATGGCGAGCCAGGCTCTCTGGCGCGTTGATAAGACGGAAGGAAAGGGCTTAGACGTAACAGCCGCCTATGACTGGAGTCCTGCGAACGTCAATAGCGACAACAGAGTGCTCACCGCAGGATTGCGATTCAACGAACCGTTGCCTCTCCCGATTCATAACACGATGTCTTTCGGATACGTGCGCAACAAACTCAACCCGCTATTCCTTCCGCCCGGGACTCCGCCCTACAAGGCGGAGCATGGACTTGAGTTCAATGCTCTGTTCAATATCAGACCGATGATTCTCTTCCAGCCCGTGATCCAGTATTACGCCAATGTGGGAGGAGGCATGCAAAGGGCGGTTGTTCTTGGCCTGAGAGGCAGAGTTGAGTTCTAGGTACATTCGTTGGCCCGGTGCATTTGGTCGCTGTTCAATATTGCTCAGATACGTCCTGCTGAACTTGTTAGCTTGTGCTGGTTAGTGTCCCAGAGATCCGGTCCAATCGAGACGGAGCCTAACTTCCGCAAACTGATTCGTTTTGGCCTCTTTTTGGCACGCAACAGTCGTGATATTTAGGCTGGTCCAGCACTACGCGAGGTGAGATGGTGGCGACAACGTTGTTGGACAAATCGCAGGGTGCGCGGCACTCGGCAGCAGCGCGTATCGACCGCCTCCCGATCGGGTCATTTCAAAAACAGATCATGTGGCTGGTTGCCTATGTATTCTTCTTCGAGTTAGGAGACCTGAACAACTTTGGGTTCGCGGCACCGGAGCTTCGTATTCAATGGAAGCTATCCATCGCCACGATCGGCCTCATCACTTCATCGGCCTTCATGGGCATGTTTGTGGGAGCGATAGCCGGAGGCTGGTTTTCGGACAAGGTTGGGCGCAAAAAGGCCCTGATCCTAACCACGATTTGCTACTCAATCTCTTCTCTCCTGAATGCCTTTGCCTGGAATGTACCTGGCCTGCTGGTGACACGATTTTTGACGGGTGTAGGGCTTTCCGCGATGACAGTCGTCGCCATTACCTATATCAGCGAGATGTTCCCCGCCAAGAAGCGCGGTACGTATCAGGGCTGGGTCATGACGATTGGCCTCTTTGGAATACCCTTTTCCGCGCTTGTGGCCGGAGAACTGATTCCAAGGATCCATTACGGCTGGCGGCTGGTGTTCGTCTTCGGCGCACTGGGCTTATTCATGCCGTTGTTCTCCCGGAGACTCGAAGAGTCGCCGCGCTGGTACGAGAACCAGGGCCGGTTCGCCGAGGCAGATAAGGCTCTGGATCGGATTGAAGCGCGCAGCATCGCTGATTCCGGGCCTCTGCCGCCCCTTGGCGATGAGCCGGCGACGACAGGCAAGCACAGCAAGTTCAGCGATTTGTTTACCCCAACCTATCTGAAGCGCACCCTGATGCTGATCGGCGTCTACGTCTTCCAGACTCTCGGTCTTTTCGGATTCATGGCCTGGGTTCCAACGCTATTGGCGGCGCGTGGTTTTCCCGTGGTGAAGTCACTGCTTTGGGTTTCCATCATGTACTTCGGCGCGCCGGTCGGAGCACTGATCGCGGCGATCATTTCCGATAAGTGGGAGCGAAAGTACCTGATTGCGATCACTTCGGTTGTCATTGCAGGTTTCGGCGTGGTGTATGGCCTCAGCAACGCGATGGTGCCAATCGTGATCCTCGGCTTCTGCGTGGCGATGTTCATTCAGACCTTTGCCCCGCTGCTGTACGCCTACACCCCCGAGTGCTATCCGACCGAGATTCGCAGCTCGGGTTCCGGCGTCGCGTATGGCGCCGGCCGCCTGGCGAACAGTTTAGGACCCATGTTGATTGCTTTCCTATTTACGCACTACGGCTACAAGAGCGTATTTGTTTATATCGCCGCGACGTGGCTGCTGGTCGCTGTCATCATCACCGCATTTGGGCCGAAGACTAAAGATCGGGTGCTCGCATAACCGCACACGCTGTTCCCGTTTACGGGCGGCCCTGGCTTTCTGGAGACAACCATGACGGACGGTTTATCGGGATTCGATGTTCTGGTGATAGGCGGAGGCAACGCAGCCATGGCTGCCGCCCTGAGCGCACGAGAGGGCGGGGCCACTGTGCTGGTCCTCGAGAGTGCGCCGAAGGATTTCCGCGCAGGAAATAGCCGGCACACCAGAGACCTGCGCTGCATGCACGACGCGCCGACCCCGGTGATGTCCGGAGCCTACACAGAGGATGAGTTTTACAAAGATATTTTGAGTGTCACCGGAGGCAAGACAGACGAAAAGCTGGCTCGCATGACGATTCGAGCTTCGACCGAGTGTACCGAGTGGATGAAACAGTATGGAGTTCGGTTCCAGCATGCGCTGGGTGGCACGCTGCAGCTGGGACGCACCAATGCGTTCTTTCTGGGCGGCGGCAAGGCCATGATGAACTCGTATTATGCAGCCGCAGAGAAAAGGGACATTAAAGTTGTTTACGATGCCGAGGTCGTTGACCTCGATGTTGTCGACGGCGAATTTCGGAGTGCCACCGTTCTCATTGGAGGCAGGACTGTTAAGGTAAGCGCGAAAGCCGTGGTGGCGGCTTCTGGCGGTTTTGAGGCAAACCTCGAGTGGCTAAAAGAAGCGTGGGGTCCGATAGCTGACAATTTTCTGATACGCGGCACGCCTTATAACAAGGGCAAAGTCCTGAAGCGATTGCTGGCGTTGGGGGTGGACTCCGTCGGCGATGCCAAAGCTGCTCACATGGTGGCCATCGACGCCCGCGCGCCGAAGTTCGACGGCGGCATCGTCACGCGGCTTGATTGTGTCTCCCTTGGGATTGTGGTGAATAACAAAGGCGAGCGCTTTTACGATGAAGGCGAGGACTTCTGGCCGAAGCGCTATGCCATATGGGGCCGGTTGGTAGCAGAGCAGCCTGATCAGATCGGTCATTGCATCATTGACTCCAAGGCGATGGGGCAATTCATGCCCTCCGTATTTCCACCACTGGAGGCGCAGAGCATCGGCGAACTCGCAAAGCTGATGATGCTGCCTGTAGACGCCGTGGAAGCCACAGTGAAGGCATACAACGCGGCGGTTCAGCCGGGAACGTTCAACCACGAAACCCTGGACGACTGTAAGACCGTTGGCTTGCATCCCGAGAAGACCCACTGGGCTCTTCGCATCGACAAGCCTCCGTTCTATGCCTATGGACTGCGCCCAGGTCTTACGTTCACCTATCTGGGGGTAAAGGTGAACGAGCGCGCCATGGCACTGATGAAGGGCGGTGGTCGCTCCCGGAATATCTTCGCTGCTGGAGAGATCATGGTTGGCAACGTCCTTGGCAAAGGCTATGCGGCTGGCATCGGCGTCACCGTCGGTACCGTGTTTGGCAGGATCGCCGGCCGGGAGGCAGCGCTGGAGGCCCTCAACTGCGAAGACAGGGTCGTTGCAAAGGAAGAGGTCGCACATTATGCCGCAAGCTGAATTAATCGTGCTACCTGCCGAATTACTCGCAGAAGGCCAACACCTGATGACGGTTTGCAATGCCTGCCGCTACTGCGAGGGATATTGTGCGGTTTGGAAGGCGATGGAGACGCGTCTCGTTTTCAAGGAGAGCGATCTCAATTATCTTTCTAATCTCTGCCACAACTGCGGTGAGTGCTACTACTCCTGCCAGTATGCCCCTCCGCACGAGTTTGCCATCAATCCCCCGAAGACCTTGGCCAAGATCCGCCTCCATACCTACGAGCTGTATGCGTGGCCGGGACCCCTGGCGAAAGCCTTTCAGAATAATGGCCTGCTGGTCTCGCTACTTACCGTGGTGCTGCTCACCGGATCTATGGCCGCCGGCAGCTTGATGATGGGCGGTCGGCTGTTTGAGCCTGTCCACGACGGCAACTTCTACAAGATCATTCCTCATTCCGTCATGTCTTTGACGTTTGGTGTTGTCGGAGCGTTTGCGGCAGTTGCTCTGCTTATCGGCTTCCTTCGCTTCTGGCGCAACGTGGGCGAATCGTATTCCACGCTTGCGAATCCTCGGGCGCTGCTCCGGGCCGCAAAAGATGTGCTCACCATGACCAACCTTGATAACGATGGGGACGGCTGCAGCTATCCGACACAGACGAGTTCTGAGTCGTTGCGCTGGTTACATCACCTGACCTTCTACGGATTTCTGTCCTGCTTCATCGCCACCACGCTGGGCGCGATTTATTACTACGTCCTGGGACAGCACGGACCCCCGGGTTATACGAGCCTGCCCGTCATCTTCGGCACCGTGGGAGGCATCGGCCTCATAGTCGGGCCGATCGGTCTTCTCATCCTCATGCAGCGGCGCAATCGGGATATCGTCGACAAGAGCCAGAGCGGTATGGACGTGGCGTTTATCCTTCTGTTGGTGCTGATTGCTGTCACCGGATTCCTCCTGCTCGTGTTGCGCCAAAGCGCAGCAATGGGTGCTCTGTTGTTAGTCCATCTCAGTCTGGTTATGACACTCTTCCTGACCATCCCTTATGGCAAATTCGTCCATGGGATCTATCGTTCGGGGGCTTTGGTGAAGTGGGCACTGGAGCGCTCGCGCCAGACCAAGAGCAAAGTAGCTGCCTGATCAATGGAAGGTCACCGGCTCTAACGCCGTTAAGCGCCATTTGATGTTTGCACGGAAAATGAGCGATACGCCGGAGTTCCGGAGTATCGCTCAGATTGTCTCAGCTGTTAAACACTCATCGTTTTAAGCGTGGGCGAGTGCTTCTTCAAAAGCCACATTGATGACCTTGGAGAGGCTCACTGCTTCTTGTGTGTCCAGATGCGCGACCGCGTTGACGATGGCTGCGCGCTGGTCCGCGCTCGCGTGGGAGGACGCAAGGCTATTGAATTTAGCCACGACTGTATCCCACGGCATCGGATGAGTGTAAAAGCCTTCATAGTCGTGCTTCTCGATGGTGAGCTTCTTCCCATCGTTGAGTTCAACCTGGATCCGGCACGGCATCTCCACAGGAAAACGATCGCTCATTGACTTGTCGGGACGGATGGTGACCTTCTGTAAGAGATCCTGGACATCCTGCTTGAGAATGCGTTTGGGATCGTATTGCGCTGGAGTGACTTCACCGTCGATCAGCGCTACTGCAATCATGTAGGGCAGACTATGATCCGCTTCTTCTTTGGTCTGGACATGCTGCTTGTTTCCGTCATTGCCGCCGCCGATGATGTTGTATGCAACATCGAAGATATCAACGCTCACGGTCTTGATATCTGACGCTTTGACGTGCTGGGTAGAGCGCAGTTCCAGGGCGGCCTCCATTGCGGTCTGCGCATGGAACTCCGCGTTGTACTTCTTGATGTTGGTCTTAAGAACGATCTCGAGGTCCTCTTTCGACCAGTCCAGCTCAAACTTTCCCGTGATGGCATCCATCAGGCCGCCCTTGCCTTCGAAGACCTCCAGTGGACCCGTCACGCCGCGCTTGGCCAGGAACGCCGCGCTGGTCGCACCGTAAGCCATGTTGGGATATGCTAAACCCTTCCAATTGGAGAGATTACCCGACCGGGTAACGCGCAAGGCAACATACGACGCGCCGCTTATCGCGACGGCGTTCGCGACTCCCGCCTGATCCAGACCCAGTACCTTTGCCACGCCCGCGGCTACACCATATGCTCCTTGAACCGTGTGATCAAAACCCTTCGGACGCACCGGCGCGACATCGGACAGCCGGCACTGGACCTGGTACGCCACCGCCAGCGCGGTCAGGAAATCCTTGCCGCTCTTGCCCGCGTACTCGCTTGCCGCCAGTATCGACATCACGTTGTCGGCCGGGTGGCAGGTTTCATGTTTCGCGATATAGGAGTCCATGAAGTCCAAATAACGTTCGAGCGTGGAGTTATAGAACGCTGCGAGGACGGGTGAGCTTTTTCCGCCGCCGATCAGGCTGCTCAGAGGCTTGCCGCCGAATTCGTCCAGTTGCGCGTGCAATGCCTTGACCGGCGGCGCTTCCAGTGCTCCGATGGCGCAGCCGATCGCATCGAGGGTGTGAATCTTGAGTTGTTGCCGTGCGTCCGCAGAGATGTCTTCATAACGCACACGCACGACAAAGGCCGCGAGTTGTTCTGCTAACGTCATCTTCTTCTTTGCATCGGATACTGTCGTAGGCATTGTGCTGCTCCTTGAGAAACGTGAATGTTGAGAATGGATTTTACAGACTGAGTGCGGCTCTTCAGCACTTTCAATCCGCTTCCTCTGGCGTGGTTATTCGTCCTAAAACGCGTACGACAAAAACTGCCTAAGTGTTCCAGATCGGTTTGCGGCAATCTGTTTCCTTTTGCTCATGGTGAGATCTCGCAGTTCGCAAGCGTGAAGGCAGATGTCGCACAGGCCGCAAGATTTTCCCACTCCTGCCGATTCGAGACCAAGCCCGTTGCGAGACAGATAGCTGGTGCGCTTTGCGATGGTGGCGCATGTCGGCGAAAAGCAGAGCGAGCCTCGATTTTGTCGAATTCTCTCGGAACTGACATGGCTAGGGAAAAGAGCTGAAAACGCAGGGAGGAACTCCGGCGGTGAATCTATAATGTTTGCAGCATTCCCTCCTGCTTGCTTCGCCTCGGAAGCGATCGAGCCTTCGTTTGATTGCCATTGGCACGACCGCCTTCGGGAAGGGATGGTTCAGATGGTTGAAACCTCAGAAGCTGTATTTGACGCAGCTGCGTTTCTCGAACAGGCTGGACTGGGACGAAGAATCGTCCAATTCAAGCCAAAGCGGACCTTCTTCTCGCAAGGAGGTCCAGCTGACTCCATCTTCTATCTTCAGAAAGGGCGCGCAAAACTCACGGTCGTTTCAAAAAACGGGAAAGAAGCAACGATCGCGCTCCTCTCCGAAGGCGAATTCGTCGGAGAGGAATCGCTCGCAACCGTGGGTGGGTTGCGTCTGGCGACTGCGACTGCCATCACCGCCTGTACAGCACTGAAGATAGAGAAGGAGGAGATGGTCCGCGTGATGCACGAGGAGCACGCCTTCTCCGACCTGTTCCTGAGATTTCTGCTGGGACGCAGCATGAGAACCCAGGCCGATCTGGTCGATCAGCTTTTCAACTCAAGCGAAAAGCGGTTGGCGAGAATTCTTTTATTGATGGCGGAGTTTGGCAAGCCGGGAGAACCCGAAACATTGATTCCAGAGATCACGCAGGAAACTCTGGCAGAAATGATCGGAACTACCCGATCCCGAGTCAGTTTCTTCATGAACCGCTTTCGCAAGCTCGGCTTCATTGAATACAACGGTCGCATCCGGGTTCACAAGTCGTTGCTCAATGTGATTCTGCACGACTGAATGATTTTCGCCATCCTGGCGCCATGCGCTTGCAGAAGTGCGGGAGACTTGCTATGCCGTCCCGACGGGTCTGGCAAACGCTGGGCCGAGGATCGGAGTTCACACTCTCTCAGAGTGAGCGGATATCTGAGGGCAATGTGGCTATTCGCATGCGACGACGCATCCAATGGGCAGCAGTAGCGCACTTTCGAAGTGCGGACGGGAGTTTGCATGTATCACGCGATCGTCAAACGGATTGCCCTGCAAAACTTTCTGCGAGTGAATCGGAAGGATTATGCTCCGATCCTGAAGGGCTGTTCCCCTGATGTCCATCATCAGTTTGGCGGATATCATGCACTGGGCGGCGAGCGGCACGATCGTGAAGCGCTGGGACGATGGTTCGAACGCCTTGGCCGGCTGGCGCCAACTTTGCTGCTGACAGTTCATGATGTATGGGTGAAAGGCGGCCCCTGGAATACGACCGTCATCATGCGATGGTCCGCTGTACAGGATCTCCCGGACGGCTCACCCTATAACAACCACGGCGTTCACATCATTCGCATGCGTTGGGGCAAGGTGTTCGATATCGATGCAAACGAGGATTCTCAACTTGTTGCCGCATCCTTACAGATATGGGCCGCGCATGGAGTGAACGAAGCTCTTGCCGCTCCCATCCTGAGCTAGTAAGAACCACGGCATCGCACAAGGTCGAAGGAGAAAGGGACTTATGACGCAGACGAAGGGTGCCACAGACGTAATCGGAATGGGCAGCACCGCGATGCGCGCACTGTTGGTCGGTGCATTCGCTCTTGGCGCAGCGGCGATTGGGGCATTTGCGGTAGGTGCAATGGCGATCGGGCGTTTGCGAGTCCTGGAAGCTCGCATTGAGAAGCTCTCCATTGGCACACTCACGGTGGACCATCTGAATGTGCGCTCGCGATAGGAGATTGAAGGCGCGAGCTAGAGTGTGGGAGCAGATGACCAATTTGGGGAAACAATATAGGAACAATAACCCGTTTCCATGGGCGCTTACAGGACTTTTGGGAGCGACCACGGTCTTGTAAATCCACCAGTTAGCGGTAGCCCAGATTTTGACAGGTAGAGATTAGCGTTCAAATCTGTCGGCCGCTAGAGGGTCCAATACCGATTTGCAGTGCGGACGATCCAGGATAGTAGAAGCGCTTCGTGCAGGTACTTTGTCTGTTTACGAAGGATTTGACCACCGATCCCTCTCCATCGATAAAGAAGCGAAATTCCAAGCCCCCATCACGCTGCACCCGAGCCTAGAATCAATTAGGCGGCATTTGACTGTGTCTAGGACGAGAATCTGTTGAGAGGGGCAATCAGCATGACAACTGCAACTACGGTCGTTACGCTAGCTCGATTTGAGCAGGGGCTTAGCTGGGCCGATTTCCTGGTCAGCGCTACCGTCAATCGTGACAAGTTCGAGCAGAACTACAGCAACTCGGTGCTCACCGGGGAAGACATGAGCTTCTTCCGGAAAACCAGTGAACTCCCGAATGGCCCAAGAAAGTTGCTTGTCATAGCGGAGGCATGGTGTGGCGATGTTTACCGTGAGTTGCCCACCGCCATACACATCGCGGAGTCGGCTGGGATGGGCCTGCGAATCTTCCTCCGTGACGAAAATCCCGACATCATGGGCGAATTTCTGAGCAACAACGGGAAGTCACGGGCCATTCCCGTGTTTGTTTTCTATACAGCCGATACCAGGTACATCACGCATTTCACGGAACGGTCCGCGAGTGCTCATGCCGGGCTGGCGCTCGCCATCGAACAGGCGAAATTGAAACTGAATCTGCCGGCGTCAGCATCCTTCGGGAACCTTCCCGATCCGGAGAGGCAACTGTTCCTTCAGGAAGTCATTTCGAGGATCGAGCCGCATGCCGATCAGTGGCGAAGAGATGCGGTTAGGGAAATTCGTCAGCGTTTGGCGACCGCCCTTCACTTACCGGATGCTTCCTACCGTTGAGGATGAAATGGTGAGGGAAGGTAAAATTCCAATCGTGTATACCATCCGGGGCTGTGATGCTTGCACCAAGTTGCTGAAGAAATGGGACGCTGAGCGCATTGTCTATGACGAGCGCCGCGTGGAGCTCAGTCAGGCAACATTGAATGAAGCGCGTCAATATGGCAAGCTGGTGCCCATTGTCGTTTGGCCGGACGGCCGGGTTGAGCAGGGGTTCGGAGACAGTTTCGGCTGTTTCATCTGAGAATGCGAGCCGGTATAAGTTGTAATTCGTCTTCGATCCGGCCGAAACTGCTACTCCAGAACGTATGCTTGTTTGCGACCTTTAATGCATGGAGTTCTTGCCGGGGAGAAACCGGGTAGAGTTCATTGCAAAGAGGCTTTGACGACGAAATCGAAAATAGTCTGAGCAGATTTTGCGCTTAGCTCAAGCCCAAGCAAGGCGCGCACGATCTGCGGTGCTGTCAGAAGATTGATGATGAAATCGGGGTCGACGGTGTCCGGCAGTTCCCCGGCTGCCACGGCTTCCTGAACGACAGCGCAGCCTTCGGCCCGACGCGGCAGGAAAACATTCTCATAAAATGCCTTGCCCAGATTACGGTTGTCCTGAATCGCCACTAAGAGACGTATAAATACGCGGCCATCGTCGCTCTTCAAAAACTCGGCGATTCGCAGGGTGTATTTCTGCAATCGCGCCAGCGGACTGCCGCGCTTTCCATAGGGCAAGAGTTCACGAGTGGTCTCCAGATACGCATCCAGCAGAATGGCCTGTTTGCTGTCCCACCAGCGATATAAGGTCGCTGTGCTGACACCGGCTTCGACAGCGATCTGCTGCATGGAGACTCCGTCAAATCCATCCTGCTTCAGCAGTCGAAAGGCTGTTTTCAAGATGGCCCTGCGCGTCTTTTCGCTCCGAGGACGACCTGCGGCTCGTTTTGGCGATCCGGATGCACGAACTATCGTCGCCTTCAACGGATCACTCCCATACGTAAACCCCACAGGGCAAGTCAGTATACGAATCCATTATCCATTGCCAGTCCGGTACAATAGAAACGAAAATCATCGTTTCGTAATTGCAAACGGAAAACCGTGAGCGCAGCGCCCAGTTCTCCTAATCCGGCCGCAGCATGGACTCCCAGGGCAAATCCCTGGCTGATTGCCTTTGTAGTATCGCTGGCTGCTTTCATGGAAGTGCTCGACACCAGCATCGCAAACGTTGCGCTTCCGCATATCGCCGGAAATCTGGGGGCGAGCAGCGACGAAAGCACCTGGGTGCTGACTTCCTATCTGGTATCCAATGCTATCGTTCTGCCAATCACGGGGTGGCTCGTATCGCTGGTGGGGCGAAAGCGGTTCTTTCTCGGCTGTATCTCCCTATTTACGGTGAGTTCTCTTCTCTGCGGCATAGCGCCTACGCTGCCGTTCCTGCTGCTGGCGCGCGTCATTCAGGGCGCAGGCGGCGGCGGCCTGCAGCCGATGGCGCAAGCAATTCTTGCTGACACCTTTCCTCCTAAATTAAGAGGGTTGGCTTTTTCGATCTATGGCGTAACCGCCGTAGTTGCCCCCGCTATCGGGCCGACGCTTGGCGGCTGGATTACGGACAACTACACCTGGCGATGGATTTTTCTGATGAACCTGCCGGTCGGGATTCTGGCGTTATTCCTGGTGTTTACCTTTGTCGAAGACCCTCCATTCCTCAAGCGGACGACTCTGCACGAAAGCAAGATCGACTACTTTGGCTTTGGGCTTCTTGCCGTGGGAATTGCCTTCCTGCAGATCGTGCTCGATAAGGGGCAGGAAGACGATTGGTTTGGCTCCCATTTCATCCTCACGCTCTCGATTATCTCCATCATTTGTCTTGTCAGCCTGGTGATATGGGAACTGCGCGTCAAAGAGCCAATTCTTGATATTCGACTATTCAAGAACATCAACTTTGCGACTGCGAGCCTGATGATGTTCATGGTGGGAGCAGCGTCGTTTTCAACCACCGTTTTGATGCCCCAGTTTCTGCAGAACCTAATGGGGTACACGGCCGAAAGCGCCGGGATGGTGCTTTCGGCAGCCGCGGTGATTCTGCTCATCGAACTGCCGCTGGTCGGGCAATTAGCAGGCAGGATTCAGGCCCGTTACTTGATGGCCTTAGGATGGGGAGCGCTGACGATTGCCATGTTCTATTCCACGCACCGGGTGGACCTCGAAATGAGCTTCGCCTCGGCCACATGGCTGCGTATTGCACAATACGTACCGATGGGATTCATCTTTATTCCAGCAACGATGGTGGCATATGTGGGATTGCCTCAGGAGAAGAGCAATGCCGTAGCCGGGTTGATCAACTTTGTGCGGAATATGGGCAGCAGCGTCGGCACCTCTGCCGTAACAACCATACTGGCCAGGCGCTCCCAGTTCCATCAGGTGGCGTTGGCGAGTCATACAGCCCTCAGCGATCCGAACTTTCAGAACTCCACAGCGTCTCTTGCAGCCCATCTGGGCCGCACAAACGGAGGCAGCCAGGCCCAGATGGCGGCCTATGGTCAGCTCTATGGAGCCATGCAGAGTCAGGCCTCGGCACTCTCGTACATCGACACATTCTGGATTCTGGGAGTTGCGACGGGAACCATGTTTGTGCTCTCTTTTCTGCTCAGGAAGAATAATCCCCGCAAAGCAGATTCACAGGTGCTTGCTCATTAGGCGATCAATGGACTCTTTTGGCCGGGTGACATCTCGCTAGCATTAAGCAGCGCTGGTTTTCCACTAAGCGCAAGGGTGCGCCAATCTCGGAGGCGCCAAATTCGTAAGTAGTGGCCGACTTACCGTTACCGATCACTGCCCGATGAGTGTATTTGCGACTTTGCGACAACTGACTGTAGAACCGTAGCTCACTTCCGGATTGCCGACGATATACCCGGGACCGTGTTGGCTGATAGAAACGGAGAACTCCTCTTGGGCTGGCGTCAAAGAACGACATTCTCAATTGGTCGACGCGGGCTGGCGTGGGCTGTCCAAGTCGGATAGCCCATATAGAAAACAAACGTGGGCTGCCATGCAGTGCTACCGATGACATCGCCAAGCAGGCCGGCTCGCGCTGCCTGTTTTTCGCGTGCTTTTTCGTGGTCTATCATTTCCACTGCCTCGTTGCAGGGTCGTCCGGCCACGCCGCGGGCAGTAGCCAGCAAATGCGCCCGCTGCCAAATCCTCCCCGCGCGCAGACAGTGCTCCCGGTCATAACGGTCAGGGACGGCAAGGATGCCAATCAGGGGCGCACTCAGCATTAGGTTCGAATACCCATTCTTCGGACTCCGTGACGCGGCCCAGCGCAGCATCGACAGAGGCATCATTTTCGCGATTCCAGTTGCAACAGGAGATAGCCCGAAGGCATCAATCGTAAGACCATCGCGAAATGTTTGCATCGAACTCCAGCTAGTTCTAATCCATCGTTCGCTGCCACGCTTAACCTCTGGGTCGGAATAGATTTCGTCATTCGCCGCGGAGCTGATGTCCACGATCCTTTTTCGCTCCGCCTCTTTCGTGAAGAGAAAAATCTCAACGCTTGGTTCGTTGCTGGCCAAGCGGCCCAGGGCGTCAACAAATTGGGGCGGGATCGGCTTTTCGGGACTATAGGCACTTCGATTCGTATGGCGCAGTGGGATCGAATCATATAATTCGCTTTCCTCGCGGTTGCCCGCAGCAAGATCTACATGCGCCAGAAGTTCCGGTTTGGAATCGGCCGGAATCGGCCCAAGCTTTCCTGGAAACAGCGTGAGAGTGGCTTGGTAGCCATTGGCGGCCGCAGCCAGCATCAGGTTCTCAAGAGCGCAGCCCATCCCGATGTGCTCTTCCCGCAGATAGGGATCGAGCGCGCCGACATTCCTCTTGGTGTCGATATACAACTCAATCGACGAGTTCGTCACCTTGAAGAGCCAAGGCTGCGTGTTGTGAGGGCTCGCCGCTAGGATCGCGGCGCGCACCAGAGCTAGAGTTCCTTCGTTAGAACCCTCGCGCCAGTCTCTCCAGGGTTCGTAGGCCGGTCCTTGCCCCACACTGAAAACGCCCTCATCGTAGGCACGCCAGACTCCACCGCCCACAACGACGACAGTAACAACTCCTGCCCCCTTCAGAAATGATCTGCGCTGCATAAAGCACCTCTCGATTGTTCCTCGAAGAGTAGGCGGTCGGGTAGTTTGAATCCCCAACGCATGAGACTCGATCTGACGCTCTCCATCCTTATTAATAGTGACGACAGGCTGCACGGAACCAGGCGCAATATCGTCGTCAGGGCCGAGATCGAGTTCATTGAGACCGGCAGTTACCGCAAAAGCGTCGGCAATGCGCTTCTTGTTGGATTTGCGGCGGTAGGGCCCCACATGAGCCTAGTGTATGCCAAAGAGACAAAAGAATAAGCTAGGAAAGACTATTGCCTGTAATCACTTAGCCATAGATTGCATAAGTAATGAGTCAAATCTCAGTTGACAGCGACCGGCAGGAGTAGGCGAACATAAAGCGAATACGCCAATATGTCTGCCTCCGCCACAATCCGCCTTCAGGTCGAAACCGCACTCGCCAAGCGAGTGCCTGCCGCCCTCACCCTGAAGATAAAGCAGGCCCCGGAACTTTTTTCAACGGGAATCGAAGAGGCTGATGCCGTCCTGGGAGGTGGCATTCCACGCGGAAGCATTACCGAGGTTGCAGGCGCGGCCTCGACAGGCAAGACATCTTTTGCGCTTTCTTCCATTGCCTCGATTACACAGTCCGGAGCGGCCTGCGCGTGGGTCGATGTGAGCGATGCGCTCTCACCCGAGTCGGCGGCGGCGGCAAACATCGTGCTCAAGACGAATCGACACGACGCCGCGGAACTGCTTTCCGGCTCAGGCTGCCGTCGATCGAGAGATTTGTTGCGAGAAATGCTCTCCGCTAGGAGATTTGCGCAAAGGCACTCTCGGCTTCCTCGGTTCATTGACGATGTACTCTGATTGCAACCCATTCCGATACCTGGCCAAGACCTCACCCAGGAACTTCGCAGTGCCATCAAGCATCAGGTCCGTAGACCCCGCGATATGTGGCGTAACAAAGATACGTGGCTCCATCAGCAGCGGGTTCCCATTGCTCACGGGCTCATCTTTCACCACATCCAACCCCGCCCCAAAGAGGTGCCCACTCTTCACCGCTGCCAGCAGAGCCGGTTCATCGACCAGGGTCCCCCGAGCTACATTGACCAACACCGCATCCTTCTTCATCGCGGTCAGCACCGTCCCGTCGATCATGTTTTCGTTTGCCTTCGTTCCCGGGATTGCCAGAATCAAGTAGTCTGCCTGCGCCGCTGCCACCTTCAACTCATCGTGTCCATATCCTCTAACTCCATTCGGCGCGTGTTCCGGATGGTTATCCACACCAGTCAAAATCATCCCGAATCCCCGGAGCCTTTCGATGAGCAAATCTCCGATTCCCCCCAAGCCCACAATGCAAGCGGTCTTACCGGAAAGCGCCCTATTCACTTCCAGCTTCTCCGACGGGCTCTGCGCGATGCCGTGTGTCAAGGCTAGTTCTTCATTCAGCCGGCGAGAGGCTGCAAGCATCAGGAGCACAGCAACTTCCGCCACTGACTCACCGTTGCCCGTCTTTGTCGTCGGAGCCGAGCCCACCCAGACACCGGCCTTCGTTGCTGCTTCAACGTCAACTTCTTCGTAACCTGCGGAGGCCATCTGAAGCAGACCAAGCTTCGTCTGAGCCTCTATCTCCTTGGAGTCGACCTTACCGAAAGCAATGATCACCTCCAGTTCTGTCGATGGCGCCTTATCGTCCGGCTGCCATGTCAAAAACTCGTCTTGCGAGTGTTCTGACTTAAGGCGCTTCAACATCTCCAGCGCAAATGAATTCTGCTTACCGAGATAACCAATCTTCATGACGACCTGACTCCTGTGCCGATACCGGCAAATAACTTTGGCAGCGTGTGCTTGTGTTCCAGCTGGAAGGAAGAGCCAGAGTAATTGAGTACAGCACACCCGCAACCGCTCACGCATGCCTAGGCATGTTCTTCTTACCTTGTTCTTCTAGCGAATGCTTTTCTGTGCAATCAAGCACACTTCTACGAAACCAAACAGTTCGTGTGCAATCTAGTGATAGGAGCAAGGGCGAACCGTGCCAATTATCTGGGATAGAGGACGGCAGTTCTTGCCTTGTATGCCTCGATCACACGTTTACTCCCTCAGCCTCGCAGCATCTGGAATGGAAAGGTCGATCACGAAGTAAGCTGGTATGGGGACATCGGGGCCGGTGCCATACAAAAGGGCGCGAACAAAACTCTCAAGCCTGCAAAAAATGAAGATGAGCGTGGGTCGATCGGGATTGTTCCCTAATCTCCATCCGAGATGAGGACCTGCTCCATAACAGCAGCGATGGATTCGAAATCGGTGGAAGCGTCATACCGGTCTCCGTTGAGGAAGAAGGTGGGCGTTCCGTTCACACCGCTTCGAACCCCGCCTGAGAAATCTGCGTCGATGCGCTTCTTATAAATGCCGCTCGACAACCCGTGTTGCACTTCTGACTCCTTCAATTCCAGCTCTTCGGACAGGGCACGGAAAGTGGCTTCGCCAAGGTTATCCTGATTCGCGAAGAGAAGATCATGCATTTCCCAGAACTTACCTTGAGTTGCTGCGAACTCGGCCAGCTCGGCCGCAGCCTCAGCCCAAGGGTGAATTTCACGCAAGGGGAAGTTGCGAAAGACGAAGGAGAGTTGATCCCCGAAACGCTTTTGCAGTTGGTGGATGACCGGCTGGACGCTTCCACATGATGGGCACTCGTAGTCGCCATACTCCACCAGATTGCAGGCTACACTCAGGTCGCCCTGAATATGATCGTGCTTTGTAACAGGGATAGCGAGCTTGCTCATTTCGTTCTCCTATTTGGGTAGTGCTTCAAGCGCCTGCAAAATCCCATCCGCTCCGGGGCTCACTGCAACTGGGGAGCAATAACTCCAGGCAATGACTCCGTTTCCGTCGATGACGAAGAGCGCCCGTTCGCAAACGCCGTCGGCCTCTCGGTACGCACCATAAGCGCGGGCCGTCACGCCTTTGGGCTCGAAATCGGAAAGTAGGGGAAAGTGCAGATGCTTATGCTTGGCAAAGGCATCGTGGCACCAGGCACCGTCCACAGATATCGCCACGAGTGCCGCCTTGTACTTCAGCAATTCGGGCAGGATCTCGTTAAAGACGCTGAGTTCGTCCCCACAGACCGGACTCCAATCTGCGGGATAGAACACAAGAACTACTGGCTTTCCTCGCAGCTCGTTCAGCGAGAGCTTTTGGTCTGGCGTTACATGAAGGCTGAACTCTGGCGCTGTCGTGCCCGCGGTGAGGATTGGCATGGTTGCTCCATTTTGCTCCGTGTCGGTTTTGCGAACGTGGTCGATTCGTCGCTTCGCCTGGCAAGGCGCCGATCGCTCTCGACTACACAACTACAATCATGTGGCGCTTTGCGATGGCTTCAATCTCTGGTTCAGTCAAGGCGGATAGATCGGCTGTTTCTGTTGCGATGACATGCCGGGAGATGTTGTGGTGATGTGTCTTCAAATACTCAATTAAGGAATCCACCGCACTACTCTTGCCTGTTCCATGCCCGATGAGCACGATCTCATTTGCTGGCAAAAGGTCTTTGGCCACTTCTTCATAAAAGGATGTCTCTTCCGGAACCCTGTCGCCCTTGTAGTGAGCTTCCTTCCGGTGGATCAGGTGATGGTGAAAGCCGAAGGGATCGTAGGGAAGAACTGTGTCTTCAGCCACGGGAACCTTTCTGTTGAAGTCCTGATACACGTGTGCCGCGTGATGGTCAATCACGACGACCATGCGGCAGGGTTGGCCAGGTTCGCCAGCCACTCGAGTCGGCCCCGCCTCTCTGAGAAACTTCCGAAGTCGAGAGACTTCCTCAACGTCGAGTTCATGGGTGTGCGGCTGCTTGAAAAATGCTCGCTGTGTCCCGACGACAAAAACGAATTCATCGCTTCCGTGGGGCTGGACCTCGCCAATTTGCCCGATCAGTTCAACGGTGTCCGCCCAACTCAAATTCCGAGGCAGTTTTCCAGTGAGGAGGCTTGTGTGGAGAAGATCGAGATCGTGTCGTATTGGGGTGGCCATCCCCTCAGCATGGCACCGCGCAGGAGGGATGACTGTATCGGTTTGATCACTTAATGGCAACCTTCGGCAGCAGCTCATGACGGCGAGTGCGCTCAAGCCGTTTACTGCCTTGACCTCGCGGAGCCGTCAGGCGAGTAACGCTCTGGCTCGCTTGCTCAAGGTCCAGACGTGGGGGAAAGCGTCAGGTCTGTAAAGCATCCCTTTGCGCGACCATATTTCACTCGTGGGTCGCGGTCCGTTCCAATGTATTCAGCAAGAAAGTCGAGAAGCCCTTCCACTTTTGGCGTGAGTCGAGAGGAACCGGAGAAGAGCGCACACAATGTGATCGGCTCCGGCCTCCACAAGGGAAGAATCGGAACCAGTCCACTTCTGTTATTCGGGTGCTTCGCCATCCACAACGGCAGAACGGTGATGCCGAGACCATCCAGGGCAAACGCCAGATTGACGCCGGGATCGCTCGTTACGACGTGAAATGCAATGTTCGGACTGACCTCTTTACGTCCGCGGGACAGCTTCCAGACTCCGGAGCCCGCGCACCGATGGGCGGCGAGTTCGTCGGGTTTGGCCGGGCTGCCGGCCGCGTTCACGTATCCCGGGCTCGCGAACAGCCCTCGGGCCGTCCCAGGATAGGAACGGACCCGACGTACGGAGTCCTTCGGCGCCTTGAGTTTGAAGAACACGTCCACGTCTTCACGGGGTTCCTGGTCCCAGCCGAAAGAGTATGGCTCAATTTCCATTCTCAGTGACGGAAAGCGAGCGATGAAGTCCTTAAGCAGGGGCGCGAGTATCTCGCGAGCCATGGTCAACGGGCAAGCAATCTTGATAATGCCACTTGGGTTAGCGCGGCGAGCCTCCAACAGCTCCCCTCCATCATGGATCGTGCGTAAAGCACGTCTGCAGGAGAGGAGATACTCCCTCCCTGCGTCCGTCAAAACCAATCCTTTCGCACCCCTCCGAGCGAGAAGAACGCCCAGGTGTTTTTCGAGACGAGTGAGCGATCTGCTGATTGTCGACGCCGGTTGATGCAGTGCCTTCGCGGCAGCGCTCAGTGTTCCTGCCTGCGCGGCGATGACAAACGTCCGGACATCATTCAGATCAACATGATCGGGCATAGCGTGTGCAGATTGTTGAAATTAGTCCCCCAAAAACTAGCGTTTCTTTGGGTGAACAGTCTCGGCCGTTCAGAAGTCTACAAACGAGGCGCGCTTCGATTCTGTATTGGAGAGACCACACGATCATTATCGTTCATTGCGCTGGTGCAAAGCAGCTTTGCGTGTATCAAGGGTTCCACATGCCATCGTATCGCATCTCTCCTATAGAAGAGATGCTTTCACCTGATCTCTAGCGAGCGACTTACGCGGAATCTCTAGAAGCAACAATCCTGAGATAAACCATTCAGGAAGAAAGCGACAAAGACGATGAAAGTTTTGGTAACCGGAGCGACGGGAAATGTGGGTTCTGCGGTGGTCGCGGAACTCTTGAAGCAGGGTGCACAGGTCCGCGCGTTGACTCGCAAAGCGGACGTAGCCAAGAAGTTTCCGGCAACTGTTGAGGTTGTCCTCGGCGATTTGCTTGATCCCGTGTCGGTAGAGCAGGCAATGCAAGGTGTGGATAAGCTGTTCCTGGTGAATGCGGTCACTGCGGATGAACTGACGCAGGCGCTGATCACCTTTGGTCTCGCCAGGCGCTTGAAACTCAAACACATGACGTACCTCTCGGTATTCAAGGTGGAGCAGTTCCGGGACGTGCCTCACTTTGCGTCCAAGCTAGCCGTCGAGAATGCGCTGCGTGAATTCGGGGTGCCTCACACCATCCTGCGCCCTGGCTATTACATTCAAAATGACGCGACACTGAAAGCTGCCCTGACCGGACCGGGCATCTATCCAATGCCGATCGGGACGGCCGGTATCGCTGCCGTGGATATTCGCGACATCGCGGAAGCTGGTGCGATTTCACTTACCACAGACGGACACGATGGCCAGACCTACGACCTCGTCGGACCCACGTTGATCAACGGCCCAGGCAACGCTGAAATATGGGGCAAGCTGCTGGGTAAAAACATCGAATACACCGGTCATAACTTCGACCAGTGGGAACAGACGATGCGCGGCAAAGTGCCAGCCTGGATGGCATTCGACCTCCGCATGATGTTCCAGGGATACTTTGATCGCGGATTCGCTTCCACGGAGACAGAGGTCACGCGGATCACGAAGCTTCTCGGCCACGCACCTCGTAGCTATGAGCAGTTTGCGGCAGATACCGTCCAGCTTTGGAAGTCAGAAGTGTCAACAAGCCACGAGCTAGTGACTGCATAGGAACAGGACAAACGAGATGAAAGCCCTTCGCTTTCACGGGTACGGCGGCACACTACAGCTCGAAGAGATACAGTCACCGATAGCCGCAGCTGGTCAGGTAGTCGTTCGCAATCGGGCGACGAGCTTAAATCCCGATCCACTGCGCGCTTCGGGAGTCATGCGGCAGGTCTTCCCACTCCAGTTTCCGTGGACGCCGGGCGGCGATGGGTCTGGCATCGTCGAGAGCGTCGGCGAAGGTGCAAGCTGAGAAATTTCCTACTGCGATGCGGCCAGAGGCGTCAGGGATGCAGTGCTGGCGCCAGGCTTGTTGGCCGGCGCGTACTTCGAGGCGCACTTTGCTTGGAGCTGCGTAGCCTGGAAGACTCCGTCCCGGCCGAGAGTACCGATCGCGAGCGCCTGGGCATCGTCCTTGAATGTGTCGGGAGGGGGATCGTCGCCGAGATAGTTCACGGTGAGCCTATGCCCCTGTTCGACCAGTACGAAGTTCACTTTGCTGCCGCTGCGCTCAACGGAACCTGGAGCTACGTTGCCGGCGACTCGCAGATGACGCGTATATGCCTTGCTGCCCATAGCTCGCATCTCCCCAATAGTCACGTAATAGCTCTTATTCGATTTCGCTCCGGAGACCGCCAGGTAAACAACGGTGCCCAGGATAATGACTACCGCGGCTGCAACCCGCAGAGTTTGCGAGTTTCTCTTCATATCATTCTCCTTCCCCAAAAGCTAAGAGCGTGGACCATCCGACATAACAAGGCTGTGATTCGCCGAGGTTCGTCCTGCGGCAACCTCATTGCAGCTTTGCGCGTGCGGGAAGCGCGCATCTGTTGCAGCCGGTCCATCCTCAAGCTCGTGTGTAAGCGGCCTTCATTCGCTCTGTGAGAGGTACTCACCGGTTTCATGTCGAAGCCTCAAGCGGCCCTGCACCCTCAGGAGGCGCCTCAGCTGTGATCGTCGGTTCGTTCTGAGAAGGCGGTGAGGAGTATCGAACCAGAGCGCGCTTGAGAACCGTCTCGAACGCAGCTTTCTGCTCCCGATACTCTGTTTCTGTCAGCTTTCCTTCCAATCTCTCGGTTTCGAGCGCGAAGAGTTCCTCTTTGAGCACAGCAAGCCAGATCCCTCGCGTGGTAACTGCAGGAGGCGGAGAGGATGGCTCAGAAGTCCGGGCCGTTCGAGTGTCTGACGGCTTCGTGCGCAGCATAATCGCCGCCGCTATCACTAAAAGCAGACCGAGGCCGCTCAACATCCACCATTTGTATTTGTTCAACGGGTCGGGGGTGTCAATCGGCGCTCCCAATCCAATGCCAGGCCGCGTGTCAGCCGCAGGTCCTGCCGCGGCTGGAGTCGCCTGCGCTTCATCATTCTGTCCTTGTGGTGCGTCCTTCGGCAGAACGCCATCGCCCGATACGGTAAAGGCGAGCGACTGTGAGGGCTGTACATTCTTTGCCAGCAACGTCTGGGTGTTAGGGTCGCCGCTGCTCATTGGTTGAAAAGGGGTCGCGCTTCCGACCGTGAAACTCATGCTTTTTGGTAACACGACGGCCAGGTTCGCTGTGGGCAACGATACGCGCGTCTCAAACGTGTAGGTGCCGTTGTAGGGAAGGTCGTAACTCACCTGAAAACGCGTCTCGCCAGGACGCAGCGGGAAGATGAAGGAGTACTGTCCCTTATCGCCGTCTGGTATGGGATGCGCCGCGACTGGCATTCCTCCGGGTCCCATGGCCACGGCCGCCTCGATCTGCGCGCCTGCCGGAAGATTGATCTCATATGCCTTCGAACTGAACTGGGTGCGCGGAGGGCTGGACGCGTTGCTGACGAAATAGGTTTCCACTATCTGCAGGCTTTGCTGGTCGGTCTCGATCCTCCGCATATCCGCTTCTGTCGTCACACCCTCGACCTTCGCCGCGACATCGTATACATCCACATCTGCGTGAGTCGTTCCGGAAGGGAGCGGCGAGAAGTATGCGGCTTTCTGATGGTCGACGCGAATCAGGTGCATACCTGCGTCGGGTAGCTCGATGCTGTAGCGGCCAGCGGCATCCGTCCGGGCGCGTGCGATCTCCTGCATGCTTTGCGTCAACGCGATCAGGACGACATCATCGCCTGCGTCCGGCTTGTTGGTTGTCTTGTTTCGTACCGTTCCCGTAACGGTAGCGGCGAAGCACAAACACGGAGCGGCAAGCAGGCACGCGAGGAGAACTCCGGCACAAACGAACAGACGGCGCGGATTGCTGAGAACGAAATGTTTCGCGGCTGGCATCATGGACTCTTCGCATCTTCCAGATCATGGATTTCCGCAACGACGGTTGCGGCTTCATTTTCGAGCGTCGCCCGCTGCGCCACGTAGTCTTCTTCGGGATACTTTCCGGCGCGGTATTCAAAGTTGAGATCACGCAGGTTGTCGTACAAAACCTCCCGGCGCTCCCGTAGAAATTCCAGCCACGATTTGACTTTTTGGGTTTCAACCAGATGGGCGGGATAGAAGACATAGGCAAAGGCACCGATCAGCATCAATGCGCTGGCAATCGTGCTCATAGTTCCGTCTCCTTCCGAATCTGGTCACGAATCTGGATGAGAGCGGGAGTCCCCGGCTCTGCCGGCGTTGCGACAGTGTGTAGTCTCCACTTGCGGACTAGTATGACGATCGCGGCAATTCCCAGCAGGAGAACCAGGGGAGGCGCGAACCACGCTGCATCATTGAAACGCGTGAACATGGGCGCCGCCAGCACGGTCGGTCCATATTCCGCCTGAAACGCTTTGAGGATCGGGGTGTTGGCATCTCCTCGGCTCACGTCAACGCGAAGTTCGGCCAGCATCTGATGCGAATCCGGACAGCCTACGTGATTGCACCCCATCAGGACCTGGTTACAGCCACAGACGCACATCATGCTATGGCCAAGGGCGTTGTAGCGAGCAGCGGTATCCGAAGCTCCCGTCGAGACGAGGACCAGCAGGGCGACAAGGCCCATCTGCGAAAGTCGCAAGAGGCGCATCAGTCTCCACCCCGGCTTGAAATTGCGCTCTGGGCCAGCCCAGACAAGGCGGCAGGAACGCGGCTGCGATTGAGTGCGAATTCGGCGGCCATGTTCGGCATGAGCGCAACGCAGGTTCCGAAAGCGACGATACCCACGCCAATCCATATCCAGGCCACCAGAGGGTTCAGGAACACTTTGATGATCGGATGTTGGCTATCCGGGTCCCTGCCGGCATAGACCACGTAGAGATCCCACGCTAGTGTGGAGTGGTTCGCAACGATCGTCGATGTCTGCTGGCTGGCCGCATAGAAACGTTTTTCCGGAGCAAGCTGCATGACCTTCCTGCTGCCGCGGTAAACGTCGAGCAGAGCATACTCGCTGTCGTAGTTAAGGTTTGAGTCCTGCGAATAGTCGAGGCACTCCAGCCGGTATGGCCCTATCGTCATGCTCTGGCGGAAGTTCATCTCCTGTTCTTTGCTTTGATTGAAGGCGGAGCCGGCAAAGCCGATAAAGATGACGACCACGCCGAAGTGGACCAGGTATCCGCCATAGCGGCGCGTGTTGCGGCGCGTGAGCTGCACCATGGAAGCCAACAGGTTCTGGCCCGTGTGGCGGCGGATGACGCCTGCACCCCGCAAAAATTCCGATCCGACAGCGGTCGCCACAAAAGCGGCAAGCACCCAGGTAACGAGCGCGTAGAAGGCGCCCTGGTCCTGCCATGGACGCTCCCCGAGAATAACCAGAACCAGGGCAGTGAGACCGGCTGCTGCCATTGGTACGATGAAGTTTTTACGGATGCTCCTGAAAGAGGAGCTGCGCCAGGCCAGCAGGGGACCGATACCGGTGAGGAAGAGCAGGAACAATCCGATGGGTATGGCCACGCGATTGTAGAAGGGGGCGCCTACGGTAACTTTATTGCCCTGGACAAATTCCGAAAGCACGGGAAAGAGCGTGCCCCACAGTATTGTGAAGCAAGCCGTCAGCAGCACCAGATTATTGAACAGGAAGCTCGACTCGCGGGAGACCAGCGACTCCAGCTTATGTTCGCTTTTAAGGTGATCACGTTGCAGGATGTAGGTGAAGAGACAGACCGCGAACACGAGGACGAGGAAGGCCCAGAACCAAGTGCCGATCGACGACTGAGCAAACGCGTGTACAGAGCTGACCAGGCCGGAACGCGTGAGCAGCGTGCCGAGAATGGAAAGCATAAAGGTTGAAAAGATCAACCAGATGTTCCAGTGCTTCATCATGCCCCGTTTTTCCTGCATCATGACCGAATGCAGGAATGCGGTGCCGGTGAGCCATGGCATCAGGGAAGCATTCTCGACAGGATCCCAACCCCAGTAGCCGCCCCAGCCGAGCACGGCATACGCCCAGTGCATGCCGAGAAAGATGCCGCATGTAAGGAAGAGCCAGGTCACCATGGTCCAGCGGCGGGTGATGTGGATCCATTTCTCGCCGGGGTAGCGCATCATCAAGGCGCCGAGTGCGAACGCGAAGGGCACGCTGAATCCGACATAACCCAGATAGAGCATCGGAGGATGGATGACCATTTCCGGGTATTGGAGCAGGGGATTGAGTCCAAAACCGTCCTGCGGAATAGCCCCTGCAACCAGCGCAAACGGGGGCGCAGCAAAGTTCAGCAGGAGTAAAAAGAAGACTTGGATTCCAGACAGAATCATCGAAGCATAGGCGGTCAATCGCACATCGACTTTGTGCCTTACCCTGAGCACAAACTCGTAGGCTGCCAGCAGCCACGCCCACAACAACAAAGAGCCTTCCTGTCCGGACCAGAGCGCGGCGAACTTGTAAGCGCCCGGCAACGCTCGGTTCGAGTGATGCAGGATGTAAGCAACGGAGAAGTCGTTGGCGAACGCCGCCCAGACCAAGGCGAAGGCCGCTCCGCTCACGATGAAGAAGCTCGCAATGCCCGCTCGTCTTGCCGTTTCCAGCAAACGTTCCGGAGAGATGCGCCCTCCAGATTCAGTGGAGAGCTGACGGAGCGCGACAGCGCCTGCGCAGAGGTTATAAGCGCAAAGAGCAAGTGCGAGCAGGAGAGCGAAACTGCCAAATGCCGGCATCGTCTAGGTTTGCCCTCCTTGCCTTCTCCTGCTACTAGTCTCTGGTTCTCATCCACGCCCTCCGAATCGCTCTGAACACGTGTGATCGCTGTCGGCGCCTAGTGCATGCCAAGGTCAGCCAGTTGCTTTGGATTAGGTTCATCCACCGCCAGCAAATTGTGGCAAACGGAGCAGTCATTGGTGACACTGGTGACGCTCTTCCCATTTTTGGCGTTGTGATTGCCGTCGTGGCAGCGGAAGCACCCGGGATAGTCGTTGTGCCCGATGTTGTTGGGGTGTGTTCCCCATGTGACCTTCATGAAGGGAAAGACATTCCTGCTGTAAATCGCGACCAGTGTTTTCGCAGCCTGATCGATCTGTGCCCGTTGACCGTTCCATATCTGCGGATATTGCGAGCGATAGTAGCTTTCGAGTCCGGCAGTGATCTTTGAGGCGGCCTCTTGCTGCGATGTGTAACTCGCCTTCATCAGGACAAGTCCCTGCTTGTGCACAAAGGGTAAGGATGCGCTTGGGCTGCCCTCCGCCATATCCTTGTTGAGCGCTTTTTCGGGCGTGTCGAAGGAATGGGCTGCCCGGTTGTGGCAGTCGATACAATCCATGATGTGCTTTTCGCCGGCAACGGGTCCTTTTGCGTCCGCTGAGACGAATTCCGTTACGGAGCCGTCGTCATTCGTTTTGCCTACCCAGGGAATCGTCTGATGGTTTGAATCCGTGGAGATGTATTCGATATGACCCAGATGGGCGCCGTGAATTCCGCTGAGATGGCCGAACTGGTCGCGTCCGCCCACGTGCAGCAAAACAAGCGTCCGCGTCATCGAGTTCTTTTCGTCATCGCCGTAGGAGGTTTCTACCAGAAGTTTGTCGCCGATCTCTTTATCCGCGTTATGGCAATTCAGGCAGGTCGTCCGTGCGGGAGGGAGTTTGTCTCCCGCCATAATAGGCCTGGGATAGTCGTGCGCGACTACCATCAGAAGCTGTTTTGTCCCGTTGACTTTGGCGTGCACGAACCCGGGGATGCCCGCGGCAATATGGCATTCCGTGCAGGCTACGCCGGCATGAGAGGAGACAGGATAGGCGCCCCACTCGGGAGCCATGACGTGGCAGGCCTGCCCACAAAAATTTGGCGTATCCATATAGGCGACGCCTCGATAGCTCGCGGTGCCTACAATGACGAAGTTGATGAAAGTGGCGATCACGACAAATTCGATCCCGTGCCGAAACACAGGGTCGCCAAGATCGATCTCCGGATAAATGGAAGGCAGTTCTCCGGCGGCTTTCAGACGGCTGCGTCTCCACAAAATGCCGATGGGAATGAGAACCAGTCCCAGAACAAAAAGTCCGGGCAGGATCAGGTCGAAGATGATGCCAAGATAGGGATTATTGGATCCCCCGTGCCCGAGGAACTCCACGACCCAGAAGCCGATCAGAACGAGGGCCGAAGCGGTGGTCAGGGCCCCGCCGATAAGGCTTATTGGATTATTTCCATAGAAGAGAAAGGGTCGAAGCCAATTCTTCTTGAATTGATCGAAGTTTGCCATCCTGACCTCTATTTCTTCTGTAACGTCCGGATGTAGGCAACGACGTCCTTGATTTGTGGGTCAGTGAGCTTACCTGCGTAGGCCGGCATCTTTCCTTTCCCGTTCTTTGTAGCGGCGATCAGATCCACATCCGACATCTTCACGATATCCGCGGAGCTGAGAGACGGCACCTGCATGGATTTTCCGGCAGGGGTATTTCCCGAACCATCCGCTGCGTGACACATCATGCACTTGCTCTTGTAGGTATCCGCACCCGAAGCCTGTGCGAATCCCGTTGTCGCCGTAAACGCCGCCACAATGGCGACAGCCGTCAGTATCAATCCATTTTTCATTGTCCGGTCTCCCTCTCAACTTCGATATGCCCATTCGCCGAGATCATCATGAATGCTCGTGGGCCATCTCATTGGTGCAACAAGCTGATGCTTCCTATCTCTTTTGCAGCGTAGGGATATAGGCAATTGCGCACTTTGGTCTGCCTATCCCTGAGTTACCTTCATACGAACGCATTCCTGGCAATCGCCATCGATCTGATTGGGTTGTCAATTGCCGGCCTCCTTTTTCGCTTTGTTTCCAGATCAAAACTCATAGTGCATTCCAAGGGTCACATTATTCGCGTGGAAGTTCCGGGGCGCGGTCTCACCGGCAGGCGAGATAGTTAAACCGGTCTGAAGACCGGCCAATGTAGGAGAGTTGCAGGGAACAACAGGCGCCGGAGACGAAGGTGTGGGGTTGGAAGTGCTGCAGAAGGGTGCGCCGGAAGGACCACCCTCGCCGTAGCCATAGAAATTGTATTCTGCTCTCCAAATCCAACCCTTCCGAACCGTCCATGCAACTCGCACATAGGGAGACTGATACGTAGAGACCAGCGAGCCGTTGACATCCCGCGCGTCGTTGAAGAACCGGCTACCGCTCACGGAGCTGATGCGATAGCCAATACTGGAGTGGATTCGGTTGATAGGGGAGATACTGAGAGCCACTGATCCGTACTGCGTAGGAGCATCCATGAAGTCCCTGACCGGTCCGAACTCATAGTAGGTGGTCCCCCTTACCGTTGCGCCGGGGCACGCCGTACCACTGGCCGAAGCGGCGCCAGGCAGAGTGCTGGTGGCGGCGGCGTCATAGCAGATGTTGGTCGAGGCATAGACATCGCTATAGGCGTAATTGAAATCGAACCCATAGCGGTCATTCGGAACCAGCTGTCCACCTATGCTCACAACGCGGCTGTGATCGACGTGACCGATCGGCCCGGCGTAGGCGACATCGCCTGCTGCGACGGCGCTCTGGTTGTTGTTCGTGTTGTTATGCCGTTCCCGGTCGTTAAAGGCGCCAGTGAAAGTCATCCATGGCTTTGGCTTAAACATGGTATGCACTCTGTACTGCTGCGTTTGCCGTGCGTTGACCGGGGTGAATGCGTTGTCGGCATAGAGCAGCTCGAGGCTGCCATTGACATCCCAACGGCTGCTGGGACGCAGGGCAACGTTGAAGATACCGCCGTTTTCATGAATGGTGACTGTTCCGTTTGTATCTTCGCCCACAGCCAATGGCTCGCTATGAGGAATGCCCTGGCCGATGGTCTGCAAGCGGTAGCGGTAGGTGAGCGAGAGCGTGGCACCAGACCAGCCATCCCAGGTCGCCGTCAGGTCATTGGTCAGGAGCTTCTGGCCAAAGTAGTCAGGCAGCGGGGTACCGTTGGGGCTGCCCTCAACAGTGACAGTTCCAGGGGTCAGCGGACCTGAGTAGTTGATGGTTTCATTTGGATTCGCGGGAGTATTTGCAGTGATCCCTTTCGAGATGTTGGCCGTGCCGGGCTGCTGCACGTTGGAGTACTCAAACTGATCGGAGAAACTAACCTTCTCACTAGCATCCCAGTCGATGCCGTAGTCGACAGCGGTTACCTCCCGCCTGGCCGTCGCTTTGCCCGTAAAGGTCGTAGAGCGAATCGTCCCATCCAGGCCCTGGAAATTCTCGTAGTAATTGGGGAGGTTCATATTTGCGTTGGTGTAGCGAACATCCCCGTTCATAGCGACATTCTTAATGCTTGAGCTTTGGAACCGGAAAATCTCTGTGGGGTAGAGAATGCGCGTCGGCTGTGAGCGCAGGTAACTTGTCGCCACATTGCAAGCTGGATTGATGATTGGCCGCCCGCCTGGGGTTTGCGGCGCCGAGAGGATCGTGTAGGCCGTTGCGTTGGTGTATGCACTGCCCATGCTGCCGGTATTGCAGGCGCTGATACCGTAAGGGGTCAGGCTGTCCCAGTTGCCAAGGGACACCGACGTTCCGTCCGCCTCCTGCGCCAGGAAGCTGCCCGGAGCCAGAGAAAAATAGGAGTCTTCCTTGATGTGGTCGACTACCTCTTCAAAGGTTAGCTTTGTGTTCCGGGCGGGCTTCCAGTCGATCGCTCCCACAAAATCGTCGGTGCTGTTGCGCTGATATTCCTCAAGAAGAGCGTCGTAGGCTCCGACAGATTCACCGGGACTCAGGCTCGGTCCTTCCATCACATTCTGCGAATACCCCACACGATACGTCACTTTCGACAGCGGAAAGATCGTGAGGCTGGTGTCCGTCATACGACGTACTGTGTTGTACAGGAACGGCGATTGTTGAGCCTGCGGCCAAGCCAGCGAGCCCGTTGGCGCATTGGACGGCCCGATCGGAATTGACTGCCCCGAGGGGATGTTGGGGTTGCCCAGCAGGTTGTAATCAAAGTACTGACGGTCGCGGCGGAACGTTCCTGAGAATTCATAGAGCTTCCCCTTGTAGAACTCCAGCGTGGAGAAGTTGTTCGGATCGCCGCCGAAGCCGGTGGTGAAGGCCTTGAGGGAATCGACAAGGGTCTGCTTTTTGCCCGGGAGCGCGTGCAACTCAAAGGTCTCGCCAAGCACGCGTGGCCCGGACTGCATATTGATCAGCGTGTCGTACATAGCCCCGCTGCCTGTGATGTTGGCCATGTGCCCACCCATCTCGACGGTCTCGTGGAGCGTATATCCATTCGGGACAACAGGCGCTGTACTCGGCGCCGGAACCGGAGCGACCGGCGTCGGAATCTGAGCGGCAGCTACGCCCGTGATCATTAGGAACATGGCGATTCCAGTGCCCTCGGCGATACGCCAGGCCACCGGTGGAGAGGGTCGTTGATTGGACAGCCAGGAAAACCAGCCTGTCTTCTTCATCATGAAGCCTCACTTGAAAAACTCCGCCACATTGAAACCTTTGGACCCGCTTCCGTTATTTGAGGAATGCCTGATTGAGATTGGACCCGTGGATCATGGTGTGGCAGCTTGTGCAGGGCGTCAGCTCCGACGAACCAGCGTTCATGGTGTGAAACGTGCCGCCAGCGACCGGACTATGGCACTGGTTGCACAACGTGTTGATACTCGGCATGTTCAGTAGCCGGGCATTTTGAGAACCGTGCGGAGTATGGCATCCCAGGCATCCCACCGCCTTGACCGCAGCGTGCTCATAGACAAAAGGCCCGCGCGTTTCCACATGGCACTTGGTGCAAATCCTGTTCTGGTCGACCGTGGACTTCAGGTTGTTTCTCCCGAAGGTGCCATGCACGTCGTGGCAGTCACTGCACTTGACCGTGCCTTCGTCCACCGGGTGGTGGAAAGGCATAGCGAACGCGCCCTTCACGTCGGTGTGGCAGGTATAGCAGAGCGTCGGCTGCGAAACTTTGAGCAGGCTCGCTTCGTTCTCAACGCCGTGGATGCTATGGCAACTGAGGCAGCTCAGGCCGGCCTTCGCGTGAGGAGAGCGATTGAAATTGGGGTGCGCCCCCGCGTGACAGCCAAGGCAGGTGGCATCAATCTCCTTGGTAGACGCCGCCCCGAACCGGAAGATCTTCGTTACGTCCCCACCAGAGCTGACGTGCGCCAAGCCTGGTCCATGGCAGCTTTCGCAAGTGACTCCTTTGCCGTCGTGCATCAACGCGAGACGCGAATGAGGGTTCGTGGGAAAACTCTTGGCGACGTCTGCGTGGCAGGTCATGCAGGTATCGGAGCCAACGTAACTGGACGCTGGAGCACTGGTCGAGGTTGGGTTCTGAGCTGTGGTCCCTTGCTGCCCGCTACCGCTCGCAGCATTCACCCACCCTGTTTTCCAGAGTCCGGGCAGCAACGCAATCAGCGCCACGCAAAAGAGCACACGTTTCATTCAGGTCCCCCGCGGAAACGGTCGGCACAGACTTTTATTTTGAAGATGTGCTACTTGCTCCTTGAGCACTCTTCTCCAGTTTGCAAGGAGCATAAGACGAGCCTCGTCAGTTTGGCTGTGATGGCTATCACAGGTGTAGGCGATACGTTTCAACTTAGTAGGGAGCCTGGCGAAGTGACGAGCCTCAGCCGCCATATTCCATAGAGCCACGCTTGAACAGTCACTGCCTGGAAACATCTCCAAGGTGACCAGCAATCGCGGCCTGCCCAAGGCTGAAGCCGCCGTCGCAGGGAACCTGAGACGGCGTGTAACCTCGAGACCGTCCGTTTCCAGGAGGCGATCGAGGCCAACCACGAAGTGCGTATTCAGAAGGCGTCTACCGCTGAGACAGAGATACTGGATGCCGGTACTCAGAGGAATCCTATGAGAGGTCCCGGCCCCTCGGTCGTGAGGTATGTGTCATAGCTGTCCATTCATGAGCCATAGAAATGGCTCCATCAAGATCGCGCATTGATGGGCGACCTCGGGCCCTTTCGAGTCACCGAATCGCGCTGAACTTCAACGGGGCAGAGGAGTACTCATTTGCCTATCTTTTTCTCAGCCTCTCCGACCTTCTTTTGAACCTTTCCAAACGCGTGTTCAGCGTGGCCTTCGGCTTCGAGCTTCGAATTGCCGGTCAGTTTGCCTGTCGTCGCTTTGACAGCGCCCTTCACCTTATGTGCCGTGCCCTTTAATTCGTCTTTGGTCCCTGTGTTCATTTTGTTCTCCTTCTTCTGTGATCAACCGGTATGGGTCAGCATCTCTGTTGTGAGCTTGCGAGGCGCTGGCAGTCCACCCAAGAGCTTTTGGGCGAAGGCCCAATCAAGTAAAGGTAGAAACAGGTTCTCCATCCCGTCTGGCCAATATTGCTCAGGTTGGAGTTCGATTGCCTCAGCAACCGAATCTGTCGCCAGTGCTGCCAATCTTTCACGAATGCCCAGGAGTGATGCCCCCGAAGCAGCTTGCTTCCTCTGAAACGTGCAGGGAATCGGGTACGCAATGCGTCCGACGACAATTCTGAGAGATGCTCAGAAACTCCACAGAGCGAGAATGCGCCCGAGGCTCTCATTGAGCCGCGACATTTACCCATCGTTCCTCATTCTGGGGAAGTAGCCGGTATCTCAGGAGCCCGATAACCAAGAATGAACGCGAAATTGGAAGGCTTTCGCGGGCACCGTCCTGTTTCAGAATTGATGTGGCCGGAGAATTATCGGTAGCTTCGGATCATCGCCCGGACTGCCCGCAAATAGACGACCGTTCGGCATTGTGTTCCGGTAGTAGATTGCGCAGAACAAAGTTCAGTCGAGACTTATGAACTAGGATGTGGCCGTTCTAGTCGATCAAGCTGAGCTTGCGAAATCGAGCTGGTCGATCAGCTCCTTAAGGGTAGAATCGAACTGTTCAATTGTGGTCATCTTTTAGGAAATGTTTTCAATATCGTTCGATTGTAGTAATGCCAAAATGGGGTCTGTGAAGCGCGTTAGGGATCTCATCGATGAGGCAACCGGCAAGAAGTGTCATCGCGAAAGACGCCCACACTCAAGGCGTGGCGTACGAAGAAAGAATGGAACCGATGCTCCCTCGACCAAAGAAAACACGTGATTTGGCGCTCAGCCTGGTTGCTTCAGAGGCCGATCCAAGTACGGCCTCCAGGCAAACACAGCCTGCAACTGTACGCGTCTATGAGAGACTGCGCCGACAGCTCAGCGCACCCGTGGGAGTTGATGGTTTTCAGGCGCTCGCTTCTCGTGCATTGGCTCTCGCCAAGTCTGAATCTCCCCAGCTCAGCGCGGTGCAGCTGACCGCAAATGGAGACTTGCGCGGTCTCGACGAGGTTGAATCCCAAACAGACTCGGATGAGGCAGGCGAGGCCGGAATCGTTCTGATTGCGCAGTTACTCGGACTGTTTCTTACCTTCCTTGGCGAGGCGACAACGCTGCGTTTGATCGAAGATTTACGCCTTCAGGCCGACGTCAGGACGGAGCCGGACGCGACCACAGCGGGCACGACAGGCTCTGCGCCTGATGGAACGGCAATGGCTGCGGCTTTCGAGGACCTTTTGGTAGAGATTGATCGGTTGAGGAGCGTGAGCGAACGCATTGAAAGCCTGGTGGATAAACATCCCGGCATGGAAGATGGACTCGTGAGTGTTGCGGGAAACATTCGCAATATTGCTACGGTTTTAGACGTTTTCACACTCATCCGAAGCAAGGCTGGCGACTCAGAGGAAGACGCTCCGAACCCACAAGCGAAAGGTTATGTGAATTGAATTCCGCCGGCGCTCCACCCAGATCCGAAATGTTTGGATTTGGACCTTGATGTCGAACAACTTAACTGCGGATCGTTTACGAAAAGAGACTATCGTCGACCTGATCCTTCTGCGAAGCGTGTGGCAGATATCGGAATCTTCCGCTTGGAGCGATGCGGCGTTGAACATGACTACTCTGCCGGAAATGCGAGATTTGGCTCAACGGCTTCTTACTTACGAAGCCAATGCGGGCAACACCTCCGAGCCAGTGGAGTCTACAACCCTCCGCGTCTATGAAAAGCTGCGCCAGAGTCTTGGAGAATTGGCTGGAGCTGCCGGTTTTCAGTCGCTAGCCTCTCGTGCTTTGACGCTGGCGAGATCGGAAGTTCCCAGCCTTAGCGCGGTGCAGGTGGCGGCGGATGGAAATCTGCAGGGGATGAGTGCGATTGGGCTTCCGACAGACATCGAGAAGGATCGGGTTCACGAGGGGGGAGTCATCCTCATTTCTCGCTTACTCGGGCTGCTTCTTATCTTTCTTGGCGAAGCATTAACGATGAACCTGGTACGAGATGTGTGGCCGGATGCAGCATCTGATGATGGCAATTCGCAGGACGGGAGAAAAGCGTGAGCGCTCAAGACAAAGTGAAGATAAATAAACTACCGACTGGAGTTTCAGGGCTCGATGAAATAGTGGGCGGTGGTCTCCCGGAATTCTCGTTCAACATCATCGCGGGGGCCCCCGGCAGCGGGAAGACGACGCTGGCACACCAGTTCGTGTTTGCCAATGCCACCCCGGAGCGTCCTGCTCTCTACTTCACTGTACTCGGCGAATCCGCCATAAAAATGCTGCGATACCAGCAACAGTACACGTTCTTCGATCCGGCCAAGCTGCCGGACTCCATCCGCTTTATCAATCTGAGCCAAGTTGTCCTGGAAAAGGACCTGGGCGCGGTTTTGGAGGAGATTACCAAGGAAGTTGAAAAGGCTAACCCTGCTGTCGTCGTCGTTGACTCCTTTCGCACCATGGTGCGGAAACCGGAAAGTGACATGGACCTGCAATCCTTCATTCAACGGTTGGCTCTGTTTCTGGCAAGTTGGCAGGCTACAACATTTCTGATCGGCGAATATGCAGAGGAGGAACTTCGTGATAATCCCATCTTTACCGTCGCCGATGGGCTGTTCTGGTTACGCCAGACTGCGGAACGAAATTCCATTGTGCGGAAGTTGCAGATCATCAAGCTGCGTGGACAGGCTTCCGTGCCCGGGTTGCACACGTTCCGCATAACTGAAGCCGGTATCCAGGCTTTCTCGCGCACGTTTGGGTTGACCGCGCGCGCGAAAAATCCCGTCGGCCAGCGTCGCCTTTCCTTCGGTATTCCGGAGTTGGACAAGATGCTGGGTGGGGGCGTGCGCGAAGGCGACAGCGTCCTGGTAGCTGGGTCTTCGGGAACCGGGAAATCCGTCCTTGCAACCCAATTCATTGCTGAAGGCATACGGGAGGGGGAACCGGGAATCGTAGCTGTCTTCGAAGAACGTCCGCAAGCCTATGCGGAGCGGGCCGCCAGTTTAGGGCTGGATCTGGAGACACCGCAGAAAGACGGGAAACTCTCTATCCTCTATCTCCGCCCCTTGGATCTCTCGGTGGACGAAACCATGCAGTCGATTCTCGACGCTGTACAGAAGATTGGCGCCAAGCGGCTGGTGATCGATTCCCTGGCTGGCTTTGAGATGGCTCTGTCGCCCGGCTTCCGCGCCGACTTTCGCGAATCGCTCTACCGGATGATCTTCGCCCTGACGGGAATCGGGGTGACGATTCTAAGCACGGTTGAAGTGGATGAGTCATTCACCGAATTCCCGTTCAGTACCTACTCAATCTCGTTCCTTTGCGATGACATCATCCGGCTGCGGTACGTATCCATCGATGGCCAGCTTCGCAAGATCATGGTGGTTATCAAGATGCGCGGTGGCAATCATGCGAAGGATATTCGCGAATATGAAATCACATCCAAGGGTGTCGTCATCCTTGGTAAACGCCTCATAAACTATCAGGGTCTTATCACCGGGATTCCTGTGCATTCGGACCGATCCGCCCAAGAGGAAGATCCTTCCCATGATTCGGAAAGCAAGAACCAAACTTAGGGAATCATCTGAGAATCTAGAGATCGACGCTAGCTTTCGCCTTGATTGGAATTCGGATGCGTTAAATATCGACCGTTTAATTTTGGACACTTTGCCCCTACCGATGGCTGCATTGGAGGGGTCAGATCACATCCTGCGCTACGCGAATCCCGCCTTCTGCCGGCTGGTCTCGAAGACTGAAGCTGAATTGATGGGGAAGCCTTTCGTAGAGGTCGTGCCCCGGGAGGGCTGTCTTGCGTTGCTGAACCTCGTATATGACACGGGCGAAGTCAGAATCCAGATTGAACCGAAAGAGACAGAAGCTCATTCCGCGCGCTGGTCGTATACGATGTGGCCCATCCTTGATGCAGATGATCACCCGGTGGGAGTCATGATGCAAGTGACGGAGACTACACAATTCCATCAGCGGGCGATCGCCGTGAATGAGCAACTGCTGTTGTCGGGAGTGCGCCAGCATGAACTCAGAGAAACGGCAGAGAAGCTGAACGCGCAACTACAACTTGAAATCGCCGAGCGGAAGAAGATGGAGCGTGCCCTGGTGACCAGCGAAAAGCTGGCGGTGACGGCGAGATTCGCCTTAACCATGGCGCATGAGATTAACAATCCTTTAGAAGCAATGACGAATCTGGTATATCTGCTGGCTGCTCTCCAAACCAGTCCGGAAGCGGAGGCTTACATCGCTACAATAGAAGATCAGTTACAGGGTCTGAGTCGCATTGCTACCCAGGCGCTCAAGTTTCACCGCGATGCCAACAAGCCCGAAGTATTCAAATTGAATGCGGTGCTCCGCGAGGTATCGGACTTTTACCGCCCGCAGTCCGAGAGGCAAGGAATTGTTCTTCATCAACGATTAGAGACGGATGGGGCCATTTCAGCCTTCAGAAGCGAAATTGTACAGGTCATTACGAACCTGTTGCTCAATGCGCTTGATGCCACGCCCGCTGGCGGACAGGTCATCATTCATCTATATTCTGCTCCACGCTGGCTCTGTGACATCCATGCTTCATGCGGTTATTGCCTCTCGATTGCTGATTCTGGAAGTGGTATTGCGCCGCAAGATCGAGCACGGATTTATCAGCCTTTCTTCACCACAAAAGGGGAACGAGGAACGGGTCTCGGCTTATGGGTAAGCGCGGGTATCCTCGACCGCATTGGTGGTTCGATACGTGTCTGGAGCACACGTCGACCGGGTCGCTCGGGCACATGTTTCTCACTCTTCCTGCCCGTCGAGCAAGCCATCTTTACACCGCTTCGCCGCCGCCGCAAAGAGTCGACGGAAGTTCAAGGCGCTCGCCGAGACCGGTGAAAGAGTAGCAGGAAACTGGGAGGATGAGTGACCTCATCTGCCGGATTTTATAGAGCGACCCTTGAACATTCATCGCCAGGAGACGTCTCCCAGGTGACCAGCAATCGCGGCCTGCCCAAGACTTAGGCCGCCATCGCCGCAAGGGACCTGAGACTGTGTGTAAACCTTTAGACCTTCCGTTCTCAGCAGGCGATCGAGGCCAACTGTGAGGTGCGTATTCAGAAAGCACCCTCCACTGAGACAGACATCCTGGATGCCGGTACTCAGAGAAATCCTGTGAATGACGTCCGCGAGCGTAGATAGAAGACCCCGATGAAACCGCCGGCTGATGGTTGCCTGCGAGACGCCATGCTTTAGGTCAGCGAGAATTTGTTCAAAAAGCGATGCTGTCCCAATCGCGCGGCACTCGCCCTCCTGGACGAAAAAACAGTACTCCCCGTCCTCCATCCTGTCCTGGCAGCAGGCCTCCAGTTCGATCGCCGCCTGAGCTTCAAAGCTCACCTCTGTGCGCAGACCGATCAGGGCAGCAACAGCATCAAATAACCGGCCGCAACTTGATGTGAGCGGAGACCGAATGCGTTGAACCGCCATGCGCCGCACCATTTCGAGATGACCGGCCGGTATCGAACCGAGGAACGGCAGGCCCTCTTCCAGGCAGTTCCCACCCGCGTGATCGAGATACGCAACCGCCATGCGCCATGGCTCTCGAATGGCCTGCGCTCCTCCCGGCATCGGCACGTAATTCAGATGCGCGGCCCGCTCGAAACCCCGGAAGTCTGCGATCAGGATCTCCCCGCCCCAAACCTGGCCGTCCGTGCCGTAGCCGGTGCCATCCAGCGCTACGCCGATGACCCGCCCTGCAAGCTGATTCTCTGCCATGCAACTGGCGATGTGCGCGTGGTGGTGCTGCACGGGGATGGTTCGGACGTCCTGCTGTTGGGTAGCCCACTGGGTCGAGAGATAGCCTGGATGAAGATCGTGGGCAATCAACGATGGCTTCCATTCGAGGATGTTTTCGAGGTGGGCGATGGACTCCTGAAAGAATTGGTAGGCTGCCAGGCTCTCAAGATCGCCGATATGTTGTCCCACAAAGGCGTGTTCTCCCTTGGTCATGCAAACGGCACTTTTCAACTCTCCGCCGACAGCGAGCACCCCGGGAAGCCCACGTTCGATGGTGACCGGCACGGGAACAAAACCGCGAGAGCGGCGCAGCATCGTAGTGCGCCCCTGGAAGTTGCGGACCACCGAGTCATCGCAGCGCAGGAGGATCTCGCGATCGTGGGAGAGAAAATAGTCGGCGATGCCGCGCAGCCGATCGATGGCCTCGTCATTCTCGATGCAGATTGGCTCCTCGCACAGGTTGGCGCTGGTCATGACCAGTGCCGCGAAGCTCCCCCGCGCAAATAGCAAGTGTTGTATTGGGGTGTACGGGAGAAAGATCCCGAGGTCGGGACTTCGTGGAGCGATGCTCTCTGGAAGACCTGAGCAGCTCCTGGCTCTCATCAACACAATGGGCCGCTGGGGCGATTCGAGCAATGCCCGGTCCGCTTCGCTGACAACGCACAAGCTGTCCGCTTGAGCAACGTCCGGAACCATCACCGCCAGCGGCTTTTCAAAGCGTCTTTTGCATCGCCGCAGCTCTTCGACAGCAGCAGACTGGGTCGCATCCACACAGAGATGAAATCCTCCGAGCCCCTTGATGGCGACGATCCAACCAGCCTTGAGAAAGTCAATTGTCTGGGCGAGAGGATCGCCGCCGACAGCGTTTCCCTCCGCATCCAGGAAGGCGAGCTGCGGGCCGCAATTCCAGCAGGCATTCGGCTGCGCATGAAAACGGCGACTGAATGGATCGTCATACTCGGCTTGGCATTGAGCGCACATGCCAAATGCCGCCATCGAAGTATTGGGGCGGTCGTAGGGAATGCGTTTGAGAATCGTAAATCGAGGTCCGCAGTTGGTGCAGTTGATGAATGGATAACCATAACGGCGGTCGGCGGGATCGAGTAATTCGCGCAAACAGTCCGCACAGGTGGCGATGTCTGGAGCGATCAGTGTATCCGCGTGCTCGCCGGCTTCGCTGCGATGGATCGTGAAATCTGTGCCCGGCAGGCATGCAACCTCTTCGACAGAAAGCGACGCGATTCTCGCGAGCGGCGGGGCTTCGGACTCAAGGCTCCGCAGAAACCTCCCGAGTGTGTCGTCCGGACCTTGTACTTCAATCGTGACACCTGCGACGGTGTTCCTCACATGCCCGCTGAGCCCGTAACGATAGGCGAGGCGATAGACGTGCGGACGAAATCCCACGCCCTGCACGATGCCGGAGACCGAAATCCGTTTGCGCGCCTTCATGCTAAACCCGTGCGGTGGATGCGCGCCGCAACCGTGCTTCACGGCGGCGCGACAGCCACGCCTGCCACCCGTCGAATCCCTGGCCGGTTGTGCAGGATAGCTCTACAATCTCGATGCCCGGGTGAACAAGTCTGGCGTTGGCCCGCGCTTGTTCCATGTTGAACGGAACGTGCGGCAGCAGGTCGATCTTCGTCAATACGAGAAGCTCGGATTTGGCAAAGATCGATGGATACTTGAGAGGCTTGTCGTCTCCTTCGGTTACGCTCAAAAGGACGACCTTTGTTTCTTCTCCCAGGTCATAGCTCGATGGGCAAACCAGATTCCCCACATTTTCGATGAACAGCAAATCGATCTCATCAAGGGACCAGCGTTCGAGCGCGCGCTCAATCATCCTGCCATCGAGATGGCAGACTCCGCCGGTTGTGATCTGCTGCACCGGAAATCCATAGCGGGCCAAGCGCTTCGCGTCATTCTCGGTTTGCAGATCTCCCGTCAGCACAGCCACTCTTTCCTCTGGCCGGAAGCCGCCGAGAGTCTCTTCGAGCAGCGTGGTCTTACCCGAGCCGGGCGAGCTGATGAGGTTCAGGCAAAGCGTGCCCTGCTCTTCAAAACGATCTCGGAGGGACGCGGCAATTCGCTGATTCTCACTGAGCACTTTCTTCTCAACCGGGATGACAGTCATGCTTCCTCCAATTCGACATAGGTCAGATCCAACTCCTCGCCGCCCACCAGCGCAATCGTTTCCGACGCGCAGAGGGGACAAGGCTCGCTGTAGACGGCGGTTTCAAACTGATGATCGCAATTGAGGCATCGATTGCGCCGTGGGCAGCTTTGAATTTCAAAGTCGACCGTATCCAGTTCTGTGCCCTGCGTGAGCGCGGTAAACGCGAAGCGCAGCGCGTCGCTATCCACTCCCGCGAGCGTCCCGATACGAATGCCGATGCGGACAAGCTTCGAGCCTGTCCGGCGCGCGGCCTCTGCCTGTCCGGCTTCGATAATCGCGTTGGCAATCCCGATTTCATGCATGGCGTCAGCAGATCCGAGGCAGAGGATCGTTTGCGAGCATGTCCACGATCCTGGTAGCCCCCAGGGCAGTGCGCATCGTGAGCAGGCCGGAGTTCGCGCTGGTGATGCTGCCAATCCTGCTTGCGCCCGCGCCCTGCGGATGTCGTTGCATTGCAGCTAAAAGGCGCTCGGCATCTTCAGGAGCACAAATCGCGAGAAGCTTCCCCTCATTCGCAATGTAAAGAGGATCGAGCCCCAGCAGCTCGCAGGCTCCGCGCACCTCCTCCCGTAGGGGAATGGCCTTCTCTTCCAGCTGGATGCCGACTCCGGAGGTTTGGGCGATTTCGTTGCAGGAGCTGGCGACGCCGCCCCGGGTGGGATCCCGCATGCAGCGAATCGTCGCACCTGTCGCCAATAGATCGGCGACGAGCGAGTGCAACGGCGCGGTATCACTCACAATGTCCGCTTCGAACGATAGCCCCTCGCGTTCCGCGAGAATCGCGATCCCATGATCGCCAATCGGTCCACTGAGCAGCACGACATCTCCGGGCCGAGCCTGATCGGCTGAAAGATGCAGGTGGGTATCCACGATCCCGATGCCGGCTGTGTTGATAAACATCCCGTCGCAGCTGCCCTTTTCGACAACCTTCGTATCGCCCGTAACAATCTGCACGCTGGCGCGTTGGGCAGCCTCCCGCATTGACGAGACAATCCGTCGCAGGCATTCGAGCGGAAAGCCTTCTTCGAGAATGAACGCGGCACTCAGAAAAAGCGGAGTCGCGCCCCCGACCGCAAGATCATTCACCGTACCGTGGACGGCGAGCGAGCCGATGTCGCCGCCGCGAAAGAAGAGCGGTTTGACTACGAAGGAATCGGTAGTGAATGCGAGCCTGGCGCCGCCGATCTCGAGGAAAGCCTGATCATCGGCTCTACCGAGGATCGAGTTGCCGAAGGCGGGCAGGAAAACGTTCCGGAACAGGTCGGCCGAGAGCCTGCCGCCGCCGCCGTGCCCCATCAGAATCGTCTCCGTGTCGAAAACAGGAAGAGGACAGGTAAGAGGGTTCATTGGATGGTCACCAAACTGTGCCGGCGGTACTGGTAGTAGGCAGAACAGGCTCCTTCGGAAGAAACCATGGGCGCGCCGAGCGGGCTCTCCGGTGTGCAGACACTTCCGAATGCGGAACAGTCCGTGGGCTTCTGCAGACCCTTGAGTATCTCGGCGCTGATGCAGGCAGAGGGCGCTTCCGCCTGCGGAACTTGCAAGTCGAAAACTTTGTCCGCATCCCAGGCTGCGAACTTCCCCCGCAGCCGTAGGCCGCTCTGTGGGATTTCTCCCAGACCGCGCCATGACTGATCGGCGACCTCAAACACTTCGCGGAGAATGCGCTGCGCTTCGAGATTGCCACGGTAGCTTACGGAGCGCGTGTATTCGTTGGCGAACTCGGCGCGACCCTCCTCCAGTTGGGTGACCAATCCGAGGATGGCCTGCAACAGGTCGACAGGTTCAAATCCGCCGACGACAATCGGCACATGGAACTCCTGGACCAGGTCTTCGTAGTCCGAGCAGCCCACGACCGTGCAGACATGTCCCGGAGCGATAAAGCCCTGTACCCGGTTATCGGGCGAAGCCGCCAGGGCACGGATGGCCGGAGGTACAAGAACGTGGGAAGCGAGCAGAAAGAAATTGTCCAGCCCCTCGCGGTGCGCCTGATACACCGCCATGGCATTGGCCGGGGCTGTAGTCTCGAATCCGACCGCTAGAAAGACTACTTTGCGATTCGAGTTGAGACGGGCAATCCTCAGAGCATCGAGCGGAGAGTAGACCATGCGGACATCGGCGCCGCGGGCCTTTGCGGAGAAAAGGTCTATCTTTGTGCCGGGCACCCGCAGCAGGTCTCCGTACGAGACCAGGGTCACGTCGTCGCGTTGCGCCAGTTCAATAGCGCGATCCAGAATGCTCGCCGGCGTTACGCAAACGGGGCAGCCTGGACCATGCACCAGCTCGATCGATGACGGGAGCAGCTCATCGAGCCCGTAGCGCATGATGGTGTGAGTCTGACCGCCGCATATCTCCATCAGCACCCACGGGTGCGCCACTTTGCGTTCAATCTCTCTTAGCAGACGCGCGGCCAGCCGGCCATCGCGGTATTCATCCAGATATTTCATAGCCGCTCCTCTGTCTCTTCGGCTTCTTCCCCAGACGGTAATTCACCTTGCAACAGTCCCATCTGTTCCAAGGCGATATAGGTCAGCTCCGCTTCCTCCGCATTCACTTGGCTGATCGCGAACCCGACATGCACCATCACGTAATCGCCCACGACAACTTCCGGGACGAAGTCGAGGGACACAGGTTGCGTGATGCCGCCGAACTGCACGCGTCCGATACGCAGGGCGTTTTCGGTTCCGATAGAGATGACCTTGCCGGGAATTGCAAGACACATGGAGCGATGCCTCCTTTATGGGACGACCAACGACCGAATCGCCATGAGAGCAGACCTATCTTCGTCCCACTGTGCGACCTGTTTTAATGCAGCTTCGATCAGACCGCTCTGGGCCGCCTCAACTTCTGGTGTGAGAACCGTCCCCCAATCTGTGGATTCGGGCTGCACTCCGAGGAGAACGACCTCCGTGGGCGAGGCCTCCATCAGGCGCAGAGCATCCATCAGGTCCGCCAATCCAAGCAGGTGTACGCTCTTGGAAGTCGGGAGATTGGCCAGCTCCTGGCCCTGAAACCGCACCAACGTGCCCGGATCCGCGCCTGTATCCACAGCATCGAGCACCAGCAAGTGGGAGATGCCGTGGAGCGCATGCAGGAGATCGAGACCGAGGGTTCCGCCTTCGATGGCCTCGATTCCACGCGGCAACCGGCCATTCTCGGTCAGCCTGCGCAGCGCGAGCATGCCGGCAGCATCGTCGGTGCGCATCAGGTTGCCAAGCCCGAGAACGCCGATCTGCAGGAGCTCAGTTCGACTCATAAGCGGCCTTCCGAGGATTGCTGACCAGGCGCCGGAGCGTCACTAGGACTAACATGCACAGGCGCTGTCCGTTCCAACTTCTTGGCCGTAACGCCACAGGAAGAAGTCGCGTCTACGCAGGTTGCCATATGTGCCCCGGTCATTTTCAGATCACCAGAGCCTTTCTGCCGTAAGCTCGTCCATCCGCCTGAACGACGTGCACCGCGCATGCCATGCACGGATCGAAGGAATGCACCGTTCGGAGAACTTCCAGGGGCCTCTCCGGATCGATCAGCGGGGTTCCCTGGAGCGCAGCCTCATAAGCTCCGCGCTGGCCTTTCGCGTCACGAGGGCCTGCGTTCCAGGTCGACGGAACCACCGCCTGGTAGTTCACAATCTTCTTGTTCTCGATTTCCACCCAGTGGCCCAGCGAGCCTCGGGGAGCTTCGTGGAATCCGGAGCCCTGACAGGACTTCGGCCACGTATCCGGATTCCACTTTTCCCCGTTGTGAATGCGAATATTTCCGTGGGCCATGTTGTCGTCCAACTGAGCGACCCAACCCGAAAGGCGACCAACCATGATCTCTGCCTCAAGTGCCCGTGCGGCAATGCGGCCCATGGTGGAATAGAGGGCAGACAGCGGCAGATTGAGCTTAGCGAGCGCGCCGTCGACCGCCGTTTTGACATCTGGCTTGCCCGACGCATATGCAATCAGTGTTCTCGCCAGCGGTCCGGTTTCCATCGGCGTGTCGTCGTAGCGCGGCGACTTCACCCACGAATATTTTTCATCCGTTTTCAGAAACTCATAGGGTGGTTTTGGCCCAGAATATTTAGGGTCGGTCTCCCCTTGTGAGGGGTGTTTCCCGACCTGATCGCCCTCTTTGTATGCGTACCAGGAGTGCGTGACATACTCCGACACGTGGGTGGGGTCGAGAGGATGTACGGTCGAGAGATCGCGTCCAAGAAGGATGCCGCGCGGAAGCATGAATCCTGCCGGATCTTTGATGCTGCCATTCGTATAGTCGCCATATGCCATGTAGTTTCCGAGACCTGCGCCGTGCTGGAACCAGTCCTTGTAGAAGCCGGCAATGGCGAGCACGTCGGGCACGTACACCTGTTGCACGAAAGCCTGAGCATTCGCTACCAGTTGGTTCAGTAAGGTGATGCGCTCGGGATTGATGACAGCATCCGGCTCATTCCCATCCATGGCCGTCGCCATGCCTCCCACCAGGTAAGTCTGCGGGTGTGGATTCTTGCCGCCCAGGACGGCCTGAACGCGAGCGAACTCACGCTGCACATCGAGCGCCTCGATATAGTGCGCAACCGCCAGCAGATTTACTTCGGGCGGCAGCAGATATGCCGGATGTCCCCAGTCCCCACTACTAAAGAGGCTTAACTGCTTACTCGCCACCAACACCTTGATCCGATCCTGCACGCCTTTGAAGTAGCTTGTACTCGATTTAGGCCAGTCGGAGATGGATTGGGCGAGCTGCGAAGTCTTCACCGGGTCAGCTTTCAGCGCAAGCGTTACATCCACCCAGTCGAGCGCATGCAAATGGTAGAAGTGAATGATGTGATCGTGAACATTCTGCGTGCCGGCAATGATATTGCGAACAAGGTTTGCGTTCTGCGGCACCTCGATTCCAAGCGCATCTTCGACAGCGCGGACCGAAGCCAAAGCATGCACCGTGGTGCAGACCCCGCAGATGCGCTGGGCCCATATCCAGGCCTCGCGCGGATCGCGTCCGCGCAGGATCAGTTCAATACCGCGGAACATCGTGCCCGAGCTCCAGGCATCGCTCACTGTATGGCCGTCGACCTCGACTTCGATGCGGAGGTGTCCTTCAATCCGCGTCACAGGATCAATCACAACACGTGCCATCTCTATCTCCTCCGCAGGTGCGGTTTACGTATCCGCTCCAATGACGCAGTTTCGGAGCATGAGCCGAGGGTTGCCGTTGCTGGTTTCACAAGACTCGAAGAGCAGCGCCACGACGCGCTAGCGAACAACTTACTCCCGGAAAGAGCCTCTGTATGTGATACCCATCACAGTCTGTGCGCTTGCGACTACGAGGCGTAGAAGCTAAAAGGGAATTGAGAGATAGTTGATTCTTGCTCGACGCCCGTTACGTGCAGGCGTCAGGAAAGCAGCAGTATCGCGGCACCGGCGAGCGATAAATCCTTCAACATATGCGCGAACTCGCTGAGCCGCATGTAGGAGTCCGTTTCATTCCAGAACCGATGCAGAAAGAACGGAGCAGGGAAAATAATGCCGAAGAGCAGGACCGAACCAATCCATCCATGCCAATCGAAGAGCACGAAAACACCACCTAGAACCATCATGACAACAGTCAGGACCGTGGCAGCCCGTGGGAGCGGCACTCCCTTTCGCTTAAGCAGCAATGAATGTTCGCGGAAGTTGATGAGATGGCTCATTCCCATCGCGATGAAATAACTAACAAACAGGATCCGTCCCAGCAACAGAAGCAAAAATGGCACATGCATACTAGAGGCTCCATCCATGGGGCGCCGGTCCAACGTTCCGCCGCTCATTCAGAAAACAATTTTGCTCCTCAGGTCGGGCGCGACCCGGTCGATGCGCCGAGAGAGTTCCGGCAGATGGCACGTTGGCACACGCGGAAACAGATGATGTTCGATGTGCAGGAACATGTTGAAGGTGATCCAGTTCTTGAGTCGGTTATGCAGCGTTCGTGCAAGATGGTGCGTCCGGTCGCAATGGTGATGTACCGTCCACACCGCGAAAAAGGCCGTCATGCATTGACCGACCAGCATCGCGCCAACGTGGTACCGCAAGACACCGCTGTGTAATGCTCCGAATACCACGAAGACCCACACCGCGCTCAACAGAAGTTCAGCCGCTACGATCTTGCGCAGCCTTTTGTTGCCATGCCGGAATGCAGTGACATGGAGAAGGATGGGAAAGAGCGGCCCGAACAGCAGCGCACGCCACGCCGGCATCTCCGCGCTGCGTCCTTCCACATCGCCCTGGCCTAAGTTGAGCTTATGGTGACGCAGGTGATTGAATTGAACAGCATGCATCGAACCAAGCATCACCAGACTCATGATCCATAACACGATATCGGTGCTGCGGCGAGACAGTCCAAGGGAGCAGTGAAAGGCGTTGTGGACCACGCGAAGACCTGTGAGGAAGAAGAAGAACGAGAAACCGAGCGCGAGTACGAAGTGACCGAACCCGGCAAGTACCAGTGAGGCAGCGAGCCACGCCGCTGGAAGCAGAGGTTCAGTGAAAACCTCGAACCGGCGCACGGACACCAGGTCGCGCCACTCTACAAACTGAAGTCTCGGGTCATGAAAGACAGCCGGCCGAGGTTCGGGACCGGGTTGAATTACCGAAGAACCAACGCTGTTCTTCGAGTCACGCTGGCGGTCTCCAGTCCATTTCCTCCTTAGCTCCGCCGCTGCATACCTGGTAGAGGAGCAGGGCAAGCTGAACGCAGAAACTCTCGATCCAATCAGGATTACTCCAAAGCCGCGGAAGATACGGAAACGGAAAAACCGGAGAAAAGCCGCTTGAATCGAACCCAGAACAATCAACAAGCTCCGAAGCTGTGGTCGTCGCCAATTTACGCTCTGTGCCAGCTTCATTAGACCTGCCTCTGGTGAATTCGTCTTGGTTCTAGCCGCAAACGGATGAACACATAGTCATGGCTCCTTATTGATTAAGCAGTAAGAAATACTTTGAGAGCTGTGATGGCTGTCACAGCATAAAGCGAGGGGTGAAGAAAATAATATGTGGCAGGTTGGACGTCCTCAGGCGAGTGGAACAATCTGCCCGGCGAGAAAGGCGGTTCACTTCATGCTCCACGAGAACATGGGCGCGGCGAAGCTTCTCGGCGAGCTCGTTGGGTTCGCTTCTTCGAAAGACTCAGTCCCCGCAGATGTTGGCGAAACTCTGCCCGTACCCAAATTCAGGCAATGCATTTCGATCACTGAGCATTTGCAGATCGAACGGCATAGTGTATGTCTCGCAAAATCCGGAGGAATGAAGGATGAATGCATTACCTGAACTCGATCTGCGATCGGCATTGGAGGCTCGTGGGATCTCACGCCGGCAATTTGTGAAATTCTGCAGCACCATGGTTGCAACCCTGGCGCTGCCTCCCCGGTATTTGGGCGCTGTCGTGAAGGCTTTGGATCAGAGGACGCGCCCTGTTTTGGTTTGGCTGGAATTTCAGGATTGCGCCGGGAACTCTGAATCCATGTTGCGCTCCGGACATCCCACGGTCGGAGACTTCGTGCTTGAACTGTTCTCCTGGGAATATCACGAACTGCTCATGGCAGGAGCGGGGAAGCGGGCCGAGGAGACACTCGAACGTGTCCTGAGCGAGCATAAGGGCGAATATATCGCCGTGATCGAGGGCGCAATTCCAACGGCGGATGGCGGAGTGCACTGCACGATTGGGGGCAAGACCGCGCTCGACATCGCACAGCGCGTCTGCTCCAATGCCGCAGTCAATATTGCAGTCGGGGCCTGTGCGTGGGATGGTGGAATCGTCAGTGCAGGTCCAAACCCAACTGAAGCGGTTGGTCTTGAGAAGGCGGTTCCTGGAATCAAAAACCTGGTCAATCTGGGGGGCTGTCCCCATAATCCCGCCAATACCGCCGCAGTCCTTGTCCACTACCTGACCTTCCATGAGATGCCTGCGCTCGATCAATACAACCGCCCGCTGTTTGCATATGGCAACATCATCCACGATCAGTGCGAACGCCGGGCGCACTACGATGCCGGCCGATACGTCGAGGAGTGGGGAGACGAAGGCAGCCGCAAGGGTTGGTGCCTTTACAAGATGGGGTGCAAAGGACCCGAGGCGACCTATAACTGTCCGACAGTTCGCTGGAACGAGGGCACTAGTTGGCCGGTAAAGTCTGGGCACGGCTGCATCGCCTGCGCTTCTCCACGTTTCTGGGATACCAAATCGCCCTTCTACGATCGGTTGCCGAAAGTACCGGGATTCGGCGTGGACGTTAAGGCGTCGGAGATTGGGTGGGTCGCCACAGGCGCGGTTGGCGTCGCGATGGTGGCTCAGGTCGTGGGCAATATCGTGCGAGACAATATCAGGCCGAAGCATGAGCCCGCCGCTGAGAATAAGCCATCTGATGCGGGCGGAGGTCCACAGGCATGAGGCGGATTGCTAAGCATGTCCTATCGTTCACCGGTCGGATCCCAGTGAGCGGTCTTCCATTCAGATAGAGATCTGAATCAACGGAGACAGTCGATGAAAAGAACAACTCGGAAGGCGGGAAGCAATGCCTCCTGGAAGGTGCCGGCACCAGGACAGATACGAGTGTACGTCTGGGAGTGGCCCGTTCGATTCAGCCATTGGGTGATGGTGATCACCATTATTTCGCTCTCGATTACCGGCTACTACATGCATGCCCCCTACGTCGCTGCCGGGGGCAGGACTGCTTATGTCATGGGCACGATGCGTTTTGTGCACATCGTCTCCGGCTTCGCGTTTATGCTGGCGATCCTGATACGAATGTACTGGTTCTTCTTCGCCAACCGATGGTCGCGCTGGAATCAGTACATCCCGACTACAAAGAAACGCATGGCAAATCTGGTTGCTGTTGGCAAGTACTACGGGTTCATGGCCTGGTCTCCGGTCCGGTATATCGGGCATAACCCAATGGCGGGCGCCGCGTATGCAGTTGTCTACGCCATGGCGATCGTCGAGATCATCACCGGTCTGGCGCTCTACTCTCAGATCCTCGGAAGTAAGACGCTCAGCTTTTTTGTGGGCTGGATTCCGCACTTCATCGATATCCAATGGCTTCGCGAGATCCATTTCCTTATCATGTTCGGCTTCTGGATGTTCTTCATCCACCACATCTATACGGCGATCCTCGTTTCCGTTGAAGAAGAAAACGGCTTGATGGACAGCATCTTCAGCGGGTATAAGTTCGTTCCCAAGCAGGAGTTGCTCAGAGACCCGGCTGTGGAAGAGCAGCAACCAGATGTGGAGACAGTTCAGGCAGTCTCTGTCGAGGAAGAGGAATCGCACACCGCGGTCTGACTTGCACCGCTGTGGTTGTTGCTGAGGAATGGCGGATCACGCGAGCCTCCGCTCGTCTACTCGGCAATAGACGCGCAGGATGCGCGCTACCGACCTCAGACATTTGACGCGTAAAGTGAATCCAATGGCATCTCTCCTGCGGACCCTGTTTGATGATGAATCGAGCAACATTCGAAGTAAGATAATTGGCATTTATGCGGTATTGCTGGTGTTCAATCTGTCGGCATGGCTCTGTGCCCTCTGCGCATTCCACCGGTATCCAGTGTTGTTCGGAACTGCGTTTCTCGCCTACAGTTTTGGGCTTCGTCACGCAGTAGATGCCGACCATATTGCCGCGATCGACAACGTCACTCGCAAGTTGATGCAGGAGGGACAACGTCCTGTCACGGTGGGGTTTATGTTCTCACTCGGGCATTCAACAGTCGTGGTGTTGGGATCTGTCGCAATTGCTGCCACCGCGTTTGCGTTGCAGCACCGCATCGATAGCGCCAAGAATATTGGAGAGGTGATCGGCACCCTGGTATCGACGCTTTTTCTGTTCGGAATCGCGATCGTGAACTTGATCATTCTCCGGTCGATATATCAGGCATTCAGGCGGGTCCGGCGTGGAGAGTCATATGAGGAGGAGGACTTTGATCTGCTGTTGGGCAACCGCGGCTTTCTTAGCCGCTTTTTTCGGCCAGTCTTTAGGCTGATCCGATGCAGCTGGCAAATGTATCCGCTAGGCATCTTGTTCGGTCTCGGCTTCGATACCGCCACAGAGATTGGGCTGCTCGGCATCTCCGCCGCCGAAGCCTCCAAGGGGTTGTCTCTGTGGGCGATTCTCGTATTCCCGGCTCTCTTTGCCGCTGGCATGTCCCTGATCGACACCACTGACAATATCCTGATGGTGGGCGCCTACGGGTGGGCGTTTGTAAAGCCCATTCGAAAGCTCTACTACAACATCACAATCACCTTCATATCTGTGTTGGTAGCCTTTGTAGTCGGCGGAATCGAGGCGCTCGGACTGTTGGCCCGGCACTTCCATCTGAACGGAGCATTGTGGAATCTGATCAACAATCTCAACGAGAACTTCGGTGTGATCGGCTACGTCATCATGGGACTCTTTGCGGTGAGTTGGATACTATCCATTGCAATTTATAAATGGCGTCGTTTCGACTACCTCGAACTGAATGCCTAACTTCGAGCGCACACGGATCGTCGGTGGATTTGAGTTCGTTTGCTTCTGGGCATTCGAGAGGAGACTGGACAGGGGAATGCTGAGGCCTGGTTGCCCCGGTCACGATTCTTGCCGGATACATTCGGGCGGTTGAGCACATACGCATTCAGCTATCACCGGCAAGAGAATCAGAGCGACGAAGCCTGCTCTTGACACTTTTCCTGATTTCCCCGCCGTCACTTGTCGTGAATTCTGTTTGTTGCTCGGATGCACGATCGGAATACCAGTCGTCACGAGTGAGGGGTAAGCCGCTACGCCCTCGATCATGCCGGCTCAACAAAAGTTGATAAACGCCGAGATCCGCTCTACGGAACGCTGCTGCCGAGCCTGCCATATACAGCAGCCAGGTGCGATAGGTCACTTCGGAAACGGATCTCAAGAGCGTATCCGCGTTTCGCTGTAGTCCGTCAACCCAGCGCCGTAAGGTCAGTTCATAGTGTTCGCGGAGATTCTCCACGTCTCTTACTTCAAAGCCGGCGGACTCGGCCGCCTGAAGCGTCTGAGAGAGGGTGGCGAGCCGCGCATCGGGAAATACGTACTTGTCGATAAACGAGCTCTTTCGCGGTGGCGATCCGTAGGACCGGGCAATCCCATGGTTGAGAAAAACGCCGCCAGGCTTGAGCAGCCGATGGACCGTCAGGAAATACCGCGGGAGATACTTCACGCCGACATGTTCGAACATGCCAACACTCGCTATCTTGTCGAACAAGGCTCCGAGCCTCGCCTGTTCCCGGTAATCCAGCAATTCCACTGCGCAGCTCTGGCTCAAATTGTCTTGTTCAATCCGGTCGTTCGCCAATCTTGCCTGTTCGCGGCTGAGAGTGATCCCACGGGCAAGCACCCGGTATTTCGCGGCCGCATACAGAATGAGACCTCCCCAGCCACATCCGAGGTCAAGCATGCAGTCGAGAGGCTTTAATCTCAACTTCTGGCAGATCAGTTCAAACTTCTGGTTTTGAGCAACTTCGAGAGAGTCTCCGCTCGACCGAAAGTAAGCACAGGAATATGCCAATGTTTCCCCCAGCCATGGCGCATAGAATTCAATCGGCTGATCGTAGTGATGGGCAATCGAAGACTTGTCCCTGCGAAGAGAGTGCTCAGAGCCGCGCTTGATCCATTGGCCCAAATCAAACAGCGAGCTGGCGACGCTCTCGAGGATTTGTTGTCGAAGTCCCCGATGACGAGTGAGAATGTGTTCCGCGACGGAGAAGGCAGAGAAGATGTCTCCCTCGATATCCAATTCACCGTGAATGAATGCTTCCCCCATGGAGAGCTCGGTAGGCTCGGCCATGAGAGCCTGCAATGCAGCGGGAGTGTTCAGAACCAGTGCAAAAGCTGTTTGCTGCTCTCTGGCGGATGACCACTGCCACCCATTCCAGAGGCGGATAGAGAAAGGAACACCCTCATAGCCTTGAAATAGATCATCGAGCGTCCTGGCTTGTCGCGACTGTGTGGGCTTGAGCATAATTTCGCGACTCTTTCTTTCTGATGAAGTCAGACGCGCTATTCATTCTGCTTCGCGTCGGACATACTCTCCGAATCCGCAGATGTTGGAACCCTTGGATGAGGCTCGTTACTCATCGATCTTTCGGCTAGAAGGAAACGGTGCCCGGCAGAGTTCAATTCGGTCGAATCTGCTGGACGCGGATGGGTTGTGAGCGGATGCTGGCGCCGAGCGGGAAGGCGGATAGACGTAACAAGGACTCGGCAGCAATGGTCTTGTGGAAAGTGGCCTTGGTCGTTACAGGGACAGGGACACATGCGGCGTGTCACACATTCTCCCCGCCCGGATTCTCCCTGGGCAGTCATCGGATCGTATGCGGCCATCGCCGACTACCACACGAAGATACGAGCACCATCCCCGGAGGAATGGTTCCGTCCGGCCAGTGTCGATTCACCATGTGTCAGACCCTCGCTTCCTGGCGTCACGCCGGGAAAAACTGGCTCGAAGCCGGTCAGCTCGTCGATCTGCACGGCTTTGTGACGGTTCATGGTCTCGGCAGCAGCATCCGCCTGCGCGCCCGAACCTGTAGCGAACTCAAGCACCCCACCTTGTTGCACACCCAGGACGTAGGCACGCGCCTCCGCCTCCGCTGCTCCAATCTCCTGAAGGTCCTGGCCCAGGGCCAATGAAAAGTCAGTTCCAGGCGCGCTCAGAACGCCGGTAAGAGGCATGTCAAGCGGCTCGAAAAGAACGCGTATCTCCGCCGGAGCAAATCCAACTTCAGTAAGCTCACGGGTCACTGCAGCCGCTGAAGCCTCATTTTCAAATAGACCGATCGCAGTTCTTGCCATTTTGCCCTCCTGCTTCGACGCTCACGCTGTTAGATGGCGGACCGCAAGGCAAAACTTTACCTCCGCACGAAGAAGTGTGTATGTGATGGCCATCACTTTACGCAGTGTCCGCAAACACAGCATTCCTTGTGAAATCGCGGAAGACTATTGGGTGGAGAGTCCGATCACGACAGAATCCCCACGGTAGCCGGCGGGGCGATCGATATTCAAGCGAAGGTCGGAGTGTGAATGAGAGGTCTCCTCATAAACACATTTGGCATGGTCGACGTGATCGGTGAGCAGATCGAGCCGTACCTCCAGGTTGTCCCTTCAACATGATCGCACTTACATCACCTGCCCTATGCTTTCGCCGCAAATGAGAATTAAGAGGTGATTTCTATGTCTCCTTTCAGTCGACAGACCGGAACGAGAAGTTCTCGGCGCAAACCGCGTGGAAGGACCAACCTCCTTGACCTTAAGAGCAGCGCGCTCGTCCACTTCAGCAATATCGCGCATCAGGTTGCATATCCAGGTGGCGCGATCATTTTCAAAGAGGGTACGTCCGCAGACGGAATTTATCTGGTTTGCCTCGGCAGGGTAAAGCTCTTTGCCACTTCCTCCGACGGCCACAGGATGATTCTAAAGATTGCAGGTCCGGGAGACGTGCTGGGACTGAGCGCAACGCTGAATGCCTTACCCCATGAGGTCACGGCGCAGACGCTTGTCCCCTGTAACTTCAAACACATCGGTGAGCGTCTCTTTCTGAAGTTTCTGGAGTCGCATGCGGAAGCCGGTTACCTAACTGCGCTGACACTCGCCAAAGAGCACCGCGAAGTATTTCTCGGAGCACGCCGTCTGGCGCTTTCGCCTACCGCTTCCGCGCGCATTGCGCAGATCTTGATTGAACTTGCAGTAAAAGAGGCGGCGCCGCGCTTCCCGATGGAATTGACTCATGCCGAACTTGCCAACCTTGCGGGCACATCCCGAGAGACTGTCACTCGTCTGCTCAACCAGTTTGAACGCGATGGAATCATCGCGAGAGATGACTCGAACCTTACGATCCTCGAGCGATCGCAGCTGGAGAAGCTAGCCAATTAAAACAGGGGCGGAGCGATCCGGATCTGGTTGAGCCCTGCGACTGAGGAAGGTGAAATGATGAGTGGCCGCAATGCCGGATCAGGAACGGCGAGAGTCAGATCGCATCCAGAGGGTTGGCGCAGGGTGGTGAGCTGGCTATTCGCACAGGAGGCGGTGATCGAGACGGTCGCGACTAGAGTCCGCTTTGAAGTGAGCCCGGAGACGGCCTGGAACTTGATCATGTTCTATGAAGAGGTCCCCGGCCGGCCGCCATTTCTCCTTCGGGTATTTATGCCTTGTCCGGTGCGAACAGAAGGAACCAAGACCGGCGTCGGGGCAACAATTCGATGTATCTATAAGGGAGGAGATTTGGTGAAGCGCATCACCGCCATTCAACCGCCATGCCTGATCCGATTCGAGGTGACGGATCAGTGTTTGGGCATCGAGGGCTGTGTCGTAGCGCGCGGGGGTTCGTACATGATCGAACGCAATGGCGATGGCGCTGACATTGTGCTGACAACGAGATATTCGGCATACCTGCATCCGCGCTTTCTGTGGAACCCCCTGGAGAAGCTCGTGACTGGTCAACTGCATCGCCATATTCTCAACGGCATGCGTAGCAGTCGGTCGGAAATCTCCTGCGATGTGCGCTTGCCGGCTGAGCGCCCTCCCATCCCCGAACGTTATTGATGGAGATCTGGCATGCACAGCATCGCAATCACCTTCCCGTCATTAGTTCTTATACGGAGTAGCGTCGCGGCGGTCTGGCTCTATGAGGGACTATGGTGCAAGGTACTCGGCCGCATGCCGTCGCAAGTGGACGTCGTTTCGGCCGTCCCACGTTTCGGTCGCCGGTTGGGACTACCCTTCCTGAGGGCACTTGGTGTAGTGGAAGTTGGACTCGCTGTATGGGTCCTATCCGGTGGTGCTCCCGGCGCATGCGCGATCATACAGGCGGGGCTTCTTATCCTGCTCAATGTGAACGGTCTTCTGTGGGCGCGTAATCTCATCCACGACCCTGCTGGCATGATCGTCAAGAATGCTGCTTTCCTCCTGCTGGTATGGGTTTGTGGCGCGATGCCTGGAGGACGATTGTGACGATGGAGACGGCCTGGGAGGCTGGAACTCTCGGTTCTCCAAAAGGGCCGCAGCGCCTGCTCTTCGGGCAGATGCATGAAGACGCGGAGATTGAGCGCACGGCGTTCGAGGGAAAGAGCCGTGTGTTTTGCATCGCCTCGGCCGGCAGCACAGCGCTCAAGCTCGCGGAGGAGCACGAAGTGATCGCTTGCGATATCAACCCGGTCCAGCTTGCGTACGCTGAGAGGCGCGCGAACGGCGCCGCAACGATGACCGGCGATGCTGAGAAGGCGATGAGTTTCGCACGAGCGTTCATGCCTCTCATAGGATGGGGGCCGGGCACGGTCCGGACCTTTCTGATGCTCTCCGACACCGGCGAGCAGATGGCTTTCTGGCGAGAGCATCTCGACACGCTCCGCTTCCGCGCAGGCCTCGACGTGCTGTTGTCTCGCACCGTCCTGCGCACCCTGTACGCCCCGCAGTTCCTTTCCTGCCTGCCGACAGGGTTTGGCGCCGTGATTCGAAAACGGCTGGAGCGAGGCTTTGCCAACCATGCGAACGCCTCGAATCCCTATGCGCGGGCACTGTTACTTGGGGAGTCGTGTAATGACCGCACGGCGAGAGTGAGGAAGCCACAGTTTGTGCTCGGAGATGCGGCGACGTTACTGGAATCATGCGCCGCTCGGTCCTTTGACGGCTTTACGCTGTCAAACATCCTGGATGGCGCGCAACCGTCGTATCGGTCCCGACTCGCGCGGGCGGTGCGGCGAGCGGCGACAGACGACGCTATCGTTGTATTGCGAAGCTTCGCGGAGCCGCCTGTGCAACTTGCCGTGAACTATGCTGAACGCGACCGCTCCATGCTGTGGGGGGTTGTGGACCTTCGCAGTGCACATACGTTTTGAAGTGGTCGCTTATGATCAGCTTCCCATGCACCGAGCGCTTTGGAAAGAAGACACGACACGACGTCTGCGCGCACTCTCGTATCGAGAGCAATCCGCCACAGATGTGACCTGCATCACAGATGCACGGCAGAAAGCGAGCTATGGTGGAAGCTGCCATGACTGCCCTTCTGATGCACCGACTGCAGTTCGCGTTCACCATCACGTATCACTATTTGTTTCCGCAATTGACGATGGGCCTCGCACTGCTCATCGTCGTGCTCAAGACGGTTGCTCTGGTCAAGCACGACGAGCGGTATAACCAAGCCTCGCGCTTCTGGGCGAAGATCTTCGCGATCAACTTCCTTCTCGGCGTGGTCACCGGCATACCGATGGAGTTTCAGTTCGGCACCAACTGGTCGGAGTTCTCGCGACGAACGGGTGGCATCATCGGGCAGCCACTCGCGATGGAAGGTGTATTCTCCTTTTTCCTCGAGTCCACGTTCCTTGGGCTGTTCCTGTTTGGCGAGAAACGCCTCTCTCGGTGGGCGCACTGGGGTGCAGCCTTCATGGTGTTTGTCGGCTCCTGGATCTCGGGGTTCTTCATCATCGTCACGGACGCCTGGATGCAACATCCGGTTGCTTATCGTCTCTTGCCGGACGGCCGATTTGAGCTCACGAGCTTCTGGGGACTGCTGCTGAATCCCTGGGCGTGGCTGCAATACGCGCACAACATGTGCGGCGCAGTGATCACCGCAGCGTTCGTCATGTCCGCTGTCGGCGCATTTTATCTTCTGGACAAACGCGATAGCGAATTCGGGCGGCTATTTCTGCGCGTCGGCGTCATCGCCGGCCTTCTTTCCTGCGTCGTGCAAATCTTTCCGACCGGCGACCTGCAAGGGCGTTATACGGCGAAACACCAGCCGGCTGCAATCGCAGGCATGGAAGGGCTCTTCCACGGCGAGAGAGGCGCTCCGATCGTGCTGATGGGGCAGCCCGATATTGAGCGGCAACGCATTGACAATCCACTTGTCGTCAACAAAGTTCTGAGTTTTCTGATCTATGGGACGACTTCCGCAGAGGTCAAGGGGCTGGATCAGTTTCCCCAGGATCAGTGGCCGACAATGCTTCCGCTGCTCTTTTACAGCTACCACATCATGGCTGGTCTGGGGACGTACTTCGCGCTGCTCATGATCGTTGCCGCCTTCCTGTTGTGGCGCGGCAAACTTTACCGGGCGCGCTGGATATTGTGGCCAATCCTGTTGAGTTTTCCTCTTCCTTATATCGCGAATACCGCCGGCTGGATGACGGCCGAGATTGGGCGCCAGCCCTGGCTGGTATACGGTCTGTTGCGTACGGCCAGTGGCTATTCGACGCATGTCTCCGCGGGAAACAGCTTGTTCACCCTGCTCGGATTTCTTGGCATGTACAGCGTGCTCTCCATTCTCTGGATCGTGCTCGTGTACCGCTTCATTCAGATGGGGCCGGAGTCGGCTGAGGGCCATTCCCGTCCGGACGGCATCGCGGCCTAGGACGCAGAGGAGTAAACAATGGGAGCTGTTTGGTTCTGGATCGTCGCTGCGATGCTGGCCGCTTATGTGGTGCTGGATGGGTTCGATATCGGCATCGGCATTTTGTACCCGTTCCTCGCACGCAACGAGGACGACCGTAGCGTCATGATGCGCTCGATCGGCCCGGTCTGGGACGGGAACGAAGTCTGGCTGCTGGCGGGCGGAGGTACGCTCTTCTTTGCTTTCCCGCTCCTCTACGCTTCGGCATTCAGTGGCTTCTATCTACCGCTGATGATCGTGCTCTGGTTGTTGATCGGACGGGGCGCCAGCATTGAGCTTCGCTCGCACATTGATAACGGCGTATGGCGCAGCTTCTTCAATGGAGTCTTCTTCCTGTCGAGCGCGCTGTTAGCCATTTTCTTCGGCGCGGCTCTCGCGAATGTGATTCGCGGCGTGCCCATCGGGCCGGACAATTATTTCTTTCTGCCTCTTTGGACTAACTGGCGTGTCGGACCTCAGCCTGGCATCCTGGATTGGTATACCGTCGTCGGCGGCCTGGTCGCTCTTATGGCCCTTGCCGTCCACGGCGGCCTGTATCTGGCCCTGAAGGCGACAGGAGATCTTTGCGAACGCGCCCGGCGTTTCAGCCAGCAGGCGTGGATCGCGCTTTGCGTCATCACACTTGTCAGCTTGCTGGCGACCATTCTGGTACGGCCAGAGACTCTCGATCATTACAAGCTTCATCCTGTCTCCTTCGCCATACCCGTCCTGGTGGTTCTTTCGCTGGCGGGAATGAAAATATTTACCGTACGGCGACAGGAGCTAAACGCTTTCCTGTCTTCCTGCCTTTATCTCGCCATCATGCTGGTCGGCGCGGCTGTCGGACTCTATCCAACACTGCTTCCATCCTCCACAAACGCAGCGAAAGACATTACTGTGGCCGAGGCGCTTTCCGGCTCCTACGCAACGCATGTGGGCCTGATCTGGTGGTCCTTTGGCATCCTGCTCGCGATCGGATATTTCTGCGTCAGCTACTGGATGTTTCGCGGCAAGGTCTCTCCTCAAGCTGACGGTTACGGGCATTGAAAAGCACAATCCAGCGCGCTTTGCTGGAGGTTCAAGACAAAGAAGGGCTGTGACGTTCGTCACGCACATATGTGATCCACAACACAGCAGCCAAAAGCAGGAGACTCGTGAGAATGAAGGGAGATTCCAATGCAAAATGGTGTCGAGGGTCGCTTTAAGAGATGCACGCTGGCTGCGCCTGATCGGATTCTTGTTGCCACCGATTTCTCCGATATGGAATACCTCTTGCCCCACGCGATCGCGCAGGCACGGGCTGGCGGCTCCGAGGTAACGTTAGTTCACGCCGTTTCTCCTTGCAATGAGGTGGCAGTCGAGGCTGGTGCTGTCCCCTCTTATGTGGACAGAACAAAGATTGTTCGGGACGCCCGCGTGATGCTGCTTGGCGTCGTGCGTCAGATCGAGTCACGAGGAATCAGCTGCAATACCGCCGTTCGAGAGGGTCTCGCCAGCGATGTCATTCATGAGGAACTTCGGCGCACCGATGCGACCAGGCTCATCCTGGGTACCCATGGACGCGGGAGATTGGGTCAACTCGCGCTAGGCTCTGTCGCTCAAGAACTCATCTCCACGGTGAATATTCCGGTATTTGCCGTCGGATCCCACGCCCGCGATGCCGTTCGACACGCTACTCCGCGGAATATCCTCCATCCGGTATCTCTTATGGGCGACTATCAAGAGAGCGTAGATATGGCTCTCGACATCGCGCAAACCTACAGGTCCGAATTGACTCTCCTATATGTTCTGGATCCGGACGTCGCAGACAGCATCAATCCTGAGCGGATCCTGGACTGGGCCAGGTACGCGCTGGATGCGCTCGCCCCGGATGCGACGGCCCTCATGCCTCCCGTCCACACGCTCGTGACAACGGGCCAATTGACCGAAGAGGTCTTGAAAGCAGCGCTTCAGACCAACGCTGACTGGATCGTGCTGGGCTCGGACGGAGGCCATCGATTCGGACCGATCAACGCAAGCACAGCCTATAAGTTGCTTACGGCTGCGACTTGCCCCGTGCTCTCGCTTCGCCATGAGCCGTATCGAACCGGGAGCCGAAAACTGGAGGTCACTGCTCAATGCAGTTTCGCACCTTCAATTGCCCGAGCATAACGCGGTAGGCGCTTCTTTCGGATCATCGGCAATCGACCGAAGCGTGGCAGGTATGGGGCGATTCGTGTGAGCAAAAGTGAACAGAATTGAAAATAGTCGAATGGAATACTCGCTGCTAATTCGCTTGAGATTTTCTGCGAAAGAACACTTCACTTTCCTTGTGGCTGAGGGAAGGATCGCGTACCAATACAAATCGGCAATTGCACAGGGAGCGGACCGTAGAACATGCTGACCTATGACGCAAGGGAAAATGGATCTGTCTCAGAGACCGAAGCCTACGCCCGATCGAATGCGGCGCAGAGGACTCCGGGGAGCCAAGTTAATTCGAAGTTGAGGCTGGAGCACCAGCGAGGTCATACGTCTTTCAACAATCTGGACATCGTCGTTCCGAGCCCGCGAGCGATGATCTGCAGGGTAATTCAACCGACTTCGCGCTTACCGGTTTCAATATCTGAGAGGTGGCCCCGGTTCAGGTCTAAATACCAGGCCATCTCCCTCTGGGTCCATTTCCTTGCGTTTCTCAGATTTCGACTCCGCATTCCAAGCTGGGCGAGGAGGGCACACCAGACAATCCGGAAGAAGCCAGGAAACTGGCGCGATTACTTGTTCACCTGCGATTTTAACCGCTGCCTTCCCAACGTATAGCTATTTTGCCATTTACCCCTAGAAACGGGAAACGGATGCGGCCACAGGCAACGTAAGAGTTTTGGTTACGATGATCCGCTCGAAAGGCACTTTATATGCCGTCAGCCGCGCGACATTCCGCAGATAAATGTGCAGACTGCAGTTTCCGCACCCTGCGTCTCTTTTGCAATCTTGGCGATGATGCCATGCGTCGTCTGGACGAGATTGGAATGCACATGGCACTGCCAGGCCGCGCGGTGGTCTTCAAGGAGAGCCAACCCGCAATTGGTGTTTTCGTTGTCTGCGAAGGGCAGCTTAAGCTTTCGGCGACTTCTCGCGACGGACGTGTGATGATCTTACGTCTTGCCGGAGGTGGCGATGTTTTGGGATTGAGCGCGGCCCTGAACAACATGCAATATGAGGTGACGGCGGAGACGCTCGAACCCACCATCCTCAAGAGCGTACGCCGCGCGGACTTTCTCGAGTTCCTGCAGACCTATGTTGAAGTGGGGAAGAATACTTCACGGGTTTTGGCAAAGGAATATCACGAGGTATTTCTGGATGCCCGCCGCCTGGCGCTTTCCGGATCGGCCTCAGGCCGGCTTGCGCGCCTCCTGCTCGACTGGGCCGCTACTGCGGCCTGTGGTAAACCGGAGCTGCGCTTCACTATGGCGCTTACCCACGAAGAACTCGCCAATATGGCCGGAACCTCTCGCGAGACCGTGACCCGTCTGCTAAATCAATTTGAACGTGACAAGTTCATCGTCCGGCACGGCGCCTCTATCGTGATTCTGAGCGCGGATCAACTAGATCTGTTGGCTGGATAACAGGCTTTCTCTCAAGTAAGAGGTCACCTGATCGCACGATGTGAGCGGCGTCACAACCGACCGTATCCTCCGTCACCGACACGGCTTCTCTGACTAGCTGAAAGTGGGACGTAGGGAGGAAACCAGCAATGCGGAAAGATGCGTTGACGTTCAGGACGATTGCCGTAGCCACAGATCTGAGTGAGGCTGCGTCTTTCGCGCTCCGTTACGCCCAGGAAATTGCTCGCCGGCACGAATCGACGCTGGTGATTGTGCATGTAATCGACCCTGTAAGCTATGCGTTTCCTGCCGGAGCATCGGACGAGTTTAAGGGAGATCAGGCCGCTCGCGATGAATTGAGACGAATCGAGGAGGACACCCGCCGCAAAGGGATCACTGTTCACTCAGTCATAGAGAGTGGAATCATTTGCGAGTGTATTCTGCAGAGTTTGGCGGATCATCATGTCGATTTACTGGTGCTGGGCACACGCGGGAAGACAGAGGCCGGTCGCGTCGCGCTGGGCACGGTGGCCCGGCAGCTTCTCGGCAAAGCATCTTGCTCCATTCTGACGATTTCTCCAGGCGCAGATATATCTTTGCCGTGGGCCGGCCAATGGCGGCGCGTCCTTGCCGCGACGGATTTTTCTGCCGCCTCGCTCGCCGCTCTCAACCTTGCTCAATCGATCGTGCATGAGCAGCTTCTTGTTCTTCACACGGCCCATTGCGCGAACCAACATGAGTGCTCCCACTGCCTGGAACGGCTGCGCTTTCTCGCGCCATTCAACGAATCGCATACCGTGCCCGTGAATCACATTGTCGCGTCGGGGGATGAAGGGCAGGTCATCGCTGCATACGCTCACAGCTTCGATGCCGATCTCGTGGTCCTGGGATCACCGGGCAGGGAACTCTCGGAAGAAGACCTTCCTCGAAGCACGATCCTGCAGGTCATCTCACACGTTTCCTGCCCCGTACTTTGCGTGCCGGCGGCGAGAGGCACTACCGAAGGAGAACTCATTCAAGAGGTTGCATTTGCATGCTGATCAGAGAATTGAGCCGCAAGCATCTCTTCCGTCCCGTACATGTGTGATGGGCGTCACATCCTTTCCACCGTCCGTGACCTTAATGTCTGAAGAAGGTGTAGAAAACGCGCCGGCACAAAAACGGGCGAGGAGAGCGTGATGCGACGGATTCTGAAGGTCATTCGGGACAGGCATTCTGAGCGAGGAGCTTTCGACGCGAGCCGGTCTATCGAAAAGTCGGATCTGAAGCTGATTCTGGAGGCTGCACGATGGGCTCCGACCCCGAACAATATGCAGAACTTCGAGATACTGATCGTGGACGCAAAGGAGCAGCTCGAGGCGATTGGAAAGCTTCCTGCTGACATGTCGGAGTCTTTCCTCCGCGAGAACTATGCGCAGCTCGCTTTTTCCGAGGAAGAGCTCCGCGTCAGGAAGACCGGGGTGCTCGCCAGCATCTTTCCCCCCGCCTGGACGAATCCCGAAGCCTGGACTCCCGATTCAGACTATAGGTCTCAGCTTACTTTTCTCGGCAGATCTGTGCATGAAACACCATTGCTGCTTGTCGTTCTCTACGATGGCACCAAGCGCGGTCCCGGTTCCGAAGGAGATGTGCTCGGTCACATGAGTCTGGGTTGTGTGATGGAAAATATGTGGCTCATGAGCGAATCACTGGGGATTGGATTTCATGTCCTCACTGTCTTCAGCGATAGTCCGGTTGAGCAAGAGGTCAAGCGGGTTCTTCATGTCCCGGCGGCTATGAAGGTCGCCTTTGCCTGTGCCCTGGGATACCCAGCCGATCCTGGCGCCGCCTACCCCCGCGTCCGCCGCGAACTCGAGGAGTTCGTCCATCACAACGAATTTGGGCGCAAGGACGTCGTTTGGAGCTCTCGCTGACGCAAGCCTTGGCTGGCTAGACTGGCTCACATTACCTCAGGCATCCTCACGCCCACCTCATCGAGAGGGGAGAGTAAGTCGGCCGAATTCAGGTTTTATCCAGTAACGCAACTGAGGGTTCTCGATCAGGCTACGCGGATGAGCTTCTTATTCACGAACTCGCTAATGCCAAGGTCAGAGAGCTCCCGGCCATAACCGGAGTTCTTGACCCCACCAAATGGCAGGTCGGGGGCGGTCCACGTCGCTCTGTTGATAAAGACCATGCCCGTATCGATCTGGCGCGCAATCCGCTTGCCCCGTTCGATGTCCTTGGTAATCACCGATCCCCCAAGCCCATAGGGTGAATCATTTGCGAGCTTGACAGCCTCTTTCTCGTCCTTGACACGGAAGATCAGCGCCACCGGAGCAAAGAACTCCTGATAATAGGCTGGGTTTTCCGCCTTGATACCGGTAAGGATCGTCGGTTCCAGGAAATAGCCCGGCCGATTAAGCCGCTTTCCTCCCATCAATATTGTCGCGCCACCATCAAGGGCGCCTTTGATCTGCTTCTGGACCAGATTCAGCGCCCCGGCGGTGCAAAGCGGACCAACCGTCGTTTTCGCATCCATGGGATCACCGGGAACCAGCTTTTCCAGCTCCTTCTTAAATCGATCGAGAAAAGTATCTGCGATCTTTTCATCGAGGATGAACCGTTTTGCGGCGACACAACACTGACCGGTGTTGTTCATGCGCCCCCACAGCCCCCATTTCACTGCCGTATCCATGTCCGCATCGTCCAGCACGATGAAGGCGTCGCTCCCGCCCAGCTCCATCGTGCTTTTCTTAAGAGCCTTGCCGGCTTCGGAGGCGACCGCAGTACCGGCCCGTTCGCTGCCGGTCAGGGCGACGCCCTTGATGCGCTTGTCCCCGATCGCTGAGGCCGCCTGGTCGTTGGAAAGGAAGACGTTCGTATAGGCGCCCATCGGGGCTCCGGCGTCGAGCAACAGCTTCTCGAACGCCAACGCACACTGCGGCACATTGGGCGCATGCTTCACCACCAGTGTGTTGCCCACCATCAGATTCGGTCCCGCGACACGAGCCAACTGATAATAGGGGAAATTCCATGGCTCGACGCAAAAAAGAATGCCCAGCGGCTCATTCTCGACAAAGGCCTCGCCCTCATCTACCTTCAGCTTCTCGGGTGTCAGAAATTTCTCCGCATTGTTGGCATAATAATCGAGAATATCGGCGCTCAGATCAACCTCTCCTTGCGCCTCGCTAAACAACTTACCCATCTCGAGGGTAATGGGCCTGGCAAACTCGTCGCGCTTTTCACGTAAGATCGAAGCCGCTTTCTTGACGATTGCCTTGCGATCCGCCAGCGGTCTCAGGCTCCAGTCCTTCTCGAAGGTTTCCTCGGCCCGCGCAATGATGGCATCCAGTTGCTCATCCGTGTGCTCTGGAAATGTCTTGAGCAGTTCTTCCGTATAGGGATTGATTGTTTGGTATGCCATTTGGAAGTTAGTCTCCTTCAAGGTTGGATGTACTGTGCTGACAATGCGTCGCTTTTCAAAGTCAGAAACGACTGGGACGAGCAAGACGGTCTCAACCCGGATTCGCCGGAAGGCAGATAGCAGGGAATCACTGCTATCCGACCTCCGCGTCGGGATCCGTCAAGCCTTGGCAAGTTCGATTACCACGCGTCCATCGATCTTGCCCGCCTTCATCTGATCGAAGATCTGGTTGATGTCTTCGAGCGCCGCGGTTGTGTAGGTTACTTTCACCTTGCCTTCGGCGGCAAAGCTCAGGCATTCGGCGAGATCGGAGCGAGTTCCAACGATCGAACCACGGAGAGTCTTACCGTTGAGCACCACATCAAAGATCGAAAGGGAAAATGTTCCCGGCGGCAGACCGCAGAGCGTCATCGTGCCGTTGCGGCGCAGGAGATCAACGCCGAGGGAGAAGGCCTTGGGCGAAACCGCGGTGACCAGGACACCGTGCGCCCCTCCATCCGTCTCTTTGAGAACGCGCTCCGCGGCGTCGGGTTCAAGTGCGTTCACAGCGAGATCGGCGCCAAGCTTCTTTGCCAGCTCGAGTTTGTCGGGCGCTATATCGACAGCCACTACGTGCAATCCCATGGCCTTGGCATACTGCACCGCAAGATGCCCGAGGCCTCCGACGCCCGAAATCACAACCCATTGGCCGGGCCGGGCCTCTGTCTGCTTCAGGCCCTTATAAACGGTTACGCCGGCACAAAGAACTGGAGCGATCGGCGTAAAGTCGACACCTGCGGGTAAATGGCCGACATAGTTTGGATCGACCAGCACATATTCCGCGAAGCTGCCGTCAACCGAGTATCCAGCGTTTTTCTGCTGTTTGCAGAGGGTTTCCCAGCCAGTCAGGCAGAACTCGCAGTGTCCACACGCGCTATAGAGCCAGGGAACTCCAATGCGGTCGCCTTCTTTCACCACACTGACTCCGTTGCCTACCGCGACCACATAACCAACTCCTTCATGACCGGGGATGAACGGTGGCTGCGGTTTGATCGGCCAGTCTCCGGTAACAGCGTGCAGGTCGGTATGACATACACCGGTGGAAATCACCTTGAGAAGCGCCTGTCCAGGCCCTACTTCGGGAATCTTCACCTCTTCAATCGTGAGTGGCTTGCCGAGTTCTCTCACTACGGCGGCTTTCATTGTTTTTGCCATTTTGTTTTCTGCTTTGTTTATGCCATCAGGGAACGGGACGGGATGACCAGGCTCTCCAGGTTCCATACAGGCGTTTGTTTGGTTGCCATGTCGAGCCTCCGTGCCTCTACTATTTACCTGTACGGAATCATCGCGCAGTGATGTCCGTCACAACTGTTGTAGAGAAACGCTTCAGGCCTTTCCTGCTCACGGGGCAGCAGTCAGCTGTTACCTGGCGCGCCCACCGGTGCAAACCCGGATACGGAGAACGACAGTCCACTGCGTTGGCAAAGTCCGACTTCTCTTTGTGCGACCGAAGGCTCTGAAATCGATCCTGTATGCGACGGATCAGGAACTGGGCTCCTTCGCTCTGCCCAATTTGCCGCGACTCCGACCGGCAGGATGGATAGCCGTCTGATTCTTCTCCATGTCTCGAAGAAACCAGCTCCCAGGGAACCCATTACTGTGTTCGTCGATCAGGCTGGTGATTGCCTGCGGGAGGTGCTGCCTCCTGATATCACAGGGGAACGCCACCGGACGATCGGAGTGGAATCTGGCGGTGCTGCCGTGCCGATGCACCGAACAGCGGCATACTTCAGCCAGTCATGTCGTGCAGCGTTCTGTATGCCTTATAGAGAACGCGCGGATCGTGATGTCCTTTATAAACTGGCGGCGGCTTTCGTTTGAGGTCAAGCAACGCGTACACGGCTGTCTGCGCGGAACGGATCGAGTACTCCACAGTAAAGACGACATCATCCGGGAGCTCGCAGAATTGACCGGTGAATGCCAGGTTCTTCCATCCTTCCGGTTGTACCTGGGGCCGGTCTCCCTTCACCCGCCGCAGAAATTGACTGGTGATGAATGGCATCATGCAGGGGATACAGGTAGAGGTCTCAAGAATATGGATTGCCTCCGTCTCGACCCGCAAGTGACCGAGTACCTCGGTCATGATCTCCCGGCCCGTGCAAGCCGCCATCGATTTTTTTACGAAATCTCCGGGTTCGTCGACGGAAAGTCCATAACCCCAGAAGACATTGACGCCCTCTGGCTGACCGATGAAGTGCGGTTGGTGAGGCAACACGATCGACGCGAGCCAACTTGACTCTGCGAAGGTGATCAGACCACCCTCGCCAGGGACGTTCCCGGTGAAGTCCCGGACGATACGGAAGAACGCCGGATCGCGCAGGGTGGTCGTGAAAGATACCCACTTCGACTGATCGATGTGGTCGGTGAAGGTAGAGGGCCGGCCAAACTCCGGTCTGCCGGCAGCGATCTTCTCCCACAGCGTCCATGCACCGCCGTCCGCTTTGCCATGTAGGGCCGGCACAGACTCCATCGAGCCCAGGCAGGATGCCTCGGTCATCGAACCCAGGGTCACAATCACAAGGTCCTCGGAGGCGACGTCGATCTTTCCCGAGACTCCTCCGCTTTCGTAATGAATGCTCCTCACCCGTTTCGCATCACTCTCCTCGAAGAGGAGATCGGTAACACGGGTATTCAGCTCAAATCGAACACCGCGTTCCTCCAGCCATCGTTGCAGCGGCCGGACCATCGAATCGTACTGGTTGTAAACCGTGCGCATGATTCCATGAAGCCTGTTGAATCCCTCGACCATATGGGTGAACCGCACCAGGTAACGCTTGAACTCTACGGCGCTGTGCCAGGGTTGGAAGGCAAAGGTTGTGCACCACATCAGCCAAAAATTGGTTTCAAAGAACGAGGGGTCGAACTGATCTGCGATGCTGCTGTTTCCGAGCCCCCCTTCCGGCTCCGCAGCTAGGCGTTCCAGGGTAAGAATCTGCTTTTCGCCAAGACCATACCGCGGAGCGTCGATTCTGCGCCCATCCCGGACGAGCCTCGACTTTGACGAGGTCTTCATGGTTTCGTTCCATTCAAAGATTTCCTGCGTCACCGTTTTGCTCTGGTCGAGTGTGGGAATGGAAGAAAACAGATCGTAAGTGCATAGATACTTACTTTCGAGCATCCGGCCACCGCGGAGAGTGTATCCGTCGTGAGGCGTTCCAGTCCCGTCGAGGGAGCCTCCCAGTTTCTCCAGCTCCTCCAGGATGGTGATATTGCAGCCCGGAATATCGCCATCCCGGATGAGAAATGCGGCTGCCGCAAGGGAAGCGATACCGCCGCCAACGAGATAGACCTTCCTGTGTGCACTACTCTCGACGTACTCTTCGCGCTTCAGCACTGGCGACGGCGAATTCTGGACCGCACTATTCACGATGATTCCTCTGTAACTCTGTGCTGCTCCGTGCCGCGATTTGTGGATATGGACTTTCGACAGCGAGGCGTATAGACAATTTCGTTCGCGATAAGCGGAAGCAAAGGCGCTTGATGTGGTCTTCATCACATCAAGTCGGCGTAATAACGCGGATCAGTCCTGACATAGGGAATACCTCCGATTGAGACCGTTTTCCGGTGCCCACATCTACGGTGCAGCAGGCAGGCCGGAGGTGCCAAGGAGAGTCCCTTCCTTGAGAACAAGAACGGGACACGGCGCCCTACTGATAACGCCATAGGCCGTTCCCGGCACGATCTCTCTCCGGAACGACGCGCCAGAGACCGCCCCGAGGAGGATCAAGTCAAACTTGCCTTGCCCCGCAACCCGAAGAATCGTCTCGGCGACATGGCCTCGTTCGATCATGCATGCGGGACGAGTTTCTTGTGCGCTGATACCGGACAGAATCTCCTGAAACATGCGTTCCGCATAGGAGCGCACGCGCGACGCGGAAGGATGAGCTTTTGCGACTTCTGGAAGGACATGCAGCATGGTGAGGTCGGCCTGGTGAATCCTGGCAAACTTGAGAACAGACTCGGCGACCGAGCGTGATTCCCGGTTCAGTGCCGTAGCAAAAAGAACGCGGGCATCCTTTGAAAAAAACTTGCCATCGTGCTGAACTTCCGGGCCGATCGCGAGAACGGGAACCTCGACCTCACGGAAGATCGACTCCGCTACAGATCCCAGGAGTTCCTGCTGGGCCTTCTGAGAGCCGTGCGATCCTATGATCACGTGATCCGGTCCCCACTCCTGGACCACCTGTCGGATTGTGTCTGCTACGTGGCAGGTACGCATAGTCCAGGCGCACTGCACCCCTGCGTCTCTCGCCTTCTTGGCTGCATCCTCGAGAATTGTTTCCGCATGATGCTGTACTCCTTCCCGGTCGCTATGAACAAGCAAGGATGGATTCGTATCCGAGGAGTTCACGTCCGGGAGCACGTGGATGAGCCTCAATTCGGCTCTGTATTGCAAGGCATGGTCAATCGCAACGGGCAGGGTATGCTGCAGATCTGTCAAATCCGTGGCAAGAAGCAGCCGGGATGGCAGGGTCGAGATATTGCCTACTTGAAGCGACATGGCGTTCTCTCCACAAAGAGAATGTTTTCAGATACGGGCTAATTTGGATGTGCGATTTTGCACGTGTCCACTTGACTTGCGTCACCCGGCAACGATCTCAACCGCCAGGAAAGAAACCGCTCCAATCAGAGCAAGAGTTCAAGTCCTTCTTTCCGAAGAATCGTCATTTTCGTTCCTTTAATCGAGATGATGCCTTTGCGCCTCAAGTTGTTCAACACTCGGGTGACAGACTCTCGAGAACTACCGAGCATGGACGCAATGTCTTCATGCTTGAGCACCATGTGGATTTCCGGTTGAGCGTTGTCTGCGGTTGCGCTGTCGACTGCGAGCTCGAGCAGAAGATGAGCCACCCTGCCCGCAATGGAGCTGGAGAGTGCCAGGCGGCATGCATCCGCCAGTGCCGAACGATATTCATTACTCAGGCTTTCGGCCGCGTGCAGACTGCCCTCCACGTGGCGCCGGATGAAATGCAGAAAATCCTTCTGGTTGAATGTCTTTATCTGCGTGGGCTCGATTGCCTGGGCCGTGACTTCGTACGGTGTATTCGAGAGCGCCGCGCTGAGACCCAGGACATCTCCCGGTTTCGCTATCTTCACCAATAGCGTCTTAGCGTCGCGCGAGGACGCAGTGAGCTTGACGCGGCCATCGCAGATTACTGATACGCTGCGCGAGGCCTGCCCTTGCGCAAACAGGATGCTGCCCATCGGCAGCATGACGTGGGTGCTCATCGCATCGTACTCGGCCAGTGCCTGCGGCGCCAGGTTGCAAAACCAGCCTGGTTTCTTGGCTTTGCATAACAGGCAGTTCTCGGCGTGCATGGGCAACATCGGCTCTCCAGGTGCTCCTCTCACTCCAGGGCAGAACACACGCTTCCCTGTAAGGGTTCTCGGTCTGATTCATTGTTTGCTGTTCACGCCGAGAAGGAAGTCATTGCTGAAAGCAGCACTTTGCTGTCCGATGCCGGGCCATCTTATGCCTCAGAGCTATTAGGGGACAGGGAGCTGCGCAGAGAATTCCGGTCTTCTTGCTGCGATGAAGGTGTGGACTCAGCCGATTTGACGCTCGGGCGCTCATGGCCGGCAGGTCGGCACGGCGATCCTTTGCCGTAGTTGCTACCTGGGTTACCGATTGTAGTTTCAGTGCTTCGGCACGGGCGATGCGAACCGCATAAGCTAAGGCTAAGTTCGATGCCAATGAGAAATCGGTGCTTACCACAGTGGACCTGGCATCTCGCGTTCCTCGCTCCATAATTCCGCCTTTGGTGCAACTCTATAGCGGGGACAGAGCCAAAACGGGTGACACGTATCACGCGACCACGTGACGCACGTCACATTGGGATACTTTTATGGTTCGTATCTCCACAGACCAGCATCTCTTCTCTAAGTGCTCCAGCTTGTTTTTCTGTGATACTCATCACAGACTCTGTCTCTTCACACGTTTATCCTTAGCCCGTGGGCGGTCGCACCCTTCTGAACCGCGCCCGGGGAAGATCGCCTCCGGGGGGCGTATTCGGATGGCCGATGCTAAGAACACGATATTTGACGCAGCCGGCTTTCTGGCTAAAGCTGGGCTGGGACGAAGAGTCGTTCAATTAAAGGCAAAGCATGTCTTCTTTTCGCAGGGAAACTCTGCTGACTCCGTTTTCTATCTTCAGAAGGGTCGCGCGAAACTGACTGTCGTTTCGAGAGGCGGTAAGGAAGCCACGATCGCGCTTCTCTCCGCCGGGGACTTCGTTGGCGAGGAATCAATCGCCGGAGTGGCTGGATTCCGATTGTCAACGGCCACTGCAATTACTGCCTGTACCGCACTCAAGATTCAGAGGGTCGAGATGATCCGCGTGCTGCATGAGGAGCACGCGTTCTCCGATTTGTTCTTGAAGTTCTTGTTGGCTCGGAGTATGCGAAGTCAGGCCGATCTTGTCGACCAACTCTTCAATTCGAGTGAAAAGCGGCTGGCACGAATTCTCCTGCTGATGGCGGAATTTGGTAAGCCGGGCGAACCGGAGACGCTGATTCCGAAGATTACGCAGGAAACTCTGGCGGAAATGATCGGCACCACCCGCTCCCGCGTCAGCTTCTTCATGAACCGCTTTCGTAAGCTCGGTTTTATTGAATATAACGGCCGTATCCGAGTTCACAAATCGCTGCTCAATGTGGTTCTGCACAACTCATAACCCAAAAGCCGTAGGTTCAAATCCGCCCCCGCAACTTGTCCAGCTCCAGGAACAAGGATTTTCTCTTCATGATTACGGGAGCTTGGTATCGGCACTCCCAAGCCCATTGATTGTTTGCCCGCGCGACGTTGCGCAGGGTGCCGCGTGAGCGTGGGCTGTTTGTCTGAGCATGAGCAAAACAACACAGACAAGTGGACATCTCCGGTAGAGACTGCTCTGAGCAGAGGGTCACGAAGTAATGCAATACCCCCGGCACCAGAATCATCATTGACACTAACTCTCGGTTACGGCCACAACGCAATTCTTGCGGGTACACTCCAGGCTTCGTATCGAGGATTCAGCCTTGATGACCGGAATCGCTTTGCCGGGGTCATCAGTGAAGCCCAGAATTTTTGGGTGTACGGGGATCGTATAAAGGTTCAACATGCAGTCGGGTCATCCAGCAGACACAACTTCTTATTCGCCTGGGATGAGTTGTTTTACTTCTCGGACACACACTCCTGGCAGCGGAATAGGCTTGAAGTAGGCATTCACAAGTACATTTCCGATTCTCTAGCTCTCGAATCCTACTATTTACACCAAACAGACGGTCATAGCCGACCCGGGGAGATCGATACGGTTGGTCTTAGTCTGGTGCTGCGTGTCCGCTAAGGCGTGAGGACAGTGAGTCGGCGCAAGGTCCGTCTTCTTGTAAAGATGAGCTGGGTTGTACAGAAATTAATTCGCCACAAGACGAACATCGAAGCGTGTGTGGGCCATTGCCTTCGATAAAGTCGCGGCTACGGAAAAGAACCAAGACGAAGCTTGATCTTAGGGCAGGAGTGAAGAAGTTTCTCCCGACCGTAAAGCAACAATGATGTCGTTATCGTATTAAGTCGTTCTGCGCAGGTCAAACCTTGGGAGAAGCAATGTCTAATACACGAATTGACGTACACACCCACCTTATCCCGCCATTCTGGGCAGAAGAGCTTAAAACGCATGGTGGAGACCCGTCCGGATGGGGTGCTCCGGAATGGAGTCCTGAGCAACTCCTTCGTTTTATGGATGAGGAAGGGATTGCTGTTTCTGTGCTTTCGCTCACGGCACCCGGCGTGGAGGGATGGAAGGGAGACGATCGTATCAAGATGACTCGTCGCGTAAATGACTATGGAGCAAACCTGATAGTTCAAAATGCCAAACGGTTCGGCTACTTGGCAACGCTTCCATTACCAAACATCCAAGCTTCCCTATCCGAAATAAAGCGAGCTTACGACGAGCTTGACGTCGACGGCGTGACCCTGCACAGCAACTATGATGACATCTACCTTTCAGATCCGCGCTTGGATCCGATTTGGGAAGAGCTGGAGGGGCGCTCCGCTACAATTTTTCTACATCCCACACGACCACCTATGCCTGTACTCCCAGGCGCACCCAGCCCCCTTGCCGACTATCCAGCCGACACGACACGTTGCGCCGTTGATCTGGTTCTGAAGGGCCACCGCAAGCGGTTCGCTTCAACGAAGGTCATCTTGTCACACGGTGGCGGATACCTTCCGTTCGCCGCAACCCGCTTTGCCGAATTGGGAGCCTCTTTATCCAAGGACCGGAACGCAGAAGACTTTATGACCGACATCCGCAGCTTTTACTACGACACGGCCCTTGTCTCACCGAGCGGACTTCCGAGCCTTCTCGGCACGATCCCCTGCGAGCACATAGTCTTTGGCACTGATTACCCATACGCATCTGAGAAGGTTTCTAAGATCTTCACTGCGAACCTAGACCAATCAGCAGAAGTCGATGCTGATTCTCTTGAAGCAATCAACAGGAATGCAGCTAGCTTGATACAAAGACTCCGGTTGAGCGCTTGAGCGGAATAAGGTACGACGCAGTACCCGGATATCAGTTGTGGAGGTTCCGATGGTCGCAAAGGCGAAATAACCGGTACGCACGAGCAAGGAGGTTTAGTGTTGGCGTCAAATTCAACAGAGAACGGAGCTGCGTATATGGATCTCAGTGAAGACGCAATCCTAAGTCGTTTTCCAGTTGGGTACTATTCATTCCACCCAAATGTCTCGCTGAATTTCCAGATGAATCGATTCTGGAACTGGGTGGGCGACAAGCAGATGCTGGAGGAGCTGAAGGCGGCCGGTACCCGCATCAAAAATTACGATGATTGGGCGCGAGAGATGTCCGAGCTCAGCGATAGCAGCCTGGCGGCTGGCCGTCGCCTACCTGCCGCTTATTACGCCAAAATGGCTATATTCTTCCTTGATCCCGCCGATGCACGGGTCGAGCCTGCCTTCCAAAGATTCATGGACATCGTTCTAAAGGAGAACGGCGTCACGCCGGAAAACCATCACCTTGTCCCCTATCAGGGAAAGCAGCTGTCAGCTTACCGGTTCACGCCGCCTGTGGTGCGAGGGAAGATCGTCGTCTTTGGCGGCTACGACAGCTACATCGTTGAATGGCTGCCTGCGGCGCTGGCCTTGCGCAATTTAGGCCTCGACACGATCATCTTCGACGGCCCCGGCCAGGGCACGGCGCTGGACGCGGGCATTCCTATGACACCGGACTGGCATTTACCGGTCGCCGCGATCGCGGATCACTTCGACCTTTCGGATTTCACCCTGATCGGTTTCTCCCTCGGCGGCGGTCTGGTCATCCGCGCCGCGGCTCGCGAACCAAGGGTCAGCCGCGTGATCGCGATGGACATCTGCACTAGCCTCTTCGTTGCGGCGACGAAGGGTTCACCGCTTCCGGGCTCTCCGTCATCGCGGCGAACTCCGATCAAATGCCGGCGCCGCTGGTCAACGCGGCCGTTGCCTCGGTCAGGAAGACGGACCTGCTGACGGACTGGGTCATTGCTCAAGGCGAGCGTGTCATGGGTAGCGCCACGCCGGCCGACGTGTTTGCGGCCTGGCGCGAATATCGCACGGATGACATCTCCTCTCTGGTCACCCAGGACGTTCTTCTGATGGCTGGGAGCAAAGACCACTACATGCCGCTAAGCATACTGCCGGACCAGTTGATGGCGCTGACCGCGGCGCATTCTGTCAGCGCCAGGGTTTTCACTGAAGCCGAGTCAGCCCAGAATCATTGCCAGATCGGCAATATGGGCCTAGCCCTGAAGGTGATCCTCGACTGGCTGGACGAGACTGGAGGGCGTGTGGCCAACCGCGCGGCACCGACCAAAGATGTCGCATGACCACTGACTTGGACTGAAGTACGCGCGTCACGACGCGTTTTCGAGAGATCGCAATGAGTCGCCGTGGAGGGCGGAAATCCTCCACGCCGCCCTTGAAGAAGCTGCCAATGCGTTCACGACCCAGACCGAAGTTCTGTTTCAGGAACACTTCGTCTGTCTGGTCTCTGAAGAAGCGTTGGGCAACCGCGCAAGATACGAATGTTTGCTTCGCACACTTCCAAATGAACGATGCTCTTGTCGTCTCGCGGTTGCAGCTAAGGCCTGGCGGTCACAGCATAGAATCATCACATGTCAATTTCCGAAGCTTCAGGACAGAGTGTCAACCAACTTCTGGAGCTCGGCCTTGCGTTTGTCCTCTCCGCCTTGATCGGCTTGGAGCGCGAGATTCGCCACAAAAGCGCAGGGCTCCGCACCTATACGATCGTAGGTACAACAGCTGCTCTTTTCCTGCTGATCTCGAAATACGGGTTTTCCGACATTCTGATCAATGACCGAATTGTGCTCGATCCGTCCCGCGTGGCGGCGCAGGTCGTGACGGGGATCGGTTTCATTGGAGCAGGACTGATCTTTGTAAGGGGAGACCGCGTGGCCGGCCTCACGACTGCGGCGACTGTCTGGCTTGTCACCGGAATCGGAATGGCCTGTGGTGCTGGACTTCCTCTCCTGGCGGTCGCGGTCACGGTGGCTTATTTCATCGTGGCTTTGCTCTTTCCCCTGATTTCCCGTCGTCTTCCCGGCAGCAATGCCCCGGCTGAGCTGAGTCAGAACACACAACACGATTAACCGACTGACAGCCGCTGAGCCCCAGGTCTCCATTTGCCTGACAGGGAGCCCTATGTTTGCGACCGCCCTGCCCCGAATTCAGGTTTCTCTCTCTATCGAAACGGCGCAGAACTTGCGCGCAGCATGGCCCGTGGCATGAGCAAAATCGAACAGATAGGAGGTCTCACTGGTGCGAAGCTCTAACGCAGAGGGTATTTGAGTTCGCCAGCCATCCAGCCGATCTGGCAATGCCTTCTGATAGCCGGCTTCTTCGATCGGATAGAGCGTTATCGATGCCGTTGGAGTGGACTGCGAGAAGAGATCGCACTCTGTTATTACGTCGTCTCGGACCTCACGCAAGCGGAAGAGCGAAGGCAGAGTTCAGATGCTTCTATGTATATCGCTAAACCCTATCGGGAAGATTCCGGCACCATCGACCTGATATTCCCCTTGTTCGGAAGCTCACATAGATGCTTGGTATCGCGAGTGCAGCAATCACAGTAGCGGGAAGGGTGGGAGCCATGCCTCATGCGGGGATACTTCATAACGGAGAGACGGCAGTGTCCTGTTTAGCAGAGACTCATCCGCTGCCTCTGCCGACGCGCATCGCTGTTATCGGCAATTATCTGCCGCGACAGTGTGGCATCGCCACATTCACGACAGACCTATGCGCCGCAATTGCCATGGAATATGGCAACAATCGCCTTTTCGCGATACCTGTCAACGATCCGGAATCACGCTATCAGTATCCCGAACGAGTACGGATAGAGCTTGAACAGGACGATTACGCCTCTTATGTGCGTGTTGCTGAGTTTCTCAATTTCAACAGTAACGACTTGGTGTGTCTGCAGCACGAATACGGGATCTTCGGCGGTGTCGCAGGCAGCTACATCCTGGCGTTGCTTCGGAAATTGAAAATGCCGCTGGTGACGACACTTCACACGGTTCTGCGCGAGCCGGACTCGAGTCAGCGTGCGGTGCTCGAAGAGATCGCCCATCTGTCTGATCGTTTGATTGTGATGAGCGAACACGCTGTGCATCTTCTGCGCGACGTGTACGACGTGCCAGGTGGAAAGATCGACCTCATTCCTCATGGCGTGCCGGACCTGACATTCATGGACCCTAATTACTTTAAGGATCAGTTCGGCACTGAGGGAAAGTTTGTTCTGCTTACCTTCGGCCTGCTGTCTCCGAATAAGGGAATCGAAAACGTCATCCGCGCGCTGCCAGCCATCCTCAAGAAACACGAAAACCTGGTGTACATCGTTTCCGGAGCGACGCACCCGCACATCAGACGGCGGGAAGGCGAGCGGTACAGGGAAGAGTTGCAGGCTCTGGCGGTGGAATTAGGCGTAGCCTCGCATGTCATCTTCAACAACCGTTTCGTGAGCGCCGAGGAGTTGGTCGAACACGTCGGCGCAGCGGACCTCTACATCACGCCCTATCGCCAGGAGGCGCAGGTCGTTTCCGGAACGCTCGCGATCGCTCTCGGTGCGGGAAAGGCTATTATTTCGACGCCTTATTGGCACGCCAAAGAGCTTCTTGCCGACGGCAGAGGCGTCCTCGTTCCATTTGACGATCCCGGCTCCATTGCCGAGGCAGCGATACGATTGCTGGACAACGATGCCGAGCGCCATGCGATGCGAAAACGTGCTTATCTGCATTCGCGCGGCACAACCTGGCAGAAGACAGCACAGGCCTATATGGCGAGCTTCCAGCGCGCACGAAGAGAAAGAAGTTTGCGTCCGCGGGCCGCTCCGCAAGATATCTTCTCATCAACAACGCCTACGGATAGCTTGCCACAGTTCGATACAACACACTTGTCGAACATGACAGACGACACGGGCATATTGCAGCATGCCATATTCACGGTGCCCAACAGCTTCGAAGGCTACACAACCGACGACAACGCCCGTGCGCTCATTGTTACAACTCTGCTGAACGAATCTATCCTGGCCTGCCGCTCGGAATATACAGCGCTATCCCGCCGCTATCTGGCTTTTCTGTGGCTTGCCTTTCACGGAGAGACGGGCAGATTCAGAAACTTCCTGAGCTACGACCGCAAGTGGCTGGAAAAGGTCGGCTCCGAAGACAGCCACGGCCGCGCCCTCTGGGCATTGGGGACGGTGTTTTGCCATTCGCAAGACGCCGGCCTGAGAGGCGCGGCGGGCAGGCTCTTCGAAGCCGCCGTCCCCGTGGCGCTCACGTTTACAAGTCCTCGCGCATGGGCCTTCTCCGTATTGGGTATGCAGGCCTATCTGGACTGCTTCCCCGGAGACCGGTTGATCCAGGGGACTCGAAATACGCTCGCCAATCTTTTGTTGGATGTCTATGAGCGCACTCATTCACCAACATGGGATTGGTTTGAGAAGAGCCTCTCCTACTCCAACGCGAGGCTGCCCCAGGCGCTCCTGGTCGCAGGATCGGAAAGCGACAACAAGCGGATGGTCGAAGCAGGATGCGATTCTCTCAGGTGGCTTGTCGCTGAGCAGCGCCGAGGTGACGTCTTCATGCCGATTGGCTCCCGCGGATTCTTTACGCAAGGCGGCGAGAAGGCGAGCTTCGATCAACAGCCGGTCGAGGCGTGCGGAACCATCTCTGCCTGCCTCCAGGCCTATCGGATCACTAACGAGGATCAGTGGCTTGAGGAGGCATGGCGTGCCTTCCGCTGGTTTCTCGGCAAGAACGATCTCGAGGTTCCGCTTTACGACCCCACCACCGGCGGCTGTCGAGACGGTCTTCACCCAGACCGCGTTAACGAAAATCAGGGAGCAGAATCAACGCTTTCGTTCCTGATGGCGCTTCTCGAAATGCAAGGTATGGAAATGCCAACCGCAAAAGAACAGCATCAGGAAATGAGCGTCTCCCTTTGAATCCAATTATGTCGCCTTCACCACCAGACCAGGCCAAGAGTCTCCAGCAGGAGTCCGCAGCGCGCGTAGACACTCCCTTGTTTACCCGTTATTCCGGCAATCCGATCCTCAGCCGGAAAGAGTGGCCTTATCCGATTAACACTGTCTTTAACGCCGGCGCGACGCGGTTGGCCGATGGAGACACCTTGCTGCTCTGCCGAGTCGAAGAGCGAACGGGTTTGTCCCACTTGTGTGCTGCGCGTTCCGCGAACGGAATCGATGGATGGCGTATTGATCCCCGGCCGACGTTGATGGCGAATCCCAGCGAGTATCCCGAGGAGATCTGGGGCATCGAGGATCCACGCATCACGTATGTCCCGGAGCTCGAGCAATATGCGATTGCTTACACCTCCTTTGCGCGAGGCGGCCCCGGAGTCTCGCTGGCAATGACTAAAGACTTCAAGAGCTTTGAGCGGTATGGCGTGATCATGACGCCTGAGGACAAGGATGCTGCTTTGCTACCTCGGAGGCTTGGAGGTCGCTGGGCTCTGATTCATCGGCCTGTGACGACGCTCGGCGCTCACATGTGGATCTCGTACTCACCGGACCTGCGGCACTGGGGCAGTCATAAAGTGATGCTTGCGGCGCGGCGCGGAGGATGGTGGGACGCGAACAAGATTGGGCTTTGCTCTCCGCCCATTGAAACCGCCAAGGGTTGGCTGGTGCTCTATCACGGCGTCCGGAATACAGCGTCCGGCAGTATCTATCGGTTGGGTCTCGCTCTTTTCGACATCGACGAGCCGGACATCTGCCTGCAGCGGGGAGATTCTTGGATGTTCGGTCCCGAAGCTCCGTACGAGCGGGAAGGAGACGTAAATAATGTCGTCTTTCCCTGCGGACAGACCATCGGCGCCGATGGAGATACGATTCATCTCTATTACGGGGCGGCCGACGAATGTGTGGCGATGGCGACCGGAAGCATCCGCGCTCTTCTCTCTTGGCTGGATGCAAATTCCGGCGCCGGTTGCGAGAGCGGATTGTAACGATATCCTGTCGTCCGCATCGTGAGGAGCTCTTCTATGGATCTAGCAGAAGTAAACTGGCCCAGCAGCCTTCCACGATTGTTGTGGAAGCGTCCAGACTGTCCCTTGTGCAGCTCGATCGAATTCCGTGAGGCCGAGCAGCATCCTCTCGATGGCGTGCTGGTCTTGTTTGCACTAAGTCCGGTTCGCTGCGTCAATTGCTGGCGGCGCTATTACCGCTTCGGGAAGAGAAGCCCGGACAAGACATGACGGCTGGGATGAGAGAATTACGATGACCAAGGTAGCAGTTCTGGACGACTGGCAGGGTGTGGCGCGGAGCAGCGCGGACTGGTCGCCGCTGTTGGCGCGTGCCGAAGTAGTCTTCTTTGCGGGGGCCTTCGCGGATGAAGACGAGGCGGCTCGAAAGCTGGCTGACTTTGAGATTGTTCTGTCGATGCGCGAGCGCACGCCGCTTCCGGCCTCGCTCATTAACCGCTTGTCTAAGCTGCGCATGCTGGGCATAACGGGCGCGCGTAATGCTTCGCTCGACATATCTGCCTGCACCGCGCGAGGCGTGATCGTGTGCAACACGGTTGGGGGAACAGCCAATCAGGCCGCGACTGCGGAGTTGGCGCTTGGCCTGTTGCTGGCGGCTGCCCGGGCGATCCCAGCCGCCGACGCGAATATTCGCGCAGGACGATTTCAGGAGGGCCTGCCGGTCGGAGTCAGCCTTGCGGGAAAGACCATCGGGATCATCGGACTTGGCCGTCTTGGATCGTACATGGCCAACTACTGCCGGGCGCTGAACATGACCGTCTTGGCGTGGAGCGAAAACCTGACTGCGGAGCGTGCGCAAGCGGCGGGCGCTACGTTGGTTTCAAAAGAAGCACTCTTGTCGCGTTCTGATGCGGTCAGCATCCATCTGGTGCTGTCCCCACGCTCGCGGGGCTTAATCGGTGCCTCTGATATCGCCCGGATGAAGATCGGCGCAATCCTGATCAATACCTCTCGTGGCCCGATCGTGGACGAGGCTGCGCTCATCGAGGCGGTGCAATCACGTCGCATCATCGCAGCTCTCGATGTCTATGACCGCGAACCACTGCTGGCGAGCCATCCGCTACGCACCGCGCCTAACACGGTGTTGACGCCGCATCTCGGCTATGGCGTGCAGGAGACCTGGCGAGAGTTTTATCCGCAGAGCGTGGAGAACGCGCTTGCCTTCCTCGATGAGAAGCCAGTAAGAATAGTGAACTCCGAAGTACTTCGAGGGGGGTGAAGACGATGTATTTACGTGAGAGATGATACTAAAGCAGCTGTCCTTAGTCCGCCTTCCGCCAGGTCGAGTCGCGATCGTATCGCGTCAGGGACTTTACAGTCTCCTCAGTGCGCCGGCCAAGATCTTTTTCATAGACAACGCCATCCTGGTCCACGAGGAAGGTCATGACTCCTGACGACCGGTATTCTGCCGGGTATGCCAGGAATGCGAAACCGCGAGTCATTTTCCCGTCTACGATATAGCTTCGGTCGCCGCCCGCCGCGTGTCCTCCCTGGCCCGTCAATATTCGAAAATAATAGCCGTGAAACGGCTCCGGCTTCTGACTCGCATCCTGCGTATAGCCTTCGCTCTCCGCAGACGCCACAAGAGGGCCAAGCGGGCTATCCGTGTCCCCGGAGGCAGTTTTCCAGTAAAGGCCGTTTTGTTTATCTGGATCGCTTGAGATCTTCTGAGCATATTGTCGCTCGGAGCTACCGTCATGCGGTTTTGCGTAGTATTCCTTCTGCGCGTCCACCAGTTCATCGCATATATGGATGACAGTCAGTTCGTTTTCTCCAATCCTGCGATATAGGATCTCCTGCTTGCCGGCTGCGGTGTCGAAATACCATGCGGAGCCTTTGTGCATGAGGGGAATAGGCGTCGGCCAGTTTTCGGCGCCGATGTACAGTGTCGTCATACCGTCCGGCTCTGTTACCAGACGATGCATCTGCTGGTACTTTTGCACAAACTGCTCTCTCCTGCCCTTGTCTTCAGCTTCATCTCCCGACGAAACGATGTCCTTTGCATTCGGCCCGAGCACCTTCAACAACGTCTGCTGGTCATCCTTCTGAAGCGCCGTGACTAACGCCTGGCTCGCTTCTGCCGCGGACGCAAAAGTTTGTTGACCGGCTTCGGCTGGGTGCACCGGAAGCCTTCGCGCTGCCGGGGCCGCCTGCGGTTGGCTGGTGGACTGCCCCGTAGCCGTTCCCGGAACGATACCCAGGCAGGCCGCGAAGGTGAACACGGCAGTTGTGTTGGCAATTGCGACCAGATATCTTCTTTTAGGATTGTGTCTTTCCGGCGAAATCATTGTTGTCTCCATCCTGGCTTCTCCCAACCTGCACTGTGCCTGCGGTGATTCCGCCGACGGCTACTTCCCTGGTCTTTACCGATGACCGCCGCCCCCGCCATGCATCCCTCCACCACCTCCGCGCATGCCGCCGCCTCCGCCGCGCATCCCACCGCCCATACTCGACATTCCACGGGAAGAAAAGCCTCGAGCATCTCCACCGCGGCTGATTCCGCCGAAGGCTCCTTGACGCGCGCCTCCGTTTTGTCTGCCACCATTTTCTCGGCCGCTGTTATTTCTGCCACTGTTCTCCCGGCCGGCCTGGCCGCTGAAACCGCGCAAACTGCGGTCTCCGCGCGCGAACGACTGGCCTCCGCGGTAGTTCCCGTGGAAGTATGCATTGCGGTCATAAAACGCATGGCTCTGGAACGCATATCGGCCACCGCCATACATCAAGCCTCTGTGTCGCCAGTCGAAGCCCCATGCGTTCCAGCCCCAGCCATACCCAAAGAACGGCTCGATGCCGAATCCAATACCGAAAGAGAGGTACGGACCATCGACGTCCCACCAGGGATAGAATCCCGGCCAAAGTCCTATGGGATACCCGTAAGCTAGTTCGGGATCGTAATCCGGCACGTAAACTACGTCTGGGTTTGCCGGTTGAATGACGACCGTGCTCCCATCGTTCGTTACGTTCTGTTGCGGAGTGGTTTTCAGATTGCCGGCTGCTTGTGCTTTCCCACGCATGAACTGGACGGCTGCCATGACATCCGCCTGCTGGTTGTAATTCGCGTCGCCGAGTTCGGAGGTCCACGAGAGGTTCTTATCCAAATCCGCAAGGACAGAAGGGAACTGAGTCAGGGCCTTCACGCTCGGATCCCAGTCCTGCTGGTTTACCTGGGTCCCCAGCGCCGCGCCTGTCAGGTTCGGATTCTGCTGAAGGAACCGTTCCGCTTCGACAATCTGTGTTGGGTAAGTCGAAGCCGCAAGAATCTGCGCAACCAGTGCATCCGGGTAGAGCGCGATTGGCGAAACCAGGTCCTGCAGCTGCTCCGGGGTTAACGGCGCCGAGGTTGGTTGTCCCATGCCTGGCGGCGGGGCCTGAGCTGCAGGGGCGGCATCCTGACCGTGAAGCGGCGAGACCCACAGACTTGCCGCGCCCGTGATCAGGAGGAACGCAACCGTGTACGGAATAAAGCTGCTGATAATCTTCTTGCGACGACCGACGGGCGTTTTCATCGTGCGCTCCGGTAAAGCTGAATGGATCGCCGGCGCCGCTAGGAGACCCTGTTCTCCCGAGTTGTCCCGGGACCCATGCGGCACAGCTCCAAAGGGCGCATTCTCACATGTTGCGACAATTGGCCTGCCTCCTGAACGTGATTCCTGCGGAATTACTTTCATACGGATATTCAATACTGCATGGTTCGAGCGTGCTGATCTCTTTTGCACACTCTCATCGGGATTCCCCGTGAGCAGAAAGCAAAATTGCTTCGCGCAGACGCTGACTTTCTCGATAACGATCGGCGACCGAAGACGGGCTCGCACACTCCCGGCTAAGAGGCCTTCACTGGAGGCTCGTGATATCGCCAAAGTGGGTATGGCACGCCGGCCAGCCGATTGATCGCCAGAGCCTGTGCTGTAAGCAGGACGACGGCGATCTCGATGATGACAAGGTCCCTGGGTTGCGAGATGATGCCGAGAGAAACGATGAGAGTCGTCGCTCCCGCAGGCGGATGGCTCACTCGGAACAGAACCATGAAGGCTCCTGTAGCCGAGAGCGAGAGCGCGGCAGCCAGAACTCTGGGGCCGTGGACGCCGGCGTGCATTGCGAAGGGCGGGCTGGAAGCTGTCGTAAGCGCGAAGGCGGCATAGCCGCAGATGAGGCCGATAGCGTGCCCCAAGATGGCATTGCGGGGACTGGAGGTCTCCGCCAGCGGCGAAAAGAAGAAGAGATACGCGGTCGGACCGAGCGATGGAAAGACAAATGGGCTGCCTGTAATCAGGGCAAGCAATGCGAGCAGCCCGATTGTAATGAAGCAGTTTACGCAGACATAAGCAGCCCAAACGAGGCGGGAAGAGAAGTGCCGCAGCAGCCACTCCAGCCGCAGGTGTGCAAGTAGCACACCAACGTGCTCGAAGTTCCCGTGCTCGGCGCGCGCATGACTCCGCTTATCGATGTAGGTCATCAGATATTCGGGAGCAGATCGAAGTATTCGTCGTCTTCATTCTTCCCGCCTTCTCCCAGACCGATGGACTTCTCCGACTCGATGAACTCGATCCGCTCAATCCACTTGACCATCTTGTAGCCAAGTTGATTCTCAACTCGCAGCCTCAAGGGAGCCCCATAGACCTCAGGCAATGGCTTTCCATTCATCTCGGATGCAAGGAGGCATTCTGCTTGAAGTACATTTTCAAGGCTCTGGGTGTCGTAGTACGCGCCGCCATAAAGGGATCCGCCAAAGGAGAAGAACGCGACTGCCTTGGCATTCGGCTTCGGACGGACCAACTCGACAAGAGACTTCATGGGGAGGCCACCCCACTTCGCAATGCCCGTCCAACCCTGGATGCAGTGATGCATAGTGATGTGTTCCGTCTTTCCCAGGCTCTCGATATCAGCGAGAGAAAGCTCAACCGGGTGGTCGACGAGGCCGCCCACTTTGAGCCTAAATCCCCGGAACCCACTTTTGGCCAGCTGTTTCCAATCCTCGCGCTCGGGCATCTTGCCGTTCGGCCAAAAGCGTGGAGAGATGTCATCCTCGCTGTAATGCTCACTGGGCGGAAGACGGTTCAGAGTCGTCAATAGCAGAGGGTAGGTAATGAACTTCTGCGCGTGCTGCAGGGAGCGGGGATAAAACCACGATACGTAATGCGCCGCGACCCAGGAGAGAAGGACCACGCCGATGCCGACGAAGCCCAGAATCATTCCCCGGCGAGTCAGGTCGTCTGTGCCCATCACGATGTGGTTCATGTTGCGAGCGAAGCCCGTCATAACGATCAGCGTCACATGCACGACGATGAACGCTAAGAAACCGAGCATAGTCAGGAAGTGGATGGACCGCGCCGATTGCCTGCCGCCAAAGAGCTTCGCGTACCAGGGAAAGCGGTTGACCGCGGCAGGCGACATGGCAATGCCAGTCAGGATGGCCAGAGGGCCGAAGACAAAGACGACAGAAAAATACGCGATTTGCTGTAGTGCATTGTAGCCATAGAAGCCGTTGAACTCGGGCGGCAAGTGGAATGTCGCATAATGCACCCAGGTATTCCAGGCCTGCAGCAGCACGAGCGGAGATTGTGGAACGAGCCGATGCCACTGCTCCGTATCGAAGAGCATGATTACGAAGAAGAAGCCGGTGAGGATGAAGCCGTACACATTGAGGAAATGCCATGAGCGGGCAATTCCGACGGTGTGCCGATAGCCCGGCGTAGCAACGACGGGCGAGATGTAACGAGCATCGTCCTTCGCCGTCCATATCCGATCCGTAGGAACCTTGATAGGCGTCAACCGGATCCATTCGCTGCCGGGTGTGCAGTTGTTGTTGAAATAGAGGCGAGGATGATCGACCAAGATCGACAGACCGCTCCGGATCAGCATCGTCACAAACACAAAGTTGAAGAAGTGGCAGTAGCGCACCCACAACGGAAAGCCATGAGGTCCGGCAAAGTTATTGGGATAGATCTGGGGGACGGCGGGGATATGGGGAAGGCCGAAAACGAGAAACTCGATCCATGCCGCAAGCAGAGGCAGCAGCGCCAGCGCAATGGCAGTCATCAGGAACGAGGGCCGGACCCAGATGCGAAAGCGGCGATCGGAAGGGTAATGGACGGCGGCATGTGCCGCATCGAACGAGATCATTGCGTATGCCTTGAAATAGCTTCATGTACCCGGCAATAGTGGACCTGCAGAGTTTTACGTTTCCCCGTCGTGCCTGGGCCTGGTACCGGCGTGAGTAACCGTCAGCATGAACCGAAGCTCAAACGAATTCTCACTAAAACACCTCCAACTAAGAACTGGAACCGACTGAACAACTGAGATTTCCGATAGCCGGATAGTCCGTATAGCCCCTTGCTCCGCCGCCGTAAAATGTTGCCGGGTCGGGGGCATTGAGCGGCTCATTCGCGCGAAAGCGCTCTACCAGATCGGGATTGGCTATGAACGGTCCCCCGAACGCCACCAGGTTGGCGTCGCCTGCCTCTATGCATTGAGCGGCAAGCTCGAGGGTATATCCATTATTCGCCATATAGGTTCGATGAAACTTCTGACGCAGCGCGTGGAAATCGAAGCTCGGATCGATATCCCTCGGTCCGTTTGTCTGTCCTTCGATCACGTGAAGATAGACCGGCTTGAGACGGTCGAGCACCTTAACCACATCGGAGAATAGCTCTGTTGGATTGCTGTCATGAGCATCGTTGACCGAGCTTACCGGCGAGATCCGCACCCCGACGCAATCCTCGCTCGCCTCTTCGATCACTCCCTGCATCACCTCAGTCAGGAAGCGGGTGCGGTTCTCGATCGATCCTCCATACTCGTCGGTTCTCTCGTTCGATCCGTCGCGGAGGAATTGGTCGATCAGATAGCCATTTGCAGCATGCACTTCAACCCCATCGAAGCCCGCCCACAACGCGTTTCGAGTCGCCAGAACGTATGCATCCACGATCTCCCGAATTTCATTCCTTTCAAGCGCGCGCGGTTCGGAGACCTCGACGAAACGGCCGTCGATGAAAGTCTGTGCTTTTGCGGGGATTGCGGACGGCGCCACTGGCGCTCTGTTATCCGGCTGTAAAGACGTATGGGAGATGCGACCTACATGCCAGAGTTGAAGAAAGATCCTGCCGCCGCAGGTATGTACGGCATGCGTCACCAATTCCCAGCCTGCGATCTGGGCCTCAGTGTATATCCCCGGTGTTCCATCGTAGCCGCGGCCCTCGGCGCTGATCTGTGTAGCTTCCGCGATGATTAGTCCAGCCGAGGCGCGTTGCGCGTAATACTCGGCCATGAGCGGAGTCGGTACGCCACCTTCTGCGGCGCGGCTCCTGGTCAGCGGAGCCATGACGATCCGGTTCGGAAGATCCAGGTCCCCGAGCGTGTAGTGTGAAAGAAGTAGTTCCGTAGTGTGCTTTGACATGTGTGCTCCCCGAAACGCGATTTGATGCCGTGCCAGTGCCTGGCTCGAACATCCGGTCTTCTACAATCTCTTGTTCGTCTGTGCGCCCTGTTTCCAAAAGCCAGTGTCCGTCGGCAACAGAACCCACGTGGAACGGAACACCAATCGAAGGTCGTTAGGACCATCGGATCGCGGGGAGGCTCGGGTTCTTGATTGTGGTGTCACAACCACACCGCCAGACGGATCCGTTTCAAGGGTAAGGCGAGTAGCACAAGAGGCACACAGCCAGATGTATTCCTTGTGATGCGGCGAGCGGACTGTCCTTCCCGGTCCAAGGGCGTAAAGTGCGCCGGCGCCAAATGCAGCTGCACCAAAAAGGTTCCAGCGTACAGCACACTGCGGATTGACGCATCGGCTATCCATGTGTATCTCTCTGGCAAATCCCTCTCTCGGCAATATAAGGGACCTGGAGGCTGCAGAGATGTGATGAGCGTCACCGGGACGAGTGGCCGAACTTGAAGCTTGCGCCCACTAGCTGAATTCATCTTCTCAATTTCATCCCGCCGATACGGATGCTGGATGTCGCAACGGTCTAAGCCTCGACGATCCCCTTGAATCGCGTCTCTTGGCGATTGTCTCCCTCTGAAGATGGCGAAGCTGTACAGTTTTGCTCACGGAGGGTGGGGCCGTCAAAGCTCATAATTACGCTCGCTCGGTCCTCTTCATCGCGGAGGTACTCGCATCTCTTGGCACTACAAAACAATGAAGTGATGCGCGGCAGAGACGACTAGGATCGCTCGGATTGATATCGGAATAAAAGCGCATTGCTACCTCTTGGCTCCTCACACAACGATTCTCATCAGAAGATCGCTAACGCTGGATCGGCACTCAAAATGCTATCGTTTCCAAGTCGCTTCTCGTATCGAATGAAGTGTCTGGAGGAGTTACGATGAGTAAGCCTCGGCCCTTGCTCGTGTCTTCTCCGACCATCATCAGATTTCCGATGAACACGTTTCCAGATCGGGTGGCGGCACTCAATGGCGCGATTTCGACCTGTACCGCTAAACCAACGGTAGTAGCAGTGCAAGGCTTGCGGAAAGCTGTTCGGCAGGTGGAAGCACAGTTGACACTCCTTGATCTCATTCGAGATCGACTTCCACATCGTGCTGCTCAGTCACGCGAGGCCTGGCTTCTCCTCAAGAAGGTCCGGGGCGCAGCCGGTACGGTACGCGATCTAGACGTTCAAGGCGACCTGATTCACAAAGACACTTCGATAAAATCGAACGCGCGACTTGGCTCTCAGAATGACAACAAGAGAGGTGAAACAAAACATCTGCACAGGCAGCTAGCAAAGCGGCGAGAAGCCAAGGCTCTGAGGCTGGTGCGGGTTCTGGCTCAAAATGGTCATTCTTTGGCAGTCGCATTGCAAAGTCTCCAGCAGGCTCTCGAAGAGGTTAAGGAGCCGATCATCTCTGTTACCGAACTGGCCAGCCGCATTGGGAACTGGTTTGGGGCCAATACGATCCATCTTCCTCAACGCATCGCGGCGAGAAGGACTCACGCGGAACTAGAGAGTCGAGCCGGAAGAGAACGTGCGATTAGTCTGCTGGAGATGCATGAACTGCACAATTTGCGCAAGACCGCAAAATTATGCCGATATCTGGTTCAGGTTCTTCCGATCTCTTCTAAAACAACTCAAAAGTTGATAAAGCAGCTTAGAGCAATTCAGAAGACAGGGGGAAAGTGGCATGACTGGTTCTTGCTGGCGGAGATTGCGACCAGACATGAAGGTAAAAAGAGCAGCTTGACGGAACGGTACGTCCAACTGCGAGACAACGCCCGCATAAACTACATTCAGAAGTTGGCTAGTTTCTCATGGGTTGATCCAGCCAAAGCCTAATTCTGGGAATTTCCGTTCAGGGTGCCTCGTCCGGGGCATATCCTCGGACTCGATCGCATCCTCTGATCGAAGCTTTGGCGCCCACCTTGGTCAGCTAGGCTGTCGACGCGATGAGATGGTTTGCGCGCTGTCTGCCACCTGCATCCGTGAATATTTCGGACGACTGAGCCCAATTGCTCAGCCCCGTCTAGCTCTGCATGAAATTCTGCTCTGGCTTGCTGTTAAAGGCACACAACGATTACGGATATCGTCTGTCTGAATTGCCGACTGGCAGGGAGTGAATGCAGACACCGAACGGGATGTTACCCTCCAACCGCGGGTAGACGGTCATGGGAAGAGATTCCGAGTTGAGAATCTGCGAATCTCAGGGTAGGACACTAGTAGCCGCATCGCGAGGAGACGCATTATGAACCGATACATACAGCCATCGAATACAGATCGTGCCACTACGTCGCGAAGAGTCGGGTCTGGGCTAGCAGCTAAGGTTGACGACGGAGCCAAAGAGTCAAGCGTCGATGCCATTCTTAAGGCCGATGAAGAGAAGCAAATCAGACGGGATGTAGATCCGGATGAAGACCTCCGATTAGCCCTCGATGATGATGCTGCAGAGGAAGAAGACGACGATGAGTTGGAACAGGAAGAAGAAGTAGACGAAGAGGCCAGAGCAAATGAGCGTTGATCCACGCTCGCGCGTCATACGTTGTGGCGCGCAATCCATTGGATCTGATATCGACATGAAAGCCTGAAGACGAATTCATCCGATCTGCTCCGGGGCTGCTCCTTTCTCCTAGGCGATTTTGAGACGGGCAAAGATGGGGATCTTCAACCCATCGAGGATGAGTCCGAAGACGACGGCCGCAGCAAATTCACAGGCAAGCACCGATATGGGCAGCGGAGCCATGGCGATCCCACGAAGCGCCAGGGTCGAGATAATCAGGATGTCAGCCGCAGAAGAGGATACGAGCCATATAGTTGGTCGCAGCCCCCAAAGGTGGCGGCGTTCTCGTATGGCATAGATGGTGGCCTGGCAGCCGTAGACGATCGCGACAACCGAAAGGGTTTGCAATGCCGCGATTCCAAGGCGCAGTTCAAATTTGCCAACAGCCAAGACAGCGACGCAAAATGCCAGAAAGCAGCCTCCCACAATGGCCGATGCACTCGTGATCCTGCCAATTTGCCAGGAATTCGGCATCGTCGATGGTCGCACTCTGTCCGTAGTCAAGGACATTGCCAGGAAGTCACCGGTGATCATGACGATGACCATCAGCATCGGAGTCAAAACCGCGTGTCCGGTCATGACGAGGCCTATTGCGAGCAACAGTACCTGCACGATCTTCTTGAGAACGGAGTTCAGCGTGTAGGTGAGAATGCGCTGAAAGGTGATCCGGCCCTCCTTGACCGCAGCGACAATGCCGCCCAGTCCGGCCTCTGTAAGTACAACACCCGCAGCCGACTTGGCGACATCGGTTGCTGTCGATACAGCGATGCCGATCTGTGCCTGACGCAGCGCTGGCGCGTCGTTGGCGCCGTCACCGCACATGCCAACCGTGTGTCCATCCTTCTGGAATGCCTTGACGAGGTCATATTTTCCTTCCGGAAGGATGCTCGCGAATACGGCAAAGTCTTGTGGCTTGACGTCTTTGGGAATCGGTCCCGGCGGGCAGACAGCGCCCTCCAGTCCCACGGCATGGGCGACGATCGCCGCCGTCGCCGGAGCATCGCCCGTCACCATGACGGTGCGCACGCCCAGGGTCTTAAGTTCCGAGATGAGTGACGTCGATTCGGCACGGGGTGGATCGCTGAGTGCGATAAAGCCCACAATCTGCATCGAGGTTGGGGCTCCCGCAGCAACCGCCAATACTCGGAAGCCTTGTTTTTCGAGTTCGTCCGCGATGCCCGACGCAGCGGGGGACGGAGCCGCGAGGCCGGTGACGGCCGAAAAGGCTCCCTTGACGATGCGTTGTTCGCCGCCTTTCGCATCGGTCGCCGTCGCTTCCGACGTTTTCTTCGCAGGGTCGAATGGCACAAACTTGGTTAGTTTCGGCAGGTCCGCTACCGGCTTCTTCGAGGAGGCAGAGCGAATCGCCACGTCGACAGAGTCCTGTCCGCCATCGGAGCTGGCCAGAGCCGCCAGCCCGAGGACGTGGGCCTCGTCGAAACCGGGCATGGGCCGAATGCTTGTGACCGAAAGCTCGTTGCGGGTCAGCGTTCCCGTCTTGTCCGAACACAAAACATCGATGGTCGCTGCTTCATCGACCGCAGAGAGCCGCGTCGGCAGAACGCCCAGCTTGGCCAGGGCGCGTGCGCCGAGCGCTGTCGCCAGAGTAAAGGTTGCGGGCAACGCCACAGGGATCGCCGCAAGAACCGATGTGAGCAACAGGGAGACGATTTCACTCCACGGCAGCGAATGAAAGTAGGCATACGCTCCTATCAGGAGGATCACGACGCCATTGAAGATAGCAAGATTGCGCACGATCTTTAGCACGGCTTTTTGCTGTGAGCTGACAACGTGCGCGGTGCGAACAAGCTCCGCGGTACGACCGAATTTGGTATGAACGCCCGTCGCGGTCACCTCTGCTGTGGCTTCTCCGCGTCGAACGAGTGCCCCCGCATAGGTGTCCACACCGGCACCCGCTTCTTTGGGCAGGGATTCGCCGGTGAGCATCGATTGATCGAGCAGGACAGATCCGTCGATCAGATGCACATCGGCTGCAACTACGCCGCCGAGCGACAACTTCACCAAGTCCCCACGCACCAACTCCGCCGCCGGCACCGTCTTCCAGGCGCCATCGCGGCGGACGGAAGCGTTCAGGGCAAGACGCGATTTCAGGGCAGTGAGCGTCGCCTGGGCGCGGCTTTCCTGGAAATACGCCAGAGCTGCGTTGAAAACCAGCAGACCGGCAATGACCGCGGCCTCAAGATCCTTATGAAGCATGAGCTGAAGCGCGATGGCCGCTTCGAGCAACCAAGGGACAGGCGCCCAGAACTTGGACAATGCGTTGCGAAGCGGATGAGCGGATGTGTCAGGCATGGCATTGGGTCCGTCTTTTTGAAGACGGCTCTTTGCCTCGTCGCTCGTGAGTCCGTTTGAAGAAGTGCCAGGGCCCGGCTTCGCGGGTGCACTTGGCGCTGTTGCTAAAGCAGCTTTGTCTGCGCTCATTAGTTGATTTCTGCCTTTCTGCGTTATACAACCCCCTCTTTGAAAACTAGAGCTTCGCCGTTCGGAGTCTCAGCGCGTTTGCGATCACGCAAACCGAGCTGAAGCTCATGGCTGCCGCTGCAATCATGGGGTTAAGGAGCAAGCCAAATACCGGATACAAGACACCAGCGGCGACAGGCACGCCGAGTGCGTTGTAGATAAACGCGAAGAACAGGTTCTCGCGGATGTTGCCCATAGTGCGTTTGCTCAACTGTCGTGCCTTCACGATCTCGCGCAGGTCGCCTTTGACCAGTGTGATTCCTCCGGTCTCCATCGCCACATCGGTTCCGGTTCCCATGGCTATGCCGACCTGCGCCTGTGCCAGTGCGGGTGCATCATTCACGCCGTCTCCGGCCATAGCCACTACGGCTCCTTGCGACTGAAGCTTCTTCACCACCTCCGCTTTCTTCTCCGGCAGCACGTCGGCTTCAAACGCAATGCCCAGCTTTCGAGCTACGGCGGCCGCGGTCGTATGGTTGTCGCCGGTGACCATCACGACCTTGATACCTGCCTGCTTCAATTGCTCGATCGCCTGAAGCGACGAGGCTTTGATCGGATCGGCGACGGCAATGAGACCGGCAAAACGCCCATCGGATGCTACGAACATGACGGTCTGGCCTTCCTTTCGGAGGCTCTCCGCCCGCTCCTGCAGGGCCTCAGCGGACGCGCCAAGGTCCTTCATCAAAGCCGTGTTCCCAATACCAATCCGCTTGCCCTGCAGGGTTCCGGTCACGCCTTTTCCTGTAATCGACTGAAACTCTGCGACTGTGACTAGCTCGATGTGCTTCTCCCTGGCTCCGGCGAGGATGGCCGCGGCCAGTGGATGCTCGCTCGCTTTTTCGAGGCTGGCTACCGACTGGAGAAGTTGCGTTTCGTCGAAACCCTCCGCCGGGATAACCGCTGTGAGGCGCGGCTTGCCTTCGGTGAGCGTTCCGGTCTTGTCCACCACAAGGGTGTCTACCCTCTCAAAGATCTCCAGGGCCTCGGCGTTTCGGATGAGGATGCCTTCGCCGGCTCCGCGGCCTGTACCCACCATGATGGACATCGGCGTGGCCAGTCCCAGAGCGCACGGGCAGGCGATGATGAGCACCGCTACCGCATTCACCAGTGCGTGCGCATAGTGGGGCTGAGGGCCAAAGACCGCCCAGACGGCAAATGTGATCACAGCCGAGAGCAAAACTGCGGGGACGAAGTACTTCGCTACCCTGTCCGCAAGCCGTTGAATCGGCGCTCGCGTCCTTTGCGCTGCGCTCACCATCTTTACGATCTGCGCCAAAAGGGTATCGGCTCCCACCCGTTCCACCTTCATCACGAAGCTTCCGGTTCCATTGATGGTGCCGCCGACTACCTTTGCGCCGACCGTCTTCTCGACAGGAATTGGTTCGCCGCTGACCATCGACTCGTCCACAGAGCTGCGACCTTCGATCACCGAACCATCTGTGGGGACCTTCTCGCCTGGCCTAACACGCAGGTGGTCCCCCACCTGAATCTCGCTCAAAACGACATCGGCTTCTTTTCCATCCCGGGAGATTCTTCGTGCCGTCTTTGGGGCAAGCCCGAGGAGCGCCTTAATCGCGCTGCTCGTCCGGCTGCGGGCTTTCAACTCCAATACCTGCCCCAGCAGCACCAATGTGGTAATCACGGCCGCCGCTTCAAAGTACAAGGCAAGATTGCCGGACATATCTCTGAAGGTCCTCGGGAAGAGGCCTGGCGCGAAAACGGCTGCAACACTGTAGAGATACGCAGCACCGGCACCCATTGCAATCAGAGTGAACATATTTGGGCTGCGATGAACGACAGAGGCCCAGCCGCGCTCGAAGAATGGCCAGCCAGCCCATAACACCACCGGTGTCGCAAACGCAAACTCAACCCATCCGAGCCATCGCCCCGGCAGGAGATGTTCGAGCGGATGACCGGGCAGCAGGTCCGAGACCATGACGGCGAGCAGGGGAAGCGTGAGCGCGACGGCGATCCAGAAGCGCTTCGTCATATTGGTTAGTTCAGGATTCTCCGTATCGGCCGATACGTTGCGCGGCTCAAGCGCCATGCCGCAAATGGGACAACTGCCCGGCTGATCGCGCACGATTTCCGGGTGCATGGGGCAGGTGTACTCGGTAGGTCCGGCAGTGGAAGCGGGATCGACGGGTTCGAGGGTCATGCCGCACTTCGGACAGTATCCCGGCTTCTCCGCCCGCACCTCCGGGTGCATGGGGCAGGTGAATTTACCCGGTGGAATGGAGCGAGGAACAGCTTTTTCGGACATAAGAATCTCCTCGCCGCGCCACGGAAGTGGTTTGAGCCCTATTCTTGTTGGTCAGATGAGGGAAAACTGTGCTCTTTTAGACATGTTTCTGTCGGCCATTCTCAACCGGCGGATGTTGAGAGACGAGTTTTCGTGTTGTTTCTTCAACTGTCAGCCGCTCTGCATCCTCGCTGTAGGGTAGCTGGTTCTCCCTCTCTTCAATTGTCTCTTCTTCAATCTCCTCCTGAATTTCGTCTTGGTGGCACGCGCTCCATGGCGATAATCTCGTCGAGATATTTGCAACGCTGGAGGGATCCGAGCCAGGAGTTCGCTATGCTCGTTGCCCTCTCTGCTCATCTCCGGGTGTATCGGGTGAGTATTCTTTCTCCGGGTCCAAGTCGTGAGGTTCTGCTTTGGTTGGGTCGCTCTCGAGCGGCTTCGATGGAGAAGAAGGCAAAGGTACCTCAGAGCCCCAGGCTACTCCGGGACTCGCACCAAAGAGTCGCAGCCTTTGGTTCCAGGGATCGTCAGCGAGCTTTACAAGCGCGTCGAGAAGCGCCTTTGGGCGGAAAGGATAGTCGATTGTCTCATCATAGAGGTGGTCTTCCAGCCGTGATTCCACGCGCCTTAAGATAAGGATCCGTGCTTCGGGCCACGTCCTTCTCACGCATATGGCGACCGAGCGAAGAGCTGGTGGACCGAGAGTGTCATTCAGGACCGCAAGTGAAAACCCGGCATCACGGTGAAGCTTCGAAACGCTATCGTGGCTGCTAACTGTGGTTACAGAATAGCTCGAGGCGGTAAGCAACAGAGCTCTGCTGGCGGACAAGTCGAACTCTGGTTCAACCAGAAGCAGCCTTGACTGAAAGGGAGTCCGAGTGGAGGGACCTGGAAAAGCACTGGGGTGCAGCGTCTTCGATCGTATGGGAGAAGGGGCGGGCGCATTGGACATAGTGATTTCCTAACCGAACCACAGTAGTGGTTGCCTCATATTTTCGCGGGGTCGGAAGGGAGAAAACTGTGCTGTTTGGGACATTGGGGCGACTGGCACTCCACACCAAGCGTCATCGCTTCTCACACACGAACGCCCAACCTGCCAGTCCAGTGTGACTAGGAAATGATCCGCTGTATCCAATTGCACAGAACGTCATCGTTCAGAGTGAAAGACTCAGCCCACGAGCGCCAAGAAGACTCGCGTGGGAGCAAAAGGGAAGCAGTGCGCCAACCTAGCAACGAAAAGCTCAATCGCCGCACACACTTTCAGAGATGCAGCGGCGCGACAACATTTCAATTCAACCCGAGAACCTGGAGAAAGCAAATGTCCAATGTCAATTCCGTTGTAGCGATCTACGATACGCACGAGCAGGCAGAGCAGGCGGTTAAGGAGCTTCAAGAGGCTGGCGTTGACATGAAGAGCCTGTCGATTGCAGCGAAAGACATGCACACGGATGAACAGGTCGTAGGCTACTACAACATCGGCGATCGCATGAAGCACTGGGGTAAGGTGGGAGCCTTCTGGGGCGGATTCTGGGGCCTGTTATTCGGATCGGCGCTCTTCGCTATCCCGGGCATTGGGCCGATTCTCGTTGCCGGTCCGCTGGTGGCCTGGATCGTAGCAGGTCTTGAGGGAGCGGTCGTTGTCGGAGGCGTCAGCGCACTCGGTGCAGGGCTGGTGAGCATCGGTATCCCGAAGGATAGCGTCATCAAATACGAAACCGCCCTAAAGACCGACAAGTTTCTATTGATCGTTCATGGAACACGCGACGCGGTGGAGAAGGCGAAAGACATTATCGGAGGAACAAGCCACAGCTCTTACACCGTTCACGGCGAGATCGTTCATGGCGAGCCGGTTCTGAGCAGATAGTCATTGCTCTCCGCGTGCGGGACAAATAAACACCGTGACCGTGCTGGAGCCAGAGCGACTCCTTTGGATATCCAGCCGGTCACGTCCGCGCCAGGCGGCATTCGTTGTTTTCTTCGCCGGTGGAAGGATCGACCGCAGACAGAACTCCTCCATAACAGCATCTAACTTGCCAGGAGAACAAGATGTCTCAGAGCACGCATGATCGAGCTGCAGAACTTCATAACTTTGCGGCTCACGCCCACAACGCCGCCGCCACCGCTCATGGCAAGGGAGACCATCTCACCGCTCACGAACTCTCCAAACAGGCCCTTGAGCACTCCAGGAATGCACATAAGCACAGCGAAGAGCTAGTGGTCGAGAGCACGCACTCCGAAAAGAAATAAGGCGCAGAACAGCTAACTGTTCTGTGCTGGGACTCCTCAATAGGGACTTAGTTCGACAGAGATGAGTGTTCTCTTTTTTTCAGGGGACGATCACCGATGACCCATGCTCGGTCTCTTCTTTGACCGCCAGCAGAGCTTTGTTCGCATCTTCAAGAGAGAAGACTGTGACTTGCGGACGAATATTCAGTTCGTGCGCAATCTTGAGGAAGTCACGCGCATCCTGCCGTGTCATATTGGCCACACTGCGTATCTGCCGCTCGCCCCAAAGCAGTTTGTCATAGTCGAAGGCGGGCATGTGGTCGAGATGAATGGCATTGATGGCAACTACTCCACCTTTACGCAAGCTGGAGAGGGCGCTCACTACCACCTTTCCGCTGGGAGCAAACGTGATGGCGCGGTCGAGCGGCACGGGCGGCATCTCATCTTCTTTGCCCACCCAGGTCGCCCCGAGCGAAGATGCCAGACTTCGATGGGATTCGCCTCGGGTCGCAACATAGATTTCGCAGTTCCAGGATTGCAGAATGGTAATCGCCAGGCTTGCGGAGCTCCCAAAACCAAAAAGCCCAACCCGCTCACCATGCTGAACGCCCGCGACACGTAAGCTGCGAAAGCCGATGATGCCGGCACACAGGAGGGGGGCAACATGAACGTCGTCTAAACCAGGGGGCAACGGAAATGTGAAGTCCGCGCGCGCAAGAGCGTACTCAGCATAGCCTCCGTTCACCGTATATCCGGTAAAGGTAGGCTTATCGCACAGATTCTCCATTGCGTGATGGCAGTACCAGCAATCGCCATCGACGCCGCCCATCCAGGAAACACCGACCCTAGATCCCAGTGGCAACTCCGCTGTCGCGCCTTCGACTATCTCTCCCACGATCTGGTGACCAGGGATGAGTCGCGACTGGATCGGCGGTAGATCTCCTTCAACGATGTGCAGGTCAGTGCGACAAACTCCGCAAGCAACGACCCGAAGCAAAACCTGCCCGGATTCCGGACGCGGACGCGGAACATCCTGGATTTGAAGGAACTGTCCCCGGGCTGAGTTGGCCGAGGCAAATACGGCGGTTTTCATGTGTTTCCATCCTTCCGAACTTCAATCCAGCCAGCGGGCGTAGCGGGCTGCACGGGGGTTCGAGCTTGCTCGAGATTCCTCGGTGACAAGTTTAAGGTCATTCGGGCTGCACAACGGATCCGCAAGAGCATCGCTAGTCCGGTTATGCAAGGGATTGCTCCTTGCTCCTACTTGCACGCCGTGAAATTGGGCACACCAGGAGGCGCCAGGACTCTCGCGGCGGGTTTCCGCTGAAGAGCCTGTTGAGATGGCGTGTCTGCAGACTGGACGATTGCGTAGTGAATCAAACTGCAACAATGGGCGCAACCTGTTTCACAGATCGGATGGGCAGCATCGTCGAGAACCTGAGGAAATGTTCTCAGGCACTCCGGGCAAGTAACCATCACATACTCCGCCCCGGTTGGATCGTGCCCATTTTTCGGAATCCAGATGGGCGCCGGCGTATTTGGATGCTGGATCGACGAGCGCTCCATCTGAGCCATGGCTTGTACCGTCTCCAACAGGGTGCCCGGATTGCTACCCTTTTCGTAAAAGACATCGGCCGCAACTCCGAGTGGCACACTGTCGCCTGAGAACGCTCCGCTCATCGCGATCACCTGGATTGCGGGGAAGCGACGGCGGACCACGGAGAGGAATTCAAAGCCAGACATACCCGGCATGTTGAGGTCGGAGATAAGGACATCGGGAAGCTCATTCCGCATCTCAACGAGCGCGGAGAACCCATCTTCTGCTGACCGGACGCTATGTCCAAATGTCGTAAAGATCAGAGACAATGAGGCTCGAAGCGACGCCTCGTCATCCACAATAAGGAGCTTTACTTTTGCACTGGGCATCATATGCCTTTCCCCAAGCATCAAATGAACGCCGGAAGCATAAGTATCCCATCCCACTAACGTCGATTCTGTTCACTTTTGCTCGCGTAAGGCGCGCATGGCTATCTTCGATCGAGCCTGTGGCAAGTCCACGATCGGCGGCTTTTCCGCATTCTGCTCCGGTAGTTGATCATGCAGGATGATATTGAGCAGCGATTTGTGCACCCGGATGCGGCCGTTGTAGTCCACCAAGCCCATTTTGCGGAAGCGGTTCATGAAGAAGCTGACGCGGGACCTGGTTGTGCCGATCATATCAGCGAGGGTTCCCTGGGTGATCTTCGGAATCAGCATTTCCGGTTCACCCGGTTCGCCGAATTCCGCCATCAACAGGAGGATCCTCGCCAAACGTTTTTCGCTGGAATTGAAAAGCTGATCCACCAGATCGGCCTGGGTCCGCATACTGCGGGCGAGCAGGAACTTCACAAACAGATCGGAGAAGGCATGCTCCTCGTGCATCACGCGGATCATCTCTGTCCGCTCAATCTTGAGCGCCGTACAGGTAGTAATCGCAGTGGCGGTCGCCAGACGAAGCCCAACCGCTCCGGCAATCGACTCCTCGCCGATGAAGTCGCGGGCAGAGAGAAGCGTGACGGTCGCCTCTTTACCTTTTTCCGAAAGGACTGTTAGTTTTGCGCGTCCCTTCTGAAGATAGAAAACAGAGTCGGCAGGATTGCCCTGCGAAAAGAAGACGTGCTTCGCCTTGACTCGAACGATTCTGCGTCCGAGTCCTGCCTTCGCTAGAAAGGTGGTGGCGTCAAATTTGGCGTGTTCTGGTTCCATCATCTGAATGGCCTCGTCGGTACGAGATATCCGTCTGGGGAATGGTCGATTCCTTGATAGGCGGGTGTCTCCAAATCGGAGCAAGAAACATCATGGCGAAGACCTCAGAGTCTGGGACTGCCGTCCTCTTTTACCATGAGGGAGAACCGCTCCGCGCTGGGGCACATTTGTGCTCGCGCTTGATGCAGCATCGGCTTCAACAGGAACAGACGTCTGTTCCATTTTGCTCAATGCCAGCGAATAGCCAGGAAGCCCGCCTAACCTCATTTTGCAAGGCCGAAGGAGACGTACGGTAGAGTGTCGTCCTTCATCCCCCTTTTCGGATTCAAGCAGCCTTGAGCGCTTCGCTCTTGGACGCGATGCAGTCGATCAGGTCTTTCCACGACTTGACGAAGGATTCGGCTCCTTCGTCCTGGAGTTGCTCGCCCAACGCGTCAACATCGATGCCAGCCTTTTCAAACTTGGCCAGCACTTCGTCACCCTTGCAGGCACGCACGGGTAAGCTCCCGTCGATCTCCCCGTGGTCGGCCAAGGCTTTCAACGTCGCCTCGGGCATGGTATTCACGGTGAATGGCGCAGCAAGCGCCTCGATGTACAGCGTGTCGGAGGCTTTGGGGTCCTTGGTTCCAGTGCTCGCGAAGAGAAGGCGCTGGGCGCGGGCGCCAGTATTGAAGATGCGCTGCCAGCGCGGAGAGTCGAGCAAATGCCGGTACCTTTCGTGGGTCTGCCACGCAACTGCGATGCCGAGTTGGTTGCGCAGCCATTCAGGCTCTTTACCGACGACCGCAACGTCCCAGCGGCTGACGAACAGCGAGGCAACAGAGCCCACGTCGGGATTCAACCCGGCCGTGATGCGGCGCTCGATGCCGCGGAGATATGCCTCGGCTGCCGCAACATACTGCGCACGGGAGAACAGTAGTGTCACGTTGATCGGCACACCCGCGAAGATCGCTTCTTCGATGGCGGGTAAGCCTTCCTTGGTCCCCGGTATTTTGATGAAGAGATTAGGCCGCGCCGCCTTCGCATGCAGAGCTTTGGCCGCGGCGAGAGTGCCGGAAGTGTCATGGGCCAATAAGGGCGAGACCTCGAGAGACACCCATCCGTCCACGCCGTTTGTCCGTTCGTGGATCGGGCGAAAGAGGTCGGCGGCCTGTCTAAGGTCCTCGATCGCCAGCTCGAAGAAGAGCGCCTCGCCCGATTTGCCCTCCTTCACCTTCTGTCGGATGGCAGCGTCGTAGTCACGACTGTTCTTGATGGCGTGATCGAAGATCGTGGGATTCGAGGTGAGCCCTGTGACTGAGAATTCCTGGATGTAGCTGTGGAGGGTTCCGCTGACCAGCAGACCACGGGTGATGTTGTCGAGCCAAAGGCTTTGGCCCAATTCGCAGAGTTTTCTGGTCGCTTTCATGATTTCTCCTCGGGCTTGGGATTGTGCCAACGATCGCCTGCAGCGAGGATAGTGTCAGCCTCTTTCGGTCCCCAGCTGCGTCGCTTGTAGATGCGCGTCCGGGGGTGGTTCTTGAGGACCGGATCAACGACGGCCCAGGCCGCCTCGACCGCGTCCTCACGAGTGAAGAGGGCTCCATCGCCACGCATGGCGTCGCCCAACAAGCGTTCGTACGGAGACTCCTGACCTGGCCGCTGTTCGGACAGGTAGAGTTCTCGTTGGTCCCCGATGAAGTCTTTCCCTGCCACTTTAACGCGAGCGGCGAGTGCGATGGCCGAGTCGGGGGAGATCCGAAAGCGCAGATAGTTGGCCCTGCCAGTGCTCGGTTCGGAGTCTGCGAAAAGATTCTGCGGTGAAGGCTTCAACTCCACCAGCACCTCTGTCGCGTTTTCTGCCAGGTATTTACCCGACCGGAGGTACCACGGCACCCCTTGCCAACGCCATGAGTCGATGAAAAGCCGCAAAGCACAGAAGGTCTCGACGTCAGAGTTCTTCGCCACGTCTTTTTCCTTACGGTAGCCGTCGTATTGGCCGCGGACTATATCGCTGGACTTCAAGGGGCGCATGGCCTGAAAGACCTTGGCCTTCTCGGTCTGTACGGCTCCGAAGTCCCGAGTGGCCGGCGGTTCCATGGCCAGCAGCGCGACGACCTGGAAGAGGTGGTTCTGGATCACGTCGCGCAGACAGCCGGCGGTTTCATAGAACGCTCCGCGGCCTTTCACGCCGAAGGTTTCGGACAGAGTCACCTGGATGCTGGCAACATAGTTGCGATTCCAGATCGGCTCGAGGAAGGAATTGGCGAACCGGAAGTACAGGATATTCATGATCGCCTCCTTCCCAAGGAAGTGGTCGATGCGGAAGATCGAGTCTTCCGGAAAGACCGTGTGCGCGACGCGGTTGAGCTCCCGTGCGGAGGCAAGGTCACGTCCGAACGGTTTTTCGACGATGACACGCGCGTGTTGGGCCAGGCCCGCTTCACCAAGCCCCTTGATGACTGTCTCGAAGAGCGACGGCGGAATGGCGAGGTAGTGCGCCGGACGCCGGGCGTTGCCCAACTCCTTCTTGATCGCGGTGAACGTGGCCGGGTCTTTGTAATCGCCGCTCACATATCGGAATAAGGATAGAAGAGTGTGGAGGGCCTGCTTGTCGTCAATTCCGCCCGATCGCTCGATGCTGTCTGTCACGCGTTTATGCAAACGCTCAAGACTCCATTTTGGGAAGGCGACACCGATGACCGGCACCTTGAGTGCGCCGTGTTTCACCATGGCATAGAGGGCCGGGAAGGTCATCTTGTGAGCGAGATCCCCAGTTACCCCGAAAAGCACCAGCGCGTCAGATTGGGAAGGGGCCATCAGGCAGCTTCCTTTTGTGGGGCAGTCTTTTCCTTATGGCCGCCAAACTGGAAGCGCAGGGCGGACAACAGCTTGTCGGCAAAGTCATCCTCGCCGCGCGAACTGAAGCGTTCATAGAGCGCCGCGCTGAGGACGGGTGCCGGAACGGACTCGTCGATCGCCGCTTTGATCGTCCAGCGTCCTTCCCCTGAGTCCGACACACGGCCGGCAAATTTCGCGAGATCCGGGTTATCGAGCAGCGAAGTTGCGGCCAGATCCAATAGCCACGAAGCGATGACGCTGCCGCGCCGCCAGACCTCGGTGATGTCGGCCAAGTTTAGATCGTACGCATAGTGTTCGGGATCGCGCAGCGGCGTGGTCTCGGCGTCGACCGTGCTCTTCTGCTTGCCTACGTTGGCACGATGCAGGATATTCAAGCCTTCCGCGTAGGAGGCCATCATGCCGTACTCGATGCCGTTGTGAATCATCTTGACGAAGTGGCCTGCGCCACTTGGCCCGCAGTGGAGATAGCCATGTTCTGCGGTGCCACCGACCTTCTCGCGACCGGGTGTGCGCGGAGCTTCTTCGATTCCCGGGGCCAGAGCGCTAAAGATCGGTTCTAGACCTCGAACGACAGCGTCATCGCCGCCGATCATCAGGCAGTAGCCACGTTCCGAACCCCAGACCCCGCCGCTGGTTCCGACATCCACATAGTGGATACCCTTCGGTTTCAAATCGGCGGCGCGGCGGATGTCATCGTGGTAGTAGGAATTGCCGCCATCGATAAGTATGTCTCCGGGCTCGAGGAGTGGGAGAATGGTCTTCAACGTTGTATCGACCGCAGCCGCAGGCACCATCATCCAGACGGCACGAGGCTTTTTCAACTTTTTCGCAAAGTCTTCGAGTGAAGTTGCACCGACCGCGCCCTCTTTCGCGAGCCCCTGCACAGTTTCCTGATTAGTGTCGTAAACGACGCAATGGTGGCCGGCTTTCTGAAGCCGCAGCACCATATTGGTTCCCATCCTGCCCAGTCCGATCATGCCCAGTTCCATGGAGTTCCTTTCGATACCTTCTGCTGTTCGAGCGCCCGCACTTCCCCACGATCAGGCGAACAAGCATCCTGGGAGAGTCCGGAACGTATACCACGAATTTCGTTCGTGACGATGCATTGCTCCGATTCTGCGGAGCATGGGCTTGAATCAGACTTATCTGATCTTCGTATCCCGCAGAAGTTTACCCCTGCGTTCCTCATATTCCTCGGAGGTGATCTCGCCGGCGGCATACCTCCTTTGCAGGATTTGCAGAGGCGTTTGCATGTCCCGGTAGCTCGCCCAGTTGCTTCGCCTCACCGGCATCATGAAGGAGAAGAACAATATCCATAGGATGAGCCAGAAAATCCACCAATATGTATGCATTCCCGCCCAGTAATAGCCGTTCATCATAGACGCCTCCTCGGTTCTGTTAGGCAATATTCTGAATCTCGACCCTTTGTATCTAGCCGTGGGGCGACGGTCGTTGCAAGTGCTGTCGAAGCTGTCATGGTCGCCCTGTGTCTCTACTCGTTGTGCGGGAACATAGTCTGCGTGTGGAAGTCTCTACGAATCGATTACGACTTCAATGACTGGCCCTGGCACGCAGGATGCTGGCATTGGCAGGTCAGTTCCGTCACGCCTTTCGCATCGGCACAGGTGGCGCTACAGTATTTCTTTCCGTCGGCCGGGACGCAGTTACAAGCAGGACGCGCGCATTTCGATGTTGCAGTCATAAGAACTCCTTGCTGTCGAACGTGATCTTTAGAAGAAACATTGTGCGAGAAACCTGCTCATTCGATCGGGCGGGCGCCCGTGCTCCACGTCGGAGCACTTTAGTACTTGCACTTGAGACGAGCATCGCACCGGCGCAACCCGCAATCTGTTCGGTTTTGCTCATCGTTGTCGGCTATCTTCGCGCTGTATCCAAGGGAATATTGGTGAGTCCCGACCGTCTCGCCATAGCCTTCCCGATAGAAGTTCCCTAAAACAAAGGACACGGAGTGGACGCAGAGGATGACATCGGCAAGTTGACGCGTGAAGGCAGCATGTACGACAGGTTTTAGTCCTCGTTGGACTGGCGCCGCTTCTCTACCTATACCGTTTCGGCCCGAACATTCAGGAGCAGAAACGGAAATGATTGCTCCTGAGAGCAAAAATGTGCCATTTATGAATCCTCCTTCGCAGCGCGGATGATGGCCAGAAATTGGTCGGCCTTCATGCTGGCTCCGCCGATCAGGGCGCCGTCCACGCCATTACGGCGAAGAAATGCGGCGGCGTTCTCCGGATCGACGCTGCCACCGTACTGAATCGCGACGGCTTCAGCCGCTTCCTCGCCAAATAGGTTCGCGAATCGGCCGCGGAGTATGGCATGCGCATCCTCAGCCTGCTGTGGGGTGGCATGGTGAGCGGCATTGCCGATCGCCCACACCGGCTCGTACGCGATGCTAATACGGGGCAAGGCATCGGCTGGCACGTCGGCCAATCCCAGGCTGAGTTGCCGGTCGAGCAGCGCTTCCGTCTGGTTGGCCTTACGTTGCTCCAGGGTTTCGCCTACGCACAAGATGACGCCCAGGCCAGAAGCCAGGGCAAATCGAACTTTTTGATTGATGAACATATCCGATTCGCCCAACTTGTGCCGGCGCTCACTGTGTCCTAGGATGACGTACTTGCAGCCCAGGTCGAGCAGCATCATCGGGCTGACTTCGCCGGTGAATGCTCCTTCCTTTTCGGGATACATGTTTTGTGCTCCGAGCGCAATGCGGCTGCCCTTGAGGATCTCCCGGACCAAGGCCAGATAGGGGAAGGGCGGACACAGAATGACAGATACGTCATCCTCATTGCCCAAACCATTGGCGACTCCCTTGGCCAATTGCCTGGCCTCGGCGGAGGTCGTATGCATCTTCCAGTTACCGACAACAACCTTCCGGCGCTTGCCCGGTTTCATCGGGCGCTTCCTGCGGCTTCTAACGTTGAAACGGCGAGTGGCGCATTATCCCGGTTACCTGCTTCAACTGCGGCGTTGTATTCGCCAAGGCGCGCAGCCCGGTCGCACATGGCTCGATGGTAGAGGGCTTGCTGTGCCGCCGCCGCGTTGCGTTGATCGCCATGCCATATCTCTAAAGCCGGCTCCTGGATGGCGCGCCCAAACGAAAACGCCAAGGCCCAAGGGAGCCGCGACTTGAATCTGACATTCATGGCATTCAAACGGGCGGAGGCAAGTTCGCCGGTTTGGCCGCCCGACAAGAATGCAACCCCTGGCATGGCGGCGGGGACGGCTCGCAGCAGACACCTCACGGTAGCGTCGGCTACCTCATCCACTGTCTCCTGCTTTGGGCATGTCGATCCTGGCAGCACCATGTTGGGCTTCAGAATCAATCCTTCCAGCGTCACGCGTTGCGAGTAGAGTTCTTTGAATACGGCTCTCAGAACTTCTTCCGTCACTTCGCTGCACGTTTCGAGGGTGTGAGCACCGTCCATGAGCACTTCCGGCTCGACTACGGGGACCAACCCGGCTTCCTGGCACAACGCCGCATAGCGGGCTAACGCATGTGCGTTTGCCCCGATGCATCCTTGACTCGGAATGCCATCGCCAATGGCAAGCACCGCCCGCCACTTGGCGAAACGCGCGCCCATCTGCGCGTACTCCGCCAGACGCGCGCGCAGTCCATCCAGGCCCTCGGTGATCTTCTCGCCAGGGAAACCAGCCATCTCCTTCGCTCCTGTGTCGACCTTGATACCCGGAATGATTCCCACGTCGACGAGCGCTTTCGCAAACGGAGTGCCATCGTCCTTCCGCTGACGGATGGTTTCGTCATAGAGGATTGCGCCACTGATCGATTCGCCAAGGCCGGGAGTGCTTACGATCAACTCTCGATATTTGCGCCGCGTCTCCGCAGTCTGCGGGATCCCCCACTTCGCAAATCGTTTGTTACAGGTTCCAGTGCTTTCATCGATCGCTATCAGTCCCTTGCCGTCGGCGACGATCCTCTTCGCGGTTGCTTCAAGAGCTTGCGTATTCATCTAACGGCGCTCCATTCCCAGTTTCGGATCTCCGGCATGTCCTGGCCATGAGCGTCGATGTAGTGTTTGTGCTCGATGAGTTTGTCCTGCATCTGCTGTTTCAGGTAGTCGCCTTTGGAGCCGAGATTCGGTACACGATCCACCACGTCCATCACCAGGTGGAAACGGTCCAGGTCGTTTTGTACCCTCATGTCAAAAGGCGTTGTAATCGTGCCCTCTTCCTTATAACCCCGTACGTGCAGGTTGTGGTTAGTGCGGGCATAGGTCAACCGATGGATCAGCCACGGATACCCATGAAATCCGAAGATGATGTGCTTGTTCTTCGTGAAAAGAGAGTCGTAATTCTTCTCGGTCAGCCCGTGGGGGTGTTCGGTGCTGGGCTGCAGCTTCATCAGATCGACGACATTGACCACACGGATCTTCAGTTCAGGCAGATGTTCGCGAAGGATGGAGACGGCGGCGAGAATCTCCAGGGTGGGCGTGTCTCCGCAGCAGGCCATGACCACGTCCGGCTCGCTCTCCTGGTCATTGCTAGCCCATTGCCAGATCCCGACGCCCTCCGTGCAATGCACCACCGCCTCATCCATCGTTAGCCATTGGGGAAGCGCATGTTTTCCTGCCACTACCACGTTGACGTAGTTCCGGCTACGCAGGCAGTGATCGAAGACGGACAGCAGGCAGTTGGCATCGGCCGGGAGGTAACAACGCACGATATCGGCCTTCTTGTTGATGACGTGGTCGAGAAAGCCGGGATCCTGGTGCGTGAATCCGTTGTGGTCCTGCTGCCAGACATGGGAAGCGAGCAGATAGTTCAGCGAAGAGATGTCGCGTCGCCACGGCAGTTCCCGGCATACCTTGAGCCACTTCGCGTGCTGGCTGAACATCGAGTCGACGATGCGAATGAAGGCTTCATAGCTGTTGAACAGTCCGTGCCGTCCAGTCAGGAGATACCCTTCCAACCAACCCTCGCACTGGTTCTCGCTGAGCATGGAATCCAGCACACGGCCAGCCGGCGCGAGGAACTCGTCGTTGCCGTATTCACGCGCATCCCACTGCCGATTGGTGACCTCAAAGACGGCCTGCAAAAGGTTTGAGACGGTCTCATCCGGACCGAAGACGCGGAAGTTATGCTTGTCTTTATTCAGCTTGGCAACATCGCGCAGGAACGAACCCAGCACGAGCGTGTCTTCGATCTGCACTGCACCCGGTGAAGTCACCTTGACCGCGTGGTCATGGAAGTCCGGCATGCGCAGATCGTGAAGAAGAATGCCGCCGTTCGCGTGTGGATTGGCGCCCATCCGGCGGGTGCCCTGTGGGGCCAGTTCAGCCAGTTCTTGGATAAGCCGCCCATTCTCGTCGAACAACTCCTCGGCCTTATAGCTCTTCATCCAGTCCTCGAGGAGCTTGACGTGATTAGGATGCTGGGGATCGACCAGCAACGGCACCTGGTGGGATCGAAATGTCCCCTCGATCTGCAGGCCGTCGACAACCTTCGGCCCCGTCCAGCCCTTGGGCGATTTGAGGACGATCACGGGCCAGCGCGGCCGAGTCGCCTCGTTCTTGCTTCGGGCATCGCGTTGGAATCGATGGATGTCCTCGATGGCCTTGTCGAGGGTGGCGGCCATGAGTTCGTGCATCTTTTCCGGCTCATCTCCTTCCACAAAGTAGGGCGTCCAACCGCAGCCTCTTAGGAATTGATCCAGTTCCTCATGCTCGATGCGTGAGAGGACGGTTGGATTGCTGATCTTGTACCCATTCAGGTGCAGGATCGGCAGCACCGCCCCATCGGTCTTTGGATCGAGAAACTTGTTGGACTGCCACGAGGTCGCCAGGGAAGCCGTTTCTGCCTCGCCGTCTCCAATGATGCAGGCGACGATCAGATCGGGATTATCGAATGCCGCACCAAAGGCATGACTGAGCGAGTAACCCAGCTCGCCGCCTTCGTGAATCGATCCAGGCGTTGTTGGGGCAACATGGCTGGAGATTCCTCCGGGAAAGGAGAACTGCTTGAACAACTCTTTCAGCCCGGCTTCGTCCTGGGTGACGTTCGGGTACACCTCGCTCCAGGTGCCTTCAAGGTAGACGTTACCCACAATCGCTGGACCGCCGTGGCCGGGGCCTGCGATGTAGAACATATTCAGGTCGTACTTCTTGATGGCCCGGTTCAGATGAACGTAGATGAAGTTCTGGCCTGGCGTTGTGCCCCAGTGGGAGACCACCAGCGGCTTGACATGCTCCAGCTTCAGCGGCTCCTTCAGCAGCGGGTTTTCATAAAGGTATATCTGGCCCACCGACACATAATTGGCCGCGCGCCAGTAGGCATTCATTTTTCGAAGCAACTCCGGATCCAGCGTGTGCGTGTCCTTGATGGACTCTTCTTTGCTTAACGCTTCGGGTGTCTCGTGGAGCAGTTCCTCGGTGGTGAGCATGTCGGTCGGCATCGTTTGATCTCCCTTTGTTTCCATGAGCGTGAGAAAGCATGGTTGAACTCGTGTTATGACTGGATTTCTTGCTGCGTGTGCAGTCCGAAAGAAGCCAGCCTGGCGCAGGTGGACTCGTAATCGACATGATGAATGCTTCGAATGCCGAGGCCCTCCGCGATCTGGACGAACATCGGCGTGTTGTCGATAAAGACAGCCTGCGCCGCGGGCGTCTGGGCTAGGTCGAGAGCAAGCCGAAAGATCTCGGCGTCAGGCTTGCGCATGTGAACAAAACAGGAAGAGATGAACGTATCGACAAGCCGGTCAAGCCTGAAGGTGCGAATGCGATACGCATTCACCTCACGCGATTCATTGCTGACCACAACGATTTTGAGGTTGTGCCGCGCCTTGAGCCTGGTGACAAGCTCGATCATCTTTGGATAGGCCTTCGATTGAGCAAACATGAAGTCTCGAAACTGGTTCCGCGTGAACGGCCGCTTTTTATAAAAGACCACCCACCCCACGTACTCTTCGAAGGAAAGCTTTCCCTCTTCATGCGTCTCAAAGACCAGGCGGTGGCGCTCCTCCATCTCCGCCCAATCCAGCTTGAAGTTCCTGGCCGCTCTTCTCCGAGCGAGATGATCCCACCCGTTGGTAAGCAGAACGTCGCCGACATCCACAAACAGTGCCGTAATCGGGATCGCTCGCTTCACTCGTCCTCCGTCAGCAATCCTTCTTGTGCAGGCCGATCCAGTGCCTCCGGTTGACTATCCCAACCGCCTGCGAATAGCTCACGGTCGATTCGCGAGGAAAGCCTCTTCACCCGTGTGCGCCTGTCCGTGTGCCGTTCCCGGGCACACCCGTACTTGCACCTAATGAGAGGATCGCACCGGGGCTGGCAACAACCTGTTCTGTTTTGCTCATGACTTCGAGGGCTATTTGAAGATTCGGTTAATCGGTCAATCTCAATGCTGTTATGGAGACATGGAAGCACATCGCGCAGTTCGTCGTCGTAAGTCCATATTTGCCGCCATCGCGGGTCCCCAGACGAATGGCCCGGGCGGCCATTTGTGAGCAAACTTGCACAGCCTCCACGTTTCCGCGGGACGATACTCTCCATAAGTGCCGTACGCGGCCTCGCAAGGCTGGGAAGGCCTCGTCATGCTGGCGAGGTTCCTGGGATTCCGGATCACATCTGGGTGCAATTGACGAATAGCAGCTTCTCCATGCCAGCCCGACTCGTCACGCACGGAGAGCAGGAGACAAATTCATCGTGAGTCCGACTGCAGAGACCTCCCAACAGAAGCCTGCCCCCGAGGACAAGTCCAAGTCCGATGCGAAAGCTCAGGCCAAAGTCGATTTGAAGCCTGGCGCAAAGTCAAAGTCGAAAGACGATCTGAAGTCCCTTCCCATGCCGGAGTTACAGGCAAAACTGGGGTCAACTCCAGAAGGACTGAGCCAGGAAGAAGCCCAGAAGCGGTTGACGCAATATGGTCCCAACGAGATCGCGGAAAAGAAGACGAACGAGTTCCTGAAGTTCCTCAGCTACTTCTGGGGTCCCATCCCATGGATGATTGAAGCTGCAGTGATCCTCTCGGGGATCGTCCGGCACTGGCTGGATTTCTTTATCATTCTCCTTCTGCTTGCTTCCAACGCCGTAGTGGGATTCTGGGAAGAGCACCAGGCTGGCAACGCCATCGCTGCTCTGAAGGCCAAGCTCGCTGTCAATGCGCGCGTCAAGCGCGATGGAAAGTGGATCAATCCGAAGGCAAGCGAACTGGTGCCCGGCGACGTCATCCGTTTGCGGCTCGGCGACATCATCCCCGCGGACGCGCGCCTGCTGGCGGGCGATCCAGTCGAAGTGGATCAGTCGGCGTTGACAGGAGAATCTTTGCCTGTCACGGTTAAACCCGGAGGGGCGGTATTTTCGGGCTCGATTCTCCGCCAAGGCGAAATCGACGCCATGGTGTATGCGACCGGAACGAACACTTACTTCGGCAAGACCGCGCAACTGGTCCAGGAAGCGCATACTGTCAGCCACTTCCAACGTGCCGTAATGAAGATCGGCGACTACCTGATCATCCTGGCGGTGGCGCTGGTCGCGTTGATCCTGGTTGTTGCGCTCTTCCGTGGCGACAAGGTTCTTACCACGTTGGAATTCTGCCTGGTGCTTCTGGTGGCCGCGATCCCCGTGGCCATGCCTACGGTGCTATCTGTCACCATGGCCGTCGGCGCTCGTCTGCTGGCGAAAAAAGAAGCGATTGTGACACGGTTGTCGGCCATCGAGGAACTGGCGGGCGTGGATGTGCTCTGCTCCGACAAGACCGGCACCCTGACCCAAAACAAGTTAACGCTCGGCGATCCCTTCAGCGTAAATAACATTCCTGGCGACCAGGTCATTCTCTGGGCGGCGCTGGCCTCGCGAGCGGAGGACAAAGACACCATCGACCTGGCTGTGATCGGCGGCGTCAAGGACGATAAGGCTTTGAAGGGATTCCAAGTGATCCACTTCCAGCCGTTCGACCCGGTGCATAAGCGCACCGAAGCTACCGTCAAGGGCGGGGACGGAAAAGAGTTCTTTGTCGCCAAAGGAGCGCCGCAGGTCATTCTCGAGATGTCGACGAACAAAGGCGAGGTTAAGCCTGCGGTCGAGAAGGCCGTCAATGAATTCGCGGGACGCGGTTTCCGTTCGCTTGGCGTGGCCCGCGCTGACGAAGAAGGGAAGTGGCAGTTCGCCGGGGTATTGCCTTTGTTCGATCCACCGCGCGAGCAGGCAAAAGCAACTATCGCGAGCGCAGGGCAGATGGGCGTGGACGTCAAGATGGTCACGGGCGATCAAATCGCCATCGCTCAGGAAACTTCCCGGCAACTTGGGCTGGGCACGAACATCCTCGATGCCAGTGGATTGGGCGACACCAAACAGCAAGCGAGTACGCAGACCGGAGAGGCGATTGAAAAAGCGGATGGTTTCGCCCAGGTCTTCCCGGAACACAAGTATTTCATCGTGGACGTTCTGCAGAAGCGCGGGCACATCGTCGGGATGACCGGCGACGGAGTGAATGATGCTCCCGCGCTCAAGAAAGCAGACTGCGGCATCGCCGTCTCCGGCGCGACGGACGCGGCACGGGCGGCGGCCTCCATTGTGCTGCTGACCTCCGGCCTGTCGGTGATCATCGACGCCGTCAAGGAGAGCCGGCGCATCTTCCAGCGGATGAACAGTTATGCCATATACCGCATCGCCGAAACGCTACGGGTGCTGCTGTTCATGACGCTGGCGATCCTGGTGTTCAACTTCTATCCGCTGACTGCGGTGATGATCGTCATGCTGGCATTGCTCAACGACGGAGCTATCCTGTCTATCGCTTACGACAATGTTCAATACAAGGACAAACCTGAAGCCTGGAACATGCGTCTGGTGCTGGGGATCTCCACCGTACTTGGCGTCGTCGGCGTCGTGGCCGCTTTTGGACTTTTCTACCTTGGCGAGCGCGTCTTTCACCTGGACCGTGGACACATCCAGACGTTGATGTACCTGAAGCTGTCTGTGGCCGGACATCTAACGATCTTCCTCACGCGCACACGAGGTCCGTTCTGGTCCATCCGTCCGGCGAAGATTCTATGGATCGCAGTGCTCGGGACTCAGACGATAGCGACTCTGATTGCGGTGTACGGACTGTTTATGACTCCTCTCGGCTGGAAGTGGGCGGGGTTGGTCTGGGGCTACGCCCTGGTGTGGTTCCTCGTGAATGACCGCGTGAAGCTGCTGGCTTACCGGATCTTCGATCCAACGAAAGCCCCATTGCTAGCAAAGAAGCCGGTCGACCTTACGCCGCAGATTGCCGCGCGAGCCTATGAGCTGTACCAGGAACGCGTGCGTGGCGAAAGCCAAGAGAACCAGGACTGGCTGGAGGCGGAGCGTGAAACTCGAAGTGAGCCGACAGCTCATCCGAACGTTGCATAAACCCGTCTGGTACATGCGGTCGATGACGCGGGAGGAGAAAGATGAAAATCGATGTGAAGGATTTCCGTGTCCCATCCGGGAAAAAGGTCAGGCTCTCGAAGTGGCCAACCGTTGTGAAACCCGTTTACACCTCGAAAGCGGAGTACCAGGAGCTCCTCGAAAAGCATGTTGCAGAGTTGAGTTCTCTGCAACAGCTCCATTACGCTTCCAACCGCTATGCGTTGCTGCTGATCTTTCAGGGAATGGATTCTGCCGGCAAGGACGGCGCCATTCGCCATGTCATGTCCGGGGTCAATCCGGAAGGCTGTGAGGTCTTCAGCTTCAAACAGCCGAGCGCGGAAGAACTGGAACATGATTTTCTCTGGCGCACAACGTGCCACCTTCCCGAACGTGGGCGGATCGGCATCTTCAATCGGTCCTATTACGAGGAAGTGCTGGTGGTCCGCGTGCATCCGGAGATTCTCCGCAATCAGGGACTTTCCGAAGAACTCCGCGACGAGAAGACCATCTGGGAGGAGCGGTACCGCTCGATTGTGGATCTGGAGAGGCACCTCCATCGTAATGGCACGAAGATCGTCAAGATATTCCTCCATCTCTCCGAGGAGGAGCAACGAAAGCGGTTCCTCGCCCGCATCGATGAGCCGGACAAGAACTGGAAGTTCAGCCTTGCGGACATTCATGAGAGGAAGTATTGGAAGGATTACGTCAAGACGTATGAGGCTTGCCTGGAAGCGACAAGTACCCGTCACGCACCCTGGTACGTCGTTCCCGCCGACGATAAGGAAAACGCCCGTCTGATCGTATCCCGAATCGTGCTCGACGCGCTTGAGGACCTCAAGATGGCCTATCCCAAGACCACTGCGAAGCGACGCGCAGAATTGCAATCGATCCGCAAACAGCTACAGAAGAAATAAGGTTTGACTACCGCAGCCGGGTTCTCAGGGCGGCGCAAAGTAGAGAGGATCATTCAGTATGGCTACCAGAGAGCAAGTTCTTACCGTCGATGAGGACAGCAGTCCGGCATCGCGTGGCCAGTGCGAGAAAGTATTCACGCCATCCACTGTTGTCTTTAATGCCGGGTTGGAGGCGAATTGAGCGATCCTAACGCATTTACCATTTGGCCGAAGATCGAAGGAATCGATGCATTAGCGGAACTGGCGTTCAACCTGCACTGGTCCTGGAACCATGCGGCCGACGAACTGTGGGAAGATCTCGACCCTGAACTATGGGAGACCACGCAAAACCCATGGGTGATCCTGCGGACAGTTTCGACAGACAAGATCAAATCGCTATTGGCGCAGCCGGAGTTTCATAAGCGTCTCGACGATTTGCTGCGCGAGAATCGCGAATCCTTCAGCTCGAAAGCATGGTTCCAGAAGAAGCACCCGGACGCCGCACTCACATCGGTCGCTTATTTCAGCATGGAGTTCATGCTGAGCGAAGCGCTGCCCATCTACTCGGGCGGACTTGGCAATGTAGCGGGCGACCAGATGAAAGCGGCCAGCGACCTGGGCGTGCCGGTGGTCGGAGTCGGCCTGCTCTACGGGCAGGGGTATTTCCGCCAGGACTTCGATTCGGAAGGCAGGCAGCGCGCACTTTACCCGGTCAATGATCCTGGACAGCTGCCCATCCGGCCACTGCGGCGGCCGAATGGCGAGTGGTTGCGGATAGTGATTCAACTGCCCGGATCGAAGATCTGGCTCCGCTGCTGGGAAGTATCGGTTGGAAGGACGAAGCTTTACCTGCTCGACGCCAATGACTTCTCGAATACCGCAGCTCACCGCGGGATTACAAGTCAGCTCTACGGTGGCGACGCCGAGATGCGGCTGAAGCAGGAGATCATTCTCGGTATCGGCGGCTGGCGTTTGTTGCGGGCACTCGGGTTGCAGCCTGAGGTGTGCCATCTCAACGAAGGCCATGCAGCGTTTGCCGTGCTCGAGAGGGCGCGCTTCTACATGGAAGATAACAAGAGGCCGTTTGATTTGGCTTTGAACGTCACCCGAGCCGGAAATCTCTTTACGACGCATACCGCAGTTGCCGCCGGCTTTGACCGTTTCGATCCCGAACTCGTCCGCAAATATCTCAGTCACTATGCACAGGATGAGCTCGCCATCCCACTTGAGGATCTGCTCGCGTTGGGAAGGCAGAACTCCGGAGATGCTTCAGAACCCTTCAATATGGCCTACCTTGCGGTGCATGGCAGCGGCCAGGTCAATGGCGTCAGCAAGCTCCACGGGCGGGTGAGCCAGCATATCTTCCAGCCGCTCTTCCCGCGCTGGCCCGAGCAGGAGGTTCCGATTGGCTCGGTGACCAACGGCATTCATGTGCCGACCTGGGACTCGGCAGCGGCAGATGCGCTCTGGAGTACAGCGTGCGGCAAGAAACGTTGGCATGGAAACCGCCCAGCCGAAGAGGACATCCGCAGGCTCACCGACGCACAGCTGTGGCAAATGCGTACGGGGGGAAGAAAGACATTGATCGGTCGCATGCGCAAGCGGTATGCGCGTCAGCTTGCCGCAGAAGGTGGAAGTCCGTCGGAGGCCGGCGGCGTCTTCGATGAAAAGGTGCTGACACTGGGATTCGCGCGCCGCTTTGCCACCTACAAGCGTCCCAATCTTCTCCTGCACGACCCTGAGCGCCTGATTCGTCTTCTCTCCGATCCGCACCGTCCTGTGCAGTTGCTTCTCGCCGGGAAAGCGCATCCTCAGGATTTGCCTGGACAGGCACTGATCGAGCAGTGGAATGACTTCCTCAAACGGCCGGAAATTCGCGGCCGTGTCGTCTTCCTCAGCGATTACGACATGATGCTCGCGCAGGAGTTGGTCCAGGGTATCGATCTATGGATCAACACACCGCGACGCCCGTGGGAGGCCTGTGGAACGAGTGGAATGAAGGTCCTCGTCAACGGTGGGCTAAATCTGTCAGAGCTGGACGGCTGGTGGGCGGAAGCCTATTCCCCCGAAGTCGGCTGGGCCATCGGCGACGGCCGTGAGCACGGCGACGATCCGGCGTGGGATGCTCAGGAGGCCGAAGCCCTATATACGCTGTTGGAGCAAGAGGTTATCCCGGAGTTTTATGAGCAGAATGAAAAGGGCATGCCATCAAAGTGGCTGGGACTTATCCGCGAGAGTATGGCGCGGCTCACGCCGGAATTCTCCGCCGGCCGTGCCATCCGCGAATACACAGAGAGTCACTATCTCCCTGCGGCCGCTGGGTATCATGAGCGCGCAGCCTGGGAGAGTAAGGTTGGCGCAAGCCTGCTTCAGTGGCAAGAGGGCATCGCGCGGCATTGGAATAGTGTGCGCTTCGGCAACGTCAGGATCGAGACGCACGACGGCCGACATTCTTTCCGGGTAGAGATATTTGTTGGGGACCTCAAACCGGAGGATCTGAGCGTCGAGCTCTATGCGGACCCGATGCAGAAGAGAGAACCTGCGATTGAAACTATGACGGTAGGCGAGGCCCGCGTGGATTCCCCTGGCGCGTTCATCTATTCGTCTGAGATACCTGCAACTCGTCCTGCAGGTGACTACACGCCGCGCGTCATTCCTCACCATACAAGCGCTTCTGTGCCACTCGAAGCTGCGCAGATCCTGTGGCAACGCTGATGGAGGACTCGGGACGCAGGAGCGAACGCGGCAAATTTGAATATGACGGCACTGGGATTGACGGGCGGACCTGTGCAAGAGAGGACGGCATGATCAACACTGTAAACTCGATGGCACCGAAGATCGGCCAACCGTTCGACTCGCCGCCGCCGTGGCTCGAAACGCAAGCCGAAGTCACCGCCTGCCACTACGAATTCGCCAGGATGAACACCCTCACCCTCGGCATAGCCCCCGACTCCAATCGTTTCTCAATCTCCTTCACGTACTATGCCCATGCCAGGACCTTCCGCGGCGAGTTCACCTCACCCGTTGCCATGGAAGAGGGTAAGACCTTTCCAGTCTTTTACAACCCCTTGAATCCGCAGGAGAGCAGGCAGTCCGAATCCGGAGCCACCGGATCAGGCCTGACGAGCAGAAGCCCTCTCTTCGCCATCGGCATTGCCGGATCCGTCGTCATTTCGCTCCTATACCTTGCCATGATGCACGGCTGCAATTAGACGCTCTTGATCTCTGTTCCGCCGCTTTGCACAAGATAGAAGAGCTGCAATTCCTCCCAAGGCCTGCTTCACCTTCCGACCAAGGGTGAAATCATCGCCCACTTCTTGCCGAAGACGAAAGTATCGATCGGCTTCCGCGAACGCCGGGCCTGGTCTTCCTGTTGATACGACTGAGGAAGGCGCCAGTCGTCACCGGCGTAACCGATCGCTAACCCGGTCAACGGCCGCACATCCTCGGGGATTTCGTAGAGTTCCTTAGCCCGGTCGCGGTGAATGTGGATCATCTGGTGAACTCCCAATCCGCGGGCGGTCGCTTCGAAGACCAGGTTGGCAGAGGCAAGTCCCAGATCGTGTTCTGCTGTGGCGTAGGGCAGGCCGGTATGCTCGAAGGTCAACCGGGTGCAGCCTAGGACTAGAACGGGAGCAAACTTTGCCCAGGGCTGGTTAATATCCTCGACACAGGAGAGCATTCGTGCAAACTCTTCAGGCTGGTCTCGTGTAGCCACGATGTAGCTCCAGGGTTGCTCATTCGCAGCCGAGGCGGACCAGCGGGCCGCCTCGAACAGCGCGCGGAGATTTTCTTCGGAGACGGAGCGGTCCTCGAAGGCGAAAGGGCTCCAACGCTTGCTGAGCAGCTCGTTGATGGGGAATGCGGATTGGACTGAGACGGACATGTTCGATTTCTCCCTCATGGGAAAGAAATGAGCGACCACTGCGGGATGTGGTGGCGGTTACGCATCGTTTCGCTCGTATCGGTCTCAGAAAACGCGCTTCAGACCTATCGTTCCTGCCTAAACCTTGGCCGCATGGAGGCGTATTCGTCGTGATCGTCCGATTTAGGCCCCTACGACGGGTGTTTTTTCCGTCGAAACCTTCGCCAGCGCCGACTTGTCGATGTGCAGATGAGCCTGCACCAGCTCGAATGGTGTAAATGCCAACCATTGTGCCAGCGAAACGTCGGCAAAGTGATCGGACTGCCACAGTTCGAGATACCGCAGCGTCGTCGTGCCCGTGTTCTCGATATAGTGGGGCATGCTTTTGGGCACGTATCCGACGTCGCCGGCTTGATAGTTGAAGGTGCCAGCGTTGGTATTGGATGCGTACACGGTCATCCGCCCTTCGCCCTCGATGTAATACTGCAACTCGTCCGAATTCGGGTGCCAGTGCAGCTCGCGCATCCCGCCCGGCTCGACCTCGACTCGTCCGGCGGCGATCATCTTGGCCGCGGGGAAATTGTTGGAGTCGACAATGCGGACCAGTCCGCCTCTCGTGCGGACTGGCGCCTGGGCCATGAACTTGTGGCTGAAGGTCGAAGGCACGGGTCCGGCGCCGACGACACGATCGGCCTCGAGCGGCCCCGGGACCTTCTCCTGGAAGATGTAGAGTTCCTTCTTAGGGATGTTGGCGAAGGCGCTTTCGGGCACGCCGAAGTTCTTGGCCAGGACCTCTTTGGGGATGTGGGCCAGAAAGTCCGTGACCAGGAAGGTCTCGTCTTCATTGAAGTTGCCGTCATTGAAGACGAGCAGGAACTCGGTGCCCGCACCGGCGAGTCCCTGGATGGAGTGGGGTATGCCGCCAGGAAAGTTCCAGATGTCTCCCTCGTCCACATCATCCTGAAATGCGTGGCCATTCTCGTCGACCGCGGTGATTCGCACACGTCCCTTGATCACGTAACCCCACTCATCCGGCTTATGCCAATGCAGCTCGCGGACCACTCCAGCCTTGAGCCTCATGTTGACGCAGTTGAGAGCTTGCGCAATCGGAAGCTCTCGCCCGGTCGTCTGCCGAGCCCATCCGCCTTCCTCTAATCTGTTATGGCTATCGGCGAAGGACCATTTAAGACTGGGAAGCGTACCGTGGTCCGTGCTTGGCGGTGAGAGTCTGTCGCGACTTTGGGCCTCACGTTCAGGATTTGTCGGGCCAATGATCGATGCGCCTTCGTTGCCGCGGATCGGTTTAGGTGCATCGTGGTGTGTTGTTTCTAAGACTGCCGTAGTCATGGATAATCCCCTTCAATTGCAATTTAGAAGGTTCATCAGAGCGGTAAAAGCTCCGAGGGTGATCGGGCGAGGCTCTACCCATCGGTGCCTCCGCGGGTGCAGCCAGATCGCACCACGCGATCGGACGGTTCCTAGCAAGTCTTTCTCCGCCAGGCAATGAATGTTGTACTGTTCTGCTCACGCGGGCAAGAAACCACCAAAGAGGTCCTTAGAAGGATGCCGAATTTGCGGCCTGTCTTCCTGAAGTGTCAAGGAGCGTTTGAAATACAACGTGCCGTTGATACTCGAACGAAACACATTCGCGACCCACCAAGCGTGGGGGTTGTCACATCCATGTGAGCAGAAAGGAACAGCAACCGCTCAGCCCAATGCAGTAGCGTAAGACACCATGCGTTGCGCTTTGGGGAAAAGTTCTCAATGCTTGACGAGACGCTCGCTCCACTCGGATATTCCCAAATCCCGCTATTGCCGGGGGCGGAGATTCCAAGCTAAGCAGACCCTTTTGAGGGGTCAGCAACCGTATAGCCTCCGGCTCTGCCGGAGCCTACTAACCGTAGGCAAAAGAGGCGTTCCGCCTTCAGTCGAGGCAACAAGGAGCAATCGTCGTGCAAGCGTCTCATCGACCCGGCTCACCCCGTCTAGGAAGGTATTGGCTGACAACCGCTCTAACCATAGCCAAAGGATTGGTCGGATAAGAGCCGCATTTGGAGTAGAAGATGGATGCACATCAGAAGTCCGTTGAGTTTCACGATCCTGTTGCCAAGGACATGACTGTCAGCCATCCCTATCCGCTCGGCTCGAGCATATGTCCTGAAGGAACAAACTTCAGCGTCTTTTCCGCCAATGCCACAGAAATTGAGATCGTCCTCTTTGACCATCCTGATGATCCTCAGCCGTCCCGCCTCATTGGTCTGGATCCGGCCCTCCATCGCACGTCCCACTACTGGCACATCTTCGTGCCCGGAATCAAGCCTGGACAACTCTACGGGTACCGCGTCGACGGACCGAATGATCCACCCGCCGGGCATCGATTTGATCGTGACAAAGTCCTGATCGATCCGTATGGCAAGAGTGTTTCTGTCGGTCGGAACTACAGTCGAGCCGATGCCTGCAAGCCGGGAGACAACGCAGCCACCTCGATGAAAAGTGTCGTGGCGGATCTCAGTACGTTCGATTGGGAGGGGGATGTACCTCTCAGGCGGTCGTTCCGCGGGACAGTCATCTACGAGATGCACGTGGCGGGATTCACGCGCCACCCTGCTTCCGGAGTCTCTCCCGCCAGACGGGGTAGTTATCTCGGGGTCATTGATAAGATTCCTTATCTTCAGGCATTGGGGATCACGGCGGTTGAGCTCTTGCCCGTCTTCCAGTTCGATGCCCAGGATGCTCTCCCGGGCCTCAGTAATTACTGGGGATACAGCCCAGTGTCTTTTTTCGCTCCCCATTTGGGCTACAGCACAGGCAACGACCCGCTGATCTGTCTGGATGAGTTTCGGACCATGGTGAAAGAGCTGCACCGTGCCGGCATCGAAGTCATCCTGGACGTGGTCTACAACCACACCGCCGAAAGGGACGAGCGAGGACCAACACTCTGCTTTCGAGGGCTGGAGAACAGTTTTTACTACATCCTGAACAAGGACAAGGCCACCTACGCCAACTTCACCGGCGTCGGGAACACTCTCAAGGCAAACCACTCCATCGTCAAACGGCTCATTCTCGACAGCTTGAGGTACTGGGTTTCCGAAATGCACGTCGACGGATTTCGTTTTGATCTTGCGTCGGTCTTCTCGCGCAACGAGTCGGGCGAGCCGATGATAAATCCTCCAATACTCTGGGAGATCGATTCCGATCCTGTCCTTGCGGGAACCAAGCTCATCGCCGAGGCATGGGATGTAGGTGGTCTGTATCAGGTCGGCAGTTTCGGACTGGACAAGTGGAAGGAGTGGAATGGGCAATTCCGCGACGACATTCGCAGTTTTATCAAGGGAGACAAAAGGACTGCCGTGAAACTCCGGGAGCGTATCTCCGGGAGTCTCGACTTGTACGGAGAAGGGCATCGACCTGTAGGTCAGAGCATTAATTTCGTCACTTGCCATGATGGCTTCACGCTCAACGATCTGGTTTCGTACAACTTCAAACACAATGAGGCAAACCATGAGCTGAATAACGACGGTACGGACGCCAATTTCAGCTGGAACTGTGGCGTTGAGGGTCCGTCCACCAGCAAAGACGTCGAGATACTGCGAACACAACAGATCAAAAACTTCTTCGCCCTCACTTTGCTTTCGGTTGGAACCCCGATGCTGCTCATGGGCGATGAAGTGCGGCGCACGCAAAGAGGAAACAACAATGCCTATTGCCAGGACAATGAAACCAGCTGGTTCGACTGGAATCTTTGCGCCGCCAACGCAGATCTATTACGGTTCGTGCAGCATATGATCCAGGTTCGTCTCGACTTCGACCATGGAATCAAAGGCGGCCGGATTACCCTCGAGGAATATCTCAGTAAGGCTCGTATCGAATGGCATGGCATTGAACTTGGGAAGCCCGACTGGAGCGACGACTCCCACAGCATCGCGTTCACCCTGCATAGTTTCGCCAGCAGCCAGGTACGATACATCGCGATCAATGCCTATTGGAAGCCGCTGGAGTTTGCGCTTCCTCCTGTCACTGGCAAACCGGATGCCGGCTGGCTTCGCCTGATAGACACTTCGCTGCCATCCCCGAACGACATTATTGAAGAGACAGTGGGTTTGCCCGTCACTGGAGCTAAGTACGTCGTCAATCCACGGTCCATCATTATGCTGCATTACAACTACGTGACACAAGATCACGCGACAGGGAAGGTATAGAAAGAAGTGGACATTTTCACCTGGGCGATTCACTCCAGTTGGCTGAGCATCTTATGAATTGAAGCCTTCAGTGCCGGGGAGGCTGGTGGTACGACCCACTCTGTGGGTTCGAGCCTCGAAGGTGGCGCCATGAAGCTCCACGAAACCGATATCCGAGTGCGCTCCTCAAAAAAGACGCAGGTCTCGTCCCATTCCGTTTTGTTCATGTTGACGCTTCTGCTCTCGATTGGACTAAGACCAAGTGCGGGTGGGCAACAAGTCAGCACGTCAACCTCGGTTGCAAATGCTCCGCTCAGCGTGGAACAAGTCGTAGCTAATCTGGTTGCGATGAATCGCGAGCGGGCTCAGGCGCTGCATGCCTACCACGGAAGCCGAATTTACCGGGTGGAATACCACGGTTTTCCAGGCACTCGCAGCGCGGAGTTACTCGTGGACGTGAAGTACCAATCGCCAGGAACCAAGGAATTCACCATCCTGTCGTCGACTGGATCCAAAATGATCATCGACAAGGTTTTCGAGAAGCTGATGCAGGCTGAAACGGAGGCACTGGCCGCGAAGGCCCAAAGGCGCGCAGCTCTGAATAGCGATAATTACGACTTCACATTAGCCGGATACGAGACCACACCCTCCGGTTCCGCGTACCTGCTCATTGTCGAGCCCAGGACGACGAACAAGTTCCTTTACCGCGGCCGAATCTGGGTGGATGCGAAAGACTTTGCTGTGACTCGGCTAGAGGCAGAGCCGGCGAAAAACCCTTCCTTCTGGACCAGAAACAGTGAAATCGAAGAGGTGTACATGAAGGTGAACGATTTCTGGCTCCCCGCGCGCAACCATAGCGTCACCGCCATCCGACTTGGGGGCCGTGCCGAATTGACGATTCAGTACAAGAACTACCAGATCACAAACGCGGATCCGATCGGTGGCTTGCCGACGCTGGAGACTCGCTCGGTTGACGCGGGTGGCGCACAACCTTAGGAGATCTCTGGTTGTGCAACTCGCGGCGCGTATTTGTTGGTCTGGGACGACAAGCCCACGCCGCATCGGCGTCTAAAAACAGAGATGCGTACGCGGGGCGACCAACGTGGAAGGCCAATGATGAAGATTGCTTTTCTCCCAGAAAGAAGTCGAAGTCAATCTTGAACGCCCCTTCGGAGACCCCGGCGAGCGCTGCAAGAATGGATGGCGGCCGCTCGGCCACGCTACCTTACGTAGTCCGCTGAAACACCGCACAACAGAACGCGCCATGCACACGGGATCGACGTTATACGTTCGCATCCGGTGGATCGGCGATTCCTCCGGGCGGCAAGAGATCAGGCATGTCCATGCGCGCCACGCCAATCCGGTTGTCGGCCATTCCGTAATAGACATCGAAACGATCCACTAAGCCCAGATCGTCACGACAGTCGATGCCAGTTGGGAACACGACGTTGTCAATGGTGCCGCTGCGTTCCTGCGACAGCTCCGGTTTCAACACTGGCTCCGCCGAGCGATAGCGGATCACTTGCGGGTGCTGCTTTGAGAGCACCATCACCCCGGCCGAATAACAGAGTTGATGCGCTTCGCTGCCCGGCTGTGCCAAATCGCTGACACCGTGGTAAACAATCAACCAGCCGTGCCGGGTCAGGATGGGCGGAGTGCCGCCGCCGATCTTGAGCCGTTCCCAAGGCGACACCGGGGTCGCCAGCCGGTGATGCGAGGTAAACGGGCCGAGCCGATCGGGTCCGCTATCCTCCAATACCATTGGGCAGTAGGAAATCCAAATGCTCTCACGGTCGAGATCCAGATCGCGGGATTCCGGGCGGCTGGCAGTCTCCTCCGGGCGCGTGCCGGGGAAAAGCGGGCGGTGCAGGATGGCCAGTTCCGGTTTCCCGGATGGATTCGGAATGGTGACAGGGAAGAAGCTGGCGTCTTTGTCATCCACATCGTCGAACTCGATGCCGTGGCATGGAGCGAAACGCGCGAGTCCCAGCCGCTGCCACTGGAAGAGGTCTTCCGATAGGGCTATGGCGATCCGCGGGCCCCGGGGTGAAAACGCTGTATAGGTCATGACATAGCGCTGAAGGGGTTCGACGAAGGTGACACGAGGATCCTCGCAGCCACCACCGCCATCGGGCCTTCGCTCATAATCGGCTTCCGGCTCCAGTGCAATGCCAAGCCGTTCGACGCCAACCGGATCGCCGGCCTCGTTGAATCGCACTCGCGCTATGCCGATGCGCGAATAATTTCCTTTCGCGACCAGCCGTGGGAAGAGATAGAGCTGCCCATCAGGGCCGCGAACGGCAGCCGGATTCAGAACGCCTTCGACCTCCTGTGGGTTGCCCGGCTCCGGTTCCATCAACATGCCGATGCGCTGTAGCTTGAACCCGCTCATTGAAGTCCCGCCTGAAAGTCAGCCTGTTGGTCGCCTCCTAAACAGGCGATGATCGCTTCGATCACCCGCTTCGTATCTTCAGGCCCACGAACCGGAATCGAAATCACTCCGACTTTTTCTGCAGGATAGTCGTTGCCTCCCGGAAACAGAGCATCCCCAACGTAGATCATCTCTTTCAGGGAAATGCCCAGAATGTCTCGCAGCTTGCGAATGCCGTAGGCCTTGTCGATCCCGGGCTTGGTTACATCGATGGACGTTGCGCCGCCAAGCCGCACGGAGAAGCCGGGAATCAAAGGGTCAAGAATCGCTTTGATCTTCTTCCGCTTCGCGAATACTGGGTCCCACTTTATCTTTTCCGCCAGTGGAGCCTGCTGACCCAATGCGGAGAGCGTAATCTGGCTTCCGCGGTCTTCAACGACTTCTCCCCAGACCTTTTCGACTTTGAAGCCCGCTGCCTGGAATGCTTCATTCAGAGAGTCGATGATTTTCTTCTTTTCGTCCGCCGTGAAATCCTCCGAATAGATCTTCTTCCAGTCTCCAGAGTACTGAAAGAACTTGGTTCCGCACGTTGGAAGGAGGGACAGATTCGCGAGTCGTTCGTCATGAGGAAGATGGGAGAGCACTTGCGTTTCAAACTGTGGCCAATCGCCTCCGGAAATCACGGCCACTTTCGTGACATCGAGAAGGTCGCGCAGCAGCGTCGACATCTCGGCGTCCAGAGACGATTTACTTTCGGCAAGCGTTCCGTCGAGATCAAAAACAATCAGCTTTTTCATTCGCTATGCATCCCTCAACTCTTACTATCCTGACTGCTTTCGGGCTTCGGCGGTATTGCGATTTCCAGTAAGTTCACAGTCCCGCTCGGGCGAAAAGTACACGCGCCCACTGCCGCAGGCAAGAGCCATACCTCGCCTTTGCGGACGGCATACGTCTCGCCACGGTGCTCGATCTGTCCCGTGCCCTCGGTGCATACCAGTACACGCGGTACGTCCACGGCTCCCACCGCAAACGGCAATTCTCCGCGGAGGCGCCACAGCCAGAACGGATCGCAATGAAAAAGTCTCTCGCGCTCCACCGGCGTCTCTGTCTCCACTACGGGCGTCACTAGCCCGGCCGCGCCATCTAGAAAATCAATGCAAGCAAGAGCCTGATCGACTTCGAGCTCCCGTGGCTGGCCCGTCTTCGTGTCGACATGACCCCAGTCGTACAGGCGGAATGTCGTGTCGCTGTTCTGCTGAACCTCGAACACAACGACGTCTCCACCCAGAGAGTGAACCGTCCCAGCCGGGATAAAGACGCCATCGCCAGGTTTCGGAACGATCGATACAAGATGGTCAGCCAGTGTCCCGTTCGTGACCGACTGCCGCAGGATGTCGGCGGTTGTGTGAGGCTTCAGGCCCGCGTAGATGCGGCTTTCTTCCCCTGATTCGAGCACAACCCACGCTTCGGTCTTCGCAGTTCCGTCCGCCGCTGGCGGGTATGCGCGCGCATACCCGGGATGCACCTGGACGGAGAGCATCTCATGCGCGTCGAGGAACTTCAGCAGCAAGGGGAATCGTTGAAAACGCCGGGCCAGCTTTCCCATCAATTGTTCCTGCGACTGCTGCATCACCCGACCGATGGTCTGCCCCTGGAGCGGTCCATTGGCAATTTTGCTCGGATGGTCATCGCGGTCGCTGAGGATCCAGGCTTCGCCGATCGGGCCGTCGTCCGGAAGCGGCGCAGAGAGCAGTGATGCCAAACGCCGGCCGCCCCAAAGTCGGTACTGGTAAATCGGTTCAAATCGCAGTGGATACAAACTCATCTCGGTCATTGGAGCTCTCGTAGCCGTCCGACGGCGTCTGAATCGTTAGTCGAAGCTCGCGCCGCTCTTTGCGAGGGCTCGATTGGAGAGCGGGAATCCGGATAGCTCGGCTACTGGCCGACGGGAACGGAATGAGGGTGCTTGTTTGGCACTAGCGACAGGTCGACAGTCGTCACATAAATGAACAAGGCCGCGCCGATGAAGAAGACGGCTACCCAGAACCGCCAATCACGATGCGCGCGCTTCCAGTACGGACGATGATCATGGTGAACGTCTTTTTGGTGCGACCCCTGCTCGTGATGCGTGTGCGTGCTCTCACTCATTCGCTCCCTGCATTCTCAATCGCTTCCGATGCCTCGAATCTTTGCCGCGTCATGCCGCGGCGGGGACAGGCGGGACTTCCAACGACTCACCTGTGGATAGTGGCTTGGAACCGTTGCTGGTTACGAGCTGGCCCTCCTTTTCCTTGACCGCACGGTCCTGGCCGATGCCCATGGTCAGCGCTGTCAGCCCAGCAAGACCGCCGAGTTGCATGGTTTCAATCGCGGAACTGGGAACAATGACGATTGTTGAATTTTGCTTCAAACCCTCATACAGCATGTTCATGCCATCTTAGATGGAAAGCAATGGGATCGTTGGCATAGGTCCTGGCCGCTTCTACGAACTTCTCCGCCACCTGACGTTCCGAATCGCCCAGAATCACGCGGGCCTGACGCTCTCTCTCGGCCTGGGCCTGCATCGACATCGCATTCTCCAGAGCGGGTGGAATCAACACATCCTTAACCTCGACGGAAATGACGTTGATGCCCCACGGCTCAGTGCGCTCATCGATAATTGCCCGCAATACGCTGCTGATCTTGTCCCTGCCTTCGAGCATCTCCGAAAGCATGGTCTTGCCGATGACATCGCGGAGGGCAGTTTGCGAAGCCCAACTGATCGCGCTTTGATAGTCGGCTACATCGAGCGCCGCCTTCTTCGGATCCACAATCTTCCAAAACAACACCGCGTCCACGTCTACAGGCACCGTATCTTTGGTCAGGGTCTTTTCCGCTTTGAACGAACTGGTGAGGACGCGGGTGTCGATCCAGTAGGGAATGGTGTCGATGAGCGGAATGATCAGAAAGAGTCCCGGTCCTCTAAGAGCATGGAAATTGCCGAGCCGCAAGACAACTGCTCTGCTCCATTGATCCGCAACCTGAATGGCGGAAGAGACAATGCAGGCAAGGACAAAGGCGACAACCGCTATCCATATACTGGCGGAGTTGGCCGACACTCTATAGGAGGTATATCCGAGCCCCGCGCCGATGCCCAGAATTACGATGAAGATCAAACCCTGAAACGACCTGTTCTTTGTCACTTCTCTTACCCCTTTTCAGTTTCTTTGATTCGCGAGACCCTCGGAACTTCCATTGTGGGTCTCCTTGCAATTGCACGAGGGATCATTTCAAGGTTCCAGCTGGTTTCAATGATCGCGGTCGTCTATTCGACGATGCGGCCTTTGCTTTGATCGCCGGCTGGTTTGCATTAGTGAGAGCTGGCGCCGTGTTCACGACAAAATAAACCCTGGCGTTCGTTCCAGACATGGAACTAGGCGGAGCAACCGTCTTCAGAGGATCGACCAGCAGCAGTGAAGAGTTATAGCGGCGCCATTCAAGACCATGTCCTCGCTATGCATAGGGAGCTTTCATTGGGCATCATGCACCTCTCCAAGGCGCTACATCATAGCGTGTAGAAAGTATTCCACCGCGTTTATCCCCATACTGGTCAATTTTGTACAGGCTGGTCTCTCAGCGCCTCAAGGAAGCGCCCAGTTGCTTTCCGGCGAAGAAACCGGTCCAGAAGGACGCCAGGAGTTGCCGTCGTGCAAGAGTGGGAGGGAGCAGTTGCAGATCGCTCGAACTATGTTCCCGACCGAGCCATCTGGTCCACATGCATGGCAATCATAAGATCCTCCTGTGCAGGAACGACGAATACCGTCGTTTTCGATTCGGAAGCGCTGATCCTGCGGACGCCACTTGCCTTCGCCTCATTCAACGAGGAGCTGATGGAGATTCCGAGGTCCTGAAGATCAGCGAGGATTTCAGCGCGTCCCGGCGCATCGTGTTCTCCAACCCCTCCCGCAAAGACAATTGAATCCAGTCCACCCAGAGCCAGGAGAACCCTCCGATAGCCTTTGTCACACTCCGCGTGAAGATCTTCAGCGCCAGCAAGGCTTGCTCATTGCCCCTGGCAGCCGCCTTCCGCACTTCTTTCATATCGCCCGCCATTCCCGCCAGCGCCACCATCCCCGATGAGTGATTCAACATCGTCTCGACCGCCGAGATCGCTTCGTCGCTGGCGGCTTTCTGTTGTCGCAGGAGATACAAGATCAGCCCAGGATCGAGGTCGCCAGGACGTGTTTCCATGACGACTCCCCCGGTCGGGGTCAGACCCATGGTCGTGTCCACGGAGCAACCGTCGATCAACGCCGTGATGCTACACCCACTGCCGAGGTGGGCAATCACCATGCGCCTGGGAAATATATCGCCCTCTGCACGTATTTGCCGCACAATCGACTCACAGCTCAATCCATGAAAGCCGTACCGCCGCGCTCCCTTGTCGCGATAGACCTCAGGTACAGGATATGTCGTCGCTTCCGCCGGCATGGTCCGGTGAAACGCCGTGTCGAAGCATGCGTAGTGGGCGACATTGGGAAACCGCTTCATCCCACTGCGGATGACGGCAATCGCGGCTGGCTCATGTAGCGGAGCGAATACTACCGCGTCCTCAAGATCGCTTAGAACGTGCGCCGTGATCCTCTGATGCCCGTGCAGCTTCGCACCAGGATGCACTACGCGATATCCGACGGCTTCCACGGCGGGCATCCGTGGCTCACAGACCGCGTCCAGGACCATCCGCATCGCATCCTCCGGCTTCGATGCGGTCACACTGGAGTGCTCGTTGCTCAGGTTCGTGTCCCCCGTTCCTCGAAGTTCGAGTGTTGCGTCCGGCTCCCCGATGTTGCTCACCTGCCCGTCGAAAAGGCACTTTGGTTCAGAGAGGCTCTGATCGGGGTCGGAATCGAACATCGAAAACTTGATGGATGAAGATCCGCTATTCACGACCAGGATGTGCATAGTCCGCCTTATTGGTGCCTTCTCCATTGATGGAGTGAGCATGAACTAAGTACGAAGGTGACAAGTATCGTCCCAAAGTCGAATCACTGGTTGGGATCGGTTCTCCTCGTACCCGAGAGCGCTCAGACTGGCCGTACTCAAGAGAAAGAACCTTCCGTCCTCCGGCCCGAGGCCAAGCCAGCGGGCAGCCAGCATCCGTAGGAAGCGCCCGCTCGAGAACAGCAGCACGTTCCCCTCAACGGTCCGTACCCGGCTCACTACCTGGTCTGCCCGGGCGCTGACCTATTCCGCCGTTTCGCCGCCAGGGTAGCCGCCGCGGAACATCTGCCAGCCGGGCCGCTCCTTGAGGAGCTCCTCGGTTGTCTTGCCCTCGTCATCGCCATAGTTCCACTCGAGCAAGTCCGGATCGTCCACGGCTACAGCCTTAAAGCCGGCCAGCTCGCACGTCTTGGACACGCGCTGCAGGGGGCTGGTGAAGACCTTGGCGAAGGTCAATCCCCGCAGCCGTTGCCCCAACTGTCGGGCGGTGTGCTCGCCGTGCGCCGTCAGCGGCAAATCTACCAGTCCTGCATGCTGACCCGTAAGGGTCCAAGCTGTCTCGCCGTGTCGGGCCAGGTAAATAACAGGAAGCGTCTCGTTCATGACATGCTCCGGAAATGCCGGCCATGGCTAGCGCCTGCCGGGCGATCGTGATTTCATCACGGTAGAGTTTTATGCCGCCGCTTCCAGCTTGCCGTGGTCGTCGCAGTGCTTCCCGTGGGGATGATGCAGGTGGCCCCTCACCAGATAATCCACATGATCTCCGTGCGGCACACGCTCATGACCACACTTTGGACCGTGAACGTGATTTACCTCATGTGCGCCACAGCTATGCTCCGGCGTGCACTTGTCCTGATTTGTGGCACTCGTTGACAGCTTGTGTTCGTCGACGTGACTCCCGTGGACGTGATGCAAGTGGCCGTCGTGGAGATAGTCCGTATGGCCCTCGTGCTTTACAGCCAAATGGCCACAGTTCGGGCCGTGGACGTGCGAATGCTCCTCATGTTTGGTGCACGTTGCGGTCATCGCTTGTACCTCCGAGGCATCTAAAGTGGAAGTTCCGGTTCCGAGGCATTCATTCGCACGAACGCTCGGACGGCATATCCCTTCAATGCAACCCCAATCTAGGCTTGGCCAAAACCTATAGCTGTTCCATTTTGTACAGGCTGCCATGTGCGTGGCCAAACATACTGGTTGGAGTCATCGTGGCTTCTGCGCCATAGCCGGACTCCGTGGCTCGTGGGACAGCCAGAGTGCGGTCGTCGGCTTGAAAGGAGTCACTCAGATGAAAATGAGTCTCGAAAATCGGCTTATCCTTTTGGGAAGCGCGGTAGTCGCGGGATTGGTGGGCTGGGGACTTTTGCGGCGGCCGATATCCACATCCCTCGTCGGCATGCTGAACAGCGACGTGCGCCGGTTTTTGCAATGGCCCCTTTTCACCCTCGGGAAGGTGCCGCTGACGCCTCTGTTTCTCGTCAAGTGCATCGTGTTCTTGATCGCCCTGTCGCTCTTTTCGCGGTTGTTTCGCAGCTTCCTTGCCAGGAAAGTCCTGACTCACACGTCGATGGACCGTGGACATCAATATGCGTTTGTGCGTGTGTCGGGCTATATCATTTTCGTGCTCGGCCTGGTGATTGGTCTGGACACGGCAGGCTTGAATCTAAGCAGCCTTCTGGTAGTGGGTGGCGCGCTCGGCGTTGGTATAGGATTCGGGTTGCAGAACATTGTGGCTAATTTCGTAGCGGGCATCGTGATTCTGTGGGAAGGGCCGATCAAACTGGGAGATTTCATCGATATAGGCAACATCGGCGGTTCCGCCGAGTTGACGGTCTCCCATGGCGAAGTAATCCGGATCGGCGCACGCGGCACATGGGTGCGGACGTTCGACAACGAAGTAATCATCGTGCCGAACTCCCAACTCATCAACAACCGGGTAGCAAACTGGACGGCGAGCGACCGGACCGTGCGATTCACCATCCCCGTTGGAGTTTCTTACGACAGCGATCTCGATGTGGTGCGCTCTGTGCTGCTGGATATTGCAAAACACAGTGAGCATGTTCTGTCAGATCCCTCGCCTGTCGTACTTGTTACTGGGTTTGGCGATCACAGCGTCAACATCAGCTTGCGCGTTTCGACGATCACCATGACCGAACGCACCGTTATGCTAAAGAGCGATTTGCTCATGGAAATCTTCCGGGTGTTCCGTGAAAAGAAGATTGATCTGCCGTTCCCCGTTGCCCACCCGCCGGGAAGAACAACTGAAGCGGCTGCTGCCGGAACAAATGTGGCGTGATCGCAGTATCTCTCCAAGATGCAAATCAAGATTCGGGCACCAGGCTCTCAAAAGCGGCCGCGCAAGATGGCCTTTGCGCAGCGATACATCGAAAACCTGACGGATGAGGATCCATTATTCGCGACCAGCGTTTGCATAACCGCGCCCTGCAAGGGTCTCATCCATCGAAATTACACTCGTGTCATCCTTTGGGACTTTACTTATCGCATCAATCGTGGATTTCAGACTGACAGTCTTGACATGTCTCGCAAGGCCGACGCTCTCAAGAAGATGGATACCGTAATAGTTGACATCAACCTCGTACCAGGCGAGCCCGTGACGGGCCGAAACCGGGTAGGCATGATGGTTGTTGTGCCATCCCTCGCCACCGGTCAGCAAGGCCACCCACAGATTGTTGCGCGAGTCGTCGCTGGTAGAGAAACGCCGTGAGCCCCAAAGGTGAGTCACGGAATTGACCATCCAGGTGACGTGAAAACCGATCGTTACAGGTAGAACGGCACCCCATAGGAGCCAGGACCACCCTCCGAGCGCAAACAGGGCAACCCCAACTGCAGTCAGTGGAACCCAGTGATATCGATTTAACCAACGGTAGTAACGCTCTCGGGCGAGATCCGGAGCATACTGCCTGAGAGCCTCCGTTTCATTCCGGAGCGAGCCATTCAGAATCCATCCCAGGTGGGACCACCACTTGCCGTCGCGCGGTGAGTGCGGGTCCCCACTCTTATCGGTGTATCTGTGATGCATGCGATGGACAGCGACCCAGTAGATCGGTCCTCCCTGGAGAGCAAGCGTGCCGCAGGTGGCGATCAAATACTCCAACCACTTCGGAGTCGAGTATCCACGGTGAGTCAACAGGCGGTGGTAGCCCATGGCTATCCCGACATTCTGTGCCAAAATCCACACAACGAGAAAGACAACCAGTGCAGACCATCGAAAGTAAAACAAAGCAGCGATCGCGCCAAGATGGAAGCCCACGATGGTAATTGCAAAAATCCAATTGATTCCAAGACTCACCGTCTGGGCATGAAGACCCGTTTTGTCTTCAACTGGATGCTCGGGGAGCGACTCTTCCAGGGTGGTGTCGCTCATGGCCTTGTCCTCTCGATGCGTTTTAGATGACGACTGCGAACTTAGCCTTTGGAGCCAGTGGCGTCGGCGAAGCGCTGACCTTCGGAAGATGAAGCGATGCAAGCGGCATCCCTGTCGACCATAGGTGGCAGTGCTAGCAGCCAGTATTCGACTGCGGAGATGTGAAAGCTGTTCAGTTTTGCTCAGGGATGCAATCCACGAACGCGAAACTGGTCATTCGGTGACGCCGCCGAACACGTATTCACCCAACTTCGATCGACTACTGCTCCGAAATGGGAGCATAGACGCAGTATCCTCTCGGTGGCGCGGGAAACTCCGCATTTCCCTTGTCGTCAGTCGTACGCTCATCTGGATGAGCCGTATCATGACCATCCCAGGCCACCGGCTTGAACTTCTGTTTGCTCCATTTCGTCTTTACCGAGGTGCCGCTCCACTGATTTCCAAGGTTGTTGAGCACATAGACCAGACCACTCTGTGCTTCTGTCCCATGACGCTGCATGATGTACAGATCGGGATCGGCATGCAGGATCGTGGACTCGCCGCCCGCGTAGCGATGATGCACGTCGATCAGTGCGTCGATTCCATTCGGTGTACGAGGCCGTGCGAGTTCGCAATTGAAGTAGTCCCACCAGAAGACGCACGGATATCCGTCACCCGTCAGAATGAACGAATACCCAAGCATCTTGTCGTTCATAACTTCATTGCCGCCCATGTCGTGGTTTTCGGTAAACGTGACCGCATTAAACGGCCGGCCGGCGGAAACCGATTGGCCATCGGTGAGCCGGCGCAGATCGTAATTCGGCGTGTCGCAAACGTCCTTGAGTTTGTAGCGCAACGGAAAATCGAACGCGGCGATCTGATCATCCGTGACCGCCCGCACTTCATCGAGCCAACCGTCGATAGCCTGAGGTCCGGACCAATACTCTCCCACCACGAACGGGGTGAATTCACGGCCGTCTTTCTTCTGGTACTGATACTTCGCGAGCAGTCCGATCATCCACGCCCCGAAGCCCTTCACAAAATCGAACCGGAGACCGTCGAAGTCTAGTTCCTCGATGGCAAGGCGCGCGTACTCGAACATCGCCTCATACACGCGTGGGTTGCGATGACACAAGTGCGGAAATCCCGCGAACTTCTCGCCCTCGATCATGACGCGTTCATATCGGCTCGGATGAAAGCAGTTCCAGTCGCGAGGAAACTTCCCGCTTTTCGGCGTGAACTTCGTCCATCGCTTCTTCCCGTCGAGTGGGTTAGTCTCTTCCTCATCGGCCCCCGAGCAATGGTTGATCACCATGTCGGCGATCGCACCGATCTTGTGTTCCCGCATCACCTGGATCAGTTTCTCGAGTTCCGCACGATTGCCGTATAGCGTCTTTACGGAGTCCTTTTGATCGAAGTCGCCCAGATCGAAATAATCGTATGGATCGTAGCCATTTGAGGCAGGGTTTGTAGCTTTGCTGAAAGGCGGCAGCCACATGGAATTGATTCCGGATGCTGCCAGTTGAGGTACTTTCTCCGCGAGGAAGTTCCACCACTCCCCGCGCTTGTTCTCTTTAACCGGAGCGTCCCAATAAAACGCCTGCATCATTACGGCCATTCGCGATCTCTCGATTCAGATGTTGTCTCTCAAATCTTCGACACTGTGCGGCACCCATGGATGGGACTCTTGCCACCGACGCCCATCGCCGCGGCAGACAAATCAAAGGCTTTGCCCGCTCAGGTGCGTCCTTCTAGTGCCGCTCGCGGCAAGCACCGCTAGCACTGGCAGCTTTGATGAGTTGCTGGCACTTGCGAGATGAAACCGCACAAAGCTGCATCGCTGACGTCACAAAGTAGTTATGGTGACGCTCGCAGACAGTATCGTGCTGCGGAGCTGTAAAAGTTGTACAGTTTTGCTCATCCATCCAGGGAAGTGGATCGCCTTGAGTGCCACTCAGAGACCCTAAACAATTAGGGTGTCACATAGAACTTGATTTCGGGACTGGCTAGCGGCCAATCAGTTCTTTTAGAGATATTTCAAGAGCGTCGGCGATTCGCTCCAGAGCCCGAAGTCCTGGCTCTGCCCGCCCGGTTTCTATAGCTGAAATGTGTTCCCGGGCAAGTTCGGCGTGATCGGCGAGGATCTGCTGAGTCCAACCGCGCTTCAGGCGCAGTTTACGGATCCGTCCTCCCACCCATACGCAGATGTCGGTTGCCATACCATCAAGGATGGCCGTAGGATGAGACTGTGATGTGAAGCATACTTCACATCGAAATCACTAAAGCGAGGTTTTGCTGGAGGTCTGTTCCCAAGCCTTCATTTGAGAATCACGATCTACAAAGAAAGAAACAGACCACAGAAGATGTGCGCCTGCGATCTACACATGCAGATTGACTCTGTTTCTCAAGCAGGTGCTTAAAGCAGAGACTTCCGCTATCAAAAGGATTCCTCTTTTTCTTAGATTCGGATGCCGTCTCGTATCCTTTTGAGCTTCTCCTGGACGAGGCCGCCTTCGGGGAAGCTACCTCCAAATGGTTGAACTGAAGAAGACCACATTTGATGCCACCACGTTTCTGACGAGCGCAGGCCTCGGGCGAAGGATCGTCCGATTGAAGCCGAAGGAGGCCTTCTTTTCGCAGGGAAGTTTGGCAGACTCCGTCTTCTATCTGCAAAAGGGCCGCGCAAAACTGACTGTGGTTTCGCAAGGCGGGAAAGAGGCCACGATCGCGCTCCTCTTTGCCGGCGACTTCGTTGGAGAGGAGTCGGTTGCGGGAGTGGTCGGGTTGCGATTAGCAACGGCCACCGCGATTACCGCGTGTGTGGCGCTCAAGATCACCAGGCAGGAAGTGCTGCGCGTGCTGCACGAGGAGCATACCTTCTCCGATCTGTTTCTGAAGTTTCTGTTGGCCCGCAGCATGCGAACCCAGGCCGATCTTGTCGATCAGCTTTTCAACTCCAGCGAAAAGCGCTTGGCGCGAGTGCTCCTGTTGATGGCGGAGTTTGGCAGGCCCGGAGAATCGGAAAGATTGATTCCGAAGATCACACAGGAAGCGCTGGCGGAAATCATCGGAACCACTCGGTCCCGAGTCAGCTTCTTCATGAACCGCTTCCGCAGCCTCGGCTTCATTGAATATAACGGCGGTATCCGGGTGCATAAATCGCTGCTCAATGTGATTCTGCATGACTGAGCGCAACTCGTCCCTGTTCCACGGTCTGTCTACTCAGATCCGACACGAACACGGAAGTAGCCCCCCAATGGTACGACCAACTGCTGAAGAGCAGCCCCAGCTCATAACCTGGCGGCGGAACCGACAATTCCGAACAAATGGAAGAGCTTCTCACTGTCTAGAAGCGTAGCCTTAGAGATGCAATGGCCTGCCTGCGAACGGCTGTTTTGGAGAGGCAACGGAATCTGCTGCTGAAGCGGTTCTAGAGACGCAACGTGCGCCCGTACCACGATCTGAAATCTTTCCCGGTCCCACAGAGCTTCGACACTATGAGCCATCCTGTCGATGACGAAGGGACAGAGTATTCCGTGAATCGGATGACGGCCGCGTAGACGCCCGCCTACCAGGATCCTTTCGCTTCGCCGTATCTACCTTGTTGCGTCTTAAGTAAGAGGGATCATGAGAATCTTAGTGGGAGTTGACGAGTCAAAGGTCGCCGGAGATATATTGCGGGCTATTGTCGCCCAGTTTCGGACGGAGAACACGGAGATCCTGGTCTTGCATGTGTTGGAGCCAGTTGGGCCGACTCCCCTTCAGATGGACCCAGGCTACGCGCCCGAGTTGGAGGGCCAGAGAAAGCCAGCTCACGCGTTGGTCGAGCGAATTGCGAAAGGGTTGCAGAGCGCCGGATTTAAGGCCGACACTGCGGTCGAGCTAGGTGACATCAGAGAGGGCATCATCAATTACGCGGAGCGATGGCGCGCCGATCTGATCGTCATTGGTTCGCATGGGCAGAGAGGCGTCCTGCGTTTTCTGCTCGGAAGTGTGGCAGAATCCGTCGCTCGCCATGCGAAGTGTTCCGTAGAGATCGTTCGCACGTTACAGACTCGGCTCACTTGAATACAACAGCGGTATCCAGGCGTAGAAAGTGGGTAATGGGTCAGTTTGAATCCAAAGAACATCTGCTATCGCGAACGTATGATAAAGGACGTTATCATGCGTGAAAAGCGAGAGACCAACTGTTATAGATCCTTACGCTCTTCATGATTGTTGAACACTTCAAGGATGGCGACCCCGAGCCGATTCGTGAGCGTTTCGTCCGTGATGGCTGAATGATGCCCGAAGATATCGTCTACCACGGATCGACGCACAAAATGCACGTTGCTTTCACATCATGGAACCTGTTGATGCAGAAAGGCTCAATGCGTGGACAAGCTGTTGGGACGATTTGATCGATTTTGAAATCACTCCAATCCTGTCCTCTCAGGAATACTGGTTTCAGTTTGAATGAGTTATGTCCCGCGTGCTAATCGGGTTCATAACCTAAAGGGCGTCTGAGAGGTAAACTCCTGCTCATGTTGTTCATGGTCATAGGGGTAGACCCAGCAAATGGCACCTGAAAATCAGCAATCGACACAGCCTTCCCCTCGAGACAATGCAATGATGCTTGGCGCGTTGGGGATCCTCGCCTATGCCGCTTCAATGATGACGCATGAAGCGCTGGGACACGGCGGATATTGTCTCGCCCTGGGTGGCCATAACGTCATGCTCACCGGCTGGGCTGATGGGTGCAGCGTTCATCCGCCTGGAATTGAGGCGGCGGGTCCGGCGGTGCAATTTGGTGCCGGCCTACTGGTGTGGTTGGTGTTGCACCGGCTGTCCCCGGGCGCCGCCAGGCTACGCTACTTTTTCTGGCTGTATATGGTTTTCAATCTGCTCGTCTCCTCCGGCTATGTCGCATTCAGTGGTGTGACCGATTTCGGAGATGCCGCCGTAATCATCTCTGGCCTCCATGCACACATCGTGTGGCGCGGCGTGCTAATTTTGTTCGGTGTAGTGGTCTACTTCCTGTCAATGCGAGCAACGGCGTTAGAATTTAAGCGATTTGCTGGACTCGATGACGGAAGCAGGCGCCTGTTCCGCCTCGTCTGGATTCCGTATGTCACGGCCGGCGCTTTTGCGTGCTGCGCTGGCGCCTTGAACCGAACTATGGGGCATGGCACCGCGATTGGGCTGGCAGCGGCATCATCCTTCGGCGGCGGTCTGGGTATGTTGTGGCTGCCCGATATGCAGCGCGGGATGGCGGTGAGCGCACCGGCACCGAGTGTCTATCTCAGCTGGAGCGCTGCGTGGGCTGTCGCGGCGGCCGTCGTCGTTGTGGCTTTTCTATTTTTTATCGGCCCTGGACTGAAGTGATCGCGTCTACCGCCGCAAGTACCCAGAGGGTCACGGAACCAAATGGCGCCTGGTGACAAGACTGTTTGGGTTAGGCGGAGGAGCGAGCAGGTCTGCGCGACGAAGTGCCTGAAAAACGGATTCAACTTCACGAATGCGAACGCGGTCTTTGGGCTCGTAACCCAATATTTCCGACCATAAGCACGGCCCTCATATCTCTTAGAAACAGGTATTTACAGTCTATCCCCCGAAAACACGAGGGAACGAATCGGGGAACACTAACAACCGCCCTACCGATCCTCAGAAGTCATCCCATTCCATCAGAGTCCTTATTGGTTGCTCAAGATCACAAAGTGACATTTTTCGTGACCCAAAGTCTGTTCCGCTGTACCCATCCCTTTGCGACGGCCAAGCCCACGATGGATCTGGAAAGTAGACTTATCTTGCATGAAGAAAATTGGTTTCCTCTCCTTCGGCCATTGGACCCCATCGCCGCAATCCCAAACGCAGTCGGCGGCTGACGCACTCCTGCAGTCCATTGACCTCGCCGTGGAGGCCGAGCGCCTGGGAATGGACGGAGCCTACTTCCGTGTCCATCACTTCGCCCGGCAGCTGGCATCCCCGTTCCCGCTGCTCGCCGCAGTCGGTGCCAGGACAAAAAAGATTGAGATTGGGACCGCAGTGATCGACATGCGGTATGAGAACCCTCACTATATGGCGGAAGACGTTGGTGCTGCGGATCTCATCGCTGGCGGACGGCTGCAGTTGGGAATCAGCCGCGGTTCTCCCGAGCAGGTCATCGATGGTTGGCGCTACTTTGGCCATCGTCCGGCGAAAGACGAGGACGATGCAGGCATGGGCCGGCGGCACGCAGAAGAGTTTCTCGAACTGCTTCGCGGCAAGGGCTTCGCTCGGCCGAATCCACGCCCGATGTTTCCCAATCCGCCAGGACTGCTTCGTCTTGAGCCATTTTCCGAAGGACTGCGTGATCGAATCTGGTGGGGAGCGGCCTCCAATGAGACGGCTGTCTGGGCCGCCAGGCGCGGAATGAATCTGCAAAGCTCAACTCTCAAATTCGACGAGACCGGTGAGCCGTTCCACATCCAACAAGCGGCCCAGATTAGCGCCTTTCGCGCGGCCTGGAAGGAGTCTGGCCACGCTCGCACACCCCGCGTTTCCGTCAGCCGTAGTATCTTCGCGCTGATCGACGAACGTGACCGTGCTTATTTCGGACGAGGGAGGCAGGAAGACGACAAGGTCGGCTACATTGACGGATCCACACGGGCGATCTTTGGCCGTAGTTACGCTGCTGAACCCTATGTCTTGATCGAGCAGCTCCGGAAGGACGAGGCGATTGCCGAGGCGGATACGCTATTGTTAACCGTCCCGAACCAACTAGGCGTTGCCTACAATGCACATGTCATGGAGGCAATTCTGACGACTGTCGCTCCGGCTCTGGGCTGGCGCTAAATCACCGATGTATTCATTCAGACAATGATTATCGAGATACAGCCGATTTATGCTGAGTAAAACCGGTGGGTTATTCAAATGACGAGCCAGAAGAGTGCGAGGGTGACATGGCTGGAGATTTGGCGGCTGGTTTCGCGACCGGCGTTACTGTGTAGGGCTGATTCCACCAGCCACCTCCGAGTGCCTGGAGCAGCGTCGCTGAATCCGCATAGCGACTGGCGGCTGAGTTCGTGCGATCCAGGGCAGTCTGCAACTGCTGGCGCTGCGCATCGAGCAGGTTCAGGTGACTGATGCCTCCAGCCGCGTAGCGCTGGGACGCGATGTGATACGCCGCCTGAGCCTCGCTGGCGGCTTCGGCTCGCGCTTGTAATGTCTCAGCATCGTGCTGAACGGCATAGAGGGCGTCCGCTACTTGCCGGAAAGCCTCCACCACGGTCTGCCGGTATTCGGCATCCGCTTCGTCGTAGGCTGCCTGAGCCTTGCGCTTTTCCGCCCGCAAGGACCCGCCGTTGAAGATGGGTTGTGTCAGGGCCGAGCCGACATTCCAGATATCGCCTCCGGCGGTGAAGTTGGTTCCGATAGCGCCCCCGCTTCCTGACAAGACGATTTGAGGATACTGATTCGCCGTCGCAACCCCGACGTTCGCGCTGGCCTGATGAAGGAGTGCCTCGGTGGCACGAATGTCCGGACGTTGCCTGACCAGCGAGGAGGGAAGGCTGACCGGCAGTTGCTCAGGAAGGTGCAGGCTTGCCAGCGAAATACTCGGGATGTGAGCCTCGGCAGGAGACTTCCCCATGAGCAGCGCGAGCTGATCATGAACGGCGTCCCTTTGCTGTTCGAGCGGTGGGAGGGTGGCCTCGATCTGCGCCACAGATGTTCTCTGACTGCGAAGGTCATAATCTGAGACTCCGCCTGCGTGATACCGCTGCTGGGTAATTCTCAGTTCCTGTTGCTGCGCCGCGAGCATCTGCCGAGTGATCTCTATCTGCTCTTGCAGCTCTGCCTGGCGGATGGCCGCCGATACCACGTTGCCGGCGAGCATCAGGCGTGCTCCTTCCAGTTGCCATTGCTGATACTCCCGCTCTGCGCGCAGGCCTTCGATGAGGTGGCGGTTGGCGCCGAAGAGGTCCAGCGCATAGGAGACAGCCACCGATCCGTTCAGCAAAAGGAAGGGTGATGGATTCTGAAGAGGGATACCATAGGCTGCAAGATTGAGTTGTTCCTCCTGGGCCGAGGCGTTGCCAGTCACGGAGGGGTACTTCGTCGCGCCGGTGCGAGCGCTGAGTTCCTCCTGGGCCTGCTTGAGCCGGGCTGTAGCCTGCGCCAGCGTGGGGCTATTTTGCAACGCCTCGTTGACCATACTGTTGAGGTCCGGCGACTGGAACAGAGACCACCATTGCGCTGGAACCTCAGCCGATGGATTCAAGTGCTGGACACTTCCTGCGGGGCCGGTGCTGCTCACTGTTTCGTTCGGTTGGGGTTGCGGTGTGTAGGAAGCAATCGTCGGCGGCGCAGGTGCATGATAGTGCGGACCGACGGTGCATCCTGCGGTTAGTCCCAGAACGAGTGCAACCGCTGCTGCGGCGCCCCCATTCGACTTGATCGATCTCATCAATCTATGCATAGTCGGCAATCCTCAATCCAGCGTTCTGCGATACGTCGCCACTGCCACAGCCATCAACGCCACCGTGAAGACCATCATCGGCCACACATTCGGCCAGGAATCCGCCCACCCATTTGCCTTGAGCAGAATGCCGCGAATGAGGCGGTTGAAATAGGTGAGCGGCAATAGATTTCCGATCATCTGCGCCCAAGTCGGCATCCCTTTGAACGGAAACATGAATCCCGAGAGCAGAATGTTGGGGAGAAAGTAAAAGATAGCGAGCTGCACTGCCTGGAGCTGATTCCGGGCCAACGACGAGAAAGTAATGCCGACCGTCAGGTTAGCTGCAATGAACAGCAGCGTCGAAAGATACACGGCTCCGATATTCCCAAGGAAGGGAATGTGGAAGATGAATCGCGCAGCCAGCAGAATGATGGATGCCTGAATCAGGCCGATGCCGATGTAGGGAATCAGTTTCCCTGTCATCACCTCCATCGGTGTAGCTGGCATGGCGAGCAGGTTTTCCATGGTGCCGCGCTCGCGTTCGCGCGTGATGGCAAGTCCCGTCATCATCACCATCGTGAGTGTGAGCACCATACCCATCACTCCCGGGACGACGTTGTACTGCGTAATACTCTCCGGGTTGTAGAGCTGGTGTACGTTCACCTCAAACGGCGCAGGGCCGCCCTGGAGCATGGCGAGTGGCCCTGCAATCTCCCTCTGCACTACCGACTGCACAATGCCGTTCACCGCGGCCAATGCGCTTCCTGTCGCTGTGGGGTCGGTGGCATCTGCTTCTATCAACAGGGATGGACGTTCATGTCGTAACAGCTGCCGTGTGAATCCCGCCGGAATACTGACCACAAAGAGCAGTCGCCCGCGAGCCAACGCCTCGCGAGCTGCCGCTTCGTTGGGTAGCTCTCCGACAACTTTGAAGTACGAGGAATTCTGCATCGCCGCAATGATGCTTCGAGTGATATTGGTGTCGTCGGCGCTGATGATCGCAGTGTCAAGGTGTTTGGGGTTGGTGTTGATGGCGTAGCCGAACAGAGCCGTCTGGAGGATCGGTATGCCTGCAATCATCGCGAAGGTAAGGCGGTCGCGCCTGAGCTGCGTGAACTCCTTCAGAACAAGGCTCCACCAGCGCGCTATCGAAAAGCCGTGACGCTGCTTCATGGCTGTCCTCCGGATTGCTCCTCCCTGCGACCCATCAGATAAATGAACACGTCTTCGAGGCTGGTATCGATCGGCTCGGCACGTCTGCCGCTGGAGCCGACGGCGGACTCCACGATGCGCTGCAGTTGGTTGGCGTCTGTCCCACTCACATGCAGAACATCTCCGAAGGTGACCGTCTGCGCGACTCCGGGTTGCTGTCGCAGCGTTTGCTGCAGCTCGGAGAGACGGTTTCCGTGGATCGCCCAGGTGCTGAGGTGTTGCCCTGCAATGACCTCAGCGGCAGACCCCTGCACCAGCAGTGTTCCAGAGGCGATATAAGCCAGCTTATGGCAGCGCACCGCCTCGTCCATATAGTGCGTGCTCACCAGGACCGAGATACCTTTCGCCGCGAGACTCTGAATCTCATCCCAGAAGTCGCGTCTGGCTCGAGGATCGACACCCGCTGTCGGCTCGTCGAGCAGCAGCAGATCTGGTTTGTGAAGCATGCAGGCCGCCAGGGCCATGCGCTGCTTCCAACCTCCGGATAGATCGCCGGCGAGTTGCGCAGCACGAGCCGTTAGTCCGAGGCCTTCCAGAGACTCCCGCACAGCTTGCCTCCGAGACGGAATCTCGTACATGCGTGCGACAAAGTCCAGGTTCTCCGTGATGGTGAGGTCCTCCCAGAAGGAGAACTTCTGCGTCATATAGCCCACGCGCCGCTTGATCTCTGCGCTGTCGCGGAGGATGTCATATCCGAGGCACGTTCCCGTTCCCGAGTCGGGCTTCAGCAGCCCGCACATCATGCGGATCGTTGTGGTCTTGCCGCTGCCGTTCGGCCCGAGAAAGCCGAAGATCTCGCCTCGCCTCACGCGCAGCGATAGGTCCCTGACCACGTGCTTGTTGCCGAAGTGCTTGTTCAGGCCCTGCACATCGACGGTGTACTCCAGGTTGGAAACATCAGTCATGGAAGTGTGACCTCCACAGGCTGGCCGGGATGCAAGTCAACTGCTTCCTGGACGGATGGTCTCGCAATCACCATAAACACGAGCTTCGACCGGCTTTCGTTGCTATAGATGACGGGAGGGGTGTACTCGTTTTGAGGCGAGATGAAGTTGATTGTCGCGCGAATGTTGGCGGAACAACCGTCGCAGTTCACACGAATGCTTTGTCCCACACGCAGCTTCCCCATAACCGGTTCGGGCACAAAGAAACGAATCTCCATATCTTCGGGTGGCAGAAGTTCGACAACAGGATTTCCAGCTGCGACCCACTCGCCCTCGCGATACAGCGTGTCGAATACCAATCCTCGCCGCGGGGAGGCGATTGATTTTTGTTGCAGCTTCCACAAGGTATCCGCCAGAGAAGCACGATCGGCTGCAACCTGGCCCTGCTGCGCTTTGATCTGCTGCGCGCGCGCAGGAAGCGCGTCCACAGCGAGAGAGGCTTCCAGTTCTCGCACCTTCGCCGCGCTCGATTTCGCTGTAGCCTGCGCATTGATGAGGTCCGTTTGCGGGATGCCTCCGGCATGATACTGAGCCTGATCGCTCGCCAGAATTTGGTCAGCCTGTCTCTTTGCAGCGATCGCCTGTGCGAGCTGCGCCCGAGTGACATCGACCTCCGCAGGTCGCTTTCCTGTTTGCAGGTCCGTCAGCCGGGCTTGAGAGGCCCGCAGCTGATGTTCAGCCTCGCGCATCTCAGCCGCTTCAGGGTTCTTATCGAGTTCAAACAGCGGATGCCCCGCTTCGACCGTCTGGCCGCGCGTGACCGAAAGATGGTCGAGCCTGCCGCCCTCGGGCGAAGCAACGTAGACGAATCTTCCCTCGATATAGCCCTGATAACTCTTCACGTGCCCGCGCGAACACCCGGCTACGACCAATGCAGCTGCAGCAACGAGGCCAAGCCTTGTGGAGCTTCCAAGTGTCCAGCGAACGTGCATGGTCTCCTCCGTCTATTTGTTTTTGTTACCGCGTGTCTTGCGTGATCGAGCGGGCGACGGCGGTCTCAGACCATCGAGCAGCAGGCCCGTAATATGGCGGCTCATTGAATCCGCAGCCGGTGCTTTGCGCGCAAAGACCTGTGCAGAGAAACTCAAGGTGGCCATGTGCAGCATCACGAGCCCGATAACAGAAAAGCCAATCAGACCGGAGTCGAGATTCGGATTGACCGTCTTGCTGGCCTGACCACGCGCTACGGCCTCGCCGAGGATCTTTACCTTCTCAAATGGCAGATGACGTAACATCCTGGTTCGCAGAAGGCCGCCCTCGTTCAATACCTCTCTCATCCAGGTCGATGGGACCCAGGGCATCTGTTCGATGCCCGCGAGCATGCGCTCCACGACTCCGAGAATTAATTCTTTAGGATCCGCGCCGACTTCGACTGGCGTCCACACCGAAGCAATAAGAGGAGCAAGTCGCTCCTCGACGACGACGTCCAGCAGTTGCTCGCGGTTCGTAAAATAGTAGTGCAGCATGGCAGGCGTAAGCCCAGCTCGCTTGGCGATCATGGCAAACGTTGTCGCTGCAACGCCATGCTCGGCAAACAACTCCGTCGCTGCCGCCAACAGCAGGTCACGTGCATCGCGGTCGAGACTCGCTGCCGGACGGCCAGGATTTCCGAGCGACTTTTTGGACATCAGTCTTCATCCTTAAATTAACTAATGCAGTAATTAAATATAGGATGCCTCTTACTGTCAAGGAGATGCGTGCGACGAGAGGGTGTCGCACACACGACGTGCCGCACCGATATTCTCCGCAGACGGACCTATCACGCTGACAAGATCACTCGGGCCCAGATGTTGCCATCAACTTCGCGTCCGTGAAGAGTCCCTTGGCGCACAGTTGCTTGAGTCGCGGATCGCGATCCGTTCCAATATATTCGCCCAGAACATCCAGCAGCACTTTCACTTCGGGAGTAAGCCGCGCCGAACCCGAGAAGAGTGCGCACAGCGTGATCGGCTCGGAGCTCCAGAGCGGCAATACAGGCTTCAGTCGACGGTGCAGGCCAGGTCTCGTTCGAGGTCGTCCATAAGAGTTAAGATCGGAGCATGATATCGCAGCAGCGACTTTTCCCTACAGCCCGCAATGCCGGAATCCCGAGCCTACAAGCATTATCGCGAGCGCGCTAAGCGCCAGGTGATGCCTGCCGGCAGGGATTAGGACCGACGCGCTTGTGTTGATTTGAAGACGCCAACCAGAACGGTTCATTAAGACTCTCAACGAGGGAACAAACGGGGGAGTTGATTCCGGCTACCCTTTAGAAAAATAAACAGGGAAGCAGGGAACCATGCGGCAACTTACGTGCGCTGCAGAAGAGCTTGCCTGTACTGAGCAAAATGGCTCAGTTTTCTCATGCAGGCGAGCGGATACTGCTAGGAAATCGGAAGCAACACTTCCATTGTCACCGCGTGGGACACTCGTGCTCCGCTTGTATGCTGCGGAATCCATCCTCGAACCAGCGAACATCGGAGTGCCTGAGGATGAAACCGGCCGACATCACAGACGCTGCGTTGGCTTTGGCTAAAGACAGTAGCCCTAAGGCCGCTGGCACTCCGGCGGCTCTTCCGCCCCCGGGTAAGTCTCCGCCTGTGCCAAAAGCGAAGGACCATAACATCCGGGTGTCCTCGGCTGTCATCGATGCAGCAGGGAAGGACGGCGATGAGCTGCTTCGTTCTCTGCGCACCACCCGCGAAGGTCTGACACAGGCAGAGGCCGAGGACCGGGCGCGGAAGACGGGGCCGAATGTAGTCGCGCAGGAGCGAAGGCGCGGCTGGTTTCTCCGCCTACTGGTCATCCTCCGCAATCCTCTGGTGATCCTGCTCGCTGCACTTTCCTCGATTTCCTTTGCCACCGGCGATCCCCGCGCCGGTAGCGTCATGGCCGGAATGGTGGTTCTCAGCGCAGCGTTGCGCTTCTTCCAGGAGGCGCGCGCCGACTCAGCTGCGGCCAAGCTGAAGGCCATGATCCACGTGACAGCTACCGTGGTTCGCGATGGAAACGCCCGCGAGCTTCCCCTATGCGACCTGGTTCCTGGAGACATCATTCATCTATCTGCCGGCGACATGATTCCGGGCGATGTGCGGGTGCTTTCCGCAAAGGACCTATTCGTTAGCCAGGGAACGCTGACGGGAGAGTCGCTTCCCGTGGAGAAATTCCACGATGCCGATCCCAAACCGGCGAACTCGCCGACGGAACTCAAAAACACCTGCTTCATGGGCACGAGCGTTGAAAGCGGGACGGCGACCGCAGTCGTGGTCGCCACGGGAGTCAACACCTACCTCGGGAGCATGGCCGACTCGATTACCGGGGACGCGCCGCCGACCAGTTTTGACAAGGGTATTAACGGCTTCACCCGGCTCATGATCCAGCTCATGGCCGTCATGGTGCCTCTTGTCTTCCTTATCAACGGATTCACCAAACACGATTGGAAGAGCGCCTTTTTCTTTTCACTGGCCGTGGCGGTAGGGCTTACTCCGGAGATGTTGCCTATGATCGTCTCGGTTTGCCTCGCCAAGGGCGCGATTGCCATGAGCCGCAAGAAGGTGATTGTCAAGCGCCTCAATTCCATCCAGAACTTCGGTGCCATGGACTTGCTGTGCACCGATAAGACCGGCACGCTCACCGAGGACCGGGTGGTGCTGCAGCGCCACTGCAATGTCGCCGGACGCGAGACAGATGAGGTACTGCTCGACGGATACCTTATTAGCCATTTTCAGACGGGGCTCAAGAACCTGCTCGACACGGCCATCCTGCACAGTTCGGACTTTCATGAGCAATCCCTGGTCGAGAAATACAAGAAGCTCGATGAGATTCCTTTCGACTTTACCCGCCGCATGATGTCCGTGCTCGTCGAAAATCCCGAGGGCAAGGCGGTCCTGCTGACCAAGGGCGCGCCGGAGGAGATCTTCCGCCAGTGCTCCCAGTTCGAACTGGATGGGAAGCTGTCACCTATGGACGACGCCCTGATGAAAGGGCTAAGCGGCGAATATGCGAGTCTGAGCAACGACGGATTCCGGGTCCTGGCGGTCGCGATGAAGGAGCTGCCCGGAAAACAGGCTTGCTCCAGGGATGACGAACGCGATCTCGTGCTGAAGGGGTATGTTGCGTTTCTCGACCCGCCGAAACCTACCGCGGCAACCGCCATCCAGGCGCTGCACAGGCACGGGGTCGGCGTGAAAATTCTCACCGGCGACAACGACCTGATCAGCCGTAAGGTGTGCAGAGACGTGGGACTGCTCGCCGACCCGATGCTGCTGGGCGACGATCTGGAGAAAATGTCCGACACCGAGCTTGCTGACGCCGCTGAGAAGACGACCCTCTTCGCACGCCTGTCTCCCGCGCATAAGCAGCGGATCATTCGCTGCCTGCGCGCTAAGGGCCATGTAGTCGGATACATGGGTGACGGCATCAACGACGCTCCCGCATTGCACGTCGCGGACATCGGCATCTCGGTCGACACCGCGACCGACATCGCCAAAGAATCGGCCGACCTGATCCTGCTGGAAAAAGACCTGATGGTGCTGGAGGGCGGTGTCATCGAAGGCCGGAAGGTCTTCGCGAACATCCTAAAGTACATCCGGATGGGCGCCAGTTCCAACTTCGGAAATATGTTCAGCGTCCTGGGAGCGAGCGCCTTCCTCCCGTTCTTACCCATGACTCCGATCCAGATTCTGAGCAACAACATGCTCTATGACTTCTCGCAGGTGCCAATTCCCACAGATTTAGTCGACGAGGACTTGGTGGCGCTGCCGAGGCCCTGGAATATCAAGGAAATTAAACGGTTCATTCTCTGCATAGGACCCATCAGCTCGATCTTCGACTACACGACCTTCTTCGTTATGCTCGATCTCTTCAAGTGCTGGGACCCGTCCCGCGCTCCGTTGTTTCAGACTGGCTGGTTTGTCGAGTCGATCATGACCCAGACGCTGATCATCCACATTATCCGCACTAACAAGATTCCTTTCCTGCAGAGCCGTGCGAGCTGGCCGCTGTTGATCACAACCCTGTCCATCATGGCCTTCGGAGCATGGCTGCCTTATTCCCCCGTGGCGGCGTCGCTTGGCCTGGTCCATTTGCCACGGCTCTACTGGCCGATCCTGCTGGCAACGCTTTTTGCCTACTCTTGCCTGACGCAAGGGATGAAAGTCTGGCTGCTGCGAATGAAATGGATTTGAACGGAGTGCTGATGCATCCGGCAGCGAGTCACCCAAAGCCCGCAACGTTCAATACGAGCAAAGGCCATTGCCTGGCGCCGCACAGCGCCGTCAATGGGTCTTAGCTTCTCTTCACTGGGCTTTGGCCTTCTCCAGATCTTTCGCACCGGCAAGATGCTTCTCGAGAACGGGCAAAGCCGCCCCCGCATAGGATTTCAGAGCCGGATTCTGCGCATCTGTCGCTTCCTTCTTGTAAACAACGATCGCTTTGGTGTGTCCGGCAATCATCTCCCGGATATAACGGCGATCAAAGGCTACGCCCTTCAGCTTCTGGAAGGGGTCAATTATCGTTCGATTGTGCTCGGTGTCGATCGCGTTTGGCACGTTCAGGCTGGCATGGTGCGCCGCGTCGTACAGCTAGTGGAAGTCGTTGGTGTGATCGGTGACCAGCGACTGAGCGTAATCTTTTACCGATTGCGAGGAAGCCGCGGTTTGCGCCAACTGTCCAAGATTGGCCTCCGCCATGTCGGTTTGTGCGGCGAAATCGACAAAGCGCTGGTCAGTCATAGCCGATCTTTCAGCGGTTGTTTTTTGAGCCAACGCAGGAATCGAACACAGAGCGATGCAGCAAACGGCGGAAAGCATAGGTTTCATCTGAATTTCCTCCCCGTCAAAACCAGTGAGATTCCAAATTAGGTATGAATCGATGCAACGCGCTCGCATCGTCTACCTTCCCGCAGGAGACTGGGAAGTTCCTTCCGTTGGGACGCAATGTGCGCAGTCTGACTCTTTTCGTCAAGACTGCGCGCCCGTCCGCGCTAGCTGCTGTATGCGTCAAGCTCATGTATCAGGCTATGTGCCGAAGCTGGGACATGGATCGTACCGTCCACAATCTGATGCCGATCCACATTGGTTCCATACAGCGCCTGATCCCCGCTTTTGTCCGCCTGCATTACAGCGCCATCCAAACTGATTCCAGCGAACACACCTTTGCTACGCGAATAGGACAGAATCTCTGCGTTCAGCTTTAGATCCGTAGCGGCGGTGGCGTCCCGTCCTACCGGACCTGCCGCTACTGTAGCGTCGCCACCCAGTTTGAACTTGTCGCTCAGAAGGCTATGCAAGGCGTGGTCATTCATAAAGAGCATGATGATATCCGTTGAAGAGCCGCCAATTTGGAAGCCTATGCTTCCCTCGTCGATGGCGACAAACATCGGGGCGCTCCATCCGTGCGCTGTGCGGCAGGTTGCCACTCCGCGACCATAGCTGCCACCGAAGATGAAGGCCAGCTTCTTGTCTCCTGGGATAATGGCAACGCACTTCGCCTTGTTCAGCAGATCATGCGGAATGCCCTTATCAGGCGTATCCATAATCTCTTTGAAGACCTGTGCAGCTTTTTGGGTGCGGGCGACGTCGTCGTCACGGTCGGAGGCGACCGCGACTTGGGTTACCACCAGAACAAGTGCTGAGAAGATCAGAAGACGCTTCAACATATCGTTACCCTCTTCGCTGTAGAGCAAGATTTAGGAGACTGCCCATTCATGGCGCTTCCCCAACCAGTGGTTGAATCAGAAATGACCTGATCCGTACGTCACGCACGTGAGCGCGACCTGGAAGGATTATCGAGAAGTAGGTCAGCCATGTTGCTATCTTCCAGAACGACGCCCATTTCAACTGAATGCTAAACGGCAACCTCGTGAGCGTACTGTACAAAATTGACCAGATTCCGCGTTCGAATCTCATCGAAAAACCACAATCAACCTCCGAATCTCGTAACGTGACGCGAGCGAATCGTTCTGATTGCCTCCGCATTCTTCGCGATTTGGTCTTACCCTTCCAGGCCATCCACCGACCATGAGCAAAACAGAACAGATAATGAATTCTGCAGGTGCGATGCTCCTTTATGGTGTGGACACCAATCTGCCCAGCGCTGAACAGTGAAGTCGCCTTGTCTTCACTGTTCGGGAGGACAATATGTTAGGAACTATCTTGATTGTCGTGGTTCTATTGCTCCTGGTAGGGGCATTTCCTAGATGGGGCTATAGCCGCGGCTGGGGCTACTATCCAAGCGGGGGATTAGGTTTGGTTCTCATCGTGCTCGTCGTGCTGCTTGTACTTGGCCGGATTTAGGGACAGCGATTCGCTGCTAGAGTTACCCTCCAGGCCTCGGGCCGAGCTGACGGGACTGGTCAGAGGACAATCCAACCACGCCAGCTCAGTGAGTCGAGGAACCTGCGCGCACCAAGTTCAAACGAGACTGTAGGATCAACGCTGCCTGACACTCTCGAGTACCCGACGAATCGAATGCACCCGCAAGCTGCCCAACTCGGGATCTTGCGGTTGAGTACGAAATAGAGCTTAAGACCTGCGGTGATCCGTCTCAGCGTATATCAGATGGTTGTGGGCGGATGAAGCATGCTTACAAAGTTTTGGGACCCAGCAACCGCGCGAATTCTTTGTACTACGCTGATCCTTGCTCTGGTCCTAGCCTTCCTATATGAAGCTCAGGAAACCCTTACACTCTTTCTTTTTGCGATCTTGTTTGCTTACCTTGTCGAGCCACTCGTTGCCCGCCTCGTTCCGCCTCTCCGTGGACGGATCAAAGCAATCGCGGCAGTTTACCTCATCCTCATTGCTGTGCTCGTGGGCCTGGGGTTTCTGGTAGGACCACGAATCGCCGCGGAAGGCAGATCGCTCGCCACAAGTCTGCCCACTCTACTAGACAGAATGGGCTCGGGCCAGTTGGTTTCCCAGATAGGGCGAAAGCAAGGCTGGAGCGAAGTTCGGCAGGTTCAGATTCAAAGCCTATTCGTAGCTCATCGACCAGACATCCTAAGATACGCTCAGGCTTTGGGTGGGAAGCTCGCTGAGCCTGTGCAGCACATTTGGTGGCTGATCCTCATCCCCATACTTAGTCTGTTCTTTCTCAAGGACGGCTTATCGATCGCAAACGGGATAATCGATTTGGGCCGTACTCCTGAGGAGAAGAGAACGATTGGCGGCATCGTTGGCGATATCAACGTCATGCTTGGCAGCTACATCCGTGCGCAATTGATCCTCGCATCCCTCACCGTCATGTCCTACACTCTCGCCTTAAGCGTGATGCGGGTACCCTACGCCTTCATCCTCGGACCGTTGGCCGGCCTCTTTGAATTTGTGCCCGTCGTTGGTCCAGCCCTGGCATCCGTCATGGTTTTTGTCATCGCAATTCTGACGAGCTATCCGCATCTGGTTTGGCTCTTTCTGTTCCTCGGCGCATGGCGGGTAGTGCAGGACTACGTGAATGCTCCCAGGATCATGGGCAGGTCTCTCGAAATCCCTCCCGTGGTTCAAATATTCGGCGTACTCTCGGGAGGCGAGATCGCGGGAGTCGTAGGAGCGCTGATCTCAGTCCCTGCTATTGCTACCTTAAGAATTCTTTGGCGAAGAATGACCAGCGATAGAAGTGTCGACGCCCCGGTGACGTCGCCTCCTCCTACGGACCATATGTAGAAGTAGACGTGCACTTGCGAGCGTCTCTGCGGCTTCGGCTCGGAGCTGGATATCACACATCCAGTTCTGTGTTTGGATGCCGGGCCGCTCCCACTTATTCATTCGAAGAGAACAGGAGGGAAAGCAACACAGTTGACAGCCATTCTTAAACTAGCGAGGTTGAGTTGGCCAGAGCTGATTCGCGCTATCTGGCGGGACGCAGACAGAGCCAATGTCGCGAACCGCGCTGCCGAATTGGCGTTCTGGTTCCTGCTCGGCTTTTTCCCCATGCTCTTGTGCGTCACAAGCGTGGTTTCGATATTCGGCTCTGCCCCGGAATCGCAGCACGCCCTGATGAAGTATGTGGGAAAAGTTCTGCCTTCTGCTGCATCCAATCTCGTGCGGCAGGTGCTGGCGCAGACGGCCGGTAGTGGGAGAGCCTGGTTTTCACTGCTCTTCGCGTTATGGTCCTCCTCATCCGCGACCTCCGGACTTATCGATACTCTCAACGACATTTATGAGCTCAAAGAAAGCCGGCCCTGGTGGAAGTCTCGTCTGATCGCCCTGGTCCTGGCGATAGCCCTGGGCGTCCTGCTTACCGCCGTATCGATCATTGTCGTGTATGGACCCGAAATCCTGCGCCATACATCGACCGGTTCGGCAGCCCTCGATGTCTGGAAGATAGCGCAATGGCCGGCTGCGGCATTCCTGCTTATTCTGACACTCCTTGGTCTCTACCGCTTCGCCCCAGACATGCAGGAACAGAGATGGAAATGGCTGCTTCCCGGGAGCATCGTCGCAGCGGTGATCTGGATGGCCGTTTCAGTCTTGTTCAAAGTGTACGTTCGCCACTTTAGCCATTTCGGGCTGCTTTACGGCTCGCTCGGCACGCTGATCATCCTGATGTTTTGGTTCTACCTGAGCGGAATCGCAATTCTGGTCGGGGGAGAAATCAACGCTATCTTGGAAGATGCAGCCGCTCAACACAAGGTTCCTGGAGCGAAAAAGCGTGGCCAGCGTTCACCTGCTCAGACGCGTGTCTGAAGCAGTGCAAAGTAATCTCGACTTTTATTTGAAGATGAGTCTCAACTGCTGGCTTCACCCCAAATCAAGGTAGATATTTCCCGGCTGTATAGACAACCGCTTCCAGAGGCTCCTGCCATCGTTGATCTGGAATATCGTCGATCCTAAGGCGGCTGATGCCACTATGCTTCCAGGTCTCCTCAATTGTGGGTGAGTAGACGCTGAGCTCAAACATCGTCATTGTCTTTTGCACTCCCTCAGGCAACGTCCGCTTGTATTCCGTTTGCAGCTCTTCTTTGAGCCACCGGGCGAGGCTCTGGATTTCAGCCAGCGCGGCGTCCGTAAGAGGTTTCGACTCAAGTAATCGGAGGGCTCTGCTGCCCTTGTCCCTAATGACTTGTAACCGTTGCAGAGTTTCTTCGCGTGTCATCCGGGTTCTCAGCGATCGTTTGGAGTGCCAGAGGATCCTGCAGGTGGCTCTTTGACCGAGTGACGTGGTCGATCCATGTGATCCCCTCAACTTGAAGCTATCAGATGACGGCAGGGCGTGCAGTGTGAAGCCACTGCACGCCCTGGAAAAACCCTTCCTTAGTGGAAGCGCGGACTGATCGTCGCACGGTTTCCGTCCCGGGCACGGTCGACTCTCCACGGGGAGAAACGTCAAAGTTGCTCGCGCGCTGGAACAAAACTTCGAGGACCAGATAGGTGCGTTACCATGCCCTGATCGTCCACACCAGGAGTTAAGGGTTCCATTCCTGCAGAGGCTCGTGCCAAAACAGATGATCGGTAGCGTGCTGACATTCGTTCATCAACCATTGGCTCAGGCCATACCCGAGCGGCAGGAGGATCGCGAGAAGTAAGCAGGCGCAGAAGACGTTAAGGATCATCTCCCTGATGGAAGGCTTCCGGGAGATGGCCAATCGACCGCAATAGGGACAGCCTTTATTCGGTATCCGTTCCGATGATATCTCCGGTGTCTCCTTGGATATCGAGGTGGTACTCCCGCTCATCTTGGTCATCATCATGTTCCTCCTCAGGTTCTCGGTCCTTGGTGGTCTCTCCCAGGGCTGCAAACGCCGCTCGTTCACGCTTGTCCCTGCGAACGTCGAGCAGTTGTTCCCCAACCGTGTGCTTGGGTGAGTAGCAATACTGGAAGTAGGCGTCGAAGAGCGCCTGATTGCGAAGGCCGCGGCCGAGGATCTTTGGAAGATGGTTCTTGTAGAGCAAGGTCAGGGCTTCCGGTGTGATGATGTAGGAGCGCCGTTTTCCCTCTATCGAGACCGTTGCCTGAAGCCAGCCTTGATCGATCCACACGCGAATCTCCTCTGTCCGCACGCGCAGGGCGAGAGCCAGGCTTTCCATAGAGAACCGATCACAGCGGATTTCTCTGATTCCGAGATGATTTCGAACCAGCATGCTACGGATCGCCTTGGGAGTACGATTCAGCTTCTTCCCGATCTCTTCGATCGTGAATTTCACAAGCGCTTCACGGACAAACTCGATCTCCTCCTGGGTCCAGCGACGATGATCCACTGTCGTTTTTAGGCCATGCTGGATGACAAAGCGCCAGCACTCTTGTTTAGGGCGGCCAGAATGTCTTTGGAGCCGCACGACGAGTTGCTCGAGCTTATTGCCACTTAGAACCTTGGCCTGCGCAACGAGTGACATTGCATTGGCACTCCAACGCGGCATGGCAGGCGAAGTTGGTTTCGGGTTTCCCATGGGGGCCCTCGTGAAGGACTAAGCGATGCAAAACTTCCTTCACCTATAGAGCCATCGAAAACGCAAAAAACGAACAACGTAGCCGCTGATTTCTCCTTGGAAGATGCCCGACGCGCAAGAATGTCGCACTCTCCGAGTCTCTTTCTCTTGACCGTGATGGGTTGAAGCGCGAACCTATTGAAACTCTGGCGCTCGTCTTGCTGATCGCAAACACTAGCAAGGCTAGACACCCGTTGCTGTGCCTCGGACCTGTCGAGCAGAGGTCGGGTCTCGAACGTTTCCACACCTCGCCCGCCGTGGCATCACTGAGGGGTGGATATGTCACTTTGATTAACGAGGCATATAGCCAGTGCGGCCTTGCGTCGCATACCAGTTGTTCATGGCCGTTTCGAGCTACGAACTGAAGCTACACGCCCGCTGACAGCCAACTATTCTCCATCTGCGTGTAAAGATCACTCCGTTGACGTGGGAGGTGTGCGGTCCATGAGCGCTTCCGCTGGATGGCATGCATTCCCATTGCTGCTTTAGCCGTCATAGATCGGAAAAGCAAGTAACTAACTTAATGAGGAAAATTAGCTTTAATTGTGGAGATCGCGTCTAAACTGAGATAGCTTCGTGTCGCGCGTGCCATGCCTCAGCTCGATCGGGGCAGTTCCGCGACACTGTATCGGGTCGGCTTATGAGATCACCCTCGCCATCTGATCTTTGCTGGGTTATAGGGATTACTCCTCAGGGACGGTGGATCGTGCCGGTCTTGCGAGCCGCCGTGGAAGTGGAGTGGCCAGACGCACAGCAAATAGCGGCAACCAGGCTGGGTGATTCCTCTCTCGCGCACGAGTTGATGGAACAGGCGATCGAGGAAACCAAAGAACATCTTGAAGCAATGGCGGCCGTCGACGTCGAAGAGGCGCGACAGTTGCTGTCTCATAACTATCGAAATGCTGTCAGACGTTGGCTGCGTACGGAGGGAAGGTTCGTCTTCCGTGGAACGACATCTGACATCGAAGCGCTTTCTCCACCCACGGCCCCTGCCGTATCGGCTGTCGAGGCTGAGATCGACCTCAATTCTGTCTTTCGAGATACTCCGCCTGAACTGCGTCGAGCGCTACTCTTACGTTACGGATCGCACAGCCGCTGGGAAGATGTAGCTCGAGAGATGTCGAAGTCCACCGATGCGATCCGAGTGAGTTGCCAGAGGGAGTTGGCTCGCATCCGAAAAAAGCTGGGCATTCGAGCTCAATCGGGATGAAAATCCTGTGTAGAAAGTAAGGGAACTGGAAAGGATTTCGTGGGCGGGTTGGGGAACTTCGTAAACGACGATGAGAACGACACTCTCCTGTTCAATAGACTCCAGGAGCACGTGCTAGAGCACTACCCAAATCCTGACCGGGTCGGGTGCTTCGACCATGCAACACTCGTTCTATTCGTTGAGACGCCAGGAAAGCTTGACCTTGAGGATCCGAAATATTTGCATGTCCTCCGGTGTGCGGAGTGCACTCGTGATTTGATTGAACTCCGCCGTCTTCGCGACGAACGGTTGGCAGAGGAGCTCGATTCCTCCGTCGGGCGATCGATCCACTGGTGGCGATTTGCCTGTATCGCCGCCGCGGCTTCGATCGTCGCCATCCTGATCGGTGTGAGTTGGAGGCATTACCTTAGCGGCCGTGTTGAAGACGCACAGAACGGGACGCCCTCGCCAATTTCAGTAGACCTAAGTGCGGCGGGGTTGGCTCGAGGCGGGGATCAAGGTGAGGCGGAAAAGCCGATCTCATTGCCGCAGCGACTTGTCGAAGTCCGCCTGGTGCTGCCTTTTTACAGCCCAGGCGGCAATTACCGCATTACGGTATCGAGAGACCGGAGCCAGGATCACGTCGAGGCGTCTGGCTCGGCCTCAGCGACCGCGAATGGCTCGCATACCGAACTGAGGGTAGAACTCAACCTGCGGCGCCTGCGGCCCGGAAACTACTACCTGGGCACCGCGCGCGAAGGTGATGGCGCGCCGTACTACTATCCTGCCCTGATCCGACAGTGAAAGTTGCATGATGACGCAGCCGACTTCTTCGTCGGATCCGTGCGACCCAGTGGCCCTTGTCGGTCAGACCCTCAAATGTCCTGATTTCTCCTAGACTTTTTGGCCGGCCGCCTCGTCTCGGTGGTAGGCATTGCCGGGGGAGTTGGAAAGTAGCGAGTTTTGCTGAAATCGAAGAGTTCTTTCAGGGGAACGTTGAGCGCCTTGGCAATGATCTCGAGCTTCTCCGGTTTCGGAAACGAGTTTCCTCGCTCGATCTCCCCGGCCTGCTTGAGCGTCAGGCTGATCGCATCAGCGAAAGTCGCCTGTTTCATCCCCGAGAATCGTCGTAGTTCTGCAATCCGTTTGGCAAATCGGTATCTTAGGGTCGTCACCCTCTAAGTCTTGCGAAGTCGGGGTTCCTAATACACCCAGTGATAGGTTATAAAAAAGGAAGTACGGATTCACATTTTCAAGATTCCCGTGATCTAATGAAACCAAAGGCACATCGAAAAGAGTCCCCTGACGCGCCTATTCCAGAGATTTCCTCGTGACGAAACGTTGCGGAAACTCGCTGGACGATGCGCCTCAGGAAAGTAACTGTACAAGTTCGCTTCTCCCAGTGTCTGTTGAAGTCTGAACCGCGTTCGGGAACACAGCCGGCCAACTCGCTCCATTGCGCGGACGCAGTTCATTCATGCATACGCTTCTAGAAGCCTTGAATTTGAATACTTGGCGGAAGAGCTTCCTCGGGAGCTCTTTGAAGATGGCTGGCCGAGGCTCCATTGGCTGTCAAGATGACCCTTTCTTCACCATCACGTTTTGTTGGACTCGCATTGGCGGTTCTCCTTCCTCTAGCCGGTGTGGAGTGTCTCGTCTATTCCAGCTATCTAAGGCATCAACGTTCCTTACAAGTAGCCTCGGCTCTCAGCCAGCTGACTAGCGGTAGCGTCTCCGAGATCACCAGGTTGCAGGAAGATATACGGATCATCGCGCCTGGGAGCGTTGTTTACATGGTTGATCCGAACGGTCATGTGGCGGCTGGTGAGACCGGTGTTGCGTTGCCGGAGGTCCGGCTTACCTGGGCGCAATCGTGCACGTCCCAGGGTCAGACACCCTGCATTCAGGGAAATTTGGTGGCGTCCGCAATCTCCCTGCGAACCTCAGGCCATGTACTCGTCATAGTTGCAATGTCGAAACCCCGGCTGGGTAGTCTTATTCTTTGGGTGTTCGGGATAGCCTTGGTAGCTTCCACGATCTTGGGAGCGAGCGTCTATTGGCTTATCGACAAGCTCTTCCGCAGACCATTGATCGCGGCTCTGGAATCGACCAACTTCTCGCCTTCGGATATGGCCCTTGCGTCCTTGGATGACGACTCTGGTTCGCACAGGCGCGTGCTCCCTCCGCTCCGAACGTCGCAGAGGCTTCTACGGCCTGATGAGACGATCAGCTGCCTGGCCAGACAGTTGAGAGAGAGAATCCACCATGTGGACGCTGCCTGGGCGGATCTTGCGAGCCGTGAGAAGGCGCACCTCGAATGGGTTGCATATCTGAGCCATGACCTTGCCACGCCATTGGCACGCATGCTCCGCCGAGTTGAAATGATCCAATTCGACTCAGAGTTGAAGACTGCGGAAAAAGAGTCGACCCTGGAGCAGATCCATCGCGACATTACTGAGCTAGCCGAAATAGTCGGTTCAATCAGCCAGTTTGCCATCCTAGACAGTCGTCTCGTGAGAAGCTTTGTCGAAATGCCACTCCGGCCCTTGCTTGAATTTGCGGTGGAAGGTTTCGAGTACGAGGCGTCCAGCAAAGGAGTAGAACTCGATCTCCGCGTCGGCGACGATCTCGGGACCGTCCGCATTGAGAGAAGTCTAGTCAAACGAGCCGTCGAAAACCTGATCTCCAATGCGATTTGCTATACCCCCGAGGGCGGACTCGTCAGTGTCAGCGCGACGCAACGAGATCAAATAATTCAAATCACTGTCGAGGACACGGGAACCGGTGTCCCAGTACAGGAGCTTGAACGGGTCTTCAACTTTGCCTTCCGTGGTGAAGGCCAGACCCGCATCTCGAGAGTGGGCTCCCTAGGGTTGGGATTGGCATTGGTTCGGAGAGTGGCGGAACTGCATTCCGGTACCGTGGCCGCCAGCAACGTAGCGCCTCACGGGGCAAGGTTTGTTTTCTCTCTGCCGGTTGTGAATTGAGGTTCAGGCGCTCTACGCCACGGGAATCTTATCAAGCCGAGTCGCATTGACCATCTGCCGCACCAGGCTCCGAAGATAGCTCTGAGGGGCGGGGTTACCAAGATATTCCGAGATGATCCATTGCTGTCGATTCAAGAGATGCGTTGCGATCGATAGAAGGCGCACAGATCCAAGGGTAGAGTTGATCTGTTCTTCCGAAACCTCCGAAGACCACTGCTTGAAATACGAACTTACTACGCGCGGTATCCACCGGGCGAGGCGGCGGTCTTGCTCAAAATAGATCCGCAATTGATCGATTGCGACAAAGGGGTTGCCGACGCCAGCCTCAGACCAATCCGTGAAAACACAGAAACCGTTAGAACTCAGGATGTTTCCACCACTGAGGTCGTTATGGATCAACGCATCAGGGATGCTTATGTCCTCAAACAGACAACGGGCCCTCTCAAAGGCATCCGCGATCTCCCCCAGCCGCCAGATCTTTATCGGCGGAATGCTGGTCGATCTTTGTGAAAGCACGGCGTCTTCGAGGTACGGCATCATGTCGAAGACTGACTCGCGAAGCCGGGCGATACGTTGATCGATCAAGCCACATTTCAACAATTGCGCGACGCGGGGGATGCTCGCCTGCTGCAGTTTGGCCAGCCTCACTCCAATCCGATCGATCGATTCGCCTGACGTAAAGGCGGGCTCTTCAATCGAGGGGCCTGCGTCCTCCATCAGCCATCCGCTCCATGCCCTGCGCACGGCCACGATAGTTGGAAGATATTCCGGGAACAGATTGCTCAAGAGCGTCGTGGTTTGGAACTCGGGATCTTCAGCCCTTGCAGCCGCCTTGAACCAATAAGGAGGGTTAGTCCGATTTCGGATTCTCAGAAGCGAATGGTGAGCGGATGCGTTGAGCTGTTCGATCCCATCAGCGACATCCCGTCGATCCGCAGAGACCACGGCCGAGACCCAATGCAACAGCTCATTCGTCCACCCCAGACTTAGGAATGGGCCTTGCGAGACCGGCCTATGCTCAAGGAGGCACTCGATAACGCCTCGGATGGAGCCTTCCGAGTCTTCAAACTCTATGTCCGGGATATCACCCAGAGACGCCCAGGTGAATCTTTGTAGGATTGTGCCCAACTCCCCTTCATCGAGCACTTCCGCAATTGCCATACGGTCAGTTCGAGAAGGATCACCGGGGCAATCCAAAACTATGGACGGCAGGTTCCATCGCTCTTTAATTTGCGATTGGATTTTCGCCGCAGAGCGCGACCACCGAGGAATCGAGATCCGAGGAAGGCGCAAGCTCGACTGGATTCTCGGTCTCGAAATCTCGCACGGCTCGCGCTCAACCAGGATTTGTTGCGTCGCAGGAGAAATCAAGGTCAATCGATAGTGATCGTCATGGGGACCCAATTGATCCGTCAGAGCACACCGCCGCACCCACACCGTGCTCGCCTAAATTCGCAACAGATCTCAACGGAACGTGCGAGCACCTTCGTATCGAGTTTCCCAGCTGCCTGTTCGTCCAGCAACAAAAACTATGTCGGTGACTGCGACATTGTTCCACGAACCTAGAGGCTCGAAACAACTTCGATCGCTCGGTCGAGTTGGGTATCTAAGCCAGCGCGCGCTGAGTCAGGATCAAAAGGGGCCAGAACGTCAGGCCCGATAGGCTGGCCTTCGAGCGGCTCTCCCTCCTTGTTCTGATAGGAACCAACAGGCAATGCGAGCCAGTAGCCGTGTGAAAGCGCGAACTTGTTCCCGCCGAGAACGCGGCCTGGCGTCGCCTCTCCGACAACGGTAGCCAGTTTGTGTTCACGCGCGAAGGCGACGAGCATCTCATTCGCGCTAGCTGTGTGCCTGTCTACCAGAAGTACAATCCTGCCATGGAAAGGCATAACACCCAGGCCTTCCGTGGCGATGAGAATCGGGGTCTTCAGGCCCACGGCCTTGCGGACGGACATCAAGCCCTGAAACTTCACCGCGAGCGGTATCAAGTCCAACTTCTGTGAAGGAATCCTATCGAATACAAGGTGATAACCTTTCTCACCGTTTGCTGGTTCGATGGGGCCGCCAGCATAGCGTCCAATGGGCAGCCGCTCTGGAGTCAGAAGACTCATTGCCCGCAGAACCCCGATGCCTCCACCAGTGTTACCCCGAAGATCAATGATCAGCCGTTCGACGTGTCCGAGATTCTCTACGGCGAGCGAAATGTCGTTTGCGACCTCTACTCCGATCCTCCCCGGATACATGGCGATCCGAATGTACCCAGTATCGTGTGCCAGCGTCTTGTGCGAGACCACCGACGCGGGGATCACCTGCGGGAGTTGCCCGCGCATCCGCTTTGCAGCAGGAATTGCTACCGTCTTCGCTTCCTGACGCAACCCTTTCGTTAGCACGTTGAGGATGACCGTCGATTCGACAGCGAAGAGGGGATGTTCCGGTGGCCGAAAAGGACGTCCGTCTACAGTCAACAGCACGTCTCCAGGTTGAATTCCCGCAAGCGCAGCAGGACCGCCTGCATGAACGTCCTGGAACACCCACCGTTCCCCGTCCGATGTCTCTGACGTCGTATAGGTAGCGCAAAGAACCATCTTGCTGCTTGACCGCGATAGGCCCTCGTGGAAAAAGCCCACGTGGGATCTCCTGAGCTCGGCGAGCAACGCAAGCATCGAAACTTCGAACTCCTCATCGCTAGCAGCGCTCACAATACGCTCCCGATGTTTGGCGACCGCAGTCGGCCAGTCGGCTGTTCTCAGGGGGACGTCATAAAAATGTTTGCTGACGATGGTCGACACATTCTCGAGCAGCTTCTCTCGTTCTTTGGCATTCAGCAGTGCCCCTGATCTGTGTCCATTCATTGATTGATTCGGTTTCACTCAAATCACTCCCGCGGGATCTCCGACAACCTCAAAGCTTGCCCAATAGTAGGGCGGGAGGCCAGTTCGCATCATGTTGAGCTGCGCTTGTTGGAGCGCGGCCGTCTTGCTTTGATGGCCGGCCAGGTTCCTATAAAAGGATGTCATTAGCTGTGTTGTGGTTTGATCGTTCAATTCCCATAGCGCCGAAACTACCGTTTCGGCGCCGGCTTCAATAAAGGCGTGTCCCAGGTCGGCGACGTCCACGTCTCCTACTGGTCCGACTCCAGTATTGCAGGCGGATAGCGTCACCAGACTGGCTCGAAGGCGAAGAGCGCGGACCTCTCGGACCTCAAGGAGTCCGTCATCTGGGCCCTGACTCTGTGGAGCGAATACGAGTGCTGAGCGATCTGGATATTCGACGTCGGCATAGCCATGCAGAGCGAGATGGAGTACTCGGTATTGATTTAGCGGGAGAGCCTTGAAACTTGTCTCGGTCGCTGCGGGTCCGAGAAGCAGCGTGCGCGGCGTCGGAAAATCCTGGGCGATTGTTTCGACTTCCTTCCTGGTTTGTGGCAGGGGTTGGAGCTGGCTCATCGTTGGGAGGGAAATCGCTCTCAAGATTTCGGTGACTCCCGTCTTTTGCTCGCTTGCCCCCGTCCAGGCTGCTACTCCCACGTATTGGTAATGATCAGAAAGCGTAGCTGATTCTCTTTGGCGCAACAGGCACAGGACCGTAGCGGATGGGCTTGCGCTGAAGCTGTGGTCGGCAACAAGATATGATCCTTGATCGACGAGAGCAGGGAAGGGGACGAGGTTGATCTCTCCGTCAGGAATCACAATCACCGATCTGCGCTCCCTGTATTCCTTGACTGGTCCAAGCAGACTTGTGAAAAGAGTCTGAGCGAGACGTGGGTCGCTTCTCCGATCATGGATCGTCCTTCGGTATTGCGAAACAAGCCCGGCGATTGTCTTTCTTGGTGGCAGAGCGTATCTGTGCAGCGTGCGGGACGTGATTGCGAGAACTGAAGACGATGAGTCCCCAAGAACGTATTCAAGAAGGAGTTCGTCGTGGCCAAGATTGCGCTGAACGTCATGGACGGCCAAAGGACGTTTGGCAGTCTCGCCTGCCAGGCTTGAATCGTCCAACTGCAGCTCTTCCGTATAGAGAGACTTCGCGAGCTGCTGTCTTGCCGCTGCGCTGTCAGTCTTGATCAATTCCAGATTCAAGGCCGCGATCTTCTTTTCCTCGTCGGTTGGCTCGTGTGGTGGAACAATCTCGTGATGCTCGAGCGCCTGCGCTTCGACCCTTCCGCGCTCTTCCTCTATGGTTCTGAAAGCCGCACTGAAGTCTCCTTCGCTGCACAGAACGTCGTAGTAGCTCGAATAGACCTGGCCGAGCTCATCTACCAACTCGCGTTCTGTATTGGGCGTCGGCGCAGTTGCAAGAAATGAATCTACGAGCGCCATACTTCTCTCAAAAAGTGCATGCGACTCTTTCGCGTGACCCATTTTGGCAAGGATGTCTGCTTTGATCGCCAGGTTACGCGGCGAAAAATAAAGCTCCTGTGGCAGCTTTGTGTTGGCATCTATCGCTTCGTCGATGCTGGCGAGCGCCGCGGGCAGATTACTCTCGCGTTCGTAGGCGAGCGCAACCAGGCCGCCCGTCTGGCTGATGCCGCGCCAAAATTCGAGATGACGGGCGTATTGAAGTGCGAACTCATACTGTTTGATCGCGTCGGGCCAGTCACCGAGGTCTTCGTAGATTTCGCCTTTTGACGTCAAAAGCTCAAACAGATGGGCATCGAGATGTGTCGATGGCAGCCTGCGAATGGTGGCGTCGGCGAGCTCCAGCGCTTCGCCGTACCGGTGCAGCCCTCGCAAAGCGTCGATTTTGGAATTGATCGCAATTGTCGGGTAGGCGACATTGCCCGGCCTGAATGCCGTGTTGATCGCCTCGTTCAAAGGTTGAAGGGCTTCGTCGTATCGCTGGAGTTCCACCAGGCCGGCCCCATAAACGCTTGCGTACCGGACGTGAGCGGCATCATCGTGGAGGGCCTTCGCCGTCAGCCACGCTCGTGTGACCAGCTTCTTGGCCGAACTGAAATCCCCCAGAAGAAAATCGGCTATCCCTTGCTCTCCCATAGCTCGGGCCATCAGCCGAAACTCGCCTCGGTGCTTCGCCAGCTCTTCGACTTGTGCCCAGGTCTTGCTGGCCATAGCGGAATCGTAGTTGGTTTCGATCATGCCCCGAATGACAAGGATCCGCAGCATGGTGTCCGGGTCTTGCGCTGCGGACAGCTTCTGATCATGAGCAAGCTCAACGAGCAGGTCGGGAATGGGCTCGGCTTCGGCTCTCGGGATGAATTGACTCACGTGAGCGTAGAGGGCTTCTGACGGGCGATTTGTTTCTTGGAACAGTTTCTCCGCTTGCGCATAGAGCGGAGCCGCTCCCATCCAGTCATTGTGCCAGGCGAGATCGTCCGCTCGGGCCAGAATGGCGTCGGGGGAGTGCTTCTTTGCGTTGTGGCGCAGAGCGAAGAAACATCCTATCGCTCCTAGCGCCAAGCCTGCCACAACCGCAAGGAACCGAGTTCTGCGGTTTCTCAGCATGAGGAGCATCGGACGACGTCGATTCGCGAACTGTCCTGCTTGGAATCGTCATCGATGGTTCGGGCACGCCAGATCCGAGCCTCCTACGCGGCGGCGACTACCGTGAATGGTAGCGTGGCCGAACTTTACGGCCAACCGAAACGTAGTCGGAGACTGCGACAAAATGCCGGGTCAAAGAATTATCCGCACGTTACGAAGGGAAGACTTCACGGATCGCGTTCTACGACTATAGAGGGGTGTTTCTTGTAGTATCGTGTTCGAAGATTTCTGCGACAGGAGTTTGGGTTCACACAACTCCGGCTGTCGAGACGTGCGATACACGCCATTTGGTTCGTAGGTTCGCCTGTACGCCCTCGACACGATTTCGATTTGGCTTATTGTTTTCCTACGATTCCCAGATCTGCAGGCCAAGTCGCAAAAGGGGGACTGCCATCATCCCTCCTGCTTCGGCCTTGTCAGCCGTTGCTCCATCGTTTTTTGCGGATTCGGCTCTATCTCTCGCGCTGCTGGCGGCAGGTCCGGTGAGAGTCAATCAAAGCGAAGATGGATTCTGAGAGATTTCTGTAACGATTTAGGTTCTGCGAATCACTATACGGCCACAGCCCAAAATACGTTTGTCGCTGTACCTTCGGGAGGCACCCTTGGAATTTGATAACGCGCTGCTCAGAATGATTTTGGAAAAAGCGCCTGTCGGTCTCGCCTTGCTCGACCTCGATCGAACGGTACGCTATTGCAATCCGGAGTTTCGCAAGATCTATGGATGGGACGACGACGAGATCATCGGGACAAAGCTGCCTATACCCGACCATCAGAAGAAGAATTATCTCGATCTTGTGGATGACCTTCGTTCGGGCAAGCCATTTGTCGGTTTGGAAACCGTTCGCATTCGCAAAGATGGAACCGAGTTCTACGCGAGGATATCAGGCGCGCCGGTTTTCGATAGTGCCGGGAACGTCGACGGGTTTGTCGCGTCCATCGCTGTTTCGGAAGCAAACCATTCTGAGCAACTGGAGCTGCGTAACCTCGAGTACCTGATCCAGGGCGCCTCCGACTTCATGTGCGTAGCCGATCTCGACATGCGGGTACTTTTCGTTAATGATCCAGGGAGAAGAATGATTGGGCTGCGGCCCGACGATGAGATCGACGGAACTGCTTTACGGGAGTTTTTCGCGAACGAGAGCCGGAATAGACTCACAGATATCTTCCGTTCGCTACGACCAACGGAGACAAGCGTGTCGGCGCAAATGCATCTCAAACATCGCGAAACCGGGTTACTGATCCCCGTTTCGTCCAGCATCTATATGGTCAACGATCCTCATACGGGTGAGCCGATTTCCATCGGTTGTGTTGCGAAGAGTCTCACAGATTAGGATAATACCGAACGTCCCGCTTACGGCTTAGATGATCCGGGGGACGGTCTCGCTCGTCGCATCATGCGTAGTTCGCCATTTTGCAGTGATGGACTTCCCGATCAGGTATTGAGTGAAACCTCGTCGCGCAAACGATCGCTCGCGGGGCTCATGCTTTGACCGGTATTGCCTATCGTATTCTCCCGGTCATAAAGGCTGCGGTAAAACTTGGAGTCACTGTGAAGGCGTGCGTGCGTCCCTTCGGCGACAACCTCTCCGGAGTCCAGGACAATGATCCGATCGACCCAATCCAAGGAACGAAGACGATGAGAGATCAGGATCATTGCCATGTCCGGTCGATATTTGGCAACTGCTCGGAAGAGCGCCTCCTCTGTCGGGAGATCGAGCGCTGAGGTCGATTCATCAAGGATCAGTATCGATGGCCGCCGCAACAAAGCACGGGCAACGGCAAGGCGCTGCCTCTCTCCTCCAGATATTCCGGCAGCGTCCGTACCGAGCATTGTGTCGAGCCCGAGAGGCAGGCGCCTCAGGACCGTCGTTAGTTGCGCGGCGTCGATGACGGCTCGAATTTCGCTGTTCGTCGCGCCGGCACTCGCGTAGCGAAGGTTGTCACGAACTGTGCCAGAGAAGAGTAGCGGTTGCTGCGGTACGTAACAGACGGTCTTCCGCAATGCACGAAGGGTGTATTCAGAAAGGGGTAGATTCTCCAGCAAAATGCATCCATCTGTCGGGTCGGCTATGCGTGCGAAGAGACGCGCTAACGTCGATTTTCCCGAACCACTCTTACCTACGAGAGCCACTCGCTCGCCGCCGTTGAGACACAGTGTGACACTCCGTAAGGTCATTCGCTCAGGCTGGTAGGCGAACGATACATTGTCGCATCTGAGGCCCACGGCCAATGGATCAGCAATGATTTGACCGACGCCCTTGTCTGGAACGCTCGGTTCGGTCTCCAGTACTTCGCGAACACGCCGAGTGCTCGCCATCATCCGCTGTGTCTTCGCATAGAGTTCCATCGCCGCAGACACCGGCTCAAAGATTCGAGTCACATATGCGTAGAACGCCACCAGGCCGCCCACGGTCAGAGCACCCACAAAGTACTCGTGTGCTCCCAGGCCGAGCACGAGAACGATGCCGACCGCCAGAATGCTTGTAATCGAGATGCTGAAGGCGACCTCAGTCCGGCGTTGTTGCCACTGCGCATCAAGAAGCTCGAGCCACGATCTGACTGTGCTAGAGACCCGCGCATCTTCGGCTCCCAATATCTGAATCTGCGGTACAGCTCCGAGGTGTTCGGCGAGGTTTCCTGCTGCGTTTCCAACTTCCGTCTGTGCGCGATCTGCTCTGGACTGAATCTGCTGCCGAAAGTGAAGGCGGACCCCGAAAAACAGAGGCAGCAGTGGTAACACTGAGATCGTCATCCGCCAGTTCAACGTTGCCATGATCGCGAGGTTGATCACGAAGAAGACGATCGTCCTAAAAATAGTATTTCCAACGTCAGCAGCATACTGGGAGATTTGCTCGACGTCCTGATCGATCCGGCTAAGCTTTTCACCCAACATCATTCGCTCATGCCAGTCTGCGGAGAGGTTCGTCATGTGCACCAGCAACTCCGTGCGCAGGTCCTGGGCAAGTCTCTGAGCGACCCGAAAGCTCAAGAGTCCAGAAAGGCCGCCGAAGGCGGATCTCCCGATGAAGCAGAGCGCAATGAGAGAAACGGTGAGGATCGTTCGACCAAGATTCTTCTGAGGTAGCGCGACATCGAGCAAATGGCGCATCAGTAATGGATCAAGAGTAGCGATACCTCCCGCACACGCCGCGATCGCGAGACCGATCGCGATTTGTCCAGAGTACGGTCGAAGCTCTCTCATTAACCACCGTGCTGTGCTCATGCCAACGATTCTTCGGCCTCCTTGTATTGCCTGAGTGGCCCGATCGTGTGATACGCATCACGTTCCAATGTGATCCGTATCACATTCCATTGTGTGATCCGCATCACGTTACAAAACGCATTAGCTCGTGTTGGTTTGTGTCGAGCAGCACACCATAGATGCCATTGCATCGGTTTGAACCATCGGGGCTCATCAATACACGTGGAGATGCACGACTTCGGCCGCTCACGCAAGCGTTTTCTGTAGGAAACACGCGGCTCCCGTGCCTTGACACGACGTTGAACGCATAGTCTTCTCATGAGAGCGGCGTGCGATGGAAAAAGCATCTCCCATCCTCTCGCGTGCGTCCAATTCACGTCGCAGTTGTAAGTCCAATTGCCCGCAAAGGAAACGTGCCCATGAGAGTTACACGTGTTTCCCATCATTGTGCCGATAGGAAGCTGTTCAACCTCTTCGCCGATGGAACTCCGGTATAGCTTCATCTGGTGTGTTGAGCGAACAACTCGTCGAAGTCCTGCTTCCTGGTTTAGCGTCTGAATCAAGACGTGGCGGCGAAGAAGTTCGAAACCATTACAAGCACCACTAAAAAGAACTGCGCCCGGTTGCCTTGCGATCTCGAGAGCGCAGGCACAACGCGAGTCGACCAAGGTCGCGGCCGCTGACAGCTTTGCAATTCTGTACGTCTCATGAAGATTTTGCTGATCTTGCGGCTTGAGGAATGACCTGTGGCCAGATCCGTCCTTAGAAAACTCTCGACCGTCGAGGGAGAAGTGATCGCAAAGATACGAACATGGAGATCGTCGGTCGACGACGAGTTCCATCAAGAACTCCTCCGGTACCCTGCGCGTGTCATGCAGCATTTCATTCTGCTCCACCATGGCCATGTGAAAATGCACTTTCGCCCGATCGCGAGAGAGCTTGGAGTTGAGATGCGAACTCTTGAGCGCACTTTTATCGAAGAGTTCGGCAAGAGTATGTTCCAATGCCAGGTCGATGCGCGCCTTGCATTTGCTCAAACTCTGCTTCGCTGGATGCCTCCTCCAAAGATCAGTGTGGTCGCGAATATGCTTGGCTACGATGAGCCGCGTGACTTCCATCACTTCTTCGAAAAGCACACGGGTGAGACTCCATCTGCGTGGGGACGCAAGGAGCGCGAGAAGGCTAAGCGCGACGTCCGCCTTGCTGCCGGTAGCGAAGAACTCTTCTAGCATCTAGGTCACTCTAACGCTGCTCTCGAAAAAGCGAACAGCGAAGGCGACACTTTGTCGCAATGTCCGACTCGGTTTGCATTGCATACATCGAGAGTCGGTGCAACACTCGTCGTCACAGTTGGATTGGCAGTCTTTCTCTTCGACTAGCGTCCTGTCGCCATCGCTCATCATCCCGAGCTTGACCTCAGTCCTCCAGGAGCTGCTCAAGTAACCAACTAGGATCGATTGGGCTAATTATGCCTCCCGGTTAGTTGAGCGACCGCAGGGGAGGGGCGACGCAGCACGTCAATTGGCAGAAAAGCTGGAGCCCAACGTGGAGACGAATCGAATGCTTACCATTACGCCAAATTTGCGATCAGTAGTCGATCACGACGGTGCTGTGATTCTGGATATTCCTAACAACGCCATGACAACCCTTAATTCCACGGGAGCGTATGTCTGGGAGCGGCTCGAACGAGGCATGACGCTCACTGCCATCGTTGCCGAACTGGCAAGCGAAACCGGCACTGATGAGGCCGTCGTTGCCAAAGACGTGGACGCATTTATGGAAGAACTGAAGTCCAAACAGCTCCTCGCCGCCTTTTAGGCCTATCTGCTGGAGTTCGGAGCCTCATATGGCCGACCACATGGAATACCGATTGGCGCTGCTTCTTCCCGAATCCCGTCAGGTGCTTGGGTTCCAGGGTTTCGGCGCGGATGAACTGCCTCGAATCAGTATCCCAAGGTGGGAACGGCCAGCAGAGCAACTGACAAAACTCGTTGAGGAGATGTGGCATGTCAAATCCGTAGTGCTCGACGTCCTCATAGACGCCTCTTCCCCGACTCCCTTCGCGATTATGGAGGTAAGAAAGCGATCCAGCGAACTTGAACGTGGAGGCCTTAGGCCGGTTCAACCTGATGATATTAGTAATGCATCACTCGGAGAGAAGGAACGCCACGCCGTCGCTTCCATTCTGTCGAACAACGCTGACGATCGAGGTCCATTCGCCCGTATTGGATGGGTTGGAGAGGTTCAGGAGTGGATTCAGAGGGAAGTTCATTCCCGAGACATTCGTTTCAGCGAAGACATTCTCCAATTCAACGCTGGTGGTGGGTTCTCGCTCGTTCGTTTTGACACGCAGCAGGGGTCAGCATATTGGCTGAAGGCCGTGGGGAACCCAAACGAACACGAGTTTCGCGTCACGACGACACTCGCCACGTTATTCAAAAGTTATCTGCCGCCCATAGTGGCGGTACGGCCGGAGTGGAACGCCTGGGTTATGGAAGATGCGGGGCAACCGCTCTCGAATTCCTTCGACTTGCCATCGGTTGAGAAGGCGGTGACTTGCCTCGCCGAACTCCAGGGCAAGAGCGTCGACTGCATCGAAACACTTCTTGCAGCCGGCTGTCCGGACTGCAGTATTCCAGTCCTTGCAGACCATCTTAGAGCCCTCACAGAGTATCTCGGGGATGCCATGAACCGGCAGACTTCAACCAAAGCACCCCGCCTTGAAATCCAGCGGCTGCGCGAACTCGAATCTATCGTTCGAGACGCGTGTCTTGCGATGCAGGACCTCCGTGTTCCGGACGCTTTGATCCATAACGATATCAATGGGGGGAATATTCTGCTTTGCGGTTCACGTTGCGTCTTCACCGATTGGGCTGAGGCGTGCATTGGAAATCCATTTCTCACCTTTCAACACCTGTGCGCGCAGGTTTCGCTTGATTCAAGAGACGCAGAGGCGTGGCTTCCTTGTGTAAGGAGCGCATACAAAAGATCCTGGCGTGAGTGGCTCACCGAATCGCAAATCGACCAAGCCTTCGTGCTGATGCCGATCCTGGCCATTGCTTCCTATTTGTATGGAAGAGGAGCGTGGCTGAACTCTCCCATCCGAGAGACTCCACATTTCCAGAGCTACAGTCGTAGTCTCGCCCGGCATATGGACCGCGCGGCGCGCGCTCCCGAGCTACTGGAGGCATTATGCCGGTAGCCAGCTGCAGACCTGCCGCCATTACCGAGGTCCTCCACGGCGAAACAGTGATCGATCCATATCGCTGGCTAGAAGACCGCAGCCACCCTGAAACAGATCGCTGGATCCGTGAACAACAGAGGTTCTGCGATGACTATTTCGCGGCCTGTTCCGGCCTCGAGACGTTCCGGACCCGCGTACGCAACTACCTGGATGTCGAGGTGGTCGATCAGCCCTCTAGGGTAGACGGCCGCTATTTCTATCGCCGCAGGAATCGAGGCGAGGAGCAGGGCTCCATCTATGTCCGTGACATCGCCACGGGCAGGGAACGTCTCCTTGTCGATCCGTCCAATCAAGGACCGTTTACGTCTGTGTCCATTTATCGAATCTCTGCCGCCGGATCACTCCTCGCTTATGAGCTTAGGCGGGGCGGGGAAGACAAGACCGCTCTGTGCGTTGTGGACGTGAAGAGCGGGCAGACATTACACGATGAGCGTGAGGTCGGATACGAGAGAGGGTTTGCCTTTCGCCCGCATGAGGATGGGTTCTATTTCTGCCGAGAAACCCGGACAGGCGCGGAGGAACACACCATACGGTTTCACCTTTTTCGCCAACCTGGCAGCGGCCGGATTGTGTTTCGCGTACCTCGGACCGAGGAAAGCCGGCTGATTCTTATCGCGGATGCTGTCCATCTCGGCGCCATCTGGCTTCACAGGAGTGACTCGGGCATTGTCACCGACTTTTTCATTGCGCCTTTGAGCGATGAGCCCCAATGGATTAAGCTGCTTTCTGAGAAGACGCCGGAACATCATCCTTTCATACATCAGGGGCGAATCTTCGTTTGGAAAAATGCGGAAGACGGCGGCTCCGCCGTGACCGAGCTAACCCGGAATGGGTTGGAGTTGCGGACGATCATTCCAAAGCAACGCTCTGTCATCCGTCAGCTCGCGATCGCGAAAGAAAGGATCTACGCGAATCAATTTGAGGGTGGAATCCCAAGCATTTCCTGCTGGACTTTGAGTGGAGAGCCCCTTGGAGTCATCGATGCTCCAAAAGACGGATCGATCTCACTGTTGGCGAGCTATAGCCAGCACGAGAGCAATGTCTTTTACACGTATGAATCTTTCGATCAGCCACTCACCATCTTTGAATATGCCGCAGATGTAAAGCGCTCCCAGATATGGCATCAACGGATCTCGACACCCGTCCAAACACGCGCCAAGACTTGTCGCACATCTTTTCAATCAAGGGATAGCGCGAGGATTCCACTCACCCTTGTGTTACCTGATGATAGTTCCCAAGGCCGGCCGAGGCCCGCAATCCTGACCAGCTACGGAGGATTTGGCGCTCCGATGACTCCCCAGTTTTCTGTTCTAGCCACCATTATGAGGGAACTTGGAGCGGTACTCGCAATCGCTCACATCAGGGGCGGCGGCGAATTCGGCAAACCCTGGCATGAGGCGGGTCGAAGACAAAACCGGCAGAACGGAATTGACGACTTCATCGCGGCGGCTGAGTGGTTATGCGTACACGGAATCACGGCTCCAAAGCGCCTCGCGATCTTCGGTGGATCAAATGCCGGCCTCTTGGTAGCTGCTGCGATGACACAGCGTCCCGACATCTTCGGAGCGGTTCTTTGCATTGCGCCGCTCCTGGACATGGTGCGTTATGAACATTTCGATTTGGCCCGCAGATGGAAGGACGAATACGGTACGGTCGAGAATGAGGGCGATTTCCGTGCGCTCTACGCCTATTCTCCGTACCATCGCGTGGAAAAGAATGTCGATTATCCGCCCATCATGTTTGTTTCAGGAGACAAAGATGATCGCTGTAATCCCGCACATGTGCGGAAGATGGCAGCACGTCTGCAATCCCTTCCTTCGCAGAGATCGCCGGTTATCGTCGACTACAGCGAAGAACGGGGTCACATGCCTGAGTTGCCTCTATCCATCCGTGTCGAAGCTCTTGCGCGGAGGATCGCCTTTTTGTGTAAAGAACTCGGAGTTTCTCAGGCCGAAGGGGTCGATTATGAAGAAGTATGTAATTGAGAGCTGTTTGATCCTGCTCTATCTCGAATTCGTTATGCGAATTCACGGGCTCAAACGACTGCATGAAATTGTTCGGCAGCACTCGGTTATCTCCATGCAGTCGGCGACTGGTCCTTCCAGCGAATTGTTGTGCCGCGCCGCGGATTATGCGTGCGTGCTCTATTTCAAGCAGGTGTTGTGCCTCCAGCGATCCTGCGCGACCACCTTACTATTGCGTCGCTACGGTTGGGGCGCCCAGATGGTCATCGGTGCGCAAATTATTCCGTTCGAATCTCATGCGTGGGTCGAGGTCGGCGGTATCGTCGTCAACGATAAGCCCTACATGCTCGACATTTACCAGGTCCTGGAGCGCTGCTGAACACGTGAGGCATAGGAATGAGCATTCTCTTTGGAATTCGTCAAGCTGAAGAACAGGCTGTCGAGGAGCCTCGGTTGCGCCGTATCGCATCTGCGACCGAACGCTACGCTCTCGATGGCACCTATCTCAAGGCGAGCGGTAGGATCGGGATGGGGTTCCAACCATACCACACGCATGAAAGATCGAATCTCGAGTCCCAACCCGTAGTCAGCCGGCGCGGGGACATGCTTACGTTCGACGGGCGTCTCGACAACTATATCGACCTGTGTCACTCACTCTGTCTGGACCCTGAGCGTACTCCGGATTCGCTGATTGTTATTGAGGCGTTCTTGCAGTGGGGTGAGGACTGCTTCTCCCGATTCGTTGGCGACTGGGCATTGGCCCTGTGGGCGCATGCAGAGCGTTCTCTCTATCTGGCGCGCGACCACGCTGGAACCAGGACACTGTATTACGAAATGGCAAACGGTCGGGTGCTCTGGTCAACCTATCTCGAATCACTTGTTCCGAAGAACAGTGCGCGGGGCTTAGATGAGGCATTTGCCGCCGCTTTCCTATCGTCACTTCCGATCCGTGATCTCACTCCGTACAGAGGCGTTCGCGCCGTATCACCAGCACACTATGTGATTATTCATGAAGGAGCCATTGCAAGAAAGTCACATTGGCAATGGATGGTGCGGGAGAAGGTCCACTATAGGTCCGACACCGAATATGACGAGCACTTCTTCTCGTTGTTTAGGCAATCGGTGGAACGGCGAACAGGGTCGGGTGCGGCAATCTTGGCTGAACTCAGTGGCGGTATGGACTCGAGCTCCATCGTCTGTATGTCGGACCACATTCGGAAGGAGCAAGGCGCTGCGCCCGTGGACCTCCTCGACACCGTTTCCTACTACGACGATTCCGAGCCCAACTGGAACGAGACGCCCTACTTTACCGCCGTAGAGCAGGGAAGAGGCAAATGCGGCCTGCATATCAAAGCCTCGTCTCACAGCCGCACGTTCGAGCCACCAGCGCCTGAATATCTTTGGCCTGGCCCAGAAGCTAGCACGTTTGACGCGGAGAGAAGACTGGAGGATCAACTTCGCTGCAGGCGTTATCGCGTAGTCCTGTCAGGCATAGGTGGTGATGAACTCTTAGGAGGACCACCCAACCCAGTACCTGAGCTTGCCGATTATCTCGTTTCAGGGGAATTCCAAAAACTCATCCACCAAGCTTTCAGGTGGTGCGTGGCAAAAAGGGTTCCTCTCATCCATCTTCTGCGTGACACGGCATCCATGGTCTTTACGCTATACCCGCGATTACCTCGATCTTCCCCAAATGTGCCACCCTGGCTCACCGCAAGCATTCGCAAGGAAGTCTTGGGCCTTCGGCTTCATGATTTTTCCCGCGTTACAATCGGTCACCTTCCTTCTTCCCTCGACAATGGGATGACGTGGTGGTCGATCATGGAAACACTGGTTCGTCCTTCTCAGAGGATCATTGGTCGTCGCGAATATCGATATCCGTTCTTGGACCGTGACCTAGTGGACTTTCTACTCCGCGTTCCAGCGAACCAGCTTATGTGTCCCGGCCGAAGGCGCTTGCTGATGCGCAGGGCCCTTCGCGGCATTATCCCATCTCACGTCTTAGAACGTAAGAGAAAGGCCTATGTATCGCGGAGCCCGCTGGTTGTGCTTTACGAGAATAAGCCTCGCCTGATGACTCTCATGCACGACTCCAAACTGAACAGGCTTCACTATATCGAAGAAGATGCCTTGAGAACTGCAGTCGCCGCGTTTGACGCTCCGCCCAATGCCGAATGGCAGTATTCGCTGATAAGAGCGATTCACCTCGAACTCTGGTTGAGGGCGATTGGGTGAGAAGCACATGTATAGAAGTTTTAGCCCTCGACATTGGGGCTAACAAGGATCCGCGCGATGGCAAACCGCAAAAGGGGCGATCTGAGCGTGGAAATTCAGCAACAAAGAGGTCGATATGAAATACACTGCACCAGCAGTACTGAACACAGTCAACGCAACCGCCCTGATCCAGGGCACCAAGAACGGCATGCGCCGAGACAGCGACTTGATAGATCCGTCGCCTGTAGCCGGATACGGTGCTGACGAATAGTACGGCAATTTGGCTCGGAAGATGGAGTACTTCCGCTCCATCTCCCGAGCCGATTTTGATTTGTCTGAGTCTCAATCGTGCTTCCCAAGCAAACTGTCCGATGGAGCATTTGAACGAGACCACTGCTGCCAACGTCTATATTCCGCCCTCTTTGCAGGGTCGGGGTCTTCATAGCCTTGGAGCCAGAAGCGAAACCAATCGACGTTTCCTTGCTGGGACGCATATCGTTCGTTCGGTTTTTGTAATATATGCTGCCCGGTGGGGATGTAAATGAGGTCAACAGGTTTTGCTTCCTGATACAGGGAAGAATATGTCTCCCACTCCCCCAGAATGGAGATTGGGCCAATGGCTTCGATACGGACAGGTGCTTGAATTTTATCAAGATTGAAGCCGGCGGCATTCTTGACCCAGCTCCCAAGCCCTACTCCAAAGGGTTTGCCTCCATTGGCGGCTTCCTCTTCAACAGCACCTTCGGGATCGCCTGGCGCGAAGAGCATATAGGTCATATAGCTTTGGTCAATCCCATCAATGAGGGTTGCGGCGCGAAAGCGGCGTGGCATATGGATCAGCGCTTCCTCAACGTACCAGGCTGCGCGGCTGAAACCAATGATGCCAACACGGGATGGATCGATTAGGCCACTCTTATCGAGGTAGTCGATGGCGGATTCAAACCCATCTACGGTCAAGAGGGCTTCCTGTTGCGCTGGCCGGATGTGTCGATCTGCTCGATCTTCCATTTGAAGTACGATGATTCCGGCGGCGGCGAACGCTCGTGCAGCGAAGCCAGTGGTGAATGACCCATCTATCAGAAACTCGTGCTCGTTGTAGAAGCCGTGGGTTTGGATCACAAGAGGGTAGCGATGTCCCAGCACGAAATTAGGGGGCAGGACCAGCCCCGCGTGCCACTCGTAGCCGGTGCTGTCTTTCCAGCTATAGACCGACTCCTGCCCAAGCTCTAGGGACGCCAGTTGCGGGTTCGGATCCCACAATTCCTTCGATAAACTTGTCTTTGGCCCGGCTACCCAGAGCGTGGGCGGTTCGTTAATATCCTGCCGAATGAAGATCCTCAAGGTTGGTTGTGCTTCATTCGTAGTTACTTTCTGCGCCTGTAACGTCCATGCCTGCTGAGTCTTTACATAAGACTGAGTTTCCTCCTTGCCCTCGCTGGACCACTGAAGGACGACTTCATTCGACGAGAGGCCGAAGACCGCGGAGCGCAGTGAGTCGCTTTCTTTGGGGAACCGCGCATATGCGATGCAACTGGCAGACTTGGACACGACCCTGTAGACGGCGGCGGCGCACGCCGAAATGCCTCTCACATTCGGTGTTCCCGAACCCTTCGGAAATGGGAAATAGCTGTTGGTAAACAATACAGCTCGGCTGTCTGGCGACCATACGGCCTGCAGAGCGTCAATATAACCCTCAAGAAAACCCGATGGCGCATCGACGATTGGAGTAACCGTCATTTTGTCAAGGTCGACATAAATGTATTGCCACGGCCAGTTGAAGCTTTTCCCGGACCGATCCGTGCCTGTGTGAGCCGGAGCAAAACTGGAAGTGCTGTCGGCAGTCTCGTACTTGAGCCACACTGCCGGAATATCTGGCACGGGCCGGGCGGCAATCAGTGCTCTTCCGTTGGGCGACACGGCAATTCGCAACCCGGCGGCTGAACTTGGAAAATGCCATTTGCCGCCGGCGTTCACCTCTCGATTCACACCTCTGTAGCGAACCCAGAGATCAAGGGCGGGCCAAAAGGAGGAGGGGTCGGGAAACGTCTTAGGGAAGAAAATATGAAACAGAGATAGACCGGTCAGGTCCGAAGACGCGTCGTTGATCGGCTTACCGATCACCTTGGGTGGAGACACGTGTTCGACGACGAGGTAGGCAATGGTTCCACCACCCTCGCTGAAATCTTTGATGTCTACGTTGTTCCCGGGGGTCAGGTCGATGGAAGCCCTTCCGGACAAGTAGGTGCGGAAGAGATGATGGTATCCATTTGCCTGCTCGACCAAGGCCAAGATGAACTGGGAATCGCTCGACCATTGTGCCTTGGTGATGAGCGAGCCGTAGGAATTGTTCTGTTGCGCTACAGGACTCCCCGCCCTCCTAAATAGGAGTTGGGGTCTCGGAGGGTGATCGTTCTGTTCGTGGAGATACCTGTCTATGCCGGTTGCCGAATACACCCACAAAGTCGATTCCAAGTGATTCGTGCGAAGCACTCCTCTTGTCGTGATCACAAAGAAGTGCTTGCCGTCAGGCGATCTCTTGCACTCGGCATCAGGGAGGCGGGTGTACGGATCGCTGAATGTGGTCATTTCGACGGAATCTTTCACTGTGAACGGTCGCCGCCCATCAGCAAACAGCCCTGAGCTACAGCAGACAACGATCAACATAAAGAGGACGACAATACGTCCCATGCAGTTCATCATTGAAAACTCCGAAACGCATGAAGAAAAAAAGTTGTGGAAGCGAGGCCGTTCCCACTCAATCAGAATTGAAGTCTTAATGACATCTGCATCGATCGCGGCCCGCCTTGCTGATAAAGCGGACTTAGGGTGCCGAGGCTTTCATTCAGTGTTTGGGTCGCCTGGCCGAATTGAACCCCGCCGTAATAAGGATAGATATATCCAAAATCTGGATGATTCAGGATGTTGAACATCTCAGCTCGGAATTGGAGATTCAACCGATCGACTATGGGAAACGACCGCCGAACCGCCAGGTCCAATTGATTCATCCCGAACCCACGCACAAAGTTTCGCGGCGCGTTTCCATAGGCGTTGCTTGGTGGCACTGCAAAGGCCGCAGGATTGATTTGCCGATTTCCTGGGATCCCTTGGACATGAAGATACACAGGAACATTGGGAACCAAATTCAGACCCTGATAGGCTGACTGTCCATTGGGAAGCGTAATCTGGTTCCCGTCAAGGATAACCGGGAATGCACCTCTCGCCGTGAGGCGAGTATCGAGTGACCAATGGTGTGTAAGCGTGCCGATCAGCGCGCCAGAATGAGTCGTAGGGAAGTCGTAGGTCGCTGCCAGATTGAAATTGTTGCGCAGATCATAATCCGAGTTGCCACGGATCTGCGCAAAATCCGTGTCCTGTGAACCAAAGTCTATGGAGTGTGCCCAGTTATACGACCCGAGCACTTGCAGCCCCCGACTGAGCGTTCGTTGAAACTTGACCTGTAAGGCGTTGTAGCTGGAGGTGGTCCCAGACGTCTCTTGTACGATACCGTATGAGCTAAAGTCTCCGGTGGCCGGAGAAATATCCTGCTGTGATAATAACCGCCTGCCGTTGCTTCCAACGTAGGATATGGTGAGCGTCTGAGACCTGCCAAGCGCCTGCTCTACACTTACATTCCATTGCAATGTATACGGAAGTTGCAGTCTTGTTGGGAAGTAATATGCCTGTGCGTTGTATGGAGCAATAGGCGGGTTGGCGATAGATAGATTAACTTGCGCTGGGGCGAGTGGATAGCTGGAACCAAAGTATAGCCCTTCTGAGTTTTGTCCCACGCTATTGCCGAACGCCTGAGTTGAAGTCTGTTGTCCAGAATCGAAGAACACACCGCCGCCTGCCCTCAAGACGGTTTCTCGACCGGGCTCTTGATGAGCTATGTAAGCGATGCCGAGGCGTGGCGCAAAGTTGTAGTAGGTGGTCTTCCAAAAACGGGTGCCCGTTGGCGCTAGGTTAAGACTTGATGGGTCTCCGAGATTCCCCTGCACGATGTAAGGCAACGCCTGAGATGTCGAAGAGGGAGGCGGATTCACCTCCCATCGCAACCCCAATGAGAGATTGAGTCGATGGCTCGCCTTCACTTCATCTTGGATGTATATCGCGAAATTGCTATATGCCGGATAACTCGTCGAAGTAACATCGACAATGCCAGCTTCAGATATGTTGGCAAGAACACCGGTATCGCTGTCGAATATGGAGGTGACATTTGGCGACGACGGCGCAAGTCGCGATGAAATCCTCCGAAAAGTGGCACCGACTTTTAGTGTTTGACGTCCATAGGAAATACTTGTGCTGTCGTTGACATTCGATGCGTGCTGAGGCTGAGTAGCGCGATCCTGCGTCAAAGCTTCATCATAGCCAGCAAAATATAGACCGAATCCAGCGGATGCGTCTGGATGTGTTGCAGCATCTATACCCTGTAGCTGTAAGAAAGTTACGGGCGTGGCACCGCCAAAGCTGTCGAAGGCCGAAGAGCTACTGCCCGTGCTGGCCGTGTAATTGATGCGAAAGTCGTTGGCGATCTTCTCCGACAGCTCGGAGGTGATTCCTAAGGTGTTCGTGTAGTTGCTTTGGCGTGTGGTGTCAATTTCCGAGAGGCCATTGTCGTAGCGTGACTCTGTAGCGCTTTGGGTGTCACTGAAGCGGAAAAACAGTTTGATCTTTGACGTGAGTTGTTGATCAAATCTAATGCTCGTGGAATTGAGACTGCTTGGTAGCGAATATGCCTCAGCAAATGGCGCTAATCCGTTAGGAAGTGCGGTTCCAGTCGGCACCGGGAAGGCGTTAAGCAGCGGCTGGAGTATGGCTGGGGCGGCTTGCCGGAGTGACATCGACGGAACATAGGTCGTTAGTGCCGCCTGGGGCTCTGTGAGGCGAAGCCCTTCATAAGAGAAGAAAATGAAGGACTTATTTTTCCCATCGTAGAGCTTGGGAATCCGAACCGGTCCACCAAGGGTTCCCCCAAAATCATTCTGCCGTTCCGCGGTCTTTCGAGTGATCGGTGTTGTGGTGTCATTGAACCAATTGTTGGCATCGAGTGCGTCATTACGCAGGTAATCGAATAATGTTCCATGCACATCATTTGTGCCAGAGCGGGTCTCGAAGGCAAGTTGACCTCCCGGAGACAGTCCGTATTCTGCGGAATAACTTGAACTTTGAACACGAAACTCTTGAAGATCATCGACGGATACAAGGCTTTGGGTTGTGCCCAGCGCGGTCGCCGCAGCAACCGATCCGCTCGTACCGGCTGATGCCCGGCCATCGATGTACCCGCTCGTATTGGCATTCACCCCGTCGACCGTGTACGCGTTTGATTCTGTACGCTGCCCATTAACGCTGAATTCTCCTGCGACTCCTACGCTGCTAGACGTCTGCGGACTGGTGGTAGTCACTCCCGGTGTGAGCTGGATCAGGTCCTGGAAGCTACGGCCATTTAGCGGCATGTTCGCGACGAAGTTGCGATCAACCACCGTGCTCACTGAGCCATCTGTAGTGTTGATGGTCAGGCCGCTGCCGTCGACAGTAATGCTTTGTTGAGCGGAACCCACCTTCAGGATGAGTTGCAGGTGCTTATCATCGCCGACATTGAGGGTGATGTTGTCGATGGCGATGTCCGCGAAGGATTGCTTCGAGACAAAAAGAGCGTAGTGGCTTGGTTTAAGAAAAGAGAAACTTGTGCTTCCAGATTTCCCGCTCGTAGAGCGCTGTTCCTGGTTTGTGTCGGTATTCCGGATAACTACCGATGCATCGGGGATGACGGCTCCTGTGGTATCCGTGATACTGACCGTGAGACTTGCAGAACTAGCTTGAGCTAAGACGGTCGGTTGCTGTCCGAGAGAAAACAGCGCAACAAACATCCAGAGAAAATACTTAGAAAGAAGCGTCTTAAATCGGGGCATAGGTCTCCTCTGGCTCAACTGAGCCATGAAATCGATAGACATCGTGTTTCTTACTCGGTTCGGCCAGCCTGCCTGAAGGCCTGGAGGCGCTCGATAGTACTGTCGAGCCGGCTCTCCTGAACCCGTAGATCGGCAAGAAGCTGCTCGATTAGATCTGGGTTGTGATTTGCGGGGAGACTTGAAGGGGACAGTGTGAGATCTACCGTGAGTAGACGATCCAGCTGCTCACTGTTCAGGTTTAGAGTCTGAGTCGCGACCCGGAGGTCGGCGACCGTTTGGATGGCTGGATCGGTAGGAAGTTCTGAAGCCGGCGATCGCGCACTCTGATCCTTGAACAGGGGCGCTAGGCTGCTATCCAGAGAAGACAATTCTTGGCTGAATGCGCGAATATGTTTGCCCAACAGGGTGAGCCACAACATCCGCTCGTCAGGCTGCATCGACGTGAGTTCGCCTGTGGTGAAATCGGTCGCAACGATTTGATGAATGCTCCATGCTTCTCTATGCAATAACGAGCAGTATCTAAGCGAGTCATTCGCGATGTCTCGAATCCGGCCGTTAAGGTCAGAGTCTGGTACGCCGGATGAGGAAAGGGATGTGCGGAGGTCGGAATCGAGCGGAATTCGTTGATCTTCAATCGAGATTGCATGGAGTGATTCGACGACTGGTTCTTTGTGCGGTGGCCCCGGCGCGGCGGATTCATCGCCGGAATGGAGATCAACTCGGAATTCATGGTTAAAGCGTAGTGGGGCAAAGACGCTCTCAACTGCCTCCTTTTGTGCCCTCGTCTCAAAGACTCCATTGACGGAAGTGCCCCCGTCGGGCATCCGCTCTACGTTGACTACCCGCTCAACTTCCGGGCCGAGATTGTTAAGTAGCAGGAGGACCTCGAGGGTAAGATGGGCATCCGAACGCCCGTTAGCGGAATCGCGTGGGACTCTGGCCGTAAGATCCTCAGGTTCGACCGTTGGTGTGAAGTCGCGCTCCAATTGTGGACTCGCAGGCAGGAGTTCGTACGTCAGCTCTTCGAATCGATACTCCCGAGTCTGATGATGGTCTTGAATGGTGAATCTTTCTTTGACAGGTCGCCTTGTGTCCGAGGTGAGAGTCAGGTCCGCAGCGATAACCGTTGGCTGCTCCGATGTGGCAGTGTTCACGTATGAGATCTCGTAGCCGCTGGCTTCTTGGTGCGCCGTGAGCTTCGCCGCAGTGGCGGTTAGTGCTTCGAAGTCGTCCGCTTCGGGAAGGTGTATCCAAGCTGCATCAACGGTATCTTTCGGGGACTTGGTTGGGGAATGGACGCGATGTTTAGCCGAGTAGTCGGTTGCCTTACCGTCTTGGTTGACCCAATGTCCTGCGACGAGCTTCCCGGCGCGATCGTGAAACTGCAAAGCTCGCCGCGACGGAGCCCTGCCACGCAGGCTGTCAACCGTTCCACTCTCCACTATCTGCCCTTGCCCTGAACGGACTTCAAAGGCAAACGTGCGATGCATCGCCCCATCAGAAGGGATGGCGGCGTTTTCGCGATCCAGCGAGTCATCGAGCAACGTGGTGGCCGACACCGGAGCGGCGGTCTTCCTCGTATGGGAATAATGAAGCAAGATTCCGAATCCCAGCAGCACAGCTCCTGTTGCGAGAGCAACGGGAAACGACATCGACCAATTGCGGTGGGCCAGCCAAGAGAGGAATCTCCTCCATGTAGGTAACTTCGTCCTGTCGCGCTGGATTCTCCCAATAGCGTGGAATTCGACTTCTGGGAGCGTGGGATTATCCGTCGTGAACACTTCGCCTGCTGCCTCCTCTGCTGGCAAATCCTGGTAAGAGACGTTCACCACGGGTGCGCCACCGCTCCAGGTCATTTCAGCAGTCAAGTTTCGGCCGTCGCTCAACTCCACATAGGCCCGTTGAAGGCTGGCTCCGTCGAGGTCTTCTTCAAGGAGATCGAGGTAGAGAAGCGGGATTCCTTGCTCACTGAATACCTCCACGAACTCGGGCCGGCCAACAGAGTCAAGATTGTTGAGCTGGAATTCGTTGAACTCCCCATTCACAACAGTCGTTCCGAGTACTTGGCCGTTGACGGCAACTTGCAGCTGCGTTGGGCGGTGCTCAAATGTCTCCCGTTCCTTCCGCCGTAGTCGTGGTCGCCTCCGCTCCGTAATGCTGCCCGTGCTGGGAGGATCGTTGTCGTCGTGCTCGCCTTCGTCGGAGGAGAAATGCATGTCGAGGCTCGGAATTCCCAGAATTTCATTCGCGGTATCGAGGCATGTCCTGCAGCTCACGAGGTGCGCCAGTTCGGTTGTGCTCAGAGGGCGCTCTGATTCGTCGTCGTATCTTATGGAGATCTCTTCCTTTGACAGGCATACGCCCTCGGCTCTGGAAAGGATGCGCTCGCGCAGTTCGGCCTTGAGCTCTGCCGGATCGTCGGGCAGATTTTCTTTCTGTGGTCGTGAGGTTTCCATTCGCTTTTCGCGCCCGCTCAAGCCTTTGGACTCCGAGCGTTGCTCTCGTTCTCCTTGGTTCAGGAAATGGAGAACTCCGGGACGAGTAACGTAGGCTTTCGCTTCTTGTCGAGCGATATGTGTCAGCTTATCTACCGCGGCGCGGTCCGCTCTGAGGAGCTGCGCGATCTCACTGGGGTAGTAGCCAAAGAAGAACCGCAGGATCAGGACACTTCCCGCCTTGTGTGTCATGCGTCTAGTGCACGCATACTCACAGATCTTGGTCAGCTGGCTGCGCACCAGGAGAAGCTTGCTTCCATCCACTGCCGAAAGGGCGATTTGGACCGAATCAAAGTCGCTGATCTCAAGGTTAGAGACTGCGTCGCGCCCGTTGCGGCGAGTTTTTGAGATGAACAGGTTTTTGAGGGTTCTATATAGGTAAGCACGAATCCGGTCAGCATCGCCCATTTGCAGGGTCGATCGCGACTGCACAAACCTTACATACAGGTCCTGAACCAGATCCTCAGCCTCCTCCCTCGAACCGTGGTACAGATCGCGGGCGTTCTTTAGGAGCCAACCATAGTGATCGAGAAAGATCTCTTCGAGATCCTGAGACTTCTCGATCTTTGGTGTTCGCATCGGGCCCACGATTGTCTCCTTTACTAAGCTCTACGCACAGAGCTTCGGTTTCTTCTCTCAGTGCAGATGGTCGCTTGCAATCAAGACATGGCCACCGTTTAAGGTCAGATCAAGGTCAGAAATGACCGCTCTTCAAAGGATGGAAGCCCCTTGAGGAGATGCAGAGAGAAGTTTTCTGAGGCGCTTTCGCCCTTTGGGCAGGCGCAACCTCAGGACGTTTTCGGAGGAGGCGGAAGCTTCGATGCGACGTACCTGACTGGTTATCGGGTTATCGCGGGGGAGGGAAGTCTTCTATTGAGGTTAGGGTTTACCGAGGCACATTGGCTCTCGGTCCCTGGGTTGAGGAGATCGTGCCAGCCTGGTTCGTGGACCCTGGTAGGCTGCGGACCGTTTCACCGGCTGAATCGGCTTCCAGCGATCGGCATCATCAGTTCGAGCACTATTCTGAAAACGCCGACGCGGATTGGGGGGAGGACGGGCCGGACGGGATCAATCTGAATCCCTGTCCTCTGACGTTCTCGATCAAGGCTTCGAAACCGCTATTGTCAAGCTTTTTGCGGAAGCGCTTAATCACACCGCGGAGCGACTCTACTGTCTTGTCCAGGTCCCGCCGTCCCCACGCACCATCCAGAAGTTCCTGCGACGGGACAATGCGAGCTGGGTTCGTTGCGAGAATCTCGAGGATGCGTGACTCTTTAGCGGTGACCGATATCGACTTTTCGTTGTTAGCAAGAACATGGCAGCTCTTGTCCAAGACAAATCTGCCCACGCCCAGGCGGTGCGTGGTGCTTTTCCGCTTACCGGTGTCTCGCTCGTAGCGTCTGATATGGGCATGCAGGCGCGAGATGAGGAGCTGGACGGAGGTATTCTTCAGGATGTAGCCGTCAGCCCCGGCGTGTAGGGAGGCAAGTTCATACCACTCTCCCTCCAGCACCGTATAGATGAGGATTGGCAGTCCTACCTTGGCTGCCCGGAGTTCGAAGACCAGGCCGATTCCGCTGGCGTTCTCGTTGGACCCCTCTCTTGGCCCCAGATCGAAGTCGACAAGAATCAGGTCGAATTTCGACTCATCTACTAGCCTTCGTGCAGTTTCCGCGTTATCCGCCAACTGCACTTCGAACCCAAAATTGCGAAGCGTACGTTGTAGACCGTCGGCGACAACGGCTTCGTCGTCTACCAGAAGTATTGAATGAATCGAGTTCATAACCATCCAAACATGGGAAAGAAACGAGTTCTTGTATAGAGGGGATGTCTCGACCAACGGTCTACGCCACTTTTGGGGTCTCTTAGACCGGCCGTTAACGGTCATTATAGACACTGCCTTGGTCAATGCAATCTGGAATGCGGTCAATATCGACTAATTTTTAGACCACCCGGTAGGAGGCGTTCATAGAGAATTCACCGCCAAGGTGCAAATAAAATGCCGTCCACGCCGGATATCAGTTTTATCTACGTCCGTGGATAGCCCAGATCAGGGCTTGCGGGGGTTCTTTTTCTTCAAAGGTTTCAGCTTGGTACGTTCCACGACCGCCTTCATATACAGATCGGGTCGCGTCCCAAGGGTTTGCACGAGGTTGAAGACGACGCTGAACCGGGGGTCCTGTTTGCCGGTTTCAATGTTGCTGACGTAATTCTGGCCGTACCCTGCATTGGCTGCGAGCTGGGCTTGGGACCAACCCTTTTTCTTCCGCAGGGCCTTCAGGACAGATCGGAATGCCTGATCGAAAGTCTCCGGCTTTGGCTGTCGTTTCGATGGCGGCATCTCTCAATCATTTCGAGGTTTTCGCCGCAGCTCGATGCACGTTCGTGCATCGACATATTGAAAGGAAAGGTGATACTCAAGGCATCCTTCAGAACGACACGCTCTCTATGCCTAGTATAGAAGGCTGTCGGTCCACACGGGGCTAGGAGCGGACGAAGGCCGGGTGCGTTCGTCGAAAGACTCAGAGTGCGGGACGGTGAGGTCAAAAATGGGAGTTCGAGATGAGGGCGTCTCTCCCGAACCCCAGACGCCCATACGCGGCGGAGTTGCAACCGGACGATGCAGGGGACCATTTAGGAACGGTTACAGTCGAACCAATACAAGCGAGACAGACTACACGTTCCGTTCCCCCTCGGAGCGGAGCGTGTACAGCACAAATTGTGCTGTAATTAAAATAGTCTAATATCGACTATTCCCAAATAAACTTTTGCAACCGCGCCTCAGTGCCAGCAACCAAAGCTGCCTGACGGAATCCCGCAATGTGAGGTCTTGGGGGCGAGGCCTACCGCGAGGAATGGCACGATCGGGGGTCTACCTCTTAACGGAAGGCGATCGCCACCTCTAGTTAGGCCGATTAACGACTTGCGAGGGTGCTACGGCCGTCATTGTCGCCCAGGGGCGCCCCATAGCCAGGTGGGTTTTCGTTCTCGCTCGCCCGCGAGCAGCCTCTTATAAGCCAAGCACAGAAAGCCGAGCCGGACTCATGCTTGACCCACATTCGAGTCGGCCTTTCGTAGGGGGAAGCAGAGGATTCGGGCGACGCAGTACCGCCATGTGGAAGAGTCAGACCAGAACCTGCAGGCATTCCTTGAAATCTACTGTGCGATTGTTCTAAGTACACCCTACAACGACTTCGGCACGCATTCGGGAGAATGCGAAACGAGCTCGGACGACTTCTCTCTACGCTGTCGTAACTGTAAGCCTTACATTTGGTTACGCGACATGAGAAGATGAAATTACGGATTGGCAATCGAATCCGATCCACCGGTTAACCGATACCCAGATCAAATCTAGAGAACCCCGAGATTCCTCCCGTGCCTCGGTGTCGGAATTCAAGCCGCGATCATCAACTGCAGTCCTTAATCATTGAAAGCCTGGTTACGTAGTGAAGACCTGCCTGCTCAAGCTCGTAACAAATCCGATCCAGGAACAGGAAGGCATTTTACATTGTACGCCAGATCTCTCGATCGGATTCTCTTTTCAGGAAATAGTCTATTTTGGACTATTCCAAAATAGTTTTTAGCGTGGACGTCAGTGGACGTTCATGGCGCAGAGCAAGTCAATCTATAGCCGCGAGTACGGTGTCTTTCTCGATCTGCTTCGAGCGGAGCGGCTGGCTGCGCGAATGACGCAGATCGATCTGGCGAAGAAGCTCAAGGAAACGCAGACATTCGTCAGTAAGTGTGAACGTGGTGAGCGCCGGCTGGACATGATTGAGACCCGACGGTTCTGCATTGCAATCGGCGCTAACTACCCTGAATTCGCCGCCAAACTCGACGCCGCAATCGAACAGAGTGCCGCGGCAAAGAGAATCGCTCCCCGCCGATAGCGGGGGCGCGACGCATCATTTTATCGCGAGGAGGTCCCAGTGGCGGGCATCGGAGAAGTGCTTCGGTTAGTGCGAATTCAGTGGGGACTGTCCCTGAGAGATGTTAAGAAGCGAAGCCTGGGCCTCGCAGATGAATGGGGCAGCCGGTCGTATGAGGTTTCAGGCAGCTGGTTGTGCAAGGCAGAGCGCGGAAACTTCGACATCACGGTCCCAAAACTCATCTCCCTGGCTACCATCTATAGTCGGCCGCCTGAGGAGTTGCTGAAGTACTGTCTCCCGGCCCCACCGAGAGCGGTCCCGCAGGATCAATTTTTCGGACCGAACTCGACAGTTTTCGTCACGGGTGGAGGCTTGCTCGACCAGGAGGAGCGGGATTTACTGCCGGACGGGTTCAGCTCAGGCCCGATCCCGGAGGATACGGTGCTGTTGCCGCTGCAGGCTGATCGAGTTTCTACTCCTTTCCGAAGAGCGGTCATAGGACGTAGAGATCGCGCTCTGTTTCCAATGATCCGCCCAGGCTCTGTCCTCAAGGTAGATGTGCGAAAGAAGGCGATCGCTTCTCCTAAGGAGTGGACCAATGAATTCGACCGTCCCATTTACCTCTTACAGAACCGCAAGGGCCTCGTGTCCGGCTGGTGCGAACTGGATAAAGATGGTCAATGGTTGACTCTGATCACGCACAATCTCTCGCGGGTCATCAGCGAGCGCTGGAGATACAAGCAGGATGTTGAGGTCGTCGGCCGTGCTGTTGCCGTCGCTCACAGGCTGACACCGTTTGAAAATGAATCGTCAAAACGGGCCGGACTGACGCACCAATGAATATTGTCATCCAGCAGCTGAGCCCGCATCGTCCCTGACGAAATCGATCCAAATGGCAGGGAAGCGATAATGCAGTTCTTAAAGCACTCGCTGGAGATCAGTTAGCAATCGTTTGTCCCCGTTCTCGCAGAGAGAGAGTAGTTGACGTGTCATGAGGTAATACGTCGCGGCAGCATTCTGTGCATATGCTCTGAACCATGCCCCCAGATTCCCAGCCTTGGCGCCATCCTGCAGGCTACTCACATGCCACGCGATTTCCCTTGCGCTGAGGCGCAACTCCTCCGCTATGGCCGATGCCTCTGGATACCACGTATGTAGATACGCCGCGACATCGACGAGAACGCGACTATTGTGTTGAAGAGTCTCTACCCCCTCAAGTCCGCCGATCAGTTGCCAGATCTCATCAGCGTCGAGCTCCCTTGCGTGCTCATCATCTCGACGATTCCCATGCACGTCGATGGTGTCCATTGCGATCTTCTTTACACCTTCGCGGTTGATGAGGATCAATCTATCCAATAGTTCCTGCCAGGAGCTTCTCGATGCTTTGTAGGCACGGCGATAGTAGACGACTGCAAGAACAATCAGTATCGTCAGCAGAGCTACGCCAGCAGCCACGAAATAGCGCATATCCATGTTCATTGGATATCTCGAGGCCTCAGACGGTCAGCGCCACGCTTCGCTGCGTTATTAAGAGAAGACACCTCTCGTCGCATTCGCTCCGACATATCCCTGGTCTGCGGAGCCTGACGCCATAACATTACAATCCAATAAGCGACGCAACTCAGATAAATTGACATTCGCACCCGCGTCAGTTCGTCATACACCGTTGTGCCAGACTTCAGGCCGAAATAGGTTCGCGCAATCTCAATTGCGACGGTCGCCAACGAATAAACCCCGAGCCCCTGCGTAATTCTTGCGACGTGAGTCTTCCACGGCAATCCAGCTTGGGTTGACAGCACGATCATTCCAACAAGGAGCTCGCTCAACAAGGCGGCAGAAAATAGATTGCCCCTGATCATTATGACTTGCTCCCATATCTTTGTGGGAGGAGTTGGAAGCGATGCGAAGACGGCCGCCACACCAATACTCCCGACAGCCCATACGAACATATCTCGCCGGACGTCAATTGCCCAGTGACCTTCGGGACGGAAAATGCGGGACACCATCTCGTAGATGACCCCGAGTTGCAAAGCGACATCGATGATAGCGAGCGACCAGAAAGTGTAGAAGTAAACGCTTCTCGTGCTGTATTGCTGTATGAGAAACAACGCCACTGTTCTGGCAACATTCAGCGTGACAAACAAGGTAAACACCGGGAAGGTTCTGACACGGTGCCTTATAAACAAAACGAGGAGCAGGATGAGGTGTGCAGCAAAGCCCGCCGCCCAGAACAGGAGATCGAAACCGGTTAGATGCATTTTCAGTTCTTCCCTCAGGGCGGCGGCGCTGCGGATCCAATTCGGTGATGCTATTTTATGCCAAATACAAGATCGTCAGGATCACATCGATCACGTTCGGCGAGGTTGGCTCCGGGTCTGTTCCGGTCACGCTGTTGGGGGTTGGAGGAGGCGGGGTAGGAGTTGAGGCTTGCGCATGACCTGCGGTTGCAGCCAGCACAGTGATTGCGGCAGCGAGTGTGAGTGTGCGAAAAGCATGCTTCGACATCGATGAGTCTCCTTCATGGCGCAAAGGTGCGCTGCGGGGAGACTAGGAATTCTTGGGATGTAATCCGACTAACTCACAATTGTCGTTTTCTCTAGGAAACAAGCAGATATTTTGCTTGCCCGAAGTAGTGATTCTCCCAATCGGTAAATTGATTTAATTAGCGAGACATTCTGCCACTCTTTCGAGCAATGTGTTTCTCAGCGGGGACAAAAAGGATGTTTTTCTTGCATATCGATTCTGTTTATTCATGAGCGCAGGCAAAGGCCTGCCTTCTCCAGGTGGCTCTGTTCGTTCGTGGGTGCGGCCTACAGCGCGGCCGCGGAGGAACACCACAGCTGGTTTAGGCCGCAAGTCTCAATGCGACCCATTGCCGACGCGCTTCTGTGTAGGCAAGTGCGTCGGCTTGCGTCTGTATCGGATGTCCGTTATGGCCTTGGACCCATCGCCAGTCGATCGTATGGCGAGCCCGCAAGAGCAAGAGGTCTTGCCACAACGCCGTGTCTCGCAGGAGTTGGCCACGGCTATTGCGCCAGCCTTGGCTCCGCCAATGCTCTGCCAGATGCCGCATGCCTCGAATCAGGTATTCACTGTCGGAGCAGAGGGTGACTCGCGAACCGATCTCGATGGACTTCAACGCCTCAATTGCTGCCGTTAATTCCATCTCACTGGCTGTTGTCCTCTGCACGGCCCCTGAGATGTGCCACCGGCTCCGACCTGAGGAGAGGATTGCGGCCCAGCCGCCTGGCCCTGGATTTCCGATCGCTGAGCCGTCTGTAACAATATGGATGTGTTTTCGCATTTCTGAGCCCCTCTCTCCGCTTGGTGACAAGCATTGGCTTCAGATTCATTACGCTCTATCAGGCGGCGCGGAGGTGAACTCCGCGTCGAACCTGGGCCCCTGGAACCTCCTGATGCGCCGCCGCCGCGGTCTTGATCGTGTCGGGACTTGGCTTCATCTGGCGGATGCAGGCATTGAGTTCTCTACGAATCTCGTCAGGTGCGGATGAAAGCAGGGCTTCCCAGATTCGTCCGGGGATTTTCGCTTCAATGTCCCGAAAGACCAATGGCACCTGGGACTCGTCAAAGATGACTACCGAATCCTGACTATTCTTCTGCATACGCAGGGTGAACTCACGCCCTTCAATCTTGCGCAAATCCCGGCTTCGCAGGTAATAAAGCACCATGTTCTTCGTGCGATCCACCTTGTTCTCCGCAGAACGTGCGCGCTCTGCGAGACGGGCGGCCTGTGTTCTGCAGTAAAGGGCGCGGGCTTCCGTAAGGCTGAGGAAATGGCCGATCCTGTCGACCTTTTCGCTGTAAGCTTCACAGAACCGCTCGAATCTCTGCATCAATTCAGGGCGGACTTTCTCGGTCTCTTCAGTCTCGGTCTGCTCCTGGATTTCATCGAGCAGCAGATCGAGCTCTCGATCGATCTCGAAGAGTGAGTGGTCTTGGGCAACTGTGGACATGTCGCCTCCTTTGGCTGGTTGGAAATAGGAGAGGCCGCAAGCGACCGGCCTCCGTTAGGTCGTGTTTGAAGTGACTATGCGGCCTGCATGGGGACGACCTGCCCAAACGGCGCACGTCGGGCTCCCGTGGACGCCCATAGGACCGGATACGGCGGCGCCGTTTTCGGCAACGTGCCATAGAGGTCCGTAAGGAACACCAGTGTTTGCGGCTGTACCTGGTTCTCTTCAAGCCACTCGAAGCACGGGCGGAAGTCGGTTCCGCCTCCGCCAACTGGCATAAGACGAATCTGTTGGCCGGCCTCATAGATGTCGACTTTGTGCACGCACGCATCGAAATACGCCACGTACACGCGATCCGGTCTTTGCCCTTCAAGGATTGAGCGGACCTCCGCTTCGAACAGCGAAAGCTGTCTTGCGTTGATCGAGCCGGAACAGTCGACGAAGATGACGACGTCTCCAACTCCTTCACGCTGGATGCCGGGGAGGTAGAGCCCTTGCCAGATATGCCGGCGGTTCGGTCTCATCCATGAGTAGTCGGAAGGCGTGGTTTCCGACCAGGCGCGTCGCAGGAGCTCTCGCCAGTCGACGCGTGCCTCCTTCGCTCCTTCGAGGCTTCTTTCAACTCCGGCAGGTAGCTTGCCGGCGAGTTTAGAGATGGTTTGTGCCTGCTCGACTGCGATCTGCCAGTCCCGCGCCTGTTCTTCTGCACTCTGTCCAGCGGCATCATCGGGCACCGGAGCATCCAGAACCTGCCCAAATCCACCTGGAGTTTCAGGAGCATTTGCTTCACGCTCAGCTCCGCCACTTCCGTTTGAATTGCTTTGCGAAGATTCCTGCGGGTCCTCCGACTGTTGACTGTTGCCGCCGCCTTCGTCCTCTTCTTCAAGGAGGTTGTAGATGTGCTCGGCGCTCATGCCGCGGAAGCGATTGTCGATGAGGACATCCTTCGGCAGAATGAGTCCGGCATCGAGCAAGAGGGGATTGATGGCAAAGTCGCACGCCTTGTTCCATCGGACCGGGCTACGGCCGCCTCTGCGCAGGTGATGCTGAAGCGCCGGATGCAGAACTTCGTGTGCAAGCACACCGTTCAACTCCGGTGCCGAGAGAGTTGCGACGAACTCCGGGTTGTAGAACAGGGAGACCCCATCGGTCGCCATCGTCTTGACCGAGGAGGTCTCCCGCCCTTTCAACCGGAAGAGCAGACTTCCGAAGAAAGGATGATCGAGCAATAGGGTCGTGCGGCCCTTCTGGATTCGGGTTGCTGCGGCTGTTGCGTGTCTCATAGCGTTGCCGGGACCTCCATGTAGGCCGACATGTGCGCGAGAATGTCGGAGACCTGAGGTTCGACCACAGGGATGGTGGCCGGTTGCGAACGGCGGGATTCGAGCACTTCATCGATCTCCGCGACGATTCCCGCAGCCTCCGCAGCGGTGGTCACGCGCAGAAGGTCGTGCTTCTTGAGGTCCTGGGCTGTGTAGTTGCACAAGCGATCACGGATCTGAGAGGCTAATCGCTCGAGATCCGGGTCCTGGTTCACATTGAGCTGGGGCAGCAGCGACACAAGATCAAAGATGTTGGTCACCAGCGTTGCGTGGAACCTCGACTCGGGTTCACTCAGACGGTCGACCATGTGCTTGACCACTTCCCGCATGCGTTTCCAGAGGTCTTCTGTGCCTTTGGTGAGAGACTGCCGGACGTTCGCGTCAATCTCGCGAGCGACGCGTGCCTGCTCCTCGGCCGACATCTGAACCCGAAAATCATCTCCGGTCGGAACCGGGAGAATTTCGAGCTTGACGCTGAACTTCTCTCGCAGCTTTTCGGCGGCCGGGTAGTCTTCCTCGCGGAAGAGCCCGCCAAGCTCTGCCCTTGCCTCACGGATGTAGTCGGGATAGACCTCAAGAAACTGCTCGATCCCCGCTGAGAAGCTCGCGTCGAATTCACGCATGCGCGCATTGAGATCGAAGTAGAAGTGCGACGGCAAGAGCCGGAACCCCTCATCCGACCAGGGAAGCGTGATCTTGTAGAAGTGCTGTCGTATCTGGCCGGCGAGCGTGCGCAGTTCTTCGAGCTTGCCCGCCCCCATCAGCAACTGTTTGTTGTAGCGTCCAGCCTGCTCGCGAGCACCGTTGCGATCGGCGACCTCGCGGCTGACTTTGCGGTCGTGTTTGGTTGCCGTCCAGATGCTGATGTGGACGGCAGCAAGCATTGCTCTTTCGGTAATCATTGAATGACCTCCGCGTGTTCCACCCCGAAGCGAATGAACTCCGGCGTATGGGTGATAGCCCGGTCGCGTGCCGATGCGTCGCGCATGGCGAGGACTCGCATCTCGATAGGCATTCGGTCGAGATACCTCGCCCCCTTCGCAACGGATTGGTCCGACATTGCGCGCCCGAGCGCAGTCGCGATCGCAATCTGCGCCGAAGGCTCGTCGGGGAGCGGTGCGGTTTCGGGGTTGAGCAGGATCTCGTCGATCGAAGGCAACTGCCGAAAGAGCCGCAGGAAGCCAACGAACTCTGCGGTTGCACCAGGGCCGATGGTGCCTTCGAGCATCTGTGCTTCGATCTCGGCACTGGCCGCGCCATTGCGCGCACTCAGGCCTTTCAGCACATTCGAGGCCATCTCCCAGGAGCGTGGCGTTGGCCACGCGTTCTGATCGGACGTGGCGTCAGCGTCGTGAAGCAACGCGGGCTTGAAGCGAAGGAAGGCGATGATTTCGGATCGCACTCCGCTTTGCAGTGCCCAACGGCACCAGTCGGTGAGATCGGGCTCGAGGTCGAGATGTACGAACCGGTTGCGAAGTGGGCGAGGCATGGAGAAATGCACGCCGCGCTCCGAGGCCGGATTGCCGGCGGCGATCACCACCCATCCGTCCGGCAGCTTGTATTCGCCGAGCCTGCGATCGAGCACAAGCTGATAGCAGCCCGCCTGGGTCATCTGCGGAGCTGCGGTCAACTCATCGAGGAACAGAATTCCTTTCCCGTTCGTGGGAAGAAACTTTGGGGGAACCCATTCGGTAGAATCAGCCGCGATGCGAGGAAGTCCTCGCAGGTCAATCGGATCGAGCTGGACTGCACGAACGTCCAGGAAGTCATAGTCGAGATCATCGGCAACCTGCGAGACGATCTGAGATTTGCCTACGCCGCATGCGCCCCAGACGTGGAGAGGCACACGCTCGCCGATAAGCGCAAGAAGCGCTTCGTAAAGCATGGATGGTTTCATGGATTGTCCTTGACGGGAGGATTGAGGAGGGAAGCGGAGGGTGCGAACTGCCTGTCCTACCTTGCTCTGAACTTGGGCTTGATTCTTTGCCGGACGATGTAGTCTCCGCTCTTGTTTTCGAGCAACTTCACGGATGCGCGAAAACCAACGCGAAAGATCATCTCCAGCATGGACAGGTCTTCGAACTCAAGGTCGACGTTGAGCGACTCTTCGAGCTGGTATACGTGGATGGATTTGATGGGTTTGCCGGCTGAACGGCCAAGCGGTATCTCCGCATAGCCGTGGCCGAAGGGCACGGTGGAGTCTGACATCATGGACCTCTGGAAGAGAGCAAACAAAGAAGAACGGCCGCCTGACGGCGGCCGTGTGAGGGGGATACAACTTGAAAACGGAGGGATGGTTCTGGCAGGAATCTAGGCCAAAGGTGGGGATTCGATCTCAGATAAACGCAAACTTGTATGTCTTCAGGATTCGCCGGAACAGGTCGTCGTTCGCGGGGTCGGTAAATGACCCCAACGAGGACACGGAGAATGTCGAGGGCGGCCGGCTGTAAATCGCATACGCAACACGCTCAGGAGCATGTCGAGACCGGTACCGAATGCCGTCGGGTTTGGTCGGATGCTGCCGGAGGGCTGCGGACCACTGCTGCGAGATCGAGTAGGAGCCAGTCGTCAGCCGATTGTCCGCACCGATGCTGGTGAGGCCGCCCGGCTCAACCAGGTCCACCAACCTCAGGTCTTCGGTGAGTTCCATCCGGGCTATCGTGCGGGCATCGAGATAGGCGCCCGATACGGAAGGCACGCCAGTCGTTGCACCGCAGGATTCAAGCAGGCAACACTCTGGGTCCTCGCCGGCGTAGAGCACACCGAAACATCCGGGGCTTCCGTTGTCCGGATCGCAATTCGGATCATCGAAGCGGTAGTTGCCCGACATACCGAAGAACACTGGATCGTGAATCTTCTGGTGATGCCGGTAGATCGCTTCGCCGGCGTGCAACGTGAAGATGATCGGCTTTTGCGTCGGCAGCTCGGGATGTGGCGGCGGGTGTTCGCCGGGGGAATCTGTCATTGTGCTCCCTGTTCCCCATACGTGCTGGCGATTTTGACGACCTCATCGATCTTTCCCTTCCGCAGGGCCTCAATGGGATTCTTCCCCCCAAGCCTCTCGTTGGGGCTGGTAAAGAAGTTCAGCTGCATCCAGGGATCGACCGCACTCAGGGCCTTCAGTACGCTTTCGAGGCCATCGAGCGTCTTGCCTTCGTGGAACTGGAAGCCGGGATAGCTGTACCCGCGCTTCCCCTGTGTCAGGGCGAGCAGTTGATTCGACGAGCGACGCTTATCCACCGCCTGGCGGGACAGATTGAGTACCTCGGCTACCTGCTCCGAGGTCAGGGTTTCTCCCGCGGCCTTCAGCATCTCCTGTCGGCGCTTCAGACCTCGGAGTTTTGCAGCCGCGAGCGGATCGTCCTCTTCAAGTTCTGCAACCCATGGGGCAGAGCTCAGTGCTTCGACCATGACCAGGTGATCAGTCGATGCCGAGGTTGCCTCATCAATCAAAGTGTTCGACAGGTCGTCCTCAAAAGACAGCACCGCTCGAAGAACGCGGGTATAGAAGGCCGGGTATTTCGTCTCGGCGAACTGCCGCAGCGTATTGACCAGGAAACGGTGTTCGGGTGCCGGATCCCGATCGATATCCAGGCAGAACTTCTTGTTTTCAAATGCCGTCCGGATATAAAACTTATCGAGGTTGAGGTTGAGCCTCTGATGCTTCACCTGAAACAGCAGGCGCCGCTCCTTCATCTCGAACTTCACATCTGGCGAAGAATGCGAGATGAAGACTCTCAGGGTCGGCTTGTGTGGGACCCGCGAGAAGGTGAACCATCTGCTGCCGCTCTTGCCATGGTCGTCCAGCCAATTCTGGATCTCCGTCTGAACTTGTTCGAGAGTGTCGGGTTGAGCCGAATATGTAAGCATCTTCAAGCCTCTGGTTGACAAAATTATTATCATACTATTTCTTCCACTTCGTCAATAGAGCGCAGGAGCTCCGTCAACCTCTCCGATGCATGGCCATTGATAATGAACGAGTTACCGAGGCATGAACATGCTTCAGGCGTCAAGGAACTTGGTGGGGGGTCGAGGTTGCAGTCCCTATAAGGAATGGCATCTGTCTTCAATCAAGTTCCGATTGGCATTTTCCATCCTCAAATCCATTCCAGTGTGTTTCCCTGTTATAGCGAAAGCTGGAGGCCGGTCGATTCAATGAAGGCTGGCCGCAGTTGTTCGCAGTCGATCCCCTCGACTCGGGTTTAAAAGTAGACCTTTAGACCCCGGCATCGCAAGAACGTCACGTCGTAGAGGTCCTGCCCGTTCAGCTCGACGCGAACGCGGTTGATTCCATTGCGCGCGAAGTTTGAGGGAAGTTGGAATGAGAGCGCGTTGGGCTGAGCGAGCACAAACTTCGCACCCGTCATCACCACAAAGCGTTGCCCGCCTGATTGAGGACGGATAACTTCCCGGAGGACGACTCGTTACCAATCCGTCGTCGGTGAGTGATATGGGGATGATGCATCATTCTGGATTCATATGCGGAGACGTGGGTTTTGTTACTCATTCATTTCGGACCAAGAAATTGCGCAGTCTAGAGACTGTTGTACGTACTGTCGAAGGTACGCTGGAGTTTCCTCAGGATTACGAGGAAATAGAACCGGCTGAAGCAGAAGCTCGGACATGGCAATACTGACGCGGAGAACAGCCTATCTCCCGCCTAAAGGCAAAGCTAAACGCACTGTCGGATTCGTAGCCGAGAGAAAGCGCAATGTCTGAGACAGAATCGTGCGAGTTCATAAGCCGGTCGCCTGCCAGAAGCATTCGCCATCGAGTCAGGTACTCCATAACGGAGATTCCTACCTTCTTCTTGAAGCGTAGCGCAAAGGCTGACCGCGACATGCCAGCTCGGTTGGCGAGTTTCTGCAAGGTCCATCGATAGCCGGGTCTCTCGTGCATTGCCGTCATGGCGACGCTCAACTGCCGATCGGAGAGCGCGAAGAGCCAACCGACTCTTTCCGTTTCTTTCTGTGTCACATGCAGCCGGAGCAACTCGATCAGCATCATCTGCGAGAGATATTCGCCGAGGAGCACGCTTCCGGGCTGCGGATTCCGCAACACCACCATCATGCGTTCCAAATACCACTGCATCACAGCACGGTCTGCATGACTCCGAATATGCACAGGCGGCGGCAACAAACCCAGCAGGATGTTTGCGTGTTCTGCGGCAAAGGTAAAGAAAGCTGTGAGCCCCAGACATGCTCCGCCGCCTTGCCACGTAACAATACCCCCATTCAGTGGCCCGGTAATCACAGATCGGACGTCAACCGGAGAGACGGCGAGATCGCTTGCGAGGCGGAACGCCGGCCCATGCGGTAGCGACACAAAATCTCCCGCTGCCAGCTCTGTCGGCTCATCGACATCCTCAATCAAAAGCCAGCAGTGGCCTGAGACCAGCGCAAAGCACATAAAGCAGTTGCTTCGCTCGAACTGAAACGACCAATCTCCTCCCGCGTCGATTCCCCCGGACATAAAGCTGCGCGGCTTGAGGAGCGAGAGGACGTCGGAGAGCGGATCAGCCATAATCCTGGACGATCTCGACATAATTGAAGACTTCATCGCATAGATTGTATCGGCCTGACAATCCTAATATGGGGAGAGGAGACCTGGGATATGGCAACAAGAATAGTCACGGTGGTGGGAGCTTCGGGAACCCTGGGGTCGGAGATTGTCCGGGCCCTCCTCGAAAAAGGGGCCAAAGTCAGGGCCATGGTTCGGGCGACCAGCGACCGCACGAAACTCGAATCCCTCGGGGTGACAGAATTTGTGGTGGCCGACCTCAGGGATGCCAATTCTCTGCAGCTGGCACTGACAGCCGAACCCCGGGCCGTGGCTGTGGTTGCCAGCGCCGCGGGCTTCAGCGCCCACACTGCTCGCACGAAGGGAGATAACTCCCAGACAGACACCGAAGGGTATCGGAATCTGGTGGACGCAGCAAAGGATGCGGGCATCCCACGATTCATCCTGATTTCAATTCTCGAGTGCGACAAAGCACCCGATGTGCCCCATTTCTCTCAAAAGTTCTTGACCGAGAAATACCTGGCCGAGAAACGCCAGCCGTACCTCGCCCTGCGCGCCGGGGCCTTCCTTGACCGAGCCCAGGACGTCGTGGCCCAGAGGGTTCGGAAAGGAGTCTTCCCCGACATTGTTCCTGGGGGCGCCCTCGACATGATCTACTCCCCGGATCTCGCTCGGTATGCCGCCGAGGCCGCCCTCGACCTGCCGGCCTCGGCTCTGAACCAGAGCGTAGATGTACGTTGTAATGTTCCCGCCACCGGACCAATGGTGGCTGCGGCCTTCACCCGAGCCTTGGGCCGATCGGTGGTTGCCAAACCCGTAATTTCTCCCCTCTTAGTCCCGATGCTTCCGATGGTGGCTTGGTTCGTCCCGCGCCTCCGTGACCAGATCAAAGCGCTGGGGTGGATCCGAAAGGGAGGCTATATCAGCCATGAGAGCCAAAAACAGAAGGACCTGTTCGGCGAACTGCCAACGATCGAGGACTCGGTGGCCCGGTACTGCCGGGACCGAGGTCTGATCAAGCCGACAGCGTCCTGACGGCCGTACCACTGAAGATAAGGAAGCCGATTAAATAATGGATCGAAGAGATTTTCTGAATAGGTAAGTCGTCTTACTTCTCCTCCCCGCAGGCACCGCAAATCTCGCATTGGGTAGCGAAGATAGGTGCGCGGAAAAACGCCCAGCCGGCTATTCGATTTCTTCTTCTTTCGCCTGCCGATGCGTTCTGAGGCTGCGAGGATATTCAGCTCATCGTAGACTTCGCGATACGGCTTTCCGGTCGCAATGGCGATGGCACGCGTGACGCAATCGCCGGTTTGGCCCTGAAATCCGGCGGCAGTACGGCCGCCGTCGTCGAATCGGTATCTCATGGCATTTGTCCGTTTGTAGAGGTCGAAGGCAGGGAAGAGAGGGATCGCCGGAGAAGGTGATCTGATCGCAACTTCTCCGTGCGATTCCCCTCGCCATGCGCTCAGAGGAGCGGGTTACATGGCTTCGAGAGGCTGCTCTTGGTCGTCCGGGAAGACGAGTTCAATCTTCCATCCATCCGCGGCTGCACCATTCGTCTTGAAGCGGATTTCCTGGACACCTACCTGTTTCGCGTACCTCCGGGCGTCCCAGGAGAGGCTGTTCTCGAGGATTCCCATCAGTGCGGCGCGCGGTCCCCGGAAGTAATCGTCGACCTCGCGTTGCACATGCGCGTCGTAGTAGTCCCTCTGAGTGTCCCAGCTATCGGCTTCGACATCTTCCGAGGAACGAAACGTCGCATCGAAGAGAAACTGGGCGATATCAAAGGGACCGGCGAGCGCATCGTTGTCCCACGGGCTGTTCCGGACGGCAACGAAGACCGGCGCTTCATCTCCCCAATCCACGTCATCACCATCGACAACATGGATCGCTGCGGGAAGATCAACCACTGCGTCGGCCGTATCGGACTGTTTGATGATGGCCGTGACGACGATCTTCTCGGGGCGGGGTAAGGATTTCTTCTCCCACTCGGCGTATGGCAATCCTTCAACCGTGACTCTGGTGTCCTTCAGTAGCGGAAGCGCGTCGTACCAGGAGTAGCCGGCATAGTGGTCGGCCGCCTGATACAGCTCGCGGTCCAGAAGCGAGTCCTCTTGAAGGGCCGCTTCGAGTGTGTGCTGGTTCGGAAGGCATCGGGATACGAGAAGGACTTCGTCGAGAGACGGCAGGAAGTGCTCCTCGATAGATCCGAAGAACGGATCGATTCCATCGTCCAGGGGTGCCGCATGCCAGGTCTTCAACAATGGAGCGGCTTCGCGCAGTGCGACACCGAGAGATTGGGCTTCTGTCCAATGAGCGAACGCCAGAGCGTGGTGATCCTGGGTTCCGAAGAACCGGTATGCGGCAGCTCGCACCTTCCGCTCGAATTCCCGAAGCCGTTCGTCCTGTACGATTGCCCGACGATCCGGGAGTTGGAGTTTCACACGCCCGACTTCGAGGACGTTGAAGCGGGCCCGCAACGACTCTGTCTGCCAGCGGCCGAACTGATCAAGCCGCAGTAAGCCTGGGATGGAATCAAACGCCTCGCGAATCAGCGCACCGTGAAAGTTCCAGTTCTCATCGTTGAACCCAAATTGCCAGCGGAAGGAAGTGCCGAAGCCGACATCTATACCGTCGATGATCTCGCGGTGCTGCGCACCCTCAAGGAAATCATGGCGGTCGACCTGGTCGCTGTTGATGAAGACTTCAATCGGGCCGAACTCGCTGACCCTCCTCGCTGCGCTTACGAGCAGATTCACGCTCGCGTCACGAGTGAAGACAATGCGGGTACCGGGCACTTTTTTCTTGGTCGACACCACCTGTGCTTCCAAGCTGCCGAGAAATACGTCTCGCGAGAGAACGACTCGTTGATGGCCGCTCCAGACTTCCACCGCTGAATGGCACAAGGAAAAGAAGCCCATGCCAGCAGGATCTTCGGCATCGCGGACGTCGGTGGTCCAATCGGAGTCACCTAGAGTCAGAAGCTTCTGGAAATCATCGATTCCGCCGCCGTTGTCGTGGAAGGTGACTCTCGACACGCATGCATCGCCAGGCAGTTGCTCGATGCGAATGTCAACACGATTAGCGCCCGCTCTTCGGGCGTTCTGGAGAAGTTCGACGAAGACGCCCGCATCGTCGTTGCGGAAGAGACGGTCGGCCTTCGATAGGATGGTTGGACTGATTTGAGCGCGAATGGTGGACATGGATAAACCTCGAATGAGAGTGGTGAGTGTTGGAAGGCGCGACGAAGCGACAGACAACGCAACCGCGGCGCCTGTGCTTTCGGAAGAGGATCCATTGCCGATGGTGATTGCAACGGAAGGATGTCTCGCGGGTCGAGGGATTCTATTCGTCAGGCACTGGGAGCAGCGCGGGTACTTGGGTGGACCTGATGGGCCTGGCGAAAACGGTACCAAAGGAAAGGTTAGTCTTTCGGCATAGCGAGGCCATGTAGATGGCTTGGAGGGAAGATGCCGAAGAAGAAGTTTTCTGTGGAGCAGATTGTTGGGGTGTTGAAGCAGGCCGAGGTTGGGGTACCGGTAGCAGAGTTAATCCGTAAGACCGGAATCACCGAGCAGACCTTTTATCGCTGGAAGTCGAAGTACGCAGGTCTGGAAGTGGATCAGGTCCGTCAGATCAAGCAGCTCAAGGAAGAGAACACGAAGTTGAAGCAGTTAGTAGCTGAGCTGACGCTGGACAAGACGATGTTGCAGGATGTTCTGCGAAAAAAGTTGTAAAGCCCTCGCGGCGCCGCCCACTGGTCGAGCATTTGAAAGCATGCTATCGGGTGAGCGAACGGCACGTCTGCAAGGTTCTTGAGATCGGGCGAACAACGTACCGGTACGAAGGCCGCCAGGAGCAGTGGGTGGAGCTTCGCTTGCGGATGCGGGAGATAGCGCAGACTCGAGTACGCTATGGATACCGGAAGATCCGCGTGCTGTTGAACCGCGAGGGCTGGCAGGTTGGCAAGGATCTGGTGTACCGGCTGTACAAGGAAGAGGGTCTTGGGTTGCGCAAACGGCCCACAGGGCGGAGGCGCGCTGTGGTGCATCGGCAGGAGCGGTTCCGTCCGACGGGGCCGAATCAGGTATGGGCGATGGATTTCGTCGCCGATCAACTCAGCGATGGAAGGCGTTTCCGTTCGCTGGCGGTAGTGGACATTTACACGCGGGAAAGCCTGGCGATCGAATGCGGGCAGAGCCTGCGGGGAGAAGACGTGGTGCGCGTACTCAATCGAGTAAAAGAACAGCGGGGGCTTCCGCAACTGTTGTTCTGTGACAATGGGAGCGAGTTCACAGGGCAGATAATGGATCTATGGGCTTATCGCAATGGCGTGAAGATCGACTTCTCCCGGCCCGGCAAGCCGACCGACAACGCCTTCTGCGAATCGTTCAATGGAACCTTCCGGGCAGAATGCCTGGATACGAACTGGTTCCAATCCCTGGCCGAAGCTAAGCAAGTAATCGAGGCTTGGCGAGAGGAATACAATGTGAGTCGTCCTCACAGGGCTCTGGCCGACCGCACGCCGGCCGAGTTCGCCAGTCAGATCGCGCTTAAGCGCGATCTGACTGAAACAAAAACAGGCCAAAGACTAACCCAATAGTTGGCACTGTTTTTCCGGGCCCGTCAGACCCGCAACACTTGATTTGCCCGCTGGACCAAGAAAGGCGGGGCAGGGCACACAGTGGACCCTGAACGTTATCTGGAATGCCGAGTGTGCTCGGCGCCTATTGACGAATCTCGTCGATCACGGCCTCGTACTCAGGGGTCAGCTTGTATTTGCGTGATTTTTTCGCGGTGTTGGTCATCTCGATAAAGCCGTCTTCGACCCACTCCTGGCAGAGCCGGGCTGCAGCACGGGCCTGGTATCCAAACAGGGCTGCTATATCCCTGGCCGTCAACTCCATCGAGTTCCGGAATAGGACAAGGGCTTTACGCTGTTTCGGGTCGAGCCGCCGAAGCACCTTCGACTGGTCCTTAGCCCCCGATTCCGCTTCGGTCCTGGTTTGTTGATGGACCCTGTCGAAGGAAGCCGCCATGCCGTCGATAAAGTAGGAGACCCATTGGGTAATCTCGGCATCTGCCCGCCCCATGTAGTAGTTATGCGATGTGCCGACGGCCAGCGCGTCATAGTACCCCTTGAGGTTGCGCGCATAGTATTCCTCAAGGGAGTAAAGACCTTTTAAGTCATAGCTCCCAAGGTGCAGGATCAGCGTCGTGAGCAATCGCGCGGTTCGTCCGTTGCCGTCATAGTAAGGGTGGATGGTGGCGAACTGATAGTGGGCAATCGCGGCTTTGAGCGGCACGGGTAGCTCGTCCTTCTGGTCGATCCAGTGGATAAGCTCTCCCATGAGTTTGGAAACATCCTTGGCCTCGGGCGGCATATATACGATGGATTTCGTCCGGCTGTCTCGAATGACATTCTGCCCGTCGCGGTAGGGTGTTGGTTTCACCCTCGTCTTGCCGCCGCCCATTACCAGGGCATGGAGCTTCTGGACGATGCGCTCCGAGACTGGCTCAGATTGTGCGGCCAGCCGCTCCGCTTCATCGAGGGCGGCATAGTACCCCCGAACTTCGGCTTCGTCGCGCTCCCGGCCCGGAAAGTGGCTGTCGTCGACGATGACACGGCCGACCTCTTCCTGTGTCAGCCGGTTTCCCTCGATCATGGTGGAATAGTGTGTCGAAAACAGGCGAGCCGTTTCGCGCAGATGCGCCAGCACTCTGGGTGTTATGGGCAGCGTCTGGATCGACTGCTTCACGGCCTCGATCTGCATAAGGCTCTTCGCGACAGCAGGCGTTATCGTAAAGAGAGGCGCAAAGCCGCGCCGCTTCGTCTTGCTCATGGGGTCTCCTGATGGTCCGCAGCCCTGCCGATATATGACTATTATACGTCGTTTATTGTGCTGATAACGTGCGGTTAAATGCCCCGCTGGTCGTCCAGCGCAGGATCATGGCCGTAGTACTTGCCAGTTCGCAGCGCCTCGGCAACCTTCTGCAGAGCCGTTTCTATCGACCAGTTCGAGGAGAGCCGGACACTCTTCTTGTCATTGCGGCAAACGATCGAATTGCCCTCGATCTGAATCTGGTTGGACTTGTAGCTCGTAAACCGGATGGGCCTTCTTGTCGTCTTGTCGCGGGCAGCGACGATCTTCAGGTGGGCTCCGCCCGCTAGAAGAGACTCTACTTCGCGCTTTGCGGCCCCAAACAGGAAATGGCGCATCACCTGGCTGGCAAAGTAGTAGCCACGCGGCGGTTCATGGTTGCTTCGAAGAGGTAATCCGAGGAAGATGCCCATCTCACTGTTGTAAGGGAAACCACTTCCACCGTTAGCGATCTGAGCAGCGGCATAATTCGCCTGAGCTTTCTCGAGTTCCAGAGCGACCCGTGCATACTCGCCTTGAACCGCAGCCGCTTCATCTGCGCGGAGCATCTTCCATGCTGTCTTTTCATCTTCGCTACTGCGGGCTGTGATATAGGCCATAAGTGCCGGGTACTTCTCCTGAGGAGTCATTGGATCGCGCCTCCGTGCGCAGGTAGTTTGTGGGAGCAACGCGTCGGAATCTTTGTGGCGATGCAAGATGGAGCAGACTGGAGAGCCGTGTGGGCTTCTTCGCTCGATGAGCAACGCGGAACGAACGGTCTTAGAAGAGGAGTCCCTGACCCCGGTCATCGCAACGAAACATTGTCTCCCCGTTCTCGGGCTTATATTCCTCGGGCACGGAGAGCGGCGCCGGCGGTGGCAGAGGAACTTCGACGCCCAGAACGTCCCCGGGAAGAGGAAATGCGAGCCAGGGAGCGTAGAGAGCGCCATTGATGCGGGTGATCATTGCGACGAGAGGATCGATGTCACAGCCATAGAGACAGTAGGAGAAATTACTCGCGTGGAGGAGCATCCGGCCGGTTCCAACGCAGGGATCAAGTACCGTTTCGAGGCGGGAATCGCGACCGCTGGAGGCCTCGCGTCCTGCCAGCATCATTTGAGTCATGCACTCGACGACCGGATGTGGCGTCGGGAAGAATGCGTTTGGGTTCCAGCCATTGGTATGGCGCTCGGCAAGCATCCACCCGAGGTAGTCATGCGGGTTCAACAGAAGCGGCTCCAAGTTGAAGGTCCGGTACAGAGCCTCGTATGTTTCTTCCTTGAGGGGTGGCATCTCGCGCGAAACCGCAAGGCCCCAGGCAAGCCAATCCACCAGCCGATTGAACGAGGTCCAGGAGTAGTCCTCTTGATGGATCAACCGCAGACAATGCTCGAGCATCTTTCTCCCGGCGTCGAGATTCCACAATTCGAATTCAATGCGAGGAATGGCCTCGTCCAGAAGGCGCCCCGCTTCAAGCGTGCGAAGATAGTGCGTCCAGCGGCCGGGCAGCTGTGGGTGCGAATCGGCGAATTGCACCTGATATAGGAGCCAGCCACGATATTGCCAAGGAGATACCTCGTCGCCAATCCTCGGCAATCTGCCAGTTTGAAGCACAAAAAGGTTGATGTCCGGCGCTTGAGGCGCGCCGGCCAGGGGCACAAGAGGTTCCATGCGGATTCCCCAATCGTGGAGAGATGGATGTCGATGAGCGAGGTGGGTGAGATTGCTCTGTAGGGGAGAAGTGAAGGTCAGGCAGCGATCTTCAATGGCTCGCATGGGGTAAAGGCAAAACGAAATTGGATTGGAAGCTGGGTTGACTTCCAACGCTCCCATCGAACCTTGGGCCCAGTGGAGCGCTTGTCAGCTCGCTTCCGCCCTCGTCGATTCCATTTGCCGCCTCGTGAAGTTGCTACTGGCACGAACCCTGCCGCCCGTAATGACGAGCCGATCTCATGGCGCCGCGTGTAAGTGACGACGCGTTCGTACCCGTGTTCGAACGCCTCACGGCAGGCGTATCCGTAGAGCATCGAACACGCGTTCTCAACCAGCCCATGAGAACGCGATCCTGATCGTCGAGTTTGCAAAACAGCGACAGGATCATGACGGTGTGGATGCTCAGGAAGCGGCTGTTCACGCGGCACATGTGCGCCTGCGTCCTATCCTGATGACATCTCTAGCGTTCATCGCAGGTGTGGGGCCACTGGTAGTCGCGCATGGTGCCGGAGCGGAAATGCGGCAATCACTCGGAACCACGGTATTCTCTGGAATGCTCGGCGTAACCGCAGTTACACGACGGAAACACGAGCCGTACTCGTCGGCGAGTGGTAATGCGCTGATCCCCATCGGATTTGTAACGATATGTCGGCATGAGCCGTCAGCCCAGATACCGTGACAGAAAACGATGGTTGGTTTGAATTGTAATGACATGTGAATACACTCCTGGAGTTTGAATTCGGACGACACACGAGCGTTGTCCGTTAGCGATAGGTTCCTCCACATCACAAGCTTGTACAAATACTTTGATTATTTAAGCTATGCTTGCAAAGCATAGATAAGAGGACAACAAGCACCGTTATGGGATCAAAGCAGGCCTCGCTAAAGTTGTGAACAGATTCACGGGCCAAACACCTTCCCGGCACATCGCAGTGCCGTATTTCCAGCCATGTAGAGTTCAATTCAGGCGCCTATGTTCACAATTCTCGATGTCGTTCTGGAAGTAAATCCCGATAGCCACGATCTCCTGCAAAAACTCATTCTTGATGTGGTGCAGAAAGAGTCTCCCGACTTCCCTGATCTGCAGAAGGTCCCCCATTTGCACTTCATGTCGATGCAGATCTTTGAAGATCCGCATTACGATCCTCTCTTTATCTTCGAGAACAACTTCGACGGCGACTCCGAAGCTTATTGGGCGGAAGTGCTAAAGGTTCTTGGAAGCGATCTGCGACAAATGTTTGCCTGCAGCAAGGCCGCTCTCGACCCTAAGTGGGCCAGCCTTTTCAAGACAGGCTCTAAGCTTTCCCTGATTCCTTTCATCAAGGAATTCTCAGTATCCCCCTCTGCTTCACATATAGGCGCGGTGGGAATCCCGGTTGCGCGGATCAAGCGAGATAGCGCGTTTTTCGACGAGGCGCAGAAAGAATTAGGCATCGCCAACGGTGTCTATGCGAGTGGCTCTATTTCGGACCTGCACCAGAATCTGCGCCAGTGGGCGGCGGGGAAGTTTCCATGGTTCAGCGAACCAGAGACTGCGCCGATAGGGAAAGGGCAGCAGAGGTACCGCTTCGCCAACCTAAAGACCTTGGTGCCGAAGGCGGGAGTAGTCCTACTTGTTTTTGCCGCCCTTCTCGTTGCTGCGGTTTTCATGCCGCGCCTCTCCCAAATTATTGGGATTGCTGCCGTGACCCTATTGGTAGTCGGGATAGCCTTTGCGTGGTGGTCTGTCGCTACCCTCAGGAGCCTGGAAAATACTGATTACAACCAAGCCAAACCAGCTCTCGACCCCGAGCAGTTGGCAGACTTTGCACGTTTCGAAGACCAGATTGTGCAAAATCATCTTGCGAGCATGGTGCTGGTTAAGCCGGGAACACTTCGGAGCATGATTATTCATGCTGCTTTGTATGCGCTCAAGCTATATGTGCCGTTCGCCAACTACGACGGCTATCTCGGAGCGATGCGTACCATCCACTTTGCTCATTGGACCCTGATTGGCAATGGAGGACGGTTACTCTTCTTCAGCAACTTCGACGGCAGCTGGCAGAGTTATTTAGATGATTTTGTCGACAAAGCTGCGGCGGGACTCACGTTGGCGTGGGGCAACTGCGTGGGATTTCCTGAGACAAAGTGGCTGGTGAAGGACGGTGCGGCGCATGGAACTCAGTTCAAAGCCTGGGCGCGTCAATCTCAAACGTTGAGTCCAATGTGGTACAGCGCTTATCGGACTCTCACGGTCAACCAGATCATACGAAATGCCGCGATCGTAGACGGTCTACGCAAAGCCGCGCTGACGAGCGAGGAGGCCAACAAATGGGCAACACTGCTGTAACCCCTGCCGATAAAGCTGTACCCGCTCCAGCCCCGGCGGAGCGGGAGTGGAGTCCATCAGCTGTTGATCAGAAGGACATCCAGGGTTTGGTGGTCAGCGCCTATCCCAGCATGCTCTTTGCGCGGACTCTGCTCGTCCAGTTTGTGTCGAAGGATACTGCTGTTACGACCGATGCGAAAGGATGGATCACGGATATCACTCCTCGCATTACCTACGCAACGGGAGAGGTGAATCCCTCCATCAACATCGCTTTCTCCGCGGCCGGTCTCACGGCTATTAAGATCGACACTGAAGTGCTGACTACGTTTTCAATGCCTTTTCAGCAGGGAATGACGGTCGCCACCCGTTCGAAATTTCTTGGCGATGTTGACGGCCAGGATCCCTCGAAGTGGCTATGGACCGACTGCGCCACCGATGTGCGAGGAATACACGCGCAACTGATGTTGTTCGCGAAAGACAGAAGCACGCTGGATCGCCTTACCGCGACTGAATCTGCAAGCTTAGCCAGGTTTGGTCTGTCTGCGCCAATCGATATCTTGCAGCAGGTCAAGCTGGATGCGAACGGCATGCGACGAGAACACTTTGGGTTTGCTGATGGAATCTCTCAGCCCATCTTGATTGACGGCAGTGCTATTCCGGTCAAGGATCGCAAGTTGCACGAGATTGCCGTGGGTGAGGTTGTGCTAGGGCACACCAATACCTATGGGAGGCCCGCACCAGGGCCGTTTGTTTCCAGCGCCAGTCCCGCAGCCAGCGTGCTTCAGGATGGGATGCAGGCACAGATGAAGGATCTGGGTTTGAATGGAACCTATCTGGTGACGCGGCAACTGAAACAGGACGTCGCGGCGTTTTGGCAGAACATGCAGGCCGCCAGTGCGGGCTTACTGGACGAAAGCGGGGAAGCTGCGACCGCAGAGTGGCTCGCAGAAAAAGCAATTGGCAGAACCCAGGCGGGTTACATGCTGCAGGTTGATAGGCAGGAGGAGGCAAACCCTGTTCCGCCCGGGCAGATCCCGCCGAACGAGATGGCCTTCTTTGATTCCGATCCTGACGGTTACGGTTGTCCTGTCACTTCTCATGTGCGCCGCGCCAACCCGCGAGATGGCCTCTCGCCCGACAAAGACGATAAGGCTCTCATGGTTCAAGCGACCAACCGCCATCGCATCATTCGCCGGGGGCGCATCTATGGCGAGCCCATCGCCAAGCCGATGATTGATGACGGCGTTGACCGCGGTTTGGTCTTCCAGTGCCTGAACAGCGAGATCGACCGGCAATTTGAGTTCGTTCAACATACGTGGCTACTCAACAGGATGTTTGGAGGGTCATATGAACAGACGGATCCACTCATCGGACCGAAGTGCCCGTTCAGCATTCCATCTCGACCGGTCCGCCAGCAGCCTGTGCTTGAAACGTACATCACGGCGCAAGGAGGAGGGTACTTCTTCGTACCCAGCCGGAGCGCCCTCCAGTACTTCGGGTCGATGAAATGACTATAGCCACCAACTTCGACGTTCTTCGTCCAGCGGCCCCGCCAGACAACTCCCTCAAAGGGAAGCTTCTTCAGTGGGGAATGAATCACATGGACGGACTCTTCCGTGTTGTACGGAACGTGTGGCCCATTCCCGCCTTCGGCGACTTCGCCTTGGTGACTCGTGCCAGCGATGTGAAGGAGGTTCTGTCTCTCAGCGAAGTCATCGTCAACCCTTACAACGAGAAGCTCGACGTAATCATGGGAGGCCATCCGTTTTTTCTCGGGATGTCGGACACGGAAGAGTACACGCGTGATACCACTAATATGCGCATGGTTGTTCGACGGCAAGACATTGAAGAGGTGCTCACCGCAGCTACGCAGTCCGAAGCCGAACGCCTGGTCGTGGCCTCAGGCGGATGTATCGACGTCGTCGATATGGTGCGTTCGGTGGCCTTCAATGTTCTTTGCGATTACTTCGGTACGCCAGGACCGGAAAATGCAGACCTTCGCGTTTGGGCTACTCGGCTCTTTGAGTTTCAATTCGCTGATCAAGGCAACGATCCTGCCCTGCGGAAAGAGGTCGATGTTTTCGCCCCGCTGCTACGTCAGCATATTGATGATCTACTGGTTGAGCCGCGCAGCCAGCCGGTGCGCGATGATGTTCTCGGGAGATGCCTGTTGCTGCAGCAGGCGGGAGCTCCGGGGATGGACGATGCCTCGATACGCACCAACCTTGTTGGCTTCATAGTAGGTGGCCTTCCTCAGCCACCGATGGTCGCACCCCAGGCAATAGAGCAGTTGCTGCGCAGGCCTGAATGGCTGGCCCAAGCGCAGCAGGCGGCCCGCGCAAATGACGACAAACGTTTGGCCGCTCTGGTCTTCGAAGCCATGCGCTTTGATCCGTTGACACCCGGCCTCTTTCGAACCGCTGCCGAGGACTACAAGATCGCTGCGGGGACTCTAAGGGCACACAGTGTTCGCAAGGGAACCAGGGTGTTGGCTGCAACCCGCTCCGCAATGCATGATGGACGTCAGGTGCCAAAGCCTGAAGCGTTTGATCCGAGTCGGCGGCCCTATGAATACATGCACTTTGGATATGGGCTCCACACCTGTTTCGGCATCCACATCAACATGGCTTTGCTGCCGCTAATGCTGAAGCCACTGCTGCAACGCCAGGAGATGAAACGCGCTATCGGCTCGGACGGGCACCTTTCTAAGATGGGGATCTTCGCCGACCGGCTGGAAGTTACATTCAAACCCTATTGAGTCTGCTCGTGTCAGGGCCTAAACCTTCATACGTGCGCCAGAGTGATTGTCGTGGTTGCGCGCTGGACTAGAAGGGTTTAATAGCACCGAAGAGAACAGCAGGTTCGTCCACTGATCGTCTAAACGGGGTTCTGCCCCGTGCGGTGAGAGTCGCTGCGCTAGCACCCGCCAATCGTTAGCCATTGCTTTTGAGGATGAGGTCAGCTTTTCAACAATTCACCACGCGGCATGGTGCCCTCCTTCGCTAGATCATTGCAATCCGAGCGTCTTTGTCCGAATGGCCCTGTTCGAAACAAGTACCTTATTGTATAGCGAATAAAAGGCGAAATCAATCTTCAGGTCTTATCTCCTGCGCCTCAACTTGAGAGCGGTGAGCTCCGATCGCGCTCGGCAAAAACAAGGCTGACCATTGGCTGGTCCGCAACCAAAGAAGGACTTGTCGTGTTCGAAATCTATACCGATCGATCGACTACGTCTTATCGCCTGCCTCGGTTAATTGGCATGTGCAGGGATGTTCCTGAGGAAGTCATGTATCTCTCGTATTTTCAATGACGTACAATTCTGGAGGAGGGCATCAGATCATAATAATTACCTGTAAAGTCCCATTTGTCCTTGGATGTGACGAATGGTGTTGACGGATACGGCAATCCGGGAAACGAAGCCAAGACAAAAGCGATTCAAGATGTTTGACCGTGCTGGTCTGTTTCTTCTGGTTAATCCTGGCGGATCTAAACTTTGGCGTTGGCGTTATCGCTTTGATAGCAAAGAAAAGCTTATGGCGTTGGGGGAGTATCCGTTTGTGAATCTCGAACAAGCCCGCGAACTCCACTTCGCAGCTCGCAGGACGCTGGTGGCCGGCATCGATCCGATGGCCGAACGCAAGGCAGAAGCCGAGGCCAAACAGCGTGAAGCACAAAACAGCTTTGAGAAGATAGCTCGTAGGTGGTGGGAATGGTGGGCCCACAACAAGTCTCCGCGTCATGCGGATACCGTTCTGCGCCGTCTGGAAGCGGACGTCTTCCCTGCATATGGTCACAAGCTCATTGACGCAGTGGGGGCTCCTGATATTCGGGAACTCATGCTTGCAGTCGAAAGACGCGAGGCAAGAGATGTAGCCAAACGTATCTACCAGACCACGGGACAGATTTTTAGGTATGCAGCTGCCAATGGTCTCGCCATGCGAAATCCTGCTGCGGGTTTCAACCCCCGTGACATTCTGGCCGGAACCAAGACAGAGAACTTTGCTCGTGTGGAGGCCAGGGAATTGCCGGAACTGCTGGCGAAGATGGACGATTGCAACGGGGTCGCAATCACGCGCTTTGCCATGAAGCTCATGGCATATACGTTTGTGCGGACCAGCGAGCTAATTGCAGCGCCGTGGGTGGAGTTCGACCTGGACAATGCACGCTGGATCATTCCCAAAGATCGCATGAAGATGGGCACTGCCCATATCGTCCCCTTGTCTCGTCAATCTGTGGAGGTATTGCGGGCTCTCAAACTGCTCACAGGCAATAGCAGGCTTGTATTCCCCGGCGCCAATGACAAGAACAAGCCCATGAGCAACAATACAATCCTGACTGCTCTGTACAGACTCGGTTATCAGGGGCGCATGACCGGGCACGGGTTCCGCGGACTGGCATCCACCATTCTCCATGAGAGTGGTTTTGATGAGGCTCATGTAGAAGTGCAACTATCCCATCTGAAGCGTAACAAGGCAGCAGCTGCTTACAATCATGCGAAGTATATAAACCAGCGCACGGTCATGATGCAGTGGTGGGCTGACTATTTGGACGACGAGTTAAACAAGGGTAGGCGGTTATTGGCAGTCTGAACTCATTGTCTAGTCCGAGAAGGGCCGTGGGGGTGCGGTGAAATCCAGCCCTATTCTGGATACTCGATTGGCATCACATTTTTCTATTTATCTGTGTCTACCAAGTTCTTTAGATGCAATGATTCAGCGCCTTCTTGAAGCATGCAAAACAGCAAACGCTCCTCTGTTGATTAGTCCGAATAAGTCCGTTGGGGTACGGTGAAATCCGACACTATTCCGGGGTACAAATTCGGGGTATCATAGTTTCTGTGCTGGGAAGTCCTTTAGATGTAATGGTTGATCGCCGTCTGCGAGGCAACCAGAATGACTGGGGGGCAACCAGTTAGATCAACAAGTTACATCTTCATAAGAAGATCGATGTGGGGATTTTGAGGGACTTCTCAGAGATCCCTTGATTTCCGCGCGTTTCTCACAACGTGTAGGGCCTTCTTACCGATCCGCTGGCTGATGATCTCAGCTGCTCCGGCGATCTCGATGCACATATGCCTTTGTGGCCGGTGATCCTTGAATGCCCCGTCTACCCAACGGCCGGACAGGGCGGGAAAACTGATCTGCGACCTGCTTTCCCGCGTACTGTCTTAGTGAGTTTCGCGAACTCTTCCGCGCTTGAAAAGCTCATTGACGGTTCTGACGAAGTGAACAGCGCTTGGCGGTGTGGGAACCCGGCCGCTCAGGATTACTCTGTAGGGGATATCTTTGCCATAAAAGGAATTGGTATCCGCAGTGTTCTGATGAACAACGTCGCCGTTGAGATCGATGCCAGCAAAGAGCCCTTTGCTGCGTGAGTAGGTGAGGAACTCGGCATTGGCAAGTTCGGTAGTCGAGACCTGAGAATTTCGGCCAATCGGGCCGGCCGCCACAGCGGCGTCTCCGCCCAGTTTGACTTTGTCCTTGAGCAGGTCATCGAGGCTGTGATGGGATATTCCTACGAGAACTAGGTCAGTGGATTGACCGCCAATCTGAAAGCCGAAACTGGCGCCTTCCATCTGAACGAAAACTGGTGCGCTCCAGCCACGGGGTGTCCGGCAGGTGGCCACGCCCTGCCCATACTCAGCGCCTACGACGAAGGCGCCCTTTTTGAAACTCGGCACGACTGCGATGCATTGCGCTTTGGCGGCAATATCCAGAGGTATGCCCTTGTCGGGCGTATCCATCAGCGCATGGAGGACTTCGTGAGCTGATTCGATGCGGTGATTAAGCTTGCCCATGCTGTCTTCCTGGGCAGGAGCGACTGCCGACATGGTGAACAGGAGAGCGGCGGCGACCAGATATTTATTCATCAGTGGGGTCCATCCTTCGAAATTAGTTCCAATGCTTTGATGTCGAATTTGACCACGACGTGAGACGCTGGGCGAATTTCTTTTGATTAGCTCTCTGCCGCCAGTTCCTATTTTGGGATAGAAGATGGCAAGCCAGACCGGTAGATGAAGAGCATCGGCGTGGTCTCCAAAACGAAAACCCCGCCGGAGCGGGGTCTGAAAAGGATGCGACTAGGCTGCGTCGCTGGATTGGTTGAGGTCGGGAGCGGCCTTCGCTTCATCCTCTTTGCTCTTCTTTGCCGAATACTTCTCCTTGCCCGTCTTGGGCTTCTTCGGCTCCTCCGGTTCAAGAGCGCTCTGCTTCAGGATAGGAACACCGGCGGCCGTAACCTTCTTCGCCGCGTTCAACTCCTCTTTCAGATTCGAATTCAAAAGCCGGACGACCTTGGGCAATTGCAGAGCTGTTGCCATCGAAATGCATGCCTCATAGCCGGCGATCTCATAGTGCTCCGTGCGCAGTGCCGCGCCAATTAAGCCGGAATCGAATGATGCGCCTTCTTCGTCCTTCTCCAGAGCCTCTTTGCCTTCCTCGATGACGCCTTCCATTCCGTTGCAGTGCTGTCCCGTGGGCTTCTCTCCAAGCTCAAGAAAAACCTTTTTGAGCCGTTCTACCTGCCCTTTTGTCTCTTCGAGGTGCGCAGAAAACAGCTGCTTCAGCTTGGGATTGATGGCACCTTTCGCCAGCTTTGGGAGGGCCTTTACAAGCTGGTTTTCCGCGCTATACATATCGCGAAGTTCGTCGAGTAAAACATCCTTGAGTGCCATGATTCGTTCTCCTTGTACTTATTAAGGATGCAAATCACGCATTCAACGCATAAGGAGCGAGGAATTATGTTCCCCAAGCTTGGCTATAAACCATCGCGTTGCTAGAGACCGGAGGCGTAGAGCCGGCAATGTTCGAGGTAGGCTGTCTCGTGATCAGCGATGAGCGCGACCACGCTCGACCAAAGCCAGCTTGGTGCGTCGAGGCTTTTGGAGTGCTGCTTCTTTAACGTAGAAAGCCAGGATGACCTGGTCTTCGAGTCCATCTGCCTTCCGTGGGCTTTGCCTACCACTCCGGCAAGATAGCGCGCCGCGGCCACTGCTTGTTCCTGCGTCAGACGATCGAGATCGAACTTCAGATCCTGGGGCATGAGCTCTCGCATTACCAGGTCTTTGCCCCCAAGCTTGACGGCCAGCATACGCTCTCCAAGGTTGGGTGAGAGTTCACGAGCTCCAGTCACCACTCTTTGCGCGTTGTTGTGAACCCTCATCCTTCGTTGGGGAGCCGCTGCGGACGCTGCCTCTTTCAGATCGATGAGGCAGTAGCTTCGATCGTTTTTCTTGCCGATCCCAAGCAGGACGGCATATCGGAGGCGTCCCAGGGAGCTGCATCCCTTCATCCAATAGGCTGAGTCGACAACCGCAATTGTTGTGCCCTTCTCACGTCCCTTGAATTCCAATATTTTTGCTGTGACAGCTTCTTCCTGGAAGAGCTTTTCGATGCCATCGCGCTCTTTCTTGTCGAGCGTCCAGAAGCGTTTGCCGAGAGGAATTTGGGGTTTGACATCCTCGATTCGCTCCTCCGCAAGATGATGCCAGCGCCGGCGGCGCGATTGCTCTAGAACAACCTGGATCGGCGTGAGGTCGTCGCCGTTTGCTTTTACTTCGGTTCGAGGAGCGGCAAGCGCGGATTCGTACCCCTCGATCATCTGCTCCATCATCTTGACGACCGTGACGCCTGGCAGGTCCGAACCTCGTGCGGCAGTAGCAAGCGAAAGGGCAAGACGAACGAGATCGTGCGCAGGATTGCCCACCACTGTCTGATCGAGGTCCCGGATCTGAATCTCGATTTTTCCCTCGGAATCGGCCAAGGGACCGATATTACCGACATGGCAATCCCCGCAAATCCATATCGACGGTCCCTCGGGAATGGATCGTGAGGAGTGCTTCTTCAGCCATTCGTAGAAGTGAAGGGTATTTCCTCGCACGTAAGCGTGCGCCGATTGGGCCATCTTCAATTGCCGATTTGCGATCAGAACGCGCGCCCGATCCCTCGGCTTGATGGAAACTACTGCATTTGCCATCTGATATTTGTACAGGAAATGTGAACAAACGATGAATGAGGGTGCTCGGAAGGGCTGGCATAGGTCAATCCGCAGCTTGCATGGAATTCACGCCGGCCCACGATCGACGATTTCCTGGTGGGTGAACTGGAAAGCCTCAGCCGCGCTAGGAGAGCCTGACCGGCTCCGGGCCTCTATACTCGCTCGCACTTGCGGATTGGCTATCGGACAGCAACAACGCGTGCCGCATCGCTCGCGCCCGCTCCTGCCAGGTGCCCTTTTTGCTTGCTTCCCAGCGTGCGGCTTCATGCCCATCTCGAAAGCCTGCGGCGCGCAGTTTCCGCAGAGCATGAATCATCTCCTCCGCATTGTCCGCGAGAGCAAGTAGAGGCTCTTTCTCCAGCAGTTCCGCGAAGCCTCGCGTGGCCACCATTGGACGCCCGGCGGCCAAGTGCTCATAAAATCTGGTCGAACTCCCTGAATAGGTGGGTTCCTTCTTGCGATAGGGAAGCACCGCGGCATCCACGCAGCGCGCATACTGCTGCAGTTCGCCGTACGGCTTCATCCCCACGAAGCGCGCATTCGCCTTGACCCATTCGCGAGCGCCCCGCTGCTGAGCATCGGCAATCTGTCTGTCTGCCGGCCCCACGAATAACCAGGAAAGCTCCTGCGTTCGCTGCACCACCTCGGCGATCAACTCCCAATCCATGTTTCCGGAGAGATCGCCGAGGACACCTACGATCGGCCGGGTTAAATCGATTACGTCTGTCGGCAGCGGACCGGGCTCCTCACGGGGTCGGTCAGCGACATTGCTTTCTCGGGTCGCATTTGGAACGACCGTAATTTTGTGGCCCTCGCATTCCGCTTTCTCGATTAAGTATTTGGCAATGCGCCGCGAATTGGGACACACCACTCGAGCCGCTTTGCACATGCGCACATCCAGAGCGCGAACCTGGTCGGCATTCAATCCATCGTAGGCGGCCGTCAAATCGGTTACGTAGTAGATGATCGGGCCAGGCCAACGCTCGGCGACCGGTGCGTAGAACGGTGTCGAGCATATCAGTGGAGACTGCTCCGGCGACTGCGTCTGCGCCACCATTCTTTTGATCATCCCCGTCTCGTAAGGCACGAAGGATCTAATGGGAAATCGCGCGTATCCACGCTGAAGAGGGAACTCCCGCATCTCAAGTGGAGGATTCTCACTTCTACGCGTTCGCTCCCACGTCAGGAACGCTCCCGCATTTTCGATCTTCGGTAGCCAGGCAACGACTGGCTCCATCTCCGCCAACGCTGAGGCAAATTCCTTCATCCAGATGCTTCCGACATCGAGAACTTGCCACGCGTTCATGCTCATGTCCTCTGTCCTGCAATTGCCTCCAAAGAAAACACGGCGGAGACAGGTCCTACTTACGGCCGGAATTTTCGTTGGGAAGAGCGGTGAAAATATAAGTACACAATACAGGTACGAATCGGTCTTATTCTTCGGATTGAACAAATGTAAAACAGTCTCACGCAATAACAACGATAGATCGACCGCAATTAGAAATCTGCCATAGATATCACGGCCGCTGCTCAATAGCCGAAGTAACCATACCTTAAATTACTCTCTCGCTATAGATTAGGAGTTACTTTCGATATTTAAGGCTATTACTGGTCTAAACTTCACTCTAGTCAGGGCTGCCCGCATGTAGTTTGCTGAAAAATTTATGTCGCCTCTAGACAACAACACTAGACCACAGGGGTTGCCTGTGCATATAACAGGGCATAACGATTGGTAAGTCTCGTGGCTTGCTCTTGATATTTTATTCTGACGCCACCATTGGATCGGTTCGGCACTGCATAGAAGACAAGTCTGTTGTCCCCCAAGGTTAAAACAGACTATGCACCCGTCCTACACAATTGAGTTCCGTTAATTCATCGGACACTTCTTTCATTTGTGTGATCATCCTCCTGCCGTAGATAGGATCACTCTCTTTGTGTACAAGGGCTCATACCCGAGGATAGGGTCGCTCATGGTTCTTATAGTAAATACTTCATCGAACTCCGTACCCCGGAGCCGTACTCAGCAGTGGAATCGCGCCCACTCCTTCCGCGGCTATCAATACGCCCTTCACGATCTTCGGTTGCAGGCAGACAGAAAACGTCTCGTACGCGACGAAGCTCCTATAGAAGACAATGGCGAAAATGACATAAGTAGCCGATTCGGGCGCAGACTCCGTCAACTACGCCAGGATCGCTGCCTCACCCAAACTGAAATGGCGAGACGATTCGGAATCGATCGAAGCTACATCAGTGAACTGGAGCGAGGCCGGAAGTCCGTCTCTCTTCCAATGCTTGAAATCCTTGCACTTGGGTTGAAGATGAGCCTCTCCGACCTCTTTAACTCGATTTAGGAGATGTCTCGTCAATGGCTCGAACCAGGATCATGCCATAAACAATTTACGAGATGAGCGCGAGGCCTCGCCAGCAGAGTTAAGGCACAGAAATATGAAATCAGAAAAGCTAGATACTAATTAGTCCAACTTATCGGCATTTAGTCAAAATTAAAAGTAAGTATTGATATTTAAAGACAGGAGCAATCAAGGCGCCGCCTGTATCGTAGTTGAGCATGTTTTGCGGTCCTCTCCCCAAGGATCGAATTCTCCAATCTTTGACTTATTAGAAATAGCCAGGAGCTTGTTGTCTCAAGGCGACAAGCGGAATCCAAGGCACCGGTTATTATCGTTTTTTGAATGTACTGTACTTATGAAACTGCCATCCTCCCAACTACTTGTTGCGGCATGTTTGCTGCTTATTATCTTGGAAAGTGCAGACAGTATCTGTGCAGCCCAGGCAGACGAGACTTCGCGGCTGCAGAGCGGCGGAGCATCTTCTGCCTCGGAAGCTACTGCGCCCTCCGACTATGTTCTTGGCGGAGGCGACCAGGTAGTTATCCACGTACAGGATATGGACGAAATCCCTGCGTCCTCCTTGAGGATCGACCCCGATGGGGGCCTCGATCTGCCGCTCATCGGAAGGGTTCAGGCAACTGGTCTTACCCTGCAGCAATTTAAGGCTGTGCTGACCGCAAAGCTGAGCAAGTACATCAATTCGCCGCAGGTTGCTGTCAATCTAACGGAAAATCAAAGCCGCACAGTCTCGGTCATCGGAGAGGTGAACTCGCCGGGAATTCATCCCCTGCCACGGCCGCGCACTCTGATCGAAGTCATCTCGCTGGCTGGCGGCGTAAAGCCGGACGCCGGTTCCAAGGTGGTTTTAACGCGCGAACTTCGCCGCGGGTCACTGCCGCTGCCCGAGACTCATGTCGATGCCAGCGGAAGGTACACGACTGCATCGCTTTCTCTCGACAACATCTTGTCTGCGAAGCATCCGGCGGAAAATATTTTGATCGAGCCCGGCGACATCGTCTCCATCCCTAAAGGCGAAATCGTTTATGTCGTAGGCAATGTCCATCGGCCGGGAGGTTTCCCTCTCACCTCCCATGAGTCAATCACCCTTCTGCAGGCAGTCTCGCTGGCAGAGGGTCTGGCTCCGAATGCGGCCACGAAGGACGCCAAGATTCTGAGGCCCATCCCAGGAAGTGAAGACAAGCCGCGCGAAATTCCGGTCAATGTCAAAGAGATATTTGCGGGCAGGGCGCCGGACGTCCCGCTCTATGCAAACGACGTCTTGTTTATACCGAATAGTGCGGCTAAGTCTGGCAGCCGTAAGGCGGCGGAGACCGTCTTGCAAGTCATCACGGGCGTAGCAATCTACTCCCGCTAACGGAAGCGACCTCCGAATCGAAGGCGCGAAAGGACGAAGCGATGAAGCGATTTCCTGAGGATGCAGGCGATAGACCTCTCTATCCGCCCGTCTTACAGCCGCAAACGGCGTATGACCCCGCCGACTTGGCGCCGCTTCCTCCTGAAGCTGAAGAGCAAAGGAGCTTTCTGCTCGAGTACTATCGCACCGTCGCCAGGCATCGCTTCCTGATAATCTCGCTCGCCCTATGCGGCGTGCTGGCCAGCGTGATTCTCCATCTCACAACGCTGCCTGTTTATCGCACGCGCACCTCGCTCGAAATTCACAGCCTCAATGGCGACTTCATGAACATGCGGTCGATCGATCCTACTGAAGCTCCATCCACGGGCGAGACCAACATTCAAACCCAGATCAAGCTTCTGGAAAGCGATTCGCTCATGGAACGCACCGGCGAGCGGCTTACTGCCGAAAATCATCCGGAGTTCGTCCAGCAGAACGACACTCTATCCAGACTCAGGCGTCTGGTTGGTATTCCTGGGGGAAGCACAATCCCGTTCAATGATTTGCTGAACGAGACTTCCAAGAGCATGAAGGTAAAACAACTGGGCGTGACCCGGTTAATTGAAATCACCTGCGATTCGTGGGATGCGTCGTTCGCGGCGCGCTTTTGCAACACGCTCGTCACCGAATATCAGTCGGAAGATCTGGAAAGCCGCGGCTCCGAGGCAAAGCGCACCAGCGACTGGCTGATGCGGCAGGCCTCCGATATCCGTCAGAAGGCTGAAGACGGCCAGCGGCGGCTGGTGGCGGCGACGGGCGGCGACGGTCTGGTTCTGAGCCAAGGAACCGACACAGTTGGCGAAGACCGTCTCCGCAAAATGCAATCCGAGCTGGTGAAAGCGCAGGCCGACCGCATGGAGAAGGAGGCGCAGGTAAGCGTCGTTCGCTCCTCGCCCGCGGGCGTGCCCGGTGGCCTGGAGAGCGCGGCCTATGCCGCTGCGCAGGCCAAGCTGGCCGATCTGGAAGCGCGGGTCGCAGCCATTGTTCCGCCGCTCACAGAGGCTAATCCCAAGGTGATCCACCTTCGGGCAGAGATAAAAGAAGCGCAGGATGGTCTTGAGAAAGAGCGGACCGCTGGTATCCAACGGCTGCAGAGTGAATACTCCGCCGCGAAGCATCGCGAGGAGCTCCTGGAAATGGCGTACAACAGGCAGGAGTCCAGCGTCTCTTCCGATCTTCAAAAGGGTTCGCAGGTTAATCTTCTTCGGCGCGAAGTCGAGTCCGAGCAGCAGCTCTATCAGACACTTCTGCAAAGAGCCAAAGAAGCCGGCTTCGCCTCCGCGATGCAGGCCTCAACGATTCGCGTGATTGACGAAGCGCGGCCGCCGCGCATCTCAATCTACCCAAATCGTATCGCCACCGGAATCACCAGTTTTATTGTCGGGGCTCTTCTCGGAGCTGCAATCGCCTTCTTCAAGGATCGGAATACGACGGTGCTGCGCGAGCCAGGCGAAAGCAAGAAGTTTCTCCACGTGGAGGAGCTAGGGGTGATCCCGTCTCCTGCTAAGGGCAAGTTTCTTCCGTCAGGCCGGCCGAAGAGCCAGATTCTCGACATCGAGAACAGGCCATGTTCCGCCGAACTGCAGACGGCGCGCTGGAGTGACCACTGTTCGTTGGTCGCCGAAGCTTATCGAAACGCGACGTTGTCCATCCTGCTCGCGAATCGCCCCGACCAGGCGCGAATCTATGTCATCTCATCACCCGGCGTCGGAGAGGGCAAGACTACGGTCACGTCCAACCTCGGAGTTGCGCTCAGTAAATCGGGGCTTCGCGTTGTGCTTATCGACGGAGACATGCGCAAGCCCAGCCTGCATCGCGCTCTCTCGGTTCCCAATACCTTCGGGCTTCGCAATGTTCTGCGTGGTGAGGTGGATCTATCGTCCTCCTTGCCGGCTGGGCTGTGTAAGACGACCGCATTTCCGCAGCTGTCGGTCATTCCTTCCGGCGTAGGGAAGGAGCAGGCGGTCGAGCTTCTCCACTCTTCCAAGTTCGGAGACCTCCTCACGCGGCTTTCGCATGAGTTCGACGTAGTCCTGGTTGACACTCCGCCGGTGTTGCACATCTCAGACGCGCGCGTCTTCGCCCGGCAGGCTCACGGAGCGATTCTCATCGTCCGCTCCGGTGTCACGACGCGCGAGCAAGCTATGAATGCACGCGACATATTGGAGCGCGACCGTGTGCCGGTGATGGGAACGATCCTGAACGATTTCAACCCCGCAAAGGGCGGCAACTCCAGCTACTACAACTCCTATTACGCATATCAGCAGCACTCGGAGTCGGAGAGCGATCTGGTGGTGAATTCTTGATCGTTCCCGCAATCCTGCCCGATCCGGCCGTGAACGGAGATCTTCCGCTCGACGTAGCTGTGCCGATTGCGGTCGCGCCCCAACGCATTCCTCGCCACGTCGTTCAGCAAGTTGCGAGCGGGACATCCGCTCTGGCGCTCGGTGTCTTCCTTGAGCGAGGCTGCGGATTCGTGGCTAACATCCTCGCGGCGCGTTTTGGAGGAACAGCTGTCTTTGGAGCCTATTCGCTCGCCGTCAGCACCGCGAACAATATCTCGACCTACGCTGCAGGCGGCATAGGCGCAACGGCCGCGCGATTCTCTGGAAAATATCCCCGCGGTACTCGTGGATACTCAACGCTGGCGCGCGCTCTTGTTATCGTTTCGTTGGTGTCAGCCGGGATAGCCGCGTCTGGATTGTGGCTTGGCGCGGCACCGATCGCGGCCCTGCTGCATAAAGCCAGCCTCACCGGTCTGCTGCGCTGGGCAGCTATCTCCGCTGCCGGAATCATTCTGCTCGAGTGCGCACGCGGTTTCTTCGTAGGCCAGCGTCGCCTGGCCGCCTTGGTCCTGCTATCGCTAATTGTCGGCGCCGGTATGGTTTCGCTTCTCCCACTCATGGCATCCATGCACCGGCCCTCGCGCATGATCGTAGCCCAGGGTGCGGTGACTCTTACTGCCGTTCTCATCTGCATAGCGCTGGCACGGCCACTCGGATTGATGCGCCGCCCGGAAGCCGACAGGCCTCTTCCGTTGATCCCCATGCTGAAGGAAGTCTGGTCCTTCGGCTTTATCCAGCTTGCCGGCGTTGTTGCTTCGAATCTCGCCGGATGGTGGCTTACCGCACTGGTGGCAAGAGCAGATGCCACGCTAGCGCAGATGAGCTTCTTCGCCATCGCCAGCCAGTTGCGCAATCTTGCCGGCCTCGGCCCATCTCTCATCACCGAGGGAAGCTATGCAACGATGGCCGACCCCGAAGGAGAGCGCACCCGGACACCGCACAGCGTAATGGCGCTCTGCACCTATGCGTCGACGGCCGTCGCGCTCGTGCTCGCATCGCTGGGCATCATTCTTGTTCCCTGGGGTTTGCATCTTCTGTACGGAAGCAGTTACAGCGGCGCCGCCATCACCGCTGTAGTCGCCCTCTCAATCGCAGTCGTACACATGGGGAATGCCCCCGTCGCGGCACGGCTGACGATCGTATCTATTCGCATGACCGGAGCGATCAATACTCTCTGGGCTATCTTCGTCGCGATCGCCGGATCGCTTCTGCTGCTTCATGGCGGCAGCGCCGCCGAAGCCATGACCATTTATCTTGCCGCTCATGTGCTCTCAGCCGGGCTCGTACTTGGCGTGCTTATCCACAAAGATCATGTGCCTGCGGGCATGCTGCAACTGTTCCTTCTCAGCACGTCGACCGTCGTCGCACTCGCGGGAATGGCCGTCGCTCGCCAAGTCTATCAGGCACACACCGCACTCCTCTCGTCGATGATGCTGCTTACGTTTTGTCTCTCGCTCGCCCTGCTCTTTCTCCTCGGGAGACGCCATCACTGGCTGCCCACTCCATCGGCGGTTCGTCAATTCTTCTTGCGCACTGGACCTTCGATGCTCGGCTTCGCGGGCATTCGCAATGGAAGGATCGGCCATGGCGATTGATTCCTGCATCCTCGATCGCCCCGGCAAGACCGCGCAAATGCAATCTCCTGCCGCCACTGCGCAAACCTCGAATCCCTTAAATCTGCTCGCTTATGTGCATCTGAGAAACATCCACGGCTCTACCGGAGCCGGTCGCACCGCGAGGCAGATCGTAGAGCATCTGGGCAAACGCAGCGATATACACATGCGAATCCTTGCCGATGCAGGAGATCAGCGGCGCATCCTGCCGCTGGTACAGGCGCCATGGACTGGCTATCGTTATCACACTTTCTCCGCTGACACATCGCGCCAGCAGGCGAGGTGGTTTTGGCTTGACCATCCCAAAGCCGAAACATTTTGGGAGGACGCCCGCCTCGTTTACTGCACCGCGGAGTCCTACGTTCCGGTTGCGAAAGCTCGTCTTGCCGTTACCGCGCATGACGCAGGCTATTTTGAAAACGGCGCGCATCATCGCGATGCGGGCTATTGGAAGCAGCGGCTGAAATGGCGTCTTCTCTTCCAGAAACTCAGCAAACGTGTCGATCTCTTTCACACCGTGTCCGAATTCTCGGCCAGTCGCCTCGCCCACTTTTTTCCAGAGATTGCGTCGCGCATCCGCTGCGTGCACAACGGGGTTACCCCGCATTTCTTCGCTCCTGTCACCGATGCCGGCCGCATCTTCCTGTCGGAATCTGGTCTTGGCACGAGGCAATTTGTTCTGGTGCCAGGAGGCCTGCACTTTCGCAAAAATGCCGAACTCATTCTGGAAGCGTCCCGCGTGTTGCTCGAGCGCTTTCCCGATCTCGTGATCGCGGTAGTGAATCACTCGCACCCCTGCTACATCGCGCAGGCCGAATCTCTAGGTGAGCGTTTCAGGCTTCTGGGCTTTGTCTCTGATGAGGCGCTGCATGCCTGCTACTCGGCGGCCCAGCTCGTCTGGTTTCCTTCTCGGTACGAAGGCTTTGGGCTTCCAGTAGTAGAAGCCATGGCCTGCGGCACGGCGGTTGTCGCAAGCGATTCATCGTCGATCCCCGAGATCGCAGGCGCCGCCGCTTTGCTTGTCGATCCATCGCAAATGGATGCGCACGTAGAAGCAGTCTCAACCCTACTCACCAACGATCAGTGGCGGCAGCACTATGCCGAGTTGGGTAAGGATCGTTCGAAGCAATTCACGTGGGACAAGTCAGCAGCAGATTTGAAGCAGCATTTCGACGGATTGCTTTAGACCCCGTCGCGGAGAAAGCGCATCATGCCTCTTCTTGAGCAGGCACCCACAACCCGGAAACAGGCCGCCTCAGTCGAGAGCTTCGCCAGCGGACCTCTTGCAAATGTCCGGCCTTCCCGTGCGGTGGTCGTGCACAGCGGCGCGCGCGACGGCTACCAGCTGGCGCTCGCTCTGGAAGAGGCCGGGCTGCTGGAATGTCTAGTCACAGATTTGTTTTGGTCCCAGGACAGCCGCATAGCAAAAACTTTCAGCCGGGATCTTCCGAAAAAAGCGTTGGCTGCGCTGCTGCGCCGTAGTGTTCCGGGGCTGCCCGGGCGCAGACTCTTGCCATGTTCTAAGACCGGTCTGTGCGGGCTGTTGCTCGAAAAGCTGCCGCATATCCCGGTTGGCGTGCGCCGCAGCTTCATGCGCTACGCGGATGGTGTGCTGGGTCGCACTGCAGGCCGCAGGGCAAGGAAGAAAGGCGCCGCGCTGGTTAGCTACAGCTACTACGGCTATGACGCGTTCAAGGCCTATGGCGCAGGCGGAATGCTCTTCCAGGTTCATCCACATCCCGCGACCATGCGCCGCATTCTCCTTGAAGAGCTGAAGCTCCATCCTGAATGTGCTGACTCGCTCAAGCTGGAGTGGGAACTCGCGCTTCCCGAACAGGACTTTCAGCACCTCGTGCAGGAGACCGAGATGGCCTCGCGCTATCTCGTTGCCTCTTCGTTCTCGCGGGACAGTCTCGTCGAACATGGCGCTTCGAAGAAATCCATCAACGTCATCCCCTACGGCATCGATCTCGATCGATTTCATCCAGATCCGGCGAAGTCCCGCAGTCGTAGCTCCAAGCTGCGCCTGCTTTTTGTGGGACGCATCAACCAGCGCAAAGGCGTGAAGTATCTGCTCGACGCGCTCCGCCTTCTCGATACGGATTCGGTGGAACTCACCGTGTGCGGCCGCGTCGTTGATGGGCTCGACCTCTTCCGCCCATTCGCCTCGCGCGTCGAGATTCGGCCCTCGGTGAGCGATGCCGATCTTGTGGCCGCCTACCAATCCGCCGACCTCTTCGTGTTTCCATCTTTAGGCGAAGGGTTCGGTCATGTGCTCCTGGAGGCGATGGCGTGCGGGCTCCCATTTCTTTCCACCACTCATACCGCCGCCCCGGATCTGATCGATGACGGAGTGCAGGGCTTCATCGTGCAGCCGCGGCGTCCCGACTTGCTTGCTGCCCGCATTGAATGGGCAATCCGGCACCGTGGCCAGCTGGAGGAGATGGGGACTCTCTCGCGAGATCGCGCACAGCATTTCACCTGGCAGCGCTTTCGCCGCGCTGCGGCCGAAGAAGTGCGAAGCTTCATGTTGGGAGAGGCCCTGCATGGCAAGGACCGGGGGCTGAAGGATGTTTGAGATTCTGCTTGCCGCCGCAGCCGCACTCAGCATACTCGCGATCCTCTGCGCGCTCGATGTCAGCCAGGATGTCTTCCACCCTCTGGTCTTCGTCGGCCCCATGCTCGGCTTTCTCTACGCCTGGATGCCGTGGAAGCTCATCACTCTCGGCGGCCTCGATCTCTACTTTGACAACGACCAGCTTGTCTTTGTGCAGACATTGAACGTGCTTGGCATCCTGGCGTTCGTAGCCTGCTGCCTTGGCGCCGGCGTGCGCATTCCTCGCCGGCAGAAGAGACGCGCAGCGCGGCTCTCCCAAAAAACGGTGCAGCGCCTCTTGATCGGCGGAAGCATCGCGGGCGGCATTGGCCTGCTCTGCTGGGCCATCACGATCGTCAATGTCGGTGGCTTCGTCAACGCCTACAGCGCGTCCTATTCAGGTGGATGGGACGACAGCGGCTACATCCGCGACGGAAGCCTTCTGCTTCTCCTCGGTGTGCTCATGGCGGTCACCACGCGTTCTGCCGGTGGACCGCGCTGGCCCAGCTATACGATGATGGCGGTCTTCGGTCTTCCCTGGCTTTCATCCGCTTTGCTGATGGCGCGCCGCGGGCCGACCTTCGCGCTGGCCGCAATTCTGCTCATGGGCTGGTATATCAACCGTACCAAGCGCCCGCCCCTCGTCGCCGTGGGCTTAGCCGGAGCCTGCCTCGGCTGGCTGGTGCTCTTTCTCGTAACCAATCGCCAAAGCATCTATCTGGGCTCGAACTTCGACATGAAGACGGATGTCGGTGACATCATTGAAAAACCCGACACCGGCAACGAATGGATCTATGGAGCAGGCACGGTCCTGAGTTCACAGCAGCGCGGCCACTATTTCTGGATGCGACGCTACCTCGCGCAAGTTCTGGTCCGGCCCATTCCAAGCGCCATCTGGCCGACCAAGTATGAAGACTTCGGAGTACCGGAGCTTCTTCATAATGCCGGCACCGGTGAAGGCTTTACCGACGCTCTCAGCTGGGATGGCGCTGTAGGTTCGGCCCCCGGGATCGTCGCCGATCTATGGGTCGAAGTATGGTGGCTCGCCATTCCGTTCATGGGCCTTCTGGGCTGGATATATGGCTACGTGTGGAAGAAATCAGTCACACGCGGAGGCCCCTGGTCCAGTCAATTTGTTTTACTCTCCGCCTTATCCATTTACATGGTGATGCAGACCATGGAAGCAGTGATCTTCCGTACGCTACTGCTTTCTATTCCTTGTTGGCTGACCTGGCGATGGGCTCTTGCCCAGCCAGCGACGCGACGGCGGCCTGCTGTTCGCCATTTTGCACCAGCATTCAGAACACAACCCTTGGTTTTGAGGAGTACCGATCGTGTTTAACTCTCGACTTATTGGATTTGATGACCAAACTCACTCGCGGTGCCGAGCTGTGGTTCTCTGGATCGATTGGTACCCGTACCATGTAGCGCGATTCAAGGGGCTTCAGGCAGCCTTCGGCGTGAATGGCAAAGTGCGCGGGATCGAGTTAGTCGGAGGCATCGGTGTCCATGCGGGGCTGAAGTTTCGCGAAGAGCTGCCGCCCGGCCTTCCAGTCGATACGTTGCTTCCCGAGAGAAGCTGGCAGGAGGCAAGCAAGCTGGCCCTAGCCTTTGCTGTATGGCGCAAGCTGCAGGAACTCGGCCCGGAGATGGTTCTCGTACCTGGCTACTACACGCTGCCGGCGATCGCGGCAGCCGTCTGGGCAAAGGCGCACCGGCGCACCAGTGTCCTGATGACAGAGAGCGGTGCAGCGGACCACGTTCGAACAGCGTGGAAGGAAAAAGCGAAATCAATCCTGATCCGCACGTTATTCGATTGGATGGTGGCCGGTGGCGCCGCCCATGTGCGCTATCTCCGAGAGCTCGGCATCCAGGCGAATCGTATTCTCAATTTTTATGATGTCGTCGACAACGACGAGCTGCGCAACCGCAGCATGGGGCTTCGACGCTCTTCCAGCGGAGCCGGCCATAACCTCCCGAAGAAATATTTTCTGTACGTCGGTCGATTGGCGCCTGAGAAAAACGTGACCGGATTGCTGAATGCCTGGCTGAACTACCGTGCCAGCGGCGGCCAATGGTCACTTGTGCTCGCAGGAGATGGGCCGGAAGCTTCGTCCCTGAAGAGTCTGGCATCCCAATCGTGTTTCGCTGCCGACGTCATCTTCGCCGGTCATAGAAATCAGTCCGCCCTGTCGCCCTTCTTCAGCTTTGCCAAGTGCTTCGTGCTGCCCAGCGTCCGTGAACCCTGGGGCCTCGTAGTCAATGAAGCTATGGCGGTAGGACTGCCGCTCATCGTGTCAAACCGGTGCGGGTGCGCTGAAGATCTCGTTGAAAAGGGAAGAAACGGTCTGCTGTTTGATCCTGAAGATAACGAGCAGTTGGCAGCTTGTCTCCATGAAATAGAAGAGACTTCGCCCCCCGAACTCACTCGCATGGGAGAACGGTCCCTGGAAATCATCGCCCGTTTTTCGCCTGAGAATTTCGGGAACGAGATCGTCAATATCGCCAATCGACTCGAGCACCGGGATGTACGGCCGGTGCGAAAGACAGCCTCGCCGGAGCGCGTCGCATGATAAATCCTGTCGAATCGCTGGCGGAGCAGCCGCAGCTATCGGCGCTGCCTGAGTCGCGGGGAAGATGGGTGCATGCTCTGACCCATCTCGATCCGAAATATGGTGGCCTGAGCGCCGCCGTTCCGCAGCTTGCGTCCAGCCTCGCTCTCGCGCATGGATTCTCCATCGACATCGCTGCCTTCACCGATCCCGAGGAAGACGCAACACTGCCGCAACATCCCGAGGTGCCTGTCTCGACATGGTCTGCCGATAGAAAACGATGGTTCCCGGGGGCGACAGCATCCCGGCGGTTTCGCGACCAGATGCGCGGAGCTGCGGGCGTGCATATTCACGGGCTATGGGAAGCAAGCACCAACGTGAGCGCGCACACGGCGCGTTCGTTGCGAATCCCATATGTCGTCTCTGCGCATGGCATGCTCGAACCCTGGGCTCTCGCTAATAAGGGATTTAAGAAGCGAATCTATGCAAACCTGATCGAGCGGGAAAATGTGAATGGCGCCGCGTGCCTGCACGCTCTGACTCGCGCAGAGGCGCAAAATTACCGCACGTTCGGAAGCAGGCGATCGATCGCCATCATTCCGAATGGAGTACGCCTGCCTCACACTATCGATGGTTCCATCTTTTACCATCGTTTTCCCAACCTCCGCGGCCAGCGTATCGTTCTTTTTCTGGGGCGCATTCATCTTAAGAAGGGCCTCCGGATTCTGATCGAATCCTGGGCGAAAGTTGCCACCCGGTTTCCCGATGCGACGCTAGTCCTCGCCGGCCCCGATTGCGAGAACTCACTGTCCGCTTTGCAGGAGTTGATCGCAGGGAAGCACATCACGAATCGCGTCGTGTTTACCGGCATGCTGGTCAACGAGATGAAGTGGAGTGCTTTGGCCTCTGCCCATGCCTTCGTCCTGCCCTCTTATTCCGAAGGCCTGAGCGTTGCCACTCTCGAAGCAATGGGCATGGGGCTTCCCGTGATCATCTCTGAGCAATGTCATCTGCCCGAGGTGAAGGATCGAGATACAGGCTGGATCGTTCAGACCGACGCGTCTTCGCTCGAGACCGCATTGGACAACATGTTGAGTAACTCTCCGGCAGTGAACGGCGAGATTGGCAATCGCGGGCGGCGTCTGATCCACGAACGCTACAACTGGAAGGCCGTTTCTCGTCAGATGGCCGAACTCTATCTCTGGATCGCCGGAGGAAACGAGCCGCACACCTTTGAATTACTGAAGGGGCGAAGATGAACTCTCCCATCCAGCTTCGCAACTATGACAATTCCTGGTATTTGTCAGGGCGTTCCAAGGCATGGCGTATCGCGTGGATTTTTGCGGGCCTCCCTTTTTTTCGTTGCTCTCTTCTGCCTTTCTCATCGCTGCGAGTTGGCCTGCTGCGCCTCTTCGGCGCGCGCATCGGTGCCCGCGTCGTAATCCATTCCGAAGTCACGGTCAAATATCCTTGGCACCTGACGATTGGCGATGACTGCTGGATCGGGGAACGCGCGTGGATCGACAATCTCACCGCCGTATGCCTCGGCAACAATGTATGTATCTCGCAAGGCGTATACCTCTGCACCGGAAACCACGACTGGAGCGACCCCGCCTTCGGACTCAAGATCGCTCCCATTTTCTTGCACGACGGAGCATGGGCCGCCGCAATGTGCAGACTCTTGCCTGGTGCGATTTTGCATGAGGGCGCAATCGCAGCCGCAGGCAGCGTGATCGCAGGAGAGGTGCCCGCGTGGGAAATCTTCAGCGGGAATCCCGCCGCCTTCGTGCGCCGACGTCACGTCCACGATGTGACTCACGCCGATCGGGAAGCGAGGATGGTCGCGTCATGAGAATTCTGCTGCTCAACCAGTTCTTCTGGCCCGATTCGTCACCGACCAGCCAACTCCTCACCGACGTGGCGAAGGAGTTCGTGCGCGAGGGGCACGAGGTATCCGTTATATGCGCCGATGGCAACTATGCGGTTGCCGATCAGGGAGAACCGCCCGCTGTAAAAGTCATTCGCGTCAAAGCTCTGCCTTTCGTGCGCGGCAGCGTGGGAAGGGTATTGTCCTACGCGTCGTTCTATGTTGCCGCGATCTGGCGCAGCATGGCTCTCGATAAGCCAGAGCTGGTCATCACGCTCACCACGCCTCCGCTGCTTTCGCTGTTAGGCAATCTCCTCAAGATTCTGCGTGGCAGTCGCCACTTCATCTGGGAGATGGATATCTATCCCGATGTCGCCGTCGAGCTTGGCTATTTTCGCAGAGGAGGAATCGTCGCTCGTTTCACCGGCATTCTCGCCGATTGGTCACGGCGCCGCGCAGATGGAATTATCGCGCTCGGCGAGTGCATGAAGCAGAGACTCGTCGCTCGCGGTATCCCTCCAGAGCGCATAGCCGTCGCGGAGAACTGGGCAGATAGCGAAGCCATCGCGGTGCAGCCGCGGCTTAGGCAGTCATCAAACATCGTCGTGCTCTATTCCGGTAACTTCGGCCTCGCGCATGACATGGAGACAATTCTTAGCGCTATCCGCAATCTTGATCGGGATGCGCGCTTCCGATTTCGTTTCGTTGGAGGGGGCGCGCGCCACAAGGATCTCGCCAGGCATGTGTCGGAGGAGCATCTGCAGTCGGTTGAGTTGCGATCGTATGTGCCGCGCGAACTGCTCGGCGATTCACTGGCAGCGGCGGATATTGGTCTGGTCACTCAAAGCGACGTTTGCTGTGGGGCTGTGGTTCCAAGTAAGGTTTACGGTTTGCTTGCCGCGGGCCGTCCCGTTCTTTACATCGGCCCGTCCGAAGCAACACCTGCGCGGATCGTGAGGCAGTTCGGTTGTGGATGGCACATTCCTTGCGGCCAGGCCGGAGTGTTGACCGATCTGCTGCGCCATCTCGCAGATCATCCAGATGAGGTTCATACCGCGGGGCAGCGCGCACGAGAGGCGCTGCTCCTTCATTTCGATCGCCCTCTCGGCGTAGCACGTATCGCCGGCATCGTTGGCGCAAAGTCGCAGTCACCGGTTCCACGGATAATGCCCGTGGCGCTCGACACTGCGGCGTTACGTTCGCAAGCACGTCCGTAGAACCCGGAAGGCTTTTACCCGGAGAAGTGCTATGTACACCATCCTTGGCATCACAGCATTTGTTCTATGCCTCATTCTTACTCCGCTGTGCCGCGATCTTGCTCTGCGATTCGACATCGTCGACCGGCCGGACAGTAAGCGCAAGCTGCATGAGACGCCGATCCCGCGGATTGGGGGCGTCGCCATCATGCTCGCTTATTCCATCGCCCTGGTCTCCGTATATCTGTTGACGCCGCCCAGCCAGAGGATCTACATCCGTCATCACGAATTGTTCCTTGCGCTCGCGCCGGCCACGGCCATCATCTTTTTAACTGGGCTGCTCGACGACCTCATCGATCTCAAGCCCTGGCAAAAGCTCGCCGGCCAGGCCCTCGGCGCCGTTGTCGCCGTTGGATTGGGATCGCGCACCTCGCCGCACGAGCTATCCCTCGCCGCGCACCAGTCGATTCTGGCCTCGCCTTGGCTCAATCTTCCTCTGAGCGTGGTGTGGTTGCTCGGCTGCTCGAACGCGGTGAATCTGATCGATGGCCTCGATGGTCTCGCCTCCGGAATTGGTCTCCTCGCCACGCTCACCACCCTTGTGGCCGGAATCCTTAGTGGCAATGTTGGACTGGTGCTGGCCACCATTCCGCTCGCAGGCTGCCTGCTCGGCTTCCTGCGCTATAACTTTCATCCCGCTTCCATCTATCTCGGAGATTGCGGCAGCCTAACCATCGGCTTCCTGCTCGGCTGCTTTGGCTTGGTATGGGGTCAACGCAGCGGCACGCTTCTCGGGATGGCCGCTCCTATGATGGCGCTCGCCCTTCCGCTCATCGATGTGGGCTTAGCTATCTGCCGCCGTTATTTGCGCCGCGTACCCATCTTCGCTGGGGATCGCGGCCACATCCATCACATCATGCTGGCGCGCGGATTCCGCACCAAAGATACTGCGCTGATTCTCTACGGCGTCTGCGCCATCGCCGCTTCGCTGGCCCTCATGCAGAGCTTCAGCGGTCTTTATCTTCACATCCCCGTCATCATCTTATTTGTCTTTTTAACTTGGATCGGCGTCCGCTCCCTGAACTACATCGAATTCGGCGCTGCGCGTCGAGTCTTCTCGAAGCAGCACATCCTCGGTACCCTGCAGGAGGAAATCTACCTGAAAGATCTGGACCGCTCCCTCGCCCAGGCGCGAACGATCGAGAACTCCTGGGTGGTGGTCTGCAAGGCATGCAAAGAGATGCAGATCGCGACCGTGCAGATGCAGATCAGGAATACCAACTTCGAGACTGTAATCGATTCTCGCGGCGGTCCTCAGCAATGGAAGATCACCGTCTCCCTCGGAGAGGACGGCCACCTGACCCTCAGTCGCTTCGGAGATGGTAAGCCACCCAAGCTTATGATCCCGGTTCTGGATCGATTGCAGAACGCCCTCGCCGCGCCTGCCGAGCGGGAGTAAGCTGCGCTCCAGGCTGTATCGAAAGATTCGTCTGCGCCTCGAAGATGGTCTACTGCCCCATTGGAGCATCGGGAATAAATAACAGCCCACTGTGTCTTAATATAGGGACCATGCATCATGGTTTCGAGCGGACAGCTGCCTATCGTTTTGTATCCACAACTGACGGCAAGTGACCAGCCAGGCGCTGTAGGAGCGTATGACAACAAAGCGAAAGAGCGTCCTGGAACGCTATTTCTATCTCTTCATGTCGTTGTTGATTACGGTCGTTGTTGTCTATGGCTTTAGCTATACCATCAACCAGAATCTGCTCCATCCTCGTATTCAGCCTCCGCAGGTCGTTTACCTGCACTCTTTTGTCTTTTCTGCGTGGCTGCTCTTTTTCATCTTGCAATCTGCCCTTGTACGCTCGCACAATGTGCGCCTGCATCGCACCCTAGGCTGGGTGGGGACAGCCTTCGCCGTCGCCATCGTCGTCCTCGGCTATACGACGTCGACGGCCGTGCTGAGATTGGCTGTTCAGCTCCGGCTTCCATTCCCCACCGTATCTTTCCTCTTCGTTGAAATAATGGAGCTGGTCTGCTTTGCGGTTCCATTTGCTCTGGCGATTTATTGGCGCAAGCGTCCGGATTTTCATCGCCGCCTTATGCTGATCGCCACATGCGCACTCACGGAAGCAGCTTTCGGACGCATCCCGAGCCTGCCCAACCTCTTCGCCCCCGCTGGGGTGGATGCTTTGATTCTCTTAGGCGTGCTTCGAGACATTCTCGTGGAGCGCCGTATCCACAAGGTCTATCTCTACGCGATCCCCGCGATGATCTTTTTGCAAATCTTCGCAGAGTATACGTCCGTTCACCAATCCTCCTGGTGGATTGGAATCGGCAACTCTCTCATACAATGATGGACGTTTACAGTCGGCGGCATCAGATCCCATGCGTGGGAGGCTTGCGTCGATCGGCAGTTCACCCTGAGCCTCTAGTGTGACGAATCCGCCGGGCTGGGCTTCCACGTGCCCGCACTCCGATACATTGCGACGATCGTGGGATCGTTCGCCTGCCAGTAGTCCGCGTGTCCCATCAGCACATCGCCGGTCCTGACCGAGTTCACAAGCTGGGATTCGGCAGCCGCGAGTTTCTCGGCGTCGACATCGTTGACCATGTTGACGCTGAACGCATCCGGATAATAGCTTCGCACGATCGGATCGGTCCCAAGATCGCCATGATCGATAAAGCTGAGAAATGGAGCCGTGTATCCATAGTGCTTGGGCGTGGCCTCTTCGGGCATGATCAGTGAATCGGGCAGCGCTGCGGCGAGCTTTTGAAAGATATCCGCGTCGAGAATCGCGCCATCCTGCTCCACGCTCGAGTCCACGTAGAACAGGGTCGCTCCCCATCTGTCATGGGCAAAGCGCATCTTGCCTAGCAATTCGCTGAAAGTCTCGGTGTCCTGAAGATAGACCTGCTGCGCCGTCCCGCCGGCACCGGGAGTAAAGTGCTGGGGCCGCACGCAGACGCCTACACGAAAGCCGGCGCTCGTCATGATCTTGAAGTAGGCATCGTCGAGTTTCATCCCCTTATAAGGCGAGGCGCGATCGGTGATCGTCGTCTCCATCTCCGGAGCGATCTGCGCGATGTTGTCAGGCTCACAGACATAACTCGTACTTTGCGGATATTCTTCGCCTTCGATGTCCCACGTAATGGCGCCCTGAGCATCCATCTTCTGCAGATTCGCGACGTTGTCAGAAGCCTGTTGCAGGATGCGAGCCTGGAACGCTGCAATCCCGGCCGCTGTTCTCACATCGAAGTCCGAAGCGGTATCGTCGTCGAAATACCGGCGCGGATTGTTAGGAAATCCCCCGGCCTTTTGTGGATCTCCCGCTGGGGAGCTGGCTAGAAAGACCGTGCCGATCGCTCGCCTGTCATTCCAATGCAGTGTCGCGGGCCATGCCTTGGCCCAGTTCGCGAACACATCCGAAGCCACTTTCACCGCTGATGTTCCGGATGGAGCAAACCTCAGCGACACCGTGAATGTAATGGTCTGGTTAGGCTTCACCGTGCGATCGTTGTGAGGCTGAAACACCGCCAGGCCATCAGGCGCCGTGCCGCTGATGATCGGAGAGTAAGCGATCCCGCTTCCGGCCGGCAAAAATCCGCTGTACAGGGGAGAAGTCGCGTCCGGAACGGCGGCCGTCACCTGTCCTGATCCGTAGTCGGCAACGGTAACGCTCGGCCCTGTCGTGTTGAAAGCAAGCTGGGGGTAGCTGGGGTTGCCGAAGCTCGCAGGCAACTTCGGCAGGTGAAGCGCGAAGGGATAGATCACTGCTCCGTCGAGAATCACACCCGACCCGGCCCGGTTCATCTCCGTCACAGTCATATCCAGGTTCGCGCCTTTCTGCGCAAACTTCACTTGGATCTCGCCCCACTCAAAACGGTAGGTCCAGGTATTAGTACTGGAGTTCCAACTCTTGCCGTCGTTGTTCTCGCCCCATCCATACTGTCCCTCCGAAAGGACTTTGCCTGAGAGGTCGGTCATCTTCATGTGCCATATATGGAAAGCATCGGATGGGTTTTGAGCCAGATCTTCAAGTACTACGCTGTTGTAAACGAGCCGTTGCACTCCCGACGGCCCATATGTGATCGAAAGCCCCGATTGGGCAGTCAACCATCTTCCCATTACGAAGGCTAGGCAAAGACCCGTCACCGCCAATGGAGGAAGCGATCTGAGTTTCATAGAGAAACCTGTAACCGGGATTTGAGAAATCATCTGGACCCGAGCTATCAGGGTCCAAGCCGGAGCGATTCGATCGAGCTGTACAGGAACTATAAACGCCTGGAGTATGCAAAAAACCAGAACCTTTGAGAAGCTTCATGGCATAACAACGTTCTTCTGGACGCATCGGCTTCGTTGTTGGATTTCACACTACTTGCCGAAGTAAAAATTCTTCGGAAAAGCCGCTCCGGACCCAATCACCTGCGGGCCAAAAGGGAGGCTAATTCCGACCCGGAAATACTATCCGGTTACTTTTTACATATTGCCCGATTACCTGGGAAGCCGTCTCAAAGCCGTCCGTAAAACCATGGTTAGTTACTACGTTAGCTGATTTACTTACACCAAAATTCGCGTCCGATTAGCTTGAACGACATTACTTTCAAGTCAACCTTTCTTGATGTGGGTGCATACAATCGATTGCAACCGATAACATCCCGCGGCGCACGACGCGCGGGCAAGGCACCCCGGTCCGATCGATGGCTACCGGCAACTAGATATTTGGCACGGCAGTAAAGAACGTCAAGCATCCGGTTTAAAAGGGGACTTATGAATTCGCCATCGCAGCTTCACCGTTTTACGCCCGCATCCAGCTTCGATCGCTGGCCGCACGCATCCCAGACTCGTCCCTATGCTGAAGCGAAGGCAAACCCCGGAGTCAGCGCAGACAAGACACTTGCTCATCGCGATCTTGTCGTCCCTGCTCCGGCGAATGACGTCAGCAGTCGCTTTGGCAGGCGGCTGCGTGAGCTGCGGCGGAATAGTTCCCTCACACAATCGGGTATGGCTAAAAAGTTCGGGATCGACAGGAGCTATATCAGCGATGTCGAACGCGGCCGCAAATCGATCTCTCTTCCTATTCTGGAAGTCATTGCTTTGGGACTGCGGATCAGCCTCTCGGATCTCTTTCGCGATATTTAGCTTCTAACCACATCGGCCGAACGCGCCTGTTGTCAAGACTCAAGCCGATCATGGACACGCCACCGCCATGGCGGCTCCCGGGTGGCAAGTTGAGAATTGCAGCTCGATCCTGAACAGCCGCGTCTCTTTCCGACGCAGAAATATCGAGGCTCTGCGATGAAACTATCGGCATGGGATACGGGAAACAGTCAACCGCATCTTGCCAGCGAACTCGATATCGAACTTGTTGACGGCGCTGAGGAATCGCAAGAAGATCCGGTGCAGGAATCGGCGGTCCTCAGGCTGGTCGCCGAAGGCCGTCTTACTATGTTTCGGCATCATCGCCTCGTCCTGCTCTGGGCAGTCGCAGGCTTGCTCGCTGGAATTCTCATTCAGCTTCCCCTGCAGCCAGTCTACCGAGCCCGCGTATTCCTTCAGGTCCAGTCTCCAGCTTTCGCCGCCAATCATTCGGACACTCCTCCATCCACCGTCAGTCTGGAAACTCACATCAGACTCGTCGGGAGCAATGAAACTCTAGCAGGTGTCGAACAAGGCTTGATCGAAGATCCGCAGGCGGTACCTGTTCAGCGTAGAGACTGGCTCTCGCGATTACAGCGGGTGCTTCAAATCGGCGGAAAAGATTCCATTCCGCTTTCAGCCCTCATCGATCAGTCAGCAAGAAGTATGCGCGGCTGGCGAGTGGGGAGTACGCCGATGATCGAGGTGAGCTGTAGTTCCTGGAATCCGGAGTTCGCAGCAAAGTACTGCAACATGCTGACCGCCGAAGTCCAACGCGAAGACATTCAGAGTCGCGGGGCAATGGCTACGATGACCAGCGACCTGCTCATACGTGAGGCAGCCATCGTCCAGGCCAGGTTGAAAGACGCGGAACGCAGACAGAAAGAGAAGACCGGCCGGGATCGTTACACTTCGCCGCAGACGGCCGCTAACGCTGGTCAGGATCTCCTCCAGCATTTGCAGGCCGAGTTGATCAAAGCGCAGGCCGAGCGCATGGCCCGGCGGGCGCAGATGCAGGCTGCCACTTCAAGCGATACCTCCGAGATCGCGGACCCAACGGCCTATGCAGCCTCCCAGTCTCGTCTGACCAAGCTGCAGATAGCCCTCAACGAGATGCCGTCCAAGACGCGCACTCAGGATGCAAAGCGTCTTCGTCTGAATGCGGAAATCAAACGTGTCGAAGCGGAAATCTCCGCGGAGCGTGAAGCGGCCATGCAGCGCCTCCAGGCCCAATACGAGGCAGCAGAGCATCGCGAGGATCTCCTTACCCTCTCCCTGCGGACACTTGAGTCGAGGCAGCCGCCCAATTCGCAAAACACGCCGGAGGAACAGCTGCGCCAGGAAGTCGCAAACGGCAGGCAGCTTTATCAGGCATTGCTTGAGCATGCCAGAGAAGCAGGGTTCAGCTCTGCGGCTCAAACGTCATTTGTGCGCGTGGTCGAGCGGGCCACAACTCCGCGGTCTGCGGTTTATCCCCATCGCCTGCCCTTTGCTGTTGCTGGATCAGCCTTCGGTGCATGCGTCGGTTTAGGATTGGCTTTCTTCAAGGACCGCAATCGAGCTGTGCTGCGCCTGCCCGGCGAAAGCACGAAGCTGCTTGGCGTAGAGGAGCTGGGCGTGATTCCTGCGGCAACGAAAGAGCCGCTCTTGCCGCACAGGAAGGCTGTTCACCCGCTTGCCCCTTCGCATACGAGATCTCCATCAGCCGCTCTGAGAACCGCACGCTGGGACCAGGATTTCTCTCTGGCCGCTGAAGCTTACCGCAACGCGATGTTGTCCATCCTGCTCGCCAAGCCTGAAAGGAAACGGCAAGTCTATATCGTCTCCTCACCCGGCACGGGCGAAGGCAAAAGCACCATCGCCACCAACCTCGGCGTAGCCCTCAGTAAATCTGGCTTGCGGGTGGTTCTCATCGATGGCGACCTGCGCAGACCCTGTCTCCATCGCACGCTCGGGGTGCCCAATGGGCTTGGCCTGAGAAATATCCTGCGAGGCGAGGTGAATCTCGAGAGCGCCGTCTCGCTCTACTGCAAGGCTACTGTATTTCCTAAGCTCTGCGTAATTCCGGCCGGCAGCGGAAGGGAACAGATCGCTGAATTGTTTCCTACCATGCTCTTCGGCGCGCTGGTGGAGCGCCTCGCGCGTGATTACGACATAATCCTCGTCGATACGCCACCCATCGGTCCTAGCGATGACGCCCACATCCTCGCTCAGAACACGAGCGGCGCCATCCTCGTACTTCGCTCCGACTTTACCCCTCGTGAAGACGCGGTTCGTGCGCGCGAAGTTCTTGAGCAGCATCACGTAACTATCATCGGGACGATCCTCAACGACTTCAATCCGTCGAAGGAAGGCAGATACGACTACTACGGCTCCTACTACGCCTACGAGCACAAGATAAAAGAAAGCCCGAACGCCGGCTCCTGACGTGCCACATGGCTGACCGACGGCAGAGTAAAACTAGCCTTTATCGGGAGCAGCCGAGAGCAGGTGCGCGTGTACGATAAAACGCCGCGGCGCCGCGCCAATGTAGTTGAAGGGATAGCAGGTGATGAGGGTCAGCATCGGCTGCGCGGCGATGTTCAGCACTTTGACCTCATCAGGATCGACGATCTCTGTCGAGTCGACACGGTACCAGTAAGCGCCTCCGGCCCCGGTCACCTTGATCTGCATGCCCGCGCGAATCTGCCGCAACGGGCGGAAGAAGGTGTCGCGATGGCCCGCGATGCCCATGGTGCCAAGCCCCCCTGGAAACGCCGTTCCGGGTACATGGCCGGCTCCGCGCAGCAATCCTTCTTTCGTGATATCCGCCGTAATCGGTACAGCGAGACCAATCTGTGCAATCTCCATCCGCCCGATCACAGCGGTAGGATCGCCCTCCGGCCCCAGGCTCGCGGCGGGAACGATCTCCTCCCGCGCGTCTTGAGATGAGGGCCGAGAAGGGGATGAGGACTGTGAAGGCTGCCCGATCGCAGCCGCGGCCTTTTGCGACGCGTGCATCTGCAAGCCGGCCCACCCGCAATAGAGCATTGCGAGCAGGCCGGCTGAAGTCAGCAGCAGTTGCGCTGCACGCGCAACCTGGCGGCCTCTGTGTTTAGGCCTGTTCTCAGGCAGCATCATCTGCACGGCGGCTAAAACTCAAAACTCCAGCCGCGAAGAGCGACAACAGACCACCGATCAGAATCAGCGGCAGGTTGCTGGCAGTGTGCGGCAACTTTGCCAGCACCGGCTTGCGCCTCACGCTAAGAGACTGGGGTGCGGGTGCAGGCGGAGCTGCAGGGGGCTCGTTCTGCGCAACCTCCTGGGGCGGCGCCGGTTGAGCGGTCTGCGGTGCCTGATAGCGTGCCGCCTGGATTGCCGGCTGCGTCGCATCCTTCGGTCCAACCGTTGTCGGCGTGAGGGTCCAGAGTGTGACCATCGCCATGTCTTCCTTCGAGAGGGTGTTGTCCTTCACGACCATTCCTTCGGAGGCAGGATCGATGGCGGGCACCGTTCCGCCGCTCTTCTTGGCAATCGCCACAGCCTGGTCTTTGGGATAAACAAATTCGACCGCGCCACCCCCAGGGAATGAGAAGCCGCGCAGAGCGCCCTCGTGATCGGAGGACAAATTCCAGGAGATAGGACCTGCGACCCCGCTGCTCAGCCCGGAATTCGGCACTCCGAGGAAGGTGGAATGCAATTTTCCCTTGGCGTCATCGACGCGCAGCACGATGCGATCAGAAAGGTGATCGACAACAGTAATGGAGTAGCTTCCGGGTTTGAGCTTGTCGTTAGGAATCTCCGTCGGAGACGTGACGGAAAATGTGGAGGTGAGGGAAACGGCGGCTGGATCTGCGGGAGCCAAAGGAGCAGCGATTAAGGATGCGGCTGAACCTACGCTAACTATTACTCCCCAAACCGATGGATGAAGTCGCATGGCATGTCCTTTAAGTGAGAGCGTTCGTGCAGGCTGTAACTCAGGCTGGGGAAACCGCAGAAAGCACCGCACATGGCCTACTAGGATGCGCTGACCTTCCAAGTGGCGAAGAATGTTGGCAATAGCCGACATTCTTCACGTGAGCAAAAACTGTACTCGCAGAACGAACAAATCCGGGATGGTCTGTTCATAATCTTGAAGGTGGGAGCGTTTCGTAAGCTAGTCTAGAGATGCTGGACAAAGAGTGCAGGATATACCTGACATAGAGTAGTAATTCTCTGGAATTTGGTACCAAAAATCGCTCTGCTTACGCCTACCCACTTGTTACAAGCACAATGTTATGTTCCGATAGAAGCCACTTGATGGGCCGCGTCAAAAGGCGTGGTCTGCTGCGGTTTTAAACGACGGCCCGGTTTCTGCCAATAGATTGCACTAATTCCAAAACTTTTAGAGGTGCGAATCATTGAAGAAAGCTCTGATCACCGGAGTAACGGGTCAAGATGGCGCATATCTCGCCGATTTCCTGCTCAAAAAGGGTTACGAGGTTCACGGCATTAAGCGCCGGAGTTCACTGTTCAACACCGATCGTATCGATCACATTTACGAAGACCCACATATTGAAGGGCGTCGTTTCATCCTCCACTATGGCGATCTCACCGACTCCACTTCGCTGATTCATATCGTGCAAAAAGTGCAGCCGGATGAGATCTATAATCTGGGGGCGCAAAGTCACGTAAAAGTTTCCTTTGAAGAGCCCGAGTACACCGCCAATTGCGATGCGCTTGGACCTCTGCGTCTCCTTGAAGCTATCCGCATCCTCGGCATGGAGAAGAAGACCCGCTTTTATCAGGCGTCGACCTCTGAGCTTTACGGTCTCGTTCGCGAAGTTCCTCAAAAAGAGAGCACGCCCTTCTATCCGCGGTCACCCTACGCAGTCGCCAAAATGTATGCCTTCTGGATCACGGTCAATTATCGCGAAGCTTATGGCATGTATGCCTGTAACGGAATTCTCTTCAATCACGAGTCTCCGATGCGCGGGGAAACTTTCGTGACGCGAAAAATTACGCGCGCCCTTGCGCGCATTAAAGCCGGCCTGCAGGAAACGCTGTTTCTTGGCAATATTGATGCGCTGCGCGATTGGGGTCACGCACGCGACTACGTAGAAATGCAATGGTTGATGCTGCAGCAGCAAGAAGCAAAAGATTATGTCATTGCGACGGGCGAGCAACATAGTGTGCGGGACTTCGTGAACCTGAGCGCCGGCATGCTCGATTTCAAGTTGCATTGGCAGGGGTCCGGTGTTGACGAACGCGCTTACGATGATCGGAATCGGTTGGTCGTGGCAGTAGATCCGCGTTATTTTCGTCCTACTGAAGTCGAAACACTGCTGGGCGATCCATCGAAAGCCAAGCGAGAGTTGGGCTGGGAGCCTCAAACCAGCTTTCTTCAGCTCGTTCAAGAGATGGTCGCAGCCGATTTCGAGTCAGCGAAGCGAGATGCGCTTGTGAAGCGTCATGGCTTCACTGCGTATAATTTTCATGAGTCCTGAGGTGCAGAGCTATTGATGCGGAGCTCCGAAAAAATCTTTGTAGCGGGGCACCGTGGGTTGGTAGGCAGCGCCATCTGCCGCGAGCTGGAGCGCCAGGGTTATCACGACGTTCTGCTTCGATCACGGCTCGAATTAGACTTGACGGACAGGACTGCAACCCGTCTTTTTTTTGAGCGAGAACGTCCTGATTATGTCTTTCTCGCGGCGGCAAAAGTTGGTGGTATCGCTGCCAACCGTGCATATCCCGCGGATTTCATTCGCGAAAATCTTGAAATTCAGACCAGCGTAATCGATGCCGCCTACCGCTGCGGAGTGCAGCGTCTGCTTTTTCTCGGCTCGAGTTGTATCTATCCTAAGCTTTGCCCCCAGCCAATCAAGGAAGAGTATTTGTTGACCGGGCCGCTTGAGCCCACGAACAAAGCGTATGCACTAGCCAAGATCGCGGGCATCGAAATGTGCTGGTCATACAACCAGCAATACAAAACACAATTTGTGGCTGCCATGCCTACCAACCTGTATGGTCCGAATGACAACTTTGACCCTACGAATTCCCATGTGCTGCCGGCCCTGATTAGAAAAACAATTGAGGCGAAGGCTTCAGGACAACCCAGTATTACTGTTTGGGGAACAGGTGAACCACACAGGGAATTTCTCTTCAGCGATGACCTGGCGCAGGCGTGCATCTTTCTGATGAACCTGCCTGACGCGGAGTTCAACAGTCTTTTGACCTCTGAAGCACCGCCGCTCGTTAATGTTGGTTCAGGCACAGATCTGACAGTCCGCGAGTTGGCGGAGTTGGTTTGCAGAATAGTAGGTTTCGATGGCGAGCTGGTTTTCGATACGACGCGGCCTGATGGAACTCCGCGCAAGCTTTTGGATGTCAGCCGTATTCATTCACTCGGGTGGGAAGCGAAAACTAACCTCGAGGACGGGATTCGCCGCACTGTCCTAGGTTTGGAAGATCGATTCCGCCCCGTCTCTTAGAAGAGAAATTTAAGCTGGCTTCTGCCCGGTGCAATTGTGAAATCTTGTACGTGCTAGGCGGTCTGTTTGTGTCCGGGCGCTGGCGCACGAAGGGCATCCGCCGTGTATTGCGCCCTGAATGCCGCCACGACTCAGCTCGAACACTCGTCTATATCGCCCGTACGAAATTCTCAACACAGCCTTTTCTAAAGTCGAGAGGGAATCAGTTTTGGATGAAGCCTCGATTCAGCGCGATTGTGACTGCGTGAGTGCGATCATTCGCTCCGAGCTTCGAGAGAATGCTCTTCATGTGGCCTTTGACCGTAGCTTCGGAAATCGCAAGCTTTTCCGCGATAAGCTTGTTTGAATTTCCGGCAGCAACGCTTCGCAGCACATCGATCTCACGATCGGAGAGCACATCGTCGCCCAGGTGCTCGGCGAGCTTCGCCGCGACGACTGGAGGAATGACACGCTTTCCACTGTTAACGACTCGGATGGTGTCCAGCAAGTCCTTACGCAGCATATTCTTCAAGAGATACCCTGCGGCGCCGGCCCGGATCGCGCGCAGTGCCTGAGCGTCCCCCTGATACGTGGTTAATATGATGAAGCGGGATCCGGGGAATTCGCTGCGTATGGCGTTCATCGTATCGACGCCATCCATGCCGGGCATCTGAATATCCATCAATGTGACATCCGGACGGTGTATGCGGAAGCCTTCGATCGCCTCCTGCCCATTGGTTGCCTCGGCTACCAGCTCCATGTCAGGTTCTCCCTGAATAACCGCCGCGATACCTTCGCGCAGAAGAGGATGATCGTCCACCGCAAAAACCTTTATCGTTTTGGTCATAGTATCTACTCCGATTGTCTTGCTACGCGCCGCTTGAACTCATTCCAGCCCGATTTTTTATGCGGTTGCCGGTAAGCGACCTTCGCGGGGATGAACAGATCTATTTCCGTTCCGGCTCCGCCGTGGCTCCAGATATTCAACTGCGCGCCGATTTGTTGAGAACGCTCCCGCATGCCGGATAAGCCCCAATGGCCGGAGCGGCCGCGCTCGAGGATTTCATTGTCCATCCCCGCACCGTCATCTCGAACAACTAACCTTACGCTTTTGCGATCGTAAGTGATCTCCATCTCGATCTGTTTCGCATAGGCATGGAGAAAGGCATTGTTTAGTGCTTCGCGCCCGATCTGGTAGACCTCATCGGATACCGCAGGGTCAAGAGGTTGAGGAGTACCGACGATTGCCGCGGTGAACCTGGTGTCACGGCTCTGGGCAAGTTCATTTCCCCAACGCGCCAGATTTTCCCATGGTCCATTGCCCGGCATACCTTCTTCGCGAAGATTATGTACGCGTTGCCTTCCTTCCAGCAACACCTCGTCCGCGCGATCGAGGGCGGTCTCCATCATTCTTCGCGCGGCAGCTTCAGGCGGTATGTTTTTCAATACAGATTGGAACCGCAGCATGAGCCCGTGAAAGCCCTGCAGCAGGGTATCGTGAAGTTCGCGTGCGATCCGCTCCCGTTCTTCTACACGGGTTGCTAGTTGCTCCTGTATGCGCCGGGTTACTTGCTTCAGATGGATCAGGTAGATCATGTACAAACCGCTGACGGCGGCAATCGCACAAAGAAAGAGGAACCACGAGGTTTGATAGAACGCGGGTACGACGTAGAACGAGGTTGTTGCGGCGCTCTCGTTCCATACCCCGTCGTTATTCGAGGCGATCACTCGGAATTGATAGTTGCCAGGAGGCAGGTCTGTATAAAATGCCTGTCTTCTTGTCCCCGAATCCTGCCAATCCTTGTCGTACCCATCCAGACGATAGCGGAAGCGAACTTTTTGCGGGGCGACGAAGCTCAACGCCGTGTAGTCGATCTGCAAATTCCTGGTGAGCGGTGGAAGCCTGGCCAGTCCATCTGCGGGATAATTCCTTCGATCCGCAACTATCTCCTCCACATGCACTGGAGGAGGGATTGGGTTTCGGATCAGATTGGCTGGGTCGATCATCTGCAGGACGCTGCCATTTGCAAACCATAAGCGGCCGTCTTTCGATCTGGCAGCTGGTTGGTAGTAGGCGTTTCCCGGCAGCACGCCATCAAGCGCATCCATGTATTTGAACTGTACTGTGCTTTCCGAATGCCGCCACCATCGCTGCAGCTCTGCTTGCTCTATCTCAACCAGTCCGCAGGCGGTATGCAGCCAAAGATTTCTGTGTGAATCCCATATCAGGCCGTTGATTCCATCGCATGGAAGACCATTACGCGTTCCAAGAGTAGATTGCTGTCCATCTCTCCATGCAATCACTCCAGCCGTCGTCGCGGCCAGCACAGATCCGTCCGGGTTGGCTACTACCTGCCGTATGCGGGTGCCGGCGGCCAGTGGAGAGTGAATCACCTCGGTGTGTCCGTCCCGGAAGCGTGCGAGATCCCCAGTCTTGAGGCCCAGCCATAGATTGCCTTCTGCATCGGCTGCCAGCTCGCGCCCCGAAGAGATGTCCGGCAGGCGAAACTGTTCCACTACCTTGAAATCACGAATCCGTAGAAGTTCTTTGTCCCATCCCGATTCGATCCATAGATTGTTCTGCGGATCTTCGGTGATATCTCTGACCGGTCCAATGGAAGAACCATCCGGCCTGCTTATTTTTCTGAAATGGCCATTCTGCAACACGGTCAAATCGTTATCGACGCCAACCCAAAGCCGATTCTCACGATCTTCAAACACCGATCGCACTTGATTGCCTGGCAGACCTTTGCCCGCGCGAATCGATGACACGTTGCCATCTTTGATCGAGTCCAGGCCTCCGGCATTGCCAATCCAGACCGTGCCATCGTGAGCCGCAGCTACCGAGACGACGTTGTCCGTTGTAAGCCCCTCGCGAGCCGACCAGGTCACAACGCTCAGATTGTGGAAACTGTCGACACCTTGAGGGGTGATCACCCACACCGTGCCTTCTTTATCTTCAAAGAAGCGGGAAACGAAGTCGCTCGAGAGCCCGTCGCTTCTGCGAAATCGATCGACCCTGCCGTGATAGTAGTGGTAGATTCCCTGGTCCGCGGTCCCAATCCACAGAGCTCCATCGCGATCGAGGAGCAGGTCAGTGACATCCAGAGTGCTGCCATCCAATTGTGGCGTGAGAAGCGGCTTCCAGGCTCCATCGATCAAATGTTCCAGACCCAGGCCATGGCCGGGCACAGCCATTCCGGCCCACAGGGACCCATCTGGTGAAGCGGCGAGCCCGTCGACTCCGATGCTGCTGTTGGATTCAAGCCCCTGCGGCTTATAGATTGCCGGCGAACCATTTTTCCAGCGGAGCAACAGGTTGTTAGTGCCCATCCAAAGGTTGTCCGCTGCGTCCTCGATCAAGGATTCGATCACCGAGATGCCGGCTGGAATACCATCTGCTCCAGTCAGGCACCGCGCTCGCTCGTTGCTTATTCGGCAAATTGGCCCGGCAGTATCATCGGCGCTTCGTGCAGCCCAGATGACTCCCTTGCCATCCTCGACGATCCCGCCTCCGATCGGACCGGGAACATGGGAAACGCGAGTCAGTTTCTCGTCCTTCCAGCGAAACAAACCGTCCCGGTTACCAATCCAGAGACTTCCATCGCGTGAACCGAGCAGGGCATGAATATCACTATGCGGCAGCCTCGTCCCATCGGCGGGTGCCCAGGGCGTAAAGCGAACCCCATCAAAGCGCAACAGCCCGGTGTTGGTTCCGAACCACAGGTAGCCGTCGGTTGTCTGCGCCATTCCGTTGACTCTGCCGTTGAAGAATCCATCCTGCATGCGCCAGGCGGAGTGTGCATACTGCGAGATGTTCCGATCGGGATTCAGCGCGAGCGCAGGAGCGCAAAGAAGCGCAAGCCCAACCAGGTTCGTGAGCAGATCCACAAGCAACTCGAGTTGAGGGATGACCGCTTTCCGGGCTGGGCGCATGAGGTTGGGACGGAGAAAAATATTGTGACGCCTATCATATGCCAGAGTGCGGGCCTAGGCATCGATCCAAAAGGATTGCCCGTGAACCCTTCTTATGGGGGTTGTTCCACCTTTTTTGCAACACTAATCTCGGAGTTGTGCAAAGACTGTTCTCCATGTTTCCTACGGGAACATCAGGCGCCGCTCTCTTGATTTTGCGGATTTCAGTAGCTGCCACCCTGGTTGTGGACGGAATGGCAAGTTGGGTAACGGTAGCTTCGCTCGGGCTGGTGGTCTTTCTACTGCCCGCCGCTTCTCTGGTTGTTGGTTTTCTCACACCCTACGGATCGATTCTCTGCTGCATCCTTCAATTTGCGATTCTCCTCAAAACCGGCGGGAGCAATGGCTTTCACGTAGCCATGTCAATTCTGAGTGGCGGCGCGGTTGCTCTTCTGGGGCCTGGGGCATATTCGGTGGATGCTCGTATATTCGGCAGACATCTCCTCTCTATTCCTCCCCGCAGCTAATCCTGTCGGGGCTTGTCCACCAACATAGTAGGAACGGGCCGCAGACCAGCGCTCGTCAATGCAGTAGCGCGGCTGCGCGCCCTTCCTTGGATTGGGAGTGCCTCATAGCTGTGCAAAATAGGTGGCTCTATTCAATCCCGATGAGGCTTGTGCCTTATCAGGCATAGCGGGGAGACTATGAGGCATTCCGCTTCTAAATCCCACCATTGCACGACCGGGAGAGAAAAATGATGTCCCTGTCTTACGCACCCCGATTGCAACAAATGTTGCTGCGCATGTTGCTCGTCGCTCTATTTGCAGCCCTTTCAGCGCCTTTGACGCATGGTCAAGCGGCCACCCAGGTTACGCAGCAGGTAGATACCAGATTCGTCACGCCTCTGAAGGGTTCGGTACATCCGCTGGTGCGCCACGGCGCAATCGACCTTGGCGCTGTCTCGAATGACACGCCAACCGGACGAATCACATTGCTGCTGAAGCGTCCTCCAGAGCAGGAGCAAGCGCTGCAGCAGTTTCTGAGCGAGGTGCATCGCAAGGGCTCTCCCACTTACCACAAATGGTTGACAACGGCACAGTTCGGTCAGCAGTTCGGCGTGGCTGATTCCGATATAAGCGCGGTCGTCTCATGGCTTGAGTCGCAGGGTCTGAAGGTTGAGAAGATGCCCTCCGGAAAGAATGTCATTCAATTCTCAGGCACGGCTGGTCAGGTTGGTTCAGCCCTCCACACCTCGCTCCATGCCTATTCCGTCAACGGAGAGGTGCATCACGCGAACTCATCGGAACTGCAGATCCCCGCGGCGTTGAGCCCGGTTATTGCCGCCGTGGGACCGCTGAACGATTTCCACCCCAAACCGCTTTCCCACCTGATGGGTACCGCGGAGCTCAATCCGAAAAACCATCAACTCACGCCACAGTTCACTCTTTCGGTGCCCAATTATAACCTCGGCCTCGCGCCGGAAGACCTTGCCACGCAGTACGACATCACACCCCTTTACAACCAGGGGGTGACCGGTAGCGGGCAGACCATCGGGATCATCAACGAGAGCAACATCGATCTCAACCTGGTAGCGGCCTATCGCAAACTCTTCGAGCTCGATGCAAATCCATTGAATCCAAACCTGCCACAGGTGGTGGTTGATGGGAATGATCCCGGCGTGAGTGGGGCTTCGGGCGAAGCCTATCTGGATGTTGAAATCTCAGGAGCAATCGCGCCGCAGGCCACCATCCGCTTGTACATTTCGGGGGGAGCGATTACAGCGACGGACTCAGCCTGGCGATCGTGCGCGCGGTAGAGGACGACTCGGCCAGCGTGCTCAGCATCAGCTTCGGCAGCTGTGAAGCCCTCAACGCTCCGTTCGGCAATGCTTTCTACAACAGCGAATGGGAACAGGCCGCGGCTCAAGGGCAGACGGTTATGGTATCCAGCGGTGACTCCGATTCTGCCGGTTGTGACAGCGCAGGGATTGCGTTCGCTGAATTCGGGCGGCAAGTGAATGGATTAGCCTCCACGCCATGGAATATCGCGGTCGGTGGCACTGACTTCTACTATCCGGGAGGCCTGAGTTCAGTCTTCAATTTCTGGAGCCAGACCAACGATGGCAAGAACGGCTCGCTGCTGCAGTCACTTCCCGAGCAGCCGTGGAACAACAGCATCTATGGGAAAAACCTTGGCGACTTAGGTGGGGCCGCCGGCGGAGGTGGCGGCCAGAGCGCCTGCGCTATCCCCGGCTCTGGCAGCGATCCGCTTACCGGCATCACAACAACCATCGGTGGCAGCACAGCAGTCTTCGATTGCGCACAGTATGCTGGTTACTCCAAACCCGCCTGGCAATCCGGTCCAGGTGTACTCGCAGACGGCGTTCGGGACCTTCCGGATATTTCCATGTTCGCAGCCAATGGCGATAACGGCAGCTCCTATGTAGTCTGCGAATCACCGGGTGACTGCACGAGCGACACCCTCAGTGGGACCCAGATACAAGTGAGTCAGATCGGTGGAACTTCGGCGGCCGCGCCTGTCTTCGCAGGTGTCATGGCCCTGGTAAACCAGCGCTACGGACCGCAGGGACAGGCGAATACCGTACTTTATCCTTTGGCGCAGCAGTTTCCGGCTGCTTTTCACGATGTGGTGGTGGGTAGCAACGACGCACCTTGCAGCCCCACAACTCAGTTCTCCATTGAGTGCGTTCCCGACGCTTCCGGTGGAACATACTCGATCGGCGGCTGGGATACAACGCCCGGCTATGATCTGGCCAGCGGCCTTGGTTCGGTGGACGTGAATCAGTTAGTGGCGGACTGGGATCGGCTCACCTTCGAAAATACTCGTACCGCTCTCGGCGCCTCGTCCACCGTGCTCGCTCATGGCCAGCCTGTCACGTTGTATACAGACGTCACGGGGAATCGCAACGGTGGCACGCCAACAGGAAATGTTGCGCTCCTCACAAGCCTTCCACAGTATGCTTCCCGGGGCCTCGGCACTGTCACTCTCAACGCAGCAGGAGATGGATCTGTAACCACGAACCTGCTTCCGGGAGGAACTTACTCGTTAACCGCACAATATGCCGGGAACACAACATACAGCGGAAGCCAATCGGCGCCCCTTTCCTTTACTATCAGCCCGGAACGAAGCGTCATTCGCCCCACCACGCATGCCTATGCGGTCTCTTACCCGAGCTCCACGATCACACCTGAGAAGCCGGGCAGCACGCCTGTATTAACGGATCTCGGACCGATTGCGGAAGGAGCAGCCTATCCTTCCGACACCGTTTTCGTCGTCGATCTGCAGATCACAGGGAGCAAAGCCGCAGCAGGTGCCTCCGTTACACCGGCCACCGGTTCTACCACCATTTTTGACCACGGAGTTCCGCTTTCAACGAATGCCATCGACGTGACCGGCTCAAGCTCTTATCAAACTATCGCGCTCCCCGCGGGCAGGCATAGCCTCCAATACGCTTACAGCGGCGATTCCAGCTATCTGCCCACGTCGCAAACTTCTCCAGCTGGTCCACTCAATTTCACGGTGATCCGGGCGTCAACGGTCATCACTTCAATTGAGACGCAACCAGTTTCCACCAATATTGGATCCTCCTTCCTTTACCAAGTATTGGTGAGTGGAGTTGGAGGCGGCGCACCGCCCTCCGGAGAAGTGACCTTCACTCTGGGTAATCTGCCGCCGCAGGTCGTGACCCTGAGGCCGCAACTCGGTGGAGATTTCGAACCGGGAAGCGGAGTTTCTTACGCATCGGTTCTTCTCACCAACCTCCCCGCTGGCAGTTACACCATCGAGACCTCCTATTCCGGAGATCAAAATTGGGAACCCTCCGTCTTATCCGGAGAAAGTGTGACCGTTGCGGGCGCCAGAGCGCAGCTTCCTTCCTTCACCACGGCCACACTAACCTCCAGTTCCGGCTCTGGACCGATCGAACCATCAACCGTCCTGACGCTCAACGTCTCAGTCTCTGGCGGCAAAGGAGCTACCATTCCGCCATCGGGATTCTTCGTGATCTTCGACGAAGGAACACTGATCCCCCCGTATCTATTTTCCTTGACCCCGTCATCGAGTGGAGCAACATCAACAGCCACCCTTACGTTCCGAGGCTCCCAACTCTATGGTGGCACTAACCAATTCGGAGTGATCTACGCAGGCGACTCCAACTATCAATCGTCCTACGCACCACTCGTCAGTTATACCGAGCAGACAAAAGACTTCACACTTGCGGCAACCACCCAGAATGTGACCGTTCATTCCGGAGATCCAGGATTGGCATTCCTGCAATTGCAGGGACTGGACCAGTTTAGCGGCGGTGTCAGTCTCAGCTGTAAGGTGACCGGCGGTCCGACTGGCAACGTTGTCTTGCCCCGTTGTATCGTGCCTCCCGTTGCGATCATCCAGAGCGTCCGGTCCTCCACTGCCATTGTGCGGTTCGATACAGAATTGGTTGATCGAAATTCTTCCGGTATAGAAACTCCTGATCGCCACGGGAAATCGGTTCCCCCAGGAACCTACACCGCTGTTGTCACCGGAACCACGGGCATAGCATCGCACGATGTAACGATGACCCTTGTTGTGCAGGACCCAGCCTACCGCTAAGAGCTGTGTACGGGGCGCAGAGAAGCATTCTGCGCTCCGCATACCGTTTGGCGGAAGGATCTGAGCAGTCGATAGACATTAGCCCTCTCCATAAAAAAAGTCAGGAGTAAACACCATGGCAACTTCCTTCGCGTCTGTATCCTTTATCCCATCACCGGCAAGCGCATCGTGGTGCTTTCTGATGCTCGAGTATTTGGATGAATTCGCAACGCTGGCGTGGTATCTCGTGGCCGATGGCAAGCTGGTCGAAGATACATTCGCGCGCACGATGGCGAAGCTCGATATCACGGCATTCGAATCTTCGATTCCATCACTTGCTTACACTCAGGCAAGAGACGTCCTCATCACCGAGGCGATTGCGGTGTTGTCGGATGCGCGCAGAGAGGACGATGACAACGGGTCTTTTCAGCCTTGTTCTATCGGCAGCTTGCCCGATCGTCCCCGCCTGGCATTCATGCTGCGATTGATCATTCGTTCATCGGAAGCAGAAGTCGCAAAGTTTCTCGGCGTTTCATCCTTCGAGGTGCAAGGACTCGTCAAGCACGCGGTTGATCGGCTCAGCATAGCTCCGCCTATCTTTGCAGCGACAGGCTGTTATGACGCATAAGTAGCCGGTGGTCGGTATTCAACGCGCCAGCAATTTCAAGGCAGTCATCTTGAAGTTATGGAGCAGGGGAGCGGGGTGATTCATTTCGTCCTTTCTGCTTTCCAGGGTGCGTGCTGACCGTTTACTCCGTACATGCCCGACATGCCTTCCGCTGTAATCTCGCCGCGGAAGGTGAGCACCTCGCGCGTGTCGGTGCTGAACTCGATGTGATTGCCGTTGACCCAGCCCTGAAGCTTGCCGTGCTGATGCGGCCCGTGGAATTTGCCAGAGATGATATTTCCGATCTGGCTGATCTCGATTGTCTTGAGGGATGACCCCGGCTCCCGGGTGTTGTATGCAAAGATGGTCCAGGTTCCTGATAGATCGAGAGGAGCCGCGACCGGCGCCGGTGCAGCTGCCGCAGTCGGCGGCGCGAACTCCGATGCATTTCCGTTCTTGTCGGCCTGATCAGCTGCGAACTGCAGCTCTTCATTTGCCTGACTCAAAAACTCTTTGGCGCGCTGCGCATGTCCGCCGAGATGAGCAGCATTGGTCCGCTGTGCCTGCACAATTTGTGCATAGGCCTGAACAATCTGTTCCTGCGCTGCAGCTAGGTCGCCATGCTGTTGCGCATCGATGGTCACAACCGGAGCCTGAGCCCATGCGCTGGAAGCAGCTGCAAAAAACAAGCTGAGAACAAAAACGTAAAGTAGTTTGTCTGCCTTGAGCATACCTTTTCTCCTGGAATTCTCTTGGCTCACGATGGTATGACCGCTGGCGGTGAAGCACAATCCCTTAGTAATGGTTGGCGATGCTGACATTTCGATCGAGGACGCCGGCCGATCCTTTCCAAATTACGCGCTGCAGCCACGGAAGACTCGTGAACGGCTTGAGGCTGCGGCGGCCTGCGTCTGGTAGTTTCCGGGTCAATTCACGCTGCTTTAACGTGGTCCGCGCATACATTGGATCTATGGTCAGCGAGCTTCCCATGAAGCGTTTTATCGATCCACGGGCCTTTCGACGAATTCTCCTCTCCCAGTTTCTTCTCGCAGCGGTCAGCGCGTTGTCTCTTACCCTTTGCCATCGGCCGCTCTATGCATCGCCATCGTCCGCGGCATCGCCTGCGGACACATGCGCTCGCCCCGCAGCCGGCAGCGTCGTTAGCGAGCCTCCCGACCTGCGCAGCAAGAATGGGATTCTCGAAATCAGCCTGACTGCCCTTAATGTTGCCCAAAGCGACGGAAGCACTCGCTACTGCTTCACTGACGGCGATGGACGCGAGTCTCCCAACCTGCGCGTGCATCCCGGGGATACGGTCGTCATCCATCTGCGCGATGCGATGACCGATCTCTCCCACGCTTCAGCAGACGCGTCGCATGCGCACGCGCCTTCTCAGGCCGCTGGATTATGCACCGGTGGAATGACCATGAGCCTCGTTTCCACCAACCTGCACTTTCACGGATTGACCATCCCTCCCACCTGCCATCAGGACGATGTTCTGAAGACCTCGCTCCAGCCCGGCGACCCGTCCTTCGAGTATCGCTTCCGCATTCCCGACGATGAGCCGCCGGGACTTTATTGGTATCACCCGCATATTCACGGATTCAGCAAGCAGCAGCTGCTGGGTGGCGCATCCGGAGCGCTGATTGTCGAGGGCATCGAGCGCGCCAAGCAGGAAGCAGCCGGACTGCCGGAGCGGGTATTTATCATTCGCGACCAGGATCTCGTCAATCCCAATGCGCCGCCGGCGAAGTCCGAGCCGGTGGTGCCGAAGTTCATGATCGACCGCGACGGAGACGCTGCGAATAACGGCACAGGCTTCGGCAAGCCGGCCAAGGATCTCTCCATCAACTATGTGCCCGTTCCTTATCCCGACTATCCGCCCGCCGAGATTCGGATGAAGCCGGGAGAGCGGCAGTTATGGCGGGTTTTGAACGCCTCGGCGATCACTTATCTGAATCTTGAAGTCCTCATCGGACATACGCCGCAGCCGCTGGGACTCATCGCGATGGATGGCGTGCCGATCGGCTACGGGCTGCGCGGTCAGGTTGGCGCGGCAAACTCGCAGACCCACCTCGGAGTTCCTCCCGGAGCCCGCGTGGAATTCATCGTGCAAGGACCTCCCGATGGCGAAACCGGATTGCTCGTGACTCGCACTGTGGACACCGGCCCGGGCGGAGAGAACGATCCCAATCGGATGCTGGCCAAGATCGTTCCCGCAACGGATGCTCCGGAGCCTCGATCGACATTGGCCGCTTCACCCCCTCCGCTTGCTCCGCCTGATCGAACGTGGCTGGGAGAGGTAGCGCCGGTACGTGTCCGCCGGCTGTACTTCTCGGAAAAGCTGGTCGATCCCAACGATCCTACCAGCGCCGTCGAGTTCTATCTGACGGAAGAAGGGCAAACGCCGAAGATGTTCGACATGAGCTCGACCGTCCCCAACATCGTCGCCCAGCAGGGAACTGTGGAGGATTGGATCATCGAGAACCGCTCTCAGGAACTGCACGCATTTCACATTCATCAGCTTCATTTCCTGCTGGTCGAGTACATGGGCAGGGCCGTGAACGAAAACTTCCTTCGCGACACGGTCAACGTGCCTTACGCCAAGGGCCAGCTCCTCGCCTATCCCAGCATTCGCGTCCGCGTGGATTTTCGGGACTCCAACACTGTCGGCACGTTTCCGTACCATTGTCATCTTCTCGAACATGAAGACAAGGGAATGATGGGAACTATCCGCGTCGAACCTGGCAATCGGACACCAGGCCAACCTGTTTCGACCGCATCGACTAAGGCTGGGCGTCGAGCTTCTGACGGCTCGATGAAGTAATCGTCATTCTCGAGGCATTTTGGAATAAACCTACAACCAATTGAACTATTCCCTGAAATTGCAATAATTCATGGTTAATTCACAGGCGAGACACCTCACAAATATTCTTGGAACTCTATCCTCGCTGCGTTGAAGGCAAACGCCTTCAGCACAGGAGGAAGTATGACCCCCACGCAAGTCGTATCTTCAGTTTTGCGTACTGTACGCGCCGGACTTATAGCGGCCGCCGTGTTCCAGTTCGCAGTTGGCAATTCTTTTCTCGAGGCGCAATCTCAGCCCAAATCCCGCGATAACGACACCGCCACTCCCATCAAGCACGTAATTGTCATCATTGGCGAAAACCGGAGCTTCGATCACGTCTTCGCCACTTATGTCCCGAAGAAAGGTGAAAGCGTCTGGAACCTTCTTTCCGAAGGCATCATCAATGCTGACGGAACACCCGGCAAGAACTTCGACAAGGCCGAGCAGACTGCCGCTTACGACGAGGCGCCCGATGCTTTCCTGCTCAGCCCCGCCAAGACCACTTTCCCCGGAGACGTGCTGCCCGCCCCGCTGGTGGGTGGTCCGCAGGACTCCTATATTAAGGACGACAGCCTGACCCTCGCCCAGCAGTCGGAGAATGGCCTTCCCGCCGATTACTATGCGTATCTGGTCACCGGGGGCACCGGGCAGACTTCGGGAACGCCTGATGCCCGCATCAAGAACGTGAGCGATCTTCGCCCTGGTCCGTTCCAGCTGACGAATGGCGACACCTTCACCTATAACGACTATGCGCAGAGCCCGGTGCATCGCTTCTACCAGATGTGGCAGCAGCTGAATTGCGATGCCGCCAAGGCCACCAATAAGAACCCCTCGGGCTGCAATGCGGGTCTGTTCTCCTGGGTGGAAACAACGGTAGGCGCGGGCGCGAACGGCATCAAGCAGCCGGCGACCTTCAGCACCGAATACTCGGCTGGCGCTGTAACCACCGGTGAGGGCTCGAGCGCACTGGGCTTCTACAACGTCCAGAACGGCGATGCTCCTTACTTCAAGAGCCTGGCCGATGAGTACGCGATGAGCGACAACTTCCACCAGTCCGTGAACGGTGGCACCGGCGCCAACCACATCATGTTCGGTCACGGCGACGCGATCTGGTTCAGCGACGGCAAGGGTCATGCCGAAGTTCCTCCTCATGATGTTGCAACCAGCTCGGCCACGGTTCTGGATGAAGTCGAGAACCCGAATCCTGCTCCGCACACCAATAACTGGTACACCGACGACGGCTACGGTGGCGGTTCCTTCGGATCGCCGGCTTACGGCGGCGGCTCCTACAGCGACTGCTCTGACGATAAGCAGCCCGGCGTTGCGCCGATCGTGAACTACCTCAAGTCCCTGCCCACGCCGATCTCGCCCCGCTGCGAGAAGGGCCACTACTACCTGCTGAACAACTACAACCCTGGATACTTCGGCAACGGCAACAACGCCTTCACCGATACCAGCTCCAACAACACCGTCTTCACCATCCCGCCATCGTCCACTCGCAGCATCGGCGACTCGCTGATCGCGGCGAACATCTCCTGGAAGTACTACGGCGACCAGTGGAACAATTACGTGCCCGATCCGTATCAGCTGAACTATGGCGCGATCGGGAGCAAGACGGATGAATACTGCAACATCTGCAACCCCTTCCAGTACGACACCTCGATCATGGCCAATGCCTCGGTCCGCACTGCGCATATCCAGGACACCGCCAACCTGTACGAAGACATCAAGAACGGAACGCTGCCGGCCGTCTCGATCATCAAGCCCAGCGGACTGGTCGATGGCCACCCGAACTCTTCCAAGCTGGATCTCTTCGAAGGCTTCACCAAGAAAATCGTGGATGAAGTGAAGAAGAATCCCAAGCTGTGGAAGGACACGGCGATCTTCATCACCGAGGATGAAGGCGGCGGCTACTATGACTCCGGATATGTACAGCCGCTCGATTTCTTCGGCGACGGTACGCGTATTCCGCTGATCGTGGTTTCTCCCTACACCAAGGCCGGTCACATCTCGCACGAGTATGCTGACCACGTCTCGATCCTGAAGTTTATCGAGCGGAACTGGGGCCTGGAGACGGTCACAACCCGCAGCCGTGACAACTTCCCCAACCCCATCGCTGCGCCCGGCAATCCTTATGTGCCGGTCAACAGCCCTGCCATCGATGATCTCTTCAGCCTGTTTACTTTCTCCAACTACTAAACAGCAGCCTCGCTGCAGAGAGCAAAGGCCAAGGCGATCGACGCCTTGGCCTTTTTCTTTATGCCGTCGGTTTGCGCCAAGTTAGAACTCTAAGCGCAACGGTGGCCGCAGGAATTTTTGATCGAGCAGACAAGGGCCGCGTTCGGCGCTATCGAACCTTCCATTTCATCGATAGCGCGGAAAGCTTGTCATTCATCGTCTGCGCCGGTTTCGGCGCAGGCGCGGGCTTTGGAGCAGCAGCAGGAGCCGGTTTTGTAGCGGATACAGCCGCCGGTTTCTGAGCGGGTTTACTATTCGCTTTCACAGGACGCGGGGAAGGTTCGAGCAGCGCTTTGATGGAGAGAGCGATGCGCTTGGTCTTGGTATCGGCGCTCAGCACTTTCACCTTGACGATCTGGCCGGTCTTCACCGCCTCCGATGGCTCCTTGATGAAGCGATTGGACAGCTCGCTGATGTGGACCAGGCCATCCTGGTGCACGCCCACGTCGACGAACGCGCCGAACTTCGTGACATTGGTGACCACGCCTTCGAGCACCATACCAGCCTGCACATCGGAGAGCTCGCGCACCTGCTCGTGAAAGCTGGGCGCGACGAAGGTGTCGCGCGGATCGCGTCCCGGCTTGCGGAGCTCCTCGAGGATGTCGTTTACCGTGTATGAGCCCGCGGAGAGCTGCTTCTTGTCGAGCTTCTCCAGAAGCGAAGGGTTGCGGATAATTTCCTCGACAGGAGCCTGCAGCGACTCGGCGATCTGTTCCACCACCAGATAAGACTCGGGGTGGACGGCGGTCATGTCGAGCGGGTTGTCGCCATTGCGAATGCGGAGAAAGCCGGCCGCCTGCTCGAAGATCTTCGGACCGATGCCGGATACCTCCAATACCTGTGTGCGGGAGCGGAAGCGTCCGTTCTGGTTGCGGTAGCTCACGATGTTGAGCGCGGTGCGCTCCGTTATACCTGCGATATATCGCATCAGGGTCCAGGACGAGGTGTTCAGGTCCACGCCGACGCGGTTCACGCAGCTCTCAATGACGCTCTCCAGCGACTCCTGCAGTTGACGCTGATCGACATCGTGCTGGTATTGGCCGACACCGATGGATTTAGGATCGACCTTGACCAGCTCGGAGAGCGGGTCCTGCAGACGGCGAGCGATGGAGATGGCTCCGCGAACGGTGAGGTCGAGATCGGGGAACTCCTGCCGCGCGATATCCGAAGCCGAGTAGACGCTCGCGCCCGATTCGCTGACGGTCACGGAAAAGATGTCCTGAATATTTTTTTCGCGCAGGAAGTCGCGAACGAAGGCATCCGTTTCGCGCGATGCGGTTCCGTTGCCGATGGCAATGGCGCGGATGCTGTGTTGTTGAAGTAAAGCTTCAACCTTTTTCGCCGCTTCAGCGGTTCCATGCTTCGAGGTGTGCAGATAAATCACGTCGTGAGCCAGGAGCTTGCCGGTTTCATCGACGACCGCGATCTTGCATCCGGTGCGCAGGCCGGGATCGATGCCCAGGACCGCGATGGGGCCTGCGGGTGCGGCCAGCAGGAGGTTATAGAGATTGTCGCGAAAGACCTGGATCGCTTCCGTATCCGATCGTTTTTTGAGTTCGAAGCGAACCTCGCCTTGAATGGATGAATTCAACAGGCGCTGCCAGGAATCTGCGATGGCCAGCTCGAGCTGGGGTGTCCAATCGCCCTGCGCGCGCAGGATATGCCGGCGTATCACGCCAAGAGGCCGCTCGGCTTCTAGCTCGAGGAGGAAGTAGAGTATGTTTTCGCTTTCGCCGCGCCGGATGGCCAGCATGCGATGGGAGGGAATCGACTTCACCGGCTCCCGGTACTCGTAATACATCTTGAATTTTTCCTGCTCATCGACCGCGTCCATAACCTTACGGCTGATGACGACGCCCTCGTCGAACGTAAGCTGGCGCAGCGCTTTGCGCAGGTCGGCGTCTTCGCTGATCCGCTCGGCAACGATGTGCCGCGCGCCTTCGAGCGCCTCTTCCACGGTGGCGACTCCCAGTTCGGCATTCACGAAGCTGGCAGCGAAAGTCTCCAGGGGCTCGGAAGCGGTCTGCTGAGACCAAAGGTAATCCGCCAAAGGTTCGAGCCCTTTTTCTCGCGCGATGGTCGCCTTGGTGCGCCGCTTGGGACGATATGGCAGGTAGAGGTCTTCCAGCTCACTCTTGTCGAGGGCCGCTTCAATGCGCGCTTTCAGCTCATTGGTCAGCTTGCCCTGCTCGGTAATCGAGGACAGGATGGTGGCGCGGCGATCTTCCAGCTCGCGGAAGTAGCCCAGCTTTTCCTCGATGTCGCGAATCTGGACCTCGTCCAGATTGCCGGTCACTTCCTTGCGGTAGCGCGCGATGAACGGGACAGTCCCGCCGTCATCGAGCAGCTCGATTACGGCGACCAGGCCGCGCATGGGAAGGTTAAGAGTCTGGGCAATATGAAGAAGAATTTCAGGAGGGAGAGATTTTAAGTCGGCCATGGATCTTTGTTTATGGTAACTGCGATCGATGAGGAAATCGGGGTCAAGGCGATAGCCGCAGGTTGATGAGGCCATCGCGAGGCTTTGACGGAGAGATCGGTTATGCAGTAAACCAAGGTGTGAGCTGCAGGGATGTGAACGGCAGGGTATGAGTGGCAGCGGAATTCCTGCAGACGGGTGAAGATAAGGCGCAACCGTGGACCACGGTTACGTATTTCGACCGCTCATCCTGTCGATGCCTGCGCCATTTTGAAATATTCCATCAAAACATGCCGCTGTCATTCCAGCCCCTCATGCGATATTGAGTCTTAAGTCGCCAACACACTTCCCCAACATTTTCTGCGAGACGCGATGGCCTCGCGTCCCTGGAGGTTATTTCGTGGACCGTATGGGAGCAAGACTTCGCGCGATTCGCACCGAGTGGGGGCTGTCCCTTCGGGAGGTCGAAGAGCAGAGCGGGCAACTCGCACAGGAATGGGGCGACCAGGCGTACCAGATCTCTGCAAGCTGGCTGGCGCGGCTGGAGCGTGAAGACCATGAACTCACGGCGTCCAAGCTGTTTGTGCTGGCCGCGCTCTATAACCTCCCCCACGATGCCTTGCTCAAATTTTGCCATCCGCGCAATGGCGCCGTCTTAAGGAATAACCGCCTGAATGGGCCGAACACCACCCAGCTGCTGGGCGAAGGGCCTCTGGAAAACGCAGCCCGCTATCTGCTGCCGGACAGCTTTACCACCGATCCGACCCCCGAGGAGACGACGCTGCTTCCCCGGCCCGTGGGCGCAACGCAGAGCCCCTACCGGCGGGCGATCCTGGGGCGTCGCGATCGCACCCTCGATCCCATGATTCGAGCCGGCTCGATTCTGCAGGTCCATACGCAGCAGCGCGCCATCGCCGCACGCCGGAGTTGGACGCACGAGTTCGATCGCCCTATCTACCTGCTTCTGACCCGCGATGGATACGTATGCGGCTGGTCGGAGCTCGATAAGGACTCCGTATGGCTCACACTGATTCCACACCCGCTGTCTCACGCCACCAGTCAACGCTGGCGATACAAGAAAGAGGTCGAGATCGTAGGCCGCGTCGTCGCTGTATCGATGCGCCTGGTTGAAGAGCCGCTCGGTCAGTGACAGAAGCCGACTTTCTGCAGCGAATCTGCCGAACTTCCCGCGGTATCTCTTACCGGAGCTTCTGCAGGCTGCGGCTTGCTTCCTGCTGTAATTCCGCCATCTGCGAGTGCATATCGCTCGTCACCCGTTGCAGAGCGGGCTCCTCTTGCCACAAGGACACGATCCAATAGCACACGCAGCACAGATAAACCGCCATACGAAGGTGGGATAAATGTACGTAAACCTGATTGTCGCGACCGATTCCAAAATAGCCGTGTGCGGCCTCGATGATGACCTCGACCGTCGAATACACTCCCAGGCCTAAAGAAATCTTTACCGCCGGCGTCTTCCAGGGAAGGGCCGCTGCCACGGAAAGAGCCAGCATGCCTACGAAGAGCTCGCTCAGGCAGACCGAGGAGAAGAAGTCTCCCTTGATCACCACCGTTTGCATCCAGAATCGCGTCGGCGGGCTGGCCAGCCAGGTAAGCCCGGCGGCTGTCACCAAACTCAGGCAGATCAGCCAGCCGAGATTTCCCCGCACATCGCGAGCCCACGTGCCGCGGGGGCGAAATATATGAGATGTCACCTCATAGACCACCCCCAGCTGCAATGCCGTGTCCAGTATTTCGAGCCACCAATATGCGAAGTAATATTGGCTCTTCGTTCCGAAATGAAGAATCACATACAGTGCGATCGTGCGGATAACATTGGCGCCGATTAATGCCGTGAATATGGGGTAAGTCCGGGCATATCTTTTTTGTAACAAGACAAAGAGAAGTGCGATGTGGCCCGCAAGACCAGCCGCCCAGAACAGAAGGTCCAGTCCGTTCAGGTGCATCCAAACCCTCCGCCAGGCGGCCGCTTGGCGATCCGCATAGGGACATTCTATGCGATAAGCAAAATGGAGAGAATGATCTCGACGGCGTGCGGCTCGGTCGGTTCAGGATCCGTTCCGGTTGGTCCCGAGGCGCTCACGACGGTGCCGGAACTCGGGGTGGCCTGAGACTGACTTGAGGATGCCATAGCGGCGGTTGAAAACAACGATAGAAGGCTTGCAGCAAGCATCAGATTGCGGGCAATTTGTTTCGACATAGAGTTTATCCTTTGAGCGCAGAGTTGCGCTGAAAAGGAAACTACAAAACATCGATCAATTTTCTGTGCATCTCTTCAATGTCGTGGCGTAACCGGGCAGAAAGACAAGATAGACCGTGTGTTTTTCTTATTTCGCGGAGCAAAAGCGAAAGATATCGTCTCGGATTTATTGCCACTCCATTCTAGGGGGAGTGTCGGATGCGACACGCGATTGCCGCAGAATGGCGGATATCTAAAAAGAGGCGAAAATAACTGCGGAGACGATAACCCGGCCGGCGATCTTATCGAAAACCTAAGTCGAGGCCCGCCATTTATTTTTTTGTGCGGAGCGAAGTTGATTCTCGCAAGGGCAAATATTTCCGGCCCCGCGAAGCCGTTTCATCAATGATTCACGGCTGCCAGCGGTGACTCTATTCCGGGACTAAAACCCGGTCGTTCGCGGCGTCGGAATGGCATGACTGAAGTCTTGCCCTGATACGAACCACTGGCAGGAGAAGCTCTCGACTAGGAGGCGTACGAGGCGGAGGTCGTCTCGCGTCGAATCATGATCAGCCGCACCTCTCACACAGAAATCGTGTGAGAGTGCCAGCAGCGCGTACCTTGCCGGAGGAATGGCGAGGCTACATGACGGATTTTAGCTGAACGAGCAGGCCTGCGTTGCTGATTTCGTAAAGTGCGAAGACTCTTTGCGTCATCAGATAATACGCAGCAGTAGCCCGGGTGGCGTGGATGGGAAACCAGGTCGCCAGCTTGCCCCGGCGCTCTTCCCGGGCGAGTTTGGTAAGCGCGGTTTTGATTTCCTTCGCGTCCAGCCGAAGCTGCTCGGCTACTGCCGCAGCTTCGGGATTCCAGCGACGGACATAGTAGGCAAGTTCGATGAGAACGTCCGCGTTTTGCCTCATCCTCTTGAGACCTTCGATGCCGCCGACGAAGTCCCAGATATCTCGCGACTCGAGGCGTCCGCTATCTTGCCGTGGGTCCAATTCCTGGCTGGTCGGAGTCAGAAAAGCAGAGGCCACTTCGTGGATACCGACCTTCCCCAGTGGGGTAAGGCGTGACAGCAACTGATCCCAGCTTGCTTCTTCCCGGCGGGCGTGGATCTTCCTCGCCCGCAACGCAACGCCTACCAATACGCCTAACAAAAGAAGTACGAGTATGGGGAATAGCATTGCGGGCATGATAGGCTCTTTCGGCAAAGGTGCTTATCATCCTAGACTACTAAGCCACGTAAATCAAAAGATATTATCGGAACCTTCCCAAGTAGGATCCAAAACGAAGCTTCCATCGGCTAAGCTGGCGTACTTTGAAGGGCCGAGATCATTCCCGCGCCTTCACTCATGCAGATTAGTGCATGGCCGCTAAAGCGAGGCCTGCAACTATGGGGTCATCGTGTAGTTCGCCGCATGGGGCTGATATCACACGGCGGGAGCGGCCTCACTCGACAAGTTCACCGCAAACGAGGGCCCAGGCGGCGCTCACCGTCAGATTTCACATAGCTGCACTTATTTGAGCTCCGTTACTTCCGATTAGGTCCCAGGCGCATTCGCTATCGAGGCGGGTACTATCGGACTCGACCGAAAGGGAAATGATATCTAGAAGGTAACTTCCCGCATCTGTGGCGAGGCAATCCTGGATTTTCGACTTAGTATCCGTGTTCCAGCCTGCTACAACTTTCGTCAGCTTACCGTCCAGGAAACTTTAGTTAGGTTCCTATTGATTTGTTGCAAAAGTACCTATGGCCTTTGGTAATCTTTGGCGGTGCTTATGAGGAGATAAAAAATGAAAATGTTAATTGCAGCAATTGACGAGGAGATATCGCGCTTGATGAAGGCTCGGGCTCTCTTAGCCGGCAGCAACGGTAGCTCAGGGATGCCAGGAAGGAAGCCTGTGACATTAACAGCAACGAGGGTGAAGAGGAACTTGAGCCCGGACGCGCGCAAACGTATTGCGGACGCGCAGCGGAGACGGTGGGCGGCGGTGAAGAAAGATTCCAGATAGAAATTGTTTCTACCCGCGTCGCAGAGGTGTATTTCATACGCTGGAAATCCTCTCGAAGTGATCTGTGCGACCCGATGCCAAAGCGGGGCTTCCCCCTCACCCGAAATCCTCACTGCGCCTAAAATCTTTTAATCTAAGATCGCCGCCTGTCTTCAAAAGGGACTTTGTCGGAACGACTCGACAAAGGAGCTGAGATATATCTACTATCATCTCGAAGATTTCGCTCTGCCGGAACTCGCAATGCCTGACAGGGCAACCGCGGCTGCCGTTGATGTGAAATTTCAAACTGCCATGACCGGGCATCTCGATTTGAGATATGACCGGGGGTTAAGGCGAGATGTATTTTTGGACAGGTTGTCGATGATTGTTTATTTGTGGCTATCTGCAGTTAGAATCTGCCTTATTAAAGCAACGGTATCAGCGATTTCGCCGGCGATATCCTCCATTGACGCCGGTTTCATGCTGACGCATGAAGCAATGAATTACATATGAGACAGCGTGTATTTATTCGGGCCTACCTATCTTGCCGTTATCCACGAACCAATCGCCATTTCTTCTGCCTGATCCGATCCGGTTAATACGTAAGAACGATGCGAATTCCTTTGCCAATCTGAAGATTTTGCTTCAGTATTGTGCGTTGGTGTCTTGGATTTCTCCGTCGTTCGAAAGCATTGTTCTTTTGTCACGATGGGCACCTGTTGTTGGGAACGGATACGAATGAGCTATCAGATACTCACTGCGGCTGAACTGGTTGAGCAGTGCTGCAACAATGATTCGCGGGCCTGGGAAGAATTCATACGGCGCTTTCAGCGGCCGATTGCCTTGATGATCGTTCGAGTCATGCGGCGCTGGGGAATGTACTCGCCGACGGTCATCGACGACCTGTTACAGGAAACTTACTTCCTGCTCTGCGCCAACGAATACACCCTTCTTCGCGGACTCTTGAAGAAACGACCCGATTCGGTGGAATTTATGCTGCGCGTAATCGCAGCAAACGTGACCCACGACTATCTGCGGGCGAAGACTGCCAAAAAACGAGGCAGAGATTACCAGCAGATAGACGACCCTGATCATTTCCTGATGGAAAACGCCTTGGTCGAGGATGGGGCGACCAGAATTGAGGCGGAGATTCAGCTGGATCAGATTGACCGCTTGCTGCAGGCCCCGCCAAACTCGGCGACCGTCCATCGCGATCGAGCTATTTTCTGGATGTATTTTCAGTCCGGGATGACCGCTCAGGCCATTTCCGAGATCCCTTCGATTCGTCTCAGCGCAAAGGGCGTCGAGAGCTCGATCCATCGAACCCTCGAATATATCCGGGGATGTTTCAAAATCAAGCGGCGCTGAAACGGGCGGGTCTTTGGGGAAGAGAAAGGCATTCACCGCGGAGGACGCGGAGAGCACGGAAGTTTTTGCGAGTGAGCTCCGCGTCTGTGGGAGATATCTGGTGAATATCTCTGACTCCTCTGTGCTCTCCGTGGTGTGCGTGTTTTGGGGTGAATTCATCGCCAAGACGCTAGGTATGCCAAGCGGTGCGCGTCGTTTCCGCGAGCGGCTTTCGGGCAAGAAAACTCAGAAGGGAAGACCCTATTCAAGGTCTCTTTCAATCCGCCGCGGTAGATGCCAGTCCATCGATCTCACGGGATGAGCCGTGACTGGCGCCGTTTTCGTCGACCGCTTCGTCTTTCTGCGTAACGAACTCGATCAGGCGCTCTCGAACCAGGGCAATGTGCATCCGCATGTGGGATTGAGCGGCGGCGCGATCGTTTTTTTGAAAGGCTTCCAGAATCTTAAGGTGAGCTTGCACCGCGGTCGAAGAAGAGAGGCTGTAGCTCTTGCAGCGGCATAGCCATATCTGGTTATGTATGTTGCTGAGCACGCGGCAGAGCTCGGCGTTGCCGCTGGCTTTGGCGATCGTCTGGTGGAAGTGAGTGTCCTCTTCGATGTGGCCGATCCTGTTCTTAGCCTTCACCAGTGATCTTGTATGCTCAATGCTCGTGTGGAGCTCGGCGATCAGTTGTGGAGTCAGATCGGCGACTCCCACGGCGTACGCCTCCAGCTCTTCGCGGAGACCATAGAGGTCTTTGATCTCCTTGGCTGAAAAGCGGCGGAGAAACGCACCGCGCCGGGGCTCGATGCGAATGAGTCCCTCGGCCTGCAGGCTGTTCAGCGCTTCGCGAACCGGGGATTTGCTGATTCCCAGCCGGTTCGAGAGAAATTCCTCGGTCAGCCGTGCGTCTTCATCCAGATCGCCTTCCATAATGTAGCGCTTGATGCTGTCATAGGCGAGCGCCGTGAGGTTCTGGGGAAGGCTTAGCTTTTTAATCGCGGACATCAATAGTCACCGGAGCCACTGTAACATTTCGAATATCGGATATCAGACACAATAATTCGCCGCTTGAGGAGAATGGCTCGCAGGTTCAATAGATTCTGCGAGCCATTCTCAACGTAAGGTCGCACATTTTTATTTCATCGCGGGCTCGGCTGTGGGCCGCGAGAGCTTCATTGCCTCTGCAGTGACGTCGGTGTATTTCAATCCTGCGCCGGTATTGAAAAGGACAACCTTGTCCTCGGGCTTCAGGAAGCCGGTTTGCAGCAAATGGTCGTAGGCCGCGGTTGCTGCAGCGCCTTCGGGTGACAAGAAGATTCCTTCATTCCTCGCCCAATCCAAGATGGAAGCGAGGATCTGCTCGTCGGTCAGCGCCAGTGCGGTTCCTTCGGATTTGCGCACTATGTCGAGAATGATCGCGTCGCCATAAGGCTTCGGCACGCGAAGGCCGGAGGCAAAGGTGGCGGCGTCGCGCCATGCTTCGCTGACTGAAGCGCCTTGCTCGAAGGCGCGTGCGACCGGAGCACAGCCGGTGGACTGTACGGCGATCATGCGGGGACGGCGGCCGGGCTTTACCCATCCCAGTTCTTCGAGCTCTTCGAAGGCCTTCCACATCCCGATCATTCCGACACCGCCGCCGGTGGGATAGAAGACCGCATCGGGATATTGCCATCCCAGCTGCTCGACAAGCTCGTAGCCCATAGTCTTCTTGCCCTCGACGCGAAAGGGCTCTTTAAGGGTCGAGATATCGAACCATCCCTCCTGCTCTTTGCGCTCGGACACGATGCGCGCGCAGTCGGAGATGAGCCCGTTCACCAGTGTTACCTTGGCGCCGTAGGCGATCGCTTCCACATAGTTTGCAAAGGGCACATCGGCAGGCATGAAGATGTGAGCTTCGATGCCCGCTGCCGCAGCGTAAGCCGCAAGTGCGCCGGCGGCATTGCCCGCCGAGGGGATCGCGATCTTGGTGATGCCATAATGATGGGCCAGCGTTACGGCCAGTCCCAATCCACGCGCCTTGAATGTGCCGGTAGGATTTGTGCCCTCTTCTTTCAGCCACACGCCCGCGTATCGCTTGCTGTGCAGCATCGGAGTCCAACCCTCGCCGAGGGTTACCGGTGGCACGTCCGGCAGAACCGATCGATAGCGCCACATTCCGGACCAGGGCACGCCTGCCGTGTCTCGCGCGATGACATCGTCCGGACGCGTGCCTGCCAGCGCGGAGAAATCATAGCGGACATAAAGAATTCCGGCCGGCGAATCGGGGCATACCGGACAGAGCGTCTGCGGCGTCTCTGCAGAGACATGGGCGTGGCAGCGGGAACATTCGAGAAAGGCGATTGCAGGCATACTTCTCCTAGAAAAAATGGACGGAAGCGGTCTTGGCGTCTCCAGTGGTTGAGTAGTGGTGGATGTGGGGGAGATCGAAGGAGTATCTCAGTGCGATTGCCCTCCTGATTCAACAGGCGCGGGCGTGGAGCTCGCGTAGAGAAGGGAATTGAAGAAGAGCTTGTAGGTGACCTCGGAAAGCGCGCGATACTGCGGGCGGAAGCCGAAGAGGATGATGCGGCCCTTGCCCATCGGCTCTTCTGCGATGGCGGACGTACCGTTGAGATACTTTCCTCCGAGTATCCAGCCGCTCAGCAGTGGCTTATCGCTGGTATAAGAGGCGACCGATTTCGCGTCTCCCGAGACTTTGAATGACGGGCTCGTCTCGAAGAAGACCGGGACCGTTGGCGTGGAACCAAAGCCTATCGGGTTCGAGGTATCGACGGAGACTTCGAGGATCGATCCCGGAACATAGAATTCGCGATTGGCTACGCCGTCGAGAACATTGCTCACATCTGGTGAGTCTTTGTGCGCGTAGACTCCCGAGGCCTTGTTCAAAGTAACGATGGTTCCCCCATCTTCTACGAAGGCCTTTAGAGCCGCTGCTCCGCTATCACCGAGTCCGCCCTTGTACTCCGGCGGCAGGGGCGGATTAGGAACGTGATTTCCTCCGCCTTCGCCGCGACCCGATCCTCCGGTGAGAATCGCCGATGGGGAGTTATCGGGTAGCACGATGACATCGAACCGCTCATGCAGACTGCCTTTGCGGATTTCGTCATCGACGAGCCGCTTGTAGGGAATGTTGTTTTGGTCGAAGAGGAAGCGCGTCCATCCCTCGTCCATCGAAGGCACCCAGCTCTGGTAGAGACCGATGCGCGGCAGCGTGACCGCGAGTGCATTGCCTGTGACTGGATTCGCCGCCGTCTTGATGTCGATGGAGAACTGCTTCGCCGCCTGCTCCAGCTTCGGTTGCAGGCCGGCTTGCTGCGGGATGTAGATCGTGCCCGGCGTGTAGCCTGAGCCGGTCAAGCGATAGGCATGCACGCCCGACTGCAGCAGAGAAAAGAGCGCGTAAAGGCTGCTGTTGGTGGAATCATCGATGATGTATCCGGAGGCGTTCGCTTCCGCGCTCAAATGGCCGGCTGCTGGATCATCGCTTTCGACAGCCTTGGTCGATGCGTCGAACTTATGTGCGATCTCTGCAACCTTCACTCCGAAGAGCAACGGCAGCGTTTGCGCGGTTACGTCGTAAGGGCGCTGCGGAGGTCCGCCTGGATATTCGCGGAGGTCGGGATAGTGCTGTATTTCCAGCACCGTCTTTGCGAAGCTGCGGAAGGGCTGGTCGAGTCGAACGATGTAACTGCCGGCCGGATACGTTGCGCCGTCCGCATCGAACGAATTCGTCGCCTGTTGGACCTCGACCGCAGCGGTGCGGAGCAGATTGATGAGCCGCGCGGTGACGACGGGATCGCGCTGGTCGGGTGGAATGACATATGCATACGGTCCCGACGTTGGATGCACGGCATTCGAGCCCACGGTATAGAAGTCGGTGAGGAACTGCTCGCGATCGACCGCGGCTCTCCGCGCAATCGAAGACAGCGCCAGCAGCTGATACTCGACGATGTCGCCCAGACGCCAGGTTCCGCCCATCCATGGATTGGGAAAGTTCCACGCCGCCGTTTTCGCATCGTATCCGATGCCGCGGCCGAGTTGATCGAAAGTTACATCGATAGGCGAGGCGATGTTGGCGCTGGCCGATTCGGTGAGGATGCGCAGGCCGTTGTGATAGCTGATGTAATCGCGCAGCGGCGACCAGAAGTCGTAGACGCCATGAATCAGCACGCCTGTTTTTCCGGCCGATGAAACATCCTTCGCCATGTTCGTTCCCAGTGCATTCATTGAGGAGACCAGCAGCGGGTCGACGTTGGGATCGATAGGATCGACCCACGGCGGCATATAGATGCGCGGGCCATCTGCGCCCATCTGGTGAAGATCGTAGAGGATCTGAGGATGCCATTCGTTGATGAGCTTCACCGTGTGGCGCGTCTCCGGCTGCGTGAATCCCACCCAGTCGCGATTGTCATCGTGGCCCGTGTAGTGGGCCCACAGAACGGGCGGATTGCTGCCTTCGTAAGGTGTGCCGAGATACTTCTTATACCAATCGACCACCAGCTGTTCGCCATCAGGATTGAGCGAGGGAACGAGCAGCAGGATGACGTTCTTCAGAATGGCCTGTGTCTCGGGAGTGTTTTCCGTGGCCATGCGCCATGCGAATTCTGCCGCGGTCTGCGAGCTCGCGATCTCTGTCGAGTGAATATTGAAGGTGATCAACAGGATGGTCTTGCCTTTGGCGATGAGCGCCTTGGCCTGGTCCGGCGTGGTGCTGCGCGGATCGGACAGCCGCCGATTGATCTCCTGATACTCCGCGAGGTGTGCGAGATTTTCTGGTGCGGAGATGGTGAGGGCTACAAAGGGCCGACCCTCGTTCGTCTTACCCAGCTCCTGATACTTCACCCGATCCGATTGCGCAGCCAGAGTCTGGTAATACGAGGTGAGCTGCTTCCAGTCCGCAAGCTTGCGATCTGTACCCGGCTTGAATCCAAATACCTGTTCCGGCGAGGGAGCGGTCTTTGCGGGGGCTGCATGCAGCGCGGGCGAGGCCAGGAGTAGAGCAAGAGTCGCGATCAGGCCAGGTGTCTTCAATGTCTTTCCTCCGGGAAATCAGGCCGGTCGAAAGCCGCACAGAGATGGCGCTTTTCCCATCTGCGACGGAACGCTCCGGTAGTCGTGGATGATAAAAAGCGCGTCGACGATTCCGGCGCACGAGCAGCATCTTTGCGGATGACCGGCGATGTCCGGGGAGACCGGCTTCGAAGGAGAGAGAAGCCGGCTAGGGACAGCGCCGGAACCGACATATCCGGATCGGACATGCCGGGAGCGGACATGTCCGGATCGAATCTATCGAAAGCGAACCCATCGGGGCCGGACATATGCGGCGCGAGCCTGCGAGAGCAACTCGATGATGCGTCATGCGTGAGCGAAATATATCACATATCATGTCGCGGTCCAGTCTGCGTGGTCGATAGTTTGCTGAAGTTCGTGAGAAGTTGCGATAGTTCAGCGATTGTATGCGAGAGGCTTCAGCAGCAGCTCACGCGCATATGCGCTGCGCGCTCCATAAGCAATTTTTATCGAGCTTCTACGCGCGCCGAGCGCGGCGATATATTCCGTTGCATCTTCGCATCGCCGCCCGTCATCAATAGCAGAAAAGGCAGTTCGAGGTATTTGTACTCGCATGAAAGATTCGTCAGGCAAGCGTGAAAGTTTCCTTAAAAAAGGACTGGACGAGTGTCTGATATGTGATATCTTGACTGAAATCAAACGATCCGCAAGCTTATTCCGGACCCGCCAATTGCCTTTTCTTTGGTTGTCCTTTTGTTAAGCGGACGAGTGCATGTGTTGGTTCTGAATGAGCGGTAACAAGAGTTAGTTGCCGCTCCAGCTTTCTTTAGGACTCTTAGCGTTTCCGGAAGCGATTGCGTTCGTCTCTTCTCGTCACTCAGAACTTCTTGCTTTGTAACTCCGTAGAGGATTCATGAAGGTATTCGACATCTCTGGCCTCTCCATCGCGATGCTGTTGGCGCTTCGCGCCACTCCGCGGGAGTTTGTGCGATGTCGCCCTCTTAGTTCCTCTTGTTGTAGCCGCTGAATTCCGGCGATACCGCCGATCGCGTCTGCTTAGAGTCCGGACATGGCTCCGCCTTCGTGTGCGCGGCCACTGTCCTACGTGGAAATCCCAAAAGAAGCCTTGTCTAAGGCCAACTGTTTTTCTTTTTTTTCCTCAGGAGGCAAGATGTCTCGTAAGAATCGCTCTCTATTTTTTTGGCTTAATTTCCCCTCATTCCTGCTTATTGCTTTTCTCCTCGCGCCGTGTCAGTTGGGATGGTCGCAGGCACAGACCGGCGGCGGCCTTCGCGGCACGGTGAAAGACACCTCCGGTGCGGTAGTCACGACCGGCACCGTGCACCTGGTGGACCCCGCGACCACGAGCGAACATGTTCAGAACCTGAATGCTGCAGGGCAATTCACCTTCAGCGACATTCCTCCCGGAACGTATACGCTGCGCGTAGATTCCGCAGGATTTCAATCGCAGGAGTTCGTGAAGGTTGAATTCATCCTGAATGAAGTGCGTGAGTTGAATGTAACCCTCACTCCGGGCAATGTAACGCAGCAGGTCGAGGTGCACTCCGATCAGGCCAGCGTCGTTACTCTGCAGACCGAGGTCGGCACGCTCATCGACGAGCAGCGCATCAAAGAGCTGCCATTGAATGGACGCGACTTCCAGAACCTCATCTATCTCGCACCCGGCGCGACGCGCAGTGCGGGTGGCACGGGACAAGGCTCGACGATCTCCGCCGGCGGCTCGAGGCCGACCAATAACAACTTCCTCATCGATGGCGGCGATGCGAATGATCCGCGCGTTCCCTCGGGCTCAGCTGGCAATATCGGGAACGTGACCAGCAGCGTTCCGCTCGATGCAATCGCCGAGTTCAACATCATCACCAGCGGTCCCACCGCGGAATTCGGCCGCAGCTCCGGTTCTGTGCTCAACGTAGTTACAAAAACAGGAACGAATGATCTGCACATCTCCACGTGGGAGTATCTGCGCAATTCCGCTCTGAACACGCGCAACTTCTTCAATCCTGTCGGATTCAAATCGCCGTTCCAGCAGAATCAGTTCGGCTTCTGGGCGGGTGGAAAGATCATTCCCGACCGCACCTTTTACTCCGTCTCCTACGAAGGCTTTCGCCAGCGCTCCACATCGCCCACCAATGTACAGATCCCTACCGCCCAATTCATTGGAGCTCTGACCAATCCCCTCGCCCACTCTATTTTTCAATCGGTATATCCCTCCGTACAAGGGCAGGCCTTTAGTCCCACCAATACATCGACCTGGGCGACGACGGTCAATCGCAATATCGCTAACGACGTCGATGCGGATACGGGATTCGCGCGCTTCGACCAGATCTTCTCGTCGCGCAATCAGGGGTTCGCCACCTTCAGCATCGTCGATGCTGTGCCGTCGGCGGCCCACAACGGCGGCAACCTCGCCGGCACCGGAGTCGGCGAAACTCAGCGCGTTTATCACATCGTGCTGCAGGATACTCATACCTTCACGGCGAACTTGCTGAACAGCGCGCGCATCAGCTATCAACGCACACCAACGGCCTTCCCCACAGAAGATCCATCCACTGGGGCGCTGGAAGCCGGCGCTCTCCGCACCGGTGGTCCGAATGCGGGGCAGAATTTTTCTTCGTCGGTTGCTAGCCCCAACGGACTTCCTACCATCTCCTTCAATTCCGGACGCTTCAACACGATCGGTATCGCCAGCAACCAGCCGCAAGGCCGGGCCGAGAACGTGTTGACATATCAGGATTCACTTTCCTGGGAACATGGCCGGCATCTGTTCAAAGCCGGTTTTCAGCTCAGCCGTGTTTACGACAACACGACCTTCAGCAACGCCATCCGTCCTTCCATCGCTCTGCTCGATACCAGCTTCGCGAATATCAACGCACTGGCACTCAACTCGCAGGCGCAGGATTTCTACAACTCTGGCAGCTCCGAGCGCGGCTACAGGTTATGGGAGCAGGGCTACTTCGTCGAAGATACCTACCGGATAACCAACCGGGTCACGATCAACGCCGGACTGCGCTATGAGCTTTTCCCGCCGTTCACGGAAGTGAACAACCTGCTCTCGAACGCCTATATCCTCAATGCCAACGGTAGTCCGAACAAGTGCGAGTCGCTTCCTTTCAACAGCGATCTTTCGAACGTCGCGGTCGTTAATCCGTCGAAGTTCGGGATCGGCAACTACTGCTCCAAGTACGACGATTTCGGGCCGCGCCTCGGCGTAGCGTGGGATGTTCGCGGCAATGGCGAGACCGTCGTTCGCGCCGGGTACGGTGTGTACTACGACCGCGTCTTCGGGAACGTCTACGGCAACACGCGATTCAACCCGCCCTATACCGTATCCGCCACTCTCACCACTGGCGATTACACCGGCGCGCTGGCGCCTTCCACGGTCAATACAACGACGCCATACAGCCTCACCACCGTCGACCCCGCTCTCCGCAATCCGCTCACGCAAAGCTTTAATCTTGCGGTTGGACAACAGATCGATAAAGACTCCGTGCTGACCTTGACGTATGTCGGCGCGCTTGGCCAGAGACTGCTGGCGACCCAGCGGCCGGACTTCGGAACCAGCTTTGCATACCAGTTCCGTCCTGCCAACACGGGACCAGCCGCGCGTTCGGAGCAGGACATTGCCAACACTCTCATCCGTCCGCCGTTTGCGGACTTCACCCATCACGATTCGGCTGCGTCGTCCGGCTACAATGCGCTGCTGGCCGATTATCGACGCAGGCTATCGCACGGTCTCACTGTAGAGGGAGCCTATACGTGGAGCCACAGCCGGGACGATCTCTCCGACGATGTTGCAGGCAGCACCGACTCCTCTTTTCCCCAGGCGACGATCGAGAATCTGGTAGCTCCTTATATGGCTGCCAACAGCAACTGCCCGGCCGCGCAGGGTAACGCGTCATCCGCGGCAAGACTTACTGCGGCTGTGCAGTGCGCGAGCGGCCAGCCGAATCTCACCCAGGCGCAGGCTGCCACTCTGTTCCTCTCCCAGTACACCCGCGTCGCGCCCATCAAGTGGAACTTCGGCGATTCGGCTTACGATGTGCGCAACCGCTTTGCGGGCAGCGTGATCTATCAGCTCCCCATCGGCAACGGACATGCTCTGTTCGAGAACCTGAATCCGGTGGCCAACAAGTTCGTTGAAGGATGGGCCATCAGCTCGATCGTGGATTCGCAGTCCGGTACTCCGTTTCTACCGACCACTGGAGCCGATTCCAATCGTGACGGCGACACCAACGACCGCGCCGTTGTAACTGGCCCACTCGGTCCGCACAGTGGACACTTGGTGAAGAATTTCAGCGGCACAACCCCGGTCGTCCACTTCTTCTCGAGCTGCCTCACCAGCGCCTGCGGATTAGGCGCGGGTGACGGCGTTGTCGATCCTCGCGAGCGTATCTCCCGCGGCTTGCTGCGCGAGCCCGGCATCAACAACTGGGATATGCAGCTGGTGAAGCAAACCAATATCCACGAGAAGTTCAACATGCGCTTCAGCGCTGACTTCTTCAACGTACTCAATCACACGAACTTCTCCACTCTCACCTCGAGCATTGCCAGCTCAACCTTCGGGCAGGCGCTTTCGCAGCGCTCTCTAGGACAGACCGAGTCGCGGCAGATTCAATTCGGATTGAAATTGCAGTACTGACCACGAACGGGCGGGCAGCCTGACTAAGCTGCCTGCCCCTCTTTTTTTGGAGGCTCCAGTGCATCTCATCGCTTCTATTCGGCGTCAGTTTCCCGTAATGGCCGCGCTCGCCGCCACCACACTGCTCGCAGGAGTGCCGCAGCGGCTCTCCGCACAGCAGACATCGCACATCAGCCTGCAGGACATTCTTTCCGAAGAACCGATCACCGAGACCGCGCTTTCACCCGACGGCAAGACCTTCGCGATCACCCGCGACGGCCAGATCTTTCTGCTGCCTGTCGATGGAGGCTGGCCCGTCCGGCTCACCAGCACCACCGGCGGCAAGACAGGATTAAGCTGGTCTCCCGATGGCAAGCTGATCGCCTTCGCCAGCCGAGGCGGCATCTGGACTGTCACCGTCACTGGAGGGCAGCCGCGCCGTCTTACCGATGCTCCTGCCGGCGGCGGCGATCCGCGCCAGGCCACGGACCGCGAACCGCAGTGGTCCCCGAAGGGTCACTGGATACTCTTTACCTCCGGCCGCCGCGGCCACAACAGCCAGATGGTGGTCAGCGAAGACGGCAGCGTCAGCAGCCTTCTCACACCCGGACCCGACGATGCCGCGCAGGGCAAGTGGTCGCCTGACGGCACGCAGATTGTCTTTGTGGAACGCGCGCGCGAATACTTCAGCGGTCGATTGAAGATCCTGCACTTCGATCCGCGCTCCGGGCAGCCCGAAGGCAAGGCGAGCGTTCTGTATACCGCGCCCGTGGATCGCGGCGGTGGTTGGGAGATTCGCGGAGCGGAGTGGTCGCCGGATGGAAGGGAACTGGTGACCGTTCTGCAGAACTCCGGTTGGGATCATCTCTATCTGATCCCCGCGAGCGGTGGTGAGCCGAAGCAGATCACCGACGGCGCGTTCGAAGATGCCGACCCGCTCTTCTCGCCCGATGGAAAAACGCTCGCCTTTGTTTCCAGCCGCGGTTTGCTGGAGGCGCGCAACGTTTGGGTGATGCCGGCGCATGGAGGCGAGGCTCGCATTCTCAGCAAGTTCGATACGCCAGGCATCAGCGCACAGCCCGAGTGGTCGCCGGATGGCAGATCCATTTACTTCCATCATCAGTCGCCTACCGAAACCGCCGATCTTCTGGTGGCAGACGCGAAGGGCGAGTCGACTCCTCGCTATCTCACCCACACCACGCCGAAGAATTTCGAAGACGCGCAGGTTCCGGAGCGCGTGACATGGAAGAGCAAGGACGGAAAAGAGATTGCCGGGCTGCTCTTCACTCCTAAGGCCGCCAAGCCGGGAGCCCGTCTGCCCGCGGTGTTGTGGATTCACGGCGGACCCGAAGGCCAGGATGTCTTTCGCGCCGACGGATGGGCGCAGTATCTTGCGCAGGAAGGCTATGTGGTATTGGAGCCCAACTACCGTGGCAGCAGCGGTTACGGCGAGGTCTTTCGCAATCTGAATGTCGAAGACTCGAATGGCGCAGAGGTGGATGATGTTGCCACCGGCGCGCAGTATCTCGTCGACCGCGGCCTCGCCGATCCGGCGAAGCTGGCGATTGGCGGAGGCAGCCATGGCGGCACCATGACGGCATACATGGTGGTGCACTATCCCAATCTCTTTGCTGCTGCCATCGAGCTTTACGGCGTCGTCGACCGCGAACTCTTCGTGGAGAGAACGAATCCGCCCTCGTCGATTCGCTGGATGATGAAGATGGGCGGCTCGCCCACGGAGAAGCCGGAGGTCTATCGCCGCGCCAACGTGCTGCTTCAGGTGGACAAGGTGCAGACTCCGCTTCTGGTCATGCATGGAGAAGACGATCCGCAGGTGCCGCCTGCTGATTCTGCTTTCTTCGTCAAGGCGCTGCGCGAGCACAACAAGACTGTCTTCTACTTCACTTATCCAAACGAGCTGCACGGTTTTGCTCAACCCGCGCATCGCCTCGATGCATGGGAGAAGCAGCTGGCATTCCTGCAGCATTACCTGAATCCGAAATTCGGGACGACCAGCACATCGACGGAAGAGGTGGTGTTTCCGGAGAGCAAGGAGAAGCAGGCGAACGCTCATCCCGACGTTCGATAAACCTACGTGGCCGCGATTGTGAGAAAGAAGCATGTCGCGGCCACAGCTTCATGTGGGTAAACCTTGCTCAAGGCAATTAAGCGGAACGCCGTCGGCACTCCCGCCACGACAGCGCCAACTATTCCCGAGAAGACCATCTTGGCGCGGAGGTTGGAGAGGCTATTGATGCCTGGCAGCATTGCCCCAGCGAATGATGCTCTCTTTCGCCGGTTTGAACGCAGGATATGGTTCCGGGAATTACCATCTGCGTGGCGGGCCAATCGGCCCAGCCGGGTTTCCACCACGCCCAAAGCCGGGTACGACCGGATCGGCCGCCACATTCAACCCGCCTGGACCAATTGGACCAATCGGTCCAAATCCACCACCGCCCCGTCTGAACCCTGGTACCACTGGGTCGGCTGCTGCGTTTAGCCCGGCCGGGCCAATCGGTGGCGTAAGCGCCACGGGCAATAAAGGAGTCGGCAAAGGCACTTGCGGCGCTGCGGAGCCAAGCCCGTAGTCTTCGTCCCACCTCCAGGGCAAATTCTGATAGGTAGGCATTGCAAGCCTCGACAGCGGAGCCGCAGTAGCGGCAAGGGGTGCCGGCGGCAAAAGCGGCGTTGCGGAAGGATGCACATGGGTAGGCGCTGAAGAGGAAGGAGATCCGCTGCTGGAGGGTTTTCCCTTCTTCTTCTTAGGCGCCCTGGTGACAATGAAGTCTGCCAAAGACGGGCCATATGCGAAGTTGACAGCTCGCCGCCGAAGCGCCGAAGCATCTCCTGTTTCAGGGACAGGGCATCCCGTATTGTAGGCATGCGTGCGCCAATTCCCGGTGTTTCCGTTATAGAACCAGTGAACGACATGAGAGTTGTTGGCAAGCGAGCGGAAGGTTAAATGCATCAATTCGCCCGCTCGCGCGAGGTGTGCGTGATTGGACGGATTATCGATCTCGCTTGGTTCAAGCTGCGTGATATGGACATCGTCATAGTACGGATCGATATTCTCCACGCCATGATTGACCGCAAACACGGATATACGAGAGCACTGAATCGCAGAAGACGCGCGGTTTCGCGGGCCGCCCATCGGCGAGGCAGCTTTTGTCTGCAAGGCAGGCAATCGGAGAGCGATGCCGGTTTGCGCAACAGGCGTCAAAACTCCTCTCGACAGTTGCGCGAGTGGGAGTCCTCCCGTTTTGCAGTTCACAGCGGTTCCCTGTGCGCTTATCTGTGCTCGCGTATCGATCTTTCTGCCCGGAACACTCTCGGCACTTGAGTTGAAATGCGACATTGCCGCGTACCTTCCTAGACGGTCCGCTTCGGCTTCGAGAGAGGCATCCTGAACGACGGCCACCCCATTGCCAAACGGATTTGTCACCCGCCCCGCTCTTTGCTGCACCACATGCACCAGCTCATGTCCCAAAAGAATCTGCCCATGTGGAGTGTGCGGATTGTACTGACCGGGTGCGAAATGGATATTTGTTCCCCAAGTAAATGCAATTGCGCCGATCGCGGGAGCTTCAGATCCGACGTGAATGCGCACATCGGAGAAGCTGGCGCCCAGGGCACGCTCCATCTTTGTCTGTACTTCGCGCGGCAGGGGACGGCCTCCGATGCCAGGTGACAGAGAGACTGGGAATGCTTCGACTCCGGCGCGCAGCTTGACTCCCGGCTTCGCCTGGACCGCTTGTTGCAAGACGGGAAACCCAGCCCGGGGTCGTCCCTGAAAAAAACCTTGCACCACACTCGGCCTGCTACTGCAAATGGCCTGCGCTGGCCCGCTGCAATTGGCGCGAAAGGATGGGCGCAAAGGTCTTGTCTGCGAGAACATGTCCAATTCGGAAGCTCCTTTTCTCTGAGTGGAAAACTACTCTCGGTAGCCTGTTCGGACGGTACCGGTCATAGAACGGTTTTCGGGCAAGGTGGCCGACTCCGATGATTCAGAATAACTGTTCTTCTAGTGCCCGGTTCAGACGCCGACTCTGTCGGGGATGGCGTTGGCTGGCTGCGTGGTCGAGATCCATCGTTCGAGATCGCGGGGACTCATGGCCTTCGCAAAGTGATATCCCTGAGCGACCGCGCAATCGAGGCGGCGTAAAATCCGCGCCTGGTCTTCGGTTTCGACGCCTTCCGAGACGACCGTCATGCCGAGACTCTGTCCGATGCGCACGACTGCAGTGGTGACCGCCTGGGCGTTGGGATCGGTCTCGAAATTTCGCATGAAGCTGCGGTCGAGCTTGAGCTCGTTGATTGGCATCTGGGTCAGGCTGGAGAGGGAAGAGAAGCCGGTTCCGAAGTCATCCATGGACAGGCCGACGCCGAGTTCATGCAGCGCCACCAGCGTCTTGAGTGTCTCGTTCCCGGTATTCATCATCACGCTTTCGGTGATCTCGATGGTGAGGCACGCCGCGGGCAGGGCGAACTCGTTCAGCAGCTCCGCGACGAATTTCGACAGCGTAGTGTCGCGGAAGTGCAGCGGCGAAAGGTTTACCGCGACGGTGGGGACGGCGACACCGTTCCTGCGCCAGATCGCCATCTGCCTGCAGGCTTCGCGAAGAGACCACTTCCCGATGATCTCGATCAGTCCGATCTCTTCGGCGAGCGGGATGAAGCGGACCGGCGAGATGTCGCCGAATTCGGGATGGCGCCAGCGAGCCAGAGCCTCGACGCCATAAAGTTTCTTCGAATTGAGATTGACCTGCGGCTGATAGTGAAGCCTCAGTGAGTTCGATGCCAGGGCGTTTCGCAGCGCGGCACCGAGCACCAGCCGGCTTTCGACAAGCTGATTCATCTCCGGGCTGAAGAAGCGATAGGTGGCGCGTCCAGCCGCCTTGGCTTGATACATTGCCGTTTCGGCATACTTGAGAAGGGTTTCGGGATCAGTGCCATTGTCGTTGAAAATGCTGATACCGATGCTGGCGGATAAGGAGAGTGCAAAGGCCGGAATATCCGTCGGTTGCGAAAGAGCGTGAAGTATCCTATCGGCCCTGATCGAGGCGTGGGCCACATCGCAGTCGGGCATGACCACGACAAAGGTATCTCCTCCGGTGCGGCAGATGACTGCTGCGAGGGTTGTGAAAGTTGCCTGCAGACGATGGGCAGCCTCGATCAGCATTTTGTCGCCTAGGGTATGTCCGAGACTGTTGTTGACATCCTTGAAGCGGTCGAGGTTGACAGCGAAGAATGCGACTTGACGATTCTCGTTGCCGGCTTTCTGGAGAAGACTTTCCACCTCAGCAACGAACCACGCCCGATTCGGCAGGCCGGTCAGGGGATCGAAGTGAGAGAGCAGCGCGATCTGGCGTCGCGCCTCATCGCGCTCGATGGCGAGCTTGCACAGGTGCAGGCAGGCTTGGACAATCTGTTGGTGAAACTGGCTGGGACCGCGCTTTTCGCGGTAATAAAACGCAAAAGTTCCGGCGATGCGGCCACCCTTTAATTTAATCGGCGAAGACCAGCAGGCTTTGAGACCATACGGCAGTGCAAGGTGCCGGTAGGGAGTCCAGAGCGGGTCGGTCTCGATATCGGTTACATATACGGACTCGCCGCGCCAGACAGCGGTGCCGCAGGAGCCGGCTATCTCTCCGATGGCTACACCGTCGATGGCATCGCTATAGGCGGGGGGAAGGCTGGGACCAGCCAGGGGGCGCATCTTGAGCTCCGAGTCGACAAGAAGAACGGAGGAGATGATATCCGGTGCGATCTCTTCCACGCGCCGGCACAGGAAGTCCGCGACTTCGGGAAGCGAGACATCCCCGGCGAGTATCTCGAGGATGTCATCCTGCAGGGACTGGATGCGCTTGAGCGGAGTGATATCGGTTAGAACGACGACCACGTTGGTGACGCTGCCACTCCCGTTGAGAATGGGATTGACCGCTGCTGAAACCCAGATCTGATCTCCGCTGCTGGCATAAACAAGGAGATCTTCGGTGAAGCCCTCCAGCTCCCAGCCTTTACGGCGGAAACGTGTGAGTGTCTCAGGCTCGGTGCTTGCTCCGGCGAGAAAGCTGCTCGGCAATTTGCCCTTGACGTCAGCTAGACTGTAGCCGAATAGATCGCTGAAGGCGCGGTTGATATAGATAATGCGGCGATCTTGGTCGAGCACCAGCATGGCGCGGTCGGTTTCGTTGACCGCCAGGGAAAGAAGGTGTAGCTCATCGCGGCGCTTGACCTCTTGGGTCACATCCCGGATAAGACCCATGTAGTGGATCTTGCCGTCGACATCAACTCGGGACAGAGAGAAGGAACCCCAGATTTCTGTCCCGTCTTTGCGTTCAATGCGAACTTCGCGGCTGGTCCCGACGGTCCTGTTTTCACAGCCATTCTGGTTCGCCTCGGCGTAACTGTCGCGGTAGGGCTGGCGATCGCCCGGAATGAGAAAGGTAACCGGCTGTCCGAGCACCTCGGATCGGTCATATCCCCAGAGGCATTCGGCAGCGGTATTGAAAAACGTAACCCGATTGGTGTCGTCGATTAGAACGACGGCATCGATGGCTTGCTCGAGCGCGGGAACGAGAACCTGATGATGACGGGGATCCATGCTGGCTGTCTTTCGAAGTGAAAGCTCGTACCCATAACCTTCCCTCATGCTAAGCGGATAGTAACCACTTCGCAAGTACCTAAAGGGGTATTTTTAATTGTCTTGAATTATGTTTGTGGGCGTGCGGGAGAGTCGATGGGTGCGGACGACTGAGGCAGACATCAAGGTCGCGAGTCATGCTTGCCCGAGAACTCACATCATGCGAGCGAAGTTTTATCTATAAAGATGACGATCGCTCTTCTGCTTTTTCAGTTGAGGTAAATTCCGAATGCCCGCCGTCAGACATTTCTCGGTGCATGCGCGTTGTCGGTACTTATCCCAATGGAGCCCACACTCGATCAGTGAGTCCTAAAGCTATTCCATTCACAAGTGTTCAACTCCATCGCACAGTAGGCTTCAAAAAGGTAAAGTTCCAGAGGGTTATCGATTTCGACGAATGCGACTCTAGCCCTCTGAAGGAGAGCCCTGGCAATGTCGAACTCGCTACGAAACTCGGGATCGGCCATTGCAAGATCCCGTGTCATTTTGTGAGGGAACTTGTTGTTAGCCATTCTGTAGGCAAGACTTGCACTAAAGTGGTTCTCCCCTTTTACGTGCTGCCGAAGCCGCCGAATCACAGATCTTGAGATGCCCACGTAAAAGGGCGTCCCGCTCTCCAACTCCAACAACACGTAGCACGCCGAAAAATCCTTGGAGCGGCGCAAATTGGACAAGATTGCGCCGACGCCGGTCCCAGACTCGCAAAACAAAGACATCGGCGATGGCTCATCAAGGGCAGAGCGAAGCGTAGCCATATGCTTCGGCAGGACTGTTCTGGCCAACTTTTCGAAGGTGTGCTCGCACGAATCTATCGACATGCTGCGAAGTATAGCGTATTAGTCTCCATAGGTCGTATTGTCCGCAATAAGCTGCCTAACCAATCGTCCGCAGGCTAGAAGTTACCGACCGATGAATATATGCGCACATTGTTGACGCATTAGTTAACTTGCGAAAACTAACCATGTTATCGGAGATAGCGGCGGGTATATCATCGCCATCGGGTTCCGATCCCCGTTGCGTTCTAGCGGGGGGAAGAACGAATCCCCTCAATCATGAGAACGGAGTTCGAGATGAAATTTTCCGGATTGCGAAACGTGTTGTTCTTCGCGGCCAGCGCGCTGCTGGCCACAACCGCATACCCGCAGGATGGTTTCCAGTTGCACAGCCCTGCCTTTCAAAGCAACGGTACGCCGCCGCTTTCAGCGATCCTGAACGAGCCGACCAATGGCGTGAACGCCTGCACGGCCAGCGGCGCGGCGGGCGGTGACCGGTCGCCCGAGCTTTATTGGACCGATGCGCCCCCGAATACGGCTTCGTTTGTCGTTGTCCTCTACGACACCACGGCCTCGTTTACGCACTGGGGCATGTACAACATCTCCGGGCATGCGAATGGTCTGCCGGAGAATGCCGGCGTGGCGGGCAGCAAGTTCGGCTCGCAGATCGAAAACGACTTCGATCTCGGCCAGGAGTACGACGGCCCCTGTCCTCCGGCCGGCGCAGCGCCGGAGATTCATCATTATGTCTTCACCGTCTACGCGCTGAGCACCACGCTGACGCTGCCAGGATCGACGAACTTTCCTGCGAACGCCGAAACTCTATATCACGCCTTTATCCAGGCGGCGGATCGCGGCCAGATCCTGGGCAAGGCAAGCCTGACGACGCTCTACTCAGCCACGCCGGGAACCGGTCATACCGACTGATCACGGAATTTCACTGCAACCAAGAAGGCCTCCCGGCAGTTGCGGGAGGCCTTCCTATTGACTCTTTCCAGATGGCCGGCGAACCAGGCGTACCTCAGCGAAAATCAGGTTCTAGTGGCCGGCTCCGCCGGAGTCCGTCATCGGCTCGGCGTGGTGCTCGCCTACGTGCAACCGCACGATCTGGCCGGGTTCGGCATTCACCCGGAAAAACGCCGTGTTGTCGACGACCTTTACCGGCTGGGGATCGGAGTCGACCTTCCAGTCTTCGGGCACAGAGTGTTCAACGACAAACGTCACCGGCGTGGAGGTCACATTCTGGAGAAGGTATTCGCGCTCGGCGACCGTGACTTTGCTCTTTTGCATCACGCCGTCGTCAAGAGATGCCTCGACGTGATGCGAGGTATGTACGCTCTCCAGGTGGCAGATAACGTGGTCATTTTCCAAGTCGGCCGGTCTTATCTCCGAGAGCGCGTTGCTTTCCTCCTGCAGAATCTTGCAGCTTCGGTCGACATGAATTTCCTTGAGCGGAGCCGAGGGCTGAGCAGGAGCGGAGGACTGTGAGAAAGCTGAAGGATAGCCCAAACCAAGGGTCATTCCCATGCCTAACAACGCAGCGGTGGAGAGAGAAGTTTTAGACATGCGACGAATTATACGCCCGGCCTGTAAGTGAGGCGATAACTTCGGATATGGAGAACCTGTATATTGCGGCAGGTGTCTTGCAAGACGATCACTCAGGTGATTGGCGTATACAGGCCCAGGTACGACGCAGGAAGGAGTCGCGCGCACAAGCTGGAGTTCCACCGCCGAAGACCCAGGCAAAGCCACTTTGGTTTCGCCACCAAGCCGTTTCCTTGTCGGCAAGAGACGCGATAAGTTCCTCGCTGACTGGCTGCATCCAAAAATCAATGCCATATTCCTCATAATGTTCCGCGATTGTGCTCGAAGCGAAGTCTTGATCGACCCCTGTCCTATCGAGAACGTAAACAGCGTTTTCAATCGCCGTGCATACCAGATGTCCCATTGTTCCTTTCGGGAATTGCTTCAGATATCGGATCGCAGCCATGCGGCCTTTGGTTCCGTCATCACCACTGGGCGGCGACGTGGGAACGGCTGCCACGGGAGTCGGCGTGGGAACGGTTGCCACGGGAGTCGGCGTGCGAACGGTTGCCACGGGAGTCAGCGTGCGAACGGTTGCCACGGGAGTCAGCGTGCGAACGGGTGCCACGGCAGTCAGCGTGCGAACGGGTGCCACGGCAGTCAGCGAGCGAACGGGTGCCACGGCAGTCAGCGAGCGAACGGTTGCCACGGGAGTCGGCGTGTGGCTCGCAGGTAAACTTCTCACGGTCCTCCTCAACATTGGTTGCAGGGTCGATGTGGAAAGATTTGGCGACTGTCTGGGGACGGGTGATTTCGGAAGCGAAGAAACGATCGGCGATGCTGCTTTGGCCTGCCCCGAAACCGGTAGCGACCTAGAGGCGGGCGGCGCAGCCGGTCGTAGTTGCGTTATTGGAGGCTGGGGGCGATAGACGGCAGGGGCAGCTGATTTCATCTGCATCGTCCCGGCCCTTGTCTGTCCCGCCCGCGGGGGAGACATCGCCGAAGCCGATTGCTTCAACTGACTTGCTGCAGCTTGTGGGCGGTAAACGGGCGGAGGCGGCATCCTATTCCTGCTGCCCCCAGGTGGAATCATCGGCAGCTTGTTTTTCTCTATTCCGCTCAACTCTTCCGCTCCATCAAGGGATTTCCGCGCTCCGATATCCCAGTCGTCTGGAATCCCAGTTTCCGGTACATGGAGACCAATGCCGCCGGTCCTGGATCGGCGGCGGAATCGGGCCGGGCCTCGAGTTGAGCTACGCGATACCCGTTACTTCGAGCTGTGCGCAGCGCGGCATCCATCAGCTGCCCGGCTATCCCTTGCTGGCGATGCTCCGGAGCTACTCCGAGGTTGGAGATGTAGACCGCGTTCTCGGAGGCGGTCAGTTGCACGGAACCGACAGCCTGCGATGCGCCTTGTACCGTAACCTGGATATCCCAGCCGGAGCCGTTAGGTTGCGGAGCACGAACCGCATACCGGGCGGCGGGAGCCGTCTTTCTGTTGACGACTCCGCTGCCCGCGCCAATCGCTGCATTCGCCGCCGGAGCGGCGCTACCCGAATCGTGAACGCGACTCGTCGCGGCCGCGCGGCCGAGACGATCGGCTTCCGCTTCAAGGGCCTGGTCCTGGACCACGGCCACGCCGCTGCCGAAGGGATTGGCGACGCGGCCGGCGCGCTGCTGAACGACATGCGCCAGCTCATGGCCCAGCAGAAACTGTCCGTGGGGCGTATGCGGATTGTATTGGCCTGGGGCGAAGTGCAGATCCGATCCCCACGTGAAGGCGATGGCGCCTATCGCCGATGCTTCGGGTCCCACGTGGACGCGGACGTCGGAGAAGCTGGTTCCAAAAGCACCCTCCATCTTTGCCTGTACATCTCGCGGCAGCGGCCATCCTCCCGAGCGGGGACGCAGGTCCACCTGGAACGCATCGACACCGGGACGGCGCTGGGTGGTCATCTTCGCTTGAATCTGGTTGGGACTGGATGCGGCGAAGGAGAATGGGCGGCTCTGGAAGAACCCCTGAACCACGCGGGTTCTGCTGCCTGTGGGCGACACATGCAACGGTCGCAGCAGGGGGCCCGGAACAGCGCGAAAGGCTGGGGGAGAGGGCATGGGTGGATCTTATCGCGGCGGCCATGCGTAGTGCATCAATTTTTTGCCGATAACCTATTACTAAAGGCCTAGACTGTTACTAAGTTGGGAAAGTGAGAGAACGCAGCACGCGATGAGTCTTTTCGGACAGCCTAAGTTTTACCCCAATCTGAACCCGTCGGCTGCGGTGCCCGCTGACCGGGAGCAGATATTCAGGCTGCGCAGCTTTGCCGACAATTACCGCATGAGCCGGGGCAAGGAGCATGGCCACTACGTGCCCAACTCCCGCTTCGTCTTCGTCACCATGACCAGCGGCGAGACGCTGATGCACCAGCGCTACCGCCATCCGGTGCTGGCCGAGGGCAAGCCCGTGCTCTACGCCGGCGAGGCCTTCTTCAACAATGGACGGCTGCAGTGGTGGAGCAACGGAAGCGGCAACTATCGTCCCGACCCCGACCACGCCGCCCAGGCCGGATTGCCGGTGGATCATTTCTATCCTTATGACGAGATATTGAAGGGCGCGCATACGCAGCCGAAAATCAATCCGCCCCGAATCGATTCAAAGATCACTCATGTCTCGGCCGCAGTCTCAACGGCAGCTGACAGGCCATTGAACCAAATGCAGGCGAAGCTGGTTCAGGCCAAATTTGCGGTGACGGGAAATCAGATTCCAAACCGTGCCGGGATGCCGATATTTCGGCCGGTATTTGGGCCACTCTTTCGAGGCCGTGTCTAAAATCCACATCGAAATGCAGTGATCCGAAATTACTCCGGGGTTCAAGGCCTCGCGTCTGAAATTTGAACTACTGGATGGGGCCCATCGGTCCGATGACCGGCTTCACGTTCTCGGCAATCGATACCCGCGCGGCGACCTGGGAGGCCTTGTTCCAGCGCGTGTAGGGGCCAAGTTTTACGACATACCAGGTGCGTTCGTGGGGATCGGAATAGAGACTCAGGGACGGGCGATATCCCAGATCTTTTAGCGACTGCATCAGCGTCTCGGCATTGGCCTTCACGGAGAAGGAGCCAACCCGGACCGCGAGTGGAATCGCGTAGGACGAGGAGGCTTCAACGGGCTTGGGTGCTGCGGCGAGAGCCGCAGGCTGCGGCTTCGCACTGGCAACGGCAGACGGCGGCGTTGTGGCTGCAGCGGCCGAAGGTGCGCTCGCCGCCACGGAAGCCGGCGGCGCCGGCGCGGGTGTCGCAGGTGCAGCGGAGTTCGATGAAGCAGCAGTTGCGCTCGCAGCCGGAGTGGGTGTCCCGGCAGGGCCAGCGGCCACGGCGGAAGATGGGGCCGCTGCAGCTGCCGGCTGGCTCGTCGCGTGAGCCTGCATCGGCTTGGGTAATGCCGGAGCTTGTACGACGCGCGTTGTTGCTGCGTTACTGCCGAGATGGCCCGAGTAGAGGATGCCGGAGAGCGATCCTGCAAAGAACAAAAGAATCGCAGCCGCGGCGAAGCAGCCGGCGAGCAGCAGGGCGCGCGTCTTGTCGAGCGAGAAATTGTAGAGGGCGCTCACGGGATCTGCACCGTTGCCTGGCCTGGATCGGAGATCTGGATGATTCCCGCCCAGGTGCACATGAGTTTTGAGGTGGAGTCGAGCGCGGGCATATTGCCGATGAGCACCGTAGGTGCGCCGGGAGCCCACGGCGCAACCGTCGCGGGCACGCAGGGCATCGGGGTCAGCACTCCGAGAGCTGCCGCCGTCGCTGTGATCACTTCAGGATTGCTGGGGGACGAGCACATGCCGAAGGTGGGGATGTTCACCATCGGCTTGTTATCCATGATGGTGGCTGCGGGCGTGCCGGTAAATGTCTGGTTTTCCGGCAGCACGATGAGTGAGCCAGGAGCTGCGCCGAAGCTACACGCGATGGACGCGCCCATACATACCTGCATCGCCATTGTTCGCTCCCTCCTCTTCGGGATTCCGCTCCATGCGCCCTTCAATGACCTATGGCATCGACAAAGCTGCGTTGGAATGCCGTAGCTTCCCCGGCTCACTTAGTTGATCTTTACCATGCCGCCTTTGACCGTAAGCATCCCGCCGCCATCGACTGTCTGGGACGCAGAAGCTTTATTGGTCAGGCTGGTTCCTGCATCGTTCATCATATCGGTGCCGGACTTATTGGTCAGTGAAGTTCCTGCGGTGTTCGCGAAGTCTGTACCAGACTTGATACTTACAGATCCACTGGCCTCGATGCTGAGGTTGCCGCTGACCTTCAGGGTGAAGTTACCCGAGATATTCGAGGTGTAATCGCCTTTATTGGTGTGGCTTTCATTGCCGGTTACGCTCAGGGTGCGGGTTCCGGCCACGGTAAGGCTCTCATTGTTGAGAATGCTGACCGTCATATCCTTCTGCGCCTGGATGAATATCTCTTCCGATCCGGCCTTGTCTTCAAAACATATTTCGTTGAAGCCCGATCCTCCCTTGGACGAGCTGCTCTTCAGCGTGCTGCGGGTCTGGTTGTCGGGCAGTGTGTATGGCACCTGCTGCTGCGCGTTGTAGACGCAGCCGGTAATGAGCGGGCGGTCGGGATTGCCTTCAAGAAAGCTGACGATCACCTCCTGCCCGATGCGGGGAATGTAGATACTGCCCCACAGATTTCCCGCCCATCCCTGGGCCACGCGCACCCAGCACGAGCTGGTCTCGTTGTTTTGTCCGAGCTGATCCCAGTGAAATTGCACAACCACGCGCCCGTATTGGTCGGTCCAGATCTCTTCTCCCGCCTTGCCCACGACGGACGCGGTCTGGGTTCCGGCAATCACTGGCCGCGGCGTGATCTGCGGCGGATGAAAGGTCGTAGCTGCGGGGAAGGCTTCGAAAGAATTCGTGTAGTCATCCTGATTACCGCGCATGGTGAGGCGGCGGATAACATAGCTCGCGTTCAGGTCGGAGCGGTAATGATTGGCCAGGGTGAAGGTGCATCCGGCATGAAATGCGCGGCAGAGGCTGGAGCCGCGCAGAGTCTTGGCCTCGGTCTGCAGCATTGCGAGCCGGCGGCTGGTGATGGTCTCGCCATCGCTCTGCGCGGTGTAGAGGCCAGGATAGTCATAGACGGAGCGGCTGGTGTCGCTGCCGCTGGCGGTCGCGAGAAGCTGGGTGGCGGGGATGGTGAAATTGAAGTCGTCAGCTTTGTACTGGCCCGCGGTCACCGACTGATCGACCACGCAGTCCAGCACCATGTCGTCGGAATCGTATCGCGGCTCAGGGCTGCCAATGTATCGGGCGGAGGTCAACCCCGGGCATGTGCCCCACGAGCTGGTGTCGTCGACGAGCACCATGGTGTGCTTCGAGGCATCATGCGTGAAGTAGTAGGAGATGCCCTCTTCCTCCAGCAGCCGGCTGACGAAGGCGAAGGCTGTCTCGCGATATTGCACGCAGTACTCGCGGGCGCTGTAGCTTCCCGTCGTCTTGTCGGAGAAATCGCTGAAGCCGAGGCCGGAGAAGATCTGCTTCACGATATCGAGTGTGTTCATGTTCTGAAAAATGCGGCAGTCGGCGCTCATGGTGAGCATCCAAAGCCAGGGATGAAGCTCGGCGAGATAGGTGGTGAAGCGTTCGTCGCATCCCGCCTGAGTGAAGCGGCCGACGATGCCGTTGACGTACTGGAAGCTTCCGCTAGAGAGCTGGATCTGCAGGGTGACGGGCTGGCCGATAATTTGCGTGAAGTCGAGCGACGAGCTTGCCGAATAAAGTTCGAGGTCGTAGCTGAAAAGCTCCGAGATCGCCTCACCACCTTGAAAGTTGCGCACCAGCAGCGTGTTTGCTCCGAAGGGCGTGGTGATCTGCACCGGCAACGCGGTCTGGACGAAAGTAGCCATCTCTAGTCTCCCGAGTTATTCAATTTCTCGCATAAGTTGTCATCCCGACCGTAGCGAAGCGAAGTGGAGGGACCTGCAGTTTCACGGTTGGCGTTGTAGCAGCCCGATGGAAATATGATGAATGTTCATGACTCTAAAGATCTCCGTCGATCATGACGACGCCATTGTTCATGGCAGTGCGGGCGCCATTCGTTCGTCCTGATTCGAGCCTGCCTGACTCCAGCCAGGAGAGCCGTCCCAGCTCGATCTGGCGAACGGGCGAGGCTGCATCGCGGATATCGTAAGGCGCGACCGACGGCACCTCGTCAGCGCGGAGCACCAGCCTGAAGGAGAAGTCGACTTCGTCGCCGAGATAGAAGCGGGTCAGGCTCTGCAGAGGCTTATAGGCAACGCGGCCGGGAAGAAACCGCTCGAAGCTGTCGAGATCCAGTGGTCCAAGCTGGATGATAATCCGCGCATGCTGGTCCCAGACCCGCTTGCCGAGAACCGTCTCCTGCCCCAATCCATGATTGCGGCCTTGGCTCGCGCCGATGCGCGTCCATTGATCCTCACTTAGATCGAGCCATGCGCCGACGAACTCCTCGATAGCGACATCGACATGGAAATAATCCGCCAATACCCGCTGCAAACCGCTGGCGGAGTGCGGCCGATGCGCCAGGATGCCGCTGTAGTGGAGCAGAGCGCGATCCGGCACCCAGAGGCGGTAGCGGGCGGCGGAGCCGGGATCGCGGCCGAGGCCGAAGAACGAGTAGAGATGATCAGCGGCGAGGCCTTCGTCCGGCGAACCGGCGGTCAGCTCCGGATGGTGCATCTCGTGCACCCGATAGAGCAGCAGCACCAGCCGGTGATTGAAGATATCGAGGAAGTCGCGCAGTGCGCTGTTGCGCGGTCGCAGCAACTGCTCGGTGAATACTACCGGCAGAGGTCCGTGCGCTCCCGCCAGTCCGAGGAAGTTGACCAGCATCTGGGGCAAAGCTTCGTCGTGGCTGGGAGGCGCAATCCGCTCGATGTCGTCGCCGGGAAAATCGAAGCTCATGCGCGAGCGGAAGCGCACGGGCACAGAGCCGTGCGACGCAGGAGCCGCGCCATTGTGTAAAAGCGAAAGCGCTCTTACTGCCTGATAAAAGCTGAAGCGTCCGCCATCCGCGAAGAGACGGTCGAGTGTCGAGGCACCCGAGCCCCAGCGCAGATCGCCGTTCGATGGCAGAGGCTGCTCGGCGAGAGCCGTTTCGCCCGTATTTAGCTCACCGGCACTCAGCTCGTCGGGACTCATACAATCTCCGCGTTCACAGAATCTCCTGCTCGCTGCTCAGCGGCGCCCAGCGCTTCCATTCACCGTCGATATTGCTGCGTTTTGCGACCACCTGAGTGAAGGTGTTCACCGACCCGTACAGACCAAGAAAGTGCCGCAGCACCGAAGCCAGCAGCAGAGCGCTGCTGCCCTTGTACTTCATGGGATCGAAGACGAAGGTGATCTCGGTGCCACGCCGGTAGCCGCGCCAGGCATCCGCGCCGAAGCGGCGCAGCACCTTGCGGCTCTGCATGGAGCAGATACCGTCGATCTCCTGATCGGCATAGCTGTGCCGGGTGAAGGAGTAGAGGCGCAAAATCTCCTGCAACGCTTCCAGTCCCTGTCGATCGCTGGTAAGCGAAGAGGAGTTGAGCGAAAGGCTGGACACCAGACGCCACAGCGAAGGTCCTCCCAGCGGCGGATAAAGCGGAACCGTGGGCTTGGTCACACATGCGATGCGCAGCACGGGCGTGGTCTCTTCGATATTCAACTCGACGCGGTCGGGAAGCTGGCTGGCCAGCCAGCGATTGGTGCAGAGCGTGTGCGCAAACACTGTCTGGTCGGCGGGAGCGGCAGGGTGGAACGAGCGATCGAGGAACGACAGATACATATCGGTTCCGCGCACGTCATCGCGATCGGCGGGAACGCGGCGGCCCAGCCAGAAGGCCTGCGGTCCGGGACCGGCGGCAGAGTGGCGGAACGAATAAAACGGCTCGTAATTTGTCGAGCTCTGGGCCGGATTTGCTGAGCCCGAGACGCTGTGTATCGAATGGATCTCGGTTGTCGACTCGCGGCGGATATCGGCGACCAGCCGGTATTCCAGTTGAAGATGATCGAAGCGAATGGGCTCGCTGGTCTTGTGGAAGAGGTTGATGATCGGCGTGCAGCCCAGGCGGAAGTTGCGTGCCGAGATCACCGGCTCCCGCTGCGGTGGTTCTTTGAGGACGAAGAGCAGATCGAGAGTATCCGTGCCCGCGGCCACAGCATCGGCGGCGCAGCGCCGTTTGGAAAGCCCTTCTACATCGAAGAAGAGAAACTTCTGCTGAAAATTGAAATACTCCTGCAACAGCCGATATCCGGGCAGCGCATTCGGAGGATAGGGCAGCACCTCCTCCTCTGGCGCGAAGCCGACACTGCGCAGAGCGGCCGGCCCCAGTGAGACCGGCTTTGCACCCTTTTTATCCAACAACACCACGTCGATGGTATTTGCGAAGAGCATTTCATAGAGCGCGCCGGTCAGCTCCGGAGGACCGTCGAGGAAGAAGCGCAGGCTGGGAAGAAAGGCGGGATTGCGCAGCAGATCTTCGCGCGCGTGGAGGCGGATGCGCAACACCGTGCTTCCGGAGCTGAGGCCGTGGTATTCCGCCATCTCCAGCGCGGCTTCAGTTACGGTGACCGGCCAGAGCATGGTGTCATAGCAGGTGCGGAAGCGGCAGGTCAATCCGCTGGGGTCTTGCGCGAAGAGCGGCGTCTTACGCCGGATGGGAAATCCGTCGGTCAGTCCCTTGATGGTCGGGCCGACATCGAAGCAGGCGATGGCCATGGGCGGCAGCGGCTGGACCAGTTGCGGGTAGAGCACGCCCAGCAGGGCAGTGGTGATCTCGGGGAATTCCGCGCGCATCTGCCGCTGCAGGCGCGCGGTCATGAAGGCAAAGGATTCGATCAGCCGCTCGACATGAGGATCGGCGGTTTCGCCGTGCGGCATGTCGAGCCTGGCGGCGACCTTTCGATGTTCTCTCGCAAAGCTGCGGCCGGCGTCGCGCAGGTAGCTCAACTCATCGAAGTAATACTGCAGGAAATCTTCGTCGGCGCGCATTCCGTTCGGGCACTTCTCCTGTTAAAGCACGGTGTGGACCGGGCGAGCGGTCGGCAGTCAGTCGGCTTCGGCGGGCAGGATGGTCGCCGATTCGCCATGATCGCGCAGGCTCACCGGAAAACATACCGGCTGGTTCATGTTGTCCAGCCGCACCTTTCCGCGCAGGGTTCCCAGCATGCCCGCCGGATCATCGGGGTCGCTGTGTAATTCCAGCTGCGGATCGATCAGACGCGGTTCGAAGCTGGCGATCTTCCTGAGGATCGTCTGTTTCAAGAGACGGGAATCCGTGGCGCGCCCGCTACCCAGGGGCGAAAACGCCGGCAGCCCATAATCCAGAACCGTCTGCGGTTCGGATATGGGCTCCCAACTGGTGACCGGCCGCTGCCGGGGCGGCAACCGGGTGTTGAGGAGATTTTCGACTTCCTTCTGGATAGATTCGAGAAGCAGTTCGAGGCTTTGGATGCGATAAGGCTCGAGGATGCGGGAGTCGTCCAGATCTTCGTCGAAACGATCGAAGAGCGGAACGGGGACTCCCGCAACGAGCCTGGGATGACGCTCTAGGTGACCGCGTTGGTTGCGAGGTTCCATGTCGCCTTATTGTTGCCGGGATCGCTGGCTGCCGTGCCTGCCTGTTGCGTGTAGACCCATGAGATGGCGGTGTAGTTGAAGGTCACCGTCTCCTGCGGCTTGCCTCCGCCTCCCCCGCCGACTGAAACGGAGGAGATGAGAGCGTTGGTGAGTGTGTAGACCCAGGTCGCCGTTACGTGGCCGTTGTCGTTCTGACCTACGGTGATGATGACGGACGGAAGCGGTGTCGCGGTATTGCAGTTGTTGATCAGATTGCAGGAAGCCAGATCCTGATACTTGGTGACCGTGAAGTCCTGGTGGTTCGGTTTGCCCGAGGTGCGTTTGGTATTGCTCTGATCGCCCGTGATCTGCTGGGCGATGCCGTGACTGTATGACAGCAGCTCGATTTTGCCTACGTAGCCGGTAAGCGCACATTCCCCGGAGATCGTAGAGCCGGGATCGAGAATAATTACGTCCATTGCATTTCTCCTGAAGACTCAAGTTTGACTGCGCATTAACGCGCGCGGCGGCGTTACGTCTATTTGGCCGGCGGCGGCAGTTCCGCAACCAGGCGGAGCGAAACGGTAAGCTCGTCAAGCTGGAAATGTGGTTTGAGGAAGACGATCGCCTTGTAGGCACCGACCTTGTCGGCGAACTCGGTGACGTCGACCCGGGCCTCACGCAGCGGGAAGCTCGCCTTGACCGATTGCGGAGCGTCGTCGGTCAGCAGGACGTATTGCGAGATCCACTGATTCAGATAGCTGGCCACGTTCTCCCGCGTCATGAAGGAGCCGATCTTGTCGCGCATCATCACCTTGATGTAGTGGGCGAAGCGCGACGAGGCCAGGATGTAGGGCAGCATCGAAGAGATGTTCGCGTTGCGGTTGGCCGAGCTGAGGTTGTACTTCTTCGGCTTGTTGGTAGTCTGGCCGCCGAAGAAGGTCGCGTAGTCCGTTCCCTTGCAGTGGCAGAGCGCCAGGAAACCGAGGTCGTTCAATTCCTTCTCGCGGCGATCGGTGATGGAGGTTTCGGTGGGGCACTTGAAGGTGATGTCGCCGTTGTCGGTCTTGAAGGTGTAGATGGGCAGATCGGCGACCAGGCCGCCTCCTTCGGCGCCGCGGATCGCGGCACACCAGCGGTATTTGGCGAAGGCGTCGGTGATGCGCGCGCCCAGCGCATAGGCAGGGTTGCCCCAGAGATAGTTCTCGTGGTCGGCTTCGCTGCCGCTCAGCTGCTCTGTGTAGTTGAGGCCGTCGACCGGCTTGGTCTTGGGGCCATAGGGATAGCGCATCATGATGCGCGGCAGGGTCAGAGTCACATAGCGCGAGTCTTCGCTGTCGCGGAAGGAGCGCCACTTGATGAGCTCGGCGGTTTCGAAGGTTTTGGCGAGATCGCGCGGCCGGTTGAGCTCGTTGTAGCTCGACCAGTCGAAAAGCTCGGGGCTGGCGGCGGCGATGAAGGGAGCGTGCGCGGCTGCGGCCACACCGGAGATGCCGGTGAGCGTCGAGATATCCTGCGGATCGCGGCCGAAGGCGTAGTCGCCAACCAGGACGCTGAACGGATTGCCACCGTAGGTGCCGTACTCTTCTTCATAGATCTTTTTGAAGAGCGCGCTCTGGTCGAACTCCACGGCGCTCTCGATGTCCTTCACCAGATCGGCTTTGCTGGCATTCAGCAGGCGGATTTTGAGGCTCGAACCGGTCTCGGTTTTATCCACCAGGTAATGCAGACCGCGCCAGGACGCTTCGAGCTCCTGGAATGAGGGGTTGTGCAGAATCTGGTCGAGCTGCAGCTGTAACAGCTCATCGATCTGCGCGATGCGGGTCTTGATGGCAGCCACGATATCGGTGGTATCGCCTTCCAGCACCTTGCGAATCCGATCGGCCAGGCCGGGCTGGTCGGGATATTTCTCGGCCAGGGTGCCGTCCGTGTCGTCATACCAGGATTTGAGCGTCGCCTTGTAATAGGGATCGAAGGAGACCTGTTCCAGAAACTCGCGGATCAGGTTTTCGGCGTCTTTCTGCCGCTCTTCCTGGATAACCTGCAGGCGGGCCAGCTCCGGCCCCGACTTGCCATTGGTGTCGGTCCGTACCATGCCGCTCTGCATCACTATTTTCGAGAGGTAATCGTCATTCGGTTGGGTTGTCGTTGCGTCCGGCATTGCGTTTCTCCTTGGGGCAGAGCGCCTTGCGCTCCTGGCCGTTGAACATCGTCGAGATGAAGCGTTGACTCATGACCGCGAAGGCGCCGATGGAAAGGAATTTTTCCTGCGAACCGGCGCTGTACGCTACTTGGCTGGCGCGTCGGGAGCCGAAAGCTGTTTCGTGTCCTTGGGCTCGGGATAGCTGGATGCGTCCAGCACCATATCCTTCGGCTTGTTGGCATCGGTCGCCGCTACCTTCAACTCGGCTTCCAGCTTGTCGTTGCCGTCCAGCTTGCTGAGCAGGTCGCTCAGGCGGCTGCGCGCCTCGTAGAGCGTATTCAGCTGCGGAGTGTGCCGGATGACCCAGAGGGGATGAAACATGTAGAGCGGGTCGTCGCCCAGCACATTGCCGAGCAGGGCGTCCAACGGCTTGGAGTTGTCCAGCTTGGGATTGGCCTCGGCGGAGATCTCGATGGGCAGCCGCGGCGTCTCGGTGGCATCGGCGGCCCTGACCTTCATCAGATTGTCGACGGTGAAAGCCGAGCGGGGATTGATCTTGGCGAAGATCTCCTTGAACGAATCCCGGTCGATCTCTACGAACTGGCGGTCGCGCAGTTTCGGAGGGGTGGTTCCGTCGGGGAGCTGTCCCGAAAGGTCGGCGAGCACTCCCACAACGAGAGGAAGCTCCTTGACCTCGAAGGCATCGCCAATCTGTACGTCATAAGTGATCTGGACGCGCGGGGGGCGCACCCGGTCTAGTTTGTGCTGAATGCTCTCTGCCATGATCTTTCCTCATTCTGGTAGGTGAACTGTGCTCCGCAACGGCAGAACGCAGGTAATAGGCAACAATGATCAAAGAATTACTTTTTTACGGATAATTTACATCCGCAAGTAACAAGCAAACGACTCGTAGTCTAATCACAAAGTCTTTCTATTTCCACAAGTTTTTTTCGGAATGCGGGCAACCCTTGAATTACCGCACATTACCGATGGACTTCAATTACGCCCGTCGGATAGATCGAGGCGAAGGAGTCTGACCAGTTCACTCAGTTCCCCCTGATCCTTGACTAACTCCGGCAGCAGCTCGTTGAAGTGCATGTTGCCCCAGGCGACTGCGCGCCAGATGAGGTAAGGCGTTGGGCTGTGCGGGTCGGTCTGATGGAGAAACTCCGCGATCTCCTCCAGCAGGTGGTAGGCATCGGCGCGAGACTGAATACCCGCTGCGGGCATTGCTGGATGCGGCTGAACCGCGTGATTGGTCTGGTGAAGGGCTGGCGATTGAGAGACCGGTGCGAGCGGACGGTCCTCAGCATCGGGCTGCAACGCGAGCGCAGAGCCGAAATCTTCCGAAGAGTCAGTCTCTTCTTCTTCCTGCGGAGCTGGCTCCGGCTCCGGTTCGTTGACGCGCGTAGCGGCGAGCATGCTTTCTAGTAGCTGCTCCCCCGACGTAGCCTCTTTGCGAAATTGCAGGAGGCCGGGGGCGAGCTTGCCGGCTCGTTCATCCATGAGTTCGTCGAAGGCCCGCACATGGTCGAGAGTGGCGAGGACATCCTGGTGGAGAGCGAGTAACCACCGGTAGCCGGTCAGCATGACGCTTTGCTGAAACTTCGCCATGGTAACCGCATTGGGTGGTCCACCCTCGCCGGGATTGCGCACCGCTACGTCCCAATCGGCCAGCGAGTAGGCCGGAACGCTTTCCATGCCGGGTTTCGTCAGGCGCAGCAGTCGAAGGCGCCGGGCCAGCTTCTCGTTGACCCACTGAATGGGCGCCAGCCTGGCGGTCAGATCTTCTCCGTCGATGGCGGGGTACATCTGTTCCCAGAAATCCGCGCACAGCCGGTGCATCAGCTCGATGCCCCGCGCCGCGCCGGCAAAGCTGTCGAGCTGAATCCAGGCTTCGAGCAGCCACGCCGCGAGTTGCAGATCCTTGCTGCGGTGGACCAGCGCTTCGGCGCAGAGAGTTTCGACGGCGCCCCAGTCGGCGCGCTTGAGGTCGCTCTGCCAGACGCCCTGCGGCAGCCCCGCGTCATCCTCTCTGCGCGCCTCGCGCACCTGTTCGTAGACGCCCTGGTAGCGCAGCCACTCGCCGCCGGGGTGTTCTGCGGAGATGGGAGCCAATAGCCGGTCGAGATCGGTAAGAAGCGGGTCAAGAGCGCGGCTCATGGTCAGTCTCCGTGCGTGGTCTTCAGCGTCGCTACGGGCGCTTTGTAGGGAAATTCAGGGAACGGCAATGTGTCGCCACCCGGCTTTGCGCCGACGGGCAACAGATCCACCTGCAGGTAAACCACGGTGTCCGGCGGCTTGGACGCGCCGGGTATGGGAACGGCTCCCGCAGCATAGGTATTGGGAATCGTGAATGCAAATTGATTCTTTTGGTCGGCCGGTCCCGGTGGATGATTGCGCAGCATGGCGAACAACGACCAGAAATCGCTGTATTGATACTGCACGGTCAGGCCCTGCACCTGAACCTGCGTTGAGGGAGGCCGCGTTGCAGGAATTTCGGGCGAGTCATAGGCATAGCGCAGAGTCAGCGTTAGAGGCTGGTCAAGATGCCAATCCAGGGCTGCTGCATCTCCCGAGCCGGGAGGATAACTCAGGAGCTGTTGTCCGAGCTGCAGCTTCCACTCGGCGATGCGATTGCCGAAGCTCTCGCTGTCGCGGTTGGTGCGGAAGTGAATGCTCACACCCAGAGCCGGGGTGGGATCCTTGGCTGTGCCGGAGACCAGCGGGCGAGCCGCGGCGATGTTTTTCATGAACGTGGTGATGTCGCCAGCCTTATCCACGATTGCCGGCAGGAGGCTGTCGAGGCCGGGTGCTTCCCGGTCGAAGGTCTGGTAGAACGCGGCGATGTCGGTCAGCCCGGCTTCGGAGCCGGAGCGCGTGTCCGGATATTGCGAGAAGGGAAAACGCCCGGCCAGCCTCTTATTGAAGTCCGCTGCGATCTCGTTGAAGCGCGAGACGGCGATCTGGTGGCAGCGGTCGACCGCGATCTTCGCCAGTTCGGCGCGTACGTTCAGGAAGACGTCAGAGGAATGCCGCTGGCTGGTTGTTTTACAGCCGGAGTCCGGCGTTACTTTGTCGATGTCGGTGGAGATGAAGGTTTCCAGCGTTTGAATGGGATTGCCCGGCGTCTTCGCCTGCAACGCCGCGACATCGGTGGAGATGTTCCGCCATTTGGCCAGCAGCGCGGAGTGTCCGCCTTCGCTGCGCAGCAGCTGCACCAGCGGCGCGGCGTCCGCGGTTACGGTTTCGATCTTCTTCTGCTCACCGGCAAGATAGGTCTGCAGATCGTCGGACGAGTTCACGCCATAAATCCACTGCGAGGTGGGCAGAGTATTTCCGTCGGCAGCAAGTGGCGTGCTCGGGCTGTAGAGCGCGGGCAGCTGCTGGTTCACCTTCACCAGCAATGCAGACGCCTGACGGTTAAGCGATCGATTGAGGCAGGCATGCTCCGCGGTAGCGTGCAGCGCGGTGAGCGCGTCGCCCACCTGCTTCAGCTGGTCGAGCGACTGGCTCAGGTTACGCAGCTCGGTATCGAGCGCGGCCTGCGCGTCGCCGGCGTTGGGATTGGGCATGATCGCATCCTGCAACGCGGCAGAGATGTTGGTGCTGGCGCGGGCGTCGACCACTCCGCGCACGGCCTCGCGGTAGGAGCCGGGAAGCTCAGGCAGCAGCTCCTTGTCGATTTTGCTGCGCATGGCGTCAAGGCTCAGGGCGCGCTCGAGGTCGGCCTGATTCCACACGTCGCCGGATGGAATCGGGCGGCAGGCGGTGGCCGAACTCCCGTCTTCGTCCGACATCACTTCGTAGTCGAGGAGCGAATCGAGAACCGAGGCCAGTGTGCGCACCTGCCCGTCCAGGCGGACTTTTCCGTCTTCGATGGTGAGGACTGCCGGTGTGGTCTGCAGAGCTGCCTTCATGGAGTCCAGCTTTTGCGCGCCTATGGTCGAGACCTGATCGGTGAACTGGCTGTCGGCAAACGGCATCGCATCGAGCGCCGGACCCAGTGCCGGATAGCTCTCGCGATTGAAGCTCGCCGCAATCCAGTCGTAGCCGCCCGCGTTGAGTTGTGTGTCCATGGCCTGGGCGTGGCTCACGATGGCGTGCAGCTGGTCGTTTGATAAAGTATTGCGGCCTGCGGTCAGGTCCTGAAGCCCGTTGGCTCCAGCCAGCCACTGAACCTCCGCCTTGAGCGGATTCGTGTCGAACCAGCTTTGGTAAAAGCTATTGATCCTGTTTGTCGCGGATGCGGCGGTCAGCTCGTCGTAGTCCGGTGGAACTTCGAGCGGCGACCAGGTTGCGTTCAGAAGAAGGCGCTGGTAGTTGGGATCGTGCGCGATGCGGCTGGTGTCGGGCAGATCGTATCCGCCGAGATAGTGCAGCAGCTGGTTCAACTGCACGAAGCTGCCGGTGTCTGCGCCGGTGATGAAGCGGTAGCGATCGATGTTGGTGTGCAGCGCCTGCAGGTCGGAGAGATATCTCTGCAGCTCGCGATAGGCCGGGTCGGAGGTCCAGGCATTTCCCGGAAGATAAGTCGAAGCCGTGTAATTTGCCGGCGCCACCACCGGCGGCGCGGCAGCGAGCAGCAGCGAGATGCGATCCTCGAGTGCGTCCTTGCAGGAGCTCAGGACCACCGCCTCGAAGGTGCGCTCGATGGTGTCGCTCAGATTATGGTGGAGGCCTTCGAGATCGATGTAGGAGTAGGGCATTCCCAGCGAGTAAAACTCGTTCTCGTGCGACGCGCCCAGGGTATTGAAGAGATCGACGGCAGGAGTGACGCTCGCACCCGAGGAGACGGCGATGGTGTTCAAGTTGGTCGCGAGCGATTGCAGCACGGGATCGATGTGATCGTTTTGTAATCGGCCCAGGCGGCCCCAGGCGCTGAAGGTAGCCGCCCCTAAAAATACGACCAGAATGCAGGCGATGATCTGCGCGGCGATCACGGATCGGTTGCGGGAGAAGAAGCCGCCCACCAGAGGAGTGGCCAAATAACGTTCCGCGAAAATTTTGAATTCGAAGAGATGCCGGACAAAGATCACCCGGCTCGGTTGCGGATCCAGTAAGGCGTGCGGTGTGAGGCGCTGCGCCGTGAGATCGCTCGGGGCGGCCTCTAGGCCGTCGCCTTCGCGCCCGCTGAAGTAGATGCCGCGCAGCAGGTGCGGTCCGTGGTACGCCGTGGTGCGAAAGACGCGGTTGAGCAGAGTCCGCAATGGGCCGCGCAAGCTCTGCAGCTCGAAAGGGAAGAGGAATACGCCGTCGGCCTGCCCGGTCGTCTTGCTCTCCGCCAGCATCTCCAGCTGGTAGCGCAACAGAACTTCGTTGGTGGAGTCGAAGGCCTCGTCCACCCACGAGGGACTGAAGGCGGTGTCCAGCAGGTGGGGATTGGACCATCCAATCAGATCATCGGAGAGCTCGGCCACCGGATTGCCATTCCGCTCCGCAGGTTTGCGCGCCGCCTGCTCGAAGAAGATGCGGGAGTAGCTGGAGAAGCCGGTGACCGCGTCGCACTTGGTCACCAGGATATAGACAGGAAGAACAAGCCCGGTGAGATGCTGCACGTCATCCAGTCGCCGTGCGAGCTCGGTGATGCGGGCAATACGCTGCGGATGGTCAGGCTCGGCAACCGCTTCCAGCAACTCCGTTGCGGGGATGGTCAGCACGATTCCGTTGAGCGGCTGGCGCGGGCGATAGCGCGCGGCAAGGCGCAGGAAGCTTCTCCATGCGGTGCGGTCAGGCGGTCCGCTACGCAAGGGCGCGAGATTCTCCGTAGCGGCAGGCTGTGGCGTAGCGGTGGCTAGAAAGGCCCCACCCGGCACGTCGATTAAGACGGCCTGATCGAGCAGCAGCCAGCGGGGCGTGTAGTCTTCCTTGCCGGGCTTGCCCTCGGGTTCGACGATATCCGCCGCAATGCCGCCGAGGGTTTCGGCGATGGTGGTCTTGCCCGATCCCGTCTCTCCGATCAACACATACCATGGCACGCGATAGCGCGAGCCCCAACCCGGCAGCCGGTTCGCGATCCGCCGCATGGCTTCGCGGAAACTCGCTTTCATGCCCGGCGTTCGCAGCGGCAACCACCACTGCGGCTTCTGCTCTTCTTCGGGCTTGGCTTCACCCTCCTGCTTGCGCGACTTCAGCACCACGAAGATCGCTACCACTATCAGAATCACGGCGAAGAGGATCACCGCGACCAGCAGGATCGCCAGAAACGTGGGGTCGGAGAAAGAGATTCTCATCCCGCCCTCCGCAGCTCGAGAATAGTTGTGACGAAACGGCAGGAGGTCATGGCGTTGCCACCGGAGTGCGGTCGGGGATCGAAAGCGTGACCGCTGCCGCACCGGCGCTTTCGCGGGATGGGAAGGTCAGCGTGGGGTGGAGCGCCAGATCCTGAGCGCTGAGGCCGGGATCGACCAGGAAGAACGATGTCGTATCCCCCGCGGTGATGCCGTCCGGCGTCGATACCTGCTGAACCGATGCGACCGATTTGGTCTGCGCGGCCGCGCTGTACGGATTAATCGGGAAACGGCTCAGGCCCGAGGACAACCACTCTTTGATTCGCGATGCGGTGCTGTTCCCGCCCGATACCTCAACCCCGATGAGGAGCGGCGCGACCACATTTCCTGTTGCGGTTCGTTTCACGGAAAGGGTTGCCGGCAGCGGGAGCTGGAAAGCGTCTCCCTGCTGCTCGAAGACCAGGGAACTCCACTTGGCCGTCGTCTCCGCTGTGGAGTGCTGGCTGGTTACGACTGCCAGGGCATGCCGTGTGACGGAGAGGTTCTTCCGCGTGGGGCCGACCACCACCAGCCAGGCGATGGTGGATACGATCAGCCACGCTCCCACGATGGCAGCGACCACTCCCCACCATTTCTTCGGCTCGGGCATCTTGACCGGAGCGCCCTCGGTCACCGTGTGGCGATAGGCTTCGGGAAAGATCCTGCGCCCGTCCCATCCCAAGTCGGGGTTGGTCAGCAACAGACGGTCGAAGAGCTTCCTGCGATAAATCTCGATCGAATTCGGTTCGCGGAGATATTGGCCTTTGAAGCCCAGCGCTAGCGTCATCAGATACACCGCAGCCAGCTCTTCGGTGCCGTAGTCCTGGCGCGCCAGAAGGCGGTCGATGCGCCGGAAGATCTCCTGGCCTGCCACCTGCGAGCGGAAGAGCCGCAGCTCCATCAGACGGTCGCTCCAATAATCCTTTCCGCTCCACTCGACGAGGCACAGGAAGGTCTCGTCTGCATAGGCGGCCATGATGTAGAGCATTTGATCGAGGATGTCGTGCGAGAAGGAGCTGGCCGCGGCCTTGACCTCATACATTTTGTGATCGAGATAGCGGGTCATCTCGTACCACACGCGGCTGGCGACGGCGTCATCCGTTTCTATCGCCAGCGAGACTCCACCGGCGCCATCTGCTTCCGGAGTCGCTGCGGCAACAGATGCCTGTCGCAGTCCTGGAGTCGCTTGACCGCCCGCACGCGATCCCTCGGCAATTTGCCGGAGTCGAGCGATCTCGGCATAGAACTCGCGAAACTCGCGCAGCAGCGGATAGGAATTCTGGCTTCGTTCCGGCATGGCTAGCGGCCTTTGTTCGTCTGCGAACGTTTCCGGATGAACAGGGTGGCGACATCGGGCATCCGGGCCTCCTGCTTGGCTGGCTTGAGCACCAGCTTCTTGCGCGGAGTGATCCATTTGCCTTCGTTCTTCACCTGGAAGAGAACCGATCCGGGCGCCGGCACCAGGTCGCCAAGGGAATCCACCCGCTCGCAGGTTGCGCCGCGGCTGCGGCTCAGCTCCAGGTCGGAGATGGCGTCTTCACCTGCGAGCAGACAGGATTCTCCCCATTCCGTCATGACATCGGCGGGGCCCTTCAACATCAGTGCCAGATACGGCGAGGAGAAATCCGCTTCGGCGCCAAAGGCCTTCTCCAGAGTGGGCTGAATTTCGAAATACTGATCGCCGGGACGCGTGCCGCCTTCGGCGCGCTTCTTGAATGGCTGGCCGATCCAGTTGTCGATCAGCCCCTCGGAGAGCGCAAGCCGGATAAAGGCAAGAACCTCATCGAAGCTGCCGCGAAGATCGTCGTGATCGTATGGATGAAAAATCGGTGGAACCCGGGCATTGCTGAGGAAGGCGACGCTTCCCGCCATCGAGCAGAACGCGAGATAGAGAGCATGAGGATGAGCCTGATCGCTCTCCAGCAGCACTTCGACCTGGGGCAGGGCCGAGACCAGCCACTGCAGCTGCTGCATGCCGGCGAAGTCGCTGTTGCGTGCATCGGGAGGCAGCTTGCTGGCCAGCTCCGTAGCCTTCTCGCGGACTGTCCTTCGCACCGGGGCACATAAGTTGGATAGCGCCGAGCCGGGCTTCATGCGCAGCACGGGCGCGATGTAGTCAGTCTGCTTGCAGACCGTTCCTTCGATAGCAAACTCGATCAGCGGGAGAGCGGTCATTCCGCTCAGGCCGGATTCGCCGCTGGTCAATCGCAGGCGGGCGCGAATTCTGGGTATCGGAGTCTGCTCCGCGCCTGAGACTTCGTCGGAGGCGGCTTCATCCTTTGCCACAAAGCCTTCGTAGCGGCTGTAGTCGGTGCGCTCATAAAGGCCGGTCTCGCGGGGCACGGTGAGATAGATCCGCGCGGGAGTGCCTTCCGCCTTTTGCAGATCGAACTCGAGATCGGCGCCACGTTCGCTTCCGCCCAGAGCAAGCAGGCCGTCGGGCATTACAGCTTCAATATTCAGGATGCGCAGAATGCCGCCGCTCAACGCCGCTTGATCGATCTTGAGGTCGATCACACCCCAGCGAAAGGGAACTCCCGAGGCAAACATGAACTGCGTGAGCAGTTCGCTGCGTCCAGCGAATTGCTGAAAATGCTGCGGGGTGAGTAACATGCCCTCGTGCCATTCGATCAGGTGGGGCAGGTCCAACATATTCGCGGTCAAGCAGATCTCCGTGCGTAATGCCCTGTAAGTGTGACACGAACAATTTGTTGCAGCCAATCAAAAATCTAACACCGGGGTTAACGGTTCAGTTTCTCCATGCTTCGCCCATGCGTTGCCAAGCAAAAACTCGTCGTTCTAACGACCGGAGGGAGGAAAAATCCCAGCGCGGTTTCATCCGCTATGATCGCCGAGATTCTTCGCTTCGCTCGGAATGACGACCTATGGAAGCGGCGGGGGAAGAAGGCCGGGTGCGACGCGACGCGGGTTAGCGAGCTTCCCGCTCGCGGTCTTTCATCACTGCGTCATATGCTGCATTGAGCTCGGCCATCTTGGCGCTATTGCGGGTGCTGTGGCTTATGTCGGGATGGTAAAGCTGGGCAAGGCTGAGCCGCAGCTTTCGTATCAGCGGGGTGGGCGTGTCGACGCTGACTCCGAGCAGGCTGTAGGGATCGCTGCCTGGCGCCAGCACCACGGGCGGCACCGACGAGGAATGCAGGCGGAGTGATTCGTGGAGCCGATCGAGCTCGTTCTCGATCCACACCGCGCGCCTCTGCAGCTCTTCCCACTGGCGCTCGGAGGCAAGCTGCGAGAGCTGGTCGAACTCAGATCCCAATTCATCAAGCTTCAACTCTTGTTCCGGCTGTCTGATGGTGGCCGCCAGCATCTGGACAGCTCGAAAGCGGCATTCGACGCCGCGATACGCGTCCAGGGAGACGCTTAGATCTTTCAGATCCTGGCGAGCCAGCTCGGTCAGCGCGTCTAGGAATTTTTCTGCTGTCTCCGGCTGCAATGCGGAGGCCGTGGTGTTGTTGCCGATGTATCTTGCAACCGCAGCCCGGTATTCTTCACGCCTTTCCATCCCCAGCGCATGCCCTAGGGCTTCAACGCCGGCCGATAGCCCGGCCAACTCCCGAGGTTGAAGAAGACGATCCGACGAAGCGGCCACTCGCTTGCCGATGACGGCTGCGGTTTCGGCAGCCCAACGACGCTCCGGACCCTTCACCTGGAGAAAAAAGATGCCGGAGAATACGGGCAAAGCCGCCGCACAGCTCCCGATCAGAGAGACAAGCCACCGGAAGTTCCCGAAAGATGTCGGCAGGAGACGAAATTCTGGAAGAGGCAGATGCTGCACTGCGAGACACGCACCGGCTGCGGTCAGTGCGGCGATGATCCGCCACTTCCAGGCGCTGGCGTAGCGAAGTATTTTGCTCTTGTCGATGTTGCAGAGAATCGTCTCGCCATCGAACTCGAAAGTGGCCAGCTCGGCAGGCTGGTTGGAGAGGCGCAGCTGCCTCAGATTCAGAGCTTGTCCCAGCAAACGAGCTGCGGCTCCCGCTGCGATAGCCGCCAGCGCGGCCAGAGGTGCGTCAAGGATTGCGAAGAGAATTAGAAGCGTCGTGGCTGCGACGATCAGGCATGCGCCGAGCAGCACCAGCCATCGGAGGATCTCCCGCCGCCGGGCATAGAGAGCCGAGAGGAAATTGCGGACGATGCTCGATCGCCTCAGCCCCATTGGCACTTGCGCAGCTTGCGAGCTCACAGCGAATCCCGGAACTGAAATCCCTCTCTCCGCCGAACGGGAATTTCCGCAGTGTCGCTGTATCCGACCTTGGCTAACAGATTTCGAGCTTCGGTCTTCCAGCCTCGGATCTTCCAGACGCGGGCGTCCAGGATTTGCTGCGCCGACCTGCCAATGGACGCGAGGGTGCGCCGGTAAAAGGCCAACGCAACGGACGAGCTTGATTTCATCCACTCCCGGGCAGTGATTCGAGCAGAGATCGATCTTTCCTCGCTTGCCGATTCAATGTGGTCGCAGTTGGCCAGTTTTTTGGTCAGCAGGACCGCACCGGGGTATTGGTTCTCCGCGGCTTTGGTCAGCCAGCGATGCCCCGCCTGCAGATCCTGTTCCACCGATTCACCCAGCAGGAACAGCACTCCCAGCCGGTACTGCGCGCTCGCATCTCCGCCTTCGGCCTGAAATGCAAGGTCGCCCAGATTGGTTTCAGCTTGCATGATGCAACCTCAGTTTCAGTTCGGCAACGCACACTGCTTTCCAGAATAAGAGTGGAGCCGCAGGCGCTCGCGGTCAATATTGAGTTTGGTTCCACCGGGATTCGGAAATTGCAGGCTCGTGCGGCTGAAGGCAGAATCTTGTTGTACCTTCGAGAAGGTTATTACGAAAGAGAAGACCCTGACCGCACGTCGCCATCTCGCTCTCTCTCTGCTCGCGGCTGCTTCGCTTCTGGCCGGATGCGCGCTGAAACATCCGGGAAAGTCGCTCGATCAGCTGTTGGGGCATCCGCCGACTCTGGCTCTGCAGGTGAACGTGGCTTCGGATGCGAATATCGACAGCGTTGTGCCCTTCGATGTGGTGGTTATCGGGGACAAAAAGCTGCTCAAGAAGGTCTCGCAACTCGACGCCGCCACCTGGTTCAGCGTGAAAGGCCGCTGTAACTATCGCGGCGGACCGAAAGCCAAGGTGCAGTTTTACTCCTGGGAATTGGTTCCGGGGCAAAGCTTCCATCTCGAAGTTCCGGTCAACGCAGACACCATGGCGGTCTATGGCTTTGCCGATTACTCCACGCCCGGCGATCATCGCATCAGCCTGGCGTCATCGGGCAGCGAGTTCGTAGACATGGGGCAGGACGGTGTTCATACCTCAACCACCGTGCCCGTTCCGAAGACATCCGATCCGCCCGCTCCTGAAAAACAGAAGGTCTGTCCGGACGACTAACCGCGCAGACGGTCGTCTTCTATTAAGGACGGCGCAGGGAAGTCCATATCACCACGGGCGAGCGGCGTTCAGCGGCATAATGAAAAACATGAGCCGTGACTCTGGAAAGTTCTCCTGGCGTGTTGGCGCGATTGCGTTCGTTTTCCTCTTATTAACGGCGCCGGCAAATGCGGAGCAGCCGAAAACGGAAGGTGTTTATCGCAACCCCCTTCTTTATTCGGATTACTCCGATCCCGATGTAATCCGTGCCGGCTCCAACTATTATCTGATCGCTTCCAGCTTCCACTTTGTGCCGGGGCTGCCGATTCTGCAGTCGCCCGACCTGATTCACTGGACCATCGTCGGACACGCACTGCCGCGCATTCCTTTCGGGCCCGCCTATGACATGGCCGGAGGAAATCGCTACGGGCGCGGCGTCTGGGCGCCATCGATACGGCAGCATGACGGCCTGTTCTATATTTACTTTCCCACCCCGGACGAAGGGATCTTCGTCACCACTGCCGCGAAGATCACCGGTCCGTGGTCGACGCCGGTCGCGGTCATTTCCGGGCCGGGTCTCGAAGATCCATGCCCGTTCTGGGATGAGGATGGCAAGGCGTACCTAGTGCATTCCGTCTACGGAGCGGGTCCGCTGATCCTGCACCGCATGGCGCCCGACGGCAAATCCGTTCTCGATCAGGGCAAGGTCATCGTGCGCGATCCGGAGTCGCTGCCCACGCTCGAAGGCCCGAAGTTTTACAAGCGCAACGGCTATTACTACATCTTCGCGCCCTTCGGAGGCGTCGGCACGGGATCTCAGGTGGTGCTGCGCTCGCGCTCCATCGATGGCCCCTATGAGCACCGCGTCGTCCTGGCGCAGGGAACGACGGACGTCAATGGGCCGCACCAGGGAGGATATGTTGAAACTCCAGATGGGCAGGCGTGGTTCATCCACTTCCACTCCAGTGGCGCGCATGGACGCATCGTCTATCTGGAGCCGATGCGCTGGGAGAACGACTGGCCGGTGATCGGCGAAGCCGCACCCGGAGCAGAAGCAGGTCAGCCGGTGGCTTCGTGGCCATTTCCTCATTACGCCGGAGCGCCGTCACATCAGCATCCGCAGACTTCCGACGAGTTCAGCGCCAGTCAGCTTAGCCCGCAGTGGGAGTGGAACCATAATCCCGACAATGCCCACTGGTCGCTGACCGCGCGGCCTGGGTTTCTACGGCTTATGCCGATGAAGGCCGGTGATCTGCTGAGCGCTCGAAACACCCTGACGCAGCAGATGCAGGACAAGTCGCTGGAGTTCACAGCTCGGCTCGATCTGCAGGGAATGCGCGATGGCATGCATGCCGGCATTGCGATCCTGGAGAAGTCTGCGAGCGGTCTGCAGGTGGTTGAGGCTGACGGAAAGAGGACGCTGACGCTCTTCACCAAGAGCAATGTCGTGGAAGGACCGGCAGTGACAGGTCAGACCATCGAACTGCGCTTAAGGGTAGACCGAGACACGGTGAGCTACTCCTACAGCATCGACGAGGGCAAATCGTTTCAAGCTTTCGGTGAGACGATACCCATCACTTTCAGCTGGTGGAAAGGCTCGCGGCCCTCTCTCTTCACCTATTCGACTGGAGATCCCGACGGAGGCTACGCGGACTTCGATTGGGTTCATTACCTGTCGCGCGATCAGAGCGCTCATCAGTAGTTAAATTCGGCTCGGCCGCGCATTCCCTCACTCCTTCCGGGAAGGTACGCGGCCTTTTCCGTTCGGCGCACGCGCGCGCCGTTGAGCGGATTTTTCTGCGTTTGGCCGGCTGACTCTACACCACAATCCTCTCAACACAGGTCGAAGAGCGCCGAGTGCCCGTCAAGAAACTGTGGAATCTGCCCGAAGCCCGCAAGAGGTCAGACCGGGAGTTGACAACCCTGAAAGCCGGTGTCTAGGATTGCTTCTGTTTCAACTGCGAATTAGTTTCCAGATTGAATATTACGGCGAGGCCGCCAGAAACACATCAGCTGCGAGAGGTTGTAAAAAATAATGTCAGTTCCGCTACGAAAATTCTCTCTTCTTTGGCTCGTTCCCGCGCTTTTGATGGCGCTGGCCGGATCGAACGCCTTTGCTCAGGGGCTCGGCCGCATCACCGGTGTCGTAGCCGATACGACGGGTGCCGTCGTGCCCAATGCTCGCGTGGTTGCGACGCGGGTCGGCACCAGCGAAGCGACGACCGCGGTCACGAATAACGATGGCAGCTATGTGTTTCCGGCGCTGCCTCCTGCGGAGTACGACATCACGGTGTCGGCAGCAGGATTTTCCGGCTATCAACAGAAGGGAGTCGTGCTGCAGGCGGATCAGGCGGCGACCGTGAATATCGCCCTGCAGGTCGGCAGTGCGACACAGACCGTGAATGTCTCCGCAGCGCCCCCGCAAGTGGACACGACGACCGGCACTCTCTCACAGGTTGTCACTCAGAAGAGCGTCAATGATCTGCCTCTGAATGGCCGCAACGCGGCGTCTCTGACGGAGCTGGTCGCAGGCGTGGTCGCAGCGCCTGAAGCGCAGGCCGACCAGGGAAACACCAAGACTTTTCCTGTCGTCGTGACCATCTCGGCGAATGGCACGCTTGCCAATCAGACAGATTATCTTCTCGACGGCGCGAACAACGTGGATGAGTACACCAACGTGAATGCGCCCTTTCCGTTCCCCGACGCGCTGCAGGAGTTCAGCGTCCAGACCAGCAATTACAACGCTCAGTATGGCCAGAACGCGGGCGGCGTGGTCAATATCGTCAGCCGCAGCGGCACCGATCAGTATCACGGCGATCTGTTCGAGTATCTGCGGAATGGGGTCTTCAATGCGGCCAACTACTTCAGCTACGTCAACGGCGTGAAAATTGTCGATCCGCTCAAGCGCAACCAGTTCGGAGGCACCTTCGGCGGTCCGGTGAGCATCCCGCACCTCTTCACCGCACACAAGGCGTTCTTCTTCGTTGGCTACCAGGGCACGAAGTATCGCGATGTTGCCAGCGCGACGACCGCGTCCACTCTACCTTCGGCCTCGCAGCTGGCCGGAACCTTTACTCAGTCGACTTGCGTCGTTAATCCGGCTCCCGGCGGCCCGGCCTTCCCCTGCACTCCGGACGGCAATGGCAATTTCACGACAACCATCAATCCCGCCTACTACAACGCGTCGTCGCTGGCGCTGCTCAAGTTCCTGCCCGCAGCCACCGCGAACGGCAGCTTCACCTATCGCAAGCCGACCGATGAAAACTTCAACGAGGGCGTGGGCCGTTACGACCAGGACTTCGGCGACAAAGACCATGTGACCGCCCGCTACTACTACGACGAATTCCAGCTGCAGGGCGTGCTGGACACGACCAACCTTCTGACGTATTCGGATCAGGCGCAGATTCAGTACAACAATGCGCTGGTCGCCGAGCGGCACACCTTCAACGATCATCTGTTGAACGAGCTGACCGCCAACTACCAGCTCGAGACCTCGACCCGCGGCCCGGTCGCCAGCAGCGTGGACGCAGCCGATCTCGGAGTTAACATCTGGCAGCCAGCGATCAAGCAGATCAACGAAATTCAGGTGAATGGCGGTGCTCCTGCCGGCTTCACCCTCGGCGATAATCCGCAGGCCGACTTCGGCCGCGCGAACTATTCGGTCAATGACGATGTTCATTACGTGCGCGGCGCGCACAACATCGGCTTCGGCTTCCACATGGAAATCGCAAAGATCGATGTCGAGAACGATTACGAGCAGCCGGGACAGTTTTTCTTTACTGCGAACGGCACCGGCAACGCCAACGCCAGCTTCCTGCTCGGCGATCTCACTACCTTCAACCAGGCGTCCGGACAGTTCTTCAACAATCGCGGCCACTTCTACGGCTTCTATGCGCAGGATAGCTGGAAGGCGACGCGGCGGCTCACCTTGGATTATGGCGTTCGCTATGAGCCGTTCTTCCCCTGGCACGAGATTCAGAATCGCATGGGCGGTTTCAGCCCTACGGCCTTCGCGGCCGGGCAGCGCTCCAGCGTCTTTCCGAATGCGCCGATCGGTTTGCAGTTTGCGGGTGACGCGGGCTTCAACCCGGAAGGTGTAGACACGGAATTCTCGCACCTGATGCCGCGCCTCGGTTTCGCCTACGATCTTTCCGGCGACGGCCGGACAGCCATTCGCGGCGGTTTCGGCATGTTCTACGAAACGCGGCTGAGCGGCGTGTTCAACAACATCTTCTCGAACAGCTCACCATTCGTAACAGCGGTTGGTATCAATTATCCGAATAACGCGCCGGGCAACTTCTCCAATCCCTATGCCGGCATTACCAATCCATTTCCTGCCCCCCAGCCGCCGCCTTCGACTGCAGCCATCCCGCCGCAGCCCTATGTATCGTTCGATCCGACCAACGGCTTCCATGTCCCAGTGAACTACAACTGGAACCTGGCGGTGGAACAACAGCTCTCGAGCGATCTTTCCATGCGTCTTGCGTACGTGGGCAGCCACGGCAGCCATGAGTGGGAAGAGACCGACGTCAACTCGGTGTATATCTCTGGCCCGAAAGAGGGACAGCGCGTGTATCAGTTCACGCCGTCGGGTGTGGCCAGCGGCTTGACGCAGCAGATGGCGTTCGTCAATACCGGAGGCAACGTATCGTACCAGTCGCTGCAGGCGTCGCTCACCAAGCGCCTGAGCCATGGACTCTCGCTGCTCGCGAATTACACATGGTCGAAAGCGCTCAGCGATCTGCCTTACAACGCCAGCGCCACGGCTGCGGTAACCGGACAATCGTACGTGTTGCCGACTTACATCCCGAACTACAAGAGGCTGGATTACGGACCGACCGAGTTCGATCATCGCAACGTGATTTCCATGTCTTATGTGTGGGATCTTCCCAAGATGCAGTCCGGCGCGGCAGCACTGCGCTATGTAGTGAACAACTGGCAGACCCAGGGCATCTACTACTTCCGCAGCGGCGATCCGCTCACCGTGCTCTCCGGATCGAACAATAACTCGGGAAGCTACCAGAATCGTGATCGCGCTGTGTTTGTCGGCAACTCGGCCAATGCCGCACACGGCGGCAATGCATGCAGTAACAGCGCCCCTTGCAAGAGCTTCCTCAATCCTGCGGCGTTCACCATCAACGCGCCGGGAACCTTCGGCGATACGCAGAAGGGTGAGTTCGTCGGTCCGCAATACAGCGATTGGGATGTGGGCTTGATCCGCACCTTCCCGGTCTATGAGCGTTTCAACCTGCAGTTCCGCGCGGAGTATTTCAACGTTCTGAATCACACCAACTTCGGTGATCCGAACACTACCTTCACTTCGGGCAGCAGCTCTTCCTTCGGCAGAATCACCGGAACCGCTCCGCAGAATTCTGACGTTACCAACGATCCGCGTATCGCTCAGCTCTCCCTGAAGCTGCTGTTCTAAAAAGCTGCTTCGTTGCCACCGCGCCGCGTGGGCGTCCGCCCGCACGGCGCGATTTTTCTCCGCAACATCATCCCTTAGGACGTAACCCAGAATGCTGACACGTCGCGACCTCCTGGCCGGCGGGCTCAAATCCGCCGTGGCCTTTGGCGCAGCGGGAGGTGCAGTCCCGGCGATCTTCGGACAAGCCTCTCCCGATGTTCTGCCGCCGGAAACGGAAGCCCTTAAGGGAAAGCACTCGCTGAAAGCTCATGCTCATGCGCACGGATTGATGTACGGATCGGCGGTCCGCGTGAAAGACCTGCTGACTCTTCCGGCTTTCGCCCGCTTGATCCGCGAGCAGTGCGGGATTGTCGTTCCCGCCTCCGAGCTGAAGTGGGTAGCGCTGCGGCCATCGCGGGATCGCTTCGATTTCACGCTGGCGGACGATCTGCTCGCCTTCGCGAAGCGCAATCACATCAAGATGCGCGGGCACACGCTGTGCTGGCACAACTCCGTCCCCGATTGGATCACCACCGCGCAGAATCGTCCCGACACGCGACAGCTCTTTGTCGATCACATCACCACGGTGTGCAGGCATTATGCAGGGCATCTGCAGTCGTGGGATGTGGTGAATGAGGCCATCCTTCCTAAGGATGGGCAACCTGGCGGGTTGCGAAAATCATTCTGGTTCGATCAGATGGGGCCGGACTACATCGATCTGGCCTTTCGCACCGCCCGCGCCGCCGATCCTCATGCGCTGCTGACGTACAACGATTATGGCGTGGAGTTCGACGACGAGGAAGACGCGGAGCGTAGAAAACTGGTTCTGGAGCTGCTTCGCGGCATGAAGCAGCGCAATGTTCCGCTCGATGCCGTGGGCATTCAAAGCCACGTCAAAGCTGGGCAGCCATATACCTTCGGAAAAGGGCTTGCGGATTACCTCGAAAGCATCCGGCAGATGGGACTACAGATCTATCTCACCGAACTCGATGTGAACGAGGATGATCTGCCCTACGACAATGTGGAGCGGCGAGATAAAGAGATTGCCAAAATTTATCGCGACTATCTGCAGGTCGCGCTCGCGAATCCCGCAGTTAAGGAGCTGCTGACTTGGAATATATCGGATCGCTTCACGTGGTTGAACGATGGTCCTACGCACCACAAAAAGCAGCCCAACCGGCCGCAACGTTCGCTGCCCTTCGATAGCGACTTCAAGCCGAAGGATGCATTCTTCGCGATCCGCGACACCTTCGACGACCGCCGCGTCTGACTCGGCTAGTATTAAGAACCGAAGCAAAAGGGGGAAGATATGTTTCGCAGAGATTTTCTTCGCAATAGCTCGTATGGAATGCTCGCCGCCGGTCTCACCGCGGATCTGCACGCAGAGCCGCGCCGCGCACCAAACGGTTCCGCGCATGATTCCGCAGGGATGTTCAACGTAAGAACCTTCGGAGCGCTGGGCGATGGCAAGACCATCGATACGCCCGCAGTGAATAAGGCCATCGAAGCCGCAGCCGCTGCCGGCGGTGGCACCGTGTTCTTTCCTGCCGGAACTTATGCCTGCTACACCATTCGCCTGAAGAGCCACATCTCGCTCTACCTGGATGCGGGCGCGACGATTCTTGCCGCGAGCGTACCGAACGAGGGAACTACGAGCGGCGGCTATGATCCTGCCGGCCCTCCGCAGCCGTGGGAGGCGTATCAGGACTTCGGTCACAATCATTGGCCGAACAGTCTCATCTGGGGAGACGGGCTTGAAGACATCTCCATCGTTGGTCCGGGGCTGATCTGGGGCAGGGGATTGAGCCGTGGCGAAGGCGAGTTTCCTCACGCTGAAAGCCCGGGCGTCGGCAATAAGGCCATCGCGCTGAAGAACTGCCACAATGTAAGCTTCCACGATTTTTCCATCTTGATGGGCGGTCACTTCGGCATTCTTCTTACCGGAGTGGACAATGTCATCATCGATGGCCTCAAGATCGATACGAATCGCGACGGTATCGACATCGATTGCTGCCGCAATGTGCGCGTGTCGAATTGCGCGGTCAACTCGCCGTGGGATGATGCGATCTGCCCGAAGAGTTCCTTTGCACTCGGTTACGCGCGCCCGACCGAGAATGTCACCATCTCCAACTGTTATGTGACCGGCGGCTATGAGTTCGGCACCATGCTCGACGGAACCTACAAGCGGCATACGTACTCGGATTCCCGCAAGGCGGTGGGCCGCATCAAGTGCGGCACCGAGTCGAATGGCGGCTTTAAGCGCATCACCATTACCAATTGTGTCTTCGACACCTGTCGAGGACTGGCGCTCGAGAGCGCCGACGGCGCGCTGATCGAAGACATCACGATCACCAACCTGAGCATGCACAACCTCGTGCATTCACCGCTGTTCCTGCGGCTTCAGGCCCGTATGCGCGGACCTGCAGGCGTTGCGCCGGGAGCCATTCGCCGTGTGCTCATCTCCAACATATCGAGCTCGGGTGCGGTGGCGGAGTATCCCTCGATCATCGCCGGTATCGAGGGCAACAAGATCGAAGACATCAAGATCAGCGACGTTTTCCTGCAACAGATTGGCGGCGGCAGCAGCGAATGGGCCGGTCTTCAGCCGCCTGAGATGGCGGCAGGTTATCCCGAAGCCAGCATGTTCGGAACGCTGCCGGCAACGGGCTTCTTTCTTCGCCACGCGAAGAACCTCGAGTTCAGCAACGTTGAGATTGCGGCGGAAGCCACTGATGCGCGCCCCGCGATCTGGGCCGACGACGTGGATGGATTAGATCTCTTCCGCCTGCGCATTCCAAAAGGCAGCGCCGCTTTCTCTTTGCGCGATGTACGTGATTTCCGCAGCTTCGGGAGCGCCTTCCTGAAGGACAGAAGCGCGGAGAAGATCGATCGCGAACAGTGGTAAGCAAGCTCATACAACAAGGGGAGCTGAGAAGAACTCAGCCCCCTGTTGTATGAGCCTAAATTGCTACGTGCTCGTTGGCGTGCAGTGTAAAGTTTCGCTTGCCGCGATCCGGTGTGTGCAATGCGATATGCTGCGTTGCTTCGCGGATGCCGGTTAGACCAGTAATCTTTCCCTGCTTATCTGTCAGCAGACGAGCCGCGCCGCCCTCGACGCGCCCAACCGTCGTGCCCCCGATGTAGCAAGTCGCACCCTTTGCGTCGTAGCGCATCTCTGCATCGGATCCCGTATCCGTGCGCATGCTGAACTTTGCACTCTCGGATGCGGGGTGTCCCGGCCTGACGTTCCAGTGCAGCTGCTGCGGTTCTTCATGAATGCCCGCGAGTCTCCAGGTATAGTCCATCATTACCAGCGCAGCCGGCGAGTAGTTCGGCAGGTCTCCCTCGGTAAAAGCACCGGTTGTGGGATCGAGCTGCTGCCTGAAGCTCATATCGCGCTGGATGGCGTCGCACCATTTATCCATCAGGATGCTGAGCTCCGCGGAGCGACCGTAGTGATCGAACCAGCGTCCTGCTCGCAATGCGGTGAGCGCCTGCGAAGCTCCTCCCCACGAGTTGTGAGGAATGGGTCGAACGAATGCGGGGTCGTCGAAGGCCACGGAAGGCAGCGGATACGGCGTCCAGAACGCCTTCGGGTTGTGAATCTGCCGCGTCCAAAGGTCGTCGAACAGCTTCTGGTCCACGACATGCTCGCTGCAGACGCGCATGAGCACGCAGGTGCGCACCTTCACGAAGTTATTCTGCGCATCGAGATCATAGAATGCCGCATCTTCGGGGACGTACAGCTTGGAAAGAATCAGCCCGCGCAGATGCGCTGCCTTTTCCGTCCATTGATCGGCGTCGGACTGTTTGCCCAAGGCCTTGGCCATCTCTGCGAGAGCGAGGCGCGCTCCATATACGGTTGCCGACAGGTCGGGACTGACGCGGGGAAGTGTGGGCAGAGGCGTAAACTTCTTCGCATCTCTGTCGGGGCACTGCGGCGGAATGCCCGACCAGCGCGGGCTGTTGTCCATGCCAGTGTCATAGGTGCAGAAGCCCTCGATCAGTCCGGTTCCGCGCGTGTTGCGGTAGCGCACCAGCCAGTCGTCCCAGCGTGAGCAGGAGGCGTACGCCGTCTCCAGCAGCTCCTGGTCATGCGTGGACTGCGCCAGCTCCCACGCGGTCGCGGCGATCGGCACCACCATCTGGATCTGTCCGAAGCTGGTGCCGGAGCGCGTATTGTTTGCGGCAAGCTGACCATCCGGCCGCTGCAGCGCGAAGAAGACCATGTGGCTGTTCCGGGCGACGTCGCTGCGAAACTTGCGGTAGACCAAGGCCTCGAGCGGACCGCACTCCTGCCAGATGCCTGCGTATTCCGAACCTTCGATGAGCACTGGCTTGTCGAAACGCGGCAACATCTGAACGTTGTTGCGCAGGATCTCAAGCGCCTTGTCGTATGTCGATTGCCAGCGAGCGTTGCGAGTGACAAACGTCGGGCTTGATGCCTCGTTTTTTTCGCTCTGTGCGGAAGCTGCTCCGGCCCTTGCACCCATCGTTACTACAGCGGAAGCCAAACTCTGCTTGAGGAAACTTCGCCTGTCCATATCTGCACGTTAAACAGCGGCGCGGTTGTATGCAACTTCGCTCTAGCTTTTGCTTCCGCGGTTAGAACTTGATTGTCCAGGAGACTGAAGAACGCTTTGCCCATGGCGACGTTCTGCCAAGATTTGCGTTGACCTTTGGCCCACGAATTCTTACAGTTAACAATCTCGTGAATTCGATCCAACACAGCCTTAGCCGATGTCGTCGAAAGGGTCTTCCCTATGAAACGCAGGATGATGGGCGCGAAGTGTCGCAAGTCAACGGCACACCGGTTCAATCAAATGTCGCGCAGTGTATGGCTTCTTGTAGTTTGTTGCGCGCTGGCAACTATCCTCTCGCCCAGCATGTATGGGCAAGGCGCCGGCAGTTTCTCCGGGAATATTCTGGACAAATCCAAGTCGGGTGTTCCTGACGCAACCATCACCGCGACATCTCAAGAAACAGGCCTGGCTCGCGACGTGAAGACGGACAGCGCCGGCCACTATCTGATCCCTCTGTTACCGGTTGGAAACTACACTGTACGCGTCGACGCGACGGGCTTTCAAAGCGCCGAATCCAAGGATTTGCGTCTTCAGATCGACGAAACCCGCGAAGTCGATTTTTCGCTCGTTCCCGCCACTCTGGTCACTACCGTAGCGGTTTCCGGTGAGGCCGTAGCCGTCGAGACCGCGAATCCGTCTCTTGGCCAGGTCATCACCTCGCAGGAGGTATCACAGCTGCCCTTGAATGGCCGAGATTTCGTTCAGCTCGCTACGCTCACTGCCGGAGCGACCGCGGAGACGAACCCCAACAGCTTTTTCACCGGAGCTGCCAGCAGCGAGGTGGCTGCACGCGGTTCCTTCTCGCTCTCGGTCGGAGGCTCCCGTCCTAACAGCACAGACTGGCTGCTGGATGGCGTGGACAACAACGAGCTGACCGCCGGCGGTATCTCCATCTTCTCTTCGATCGACGATATCCAGGAGTTCAAGGTGCTCACCTACACCTACTCCGCCGAATACGGCACGCGTGCTGGACCGACCGTGCTGGTGACCACGAAGTCTGGATCCAACGATTTTCACGGCACTCTCTACGAGTTTGTGCGCAACACCGATCTCGATGCCAAGAGCTACTTCGCCACCTCCGTAGAGAAGTTCAACCTGAACCAGTTCGGCGGCGCCGTGGGCGGCCCCATTCGCAAGAACAAGCTCTTCTTCTTCGTCGATGGCGAGCAGAAAAATCAGCGCCATGCCATTCCCTTCACAGGACTGGTGCCTTCGCTGCCCATGCGCACCGGCGATTTTTCCGCTGACCCTTTTGGAAACGCCGTTTCCGGTTTGACCATCGTGAACCCGAACATGATTGGCGCATCCACCAATCCGGCCACCTATCCCAATGTTTATTTTCAGTGCAATGGGGCGGGGAATCCTATGCCGTCCAACGCCGATGGAAGCCAGGCCCAAGGCACTCCATGTAACAAGATTCCAACCGGGCTGATCAACAACATCGGACAGGCCATGATCAACCTGTATCCGGCGCCCAACGCCAACAACGCCAGCTCCGGCTATAACTACGTCAATGAGCCAGTGCGCGAGCTGGATGAAACGAAGTTCGATACGCGCCTGGACTACACACTTTCCACCAAGGACAGTACCTTCGGCCGTTTCAGCTACGATCAGGCTTTCTCCTACGTGCCTGGCGGCTCACCTGGATTCGCCGAGGCCAACGCCTTCGGCAGTAATCAGCGCATCATCAATCACGCGCGCAACGTGGCCATTGGTGAAACCCACATCTTCTCCTCCACGCTGCTCAACCAGGCTAGCTTCGGCTATAACCGCATCTTCGACTACATCAGTTCGCAGGGCACCGGGACATGCGCCTCAGCCACCATCGTTCCCGGCGGTATTCCCAATGCCAATCTCGGATGTCCCGATGGCTCCTCAAAATGCCTGAACTTCTATAGCTGCGGCCTGGTCTCTACGGAGTTTCAGGGTGGTGGCGTGGGCTACTGGTCGCTTGGAGACCGCGGGTACTCTCCGTTTCAAGGTGGAACGAATATTTTCTCGTTCCGTGACGCTGTCGATATCATCCGCGGCAAACATGACATTCATGCCGGGCTTGACTTCCGGGCGAATCAGATGAACGTCGGCACCGAGGCATTTCAAGATGGTTTCTGGATCATCGGCGCCTTCGGCAACTTCACCGGACTCAGCAGCGCCAACGTTCCAGGCAATACGGAGGCGGATTTTCTCCTCGGCATGCCCGGCGTGGCCATTCACGACCAGACGTTCAATGGGCCGGTCACCGGCCGCCGCTGGAAGATCTACCGTCCCTTCGGCGAAGACGACTGGAGAGTCACCAGTTCGCTTACCCTCAATCTCGGTCTGGCCTGGGATATGACCACTCCCATCACCGAAGCCGAAGGACGCATGGCAAACTACATCCCACAAACCGGACAGCTTCTCGTCGCCGGTCAAAATGGGGTGAGCTCCTCGGCGGGCGTCAAGATGGATTGGACGGCCCTCGAGCCCCGCATCGGCGCGACCTGGAGGTTCTTCGGCAGCGATAAGACCGTGTTGCGGGCGGGCTTTGCCATGTATCACGACTCGGCCTGGAGCCAAGGCGCACAAGGCCTCTGGCAGAATCCGCCCTTCCTTGGCGAGTCGGACGCCTTCCCCGCCACCTTCTCCACCGGCTGCGCTTTCTCCACTTCATACTGCGCCACTACCCTGGGACAGACGCCCGAGAACGTCAGCCTCTCCAACGGATTCGCGGCCATTCCAGCGCCGCCTACCGTCGCAACCTTTACCGGCACCTACTACATCCAGCCGACCAACTATAAACTGGCGAGAGTCCGCCAATATAACTTGAATATCGAACAGCAACTGCCCGGGAACGTCGTGCTCACCACCGGCTATGCCGGATCGCGCGGCAACCACATCCTGGTGGCCGGCAATGACCTCAACGTCAATGGTCCGAGCGCGTGCGGCGCAGTTTCCGGCTACACGCTCGGCTGCGCCGCCGGTGGTGCGCCCTACGTTTATCCCTACAGCCCGCCGAACGGCAATGCCATTCTGCTCTTTGGCGACGTGGGCGACACCAGTTATGACTCCCTGCAGGTGAAAGCAGAGACCAAAACGCCGAAGCACGGGCTCTATGCGCTCTTCGCCTATACCTGGTCTCACACCTTCGACAACGGATTATCCGACGGCCTGGGATCGGAGCTGAGCGCTCCATTCTTTCCGCTTCCCAACTGGCGTCACCTCGACTGGTCCCTGTCGCAGATCAATCTTGCGAACAGCTTCACCGGCAGCGTGATCTACGATCTGCCCTTTGGCCGGGGAAAAGACTTTGGCAGCAATTGGAATAATGTGACCAACACTCTGCTGGGCGGTTTTCAGCTGACTCTCATTGAGAGAATCTCCTCCGGATTCCCTGTGCCGTTGATCGACAGCAATAACCAGTCTGGCGTGACCTTCAATAGCGGCGGCAATGACAATAACTGGAACCGGCCCAACCAGGTCGCCGGTTGCGGCGCCACCAACGCGGACCACGGCAAGCTGCAGTGGATCAACGCATCCTGTTTTGTCGCGCCGCCCGCTGGTCAGTTGGGAGATGCGGTTCGCGTCCCGGTGAGCGGACCCGACTTCGTCAATACCGATTTCTCCGTCATCAAGCAGTTCGCCCTGCCCAGGGAAATGGGACTGAACTTCCGCGCCGAGTTCTTCAACCTCTTCAACCACGCGCAGTTCGGCTCGCCGATCAACGACATTAACGCGGTCGGCTTCGGCGCCGTAAACTCAACCGTGAACAATCCGCGGCTGGTGCAGCTCGCGCTCAAACTTACCTTCTAAGGCAGCGTTCGAAGAGGGCAGAAAAATCACTGCGCATCTCGACTCGATGGAATCGAGATGCGCAGGCCATGCCTTCAGTTGGCGATGTTAGGGATGGGATTTGAGCGAGGCTATGCGAAAGACTCGCCGACCATCTCCTCGCTCTTCTTCCACAGCGCCTCAGCGTTTTTAGGATCGAGCGCATATGCGCGCACCCCTTCGCTGATTGGGCTGATGGCCACATCGTCGGCTACGATCTTGCCTACGTGGCAGTTCTCGCAGTACTGCCCGCCGATCTCCTCGGCCGTAGCCACGACACCGGCCCACACGGAGGTTGCGGCTCCCTGTGGAATCGATTTGAACTCGAAGGTCTGGCCTTCCGCCTCAACCTGCGCTTTGATCTGTGCAATCAGGCTTTCCAGCACGCCGGGCTCCAGGTGTCGCGCCAGCTCAGTGTGGATGCCGCCGGGATGTACCGCCGCCGCACGCACGCCACGCGACCGATGCCGCTGGTCGAATGCCACAGCAAAGAGAATGTTTGCCGTCTTCGAGCGGCCATAAGCAACAAAAGGCTCGTAGGGCGTCCGTTCGAAATTCGGATCATCAAGATTGACATTGCCGAAGCGATGCCCAGAGGACGAGAGATTGATCAACCGTCCGCCCGCGCGTAGCAGCGAGGCGATCCGGTTGACAAAGACAAAGTGGCCCAGGTGATTCGTACCGAACTGTGTTTCGAAGCCGTCGGCCGTCTTGCCGAGCGGAGTGGCCATCACTCCCGCATTCGCGATCACCACGTCGAAGGGTTGACCTTTCGCCAAGAGCTCATCGGCACTGGCACGCGCGCTCTTGAGGCTGGCCAGATCGAGCGCGATCAGCTCGAAGCTTCCGCCGTGAGCCGCCGCATCCGCACGTACCTGGGCAGTAGCCTTTTCGGCCTTACTCAGATCCCGAGCCGCGCCCACCACATGTGCGCCATGCGCGACCAGGGCGCGTGCCGTTTCCACTCCGATCCCGGCCGATACGCCGGTAACAAGAATCCTCTTGCCTTGCAGATGGACACCGGACAACACATCTTCCGTAGTCGAGGTTGCACCAAATACAGTTGCCATTCTTTCCTCCCGCTGACCGCGCGTTTCCAGAGATATGACTCGCGGAAGCTATTGACCGGAGCCACAAGGACAAATAAAACGGAGAGTGTCTCCGTAAAAATAGAATAAGAGGAGACAGCCTCCGTTTGCAACTGTGACCAGTATGAAGAAGAAATCGACACGTCCCCCGAGCCGAAAGCCGCGCGCCGATGCGCTGCGCAACCGCGAACGCATTCTTGAGATTGCCAAGGAGGCGTTCACGCGCTCAGGCGCGAACATCAGCCTGGACGATGTCGCCAAGCAGGCCGGCGTGGGCGCGGGGACGCTGTATCGCCACTTTCCGACGCGCGACGCTCTCCTGGAAGCCGTCTATCGCACCGAGGTGGCGAAGCTCGCCGAAGCGGAGCGAAAGTTCGCCGAGACCATGCCGCCAGTCGAGGCTTTGCGCGCCTGGATGCTGCTCTTCGTCGACTACATCGCCGCGAAGCAGATCATCGCACCCGCGCTGAACACGCTTGTGGGAGGGCCTTCGAAGCTCTTCGAATCCTCCGGCGCTCAGATCAAAGGAGCCATTCACGCGCTGGTGAGTCGCGCTATCAAAAGCGGCGAGATACGTCCCGACCTCGATCCGCTCGACTTGCTGCGGGCTCTGGTCGGAGTTTCGAATGTGGCGTCCGGCCCGGACTGGGCGCAGAGCGCGCGAAGGCTGGTGCAGATCCTCATCCTGGGATCGCGACCGGCTTCGTAGGTTTGTCCACCTCCAAGTTCATCGATCTCTTCGAAGCTCTTGTCATTCCGACCGCAGCGAAGCGGAGTGGAGGAACCTGACGTTCCCCCTCAACTCCACGCAGCCCTACTCACACTGTTTGTTTCGTTACTCGCTCTCGCTGCAGGGGCAGTTTGATTTCGGAGGCAGCGGTTTATCCAACCCTGCTTTGATGACGCTCAGCAGCGAATGGGGAGCAGCCGCGTCTCCGAGCATCTCCCATATCATGATGCCGCCATACTGCCGCGCAAGCTGGGTCTCTCTCGCCATCGTCGCTTCTCCTACGTAGTGAAACGCCTGTCCGTCATCAAGGGACCCGCCGCCGACCATGTCCACCTGCCAGGCATTGGGGTACGCGGCCAGGATCGTGCTGTATTCCTCTTCTTTCGAATCTCCGTTGTTCGAGGCAAAGAAGGGTACGCCCAGAACGATCTCGTTTTTAGGAACTTTTTTATCCTGCGCGTAGAACTGCAGCGACGTCAGCGCGGATGCGTAGGACGAATAATTCATCACTGTGATGAAGTCGAACTGGTGAAGCGCCGCGTCGGGCATCGAATCCTGGAGATATTTTGCAACCGCGGCAGTTACAAGCTTTTTTTCAGGGCGAAATGTCGCAGTAAGCGCAGAGACGAGGGTCGTATACGGAGCACCCATCGCGCTGGGGTCTTCGATGTCGACATCCACGCCGTCGAGCTGGTGGGCGCGAACAAATTTATCCAGAGAGGCGACCAGGGGTGCGGTGAGTCCCACGTTGTAGAACTGGATGATCAACTGATCTCCTCCGCCACCGCCGATCGACAGCACAACCTTGACCCCCGCCGCGTGTGCCGTGGCGACGAGCGCATCGAGATCGGCGTCGCTTTCTCCGTTGAGAGAAAAGTTCATGTCGCTTTGAGCAGTGCATCCCCCTCTGCACTTGGGAGGATTCCCGAAGGCGAGATCCAAATGCGTCATCCTGGTGAGATCCAGGCTCTTCACGGAATTCGCGAGCCCCGCGCCTTTATAAGCAGGCAAGTAGCCAACGAGCAACGGGGCAGCGCTTGAAGCAGGAGCCGGCTGGCGGGGCTGTTGTGCGCGGGCGGCGAGGCCGGCGGAGGCCACGAGCAAAACGGCCGCGCCGATGTTTCTTAAACGGGAATTACGTTGTTCGCGGGTACGCAGTAGTATCGACGTCATGGCTTCTCCACATCACGGAATAGAAATCTTGGCCGGTTGGCGGCTTGTCGCGGGGATGGAAACGAACGAAGGATATATTCTTCATTGACAAATATACCGATATCCGTCACTTTGTAATGAACCATTATTAATCCTCCCGAGCGGGGATCAAATCTTCTCCACCAACTTCGAAAGGCGATGTGCATGCGATTTGCCGCTTTCAACAGCGGGGGACAGGCTGGGCTGGCCGTTGCCGGCCGCGACGGACAGTTTCACGGCCTGCTGAGCGGGTCCGCGAATTATCCTGGCCCGCTTGATGTTCTGATTCAGAAGGGAAGCGACGCGCTGGCAGCAGCCGCGGACGTACTCGCAAAGGGCGCCGCCATCGATCTCGACAAGGTCGAGTTGCTTCCGCCGCTGTCCGCTCCTGGAAAGATTATTTGCGTGGGCCTGAACTACGTCGATCACTCGATCGAAAGCGGCTTCACTCCGCCCGACTATCCGACCATCTTCACCCGTTTTACCTCCAGCCTGCTTGCCTCCGGAGCGCCCATCATCCGCCCCAAGGTCTCGACCCAGCTGGATTATGAAGGCGAGATGGTCGCAGTCATCGGAAAGAAGGGGCGGCACATCGCGGAAGCGGACGCGCTCGGCCATGTGATTGCTTACTCCATCTTCAATGACGCATCGGTTCGCGACTATCAGAAGAAATCGCCGCAGTGGACGATCGGGAAAAACTTCGACAGCACCGGCGCCTTCGGGCCTTACCTGGTGACCGCCGACGAGCTTCCGCCGGGAGGGAAGGGCTTGCGCATTCAGACCCGCCTCAACGGCACTGTGGTGCAGGACGCTTCTACCAACGACATGATATTCAGCGTGGCGCAGCTCATCTCGATCCTGAGCGAGGCGATTACGCTGTCGCCCGGCGATATCATCGTGAGCGGCACACCTGCCGGCGTGGGCATGGCGAGAAAGCCGCCGCTGTTTATGAAGCACGGCGACGTGTGTGAAGTTGAGATCGAAGGAATCGGCGTGCTGCGCAATACGATCGAAGACGAATAAGCGCCGCAGCAACGCCAGCCACTTCGTCAGAGGACATGAATGTCGGTGAGTGAAACAGCATCCAGCCTGCAGATCGAGAGCGAGACTCGACTGCAGCGGAATGCCTTGTCCCTGAGCCATACTGTGGCATCCACCCTCGCGAGCATCGCTCCTGCGATGAGCTTCTTCTTCGGCTTCGCAGTGATCGTTCAGGGCGCTGGATTGGGCGCGCCTATTACTATCCTTATCGCGATGGTCGTAATTCTGTTTCTCACGAACACCATCGCGGAATTCTCTCGCTTCGTGCCATCTGCCGGGTCATTCGTTACCTTTTGCGGCAAAGCCTTCGGTCCGTCCATCGGAGCAGCCGTCTCGGTTTTTCTCACCTTCGGCTATCTCGTCGCTGCGTCGACTGTTGTCTCCATCGCCGGAGTGTGGGTCTCCGAGACGCTGAAGACGTTTTTAGGCATCTCGATTCACTGGGCCATCCTTACGGTGCTGATCTCCGCGGCCACTGGCCTGCTGGTCATGCATGGCATCGGCATCTCGACGCTCTGGTCAGGCATTTTCTTTTATTTCGAGGCGGGGCTGTTGATCTTGGGAAGCATCTTCATGATCGTTGCCCATCCCCACTCCCTGACTCTTGCGCCCTTCAAATTTTCGAATCTTACCGGAGGCCTCGCCGGCCTCGGCGCGGGCTTTCCTTTGGCCGTCTATCTCTTTATCGGATGGGAAAATTCGGCCACACTCGCGGAGGAGACGGAGAATCCGCGGCGCAACATCCCACGCGCATTGATTACCGGCACGCTAGCGATCGGTATCTTCTATATCTTCCTTGCTTACGCGAATGTGGTCGGATTCAAGATGGACGTGCACGCCCTGGGCGCATCGCGGCTGCCCTTTATTGATGGATTGAAAGCTTCTGCGCCCAGGTTGCTGGTGGTCGCGTATATCGCCGGCGTGACCAGTATTCTGGGTTCGCTGATCGGCCTGGTCAATTCTCAGGCACGAATCCTTTTCAACTCCGGCCGTGAAGGTCTGCTCCCTGAGTTTCTCGGGAAGATTCATCCCCGCCATCACACACCGCATAGCGCGATGTGGCTATTTCTTTTCATCGCGGTGTTACTGATTCTTAGCTTCAGCCTGGTTGGGCGGGTTGCTCCGATGGATTATTTCGGCTTTGCCGGAACTCTCGGCACCATTCCGATCATTCTCACGTACATGCTTACCAACCTTGCGCTGCCGGTCTACGTGTTCAAATATCACCGCGGCCAACTCGACATCCTTCGCCACGTGCTGCTGCCCATTGCCGGCACGCTGGTCATGTTATTCCCGCTCTGGGGGCTGATTCAGCCTGGACAATCCTGGCCTTTGAATATCTTTCCCTGGATAGCTCTGGGTATTCTCGCCGTATCGATTATTTATGGCGTCATTATCGCCCGATTGTCGCCCGGCCTTGCGCAGCGTATCGGGGGCTATGTCGCAGATCAGTAAGTTCAACAGTTACATTTGCAGGAGGTATCAGTCATGAATCGAGTTCTTTTCCGCGGTGCCAGGGTGTGGGATGGCAGCGGCGCTCCAGCTTTTCCCGCCGACGTCCTTGTCGAAGGCATGCGTATCAAGACCATCGCTCGCGCACCCAACCGTCTGGCGACAGAAGGGGCTAAGGTCATCGAAGCGCGTGGCAGAACCCTTATGCCGGGCCTTGTGGAAGGCCATGCGCACATCTCGTTCGGCGGCGCGGTGAACGACTCCGATCTGGGCAACATCCCTCCCGAAGAACACGTCCTGCTCACCGTGAAAAATGCCAAGACGCTGCTCGATCATGGATTCACCAGCGCTTACAGCGCCGCGACCTCCAAGCTGCGTCTCGACGTGGTGATTCGCAACGCAGTGAATGCGGGCGAAATTCCCGGACCGCGTATTCGCGCCGCCAGCCCGGAGATCACCGTCACCGGTGGCCTCGGCGACGAGCGCAAAGCGCACATGTATTACGAAAGCTTCGGCATGATCGCCGACGGCAGGGAAGAAATCGCGAAGGCTGTGCGTCTGTGTTGTCGCGAAGGCGTGGACAACATCAAGGTCAATATTTCGGGCGATGATCTAAGCCCGGCGGCCCACGGCGGCCTTACCGTCATGCGCGAAGAAGAGGTGCAGATGGCGGTGAGTGTTGCGCGCGATTTCGGCAAGAAGGTCAACTGCCACGCGCGGGCAGCGGAGTCTGTAAAGCGGGCCGTCCGTTGCGGTGTCGACGTGATCTATCACTGCGAGTCTGCGGACGAAGAAGCCATCGATATGCTGGAATCCGCGAAGGATCGTATCTTCGTTGGGCCGGCGATTGGCATCATCTACAGCACCCTCTACGAGGGAGAGAAGTTCGGCTTCATCCGCGACTCCGAAGTGGGACGGGCGATGCAGCGCACCATCGATTCGACGGCTGCCGTGTATACCGAATTGCGCAAGCGCGGAGTACGGATTCTCATCGGGGGAGACTATGGGTTTGCGCAGTCACCGCAGGGCGACAATGCGCGGGACCTAAAGCACTTCGTCGACCTGCTCGGATTCTCACCGAACGAGGCATTGCAATGCGGCACCCGCTTCGGTGGACAGGTCATGGGATTGGGGAAGGAACTCGGAGAGGTTAAGGAAGGCTATATTGCCGATCTTCTATTAGTGGACGGAGATCCTTTGGAGGATATCGATCTCGTGGTGCACCAAAGAAATCTGCACGTGATCATGAAAGAGGGATCGCTTTATAAGGATGCGTCTAACTCGGCCGTTGTCGAACACACAGTGGCGGCAGATTAGAGCAATCGCCAAGCTTTTGTAAGTATCGTTGCTCCAAAGTAAAAAACTCAGCGATGCGAAATGCGTCGCTGAGTTTTTTTGTTTTGCTCAGAAGAACGAGCACAGGCTAGCAATGCTTATTTCTTGACTGCCTCTTGATTTACGAAGGTCGCTGAGCGAGAACCGGCGAGGTCGAGCGCGAGACGAAGCGCGCCCATCAATTGTGCATCCGTTCCCAAGTCGCTGAGCGTCAGCTTTGGCTGGCTTCGCATCTTCAATTGTTCCAACATCGCCTGCGTGGCTCTGAGAAGGCCTGGATGAACACCCACTCCACCGCCAAGCACAAAAAGCGGGCAGTTCAGAACCAGAGTCACGTTATAAATGGCGCGTGACAGGATGCGCGCTGTCCGCTGAAGAATCGCTTGAGCCAATGCGTCGCCTGCATGGGCATGATCGAAGATCTGCGTCGCGGTAAGATCCTTCGGCAGGGAAGTCTTCTTGGCGCTCCAGAGAGTTTGCCACTGCTCTTTGATTCCTTCGCCGCCGATCAGGCTTTCGAGAGCTCCGGGTTCGCCGTGGTCGACTGCGTCATCCGCCGTATCGGGAACCAGCATGTAGCCGATCTCTCCCGCCGCCCAGGTCGTTCCGCGAAACGGGGAGCCGTTCAGCACGATGCTTGCGCCGACGCCGGTGCCGATCGCGAGGAATACAAAATCGCTGACGCCCTGAGCTGCGCCGGCCCAGCTTTCGCCAACGGCGGCGAGGTTCACATCATTGTCCACGATGGCCGGCGCGTTGAGAGCTTGCTCGAGCAGCATGCGCAGAGGAACGTTACGCCATCCCATCAAGTAAGAAGTCGCAATTACGATTCCCGCGTCGACATCGGTAATGCCGGGGGCGCCGGCGGCAACCGCCTTGAGCGTATGAGGTGGCGCAGAGACCTGCTGGAGAAGGTTTTCGACGCCGCCGCGGATGAGTTCGACGACAGCCTCCGCATTGCGAACTCCCGCAGTCGAGGAACTCCACTTTGCCGCGATCGCGCCCGTGAGGTCGGCAAGCGCCAGACGCAGGTTCGTGGCTCCGATATCGATTCCCACGACATAATCGATATCTGCGGTGGCGATCGAATCCCGTTGAGCAGCGTGGTTATTGGGGGGCATCTGTTGCGTCATTCCTGAAGTTGCCTCGTCTTGTGGGTTTTGCATGTTAGGTTTTTCTCGCCTGTTCACTTATGACGCAGCTGCCCTGTTTTCCGCGCTGATGCTTTCCAGGTCGCGGCCTTTGGTTTCCGGAACGACGAATCGCACGAAAAGCAGCGTCACAATACAAAATGCGGCATAAAGAAGGAACGTGAATGTATTGCCCGCTGCTTTGATGAGTGAAAGAAACGTGAGCGATACAAGGAAATTAGATGCTCCGGAGCCGAGGGAGGCGGCAGCCACGCCGCGGCCGCGCAGTTGCAGCGGAAAGACCTCGGAAACCAGTATCCACGCGATGGGGCCCATGCTAAAGGCGAAGCATGTGATGTAAACCATCAGGCAGACGGTCGCAATCACGCCGGGCGCGGCTCCGAATGCTGCCGGGTTGTGGAACGAATATGCCAGCAAAAGCAGCGAAGCGGTCATGCCACTAATACCCGCATAGAGCAGCGGCTTGCGGCCTACGCGGTCGACGAGCACTAAAGCAATGATGGTGGCCAATACGTTGGTGATGGCCACTAATAAAGTCGCAAAGATGGCACTCCGATTCGAGGTGATGCCCGCGAGCGAAAATATCTGTGGTCCGTAATAGATGATGGTGTTGATGCCGGTGACTTGCTGCAGAACCGTGAATCCGACCGCGATCAGCAAGGAATAGCGGACCGCAGGACTCCAGAGTGCGCTCCAACGCTTTTCGATCTTGATCTGCAACGCGGAACGAATGTCTTCGATCAGTAACTGGGCGCCGGTTTCATCCGTATAGATTTTGAGCACAGATTGCGCTTCGGAGATTCGGTTTTGAGCGAAGAGCCACCGTGGGCTCTCGGGAAGCGTGAGCAGCAGGATGACGAAGAGCGCCGCGGGTATGGCTCCAAGGCCGAACATCAGCCGCCATCCATGCTGCGGAGCCAGCCAATAACCTACGAGATCGGCCAGAGCGATGCCCACCGTGAGCGCGAATTGGTACAGGCCGATGAGCGTTCCGCGCGATCGCGGCGGAGCAAGCTCAGAAACGTAGACAGGCGCGGTGACCGAGGTGAAGCCGATGGCAATGCCAAGCAGCCCGCGCGCGAGGATGAGTGTGATCGCGTTCGGCGATGCAGGTGCAAGCAGCGAGCCGATCAGAAAAATGACTCCGCCCCAGAGCAGTGTGGAGCGCCTGCCGATGCGGTCTGCGATTGCTCCGCCGGCCAGAGCTCCGGACATGGCGCCGACAAGCACCACGCTCACCACTACTTCTTCCATGCGTGTGGACAGAGCAAAGGATTCGCGAACGAAAATCAACGCCGCGGCGATGACCCCCATGTCGAAGCCATAGAGAATGCCTCCCAGCCCGGCAATGAACGAGACCTTCCAGATAAAGCTCTGCCGGACCTGTGTTTGTGGAACCGTTTTTGTATCGGACAAGGTTTCCTCTCGACGAACAAGCGTCCTCATACTACTGTTCCATCACACCGTATTGAAACCTGGGGGGAAGCCTGCAACCCGTTCGTTCGACCATGCCGAGGGTGAGCGCCTGAGGAACCAGCAGAGAAGTGATGCCCTCCCATGGCTCGGGGACAGCGTCGATCCGCATTGGAAATAGCTTGTCCGTCGCCGGATGATCTTCGTTTGCCACTAGCACTACCTTGCCGCCGCGACGGTTGCACTCTGCCGCCAGCTTGACTCCAAGATCTGCAGCTCGTCCCAGCGCGAAGATGATGGCGACATGCGATGCGTCGACGTCAAGGTTGGGGCCGTGCTTGAAACCCGCGCCGGTATGAGGTGCAGCGCGGTAGCCGCTCATTTCGCGAATGCAGAGAGCGCTCATGAAGGCTCCGCCATAAGCCGCACCGCGGCCGACTATCTCTATATTGGCCGCTCCTCGGCAGAAAGCTTCGAGCTCGCTACGCTGCGCAAATATCGGATCGAGATTGGCCTCGAAGGCATCGGCAGTGCGCTCGGCATCGTCTTCCCAGGGAAGGCTGAGCATCTCCGACGCGAGAATGATGGAAGCCGCCGTGGCGTTGGTATAGGTCTTCGTCGCGTTCCCATACTCAGGACCCGCGAGGATGGGCAGCTTATTTTTCGCGAGCTTCCAGCAGGTGCTTTCCGGGTTGTTGCAGATGAGGCCGAGCTTGCTTTCGCTTTCCGACTTGAACAGCTCCACCAGTTCAGCGCTCTCGCCTGAGGTCGTAAGAAGCACGGATAGCACCGGATCGCTCCAGACCGGCCGGCCGTAGTGTAGCCACTCGCCGGCATCGACCGAAAACGCGAGCCTTCCGTGAGTCTGAAGGAGAATCGAGCCTCCGAACGACGAGCAGTAGGACGCTCCCATGCCGATGAAAAGGATTGGGTCCGGCTTTGCTGCCAGCTCGCGAAACTTCTTCAACTCGGCTCGCAGGCTGGGATCGGTACGGTAGGCGAGAATCAGGTCACGAAGACGCTTCGGCTGTTCCCGGCATTCGATCTCCAGTATCTGAGTGCCGTTTGCCGCGAGCAGTTCCTTCGAAGGCTCGACGCCGGCAATCCAGCGCGGCTTTCCTTGACCCTGTTCTCCCATTCCGTTCCTCGATCTGAAAATATGGTGCGACTGCATCAGCCTCTTTTGCCTCCCGCGCTGATAACAGCCGGGAAAGCCCGATCGTCCCCGCCACAGGTAAGTGGCACAACAAAAAACTGAGGGCAGCGACGGAGGTGCTGCAAGCTGTTTCCAACGCAGCTTGACCATACTTCCTAATGATTCTTTAGTATCCCCGGTGTGAAGAGATAAAGCAAGGATATCTTTGCGTTAGGAGCCTGCTTCCGGAGCCAATGGTGCCATAATTCAAGGTGACTGTGCCGTAAGGTTGGCATATAGTAACCGTGAAATCCATCATTGTCTGGAACTAAGTGAAGAAAAAGCCGATTTCCATTGGAAGGCCCTCGGTTCTGCGCCACACGAATGCGCATAACATCCTCAAGCTTCTGCGCGAATGTGGTTCGTGCTCAAGGGCGGACCTGGTTCGCGCATCGAGCCTGAGCGCGCCGACAATTACCAACGTGATCAAAGACCTCCTCTCCGAGGGGCTGGTCGAACCGCTGGGAGAGGGAGAATCCAGCGGGGGACGGCCGCCGGATATGATCCGCTTCAACGCGGAGCGAGGCTGCCTGTTGGCGATAGAAATCTCTGCGGAAAGCATCTCGTTTCTTCTCACCGACCTTAACGGGAGCGAACTCGATGCCGAGAAGGTCACGCTGGTAAAGCGAAAGACGACGCCTGACGCGATCTGCTCCTATGTTGTGGACGAGGTGAAGGCTCTGCTGAAGAAGCAGAAGAAGACGCGCGAGCAACTGCTGGCGATCGTCGTGGGCGTCCCCGCAATCACCAATGTTGAAGATGGCAATGTGCTGGCCATCAGTACTTTGGAGGGGTGGCGCTCTGTTCCCTTGCGATCCATGCTTAGCAAAATGGTCAATTGCCTCGTGATTGTCGAGAACGATATGAACCTGGCCGCACAGGGCGAACAATATTGCGGCGCCGCGCAGTCCGAAAAGGATTTCGTCTTCATTAACATCGGCACGAATGTGGGCGCGGGGGTTTTTTTGGCTGGCAGGATTCACCACGGCTCGCAGTGGTCCGCCGGAGAGATCGCCTATCTTCGTCTGCCATCAATCTCGCGTAGACAACCGACCATCCACGAATTTGGCGAGCTTGAAACTGTACTCACAAGTTCGGGGATTCTCAAAAGCTGGCACGAGGAATGCGGAAAGGCCGCGCGGGCGGGAAGGGAAATGGATGCTGTGGGAATTCTCAACCTGGCTCAGGCAGGAGACCCGCGTGCGGAAAAGATCGTGCGCCATCGGGCGGAGATAGTGGCGGACATCGTCGTCAATTTATCCCTCATCCTCAATCCCGGCCTGATCCTTCTTGGCGGCGAGGTCGGCAGCCATCCTGTATTGATCGACTTCGTGCGGAAACAGCTTGAAGGAGACGAGTTTGCCGTGACGAAAGTCAGTTCCAGTGCGCCGGGAAATCGTGCCGTGCTATGGGGCGGGATTTCGCTCGCATTGGAAGCGCTGCCCGGTGTTCTGCTCCCTCAGCCTTCGCTGTGAAATTAGGACGCGGCCCGGGAATTTCGCGCTTCTCAGCAAAGGCCGCCGGTTTTTCTCCTCATCGGGCATTCTTGACAGCGTGTTTTCTATTGTGGTCCACTTAGTCGCAATGGCGACTTTGTTAGAGAACGTTATAAACGGTTACACACCTGCAGCGAGACGCCCATGACGAGCCGCCGGAATTTCATCAAAATTGCCGCAGCGAGCGGATTGGCCTGCGCTGCCCCTCAGCTTCTTGCCTCCAATCGGCTCAATATAGGAATAGGCACCTATAGTTATCACGGCCTCTCGGTCGAAGACATGATTGTCCAGCTGAATGCTCTGCGCATTCGAGAGATCGAGATGTCGCGCGGTGAGTTCATGCTGATGAACCATCCCTCGCCCGAATTATTCAGCGCTACGAGAGAGAAGCTCGACCGCGCGGGGATACGGTGTGTGTCCTACTATTCCGCCACAATGAATGATGGCCAGGATATCGAGCGCGCCATCCACTTCGCCAAGCTGCTGGGCTGCGCGAACATCACCGGCGATGCGCCCGCACCCGTTCTGAAACAAATCGACGAGCGGCTGACGAAGGCAGGGTTGACCTTCGGGCTGCACAATCACTTCTTTCCGAAAATCAGGTTCGCTTATGAAAGTCCCGACGAGGTTTGGAATGCAATTTCGGGCCTCTCAAAGACAATGGGAGCCACTGCCGATACCGGCCAGTTTGCAATTTGCGGATACGATCCCGTCGATGCCATTCGCAAGCTTGCGCCTCGCCTGCGACTGGTGCATCTGAAGGACGTCAAAGCGAAAGATGACGAAGAGAATGTTCTTCTGGGAACAGGGATCGCGCGAATTCCCGCGGTGATGGATGAACTGCATCGCCAAAATTTTGCCGGTCTGGTTGCGATTGAATACGAGCAGGAAAATGACGTCGAGGACATGGTCAAGCAGGTTGCTTTCGCGAGAAAACTCGCGTAGCTGCGACCCTTAGAATGCCTTGCTGGAGAGAATAATGCGGAAAATATTTACGTTAGCTCTGATCTCGCTGGTGTCCCTGGCGCTCCATGGACAAACCTCGCATCCCATCCTCGCCGTCGGTGCTCCGGCTCCGGATTTCTCTCTGCCGGGCGTCGATGGAAAGACCCACAAGTTGAGCGACTACACGAGCAGCCCGGTCCTTGCTGTCGTCTTCACGTGCGATCATTGCCCGATCGCCCAGATGTACGAGAACCGCATCGAGAAGCTCTATCAGGATTACAAAGATCGCGGCGTGGCGGTTATCGCGATTCAGGGCAACGATCCCAAGGCGACCACCATCGATGAGCTCGATTCGTCCGATATCGGCGATACTTTGGCGGAGATGAAGATCCGAGTGCAGTACAAGCATATTCATTATCCCTATCTCTATGACGGTGAGACCCAGTCTGTGACGCAGGCCTATGGCCCACAGGCTACACCGCACGTTTTCATCTTTGATAAGGAGCGCCATCTCCGTTATCAGGGACGCTTCGATAACAGCTATCGCATCGAAAAGGTCGCGACCAGCGACGCGCGCAATGCGATCGATGCCCTTCTCGCGAATAAGCAGGTTCCGGTTACCCATACGGCGGTCTTCGGTTGCTCGACAAAATGGAAAGAGAAAGAGGCGCTGCGCGTGGCGTCCGAGCAGAAGCTGGAAGGGGAGCCTGTCAGTGTGAACCCGGTAGATGCAGCGGGGCTCAAGAAACTGCGCGCCAACACCGGCGATAACTACACCCTCGTGACCTTTTGGGCTACCTGGTGCACTTCCTGCATCGCCGAATTCTCAGACTTGCAGGACACGTATCGGATGTATAGCGATCGCGGCTTCAAACTGGTGACGGTATCGGTGAACACTCCCGATGAAAAGCCTAGCGTGCTCCGGCTACTGAATAAAAAACATGCCACCAGCACCAATCTGATGTTCTCGTCAGAAGACACGGCGGGTCTGCAAGCAGCGTTCGATCCGAAGTGGCAGTCGGCGGTGCCCTATTCCGTGTTGCTCGGACCAAATGGCAAAGTACTTTACAGCACGCTCGGCTCGGTGGATGTACTGCAGCTGCGCAGGACGCTTTTGGCGGCAATGCCATCGGACTATATCGGCTTCAACAAGTATTGGGCAGGACAGTAGAAATTTCTTCCGATAAGTCGACCTAGGTTTAAATTCAATCGATGGGCTGGCTCTGCATTGGGGTCAGCCCATTTCTTTAAGTTGTCAATTCGGATTTCATAGGATGAAGCCTTGAGTGTTTACCAGGGAATAAGGCAATTGAAGGTTGCTGCTCTTCTGCTTTGCAGCGTGTTGCCGTGCAGCGCTGCAGAGCTGAACCTCATGCCGTGGCCTTCGCAATTAACGCAGCAGGACGGTTTTCTTGCTCTGGACCATACTCCGCATTTTGACGTTGTCGGCGAAGACGAGCGGATCGATCATGCACTGACGCGCTTCGTGCACGATCTTTCTTCGCGCACCGGCGCTCCTTTTGATCGCCACTTTCCAGGACAACCGGATGGCCCGCAGTTCATCATCCACTGCGCCGGTCATGGTCTCCGCGTTCAAGCGCTCGAAGAGGATGAAAGCTACCACCTGATCGTCAGCCAAACAGGTATCGAGCTGACTGCGGCGAACCCTATGGGGATCATGCATGGGTTGCAGACGGTGTTGCAGCTTGTGCAGCCGGGCCCTCGTGGCTGGGTCATCCCCAATGTGCGCATCGACGACACTCCTCGTTTCGCCTGGCGCGGGCTCATGATTGATGTGTCGCGTCACTTTATTCCGCTTGAAAATATCGAGCGAAATATTGATGGCATGGCAGCGGTCAAGTTAAACGTTCTTCACGTTCACTTGTCGGACGATGAGGGGTTTCGAGTAGAAAGTAAGCGCTGCCCAAAGCTGACTCAGCTCGCTTCCGATGGACTTTTCTATACACAAGACCAGGTGCGTGAACTGCTCGCGTATGCGCGTGATCGCGGCGTGCGCGTCGTCCCGGAGTTCGATGTCCCCGGTCACGCGGTAAGTTGGCTTGTCGCCTATCCGCAGTTGGCATCGGGTCCCGCTCCTCAGGGGCTTGTCCGATCGGAGCATGACCAGGTTCGTCCGCCGCTCGATCCCACGCAAGAGGCAACCTACAAGCTGATCGATACCGCCTTCGGAGAGATGGAGAAGCTATTTCCCGATCAGTATTTTCATATCGGCGGCGACGAAGTAGACGGCAAGTATTGGGACAAGGATGAGCGCATTCAGGCGTGGATGCGCGCACATCAGATCAAGGACAATCACGCTCTGCAGACATACTTCACCAAGCGTGTACGTGAGATCGTCCACAAGCATGGCAAAGATATGGAAGGGTGGGATGAAATTCTCGACGGAGACTTGCCGAAGGACTCGCTCATCCAGTCCTGGCGCGGCGCGGACTCTCTGGCGAATGCCGCCAGGATGGGTTACAAGACCGTGTTGTCGGCAGGCTATTATCTCGACCTGATGTATCCCGCGTCACAGCATTACGCTGTGGATCCGACAGCGGGCGAGAGCGCGTCGCTTTCAGCGGAACAGAAGTCGAACATCATCGGCGGAGAAGCCGCGCAGTGGTCGGAGTATGTGACGCCGGAAAATCTCGACAACCGGCTATGGCCGCGGCTTGGAGCTGTTGCCGAACGGCTGTGGTCTCCCCAGTCAGTGACCGACGTGGATTCTATGTATCGCCGGCTCGCGGTTCTGAGCCGAAACCTCGAGTGGCTCGGTCTCGAACATCGCATCAGCAGTCAAAGAATGCTCGGCCGCATCGCGGGCGATGACATGCCGCCGGAATTGCTGAATACGCTGGCGATGGCGGTCGAGCCCGTCAAAGAATATGATCGCGAAAAGACTCAGGTATACGACGGAGAAGCCCCGTTGAATCATCTTGTGGATGCCATCTCTCCGGAGAGCGATCAGGCGCGGCATATCAATGCACTCGCACAGCTGGCTGCGCATGATGCGCCGGCGCGCGCGGAGCTGCGGACCTACTTCATCAAGTGGCGCGACAACGATGCGCCGCTCGAGCCTTATCTCGCGACATCGATGCTGCGGGAGCCGCTCGTTCCGTTATCCAAGAGCCTGTCGACGCTGGGTGTTCTTGGACTGGCTGCGCTGGATGCGATTGAAACAGCCAAGCCCGTCACTCAGGAAGAGCGCAAAGAACAGCTCGCCAGGGTGGAGGAGAATGCGGCGCCCCATGCCGAGATGTTCCTCGTAATTGCGCCTGCTGTACGCACGCTTGTTCAAGCCGAATTTGGAGCAAAGTAAAAATCTTCAGTGGGAACGGCAGGTACGTCGTCGGTTCATTGAGACTGACCTGCCGCCCAGAAGATCGAGTTCTTAAAGATCGTTGTAAAAGCGGGATTCTGAAATAGGTCCGGATGGTGGCCCATAAAGATGTAGATATTCCGGGCCTTGAGGTGTTCGTTTGTCCAGATCACCGGATGGTCGCCCATCTTCGTCTTTGTGTCAGGCGAATAACTGTCTTCATTCACGCTGGCCAGTACATGAACATTTGGGCGCGGCGACTTGTCCCACGTATACCATTCCTCTTGTTTGACGTGAAAAGAAGCGGCAACGCCTTTCATCGCCGGATGCGAAGCATCTTCGACCGTCACTGTTCCATCGGCGAAGGTCGGGATATATCCCGTAAAGCGGATTCCACCCATGAAGTTCGAGAACCACGGCCACATCGGAAAACCATCAAACTCACCGAGCAGTGTGGCGTGATGGAAGCCAATCCACCCACCTTTGCCTTCTTCGATGTACTTGACGAAGGCCGCCTTTGCCACCGGCGTCCAGTTGTACGGCGGGTAATTGAGCTGGATGAAGAGCTGATGCTTGGATAGATAGGCTTCATCGATTGGGTCGGTGTTCTCGATGTAATCGATGGAGAAATGTTGTTCTGCCGCAAGGTTGTTCAGCCATATCTTGGCGGCATCGACGAATGGCTGGTGGATTCCGCCCTTTTCAGCGAGCGCAACAACCCTGAACTTCGGGGCTTGATCTTCGGCAGGAGCAGCAAGAGCAGCATGCAAGCCGAAGATCAAGAAAGCGAAGGACCATAGAATTCGATTTTTCATGGAGCGTACGTGGGATCTCTGTTGCATGGTTGCGCGAGCCTCGTATTCGTGACTTATTTCGTTGGCGGCGGCGTCATCTCTAGCGCCCAGACAGCAGTGGGGCGCATGTACATACCGGCTCTGAAATTCCCCGTAATGTCCCATGCCTCAGGTGTGCGGAACCAGTAGCCTTTCGTCTCGTAAATCACATGATAGAGTCCCCAGGTGGTCTTCCAGGCTTCGTCTTTCATGCCCTCACTTATCAGAAGCCCCGCATAGCCGAGCGTAGTACCTACCCACACCTCTTTCGCTTCGGCATTCGTGAGAATTTCTCCGCCTTCGGTCATGCCGTTGACCGCACCCATCTGTCCATCGCCAAACTTCATTACGTTGAAGTTGAAGATCGTCTTCGCCGTCTCGATCTGCATCTCGCGCGGCACGATATCCCCCAGGCCGGTGAGGTTCGCGTACCACTGACCGGCGAGCTGGTCGGTCTGGATATCATTTCTCGAATCAGTGCTTGTGTCGTAGCGGAAGTATTTCCCGTTCCACAGTTGGGATATGTAGGTCTTCTGCCCCTTTAGAAAGAGCGCGTGATATTCATCGACCGCCTTCCTGTCGCCGAGGATGCGCGCGGTCTCTTCGGTGGCGCGCAGGGCAGCCAGCCACAGGCCTCCCGAATATGCGCTTACGCCGTGGACGACCCAATCGTCATAAGTCTGGTCAGGATAGTCGCTGTTTTCTGGAACCCCTCCGCCATGATCGAACTGGCGAAGATATTCGATTGCGTCTTTCACCGCCGGCCAAGTCTCGCGAAGAAATGCTGTGTCCTTACGGCCAGTCAAGACATAGTCTCGATAGACCATGAGCACGAACTTGGAGTTGAGATCCTTCCAGTTATTGGTGTCCTGCCATCCTGGTTCGTTCACCGCGATGAACGGATCGCCCTCCGGAACGCCGAGGTCGTGCGGCACCGCGCCAATCTTCTTGCGTTTATGTGTTACGGGCTCGTCGAGGATTTGGCTCTTCCATACCCAAAGCCCCAGTTCGGGCCATTCCTTCGGCACGGTATCGGCGAACTCCCTCAGTACTTGTTTATCGATGTCAGGCCAGAATTTCAAGAGAGGGAGCGATGCATAGAAGCGGACGTCGAGCGTGCCATAGTAGGCGTAGTCGAAGCACTCAAGCAGAGCAAACGACGTGGGTCCTTTGAGATCCGCGCCAGCCTGACGGCCCCAAAAGGTTCCGCCATCGGTGAGCGCATAGAGCTCGTTGAACAGCATGCCGCGATACCAGAGCGGCTTGCTTTCGTCGTTGACGTATGGCGCCTGCCACTTATCGATGGCATCGCTCCACGCAGAGGCTTGCGTCAGACCGTCGCGCGCGATCTTCCACGCATTCTTTCCTGACGTGCCATAGAAGTCGGTATATTTACGATCCCACTTTCTTCCTTCGCCGAATTGAACCACGGGAAAGTCCCATGAAAGTACCATGGGCACAATCTTTTTCTCTCCCGGCTTGAGCGTGAAACGCAGAGCAATCGCGCCGGCCAGCCTTTCCTTGTCGCTGACCCAGGATTTCGTGTCGTTCGTCAGCCTGCCGTCCTTGGAGAACGGCGCCCACACAGCCTTGCCATCTCCGGATGCCTGATAGGTGGTCTGGTAGGTGACTTCAACGCCGGGCGACTCGAGAGCGGCGATGGCAAACTGGCCATCCCATTCATTGGGTGAGGCACCGGAACGGCTTCTGTCGAAGACAATGCCTTTCATGGTTCCAGCATCGCCGACTTTTTCGCTTACGTAATTATTGTAGTTTCCCTGGCTCGGAGCACCGTCGAAATCGCGCGTGAAGGTGCGGAACCAACCCGACATATTTGTCCATGAGAGAAGCACCGATACGACGACGGTCTTATTGGTAGGGTTCTCGGCGTGCCAGCGGTAGACGGCGACGGGATAACTTGATTCGCGATAGTTTCCTGGAAGTACCGGCGAGTACTGTTCCAGCGTGACGTGCGCGGGAAATTTATCCCACTTATAGTCGAACCACGCTTTTGGAAAAAGCGCATAGTAATTGCCCGCGCCCACAGGATAGTCCCATTGCCAGCTCGATAGTTGGCCACCAGTCGGATGACCGTTCATCAGCGCCTGCGCCGTACCGTGAGCGTCTCCCTCGGACTGCTGGAACATGGCGAACTGGTTCGCATACACCGGCTCATATTTATGGACACCTGCCTTCATGTGCCAGCGTGCAAAGTCGCCGCGATAGCTGCGGGAGAATGTTCCGGCGCCGAAGCCGCCTACCGGAACTCCCTGCCAGTAGCCGTCATCGATATCTCCGGATTTGAGCGTCACTCCCGGGTTCGCGAGGGGAAGTCCCAGCGGGCGCTCCCATGCCGCTTTCGGGATGCCGTCCGCGCCCCAGGCAGGGGAAACGGTTGAAAGGCCAAGCGCGAACGCCACAACATGGAATGCAAAGACAGAGATGAACTTTAGCTTCACGGGACTCTCAATCTACTTAAGATTTGACACGTATAAGGATGCGCAGAAGCCTGTTTGTGACCGCGGGTGCACTCGGTTCATGCCGTGCCGACGGCTCAATGATGACATGGCCAAGTTTTCTGGAGGGAAGTATTCTTTTGCGTCCGCCCAAGAAAAAGCTTGCCAAGGCTTCGTCATTCACGGTACATACTAATGAATCGTTACGAAGGATGTCACGTCTTCTTTCGCTCCCTCCAGATTCCCCAGGCTTTCGGCACGGTTTCGGAAAAAGCGGGTCATCCATAGAACATCTCCTGACAGGTTGGCATTTTCGCCGGAAACGTTAGCGGAACAGGAAGAGACGATCGGTAAGACGAACAAGGATTTGAAGAAGGGCTTTTTATTCGGGAGAGGCTATTGAATATGTTCGGAAAGCGAAATGGCTGGGGATTTACTCTTTGTCTTTTGCTGTGTGCCAGTGCGATTGCGAATGCGCAAAGCACGTCCACAGGTGATATCCGCGGAACGGTAACCGATTCCTCGGGAGCTGTTATCCCCGGCGCCACGGTCACGGTTGTGAACATCGAGACCGGCGAGAAAAAGGTCTTCACGACCAACAAAAGCGGTCTCTATGACACGATTTCAACACCAAACGGACAATACACGGTGACCATTGCCGCGCCCGGATTTGAAGGCCTTGTGCTCGGCCCCATCACGCTGGACATCGGCATCATTACTTTGAACGGCCATATGAAGGTGGGCAGTACACAGCAGCAGGTTGTGGTTACTGCTGACACTGCTGCGCTACTCCGCACAGAAAGCGGCGAGCAGTCGACAACTCTCGATGAGAAGACCATGGAGCAATTGCCGCAGGTCGGTCAGGACTGGGCGAACTTCACCATCCTGCTGCCCGGCAGCGCCGGAGCGTCTTCCGCAAATGGCGTGACAAATCCGGGAGCAGCAGTTTCGCTCAATGGCAGCATGCCTTACAGCGGCAACTTCCTGTCGGACGGCGGCTCGGTCACCAACCCGCATAGCGCCGACGTTGAGACCGATACCTTCGACACGGTTTCCGAAGTGGAGATCGATGACTCGAACTTCTCCGCACAGTACGGCATCGGCGGCGTGGTCTTTAACCAGGTGACCAAGGGCGGCACCAACCGCTTTCATGGTTCTGCCTACGAGCACTTCCAGAATGACGCTCTGGACGCGAGAAGCTATTTCAACGCACCCGACCAGCATATTCCGGAGTTGAAGTTCAATCAGTTTGGTGGCTCCATCGGCGGTCCGATCTGGAAGAACAAGATGTTCTTCTTCTTCAACTACGACAAAACCATCGATAACAGCTCCTACAGCGGCTTCACCTCCATGCCGACGAATCAGTTGAAAGGCGTCAACACGCCGAACGGCCAATTCGATCTGACACAGCTAATGCCGTTGGATGGCAACGGCAACAGGATTCCAGTAACCGACGGCAACGGCAACAACGTCATCAATCCCTGCACGAACACGGCTGTGTATCAAGGAGAGATCTTCGATCCTCAAACCCAGACCACAGTCAACGGCCAGATGTGCCGCTATCCGTTCGCGACGGACAATGTGATCCCGGGAAACAGAGTCGACTCTGTCGCCAGAAATCTCCTCCCGTACTTTCAGCAGCCCAACCAGAACACCAGCCAGGGCATCAACGGCGACTACTACTATGTGGTTCCAACTCCTTCCCCCTCCACCCGCATCTTCGGCAGGATCGACTACGACTTCAACAGCAAGAATCGCCTGACTTCATCGATTGCCGTCAGAGACGCAAATTCTCCTGTCTACTCGGAGTGGTCTACCCCGGTTGCGTCCTATCACGACGACACCTCGGACTACTCAAGCCAGACCTCCGATGTTTGGTCTTATAGCTCCACGCTTGTGAATGAAGCTCGCTTTAGCTTCAATCGTCAGGGCAGCTTCCTGATCCCGTTTTCGCTGAACTTAGGTATTCCGGCAGCGATCGGCTTGCAATATGCGAAGGCGGATGTCTTTCCCAACATCAGTATTACCGGAAACATCTGCTGCGATTCGCCCTATGCCGGCACCAATACGATCTATGTGCAGAATGTCTATCAGCCGTCGGATGTTGTGACTCTCATTCGCGGTAAGCATATTCTGCACTTCGGTGGCGAGCTCATCATGTTGGAAGACAACTCCACCAACTGGGGTAACGTCGACGCTGGAGACTTTAATTTCTCAGGTCAATACACGCAGGCGAGCTTGGCTGCATCGGGAAGCGGTGCTGGCTGGGCCGATTTCCTGCTCGGTAACGTACAGAGCTGGGGCGCGACCAATTCGCCTCTCTTCGGCGGACGCCAGAAGAGCCCGCAGATGTTTGTTCAGGACGACATCAAGCTTCGTTCGAACCTTACAGTCAACCTTGGTCTTCGCTATCAAATCCAGAGGGGCTGGAGCGAAGTTCACAACCGCATCGGTGACTTCGATCCAACCATCTTCAACACTGTCTCCGGCAACAACGGCGCGATGTGGTTTGCTCCTGCGAATCATCGCACCCAGGCGCAAGCCAATGTTTATACCGGCTTTCTGCCACGTATAGGCTTTGCTTACACCCTTCATACCAACACCGTGGTTCGCGGCGGATGGGGCATGTATACCACTCCCTGGAGCGTCGACCAATACGGAAACGCAAAGGGCGTCGGATACAGCCAATCGGGTAGCGCTCAGGACCAGACGAACGGTGTCACTCCGCTCACAACACTTTCCGGCCCTGGCGTCTTCTTAGGCACGAATACTCCGCTGCCGTACGTCAACGCGTCCACGTCACCAACCGCATACAACGGCCAGAATGCGCCGAATTACGATCCTTACCACACGCCGCTGACCTTCCTGTACTCATGGTCGCTGAGTGTGCAGCATGAATTCACTCACGGCATCACGTCGGAGATTGCTTACGTTGGCAAGCACGGCGCGAATATGCAGTTCAAGGCCGACATCAACCAGGTCCCGGTGCAAAACCTATCGCCGACTGACGACCCCACTGGGCGGCCCTATCCGCAATTCGAGTCCATCGGCGGAAGTACTTTCAACGGTGTATCGAACTACAACTCGCTCCAGGCGCAAATACACAAACGGCTTTCAAGTGGTATCGCCTTCGGCAGTGCCTTCACTTACTCCAAGTTCCTGGACGACATGGACGTCTCGCCCTTCAACGGACAAGGCGGCACGATCAACTTCCAGAATGCTCACGATCCCGCAAGCAACTACGCACCATCGAACTTCGACATTCGTACTTCGCTGAAGAGCAGCGTCGTATACGAGCTGCCGTTCGGGAGAGGGCGCACCTGGTTGAACAAAAACCGCTTCTTAGATGAGGCAGTCGGCGGATGGCAGGTTTCGGCGATCGTGATCAATCAAACTGGAAATCCATTCACGATCAACTACAACGGCGCCAACAACTCTTATTCGCAGGCAGGCAGCTGGTATCCCAACGTCCTGCGTCCTGCACAAAAGGGCATCAAGAAGAGTCTTAATGAGTGGTACGATCCGACTGCGTATATCGTGGCGGCGAATGGAACCTTCGGCGACTCCCGGCGTAACTCGCTACGCGCGGCGGGAATCGATACGACCAATCTTTCCTTGGGAAAGACATTCAACTTCGGCGAAGGCATTGGTTTGCAGATCCGTGCCGACGCCAGCAACGTATTCAATCATCCGGATTTCGATGCGCCGGATGGCAACTTTAACGATCCTGTGAACCTGTCTAATCCAGGCAGGCCACAGGGTGCAGGAACCATCAGCGGCACCACCGTAGGCGGCCGTAATATGCAACTCAGCGCACGTATCGCGTTTTAAGGAGCCTCCTGGCCTGAAGGGCGACAGTTTCGGCTGTCGTCCTTCAGGTTTCTCTTTCTCGAGGACGAGTTTGCCTATTAACGATACGATCTCAAAATGATTTCAAAGTATGTGCCTGCTTCGCTGTGGCTCCTATCGTTCTTTGCGATGCCATGTCTCTGCCAGCCCGCACCCGATGCGCAACAGCAAGTGGAGACGCATTTGCGGGAAGCGCATCGCCTGTTGAGCGAGAACAAGCCGGCGGCGGCGATCCCCGAATTCAAAGCGGTCATCGCTCTCGATCCTTCGAATATCGATGCTCACGGCAATCTTGGTGTTCTTCTTTTTTTTCAGGGGAACTACACGGCAGCGGTTCCTGAGCTGCGCGAGGCACTGCGCCGCAAACCAGATTTGTGGAAGATACAGGCCCTTCTCGGCATGGGTGAACGCCGGTTAGGAGAGAATGTAGCCGCGCGTACCGATCTTGAAGCCTCTTTCCCTCAGCTGCAGGAACAGAAAATTCGCATCGAATCCGGTCTCGAGCTGATCGAGATCTACACGGCTGCGGAAGAGATGGACAAGGCTGCCACAGTGGTGAGCACACTTCGCAATCTCGATCCTGAGAATCAAGAAGTCTTGTACGCAGCCTATCGTATTCATTCCGACATGGCCCGCGAGGCAATTCTCAGTCTGTCGTTGGTAGCTCCAAAATCGGCATTGATGTATCAGGCCGCAGCCCACGAGGCGGCACGGCGGGGAGATACAGCCGGCGCAATTCAGGATTATCGCCAGGCGTTGAAGATCAACCCCAAGCAGCCCGGTCTGCACTATGAGCTTGCGGAGATGCTAAACAGCCTGCCGCCCACCTCCACGGCCCACGCCGAAGCTCAATCGGAATATGAAGCCGCGCTGGCTCAGAATCCCTTCGACGAAAAGGCAGACCTCAAGCTCGCCGAGATAGCGACGCATGGCAACGACAAGAAGAAGGCGTATGACCTCTACGCGAAAGCAGTTCAGCTTCAGCCCGATGATCCTGCGGCCAACTATGAACTCGCAAAGGTTCTGCTCAACATGGACGAACCCGAGAAGGCTGAAAAGCTTCTGGAGCATGCCGTTCAATTGGATCCAACGAATGCGATCGTTCACTTTCGCTTAGCCACGGTCTATCACCGGCTGAAACGCAACGCCGATGCCGACCATGAGGCTGATGAGTACCAGAAATATAAAGCCTTGAAAGAGAAGCTGCGGGATACCTGGAAGGATCTGCATTTCGATCCTGAAAAGCCAGATATGTATGGTGGCGATCAGGAAAAGTAAGCCGTTCTACGTTCGCGGCTTGGGAGACTACCAATCGCCCGCGCTAAATTCAGTGATGTTCACTTCGATCACAGGAAATCAATGTTTAAAGGGTTGCTCTTAGTCCTGCTCACGATCTTCTCCCTGAAAGCCGCATTCGCGACGTCTTATTATCCTGAGCGTCTTGAAGATGCAAAGGCTTTCTATCTCACTCTCGGAGTGGGCTCGGCGCTTGGCGATGGAAAAGCGGATGATTCCGAAGCAATCCAGAAGGCTATTGATATCGAGCAGGAAAGGAATAGCGAAGGTGTCGTCTTCATTCCTTCCGGAACCTATCGGCTTACGAAGACCGTTTATGTGTGGCCTGGCATTCGCGTGATCGGTTATGGCCCAACGCGGCCTGTATTCATAGTCGCTCCGAACACACCATATTTTCAGAACGGCCCGGCATATATGGTGATGTTCACCGGCAACCGTCCGGCGAAAACGGCAGCACCCGACGGAACTCGAGTGATTCATGATGCAAATCCTGGCACGTTTTATTCCGCGCTGAGCAATGTGGATATCGAAATACAGGATGGAAATCCTGGCGCGGTAGGCGTTCGCGCACGCTATGCGCAGCATTGCTATCTATCGCACATGGACTTTCACATCGGTTCCGGCCTCGCTGGAATTCATGACGGCGGCAATGTCGCGCAGGACGTGCATTTCTACGGCGGTCAATATGGCATCTGGACGCGCAAGCCTTCTCCTGGATGGCAATTCTCCGTCATCGACGCCACCTTCGAAGGTCAGCGGGTTTCGGCGATTCGCGAGCATGAAGCGGGTCTGACACTCATTCGTCCACAGTTCAAAGATGTCCCAACAGCAATCTCAATCGACGAGGGCTACGCCGACGAGCTTTGGGTGAAAGATGCCCATCTCGACCACATTAGTGGCGCTGCATTTGTGATCAGTAATGAAAAGAATGCTCACACCGAAATCAACATGGAAGGTGTGATCTGCCGCGATGTTCCACTCTTTGCCTCTTATCGCGAAAGCGGAAAGCAGATCGCAGGAGAAGGCACGCTCTATGAGGTAAGTACCTTCTCGCACGGTCTGCACTTCGACGACATTGGTGACACGCCGGCGATCAAGGATGTGTATCAAGGTCATGCTCTAAAAAGCGCGCCGCTACCGGTCAAATCCGATATCCTCGATCTTCCGCCGATGAATACTTGGGTGAATGTCCGCAGCCTGGGCGCAAAAGGCGATGGAGTTACAGATGACACCGAGGCATTAAAAAAGGCGATCACCGAACATCGCACGATTTACTTTCCTGCTGGAGAGTATCTGGTAACCGACACGATCGAGTTGAAGCCCGATACCGTGCTAATTGGTCTGCATCCCAGCATTACGCGCTTTGTGATTGCCGACTCGACGCCGGCGTTTCAGGGTGTTGGCGAGGCCAAACCGTTGATCGAAGCGCCGCAAGGCGGAACGAACATCGTGACCGGCATTGGCCTATATACCAATGGCGTTAACCCCCGGGCGGTCGCTGCGAAGTGGATGGCGGGAACTAATTCGATGATGAGCGACGTGCGATTCCTGGGTGGTCACGGCACCTCCGACTTGAGCCCAACACCGAAGCAGGATCATCGGTCGTGGAGCATCTATAACAACACGCACACCGCCGACTCGAATATCCAACGGCGCTGGAACGCTCAATATCCAAGCCTCTGGATCACGAACGGCGGCGGGGGAACCTTTGTGGGCATCTGGACGCCAAGCACATTCGCGCAGGCTGGTCTCTATATCTCAGACACGTCAACGCCGGGAAGAATCTATGAGCTGTCGAGTGAGCATCATGTTCGCAACGAAATAATGTTGCGGCATGCTTCTAACTGGAACATCTATGCGCTGCAGACCGAGGAAGAAAGCGGCGAAGGGCAGTTTGCGCTGCCAATTGATGTTCAAGATTCCAGCAACATCACCTTTGCAAACTATCATTCGTATCGCGTCGTCAGCACCTACCAGCCGTTCCCCTACGCTGCGAAGATCACCGACTCGAAGGATATCCACTTCCGCAATTTCCACTGCTATAGCGACAGCAAGGCGTCTTTCGACAATGGGATTTATGACCAGACCCACAACATCGAGATCAGAGACCGCGAGTTTTCCTGGCTCGACATCTCCGGCGGAGCGCTTGCCGTTACTGGCGATAAGCCGCATGTCGTGGTCGATCCCGACGCCAAGGTCGTGAAACTTGCGGGCGGATTCTTCAATGTTTCGGGCGGAGCAATCGGCCCCTCCGGCGATCCCTATTTTGTCGAAGCGAAATGGAACACCATCTATCGCTGGAACGCCGCGGCCCATCATCTGACTGAGGTCCGCAAAAATCCTCTGGAGCCTGTCAATCTGGCCTTCGACAAATCCGGAGACCTGCTGGTTGTCTCCTATGCGGGGAAGGCTACGGTTTACTCCTTTAAGCCTGAATCAGACGACGAAAGCATTACGCTGTTGCAAGCTGAACCTTCTGCGCCACGACCCGGACTAACTCCGGTGATTCCTGTGAATTATTGGCGCAGCGAGAATGATTTCGCTCAGGCAATCGTGACTCCGCGTCCATGGCAATTCGTCTCTCCAGATAAGAGCGTCTTCCTTCCCGTAAAGCAGGACTTTATCAATAACGATCTCTATTACGGAATCAGAATGCAGGATGTTGTTCGCGCCTTTGGGCTCGCACCGGCCGATCCAAGCAAGCCGTTCTATGTCTCCGACGAGTCTGAGGAAAAAACCTGGAAGGTCACCATCGGAGCCGATGGATCGATCTCGAATCCGACGCTTTTTGCTGAACAGGGTGGCGAGGGTGTGGCTGTCGATGCTGAAGGCAATGTATATCTCGCCGCAGGTCAGGTGTTTGTGTACAGCCGCTCGGGTACGTTAATTGACACAATCAAGATACCGGAGAGGCCGATCCAGTTATTATTCGGGGGAAGAGATGGGAAGACCCTCTACGTGCTGACCCATTCCGGCCTCTATTCTGTAGAAACTCGCTTTCGCGGACGCTGAAAGGACGGATCTGTTTAACGCAGATTATTTCTTTGGCGTTCCTAGCCAAAGCAGCGCGTTTTCAATAAAGATGTTCTGCGTGGGTTCGGTGAAGATCTTATTTCCGTGACCCACGTTCGTGTAAATCATCTTGTATTTGGTATTAGTCCAGGTAACGGGGATATCTCCACCGTAGAGAGTGTCTTTAAAACCCAATGGGTAGTTAGAGGGATCGAGCGTCATCAGCACTTTGATGTCGGGACTATGCCGTGGATCGGGCTTCCAGCTATACCATTCGTTGGCCGGCGAAACATAAGTCGCGGGAAGGCCCTTCATTGCAGGATGTGTGGGATCGTCGATGTCGAGTTTCGCGGGCAGCGGAGGCCAGCTATTTCCATAGAAAATGGTGCCAAGAAAATCCGCGAACCAGGGCCAGGTCTTGCGGCTGTCCATGTAGCCGGCAATGTGAAAGCCTAACCACGCTCCTCCATGCTCCATGTAATCTTGAAAAGCTGCGCGCTGCGGTTGTTTCGAGGGTGCATCGTCCAGCCACAGGACAACTTGATATTGCTTCAGCACGGTGGGATTCATGTCGTCCCAGTTCGAAGTGGTTTCGAAGTCGAAATGATCTTTTTTAGCCAGGTCTTTAAAGAAGGGAATCGCCTGCTGGGCGAAATCGACGTGATCTTGTTCCACATTCGTAGAGTAGAAGGCAAGCACGTGAAAAGCTTCACTCTGGCTGAAGCCGGTGGATGTGGCGAGGGCAAAGGCGGCGAAGCAGCAGAGAGCGCGCGAAAATCGAATCACAATAAGCCTTCCGGACGAGCTAATAATTTTTAAATCGCGATAGTATCGTACTTTGTAATGGTGAATAATATAGTGGATGACGAGGTCTGATCACAACATGAATCAGCTTGCCCGTGGTTGCCAGTTGCTTATGCCGAGTTGCCGCATCAAGTGTCTTCGGACTTTCCGTGTTTCGCTAATTGCAGTGATGATCGCTGGTACGATTTGCGGCGCGCATGGACAAAATGAAGCGGTGCAAGGCAGGCTGATCACCAGCCTCGGAGTTGCTGTCAATTCTCGCACTCACAAGGTTTATGCCGTGAACGAAAGCGAGGATTCGGTCTCGATCACCGACGAGCGCACTGGCTCCACGAAGTCCGTGGCAGTAGGGAAGTCGCCGATTGCGCTGGCTATCAACAGGCTCACCAATCGAATCTATGTCGTCGACACCGGCAGCGATGCAATCAGCGTGATCGACGGTCGCGACGATAAGGTGATTGCGACAATCAAGGGCGGATCTCACCCTTACACGCTGGCCGTGAACGAGGCTACGAATAAAGCCTATTTGACCTATACCTACGACAATATAGTGACCGTCGTCGACGGCGTAACCAATGCAACTCAATCGATCAAGACAGGCAGCGCCGATGGAATCGCAATCGACCCTGCAAGCAATACGCTCTTCCTGATGACGTATGAGGCTGGAGACGTCCGGATTGTGAACGCTGCGACCGGCGCCATCACCAAAGTTGCGGTTGGTCCCCACATCTGGGGGATGACTTTCGATGAGTCATCGAAGACTCTCTATCTGGCGCACACCGGAACCGCAGATATCGCTGCTCTGGATGAGAATACGCACGAAGTGACCAAGATTGCTGTCGGATCGATTCCTTGCGCGGTCGCCGTCAATCCGATCACACATACGATATACGCCGTGAATTACGGAGATGGAACCCTCAGCGTAATTGACGCTAAACAGCGCAGAGTGATCGCAACGCTGAACGTCGGGACGCATCCGCAGGCGGTGGAAGTCGATGCGGTACATAACCGTATCTATGTCGCGAATGTTCACGGCGATAGTGTGACCGTCATCGACGGTGCAAAGAATATCGTGATCGGCACCGCTAACGCGGGAAGAAATCCTTACGCTCTTGCTGTCGATCCGGATACCGATCGCATCTATGCCGCCAACTATGGCCAGCCCGCGGTCACACGTGTTGATGCATCGGGCGTTAAATAACGCTTGATTGGGACAGCGTCTCGGTACAAATGACATTGTCTGCTGACTAGCGCTGCGGCCAGCTTTCGTGAAGAGGGTTCCAGGGCATTCCTGGCCCCTTTTTACGTTCTCTATCGCGCAGCCCGCTCGTGTCTAGCCATTTCAGGTTCTATCCCTCCTCACCCATTCGAGCGACACCCGAATCAGCTCACCACAAAATGTGACTGGCAGCGCTTTCGTTGTGGTTCTAACTTCTTCTCATCGTCAGGAACCTTGAGGAGGTCAGAACCATGGCGGACACACATGAGCACGAGCTGGAAATGGAACTAGAGGACGAGTTCCACGAGGGCGAACTCGAAGGGGAAGATGAGGCTGGCCTCGAAGGCGAGGGCTGGCTCAGTGCGATCGGCAACGTCGCGGGCAGTCTGCTGGGCGAATCCGAGGGCGAAGACGAATTCGAGGACGAAGGTGAATTCGAACTCGAGGGCGAGTTCGAAGACGAATCGGAAAACTGGCTCGGAACCGCGGCCAATATTGCCGGAGGCCTCTTCGGCGAGAGCGAAGACGAGTACGAAGGCGAAGATGAGGACGAGACCGAACAGTTCTCGTGGGGCGGCGTCGGAAAGTTTCTGAAGAAGGCTGCCAAGATCGCTGCGCCTCTTGTCGGCACCGCCATTCTGGGACCTGCGGGTGGTCAACTGATCGGCAAGGCTGCCGGCGCGCTCCTCAATGAAAGTGAATTTGAGGAAGAGCTGGAAGACGAGGATGAGTTCGAATCCGAGAGCGAGATGGTGCACGAGATCGCTGCCCATCCTCTTACTCACAATGAAGCCGTCGCGGAAATGCTGGCTGAGGCCGCCGCATACGCTTCAACGGAGAGCGAAGCCGAGGCCATGGCTGGAGCCGCCTTCGCCACCGTTCTCTCGCCGAGAGATCGCCGGGCGCTGCGTCGCGTCCTGCGCCACATGGTGCGCGGCACAGCTGTGCTCACGCGCATTCTCCGCCGCCATCGCCATACGCGTCACGCGGTGCGAACTGTTCCCACCATCATGCGGCGTGCCGTCAAGGACCTGAAGCGCCAGGCCGCCAAGGGAGTTCCCATCACTCGTCGCCGCGCGGCCCGCACCGTGGCAAAACATGTCCGTCGCGTGCTCGCCAGTCCCAAAGCTTCCACGACAGCTATCCGTCGCAACGTCAAGGTCAGTCGGATCGCGAAGCGGACGCCGAAGGTACGGCGCAGTTACAACACCCCTCGGCGCCGTCGCAGCAGCGTGCGGTAAACACTGGTTCCCAACGCCCGGCCAATTCCGACAAGGAGGATGCACCATGGCTTACGAATACGAGTACGAGCTCGAAGATGAGTTCGAAGGCGAACTCGAAGACGAGATGGAAGGCGAATTCGAGGAAGAGATGGAGGACGAAGCCGGCCTGGAGGGTGAAGGCTGGCTGAGCACCATCGGCAACATCGCTGGCAGCTTGCTCGGAGAGAGCGAAGACGAGTTCGAAGGCGAGCTCGAGATGGAAGATGAATTCGAAGACGAGGACGAAGCGGAGCTGAGTCCCATTCGAAAGATCTATCCGGATGCCATGATGGAGCACCTCGGAGAGCTCGCGGCCGAAGCAGAAAGCGAAGACGAGGCGGCCGAGCACTTTCTGCCTCTGGTCGGCATGGCGGCCAGCAAGCTGCTCCCGGTTGTCGCCAGAGCCATCGCGCCGTCGGCCAAGAGAGCTCTTCCTCATATTGCAAAGGCGGTGAGCCGGGCCACTCCTCACTTAACCAAAGCTGTGGGCAAGGTGGCGCGGGTCCTTCACCACAATCCGAAGACACGGCATCTGCTGCGCACCGTACCGGGAATCGCACGCCGCACCGTCGGACAGATCGCTCGCCGCGCTGCGCATGGCCGGCCAGTCAGCCCGCATCACGCGGTGCGCGCGCTTGCCCGGCAGGCCAAGCATGTGCTCGGCACACCTCACCATCGTGCCCACGCACTGCGCCGGCACCATCATCTGGAGCGCAGTCTTCACGGCCGGTTGGGCCGCCGCATGACTGGTGTTCATCACGGCAGGCGTCATCACCACACCGGCCGTCATCTAGGCAGGCCAGGCTTCGGAGTGGTTCCAGGGCGCCGTGGAGTTGGCGGCGTACCCGGAGTGCATCGGAGAGGCGTGCGCGGGATCGGTGGCGTTGCCGGCCATCCGGCACGAGCGGGACACGCGGCTGGCGGCCACTGCCAATGCGGGGTTTCTCGCTGCGGCTGCTGCGGGCAGTTTATCCGGTAGAGACTTTTTGCGGCCGAGGGAAAGGTCATGGCAACACTCGCTGAAAATCCGAGGGGAACTACGGTAAAGCCAAGCTCTCGTCCGCAAAAACCGCGAACGAAGCCGGGAACCAATAGTGCGGTGTTGCCAAGCTGGCTGCGTGCGCAATCGATCAACGTCACTCGCCACGCTGCGGCGCTGCGGCCCTTCAAGAGGGAAGAGTTCGGCACCGGACAGGCAGCGCCCTCGGAAGGACATATTCAAGTCGTCAACGACCTGATCACCGGTCTGCGCGGCGGTCTCTTGAAGATGTCGCGGAAGGTCCACAACGCCATCGGCGCAGCGGGCGAGAGTCCCACTTCGCGCGAGCTGCAGAGGGTGGTGACCGGCAAGGACAAGGCTCACCGCTGGGTGCAGGGGATCGAAAAGATCTGGGATTTTTACTTTGAGCTCTTCGGCCAGCGGCAGGGCAAGTATGGCGACTGGCTGCTGAGTTGCGATCGCATCGCGATGGATTGCTATCAGGCCGCGTACACCGGGCTGGGTACGGCAAGAACGATCCCGTCTCCTCCTCCGTTCTGCTATATGAAGACCGGCTTCGCGCCGGCCACCATCCGGCGCGGGATTCGCATGAGGAGACTGGGGAAGCAGCAAAACCCTTTTCCTCTGATCCAGCTGCCTTACCACCGCCTCGTGAATCCGTGGACGCTGGGCGCGGTTATGCACGAAGTGATGCACAACCTGCAGAGCGATCTCGGACTCAGCCGGGATATCCCAAAGCACGTTGCCATGCGGTTGCTCAAAGCAGGCATCCCGCGTTCGACGGTGTCGGTGTGGGTGCGTTGGAATCGCGAGATGTTCGCGGACATGGGTGCGCTGCTGCTGGGTGGTCCTGAAGTCGTCGGCTCGCTGATGGATGTGATCGGCCGCGCGCCGCAAGCTGTAATGGCTTTCCGCGACGGCGGTGTGCATCCGACTCCGATGCTTCGCCTGCTCATCAGCGCCGAAATGCTGCGTCGTCTGGGCTTCGAGAAAGAGGCGAGAGCATATGCGCGGGCATGGAACAAGATCTATCCCAATCCGCGGGCAGGGACGATCCCGAAGAATGTGATCGATACGTTTTCGCGGGCTTGTGCGCTGGCCGTCGACACCATGTGTTTTAAGCCTTACCCATCGCTGGGAAACAAGAGCCTGTCGCAGGTGATCCGCTTCGAGAAGAAGGATCAGGAAATGATTGAAGAGGCGGCGGGCCGGATGGCGGCCGGTAATGACCCCGGAATCATTTCGGAGCGATACCTCATCAGCGCTGCTCGATACGCACTCAATCATCGCCTGGCGCGGCCGGGCGTTATCACGAAAAACTTTTATAAAGAACTGGTCCGGAGATAGCCGTGGCGCTGGAAACGATTTTCGCGGAGCTATACAAGCAGTTCAAGCGGCTGCAGGACAACCTGGTCGCGTTGCGGTTAACGGTTGCGGAAGACAAGCCGAGGTATGGCGATGCGGTGCTCGTGGATCGGCTGGAAGACAGCGTGACTGACACCATGGGATCTCTCGATCGCTGCCTGGTTGAATCCCGCCTCGCGCAGAAGGCGGTCGCTCTTCCCGACCTCGAGCGCGCCCGGCGTGCCTTGGTCAGGTGTCAGGAGCAGTTTCACGCGGCAGAGCGGCGGTTCGGTGACGAGCTGGTGTCCTACGAGAGATTGAGAGACCTGGCCAGTTTCGGCGGGGCGCGCGGCAAAGAGTGGGCTTCGTGGACGGGCAGCGTGAAGCATGGCCTGGAGCAATGTCGCGATCCGCTGGATGGAGCGAGTAAAGCGTTGGCCGCTTGCTGGCAGGAGCTTGCGGAGCATAGCGGAACGACTTCCATCGTGATTCACAGCACGAATCTCGGGCAGAAGATCGTTGTGAAAGATCCTCAAACGGCGGACGTCTTCAGTAAATCGGCAACCTGAATAACAGTACGAGCGGGACTTTCGAAAGTGCATCAGGAGGACATTATGGTTGCAGTAAAAAGGACGGCAGCAAAAAGCGCTTCGAGACGCACGGCAGCAAAGGACGCGCCCAGGGCTCGGCAAGGACGCATCGACAGTTATGTGTCTTTCACTTTTTTCGATGCATCCAGTGGGATCATGTTGTTTCCCAAAACCCTCGAGCTGAACTTTCGGTCCGCAGACGTGTCCTGGTCTTCGGGAGTACTGTCCTCGCCTGAGCATGGAGCTTTCCGTGTCCCGCTGGAGCGAATGGAAGATCATTTGGTCGTGGAGGCCATCGAAGAGCAGTCAAGGCAAACGGGAGAAACCTACGTACCAACGACGATCGAGGTGTCGGTCCAGCGCTTTTGCCAAATCGGTTGCGATTATTTCATCAGCCAGCCAGTGACCTTCGACATGCGAGCCGGCAGCAGCTTCTGCACTCCGATTCCCATGCCTCTCTATCGAATCGAGCAGTCCGCCACGCTCCGAGTGCGCGCCTACGATTGCAGCTTCACTGACTTTGTCGAGAATGCGAAATCCTTCCTCAATGGCGTGGGCGTGACTGTAACCGCAGTCACGGTTCAGTCGCCGGGCAATCGAGAATCGCTTTTCACTCCACCGCAAATATTCACCACGAAGACTATTAATGGAGTCGCTGAGATTAACGATCTTCCGCCGAACCGTTTATACGCCGTCGAATTCATCGATCCGCCGGGATACATGAGCGACTCACCCGGTCCGCGTCATCGGTATATAGCTGGCGATGCAACCATCGAAATGGCGGCTCTTTTTTGCCCCTGCAATCAGACACCGGAGCGGACCTTGGTCTTCGTCCGCCAGGATTGCCCCAATGTCCGCTGCGGCAGCCTGAGTTTCGAAGTCAACGGGAAGCCGCAATTGTCCACCTTCGATGGCATCTGGAGCGGACTGCGCGGACTCACGGGCACGGTGGGACTGAGCGCGCCCGGCAAGACGCTCTCGCCGAACTTCATCGATCTTTCCAGCGATCACTCCGCGGTTCTACAGATCTCTGTAGCCGAGAAGACGCAGAAGCAACTGACAGCTCCGGTGAAGGGACAGTTCCTCAGTGATACAGGGGTTCCCTTTGCCAACCGTAAGCTCACCGTCCAGCTTCCGGGCACGGCGGCGTACACGATCTGGACCGATTCGCAGGGCTATTTCGATGCGCCCAGCGGCGCTACGGTCGCCGCGAGCGATGACGCCTTCGGATATCCAACCGCATTTCTTGTGAGTTAAAGCAGAGTTCAGGAGGAAGTATGCCACCAATTTTTCACGGTCCAGCAAAGCCCACGCCGAGTGCGCCGACTCCCATGGCGGACCTTTCCGCCTACCCGATCCTCACCGAAGAGGTTGGCTATCCACCTTCGCCACTGGCCAAGCCATCCGGCGGTGGAAGGATCGATGGCGGCGGAGGCGCGTCGTCGATCGGACAGATAGCAAATCATGCGATCTCCGCGGTGCTGGGATGGAAGCCGCGCAGCGACGACCCAAAAGCTTTTCTCGGTGCGCTCACCCAATCCTTCACGCTGACTGAAGTCGAAGGACACGTCGAATCGAAATGGATCGCCCGCAGCTATGCCGTGCAGACCGACTTATCTGGAGGCATCACCGGAGCGCAGGCCAGTCTCTACGCACGCGCAAAAGAGGCGATGGATCAATCGCTGCCCCTTCTCGACGGCCTGTATGCTCTCGATCCGACTGCGGAACAGGAAGACGTTGTCGCCTATCGCGATGTTGTGCGCACGCAGTTGACGCAGCTGGTGGATGAATTCGGATTCGTCGGCGGCCCGAGGGTGCCGAGAGTGAATACTTACTTTGGCCTCCTGCTCAACAGCCCGGCGATTTTCAATCCCAGCGCACTTGTGCAGAGCAATTCCGACCTCATCAACGGTAGCCTGGGCCAGCTGCGTCAGCTCTATGGCGTCTACACCGTAAATTCCGTAACGGCCGCGCAAAATTCGTTCGTGAACACGGTCGACGACGAACAGAATACGACCAACTTCCGTATCCTTTCCGACTATGTCACCTCGCTGGCGCAAAGCTGGATCAACAACTACGGATTCTTTGGAGTAGGCACAACAACTCCCTTCTTCGGAACACAACTGGTGCTCATTTCCCGGCAGCTGTCGGTCATCTCCGAAGATGTGGACGAGGTCCGCTTCACTATGGACTCTGTCTTCATCGGTCCCTCCGAGCGGCAGACTCTGCAGGTCAACTTTGGCGGCGGCAACATCCTCTTCTTCGAGGATTTCGCCAAGTGGGTGCAGGGCTTTGTGGCGGATGAGGCGCCGCCGCTCGTTCAGGAAGGCGGCATCTATGCGGTTCGTTACACTGTGGTCCCGGTGATCACGCAGCTGCAAACGCTCGCGGCCGGATGCATGACCGCGCCGAACCCCGGCCTGCCTGCGGGCTTCTTTACGCCCCGCGTGCAGCTCGCACTGCAGCAATTGAGCGACGATCTTGCACAACTGCTGACGCTGGTGAGCGCCATTACTTAGACCGTTGCAATGAAGAGTGACAGGGACTGCCATTAGGAGGAACAACCATGGCGACAGAGAAAGACTATCAAGGGTTATTTGACCGCATCGGCGCATTACGGGAGCAGGTGGCGAGCCGGCTCTCTTCGGACCTGATTGCCAATCCGCAACTGGCCGATGCGTTGACCAAGCAGATCGACGACATGCTCGCGTCGGTGCTGGATGCGGACTCCAAGGTTCCGCCGCCACCGGATAAAGGGCTCGCCGCCCTGGCCGGTGTCGGCCCGGATGCCGCGAAAGACTTCGGATCTACGCGCATCCCGCAGGGTGTCGAGCCTTACGACGAAACCATCACGTCGGAGCGGATCATTGCCGTTGGTGACGTGTACTACCTCCATCAGCATGAAAGAATCGGCGTGTTTCGCGCAGTTCAGAAGCTGCAGGAGTTGTTCAAAGCCGGCACGGTTCGTCTTTCGGATGGCAATGGCGCGTTCCTTCTCTACCAGTTCGATCGCCGCGATGTGTTGCGCTACACCCGTAACGACCGCCTCTCTGCCTACAAGAGGATCTTTGGCTATGGAGGAGCGCCGGTTCCGACCGGATCTCGCCCCAACACCGACTTTCACAAGCTCTTCTCACATTTCGTTCACCAGGTCACGTTGTTCTGGCGCGACAAGCGCATCTCGGATGTGATCCGCGAGCGTGCTTACGATCCCAGCTTCGGCTCCATTGCCATCGTGCGCCGTGCCGGACTCGATCTGCGCAACAATCTCAAGTGGCTGTCCTTCGGTCATCTCAACGTGTTGCGCGTGGAAGTGATGCAGCTCCTCGAGGAGGCCTTCAAGATCCTGGATTCAGACGATGTGAAGCGGCTCTTCGGCGCGGACAACGCGTGGGATGTGGTGGAAGAAGTTCTGATCCGCTACTTCAACGAACGCCTGGTCACCTCGCCTCGCCAGCGCATGGCGGTGACGGGACGCGAAGTGCTTCGCTGGCTTGCACAGCCGCACATCCTGCAGACCACGCGTGCGCAATTCGAGACGCTATTGCTGGAGATCGCCGAGCAGTCGGAAGAATGGCTCACGAGTGCGCAGGCCATGGGCCTGAGCAAGCGGACAGGCTCCCATCGCGTGCTGCCGTGGGATCAGACTCAGCCCACACCAGTGCGGCCGAATATGCGCCAGAAGGCGGGAGTCTCGGCACAGCGCACGCCGGCGCGGGAGTATGAGTTCGAGCTATAACCGGTCTCGAAAAGGGAAGTCAGAGATGAACCTTTCCGGAACGGAGACGTTGAAGAGAGCGGCCAGTAGAGGATAGAGTTTTGCCTCTGCTGGCCGCGCACCATGGCGAAGACCAACATGGAACCGCATCGTGCTCTCGTCTATGCTCGGAAGCATCGTCCCCGATTCCTTGCGGAACTGAAGGAGTTCCTGCGTCTTCCCAGCGTCAGCTCGCAGCCGGCGCGAAAGAAGGATGTAGCCGGTTGTGCTGCGTGGCTCGCCGCTCATCTGCGCAGGGTCGGGCTCGACCGCGTTCATGTTATTCCCACGCAGGGCAATCCCATCGTTTACGGATCACGGCAGCGTGGAGCCGGATACCCGACATTACTCATCTATGGCCACTACGATGTGCTGCCCGGTGAGCCGCTCGGCGAATGGAAGACGCAGCCTTTCGCTCCCACGGTGAGGGGCAATCGCCTTTATGCGCGCGGCGCGAGCGATGACAAGGGCCAGCTCTTCTGCCACATCAAGGCAATCGAGTCCTTCCTGGCAGCTGAAGGCAAGCTGCCCATCAACGTGAAGTGCCTCTTTGAAGGGGAAGAGGAGATCGGCAGCCCTCATCTCTTCTCCTTCATCGCGCGCAACAAGAACGCGTTGCGTGCGGATGCCGCGATCATCTCCGATACGCGAATGATTGCGCAGGGGCGTCCCGCTATCAGCTATGCGCAGCGCGGCGGACTACGCGCGGAAATAACAATCGAGGGGCCCGAACACGAGCTGCACTCGGGCAGCTTCGGAGGTGCGGTTCACAACCCCCTGCAGGTGTTGTGCGAAATGGTCGCGGGTTTACATGATGAGCGAGGACGCGTGACCATTCCCGGCTTCTACGACGATGTCGTCGCGTGGAGCGAGAAGGAGCGCAGGTTTATGAGACGCTCTGGACCATCCGATGAGAAAATTCGGCAGGAAGCTGGAGTGGAAGGCTCGTGGGGCGAGGCAGGCCACACGCTGTATGAGCGAATTACCACACGTCCCGCATTGACCGTGAACGGAATTGCCGGCGGACACTCCGGGCATGGTCACAAGGCGATCATTCCATCGCGCGCCGTAGCCAAGCTAAGCTTTCGCCTGGTGCCGAATCAGGACCCGTCAAAAATCGGCAAACTCTTCCGCGATCACATTGCGGAAGTCACACCGGTAACGGTTCGCAGCTCTGTCCGCGTGCAATCTCCGATAAGGCCCGCGCTGATGAACCGCAACGATCCGGCAATGCAGACAGCGGCCTTCGCATATAAGAAAGGATTCGGCACGTCGCCGTTGTTTCTGCGCTCGGGTGGCTCCATTCCTGTGATCAATAGCTTTCAGGATGAGCTCGGCGTGCCTGTAGTGCTCATGGGCTTTGGATTGCCCGGCGACAACATTCACGCTCCCAACGAAAGCTTTCATCTACCCACCTTCTTCCGCGCGATCGACACCTGCATCTGGCATCTCGCCGCGTTTGCGCATCGAAGTCCCGACCAGCGCTCTCGTCCCAGCGAACGCATTCGCGAACGGATTGCCCTATGATCATCGACTGCCATTGCCATGCCGGAAAGGGCGACAAGATGACCGCCCCGTGGAACACCGACGCGCCCATCGAGAGTTATCTGCGGCGCGCGAAGGCCGCCGGGATTCACAAGACCATAGTGATGGCCGCTTTCAACACGGATTACGCCGAAGCCAACGCCCGCCTGGCGAAACTGATTGCCCGCCATCCCGGCCGGCTCATCGGATTTGCCTTCGTGCATACGCGCCGCGACGCCGGACGCATCTTCAAGATGGTCGAAGAGGCCGTTCGCAAGTGGAGATTCCGAGGCATCAAGGTTCACGGCTCGGAATCCATGCCGACGCGTGAAGTCTGCGAGGCGGCAAGAGCCTTTCGCCTGCCGATGCTGGTCGATGTCGCCAGCAAAGCCGAGGTGATCGACATGCTGGCCCCGCAGTTTCCTGACGTCAACTTTATCGTCGCGCATCTGGGCAGCTTCACTGACGATTGGCGCGCGCATCAGCAGGTGGCCTATCAGCTTGCCCGCTATCCCAATGTCTACTCCGATACCTCCGGCGTTCGCCGCTTCGATTACGTCATCGAGGCCATCAAACGCGGCGGCGCGCGTAAGGTTCTCTTCGGCTCCGATGGACCGTGGATTCATCCTGGGCTGGAACTGCATAAGATTCGCCTGTTGCATTTGCCGGAGGAGCAGGAGCGATTGGTACTAGGCGGGAATGCGATGCGTTTGCTGGCGAGAAGGAGTCCGGGCACACCAGCTGCACTCCGGCGCAACGCTGCGAGTGAGAGGCATTCACAATTGCAAATGTCGCCGGAACGAAGCGACGAAAGACCGGAGAGCGAGTGGGAACACAGGCTCTAAAATCATTCGCTGATTTTGCACTATTCCGTCATTCTGACGACCAACGGGAGGAAGAATCCCGAAGATCGGGAATGCTCAACTGCGATTCTTCGCTTTGCTCAGAATGACGAGCAAAAGGTGTCACCGCTAATCTTGCTCTGAATCAACGATGATAATCCTCTATCGCATGTGATGGAGTGCGTTTGAATCGTCGTTGAACGATCTCATCTCCAGAATGCGCGCCACCATTGCCGCTCGCGAACCCACGCCGAGCTTGGCGAAGATCCTCCGCAGGTGAGTGCACACCGTCCACGAGCTGATGTTGAGCACATCGGCGATCACTTTGTTCGGATGTCCCTTGGCCACCATGCGCACAATCTCCTGCTCGCGGGGGCTGAGGTGAATCATGTCGGCGATCGGTGGAGGCATCCTCACCAGAAGATAGCGATGGCCGTTGATTTCGGTATCCAGGAGAATCGTTTCGCCGGACTCCTCAAGGAGTTTTCCGGTTTCTCTTGCAGAGAGCTTTTCTTGAGTCAGGCCAACCAGCGTTTGCAGAGCATCCGTGACCCGAGTTCGCCCACGATCAACCTCAGAAGAGATAGAAGCCATTGATGGACTGACAGGCATGGGGAGTTTGTCGATCGCATGGTAACCGTGTAGGCAGCGCCTCACCGCGAAATCTCAGCGGATGATAAATGTCTAGTTCAGGGTCACTCACCAGGTTAACCAACAGGTGCGAAGCGCCTTTCATGTGGGTTGAGCATTCGGATCGCTGGAGTTGTAATAGTACTCTCGAAAAAAGTGGTTTTGGTGAACACCCCGGTTGGATTACAGATTCGCAGCGAACCGAAGTCTCAATGCATTGCCTGTTGAATCGTGTTCTGAACACGATTTTCGTTGCAACTAATATTGGATTGCAACGGTATTTTTATAGCTGAACCTCGACGCAGGCCAGTCACACCTTTGTGTGACCCCTAAACCGGCTAGCGTGAACAGCGTTCGCGGGATGCGAGACATTTAACGGCGTGCTTAATTACGAAGGGCATGGCCGTTCCGATTTAATTCAAAGGAAATTGTACCGGTGCTTTGGGCTGAAGAGCCGGAATGTTTTTAATCGAACAGGGCCGGCAGCCCTTCCGCATCCCGAAAGTTGCTGAGACCAACGCCCACCAGGCGAAATCGATGGCCTGGCTCCGCCTTCACTCGCTCGCGCAATGACAACGCAATGGCCGTGAGCTCATCGCACGTCGCCGGAGGTCCGATGGGCGTGTGGCTTCGAGTAATGATGTTGAAATCGCTCGTCTTCAGCTTCAACACCACGGTTCTGGCAACACGTGTCTCCTTTCGCGATACCAGCCACACCTTTTCGGCGAGCCGCCGGATCAGTGCATCGGTCTCGGACAAGGGAAGGTCTCGCTCGAAGGTATCCTCGGCAGAGATGGATTGAGTAGGCCGGTTGGGAACGACTGGATTGTGATCGATGCCTCGTGCCAGTTCGTAGAGACGGCGGCCGTATCGTCCGAATTGATCTTCAAGCAATGCCAGGTCGAGCGTACGCAACTCTCCCACGGTGTTCACTCCGATTTGCTTCAATCGCGACTCGGTCACCTTTCCTACGCCAGGGATGCGGCCCACGGGAAGCGGGAGAAGAAATTCCATCACCTCGGCAGGTTGGATCACGAAGAGGCCGTCCGGTTTGCGCCAGTCGGATGCGACCTTTGCCAGGAATTTATTTGGCGCCACTCCAGCGGATGCGGTGAGTTCAATCTCTTCGCGAATATGCTCACGAATCGCCTTGGCCACTCGTGTCGCGGTCGGTACGTCGAGCTTGTTTTCCGTTACGTCGAGATAGGCTTCGTCCAGCGAAAGAGGCTCGACCAGATCGGTATACCTTCGAAAGATCTCCCTGACTGCAGACGACGCCGCTTTATATCGCGCGAAATCGGGAGGAATGAAGATGGCGTTGGGACAAAGCCGTTCTGCTCGCACCGCCGGCATCGCCGACCTCACTCCGAACTGCCGCGCTTCATACGAAGCTGCGCAAACCACGGATCGATTGCCGCGCCATGCGACAACCACCGGCTTGCCACGCAGGCCCGGATCGTCACGTTGCTCGACCGACGCATAGAAAGCATCCATGTCGACGTGCACGATCTTTCGAAGCTTGTTTGCGGAATCAACATCGGTGGTGGTCTCTTTCATCGTCATGAAATGAACCTATCTTCGCTGTCCATGCAATCGGTTAAGCCTGGACAGATTGTAGGCGAATGGATGGCGAATATAAAGGAAATTGGCTCATGGGTGAGTTTACCTTCGTACAAAAGAGATAGGAATAACTGACGCCGCTGCTTTAGTTTGAGGGTGCGATCAGAGCTTCGTGGACGGGATAAAAAAGTCAAAGTCCGCTATCGCGCCGCCCCTAAGAGCCCTTAGACGCGCGAGGAATATTTCCCAATACAGAGTGTTTGGACCAACAAGCGAACGCGTTGTGAATCGGAAATATTTCCAACCTGTCCCAGTTGGTCATCCGAGGTATGGCAACTACGTCCGTATAGCAGCGCAAGCGAGTGTAAATCGCCCAGTACTCTTAACTACTATTCTCAACGCGTTCAACCACTAGGAAGAGAGGCCCCTAGATGCAATCCTGTAACAAGTACTCCGCCAAGATCGGGTGCTACCTTGACAACGAACTGACCGGTGAAGAATTGGAGAATTTTTCAGCGCACTTGGCTGCCTGTCAGGATTGCCGGGAACGACTTTATGAAGAGCAGGAATTATCGCGCCTCTTGCGTCAGCACCATCCTCTGTATTCTGCGCCCGCAAAGCTTCGCAATCGCGTACTTGGACAGGTCCTCGATTGTTCTGACGTGGATTGCACGAAGAGATGTCGTATCCGTTGCTCACGTCCAACCGGCATGCATTCTTTGATGGCCAAAATTAAACGTTTGCTGGGCACGAGGGTAGCCTGTGTGGCCGCCGCAATCATTCTGTGTCTTGGTCTCCTCCCGAGTACGCTTCGACGGGTAAGCGGCGCAGGTTACGATGTGGCTTCCGTGACCTCTCACCTCGGATGTCTGAGCGGGTGCGCTTCAGGCCCAGGGAACTGGGAACTGTTCTATCGATAGACAGCGGCCTGGATCGAGAGCATGGTGCCCGCTTCGATTGCGCTTTCCACCCACGGCGCAATCGGGTGCACGCCCTCATGAGACAGCTTCCAGGCGTCGCCGATCGGCCTCTCGCTCTTTCCATTGTTGCCAAGTCGGTGGAGAGTGCGATGCAAAGGGCCGCGCAATAAGATAAAAATCATGTATGGACTCACTTGCTGCCCCTTCGCCGGCCTCCCCCGCCGAGGAAGAACCTTCCGTCCCTGCACACGTTCCCGTTCCAGTAGTTTCTGAAGATGCCGGGGTTCTGACGCTCCACTTCCAGTCAGACTACGTTCAGAGCCAGATGCTGGTCGGCGAACCGGACTCACTGGCACTCGCCTACTCCCGCACCATGATGGCCTTCGAGCTCTTCGTTCCGGATGCACAGCAGATCGCCATGATTGGCCTGGGGGGCGGTTCGATGGCCAAGTGGTGCTACCGCCATCATCCTCAGGCGGATCTGACTGTAGTTGAGATCAACCCGCATGTCATCGCGCTGCGCGACAGGTTCCAGATTCCAGAGGATGATCGCAGGTTCCGCATCCTTTGTGAGGACGGCACAAAGTTCGTCGAGCGAATCTCTTCGAAGTTCGATGTGCTGCTGGTCGACGCATTCGCGACAGATCATCTGCCGCCGGAGTTATGTTCGCAACGCTTCTACGACGACTGCTATCAAACGCTGAGGGGATCGGGTCTGATGGTGGTCAACTTATGCGAAGAGGACAATCGGCCGATCCTCGCCCGCATTCGTGAGACTTTCAACGGACGGGTGTTGTTATCTCCCGACTCTGATGGCAATACCGTGGTCTTTGCCTGCAAGGGGAAACTTCTCTGGTCGAAAGGTGAATCCCCGGGCTCGCTTCAGATGAAGCTCAGGAAGTTTGAGAAGAAGTATGGATTAGCAAAGGCTATGGCGCCGGTCAGTTAGATTGTGGATTGACTGTGGTTGCAGAGACATGGCGCCCGATCCGAGCGCCATGCTCCGCTATCGCACTACCAGCCGATTCCGAAAGCCATGTGTTCCGGCTGTCCGGTGGTGATGGTTGTGCTCTGGTTGTTGTTGTCGTCGTAGGAGAAGCCATAGGCCAGTCCTCCAACGGAGTGTTTGTGCCAGAACTGCGCGTAGAAGTTGGCCGGCGTGGATTGGTAGTACGCCGGAACACTCGCCCAGTTCGCAGGATTGAGAAGAACGCCACGGTTGGTCGCCGAGCAGATCTGGTTTTCCAGCTGCAACTGCTTGGCATTTTCATCCTGCTGCTGAGCGGTGCTGCCGGAAACGCCAGTTGCCATGGTTCCCGCGCACTCCAGAATGTCCTGCGTGGATGGCTGCTGCACGAGGAAGGTCTCGCCCGCATTGGCTGCGGCGGGGTTGATCTCCGTGAAGGTTAAGGTCGATCCCGAAGCGGTGCCGCTGAACTGGCGTCCGTTGAGGGTGAGCACCAGGGGAGTCGTGCTCCACTGCGCCCAGGCGCTTGCGATATAGCTGGCGAAGTAGTTCGCGTTCGCGCCGCCCGTACCCAGGGAGAGCTTGGCAGGCGAGAAGATGCGAAGGTTGGACATCGTGGGAGGTTGGAATTGCGCCGGCACTTCGCTGGTGAATTCGCTGTCGATCTGGGCGATGGATTCGGTGATGCCCACCTGCTGATGGAAGGTGGCACCCGAGCCCCACACGTCGAGCAGCAGCGGCAGACCGAACTCATCGACCTGGGTGGTGTTGATGAAGATGCCGTTCTGGTTATTGAATTCGTACCAATCGAAGTGGGTGTTGATGTTGGGATCGGTGCCGTTCTGCGGGTTGGGTCCAGCGTAGCCGGTCACGTTGCCGTTGCCGTCTCCGTTGACCTGTACGTAGAGGGGATTGCCGAGCGAAATATACGCGCGGGCTGATTGGAAGGTTGGAATCTTCAGCAGCGTGCTCTGTGCAAGCGTGAAGGAGTAGTTGCCGTAGCTCTTGCCGTCCGGGCCGGTCAAGTGATTGGCCGCCGCCGCATCGTTCAGCGTGAAATCGACAATCGTTCCGTCGAAATTCAGGTAAGCGAATTTGCCGTTGGCCGGGTCCATGCCGATCACGGTGACATAGATCTGATTGTTGGCCCATGCTCCGTTGGTGTTGTTGTTGAGGTCGACACCAATGAAGCCGGGATAGATCGTATATCCTGCGCCGGAATTGTTGACCGTCAGAGTGGCAGCCGTCGAATTGACGGTGCCACTCGGATTGCCCACGGTGACGCTGAACTGCTCGCCGTTATCGGTGGCAGCAAGCGTTGGAGTGATGTAGCTCGCGGATGTCGCGTTGGTGATGGCCACGCCATTCTTGAGCCACTGATAGGTGAAGGGTCCGTCGCCGCCCGCAACCACAGTAAAGGTTGCGGTGGCGCCGACGTTGGCGGTTACGCTCGCCGGTTCGGTGGCGATGGTCGGCGCCGTGACCGGGCCGTACACATCGAACTCGAACAGGGAGTAGCCGTACGGCGTTGCTCGCGTCGTTCCATACATGCGGACATAACGGGCGCTGACCGGGGTGAAGGTGATGTTTTCAACTCCGCCCTTGCCTGCGGGTTGAGTGAAGACGGTTGCCCAGTTCTGCGCGTCGGGCGAGACCTGGATCTGGTAGACCTTGCCGTAGGCGGTCTGCCAGTGGAGGATGACCTGGTTGATCGTCTGCGCCGTTCCCAGATCGACTCTGATCCAGGAGGGATCGACGAAGGCGGAAGACCACCGCGTAGTGAGGTTTCCGTCCACCGCGAAGGCTGGGCCGTACAACGCGTCGTTCTGTCCGGCGCTCTCCGCGACCGGTTGATTGAGCGCGAGGTTCGGGCTGGTAGGTGTGACCGAGTTGACGGTGAGAGTCGCCTGCGTGGAAGTCGCAGTACCGCTGCCGTTCGTGACGGCGACAGTAAAGATGCTTCCGTTATCTCCCGACTCCAAGACCTGGGTGATGTAGCTGGCGGCGGTGGCGTTCGGAATGGCGACGCCGTTGCGCAGCCACTGGTAGGTGAAGGGACCGTTGCCGTCTGCCGAGACGGAGAACGTCGCCGTGTTTCCGGCATTCACCGTCTGGCTTGCAGGCTGAGTCGCAATCAGCGGAGCGCTGGCTCCGTAGACTTCGAACTCCCACAGTGAGTAACCATAGACAGTCGCCCGCTTCGTTCCGATCATGCGAATGTAACGAGCGGTGACTGAAGGAAAGTCCAGCGTCTCCTGTCCGCCCTTGCCGTTGTTTTGCGTGTAGACGGTCGTCCAGGTTTGCTCGTCACTCGAGACCTGGATCTGGTAGACCAGGCCGTATGCTGTCTGCCAGCGCAGTACGGCCTGGTTGATCGTCATCGGCGAGCCGAGGTCGATCTGAATCCATTGGTTGTCGGTGAAAGCCGAAGACCAACGCGTAGTCAGGTTGCCGTCGACAGCGTTTTCAGGCCCCAGTGCGCTGCTCTCGTTGCCGCTCGACGTTGCTGTCTTGCCGAGCGCCAGGTTGACTGCGACGCCTGGGGTCGTGGAGGTTGGATCGGTCACCGTCAGCGAGGCGGCTGCGGATTTTGTCGAGCCGCTCGCATTGGTGACCATCACGTTGAAGATACTGCCGCTATCCGACAACGAGGTTGCCGGAATTGTATAGCTGGTGTTGGTCGCTCCCTGCAGGGCAGTTCCGTTCAGCATCCACTGATACGAGAGTGGTCCATTGCCGTTGGCTACCACCGAGAACTGCGCCTGCGCGCCATCCACAACGGTCTGGCTTACCGGCTGAGTCACGATGGTCGGAAGTACGGGGCCATAGATCTCGAATTCGAAGACCGAATAGCCGTACTGTGAGCTGCGCTCCGTCCCATACATGCGGACGTAGCGTGCGTTGGTCGTAGAGAAGACCAGGTTTTCAGCGCCACCTGCGCCGTTGGTCTGCAGGAAGGCGGTAGTCCAGTTCACAGCGTCAGTGGATGTCTGAATCTGGTAAACGAGACCGTGGGCGCGCTCCCAGCGGAGAACCACTTGTCCGATAGGTTGCACCGAGCCGAGATCGACCTGGATCCACGTGGGATCTTCAAAGGACGAAGACCAGCGCGTGGTGAGGTTGCCGTCTGTCGCCTGGGTTGGCGGATAGGCAGCGCTCTCGTTTCCACTGGAAGTTGTTGGCCAGTTCAGCGCAAGGTTCGCTCCTGTCGGAACGGGGCCTGTGCCGAATCCAGTCACTGCGGTGTCGGTGCTGTTAGTGTTGTCGATTCCCGCAGCGGAGACCGTGAGGTCAGCCACAGTCGAGGTGACAGAGCCGGCCGGGTTGCTGACAGTGACGCTGTACTGTTCGCCGTTATCGGTGGCGGCCAGTGCAGGTGTGGTGAAGGAGGCAGCGGTAGCTCCCTGAATTGCGGTGCCGTTCTTAAACCACTGATAGGTGAATGGAGCCGCACCGGTGAAGTTGACAGTGAAGGTTGCGTTGGCCCCGATCGCCGCGGATTGGCTCGCGGGCTGGGCGGTGATCACTGGCGCGGCTGAACCGGCAGTGACGGTGAGTGTGGCCGCTGTCGAGGTGACGTTGCCGGCCGAGTTGGTAACGGTGACGCTGTACTGTTGGCCGCTTGCGCTGGCTGCCAGTACGGGCGTGGTGAAGACCGCAGAGGTGGCGTTCGGAACGGCAACGCCGTTCTGCAGCCACTGGTAGGTGTAGGGAGCGCCGCCGGTCGCATCAACCGTGAAGGTTGCTGTTGCTCCAACTGCGACAGACTGGTTTACGGGTGGAAGTGCGATCACCGGAACGGCTGCAGCGCCGCCGCCGTTGTTTCCGCCTCCGTTATTCCCGCCGCCGTTGTTGCCACCACCATTGTTTCCGCCGCCGTTGCCGCCGGTCGGGGTGTCGCTGACCGTCAGTGAGACTGCGTTGCTGGTGATGGTGCCGCTTCCATTCGTAACGGCCACGCTGAAGAGCTCGCCGTTGTCGGTATCGGCGGTCAGCGGCGTGATGTACGTTGCCCCTGTCGCGCCCTGGATGGGAGTGCCGTTTTCAAGCCACTGATAGGTGGGCGCGGGAACTCCGGACGCAGCAACGGTAAAGGTCGCCGCAGTTCCGACGGTCACCGTCGCAGGTTGGGGTGGTGTTTGGATCGCCGGCGGCTGCGCCGCAGACGTACCCGCATCGCAAAGCGTTGCACCGGGGAAGTTGTTGGTGACATTCCAGGTCGACGTGCCATCGAAGTTGACGATCGCGGTCTCGGTGGAATCGTTCGGATTCACGGTTGAAGTCCAGCTGCTCCAGACGCCGGGGAACGCGCAGGAAGCGTTGTTGTTGCCGCTGATGCTAAGCGCTTCAGCCTGGCTGGGAAGACGCATGTTGATGCTCGAGCAGTAGCTCGCGGCGTTGATCCCGGTGAATTGCGACCCCGGAGCGGTATCTGTCTGGACGGTGCGTGTCCAGGTCAGGCCGAGCAGGTTATCGAAGACCAGGTTCTGGTTGGAGGAGTTGACGGTAAAGCGCTCGCTTGCGTCGCCGCATTGCGGGACGTCGTAGACCTGGAACTCATACATCGAGTAGCCGTATTGAGTCGCGCGCTGGATGCCCTGCATGCGGATGTAGCGGCCCTGAACCGTGGGGAAGTTCAGCGTCTCCGTTCCACCTAGTCCGGTGTCGTTGGTCTTAGCTACGTTCCAGGTTGGGTTGGTCGCAGGATCGGCGCTCGTGTAGAGAATCTGATACTGCGTCGCGTACGCATTTTCCCAATTGATGATGACGGTGTTGAAGGACTGCACCGAACCAAGATCGACCTGCAGCCATGACGGATCGATGCCTGCCACCGGAGGCGTTGGAGCTGCGCCTGCCGTTGCCGATCCCCAGCGGGTGCCGAGGTTGCCATCGACCGCGTTTTCCGGTCCCAGGCAATTGACCCCGCTGAAGGGCGGAGCCGTCGTGCCGTCGCCGCACGCGTTCTGTGTGCTGCTGGAGGTAGCCGGCTTATCCAGGGCCAGATTGATCCCCGGAGGTGCAAGAGTGAGTTGTGCTGCGGCGCTGGTGGCGGGAACGCCGGCGGCATTGTTGACCATCACCGTATACGCGCCCACATTGGCCGCACTCATCGCCGGCACCGTGTAGCTGTCCGTATTGGAGAGTGACGTGTTGCTGGCAAGGATGGTTGTGGCGCCACCTGCGGGGGTGAACTGCCACTGATAGGTGTAGGGCGAAGAACCGGCAACAGTCGCCGTCAACTGCACCGGCTGGTTGGTTGCAACGATCTCGCCGATCGGCGAAGTTGTAATGCTTACCGGCGTTGCAGCGTTGACGGTGAGTACTGCCGTCGACGATTGCACTTGGTTGAGGGGGTTGCTGACGATGACATAGAAGTTCTGTGTTCCGGCAGCCGTCAGAACCGGGGTAGTGTAGCTGTTTTGCGGTCCGGATGCCACCGGTGTGCCATTTTCAAACCACTGATAGTTGATCTCCGGCGAACCGGACGCAACCACCGTCAGTGTCGCCGATTGACCCACAACGGCGATCTGCGACACAGGCTGTGTCGTGATGGCGACCTTGGCCGGAGCGCTTACCGTAAGCGTGACAGGATTCGACGTAACCGTGCCGAAGCTGCTTGAGACCACCACGGTGATGCTCTCGTTGTTCTCTGCGGCGGTCGCTGCGGACGTGACGAAGGTGGTGTCCGTTGCTCCCGAAACCATGCCGCCGTTCACAAACCACTGATAGGTGAGGGTGCCCGAGCCGCTAGCGGCAACGGTAAAGGTCGCGGGAAATCCAATCGTCGTGGAAGTGCTGACCGGGGGAACGATGATGGAAGGCGCCTGCGATTGCACAGGAGCCGGCGGCGTGACGGAGGTTAACTGCACAGTGCCGGGAAGCAGACCGGGAGCTGTCGCAGTCACGGTTACAGTTCCGGGAGTAAAGGTGCTGCGCAGGGCGATCTTGGTCAATCCGCCCTCGAAGTTCAGCTCAGGGTCCCCAGGTGCGTGGAAGAAAGCGTACGGTACGCCCTGGATCACATTGCTGTTGGCTTCGGAGAACGCGTCCTGGTAGTAGTTCGTCCAAGAAGGATCGGCAACATACTGCTCGCTGCCGCCCATATAGCTGGCCGGGCCGCTCACCGAGAAAGTAACGTTGTCGGCTGCGGTGGGCACGATATTGCCCTGCGCATCCTCAACCTCGGCGACGACGAAGGCCGCATCGGATCCGTTCGAAGTCCACTGAAAACTCGTGCCATCCGGCTTGAGAAGCTCCGGAACGGCGGTCAGCACGATCTTGTTTTCGGGACCGGCTGTGGTCCGCGAATCGGTTACACCTGCAACGACGTTATGATTCGCGTCGAGGCATTCCGCGGTGACCGTACCCGAAGCCCAGTTCACCGGCCAAGATACCTGGCCAGGCAAAATCGTAGAGTTTTGCGTAAGGTTGGAACTCGGATCGATGTCCCACGAATTCGGTATCAGATCCGCCAGCCCCTCGCCTGTAACTGGATCCTTCGCCGCGCCGTTGATAAGCAGGCGCACCGAGGGACAATTGCTGAAGGCATTCTCCTGGATGGGCGTGCCCGGAGTGTATTCATAGGCACGATTCCAGTGATGGGCCAGGTGAACGACCGGCTGGACGGAGAAGGGAACCCAGTTGGCCTGATACATGTAGAAGAGGCCACGGGGAAACCTGTTCATGTCCACCGACGAATATCCCAGCGAGCGGACAAAGTTCGACATATTAGGCTGGTTCTGGAACTCCGCGTAGAGGCTCACCTCACCCGGCGAATCGGCAAAATACCATTGCGCCATTCCCATGGTGTTGGCCGCCCTGCCATCGCGCCAGTCCTTCAAATAGGGCGCGGCGAACGCGAGTTCGAAATCCCAGGCCAGACCGCGGCCAGTTCCAACGTTATCCCAATACTCCGCTCCAAAAGCGGGGAATTGAGGATTGTTCTGCTTGTTTGAAACCTCGCAGCCTGCGCCATCGCACTCATTGATGTAGGCATACGAGGGAATTCCGGAGCGGGTCGCCTGTTTCCGTGGGTTGATGTTGTCCCATTCCACTCCCAGGTTTCCCAGGAAGTCCGCAAGGGTCGGATTGTTGCCGCCATTGTCTTCTTCCCAATCCAGAATCGAAGGATGGCTGCGGTCGCGGATGATCATGTCGCGATGCAGCTCTTCTTTGAGGGTGGTGTCGTCAGCTGAGGGGTCGGTGAAATTACCCTCACCGTCGCCGCTGGGCTGGTCGATCATGATACCGTAAGCATCCGCCGCTTCCACCAGTTCTTCGCTGCTGGTCGAGTGGCCGATACGAATCACATTGGCGCCCTGCGCCGCCTGCTGCGCGATATCGCGCCACACCTGCTCGTCCGGAACAGCGGAGCCGAGCGCCGGATAGTCGTAGCGTGCCGCGCCGCCCCACATGTATTGCTGGTGACCGTTGAAGTACGGGAAGTTGCTATCCCACGTGATGGTGCGGATACCAAGCGGACTCTGCGCCGAATCGACCACGACGCCGTTCACGCTGACGATGTGGTAGACCTTGTACATATACGGTGTTCCGAAGATCGAGTTGTTCGGATACCACAACGTCGGATTCGGAACCGTGATCATCTGCTGAAACATCGGCTGCGCTGTCGAAGGAAAGGTGTTCGGCGTCATCGGAGGCACCGACTGCGTGACCGGCGGTGCGGTCACCACCACATTTCCCTTTGCGTCCACAATCTGCGTGGTCAGCGTAACCTGCTGCGCCGTCGTTGTCTCATTGAGGACGTTAGTCTGTACTTCGACTACAGCTGAGGCTGCGGTTGCGGTCGCTTCGGCCGCGGGAACTTCGGATACCGTTCCCACATACGTGCCCCAGGTCTTCTGATTGGAGTACACGTTCAGGGGAATGTGTACAGGATTGGTGACATACAAAGAGACGTTTCGAAACAAACCGGCCATTGCCTGGCCGAAACGAAAGGCGCCGGAGAAACCGGGCTGTTCAAACCAGGAATCTCCCCTGGATACGTCCACGGCGATCACGTTGTCCGTGGCGCCATCGGTGTGCAGGTAAGGCGTGAGGTCGACAACCACGGGAATGAATCCGACCACGTGCGTGGCCTGGGTGTTTGCCGCCACTGCGCTGATACCCGGAAGCAATGTGCCGTTGATGAATACCTGAACGCCGGTGTGCGCGCCCTCGATATTGAGCATGAACTTCTGGCCCGCATATTTGGGGTCTACCTTGAAGTGCAGGCGATACCAGTTCTCGTTGCCGGTCAGTGATCCCTGGCCGCCGCCCGATGTCTGGTTAATAAAAGTGCGCGGTACGTTCGCTTCATAAGGCAACCCAACCGGCTGCCACTTGGCAGTGGAGTCTGAGCTTTCCACGAAGGACGGATTCGAATACTCCGTCGAGTTATTCGTATTTTCGAAGAGCCACTGGCTCTGCGGCGCGTTGGAGCCGGCGGTCGCATTCGATATATATTGCGGCACTCCGGCCGCCAGATTGATCGACATCCGCTGCGAGAGGGGCAGCGACGTCTCAATCTGCTGCGCCCGCGCCTGCGTCGAAAAGAACGCCGCGAACAGGACGAGAAGCATGACGATGCCGGTTCGCGCCTCGCTCTTCAGGAGATACGAAGTCCGAAGATTCGCCGAAGGTTTTCGGACGGCATTCAGATTGCTAGGGGTTGGAGAAATGGTTATGTCGTGGGGAGGGCTGGCGACGATCTGCATGAAGCTCCTTTATCACTCGCAGCGTTCAGTGCCCATGTTCCGGCACCTGCACAGTTGGTAAAAGACAGCTGGGAAAGACTTATTACTATGGTAATGTCGGGGCGGTGGGACATACTCACCCTAGGGGAGGGACTCAAGGTATACAAGCATGCTACGGTATCGAATCAAAAATGTTAAATAAGTAATCTAAATTCTGTCAGTTACAGTCCATTCACATAATGTATGCTACGTTGATGTTACGTTTTTTCAACGTTATTTCCGACCCGCTTATGTGTTAGTTATCGCGGTTACTTTTGTGCGTCATAACATCGCGCCTAAGCTTTTCCATGAATCCGGAACCCGCAGGCGAACAGTGCGATTTGTCGCGTGACCGGGATCATCGGGATATCCAAGTTGTCACCCTCAACGCCGGTCGACGGCCAGGCGGTAGGAAAGACTTACAGACTCTCGCTTCATCGTGCGCATCAGGCGGATGCATCCAGCACCGCAAACGTCGAATCATCTGCTCCTGGGAACTGCCTTGGAGTATCGATCTTCGATCCGGAGCAGGGGATCTGCCGCAACGAGAATCCCGACCGCGATGTCGGCGGTATTGCGGGAATATGAAAGCAACTTTCGGGTTTTAGACAAATCAGTCCGTATTTTCCTGTTGTTTTACCGATATGTGGTTCTTTGCCTGGAAGCGGAAAGCTCGAATTCCGGTCTCTCTCCAGCCTTGCGTTTGAAAGGTTCGAAATCGATGGACACTCGCACTCCCGTGGCAGGAACGGTCGAAGTCTTGGAAGATGAGCTCACACAGGAATCGACGCGACGGGAAGTTCTTCAGCAGCTTGATCGCATTACGGGCAGTTTGCATTTTCGAAATAGCAAGCGCTACCCCTCTTTCCTGCGCTACATCGTCTACGAAGCGTTGGCCGGAAGAGCCGAAGTGTTGAAGGAAAGAACCCTCGGAACCTGTGTCTTAGGCCGCGCCGCCGACTACGATACGAACCTGGATCCGGTGGTGCGCATTACCGCCGGGGAAGTCCGAAAACGGATCGCGCAGTATTACCAGTCGCCCGGACATGAACACGAGCTGCGCATCGAGATACCGCGGGGTTCTTACGCTCCTCGCTTCTTTCGTCCGTCGTACATCGTTGGGGATGGTGTTCCAAACGAGGCGGAGGGTTTTCAGGAAGACCCGGAGGATCAGCAAGCCGCGCCCGTTTCCGTGGCGCCCCTTGTGATTCATGCCGCGGAGATCAGCCGGCCAACTCTCCCAGCGGTCCCGTTTCCTGAGCTTCGCCCATCTCGGGATGGCGTGCACCTCGCCGTGATTTACTCGGCCCTGTTTGTCCTGCTTGTGGGGTGGGGCGTGTCCGTGTGGCGGGCATCCGTCAATGCGCGGCTGACGCCCGGCGTCTCTTTTTTCTGGGGAAAGACGCTGCATTCGCCTGAGCCCACCCTGATCGTCCTCGGCGTCCACTCCTTCGACGAGCATGGGACCGATATCTCTGCGCTCAGCCACGCCAGCATGCCGCGCCCGGAGCAGACACTGCTCTTCGCCATGACCCGATCCGACATGGTTCATCTGAGCGACCTCACCAGTTATGGAGAAGTGGTGAAATTACTCACTGGCCATGCTCATCCCTTTCACACCCAGGGAGCGGCGGACACCACACTCGAACAGCTGCGCCGCGGACCTTTTCTGCTAATCGGCGGCGGTAATAATCTCTGGACCAGGAGATTGACCCAGGATCTGCGCTTTCGTTTCACATCCCTGAACGGGCGCGATAACGTCATTCAAGACAACCAGCATCCGGCCGCTGTCTGGACTTTGGATGTCACGCGAAACGCGCTGGCCAACTCCCGGGACTACGGCCTGATCAGCTGCTTCTTCGATCCCCAGACCGAGCAGAATGTGATCCTCGCCGCCGGCATCGGCAAAAGTGGGACGGAGGCCGCTGTCGACTTTCTCACCAGCGAAAAAGGTTTGGACGCCTGGTTCCAGTCCGCGCATCCACCATCGGGCGCGAACCTGCAGGTCGTGGTTTCAACCGACGTCATCGAAGGCCAGCACGGACCGCCCCACGTTGTCGCGTCTTATATATGGTAGCGCCGGGCTGGTAGCGTGGACGAACAGCACTGCGGGCCCATCAAACCCGTGGTCGAGGAGGAGTCTACGCAAGCGCCCGATTCATGTTGCTGATGGCCTCGTCGATCTCCTGCGTGCTCTTGAATCCGACCGTGGCACAGTCCACTCCCGCATTCCGGAAAGCGAAGTTCATCGCCTTCGCGCGGTCGTCGTGGCTGTTCTGGAACTGACCTCCGCCGCATAGCTTCATTCCGATTACACCCAGCCCTTCTTTTTTCAGCTGGTGGATATGATCGACCACCTCGCTTACGTTATCGGGGTGGTTGGTGTCCTCGTAGGTCGGTCCGTCCATGCGCGCCCCGTTGTGGTTGATGCGGATCAAGCCCACATCGAGCCATTGGGTGCCCGGCATCTGACGCAGCGCCGGCAGTCCGTGCACCGAGGCGCCATGCGTGCGGATGACCCCGCTTCGCTGCGCTTCGAGGATACCGTCCTGCCAGCGTTTGGTGGTCTCCGGCCAGTCGGCCGTGTGCTGCCAATGCAGCAGCATGATGTCGAAGTACTCGGTTTGGGAGATACGCCGCAGCTCGTCGAACTTGGCTCGAGCGTCCGTGCCTTGGTGAAACGTAGAGACCTTGCTCATCAGGGTGTAGCTATCGCGCGGTAAACCTTTCAGAGCCTCGCCCAGCATGCCCGGCGTCTGGTAGGCCTCAGCCGTTTCGAAGAAGCGAATGCCGCGATCATACGCATAATGGATCAGCCGCGTGAATTCCTGTTGCCCCAGAGCGACTTGCACGGCGCCGCTGTCCGTCCCGGTTCCAAAGGCCAGCCGCGTCACTCCCACCTTGGAACGGCCCAGCACCACGGTATCGGTCGCGGTGCGCGTGGTGGCGCCCAGCGGAAGAGTTCCTGCCGCCGCCATAGCTCCCGCAGCCAGACCTGTTTTGAGGAAATCACGCCGTGTCGTTGGACTCATTTTTGACCTCCGCAGCTCGAGCCGATGGGCGAGCTGGATGATGGGATGTTAGCACGCTCAGGTGACATTGAAAGCAATAGACCCGCATCGATCATATGTATGTTTCATTGGACGGCAGCGCTCTTCGTATACTCACTGAAACCACCATTACAGCCGAGGTCCAGTGCCCTTTGGGTTATGAACCCCCCAAAAGCGCTCTGACTTGAATTGCTGACGAAAAGCCGACTTATGAGGAGTAAGCCGATTATGGCTGCAGAAAACTCGTCTTGCGAAGGGCTCGACACTCTGGGTTACATCCCTTTTCAAACTTCCGCATTGCTGACAACTGCTCGCGCGTTGAGTATGTTGTAAAGGATTCGGCCATGATGACAAAACTCTGGGAACGCGTGCGCGGCTACGACAAATGGATCGAAACCGCCGCAACCTTTGAAGCTGCAAAAGTCCAAAAAACGCCCCATAATGGGCGCGATGGCAGCGTTAGCTATACCTACAACTCGCTTGACACGATCTCATGGACAGATCAGAGCGGGGCAACTCACCGCGCAGAATTTAAAGTCCCCGATGACTCCCCGATCTATCAGCTGGTCGATAGAAACCAGGCCACGATACGGTACGATCCCGATCAACCAGATCGCTTCTATTATCCGGATCTTTTTCGCACACGCATAGCCACTGTTCTGCAACGAATTGGATACACCATTCTCTTTTTGGTGATCCTCTCCCTATTTATCGCGTTGAATAGCTGGCTTAGCCGCTGACGGCACAATACGAGCGCAGTGCCAATGCTAGAAGATTACTCCTGATAAACGCCCTTATCGTCACCTGAACGCATTCACGTCGGCGACAAGAGATACAGAAGGGTGACGGTGAACCGCCTAACCGAAACCAAAAAAATACTTGGCGCATAACTAGGCGCTAACTCGCTAAAATAGAGAGAGAGAGAACAAAAGGACCGCTTCCTGGGCTGCTCAACGAACCACGGCACGGTCCTTTTCCATTTCCGGCATACCGGTTCACCAAAAGAGGAAGACCAACGCACATCATCGCGCTCTGCGAATACCCTCTGCTCGATGGAGGCCTCTGCCGCCGGCGCCTCTTCGCACCGGATCTCTTTGCCATCGCCATAAACCTAAGTCGAGCCCCCTCAATGACCGAACTGCAACCCGAACGGAATCAATCACCGCAGTCGACATAGCACATTCTTAAGGACATTTCTGAAAACCGCATGGAGTGAATGAGTTACAGCCAGCCAAAGGAATGAAAGCCCAATAAAATCAATGACTGGGTCAAAACCCTCTTAAATTTTTCACGGAAATCACAACGCTGAGCCACTCGCGCCAGAGCCTGCTGAAGTCGCGATCGTTACTTCCGAGAGGCCGACTTGTGAGGAGTAACCTACGACTTTCCGTTACTGGGGAATTCGAGGATTGCTTCTCCGTGAAGTTCTTCGTCGATTTTCTGGAGTTGAGGAATGAAGTTATCGATTTTTGCGACGAATAAATGTTCCATCGGCGCTGCAAGCGGCCTTCGCAACCGCTTGCAGCTGACCGTTTGCCGCCCGTTAGACTGATTGGCTCAACACCCGGTTCAGGCGCTGAACGAAGGTGGCCGGATCTTTCAACTGGATGCCTTCGAGCAGCAGCGCCTGATCGAAGAGCAGCCATGCGGCATCTTCGACGCGGGCATTGTCCGGGTGTGCGAGCAGCTTGGTAATGATCTCGTGATCGGGATTGATCTCGAGGGTGGGCTTGAGCTCGGGCATCTCCTTCTGTCCCATCGCGCGCATCATCTGGCGCATGCGTGCGGAGGGTTCATCTTCGTCGGAGACGATGCACGAGGGGCTGTCGGCCAGGCGTGTGGAGGCGCGAACATCCTTCACGTTGTCGCCCAGCGTCGACTTCAGCTTTTCGAGCAGCGGCTTCAGGGTCTCGGCCTTCTCCGGCTCGGCTTCGTCCTTGAGATCGTCGCCGGCGGAGGATTTATTCACCGCCTTGAGATCGATCTCGTCATACTTGTCGATGCCGGAGAACACGATCTCATCGATGTCGTCGTCGAGGATCAGGACTTCGATGTCCTTCTTTTTATAGATCTCGAGCAGCGGGGAGGTGCGCAGAATCGCCTCGGTGCCGCCGGTAATGTAGTAAAGGCTCTTCTGATCGGGCTTCATCCGCGACTTCGCATCGGCAAGGCTGGTCATCCCTTCGGCCTTGGTCGACTTGAAGCGCACCAGCTCCAGCAGCGTCTCGCGATTGGCGTAATCACTGTAGAGGCCCTCTTTGAGCGGACGATTGTATTCGGCGACGAACTTCTGATACTTCTCCGGATCGCTGGTCGAGATGCTCTTCAGCTCCGAGAGAATCTTCTTCACGCTCGCCGTCTTGATGCTGGCAAGAACCTTGTTCTGCTGCAGAATCTCGCGGCTGACGTTGAGCGGAAGATCTTCGCTGTCGATGATGCCGCGCACGAAGCGGAGATATTGCGGCAGCAGCTCCTTCGAGTCGTCCATGATGAAGACCCGCTTGACGTAGAGCTTGACGCCGGTCTGGTAGTCGGCCTGGTAAAGATCGAGCGGAGCCTTGGCCGGGATATAAAACAGAGTGGTGTATTCTAGAGAGCCCTCGGCGCGGGTATGGAACCAGAAGAGAGGGTCTTCTCCGCCGCCGGTGAGGGACTTGTAGAGCTCTTTGTAGTCCTCGTCCTTCAGCTCGCTCTTGGAGCGCCGCCACATAGCCGACGCCGCATTCACCTGCTCGGTGACGCGGGTCTTGATGGATTCCTTCTTCTCCGCATCCCACTCACTCTTGTCATAGGTGAGGAAAATCGGAAAGGCGATGTGGTTGGAATATTTCTTGACGATCTCCTGCAGCCGCCAGCTGTTGGCGTACTGCGCGCCTTCTTCATTGAAGTGCAGAAGAATGGTGGTTCCAGCAACGGCGCGTTCGGCCGGTTCGATATCGAAGCCCGTCTTGCCATCGGAAATCCAGCGCCAGGCCTGGTCCTCACCAGCCTTGCGCGAGACGACCTCGACCTTGTCGGCGACCATGAAGGCTGAGTAGAAGCCGACGCCGAACTGGCCGATGAGGTTCGAGTCCTTGCGGGCATCGCCGGAGAGCTGCGAGAGAAAATTTTTGGTTCCCGAGCGGGCGATGGTTCCGAGGTGAGAGACGAGATCCTCTTCACTCATGCCGATGCCGGTATCAGAAATGGTGAGGGTCTTCTTTTCCTCATCGAGTTCAAGGTCGATGCGGGGATCGAAGGGAAGCGACTTGTAGGCTTCATCGACCAGGGTAAGGTGGCGCAGCTTGTCGAGCGCATCCGAGGAGTTGGAGATGAGCTCGCGCAGGAAGATTTCGGGGTGGGAGTAAAGGGAATGAATGATGAGCTGGAGGAGCTGAGAGACTTCAGTCTGAAATTCGCGCTTGGACATAACAAATTAATTATGGCGAAAATCAGCATTTTTTGCAGCCGAGGGCTGCCGCTTCCGATGAAAGTCACGCACCAACGCCGGTGAGCATGCGAGGCGCTCCCTCACCAACGATTGGTGTCAGGGTTCGTTTGTAGCCCGTGGTCAGCCGTCGGGCGCGTCATCCGCATCATTGGAGAAGCAGGGCATTCATTGAGACGCAATATCGCTGCGCTATAGCCTCGGTTCTCATACTGGGCAATCAGGTGAGGTGCTGGACATTTTTTGAAGCGCTTTGAGAAAGGCTTGCGCAGAGACGCTGAACGACCAGGCAAAACAACGTTAAGACCGATACAAGAATAATCCGCGGATAGAGGTCACGAGCCCGAAAGAGTTCTACGACGAGGATCAGGATGCCCAGCAGCAGCAATGTGATCGATATGGCGCGATGGAATTGTTTCATTCCGTATTCCACGCTGTTTCGATCTCTTCGCTCGATCTCGCGGCCGTGATCGGAATCGGTGCAGGCCTCTTTGCTTCTGCAGGAATTGCAGGCCGCCGCAGGAGCACGATAAATGACGACACCTTTTGCCGAATCCGAGAAGATCGGGAAGAGATGCTGATCCTGAGGGCACCTCCAGATATCGCGGCTCGGATCGTAAGTAAAGCCGCTTGCTGCCGATCGAAGAGACCGCCGGTGAGCATGGCGTGCGACCCACTCCAGGAGAAGCGCGATGACGGCAAGAGACGCCGCATAGGCCAGCATCAGGATAAATTCAAGAGACAGGCCAGCCATAGCTCAACGCTTCTGCGGCTGCGCCACAATATCGGTAAACAGCACATCTTTCGGCTCTTCCGTCGTGACACTGGTGCGCATGTGCCGAATACCCTGGAATGTCAGGTAGAGAATTGGCAGCGCTCCTCCCAGAATGAAGACGACATCGCCCGGCATCCGAAGCCACTCAAGCACCGAGTTGGAGCGGCTGCTGATGTAGTTCAACGTTCGCGCGTCATAGTAGCTCACGCTGATCGAATGATAGAGCTGCAAAATTCCCAACGGGAACAGAGTCGCGAAGACCATCCATGCGAGGCCCAGATTGAGCGACCAGAAGCTGAGCCGGGCCGCTTTATCCGGCCAATGCTTTTGCGGGATGATATAGCGCAGGCATAAGAGCGCGAGCCCGACCGATAACATTCCATACACGCCCATAAACGAGGCGTGCGCATGGTTCGCGGTCAGGGCGGTGCCAATCTCGTAGTAGGAAACGATGGGCAAATTGATCAGAAATCCGAATACTCCCGCGCCAAGGAAGTTCCAGAACCCGACCGAAGCGAGGAACATCACAGCCCAGTAATGCGGGAACGGTGTTGTCGATCGCGCCTGTTGTGTCGTCCCCAATTGCAGAAAGCTCCACGCCTCAACCGTGAGGAACGTAAGCGGTATAACCTCGGCAGCCGAGAAAAAAGCGCCAAGCGCCATGTGGAGAGCCGGCTCGCCGGAGAAATATACGTGGTGCATTGTGCCAACGATTCCGCCAGCCGAGTAAAGAATAACGTCGAGATAGATCATGCGCACCGCGGTGCGCTCGTGGACCACTCCCAACAGAACGAAGATGTACGCAACCAGCACCGTTGTGAACAGCTCAAGAAAGTCTTCAACCCAGAGATGCACTACCCAGAAGCGCCAGAAGTCCGTGGTCGTGAAATGCTCTCCGGGATTCGCAAGAAGTCCTACCCCATAGAAAGCGGGGATGGAGAGAGCAGAGTAGAAAAACAGCCACGGCATGTTTCCTGCATGCTCGCCCGCGAGCCGGCCGCGAAGCCCACGATAGAGAATTACGACCCAGAAACACAGTCCCACGGTCAACAGAATTTGCCAGAGTCGACCGAGATCAAGCCATTCGAACCCCTGATCGCCCACCCATGCGTTGCGAATCAATCCCTGGATTCCACCGTATTCGCCCAAAAGGCTGCCCACAACCACGACGACAAGGGCGCCCAGCAAACCATAGGCAAGGAGATTTTGTCCGCGCGGCTCTCTTCCCGCAATCATAGGCACGAGGAAGATGCCCGCCGCGAGATAGGAAGTCGCCACCCAGAAGATAGACAGCTGGAGATGCCATGTCCTGACTACGTTGAATGGCAAAAGCCGGCCCAGATCGATGCCGAAGAAGTTCTGCAGGTCGGCGCGATAATGCTCGGTCGCTCCACCGAGCAGCGTCTGCACAACGAACAGCGCCGCCATGACGAAGAAGAACCATGCGCACGCATTCTGACCTGGAGTAAGCTGTACTTCGTCCGGAGCGCGAAAGGACATGCTCTGTTGTTCGCGTCCATGCCATCCCATCAGGTTCCAGCGACCAAAGACGCTGAGGAGCAGCCCGGTTCCGCCCAGCAAAACGACAAGCGAAAGCACGCTCCACACGATAGAATCGGCAGTCGCATGGTTGTCGACGAGGGGCTCAGGAGGCCAGTTGTTGGTATAGGAGTAAGGATGCCCCGGACGAGCCGTAGAGGCAGACCACGCAGTCCAACTGAAAAAGGCCGTCAGCTGGCGAATGTCTTCCGGATCATGAATGGCGCTTGGTCTCAACCCGAACTTTGTGGTGGGTTCTCCGAAGAAGGATGCGTAATAGGCTCGGCACTCTTCAAATGCATGTGCCTGAGCCGCGGTGTATACCAGCGTCCCTGTGGCCTTGTCGTAGTGATTCGACTTGAAATCCTGAATGGTGCGGCCACGCGCTCTGTCGGAGTCCTGGCCGCCATAGAACTCAATGCTCGAGAGGGCCGCGCGATGCAGATATTCCGTTGTGAAATCGGGTCCAAGATATGCCCCATGGCCAAAGATCGAGCCATATTCCATCAGGCCATTTCTTAGAAATACCTGCTGACCGCCCATAATATCGGCGCGAGTGAACAGAGCTGCACCGTTCGCGCCTTTGACAATCTCAGGAATGGGCGGTTCGTCATTGTAGGTGTAATAGGTAAGTACGCCCATGATGAAAAACCCAATGATCAGGACGATGGCCGCTGCCTGAATCCAACCGCGCGAGATCATCAGCGGACGCTTGTCGATCGTGTTCATAGATCGCTCCCTGGCGCCACTTCCAGATGGCGCTGGACCACTCCAACCCGGGTCTTCTTCGTCAATCGCGATCACGCAACCGCAAAGATGCATTCATCTTTGCGGAGCGCGAGCGCGCGAGTCTCCACCCATCCAAATGACTACTTGCCGTCCTTCGGCGTTACTTCCCTTAGTTCGCCTGTCGCTAAATCGAAAACAAATCCACGAATTACTACATTCGAGGGAATCCACGGATGCGACTTGAGCTTGAGCACCTGCTTTTGTGTCTGTAGATTCACGTCGGTGTAGCAATGGAATTTATCCGGAGATATTGCCCACGTTCCGGTCTGTTTGTGAAGGTGTTTCTCGAAATCTTCTTCCGAAAATATTTCCATCCCGCAGCCGGTGTGCCCAACGATCATGAGCTCTCGCACGCCCAGAACGTGAATTGAAAACATGAGAGACCGCACGACGTCATCTGTTGCTGCGGTTCCCACGTTACGAATTACATCTGCGTCGGCAGGTTTGATGTCCAGCCATTCGAGCAGTTGGTTCACGCGCGGGTCCATGCACGTGAGGATTGCAACCTTCGGAGCCGGCTTATTCGCCAGCGAAGGATCGTGGTGCGCTGCGCTCTTACGGCTTGCCGCAATGGCATGTTCGATCAAACTCATTTCGATTCTCCCTGAATAACGTTGCAAGTCCGGGATGCGGTTTGCACCGGTGCGTGCTTGAATGTTGTTGATGCAGGCCGAACCCTCTCGTCCGGGTTCGGCAATCTGCTGTCAAAGTTCAACGAGGATTGTTCGCATCGGCTCACGCGACCTTGGGCGCGAGGCTGATGTGGTGATTAAGCCAGAGGAAGATCGTTACAACAATCAGACGAAGGTATCGATCGATACTTTCGTCTGATAGAACTTGTCCTGCATCACTTTCGAACTGCACAGGCGATCTGGAAACCACCATCCAGTTGTATGACACGAAGGCGCAATGGGCGGTCATCAGCAGCGGATTAGAGGCATAATCTACAGCGGGAAGGTTGAATCACTCTCGCGATTCGCTCGACCATCCACGCGAAAAACTTCTCTCGTGCTTCGGTATTGTTTTCGGACTCAGACGAGAGGATTGCAAGCCTGTTGCAGCCCGGCGCTGGGCCGAAGCCCCGAATCACAAGGAATGGAAAACACAAAGGTCGCGCCTGGGCCATCGTTTTTTTCTGCCCAGAGATGACCACAATGGGCTTCGACGATGGAGCGGCTCAGCGACAGCCCTATGCCCATTCCATCCCGTTTCGTAGTGAAAAAAGACTCGAAAAGCCGGTCACACGTCCCGGGATCAAAACCTACCCCGGAATCGTGAACAGAGACGGTGGCAGCATTGCCATTTACGTCCGTGCGGATGAGCAGCCGCCTCGGCCGGTCGTTGACCATGACCATCGCATCTGAAGCATTGCGGAATAGATTGACAAGAACCTGTTGCAGTTGAACTCGATCACCGTCCACCGCTGGCAGACGGTCGTTGAACTGGTGCTGCACCATTACCCGGTGTTTCTGCAACTCATCCGACAAGAGCGCGATTACTTCTCGAGCCGCATCATTCAAGTCCACTCGCTCGACATTGATCTGCCTCTTGCTGAAAAGCGTTCGCAGCCTGGTAATCACATCGGTAGCACGTGTGCCATCGCGAATCGTACGTTGCGCAGTTTCCCGTGCGCCGTCAATGTTCGGAGGTTCGCTGTTCAACATCCGCAGGCAGGTGCTCGCATTCGTAATGATTCCAGACAGGGGCTGGCTCACCTCGTGTGCGATCGAAGCAGTCAGTTGTCCGATTGTCATGATTCGCATCATTCTTGCGAGCTCCGCCTGAGTATTGCGCAGCTCTTCCTGGGACTGCTTCCAATCGTGCATGTCTACAACCGTGCCGTGCCACTTTACGATGCGCCCTTCCTGGTCAAGCAATGGCAGCGCACTCGTCACACACCACCGGTATGTATGGTCAGCTGCGTGAAACATGCGAACTTCCACCCGATAGGGAGCGCCGCTTTTCACGCATGACTTCCAGACGTCCGCTGTCGATTCCACATCATCCGGATGCAGAAGGTTCGTCCAGCCATTGCGCATAACTTGTTCGGGACTAAAACCGGTGTAATCGTGGAAGCGCCCATTGCAGTAATCAATCACTCCATCTGACGAGGCGCTCCAAAGCATCTCCGGTATGGTTTCTGTTATCTCGAGCAGATTTAATTCCCGTATGCGCAGCGCTTCTTCCGCCCGCTTCCGGTCGTCAATATCAGTAGACGTGCCGACGAATTTGAGAACTTTTCCTTCCGCATCGCGCAAGCCCACGGCCTGGTTAAGATGCCAGCGATAAACTCCGTCCAGGGCGCGAAGAGACCGGGCTTCCATCGCAAAACCCTGTCCCGAGCGCACCCCCTCCCAAAAGGCTCCCGATGCTTTTTGTCGATCCTCGGGGTGAACCGCGGTCATCCATGCCTCGGGATGCGAGCGGACAAATTCCAGGGTCTGACCGGAATAGTCAAGCCAGCCTTGATTCACGAAATCCGGTGTCCCATCCGGCTTGAGTGTCCACGCGGATACAGGAAGATGCTGCAACAGCGCTGCCTGGAGCTTTAGCTCTTCGTTGGTTTCGGCGTGCTCTCTCGTCCGTTCCCGGCGATCGAATTCATTTGCTCCCAGTTTCTGTTCGCTCAGGAAGAGTGCAGATCGCAGTGCGGCTGCTGTTTGATTCGCGGCAACTCCAAGAACCGGTTTTCCGGCCTTCTCAGTTCCGCCATGGTCAAGAGCCGATGAGGGTACATGGTTACTGTATGGGTGGCGCGGAGTGGAAGCGATCGCAGTGTCGCGATAAAGAGCCTGCATGGGAGACCCACCTTTCGAGCAAAATAAGGTAAGAAGCGATGACTAATGCTGTCGGAGCGCAGATCCAGCGGCTCCCACAAACGCGAATCCCAGTGCAGCGATATGAGTACGGCCAATGAGTATCGAACGCAAGAGCCCAATGAGTCCCAGGGGACTGTGTAGCTGATTTGAAAACTCGCTAGCATTCCATCGTGCTTCTGAATTCGCGGGGGGTCACGCCAACGATCTTCCGAAACACCTTAGTGAAATGCTCCTGGGTATAAAAGCCGGTCAGCCTGCTCACCTCGGCGATGCTGAGCGCTCGATCCTTCAGATGGAGCTGCGCACTGTCGATTCTGGCCCGCAGAACATACTGATGTGGGGTCAGGCCAGTCGCCTTGGTGAACAAGGATACAAAATAGTTCGGCGACACCCCGGCGATCTGGGCCATGGCCACCAGGCTTATGTTGGCCCCAGGGTTCGCGTGGATGTAGTCGATGACGATAGCTACGCTCTTTTTGCCAATATGCGCATCCTTTCTCTTCGCTTATCAGCCTCTGCGAGAAAACAATACTCGAGAACATTGGTCGAAAGCTCCGGTTTTGGTCAGTTCTTCCGATTAAATGGTCAAAAAAAACAGGGTTGCTCCAACGGCGGTATGATTCTCCTACTGGGCCCACTGTTCGACGGAGGTAACACGATGGATATCTCTGGGGTTCTTCCTGTTAAGGCTGTTGAGGTAATGCGCAACGGATGCGGGGTGTGTCCTATTCCCGCGATATCTTCTCTAAGCAGTAAACGGGCCGGGTGGGACGGCATTGCCCTGGAATCGTTCAGCGATGTGCCGGGCGTCTCGATTCCGGATCACGATCATCCGACTCATTTCCTGAATCTTCTTACCCATGGAAATATCAAGGCGCAGTGGACTACGGAGGGCAAGAGCCGCAGCGCGGACAATGGCCCCGGGACGATCTACGTGTTGCCGGCAGGAACCCGCGATCGCCTCACCTGGTCCGGCCCGACCACTCGTATCATCCTGATCATGGAACCACGCTTCCTCGCGCGATCGTTTGAAGACACCGCGCATCTCGACGATGTGGAACTGACCACCCACTGGAATTTGCGTGACCGCCATATTCAATCGTTGATGCTCGCTCTGCATGCCGACCTGGAAGATGGCTCGCCGGCAGGTCCGCTCTACGGCGAATCTCTCGGCCTGGCGCTCGGCACCTATCTGGTCCGCCGTTATTCTGTACGCAATTGCGCCAAGCTTGATTACCGGGGCAGCATGCCGACGACGCGCTTGAATCGGACCCTGGAGTTTATTAACCAGAACCTGACACGGGATATTCGCTTGTGGGAGCTTGCCCAGATTGCTGGCATGAGTCCTAACTACTTCTGCGAACTTTTCAAGCTAAGCACAGGCCTGCCCCCTTACCAATACATCCTGAGGTGCAGAATTGAACGCTCGAAACAATACCTGCGCGATCCGAAGATGTCCTTGGCGTGCGCTGGATCGGCGGTTGGCTTTGCCGATCAAAGTCATTTCACGAAGGTCTTCCGCAGAATCGTGGGCGTCACGCCGATGAGATTCCGCGGCAAGATTGGCTCCGAGCACGAGCACGCCGACGCCTGAAAGGAAGCCGCCGAACGCTGTCGCTTGGCTAAAGTATCGATCGATACCTTTGTCTAATGGTATCGCCTCTGCGTTTCAGGCTTAATCCGGCTACATGAAGATTGAATTGTCAGGACAAATCGCTGTGGTTGCTGGCGGCACCGGTGGCTTAGGCAAAGCGGTCAGCCTCGCATTTCTCAACGAAGGTGCAAAAACGGTGGTGACCTACCGTAGAGAAGAGGAATTCCTCTCGTTGAAGGATGCGGCTGGTTCAAACAAGAGCTTGCTGGAGGGATATCAGGTCGACGTAACCGACGAATCTTCCACCGCAAAATTCATCGATAAAGTTTTGGTGGCTCACGGCAAGCTGGACACTCTCGTAAACACAATAGGGGGTTATGCCGGCGGCATAAAACTGTGGGACACGGACTCCACTGTTCTGGACCGTATGCTGTCGCTGAATTTGCGCTCCGGCTTCATTCTCGCCCGCGCGGTGCTGCCTGCCATGCTGCGATCAGGCCATGGATCTATCGTGAACGTGGCTGCGAAGGCAGCCGTCGATCACGGAGCGGGCGCAGGAGCATATGCCGCGTCCAAGGCTGCCGCAGTTGCGCTCATAGATTCCCTGGCAGGCGACTGCAAGGGAACAGGCGTGCGCGTGAACTCCATTCTTCCCAGCATCATCGACACAGCCGCAAACCGAAAGGCAATGCCAGACGCCAACTTTGCAACGTGGCCAAAGCCTGAGGACATCGCAATGGTCGTACTGTTCTTGTGCAGTGAGGGTGCCAAGACGATCCACGGCGCGGCAATTCCGGTCTATGGGAATAGCTGATTTTCAAGCCCGCGCCGTCGCGCAAATCTCTACCGGGATAGTTCCCTAGAACGGAATATCGTCGTCGGTGATCTCGGTTGAGTTCACCAGATCGTCGGAGGGGCCTGAGCTGCGCTGGTCGTAGGAACTGCTGCTACTGCTGCGGTTGTAGCCTCCGCCTCCGCCGCTCTCTCCGTCGCCGCGGCCAGACAGAAGCACCAGCTCGCCGATGATGATCTCGGTCCGGTATTTTTTCTCGCCGCTGGTCTTGTCGTCCCAGGAGCGGGTCTGGATGCGGCCTTCGATGTAAAGCTTATTGCCCTTCTTGACGTAGTCGCGGATGATCTCCGCGGTGCGCTGGTAGGCCACCAGATTGTGCCACTCGGTGCGGTCCTGCCACTCGCCGCCCTTGTCCTTGAAGCGCTCCGAGGTGGCGATGGTGAGATTGGCCACGGCCGAGCCGCTGGGCAGAAATTTGACCTCGGGATCCTTGCCTACGTTGCCGAGAAGAATGACCTTGTTGACGCTCTTAGCCATGGGTGTCGATGTACTCCAATCGCATTTATCTTGAGAAGAATAACAGGGGACCGCGCCTCCTGCGAATCGCCCCTCGCGCCGAAACGCACGTTATTAGGCCTTTGGTAATCTCCCAGCCCGTCTCTGGATGCTCAGGTTCCTTAGCCATTTGGCGAATCCCAGCAGAAAGAGAAGGAAGCCGAAGGGCAGGCAGCCCATGGCCACCAGCAGCGAAAGCCATCCGGAATTGGTGTGCGGGCCCTGCGTTCCAATGCCGCCGAAGACGGTTTTGGTGAGGATCGCGGCGGCGATGCCGACCAGCAGAATCCAAGCGCCCGCCCGGAGCAGCTGCCGCGTTCCATCGTCATTCGGATCGGACAACGAACCGGCCGTCGCCGTGAGATGAATCTCACGGTGGGGCTGCTTTTCCGGTTCTTTTTCCATCAATAGGGGCATGAGGTTGTTAGCGGCAGGCGGCCTGCATGGCGTAGACGATCACGCCGGTTACGGATACGTACAACCAGATCGGAAAAGTCCAGCGTGCGATGCGTTTATGGGCAGGGAAGCGGCCGGTGAGCGAAAAGAAAAAGGTAATAAGAATGATGGGCAGCGCAATTACCGACAGCAGGATGTGCGAGAGCAACAGCTTCCAATAGAAAGGCCACCAGGGATTGAGGCGGGGAAACTTCGTCTCGCCGTGCAGCGTGAAGTTGGTCAGGTAGGAGACCAGAAAGATGGACGAGAAGAAGAAAGCCGTCAGCATGGCCGCGCGGTGCTTGGGAATCTGCCGCGTGCGGATGAAGTAGAAGCCGATCAGCAGGGCGACGGTGCTGAGCGCATTCAGCAGGGCATTGACCGCGGGCAAAAACAGCAGGTGCGTGCCTGACACGTCGGTGGGAGCGTGGAAGTAAACCAGCCAGCATATGAGCGCGCTGGCCAGGGCGCTTACGACCAGGATGGCGGCGATCGTCTTTCCGCTGGATTGCTTCGGTTGGATGGCAGTTGGCATCGATCCTTCGTACTCCACTAACACTTTCGAACTGGTTTTATTCAATTCCGCGGTGGTTTCATTTCCCTTTGGCGTTGAGCATGAGCGCGGTGAGCAGCAGCGGCAGGTAGATCACGCTGACCTTCAACAGGTCGCGCGCATACATCTTCGATTCGGTAGTAGAGCGGGCGCGGGTGATGCGTCCGAAACGGATTGTGTACCCCAGATACACCAGCCCGAGAACCGCGGCGATAACCCCATAAACCGGTCCGGCAATGTGCAGATAGACCGGCGTCAGGCTCACCGGGATCATCAGCACGGCATAGGTCAGAGCTTCCAGAACCGTCGACCACCCATCCGGCTGAACCACCGGCAACATGCGGATACCGGCGCGTCCGTAGTCCTCGCGATAGAGCCACGAAATGGCCATGAAATGCGGAAACTGCCACACAAAAAGGATGCCGAAGAGCGCGACGGCCGGCCATTCAATGCGTCCCCGCGCCGCGGTCCAGCCCAGCAGCGGTCCCATCGCTCCGGGGAAGGCCCCGATGAAGGTAGCCAGGCTGGTGTAGCGCTTCAGGGGCGTATAGATCGCGACGTAGCTGAACGCGGTGATGAGCGTAAGGGTGCTGGTGACCAGGTTGGTGGAATGAGCCAGCCAGATGGCGCCGATGGCGATGGCGCCCAGGCCGAGCAGGATGCCGTGCAGCAGGCTGATGCGTCCCGAGGCCAGCGGCCGCTGCGCGGTGCGGATCATCTTCGCGTCCAGCTTGCGCTCCATGCACTCGTTGAGCGCGGCCGAGCCGGCCGAGACCATCCCGATGCCCAACAGGGCTTCGAGCAGACCCGGCTGCACGCTGCTGATCCCCGACTGCATCGAGCCCATATAAAACCCCGCCCACGCGGTGAGCATTACCATCAACGTCACGCGGTCCTTGAAAAGCTCGCGGTAGTCGGCAATGCGAGAAGCGGTCGTCCCAGCCCGGGGAGCGCGAAGGGAGCGGTGTTCCGCCGCCTCTTTTACATCAGGGGGCGGCGCAGCGGCCAAGTCGGCTGGCTGGGCTTCGGCGGGCAACGCGGAACTGGACGAGACAGGAGTCATTACGGGGTGGACTCTCCATGATACAGGGATCGATGCAGAGAGCGTCCGGGTCCAGGAAAATGACCGAGCGGAATGAGCGGCCTTACCGGATCTCGCTCGGCGGCTTGCCCTCCACGATGATGGACTCGGGTTTCACCGCGTATTCATTGAGCAGGACCGCGACCAGCACCGCGGTGGGCACAGCTACCATGGCGCCGATTACTCCGGCGAGCGCTGCCCCCAGCAACAGGGCAATCAAAACCGACAGGCCTGCGAGGTCGACGCTGGTGCGCATGATCTTGGGCGTAAGATACGACGTCTCCACCTGCGAGTAGATGGCGTAAAAGATGGCCACGCCCAGCACTCGTCCCCAGGAGTCGATCGCGGCTACCAGAATTGCCAGCGCCACCGAAACCAGCGCGCCCGCAATGGGGATGATGTTGAGCAGACCCATCAGCACTCCGAGCGCATAAGCGTAGCGAACCTTCAGCGCGACGAAGACGATCGTGCTGGAGAGGCCGAGAATCAGCATGAGCGATCCTTGCCCGAGCAGCCATTTGCCCATGCGGACTTCGGCGCGGGCGAGCGTGACATCGAGTCGCTGCCGTTGCTCAACCGGAAAGAAGGAGAGCAGCCAGCGATAAGCGGTTTCGCCCTCCATCATGAAGTACACGGTCAGCACGACGCCGGTAATGATTTTGAATAGCGTGCTGGCCCAGTTCTTGATCGAATAGAGAAGATAAGTCGCGAAGTTCGAGGCGAAGTCCTGCAGTTTGGCATTCAATGCCGCTACGTTCACGCGCTGCGAGAAGGGCAGCTGGCGGATGCGGGCCAGCAGCTGCGGACCCCGCGTAGGCATTTCCAGGGCGAACTCGTGCAGATCGCGAATGACCGGCGGCAGTGCGAAGACGAAGAAGAGCGCTGCGGCTCCCGCAGCGGCAAGCAGCAGCAGAAAGATGGCCAGACCGCGTCCCGGGCTCCATTTGCCGATACGCAGGCTGGTGATGCTCCGCACCACCGGCATCAGCACCACAGCGAATAGCGCGCTCACATAGATGAGCACCAGCTCCTCGCGTACGTGCCAGGCGGTGTAAAGCGCGAGAGCCACACCGAAGGCGAAGAGGATATTGCCGTGGGCCGACTTGGATTTGTTCTTTGGCTGCTCGTTTTCCGTGGTTCCGCTCATTGCTTGGGCAGGCCTTTCTCGTCGGTGCGCATCGCTTCCGAGTGCGTCCCCGACAACTCCCATAGGATGCGCTCTGCCACCTTTTCGGGGGTAAGATCGGCCGTGGATACGGTCAGATGAGCGGTGCGATAGTGCGGGAGGCGATTGGTCAGCCGAACCAGCAGGCCATCGCGGTCGGCGAGGACCGGCCGTTCTGCGGCCTCGGGCTGAGCCACGCAGCGCGCCACCATTACCTCGAGAGGCGCGTCCAGAAAGACGACCCGGGTTTCGTCGAGACTCTTTAAGACATCGCGAGTCCGCAAGTGTTCCATTGCACCACCGCCCAGGGCGAGCACCAGGTCCTGGCCGCGGGTGTGCTCGCGGATGGTGTCCGCCTCCACGACGCGAAAGGCGGCCTCGCCGTCTTCGGCGAAGATTTTCCCGATGGGGCGGCCGGTACGCGCCTCGATCGCCGCATCCGAGTCGATGAAGCGCCAGCCCAGTGTCTGTGCGAGCAGAGCGCCAGTGGTCGATTTACCCGCCCCCATGAACCCGGTGAGCACAATGCGTCGTATTGTCGATGGCAGCGGCATTTGTCCTTACTGCAGTATAAATTTTTACTTCAGTAAGAATCCCGGTTTTTCGGCAGAACGCGGATGGTGCCCATCATTCCTCCATCTTCATGCTCCAGAAGGTGGCAGTGATAGACGAACGTTCCCACCGCATTCGGATCGCGGAAATCCATGCGTAGCGTCACGCTTGGATAGCGGGCGCTCTTGCCATCCCAGTACGGCACATTAATCGTGTCCCGCAGAAATGGTTCGTCAACCTGCACGCCCATCCATCGCGTCAGCATGAAGTGGACCTGGTGAATGTGGAAGGCATGCATCTCCTGCGTGCGATTCTCGATTACCCAATCTTCCACATCGCCCTGGTGCGCGACGATATCCGGCTGTGCTGCGTGTGAATCGAAGGGCGCGGGTGTTTGCCCGTCGACGGTGATCATGAAAACCGTGGGGCTATTCGGCGCGCCGGGATCGGAGGGCCTCTCGGAGAAATAAAGCTTTCGTGTCCGCACCGGCGGAACATTGCCAAGCCAGACCGCAGCAGAATGCGGAAGCGGCGCGGGAGATGCGCCGAGTCGCGACGCAGGCTCCGGCGAGCCCTCGGAGGCTATCACAGTCGCCAGAGGCCGCACCGGGTCGTTCTCACCCGCCGGTCCGGTATCGACGCTGCGCGTAATCAGGCGCGCCTGCGCTCCTTGCGGCAGGCCTTTGAAGAGGAACTCCACTCGTCCCGCGGGCGGAAGGAAGACGTGATCGGCCCACAGAATCCGGTCCGGCGTCATGCCGTTCTCGTCGAGGGGTTCGCCATCGAGCGCGACCACTGCCATCGACTGCGGCTTGTTCTCCACCAGGATCTGGAGATCGAGATATGTGATCGCCGATGCATTGAGCACGCGCCACACCTGCCGCTCCGCAGGCCGCACCCTGATGATGGCGGGTGGATAATCGGGCCAGGGCACCGGAATAAAATTGATGGAAAGATCCTTGGCCGGCTTGCCCCCGCCGCTTCCGTTATTGAGGATCTCCCCTTCGGCGTCGCGCAGGACCGGTGGAGGCGGCATGGAGCCCGTGGCCGCCGGCTCGGCATCGGGATGAAGCAGCTCCTGATCGCGAATAACGAAGACTCTCTGCGGAAGTCCGGCCAGTTCCTTGTTCGCGCGCTCGATGCCTTCGACGATCAACGCCCCGGACGCGCCTCCGAGCACCTGCGGATTGCTGAATCCATGCGTATGCGGGTGATACCAGTACAAGCCGGGCGACTCGTCGTCAGGGATACGGAAACGGTATTCGAAGGGCGCGTCCTGCGGCTGCACCATCGTACGCAGCACGTCATCTTCATGGCACACGGGCGGCACGGTCAGGCCGTGGAAGTGGAGGTTCGTCGAGAGCGCCGTCATCCGCGCGCTCGCGCATGGATCGGAAACTGCCATCGACGTTTCGTGGTCTTTCGAGGTGTTGCTCGAAGCGGCCACCAGCTCGTTTTTCAGATGAAGGATCAGCAGATCTCCCGGAGAGATCCGCAGCGTGGGAGAATCCGCGCCGCTTGTATCCCAGTAGCAATAGTGTTCCTGCCCGTTCGCGGCTTTGAAGTTCGAGTAAGTAAGATCCGCCTGCAGAACGCCATTGTGACTACGGACCTCCGGCGGGTCGGCTACAACGCTGCCGGGAAGCGGACGCGCGCAATCTTTCTGCGCATCCGCCTGTGTGTGCGCCGAAGTGGAAGCTGAAAGCGGAGCCAGTGCTAGAAGAGCGGCGCTCAATATCCGTGCCTTGCACAACGGCCGCCGCGGTGCTGCGATGGAGAATCGCTCAAACATGAATCGTTGAATAAGCATCGCACAACAGTTGCATCCGCATTTTTTTGATGATTTAACGCATGTGCAACAAAGCCGGACTAGCGTGAGTTCGCTGTTACCTCGACAGGCGCCGCTCTGTTCAGACATCAAACCGGCGCCGAAAGGTTATTCAAAAATGCAAAGGTACTCTGCGTTCCTCGCGACCGTTCTGGTCACCCTGATCTCGAACCCATCCTCGTCCTTCGCCCAATACGGTTACCAGTACGGCAATTCGAACCAGCATTCCAGCGCGAACTCATTTGCGACGACCACCCCGATCAAGCACCTGGTGGTGATCTTCGATGAAAACATCTCCTTCGATCACTATTTCGGAACCTATCCCAACGCTGCGAATCCCGCTGGTGAGCCGAGCTTCCACGCGAGCCCGTCCACTCTCGCCATCAATGGCCTGACCTCGACGCTGCTCAACAACAACCCGGATTCGGCCGCGCCCTTTCGTCTCGATCGCTCCGAGGCCGTGACCTGCGACAACGACAATCACTACACCGACGAGCAGAAGGCCTACAACGGCGGCCTCATCAACGAGGTCTCCGAGCTCTTGAGCGGCACCGGAACCGATTGCACGCCCAACCTCGCCATGGGATATTACGACGGCAATACCGTCACTGCTCTCTGGAACTACGCGCAGCACTATGCGATGAGCGACAACTTCTTCGCCTCGACCTTCGGCACCACCGTCATGGGGCATCTGAACCTGATTACCGGACAGACCCACGGCGCAACTCCGGCGACCGTCTCCGGCAAGGTAGTGAATGGCAGCGTGATCGCCAACATCGATCCCACCGCGGACGACTGCTCGACCGGCACGACGATCCAGATGTCCGGCAAGAACGTCGGTGATCTGCTCAACGCGAAGAAGATCACGTGGGGATGGTTCTATGGCGACTGGACCCCGTCCAGCACCACCGGCGGCAAGGCCCAGTGCATCACCGAAGCCGATCCTCATTACACGCCCTTCCAGTACTACGCTTCGACTGCGAATCCCCACCACCTGCCGCCAACTTCGGTCAAGACCATCGGAACCACGGACCAGGCCAACCATCAGTACGCGCTCACCGATTTCTGGAATGCGGTCTCGGCGAATAACATCCCCGCAGTCAGCTTCCTGAAAGCCCCCGCCGACCAGACAGGTCATCCATCGACCTCCAGCCCGCTCGCCGAGCAGACATTCCTGGTCGACACTATCAACCGTCTGCAGGAGAGCCCGGATTGGAAAGACATGGCCATCCTCATCGCGTGGGACGATTCCGACGGCTGGTACGATCATGTGCTCGCACCCATCGTTAACCCATCGAGCGATCCCAGCAACGATGCGCTGCTCGGCGCAGCGGGTCTCTGCGGAACAGCCAAGTCCGGCGCCTACCTCGATCGCTGCGGATATGGTCCACGGCTGCCTTTCCTGGTGATCTCGCCCTTTGCCCGGGAAAACTTCGTCGGCCATTCGGTCGCCGACCAGTCTTCGATTCTGCGCTTCATCGAAGACAACTGGCAGGTGGGGCGTATCGGCGATCAATCCTTCGACGCCATCTCCGGATCGATCCTGAACCTCTTCGATTTCGACGCGAACAACCGCGGCTATGATCGCACGCTGATTCTCGATCCGAATACGGGAGAGTCGCAGCGCCAGTGGTAAAAATCAGGTGTCTCGATCTAGTTTCGACGCCCTGAGAACACAGCCTGAAGCATCACCTAAAACAAACAGCCGGGAGCATGTCGCTCCTGGCTGTAATTTTTTATGCGTCTTACCATGTCTATGGAGAACATCTCACCCGACGGGAGAAGATGGAACGTCCAGGTGAAGTCGAAAGGAGATCGTCATGAGCTTGTCCTATAAACATGTCGCCTCACCCGTTGGAAGATTGAAACTCGTCGCCAGCGAGACCGGACTCGTTGCCATTCTCTGGGAAAACGACAATTCCCGGCGTGTTCCACTCACCGATCTCGTGGAAGACGAAAATCAGCACATCCTCGTTGAGACTGAGCGTCAACTGAACGAATATTTCGCAGGCAAGCGCGACGTATTCTCGATCCCGCTCGACATGCGCGGCACGGCGTTCCAGAAGGATGTATGGCAGGCACTCCAGGCGATACCCTTTGGCAAAACGCTGAGCTATGGCGAGATCGCAAAACAGCTCGGCAGACCAGCCGCAAGCCGCGCTGTAGGTGCAGCGAACGGCCGCAACCCAATCTCGATTGTCGTTCCATGTCACCGGGTGATCGGTTCATCCGGCAAGCTCACCGGTTTCGCCGGCGGCCTCGACGCCAAAGCTCTTCTGTTGAATCTTGAGAAACCCACTCTCGATTTCTCGTCCTAGTCCTCAACCCTGTGATTCGCAGAGATGGCGCATGGTGTCGCAGGCAGGGTGTACTGCCTTGGAGAGCATCCCATCACGCGGCGGAAGGCTTTGCCGAAGGCGCTTTCGGATTCATAGCCGAGCGACTGCGCAATGGACGAGAGGCCATCAGAGGAGTTCGTCAGGCGATCGGCAGCCAGCAGCATGCGCCAGCGGATGAGGTATTCCATCGGCGTAGCGCCGACCGTCTCGCGGAAGCGCAGCGCGAAGACGGAGCGTGACATGCCGACGCGTTCGGCCAGCGATTGAAGCGTCCAGGGATATCCGGGATCATTGTGCATGGCGGCGATGGCAATGCTCATGTGCTTGTCAGACAGCGCAGAGAGCCAACCTGAACGAGCGCTGGCAGTGTCCGCCAGGTGCAGGCGCAGCGCCTGGATGAGCATCATGTAGGCAAGCTGCTGTGCAATCAGCGAACCGCCAGGCTGCGGATCGCGGAGTTCCTCACGCATACGCTCGAGCGACCACCGCATCGCGGTCTTGTCCGACTCGCGGCGAATATGGACGATAGGCGGCAATGATTGCAGAAGCATCTCGGCGTGGCCGCCGCTCAAAGCGAAGTGGCCTCCGGCGATGTATCGCGCGTCTTCGGTAACACCCGGGGCTTCGTGCCTCATGCGCTGCCGGACGCAGGCCTCGGAATAGAGAAGCGGTTCGAGCGAGAGATCGGTGGTGAGATGGAATGGCAGTCCGCGCGGAAGCAGAAAGCAATCTCCGGCATGAAGCAGCACCGGCTCGGACACGCCTTCAACAACCAGCCAGCAATCCCCGGCAAGCATGGCATAACACTTGACGCCGTTATGCTTCGGAAAGCGAACGGCCACGTCGCCCAGCACCGAAAATCCACCAGCAACGTAAACCTGCGGTTTCATCAGGGCAAGAACTTCAGACAGCGGATCCATACGTTGATTCGATCCTGAAGCCGGCTGCAAACGCGGCGTCTCGAATCCCTGAATCTCGGGGCGGTGTAGCGGCAGGACGATTGAACCGATCATGCGGACTCTCAGTATAGATCGTCCCAGGACCCAAGCCCATCTAGTGAAAGACGGCCCTGGTTGGTCGCTTACCAGATTCGCCGCCTATTCGTGGGACTTAGGAGACATCATCATGCGTATCTTTGTGACCGGGGCGACGGGCTTCATCGGTTCGGCGCTCGTTCCGGAGTTGATTCAGGCAGGACACCATGTGCTGGGGCTGACGCGATCGGAGGCCGGAGCCGAAGCTCTGCGCAAGGCCGGTGCCGAGGTGCAGCACGGCAACCTGGAGAACCTCGACAGCCTGCGCGAGGGAGCAGGGAAGACCGACGGCGTCATTCATCTCGCCTTCAACCACGACTTCTCGCAGTTACAGAAGAACTGTGACGATGACCGCGCAGCCATTTTGGCGATCGGCGAAGTGCTACTGGGTTCGAACCGGCCGTTCGTCGTCACCTCGGCGACGGGGATGGTGGCCAATGTGGATGGCAAGTCATCGACCGAGGATAGCGCGAGCGTTGCTTGGAATCCGCGCGTCGCTTCGGAAGAAACAGTGAAGGTGTTGACGACGCGCGGCGTGAATACCTGCGTTGTACGGCTGCCGCAGGTACACGACACCCGGAAGCAGGGACTGGTGCCCTATCTCCTCGCCGTGGCTCGCCAAAAGGGTGTCTGCGCGTATGTCGGCGACGGCAGCAATCGCTGGCCCGCAGCGCACGTCTCTGACGTAGCGCGGCTCTATCGCCTGGCCTTCGAGAAAGCAGAACTGGGTGCAATCTACCATGCAGTCGACGAGGAGGGCGTACCGATGAAAGCCATCGTCGAAGCGCACGGTCGCGGACTGAAGGTGCCGGTGGTCAGCATCCAGCCCGGGGAGGCGGAAGCGCACTTCGGCTGGCTTTCCCACTTCGCCGGCCGCGATATGCCGTCCTCTGGCGCACTCACCCAACAGAAGCTGAATTGGAAGCCAACAGGGCGTGGCCTGATCGCAGACCTGGACGACATGGACTATACGCAAGCCTGAGTAGGCGGCACCGCACCGGCGCCGTCCCCGGAGCGCCGGTGCGCTTTACCATTCGTTACCTGGCGATGCTATGTAGACTTGTGCCCAGAGCGCAATCTGCAATTGCAAGGATCTCCCCCATGCTCGATGCATCGCCTCCACTTCAATCTCGGAGTGCCCCTTCGCCGCCAGATACGGTTTCATCGTTTCAACCAGCACCGCCGTAAACGCCGCAATATCGCGGTAAGGTACAAACGCCGTAGATTCGACTCCATCTGTCCTGTTCTTCTTCGCGCTCGTATGCCGCAGCGCAATCTCATGCTGATAGTTCAGCCACTCCTGGTCGTACTCACGCAGGCAGGTGTCTAAGATCCACTGCTCAAACCGTAAATTGCTCTGCGCCAGATATCCCGGCAGCTTGTCGCCCTTGAGCGACCGCGAATGCCGTGCAAGGTGCGGAATGCTCGCAATAATCTCGCTGCGCCAACGCGTCACGATCGCCTTCACCTGATCGGCCAGCACCTCACCCGCCGCCTTCAGCCACTGCCGGTCCTCATCGGTAAACCCCACCGAGACCTTCAGTCGTTCGAGCTCATCCATGGTGACCGGCGAAACCTCAACGGACTCATCCCCGTAGGTATAACCATCTTGCTTACCCGCAATCTGTTTCATTTTCAATCCCCAAGTTCGATAAGGTACCGTTTCTCCGCAATGCATTACCACGCGAGTTGCTGGTCATCCTCGAAAACAACACCGGTCGGTCCATCCTTGCCCAACTGCGCCAGTCGAATGGCTACCTCCGCTCCCTTGTCTGGTGTGCGCGTGCCACGAAAGCCATTGAAGTCTGTAGCGACGTGGCCGGGTGCGGCTCCGTTCACCTTGATGTTTGTCGCCGACAGGCTGCGAGCGTAATGGGCAGTAATTGCGTTGAGCGCGGTCTTCGAACTGGAGTACGTCATGTTGGGCCTTCCCACCCACGCTCCTTCTTCGCCAATCGAACCGCGCTTGCTCGTGACATTCACGATGCGGCCTGCGTCAGACCTAAGAAGTAGCGGCATAAACGCATTCGTAACGGCAACCACGGCAAAAACATTCGTCTCATAGACAATACGCATACTTGCGGCGATCTCCTCAGCAGGTTCCTTGAATCGGGAACCGGGCGCAGAGGCAATTCCGGCATTATTCACCAACACGTCCAGCCGATCAGTCTCTGATTCGATGGCCTCCCGCGCGGATTGCACCGACGCGGAATCCGTCACATCCAGAAGAACAAAGCGTACGTCTCCTTCCGCTTTGAGCTCCGCAGCTGCAGCGTGGCCCTTTTCAGAGTCGCGAGCGCCAAGGAAGACGGTGAAGCCATCCCGCGCCAGTCCCGCAGCGATGGCTTTGCCTATTCCTTTGTTGGCGCCGGTAACGAGAGCGGTTTTCTTATTGGCGTGGGTTGTCATGTCAACCAGGATATGCGCAGCTTGGTTGTCGCGTCAACCACTCGGCTGATAATCTGTTCCCATGTCCGGCAAGCCTTTGTCGCCGCAGGAACTCCGCATCTGGCACGCGTTCAAGATGATGGGGGAAGATGTGCTGGAGCGGGTTGGAAGGGATATCTCTGACGCCACAGGCCTCTCCGGCGCGGACTTCGGCGTTCTCTCTCGTTTGGCCGACCTGGGAAAGGGACAAATGCGACAGCAGGTGCTGGCGCAGTCCCTGGGTTGGGACAAAAGCCGCCTCTCGCATCATCTGACGCGCATGCAGCAAAGGCAGCTGATCGAACGCCAGGAAGCCGACCAGCGAGTCGTTCTCGTGGTGTTGACCAAACAGGGCAAGGCGAAACTGGACGCTGCAAGGCCAATCCACGCGGAATCCATACGACGCAATCTGCTCGCAAGGCTCAGCCAGCAACAGATTGAGACCATCGTGCGCGTGAGCAATCTCCTGGGCGAAGATGTCTGAAGATTATGGCCGTCGCTTGCAGTCACCTTCGCCCGTATCTGGCCAGTCTCGACAAAACTAAAATCGAGACAGTACGCGCAGTGCTAAAGGCAATTAAAGCTCAGGGTGCGGAGCGAGCCATGCGGCAGGCTGACAAGCACTGGTGCAGCAATTGCCGTACACGGCCAATGGTGTGGAAGGACTGAGAATCATCTTGTACCGCTACTACAATGGCGGCCCTTTTCATTCTCCAGTAACTCCCTGCGTTGAAGCTGATCACATGCTCAAAGTAGCCGCACTGTCCATTCTCATGACTCTTTCGCTCGCAGCGCAGACGGATTCCAACGCTCCGCGCATCATCCTTGTTCATGCTCATCGAGGAGGCCGCGCCTACAGGCCTGAAAATTCCATTCCATCGTTTCAGTACGGCATCTCCGTTGGAGCCGACGTTCTCGAGCTTGACCTCGCCGTGACCAAGGACAACGTGCTAGTCGTCTCTCACTCGCCTTTTCTGACCCAGCCCGCGCCGGAGACTATCTCCAAAGACCCGCGCATCGCGGCTGCAATCTCAGCTGCACTTGCGAACGAGCGGCACTGTGACGGGCCGCCGCTGCCGCCGGGCACCTACATCCATTCGCTCACGCTGGAGCAGCTCAGGCAGTACGATTGCGGTGCGCGCGCGTTGCCGGCCTTTCCAACGCAAGTGGCCGTGCGGCACACCCCGATTCCCACCTTCGACGAGGTGCTCGATCTCGCTCCTCAGGGTTCCTTTCAATTCAATGTCGAGACCAAGATCTTCCCCAACCGGCCGGAGATCACTCCCACGCCCGAGGCCTTCGTCGCCATGATCGATGAGGCAGTCAAGCGTCACCACCTGGAGTCTCGCGTGATCCTGCAGAGCTTTGATTTCCGCACCCTCCGCGCCATGCGCATGCTCGATCCGTCGATTCGCCTCTCTGCGCTCTTCGGCCAGGCTCAGTACGACAAAATGATGGGACTGACCGACACTGACAAGACCTTCGCCCACATCGCTGAGACGGCGCAGCTTCGTCCAGGGGATTTCTTCAGCCCCGACGCAAGTCTAGCCACAGCGGATGCAGTGACGTGGGCGCACGAACACAGCTTCCAGGTCGCGCCCTACACTGTGAATACTCCGGAAGGCTGGCAGAAGCTGGCCGATGCACATGTCGACGCGATCATCACCGACGACCCAGCCGGTCTGCTTAAGTGGCTGCGCACGCAAAACCCACCTCTCCATCCCTGATTCACGGAAATGATTCGCGAAAATGGAATGAAAGACGAACGGCTAGACCACTCCCCAGTCGTCTGGTCAGGGTAGGAATTCAACAAAAGTGTTTTTGTATTGGGAGGGAGGGCACGGCTTCAGCTGTGCCACCTCGAGCTCTGGAATGATCGTGCTTCAGCCCCGGATTCGAGCAGATCGTACGAGCTGCGGCTTTGCCTTGATAGATATGGAAATAGATAGCCATTTATGGTGGAAGCGGAGGGAGTCGGACGATATAGGTCTGTTGAATAGGGGTCATACGCGACTCGGTGTCCAGGGGCCGTTGTGATCGGATAGGCCACAACGTCCTTTGTCTGATGAGAATTAGATGCCGGAGCTTAATCGCTCCGCATGATAAAAACACTCATGCGCCTTAGCTTCAACCTAACTCTATTCGTCGCCACGGTCGCGATGCCGTTCTGTTTGCTTGCACAAGAAGCGCATTCACCAACAGCTTTGAGCACGGCCAAGGTTCGTACGGACGGTATGCAGCGCATGCCTGGATTCTTGCCGCTCGATTGGGATGCGAAGACAGGCCACATCTTCGTGGAACTCCACGTCGACGCCCGAGGCCGCACACCCGATCTGCTCTATACCAGCTCGCTGCCCTTCGGCACCGGCTCGAACGATCTCGGCCTGGACCGTGGCAAAACTTCGCGCGGCATCGTGGTCCGCTTCGAACGTGTCGGTCCCAAAGTGCTCATGGTTGAGCCGAATCAGGCTTTCCGTCCCGGCAACGTGGAACCCGCTGTGGCGCTGCCTGTCACGCAATCGTTCCCGTCGTCTGTGCTCGCAGGCTTCACCGTCGCGGCCGAAGAGAACGACACCATACTCATCGATGCCACCGACCTTCTGCTACACGATCCCTTCCAGGTTGCCGACACGCTCACGAGCACGAAGCAGGGAACTTATAAGGTCGACCCCACGCGCTCTGCTATCAGCCCCGACGACACAAAATCCTTTCCCCAGAATGCCGAGATTGAAGCAACGCTTACCTTCACCACTGAGGTGCCTCCCGCTGGTCGCTTCGTCCGCGATGTCACACCCGACCCGCATGCCATGACCGTGCATGAGCGCGTCAGCTTCGTGCAGCTCCCCGCGCTCGATGGCACCTTTGTCCCGCGGCGCTTCAACCCGCGCGCCGGCTATTTCGACTTCTCCTACCGCGACTACAACGTCCCTCTCGGCGATGATATGACACAGCGTTTCATCGAGCGTCATCGCCTCATCAAGCGTGACCCCAGTTGCACACAGGCCTGCGTCGCGGTCAAGCCCATCCAATACTATGTCGACAATGGCGCACCTGAGCCCATTCGTTCCGCTCTGCTCGAAGGCGCGCGCTGGTGGGATCAGGCCTTCCAGGCCGCAGGCTGGGCGCCCGGTACCTTCAAAGTCGACATCCTGCCATCCGGCGCCGACCCGATGGACGTCCGCTACAACATCATCCAATGGGTTCACCGTTACACACGTGGCTGGAGCTATGGCGCGACTATCACCGACCCGCGCACCGGCGAGATTCTCAAGGGCAACGTCACCTTGGGCAGTCTCCGCGCCCGCCAGGACTATATGATCGCCGAAGCACTGCTTGCTCCTTACGATAAGGCAGGCAATCTCCTCAACGAGAGTGAAACCATCGCCGGTCCCGAAGGGCATGTCTCCTCGGCGAAGGACGGCAATCCCATGCTCATGATGGTCCTGGCGCGCATCCGCCAACTCGCTGCACACGAAACCGGACACACGCTCGGCCTCGCGCACAACTTCGCCGCATCCACCTTTCCTCACACCAACCCCGACGAGACGATTAGCGTGATGGACTATCCTCACCCTTGGATTACTCTTGATAAGAGCGGCGTTCCTGACCTGTCGCACGCCTACCCGGTCGGCATCGGTGTGTGGGACAAAGTAGCGATCAGCTACGGTTATCGAGAGTTCGATACGGACAAGAAGCCGGTCGAAGATCCCACCGCACTGAATAAAATCCTCGCCGACTCCGATAAAGCCGGTCTTGTCTTCATGACCGACGAAGACGCTCGCCCCTTTAGCTCCGCCTCGCCCATCGATCATCTCTGGGACAATGGCACAGACCCCGTCGCTGAGCTGAACCGCGTCCTCGACATTCGCGCAGCCGCGCTCAAGCGCTTCGGCGAAAACAACATCAGACTCGGCGAGCCGATGGCCGAACTCGCCGACACGCTCGTGCCCCTCTACCTGCTGCACCGCTACCAGACAGAGGCCGCTATCAAGCTTATTGGTGGCGTGGATTATCGCTATAACCTACGCGGCGACGGACAGTCCGGCCCCATGATCGTCGGCCTCAAACAGCAGGACGCCGCACTCGACGCTGTGCTCAAGACGCTCGCATTTGAGACGCTCACGCTGCCGGAAAACATTCTGAAGTTGCTGCCGCCCGCACCGCCGGGTTACGGCCGCACACAGGAGTCGTTCCCGGCCGAAACCGGCCTCACCTTTGACCCGATCTCCGCAGCCGAGTCCGCCGCAGACCTCACGTACCAGGTCCTCTTCGATCCCGCCCGCGCATCACGCCTGCTGCAATTCCACATGCGCGATACCGCCGACGGCAGCAAGGGCCCATCACTTCGCGTGATGATGGAGAAAGTTTCAAAGACCACCGCCGAGCGTCCTGACGCTGGTCACAGCGTCGGCTCCGAGGTCGAGCGCGCCGTCGAGTTCCGTGGTCTCGAGTGGATGCTCGGCCTGGCCCTTAATCCGCAGGCCAGCTCGCAGGCCCGAGCTATAGCCCGCTATCACGTGGAAGACTTGCTGAAGCAGTGGTCCGGCGGCCGGCCACCGACCGACTCTGCCGAAGCGATTCACCGCCTCGCGATGATCGATCGCATCAACGAGTTCAATAAAAACCCTGACAAGTTCATCCCCGCGAAACCGATGGGCGCGCCACCCGGCATGCCCATCGGCGATGACGGCGACGACTTCGAATAGGGCCTTCTCGAGTCTCCATCCAATAAGGCACGTCTGTGACGTCTGAGATGGGATTCTCCGGGTTAGCCCGCCGAAGCCGGCTTCTCGGAAGCAATCAGTCCGCTCAAAGACTGCATTAGCGATTCAGCACAAATTGAGAGGCAGAGATATGCATCCTTCCAAGAGCATAGAAAGTGTGAAAGCGACACTTATCACTCGACCGTAGCATGCTGTCCCGCGATCACTCGTTGCGAAGCGCCCGCAGGGGATCGATAGAGGCTGCGCGGCGCGCGGGAATGAAGCCTGCAACAGCGACGGCGAAAGCGAGAACGAAGATTGCAACAACCAGACTCCAGGGGTCGTACGACTTCACCAAATAGAGCTGGCTCTCCATCATGCGGCCGCCCATGAGAGAAATCGGGATCCCCAAAGCGAGGCCGAAAATCAATTGCCCGAATGTTCTGCGCATCACCATACCAACCACCTGCGACCGGTCCGCGCCGAACGCCATATGGAGTCCTATCTCACGCGTGCGCTGTGTAGTTTGATAGGCGGTCGTGCCATATAGTCCGATAGATGTGAGGACGAGGGCAAGCAGGCCGCAAAGCACGGTCAAGCGGGCAACCAGCCGCTCCTGGCTGAAGTTGCCGGCAAGCTGAGAATCGAGTGATCGAAGGTTGATAATGGCCAGGTTGGGATCGACTTCTGCCAGGGCGCTGCGTATCGCTTGTTCAAGACTCTGCCGCGTCCCTCGGTAGTTCATCGCCACTGCACCGGCGATATGCGTTTGCTTTTCGAGATAGACAAAGATTGGATCCTTCAAGTTGTGCTGCCACTGCGCGAGCGGCTCAAAAGCCATGGCCTTAGCGTCTTCGTGTGGATCGGTATACTTCGCGTTCGCAACTACACCTACGATTTCGTAAGCGCCAGTGTCCTCCCGTTCGTAGGTGCCAAAGCGGCGGCCGATCGGATCTTCATGGGGGAAAAACTTCTTGGCGAAGGCCTCGTTGACGACGGCAACGAAGGGGCCATGTTCATTGTCTGCCTGGCTTATGCCGCGGCCTCGGATCAAAGTTTGTCCGGTGGCGTCTAAAAAATTCGCGCTGACCCGATTGAGAAGTGCATCGTTATCGTCGTTCGGATCTGGAAGCGGCCTGCCGGGAAGGGTGATACCGTCAGTCCATTGATTTCCGTCCAGAGGGCTATACATGGCGAGCCCAACGCTCTGCATTCCGGGGATCGCGGCGAAATGCAGCTCCAGCCTCCTGTACAGATCAGCAAGTTTTCCCTCAGGTAAATAACCCGCACCCATTGGGTCAAAATGAAGTACGTACCGGTTGGCTGTCTGTAAACCGAAATCCTGACGTTCCATATTCTGCAGGCTCTTCGTCAGCAGCCCCGCCCCCATCAAGAGCACCAGGGCGAAAGCCGCCTGAAGGATGATCATCCATTTCTGCGGCAGCGATGCGCGGTCTCCAAGCGATCGTGTCGCGCCGCGCAGTGCTTCCGCCGGATCGGCATGGGAGGTAATCCATGCCGGCACGCTGCCAAATACCATGCCCGTTGCAAGCGAGAGCAGAAATGCAAATCCCAGCACCGCGAGAGAGGGCGTAGCTCGGATGGCGCTATGCAGCGCGCCCGGAAAGGCGAGCGCCAAGATGGTTTGTGTTCCGGCGTATGCGATGGCAAGCCCGGCAAGGCCGCCAAGGCATCCAAGCAGCACGCTCTCCGTGAGCATCTGACGAATCAGTCTGGATCGCGCGGAACCAAGCGCCATGCGCATTGACGTTTCTGCCCGCCGCTTCATACCGCGCGCCAGCATCAGGTTCGCTACATTCGCACACGCGACGAGTAGAACGAGCAACGAGATGGAAAGCAGCAGATAGAGTTTTTTGTCGGTTTGTTCTTGCAGGCGCTCAATGCCAGCTCCGCCCGGAGCCAGCACGACATGCACCTTGGAGATGAGGGCCGGAAAACCATGGCGCTGATAGCCGTCCACAGTTGTCAACCATTGACGGAGGTTGGCCGAAATTTTTTGTTGTAGCGTGTCGATTGAAACGCCGGGGCGTAGACGCCCCAGCAGATATAACCAGCATGCAATCGGTTGATGTAGAACAGAATTCGCGCCATTCAGCAGCGGCTCGTCTGACAACGGAACCCAGAACGACGGTGGATTCGCGCTGATCCGATCCCCGTAAAAGTCAGGCGCTGCGATGCCAACTACAGTTACAAGCTGGCCCTGCAAATAGAACGTACTGTCGACAACGGAAGGATCACCGGCATAGTCGGATTGCCAGGTCCGGTAACTCATGACCACAACCGGTTGCGCCGTCGCCTGGTCGTCAGCGTCGGTGAACATGCGGCCGGCAAATGCCGCTACTCCGAAGGTGCTGAAGTAGTTTCCCGACACAAATTCAGCCTGCCTGGAATGTGCAGGATTGGTGCCGCGACGGACGCTCAGCAGTTGCTCTCCCGCTTGCATCGCCGCCAGTTGTTCAAATTCAGGAGTCGAGGCGCGAAGCTGCCGGTAATTGTCCCAGGAGAAGATGTCGAAATCCCCGTTGCTGTTTTCAAGCCCGTTGGTGAGACAGCAATCTGTGTAGACATCGCCGACGCGATAGAGCGATTTTGGATCGGCCACCGGCAAAGACTTCAATAGGATCGAGTGAATGAGTGTGAAGATTGCCGTATTAGCGCCAATTCCCAAGGCAATCGTGAGAATTACGGTGATGGCGAACCCGGGAGATTTTCTGAACTGCCGTATCGTGTACCGAATGTCTTGCATGAATTGTTCGAGCCAGAGAATCGAGCGCTCCTCGCGATGCGACTGTTTTGCCTGCTCGACGTTGCCATAGGCGCGTCTCGCGGCAAAGTGCGCTTCGTCTGCGCTCATGCCTTTTTCGCGATAATCATCTTCCAGTAGGGCAAGGTGCCCATTGATCTCCCGGTTCAGCTCCTCTTCCGCGCAACGGTTGCGAACAAGGGAGATGCACTTGGCCAGAAAGCGTCGGAGATATCTCACGATTGAAAATCCTCTACCAGTAGGCGATCCACAAGCCCCGCCATCCTGCGCCACCGCAAAGTTTCTTTGCTGAGAGCCTGCTCACCCGCCTTAGTGATCGAATAGAATTTCGCTTCTCTGTTGCTCTCCGTTCGGCCCCACGCACCTTTAATCCACCCATATTGTTCGAGGCGAACAAGAGCGGGGTACAGCGTACCCTGGTTGAGATTCAGGTGATTTTGCGAGACCTGTTGCAGTCGGGTGGAGATCTGGTAAGCATGCTGAGCTCCCAGGGCCGACAGCGTCCGCAGAACGATCAGGTCCAACGTTCCCTGCAGGAGTTGGAGGGGTTCCTTTTCTTCACTAGGCATCCGAGTAGTCTCCCAGGAAGGCAGAATCGCGCGTTTTCACTTGGATGTCAAGTGAAGATGCATTCTGTATCGTGCTCTGGATGAAATTGCGGGTAAACTGCGCATCGAGCACCGAGACCTCAATCGACTTCAGCAGGGCAATGCGCTCATCGACGCGAATTTGCAACCAGAGACGGATTGCTCCGCGGCCAGAAGGTGATCAACCGGCACTTTCAGACTTGTGTTCTATAACCGGAGACTTTGGCGTTCGGATTGGTGATACATTCGACCCGATCGCACGAGTTGTGAAGGGACCTATGAAACCGATGAGAAAATTTCTCGATTACTCTCGCATTCGGCACGCGCTCCTCACACCTCTTGGGTTTCTTTTTCTATTATGGGTCTCCCTGACGCCACCGAGTGAAGCTCAGCAGGTGAGTTTTCGCATTACACCGCTGCGCCCGGTGGAAGAACTGCGTGTCGAAGCGCTGAAGGCCACGCCTCCGGTGGAAGAAGGGACTTTTCGGCAACCGGACTTGGCGGAGCTTGTGAAGCTCGATCCGACTATAAAACTGGATGTCCGGTATGCGACGGCCAACAATTTTTTAGGTACTCCGGTTTATACGCAGGCACGGGCTTTTCTTGAGGGGCCGGCCGCACAGGCCCTGGTGATCGTCAATGACCGATTGAGGAAGCAGGGATACGGACTGATTATTCATGATGGATATCGTCCGTGGTATGTGACCAAAATCTTCTGGGATGCAACGCCGGACGACAAGAAGAAGTTTGTGGCGAACCCGGCGGATGGATCGAAACACAATCGCGGATGCGCTGTCGATCTATCGCTCTATGACCTGAAGACGGGCGAGGAAGTACAGATGCCGAGCGGCTATGACGAGATGACCGATCGTGCCTACGCCGACTATCCGGGCGGCACGGCCGATGAGCGCGCCCGTCGTGCGCTACTGCGTGAGGCCATGGAAAAGCAAGGGTTCAAAGTGATCCCAGATGAGTGGTGGCACTTTGACTACAAGGATTGGAAGCTCTACCCGATCATCAACGTAAAGTTCGAGGATCTGGGCCAGTAGCGCGCCACCTATGATTTATCACTCGCTGACGGAATTGTTTTCCGACCACTTCCGTCACGAGCTTTTATGAAGTTTCCAATTTCCAAGCTGATGATCGATCCAGAGCAAATTACATTTTGCAATTGTGATGTGTGTCACATTGACATGTGATGCACATCACACAGCTGCTTCCTCAATCGCTATAAAGTTGCGAATAGAGGCGAGCCGTGGAACGCAGGTTGGGTGGAACCAAATGCATCGCGGCCGTCCCATATGTTCCGTTGCCGTTACGAACAGGTTCTGTAGCGTTTGCTTCCGGCGGTTATCTACGGGCACGGTTCGAAAATGTGTACAACATTGCCGGTGCTTATCGAATGGGCGTGCCCGGCCTCGCTCAAGAAGGAGAGAGACCGTAGTGCAAATGTGCCCGATGTCGACGCATACTGAAAACTGCCTGTTATGCAAAGCGAGGAAGCCAGGATGGTTTTGCAATCTGGCCCCTCAGGCGCTCGCTGAATATGATGCGATGAGTTCTCACGTCATGTTGCCGATGGGCAGCATACTGTTCGCAGAGGGCCAAGCAGCGCGCAGCGTGTCTGTGGTCTGCGAGGGGCGGATCAAACTGTCGCGGTCGTCACAGGATGGAAAAACTTTGCTGGTGAAGATAGCGAAGCCGGGTGATGTGCTTGGCTTAAGCGCCGCGCTCTCAAAGACGCCTCACGAGGTAACTGCACAGGCGATCGAACACGCACAGATTAAGAACTTTCAACAGAGCGATTTTCTTCACTTTATTCAACGCCATGTGGAGGGCAGTCTGCATGCCGCCGAAAGCCTGAGCAACGAATATAGGACCGCTCTGAGTGACGCCTGCCGCCTGGCGCTCTCGAGTTCCATTGCTGGCAGAGTAGCCCACCTTCTACTCGAACTAGCGATTGAGGGTGGCACGGATCAGGATGTACATCCTGAGATTCACATGCCACTCACGCACGAAGACCTCGCTTCCATGCTCGGGAGCTCGCGGGAATCTATCACGAGGGCACTCAACAATCTTCGACGTAGCGGCACCATATCGATTCGAGGGACGAAACTGACGATCCTCAAGAAAGAGTCGCTCGAGATGCTGCTCTGAGTGCAGCGAGTGATTTGGTTCACGCCGCGGCATGATAGTGATGCAGGTCACAGGGTACTGTGCTGAGGCTCACATTGCTCCCGGCCGGGTCATGCAAGAATCCTCTTTCAGGAGGAACACCTTATGCCGGCACAATCCGGCCGAATTCATATACTGCCATCCCGAATACTTCTGGCCACGGACCTCACGGACCTGAAACAGATTCTGCCCGAAGGAGTCGACTACGCGCTGCGATGCAAAGCCGCCATCAAGCTCATCCATGTTCTTTCTGACCTAAGCGCACCCGATCCCGGCCGCGTGGTTCCTGATGATGGTGAGAACGCGCGGCAACGCGCTGAGAAGATTCTTGAAGAGGCTGCAAAGAAGACAAGGGAAGCAGGCGTGAAATGCACATGGGTCGTGCGCAGCGGACCGGTTACGCCGGCCATCGTGCGAATGGTTAAGGAATGGAGGGCGGATCGGGTTATGGTTGGCTCTCATGGCCCACGGAAGTTTCGGCAGGAAATCCTGGGTTCGATTGCACAGTCCATCTTTCGCGAGATCGATATTCCAGTTCTCGCCATTGGTCACGCCGCACGCCGCGGCATGCAACCCTCCATGCAACGCAGAATTTTGCTGGCAACTGCACTCGATCGCCAATCACGGTCTATAGCAGAGTCTGCTGTGCGCTTCGCCAGAATCCACCATGCCGAACTTACGATGCTGCATGTCATTCCCGAGATTGCGGAAGCTCATCCATCGGCTATACGAATTCGTTCCTATGCAGAAAGCAGGTTCAAGGAGATTCTTTCCAGCATTGCCGGAGAAATACCACCTGTTTCCTGCATGGTTGAGACAGGTTCGGTAGTTGGGACGATCCTTCGGATTGCCGGGCAGGGACGCTTTGACCTGATTATTCTGGCGGGTGTATCCGGAGCTTCGTTTCGAACGGATATTATGCCTGGCACTGCCTATGGCGTGATCTGTGGGGCGCCGTGCCCTGTGCTGGTGCTCAATGAAGAGGCTTATCGAAGGTCGACCCGTCTTCCTGCGGCGTAGTGGAGATGACTCGCCCAATCATGGCGAGAGGCCGTGCTCTGTGCGGACTATCTCGCCTGAGTGGCCGGTGAGCTCTGCATTCCTGATAAACGCGATGCCGGCTCCTGTTCACGACTAACACTCGGATTCTCTTCCTATGCCATCTTGGAGATGAACTACCAGGCAATATCGCAAACTACCCGATACAACATCAGCATCGACCAGGCCTCTTGTCTGCGATTGTGTCACTGCCTCAAATTTTCACTGCCAAGAAAGACAAGCGCGAAATCGTGATATCGATCGTCCCGATCGAACAGTGTGCCCGATAGTTTGTGATCTAGCTGGCTCCACTTCACACACGGATATCTTCTCTTCCAAAGTGAAAAAGTCTTCGATTGTGATTCGTGTCACAGAAGAAAGGGAAGAGCTCGTTCTATGCTGACTCGAACTCAACCAAATGCTCCATGAGCCGCTTAGCGAATCAGCGGAACAAAAACGTCCATACGAACTTTCCCTTAGGGGTATTGAATGAAGCGCTCTCTCTTGTGGTTGACGTTGATTGCGTCGCTCGCCGGGCTTCGGAAAGCCATGCCAGCCGAAGCTGCGGGTCAAGCTCAGCCACAGGCTCAAGCTACGCTTTCGCAAAGAGCCACTGCTCCGAACCTTGCTGACTTTGTCGGGTCGGAGATGTGCGAGACCTGCCATGCGGATGAAGCCAAGAAGTTCAGCACCAATCCGCACTCGAGTCTCGCGCTGATGCATGGCGGCAAGGGCGCGACCTGCGAAAGCTGCCATGGGCCAGGGAAGGCGCACGTCGAGAGCGGCGGGGACATCACGAAGATATTTCGATTCAGCCAGGCATCGGCCAAGCAGATCGATGGCACATGCCTCGGCTGCCACGCGGGCGCACATCCAGACTTCGCACGTTCCGAGCACGCCAAAGCCAACGTAAGCTGCGTAAGTTGCCACAGCGTCCACAGCTTCAAGAGTGAGGATGCACTGCTGAAGGTATCCCAGCCGCAGCTATGTTTTCAGTGCCACAGTGATGTGAAGGCAACGTTCGCGATGCCGTTCCATCACCCGGTGAACGAAGGCGCGTTGAGCTGCAGTGACTGCCATGATGCGCATGGGACGTTCACAAAAAATAATCTGAAGTCGACGGTCGATCAAAACAAGATCTGCACGAAATGCCATGTGGAGACGCGCGGACCTTTCGTCTATGAGCACGCTGCGGTCAAGGGCGAAGGATGCCTTGGGTGCCATACCCCGCATGGTTCGCAGAACGCGCGGCTGCTAAACATGCCGTCGATCAACACGTTATGCAATCAATGCCACAGCCAGGTTGCCGCAGGCACGTTTCACAGCATGAACGCCGGGTCTCAAGAGCTGACGCCCTGCACCAGCTGCCACACCATGATCCATGGCTCCAATCTCCATCCGGCCTTCCTCAAATGACGGTGCAAGATAGGGTTCCTCTTCTGTCCCGGGTGATGCGTATCGGATCGAGGCCGGAGTTTTGCTGCGGCGACGTTCTCAAGCGAGGCTTTGTATGAAAAAGGCGAGTTGTTTCTTTCAGCTTTCCAATCAACGGTCATACTCCGTCTCGGCGCAACGCTTCGCTGAAGGCATCGGAGTAGCCATCCTGTTGATGACCGGTGTCGCTGCTACCGCACAGAATGCGATCGTGCAGGCTCCAGCCGCCGATACACATCTGACTGCTCCGGATGGCTACACCCTTCACGAGTCCGTCGATCTGGGTGGCCACATTGCCAACGTCACAGGCAGCGAAGCCATGTACAGCACGCTAGTCAATATTCAGTCCGGACCGCGCGTGCTTGGTGAGGCGCTTGAGTTGCGTGCGATTCCTGGAACGAAGAATTCGCTGGTCGATTCTTTGAGTGCCTTCAGCAGCGGGTTTGGCGGCGATCCGAACAACTTCGCCAAGCTGAATTTTCATAAAGGCAAGCTCTATGAATTTTCAGGAATGTTCCGCAGACATCGCGAGTATTTTGATTACGATCTGCTGGCCAATCCGAATCTTCCTTCAGGGCTGTCGATTCCTATCGGCTCGTCCATCGCCCCTACGGGCTCTCTTGCATGGCCGCAGGTTGAGCAGTCGCCGTTCCTCTTCAATACGGTACGCCGTATGACGGACACCAGCCTCACGATTTTTCCAATATCGAAAGTGACGTTTCGGGCGGGATACTCGCAGAATGTCATGGAAGGACCGAGCCTGAGTCCTGGTGAGTCTGTTGGCATGTACGATGCTCTGCTTCAGGAGTATCAACGCAACAGCAGTGATGATTTCGTGGGGGAGATCGACTGGAAGCCGGTGCGAGACACCTGGCTTACCTTCGAGGAGGAAGTCGATCACATTAAGATCGACTCGTCTTTCACTCTGGCTCCGGGCAGCTTTCTGGCGCAGGAGGCGGATGGAACGCCGGTGGCTCTGGGCAACTGGGACGGCTTTAAGCCCTACGGAATTGGTGCATGCAATACAAGCAGCATGGGAAGCGGATATACCAACGCCGCGACCTATACGATCCTCTCGCCGCCGCAAACTCCGGGCGGAAAACCAATCATCAACCCGGCGTGTTCCGTTGCGACAAGTTATCTTCGCTCGCAGCCGACCCGCATTCTCTACCCAACAGAGATTTTTCGTTTTCAGAGCTCAAGCATCAGGAATGTATCGATGAATGGCGACGTGCGGTATACCGACGCCAACATGAACCTTCCAAACTACTATGAGAATTTTCAGGGCTTAGACGGGGCCATTCGCTCTACAACGTATACGGGCAGCGCGAGCGCTAAGCGAAAGGTCACTGCCGTCGACTACGGGATTGTCTGGGATGCTTCAACGAAAGTCCGATTCTCTGAACAAGTCGACTACTCGAATGTTCAGCAGCCGGGAACAGCCAATATCTCAAAAGGGATCACTGCGAGTACTCCAACGACTGCGGGAAACGAGACGATCAACTACGCGGGGGCGCTGACGCCAGGAAGCGTCTCATTTGAAGGAAGCTCCAACGGTGTTCCCCTGCCTGATTTCTTTGGCCGGAGGGATCTGACCAATGACCTGACCGCGACCTGGGATAGTTGGTCTCGTACTACCTTCTCGCTCACCTGGCGCTATCGCCTGCATACTATCGGCCAGGGCATTCCTCATGACACTCCATTACCTGTCGGCGAGGATACAGACGGAACAGTGACCATTCATGAAAACGGCGCCGTCTTTAACGTCACCGTTCGTCCCAGGACTCACTGGGATATCAATGGCTCCGTCGAGACGCTCTACGCCGACAACGCTTTTACTCCGGTTTCGCCGCGAGAGACGCAGCATTACAGAGTTCATACGATGTACAGGCCAAAGCCCTGGGTAACCCTCTCAGGAGTATTCAATGACCTGGAGCGGCACAACAACACGAACAACAACCAGGCCGGTGTTGCCGCGGGCGATGCCACCTACGCCGGCCCGATCAGCCATGTCGATCGTAGTCGCCTGGTGAGTGTGGGAGCTCAGCTTCTGCCGAACGAGCGCTATGGATTCGATTTGAATTATGGCTATAGCGATGTTTATGCTTCGACCAACATCTGCTACGACGCCCAGGCATCAAGCGCTTTTCCTGGTGCTGCGTCTCCGACTGGTACAGCGTGTCCCGGAGCCACCGTGCGCGGGACCACCTACTACGAGTTCGGGCCTGTCAAAGATTTCATGTCCGCTCCTACGCAGTATGGCTCGGTCGCTTTCAACTACTCTCCCATCACGTCGATCCATTCCAGCATCGGCTACACCATCAGCGCTGTAAACGGCAGCCGCTTCTTCAATGACGCGCGGGATGTCAACGGCTCGCTAGTCTCCACGTATCAATCTCCCGAAGTGAGTCTTGCTTGGACCGTCCACAAAGGGTGGATATGGAAAGCGCAATACCGATTCTACGGCTACGGCGAGGGTGGTTCTTCCGGGGCTCCATTCTGTAGTACCTCAAATCCCACGCCGGCCTCTCCAGCGCCTGTCGTTCCATGCAACTCTCCCACACTGGCCGGTCTTCAAACGGGTCTTACCTTATCTCCCGCCGGGGAAACCGCGCCCCGGAACTTCCATGCAAATAACCTGACCCTCGGAATGCACTATGAGTTTTGAGAGCAGGGGCTGAACAGTTGAGTTGTTGCTAGCAAATCAAAGAAGGAGATCGTCGAATGAAAAATCGAATCAGAGTTGCAGTCGTGGGAATCACAATTGCGCTCGCAGCGAGTCCTGTCTTCGCACAGACCGCGGGAGCAGACACTTACAAATCCAAGTGTGCAATGTGCCACGGTGTAGATGGCGGCGCAGGCACGCCCGCAGGGAAGGCTATGAAGGTGCCACCGTTCAGTTCGCCGGATCTGATCAAGGCCGCAGACGCGGATCTGATATCCGCTACCAAGAGTGGAAAAGGGAAGATGCCTGCATACTCGGGCAAACTTACCGATCCGGAGATTAAGGACGTGATCGCCTACATTCGCACGTTGCAGAAGAAATAGAGGAGAGGATGGCGGGTCTCGAAGATTTGCGGAAAAACTGGCTGCGGCCGTTTTTCTTTTACGGAAACAATCGCATCAGCTTGATCGGCGGGGCGCTCACCAGCGCCTCGGCTCTCGTCTTGATTGGTTTCTGGGTCGTCGACATCTTCGGACATGGCGGGTCGGCGAATCCATATCTCGGCATAATCTTCGATCTGGTTTTGCCCGGAGTTTTCATCTTCGGGCTCGTTCTCATCCCGCTCGGCATGCTCTTGAGGCAGCGGCAGCTGAAGACGGCTGGACAAGTTCCTTCGATCTATCCGGAGATTGACCTTCGCGATCCGGTTTTCCGTCATGGCATCGACTTTGTTATCGTCGCGACGTTCATCAACTTCGTGATCGTAGGGACCGCGACCTACCGCGGTGTCGCTTACATGGACACACCGAACTTCTGCGGCCGGACCTGTCACGTCATGGCGCCGGAGGCGAGTGCCTATCCCGTCTCGAACCACGCAGGCGTGGCGTGTACCGAGTGCCATATCGCTCCGGGAATTCCAGGCTTCGTTCATGCGAAAGTGAATGGGACCAAACAGCTAATGATGGTGATGTCTCACAACTATCCGACACCGATCATGGCAGATGACAAACTTCCCGCAGCTAAATTCACTTGTCTGAACTGCCACAATCCGGCCAGATACATCGGCGACAAGCTCCTCGTGAAGACGTCCTACGGGGATGACGAGAAGAACTCGATGACGCGCTCGCTCATTTTATTGCATGTGGGAGGCCGCGATAATTTCTCTCGCCTGAGCGGGATTCATGGAGCCCATATGGGGCACATCGAGTACATCGCGACCGATTCAACCCATCAGACCATTCCCTGGGTCGGCAAAACAAATGACGATGGCTCAGTGACCGAGTTCGTCTCAACCGACGCGAAGGGGCCGATTACAGGCAAAAAGCGTGTGATGGATTGCATCGATTGCCACAATCGTGCGGCCCACTCCTTCGACACGCCGGAAGAGGTGCTGAACAGAGACATGTCGCAGGGCAGTCCCAGCGCGTCGCTGCCATTCATCCATAAACAAGGGCTTCTTCTTCTCAAAGCTGACTACAAGTCTCAGGAGGACGCTGCCTCCAAAATCGGTTCGGGACTTGAGAGCTTCTACCGCTCGCAGTATCCGGCCATATGGAACGGTCAGCGTGCGCAGATCGATCAGGCCGCGAAGACGCTCTCCGTGATTTACAGCAGGAATGTTTTTCCCTTCATGAAGGTGACCTGGGGATCGCACCCGGACAATATCGGCCACAATAATTATCCGGGCTGCTTCCGTTGCCATGACGGGGGGCACAATGCGAAGGGAGGGAAGAGCATCACTAACGACTGCTCCACCTGCCATAACCTAATCGCAACCGACGAGCCGAACCCAAAACAGATGGCAGACCTCGGACTGCAGTAGGGCCTGAAATCGTTCACGGGCTTCAATCCCTTCGCGACGAATCAATTCAACAAAATCTGTGAAGGCCGGAAGCAGGTTATCCCGACGTAGGGTAGGTTTGCAGTTTTCGCGAGACAGCTCTGCCTTTCTTTCTTTGCAATGCTACTTTTGATGCGGTGACGTTGCCGGAACGCTTCTACTTGATGCCGGCTGCAATGATCGCCCTGGCGTCGGATCGAAGTGGTAAAAGTTCTGTCCTGCGTAGAATTGCTTGGGAATCAAAGGAACATCCGATGGTGTCCACCGCACCAGAATTCTAAGGACCTGGTCTGCATCGGCATCCGGCGATCTGGCGTAGGCTAAGCCGCGAATCTTTTGAGCTTCATTCCGGAGCTTCCATGATTGTCTGTGCCCGATGACGGCGTACTGCTGCCTGCTGATTTCCTCGCCCAAGTCGAGAGATTGCAGTACGCCGTATATCTGCTATCTGTGCGCTGCGAACGTTTGTTTTTTCTGGACACAACTTTTCTACGGCTGGTACTTCCACAGATCGTCGAGATACCCTAGCGCTCCGGATGCGTCGTCACCCTGGCCGCCGAAGAGCCAGACATTGCCTGACGCATCGACCCAGGCTGCTGCGCCGTATCGTCCTCCCGGAATATTTGCGGCAGCGGGCACACCCTGCGTGCCGTAGACACCGGATGGGCCATATTCAGTGCCCAGGGCGGAAATCGACGGGACGGCGTTGCTGCCACCCATCCAGGTCCATTGGCCTATGTTTCCAGCGGCGCCCGGCGTGTACTTCCACAGATCATCGAGATATCCCACCTTGCCGGTCCAGTCGTAACCTTGTCCGCCGCAGATCCAGAAATTTCCCGATGCATCGATCCAGCTTGCGGGACTGTATCGTCCGCCGGGGGTGCTTGTGGAGGATGCCGTTTTCACGATGCCGTAGACGCCAGGCTGGCCGAGATTGGCTCCGGGAATGGTGCTGCTGCCGCCCATCCAGGTCCACTCGCCGGTGTCGCCGAGCGTGGGGTCAAACTTCCACAGGTCATTGAGGAATCCAATCGTTGCAGTGGAGTCGCCGCCTGTGCCGCCGAAGAGCCAGAAGTTTCCTGAAGCGTCGGTCCAGGCCACGGCGGCGGATCTTCCTCCGGGGATATTCGTGGAGGCTGCCGTACCCAGCGTGCCATAGACCCCGGGCAGAACAGTCTGAGCGCCAGGAAGGTAGTGATTGGGCGGGACGGTAGCGCTGCCTCCCATCCATGTCCAGCTCCCCGGAGTCAAGTTCGTGCCCGGAGTGTACTTCCACAGGTCGTTCAAATATCCGTTGGTCCCGTTCGCGTCGTAGCCGTTGCCACTGTAGAGCCAGAAATTTCCCTGCGCATCCGTCCAGGCGGAGGCGCCATATCGCGCTCCGGGAATATTCGTCGGAGATGGCGTACCCAGCGTGCCATACGTTCCCGCTACGCCTTGTGGAGATTCAATAACGGGCGGAACGGTAGAACTGCCGCCCATCCACGTCCACTCGCCGGACGCACCCTGTTTCGGATCGAACTCCCACAGATCGTTGAGAACTCCGTAGTTTCCGGCCGCATCGACGCCAATTCCACCGAAGAGCCAGAGATGGCCGGCCGCGTCGATCCAGTTCACCGACTGCTCCCGTCCACCGGGACTATTCGAAGACAAGGGCACGCCCAGGGTGCCGTAGACGCCGGGTTGACCATGGGTATCGTAGCTTGTTTCCGGGGAAGCCTCGGTGGGGCTGCCGCCTATCCACGTCCATTCACCGCTTGCGCCCAGCCTGGGATCGAACTTCCAGAGGTCGTTGAGATCCCCAATCGTTCCGAGCGAATCCTGGCCATTTCCTCCGAAAAGCCAGATAACGCCCGAAGCATCCTTCCAGATGGCGGATTCCTCGCGGGCTCCGGGGAGATTGGCTGGATCGGGTGTGCCGAGGGCGCCGTAGACACCGGGCTGGCCGCTGTTGAGGCCCACAGAACTGCTGCCTCCCACCCAGATCCAGTCGCCGGTGCAAACAATATTCACATTGGTGATATTGGCGATGGCCGTGGCGCTGCCGTTGGCCACCGCGCAGTTCTCGCCGGCAGGTTGCGCGAATACGGTGACGCTATATGGGGTTCCGCTGGCGACCGGAGCGGTGAAAGCGAAGCTGGCCGCGTTGGCATTCACGATCAGATTGTTGCCGCCGTTATTTTGAAGGACCAGTCCCATTTGGGCGAGCCCACTGATGGTGCCGCCGACGGCGTACTGCTGCGTACACGCAACGCTCGCGCTGGTGACATTCCCTGTAGCCGTGCCGCTGCCGCCGGTCACCGCGCAGTTCTCCCCGAGCGGCTGAGTGAGAACGGTGATCGCGTACGTGCTGCCAGCGACGACCGGAGCGGGGAAAGCAAAGCTGGAAGCGCCGGCATTCACCGCCAGGCTATTGCCGCCGTTATCTTCCAAGACCAGTCCCGACTCTGTGAGGCCAGAGATCGTGCCGCCAATGGCATAAAGCTGAATACAGGCGACACTCACATTCGTGACGTTAGCCGAGGCCATGCCGCTGCCGTTGTTTACCGTACAGCTCTCGCCGGCAGGCTGGGCCAGCACGGTCACGCTGTAGGGGGCGTGGCTGCCGACCGGCGTGTCGAAGGAAAAGCTGGTGGCGTTGGCGCTCACGGTGACATTGTTGCCGCCGTCATCCTGCAACACCAGCCCTGTGCCGGTAAGCCCGGCTACCGTACCGCCGATGGTAAAGCTGGCGGGCGGCAGGGGCGTCGATTTTTCCCCTCCGCCGCAGCCGGTCGCTGCTACCAATGCCATCGCCGACAGGCCAATCGTCAACAGGGTGGAGGTACCGAACCTTGTCCCACTTCTCATCTCGCTTATGACCTTTCCCAAAGAAATTCAATTCGACCGCTGCAACGGAGGGGCTGTGAGCGTCCATCCCTGTCTTGTTCCGGCCAGCCAGACCTGAGGTCTTCCCGGGCGAGAGGCTCGAGAATGAGACTCCCGACCGCATTTGGCCGTCCGCCGCACTCGTCTGCTATTGCACCGTCAGCGCAATCTGGGTGGTGGTGCTGATTGAGCCGCTGGTCGCGGTGACCGTCACCGTGTAGCTGCCGGCCGGGGTTCCCGGGGAACTGCTGGTTCCGGTCGCGGTCGTCACGTGCGAGCCGCCACCGCAGCCGGTGATACCCAGCGTTCCCAGCGTGAGAACAAGAAATGCCAGAGCAGCCCAGACCCTGCGCCGCGGAAGCATGAACGCAACGAGGCAGGCCAGCGCAACCCCTCCGAGGCGTTCCTGCAACGGCCGCCTGTCTGCAGGAACGAGGGCCGCTGTAGCGCCGGTGGTATCGATTGTCAGCATCGCGTTCACTGGCGCTGTTCCCGTTACCGAGGCCGTTGCGGGGACAACGCACGCCGGGGCGGGGGTGGAAGCTCCGCCTGAGATGGCGCAGCTCAGCTGAACCGCGCCGGTAAACCCACCGGCAGGGCTGATGGTCAGCGTGTCGGTTACGGACTGGCCGGAGGCCGCGATCGACATCGCGCTGCTAGCCGCTGTCAGACCGAAGGTAGGCGTAGCGGCCACCTGTTGAACGGTGACCGGGACGGTCAGCGTCTGCTGGAGAACTCCGGATATCGCTGAAACCGAGACGTTATAGGAACCCGGTGGAGTCGTGCTGTCAGTGGTCACCTGCAGTGAGGCGGTCGAAGCGGCCGTCCCGAAGAGAACGCTGTTGGGCAGCGTGCAGGCAGGCGCGGTGCCATTGGCAGGCACAGGCGCAACCGAGCAGCTGAGGGCAACGGTTCCGGTGAAGGCCTGGGTGGGCGTGATGGTAAGGGCGTCGGTCGCTGCCTGACCGGGCGCGGCGATGGAAAGCGAGCTATTGGCGGCGACCAGAGTGAAGCCCGGGCCTGAGGTCACCTGCAGCGGTACCTGCACGGACTGGTTCAGTTGACCGCTGGTTCCGGTGACGGTGATGGTGTAAGTACCGGCTGGTGTGTCGGCATAGGAGGCGACTGTAACCGCCGATGTTGCTCCGGAGCTTCCGTACACCGTGGCGGGAAGGGCTACGCAGGTTGGCGTATGTCCCGAAGCGGCCGCGCTTACGGTGCAGGCCATGCTCACAATCCCAGTAAAGCCATTCGCCGGGACAATCGAGATGACGGCCGAGGCCTCCCCTGATGCTTCGACGGTTACCGGCTGGCTGGGTCCGGTCAGGGTATAGCTGCCCTGCACGCCGGCGAGGGTTACGCTGGTGCTGCCGTTGGACGCCAGATAATTCGTATCGCCGCTGTAGCTGACGCCTACGGTGTTGGAGCCGGCTGCCAAATCGGCGGCAGAAATATAAAAGGTGAAGACAATCGCATTGGCACCGTTTGCCTGCGTCTGGGTGCCAATAATTGGTTGATAAGTATGCCCATTGGCGGTCGCCGAAACGCTTCCGGTGGGATAGAGCGCAACGCTGTCGGTTTCGAGAACTGCCGTCAAATTCACCTGGCCAACCGGATTTACCGCCGCTCCATTGGATTGCACCACGAAAGTGGTGGTCCCCTTGGTGATGGTCAGCGTCTGAGTCGAGCTGGTACTGGGGGCAAAGCTCGCGTCACCGGGGTAGGACGCCTGATAGGCGTAGGTTCCCGGCGGAAAAGAGCTGGCCGATATCTGGGCGATCCCCAGGCTGTTGATGGCAGCCGACTGCGTCGTCCCGTTAGAGGTGAAGGTCACGCTGCCGGTCGCGACACCGTCGGGGATCAGGTTTCCTTGAAATCCAACGGCGGAGTTGTTTCCAAAAGGCTGCGCATTGAGGAACGAGTTCACGCCATACGGCAGCGTGCTGACACCTTCGCTAATGAGTAAGGTGATCGGATCATAGTCGCTGAAGGAAAGCGTGGTGGTGCTGGGCTCAGCGGTGATGGTGACGTTGATGCCGCTCGACGACTGGCTGCCGGTATGGCTGGTGTCGCCGGCATAGTAGGAGTTGACCGTGTAGGTGCCACCGGGCAGGTCATTGGTGGTCAGGCTGCCGGCGCCGGGACTATACAGCGGCGCGAAGTCAGAGGAGCTAGCTGCGGTTTCGTTGTTGGTCGCGACCAGGCTGAATTGACCGGTTGCATCGCTGGGTGTGACGGTCATCCCGAAATATAAGGGTGTGCCATGCACCACGCTGATCGGCGCAGCCGAGAGCGTTCCGGAGGAAGTGCCGGCTGCGAGAGTGTTGCTGGTGCTGGCAAAATTGGTTGATGTCCAGAGGCTGACCAGCTGGGAAAGATCGACGCTGCCGAGGCCGGTGGCCATGTCATAGAAGGGTATGGCGTCGTAGCCCTCGAGGAAGTTGTTGCTGAAACAGTCCAGCGAGCCGGTAGCACAGTAGACGGAGTTGTTGCCGATGGAAATATCGTGAAACGACCGCTGGTATTTGCCGGGATTGTTGGGGTCGGGATCGTAGTCCTGCGCGAGGTTATAGAGGACTGTATCGGCCTGTCCCAGACGAGCGCCGCCCTGCGACTGCGAGATCATGGCCAGCATGCCGGCAAAGGCGGGAGCCGCAGCCGAAGTACCGCCGATTACTCCGACATTTTGATCGTTAATCAGCTGGCCATTGGCGTCTACCTGGCAGTCGGTATAAAGACCGCCCTGGTCGTCGACCGTCGAATCGGAGCAGTAGACCCAGCCGGCGCCGTAGAATCCATTAGCCGAAAGCAGGGAGACATCGGGCAGAGAGCGGACCAGATTCGGTCCCTGGAAGCCGGTCTGAAAGGGAGGCTGAATGTAGCCCGTCGGGGTCTGCATACAATCTCCCTGGTCGTCCACCGATCCCAGGCATACCGCCGCGCTGCTGAGCCCGCCACCGCCGCCGATGATGTTCGTTGCCCCGGCAAGATTGTATGTGGGAAGGTTCTCCTGGTAACTGTTAGCCACTACCGTCGACGAGTCATTCCAGGGGTTCTCAGGGATGTAGCCGAGCGCGCTGGCGTAGTAGGGATAACTCCCGGTGAAGTTGACATAGGTGCTGAAGTTGTTCCCGGCCAGCGAGTAAAAATCGGTGCCGCCCACGGCGATGTTGTACGGGGTCGATGCGATTCCGCTGACGGAAAGCCCGCGCGATGCCGATAGCGGCGGCTCCTCGTTATCACCGTCGCAGGAGGCCGAGCCGGAGTCGCCGGTGGATACCGTTACCGTGATTCCCTGTGCCGCAGCCTGCTGCCATAGTTCTGACCAGGATAGGTTGCCGCCCACTCCCAGATCCTGTTCGCAGCTGCCGTAACTCACGCTCAGGATGTTGATTTTGTTCTCTTCGAGAGCGCGCAGACCGGCCAGGATGAGTCCATCGGATAGATCGGTGGAAGCAGCGTAGTAGTAGTCGATGCTGGCGCCGGGCGCAAGACCGCCTGCGATTTCGACGTCCAGCAGAGACTCGACGCCGGCATCTCCAGGCATGACACCCGGGTCCACGCCGCCGTCGAGGATTGGCTGAGGCAGATTGGCAGCCGCGCTTGCAGGCAGAAAGGCGGTGCGGTAATTTTGCACATCGGCCATGGCCAGCGCCGAATAGCCGAGAATACCGATGGTCACCCCGGTTCCATCCAGCGTCTGCGTCGCCGCGGGATTGAAGTTCTGATTCGGGGTGTCATAGATGATCGAGGCGTCGGCGGGCGTCACATAGAGCTGGCTGCCACCGACGGTCAAGGCCGAGCGAAGATGCCCGGTCGTGGCGTCGTAGTGGGCGGGGCTGCCAAGCACATGCAGGGGCCGGGCATGGAAATCGTTCATGGGCGAAACACCGGAGATGACCGGGGCGAGCGCGGCAGGAATTTCAGGGTCCGCAGCGTTTGAGAATCGCGTCTGTTGGCCAACGCGGTAGCTGTGAATGCTGGTGTTGAAGGCGCTGGTCAGCGAGCCGGCGGTGCCGGAGAACAGAATGGCGTTGCGCGCGGCGGAGATCCGCTCCACTTTGAGACCGCTCGCCTCCAACCATTGCTGCACCGCGGCCAGATCGTGATCCGAGATTCCATACGCCGCGCCATAACTTTCCGGCGTCATCCAATGGCGATAGCTTGCCGAGTTCTTGTTCTGCGTCTGGCTGAGAAATTGGCTGAGCTGGGCCTGCTGCACGGCGCTTCGGCGAAGCCACAAGACCATGCGTCCGGTGGACATGGAGTCCGGCACCTGGCCGAGATCGATGGCGGAACGATCCAGCGGCCGCGTCTGCCCTTTTAATGGCGTGCGTGCGACAGTCACAGGCCCGCGTACGCGATCAAGCGGGGCGGCGGCCGCAGCGGCGGTTTGAAGAGACGGAGCGCTGGATTGGGCCAGGGCAGAAGCGGCAAACAACGCCATTCCCATATAAAAACGGACAAATCGCACACTGAAGAAAGCAGGCTTCACGTTGTTGATCCTCGGCGAAAGATAAGTGTTCGGCGTCGTCTGGAGATGGGAACAGGCGCCTTGAAGCGATGTTGGAGTCGGGGCTTTTTCGGAGGATGGAACTCCGTATGACGGAGCGGCATCCATCCGTAAAAGCGGCGTGAGTTCTAAAGAGGCCGGGATGGCCAGGTGAAAATTCCCACGATGCCTGGAAACTGCCGGCTCTGCGCAGTCATCGAGTCGCGGATTACGAGACGGCTTCTAGTCCATCGGGCGCACGACGGATATGTACCGCCGCGTCAGCCGGGGAGATTGGCTGGGTTGGGAAGTCTCCATACCCTGAACCACATCCTGTGCCCGGCAGACGCGGGCGGACGCCAGGGTAAGGTTGATGGATCTCGGATACGTCACATTGATCTCCGTGAAGGACTGCGAAGCTCTGAAGAAACACCCCAACGCAAACCAGTCTGACTGGCTGGGCAAAGGCGTATGAACAATGACAAAAAGACCGGGCGAACGACTCCACCTCCCGAAACCGAGGGCGGAAAGCGAATTGAAGACTACGAGGTGCCAGCAGGGAGGAAACTGAAGCCAGAAAAACGTTTTGTTGCAGCAAAGTCAACAAAACTTATGCTTAAGCAATTCTTAACCAATAAGCTCATTTATTTCATCAACTTGTAACCGACCCACCGAAACCTGGAGAACGACCTCGATCTCCTTACCTGCCGGCGGGGGGAGAAATTTTAACGCTTTGTTATCCTGAAATCGCCATTTTTGACTGAAACGATCCAACCCGCGTACGACGGCTACCGGTTCGGCCGGTTCGAGGTACGAATCAGGAACGGCGTGCTGCTGCGCGACGAAAAGCGGATAAAAATCGAAGAGCTGCCCTTTCAGCTTCTGCTGGTACTGCTCGAGTCTCCGGGCGAAGTGGTCTCCAAAGAAACGCTGCGCAGCCGGCTGTGGAGCGACCGGATTTTCGGGGAGCTGGACAATGGCTTGCACGTGGCCGCCGCTAAGCTGCGTGAAGCGCTCGGAGAAAAGGCTGGCGCAACCGCACGGCATATCGAGACCATCCGGGGGCGAGGGTATCGGTTCAATGGCAGCGTAGAGCCCATCTTCTCACCAGCTTTCGGGATGGGGACCGATACCGCCTTCGGCGATGCCGCCGTCGCTTCGGGTCAGGCTGTGCCGGACGATGCAGGGCGTGACGATCCACCCAACCATCTGGAACAAGCGGCAAAGACGGAAAGCTTCCTGCACCGGCGCTCGATCCGGATCGCCGCATTTGCTCTCTCCGTGCTGATCGTATCGGCGGCCGGGCTGGTCTGGTTTTATCCTCACCGGCACAGGCCGCTGGCCGACAGCTCGGACCCGGTCGTGCTCGGCGGCTTCATCAACAATTCCGGGGACGACTCCTACAACGGCATGGGACATGCTTTCCGGGTCAAGCTTGAAGAGTCGCCTTACCTTAATTTGATACCCGAACAAAGCTTCCTGGGAACTGTTCCCGAGCCGGCCTCCGCTCCGCTCAAGCAACTCCTCAAAGGCTGCGCGTCGTTGGGCGGCAAGGTGCTGATCACCGGCGCCATTATGGCCCGATCGACAGGATATGAAGTGACGACGGCGGCTCGAAGCTGCACCGACGGCAGCTTGCTGACCACTGAAAAAGCGAAAGCAGAGAGCCGGGAAACGGTGCTTGCGGCCCTGGACCAGGCGACGAACCGGATGCGCAGAAGCCTCGGCGAATCCGGCGCTTCTCTGCAGAGGTTCAACATGCCGCTCGCTCAGGCCACGACCTCGTCCCTGGCGGCGCTCAGGGCCTTTACGCTCGGCGAAGAGAAGCGTGACAGCGGGCAGGAGTTTGAGGCCATCCCGGATTACAAGCTTGCGGTCGATCTCGACCCGCAGTTTGCGATGGCCTATGCTCGCCTGGGGGCCATTTACTCGAACGCCGCCGAGCAGACGCAGAGCGCCGACTATTTCAAGAAGGCATTCGACCTGCGGGAGCATACTACCGACCGTGAACGGCTTTACATTGCTGCGCACTACTACCTGATCTCAGGGCAGATCCAGCGGGCGATCGAAGCCTACGAGCTGTGGCGGTCGCTCTATCCCCGGGACGCCTCGCCGTACCAGAATCTCGCGCTGGAGTATCTGGACCTGGGCGAACCGGAAAAGGCAGCGGACGTGGCGCGCACCGCGGTGCAGCTTGATGGAGCGTCGTCAATGTCGCAGGCCGCGCTGGCACGCATGTACCTCGAGACCGGCGAACAAGGGCAGTTGCAAACCCTGTGCAGCCATGTGCAGGGCGGGAAGGGCGACAGCGCCATGCTGCACGAATCCTGTTTCCTGCTCGCTTTTTTGCGCAACGACGAGGCCGCAATGCAGGAGCAGATCCTTTGGTCGCGCGGGAACGCGGCAGAGAGCGAACTGCTGGACGACGTGGCATGGGTTGCGATGTACCAGGGAAAGCTCAACGCGGGAAGAAAGCTCTTCGCGCATGCCCGGCAGACGGCGCTGGCCCAGGGATTCTCAGAGCTGGCGGCAACCATCGACGTGGATGAAGCACTTCTCGAGGTCGACTGCGGCTATCGGCGCGAAGCGCGCATGCTGGCGCTCGACGCGCTGCGGTTGGCGCCGCAGAGTTTGAGCATCCAGGCCGGGGCGGCGCTGGCTCTGGGTCGCAGCGGGGACACCGCTTTGGCTGAATCCGAAGCGGCAAAGGCCGCCGCGCAAGCCCCACTCGACACCATTCTCAACGATGCCCAGCTGCCCTCGATACGAGCCGCGGTCCAGCTTGCAAAGCATAACCCGCAGGCAGCGATTCAAGCGCTCGAGCGGGCGCGGCCTTACGACGCGTGCAGCGCTCTGAACCTGGCTCCGGCGTACTATCGCGGTCTGGCCTACCAGGATGCCGGGCACCCCGATAAGGCTGCGGCTGAATTTCGCAGCGTAATCGGGTACCTCGGGCTGATGCCGGACTCGCCTTATATCCCGCTGGCCGCAATTCAGCTGGCCAGAGTACTTCACCGGATGGGTGACGCACCGAACGCGGCCAAAGCCGAACGCCAGGCGAAGCAAGCGTGGCAGCACGCAGACCCGGACTTCCTCCCTCTGCGTAAAGGAACCTCATAGCGAATCGGCTTGGAGAAGCAGGAAGGCGCCGAGGAATTGGCGAAGCAATGAAGCATTTGGCGATTTAGCGCTCGCTGAGGTGGCTTCTCAGTTTCGACAGCCCTACCGTGAATATCTAGGCATGCCTGCTCATTGATCGACGATTACCTGCGAGGTAATTGCTTCGCCTCGCGATTCATTCGATATTGAAGGGGTAGACGTGCAGGATCGCTGCCACTCTACAGATATCGGAGGAAAATTACATGCCTGCCTTTCCGGTGGAAGACAGATTCAGCTCTATGGCCGATTCTTCTCATTCATAAAATGTAATCTTTCCGGGAAAAGACGGCGGAAGAACGCCGTCTCTTCCCGTTATCTGTTTCAAGAGGATCTCTGGCTTTGCATAAAGAGAGTCAGAATCTCACTGGCACTAACATGGAAATAAAGCCGATCAACAGCCATTGTTCAAGGAGGGCGAATGGGCTTCAGGTTTCTTCGTTGGATTGCGCTTCCGGTTTGGATGCTCTCGGTGATTACGTTGCAGGCGCAACATGGAAAAACCGTCTCCTTATGGCTTACCACGGCAGATCGAACGTCATTGCTTGCGAAACAGCCGGAGCCTCTGCGTTTCCACAAGCCGGGCACGAATCTGCAAGTTATCGAGGTGAACGATAAGGAGAAATACCAATCGATGGACGGCTTCGGATTCGCACTTACCGGAGGCAGCGCGCAACTGCTCATGCGCATGAGCGCTGCGCAGCGAAACGATCTGTTGCATGAGCTTTTCGGCTCGGAAAACAACGGCATTGCGGTGAGCTATCTGCGTGTCAGCATCGGCTCTTCTGACATGAATGACCACGCCTTCACGTATGACGATCTGCCTGCGGGAGAGACCGATCCCTCGCTGGCAAAGTTTAATCTGGGTCCCGACAGTACGACTGTTATCCCGATCCTGAAGGAAATCCTTGGCATTCAGCCTTCTATCAAAATTCTCGGTTCTCCGTGGTCTGCGCCCGCGTGGATGAAGACCAATGGCGCTCTTAAAAACGGCAACCTCAAGCCGGAGTATTACACCGCCTACGCTCAGTATTTCGTGAAGTACATCGAGACGGTGAAGGAGCAGGGAATTCGCATCGACGCAATTACCGTGCAGAACGAGCCGCTGAATCCGCACAACACGCCCAGTATGGTGATGCAGGCAGAAGATCAGGCCGTCTTCATCAAAACAGCGCTTGGACCGGCTTTTCACAAAGCAGACATCAAGACCAAGATCAATGTCTATGATCACAACTGCGACCGGCCCGACTATCCGCTCACTATTCTGAAGGACCCAGAAGCGCAGGCTTATGTCGATGGTTCGGCCTTCCATCTCTATGAAGGCGAGATGAGTGCGCTGACTCAAGTGCATGAGGCCTATCCAAAGAAGAACCTCTACTTTACCGAGCAGATGACCGTCGATCGGAAAGATGATCCGAGCCTTGAAGTTGCGCGAGCGGTTGCGCGGCTTATAGTTGCGGCTCCGCGTAACTGGAGCCGCAATGTGCTCTTGTGGAATCTCGCTGCGGATCCCGGTTTTGGCCCTCACACCGATAGTGGAGGCTGCCCGGTATGTGAGGGCGCGATCACGCTGGACGGCGACAGGATTACACGCAACCTCGCCTACTATACCGTCGCGCAGGCTTCGAAATTTGTACCTCCCGGTTCCATTCGCATCGCCTCCAGTTCTTCGGTGGACTTGCCTAACGTCGCATTCAGCGCTCCAAATGGAAAGCGTGTTGTGATCGTCGCGAACCCAGGGAGCACCGCGCAGGATTTTGAAATCCGCTACCACGGCAGATCCGTTGCAACGTCGCTCAAGTCGGGAGCTGTCGGCACCTATGTCTGGTAAGGCTGCCGTGTAAATGATCGGAGCATGTCGCAGAACAGGTCTGCTACCTGTTCTGCGTGAGCGCGAGGGGCGGTTATATCAAACGATTCGGTCGCCCCAGTCGGCCCGCAGATCTTAGTCACCACAATTGTCTTCAATTCGGGAATTCCGCCACCGGACAACCGTATGAATGGGAGTTTCATCGGGGCCGCAAAGTCGTTCCAGTCAAAACCAATAGCCGTCTTACGTTGACGGACGTGGGCACTCTGCTGGCGGCCTGTCTTGCTGGCGTCGGAATCGCGCGAGTGATGAACCTTGAAATTCAGCCACTGCTCAAAGCCGGCAAGCTTATCAATCTTTTTCCAAGACTGGCCCGATGAAACATTCCCTCTCAACATGCTCTATCCCTCGCGCACATTGCCTCCGGCAAAGCTGCGGGCCTTCATCGACTTCGTGCAAACGGTTGCAGGCCAGCGCGCCAATGTCGATGGGAGCACGTAGCTTTTTTCGGAAGGAGGATGTTCCGAGTAGGTATTGATTCGCATTGCCTGACGCAATCGCAGAAGTTTGCAAATTTGATAGCTATTGGATGCGGATTTAACGACAGCTCTGTTGTGTAACCGCTAGTGTCTTTCTCGTAGGAGAAAACGCTATGCGTTCTATGCTCCGGTCTATCGCTTTCATGTCCGTCGCCCTCTGCGCTACTGCTGCTTTCGCTGCAGATAGAGCAGTGGTGAACGTCCCTTTCAATTTCGAAACTCACGGCATCTGGTTTCCTGCCGGCGAGTACGACGCTTCGCTCGATATGGACAAGAGCGTTCTCACACTGCGCAACATTGCAGATCCGAAGGAAGCCATTGTCTGGGTAGTCTCGCCTGCCGATGAAATGGCGATCGAGAAACCCCTTCAGATGAAGTTCGATGATCTCGGTGGCACCCATGAGCTGCGTACCGTTCAGCTCGGGTCCCGGATCACCTCAAGACTGGACGCTCCCGCAAGACGCCACGATGCGGGCAGCTTAGTGGCTCTGGTGAGCGGCCAGTAAGTACAATAACACTCGTCACAGGGCCTGTGCCGGCATGCTCCGGCGCAGGCCCTTTTTTTTGATACGGCCAACGAGTGATCCTTCGAACCTGACTTCAATTCACGATAATGTAGCATCCTCACGGGTGGGGATATGTTGCGACATGGGTTCGCCGTGCTTGGACCGATCGCGTCGACCGGCGAGACGCCCTGAACGGCGGCAGCTATCGCTCTCAAAGCTACCGAATCGTCGGCGTCCGTCTGGCATCGAATTAGCCAGCCGACTTCATCGGCTCAAGGATCTCCTACATGCAATACAAGACACTCGGCGACACCGGCCTGCTTGTTTCCACCATCTGCTTCGGCTGCATGACGTTTCACGGCGGCTCTGGTTTTTGGAGCAAGATTGGCCAAGTCGATCAGGCAGGCGCAGATGCACTCATTAAAGGCTCCATCGATGCTGGCGTGAACTTTTTCGACACCGCGGACGTTTACTCCGAGGGCGAAAGCGAAAAGACTCTCGGCCAGTCGCTCAAGAATCTCGGCATCGCCCGCAAAGACGTCGTCATCGCGACCAAGGTCTTCGGACGCACCGGCCCCGGCCGCAACGACGTGGGCGCCTCCCGCGGCCACATAATGGACGCGGTAGAGGGCAGCCTCAAACGACTCGGCACGGATCACATCGACCTGTACCAGATCCACGGAAACGACGCCGTCACGCCTGTTGAAGAAACACTTCGCGCCTTGGACACCCTCGTCCAGCAGGGCAAGGTCCGCTACATCGGGGCCAGCAACTGGGAGGCGTGGAAACTATCCCGCGCGATCACCATCTCTGAACTGAAAGATTACGCTCGCTTAGACACTCTGCAGGCTTACTACTCGATCGCTGGCCGCGATCTGGAACGCGAATTCGTACCCATGTTCCAGCACACCAAAACGGGCCTGCTCGTCTGGAGTCCGCTCGCCGGCGGATTGCTTTCCGGAAAGTTCAGCCGTGAGAATCAGAAACCTGAAGATTCGCGCCGGTCGGAGTTTGACTTCCCCGTGGTCGACAAGGAGCGCGCTTGGCGCATCCTCGATATCATGCGACCGATCGCCGAAGCCCACAGCTGCTCACCGGCTCGCATTGCGCTCGCGTGGCTGTTACATCAACCGGTCGTCACATCTGTGATCATCGGAGCAAAGCGTCCGGATCAGCTCCAGGACAATCTCGCCGCGGTGAATGTGAAGCTCAGCCTTGAGGAATTGCAGCAGCTCAACCAGGTCAGCCAACTCCCGCCGGAATACCCTGGGTGGATGCTGCCGTTTCAAGGAGCAAACCGGCTCGACCCCAACGTCGTGCGTCCCGGCACCGAAACCAAATAAAACAGGTCCGGTTAAGGACGCGTCTTCTACCAGCTAGAAAGACTGGGTCTTCTTGTTTTCGAACAAGGCGACCCAGGACAATAGTTGATTCTGAATGAAAGATGCCGGCCGGCTTGGTTCAAGCCGGCCGGTAGTAAACAGCGACTCTAACGCGCTCCTGGCTGCCGCCTCCTATCTTGGCTATCCTCAAATGAGGAGTGTTTGATGATCGTTCGGGATAGGCCAACCTTCTGGGAGCTAGTTGCCATGTGGCGGCTTTCAGTACTTCGCCGCATTGCGCCTCAGATCGCGAGCGTCCTGGTGTGGTCCTTCTTCGTAACATGGGCGAACAGCCGATATGCGGTGGTGCTACGCGGATGGACGGTTGCGCCGTTTACGCTGCTTGGCGTGCCTGTAGAAGGTCAAGAGGTTGTTTCATTACCGATACGGCTGATGGGCGAGTTGTAGTTGAGGCTACCATGGGGTCTTTTTAGGTTGTAGAAGTCGTTCCATGGTTTGAGGTGTAGGTCTCTTTGAGCGGAGTTGAGCCAGTGTTTTGCATAGGCCCATTCTCTGAGGGCGGTCTGTATGAAGCGTTCCGCCTTGCCGTTTGTTCTTGGAGTGTAGGGTCGGGTGCGTCGGTGAGTGAGCTGCATGGCGGCACAGGCCTGGCGGAATATCTGAGAGCGGTAACTGGAGCCGTTGTCGGTGAGCAGCGATCTGACGGTGACGCCGTGTGTGGCGAAGAAGGCGAGGGCATCGCGCAGGAAGCCGATGGTGGTGTGTGCCTTCTGATCAGGCAGTATCTGGGTAAAGGCCAGCCGGGAGTGGTCATCCACGGCCACGTGCAGTGCCAAAAAGCCTGGATGCTGTTTTTTGCCCCGCAGCCTGCCATCGCCACGCAGCGAGACCTCCCCGAAGCGCGTCATGCCCTTGATGTCCAGGTGCAGCAGATCCCCCGGGCAAGGGTGCTCATAGCGAACCACGGGCGGCGGCGGATTCAGATCGCGCCATCGGCTCAGCCTGGCCCGGCGCAGGATACGGCTGACCGACGCGGGA
>NZ_LBHJ01000003.1:609708-1006620 GCF_001006305.1 Silvibacterium bohemicum
GCCCTCTCCATCTTTCTCGGCTTCCGCAATAGCGCGTGTTACGACCGTTGGTGGGAGGCGCGACGTCAGCTCGGCTCGATGGTTGGCGAGATGCGCTCCTTCGCTCGCATCTGTATAAGTTTGTCCAAAATTGACCGAGCGGATCGAGACGCAATGGTGCGGGATGCGATCACGTATACCTACGAACTGATGCATGCTCTACGAAAGTCGCAAAGGCCGACCCCAGTGCCTGCGGAGTATTCCTCGACAAGCAATATTCCCGACCACATTCTGCGCCGGCTGGGTCTCAGGGTAGCTGGGCAGTTTGAGAAGGCCGTGATCGGTGAACAGATTTATAAGCTGCTCGAGGAACGACTGACTGCGTTCACCGCCGTCCAGGTGGCGTGCGAACGTATTGGTTCAACACCGACGCCCTTCACCTACACTCTTCTGATTCATCGAACGGCATACGCCTACTGTTTTCTCCTGCCATTCGGATTGGTCAGCACGATGGGGTGGGCGACCCCTCTGTTCACGGTTCTGGTAGCCTATGCCTTTTTTGGATTGGACGCACTGGGAGACGAGTTAGAAGATCCCTTCGGTGATCATCCTAACGCGCTGCCATTGCTGTCGCTTGCAAGGACGATCGAAATCAATCTGTTGGAAGCGATCGAAGCGCAAGAGGTCCCGGAATTCCTTCGTCCAGTAGATTCCTTGCTTACATAAAGAAAAATAGAACGCAGTGCCTTCAGGCACGAATAGTCGTAGCTTTTTCAAGCGGACAGCACATCGTGAGCGAAGTTGGCCTCATCGCAATAGGAGTGCCCATTGGTCAGCGAATATGCAGTGCCAAAGACTCCAACAAAGCTTTCATTCCGTTCCAAGCAATTTGCACGCCGATACAAACCAGGAGAAAGGACGACAATTGGGTGATCACCGTCATCCCCGTCGGACCCAGGATTCGCGCCAGTCGGTCGGCAAATCCATAGCAGAGCAAAATGCTGACCGCGATCAGCACCAATCCAATGAGAGCTGCCAGGATTGTCAAAGGATGGTACATGTGATGGTGAGCGGCGTTCGCGCCCAGCGTGATGGCGGCTGAGATGGAAGCGGGACCTACGGTTAATGGCAATGTCAAAGGGTAGAACGCCCGGCGATTTGTATCCTGCGGCTGGACGGTTTTATGTACATCCTGTTTCTCGTCTTTGTCATCGTCTCGCTGCTTGAGCAGCGACCATCCTGTGGCAATGACAATCAGACCGCCACCAATCTGCACCACGGGCAGAGAGATTCCAAAGAAGGCGAGCACGTAAGTTCCGACGAAATACGTCGCAACCAACAGAAAAAAACTGTTCATGGCAATGCGCCAGGACAGCGCTCTTCGCCCTTCCGGTGAGTAGTCCCTGGTCATCGCCAGAAAGAACGGACTGCCTCCGAGCGGATCTACGATAGGGAAGAGTGTGACTAGAACCAAGAGTACAGTTTGGGCCGCTTCTTGCATAGGGTTGTATATCCCCAGTGTAATGGATCTCGATTGCTCTTTAGCCGGCGTGAGAGTTGCCGAAAAGTCGTGCTTGCCATTGAGGATTATCTTCTCGACTTAGGAATTCGACCGAAGCGAGGGTCATGGCGCAGCAGAAGATCGCACGCATGAAGCGCCTCCACCTCGAATCCGGGGCTGTCACTGGGGATGACGAGCCAATGGCCGATCTTATTTCTCAGGAGCTCGATCGAACGGATAGAAGGAAATTCACGGCGAAGTTCTGGATCTGTGGGCTTCGTGCTGTCCGAAAGAACGAGCCAAACGCCGTTGTCTCTCGGAGATTTGGGATGATCCCGGAGCATACAGACAATGCGATCGCCCAGGTAGACGGCAAAACCAGAAAACAAGCGACGCACTTCGGGGCGCAGGGGCGTGAGCGCCTCCAAAACGAACGCGTGCGGAGCCTTCTGTTTGGGTTTGTCAGGGCGAGGCATGATCTCTATGGTCTCTCAAAAAGGATTAAACAGACAAAATCTGATCCTCGACTAACTCAGCTTCGTTCCCGGCAACTTATTGGTATCGATTCTCAATTCATTCACCGTCTTTTTTCCCAACGGCGCGCACGACGCGAACTACACTTTGTATTCAGAGAAACAGGAGAATTTATGCCCCTGCACAACACCGCCGAACTCAAAGCTGGACCGACGAGCGAAATAGAGGCCGAAGTCCTGAATGACAAGACCAGCACCTATGAGTTCCCCGCAGCGATGCAGGATCCGCAGACTGTCTATCAGACGATCCACGATCAGCTCATCCTCGACGGGAACTCGCAGCAGAATCTCGCCACCTTCTGCACCACTTGGATGGAACCTGAGGTCAGGCAGCTCATGGATGAGTCTGCCGATAAAAATATGATCGATAAGGATGAGTATCCACAGACGGCGGCCATCGAAGAGCGTTGCGTCCACATGCTCGCCGATCTTTGGAATTCTCCGGAAGCTGCCGGTACGATCGGCTGCTCCACTACTGGCTCGAGCGAGGCCGCCATGCTTGGCGCCCTGGCACTCAAGTGGAACTGGCGCAAACGTCAACACGCCAAGGGGAAGTCCACTGAAACTCCGAACCTCATCATGGGGCCTGTCCAAGTCTGCTGGCACAAGTTCTGCCGCTATTTCGACGTCGAAATTCGCGAAGTGCCGATGGAAGGCGATCGGCTCCTGCTCACTCCGGAAGAAGTCATCAAGCGTTGTGACGAAAACACCATCGGTGTTGTTGTCACCCTCGGCGTCACTTTCACTCTCCAATTCGAGCCGGTGCACGGAATCAGCATTGCACTCGATAAGTTACAAAGCGAAACCGAACTCGACATCCCGATACACGTCGATGGAGCGAGCGGCGCCTTTCTCGCGCCTTTTAGTCAGCCTGAGTTGCTCTGGGATTTCCGCATTCCCCGCGTGAAATCGATCAACGCCTCCGGACACAAGTTTGGTCTCGCTCCGCTCGGTGTCGGCTGGGCTCTTTGGCGCGAAAAGCACGACCTTCCGGAAGAGTTGATCTTCGACGTCAACTATCTCGGCGGCAACATGCCTACTTTCGCGCTCAACTTCTCGCGGCCTGGCGGCGAAATCATCTGCCAGTACTACAACTTCATGCGCCTCGGCAAAGAGGGTTATCGAGAAATTCAAACCGAATGCTACGCGCTGGGCCGTTACCTCGCTGAAAAAATCGCGGAGTTCGGACCCTTCAAAATCATTTACGACGGTCAGGGCGGAATCCCCGGTCTGTGCTGGAAGTTGAAAGATCCTGCGTCTTCGAGCTTCACGCTATACGAGTTTGCAGATCGGCTGCGTGAGCGCGGCTGGCTCGTTCCGGCATACTCCATGCCACCCAACCGCGAGGATCTCGTCATTCAGCGCATTCTTGTTCGCCACGGGTTTACAAGAACCATGGCCCTCCAGCTTCTCGGCGAAATACAAGGAGCCCTAAACCACTTCGCCGAGCGTCAACCAGAACAGCCATCGGCCCCGACGCCTGTCGGAGCAGGATCGAGTTCGCACGACCACTCCGGCCGATAGACGCCAGGTTATTGCGTCCTCTCACGGATGACGATGGCGCAATCAGGTCTCCTCTCTCCTGGGTTTGTCGCAGTGTCATCAAGATTTCGTTCCAGCCTCAGGTACGCATCGATGCTGCTATGTCCCAGGTAGGAGCGGCGGTTAACTCGATTCGATTCCAAATGCCTCCTGGAGTAAATCCACCGTGGATTCTGCGCTTCAGCGCCTCCACCGTGCCGATCATCCAGCTCTCACTACCGCGCTCATCATCCTGCTGTTCCTGGGAAGCTGGCGCAGCACGATGATCATCGCCGTCTCCATCCCGCTCTCCATTCTCAGCTCCATCATTGTCTTAAGCGCAATGGGCGAGACCATGAATACCATGACCCTCGGCGGTCTGGCCCTGGCCATCGGCATCCTGGTAGATGACGCAACGGTCACCATCGAAAATATCCATCGCGATTGGTGGCCAGACTTGAGTCTGGACCGTGAGATGCTGAAGGCGGCGATCGCAAAAAACGGCCTGAGCTCGTGAACCGGAGGACGGATGCTCGCTGCTCCAAGAACAGTTCCAAGCCAGTAAGTGCCGGGTTTGCGGGCTGATGTCGATTGCCGCGAGCAGTTGTCGCAACTGCTCAAGACGGTTGGATGAGACGCTGAAGGAGAAGCTGGTTCGGTTATCCAGAGAGAAGCCGTGCTACGGTTATCGGAGGTTGCAGGTGCTGGTCGAGCGTGAAGGCGAATGCGTGAGCCGCTAGCGTCTCTATCGCTGCTATCGCGAGGCGGGACTCTGCCTGGAACAGAAGAAGCGAAAACACTGCGTCCACAGCGGTTCTCCGCCCGTGCTGTTGACAGGCGCTGACCAGGAGTGGGCGCTAGACTTCACTCAAGACGTGGTCGCGGCAGGTCGCACGATCCGCGTGTTGAGTGTGGTCGATGCCTTCAGGCGTGAGCCTTGCGCCCGAAGTGGACACGGGCTTCGCCAGATGCCGGGTCACGCGTGTGCTCGACGAGATGATCGCCAGACGCTGGATGCCGCAGGCGATCCGCTGGAACACGGACCGAAACTAACCAGTCGCCACTTCCTCGCCTAGGGCCTGGAGTGGAAGATTGAGATTCGCCACATCCAGCCTGGCCGGCCGATGCAGAACGGTCACGTGGAAAGCTTTCATGGCAAGCTGCGCGAGGAGTGCCTGCGGGCGAGTTGGTTCCGCAACCTCTTCGACGCAAGAGTAAAGATCCAGGCTGGAAAAAGTGGCCGTCCGGCGAACTATCGAGGGTTACGGTTCTCTCGGAGCTGGTTGGGTGAAGCCTCAGAGAGCATCGCAGGCACCGAATTGCTTCATATATTCGAGAATCTGCATCCCATTTGTATTGGGCGACAGCTGTCCATATTGAAAGCCAGCCTGCTTAGAAGCTGGCTGGCGTACCAATGGCTCAACAATCTCTTCCATAAGAAGCCTTCGTGTCTCTGCTTTGAGTGCTACAAGTTCTAACAGAATGCTCCATACGCTTTTATGCCTTCGTTGAGTCGACGCCAGGATCAGTTGATTCGCCCACGCAATACACTCTTCACTCTTTAGATCCGGAGCACTCCATGGCGTCAGTTCTTCGAGCAGTTTTCGGATATGCATTTCTCGTTTTCATGGTGCGGGTCGTGGGGCGGCGTCCCGGCAAGCAGATGACTCCATTTGAATTTGTGCTGATCTTCTTCATCGGTGGTTTGACCCTCACCTTCGTTGTGGGTGACGAAGCTTCCTTCACCAACGCCATCGGGCAGATCATGACGATTGCTATCTTGCACTACCTGATCGCTTGGGCAAGAACCAAGTCTTCGGCATTTGCGCGTCTCACGGATGGCACTCCTTTGGTGCTGCTCGAGAAGGGACAATGGCGTCCTCTCGCGATGAAAGGAATGCGAATTGCGGACGACGATGTGATGGCAAGCGCACGCGATAAAGAGCTTAAAAGCTTCGACGAAATTGAATACGCCATTCTCGAACGAAACGGCGAGATCAGCATTATCAAAGCATCGGAAATGCTCTAAACAAAACGCCTGCATCCTAATTAGAAATCGAGACGTCAGATATGGCTCAACCAATTTATAGAAAAGCAGTCGAGGACACGGTCCCGAAGGTCAACAATGAGATCGCAGTCGGAGAAGATGTAGAGTTTCAACGCAAGTGGTGGAAGTTCGAGAAGTTGGTGTGGGCTGCTTTCATCTGCTTTGTCCTGCTTGACCTTGCAGGCGTCTTCGGGCGCGGGCCTTTATCGAAAGCACATTTGGCCACCGCCGACGGAACAGTAAACGTCAGCTATGAACGCGTCCAGCGGACCGGGACGCCTTCCACCCTGAAGGTCGAATTCAGAGATAGGGCTATTCGGAATAAGCAAATTCGCTTGTGGGCCGGTGAGGATCTTGTGTCCAAGCTCGGTAATAAGCAAATCGCTCCGCAACCCGCCACCTCCGCCGTCGGAGATGGAGGATTGCATTACACGTTTCCGGCCACGACGGAGCCTGCGGAGATTGTCTTCTCTCTGCAACCGCCGTCCCCTGGCCTCTATGACCTTTCGCTTGGTGTTGACGATTTTCCCGCTTTTCACTTCAAGATTCTAGTTATGCCCTGAGGTTCTAGCTTGTGTACACCATCATTCATGCCATCCTTGGCTACTTCTTTTTACTTTTTACGGTGCGGGTGCTGAGCCGGCGACCCGGTGGGCAGATGACGCTCTTTGAATTCGTCATCGTCTTCTTGATCGGTGGCGTTATCATCCTGTCCACTGTTGGAGACGACCGTTCGGTTACAAATTGCGTCGGCGCCGTCATCGTCATTGGGCTTATGCATGGTCTCGTTTCCTAGGGCAAGACTAAGTCTCCCCGCCTGGGAAGAATCGTTGATGGAACTCCCTTGGTGGCGCTAAAAGACGATCAATGGCAGGACGAGATTATGAAAGGAATGCGGCTTGATGCGAATGACATCATGGCTGCAGCCCGAACAAAGGGCCTAAGAGACCTATCTCAAATCAAGTACGCAATCCTCGAAAGAAACGGGACGATTTCGATCATCAAGAAGGGCTGACGGACACGAGTCCGGATGAGCATGGAGGGATGTCATTGCCACAAGGTGGGCAAATATATCTTTTTTGAGATTTGCGCATTCGCGATTGCCACTTTTCTATGCCACAGGCACACCCGTCGGATGTGGGCGCGTCGTTCGCCTTTGGCGCACCCATCACTTCCGGTTCTCGCAGGCCCGTTAACGTCGGGTTTCGCGTGCGTGTCTCTTTTATGGCTGGGCCGCGACTTGCGAATGGGCCATCGGTATATAAGCAGCCGGCAAAGTCGCTCAAATCGATCTCGAAGCCTTCAGGGCTGAGGATAGGAGGCAAAAGCTGTGTATCCAAGTGTTCTTCAAGAGCCGCTCTCACGGCAATTCGGCTATCTCCTGTTGCTTGGGCTTGCCATCGCCTGCGTCTCATGGACTATTACACACGAGGAAATATTCCGGGAATCGAGGGAATACTGTAAAGCCAAGAGCCAAAACTGTAAGCCCTTATACCAACGCAAGTTCTTCTACCTCTTTACCTGTGAGTACTGCTTCAGCCATTATGTGACGGCATTATTCCTTCTCCTGACTCAATTCCAACTGCTGTATCAGGGATGGCGGGGCTTCCTAATTTCGGGGTTCGCGCTAGTGTGGATTGCCAACGCGTATATGAGTGCCTTCAATCGATTACGGCTTGAAATCAAAGCTGAGAAACTTTCGACCGCCGAGCAGGCGAACTCCGCCGCTGAGAATAAACTCCCGCGTTGATCGATGGTTCCCATAAGCTTATTTAGCTTAGAAACTGATTTAGTTTCGTAACATAGCCCCTTTATTCGTGTTGAGCAGGAAGTGATGTCGCTCTGAAGGAAGATGACTCGGCAGGTGCGGCGTAACTAGGCATTCCCCTAGGAAAATATCGGGACTCATCCGCAGCCCCTTTCGTAAAAAAGCAACCCTGTCGTTCTTTGTACGTTCCAAAAAGTAGGCATCTCGTGAATTGAATCTCTATAGCATCGCGATTGGAATTGCTAGGGAATATTTGCATCGTATGATGAGGCAAGCTACGTCACACATGAAATATAAGAGACGGCAAATGGCAAAACTCATCTATGGAAGTACTGACGCCATGCAAACGCAACCACCCCCATCAGACTGAGAAAACTCTTATGAATATTCGTATGCGTATCTGCCTTATTACGGTCATCCTGCTTCATGCCGGCGTGGCAGCGTTCCCACAAGAGAATTCCGCTGCCACGTCTCGAACAGTCCGTCTGAATGTGATCGTATCTGCAAAATCTGGGACGCCAGTCTCTGGTCTTGGGGAGCAGGACTTTAGCTTGTTGGACAACAAGGCACCGAGAAGCATCCAGTCCTTCAAAGTGGTCAGTTCAAGCCAAGAGCCAGTGAAGGTCATTTTGCTCATCGATGCCGTCAACACCAACTTCGACAGAGTTGCCTACGTGCGCAACGAGGTGCAGAAATTTTTAAAGGCAAATGACGGCAAGCTTGCAAATCCCACCACGATCGCGGTGCTCACCGACGACGGGACGCAGATGCAGAAGGGATTCACTCAAGATGGCAATGCGCTCAATGCATCTCTAGAACACTACACCATCGGGCTGCGTCAGCTTACCCGTTCAACCGGTATCTGGGGAGCGAATGATCGCGTGCAGATATCTCTGACGGCCGTACAACAGCTGGCGGCTTACGCGTTGACGATTCCTGGTCGCAAGATCGTTCTTTGGGTCTCGCCAGGCTGGCCTCTTCTTTCAGGCAATCGGTTTGATCTTGACTCTAAGCAGCAGCGGCAGATCTTTGCCAACGTGGTCGCTTTCTCTAAAGAGTTGCAACAAGCGAACCTCACGCTTTACAATATCAATCCGCTTGGCCCGGAGGAGAGCCTCTTTCGGGAAGATTATTATCAGGATTTTTTAAAAGGAGTGAGCAAAGCGGGTCAGACCGATCTCGCGGATTTAAGCCTACAGGTTCTTGCCGTCCAAAGCGGCGGCCTTTCCTTGAATGGCCAGAGCGACGTTGCCGGAAATCTCGAGAAGTGCTTGAGTGATACAGAATCCTGGTACGAAGTCACTTTCGCCACGTCTGTTGCTGAGCAACGAGATGAATACCATCACATCCAGATTACGGTAGATAAGCCGGGCCTCACCGCTCGAACCCGAGACGGTTATTATGCCCAACCATGAAAGCCTGTGAGTGGTCTCCGGGGCTGAAATCGCACTCGATTATGGGGTAAGAAAACTTAAATTCTCGAATGAGCCCGGCCCCGCTGCATCGGCATCCAAAAGCCATATGGCCATCGACCCTGCTCGTCTTCATCCGCGGCCTCAGTTTAGGCGCACGTCTTTCGAACTCCTCAACGGTATCTGGGACTTCTGCATTGATGAAAGAGCGGAAGCAAAGGTCCCCCATGAAATCTCTTGGACTCGGGCGATTTTGGTACCGTTTAGCCCGGAAACGGCGTCAAGCGGCATCGGCGACACCAAATTCTATTCCGCTGTCTGGTATCGAAGAAGATTTGCTTCCCCTGTACTTTCAGATGACCAGAGGTTGTTGCTTCACTTTGAGGCTGTCGACTACCGCGCCACCATTTGGTTGAACGGGGCTAAGGTATGCGAACACGAAGGGGGCTACACTCCCTTCGTCATCGATATCACTGACGCGCTGCAAACGGAAGGCGCTCAGGAACTGGTAGTTCGGGCAGAAGACGACCCAGCAGATCTGGCGAAACCACGAGGTAAGCAGGATTGGAAACTAGACCCTCACTCCATCTGGTATCCCCGGACGACAGGTATCTGGCAAACGGTGTGGTTAGAGACGGTATCAACGATACGAATTGGATCGTTGCAATGGTCGTCCAACCTCGAGAGGTGGGAGATTGGGTTGGACGCGATTATCAATGCACCCGCCAAAGGCAAGCTGATGTTGCATGTGGGACTTCGCTGTGGAGACCAGGTCCTCGCCGACGACCGCTACGAGGTTATCTGCGGCGAGGTGCACCGCCGTATTGCCCTCTCCGATCCCGGAATCGACGACTACCGAAATGCGCTCTTGTGGAGCCCTTCGTCGCCCACTCTCATCGACGCGGTGGTGGAGTTGCGCGACGAGGCTGGACAGCTGCTCGATGCTGTAACCAGCTATACCGCGTTGCGTTCCATCTCTGCTCAGGGAGATCGATTCCTTCTTAACGGGCGTCCCCTCAACCTAAGAATGGTTTTGGACCAGGGTTATTGGCCGGACAGCGGCCTCACACCTCCTTCGGATGAGGCGCTTGAGCAGGATGTCCTTCTGGCCAAGCGGCTGGGATTCAATGGGGTTCGCAAACATCAGAAGGTTGAGTGCGCCCGCTATTTGCATTGGGCTGACAAACTCGGCCTACTTGTGTGGGAGGAGATGCCGAGCGCCTACCGTTACACCACCCAATCCATTCAGCGGCTGACACGAGAGTGGATGCAGGTAATTGAGCGCGATCGCAGTCACCCCTGCATCGTAGCGTGGGTACCGTTTAACGAATCGTGGGGAGTGCCTGATTTACCAGAGAGTCCGGCTCAACGTCATTATGTTCAAGCTCTCTATCACCTGACGAAAGCATTGGATCCGACGCGTCTGGTAATAGGAAATGACGGATGGGAGAGTGTCGCAACCGACATCATCGGCATTCACGACTACGACGGCCAGCCCGAGCGCATAGGAAAGCGATACGGCATCAATGATATCGAGGAGCATCTCTTCGAGCGTGAGCGCCCTGGCGGCCGCATGTTACTTCTCGGTGAGGATCGGGCATGGAAACATCCGATCGTTCTCACCGAATTCGGTGGGATCGCCTTAACGAACGAAGTAGATACGTGGGGCTATTCAAAAACGTCCACGGCAGAAGAGTTTGCGAACCAATATGCGGCGCTGCTTGCGGTAGTTCGTAATCTTCCAGCTCTCGCGGGTTTCTGTTACACGCAATTCGCCGATACCTACCAGGAAGCCAACGGCCTACTACATGCGGATCGTACTCCTAAAGTACCCTTGGAAAAAATTGCGCTCGCCACTACCGGATCCCTACCGGATCAAGATATCCACACGGCTATGCTTTGGCGAAAACATTTGATGAACCATGGCAGTTAAGATGGGACTCTTTCATTCGCCATGGGCGGATAGCAGATACGATCCTTATGAAGCCACCAGCCGCTGCGTTGCAGCGCCTGGTGAGATGGAGCCAGGCCCTTTGCAATCTGTCGTACAACAATTCCCAATTCCGATTCGACCGGGATTCCAGAGCGTGTATCAAAGACACCCGGTTCGTAATAGCCATTCTCGCGGGTAACGAGCTGATTCCAATAAAACGAGCCGAGTAGTGCCCAGAAGGTCATCGCGATACACTGTGCGCCCTGGCTTCTTGCGCTCAAGACGCTCTCGTATATCGATGCCGCCCAGCGAATTTGCTCATTTACCTCTCCCCCAATATGGACCTCTGTAATGGCTACGGGAATTCGATATCGGTCCCACGCTTCCACGATGAGATCCCCCAATCCGAGAACCGGTGCGTTCTCAGATCGAACTGCCTCAACATCCACAAAAGTGCCTTCGGCTGATCTACATTCTTCAGGATAACTATCTACTTGATGATCGAGGTATCGGTCGCTCGTAGGATAAAAGTTGATACCGATAACGTCGGGAGGGCATGGATGCTCCGCAAACCACCCTATCTCATTCTCGGAGATGCCAGCAGACAGCAGTTCGCGAAATAGCGAATGTCCAGAGTCCACTTTGCCACACAGCAGATCGATGGCCAGCCAACGACGCTGGTTGAGATTCTCCCATACAGGTCTCAGCATCTCGGTCCCGCTGACTCTTCCGAAATCATCGGTCTGGATGAGTTGCGCATCGTTTCGCACTTGGCGAATGGCTTCCATGCATAGGACGGTTGCCTTCAGTTGGTGGATCAGAGCTCGGAAGAGACTTGACCGCGACATCTGATGCGGGTACCAGAGGCCGTACATTCCGCTGAACCGTGCCGTCGTGTAGGGTTCATTCACCGGGGTGTACTTGGCGATGTCCGGGTATCGGCGCGCTAGAGATCCGGCGTATGCGGCCAGCATTTGAGGGAATCGACTATCCAAGAGGTCTGTATGGGCCGGCCCACTGCCATGATGAACCAGTCCCGCTATCACTTCTAATTGTGCTTTGCTGGCGCCCCGCACGTGTTCATCGGTCCATTTCCACGAGGACGCGCTTTCATAACGCTCCCACAACAGGCCGATCCGAAGGGAGGTCAATCCCAAGTCCGCGAACCTCGAATAATCCTGCGGTCGATGGGCGTGACCAGATAGCTCCATTTGATCGATGTACCTGTCGCCCACGCGGTTACAGGTATATTCGGCGCCTCCCCAAATCTGCAACGCTTCGAGTTCCATTTGCATGAATTAGGCCGCCTCAATGCCATGACCATTGAGGACTATGGGTTCCACAGTTTCGTCATGCCTCTCAGCTTTTGCGGGCGATGTCTCCTTTATCTTTTCGAAGGTTCGCAATGCCTGTGCGACGACCTGGTCCATGTTGTAGTACTTATAGGTGGCAAGACGCCCTACGAAATGCACATGCGGCAGTGTGTCCGCTAATGCCTTGTAGCGCTGGTACAGTGCCGCATTTTGCGGTTGCGGAATGGGATAATACGGGGCTCCGTCCGCACAGGGATATTCGAAGACGATGCTGGTCTTGCGGTGTTTCTGCCCTGTCAGATCTTTGAACTCAGTGATACGTGTATAGGCATGTTCATTTGGATAATTGACAACAGGTGCGGTCTGATACCGATCTTGATCGTGCGTCTGATGATCGAAACGCAGGGAACGGTAAGGCAACTTACCATAGCAATAGTCAAAATATTCATCCACAGGTCCGGTGAAAATCAGTTCGCGGAACCGCACTTCGTTCTTGACGTCTTTGTAGTGCGTGTTCAGCATGACGCTGATTTTTGGATGTGCAAGCATTCGATCGAACATCCGGGTATATCCATGAAGCGGCATCGCCTGAAACTTGTCCGTAAAATATCGATCATCGCGACTTGTTCGAACCGGAACTCGCGCGGTCACCGCCGCGTCGAGTTCAGACGGGTCAAGGCCCCATTGCTTGCGCGTGTAGTTGCGAAAAAATTTCTCATAAAGCTCTCGTCCGACCCGGCTGACGACGACATCTTCTGAGGTCGTGATCGAATCCCGCGTCTCTGCGATCGAAGTGAGATAGGCATCTACTTCGTGACACGTGAGTCTGAGCCCATATAGCTTATTTATCGTGTCCGCGTTGATCGGCATTGGAACGAGCTGACCGTCAACACTTGCCTTCACACGGTGCTCATAAGGCCGCCACGCCGTAAAACGCGACAGATACTGGAATACTTTTTCCGAGTTTGTATGAAAAATGTGGGGGCCGTATTTGTGGACCAAAATCCCTGCGTCATCGTAGAAATCGAAGGCATTGCCTGCGATGTGGTTGCGGCTATCGACCACCAGAACGCGAGCATTTTGCTCAGAAGCCACCCGTTCCGCCAGAACACTGCCGGCAAAGCCTGCCCCCACAATCAGGTAGTCAAACACGGAGCACACTCAATTCCCCAACGCTTTCCTTCGCTGGTTTCGAGTCGTGCCGAATGCTTTGATCAATACACATCCACATTTCGTCAAATGTCTTGTCCCAGGATCGACCGCATAAAAATTTGTCGACGCGAGTATTGTGCGCTTGCACATCCGAGATCAGGCACCTGGAAATGCCATCGAGAAACGATTCTAAGTCCTCGGCAATCTCGACGAGGCCAAGCTCCCCGTAAGGTCGGACGACATCGCTGATTGCGGTTGACACAACAGGCTTTCCTGCCGCAAGAAATTCTGGCGTTTTCGTAGGGCTTATAAATTTTGTTGAATCATTGATCGCGAAGGGCTGCATCGCCACTTCCCAACCTGATAGATACCGAGGCAACGACGCATACGTTTTTTGCCCAAGGTAGTGAATATTTGTCGCTTTAGGCAAATGCTCTTCAGCAATTTTCACAACCGGTCCGATCAATACAAAATGCCAATCCCGCCGCGCGGCCGCGAGACTTCGCAATAATTCCTGGTCGAGCCGCTCATCCAGCACTCCGTAAAATCCAACTCTCGGACGGGGGATGGCCTTTTGATCTTCTGGCTCCGCCTGGAATTGCCTGGCGGTCGCGAAATGGTTTTGGTCGATGCTACTCGGAAAAAGGTGAACGTTACTATGTTGTGTTCGCTTTGAGGCAAATAGACTAGCGCCACCTGCAAACACCACGTCGGCAAGTTCAAAAAGCCGTCGTTCTTGTTCGATCAACCCGGGCGGGGCTCCCTGGAAGGCCGACAGTTCGTCCATGCAGTCATATACGGTGACGGCGGGATTGAGATGCTCTGAGAACAGCAACGCCATTGGGGTGTAATACCAACTGATAAAGTCCCTCGTCCCGTTCGTAGCCAAATAATGATCGAGAAGGCTTCGCAGCGCAGCATGCGCCTCTCCCGCAGTGGACCCGTGAGGAATCTGAGGGGTCAGCACCCGAACTCCGTCGCCCCCTGAATGCACCGAAAGCTCGGGACGGGAAACCGCCGTCCAAACCGGCTCCTCCCAATAATGCACTAACCCCTTTCTCCCCGCTCTGCTGAGGAGATGCTGCGGTCGCTGATAGACGAAGTCCCAACGCAAATGGGAGAAACAGAGTATTTCGGTGCCCGGCTGGTCATTTACATTGGTCTCAATCATCTTTTTGTAAGATGCGCTTTATAGTTGAAAAGCATTCCAGCCCTCCCGTCGTCCAGGATGAAGCATCTAACGTCGCACTTAATATTCACGTTCGCGCTAGGATCAGCTTCCTTCGAAGATCGCTTCTGGCAACGTACGGACGGGCCCATGTAAGCATGCTTCAAAGAGTTCCGGGCTCGCCTCACCGATGTACCAAGCGCAGGGTTGCCCGTAGCCAGCAGTTACGTACGCGGCGGCCGGGTTCGGCGAAGTACCCGATCCTGCAGGTGCCCTGCGTGCCTCGCATCCCAGTCGTAATCAAGCGGGAATATTCCGGCGCTTCGACAACAAATTCGTAGCAGCGCGCTTCTCACTGCTTAGATTCAAACTTTTTGTTACCCGGAGATGACGACACATGGCACTCAAAGAAGTTCTGATTGATGAATTGCGCGATATGTACTCGGCGGAAAACCAACTGGTGAAGGCTCTTCCGAAACTTGCCAAGGGCGCTAAAGATCCCGCACTCAAAACTCTCTTCACTTCCCATCTCGATGAGACCAAAGAACAGGTCAACCGCCTCAAGCAGGTCTTCGAGATTCTGGAAGAAAAGCCGACCGGCGAGCACTGCAATGGCATGGAAGGTGTCATTGAAGAAGGAGCGGATGCCTTGGAGAAAGATGAAGAAGGAGCTTCTTTCGACTCAGGCATCATTGGCGCCGCACTGCGAACGGAGCATTACGAAATTGCTGGATATACGGCGACAATCGCGATTGCAAAGGTCTTGGGTCTTTCGGATGTCGCCGCACTTCTGAATGAAAACCTGAAAGAAGAGCAGTCGGCATCCAACAAGATTTTGACCGTTGGGCAGACGATCCTCGAGGAAGCGAGCGGCGAGCCTGAAACGGAAAAGGGCCCAAAAAGCAGCAAAGAGAAGAGTTCCGCGAAAAAGAGCAAAGAAGACGAGAAAAAAGCGGCACCCGACCTAAAGAAGCGGTCTGCCTAAACGGCAGGCCGATCAGTTGAGATCACGAGTGGCGTGCAAATCAGGGTACAGATGCGGACGATCGAGTTCAGCGTGTTATCAAGACTTGCCGCCTCACGTCGAAAACTTGCGCCAATCAGCGGGAAGGGGCGAGATTGTTGATTTAGGATCGCGATGAGCGTGAATTGACGCCGGATCAGTCTGACGCCGGATCAGTCTCTAGAGCATGCCCGGATTGGGCGCTGCGAAATTTCTGGGCATTCGATTTCGTCAATGTGACCGCGGCCACTTACGCGTCTACTGAACGGTACGACATGACCGCATTTGCCGACGAGGTCCACAATGGCCCAATGGCCCTGTCTGATCTGTAAATCCTCAACTGTCAACGTATAAAGCTCGGCCCGGCGCAATCCGCAGCCCACGAGCACAGAAATCATTGCGAGATCGCGAGTATTGTGCAGATCATCCCGTCGGCTTTCTCCAGTAAGAGCCTAGCCTGGTCTTGCGTCGGCTAATTTCCATGCGCGCTCCAAGCTGTTTGGCCCCTTGACCCGGCGAATGCCACATAAGGCCGTTGGTAGGGCGGCTTATACCAAGGTATTGGCGACAGACGACACCATCGTCTAATGGACCCGCCTCCACGCTTCTGGCTTAATCGCAGCAATGGAACGTATCTCCATTTATCGGAGACACGTATCCAAGCGGTTTGCTTAGGAGACAGGTCATGATCGCACTTGAAGCGACATCCCGCACCACGTTATCCATATCACCCAACCGACGCAGTTTTCTTCGCGCCCTGGCAGCCGCCGGTGCCTTTAGCCGTTTCTTCTTTAGCTCCCTGAGTATGGGCGAAACAGGTCCTGGCACTGGCGCAGAGGCCTCGTTCGATAGCCTGCATGGTACGGATGCCGGGGTGGACAGTGACGAGTCAATCCGCCCATTTCACATTGACTTTCCGGAAGCAGCAATCGTCGACCTCCGCCGGCGCATCGCCGCGACAAACTGGCCGGAGAGGGAAACGGTGGCAGATGCATCCCAAGGCGTGCAACTCGCGACGATGCGCGAACTCGCGAGTTATTGGCAGAAGGAGTACGACTGGCGCAAGGTCGAAGCGCGGCTGAACGCCCTGCCAGAATTCACGACGAACATCGACGGGCTCGAGATTCACTTCATCCATGTTCGCTCGAAAAATGCGAATGCGCTTCCGATGATCATCACGCACGGGTGGCCGGGATCAATTATCGAGCAGATGAAGATCGTAGGTCCTCTAACCGATCCAACCGCATACGGCGCGAAGGCCGAAGACTCATTCAATGTCGTGATTCCGTCGCTGCCTGGTCATGGGTTTTCCGGAAAGCCCACTGCAACGGGCTGGAACCCACAGCGCATAGCGCGCGCCTGGGTCGTCCTGATGCAACGCCTTGGATACAAGCGTTACGTGGCGCAAGGCGGGGATTGGGGCAACGCGGTCACAGAGCAGATGGCTCTGCTGACGCCCCCAGGACTGCTTGGCATTCATACCAACATGCCTGCCACAGTGCCGGACGACATTGCGACGGCCTTGTCGGCCGGCGATCCGGCACCGTCTGGCCTCTCAGCCGACGAGGAGCTCGCCTACCATCAGCTCGACACCTTCTACAAGCATGGCCTTGGCTACGCCCAGGAGATGAGTCACCGTCCGCAGACGCTGTACGGACTTGAAGATTCGCCTGTCGGCCTAGCGGCCTGGATGCTCGACCACGATGCAGCCAGCGAGGCGCTCATCGCACGCGTCTTTGACGGGCAGTCTGAGGGGCTTACGCGAGACGATATCCTCGAAAACATTACTCTCTACTGGTTGACGAAGACGGCGGTCTCTTCCGCTCGTCTGTATTGGGAAAGCAAGCTCAGCTTTTTCGCCCCAAAGGGCGTCGCCATTCCGGTTGCCGTGAGCGTCTTCCCCGACGAGATCTACGCAGCCCCGAAGAGCTGGACCGAGAAGGCGTATCCCAAGCTCATCCATTACAACCGCCTCCCCAAGGGCGGCCATTTTGCAGCGTGGGAGCAGCCGACACTCTTTACAGAGGAGCTCCGCGCCTCTTTCAGCTCGTTGCGCTAATCGCGAGATATTACTTCTCGGCCAGGTCAACAATTTTGAAAAGGAGATTCACCACATGACTTCAATAACCGCAACCGCTATTCTCACCGGCACAACTACCGCTTCCAGCACCTGGAAGATCGATCCTGCCCACTCGGTAGCTGAGTTCAAGGTAAGGCATATGATGATCTCGTATGTGAGGGGCGCGTTCTCCGGACTTTCCGGCGTGCTGAGGCTGGACGAAACAGATTACACGCATTCCACTGTGGAGGCGTCGATCCCCGCTGCCAGCGCAAGAACCGTCGATGAAAACCTCAATGCCCATCTGAAGAACGCGGACTTCTTCGATGTCGAGAACTTTCCAACGCTGACGTTCAAATCTACGAACATCCGATCCACGGGCGGTCGCAACTACGCAGTTACGGGCGATCTGACGATCCGCGGTGTCGCTAAATCCGTGACTCTGAGTGTGGACGACGTGAGCGAGCCTTCCATTGACCCCTGGGGCAATCGGCGCATCGGCATTTCCGGCTCCGCTAAGGTCAATCGCAAGGATTTTGGGCTCACATGGAATACACCGCTGGAGCTCGGCGGCGTGCTGGTGGGCGACGAAGTGACTATCACGCTGGATGTGCAGTTCATCAAGGAATAGTGGGTGAGGCGTCGGCAGCCTGCGGTCTTTGGGAGTCATTCGATCACTACCTCGGTGGCGCTTGGCCATGAGGGTTTCATGTCCAAACAGCAACGTGAAGAGTCCCCGACACAATCGTTCCCCAGCTGCATTGAGCAGGTGCAGGGCCTGACTCATGCTTCTGCCGTGGGATGGCAACAGGAAAAGTGGGACAGAGACAAGAAGAAAAATACGAGGCCCGCTTGAGGAAGCTGCAGCAGTATATATGCGAGCTTCTCATCATGAATCAACAGCTCCCGGAGTTATTAGAACCAGCAACAAACCAACAGTTCCAGGAGGTTGCCAATGAATACGATTAGAACGTCAAAAGAAATTGATTATGATCGCCGCCGTTTTTTGGGTGCTGCCGCCATGACAGTTGCCGCAGCGAACTTCGGTATAGGCAGTTCCGCCGACGCGCAGCCGGGTAAGGTCACAGCGACTGCTACTTATACCGCTCCTCACACGTCGTTCAGCTCTCTGAAGCAAATCACTGCAGGTCTGCTGAATGTCGGCTACGCGGAGGCCGGTCCCTCCGATGGCCCTGCCGTGATTCTTCTACATGGCTGGCCCTACGACATCTACAGCTTCGTCGACGTCACTGCCCTGTTGGCGTCGCACGGCTACCGAGTGATCGTCCCGTATCTACGCGGCTATGGAACTACGACCTTCCTCTCCAGCGAAACGATGCGGAACGGCCAGCAATCGGTCGTCGCCGTCGACATCATCGCTCTGATGGATACACTGAAGATCCAGAAAGCCATCGTCGCTGGCTTTGACTGGGGGGCGCGTACAGCCGACATCATGGCAGTGCTGTGGCCAGAACGCTGCAAGGCCCTGGTCTCCGTCAGCGGCTACCTGATCGGGAGCCCGGCGGCCAACGAGGCCCCATTGCCGCCAAAGGCCGAACTCGCCTGGTGGTATCAGTTCTATTTCGCTACAGATCGCGGTCGCGCCGGCTACGACAAGTACCGGCACGACTTTGCGAAGCTCATTTGGCAGCTCGCATCGCCGAAGTGGAACTTCGACGATGCCACCTTCAATCGCTCTGCGGCGGCCTTAGACAATCCGGACCACGTCGATATCGTGATTCACAACTACAGATGGAGAATTGGCTTGGCTAAGGGCGAGTCGCGATATGACGATTTGGAAAAGCGACTTGCGGGCGGTCCAGTCATCACCGTTCCTACCATCACCATGGAAGGCGATGCCAATGGTGCTCCCCACCCGGGCGACGCATCTTATCGCAGCAAATTCGTGGGCAGATATGAATACAGACTCATTAGCGGTGGCATCGGACACAACTTGCCCCAGGAAGCCCCACAAGAGTTTGCCAAAGCTGTAATCGACGTTGACGCGTACTGACGCTGCCAATCGCCCTGCTATCCGGGCATTCTCTGCGCTAGCGCTTGTACGCAGAATGAATCTGACGATTGTTGAAAAGGAAGGAACAGCACACTATGGATAAGAAGAAGACAGTAATTGTTACGGGAGCCTCACAAGGTATCGGAGCAGCCATTGTCCGGGCCTTGTTAGATCGAGGTTACAACGTAGTTGCGAACTCCCGCAGCATCTCGAAGAGCGGCATCTCGCCGACCGCGAACCTGACTCTCGTGGATGGCGACATTGGCGATGTCGCGACAGCTGAGAGAGTGACAAAGACTGCGTTATCCAGCTTCGGCTCGATCGATCACCTGGTCAACAGTGCCGGTATCTATACTTCGAAGCCCTTTACGGAGTACAGTGCTGACGATCTCCGCAGGTTTGTATCTACTAACCTCTACGGCTTCGTCTTTATTACTCAATTCGCAGTAAAGGAGATGCTTGCGCAAGGCGCCGGAGGTAGCGTAACCACTATAACCGCCGCTCTTGCCGACAACCCGCAGACCGGTGCTTCGGGCTCCATCCCAATGATCACGAAGGGCGGCCTCAACACGGTCACTCTAAGTCTGGCGAACGAATACGCGAAGCCGCGTATCCGCTTTAACGCTGTCGCGCCCGGTGTGGTCGATACGCCCATGCATGAGGATCATCCACAAGAGCTCCTGAAAACCCTTTCGCCGATGGGCACGATTGCCGCTGCGCAGGATGTCGCGGACGCAGTCGTTTATCTGATAGAAGCACGGTACGTGACCGGGGAGGTGCTGCATGTGGACGGCGGTGCACACGCAGGCCGATGGTAGACCGAATCACCGCACAGCCCCGCAGTCCTGAAGGTCGACTTCAGGATCTCGGCGTCCGGCTTCCCACCGCGCTGACTCCCTTCGGTTCATACGTGGAAGCGATACAAACGGGAAACCTTTGAGTGTCCCGATCGAACTGGAGATTATCTTCGAACTCAATAAGTAGGAGGAAGCATGCGCAAGATGAGACTAGTCCCTTTTACTCTGCCAGCTTTCGCGATTCTCCTCGCGATCATCCCAGGACTGAACGCACAAACAAGGGAAAGGGCTATGAATATCCAGATACTTTACCGCACTGTACAGGTAGATGGACTCAACATCTTTTATCGCGAGGCGGGACCGAAAGATGCCCCGGTTCTTCTACTCCTGCATGGATTACCTTCATCGTCACGCATGTTTCAACCGCTATTGATCAGGCTCACGGACAAATACCGTCTAATCGCGCCTGACTACCCAGGCTTCGGTCACAGCGATTGGCCCGACCCGAAGCAGTTCGACTATACCTTTGACCACATCGCCCGCGTTATGGATGATTTCACGCAGGCTCTCGGCCTGACCAGCTACACGCTTTATATGCAGGATTACGGGGGGCCGGTGGGCTTTCGCATGGTGTTGGCACATCCGGAACGTGCCGAGGCCTTGATCGTTCAGGACGCTGTGGGGCATAACGAAGGACTGGGGGCCAACTGGGCAACGCGCCGTGCCTTCTGGGCCGATCGTCCGGCGCATGAAGAGGCGTTGCGAAAGAATCTGCTTTCCATCGCTGCCACGAAAACCCGCCACGTCGGAGACGATCTGAATGTGGAACTCTACGACCCTGATCTCTGGACGGACGAATACGCGTTTCTGAATAGCCCAGGCCAGGCGCAGATCCAAAGTGATTTGTTCTACGACTATCGCACCAACGTCGACGCATATCCCAAGTGGCAAGCCTGGATGCAGAAAACCCAGCCGAAACTTCTTGTACTTTGGGGAAAGCACGACCTCTCCTTTGATTCCGGCGAACCCGAGCGCTACAGGAAAGATGTACCGAGCGCGGAAGTGCATGTACTGGATGCTGGTCACTTCGCACTCGATACAAAGGCGGATGAGATTGCTGAACTTGTACTCAGGTTCATGAGCGCCAGGAATTGATCGGTTTCTCAAGCATCAGGCATGAACACTGGCATGTTGGCCTGGGGTGTTTTTCGCTGTCGCATTTAGATTGCGCCAGCCTGACGTGCAGTCATCCAGGCAGTCGGCTCGTTTTCAGGAGTCAGTCGAGTTGGACGTCAGACCCATCCATTTCAAGATGGATTTGATCGCGGGCAACTTTCGGCGGCTGGAAGTTGCCCTAAGGTAGATGATGCTGCCGGGAACAACCAGTTTGATCTCCGTCCCGGAGACCGCAGAAGTTTCGAATGTTAGTTTGGCCATGATGCGGCCTGCCCGTTCCCGCATCCCCTGCAGCCCAAAATGTCCTTCCTTACCCTCATCCACGATGGCAGGGTCAATGCCGACGCCATCGTCATGTACGCCCAGGATGAGATTCTCCGCGTATGTGAGCTCGACTTGAAGATTAGCGGCTTTTGAGTGGACGCACGCGTTGCGGATCGCCTCATACCCGATCCGGTAGACCTCATCGCGAACGATGGGGTGCATTTCGCTGACCTCACCAACCACGGAAAACTTGGCTTCCATAGAGCCGTGTATCCGACACTCTTCAATCGAACGTCGGAAGGCTTCTGCAAGATCGTTCGTCTCTGTGGTCGATGTGCGCAACGAGTTCAGGGCTGCCCGGCCTTCCTCCGTTGCCTGTCCCATCCAGACCGATACCTGTTCCATGGCGCCACGCATTCGGACGGAATCGGCTGACTGTTTTAGCGCGGAATCCGCCACCAGTTTGGTCCCCTGGATGGTCTGTAGAAGTGTGTCATGAAAATCCCGGGCGATGCGAGTGCGTTCTGACAAACGCTCGTCGAAGCGGTCAGACATGGACTTTGCAATCTGCCGCATGCGCAGCCGGTAGAGAATCCACAAGATTAAGAAACCAATAGTGGCGCAGAGCGCGTAGAACCAGGTGGTCTGATACCAGGCAGGCGCGATTGTGAACTCCACATTGGCACCCACATTGTTCCAAATTCCGTCATTATTACAGGCGATGACGCGGAAACGATAATGACGAGGGCTAAGGTTGGTATAAAAGGCCTCGCGGCGCGTTCCGGCATCCTTCCAGTCCTTATCTGAACCTTCCAGCTTGTATTTGAAAAGAACTCGCTCCGGCAGGGACAAGCTTAGTGCGGTGTAACTGACTTGAACGTTTGCCGTGTGCGCAGGGAGTCGCAGATCGTCCTTTTGCACCTGAGGCAAATCATCCGCTGACACGGAGGTGATCGAGATGGGCGGCGGAAGGGTATTTTTAGGAATCCAATTTGGGTCGACCCAGGCGAGGCCTGTTGTTGAAGTGAACCAGATCCGCCCGTCCGTTCCCTCGATCGCCTTTGGATATGGGCCTGTAGCCTCGGCTTGCCCGGGAAGGCCATCGGAGGAATCGAACCGCTTCCATTGAAAGCGATAGGAGGGATCCCGTAATGCATGTTCTGCCTCATGCTTGGAGACGTGAATCACCCCGCCCGCCGTATTGAGCCAAAGTCCCTCGCTCCCGGCATCGACAATTCCCGTAACATCCTCTAAAGCACCCAAACCAGCCGACTTGATGAGGCGGAAGTGACCCCTGTCTATCAGAAGTAAACCACCTGCACCACCTGCCCAAATCTCTTGCGGAGCGTGCTCGGCGAAGGCCTTGACGTTATTTAGACGGCTATCCTTGGCGAGATAGTCCACAATGCTTCCTTTGTCCATCGTGATAATGTCACCCTGGTAGGTGGATACCCAGATACGCCCCGTGCTATCGGAAAACATGTTGAGAACGTGCTGCTTTGCCACTTCCGGTGGAGTTGGCCATACTTTCCATCGGTGATGATCCAAAGAGAAGAAACCATAACCGCTGGCAAAGGCCCACAGTGTTCCGAACCGATCACCCGCTACTTCCCAGGTGCCGAAGCTGCCAGAGAGACCCTCTGGAGACTTCGCCATTTGTCGGAATCTGCCCTCCTTCCACTGTGCAAGGGAATTCCCCATCAGCCAGGTGACGCCGGCAAAATCTCTATAAGGTTTGAAGGCGTCGGCTGGGACAAGGGACAGATTCTTCGAGCGGCTATGTATTCGACCAACATAATTAGAACTGACGGCAGCCCAGATATCTCCGTTGTCAGCCGGCGCGATTGCCGTTTGAACGATCGATTTCGGCAGGACAACTGGAACCAGTGCGGTATCGCGGAACTGGTCCAGTCCATCCCGCGTTGCGACCCAGATATTTCCCTCCCGGTCTTCGAGTATGGGAGTGCAGTTGTCGGCGCTCAAACCGTCCTTTGAAGTGAACCGCTGCAGAGCGTCACTGGTCTTCGAAATCGGTCGGTCCCTCAGCCCGTCAGGATGCGGAACGCGGACGACTCCCAAACTATCCGTGGTCGTCCAAAGACTTCCGTTGTGGTCAAACATGATGCGTACTGTGCCGCTAATCTCAATCACGAGTGAACGTTCGCTGGGACATTTTGAATGAGCCCCTCTAAGCGTATCCGCCTCGCATTTAGCGATCGTGGCGGATTTCGTGCTCACGGACGTCCCAATGGCCCGGACATAGCCCGCATTGTCTGACAGCCATATTGTGCCGTCCGGGGCCTCAGCAATCGATAGAGAAAAACCTGCAAATGCACCCGTCGGTTCAAATCGCTTTGATCCCTGCTTGAGATAAAGGATGGTTGAGTTGACGCCGACCCAAAGAGTTCCTCGGCTATCCACAAACAATACTCGTGAAGTCATGTGCGGTACGTCTTCCGGGAAGTCCCAATTCTTGCCGACATGTTCCCATCGCGTACCGTTGAAGCGTATGACGCCACTCTCGGTGTTTGCCCAAATGGTGCCTTCGTGGTCCTGAACGATGTCGGTGGGGTTCCATGTTACGCCGTCAGTCTTGCCGTAGCACTTGACGTTGCCGTTCCGCAGGACACAGATCTTGCCGTTGTGTGCATAAGCGATCCACAAACTGCCATCTGGGAGTGCAAGCAGGCTACGCACTATGTCTTCTGAGGGTTTGTCTCCCGATCTCGGCACATACCGTTCAAAGTGAACGCCATCGAATCGAAAGAGCCCGGTGTCAGAGCCTAACCACAGAAATCCATCTCGGGTTTGTGCCAGAGCCCGCGTGTGGCCAGGATAACCTTGTGTTTGGCTCCATGACCGGTGCGCAAGCTGGTGGATGTCACGGTCCGGATTGAGCGCATTTGCAGTCGCTACGAGCCATAGAAGGAAGGAGCAGATCGAAAGTGTACGAACGACCTTCATCGGTATTCCTTCGGTCACAACACCATAGAGATCCAGCAAAGGCTTGAACGCATTGGTTGTTGGCCCTATTCACGATATCGTGTTGCCTTGGTCTTCAACACACCACAAACTGGAGCTGTGGCCCTACAGTTCTTAGTGGGTAGGAGCGTCATCAGATTTGCAGCAGACCACGTCGCAACGCGATCGTGACTGCATGGGTTCGGTCATTGGCCCGAAGTTTTCCCATCAGATTCTTGATGTGAAAATTGACCGTATTTTCCGAAATGGTGAGTTGATCGGCAATCTGTTTGTTGCGATAACCGTCTCGAATCAGACGAAGAACTTCCAATTCCCGGGCCGTCAGATCGTCGTCCCCCATATACTCGGCGAGGCGAGCGGCCACCTCTGGTGGGATGTGCCGCCGGCCAGAGTGAACGGACCGTATGATGTCCAGCAGTTCCTCCATCGGCATGCTCTTGAGGATGTAAGCCGAGGCGCCAGCGCGCATGGCCCGCTGAATGTCAGCATCGCCGTCGGAGGTCGTCAGCATGATGACACGAGCCTGCGGAAACTCTCCACGGATAGAGATCAGGACATCAGTGCCATTGGCTCCAGGAAGGCGGAGATCCATCAAAGTGACGTCGGGCCGGTGATTGCGAAACTCCGCTATAGCCTGCACTCCGTTGACAGCATGCGCCACCAGGATCATATCCGGCTCACAATCGATCATCGCCCTCAGTCCTTCACGGAAGACCGGATGATCTTCTACGCAGAGGATGCGGATCGAACCGGAAGCGGGCATGGCTATTACCTCTATTCGGAGAGCTTTGAGGACAATTTAAATTGTAGCCGCTGTTCTTCTTTCTCTAACAATTCCGCCGCCTCGCTACCCACTGAAATTTGTAGTGCGATCGCTACCACAACTGGTGTCGCGCAAAACAACGATCCCATTCACTCTTGTGGTGAGCCTCGGTGACGAGCCTGTGTACCTCGCACCGTTGCCGATTCCCAGGTGCTGCCTGGTTGCAGGAGGGGATATGAGTTCAGCCGCTATTACCGCAGTTCCTACAGCAAATATACCGGGGCCAATACGTGCATTCAGAGGGGGCTCCGACCCGCGAAGCACACATGACCCACGCACAGTTTTCGTAGTTGACGACGACATCGATACTCGGCAATCGTTGGAACTGTTGATCTGCTCGCAGGGCTGGCAACCCCAGACCTGCGGCTCAGCTCAGGAATTTCTCGCCCGAGGGCGCCCGTTTGTTCCTAGCTGCCTGATCCTGGCCTTTTCTTCCACGGATTCGAGCTGCCTCGAAGTTCAAAAGCGGATCGCCAGAGAATGCGCTGAGATATCTATTATCGTTATTGCCGACTACGGAGATATTCCAACAACTGTGCAAGCCATGAAGGCCGGGGCCGTTGACTTTCTCGTGAAGCCATTGAGCGAAGAACTATTGGTGGCCGCAATTTGTCAAAGCTTCGTGCGTAGCCGTGCCAGTTTTGATCGCGGGATGGAAATGCGCGATCTTCGGAATCGCCACGCTTCGCTTACCCCGCGGGAACAACAAGTCATGGTTTTGGTAGTCTCCGGTTTGCTGAACAAGCAGGTCGGTGCAGAGCTAGGCATCAGCGAAATCACAGTCAAAGCTCACCGTGGACAGGTCATGCAAAAGATGAAGGCAGCGTCTTTCGCTCACTTAATGAATATGGCGTCGAAACTTCGCATGACGAGGTCCATGACACCAGGCGCCATCTCAGCGTGATGATCGAACGCGCATGTACTCGACGTTGAGCTGTCTCAGCCCACTGGAGTTCACGAACCTCTCGATCGACAGCACCACACAGAAGCTGCCATACGAACGCGCCGTCTACTGTAAGTAATCTGGGTCGGGTCGCTGCCCGTGAATGCTGAATACCGCGCGAAGCAGTTCTACGCGAACCTGGGGTAGAGGCTCGACGCCGGCTTTGCTTTCGATAATGGTTTCCGGGTTGTCCAGTTCACGCCACATGGTTCAGAGTGTTCGGTGCAATTTGGCACGAACATCACTTCGGCCGCGCCGGGCTCGGCGCAAGGCTCCTACCTGATCGTCTCCGACATTGTGGCGGCGCAGGCCGAAAGAGAACTCCGGCGAATGCACGCCAACTACGACCAGACCCTGGTCCTTGTATCTATCAGCCCCGGCGCGCACGTAGGGGAGTTGGCGTCTCCGGCCGGACGTTAGCGTCAATTTTTGACGTTTGGTGTCGTGACCCCTAGCGGCACGATTGGCGCCGGAACGCAAGTTACTATAAGTTCGGAATAAGTTCGGGATTTTTTTCAGGCTCGCAAAGAAAAATGCTTCTTTGGGCCACGTTTCGGGTTATTATCTCCTCACGACGGGCGGTACGCTCAAAACAGCCAGATTCACCATCGTCTGCTTCATTAAAGCCTTACTTGCAACTTTCCTTTCTGCGTAAAGCACGACCTCAAAATTACTTACCAAAGATACTATCTCGCGATAGCCGTCGGTGGAGCCATAGTTATATCTAAAGTTAGTCGAAGCTAGTGCTTAGGCAACATGGCTTTAACATTTGGCGGTACATCCAGCCCTTGAAGGAGAGTTGGCTAAGGTATTGCGCCAAGAATTGGAGAGACTGTCTGCAGATGATGCGGATACGGGGATGTCCGTCCCGATTTCCGAGCTTTAACACTAGATATTCATTCAAGAACTAAGAGGAACGGATGATCACCTCCCCTGATCGATTGCTCCTGCTTGCCGGCGATAGTTCCGAGGAACTGCGTCATCGGATCGCGGCTGATCCAAGCGATCTTCTCGCGCGCAATGACCTGCTCAGTCCACAGCCAACGGGCCGATGCCGGTTAGCTCTTGTGAATGCCGACGCACAGCGGCTAGCTCTCGCCAAGCGCATTCTTGACGGCGGAACGGCCTGGCGCGGCCGCAAGGATATCTGGTTTACGCCATCTCCTCTGATCGATGGCCAGGAAGGACGCGTGGCCGTGGTCTTTCCGGGGCTCGAGCAGCGCTTTGAGCCGGTTCTGGACGATGTCGCGGCCCATTTTGATCTTTCACAGCCTGAGTCTATCGACGAGCAGCGCTCCGTTCGTCAACACTCGATCGCCCTTCTTTCCGCGGGCAAGCTACTCGACGCAGCCTTACGGCGGATCGGTGTGCGGCCCGCTGCGGTCGCCGGTCACAGCATCGGCGAGTGGAACGCCATGATGTCTGCCGGGATTTTCACTCCAGAAGGCATCGACCGGTATATCGAGGGTGCGGGTCCGGGAGTCTTCGAGCTGCCCAATTGCATGTATGCGGCATTGGGGTGTGGCGTGGATGTCGCGGCAGCCATCATCGCCGATCTTGATGGCATCGTCATCTCGCATGACAACTGCCCGCATCAATCCATTCTCTGCGGTGAGCGCGATGCAATAACCATTGCTGTATCCCGGCTGAGCGAACGCGGTATCTCCGCACGCGTGCTCAGTTTTCAATCCGGCTTTCACTCGCCGTTTCTCATTCCCTATCTAGATTGGGTGCGCAAAGTAGCGGACCTTCCCATCGAAGCTGCTAGCACTCCGGTCTGGTCGGCTACTATCGCCCAGCCATTTCCCGCCGATGAACAGACAATCCGCGAACTCACGGTGCGGCATCTGCTGGAGCCGGTGCGCTTCCGTGAGTTGATCGATAACATGTACGCTTCGGGGATTCGTGTCTTCATCCAGGCAGGCGTCGGCAGCGTCACGGCTTTCATCGACGACACTTTAGCCGGCCGCGAGTATCTCGCGATCTCCGCAAATGCCGCCGGTCAGCCTGGCATGCGGCAGCTGCTGCGAACGGCAGCCGCGTTGTGGGTAGAAGGCGCGCCGCTGCGCTTCGACCAGTTGGCGACCAGGGAAATGTTCGCCGCAGCCGTACCCGATCAAGTTGTTGCCTAGCAAAACGGGCAAGCGATTCGTACATCTGTTTCACGACAAACCACGTTGTTATCTCAACCAATCGTTGAAATGGGGAGGCCCTATCTTGAAGGACGAGCGAAATGATACTTCGGAAGCGGAAGTTATGACTTATGTGAAGCAACAGCTTGGCGCTGTCATCGGCGACCCTGAACTGCTTTCCACAGAAATAACCATGGATACAACCTTCAATCGGGATCTTGAACTGGAGAGCATTGAGTTCGTGGCGCTCGCCAGCAGGCTGCGCAGCAAGTTCGGCGACCGTGTGAATTTTGTAGAGTTTCTGGCAACGAAAAATGTAGACGAAGTAGTTTCTCTCACCGTGGGCGACGTGGTTCGTTACGTCGAAATCTGCCTGCGCGATGAGGCCATGCAGGAAGGAGCCGCGTGATGACAGAGGTATTCGCCAACGGAGTACGCTTGCACGTTCAACGTCTTGTCCCGCCTCCAGGAGTACGGCCCAGCGGAAAGACGGTCGTGCTGCTGCACGGCCTGATCATCGACGATCTTTCCAGCTATTACTTCACCCTCGCGAATCCTCTTTCCGCCGCCGGTCATGATGTCATAATGTACGACCTGCGAGGGCATGGGCACTCCGACCGCCCTGAGACGGGCTACTCCATGGAGGACGGCATCGCCGATCTCCATGGATTGCTCACCGCACTCGACATTACTCACCCCGTGCATCTGGTGGGCAATAGTTATGGCGGAGCAATCGCCATGGGCATGGCGCTCACGCATCCGCATCGCGTTGCCGACATCACCCTGATCGAGGGGCTATATGCAGATGAAGGCTTCGGAGAAGAGATGGCCGAGACTCTCGGCTTCCTGACTAAGTGCGTGTACGAGGAAAAGTGGCGCGCATGGATCGCGGAGCGCGGAAAGAAAACGGTAAAGATGGCGCATCGCGGTGTTTCTCTGATTGAAAACACCACCATCCAGCAGGATCTGCTCTCGACAACGCCCCACGCTGCCGCGGACTTTCGGGCTCTGCGGAAATCGATTCTAGCCATTTACGGAGAAGCCTCGGAGATCCTGTATCGGGCACACAAGTTGAAGGACCTGGCGTCTGAAGTACAGCTCTTTGTACTGCCGGGGCTCGATCATCGCGTCCTGCTGCATGCAGGGCCATACTTGTGCCAGGTCCTGCTCTGGTGGCTCAACGGCCGTCACGGAGCACCTCCACTTTGGGTGGCTCCAGTGATCGCGCTCGAATCGGCTCCTTTGACCCGCGCGCTCCTGCCGGCCGTGTAATGAGCCGCTTCTTGTTTGTGGTTCCCCCATTTACCGGCCACATCAATCCCACGGCAGCCGTCGGAGCAGAGCTTGCGGCTCGTGGACATGAGGTCGCGTGGGCGGGTCATCCTTCCGTCGCGGCTTCTCTTTTGCCTCCAGGGGCCACGCTTTTCCCGACGGATGGAATTCTCTCTGCCGAAGTCCTGCATGCGATTGCGGCACGCAGCCAGGGCCTGCGTGGTGCAGAGGCTTTTCGTTTTCTCTGGAAGGATGTCATCCTGCCGCTGGGCGAGGCCATGCTTCCGGAAGTAGCAAGGGCCGTAAAACGACTTTCTCCGGACGTGCTCATCGTCGATCAGCAAGCGATCGCCGGAGCGGTGATCGCACGACAGCGTGACCTGCCTTGGGCCACCTCGGCCACCACGTCTTCCGAGCTGGTCGACTCCTTCGCTCTCTTCCCCATGTTCGGCGAGTGGCTTCGCGATGAGCTGCACGCCTTTCAGCATCGCGCGAAGATCGCTCCCGAAGTTGTGGCGAAAGGCGACCTGCGCTTCTCCGAGCACCTGGTGCTGGCCTTCAGTACCCGTGAGCTGGTTGGAGACGGCCCGTTCCCCGCGGAGTGGCTCTTCGTTGGGCCTGCATTGCAGAGAAGACCGAGTGCGGGCGAGTTTCCCTGGCAGTGGCTAGATCCCCAACGTCGCCACGTATTGGTGACGCTCGGCACAGTGAATGCGGCGAGCGGCCGTCACTTCTTCGAGGCGGCTCTCACGGCGGCAGCACATCTTGAAGAGCGTCTGCAGATGATCGTGGTCGCGCCTGATGGCATGCTTCAGCCTTCAACTGCCAATGTGCTCATCCTTCCCCGAGTTCCCCAGCTTCTGCTGCTGCCGCAAATCGATATCGTCGTCTGCCACGCCGGCCATAACACGGTTTGCGAAGCTCTGGCGCACGGTATTCCGCTCGCGGTTGCTCCCATCCGCGATGACCAGCCGATCATTGCGCAGCAGGTAGTCGATGCCGGCGCGGGCATTCGCCTCAAGTATGGACGCGTGAAGCCTGACGAAATCATCGATGCGCTGACGTTGCTCTTCGAAGCTCCTGAATATCGCGCCGCCGCAAAACGCATTCAGGCCGCATTCCAGGCTTCCGGCGGCTCTTCCGCGGCAGCGGATGGGCTGGAATCGCTGGCCTCCGTTCCTATTCCCCTCGCGGCGAGGAGCAGGTGAAGCGCGGCACCCTTTTCGTCTTTGCGACGGTGATGGTGGACATGCTGGGCGTGGGGCTTATCGCTCCCGTCCTGCCCCAGCTTCTTCTTCACCTCACCGGCAACAACGTCGCACGGACGGCGTCGGTCTTCGGAGTCTTCGGCGCAACCTTCGCACTCATGCAGTTCCTCTGCTCGCCGCTGCTTGGCGTGTTATCCGATCGCTTGGGACGAAAGCCGGTGCTGGTGCTCTCGAATCTCGGCCTCTCGCTCGACTACGTCCTCATGGCGGTGTCTCCAACGGTGGGTTGGCTCTTTGCAGGCCGAGTGATCGCCGGAATCACCTCCGCAAGCATGGCGACCGCAAGCGCCTATGTGGCCGATGTAACCGAGCCGCAGGAGCGCGCCCGATCCTTTGGACTGCTGGGAGTAGCCTTTGGCCTCGGCTTCATCGCCGGTCCGGCCATTGGCGGCTTGCTCGGTGGAGTCTCCCTCCGGCTGCCCTTCTGGTTTGCAGCCGCTCTGAGTCTGGTTAACGCTACCTACAGTTTTTTCCTGCTGCCGGAATCGCTGCCCCGCGAGCGGCGCAACGCCATGGTCTGGCGACGAGCCAATCCCTTCGGCTCGCTGCAACTGCTGCGATCGCACCCGCAACTCATGGGGCTCGCTTCGGTGTCGTTTCTCAACACGCTCGCCGGCGTCGTGCTGCCCAGCATCTACGTGCTCTATGTCGAAGAGCGCTACGGTTGGAACTCACGGTCGATCGGCTTCTCGCTCATGCTCCTGGGACTGTGCTCCGGACTTACACAGGCCGCACTCGTGAAACCAGTGGTCGCTGTTCTCGGAGAGCGAAAAACCATGCTCCTCGGACTGCTGTGCGGCGCAACAGGCATGATGATTTTCGGAACAGCCAATACCAGCCTGCTCTTTGTCTGCGGCATCCCCTGCATTGCGGCCTGGGGACTGGCGCCCGCGGCCGCCCAAAGCGTGCTTACTGGACAGGTGGGCGCGTCCGAGCAGGGACAGCTACAAGGAGCGCTCATGAGCCTCTCCAGCATCGCCGCCCTACTCGGCCCAGAGATCTTCACATCGATTTACGCGCGGTCCTTCCACAAAACAGACCAATGGAACCTGCCCGGCATCGCATGGCTGCTCGCCGGGCTGATCTTGTTCAGCGCGGCTCTCTTGATGCTGCGCGTAACCCGGACTTCGCCCTCAACAGTTGAGAGGGAAAGACTGGAGGGCTTGAACATTGTTGAGAATCCTTAGAATGAAGGAACGGGGTTGATCCTATGATGCCGCGCCAAGAACCTCAGGCTCTCTTGACTACGTTGTATCGCTTGACGGACCGCCTCTGTGGTTGTGGCGCTCCGGTAAAGACCCTGTCCCATGGTGACTCCTTCTCGTGTTCAGAAAAGTATGCACCATCAAATGCCGGGACTAAACATCTAGTTGTGAGGTTTCAATAGGTTGTCCATCGGGTCAAGAACTGTAAAGCGGGGTTTGCGAAGACTCAGTATTTCCAGGAGAGCCGATGGACTATCACCAGCATGCCCGACTGACGGCGTTTGGGGGGACACCTCAAGAATGGGAAATTTATGTACGCTAAGAGCCATTGCCGACATTTTCAGTGATGGTCACGTTCGACGACCATCCCGTGTTGTTCAAGCAAATCCCTAACGCTGCCGTCCAGCGTCTTTTGCTCTTTGCTCTCTGGTGAAGGGCCTGAAAAATCTGTACCAGGTTGAGGGTTAGTTTTCAGCTGTTTTGAGTTGTGGTGATATCGCGGCTAGCCGCGATATGACAGGCGAATTCCTCCGGTGTCCTGTTGGCGAGAGCCCTGTGAGGACGACTCACATTGTATTCCCGCCGCCAGGCTTCGATGAGCTGTCTGGCATCTTCGAGATTGCTGAACCAGTTGGTGTCGAGGCACTCCGAGCGGAAGGTCCGTTGAACGATTCGCAGAATGCATTATCAGTCGGCTTGCCTGGACGAGAGAAGTCGATCTTCACTCCATTGCGGTAAGCCCACAGATCCATCAGTTGGCCGGTGAACTCCGGCCCATTGTCACAGAACGGCACCTTCGGCACACCGCGTTGTTGTTGCCACCGGTTCAGCACATGCACCACATCTTCTCCTCTCAGACTTAGCGATCCAAAGCGTTGCCGGTTTCCCTGGCAACCAGACTTCGTTGAACCCGGCGGGACCGGCCGCGCTGCGCGTGGAGCACACCTTCGTGACAATCTTCTGGATCACGGGCATCGTCACCTGCTTGGTACTCGCCACCCTGCTTTATTTCGTAGCAAAGCGGCGTCATTCCATCCTTGGCGATCCATTGCCCCAGACCACTACGGCAGCCAGCGATAGGCTAGCGACTCGGGCGGTGACCGGCGCCGTTATTGTCACGATCCTGCTTCTCTTCGTCATGTTGATCAGCAGCTTCATCACAAGTCGCCGGCTGGGCCATATGCACGATCAGGACGCGATGACGATTGAAGTCTACGGTCATCAGTGGTGGTGGGAGATCCACTATCCCTACCCCAAGGAACCCTATCGCGAGGTGATCACTGCGAATGAGCTTCATGTGCCGGTAGGAACCCTCATCCGTATCGAGGGCACTTCCAACGACGTGATTCATAGCTTCTGGGCGCCGAACCTCAACGGCAAACGCGATCTGTTACCCGGCTATACGAATGACCTGATGTTTCTGGTCGACAAGCCCGGGATATGGAGAGGGCAGTGCGCCGAATTCTGCGGTTTACAGCATGCTCATATGAGCTTCTTCACGATTGCCGAGTCGAAGGAAAACTTTAATCGCTGGATGGAAGCGCAGCGTCAAAGCGCAGCCGATCCTAAGACGGAACAGACGCGACATGGCCAACAAGTTTTCCTCACACATAGCTGTGTTCTCTGCCATGCGATCGGAGGCACGACGGCTGGCTCTCATGTGGGTCCGGACCTCACTCATCTGGCGACTCGCTCCACGATCGCGGCGGGAACTCTGCCGAACACGATCGGAAATCTTGCGGGATGGATTTTGAATGCACAAAGCATCAAACCAGGCTGCCGCATGCCTCCCAATCAGCTGTCGGGCTCCGACCTGCAGGACCTTCTTGCCTATATGGAGACTCTGCGATGAGCAACGTAGTGATTACCACGTCGGGAAGGGCAGACGAACTCACGGAGGCCGAAGTTCTGCAGGCCACTCAGCTTGAACGCGTCTGGAGAGAGCCGCATGGCTTCTGGGGTTGGTTTCAGGCCGTTCACCATACGACAATTGGCAAGCGTTATGCGGTCACCGCATTCGGCTTCTTCCTGCTGGCGGGTTTGCTCGCTGGTGTGATGCGATTGCAGCTTGCCTTTCCGGAAGCGCATTTCCTGTCTCCCGATAAGTACAACCAGTTCTTCACCGTGCACGGGACCACGATGATGTTCCTGTTCGCCGTTCCGATGATGTTCGAAGCTTTGAGCGTGTATCTGGTGCCACTGATGGTCGGCACACGGAACATCGCATTTCCGCGGCTTAATGCCTACAGTTACTACCTTTATCTATTCGGTGGCCTGATGTTCTATGCCGCATTCCTGACCAACACCGGCTCAGATAACGGCTGGTTCAGCTATGTGCCGCTCGCGGGACCGGATTTCGCGCCTGGAAAGCGTTCCGACTTCTGGGCTTGCCTGTTAAGGCAGGTGATCGGGTAAAGACGGATCGGCGGGATGCAGAGAAGCTGGCACGTTGCTATCGATCCGGAGATCTGACGGCGGTATGGGTTCCGGATGAGGGTTCCGAAGCATTGCGCGATCTGGTGCGAGCCCGCGAAGCAGCCAAGTAGGATCAGACACGAGCGCGGCATCGCCTGAGCAAGTTCCTTCTGCGCTCCGGTCAGCGTCCACCGACTGGAGTCAGGCCGTGGACACGACCCTATCTGATCTGGGTCGCGCAGCTGCGTTTCACACAGATAGCTCAAGAGTCACGCGCCAGGACTATCTGCACGAGGTCGAGCACATGCGGGAGCGAGTAGCGCGCCTGGAGCAAACCATCACGGAAGCTATAAAACTGGCCTCGCCCGAGCTGCAACAAGTCATCAACGATTTACAGGCACTGCGTGGTATCGCTGATATCTCTGCAGTGACCATTGCTGCCGAGTTTGGCCAGGTATCCCGTTTCGACAGTGCTCGGCAACTCATGGGTTATTGCGGGGTTGTTCCCAGCGAAGACTCCAGCGGCAAGAGAACGAGACGCGGAGGCATCACGAAGACCGGCAACGCTCTCTTGCGACGCATCGTTGTCGAAGATGCATGGAGCTATCGTCGTCCACCAGGTATCTGGTACGGACTGCGCAGACGACAGGAGACCATTTCAGAAGAGGCCAAGGAGATTGCGTGGAAGGCGCAACACAGGCTGCACAAGCGATATATAAAACTGGGCGCGGCCGGCAAGGACCAGAGGAAGATTGTCACGGCAGTAGCCCGAGAGCTGCTGGGCTTTATCTGGGCTATTGGAACCAGGGCCGAGACGATTTCATGGCAGCAAGTTGCTGCCTGATAACAACCACAGCTAAGGCAAAAACTTCCTAAAAAGAAGAGTACCGAATCGATGAACGTTGACATCCATCTCGAACACTGAGCCGGCAGCAGCCAGGGCAAGCACGAAGGAGAACCCTCGCTCGGCCTATGCGACAGGCTCAACCCGACTCGCGATAACAGTCAGAGGCAGCTCCCGACGGATCATGATTATGTGGTTCCGACCCGCGAATATCAGACTGATCAATCGTCGCTCACAACTGCTCCGACTGCTGCTCGCTCTGTCTTCGGGAAAAGACAAAAGCAACGACAACGACAAAAACAAATCCCACAGATTTCGCCGTGTTGACACGGTCACTCCATATCAGGCCGATGAACTCATTGAGCCATTCAGATCGATCAGTGTTCTCGGCAAGTGACCGAAGAACGGCTTTTCGGCCATGTGACTCAAGGGCTGTCGTCGGTGAGCGCATTGGCGATGATGCACTCACCGAGAGGGCAAGCAGATGACCACCAGATGCCATCTTTCAAGGAAAGATGAGGGGAAGCGCGTTTCCCTGGACGAAATCACCGAGTCACATAGGAAGCTGAACATCCTCCCGGAGCAATGTGAGGAAATTGAGTGATGTCATCGTCCCCCAGGCCGTTTACGGCGATGTCGTATCAATCGCTTGCCTGCAGCGTCCTTTTCAGACACTCCACCGGTGCCCTGAGCCTTCCAATGTTTGGTGAACATACAAGCCACGTGCCGATGCGATGTTTAAAATCGGTTGGCACGATAAAACGCAAACGATTGGCACGTCTTGATGCGGCCACATCTTTCTTCCGTGCGAGGCCAATCCCCAATCCCTTTTCGATCAACTCCAGCTTCAGCGCAGCCCCTGACGATTCCACCAGAATGCGCGGCGGTTCACCGAGCTTGTTGCAGCCGCGAATCAGTTCATCTCTCGCGCTACAGCCCGGCGGATTCAGCGCCCATGCATACTCCATCAGATCTGCCAGACGCACAGAAGATGGAATCGCAAGAGATTTCGCAGCCACGACGCCCATTGCGTCGTGACTTAGTAAATCGCCCGAGAGGCCTTCCGGCACTCGGGCATCATCAATCAGAAGGATCACGACGGCATCAAGGTCCCGTCTCTCCACCTTCTTCATCAAGCTGTGCGACTCATCGACAACAACCTGTATCTGTAGGTTCTGGAATTCGCGGCAAAGGCTCTCAATCGATCGTGCAAGCAACATATCTCCGATCGACATGCTGATCCCGAGACGAAACTCTCCCTTCATCTCTGCATCCGGCACCATGGCGGCGCGCATGGAGTCGATCGCCGCCAGAACATTTTTGGAATGCTTATAGGCCTCCGCTCCTTCGGGCGTGAGTACCAGTGGACGTGCCTCGCGGTGAATGAGCACCGCGCCTACAGATTGCTCCAGATTCTGCAGCCTGCGAGTCACAGCAGACTGACTCAGTTTCATCCTGGCTCCCGCAACCTTCACCGACTTGCTCTCCGCTACAACAACGAATGCTTCCAGATCTGAAAATTCCATGTCTGTTCCTACGGCGCCTGGCGTTTTGCGCATAACTAGTATGTCCATAATTACTGTAACGCTGGTCACATACGCAACATCTACTTGAGTAAAGGGAAGTCGGCGCTTGTCACGGAACAACAAAATGAATGCAAACATTGCTACCCGCTTTCACTCACCTCGCACCACTGGAGACACCATGAAGATCAGACATCTACTAGCTGGAGCAGCGTTAGCGGCGATTGCAAATATGGGAATGATTGCGTGTGCTCAAACAAATTTCATCCCCTCGGCCGCCGTCAATCCGGAGCAGACAAATACACAGAATGGGAAGCCATCCTTTGATCCCGATCGCGAATACCGCCGACTCATCGAAATAGAAAATAAGGGCGACCTGACGTCGATCCGGCAGATCTTCTGGAAGTCGCCATCCGCTGTGTTTATCGGTAAGACTCCCTCCGCGCAGGTAGCGAAGCTGGGAAACTGGGCGGGCTTTTGGGGAGACGACGCAATCGCGGAACTTGAAGGTATCGTTCGAAGCAACCTTCACATTACTCCAGACTATTCCCGCGTCAAGACAGTGTTCTTGGCCAAAGATGTCGCTGAAACGTACGCTCCGATTGAGTTGACTGTCTCATTTGCGGGTCTCGATCCAGCGCCGAGGTCACTCCTGCAAATTGTCGATTGGGTCAGCACCGATGACGGCTGGAAGATCGCAACCATCATAGCCCTGCCCATCCCGCTGGTAGCGGCAAAGTAGCACACTCGTCTGCCAGGTGCGGCCTATCTCGTAACGGGCCGCTCGCTTGCATGACGTAGCCACCCATCTCAAATCTTCAAACCTATGAGGAGCGATCCAATGGAACGCCGAAGTTTTCTCAAATCAGGAATCATCTCGAGTCTCGCAGCAGCGATTCCCCTCGCCGCTGAGCAGCCCAAACCCAAACAAACCGCAACGCATCCAGCGCCTTTGCCACCCACCTACCACCGCGCAGTGACGATCGATAACATTCCCATCTTCTACCGCGAGGCAGGCCCTGAAGGAGCGCCGGTGATTCTGCTGTTGCACGGATGGCCGTCCTCGTCGCACATGTACCGGAACCTTATCCCGCTGCTGGCCGACCGATATCATGTCATCGCTCCCGACTACCCAGGCTTCGGCCATAGCGGCGTTCCATCGCGCGATCAGTACGACTACAGCTTCGATCGCATGGGAGAGATCGTCGACGCTTTGCTGCATAAGCTTCAAATCGAACGTTTCGCTATGTACATTATGGATTTTGGCGGACCTATTGGCTTCCGCCTGATGCTGAAGCAGCCTGCTCGCGTCACTGCGCTCATCACGCAAAACGGGCCGGCCTATCCAGACCATGGCGAGTGGTGGCAGGATCTGATCCAATACTGGAAAGACGGGACGCCCGAGAGCCGCCAGAAAGTTCGAGAGTACTTCACTCCCGAAGCCATCAGGCAACAGTACGTATACGGGGTTCGCGACGTCTCCCGCATCGATCCCGATAACTGGCTCATCGACACCTCCCTCATAAACAGGCCCGGCCTGGATGAGATTCATCTCGACATGCTTTACGACATACGAAAGAACGTTCCCCTGTTCAAGGATGTCCATGAATACTTCCGGTCCCATCGTCCCCCAACGCTCATCGTCACCGGAGCCGATGATGAAATCTTCCCCGGAGACAGCATGAAGAGCTATCTGAACGATCTACCGGACGCAGAGCTTCACCTTCTGGATACCGGTCACTTCGCCTTGGAGGACCACTGCGAGGAGATCGCATCGCTCATACATGAGTTTCTGGGACGGAAGCTCAACAAAGCGGTGTAGTTCGTGAGATAGGGTCAGACGACTTTGCTATTGCCGATTGAGACGCGTCAGCGTCTAGAAAGAAAATCGACCGTAGAAACAAGACAGGCCGATTCGCCGCCGCCGTCACCTGTCGACTTCAGGGCGATGCGCTCATTGACCTATTCAGATCGATCTGTGTCTCTGCAAGTTGTCGTATACCGGTGGGGCACTTCAGATGGTCTTCGACTTCACACTTGATTTGGACGTAGTGGCTGCCCTGAACGAACAGTCACGCTCTCTCCCCAGAGTCTGGTAGGAGCGGATTCGGTCTGGCGTCGCAACCTGTTCAATGTTTCCGGAAGCAGAAACCACTCAGAGTGGTGCCCTTAGACCCGGTGCATGAGACGGAAGCAGACCGTGAGAAAATTATCTGAAGTTGTAGACTTGCTTGCCATGGAGACTCGTGATGCGTGGTCGAGAGTCGAGCACAGAATGTGGTTGGGCTGACCGCCACGTTCAGCCCAAATCCCCAGTTGGTTCAGAGTTTTTGTGTCAAATCGCGGCGATTCCTACCGATTCGACCGGTTTTGCCGGTTTCTAACCCCTGTTCCGTCTATAAGATAGGGATGGCATGGATGAGGTCATCGGTTCGATCCCGATCAGGTCCACCAACAAATCCTTTCTGACTTGAACTTACGGCACCGCCATTTTTCTTGCAGCTTCTCCGAGGGTGCTGAAGTTTTTTTATCTCCAGTGGCAGCATTAATTCCATCACTTTCAGGCTCGCTTCGCGTTCTTGCTGATCGATCGCGCGGGTGTAAACATCGAGCGTCGTGCGACTGCTGGAATGGCGCATCAACTCCTGTGCGACCTTAATGTCGACACCGAGTGAGCGCAAATTCGTCGCCAGCGAATGAGGGAAGTGTGCCACCCAATCTGCTTGCCAACGACTCCAATCCTAGCTAGCGCGGGCCGAATGCTCTTCTCCAAAATGCTGTCGGGACTGAGAGGTCGGGCGCCCTTGAGCCGTGGCGAAGGGAACAAGAAATCCAGATCCATTGCATAAGGCGATTGTGCGCGCCACACTAACGGAGCATTCAGGACGACCGGGTGAAACGGGACAGGGCGGCAAGACGCCTCGGTCTTCATCTTCCCGAAGCGGTTGCGCACGCAGGACCGCAAGATATTGACCTCCATCGTTCTGGTGTTGAGGTCTAACCATGTGAGCACGATCATTTCCGATCGACGAAGCCCCGTGCTGCCAATCAGCAAGACCATGGCCCGGTCACGTACAGAAAGCTGCTGGACTAACTTCTGGAACTCCTCTGGAGTGAGAACGTCCTTATCGCGGAGGCGACGCTGTGAGGTTCGCACTCGGCTGATCGGGTTGAACGTGAGCCATTGATAACGGATCGCGTGGTTGTACAGTACGGACAAAACACACTTGAGTTTCGCCTTTGACGCGGGCGCCAATGGAAGAGAGTGTAGCCATTCTTCGACTTCTAGTGTCCGAATGGAACCAAGTCGAAGGCTCCCCCATCTTGGCTCAATGTACCGCTTGAACAGATTGCGATGGTTATCGATGGTTGAGAAGGACTTCTTCTCCTGAGTCAGTTCGTGCACTCGATAGTGCGCCGGAAGCTCGCATACTGTGTGTGGCGTTCCAATGTCAAAGTTGATGGAACTGCGAAGTGCAGCGACAGCCTTCTCCGCTTCGCGTTTACTCCGAATTTGAGCTACGCTGCCGATGATCTTCTTCTTGTAGATTCGTTTCCCAGAAGAATAGTCATACCAGCGAAACACCCAAACATCGGAGCAGCCTTTCCTCTTCGCCTTGAAGAGACTCCCTTGCTGATACCTGTTCATTTGACCTCCTTTGTATCCACTCAGCGCATGCTTAAAATGCTCGAATAGACGCGGCACCTCGCGGGACGATCTCGATTGTCTTGCCGTTGGTAAATAAAGCAGCCGCTGCTATCATTAAGATGTGTATACATCTCATCAGCACAACGCGGCTTCTTGTACCAGGCAGAAAGTCCGTTTCAATGTAGCGGTGGCAATCGTCGTAGGGACTATGGCGTGGGGAGCGGCATCGGGCCAAAGTGGAGTCGGTCAGTTCGATCCTTTGGTTAGAACCTCTGCTCGCAGGCTTGCTATTGCGGAACAGGTGGCACTTTCCAAATGGGATAGCGGCGCTGCTGTGGAGGATGCGACACGCGAAGCGCAGGTAATTCAGGGCGCGGTTACGGCCGGCGAAGCCAGGGGCATCGATGCGGCATCCGTCACAAAATTCTTTAGGGCGCAGATCGAGGCGAACAAGGTCGTCCAATACTCTCTGCTGGCCGAATGGAGGAGGCAAGGCAGTGCACCGTCCCACGCCCCGATTAACCTTGCCGGTGTAATACGGCCCGAACTGGATCAGTTGCAGGCAGAACTCGTTGCAGAGTTGGTTGACACGAAGGAGATACGATCCGGGGCGCGTTGCCGGATCGAGGTGGCCACCGCAGTTGGAAAATATGTTGCTGCCCACCTTAACGAGAGATCAACGCTCACTGAAATCGGATTGGATCGTGCGCTCAGCGAGAGTTGCGCTGATTCGGTATCCCAAACCTCTAAGTAGTTCGCGTTGAGGGAGAGATCAGCCAATATCGATGACGATTTTGCCTTTTGCTTTGCCGGACTGCAAGCGGCGGTGTGCGTCGGGGGCGGTATCAAGAGTAAACTTTCCTTCGTCCAGGAGCGGCCGTAGCTTCCCATCGTCGACGAGTTTCGCGATTTCCCTCAGGATTTTTCCATGCCCCTCCCGGCCTTGATTCTCGAGTAGGGGAAGCATCATGAAAATGACGTGAAGCGAGAGGCCCTTTGAGTGTGCTTCGCTTAGGTCCAGTGTAGTGCGGCCGTTCGTGGTTGAAATGCGGCCGTTCGAGGCTGCTGCGGCCAGAGATAGCTCCAGATTCTTGCCGCCGATCGTATCGAACACAACGTCAAAACCGCGTCCAGCGGTGAGACGGTCGACATACTGGCTAACCTTTTCCTGGCGATAATTGATGATCTCGTCGGCTCCGAGACTTCGTGCGATTTCGGAATCCTCGTTCTCAGCTACTGTTGTCGCGATTCGGGCACCGACTGCCCTTGCCAGTTGCAGTGCTACATGACCGACTCCACCGGTGCCCCCATGCACCAGAACATGATCAGATGGAGCTATTTTTGCGCGTTCCAAACCTTGCCATGCAGTAATTGACACCAGAGGTAAAGCCGCGGCCTCGCGCATCAATAAGCACTTTGGCTTCAGGGCGACGAGTCTTGCGTCGGCGACGATGTACTCGGCCAATGTGCCGCCGAAGCCTTTGACTCCGCCGGCGCAACCGTAGACTTCATCTCCCTTGGTAAAGCCGATAACGCCATCCCCTACCTCTTCCACGGTCCCAGCGATATCCGAGCCTAGAATGCCCGGCAGCGCCGGCGCAGCCGAAATGCCTCCCTCCCGGATTTTGATATCGAGCGAGTTTACGGACGTCGCCCTAAGATGAATCAATAGTGTTCCGTCCTCTACGACGGGCTTTGGGACTTCGGTGAGCCTGAAGTTCTCCGGACCGCCAAACGCGGTTAAGAGTTGAGCTTTCATCTTGGGTATTTCTCCTTTGCTGATCCATCCGGTTCAGCGTGACGTCAACCAATCTACCGCGCGACGTCACTTACCCTGATAAACCGGCTTCCTGCCCTCGGCCTCCGCTTTACGACCTTCCTTGAAGTCTTCTGTCCGATAGAGGGCACCATACTGCGCATCCAGCCTGGACAGAGCTGCGGATTCAGACGAGTCAATTGCCAGATGCGCGGACAGAAGCGTGGTCTTGATTCCAAGTGGTCCGCAGGCGGCGATTTTCGTAGCTATATCGACCCCGGCCTGCAAAGCTGTTTCGGGCGTAGGAGCAATCTGTTGCACCAGCCCCATACGATAAGCATCCTCGGCGCCTCAATGATCCCCGGTCAGCATGTAGCGCATGGCATTTCCCCATCCGGCTTCCCGAACGAAGCGAATGGTAGAGCCGCCACCGGGAAACCTTCCGTGGGTATTCTCGTCCTGACCGAATCGTGTGTCTGCGGACGCAACTCGGATATCTGCCACCAGATAGAGTTCGTCGGCCATATTCCATGTGTCCCCATGAACCACCTCGACCAGCGGCTTTGTGAGCTTCGAGCTACCTTTCGCCAATGGGTCTATCGTTCCACGTTCGCTGATCAGAGGACGCCCGGTCGTTGCGAGCGCCTGAAACGCGTTGACATCGATACCGCGGGAAAAGTTCTCTCCATGTCCGAACAGCACAGCGGCACGAAGAGAGGGATCGTGATCGTATTGGTAATAGGCTTTCGCCAGCCCCACGAAGGCTTCAGGATCGAGCCGGTTTTGGATATACGGACGGTTTATACCGATCAGGACGATCTCTCCACGACGCTCGACCGTGACTTTAGCGGCGGAGCTAAGGGGTATATCTCCCATACGGACTACGTCACGATCGGGTTGTTGTCCCCTATCGGAAGTCTGCTCCTCGCCACTAGCGACAGAGGTAAAAGCGGAGAACGTGAATAAACCGCCGAACGCTGCCGCGCCTTTCAATAAGCTCCTGCGCTGAAAAATTCTCGAAAGTGACATACTGTTGGAACTCCCTGCCGAACTGCTTGTCAGTAGTGGGTATGTGACCCCCGCGAGGCGATCCTCATACCTAATCGGTCACTCACACTTCAGCGAGTTATCCCCGTACCGTTTGTGCATTAAGCGCGCTCACACTAGATCAGATAAAGAATGAGTCCAACCTTTCGGAACAATCCAATATCGTTTACGAGAGGTTTTGATAGTCGCGGCTTATGAGGCGTGATCCCACCCCTCAGCTACTGAGCTGTGGTGACATATTGAGCGAGTCCGTTGCCGAACGACCAGTTCTCCTTTGGCACTTCGATGAGGTTGATGAAGACATCTTCTTTGCGAAGTTCAATCCCTTCGTGTAGACGGTCCGCGAGTGCCTTGTAGAAGAGCTGCTTGAGTTCAACAGACCTGCCGCTATTCAGCGTTATCTGAAAGAAAATGCACGCGTCTGATCGATGAATCCCGAGATAATCACGGTCAAAAGGCTGCCCGCTTTTTGGATGTTCCGTTATAACGTAGAACTTGTCATGTTCCGGAACATTGAATACATCCACCAGGGTCTGGTACACGATACCGCCCACCTTAGTGCGATATTCCTCTGACTTTCCTTCAATCAAATCAATCCGAACTAAAGGCATTTTTCCTCCTCGGAGCCTGCTGCTTGATTGGATCGTCCCATTTTTCTTTCGGTTCGATAGAAAATCCAGTGGGTTTTGATAGGCCTGAATTATCGACGGAACACACCCCATGATATCTTGTAGATGTGTATACATCCCTACAAGCAGATGAGGTGTCGCCGAGGACGGGGATTTGAAGATCGATGATTGAAAATCGTCACCTGCGATATTTCAGCGTGCTAGCTCGAACCCTCCACATGACGCGAGCAGCCGAAAAACTGTATCTTGCCCAACCCGCCTTGAGTCAGAATATTCAGCAGCTTGAAGAGGAACTGGGAACGATTCTCATTCAGAGAACGGGACGCAAGTTGTCGCTCACCGCCGCAGGGCAAGTGTTTCTCCATGAAGCCGAGAACAGTCTTCGGCAGTTCGAGCTTGCGAAACTTGCCGCCCAGAGGGCGGGGCGAGGAGAACTGGGTCATATTTCCGTGGGCTTCAACAGCACCGCCGGAATTCAGCTCATCCCAGAGATCGTAAAGACGTTCCGTACCCGATATCCGGATGTCGACATTCGAATGAGGGAGATGGGGATGGACGCCCAACTCGCCGCGTTGCGTTCGGGAGAAATCGACGTGGCGATTACTTACGCTCTGCCAGACGAGGAGTTTTGCACTCGGCAGCTTCCGCCCGAGCCTCTGTTGATCGCACTGAATTCCCACCATCCAATGGCTGACCGGGAAGTGATCTCGTTAGGAGAGCTGACTGACGACGTTTTGATCGTTCCTGCGAGGTATGTCGCCGCGACCCTTTCAAATGCCATCCTCGCACTTTGCGAGAACGCGGGATTCACACCCCGCTATATACAAGAGATAACTACGTGGCCGTCGGCACTTGGACTTGTTGCATTTGGGTATGGCGTTTTGCTCATACCAGCTACCGCCAGTATCCTCGCTCGGCCGGGCGTTGTTATGCGAAGGCTCACCGACGCGCACAGCGAAGTTGGGCTGCTGCTGCTGTGGAAGCGAGGAGACATTTCTTCGGTTGTTGAGCGTTTCCTGGCTCTGTTCTAGCGCCTCGCAACTATAAGCAATTGAAATCAAAACCTCTATCAAACACTATTGGCATTTTGCGGAGCTCGGCTCCATGCTCTATTGCTGAAGGCTGACCTCTGACAACGGGAAATGCGCGCTTTGCCTCAGCACCATCGCGAGACAAGCGGGTGCAACTTGAACGGCGCTCGTCCCTGCTTTCAAGAAAGAACAAGGGCGGCCTGGCGGCGAGCCTCGTCGATCACACTGGGAAAAACACAAGAAAAGGCATACGCATGCGGACGACTGGAGCCAATACAGAGCTGTTGTTGGTAAGTTCCGAGCCGACCTGCACAGAGACCATGCTCGTGCTCGCAGCGAAATCGGGCGATGATGAGGCGTTTACGCAATTGTGCAAGCGCAGCTCAAAACGCGTGCTCTTGACCATCCTGCGGATCACCAAAAACCAGGAGGATGCCGAGGATGCTCTTCAGGACGCGACGCTTCGGGCATTCAGACGCCTGGAAAGTTTTGATGGCAGATCAAGTTTTACAACATGGTTCACCCGAATCGGGATAAATTCGGCTCTCATGGTCCTTCGGCACAAGAAGAGGCACTCCGTGGTGTCTCTTGAAGAGCTCTGGATCAATAAAGAAGGGGAGTCCATCGGTGAGGTTCCCGATCACTCTCCGAGCCCGGAAGAACTCTATGCCAAGGAGGAACAAGGGCAGCGGCTGTGGAAAGCAATTAGCAGCCTGCCGCCGAGCCGGCGCTCGATCTTCGAAATGCACTTCATCCGCGGCCATTCGCTGCGCGACGTGGCTTTGGCGAACGATCTTTCGATCTCGGCGACCAAGTCCCGGCTCTCCCGTTGCAAGCCAAGACTTCTAAATTCCATGGAGCGGGTGCTATACAGGCCCGCCTCCAAAGCCTGACAGTGAAGCGCATCAATGTCGATGATCCGAAACGAACTCTGACTCTTGTGCCCAGATACCATCCACCCGCAGGATTGACGGATCGAGCGTGTTTAAAGCGACAGTGCAAGAGCTGAAGCCGCCGATCGACCGGCGTCGCGGGCAGCTTTATCCATCTCAGCCCCAAACAGTGTCTTCTCGATCACGACGGTGTGAACATCCTCGATCCCGACCATACGGGACCATGTCTTCAGATACGCGGTTTGGTGGTCGAAGTCATGAACTGGAAAATCGCCACCGAGCTGTGCCCCGCGCGCAGCTATTACGACGACTTTCTTCCCGCACAGCAGGCCGAGCAATCCCCGCTCGTCGAATGTGAAGAGAATGTCCTTGTGAGAGACAGAGTCGATCAGGTGCTTCAATTTGTAAGGAATACCGAAGTTCCACATCGGGACACTGAAAAGGATCACGTCTGCGCAAATAAAGAGATTGGCCAGGCCCTTGATCTGGCTCCATGTCTTCTCTTGGTCGCGCGTCAATTCCTTCCCTTCGAGGCCAGCATACTTTGCGCTCAGCGCTTCTCCGTCGAATTCAGGAAACTGAGTCTCCCAAACATTGAGGGTTTCGACGACACCGTTGGGATTCTTTACCAGCCACGCATCAATGAATGCATCTGCTACTTCGATGGATGCCGAACGCTCTTTACGCGGCGAGGAGATGACGTGAAACAAGTTCATAATTCGAAAGCCCTTCCAGCTCCGATGATATAGGTCTTTCCTTCATCTTTCGTCTGGGAGCTTTCGACACGCCGGCTGGTTTCAGAAAGAGCAGGCCGATTTCATCTTCTCAATGGATGATGCAAATAGATCATGAGAAAGGGAAGAAGAAAAAAGGGGATTTCGATCAGCGCTCCCTTGAGATGGCGAACTCGCAACTGCAATATCGTCACAATGAAAATAAGGCTGGCGCCGAGAAGATTGCCAGCAACAAACGTGGCAGGGAAAACAACCAGGACACCAGAGACCAGCACGAGAAACCCGAGAACTATTTGTCCAGTTCGCCCCAACCGCAATTCTTCTGCCATCGCCCTCGCTTGAGGGGAAGAGCTCAACATTCCCCAACCATGTCTGACCGAAAGAATGAATGTGAGGAGAATCAGTGCGGCGCTTAGAACTCTGAGTGCCATGCCAGCCTTTCGTTCCTTAAGTTAAACCTTCGTCTCCGTCAGCATGGTTTCGACGGGGCCACTCGCCGCTTTGACCATGATATTGGGTGCGATTCTGGATCCGGCCCGCAAAACCTTGCTCAGGCCAGGAAGGATCTCTGGTTTATCCTTCCGCAATCCTCCGATTGCGACTGTCACCATTTTCTTGAGACCCATCATCGGGGCACCCTTCAGGTCCGCGGCAGTAAATGCTCCCTGCAACGGGGTGTCCGTTGCGGGGGGAGCTAACTCGAACACCTTGATTTTGGTGTTCTTGAGTTGAACACGCAGCGATTGCGTAAACGAATGGATACCCGCTTTTGTTGCGCAGTAGATAGGCGAGATTGGAAAGGGACTGAAGGCTAGTCCGGAGGACACGTTCACGATGGCGGCGCTAGGCTGGGCGATCAGTAACGGTAGAAACTGCTTCACCATACGTATCGGACCCATCAGATTCGTCTCGATCTCCAGGCTAATATCTTTCAGATCACCCCCCGCGTCCTGAAGGTTGATCTTCCGCATGATGCCTGCGTTATTGATCAGCACATTGAGACCCGGAAAACGTTGAACTACGGTCTGATAGAGCGATGCGATTGCTTGCGGATCATTGACATCACTTTGGATACCGTGAAAATCCGGATGGTCCATTGCGATCTTTTGCAGCTTGGACGCATCCCGGCCAGTAATAATCACGGTGTTCTTGAGCGCCAAAAGTTGAAGCGCCAATTCAAGTCCGATGCCGGACGTCGCTCCCGTAATCAGAATCGTGTTCGCAGAAAGCTTCATGAGCGCAGTTTCTCCGTGCATCGCCTCTCTCGATCGGCGTATGCGTTATCTAACCAATGTGCCTGTTGACAACAATCGCAATAGTTCTTAAAGAATCCGGATCCAAATCGTCGAGTTTGGCCGTGTGTTTTGCACGGATAATCCAGCTACATACGCGGAACGAATGGACATTAGTCAGCTGCGGACTCTGACGTTTGTTCGACACAATCTGCGAGCCGATTGAGTTCCTGCATGAATGCGGCGTATTCCTTGGAGCCAAAGCTGCTGATAATTCGATTCTGAATCTGATCCCATCCCGAACCGGCACTGGTCAGAAGCCGATTTCCTTTTTTTGTTATCTTCGCCGTCTTACTTCCGGTCGATGGCCCATCTGCAAGCACGACCCATCCATCGCGAATCATCGGGTTGAGAGCCCTGTACAGGGAGGTCTTCTCCAGCTCGAGTTCATCAGCAACCCTTATAAGCGGTTCCCCGGCCCGACGTGAAATGCACCGCATTACCGCCAGCTGGGTAATGTTGAGACCTGAATCAGAGAGTGCTGCATCATAGTGGCGCCCTAGAATTCGGGATAGCTTCTTCACTGTGGTGCAGGCGCAAGGAATAGAGCCGGGCTTGTTCGATGTATACACATCTGCTAGACTACCTACTCAAGTTGACACAGTCCAGCATTGATTCGGAGTTGGGTTCTGGGGACGACCCAGAACCCAATTTTCACGATGACTCATTGAACACCTATTCCCACGGTGCTCTTAAGGATGAACGGCGCCCGGGATCACCTTGAGTTTCGATCCGGGCGAAGCCACCGGCATCAGAATGATTGGGTGGTCTCGCTCAAGAGCCTCCACAAATGGCCCGCCGTTGTAGACTTCATGACTGACGCCGGCAAGCTCTTTGGGATTAGGCAGAATTACCATCACGTGGGGTCCGACAAAATACGGCACTTTGCCTGGAGGAGAAGTGGTAAACGAAGGATCTCGTTGGTCGAAGGCCTCGCCGCCCTGAAGCATATAGGCCAGCCCAACGTGATCGATTTTGGCAGGCCGTTTTTCCATACCGGCATGCATCCACTCCAACCAGACAGCGTCGAGACACATCGGATCATTCGCTGGCGTTACCGGCCAATCTGGGAAGCAAGTCCATCCGTTGTTTCCCTTTCGAAGAACAATCGGCTCATCTCCCTCCTTCGCCGGCCAACCAAGAATCGTCGCATTCTTCGCAATCCCCGTCGGGCCTGCACTTTCGGCATTTGCAATGAGCGCAGCTTTGTTGGCGGCGCCGGTCTTGGTAGTCTGTGCTCCGCCGTAGGCCACAAAGCACGTCAAGACCGCAACGACTGCTGCGTATCGTGTCGCTTTAGGTTTGCGGCTGTTTTTGAGACGGGTATTGACAATAGAAGTCGTGGTCTTGTCGTTGGCTGCGAGGACTAAATCGGTGATGTTCTTAAAATCATTCAGCATTAGTGCCTCCTTTGTTGGTCAAAACTTGTGAAGGTCTCAGTGAGACCGAGAACTATAAGTCCACTAGCCGAAAATCATCGGCAATCTCCCGTCTGGGAATATGCCAGCCGCCCGGCGGAGTGACTGCCTCACGGCTCGGTCCCCAGGTGTGGGGTTCGTAGGGGACCACCGGTACTGGGCTTTGAAGGATCGGGTCGACAATTCGCCACGCCTCCTCGACATAGTCCTGGCGCGCAAAGAGCGTCGGATCGCCGGCCATCGCATCCGTCAACACTCGTTCGTAGGCTTCCATCTCCCGAGATTCCGCGTGTCGAGTGGCGATCAACTCTACTGCACGCCGCTTTGTCTCCTCGCCTGGAGAGGCCACAGAAACGGCCATTGCAATAGTCATCTCAGGGCTGACGCGAAAGCGTATGTAGTTGTGGGGGCACGCTGCTTCATTGAATTTCGTAGCGGGAGTCCTCCGCAAACGTGCGACCACCTCCGTGCAGGTGGTCGGCAGATTCTTTCCGGATCGAAGATAGAAGGGAACACCTTCCCAGCGTGGCGTGCCAATAGTCACCTTGAAAGCTCCGAACGTCTCGACCGTTGAGCCGGGCTTCACACCCGGCTCATTCAGGTAGCCAATGAACTGCCCGCGCACGACATCTTCCTGTCGCATAGCTGGAATGGCCTTGAGTACCCGAACTTTCTCGTCACGAATGGACTCGCTGTCGCCGTTCGCGGGCGCCTCCATTGCGAGGTTGCAGAGTACTTGAAAGAGATGGTTTTGCATTACATCTCGAATTGTTCCTGTCTGGTCGTAAAACGCGCCGCGTCCCTCAACTCCAAAGTCCTCAGCCATGGTGATCTGAATGCTCTCGATGTGCTCCTTGCTCCACAGCGGCTCAAGAAAACAATTGGCGAAGCGGAAGGAAACCATGTTGTGAACGGGCCCCTTGGCCAGGTAGTGATCAATTCGATAGATAGAAGATTCCGGGAATTCCGAAAGGAGGATTCGATTGAGATCCTGAGCCGAGGCCTGGTCATGACCGAAGGGTTTTTCGATGACCGCGCGTGCTCCATGGGAACATCCGCTTGCGGCGATTTGCTTGACTACCGTGTCAAACATCAAGGGCGGTATCGCCAGGTAGTGAGCTGGGCGCTGTGACGCTCCAAGCTCCCTCCGAACCTTTACGAACGTTGCTGAATCGGTATAGTCACCGTCCACGTACCGCAGTAATTTACTGAGCTGTACGAAGGCAGTGTTGTCCAATCCGCCGTGCTTTTCCAAGCTGTCCTTGGCTCGCGCTACGAATTGATCGAGAGTCCAGCCGGCTCTCCCGACTCCGATCACTGGGACATTGAGTGTTCCACGCAGTACCATCACTTGAAGTGCAGGAAAGATCTTTTTATAGGCAAGATCTCCCGTTGCCCCGAAAAATACAAGTGCGTCCGAATTGGTAGTAGCAGTCATTGGGTCTCCGTCATTTCCAGGTAGAACGGTCATCGTTTGCTAAACTCGCCGCGGCAGAGGCGCGCCGTTTCTCGCTCCGTCGGCATTACAGTCGTCCCGCACTACAGCTCACTCGTGCAGCTATGCAATTGCAAGATCAGCATGCTCCTCAAGAGCAAGGAACTGATGAATGAAGGCAATCGCCATACTGCCTTCACCGACACCACTTGAAACTCGCTTGATAGAGCCGTGCCGCACATCGCCCGCGCAAAAGATCCCAGGCAGACTCGTCTCCAGCATGAAAGGCTCCCGACCCTTCGGCCACTTCTCAATATCGCGGCCAGTACAAACAAATCCGTTAACATCGCGCTGAATCGCTTCTGGCAGCCATTCGGTTCGCGCGCGAGCACCGATCATTACAAACAGAGCATCCGCTGGCCTTTGAACGAGCGCTTTCTCCTGAGTAATGGTGGATATCGATTCCAAACAATCTGCTCCATGTGCAGACTCCACCCTCGTGAAAGTTTCGACAGCGATGTTTCTGGATTGAGCCAGTTGATCAATCAAGTACTGTGACATCGTGGATGCGAGCCCTGCCCCGCGAACAAGGATCGTCACCGACTCCGCGTAGCTGGAGAAAAATATGGCCGCCTGGCCTGCCGAGTTCCCCCCGCCAACAATGAAAACCTTCTTTCCCACGACGGTCGCGGCCTCGGTTCTAGCAGCACCGTAGAGGACGCCTTTTCCCTGAAGCCGATCAATGCCCTCAGCTTCCAGCCTGCGCCAATCAACGCCGGTTGCAAGAACAGCAGCCTTCGTCGTGACCTTACTTCCGCCATCGAGTTCGACGCGATAGCCGCCCGGCACCGTTTCAATCTGTTGCACATCTCGGGTCATTACCATCTCCGCCCCGAAGCGAGAAGCCTGTTTCAATGCCCGTGAACTCAAGTCGTCTCCGGAAATACCATTGGGAAAGCCGAGATAGTTTTCGATCCGGGACGATGTGCCTGCCTGGCCCCCAGCAGCGTTTCTCTCCACCAGGAGAACTCGCAGACCCTCAGATGCTCCGTACACCGCAGCCGCAAGCCCCGCAGGTCCGCCCCCCACTACAACTACGTCGTAATTACTGTCGGCAGGTGCAGTCCCGATTCCTAATGCGTCCGCAACTTTGCGCACAGTCAGCGGTGCGTCGATGAGAACTGATTTATCCACTAGCACGAACGACCCACTCAAGCCTGCGGGCACATATGCGGGGATACGATCAGTCTCTCGCCCACTATCACACCATTCGTAAGGAATTCGGTTCAGAGACAGGAAGACTCGGATGTCACGACACTCGGCGTCGTATTGTGAGCCAACGACGAGGGCGCGCAGAGGATTGTTGTCACGGGTATAGTCGCGGATCGCCGTGACCCGCTTCATCATCACTTGCACGACCAGATTGCTACACTCCAGCGAAGAGTCAATCAGTTCTTTGAACAGCATCCGATCGAGCCTGACGACTCTCGAAGCTTCGTGTGCGCGTAAGGACGCTATCGTCGGAGAATCAAGCAGAATCGAGGTCTCCCCAAAGAAATCACCGGGATAGTATTGCCAACTCGCGTCGCTCTTTCCGCGATGCTCCTTCTCGATCTCTACGCAGCCCTGGAGTAAAACGAAAAACCAGGGCACCTCCCCTTCTCTTATCAGCCAGTCGCCTTTTGGGACGTAGAGATCTGCTGCATTGTGGGCTACGCGGTGGCGTAACTCTTCGGACAGGCAAGCAAAGAACGGAATTGTTTTGAGTTCATCAGGTTGAATCATTTCATTGCCTCGATTCCTCTATGCCTCTTGCCTTTGCAGGCTTTGGCTATCCGCGATCGGTTCATCGGAGTACTGCGTCTTGGGACCGATCTCGCCGAGAAGCGGCAGAAGGGTCGCGTCGACCTCCACCTGCAGGACATATGGCCCAGGGAAGGCAAGACCTTTCAAAATTGCTGCTTCCAGCTCTGACGGTTTAGACACGTAATCGCCTTCACATCCGTAGCCTTTCGCAAGTTGCACGGTGTCGATACCGGGAAGGTCGAAGCCGGGGACTTCCGGTGCGACTAGATAGGTGCTGAAGGCCTTCAGGATGTTGTATGCGTGGTTGCGCAGAATGATGTAGAAGACGGGTAGCTTGTGCTGCGCCGCGGTCCAGAAAGACTGGATCACATACTGCGTCGCACCATCCCCCATCAGGCAAATCACTTTACGATTCGTGCCAAGATCCCGCTCTGCCAAAGCCACGCCGCCTGCCGCGGGGAGACCGTAGCCGAGGACACCGCTAAACATCGAAAAGAATGATCTCGGTTGAGAGATTCGGATGCGGTCATGCAAGGGACCGAGTGTAGACAGTGATTCCTGCACAATGACCGAATTCTTCGGACGAAGCTTCTCAACCGTGTGGTAGAGATAGTCGGCCGTGATAATTTCGCCAACCGTCGGTTCCGGACTCGGCGGCAACGGCAGCGGCGCCTTGCGCCAGGTTACAGGAAGCAGTTCTACGAGAGTTGCGCAGGCGCGCGCGGGATCACAAACAACGCTATCCCCGACAACAGCGCGTGCGGTCTCTTCTGCACTGTCACTGAGGTGTATAAGTTTAGTGCCCTGCGGCAGCGGATGGCCCGGTGCGTAAGGATAATAGCGGAACACTGGCGCGCCAATAACTACGACCAGGTCATATCCTTCGAGTTGCTTACAGACGGAACTCATACCACTAAGCAGCCCGCCCTGATAGAGGGGATGGTTTTCCGGAAAACCGGGCCGGCCCTCAAACGGCGCCGCCCAGACAGCAGCTTTCACTTTTTCTGCTAACGCGATCGCGTCATACCATCCCCCGGTTTGGTCTATCGCACCACCGAATACAAGTGCAGGGGTTTTCGCTGCTGCCAGTGCATCGGCCACAGGCTGCAACACATCTTTTCCAGCGGAGAGGCGAGGTTCGACGATGCGGAGCTGAGGCAATACCGGACACTCCTTGTCCATGTCGTCCATGGGAAGAGAGAGATACACAGGTCCAGCGGGCGCCTGTATTGCGGTTGCGTAAGCTCGAAAGAATGCCGCAGGAACATCCTCAGCACGAGCGGGCTCATAGCTCCACTTCACCCACGGCTGGGCCTGTTGGTAGGGATTCTTGTTTGTCAGGTACGGCTCATGGATTAACATCTCCCGCATATGCTGTCCGGCGGTGATGATCATGGGCGTTCTGTTATAAAAGGCAGTTTCGATATTGCCCATGCCATTCCCACTACCTGCAGCGGTATGCAGATTCACATGCGCCACCTTGCCGGATGCCTGGGAGTAAGCATCCGCCATCGCAACAGCCACGGATTCCTGCAATGCGAGCACATACTGAAAATCTGAAGGGAACTCTTTCAGCATCGGCTCTTCTGTAGAGCCGACATTGCCGAAGATCTTTGTCATATCGAGCTTCCTCATCAGTTCAAATAGAACTTCCCTGACCGTCGCCATTTCTCTCCTCATTCGTAGACTGTTGGGGACTTAGAACTCCCTCGCAGCAGTACTCGAGGAGGAGGTCGTAGTCGATTGACTAGGCTTTCAGCGCGTACTTCGCGATGGCTTTTTCGTTCCAGCCGATCCCGGTTCCTGGCTTGTCGAGCGCGGTGATTTGACCTTTGATGGGTACGGTGGGCTCGGACAGGATTGGATTAGCCCAGTCGACCCACTCCAACCAGTGCGCCGTAGGAGTGACCCGAAGAAGATGGGCAGAGATTTCCGGATACACATGATTGGACATTTGAATCCCGGCAGCCGCGGCAACCCCCGCCGTCCTCATCCATCCGCTGATACCTCCTATACGCATGAGGTCGGGCATCACGTAGTGCACCGCCTTCGCCTGTAGGAAGTTCATCAAATCGCGCTCACCATAAAAGTTCTCGCCCATCTGGAGAGGGGTCGTCACGCGTTTTGCAATCTCTGCATAGCCAGCGATGTTGTTGTAGAGGATCGGTTCTTCCAACCAATAGAGTCCTTCATTGTCGAGATCGCAACACCGCCTAATGGCATCTCCAAGACCCAAGGCTTGGTTAAAGTCCACCATGATGTCGACTTCTGCCCCGACCGCATCTCGAACGGCATGAATCGCTGCGAGGTCGTCGCGCAGTCGCTCATTACCGAGGCGAAGCTTCGCTGCTGTGAACCCGCCTTCCGACAGGAGCTCCTTTGCTTCAGCGCCCAAAGTGTCTACGCTGTGCCTCCACAGGCCATTGCTGTTGTAGGAACGGATAGGACCGATGCTTCCTCCGAGCAGACACGCCAAGGGGAGTCCAGCTTCTTTAGCGAGTGCATCCCAAAGGGCCATATCAACTGCAGCAGTCGCAAGAGTAGAAACACCGCTCACCCCCACGACGTTGAGTGCCTTTTGCACAACCTGAAAGGCGTCGAAGGGTTCCGAACGGCCTGCTAGTTGAGTAGCGATATCGCGGATCTCTGCAATGATTGCCGTTACAGCGTGTTCGCGATATGGCGCGATATAACTCGACCCGATGATGCCGCCCTCTAACTCTAGATCAACAAGGATCAAGGGCCATTGAGCAAACGTACCAATGTCTGCGATGATCGGCCTGCGAAGCGGGACAAGGACAGCGCGTACGTTCGCGCGTTTAAGACGGCTCACCGAACTCATGATGTTCCTTTCGTTTCGGGCCCCCAGGCACCGAAAAGGTGTTGAGCATGACGCAAACAGCGTCACCGTGGACGCCTTCGGCGCTAATTCATGCGTTGACACACGTCGACTGTGGCGTCAAAGAAAGACGTCTCGATCGATGCATGTCAACTGAAAGTGAGGGCCTATAAGAGTACGGCCGTCCGCTATTTCAATAGCACGGGACCAGCATCGATCTTCACGCGAAACAATATGTATGGCTTCTCGCGCAAATCCTGACCTTCGTGGAATTGTGGCTGGCGAGGGAACTGGTTCGCTGTGAAGTACAGGTAGCCATCGGACGCAACAGAGAGCGTGTCCGGCCAGAGAACCCTTGGATTGTGAACGATTGTTTTCCACTCCCCGTTGGTTTGCATCTGACGAATACTGTTGTGTTCGTAGTCGCCGGCATAAACTCTTCCCTTATCGTCGCTCTCAAGGCCATCCGAGGCACCCTTTTCACCTAGGTCGACTACAGCCTCAGAGATAGTCTTGCTGTTGTCAGCGGTATCCAGGAGAAGTTCGGTCGGAACGGAGTATAGATGCCTGCTTGACAGCGGACAGTAGTAGAGCGTTCTTCCGTCGGAGGACAAGGCTATGCCGTCGGATGCAATGCTGAGGGGTACCGGGGCCTTCCCCTTCTCTCTTGTCGCGAGCCGCTCCCCTTCGACGATAGGGACGAAGGACAGGTCGGGCGAAGTAGACCGATGGCCCGTGAGCTTGCGCCAGCTATTTCCGCTTTCGAGATCAACCACAATGATGCCGCCTGGGCCATTAGCGGACGAATCCGTGATATAGGCAACGCCACCTTTACCCTTCCGCAGGTCGAAGCGCACATCATTGAGATAGGTTGTGGGTAGAACCGTCGTAGCGGGAAGGACGATACTCTTCACGACTTTATTCGTGACCAGGTCCACAGCGATTAGCTTGGCCGCACCTACCAGAGGTGTCGTAAACTTCGGAGCAGCCGTGTCCAGTATCCACAAGCGATTTGCCGCATCGACGACGACGCTCTGTACACTTCCCAGGGTCTCCCCAGGGTGCGCCGGATCGAATGTATTGATGTGCTGATCGGGATAGGCCACGACTTTGCCATCCTGAATCACACCAACCGTGAAGGGGACCCCATCTCCCCATCGGGGGAAGTTCAGGAAGATTCTTCCGTCGGCGGCAACTGTTACCCCCGTTGGCATTGCGTCAAAAAAGCGAAAGACCGGCTCGATACTTCCGATGCTGCGATCAGTCGCAATTTTGTCGTTGGACACACTTTCTTGGGGATTTACTGAGTTTTGCATATCACCTCCGCGTGACTGAGAATGGGCTAGCTGCCAGAAACTCAGAGACAGTGCTAATCCGAATGCCAAAGGCGCACAGACGATCTTCATGTGCGTACCGCAAACATTGAAAAAGTGCGACATAATCAGGACTCCAGCGAGGCTAATAACGCATCGCGTCCGGCTTCGGCAACTGCAACATCCTGCTCCGTGGTGCCGGATCCGACGCCTATGGCGCCGAGTAACTCACCCTTGTAAATAATGGGGAATCCGCCACCAAGATTTGTGATTCCACCATGGCTGGCGAAGGCGAGGTTGGCGCCGAACTCAAACGGGATGCCACCCGTGGGAGCTCCGAGTGCAGCCGAAGTAGTAGCCTTGGCGATCGCAGGTTGAACGGCCAGGACTGCCGCTCCATCGATACGGGCATAGGCCAATAAATTTCCACCGCGTCTACGACTGCAATGCACTCGGGTGCGGAAATTTCCATCGACTTTGCGACTGCAGCCGCGATGACTATCGCGGCACCGGCATAGGTCAACTGATTGCGGCTTTGGAAAAATGCTGTCTTCGACATCTCAGGATCTCCTCGTAATCTAGAGATCGCGTGCGGCTTCTGCAATCTCACGAATGAGATAAGAATGCTCTTATTGGAGCGAACAGACCAATACTGTTTGCGATGTCTTATGATCGCTTCTGCTTATACAAGCGATTGCGAAGATATGACGCTTGCAGGCTGCTCCGACATTCTCTGGGGAGGGGCCATTCTCGCCCATGAAATCAGCTCATTCTAGCTATTCGCGTTCCGCAATTCTCGCTACGAGGCATAGATTGAGGGCGATTGCGAAATCGACATAGTCGCCATGAGAACATTTCATGCTCTTTAAGTGAACGATTCGACTCCATATCTATACACCGCAAGTTCGGAGCTCCAGACCGGAACGCTTGAGCTGTCAAAGGGATAGTTCGTGGAGATGTGCCGACCCAGCAATGAACTGGTGGTGAGTCGCAGAACACAGTATGCACTGAATGCAGATTAGATTTCTTCAACTTTCGATGCGTCCGCGAGGCGCTAATCGGGATGGATACCAAAACAGAAAGGCAGGCTGCCGGTCCATGATTGAGAATCGTCATCTTCGCTACTTTAGCGTTCTGGCTCGCACACTCCATATGACTCGGGCGGCGGAACAATTGCATATCGCGCAGCCGGCGCTGACACAAAACATTCAACAGCTTGAAGAAGAATTGGGAATATCCCTGATCCACCGAAACGGTCGCAAGCTGTCTCTAACGGTGGCCGGGGAGGTCTTCCTCCTCGAAGCAGAGCGTAGTCTCGAAAAGTTCGAGGGCGCGAAGTTCGCTGCTCAGCGCGCAGGTCGAGGCGAGCTCGGACACATAGCGATCGGCTTCGGAACGGCTGCCGACGTCGTTGTGGTACCTCGATTGGTAAAGAGCTTTGCGGACCACTACCCGGATGTTGCGATTCAGCTCAAGGAAATGGGAAGCGACGATCAGGTTCTTGCATTGCGGAGTGGGGAGATCGATATCGCGATCTCCTATACAACGCCCAACGCGGAATTCAATCATCGCGAACTGCCGCCTGAGTCATTGATCGTGCTCCTGAACGACCAGCATCGCCTTGCGAAGCAAAATTCCATTGATATCGCAGATCTGAGACAAGATCGGTTGATTTTGCCCTCCAAGAATGTAGCAGCGACCCTCTCAGAAGCAGTCATGCTTGAATTTGCGGGATATGGCCTTAAGCCACGGTCGATACAAGAGGTGGCTACTTGGCAAACAGCGATCGGGCTAGTGTCCGTGGGTGTCGGAGTGTCGATTATGCCAGTCTCGGTGTCCGCATACACGCGAGAAAATGTCGTAACTCGTCCAATCAAAAATCCCGGTCGCGAAGTGCGACTGCTGCTTTCGTGGCAGCGAGGGAATGTTTCCTCTGTTGCTCAGCATCTAATATCCGCGATCTGATTCGGGCAAGTCGTTGAACACTGCCGCGTTCAAATGACTCCCTACCAAGTCCTTCATTGGCCACGCAAAACAAGAGGAGAAAGATTCATGCAACAATTTGCACGTATCCGTCAGGCAGCAACCACGATTCCAGTACTCATTCGCAATCAAACTCTTTTGGATCTTCGGCCGATTGTCTCTGACATCACGCCCGAGACGATTGCAAGCGGTAGCTTGACGAAGATCGAGGCTGGCGAACTCAAGGAGCTTTCAGGTGAAGTCACGTATTTGGAGCCAATCGCTGGGATTCGGCAGGTCGCGGCAACTGGGTTCAACTACAAGAAGCACATTGAAGAACTGAAGGTACCTGCCCCTACCGAGCCCGAGGTCTTCCTCAAATCAACGCTTTCCCTAACTGGCCCTCTCGACCCTATTCGCCGCGGCCCAAGTGTGGGCGCGAAGCTGGATTGGGAGACGGAATTAGCAATCGTCGTCGGACGCGAAGTGCAGGACATCGATGCAGTCGACGCCGCAGAATACATCTTTGGCTACACTTGCATTAACGATATCTCCGACCGAGCGACCCAAGTCGATGCAGCGCATGTACAGCATCTGGTTCGTGCGAAATCTCGCCCTACTTACGGCCCGATCGGTCCGTATCTTACAACCGGTATTGATGCGATGAGCCTCGACGTCTGGACCAAACTCAACGGGAATTACGAGCAGCAAGGGAATACCAGCGATATGCTGTTCCACATCCATGAGATGCTTGCTTACTTTTCTCGCTATATGCGGCTTCTTCCGGGGGACATTCTGGCGACTGGCACACCGCCAGGAGTCGGCATGGGAAAGAACCGGTACATGGCAGTCGGAGATATCCTGGAGTGCGGCATCACCCATCTGGGAGCCCAGCGGCACGAGATCATCGCCTAGCAGCGCGTTTCTGGAAGTCGATCTGATTCGGATATCAACGCGGCGACAATCTTTTGTCGCCGCATTGATTGTAGGACGCTGTCGAAGGATCGCTCGAGCCAATGTGAGAATGGTTTCTTGGTGCATGCGCGTTAACAATGACGTTCACGAATAACGTTGGCGGCACCTGGAATTCGGAGGATAACCCAGGGAGGGGGCTCAATTGCAGGCACAATGGGTGCCGCTGCAAGAGAGCAAGCCTCCTCCCTGTGTAGTCTAGGGAGTATGGGATGCTAAGCAGTTTTCGGCTGAAGTTCGGCGATAAATTGAAGATGCGTGAGTGGACGTGAGAACATCCAGAAATTCTTCTCTACCGCCGCTCGCTGCTCCTCTTCGCCGATCGTGGCCGTGCAGTCCGTCAGGGTGACGACATCGTAGCCCTTGTCGTACCCAGTACGGGCTGTTGATTCGACACAGCAGTTCGTCAGCAGGCCGCCTATCGCGATCGTCGTAATGTTACGGCGCCGAAGGATGAAATCGAGATTCGTGGTTGTAAAACCGTCGAAGCCTCTCTTTCCCTCAACGATGATATCGCCCGCCTGCCGAGGGAGAGCATCGACGATCTCCGCCCCCCATGTCCCCTTACGAAAGGCGTTTGCCTCAATGACTTTTTTCAGGAGTCCGTATGGGTTCGGTCCGAGTTCACCAAAGCCGTCGGCGAACGTAATCGGAAGGAACATGATGGTCGTGCCCAATGCACGCGCCTTTTCGACGAGTTTTGCGGTGTTCGCTAGCATGTTACTGCTCGCGACGACGTCCTTGACTCCGCTGTGCATCGCACCCTTCGGCGATAGAAAGTCGTTTTGATACTCAATTAGCACCAATGCTGCCGTCTTCGGATCCACCAATTGTTTGTTTTCTGCCATGAGCTTTATCCTTTTCTATCGTCCTGGAGCGAGCGGTAGATGTATACACATCTTCTACCACCGTGAAGGACCGTTCTCGACGCGGCTCAGTTCGACATGAGTCCGTTGGGTCTGGTTATTCTGGCGACCTTCCGAAATGATGAAGATCGGTGAATCGATGGGATCTCATTTGAAGAGTAGCGACGGAAATTATGACGCTACCGCCACTACAGGTCTCTCGTTGCCACCAGAAGGGGCTAGTCATCAAAGCTCGACAACCTGGGTCTCAGCTGATGTTCCAGATGTCCTTGTCCCACAGCCATTGGCCGTCTTCCTGCTTCCAGTGCACGACGTACTTGGCGGTCGCCGATCCATTTTCCCCAAGGTTCAACTCTGCCTCACCGACTTCGACTGCGGTGTTGCCGGTTATCTCGATATTCAGCGTGGCCAGCTTAGCCCCCTTGATTCCCAACGCGGTGAATCCAGCCTGCCAGAATCCCCTGATAGCCTCTCGCCCATTCATGAGTGACGCCCTTCGCGGAAGAATTTGAGCGTCGGCTGTATACACACGGTTTATCCCGTCAAGGTTTCCTTGGCCTACAACCCCGAGACAGAATCGCCGGCTTGTCTCCTGCACCGCTCTGAGAACGTCGTCAGACGGAACCATACGCACCCCTCAATCAAGCAATCCAATCAGACAGGACTGCCTCCAACAGGACCCTGCAGATCCCATGGTCATGCTCAGGATGCGCCCACAGCTTACCAATTACCCAATACTGTTTGCCCAAGACTTTGATTGTTTCTGCTTATGAAGGAAGGGACGGTGTCTTCGATCACTTCTTGCACGTTTTGCCGTCGTAACGCGCCTGCGCTGCACGAACGGCAGCAGAATAGGTGGCGGTCCACTCATAGAGCGCCGCCACCGGAGTTTCCAATGTATCGCCCAGCTTCGTAAAGGAATACTCCACACCGAGAGGAGATTGGGTGAGAACCCGGCGCTGCACCAGCCCGTTTCTCTCCAATTGCCGTAGGCACTGTGTCAGCGTCTTTTGCGAGATTCCGGGCACAGCGCGCTTGATTGCATTAAAGCGTGCGCGGCCCTCGTTGTCGCAAAGCGCTCCCAACACGAGAAGGGTCCATTGGCCAGCTATCTGGTCCAACAGAACCCTATCCAGGCGAAGCGACATGGCTACGGTTTTGCTCATCGGTTACCTCAACGCTACCTAGTGTCACCTAGGTGCGTAATTGACACTAGGTTTCTAAGGAATACCATATGCATGGAACGAGCGAGCAGTTTTGTTGGGTAACTCGTTGAGCTCGAGAGGAGAAAGATGGGAGTTTTGGACGGTAAAGTTGCGGTTGTTACAGGTGCCTCAAAAGGCATCGGGGCCGGCATTGCAAAAGGTTTGGCCGCTGCAGGAGCGATGGTTGTTGTCAACTACGCCACAAGCAGAGAAGGTGCCGACAGGGTGGTCGCGGATATCGTCGGCCAGGGCGGCAAAGCGATCGCAGTACAGGGAAGCATCGCCAACTCTTCGGATGTGGAGCGGCTCTTCGAAGAGACCGTGAAGGCCTTCGGGACAGTCGATGTGCTTGTCAATAATGCGGGCGTGTACTCCTTCGGCCCCTTGGAGTCCGTCACGGAGCAGGAGTTTCATAGGCAGTTCAATACCAACGTGCTCGGTATCTTCCTCAGCACACAGGAGGCAGTCAAGCGCTTCGGGGCAAACGGTGGCAGTGTCATCAATATTGGGACCGCGGGAACCCAGGTGACATCACCTGGGACGGTGCTCTATACCGCGACCAAAGGTGCCGTCGACTCCATAACGCAAGTACTTTCAAAGGAACTAGGACCGAAGAAAATTCGGGTGAACTCGATTAATCCAGGCGGCACGGAGACCGAAGGCGCTCATGCAATTGGCGTCATAGGAAGTGATTTCGAAAAGCATCTCGTCTCTCAGACGCCGCTTGGCCGCTTTGGGCAACCCTCGGACATTGCGCCGATTGCCGTTTTTCTGGCGTCAGATCAATCCGGCTGGCTTACCGGCGAGACCCTGATCGCTTCGGGGGCATGCGATAACGGAAGCAAGGATGCGTTTCCGGCCGTTTGGCAGGCAAGAAACGTATCCTCCGCTGATTTATCTACCAAAACTTTTCTTCCCATTTCTGCAGGTACGTACCTCGTGCAAATCACAATCCGGTGAGTGACAGCTTCTTCTTGGCTGCTTCCGCCATGGTGACCACGGCTGCGCCTAACATGATCACGTCCTTAATGATGAGCCGACCCGCTATCGATAGATAGGGAAAGCCATGCGCTGAATCACCAAGGGCTGGAACCCATGCCTCGGGAGTAGTAATAAGGAACGACAATGTCGTGAACGACATCAGGATCAAAAGAAAACTGCCCACGGTTGCGACGCCCGGTGCAAAACCATAACAGGCGATCATGAGACCAATTGCCACGATCACACACCCAAGGACGTGCGCAAATGGGTAGGTTCCATTGCTGACTTGCCACTCCCGATTGCCGGGCTTCAATTCTCCCTCGTGATTCATATGCTCGCGATAATCGGGCGCCGGGTGGTGGTAAAAGAAACTCATTAGTGGACTGTTTGCGACCAGCGGTACGATTCCGTCTGCTTCGTAATCTGCAAACTTTAGGCCTCCAATCCAGATCAACACGACAACAAGCGCGAAACGCAAGAGTCGCATTCCAACGACATTCGCTCCTGAAGCGAGAATCAGTGCTCGTGTAAATACGCTGGCCGCGTGATAGCCACCTTCACTGCTCATACGTTGCACTATGGCGTTCCTTTCGTTTCTCGTGAAGGGAGCAGACGGTCTTCTCGCCGGACTGAAATGGGAGAACTACACTCGGGCGCTCCTTGTCTTTGCCGCTGGGTAATTGCTCCCAATCTATAAAACAAAGCTGTCCCGGTCAGTTCCAAGGTTGACAAGATAATCCTTGAGCGATTCGGGCAATCCGTTGAACCACTCCCGCTCCGCACCAGGTTCCGGCAACACGTGTCCGTACTCGACCATGTCGGTTGGTTCGAGATTGTTGAGATAGACCCAGATTGACTCCTCTTTGAGCCTTGCGATTTTGGCTACAGCCCGCATCATCCCAAGCATCATCTTCGTCTTTTGCTCTCTGGTCCTTCCGGAGCGGATATGACCGTAGATCCAAATATGATTCACGGTAAGCTTCCCTCCCAGGAACCTGTCCTCGGAGCCCCTTTCTTCAATGACGACCTGAACAAAGAATGGAGGCGCCCCAGTCGCTTCACTGTGGCTGTGGGAAATCGCCTCTGCGATCGCCGCCTTCTGTGTGACGGTGAGCGAACCCGCCGGAACCTGGCAAACGTATGTAGGCACGAAAATGTCTCCGGAGACTTGGTAAGCAACAACTTCCAAGGGTTGTCGCGATTAGGGAGCCTCAAATATTTGATTCCGATTCTGCATCGACGCCGCCTGAAAAGTTTTCATATCTATCATTCCCAAAACGCAATTCTCCTCATTCATTGAGCATTGCTCACGGAGCCTGATAGTCGGCAGTCACCATGTTGCTTCGAAGTGACGCATACCCCATCTGCCTAAGGCTCTTGAGCATCCGCGCCTGGATCAGTCTTCAAGCGGCATGCTCATGGGTGGCTTGGATAGACCTGACAGTTCGCTTTAACGTTGGTGTAGGATGTATACACACCGAGTGCGTGTCAAGGCCCGGGATGGTCTCCGGATGAACAGTACGTTCACACTTCGACGCTATGGACTAGCCACGATTTTCTGTGCACTGGCCACAGCGCTGGCGTTGGGTCTGGATGCGCCTGCATCCTGCTTTAGCCTCGCCATCGTGGTGAGCTGTTTATATGGCGGCCGAGGCCCGGGGTTACTGTCCATAGGACTGAGTACTCTGGCCTTTGATTATTTCTTCTTGTCACCGCGATTCCGCTTCTCCGTCGCACGCGAATCATACCTGCAATTATTTGCATTCCTCGTGGCGGGAATCGTTATCGCGATCGTGATCGACTCCAAACGGAGGATAGAGCAACGTCGAAAAGAAATCGCGGCGGAGTTACATAAGAGTCAATCCTTCCTTGAAGAAGCACAAAGAATCAGTCACGTCGGGAGCTTTGGTTGGAGCCCGCTCACCAACAAACTCTATTGGTCTGCGGAGACACTTCGAATCGCCGGTTACGACGTATCGGTCGTTCCTACTCTCGATCTGTTGTACGACCGAGTCCATCCAGATGACAGAAGCGTGGCCGAAGAACTCCTAGAGAATGCCTCTCGAACCGGGTCGGACCTTGATTTCGAACACCGCTTCCAGCTAATGGATGGGACAGTTAAGTACGTCCATGTCGTTGCCCATGCTCATCGAGATGACGCCGGAGACCTCCAGTACATCGGAACCGTTATGGATGTGACGTCGATGAGACGCTCAGACGCATCCTTGCGCGCGAGTGAGTTCAACTTTCGATTGATCGTTGACAGTCTGCCGGGCCAGGTCTGTAGTTTGACTCCATCTGGAGAAATCGAGCACGTCAATCAAGAGGTCCTCGATTATTTCGGCAAGACCTTCCAGGAGCTGAGAGGATGGGCTCACAACGACCTTGTCCATCCAGATGACCGAGCGCGGGTGATTAGCTCTCGGCTCAGCGCCTTCGAAAAAGGACAGCCCTACGATCTGGAACACCGACTGCGTCGTGCCGATGGCGTCTACCGTTGGTTCCACGTTCGAGGCATTCCTTTACCCGACAAGAATGGAGGCGTTCTCCGCTGGTACAACCTGCTCTCTGACATCGATGAGCGAATCAAAGCAGAAGAAAGTGCGCGTGCGCGAGAAAACACGTTTCGCCTGATAGTGGACAGCATTCCAGGTCTTGTTTGCACGAATACCCCTGCCGGCGAACTTGAGTTCGTCAACCAACCTCTCCTCGACTACACAGGTACCACTCTGGAGGCATTGAGAACCAGTTGGCCAATGCTCCTCCATCATGAAGACCGAGATGAAGTACTGAAGCTGTGGGGTCATTCGGTGCAAACCGGTGGAACTCTCGACGTCGAATTCCGCTTACTCCGTGCGGACGGTGTATTCCGTTGGCTCCACGCTCGAGTCGTTCCACATTACGATATTGAAGGCAATATCGTGCGTTCCTATGGTCTCATTACTGACATCGAAGATCGAAAACGAGCGGAGCAAGCTCTCCAACGAACGGAACGTCGATATCGTCTTGTAGCCGATAGCATCCCAGGTCTGATATACACAACGACTGCCGCCGGCGAAATGCAATTCGTCAATCAGAAGATGCAAGAATTTCTGGGTGAGCCACTGGAAACAATTACAACCTGGACACCATATCTGCATACGGACGACATCGTGAATTTCACAGATCTGTGGCGGCGTTCGGTAGAAACTGGAGAGTCCTTCGAGGCGGAGTGCCGAATGCGCCGAGCCGACGGCGTATACCGCTGGCTTGAAGTGCGCGGAAGTCCATTGCGGGATCCGAACGGGCGTATAGTTCGCTGGTACCATCTTGCCTCGGATATCGAAAATCGGAAGCGGATCGAGGAAGTGCTCGTTGCCAGTGAAAGCAGTCTCCACCAAACTATTAATGCAATTCCAGGGTTTGTATGGTCGACTCACGTCAACGGCGAACCAGAATTCTATAACCAGCATTATCTTGACTACCTAGGCATCTCCGCCGAAGAGTTGCCAGGTTTGGACTGGAGAACTGATGTCTACCCGGAGGACTTGCCCACTCTTGGAGCAGTATGGCAGTCCCTCAGGGCTTCGGGGAGCCCGGGCGAGTGCGAAACGCGACTGCGTAGATTTGATGGAGAATACAGGTGGCTACTGTTCCGTGCCAACCCGTTTCGAGATGCGGCCGGCAACATCCTTAGGTGGTACGGGATAGCTATAGATATCGACGACCGAAAGCGGTCAGAAGAGATATTACGCAACACTGAATCTCGTTTGTCGCGGGCCACTCAGATCGCAACTATTGGGGAACTTGCGGCATCGATCGCGCACGAGATCAACCAACCGCTGGCCGCCCTAGTCGCCAACAGTCACGCTTGCCTCCGATGGCTTTCAGCAGAGCCGCCCAATCTAGTCAAGGCCTTTGAAACCGCCGAGATGCTCGTGCGGGACGGCAAGAAGGCTGGAGACGTTGTAAAGAGATTACGCTCTCTTTTCACTCGCAGCGCAAAGATGGAGAGAATCGATGTCGACGTCAACGACGTCATTGGTGAAGTTCTTCGTCTTATTCAGAGCGAAGCGACGAGAAGAAAGATCCTCGTGGAGGCCGATTTGAGCCCAGACATGCCTTTCGTCTCAGGTGATCGCGTGCAGCTGCAACAGTTAGTCTTGAACCTGTTTATCAATGGGCTGGAAGCAATGGATCCTGTGCAGAATCGCCCTAAGAGACTCTTCGTCACCTCCAAGCTCGATGACACTCACAACATCCTTGTTGAAATACGGGACAGTGGGATGGGGATCGACGATCCGAACAAAATCTTTGAGGCATTTTTCACTACAAAAGAGAACGGTATGGGCATGGGTCTCGCGATCTGCCGATCCATCGTGGAGGCCCATGGAGGCAGGCTATGGGCAGTACCGGGTAATACCCTCGGTTCGACCTTCTTCTTCACTCTCCCAGTCCAGTCTGGAGGTTCGGCATGAACACGGATCAGTCATTTGTGCTGCTCGTCGATGACGACCTTAATGTCCGGGAGGCAGTATCCAATCTCCTCTCCTCGATGGGATTTTGGGTGACTTCATTTGGTTCCGCTGAAGAGTTTCTGGGATACCCTAAGCCAGAAGCCCCAACCTGTCTCATCCTGGATCTCGAACTTCCCAATATCAATGGCCTCGAACTCCAGCAGAGACTCGCAGCTTGCGTTCCGCCACCAATTATTTTCATTACAGGACACGGCGACGTCCCATCTTCGGTTCGCGCTATGAAGGCCGGCGCGATCGAGTTCTTGTCGAAACCGATCGGCGACCAGGAACTACTGGAAGCAGTGGAGCTGGGTATTGCCATCGATCGAAAGGCACGTGAGACAGCAACGAAAGTCGCGGACTTGCAAAAGCACTACGACAGTCTCACACCTCGCGAACGAGAGGTACTTCCTTTCGTCGTCGCGGGGTTCGCGAACAAGCTGACGGCTTCGGCTCTCGGAAAAAGCGAGATAACGATAGGCGTACTGCGAGGGAGGCTTATGCGCAAAATGGGGGCTCAGTCCTTGGCAGATCTGGTCAGAATGTCTGACAAACTTGGTGTGGCACGCGCTCTTAGGCCCTCGTAAATAAACCTATATATGGCCGCCCTTCTCTTTTCTGCCTACGATGATCGGTAGTCGGGGGACTCTTGAATGGGCGTACTGTCACAACATATCGTGGTTGGCGTAGACGACGACTATGGCGTCAGAGAGTCCCTTAGAAATCTGATGGAGTCAGCCGGGTATGCACCCGAGGTCTTTCCTTCAGGAGAAAACTTTCTTCAGTCTGGAATACTTGCCAGCGCCAGCTGCCTAATCACCGACGCCCGGATGCCCGGAATGGACGGAATCGAGCTGCAGCGCCGCGTCAGGCTGGAGAGGCCCAAGCTGCCTGTCATCTTCATATCGGCACACAACGACAAGGAAACTCGACAGCGAGCGCTCAATGGGGGCGCCATCGATTTCCTTTTCAAGCCGTTCGATGGAGCAAACCTGCTGGAAACCATTTATAGGGCCGTGATGACGGGAGATTAGTGCGATGAATCCATACCACCCGATATTTGACGATCTTGATGCGGCTCGCAGTGACGACTGCCATATGACTGAGCAGCGCCTGCTCTCTGCAGCTCAGGCTGGCGATGAGCGTGCTTTCCTTGAACTGTGTAGAAGCAGTTCAAGACAGGTTCTGAGGTCGATCAATCGAATCACGAGGAACAAACACGATTCCGAAGACGTACTGCAGGAATCCTTGATGAAGGCCTTCGTTCATCTGAGTCGCTTCGATGCCCGCTCAAGCTTTGCTACCTGGCTGACGCGCATCGGCATCAATTCGGCACTGCAGCTCCTGCGAAAAAGGAAGAAGAGTTTGGAAATCCCCGTGGAACGGTCGCTCGACGGAGGCGACACATGGGAAGACCGGGACATCCCCGACACATCGTTGGATCCAGAGGCTCGGTACATGGCCTTCGAGCAAAGCGTGCGCCTTCAAAAAGCGATACGGGGACTTCCCATGGCGCTTCGTTGCGTTGTCAGGACACGACATTCCGAGAACTGCTCGATGCAGGAACTTGCAGACACAGTCGGCATTTCCGTCCCTGCTGCAAAATCCCGGTTGGTGCGGGCGCGGGCAGCATTGGGCAAGGCGCTCGTCTTGTCGACACCGAGGTGCTGAAGGGAGTCGAGAGCCAGAACCATGGCTCAATAGGGGGGAAAGATGAATCTCTTCGATTTGGAATCATTTGTTGCAGTTGTCGATAGTGGCTCGGTCATGGCAGCGGCGTCACGCCTACATCTGACGCAATCCGCGGTTTCCCGTCGTGTTCAAAGCCTTGAGGACGAGCTGGGCGTCTCTCTGCTCAATCGTCAGATGCGGCCGCTGCAGCCTACAAGGGCCGGGCAGACTGCTTATGATCTGGCGAAGCCGATCCTGGCGAATGTCATCAATCTCAAGTCAACGATGGTGCACAACGGCGAACCATCCGGAGAGTTTCGATTCGGTATGGTTCGCGGTCTGGGTGATCTCGCACTTCTGGATCCCGTAAAGTGTCTGCGAGATCAGTTCCCGCAACTGCAGCTTCATGCCTACGTCCAGGGGACAAAGACCCTTCTGGACCGTCTTCATAACAAGACGATTGACGCAGCTGCTCTGCTCTTCTCTCAGGGCACCGAACCACCTACCAGTCTCATCACAGAATATCTCGGGAAACAGTCTGGCATCGTTGTAGCTTCAAATGCATTGTCGTACCCCGATGACCTGACACTCCGGGAGCTTACCTCGCATTCGTGGATTGTGAATGCGGAGGACTGCGGTACACGCCGATCATTAGAGGATGCGTTCAGCCGCAAAAACATGGAGCTCCGGATAGCAATTGAGGCAGACGGCAAGGACTTTCAACTTTCAATGGCTTCTCGGGGCATGGGACTAGCGGTAATACCACCCCAGGTGTACCAAACATCGCCATATCGCGATCAGCTTCAGGTACTTCATATCAGCGACTTCTCGCCCGCGCAGGATGTGTGGATTGCGCAGTTGAAGTATATCGGGCATCAGGAAAAAGCAGTTGAATGCCTTCGCGACGCGGTGTTGCAGTATCTGCAAAGAATGGAAGAGGCCGCGCTGCTGAGTGAGGAGCGTCCGAGTTTTCTCAACTCTGAAGATGAGATATCCGACGATGTGAGCACCTCGCAAATCCTCGCGGCCACCTGCGGGGCCTCGGTATAACGGCAAGCGTCGACGACATGGCCTCTTCAGCTGTCTTGCTCAGCCCCCTTCCCAGCTCTTGAGCAACGTTGGCTGTGAGGGCGGACCGAAATCAAGTCTGTTTAACTTCACATGGAGAGACTTATTTGGTGCCAAGAGCTACTCACTTTTTGAGTGGCCCTGTAGAGAAAAGACTCTGCAGTCCCTCGGAGAAAGTGGGATGCGCTATGATCAGCGATCCTATCGCGGTATAAGGCAGGCCAGCGCTCATGGCCAGTTGGACAACCGGCAGAAGATCGCCCGAGCCAACTCCGAAGCCTATAAATCCCAGGATTCGGTCGTCATCTGAAATGAGAGCCTTGAGAAACCCACGTGTCTCGCCAAGAGTCCGAGTGCGAAGAACCGCGAGCATCGGGATCTTGATCAGCCGATAGGAAATCCCTTTGCGTTTGGCTTCCGATTCATTGAGGCCCACCCGGGCCAGCTCGGGGTCAATGAAAATGCAAGACGGTGTCTGACGGCCGGTTGTGGAGCGCTGCCCACCGGCAAGGTTGTCGCGCACGATACGGAAGTCGTCAAAGGAAATATGTGTGAAATGAGGCGATCCTGCGCAGTCGCCCATTGCCCACACCCCGGGAACCGAGGTTTCCAGTCGCTCATTGACTTGAACATGACCGGAGGGAGTCGTCTTGATACCAACGACCTCAAGACCCATATTTTCAGTGTTGGGTGTGCGTCCGGTGGCTATCAATAAATGGGAACCCTGGACAGAGGTCTCACCATCACCTCGCTGGACGTGAAGTGTGACGGACTGGCCTGAGATTCCTTCAACGCAAGTAATTGTCGAACTGCTGAGTATTTCGATGCCCTCATCATGAAAAAGCTGTGCGATGCCATCGGATACGTCGGGATCTTCCCAATGGGCCAAGGCTTGGCTGCGTTCGATGATGGTAACGCGAGCACCAAAGCGACGCATGGCTTGCGCGAATTCAAGGCCTACAGGGCCACCGCCGAGAATCAAAAGGTGCTCTGGAACAACGTTGAGCTCGAGGACTTCTACATGCGTAAGAGGTCTCGATTCGATAAGCCCGGGAACGAGGTCGATGGTTGCACGCGAGCCAGTATCGAGAAAGATGCGGTTGGCCTTCAGGGCGCGGGTCCCTCCGGCTTTGAGCGTAACCTGTACCGTCTTCTCACCGACGAATCGACCGAAGCCCATGATGATCTCGGCGTGACTCTTCTCGTAGTTTGAGATATGAACCTGCCGAAGTCCGTTGACCATTTGTTTCCGGCGGGTGCTTACGGCAGACATGTCGACTTTCCCATTGTCCTGCGTCACTCCAAATTCCGCCCCGCGCCGGAAGTAAGAAGCGACTTTGGCGGAGTGGATGATGTTCTTGCTGGGTAGACACGCCACGTTCGGACACGCTCCCCCAACTTGCTTGTCCTCGACATTGGCGACCCGTTGACCTTTGGAGGCGAGATGCCAGGCCATGTATTTGCCTGCTTCACCGCTACCGATGACGATAGCGTCATATTCTTCCTGGATGGACACAGAACTACTCCTTTATCAGCTGAACCTAGGCGCTCGCAGGAACCACCGTTCGCCCGATCGTTTGAATCGAAACTCTTCTGTTCCGTAATGTCAGCGACACGGATGCAACGTCTCGGGAATGGCGCTGCATGTCGCTGAACTCGAAGTCTAAGACTGCGTTCTGATTGATTAGATCAGTGATCGTGACTCCATCGGTAATACAATCTAGGACCACTTTTGATAAGCCCAAGAGCGGGCTTCGACGGCAGGCAGTGCGAAGTTCGCGCCCATCGTCTAATGGTGCCCTGTAGTCCCAGCCGTTCTGCCGGTCACATTTCACGATAAGTAGAGACAATCAAAACCTCCCTAACACAGTATTGGCCAAAGCCGCAGCCGGCGGCGCATGATCACTGCGAATCGAAAGCAGATCTGTCTTTGTTCTTAATCTTCGGTCAGTGGGTAGCACCGCCATCACAGTTAAGCCATACAGTGAGGAATTTACGATGAGTACACCGACATTTGAAAAGAATCTGACGGGACTTCTGGTAGTTGACCCGTACAACGATTTCATCTCCGAGGGTGGCATACTCTGGCCACTCATTAAGGAAATAGCAGAAACCGTGAACTGCGTACCTAACATGCTTACGACTCTCCAGGCCGCTCGTGCCGCGGGTATACCGGTGTTCTTCGCCCCGCACCACCGGGACCAGGGACCTGAGGATGAAAGCAACACGTGGAAGTACATCGCACCGATTCAGACGTGGGGTCACGAACGACATCTCTTTACCGCCGGTTCGTGGGGCGGTACCTTTCGTGACGAATTTACGCCACTGCCTGGCGAAATCGTTGCCCAAGAGCACTGGTGCTCCAGCGGCTTCGCGAATACCGATCTGGATCTTCAGCTCAAGCGGCATGGGGTACACAAGCTGATCGTGATCGGCCTCCGTGCGAATACCTGTATCGACTCGACAGTACGTTTCGCTGTAGAGCTCGGATATGACGTGACCCTCGTCAAGGACGCGACCGCCAGCTATCAGTGGGAAGAAATGAAGATGACGCTCGAGGTCAACCTTCCTCTCTATGCCTGCCATATCATCAGCGCTGCTGATACGATAGCCGCGCTCAAGCAGACGGCCGCATAGTCTCAGAGTCTTTGCGGGACACTCGCTACCGATCTGTCAGGTCGTGACGCTGAGCCACCAAGAAGACCTGCAAGGTTCATCGGACTCCAGTTTCAGAACTGCTTCGCCCTAACAGGCATCACCCAAGTCAACTACTACTATCCGGAGAGGAAACAACAATGATCAAGCTAAGCATTCTTATGGTACGTCGAAGCGACCTGACATATGAGCAGTACATCGAGCATTGGCGCGATGTCCACGGTCCCCTTTTTGCCGCCCAGCCGGCATCGAAGCAGTACGTCCGGAAATATATCCAGAATCACGTCACGGGCGATGCGTTGCCGGGAACAACAGCCTCCAAGTTCGACGGCATCGCAGAGATCTGGTTCGATGACATCGCAGGCGCGAAAGCCTTCTTCGCATCGGACACCTACAGGCAAAACGTGATCCCAGACGAAGAAGCGTTTATGGATCGCAAGCGTTGCGAACTCTTATTTACCAATGAACACAACGTTATGCCATAGCGACGCAGTATCTCAATAGTCGCGGCCCGGATGTGGACCAGCGGCGCCTCGTTGTTCTGACGAAGGGCCGCACGGTCTCACGGTGCACCGCGACACATGCTAAAGGTGCTTAGGCGGAATGCCCAGCCGCCCCTGTATATCGCTCAGAGTGGGTTGGGTAACGGAATACACGCGCAATTCACTTCTCGCCCGTTCGTTGAACGCAGAGGGACGATGCCTCAATTCCATAGCGCGATATCAACGACAAGCATGGGGGGCTCGGCTCTTCATGTCGGGGCCATTCATGTTCGCGACTCGAAGCCCAGTAGAAGAACGTAGATTCAATAGATTCCCCGGACGCCGGGCAGGTTACTTGCAGACCGATTGCATCGAAATCCTCTAAATGCGCTGAAATTCAACCGGTAGTATGTCGAACCTTGTGGCCAATGAGCATGAGGACCCCACACAACTGACGGGAGAGCCCATATGACAGACGAACAAAAGAAGGCACTGGCAATCGATTTCGCGATGGCAGTAAAAACCTGCAATTCGGAAACGCTTCAATCTTTAGTCATGGACGATGTCATATGGAGTTTGCCTGGAACCAGTCTCATGTCTGGCGAAGTACACGGTGTCGACGGAATCTTAATGCGTGCGGAAATTTTGGACGCCTTTGAAGTAAACGTAAAAGTGGAGCATGTCGTCGTCGGCTACAAGAATATAGGTGTCCTCTTGCACAATACCGGAAGCAAAGGAGGGAAGATTCTTGACGAGCATCTCACGACCATCTTCATTCTCCGCAGGAACAAAATTCATCGTATGGAGACGTTGATCTCAGATGTTCCGATGCTTAACGCATATTTCGTATAGCATCTGATAGCCATTGTGAATACAGTTCGCGTCATCAGGCGACCAGCCGCTACCTGCATCGTGACCCAGGAAGCATTCAGCGTTGCCACGATGTCCAGCGGCTCGCCAAGCTGTCAGATCGGACAGAGAGCGCCTGAGCAAAGTGCCGACCAGCGATCAGGATTTGTCCATGCGGCCACAGCCGCAAGTGTATCGAAAATGGGATGACGAGTGCAGTTTTACAATCTACCACCTTAATAACCGGCGGCGGCCAAGAGATCTCTCCCTGATCGCGATAGTGTGCAGGATCAGCAGCTAGAAGTCGCCTTCGGGAAGTAATTCGTCCATCTCAATGAGTGACTTGGCGATTTACCGTCAACTGAGAATCCTGAGCAGCTCACTGACGAAAAGAGCGTTTTGGGGATTTAGCCGAAGTGGGGAACCGACCACCCGGCGTGGGCTTACTTACTCCATTACCCTTCCCAACGCTGAATCCGTCCCTCCTGCTCACCACGAAGCCTCCATGTCACAGTTAATACCGCTCCCGCCATGGAACAATAGGCGCATGGCATCCAAAACAAAGCCTAGCAAGCGTGACGCCATCCTCGATGCGATGCTGGACGTCGTTGTGGAACGTGGCTTTCACGAGGCTCCCATGTCACTGATCGCCGAGCGTTCCAACACCAGTGCCGGCCTCATCTATCACCACTTCGCCAGCAAAGAAGAGATCATCCAGGCGCTCTACGAGCGCATACACACACTCAAGATGGCCAGCTTCCTCGATGGCTTCACCCTGGAAATGGACCCGCAGCAGGCCTTCGTCCACGGCTGCGAAAGGATGTATCTTTTCTATCGCAAGCACCAGAAGGAAATGCGCTTCCTGGAACAATACAAAAACGCCGGCTTCGCCTGCCAGCCTGAACTTAATGCCACCGATCAGCGCGTCGCGGCCTTTCTCCAACGTTTCTCCAGCCGCTCCAAAGGCGGCGTCCTCAACGAGTGGCCCGCTGACGTCCTCCAGGAAATTACCATCGGCCTTATCGAGCGCCTCGCCCGACTGCCCCGTAAGCTATCCTCCGCCGTTCTGCGTGAGATCGCCGAAAGTCTGTGGGCGCAGGTCAAAGCAGAATAAAACAGAGTGAACGTTCGGTCTGTAGTGTATGCTCGTTCCTATGAACGAAGATCTCGTACTCGTCACTGGCGGCTCCGGATTTGTGGGGGCCCACTGTATCGACCAGCTTCTCCGCGCAGGCTATCGTGTACGCACCACCGTCCGGTCCTTGAAGCGTGAAGCCGATGTCCGGGCCATGCTGAACGTTGCTGGCTCTCCCCGGCTGGATGCTCTCTCCTTCGTCGCAGCCGATCTCTCCGCTGACGCCGGATGGACTGAAGCGGTCCAAAGCTGCCGCTTCGTCCTCCATGTCGCGTCACCCTTCCCCGGCAAAGCCCCAAAGCACGAAGACGAGCTCATCGTTCCCGCGCGCGATGGCACCCTCCGCGTTCTTCGTGCCGCCCGCGCCGCCGCGTTGAGCGAGTCGTTCTCACCTCCTCCTTCGTCGCTATCGGCTACGGTCAGAAGCCGCGCACGGCTCCCTTCGACGAGCGCGACTGGACCGATCTGAACGGTCCAGGCCTCACGGCTTACGCAAAGTCGAAGACCATCGCTGAGCGCGCGGCCTGGGACTTCATCGCAAACGAGGGCAACGGCCTCGAACTCTCTGTCATCAACCCTGTTGGGATCTTCGGCCCAGCCCTCGGTCCCGACTACGCAACCTCCGTTGAGATAGTGCAGCGTTTTCTCGATGGGGCCGTCCCAGTCTGTCCACGCATCTCCTTCGGTGGGGTAGACGTCCGCGACGTAGCTGACCTTCATCTGCGTGCGATGATAAGCCCCGCCGCCAAGGGAGAGCGCTTCCTCGCCGTCGCCGGAGATGTCATCAAGCTTATCGACGTGGCGATGATTCTGAAGCAGCGCCTCGGCCCCATCGCCCGTCGCGTACCGACCCGCGAGATGCCAGACTGGCTCGTCCGTCTTCTGGCCAGATTCATGCCCGACCTGCGGCTCATCGCACTCGAACTCGGCAACGTCCGAAACCTCACGAACGCCAAGGCAAAGCGCATCCTCAACTGGGCACCACGCTCCAACGAAGACTGCATCGTGGCGACAGCGGAAAGCCTCCAGCGCCTCGGTCTTCTGAAGGCCTAGCACAAGTGGTACAGACAGCGGAGTCGTTGTTGACTGGCTAGACGTTTACCTATAGGCTGGGTATATGCCAAGGCCGAAGAGCGACGAGAAGAGGGCCGCGATTCTGGAGGCGGCGACTCGCATCATCGTGATGCAGGGCCTGAGCGCGCCCACCATGGTCATCGCTAAAGAAGCTGGTGTCGCGAATGGATCGCTCTTCACCTACTTCGCGACCAAAACGGACCTCTTCAATCAGCTCTATCTTGAAATAAAAATGGAAATGGCGGCCGGTGCGATGAACTTTCCGGTGAACGCCGAAGTTCGTGAGCAGTTCTTCCACCTGTGGAGGAAATGGATGAACTGGGCAATCTCGAACCCGGATAAGCGGCGAGCGCTCGCACAGCTCAGCGTATCGGACGAGATCACTCCGGATACGCGTGCATCGGGACACGAGATGATGGCTCCTGTCGCCGACTTGCTGGAGCGTGCTCGCGCCCACGGATCTATGCAGAAAGTGTCAAAAGGTTTCCTGGTTGCGCTCATGAACTCTGTGGCGGAGGCAACGATGGATTTCATGACGCAGGATCCGGCCAATGCAAAGAAGCACAGCAAAGAGGGCTTCGATGCTTTATGGCGAATGCTGAGTTGATTTTTTTTGGCCCCCTAAGAACAACTGTCTAGACAGACAACATAGAATCAGAATGGAGAGAAAATGTCGATAGCAACGGATGCAGTTATCCCACCGAAGATTGCGATTGTGACTGGTGGCAGTCGTGGAATTGGCCGCAGTACGGTTGAAAGCCTCGCGAGACGCGGCGTCAGAACGATTTTCACGTATCACACGCATGGCACAGATGCGGAGGCGGTCGTTGCCGCAGCGAAAGACGCAGGAGCGGAAGCCATCGCCGTGCAACTGGACGCCGGCAACATTGCATCGTTGGGTGCCTTCGTAGAAAACGTGAAAGACGCTCTCGCTAAGCTCGGAGCGACGCGCTTTGATTTCCTGGTGAACAACGCCGGGAACAGCCATCGCAACATGCCGTTTGAGACGGCGACGGAGGAAGAACTCGACCGCATCTACAACGTCCACTTCAAAGGCGTATTCTTCCTCACACAGACGCTTCTTCCTCTCATCAACGATGGTGGCCGGATCGTCAACGTATCGACAGCTCGAACTCGCATGATCGGTCCAGGTGGTTCCGTTTACGCATCGATGAAGGGCGCGGTCGAGGTGCTATCGAAGCACATGGCAAAGGAGCTCGGCCCGCGGAGGATTGCTGTCAATGTCGTGGCGCCGGGCGCAACAGAGACAGATTTCAGTGGTGGGATCGTCCGCGACAATCCTGCCGTGAACAAGAGAGTGGCCGAGGGGACAGCACTGGGGCGAGCCGGTATTCCCGAGGACGTCGGTCGGATGATTGCGTCTCTGCTTTCTGAAGACAATCGCTGGATCAATGCGGAGCGTATCGAGGTAACGGGCGGCTACGTTTAGGCGGTCGATACACGTTAGCGATTTAGTTCCACAGAGAGGATTGCTTCAATGAAAACAATTGTTATGACAGGCGGAACTGCCGGTTTCGGAGCAGTTGCCGCCATGAGAATCTTCGACACTCCAAACACGAGACTGATACTGGGTGCACGCAACAGTAGGAATTCGCCGATCGAGACCCTGCCATTGGATCTGGCGCGTCTTTCGAATGTTCGGTCTTTCGTTCAGTCACTCGTGAAGAAGTTGGACGGCACAAAGATCGACAGCCTCATCATGAATGCCGGGGCTCAGTTCGGAAACACTAAGCAGCGGACAGGTGACGGATTCGAATCCACATTCGCAATCAACCACCTCGCGCACTATCTTCTCCTCAGGCTTCTGCTATCCTGCCTCTCGAAGAATGCCACCATAGTCATCACCACGAGCGATGTCCACGATCCCAAGATGGTTCCATTCGGACCGAAGGAACTCGATTCCGAGTCGCTGGCTCATCCCAAAGCTAAGGGCAAAGGCTTCATTCCGGGAATCAAGGCTTATGCAAGCTCGAAACTCTGTAATCTCCTTACTGCACGTGCCTTTGAGGCCTCAACCGATGCCCAGATGAATGGCATACGGGTCGTAGCCTACAATCCCGGACTCACGCCCGGCACATCGTTGTTTCGCGCGTGGCCCTGGTGGGCAAAGTTGATGATGGGGGTCGCTTCTAAACTTCGCCCGGCAAATACGCTCGAGCAGGCAGGGAATGCGATTGCCGATCTGGGGCTCGGAACGACTGTGCCGCCGTCTGGCCGCATATACGCCTCACTGGTGAAGGGCAAACTGACGTGGCCGGATCCTTCGGAACTGGCGCAAAGCGACACAGCAATGCGGGGGCTGTGGGTGGAAAGTGCGCAGATGCTTGGTCTGCCCGAACAAGCTTAAGGGGAAACACTAACGCCCGCTAAATCCGCCGCATCTGCGACGCATATTGGAGATGCCCGCTCGGGGAAGGATGCAGAAGCGCTACGATCGGATCGGTACCGATATGTATGATCCGCCGCGCGACTGCAAGGGTTAGTTTGGGCGAGAAGACAAGTCTGCGCAAATGTATTCGGCCTTTGGTGGAGATCAGCTCTCCTGGCCACGATGAGTTGCGCGCGTGGCTAAGGCCGCAAAGACTGCTGACCTGCGGGGCTGGGTTCCGATCTCAGCGATTGAGGTGGAATACAGCCTCCTGCAACGCACCACAGAGCGAGAGATTCTTCCTATGGCCGATGCCTTCGGGCTCGGCGTTTTGGGCTATTCCACGCTTGCAGCGGCATTCTGACGGCGAAATATCGGAAGGGCGAGAAGGGACGAGCCACGGACTTCAAGGCGAGTGTGCCTCACGCAGATGCTGACAATGACACGGTGCTCGACGTGCTGATTGCAGTCTCGGAAGAGTTGGCTACCGATCGTCAACGCCCGGAAGCGTGTCCCATCCTGCAACTGATCGGCGACGAAATCGATACTCCATGCCTGGTTCGGTGCTGTCGCGATGAAGCGTTCCTCCCGGTGCCGTACTGCTTTCCTCTTGCGCTGTGGCCTCTTCTTCAAGGCCAGGCCCTCTTCCTTGTACAGCCGATACACCAGATATTTCCCAACATTCCAGCCTTCGCGGTTTAGCAGCACGCGGATCTTGCGATAACCGTAGCGCACTCGGCTCTGTGCGATCTCGCGCATCCGCATCCGTAACTCCGTCCATGGTTCTGGATGACAATGATAGCGATACGTGCCCCGCACCATCAGCAGAACCCGGCAGGCATGCCGCTCGCTGGCCCAATACTTGGCGCGTAAATGATCGACCATCGGATGCCGCCCCGAAGGCCTCAGAACTTTTTTCTCAGCACATCCTGGAGCATCGTCTTGTCCAAGCTCAGATCGGCGACCAACTGCTTCAACCGGCTGTTCTCGTCCTGGAGTTGCTTCAGCTGACGAGCCTGATCCGTCTCCATCCCGACATACTGCTCCTTCGCAGCGGTAGAAGGTCTGTTCACTGATCCCAACCTTCCGGATCACCTCCGCCACTGGTACACCGAGCTCCGCTTGCTTCAGCACCGCCACAATCTGTTCTACAGAAAAGCGCTTCTCTTCATGCAAAATCTCCTTCAGATTTTGCCGAAGACTAACATTTCAACTGGCTCAGAAAATACCAGGGCCGATCAACCAGTAAGACCATGACCATCCTCCGAGATGACGATTCTGGGAAGGACAGCAAATACATCAATATGAGAGCGACCATACGCCGAATGCACGTAATTGTAATCCGGAATGGCAACGATTCGGATCACGACGTATACGGCGGTAATCCGTCGTCATTCCAATTTGGAATGACGCTCTCCCTATATTTCATTGGACGATTCTGCTTTTAAGCGCGACTCTCGCTGATAAGCAAGACCAAACGAGATAGCTTTAGGAATTCAGCGTATGGGACTGAATGGATTCGAGAGAAAGCCGCCGCAGCGGGAAACGCTGCAATCCATCGCTTTGGAGCGTCACTACACCGTGCCGGAGGTTGCGGAGCTTTGGGGGATGAGCGAGAAGTCAGTTCGTAGGCTCTTTGCGGAAGAAAGCGGCGTCCTCAGATGGGGCACGCCCGAAACTCTTAGGAAGCGCGGGTATTGCAATCTACGCATTCCTGAGAGCGTGCTGATTCGAGTACACCAGCGTCGGGCCAGTTGACCGCACTAGGCGATTCTCTGTCGCCGGTTCGTCTGGTTCCGGCGTTTCTGGCTTCGGAGCCAAGTCTCCCCAAGCCTTGCGAACGCTCGCAGTCAGTTGTTCCTGCCTTGCCTTCACGAAAGGCGCATAGTGCTTTTCCGTGATCTTTACGCTCTTATGGCCTAGCAAGAGCGAAACCTGGTCGATAGGAACTCCGGCCAGCAGATTTTCGACGGCAAAGGTATCGCGGAACATGTGCGGAAAACAGCGTTTCAGCGTCTCGTCTCCATTCTTCAGCGCAGCAACTTCAAACAGCCTCCGCAGGCCGCGTTGCCAATCTGCCACGGCGGATTTTGGCTCTCCATTGCCGCTCCAGAAGAAATAACGAGGATTCGGTTTGGGGCCGGGCGGCACGTTGCGAAGATCCTCAGAGACACTGTGGGGCAGAGGAACGTACACCGGCACTCCAGTCTTTGCCTGATAGAGAAAGAGGTCGTCGTTATCCAGCAGCCTGACCTTTTCAAGCGTAACGGCATCGCGGATTCGCAGGCCACTCCAGCGCAGTAGCCCCACCAATGCTCGTAGGCGCTGTCCGCGTTTCTCAATGTCATAGGCCCGTTCCATTCCTTCATCAAGCTGGTAAGTCGCCTCGATTATCCTTGCGTATTCGTCGCGGGGAAAATAGTCTGTCGGCTTTTGGCGAACGGTAATCCGCTTGAGATTGAGGGTCGGAGTGGTGGCAATCCATCCAGCCCGGATACAGAACCAGAAGAAGCCCGTCACACGTTCCTGCTTTTTCTTCTTTGCCATCCCGCCGTCTTTCCAGGTCGTACGGAACGACTGGACAGCACGAAGGTCCATTTCGCGCAGCAGGGTATAGCCCTCGGCTTTCGCCCAAGTCAAAAACTGCTTCTCGAAGATGGTGGTGAGCTTACTGAGGGTCGATTCGGCCAAGTCGCGGGCCTTGGCGTCGGCAAGGTATTCCTTGACGGCCTTCTCCAGCGTGACCGGATCCTCTTTCTTTGGGGGAGGAGCTTTGGGATCGTCGGCGGATTCGATCTCTTGAGCGAGTCCCTGTGCTCGTTCCCAACTCGCGGTCTGAAGGCTGCGCCGGATATAGGTGTCGTTGACCGTACCCTCCACCCACATGGGGCAGGAGCAGCGTTTCCAGTAGCGGTCATTGCCCTTCGAGCAACGCTTAAGGTGGCGTCGATACAGCGTCAACATAGTGTAGCTATCGTACGCGTATCGTACACGGAAATGCCGCTAATTTGTAAATTAAACAAATTAAACTATTTACATATGGTGGAGGCGGCGGGAGTCGGTCCGACATCACCCCATCATTCTAAGCAACTTATTGATTCTGCGAAGCTCAAATCTGTCATGATTCGCATCATTCTCAGATCTTGGCACAATCCGGTCACAAAATGGTCTTGCACTCGGAACCTGCCTGCTTCCAGAAGCATTCCCACACCTCGCAACCGGAATTTTCCATCCGAGTACGCTGAAGTGCACTTGAACCTTTATACATGACGAATCCAGCGTGACACGTTAGCTTCTTTGGGAGGTGCCGAGCCAGGACCTTCGACGTCTTGGTGCGATATTCCATTCGCAATGTTACGAAGTAGAGCCACCCCCGCACGATCCATCTGTCCCTGGATAGGGAACACACCGTAAGCTGGTACAGCAACTTAACAGGACAATTTTCGTCGGCTAATCCGCAGTGGCGATTGCGGAACGCAACTGCTAACGTGCAGAGTTTGTTGCGGAGTCTCCATGTTTCTTGAAGCACTGTGCCTGAAGAAGTTCCGGTCGTTTGAAGACGAGCGAATCTGTTTTGAAAAAGATCTCACGATACTGGTTGGAGAAAACAACGGCGGGAAGAGTAACGCCATTGACGCCCTCAGGCTCATCACCACCCCGTTGAGCGGCCGGCGCGAAATCTACTGCGAAACGGCAGACATCCGATTCGGGAGCACCGAACCAAAGTTCGAACTCGAGGCCACATTTGCGGATCTCAGCGTTCCACAACAGGGAAGACTTATCTCTGCGGTAACCGATCATACCCTTCAGAAGGCGATCTTCGGGCTCAGCTATGACGAGAGCAAGAAGCGTCTTCCTGCTCGCCCAACGATCTGGGCCGGCCATCTCAAGTCCTCTCCGGAACCGGGATGTCAGGAGACCATCCGCCACGTATACCTCCCGCCATTGCGTGACGCTAAGCGCGCGCTTGCGTCCGGGAATCCGACCCGTATCTACACGCTGTTGCGCCATTTCCTGGGGGAGGAAGACCCCAAAGAGTTGGCTGGCCGATTGAAGCGCGACACCGATGAGCGAATTCTGAAGGATATCGGTATCGCTGTAGATGCGGGTCTGACCGCTCTTACCGCTGGGGTGCGGCGCCAGGGATCCTCCCTTGGGTTCAACAGCGAAGAGGCCTTGATCGACATCGCGCGTGACCTCCGCTTTAAGCTGGCTGACCACGGAATTGAGCCGGAAGACTTGCGGTACACCGGCCACGGCTACGCAAATCTCCTCTATATGGCAACGATCGCAGTTGAACTCGAAAAAGCAACGAACAGCGACCTAACTTTGTTTCTGGTCGAGGAGCCGGAAGCTCATCTTCATCCCCAACTGCAGGCGGCTGTGTTGTGCTTTCTGGAAGAGCATGCCGAGAAGTCGAAGATCATCCGCCCTGGGTACCAGGGACCGGCAGGACAACTGCAGGTGGTTGTGGCAACGCACTCGCCAAACTTGTCCGCTTGGGTCTCAAGCAAGAATCTCGTGTTCTTCCGATCCGTCCACGCTTCAGACGGCAAGGCGGAGCCGATCGAACCCCCAAGCGAGACTGAATTAGTCGCTGTTGCATCGGCCATTGCTGACTCCAATAGTGACAATCCGATGATGACGACGACGGAGGCGACTACCGTCGAGATGCCTCCTGAAACAGAACCAGCGATCGATGAGTTCAAGGATTCAAGTGCCGAACCGGCCGAAACAGCCAACGCAGCGACTTCGCCCTTACCTGTGCCGCGGCGTTCGACGCGTTGCATTCCGCTCAAGGAACTCGCTTTGTCAGACCCTGAGCGCCGAAAGATTGACCGTTATCTTGACGTGACAAAGTCCGCACTCTTGTTCGGTGGGAGGGTGCTTTTGGTGGAAGGAATTGCAGAGGCCTTGCTTCTTCCTGTCATCGCGAAAAAGTATGTCCTGAACCAAGATCAGGAGAAGTTCCGCATATTCCGGAGCGCAGTCTTTGTGCCGATTGATGGCGTTGATTTCGAATGCTACTTGCGACTCTTGCTTACCGCTTACAACGATATTCGGATAGCTGACCGCGTGGTTGTGATCACCGACGGCGACAGAGTCGATCATGCTCCCGGTGTGGCCACGCCTGGCGAAATAAGAAAAGTCGCTTACGAAAACATCGCCAAAGCACTCCTTGCATCGGGCGTGTTGCATGTATCCATCAACACGTATTCGCTTGAGACGGAGTTGGTCAATGCGGGAAACGGCGCGTTGCTGAAAGGCGTCTACCTGGAGCTTCATCCAAGGTCAGAAGCAAAGTGGGACGCGGCTGTGGCACTGAGTGGGGACGAGAGGGCAGCGGCCGTACAGGGGCTCTTTGATAACACCCCCAAAGGGGACTTCGCTCAACTGCTCGCGGAAGCAATCCAGGAAGGTGACAGCTTCAGTGTCCCGCCATATCTCAAAACAGCCATAGAGAACGTGGTGCAATGAGCCGCAAACCATTCCTGCCGACCAATGAGCAAAAGGATGTGGTGCGCCACCCGCGCAGCGCCTTTATATCAGCGTGCCCTGGAGCCGGCAAAACGCAGGTCCTTATCGAACGTGCTCGGAGGGAACTCAGAACTAATCGCACCGGTCAAGGGTTGGCATTCCTCTCCTTCACGAATGCTGCCGTTGGAGAGCTGAGGAGCCGGCTGCAATTCGAAGGGGTACTTTCGAATCCTGTCTTCCCGCACTACGTTGGCACCTTTGACGCATTCCTCTGGCAGTTCTTCATCGCTCCGCTGGGTATTCCCGGCCACGCGAAAGCTCCGCAGCTAATTCTCGACATGGATGATCGTTTGATAGCGCCCTACGATGGGGCGCAGTCAATTTCTCTCTCGTGCTTTGACCGTGATACAGGGAAGATGATTCCGGACAAATCAAAACTCGAGGGCTTCGACCCCGCTGCTAATCCGGGAAGGACAGCCAAATACGAGGCAAGTGCCAAGGAGTGCCGCGGGCGCTTCATTGCGAGAGGAGAACTTGGTTTCAGCGACGTGCGAGCGCTCGTAAAGGGCCATCTCGCGAATATTTCTCTGTCGGCAAACCTTTCCAAAGCTCTGGCTGCGCGGTTTTGCGAAATAGTTGTAGATGAAGCTCAAGACTGCAACCCAGCTGACATTGACATCATCAACTGGTTTCGTTCCGCTGGCATTGCCACCAAGGTTATCTGCGATCCTCATCAATCCATCTATGGGTTTCGTGGCGGCGTCTCAGAGGAGCTATTTGCTCTTCGCGATTCATTCGAAGCGAGCGACAGGCTCGTGATGACTGGTAACTTTCGTTCAACTCCGAACATATGCAAAGCGATCGCGGCGTTTCGAGCACAAGGGGAACAACAGCCCACAGATCAATCGCTCGGCTCTTTGGCGAGCGATGCCACCAAGATCCATATCCTGCACTATGGCGGGAATTCTACTCCGGCGACCATCGGACGGAAGTTCAAAGCGCTTGTTGAAGGCCTCGGCCTCTCGCTACTTGATTGCCCAGTGCTCTCCTCCACAAGAGATGCTGCTTGCAAGGCAATTGGACAATCGGCGGATGCTAAAGCGCAGGACCGAACACTGCGTCTGGCGTATGCCATCACTGGTTTTTATGCAGCTGCAGAAGTCAACGCCAGAAAGACGGCACTCGAGGCTTTGCACAGTATTACGCTTGAGCTCGGCGGTGCAATGGGAGAGAAGACCTATCATCAACACGTCGTGGCGATCGGAGCCAAGGTGGAAGAATGGCGCCCCTTGATGCTGGAATTATGCCAATCGCTTTCGTATGACGGGGGCCGCTACGCTAGTGCAGACGAATGGCTAAACACGGCGAGAACACTCCTGTTGCCTTACCTCGCGGTCAATGGCGTGACGATCGCACAGAAACTTAGGAACAACGCTTTGCTTGGCTCAATTCTGACCTGCAAACCAATGTCCGGTCTCAACGCGCGAACAATTCACTCAGTAAAAGGTATGGAGTTTCCGGCCGTCTGCGTCGTCATGACCAAAACGACCTGTAAGGATATCGTCGACTACCTCTTGAGTGGGCAGCCCGAAGGCAGTGCGGAAGCGGCAAGGAAGCTATACGTAGCTGCCTCACGGGCAGAACGTTTGCTTGTAATTGCGTTGCCCAAGAGTCAGGGGAATCGGCTAGCTCAACATATCAGGAAAACCGGAGCCGCAGTGACGGAGACGTTACTGACCTGAGACTCTGAACCTGTGGTGCCGGCCCAAGCCTGAATCGGCTTGCGTGAGGCGTATGTAATTGAAAGTAAAGGAATTGGTGGAGGCGGGGAGAGTTGAACTCCCGTCCGAAGAAACTTCCAACAGAGAGCATTCATGCTTTTCCCAGGTTCATCTTTGTCTCGTCAATGGCGCTTAGAACGGGCGAAGACGCGACACCGACCAGCCTGATTGATCTCGTCATTGCCGTCCAGACGGAACAGCTTTGACCAGCCTACTGTGCGACGATTGGTATCCGCCCGTAGGCGAAGCGGAAGCAATCGGCTACCTAATTAATTAAGCAGCAAGCGCGAATTGAGGTTCGGCACTTATAGTTTTGTGAGCGATTACGGGTGTCCACACCCCGGCATGCCTCTCTGCCACAAGCAACCCCGTCGAAACCGTGACGCCCCCACTTGATGGAGCAGCTTCGAGCGTTGCACAATGCAGCGCTGTCAAAGAACTTCCTCCATTGTAAGGCCTACTGAACTCTTATGCTCACGCACCAGTCAAAACTAGGAATAGGACGCGGGGCGAGAAATGAGCAACTCATCTGCAGAAACGTTGCAGTTGATCATTTCCGATGAGTCCTCATTTTGCAGTGGCCGCATCCAGGTTTCGTCGAAGATTTGGCAATTTAACTGGCACGACGCGAACTCCAACTTAGAATGATTTGATCGGAGAGTTCGAATGTGGCAAGTAACTGCGGTCTTTGAAGATCGCCGCCCGGAATATATCGATTTCACGCAATTTGAAGATCAGCATCAACTGTTTTCTGATCTTGTTCCGATAGCACGTGAGCGCTGGGGAGCAACCAAAGGCATTCCCTGGCATGTGCTGGAAGCTACCGCCGAGAATGGTCCGGCACCATGGTCCGACCCTATCCCTCTGTGGGCAACAGAGGGGAGCCTTGAGACTGATAGCATCCGGATCGAGCGTGGTCCGGAAGGAGCAGTTGCTCTGTCTCTTCGAGAGTCCGGCCACCTGGTGTGGCAACATCCGACGGTCGTTTTGACGGTTATTCCAGAGGGGGCTGTCGAGCTGATACTCCAATATCGCTGGAATCTGCCCGGCTTTCAGCCGACATTTGTAGACTATGGAGTCGATGCTGTAGGTGAACTTCTGCCTGTCTTAGACGGAAGGCTCTATGGCGGAGCAGAGAGCGTCATCCTTGAGGTCAACGAGCCACCCGCCCACACCTGGATGAACCGTGCCGGTTCAATAGCTCGTGAGTGGGCACATTCATGGAAGATTGGAGTACGAAATCTAAGTGGATTGTTTGTGGGCAAGATCGCTCGCCGAGCCGTAGATCGTCCACGACCCCTTCTTCGCGACCCCGGGTACATTCCTCGACTCAGAGCTGAAGAAGCACGGGACTCCCTGGGAGCTAGTTGCAAAGAACTTTCTAACTTCAAGACTAGTGATGTGAATCCCGCTGTACCGCTTGTTGTGGCAGTACATGGCTCATTCTCATGTTCCGTGGAGCTTGCTTCGCGCCTGAAAGTGGCCTCACCAATCGCTACCATCGTCCGCTTTGAACACGACACGTTCCGCCGGATTTCGGAGAACGTGAATGCTCTCGCTTCTGAACTTCAGCGTCTACATAGCAAGGGATTGCGTCGGGCGTTGCTCGTCTCCCATTCGCGAGGTGGGCTCGTCGCGTCTCAGGCGGCGCTCCGGTTAAAGCTCGTGTGCCCAGATCTGGAAGTAACAGTCTGGAGTGCAGGGACGCCGCATCAGGGGACGCCCATAGCCGGTTTCGGAGCCGGGGCGGCTTTTATTGCAGGCGCTGCTCAGGTCGGTATGAACGCCTACTATCGAACGTGCGCTCGCAAAGACGGAAATGCCCTTGGTGTGACAACCGCGGAGGGCGCCGCCTCATATCTGTACTCTTTTGATGCTCTGCCGCCTGGTATCTCCGCTATGGCCCCAGACTCACCCTTCATTGACATGCATAGCTTCCAAATCGAGCCAATCTCCCCGAGAACATGGGGCGGGATTTGCGATCCCGTCAGTAGCGGATCGTTTGGCCAAGGGTTGTTGGCAACTGCTGCGCAGAATTTTTTTGAGAACCAGCCAAATGATCTAATCGTGGCTGCCGAGTCGTCTATCCTCGATGGCTCATCGCCTCTGCAGCAATGCAACCATTTTCAATACTTCTCGGAAATCGCGTTGCCTGACGCTTTGGCAAAATACCTGGCCGACCAATAACTCGCTCACACGTATCAGCGAGATGGGTTCGAACCGTATTGGCCGGACAGAGCCTCTATGTTGAAACGCTCTCCTGCGAGTTCAATTTACACCGAAGCGTGAAGAGATCATTGAGTGCTAGAGCGCTCAATGATCTCTTCACGCTAAGTAACGGGACCTGATTTCACAACATAGGCTGAATGCTGTGTTTTAGACTTCCGAGATTTGGACAAAGCCCTGCTGTACGAGTTCGGTGACTCTCGCCATGGCATCTGTATTTACCTTGATGCCCGGGATGGTGTCTTCATTGCCCCATCCGTGAGCAGCAGCGGTAGCGCCGCACAGTTCCACCGCGACGCCCTTATCCATGAGGTCGGTAACGAGCTTTCGGTACGGATTCCCAGTATTGATATTGCGATCCTTGTTGTAGGCCTCGTCATGAAGAGTTACGTGTCCCGCATTTGTGTGAAAAACTGCAATGGCCTTAAGAGAGGCGTTCGAATCTGCTGCGTCCTTGACGATCAAGCCCATATGAAATGCGGCTGCGGGGAGGTCTCCCTCGAAGGAAAGAGAAGCGACGCTGAACAGAATCTTTACGTCCTTCAGTTTGACAGGAATATCGATATGGAGAGGCTTAGCTTGAGTAGACATTGATTCGATCCTTTGTGTGGGTGTAGCGGTTGAAGCTTATGAAGCCATGACCGGTGGCAGATGAAAAGCTATCCGTGTCTCGATCCTGATCTCAACTCAAAAACTGCGTCGTCTTGGTGGAGTGTTTAGGATTGGACAGCGCTCTCGCAGAGAGCCTGTATTCCCGCGATATTGGAAAGAAGTTCGTCTGGAATACCGTGGCGCTCGGCCAAGTAGCTGGTGGAGTTGTAGGTGAGCCAGACACTGCCGTCGGAGTCTTGCCAAGCCAGAGCTTTTAGAGGCAGGTCTATGGCGAGTGTTGGTGCTGCCATCATGAGGGGAGTACCTGCCTTCGGACTCCCAAAGATAAGCAACTCCGTTGGATTCATTCGGAGGCCTACCTTCGCTGCATCGCCGCTGTGGTCGATTTTCGCCAGCAACGTTAACCCCTTCGCTCTGACTAAATCTGCAAGGCGCAAGATCGTGTCGGGAACGGAGCGAGGACTCTTGAGATGTACTAAACCTTGGCTTGCATCAAGCGTCATCTTTGTATCTCCTATGCCTCTTGCGCATCCTAAGATAGGAGACCTCATTGTCCGGATATCTGTCGACGAGGGATGCTCTAAATATCTTGCTCATTTCTGCAATTCAATGGGCGATGGCATGGGAACATCGATGCGTTTGAATTATGGTCGCGGTTGGTGAGCTCCGCTCCAAGCCGGCTTGCGCCCGACCTAAAATAAACGCGGAGGGGTTCATGAAGAGACGGAAAGTTGCAGGGCTTGTCGATTTGATTGAAGTCAGCGATCCGAATGAGATTGCGGCCCTGGCTCGCGATCCGAATCTCGATCGCAGATTTGAGACACCGACATGCCCTGTCAACTGGCTTCTTCTGAAACGGTCCCTTAAGGTGCTTTCTTTCCGCGGTCACCGTTTCCCGACGATGATGCCGCGGGACGATGCACAACGGACATCCAACCAGCAAGACCTATGGAACCTGTTGGGTGAGAAAGTAGCCTCGATAAAGACTGGCTCCGACGAACTGGAACCTCTAGCGGACTGGGTTCGAGGCATTGGGCCGGATGTTCAACTGGGTATCCTCGTACAGCAGCTGCTGGGCCAATTGTTCTCCAGCAAGTTCATGGCAACCGAGGCAAGTTGGGATGCTGCGAAGGTCCTTGTAGCGGCTCCCCGGTTGAATAACTTACCTCTAATGATGTGGTGGTTCGTCAGCGGCAAAGTCAGACGCGCGAAGCGTCTTCTTGCCGGCATGGTGAATGAGGATCTTTCTGCCGTCAACGCCATCGGCATTGCCGTGCACAATGTCGTTAAGAGTCTTCGTCAAATGAGGGTTCTTTACGCGAACGTTCAGACGAGGTCGGGCTTGTCGGCTGAGGCGGCTGCGGAGCAATGTCTGTTTGCACCTGCCAGCGTTTACCGCCAGGCGACTGCGGCGGGGCAGCTTGGAGACTGCCCATACTCTCGGCATTCTTTGTTTGTGCTCTCGATCGGAGAGGCGGCACGACACGCCGAAGGGCGGTCTCTTGTCTTTATGGAGGATAGCTGGAGTCGATGCCCCGCTAATCTCTGGATTCCTGCAATGCTGCAAGGTGTTTGGAATCGGGCCAGTGTTTTCTCCCAGTTCCATGATGAAAAGCTCTCTGGCTGACGCGAAACCGACTCACGATGCCGAAACTCTCGCGCGGCTGGTCTGCTGCGGGCATTAGAGGTGTGATCTTCACCGACAGCCGAGCCGAATGGCCTCAGCGGGCGAACTCGCGCCGGTAGCCCGTCGGTGTGGCCTTCAGAAGTCTTTGAAAGACCTTTGCGAGTTGTTGAGGACTTTGAAAGCCGCACGCCATTGCCACCTCGATGATTGTCCAATCGGTCGTTCGCAGCAATTCCTTTGCTCGCTCAACACGTGCCCGCACAACAAACTGGTGAGGAGGATATCCTGTAGCGCCTCGAAACGCTTCTGAGAAGTATGCGGCACTGAGTCCCGCCGTCTCTGCAAGCTCCGCTACTGTTAAATCTCGCTCGATATGAACATGGATCTGTTCTATGACCCTTCGTAACTGAGCAGTCGATAATGCTGTTGTGTAAGACCTGAGCGATCGCTGCAGGACACCTCGTGTCTGCATGAGCGTTGCCGCCAAAGCCCTTCCAATCCCGTCAAGAAAGATCCTGCCAGCAGGGAATCCACTTACCTGTTCGGCCTCCAGGGCCTCGACAAGAGCCGAGATGCGCTGGTCTCTGAGATTGGCCGTTCCCTGGATCTCGAGCTCGCTCGTCCCAGTAGAGTCCGCGACATCTCGGAATGCACTGTCCGGCAACTCAAGCATTAACATGTCCGAGTCGCTGATCCAATGAACCCACTCTTCCGTCCCTTTGCGAGCGAGGATTAGATCTCCAGGACCGTACTGATATCGAGTCATGGAGTCCGGCTTGAGTCCGTGGTCGAATGTCCCCGCCTTGATGACCTTGAAGAGACACTGCTTGCTGAGCGTCTGAGACATAACTCCAACAAGAGGCGTCGCAATTACTCGGTCAAGTCTCAGCACATCGTTCATAGAAATATTTTAGTCACTGAAGATATTTCCGGAGGTTTGGGAACGAAATCAAAGGATCGGACACGCAGCTTGCCTGGCATGCGAGTTTCATCAGAAGAGGATTCGTCTCTGGAGAAACAATGACCATCAGCAACGCAAATCCCATTCCTTCCCAAACCGCAGATCAGATATTCGACGTGTTGGGTGTTCAAATCGAGTTTCTTGTCTCTCCCGAGGAGACAGGCGTACAGGCAAGCATCTACAAGGGCACCCTTCCACCTGGAATCGTGATCCCTCTCCACAGCCACCCAGACTCGGAGGTCTTCTATGTGCTCGAGGGAGCGCTCGAACTCTACCAGGAGAGTGGCGAACACAAAGGCTGGCAGACTGTTCCTTCAGGTAAGGCCGTGGCAGTAAAGCCTCACGTGAAGCACGCGTTGCGCAACAGCTCATCGTCGCCGTCCACGACGGTTGCCGTGACACAGCAAGGCCTCTACGATTTCTTCAGGCAGATAGCGAACCCTGCGAAACAGGGACCACCGTCGCCACCGACACCAGAGGACATGTTGCACCTGTTCGCAGTCGCAGCGGAATACTCCTACTGGCTTGGATCACCAGACGAGAACGCAGCCATCGGTATACATCTTCAGTAGGTTGCTTTTCTCTTAGGGACTTCATCGCTATCATCTCGGATCGAAGCACATGAGGTCTCCATCTCCACAGATGGAGACCTCATGCAACGAATAGCCGTCTATGTTAGTTCCTGCAAATCTCTTGCTCAATACTGCAATATCGCGGACTAACACTCAAGCTTCACGCAACGGACTTGTGATCACGGTCACCACTGATCTGCATCAGCGACGTTATGATTATGAAACCTCGCAAGGCTCAGGAGATCCAGATGTCCGAGAAAGAAGTAAGGCAACCGATTCGCGGCGACAAGGGAGCAACGGACCCTGGTCCCCGTAATGTGCTGCTTGATGAGCAGAACCCCGATGTCCTCATCCCTCCGGCAACCGACAGCGGGTCCATTCCCAATCTCAAGTTCTCCTTTGCCATGGCGCACAATCGTCTTGAAGATGGCGGCTGGGCCAGAGAGGTTACGGTGCGGGAACTGCCCGTTGCCACGTCGATGGCCGGTGTGGACATGCGTCTCGACTCCGGTGTCGTACGCGAGCTCCACTGGCACAAAGAGGCGGAATGGGCCTATATCCTTCAGGGGAACGTCCGACTGACGGTAGTCGATCAGGATCGCAATGTCTGCATCGAGGATTTGAAACCTGGCGACATCTGGCTGGTTCCGGCTGGCGTACCGCACTCCATACAGGGACTTGAGGGCGGCACTGAGTTCCTGCTCGTATTCGATGACGGCAATTTTTCCGAGAACCAGACTCTGTTGATCACCGAGTTCATGGCGCATCTGCCGCCTGAGGTTCTTGCTAAAAACTTCGGCGTGAGTGCAGAAAAATTCGCAGGCATTCCGAAGTCGGAGAAGTACATCTTCACCCTGCCTGTACCTCCGCCGCTGGACGTTGTCCGTAAGCAGCTGCCTGACAGTCCTCCCAAGTTTTCCTACGTGTACCACGCTTCGGAGCAGCCCTCTACAAGTTACTCCGGTGGGGCAATCAAGGTAATCGACTCCGAGAATTTTCCGGTGACGAACCTCTCGGCACTGGTGATGGAAATAGAGCCAGGCGGCATGCGTGAGATTCATTGGCATCCGGGTGCAGACGAGTGGCAGTACTACATGGAGGGCAGCGCCAGAATGACTGTCTTCGACGCTACATCAAAGGCGCGGACCTTCAACTACACGGCGGGAGATGTTGGCTTTGTGCCACGCACACTGGGGCACTACATCGAGAACACAGGCGATTCGATGCTTCGCATCATCAATGTGTTCAATACTCCCGTGTACAAAGACATATCGCTGGCCAACTGGATGGCTCTAACACCGAAAGAACTTGTGCGCGGCCACCTCAATCTCGATGATGACGTGATCGAAGGGCTGCGGCGTGATCGTGACGCGGTCGTGCTAAGCAGGCCGTCTCGCTGAGTGAACGGTGTGTGCGATAAATTCGGGTGCTCATCAAGCGCAGGTTATGGTCGTTACTCTGATGACTCACGGTGGATAGGCATCAGATTCCTCTGACGTCTGTCCGCAGTTTTGTGCGCATAGTAAGCAACTCGATATATTCATAGTATTCGGCCAGCACAGGCTTAATGAGTGAGACGGATCGTTGTGGATTAGATAAGGGCGCGAGCGGGGAGATCCCTGAGCCCAGCCCATCTTCTCTGTGAGAATTCGTGCCATGGAAGCCGCGGCAAAAAGAACTTCACATCAGCGAGTGCGCACAACATAAGCGAGCTAAAGTGAAAATCCAATATCGCTTGCGCCCTAGTGGCCGTATCCTTCGGCATCCGTAGGGACCTTGCCTCGGAACAGCCAGTACACAATCCCAAAATAAAGAAGCGCAAGGCAGACCCCTATAGACCACCATGCCAGACCGACACGAAGAGTATGGGGTCCGGCGATGGCCCGCGCGACTGTAAGATCGCGGCCTCGTGTTCCTACGGCAGGAAGCAGTACAGGGAAGAGTCCGGTGGCGGCCCCGACGAGCATAGCAAGCAGGTAGCCGCAGGAGGCGAGGAAGGATGGGAGACGAGACTTGATGGCCATGGTGAGACGCATCGTGATCACGCAGGCGATGACAGCGAGCGGAACAAGGAATGCAATCGGGTGACCGCGATAGTTATCGAGTGAAGCGGGCCGAGCGAAAACTGTGGCGGGGATTCCGATGGCGGTAAGGGCAACGCTGGCGATCCAGATGCGGCGAGAGAAATAGAGTGCGCGACGCTCGAGATGGCCTTCGGTCTTGAGAGCCAGGTAGAGAGCTCCGTGCAGCGACAGGGCGGCCAGGGCCAAGATGCTGCCGAGGATCGTGTACCAGTCGAGGATGCCGGGATTTGGACCAGTGCGCCAGTTGGTCCAGAGCGGTAGGAAGAAGTAGTCGTCTGGACCAATTGGGACACCACGAACGACGTTGCCGAGAGCTGCGCCGAAGAAGACGATGAGCAGGATGCTCGAGAAGCTAAAGAGACCGTCAAAGAAGGTGCGCCAGAGAGGATCGTCGGAGTGGCCGCGGAGCTCTACGCTGATGCCGCGCAGGATAAGGAGCCAGAGGACCATCATCAGCGGCAGATAGAAGCCACTGAAGGCCGAGGCATAGAGAAGAGGGAAGGCGAAGAAGAGCGTGCCTCCCGCGGCGAGCAGCCATACTTCGTTGCCGTCCCACACGGGGCCGATCGAACGAAGGGTCTGGACGCGCTCGGATTCGTTTCGGGCAACAAAGAGATAAATGGCGCCTACGCCGAGGTCAAAGCCATCCAGGACGATATAGGCGGCGAGCATCAGCGCGACGATCCAGAACCAAAGCGTTCCCATGTGAGCCTCTCCTTAGACAGTGATGGACTGAGTATGCAAGGCATGCTTGGGAGCCGATGGTCCGGCCTGGATGTGGTTGTAGACGATGATGATCCATAGGAGTGAAAGGACGGTATACATACCAAGGAAGCCAAGCAGGGAGAAGAGGCTGTTGCTGGCCGAAACATGCATCGAAGAACCTTCCGCGGTGCGGATGAGTCCGTAGACAAGCCAGGGTTGGCGGCCGATTTCCGCGGTCATCCAACCGGCGGCTGTGGCAATGTATGGCAAAGGCCAACTTAAGAGAATGGGCCAGAGAATCCAGCGGGCGGAATATAGCTTGCCGCGCCAAAGCAAGAACGCGGCAACTGCCATGAGCGCGCCAAACCAGGTTCCGAGTCCAGCCATGATGTGGTAGCTGTAGAACAGGAGCGGGAGCGTGGAGGGCCATTGATCCTTGGGGAAGTGGTCGAGGCCTTCGACTTCAGCGGCGGTCGTCCCATAGATAAGGAAGCTCAGGACTTTGTTGACTATCAGAGGATTGTCGATCGTTTGCGTTTTGTAGTTGGGTTGGCCCAGAAGGATCATCCCCGCACCCTTCTCCGAATGGAAGAGGCCCTCCATGCCTGCTATAGCGGTGGGCTGATGCTTCGCCGTGTATTTGCCATGCAGGTCGCCTGTCGGGAAGACCTGGAGAACACAGGAGATGATCCCCGCAATGACACCAAGTTTGAGGAAGATGCGTCCATAGGGGCCATCCCGCCGCTGGAGCAGGTAGAGAGCCCCGACTGCAGCCATAACGAAGGAGGCTGTAACGACCGCAGCACACATGTTGTGCGAGTACTCGATCCAAGCCCATGGGTTGAAGATGAGTTCACGAAAACTGCCAACTTCGTAAACACCATTCGGCAAAAGTTTGTAACCCACCGGGTGTTGCATCCACGCGTTGGTAACGATGATGAAGAAGCCGGAGATCCAGGAACCGACGAAGACCAGTACGGCAGAAAGCCAGTGCATGCGTCGGGATAGGCGTTTCTCACCGAAGAGAAAGAGGCCGAGAAAGGCCGACTCAAGAAAGAAAGAGAAGATGCCTTCCATGGCGAGGGGCATGCCGATCACGGCGCCGGTCCGGCGCGAGAACTCTGACCAGTTGGTTCCGAACTGGAACTCCATCGGGATACCGGTGACAACTCCGAGAAGGAAGTTGATTGCGAAGATCTTCGCCCAGAAACGGGAGGAGATGTCGTAGTTAACCGAATCGTCGTGATCTGCCGTGCGCAAAGCCAGTGTCTTGAGGACGACGATAAGCAGAGACAATCCCATCGTGAGCTGCGGAAATAGATAGTGATACGTGATAGTGAACGCGAAGTGAAGACGGTGAAGCGTGAGGGCGTCCATGACACTACTCCTTCTAGCCTGCGCAAAGGCCAGCCCTGCAGTTAGTCAATCGCTCCAACCGAGGTGTAAGCGAAGGGCCTATCCAATAGGCACGCATGACATTCGGCAAGCGGTTGTGGCGCATTGGAATAAACGAACAATCTTTTAGGGGACAAACCCGAAAAGCGAACTCCGTTCGTATCGGAATCCCTCACCCAGCCGCAGGGGCAGCGGATTGATCACGTGGTCCAAGGAGGTCCCATATTTTTCCAATTCGCCTTGAGAAACCGAGATGTCACGGCTGCTCCGCCTCGCCAAAGGCGTTCCGTATTATGCACCCCTCAAACGGCTGGCATGCACTGAATTTAATCTGACCAGCTATCTATAGATACGACACTTTGGCTTGTGTCGACTGAGCCGCAGATGACTTTCGCAGAAACGGGCAAGAGATTTGGAGTATTGCGTATATACGACGATCCGATGGATGGCGTCCTCTATCTTTATGTCTCATTAGCTCCGAGTATTCTTATAGATCATGGAACGTCGGCTTATGTCGAGCAGTGGGTTGCCGCAAGTTCAGAAACGTTACATCACTGAATGCGGAGTGCAAGTTGGCAATGAATGAAGAACTGATGACATTGAGTAATCGATCGACGGAGCAAGGGGCAAGGTCTACCTCTCAAACTGTGGTGAACCGGTTTATTGGGGATCAAGTCCATCCGGTAACAGACACTCTGGCGGTCGAAGAACCGCTTGAATTGCAGCTTGCTTACGGGCCCTCCAGCTCACGTCGAGTGAAGTCGATCTCTGTCACGATGCGGACTCCCGGCCACGACTTCGAGCTGGCCGCGGGATTTCTCCTGACCGAGGGTATCGTCGGCGATTCTGCCGACATAAGCGAGATCAGCTATGTCGTAGGCTCTGCGAATGAAGTCCGCCTCACTCCGCCGGCTCCGAATGCGATAGTGTTGCCTTACCAACCGGAGCGCAATGTCGTTCGCGTCGAGCTTGCCGCGGATGTAGCGGTCAGCATGGCGAACCTCGAACGCAACTTCTACACAACCTCCAGTTGCGGTATTTGCGGAAAAGCATCCCTGTTGGCTTTGCGTACGGTCTGCCCGCCGCGCGCAGCGAATAGTCTCAAGGTTGCAGCCAATCTGCTCTATTCGCTCCCTGACAGACTTAGAGCGGGCCAGGATGTATTCGAAAGAACGGGCGGTCTCCATGCTTCGGGGCTGTTTGATTCTGACGGAGACCTTCACGCCATTCGGGAGGATGTTGGGCGTCATAACGCGGTGGACAAGCTCATTGGAGCGGAGTTCCTTGCCGACCGGACCCCACTTCGCGACCGCATACTTTTGCTATCTGGCAGGGCCAGTTTCGAACTGCTGCAAAAAGCACTCATGGGCGGCATTCCAATGGTTGTCTCGGTTGGAGCACCTTCGAGTCTCGCGGTTCAGGTAGCGAAGGAGTTTGACATCACTCTGATCGGCTTCCTGAGAGGCGATCATTTCAACGTCTATAACGGAACAGAACGCATCTCTGGGGCCATCGCAAAATAGGAGGAACAACATGAAGCTGCGTATCAAAGGGAATTCAGTGCGCCTAAGGTTGTTGCGTTCTGAAGTGAATACGCTCATTGAAACCGGTCGTCTCGAAGAGAAGATCCATTTCGGTTCAGCCGAGGACGCTTTCTTGATATACCGATTGGAACATGAGGCCGGTTTGGCGAATGTTGAAGTTCGCCATGAACAGTCAGAGGTCACAATCATTCTTCCGACGCAGCAGACCGTCGCATGGGCTGAGACCAATCAGATCGGCATTTATTCCGCGGTCGATCTTGGCGGACATGGAACTCTGGACGTCATCGTCGAGAAGGACTTCGCCTGCTTGGACCTGAGTGACGCAGACAATCATGACACATTTCCTAACCCTCAAATTGGAGCTGTCTGCTGACCGTAGCCCCCTGAATGAGGGGCAACTCTGGGCGCAGCGCATAAAACCGCGCGACTCTCTACGACCAGAGCTGCACTGCACGCGTGGGAAAGCCTACGGTATGGTGACCACAATGCGTGGTCTTCCTGGAGCATTCCAAGCCACTTCAATCTCCTGGAGCGGCAGAACCCTCGTCACAATCTGCAGTCCGGCAGGTACGACTGCATCGAATACGTGCCTGATGGCGTCGAGTAGCTTCATCATTGGAACACTCTTTACGCCGCTGCCCATTAGCTGAATGGCGGAAGACCGGAGAGCAGACCCGGTGAGATCAATCTTATCCTCGCCACTTGATGCTCCTACGTGGACGAAACGGACGGGCGTCGCATCCTCCACCGACTTCGCGATGGCGGTGATTATCACTGTGGCGCTCTCACCCCACAGGTAGTCGATCACCACATCGATTCCGCCACCGAACTCTTTTTTGAGCGCCTGTTCATATTCATCCGCCCCCTGCGGGTTGGACGTGTCCAGCGAGAACGGGATCACCACGTCCGCACCCACAGACTGCAAAGCTTTAAGGTCGGCTTCACTGCGGCCCGTTGCAATTACTTTGCTCGCTCCGAGGTACTTGGCGAGTTGTACTGCCAGAGTCCCCGCCGATCCTGTCGCGCCGTTGATCAGTACTGTTTCTCCCGACCTCAGCTGTGCTCGTTCCACTAACGCCGCCCAGGCTGACATTCCGGGATTCGCTATAGCGGCCGCTGTGACATCATCGAGTCCATCCGGTACCGGAACGCACAGTTCCTTACGAACGAGGGATTTCTCGGCCAGCGCTCCATAAGGAGCTTCCGGGAGGACGAAGTACACGCGACGTCCGTCTGTAGTGCGGCCTACTCCATCGGCACCAGCTACGGACGGGAAGATGCCTTGCGCACTATAGTGGGAACCTGAGGAGCGCGACTTGCTGAATGGGCTGAGTGCCGATGCGCTGACCGTGACGACCTCCAGACGCTCCGTACCGGTGGGCTCAGGGAAATGACTGAATACTGGTGTCTCGCCGGCTGCCGCGATCACTGCTGCTTTCATAACAATCTCCTTGTATTCGCCTGCAGATAAAGTTTCGTCTGCCGCGATTGTCAAACAGCGCCAGAATAAATTGAACTACGTTCTTCGTTGCCGGAATCAACGCGAAGCGTATGAGTCCGCCGAAATGCAGAAACGAGCAAGAGTTTTAGACGAGTTGGCATGGCGCTTCCTTCCAAGATTCATTTCAGATGGGTCTAGCCGACTGTTTATCGCGTTGGTTGGCATCACTCTGCCAACGCCTGACCAAAGGGGCTGGGGCGCTATCTGCATCACCCTGGTTTTAGCAAGTTCGGTAGGAGTTACTTTGCTATTTGGATTGCTTATGTCTCGTCTTTTTTGAGATAGCGTCTTCATCTGACTAGTCCAGATACAGGCTCTACTTCTTAGCGAACTGCGAGGAACTGCGATGAGGGAGCTTCGAAAATATCGAATATTGGGTACAGCAGTTGAAGTTTTCTGCAGTTTCATATGTTTTCTGGGAGTCCGATCGATTCGACTTCGCATGCATGAGGAACGCGAGTTTCGCCGATGAAAGCTGGATGTACCAGTCGGGTCGCCACGTACCACCGCGTCGCGCGCCTGCTCACGATATTCCCTGTGCCCGTATGGGCGCAAAGGAAACGTCGAAATCAGCGCGTAGCAACAGTGATGCTCAACTCGGTGTGTCTTCGCCGGGCTAAACAGCCGTGGAGTGACAGCCCACACCCCATTAACCAGGAACACCCCACGGAGACAAGATGAAGGAAGCAACTCTTGAAATTACCCGCCGTCACGCGATCCTCGGAGGTACAGCGTTTGCCTTGGCGGCAAGTTTGCCGGCGATGGCAAACGCGGCGACGCCGTACGAAGCACCCGGAAGCAGTCCAGCTTCCACCAACAACGATCACGGAGATTCCGATATGAATACCTTTAAGACCAAAGACGGCGTATCCATCTATTTCAAAGACTGGGGCACTGGTCCGATTGTCACATTCTCACACGGCTGGCCTCTGCAGGCGGATGCCTGGGATGCCCAGATGCTCTTCCTCGGCAAGCAAGGATATCGAGTGATTGCCCACGATCGCCGCGGCCATGGTCGCTCGTCCCAGACCTGGGGCGGGAATGACCTCGACACGTACGCGGACGATCTCGCGGAACTCTTTGATCATCTCAATGTCAAGGAAGCTACGATGGTCGGTCACTCGACGGGTGGTGGTGAGGTCGTTCGATACATCGCCCGGCACGGGAACAAGCGTGTGAAGAAAGCTGTCCTGATCGGCGCTATTCCTCCGATCATGGTCAAAAGCGACAAGAATCCGGGTGGCCTGCCGATATCCGTATTCGACGGTCTCCGGAGTGGCGTCGCCGAAAATCGCGCGCAGTTCTTCCTCGATCTAAGTCTCCCCTTCTACGGATACAACAAACCTGACGCCAAGGTCTCCGAGGGTGCACGGCAGCAGTTCGTCAGTCAGGGCATGCAGTCTTCTGTCATCGCCTCTTACGACTGCATCAAAGCATTCTCGGAGACAGACCAGACAGAGGATCTCAAGAAGATCGAGGTCCCAACCTTGATTCTGCAAGGTGACGCGGATCAGATCGTTCCGATCTCCGATTCAGGGATGCTCTCCGTCAAGATCATCAAGAACGCGACGCTGAAGGTGATCCCCGGCGCGCCTCACGGCATGTGTACAACTATTCCAGATCAAGTCAATCAGGAACTTCTGACTTTCTTGAAGGCGTAGTCGAGATGCTGGGCGGGGAAGCTCGCCCAGCATCTCAAAGTGATCGATGAATGGCCGACGCGGCAAGCTTTGCAAGAAGGAACAAAGATGATCACAGCAGATGAACTTGCGAAGGTGCCGCTTTTCTCTCTCCTTTCAAAAATTCAGCGAGAAAGAGTGGGTCGCACGGCGGCCGATCTTCACGTGCGCGCCGGAGACTGGCTTACTCGCGAAGGAGATATGCCTTGCTTCTTTGTCGTCATCGAAGGGGGCGTCGAGTTCCTAAAAGAGATCGGTGGGGTAGCGCGCCCACTAGGCGTATATGAGTCAGAAGAGTGCTTCGGAGAAGTCCCTCTCCTGCTCGGTGCCAGGGTACTCGTCGGTCTTCGAGCCAGGGTCGACTCCCGAATCCTGAGGATGGACGGGCCTCTCTTCTACGAGCTCATCTCGGAATCGAAGAGGTGGAGCGAGCGCATTTTAGAGATTATGGCCACTCGCGTAGGCGGTGTCCAGGAGATGGTCTGCAAAACAAAAACTACCCGCGTTGTCGTCGTCGGGGACGAGAACCATTCACGTTGCCGGGACATTTTAAGCTTCCTCTCGCGCAGCCGAATTCCTTACTCCTGGGTCGATAGGATCTTCGACAGAGACCGCCTTCCCAGCGATTTGTCCATCCCCCTAGCAGGGTTGACCGCTATCATCGACGGGCAAACTGTACTCCATGAGCCAACCGAGCGTGAGCTGGCCGAAGCTCTCGGCATACAAACCAAACCACGTTTACCTGCCTATGATGTCGTCATCGTTGGGGGCGGCCCAGCCGGTTTAGCCGCCGCAGTCTGCGGAGCCTCCGAAGGACTTAAAGTGCTGATGATCGAACAAGCCACGCCCGGTGGCCAGGCAGGAACCTCTTCACGAATCGAGAATTATCTGGGCTTTCCAGGAGGCATCTCTGGAGAAGAACTCAGCCAGCGAGCGCTCCAGCAGGCAAGCCGCTTCGGCTCGGAGATCGTGGTCTCGAGAAAGGTAGAGCAGATCGTGTTCTCCGGCGAAAAAAAGACTTTGACGCTGAACGGCGGAACAAGGATCGATGCACGCTCCATCATTCTCGCCATAGGGGTCGAGTGGCGATTGCTCGATGCAGCAGGAATCGACAGGCTCAGCGGACGTGGTGTTCTCTACGGTGCTTCTCGAACCGAGGCCATGGCAGTCGTAGGAAAACACATCTTCATCGTAGGTGGAGGAAACTCGGCAGGGCAGGCGGCTCTCTTCTTTTCGGGCTATGCGGCTCGTGTTACTGTTCTCGTCCGCGGGGAAAGTCTCTCGCTAAGCATGTCGCAGTACCTTATCACCGAGATCGGCAACAAAGCCAATATCGCCGTAGAGGCCCACACCGAGGTCGTCTCCGTGGATGGCGCCAACAACCTTGAAACGATCCAGACACGGAATCGCCAGACAGGCGTAATCAGTCCCCGCGCAGCAGGCGCTCTCTTTATCATGATTGGCGCAACCGCCAATACCTCCTGGCTGCCTCACGAGATCCATCACGACGAACACGGCTATCTCTGCACCGGTCGCGATATCGATGATATGTGGCGGCTCTCGCGTTTAGCCTATCCGTTGGAGACCAGCGTTCCCGGAGTATTTTGCGTCGGCGATATCCGCCACGGATCCATCAAGCGCGTTGCCTCCGGTGTCGGCGAAGGGAGTATGGTGATCTCATTCGTCCACCAGTATCTGTCCCTTTCCAATCACACCCCTGCCTTGGAATCGGCCTGTGACATGCAAACGGGAAATTGACCGGATGGCGGTCGATCTCCCGCGCACGAAACAGGTGAAGGCCAAAATGAGGATCAGGGCCAGCATTGGATTGGCCCGTCCCTTTCACGTTCGCGAACGCCCCAACTCTTGTGAAGACATTATTAGTTCCCAAATCGCATGTCGCGCCACCCTGTACGCAGGTAGGCTTCTCCACCGCAACTTCGCCGTGTTCGCCCACTGATCGTAAATGGATACTGGTGGCCACGATTCTGGGGTCTTCTCTTGCTTTTATGGACGGGTCGGTGGTCAATGTTGCGCTTCCGACTTTGCAAGCGAACTTCAAGGCAACCTCCGCTGGTATCCAGTGGGTCGTCCAGAGCTATGCCTTGTTCAGTGCAGCGTTACTACTACTCGGCGGCGCGATCGGTGACCGATACGGACGGCGGCGAGCATTTCTCTGGGGAGTGATGCTCTTTGCACTGGCTTCAGCGGCCTGCGCAGCTTCGATTTCGATTGCCCAACTCATAACGGCCCGGGCGGTGCAGGGGATTGGCGCAGCACTGTTGATCCCGCAAGGGCTCTCGATCCTATCCGCGTCTTTCGAGCCCGACCGCCGCGGTAGGGCCATCGGCACCTGGTCTGCATGGACGAGTGTCTTTGCCGCGCTTGGCCCAGTCGCTGGGGGTTGGCTTATGCAGGCGTGGTCCTGGCGGCTTATCTTCCTGTTGAATCTACCGCTCGCTCTTATAGTGATCCTCCTGGCGCCTCGGATTCCAGAGAGTCGCGCGGTTTATGAAGGTAAACCGGCGCAGCCACTAGATCGTCTGGGAGCTACTCTCGCTACTTCAGCGTTTGCCGCCATTATTTATGCGCTATCGTTCGCGCCCGAGTTCGGTTGGAGAGACCCAAGGGTCTTATGGCTTTTCGTCACCGGCTTGGCACTTTTGGCAGCGTTTCTCAGATCTCAGTCAGGGCGGGCGAGCGCTATGATGCCGCTGTCGCTCTTTCGAATTCCGCGCTTTCTCGCAGCCAACCTTCTTACGTTCCTGCTATACGGAGCACTGGTCGGAGCCCTTTATGTCACACCGTTCTATCTGATCCAGATACGACATTATGCTCCGGCTAAGGCCGGCGCAGTCTTTCTCCCGCTGATCGCTCTCATGTTTATCTTTTCGACCCGCGTTGGGGCACTCATTCCCAGAATAGGCGAATCGGTATTGCTATCTGTCGGGGCAACACTCGCGGGGGCAGGCTTCGTCGCTTTCGCACTATCAGATCGACAGAACGGATACGTCCGGGCGATTTTACCCGGAGTGCTGCTTCTTGGCGCTGGAATGACTTGCGTAGTCGCGCCTCTCACGACCGCCGTCATGTCTTCGGTTCCCGAGAATTCTACAGGAATCGCGTCGGCAGTAAACAACGCATTCTCTCGACTCGCAGGACTGATATCCGTGTCCTTGCTCTCGCTCGTTCTAGCGCACGGATTCGCTACGAATCTAAGTGTCCGTCTTGGGTATTCCGGATTGCCGCTAGAGGCACGCGCAGAGATGCTCACAAACCGATCTCGTCTGCATGCAGCTCCCATACCTTTAGGCCTCACACCGAACCAACGGAACGAGGCTGAATCGCTGCTTGACGCTGCCTTCCTGTCGGGGTTTCGTTCGGTCATGTTTGCCTGTGCTGCCGGGGCATGGGTCGGGGCGTTTGCAGTGCTTGTCCTATTGCGGAAGCCGGCCCTTGAGACTGATGGCCTGCATCTCTGAGATGCAGACTGCTCACGCGTCAGTCGCACGCGCAGTGCGCGACCGCGGGAACGTGGATCTCGCGATATTTGGTTCAACAGCCTATCGAGGGATGCAGCCGGGATCTTACCCGGTCCTCGTTGTTCATAGTTGTCATTAGGACGGAAGGTGACGAGATGTTGACGGCGATTGAGCGGACTTCGTCCTCTATTCCAATGAAGTTATTGATTCTCTAAATCTCAAATTTTGCAAATGCTTCAACTAGGCATGTGGTGACTGTGGCATGGGAATCTTTTGTAGCAATATGCAAACGATTTGGAGCATCGCGCATAGACGACTATCCAATGGATAACGTCTTCTATCTTCACGTATCGGTAGCTACGACAAACGCTCGAGGCTTTGTAGGGCAAAATGCGAGGCCTGTAAATAGGGCCTTAAGTCATGAAGGCCGTGTATCGGAACAGATAGCGTTCTCTTTGGACCGCGTTGAACGTAGTCGCCGCGGCAGCAGACAATTCATAAGAATCAAGGGGAAAGATAAGCATCACGAACGCAACAACGCAAACAGCCTCAACGATCACATGAACCATTGATCCTGCGCACTCACAAGCAGAGTTCAAGATCAGACCCATGATGATCTCGAACGTAAAAGATAGTTTCAGCGGCCTGAGCGGCAGGCTCATCGTAAACACCGCCGATGAGACCCTGAGCAGTATCGAGGCTTCTGTAGATATCGATAAGTTGGATACCGGCGACGGAAAACGCGATGCTCATCTCAAGAGCGCTGACTTCTTTCATCAGGAGCAGCATCCGAAGATGACTTTCAAGTCGACAATGGTCGAGAAAAAGGGGCGTTGAAGCATACTCGGTCACCGGTGACCTCACCATCCACGGCGTCACGAAGCCAGTCACCTTTGCGGTTGAGGGTCCCAGTGCGCCCGGGAAAGACCCATTCGGCAACACCCGCATCGGCCTACCGGCTACGACGAAGATCAATCGGAGGCACTTTGGCTTGGCCTGGAATGCTGCGCTGGAAACAGGGGGCGTTTTGATCGGAGAGGACGTACAACTCGTTCTCGATGTTTAGTTCATCAGAGCTAGTTGAGTCAATCGACGCGCAGCGGAGCACGGCCAATTCGGCACTGTGTTCCGTTGCGTATCGTTGAATGTAACTGTCCAGTGGCCGCATCTGGATTCGAGCTACCCTGGCTGTTGGAGTGCCTTGCTTTTCTGCTGAATAGCATTCAGCAGCTTTGCCCAAGAGTCGCTGAATGCCTTAGCGCCTTCACTTTGGAGGTCGGCGGCGAGTTTGGTTAGGTCAATCCCTACCTTTTCAAAATCAACCAGGACCTCCTCGCAATCTCCGCCGTTGCGGGGAATTGCCCCACTCAACGTTCCGTGTTTCTCAAAAGCGACGAGGGTCTCCTCCGGCATCGTATCGACTGTGTTTGGTGCGGCAAGCGCGCTGACATAAAGGACGTCCGACGCCTTGGGGTCCTTTGTGCCGGTACTGGCGAACAGTAATCGCTGGGGGTGGGCACCGAGATTTGCCAGCCGTTGCCAGCGCCCGGACTCCAGAAGGTCCCGGTATGCTTTATAGACCTGCCGTCCGACAGCGATGCCAAGTTTGTCGTGCAGCGGCTCCGGTACGTCGTCAAGTGTAGCTTTGTCCCAACGGCTGACGAACAAGGAAGCTACCGAGCGGACATCTGGAGACAGGCCTTTGGAGACACGCCGCTCCAAACCCCGCATATAAGCCTCCGCGGAGGCCAAATACTGTTCCCTGGAAAAGAGCAGGGTTACATTCACTGGAATGCCCACTGCAATCGACTCCTCGATCGCAGGCACTCCCTCCTTCGTGCCTGGAATCTTGATGAACAGATTTGGACGCTCGGCTCCGCCATGTAGAGCTGCAGCCTCGCGAACCGTACTTTGGGTGTCATAAGCCAATAACGGCGATACCTCGAGCGACACAAAACCATCGACAGTGGCTGTGCGCTTATAAACCGGAGCGAACAGGTCAGCGGCTCTCCTCAGGTCTTCTATTGCAAGTTTGAAGAAGAGATCCTCACCTGAGAGGCCCGCTCCTGTCAAACGCAGGATCTCAGCGTCGTAGGAGCTACTCCGCGAGATTGCGTGCTCAAAGATGGTCGGATTCGACGTGAGACCCGTGATCGAAAACTCGTCGATGTAGCGCTTTAATGTTCCGCTGTCGAGCAGATCTCTAGTAATGTTGTCGAGCCACAGGCTTTGACCTAGATCGTGAAGTTCCTGGGTTGCTCTCATAGCTTCCTCCCTGTATGTCTCTTCCCTCGGCGGTCTGTTCCAATACTCAGTAATCCATGCTGGCTGACTGTTGGAGTACTTGTCTATAAGACAATAAAGTTGCCTCAGTCCTTTTGATCGGGCTTTTTTTGGCCCGCCAATGCGGAGCCGAAGACTGCCAATAAAGCCAGGCCAGTTGCCATTCCACGTCGAACATCTTTGCTTGTGGCAAGTCTGGCGATGGCGAGCAGTGAGGGTGGTTTTTCTTCTTCCGAACCCTTGAGGGCCGCGCTGACCTGATTGGCGTCCACCGAACTGAGCAGGCCGCCGAGCATCAGTGCTATACGAGTCGCGCTCACGGCCTCCTTAGAACTCACGATGTCGACAGCTTGGTTGATGAGTGTTTCGCTGGCACCCAATGCACCGTTCAGAGCAGAGAGAAGCCCCTTCTTGTGAAGATTGTCGAGGAGATCAAAGGCCTCAAGCACTGCGTCCGCGTGCGTCTGTGGCGAATCTTCAATTCGCCGGACGAGATCTTCCCGTGAATTCGCGGGTTTGAAATGACGAAACTCTACAGCTTTAGCCATGGAACCAGACTCCTTTATCGCGACTATTTCCTCGTCTCAATCTCGACTAGCTTTGCCGTGCCGGGCAGATAGTAGTCTTTTCGCTTCCACTTGCGTTCGACCTCGACGCCCATTTGCGGAGTCGGCTTTGCGTTATAGCGGAAGTTCAAAGGCTTCAGCGGATTATCGCCTTTTTCGTTGAGGACAATCATCTTTACAGCGGTCTCTTTATATGCCGGCGTATTCGTGGCATCGTCAACATGTGAACCAGTGAGGACATTGAGCGGTCCCTCCTGCGAAAGGAGAGGAAGGTAAACCTGGTGGCCTTCAACGCGGGAGGTGACGAGCACCTTGATCCTGATTGAGCCGTGGCGGCTTGTGATTCTCACCCAGCTACCCGATTCGACACCCCGCTCTTTCGCGAGTTCCGGTGATACTTCGATGTAACGCTCCGGAGTCTCTTCCTGGATACCATGGACGCGAAGCGTCATGTTGCCTTCGTGAAAGTGCTCCAGTTGGCGGCCGTTGTTCAGAAACAGATCGAACTCGGCGTCTAGCGGCTCGAGGGGCTCAGTGAAGGAGACGGGGTAGAATCGCGCCTTCCCATCGGGGAAGGGAAAACCGTCGAGGTAGAGGACGGCCTGATCGACACCCTCCTCGGAAATCGGCCACTGCTGGGTGCTATAGCCTTCAAGACGCGTATAGCTGGCCCCTGCGTGGATCGGACTTAGGGTGGCGATCTCGTCCATGATCTCCGAAGGATGCGAGTAGTTCCAATCCGTGCCCATTCGTTTGGCGATCTCCTGCGTGATCTTCCAGTCTGCCATGGAGTCACCAAGTTCGGGCAGGCTTTGATATGTCCGTTGGATACGGCGTTCGGTATTGGTGAAGGTGCCATCCTTCTCGAGAGCAGGGGAGGCAGGCAAAACAACATCGGCATAACGGCAGGTCTCCGTGAAGAAGATGTCCTGCAGTACCATGAAGTCAAGTTTCTCAAAGGCGGCGGCGACATGGTTGGAGTTTGAATCGGCTCCGATCATGTCTTCACCGGCGATGTACATTGCGCGGAGTTTGCCTTCGATCGCAGCCTCCACCATTTGATGATTGTCCATGCCTCGTTCGGGAGGTAGTTTTACTCCCCAGCCCTTCTCGAACTTGGCTCGCACTTCGGGATCATTAACGAGCTGATAGCCGGGATAATAGTTCGGCGCAGCTCCCATGTCTCCAGCACCCTGCACATTGTTGTGCCCGCGCAGGGGATACGCGCCACCTCCTCTGCGACCGTAGTTACCGGTCGTCAGGAGAAAGTTCGAGATCGCGGTGGATATGTCGGAGCCGCGGATGTGTTGCGTCACCCCCATGGCCCAGCAGATCGCGATGGTTTCGGCTGCCACAAGTTCCTGGGCAAGTTTTTCAAGCGTCGCAAGCGGTATCCCGCAGACTTTCGACGCGTACTCCATGGTGAAAGGCTCAAGACTCTTCTTGAATTCGTCGAGATTGTTCACCCACTTATCGATAAAGTCGAGCTTTGCGTGGCCCTGATCGAACATGTAACGACTCATCGCGCAAAGCCAGACAATGTCGGTGCCAGGGCGCGGCCGGAAGTGAAGATCGGCGCGATGGGCCAACTCATTCACGCGTGGGTCAGCTACAACCAACCTCGTCCCAAAGAATTTGTGTGCCCGCTTCATTCGTGCTGCAAGTACCGGGTGCGCCTCTGCGGAGTTTGCTCCAACAATGAGGATGAGCTTAGAAAATACAAGGTCTTCAAAAGAGCCCGAATCTCCGCCGTAGCCAACGGTACGGAAGAGGCCCGTGGTGGCAGGCGACTGACAGTAACGGGAACAGTTATCGATGTTTTGCGTACCAATGACTTGGCGCCCAAACTTTTGCATCAGGTAAACGTCTTCGTTTGTTGTCTTCGATGAAGCAATCACCGCGATGGAGTCGGGTCCGGACTCGGCTTTGATCTGAGACAGCCTGGATGCAATCAGATTGAGAGCTTCCTCCATGCTGGCTTCTCGGAAGCCGTTACCCTCACGAATGAGTGGTTTCTGGAGGCGGTCTTCGTGATTCACGAAATCCCAACCGAATTTACCTTTCACGCAGGTGGAGATCTGGTTTGCATCGCCATGTCCAGGGACAACTTTGAGGATCTTACGATCCTTCGTCCAGACATCGTAGCTGCAGCCCACCGAGCAATAGGTACAGACCGTCTTAGTCTTCTTAGTACGTGATTCGCGCATGTGCGCCTCGACTTCAGAGACCTTCATGATCGCGCCGTAGCCCATCTCTGGCTCGACATCTTTCACTACATCGATTAACTTTTCAAGGGCCTGATGAGGGAGATCCGACATAAAACCAGCCTCGCCGAGCATGGACTTCTCCATGAGAGCATTGCAGGGACAGACGGTTACACATTGCCCACAGGAGACACAGCTCGATCCACCGATCTGCATACCACCATCCCACAGGACACGCGGACGATCGAGCTCCCAGCCTATCGAGAGCGTTTCATTGACCTGAACGGTCTGGCAGGCCTGGACACATTGACCACACAGAATGCACTGGCTCGGGTCGTAGCGATAGAAGGGGTTGGACATGTCCACTTCATAAGGCTTGGGTGTAAAGGGTATCGTTTGATGCTCGATGCCGAGCATCCTCGTCGTATTGTGGACACGGCAGTTTTCGTTGTTGTTGTCGCACACCGTGCAATACAACATGTGATTGCCGAGGATTCTATCGAAGCCCTCTGTCCGCGCACTTTTGGCACGTTCGGAGTCCGTGACAACCTTCATGCCAGCATTAATCTTTGTGCCGCAGGACCGCGCCAGTTGCCCATCGACCTCGACTAAACATGTGTCGCAGGTCTGGATAGGTCCCATGAGCGGGGAGTGGTAACAGACGTGCGGGATATCCTGCAGGCGCAGGACGGCATCGATCAGCAATTCGCCCTCGTGGGCTTGAACTGGCTTGCCATCAATCGAAATGCTAACTTCGGTCGGAGGAGTAGCAGGGGCGGGACGGAATGCTGAAAATTTTTGCTCCGGAAACCGGTGATGACTCGGTCCTAGCCGATCATGTACGACGCTCGTCTCAGTTTCTTGAATGCTCATAATGTTCCTCCCAGTCAGCCCGCATTACCCGATCGCTAGCCCTCGGGATCATGCCGGTGTCGCTACAAATCGAACCGTTACATTCCATGCCATACGCCAAAACATCCATCGAAGAGTTCAACCCGCTTTGTTTTTTTGACTCTCTTCGTATGCCTCTGTCCAGATCGCCATTTGAATCAGCATCGACTTCGACCAGGCCCGATGCATACATTCGACTTCATCCTGAGTGTGCCCCTTCCTTCCCAGAAATGGCTTCATCGTTTCATTGATGACAGGGATGAATGAAAGCACATCTCGGAATGGAATATGCGAGGTCGACGATACGTGGTCAACCTGGTTCTTCTTGGGGGCGGTGTGCCTCAACCCAATCTCATGCTGATAATCAAGCCACGTGCGGTCGTATGGGCGAAGGCAGGTGTCGAGGATCCATTGCTCGAACCGGCGATTTGATCTTGCCAGATAGTCTGGAAGTGAACCTCCGTCAAGAGAGCGAGAATGCTTCGCCAGGTGGGGGATGTGGGCAATAATCTCGGATCTCCACAGATGCACTATCTCAGTCGTTTGACCCTGCAGAACCTCGCCAGCCATCCGGAGGTAGCGAACATCTTCCTCCGTAAAGCGGGCACCGACTTTCAAATCTTCAAGCTCTTCTTCGGAGAGAGAGGAATGGCCGATCTCTCGATCTCCGTAGCTGTATCCTGCAATGTCATTGCTCACGTGTCTTCGCCTCTCCTCGTGGAGCGGTTAATTCTGGAAGAACGGGTCGCCTCTGGATGCAATAGCGGCACGCAAAAATAGGCTACCAATCGTACAAGTATTGCAGTCGGATCGAGGTAATGCGCTCGAGCAGATATCTTTTGCAGAAACGAGCACGTCATTTAGAGCATTGAGCATGGACGCGCATCCGAAGGATGGCGTCTCCTAGCTCCATGCATCAACGATTCTGACGGACACGTCTGGTTCGGAAACCTATCCGGCGTATGCGCTCATCGAAATCGCCGGTCGAGATAACCGCAGATCGGAACAAATCAGATGGGAGAGATTATGTCCACGCAACGAGCAAGCAAAGCAAACATCATTCTCACGATGGTTGACGGCAATACCGTCGTACTGATCGGTGAGGACGGCAGATTGCACGTCGACGCGGGTTTTCCCGTGTCCAGGTCGAGGCATTTGGCTGGAACTGTCAGCAGCGCATCATCCCCCGCTCGCCGCTGAAGAGACTCACGCGGCCCTGTATGCGATCGAGGAACAGTCCCCGCTTTCGACGCCGAACACGAGAAGTTACGGCGAGAGCTGGCTGGTAAATCGAAACGCGAGACAAACAAGATTATGGATACATAACCGGCCTCACTATGCAAGGAGAACACATGGAATCTATTGATCTGTTGAACACGACCCGGCGCCGCTTCTTGACCACTGCAAGCGCATCCGCTGCCACACTCCTCACATCGACTCTCACCGCGCAAGGCGCTGGGATCCAGGCCGATAAAACTCAGCATGAGGGAACTTCCCACGGCTTGACCCTCAATAGATCAGATACGGCAGTCGTGATCATCGACCCACAGAATGATGTGCTCAGCGAGAAAGGTCTTGCGTGGCCTTTGCTTCACGAAAGTCTTAAGGAAAACAATACCGTCGAAAACATTGAGAGGATCTTCAAAGCGGCTAAGGCGCATGGCTACGAGGTATTCATCTCTCCGCACTACTTTTTCCCCGAGGATAAAGGCTGGAAGTTTAATGGACCGCTTGAAACGGTCGAAGCGACCGAGAACATGTTCGCAAGGAAGGGCAGATTGAGTCTCGAGGGGCTCAAGGGTTCCGGCGCGGACTGGCTGGAGCGGTATAAGCCCTACATCGAGGACGGAAAAACCGTCGTGGTTTCGCCACACCGTGTCTGGGGGCCGGAAACCAACGATCTTGTCCTGCAATTGCGGAAATATCGGATCAGCAAAGTCATACTGGGGGGAATGCTTGCCAACATGTGCGTTGAATCTCATCTTCGCGAATTGCTTGAACAGGGATTTGAAGTTGCCGTAGTGAAAGATGCCACCGCGGCGCCGAAGCATCCGGAATGGGGGTATGGCTACACGGCAGCGTTGATCAACTATGCTTTTCTTGCCCACGCCGTTCTAACGACGACCGAAGCAGTAGAAATCATGGGGCGTAATACATAGTAGTCAGCAAGTTCCGGCCATCTGGCGATTAAATGCCTTATGCAGCTTTCCGGAGTAATGCCGCGGAGCCTGGTCCAGGCTCCGCGGCATTGCATCTATCGACCGTCAAGATAGCGGAGGCTGTCACCGCGGTGTTGCAGCAGCCCAGGCAATTTGGGCAGATGCAGCATCGCGGTAGGCTTGATCGAGGCCGTCCTTGTTGGCCTGAACGATCTCTGCCAGGACTTCGCCGGAGTAAGGATCGATGTCGGAAAGCTTCGATCCATGCTTACCGGGGCGCCATGCTCCATCAATGAATTGGCCGTCGAAGCCCCCCTTATTTAAGCTTCGCTGCGGACTGTGCAGGTATCGGTGAGACTTGTGCGACTGCCATTTGTTCTCCTTTGATCTGCGGGGTCCGTGTTTACACTCCAGTGTTGAACGCAAAAGTTAAGCCCGCTCATCCGAGCGGGCTTACGGTTACCCTTGCCAGGGATTTAAGAAATCCAACAAGGCCGCATTTGTGGCCTCCGGCTGCTCCGCCTGTGGGAAATGACCGGAGAAGGGGATCTCACATGTCGACAGGTCATCCGCCATACCTTTCCAAACGGCGGCCATATCGACAACCTTGGCGCCTACGAAATCTCTCCCCCACAGAGCAAGTGTCGGACAGGTGATTTTGACGTCGCGATCAACCTGATCTTGTTCGAGGTCCTGGCGCCATGCGCGATAATCTGCGAATGGGCCGCGAAGCCCCCCTGGCTGGGAATATGCCTTCACGTACTCGGCAATATCCGCGTCGTTAAACGCATCGAGACGGTATGCCCAAGAGTTTATGGTGTAGCGGAGCCACATCTCTTCTCTCCCATGGATCAGGGCCTCGGGGAGATCAGGAACGGAATTGAAGAAGAAGAACCAAGCTCCCTGCGCCAGGTTCGCGTTCACGTTTTCGAAGATGACCCGAGTGGGGATGTTATCGAGTGCACCAAAACGAGCCACAACCTCGGGATGGTCCTTCACAAGGCGGGTTGCTACGCGAACCCCTCGATCATGCCCGATGATCGCAGCCTTCTCAATCCCAAGCTTTGACATCAACGCTACGATGTCATTCGCCATGGTGCGTTTGTCATAACCTGTATCTGGCTTTTCCGTTGCACCATAGCCCCGCAAGTCAGGGATGATCAGACGGTATGACTGACCGAGAACGGGAATCTGGTGGCGCCACGCATAGCTCGTTTCAGGAAAGCCGTGCAGCAGGATGACCGCTGGCCCCGAACCGGCATCGACGTAGTGCTGGTTCAGGCCGTTTGCAGTAATGCGATGGTGTTCAATCTTCATAATGCGGACACTATCTTTCTTTGGGGAATTGCAATGAAACATAAGGCGGGGGCATTGTGCCCCCGCCCAGGCCTGAAGCTAGAGGCCGAGGTCGCTCAATCCGGGGTGATCATCTGGGCGTCGTCCCAGAGGCCAGTGAAAGAGTCGTTCTTCTGGCGTAATTCGCTTGTCATTGATTGAGGCGTAACGGTAGACCATGATTCCCTGGGGATTGAAGTCCCAGTTTTCATTGCCGTAGGACCGATACCACTGGTTAGAGTCGTCGCGATATTCATAGGCGAAACGAACTGCAATGCGGTTATCGGTAAACGCCCAGAGCTCCTTGATGAGTCTGTAGTCAAGCTCCCGATCCCACTTCCGGGTGAGGAACTCGATGATCTGCTCGCGCCCGACCGGGAACTCAGCGCGGTTACGCCAATGGCAGTCGATAGAGTAAGAGAGGCAAACCCGCTTAGGGTCACGAGAGTTCCAGCCATCTTCGGCCTTACGGACCTTTAATAGCGCTGTTTCACGAGTGAATGGGGGGACTGGTGGAATTATTTCCTGAGTCGATTCCATGCTTCTTCTCCTTTATGTCATGCTTGGGTGAAATATGACGGCGAGTTCATGAATCCCGCGACGTCGATAAACTGTGTGATCGTCTAACGATCAAAAAACGGGCGTGGTCTCAGCCTCTTCCGAGTGCTCAGAGAAACGATCTATGCGAGTGTTATGTGCTTCCCAGCCTGATACGGTTTTTGTGTAACCGTTCCTCGACCTCTCGCATCTCTGAAAGCAGATGGGCCCTCGAGCTCGCCGAGGGAAAACCAACGCTGGAAATGTGATCGAGAATCTCGGCCTCTTCCTTTCTGATCCGAGCGAGGATCTCCTCGTCAGATCGAATCAATTCCCGAAGCTCATTCGCTGTTTCAAAATCACTCATGTCATGAGCTCCACTGCACAATTCGTACAGTCTGCTGTGACCAATGAACCCGAGGCGCTACGACCGCCTTCGCATAACCAGTACGCACACGACTTCGTATAGCTCTCGTCACGTTCTGCTGGCACCGACCTCTCTTCTGCGCTCAAATTGAAGCTCCGCGAGCAGGTTCTCCCTATCTCGGCCGATGGTAGCGATGGCTCTGAGCACGCCATTTGCGCTGAATCGGATCTCGCAGTTTCGACCCGATAGAGAGCCATCGATCACGATCTCGTCATAAGGTTCTGCGTGACCAACGTAGTTGACCGTGACGTCGTAATGCTGGCTCCAAAAGAACGGGGCGGCATCGAACGGCACCTTCATTCCCAGGATGTTCTTAGCGGCCGTCTGTCCCTGTCGTTGTGCCACAGCGAAGTGCTCTACCCGGATCGATTGGCCGGAGTGCGGATCGGGCCACCGGGCGATATCGCCGGCAGCATAGATGTTCGGGTCATTGGTGGCAAGATAGGGATCAACGATAACACCACGATCCACCTGAAGGCCGGCCTGTGTAGCCAGTTCCAGCGATGGACGCACTCCAATTCCTGCCACGATCAGATCGACGTCATCGATCTGGGAGTTATCACTAAGCGTGATGACCCGGCCGTCTGCCCGGCTCAGAAGGCGACCGAGATGAAAATGCACTCCGTGAGACTCGTGGAGCTCACGTATGAATCGGCCAACCTCCGTCCCTAAGACCTTCGCCAAAGGTTCAGAATCGGGAGCAACTACATGAACATCGACTCCACGGGTACGAAGAGAGGCTGCTGTCTCTAGGCCGATAAAACTTGCACCGACCACGACTACCCGTTTTGCGGTTGCTGTAGCAGCTGCCAGTCTCCTCGCGTCGTGAAATGACCGCAGGTAATAGATGTTGGCAGGGTCTACTCCTTCAATTGTGAGCGGGACCGGGCGCGCTCCGGTGGCGATCAGCAGCGCGTCGTATGGGTGGAACTTTCCATTCTCCAGCTGAAGCCGTTTCTGTTCCCGGTCGATCGAGGTGACACGGGTCTGCAGCACCAGGTCGATCTTGTGCGTTGCGTAATAGTCTGGCACGCGCAGGGGCATCCATTCCGGAGGTGTTGCACCGGCGAGGTAATCCTTCGAAAGGTTAGGCCGGTCGTACGGAGCGTCATCATCGGCGCTGAGCATCGTGAGAGGGCCGCCATATCCTTCGCGGCGTAACATCTCCGCAGCTGCCAGCCCTGCGGCTCCTCCGCCTATGATGACGACCGACTTCGGTACTTGTGGAAGGGTTCGCGATAGCACCGGAGCTTTGAGAACCTCGCGGACGAAGACCAGATCACCAACTACCTCTGTTCTCCAGCATTTGAGAGTGTCTAGGGCAGGAGCTGCGATAGCCTCGCCAGTCTTGAGATCAAAGCAAGCGTGATGTAACGGACACCGGATGGTGTCATTGACAACAATCCCATTCTTCAAAGGGGAGTGATAGTGCGAGCAAAGGCCGTCCACCGCAAAGAGATTCGAGCCATTCTTGACTACCACAATCTCCTGGCCGCCCATGTTCCCAGCGACGGGCTGACCTTCCAGGATATTTTCGAGGGGCACTCCGCGACCGAAGTCAGTGGTGAATTCTGCAGGCATAGTTGTCATCCCAATGTGCGAAGATACTCCCCCAATAGGAGATCGCGGAGGGTGTCATTTCGTCCATGCTCCATACTGCAAATATCTTGCTCGTTTCTACAAAATATCTCCCGCCATTGGTTTAGCGTGGCAATATTCGACTCACCTTCATGCCATCTGTAACTTCGCTGAAATACAGTGACATCATGGCGCCGTTAGTTTCCCGCCGGTCATGGCTTTGAGAGGTTGAGTATGCTCAGAAGACGCATCGGTATCCAGTAGGCTCTGGAACTACCCCGATTGCACTCAAATTGAGTTCCCTCGATGGCCACGTGAACAATCTCACACGCTCCTGACGTCACACTCTTCAATTGCAGATAATCTAGTTCCCGCCATCCGTTCTAGCCGCACCGCGCATTTGCGCAATTCTGCAAATCTCGTGCTGCTTTCTGCAAATGTTCTCTTGGCAAGCGTTATGACCGTTTTCCTGTCACTACACTCACCCTTAAAGGGCCGTCCAGAGCATTGCCAAAAAGCTTGGATCACAGGGGTCGGAGAGTCTCATGAGGCCGCACGTAATCAGTCACATACTTACTACGGTCGATGGACGAATCGATGAGCCTGCTCTCGAATTTGTGACCGCTTGTCGAGAGTATGAGGCAATCCATAGACATTTTGGAGGCAATGCATGGCTGGGGAGCGAAGCCATCATGCGGAAGTATTCCGCTGCTTCAGGGCCCTTCGTTGGTGACACTGAGCGCGGTGTTCCGGCTGGACCTCAATCCGTGTTTGTTGCCAGGCAGACGGAATCGTATGCGATTTCGGTTGATCCAAATGGAGTCCGAAACTGGATCACGAATGAACTCGCTGGCGATCACCTCATTTGCCTGCTGTCTGAGCAGGTTTCTCAGGACTATCTGGAGCTACTTCACCGACTCGGAATATCCTATGTGGTCTCCGGGCACAAAGACGTTGATATCGAGGCAGCCCTAAGTGAGCTATCTACTCATTTCGGCATCCACACCCTCCTTCTTAAAGGGGACAGCCAGGTCAACCAATCTGCCATGCAGGCTGGTTGGGTGGATGAAGTGAGTCTGCTGATTGTGCCAGCCATCGCGTCAAGCAATATTGCTCCCTCGTCCCGCGATGTGCTGCACGTTCAAGGCAACGCAACGATGCTCAAGCTGAAGTTCGTGGAAAGACGCAATCACGACATTCTCTGGGTCCGTTATGACGTCGTTCGACGTGGCGGTGACGATCGTTCGGCAATTCCAACCTAATCAAACCTGGAGGATAGATGCTTTCAAGACGAAAACTCGGAGCTCAAGGATTAGAAGTCTCGATGATCGGTCTCGGCTGCATGGGCATGAGTTGGGCCTACGGGACTGGAGACGACACCGAATCGACAGCGGTGATCCATCGAGCCATCGACCTCGGTTGCACTTTCTTCGACACTGCAGAGGCTTATGGCCCATACAAGAACGAAGAGCTGCTAGGCGCGGCTCTCTCTGGCTTTCGCGACAAGGTGCAACTTGCCACAAAGTTCGGCTTCCTGATTCGAGACAACAAACGTGTGGGAACCGACAGCCGGCCGGAGCATATCCGAGCAGTCGTAGACGCTTCTTTGAAGCGTCTACGCACGGACCACATTGATCTCCTCTATCAACATCGCGTGGACCCCAATATTCCGATTGAAGACGTTGCAGGTACGGTAAAGGACTTGATCGGAGAAGGTAAGGTTCTCTACTTCGGACTCTCTGAAGCGGGGGCTGAGACGATCCAACGCGCGCACGCTGTTCAGCCGGTGTCTGCGCTTGAGAGCGAATACTCCATTTGGGAGAGGGGTCTTGAGGCAAAGATTCTTCCTCTGCTACGGGAACTCAAGATTGGCCTGGTCCCGTTCAGCCCTCTCGGGAGAGGCTTTCTCACCGGCACCGCCAAGAGTTCGAGCGGCTACACTCCCGGTGATTTTCGGGCGCACGGTGATCCACGCTTCGAAGGCGCAAACTTTGAGGCCAATATACGAATCGCGAAAGCGGTCGAGGAAGTGGCTGCTTCGCTTCATGCAACACCTGCACAGGTGGCGCTCGCCTGGGTTCTAAAAGCCGGGAACGACGTAGTGCCGATTCCAGGCACAAAGCAAAGAAAGTATCTCGAGGAGAACCTCTCCGCGGCCACGCTCGAGCTGCGATCAGATGATGCGGCCAAGCTTGACGGTCTGATTACCTCTTTCGGAGTCGCTGGGAATCGCTACAACGACTTGGATATGTCGATGCTCGACAAATAATGCGTCCACCAGAACAGAAACAAAACGCGGCACAGTCAGAAAGGATCACCAAAATGGAAAAGAGAATACTTGGCAGGAATGGGCTCGAGGTATCAGCCTTGGGTTTCGGCTGTATGGGCATGAGCTGGGCCTACGGGCCGACTACAGCTTCGAAAGAAGACATGATTGGGTTGCTTCACGCAGCCGTAGATCGTGGGATCACATTCTTCGACACCGCTGAAGTGTACGGGCCTTTGACCAATGAGGAGCTGGTAGGCGAAGCTCTCTCGCCGCTCAAAGACAAGGTCGTCATCGCTACGAAGTTCGGCTTCGAGCTTGATCCGAATGGAGGAGCTTGGCCCGTTGGCCTCAACAGCAAGCCAGAGCACATCAAGAAGGTGGCCGAAGCATCATTGAAACGGCTCAAGGTCGATGCGATCGACCTTTTCTATCAGCATCGCGCTGATCCGAGTGTGCCGGTCGAGGACGTGGCCGGGGCGGTACGTGACCTCATTCAGGAAGGCAAGGTTAAACATTTTGGGTTGTCCGAAGTGAAAGGAGAGACCATCCGACGGGCACATGCCGTTCAGCCCGTTACCGCAGTCCAGACCGAATACTCTCTCTGGACACGGGATCCCGAGACAGATGTTCTGCCGACACTTGAGGAGCTTGGCATAGGTTTTGTCGCCTACAGTCCTTTGGGAAGGGGCTTCCTCACAGGAAATCTCAAGGCGAGCACATCGTTCGACCCGACGGACTTCCGCAGCACACAGCCGAGGTTTACCCCTGAGGCGTTGGCGAAGAATCAGGCTCTCGTGGAGGCGATCACCCGCATCGCGTCGCGAAAGAAGACGACACCAGCGCAGTTGGTGCTCGCCTGGCTGCTTGCCCAAAAGCCTTGGATCGTTCCCATCCCAGGCACCCGACACTTGAACCGCCTGGAAGAGAACATCGGCGGAGCGGAGTTGGAACTGACTTCGGGGGATCTGGCCGAGATCGATGAAGAAGCTGCCAAAGCCGGCGTCCACGGCGCTCGATACGATCCAGACGAGCTATCGAGAGTCGGGCACTGAACGCGGAGGCATCCATTGGCAACTCTTTGACGGCCTGGCTGGGCCGTCTCGATACCAAAACCAATCCTCACCGCAATACGCACTATGGTGAGCGTCACAAACGAGGATCCCATGACTACTCAAAAGCAATCTCCGTTGCAGCATCGAGCTGGCAGCACGACTGACCTGTCGCCAGAAGCGACCAAAGACATCAGCGCTGCCCTCGAAGCTCTCCTTGCAGACGTTTTCGTGTTGTATGTGAAGACGAAGAACTTCCACTGGCACATGAGTGGCCCGCATTTTCGGGACTATCACCTGCTGCTTGATGATCACGGCGATCAGATTTTCGCCATGACAGACGATATCGCCGAACGAGCGCGGAAAGTGGGCGGAACGACGATTCGCTCCATCGGTCACATCGCCCGCGTGCGGCGCATCGCAGACAATGACGCAACATACGTGGAACCTCTGGATATGTTGGCAGAGTTGCTTGAAGACAATCGCCAACTTCTCGCCGAGATGCGCCAGATGCACAATACCTGCGACGAGTACCACGATGTGGCGACGGCAAGCCTGCTTGAGAACTGGATCGATCAGACCGAACGCAGAATCTGGTTCCTGTACGAGACATCTCGTAAGGGCTCCAACTAGATCGTCAGTTGCGAAAACATTCCGCGCCGGGGATGGCGCGGAATGTTTTCTATAAGGACTGGGGACACGCAGATGCTCTTCTTCATTCGTTTGGTGCAATGTGACTTTTCCGGGCGAGAGAGGGCAAGGAGCAGGGTGGAGAGGATGACGTGAAGGACGAGCAATTCTCGCAGAATCAAGACATCGAAGAGTACGACCTGGTCATACTCGGCAGCGGCGAAGGAGGCAAGTATCTCTCCTGGACCTTAGCCAAGGAAGGCAAGAAAGTTGCGGTCGTCGAGCGCAAATACATTGGAGGCTCCTGTCCGAACATTGCTTGTCTCCCAAGCAAGAATGTGATTCACAGCGCGAAGGTCGCGTCCCTGGTGAGCCGTGGAGCAGAATTCGGCATATGTATCCATGGATACTCTATCGACGGTTCCGCCGTCCGTGATCGCAAGAGGAAGATGGTTGATGGGCTTATCGATCTTCACCTCAAGAACTACGCCGGAAGCGGTGCTGAGTTGATTATGGGGACCGGACGATTTGTAGCTCAGAAGACCGTTGAAGTGACAATGAACGAAGGTGGAAGGCGCAGACTCCGTGGAAAGGATGTCGTGATCGGAACGGGTACCCATGCCACCTTGGGCGATATACCCGGGATGTCTCATGTTCAGCCCTGGACGCACGTCGAAGCTCTCGATTCGGGAGTCATCCCGGAAAGGCTTCTTGTTCTTGGGGGAGGCTACGTGGGGCTTGAGCTTGCTCAGGCTGCCCTCCGATTCGGGAGCAAGGTGACCATCATCGAACATGCGCCTCGTCTCCTGCCAAGAGAAGACGAGGATATGTCGCAGGCAATTGAGTCTCTCCTCCGAGACGAAGGGGCAGAAGTTCTCCTGGGCTGCGAGGTGATGTCAGTCTCCGGAATTAACGGAGACAGCGTCGGTGTCTTTATCGGTTGGGATGGACGGAAAGAAACGATCGTCGGAACTCACTTGCTGGTAGCTCTGGGAAGAACACCAAATACCGCCGAGCTCAATCTTGACGCGGCGGGCGTCGAGCTCACTCCCAGTGGATATGTCAAGGTGAATGAGCACCTCCAAACGACTGCACCAGGAGTCTGGGCGATTGGGGAGGTGGCAGGAAGTCCACAGTTCACACACATATCCTTCGACGATTTCAGGGTGATCCGCGACAATCTTGCCGGTAAGTCCCGCACAACGACGGGGCGACAGGTTCCCTATGCTCTGTTTACCGATCCGGAACTCGCCCGTATCGGCCTGAACGAGCAGGAGGCCAAGGTCGCCGGAGTCAGTTACCGTCTCTTTAAGCTGCCGATGATAGCGGATCTGCGCGCGCGCACGCTGTCCGAGACTCGCGGATCCATGAAGGCGCTGGTCTCAGATGATGATCAGATTCTGGGTTTCACAGTTTTTGGGGTGGGGGCCGGCGAAATTATGGGAGCCGTCCAGATGGCAATGCTCGGGAAGCTCCCCTACACCGCGGTTCGCGACGCCATTGTCACCCATCCCACGTTGCTCGAGGGGCTAGTCGGCCTATTTTCGAGTAAACCAACCGAAGTCAGCAATTCTTAACCGGCCGTAGGACCAAATCTATGGAGGATGCGACGATGAGCAATGAAATAGAAGAAGTTCGTGAAGAGGGTAACGAACAATCTCAGGAATCATCAGCAGGTGTCTCTCGCAGAAAATTTGTCGGGACTGCAGCTCTTGTCGGCGCCAGCCTTGCAACACTGTCAGCAGGCGCCCAGACACAACAGACCTTGCTTGCTGCGCGCAGCGACGACAGCGCAAGCAATCCAGGTCCCAAGAACGAGCTGCTGATGCAAGAGAACCCAGACTCCAATCTTCCGCCCTTTACAGATCATGGCGATCCAGGGGTAACCTGGTTCTCTTTTGATCTCACCTCACGCAGAGTGCAGGATGGTGGCTGGACGCATCAGGTCACGGAGAGAGAGTTTCCTACCAGCAGAGATATCGCCGGCGTAAATATGCGACTGACGGCAGGCTCTATCCGTGAGTTGCACTGGCATACTTCAAACGAATGGGCCATCGTCCTCACCGGTACCTCGCGGATCACGGTAATGCAACCAGACGGAAAGATGTACATCGATGATGTCGGCCCCGGAGACTTGTGGTATTTCCCCGCCGGTTTCCCCCATTCGATCCAGGCCATGGGCGGGCAGGGAACAGAGTTTCTTTTGGTGTTCGATGACGGTAAATTCTCCGAGAACGACACTTTCCTGATTTCGGAAACACTGGTCCACACGCCGCCAGAGATCATTCAGAAGAATATGGGCTGGTCTCGGGACGACTTCAACAAACTTCCGCAGAGTCAGCTCTACATTTTCCCGTCCTCCGTTCCCGGATCTCTTGAGGCAGAGAAACGAGCTTTAGGAGATCGCCTCGAAACAAAGAACAAATATACATACAAACTTAGCGAACAGCGTTCGGCCCCAGACAATGCCGGGGGCAGCGTTAAGGTCATAGATGTCGACAAATTCCCGGTCGCTACAGGGCTTTGCGCCGCTCAGGTAACTCTGAAGCCCGGCGCGATTCGCGAGATGCACTGGCATCCACATTCCAGTGAATGGCAATACTATATGCAGGGCAACGGACGTATGACGATCTCCACTACCGGAGGTCGAGCGCGGACGATGAATTTCAATGCCAACGACGTGGGCTACGTGCCGATTATGGCGACTCACTATATCGAGAACACCGGTACGGAAGATCTGATCTTCCTTGAGATTCTGAAGGCTGCGCACTTCTACGATGTATCGGTGAACGAGTGGATCGCTCGCCTCCCGGATAACCTCGCTGAAGCGCATATCAAGCTCCCGCTATCGACAATCCGCAAAGCTCCACAGACCCGCACCACAATCATTCCAAAGTAGGGAAGTGGCCCATGCTGAAAGGTTGCCCTTCGGCATGGGCCTCACACCTGTGAGGCGCCCAAGCATCGGCACCCCTTTGCTAGATCACTTGAAGAGTATCTTCGCCATCATCCCTTTGTCTTCATGGCTCAATAAGTGGCAATGGAACAGTGACACGCCACGAATGATAGGGTCCGTGAAGTCCATGACGAGGTCGATGCTGTTTCCACCAGGGACATTGACTGTATCCAGCCATTCCGGTTGAGCCTCGGGTTTCCCGTTTTGTGCATAGACGAGAAAATGCACCTGATGGATATGGAACGGATGCACCTCTCGGGTATCATTCACGACCCGCCAATGGAAGAAAGAACCGACAGTGGCAGTTGTCATAGGCGGATCTTCAGGGCCGTACTTCTTGCCATTGATGTAAAAGCCATGCTTGTCTTCTGTGAACTTGACGGTATAGTCAGGCGCACGGCTCTCAACATCGCTCAGCGTTGCATGGGGGATGGGCTTGTAGACTGGCGCGAGGCGACCCACCCGTTCCGATGAAACTGTGGGGCGTGATGGGAGGCTCACCAGGTCGGCGATCACCATGGCCGGGTTCGGATCTCCATCGGGTCCGGTATCGAAGCAGCGGCTCCGAAGAGATACTTTCGCACCACCGACTGGCCCGGCAACTATCGCTTCAACGCGTCCTGCGGGGGGTACAAGGACGTGGTCCACGAGTTCCGTCTGTCGATGTGGATCGTGAAACGTCAGTGGCATTCCATCGCGCGCGATAATCTCAAGTCTTTCACCATCGACTTCAAGGTCTGCATACAGGTCCGGAGATGCATTGACGATGCGCCAAAACTGGCGACCGCCTGAAGCAATCGGAATGCGAGGACGAAGCGATCCGTTAACCGTAAACACTCGCTGTGGCACGCCGGACGCTGCGCCACAACCTGCTGATGAGGCACCAACCGCTTTCCTTATTGCAGGCGCGTTCGGGTCATGTTCCCCGGCTACACGATCCCGCAAGATCAAGATGCGTTGCCGCAGGTGTCGAACTTCGGGTGCGTATCGCTGGATTCCATCCACAACGATCGCGCCGGACATGCCATCAAGGCTCTGTTGATAGCTCTCTCCGTGAGGATGGGTGTGGTACCAGTACAAACCTGGTGGTTGATCCAATGGAACGGTGACGGCGTAGTGCAAGGTCGTTCCTGGGTTTGCCATCATCGAGATCACATCGTCCTGCGGCGAATCCGGCGAAACATGGAGGCCATGAAAGTGAAGATTGCTCATGTTCATGCATGGCCCGTCGATGCAGCGTTCTCCCGAATGAGCCGACATTGAGTTGATGTAACTGAGATGAAGGACTGTCCCCGGGAGAACATGAATTACCGGCGGCGTCTCACGTCCCTGAAACTGGAAAGCAGACTTCCCGCTGTTCGGATCCGTGATGGCGTGCAGAACCACCGGAGAGGATGTCTCAGGCGGGTCCGAGATAATGGTCGATGTATCTGACCGCGGATGATGAGTAGTATCCTGCGCTTCCACCCATTGAGGTGATGCTACAGAAATGAAGAGTGCGAAGAGAACCCTAACCGCAAGAGCAGACTCGTCGGAAACAATTAGTCGGGGGAATAGTCTATTGCCCATGATTGAGTTTGTGTCCTCAAAGTCAGTCTGAGCGGGAGCAGGCGGAGCCTGTCCGGGTTAGTTGTCGCGGGTTTAGGGGGCAGACTTCTCCCGATGAACTTTTATGCTTTTGTCCGGAGCTGCAGAGCTAACGCTCGAATTCATCTGTGCTCAGTGAGCTTCGTCAAGACGTTCGATCATGACATCGGTGGATTTAATGAGCGCTCCCACATGATCGCCTTTCTTCAAGCCTAGCTCCCGAACTGCGCTGGCCGTTATGATCGCCGTGATGTGTGAGTCGACTGCGGCGATTACGACCTCGGCAAGAAATCCCTCGACACGGATGCTGACAACTTTTCCCGGAATCTGATTCCGTCCACTTACCTTGCGATATCGTTCGCGTGATTCAGCAATTGGCTTTTTGCGGTCTTTCTCCAGAAAGGGTTTGAGTGCCGACTCCCTGATTCGGTGATGGCCTCCAGGGGTCGTTGTCGTTGCCAGCTTTCCATCCAGAATCCATTGCTTGATCGCCGGGTAACTGATGCCGAGGAGTCGGGCAGCTTCGCGCGGAGTAAAGACTGAATCGAGTTTAGCCATGAAATATATTTAGCCCTTTCGTCAGAGAATGTGTCTTCAGCTTCAGGTGCCATGCAACGCGATGCTTAGAGAATGGTGCGCATCCGCGCGTCGAATAGATGACTTTGTCAGTTCCGCGCGCTTCCATACTTTCGACGAGAACTTATCGTCTCTATGTTATTCGCAACCCTCATCGACAGCCACTAGCCAACCATGTCTAGTCCTCTAATTCTCTTGCCCGTTTCTGCATTTCAGGATGCGGGTTCGTCAGGTAACGATTTTAAACATATAAAGTCGTTATAGAGCTACTTCCTCAAGGCACATGAATCGCGGCGACTACGTGACAGCTTGTGCCCTCTGACCGTTGGAACTATGTTCCGTCAAATGCCTCTTCATTTGGCCCTTGATTGATACGTCGAGGGCGAAAGAGTACCGCCTTCAAGGAGCGCGATGTTTATTTCTTCTGTTGTTCGTCTGCGCATTAGCGCTTTCGCAAGTTTCAGCGGGCTGATCTGCTCCTTCCTCCTTTTGGGATCGTTGCAAGCGATCGCACAGTCAGTCCAACTGAGCGGTACGGTCAGGGATCCCGACCAGTCGCTGGTGGCAGATGCAATCGTAACGCTTACAAATGTGCAGACTGCTTCAACATTGCGCACGACCAGCGATCAATCTGGCCACTATACTTTCGAGTCGGTCACGCCGGGGGCCTACAGATTGCAGGCCGAGAAGACTGGCTTCGCAAACGTCGTTATACCCTCCTTGAACATTGCGAATGGGCAGAGCCTGCTTCAGGATCTTTCTTTCACTGTAGCCAGAGCGAACACATCTGTGACCGTCAATGCAGGTATTTCGGGAACACCCGCGCAGGGATATTACGTCGCCAATGTCGATCAAGGCGTCATGGGGACAGCACCGATTGTTGACCAGCCATTCACGATTACAGTTCTTTCGGCCGATCTGATCGCCAATACCCAGGTAAAGAGTTTTCGCGATGCCATGAAGTTTCTCCCGCTGGTGTCGTTTACCGAACAGCAAGGACCCGAGATCCTTCGCCCCGCGACTCGCGGGGTGCAGGGCAGTATCGCGCAGAATACCCGCATGGATGGCATGGCGATCGCCATTACAGGGGCAAATGCCATGGAGCAGTACCAGGAGTTACAGGTGGAAAATGGTCTTGGAGCCTCGATGTACGGCCCTGCCAATCCGTCAGGCATGTTTGACTTTGTCTTGAAAAGGCCCACCGAGGAGCGCACGGCGAATCTGTATCTTGAGCAGGACAGCAGCACCGTCGGAACGATCTACGGAGATGCCGGCGGCCGTCTCGGCCCGCACAAGATCTTTGGCTATCGGACGAATCTTCTATTCGGCGATGGCGCGCAGTGGGTTGAAGGCAGCAATCTCCGTCGTCGACTCGCAGAGTTTGCCTTCGACCTCAGGCCCACCAACAGAACCACGATCGACACCCACTACAGTGTCTACGACATCGTGCAGCGTGGCTATCCTGGCTGGTTTACCTATGGTCCCAACAAGAGCATTGCTGGAACAACGCAAGATCCCTCACCCTCGATCATTCTGCCCACAGCTCCCGACCCAACCCGCGTCGGCTACGGGCAGTCCTATGCTGGCGTAAACCTGACCACCCAGAGCACGAGCGTCCGCCTCCTGCACGATTTTTCGTCCAACTGGCACGCCATGGCCGGCGGTCTTGCACAACGACTGGACCGCTTCATCGATACCCCTGTCAATATGCTGACCAGCAACAGCGGCAACTACAGTTCTTCTCTCGCGACCGGTTTCGCGCCGCGCTTCGGTATCGAAAGCGATCTCGGCTACATCACTGGCACTCTTGAAAGATGGGGAATCAAGCAGGATATTGTCATCGGCAGCGAAGGGTATCGTTTCAACCAGTACAGCTACACTTCGCCTCCGGCTGGAAACGTGTTCCTAGGCACTGCCAATATAAGTAATCCCGTGATCTTCGCGCCGCCAGCCGTAGGTCTGCCGAAGAATGTAAATATCTATCAGTCCTCTATCGTCCATCAGCAGGGCTTCAATCTCGGCGATCTCATCAGCTTTCCGAAACGATTCGCTGTCCGCCTCGCCGCCAGCCAGGACTGGATCGGAGTGGATAACAACAGTCTGGTCAATGGATCTCCGAGCCGCACTGGCGGCTCGAACAAGAACGGCATCAGCCCGTCCGTCAGCGTGATGTACAAGCCCGAGAGCTCGATGACTGCCTACGCAACCTACGCGAGCAGCCTGCAGCAGGGAGACATCGCACCCGGAGGCACGGTCAACGCCAATCAGTCCCTCGCGCCCTATCGAAGCAAGGAGTGGGAGCTTGGCTTCAAAACTGATGGACGTCCGCTCAACATCACGACAGCTCTCTTCCGCCTCGAACGGCCCTTCGCCAATACCGTTGCCTTCGGGAACACGGGCAAGACCATCTTTGAAATCGTCGGGCAACAGGTGAATTATGGAGCGGAGATATCCGGTCAGGGCACGCTCTTCCACCGGCTGCTCATTGACGGAGGCTTCACTGCTCTAAACGCGCGCCTTAACGATACCGGCGTTGCGGCTACGGATGGAAAGAGATTCGTTGGCATCCCTCCGTATCACTCCAATCTCTACAGCGAGTACCGCATCCCCGGCATCGCCAACCTCACTGTGACCGGTGACTGGCAGTTTACGGGGCGCCGCATCCAGGATGACGAGAACCTGCACTTCACCAACGGCTTCAATACGTTTGATGTGGGTTTCCGCTACTCACATATTCTCTTCACCAAGTTGGCGACCCTGAGGTTCGGTAGCCAGAACATCGGGAACTCCCACTACTACTCCACCATCTCCGCTGGCGATATTACCGGAACGAATGCGAGCAGTAACACCGCACATCTGGGAGCCCCGCGAACGATTGCCACGTCGCTCCAGATTGCCTTCTAATTTGGCATCAGCCTCAGAAGAATGTTGCTATCTCAAACCAGAGAGCCGTCAGCCTGTGAAAGCTGACGGCTCTTTTCATGCACGAAGCGCAGGAGCATTACCCGGCAAATCGAACTGATGCTTGCGAAACAGTGTCTGAGCCTCCGGTCCTTGAAGCCACTGGACAAAAGATGCTGCACCGGCTGCATTGGCCGAATTCTTGAGCGGCGCTGCATAGAAGATGAGTGGCTCGGGATAGAAGATGTGTTCTCCAACCGTCACGCTGATCTCAGGTTGACGGGTGTGAACATCGTCGCGGCTCAAGTTGATGTCTTCCGGCAGGGCAATATATGGAAGATGAGAATGCTCTATTCCGATCTTGTAGGATGCGCTCGCATCCAACTCGCCGCTCTGCAGGCGTTCCTGGACGTTTGAGACCATCTGCTCCTGATTCAGTGGTGTGCCAAGAACTTTCTCGACGAGATTTGCTTGGTTGTATTTCCGGGCTGCAAGCATGATCGCGAAGATGATGGCTCTGGCTCCGGGATCGGCGGCGGGATTTCCCCGGCCGATGCGAAATCCGGGTTGCTGCAAAACCTCCCACCAGTTCGCTTTTCCGTTTGCCGCAGCCTCGAACTGGGAAGCAAACCGGCTCTTGGGGCTATACACAAGAACCAGCTCCGTTCGAGCGATAGGAAACGCGGTACCGGCGAAGCCCGCATGCATCACCGTGAACATCGGACTGGAAGTCACCGGAATAAATACATCTGCCCGAAGGCTTCCTTCCACGATCAACTTTGCTACAGCGTCGGCTCCCTGTGCGTGCGTATGCAAATCGAGCTTCAGAGTCTTAGCCGCAGCGACTTTGAGGACGCCGTCGAGCATCGGCCCGATCGCTCCGGCCGATGCGACATCAAGTCCTGATAACTCTTGCGCCAGAAGCCTGGTCTGGAGATCTGATAGCAGCAATCCCCCAGTAAGCGTGGCAGCACGGACCAGGAACCTTCTTCGGCTAGGATCATTTCTCATTTGGTACGCCCCCTTTTGATATTGAATCTCGGGACAATGAAGTCCGCTGCTTTCTATTGCCATATTGAGGCTAGCCAGGAAGGCCAGTGGTGCTTCGGCGATCAGATTTGCAGAAACGGGCAAGAGATTTGCAATGGAGTGCATGGACGGCACTCCGTTGCCTAAGTTCTGATAGCAGTAGGAGATCTCCTCCCTATTGCCATGTCCGTTACCAGAATCGATGTCCGTTCCCGCGTTCTCCTGGGACTCTACCGTGGAGCGATGCTGGCGTCGGGAACCAGGTAAGGCGCGCGATTACCTGGGGACACGGAATGGAAGGCAATCCGGAGATCCACAGAAAGCTGCTGGGGCGCTGGTCTATTTGCCAGAGCTGCCGGTCGATCTTCTTCTCGTTAAAAACGGAGCGGAAGCCCGTTGCCAAAAGTGGTCCCGACTCGCAAGAGATGGAGGGGTGGAGCGACGTATCAATCGGGTCCTATCTCTAGGGCGGATCAACACAATGTCATTTTCTGCCGTTCAGCAAAGCCCATTCGTAGAAGTGGAACAAGGACGTTAGAGAATCTATGACCGAACACGACTATAGGCTCAATGCAAATCTCGATAGGCTGAGGCAACTGCTGCTGAATCTGGTGACGGAAGACGGACTTCATCCGACGGTTCTGAGTGGTGTGAAGCTGGCCCGCTCCAATGGAGGGGCGCCGCGCAGTCTCATCATCTACGAGCCGAGTATTTATATCGTGGTCAGCGGTCGCAAGAGAGGCTGCTTCGGCGAAACACAGTTTGTCGTAAATCCCAATCATTATTTGGTTTTCGCAGTCGCGACACCGTTTGAAGTAGAGACGGAGAGCGGACCGAATGGTGATCCTCTTCTGGCCGTATCGGTCAGGGCCGACATGTCGGTTCTCCTGGAACTGGCACACAAGCTGGAACTTCAAGTCCATGTGCCAGTATCCAGTTCACCGGTAGTCGCCGCTCCTACGCCGCTTGACTTCGATATGAGTGAAGCGCTGCTTCGCTTACTCCATAGTCTGCAATCCACCACCGACGCCATGATTCTTGGTTCCGGCGCAATCCGGGAGCTGATCTATCGAGTGTTGAAAGGGCCTCATGGGAGTGTTCTGTGTGCAATGCTCGATCGAACGCACTACATGGGAAAAATCTACGGCGCTATTGACTGGATCCACCACAACTACTCGCGGCCTCTGAAAGTACCCGAAATCGCGAACGAAGTCGGCATGAGTGTCTCTGCCTTCCATCACTCCTTCAAGCAGATAACAGGTCAGTCTCCATTGCAGTACATGAAGTCAGTCCGTCTGCAGAAGGCACGTCTTCATATCAAGTACGATCGCCTGACCGTCTCGGTGGCTGCGGCAAGAGTTGGATATGAAAGCCCGTCACAGTTTAGCCGCGATTTCAAGCGATTCTTTGGTCATAGTCCCACCGAAAAGGATGGGCGGCCAGAGACGCGGACCAGTGCAGGCGTGGCCAGGGAAGAATTCGAAACTGCGCTTGCTGCGAAGCCGATAGGCTTCGCAGCGAATGCACAACATGTCTCAAGCCGCTTTCTATTAGCGGACAAGAAAGGATTCTCTCTGTGAAGAAGCGAGTTCTCGGTAAGAGTGGCCTCGAGGTTTCGGCGCTTGGCTTTGGGTGCATGGGTATGAGTTGGGCTTATGGCCCGGCCGGAAGCCGCGAAGACATGATCACGCTCCTCCGGAAAGCGGTCGATCTTGGTATCACTTTCTTCGACACCGCAGAAGTCTATGGCCCGCTCACTAACGAAGAGCTGGTTGGCGACGCGCTGTCTCCCTTGCGAGATCAGGTTGTGATTGCCACCAAGTTCGGCTATAAGCTTGATCCCAACGGCGGCGCTCGCCCGGTTGGGATCGACAGTCATCCGAAGCACATACGGGAAGTTGCCGAGGCCTCGCTGAAGCGTCTGAAGATAGATGCAATCGATCTGCTCTATCAACATCGGGTAGATCCTGCGGTACCCATTGAGGAAGTTGCTGGCACAGTGAAAGAACTTATCCAGGAGGGTAAAGTGCTTCACTTCGGCCTGTCGGAGGCCGGCGCCGATACGATTCGAAGGGCACATGCTGTACAACCAGTGACTGCTGTTGAGACGGAGTACTCTCTCTGGACGAGAGATCCTGAAACCGACATCCTGCCCGTTCTTGAAGAACTCGGGATAGGGTTTGTGCCATATAGCCCACTAGGGCGGGGTTTCCTCACCGGAGCCATTAAGGCCGATACATCCTTCGATTCCACGGATCTCAGGAACCACCACCCTCGCTTTCAGAAGGAAGCCCTCGTAAAAAACCAAAGTCTCCTTTCTTCTCTCGAAGAAATCGCCAAAGCGAGGAACGTGACGCCTGCACAACTCGCCCTTGCCTGGCTCCTGGCTCAAAAGCCCTGGATAGTACCGATACCTGGGACCCGAAAACTGTCGCGCCTGGAGGAAAATATCGGATCCGTCGATGTCGAGTTGAGCTCTGATGACCTTCAAAAGATCGGAGAGGCCCTCTCCGCCACGGAGATCGAAGGCAGGCGGTACGATGAGGCCGGATTAAAGATGGTCAATCTCTAAGGCGCTTTGGAGATAGGCCGTTTCTTGCATTCGACAACAGGGGACGCCCAAAATGGCGACATTGAGAGGATTGGAATGTTGAGAAAGATTGTATTGATAGTTATCAAGGTGCTCGTCTGTCTGAATTTGTTCTACGGTGCGTTCTTCTTCAAATTTCCCGGCGTACCGTTTTCGATTGCCCTCTTCACGACGATGTCAGATGCGGTCCATGGGATCATCTCTCAGCCCGTCTTTCGTATTGGCGCGGGGCTGTTTGAAACGATCGGCCCAATCCTCTTTCTCATTCCCCGAACGGCAAGATTCGGAGCGGCCTTCATTGCAACCTACATGATTGGCGTTCTCATGAGTCACATTTTTGTCTTAGGGTATGGCATGGCGTTCGTCGATGCCCTCATTACATTCCTCTTGCCATGTCTCTACCTGTACATGACTCGTCCTGGCCACGCGAAGCGTTATGCCGATTGATGTCTGTGTGAGTCAGCTCTCACACTTTCGACGCGCTTAGGTTGAATCCAGTGCGACTGTGAGCATGGCATGGTGCCGCTATCAAATAAGCAGATTCGGGCGAGAGAAAGGCAGAATCCGGCATGGTGGTCTACTCGCGTGCGGCCTATAAATAGCGTGGGAGTGGAACTCCAATCCACGCCATAGAGGGAGATCTGGAAATGTTGCCAGTCACAGATACGAAACCGCTGAATGAGGCCGATGCTAATTGTAGGCCCGCATTCGTGTGTGGCCACTCGTTCGGTGGATCACGTCGAGAATGGACAGAGGCAAGTGCACTACTTGCAGATGGGTTCCGAACGATCGCGGTAGATACCCCCGGGTTCGGCGACGCAAACAAGATAACAGGCTATACAGTCGCTGAGATGGTGGATCACTATGTGCAGACGATCAAGGGCCTGAATCTCGACCGGTACGTCCTGGTGGGTCACTCGATGACGGGAAAAGTCGCCGCAATCGTTGCGAGCAAGGCGGAGGAGTACGGCATCAAGGGCCCCGAGAAGCTTGTGCTGCTCACGCCCACACCCCTGGGGGTTGAACCCATTTCGCAGGAAATGATCGACGGCCTGGTTCACATGGAGCGCAATAAGGAAAACTGTGAGAAGTTCGTGCTGTCTCACAGCCATGCCAAGCTTCCTCAGGCAATTTTTGATCGGACTGTTGAGGCGGTGATGCAGGTAAACCCGGACGCATGGGCAGCCTGGCTGTTGCACGGCACGCAGGAGGACTGGATCAGTCGAGCCTCACCCATCAAGACTGAAACACTCATCATCACTGCGGAATACGACCCTGAGTGGAGTGCGCCCGTGCAGAACCGTCTTACGGTCCCACACCATCAGCACGCGCGGGTAACGACCATCAAAGGCTCCGGGCACCTTGTTCCCCTGGAAGCTCCCGAGGCCCTTGTTGCAACCCTTCGAGAGTTCGTAGGTAACTAGGTTGTGTTTCAAGAGCAGAGAAACCTGCCCGAAGCTGGTGCTCTGCGGTTCACTTCTCCAGTGAACGATGTTGCGGGAGGACTTGTCTAACGGCGGTCCTCCCTTTACTTCATAGCCCAACAGCATGTCTCACGATCATGAGGTGTGTTGAACTCACGCCGAATTCAGAAAGGGAATTAGTATGTCCGATTCAACAGAAAATCTCGGCGGTCGCCTGCCGCTTCTGAGACCAGATAACTTGTCCGCAGCGCAGAGACAGTTGTACAGCTATATCGATACAACATTGGTGCCGTGGGCGAATCAGGCAGGTTTCATCGCCAAGGCTGAGAATGGTTCACTGGTTGGCCCTTTCAATTGTTTCCTGTTCGCCCCGGAAATCAGTCAAGCCTATCTCAATCTGGTCGATGCGGAATGGAAACACACGAAGCTCGAAAAACGGGTTCGGGAAGTTGTGATTGTGACGGTTGGTGCGGTTTGGAACTCCAAATACGAAGTGTACGCACACTCGGCCGTAGCGCTAAGTACGGGGATCTCAAAGGATGCTGTGGACGCTCTTGCGAGCAATACACTTCCTCCAGACCTGTCGCTCGCGGAGTTGATTGCGCATCGCTTCGTGAAAGAGCTTTGCAGTTCCTATCGTGTTGATGATGAGTTGTACCGAGAAGCCGAAGGCGCCTTCGGCTTTGAGGGTCTCGTAAACATGATGCAGTTGGCGGGTCTCTATCTCTGGACCTCAGCCATCCTTAATGGTTTCCAAGTGCCGGTTCCCAGCGAACCTAAATAGTTAGACCGTCCTCGCCTGAGGGTAGAAGACCGAGGTCATCCATTGACCGTCGGATTGCCGGCTGGGGCGCTCTCGGTCAACAGGCTCCGGTCGGGCAGCAACTCCACTCGGAGGAGACGGCGAGACCGAGCTGCTGTTCTTGAATCCACCCTGTGCGATATCGTCGCACAGGGTCTTCCGTCGGCAGTCAGAATGGCCGAACCGAATCAAAACCGCTCCGCAGCTTGAACGATTCGAAACTGCTGGGGAAGTCTGCGTGAGGGTTTCCATCAACGGATGATGGAGAGTGTTTTCGTGAACCTTCTCTCACAACGACAAGCAGTGGGCAGCGATCAGATGACCTGCATCAAGACTGACCCACTTCTCGGACTCAGGCTCGGCCGTCATATTGGGGGCTAGACGAAGCGAACACTTCCTCCGGGCCATCCGCTCCGACCAATGCTTTCATACGGACAACTTCCCGGTTCGGAGGATGCCCAAAAAAACGTTTGAAATCCCGGCTGAACTGAGACGGGCTTTCATACCCGACCTTCGCCGCCGTCACTGCGGCACCGAGGCCGTCATACTTAATGAAAAGCCTGGCCTTATGCAATCTCACTGACTTGAGGTACTGCAGGGGCGACGCCCCGGCAACCTGCTTGAACGAGTGATGGAAGGCCGAGATGCTCATTCCGAATGTGTCGGCCATCGTGGGAACGCTCAATGGCTTCGCGTACTCATTATGAATCCACTCCAAAGCCGCCCGAATCTTGGACGCTGCACTGCCTTTACTCAGCATTTCCACCAAGACCTGTCCGTGAGGGCCCGATAACCCATGGTAGATAATCTCCCGGATAATTCCGGGGCCGAGAATCGCCGCATCGTTCGGAGAACGCAGACTTGCCACCAGACGAACTGCTGCCTCACTCATGCGTACGTCCAGCGGGCATGGCTGCACGGTGGCAATCTGATCGATATCCCCGCCGACTGGGGCTAGATCCATCTTGCTCGCTAACTCGGTGACGATCGACATGTCGATACGTACCGAGACGCCGAGCATCGGTTCCGTCTCTCCGACTTCTGTGGTTACCTCGAATGGGAGAGGGACAGCAAGCATAAGGTAGGTGCTGGGATCGTATACGAACCTGCGTTCCTCAACAAACCCAATCTTCCTTCCACTCGCCACGATATACACGCTAGGCTCATAGAGCACAGGGCTTCTCGGAAGGGCTCGATCCGTCCGAGCCAGTCTCACTCCGTCGAGAACCGTGGGGCAAAGCCCTTGATCTACAGCCAGTTCCTTAAGGAGTAGCTTTAGTCGCTGTTGGCTTGCTTCGAGTTCGCATGTCGAGTCGCTCATTTGATCTGTATATAAAGTGTAATCTCCTCGATCTCGGGGACATGTGCTCTCCCTCGATCCCTACAGGAACCAGCAAGCTTTATATAGAAATCAGACAAACAGGAAACGCATCGGGTACCGTCCAGACGCAATCATGAATTGCCCTGGAAGCGTCTCAGGTCAGGCCGGGGAAGCTTCTTTCGAACCGCGGGCTGGATGACTTGAATTCATCTTCCGCTCCGTCGACCCCAATCAGCGCCTCCCTGCGCACGGATTCCCGCGTCGGCGGATGCCCAAAGAAACGCTTGAAGTCTCTGCTGAACTGGGATGGGCTTTCATAGCCGACCTTCGCTGCTGCTACAGCGGCCCCGAGACCGTCATATTTGATGTGCAACCTGGCTTTATGCAGTCTCACTGCCTTCAGGTATTGCAACGGGGACGATCCAGTTATCTCCTTGAAGGAGTGGTGGAAGGACGAGACGCTCATTCCCATGGCCTCAGCCATCTTGGGTGCGTTCAATGGTTCTGCATATTCGCGGTGGATCCATTCAAGAGCAGCCTGAATCTTCGACGCTCCGCCGCCTTTGTTGGCCATCGCCACCAGAGCGTGCCCATGCGGTCCTGAGAGTGCATGGAAGACGATTTCTCGCACAATTCCAGGGCCGAGGATCGCCGCATCGCTCGGCGACCGCAGGGTCCTCAACAGACGAACCGCAGCGTCGCACATCAGAGCAGTAAGAGGAGACGGATGCACCGAACTGTTGTGATCGATTTCGCCGACGCTGGGACGCAGCCCCATCTTGCTCGCCAGTTCTACCACTACGGCCATATCGAGTCGTACCGAAATACCGAGCAACGGGGCATCCTGCTCCAACTCAGACTCCACATCAAACGGAAGCGGGACGGTGAGAACAAGGTAATGGTTGGGATCGTAGACGAACGTGCGATCCGCGACGAAGCCCACTTTCCTGCCACTCGCCAGGATGTAGATGCTCGGCTCGTAAAGAACAGGGTGTCTAGGGAGGTCCTTATCCGCACGGGCGAGCTTCACCCCTTCGAGGATCGTGGGCGACAGGCCCTGTCCGTGGGTGAGTTCCGTAATCAGTATCTTCATCCGCTGTCGGCTGGATTCAAGTGTTTCGGCAGATTCATTCATATGGTCTTCACGCAAAGTCTAGCTCTCCATTGGGCGCACTGAATATCCGGGCGCGGTGATTTGCAGAAATGAACAAGTAATCGGAAGAAATGAACTCACAGCCGAAGATCCAAGGCAAGACTTGATGTTTTGGCATCTCAAATAACTCTCCCGTAAATTTCTGGACGTGTTGCATGCCGTCCCATCCGAAAACATCGCATCAAATTGTGATGCGATGCGGCTACTGGAGGTGACGATGATCTTGATTAAATCGGGTTGCAGCGGCGTCTTGCGAAGCGTCTCCGTGCCTGCGCGAACAAGGGATTTCTGTCCATTCGAAATCGATGCAGGAATAGGCAAGGGATAAGCAGAAAGAGGTGATTACCTGTGGTTTCTCTTCATGCACATTCTATTCATCCATGGACAGGTTCAAACTTGATTCAGAAAAAGAGGTGCAGCTTCCTCTCCAGGAGGCCGGAGAGTGTTCGATTACGCGGCGACGTAGGCAATAGGAGCGAAAGCGATCCGTGCAACGTTGTTGATTTTCTAGCGGGCCGGTTTGCAGTTAGAAACTCTTCGCGTTGTTGGCTGTGCGACCCAGGAAGCAAGGGGCGCTGGACGAACATTTGCTTTGAAATCGAGCCTCGCGAGAATCACGCTATGCTGGGGGCCGATCGCGCGAGAGAGAGATTCTCGGATGTCGTTCAGGGCTTCTTGAAGAAGCAAACGGGCCGATCATGGACACACGGTCAAATCATGGGCGAGTTGGCTGCAGAATCACTGAAGGATGTAGAAAAGAGTGCCTTCTCCGTTGGAATCTGTTGCGTCGCTCGAGAGACGGCTTTGCCCTAACAGTATTTCTGTCGTGGCCCTTCCTTAAGGAGTGAACGGTCAAGCCTCTCTCTGAGGTGACGGCGAGCTCTCAACGCACGAGACTTTGCTGCCGCAGTCGTGATTCCCAAGATGCCTGCAGTCTGCTCCATCGTGAGATCTTCCATATAAAGCAGCTCGAACGCGGACTTCATCGCACAGGGAAGTCCGTCAATCTGCAACTTGATACACTCGGCTACTTCGACAGCGCTGTAACTTTCCTCGGGTGTGAGGTTGGTGTCCGGGATGTTCATCAAGAACACTTGGTCGTCTGCGCCCGGTGCGATATCGATGGATAGTAAGACCACACGCTTCTTGCGCAGATGGCCCAGACTCTCATTGATCGCAATGCGAGTCATCCACGTGGAGAATTGCGAGTGTCCTCGAAACTGATCCAACTTTGTGAAGACTTGCAGGAGGCATTGCTGGGCGACATCCTCTGCATCGTGACTATTTCTGACGATTCTGGAGATGGTACTTTGAAGCCGTTTTCGGTAAGGCCCTATGAGCAGTTCGAATGCTGCTGGATCTCCGAGTCCAACACGCTGAATCAGCGCACGTTCGCGATCAGCTCTTGAGACGTACTCAAAATCACCTTGACCATCGTTTGGCGGCTCGACCTTAGTGATGATGACGTGAGAAGCTCTGCTGTCAGAAGAGGATGCCATTTGGGGTCGAACCTCCTCCCTATTTAGATATCTTGCAGTGGTCAACAGTTTAGAGATGGCACATGAATGTCTATCGGTTTATGAAACACGAACGGGGGAGTGAGATGCCATGCCCATCTCTGTAATTATCTTGCTCGTTCCTGCATTTTTATCCGGTTGTGTCGGTGGTCACTACCCCGAGGCGGGAACGCAGAACAGTGCGCACCCAGCGCCTTGCGCGAGGCCGCCCGAATCCTTCTGACCAGTTGGAATCGCAGCTCTGCATCAAGGTTTCAGGCCCATGGTTACGATATGCTTGAGTAGAAAATGAAGACTCTTTCAATCGATCATCCAAGCGTTGACCATCTGGAGCTCAGGCTCAAAACGATGCTTCCTGAACCGTACCAAGAAAGCTGCGAGAGTGTTCTGCCGCTCTTGATGGGAACAGCGGGCTTGAAATTCGGGGCCGATGGGAAAGTGGCATGGGACCAGATTTGGGGATCGTTTTGTCACCTGGCGATGGCCGGCGGCCCTCCTCATAAAGGCACGCTTCTTGTACCAGCCCGGTTAGAAGAGATCAACGCGGAGCCTGAACGTTATTCAGAGGTTGTGCAGGAGATTTGCCGAGGGGTCGGTATGGTTACCGGACTGGCTGCAGAGCTATCTCCCAACCCCGGATGGATCAGAGTGTCCTGCTCAAGTACCGTAATGGCAGGATGGCTTGTTCGAGCTATTGTGATGGAAAATGTCTCTGCTCGCGTTGACGGCCTATGGCTCGAGCTTCCCGCGGGACCCCATTACAGAATTGCGAAGGAGATCAAGAACGTCGTTACGGTTATTGCCAAGACCTCTCACTACTGGGTTGATCACACCTCACCCGAACAGCACAAGGCCGTCGAGAGCTTATTTTCGGCGATGGAGTCGGAGTCGCCACTGATACAGATTGCGCTGTTCGATCGGGATGTTCAGCCAGACAACCAGAAGCTTCTCTCCGGCAAAATTGCCGGTTCAATCCTTGAAAAAACCGGGCTTTCTTCTTTGGACCAGCCGTACGAAGGTTGGCTGGGCCTGAGCTTCGGCGACGTAAGCACCGCCATCTGGATGATGCGAGTATTGGCGGTATGCAATACATGCGCACGCAGGGAGGGAACGACTGTGTTCGTACCGTTGGATCCTCTCAGCGACCCCGATGGCGAAATGCTCGTGCGAGCAGTGGTCCGGGCGCATGGCTTCGCAGTTGAGAGAAAGATGTTGTGAGCAACCCGTAGATCGATTGGCGCGAAAATCTCGTACGCCCGCGGATTTGGCGTTACTACGTTGGCGAACCCGTTTCGAAAGAGTTACGAGACTTCGAGATTATCTCCTCCACCCGGTACTTCATAGAATCAAGTTGAGGCGTACACAATGGCAGAGCTGAAGAGAACAGGCATATCACTCGAAGAAGACCTGTTGGCAGGATTCGATCAACTGATCGCTCGAAGGGGTTACAACAATCGATCCGAAGCCTTGCGAGATCTGATCAGAGACGCATTGCTCGCCGACGCGGTCGACTCCAATAAGCCGGTAGTCGGAACCCTCACACTGGTCTATGACCATCACGTACCCAACCTTGCGCAAAAGCTGACCGAGATGCAGCACCACGCTGAGACTATGGTGATCGCAGCAACTCACGTTCACCTGGACCACCACTACTGTCTAGAAGTCATCATCATGAAAGGTCGGAGCAAAACGATTCGAGAGATGTCTGATCGCATGCTTGCAACGCGCGGTGTCGAATTAGGGAAGCTGGTATTGACCAACTCCGGAGCTGAACTCAAGCCGAACAAGTAGTTCATGCTTGTATTTCGAGATCGTCCAGAACCTGGAGATCATCGAGCCGCTGCCATTTATAGAAGGCGATGGATAGTATCCAGCTGCATGCAAAAAAGCTGATGATGAAGTACCCAAGCGTTCCGAAGTTCCCATTGAGTTTCCGCACAACGTCCCAGAACACTCCGTTGAGGTGAAATCTCGCTTCGATCAGTCCCAACGTCTCGATCCCGCCTACCACCACAGCGACGATCACTGAGACAAGCGTAATGGTCATGTTGTAGTAGAGCTTCCGAATCGGTTTCACGAATGCCCATCCATAGGCTCCCAGCATGAGGACGTTATCCGTCGCATCCACGAGGGACATGCCGGCTGCGAACAGAGCGGGGAAGACCAAAGTGGTCCAGATCGAGAGCCCCTTTGAGACTTCGGTTGCCGATATGCTCAAGAGCCCGATCTCTGTCGCGGTATCGAACCCCAGCCCAAATAAAAGGCCGAGCGGATACATATGCCAGCTATGTTGAATCATCGCGAACATCGGTCGAAAGATTCGGGCCAGGAGCCCACGGCCTGCAAGGAGCAGATTCAGATCTTCTTCGATGTATGGTGCTCCATTGCGGACGCTGACAAAGACGCGATAGACCGACCGTAGAACCGCCAGATTCACAAATGCGATACCGAAGAGAAAGGCGGTCGATACCAGCGTGCCGATCAATCCACCAATCTCCCGAAAAACATCGATGCGATGTCGAAGCACCGAGGCAGCCGACGCAATCGCGATGGATCCAATGACGACAATGGTCGAATGCCCAAGCGAAAACATGAGCCCAACGGCGACAGGACGCTTGCCCTCCTGCATAAACTTGCGCGTCACGTTGTCGATTGCCGCAATGTGATCTGCGTCCACGGCATGTCGCAGGCCAAAGCTGTAGGCGAGAAATGCCGTTCCAAGCAGAAGCGGATAGTGGCGGAATGAAACGATCGCCCACAACCATGCTCCTGCATTGAAGAGCAGCAGGCCGACGTACATGATGAGTATCCTGGTCCGGATATTTTTTGATACAGCATTCAGCGAACTGAACATTTGAACTCCTGTTGAAGATTACCTGCCAGAATTAAACCGCCATGAGATGGAACCGCCGACCCATGACACCATGCGTATGCCTACTGCTCGTTCAACCGTCCCGCAATCGAAGTTGTTGGATACGCCATCGACTCCTGGAGCACACACAGGTGGAGGGTTTCCGACCTCCCAGCCTGGGGCAAACGTCTCAGTCGTCTGTCCTGTGTAGCCACGAGCGATCATTCCATCCAGTCCCAGTTGCAACCGACCTTCCATGAAAGGCCGTACCAGAGCGATGCGAGTTTCGCCAACTGGAATGGCCTCGTATTGCTGCGGGTGATCCGGATTTCCTACGTCCAGCAGTTTGTGCCCGACATATTCGTATTCGGCACGACCATGCAGGCCGAGTGGCAGCCGATCGAGGGTAGAGAGAACGTCGAAGATGGTACGCGGAGCTTCCGGGGTTGGAAGGCCGGTGTCGTCATCACGCGCGTCAGCCTTCGAGAAGATCGCCTGTACCATGCCAAAACTAAACTGGTGGCGCACGCTGGCCGTGAGGTATTTGAGCGTGCCGGGGCCCTCATCGTCGGCCAGGCCATTGTCCGGATCAATCTTGGCAAGTGTGGCAGTTGTCGTGGTGCGCCCCAAGGTCACGCGAACATCGTTTCTGTTGAATTCCTTTTCGAGTACCAACTGCTCCGAATGCGAACGCTCGAATGGAGAGGCGAGGATCGCCGATCCGGCTGGGGAATTCGTCGCCACACTGATGCGAGGATCCTGGGTAAAGAAAGCCTGCCCAATGCTGAACGACGCAGAAGGCAACCAGCGCACTGGACCGCTTCCCGGAGTCCACGTCAATGTAGCCTTCGGGTTCTCGAATCCTTTCCACTGGTCAAATGATTGCGCGGGCTTCAGCATGTCTGTGTTATCGAGTTCTATCTGCGCATGGCGCAGGCCCGCATAGAAGTGAAGATGAGTGCCAAGGTCCCCATGTACAGCCACAAAGGGGGATACTTCGCGGATGGTGATGTTGTTGGCTAATACCTTGAGGTATGAGCCGAAGACTTGTGGATTGCCGGAAAGATAGTGATCCAGATTGTCACGATGAATGTCGTCTTCGTTGTAATCAAGACCACCCATGGCCTCCAGCCAGGGCGTGAATCGATGTGATTCGCGTATTTCAGCGCCTTCGACCGTGCGAAATTCGCTCTGCCGGATCAGACCTTCACCGAAGTTGGAGAAGAGCGCCAGATTGTATGTCCGGAAATAACCAGAGGAGGACAACTCATCCTTCGTATCCACCTTCCAGACATCATTCGCAGCCAGAATCCCCGTGTGCGTCTGATCCTGCTGACGCGGATCAATGGTGTCGTTCAGTTGCAGTCCATACCCGACAGGAATGAGATTTCCTTCATGAGAGTGGCCGTAGTAGCCAATACTGAGCAAGGTGATCTCGTGGTTGCCGGGATCGAAGACGCGCATCGCATTCCACTTGTACTGCTGGCGATGTTCCAGGGTACGTGTCAGGCCATTCCCATAGTTGGCTTCGAGCGCGATCCATTCCTTCTTTTCAGGATCGGACGGGGAGAATCCGGCAGATAAATCGATGTCCCTGTAGTCGCCGGTGAGAGTAATGAAGCGCCTCACTTGCGGCCGGAGGCTATACGTCGCAGCCAGGTTCAATGCATGATTGCCTTCGAGTACATTGAAGGCGCCGCCGTCAGTTCCCACGCTGCCCAACGCAGCGGAGACATAGACATTGGGGTCGGCATAGCCGTTGCCGTGCGCGTTGGCGGAGAGGTTGTTCGACGCGAGGTAGTTGCCCACCGCGATGTATTGAGCAATGGGCTCACCATGATCGCCCGCCACGCCAGGTACGAAGTATTGCGGAGCCTTGATGCCGCCAGAAGCTGTTTCGATGGGCATGCCGGGAATGGACACGGGCGCTCCGGGTCTTCCAGGATTTGCGTCCAGCAGTTCTTCGCGCACCATCACTTTTTGCGACGGGTCAGGAGAGTACAGGGAGATCTCACCCACATCGGTCGAGACGATCACATCCGCGGAGACCGAAGCCATGCTCTCCAGACGCAGAAGCACTATTCGAGTGGAGTTGTTCAGATCAAGACGACGAGTGAGAACAGCAAATCCTGTTGCTTTCACTTGCGCTGTGTACAAACCCCAGGAGGGCAATGTGAAGGAGACTCGGCCGTCGCTCCCGCTGATGGCAGACAGGAGCACTCCGGATGTGGAACCTAGTTGAACCTGCGCACCGGGCAGGGGCAATCCTGTTGTGTCGAGAACGGTTCCGACGACTTTCGCCGTATCGGTTTGGCCCGCTGCTGTCCTGACCAACATCGGCAGCATAGCGATAAATAACATCAAATACAATTTCGTGTTACTGACCGACATGGTCGTTCTCATCCTTTGATTGCTGACTTGTTGGGGTAGTCGACGTTGCCTGTGGTCGGCTAACGCGACAAAACGATTTCCGTTTTTGCCGTATCAGTCTGGGCCGTTGGTGTCCTGACAGACATCGGTAGCAAGGGTGGGAAATAACATCAAATTGGAATTCGTGTTACTCGCCGATGTGATTCCTTTGATCCCTCTGATTGCTGAATTTTTTGGGTGGTCGACGTCGCCCGTAGTTGGCTGGCGCTTATCAGACTTAAGATGACCGGCTGGGCTCTACCTCAGCCCAGCCGGCCGATTCCTACACTGCGAGGGGAACGTAGGGGAAGTTCTTTCGAGGTTTAGAAGTGACCGATTCCTTACCGATTCCAAGCTGAATGGGAGTGTTCGCCGCGATGGAGAACATGACATCGGGTGCGTTATCAGTCATCGTGCGGCCATTCCACTCGAGGAACCCGTACGATGCTGATGTGCCGACATGGTACGGCATAATGTTGGGGAACATCCGGTGCGCGATCTTCTCTCCATACGCCTGCGGATCTTCAGACGTTCCGTAAGCGGCGACCACGGCTGCCATCTTCTTGGCCAGAGCATCTCCCCAGGTTGCGAAGTCGTCGGCCGGACGCCCGCCATTGAGACGATTGCCGAGATCCTCATTGTACTGCGTGAAAAGCGGCCAGATCATTGGAAGACCAAAGCGGTTGATCGTACGCCATCCGCCTGCATCTGTGGCGAGTGAAGCCACAGCCCACACACCGATCTTCCGATTGTCGCCAGCGCCGTTGAGCAACTCGGCATCCGGCAGCTCCAGAACAATCGAATACACCGTCTTGCCAGCGAACAGATTTACTGCCTTGCTGTCATTCCAATCGCCCAGATCGAGCTTCGTGCCGTCCTCGAATGCATGACCCACCGCGTGCAGCACCGTTGGCTCAATCCAGAAGGGGTCGCCAGCGGGGCCAGCCCAGACACGCACACCGGATGGCGAGGTGACGGTTTCTTCTGTGATACCCTGAGCGATGACCGTGCCCTTCGCGTGCGGGTCGACAGCCTCTTTCCCACGAATACGCCGCACGGTGTATTTCTGTTTTCCCTGCGCGTCGCGCTCCTCAAAGTTGAGGCGGTAGGTCACCTCTTCAACAGCATCGCCGTTGAGATCAACCTTGAATTCGTACATGCCTTCCGGGTGGTAACCGGGAACTTTAGGCTGGCCGAGAGAGTGGCAAACATCGATCACAAATGCGGTGCCGACTTCGCCGCGGAATACGTAGAGATCGGTGATATCAAGACGAACGTCCTGCCGAGCGAGTGGTGAGTCAAGATGGTGAGACATGTTTTTCCCCTTTAGGTTTGTGGAATCCGATGCGAAGGTTGACAGAGCCGAGGCGACCGGGGACAAACTCATTCCGGCCATCGTGACAGCGCCCCCAATTAGCATCTGTCGACGCGACAGTGCTTTCATCTCGGGTGTAATTGATCTCGGAACATCCGTTTCTACGATTGGTCTCATCGGTGCAGTAACCTCTTCGTTTAAGCTTCCGGAAATTTACGAACTTCGTGGTTGATGTGGGGTCAATTCAACATCGGGCGTCTTGCATCTACCTTGCCGAGCGTGGCCGTAGCAAAGTAGACTCACCCCTCCTATTCAGTACTTAGGAAACCGCATGTGGACCCAAGCGTCCATGTGTTCTTCTACAAATCTCTTGCCTATTTCTGCAAAGTTGATCCTGTGGTTGAGGTGCATTGAGTTCGTGATGTTACCGGCAGCTGAATTGCAGAAGCAGGCATGTTAAATGCAGAAGTTGGCATTGCCTTCGCCGCCAAGAATCATGTCCCATCAGAAGGACTCGAGTTAGCGCGCCGCACATCTTCCGCGGAAGCCACGCTTGATTGTCCGGGAGAATTATGGAGCGGTTTTTTCAATTTGCTGCAGGTCTCGATATTTGGGGGGTGCGCTTGCTTCGCATCGCCCTATTCATCGTCCTCGTATGGATCGGTGGACTGAAGGTTACCGATTACGAAGCGGATGGGATTGTCCCACTCATTGCAAACAGCCCTTTCATGTCATTTCTGTATACGCATCCGGCCCCGGAGTACAGGACCCATACCAGCCCGGAGGGTAAGGTCAGCGATGCGAACCATCAATGGGAGGAGAGCAATCGTACCTACCCAGTCTCCTATGCCCTCGGAGTTGCCATCATCACGATTGCCATTCTCATCGTCCTGGCTCCGGTGGCTCCGAGAATATCTGCTATCGGTAGCCTTCTCTTGGTCTGCATGTCATTCACTACGCTCTCGTTTCTCGTGACCACACCCGAGGCGTGGGTCCAACCGCTCGGGGCGGCCACACATGGTTTCCCCTACTTATCGATTGCGGGGCGCCTGATCGTGAAGGACTGCATCATGATGGCCGCGGCCGTGGTGACTTTGGCTGATTCAGCGAAGCGAGTGCTCGCGCGACGCAGCGCGAACGCTTAGGATCATTCCCAAACTTCGCGTGCGACCCAATAGAAGCGAGTCGCAGCGGCCGGAGGACGACGGATCTTCGCAGTTGTTCTAAGTACCAGGGCAAATATTGTTTGCGATGAGCTCCGAATCAGAGACTCGGCTTCGCGGATTCTTCGAGTTCACGGAGGACTGGTGAAACTCGCGCGGCAGCGTCTTCACCTAACCCGACTCCCATTTCGGCGCTCTCCAGAAGAGAGTCAAGTGCGCTGATACCGTTATCGTGAGGCCACCCTATCTGCGCAAGATTTTGGCCGAAAAACTGTTTGAAATCCCGGCTGAACTGCGATGGGCTTTCGTAGCCAACTTTTGATGCCGCAAGCGAGGCCGTTAGCCCGTCATACCTGAGGTACAGATAGGCCCGCTGCAGACGCACGGCTTTCATATATCGCTGGGGAGATTGCCCAATCACCTCCTTGAAGGAGTGGTGAAATGCCGAGATGCTCATGCAGACTCTATCCGCGATTTCGGGGATGTTCAACGGAGTCGAATAATGACCGTGAATCCAATCCACTGCGGCATAGACCTGTTTCCAGCGTTGACTGCCATTGAGCATGGTGTAGAGCGCACGCCTTTGAGGGCCTTTCAGAATCCTGTACACAATCTCTCTGGTGATAGAGGTGCCGAGGACCGCAGAGTCGGCCTTTGAACGCAGACTGGAAAGCAGACGAACAAAGGCGTCGCTCAAGTCTGGGTCGAGGGGAGCTGGGCAAAAATCCGTGGAGCCATTCTCCCTCACCTCCTCTACGGGCACATTCGCTTGATGCGCAAGTTCGGCGAGGACAGCAGTGTTAATTTCTATACAGCCTCCTACCACTGGCTCCCCGGAGTCGTCGAGTTCGGTCGTCGCCTCCAGCGGCGTCGGAGACGCCAGGACAAGAAATTGCCCTGACTCCCATGAGAGATGCTTGCCATGAAGGTAGCCTTTCCTCTTGCCGCTCGCGAGGAAACAGACGCGTGGCCGATAGTCCAGCGGTCCGTGCGGAAGCCCTTGATCAAACCGGAAGAGTTTCACCCCATCCAGCTTCGTTGAGTGCCCACCCTGCTTCGGGGCCAACTCAAACAGGAGCTCTTTCATCCGCTCCCGGTCGTAGTCAAGTTTGCCTCGATAATCTCTCATAGGAACTGGATTTCGCCTTGCACCCCGGATTTTTGGGAGCTATCCGTCCCCGGGGGGGACTTGCTCAATCGACACATACATGTTGGGTGACTGTTTTGTCCCCCAATATTCGTCCCCTAGATCTCAGGGTAAACCACCACCTCGTGATCCGGTTTGCTGAACAGGTGGCGATGGCCGGTTGAGGGATCTGTGGGCAAGGCATCCACGCAACCGAAGTGCCCATTGAGGGGTTCGCGTCTAATATGTGCTCCCAATTGCAATTTTAGGCTAGAGATATGCAGAGTCGGGCATCGATATCCCGCATTCTCCTGGCTTACAACTAAAGGGGAGCCTCATTTTAGAGGCTCCCGCCGTCGCCGTGACAGTTTGTCTCGGCAAGTCGGTGAACCTGATGTCGCGAGTGAAACGGCTGCACTTTACTGCTGAATGAGCAAAGGAAAGGTATCCATGAAGGCATTTTGGAGCTGCGCCTTGATGACATTGCTGAGCGCGGGAGTGAGCGCCGGCTATTCGCTTGCCGGGCTTTTCGGAGCAGGTGGTGCGGATAGCTTTGCTCGTTATGCCGCGTCCAGAAGCATCGCGCTCCTGCTTGTCGTGCTCGTAGCTCTAGGAGCAAGATCCCGTGTCGCCATCCTCTTTCTGGGAGCGGCCATGTCGATCGTACAACTGTTCGATAGCTGGATTGGGTTCCTTGCTCACGATCCTTCAAAAACCTATGGGCCGCTGGTCTTTGCTCTGGTGAATGCAGGACTCGTAATCTGGCTGCGTCGCCAAGAGGATACCGACAAGAGGGTTGCTGGGTAAGTGCCGACTCCTGGTCTATCAAGCCGCCCCAAGGACCCCAGTGGAAGTCGTGCGACCGTACTCCATGTCGTCGATCGCAAGCGGCATCACATCGAAGGCCTTGAGAGAGATGTCATTGTCCATGTTCTGTAGCAAGCCTTCGACCTGCAGAAATCTTCCCTGGCTCAGTAGCGCACGGTGCTTATCAAACATTTCAGGATCGATGATGGCTCGGGATACGCCGGTTTCATCCTCGATACTGAGAAAGAAGAAGCCCTTTGCCGTTCCCGGCATCTGACGCGAGATAACGAAACCCGCGATACGAGCGCGTTGCCCGTTCGGCAGGCGTTTCAATGCCGAGGCTGAGACGGTGCCCGTACGCGCGAGACGGTCACGATGGTAGCTCATCGGATGCGGGCCTACAGTCAGGCCGGTCCCCTGGTAGTCGGCCGCGAGCCGTTCCTTGGTCGTCATTTGGAACAGCGGCGTCGATTTCCAATGCTCCTGCTCTTCCGGTATGTCTTTGAACAGTTCGCCGGATGGACGTCCCGCATACTCTGCCTGCCAGAGCGCATCGCGACGATGGATGTTTTCCCCGAGAGAGTTGAGTGCCCCTATCTGAGCGAGAGTGACAAGTTCCTGCCGACGCAATTGGGGCACACGTCGAGCGAGATCGTAGACCGAGGTGAAGGGACCTACTGAACGTGCACGGACGATCGCTTCGCCCGCCTGCCGCCGGATACCGCGCGCGTACACAAGGCCGAGGCGCACAGCGAAAGGATCCTTGAACCGCGAGGCCTCTTGTTCAGGAAGGCGCTCGAGAGTGCATTTCCAGTCGGAGTGCTGAACGTCGATGTGACGCATCTTCAAACCATGGCGCTGGGCATCTTTCACCAGCGTTGCCGGATGGTAGAACCCCATCGGCTGGTTATTCAGCAATGCGCAGAGGAACGCAGCCAGGTAGCGGTGCTTGAGGTAAGCGCTGGCGTAGGCCAAAAGAGCGAAGCTTGCCGCGTGGCTCTCGGGGAATCCGTACAAGGCAAAGGAACTGATGGCCTGGATGATCAACTTCTGCGCCGCGGGATCGACACCTTTCCTTGTCATGCCTGCGGTCAGCTTTGCTTCCAGCTGCTGCATCTTGTCTTTCGACCGGCGCATGCCCATGGCGCGACGCAACTCTTCGGCTTCGCCGCCCGAGAAATCCGCGATGACCATGGCGATGCGGATGAGCTGTTCCTGGAAAAGCGGAACACCCAGCGTGCGTTCAAGGACAGGAATGAGCAGCGGGTGCGGGTAAGTGATCTGCTGTTTCCCGCGTCGCCGCAGCATGTATGGATTCGCCATCTTCCCGACGATGGGTCCAGGGCGAATGATGGCGACCTGCACGACAAGGTCGTAAAAGACCTCAGGAAAGTTCCTCACCAGCGCTGACATCTGCGCCGGGCTCTCGACTTGAAAGAGCCCTATGGTGTCGGCGTTCTGCAGCATGCGATAGACAGCTGCATCCTGCGGAAGCTGGCCATAATCGAGTGACTCGCCGTAATACCTCGGCACGAGTTCGCGGCAATCCGACATGGTGGCCATCATGCCAAGGCCGAGAAAATCGACCTTGATCATCTTCATGTCGGAGATATCTTCTTTGTCCCACTGCGTGACGACACGGCCCGGCATGGAGGCGTGTTCAAGTGGAACTAGTGAATCAAGGTGGCCCTGGCAGATGACCATGCCGCCGGAGTGTTGGCCCAGATGGCGAGGGATGTCCTGGAGGCGATAGGCAAGCTCCAGGCATTTGCGGATTCGACGATGTTGAAGGTTTGCTCCGCCAGCACGGAAGCTATTTTCGAGGGTGTCGTCCGGCCGTTTGAACTCAAACTTGCTGACGTTCCCGGCAATCTGGTTGATCGTCTCCTTGTCGAGACCAAACACTTTGCCGGTTTCACGAGCGGCCGATTTCCCGCGGTACGTGATCACGTTGGCGCACATCGCCGCGCCAAGCTCTCCGTAGCGGCGGTAGACGTATTGAATGGCAAGCTCACGCTTTTCGCCTGAGGGAAGGTCAAGATCGATGTCGGGCCATTCACCTCTCTCTTCGGAGAGGAACCTCTCGAAGAGCAGGTTCATCCCGACCGGATCGACAGCGGTAATGCCGAGTGCATAGCAGACAACACTGTTCGCAGCCGAGCCGCGACCCTGGACGAGGATCCCGTTCTTCCTGCAGAACTCGACGACGTCCCAGACGATGAGAAAGTAGCCCGCTAACCCAAGCTGCTCAATGAGCCGGAGTTCACGTTCCGCCTGCGCTTGCGCTCTCGCAAAGAGTGCGGGGTCTTTCTTCGGCAGGTAGCGCGCTCGCAATCCTTCTTCGGTGCGCTTGCGCAGAAACGAATCCATCGTCTGGCCGTCGGGCACGGGATAACGCGGAAATTCGTATCCGAGATCATCCATCGCGAACTTCAAGCGAGAGGACAAGACACTCGTGTGCTCGACCGCTTCCGGATGGTCGTAAAAGAGCCGTGCCATCTCACGCGAGGGACGGAGATGACGCTCGGCGTTGACGGTGAGAAGGCGGCCGGCTTCATCGAGCGTGGTCTTGTGCCGGATCGCGGTCAGAACGTCCAGCACTTCGCGTTCGTAGGCCGTCGCATGGCTGACGCCGTTGGTAGCGAGGAGAGGGAGCTTCAGCGACCGGGCGATATCGATCGCCGCACGATTGCGCCACTCTTCTTCGCGATCAAAGTGGCGTTGAACTTCGACGTAGACGTTCTCCGGGCCAAAGATCGAAACGAGGCGCTCGACTTCTTTTCTGCCTCCTTCCGCGCCACCGCGAGCAAGAGCTGCGGCCAATGGACCCTCATCGCCGCCGGTCAGGCAGATGAGACCTTCGTGATGCTCCTCGACGTCGGAGAACAGGGCCGCGCCTTCCGCCTTCTTTCCGGCGCGCAGCTTGTAGCGAGTGATCAGGCGGCAGAGATTCTGATAGCCGGTGCGGGATTCTGCGAGTACCGAAAGTCGAACCGGTTCAGGCAGGGACTGATGAGGCAGGTAATTCGGAGGACGAAGCCTTTGGCCGGCGTCGGCGACCGCGATCTCCGCGCCGACATGCGCTCGGACTCCGAGCTTTCTTGCTGTCGTATGGAATCGAGGAGCGCCATAGAGACCGTTGCGGTCGAGCAATGCCATTGCCGGCATCTGCAACTCGGCGGCGCGCGCCATCAGTGTTTCGGGCAGGGAAGCGCCTTCGAGAAACGAGAAGGCGGACCGGGCATGTAATTCGACGTATTGCATCAGTCATACGTCCCAACCAGGTACCAGCAGTGCGAGCTTGGATCATGTGCGATGCGGCAGACTTTCTGCGTTGCCTTATCGGACAGCAGTACGTCCCATTCCTCGCGGCACCAGTTCGCTTGCGACCACCACTCCCCGCTTCTGCGCCATGGACCAGCGCGCGTGACTACGTCAAACGACTCTCTGTCGATCGAGACCGCAACAGGCTGATTGCCGTGCAGTGTTGTGCCAATCGCCAGTGGCGGACGGCAGACACGAAAGGCAGCGGGCAGATTTGCTGCAACTTCAGGAATGAGTCCATTCCGTTGCGGCGGCGGAGCAAACCTTCTCATCACGAATCCCTCATCCCGCCGTGTATCGAGCAGTTGAGCTGCTCCCACTCGGTCTTCTCCCAAAAGCTTCTTCAGGCGAGCAAGGGTCACTTCAAGGCTGTCCGGCTCCGGCCCCTGAGGAAGAAACAGTCCATGCTGCGCTGTGTGTGGCTTCGCTGCTTCAATGCGCATCTCGATCGCGAGAACGGCAGCCAGCGGTGGGTGCGCCTCCATATCGAGCTGCACCAACTTGAGCAGCCGGCGGGAATCCTCACTTGGTAATGCCGGTCGAATCGTGCGGGTGTGATGGAGTTGCGCGTCATTGGCATGCCCATCAAGGCGAAGCTGTACCTCGATCGACGCAATGGCAAGGGATCTTGTCTGGACACGAACCAGGAGTTGATCGAGTAAGCGCGCGTAGAGGAACAGCAACGGCTCGAGCAATTCAACTGGATGTTCAAGCTCAATCGTCTCGATCAGTTGCGATCTGAAATCGGGTTCGATCGGAACAAAGTGGTGCGGATGTTCGCCGCGAGCGAGGGCACGGAGATGTTGTCCCTCGAAGCCGACCCGAGCTACCAGGTCCCGTTCAGGCAGCTTTGCGAGCATGCCGCAGTTTCTGATCCCCCACGAACGAAATGTGTCCGCCATTTCAGGCGAGAGGTCGAGAACATCGAGCGGCAGGGAAGCCAGTGCGGCCGCTTCATCGCCTGCCCTGATCGAGTTCACGCCCAACACGCCACGGGCGATACAGGTTGCCGCGTGGAAGTTCACAGACGTGGCGACATTCGCGAGAAGTCCGTAAGCCCCGGCACGTTTGCGGAGCTTCAGGGCCAGTGCCTCGGGGCTGCCGAACAATCCATCCGTGCCTCGAATATCGAGGACGACTGCTTGCCCTGGCTCATTGGAAAAGATAGTCTGAACCGCTTCAACCAAGGGTGAAAAGCTTGCGGCGCATTCCAGCAGAGCTCCCTTGGTCACGCTTTCCTGAGTCTGCGACCGGCGAAGCGAATGGACTTGAGGAAACGATTCGGTCTGAAGGCGGGTCATTCCGCTCATCAAACCTAATCGTCTCGCCAACATATTCGTGGACAACACCGTCTCGCGCGGAGCTTCTCCATCAAGGATGACGACAGGCTGCCGGCGCAGATCCGGCTGCAGGCGGAGCACGGCCTGTGCTGGGAAGCTCGGAATATAGAGGCATGCATACATCGGTCACTACCTCGCCCATGGAGCTCTGGCTTGCCATTCGGTCGTCGTGCGTGCAACCGGCTTCTTATGCAGCGGACCAATCTCCTCGTTTCGCCTGCGTTCGACCGCGACGGCATAGCGCAAAGTCGTAAAGAGGGCCTTTTCTCTGTCGCCTCTCCATGGCGAGTTCTCATCGTTGCGGTAACAGCGCAAGACCAGCGACGCACAGCTCTTGGCGCATGGATTGCTGGTAAGCAGGATCAGGGCAAGCTGGGTCTGCTCTGCCAGCAGACGAAAGCGATACCAGTAGGAAGTCGGCGTGCGCATGACATGGTCTGCACGTACATCTCCCATATCGAGCACAATGGCCCGGAAGCCGCCTGTCTGCAGAAGAAGATCGGTGGCGCTCAATGCCTGGCCGAGTGGCGATTTTGGGTTGCCTCTTTGCGCAGCTTTACCGTCAGGTCTTCCAGAGGAGAAAAACTGACGCTGCTCCGGAATGAGCTCCTCTATGCGGTGATTCGCTCTTCCGTCGAGAACCGTCTGGCCTCGGCGCGGAGGCAGGCGGTCGGCAGAGATCTGTTCCAGCTTTCTCCTGTGGGGTTGTGGCTCTGCGCAGCGAGGCCCGATCGCAGCAAGCTCAATGAGTCGCTCAGTCGAGCCACTTCGCTTCGCCTGAAGTGTGCCACCTGGTGAGTGGAACAACTGCGTGACCGCATGGCCCATGGAGCGATGTTCATGCCGGGGATGCCCGCCGCCCGTGTGTTGCGTCGCCTCATGGGCGTTGTATGGATGAGATCGAGTCTTCTCGTTGTGCGATCCAGCAGGTGATGCTGGGGGTGGCTGCTGCATCCCGATTGACCGGCGACCGGCGCGGAGCCACAACAACCGTTCGAGCTGAACGCCATAGGCTGAAGCCGTCTCAGGGTCGAGCGCGTCCTGAACATCGACCCAGGCGCACACCGCACCCTGGCCGGTGGCGCGGGCGAGGATAGAGAGAGCCAGGGAAGTTCTCCCGGTGGTTGAGGTCCCTGTAATTTCGGTGATGCCGCCCCGTGGAATGCCACCACCGAGAAGAACATCGAGTCCTGGGGTTCCTGTCGGAAGCAGTTCAGGCGCCTGCCTCACCTTAAGCGTGAAGGCGCTCGGGGCGCGTTCGGCGAGCGAGACTTCCAATTGAGCACGAAGAAGAGCTGCTGATTGCATTCCGGGTCACCACTCAGGCCGAAGTTCAAAGCTGGCGTATTCGCTTTTTATTCGCCGTCGTGTTGCAAGTCTTTCTCGCTCGAAGCCCCTTGTCAACGCTGTGAAAATTCGGCTAACCCGGAAAACGGCCACATCCTATTCATTCCAGAAGAGATAATTTTCCCTCGGGGAACTCGTGAGGAGGGCCTTATCAGGAAAAGCAAAAGCGGAAAGCCTCCCATGTGGCTTTCCGCTATCCTTCCAAGGCCCTGCGAGGGCAGGAACGTTATAGAAACCTGCAGAGATACGCATGATAGAAGATGGACTACTTCCTATCACGATGCTGCCGGTCATCGTCATGGTCGATGCGTCATATGTTCCAGTTATCGAGAGGCTCATGCCATACCCAGTGAGGCTCGAACAAATGCTGAAACTCATGCTCAGACCATGAATTGAAAAAGTAAGTGGCAGACACGAAGATCAAGACCAACAGGGAACTGCATACGATATTCAGCGCGATCTCGCCCGCGTGAAGCCTCTCCGCACGGTAGGCACCCATGTTCGCACCGCAGTGAGCGCAGCGGGGGCCTTCACATTGCACCTGGTCCCTTGTTGGGCTTGAACACGAGTCACTTTCCGGATTAGACGGTGGTGCGGTAATGATTCCCCTGCTCCGTGTCATCATGCTCAGCCTCCTCTGTTTGTGGTCGACGACGTTCCATGAAAATCCCTCTACTCCTATAGCCATCGGGAATAACAAAAACGAACACATCGGTGAGGAAAAAGTGTCTTCTTTGTGGAAATCGCGTCTAACTTGAAGTACGTTCTTCGATACTGCGGGTACGCCATAGCTCGATCTGGTTTGTCCCGCAACGCAATTTTGTTGTGGGCCGACTTATGAGATCACCTTCCCCTTCTGATCTTTGCTGGGTCATCGGATTTACTCCACAAGGACATTGGATCGCTCCAATACTGCGCGCTGCTGTGCGGGCGGAGTGGCCAGATGCGCAGCAGCTAGCAGCGGTCCGGTTAGGTGACGCTTCTCTGGCTCACGAGCTGATGGAGCAAGCAATCGAAGAGACCAAAGAAGGGCTCGAAGCAATGTCGGCCGCCGATGTCGACGAAGCTCGACAGTTGCTCTCAAGGCACTATCGAAATGCCGTCAGGCGCTGGTCGCGCTCGGAGAGCCGATTCATCTTTCGCGGAACTACCACTGATATTGAAGTTCTGTCTCCACCGTCGGCGCCGGCGGTGCCTGCCGTCGAAGCCAAGCTGGATCTGAACACGCTGCTTCAAGACACTCCGCCAGCACTGCGCCGGGCGCTGCTTCTGCGCTACGGCTCCCGGAACCGATGGGAAGACGTTGCCGCCGAGCTGGAGAAGTCGAAAGATGCGATTCGAATGAGTTGCCAACGTGAGCTGAACCGCATCCGAAAAAAGTTAGGCATTCGAGGTCGATCCGGATGAAAATCCTTTGTAGAAAATGAGAGAAACTGGAAGGGATTCCGTGGGCGAGCTTCAAAACTTCGTGAGGGATGATGAGAACGATACTCTCCTGTTTGAAAGACTCCAGGAGCACGTGCTCGAACACTATCCCAACCCAGACCGGGTGGGATGTTTTGACCGTGCAACGCTCATCACCTTCGTCGAAACACCTGGACGGCTAGATCTCGAAGACCCGAAATATTTGCACGTCTTTCGCTGTGCCGAGTGTACCCGCGATCTGATGGAGCTCCGCCGGCTTCGTGAGGAGCGGATTCGGCAAGCGGCCACACGTTCCGCGCAACGAACTCCTCGATGGTGGTGGTATGCCGGAGTTGCGGCCGCGGTCACAATAGTTGCCGTGCTGGTAGGGGTTTCTCGAACGCACGACAGGAGGCAACCGGTCGAGACTGCTCAGGCCGGGGTGGCGGTCCCTGTTTCTGTTGATTTGAGCTCGGACGGCCTGGCGCGAGACGGGGCCAAGAGCGATGCCCCCGCTCCAATTCCTCTGCCGCGACGGGTGATCGAGCTGCGGCTTGTCCTCCCCTATTACAGTCCTGCCGGCAGTTATCGCGTCACTGTGTCACGGGATCAGAGCGAAAGCCTTATCGAGGCTTCGGACTCCGCGCAGGCGACGGTCGAGGGTTCGCACACCGAGCTCAGGGTGAGGCTTGACCTTGGACACCTTACTCCCGGCAACCATTACCTTGGCACAACTCGTGTGGGTGACGGAGCGCCATACTACTATCCCGTCGTCATTCGGTAGTTACGCTTCGGCGCGCAAAATTCTGTACATGATCCAGACCGAGCGGTCGAACGATTGAATCGAAGTCTACTCAGCTGCTGCTCTGGCTCTTGTACGATTCTTCGGCGTTCGCCGCGCCTCCGTGGAGGGCATCACAGGAGGGGGTGGGAAATAACGGGTCTTGCCGAAGTCAAAGAGCTCCTTGAGAGGGACGTTGAGGGCTTTGGCTATGATCTCGAGCTTCTCTGGCTTCGGAAAAGAGTTTCCCCTCTCAATTTCCCCGGCCTGCTTGAGCGTCAAGCCAATCGCGTCCGCGAAAGTTGCCTGCTTCATTCCGGAGAATCGTCGTAGTTCGGCTATCCGCTTGGAGAATCGGTATCTTAGGGTCGTCACCCTTTCAGTCTTGCGAAGTTGCGGTTCCCAATATACCCATTAGAAGGTTACAAAATAGGAAGTCGCACTTCACATTTTTCAAGACCGCATGATCTAATAGAGCCGAGGGGTCATCGATCAGAGCCCGCAGCAAGGGCCGATTCTGAGTGCTCTCCAGGTGAACTGTTTGCGAGAACACCATGGAATCGCCAGGAACGATATGCCTCAAGAGAGTAACTGCAACAGTTCGCTTCTCAGAGTCTGCTGTCGGTGTGAGTCTCTTGGAATCAAGAGACTTGCAACCCCTTCTGGAGCATTTGCTCCTGCAAGGATCTGATCGGTCAATCTAATCCGCTGCGCGCGGTTGACCTCTTCAGGCATTCGCTCGGAGAAGGCTTAACTCAAATGACTGGCCGGATGGGCTTCCTTGGAAGCTCCTTGACTACTTGTGTTACAGACGCGATTGACCGTCGCACGAATATGTCTGACCAATAGATGGCTCTTCCTTCATCATCGCGCTTTACCTGGATTGCAGTAGCCGCCCTGTTTCTCTTTGGAGGACTGGAGAGCGTTGTCTGTTTCAAGTATTTCAGCGAACAACGTTGGACAGCAGGGATTGCGTTGCTTGCCGCAGCTCTGCTGGGATGGGCTTTCCATCGAGCTGTCGGCAATCTCGCACAAGAGCCCGTCAACACAGGGCCAGGACCGAGCCCGCTTGCGGCTGGCAGCGATCTCGCCGAGAGTCTCAAAAGCAAGATCAGCGACCTGGACGCTGTCCGGGCGAACCTGGCGAGCCGCGAAAAGATGCATCTGGAATGGGTCGCCTACCTCAGCCACGACCTGGCCACGCCCCTGGCCCGCATGCTGCGTCGCGTCGAGACGATCCAGTACGACGCCGCTATGAATCCGGATGAAAAGGAAGAGACGCTCGAGCTGGTTCATCGCGACATCACCGAGCTGGCGGAGATCGTTGGCTCGATTAGTCAGCTCGCCATTCTCGAGAGCGGTATCGAAAGATGCTTCAAGGACATGCCTCTCAAGCCCTTGCTGGAATCGACTTTCGAGGACTTTCAGTACGAGGCCTCAAGCAGGGGGATTGAACTCGACCTGCAAGTACCCGATGACATAGGTTCCGTCCGCATGGAGAAGAGTCTCGTAAAGCGTGCCGTTGAGAATCTTCTATCCAACGCGATCCGCTTTACCCCAGAGGGCGGGTTGGTCACCGTGAGTGCGCGCCGATCCGAGCAGACGGTTGACATCGTTGTCGAGGACACGGGTACTGGGGTTCCTGTTCAGGAGCTTGAACGTGTCTTCAACTTCGCTTTTAAAGGTGAAGGCCATATCCGCATCTCCAAGGTGGGTTCTCTTGGATTGGGGTTGGCGATGGTGCGGAAGGTGGCTGAAATACACTCGGGCAAGGTAAGCGCAAACAACGTCGAACCTAACGGAGCGAGGTTTGTTGTGTCGCTACCGACAACGAGTTGATGAACAGCCTTCCTGGCGGTCCTGTCATACGCTCGACACTCCACATGTCACTTTTGAACACCCACACATTGGCGCGATTGAGCGGTCTTATCCATCTGGCGTACGAGGCTTCGAATGTAGCTTTTCAGTCCAGGGTTGTAGTGGTATCTGGACTCGAGCCATTGCCAGCGGCTCGTTAGGTGCGTCGCGATCGATACCAGCCTGACAGACCGAAGGCCTAGATCGATCTGAGCCTCGGAGATGTCGCATCTCCACTGTTCACGGTAGGCGTGGAGAATGCGCGAACACCATGGTGCAAAGGTTTTGCCCTGAGCAAGATAAATCTGCAATTGGTCAAGAGCGACTAACGGGTTGCCCACGCCAGCCTGGGCCCAGTCAGTGAACACGCAAGCGTCGCCCGCAACCAGGATGTTGCCGCCATTGAGATCGTTGTGAACCACCGTGTCCGGGATGCCGATCTCTTCAAGGTCAAAGCAAGCCTCCTCGAATATCTCGGCGATCTCTTTCAGTCGTCCAATCTCGATTGCGGGAATGGCGTCCGACCTCTGCGAAAGCACTGCCTCTTCGAGGTACGGCATCATCGAGAGCATAGTATCCCGAAGAGCTGGGATGCGCTGGTCAGTGAACCCATGCCCGAGCAACGAATCCAGATGGGGAATGCTTGCCTGTTGCATCTCGGCGAGCCTCTTCCCAATCGTCTCCGCGGTCTCGGCTTCGAGGTGGCCTGATTCTTCGACCGACGCTCCCCCGTCACGCATCAACCATCCATTCCAGTCCGTCCGGACGCCTAACAGCGTTGGTAGAAACGTGGGAAGCAGGTTGCTCAGCATGGTCACGGCCACGTATTCGTTGCCTGTTGATTCGTGGGGTGATTCTGCGACTGCCTTGAACCATAACGGAGGACCGTGCCTGGGGCGGATCTTTAAGAGTGTATGGCTGGAAGACGCATTGACCTGTTCGATCTCATCGCCAATATCGATCCGGTCGTAAGGAAGCTCTCTGCCGATCCACCGCAACAGATCCTCGGTCCACCCGAGCTGCAGAAACGGCGCTTGATCGTCAGTCCTGCCTTCCAGAAGGTCCTGAAGCATTACTCGAACCGAACTCTCCGCGTCTTCAATCTCAATGTCGGCGATCTCTTCCAGAGGAAGCCATGCGAACCTGCCTGGAAGTGCGGTGATGGATTGGTCATTGGTTGCTTCCACTATCGCGATGCGCCCACTGAGAGACCACTCTCCGAGAGTTTCCAAGACCACAGACTGTAAGTTCCAACGCTGACTGATCGCGCGTTGGATGTGCGGCGCCGATCGTGTCCATTTGGGGATGGATAAGCGTGGCAGCGAGAAGGCCGAGCCGGAGTGCAGGGGCGATTGTCGCTCAACGAGAATGCGCTTGTTCGAGCGTGAAATCAGTATCAGACGAAACTCATCGTTTTGTGGCCCGGGATGAATCGTCAGAAGACACCGCCGCACTGCCCAGCAGAGCGGAGCGCTGTTGAGTTGAGTCTCCCGTCGACGTAATCGACCGGCAAGAACAATGGTGTTCGAGAGCGCGACATACGTGTGTCCTCTACATTGCAGATACCACTTCGATCGCACGATCGAGTTGTGTATCCAACCCTGCTCTTGCTTGCTCTGGTTCGAAGGGCACCAGCACATCGGGCTCGATCGGAAGGCCCTCGATACCGTCGCCTTCCGCGGTCTGGTATGAACCCACCGGCAGCACAAGCCAATACCCGCTGAAGAGAGCGAACTTGTTTCCTCCAAGAACCCGCCCCGGCGTAGCCTCTCCGACGATCGTCGCCAATTGATGTTCGCGTGCGAACGCGACGAGCATCTCATTGGCGCTTGCGGTGTGCCGGTTCACAAGGATGACGATTCGGCCGTGGAAGGGCATTGCGTCCAGACCTTCGGTAGCTATGAGGATCGGGGTGTTGAGACCGACGGCCTTGCGGAGGGACATCATTGCCTGAGCTTTCAGAGCCAATGGAATGAGACCAAGTTTTTGCGAAGGAATTCTGTCGAACACAAAGTGATAGCCCTTTGCACCGTTCACGGGCGTCATGCCGCCGCCCGCATAGCGCCCGACCTGAAGCCTTGAAGGAGTCAGCAGGCTCATTGCCCGTAACACTCCTATGCCACCGCCGGTGTTTCCCCGGAGATCGAGAATGAGGCGTGAGGCCTGTCCCACGTTTTGGATAGCGAGAGAGATCTCATTGGCGATTTCAACGCCTATTTGTCCCGGGTACATCGCGATCCGCACATACCCTATATCGCCCGGCAGCCTTTTGTAGGACACGAGAGAGGTCGGCACTACCTGAGGAAGTTGGCCCCGTATCCGCTTGGGAGCCGGTATGACTACGTCCTTTATCTCCTCGCGAAGTCCTTTGGCCAGCACAGTGATCTTCGCATTGGATTTAACTGCGAAGAGTGGATGCTCTGGTGGGCGAAACGGGCGCCCGTCGACAGCTAAGAGGACATCTCCTGGCCTAATACCTGCAAGTGCGGCAGGCCCGCCGGCGTGAACATCCTGGAACGTCCAACGCTCCTCCCTCAAGGGTTTCGATACCAGATAGGTGGCGCAAAGGGCCATCTTGCTGCTCGATCGGGAGAGGCTTTCATGGAAGAAGCCGACGTGCGATCGCTGCAGTTCGGCAAGCAGCGCAAGCATTGCCACTTCGAACTGCTCGTCCGAACCGGCGTTCACGATGCGCTCTCGGTGCTTCGCTATCGCTCCTGGCCAATGAACCCAGGCCAGTTGGGTGTTGTAGAAATGCTTGCCGATGATGCCGGTGACTTTGTCGAGCATCTGCTCTCGTTGTCTTGCATTCAACAGGCTTTTGGATCTACCACTGTCAACGGATTTGTTCGTCTGCACTCAAAGTACTCCCGCGGGGTCTCCGACAATTTCAAAGCTTGCCCAGTAGTAAGGCGCGAGACCAGACTGCATCATTTGAACCTGCGCTTGCTTGAGCGCTTCGGTCTTGGTTTGATGGCTGGCCAGGTTCTTATAAAACGATGTCATCAGTTGTGTCGTACTCTGGTCGTCCAGCTCCCAGAGCGCTGAAACTACAGTTTCTGCACCGGCCTCAATGAAAGCGTGGCCGAGATCCGCTACATCGACCTCCCCGACCGGGCCAACGCCCGTGTTGCAGGCGGATAGTGTCACCAGCCGCGCTTTGAGATGAAGATTGCGCACCTCTCTGACTTCGAGAAGGCCATCATCGTGCCCATCCTTCTGCGGTGCGAAGACGAGCGCCGACCGGTCCGGATACTCGACGTCGGCATAACCATGTAACGCGAGATGGAGCACGCGATACTGGTCTAAAGGAAGAGCCTTGAATGTCGACTCTGTTGCGGCAGGTCCCAGAAGAAGCGTCCTGGGCGCCGGAAAATCACCGGCGATTGTTTCCACCTCTTTCTTGGTCTGCGGCAGAGGTTGCAGTTGCCTCATCTGGGGAAGCGAGATTGCCCTAAGCAGACCGGTTACTCTTGGACCTTGTTCGTTCTCCCCGGTCCATGCCGCGACTCCGACGTATTGATATCGATCCGCGAGCGTCGACGGTTCGCGATCGCGAAGAAGGCATAGAACCGTAGCGGATGGGCTTACGCTGAAGTTGTGGCTTTCAACGAGATACGTTCGTTCGTCCATCAGCGCCGCGAACGGGACCAGATTGATCACACCGTCAGGGACGACAATCACGGATCGATGTTCCGCGTACTCCTTGACCGGACCGAGCAGGCCGGTGAAGAGCATCCCGGCAAGCTCGGGATCGCTCTTTCGACTGTGGATGGATCTCCGGTACTGAGCAATCAAGGATGCGAGCACCTTCCGTGAAGGCAGCGCATACCGGGTCAAGCTGCGAGATGTGATTGCAAGAACAGACGACTGGGAGTCATCGAGAACATATTCGAGAAGGAGCTCATCCGGCCCGAGATGGCGCTGTATGTCTCGGACGGCCATCGGGCGCCTTGCGGTCGCGCCAGCCAGGCTGGAATCGTCCAACTGAAGCTCCTCCTGATAGAGGGACTGTGCCAGACGCTGCCGCGTTGCGTCGCTGTCCGTTTTGATCAATTCAAGATTGATCTGCATGATTTTCATTTCCTGGCCGGTTGGTTCGTGGGGAGCAACCAGTTCATGATGTTCGAGCGCCTGCACCTCGATCCGACCGCGCTCCTGTTCAATCGTCTTGAGGCCGGCGTCCAGATCCCCTTCGTTGCAGAGGACGTTGTAGTAACTGGAGTAGACCTGGCTCATCTCCTCGATCAAGGCACGCTCGACGTTAGGCGTCGGTGCAGTTGCGAGGAATGAGTCGACAAGAGTCATGCTCTTCTCATAGAGCGCGTGCGATTCCCAATCACGCCCCATCCGGGCAAGAATCTCTGCCTTTATCGCCAGATTGCGAGGGGAAAAGTAGAGCTCCTGCGGAACCTTCGTATTCGCGTCGATCGCCTCGTCGATGCTGGCGAGTGCAGCAGGAAGGTCGTTCTGGCGTTCATAGGCTATCGCAAGCAGGCCGCCCGTCTGGCTGATCCCTCGCCAATATTGAAGGTGGCGCGCGTAACCGAGGGCAACTACAAGTTCAGAAGTCGCTCGATCCCAGTCGCCCATGTCCTGATAGACCGATCCCTTCGCGGTCTCGATCTGAAACAGGTGGGCATCGAGGTGTGCCGAGGGTAAGCGGCTGATTGCGGCGTCGGCAAGAGCGAGCGCTTCCGGATAACGATGGAGGCCCCGCAACGCATCGATCTTCGTATTGATCGCAATCGACGGATAGGCAAGGCCGCGGTCTTTGTTCGCAGTGTCGATCGCCTGGTCCAGCCATTGGAGGGCTTCGTCATAGCGTTGCAGTTCTACGAGGCCCGCCCCATAGAGGCTGGCGTATCGAACATAGGCCGCCTGGTCATGGAGTGTCTTCGCCGTGAGCCAGGCGCGGGTCACCAGCTTCTTCGCATTGGAGAAATCGCCCAGCAGAAAATCCGCTATGCCTTGCTCGCCCATCGCCCGGGCCATCAACTCGAACTCGCCGCGCCGCTCGGCCAGTGTCTGGACTTCTCCCCAGGTCTTGGCGGCCATCGCGGAATCGTAGTTGGTCTCGATCATTCCCCGAATGACAAGAATCCGAAGCCGGGTCTCCGGCTCCCGGGCGGCCGGCAGCTTCAGATCCCGTTCCAGCTCAACAAGCAGAGCTGGGAGGGGTTCTGCCTCAGCTCGTGGTATGAACTGGCTGACGTGAGCGTAAAGGGCCTGCGACGGACGGTTCGAGCGTTCGAACAATGTCTCCGCCTGCGCATAAAGCGGAGCTGCTTCGATCCAATTGTTGTTCCAGGACAACTCGTTCGCCCGGGCGAGGAGGCTCCCGGGAGAGAGCTTTGGGCTAGATTTTTGTAGAAATAGGCAAGTGGTTATTGTACCTATCGCCGCCGTCGCAAATACTAAGGCCCGAGTTCTGCTGTTTCTCAACATAAGCAGCATGGGTACGGCTATGACTCATGATCCCATCGATCTCACATTAGGACCAGAGACTCAGGGCGAGCGCTTTCCTTTGATGATCTGGAACGGACTGCGGCTCACGTGGATCGTAGCGTGACCGGTCCCTTGGGCAAACCGAAATTAAGTCGGAGAGTGCGACAAAATCCAAAACGGTATTGCTTATCTACACGAAGTGAAGGGAAATGTTTATTGAAGACGTTAATGCTATTGAGAGCTGTAGTATCTTTCACAAACCAGAGATGCGTGACGCAACACTTCCGTTCGGAACACTCCGGTGGGTTTTTGCAATTCTCCGGGGATTTCGTCGGCAAAGTCTGAGCGTCGACTCGAGTACTGGGCACTCCAGATGCAGAACGGTTTGGCGCGACAGGTCTGAGTGGATTCCCCGGCAACAGAGTTCTTGTAACGAATCGGGCCCCAGGATCACTAAATGGACACACTCCAAAGAGAGGGCCGTCCATTGCCATACCCTGATGGAGGCATACTTGGAAATCGATAACGCCTTGCTTCGAACGATTCTGGATCAGGCTCCAGTCGGCATCGCTCTGCTCAACTTCGATCGGACGGTACGTTATTGCAACCCAGCGTTTCGAAAGATCTATGGATGGAACGATGACGGAATTCTGGGTTCAAAGCTGCCTCTCCCTGAACATCAAAGAAAGAGCTTCAATGAGCTCCTGGACGACCTGAGATCTGACCGTACGGTGGTCGGAGTGGAGACCGTCCGGGTCCGACGGGACGGGACCGAGTTCTATGCAAGAATCTCAGCCGCGCCCATCTACGATGGCTCTGGAAATCCAGACGGGTTCATCGCATGTATTACCGTCGCCGAAGAAAACTACTCCGACCAACTCGAACTTCGCAATCTCGAATATCTGATCCAGGGTTCCTCAGACTTCATGTGCGTCGCAGATCTCGATCTGCGTGTGCTGTTCGTTAACGATCCGGGTCGAGCGATGATCGGGTTGCGGCACGACGATGATATCGATGGGAAGTACCTGCTGGACTTCTTCACGGCCGAGTCTCACGGTAGGCTTTCCGATATCTTTAGATCGCTGCGGCCCGCAGATGCCGGCGTGACTGTGCAGATGCAGTTGAAGCATCTCCAATCCGACGCACTGATCCCGGTATCGTCCAGCGTCTACATGGTCAACGATCCCCACACCGGGGAACCCATTTCGATTGGGTGTGTCGCGAAGAACCTCGTAGAACTTGACGAGGCCGCGAAACGCGTTGAGGGAAGCGAAGCCGCCTTCCGGACCCTGTTGCAGCATGTGCCCGTGGGTGTGGCTCTCGTGGACCCCTCAGGGCGCCCCATTGGATCGAATGAAGCCCTCCAGGAACTCCTTGGGTACACAGCGGAGGAGTTGAGAGAGCTGCCATTCTCGCGGCACGTCCACCCGGAAGATATCTCTGAAGGTCGATCGCTTTTCCTGAAGTTGGCTGCGGGAGCCATTGACAACTATGTCGTCTTCAAGCGGCTGCGACATAGAGGCGGTCACATCATCCCCACGAAGATGAAGGTCTTTCTCGTGCGGGATCTCGATGGTCGTCCAAAGCACACAATCAGCATCGTGGAACATGCGCCGGATGCGCTGTCGAAGATACTCGATTCTTTCGGTCCCACCGAACGGCCTTCGGGTGGCGCCTCCAACAGCTCTGCGAATTGCCAATGAGGTTCAAGCTTGTACCGCCGTAACGGCCGACATGGCCCCGATGGGCTTGTCCATCATCGACCTTGACGCTTCAGGCTGATCTCGTTCGTAGAGGGCCTGGTACACAGAGCAATCACACACGAGTTGCGCATGCGTCCCTTCGGCGACGATTGAGCCTGCGTCCAGCACGATGAGGCGATCGACCCATGTGAGCGATCGAAGCCGGTGGGATATCAGGATCATCGCCATGTTGTCCTGGAAACTTGCCAGCGCTTTGAAGAGCGCATACTCGGTTGGCAGATCCAGTGCTGAGGTCGATTCATCGAGTATCAGAACGGACGGTCGTCGTAAGAGAGACCGTGCGACAGCCAGTCGCTGCTTTTCGCCTCCTGAGATTCCAGCCGCGTCCTGACCAAGTACCGTCTCCAGCCCCAAAGGCAACCGCCTGAGAAGTTGGGAGAGCTGAGCCGCTTCGATGACCCGTTCCATCTCCGCCTCCGTCGCATCGGCATTGGCGTATCGGAGGTTCTCCCGTATCGTCCCGGAAAACAGCAGCGGCTGTTGCGGCACGTAGCAGACGCTCTTTCGCAGCGCTCGAAGGCTGTATTCGTGGAGGGGCTTTCCCTCAAGGAGAATCCGTCCTGTCGTAGGATCAGCCATTCGCGCAAAGAGACGGGAGAGCGTCGACTTTCCCGATCCGCTGCTGCCAACCAGCGCAACCCGCTCTGCCTTCTGGAGCCGCAGGGAGACGTCTCGCAGTACCGGGCGCTCCGGTCGATAGCCAAACGATATCGCCTCGCATACAACTCCTTCGACGAGGGGAGCCGGGATGTTCTGGATCGTGCCCACGTCGGCTACGCTCGGTTCGGTGTCGAGCACTTCGTGTACGCGCCGCGCGCTGGCAAGCATCCTCTGTGTTCTTGAATAGAGTTCCATCGCCGACGATACTGGTTCGAAGATGCGGGTGACATACGCATAGAACGCAACCAGCCCACCAACGCTCAGAGCGCCGATGAAGTACTCATGCGCGCCAAGGCCGAGTACGAGCAGGATGCCGACAGCAAGGACGCTTGTGACGGAAACGCTGAATGCTATTTCTGTCCGGCGTTGCTTCCACTGTGCGCCAACCTGGTCAAGCCACGCGCGAACGGTGCGTGCGATTCGGGCCTCTTCGGCACCGAGGATTTGGATCTGCGGGACTGCATTCAGATGTTCGGCGAGGTCCCCGGTTGCCTTTCCGACTTTTACCTGGGCATGATCGGCTCTGGATTGGATCTTCTCTCGAAACCGAAGTCGAACCCATAAGAACAATGGCAGAAGCGGAAGTACGGCAATCGTCATGCGCCAGTTCAATGCCATCATGATCGCCACGTTCACCACGAAGAAGACGAAGGATCTGAAGATCGTATTCCCGACGTCGGCGCCGTACTGAGATATCTGCTCTACGTCCTGGTCGATGCGGCTCAACTTTTCTCCGAGCATCGTCTTCTCGTGCCAGTCCGCGGAGAGGTTAGTCATGTGCACGAGTAACTCACTACGTAGGTCCTGGCCGAGCCACTGCGTGACGCGATAACTTGCGAGCCCGGAGAGGCCACCGAAAACAGACCTGCCGACAAAACATAGTGCGATGGAGATAACTGCAAAGGTAGTCTGCCTGACGTCCCTGCGAGGTAATGCCACGTCGATTAACTGGCGCATCAACAGCGGATCGATCGTGGCTACCGCCCCTGAACAGGCCGCAAGCCCGAGGCCGAGCACAATGCGTTTTGTATATGGGCGTAACTTCTGAAATAGCCATAGCCGTGCGTTTGTCCGCTTCATGCATTAGCCCTTTTGAAGACATACTTCAATGGTTTACGAGGATGAGACTCGGGTTCTAAGGGCGTGAAGCTCAGTAACTGGCAGGTTTGCACCCTGGTTCTGCATATCCTTTGCCTATTTCTGCTTTTTTCAGTTATTGGAATTCGCATGGAAACTCTCCGCGGGAGAATGGCTTTTGTGACCTGAAGGTTTCTCAGGCGACACAAGGGGCTGCAGTCTTGACAGCAGATGCGAGCCGTAGTCTTCTCATTGGAGTGACGCACAATGGCGTGAATACAAGCTATCGTCATGTGCCCGCTAGTCGTGACATTGCAGTGACAATTCCAAAAGCCTAACGAGGAAACGTGCCCATGAGAGCTACACGTGTTTCCAGTCATTATGCGACCATCCGGTCCCGCGATAGTTTCCTGAATCACACACCAAGACATCTCCATCTGATTTCCTGAGTAACTATTTCTCCGAGAAGTCCCTTGCCGGTTTCGCCACCGGTTAGATCTCTGTTCGCAAAGGCGCATTGCTATACCAGCAACACGGAAGACAGCCAGGCCCGATCGCGTTGCGCCTTTGAGAGCCAAGGCAACAAGCGAACAGACGACCATCGAGGACGCTGCAATCTTTGTAGTTTTGCTTGAGTCCTGAAGCACCTGCAGGTTCTGCGTCCAAAGGAATGACTCGTGAGAAGCTCTGTCCCCAAAACACTCTCGGCCGTCGAGGGAGAAGTGATCGCAAAGATAAGACTCTGGAGGGCGACGCCCGAGGATGAGTTTCACCAGGAACTCATGAGATATCCTGCGCGCGTTATGCAGCACTTCATACTTCTCTACCACGGCCATGTGAAGCTCCACTTCCGACCGATTGCGAGGGAGCTCGGGGTTGAGATGAGAACTCTCGAGCGGGCCTTCATTGAAGAGTTCGGGAAGAGCATGTTCCAATGCCAGGTCGATGCGCGGCTCGCATTCGCGCAGACACTTCTGCGCTGGATGCCACCTCCAAAGATCAGCGTGGTCGCCAGCATGCTTGGTTACGACGAGCCACGAGACTTTCATCACTTCTTCGAAAAGCACACGGGTGAGACGCCCTCTGCGTGGGGACGCAAGGAACGCGAGAAGGCGAAGCTTGATATCCGCCTGGCTGCCGGCAGCGATGAACTCTTTTAGCACCTAGGCCACGATAACGCCGCTCCCGAAAAGGCGAACAGTGTGAGCGACACTTTGTCGCAGTGTCCGACATGCTTTCGATTGCTCTCGCGATCATGACAGTGTCAGACTCTTCCTCACAGTTGGGTCGACCCCTGCTGAGTTTCTTGAACATCAGGTGCACCCAGTTTCGTCAAACGGATGCCGTCGGTCTGAGGGCTCGTTCACCCTTGCCATTCGGTATGTGCTTGGTCTACTCGTCGGGCGCGCAAACTCGTTCAGTCTGAAGACTAGAACTAAACCTTTCCCTGTGAGGTGACGATATGGGGCGACCTGCTCCGCAACTTCGCTCCATCGTGGATCAAGATGGGGCAGTTGTTCTCAACAGCGCACGAAATCAGATTACGTCTCTCGATGCGATGGGAGGTTACATCTGGCGACGACTCGAACTGGGTATGGCGAGAGAGGAAATAGTCCACCACCTCGTCGAGCAGACAGGCGAGGACGTAGCAACAGTTGAGCGCGATATCAATGAGTTCTTCTTAGACCTCGCGTCACGGTCGCTGCTAACCGACGTACCTACCACGCTGCGACCTCAGGAGGGGCGATGACTTCCGGCCAGCCAAACGAAGATCACGCAGCTTATCGACTGTTGCTAGTAGTGCCAAGGCTGAACTTGGCATTGCTGGAAGAGGGGAAGGGCAGACCTCGGCTGCCACATATTGACATCCCTCGATACACGCGCACGGCGGAACAGATTACAGAGGCCGTTTATGAAATATGGGCACTCCGGACCGTTGTCATTGACTGGCTTCACGGACACGATGAGCCCCCCTACTGTGCTGTGTTGGAGATTCTAAATCCATGGCCTTCTCCATGCGGGGAGCTTCGCCCCGTTCCCATCGCTCAAATCTCCGAAGAAGTCCTACCGTCAGACGTGCTTGCGACAGTTAACGCCATGCTGGACGGCAACTGTGAGAGTCGCGGGCCCTTCTCCCGCTTCGGCTGGATCAAGAAAGCAGAGCAATGGGTCCGAGATTGCGCTGAAGATCAGGCCCTTAATTTCACAGATGTTCGACAGTTCAATGCGAGCGGTGCGTTCGCCCTCGTTCGATTTGGTTCTCGTTCCTCCATATCAGCATATTGGCTGAAGGCGGTCGGAGAGCCTAATGCGCATGAGTTCGTCACTACTTCTTATCTCGTCGATCAATGTCCCGAGTACTTACCGAAGATTATCGGTATGCGGGGTGACTGGAACGCGTGGATCATGGAAGAATTTGGCTCCTCCCTGCACTCATCGGATTCACTAGTTGACTTTGAAATGGCCGCTATCAGGTTGGCACATCTTCAGAAGAAACTCGTTGGCAGGACTCATGATCTGCTCGCGTCGCGGTTCATCGATCATCGCCTGTCGGCACTGATCTCACACATCGACGAGCTGATCGACTTCCTTGAAGAGGCTATGCGGACACAGACTAGCACTAGGGTTCCCGTGCTTTCACGGGGGCGGCTCCGCGAGATCGGACGTCTGCTACACGAATCATGCGGAGCAATGGATACCCTGGCCATTCCTGACTCCGTGATGCATAGCGATATTAGCCCGGGAAGCATTCTTGGGGATGGTATTGGATGCGTCTTCACTGACTGGTGTGAAGCCTATGTCGGCAATCCCTTTGTGACTCTAGAACAGCTATGTGTACATACGGCAAGGAAGACGAACGACCCGACTCTCTGGCGTGCAAGTCTGACGTCCGCCTACTGTAGCTGCTGGCGCGATGTCTTGACAGAGGAACAGATCGGTAGAGCCCTCGAATATGCCCCGTTGATTTCTGTCTTGTCCTATCTTCATGGCCGTGGTGACTGGCTGCACTCAACTCGGAGACAAGAGGCAGAGTTTCAAAGCTATGCTCGGAGCCTTGCCCGTCACATGGACAGGCTTGCGGCCAGTAATGGCCAGACGGGGGTTGAATGGCAGTCTGTGTAAATGCACCTAACGGAGTAGTAGAGACAATCCATGGGAAGCTTGTGGCAGATCCCTATCGTTGGCTAGAGGGCCGGAACTGTCCCGAAACTGAAGAGTGGCTTGCGGATCAGGGCAAACGCTTCAAGGACTACTTTCAAAGGCTTGGCAGTCTAGATCCACTCCGTTCGCGAGTGCGGGAATTTCTGGATGTCGACGCCACTGATCAGATCGGAAAAGTTCAGGGGCGTTACTTCTACCGCAAGCGCAGGGTTGGAGAGCAACAAGCGTCAATTTACGTCATGGATTCTCATGCCCGGGCGGAGCACGTGTTGGTAGATCCACGAATCTTAGGAATATACGCATCAGTTGGAATCTATCGGATTTCGAAGGATGGGAATATGGTCGCCTATGAGCTTAAGCAAGGCGGCGAGCATAGCAAGGCAATCCACGTCGTTGAGACCAATTCAAGGAGGACTCTCACGGACCACCTCCCAACTGGTCTGTCTCGAGGATTCGCGTTCCGCCATGCGGCTGACGGGTTTTACTATTGCCACGATTTCCTCGGTAACGACCCAATGAATCCCTTGAGCAACCATCAAGTCAGATTCCACCGTTTCGGAACAGATATAGCAGACGACGAAGTGCTTCTGAGCTTCCCTCGCTCTTACGCTAGCAAACTTGTTTTCAACGCTGGCGATAAAATGCTCTCCGCGGTGCTGTACCAGAAACGTGGCGACCAATATCTGGTCGATCTTCACGTTGGACATCAAGATTGTCATGGCTCGTGGAATCGGATTGCTCAAAATGTGCCCGCGCCGTTCAATCCATTTATCAATCGTGACAAGCTGCTAGTGGTCTCATATGATCGAGCGCCCAAGGGGCAGATCGTTGAGTTGGATCCTATCGACTGCCATCAGATTCGCGTCGTTGTTCCGGAGTGGAAAGTTCCAATCACTCGGCTGACGGTCATTCACGATCGAATTTATATCAACTATCTAGTAGGTGCTGAAGCTGCTGTGCGAATCTGGTCGTTCGATGGAGAGTATTTGGGAGAGATCCCCTTGGAGAAAGGGTGTACTTGGGACATTCTGCCAACATATTCATCGGAGGCTGAGGAACTCTTTCTCTCTCGCGAATCCTTTACGAAACCCCCGACTTTGTATTCCTTCAGTGTCGATACCCGGGAGCGTGCGGTTTGGAGCCAGAATAGTGTCGCTGCCCTGAACTTCCCTATCGCTTATCAGAAGAGTATGTACACAGCCGAGGATGGCACTTCTATTGCGATCTTGCTGGTCAGTAGCTCCACTTTGAGTCTGAAGGATCGCCCGGTGGTGATGACAGCATACGGAGGGTTCGGTGTGACCCTCACCCCTCAGTTTTCGGCGTTTATATCGATTATGTTGGAACGTGGATTCGTCTTTGCATTGCCGGAGATCCGAGGCGGAGGGGAGCACGGAACGGACTGGCATGAAGCAGCGCGTCGCAGAAGCCGTCAGGTGGCCATCGATGACTTCATTGCGGCCGCGAAATGGATCTGCGAAGAAGGCATCACGAAGCCGGCGAAACTGGCAATCTTTGGGGGATCGAACTCCGGTCTCCTCGTGGGTGCCGCGATCACACAGAGGCCGGACCTCTTTGGAGCTGGCCTATGTGTTGCCCCATTGTTAGACATGGTTCGCTACCACCGCTTTGACCGAGCTCATGTATGGGCGCAGGAGTACGGGACATCTGACGACCCGGATGATTTCGAGGCGCTATATAACTATTCCCCCTATCATCACGTCGAGGAAGGCCGGAACTACCCCTCCCTTCTCTTTGTTACTGGCGACAAAGACACTCGCTGCAATCCAGCTCATGCGAGGAAGATGACCGCTCAGTTGCAGAATCGTGTTGCCCAGATCTCACCAATATTGCTCGACTACAACCCTCAACGAGGACATTCTCCGACGATGCCATTGGCAGTGCGGATTGACGCTCTCGTCCATAGGATTGCATTTCTTTGCGGCGAACTCGGAGTGGCCACCCATGAGGAACATTGTCCTGTAAGACTCATCTCCAGTGCATCAGGGTGTCTTCTCAAGACAGAGTGGTATTTGCAGAGGCATCGGGAAAAGCCACTTCAATCTGTTCTTGAAGGAATTCCTACTGCAGAACACAACACAAAGCGTTATTCGGTTCAGCTTGTGTGTCGTGCAATAGACGTTGCGTGTGTCCTGTATTTCAAAGAGGTGAAATGTTTGCAGCGTTCTGTCGCGCTGACGATGCTGCTGCGTCGCTACGGTTTAGCTGCGGAGCTTGTGATCGGGGGACAGATCGTCCCACCCAAATTTCATGCATGGGTAGAGATGGATGGCCTTGTAGTAAATGACAAGTCCTATGTGTCCGAACTTTACCGTGAACTGCAACGGTGTTGAACGAGGAATCGGACATCGGGAGGATCCTTAATGAGTGTCATTTATGGCATCTGCGGCTTGGAGGACCCCAAGGCTAATAGGGAAGCTTTGGGTAGTCTCGCTCATACTACTGCTAGGTATGGGGCTGATGGGACTTTCATCGCTGCAAAAGACTCTGTGGGGATGGCCTATCAGGCTTTCCACACTCATGGCAGATCGCATCTTGGACACCAACCGTATCTTGATGCACGCGGGAATATGGTCACGCTAGACGGCAGGCTGGATAATTTCGAAGAGTTAGCCAATGCACTAGGAATTAGCCCCGTCGAGACTTCAGACTCATCGTTAGTACTAAGCGCGTTTGAACAGTGGGGCAAGGAATGCTTTTCGCATTTCATTGGCGAATGGGCTGTTGCCGTATGGAGCGCACAGAGTCAAGTCCTCTATATGGCCCGCGATCACGCAGGATCAAGAACTCTGTTTTACAGGAGGATCGGCGATGTAGTTCTCTGGTCCACCTATCTAGAGACGTTCTGCCAACAACAAAATCAGCTTGAGCTGAACAAGGAATACCTTGGTTGTCTTCTTTCCTGTCAGCCTGTAGGTGATTTGACTCCTTATAAGGGAATCCAGGCTGTTCCCCCCGCGCACTATGTCGAACTAAAAAAAGGAAAGATGACAACGGAGCCCCACTGGAATAGTGGAACATGCTCGCAGATTCACTATCGTACTGATGTTGAGTATGATGAACACTTTCTCCAACTCTTTGGACGCGCAATTAGGCGTAGCACGATACCTGTGGAGGTCATCCTGGCCGAGCTTAGTGGCGGGATGGATTCTTCATCCATCGTGTGTATGTCCGATCACATGTCCAATTTAGCAAACCAAATAGATACGGTCTCGTACTATGACGATACCGAAGCAGATTGGGATGATCGCCCTTATTTCCAAGCAGTGGAAAGATATCGTCAGAAGGATGGATTTCACGTCGATGTGTCTTCGCGGGCTCCTCGTTACGAACCCGTCTCCTTGGATAACAGAGCCTATCCTTATTTCTGTGGAGACCGAAGTTATGTCGACATTGCAAATCTGTTTGAACGGATCGTAGGGGACGGACGCTATCGTGTCATCCTCTCGGGAATAGGGGGAGATGAGTTGCTGGGCGGAGTTCCGACCGGAATGCCTGAATTGGCAAACTATCTCCGCGAATGTCAACTGCCCAAGTTAATCGCTCGAACATTTTCATGGTGCTTACCCGGGCGCCAACCTCTTATTCCGATGCTGTGGAATACCTTCAGATCTACGATCGATCTCTATCGGAAGCCTAGTCTTGACGATGAACAAATTCCCCCTTGGCTGAGTGTAGAACTGCCTAAAGTTAAAGGTTCTAGCCTCGGTCTGATTGGGGGAGCCAAAAAACTTATTGGCGCCAAGCCCAGTTCAGTTGCCAACGATCGCACATGGTGGTCGATTCTTGAGACTCTTCCAAATGGCTCCCCGGGCCTTAAGGGTTGCTACGAATATCGATTTCCTTATCTAGATCGTGACCTCGTTGATTTCTTACACCGTGTCCCGCGAGAGCAACTTGTACAGCCCGGTCGTCGTCGGCTCCTCATGCGCCGGGCACTTGAAGGTATTGTGCCGGCAGAGGTGCTGGAGCGGAAGCGGAAGGCGTTCGTCTCGCAGGCTCCGATCATTCATCTCCGAGAAGGAAGGCAGAGAATAGAGAAACTCCTTAGCGACCCACTGATTTCGCAATACGGCATCGTACATCAGGCTAAGTTGCTGTCAGCGTTTCGCGCAGCGCTTACAGGCGAAACGAAGTGGGTATGCCATGTCACAAGAGCGATTGAGGCGGAAGTATGGCTCCAGGGCCTTAGGGCACAAGCGGCGTACTAACGGACTTCTGCTTTCGATCAGCAACATACCCAAATAGGTTCCGCCCACGGAAGAAAGGGCGAGAGAGATCCGGGTGAGCAGTGTTAGCACTTAGCAATGCTCTCACGGAAATTGCAGTAAAGAGAGGAACAAATCATGCTATACACAAAAGCGCATGTCCTTAGCACTGTGAACGCCAACAAGGCAATCCAATCGACCGGAAACCACCCGCACGGCAAACGTCTGATGATCCTGGACAATGTCGGTGCGGGCGACAAATCCACCACTGGCGCATATGAGGCGGACGAGTAGTTTAGTCTGCCGCTCTCTAATAGAACCATTGCGGAGCTCTTCCAGCCACGGTAGACGGAGTCACATCTGTCTACCGTGCTTCTATCCTTGGCGTCGGTTTCGAAGGCTCAAAGTGTCGTGTGCTCGAGGGCGAGAAGAGCTATTCAGATAGGGTTAGGGTGGCTTTCCAATCGCTGCTGTTTCGTCGCCGCTGTTGCATCTGTATCCCGAAGTTGTCTGAGGTGTTCCCATCCTTCATATTGATCTCTCTTTGCAGGCTGGGGGTCTTCATATCCTTGGAGCCAGAACCGATACCAATCGAGATTTCGTTGGAGACTGGCGACGCGAGCCTTGGGGTGGTCCGGTTGGTGCTGTTCGTCGGGATAGTAATACATCTCGAATGGCTTTTTTAGACGGGACAAACCTTTAGTGATCTCGAACCGATTGGCTAGGTTTCGAGGAATACTTCCTGGCCATTTGAATGGGAGGTCCTCGTGAGCTCCGTATCCCATCATTTCCAAGAGAAGAGGCGTATGGATACTTTCAAGATTGAATGAGATGGAGTACTTCTCCCAGTTCCCCAAAGTGGACCCGTAAGGCGGACCTCCATACATGCGCTCATAGTCCCCGTCCAGCCACGGATATAACCAATAGTCGCTCAGACTATACTGCACGTTGTCGGCAACGGTTGCAGCGGCATAGCGAGTATGAGCGTGGACGAGATCGAATTCCACCTCCCATCCTGTTCTGCTGAAACCTATAATCCCCACTTTGGACGGATCGATTCTTCCAGTCTTGTCGAGCATGTCTACGGCACTGTCCCAAATGTCCATCTGTTGAACAGCCTCGCCGATGCCGCCTGGGTAGCCTTCGGGACGATTGTTGAGGTCATCCTGAAACTTCCAATCGATAGACTGTCCGCGGACGAGATACATCATTCCCGCTGCAGCGATCGGTTGAGGAGCGAAGGAGGGATCGTGACTCTCTCCTGAGTCACAGGCAAACCAGCCTGAATTTCCCTTCGTTTGAATCACAAGCGGATACCGCTTTGCAGGATCGTAGTGCGGAGGAAGGAACAAATAGCCTGTCACCTCCAGTCCGCCTCTGGTTGTCCAGCGCATAGTTTCCACTGAGGCTAGCTGTTCCTTGCTGAGTTCCGGGTTTAGGTTTGTGAGGATCTGGAGTTTCCTCTGGTCCATCGAATACTCGACCAGTTCAGGTGGCGTGGTGATCGTCTCGCGCGTTCCCATAATTGTTGTGCCATCTGAAGAGAGGAGGGAGAGTCGATCTAGGTCTGAGTGAGCCAGGTCAATTCGATCGACTTCGTGCCAGGAGTCGCCGGCGCGGCGGAGCCTTACGATCGCAGCAAATCCGCTTCGAAGGACAACGTCCCCGTCTGGTCGCCATGCCAGAGGCCCTTCGTGATGAAATGGGACGTTCTCGAAGACCTCCTCCACCTCCCCTGACTCCACGTCAACAGCAAAGAGGTTTGCGTCTGCCCCCGAGGTTCTATGAGCACGAATGTCCTGCTCTTGCCAACGGCTTCCAATTGGGGACGGCGAGTTTACAAGAAACGAGCGACTGTTGTTGGACCATAGCGGCGTACTCGCAGGGTATAGCGAGTTGATGGCCAAGGATGTCGCCGCGGTGTCTATGTCGTAGAGAACCATGATGTCGAACTGATCGGAATTAAGAAAAGACTTCATTACCGTGTCTTGTCTCCAACTGTCGGGGACGCTGTCGGAAAAGTAATTGAACAGGAGTCGTTTCCCATTTGGTGACAAACTGAGCGATCGTGCAAACGGCAGATGTGTTGTCTTGACATGAGTGAACGGATTTTCGATCGTTACCTGATGTGGTAAAGACCACCCCCCATCGCCTTTGCGACGACGGAAAAAAATGGATCTAGCCACAGTAGCATCAGTCATGTCTGGTCCCGACGCAATGCGATAGCCGCTGGCAATATCGTCGGTACTTGTTCCCGGCGTTCTCTTCGCCGAGGTCCCCGTATCTACGATCGTATAGGCTATAGTGTCTCCCTCAGAGTCGATGCTATAGGACTCGATCTGGTTCTGGGTGCTAGAAAGCCGCTGCAGCTTTTCTGTTGAGGTATCTACTATTACTAGCTGCGTGCTATTACCGCTCTCATCACCCATGAGTAATGCGACACGGCGGTCATCATTCAGCCAGTGAACGTCTGACAGGGATGCGCTAGTCAACACGAGCTTTCCTTCTGGCGAAGAGCTGCTCGTGAGATCGCGCACAAATAGTTTATAGTCGTTGCGATTGTGTTCGATGTTGGGTGATTTCACAAGATAGGCTACTCTCTTGCCGGTTGCGCTCAGCCATAGCCCAGTTATGTATCTAACGCTGATGCAATCGCTCGGTGACACGTTGGAGATTTGAGCCCATACGGTACCACTCGATCCTCCAACAAGAAACATGCACATACCCAGGATGCAATTGCGAATCCTGCTCATAGATACTCCTCTATCGGTTACCGAAGAATTCTTACCAGGTGAACTTCAAATTCAATTGGAGCGAACGGGGGCCGCCCATTTGATACAGCGGACTCAGGTTTCCGAGGCTCTGCGCGAGGATCTCTGTCGCTAGGCCAAATTGGACGTTCGTGCAGGTGCCCCCTACCGTACCGCCACATGTAGCGCCGATGAAGCCGAAGTTAGGATGATTGGAGATATTGAAAGCTTCCGCTCGGAACTGTCCGCGCAGTCTGTCATGGATCGGGAAGGAGCGTCGGATCGCAATATCGCCCTGGGCAGCTCCAAATCCTCTTACAAAATTGCGAGGTGCGTTGCCCGCTTGGCCGCTTGTCGGCATCGTGAATGCATCTGGATTAATACGGCGCCCACCGGGGTATACTGACCCGCTCAGATATAACGGCACGCCACCCAAAAGATTTAATCCTCCATATTCCGTCGCATGGGTCGCCGGATCAACATAGGAACTCCCGTTTAGCGTGATTGGAAAAGCCGTTCGAGCGGTAAATCTTCCGTCGAGACCCCAGTCTGAACTGAGAGTGCGCAGCCAGGAAGCGCCTCTAGTATGGGGAAGGTCGTAGGATACCGCGGAGGTTGCGTTGTTCCGAACGTCAAGGTCGGAATTGCCGTACTTATATGGGAAGGCGTCATCTTGCGATCCGTAGTCCAAAGCGTGAGACCACGTGTATGACGCTAGAACCTGGAGACCACGTGTGACCTGTCTTTGATATTTGAATTGCAGCGCGTTGTAGGTTGAGGTCAAGCCATTTGTGAACACATAGAGGTAGCCAAAATTAGGATTGATAGAGGAAATGTCGGAGAACTGTTCCCGCAGAAGCTTTCTTCCATTTGCGCCGACATAGGATAGCGTGACTGATTGTGAGTGACCGAGAGCCTGCTCCAGGCTCGCATTCCACTGCAATGTATAAGGCAACTGCAAGCGGGGCGAATAAGTAAAAATATAAGCATATGGAGCGCTGGGAGGATTGGTGATGGATGGCGCCACGACGTTAGGAGCGACCGGAAAGCTTGCCGACGTTCCGTAGTCCGTACCAAAGTAATTGTTCGCCGAAAACCCTGGCCCCTGAAATCCCTGCGATCCGGTCTGTTGCCCCGTGTCAAAGTAAATGCCGGCGCCACTACGAAAAACCGTCTCCCAATTAGGGCTGTTGTGGGCCACGTAGGCGACACCCAAACGAGGAGCAATTCCAAACCAATCCGTCCTCCACAGTGACGTACCTTGCGGAGCGAGTGTCATAGTTGCAATGTTATTGAGACCTACCACCGTGTAGGGCGTCGGGCCATGAGAGACACTCGGCGCTGGGTTAATATCCCACCGGACGCCCATTGATACGTTGATACGGGATGAAACCTTCCATTCGTCTTGTGCAAAAGCTGAGAAGTTAGCATATATAGGATCATTGGCGGCAGTGGAAGTTCCCGAGCCAAGATCGACGTTATTGGCTGCTGTTGTCGCTTCGCTGAAATAGTTATATGACGCATTAGCGATCTGTACCGGTATGGTCGGGGTTAGCTTACGCCAATCGATACCAAGTTTGAACGCATGTGCACCTTGCCGTAGAGCGATCGTATCGACTATGTTCCACTGCTTCTGTTGCCCGCGAACCGTCCCACTTTCCGAAATTGCCGGGTAATAGCCACCGAAGCCCGGCGAAAGTGATACCTCCGAGTTGGCACTAGGAATTCCTTGAAGGGCGAAGAGGTCGACGGGAATAGCACCTCCAAAATTATCGTCCGAATACTGATAAGATGTTCCGTTCGTGCTCAAGCTTAGGCGGAGGTCGTTGGTAATGTTTGGTGTGAAAGAGACCGTCGCGCCAAAAGTATAAGTGCGAGACAGGTACGTCGAGTTAAGGATGACGGATGGGGTTGAGGAGTCTGTAGAGGTACCCCGCGCCTTCGTGTAAGAAGGAGTATTACTAAACCGGAAGAATAGGTGAATTTTTTGGCTGACATTGTGGTCTAGGCGGGCGCTCGTTGCATCGAGTTGGCTCGGATTGGACCAAGCACCGACAAACTGGCCCATTCCGCTGGTGAGGTCCGGGTAGCCTATGGTCGGCAGCGGAAATGCATTCAAAGCCTGTTGTAGGGCGCCAGAAGTTGACTCACGCAGTGCAACGTCAGGCACGGCATTTACGGAGACCGGCGATGGTTGGACGAGCCGAAGTCCCTCGTATGAAAAGAAAAAGAAGCTTCGATCTGCTCCGTTATACACGTGGGGAATTCGGATAGGGCCACCAAGAGTTCCGCCAAAATCATTTTGTCGCTCCGCAGTTTTCTTGGTGACTGGAACTGTATTGTTGTTGAACCAACTGTTTGCATCGAGTGCATCGTTCCGGAAGTAATCAAAGACCGCCCCGTGCCAATCGTTTGTTCCCGATCGCGTAACGAAGGAAAACTGACCTCCGGGACTACGTCCAAATTCTGCCGAATAAGTAGAACTCTCGACGCGGAACTCTTGCAAGGCGTCCACTGAAACAAGCCCCTGTGTCGTTCCTAGGGCCGTAGAGGTTGGCAGTGAACCACCGACTGATGCCTGGTTGGGTCCCAAAGGGGCTCCAGTATTGGCACTTGCACCATCTACGGTGTAATAGTTCGATTCGGTCCGTTGCCCGTTGATGCTAAACTCCCCGGTGGTTCCCAACTGTCCGGAGTTGACCTGTGGCGAGTTTGTAATGGCTCCAGGAGTTGACAAGATTAGGCTCTGAAAGGTGCGGCCATTGAGGGGAATGTTGCTTACGAACCTGCTATCAATGACGGTGCTTACCGAGGCGTCGGTAGTATTGATCGTCGTGCCGCTTCCGTCGACTTCTATAGTTTCGGTTGAGGGACCCACCTTCAGGATCAGTTTCAGATGCTTGTCGTCTCCGACATTTAGCACAATGTTATCTACAGTTATGTCTGCGAACTGCGGTTTAGACACCGTCAGCGCATAGTGGCCCGGTTTTACGAATGGGAAAACTGCGTTCCCAGCGTTTCCGCTACTGACGCTTTGTTGCTGATTCGTGTCTGTATTCCTCAGTGCTATGCCTGCTTTGGACATAGCTGCGCCCGATGTATCGGCTACTGTCACGGATAAGCTGGCCGAACTTGACTGAGCATGACTCTGCCGGATGGCCAAAGTACAGACGGCCGCTAGCAGACATATGACAATCGCGCGACTAGTGATTTGTGTGGTGGGCATAGGTCTCCTGGGGCTTTATCAAAGCCAAGTAAGGCTGGAATTGTTCAGTCACTTTTTTCTGCTTGCGTCAGCGCTGTCCTGAGGACTGGAGGCGCTCGACAATCTCATGGAGCTTGCTCTCCTGAACTCTCAACTTGGACATCAGCTGCGCGATCACTACCGGGTTGGTGCTGGTGGGAAGACTGGTTGGAGACAAGGTGAGCCCGTCCGTTAGAAGACTTTGCAGGCGCTCACTGTCCTGATTCAGAGTTTGAGCCGCGTCACGAAGTTCGGAGATCGATGTAATCGTGTTCGGTGGTTTGACAGGAGTTGCAGACACATACGTGCGCTCCTGTTCGAGCAGCGCATGCAGTGTTCTTTCTAGTTCTGTGCGTTCACCGTCGAAAGCACGGACGTGTTTGTCGAGCAACGTGAGCCAGAGCATCTGATCTTCGGGCGTCATCTGTTGCAGTTCGCTGGGAGTGAAGTCGTCCGTCGCGATCTGGCGGATACTCCACGCCTCTCGGCTCAGCAGAGAGCAGTGCTCTAATGCGCTGCTGGCAATAGCGTGGACGCGGGCGTCAACATCAGAGTCGGCGGCCCCCGCAGTCGAGAGCGAGGAACGAAGCTGAGCATCCAACGGGACCCGCTGGCTCTCAACAGAAATCTCGTCGAGAGACTGCAGCTGGAGGTTCGGATGCGAGTCTGGCTTGGAGATCGGTTCGTCAGAGGCATGGAGGTCTAAGACGATGTTGTGGTTGCGTCGAAGTGGCGCGAGTACCCTGGCTACTTCTGCCTTCTGTGCTGTTGTCTGGAAGACACCGTCAATGGATGTTCTGCCATTCAGCGTTCTCTCCACGTTGACAATCCGCTCCACATCGGGTCCGAGGTTGCTGAGCAGTGTCAATGCTTCCAGGGTTGCATGCGAGTCTGAATTCTCAGTGGCATCTCCTCCTTCAGCCTTCTCTCCAGACGTGTCGCCGGATGGCGGGGCAAAGTCACTCTCAAGCTGTGGACTCGCGGGCAGGTACTCATACGTCAGCTCCTCGAATTTGTATTGGCGAATACTGTGGTGGTCCAAGATCTGAAGGACCTCTATAACGGGTCTTTTCGTGTCCTTGGTCAACGTCAGACTCGCTGCGATAACACTGGGTTGATCGCCCTGCGTTACCTGAGACATATTGACCTCGTACACATTGCCCACCATCTTCGCGCTGAGGTTCTTGTCGCCTCCTGACAAGGTTGCGAAGTCATCTGCCTCAGGCAGATGAATCCAGGGAATCGGGATCTGGTCACCAGGATCCTTTATGTTCGACTGGCGGTTGTGTTCGAAGGCGCGATCCGTTACCTTTCCTGTCTCGCTGACCCAATGCCCGGCTAGGACCTTGCCTCGTCGATCGAGAAGGCGGAGAGCGCGTCTTCGCGGCGAACTCCCGCGAAGGCTGTCGATCGTTCCGCTTTCAAGGATCTTTCCCTGGTCTGATCGAACTTCAAATGCAAACGTGCGGTGCATCGCGCCATGCTCCGGAATCGCTGCCTCTTCGGCTTTGGTCGAATCGGAGAGCAGGGCCGTTGCAGTGATCGGTGCGGTGAGATTCGTCTTCTGCGAGAAGCGGAAATACATCCCAGCGCTCAGAACGAGAGTGCCAAGTCCGACTGCGATAGGAACCGGCATCATCCAGTGTCCGGTAAGCAGGGAAGTGAACTTCTTCCAGAGACTCGCTGGCGGGTGGTTTGTCGGAGCCTCCGACAGCGCGCGGATCTCTAAGCTTGAGAGAGTCGGACCGTCGACGGTGGAGTCTGGAGCCGAATCTTCGACAGGCAGGTCGCGGTAGGAGATGTTGACGCCGGGTCCGTTGCCCGACCAGGTAATGTCGATCGTCAGTTCTCGGCCATCGCTCAACATGACGTGTGTCCGTTGCAACGGGATGCCGTTCCTGTCGACCTGAAGCAGGTCCAGAGAGGCAAGTGTGATTCCTTGCTCGCTTACGACCTCAACGAACTCGGGGCGAGAGATCATGTCCAGGTTGTTGAGGTGGAATTCATTGAACTCGCCGGTGATGGCCGTCGTTCCCAGCACCTGTCCGTTGACCGCAACCTGCAACTGTGCCGGACGGTGCTCGAATGCCTCACGCTGCTTGCGCCGCAAGCGTTGGAGGGTTTTCTCTCTGCGCCGCCCCTTGCTCGGTGGATCTTGATCGTCTGGCTCGTTGTCGTCGGAGGAGAAGTGCATATCGAGGCTTGGAATCCCAAGAATGTCGTTTGCGGTGTCGAGGCAGAGTCGGCAGCTTACAAGGTGTGCCAGTTCGTTCGTGCTCAATGTCTGCTCGGATTCTTCGGAGTATCGAGTCTCGATCACTTCCCGTGGGAGATGGTCTCCCAGAGCCCTGGAAAGTATGCGCTTTCGCAACTCCGCCTTGAGTTCGGTGGGATCGTCTGGCAGGTTGGCGTACCGTTCAATCGCAATTGGAGCTCGTGCCTGCGGCAATATCGAGATGATTGGAGCTGCCCCTCGATGTTGCTGGTGATGCGGGAACTGCAGAGTATGAGGTTGGGTGAGATAAGCCTTGGCTTCGAGACGCGCCGTATGCGTGAGCTTGTCGACGGTGGCCCGGCCGGTTCTGAGTAACTTGGCGATCTCACTGGGATAGTAGCCAAAGAAGAAGCGTAGGATAAGAACACTGGCTGCTTTATGGGTCATCCGCCTCGTGCAGGCGTACTCGCAGATCTCGGCCAAGCGGCTCCGTACCAGCAGTAGTTGGTTTCCGTCCACAGAAGAGAGAGCGATCTGAATAGAGTCGAAGTCGCTGATCTCGAGACCTGCCGCGGTATCCCGATTGCGGCGATTCTTCCTGATAAACAGATTCTTCAGGGCCTTATAGAGGTAGCCGCGGAGGCGGTCGGCGTCGTCCACCTGGACGGTGGATTTCGACTGGACAAAGCCTACATATAGGTCCTGCACGAGATCTTCGGCTTCTTCTCGCGAGCCGTGACACAGGTCTCGTGCACTCCTCAGGAGCCAGTCGTAGTGATCGAGGAATATCTCCTCGTGATTATGAGACTTCTCGATCTTCGTTACCTTCAGAAGGCCCACAACTTTCTCCTTTACCATGCTCTAGTCGCGTCGGAGTGCTATCTCCCTCCGGCGCTATTGGTCGCAAAAGGCCATTTCTCCAAGGCCCGATGGACCTTGAAGATGGCGCGTTTGAGGCGGCTTCGCCCAAGATGAATTGGGCAGCCTCACAGCTTGTCAGGGGAGGTGGAAGCTCTATGCGGCTATGCGAATGCGTGGCCGTACTGCAGGGTCTTCCTGGTGGGAGAAGGAGTACGAGGCACTCATGCACTTCGTATCCTTCTTATTGAATGTCTTCAAGTTCTGGCCGACCCGGCACGCTGATCTTGGCAGAGCGGCAGATGGCGCTACGGTGTGTTTGTTGACCTCTAGTCGTGGAACGCAGAAGCCGAGTCAGTCGTTCCCAGCGGCGGAACCTGTAGCCGAAAACCCTGGCCTCGGACGTTTTGAATCAGGTCATCAAATCCCTTGTCGTCCAGCTTCTTGCGGAACCGCTTGATCACTCCGCGGAGGGAATCGAGGGTCTTGTCGAGGTCTCGACGTCCCCAGGCGCCATCAAGAAGCTCCTGCGAGGTGACCACTCGAGCCGGATTGGTAGCAAGGATCTCGAGAATCCTGGCCTCTTTCTGGGTAACCGCCATCGACTTCTCGTTGTCGGCCAGAACCTGGTGGTTCCTGTCCAGTACGAAGCGGCCTACGCCGAGACGGTGTGTGGTGCTCCGCCTCTTGCCGGTGTCCCGCTCATATCGCCGAATATGGGCATGGAGACGAGAGATCAGGAGTTGAATAGATGTGCTCTTGAGGATGTAGCCATCGGCGCCGGCGTGGAGAGATGCAAGCTCATACCATTCTCCCTCGAGCACCGTGTACATCAGAATTGGCAGACCTACCTTGGCTGCCCGCAATTCGAACACCAGGCCAGTGCCGCTGACACTCAGCTTTGGATCGTTCTTCGGTCCGAGGTCAAAGTCGACCAGAATCAGGTCAAACTTCGAATTCTCCACCATCTGCCGTGCAGTCTCCGCATTGTCTGCCAGCTGCACTTCGAACCCAAAATTACGGAGAGTGCGCTGCAATCCGTCGGCTACGACGGGTTCATCGTCTACCAGGAGTATTGAGTGAATAGAGTTCATAGTCTTCCAAACATGGGAAAGAAACCCGTTCTTTTGCGAGGGGATGGCTTGGCCTGGTGTCTACCGGCTCTTTATGGTCTCTATAGACGGGCCTTTGATGGTCATTATAGACATCGCAGCGGTCGCATTGAACCAAGAATGCAGTCAATTTAAGCTAAATCGCGATACCTACAAACAGCGCATTCATCCACAATTTATCTACGATCATGGATAAAGCGATTCAGCGCTTGGGATGATGCTCGAACGTGCATTGTCAGCGGCATGGGCAAGGGGCATCCCGAGTGGCGGAGCCATCGAAAGGTGAGAGTTCGGCAGGGGACTGCCCACCCGAACTCCCCCCAAAGTCCGCACTGTGACGGTGGAGTTGGAGCACACACTTCGACCGGGACAAAAAAGACTACAGGACAACAGTGCAGGTTTCCCCGATCCCCTCAGAACAGGGCTCCGTGCAGCACAAGGTCGTGCAGTGCATAGAATAGTCGAAAATGGACTATTCTCAAATAGACTCGCACCATGCGTGGGACCAGCAGTCCACTCCACTCCAACCAACCCTTAACGTGGCGGAGTCGTATCTCCGAGGCTGTATCCTCCTATTGGCAGCTAATTGGGATTCGTGGTCAATTTGGAGGCAGGTAATGGATGTCAGATTTGGAGCGCTCGTCGATACTCTGGCTCCTAAGCTTGAACAACTCATTCAATGCCCGCCTGTGGGCTATGGAGAACTTGCGCGGAGCATGCCACTCTCAGGGATCTACCTGTTCTCTGAAACAGGAAGACACCTCTACGTTGGACGGTCCAACAGCCTGCGGTCTCGCTACGGCCGCCATTGCCGTCCAGGGGCTACCCACCGCCAAGCCGCGTTTGCCTTTCAGCTGGCACGAGAAGCAACCGGACGAACGAAGGCTTCTTACAAGGCAGGGAACGATAGCCGCGACGGCTTGATGCTGGACCCGGCATTCGAGCAGGCATTCCGAGATGCCAAAGGCAGGATCAGGGCAATGGAGTACCGCTTCGTGGAGGAGCCGGATCAGAATCGGCAGGCTCTCCTTGAGATCTACTGCGCGATCGTCCTCGGAACCCCATACAACGACTTCGGCACCCATTGACAGGAACCACTCTCCGGATGCATTTCGAAGCGGTTGTCTAATAGGCCTCCTTTCAATAAGTTACATCGCATGAGAAGATGGACAGAGCCGGGCAGGGAATCTGTGGCTCCGGTAAATCCGATACCGTCCTGGTTGCGGGTAAGACTGAGCGGCGCTTGAGTGTGTCGACCACTGATTCGCTCGTGTCAAACTGTCCACTCGCACTGATCAACTTTGGAAAGAGTGGTTCTGTAGTGAAGAGACTCACTCGCAGCCGAACGTTTCGGCTGCTCCAATTCGTCGTGAAGTCCATCGATCGTGACCGTTTAAGGTTCGGATCAGCTCATCACGACTCAAGCCCGACTGCCGCCTCGGGAATAGTCTGTTTTGGACTATTCCAAGATAGTTTTTAGCGTGAACGTCAGTAGACGTTCATGGCCAAGAGCAAGTCAATCTATAGCCGCGAGTACGGCGTGTTTCTCGACCTCCTTCGGGAGGAGCGGGAAGCGGCGGGATTGACTCAGATTGGCCTGGCGAAGAAGTTGAAGGAAACGCAGACCTACGTCAGCAAGTGCGAGCGTGGTGAGCGCCGGATCGACACGATCGAGACCCGCAAATTCTGCATAGCAATCGGCCTGCACTACCCCGCGTTCGCAGCGAAGCTCGAGGCTGCAATCGAGCAGAAAGCCGCCGCAAAGAAGCCCGCAGCGCGGCGATGACCGGCGATTGATGTCAACCCCTCATCGATCTTGAACATTGTCCTTTCCAATATGGCGGTTATGTGGGCGAGGGCATCGAGACGAAACAGGGGCCGAGGCCGGTACCAAAGCATTAGAAAGGCCTCCCGGCGGAGAAACGACTAGAATCCTAAAATGTGCTATTCGGCCCGAGTGCGCCAAAACCTAAGCCAACTCTCGAAACGTTATGGCGCGAGAGTGGCGTGGCAGATGTATGAGGAGATTTTCCGGCGCCGGGCTGCCGGGGAAGATGTCCGGGTTGCACGAGGTCTTGAGCGGAACTTCGCTCACCCCTCCACCGAGACCGAACTCAGGACGAAGGAGTACATCGACCAGTACGTCGCTAACCGCAGAGCAGAGTGGGAGAATGAGATCTTCACCCAGCGCCGGCGATTGGGAGGGGCAGAGGAGTCTCTCAGAGTCAGAGAGACCAAGAAAGCGCGCGAAGACGTCCGCATCGCGACGAAGAAGATTCAGACCCTGCTGGACCGTCTCACGGATCTTCGCCGCACTGAACCAGTTGAGGACGATGAACGAATCTTTCCGTTGTCGTATGCCCCGGTCCTGGTTCAGAAGGAAGGCGAAACCATAATCGTTCCGATGCGGTACGCTTGCAGGCTTGGAGACAAGCCCGCAAATTACGACTCTCGTTTCCCAGGCACATACAACGCGCGAAGGGATAACCTGACTGGGTTCTGGAAGAATGTGTACGGCCGCCGTCACGCGGTGATGGTGATCAGCGGATTCTTTGAGAATGTGCCAAGGCACCTTTACGAGCATCGTGACCTGCTCCCGGAAGAGAAGCCAGAAAACCTCATCCTGCAATTCGCCCCACACCCAAGCGAGGACATGCTGGTTGCCTGCATCTGGGACCAGTGGAAAGGTCCTGACCAGCCCGACCTGCTCTCGTTTGCGGCCGTTACGGACGAGCCGCCGGCAGAGATCGCGGCCACGGGACACCAGCGCTGCGTAATCGTTCTCGAGGAGAAAAACCTGAACACCTGGTTATCTCCGGCCAAGGCGACGCCCGCCCAGTTGGACGCAATTCTCGACGATCGCGCGAAACGCATCTTCGAACACCAGATTGCGGCTTGACGGCAGGAAAGGCGGCTTGCCCATCGAGAGACAAAGAAGGTGATGGGCGAAACTCTAGTCTTGAAATCACTGCGAAGGCGGGACGCAAGGATCCGTTGGCTTCGCAGAGAGAGCCGTATCAAGATTTGCAAACATCCAACGCAGCGTGATGCCCGCGTTATAAGCGGCAGGTGTGTTCTGCGCGTCGTTCATTGGGACACCAGAGACGTCGCCGTCGAAATAGGTGAACCGGTCGGTGATTGTGGACACGAAGAGGAAGGGAGCATCTGGATACGCAAGGCGGATGAGGCCATGCGTCGTCTCCACAGACGCTGGGTGGACTGGAAGGCCAGCAGCCGTGAATGCTGCAACCGTCTCCGGATCTTTGAACTTGTAATCACCGTAGTTCGTTACATTCAGTGTCCCGAGTGCGACATCGGTGATCCCTGCAGTCACAACGGGGGAATCAGATGGATTTCGCTTCACCGGCAAAAAATGGAGCAGTGCAGAACCAGCGTCAAAGGACGCAAGCTGTCCGAACAGTGTGGGCGAAATCGAGCTCGTGATGAGCTGATCGGTTGGCCCTTTCCAGGTGCTCGATGGATTCTGGCCGTCTGGGTGAGCGTCATGCAGAAAAACCGATGTCCCGATAGCCACACCGCCATTGCGATTCGGGGTTACTGTTGCCGAGCTTGCCGTACCGACTGCAACCACTAAATCCGGTGCCGGACCGGTCCCGAAGATTCGAGGCAGCCGAATGCTTTTTACACTGCTGCTGGATTGGCACGCCCCTGAAACGTCATTGAGCAAGTCCGATACGCACCATATTTCCAGTTCAAAGTTGTTGTACTGGAATACTGCGCGAGGCTTGAGCCAGGGGTCCGTCTTTCCCGACGGACGCTGTAGCGGCGAGTGCAATACCTTCGGCCAGACCGTGTCCCCGGAAGGCCATGCATTGCTGTTGAGCATCGCGGCAATCGCCGGTTCGCACTCCCACCACTTGTTGACTACCGTGACGATTCGCATTCAGATCTCCAATGGTTATGAAGTTTGGCTTTGGGGCTCGGCTCAACGCTTACGGTTACGGGAGGAACATAGGCAGCCATTCGCCGCACCGTGTTCTGTAGTTCGCCCAGTGCGTCTGGTTGATCCCTACAAACGCGCATTGCGGAAGTGATCGAACGCTATGCTGGGCTCGATGAATGACTCGGTTTGTCGCAACAAAGAAGTAGCAAAGTACAACTCCTTTGAACGATCCAGTGAGAGGTCTAATCTAGACAGCCCCCGTCAATCCAATCTTGTATCTCCTGGATCTGGGGATCCGGAATGTACGGACCGCCTTGCGGCATACGAGATGCTGGGCCGTTGATCCCCGTTCGTAAATCGATGATGAGGTTTGCTTCAGCACCCCGATGATTGCCGATGACTTCGGGTTGAATGAGACGCTTTCCGTGTCCTACAGCGGCCAGTAGATTTGCCTTAGTTGACCAAGAGAACGATGGACCGTGACCTGAGAGGTCGGCGGGATTGTCGTTTCCAGCTGTGGTTTGCCAGGTTTGTATTGCCGTATCGAGAATGGTCTTAACGCGGTCAAATCCCATAGTGTTCCTTCTCTCTTAGTTAGGGTGCAGGATTGGGTAGTGTTGACAGAAATTTAGATAGCACGTGACTCACATTCAACCTTTTGGCAGCGATGATCGGCTTGCCAGAGGTGTCATCGGTGACGCGTCTCGTGTTGTGGCAGCTGAAACAGTTCGGCTGGTCTCCGACTTGTGTGAAGGATTCCATTGCGGTGCTGGAGAGCCGGTCTTCGCCAGCCACCATTGCGCCAGGCGTGTCGGTCGTTTGCCCAGGTTGATTCTGGAAGAATTGGTTTGATTTGAAATCGCGCGCCGGATTATCAAGCCAGATGGCCCCGACCAACTGATAGTTGCGGCGCTTATCCGCAACGTTTTCTTGATGTGCAGAGAAGAGTTGACGCATAGAGCCGTTAACTCCAGTCACGTCGTCATCTTCGACGGTCGTATCGCCTTTGGAGGCAGGATAAGCACGATAAACCGAGCTTTGAAGTACTGTCCCGCCCTTTGTGAATGTCTGTGTTTTCTCATCGAAACTCATCATTCGGTCTTGAGCAGAGTTCGGTTGATTTGCGGCAGACGCGATGGTTCCCGCCTTGAATAGCGTCCACGGGGTCGTGGACACGACGGTTGTTGGCGTTAGAGAATCGGGGTTTGCCGCGGCGGCGGGTGCATTGTCTCGAATGCCTTGGCCGTTGTCACTGAGATGTTCAAATGTGGACCAGACGAACTCCGGGTGTTGGTCGAGAACAAAAACGACGTGTATCGCAATCAGAGCGACCGTAACTTGCCGGGTCGTTCCGTCGGGGACTATGTCTCCGTTTTGAACATGTAGATTTGGCACAACCGCTTGAACCGTAAAATAATTCTTCGGCGGAGAGCCGGCGTCGACAATTTGCCACGCCGACTTGAGTTCGACGGCACCGCGCAGGAACTGAATCTTGTCGGGATCAGCGTTCTTGAGAGCAGTCGCAGTATTTAGCCCACTGCTCTTGATGAAGTTGGCGTAGACATCATTGACGTGAATCGCGTAGTAGATCGGATTGCCACGCTGATCGATCAGGAGACCTCGCAATGAGCCGGCTTGTTGGACTCCCGCGTCGATGACGGGCGCTCCATCCTTCGCTTGAGGTTTCTCGTTCGGAAACTGAATGGTTCTTGGCGCAAGGGACAGCATCTTAATCGTCGCCTTGGCGAATTGCGGCGCAGCTGAAGATCCGAAGAGGTCTTGGATCGTCTTGTAGGACGCTAGGAATCGGGGCTGACCGGACGGATCGGGTTGTGTCGCAAAGAGAAAATTCTGCCAAGCAGCTTGATAGAAGGGACAATCCGGTTGAGGGTGAGGCGGTGGATTGTCGAAGGAGGCGAGCGGCGTTGTCGGCAGCCAAGCGGGGTCAGCCGTACACGTACTCTGAGCATGCACCGGTGGGTTTATTGATGGTGCAAGTGCTATAGGGAGGACGCCAAGGCAAAACAAGCACAACAGACAAAAGGCTTTGTTCATTCCGTACCTCTCGGAATTTGCAGAATGAATAGCTGGACCCGGACAGTAGGGCAAAACTATAGCACAGCTATGTCATATTGACGTGTGCCGAGAGTTTTTCAACTTTGCCTCTGAGTTATCGTCGCGTGTGCTCTCTGGGAATTCGTCCTGTATTCCGGGTTAGTCAACCGCTGTGCACTCTCCTCCACAGGTCAAAGGTTGAAATTGCTAATTTCCGATTAGTACGTCATTACGTCTGTATGTCGAAGTCCCTCAAATGATCAGTTGACGAGGATTGGTAGATAATTTTAATTCTGCACTGACGCGAGCAGCTAGGAGTTTAGATGGACTCAATGACGCATGAACCTCACGGGCAAGGCATGGATCCGCATGCCGGGCACGACATGTCAAAGGCCCATGGAAACCACGACCGGCATGCCGGGCACTCCGTGGCAATGTTTCGCGACAAGTTCTGGTTGAGCCTGGCCCTCACTATTCCAGTAGTTGTCTGGTCAGCGGACGTCCAGCATTGGCTTGGGTACACGGTACCTTCTTTCCCTGGTTCGAAATTCATTCCCGCCATCCTTGGAACGGCCGTCTTTGTTTATGGCGGCCTGGTGTTCGTTCGTGGGGCATGGAGAGAGCTTGCCGACCGGAAGCCCGGCATGATGACCCTCATCAGCCTGGCGATCCTGGTCTCGTTCGGAACATCTCTTGCCGCTACTCTTGGCTTCTTCGAAGTCGAGGTGTGGTGGGAACTGGCATCTCTCATTACGATCATGATCCTTGGGCACTGGCTTGAGATGCGAGCCATCTCTCAGGCTAGTGGCGCGCTCAACGCACTCGCTGCACTGCTGCCAGACACCGCCGAACGGGTCACAGGAGACCAGACGCAAACCGTTCCGCTCTCTGCGTTGCAGGTAGGGGACATTATCCTTGTCCGGCCCGGAGCACGAGTTGCGGCGGATGGCATAGTCGTGGATGGAGCCGCTGATGTTGACGAGTCGATGATTACCGGAGAGTCGAGAACGGTCCCGAAGGCTTCGGGCGCCAAGGTCATCGCGGGAACTGTAGCCAGTGGTGGGAGTCTTCGGGTCCGCATCACGGCAGTCGGAGAGCAGACCGCTCTGTCCGGCATCATGCAGCTCGTCGCCACGGCGCAGGCTTCTGGATCTCGCTCGCAAGCTCTCGCCGATCGTGCAGCTGCAGTTCTTTTCTACGTGGCAGTCGCGTCGGGGGCGATAACCTTTGTCTACTGGTGGCTTGCAGGAGACAAGGAACACGCCCTGATCAGAACGGCAACTGTGCTCATCATTGCTTGCCCACACGCTCTGGGGTTAGCGATTCCGCTTGTCATTGCAATTTCGACGTCGATAGGGGCTCAAAATGGTCTTCTGGTCAAAGACAGGCTCGCCCTCGAACGTGCTCGGAATCTGGACACGGTGATCTTCGATAAGACGGGAACGCTTACACGCGGCTTGCCGGCATTGTCGGGCGTTGTAACCGTGCCCGGCGGCAGCGAGAGTGAGTTGCTCGCCTACGCTGCCGCTGTTGAAGCAAATTCAGAACATCCGCTCGGGAAAGCAATTATTGCTGAAGCGAAGCGTCGCAATCTGGCCACGGTTCAGGCCGCCGACTTCAAATCACTGGCTGGTCGAGGGGCAGAGGCAGAGATAAGCGGCAAAAGAGTCTCAATCGGCGGACCGCGTCTGTTAGTGGAGGGTCAAGTGACCGTACCCGCAGAAGTTGAACGATTGACGGCTCAGTGGGCATCCGAGGGAAAGACGGTTCTCCATGTTGTCGCCGACGGGAAACTAATGGGCGCTTTCGCCGTCGAGGATGAGATTCGCCCTGAATCCAAAGAGGCCATTGAAGAGCTTCATCGACTTGGCATACGCGTTGCAATGATAACCGGAGATTCCAAGGCGGTGGCCGATTCGGTCGCAAACCGGATTGGTATCGATGAAGTCGCAGCGGAGGTTCTACCTGCTGACAAGGCTGCGGCAGTCAAGCATTTTCAGGGTGACGGTAAGAAAGTCGCAATGGTTGGTGACGGTGTCAACGATGCGCCGGCATTGGCGACCGCGGATGTCGGAATCGCGATTGGCGCGGGAACCGACGTGGCCATCGAGTCGGCCGGGATTGTGCTGGTGCGCAACGACCCACGAGACGTTGTAGGGGCGATCGAATTATCTCGTGCTACCTACCGAAAGATGATCCAAAATCTGGTTTGGGCAACTGCCTACAACCTTGTTGCCATCCCGGTTGCAGCCGGACTCTTCGTTCATTGGGGATTCGATCTGCCCATGAGCGTCGGCGCAATTGCGATGAGTCTCTCCACCATCATCGTAGCTGCGAACGCACAGTTGCTGCGGAGGCTGAACTTGCAACGTGTAGCGCTCTAGAGGTTCGGAGGGTTGGCTCCGGATTGATCGTCGCGATCTGGACAGTGGTGATGCTTCTTAGTTGATGAGAAATAGCCGAAGCGCTCATTGAGGGTGGACCATTACTTCCCACAAGCTGACTTCGCAGTCGTAACCTCGAGCCAGTGAGCGATTGGGGATTCATGCCAAACGAATAGCCCAAGCACGAGGTCATTCAGAAGGTGTGCTCTCACCTACAATCAAATGAGTCGCCTGATCGAGGTCTACTGCCTGTTTGTTTCTGTTCGAAGCCGTCTCATCCGTCTTGCTCCCTCCGTTACTGCTATCACCTTGATGGCTGGGAATACTGGTCTCCTTTTAAGGAGAGGTCTCCACCCAAACCTTGAAACGGCAGTTGGCTTCCTGTGGATCGCTTCGGACTATGCGCTTCGGCAGAAATCTCGCCATCCTATTGCCGCGCCCAGAATCAATGCTGCGGGAATAATTCTTGGAAGTCTACTGCTGTCAGCAAGCGGCTTCCACGTGGGACACATCGACTGGAACCGCGTGAGGACACCTCTTGGCTACATCCCTGGTGCAGCCGTCGTAGGTTTTCAAAATGAACTGCGTCGGTTCGGTCAATACCTAAAGGCGTCGCGTTTTAGTATGGCCCGGTTCTGCGGAGCGGTATTGAGACATCCCTATGCGCTCTCGGCGCTACTGTGTTCTTACGGCGTCGTGGAGCTTATGAAAAGCGCCTTGTATGCGCACGATATGGGGCTGGTGGCCATTAGCGCTGCCTATGGATTGGGGACCTTGTTTTTGTCCCAGTTGGACTACGGACGAGCAGAAGGAAAGCTGGACGACGCACAATAGAGGATGACTCTAAATAAGTCTCGGAAAATGCGGTTCGCAGCAGAAATGATTGCCACTGCCGATAAGCCGACTTCCCTCTACTAATTGGAAGTCATGCTCGGATTCGTATAGATAGACGCCGATAGCTCAAATCGCGCTAAGAGAGGGCCGCAGGATGCGAAAAGGGTTTACGAGAAGACCGAAAGTAGAGGAGCCCGCAGCGAACCACGACAAAAACTACATCACTCCAGGCGGGATCGAGCGCCTGAAAGAGGAGCGCCATTTCTTGCTCACCAAGGATCGCCCGGCCGTGGTGGAGGTGGTGGCGTGGGCTGCGGGCAATGGCGATCGCAGTGAAAACGCCGACTATCAGTACAGCAAGCGACGACTGCGGCAGATCGATGGACGGGTTCGCTTCCTGACAAAACGAATCGAAGCCGCGGAGGTGGTAGATCCGGAAGCTCGGAGAACGGGGCAACGGGCGACAAGGGCGTTCTTTGGAGCCACCGTGCGCTATGCGAATGCTGCGGGGGCAGAGCGAGTGGTGAGCATCGTCGGCACCGATGAAGTCGATCTCGACCGCAACCACATCAGTTGGGCCTCACCCCTGGGGCGCGCATTAATGAGAGCGGCGGAAAACGATGAAGTGTCTCTTCGTGCGCCGGGCGGAACTGAAACCCTGACCGTGCTGGAAGTGCGGTATGAGCGCATCTCCGTAGAACAGTTCCATGTACCATCTGGGGCTGAAGTCTCGACAAAGGGACTTGATCGCTGACACTCAACGAGCGAGGCTATCTGCTCCTGGGCGACTGGAAGAAAGGTGAGTACTGATAAACAGCATTGAAGAAGTGATCGATAGCTTTGTTGGGCTCAATGAGTGACTTGGTCTATCACAATTCTGTCCGTTCAAATCTCTGTAGATTCCACATCAATCAGCCATTGATAGGAAAGCCGGCCACTCCTACAGGTGAATCACCCGGTGCCGGTGCTCCTGAACTCATGTGGTAGCCTGTCTGCATTCAGACCACAGGAGCAGCGCTCGATGGCGACCTCAACGATCCGGCTTAGACGGTTAAGAGGGGAAGATGTCTTCTTTCTCTCCATGGTGGCGCTGATCCTCGCAACAGTCGTCATCGGGTTTGGACAGAGTTACTTCCTGCCCGGAATGTTTTTGGCCAAACTGCCGAATGCTTTGGTGCACGTGCACGGAGCACTTTTCGTAAGCTGGATATTACTGCTTGTCGTTCAGACAGTGCTGGTCTCTGTCAATCGTGTGCAGTGGCACATGCAGCTCGGCATTCTGGGTCTGGTGTTGGCCCCTTTAATGGTTATCATAGGCACCTGGACAATCCTCGATTCCATCCACCGTCGAGGAGTTCCGCGAGTTCCTCAAGGCGAGATGCTGGCCGGCGACCTTCTCGAATTAGCATTTTTTTCAGTCTTCGTGGCCTGGGGTCTCTTAAAAAGGGGGGATAGAGTGGCACATAAACGCCTGATGCTCTTCTCAACGATAGCCATCTTAGGTCCAGCAATTAATCGGTGGCCGTTTGCATTTATGGCGAGCGCTCCAGCTCAGGGTGCCCTTTTTCTTGCTTTTCCTGCCCTTATCGTGGGCTACGACCTGATATCCGTGAAGAGACTTCATCGGAGTACCCTCTGGGGATCACTGCTCATCATCTTAATGGTTGCTGCAATGCTGTTGGTTCCTTCATTGGCGGTGTGGCAACAGTTCACCGTTTGGGTCCAAGGCACCTCATGGCTTTAACCACTGCAGGCTTCTCTGACCAACCCAACAATGCTTTTCGCGACATAGACGCCGGATGGAACTCCCAATAGAGGGGCTTGAGTAACTTGCCTGACCTGGCGGCTTCGTAATCTCAGTGACTGCAAAATCGGCAATCTACTCATCGAGGTCGTGTTGGAACCGGAACATTCTGGCGTCAAAGCGCCAATCGTAGATTCAACCAATACCTGACAAACTCCGAGTGCATCCAAATCGATCGTATGGGCACAATTCCTTATGCACCTTTTCGCCATGCATGAGGACTAACTCCCGTGATCTTACGGAACATGCGTACAAATTGGCTCGAATCGGAAAACCCGGTGGTTGTAGCGACCTTCGCAACCGTGGAACCCGGTTCAAGGAGGAGCCGTTTCGCACGCTGAACTCTCATCTTCAGAATGTATTGGTATGGGGTCTCACCCAGCGAATCCCGGAACGACCTGGCGAAGTGATACCGGCTTAGGGAATTGAGTTGTGCCAGTTCTTCGAGTCGAATTTCTCGATGGAGATTTTCCTCCATATATTCCAGAACTCGCTTCACGTGCGCGCGAGACAATCCTCCCTTCAGTTGTGGAATGAAGTTAGACACTTCTCCGTATTTGCGGACCAGCGCTACCGACAACGTCATACTCAGGAGGTCACCATATAAGGCACCCATCAACCACCCGGTCCTCATCTCGCGGTTCATCTCGTTCAGTAAGAGCCCGAGCTGCTCATCTCGAAAGGCCCAGCGGAGGTTGAAATCGCAGAAGCCTTTCACTCCGAGCTCTCTCGCTGCATCGTTGAGCAAAGCGGGTTCTATGGCAGCCACGACCCGCTGAGTCGATCCATGCCAAATGACAGTGTCCCGAGTACCCGCGGGCAACAGCATCATGCTTCCAGGGACTGAACGCTCTCGTCCGGACCTCCCAGAACAAGACCACTCCATGTCTACCTGTCCCTTGGTTTGCAAATGCAGACATAGGGTCTCGTGATCGTGAATGGGAATCTCGCATCCCTCATGGTGATGCTTCTCCAGGATCAGTCTGTACCAGGGCGATTGGCGGCTGTCCAGTACCGGACGCTCTTTGAAGAGAGGGATGTGTTCGCTCCCGGCACGGACGAACAAGCGCTTGCTCTCTGCCTGCGGCAACGAACTTGGTGAGGCCACTTGCCCGTTGGTCGGCTCTACGGAACTCCTTGATGAGTCATGTTGTTTAGCCATCCTGCGGTAACCCCCCATTCCTAGTAGCAACAATGCACTACGTTCAGCAACATTGCACTATCAGACCCTTGAAGACTGGTACACAGCCAGAGATGATTGAGCGGTGAGCGAAGCCCACAGGATCAACCCCAAATGCGCCTCTTCGATGATATTTGAGTTCCACGCCTCATGGGTTGGTCCGAAGTTCTGGTGGGTAGACGGTTGACGAATGCAGAACCGACAGCGGCGGAGCATTCGACTTTGCCGCATAGCTAATGCGCACCCTTGTATCTCATCGGCAGTCGTCGCTGACAGCCCAAACCAATCACAAGAACCTTTGAAGGAGACTCGAACATGCCAACGGCAACCGAAACTACCACCAAGGACTACCCGGTTCACTACTCAACTGCAAAGATCAACAATCTGGATATCTTCTATCGTGAGGCGGGTCCGAAAGACGCACCCGTTCTTCTCCTGCTGCATGGATTCCCGACTTCATCGAATATGTTCCGTAATCTGATTCCTCGGCTGGCTGGGCCTTTCCGCATCATTGCTCCCGACTACCCGGGCTATGGATTCAGCAGCATGCCTGATCGCAAGAGCTTCTCGTACACGTTCGAAAACATGACAAATCTTGTCGAGGAACTCACCAACCAGCTCGGCCTCACGAAATACACGATGTACGTGATGGATTACGGTGCGCCGATCGGATACCGTTTGGCGATTCGTCACCCCGAGAAGGTCTCAGGTCTAATCGTCCAGAACGGTAACGCCTACGAAGAGGGGCTTCGCGAGTTCTGGGATCCGATCAAGAAGTACTGGGGAGAGGCAACAGCCGAAAATCGTGCGGCGCTGGAGCGTTTGACTAAGCCCGATGCGACCAAATGGCAGTACGAAAATGGGGTTTCTGACAAGACTCTGGTCGATCCGACCACTTATACCCTCGATCAGGCCGGGATGGATCGTCCTGGTAACGCCGATATCCAGTTGGACATGTTGTACGACTATCGGACGAATGTGCCGCTCTATCCTCAGTTCCAGGAGTTCTTCCGCAAGTATCAACCGCCGACGCTGATTACGTGGGGTAAGAATGATTTCATCTTCCCGCCCGAGGGTGCGGCTCCCTATAAGCGTGATCTCCCGAAGGTTGAAACGCACATACTCGAAACGGGACATTTCGCACTCGAGACTCATGGGGAGGAGATTGCAACGCGCATCCTAGAGTTCTTCGCAAAGCGTGGTTGATTGCCCATGCGTGTGGACGGCACACTGTGTGCCGTCCACACGTTTGATTAACGTGAGGGCATATGAAGCTCGGTTCACTCCTTTTCACACCTGTTGTCAAGAAACTTCAGGAGCGTTACGGCAGCCGGCGCCAATACGAAAGGATGGTTGGTTCCAGTGCGACCCGCGAGGATTTCACACAGTTTGAAACAGAGTTCCTCGCCGAACGCGATAGTTTTTACTGGGCGTCCACGAGTTCCTCAGGTTGGCCGTACGTACAGCACCGGGGCGGGCCACCAGGCTTTCTCAAGGTCGTTGACGACCACACTCTGGCCTTTGCCGATTTCTCAGGGAACAAACAGTACATCACGACCGGGAACCTGCTTACGGATAACAGGGTCGCAATGATCTTCGTCGACTATCCGCGGCAGGCGCGTCTCAAAGTCCTGGGACGGGCAGATGTATTCGAAGGGAAGGACGCCGCAGCCTGGCTGGACAGAGTGAAGGTACCTGGCTATAAGGCGGTCATCGAAAGAGTCTATGTGATCCATGTGGAGGCATTTGACTGGAACTGTCAACAGCACATCGTTCCGCGCTATACCGCCGAGGAGATTCATGCAGCTGTGCATGCAATTGAAGAACGTGTCAGCGCCTTAGAGACCGAAAACTCTCGTCTGCGCGCGGAACTCGCCGCCAAGAAGTTGAGCGAAATCCCGTGACAGGGAGAGCACTGCGGTGAATAAACCGATAACCCGGCTTCTTCGAAGCCTCTGGAGTGAAGAATCGTGAAACTCATGATTGGAGTTGTCGTCAGTTTCATTGTCGGAGCAGGGTGCCGATACTTCGACATACCGGTCCCAAGCCCGCCGGTAATTCCCGGTGCGCTGTTGGTCCTCGCAATGACCATCGGCTATTCCGCAACAAACAAGTTTCTGAATCGCAAAGGGGAGTTTGCGAGCACCTCGCATCTTTGCGGTGGGCCAACCGGCATATCGGTGAGAAATGCCAAGACAGATTGTCATCCGAACATAGCTGGAGGCGACACAAGGCCAGACATCGCAACGAACGCCACAGACGTACGTTGATGATGCATCGTCGTGGATCTCGAATAAATGTAGAGGAGAAGTACAAAATGATCAGCACAGAAGACAGTAGGAAAGCAGATGATTTCGATGCATTCGTGTACTCGCAGAGTCCGGGATACAACGAACTCAACATGAGGGTCGCGTTCAAGAATGCGATTCCGCTTCGAACGATTGTGATTTATTGCTATGACCCGCGTGCAGTACAAATACCATTTGCGCTGGCTAAGATTTGGCCGGACGAGGTGTATCCCGGCGAGTTGGTGTTTGACGAACGCGGCAACAAAGTTGGATCTACGACAACCATCTTTCCAATTGTCGTAGCGGGTGGACGCGCTATCGATGCACTTCGTTCCATCACCATTGGGCAACACCTCTTCGGCGTCCAGAACATTGTCGTTGCCCATCATACGTTCTGCGGGACAAGCAGTTTCACTGCGGATGGCCTCATCGAGGCCTTTCAGGCTGAGCAAGGGACGGATCTTTCAGAGGTATACGAAAGGGACAGCCTGGCAATCTCCCACTTCAGATCGTCGCTTCAGCAAGACGTCGATCTGCTCCGCGCATCTGCTGGAGTACCGAGGACAGTCGGCATCTATGGTTATTTGTTCAACATCGATACAGACGAATTCACTTTGATCGTGAAAGATACGCAGCACGGCCGATGAAGGTGCGTCGAGGGTTCTCTCTTATTGGGTGATGTGTCCCTTCCCACATCGACGCCCTGAGAAGTGGTCACATGCAGGAATCAGGAGCAATACGATGACAGGTATGACGCAGGATGATGCAAAGCTACTTGCGGCAAAGCGGGCAGTGGAGTTTATCTCCGACGGCATGAAGGTAGGGTTGGGAACTGGAACAACGACGACTCTGTTCATCCATGAGTTGGGCAAGGCAGTGCAGAGCGGGTTGCGCATCGAGGCTATTGCGACCAGCGACGCAAGCGCGACGCTCGCTAAGGAGTTGGGAATTCCGCTTACCAACTTCAATGACACCCCAGTGCTGGACGTAAACGTGGATGGCGCGGACGAGATCGCGCCGAGACTTGCCCTGATCAAAGGCGGCCACGGAGCGCATTTGCGCGAGAAGATTGTGGCTTCGGCGGCGCGGCAGTTCATCGTCGTAGCCGATGAGACTAAGGTAGTTCAAAAGCTGGGCAAGTTTCCCCTGCCGGTGGAGGTGATCCATCTGGCTCTACCGCTGGTAACGCGTCAGCTAAAGGATCGGGGACTAAATCCTGTGCTGCGTGCGGCGCTCAATGGCACGGGGCCGTGGATCACCGATGAAGGCAATGTAATCCTGGACTGTCATTGTGGGGTGATTGAGGAGCCTGAGAGGACAGCGATGGAGCTCCGCAACATTGTAGGTGTTGTGGAGCACGGGTTGTTCCTCGGTATGGCTACGCTGGCGCTGGTTGCGCGTGAGAATGGCGTGCGGGAACTGAGGCCATAGACTGCACTGTCGAAGGATGCTACGCGTCTGCATCCGCTCACGTAGTATTTTTTAGCGGAGGTGAAAGGTGTGATGAATGAGCTCGTCTCGGAAATATTTCCTTATGACGGATCGGCTTGGATTCAGTACCTGGGAGGAGGGAGATGACGCGTTGGCTCTCACGCTTTGGGGCTCTACCGAGGTATCCGCTTTGATCGGAGGCCCGTTCACAACTGCCGAGGTTCATGCGCGGCTCAGGCGTGAAATAGATACGATGAACGCCCATAAAGTTCAATACTGGCCGGTGTTCTTCCTCCAAGACAACGAGCTTGCAGGATGTGCTGGGCTGCGGCCTTACCGAACTGGTGAGGATGTTTTTGAATTAGGAGTGCATTTGCGTCCTAGCTATTGGGGGCAGGGCATTGCTCTGGAGGCGGCCCTCGCTGTTGTCGCGTATGCCTTCGAGCATATGGCAGCCAAAAGTCTGTTCGCAGGGCATCACCCGTAAAACCTGGGATCAGCAAGTCTTCTTCGGAAGCTTGGATTTTCTTTCACGCACGAAGAATTTTATCCGCCCACGGGTCGAAATCACCCTTCCTATTTGCTGGTCAATACCTAGCATTCGAGTTAGGTGTTCACACTACACGTCAGTCAACCAGGCTTCTGATTTCGTTGGGTTGATGTTTCATTGAGGGTTCACCATCTACTTCCGACAAGATGACTTATCGGGACTGAGGCAAGAGCAACGGAGGCTATGTGGCGGATCTCGATTCAGCGAGTATGGAGTACTGTACTTTCGCGATCGCAACAAGCTTTCCATCTGGCGGGGTGGCTTTCACTTCAAGGACGGGTTCACTTTTCCAAGTTAGCAATCGAACAGTTCCTTATGGAAGGCTGCCTGCACACTCGGCAGTGGATTAAGGTGCGGCGAGACGAAGGCCAGATGATACCAGCCACTCTTGAACACGCAGACGCCATGATGCAAGAATTGATTATGCTCCTCCATCACTACTCAACCGGCAAGATCGTTGAGATCAACTCGACAGTACAACTCCCGGTGATGAAGCCTTCCGACAGGCCCACCGGATTTTGGGTATCTGTTGTCGGACCCAATGACTGGAAGAGTAAGCACCCGGGCGATCTACTCGATCGGAACCTCTATGAGGTCAAGCTGGCAGGTAAACACAACCTGCTTTTCATGAACACCAGAGAGCAGTTGTCGGCCTTCACGAAGGTGTATGGCCTCAAGCTTAAAGGCGAAACATGGATCGCCATCGACTGGGCAAAAGTAGCAGCCGAATATCAGGGCGTGATCATCGCTCCTTTCTTTGCGGAACACGACGACTACGACGACCTGTTTTGGTACGGTGCCTGGGGCTGCGCCAGCGGCTGCATTTGGGACAAAGATGCGATCTCTGGGATCAGTCTCATTCGGGAAGGAGACCAATTCTTGGGTCTCAAATTTCTACCAACCATCTCTTTTGAGTGAGTAGGGCCGCAGGCAGCGGAATGGAGAGCTGCAGGAAGGGGAGGGAACCTGTTACGGTGCTGCTCGTAGTCAGCCAGTGGGTCGGATCGTTGACGACAAGGCGACTTCTGATGACCTTGCATTAAGCCTTGCCGGCTGGCGGAACCGCCTCTCTTCCACCGAAGCTACGAAACAGAGCCACAACGCGCTCGCAGGCATCCGAAGCATAAAACATCTCCGTGTTCACCATTGTGTCCGCCGTCATGGATCGCATGCGGGAGAACATCTCCGCCTCGAACGCGGCGATTGCGTCCCCAGGCGTGTCTTCGCTGAGGAGAAACTTTGACAGGACCAGAGCATCAAGCATCGCCATATTCACGCCTTCGCCCGCATAGGGCGGCATGACGTGCGCTGCATCTCCAATCAGCGTAACGTTTGGCTTCGGCGTCCAATGCTGATCCATCGGGCAAACAAGTAATGGACGCCAGACCATCGAGACGGCCTCCCTGAAGAGCGGTTCCCATAGGTCACTCCACCCTTTGAAATTGGCGTGGAACCATATCACTCGCTGGTCTGGACCGATTGCTTCTTCAATGTTCTGCCTTGCCGCGGGATCATCGGTCTTCAATCCCGCGTAGAACAGCACACTTCCATCTGGCTTCGTTCCCATGCCGATCGTCCGTTCGCCTCCCAAAGCGATCAACGCCGAGCCTCCGAGAAGATCCCACAACTCAGGTATAGCTTGCTTTGCCGCAGGGACGAGGCCTTCTACAAGCGAAACTCCGACATACTGCGGGCGAATCGAAGTGACCAACTCACGCAAGCGAGAGTTGGCGCCGTCGCAGCCGATGGCGATGTCAGCCACTGCGGTTTGCCCGTTTGCAAACCGTAACAAGACCTGCTCGCCCTGAAGCGCTGAAGACTCCAGCTTGCAGTCCCACTGCACGGTGCCAGGCCGAAGCGAGTCCAGCAGAAGATCGCGCAATGGACCACGTTCGATCTCAGGACGTTGCCCCGGGCCGGACACCTGGCGGGGATGATCGTGAAGAACCTCCCCATAGGCATCGGTGAGGCGAAGGTTGTCGAGGTCCGGTCGATGATTGGCCCAGAACGCTTCTGTCAGGCCAGCGGCTTCGAGCGCCGCCAGTCCGGAGTCTTCGTGGAGATCCAATGCGCTGCCCTGGACCCGCGCATCGCGGCTCTGGTCACGCTCGTACACTGACACCTGAGCACCGCTTTGCTGCAGCAATCGAGCAAGCGTGAGCCCCCCTGGTCCTCCGCCGATGATGGCGATCTTCTTTCCGTGGATGGCACTCGTCCTACTCATATCCGATCTGATCTCCTGATTTACGCTCTGTTCCTGCGAATGATTGACCTGGGAAGCTGCAGCGGGAGGTGACTTTCTGTGCACGGCCGTTTTAGAAGTATGGTGTTCCTTCCAAGGCAGAACGCACTCCTTTCGTTCCCCGGTCAATGAGGGCGAGGAAGACTGTATTTGCCTTCTCCACGTCGTGATGTTGCTGAAATACTCGATGCGCTTCGACGAGAGCTACGCCCCAGGTTGCGACCAGCAATGATGCTGCAAGACAGGCGACAGGATCGGGCAACCGGCGCTTCATCGATTTGGCGAGTGCGACGGTCAGATTATCCGTCAACTCGTCGCGGATCGCTCGGGCGCGGGCTTTGAGTGCTTCACTTTCCTGAATCGTAGCCATGAACTTGTCGCTGCCTTCTTCAAAGAAGCGAACGTAAGGACGCTGATTGGCGACAGCCCAATGGGCGAACAGTCGCAGGGCTTCCACGGGAGGCGTTCCCGGCTTTCTTTTCTGCAGGCTGGCCAGCAACTCTTCGCGACCTTCCTCGTCCAGGTCGAAGAACATGTCCTCCTTGCGCGGGAAGTGATTGAAGACGGTCATCCGCGAGACATCAGCGGCTTCCGCAATCTCCTCCACCTTCACCTTGTCGAAGCCGCGCTCGATGAAGAGGCGGGTGGCAACGTCAGATATGCGCTGCCGTGTGGCGAGGCGTTTCCGCGTCTGTCGATTGAGCACCGAAGCCATTTTGCAACCCCGATTAGTTTACAGCATCTATATTTATACTTAGTATAATTTTAGAGGGCACACATGGACAAACCCATTCAGCGCAACCGAACAGTCTCAACGAATTCAACTCCGAGCGTTCTTATCTCAGGAGCCAGCTTTGCCGGACTGGCTGCGGCATGGTGGATGAACAAGCTCGGCTACTCCGTGACCGTCGTCGAGATCGCGAAGGGACTGAGGAAGGGTGGAACCCCGGTCAACATACGAGACGGGGTCATCGACGTTGTCAGGAGTATGAATCTGCTGGAACGCATCAAGTCGGAGAGCTTGCCACTCAGACCCATGACCTTCCTTGATGTCCACGGATCGCCTTTACCGCTTGCTCTTTCGCAGGCAGAAGAGGCGCCGGAAGAGGAATATGAAATCGAGAGGGACGTACTCCTCGACATGCTCTTCGGTGAAGTCAGCGACCACGTAGAGTTTGTCTTTGCAGATAGCATTTCGGGCCTGGAGGAAACCACAGACGAGGTGGCCGTCACCTTTGCGAGCGGAAGACAGCGATCCTTTTCACTTGTGCTCGGCTGCGATGGGACCCACTCGGCTGTGAGGAGACTGTGCTTCGGCGAAGAGTCTTCTTTTTTGATATTTCTCCAGTGCTACTTCTCCCTCACCATCGTCCATAAGCTGCTGATCGAAGAAGACACGTCACAGATGCTCAACGTTGCCGGCAAGGCCATCATGCTCAACGCCTACAACGGTAAGACGGATATCGCATTCTGCTTTTCTTCCGACAAGGAGATCGACTACGACCGCCGGAATACGGACGGGCAGAAGCGCATGATCCGCGAGAACTTTGAAGACGGGGCATTTGGAGCTGGGAGCTGGAGAACGCGCGAACTGCTCGATGAGATGAGCCGCTGTGAAGACTTCTACTTCGATAAGCTTAGCCAGGTTCGGATGAGCTCCTGGTCGAAGGGGCGAATCGCTCTGGTGGGCGATGCCGGCTACTGCCCATCCCCGGCGGCGGGTATGGGTGGCTCCGTGGCAATTCTCGGCGCTGCAGCCCTGGCCGATGCGCTTGGTAAACACCAAGGAGACTTCAACGCAGCGTTCCAGGCGTACGACAAAAGTTTCCGGCCCATCGTGGAAGCGATTCAGACACAGGCAGTCGAGTTCGGCCTGGAGATGTTTCTGCCCAGAACCGAAGAAGCGATCCAGAAAAGAAACGAGCGGCTCAGCATTGGCTGAGTACGTGTTATGGCTCCTGAGACACACTCTGTGCGGATGTGTTTCTCTCTTGTTGAGGATTCAATAAGCGCATTGGCCTGATATCACCAGGTGAGATTACGAACTGCAAATACAAGCCGACATCCCGGTACTAATCAGCTCGCCTCACTACTTTTCGACCCAGCGGTATAGTTGTGAGTCACGCACGGCATTTGCGAAAGCCTGTGACTGTGCTCCCTGGGCAAAGAAGGTGCTGATGAGGCTCATAGATGCTCCATTGGCTGTCAGAGCGCTAAAGACATGGTTGTCATCTGCGATGAACAGGAAGTGGTGGGGATATGCGCTGGCCAGCGCAATCTCTGTGCGATAGTCCACAGCTTCGTCATAGCGCCCCGCCAGCACAAACACGTCCGCCGGGCAACGGTGTAGGGCAGCAAAGTCGAAGGGTGGCAGGGAGACCTTCCCAGCGTGCAGCATGTCGAGGAGTGGCTTGATCTCGAACGCTTGTGTCTCTGCCAAAGGATAGAGCCCTCCGTCCCCAAGATGGTCGAATGCGCCACTAGGGGCGATCAACTCCAAGACACGGACATCCTGCGGAATGATGTCTTTGGATGCGTACATCGCGGCCATATCATCGACCTGATAATCCTTGCGAGCCGTTCGGTACGCTCCCATGTTTCCCGCCGCGAGAGCATGGATCAGGTCGGCACGTGCAGCGGCGATCTTGTCCGCCGATACGAAAAAATGCTGTCGTTGGAGCGTCATCAGAATTCCGATGCGCTCTTCCGGGTGGGCCTTTAGCGCGGACTGCAACTGCTCTTGAAGCGTGGTGTCTTGCCTGCCGAGATCGCTCCAGAAGGTGTCCAGCGAGATACCAAGCTCGGCGTTCAGGTATGGATTTACAGCCGATTGCGTGAAGACGCGCTCTACGTGGTCCGAATGCTGTGAGAGGTACTGGTGAACGAGGTAGGCTCCCCCGGAGCGCCCATAGAGATAGACTCGGCCTTGTTCTCCAACAAGGGCTCTGCGAACAGATTCAATGTCACGGACCCACTCGCCGCTGTTGAACACCTTCCACGCTTTCGGCCAATCTGGTTTGCCGTCACTGCTGAGCGTGGCGTCGATAAAGGCCGGGGTTGTACCTCGTGTGATGATGCCGACCACGTTCACGGCGTCTCCGAAGGTGCTTTCTCTGAGTTCCTTCATCGCCCCTGTACGGACGTAGAACTGCTGTCCATCGGCGATCACGAGCACTGTCGGTTTGGCAGGATCGAAGGGAGCAGCATAATCCAATGCCAACCTCGCAGTCCCCAATGCGGGCTCCTGATAGGAAAGAGGGACGCTTATAGATGTGGGTGCAGGGTTGTGCTGCGCCTCAGCAGAGCCTATACAAAGGAGAACTGAGCAGACGAGCAACCGGAGAGCATGAGGCATTCTTTGGATACCTTCCAAACTTGCTGTGATGAGTACGCTTTCCCACCAATACGAAAGTTCTGGGAGGCAGGTTCCACGATAAGCTACTTGTGGCGAGGTAGTTTCCACTTAGCGTCAGGAATGATTCTGGATTGATGCGAAATCCCGATGCACTCGTCGAGATCGGATTAGTCCCAAGATGTCGGCGTGTCGTCAGTGAGTGCGTTTGCGCGCCACGCTATCTGGTGCAGAGAGCGCGGCCTTTCCGGTCTTCTTGGGTCAGCGGGCGGCTGCGAGGACGGCGGGACGAAACTGCGCGGTGAATTCTTCGGTCGTGGTCGAACCAAAGGCGACGGCAGCCGTGCCGCCGACAAGGATGACTTCGACGCCGGTGATGCCGATAAAGGCGAGGACACGCTTGAGGTAGCCGGACTCATAGTCGGATGCGGCAGAAGGCAGGCCTTCGTCATAGGTGCCGCCTGAGGCGATGATGATCTTGCAGGTTTTGCCGGTGACCAGACCTTTGCGATCGGGCGGCCCGGAGTGAGTGACGCGGGGGCGTACGATGAGGTCGATCCATGCCTTCAGATTGGCGGGGACGGTGAAGTTGTACATCGGCGTTCCGATGAGAATCTCGTCCGCGGAGAGGAGCTCGGCGATCAGTTCGTCAGAGACTGCTAAAGCTCGTTGCATCTCGGGTGTGTGCTGGTCAGTGGTCAGGAAGATGCCGGTGATCCATGGAATGCCGACGTAGGGCAGGTTATTTTCTGCGAGGTCGCGCAGCACTACCTTGCCGTCAGGGTGCTCTATCCGCCATGCTGCGACAAAGTCATGGCTGAGCGAACGCGAGATGGAGTTGAGACCACGAGGGCTGGATTGGATGTTGAGCAGCGTAGGCATATGATTCCTTTCGAGGGCGGCAAGCGTGGCGTGCCGGATAGTCAATACACTTGACCATCTGATTCAGAGTTCACTATGCCGGATGCAATATGGTCAAGAATATTTACTAAAAATGAAAAAAGGTCTGCATAACGTCGCACGAGGCTTGATGGTGGCATCACGAGCGCACGCGGCTGCCGTGACTGCGCGGTTGGCGCAGCGTGGATATGATGATTTTCCGTTTGCCTCGGCGAGCCTGCTGTGGCTGATGGATGAAGGCGGGACGCGGTCGACTGTTTTGGCCCAGCGGGCTGGCGTGAGCAAGCAGGCGATGAGTCAACTGGTCCGATTGATGGAGCGGCAGGGGTACCTGGAGCAGGTTCCGGACCCAACCGATACGCGGGCGAAGGTTGTGCGGATGACCGAACGCGGTGAGGCGGTGAAGACCGCCTGTGTCGAGGTGAGGGAAGAGTTGAACCGCAAGGTGGCAAGGGCCCTTGGAATGGATGCGGCTGGGCAGCTGGAGGCGAATCTGGATGCCGCCGCAGCTTTGTTTGGGGAGATTGCGGGGACTTAATGGTGCATGCATCGGCTGGCCGACCAGCCTGCCCGTTAGTGAAGCTTTGAAGAAAAAACCTCCCACGCTCTATGTCGGCGACGGCGCTGTATAACTACGAATCGCCACGAGCGTAGTTGAAGTAGAGCGGCTTGCGCTCCCACATCCGCGTCTGGTCACTCGCGAGTTGCGTCAGCGCCTCTGCAACGTCAATGTAGGACACGCTGCCGCGCTGAATGTTGTTCAGCGTACTTTCGGGACGGAGTAAACCGCGCGACGGCGCTTCTACCATTTGGCCCAGGCGCGCATAGACGAAGCGGAAAGCAGGGGGTGTCTCCTCGAAACACCAGCGCACCACTTGCTCCATCTCACGCCATCCCCTCCGCGCAACGAACGTCCGCAGAAGCCAGGCCATGATCGCTATCGGCAAACTGTTGATCGTTCCTCCGGGCTCAGGCAGGAGCTGGCCGCCGATGATCAGTAGGACGCAATCATTCAGTCGCCCATCGGCCTCCAGTGCCTCCACCGTTGCGCGGGTGATAACGCCGCGATCCGCATTGTTGCGTGGCTGCCCTTTGGCATGGCCAAACGGAAGTGCGCTCGAAGCATCGACGATTGCGTGCGGTCGACAAGTCCGGACGGCCGCTGAGATGGACGCCGCGTCACAGAGGTCGCCCTTGAAGATAGTCACCTTCGAACGTAGCGCTTCAGGCACTTTGGCTGGGTTGCGGACGAAGGCTGTCACGGCCCAGCCTTGCGCGTTGGCGCGCTCAACCACGAGATGGCCCGCTTTTCCGGTAGCGCCATAGACCAACAGATTGCGAACTCTAGATTCCGTCATATCGATCCTTACCGTGCGGTGGCTCACAGCTTTGAGAAGAATTCCGTCTGTTCAAGATCAGCCAGAAGTCTCATGTGGGTCGGGCTCCAGCCCAAGCGCTCCCGGGTGAGCTTACTCGACGTGGGATTGTCGATCGGCACCGCCGGCCCGAGGAATCCGAACTGCTTCTTCGCCTCCTCAGCCGGTTTGCTCACGACCGGAACGTTCAGCCGCCGCCCGATCACCTCCGCGATCTCGCGGAACGGAATGCCTTCCTCGTCGACACCATGATAGGTTCCCCCAGCAGGTCCCTTCTCAAACGCGAGCCGAAACAGATGGGCTGCGTCCAGATAGTGCACCGAAGGCCATCGGTTCGTGCCATCCCCCACGTACGCGGACTCCTTCTTCTTCTTTGCCATCGGGATCAGCAACGATGCAAGCCCGTAAGCCGTAGGCCCGTGAACAATCGGCGGCAGCCGGATGGCAGACGTACGAAGTCCACGCGCAGCCCACTGCTTCAGCACGTCCTCATTTTTACCCCGGATACCTCCGAAGGCTTTCGGAGAGTGATCATACGTCTCGTCCTCGGTTGCGAGCACTTTCGGCTTCATGCCCAACGTCCCAAAGGTCGCCACCAGCGGGCTGCCCTTTCCCAGAGCCGCTGCTATCGTCTCAATCGCACGGCGGTCCGTCGCGGCGGCGGCGCCCATAAACCTTTGGACAATCCCGCTGGGGGCGCCACCGAGAAAGACGCGGAGACGAGTACCAATCGGAACGTGCGCGATTTGGTGATAGAACGCCGTATGGATAGCACCGTCCGCGGCAGATGCGCCCCGTCGTAGTCCCTCCAGGTCGTCAACCGTGCCCAGCTGCACCTGCGCACCGGCTTTAAGAAGCTTCCTCCCTGAAGCCTCGGAGCGAGCAAGCCCCGTGACCTGATGGCCTGCGCCGATGAGTTCCTTGACGATCGCAAACCCGATGAATCCCGTAGCCCCGGTCACAAAAACACGCATATTCCCGTCTCCCTATTCAGCAGCCTAAGGAAGATCAGCGATAGAATCTATGCGATGGAAGACGCATTTATATCGAGATCGTCCGGAATCACGGATGATCCGCTTTCGGACGTGCTTTCGCTGCTCAAGCCGCGCGGCTACCAATCCAGCGGAATCGATGCAGGCGGGGATTGGTCGTTTCAGTTCCCACAGAGTAACGGCTTCTTCTGTCTCGCTCTCGTCTCCGGCCACTGCTGGCTGTCCGTCAATGGTGTCGACGAGCCCGTTCTGCTGCAAGCAGGTGAGTTTGCGGTTTTGCCTCATGGGCCAGCATTTCGCGCTGCAAGCGATCTGGCAGTCGCTCCGGTCGATTTCCTCTCGTTGATGGCCGAGAAAGTGAGCGGCGGGATTCTTACGTGGCAGGGCGGCGGGGCCTGCCTCGGGCTCAGCGCGATCTTCACCTTCGCCGGAGAGCACGCAAATATCTTGTTCGAGGTACTTCCGACTCTTATTCACATCCGCGATCCTGAAGCCCGCGTTGCGCTGCAGTGGTATCTGGAACGCATGATGGCCGTCATCCGCAATCCACAACCAGGCTGGGTGCTTCAGGGCGAGTACCTTGCGCAGATGATGTTGATCGAAGTTCTCCGGCTCCACATGGTAGGCAAGAGGACGGACGGGGTCGGTTGGCTCTTCGCACTTGCCAACAAACAATTGAGCGCTGCCATAGCAGCAATGCATGAGCGTCCAGGACATCGTTGGACCGTTCAGCAACTCGCCGAGCGTGCCGGCATGTCGCGGTCGACCTTTGCGCTACGCTTCAAGGAGCAAGTGGGGACTTCTGTCATGGAGTACCTGATCCGCTGGCGAATGATTCTTGCGGCCGACAGACTGGTGAACTCGTCGGACGCGGTCTCGTCCATTGCTCTTACGCTTGGATACGAATCCGAAAGCGCGTTCGGGTTCGCGTTCAAGAGAGAGATGGGTTGCTCTCCCCGACAGTACTGCCGCGCACGTGCCTCCGCTTCGAAGACTTCCGTTTCCTTAGAACCCGGAAGTGAAACTCCGTCTGATGTGAATCACTCCTCACTCTGATTGGCTACCCGCCCAAGTGGGTAGGGGATTGGTAGAGAGGAAATGTTGGTCACTCCTCGTTGCTCCCGCCCGCGGTATCGAATCCGAGCAACACTCAATCAGGAATCTGGCTGATTGAAATTCATCCTTCACATCCAAAAAGTGCTCGAGAGCCTGATGTCGACGGAAGGGTTCAATACAGAATCTTCAGCAAAACTGTGATCTAGTCGTCAGCGATACTTGCTGCCTTGCGATCACGGGAGAGGAGGGGGACACTTCCTCTCCCGTGATCGCATTGTCAGACGTTGGCTAAAGTCAATGCAAGAACTTGCTCGACAATGCGGACGGCTTCTTTGGTGGGATTGAGTTTCGCGATCTCGCGAGCCGCTGTTCGGGCGGATTCGCGATAGCTGTCATGAGTAAGTACTGTCTGGACCGCTGCGCCGATGCTTGCGGCAGTCACTTCGGCGAGCGGCACAACTGTCCCGGCTCCGAGGTGGGCGATGCGCATCGCGATACCGGGCTGCTCGCTGGCGATTGGAACTGCAACCATAGGGATGCCATTTTCGAGACAGTCCAGGGTGGTATTGAGCCCTGCATGATGGATGCAGAGACCGGCTCGCCGGAGAAGCTCTGCCTGCGGCGCATAAGGCACCAGCACAATGTTGGCCGGGACTTGGCCGAAGTCGTCAGGAGAGAGAGCATCTTTGCCGAGAGCGATGACGGTCTGGGCATTGAGTGGAGCGCAGGCTTCGATGATGGCACGGAAGACATGCTCCAGGCGGTTCTGGAGAGTGCCGCAGGAGGCATAGATGAGGAGCCGACCATCGAGCCATTCCCAGGGGAAAGGCACTTCTCGAGCAAGCTGCTCGTCCTGAAGATGACCAACCAGGTGAAGCGTTGCCGGTGCATGCGGACGAGGAAACTCGAAGAGTGGGGGCTCCTGACAAATCTGTGCGAGCGGCGAGAAGGAATCTTCAACGAGATTCTTATATTCGGGAAGGTTCCACGAGCGCCGCTGTTCGTTGACCACCGGGAGGAGCATGGCATAGGCCTGGTCAACCCCTGCCCAGCCCTTACGGTTGCGTTCGATGCCCTCGTGAGTCGGATCGAAAGGCCAGAGCATGACGGGTGGCGGAATTACGTCTTCGCGATTGACGAGGAGCGCATTGGCAAGCGAGATAAACGGAATGCCCAGGTGTTCCGCAATGGTCGCTCCGCCGTATTGCACCTGATCAATGACAAGAAGATCGACTTTCTCGCGGGAGATGAGTTTGGGCAGGTCCCGAAACGATGTGCCGAAGAACAGAACCATGCGCTCGACGTAGTACGCGAAGGCAGCGGGACCAGAGAGCTCAGCGATTTTCTTCATCGTTGGCTTGAGGGCGCCGACCGGGTATTCCGCTTCGGCGAATGGAATAAAACGCAGGCCTGCCGTGCTGATCGTTTCCTGAGTATCGAGGATGTTGAAGAAGGTCACTTCGTGGCCCTGTTGCTGGAGTGCTCGCGCAAGGACAATAGATGGGTTCAGGTGACCAGTAGCGTAAAGAGTGATGAAGCCGATGCGAGACAAGATCCAGTACCTCAAAGAAGAAATTTTCTTTAATCAGAATATCGTTTCAACTGTGTGCAAATAATTACGGGATCGCAGATGAGATTTCTGCGATTCGATTCGACTCGAGCTTCCGTTGTTGACAAATCGCCAATGCCCTGAGCATGGCGGAATACTTCGGCCATGCCGACTTCACGGTACCGATGTCACGCGAGATACTGTAATCGTGACAATTCCTCCTGAAACCGCCTTTGATCGCTATCTTCGCTCGCAAAATGAGAAGGACCGTAAGAAATACCCAGGAAAACATGATCTAGACCTACTTGACTCCGGTTCTCTGAAAGAACTCTTGCTGGGACTTCAGGTTGTATTAAACCTCTCTCTAGCAAGTGAACAGCCGGTACCAGAGCATCGTGACCACCCGCCCTTTCATGTCGATTACATCAAGTCCACGGAAGCGAACGCCATAGCGTTTCGGCACGATGGCTATTCTTTTATCGGCATAACAATTCCTCTAATTGAAGTGGCCGGGCAGCTTTGCGCTCGTCTGTGCAACTCCCTCGACTTGCTACACGCTTTAGGGCTCGAACCAACGCAAGAAGTTTCCGAAGCGCTTGGATCCGTGATGCTGGAGATATTGCTCTTCTTCGTTGTGTCCCACGAATACACACATATCGTTCACGGCCATCCTCTTTCCGAGGTCACGGAGTCGGGGCTTATTCATGAATTTTCGCTAGGCGGTCGAACTGGAAATTTCGACGATCAGATTCTGGAAGCCGATGCAGACTCGTATGCTATCTATCACGTAATGCAAAACTGGATCAGGGGATCGAAGAGACCTTCAAGCATCGCTCTTCTTCATATGGACTCCGCTTCACTCGATGATCAGGACGGATTGCTATTTGCTTGCATCGTCGCAGCGATTGGCTCATATTTTATTTTGCATCCGGTACCTCGGCTTAATGCCGAGAGTGTCTACAGGCTCAGACATCCACCACATCCGGTTAGGCTCAATTTCTTGATGGAGACGGCGATCGCATGGTGCAGACAGAACCGTGCTCATCTTGAAGATCGGATGAAGCCTGAGCAGTTTGACTCCCTGTTGTCGCTAGTTGCTGGTTTAGTTTGGGACAACGACGAGTTGAGGGCACAAAACTGGAAAACACAGGTCGCCTTCCTCAAAACCCCAGAAGGCGCTTCATACGTCGCGGAACTAAGAAGACGTAAGGATGAATACCGAGCCTCGCTCTAAAGCTTAAAGCTTTAGGTTGAGATACTTAGAGGACTACTCCTCATAAACGCGCTTGTCGCCATGATGCCAGTAGGTCAGTCGTTCCACAACCGACACTAACCAGTCGAGTGGAGCGGAAATTTTCTAGGGGTTGGAACAATCCGAGGGCAAACTGTCGTTAGAGGGGTAGAGGGCCTTGAGCTTTGGAACAGTTTGATGAGCAGGAATTCATCCAATCCCACTTAGCGACCGGCGAGGAGCTGGCGCCTGAACGTTTTCCCCAACTATCGACCTTGTCGTCTGCATTCTTCTACGACTTCGTCCCTGTGGCGAAGGAGCCCGAGCTGCCAGAAATCGTCTTTGTCCCGACATCTGAGAGCACACGTCTCGAAACCATCGGAACCATGGCAAGCTGGAATTTCCTGTGGGAGGCCGCGCAGTACCGCAAGGAAGCTTTCGAGAACGCCCGCCGAGCCGATGAAACTCCAGAACTGGCTCGTTGGATCAACGCGCTGCCGAATACCAACGCGTATCTCATCCCAGAAACTCCAAGCAAGTATGACGCCTACGCCCCACTCTTTCACTTGTTGCCCAAAAAGGTGGTGGACCGGTTCGGGCTGCCATCCGTCAAGCGACCACTCTGGCCTGGTCATGCGGCCTGGTGGAATGAGAAGTTGATGCCTTCCGACTTCGAGCATCGCTTGAGCGAGGCGTTCGCAGCGCACATCTGGAGTCACGTCGACTCAGGCTCCAGCCTGCAAGCCTTCAGCGCTACCGAACCCTTGAAATTGCTCTCTCACAGTTTGGATTTCTGGCTCCCCTACGTGCTGATGGTCCTAGAAGATCTCATGCGGGACTTCGAGCGGTGTGAGCCGGACAACGCCCGCCAAAAGATGCTCCTCGCAAAGGCTCGGAAGGAAGACTTTGGGGAAGTGGCCATCGACCGTCCCCGAAGGGGCGGAACATTATGGATTGGCGAAGAGGAAGCTGGCGATGTCACGGACCTCGTGGTGGAGGCGGCAGACCGTCAAGGCCAATTGCGGCAGTTGATTGATGCTGTGCGATCGAACAGGGTAGCAGACGACTTCTCGCCCATCTGGTCCTACGCCCGTGAGGACTTTGAGCGGAAGCTTTATTCCAAGCGGTCGAAGGTCAGAGTGTCCTTTGTCGAATTGACGGACACGCTGCCGGTGCACAGCGCCCGAAGCGAGTACACGGATGGCCTTCTGTGGCAGGACTTCACCTCCTTGCTCGACGCGAAAGAACGTCACATCGTGGTGGCACTTCGGAGCGGAACAACCAAGCTGGCAGACATCGCCGCCACGCTTGGGTACGCCAACCACAGCCCGGTCTCGAAAGCACTCGACCGAATCCGCAGAAAGGCATCTGCCTTCCTCAGCCTGAACTGAACTGGCTCATATGGCCCAAACTTTCCGCTCGATGCTTACGTGTGGACTAACGAACAGCCCAGGCGCTGGTTGATCCGGGAATCGTCGAATCAGTCCCTGTAAACGCGCGTTGCGGAAGTAATCGATCGCCCCGCTAAGTTCGATGAGTCCATTGACCTGTTCTCGTCAATTGAAAACGCCCTGGCGGATTGCTTCCGAGAGGCGGACATACCGTTATCGACTGCTTGTGAATGAGCGACGTAACCCAACGTTTCAGACGGCTTTTGAGCTCGGAGACCCTCCGCGATTGCTCCGAACATGGTGCAGCTGTAACATTGGTAGACTTTCCATCTGCAACCAGAGAGAGAACCAATGGCAGGCCCACCGTCGACTGCGCCCATCACCGCTCACCCGGCCCTGGGCAAGCTAGATCCTCATGTTGTCGCGAGCGGGCCCGCAATCCCGCCGATCGAGAGGGTCGCACTCTTCTCGGAGGAGCAGTGGGAACACTTTACGGACGAGTGGGCTGCGAGCCTGACAGACTATGCGAAGGTAGAACGGGCGAGTGGAGCGGGCGACAAGGGGTGTGACATCGTCGCTTTCCCCGTTGAAGGAGGAGCCGTTTGGGACAACTACCAGTGCAAGCATTACGACAAACCGCTCACTCCCACAGACATCTGGCTGGAGTTGGGAAAGATTTGCCACTACAGCTTCATCGGCGAGTACACCGTTCCGCGCAAGTATAGGTTTGTCGCCCCCAGAAACGTCGGAACCAAGCTCGCCTCATATTTCCGGAGACCGGCGACGCTGAAGGCCGAGTTATTGAAGATTTGGGATGATAAGTGCAAGGACGATATCAAGAGTGTCCCAGTACCGCTCACTGCAGAGCTACGAGAGCACATCGAGAAGATCGATTTCGGCATCTTCGGTTACCTTCCGGTACTCGACCTGATCGACCAGCATAAGAAGACGCCGCACTTCGTTGCTCGCTTCGGTCTGGGGCTTCCAGCGCGATCTCCGGTTGATCCACCTCCAGGGATTCCAACGGCCGATGAGACCCGCTATGTTCAGCAGCTTTTCGAAGCGTACAGCGACAACAAGGGCAGGCAAATCACTATTAGCCAAGATCTTCCGGTCTCGCTGCAGAAACACTTCAACCGGTCTCGAGAATCGTTTTACTCTGCCGAGGCGCTGCGCAACTTCTCTCGCGACAACCTGCCCAGTGGAGAATTCGAGAATCTTCAAGAACAGATATACACGGGCGTCGCGGATACCTGTGAGGGTGTACACGCCTGTGGTTTGACTCGCCTGATCGCCACCACCAATCGCGCTGCTGATCTCTCAATCACGAGTTCACCCCTCATGGGAAAAACGGAGATTACAGATTTGCACGGAATCTGCCATCAGCTAGCTAACGTTGATCGGCTGACCTGGGTAGTGGAGAAAGATGGGGAAGATGTCGACAGCTAGCCCCTTCAACAGCGCATTGGAGTGTGGCTTGCGAGCACTGGCGATTCTCGCTTCTGGCTATCCGGCGTCGGCTGACTTGCAGCGCCTCGTAGCCTACGACTACCTTCTCGTCCATTCTGCCGATGCGGATGGCCCTTCGAGCCTGCACCCGAGCACGCCACATCGAAATGGAGAGCTTCTTGTTCGCCACACACTAATAGAGAGTGGCCTTTTTCTTCTCTTGAGCCGAAACTTGATAGAACGCTTTGCCACCAGTAAGGGAATCGAATATCGGGCCATGGACGCGGCCCAAGCTTTTCTGGACGGATTGTCTTCGGACTACATGCGGGCTTTGCGCGACCGTGCCGATTGGTTATCGCTCACCTTCACTACGATGAGTGAAGGTGAGTTGAAGGATTTCGTAAACGCGCATTTTGATCAGTGGACAACTGAGTTCCAATCGCTAGAAGCGGTCGGGGAAGTACTATGACCGGGTTCCAAATACGCGCTCTCCAAATGACCGGACCTTCGATGCCGGTTGCCCGAATCACGTTCGGCCCGGGACTCAACGTCATATCAGGGGCATCCAATTCGGGCAAATCTTTCCTCTTCCACGCGATCGACTTCATGTTTGGCGCTGCTAGCCTAGACATGATTCCAGAGGCTCGGCCTTATACCTTGGCGGAGTTGGAACTCGAAGGAGCCGACGGTAGGTTTATGATCCGCAGGGCTCTGCAAGGTGGGTCGTTCGAGCTGTACAACCTTGATGACCCTAGCTCAGACGTAACGATTCTCGGCGAACGTCTCAACCGGAACGATCCGAACAACATCAGCACTTTTCTCCTGCGCCTAGCGGGTCTCGACGGTAAGCGAGTTCGCAAAAACGCGGATAACGCACTCCAAGACCTCAGCTTCCGGAATCTAGCAAGACTCATCATGGTCGATGAGCAAGACATCATCAAAGTCACGTCTCCCATTCATGGCGGGGAGGCTACGCAACTGACCGCAGAAACCAACACGTTCAAGCTGGTGCTTACCGGTCAGGACGATTCTGCGCTTGTGGAGCAGAAGAAGAAGGCTGTAGCGAAGGCTGAATTGGAAGGTCAACTCGAACTGCTGGACAAGTTGTCGAAAGCGTACAACGAGGAACTTGGTGACAAACCGGCTTCCCCAGCCGATCTCAACGACCAGCTCGAACGACTGACGCAGACGTTGGTTTCTACCGAGGCGAGTTTGCGGGAGCAGAGGCAAGCCTTGCAAGTACAGGTTGACGCAAGGCGCACCCTCATCATCGAGCACAATTCGGCGCGGGCAAGACTCGACGAAGTTGCCGCTCTCGTCGCAAGGTTTCGCCTGTTGGACAGTCATTATCAGTCAGACATCTCCCGCCTCGATGCACTATGGGAAGCTGGAACGCTTTTTCCTGCCTTGAGCAGCGAAATCTGTCCGCTTTGCGGGGCGCCTCAAATCACGCACTCTCACGAGAACGAGCAAACGCTGAGCGTCGATGTTTTGAAAGTCCGCGACTCCTGTTCAGCCGAGAAGAACAAAATAGAGCTGCTCCGGAAGGAGCTGTTCACAACGATCGATAGCCTCTCCGCTGAGGCGGCGGAACTTAGAGCCGTCATAAGCGACAGACGCACACGAGTCTCTGGGCTTACCGAGGAGATCGACCAAGTCACGCAAGTCGCACTGAAAGCTTCCGAAAGAGATTACGAGGCCTACGCCGATCTTCGCTTCGAAGTGCGGCAGAAACTTTCGACATATTCCCGGATAAATGACCTGACCGCTCGATATGACACGATACAAAGCGCCTTGAGTTCAATCGGCGCGGCGCGGAGGGTTCCGACTGACCTTCCGTTCGCAAGTCTGGTGGGCTTTACTTCTGAGTTTGAAGCTCTGTTGAAAGCCTGGAAGTACCCGTACGAAGGTGCCATTACGTTCGATACGAAGTCAGAAGACTTCACCCTTGGTACCCGCCGCCGGCGAGAACAGGGCAAGGGCTCGCGAGCATTAACACATGCAGCGTTCACTATCTCCCTCATGAGATATTGCGCCGCAAACAATCTTCCGCACCCTGGCTTGGTTGTGCTCGATTCCCCGCTGGTCACGTTCCGCGATAAAGATGCCGGCACGTCGGGTATCGACGCGTTGTCAGGTGAGGCGCAGTTGCAGGTAAAGGACGAATTCTATCGAGATCTTGCAAGCCGCGTGGCTGAACAACAACTCATCATCTTCGAAAACGAGGAACCAGAGGTCAGCATCCAGAAAGACATCGTCTTCCACCATTTCACCGGCGATGCCACTCTGCCGCGATGTGGCTTCTTTCCCGTCCCTTCAACTTCCGAAGAATCGCTTGATGCAAAGGCGAATTCCTGAATCAGATTTTGCAAATGCTCTTCTGCCAGCACGATAGTTAGCAGAAAACGTGCTTCGCCTCAGGGATGCTCGATTGACGTCAAATCGCCAATTCAATCATTGACACTGGCTGCTCACGGCCTCTTGGCTTGAGCCGGTGAACAGCCAGTGTGCGTCTAAGGCACCTGCTTACTCAAACGTTTCGCCGACCAGTTCTTCGCTTTTCTTCCAGAGCGCAACAGCGTTCTGTGGATCGAGAGCGTAGCCACGCACTCCTTCGTCAAGCATCCCCAGCGGGGCGTCATCAGCGACGACGTCACTCACGTGGCAGTTCTCGCAATACCGTCCTCCCACCTCTTCGGCGGGCGCAACTACTGCTGCCCAAACTGAGGTCGCGGCTCCCTGGGGTATTGTCTTGAACTCGAACGCTCCTTTACCTGCTGCTGCGGCCTGTTCATTGATCTGTTTGACCATCTGTTCCAGGCTGCCCGGATCCATGTGGCGACCCAGTTCAGTCATGATTCCACCAGGATGAACGGCGGTAGCTCGCACGCCACGGGCTCTATGACGGCGGTCGAACTCGACTGCGAATAGGATGTTTGCAGTCTTTGAACGGCCGTAAGATACGAACGGCTCATATGGCGTCGTCTCAAAGTTGGGATCATTGAGGTCCACATTGCTGAAACGGTGCCCCGAGGAAGAGAGGTTGACCAAACGTCCACCATCCTTGATCAGCTTCGCGATGCGGTTCACAAACACGAAGTGGCCCAGATGATTGGTCCCGAATTGCGTCTCGAAACCATCCTCCGTCTTGCCCAACGGAGTCGCCATAACGCCGGCGTTCGCGATGATGATATCGAATAAGCGGCCATCGGCAATCAGCTTGTCCGCCGCGGCGCGTATGCTCTTCAGGCTGGCCAGATCGAGTTCGAGCAGCTCGAAACTCGCGCCGGTTTCCGCCGCGGCATTGCTGACCGCCGCTGTCGCCCGTCGTGCTTTCTCCAGATCGCGCGCCGCGCCCACAACATCGGCGCCATGCGCCACCAGAGTACGTGCGGTCTCTACGCCCAGACCCGCGGATACGCCGGTTACAAGAATCCGTTTACCCTTCAGATCGACCCCTGCAAGGACCTCTTCTGTCGTTGACTCTGCTCCAAATTTCACTGCCATGTTGCACGCTCCGATCCTGATCTTTGACACGGGCCTTGGCCCGGAATAAAAGAGAGTAAGTCTCCGTTATGGATATAAGATTACCGGAGGGCCTCTCCGGTTTCAAAAACATCCGATGAAAACGTCCGCCGACAAGAAAACAACCCGCAAGCCCCGAGCCGACGCGCAACGCAACCGCGAGCGGATTCTCGAAGTCGCGAGGCAGATCTTCACGCGACGGGGAGCGGAGACCACCATGGACGAGATCGCCAGGAGGGCCAGGATAGGCCCCGGGACACTTTACCGTCACTTTCCTACACGCGATGACTTGCTGGCCGCTGTCTATATCGGCGAAATCGAGAAACTGGCTGAGGCACAGAGAAAGTTCTCCGCCGAACTGCCGCCTATTGAGGCGCTTCGGGCGTGGATGCTGGTCTTCATTGACTATATCGCCGCGAAAAAGATCATTGCTCCGGCATTAGACGCAATGGTCGGCGGTCCTTCACAGGTCTATCAACAGAGCACCCGCGTCATGGAGGAAGCTGCCAATACGCTGGCGAGGCGCGCCGTCGCCAGCGGGGACCTTCGGTCAGATGTCGATCCAATGGACATGTTGCGTGCGATCTATGGGGTCTCCAGCGCGGGCAGCACGGACGATTGGCCGGAAAAGGCGCGACGTTTCGTCGGCATCATCATTCAGGGCTCCCGGCCGTAGGGGACGACCATTGTCCTGGTTCCGCTGAATACGTGCGTGGCTGAAGGCATCGGATGCGCACTGCCGGTCTCGCCATTGCGGCCTCTCCGCTCAGATATGTAGTCGTGCGCTAATCGGTTGCTCGTCGGGTTACTTAGAAGGCGGCTTGCCAGCCGCAACCAATTGAAGGCGCTCCGCGAGCTTATCGATCGCGTGGCTCGCTACCGGATTTGTCAGGCCGAAGCGATCGTTGCCAAACAGGTTGTATCGTACCTGAGTTACCTTGGGATTCACCGTCGATGGCGCGTGGAAGACCGCAGTTACCGCACGTAGGATGGCCAGGATTTCTCCTCGCTCGAAAATCCTATCGATCTCCAGCCCGTCCTTGTTCTCCTTTCGCACGCTCCCCTTGGTATTCAGGAAGGTCGTGACCGGAGAGGGATCGAAGGCGAATACCTTCTCGACGCGCGGGATTTGATACTCGGCGGCTGGCAGGGAGTAAGCGAATTTCTCCGCCAGACCCGCGCCGAGAGAATGGCCAGTCGACCGGAGATGGACCAGCCTGCGGTTCTCGGGATCAGACTCCTGCATCCTGCGAGCAAGCTCTTCGGCGAAGGCGCGTGCGAACTCATCTCCGGCCACAGTGTACTCGTCCCTCAGGAAAGGGTGGGCCCAATGGGTATTCGCCTTCCAATCGTTCAGATTTGAGGCAACTGTCCCGCCGAACGCGACGACGATCAGATGATCTGATGGTTTCTCCCAGGCCTGCGCCCGCAAGTGAACTTGGTTCATCTTGGCCTGAAGGTCTGCGTTGGGAAAATCGGCCCACATGGACCATTGGTCGCCCAGGGCAGCCTTTCCTGCTGTGAACTTGGCTTTCTCGTCTGGCTTTGTGCTGGTTGGAGATCCATATACGGCAGTGCTCAGCCATGCATAGGGAAGGTCTTCGGACGCGTATACCTGCGCTGCCTGCGGATCGCCAAACCACCGATGCCCAGGCAGCCGGACGACGACCATGTTCGATTGCTGTTTGAAAGCGGGCCTAGTCGTCACCGCAACGGTAACCAGGACGATGATGGCAAGAGCAATCCATCTCCAGTGAGATGCGGCGATTTCAATCATTTGACCCATAACCTCGAATGGTCAAGTTGACTTCTTGAGCCCGATCGTTTCCGCTGACTTTGTCATGTGCGGTCAGCCTGCCTGACCGCACTCGTCTTCGGAAGAGTCTGTTCGTCGTACATGAACAGTTGCGTACGCTCCTCAGCAGTAACGATTCTGGATATACGCTAGATCGCCAAAGCGCTCATGAACGGTTCATCATTACTTCCCACACGCCGACTTGTCGTTAGCGATCTGACAATCGAGCGATACAGCCTATGAAGATCATTCGGAATCGTACTTGGCCTGCGCCTTTCTGACCCGCTCCCAATTTGCCTTAGCCCAATCGACCAATCCCTGCGTAGGCTGAAGGAGGCTCTTTCCAAGGTCTGTAATTTCATACTCAACGCGAGGCGGTACTTCGGGGAAGAGTTCGCGTATCACCAACCCGTCCCGTTCAAGATTCTTGAGGGTCATCGATAGCATCCGCTGCGAAATACCTGGGACCGCACGTTCGAGTTCAGAGAATCGTGCACGTCCTCCGAGCAGGTCGAGCGAAAGAATCAAAAAGATGCTCCACTTATCACCAATCTTCGTCAACAACTCCCTGACCGCCATCGGGTCTGAGCTTTTGCAGACGGCTGCGGGGTCCAGAGAGATGGTTCTGCCCGGTTTCTTCATGACTAACCTCGGTGTTAGCTACTGACGTCAGTGTGCCTTCTTGTTTGAGAGTAGCTTACTCTTTTATAGTCACCCTCGTTGAACATCATGAAGCGAGTGGAGAAACACGGAATGCCCAAGACTAAATACGCTGCCTACAAGGCAGCAGACCCATACTTCAACCTGGTTCGACGTGCTCTCGGAAACCTCGTTGACGGCGAACACTTCTTTGACATCGTCACCGACGACACCATCTACGAGGTCCTCTACGATCTCGGCTGGCCTCGTGTGATTCGGGGACGAGCCGCTTTGATGGATGCGTTCAACGGTTACGTTGAGATCATCAACTTGCAGTCCGCAGACAACCTCGTTGTCCACACAGCAGACACGGGTTATGTCGTTGTCATCGAATACGAAGTCCACGGAACAGTCCTCGCGACCGGCACGAAGTACGACAACCGGTTCTGCTCCATCATCCATCTCGAGAACCGGAAGATCGCGCATTGGAGAGACTATATGGACTCGCACGCAGCGTGGAGTGCGCTGACGCCACGCTCGCGCCAAAGGGAGTCGCTATGAAGAACATACTCATGATTGAAGTCAGCCCCAGAGGAAAAGACTCGGCGAGTCGAGCTGTCTCCAATAAGATCGCGGAAAGGCTCGCGGACCTTTATCCCGGTGCAAAGATCCTACGTCACGACCTCGCAGCCGAGCACCTGCCACATCTGGACGGGACCACCCTCCGGGCCATTTCAACGAGAGACCCTGTGGAGGAGGAAAGCCTAAAAGCGTCGGCCCATCAGTCCGATCAACTGACGAATGAGCTTCTGGAATCCGATCTTCTGGTAATGGCTACTCCAATGTGGAACTTCGGCATTCCGTCTGCTCTGAAAGCCTGGATCGACCTGGTTGTTCGGCCCGGCAGGACCTTTCAGTATTCCGACAGCGGTGTACTCGGTTTAGCAAAGAACAAAAAGGCAATTCTCGTTCTGGCTTCGGGCGGAGTCTTTACAGAAGGTCCATGGCGTTCCTGGGATTTTGTCGAGCCTTACCTGCGCCAGATTCTGGCGTTCATCGGCATCGTGGATGTACAGACAGTTCGAATCGAGGGAATGAATATCCCCCCACTGGCAGCAACTGCCTTGCTGAGGGCGCATCAAGCTCTCGGAGAGCTGTCTCTGTAAAGACGCATCGTGCCAAGTAGAAGAATCGCATGACGAATCGTAAACTATGACTCCTCATAAACGTTTTTCTCGGAACGAATCTCGCTCGCAACGACGCGGTCAGAAGATCCATCCGCCTGCTAGCATCGATAGTTCAGGGTGTGTGTCGCCGGCGATCATTAATAGAACCTCACTTATCATCCATGAGATACATTTTGAAAATGGGAGTGTCTTTGACATATCAAGTATGCGGTCGAGGGAACGATATTCATGCTGAATGTTTTCGTCATCCTGACCGGAAGCGCCGATTACATCGCAACGTTGTGATCAGGTTCAGCCCCGGACACAGAGGACGGGGATGTTAGGGGACTTCAAGAACTTATCGAGTTTCGGCTGGACGTTCATGTCCAGGGATGCGATCGGCCGCGCTGAGGCGCAACTCGATGGGCACTCCGAAGGTGTTCGGGACGAGATCGGCTTTCTACTCATCCATCAGCGCTATGCAGACCGCTTCTTCCCAGGAACCTCAGTGCTGCATACTCGCCTGCGCTACGTGCTCTTCGTTCCATGGATGTACGAGGCACTGCAGAGAGAGACAAAAGTCAGGTCAGTACAGCGTTCAGTTGAACGCGCTGAGGTGCGGCTCGCAGGCCGGCTACTGGACGCTGGAGAGGATGGCGTTATAGGAGCACGTCGTTTTCCTGAGAAGAGCAATCAGCCACCATCACTGATCTACTGGACCGCTCTCGGAGCGTGGGGACTGCTGGGCCCGACGCGGGACGGCGAGCATCTGCCCACGAGATCGCGTATTCACGCCACCCTCAGCTCAGCGACCCGGACAACATTGGATGACGATGGTGTGCCGCTCAACCCCAGCTATCTCCCGTTCGACAAACTAATGCCTGACGCCCCGGATGACTTTGTAGGAGATGGCGAACTCACCTTTGTCCTTTTATTGGACGAGAAAAAGTATCTCCGCAAGAGGCTCAGCGATGTCAGGTCTGTACACCACCCAGGCGAGCCCTCGCTGTTGGCAAAGCTCGCGCTCTTGAATGCCGTTCCCGACGTTGAGCACTGTTGGGACAGTGAGATCTTGAAATATGCCGGGAGGGATAGGGATGCCCTTTTGCGCGCAGGCCAAGCCGCAGCACTCGCAGTGATCGGCCGCGGAGTCTATGCGGCGTTGGTCGAAGAGATCCGGGAGTGCAACGACAGTATCCAGACTTCACGCCTCCATCGGGATAAGCTCCCATTGATATTGGCGGAACATGCAGAGGAAGCTTCTAAGCTCAACCTGTTGGGGCTCCAAATGGATGGGATCGATCTGTCGGAGCCGTTCTCTGCAGTTCTCACAGAAACCCAGGACTGGATTCACAGGAAAAACGGACCAGTTAGGGACCTTCTCGATTGTTATCGAAGGGCCGAATGCCGTCGCAAGGGCCAACGAGCGCGCCTGTCTCAAAGTCTGAAAGGCAGGGAACTGCGGCGTGTCTGGGAGAATGAGAAGCATCCTGGGGCGAAACCCCTGCACTATCGATGGCACAATGTGCATCGCCTGCTTAACGACCTAAATGGGGCCGAATGAAAACTGGAAAGGAGTGGTCGCCACAGTCGTACCTCGAAGGACTCAGGCCCGATCCCGGTTGGATCGTCGAAACCGCACTTCTCGCCACCTACTCTGCGGATGTAACGTCGATCGCTGCCGCTCTGCTATCGATGGCCGAACGGGACGACGATCGAGGCTCAGGAAGCCAGGCTGATCTCGCCGAGGCAGTCACGGACCTTCGAGGGAAGGTGCGGATTGTCCTGCAGCAGGGAAGGCTCAGTAGCGCGAATAAGCGATCAGACGTGACGGCGATCTTCGATCAGTTCCTGATCGAGGTTCCATTCGACCAAAATACCCATAGCTGGCATCCAAAGATGGCGTTCGTCCGCTTTTCCAATCAGCAAGGAGAAGTGCGCTGGCGCTTATGGCTCGGTAGCCGAAATCTGACTGTTGCCGCGAATCGAGACCTGGGGCTGCTGCTCACTGGTGGCGTGGCGATTCAAGGAGGAGTTCGGATCGACGGTCTGGTCGATGTTTTTGACAAGCTTGCAAGTTCGGCACAACTGGCTGAATCAGATCGAATCAGGCTGGTACGCGAACTGAAAGACGTGACCTGGAACGTTCCAGCAGGGCTCAAAATCAAGAGGATTCGTCTTACCGGTGGCCAGGGGAACGATCCACTTCCAGTCGCCCCAGAAGGTGTAACTGAAGTTGCCATTGTCAGTCCATTTCTGCACGGCGTCTTCCTGAAGACAATTGGAACGTGGGGCGGTGGTCAGACACCGCGAACTCTCTTCTCAACTCAGACAGAGCTTCTCAGGCTTGCGGCCCAACCGGGAAAACCGTTGGAGGCCTTCGCCAGTAATCTTCTCTCTTTTCAGAAGCCGATGAACGACTGGACCGAGGAGGATGAGGACGAGACTGGTGACGAGGTGGAGATCGGAGCGGAGGAGGCTCCGATACTCGGGCTTCACGCGAAGATCCTTGCCGCTCGGACTGCCAGGAAGGTGTTTCTGTGGATCGGCAGCCCCAACGCAACGACCAGGGCTTGGGAAGGTCGAAACGTAGAAATTATCGCGGAAATAGAGGCCGACTTAGGATACTGGGAAGGCCTAAAGGATCTGCTGGGCCGTGGCCTCCCGTGTCCGCTGGAGCAGTTGGTAAAGGAAGGCTTTATTGAAGATCAGGTCCGGAAACGTCTGGAAGAGGCCCGTAACTCAGTGGCATGGTCCTGCCGGACTGCTACGCTGCTGCGCGACGGGGATACTTTTAGGCTCGAAGTAGATCACGCTCCCCATCCGTTAGATCATGAGATCGCACTGCACGTCGGCATGGCCACAGGATCGCTTGTCCCCTGGATGCAGGCATCGACGATGCTCGAACTCGGGACATTTCCGCTGGCGTTACAGACAGAATTGGTCCAGTTGCGGTTGTCGCTCGAAGGCAGCGAGTGTTGCTGGATGCAACGGTTCCCGGTGACGCCACCCCTGGATGCAAATCGTGACCGGGCGGCTCTAGCGCGGTACCTGGGACCAAAGGCATTTCTTGCGTGGTGGCGTTCGCTGATCGACGGTGGCTCCGTTGAGGGCGAGGCGCCAGCGTGGGATGCCCCGGTCAACTCTCAGCAGGCCACAGGCTCCCTGAACAAAGACCTCGACTCGCTGACAATCGAAAGTATGCTTGCCTGCTGGGCACGGGATCCTGCCGCGTTCGAGCGCGCAAACATGCGTGTCCAGGATTATCTCGATCTGATTCTGGATGGATCGTATACGGAACAGCAGCACGAGATGGAGCGCCTTCAGGAACTCAGGTCTATCTGGAACACACTGACAACGGAGCTTCTGGAGAAGTGACGAGCGCCATGGTGAAACCCGCATGAGCGCAAGCCTGAAGCGCTTTCAACAAGCAACGGTCGAAGTCGCTTGCCGGACCCTGGAGGACGTTGCTGGGCCGCGCCGCTTCCTGGTTGCCGACGAGGTTGGCTTGGGCAAAACGGTTGTTGCACGCGACATCGTAGCGCGTCTTTGCAAACGCCAGAGCCGGCCTCTGCTTGTTTATTACGTGACCAATGGCCAGCGTGTTGGTAACCAGAATCGCGGCAGGCTTGTTGATTTCCTCCCCAGGGAGGAGCGGAAGAATGCGCTTTCGAATATCGATCGCCTCGGCCTGATTCCCTTCGAAACAGCTCGCCCGAAGGCCAAGGTCAGACTCTATGCGCTCACGCCGGCCACCTCCTTCCCCGGTGATCAAGCCCGGCTGCACGGCGGGCGAAAGGAGGAGCGAGCATTCCTTCGGGCGCTCCTGGGATGGACTTACCCGCAACTGATACGGAGTTTGCCGGAGGATCTGCTTCGGGGCACAGCAAGGAAGAACTGGGAACAACTTGTGGAGGCCTACCGGCACGCGAGATATAAGCCTGAAGAGCGATTCCTTCGCGCCTTCCGATCGGCGGTCAGCCAGGAATTCAAGGGTGATCCATACGCGAAAATCGTTGAAGCTGCGAAGACCGAGACGAAGGGCAGGATCATCGGACGCTTGCGCCGTGCTCTCGCGCACGCGCAGTTGATATTCAGCCCGCCGGATCTCGTGATCTTCGATGAGTTCCAGAGGTATCGAGAGCTTCTCACTCCCAATGGACTGCAGGATAAGCTCATGTCGCAACTGCTCTGCGGAGCCAATCCGCCTGCAGTGCTGCTTCTCTCCGCGACGCCCTACAAACTGTACGCGGGGCGGTGGGAACAAGCTGCCGGCGCAGATCACCACAGGGAACTCTTTGAGCTCATCGAGTTTCTTGGCGGAGATCATGGCAAGGTGATTCGTCAACGCGCGATGAGCGCCTTCTCGGATTTCGGTGACAGCATTCGCGCCATGGCGAGGATCCCAAGCGAGTCCTCAGAGTTCGACGCACACAGAGTCTCTGCGTCGGCTCAGCGCACAACCCTGCAAGGCCTGCTTGGTCCGCTGATGTCCAGGACGGAACGTGAGGGCAGAGATGTGTCTGACGGCAGCCATACTGTGCCGCTTGCTTGCGAGTTGTCTGCGGAGGATGTTCGTGTCTACCGTCATCTGGTGAACTCGTTCAAGAAGCAGCATAGAAGCGAGGCACTTCCTTACTGGCTCTCGGTGCCATTGCCGATGCAGGCGCTTGGAAAGCGCTACCAGGCCTGGAAACAACGGATATCACTCAACGACAGCAAGCTGACGAAGCTGACATTGGAAGACCGTAAGAAGCTGAAACCGGCGGCGCATTGGCCACACCCAAAGCTCCGCGCGCTGCAAAGAGTCCTAAAGTCCGACAGCCTGGCTCTTCCTTGGACGGCACCTTCTCTGCCATGGTGGTCGCTCTCGGGAGATTGGGCCGGAGAGACGCCAGAAAAGCTGTTGCTTTTTAGTCGCTTCAAGGCAACGCCTCAGAGTATCGCCGCGTTGCTGAGCCTGGAGGTCGAAGCCTCCTACTTGCCGAAGAAAAGGGGCTACGAACTCGCGTGGCGGCAACGCCGTCTGCAGGCTGGAAAGGGAAGAATGCCGATTCTTGCCCTTTTCCATCCTTCTCCGTTCCTTATCGGAGCAGTGGATCCGATGAAGGCACGAGGCGGAAACCTTCGGAGTGTCCGCGCTTCGGTCATGGCGCAACTTCTGTCAGCGCTCGATAAACTTGGCGTTCAGATTGACAAGGCAACCGCCAAGGAGCGAAAGCGGAGGCGACCAATCTGGAAGATCATCTCTGCGCTTGACCTCCGGGCGGGCTTCAGCGCGATGAGCTCTTCCGCATGGAAACAGGTTGCGGCTGATGACGTCCGGCTCCTCGGATGTGTCCAACAGTGGCACAAAGCCTCCACCGTGACCTCGATCAGCTCGAGTGAATTGCGTGATCTGGCTACTATCGCGCTGTCTTCGCCGGGGGTGGTTGCTGGACGCGCACTTCGGCGCCACTATGCTCAGGCACTGGCTCCGGAAGGGTTCCACGACCTATTGCGGCTATGTTGGCATGGTTTGCGTACCTACCTGGACAATCCGGTCTTCTTTGCTCGTCTTAAGGGGCGAACACCGGCACTGACGTTGCAACAGGCCGCCCTGTCCGGAAATCTTGAAGCGTTGCTTGATGAGCATTTTTGGCTTGCCCGGCAGAGCGGATCAGAGGATGGAGCAGAACTTGCGGAAGACTTGTGTTCAATACTCGGGGTTACCACCGGTTCGTTCTCATTCCATCCGATTGGTAGCAAATCCGAGCAGCGCATACGAGTCCGCTGTCACGCCGCGGTGCCTTTCGGTGGAACCGACCATGAACTCGATTCGAAGGCGGGTACAGGTGTGACCCGTCCCGTTCGCTCCGACGAACTCCGTAAGGCTTTCAATACTCCATTCTGGCCGCATGTGTTGGCAACGACCTCCGTTGGACAGGAAGGCCTGGATTTTCACGTATGGTGCGGGCGTGTCGCTCACTGGGATCTTTGTTCAAGCCCTCTTGATCTCGAACAACGGGAGGGACGCATCCAGCGATACGGTGGCCAGCTCATTCGGCGCAGCCTTGCGAAGTCTCTGGGGACGGAACTACTCAAGAAAGACCTGCACGGAGGTTCTGTCTGGCCGGAGATTGAGAGGGCCGGGAACTTAGAGAAGTCCGATCTCAGTGGCCTTAGCCCTTGGTGGGTTTTGCCGGAGACAGGCGTCACTCGCTACATATTCAGGATGCCCCACAGCCGAGATGAGGCAAGATTCAAGGCACTGCAGGAGCAACGCCTCCTCTATCGCCTCGCCCTAGGTCAGCCCAACCAGGAAGACTTCGTCAACGTGCTAATGGCGAGCCATGCAGACAAGTTTCCGATCCTCAGAGAACTCGCGCTCGATCTGTCAGCGTTTGGCCGCGAGAAGACTCAGAGCGGTGAAGAAAGAATAATGACTCCGCTGGTTCACGAGGCAACGGTGCAGGCCCGACGCTAGATGCGAGCATCATGTGTCTCCTTGACCTGCGACTAAGCCTTAAGCCCTAAATCCTCGATCAGTTTGTCGAGGATGGATGCCGGCACCGGAGCTTCCCCATTGGCAAGGGCCTCATGAAACGCTTTCGATTCTTCCGGAGTACACAGGGTGCGAACTGGATAGACGATGACATTGGTGGAGACGACGCGAAGGCTCTTGGGTTCGGTGCTGAACCACACCTCAGATTGACCATTGTTGATGCGCTTCGCCAGGAGTATTCGATCAGCCATATAGACAGTTTAGCCGGAGAGCCGTTGCCAGCAAAGAAACCGAGCAACGAGAGAGCTGGCAAGGAATGCCCCCTGCCAACTCTTAGAATGTTCTAGGAGCGATCTCAAAGAATTGAGGAGTGAGTATGAGTAACTATTTTGTGGTGGAGGATGGTAAGCAAATCGCCAGCCTTGCCAGTTTGTATGGAGCAGCGAAGCTGTGGGAAGAGAACCAGGCTCGGCGTGTCTATCACATCGCTCCGACTGGGCCAGTAGGGCCTGATGCGTGGCAGCGGGGCGAAGAAGTAACACCGATTGATTTGCGCGAGGCTCTGAATACGTAGTCCGAAGATGATTCTTGCCGAAGGATGTGGTCAGCTTCCTGGATACGGCACGGTCTGCGTGAGTTGTTTCAACTGGGCCGCGTCGCTCCAACTGATCGAGCCGGTCGCAGAGATCTCTCCTACGCCATTGAAGTCAGTGATCCTGCCGATGAGGTCCCCCAGCGTCGGCCGGTCAGCATCGAAACGGGATGCCCGATAGAGATTCGTAAGCCGAGCTGCCAATGGTCCAACCTCGCTCCATGTGTTGTCCGGATTGGGCCGACTCATGGCGTACGTGCCGGGTTTGGCAGCAAGCAACACCAGATTTGTTGAGTGGAGATATGGTTGCGAGTCTGCGACGTGTTCCTGTAGGTCTCCAAGACGGGAAAGGGCCGATCCGGGGTCTCCGTTGGATCCAGCAAAGAAGAAGACATTCAGGCCCTTGTCGGAGACGATTCCAAGCTCCGAACGCATCCGTTCGAACTCATCCATGCGAAGGCACCCATCAACGATGAGAGCGAAGGGGACGTGAGCCTGAGTCAGTTCTGCGTAGAGTTCGCGTAGAGGAAGAAAGCCCTGTGGGAGCGTCTCCAGATTTGCGTCCAGCGCATTCGCCAAGCGGGCGAGATCGCCGATGTTGCTCCCCACCGACCGGTCGAGCAGCTCTGGGGAGCGCGTTGATAGATTCCTAGGGATCTCCGTTGCGGAACCGAGGATGAGCGCGATATCGCCACTGGGCCATGTCATCGAATGGCCAACGTAGTAGGCGACCAGGAACTTGCTGTGGTTGGCCTGGACGGCACTCGTTACCTGGGCGACGAAGCCTTTTACGCCCTGTTCGGTCAGCGGTTGCTGCTCCGTGCTGATGAGGTCCATCGTCGCCACCGGACCGTACTGAGAGAGCGCGCTATCGACCAACCGAGCTGAGTCCGCGTTCCAGTCCTGACGGAGTGTCACTAACTTCGGATAGTGGCCGGACGCGATGGTCACGAGTGTCCAGTTGGTTCCCGGTTTTGCCGGGGCCGGACTCGTACTGGAAACGGTTTGAGTGTGCGGCCGAATCGGTGTGAGGTTGACGTCTGTGGGCTCGACTCCCAAGTGAGTGAGGATGAAGTGCGCGCTGCTGGCCTCGAATGCGAAGATCACGGGGTCAAGCATCTCGACACGAATCTCACCCTCCTGCGTCCTGCTCGCATCGATCCGGAAGTGTTCCGAGTCTTGATTCGATTTTGGAGCTTTCTGCCAAAGAGAACCCTGGTCGCTTCCTTTGCGTTTCAGGACATAGGTGATCTTTCCAACGTAGGATCTCGTAATGACAATGGGATCCGTTCCTTTATTCGCCGCGCTTTGTGCTTCTTGAGAGGCCAGGAGCTTCTTTTTAAGGGCGGGCACGTCCATCTCGAGGATCTTGCCGTCGCTCACCTCTAATTCGAGTCCAACCTCCTGCTTGCTGGAGGCTGCTTCATTCAACCAGGGCACGCCAAGCGAGCCGAGCGCATTGCCAGCTACCTCGTCATTCGCAGTAAGTTGAAAGCTATCTCCAGTATGGAGGTCTGGGTCGTTCGCGTCCGCGGGGTTGAGGATAAAGAGTTGTTCTGTTGCGAGGATCGTACCGGGGTAACGCGATGCAGCCGGCGGAAGATTGATGAAGAAGTCCGCAGCGCGCTCCTTTGGAAGGTTGAGCGCAGAGGCGAGCCGCGTGCGGAGATCCGCGTGCCTTGTGAAGAGTCTTGGAAGGAAGAAGACGAGAGCTGCAAGTACGACCACTGCAGCGAGGGTTAGGCCGACTTGCTTGCGCGACATTCAGTCCACCTTTCCAGCTAATGTCCCATAGGCCGCAATTCTAAAGGCTGTCCCGATAACTGACAATAAATACGCCAGCTTTGGGCTTGAGCCGGTGCTGGACTACGCCTCATAGTGTTTCGCAGCCTCGTTCTCAACACAGCGCCGAGTAGACTTTATGCATGAGCGCGGTAGCCAAGAAGCTGCACCATTTCGTCCCAAGGTTCTATCTCGACGCATGGGCGGTGGATGATAAGGTTTGCTGCCTGCAGTCGGGCAGGGTCTTTCAGCCGAACGTCAGAAATGTAGGAGCAGAGAACCACTTTTATCGGCTGAGAGAATTGCAACCGTCCGATGTGGCCTTCATCCACGAAACGGTTATCAACGATTCGCCTGAGCGGCTTAAGTCGATGCACTTGCAGCTGCTACAACAGTTCATGACGCCGCATGCAGCGAAGGCGCATTACCAAAAGGAGTCATCGAGCCATTCCGGAATACTGGCGGCAATCGACAAGGACATTGCCGAGGCGAACGAGAACTTTCACGCGAAGATTGAGCAGTCGTTTCAACCTTACCTTGAGAGTCTTCGCGGCGGTGATCTTCGCTTCCTTTCAAACGACAACGATGGAGTGGCTTTCTATCGCGGTCTTGCCGTCCAATACACCCGTACCAACCATCGTCGGCGTATTGAGATGCTGATGCCCATCGAAGAGCGGTCGAGATTTGAACGAACTGCTAATATCATCTCGCACATGCTCGCCCTGAATCTTGGTTACAGCCTTTTCAACGCTCATCCACGTATGTCGATCCTGCTGATCGAGAACGAAACAGATGTGCCGTTCCTCACAAGCGATCAACCCATGATCAACATAGCTGCGAAATTCAATGACCATGAAGCTCCCGTGGCCTTCGAAGGCTACTATCCCGTCTCTCCCTGGAGGGCTCTGCTGATCTTAGAAGCCGGTAGCGAGTTCTATCCTCGGAATGCATCGGTGACAGCGATGGAAGCTCATCTCTGGAACCTGAGAATTGCGAGTCGCGCGTACCGCCAGGTCTTCTCCTGCAGTCGCGAGCAGCTCGAGACCGTCAGAGCGGATCTCCCCGTCTTCGTAGACTCGCTTTAGTTTGGGACTTCCCATCAGCGCAGGATCAATCCTGCAAATGTCTAACCCGTTTCTGCAAAGTTTCGGTTATCTCCAGTCCCGCACTGTCTCGGTGAGCGAGGATGGATTTGATGTGTCTCCAATCACAATTCATCTCGCATTGTTCCATCGATAGCCAGGAAAGATGCACCGCGACCCATTCGTCTCACATCCCATCGAAGGTCATCCGAGAGCGGACATGACCATCAAGCCTGAGGCGCACAAGCAATTTATCTTAGACCGCCGCCGCTTCCTGCAAGGGATGATCGCTGCTGGTCTTGTGACTTGGAATGCAGGCTTGGCTAAGGCCGCTACCGTATTGCATCCACCAACCGAATTGAAGGGAAACCAGTTCGATCTCGTGATCGACACACTCCCGGTGAACTTCACGGGGAAAGTTCGCACGGCAGTCGCAGTGAACGGTTCAGTCCCAGGCCCTACTCTTCGCTGGAGAGAAGGCGACACGGTCACGTTGTCAGTGACGAACAGGCTCAAGACATTCACCTCCATCCACTGGCATGGAATGCGTATTCCCTCTGAGATGGATGGAGTTCCCGGCTTGAGCTTCGAGGGCATTGGACCGGGGCAGAAGTTCACCTACGAATTCACGGTGAAGCAGAATGGTACCTACTGGTATCACAGCCATAGCGGATTTCAGGAGCAAACCGGGCTAAGCGGTGCGATCATCATTGATCCTCTGCTCTCCGAGGCGGAAGCTCCCGAACACGACTACGCGATCCTGTTGTCGGATTGGACCGATCTCGATCCAAACTCCATTCTGAGCAATCTCAAGGGAGACAGTGACTATTACAACTACCATCGTCCGAGTCTGAAACAGTTCTCCCGCGATGCGCACGCCGATGGATTCTCCAAGGCCCTGGCGCAGCACATGGTGTGGGCAAAGATGAATATGAGCCCCTCGGACATTGCCGATGTGTCCGGTAGCGCATATTCCTACTTGCTGAATGGTGCGCCTCCATCCAGCCCTTGGTCTGCAATGTTCGCGCCGGGACAGAAAGTGAGGCTGCGCTTTATCAACGGCTCCGCGATGACGTTCTTCGATGTACGTATCCCCGGTCTGAAGATGATGGTAGTGGCAGCGGACGGCAATGCGATCGAGCCAGTCACTGTCGACGAGTTCCGCATCGGAACTGCCGAAACCTATGACGTTATCGTTGAACCAAAGGACGAAGCGTACACAATCTTCGCCCAGGCGGAAGATCGCACCGGATTTGCTCGCGCCATCCTGACACCGAAACTTGGCTTGCTTCCTGATATCCCACCGATGGACCCGCGCCCGATGCGAACGATGTCGGACATGGGCATGAAGATGACGGGCATGAAGATGAGCGCCAACATGGACATGCCCGGCATGGATATGACGAGTATGGAAATGCCAGCGATGGATAAGTCGAGCAGTGGCTCTATGAAAGGGAATCAGGGTTCGATGTCCAACATGAGTGTGCACTCGGATACATCGATTTCAATGGGAGTCGGAGAGGCGGCTTCGGTGTCATCCTTCGAGTCGAGCTTTCCCTTGCCACAGCCTGGTCCTGGCGTGTTGCCCATAGCCTCAGCCGAAGGCAAACAGATGATGCCTGCGGACCATCCGGCAAAAATTCTCCACGTCGGCCCTGAAGTGGCCACGGTTGCGTCCATGACCTCAAGCCGGCCTGAAGACCCGGGCGACGGTCTTCAAAACAATGGGCGCCGCGTTCTTACCTATGCTGACCTTCGTGCTCGTTACAGCGGAGTCGATCGGCGCGCCCCTTCTCGTGAAATCGAGCTGCACTTGACCGGGAACATGGAACGCTTCATCTGGGGCTTCGATGGAAAGAAGTTCTCTGAGGCGCCTCCGATCACATTGGCCTACGGAGAACGCGTTCGGATCATTCTCATCAATGACACCATGATGGAGCATCCGATTCACCTCCATGGACTCTGGAGCGAGCTTGAGAATGGTCATGGTGAGTTCAACCCGTACAAGCACACACTCATCGTGAAACCAGCGGAGCGGGTGAGCTATGTTGTTACTGCGGATACGCGTGGTCATTGGGCTTATCACTGCCACCTCATGTACCACATGGAAGCCGGGATGTTTCGAACGGTGATCGTGCAATGAGGTCGTCGTTGCGAGTATTCCTTCGCCCCATCGGGCGACTCGAAAACCCCTCGTGTCAGAGGCTTCTGCTGTTTGCCGCACTTCTATGTGTTGCGGTGTCGACTCAACTTGCACTTGGGCAGATGCCCGCCAACCCTCCGGGATCAGATCGTTCACGTTGGGACCCGCCAGTGATGGACAATCGAACATTCTCACACGTTCTCCTGGATCAGTTCGAAGGTCGCAGTGGCGGCTCAAACACGCGATTCCGCTGGGATGGCGAGGGTTGGATCGGTACCGATTGGAACCGGCTGTGGATCAAATCCGAGGGCTTTGTGGATCATTCGTCAGTCAGTGATGGCGATCAGGAGTTGCTCTACGATCGACCTATTCCTCGGATGAAATATTTCGACGCCCAGGTAGGCGTGCGTGCTGACCTGGACTCGGGGCCAGCTCGCGTATGGTCAGCGGTAGGCATTGAGGGGCTGGCTCCTTACTCCTTCGAGTTCGCACCGACTCTTTACATTCGCAACGATGGCCGAGTGGCGGGAAGGATCAATGGCGCCTACTCTCTTCGTTTCACGCAGCGTACGGTTCTTGAGCCACAAGTTGAACTCAATTTCTACAGCAAGGATGATCCTGAGCGTGAGATCGGTTCCGGCTTTAGCGACCTCGACAGCGGCCTGCGTCTGCGTTACGAGATCAACCGGAAGTTTGCACCTTATGTTGGCTACACCTACGAAGGCGCATTTGGCGGCTCTGCGAAATACAGGTCGAACAACGGGGAGGCTGTCGGTACAAGTTCATTCGTATTCGGCGTGAGGATCTGGCACTAGACGCTCTTGCTTCGGTTGTGTTGCTTTCTTCGACCGACCCTTCATCCCGGAGTTTTACTCCACAACTTTTGTGAGAACGCCATATGAATGCCTTCGTACTACAGCCGATAGAGTCGTACCACCTGCTTGGGGAGCTTGTCGAAGTCGTCCTCACCGGTGAAGCAACAAACAATGCGACTTCGATCATCATTGAAACGACCCCTCCTGGTGGGGGACCTCCCCCGCATATTCATCAGAACGAAGATGAGACGCTCACGGTGCTGGCAGGCGAGTTTGAAGTTCTGTCACACGATAGCTGGCTCCCGTTGAAGACAGGTGAGATCGCCTTTCTGCCAAAGGGAACACTCCATACATTTCGAAACTCAGGGAAAGATTCTGGCCGCATTGCCGCTGCATTCTTCCCCGCAGGAATGGAGAAGTTTTTCGGTGAACTTGCAGACGGCCTCACACTCGAGAACGCGGCCGAGAAGATTCTTACTATCGGCGAAAAGTACAAGGTGAAGTTCTTCTTGTCCCCGCCACAATAGCTGACTAGAACGCATCTACACTTCGTCGCCATCATCCTCATCGATGTCCTGGTCGTCTTCATTGAGGGATGCGAACGCGGCGCGCTCGCGTTTGTCCCGCCGCACATCGAGCAACTGTTCGCCAACGGTGTGCTTCGGCGAGTAGCAGTATTGGAGGTAAGCCTCAAAGAGGCTCTGGCTTCGTGCACCGCGTTCGAGGATCTTCGGAAGATGGTTCTTGTACATGGCTGCCAAGGCTTCCGGCGTGATGATGTAGGAGCGTCGCTTGCCTTCGAGCGAGATCGTCGCCTGCAGCCAGCCCTGATCGATCCAACTGCGCACTTCGTCCGTTCGTACGCGGAGCGCATGGGCGAGACTTTCCAGTGAAAACCTGTCGCATCGAATCTCACGAATGCCGAGACCATTTCGCACGAGCATGCTGCGAACGGCCCTGGGCGTCCGCTTAAGCTTCTTGGCGATCTCCTCGATGGTGAGCTTGACCAGCGCTTCGCGGACGTACTCGATCTCCTCCTCGGTCCATCGCCGATGATCGACACTCGTCTTCAGGCCATGCTGGATGACGAACCGCCAGCACTCCTGCTTTGGCCGGCCCGAGTGGCGCTGCAGGCGCACGACCAACTGCTCGAGCTTGTTGCCGCTGAGGACCTTGGCGTGCGCCACCAGCGACATCGCCTCCGGTCCCCAGCGCGGAGGACTCGATGTGGTTTGTCCCAGCCTGCTCATGAGCCTCCTAAGAATGATCACGTCGGTTGCTGAGTTCCGCAGTCATCTATAGAGCCACCCAAAATGCGAAATGCGAACAAGCATGGTAAGAATGTCGCAGTCTCCGACTACATGAACTCAGGCAACTAACCTCCTCGCAAGCCAGGTCCGGCGGGCTTCCATGTACGCAAGCGCATCGGCTTCGGTCTGTCCGGGATGGCCATCGTGCCCGCGGACCCACCGCCATTCCACGAAATGGTTGGCCCTCAGGATCAGAAGGGTCTGCCAAAGTGCCTGGTCACGCAACGGCCGGCCACGAGTGTTGCGCCAGCCCTGACGGAGCCATCGGTCCGCCAGATGCCGCATGCCACGGATCAGATACTCGCTGTCGGAACAGAGAGTCACCCGCGATCCGAAGTCGATGGATTTCAGTGCTTGGATAGCGGCTGTAAGCTCCATCTCATTGGCTGTCGTATGTTCGACCGCCCCCGAGATCCGCCATCGTTTTTGGCCGCATGAGAGGACCGCGGCCCAGCCCCCAGGTCCGGGATTGCCGATGGCTGAGCCGTCCGTCACGATATGAATGTGTTCTCGCATCTTTCTAACCTCGATCTCCGCTTCGATTGCGGAGTGGCTAGGTTCCGAAGGTTATGGGTCACGCAACGCGGAGGTGGACTCCACGCCGGACCGCAGCTCCCGGTACCTCTTCCTGGTCCGCCGCTGCTCTCTTAATCGCGTCAGCGCTCGGCTTCATCTGCCGTATGCAGGCACTGAGTTCTCTGCGGGTCTCATCCGACAGATACGAAAGCAGCGCCTCCCAGAGCTGGCCGGGGATCTTCGCTTCAACATCCCGGAACACCAAAGGAATCTGCGGCTCATCGAGAATAACCAGTGAGTCCTGACTGTTCTTCTGCAACCTCAGTGTGAATTCCTTTCCTTCGATCTTTCGCAGGTTCCTACTCTTGAGGTAATAGAGCACCATCCCCTTGGTGCGATCTATCTTGTTCTCTGCGGACCGGGCGCGGTCGGCGAGGCGGTTCGCCTGTCCACGGCAATACGCGGCTCTGGCCTCCATGACGCTGAGGAAGTGGCCGATCCGGTCGACCTTCTCGCTGTAGGCGTCACAGAACTGCTGGAACCTCTGCATTAACTCGGGACTTACTTCTTCCGTCTCTTCAGACTCGGCCTGCTCCTGGATTTCATCGAGGAGGAAGTCGAGTTCGCGATCAAGCTCGAATATTGTGTTGTCTTGGGCAACGAAAGACATGGGAACTCCTTGTCCACTGGGCGCAGACAGGTTGCGGTCAATCTGTGTTTCAGATTTGTCTTGGATTGAAGGGGGCGTCGCCATCGCCCCCAGGTTTATTGAACTTTGCCGACTGCGGCATTCGCCGACGACATCCCGCTGTGCCAATCGAAGGAGTAGTTCAACTGGACACTAAGCGAGGACCGGTGCAGGCTTGAGCCGATGCCGTGCTGGTTGGCCTGGTAGAAGAACAGGTTATAGCTCGGCCCAAATGTAAAGTTCGCAGGAAGAGTGAACTGGAACGAGTTGTTCCACTGAAAGGCGTAACGTGTGAGCAGGCTTGAAGGGTTAGATCGCTCGTATGCGAAGAAATTGCCGTATGCCGTGCCCTGATAGAGAAAGAGCGTCTTCCTCAGGGAATTGACAGGGTAGCCTTCCGGAAACGGCTGCTTGCGGAAGTGATAGGTCACCATGCCCATCAGGTACCCACCAGCATTCTGAGTGTAGGTTGCGTAGGATGCGGTCAACGGTCCGGTTGGATTCAGGGACTTGGCACAATCTGCCAGTGTCATTGAATGGGTCAGCGAACACTCCGTTTGGCCGGGAGCCGAAATGCCGGAAAGAACGTCATGGACCTTTTGCCAGCTATATCCCACTTCAAAATAGTTGAAGTCGCTCTTCTCCATGCGGGTGCCGACATTCGCGCCAATGGTCTCTGTTCTCTTGGTCGTCAGCTCGAAATCGACAGACGGAGCTCCGCTAGGCGGCGGAGTTGCAGGTGGGGCACTCGCGAGGAACTGTGTGGCGGATGCGACGTTGACGGAGAATACTCCAGGCCGGAGCACGAGTGGCTTCCAGTTGCTCTTTGCACTCGTTTGAAAGTCGAAAAATGGGCTCTCGACAAAAGAGTTCGCGGGGAAGGAAGAGGCAGTGCTCGAAATGGGGACGCCCGCGGTGGTTACCGCAGTGGAGGGTGTAGTCGACCCAAGGATAGTGTGGGTCAAATTAAACTGGCCGTCGATGCCGAAGTCAGAGAAGCAGAAGGCACACCGGCCGCGTCTCAGGTAGTGCTCGATGCGGCCGTCCGCCACAGACGTGAAGGTATCGCTGTGCGCGGTGGCGACGTTGGGATTGGAGACACCGCCCAGATTGGCGCCGATATTCTGATCGGACTGGCTCGGTTTTGAAAAAGAATACCCGACCGCGACCTGCTGTAAGACGATGTGTGTGAACGGCTCAAACTGCGCCAATGAGCTCAGAGTTGGCAATGAGGGTCCGGGCTGCACGTCTTTAGGCGTGGGATCGGGCTTCGAGAACAGACTGCGATTCGAGTGAGTGACCGTGATTGGAGCAATCTGCGGTGCTGCTGCCACCCGGTCAGCTTTGTTGACCTGCCCTAGATACGGGGCTTCAAGACTCGACACCTCCCAAAGAGACGTCTTTCGCGGAACGCCCGGTAGTCCAGATGTGACATTGGCAATGTCGGCGATGTTGATGGTGCGACCGTGATGCCAAAAGACGTCGGGGAAATGCTGGTCGGGCGAGGATAGCGATGAGTAGTCCGAGGTTGTGTTGGCAAGGTTATCGGAAGTGGCAACGGAGTAGAGTTTCGCTTGGTCGAGCGGAACTCCCCTCACATAGAAGGTCTTGCCGCGCTGATAGATTCCTACGATCCTCAATTGCTCGGCTCGCCGGACGGTCGCTAGTGTCTGGTACGTGCGTGCCTGGTTCGTTTGATTCTGAGTCAGGATAGTTGTCAGCGTAGAGCCAAGCAATGTGACGCGGGTGAGATTGCCCGCATTCCACAGCGCCTTGATGACCTGCTCCGACGTTGGCGATGTAGGGGACGCCGGTGGGAGGAAAGAGTCCGGCGTGATCCCGCTCCGCTGATAGTCGAAGTCCTTTGCTTCAAGAATGGCAATATCAGCATGCATTGAGTGGGAAGCGTCATATAAAGATTCCCGCATCTCTTCGAGCATCTTGCATTCCCAGGTCGGCTGAGGCTGATCGTCGCAAAAGGTGTTGTTGGAAGACAGCGTCGCAGATTGGAGCTTCGAATACTCTTTCGCAGCAGGCGTGTTCGTAAAGTTTGAGTCGTCTTGGGTGAGACTGAGTCGCGCGACACAACTCTGAATGCTGTCCGCCGAATCGCGAAGGCAGTCCTCTTTCTGGAAGATAGGACCGGGCGTAACCACGGGGATATACCTTCCCTGGGTAGCAGGGTTTCGGCCTGCGGTGGACAGGGTGAGCTGAGGTGTGGATTCAACGACATCTGCTGCGGACAGGATGACGCTTATCTGCGTCGAGTCGTTCTCTATATGGTCATGCGACGTCATATAGGCATACGACGTCACACCGAGACTGTCTGAGAGGGACTTTGCTTCACCAGGTGTCATCTGTGCGAGCACAACCGCAGTCGCCTTCTTGGAGGAGTTGAGCTGGTTGTAGGCATGGACGGCCTGCGTCACTGCTTGGGCAGGGTCTCCGGTTGCCACCTGCATGGGAGGTCCCGGAGGAGTCATTTTTTTTGAGGACCACTGTCTGTTCGCAGTGGAAAGACCGTTGAGAGTATCAGGAGCAAGGGCAGAGAAGACCACATAATCGCCGCCTGAGGAATTAGTGGCTGTAATCCATGCGTGCGGGAAGAGCGTTCGCTGCACGGTGATTGGGGAACCGCTGTCTGTGCACACATACTTGTGATCTTTGACGGAAAAGATGCAAATCTTCACCGAATTTTCCGGGAACAGCATGGCCGCGGGTGAGCCCGCAGCTTCAGCTATCACGCCGTTCGGGGCGACGGGAATAAACTTGGGGTCCTTCAACGTATACCGGACGACCGTTGTTGCGGGAGACTCGGGAGATGCGTTGCTACCCGAAGCCATGTTTAATTTATTTACTCTGTCTTGTTCTGTTTTCTGCGTCTGTTCGACGTGTTCTGCGCTGGTGTTTGTAAAGGCCTTTTCCTGGCTCCAGGGGATGCAATCTTTCGGGGTGGACTTGGGATCGATAGGGCAAACCAGGGCATCTCTACCGAGATCAAACCGGCCAGTGGGCACAGAGACGGCGATCGAAACAGTCCACGGATAAATAGAACTCGAATCGGGCCACGCGAGAGTTGGCAGAAGAGTTGAGCTCGGGCCCGCCGGCTGGGTTGGGCAGGTTCCTGCCCCACCCCCACCAGCGCCACTTCCACCGGCCGATCCACTCGATCCCGACGCGATCGCGGTCGACACCTGATTGGGCAATAAGGGCAACGCTGGAGTGGCAGCAGGATAGGAGAGGCACTCGGGCGAAGGCGTTGGCTGGACAACGAGATTGTTGGCAATCAACGGCACTCCGGCATCCTCTCCTATGGCGCGCAGGTATTGAACGCCATAAGCGAAGTCTTCTTTGCCAGGCACCACGGCGTCGTAGGATTTACCCATCAGCTGCACAACGTGGTTCTGTCCGGGCTTGGGCACGGTCCGCTGCCCAACCATATTGGCCGGAATATATTGATAGTCGGGTGGGTATGCGGCTCCACCTGGGCAAGCGTCCAGCTTGCATGGATTCCAGAGCAAGTCCGGTCCGAAATTGTCGCCCATCCCAACCAGAATGGATCGGTAACTCAGTTTCAAGCTGTTTAGGTTGTCTGCTCGTTGAGCGATGTAGTCGTGGCACTGAACATCGGTCAAGCCGTTGCAGAGCTTCTGAGTTCCCAGGAAACCGTCCAGTTGGCCCGTGTAGAGAATGCTCTTTTCCTGATCTGGAGCAGGAACGGCGGCTGGTGTCTGTGAAACTCCGGTCATAGGCAAGAGGCACAGGAATACAACCACTCCGAATGCTGAAAAGCGTCTGGAATGCATCGATCGATCCTCGCAAAGCAGCGATACTAGGGGACAGAATCCGACATCGCCGTTGCTTGGGGCAGTTAGACGATAAGCCCAAGTCTTCGGCGGCTCAAGGCATCAAAGAACAGCAATCAAAACACCCTCACGTCGCATCGCCGACTGGTCGGTGTTCTGACAGGTGTGAACCCGATCTCAATGGTTGGCGGCGTGGGAAAATACTGCGTCATTTACTCTAACGCGAAAACCGTGCTAACTCCTTTAGATAATTTTCTCTATCTTCTTCGCACAGCAGAAACATCGACAGCCTGGCACGGATAACTCTTCTTCGTCTTTCTATTTACTTTCCGTTAATAAATTCGGGATGCGCTCCGGAGCCTTTGTGGAAGCTCCGGAGCCGTGACTCTACGGCCCGCAATCTATGCCGCTTGCATGGGAACGATCTGCCCGAAGTTGACGTGTTGGGATCCGGTGGTTGCCCAGATGACTGGATAAGCGGGTGCATGCTCGGGCAGGGTACCGTAGAGGTCGGTCAGAAACACCGCGGTCTGCGGCTGAACGTGGTTCTCCTCGACCCAATCGAAACAGGGACGGAAGTCGGTTCCTCCCCCGCCCACCGGACGTAGGCTGATCTGCTGCCCAGCCTCATAGACTTCGACCTTGTGGACCTGGGTGTCGAAGTAGACGACGTACACGCGCTCGGGCCGCTGTCCTTCGAGGATCGAGCGGACTTCGGCTTCGAACAGAGAGAGTTGCCTCGAGTTCACCGAGCCGGAGCAATCGACGAAGATCACGACCTCTCCCACACCCTCACGCTGGACGCCGGGAAGGTACAGCCCTTGCCAGATGTGCCGTCGATTCGGTCTCATCCACGAGTAGTCGGATGGAGTGGTTTCAGACCATGCACGCCGCAGCAGCTCCCGCCAATCGACTCGGGCCTCTTCCGCTCCCTGCAAGCTGCGCTCAAGGCCCGCAGGCAGCTTCCCGGCAAGTTTCGAGATGGTCTGTGCCTGCTCGACTGCGATCTGCCAATCCCGGGCCTGTTCGTCTAGATTCTTGCCGTCGGCGTCCTCTGCCTCTGGAGCATCGAGCACCTGGCCGAATCCTCCCGGTGTCTCCGGCGCGCTGGGTTCGTTCTTATCTCCGCCGCGGCCGTCCTGACCCTTCTCTGAGCCGCTCTTCCGGTCGTCATCCTGCTGCTGACCGCCGCCATCCTCCTCTTCCTCGATCAGGTTGTAGATGCGCTCTGCGCTCATGCCGCGGAAGCGGTTGTCGATCAGGACGTCCTTTGGCAGCGCCAGTCCTGCATCGATCACCAGAGGATTGATGGCATAGTCGCATGCCATGTTCCATCGCTTGGCACTGCGGTTTCCCCGGCGTACATGGTGTTGCAGTCCGGGATGCAGAACCTCGTGCGCAAGCACTCCGTTCAGCTCCGCTGCGGAAAGTGTTGCGACGAACTCCGGGTTGTAGAACAGCGAGACCCCGTCGGTGGCCATTGTCTTCACCGAGGAGGTCTCGCGTCCCTTGAGCCGGAACAGCAGCGTGCCAAAGAATGGATGGTCGAGCAGGAGAGTGGTGCGCGCCTTCTGGATTCGTTTTACGGCTGCTGTCTCCTGTCTCATAGCGTCGCCGGGACCTCCATGTAGGCCGACATGTGGGCAAGGATGTCGGAGACCTCAGGTAGAGGAGAGAACTCATTGGCAGGTTCGACGATGGGCTGTGAAATCGGCGGTTGTGAACGCCGCGATTCAAGCACCTCATCGATCTCTGCAACGATACCCGCGGCCTCGCTCACCGTGGCAGTCCGCAGCACGTCGTCCTTCTTCAGGTCCTGCGCCGTGTAGTTGCACAGTCTGTCGCGGATCTGGAGAGCGAACCGTTCAAGGTCGGGGTCCTGGTTCACGTTGAGTTGCGGCAGGAGTGATACGAGATCGAAGATGTTGGTCACCATCGTTGCGTGGAACCGGGACTCCGGCTCGCTTAGACGGTCGACCATATGCTTGACCACCTCCCTCATCCTCTTCCAGAGGTCCTCCGTTCCCTTGGTCAGAGACTGGCGGACGTTAGCGTCGATCTCGCGCGCGACCCGCGTCTGCTCTTCGGCCGACATCTGCACGCGGAAGTCATCGCCGGTAGGAACAGGCAGGATTTCGAGCTTCACGCTGAATTTCTCGCGCAGCTTCTCAACGGAGGGATAATCTTCCTCGCGGAACAGCCCTCCCAACTCCGCTTTCGCTTCGCGGATGTAGTCCGGGTAGACCTCAAGAAACTGGTCGACGGCGGATACGAAGCCTGCCTCGAACTCGCGCATGCGCGTGGTTAGATCGAAGTAGAAGTGCGAAGGCAGAAGCCGGAATCCTTCATCCGACCACGGCAGCGTGATCTTGTAGAAGTACTGGCGTATCTGTCCGGCGAGCGTGCGCAGCTCTTCGAGCTTTCCCGCGCCCATGAGGAGTTGCTTGTTGTAACGTCCCGCTCGCTCGCGCGCGCCATTGCGGTCGGCGACGTCGCGGCTGACTTTGCGGTCGTGTTTGGTTGCGGTCCATATGCTGATATGGACCGCGGCGAGCATGGCTTTCTGGGTAATCATTGGAAGACCTCCGCTTGTTCCACACCGAAGCGAACGAACTCCGGTGTGTGGGTGATGGCACGGTCGCGCGCTGCCGCATCGCGCATGGCGAGCACGCGCATTTCGGTGGGCATACGGTCGAGATATCTCGTACCCTTCGTGATCGACTGGTCCGACATGGCACGCCCGAGAGCAGTGGCAATCGCGATCTGTGCCGATGGTTCGTCAGGGAGAGGCGCGGTATCCGGGGTGAGCAGGATCTCGTCGATTGAGGGCAGTTGACGGAACAGCCGCAGGAATCCAACCAGCTCCGCGGTCGCAGCGGGGCCAATCGTGCCCTCGAGCATCTGTGCCTCGATTGCGGAGTTCGGCGCCGTCCCGCGCGCGGTCAGTCCCTTGAGGACATTCGAAGCCATCTCCCAAGAGCGCGGCGTCGCCCATGCGTTCTGGTCCGAGGTGGCGTCCGCGTCGTGGAGCAATGCAGGCTTGAAGCGCAGAAAGGCGATGATCTCTGGCCGTACTCCGCTCCGAACGGCCCACTTGCACCAGTCGGAAAGATCGGGTTCGAGATCGAGATGGACAAACCGATTCCGAAGCGGGCGAGGCATGGAGAAATGCACCCCGCGTTCGGAGGCTGGGTTGCCGGCCGCAAGGACAACCCAGTCATCCGGGAGTCTGTATTCGCCGAGCTTGCGATCGAGGACAAGCTGATAGCAGCCCGCCTGGGTCATCTGGGGTGCGGCAGTCAACTCATCGAGGAAAAGGATGCCTCTCCCGCTGGTGGGCAGGAACCTGGGAGGGACCCATTCCGTGGAGTCGCCCACGATTCGTGGGAGGCCGCGAAGGTCAATCGGGTCGAGCTGCACCGCGCGGACGTCGAGGAACTCGTAACCGAGTGCGCCGGCGACCTGCGATACGATCTGCGACTTGCCAACGCCGCATGCGCCCCATATGTGCAGAGGCACACGCTCACCGATCAGCGCAAGAAGCGCCTCGTAAAGCATGGATGGTTTCATGGATTGTCCTTGGAGACAGGGATGTAAGGGGAGACTGGGGGAGTCTTGGGAGAAATGGGCGGGAAATGCCAGAGAGGCCGAGCCGAAGCGATTGCTTCCGCTGCGCGTCAGGCGACCGAAGACATCCGCATATGGCGGGATGTCTTCGGTTCAAGATCCGTCTTTAGCCTGGAAGGAGAGTGCAGCCGATCAGTGCAATTTGATCTTGTCTGCAATCTGTTTCGTGGATTTTCGTGAGATCTCGGCAAGGTCGGCATAGCGGGGCCAATCGGCCACGGCCTTGCCCACCTTCGCCAGGATCTCCGGCGCGTTCTTGATCCCGTACTGTTTGCCTAACGCCAGAAGCTGGGTTGTGCCTGGGTTCTTGCCCTCGCCCATGACAAGCATGCTCTGCTCGCCGCCCGGGCCATAGGAAAAGACCAGGTCATAGGCAGGCGCGAAGACCCACTCGTTTCTTGCGTTAAGAAGGAACGAGAAATTCTTCACATGATCGTCGCGGTTATGGGCAAGAACGTTGAAGCAGGCCAGGGCATAGGCCTTTTCGGCATCCTGGATATTCCGGGTTAATGCTAGAGTCACGCGCAGAACCGTGTCGTAGTCGAGGCTGGGGCTGCGATGATCGGCATGAATCAGGCCGCCGAGGCTGTGCATGTGGATGCGGGCATCGCCGTCCCGGTCGAAGCGTTTCGTGCCGAAATACCTGTTTCGCCTCGTGCGGAAAAGATGGGTCTCCGACATCTCCACGCCTGCGTCTCTCGCCATCAGGCTGTAGGCATATTCGGTCGCTCCAACGTCACGCGTATCCTGGGATGACGGAAACTTGATCATCCAGTGCGTGAAGCCGGGCTGCAATTCCTGGCGGCCGTGAATGATCTTCCTCTTGTCGCCGCTTACTTGCGCCACGATCTTGGGCCGGGCGCCAGAGGAAGAGCCATTGAGCCGCAGCAACTCTTCGAAGACCTCTTCGTTTTCTCCAGCCAGCACGGCAGCCGATTCCTCAGCGAGCCTGTCGAGCGCCAGCGGAGAATCATCGGAAGTTTGCTGACCCAGCTCCGGCTCGTAACTGAGAGCGCCCATGCCGTGCCGTCCCACATAGGCCAGCCGGTCGAGCGGGTTCAGCTGGCCGCGATGGACGCCATGTTTTTCCACGGTGCGGTCGAGCAAAAGGCGACCCCAGCCGTCCGGCAGGCTGTCGTTGAATACGCCGAAGAGGCCATCGAAGATCGCGGTGTCGGCAACAGACACCCCAGCCTTGAGCGGTAGTTTGATGGGCGAGATCTCGATGCCCGAAGCCAGGAAGGAAGGGTCATATTCGAAAAGGACCTGCCTGTCTCTAAAGGCGAGGCGTCCGACCTTGTGGCGTTGGTTTCGTGCGTCCAGATAGACGTTCAGCAACTCTGTAGGGCTATATGCCATGGCTGCCTTTCCTGCCCGTTGCTCTCTGTCGCATCGCCGGTTTGGCCAACAGAGCGTCGAGCGATTGGGCGGGTGAGACTGGCAGGCTTTGCCCGGCCAGCTTTTCGAAATCGTCAAGGCATTCCAGCACCAGGGCCAGGTTCAGGAGCGCGTCGAGCGAGATCAATCCTTCACGCTCAAACCTCTTCAGCGAGCTCAAGGTCACGCCGGAGCGCGCCGACAGCTCTCTCTGCGTCAGGTTCATGGCGAGACGCCGGCTCTTGAACCGGCCTGCAATTCCTGTCTGCACCTCTTGCACGGTCTTGAGATAAACAGTCAATATATTGCCTCTTGATTCAATTATAGCGCGATAAAGGTCTATATGTTGACCCCAGATGGCGAAGGGAAGTCCGGACTCTCCCGGGGCCGGCCCTTTACTCTCGCCGAGTGGGGCGAAGCTTCGGTTTGATGTTCTGGCGGACATGGTAGTCCCCGTCTTTGTTTTCGAGCAGCTTCACAGAGGCGCTCACACCGATTCGAAAGATCATCTCGATCATGGATTTGTCTTCGAATTCAAGGTCGATGTTGAGCGCTTCTTCCAGCTGGTAGACGTGGATGGACTTGATCGGCTTGCCTTTGGAACGGCCGAGCGGTATCTCTGCGTAGCCGTGACCGAAAGGCACGGGGGTGCTGGACATAACGGACCTCTTGAGTTGGACTTTGTAGCTTCAGGCGGGGCTTCGACGCTTGCCACCAAAGGGTGACTTCGAGTCGCGTGGTTTCGGTGAACGCTGAGAGCAACTGATGCCATCGTGGCATTGCTTCGATCAGGAGACTCTGCTTCTGGAGAAATTGGCATGAGATTTGCAGCAATGCATATAGAGGTTCGTGTCGAGATGAGTTGTTCTGAGACTGAGGGTATCCGCCAACTGCACGGCAAGCCAGAGTCTGTCAGAACGGACCAACCCCAACTCAGCGAGACGAAAGGGAGATTAATGACCACCGCCATAGCGAACCCAACCTCCACCGTAGTATGGAAGATCGATCCCGCGCACTCTCAGGCGGATTTTAAGATCCGCCACATGATGATTTCGAACGTAAGAGGTAGTTTCAGCGGGCTCGATGGAACGTTGACCGAGAATACGTCGGACCCCACACTCAGCCAGATCGACGCTTCGATTGACATCGCAACAGTCAATACGGGCGATCCGAAGCGGGACGAACATCTCAGATCGTCTGATTTCTTTGATGTGCAGAAATACCCGACGATGACCTTCAAGTCCACAAAGGTAGAGAAGAAGGGGGAGGGAGAATACTCCATCACAGGTGATCTGACTCTTCACGGTGTCTCCAGGTCGGTTGTCTTTGTGGTTGACGGACCTAGCGCACCTGGTAAAGACCCCTATGGCAACATACGCATCGGGCTTTCAGCTTCGACCAAAATCAACCGGAATGACTTCGGTCTTTCTTTTAACGCCGTGCTGGAGTCGGGCGGGGTTTTGCTTGGGGAAGAAGTGCAAGTAGATCTGGACGTTCAGTTCATCAAGTCCTGATGGAAAAGCAGGAATGAATTTATTGAGCCAAACCAATCGATGGGCATCGGCGGTTCGAGATCATGCCCATCGATTGGCGTTCTTAGGAAGTGTCCCGCCGGAATAGCAATGCAGGTTCGCACAGGACTCGGTTTAGAAATTCTCATGCCACGCTGCATCCACCGCATGGGAAGAACATTCCTGGCATCCCTTATTCAAAAACGATTATGCTCGGCTCCCAGTGGCGCTCCCGTGATGCCACCATCGACCATCAGCTCAATCGCGTTGACATAGGATGAGTCATCGGAAGCGAGGAAAAGCACAGCCTTGGCGATCTCTTCGGTCTCGCCAAAGCGGCCCAGCGGGACCATGGACGAGATCAGCTTGATACGCTCAGCTCGTTGCTCGTCAGACAGCGCTGAGCTTAGGCCGCGGCGCCAGATTGGTGTCTTGATCGGCCCCGGAGAGACCACATTGACACGAATGCCGCGTGGGGCGAGATCCGACGCGATAGCGTTGGCCATCGAGCGCAAACCGCCCTTGCTGGCCGCATACGCGGCACTGCCGGGCTGGCCTGTGTAACTATGAACGGAACCGTTGAAGATAATTGCTGCGCCATCCCTGAGCAACGGAGCTGCAGCGTCGACTGTGAAGAAAGCTCCGCTTAGATTGACCTGGATGATTTCTTCAAATACTGCTTCGTCTGTTGCTCCGGTAGGTGTCACTCCTGAAAGACCGGCATTCACGAAGACTATGTCGAGACCGCCAAAATCCTTTGTCAACTCATCGAAGAAAGCCTTGCGGCCCACCGCATCGGCGACATCGACACGGTAGCCTTTAGCGTTAGATCCCAGCTCGGCGACTGCGCTAGCGAGCGTCTTCTCGTCTCGTCCGGTGATGGCGACCTCGGCTCCTTCTTGAATAAAGAGCTTCGCCGTAGCGAGTCCGATACCGCTGTTTCCGCCGGTGATGAGGGCTTTCTTGCCCGTAAGTTTCATTGCATTACCCTCCTTGTGGGTACATCTGGGATCGTTCGTGAGGTGGCTCGCGAAGGTGCATTTACGTGATCGCTCATTGCAAATGGCCTGGCTTGTTCACGAAAACACTCCCTTAGTTTCATAAGACCGTGCAGCTCGGGACGCGTCGATATGCAGCACTGCAAGTTGTTTGCACAATCCTGCAAAAACGCAAGCTCGCTAACCGGAATGGCATAGCGCCAATTCTCGCTGCGAGACACAGAAAGATATCCCAAAGCTTGTTGTTGGGAGTGTGGGGCATTTCGACTTGCGCGCCAGATCAATACTTTCGCCGTTGTGATTCGGCTTCAATCGAATACCCGGAAACTCCGTGCGGTGAGCCAATGAATGACAGCCCGGGTTTCGCCACTGAGAAACAATGACAGGCCGCAGATGCTGTAGTTGGGCAATTAGTCGGCAAGCACGAGGGTGATTTCACAGGTCGGATCGAGTTCGTGAGCGCGAAGCCCAGCAGCAATGCGGGGCAAGGGATCGACTCGGTACGGCAGACCCGCGACGAAATCAAGCGGCGCATTCTGCAGTTGCAGGCCCAGGAGCAGCTAAGCACGAATACCGTCCCAACATAGGAGCAGGTAAACTTAGCTGTGGCACAGCTCATCCAGTCCGAAGGACGTGACATGGCCGAACCTGCGGCCTGCTCGTCACATCCTGGTTCTGCGCACGGGGTTGTTTGGCTTCAGGGCATCACGCTGGCGTGGATGCTGGCAGAGTGCGGAGTATCGCTTTACGGAGCTATTTCAGCTCACAGCCCCGCACTGCTATCGTTTGGCGCTGACAGCTTTATAGAGCTACTGTCCGCAACCGTTGTCCTGCTGGCGATTCTTCCATCCTTCCCACTCACAAGAGACGGTGCCGCACGGTTGGCTGGGATCCTGCTCTTTGTGCTCGCAGGAGTAGTCGCACTCGTGACTGTTCTTTCACTTCTATACCGTGTCAGGCCTGAGGTGAGTTGCAGCGGGATAGCCATCACGTTTGCTGCACTCATCGTGATGCCGATTCTTGCCTGGGCAAAACGTAGAACCGCGCAACGGACGAACAATAGAGCGTTGGCCGCGGATGCTGTGCAGTCCGCCACCTGCGCTTATCTCGCGGCGATAACTCTGGCGGGACTGGCGATCAATGCGGTCTGGCATATTGGTTGGGTGGATTCAACAGCAGCCCTTCTGGCGTTGCCCATTCTGATAGTCGAAGGACGACGCGCTCTCCGCGGCGAGAGCTGTGGCTGCTGCTGAACCCACAACGGCAGGTACCTCTCATCCGCTGATGCCAGAGTCTTGATTCCGTGGCTGTAGATGTCCTTTACGCAATGCCCGTTCCTTCATCATGACGAAGAAGACAGGCACCAAAATCAGGACGTGTATGGTGGACGTGATCATGCCACCAACGATAGGTGCGGCGATCGGCTTCATCACATCCGAGCCGATGCCGGATTCCCAGAGGATCGGGACCAGACTGGCCAGAACGGCGCAGACTGTCATCAGCTTCGGCCGCAAACGATGAACAGCGCCTTCAATGGCCGCAGCCTCCACATCAGCATTGGTTAACGGCCCTCCGGCTTGCAGCTTGTGTTCGAGAGCCTCATGCAGGTAAACAACCATGACCACCCCGGTTTCTACCGCGATTCCAAAGAGCGCGATGTACCCGACCGCAACGGCTACGCTGAAGTTGTAGTGAAGAAACCATTGCAGCAGCAATCCGCCACTCATCGCATAGATGGTTGGGAAGATGAGGACGAGCGCTTCGGCGACTGAGTGAAAGACCAGGTACAGTAACAGGAAGATCACGAAGAAGACCACCGGAAGAATCAGTTGCAGTCTTTGTTTGGCACGTAGTTCGAGTTCATATTCTCCTGACCATTGGAAGGTGTAATTTGCTGGCAATGCGAGTTTGTCGTGAATGAGTTTGTTTGCCTGTGCGACGAAGCCTCCGTAATCGGAGTTCTTGAGATCGATGTAGATGTATCCGGTTAGTGCACCATCTTCGTCCCGGATCATGGCTGGACCGTGCGTGAAGGAGATCTTCGCTACTTGCCCCAGCGGAATCTGTGCTCCGGATGGAGTGGCGATCAGAACGCCACGCATCTTATCGACGTTGTCACGGAAGTCTCTCTGGTAGCGGACATTGATTGGGTAGCGTTCGCGGCCCTCGATGTTTTCGGCGATATTCTGGCCTCCGATGCCGGATGAAACCGCTGTCTGAACATCCGCTATCGTGAGGCCATAGCGGGCCGCCTCCTCTCTCTTGACCTCAACATTGACATAAAAGCCCTGCGCGACCTTTTCAGCAAAGACGGATCGCACTTGCGGGAGTCCAGACAGAACGGTCTGAAGCTGCGAGGCAAGTTGCTGAATGCCATCGACATTCGGTCCTTGCACCTTCATGCCCAGCGGTGTCTTGATGCCAGTTAACTCCATGTCCAGGCGGTTTTCGACCGGGCTGGTCCAGGTGTTCGAGAGCCCCGGAATCTGGAGCTTCTCATCCATCTGCTGAATGAGCTTTTCGTAGGTCATCCCAGAGGGCCATTGCTCGCGTGGTTTGAGCATGATCGTCGTGTCATACATATCAAGTGGCGCATTGTCGGTAGCGCTGTCCGAACGACCGACAGCGCCGAATACGCTGGCAACTTCAGGGAAGCCGCGAAGGACGCGGTCCTGTTGTTGCAGGAGCACCTTCGCCTGCTCAATGGAGATACCGGGAAGAGCTGTCGGCATATACAGCGTGGAACCTTCAAAGAGAGCCGGCATGAACTGGCTGCCCAGACGGGTTGCAAGTGGAAACGTGACCAACAGAAAGATCAGGTTGACCACAATCGTGAGCCAGCGATGTCGGAGGCAGAATTTCAGGATCGGCAGGTAGATTGCCTGCGTGACCCGTGAGATCGGGTTTGCATTCTCCGGCTTGAGTCGCCCTCGAATCAGCATCACCATCAGGACCGGCACGAGCGTGATAGCAAGGATGGAGGAGGAGCCCACCGCTAGGGTCTTGGTCCATGCCAGCGGACGGAACATGCGTCCTTCCTGCGCTTCGAGAAGGAAGACCGGCATGAAGGAAACGACGATGATAATCAGCGAAAAGAAGAGTGCCGGGCCAACCTGCTTGGCCGAGTTGATAAGAATGGTGCGCCGCTCCGGCTCCGTTACCGGGCTCGCATCGTTTTCCTGTCTTTCCGACAGATGGCGATAGCCGTTTTCGACCATCACAATCGACGCATCGACAAGCACTCCAACGGCCAGGGCGATGCCGCCCAGCGACATGATGTTCGAGCTTACGCCCAGCCAGTACATGGGGATGAAAGACATCAACACCGCGATAGGCAAAGCGATAATTGCGATGAGCGCGGATCGGAAATGAAACAGGAAGATGATGATGACGAGGCTGACGATAATGGCTTCTTCGGTCAAATCACGCTGGAGCGTTTTGATCGAAGCCTCGATTAATTCGGAGCGATCGTAGCCCGTCATGATCTGGACGCCTGGCGGAAGTGACGGTGCAATCTCGCGAAGCTTCTGCTTCACTCCGTTGATGACGTTCAGTGCGTTCATGCCCTGGCGCATGACGATGATCCCGCCGACAGTTTCCCCATCTCCATGCCACTCGGCAACCCCTTCGCGGATATCCGGGCCGAAGCTCACCGTTCCCAGATCGCGTATCAGGATAGGCGTTCCATTCTTGCTGCCGACGGCCACGGTTGCGAGATCATCCAGCGATCGCAGGTAGCCGAGGCCGCGAATCATGTAGTCTGCGCCACTCAGGTTGAGAACGCGACCGCCGACTTCGTTCGTGCTCATCTTGACTTTGTCGATGACGGTAGAGAGCGGAATGCCATAGGCAAGCAGTTTGTTTGGATCGAGCTGTACCTGATACTGCTTGACGAAGCCGCCGATGCTGGCGACCTCCGCGACTCCGGGTACAGTTTCGAGGGCATAGCGCAGATGCCAGTCCTGCAAACTGCGCAGGTCGGCGAGACTGTGTTTACCGCTTTTATCGACGATTGCGTACTCATAGACCCAACCTGCGCCTGTCGCATCGGGTCCGATGGAAGGATGCACATTCTCTGGCAAACGCCCGCTGATGTGTTGCAGATACTCGACGACACGCGAACGTGCCCAATAGAGATCTGTACCGTCTTCAAAAACGACATAGACGTAGGAGTCGCCCAGCATGGTCTGCGCGCGTACGGCTTTAACATGCGGGGCAGCGAGCAGACTGGTGACGATCGGATAGGTCACCTGGTCTTCGATGACATCGGGCGGCTCACCTGCCCAGCCCGTATGAACGATCACCTGTACGTCCGAGATGTCCGGTAGTGCGTCCAGCGGTACATGCTGCAGTGACCAGATGCCGGCAAGTGTGAGTAGCAATACTCCGGTAAAGACAATGAAGCGATTGCGGGCGCAAACGTCGATAATTCTGGAAAGCATTACATGCCTCCTGTTGCGTTCACGCGCAATTGTTTCGTTGCGATCACCTGACCGTTTTTCTGGGCCGATATGGTGACCTGATATGTCCCGCCCGTGCTTAGCGAACCGCTACCTTCATACATGCCGTTGCCTTTATCGGTGAGCTTGGTGTTTGTGTTCATCGCTGACATACCCATCGCCGGCATAGCCGCCATATAGAACGTGACGGAAACGTCAGCTCCGATGGCAGGCTTTCCATCTACGCCTGTGAGCTTTACGCGAAAAAGGTTGCTGCCTTTTTGCGGCGGGTTGGGATCGGTGGTGAAGTCGATGTTTGCCTGTGCAGCAGCAGGTGCATTCGCTGTTGAGGAACTTCCTCCGGCACCGGGCGCAGGTGGTACGAAGGAACCCGCCGCAGCCTGGAGCTGACTTTCTGAGTCGATGAGGAAGCTGGCTGATGTCACGATTGATTCGTGAGCCTTAAGCCCCTTGAGCACTACAAAGTCATCCCCAACGCGGGGACCGATTGCGATCTCTCTTGGCTCGAGGCTGCCGTTTCCGTGATTGAGGAACACCAGTTGCCGCGTGCCGGATTGAAAGACAGCCGACGCAGGAACAATGAGCTGACGTCCCAGGTTTGTTTTTAGATCGACATTCACGAACATGCCCGGTTTCAGCTTGAGTCCCGGATTTGCCATTGCCAGCCGCACACGAACTGTGCGCGTCGCCATATCCACCTGTGGCAGGATCTCCTCGATCTGACCTGAGAACGTGCGACCCAAATAGGAGTCGACAGTGATCTGCGCCATATCTCCAGGTTTTATGCGGCCTATGTCATCCTGGAAAACCTGGGCGTAAACCCACACACGCGACAGATCGGCGACGGTATAGAGCTTGGTCGAGGGTTCGGCATACATATTGGGCAGAGCATTTCGTTCGGTGATGTATCCCTCGACTGGCGAGTTGATGGTGAGGTCGGTGACAGGTTTGCCGGTTTCCTTGAGCTTTGCGATTTCACTTTCGGGTATGTCCCATTGCTGCAGCCGCTGTTCTGCCGCGACCGAAAGCGTAGCCGCACCATCCGCAACGCCATCGATCGTGCTTGTGCTCATAGTCTTTTGGTTCTGCCGCGCAAGCAGATATTCCTGTTGTGTCGCCACAAGGTCAGGGCTGTAGATGGTGAAGAGTGGCTCGCCTTTTCTCACGTATTGATAAGTGGCATTGGCAAACACCTTGCGGATGTAGCCGGGAAAGCGCACCTGTACATAGGAGACAAGACGCTCATTGATGTCTACCGTGCCAGTCGCTCGGATGTCGTCGCTCAGTTGCTTGTATTCGACCGTGCCGGTCTGCACGCCAATACTCTGCATCCTCTCGGGCGTGAGCTGTACGGGAACCAGCGGAGCATCCATCTTCATATTTGGCATATCCGACATGGATGGCTTTGGCTCGTCCGCAGTAGCAGGCGGGCCAGAGGCAACGGGCTGCATCTCCCCGGAGGGCGGCGTCTTCATTGCAGTTGGCTGTTTGATCGCGTGAGTGCGGTATGCCCATATCCCTGCAATCGCTGCCAGGACGATGATCCAAACGAGTGAGGTCCTCAAGATGTATTTGTTCATCGCAGTGTCGCTCCTGTCAGAGTTTCGAGATGGGCCAAAGCAGCTTCGTGATCCACGAGGGTCTCTGCGTATTCGAGCTTCAGACTCAAAAGGTCGGTGAAGTACGAGAGGACGTGAATAAACGGCTCACGGTTCGACGCGTAGGCACTCAACGTTGCCCGGTATGCCGCATCGGACTGGGGGACCAGACCCTCCCGGTACTCCTTCAACAACTCCTCATCGCTCGTCGCTTTGACATACTCCTGCTGAACATCTGCAAGTTGCTGTTGCAGATGTCCATTAAGTGTCTGTTGCGACTCGGAGCGCTTATCCGTGGCCTCTGCGATCTCTGCATCGACACGCTTCTTGCGAGGAAAGCGCACATCGAAGGTGAACATGTAATAGTCCCGATACTTGCGGTCGGTGTTCTCGTAGAGATAGCCAACCTCGAAGTCCGGCTTGCCCTCGCGCTTAGCGGATGCTACCTGAGCGTCCTGCTTCCGAATGGAGCTCGCATCGACCTGAATCTGGGGGTTGTTCTGCCGAACCATCACAAGAAGCTCCTCGGAGGTTCGTTGGAGTGGAGTAACGGTCAGGTCTTCCGTAACGATGTCCGGCGATGCCTGGTCCCGGCTGAGCAGGCCTTTGAGGTGGGCCTGTATCTGCCCCATTTGCTGGTGGTGCATGGTGATCTCTTTCACGATCTTCGTCCGGTTCACCTGCGCCTGCAGGACATCCTGCTGCATTCCCTGGCCGACTTGATAGTGGGCCGTTGCGTCCTGAATGAGTTGGTCAAGCACGGTCTCGTTCTGTCGCAGGATGCCAAGCGTCTGTTGCAGATAAGCGAGTTGAAGGTAGTCGGTCTTCACCGCATCAGCAATGCCGGTCTTCGTGACTTCTAGTTCAGCTTGTTTCGTATCGGCATCGCGTTCGGCTACTGCGCCTCGCAAGCCCAGTTTCCCTGGATAGGGAAGCTCCTGTGACGCTCCGACGCCGATGTAGGCAAAGTCGCTGTTGGTGTACCCCGCAAACGGCTTCGGACTGCCCACACTGAACTGTTGGTACGTAAATTTCGGGTCAGGCAACGTAGTCACCTGTGGTGCCATTTGCCTGGCGGCCCGCACGCCGTAATTGGCAGCGGTGATCTGTGGGTTGTTTGCCCCTGCCTCAGCTAAAAGCTGGGACAAAGGCGTGGGCGTGCTCGCCGCCTGCGTCTGCCCGAAAGCAGAAAACGCGGTGGTCAGCACGAGCGTGGCGGTCAAAGTGACCATGCTCATACAGAAACTCCAATCTCAAAGGCAGTTCAAAGCGTTCGCCGGAATACGAGCGCACGAGTGTGCGACCGGCAAAGGTTAGAGTGCTTGGGAGGAGGAGCGGTTAGATTCTCAGGATGGAAATGCTTGTGGGAGGGGACTTCGGTAGAGAGTAGCCGGGGTGTTCGACCCATCCGATCACGGTTACGTAAGGATTCACCAGCTCAAAAGCAGCGAGCCAGATAACGTGAGCCACGGCTGGGTGGAATACTACTGCCTTCGTATCCAGCGCGTTGTCATGAACGCTCGCGGGAGTCTTCTGGCAGCAGCCCTGCGATCCCGACATGTCCATCTGCTCGCACTGGTTGTGCATCGCGCGGCAGCAAGCGCGCTCTTCGGCGTTCATCTCCGCATTGGGAGCCATGCAAGCCATTGCCGGCGCCAGACATGACACCAGCAGAAGGACTAACACACCGAATTGGCGAAAAACATGCATTCCAACATAAGAGTACGTGCGGGCCGTAAAAGGAGCAACTGTCTCTATGAAACGAAGACGGGCAGAGCTTGGCCGCAAATCGGGGAGTCCGCGAAAACACTGGCAATCGCTGCGCTTCGAACGTTGCTGGAGTGCCTGAGGTCTACATACTGGTGCCAGGCGCGGTCGAGTTCGAAAGCCATGACGGGGTGCTCGATCCAGGTGAGACCGTCTGAGTTCCGGCATGGCGACTGCAGGAAGTCGTCGGGCGTCTCGATGAACAAAGCCGTTTCGCCGGTGCGCAACTGCGCGGCTCTCGTGATGCCACGCAGTTGTTCTGTAGTCGCCCAGAGCGAAGGGCTTGCAATGAGGTCGGTGTAGTCCAGCGTCTCGCCCATAAGGGCAAGCACCGGAGAGTCAACCGCTCTGTAGATGCATTCCGGTTCGCTTCTGCGCAACTGCCGCTCGACCTGTGTCAGTGGCCGCCTATTGCCGACGACAGCGCGAAGACGGTTGGAGTCCATGGTGATTCGGGTGGACGGGCTGAAGTACCGGATAGCCTCGATTAGCCGTTCCGCTCGCCTCGTGCCGATTCCGATGCCAAGCAGGTGGACGTGGCGTGGCCTCGCGTCTTCGATGAACGAGAGTAATGCAACGTCCGATGTCGCCGCCTTGCGCATGGGCATGGCTGGCGTCAGGGAGACCCCAGCGGAGGCCTCTGCCGCGTCGAGAAATGTACCGTGCGACATCGCTCCCACCTGAAGTGGCAGGAGGATGGTTGCACCCTTCGATGCGATGATCGCGAGCTCCTTGCGATACCTCGCCAGCCTCGCAAGTGTCTCCTGTTGGTCGCCGACCTTGTCAGGGGCCACCACGATGGCGAGTCTGCCCAGCGCGGAGGCGAGCCGCATGTAGACATCGAGTCTTCGATGCCACTCGATTTCGTCGATGGGCGCTACGGTGTCCGGGCCTCTCTCGGTGATCCTCACCTCGCTGAAGGCTCCGCTATCGATCATGACGGGTTGGTTCATTTCGATTAGGGTCGATACCGCTGCATCGTTGAGGTGGCTTGCGGAGACGCCCACAGGGATTCCGAGGAGTGCGAAGCCGCGTATCTCCGATTCTCGATTCGCGCCGGACGCGAAGACCTGGACATCAACCGGCAAGGGCTTGCGATACTGCGCGAGGTCGAACAGCATGGTCCCTCCACGTCTTGGCTGGGGATGACAGAAGAACGCAGGGTAGAGCAACCACCGCCAGCGTTCTAGCGTGGCTCTGCCTGTGCTTGCTGCGGGGCCTGGGTCTCTATGTCGAGCAAGACCTCAAGGGCAGAAGTGATGAAGAGGTGCTGGAAACCAGCGTGCGAGTATTTCTCCTGAGCTGCCTGCTCAGCGGAAGACGGATCAATCTCGATGCCGTCCTTCTGTTGCTTCTCTGCCCAGCGCTTTCCGGCGTTCATCGCCTGGCGAATACGGGTGACTCCCATAGAAGCCTCCTGTCTGTCTGGTTTGGTACTTGGCCGTGGCTCAGAAGAGAAGCCCTTGGCCGCGGTCATCGCAACGGAACAACGTCTCCCCGGCGGACGGTTTGTACTCCTTAGGAACGGGGAGCGGTGCGGGCGGTGGCGGAGGAACGGCTACGCCGAGAATCTTCTCGGGGAGCGGAAATGCGAGCCAGGGCGCATAGAGAGCGCCGTTGATGCGTGTGATCATCACGACCAGAGGGTCTATGTCAGCGCCGTACAGGCAGTAGGAATAGTTGCTTGCGTGAAGGAGCATTCGACCCGTGCCAACGCACGGATCGAGCACTGTTCTTAGCCGGGGATCGCGGCCTCTCTCCTGTTCGCTCCCGCCGAGAGTCATTTGCACCATGAACTCGACGACGGGATGGGGCGTTGGAAAGAAGGCGTTCGGGTTCCATCCGCTGCTGTGGCGTTCGGCGAGCATCCATCCGAGGTAGTCGTGCGGATTCAGGAGAAGCGGTTCGAGATTGAAGCTGCGATAGAGCGCTTCCTGGATGTCCTCTTTGAGATGCGGCATCTGGTTTGAGACCGCAAGGCCCCAGGCCAGCCACTCGATGAGCCGGTTGAAGGAACTCCATGAATGGTCCTGCTGGTGGATCAGCTTCAGGCTCTGTTCGATCATCCTGCGACCTCGATCGAGGTTTCCAAGATCGAACTCGATCCGGGGGATGGGCTCATCGAGTAGATGGCCTGCCTCAAGCGTGCGGAGATGATGGGTCCAGCGCCCGGGAAGGCCAGGATGGGAGTCTGCAAGCTGCACCAGGTACAGCAGCCAGCCACGATATCGCCAGGGCGGAATGGTGTCGCCAAGTTTTGGCAGCCGTCCGGTCTGGAGCACGAAGAGATTGATGTCGGGCGCCGTGGACACAGCGAGTGCAGGCGCAAGCGTTTCCATGGGAGCTCCGCGATGTTGGAATGTTGAATTTTGCTGGAAACTGACTTGACCGCAGCCGGGGGCGGGATGTCAGGCCGCGATCTTGAGCGTCTGGTCCGAGGCAAACGAGAAGCGCAGCTGAAAAGGAAGCTCCGTCGACTTCAAGCGCTCCCAGCGAACCTTGGGGCCTGAAGCTCTTCGGGCCTTCCGTGGTCGGCCGCGGCGGCTCCATGATCCGCCCCGTGATTTCGCCACCGGGGTAAACCCGGCAGCGCGTAACGATGCGCCGGACTCATGGCGCATGGTGTACGAAACGACTCGGCTGTACCCACGTTCGAACGCCTCGCGGCATGCATATCCGTAGAGCATGGAACACGCATTCGCTACGAGGGCGTGAGGCCGGAGGTCCTTTACTCATACTCGCGTGACCTCGATGCATCGCTTCGCCGCGAGCACGCGGGACACTGGCCGGCCTGCGGTCACGACACCAACCAGCTCTCCACCGTTGAACAGCGCCGCTCCGTACTTCCATCCCACGGGTGGGTCGCAATGACGATGATGGACACGAATGAACTCCTTCGCTTCCGCAAAGGACACGGGCCGAAGTTCGAGGCCGTAGTCGAGTGTCCAACACAGCGTGTCGTTTGCAACGAGTATGTCTTTTACGATGAGGCCTGTTTGTTCGAACACCCACCGGGTTCGCTCTCGCCTGGTGAACAACTCGACCGAGTCGATCCAGCCGGACAGATTGCCTTCACAACAGGCGTCGAGTACGAGCTCGCGAGTGTCGAGAAAGACTTCGGCCACCTCGAGCGTGGCCCATTCGCCGCAATACGGACAAAGCTCCATGGGCGATCTCCTCGTGGTTAATTCGGTGGAGGTTCAGACGGAAACCTATAATCCATCCGTGGCTCATGATTGAGTTGTGTCCGCCGTTCATCTCTGGGAAGGTGGAGGAAACAGGGAAGCATGCCTCTCTTCGAACCGTCGACGACGCCGGCCGGACAACGCCCGAAGAGATATGGCGAGTCGATCTATGCCTATTACCGGGATAGTGAACGTCCCGGGGTGGTCGCGATTCGAGATCTGCTTGAGGTCTGGTTCTTAGAAGTCCCACTCGATGAGCAACTGGACCTCCAGCAACGATTCAGGTCGCCGATTGAAAGGCACTACAGGTCGGCGATGTTTGAACTCTTCCTGCATCATCTCCTGCTCCGCTGTGGCTTTCAGTTGGAGTTTCATCCTGATGTTCCCGGAGTGCAGAGGCATCCCGATTTTCTTGTGAGCAGGGAAGGGCAGGAGCTCTTCTACCTCGAGGCAATCGCCGTCAGCAACTCGGTCCGGGAGGAGGTTGAGACGAACCGGATGAATCAGGTGTACGACGTGTTGAACGGTCTGGCGTCGCCAGATTTCTATCTCGGGATGCGTCTCGAAGGAGCTCCCGCAACACAACCGGCTGGAGCGCGGTTGCGTCGGGAGCTGGGAGTCTGGCTCGCGACTCTGGATCGGCAGGCGATACAGCAGAGCTATCTCGAGGAGAGATATGAAGACGTCCCCGTCTATGAATGGGAACATGATGGCTGGCGAATCATCTTTGAACCCATGCCGAAAGGGGATGCCGCGCGAACCGACCCTTCTGTTCGCCCACTGGCTATGGCTATGGCTATGCCGATGCAGGCGCGGCAACTCCGGCTCGACGAGGCCCTCAAAGACGCAGTAGCGAAGAAGGACCGCTACGGAAGGCTCCCTCTTCCGCTGGTCGTTGCGGTCCAAGTCATTGACGAATTTCGCATCGACAGAATTGCGGTCATGGATGGGCTGTTCGGACCCGAGGCGATCGGTGTCAACGCGCAAGGGCTGGAGCGTCCAGGCCGGGTTCCGGACGGAGCGTGGGTTTCACCTGCTGGCCCGCGTCACAGGACCATCAGTACCGTGATGGCATGGTCTACGCTCGATCCGTGGACCTTCACAAGCATCGAGCCGATTGTGGCTCATAATCCGTACGCGTCGATTCCTTTGCCGACAGACACTCTGCCCGTGGCACAGCACGTCGTCGACAATCAGAGGGATTTGTTGGTTCTGCAGGCTGGAGTCTCGATGGAGCAGCTCTTGGGGCTAGCGAGGGATTGGCTCCCCGGAGACTAAGACGGTCCACTACCGTCTTCATCTGCTCTTGTCAGCCGCGGGACGAGTTCATCGAGAACTCCGCTTTTCCAGCCGTTGCGCTCTTCGGCGAGTTCATCCCACCGGTCGTACATTTGAATCTCAGCCTCTTTCGTAGCGTAGACGAGATTCAAAGTCGAGAACATCCCGAGTGGGGGCATGGGCACGACCTCGCGTGCGATCCGTCTGGCGAGGATCAAGTCGGTAATGGCTCGCTCAACGCGGATGATCGCTCGTTGCGCTTCATCCAGTTCCACAAACCGAACGCCCTGGTTTTTCGTTTCGCCCCGGCTGGCAGAGTTCGCGGCGTGTGCAAGAAAGTTATTTCGCAGTGTCTCGAGCTTCCGAATCGAGTCGGTTTCCAGCCAGTCATGGAGCCGCTTGAACACGGCGTTGGGGATCACGTCACCTCTTGATCGCTCGTCCGGGCGTTTCCCACTTAGCCTGTCAAACGTCTCGTGAAGGTAGTGGGACTGGATCCAGTGGGTGAGCTCCGGGGCTTCGAGCCCGAAGACGCCGACAGCAGTGCTTAATCCTCTTCCGTCGGTTTGCCAGGATTGAGGATCGTAGGGAAAGCCGAAGCTGCTGACATATATCTCACGCGTAATCACAGAGCGGTGTTTCTGCACATCTTTCAGAAGCCTCATCACGGAGATCACGTCGCGACGATCGTCCAACAACTTCATCACGGCGAGAGTTTGCGTCGTGGCGTACCCGGTGTCAAGAAGATAGGCGAGTGTCGAAGCCTGAGCCGACACCTTGACCTCTGGCGCGGCTGCCGACCGGGCAACAACGATCGACCGATAAGTGAGGTCATTAAACAGCATCGTATGGAGCTGCTGCTCGATGCTGTGCGGCTCATCTGGCGAGTGGTCGTACCATGACATCCACTTGCGCCATAACGTTCTGTACGACTCGAGGTTGCGCTTGTCGTGGACATCGCACTCCTGGGCCGGAACCTCGAACCGATCTTTCAGTGGGGCCTGATGGAGCTTTGGCATGACATCCTTCCTCCATCTGGATCACACGGATTGATCGATAATACGGAGCATGTGGCTCGCAACGGATAACTGCTCAAGCGTTTCCACCTCGTCGTAGTCGGGCAGATTGTGCGGCTCGTGAGCGAGCGCGTTACGGAATAGGCCTACCCCGGCTCCCAGGAAACTTCGCAACTGCTGTTCATAGCCAGCGCGGCTCTTTGGGTTGCCAGCGGCCAGCAGCGGAAACGGAAACTTGAGATCGCCTGACTTATAGAGATCGTGGGGCAACGTCGCACCACTGCTGCTTTTCACAACCGGCGATGGAGAGGCATCCCTGAGTTCATTGAACCGATTCTCCACGCGTTTGAATGCCGCCGCGATCGCTTCCTTGAACTTTTGCTCCCGAAAATAGTGCTCGTATCCCCGGAGATCGGGGTGAAGGAAGCGAAGCGCGGCCAGCACTTCCCGGTTGGGAACGAAGATGGTGACGTCTCGGTTGACTTCGGCCCATCCATCGGTGGTGATATCGAAGAATCCATCTCGTGACAGCCGCTCGGCGATATATCCCTCCTTCTGGATCGAGCGCAGCGGAGCATCGAGAAGATACAAGACGGTCTCTGCAATCTCCGTTTCAGGAAAGCCGGTAGCCAGGCAGCCGGGATCGTTTGTGTTGTAATCCTGGCGGGAGAGATTCCAGGGCGAAAACGGCTCACGTGGAAAATGAAATGCGAGCCGCTTGAGCAGAAGCACTCCCTGGTCCTGGATTGGCAGTTTCTTAAGTTCTGCCAAGGTTGGTGCGACTGCGGAGATGAGGTTGGGCGAACGCTCGGACATATTTGAATGGTAAATCGCCAGCATTGGATCGTTTGGGTGGGCATCACACCGTGCCGAGCAAGTAACTCCCGCGTGGGGCTCAGTTGTCCCGAGCCATCATCCTTACTGATGTAGGCTGGATTTACGACAAATGGATGAGACGTTAGACATCAAACTGGCTGAGATCTCAGGCGAGACATACAAGAAAAATGTCTATCTCGTTGGCATGCACCTCCGAGATGCCGTCAACATACTCGACACAATGCGCTCGATTCCCGAATCCGGGAGACCCGATCTTCTGGCGAAGGCTTGCATACTCTTCGCTGTAGCTGGCCTTGAGACGAATCTGTCTTACTACTGCACTCTCGCTCTCGCCATCGCGGACGCCGCGCCTGAAAGTATCTACAAAGAGCCTGAAATCGAGTATCTGAAGGCAGTTCAGACAAAATTTCAGAATGACGCTGAGCTTAGCGTCGACAAGCAAAAGCAGCCTCTGTCCGATCGCCTACTCATAGTGCCGAAGCTCTTGGGTAAGGCATTCGAAAGACATTTTGCGATGCCGGCGAGTGAGCCTGTTGGGGACCGGTTGCGTTATGCGATCGAGAAGCGGGACGCGCTGATCCATCCCAGTTGGGACCGCTACCCTGAAGTCGGGATCGAAGATGCCGCCGATGCGATCTATGGCGTGCTTGAATATCTTGAGACCGTCCGGCAGCAGTTTCATCCCTATTTGATCGGCTACCTGACGGTTCTCGGATCCTATTTCCCGAAGGTGGATGATCTCGTCGGCCAGGAACCGTTGCCCCTGCGATTCCGCGTTCTAAAGACTCGTGAAGAACTCATTGCAGCGTTGACAGGGGAGTGGACCGACGCACATACGTTGTTCGATGTTGCGAACCTCCATGGCACGGAGGGCGACTCTGAGGGGAGCATGCTTACTCGCGCGGCGCTTGTCAGCATCTACTCGATGGTCATGGCGCATGTATCCATTTTGGGGAGGTTGGGTGTTCTCTTGAACCCGAAACTCTTCTCCGAGAAAGAGATCAACTTTCTCAACGAAAAAGACTATCAATGGACCGATGAAGGGGAGATGGTTCTCGATACCGCGAAGCAAAACTTCAAAGTCAGAGCAACGGTCGCCCCGACCCTCATCGCAAAGAAGACATCACCCAACGCCCTCGCATTTACGGAGGGCACAACGTGGTTCCAGCGGATGTTCAAAGTGTATTTGCCGATGCGGAACCAGGTGATGCACTCCAAATTTGGTGAATCCACGGCCCGGGTGTCAAAGTTGGAATTGAGAGCGGCCTTCGAGGCGATTCGTTCCTATGCCGCTCATATAGCCACGGCAGGCGGATTCCTGACGTTCTATCAGAAGCTTCTCGACGGATCGCCCTTGAAAGAGCTTTAGTCGGAAGACTAATGGGACAGGCCACGTGGGAATGCGAGCGGATTTGGACACAACCGCCAGCACGAAGCATGAGTTGGCCAGGCTCCGCGTCCTGCGGGTCGCGGGCACCTTCCTGTTAGTCCTCGATGAGCGCGTTGGCGATTTGTCACTCACCGAAAGTAAATAGCCGTATTAGAAGAGCGCGTCTTATGACTGATCAGACTCGTGATTAGCAGTTATTTGCCAAGGAGTGGCGGAAATGCGAAGGCGAAAGGCCTCAGCTTGCCTTGAACGTTGCCGCGAAAGACGAGTAGCGTTCAAAGCCTGACATCGCGGCAATTTTAGTGAGACTCAGTGCAGCGTCGATCTTCGACCCACTCGCGATGGGAACACGTTGGCGAGCGACATACTGCCAGACCGAACAGCCAAGGGCGCTCCGAAACGAGCGAGGGAGGACGGAAGGGGCTGGTTTCAGAGGCATGGACGATTGCAAGGATGTTCATCTCTTCGGATAACTCGAGTTGCACACCCAGCTAGTAATAGTGTTGATACAGGATGCTTAGGGGTGTCTTAACTTTTTAGAAATCGAACCGATATTCCTACTAGATTTCACAGGGGGACGTGTGCCTAAAGGGTTTTCCGAGGAAAGAATCAAGAAAGCGTTGGATGAAATCAACAAGACACCATTTCGTTCCCTGCATTGGAAACAGCAGCTCACCTCAGTCGAGTTTTGGGCTTTCGGACTCCTCTTTGGCTCCCTTGCTCTGTGTTTTGCTTCCGCGCTCGCATTTCACTTCGGCATACTCTCGCGTCATATCGCTTTTCCCACGAGTATCGTGTCCTTAGCCATCGCGGAAGTTGGATTCTGGATCATGGCTGCTCGTAACGCCTGGTCAGGTTTTCGAGAAGCTGATCAGAATGTAACGAGACGAAACAGTTCGGCTATATTGGCGGATGTGCGGCTAATATCAGTTTGTCGTACTCTCTCGACCGATGAACTCAGCTTTTTGTCCAAACGGATTCAGCTGAATGCCGACCAGTTGCGGAGCCGAATTGGCTTTTTGATAGGTCCTGTCGACAAGGTCGGCACAGTGCCATTGGCGATTGGCACGATATGGGCTCTTCTCAAGGCACCGGAGGTAACGCAAGCAAAAACACCGGTCACTATTATTGTGCTTTTCGGACTCGTCCTGTTTTATCTCACCGCACTGCTCTTCACCATGCGTAGCCATCGGATTGATGAATGCGCACAGGTGCTGGAACTCGCAGAGTCACAAGTCTCTCAAATTGAGATTGACGTCTAGCGTTCTGCCTAAGTTCCCGAACTGCGGTCGAGCAGACCTGCTTCAACAATCCTCCGACATTCCGGCATGACCGTGGCCTTCAAAACCACGTTTGAGGTATCCACCAGGGTTGGCCCCAACACTCGCTTGAACGCCTTACTAAACGCGGCGTCGGACTCGTAGCCAACCGAGCGAGCTACGTCTATAAGCTTTTTGTCACGCTGCTCGAGTAACCGCATCGCCTTCTGCATCCGCCACTCGGTCACGTATTCCAGCGGTGTTTGTCCGAGTAGCTCTTTGAAACGCGCAGCGAATGCGGAGCGAGACATGCCCGCTGCTTCGGCCAGGGATTCCACCGTCCAGGGGGTCTTCACACTGTCGTGAATGGCACTCAGGGCAGTGCCCATCTGAGGATCGAAGATCGCACGAAGCCATCCTTTCTTGCGTTCTGGTCCCGACGCGATATGCGCACGGAGCACTTGAATAAACAGGACCTCGGCCAGTCGAGTGGCGACGACTTCAGATCCGGGTGCCTGTTCTGCCATCTCTGACGCCAGCGCCTGCACGGTGTTGTGAAGAGCAAGTGTGCGTGCTTCATCGGCCTTCATCAAAATGAAGCTCGGCAATAACTGAGTGATCGGTTTCAGGCTGGCGCGATCAAAGCTCAGGGACCCGCAAACGATTGTGGTCGGTACGCCACCACCTCCACAAAGAGCGACATTGCCGTTGGCCATGGCTCCAATCTCGCGGAAACTCCACTTTGGACGTGTACGCGGGCTGTCGCGCAGAACGATCGAAGTCCCCTTAGCCAGCAAAAAGCAATCGCCGCCGGTGAGGGGAATCGGCTCCACAATTCCTTCCACACTCAGCCAGCAGTTGCCGCGCGAAAGCATGGCGAAGTGCGCCAAATCTGTCGGGGAAGTCTCTTTGCCGGAAGACGTGATCTTTTCTTCGGCCCGATTTTCCTGTTTCACGCCCCACGGTGCTGTGGCTTCGAGCCTGTGCAGACCGAAAGCGGTTACGTGCATCGTTCTGAAGATGTCTGTTATCGGATCCAATTGAGTCCCCCAGTTTTGGACGAACAGACAAAAGATTAGGACTTGTGAGCAGTTCTCGTCCACCACGAAAGAACTCTACTCTCCTGTACGGAATGTTACACATCTACCGAAAGGAAGTAATTATGGGAAAGCTTGAAGGTAAGGTTGCAGTCATCACGGGTGGATCGAGCGGCCTGGCACTGGCCAGCGCCAAGCGGTTCGTTGAAGAGGGTGCCTACGTTTTCATCACGGGTCGGAGGCAGGAGCAGCTCGATGAGGCCGTCAAGCTGATTGGCCGGAACGTGACCGGCGTGCGCGGTGACGCGGCCAATCTCGACGACCTCGATCGTCTGTTCGATACGGTCAAGCGAGAAAAGGGCAAGATCGACATCTTGTTCGCGAGCGCTGGCAAGGGCGAGGCCTTACCACTGGGCGAGATTACCGAGCAGCACTTCGATGTGGCCTTCGGCCTGAATACGCGTGGAACGCTGTTTACGGTTCAGAAGGCGTTGCCGCTGTTCAACGATGGCGGATCGATCATCATGACCGGATCAGTTGCTTCGGTGAAGGGCTTTCCTGGTTTCGGCGTATATGCGGCGAGCAAGGCAGCGTTGCGCTCATTTGCACGCACGTGGCTCAACGAACTGAAGGGTAGGAATATCCGGGTCAACGTGCTGGGTCCGGGGCCGATCGCCACGCCGATGCAGGAAGCAGTTCTCACTAAGGAGGCGAAGGAGATGTTCGAATCGCTGATCCCGCGGGGAACGATGGGGCGACCTGACGAAATCGCGACGGTCGCGGTGTTTCTTGCTTCCGACGATTCGAGCTTCGTGAATGGGGTGGAGTTGAATGTCGACGGCGGCTTCTCCGCCATCTAAATCGGCGGATCTCGGTGAGTGCATGATCGCCAAGGCACTCACCGATCCGATAGGTAACAAAAAGTCTCTTGTGGAAAGGAATGATGAACCCGCACATACCAAGACCCGTGACCCGCACGAATCGATTGTGAGGCACAGTGAAGGCCCGACGATCATCGTGTCTTTCCTGCGGGGAGTGCGATAAGTTGTTGAGATACGGAGACCGGTACGAATGGGCACGATCTTTTATTCTTGGCAGGTAGACAGACCGAAAATCAACTGTCGCAACTTCATCGAGAGGGCGCTCCAGTCCGCGATTGACCGACTTAAGGCGGATATTGAGCTTGAGGAGTCACTCCGGGATGGCCTTGAGCTCGACAGGGACACCAAGAATGTTCCAGGCTCGCCCTCGATCTTCGACACGATTATGCAGAAGATCGCTTCGGCCAGCATCTTTGTTCCGGACCTCACCTTTGTTGGTCAACGCGATAATGGAAGGCCAACTTCAAATCCTAATGTCCTCATCGAGTATGGCTACGCGCTTCACAAACCCGGGCCGCTGCGAATCCTCGCGGTGATGAATGACCTGTATGGCGAGCCGACGAACCTGACGATCCCTTTCAACCAGGTGCACAGGCGATTTCCGATCACGTACACACTGGCCGAAGACGCAAACGATGAGGAGCGGAAGGCGGAGAAGAAGTCGTTGACCGCGAAATTCGAGAATGCATTGCGGGCGATCTTCGAGAGTGCGGAGTACGTGCAGGAGCAGGCTTCGCACATTCCATCGGCGATGGATGTGGCTGCCTTGCACCAGAGGGATATGGAGTATGAGCAGGCACTGTCATCGTTGGGTTGGGGCGAAGGGGCACATAAGGTTCGCGAGAATGCCAAGACCTTGTTCGCAGCCATCAAGACCCGGTGCGATGAGGTCGAATCGACGTTCGGGTTTGGCGTCGGTTGCGGTTGGGAGGCGAGCCAACGCGAGAATTTTAGTTGTGTAATGAGGAATCACTCACTGGGAGTGATTGTCGGGTGGGAGCAACCGCGATTGGACTCGCTTGAAGACGCAAGACTACGTGTGCGCGAATACAAAGGCAGACTGTATCTTCCCGGCGAGTTCACGGGCGGCCATATACAGCCGGCGAAGATGGTAGGCGAAGCAGTCTATTCGGCAACTCTCTCCAGGGACTATGCACTCGGGTGGGTGAAGGCTGGCAAGAGGAGGGATGAGCCCTCTTTCATTTCAAATGATGACTTAGCTGAGACCTGTGTGACTCAGTTCTTGAATCTGCTCCGCAAAGAATAGACCCAGTAACTCGAACATCCCTACGACAGGGCAGCCGAGTCAATCAAGATCGGGATCGGGTTCCCCTTCTTCAAGATCCTCAATCCAATCATCGAGCAGTTCTAAGGATTCTTCTTCACTAGTCTGTTCCTCAGCGACGTTCGGTTCTTCATGCGAGGCATCAACAATCTCGTACTTGCCGGAGTCTAATGCACGTTTGAATACGACGATCCGGTCGCTGAGGGGTTTAAGTGATGTGATGTCCTCTTCAATCGTTGTTATAGATTCAAGTTCCGCTCTGGTCTCAAGCGATCCGGCCGAATAAAAACCAGAAAGCTCGAGAAGCTTCAGCAAAGAGTCTCCGACTTCGGCTTCCTCTGTTCGATTCGAGCGAAAGGCGATCAGCACGGACGCGGGAAAATCATCGTTTTGCCTCTCCCATGCGGCAGCAGCGGATGCTGAATCGCACGCCCCAAGGCAAACCCACAAACGTTCTGGCGCTTTTCGCAACGCGCCCGCAAGCCGGTTCCAGGTCAACTCAGGGTAAGTCTTTGTTGTCGGCTTGAGCCCCTCTGAGTTTCCGTGTGAGCCTATGTACAACAGTTGCGATTTGCCGATGCTCAGCCAGGCCTTGATCGTATCGATCACGTCGTCGGAGTCGCGCGCGTCGTGGGCGGCAATTTGTGAATCGGCTCTGAAGGCCCTCAATGCCAGGTCTATTTCCTGGACATCCTTTAGGGTGCTCCAACGTATCAGGAGGACCGAGCGCGACAAATCGTTGGGCCAGGGGCTCGACTCCGTATCGGGTTTCAACTTTTTGCGAGTTCGTCTCTTGGTGACCAATAGCCCTTCCGTACTGCTCATATCTCCTGATTTTAGGTGGTAGTGGTTACTGGAGTGTTTGCATCTTCATCGAATCTCCTCTGCACGCTGCAAGGAACCATCATTCGGCTGCCGTGGCCAAATGATGGTTCCTTCTTCAATGCTGCGCGTGAGGCATCCCTTCAGACTCGCATCGGCATGACCACGTACTTCTGCTGATACTCCGGATTGAAAGACTCCGGTGTGATCACAGCGGCAGAAGAGCCATTCTTCAGCGCTACCCGCACCGCACCTTCGGTTCCAATTGTCTTAAGGAACTCGGCGATGTAGTGCCCGTTGAACCCGATGGTCAGCTCGTCGCCGGTGTAGCTGGTTTGCAATGCCTCCTGCGACTCGCCGCTACCCGGCGCGGAGGCGCTGACGGTCAGAGCGTTCTTGTCGATATGCAGGCGGATGCCGCTCGACTTCTCATCGCTGAACTGCAGCACTCGTTGCAATGAGCCCATGAAGTCAGCGGCTCCAAGCACGATCGAGTCCATCGCCTCGCGCGGGATAATCGCGTCGTAGTTCGGGAACTGGCCGATGAGCTTCCTCACACTCAGTGTGCGGTGACCGATCTGGAAGAAGATCGTGTTCTCGGACTCACTGAACTCGACGGTTTCATCTTTGCTCGATCCAAACAGCGAGAGTAGATCGCCCATACACTCCCGAGGCAGCAAGACCTTCTGGTATCCGTCGATGGCCAGGCCGTCTTCCTGTACTTCGACGAGTGACAGCCTGTGGCCATCGGTAGCGACCATGCCCATTCGAGGCAGGATGAGCATAAGCGGTGCTGTAGCTGAGTTGAACAACGAGATTGAGCGTCTTAATAGCGAGATTGAGCGCGTTACAAAATTGCGTGACCAGCTGTTGGAAGGTTCGCCGGAGACGAACTCTGCGCGTGCTGAAACCGCTGCTTCAACTCGGAAGCCCAGAGTTGGAAAGAAGGCTGTGACCGCTGCCAAATCTGTATCAGCGAAGAAATCAGTTCCAGCCAAGAAGTCAGTTCCGGCCAAGAAGAGAACGCTCTCCGCTGCTGGCCGGAAGGCCATCTCGGATGCCGCAAAGGCACGTTGGGCTGCTAAGAAGAAGGCCTAAAGCCCGGCGAGGTGAGGGCCTTGCCTCTCACCTCGCCAGATCCATCCATCCCACAATCCATCGGCGAGAGAGCTTGCCTACGCGGCTTGATCGAGTTGCTCGCCTTCATGGTTGTCTTCGTTGATCTCGGAGAGGATATCGTCCTCTTCGGCGACGCTCGTCTGCGGCACATTCGTTTCGGCTGCCGGCTCTGGTGCCTGCGACTCGGCAACGGACATATCAAACAAGCTTGCAGTCTTTGGCCGAGGCGGCTGTACGGGCTCCGGAGGTTTGGACGTCTGCTGTGAGGGCTTCGTGACGGTAACGCTGTTCGTCGCCTTGTTCACCGGCGTCTTGGTCTTGGCGCGGGCCTCTGCCTGTGCTGTCTTTGCGGCCGCATCCATGTCGGCCTTGGCCTGGGCAAGCGTGTTCTTCAGTTGAAGGTGGGCACCGACGAACTCGACCAGCGTCCGTCCCAGGTCCGCGTCGAGTTCCTCGACCGTTCCTGTGACTGTGAGAGGTGTCGTGAGGGCGTTGTTCTCATCGTCCTTCAATTTCCTGGGGAGGACATTCACACGGATCTGATCATCCTTGGTGGGGGTTATGGTCATCAGTATGGCGCGATGACGCAGGACAGGTGCAAGCTCCTGGAACATGGAGGCTCCTTTGTTAGATCGGTTGTTTGGGAAGGGTGCTGTTACCGCGGACGCGGTGTCTCAATCTCGGGATCGTCCCACCGGAGGGTGTAGCGCTCCCCGAGAGCGAGAGACTTCAGATACGCCTCGGGATCATGATCTCGTTGCCAGAGCAGGCGATACATAGCATTGACCGCCGCCTTCATGATCCGTTTCATCTCTTCATCCGAGACATGGGAGAACTCGGGCTTTCCAGCGCAGACCGCGCAGGCATTTCCTGCGTGAAGGTCTTCGATGGGACCATTGCGGAAGGCGAGTGCAGTGATTGCCTTGGCTTCGATAGCAAGAGAAGGATCGATCCCATGTTTCATGGCGGTGCCTCCGCTAAGGTCACAATAGCGCAGAAGGGGCATAGTCCGCTGCACTCTCATGCTCAGTACTTTTCGTAGGTGGGGTTGTAGTTCTTGCTGGCAAATTCACGCAGCACCGAGCGCGCCATTGCAAGTGCCTTCAAAGCCAGAGGGCTGGCAATATCTTTCAACGAAACATCGTCTACGGCGAGTTGATGAGCGATGCGAAGCAATACCGCCATCGCTTCTCGGACAAGATCAAGCGTGCCTTCTTCCGTCCAGAAGTCGCCAAACTCGCGCTTGCGGATCTCACCATGCCATGTTGGATTACGCATGTAGCCGAGTTTCTCGCCAAGTCTTACCGGAAGACCATGCACGATGTTATTCCGGATAGTGAACCCTGAGCGCGCCGCTGCGCACCATCCTTCAAGCAAAAGCCGTTCGTCCCCGAGGGCTAAGGTTGCTGCGAATCTTTCCAGCATTGCAATCAAATCAGAGATCATTTTTGAGTCAGTGTCCGGCTTGATTCCTTTCGGATCAATCTTCCGAAGCCTCCACAAAGCCCGCTCAAGATAGTGTTCGATGGCGCCGGAAAATGTCACGATCGCTGCTATCTTCTGACCGACCGGTAGACTCAGGCCCAATCGATCCTGGGCTAAATCAGCGTTGCCAAACTCTGCCATTGCTCCTGTCATATCGAATAAGATTACGCCTGCTGTCAGCTTTCTCCTGACGATCATCTTGGCGCGCTGCCCCCCCCTCGAAACTATTGCTCAGAAGCTGTCTACTAGAGTGACGCTCGGGAGCGTTGCAACGATCTCCTGCGCGTCTTTCTCCACAACTCCGGATCTATTGGGAGGGCTGACATATGCCCGGTTACGGCGTTGAAAAAGGCTCCGTGGTGTTTCAGCTTTCCATGGCGGAACAGCCTAGCGAGCATGGCAAGAGCGCTCATCGCAAGCGTTTGGTTGATGAACGGTTCCTGCCGGTCCAGGGCTTCGATCGCCGAGCAGCTTGGCAGCGGATCTTCTGCCTGCTTCACATCGGAGACCTCAGGATAGAGTTCGGTGACGGTGCGCAAGCGCTCGGCCTTCCGATGGTTGCGATCGTTGAGGGGCTGTCCGAGGATGTATTGTCCGCTCGCGGCGTTGTTGCCGAGATCGAGCCAGTAGCCGGTCCGGTTGAGCGAGCCTCGGAGTGCCTCCTCGATAGTTGCTCGTGCAGCACGGGTGTCGACGCAACCGATGACGATGTCCGGATGGAGATCGTTGATCCGTGCACGTTTGTCGAGGTGGAACGGAAGAGCCTTCCATTCCGTTCCCCAGAACAGGTTGATGCGATTGATGAGGACGGTGGCTTTGTTGAGGCCGATGTCGGAGATGGAGAACGGTTGGCGGATGCAGTTGGTCTCGGAGACCACGTCTGCATCCATCATCGCGACCTCAAGGCCCTGGCTTCGTCCCCACGCACGCATCGCCTGATCGAGATAGGGCAACCCCATTGCGATGGCGCTGCCTGTGCCCCCGGCACCAACGACCAGTACTCGGACTCGCCGGTTTTCGAGCAAGCCGGCGGGGATGATGTGCTCGATGCGCATGCCTATGTACGGCCTCCCTGGATGAATTGAATGAGCGTTTCGGGGAGCGCGATGAGCGAGTCCTTCGGGAACGTCACGCGCTTGCTCGCGAGCGCGCTCCACAGACCGTCGAAACCGCCCTTGTGCCGGGTGAGCCGGCCGACATTCGAGTGCGAGAAGTTTGATTCATAAAATCCCTGTTCCCACGATGCGATTGCGGCGACCGATGCGCTCTCCGGCCTGCGCATGGAGCCTGTGCAGACGGAGCCGTTATGCGAGAGATTCCAGAACGGCGCCACCGCGAGCTTTGAGGTGGCAGTCGGTCGCTTGTTCTCGATCAGTGCACGAATTCGCAGGCTCCCCTCCGAGACATGCCATACAAGCGGCGGTTGTGGGAAGACCTTGCCATTGAGGTGCTTTACCTTGCCTTCGGAGTTCTTGTAGAACATCGCCCGGCGGCGCTGGGGCGTCCACCATGCGATCATGCGGTCGCCTTTCGCGAGGACATTGTCGGGCAGGATCTCTGCCTTCACGTTGCCGCCCACGGACCGGACAAGGGCATCGATAAAGCTCACCGTCAACTGCTGTGCGGGACCAAGGACTGGAGGCGCACTCTTGGAGAGGGTTACCTCGTGCCTGGTGACGAAGCTCGTGCCGCGTCCCTGGTAGACCAGCAGAGCATCATGCAGCTCGAAGTGATAGTTCTCCCCGATCGACGTCTCTACGTTCATGGTTCGACCCCCAGTTTTGAATGTCCTCGACCAGTTGGAATAGCTCGCAGTTGAAGAGGATGAAGCGTTCTACGATTCGCTTTGCCTGGCGGACTTCGGCGTCGTCGTGTGGTGAGAACACGATCGACAGCGCTGGCTCGGGCGAGGTCTCCAGCATGTGCTGGCTTTCCTCATCGAAGCACGCCGCGATGGCATCGTGTTGTTTGAAGACAACCAGCAGCGAAGGCAGGGGCAGGGAATCGTAGTAGCCGTCGGAGAGGTCCTTGCCCGACTTCGGGTAGAGGCGGGAGAGCGTCTGCATCCGGCGTAGCCTCGCGATCCATGCTCCGAACTTCCCATCCATGTGCTTGAGAAGGAGGCGGCGGTCCTTGATTTTCCGGTCTCCATGCTTGAGCGTCTTGCGAATGCACTCCGGCAAAGTCTTCTTGACCTCAGGGAACTCGTATTGCTCTCGGGCTTCCTCATCTTCCTGATCCGCCCATTCGTGCAGCTGTTCTTCATGCATCAGGGCATCGTCGTGGTTGTAGACGCGCATGACGCGATAGAGCGCACTCGTGAGCTGCCAGTAGAAGGCGGCTCCCAGGCCTCTCTTTTCCTTCTCAAGGGCCTCGATCGCTTCGCCAATCTCGAAATAGCCGCAGTTTCCGGAGTTGATGAGGACCGCGAGTTCACGCGACTCGAGACCACGGTCATAGCCGTACCGCTCGATAACATCACCGACCTGAAGATGGTATTCAAGGTTGCGTTCGAGCAGATCGATCCGCTCGTCGGTGATCGCAGCGCGTAGGACGTTCTGCACGAACCGGTTGCCGCTGTCTCCCGCGTTGCTCCAGTGGGACGGCTGGCCGATTCCGCAGCGCACAAGGCAGGCACACAGATCGTAAAGCAGCTCAGAATGGACTTCGTGCGCGTAGAAGGTCGGAACACCATTGAAGGTGGGAAGGGCGTGGCCGAATTGCCCCGCGAGTGTCTCTACGCGAGCGGTGGGAGCAACTCGGAAGGTGGCAGCAGTCTCGGGTCTCCCGGACTGATGTAGTGATGTGCTGCGGACGCGACGGCCTCGGAGAGGTTGCGGGACTCTTTGCATTTCAGATGCCTCACCAGGAGTTCGTTCGGGCCACTGGGAGGAGCATTGGCCTTGGCCGCAAAGAGCGCCAACAACTCCTCCCTGGTGATTCCGTTGGTGCCTTCGTTTGGCCCCGTCACGCCTCAGCCTTTCGTGCCGATGGCGCGGTCGAAGGTGTAACGGAGGGCGGAGCCGGTCGCGTCGGGGCCGGTCATGGTTGCGGTTGCGATCTCCGGATAGCTCGGCGTGAGGAAGTCGCGAACTTCATCGACGCTCATCTCGGGCGCGGGATCGGGGATGCGAACTCCGTTGAAAAAGAATTCGCGCAGCAGAACTTCCGTCTTGAGGGCGGTAGCCATAACGGGCTTCTCCTTGGATTGAGTTGAGGGTGGGTGCAGCGGTGTGATCCGGCTGACGTTTTGGGTCTATCGGTCGGCTGGATGAGGTCTGGAGGCCTGCATGCGATTCCAGAAGTGATCGGCGATGGCGGGATTCATACTGAGGCGCAACAAATCGAGCGTCTCGCTCTCTGTGAGTTCCGCGACGAAGAAAGGCTCTCCGAGCCGCAACGCCCTCGCCGCGCGGTGGTTCCCATCAATCAGGGGCTTGCCGCAACCGGCAGGTAGCGTCACCATGATGCCGTGGCCCGCGTTCGTCGGCACGTGCCACAGATGGCTCTCTAGAATGCGGGCGTGTTCAAGCCACTGCGCCAGCGCAAGGGGATCGACACGGATCAGGTCATGCTCCAAGGCGAGCTTGTGCGCAACGCGGATGTTAAAGCGCAGCGAGAGTAGCTCGAAATACTCGTCGCCGGGCATGTCTTCGCCCCCGATGACCGGGCAGCGTGGGCAGTCGTTGTGATGGTGGAGGCGGAGTCTGGACATAGGTCTCCTTGCGGGCGACGAAGGGAGCGGTTGCCGCCAGATTCGCGATGCATGGTTGGAGAAGTTGCTTGCTGTGCTGGTCAGAGCTTGGGAAGGGCTTGCTGGAGGTAGCCGACGTACTTCCGCGAGACCACCGTCAGGTCCGCGGAGCAGCCTGTGTCATCGGCCGAGTCAACGAGGTCTTGAAGGATCTCCTTCAGGCGCTCATCGGCGTAGTGATCGCTGGACCAGCTTGGACCGGGATTGAGAACGACGTCGTCGGCCGCTTCGACCGCATTGTCCTTGACGAAGATGCAGCCACGGTCATCGACATCGGATGAGTCCCAGGAGACCTCGCCGTTCAGAACATAACCGAGTGGCTCAAGATAGTGCTGGACGAGCAGGACGAGCCATAGCCTCAGTCCGTGGTCGCTCTCATCCTCATCAGGCAGGATCGTCGACCTGTCCTCGGAGAGGACAAACAGGTTCGAATATCCTGGCAGATCGGGTTCCTCGCTGGCTGCGACCCTCGCGAAGATGGGCTCAGTGAATTCGTTGCGCTCCTTCTTTGAAAAGGCGAGAACGGCTGCGGCGTGCTCTTCGGACAGAGGCGGGGTGATCTGGATCTCCCCTCGGTAGTAGACGGAGTATGGCATGGTCTTCCTTTCCAGGGAGATGCTTAGAAAAGGCTCCCTTGAACGGGTTCGAAAGGTGCAATCAATGGCTGGGGATCTGTAGGTTCGGTCACAAAGGCAGCTTCCTCGATGGCGTCAGCCCCGGGATTCGCGGGAGCGCGATACTTGGCCTCAAGCCGCGTGAGGACTGCCATTTCGGTGGTGCGCAGCTCTTCTGCGGCCCTCAGCTCGTAGAGAGCGAGATAGTTTCTTGCCCGGACCTGCTGCTTGATGACGCGCTCCACATCGGAGTACGTGAATGTCGGATCGCCCCAGCAAGGCCAGGCTAGTGTGTGCTTCAGAAATTTGAGCCTGTCTCTGTCAGTCGTGAACCAGGTCTCGTAGAAACCGTGGATGTCGTAGTGGGCGATGTGTCCGAAGCAGTTGGAGAGGCGTTGGTAGAAGCTCTTGGTGAAAAGGCTTCTCTTCCATTCTGACTCGATGAAGTTGAGAACTGCATTTCCGAAGGTGGCTTTGTCTGCGGCAGTATTCCATTGAGTGGCGACGAACTGGGAAGCATCGAAGGGTTTGGCTGGCATAAGGATTCCAGAAAAAGCAAAGCGGCCAGACTTGGCCGCTGCTTTAGGCGAGAGATGGTGGTTGCGAATGAGTGCTCGCTCGATCCTGCTGGGCTAGCTCGAAGCGTTGGCCGTAATCTCCTTGCGTGCCGGAGCGGGCTGCACCAGCTTCGGCTGTTCGAAGAACGGGGAGTTCTCGCCCTTGCCGACGAGGTCGATGAACTGCAGCTCCAGCTTCCCGGACTCGATGATCGTCTGCGCCGTCTCGTAGATCGCTTTGGCGCGTTGCACTTCCATTGGGTGGTCCGGGTCCTTGAGTGCCTCGATGGTCTCAAAGAGATGATTGCGAAGGTCTGTGATTTTGTTCTTCATCGATTTTCCTTATCTGGCGCTTGAGCGAGGCACCGAGTCGGATGAGTTCGGTCAGCTCCGGCGGGTAGTTGTGAATCGTGTTGCGTCGCATCAGCTCTCGGCGAGAGATGAGTTCGAAGTTGTCGAGGGCAACGTGCGCCTTGTTGCCGTCCTTGAATGCAACGGCAAAGCCATTGGGAACCGGCCCGTGGGCCTTTTGCCAGATGAGGATGTGTTCTCCGACCCAGTCTCTGGGCGGATAGCCTGTGTCGGACACCTTGCGTTGCAGGTACCTGCAGCAACTGGGCCTGCGCTACTTCAGCCTCCGCATTAATCTTGAAGTTTCCGTTCGCATCCTTCTGGGCAGCGGTCATCTTTTGAAGCCGCTTCTTGTATCCCTTCAGAACTTTCACTTGATCTGGAACCAGAACTTGACCGCTCACCACGACAGGGAATCCAAGAGTGGAGAATTTTTGCAGCATTCCTGGGAACGTGGCGTCGGGAAGTTCCTTCAGGCTGATGACTGAATAGAGGTATCCGTCTATGTTGAGGTAGCTCTCTGTCTCATTAAGGATGCTGGACTGTGTCACCTGTTCTCGCGCGCTGCGATACTCCAACGTCTCTTCGCCCGGGATGTAGCTACGATAGGTTCGGCGAGTGGGGTGTTGGGAACTCTCCAAAGCCTCGAACAGCTCCTGCGTTGAAAGTCGGCGCGGACCAAGAGACGCCACCTCCATCGAACCTTCAACACCACGAAGTAACGATTCAAACTCGGCCAGAAATGTCTCATGTTCTTTGCGCAGGCGCTGGATCACCTTTTTCTGTCCCATCGTGAACGCGCCAAGCTTGCGGTTCTGCTCCGCCGAGTGATACAGCTTGGCGTGGATCCTGGGATCCCAGATGTAATAGACATGGAGCCTCGGCTCGAAGTAGTAGCCTCCTTCCTCTTTCTCGCGCCACATATTTAGCCGGTGCGCATCAAGAGCCATGACTTCCGATTGCTCTGCACGACCCTGATCGATGTAACTATCAAGCAGGCTGCCGAGATGTTCGGAGATTTCATAGCGAAACTGAATGCGCATGCTGACATCTGGAACTCCGCGTAACAGAGCTTCGAGTTGAGACTTGCTACGATTCCGGTCATCGTCGGTTGCGAAGTAGGACTGGATGCCTTTCAACTCATAACCGGCAACGAACGCTCCGTTCGTCCGCACCATAATGTTGTCGCCCATCGGGAGGTCACGCAGAGGGAAGAGCTCGCACATGGCAGGAACCTTCAACGTTTTGTCGTGTTGTGCGTAGGTCATTGGCATGACACTTCTCCTTCGTTCAATCGAGATTCCTGCTCACAGAGACCACGTCTTGCTATCTCAGTCAGAGGGACAATGTCCTCATGGAATTGAGCCGCGAAGACAACGCTGGCAAAGACAGCCTTGGCAGCTTCAGTGTCAAGATGCATCGCAACCGAACCGTCGTGTCGAGTCGTGAATGACGCATTCATCTCGTCACTCCTCCTCGTCAGCGATGTAAGGCTGCACTAGTTGGGAATCTCGCTCAAGTGCGCACCACGCCTTGGGCGCCAGAATCGAGCGAACAAGATCCGTGAGATAGCCCTTCGGTTTGCCATACTTGAAAAGGATCAAAAACGGCACCGCCAGCAACGGAACTACAAACTCCATGAAAACGTTGAGCGGCATCCCGAATACTTGCGCGCTACTCCCCGCAAAATGGGCAAGCAGGTTCATCAGCGCTGCGAGGGCAAGAACAAGTACCAGGTCCTCGAATTCGAGCCCTAAGAAGGTGACCTTTGTGTGAAGGTTCCGATGTACTGGCGTCAAGTCAAGACTCATATGACCTCCTTTAGATCCCGTGCGCATTTGTAACCATGGACTCGGCAAGACGAACGATCCCGGAGATCATCAACGCCCCTATTGCTGCGATGAACTTGCGGATCCACGTCGAGCCTGGGTAGATCTCTGAAACCACGCCGCCCATGTGGATGGCCATCGCTCCTAGTTGGGTTAGCGCAAACATAGGGAGAATGACGTTCGCTACAAAGTTGACGAGGCTCATAACTGCGGTCCAGTACGCATCCGCATTAGTCGGCCCTGCGTTCTGTACAAAGCCCTCAAGCGCGCGGAGAATGCCTGAACACATCAAGGACGCGAAGCCGCCGTACAGTAGCGGCTCAAAGGGTCCACCCTTGCTATAGCGATAGACCGCGCTGGCGAAGAACAAGCCAGCCATCGTAGGCATCATGGTGTTTCCCGCCCACGACGCGAGGTGTGTAAGTGCGCCATCGAGACTCATCGCATTCCTCTCACGCAGCCATCGCTTGAAACAGTTTGAGAAGACCGGTCACGCTTAGGAACGCGATCGCAGCGAACACAAGCCGCGTCCATGGTCGGTGTCGTATGAAGTTGACGACGGCCCCGACGCAGGCGAGCCCGGCCGCCGCAGGCATAATCTGGCCGACGATGTAGTTCCAGAGCGACGTGAGCATATCGGTCGTCGCATACTCGCCGCCGGAGTTCCAGCCTTGCATCAACTGCATCGTCGCTGACAGTGTCATCAGAAAGATGGCTGCGACGATTGACCCGAGGGGGTTTTCACCAGCGGCTCCATCAAGCGCAGCTTTGAGGACGAAATAGGCGGCAATTACTGGAACCAACTTCGCTACAACAATCTGGGTTACAAAGTTCTTGAAGACGGACTCCATGTTGGCCAGCCAGCTTGTGCCAACCGAGCGCCAGCAAACCTACCGATTTCTGGGTGCTTTCGGTGCTGACTTGCAGGTCTTGTTGGACATTCATCGTTGACCCCGCGTAGTTGAGGTTGAAAAAAGAACAAGGCTCTGCTGGAAAAGCAAAGCGGCCGCGATCGTAGAGACATCACGCGGGATATATCTATTGAAGGATCAGGATTCGGTCAAACGCGGACAGTAACGGGAGAAGGGAACAGGTGCCCGCTCGCAACTTCAAGCTGGCGAATCAGTGGATGTCACTTTGGTTCGCGAGCGAGGTCACTCACCAACAGACCCGTGAGGAGGATGCTGCAAAAGACCTGCAGGCATACGAGCAGACGAACAGTCGTTGAGTTGGGCGAGATATCTCCAAAGGTCGCCGTGGTCGCGGCTCCTACGCTGAAATAAAGAAAATCACCGTAGCCGAGACGTTTTTGTAAGGCTGTTCGATACTCTTCGAATGCATCGTAGATCTCTGCGTGAGCATGATCGGTCGCCAGTTGCTCCTGGTAAACTTTGTCGCGAAGTAACTTTGTTTGGGCCTCTTGTTCGATCCAATGTTGCTGATCGGGTTGTTTCTGAAACTCAGTGAGGTGCTGTAAGCCGTACTCACGAGCTTCGTACTCTGCTCGGGCTCGTTCCGCTTCAGACTTCGCAAGTTGGACGCCCAGATTCGCATGAGCTACTGCTGCTGGCCCGGAGGGCAGATCATCCTCGGTCTTGGCATTGCTGGCTGCCAGGATCGCATTCATTTGTTGCCGAATGGCATCAGACTTTGCCTTCGCTGGGGCCTGCCTATCCGACACGAACAGCTCGTACTGCTGCCACTGAGCTCGTTCAAATGACGTGTAGTTCGTTTTGAGCGATGTCTCTCGTTTCGAGAGATCGGCCTCGTCGCCTTTAAGCTTGACGGACAAGGCCTGAAACTCCTGGTACACCTTGTCAATCTTCTCCGCTGAGTCCTGCTGATCCCGGGTCAACGTCAATCCGGGTAAGGGCTTTTTGTCCGAGTACGTTGAGTACGCGAGTGCGATGCGTTCGAGATCAAGAGGCAGGACATTCACTCCGGATTGCAGTCGGAAGTAGTCCGGCCGGTTTAGCCAGATGAGCTCATACACGCCGGCCATCACGAAGGTTAAAGCCAGGAAGAGCAGCAGTTTCGGAATGGGCGAACGAGTCAGTCTGGTCATAAGCTCCTGAACTGGAGGAACTGGAGAGTCGGGCGTCCGCCAATGTCATGATTTTCGCATCCGGGCTCTCTGGTGTTTTTAGTCGGAGCGACCCATGTAGCTATGGGATCGCCCCGGCTCGGGTGAAGTTCGCCCTCAGGCGATCCTGGATGTTGGTTTGCCTCCGCCAACCAACTCCAGTCGTTTTCCATTGCCCACAGAACGTGAAGCTCTAGGCGCGTTGTTGTCGGGGCCTTCACCGGGCGTCTCGCCGACCTTCCATGCGGCGCGCACACTGGCCTGAAGCTGCAGCTGCCTTGCCTTTACGAATGGGGCGTAGTGTCTCTCGGTAACCTTCACAGAGGAGTGCCCAAGGAGCGTCGAAACCTGATCGATCGGCACACCCGCGAGGAGCATCTCGACCGCAAAAGTGTCGCGAAACATGTGAGGATGGCAGCGCTTTTTCTGGCCGTCGAGCTTTCGAATGTCGGCCAGCTGGAATAATCGGCGAAAGCTGCGTTGCCAGTTGGCGACAGCGCTCTTAGGAAGACCATTGCCGCTCCAGAAGAAGTATCGCTTGTTAGGCACGGGACCTTCAGGGATATTCACAAGAGCTTCGACGACTTCAGGCGGAAGCGGAACGTAGACACTCTGTCCGGTCTTCGCCTGATACAGAAGCAGGTTGTCGCCCTGAAGGCGATGTCGCTCGAGCGTGACCGCATCGCGGATGCGAAGCCCACTCCAGCGCATGAGCAATGTCAGAGTGTGAAGCCGGGTCCGAGTGTCTTCGACGCTGAGATACCCGCCACGAGGATCGCCATAGAGGACGATGGCATCGATGATCCTGTCGAACTCGTCCCTTGGGAAATAGTCGGTCGGGATATGCTTCGGTCGGATCTTGCTGAGCGAGAGCGCCGGGTTCTGGGTAATGAAGCCGCGCCTGAAAGATTCCCAGAAGAAACCCACGACCCGGTCCTGCTTCTTTGCCTTGACCACCATACCCTCGGTCCAGGTCGTGCGGTAGGTGAGCAGGGCGTTGTGGTCGAGCTCGTCGAGATACACGAGTCCTTCGGTCTTGGTCCACGGCAGGAACTGTTTTTCGAAGAGTCGCTCGAGCTTCTTGACGGTGTCTGTCTGAAGGTTCCGGCTGCGCGCGTCAGCCATGTAGACCTCAACGGCCTTCTGGATGGTGACTCTGGTCCTCTGACGGCTTGACGGAATAATCTCCCCATCCAGTGCAAGAGGAGATTGGGCTGGCTCTGGCTGAGCAGAGGAAGGGACGATGGCTGCGCCGAGCATCTCCGGCGATGTCTCGGCTTCGATGTGAGCAGAGGTGCTGGCTGTTGGGGTGAGGTCTGAGTCGAGACTCGAGAGCGGGCGTCCGCTGGCCAGAGTCTCTTCGAGCTTCTGTCGAAACTGCTCCGCCTCGTCCCAGAGACGGGTCGAGGCACTCTTGCGAACGCGCTCACTGTTGAACCGGGCTTCCACCCACTTGGGGCAGTTGCAACGGCGATAGAGGCGGTCTCGTTTGTACTTGCAATCGGAGGCGTGGCGGGTGAACACGAATGAATCCATGGGAGGCTCCTTGAAGTGCAGCGGGAGTCTTGCCCGGATGGAAAATTCGGTCAAAGTTTCGGACGTCTTTCTACCCAACGGCCGTCGTGGTCACAAAACGGTCACAAAAGGGTCACAAAATCGGTCCTGATTTTGAGTTCAGATTGTTAAGTATGGGAAATAAAGGACTTAGGTGTGGTGGAGGCGGCGGGAGTCGAACCCGCGTCCGAAATCGTTGTCAACAAAGAGAGGCTCCATGCTCAGTCCTGTTCCGGAAGTTTCGCTTTGCGCGCTCAGAACGGACAAGATGCGCGCATTGCTAGTCCGTGGATCTCGCCTTCATGACCCGTACCCAGTCGTGAAAGCCAGCCCGCTGTGCGACGTCCTTTCGCGGCCCGCAGGCAAAGCCACGAAGAACGGCAACTTAATTAATTAAGCTGCGAGTGCGAATTGAGGTTCGGCACTTGTGATTTTCCGAGCGATTACGGGTGCTCAGACCCCGACATGCCTCTTTGCCGCAAGCGATCCCGTCGAAACCGTGACGCCCCCACATTGTGCTGATCGTGGAAGTCCCGTTGCTCTGGGTCTCTACCTGTGACTTCTCTTATTCTACGCTGCTTCGCGTGATTTATGGCCGCTCGCTGGGCAAGTTCCCGCTACTGGCTGCACTCGGCAAGCGGAGCCAGATGGCGGCTCCATTCGCTAAGCGCACGATCGAGCCGGGTCTCGACGCTCTCAAATGTCTCGCGTTTCTCCGAGCCTGCACGGAAGCTAAGCTCCTTGACCGTCCCGCAAACGGTGGCGTGATCCATCGCCGGCGCCGTCTTGAATTCCGAAATCACGCTCCCATCGCCGTAGATCACCTCGCCGCCGATCGTAACCAGCGCGACATCGCGCGCGTCGGAGTGAACCGCGCTCCAATAAGCATCTTTACCCGCGGGCTGCTGGTGCGGGCGCAGGACGAGAATGTCCGCAGCGTATCCCGGAGCCAAGCTGCCGAGAGTGTGCTCCATGCCGGCAAGTCGAGCGGCGTTGCGCGTCGCCATCTCCACCAGCTCGCGATCGGTGAAGACGGGCGGTGTCTGTCCGGCGTTCCAGGTGGCGGCGAAATTCAGCTCGGCCAGCGTGCCGTCGCTGCCGGTTGGGCTCCAGTCGGGAGCGATCGCCATTTCGACACCAGCAGCCTTCGCAGCCGCTACATTCGCTGTTCCGCCGTAAAGCTCGAGATTGCTGCGCGGCGACCAGATGAGGCCGGTTTCTGCAATGGCCATCTCCCGCAGGTCATCGGGCTTGAGCGCAACGCCGTGGATCACAGACACACCCTTGCGCAGCAGCCCGCGCCCCTTGAGCATCGCGAACTCACGGGCAGCGGAGGCATCGTTCGGCGCGCCCTCGGCAACGTGGATCAGCAGCGCGCCACCATGATCGAGCGCCCCACGAGCCGAGGCCAGCTCCTCTTCGCTCATCTGGAAGGGAAAAACGTTGTAGACGACAGGCGCGGAAGGGGCGCCGCCCAGGCGCGGATCGAAATCCAGGTTGCGCGCCAGCCGCGGGCCGCAGTCCTGATGCGTGCCGCCCACCACGCTGGTCTCGCCCTCGCTCACCGCCTTCACCTCGGCATATCGCTCCATGTCGCACTCGTAGCCTTCGGCGACCAGCTGATGATGCGGCCCATCCATCAATACCTTGTAGATGGATTTCTGCTGCCAGTCATAGCGGCTGCCGAACTCCTCCATGGGCTTCCAGCGCGGAAAGACGTTCCAGGTAAGGTGATTGTGCAGATCGATGAAGCCGGGGACGAGGATACCGTGTGTATCGATGGTCCGGGTATTCGCAGGAAGAGAAATCTTCTCTCCGACAGCCACAATCTTGCCGTTCTGGAACAACACCGTGCCGTTTTCGACGACTCCGGAAGGAGTAAGGACGGTGCCGGTGAGAGCGATAGGAGCGTTCTGAGCAGAACAGAAACAGGCGATGGAGAGAAACAGGAAAAGAGAGCAGGTCGTGCGCCGGATCATGGTTGCCATAGTCTCATGAGCGCCGCGTTTCGGGTCATTTTGAACTGCATGCCTGATTCGGGTGTCCAGTCTCATGACACCCTTTGCATTTCTATTCTCATGCAGCGGAGACTCCGGCTGCATTCCATCGAGAATCTGTCGGATGGTCAGGATCTGGATGTATGGGCAAGAGTAGCTATCAATAGGATTCTTTAGTCGGAAATTATCTTATTTCCGAAGAATTTCTTTTCCAAATCTAGAAGTGTGAATGTGCTCCGGTGCTGAATGCTCTCTTCCACCATGCGCATCAAAGCCGACGCCGTTATGAGAATGATATTTCTGATGGGTGAGTCCGAGAGATTTTCCGTGAGCTTTTTAAGGTCGCTTTCCCTAAATGAGGGTCCCACAACGATGAAATAGAGTCTGTCCAATCCTTGGCGCTGAAGCTCTCTGCCATGGTAATTGGCATACTCCAGAAATTTCCGATCTTCTGTTCCTAAAACGTAGCCGGCCGAACGTACTTTAGCATCGATGATCAATCCAAAACGCTCGCGCGGCGCAGCCGCCAACGAGTCCGCCTTTCGTCCTGTGCCCTGTCCCATCGGCTTAACCTCGAACCCCAAGCACCGAAATGCATCGGCAGTGCGTCTTTCGAATTGGGTTGCGATTTCGGCGTCTGGCCGCTCGAAGGGAGGTCTATCTCCACGGGCAAGGACATGCAGGTATTGAAGCGCCGCCGGTAAGAATGGGCGCAACCCTGGATGCGGTGGAGTTATTTCGGTTATAGCGTCACTACGTTTAGTTCCGCTATTTTGTTTTGGCAGAGACCAGCCATCAAATTTTAGTATAGGTTGCAGTTCCAGCGGCGCGTCTTGCAGCCAGGCGTGGAAACGTGTCCGAAATTCTCCCCTACCGCCGGGAAATCGTTTATAAGCTGATGCTGCTCTGGTCTTCAGCTCTCTCTGTGCAATTCTAAGTTCTGGAGAGCTAGGAATTTTTGTGAGATGAAGGCATATTTGCGCGAAGCCTGCAAAAACTTCTGAGTCAGAAAGCTTATCAACAAGCCATTCGTTGGGTTGTAAGCCAGCTTCTTCAGCTAGAGCGGAGGGTTTCGGCCAGTAATAACGAACTTCTGAAGCCTTGATTCCCGTCAGTTCTTCAAATGCTTCTTCACTTGGTGTTCGGCCAAACTGAGCGGCACAGGCCTTGAATGACTCTAGTATCTCTTCGCGGCTTCGGCGTTGTTTTGCTTGCATCGAAACTCTTCTCAAAATTCTAGCAATGTACGTAAAACGCTTGTTCTGTGGAATCGCAATGGAGATAGATCGATCCAACTTCCTCGAGGGCACGCTTTAATTCGACGTAGTCATGAAGGGAGTTCAAGGAGGGATCGAGATAGACGAGGTCGTCCGATTTGCCGGGAACTGAGCGCTGTAGGACAGCGTGGCAGTCGCCGTAATAGAGCTTATCTTTTTCCGGTCTGAGCTGGAACACAATTGACTAACGTAGCATATAGCCTGTGATGAGGAGAAGTAACTGCCGAAGTGCAATGGAATCTCACATCTCAAAATAGAGATGTGGGGCACCCAGTTTTCGGCTAACCGGGGTTCAGCGACCCGTTTTTTAGCCAACCGCCCTTCAGCTACCCGCCTTTTCGCTGCTCTTAGAGCCCAACGCGTCCAAATCGATCTGCTCGAAATCCTTGTGCTCGATACCGGCGCGAATCTCCGCTGGCGTCTTGCCCAGCTTGGTCATCCTGTAGGCGTAGGCGCCTTCCTTCGCGCAGGTGGAGCATTCAGCTCCATGCGTCCCGGAGAAGCAGCTGTGCAGGCTGGTGTGGCCGAGCGCGCGGTCGCAGTGGCAGTAGCAGGGAAGCTGATAGAGCACCTTGGGTATCTGCGCCGCTTCTTTATAGACCTCAACCTGCCACGGATAGTGGAAGTTCGGCCCGGTAAGCTCAGCGCCGGCGAGGATCGGAGGCAGCTTGGCTTCTTTGGCGGGCGCAGCCGGATGATAGGCAGGGACATCGTCGACCGGGTTGGACCACTGGGCGTATCCGGCGGCGGTAACCAGGCCCAGAGCCAGAGTAATAAGAATGCGCTTCATCGCTGCTCCCGAAACTGCTTTTCTCTACAGACTGCTCTCGCTACCTAAAAGTAAACCATAGCGCCATCCGCTTGCGCCCAACTAGATTAGACGGCATTGCAGATTCGTTTTGCCGAAACCAACATTCTGCAGCGGAAACCGACCTCGACTGCGTATGCTGTGCCTATACCTCAGAGGCTAAAGCCTCTCACCTTCTAATCGTTGTGGATGGGCCGAAGCCCCTCCCTCCCTCCGTCGCGGAAAATCGCTAGCGAGCGCCAGCCAGCTCTTCCTCAAGCTGCTGTTTCTCATACAGCCCCGCATAGTATCCACCGCGCAGCAGCAGCTCCTCATGCGTTCCCAGTTCGGCGACGCGGCCGCCGGCCAGCACTGCGATGCGATCGGCGTTGCGCACCGTGGAGACGCGATGCGAAATCAGGATGGTCGTCCGTCCCTGCATCCGCTGGCGAAGCTCTTCGAGGATGCGTTCCTCGGTGTAGGTGTCCACGCTGGCCAGGGCATCGTCGAGGATCAGAATCTTCGGGTCGCGCACCAGCGCGCGAGCCAATGCCGACCGCTGCTTCTGGCCGCCGGAGAGGGTGAGTCCACGTTCGCCGACCGTGGTCTCGAAGCCGTGCGGGAATTCCTCGAATTCCTTGCGAATATGCGCCGCCTCGGCTGCGCTCAACATCTGCTCGGGCGAGGCATCCGGCGCGCCCAGCAGGATATTTTCGCGGATGGTCTCGCTGAACAGGAACGTCTCCTGCGGCACAAATCCGATGCTCTCGCGCAGCACGTCCAGCGGATACTCACGCACCGGGCGTCCATCGATGAAAACGGAGCCGGGCGGTGCATCGTAGATGCGGGGAATCAGGTTCACCAGCGTGGACTTGCCCGCGCCCGTCGGCCCCACCAGCGCCAGGCTCGATCCGGCGGGAATGGTCAGCGAAATATCGCGGAGCACAGATTGCGAAGACGCTTCGCCATAAGTGAAAGTGAGGTGACGAAACTCGATCTCGCCGCGAATGACATGGTCGCCGGCCAATTCGATATTCGCATCGCGGTCGTCGATTGTCGGCTCTTCAGCCAGCAATTCATGAATGCGGGTGACCGACGCGGTGCCGCGCTCGAAGAGATTCACCACCCATCCCAGCGCAATGATGGGCCAGGTGAGCATCAGCGTGTAGGTGGCGAATGCGGCGAAGTTACCTACGCTGATGCGGTGCGAGAGAACTTCATGTCCGCCGACCAGCAGCACGATGACCATGGCCAGGCCGAGCATGAATTCGAGCGTCGGCCACAGCATGCCCATCAACTGAACAAGGCGCAGCCCGCGCCGGATGTACTCCTGGTTCGATTGTTCGAAGGCTTCCTTCTGCGCCTCTTCCTGAGCGAAGGCCCGGACCAGCCGCGCGGCTGAAAAATTCTCCTGCGCCTGCGCCGAGATGTCGGAATACATGGCCTGAATGCGCTCGAAGCGCTCGTGGATCTTGCGGCCCATGGTCTGAACCAGGACGCTGGCCAGCGGCAGCGGAACCAGAGCGATCAATGTCAGCATGGGGCTGATGCGCAGCAGGAAATAAAGCGCGCCCATTGAGAAGAGCAGCGTGTTGGCGCTGTACATGATCGCCGGCCCCAGCAGCATGCGCACTGCATTTAGGTCGTTGGTCATGCGCGCCATAATGTCGCCGGTGCGCCGATGCTGGTAATAAACGGCAGGCTGCTTTTCCAGCTGCAGGAAGAGATCGTTGCGCAGGTCGAATTCGATCTCGCGGGAGATGCCGATCAAGATCCAGCGCGTGAAGAAGAGAAAGACGCCCTTGGCCAGGGCGATGGCCAACAGCAGACCGGCGTAAAGCATGATCTTCCGCTGCGTCACGCCATGATTGAGGTCGTCGATGGCGCTGCCGATCGCCTTGGGAAAGAAAATCCACACGGCATTCGACAGCACAGTAACCACGCCGCCCCGCACGTAGCTGCGCGAGTAGCGTCGCATGTACGGCAGAAGCGGCTTCAGTCGCTGAAACATCCGTGAATCAACCTTCCAGGGCGTCTAAAGAACGCCGTCGTTCGAGCCTGTGACACTTCGCGGATACTCGATGGGCGCGTTTGAGATGTGGGACTACGTCGACGACCGCAGCAATAAATAGCCACCGGCCAGCGCAAACAGCACGTCCGGAGACCACGCCGCAAGAAACGCCGGCAATAGATTCACATTTCCCATGGCCTCGAATGTGCCATCGACAACGAAGTACGTAATCGCCACACCGATCGCAACGCCGATGCCCGCCAGCGACCCCCGCTTGCCCATGGACAACGCGAAGGGAACCGCCAGCACCGCCATCACCATCGTAATGATGGGATAAGCCAGCTTACGATTCAGCTGCACGCGCAGCCGCATAGTGTCGAAACCGCTCTGGCGCAGGTCGCGGATGTACGCGGAGAGCTCCTGGAAGCTCATCTCCGACGACAGCCGCACCTCTTTCTTGAAATATTGCGGCCGCTCCTGGATCTCCGGGAAGGTGCTCAGCTCAAACTGCTTGTAGCTGCTGATCTCGTCGCCATCGAAGGTCCTCACCCATCCATGTTCGAAGGCCCATTTGTGCAGCGTCGGCTCCCAGTGGGCGTTCGAAGCGTAGATGCGCTGCGTGATCGAGAAGGTCTCGGGGTTGAATTCGAAGATGGTGATGTTCCCGAAGGAATCCTGGTCGGCGTCGAAATATTCGTAATAGAAGATGCGGCCCGGCTTGCCCGGCTCCTGCTGGCCGAAAATCCAGTTCTGTCCCGGATGCTCCATGGTCTGCGCCGGCCGGCCTTTGATTACGTTGCGCAAGGCCTCCTGCCGCCGGTTGGCCTTGGGCAGATAAACTTCGTCGAAGACGAAGAGCGATACAGCCAGCAGGCATGCGATCACCATCACTGGCAGCACGATGCGATAAAGACTAATGCCGGAGGCCTTCATCGCCGTCAGTTCGCTCGACCGGTTGAACAACCCGAAGACCACCAGCACTGCAATCAGCACACTCAGCGGCGTAATGGTGTAGATCATGCTAGGCGTCAGGTTGATCAGGTACTCGCCGACCGTCACCAGCGCCGTGCGGTTACGGATGATGTCTCCGAGCAGCTCGAAGAAGGTGAAGACCAGCATCAGCATCACGAAGGTGACCAGTACCATGGCGAACGTGGTCAGAAATTCCCGGAGCACATATTCGTCGAGAATCAGCGGGAAGCGCCCGCGCGTCGCCCTGGGTTTGATCGCCGCTGGACGCTGAACCGTTTCCTGGGTATCGCTCTTGGCCGATGACTTGAACCAGCTTCCGATCGAAGTCAATGCCGCGAGAGCCGCTCCGCCCGTCGACATCTGCCGCAGCAGGAAGATGCCGCAGGCCGCGAAGAGCACATTGGCTGCCCATACTCCGACCGCAGCCGATACCTTGTTCTGCCGGGCTAGCGCCGTCCCGGTCGAGGAGAGAAAGTAATAGATGAAGACCAGGACAATGGTCAGGACGAATCCTGCGCTCTTGCCTCCCCGCTTCGAGGAAAGTCCGAGTGGAACGCCCACCAGCATGAGCACCAGGCACGCCGCCGGATAAGCAAAGCGCTTATGCAGCTCGATCAGATACCACTGGCCGCCCTTGAGGTGCGAGTGGGCAAGCAGTTCGCGATTCGACATGGCCAGAATCGGCGCGTCACTTCGCGTAGCGTGCGTGTCCTCCTGCGTCGTCAGCTGCAGCGGAAGATCGGTCTGCGAAAATGTGGAGACGGTGTAGTGGTCGGGATCGTCGGTCTGGATCTGGTGTTCGGTGCCGTCGCGCAGGCGCATCACCGCACCTTCATCCTTGCGATTGACGACCGTGGCTACGGCGCCAGTGGTGACCTTGGGCGCATTGGGATCGGAGAGATCGGCTAGAAAGATCTGCCGCCAGTTGGTTGCACCCGAGGCCGGACGCACATTCTCGACATAGAGTACGTAATTCTTGAAATCCTCGTAGAAAACCCGCGGCTGAACCTCATAGGAGGCCTGCGCATTCAGCAGCTCGGATTCGAGATTGATGGTTGTCGCCGAGGCTTTGGGAGCGAAGTAAAGGGTGTTCGCCAAACCCACGCCCCATCCGGTAATGGACACCAGGCCGACCACCGCAACAAACGTCCACACGCCCACGCCCGAGGCGCGCATCGCCGTGATCTCGCTGTCCGCCGCCAAACGGCTCAGTCCGAGCAGAATGCCGACCAGCACGGCCATGGGAATGGTGACCGTGAACATGTTCGGCAAGGTGAGCAGAAATATCTCGATGACCAGACCGAGCGACGCGCTGTTGCGCACCACCAGCTCCAGCAGATGGGGCAGGTCGCGCATGAAGAGCACAAACGTAAAAAGCGCCCCGCCAATCAGAGCGTGAGAGAGCACTTCCTTGAGGATGTATCGAGTAAGAATGCGCACAAACGTCGGTCCGTTCTCAGTGTATCGCGCTATTTGAGACAGGACAGGAATCCATCCGCTCAAACATCGGCGTGCCCACCGGCTCGAATGTCATTTTGACGACCGAAGGGAGGAAGAATCTCAGCCATGTTTGTCGCAGCATCGTCGATATTCTTCGCTACGCTTCGAATGATGTCGCGTAGGTATTGCTTTGTTATTGATATGAGATCTTCGGTCAGCGTCCAAAGACACCAGGTGCTCCACATCTCGCGTCTGAGATGTGGATACACATTCGCCGTTACAACTACGGATCAGGCGCCGAAGGCGCAATTGCCTGGACGGCCAGTCCCTCAGGCTCCGTCAGCAAAAAAACGATACCCAATCCCGCGCACCGTCTGCAGATAACGCGGCTGAGAAGGCTCATCTTCGATGTAACGCCGCAGGCGCACGATGAAGTTGTCGATGGCGCGCGTGTCGGTGTCGTCGCGCAGCCGCCACACCTGCTCCAGCAGCTCTTTCCGGGAGATAGTGCGGCCCTGGTTGCGTACCAGGTAGCGCAGCAGATCGGCTTCCATCAGTGTCAGCCGGATCATGCGGCCGCCTGCCGTCAGTTCCAGACCTTCGAAATCAATGGTGCGCCCCGAGAATGTGAACCTGGAGAGCTCTTCCGGCGGCGCGGGGCTCTCTTCTGGAGGACGATGCCACTTCATCCGCCGTAGCAGGCCCTTCAATCGAGCCAAAAGTATCGACAGATCGAAGGGCTTGGGCAGATAGTCGTCCGCGCCCGCCTCGAATCCCTTCAAAACATCTTCAGGACGCCCTCGCGCCGTCAGCATCAGCACCGGCACGAAGCTTTTGCGCGCCCGCAGCTCGGCGACCACGTCGAAGCCGCTGATCCCGGGCAGCATCACGTCGAGCAACACCGCGTCGAATGTCTCCCGCGCCAGCCTCGCCAGCGCCGCCTCGCCATCGCCATCGATGGCGACCTCGTAGCCCTCCGCCTGCAGGTTGAAGAGCAAGCCCTGCGCCAGGTGCGCTTCGTCTTCGACGATCAAAATGCGATTCGCTTCGGTCACGATGCCTCCTGGTCCCGCGGCGTCAGCAGGCGAGGCAGCTGCACGCTAAACGTCGCGCCCTTACCCTCGCCGGGACTGGCTGCGAAGGCATCGCCGCCATGCTGGCGCGCGATCGTGCGCACCAGGAATAGTCCCAGCCCCGTGCCCTTGGTCTTGAGTACGCTGCGTGTCGGCACGCGATAGAAGCGTTTGAATATCCTTTTCAGATGCGCGGGAGGAATGCCGATGCCGGAATCGCTGACGCTCAGCATCACCCAGGCATCGCCCTGGACGCGCAGCGTGACCCGGATATTCATCTCGTTCGGTGAGTACTTCACCGCATTGTTCAACAGGTTCAGCACCACCGTCTGCAGCTCTTCGGGACTGCCGCGCACGATAGCCGGCGTCTCAGGCTCGATGGATTCGAAGACGATGCCCGGCGCTTTTTGATCGGCGCCTGCCAGGTGACTTCTGGAACGGGTCATCTCCACGCACTGCTCCGCCAGCTGCCGCATGTCGACGGGAATCCGCACTTGCTTGCGGGAGCTCTGTCCAACTTCGCCGGCCTTCAAAACCTGCTCGACGGTGGCCAGTAGCCGGTCACTGTCCTCGCGCATGATCTTGTAAAACTCGAGCCGCTTGTCCTGCGGCAGCTCGCGACGCTCCAGCGTCTCGAGATAAAGCTGGATGGAGGCGATTGGCGTCTTCAGCTCATGGGTGACGGCGTTGAGGAAGGCGTCGTGCCGTTCGTTTCGCCGCACCTCGCGCACCAGAAAGATAGTGTTCAAAGCCACGCCGGCGATGAGCAGCGCGAAGAAGGGAATTCCCACCACCAGCGGCACCAGCCGCCGCCAGTTCAGGATGATCCATCCGACATTTAAGGTGACCGCCACCCCGACCAGGCAACTGCCCAGCACGATGAACAGCACCATGTTTCGTCTTCGTCCGCTGACTCTCATTGACGCTTTCAGCCGCCGTTTTTTATCGCAGGGAAATGTTCGCCGCAAAGAAAACGCCCGCACCGAAAGTGTACCGGGGCGGGCGATCCAATTATGAGAAGCCGCAAAACAGCACTAGGAGTGGTGTTTTTTCTAAACCCTACCCCCTGATCCCTAAACCCTGCTTTTACGCTACTCCTGCGGGCTTGGGATCATGCGGGTCATATTGCGCCAGCTTCAGATCTTTGGCCAATCCGAGCTTTTTGAGCAGAAGGATGCCGAGATAGTTCTGGTCGAGCTCGTACCACGCCAGGCCATGACGAACCGAAACCGGATGCGCGTGGTGATTGTTGTGCCATCCCTCGCCGCCGGTCAGCATGGCTACCCACCAACTGTTGCGCGAGTCGTCTTTGGTCTCGAAGCGGCGCGATCCCCACATGTGCGTCGCCGAATTGACCAGCCAGGTGGCGTGCAGGCCGAGAGTCACGCGCAGGAAGATGCCCCACATCACGCAGGACCATCCGCCAATCGCCAGCAGGCCCAGGCCGACAACCACCATCGGCACCCAGTGATACTTGCTCAGCCAAACGTGGAACTTGTCGCGAGCCAGGTCCGGTGCGTAGCGGGTGAGCATGGCCGTCTCGGCGTGCATGGAGACGCCGCAGATGATCCAGCCCATGTGAGCCCACCAGCCGCCTTCTTTCGGAGTGTGCGGGTCGCCCTCATGATCGGAGAGCTGATGGTGGACGCGATGCGTGGCCACCCAGAAGATCGGTCCGCCTTCGAGCGACAGCGTCGCGCCGATGGTCATGAAATACTCCAGCCACTTGGGAACCTTGTAGCCGCGATGCGTCAGCAGCCGGTGATAGCACATGCCGATGCCGACGTTCGAAGCATAGATCCACAACACCACGGTGCAGATCAAGGCCTTCCACGAGAACATGAACAGCGCTGCTACCGCGCCGATATGAAAGAGCACCATGAAGACGGTAGTGATGACGCTGATCCGTCCACTTTGCGCCTGCCGCCCCAATGCGAACTGCGCCTTGGTTTCCGCAGCCGTCCGTTTCGGAGCTGGGGTGGTGGCTGTGGAGGATTCTTCGAGCAAATCGATTGGCATGAGGTGAGACTTCTCCCGTACGGTGAATACCTGAAATGACCGTATCAGTGAAGCGCCGTCCCCATGTGTAAGACTTTTGTAATGGCAATGGAATCAAAAGCATTCCGCCGTCGATGTAACCCGGAAGTGCTACCGTTTCCAGCAGATACGGCTTCGATCAGCGCTGCGGCGCCACCAGTGCGAACAACGCTCCCTGCGGATCCAATGCCTGTACGATCCAGAGTCCGCCCGGCACCTGATGAGGACCGTTCGTAACCTGGCCGCCGGCATCCTTGATGCGCTCGATAGCCGCGTCGATGGCGTCGACATTGAAGTAGTAGAGCCAGAAAGGCGCCGGACTCTGCGGCATCTTCGTCATCACGCCGCCCACCGGATTACCGCCCGTCGAAAAGATTTGATAGCTTCCCATCGGCCCCATGTCGATCGTTTCCGTCTTGCCCCACCCAAACAGCCCCGAATAAAACTCCCAGGCGGTGTCCAGATCGCCGGCATGCAGCTCATGCCAGCCGATACGTCCGGGTGCGTTTCCCGCTTCTGCCGGAGGGTCTCCAGCGTTGGCCGCGAACAGCGCAAAAGTGGCCCCGTGGGGATCGGCCACGATGGCAAACCGCCCCACTCCATTCGGAATGTCTTCCGGAGCGCGAAGAACCTTCCCGCCCGCTCCCGTGACTTTCGCCGCGTAGGCATCCACATTGTCGACGCCGAGATAGCCCATCCATGCTGGCGACGCACCTGCAGCGTCGGGAGGAATCGGCATCAGCCCGGCAATCATCGTCGCGCCCATGGTGAAGAGGTGGTAGGGACGCTCGACCATCCCCGAGTCCATCGAGCCCCATCCGGCAACCTTGCCGTAGAAGGTCGCCGCCGCCTTGATATCGCTGGTCATCAGGTCGTACCAGACGAATTTGTTTACCTTGTCGGACATTGCAGATCTCCTCTGTGAGGCGGGGTAAGGGAAGGACGAAGGACAAGCTCGCCCCCCAACGTTCAGCAAAGACACGCTAGTGCAGTCCGTCATGAGAGCGCAAGATTAAAAAGGCCAGCTGTCTGTGAAAAAACAATGTTGGCGGCGCGAGGGCCGTTGCACGCGCTGCCGGCGAACATCGAGTGCACCCAGTGCGATGCACCTTCATCGTTTGTTAACCTCTTCCGCAGACCATGAATCGTATGCACTCCCACCCCGCCCGGCTTTTGCTCCGTTTGTTGCCGCCGCGCCTGGCCGCTTGCCTCGCAATTGCTGTCCTTTCTCTTTCGCTTTCTGCCCAGAACGCCGGCCAGGCCATCAATCTGCCCACCAGCAAACAGATTGTGCAGCCGGTTCCCGGATCGCCGGCGCGGCTGAACAGCCTGCCGATGGGCACAGCCTGGTCGCCCGACGGGCGTTATCTGGCGCTGGTCAATGCGGGATACGGAACACCGGACTCCGACTACTCGCAGTCCATCGCCATCCTCGACACGACCACCGGCAAGCTGGCGGACTTTCCCGATCAGCGCACCCTCGTCGGCGCGTCGCAGACCATGTACTCCGGCGTAGCCTTTTCGCTCGACGGCTCGCACGTCTACGTCAGCTTCGACTCTCTCTCCGCGCCCGAGGGAGGCACGCCAACGCAGACCGGCAACGCCATTGCCGTTTACAGCCTCACCGATGGCGCGCTGAAGCCCGGCCGTCTGATTCCCGTCCCGCTTCAGCATCTCGCTGCAGGCCGCACCCAGAATGAAGTCGGCAAACCATTACCCGACGGGGTCGCCAACCCGCTGCCTACCGGCCTCGCCGTCTTCAAGGGCGATGACGGGCAGGAGAAGCTGCTGGTCGCGGACGAATTCTCCGACGATGTTCTGCTGGTCGACCCCGCATCCGGCAAGGTGCTCACCCGCTTCGACCTGGCCAGCCATCCTGTCGTGCCATCGTCCTACCCCATTGCTATCGCCGTAACCAGAGACGGACACCGCGCCTTTGTCGCTCTGTGGAATGAGTCTGCCGTTGCCGAGCTCGATCTGCGCGCAGGGAAGATTACAGGTAAAGTGGCGCTGCTGCCTGCGTCGTCGGAGATCCTGCCCAGCTCGCATCCCTGCGCCATGGCCTTCAGCCCGGACGAGAAGACGCTGTACGTGGCACTGGCCAATCGCGATGCCATCGCCGCGGTCAGCCTTGGCGGAAAAAACATGCGGCTGGTGCGCTTGTATGATTCGCGGCTGCCCGGCCAGCGCTATTTCGGAGCCATGCCGGACGCAGTCGCTGTCTCCTCTGACGGGCAGACGCTCTACGCGGCCAACTCCGGTTCGGACGCCATCGCTGTCTTCCGCACCAAACCGGCCAGCCAGGTTGGTGCTCCGGAGCAGGCTGTGGGCTTCATCCCCACCGAGTGGTATCCCTCGGCGATGACCGTAAAGGGCGACAAGCTCTATGTAGCCACTGGCAAAGGACAGGGAACTGGCCCGAACGTCGCTCCCCAACCGGAACCGGCCCATCCCGTAGCCAACCAGCCGGCGCGCACGCAGCGGCCGCACACCTACATCGCGACCCTGCTGCATGGATCGCTCGCCACCATCGACCGCAACGAAGCGCAGAAAGATCTACCCGAGCTGACCCGGCAGGTGATGGCCAGCAACCTGATGCAGGCGGCGCAGACGCACATCCCCTTTGCCGAGTCGTCCAGCAATCCGTCGGGAAGTAATCCGATTCACCATGTGATCTACATCATCAAGGAGAATCGCACCTACGATCAGATCTTCGGCGACCTCGAGGCGGGCAGTCACAAGGTCGGCGACGGCGATTCCTCACTCACCATGTATGGCGCGGCCGTCACTCCGAACCTGCACAAGCTGGCGCTGCAGTTCGGCGTCCTCGACAATTTCTACGACTCGGGCGAGGTCTCCGGCGACGGGCATGTCTGGTCGACCGCCGGCATCACCAGCGATTACACCGAGCGCGACTGGCAGCAGTCCTACCGCGGCCGCGAGCGCACTTATGACTTCGAAGGCGTGGTGCAGAACGGCTACCCGATCCAGGAGAAGATTCCCGATATAAACGAGCCGGCCAGCGGATATCTCTGGACCGATCTCGCCAAAAACGGCAAGACCCTTTACCACTTCGGAGAATTTGTCTCCACCAAGTTCTGCGACGACTCAGGCGAGGCACCGAAAGAGAAATCTCCTCTCGAGGGCACACCCGAGCCCACCCACTTCTGCCCCACCGCCTACATCAAGCCGGGCGAGGATGTTCCGGCAAACTACGGCGGAGGTAAGAGCCCTTATCCCTGGAACATTCCGCTCATCTATCGCAATGTCGCGACCAAGCCTGAGCTCGAAGGCAACTTCGATCCGCAGTATCCAGACTTCAATCTCAGCTTTCCCGATCAGCTTCGCGTCAACGAATTCCTGACTCACTTCAACAGTTGGGTCGAGGAACGCAAAGCGGGGCACGACAATATGCCGGCCTTCGTCATGCTGCGCTTGCCCAACGACCACACCGCCGGAACCCGTCCCGGCTCGCCAACTCCGCGCGCCTCGGTCGCGGACAACGACCTCGCCGTAGGCCGCGCGGTCGAAGCCATCGCGAACAGCCCCTATTGGGACGACACTGCATTCTTCATCCTTGAAGACGACGCCCAGGACGGCGCGGACCACGTCGACGCTCACCGCTCCATCGCTCTGGTGGTCAGCAAGTATTCTCCACGGGCCGCCGATCCGACCGTCGACCACAACTTCTACACCACGGTCAGCGTGCTGCACACCATGGAAGACCTGCTCGGCATTCCTCCGATGAACAACAACGACGCCTTTGCCCCGCTGATCGCGCCGCTCTTCGCCGGAGAAGGGAATCAGCCCGCCTACACCGCCGACTACACCAATCGCGACAATAAACTGATTTACACCGCGAACGTTGCGAAGGCTGAGGGCGCCAAGGAGTCAAGCAAGATGGACTTCACCCATGAAGACCGGGCCGACCCACGCAAGCTGAACGTCATCCTCTGGAAAGATGCCATGGGATCGAAGCCGGTGCCGGCGATGATTCTGCATCCCCATACACCGCATAAGGACGATGACGATGATTAGGCTTCGATAACAAAGCCAACTATCGCCAAACATTCACTTGTCATCCTGAGCGAGCGCAGCGAGTCGAAGGACCTGCAGTTTGCTCGCAGCGCCACGAATCTTGCGAATCCGCAATCTGTCAGCATCGACGTGATCAGGGCCGGTGCTCTACGAGAATTCTTTAACCCTTCGTAGACCGGTCCTGCACCAGGTGCATAGCAGAGCCGCGCTCCTGCACCGGCTCCGTCTCTGTCGTCGAGAACAGCCGCTCGCAGTTGCGGCCGTCCTGCTTCGCTGCATCCAGCGCGCTTTCCACCTCCCGCAGCACCGTCAGCCGCGAGCGCCCCGTGCTGTGCGAGATTCCGGTGCTGGCGGTCATGGTCAGCAGATCGACACCCGCCCGGAAGGGCCGGCCGAAGATCGCTCGCTTCACCCTGCGAACGAGATCGAAGGCCTGCTCCGAGGTGCATCCGGGCAGCGCGATCAGAAATTCGTCCTCACCATACCGGGCGATGAGATCGTAACTCCGCAGGGAGCGGCGGAGGCGGCGCGCCAACTCTCGCAGAATCTTGTCGCCCACCTCATAGGTGTAATCCCGGTTTACGCGGGAGAAGTGATCGAGATCCAGCAGCACCAGGGCCAGCGGACTCCCTGTACGTTGCGCCCGGTCGGTTTCAGCCGCGAGCATGCGCAGCAGCGACTCCCGGTTCCACAGCCCGGTCAGCTTGTCATGCTTGGCATGAAAGCGTGCCGCCTGCGCCTCGGAATCGAGCTGATTGAGCAGCGCCTGCACCCGCTCGGCCACCGTCAAGCGAATGCGTAAGTCGACCGGGTCCAGCGGCTTCAAGACCAGATCGTCCACACCGGCATCGCGGGCGTCGGAGATCATCGAGAGGTCAACGTCGTCACTCATCAACAGCTTCCAGACCGGACGCTCGAACTCGCGGTGATGAACCCTCGCAGCTACCTCGAGGCCGGAGATGCCGGTTAACGTCATATCCAGAAAAGCGATTCGAGGCGTGTCGCCCTCAGTCAGGATGCGGACCGCCTCCGCGCCGTCGATTACCCGGTCCGGCGCATAGCCCCACTCCCGCAGCTTCCGGTCGACAAACTCCGCCGTCGCGTCATCGGCCGAAGCGATCAGTATCCGCGCGAAGCTCAAGACCGTGGGTTGAGAGGAAGCGGCTCGACGGGACTGCACTCCTTCTCTATCGGAGTGTTCCTGGGGAGACTTAAGAACTCCGGACCAATTTGGGGAAACTGAAGGTTGAATTCGGCCGTTCTGGGCACACAACGTTACCTAAAGACGAAATAGTTTTCACTTTTCGGGAAAAAAGTTGTGCTGAAGTTGACAGAAATCAAACTCTGGAGTCATAGTAGCTAACACCATTGGGGGATCTCCTCGATGGACTGGGCCTCCCCTTTCGCCATTCCCTCAGCTCCGTGTTCTGTCTCGGCTGCTGGCCACATTCGAAGTCCCAACCGGATGTCTGCTGCACCGTGGCTGTTAACTTCAGCCCGGCCGTTTACTTCACCCAGGAGTAATGCCATGCTACCCTCCATCACCACCACTCATGCCATCCCCAACCAGCTTCCAGCAAGTCACTTAGTTTCAACCGGCAAGGTCAGATTCTGCAGCCGTTGCCTGAAAGTTCTGGTGCCCGCTGAAGGCACCGGCAATGGAAAGAAGAAGACCTCCCACCACTGCGAAGGTGGAGCGATCGCTCGCAAGCCGTCAGTGAGCGTCCCTTTTAGCTGAGCGGCTCAAAACTGCTAAGCTCTGATAGCAAGCCATTGTTTTTGACTTATTTCCGCTGGAAACTGAATGTCTTGCGCGAGGAAATCCGCGGCCAGTGACTGAAATCGCGTTGGAGAGAGTGCCGAAATCAGCTACGCTGGGAAGTGATCTCGGCAAGTCGGATGCTGTTTTCTATTGATTTTCGAATAAAATATCCTTAGAATAGTAGAGTTTTGTGACTTCCCGGAGATTCCCTGTATGGGTGATCCCCGGATTTATGTACGTCACCTTATTGCTAAGGATAAAAACAGATGGCAAAGCGTCGTGGCAATCCCAACTGGGGGAAGCCGGAGCCGATCGGTCCGGTTGTTCCTACTGTGACTTCATTTGAGCAAGTGGTGAAGGAATTTAAGCTCACCCCGGATCAGTACGTGCGTTCCACCCGCCTGCGCGAGTGGGCTCGCCGGAATCGGAATTCCAAGTACATTCCCGAAGCGCTCCTCGAGGCGTGGGGTTTCGAGATCGAATCCACCTTGTAGCTTCTCGCGGAATTTATGGATCAAGCGAATGCCGCCCCCGGGCGGCATTCGCATTTCGCGGAAGGGAACCAAACCCCCAGAGAAGGCGTTTAGGCCAGCTCCAGCTCGATCGTCTTTTTGGCAGGATCCAGGTGAACGATCCGGAAGCCGCGAATCTGTCCGGCCCGCGGTGCTTCGACTGCCGCTGGGGCAGGCGCCTTGGTCTTCGGAGTGGAGGACGGCGTTCCCGTCTTCCAGCGCGCATTCAACATCGCGCTCAGTGAAGAGAGATCTGCCGCCGGAGCCGAAACCGGGGTTTCTGTAACCGGTGCTACGGTCAGCCGGCATGTCGCGAAGATGCCCTCGCCCAGTTCGACCCGTGCCCGCTCGCTCTCATCGAGCAGCCGGCCGGTCACCCGGTCGCCTTCCTTGTGCTCGGCCAGATATTCGTCCAGGCCGGTGGGAATCATCTGCTTGACGCTGAGCTTGATCTGCCGCTTGTCGGCGGCAACGCCGATCACCTGAGCCTTCACCACCTGGCCTACGCGGAAGACATCGTGCGGCGTGTTGATGCGCTTGTCCGGATCGATCTCGCTGACGTGGATCATGCCTTCCACACCCTCGGCCAGCTCCACAAAGGCGCCGAACTTCATCATGCTGGTGATCGGGCCCTCGATCTGCAACCCGACAGGGAAGCGCTGTGCCACGTCCGCCCAGGGATCGCCGAGGGCCTGCTTGATGCCCAGCGACATCCGTTTCTCGCCCTCCTGAATGCCCAGGATGACGACTTCTACCGTGTCTCCGGGCTTGACCAGGTCGCTCGGCTTGCGCACCTTCTTGATCCACGACATCTCCGAGACGTGAACCAGGCCTTCGATGCCGGGCTCGAGCTCGACGAAGGCGCCGAAATCCATGGTGCGCGTGACCGTGCCGTGAACCCTGTCGCCGAGGCGGTATTTGTCCTTGATGCCATCCCAGGGATGAGGCAACAACTGTTTCATGCCCAGCGAAATGCGGCGTTTTTCTGAATCGATTTTTAAGACTTTGGCTTCAACCTGCTGGCCCACGGAGAGCACGTCGGAAGGAGCAGTGATACGAGCCCAGGCGATATCGCTGACGTGAAGCAATCCGTCCACGCCGCCGAGATCGATAAATGCGCCGTAATCGGTGAGGCTGCGAACCTCGCCGCTGACCACATCCCCCTCACGAACTTCCGCATAGCGGCGGTCCTTGGCAACGCGCGCTTCCTCTTCAGTGACCGCGCGGCGGTCGACGACCACGTCTTCTTCGGCGGTATCCAGCTTCAGAATCCGGCAGACGATCTCCTGGCCGACCAGCTTCTCCATCTCGGCGGCATCGCGAGCGCCGCTGCGTGAGCCCGGCATGAAGGCGCGAACTCCGATGTCGACGGTGAGGCCGCCTTTCACCACACCGGTCACCGTGCCCACCACTGTCGATTGATCGGCGAAGGCGCGCTCGAGAGCACTCCAGTCGGTAGGCTGGGCAATCTTCATCCGCGAGAGCGTGTAGTAGCCGGTCTCGGGATCGCGGCCCTTGATAGAGACCGGAAACTTGTCGCCCACCTTGAGCGGCTCGCCGGTCGTTCCGGTTAACGGAAGCATGCCTTCGATCTTCAGGCCAATGTCCAGATAGGCCGCCTCGGCCGTGACTGCGACCACTGTGCCTTGAAGCTGTCGCGGACCGTCCTCGGTCGCTTGCTTCTTCCGGCCACCATGCTCGGCTTCATACTGCGCGAAAACCGAGCCGAAACTCTCCGTCTCGCTGTCGTCGTTCGTCGGCTGCGGGGCGATGAACGAGGGTGCGGCGTCGGCTACGGGAGTTGCGGATGCGGGTTCAATCTCAGGGGACGGCGTAATGACTTCAGGAAGGTTCGAATTCGACATGGGAAGATATAGCGATATTGTGGCACAAAAGGATGAGGCTTCGCCTGAAAGCATCGTCCTCGCCGCCTTGAAGCACCCTTACCGCCTTGAAGCATCACCCCCACCCCGGTGCAAACCTGGCCGGGACGCGGCGAGCCGACTGTGTCATCGTATTTGCCCGCGAAATAAAATCGCCTCCGCGGTGTTCTCTATAACGGGGCGATGTGGCTCGGGCTCCGGCGTTTATACAAGATGTTTCGACTGGAGATCGAGATGCGCCGCGTCGCAAACGCGGTGCGCGGCACGCGCTTTCTCTCGACTCCTACTCAAGCAACGCCCGGATCGCTCCGAGTTCCGGAGTCGTCTGGGAAAGGCCAAAAGCGCAGTGCAAAAAAGGAAGGGTTAGACCGTGGTCCTACAAACGAGTGTCTCGAAATTCGCTGACGAGACAACGCGCGAATGGAAGCCAGAGAGCGACAGCCTGGGCGATACGGCGAAATGGGCGCTCGTGTTCGGCTTGCTCACGTTCACGCTGCACGTCGTCATAAATTTGCGTGCGCAGCATATCGGTTACGGCCTCTTCCGGGACGAGCTGTATTACCTCATGTGCGGACGGCATCTCGCGTGGGGATATGTCGATCAGCCTCCCATGGTGGCGTTAGCGGCCCGCTTCACGGAACTCCTCTTCGGATGGCACTCACTCGCGCAGTTTCGGTTTCTGCCCTCTCTGGCCGGAGCCTTGGAGGTGGCGGGAACCGGATTGCTGGTACGCGAAATGGGAGGCCGCCGCGCCGCCCAGATCATCGCCATGATTGGCGTCATGGCCTGTCCTGTCGTACTGGCCATCGACTGCTTCCTTTCAATGAATAGCCTCGAGCCGCTGTTTTGGATGGCGACCGCATATTCGGTACTGCGTGCCGTGCATGGGAAGGGGCAAGCATGGTGGGCAGTCGCCGGAGTGATGGCTGGTCTTGGCCTCGAAAACAAGTGGAACGAAGTATTCTTTCTCATCGCTCTTCTCATATCTCTGGTGCTGACGCCGGCGAGGAAGACGCTGGGCCGGTGGCTCGGAGTCTGCATCGCGCTCATTGTGCTCATCGCGCTTCCTAATCTGTTGTGGCAGGCGCAGCGCGGCTGGCCGACCCTAGTGTGGCTGCATAACGCGTCCACACAAGGGAAAAATATTGTCTACGGGCCGGGCCTGTTCTTATGGAATCAGGTCTTCATCACCGGCCCGCTGTCGACTTTTCTGTGGATCGCAGGCCTGGTCTGGCTGCTCGCCGGCAAGCGTGCCCGCGGGATGCGATGGGTCGGCGTGGCGTATCTCCTATACCTGTTCGGCATGATGGCGATGCACGCGAATGACTACTATCTTGCGCCGGTGTATCCGATGCTCTTTGCTGCGGGCGGCGTCGCGTGGGAGCAGTGGTTGAAACCCGGGCGCATGCGTCGATTCCTCGTTCCGGCATACGCCTCGCTCCTTCTGATCTATGCCGCCTTGGGCATCATGAGCGTGCAGCCTGTACTCACTCCCGCCGAGTATGTTCGCTATATCGAGCCCAGCGGTCTGCGCCCCCGCGAGTTCAACAGTCTGGCTAAGTCCCCTCTACCCGAGCTGATGGCGGACATGACCGGATGGCGGGAGATGGCCGATAAATTGGCCGAAGCTTACTTGTTGCTTCCACCGGCAGATCGGTCGAAGGCTGGAATTCTCGTCGAGAATTATGGTGAAGCCAGCGCAGTGAATATCTACCGCCCGGATGTTCCCGCGGCGATCAGCGGTCACCAGAATTACTGGTACTGGGGCCCGCAAGGGCACGACGGATCGGTGATGGTGGTCTTCGGCGAAAACAAAGCAACGCTCGAACAGCAATTTACAAGCGTGACCGAGGTTGCGCGCACAACCAACCCCTGGGGACAGCCGCACGAGATCGGATCGATCTACGTGTGCCGCAATGCAAAGCTCAATCTCGAGGAGAACTGGCCGGCGATGAAAAAGTGGTTCTAGGCGGGAACCGCCGTTGGATAGATACGATGCTTCTCTGTCTACTTAGAAAGCGCAGTCATCGAAAGGTATCGGCTGCATAGTCTAAGACTATCTCGCCCGTTTTGCATTGAGAGCAGGGCTACCGAAAACCAAGAGCTATCCATAAGTAGAATTCATTGGCGAACGATTGCCTGGCCTGGATCTCAGAGCAATCGATGCATGACGCGATCAAGTCGCGGACGTTTTCTTCGCCGGCTGTTTAATATCCTGATTATTTCTTTTGAGCGGGAATATTGCGCGAGCTCAGTTGTCTCATGCGTGCCGGTCATTGTGGACCTATCACTACGTCATATTTCGGTATCAACAAATCAAAAACGAAGAATAGAGGAAACAGGAATGGGTGGAAAGTCTTGGAACGCTCTGCAGAAGCTATTTCTCGACAAAGATGGATTGCGAGGAATCTGGGCAGCGCTCCTCTTCTATGCGGCGGTGACTTGGATGGTGAAGCTCTGCTCGGGCTTGGTACACCTCGCCCCCATCATGCACCTGATACATTCCTGGTCGGGAATGGGCGGCTTGACACCCCATTACCTCTTTGTCCTCGAACTGCCGCGCGCCGTTGGCGCCCTTGTGGTGACCGCGTTTATCGCGAGGCTGCAAAGGCGCCGATGGACATCCTACGGTTTTGATTACGGTCCCGGATCGAGAGAGACCAAATTTCGCGCTCTTAAAAACCTTGCCTATGGTTCTGTTTGCGGCTTTGCATGCCTTACTGCATTGATACTTCTATTGAAGGCCTTCCATGCCATTTCTTTTGATGGCCTCCTCTTGGGATTCGGAGCAGCTGTCCGCTATGGAGCTTTATGGGCGTGCGCGAATCTTTTAGTAGGCGTCTTTGAAGAGACAACGACACGTGGTTGTCTCGTGGTCACGCTAGGCCAGCCACTCAGTTACTGGGGTGCATCCGTGATCGCAGCCCTCTGGTTTGCCCAATTACATAGCGCAAACGCTGGTGAGAACGTTCTGGGGTTAATCCAGGTGGCAGTATTCTCGCTGCTAGCGTCGTGGAGCTTTTATCGCACCGGCACACTCTTCTGGGCAATCGGTTTTCACGCATTCTGGAATTGGACTCAGATATTTTTGTTCGGGACAATTGGAAGCGGAGTTTCCTTCAAGGATGGTCTGATGTCGAGTCATGCTGTTGGCAACCCTCTGCTGAGCGGAGGAGGGGCAGGACCGGAAGGCAGCATCCTGGTGCTGCCCGTCTTTGCCGTCGCGGCGCTGATGGTATTTGCCATGAAGCCGGGGCGAGTGATGATGCAGAGGGTTGCGGACCGAGAGCCCGTACAAGGTGCATGAATTAAACAGAAATGCGTGTTGAACTCATGCGCGGGGCTCATTCTAAGAGCCCATCCGGAAGTAAGAAAATAGAAGGTCCGAGAAAATTCAAAAATCGGATCCGTCGGTATCTCCGGCGAGCGGTCCGTGAGGGCTTCGATCGGCCAAAATTTGATATTTGCCGCGTTAATGGAGTTTCTCCGCGTCCTGTGCCGTCATCCCGCTTCGAACCCTGGAATAACCTGGCCTCAAACCTTTCTCAACGTCGATCTGCCTATCAGCCTTATTCCGGAGTGTTCCTGAGCTTTTGCAAAAGTTCTTGACAACCTCGATTTTCATGTGAAACCTTCTTTTGCGGTAACGTAAACGATTTGAGCTTCTGTTCCTTTCAGCGAAAGTTGATGAATGTCGTTTCGTGTACCTACACACCGAAATTACATTTCAGCGGAAATAGTTCATTTCGTTCAGCGATGTTTCGAGTCGCCAGGAGAGGTCATGAGAGTAAGAGTCGTTTGTCTTCCGGATTCTGAGATGTGTTCACCGCTCGCCCAGCCGCGGGCCAATCGGCGCCGCAGCATGAAGCTTCTTTCCGGCATGGCGCTTCTGGGCCTCGCGACAGTCGTCGCAAGCGCGCAGACACCGGGAATTGCCGAAACGCCTTACCTGGGATGGACGAGCTTCAGCCAGCAGACCATAGACAGCAGCTTCCTGACGCAGGCCAATATCTCCGTCCAGTCGGATGCGCTGCTCGCATCCGGACTGCAGCCGCACGGCTTCACCTACATCAACATCGATTCCGGCTGGCAGGGCAGCTTCGATGCGAATGGACGGCCCATCCCCAGCACGACGACCTTTCCCGATATCGCCGCGCTCGTCGCGCATATCCACGCCAATGGCCAGAAGGCCGGTATCTACTGGATTCCGGGAGTCGAGTATCCCGCGGTCGTTGCCAATTCTCCAATCCTTGGAACGCCGTACCACATTCAGGACATCCTGCAGGTTCCATACACCGCCGGCAATGCCTTCGGCGCGGCAGGAACCTCGCCCTATCACTACAAGATCGATTTCACGAAGCCGGGCGCGCAGGAGTACATGAACTCCGTAGTGAACCTGTTCGCATCGTGGGGATTCGACGCGATCAAGCTCGACGCTGTAACGCCGGGCTCCTACAGCGACGATCTATCGATCGACAACCGTGCCGATGTTGCCGCGTGGGCAAGTGCCATCGCACAAAGCGGTCGCCCCATCTGGTTCACCATCTCCTGGGCATTGGATCAGGACTACCTCAGCACCTGGCAACAGTATGCTAACGCGCGCAGGATCGACGGCGACATCGATTGTGAAGGCAACTGCTCCACCATCACCGATTGGGCGATGGCCTCGTGGCGTTTTTACGACCTTGTGGGATGGCAGAACGCTGCGGGGTTCACGGTGGGATGGAACGATCTGGACTCGCTCGAGGTAATGAACAGCACCACCTCCGGCCTGAGCGATGTGGAGCGCCAATCGATCACGACGCTATGGGCGATGGCCAATGCGCCCATGTACCTGGGCGGCGATCTGACCACACTTGACGCCTTTGGCAAACAGATTCTAAGCAACGACGAGGTGCTCGCGGTCAATCAATCCGCTCATCCGGCGAAGCAGGCATTGGGAGGCAACACTCCGGTCTGGGTCTCCGATCTTGGCGATGGCAGCTACTATGTCGCGGTCTTCAATCTTGACGCGCTGCCGGCGCGAGTCGCTTTTCCCTGGAGCAGCCTGGGCTTTGCTCGTGCGCCGCGGGTCCGCGACCTGTGGAACCACATCGAGCTGGGCAGCTACGATCGCGGCTTCAGCACCACAATCCTCGGCCATGGCGTGCAGCTGTTGAAGGTGGAAGGGAACGGATCGATCAACCCTCCGGAGTCGCAGAGCTATGAGGCAGAGACGGCCACGTTGAGTGGGACTGCTGTAGTCGCGGCCTGCCCCGCCTGCTCGGGAGGAGAGAAGGTCGGCGGTCTTGCCCTGGGAGCGAATAATACGGTCACGTTTAACAACGTCAGCGTGCAGCGCACGGGCGTGTACCAGATGCAGATCGATTCGATGACGCAAGGGCCGCGGTCTTTGATCTACAAGGTCAACGGCGGTCCGCTGATCACGCTGAACACCGGTGGCGGCAGCTTCTTCCTGCCATCGAGCACAACCGTTCCGGTCGCATTGCATGCCGGAATCAACAGCATTCAATTCGGCAACCCCACCAGTTATCCGCCGGATATGGATCGCATCGTCATCAGCGGCGACGGTTCCGGTGCTCCTCGCCTTCCCGACGCAACCACCTATGAAGCGGAGAACGCGACGCTGGCGGGAACGGTAACTCCTCCCTACTGCGAGTACTGTTCAGGCGCTGGAGAGGCAGGGAACATTGGAGGCGGCGCCGGCAACACTGTCACCTTCGCGAACGTCAATGTTCCAACGGCCGGGACCTACATGATGGAAGTCGACTACCTCACGAGTGGTCCGCGTTCCTTCTTCATGTCCGTCAATGGCGGCGCCAACACCGAGCTTGACCTGAATGGAAGCAGCTTCAGCTTGCCAACCAGCACGGTCATCCCCGTTAACCTCCAGGCAGGATCGAACACGATTCAGTTCGGTAACGATACCGGTTATGCGCCCGCGCTGGATCGTATCGCCATCGCTCCTCCCCTCGAGTCCGCGGCCCTGAGCGGCGCGATTGTCCGCAAATCCGGAGGAGCTGGGTTGCGTGTCTGGACGATCTCGCTCAGCAATGCCGGACCAGGGCGCGCAATTCGGCCCAAGATCAACACCTTCTCTCTCACCCAGACGTCGGGAGCCGGCGCATGCCATCCCAAGGTGATCGGAGCTCTGCCTCTGAAGTCAGGAGATATCGCTCCCGGAGGCCATGGAGACATTACGGTTCCCATCGATTTTTCGAGATGCTCTGCAGCAGCAAAATTCAACGTGGGACTGGTCTTCTCGTCGAACAACGGCGCGGATATCGGCAACCTCGTCGTGAGCAGTCAATCACGTTAAGAACAACAGCTTGGTCCAAAAAATAGGAGTTTGCATGGTTCGCGTACTTGAAGACACGTTGCGTTCGCATGCGCAGCGTTTTGGACAGGAGGGCCGGGGCTACATTGCTCCGGCCCGTGTCAATCTGATCGGCGAGCATACCGACTACACGGGCGGACTCGTCATGCCGATGGCCATCGGGTTTCAGACGGCGGGTGTAATCAGCGCCAGGACCGACGGCCGTGCAGTCTTTTATTCAGCAAACTTCGACGAGGAGGTCGCGATCGAGATTGCTTCTCTGGGCCGCCAGCCGCGCGGACACTGGAGCGATTATCCTGCCGGTGTGCTGTGGTCTCTTCTGCTGGAGGGAGTGGCTATCGAAGGCTTCAGCATGAGCCTTGCCGGAGATGTTCCTCTCGGCGCGGGGCTGAGTTCCTCAGCGTCAGTCGAGGTTGCGACAGCAATGGCGTTGCTTGGGCACGCGGGAGCGTCGCTGCCGTTGGAGCGACTGGCTAAGGGCTGCAGGCGCGCGGAGAATGAGTACGTCGGCGCCAAGAGCGGCATCATGGACCCGTTTGTGGTGGCGGGCGCAGTCAAGCACAGGGCAATGCTGTTGGATTGCAGATCGCTGCAATTCGATCTGCTGCCGCTGCCGGAAAGCATTCGCGTGGTGGTGTGCAACTCGATGGTCAAGCATGCCGTGGCGACTGGAGAGTATGGCGACCGTCGAGACGAGGTAGAGGCAGGGCAGGCCGTTTTGCGTGATCGCCTCGGCATTCAACTCCTGCGAGACTCCACGTTGGCGAACCTCGAAGCATGTCGCGAAGAGATGACGACCGCGAGCTTTGCCCGTTGCCGGCACATTCTCACCGAGAATGCCCGCGTGATCGCTGCACGCGAAGCCCTATTACAGGCGGATATGATCCGCTTCGGTTCGCTGATGGTCGAGGCGCACGCCAGCATGCGCGATGACTTCGCGGCCAGTTGTCCGGAGGTGGATACGTTGGTTGAGATCGCAATCGATCAGACGGAATGTTTCGGCGCTCGCATGACCGGCGGCGGCTTCGGCGGCTGCACTGTCAATATCGTTCAAGCCGAGAACGCAGAGCAATTTGTGTCGGCATTGCGTCGAGAGTATGCGACCAGGACGGGAATCGAGGCAGACTGTTTCGTGTGCGAACCATCAGACGGAGCTTTCGCTCTGGCCGGGCAGGAGCGAGCAATAAACTCTTTGGAGCATGAGAATCGTAGCGTCGGTTCCATCGGCTAAGAGTGCGGCTGGGGCAGGGAAATAGCCCCAGCCCCACGCGATGAAATAGCCAAGGGCTTCAGGCCATCGTGTACGAACACGATAAGTCAATTTCGAAGATTGATATAGCCGCTGCGTCCTGTCATTGCCACGCATTCAAGCACTGCCTCAATTGCCCAAAATGACCCGCGCGCGGGTGCCCGTTTCATGGCAATTCGCTATCTGATGCATTCATTCTTGACAATGCCGTGTTCGCTGCCTAAAGTTTCACTTGCGGTAACGTAAACGTTAATCGCCGCGTTTAAAATCGCGATGTGCCGGAACCACCGGCTTGATATCGAGGAAATGGGATATGACAGAGCAGCACTCGGATCGCAGCAACCGCGCCGACGGCGGTGGAGAGGAAACTCCAAAGTTGGAGCTTCCTCCCGCTCCGCATTCGGAGGCCGGTTCAGTCAAGGCTTGGGAAGAGCCGGTGACGATGCGGACCTATATGCCGGCGGCCCCGGATCCGAACCCCATGTTTCTGGAAAAGCGGGTCTATCAGGGCAGCAGCGGGCGCGTCTATCCACTGCCGGTCATCGATCGCGTGGATACAGAAGGCCGTCGGCATCAGTGGAAGGCTGTTCATATCGAAAATGAGTTTATCCGGCTAATGATCCTGCCCGAGATCGGCGGACGGATTCACGTAGGCTACGACAAGCGGAATGGCTACGACTTCTTCTATCGCCAGAATGTGATCAAGCCTGCGCTGGTCGGCCTTGCCGGGCCATGGATATCGGGCGGGGTCGAGTTTAACTGGCCGCAGCATCATCGCCCGGCGACCTTCATGCCCGTGGAAACGACGATCGAACGGGATCCCGACGGATCGGTGACGATCTGGTGCAGTGACCACGACCCGATGGCGCGTATGAAGGGAATGCATGGTCTCTGTCTGCATCCCGGCAAGGCTTCTCTCGAACTGAAGGTCCGCCTCTATAACCGGACGCAGGACACTCAGACCTTTCTTTGGTGGGCCAACGTTGCGACGCGCGTCCACGAGCGCTACCAATCTTTTTTCCCGAAGGATGTTCGCTTCGTCGCTGACCATGCCAAGCGTGCAGTGACGGAATTTCCTCTCAGCCTGGGAACTTATTACGGTATCGATTATGGGCAGCGGGCACTGAATGGCGTCCCGGAGGACGAGAAGCCTACCCACTTTGTTCCGGATGGCTCGTATCCTCCTAACGACTTGAGTTGGTATGCGAACATACCTGTCCCGACCAGTTACATGGTGGCGAATTCCAAGGAAGATTTCGCAGGCGGCTACGATCATGCGGCCGAGGCGGGAATGGTCCACGTGGCCAACCATCATATTGCGCCGGGCAAGAAGCAATGGACCTGGGGAAATCATGAGTTTGGCTACGCATGGGATCGCAGCCTGACCGACTCCGATGGGCCTTACATCGAGCTGATGGCCGGCGTCTATACCGATAACCAGCCAGACTTCTCTTTTCTCGCTCCAGGAGAGACAAAGACCTTCAGCCAGTTCTGGTATCCGATCCTGCAGATCGGCGTGCCCGATCTTGCAAACACCGATGCTGCGGTTCGTCTTGAGAAATCCGCAGGGAAGGTGACGGTGCATCTTCTCGTCACTCGCGAATTTCCTGATGCTGCCCTTACTCTAAAGTTCAAAGGTCAGGAAGCAACAGTGTGGCGCGGCTCGCTCACTCCCGAGACGCCGCTGCATGAAGAGTTCCCGGCTGATAGCGACGAGCTCGAGCTGTCGCTCACCGAAGAGAATGACGGCGAGGTCATCCTCCGTTACGCTCCGTCGGAGATAGTTGCCGCTCCGAGTCCTGACGTTGCCACCGAACCCGGGCTGCCCGAGACGATTCAGTCAAGCGATGAGCTCTACCTCATCGGTCTTCATCTGGAGCAATACCGGCATGCGACGCGGGATCCGCAGCCGTACTGGCTCGAAGCTGTTCGCAGAGATGCTGGTGACTATCGCTCGAACCATGCGCTGGGACGCTGGCATCTGAGAAGAGGCGAGTTTGTCGCAGCCGAACGCTACCTTCGGACTGCCATCGCCAGGCTCACCGAGCGCAATCCCAATCCCTACGATGGCGAGCCCCACTACAATCGGGGACTGACGCTGCACTACCAGGGAAGAACGGCCGAGGCCTACGAAGCGTTCTATAAATCCACATGGAACGCCGCCTGGCGCGGACCAGCCTATCATCGTCTGGCCGAGATCGACTGCAGCCGCCGCCAGTGGACGAAAGCGCTCGATCATCTCGAACGTTCTCTCCGAGCGGAAACGGACAATCTGAATGCACGCAATCTCCAGTCGATGATTCTGGCGCGGACAGGCAGGGAAGCCGAAGCCGCGGCTTCGATCGAGAAGACCCGCATCCTTGACCCGCTCGATATCTGGAGTAGATTTCTCGCCAATGGCGCGGTGCCGCGCGATGGCCAGCAGCGCCTCGATCTTGGACTCGATCTGCTGCGATGCAATTTTCTGGACGATGCCATCGCGGTTCTCTCAGCGGATGTGCCGGAGAAGCAGGATGGATCGAAGGCGATGTTGCTGTACGCGCTCGCCCGCGCCTATGTCTTATCCGGGCGAGATGCAGAAAGCGCGAAAACATATCGCCTCGCTGCAGATGCCGACACCGCCTACGTCTTTCCCCATCGCCTCGAGGATCTGATTCTTCTTGAAGCCGCGATTGCGCAGAATCCCTCCGATGCTCGCGCACCGTATTATCTCGGCAACCTGCTCTACGACAAACGCCGCCATGAAGCTGCCATCGCGATGTGGGAAAGGGCTACGGAGCTCGATCCCGATCTGCCTACAGCCTGGCGCAATCTCGGTTTTGCTTATTACAACGTTCGCCGGGACGAAAAGAAGGCGCACGCAGCATTTGCCAAGGCGCGAACCCTCGCACCGGACGATGCCCGCATTGTGTACGAGCACGACCAGCTATTGAAGCGCACCGGCGCAAGTCCCGAGCATCGTCTCGCCGCACTCAGGCAGGTTCTTGAGCTGGTGGCTTCGCGCGATGACCTCTCCGTGGAACTGGCTTCGCTCTACAACCAGGTCGGAAAACCCGAGGATGCCATCACCGTTCTGCTTTCGCGCCGCTTTCAACCCTGGGAGGGCGGGGAGGGGCTGGTGCTCTCGCAGTACGTGCGAGCGAACCTGCTGCTCGGCCAAAAGGCGCTGCTGGAAAAAGCACCTGAGACCGCGATTCAGAGGTTCGGAGCCGCGTGGAATCTGCCTGAAAGCATCAGTGAGGCGAAGCATCTGCTGATGAACCTGAGCATGATCGATTACTGGCTGGGCGTTGCGTACGCCGCAGCCCAGGACGACGTTCAGGCCGCACGGCACTGGGAGCGGGCTGCACAGCATCGCGGCGACTTTCAGCAGATGCAGGTTCGCTCCATCTCGGACATCACATACTGGAGCGCGCAAGCCCTCGTCCGGCTTGGACGAACTCGAGAAGCAGAGCAGATGTTTCAGGAAATCTACGATTACTCCCTGGAACTGGAGCAGGAGACGCCGAAGATCGATTACTTCGCAACGTCTCTGCCAACAATGCTGCTCTTTGAAGAAGATCTCATTTTGCGTCAGGAGATCACCGCGAAGTTCCTTCGCGCACAGGCGCTGCTCGGGCTAGGACGGTCGTCGGAGGGTGAAGCTTTGCTCACGGAAGTGCGGCATCTCGATGCAAATCATTCCGGTGCCGCGGATTTGTTGACAGTCATCGAAACGGCAGTAGGCTAGGCGAATGCACATTACTTCCTATCCCTCCACGAGCGACGGCACGGCACCGAAGGCGCAGAACACCGCCTACGTCTGGATGATCGCGCTGATCGCGGCGATGGGTGGATTGCTGTTCGGCTACGACTGGGTAGTCATTGGGGGAGCGCGCCAGTTCTACGAGGCCTACTTCCAGCTCACCTCCGCACAATTGATTGGATGGGCCAACAGCTGCGCGCTGGTTGGCTGCTTCGCCGGCTCACTCCTGGCTGGATATGCAGGCGAACGCTTCGGACGCCGGCGCGTCCTGTTCCTCTCCGCGGTTCTATTCGCCGTTTCATCCGGGCTCACGGGCTGGTCATATTCGTTCTCCGCATTTGTCTTCTGGCGAATCGTGGGTGGCATTGCCATCGGTCTCAGCTCCAACATCTCCCCGCTTTACATCGCAGAGATCAGTCCGGCTTCGGTTCGCGGCCGCCTCGTCAGCCTGAACCAGTTCGCAATCGTCGTCGGCATTCTGCTGGCGCAGATCGCAAACTGGCAGATCGCGCGGCCCATCCCCGAACACATTGCGGCACTAGACTTTCTACATACCTGGAACGCGCAATACGGCTGGCGTTGGATGTTCTGTGCGGTTGTCGCTCCCGCGATCGTCTTCACGGTTTCGTCGCTCTTCATCCCTGAGAGTCCGCGGTGGCTGCTCTCGAAAGGGAAAGACGATGCGGCGAGCGAGGTTCTCACCCGCGTTGGAGGGCACTTCTATGCAGTCGCGGAAGTCGCCAATATCAGGAAGACTTTGTTGATCGAGGCGCAGAGCCAGGCATCATGGAAGGATCTCTGGCTGCCGGGAATACGCCGGGTGCTGCTGATCGGTGTGACCCTCGCCGTGCTCCAGCAATGGACGGGAATCAACATCCTCTTCAACTATGCGGCGGAGGTCTACCGAAGCGCTGGATATGGAGAGAACGACATCCTGCTCAACATCGTCATCACCGGCGCCATCAATCTGATCTTCACCATCATCGCCATGTTGATCGTCGACAGGGTGGGCCGCCGTCCCATGATGCTCTTCGGATGTTTGGGCATAGGTGTCTCGCATCTCTTGTCCGGGCTGGCTTATCGCGCGAACTGGCACGGCAGCGCCGTCCTGCTTCTGACCCTGGGAGCGATTGCCTGCTACGCTCTCACGCTCGCGCCGGTCACATGGGTTTTGATCGCGGAGATCTTCCCCAACCGGGTTCGCTCGCAGGCGGTCTCTGTGTCTGTCAGCGCATTATGGGTCGCATCATTCATCCTTACCTATACCTTCCCGGCGATCGATAAAGCGCTGGGAAGCTCCGGTACGTTTCTAGGCTACGGAGCCATCTGCATGCTCGGTGCCCTCTTCGTCTACGCCTATGTGCCCGAGACCAAAGGCCGCACGCTCGAAGAGATCGAGGCAAGGGTGCTTTTCCCAGGACGATAAGACCGGAAGCGCGGCCGTAGCGATGGGCATCCGTGGAGTGAGCTGGCCTGTCGTCTTCCCCCGTCCAGATGATCGGTCCGCATATGGGGCCCCCACTATCTGGAAATAGGCAGGATGCTCGACGCTCGATCCGTGTAAATAGAGCAACGTACACGCAAGAAGATGAACATCGAGCCGGTCCGCATAAATGCTGCTTGAAACGCCATCAATGACGCGCAAATAATTCCTATTGACAGTGCTTCTATCGAGGGAATACGGTGTCTTCCGGTAACGTACACTATCGCTTTCGGTAGCTGGTTCCGGTTGCGAGTGGTGTTGATGTTTGTTCTGGAGAGGCCAAGAACTGTGAGAAAAAAAGAAAAGAGATCGTTAGGTAGAGAGGGCACGAGATGACCAGAAGTATGTACCGGAAGTTATTTCCTCGAATTGGATTTCATTCGCTGTTGCTGTTGTGCCTGTTCAGTCTGACGCTATGCAGTAACCGCGCCGGCGCCCAGGTGGACCAGGGCGCCATTACCGGCACCGTTCAGGATCGTACCGGTGCAGTGGTACCGGGTGCCCAGGTCACGGTGACAAATATCGATACCGGACTGGTCCTGCAGGGGATCTCGAACGGGAGCGGCGTCTACGTCTTCTCGCCGCTCAAGATCGGAAACTACAAGCTGAGCGCGTCGGCGAAGGGATTTGAAACGACCGTCCAGGAGAACCTTCACCTCGATGCCGAGCAGAGACTAAACGTCGTCGTATCGCTCAATCCCGGCGCTGTGTCGGAGACGGTCACGGTGAACGACGCTCCGCCGCTGCTCGAGTCGCAGACCAGCTCCGTGGCACAAGTCATCAGCAGCGAGACCATCAACAACACGCCGCTGAACGGCCGCAACTTCATTTACATCGCTCAGCTGACCGCTGGCGTTGCGCCACCGTTCGGCAATACGCGCGGCAGCGGATCGGGAGACTTCGTTGCCAACGGACAGCGTGCCGAGCAGAACAATTTCATCCTGGATGGCGTGGACAACAATACGAACCTGGTCGATTTCTTGAACGGTTCCAGCTATATCTTCCGCCCTCCACCGGATGCGTTGTCGGAGTTCAGCCTGCAGACGAGCAACTTCAGCGCGGAATTCGGTCACTCGGCCGGCGCTGTGTTGAGCGCCAGCATCAAGTCCGGCACCAACCAGATCCACGGCAGCGTGTGGGAATATGTTCGCAACACCGATCTGGATGCGAGGAACTGGAATGCGCTTACCACTCCGCCGTACCACGAGAACCAGTTCGGAGCCACGTTTGGTTTCCCGATCATCAGGAACAAGCTCTTCTACTTCGGAGATACAGAAGCCAATCGTATCGCCTTCAGCAATCCAGGAACGTACAGCGTACCCACAGCGTTGATGCGGCAGGGTAACTTTTCCGAATTGCTCAATGCGAACCTCAACGGCCAGAGCGTTCAGCTCTATCAGCCGAATTCGGGTGGCGGCGCCGCCAATAAGCTCGTCTGCAACGGCCAGAACAACGTCTTCTGTCAGAACCAGATCGATCCGATCGCGCTCAACATCCTGAAGCTTTATCCCAACGCAAATGCGAACAACGGCAAGACGTACAACAACTACGTGGTCAACACGCCGACGCACAACAATACCTACCAATGGGACCAGCGCCTGGACTGGAATGTCAGCGCACAAGATCAGGCTTATGCCCGCTACAGCTATGTGCACCAGATCACTGTGAATGGTCTTCCACTCGGCAATCCCCTGGATGGCAGCGGCTACGGCGGAGAGAACGATGTCAATCTTGCGCAAAACTTCGTGGGCAGCGAGACGCATATCTTCACTCCGACCCTGAGCAATGAGTTCCGCTTCAGCTTCAACGCTGGCCGGTTCTCCTTCTTGCAGCCGAATGCCAACACAGACCTTTCGCCCACACTGGGGCTCGGCGGCGTTCCCTTCACACCCAACGAGGGCGGCCTCCCTCTGGTCGCGGTTTATGGCATCGCCAACTGGGGTTCGCAGGGAACATCCAACGAATCGCAAAATGTCTATCAGATTCTGGACAACGTATCGAAGACCCTCGGCAATCATTCGCTGAAAGCCGGAGTTTCTTTCCAGGCGATCCGGTTCTTTTACCGGTACGCACCCTCGAATCTCGGAAATTACTACTTCACCGGCCTCTACACCAGCGATCCTGCGGTGAGCGTGACAACTGGCTCGGGCATCGCAGATTTCCTCGCCGATCAGATGAACACCGGCGCGATCTCGAGCGCTCCTAACGTCAACGATGCGCAGTGGTACGATGCGGCCTATTTCCAGGATGACTGGAAGCTCACACCCCGGCTCACTCTTAATCTCGGCGTGCGGTATGACTACTACGAGCCCTTCAAGGAAAACTCCGGCAGCCAGGAGAATTTCCTTCCCGGCTCACTGGGCATCGGTACGGGCACGGGAACGGTGATCTTCCCGAAGAAAATCGAAAACACATTGAACCTCGGCAGCATATATCCGGGAATTCTGGCGAAGGATGGCATCGGAATCCAGTACGTCGGCAACGAACGCCTCACCAGCGGTCAGCTCTACAACTTTGCTCCGCGTATCGGTGTCGCCTGGCAGGCAGATCCGCTCACGGTGATCCGTGCCGGCTACGGCATCTTCTACGGAGGACTGGAAAGCAACGGCGGCACCAACATTGGCGATAACTTCCCCTTCCGCGGCCAGATCAACATCAATCCCAAGTCATGCTCACTCGGCAACTGTCCGTCGAATGGCGTCACGCTCGAGAGCGGCCTGGCGGCTTATCTCGGCAACGGAATTCTCAACGCCGTCAACACACCAGGCTTCCACGCTGTCGACAGCGAGATCAAAACGCCGTACACCATGAACTACAACCTGTCGCTGCAGCGCCAGATCACTTCGAACCTGGCGGCCACCATCAGCTATGTGGGCAACGAGTCGCGTCACCTGGGTACATATATAGATCCCAATGCGGTGCGCGCTCTTTATCCTGCTGGAACGAGCACGCAGCAATTTCAACCCTTCCCCGACCTAGGCGGGATCGGAACCATCCACTATGGCGGTGTGAGCACATACAACTCGCTGCAGGCTAAGGCAGAGAAGCGTGCTTCACATGGGTTGAGCTTCCTCACCACCTACACCTGGGCGCATGCGTTCGATGACACAGGTTCGGCCGGCGGCCTCTCATCCGGCATCGGAGACCGGCAGCGCGCTCTCATTCCCATCATCGACGAGTTGACGAACTCAACTTACGACGTTCGCAATCGCTTCACGCTCAACGGCAACTACGCGCTGCCGTTCGGCAGAGGCCGCGCTTATCTGAATCACTCCGCCTGGGCTGATGAAGTAGTAGGCGGATGGTCGTCAAGTCTGACGTGGGTCGCACAGACCGGAACCCCCTTCACCGTCTACGCCAATAACACCGGCGCGGCAGGCGCGACCGACACCAGAAGAGCCAACCTCGTCGGATCAGCGTTCGGTAGCGGAGGAACTCCCGATCCATCGAACACTGCATTGAGCGCCACTGATTGCCCGGCCCAGGTGAGGAACAAGACGAACTGGTACAACCCCTGTGCCTTTGCCAATCCTCTCTCCGGCAGCTTGATCACCACTCCGGTAACCGATACCGCGACTGCGATTCAATACCTGGGCGGGAAGTCGAACCAGATCTACGGACCCGGCTACTACGGCATCAACATGTCGCTCTTCAAAAACTTCGCAACATGGCGCGAACAGTACCTCCAGTTCCGCGCCGATGCCTTCAACGTTCTGAATCATCCGACGCTAGCCAATCCCTCCACGAACACCAATAGTGCAAACGGTGGAGAGATTACCGGGCCGAAGACTTTCCAGAACAACACACCCGATGCTCGCTTCTTCCAGCTATCGCTGAAGTACGAGTTCTAACCCGTGGGCTCTGAGCTCCGCGCGGGCTCCGAGTTCATGGCAAAGTTCAACCAGTAGTTTCTGGGGTGAGAGCCGCTGCAGCGATGCCGTGGCCCTCACCCTCATCTGGCATCTATCGGTCATTCCATTCTCTTCTTTGATTCGCTGTTTACGGCCTACCTGAGGAAAGGTTGTTTTCTTATGTCCTGCTGTTCTCCGGCCAAATTTCTGACCTTGGTTGCTCTCACAGTCGGTGCTTGCAGTGGAGCGTTCGCCCAATCGGCTCCGGTCTCTCTCAGCTCACCCGATCAACGCCTCGTCGTGAAGTTCGAAACCATCGCCGGCAAAGAAAATACCGGATCAGGAGGTAAGCTGACCTATTCGGTGACCTTTCGCGGCAAGCAGCTGCTCGATCCATCGGCGCTCGCGCTTGAACTCGAGGGCCAGCCCGCTCTAGGTTCGGACGTACAAATAGTCGAGAGCACGCCGGGAAAGGGAAGCGATGAGTACACGTTGCTCGCCGGAAAGGTAAGCAAGGTAAGCGATGCCTACAACAGCCTGCAGCTGCGCGCTGTCGAGAGCAAGGAGCCGAAGCGCACGCTCATCATCGAAGCCCGCGCCTACAACGACGCCATCGCCTTTCGCTATGTTCTGCCCGAGCAGGACGCGATCAAAGAGGTGAGACTGAAGCAGGAGGATACGGAGTTCCGTATCAGCACCGACGCAACCACCTGGGCACTGGCTCTTCCCAACTATCGCAGCAGCTATGAGAGCGAGTATGTGAAGCTGCCGATTACTGCGTTCAGCAACCAGGGCGGTGTGTCGAGCAACTTCCTGATCGGTATGCCTCTGCTGATGCACTCGCCGGGAACAGCATGGATGACGCTCACCGAGGCCGATCTCGAAGGCAATCCTGGGATGTACGTGACGAACCCCTCCGGAAATTGGGCGGGGCACTATTTTGTTTCGAAGCTCTCTCCGCGAATTGACGATCAGAACCTGGCGCTCAAGACGACCCTGCCTCATCACAGCGCGTGGCGCGTGCTTCTGGTGGCCGATGAGCCGGGCAGGCTCATGGAGTCTACGGTCATCACCGATCTGAATCCGGCCAATCGAGTTCAGGACACGAGCTGGATTCATCCCGGAAAGGCCTCCTGGAACTGGTGGGCAGGTGACGTCGGCCCCGACGGCAAAGCTGCGTACACCACCAAGAACATGGAGTATTACGTCGACTTCGCTGCGGAGTCCGGCTTCCCGTATATGCTCCTCGATGCCGGGTGGGCGGATGGTCGCGACATCACCAAGCTGCGCGGCAATGTCGATGTCCCAGAGCTGGTCCGTTATGCTGCCGCGAAGCATGTCAAGGTTTGGATCTGGCTCTATTCGACCCCGGTGATGGAGCAGATGAAGGAAGCCTTTCCGGTCTTCGAGCAGTGGGGCGTCGCAGGCGTGAAGATCGACTTCATCAATCGTGATGACCAGGATGGCATCAAGTTCTACTATGATGTGGCCCGCGAAGCCGCGGATCACCATCTGATGGTGGACTTTCATGGCGCGAGCAAGCCTTGGGGCATCGAGCGCACCTACCCGAATGTGCTTAGCTACGAAGCCGTCCTCGGCGCAGAGAACAGCAAAGTAGCGCGCCGGGATAGCCCGGTCGATCGCTCCGTCTTTCCCTTCACGCGTATGGTGGCTGGTCCGCTCGACTACACCCCCGGAGGCTTTAACAACGTCACCGAAGACGAGTTCATCGGACGCGATGTGAGCCCGATGCTCATGGGTACGCGGGCGCAGCAGCTCGCCCTCTATGTGGTCTTCCAGACTCCGTTTCAGATGGTGTCGGACAGTCCTCAGGCGTATGCGAATCAACCTGCGTTCCAGTTCATTCGCGACGTTCCCGCGTCATGGGACAGCATGCATGTTCTCAACGGCGAGCCCGGCGAATTCGTGACCATCGCCCGCAGTCACGGGAGCGAATGGTATCTGGGCAGCATGACCAACTGGACTCCGCGCGAGCTTCATGTGCCGCTCAGCTTCCTTGGCGCCGGCCGCTATACGGCGGAGATCTACGAAGATGCACCGGACGCCGGCATTCATCCCAAGAATGTCACCATACGAAAGCAGAGCGTGAGCAAGGGTGAAACGCTCACCTTGCACCTGGCCGCCGGCGGAGGATGTGCGATCCGCTTTGTACCGCAAAACGGCAGGTAGAACGAGGCTGTAAGCCAGGGCGGCGACTAGCCGCCCAAGTTCAGAATGGTTCCGAACCCGCAAGACCGTGAACGCGGTCGGAGAACAGAGAGAGGTTGCTGCGAAAGATAATATGCGGTGCGAGGCGCGTCATGGGAAGGGTCTTCTTCTCTTCAACCAAATAGGTGATGAGGCTTTCAAAGGCGACCTTTCCTTGTGTGAAGGGGCGCTGATAAAGAGTCGCGAGAATTTGCCCGCTCTCGATCAACGGCACCAGCTCCTGAAAGAGGTCGGTCGTCACCACTTGAATCTTGCCCAGCAGCCCTTGCTCCGAGAGAGCCTTCAGAACAGGCACGCTGTTCGCGGTGCTGATGTAAAGGCCCTGAGGCTTGTTCTCTCCCTGAAGCAAGGCCAACGTCTGCCGGTACGCTTCCTTGGGGCGCTCGTGAGATTCGATTGCAGGAAGCAGGCTGAGATGAGGGGCAAGAGTCGCCAGTGTGGCCGCGAATCCGCGCAGCTTCTCGGCATGATCGAGCGTTGCGAGCTCGCCGGTGATGGTGGCGACGTGCGCTTTGCGGTTGAGTTTCAGTGCCAGAAGCTCCGCAGCCAGCGCGCCGCTCGAATACGCATGCGTGGATACCAGGCCGATGCGAGCACTGCTGGGCGCATCGCTGGCCACGCAGAACATCGCCGTCCCTCGCTCCGTCAAACGGTGAATGATGGAATCGAGCTTGCGCGGGTTTCCCGGCGTGAAGACGATGCCATCATTGTTCTCCTTCAGGCGCGCTTCAAGCGCCTCCGCATCTCCGTAGCCGAGGCGAGGATATTCGTGAAAGGTAAGTTTGACGTTCAGGCCGACCGAGGAGGAAGCCGCAGATTGAATACCCTCCCGCAACGGATCGAAGAAGTGAGAGATCTGCTTGGGCAGAACGACGGCTATTTCGATTCGGCGATTGAGCTTCAGGGCCTGGGCGGCAAGGTTGGGACGATATCCCAGCTTGTCGGCCATCTGTTGGACCTTCGCCTTGGTTTTAAGGCTGATTCCTTTGCGGTCGTGCAACGCTCGATCCACAGTTCCGATCGAGATGCCGAGCGCCTTGGCGATCTCTTTGATGCCTGCGGTTTTTGGTGTGCTATTCATAGGTTTGGCAGCGACGAATTCCATGTTACGGCGATTCTCTACAGACTGAGCCATCTTTATCGACTCAATGTATGCCGAGCCTATCGAGAGTACCTAAGCCAGTCAATCCTGAATGCTCCTCCCGTTAGACGTTTTGATACCTGCTTCCGTTCACGCTCCCGAATGTTTCCCCATAGCTGCTTGACTCCGCGTGAAGCGGAGCAACAACGGAGGTCGCTTGATCCATACCAGACGCGAATTTTTCGGGAGTTGTCTTGCCGCTGCCGCGCTGCCGTCCACAGAATGGCCTGATCGTACGAACGAGGCTAGCTCGGAGCTGATTCTTTGGTATCCCAGCGAGGCGAAGCGTTGGTTGGAGGCTCTTCCCGTCGGGAATGGAAGGCTGGGCGCCATGGTCTTCGGCGGGGTTACCAGAGAGCGCCTCGCATTGAGTGAATCGACGGCATGGTCCGGTGCACCCGGCACTTCCGACATCAACCCGGAAGGAGCGGCGCATCTCAGCCAGATACGCCAATTGCTCTTCAACGGCGACTATCTCGGGGCGAGAAAGCTCTGCGAACAGCACCTGCTGAGTCATCCCAAGTCCTTCGGCACAAATCTACCTTTGTTCGATCTGGTGATGGCCTTCGGTCGCTCCGATAACCCGTCGGAGTATCGCCGCTCGTTGAACCTCGATGAGGGAGTGGCACAAGTGGAGTATTTAACGAACGCAGGCCGCCTGACTCGCGAGGTCTTCGCCTCGAACCCGGATGACGTCGTGATCGTACACATCAAGGGGGAAGCGCCGGGACAGTTGAACATGAAGGTCTCGTTCGACGGACCGAAGATCCCAGGCCGCTCCCTCATCTACGCTCCGAATATCTTGGCGTTTGCAGGGAACGCCTTCGAATCTCTACACAGCGACGGCAAGCAGGGTGTAGAAGTTGCATGCCTGGCGCGCGTCATCAACGATGGCGGAGAGATATCCGCTGGCCAAGACTCCCTGCAGGTCGCGCATGCCGATTCGATCACCTTGCTCATCGCTGTCGCCACCAGTTATACCGGACGCGAACCCACAGATCGTTGCCGGGAAGTTTTACAGAACGCGTCGGGAAAGACGTACGCACAGCTTCGCCATCGGCATGTTACTGACCATCAGGCTCTCTTCAGAAGAGTACAGATCGAGCTTGGAAACCCAAAGGCAAAGACGTCGACGCCGACCGACCAAAGGCGCAAAACAGTAGAAGCCGGTGCCGATGACCCTGCTCTATGCGCGCTCTTTTTCCAATATGGCCGGTATCTCACCATCGCAGGCTCGCGGGCCAACTCGCCGCTTCCGCTCGCGTTACAAGGAATCTGGAACGACGGCCTGGCATCGAGCATGGGCTGGACTGACGACTTTCATCTCGACATCAATACCGAGCAGAACTACTGGCTCGCTGAGGTTGGCAATCTCTCGGAGTCGCAGACTCCGCTGTTCAGCCTGATCGAAGGAATGAGTAGATCCGGCAGGCACACCGCAGAAGCGCTCTATAACTGCCCTGGCTGGGTGAGTCATGTGGTCACGAATCCCTGGGGCTATACCGCGCCGGGCTGGGGCTTAGGCTGGGGCCTATTCGTCACCTCAGGTATCTGGATCGCGCTGCAGATGTGGGATCACGTGCGCTTCACCGGAGATATGCAGTTTCTTCGCGAACGAGCCTATCCGGTTTTCAAAGAGGCAGCGGAGTTCTTCCTCGCCTACATGATTGAACATCCGAAACACGGCTGGCTGGTCACCGGCCCATCCGACTCGCCGGAAAACGCCTTTCGCACGCCGTCAGGAGATTACTGCAGCGAATCGATGGGCCCAACCTGCGACCGGGTGCTCGTTTACGCGCTTTTCCGTATCTGCCTGGAGTCTCAAACCCGGCTCTCGATCGATGCCGATTTTGGCAGCAGGATAAGGCTGGCTCAACAGAAGCTGCCTCCGCTTCAGATCGGCCGATACGGACAGCTGCAAGAATGGCTCGAAGACTTCGAAGAGGCCGAGCCAAACCACCGGCATACCTCGCACCTCATCGCGCTCTATCCGGAGAACCAGATCTCTCCAGAGAAGACTCCTGCTCTGGCCAAGGCGGCGCGCATCACGTTGGAACGGCGCATTCAGCAGCCTAATTGGGAAGATACGGAGTGGAGCCGCGCCAACCTTGTGAATTACTATGCGCGCCTATGGGATGGTGAGGCAGCGCATCGGCACGTCGTCGGGCTCATCGCGAAAGCAACCGACGATAACCTCCTCACTTACTCGCGCGGTGGGGTCGCCGGTGCGGAGCAAAACATCTTTGCAATCGACGGAAACACCGCTGGAGCAGCGGGCATCGCAGAAATGCTGCTGCAGTCGCAGGATGATGTGGTTTATCTCCTGCCCGCTCTGCCTGCGGCATGGCCGGAGGGTCGCGTGAGCGGACTCTGCGCCCGTGGCGGCTTTCAGATAGAGATGCGCTGGTCCTCCGGCCTGCTCGTTTCTGCGTCGATCATCGGCAACAAGAGCGGAAGCTGCCGCGTTCGCTACAAAGAGAACATCATCATGATTCACCTGGCCGAGGGCCGCAGCGCGCATCTGACTGCGAGATCGTTTCGAAACGCCGGAGTGCCTCGAGAGACGCACGATGCCTACAACACGCACAGAGATGGAGACAAGAATGATGCTTGAGACGAAAACAAACATGGAGCGACACGATCATAGACAGAACATCGGCACAGCTCTGCTTGAAATGTCGAAGCGTGTGGCCATGCTGCTGTACATCGCATTCATGGGCTCCCTGGCTTCTGTGTCTGCGATGGGGCAGGCAAATGCAGCATCGATTGTTTTCGATAAGCAGGCGCAGGTCTTCCGCATCGATGCCGCGGATATGTCGTACGTGCTCGGAATTAACGAAAAGAAACAGGTACAAACGCTCTATTGGGGCAAGCGGCTCAATGCCACGGACACCTTCTCCGCGGCCCACTCCGATCCCGGCCTCTCAGCCTTCGACGCTTCGATCAATACCACGCAGCAGGAGTTTGTGGCGTGGGGTGGCGGCCTCTACGTCGAGCCCGATCTTAAAGTCACGTTCCCCGATGGAAACCGTGATCTCGTGCTCGAATACGTCAGCCACAGCATCGAAGGCAACCGGCTTACCCTTCGCCTCAAAGACATCTCGCGTGAGGTCTACGTTGATCTGCAGTACGAAGCGGATGGCACGACCGGCATTCTGAGAAGATCCGCGCAGGTGCTCAACAAGACCAATGCGCCCTTCACTATCGAGCAAATCGCATCGGGCACGTGGAATCTGCCGCGCGGCACCGATTATAGGCTGCGTTATCTGACCGGACGTTGGGCCGGCGAGTGGAGTCTGCATGAGCAGATGGTTCAACCCGGTAAGACCATCCTCGAGAGCCGCCGGGGATCGACCGGAGATCAAAACAATCCCTGGTTTGCCATCGACCGTAACGGCGCAAACGATCAGGACAGCGGCGACGTCTGGTTCGGAGCCCTCGGCTGGAGCGGCTCCTGGCAGATGAGCATCGAACAGGATCAGCTCCAGCAGGTTCGCGTCACGGCGGGGCCGAACAGCTTCGACTTCGGATATCGTCTCGCTCCTGGCGAGCATCTCGACTCGCCCGACTTCTACGCTGGATATTCTCACGACGGCATCGGAGGCGCGTCCCGCCTGCTGCATCGCTTTGAGATCGGAAGCATCCTGCCGCACGCGCCCACACCGAAGTTGCGGCCTGTTCTCTATAACTCATGGGAGGCAACGACGTTCAGCGTTGATGAGGCAGGCCAGGAAGTGCTTGCCGAGGAGGCGGCAAGCATTGGCGTGGAGCGCTTCGTCATCGATGACGGATGGTTCGGCCAGCGTGCGACCGATCACGCCGGCCTCGGTGATTGGTATGTGAATCCAACTAAGTTTCCGCATGGACTGAAGCCTCTGATCGACAAGATCCACTCACTGGGGATGGACTTCGGACTGTGGGTCGAGCCCGAGATGGTCAACCCGGATAGCGACCTCTACCGCAAACATCCAGACTGGGTGTTGAACTTCACTGGCCGTCCGCGTACGGAAGGGCGCAACCAGCTTATGCTCAATCTTGCTCGGCCGGATGTGCGGGCTTATGTCTTCCAGTTTCTCGACAAGCTTCTTAACGAGAACGACATTGCTTTTCTCAAGTGGGATTACAACCGCAACTGGTCGGAGCCGGGTTGGCCTGCGATAGCGCAGGAGGATCAGAAGAAGGTCTACATCGATTACACCCGAAACCTCTACTCGATCCTTGCCGAATTGCGCGAGAAGCATCCTCACGTCGAGATTGAAAGCTGCTCGGGCGGAGGAAGCCGCGTCGACCTGGGCATCATGCGCTTCACTGATGAAGTCTGGCCCTCTGACAATACCGATGCTTTCGATCGTCTGCTAATGCAAGACGGTTTCACGTACGCCTATGCTCCCGGCGTGATGACGGCATGGGTCACCGACTCGCCGACCTGGGTCAATCAGCGCGTGCTTACTCTCGAATTCCGCTTTCTCTCCTCCATGCAGGGAGCGCTGGGCATCGGCGCCAATCTGAATAACTGGAAGCCCGAAGACTTTGCGACGGCAAAGAAGATGGTCGCGCAATACAAGCAGATTCGCGAGACCGTGCAGCGTGGTTCGCTGTATCGATTGATCTCGCCGCAGAAGGGAAGCGAGCAGTCCGTCACCGAATCTGTGTCTCAGGATCAACAGAAGGCCGTCGTATTTGCTTTTCTCCACTCCAGCGAGATGCTGTATCCGTTTCCCCGCGTCTTTCTGCGCGGATTGAAACCGGATGCGATGTATAAGGTCGAGACACTCGATGGCAAACTCTCGGCCGGCACACCGGCCGTCGCCAGCGGAACGTTCTGGATGCAGCACGGCATCGATGTCGACATGCGCGGCGACTTTCAGGACGCGGCCTTGACGCTCGAAGCGACAGCGCCGTGAAGGTCATAGCGATCTTCGCGGCATAGTTTGAGCATTAGCCGGCACGCTCGATAACTCCAAATCAAATTCCAAGACCAGAAATGAGCACACGCCTTTGATCGTTCGCGCCCTGCTTCTCTCCCTCATCGTTCTTCATCCCGGCTCGCGTGCAGTGGGAGAGCTGCGGCATCGCGAACGGATACCGCTCGAAAGGTCCTGGAGCTTTCGGCAGTTGGCCGGTGATGGCATGGTCGAAAGCCAGGGTGATCATCCTCCCAGCATGGAAGGCGGTTGGATGACGGCAACAGTTCCGGGCGATGTTCACCTGGACCTGCTGAAAAACGGCAAGGTTCAAGATCCTTTTTATCGAGATAACGAAGCCACGCAGCAATGGATAGAAAAAGCAGGATGGGAGTATCGATCCTCAATCAACGCCACAAAGGACGTCTTGTCGCGGGAGCACATCGATCTCGTCTTTGAAGGTCTGGATACGGCCTGCACCATCTATCTGAACGGCCAACGCATCGCCTCACCAGACAATATGTTCCGCGAATGGAGGATTGATGCAAAGCCTCTGCTTCATGCCGGTGCAAATGAGCTGCGCATCGTGTTCCCGGCGCCGATGAAAGCTGCCGAGGCAGTTGCGGAGAAGGATCCCTGGCACTCTCGAACGCATACCGATCCGAAAGGCTATATCCGAAAAGCCGTCTACGAATTCGGATGGGACTGGGGTCCGCGCTTCGCGACCAGCGGCGTGTACCGGCCGGCTTATCTTGAAGTCTGGGATGACGCCCGCGTGAAAGACGTCTTTGTGCAGCAGGAGGATGTCGCGCCGGCCTCAGCGCATCTCGACATTCACACCGAAGTCCTTGCCGCGAAAGAAATCAAAGCGCTGGTGAGTATCGACTACGGATTGAAAGAAGAGGATCAGCACACGCAACGCATGATCACGCTCGCTCCGGGGACCAATCGCATCTCAATTCCCGTTGAGCTCGTTCATCCGCAACTCTGGTATCCGTCGGGATACGGAGCGCAGCCCATCTATCGCTTTCACGTATCGGTGAAAGAGGATGGTCAAGAGGTAGATGCGAAAGATGTGAAGACCGGACTGAGATCGGTTGTCCTGCGCAGAGAGCTGGATCAGTGGGGCCGTTCCTTCGAATTTGTCGTGAATGGAATTCCGATCTTTGCGAAAGGTGCAGACATCATTCCGTTCGACAGCTTTCCCAGCCGCGTGACCAACGAGAAATATCAGCGCATCCTGCAATCGGCCAGGGACGCCAACATGAACATGGTTCGCCTCTGGGGCGGCGGTTACTACGAGACGCAGGAGTTCTACGATCTGTGCGACGAACTGGGACTGATGGTCTTTCACGATCTGATGTTCGGCAATAACTGGCAGCCGGGCACCTACCAGTTCAAGCAGGAGATCGAACGCGAGGCGGAATTCCAGATCACGCGCCTGCGCAATCATCCCAGCATCGTTCTCTGGGATGGCAATAATGAGACCGAGTCGTTGCGGGATTGGAACGGCAACGGCCAGCTGCCCGCGCCCGTTCACGAACGAATCTGGGAGGATTACCTTACGGAGTTCAGCGGCATTCTCGCGAGAACGGAAGCGCGCCTCGATCCGCAAACGCCGTATTGGCCCAGCACGCCCAGCGCCGACTACGAAGAACTCAGCGATGCTTATCAGAGCGGCGACAATCATGACTGGAGCATCTGGCATGGCAATGCCGACTTCGAGGAGTTCGAAAAGCGGCCGTGGCGTTTTGTCTCGGAGTATGGATTCCAATCGTTCCCGGAGATGAAGACAATCGAATCCTTCACCACACCGGAAGATCGCGCCAGCATCTTTACTCCTGTCATGCTGGCTCACCAGAAGAATGGTGGCGGCAACAAGATCATTGAAGATTACATGACCCGGTACTTCGGGGAACCGAAGAACTTCGCTTCCTTTCTTTATGCGAGCCAGGTTCTGCAGGCAGAAGGCATCAAGGTTGGAGCTGAAGCCTTTCGCCGTGCCCGCCCAAGGACGATGGGATCGCTCTTCTGGCAACTGAACGATTGCTGGCCCGTTGCTTCATGGTCGAGCATCGATTATTACGGCCGCTGGAAGGCTCTTCAATACTATGCGCGCCGTTTCTACGCGCCAGTGCTGGTCTCGCCACACCTCGATGGAGGCACGCTCTCGGTCTATATCGTCTCCGACAAAACGGCGCCGCTCGATGGCACGCTTCGGCTGCGCATCATGGATTTCTCGGGCAAGATCATCAAGGAAACAAATCAGCCAATCCGAATCGAACCGCTCGCTTCGAAGATCTATCAACAATTGCCAATGGTGGAGCTATCTGCTGGCAATCCTGATTGGTCCAGGCTTGTGGGCGAAGCCGATCTAACTGTGGGCGGTCAGAAAGTCTCGACGAACCTCGTCTATTTTGTGCCCTCGAAGAAGATTCAGCTTCCAGCGGCCTCGATTACTTCCTCTATTCAACAGGCTGGCGATGGATTCGATGTGACCCTCAGCTCCCCGGTGCTGGCGCGCAGCACCTACCTATCGTTCGGCCAGCTGGATGTCGATTTCTCGGACAACTATATCGATCTCCTGCCCGCGGAACCCAGGATGATTCACGTTACAAGCAACGCCACGCTCAGCGATCTTAAAGCGCATATGAAAATCATCACTCTAGTGGACGCATTCTCACCGCCGATTGTAGGAAAGTGAATCTAATCCGGTTGTATAAACAGGTCCTCGTTTCAGATTCATGCAACCTCTTATCGGATGGAATATTCTCCCATTCGAGTTGTTCTTGAAGAGGCAGGACACGAGGAGAACATGGGCAAATTAGCGAACAAGGTCGCCGTAATCACGGGCGGCAACAGCGGCATTGGATTGGCGACAGCAGAGGACTTCGTTGCGGAGGGCGCATACGTCTTTATCACCGGACGGCGTCAGAAGGAACTAGACGAAGCTGTAAAGAAGATCGGGAAAAACGTGACCGCCGTACAAGGCGACGTCTCGAATCTCGCCGATCTCGACCGCCTGTATGCGCAGGTAGCAAAAGAGAAAGGACGAGTCGACATCGTCTTCGCGAATGCAGGGATTGGCTTCCCGGCAACCCTCGATCAGGTTACGGAGCAGCAGTTCGATCAGACCTTCAATATCAATTTGCGTGGGCTGATGTTCACGGTGCAGAAGGCGCTACCCTTGATGTCCAATGGAGGTGCCATTCTGCTCTGCGGCTCCAATGCCTCGCAAGCCGGTGTCCCTGGCTTCACCGTCTATAGCGCCACCAAGGCTGCAGTCCGCTCTTTCGCGCGCACCTGGACTGCGGAGCTCGCGCCCCGGAAAATACGCGTCAATGTGATCAGCCCCGGTCCGATTGAAACTCCCATCTGGAACTCAACTAATCTTCCGAAAGAAGTAGTCGCGCAGATCAAGGGAGAGCTTGTTTCCAAAATCCCGGCAGGGGTGATCGGAGAAGCCGTGGATGTCGCCAAGGCTGCTTCATTCCTGGCTTCGGAGGATAGCAAGTTTATCCAGGGTGTCGAACTCTTCGTCGACGGCGGGATGTCGAGCATTTAATCAACTCATGGCGCGAGCCATCCAAATCTGGCTTCGCAAGTCCGACTTCTAGATGCGAAGAAACACCTTGTTCCTGAACATCCAGAAAAGAATAAGCCAGTAAACACCGAGAGTCAGCGTTCCGAGCAGCAGCGGTTGCAGGGAAGATCCCAGGATATTCAGTGCAGCCGCTCCGAGATTGATGCGAAAACTGCTTTGGACAAAGTCTTCGAATAGATGCGCGATGAGATAAGCCGCCATGGAGTTCATTCCGACAACCACGAGTGGAAACGCCAGGCGGCTTTGCTTCTTAGCATCGATGATCCAGGAAAACGCAGCCAGGAACAGGAAGCACATGCCTCCGCTGAACAGAGTCCATGCGGGTGTCCAGATGCGTTTCACGATCGGGCAGAGCCCGCTTAAATGAAGTAGCAGACCGCAGCCGATCAATGCGGCCGCTGAAAGCAAAAGCTTACGAAACGGAATGTTCGGGGCGGAAGCGAGCAGCCATCGTCCCGCGGCCAATCCCAGAAGCATTGTGCCAAGCGTAGGGATAAAGCTCAGCGTGAGATACCCGCCATCATTGAAGAGAAAAGGTGTAGGCCGCGGGAAGAGGTTGAGAAACCATAGGTCGAAGGCCTGCCCGAGATTGCTGTTTTTGTTCCAATGCGCCGCAAACCCCGTAAGTAAGTGGTGATGCCACTCGGGCGGAACGCCGACCGCAGCATAAGGGAAGTTCAAGCCTGGAGCCGGATAGAGCGCCCATGCCAGCCAATACGCGAAGAGAACTGACCCGAATGCGGCCCACTGCCATCGCGGCGAGTAGAGGGTTAGCAGAAACGCGAAGGTATAGCCCAGACCGATCTGCGTCAGAGTGTCTTCAAAGGTGAAGTCCGTCGACGGGCTATGAGTGGAGCGAAGAAAGATACCCAGCGCCACGAGTAGAAAACTGCGCCAGAGCGCATGCCCCACCATATGACGGATGCTCTCGCCTTTGCGCCGGCGGCTCCGCACAGAGTAGGGCAGCGCGACGCCGACCAGAAACGTAAAGGACGGCTGGATCATGTCGTGAAGGCTCATGCCGGTCCACTCGACATGCGACTGGTTGTAGGCCAGGATGCGCCAAAACGAACTATTGGGATAGGCCTGCGCAATCTCCGAAAAACGAAGCACCTCGCCCATCATGAGCAGCATCACGAAGCCCCGGTAGGCGTCCACGGCGATGTTGCGCTTTTGCGGCGAGCTTACCGCTGCGCCAGGCTCGTTTATTGTCGATCCCCGCATAGATGGGGCTTGAGTAGCGGTGAGGGGCATTTGGAAAACCTCTTCCGGGTTTCGGCCAGAATTTCGGCAGCCACCGTAAAGTAACGAAAGAGTAGCACGAAGATGCTGCGTTTTCCTTCGTATGGCATTCAAATGTTTTGTATTCCTTTGAAAAAATCTTGACACTGATAGGCCGCGCCCCTACGCTAGGCGGAAACCGAGCAGGGAATTTGCAGATTTAGAGGTGAGGAATGAGTCTCGAGGGAACGACCACTGGATCATGGACGCGGCGCAGATTTGTTCAGGCAGCAGCGGTAGGCGCCATGAGCGCGGGTGTCTCGCAACTTGCACATGCCGAAGTCGTGAGCGAACATGACACGATGATCGACGTTCCGTTCCAAAAACGAGATCCTCGAATTGCGATGATCGGCACCGGTGGGCGAGGCACCTCTCTGCTGGGAAACTTGCTTGCTGCTGACGGCCAGGTGGTGGCTGTGTGCGACATCGTGAAGAGTAAGGCGGAGAATGCTTCCGCGATGGTGGTCGCATCCGGCCAGAAGAAGCCGAGACTTTACGCCGATGGACCCCATGATTTCGAAAACATGCTGGCGACCGACGATATCGACCTGGTGATCGTCGCAACTCCGTGGAACTGGCACGCCGAACAGGCGATCTTTGCGATGAAACATGGCAAGGATGTAGCCATCGAGGTCCCCGGCGTGACATCGATTGCAGATTGCTGGCAGATCGTTCGCACCTCGGAAGAGACGCGCAGGCATTGCATGATGCTGGAGAACTGCTGTTATGGCTACAACGAGACGCTCGTCCTTCGGATGGCAAATGCTGGCCTCTTCGGCGACCTGTTGTACGGAGAGGGAGCCTACCTGCACGACCTTCGCGCGATTCTCTTCTCGGATGAGGGAGAGGGATTGTGGCGGCGCGCGGAGCATACGCAGCGCGACGGCAACTTGTATCCATCGCATGGACTTGGCCCGGTAGCGAATTATATGGGCATCCAACGCGGAGATCGGTTTGACCGCATTGTTTCGATGAGCAGCCGGGAGCGATCACTCGACGCATATCGCAAAGAGCATCTCCAACCAAATGATCCGAGACTATCGGAGCGCTACGTGACCGGCGATATGAATACGTCGCTGATCAAAACCGCGAACGGTTTGACTATCACGGTGAAGCACACGGTTTCAACGCCGCATCCCTATGACCGAATCAACTTGATCGCCGGCACGAAGGGAATCTTTCAGGACTATCCGCCGCGCATCTACTTCGATAATCAAAACAAGGATGAAGCCTGGGGCTCGATCGATGCATGGAAGCAGTATGCGCATCCTCTCTGGCAGCGCGAAGGGGAGATCGCAAAGAAGGTTGGCGGCCACGGAGGCATGGATTACATCATGCTCTATCGCTTGCTGCAGTGCGTGCGGGAAGGACTTCCACCCGACATGGATGTTTACGATGCCGCGGCGTGGTCTGCGGTGGCGCCTCTGAGTGTCGCTTCGGTAAGCCGCGGCAGCGAGCCGATGGAGTTTCCCGATTTCACGAGCGGCCGGTGGCAGCAGAGAAAAGTCTCCGCAATCGCTACGCAGGTTTGAGTGGGAGCGTGAGAGTCCCGCTTCAACGTCCGGAGACAGGTGTGCTGTGTGTTTTCTCGATAGGATCGGCGGCGGCGAGCTTCAACCTGCCGAACGCCTCGGGCGCATGGAAGGTCGGCTTGTGGGTCGCCTGCCACGCGATCAATTGATGATTCGCGCCCTGGCCGCGAAAAAAATTGATTCGTAGTTCGTTGCCCGGCGCTGCAGCTCGCGAATCTACCGCGCGATAGGGAATGCGCATAAATCCGTACCAGATTTTTTTCGTGGTATCGATGCGAGCGGTCACCTGGAAGTTAGAATTCCATTTCCAGCCGTCTTCATGGTGAGGTGTATTGAGGTCGATATCGAGATCGACCCATTCGCCGCGAGGCGATAACTCGAATTCCTTATATTTCGAAATATCCTTGAAGTCCGAGCCTATAAAGACCTCCGCGACATCCCAATTCCAAAGTCCGTAGGTTTCGTTTACGGTGTCGGAATCAGGTTTCATATTCAAGTCCTGATAAGGGCAGATAAAAAGGAAGTAAAGGTTCTCGCTGGTCCACTGCGCCCGCACTTCCGATTCATAACCTGGCGCCGGCTTTCCAAAGTTGTCATTTGCCATGGTGACCGCAGGCGCGCCGCGCCAAAACGCTGAGTTTGGATCGGTATCGGGCTGGGATTCGTGATCCGCAAATCGCGCGATCGCTTGATTCGAGACTTCTGCGGTGACGCTATTCGCAATCATCATGCATGCCAGCAGTAGAAAGGTCTTCATCGCATTCCTCATCAAGGGCTATCGGAGAATCGATCACGATTGCAAGATATCTCAGGCGTGTCGCCACACTCCAGAATATATTTAGTCCCCCCACACATTCGTGCACGAACGAAACCGCATATTCACGGACCTTGATTCACGCGGATCATGCCCAGCGGATACCAGCCGTCTTCGCCACGTCCCTCGATTGCGAGCCTCACTGCAGGCTGCAGCGTGGTGGGGTCCAGAATTCCGACGCTCAATTGATAGTCTCCAGCCGAAAGATCCCCGGGTGCAAAGACCGGATCTTCGAAGACAGCGTCGCCGGGAAGCCACTTGCGAAGGTCCGCGTCTGTTCGTATCACTGTGAAGTGATCCGGTGAACTCAGGCGAAATGCAAGCACGAAGGGCCTGTAAATAGGAGCTACGCCTTCGTTGACCCACCATGTCTTCAAATGAAGCGCCTCACCCGCGCGGATCTGATCCTGCCACTCGGCGCGTCTCAGTGCAAAGCGATAACCCATCTTCCGCTGGAAGTCGTCGAACTCCGTCTTCCATGTTTTCGGAATTGCGCTTGATTTCACGTTGACCGTGCTCACGTGCCATCGCAGAGCCTCGCCGAGGATATATCGCACGCCCCAACCCGCGCGAAACCACGACTCCGGCACGCCGCATGTTTCAAGAGAAACCGGTGCTGTCCTCCACACATCTTGAATGCCTGTCTCGGCAATCTCTTCGGGATACTGATCCAGCATCTCCGACTCGGGCTTCTTCATATCGCCCAGGCAATCGAGACGCCAGCCTGCACCGTGTGACGTGCCATAGACCAGGGCATCTGGCTGGTCGAAGTTCATAAGCAACGGCGTCTTGCGAAATGCCTTCAAGTACACATCGATGAGTTTTTTCTGGACAGGAAACTCGGGCATATAGTCGCTCCATCCTTCGCCCCAATATCCCACGGTCGAGATGTCAACGCTATCCAGGTCTGGATGCCCGTCGTAGCGCCTTCCCGCTTCGGTCACCAGAGCGCTCCAATATTTGAAGTACAGAGGATCACTGAAGTCCGGCTGCCAGATGTTCGCATCCTTCGCAGAGGCCGAGTTGGCGTGTCTTGCGCCCGATTCGCGATACCACTTGGGAAGTGGGTGGTCGGGATCGTACGGCATCAGGCGAATCGCGAGCCGCTGTCCATGACGTCGGGCTTCCGCCAGCGCAAGGTCGATGATCTCCCAGCGAATTTTCCCTTGCTCCGGCTCAAGGGTCGCCCAGTGCCACCGGCAGTAAGCGACAGACGATTGCGGGAAATCGACACTCTCAGCAGGGGATCGGAGTTTGTCGACCGGCCCTTCCTCTGACCATTTGACTCCGGAATTCAATGCGTCGCCGTTGTATCGCTGGAAGGTCTGAATCCCCATGCCGGGGTTCACGAGAATCTCCTGTGTCTCCACAGGCCGGACCACCGTTGTCGCCTCTTGCGCCCAGCAGGCGCCCCCGAAGGCGAAAGAGCAGAAAACAAGCGCACCCAGGAGGATCCCCGCAATCCTTCTGCTCGATTGCCCCACCAAGCTGAAAACGCTCATGTCTAGGTTATGCAAATTTTCTCCTGCGACGGCGGAAGGCCATGCGCCGCAAATGGCGAAATGATACAACACAAATCGGAAGGCCGCGGTTCGTGAGATTACGGTTTACATCGTTGGTGGTAATGAAAGATAATTATCCGAAACATGGCTGCATAAGGCATAATTTCAAAGCTGGTACCTATTTGGATTTTCCAAGGCAGTGGCGGGTTTCCTGAAAAGAGCCGCAGGATGATTGTTTTGAGGCTTCAACCTGATCACATCGGCACCGGTATTTTGTAGCTTTTCAAGATGATGAACAATCAAAGGCGAAAGGCGAGTTTTGCCGCAGGGGGAATATGGTTTCGTTTGACATAACAATCGCCGGCGAACTCAACCTCGATCTCGTTCTCTATGGGCTTCCGGAGAACATCCCTGTCGAGCGGGAGTTGCTCGCGTCGGGGTTTGAAGTCACCCTGGGCAGCTCGTCCGCCATCCTGGCCCATAATCTCGCGACGCTGGGGATCTCGACAGGTTTTATCACTCGCGTAGGTCAGGACGAGTTCGGTCAACTGGCCCTGCACCGGCTTGCCGAGAGCGGTGTGGATCTATCGAAAGTTACGGTAGCGCAGGATGCGACCAAGACCGGTGTAACCATCCTGCTTCACCATGGGGACCGGCGCCGCATTCTCACTTATCCCGGCACCATGTTTGAGATGTCGCGGGCTGACCTGGACGTCGACTATCTCGCTTCTGCCCGGCATTTCCATCTTTCTTCGCTTTTCCTGCATCGGGCTCTTCAGGCCGATCTGCCCGCACTCTTCCGCGAGCTGAAGTCGAGGGGTCTGACTCTATCGCTTGATACCAATGACGATCCCGAAGATAAATGGAACGGCGTGCTTCCCCAGCTACTGCCGCTCATCGATATTCTGCTGCCGAACAAAGATGAGCTTTGCCGCATCGCGCGTCGCACCAACGTAGATGAAGCGCTGGCTGAACTCTCATCGATTGTGCCGACCATTGTGGTTAAGTGCGGCAGCGAGGGAGCACTCATTCAGAGCGGCAAGAGCCGCGTGCAAATTCCCGGTATTACGGTTTCGCCGGTCGACACGATCGGAGCCGGCGACAGCTTTAACGCGGGCTTCCTGGCTGCGTGGCTCTCGGGGCATAGTTTGGAAGAGAGCGCGCGCGCGGCCAATATATCGGGAGCACTCTCGACGCAGCGATCGGGCGGCACAGAAGCTTTTCGTCTGCGCGAGGAACGCGAAGAGTTTCTTCGGCGGCATCATTTTCCGGCCATTCACAGTAGAGCTCTCCGAACGGATGCCGGCCTTGCAGAGACCACCGAGAACCAGGGGTCAAGCTCAAGGTGAGGAATATCGTGCGCAAGGTCGAATGGCGATTCCTTTCCGTGGCCGCTGCTCTTTTGTCCTTTGCAATGCCTGCTCACAGTCAGGGCGCGGCGTCACGGCAGATGGCGCAAATTTCGATCGCGGACAAGACGATGGCCGTGCATCTCGACGCATCTCCCGGTCAGCCTGAAATTCAGATACAGGATCTTATCGCTCCGCACGCAATCGCTATCGCTGAGCTTTTCACCATCACTCTTCGTGACGGCTCCATCTTGCATCCGTCGACGCTGCGGTGGATTCATCCATTTGCAGTGGAGGCTTTGTCGACAGCGCCGGCTCATCCGGGAGACAAGCAGGTATGTGCAGATCTGCGCGATCCGCACACGGCGGCAAATTTTCACTGGTGCCTGCTGGTACACCGCGACGGCGCCTATCTGCGAGAGCGGTTACGCATTCAGGCGACCGACCGCGATCTCGGAATCTCCGAGGTCAGGCTGCTCGACTTTCAAGACCCGCAGGCTCGCGTGGAGGGAACTGTAAAGGGCTCCCCGGTCGTCGATGCGCAAATGTTCTTCGGCTTCGAGCACCCTCTCTCATGGAGCAAGGTGGATGCCGGCCATGTCCAGGCGGGCATATCCCGGGTGCTTCCTTTGCAGAAGAATCAATCGGTCACATACTCTGCGGTCATCGGCACCGCTCAACCAGGCCAGATGCGCCGCACATTTCTCGCTTATCTTGAGGCCGAGCGCCCGCGTCCGTACGAACCGTTCCTGCATTACAACTCCTGGTACGACATTGGCTACGAAAACCGCTACGACGAAGCAGCGGTTCTTGATCGCATTCACGCATTCGGGACCGAACTTGTCGAGAAGCGGCATGTGAAGATCGATTCGTTTCTCTTCGATGACGGCTGGGATAATCCGAAATCCTTCTGGGGCTTCAACCCAGGTTTCCCCGATGGCTTCAGCTCCGCCGATAAAGCCGCAGCCAATATCCATGCGGGTATTGGCGTATGGCTTTCTCCATGGGGAGGTTATGCCGAACAGAAACGGGAGCGTATTCAATTCGGACACGAGCACGGCTACGAGATTGTTCACGACGGCTTTGCGCTCTCCGGCCCCAAGTATTTCGAGGGCTTCTCGAAGATTTGTTCTGAGATGATCTCTCGCTACCACGTGAACCAGTTCAAGTTCGACGGCACAGGCAACGCGGATCGCGTCTTTCCCGGCTCTGCCTTCGACAGCGACTTTGACGCGGCTATCCATCTCATCCACCAGATTCGAGAACAAAAGCCGGGCATCTTCATTAACCTCACGACGGGCACGCATCCGTCTCCGTTCTGGATTTTTTATGCTGACTCGATCTGGCGTTCAGGCGAAGACCATGACTTTGCCGGTGTCGGAACACCACGGCAGCGCTGGATCACTTACCGCGATGAGCAGACATATAAGAACATCGTTCGCGGCGGTCCGCTCTTTCCGCTGAATTCGCTCATGCTGCATGGCATCATCTACGCCAAGCAGGCGAAGGATCTCGGCAGCGATCCCGGGCATGACTTTGCCGATGAGGTCCATTCGTATTTCGGCAGCGGTACCCAACTGCAGGAGATGTACATCACTCCGTCTCTGTTGACCTCGGCCGATTGGAACGTCCTCGCAGACGCGGCTCGATGGTCGCGCGAGAAGGCATCCATCCTGAAGGACACTCATTGGATCGGCGGAGATCCGGGCCAGCTGCAGGTTTATGGTTGGGCCGCATGGTCGCCCAATGGCTGGATCATTACTCTGCGGAATCCGTCGAACACTGCGCAGCATTATCAACTGAATTTGAGGACCGCGCTCGAGCTGCCCACAGATGCGCCGACATCGTTCAAAGTCGAACAGCCTTTCGAGTCATCTCAAAATCCTGCCCTCGATTGGCAAGCAGACCGCGTGGTATCAGTCCATCTGAAGCCCTTTGAAGTACGCACGTTCGAATCAGGCGCATCCGTAATGCATCGATAAGCATTTTACTTAGAGATACAGAATTAGCAGCGAACCGGCCCATTGCGGCTTCAAGACACTAGGAGTTTAGACAGAGTGAACCCTCTCATATCACTGGTTAACCTACCTTCGGCGGAAAAAGATGAACGAGGAATCGCACACACGCCCGCGGAAATCCTGCAGCAACCCTCAACCTGGATCAGCACCTGGGCTCATATCGAAGCGCGGATGCCGGAGATTCAGGCATTTCTGTCGGCTGTTGGCCTTACCGCTGCTTCGCAGGATCGGCCGACCGTCTATCTCATTGGAGCCGGAACATCGGACTATATAGGACACTGCCTGCATCACTTGCTGCGACAAAAGTGGCAATGCGAAGTTGTGCCTGTCGCAAGCACAGATCTGCTCATCGACTTCTCCGAGTACATCCTCGAAGATCGCCCCTATCTCTGGATTTCTTTTTCGCGCTCGGGTGACAGCCCTGAAGGTGTCGCCGTGCTGGAGCGGGCTCTCGCGGAGAATCCGCAGATCTCACATCTGGTCGTATCCTGCAACGCTTCCGGCCAGATGAGCCAGCTCATCAAGGGCAAAGCAGGCTGCTTCGGCATCGTGCTCGACGAAGAAACCAACGATCAGGGGCTGGCCATGACCAGCTCTTTCACGAACATGGTTATCGCGGGGCAGGTGCTCGCGCATGCGTGGTCCGCGGCGGAGTACGAGCCGATCGTCAAATCCTTGTCGGAGGCTGCGCAGGCTTTTCTCCCTCTCGCCGCAGAGCTTGCCGAACACCTTGCCACAAAGGGCTACAGGCGAGCCTGCTTCATTGGCTCCGGGCCGGCGGCTGGAACCGCTCAGGAGTCGGCGCTCAAATTATTGGAGCTCACAGCGGGAAGGACAAAGACCATGTCACAATCCACGCTCGGTTTGAGGCATGGCCCCATGGCGGCCCTCGATCACGACACTCTTTTAGTGAGCTTTCTGTCCACGCAAAGCACAAGGCAGCGATACGAGATCGACCTGCTTCGCGAGATCGAACGCAAGCAATTGGTGGGAGCATCCCTGGCGGTCATCGGCAGCGGCATGTCTGGATTGCCTCAGCTTGAAAGCACGCAAGTGCTGGCGCCGCAGAATCATTGGCAGATTCCGGACTCCTATCGGCCCGCAGTGGATGTGCTCTTCGGCCAGGTGCTGGGTCTCTTCTTCAGCTTGGGCAGCTCTTTGAGGCCTGACTCTCCAAGCCCGAATGGCGCTATCAGCCGCGTCGTCCAGCCAATAGAGATTTACTAGCGGATCACAGCCGAGCGTCTATGAAGCTCCGTCTTTGCCTCACAATAATGCGGTGCTGACGTAGCCGGCAGGTATCGATCGTAAGCTAAAGCATTTCGGAAGCTATGGAATCCCTGTGAACTTTCGTTTATGATCGCGTCTGGCTAAGACGGCGCGCCATAGAAACGGAATTTCCGTGCGAGGTTCGAGCAGATAAATGCGAAACAAAAAGAAGGTTGGGGCGGCGAACACCAAAGAAAGGCCTGAAATGCTGATCGATGAGCGCAGGCAGCACATCCTCGAGCTCATTCAAAAACAGGGCAGGGTGTTGGTCGGCGAGCTTTCGCAGGAGCTGAGCATATCCCAGATCACTATCCGCAAAGATCTCGATTATCTACAGTCGAAAGGGCTCGTTCAGCGCTCGCATGGCGGAGCACTGCGCATTCATTCGAGCGCCCTGGTCGACCCCACCTTGCAGGAAAAGCAAAAGCATAATTTTGTGGAGAAAGAACGGATCGCGGCCGCTGCCATCAAGATGGTGGAAGAAGGCGACTGCGTAATATTGGACTCCGGAACGACGACGACCGCGATTGCACAGGGGCTGAAGCGGTTTTCGCGGCTGACGGTTATCACCAATGCGGTGAACATTGCCGCGGAGCTTGCCGGCACCGATTTCGAGGTGATCCTCGTCGGAGGCACGCTGCGCAAGAACTCGTTTTCGCTGGTCGGTCCGCTGGCTGAGGACAATCTCGAAGAAATGCACGCCGATATCCTCTTCCTCGGCGTCGATGGCTTCGACCTCGAGGTAGGCATAACCACTCCCAACTTCCTCGAGTCGCGTGTCAACCGGGCCATGGTAAAGGCCGCCCAAAAAGTCATAGCTGTTTGCGATTCAAGCAAATTTGGGCGGCGAAGCCTGTCTCGTATCGTGCCGCCTGGCGCGATTCATCACGTCATCACCGATCGCAATCTGCCGCACGAAATCGCCGAAGCCCTGCGTACACAGAATATCGACGTGGCCTTGGTCTAACGACTTAGCCGTCGTCTGCATCCCCGCATCTTTGGCCAAGGCCCTTGATTCGCCGCCCCCGCCAGCGGCTCGAGTCATTGCTCGTACCCGTTGTCGAGATCCGGACCTTCTGAAATGCCCTATCTGCGGAGCTCTTTGCGCTCTCTTTACATCCCAAAACGCCGAGCCTCGCTTGTTTCTTGACAGCGGAATGATTTGGAACTATGTTTTTGTATTATTCCGAACAGGAAGATAACAAAACGAAATCTTCAGTTCCTTGCCATCCGTGGCAACGAAGGCTTTCTGTTGCCACGGAAATCCCTCACGCCTTTCGACTCCGAAATTGCGCTTGATTCTTGATCGACTGTTCTCACGCGCATGAGCGATCGTGATGTTCGATGCATGCGCCGCAGCATTCTGCTTATTACCCGAAGGAGTGTCAGATGAACACCGCGTCCGCACAAGTAAAACATCTTCAGGTTGGGAACATGAAAGTAGAAATCCACCCGGACCGCTCGTCGGCTGGTGCTGCCGCTGCGCTTGCCGCGGCCAAGGCAATGAAAGACCTGGAGCAGACTCGAGATTCCATAGCGGTAATCTTTGCCACTGGAGCATCGCAGTTCGATACGCTTGAATCCCTCACCAGCATCGACAACTTGCCGTGGAATCGCGTCCGCGGCTTTCATATGGATGAATACATTGGGATATCTCCGGATCATCCGGCGTCTTTCCGCCGCTACCTGCGTGAGAAATTGACGAGCAAGGTGAGGATGAAGGAATTCTTCGAGGTCGACGGATCGTCGCCAAATCCCAAAGAGACAAGTCGGGAATATGCCGCACAGCTCCATTCCGCCGATCCGCAACTATGTCTGCTCGGCATCGGCGAGAACGGACATTTGGCCTTCAACGACCCGCCGGTTGCAGACTTCAACGATCCTCTCGATGTGAAGGTCGTCCGTCTCGATGCTGTATGCCGGCAGCAGCAGATGGCAGAAGGATGGTTCAAGAGCGTCGAAGAAGTTCCGGAAGAAGCCATCACTCTCACGATTCCAGCGCTGTTTCGCGTACCTAAGCTGATCGCGTCTGTACCGGGAAAGCGCAAAGCTAAAATCGTCAGGCGAACCATCGAAGAGCAGATTTCTACAGCGTGCCCCGCAACGCTCCTCCGCACTCATCCGGATGTGACGGTCTATTTAGATACTGACTCGGCGTCTGAGTTGGATGGAATCCTGGAAGGGAGGTAAGGCTGAGTTCAACTGATCTTGTTTAAAACGTTCGCCGCCTGAGATGTTCACATAAGCTTCGACAAGGTTAGGGCAACGCTGACTCTGATTAGCGAGACTAGGCTAGATGAGATGGGTACGTTGAATGGCGAGCAATCGGTGACCAACACATATCGCGAGGGTAAGAGGTCAGGACGGACACGGTGGTGGGTGGCGTGGACCCTCTTTTTCTCGACGGTCATCAACTACATCAGCCGCCAAACATTCTCGGTACTGGCTCCGATGCTCACCGAGCAGTTTCATTTGAGCCATGCCGCACTCTCCAAAATTCTTGGCGCATTCCAGATTTCCTATGCGCTTACATGGCTTCTCGGCGGAATATTCCTCGACGCCGTAGGTACGCGCATCGGCCTTGCAGTGGCCGTGGTGTGGTGGTCGGGGGTGAATATTCTCACCGGGTTTGCAGGATCCATCTTCAGCTTTGCGGCCTTTCGTTTCATGCTCGGGATCGGAGAAGGAGTTAACTGGCCCGGAGCGAGCAAGGCAGTCGCGGAGTGGTTCCCGGGTGAAGAGCGCAGCATCGCCGTAGCTATCTTCGACAGCGGATCAAGTGTCGGAGGAGCGTTAGCTGCTCTCATCATCCCCTGGATCGCACTGGCATTCGGCTGGCGTTGGTCGTTCGTCTTTTCTGGAATGCTCGGCTTCCTCTGGCTGGCGGTGTGGCTGCGCGTCTATCATCCGGTGGACCGTCACCCTCGGGTAAAAAAAGAAGAAGTCGCTTTCATCCGCGCGGGACAAGAGATAGCTTCCGCGTCCGAAGGCAAAGGACTCGCCAGATGGCTATATCTGGCGAAGAACAGAAATGTGTGGGGCATCGTGCTCGGGCGCGCACTCACCGATCCCATTTGGTGGTTCTACGTTTTTTGGCTTCCCCAATATCTAAGCGATGCGCGTGGATTCAGTCTGAAGCGAATTGCGATCTTCGCGTGGCTGCCGTTTGTTGCCGCGGATCTGGGGAATTTCACCGGCGGCCTCATCGCTGGTTATTGCATCCGGCGCGGAGCTTCTGTGATTCGCGTCCGCACTTGGATATGCGCGGTGAGCTGCCTGCCCATTTTGTTGGGCATCCCAGTAGCCCGCGTCCACAATGTGTATGTGGCGCTGGCCATGATCTGCATAGCGCTGTGGGGCTACGCCAGCTGGTCTACGATGGGACTGACTTTGCCATCCGACCTCTTTCCTGAAGACATCGTTGCCACTGTTACAGGAATCAGCGGATTGGCTGCTGGGCTTGCTGGTGCGGCCTTTACCTTTGCGGTAGGTCTAACTGTAGATCGTTTTTCCTATGGACCGGCATTTGTAGTTGCAGGGCTAATGCCTCTTGCCGCAACGGCCTCGCTGTTCTTACTTATCCGGCCGAGACAGTCGTGATCTGACAGGCTTTTAGATAATTAAATAAGAAGATACCCCGAATTGCAGCTCGATTTTTGGCTTCCCAATTAGAGTATCGCGAGTAAGAAGGAGCTAGTTGCTAATGGCATCGACGGAATTCGATACATCGTCTTATTTTCATCAATTAATCCGGCACTTATTTTTCTCCTCTGCAATGCTGTTGCCGTTTGCGGCGCACGCCCAAGTCGATGTACTGACGCAGCACAATGACCTCGCGCGGACTGGGACAAATCTGCACGAGACAATTCTTACGCCGGCAAGCGTGAACGCGAAGAGTTTTGGCATGCTCTTCAAACGAATTGTCGATGATCAGCTTTACACCCAGCCGCTCCTCGCGACGAACGTGAAGATAGGCGGCGGATGGCACGATGTCGTGTATGTGACAACGGTGAACAACAGCGTCTACGCTTTTGACGCCAACGATGCAGATGCGAGCACGCCACTCTGGCACGTTAATTTCGGCACGCCCGCCAATGTTCACGACGCAGACTTTGGCTGCACCGATATCAACGGCAGCATGGGCATCGTCGGCGCGCCGGTAATCGACGCCGGAAAGAAGACGCTGTACGTAGTTTCTTTGACCAAAGCCGGGGGAAAGTTTGTGCAGCGCCTGCATGCTCTCGATACTGAGACAGGCGCCGACCTTCCGAATAGTCCTGTAGTTATTCAAGCGCCGGGCTTCGATCCTCTGATGCAAAATCAACGCCCGGCGCTCTTTCTCTCCGCGGGCAAGGTATACATCGGCTATTCTTCGCATTGCGACAAGGGGCCTTATCACGGATTTCTGCTGGGCTACGGCGCGGTCTCTCTCAAACAGGTGGGAGCCGTCAACACTTCACCCGGAGGCGAGGGGGCAAGCATCTGGCAATCCGGTCAAGCCCCAGCTGTGGATGGCGAAGGGAATATTTATTTCGTAACCGGCAATGGTAGCTGGAATGGAAAAACGCAGTTCAGTGAGAGCTTCATCAAGCTCGACCCTCATATGCACATGGTGGACTGGTTCACTCCAACCAACCATTTTCAATTGGACAAAGATGATAACGACCTCGACTCTTCTGGGGCCACGCTGATTCCAGGCAAACACCTTGTGGTTGGTGGCGGCAAGGAGGGCGTGCTTTACCTGATCGACACCGAACATTTCGGACATCTGGGTGATGAGCATGCCGTGCAGCACTTTCACATCACGAGCTCGCATCTGCATAGCGTTGTGTACTGGAAGAGCGCCAAAAATGGGGAGCTACTTTACCTTTGGGGCCAACGGGATAAGACTCGCGTCTACAAGTTCGACGGTGGAAAGCTCGGTGAAACCGCGCTGATGACAAGGCCGGAAATGAATCAGGGGCATCCGGGAGCCATGCTTTCTCTTTCCGCGAATGGAGATAAGAACGGGATCTTGTGGGCTGCGATCCATGCGACCGGCGACTCATGGGAAGAGACCCGGCCCGGCATTCTTCATGCCTATGATGCAGACGACATCAATCACGAGCTCTGGAACTCGCTCGAAAATTACGGAAGAGACGATTGCAACAATTACTCGAAGATGGCGCCTCCGACCGTGGCCAATGGAAAGGTATATCTTGCCAGCTTCGGTACGAAAAATATTGGCACCGGACAGTTGTGCGTCTACGGCTTGCTGCCCGCCGGAGCTCCTCCGGAAGCACCTGCCGGCGTACACGCGTCGATTCAACATCAGTTCGTTTCGGTAACCTGGAATCCCGTGCCGGAGGCCAGGACTTATACGGTAGAGAGAACGCAAAAGGGTGCCACTCAGATCGTCGCATCCGGCCTGACTCTGCCAAAGTTCACTGACGGGATTGTAGACAAAGGAAAGATTGAGTACACCGTTGTAGCTGTGAGTGCCAACGGGCAGAGCACGCGCTCTTCGCCGGCTGCTGTGACCATCACTGAAGCTCCCACCGAACGCATGGCCATGCCCCAATAGTTTTGGGTCGAGAGAAACCAGTGTTTTCTTGACAGTGGAACGATCGGGAAGTATGTTTTTGTACCAGAAGCGAAGGATAGGATAAATAAACGAAATAAATAGATCTTCTTCGCGACATAAGCGTGGAGACTTCTGTGGTCCCATCCGGGGCTTTATCGAAAAAGAGACATACGCAATTCAATGTGGGCGGTAGGAAGAGGCTGGAGAGGACGCGATGAAAGAAAGCGATGGGATCGACCGGAGAGCATTCCTGAAAGGTGCTGGTGGAGTGTTGATGGCTACCAGCATGGAAGCGCGTTCTTATGCCCGTATTCTCGGGGCCAATGACCGGATTCGGTTGGCGCAATTGGGGTGCGGAGACCGCAGCGAGGGGCATGTGCACATGGCGCAGCTGGCTGCAAAACAGACACCGGTGGAAGTGGTTGCCGTCTGCGATCTGTGGAGCCTCGCCCAGGAACGGCGTGCAATTCAGGTGAAAAAAGCCTTCAATCTCGAGCCGCAAAAATATAAGTATTCGGAAGACATGCTGGCCCGGAAGGACATCGATGGCGTGATGATTGCGACCGGGGATTTTCAGCACGCCAAGCTATGCAGCGCGGTAGTCCAAGCAGGCAAGGATTGCTATGTAGAGAAGCCTTTCGCCAACGTGCTCGCTGAGGCGAAAGAGGCGCGTGACACGGTGAAAGCTTCGAAGCAGATTGTCCAGATGGGCACTCAGCACCGCAGCCAGGCTTATCCGCTCGCAGTGCGAAATATCATCCGCTCAGGCCAGATCGGAAGCATCGTCCAGATCGAGCAGGAATGGAATGTCAATGAAGAGCGCTGGCGTTTTGTGCCTACAGATACCGGCATTTCTTCGGAGATGCTGAAGGACGAAAAGTTGGAATGGAAGAGCTGGCTCTATGGCCGGAAATCCAAGCTCCGCGAAGAGGACACCGATTGGAAACACTGGCTGCTCGGCAAGCCCGAGAGGCCATTCGATCCCCATGTGTATCTTGAGTTCCGGTTATACAAAGAATTTTCCTCGGGCATCTTCGACCAGTGGCTCAGCCACGGCTGTGATCTGGTTCATCTATGGTCTGACGAGAGCCATCCCGCGAGCGTTGTGGCGAACGGCGGTGTTTTCGTCTGGAAGGATGGCCGCGAAAACGCCGACACCTGCGTGGCGGCGATCACCTATCCCAAGGGATTTCTCTACACCTACAAAACTACTTTCGGAAACAGCTACCGAAGCTTTTCACGCATTCAGGGACGGGACGGGACTATCGAAAACTACGGCGGCGAGGGCGCATCGCTCTTCGTGACGACGAAGGAAGGCGGGAGAAAAGAATTCGATCCCTGGGAGTCCGGTCCTGTCTATAAGCAGACGCCCTTGCACGGGCCTTCCACTGATGGTGAGGATGTTGTCCAGGTTCCCGGAGCAATGCCGCCCACTTCTCTTGGACCGGACGACGACGATGTGCGTCACCTGGTCGATTGGCTCGAAGCCATGCAGACGCGCAAGCAGCCCAGCGCCACGGTAGATCATGGCTTTTCCCACTCGATCGTATGCATCATGGCCGCAGAGTCCTACTGGAGCGGGAAAAGAGTGTACTGGGACAACGCGCGCGAAGAGATCGTCGATCAGCCGGTGAATACGCCGGCCACCAGTTAACAGCTGACTGAGATCGAAGCAGATCGAAATCCCCTTTCGATCTGCTTCCCGGTTCGGCTGGCGACGATTGCGAATCAAGAAATAAGATGTCGCTCCTCAGTCGGAATCATAAGGCGCAAGCGGCGCGTCAGACGCTTTTCCAGCGCGTCTCCAACGCATCCCCAAAATCGAAGCGATCCGAAGCCCGGCATCTTCCATTCCAGGTACCAATTCGACTCTTCCCGCAGCATCACCCGTTCATGTACAAGCTATTCGCAGCGTTTTTCGGACCACTCCCCGGTTCGGGTTCAAGGGAACAAAAGGGAAGCCATGTGGAGATGCTGATACTCGACATAACGAAAAGTTCTAAACTCTCGGCGACCCTTACTTTTCGCTTGACACAGTAAAGTAGATGCTCATAAAACTTCAAATACGATATAAAACGTAACAAGTTGGAACCTTCGGAAGAGAGCTCAAGCAAAACAAAAAATTGAATACGCCCGGCACCTGTCGACAGAGTAGGAAAAAGTGCAAATGAAACCAGCAAATAAAAACATGGTTATGGCCTGCCAGATTTTTGGGCGTACGTGCGGTAAAGCAGTTTTCGCCTGTTCGCTATTGTTCCTATTCGTCAGTTCGTCGCTCGCTCAATACACCACCGCACGGCTCAGTGGTGCGGTAGCCGACAACACCGCCGCCGCGATTCCCGGGGCAACCGTGACTGTCGAGCAGATTGGAACCGGATATAAGCAGGAAACCAAGACCGGGTCATCCGGAGACTACCTTTTTCCAAGCCTGCCGATTGGCAACTATCGATTGACTGTCGAGATGAACGGCTTCACCACATACGTGCAAAATGGGATCACCCTCAACGTTGGCCAGGCTGCTACCCAGAACGTCGCACTACATGTGGGATCGGTGAGCCAGCAAGTCACCGTCAATGCGAACGCGTCTCTTGTGACCACCGACGATCCGTCGATCGGACAACTGATCGACGCCAAAAGTATGCAGAGCCTGCCGCTGAACGGACGCGAGGCGCAGCAATTGGTCTTCCTCGTTCCCGGCGCGGTCGACGTTACAGCGCAGAACTGCGGAGCCGACTGTGAAGGCGGAGTTCTTCCCGGTGAGCAATATGCCAAAGTCAATGGCGGAGGCTCCAACGGAGTTTATTACCTGCTTGACGGCGTGGACTATAACGATACCTACATCAATACAAATCTACCGTTCCCCAGTCCGGACGCGCTGCAAGAATTCAACGTGCAGACCGACAACATGAGCGCGACTTATGGCAACGCAACGGGCGGAGTCGTAAATGTTGTAAGCAAATCTGGCACCGATCAAATTCATGGCGATGTCTTCGAATATCTTCGCAACTACGCGATGGATGCCAAGAACTACTTCGCCACTTCGCCCAATCCGCTGAAGCAAAATCAGTTTGGAGGCACCATCGGAGGCCCGATCCTGAAGGGCAAGCTTTTCTACTTCGGGTCTTATCAGGGCACTCGACAGAGCACCGCGGTCAACGGCGAAATAGCCCAGGTGCCAACTGCTGCGGAACGAGGCGGCGACTTTACGGACTTATTGCCAACCGTATTGGCAAATCCGAACCCGCAGTCGCCCTACCAGTTCAACAACAACGTCATCAGCCCGTTGGCCTTCGATCCTACTGCGTTGTTTATTCTGAAAGGCATTCCTCTTCCGAACGATCCCTCGGGCGGCTCTCATCAGCTGCTATACAACGCCGCGCCGTCTGTCCAGAATACGAATGAGTATCTCGCGAAGGTAGACTACAACCTCGGCAAGCACCATTTAAGTGCTCGTTATTTTCAGCTGCAATATGACGTCCCGGTCATCTTACCGCCGGCCAGCAATATCCTCGAAGGCACGCCGGAAACTCCGCAGCATCTTGGTCTAAAGAACGTCAGCGTCGTCGACATCTATACCATCTCTCCGCACATTCTTCTGAACAGCTATTTCGGGTGGACCAGCCAAACAGGTGTGACGCAATCCTCTGCACCCTACAATATCGCCCAGGCCGGCTCGAACATCGCTCAGCCTACCAACTTTCCTGCCACCCTCAACGTGGATGTATCCGGAAACTTCACTGTGGGAGACCAGCCCGCCACCGGAACCTGGGATCGCGGCGATGTATCGGATCGCGAAATCGCTACCTTCATCAAAGGAACGAATGAAGTTCAACTGGGTGGCGAATACAAGCGTATTCGCGCTCCCATGGGAAATTCCTATCAGGCCGACGGCAACTTCACCTTCGATAATGGCCTTACGGGTAACAACCTTTCGGACTTCATGTTGGGAGATGTGTCGAGCTTTACTCAGGGCGGCGGATTGTATCTCCACTTCACCGGAAATCTCTGGAGCTTCTTCGTTCAGGATAACTGGCACGCAACTCCGAGACTCACTATCACCGCAGGTATACGCTGGGATCCATTTTTCCCATACACGGATAGCGAAGGCCGAGTGGCTTGCTTCGTTCCCGGAGCCCAATCAGCTCGTTTCCCCAATGCTCCTCAGGACCTGATCTTCGGCGGAAGCAATCATGATTCTGGATGTCCTCAGTCTTCTATCTACAACAATCTCGGCAACGTTGGTCCGCGTTTGGGCTTTGCGTATCAGCTGACGCAGGACGGCAAGACCAGCATCCGCGGCGGCGCGGGCTACTATTATCAATCACCCAATACCGTAGCGTTCGAGGACGTCGTAGGAGTTCCGCCATTCGCTCCGATCGTCAACATTACGGATACTAACTTTTCTGATCCTTATGGAGCTGCGGGAGTCGCTAATCCATTTCCCGCGCAGTTTGGTCCCAGCAATCCCGGCCCCAATGCTGTCTTTCCGCAGAACATCTCCTTCACCCAGATCTTTGACCGCCATTTCCGCCTCCCTCAGATCCTGTCTTACAACTTGACCCTGGAGCGAGAGCTCGGCGCGGGCTGGCTGATGCGCGCTCAGTATGTTGGAAACAGGGGATCCCATCTGGGTGGAACAGGGGACCAGGAGGCAGGTCTGCTGCAGCTGAACCCATCGATATATATTCCGGGGCAATCGACGGAAGATAACATCCAGTCCCGGCGTATCTACCCGAACTTTGGGTTTATCGATTCGATCAACTCCGGGGTGAACAGCAGTTACAACGCCGGTCAGTTGCAGGTGGAGAAACGTCTCGGACACGGCCTCGATTTTCAATCAAACTTCGCGTGGTCGCGAGCATTGAATGACTTCGGCCCCTCCGGAGAGCCCGGCGGCCTGGCCACGAACACATGCGCCTGCGGTCGTTACTTCGACTATGGTCCCGATTCTGGCGACGACAACAAGGTCTTCAGGCTGTCGGGAAACTATGCGTTTCCCCATGTGCCATTCAAAGGCGTCGCAGACAAGGCGGTCAACGGATGGAATCTAAGTTCGATTCTGAACTGGCAATCGGGTTTCCCCTTTACGGTCTTTGCGGAAGACGATAACTCCTTCTCAGCGATAGGGGCCGATCGTCCGGCTCTTACGGTGGCCAGTATCAAGGACGCAGTGTTAAGCAACGGACGGTCCCATCCGGACTTAGTCAATGAATGGTTCGACACCACAGCGTTTGCCGCAAATCAAATAGGAACCTATGGAGATATCGGAAAGAACTCTCTGCGTGGACCGCGGCTCTTCACTACCGACGTCGCTTTATTGAAGACCGGGCAATTCGGCGAGCGGGTCGGATACGAGTTCCGCGCTGAGTTCTACAATGTCTTCAACAATGTCAACTTCGGCGCTCCGGATGCGGGACTGCAAGACAGCAATTTCGGACAAATCTCTTCCGCGGGGGATCCTCGGATTCTTCAGATGGCGCTGAAGGTTAAGTTCTAACAAGAAGCGCTGATCCAGAACAAAAACAGAAGGCGGAGGAGTTGGTGAGCAGGATCGGGATCGGGAAAAACGGCAGGGTGTCTGTTGCGAATTTAACTACGGCTGTGCTGCTCTCTGGCTTCGCTATGACCGCGCTCTGCGCTCGGTCATCTGGTGAAGAGCAGGCTTTGCAAATCAAGGTAAATCCGGCAGACGGCAGGTACACCATTGCCATGCCCGGCTCCGAATCGTCTGCTTTGCGTGCCGGGATCGGAGTCGAAGTAGATGGCCGCTGGCTCCGTGCATCCGATTACCCGCGGCATGAATTATCGCAGTCGCAGGGTCAGGGATATCTTGGGCAATTAACAGACTGGCAGGTGACTTACTCCGGAGTAAGTGGAGCGCCAGACCTGGTCTATCATCTCCGCGCCTATTCTGGAGAGCCCTTCGGCGATATCCAGGTGACGGTTCGCAATACGACCGGGAAGCTCGTTCACATCGAAGGCATTCGTTCCGTGGATGCCAGCGAAGGAGCGGTCATCGATCTGGGAGGACCGGCCGCCGAGGATCGCGTGCTCTCCGATAGCTGGAGCGAAGACCGCCCCGGCATGACCATCCACAATCTGGCCGATACCAAGCAGCAGATGCATCGCGCGGTTGGCAGCCAATTGATCTATAACCTCGCCAGCCATGAGAGCTTGTTTCTTGGCGCGCTCTCCTCGGACCAGTTCCTCACCGTTCTGCGGCTCCGCCTCGCAGACAAGTCAGCTACCGAACCTCATCTGGCTTCCTATGAAGTCGATTCGACTGGAACTACTGAGTTGGAGATCGAGAATTCGCTTGAGCATTCTCCTGCCGAGGATCGTATACCGCTAAGTCTGCCCGTGAATCCCGGCGCTGAACTCTCTTCCGAACGCGTGCTCTTCAGTCTGTCGAAGGATTATCACCATCAGCTTGATACCTATGGTTCGCTCATCAAGCAGATCCACCATGCGAAGACTTCAGCACCGCCGTTGATGGGTTGGTGGAGCTGGACGGCATACTACTTTGGCTTGAACGATGGAGCGGCCTTTACGAACGCCAAGTGGGAGGCGGAGCATCTCAAATCGCTCGGCTATAACATCTTCCACATTGATGAAGGCTATCAGTACGCGCGTGGAGAATACAGTACGCCGAATGCGACTCTCTTTCCCGATGGTCTCGCCCCGGTGTACTACAAGGTGCAAGGTCTCGGCCTCGTCCCCGGGATATGGACAGCTCCTTTTGAAGTTTCCGAGCGCTCCTGGGTGTATCAGAATCGCCCCGACTGGTTGGTAAAGAATGCGTCAGGCAAGCCGATCCATGCAGGCACGGTCGAGCACCGCAAAGATCAGCTCTACGTATTGGACAACACGAACCCCGGCGCCCAGGATTACCTGCGCAAAACCTACTCCACGCTCGTAAATCTCTGGGGCATCCGCTACATCAAGATGGACTTCATGGATGACAGCGCGATCGAAGGCTACTACTACAAGCCGAATACAACGGCTCTGGAGGCGCAGCGCATCGGGCTGAAGACGATTCGCGACACCGTCGGCGACGGCGTCCTTCTCGACAAGGATGGCAGCCCCATGTTGAATCCGGTGGGATTGGTAGACTACGGACGCATCTCGCAAGATACCGGTCATACCTTCAGCGCCAGCAAGGAAGCAGCAACCGGAATAGCGGCTCGCTACTATATGAATAGGAATTATTTTGTGGCCGATCCGGATGCTTTTACCGTGTCGACGCAGACCATCAAAGACCAATCCTGGCACGAAAGTAAAAAGCCCGCGACCCTCGACGAAGCCAGCGTTTCCATTTCGCTCGCCGCCGTCTCAGGAGGGATGTTCGAGATAGGCGATGACCTCCCATCGTTAACGAAAGACCCCGAGCGTCTCGCACTGATCGAAAACCCAGAGCTGATCAACATGATTCGACTCGGCAAGGCATCGTTGCCACTGGACCTCATGACCTATTCGGCCGAAGACGGGCAGCCGAGCGTCTTCTTTCTGAAAGAGGATCGGCGGCAAAGCATTCTGACCGTCTTCAACTGGAGCGAGAAGTCGCGCGATCATTCGATCGATCTCGCCGCTGCGGGACTGCCTTCAGGCGGACACTATGAAGTCACCGATGCTCTCGATGCGAAAGATATCCTGGCATTGAATGGCGGCACGCTCGCATTGCAACAGCCGGCTCACTCGGTGCGCCTGATCAAGATTGTCGATACACAAATTCCGGCAACTCCTCCGAGTGTGACGATGGATCATCCTTCGGAGGGTAAGGCTGGAGATTCGCTGGTCTTCTCCGCACAAGGCAAGGGAGACGATCCCGTGGTCACCTATCGTTGGGATTTCGGAGACGGCGTGACCTCGGAGGGGAGGGAAGTGAATCATGCCTATACCGAACCGGGAGAATATAGCGTACATCTGACGGCCACGGGGCTCGACGGGCTGAGCTCGCAAGATCATTTCGAGCTGCGCGTCACCGGCCACATACCGACCACCTTCGATCCGGCAAACATCAAGCGCTATCAGCCTGCCAACTAGAAAACTGCAGCGTGAGAGCCGAGAAGCAAAAGGGCAACGCCGGTTTCGGCGTTGCCCCTATGCTGTTTACTCCGCAAAATCAAATCACTCTAGCGATGACCGCCGCCACCACCATGCGAGAATCCGGCTGCGTGCTCCCCGCCTCCGTCATGGCCGGCATTTCCTATGTGGCCCTGACCGTCCCTGGCCTCATTCGCATGAAAGTGATTGAACGCGCTCTCCCCACGATCCGGCATCGGTCCCGCATACCCGTGATGAGGATCGTAACGGTTATCGACATGGCCATAGAAGCCATGCGGACCGTGGAACCAGGGACCGGCTCCAATGAAAATGCCGCCAGTAAACCAATCAGGCCCGTAGTAGCCGTAAGGAGCGCATGGGTACGGGGCATAGTCGAAGTAGCCGTAAGGGCAGACAGGCGCGACCCCAATGTTGACGGATACCTGAGCGGGTACGACTGCACTGCTGGCGAAGAACATCCCAGCACCTAGGGTCAATGAGCTTAGAAACCTGAATTTGCGCATACTTTCACCTCGCGGATGAGGCTAACAGAAAGATGGTGCTCCTTTCCTCTGAGGAAACCACCGAAGGTAACCCATGCCGAAGCATCCCTGCGGGGAACTACTCAGCGTTAGCAGCGGCGATGCATCTAAGAAGATCCACAAAGCTTCCGGACGATTGAGCCAGGAATGCGGACTATCAGCCTGGATCGTCTGAGCTACCGTCCCATCTAGTTCATGACGAGGTGCAAGCGCGGCCTCTCATCTGTGGCGGGAAGACGATTCAGTCCTCAATTGAAGCGAAGGAGAATTCATCATGCGTATTTTTGTTACCGGCGCGACCGGTTTCATCGGTTCAGCCATTGTTCCCGAACTCATCAACGCCGGCCATCAGGTGATCGGGCTGACACGATCGGATGCGGGCGCACAATCCCTCGAAGCCGCTGGCGCAGAGGCGCATCGAGGCACTCTGGAAGATCCGGCAAGTTTGCGGGGTGGGGCAGCCAAGTCGGACGGTGTCATTCACTGTGCCTTCGACCATGACTTCTCGAGATTCGTAGAGAACTGCGAGAAAGACAGGCGCGCAATCGAGGCTCTGGGCGACGCACTCACCGGATCTGATCGCCCGCTGGTCATCACCTCCGGAACCGGAATGGGGAACGCCGCGCCAGGGCAGCCAGCGACCGAAGACCACTTCAATCCCGACCATCCGAATCCCCGTAAAGCTTCGGAATTGGCAGGCGTTTCGGTAGCTGGCCGTGGTGTCAACGTGTCGGTGGTGCGGCTTCCGCAGGTCCACGACCCGGTGAAGCAGGGCCTCATCACTCCCTACGTCCAGATAGCTCGCGAGAAGGGAAGTGTGGCGTATGTCGGTGACGGACTCAACCGCTTTCCCGCAGCGCATGTCCTCGATGTTGCCCGTCTCTACAGGCTGGCGATAGAAAAGCATGAAGCTGGCAGCAGATATCACGCGGTTGCGGAAGAAGGAGTGTCCGTTCGGGACATCGCTGAAGTTATTGGCCGCGGCCTGAAGCTTCCGGTAGTCAGCCTCTCACCGGAGGAAGCGCCAGCTCATTTCGGATGGCTCGCACCGTTTATGGGTTTCGACATGCCCGCTTCCAACGCGCAAACTCGGCAGCGGCTGGGATGGCTCCCAACCGGTCCCAGCCTGATCGCGGATCTCGAACAAGTGCGCTATTAGAAAATGCACTACGAGAAGTGGACTACTAGGCATGACCCCACACCCGCAACAGGCTCGTAGCCAGCACGCCCGCGCCGAATAAAGGGTTAGAGCCGGGGCAACTTCTGTTGCCATCAGCGCATGGGGAAGAGTTTTTCTGCGCTCCAACAGCGGTCGAGCCTGTTGGCCATCTTTGATGTGATCGTTTAAATCGCCTGCCGTGGCCTGGAGCGCGGAGCTACAGCAGGCGCACTTTCGCGAGCTCAGGGAAGCGAAATACGGTACAGGTTCCGGTGAACGGTGGTGTTCACCCAGGCATAGTGTTCGGGGTCCTTGCCCGGCACCAGATCTGCGCGCCTCACGGATTTCGCTCCCGGAACCACGCTTGGTTCGGCCAGCGGTGCAATCCCACCCACGGGAAGATTGGACAGGCTTTCTCCCGGCCCCACTGGAATCGCCAAACTCCGCCCTGCGCTGGTCCGCGACGGATCCTCTACCGGAATGAATAGAAATCTACCGTCCGTCGACCACTTCGGGAGACAGTAGCTTGTGCATATGTGCCGCGCGCGCCCGCCATCCAGCGGAATCGCCATTACCGAGGGAAAGTCCCTGTCCGTTGTTCGGGAAACCACTGCCATCGCCCATCGCCGCCCTGGCGATACCCCCTGGAACTCGGCGATGGGATACGGGAACACCTTCGAACGGTTCGAGCCGTCTGGATTCATCCGCTCCAGGTAGTTCTTGTTTCCCTCCGTCTCCACGAAGAGAATCTGTCCATGCACCCCGAAACGCGGCCATCTTCCGCCAGGATTGCCCACTTTACGCGCCGCTGCGCTTCGGTCTAAAGGAGCCAACCACAGCTGCGTCGTTCCCCCAGGCGCCAGGGTTGTGTACACCGCCTGCTTGCCATCTGTCGACACATCGTAGGAGCTCATCGAAGTTCCTGGGAACACCGCCTCGCTTTTCCCCGAGTCGATCTCCGTGCGCCATAGCTCCGCACCCGAAGCTTCTCCATGCCGCAGCAGATAGTAGATGTTCTTGGAGTCCGGGCTGAAAGAAGGAGATATCCCGCCGATCACCTCACCCTCTGAAGAGAGCGGCCGCTCGTTGTTCCCATCGTGAATCCAGAGAGCGCTTTCATGCACGCCAACCGATGTGATCAGCGCCCGCCCCGTTTGTTCCACCGCAATTCCTTCCTCCTCGGTAGGTCCGGAGGTGATTTGCTCCGGCGTCCCTTCCGGAAAACGCTGCCGCCACAGGTGGCTCCGTCCTTCGACCACAGCGGTGAAATACATCCAAGCCCCGTCCGGCGACCACCCCGCAGATGTGCATGCACCTGCCGGTCCCGCCTGTCGGGCCGCGCGCCCGCCGTCCAGAGAAACCAACTTGCACGATATCCAGCCTTCGCCGTTCATCTCTACTATTAACGCCCAGTGGCGATCCGGTGATGGATACGAGTAATGTGCCATGCCGCGTTCATGCGGCGGGAAATAAATTTCGCGCAGGTCCGCGCGGGTTGCTGTCGCCGTGACCACTCCCATATGGATTCCCGAGGGGATCTCGGAAAAAAGCAGCCGCTGGGAGTCCAACCACACCAGTCCCGCCGCATTCTTCAGTAGAAGATGAGGTTCGCCTCCCAACGCCGATACCTGATAGGTGGAAAATCCGGAACTATCGAATACCGTGTACGCGATCTGCGACCCATCCGGAGAGAATGTAAGCCCGTACTTTGCCCGATCGTCGTCGGTGACGCGCCTCGCCTCTCCGTTCGGCAGCATCTTGATATAGATTTGATCGGAGCTGAGAAATGGGTTGCCCCCTCGAACAAATGCCAGCATTCGTCCATCCGGTGACAATGCCGGCGCAACCGCCGAATCCGTGAAGTCGGTGAGCTGCGTATACCGGACCTCCGGCGGACGATGCCGCCATCGATAGAGAGCCATGCCGCCGAGCGCAAGGAAGATGCAGCTCCCAACTCCCACATACCAGGCCACCTGTTTTCTTCGCGGATGCCGCGAAATGACGGCAATCGCTTTGGGTATGTTCGGAGGCGAGGAGACCGGGAACGGCAAGGCTGGCACAACCGTCGAAACCGATGCGACAAACCTATACCCTGCCCCGGTCACCGTCTGGATGAAGCGTGGTTCGCTGGGATCGTCGTGGAGCAGGTGCCGAAGCTTCCGGATCGCCGTATTGATCCCATGTTCGGTATCGACGAATATTTCGCTCGACCAGAGCCGCTCGGCAATCTCCGCCCGGCTGACCAGCTGCCCCTCCCGGGAAACCAGAAGGATCAGCAACTCCATCGGCTTGCGCTCTAAGCGCAGCGGCTGGCTCTTGCGCAGCAGCTCGAAGCGTCCGCAATCCAGCCGGAATTCGCAAAATTCATACACCGCACCCTGTCCCCTGTTGGCCGCGGAACTGATCTCCGGACTGGGTACGCGATTCGACACGTCTCTTGTGCCTCGGTAAGCACCCCATGTGTATCAGGGAAAAGGCCCGCTTGGAAAGGGTTTAGAGGTTCACCAAATCTTTACCTCCGGCTTTACCCCTGCTTCATTGCCTGCTCCGGGCCCGCTCCAGTTAGCTTGCTCCTCAATCGGCCATCTTGGCCCGAGGAGGAGAAACGATGAGGGCAACATATTGGAAGTGGATGTCAGTGGTGAGCGCATTTGCGCTGGCCTTTTCCCTGGTTCCTGGGGCCGCGGCGCTGTGCGGTCCGTCCAACAAACTAATCAAACCTTCAGCCTGGTCCCCGCAGTATGGCATTGCCAGTCCGCAGTTCGTCAAAGCGGGCCTTGTTGACTACGACGATCACGAACCGTCCATCGTGGGATTGTGGCACGTCGTCTTCACAGGTCAAACCATGAACGGCGGATCGTACAGTCTGCCGGAACCCTTCGACAACTCGGTCGTCGTCTGGCACGGAGATGGAACGGAGATTATGAACTCCTCGCGTCCCGCGCAAGACGGAAACTTCTGCCTCGGTGTGTGGCAGCAAACAGGGAAGCGCCAATACTTCCTCAATCACATTCCCTGGCAGGGCAACGACCCAACGGGAACCCCTACAGGTGGAGCTCAAATGCTCGAGAAAGTCACCTTGAGCCCGGACGGAAATTCCTACACGGGCAAATTCACCTTTCAGGCCTACGACATCAACGGAAATCCCTCACTCGAGGTTTCCGGCACACTGACGGCAAAACGCATCACTCCGGATACCCCTTTCAGCTCTCTGCTTTGAGAAGTGATGACCTGCTTCGGGGAGACGGCGGCTTCCATTTCGACGACCTCCCCGGGCAAGAATTTGGTCGATGGTTCGTCTCACTCTCGACCGACGTTCGCCGGGCTGCTCGTCAATGGGCTCATATTCTCCTGCCTCGGAGAAGATGAAGAACCCGTCAACGCCTATGGCTTTGACCGTCGATGTACAGATAGAAGCCGAACGCGAGACCACAGACAACCAGGACGCTTAGGAAGACGGAAAGCAGAACAGTGACGATCATTGGGATGCCTTTCAGCTGAAGAACAGAACGAGGCAAAACCGGCTGGGGAGGCCCAAACAGTTAATCGTCAAAGTGGCCGATTTCCCTTTCAGGATGTGGTGTGAGCCAAATCTGGCGCGACTGGATATTCCGAGCCGTTGAACAACTTGTGCAACGCTATGAATTCAGTCTCGGCGGGTCTCACGACGCCAACCGAGTATCACGCGATAAGCTACAAAGCTCTCGCTCAATACCTTGCTATCGACGCCAGACTGGACCAAGGGAACGCAGCAGACTGGGTGGCACCGGAAGCAGCATTAGAGGCCGAATCCATTCGAAGGAATTGGGTGCAAGGGCAGGATAGACGCAGGTTTGGAGCGGTTTAGCGCGACTGAAGCGACACTGCGTGGTATCTCCAACTGCACTATTATCTATATCTTTTTAAATTGAACAGCCTAGATGGGTTAATGGCGGAGAGGGAGGGATTCGAACCCCCGGTAGCCTTTCGACTACGTCTGATTTCGAGTCAGGTGCATTCAACCGGGCTCTGCCACCTCTCCGTACCATGGCCGGCGACTGGGCGCTTCAGCGATTGTACCGAAGCGTGTCGCTGTCCTTTTCAAGCCATTCCCGATTCTCACGGCATGCGCCAATCGCTCCACCGGGACGTTTGTCATGATGAAGAGACACTCTCTTCATCGCTCCTGACCTTGACCCTGGGATTTTGCGCACGGTTTGAATCTCGATTCCGGCCTCTCTCAGTTTAGTGGCAAATGCTCGCCTATGGCAATGCTCTCTATCCCTCCGCAGACCGTCCTTCACGAGGCGTCTGAGAGGAGTTTTCTACAGGGAATCGAAGTCATCGAAAGGGATGAGGCGCGACGGCCTTCAGAAACCGCGGCCTGTAGTTATGCTGAAAGCATGTCGAACGAACAAATCGCAACAGCGTTTCCCGTCGAGGACCACTCGGCCGCAGTCAATGGGATCGATCTTCACTATCGTGTGGCCGGCGACGGCCCCGTGCTCTTTCTTGTACCTCCGGGCTGGGGCGTGGGTTCCCACTATTTGCAGCGGGGATTTATTTCTCTGGCCGAGCGCCACAAGCTTATCTTCGTCGATACCAGAGCCAGCGGCCGTTCGAGCCGCCCCGCCGATCCCTCCCAGATGCGCAGTATCGATATGGCCGATGATCTGGAGGCGCTCCGCATTCATCTCGGTTTCTCCAAGGTCAGCGTGTTGGGCCACTCCAACTCAGGGGCGATTGCCTTGTCCTACGCGGAACGCTTTCCCGAGCATCTGGACAAGCTGATCGTCTCCGGCAGTCAGGTGCTTGGCTTGAGCGCCTCCGCCGATACGCAAAGAATTCTCCAGGAGAGAGCCACCGATCCGCGTTTCGAGGCAGCCGTGCAGGCGGTCTCCGCATTCTTTGGCGGTCAGGCCAGCCCTCCGAAAGACGACGAAGCTCTGGGGGCATTCATCGCTCGGGTCTTGCCGCTCTATCTTTATCAGCCGGAGAAAACGCTCTCGCTTCTGCAGCAGCAGCTCGCGGGACCGATCTCCTCGTATGCCTTCAACGCACAGTTTGCCGCCGACGCGGCCGACCGTACTGACCTTACGCAGGCTCTGAATCAGATCGCAGCCAAGACCCTTATCCTGGTGGGCCGACACGATTTCATCTGCCCCGTGGCGCTGTCAGAGCATTTGCACAAGAGAATACCGCCATCCCAGCTCGCCATCTTCGAGGAAAGCGGACATTTTCCATGGCTGGAGGAGCCGGAAAAATTCTTTGCCACGTTGAATGATTTCCTTCGCCGGCCTGCTTAGACGTCGACGGCCATCACGCAACGCGTCTGTATAAGGGGATCTCTTCCGGTCCCCTTACCTGAGGGAGGCGGCGTAGCACAGCTCAACGAAGCCATTCTTGTAAGCGGTCACGTTTTTCAAGTTCCACGTCTTCTCCGTCTGCGATTCACCGAAGAGACGAAGTCCGTCACCCAACAGGACAGGTGCGACGGTTAATCGGATCTCATCCACCAGGCCGAGTTCGAGAAAGCGCTGGCATAGCATCGCGCCACCCACCAGCCAGATGTTTCGAAATCGCGGCGCGAGTTTGGTGTGAACCAGCATTTCGAGATCGCCCGAATAGAACTCGACGCTCTCCCTCGCCGGTGGCCATTCTCTGCCGCTCACCACTACTGTCGGAGTGTCGCCATAGGGCCAGCCCAGTTCCAGCGCGTGTTCATAGGTGCGCGAACCGAGGACATAACAGTCGATGGCCTTGACGAAGGCTGCGGCCTCGTCCTCCGAAACGGAAATGCCGGCTTCGTAGACGCTTCCATTGCCCTCCAGCCAGGAGAGGCTGTTGTCTTTCCTTGCGATGAACCCGTCAAGGCTTGAAACCGCGTGCAGGGTGACTCTCGATTCTGTTGCATGTCCTTCGCCCGGCATATTTCCTCCCGTCTTGACTTTGGTGAGTGCAGACTGGAGCGATGCTTTTTCGCTCACGAAAGATCGTACAGGCAATTTGCTGAAGTTCTGCCTGCTCTTGCTTTGACCTCTCGAAGAAAAAGTTTCGTCGTCGGCGACGAGAGATCGCCTCCACCTCGCGCTCCGAAATTCGATACCATCGCCAGTGAATACAGGAGCGGCCTGTTGAACGACGAAGCGATTTCTCTGCCTACGCGGCGATCTGTCTTACGCGGTATTGGCGCTGTAACCTGCGCGGGCATTGCCGCCAACGCGCAGCCGACTGTTGCAGCGGTTGAAACCAAGCCATCGGCCAGCTTCTTTCCGATTCTCCGCCAGCCGGATGCAGTCCGGGCCTACGCCGAAGATCCCAACGCAATCTCTCTACGCCGAAGCGGCTCGGACTGGACACAAGAGAGCCTGCGTTTCACCTGCAAAGAGAGCAGCGATAGCCTGCAGCTCACGTTGAGCGCGCCAGCGACTGCGCTCTCGCGCCTCCATCTGCGCTGGAACTTTGCGGTGCGCCCGGATCTCCGCCTGCTTGGTGACGCCTGGGAGCGCAGCTACGGAGAGCTGAGCTGGCGATCCATCCTCCCCGAGCGCCCCATGCCCTGGTACTTCCTGGCCTTCGACGGCAGCTCCACGCACGGCTACGGCGTCAAGACCGGAGCAGCCGCGTTCGCCTTCTGGCAGTGCGATCGCGAGGGTGTTTCGTTGTGGCTCGATGTGCGAAACGGAGGCCGTGGAGTGCTGCTCAATCAGCGGTCCCTGGAACTGGCGACCGTGCTCACGCGCAAGGGGCAGCCGGGTGCAGACCCGTTCGCATCTGCGCGTGCCTTCTGCCGCGAGCTCTCACCCTCGCCGCGGCTGCCGAAGACACCCGTCTACGGCAGCAACGACTGGTACTACGCCTACGGAAAGAGCTCGGCCGAGGACATTCTGCGCGACGCCGACCTGATGGCGGAGCTGGCTCCCTCCACCGGGCCGCGGCCCTTCACCGTGATGGATGAAGGTTGGGAGCACAACCCGCGCTTTCCGCAGATGGACGAGATGGCCGCGCAGATTCGCCGCAAGGGCGTGCGGCCGGGAATATGGGTCCGTCCGTTGCGCGCCCGCGGTGAAACCAATCAGTCCCTCTTGCTGTCGGCAGAGCGCTTCGGCGCTCGCACCGAGCGGCACGCCGAAAACCTCGCCTACGATCCGACCATCCCCGAAGCCAGAGAGAAGGCCTTGGCTTCGATCCGCAATCCAGTCGCGTGGAAATACGATCTGGTGAAGCACGACTTCAGCACCTTCGATATGCTGGGCCAGTGGGGATTCGAGATGGGCCCGTCGCCAACACTTGCAGGCTGGAGCTTTCACGACCGCTCGCTCACCAATGCCGAGATCGTCCGCGGTCTCTATCAGGAGATCCGGCAAGCAGCGGGTGAGGAGACAATTCTCGTCGGCTGCAACGTCGTCGGGCATCTGAGCGCTGGGCTCTTCGAGCTGCAGCGCACCGGCGACGACGTGAGCGGCAGGCTCTGGGAGCGCACGCGGCGCATGGGCGTAAACACGCTCGCCTTTCGGCTCCCGCAGCACAACACGTTCTTCGTGATGGACCCCGATTGCGTGCCCATCACGGACGCAATTCCATGGACGCTAACCAAAAACTGGCTGGACGCCGTCACCGCCAGCGGCGCTTCCTTGGTCGTTTCCCCAAGCCCCGGTGTCTTGAACGGTGATCGTCGCGACGCCGTCCGCGCGGCATTTGCAATTGCAGCATCCCAGGGATTGGAGGCCCGCCCCAAAGACTGGCTTGACTCGCGAACGCCGCAGAACTGGCAAGCCGGAGCGGGGCAGGGTCGCAGCTATGAATGGTTAGAAGATGGTGGCGCTTATCCCTTTGAGGTTTGAGTTTTGCAGTCAATTTCTCAACCAATGGTTTATAGGTCTCCACCAGATTAGGAAGATGCTTTGAATATTTCCGATGTCATCGTGATTGGAGCCGGCATCGCTGGGCTCGCCGCCGCTCGCAGGCTTGCGGAGGCGGGCTGCAGTGTCACCGTGCTTGAGGCGCGCGAACGTGTCGGCGGCCGCATCCTGACCGTGCGTGCTCCGCAGGAGGATCTTCCCATCGAGCTGGGCGCGGAGTTCGTACATGGCCGCCATCCGCAACTGCTCGCGCTCATTGAAGAGGCGGGACTCACGCTCTTCGAGCGGGAGGGACGGCCATTCTGCTACGAGAACGGAAAGGTGGGCGACTGTAGCTTCGGAGATTTCTTCGGTGTGCTCGACGACCTCCCGGCAGAGCCCGATCTATCCTTCACGGAATTCCTTGCCCAGGCCAAACTCCCTCCACGCGTCGCGGAGCGCACGAAGAATTACGTCGAAGGCTTCAACGCGGCCGACGCCAACCGCATCGGCACCGCCGCGCTGCGCAAGCAGCAGGAAGCCGAAGAGGCCATCGAGGGCGACCGCCTGTTTCGCGTGCTGGAGGGTTATGACCGGCTGCCCGAACACGTGCTGCAGCGGTTTCTCGCCGCCGGTGGAGAGCTTCATCGCAACACGCCGGTCACTTCCATCGATTGGAAACCCGATCAAGTGCGCGTCCAGACCGCAAACGCGGAGCTTCCCGAGTTATCCGCTCGGCGCGTGGTGATTACGCTGCCGCTGGGCGTGCTTCAGGCCGGAAGCGTGGCCATTCGTCCGCAAGCGGATGCGATGACCGCGGCGGGAAAGTTGGCGATGGGCGCGGCCACGCGCATCACTCTGCTCTTTCGCGAGCACTTCTGGGAATGCGTCACGCCGGAGTTAAGCTTTCTGCTGACACAGGAACGGCCGCTCCCCACCTGGTGGAGCAGCTTCCCCAACAACGCATCGGCGTTGACCGGTTGGGCTGGAGGCCCTCGTGCAGCGGCCGCTCCTGCAGGCCTTCCGCTGCAGCAGGCAACGCTCGCAATGTTGTCCCGGATCTTCGAGCGAGACGATCTTCGCTCGCTCCTGATCAGCGGCCACACCCACGACTGGCAGACTGACCCCTTCAGCCTCGGCGCATACAGCTACGCACCGAAGGGAGCGCTGCACGCCTCCGAGGAGATGACGCGGCATGCCGAGAACACGCTCTTTTTCGCCGGCGAGCACACCGATACGACGGGGCATTGGGGCACGGTGCATGCGGCGCTAGGCGCCGGACTGCGCGCCGCGGATCAGGTCCTGGATTCGCTGCGCTAGCCTTTTGGGCCGGTGATTCTTCGTACAGATATGATTGTTCGCCCTTTAACCGATTGGTGTACACTGCGCTTCGTCCTCTGATTAGCTGCTTGCCGCACTTGAAACAGGAAGGAGTTTGTTTGCTATGGCCAGGAAGTTTTCGCGTGTTCTCCCGCTGCTTTTTGTAACCGCTTACTTTTCACTCTCTGCACTCGCCCAGGGAACATCACCCACCCCGCCCATGGGCTGGAACAGCTGGAACCACTTCGCCGAAAAAGTAACTGACGCCGATGTGCGTGCGTCGGCCGATGCGCTGGTTTCGAGCGGGATGCGCGACGCCGGCTATGTCTACGTGAACATCGACGACACCTGGCAGGGCAAGCGCGACGCGAGCGGCGTGATCCACCCCAACAGCAAATTCCCTGACATGAAAGCTCTCGCCGACTACGTTCACTCCAAGGGGCTCAAGCTGGGCATCTACTCCTCGCCTGGACCGACCACCTGCGCCCGCTACGAGGGCAGCTACGGCCACGAGGTGCAGGATGCGAAGACCTATGCGGGCTGGGGGATCGATTTCCTCAAATACGATCTCTGCGGCTTCCGCGATGTGATGCGCAAAGAGGCCGGCAACGACAAGCAAAAAGCTTTTGCGATGCAGAAGGCTGCTTATCTGAAGATGCGCGACGCGCTGGTCGCCGCGGGCCGGCCCATCGTTTACAGCCTTTGCCAGTACGGATGGAATGACGTGTGGGAGTGGGGCCCGGAGGTCGGCGGCAATCTGTGGCGTACCACCGGCGACATCAATGACACCTACAGCCGTATGGTCGAGATCGGCTTCTCGCAGGTGGGGCTGTCGAAGTTCGCCGGGCCAGGGCATTGGAACGACCCCGACATGCTGGAGGTCGGCAACGGCGGAATGTCGGAAGACGAATATCGCCAGCACATGACGCTGTGGGTGATCCTGGCCGCGCCGCTGCTGGCAGGCAACGACCTCAGCAAGATGACTCCCGCGACCCTGGCCATCCTGACCAACAAAGAGGTGATCGCCGTGGATCAGGATTCGCTGGGCAAGCAGGGCGATCGCGCCTGGGCCAAAGGCTATTCGGAGATCTGGACCAAGCCGCTCAGCGGCGGAGCGACCGCAATCGGCCTCTTCAATCGCGATAAAGAGCCCGCATCCATCACGCTCAATCTTCGCGAGATCGGCCTGAGTGACACAGCGAAGCTGCGCGATCTCTGGAAGGGAAGCGATGTCGAAGTCAGCGGCGGAAAATACACGGTGACCGTTCCCGGCCACGGAGCAGTGCTGCTCAAGACCAGCGCCGAATCCATGCGAGCCGGCCAGGACTGCGACCGCCCAATGAGCGAACACCTTGGTCTGCCTTGCCGGAATAATGGGCTCGCCACAGGGCAGCTTCAGCAGTTCAACGTCCAATAAATAAAGACGTCATTCTGCGCGGAGCGAAGAATCTCAGCGAAGCTTGGTCCAGCTACATCGCCGAGATTTTTCCTCCCGATGGCCGCCAGAATGACGTACTAAAACGAAAACCAGGTCCCCACATCTCGATTTTGAGATGTGGGACTCCACATTAACAGCGGCGCCGATGGGGAGGCGTTCAACAGCGACCATCCGCCATCCGCCTCGACACCATTCGCCGTCCCGATAGACTGAGTCATGAGCGAATCCGCAGCTCCGCCCGCAGCGGCCCTGGACACACTCGATCGAGCGGCGGTTCTGCGCCGGGTCTCCTGGCGGCTGATGCCGTTTCTCTTCGCGCTCTACGTCTTCGCCTATCTGGACCGCGTGAACTTGAGCTATGCCGCGCTCTCCATTCGCCGCGAGCTGGGCTTCTCTGACACCGTGTACGGCGCGGGCGCGGGACTCTTCTTCATCAGCTACGCGCTCTTCGAGGTGCCCAGCAACCTGGTGCTGCTGCGCCTCGGGCCGCGGCGGTGGATCGCCATCATCATGACCGCGTGGGGCGTGCTCTCGACCTGCATGGCGTTGGTCCACACCCCGCACAGCTTCTATCTGATCCGCTTTCTTCTGGGCGCAGCCGAGGCGGGATTCTTTCCCGGCATCGTTCTTTATCTCACCTACTGGTTTCCCCTGGCGCAGCGGGCGCGCGCGATTGCCCGCTTTATGACCGCGACGGCAGTCGCCGGAATCATCGGCGCGCCATTCTCGACCCTTCTTCTGCGTCTCAATGGCGTGGCTCATATCGCTGGATGGAAGTGGCTCTTTGTCGGCGAGGGATTGCCCTCCATCGTTCTTGGCTGCTGCGTGCTCTTCGTGCTGACCGATCGGCCCGAGGATGCAGCGTGGCTCTCGCTTCCCGAGCGGCAATGGCTGCTCGCCGAGGTGAAGGCGCATGAGACGCAATCTGCAACTACGGCCGGTACACATCTGCTGCATGCCTTTCGAAACGGTACCGTCTGGCTGCTGGCTTCGATCTACTTTGCCATCTCCGTCGGGCTTTACGGGCTTAGCCTGTGGCTGCCGGTGGTGGTGAAGAATCTCTCCCACGCCGCCGATCTGCATGTGATCGCGCTCACCGCGATTCCGTACCTGCTGGCCGCCGTTGCCATGCTTTTGGTCGCGCGCAGCTCGGACCGCTCGGGCGAGCGCAAGTGGCATCTCTGCGCCTGCCTCGCCGGAGGCGCGATCGCCTTCCTGCTCAGCGCCGTTCTCGTGAATCCGCTGCTGGCCATTACCGCGCTGTTCGTTGCCGCTGCCGGAATCTGGGGCGGCTTCGGCCCCTTCTGGGCGTTGCCCACCGGCATGTTGCGCGGAGCAGCCGCCGCCGGCGGCATCGCCCTCATCAACTCCATTGGGGCGCTGGGCGGCTTCTGCGGGCCGTATCTCATGGGCCGGGTCAGCGACCTCACGCACAGCTTCCGCGCGGCCTTGCTGGTGTGCAGCGCGTTGCTGCTCATAGCTGCGATCATCGCAGCAGCATTGAAGCCGGCACGTATCTCCAGACCGGTTTCGAACTGACCCCTACTCCGTAATAAAACAGTACCCGCGTTAATAACGTATCCGCCTTATTACTGGAGATGCTCCGGACGAAGGGGGGATAATAATGAAAGGGGTAAAATAATATTCAGGACGCAGGGCGAAATAATTATTAGTGGAATTTATGCGGCTCTTGTGCCGTTATATACCTGCAGACATACCCTATATGACCGCGACTAAGCTGGCTTCCCGACCGACCGACGCTCAATCTTTGGCTCAACGTGAACAGATATTTGAAGCTTTTCGGCGCTGGGGCTATCTTCAGGCTCAGCTCGATCCGCTGGAGCAGTATCTCTCTCCGGAGCGCATCCCGGAGCTGAACCTTTCCGGTCCGGATGCGGACGAGGCGCGCGGCTATTATTGCTCGACAGTCGGCGCGGAGTTCATGCACATTCCCTCGGCCGAGCGCCGGAAGTGGATCGCCGAGCGGCTGGAGACCAATCCTCTGGCGGCGGACGAAGCCGTCCAGCACCGCATTCTGGAGCTGCTCACCCGCGCCGACATCTTCGAGCAGGTGATTCAATCACGCTATCTCGGAACCAAGCGCTTTTCGCTTGAAGGCGTGACCGCGCTGATCCCATTTCTCGACGAGCTGCTGCATCGCGCCGCCGAACACGGCGTGCAGAAGTCGGTGATGGCCATGAGCCATCGCGGACGCCTGAGCGTAATGGTCAACACCTTCGGCAAATCGGCTGCTGACATCTTCTCCAAGTTTGAAGACGTCGACCCGCGCAGCATCCTGGGCGGCGGCGACGTGAAGTATCACGTCGGTGCCACGGGAACATTTCTGACCCGCAACGGTGAATCGATCTCGCTGCACCTCGTATCGAACCCCAGCCATCTCGAGGCGGTCGATCCGGTGGTAGTGGGTCGTGCGCGCGCTAAGCAGACTCGTTATGGAGCCGACGGTGTCAACCGCGTGCTGCCCGTCATCATCCACGGCGACGCGGCCTTCGCTGGCCAGGGCATCTGGGCCGAGACCATGAACCTCGCCTCCATCGACGGCTTCTCCGTCGGCGGCACTATCCAGATCATCGTCAACAACCTGATCGGCTTCACCGCCGAGCCGGACGAGTCGAACTCCACACGCTTTGCCTCCGATCTCGCCAAGCGCCTGCCGGTGCCCATCTTCCACGTGAACGCCGAAGATGCGGAGGCGGTGATTCGCATCGCCGCGCTGGCTGCCGAGTACCGGCATACCTTCCACAGCGACGTGGTGGTCGATCTGATCGGTTATCGCCGTCACGGCCACTCCGAGGTCGACGACCCCACCATCACCCAGCCGCTGCGCTACAACCGCATCAAGAAACACGCTCCGCTGTACGAGATCTACGCCAAGCAGACCGGCGCCGACATCTCCGGCCGCGTAAAAGAGCTGCAGGCGGAGTTTACCGACGCCCAGAAGCGCGCGACCACCATGCAGAAGATCCCCACGCTCGCGCAGCTTCCCGAGTATTGGTCGCCCTACAAAGGTGGTCCGCACAAGGCCGAGTATGAAGTCGAGACTGGTCTGGACCGTGAGACGGTTGCCACGCTCTCGCAGGGCCTGAGCTCCTATCCGGAGAGCTTCCACGTTCATCCCAAGATCAAAAAACTGTTGGAACAGCGCGCCGAGATGGGTCGCGGAGATCGCCCCTTCGATTACGGCATGGCCGAGGCGCTGGCCTTCGGATCGCTGGTGAAGGCCGGGGTTCCGGTGCGCCTCAGCGGGCAGGATTCGCAGCGCGGCACCTTCAATCAGCGCCACTCCGTGCTCATCGACATCGAGAACGAGCAGCCCTATATTCCTCTCAACCATCTGGCCAAGGAACAGGCGCCCTTCGATGTTTACAACTCCATCCTTTCGGAAGCCGGCGTGCTCGGCTTCGAGTATGGATACAGTCGCGACTATCCAGAGACGCTGGTGCTGTGGGAGGCGCAGTTCGGCGACTTCGCCAACGGCGGCCAGATCGTCATCGATCAATTCATCTCCGCGGGCGAAGACAAGTGGGGGCTGCTGAGCGGCCTCACGCTGCTGCTGCCGCACGGCTACGAAGGCCAGGGGCCGGAGCACTCCAGCGCACGCATCGAGCGTTACCTGCAGCTCGCGGCGCATGACAACATCCAGATCTGCCAGCCCTCGACGGCCGCGCAGTACTTCCATCTGCTGCGGCGGCAGGCGCTGCGCAAGTGGCGCAAGCCCCTGATCGTCTTCACGCCCAAGAGCATGCTGCGCCATCCCGATGCGATTTCACCCATCGCAGACTTCAGCCGCCCGAACTTCCAGAACGTGATTCCGGAGACCGAAATTCAGAACGCCAAGCGCCTGCTGCTGTGCACCGGAAAGATCGGCCACGAGCTGCGCGTCGAGCGCCAGAAGCGCAAGGACACCACCACCGGCATCATCTTCCTCGACCAGCTCTATCCATGGCCCGAGGCCGAGCTGACCGCCGCCATCGAGGCGCATCCCAACGCGCACGAAGTGGTCTGGGTGCAGGAAGAGCCGGTGAACATGGGCGCGCAGTGGTACGTGATGCCCCGGCTCCGCCGCGTGGCCCGCGACCGCCAGGTCCTCAGCGTCAAGCGCTCCGAGGCAGCCAGCCCAGCAACCGGCTCAGCCAAGGCTCATGATCTCGAACAGAAGACACTGATCGAGCTAGCGCTCAGCAGCGGTCTGCAGGACAAGGTCGCGAAGTAGGGACTGGCCGTCCAGGCATTGGCGGCTACGCCGCATTCTCCTGCTTTCCATGATCCTCGTCGCATTCGGGTGGATTTCCTGCGGTGCTCTACATCTCAAAATCGAGACGTGGAGCACCCGCTTCCCTGAGCAAAAAAGAAGGGTCATTCTGAGCGCAGCGAAGAATCTCAGCGATACTGGTCGCGCACATCCCTGAGATTATTCCTCCCGTTGGTCGTCAAAATGACGTCCTGTGGAGATGGTACGGAAGAGTCGAAGCGCTTAGAGCGCCTGGACGGCCAGTCCTACTTGCTGTACTCATCCCGCAACCGTGTCTGGCGTGACACCATCGGGATCGCGTGGCCCTCGATGTAGACCTGCTTCACATCCGTCCGCACATCCAGAGGGTCGCCGTTCGCGATGACCACGTTCGCGAGCTTGCCTGCGTCGAGCGAGCCCAGTTTGTCGGCCACGCCCCACATCTCGGCGGGGTTCAGCGTGATCGCCTTCAGTGCCTCGTCATAAGGAAGTCCATACGCAACGGCATAGCCCGCAGCATAAGGCAGGTTGCGCTCGAAGCCTCCAGGGTTTCCGCTGCTTCCTCCGGCGGAGGAGAACGCGATCTTCACGCCGCGCTTGGAAAGCTCCGCAGGCAGGGTAAACACCGAATCGTAGCGCTCGTTGGCGGCAGGGAAGTCGTAGATCGGTCCCACGATCACCGGCACTTTGTACGCGGCGATCTTGTCCAGGATCTCCTGGCTGTGAGTCACATGGTTGAGGATCACCTTCAGGTGAAACTCCTGCGCGATCTGCATGTCGACTTCGATCTCATAGCCTTCGTAGGCGGCCAGCACCACTGGCTTTTCGCCTCTCAGATAAGGCAGCAGCGCCTCTGACTTCAAATCGATCTTCGGCTCGGTGGGAGCAGGCTCCTTCTTGTCGCCCTTCTGCCACTTCGCCAGCTTCGTCTGGTACTCGGCCTTGGCTGCGGCGTAAGCCTGCGCGTCGATGAAGGTCTGGCGCAGCTGTGATGCCAGGCCCATCCGGGTGCTGGGAAACTTGACGCCTCCATTGCCGCGCCGCCGCTGCTCTCCGGAGAAGTTCATGGGCAGCGCCACATCCTTACCCAGGATCATCTGGTCGCGATCGCGCCCGGCAAGCTGGATAAAGATGTCCTGCCCGGGAAGGGAATCGTCCGAGGCCGGCGCGACGATGGCGTTGGTGATGCCGTTGAGCCGGGTGATGGGAATGTGCTCCGTCTCCGCGTGAAAGGCATCGTAGACGTGCATGTTGGGAAAGATTTCGTCGCTGGTTTCGACCAGGTCGTTGCTGGCGTCGTCGGCCTCGATCTCGCTCAGCCCGAGATTCGTCTCGGAATCGATCAGCCCAGGATAGACAGTCATCCCCTTGGCATCGACAATCTGCGCTCCATCGGGGATCTTGACGGAGTCAGCCGTGCCCACCGCGGCGATCTTGCCGCCGGAGAGAACGATGGTCCCGTTCTCGATTACCCCATGGGTGATGGTCAACAGCTTGCCGCCGGTAATGGCGACCGTCGGAGCCGCTGCGCTCATGTCCACAACCGGAGCGCTTTGTGCGGACGACAGAGCGGGGCAGAGACCTAAAGAGAAAGCAATCGCAGCAGTTACAAAAGGCTTGGAAGGATTCATTTTCAGTTGCCTCCTTCGCCGTCGGCATCGTCATTGCCGTTGCCGCTCGCGTCGTGCATCACGCCGCTGAAGTGCGTCGTTCCAAAGCCGGAGAGGCTGCTGTCGAAGAAGAGATCGCCATCGATATAGACCTTCTCGGCGCGCGCGTAGGTGGAAAGCGGGTCCATATTCCAGATCACCAGGTCGGCGTCCTTTCCGGTATCGATCGAGCCCACATGGTCATCGACGCCGATGATCCACGCCGGGTTCAGCGTGATCATGCGCAGGGCTTCTTCCTCGGTGGCGCCGCCGTAGCGCACCATCTTGCCCGCCTCCTGGTTTAAGCGGCGGATGTAGTCGTTCGAATCGCTCTTGAGAGCAACGCGTATGCCCTGATGCATGGACATCACTGCGTTCCATGGGATCGCATCCCAGGCTTCGTCCTTGTAGCCCCACCAGTCCGCGAAAGTGGCGATGGCCGTGCCCGTCGGAGCGATCTTGTCGCCCACCTTGTACATCTCCAGCGCATGATGGAAGGCGCGAATCTTGTACCCGTACTCTTTGGCGATGGCCTCTTCGGTGAGAAACTCATCGGCGCGATAGCAGTGGATCTGCACATAGAGCTTGCCGCGCAGCACGTCCGCGAGCGCTTCGAGCTTCAGGTCGACAGCCGGCTTGACCGCGTCCTTCTCGCCCTTCGCCACCTTGGCGTTGTAGTCGTCCCACTTGGCCATGTAGACCTTGGCATCTTCAAAAGCCTGGCGCATCACCTCGAAGTTGCCCATGCGCGTCGAAGGCAGCTGACCGCGGCTTCCATACACCCGCTTGGGATTCTCGCCGCTGGCGAACTTGATGGAGCGGGGCGCGTTGGGAAAGAGCATCGCGTCGCGCGAGAGCCCAAACTTGTTTTTGATGACCACGGCTTGGCCACCGATCATGTTTGCCGAGCCGTGCAGCAGCAGCTCTGTCGTCACGCCCCCGGCCAGCGCCTGGTAGAGAGCCTTGTCGCGATTGTCGAAGGCGTCGATCATCATCATGCTCGGAGTGACCGGGCTGGTGGCCTCGTTCACGTCATTGTTCAGAGCCGAGTGCGAGTGGGGATCGATGATGCCCGGCGTCAGATATTTTCCCGAGGCATCGATCTTGACGGCATCCGCGGGAGCGTTGACCGTGGCTCCGTAGCCGGCGATCTTCCCGTCATGAATCCACACGCTGCCGTGCTCGACCGTGCCGTGGGTCACGGTCATGACCGTGGCATTGGCGATAACGATGTCGTGCGGGGGCGTGCTTTGAGCGAGGGCAAACGACCCCGCAGGCAACAGTACGCAGAAGGCAAGAAGATGATTTCGACGCGAAGGAATGGAAATTCTCCTATTGATTGGAGTTGATAACTAAACTTAGGCCGGATAGCCGAGTATATAGGATCGTCTGCAGCGGTAATGAACCCGGTCAGCTTTGCGCAGCCACAAATTTTAGCTGTATCGCGCCATCCGCTCCCGCAGTCGCGCCTTCACTCCGGGCCATTCCTCGGCGGTCACGCTGAACCACACCGAGTGCCGAAAGCTGCCATCGGGCATGATCATGTGATTGCGAAAGATTCCTTCCTGCTTCGCTCCCAGGGCCGCGATGGCCGTCTGCGATTGCAGATTCTCGTGGTGGGTTTTGAGCGCGACCCGGATCGCGCCCAGCTCTTCGAAGGCGTGCTGCATCAGGAGATATTTAGCCTCCACATTGATGCCCGTCCTCCGCCATGCCGGAGCCAGCCAGGTGCCGCCGATCTCCAGTCCGCGATTGCGCGCGTCGATATCCATGTAGCGTGTCGAGCCCACGACGCGCTTGTCCGCAACCGCCCGGGTCACGAAGGGAAGCGCCCATCCCTGCGCGGCCTGCTTCAGCGCCTGTTCCATCCAACGTTGAAGATCAGCTCGGCTCTCCACGCGCATCGGCATCCATTTCCAGATGCTGGGCTCGAGTCCTACCGCCGCGAGCTCATCGAGATGCTCCATCCGCATCGGTTCGAGCACGACGTGCTGGCCTTCGAGGGTAATTGGCGTCACCGCCATTGTCTTCGCATCCGGCATACGAGGAAGTTTACCGAATGAGAATTTGATATAGCACCGCGAACGGTTACACTTGGCTCACCCCGCTCCGTACTCCGTATGCAGATGCACGCCAGATTCGGACCTTATGAAATCGTCGAAGAGATCGGTCACGGCGGGATGGGGAAGGTCTATCGCGCGCGGGATGCCCGTCTCAATCGTGACGTGGCCCTGAAGGTCGTCGCCGAAAGCTATCTCGACAACAATACTCCCACTCCCATCACCCCGAGCCTCAGCTCTCACGAGCGATTCATGCGCGAAGCCCGTGCCTCGTCGGCGCTCAACCATCCCAATATCTGCACCATCTACGATGTCGGCGAGCAGGATGGCCAACCGTACCTGGTCATGGAACTGCTCGAAGGCGACACCCTCAAGCGCGTCATCCACGGGCACTCCCTGCCCCTCGATCAGCTTCTCGATTACGGCATCCAGCTGTGTTGCGCCTTGTCGGAGGCGCATGGCCGCGGCATCCTGCATCGCGATATCAAGCCCACGAATCTCTTCGTCACCCGCCGTAGCCAGGGCCACGGCATCCTGAAGGTCCTCGATTTTGGCATCGCCAAGTACAGCGCGCCCAGTCTGCCCGGCGATGCCACCATGTCCATGGCGGAGAACACCTTCAGCAGCTACGGCCTCACTCCCGGAACCGCGGCCTACATGGCTCCCGAGCAGGCGCGCGGAGAACCGGTCGATGCCCGCGCGGACGTCTTTGCGACCGGCGTCGTGCTCTACGAGATGGCCACCGGCTCCTCTCCGTTCTTTGGCGCGTCCATTCCGGAAATCTTCGCTTCGCTGCTCACCCACGAGCCGGAATCCATCCGCAAGCGCAATCCGCAATTTCCGCGCGATCTGGAGCGCGTCATCTTCAAGGCTCTAGCCAAGGATCGGGACAAGCGCTATGCCTCGGCCGCGGAACTGGCTGCCGATCTCACGCAGATTCAGGAGACCCAGCTGGGCCGCACCGGCGGAGGCACAACTTCTTCCAGACTCCGCGTCGCCAGCGGATACCATCCCCCCACTCCTCAACGTATCGGAGGATCTTCGGCAGGGAAGTGGATCATCGCCGCAGTGGCCATTCTGGTTTTGGCGGGCGTCGCGTATGCCGCCCTCTCCTGGTGGAAGGCGCGGCCTCGCCCCAAGCTGGCGCAGACCGATCCCATCATCGTCTCCGAATTCATCAATCGCACCGGCGACCCCGCCTTTAACGAAACGTTGCGGCAGGCGTTGAGCGTTCAGCTGCAGCAGTCGCCCTCGCTCGATGTGGTGAGCGACGAGCATCTGCGCGACAGCCTCGCCTATCTCGAAAAGCCGTCCGACGAAAAGGTGACGCCGGCCATCTCCCGCGAGATCGCCGAACGCGAAGGCATCAAGGCGGTGGTCAACGGAACGGTGTCCAACATCGGCAACGAATACCTGATCGCGCTCGAAGCCCAGAACGCGATGACGGGAGACGTGCTGGCGCGCGAGGCCGCGCAGGCCGATGGAAAAGGCCGCGTGCTCGATTCACTGCGCACGGCAGCGGAAGCACTTGCGCAACAGCTTGCCGCCTCGCTGCCCGCCGTCCCCAAGCCGGACGCTGTGTTGAAGCCCGCCACGACCTCATCGCTGCAGGCCTTTCGCGCCTATGCCCGGGGCGAGCGTCAACTGGCGCAGGCGAATTTTTCCCAGAGCGTCGGTTCCTATCAACAGGCGGTGGATCTCGATCCCTCCTTTGCCATGGCCTACGCGCGCATGGGCGTGGCCTACGTTGCCATCGGCAATCAGTCTCGCGGAAATGCCGCCATCTCCCGCGCCTTCGATCTGGCCAGCAAGGTCTCCGACCGCGAGCGGCTTTACATCCGCGTGCAATACAACCTCGACGTTACCGGGGATCTGCCCCAGGCCATCGACGCACTCCGGCTGTATGGACAGAGCTATCCGAACGAGCCCAAGGTTCCCACCGATCTCTCCGTCGCCTATCTCATCCTCGGCGAATACGAACAGGCCTACGAGCAGGCCGAGAAGGCCATTGGCATGCAGCCCAAGGCCGGGTCGGGATACGTCAACGCGATGCTGGCGCTCACCTCGCTCAATCGCTTCACAGACGCTAAGGACATTTATCAGAAGGCCGAGTCGCTGGGGCTCGCGGACGACGCATCGATACGCGGGACGTGGATCTTCACGGCTTATCTGCTCGGAGACAGCGCCGCGGTCCGGCAGCAGATAGACTGGGCGCGCGACCGCACCGATGGTTTTCTCCTCGATCTGCAGATGGCGCTGCTCGATGAGCACCAGGGGCGATTGCAGAAGGCCGCCGGCGAATGGCAGCGAGCCATCGACCGGATGACTCAGCAAAAGATGGAAAGCGCGACGGCGATGCCCATCGCGCAGCGCACGCTCGATGCGGCGCTCGCCGGTAATTGCGGAGATTCAACCTCTGCGCTGCAGCGCGCCCTGCAATTGGATCAGGATCGCTCCATGCAGGGAACCGCGGCCATCGCTTACGGGCTGTGCGGCGAGCCGGCGCGCGCCATGGACATCGAACAATCGCTGGCCAAAGCCTTCCCTCAGGACACGCTGGTCAATCACGTCTATCTTCCCGACATCGGTGCGGCCATCGAGCTGGGGCAGAAGCGTCCGCAGGCTGCGCTCGACGCTCTGCGCGCCGCCGAAGACTACGACACGCTAGGCATCGGCTCCTACCTGCGCGGACTCGCGCATCTGGCCCTGAAAGATGGCGCAGCGGCCGAGAGCGACTTCAACGTGGCGCTGGGTCATCGCAGCATCTTCGTGCTCTCCCAACAGCCGGGAATGAACGTAGCCTATCCGCTCAGCCTGCTGGGCTTGGCGCGCGCCGAAGCGCTGCAGGGAGACAAGGCCAAAGCCCGCGCCCAATACGCCGCCTTCTTCACCTACTGGAAGGACGCCGATCCCGACCTCGCGCCCCTGCTCTTCGCCAGGACAGAAGCCGCCGCGCTGGGCCCGTGATCCCAGCCTGCCGGATAATGAGAGTTGATCGCATGGCAAGCGTTACAGGAGGATGAATGCCAGACACTACGGCCCTTATTGAGCAGGCGTACTCCGCATTCAACAAGCGGGACATCGACGGTGCATTAGCACTGATGACGCAGGACGTGAGCTGGCCCAAGGCTTCGGAAGGCGGCAAGGTTATCGGAAAAGAAGAGATCCGCGCCTATTGGACTCGGCAATGGAGCGAGTTTGATCCCCATGTCGAACCGCTCGCAATCGCCGCGGAAGATGGAGGCAAGATCCGCGTCCGCGTGCACCAACTCGTCAATAGTCTTCAGGGGGATGTTTTATCGGACAGCGAAGTTCTTCACGTGTTCACCGTGAAGAACGGTCTCATCGCAGCCATGGATCTCGGCGATGAGGCAGATACAGCTGTTGGTCCGTCTGCCGCATTCGCACACCGGTCCTGAATAGCCATCCGCCTACTGAAGAGCTCCACAATCGCCGCCGATCCGTTGCGACGAAGGTCCAGCGGTATACGAAATCTCCAGTCCCGGATGGGTGGATACCGTGTATTCCACCTGCTCGGAGTGGCTGAGGCCGGCCTTCACCCTCCATCCCTGGAAGGTTCCCCAGGGAGTATGTTCCTCATGCTGGCCCAGCGCATCGACGTAAAACGTGCCCAGTCCGGAATTGTATTGATAGACGGGCAGCGTCATTGAAGCACCCGCGGTGAGCGGCAGTGCCGCGAACGTCTCTCCCCAAAGATTCCCATCCCATACCGGCCCGTTGATCGCTATGTCGATCGGCTGCTTCGTCGCGCCAGCCATCTTCCAGCCCGAGATGTGCCGGTCACTGTAATCAAGATGGACATGAGGCGAACCGTTGAAATCGGTATCAAGACGGATGGGCCGGAGATCGTCGCGTCGCAGCAAGAAGCTATCCCGCATATCGAATTTCCCGCTGTACAGATGCTGATGCACGACGATCGCCAGCGCATCGACTCCCAGGACCTGTTCGCGCGTAATGCTCTGGAAGGTAATACCGATTGGCTTCGGAACCCCTTGGTTCGGAGCCGTGATCGTGTAGCAGTATTGGCCGAGAGTCAGGAGTTTACCGTCAGGTGTAACCTGCGTAGCCTGGCCGAAAACAACCGATGCCGCCCAGACAAGATAAGACGCCGCCAGCTGTCGGAACATGCGTAGGTCCTCTGTTGATTCCTGGCGCGATTCTAGCCGGTCCCGCGGTTGCGCGGAAAGCTTTTAGACGCGTAGCCCGTGAATTCGAATTCCCGCTGCGAAAACTGTTCTCATGCCGATTCGCCCGGGAGTAGCGCCGATGCTAAAGTGGCTTTGAGAATCACTGCATGTCTATCGCCAAAGACCTCGCCCGCATTGCCGTTCAGGAACACGAACTCCAGTTCACCAGCTTCGACGAAGAAACCGCGTGGCGACTAGGCTCCCGCCTTCGTTCCTTGGCCGTCGAACGTGGAGGCAAGCTGGTCATCGACGTACGCCGCTTCGGGCAGCCGCTCTTCTATACTGCGCTGCCCGGCACTGCTCCCGACAATGTCGAATGGGTCCGACGTAAGAGCAACGTGACGGCCCGCTTCCACCGCAGCTCCTACGCCATCGGCCTGGAGATGGAGCAGAAGAGCTCCAATCTCTTCGAGCGCTACGGCCTCGCTGTGGCCGACTACGCCAGCCACGGCGGCTGCTTCCCGCTGCGTGTCTTGAACGCAGGCATCATCGGGTCGGTCACCGTCTCCGGACTACCCCAGCGCGCCGATCACGAGCTGGTAGTCGAAGCGCTCTGCCTCGAACTCGAGCGCAGCTTCGAGACGCTCCGGCTTCCATAATCACGCCGTCCGCCCGGGAAGCAAATCCACAAAACATATACATTGGATTTGTAACTCTGGAGAGCTTTCTGTGACATATTCATCGTTCTGCCGTAGGGGCGCTATGACGCTCTTCGCTGCCCTGTCCGTTGCCGCTTCCACTCCTGTACACGCCCAAAACTCCCCTGGCCCCCAGCCCATTCCTCTGCCGCCGCCCATCGCCACGCCTGCGGATGTGGCCTATCCCGGCACCCTCTCCCTGCTGGTCGATCTGACCGACGTTGTGCATCGTGTTGCGGAGGTGCATGAGACTGTTCCCGTCGCAGCCGGACCGCTGACCCTGCTTTATCCGCAGTGGATTCCCGGCACGCACTCGCCCACCGGTCCCATCTCGAAGATGGCCGGTCTGGTTGTAACCGCGAATGGCAAGCGCCTCGAGTGGGTGCGCGATCCGGTGAACGTGTACGCCTACCACATCGACGTGCCGCAGGGCGTTAAGACGCTGGATGTGAACTTCCAGTATCTGGCGCCGGTCAAAAAAGGCGAAGGCCGCATCTCCTTCTCGTCGAACTTCGTCGACCTTTCGTGGAACACCGTCGTCCTTTATCCAGCCGGATATTTCTCGCGGCGCATCCAGTACTCGCCGTCCATCAAGCTACCCGAGGGCTGGAAGTACGCCACCGCGCTCGAGACGAAATCGCAGAAGGGCAATCTCGTCCACTTCGACGACACGCCGCTGAACAAGCTGGTCGATTCGCCGCTCTACGCGGGCGTCAACTTCAAGCGCGTCGATCTCTCGACGGACAGCAGCAACAAGGTGTATCTCGATGTTTTTGCCGACACGCCGGCCGAGCTTGAGATCACTCCCGAGGAGCTGCAGCTTCACCGCAACATGGTGCTCGAAGCCAGGAAGCTCTTCGCCTCCCACCACTACGATCATTACGACTTCCTCTTCTCGGTTAGCGACATCATCGGCGGCGAAGGCCTGGAGCACCACCAGTCCAGCGAAGATGGCACCGTCGCCAATTACTTCACCGATTGGGCTGCGGGCGTTCAGCGCCGCGACCTGCTGGCCCACGAATACACCCACTCATGGGACGGCAAATTCCGCCGCCCCGCCGGTCTCTGGACTCCCAACTTCGATGTCCCCATGCAGGATGAGCTGCTCTGGGTCTACGAAGGCATGACCCAGTACTACGGCAACGTGCTGACCGCGCGCGCCGGCATGCGCACCCCTGAACAGGCGCGCGATCTTCTCGCTGGGGTCGCGGCCACCTTCGAGACCAGCCCGGGACGCAAGTGGCGTCCCATGGTCGACACCACCAATCAGCCGACCGTCTCGCAGCGCACGCCGGTAAGCTGGGTGAGCTGGCAGCGCCCCGAAGACTACTACACCGAGGGAATGCTCATCTGGCTCGATGCCGATACCAAGATCCGCGAGCTGAGCAACGGCCAGAAGTCGCTCGATGACTTCGCCAAGCTCTTCTACGGCGTGGACAACGGCAGCTACATCACCGAAACCTACACCTTCAACGATCTGGTGACGGCATTGAACACCGTTCAACCCTACGACTGGGCGAACTTCCTCAAGACGCGCGTCTACGATCTGCATCCCGAAGTGCCGGAGAACGGATTCACGCAGGGCGGCTACAAGCTGGTCTACAACGATCACCAGCCGGAGTGGATGAAGCACGGCGACAACCCGCGCGGAACCAGCTTCGCCACCTCGCTTGGCTTCAGCGTGATGGGCAACGGCGAGCTGGGATCGGTGGCCTGGGACGGCCCGGCCTTCAAGGCGGGCATCACGCCCGACATGCAGTTGGTAGGCGTGAACGATCAGACCTTCAGCGTCGCCGCTCTACGCGACGCCATCCTGTCGGCGGAGAAGGACAAGTCGCCGATCAAGCTGCTGCTGAAGCGGGACGACCAGCTGCAAACCGTCTCTCTCGACTACCACGGCGGACTACGCTATCCGCACCTGGAGCGGGTGGAGGGAACAGAAGACCGCCTCGACCCCATCCTCTCGCCATCGAAGTAATCTATCTGCCGCAGTCGCGGCAGATACAAAAGACGAATGGCCGGGTAAGCCCGGCCATCTTATTTCTGTCTCTCCTGCGCATAACCTAACTTCGACAGTGACATACTTGGCACACAAAAGTAATAGGCGCAATATGGCTACGTGGGGGCCTGAGGCACTTCAACAAGCGATTATTTACTTCATCGATCCTCTTAACAGCAGTTGTCTTTGAAGGTCAGTATTATCTTCGGGGGCTCGCCTCTTGGCCTTGATGAGTGGATGTGTGTTTTTGGGACGATTTGCAGCTGCAAGAACGGTGTCAGTTTTCTAGCTTCTGACCCTTCGTGGCACTCAGGCTTCACGGCTGAATCAACTCCTGATTTTGTTTATATTCCACGCAAACCAATGTTCCCTTGAAGCCTGGAGGTGTGTCTTCCGCAACATACGCATCAATCCCCGCATCCTTTAGTATCCACATGATCCAAATTGCCTGGTTGTGCGGGTCATCGCTATAAATCGCCACACCTGGGGCCGATGTATATATGAGGCTTCTTAATGCCTCCGCATGGCTTCCTTCCCATTTAGCAGACCAATGAGAATCCTTGAATATCTTCAGTAGGTGCATAGCTAGATTAGTAGACTCGCGATCTTCATAGAAGGCCGGCGCGATTCTGACCGTGGAATACTTGCTATCCCCAGAATGCTTCGCATATTCCGCTAACTTGTCATGCAAGCGATCTGCGTTCTCCGCGCTGATTATCCTATCTGGCACGGCTTCGCCTTTAGAAATCCCCGTATAGGCTTCGCGCCAATTCTCAGCTTTGGCCTGCGACTCTCTCAGAGATTGCCGATATCGGCTTTCGTTCACGGCAAAACCTTGAAGGCGTTCGATTGTAGTCACGCTTTGCTGGTGATCGGTATAAACCGTTCGTACAATACCGCAAGCAAAAATGGGGACATACCAGACGATATTTCCCCCAATTGCGCCTGCGAAAACGATGATGACATTTTGTTTCCAGTGCCTCATCATCTCAGCCTTCCCGCGAATTCGGAAGATGAAACCAGTAACAATGAGACCTGAAACAGCGGCAACGATCCAGGTCGAAGCGAATCCCAACGCGGTCGTACCTTGCCCGTTGAGAAAAATTTGCCACGATTGACGCAATAACCTGAGGAAACTTGCCCACATGCCGAAAGCCTATGCTTAGCGCTATTGTGCGGCAAGTGTATAGTCGCCTAACTCCTGCCGAGCGCATTAGGCATGAGAGCATACCGCTATGAAATCGAAAGACTGTCCCGATTGCCATCGTCTCAGTGAACGATATTGGACGCTTTCAGCTGAGCTTGATTGCAGGGGCTAGTGAGAGACACAGAAATCCAAAAAAAAAAATTCAGAAGTTCACCGCAATTCAATTTGACTGCAGCCGTTCTTCAGATCATTGCCCATCCCGATGAAAACGTGTACATTGACGCGAGATAACGGCGATTGTGGGGCTGCATTGTGGATTTGACGACCATCGACTGGCTCATCATGCTTCTGTACTTCGTCTTCGTGCTAGGCATCGGCTTTGCACTGAAGCGGTACATGAAGACCAGCAAGGATTTCTTTCAGGCCGGGCGCTCGCTTCCCGCGTGGATCTGCGGCCTGGCTTTCATCTCCGCTAACCTCGGCGCGCAGGAAGTCATCGGCATGGGCGCCTCGGGCGCCAAGTATGGCATCGCCACCAGCCACTTCTACTGGATCGGCGCCATCCCCGCGATGATCTTCGTCGGCGTCTTCATGATGCCGTTCTACTACGGATCGAAGGCGCGCTCGGTGCCGGAGTTTCTGAGACTCAGATTTGACGAGAAGACTCGCGCCTACAACGCCTGCTCCTTCGCCGTGATGACCGTCTTCTCTTCGGGCATCTCGATGTATGCCATGGCGCGCCTCATCCAGACGCTGCACGTCTTCGACTCGCTCTTTCTCAAGCTCAACCTGCCGGTGGGATGGATCTTCCACTTCGCCATCATCCTCTCCGCGATCATCGTGCTCGGCTACATCTTTCTCGGCGGACTTACCAGCGCCATCTATAACGAGGTCCTGCAGTTCTTTCTCATCGTTGCGGGATTCCTGCCGCTGGTATGGGTTGGCCTCAAAAATGTCGGCGGATGGAACGGACTGAAAGCCTCTCTGCCCGCGGCCTATACGCATTCCTGGCGAGGCATGACCAATGCCCATACCAATCCTTTAGGTGTGGAGTGGTTCGGGCTATCGATGGGGCTGGGCTTCGTGCTCTCCTTCGGCTACTGGTGTACGGATTTCCTGGTCATCCAGACGGCCATGGCCTCGGACTCCGAAGAATCCGCGCGCCGCGTGCCGCTGATCGCCGCCATCCCCAAGATGCTCTTTCCGTTCCTGGTCATCCTGCCGGGATTGATCGCCATCGCCACGCCGGCCCTCACGCAGCATGCCATGAATCAGGCTCCGACGCTGAATGCGCCTGCACGGCCGCAGTCGGCCAATGACCTGAGCGACCCAACCAAGCTGGGCAAGGGATTGATCCCCGCCAAGGTCGATCCGGTCAGCGGCAAGGTCATGACGGACGGGAAGGGAAATGCGCTGCTCGACTACGATCTGGCCATCCCCAACATGCTGCTGCACTACTTTCCCACCGGCATTCTCGGCCTGGGACTCACCGCACTGCTGGCCAGCTTCATGTCCGGCATGGCAGGGAACGTGACCGCCTTCAACACAGTGTGGACCTACGATCTTTATCAGTCCTACATCAAAAAGAACGCAGGCGACGCACACTACCTCAAAATGGGGAGGTGGGCGACGGTCGGGGGTATCTTACTCTCCATGGCCACGGCCTACGCCGCCGTGGGCTTCAACAACATCATGGATACCCTGCAGCTGGTCTTCTCCTTCGTGAACGCCCCGCTGTTTGCCACCTTCCTGCTGGGCATGTTCTGGAAGCGGACCACCGGCCACGCCGCCTTCACCGGGCTGGTGAGCGGCACGGTCGCCGCGATCATTCACCACGGCCTCACGCTGCCGGCCGACGCTCATCCCGGCATCCACGGCGGATGGATCACCGTCGTTCACATGTATCCCAGCGAGATGGCGCAAAACTTCTGGACCGCGATCTGGGCCTTCTCCACCAACTTCGTGCTCACCGTCATCATCAGCTTCCTGACCAAGCCGCGACCCGAGCCGGAGCTGGTGGGGCTGGTCTATTCGCTCACTCCCAAGCCGGTCGAGCATCACATGGCCTGGTACGCGCGTCCCAAGAACATCGCCGTAGGGCTGATCGCCATGCTCGTCGTACTCAACCTGATCTTCAAATAGCCGGAGGAGACACCGATGAACCTCGATCTGCGCATCCCCATGGGCCTGCTCTTCACCATCGTGGGAGTCATCATGAGCCTCTACGGATTCTTCACCCGCGGCAGCGTGATCTACGAGCGCTCCGCCGGCATGGACATCAATCTCATCTGGGGAGTGGTGATGCTGGTCTTCGGAACCACCATGTTCACACTGGGACGCCGCGCCGACAAACGCCCGCGTACCCAACCGGCAGAGGGCACCAGCCGCCCCATGGGCCACGGCGGCCACTGAAGGGGCTAGAAACTAGACTCCGTTGCTGTCTTTCAGCACCCGCTCAGAATTCGTCATCCTGAGCGAGCAAAGCGAGTCGAAGGACCTGCAGTTTGTCAGTGCCCTCACCATGGCTGGGCCTCAGCCTCGGACTCCGCCATTTTCCGTCCCTTACTCCCGCGCCGACATACTCTCCTTACACGCAGGATGCCCGCAGTCACAGACGATCTCTTCGACGCTGCGCTTCGCGCCCTCGCACCACGGGCCGCAAAATATCCTGCCTTCCTCCACCAGGCAGCGGCACGATTGATGGCCGCACCTCTTTGCTTCTGTCGTCATCGTTTCTCCTATGGGAAGTTTTGATGCGAAATGTACCACCCCGGAAAGTGGTAGCTGTTTCGCAAAGTTTCTGATTGGTGTGACTACCCTATTCATGCAAGAATCTGATCTTCATGTCCAAGGTTCAGGCACTCAACGTCGCAGCGCCCAGCGAGATCGGACGAAGAACCCGCAAAGCGGTTCCTCTGCCGGGAAAGATCTTCGCCCTGCTCTGCATCCCGCTGGTTGGCGTTGCGGTGTACTACGCTCCGGCGCTGACCGCGTTGGGATGGCACGTGGTCCATGGCAATGCCGTTAAGTATCGCGGCCTGCGGGTGCAGGTGCCCTTAGGCTGGACGGCGGACATGAACCAGGCAGGCGACGATTTTCAGGCGAATCCCCAGGGAGTCACCCTGCAGAAGCCGCCCAAAACCCTGAATCTCGAGGCGCGCGGACCGGAACTGATCTACGTTAACCTCCTCCTGCCCGATGCTCGCAGCACCCCGCAGCAGCAGGCCGAGGAGTGGAAGAGCCTCTTCCGCCAGTCGCATCCCATCTCGGACTTCAACGTCGCTGCGCCGGCAGACCTTCCCTCCGGAATCGATTGCCTCGAGGCGAGGCCGCGATCGGTCTCCCGCGATATGCCGGCAGGTGCCGCGCTGGCCTGCATCTCGCTGCAGCAGGGATGGCTGGCCAACTACGCTGGAACGCGCGGCAATGTGCCGCTCTTCCAACAGATCATCGCGAACCTGAAGCCTACCGCAAGCCCGAAACCTTAATCGGCGAACAGAAACCTCAATCAATTCGTCGTCCGGAGCGCCCCGAAGGGGAGTCGAACAGCGTGCCCTGAGCTCGCCGAAGGGACCTGTTGTTCGCTCGGAGCGCCACGGCTAATTTCAAGCGTGTGCAATCGCCGCCAGTTTCACAAGAGAGCACGTCAAAAAGCTCCGTGTCACAGCGGAAATCCAGCATCTGCCGGTTAGCGTAACGCGAGCCGCTTCTTCGTTAAACTAAATCCAGAATGAAACATCGCATGATCGAGCACTATGAGCTGATCCGCCGTCTGGGCGCGGGCGGAAGCGGCATCGTTTATCTGGCCAACGACACGTTGCTGATGCGGCCGGTGGTGCTCAAGGTGCTGAAGCGCGGCGCGCTTACGCTCGAGCAGATGCGCAGCACGGTGTTGCGTGAGGCGCGCATGGCCTCGGCCATCGAGCATCCCAACGTCTGCGCCATCTATGAAGTCGGCGAAGAGGGCGAAGACTCCTTCATCGTCATGCAGTATGTGCCCGGCCAGTCGCTCGACAAGCTCATCGCGCGCGGCCCGGCCAGCCTGCAGCTCATTCTTTCGGTAGGGATTCAGATCGCCGACGGACTTAGCGCGGCCCACTCGCTGGGCATCTTCCACCGCGATCTCAAGCCAGCGAACGTCATGCTTACCGATGGCGGCCTGGTCAAGATTCTCGACTTCGGCCTGGCCCGTCGCCTCAATCCGGAAGAAGCCGAGTTCGATCCGGCCAAGCCGACCCGGCGCAAGGTCGGCTCTGCCGCCGCAACCTACACCGCGCGCGGCGGGACCATCGCCTACATGGCTCCCGAGCAGTTCGTCACTGGCCACAGCAGCGTGCAGAGCGATCTCTGGGCGCTGGGCGTGATCCTCTATGAGCTGACTGCCGGCCGGCATCCCTTCGCCCGGCCTGATATGGACGAGTTCCAGAGCATCCGCGCCATCCAGTTCCATGACCCCGCATCGCTCGACGCTCCCGCCGAGCTGAGCTCGCTGATCTTCCGCTGCCTGCAGAAGATTCCCGCCGAGCGCTATTCGAGCGCCGCGGATGTGCGCGAGGGACTGAAGACCATCATGAAGGCGCTGCAGATCGAGACCGGAATCATTCCCGGGGACGCTGCCGCCAACCTTCCGCCGTCAACAGCCGAGGCCGAGAAGCGCGCCACCGGCCTGCTCTCCATGCTCGCCGAGCGCTTTCGCGAATCGGGGGACACGCAGGAGAAACGCAACACCATCCTCGTGCTGCCGTTCCAGAACTTCGGACCGTCCGAGGTCGCTCCGCTCTACGGCTTTGCCCTGGCCGACGCCATTGCCGCGCGCCTGGCGCGCATGTCATCCCTGGTGGTGCGGCCGTCGAGCTCGCTCATGCACCTTCCGCTGGCCCAGATGGACCCCATGTCCATCGGGCACAAGTTGCTCGTCGAGTGGGTGCTGGCGGGAAATTTTCTGCGTTCGGAGAAAGGCTTCGATCTCAACTGGCAGCTGCTCAACGTTCCCGGCGAGAGCGTGCGCGCCGGCGGTGCGATCAGCGTGCCGTCTTTCGATCTCATTGCGGTGCAGACCGAGATCTGCAATGAGGTCTTCGCCTCGCTGCAGGGCATTGGCCAACTCAGCCAGCAGCCGGAGCGCGCCAATCCGCATGCGCAGCCGCTGGCCGAAGATCTGTCCGAGGAATATCTGCAGGCCCGTGCCATGCTTTCGTCGTTCATGCAGCGCACCGGCAGCCGCTCCGATCTGGATCGCGCCCGCGAGCTCTTCGAAAGCGTAACCGAGCGCGATACAATCTTCGCTCCTGCCTTCACCGGCCTGGGCATCACCCATTTGCAATATGTGCGTCACGGCTTCGGCGGCCGCCTGCATGTAATGGCCGCGCGCCGCGCCTTCGATCGCGCGCTCGAGATCGATCCCGGCTCCGTCGAGGCCAATCTCTACCGTGTCTATATGCTGCTTTCGCGCGGAGAGAAGGAGAGCGCCCGCCACGGCATCGAAAACCTGCTCAACACCGCCGCCAATGACTGGAACGTCCACATGGTAGCGGGTATGACGCTGCGCATCGACGGCATGTATGAGCAGGCGCTCGAGCAGTTCAACCGCTCGCTCAGCCTGAACCCCTCCAATGCGCCGATGATCTACAACCACCGCGCCCGTGTGTATCAATATCAGAACCAGCTCGAGCTGGCGCAAGAAGAATTGGACAAAGGACTCACCCTGGAGCCCAGGCATCCGCTGCTGCGCACCTCGGTCGCTTATCAGCACATGCGGCAGGGAGATCTGCGGCAGGCTATCGCCATTCTGGAAGAGGTCATTCGCGACGACGACAGCATGAGGATCGCCTATCCCACGCTGGCCATGTGCTATGCGCAGGTCGGTGAGCGCGATCGAGCCGCATCCATGATTGAAGAAGATTCAATGGCCGCCGCGGAAGCCGACAGCGAAATGGCCTATCGTCTGGCAACCTATTTCGCCGTTGATGGCGACGAGAGCGAAGCGCTGCACTGGCTGCGGCGGGCGATCTATCTCGGCAATGAAAACTATCCGTGGTTTTCCAAAAATCCGGCATGGAATCGCCTGCACGGCCACGGAGACTTCGAGCGCATTCTTGAAGATCTGAAGAAAACCTATCGCCGCAACCGCAAGAACTGGAAGCGCCTGCTCGAACAGGTTCCCCGGAATTGAATAATTAGTCGGGAAGACTACGATGCGACGCGCATGGAGATCGCTTCGACACAGGCCCTGAGCGCTCGCATTACACGTAGCGTGCCGCCGCCTTCGGAAGGCCGGGCTCCCTTTTCATCAGAGGAATTCTTATGCCTGGATTCTTTCCTGGGGCGGGGAAGCTCCACAACTTCATGCGTCCCACGCAGCACGTTGAGCAGGTCGAGCTGCGGGACGTGAACCACAACGGGAGTAATCACGCTGCTTCCGCTCGCCTTTGTTTCTGCATTCGAAGGCACGACAAACGGCTTGCTCTGTAATGGAATGCTGCCAATTTCTCCATTTGCACCGGACAACGGATCGATCGTGTTCAGCTTTGGTTGGGCATTGAAAAGAGCCTGATTCATCGTCTGCACTCACCACCGGGATTGAACAACTCTCCAAGGGGTGAGATGCGGCCGCTCTCCAAATAGGTAGTCTGCGAACGCCCGTAAAGAGCCGCGTCATCTTGCCATAAAAGAGCCAATCATTCCAAGCGAAGCTAAAAATCTCAGCGATGCCGTACCCCGATCCCGGCCCGAGATTTTCTCAAACCCTTGCAACATGCAGATTTACATCAATTGCTCCAGCTCTTCCTTCGTCATGCCTTTGATTCGGGTGCCGAGATACCAGAAGTAGCCGAAGGGATCCTTCACCCCCGCCATGCGGTCGCCGTAAGGCTGATCGGCGGGCTCTCGCGTGGATGTTGCTCCCGCCGCGAGAGCCTGCTTGTACATTGCATCGCAATCGGCGACATAGACCATCAGGCTGACCGGCGACCCGCCGAAATGCTCTACGCTAAAAGCTTCGAAGCTCGCATTTTCATCCGCCATCATCAGGCAGGAGTCGCCGATCTCAATCTCGGCATGGCCGATTCTGCCATCCTTGCCCGCCATGCGCAGGCGTTCCTTTGCTCCGAAGGCTTTGGTGTAGAAGTCGATGGCCTCACCCGTGCGCTTGAAGATGAGATAGGGCTGAACGCTGTGGTATCCCTCAGGAACAACCTTGGCTGTGGACATGGAAACCTCCCGCAGCACGGAAGTCTACAAGAGCCAACCAATCACTCGAGCAAATAAAAAGGGGGATGCCATAGGCATCCCCGGTCAGTATCGAATGAAGCAGGTTAGTTACGTGTGGGAGTAAGCTCCATGGGTTCGCTAAGGCTGAAGGTGACCACCGAGCCGGAAGGCACTACCGCGGCTGCGGGATGCTGCATGAGCAGATGCGCCGTGATAACGGTGGCGCCGATGCCCGCTCCGATGAGAGCGCCGTGCGGTCCGGCAAAGTGCGCGCCTGCAATGGCTCCGGCTCCAATGCCCACGCCGTACTCCGCTGTGTCCTTCTTCCACTGCGAGCTGGGCTGGATGCCGCCTTCACTGTCAGTGCGGGTGCCCGGAGCCTTGGACTGGATGACCTGCGCATAAAGATGATAGGCCGTGCCGTCGGGCAGCAGGATCATGTCCGGCCGAAGATGAAGAGTCGCCGCGCCAGTGAAGTGATGCCCCTGGCGGACGCTGATTACGCGCCCCTTGAGAATCGAGCCCGGAGGAATGATGATCCGGCCATCCTTGAAGACCGCGGTCGTCACTTCGCCGCGAAAGGGTGAGCCGGCAGTCGTATCCACGGTCGAAAGCCGCTCCGTGAGCCGTACCCGAACATTGGTTCCTTCAGGCAGCTCATTGCCGGAAGAGGGAATTACGCTGACGATGCCCGCGTCTGGATTGGGGCGGGTCTCACTGGGACGTGTTTCCAGGACCGCGCTGTTTGGAGCCGGATCGGAATACTGTGCCGGGCTCGCTACTGGCGAGGAGCCCACAATGTCGTCGTCCGGGTTATAAGCGGGTTTGGAAACAACAGCAGTTGGCGGTGGGGCCGGAGCTGCATCCGGATTGGCTACGATGGAGTCGTCCGGCGGCGGCTGTGACACGCCCTGATAGGGGTCTGAAGCCGGCTGGGTTGCCTGCTGTCCATAAGCCGCACCGGTGAGGGTGACTGCCGCTGCGACGATGAGTCCCGGTGTCCATCCATGGAGAAACTGCTTCATAGCTACCTCATTTGCATCGAAATCGATTGAGCTTTCAAGTGGCCCGTCAGTCCCGGTAAGCAGATGGCGCAAACCGCGCGCTCTTTCTGCAAACCCGCAATCTTTCGAAGCGTTGCCAACCCGCGTCAAAATCGCATGAAGAGATGGAATGACAATCACTTCTGAACTGTGATGGTTCAAGCGTAGCCGAGGCTTGGCTTGTAAACCAGTAGGCAAAGCGCCTGCGAACCATAGCCGTTACCGGCTTACGTTACATTTCTGCGAATGCGGCAGCCGGAGAAATGCCGCGCCGCTCTTTGTTAGAATTGCGAGGACCCCACGGAAAGAAAGCGGAAGGCCTGTAACCACAGTATGACGAGCTTCATCGACACAATCAGCGGAGCGTCCGGTGAATCCATCCTCGTCGATCGCCGCCCGAAACTCAAAGACCGCTTACAACACCAGATATCAAGGAGTGACATGACGGAGATTGCTGCCATCCATGCGCGCGAGATTCTAGATTCGCGCGGAAACCCGACCGTAGAAGCCGATGTGGTGCTCGAAGGAGGCGCGATGGGTCGCGCCGCGGTGCCCAGCGGTGCCTCTACCGGCGAACACGAGGCAGTTGAATTACGCGACGGCGACAAGTCGCACTACCTGGGCAAAGGCGTCCTGCAGGCCGTCGAGAACGTAGAAAGCATTCTGGCTCCGGAGTTGACCGGCATCGACGCTGCCAATCAGCGCCTGGTCGACGCGACCATGCTGTCGTTGGACGGTACGCCGAACAAGAGCAAGCTCGGCGCAAACGCCATCCTGGCCGTTTCCATGGCCGTGGCGCGGGCCTCCGCCAACGCTCTCAACATCCCGCTCTATCGCTATCTTGGCGGCGTGAATGCTTCGGTGCTGCCCACGCCGATGATGAACATCCTCAACGGCGGCGCACATGCCGACAACAATGTGGATTTTCAGGAGTTCATGGTGATGCCGGTAGGCGCGGAGCGCTTCTCCGACGCGCTGCGCTGGGGCACGGAAGTCTTTCACACCCTGAAGGGCGTGCTCAAGAAGCGTGGATACAGCACGGCAGTTGGCGATGAAGGCGGATTCGCACCTTCTCTCAAGTCCAATGTCGAAGCCATCGAACTAATCCTCGAGGCCATCGAGCTGGCCGGCTACAAGGTGGGCGAAGACATCGCCATCGCGCTCGATCCCGCAGCCAGCGAGTTCTACGACAAGGAGAGCGGCACTTACATCTTCAAGAAGTCCGACAAGAGCCAGAAGACGAGCGAAGAGATGGCCCGCTACTGGCAGGAGTGGACGCGCCAATATCCCATCGTATCGATCGAAGACGGTCTGGCCGAAGACGACTGGCAGGGCTGGCGCTATCTGACCGAGCTGGTCGGCCAGCGCGTGCAGCTGGTCGGCGACGATCTCTTCGTCACCAACACCGAGCGCCTGCAGCGCGGCATCGACGAGGGCATCGCCAACTCCATCCTGATCAAGGTGAACCAGATCGGCACGGTGAGCGAGACGCTCGAAGCTATCGACCTGGCGCGCCGCTACGGCTACACCTCGATCATCTCCCATCGCAGCGGCGAGACGGAAGACACCTTCATCGCCGACCTTGCAGTGGCCACGGGCGCAGGGCAGATCAAGACCGGCTCCGCTTCGCGCACCGACCGTATCGCCAAGTACAACCAGCTTCTGCGCATTGAAGAAGAGCTGGGACAGACGGCTGAGTTCCTCGGCCTGGAAGCGGTCAACTTTGGCGAGTAGTCCTCTTACCGGCGCGCAGGCCAATCCACAACCTGCGCGCCTCTCAACCCTTCAACCCATGACTGGAGCAAACATGCGGACGGCTATCCTGTCCCTGAGTTGTACTCTTCTGGCGGGATCGGCCTTCGCTCAATCGGCAGCCCCCGCTAAGCCCTCCACTCCCGCCGCCACCGCGGCCCCCGCCGCAAAGGCGCCTGTTTCCACGGCTCCCGCCCACCCGCTCACCGACGCGCAGGCCCAGAAGATGCTCGAAGTAACCGGCGCGGACAAGATGAAAGAGCAGATGGTCCATGGCATGACGAACTACTTCCACTCCAGCCTGCCCTTTGCGCCCAAGGATGTGACCGACGATCTCCAGCAGTCGCTCGAAAAGGACGATCTGAACGCCTCGATCATTGCCATCTACAAGCAACACATCTCGACGGAAGACGCCGACAGCATCATCGCCTTCTACAAGACCCCCGCTGGCAAGAACATGATGGAGACCCTGCCGGAGGTTCTGCAGCAGTCGCAGCAGGCGGGCATGACGATGGCGCGGAAGACGGCGCAGGACGTGGTCAGCCGTCATCGTCCGGAGATCGAAGCCGCGGCCAAGCAGTATCAGCAGGAGCACGCGCCCAAGCCGGCGCCGTCGCTCAATGCGCCCGGTGCCAGCGCTGCCCCCGGTTCGAGTTCCGCTCCCGCTGCGAAGCCGGCGAGCCCCGCAACGACGACACCTGCTCCTCAGCAGTAGCAGAACGAAGCAGCCGATCGGCTACCCATCCTCTCGTGAGTTTGCGAGAGGATGGGTAGCATTTGTTTCGATTCTTTGAACCACAATTCTGAGCGCCGCGAAGAATCTCAGCACGCCGAGCTTCCATCGAAATCACCAACAGCCGCTGGAGTAGACATGTCAGTTCGTACCCGCCCCATCGTCCTCACCATTCTCGATGGTTGGGGCTATCGCCCGCAGACCGAAAACAATGCCATCGCTCTCGCCCGCAAGCCCACGTACGACAAGCTGCTCGCCGAGTATCCCAACACGCTGCTCCACGCCTCCGATCATTTTGTCGGGCTGCCCGACGGGCAGATGGGGAATAGCGAAGTCGGCCATCTGAATATCGGCGCGGGCCGCGTGGTGCGCATGGATATCACGCGTATCGATGCGCTGATCGCCGCGGGCGAATTCGCCACCCAGCCTGTGATTGCCGACGCGTTAAAGCGCGCCGCCCAGGGCGGACGCCAGCTGCATCTCTTCGGCCTGCTCTCCGACGGCGGCGTTCACTCGCATCAGAACCATCTCTACGCGCTGCTCGCAGCCGCCAAGCTGCAGGGCGTGGAAAAGGTCTTCGTACATGCCTTCATGGATGGGCGCGACACGCTGCCCACCTCAGGCGCGGCATATCTTGCCAGCCTGGAACAGAAGATGCGCGAATATCAGATCGGTAAGATCGCTTCCGTCTCGGGCCGGTACTACGCGATGGACCGCGACCGGCGCTGGGAGCGCGAGAAGCTTGCCTTCGACGCCATGGTCACCGGCAAAGCAGAGGGCGGAGCCTACGCCGATCCCATCGCTCGCGTGAAAGAGTCCTACAACAACGACGTCACCGACGAATTTATTGTGCCTTTCGTAGTTACAGATGAGCATGGACATCCGAACGGAGTCATCCGCGACGAAGATGTTTGCATCATGTTCAATTACCGCGCCGATCGCGCGCGGCAGATTACGCGGGTGCTGGTCCGCAACAGCGGCCTTACCAAGCAGCAGGGACGCGATCTCCCCGGCGCCGACGATCTGGACCTCGTAATCCCACGCAATGAAGTCCCCAAAAACCTGCACTACGTCTGCATGACGCAGTACGACAAAACCTTCACGCTGCCCATGATTATCCTGCCCGAGTCGATGGAGAATCTGCTCGCCAACATGCTGGCCAATGCCAACATGCGTAACCTGCGCATCGCCGAGACCGAGAAGTATGCGCACGTGACCTACTTCTTCAACGGAGGCATCGAAACTCCGTTTGCGGGAGAAGACCGTCTGCTCATCCCGTCGCAGAAGGTCGCGACCTACGATCTCGCTCCCGAGATGTCTGCGGCCGGCATCGCTGAGGTGGTCATCAAAGCCGTTCAGGACACGGCCTTCGATCTGCTCGTCGTGAACTTCGCCAACGCCGACATGGTCGGTCACTCCGGCAAGCTGGCTCCGACTATCAAGGGCGTCGAAACCGTCGATGCCTGCCTGGGCGGCATCTATCAGGCGATTCGCCAGTACGGCGGCTCAATGCTGATCACCGCCGATCACGGCAACGCCGAGATGATGGTCGACCCCAAGACCGGCGGCCCGCACACCGCGCACACGACGAATCCGGTGCCGTTCATCTACGTGAGCGAGGATGCAGACCAATACACCCTGCGGCCGGACGGCTCGCTGCGCGATATCTCGCCGATGATTCTAAATATGCTGAAGCTCGACGGGCCGGCACAGATGACGGGCGTAGATTTACGCCAACGATTGAGCTAGCAGAAACCACTGCATCAAGACCGGATGCCCCACATCTCGCGTTTGAGATGTGGGAGACCACTGCTGTCTTGGATACAACCGAAATAAGCGCCGAAGGCGCAATTGCCTGGACGGCGAGTCCTGCCCCACATCTCGCGTT
>NZ_LBHJ01000003.1:1006630-1213427 GCF_001006305.1 Silvibacterium bohemicum
CTGTCTTGGATACAACCGAAATAAGCGCCGAAGGCGCAATCGCCTGGACGGCGAGTCCTGCCCCACATCTCGCGTTTGAGATGTGGGAGACCGCTAGTGTCTTGGATACAACCGAAATAAGCGCCGAAGGCGCAATTGCCTGGACGGCGAGTCCCTTAGAAGTTCTTACTCTCTTTGGGATACCAGGTAATCTGCGCGGCGGCGAGCGTGTCGTTCTGCTGGCCGGGCTTGTAGATCGGGGCCTTCCACTCTTCGCGCTGGAACCACCCGCGGATCTCGACGTCCTTCATCAGGCGCTTCACGACCGAGATCTGAAAGTCATTCTGCGTCGTGCCCAGGGGGATGAACTTCTGATCGGCCTTGGCATTGCGATACATGAACTGGATGTTCTCGCTCGGCGACAGGTGATAGGTCAGCCACGCCTGGCCGCCTTTCGAATCGCGCCCAATCCAGTCGGTAAAGAGGAAGCCCTTGTTGGTCGTCCCTTGAAGTTGTACTCCCTCGGCGTAAAGAAAATCGCCGTAGACCCCTGCGTTTCTACTCACCGGATCGGTGGATGCGCCTTCGACGCGCAGGTCAAGATGTGTCAGCACGGGGAAATGCGAGAGATAAACTCCAGGCCTTACTGCCGAGCGCCGCGGTGCGCTGATGGGGTTGACGTCGTCATGGGCCTCGGAGTCCGAATAGAGTGACAGCCAGTTGCGCAGATACGGCAAGCGATAATCGAAATCGAAGCTGCCAAAGCGCGCGCCTGGATCGTCGCGCGAAAACTTCTCCGCTGCCGTAACATTCTGCACACTGAAGAAGCTTTTCAGGAACGTGTGAATCGTGATCGGTTCATGATCTTTGCCGCCCCAGATCACAGTGCGCTCGAATCCGAACTCCAGATTTTTCGAAGGCTTGAAGCTGATCTTCTCCGCATGCACCCAGGGATCGTTCGGCGCGGTGTGGCCCTTTAGGCTGCCCACATAAAAGTCATAGCGTATCGGCCCGATCAGGCGCGAGATGCCGGGAATGCGAAGCGGCTCCACGCGATTGATCTCGAACGTGTAGATATTCTCGGCGTTCGTGCTCCACGACATGCTCGCGCCCTGTGCAGGGCTCAGCCAGTGATCCGTTTTGCCGAAGGAAACCTCGTGGCCGAGCAGATGATAAGAGAGGTTTGCCTCCATCACGCGAAAGGGATTGGCCTCGGCGATGGGCCCCTGAGGGATCGTAGCCTGCACCGGATTCGTCGCGTAGGGGATTAGATCAACGACGTTGGAGAGATACGCCGACAATGCGGGCGAATAACCAGCCGCGTTCGGCGCATGCTGGTACTCTCCGCGGAAATAAAGAGAGAATCGTCCCGCTTCCGCGCGCGTGCTGAAGCCGCTGTAGTTGCTGAAGCCCTCCTGATACGGGCGGCCGTAATCGTTGACGATGGTCTGGCCGAGATGGAAGCTGTCGCGCAGGGGCGTGCCGCTGATGCCGCGCAGATTCGTGTAGGTGCTTTCCAGCTCGGCGTGCCGCACATGACCGCCGTTAGCGTCCTGCTGATCGGCGCCCAGCTCTTCACGGACGGCAAGGAATATCTCCAGCGCTTCCTCGTCGTTCGAATGGGCATCGAGCTTGTCGCTCGTCTCCTGCAGCATGTGGACGATACTGAGGCGCGTCCAGGGACGAAGCCCGAGAAACGCGGTGTCCAGATAACCCAGCGCATGCAGACGATCGAGCGCGGGATACATCCAGCTATCCATCGGCACATACGTCGAGCCCAGCGAGCTGTTATAGATGATCGGAATGGCCGGCCGATAGTCGGAGGGAACAGGCTGCTGTGCGGCTGCCGCAGGATCGACACCGGAATCAGGCATGGCTGCGCTGGCAAGATCGGCGGCAAGGTGGAAGGGATGATCCTCGCCAGCGGCTTGCGCTATTCCATGAAGGGGACAAAAGCTGAACGCAAACAGCAGGCCGGACGCTACAACAATTCTCACTCACACCTCAAACGATTGGGGGCTATCGATCTGCATCCTTTACAAATGCGAACTGCGGATGCAAACTGCCAGGCTGTTCTCAGGCTAGAGGATCGCCCTGGAGATGACAAGCCGCCCGCAGCTCCTTCTCAAACCTGCGTTCAGCGTCAGTCTTCCATCGTTTTGCGGGCAGGCCCTTGGTCTCCAGGTAGCGGTGCATCTTGTCGACAGGATTCTCATCGCCGTCGGGGATCGGTGCAAGTTCAATGACCGCCGGACCGCTGCCTTCACGGGTGCGAACGATCGATTCCTGCGCCACGCGATAGACAGCAACAATGTCATGCGCGTCGACGGAGATGTAGGGCAGCGTGGGATGAGTTTCCTTGAAAGCGACCGAATCGGCGAAGCCGTCATAGCTCTCCAGAACGAAGAGAATGGGCAGCTTCGCGCCCACCGCCGCAGCAAAGACGGCGTCGTAGTGCGAGAGCGAGTCATCCCCGCGACCGGCAAAGTCGAAGAGCACCAGCACGATGCCGTCGTTCTTCTCGATCCGGTTGTTCAATGCCACGGTAAGCGCTTCGATCAGCCGCTGGGCCAGGATCGCTGCCGATGGCGCCGCTGCGGCTTGCTCCAGAAGAGGTTTAAGCTTCGATCCCTTCACGCGATGCGCGAAGTGGGTCGGCGAGGGCAGAAGGATGGTGTCTTCGCGGCGGAGATCGAGCACCAGGCCCGCAGGGCCGGCCTCGCGATGAGCAGCCGCTGCCGGTTTGCCCGTGGAGCGAAGGTGCTCGTTCAACAATTGGCTCTCGATGAGCGTGTGAAAGAGCTGCTTGAATTTGTCTTGGCTAATGAGAGAGTGGCCGTTTTTTCCGGCCATCGCCGCAGCGGAGTCCTGCAAGGGTGAAGGCATGATGGATGCGTTTGAAGTCCTTTGTGTGGCGATTGTAACGGAGAACCGGAGCCAGCGGGATGGCTGTTTCGACGATCTCTGTCGTCTGCCGTTTTAAAAGCTGGACGGCTCGCGCATCACTGCTTTCCAACCGCGAACGCGCAGGAAAAAGCCGTCGCCGTCGCCTTTGGATTGAGTTGCACGGTCAGGATTGCATACAATTCGAGTATGAACGCTGCTGTACCGCTTCGCCGCTTTTCCCAACCTTCCAAGCAAGGATTTCGCTGGCTCCCTTTGCTTCTTCTTTTCACAGTCATCGGTGCTCCGGCGCTGTTCGCCCAAACCGCACCCACTCGCGGCCGCAAGTACGTGCCGCCACCGGATACGGCCAAGATTACGGTCGTCGTGACCAAGGAGACGAACGGCAAGCCGGTAGAGAACGCCGCCGTGATCTTTCATCCCATGAAAGACAACAAGGACGAGGGCAACCTCGAGCTGAAGACCAACGAAGATGGCAAAGCCGTCATCGACGTGATTCCGATCGGCGACACGGTGCGTCTGCAGGTGATCGCCAACGGCTACCAGACCTTCGGAGACGATTACCAGATCACCACCGACAGCAAAGAGATCCAGGTAAAGCTGAAGCGGCCGGCCCGACAGTATTCGATCTACGAGAAGCATCCCGACACCCAAGAGGGCGGGGCAGACCCGGCTCCGGCGGCGAGCAAGCCTCCTCAGCAGTAGCGTAGAGCCCACGCTGGGTTGATCCGGTCAAGGCACCATTTCAGATGCGACATGGGGCCTGACTTCATTTGATGGTCGTCATTCTGAGCCTGGCGAAGGATCTCCGCGATGCTGGTGCATAAACATCGCGAAGATTCTTCCTCCCTTCGGTCGTCAGAAGGACGGACTAACTTATGTTCCTTCCAGGAAGTCGCGTCTGTCGGCTGGCAATCCGTAAAGCCACAAATCAGGATTCCACAATCGCCGTTACCACTATGGATCGAGCGCTGAAGGCGCAATCGCCTGGACGGCCAGTCCTGCCTCTACATCTCGATTTTGAGATGTGGGAGACCTGCCTGGCAAAGAAGAGTCGGAAATAAAGAGATACACCCTATTCCCTAACCCCTACCCCCTAAACCCTGAACTTTTCACCCGCGCCAGTGTTTAGCGAAGTGCATCAGCACATGCACTCCTGCCGCCGCTCCGAACAGCATAATCCCCAGCGCCATCGGCCGTCGCTTACGCCACAACAGAATCGTAGCCACGACAAAGATCGTCTCCGGTAGGAAGACGCCGACTGTCAGGTGGACCCACTGCCCGCCGGCCCGCGCAGCCGGGATGAGAGAGAAAGATAGAAGCCAAAGCCCCACTCCGATCGCACCAACGGCCGCTGCCAGCCCGATCCCCGATACAAATCCGAGCGCTTTCTTTCCGCCTTCGTTCATACCTGCCTCCTTTTTGCTTCCTTGTTTTGAAAACCATCGCCTTACACCGCGCGCCGATTGCCTCCACATCGCTGTCGTACAGCCGAGAGCCCACCACAGCGCCGCCCAGTCGTTCTCGATGAAGTCCAGCTCGTGCAGCATGGCCCGCGCCCACTCTTCGTTTTCGGTGCGCGAGTGGCGCAGCACCGCGCGCAACAATCCGTAGGCCAGTCGCCGTAGAGAAGACATCAGCCGTCTGCCTCCATTAGCCATTCACCTCTTGGATCGAAGCCGGACGCAGCGCTCCCTTCGCCGGAGCCAGCCGATGCTCCCGTGCAAAGCGTGCGCCCTCCGCCGTAAGCCGGTACAGGTGTCTCGGAGGCCGTCCCTCCTCGCTGTTCTCCCACGAAGTCTCGAGCATCTCCCGCTCCGCCATGCGAATGAGGATCGGATACAGCGTGCCCGACTTCAGCCCGGTGTTGCGGCTGATGTCGTAGCCATACTTCCAATCCGCCGGAGAGTGCAGAAAAGCATCCAGAACCAGCAGCGTCTGTGGGGAAAGGCGAATCTTCATTGGCGAAACTCTACATATATAGAGTTTCACGGTCAACGAAATTCGACGAAGGCTCTATGGGAATTTAACGAGTTTTCTGAGAAGCCACGAGAATGCGATGGCATTGTCGAGATTCTTCCTCCCGCTGGTCGTCAGCAGGGGATAGCCTCCCTCGAGACGAACCCAAATACCGGACTGCAGATCCCAGCAGTGAAGGACTGAACCCTGAACGCTATCCCCTAGACCCTGCCGTTATCACCCTTCCAGCCGGTACTTCGTCTCCGCCAACCGGTACAGCGGACGCCACACCAGCCGGTTGATCGTCACCACCATCAGCGCCATGATGATGGTAGCGAGCAGCAGAGTAGGGTAATTGCCATGCAGGCTGGCGGCGCTGATCTGCGCTCCTAGACCAGTCGTAGTCAGCGTCTTATCCTTCAGCTGAAAATACTCGGCCACAATGGACGCGTTCCATGCGCCGCCCGAGGCCGTGACCAGGCCGGTGATGAGAAACGGGAAGATGCCGGGCAGGATCACTGTGGTCCAGCGCTGCAGGCTAGTGAAGTGGAAGAGGTCGGAGACCTCCTTCAGGTCCGAAGGGATGGCCATCGCGCCCGCGATCACGTTGAATAGGATGTACCACTGCGTCCCCAGCATCATCAGCGCCACCGAGCCGATGCCCAGTCCCAGCCCCAGCCGCGAAAGCGCCAGCAACAGGACAGGGAAAAGGGCAGTCGCCGGAAACGAGGCCGCGATCTGTGCCAGAGGCTGAGTGATGTTCGCCAGCTTGGGATTGAAGCCGATGGCGACGCCGACCGGGATTGTCCAGAGAGAGGCCAGCAGCAGCGAAACGTTGACGCGCAGAAACGTCACCCCGGCGCCTTCGAAGAGCGCCAGCAGCTCATTCCCATGCACCTGGCGCAGCAGCAGGATCGCGCGGAAGGCGGCATAGACGATGGCGGCAATTGCGATCGTCGCTACCGTGATCATCGCGGCAGTCGATCTGCGGCTCGTCGGAGTCACAGTGCTCTCGCCGTGCGAAAAGCGGCGTTCGTTGCGGTGAGCGATACGCCGGTAAAGCTGTTCGCTGAGCGGAGCAAAGGTAGAGCGATGCAGCGTGCCCAGCAGGTTCGAATTGCGCAGCAGATGCAGCACCGGCGAAGTGATACGCACCGAAGCCTCGACGTTCTCGAACTTGAACTTGTCGCTCCACGCGATGATGGGCCGCCACAGCAGCTGATCGGTAAGTACGATGATCATGATCATCGTCACGATGCCGTAGATCATCGCCACCGTGTCGCCATTCGAGGCCGCCGTCTGCAGATACGATCCCAGGCCGGGCAGGCGGAAGTTGCGGCTGCCCACCGGAAACATCTCGCAGACCATCAGGAAGAACCATCCGCTCGCCACCGAAACCATGGAGTTCCACACCAGGCCGATGGTGGCGTAAGGCAGTTCCAGCTGAAACAGCCTCTGCCACGCCGAAAAGCGGTTGATGCTGCACGCCTCATTCAGCTCGCGGGGAATGCTCTTCAGCGACGAATAGAAGCTGAAGGCCATGTTCCAGACTTCGCCGGTAAAGATGAGCAGGATCGCGCCCAGCTCGATTCCGATCTGCTTGGAAGGGAAGAGCGACATCATGGCCAGCATCACGCCGGGCAGGAAGCTGAGCACTGGGATCGACTGCAGGATGTCGAGCGTGGCAATCATCAGCGCCTCGACGCGCTTGTTGTACGCGGCGATATACCCATAGCTGATAGCGAAGATCAAGCTGAGCAGATACGCCACGAAGATGCGCACCGTCGAATAAAAGGCATAGATCGGCAGATGCGCCGGCGAGCGATAGATCTGGACTTCTGGAATCGCGCCGCTGAACCAGAACCGCGCCACCCACAGGATGGCGTAAAAGCCGGCCAGCAGCCCCGCCGCGACGGTCAGGTCGAGGAAGAAAGGCCAGGTCCGCTCGATCACCAGCTCGCGCGAAAAGGTATAGCGGGTTTTCAGCTGAGGGATCACTCGACCTCGACTCCCTCCACGCTCTCGGCTGTCTCGTCCACCTCGGGAAGGATGAAGCGGCGGCGGCTGGCGTCGAAGTCGAAGAGCTCGGCGTAGCGTCCCCAGTTGATGGCGGTATCCAGCTGGCGCTGCGTCTCCTCTTCGCTGAACTGCTCATCGAGCATATCCAGGAAGAAGTCCTCGGGAACCGTGTGATCGGTCTTGTTGTTGAGCGCGCGGGTGATCTGGCGCAGCAGCAGAACGTGCTCCAGCGCCGCCTTGCGGAAGACTTCCTTCTGCTTCAGAATCTCCGATTCCGCGTACTCGTGTCCCTCAGGGGTGATGGCGACATCGCCTTCCCCGACCTTTAGGAAGCCCAGCAGCGATGCCGCTTCGACAATCGGCAGCAGGTCGTCGATCTCGAAGGCCAGCTCGTCGGCCAGCCGATAGATGTCGGTGCGTCCGCCCAGGTCGATGATCAGCTCCAGCAATCCGGCAATGCCGCCGGGCCGGGCGTGGGGCAGCATCTCGTAGTGCATCTGGCGCTGGTCGCGGACCTTGCGGCCGGGCTCGAGATTGGGCATGTCCGGAGTGACATCGGGCCGGGTAAGCACCTTGTAGATGTAATCGACGAGTTGTGTGAAAGGCTGGCTCTTGCGGTCGCGGGGATGGGCCAGATTGGTGACCTTGAAGTCGGTGCGCACATGCCCCGGATTGCGGCCCAGCACGATGATGCGGTCGGCCAGCAGCACCGCCTCTTCGATGTTGTGGGTCACGATGAAGATCGATTGCGTAGGGATGGTCTTCTTCTGCCACAGCTCGAGCAGTTCGCTGCGCAGGTTTTCGGCGGTCAGCACGTCGAGTGCGGAGAATGGCTCGTCCATGAACAGCACTTCAGGCTCGACCACCAGGGCGCGGGCAAAACCCACGCGCTGCCGCATGCCGCCCGACAATTCTTTGGGATAAGCCGCCTGGAAACCGTCCAGACCCACGGTATCGAGGATCTTTATGCTGCGCTCGCGGCGCTCCGCCGCAGCCATGCCCCGCGCCTTGAGCGGCGCCTCGACGTTTTCGAGGACGGTAAGCCAGGGAAAGAGGGCAAAGCTCTGGAAGACGATCGATACATTGATGCGGACAGTCGAGATGGGCTTGCCGTGCCACAAAACCTCACCCGCAGAGGGCTGCGAGAGGCCGGCCAGCATGCGCAGCAGCGTCGATTTACCCGAGCCCGAGGGGCCGAGCAGAGCGACGATCTCGCCCGGAACGATGGACAGGTCCGTGGGTGAGATGACCTGGATGCGGTTCTCGCTCGGCTGAGCATAGAACTTCTCCACCTGCTGTGCACGAATGATTGGTTCGGCCATCGCTCACGTTCCGCCTAATAGAATTTGGTGACCATTTCGATTGACAAGGTCAAAACAGATACAGCTCTTTGACGATGGGGGATGAATTCGGGTCGCAAGCTGCGAGATTTCATCAATGCACGGCGTCTCACCGTGCCCATCCCGCGTCTTTATTGTAAGTTGCTCGGATTGCAGGAGGATGAAGCATCCTCACACGGACAGCGTATCATCTTAGTGGGCAGTTTCCTTGCGGACATCGTCCGACGGGTTTCTGATCTGCCGAACTCTTTGTGGCTGCAGTTTTCTACGAAACCAGGCTGATGAAGATGTTTCTCAGTGCAATCAAACAAGACAGAAAGTGATGTGAACGAGCGAAATGCCCGAAACCCAGGTAAAGCCCAAGGTGCTGGTCGCCGACGACGAGCGTGTGATTGCAGATACTCTAGCCATTATTCTGAACCAGAGCGGATTTGAGGCCACGGCGGTCTATAGCGGCGAAAAGGCCGTAGAGACTGCGAAGACGCTCAAGCCGGATATGCTCATCAGCGACGTAATCATGACCGATCTGAACGGCATCGACGCCGCGATCAAGATTCGCGCCCTTCTGCCCTCCTGCAAGATTCTGCTGTTTTCGGGGCAGGCCGCAACCGCCGACCTGTTGGACCGCGCGCGCGTCCAGGGCCACGAGTTCGAAATACTCGCCAAGCCGGTACATCCGCAGGATCTGCTGGCGCGACTCAGAAGCTAAAAAAGCAGCGTTTAGGGGATAGGGTTTGGGTTGTAGTTCCGACCCTCACCCCCGCCTGCTCTTGCGATAGTAGACGCTGTCTCATAAAAGATCCGTAGCGAGAACGGTCCGTATCAGGGCGCGACTTCAGTCGCGCCGCCTCGATCCCCGAAGCGCCGACCTTCAGTTCCGGAATAGAGCCGGCAGCTAGCTGCAAGAACTACACCCTGAACGCTCCCCCCTAAACCCTATAGTTGAATCTGCCCTCCAACGCCCGCGTCATCGTCACTTCATCCGCGTATTCGATATCGCTGCCCGCCGGCACTCCGGTGGCGATGCGGCTGATGCGCGCGCTGCCCGTGCGCAGCAGATCGGCGAGGTAGTGCGCCGTGGCTTCGCCTTCGACGGTCGGCGACGTGGCGAGAATCACCTCGTCGATATCGCCCTTGGCCACGCGCGCCTCCAGGCTCTCGATGCGCAGGTGTTCCGGGCCCACGCCGTGCAGCGGTGAAAGCGTCCCGTGCAGGATGTGGTAGACACCGTTGTAACCCCGCGTCTTTTCGATAGTGGCGATATTCGTCGGCTCCTCCAGCACGCAAATGAGCCGCTGATTACGCGTGGGACTGGAACAATAGACGCAGGGATCTATATCGGTGATGTTGTTGCAGATGGAGCAGAGGCGCAGCTGCGCCTTCACCTCGCGCACCGCCGTGGCCAGCGCCTCGGCATCGTCTCCGCTGGAGCGCAGGATGTGAAATGCCAGCCGCTGCGCGCTCTTGGCGCCGATGCCAGGCAGCTTGCGCAGCTCCTCGATGAGCCGCGCCATGGGTTCCGCAAATCGTGCCACAGGATGCCAATACCTTTCCAGCTTCGTTTGTAGCAGAGTTGGGCCCGGGGCGCAGCCGGACAAGGCAACTCCTTTGCTAAGCTGGCTCCCGGGAGTACATTCCGGAAGCAGTGCGCTCCGGAAGCAGTGCGTTTCCGCAACGAAGGAAAGCCATCGCCCTGCAATTACGGGAGGTCGAGTGACGCGCGAGTATCCAGCCGCTCCGCTGGTCGGCGTGGGTGCCGTGGTTCTGGATGGCGACCGGGTGCTGCTCATCCGCCGCGGCCAGGAGCCGATGAAAGGACAGTGGTCGATTCCCGGCGGAGCCCTCGAAGTCGGCGAAACCCTGCTCGAAGGCGTGCGCCGCGAAGTTCTCGAAGAGACCGGCCTCGATATCGAACCGGTAGCCCTCATCGAAGTGCTCGACCGAATCGCGCGAGACGCCGATGGACGAGTGCAGTATCACTACGTCCTGGTCGATTATCTCTGCCGCGTCACCGGAGGCGATCTTCATTGCGCAACCGATGCCACCGAAGCCCGATGGGCCTCGCGCGAAGAGCTGGAGGGTGTGGCAGCGTTCACCGTCGCCGTCATCGAGAAGGCCATGGCCCTCCACGCGGCCCCCAGCGCGTCTATTCCACCGGCTGTACCGTCGAATCAAGGGAATTGACGGCGATTCAATTTGGTTTTAGCTGTATTAGCAATGGATAGGGACAACGTTTGAACGAATCTTCCGCTGTTTCAAGCCCGTCTTCAGCACGCGAAATGCGATTGCGCATCCTCCTGGTCGTGATCTGCTTCTTCGCTGGATTCAGCATTCTGGTATGGATGCGTCCCATCCGCGTGCTGCTCACGCTGGCTGATGTGGCCCTGCGCTGGGAGGGGATGCATAGCGAATACACGAGCGTCGATGGCCATCGCATTCACTACTACGCCGGTGGCACGGGCAAGCCCGTCGTTCTGCTCCACGGGCTGGGCGGCCGCTCCGAGGACTGGACCATCCTGATCCCTTATCTTCTGCACAATGGCTACCGCGTCTACGCGCCGGATCTTCTGGGCTATGGCCGCTCAGATCGGCCGCGCGACGCAGCCTACTCCATTCCCCAGGAAGCCGGCATCGTCGAGCGCTTCATCGCAGACCAGGGCCTCAAGCAGACCGACCTGACCGGCTGGTCGATGGGCGGCTGGATCGCCATGCGCGTTGCTCTGGACAATCCTCAGGCCATCCGCCGGCTGATTGTCTTTGACAGCGCCGGGCTGCGCTTCGCTCCGGCCTACGATCCCACCCTGTTCTTCGCCGACACCGCGCCAAGGCTGTCCCAGTTGAATGATCTGCTGTCGACGGGGAAGGCTCCAAGACTGGCGGGTTTTATCGAGAGAGATGTGCTGCGCGTGCTGGCCCGCGACGGCTGGGTCATTCAGCGAAGTCTGCAATCGATGATGACCGGCACGGATATCGTCGACGGCAAGGTATCGGAGCTGAAGATGCCCTTTCTGATCCTGTGGGGCAAGCAGGATCAGATCACGCCCGTCTCTCTCGGATACGATCTGCACGTCCAGGCCCCGCAATCGGTGCTCGAAGTCTACGACGGCTGCGGCCACCTGGCGCCGCGCCAATGCGTCCCCCGCATCGGCCCACGGATCGTGCAGTTCCTCAATGCCGAACCGGCTCCGAGCGGTGGCGCGATTGAGATTCCCCGCTAAGACTTAATGACCCCTTCTCGCTTCCTGCACCAGCCACACCTAGTATCCTGAAAAGGCGACTATGACATATCCCACAAACAATCTCAGGATCAAATCCAGCCGAATTGTTCTTCCTCCCATCTTCCTCGAAGAGGAGCTGCCCGTTACCGAGAACGCCTCGCGCACGGTCTTTGACGCGCGTCGCCAGATCGTGGACATCCTCAACGGATCGGACGATCGCCTCCTCGTCGTGGTGGGCCCCTGCTCCATCCACGATCCCATCGCCGCTCGGGAGTACGCGGGCCTGCTGAAGGAAGCCATCGCCGAGCTCTCCGGCGAGCTCATGCTCGTCATGCGCGTCTACTTTGAGAAGCCGCGCACCACGCTGGGCTGGAAGGGCCTGATCAACGATCCCTACTTCGACGAGTCCTTCCGTATCAGCGACGGACTGCGTATTGCGCGCCGCCTCCTCCTCGATCTGGCGGAGATGGGAGTGCCTGCCGGTACAGAATTCCTGGACATGATCTCGCCGCAATACATGTCCGACCTGGTCAGCTGGGGAGCCATCGGCGCGCGAACCACGGAGAGCCAGGTGCATCGCCAGCTCGCCTCGGGGCTCTCGTGTCCGGTCGGATTCAAGAACGGCACGTCAGGTAATGTGCAGATTGCGATTGAGGCTATCCTCTCCGCAAGCCAGCCGCACACCTTTCTGGGGACCTCGGAAACCGGGCAGGCCGCAATTCTTCTGACCTCCGGCAACCAGGATTGCCATGTCATCCTGCGCGGCGGCCGTCAGGTCACGAACTACGATGCCGCCTCTGTCACATCAACCGTCGAGCAGATGGAAAAGGCGGGCGCCAAGCCGCGCATCATGATCGACTTCAGCCACGCCAATAGCGGCAAGGATCATCGCAAGCAGGCTGCGGTCTGCCATTCCGTATCCGAGCAGGTCGCGGACGGCACGGAGCACATCATGGGAGCCATGATCGAGAGCAATCTCGTTGCCGGATCGCAGTCTCTCGTCAAGGGCAGGACGCTTGTCTATGGACAGAGCATCACCGACGCCTGCATCGATTGGCCCGAGACGCAAACCCTCCTGCATGAACTTGCCGGGGCAGTGCGGAAACGGCGAGCGAATGTTGGCACCGGGCAGCTTGAGTCCCGGGAAACGCGTGTCTAAGGTCTGAAGAGAAAGCCTTTGCGCTTTGAGTCTAGCGGCTCACTCGCCCTTCCAGACGTAGGCATCTTTCTGCGGAAGTCCGATATGGGCTAGCACGCGATAGACAAACTGGCGGGCCATCTCGACCGAATCCACGGGATGGTTGTAGAAGGCGGGGATCACCGGAAAGATGGTGGCTCCCGCGTCCGCAGCCAGCGTCATGTTGCGCAGGTGGATCTTGTTGAACGGCGTCTCGCGCACGCAGAGGATCAGCGGACGCCGCTCCTTGAGAGATACATCTGCGGCGCGCTCGATCAGGTTCTGCGCCAGCCCATTGGCGATGCCGGCCAGCGTTCCCATGCTGCACGGCAGCACGATCATTCCCGCGCTCGGATAGCTGCCGCTAGCGATAGACGCTCCGATGTCGTTCTCGTTGTGCTGCTGAATCTTTTCCGACGCGCGGCCGAGCAGCTTCTCAACCAGGCCGTTGCGCCCGCTCAACTGCATCTCCTCCGCCAGAACGCGCAGCGCGCTCTCCGAGGCGATGAAGTGGATGCGGCTCACGCGCGAGTCGGCGTCGAGCGCGAAAAGAAGCTGCTGGCCGAATACGGCCCCGCTGGCTCCGGTGATGGCGACGGTCAGATGCACTTACTACAGATTACAGGGACTCGCCGTCTGAAGGATGTTGGCACCCATCTCAGAGTCGAGATAGGTGGCACCCGGTTTGTTCGATGCGGGATTCTCTTAGACTGCGTTCTGCGTATATTTCGCCTTGGCCCACACCAGCTGCTGCAGCTGCTCCTTGGTGAGCGCCTGCGTGCTGCCAAGCTGATGGGCCGCCAGCCGGATCATGGCCAGATGCTCGACCGTTTCCATCTTCAAAAAGGCATCCAGAAGAGTCGCGCCATAGCTCACCGCGCCGTGATTGGCCATCAGGATAGCCTCATGGCCGGGCAGAAAGGGCTCCAGGCTGGCTGGAACCTCATCCGTCCCTGTCGTCGCATATTCGGCCAGCGGAACGCTGCCCAGGGTCATGGCGGCTTCCTGGCAAAGCATCTCATCCAAGCCGCGTCCGGCGCAGGCGAAGGCCGTCGCCACTGGAGGATGGGCATGAACCACGGCATTCACATCGTCGCGATGGCGGTAAACGGCCAGGTGCATGCTCAGCTCGCTGGTCGCCCTCTTGGAGCCGGCGACATGCCGGCCGTCCAGATCGACGATCACCATGTCGGCCGATCGCATCAGGTACTTACTGGTGCCGGTGGGCGTGACCAAAAGGCGATCATCGTCCAGCCGCACGGAAAGGTTCCCGGAGGTTCCGGGCATGAAGCCGAGCCTATAGAGCCATTTGCCGAAGCGGACCAGCTCCCGCCTCAACTCGCACGCTTTCTCACAGTTCCGGTCAGCCAAGGTCACCGTCTCTCGAATTTCAACGCGTTCCTCTATCATGCGGCACTTTCACCGATAGTTCTTTACAAAATCTTGAATGGGGAAAGATTCGGAGCGGGAGTGGGCCTGGGAGCGACCTTCTCCTGCAGCTTTTTCCATGTTTTACCGATCCGAAGCGACGCTGTAAAGAGGTGCCCGGCATTCAGGGATCCCGCCACGCGATGATGACCCACCGCGGCCAGTCCCATCGACGCCATGCAGCCGCACTGCGCGCAGTCGGGCTCTCCTCCAAACTGGCAGGGCGTGATCTGCGTCGTGAGATCGGCGGAGATGGTTTCCGTCGTCTGCGCGAAGATGCACTCTTCGGGGCTGGAGGGCGGCGACGCCATCTCCTGAATCAGCTCTTCCGGCATCGCCAGCACAGGATACAACGGACGCAGCCGCCGCAGCTCTGCGATGACCGAAGCCCGTTGCGTGGCGGTGAGAATCTCCGGATCGGTCGCTCCGCGCTGCGGTGTGAACAGGCTGAACCAGATGCGCTCGATCTGCGGCCGCCCATTCCAGAACTGCACGAACTCCTCCAGGTAGCCGGGACGCTCTGCGATCTGCGCGGTAATGGTGCAGTGGATGGTGACGCGGGCATCTTCGATGCTCTTGAGAATGCGCTCGTAGGTCGCAGGCTTGCGCCGCGCGTCGTGCTCCGGCTGCAGACCGTCGATCGAGACAGCGACGTGGACCTTCTTCAAATTTGTCCACGCGGCAGGGATGACGCGGAAGGCGCTGGTGACCACCTGCGTATGAATGCCGCGGCGATTGATCTCCGGCAGCAGCACATCCAGCTCGCGATAACGCACCAGCGGATCGCCGCCCACCAGCGAGACATGCACCGGCTTCTTCTCGTCGATGAGCGCGAGCACGCGGGTGACAAGCTCCTCTCCCTTGAAATCGGAGAGCTGGCGCAGCTGCACATCGCTGCCCAGATGGGCGGCGTCGAAGGCGTAGCAGCCAGGGCAGCGCAGCGGGCACTCCTTGGTGATCTCGATCGAGAGCGATGGGGCGCGTCCGGCAAGGATCGTACCCCACGCCTTAAAAATATCCGAGCTCTTCATTCAATCTCCAACCATCGGATGACATCCAGGCCACTCGACGTTCCAATCTCGTAAACGGTTGAACAGGAGCGAAACTTAAACAACTCCCACGTATAGGTAATAGACGCGCGAAAGGCAAAGTCCGATCCGTAAAGAGAAGTTCGAAGAGATATACACAATGGATGCCCACTGCGGTTCCGGCATCGTCCCGTTGTGGAAATATCTTCAAGCCCGTCATGCCGATTTCATTTATCAGCGGCAACGATTTAAAATCAAAAGTTAGGCTTGGAAGAAAATATGTCGCGCAAAAAATCTCTGACGGCCGTTCTCGGAGCACTGCTGGTGCTGCTTGCAGTGCCGTCTGTCAGAGCCGGCAACATCACGCCGCACGCCGCTCAGCCCGTCTACCGGCTGCGTCTCTACCATCTCCACACCGGAGAGCGGCTCGATGTCGTCTATCGCATCGGCGATCGATATCTGCCCGAAGGCATCGCCCGCCTGGATCACTTCCTGCGTGACCATCGCACCGGCGATGTGAAGGACTACGATGTGCGCGAGTTCGACCTGCTGCACGATCTGCTCGCCAAGCTCGATCACCCTGACAGCGAGATCGACATCGTCTGCGGCTATCGCACGCCATGGAGCAACAACTACCTTCGCGAGCACACGCACGGTGTCGCCGAGCACAGCCAGCACATGGAAGCCAAGGCCATCGACATCCGCATCCCCGGCGTTCCCACTGACCGGGTACGGGATGCTGCGCTCTCCCTCGGGCGCGGCGGCGTGGGCTACTACGCGCAATCCGATTTCGTGCACGTAGACGTAGGCCGCGTTCGCCGCTGGTAGATCCGATCTAAAAGTCCAGATCTACAAATCCAGGGCTATGGATACGGCGGACCCTTCGCCAGCACCGCGTTCAGCGAGCGGTCATGCCCGTAGATGTCATCGAAGAAATAAACCTCGCCATTCTCCTCGACCTCGGCAGTGAGATAAAGAATGAGCACCGGCACCGGATGGGTGAGGTTCACCTGCTGATTGTCGGGGCCGGAGTCCATCGCCGCGCGAACGCGATCCGGCGTCCATTGCGGTTGATCCTGGAGCAGCCACGCGGCCAGGTCCGCAGGCTTTTCGAGGCGGATGCAACCGTGGCTGAAGTCGCGGCGCGACTGGGAGAAGAGCTGCGGCGCGGGCGTGCTATGCAGATAAACATTGTGCTCGTTGGGGAAGATGAACTTCACCAGTCCCAGCGAGTTTGTCGGCCCGGGCTTCTGGCGCACCGCTAATTTTCCGGAACGCAGCTGGGCCAGGATATCGGCGTTGACGGCGCTGCTGGTGATGACCTTGCCGCTCTGGTCGGTAATCTCGAAATTCTTGGCGGAGAGATAGCCCGGGTTCTTCTGCAGCGACGGGACGATCTCGGCTCGCACGATGCTGATGGGGACATTCCAGTACGGCCGGAAGATGAGATAGCGCATGTTCTGCGCAAAAATCGGGGTTTCGTTGCGCACCGCCTTGCCGACGACGACGTTCATGCGCAAAGCAACATGGTGATCGGGTGTAAAGATGCGCAGCACGAACTCCGGAACATTGACGACGATGGGCGGCTGCGGAAAATCAGGCGGCAGCCAGCGCCAGCGCTCGAGCGCATCCTGAAGCTGCGTGACGCGTTGGCTTAGCGGCGTATTGAGCTGGCGCAGGGTATCGCTGCCCAGCTTGCCGCTGGCAAGCAGACCGTGGCGGCTCTGGAAGTGCTTGACCGCATCCGCGAGCGCGCTGTCGTAGACGCCGGGGGTGAGAACGGCATTCTGCGGCAGGTCGCCGAGCAGCCGCAGCCGGTCGGCAAGCGGTCCGGCTCCTGCGTACGTATCTCCTGCAGAAAGCGGCTTCGCGACGTCAGGCAGTTGCGTGCCCTTGTCCTGTGCGGCCAGCGTGAGATAGGTCTGCAGAGCTGCTTCGGTGCGCTGGTATCCCGGAAACTGCGGCTCGACCGCATTCAGCACCTGAGCCACGTCGTTCGAAGGAAGCAACTTTTGCGCGAGCAGCTGCGGCAGATCGTACTTCTTCTGATCGACATCGATGCCGAACTGGAAATGTCGTGGATCGACTCGGCCAATGTGCAGGTCGGAGATGTAGCGCATGGTGCTGACCGTCAGCGCCGCATCGAAGTGGGCGATCGTCTCCGGATTGCCGCCCATGGTCTTGAGCGCCTCGATGCGCTGCGCCCAGAGCAGGGCATCGTACTCATCGGGATTAAGACCCTTCTGGCGGCTGTTGCCGAAAGCAGCGATGACTGCCAGCGCCTGCGGCGTGGGCTGCCCGTTGCGAATCCACACGGGCGCGTAGCTCTCGCTCTCATAAAAGCGCTGGACGTGTCCGCGATAATCGGTGAAATTGGGCCAGTGCAGATCGGAGAGCGTTCCGGCATCGGCGATGGCATGCAGCTGCGCGGAGACCGCGGACGCATCGGCTGTATTGCCGGAAGCGAGCGGGGCGGCTTGAGACTTGCAGCCGAGGGTGATGAGCCAGAGAAATGCCAACAGCACAGCGGCAGGGTCGAAATGCCTCTTCTTGCGCATGACCCATTAAAACATCGCTCCGGGTCAGCGCCCACGCTCGGGTGAAAACATTCGTGACCGAATTCGCCTGCCGAGCATCATGGAACTGGAGGAGTTCCATCCATGCGAGCAGATATCGTCCCCGGCGCAGTATTTCCTGACTATGAATTGACCGACCACACGGCCAAGCGCCGTAAGCTTTCCGAGCTGCAAGGCAACGATCCGCTGATCCTGGTGTTGAGCCGGGGCGCATTTTGCCCCAAGGATCGCCGGCAGACCGAGGGGCTGATCGAACTCCATCGCGAGATGGAGGTGGGCTACAGCCGGCTGGTCACGATCAGCACCGACACCCTAGCGGAAATGAACGAATTCCGCACCGGCCTCGACGCCCACTGGACGTTTCTATCTGACCCAGCCCGCACGGTTCAGAAAGATCTCGACATCGCGGAGTACACCGACCCCGTGCATAATCCGATGATCCCGTACACGCTGGTTCTCGAGCCGGGACTGATCGTCTACAAAATCTACAACGGCTATTGGTTCTTCGGACGCCCCACGTTGGAAGAGCTACGCCAAGATCTCCGCGCCGTCGGCACGAAGTTCCGTCCCGACTGGGACATCACTACGCCGGAGCAAAAAGCAGCATGGGAAAAAGGCGAGAAGGACCGCTTCTACCCCTACGGCAAGAGCTACGCCAAGGTCTTCAGCGAACAGCACTGATAGAAAGCGAAATAGTTCGGGTGCCCCACATCTCGCTTTTGAGATGTGGGATTCCACACCTCTGTTATGACCACGGATCAGGCTCCGAAAGGCGCAATCGCCTGGACGGCCAGTCCTGCCCCACATCTCGCTTTTGAGATGTGGGATTCCACAATGAAACGAAGGCAACTCGCGAACTCAACCCACAAAAAACTTTTAAAAAACGTCATTCTGACGACCAAAGGGAGGAAGAATCTCTGCGCGGTTTGCGCATTCACACCGCTGAGATTCTTCATACGATCGGAGTGACGAGTCACTCTTCCTCACTCGTCAGCACCCGCGCAAAGATAGCATCCACGTTCTTCAACTGGCGCCCGAGATCGAACGTCCTCTCCAGCTTCTCTTTGCTAAGCCGCCCGGTGATCGCCGGATCGCCGGCCACCAGATCGCGGAAGACCAGATCGTTCTGCCACGCATTCATGGCATGAGTCTGGACTAGTCGATAAGCGTCCTCGCGCAGCATTCCCGCCTCAGCCAGATCGAGCAGCAGCTGACCGCTGAAGATCAGACCCCCAGTCGACTCGAGATTTTTCTTCATGCGCTCGGGATAGACCAGCAGCTTGTCGATCAGGTTCGTAGTCTTGGCCAGCAGGTAATCGGTGAGGATCGTCGAGTCGGGGAAGATGACCCGCTCTGCCGACGAGTGTGAGATGTCGCGCTCGTGCCATAGCGCTACGTTTTCGTACGCCGTCTGCGCGTTGGCGCGCACCACGCGGGCCAGTCCGCTGATCTGCTCGCAGGTGATGGGGTTGCGCTTGTGCGGCATCGCCGACGAGCCCTTCTGCTTGGGCGAGAAATACTCCTCGGCCTCGCGCACTTCGGTGCGCTGCAGGTGGCGAATCTCGGTGGCGATCTTGTCCAGCGTCGCAGTGATGATGGCCAGCGTCGAGATGTAGTGTGCATGGCGATCGCGCTGGATCACCTGCGTCGCGACGAACGCCGGCTCCAGCCCCAGCCTGACGCAGATGCGCTCCTCGTGCTCCGGCTTCAGATGTCCGAAAGTTCCTACCGCGCCCGACAGCTTGCCAATGCGAATCTGCTCCGCTGCTGCGTCGAATCTCGCAACGTTGCGGCGGATCTCGGCATACCAGTTCAGCAGCTTCAGTCCGAACGTCGTCGGCTCGGCGTGAACCCCATGGGTGCGGCCGATGATCGGCGTGTGCTTGAACTCGATGGCCCGCCGCTTGAGCACCTCGGCAAGATCGACGAGGTCCTGGCGGATGAGAGCCGAAGCATCCTTAAGCTGCAAAGCCTGCGCCGTATCCACCACGTCGGTCGAAGTCAGACCATAGTGCAGCCAGCGCGATTCGGGACCGACATGCTCGGCCACCGCGGTGGTGAAAGCGATTACGTCGTGGCGCACCTCCGCCTCGATCTCCAGCGCGCGAGCGGCCAGCGCCGCAGCCGGAATGGCGCTCCCGCGCTCGCGGATGGCCTTCGCCGCCTCGACCGGCACAATGCCGTCCTCAGCCAGGGTTTCGCTCGCGGCAGTTTCTACTTCGAGCCACTTGCTGAATTTATTTTCGTCACTCCAGATATGGCCCATCTGCGGCCGGGTATAGCGGGCGATCAACGAGACTTCCTCCTCGGGTGTTGCCGAACCTCTTATTGTATCGTTGGGAACTTGCCGGGACTGGCTGTCCAGGCGTCTATGCCTCCGGCGTAAAGTTTTTCTTGAAGTTATTGCCATGAAGCCGTTCAAAATAATCGCAGTGACGCAGGGTGCATCCTAGTAGAAGGCAAATATAGGAATCTGAAAGGAATTTATGTCAGACGTAGTTACAGTTGCGCATTTTACGGAGCCGCTTGAGGCGGAGATGGCGCGTCTGCGGTTGCAGTCCGCGGGGATCGAAACGTTTTTGTCAGGCGAGAATGCGCGGATTCTCGAGCCCGGCCTGGGGCCGCTGGAGTTGCAGGTGAGCTCCGAAGACGAGGTCGACGCACGAGCCGTGCTGGCCGATCCCGGCTTGCCGAATGAAGGCCTGACTGCCGAGTGAAAGTAGAAATGAATCGGGATCCCATGAGACGCCGGATCCTTACCCCATCCGGCGGGGGATGCCCTAGCCGGTAGCAAGCCTCCCGCCCAGCCCCAGGCGCACAGTCATCTCTTCATAGAGAAAGCCCTGGCCTGGGCGATAGGGTTGCACCCATTCGCCATCGATCACGAATTGCGGGATAGCCCGTTTGCCGACGTGCTCGATCACCTCGGCCGCCGCTCCCGGCGTGGCCTCGATATCGATCTCGGTGAAGGGAATGTTGTTCTTTTCGAGGAAGCGCTTGGCCTCGCGGCAGTCACGGCACCAGGAGGCGGAATAGACCAGCATTTGCATGCGCAATATAATAGCGAACGGAATGTATTACTGGTAAGTAGAACGTAAGGACGAGGCCAAAATTCTCTCCGCCGGGCAGGATTTCCGGGCCGCGCGACGCCAGCCCCAGCGCATTAGCCCCGCGTTCCAGTGACGAGACGCAGGGCTAACGGCCTCATTCATCGAGCCGAAAGACAACATTGATGCTGGTCTCCACCTCGACCGGCTCTCCATTCAACTCATAAGGCTGATACCGCGCCCGCGCGATGGCCTCAATCGCTGCCTGGACCAGCAGCGGCGGTCCGCTGACCGCGTGCGCGTTCTCGACCGCGCCAGTCTTGGAGATAGTGGCCTCCACAACCACCGTTCCCTGGATGCGAGCGCTCTTGGCGATCACCGGATAGACAGGCCGGATCGGCGCCAGCAGCCGTCCCGCCGCAACTCCAGCCGAGACGCGAAGCGGCCCCGCTCGTGGTTTGGCCGCGGACACCACATGGGGTGTCAGGGCGGTATCGGACCCGAAAAGCCCGCGCACGTCTCCCGGAGTGGACGATCCGAGGCCCACAACACCGATGCCTACTTCCGGTGGTCCCGGCGCATCGGTCACGTTCATCGCCGCGTGGGCTGGAATGCGGCTGGGCATGGTGAGCGAGGCGAGCGTCGTAGGCATCGCCGGACGACTCACCACAGCATGTTCCGGCAGATTCGCACGCATCGGCGGAGGAGGCGGCGCAATCAGCAGCCGGGTCAGCGCCTGCCGCGGCAAAGCATCGGGATAGAGATACGGAATAAGAATGAGCACGGCAAGAATTGCCGCCTGCAGAAAAAACGAAGCACCCGCCAGCCTGCTGCTGCGCGTGCGGATCCGTCCCGTGGACTCAACCAGACTGTCTTCAAACATAACCTCTCCCAAAAAGCTGATTTGAGAGAGAGCGAGACACCTGTTTGGTTAGACACCGGGCGCGGCTAAAAGGCGGTCAGCTGAAGATCGGGTATCTGAAAAGCTGGTGGCTATGAAGCGGGTAGCTTGCATTCACTTGGCGATGATCCTGCTATCTGGAGAGCAATGACTTGCGTGAGAAAAGCGAATTTGCTCCCGCGTTGCTAACCGCTTTTTAGCGATCCGCTTCATAGCCACCAGCTTTTCAGCGACCCGCTTTTCAGCCGCCTCTTTCATATCTTAAGAAAGATCCGCTGCCGATAAAGCACATACGTAGGCACCCAACAAACCGCCACAAAAGCCAACGAAAAAATCAACGACGCCAGCGACGCATTCGGCACCACATGCGCGATGCCCCGATAACACCATTGCTGCAGGTTCACGCCCGCACCCATGTGGATGTTATCGATAGCCCCAGCCAGCAGCTCCGAAAAGACGTAGGCGAAGATCGCGTTCGTCCCAAAGACCAGCAGCGGCCTGGACCACGCAGAGGATTTGGCCGCGTCAGGCCTGGACTGGTTTCTCACATCCTTGGACTGATTGCGCAGATCGATGAGCCACACACTCAACGCCAGCAGCAGCAAACTCAGCCCCGCGGCGAGAAGCACGTAAGAGCTGGTCCACAGCTTCTTGTTGATTGGAAAAGTAAAGTTCCACACCGCTCCCAGGACGACACCGCCCATCCCCGCAAGTGCGATGCCGCGAGCCTTCTCCGCCAGCGGACGGGCCGTTCGCAGCCAGATGCCGGTGAGCATTCCGATCAGCGCCGTCGCCAGCGCGGGAATGGTGCTGAGCAGGCCCTCGGGATCGCGCGTGTGCTCGTAGAGATGCGATGCCGAGAAGATGTGCCGGTCGAGCCACGCCACCAGGTTGCGGTCGGGATCGAGCAGCGGAATATCGCGCCCCGGCAATCCATAGCCGGGAACGGGAACGTAGCGCATAAGAATCCAGTAGGCCGCGAGTGCGCCAACCGCAACCGCGGCCTTGCTGCGCCATCCCGGAGCAACAAGATAAAACGTAGCTACCAGCAGGTAGCAGATCGCGATGCGAGGCAGCACTCCATAGACGCGCCAGGTGTCGAGATGAAAGTAAGGGAAGTTGTTGACCAGCTGCCCGAACAGAAAGAGAATGACCGCGCGGCGCAGCGTGTGCAGGAAGATCGACATCCGGCTTGCGCCCTGCGCCATGCGCGAGGCGGTCGAGAAGACGGTGGAAATGCCCACCAGGAAGAGAAATGTCGGAAAGACCAGATCGGTGGGCGTGAAGCCGTTCCACGCCGCGTGCTTCAGCGGCCAGTAGGCGTGGCGCTCATCTCCGTTATTGTTGACCAGGATCATGAAGCCGATGTCCAGCCCTCGAAAGATGTCGAGCGAGAGCATGCGTGCAGGCTTGGCTGCGGTGGAAGCATTCATTCTTGCGGGCCCTTTGCAAGCGAAGATGAGTTAGGCATCAGCTTAAGCCTTCTTGCGATCTCTGTCGCTGCCTGATACGCGTCGCCCTCAGGAACAGCCGGGTAGCTCTTCGTCTCGTGATTCCATCGGTCGCCAAAGGCATACCAGTCGATAGGCTGCGCAGGCTGTCCGCTGGACAGCGAATCGCGAAGACTGTCGAAATACATGCGCCACCGCAGCAAGTAATAATCATTGACCAGGCCGGCCCAATCCTTGTTGCCGTACTCATGAAGATGGCCGTCCTCGCTGGCCTTGCGGTCGCCCCAGGTGGTCAGAATGGAGCGCGCGTCATAGTTCAGACGATCCGATTCCTCGGCTGAAGACGACCACTGCGGAACATACGAGAGCCAGCGTCCGAGAAGAAAATACTGGTTGGTGCGCAGCAGCCGATCCTCTAGCCGCATGCGTTCCTGAAACTCGGACGTCAGCCGGTCGAAAGCCTCTTTGTCTTTGCCGTCGTATGCTGCCTTGATTTCAGGCAGCAGCTCGCGCGCACTGTTCGCCAGCACCTGTCGCGCGATATCGACCAGATCGTACTGATATGTCTCGGTCGTGCGGAGAGCAGGCGCCGCCTGCAACAGCTCGGTGAGAGCCGGCGCGAGATCGTCACGGTTATAGCGCAACTCGTCGGGAGCCGACAAATCCGCATGCTTTGCGGTCAGAGACGGCTGAGCGTTGAAGAGGGAATCAGCCGACGCGTCCCGCTCGCCATGCCCCTGCACACCGTCGGCGCGGTAGCCATACGCGGTCTTCAGCAGAATCTGCCAGGCGCGTTCCGCATGCGCGTCCTCCGCGCCATAGCGACGACCTGTATAAGCGCGCGTCCACTCCGGCAAATCAACAGGCTCCGCATGCCACGCCATTTCGGTGTACAGATCGAAGGCGTAGGGATTGGTGTCGAGCCCTTCGGTGAACAGCGCGATACCGCGAATCTTGCTGCCCGGCCGCTTCGCCATCTCCGGAAGCCGCACTGCATAGTCGTAAAGCGGCGCGCCCAGCGTAGTGCGTCCGCCGAACTCCCACAGGCCGCCATAGAGCCACGGCGCGCCGAGAAAATCCTTCTCGCGGGTTTCGCGTGGAACACGGCCCTGCTCGATGTCGGCAATTAGGACGCGGCTGGTGTCGAGTGACGAGAGCAGCTGCGGCGTGGGTTCTTTCTGCCACGCCATCATGAACCAGATCGCCCCCGGGTTCGACTTCTCGAGCGCATCCTGAACGGCCTTCGCGCCGGCCGCTTCCGGAACATCGCCCGAGGTTCCGCCCTCCTGGAAGATATTCATGTCGAACATTGGAGAGTCGCCGAAGAGCTCACGCTGATGGCGATAGAACGATGCAGCCAAAGTCGCGAACTGCGGGTCGCGCGGATCGAGCCAGCCGGGCCGTGTGAAACCATTCCATTCGCCCTGCGGAATGACATGCGCTCCTGGATGCGTCTCCGCGAAATCGGCAGGCACGATGCCGTAATACCCGGGCAGCACCGGCGCAATGCCCAGACTACGCAGCGAAGCGATCAGCTGCTTCGCAGACTCCGCCCGCTTCTTCAAAAGCTCCAGCGAGATGGGCTCGTCGAAGCAGCACATGTTGCCCATCAGCTGCCAGTTCTGGTGAGCAGGCTGCGTGATCCAGCGGCGGATGGCTTCATCCGAATACCCCGCGTCGCGGAAGGTTTGGTAGAGCACATAATCCGTGCCGCGCTCAATGAGCACCGCGTTGATCCCGCTCAGCGCCAGAATATCGATCTCACGCTGCCAGCGCTTCTGGTCCCAATAAGGCGCGGTATAGCCATCGACATTTTCGTTGAGCGCATAGCGCCAGGGGTAGAGCGCAGGCCTCTTGATAGGCTGCGCCGGCGCCGGCAGTTGGAGTGCAGCCGACCCGAGCTGCAAGCCATTGGTCGACACCTGCAAATGGGCTACTTCTTTCAGGTAGGTATTCACTCCATAAAGGAGCGTGGGGACGGTCGCCCCCTCGACCTCGATGTGCCCTTGAGTCCCGGAGATACGAAAGAAATCCCGCCCGTCTTTCGGCTGGCTCAGTATCAGATGAAACTGCGGCGCGAGCCGGGGCATGAGTCGAAGGAGTACCTCTTGCGCGGGCTCAGTGGTAGATTGGGCGAAGGCCCGAAATGAAGCGAGGCAGACCGCGCCGAGCAGAAGATGCTTCCAGATCATGCGGTCCAATTTACTGAAAACATGCCCACGCAGGATACCTTGTTCCCTACAGCCTTGAGTGCGCCCGGCCCGCTGGGATAAGACTGACGCTGTTTGGCGGCTCTCAGATTGGCACCTGCCATTTCCACTTTCGTAAAAGTGGCGATTTTTGGACTAATTGTTGACAATAGCAAATTTCCCAAGAATCCCGAAAGGGAACAGCCGTATTCTTGCGTTTCATCCCCACCTGGGCCAGTTTGATCTTCTTTTCTTTTGGCATCTGACATTGAGAGACCGAAGTTATCGCGCCGGTCCAACTATGACGATTTACCTGTGGACTGTGCGGCCATTATCCCTCCCCCGTCGAGCTATCGAGAGACCGGCGTCATTTTCCGGCGCCGGAGCCAAATGATGGGCACCCGCTGGGTTGAACATATCCAGGCCCGCGGTCGGGAGCATCTTATGCCGCAAAGTCAGATCGATATCGCGATGAAGGTCATCGACCGCGTCGATACGATGCTGGGGTACTGGGATCGAAACCTGCGCTGCCGCTTCGTCAACGCCGCCTATCCAGCGTGGTTCGGACGCACCCGGGAAGAAATTCTGAAGATGACGAAGAAGGAGCTGCTCGGACCTTTCTTCGAGCTCGAATGGCCTTATATCTCGGGTGTTCTGAGCGGCCAGCCGCAGGTCTTCGAGCGGGACTTCACGCTCCCCGATGGCTCAATTCGCCACACCATAGCGTCGTACTATCCGGATATCGCGAACGGAATCGTGCAGGGCTTCTCCGTCCAGGTGACCGACGTGACTCCGTTGAAGAGGTTGGAAATTGAGCTGCAAGCCGCAAAGAAACAGGCCGAGATGCTCGCCACGCACGATTTTCTTACCGGTCTCCCCAACCGCGTCCTGCTCATGGATCGCATCTCCGCAGCCATGATGCGCGCCGAGCGTGAAGGCGGCGTGGTCGGCCTGGTGGCCATCGACATCGACGAATTCAAAAACGTGAACGACAGCTATGGACACGAAGCAGGAGACTTCGTCCTCAAGAGCATCGCCAATCGCATGAAAGAGGCCATCCGCGCGACCGATACCGTGACCCGGCTGGGCGGGGATGAGTTTCTTCTCCTGGCCGCCGATGCCGAAGGAGTTCCAGGAATCGAATCGGCCATCGCCCGCGTGCAGCGCGCTGTCAATCAACCGCTGGAGTACAACGGCATCGCTCTGACGCCGAGCATCAGCTGCGGAGCCGCCATCTTTCCCTCCAATGGGAAGAACCCGAACGAACTGCTGGTTAGCGCCGATGCAGCGCTGTATCAAGCCAAGCGCCAAGGCAAGAGCTGTCTTGTCCTAGCCGTTCAGTCTCGGGAACCAGAAATATCTTAGCCGGCATAACGACAATTTGCCGGGTCTCTCCCGTACGGAGATATAGGGATCGCAATGTTAGGCTGAAAAGAAATGAAGCTCAAGATTGCTGCGATTCGTTCGGGCTCCGATCCCGTCGGCGAACTGCCCGGTGGATCGTTCCATCGCTGGCTGGAAACGCCCCTGACCTGCCCCAAATGCGACGTGACTTACAACCTCGCTGTCGAGTGGGAACAGGCGATCGACCGATTCTTCCCCGAAAACTCACGCGCCCTCATCAACCTGCTCAAAAAGGCAATCATCATGGGCCACGCCGGAGACCATCAGGTCGCGCACTTCGAAACCGCAGGCGTAGTGGTGAAGAGCTTTCCCGCAACGAAGAAGTAAGAGCCTAGCCGAGGAACGTAGTTCCGAACACCGCGAAGATCTAATCCCCAAACCCCTACCCCCTAAACCCTCCACCCGACCCCCTGCCGTTAATGTCCCGCCGCCGGAGCAACATGCTTCGGCGGCTTGCGCATGATGAAGGGCAGCGGAATAAGGCAGGCAATAGTGACGCTCAGCGCCCAAAACGCATTCTGATAGCTAAGCATGGAAGCCTGCCGGAGCATGGTCTGGTAGGCCTGTCCCGTAGCCATCTGCGTGGCCTGATCGGCGCCCCGGCCCAGGCTCATCAGCGCTGTTTTTGTAGCGTCGACGAAGTGGGTATACGCCGGACTGCCCGAGACCACGTTGGCGGCCAGCGCCGTCTGGTGCGTTTGCTGCGTCCGCTCGATGAAGGTGGTGAGCATGGCCGTGCCTACCGAGCCTCCCAGATTGCGAGCGAAGTTGGAGAAGCTCGAGATCTGGTTGTTCTTGTCGCGCGGCACGCCCACATAATTCAGCGTGCTGATGGGAATGAAGACAAAAGCCAGTCCCGCGACCTGGAACATCCTCCACAACACGATGGTCGAGAAGCCGACATCTAGATCGAGACGCGTGAGGTTATAGAGTCCTACGGCAGTGACCGTGTAGCCGATCGCCACCATGAGCCGCGCGTCCATCCTGCTGACCAGGCGTCCGGCGATAGGCATCATGAACATCAGCACCACCGCCCCCGGCGAGATAGCCTCGCCCGCTCGCTGTGCCGTATAGCCCATCAATACCTGAAGAAACTGCGGGATGATCACCGTCGAGCCGAAGAGCACCATGCCCAGGACGAACTGCAGAAAGACGGCGGTTCCGAAATTGCGATTCTTGAGCAGCTTGAGGTCGACAATGGGGTCGGGGTGGTGCCACTCCCACCACACGAAGAAGGTCAGCGCACAGGCTGCGAGGATGGCGAAGAAGGTGATCTTGGGATCGCCGAACCAATCCTTCTCCTGTCCCTTGTCGAGCACAAACTCCAGGCATCCGACACCCAGCGCCACCAGTCCCAATCCAACCGTATCTACCTTGCCGATGTTCTTGGTCTTCACCTTCAGGTAGGGAGGATCTTCGACCATGCGATGGCTGAGATACAGCGAAATAAGGCCGACCGGCACGTTGATAAAGAAGATCCAGTGCCAGTTGAAGTTGTCGGTGATCCATCCGCCCAGAGTCGGGCCGATGGCGGGGGCGCACACCACCGCCATTCCATAGACGGCGAAGGCCTGCCCGCGCTTGGCGATGGGAAAGGTGTCGGCGAGAATAGCCTGCTCGCTGGGAGCCAGCCCGCCGCCCCCGGCTCCCTGCAGAATGCGGGCCAGGATCAGCAGCGGCAGCGTGGGCGCAAGGCCGCACAGCATGGAGCAGCAGGTGAACATGATGACGCAGGCCATGTAAAAGCGCTTGCGTCCGAAGCGCGCCATCAGCCATCCGGAGATGGGCAGCACAATCGCGCTCGACACCAGGTAGCTGGTCAGCACCCAGGTGGCTTCCTCCTGGCTGGCGCCTAGCGATCCGGCGATGTGCGGCAGCGCCACGTTGGCGATCGAGGTGTCGAGCACCTCCATAAACGTGGCCAGGGTGACGGTGAGCGCAATAGCCCACGGATTGTGGGCCGGTTTCCAGTCATGAATATCAATGGACTGCTCTGGCAAACGAATTCCAATCGCGTTTTTGCCCAGCTTGCGGGCGGAATGTGGGGGGATTACCGGCTAGATTATCAGTTCTTGCCGCCCACAAAGATGCGTCGCGATTGCTCTCGGATTCATTTCTCGCGCGATCGGTAATCATCGCCGTCAGCTGTGTCCGGAAACGGGCGGCTGATCCGCAGACTATTCGGCCACCACCGCGCTCGCGCGAAGATGCATCCGGTGCCCGCTGGCCACCGCCCCCGCGTCCGGCGCCAGCCGGAGAGCGTCGATGAGCGAGAGCAGGACCAGCCCCGACACCGCAAGGATGGCGAAATGAAAATCTCGCAGCGCCGGAGGATTGGTGTGGTGGCCGCGCAGCCATCCCGAGGCCCGAACCAGCGCCGCGCCGATAGCTATGCCCATACTTCCCGAGAGCTGCACCACCGCGCTGAAAAATCCGTTGGCGCGGCTCATGTGCGCCGGAGGAATATCTGCATACGCCAAAGTCCCGATGCTGGTGAACTGCATCGAGCGCAGCGCCCCGTGCGCGAACAGCACCACTGCGATGATGGCGATAGGCATGTGCGGCGTAAGGGTCGCACACAATGCCACCGAAACCGCCGCCATCACACCATTGACCAGCAGCACCTGGCGGAATCCGAAGCGGCGCAGCACCGGAATCACTGCTGCCTTCATCGAGAGATCGCCCGCGAAGAGAATCAGCAAGTAGAGTCCGGCGTGAAAGGCATTCAGCCCGAAGCCGATTTGAAACATCAGCGGCAGCAGAAAAGGCAGCACGCTGACCGCAATGCGAAACAGCGAGCCTCCGTAGATCGATTGCGCATAGCTCGGCAGCTTGAGCGAGATCAGGTCGATGAGCGGAAACTCCGCGTGGCGCGCGGTGAGCACGGCGATCACTCCCGCTCCAATGCTGATCGCCATCAGGATGAGCGCCAGCGGCACGTCGGTGTGGTCCTTGGAGAGTGCCTCGAGCGCATAGACAAAGAGCGTTGAGGCGATCCCCGCGAAAACAAAGGTTCGCCAGTCGAAGCGATGTTTGGCCTCGGAAAATTCATTCGTGATCCAGGCCAGCGTGAGCCCCAGTGCAATGATGCCCAGCGGCACGTTCAGGAAGAAGATCCAGCGCCAGCTCCAATATGTGGTGATGAACCCGCCCAGCGGCGGCCCAATGACCGGCGCAGAAAGTGCGGGCCAGGTAATGTAAGCGATGGCCTTACCCAGATCCTCTTTCGGAGTGGCGCGCAGCACGATCAGGCGCCCGACCGGCACCATCATCGCGCCGCCCACGCCCTGCACAATGCGCGCCAGCACGAACTCCGTCACGTTATTCGAGAATCCGCAGAGAATCGAGGCCAGCGTGAAGACCATGATGGCAGCGGCAAAGACAGTTCGCGAGCCCATGCGGTCGGCCATCCATCCGCTGATGGGGATGAAGACGGCCAGCGTCAGCATATACGCGGTCATGCCCACATTCAGGCTCACCGCGCTGGCATGGAACGCCCGCGCCATCTGCGGCAGCGCCGTGGCGATAATCGTGCCGTCGAGCAGCTCCATGAACATGGCCGCGGCTACCAGGCTTGTAACCAGAAAAGGGGAACGGGTTTTCATTCGCTCACTACAATCTTCCTACATCCAGCGTGCAGAAGGGATAAAGACGCTGGAGCGAAGTGCGTGCGGCTGGGGAAAGTGAAATGCGTCAGGCAGCGACCTGCTTAGGCTTTTTGCCAAGCAGGTAGAAGATGCCGATGAGCGCGAAGACGCTGCCCATCGCGGCCAGGCCCATCACCCGCAGGATAGCGACCGTGTAGCGGCCCTGGGTGGGCGAGTAGCTGCAACAATAAATCAGCACCATGTCGCTGAGCGAGCCGATCCTGTGATTGCTGGCCTGGATCACGGCCAGGCGAACATCGCGCGGCTGATACTCGATGCCCGAGAGATACTTCGACATGCGTCCGTCAGGCGTAGCGATCATGATCACGCTGGAGTGCGCGAACTGGTCCAGCTTGCCGTCGGGCCCCGGAACGCGCACGTAGTGGAAGCCCGTCGCCGTGGCTAAGTCGGTAATCGCCTGCTGCTGTCCGGTAAGAAAATGAACGTGAGCCGCCGCATCCGGACTATCCAGCATGGAAACAAAATGCTGCTTGGCCTCAACTGAATCACCCGGCGTGTCCGAGGGATCGATGCTGGCGACGACAATCTCGTATTCATGGCCGACGTGGAAGCCCGTCTGCTTCAGCGACTGCGCCATGCCATGCAGCACCTGCGGGCAGAGCATTCCACACTTGAAGTAAACCAGCGCCATCACTACCGGTTTGTCGCTGAAATAGCGGCCAAGAGCCACATCCTGGCCAGATTCATCGCGGAAATGGTCCTGCAGCGGCAGCGTAGAGTTGAGACGCTGATCGATGCCCGAATTTTTGAGGTATGCAGGCGCGCTCTGCGCCGAAGCCCCCAGCGGCTTATCCGCGGAATATGCGCCCTGCGCGAAGCAGGGAATGGAGGTCAGAGCGGCAAGCAGCGTGGCGACGATTGCGAGGCGGTGCATCGTCTTTTAGGATACGCTCTTCCCCCAGCCGCTATTTCAGCAAGCCAGAGCTGTCCAGCCAGTTGTAGAAGAGCTGAGGCCATTCGGCTACATTGGCCGGATTCGTCGGACGTATGCCGAAGCCGTGGCCGATGCCCGCGAATACGTGCATCTCCACGCTGACGCCCGCAGCTTTCATCTTGCCGTAGAGCGCTGGCACACCTTCAGAGATGTCGGGCCGGTCTTGCTCGCCGCAAGCCAGAAAGGCCGGAGGTGTGCTCTTGCCCAGCCGCATCTCGTGCGGGATACCCGGATAGATCAAGGCCTGAAAGGCCGTCCTGCTGCTTTCGCGATCGATGGGATCGGTAGAACCGGCAACGCCCGCGTCGGAACGCGTAGCCGCAAGCGCCGCCAGTTCGCCTCCGGCGGAAAATCCCATGACTCCGATGCGGTCAGGATTCACGTTCCACTCATGCGCGCGGCTGCGAATCAGACGAAGCGCGCGCTGTGCATCCTGCAGCTCCGTGCCTTCGACGGTGTAGGTCGAACCCGCTTCGCGAGCCAGCCGGTATTTGAGAACGAAGGCGGCAATGCCGTGCTTGCTCAGCCAGTCCGCGACGGCATACCCCTCATGGTCGATCCAGATTTCGCGGTGGCCACCGCCGGGAATGACCAGCACCGATGTGCCGGTAGCTATACCTGCGGCGGGAAGATACACGGTAATCGACGGATGATGAACGCTGGAGACAACATGATCTCCAGCCGGAGTAACGCGCACCGCCTCAGGAGCGGTTTTACCCTCCGAGCCCGGAGCAACGCCCTTCCACAGCTCAACGACAGGCTGCTGCGCAAAAGCAGGCCTACAAAAAACCGTAGCCATCACCAGCCAAACAACAAATCGAGCCACCTTTGCGGTCGTCATGAAAAAGTCACCTCAGCGGTCACCACAAATTCTGTCATCCTGAATGGTTTTAGGTAGGGCATGGCTTCAGCCATGCCATAAAACACCCGAACAAATACGGCTTCAGCCCCTGAGGTATGTCTCCATATCTCCGTAATAAACGCTTAGAAAACAAGAACCGGGTGCCCCACATCTCGCTTCTGAGATGTGGGATTCCACGACCGTAGTTATCATCACGAATCTTGCGCCGAAGGCGCAATCGCCTGGACGGCTAGTCCTGTGGCAGCGGCTTCAAGGTGATCGTCTTCCCCTCGGCCGCCGAATGCCTTGCCGCATCCAGAATCTGCACCACCGTCATATTCGTTGCGAGCCCGGTCAGATCGTCCTTCGGATCGAGCTGCTTGCGAACCACTACCGCCAGATAGTGCAGGGAAGTATCCTCGGGCGGAGTGAGCGGCGTTGCCGTGCTCTCTTCTTCCGCTCCGCGATCGCTGGTGCGAACCTTGATCTCCGTAGGATTCACCGCAATCGCATACGCCGTGGTCCCATAGATTTCCATGTCCTTGCGGCCGAAGGTCCAGTTCCATGACGGCATGAGCACCGCCTGCGTATGCGGATAGCGCAGGATGATGGTCGCATCGTCGTCCACATGCGGATAGATGCCGGGCTTGTCGGTCTGCGCTACAGCCGTAACCGATATTGGTGCTTCGCCATGCATCAGCACCGTCATGAGGTCGGCTCCGTAGCAGCCGAAGTCGTAGAGCGCTCCAGCGCCGTTGAGCGCGGGGTCGGTCAGCCACTTCAGGAACTCGGGCTGCACGTTGATCTCCTTCGGCCCGCCGTGACCGTCGTGCACCACAACCTTGCGCACCTCGCCCAGCTTGCCCGCGGCCGCCATATCCATCACCGCTTTGTTGCTCGAGTACCAGGTGGTCTCATAGTTCACCATCACCTGAATATGGTGCTCGCGCGCGGCTTTCCGAATGGCCAGCGCATCGGCCACGGAGAGAGTGAGCGGCTTCTCGACCATCACGTCGAGATTGTGCGCCGCTGCCGCTTCGATCACCCGCCGATGGTCGCCGACCGAGGTGTAAACCAGCAGCGCCTGTGGATGCCGGGCGGCAATCGCCTCATCCAGGCTCGAATAGAACAGGCTGTGGTCGAGATGAAAATTCTTCTCCGCCTTCTCGCGTAGCGCCGGGTCGGCATCGACGACACCCACCAGCTCGGCCTCATGCTGGCGCGGGAAAGCGCCTAGAAAGCCATCGACGTGTCCGTGCTCAAGGCCCACAATAACCACGCGAACCGGCTGATCGGACTGTGCGTGAGCGGAAAGAATGTTTGCGGTGAAAAGTGCAGCAGAAAGAAAAACAGCAGCGGGGAGTTTCCTGCGGAATGCCATGCCTTTCATCATAAGACGTCAGTCACGATTCGGAGATCCGCCGTCACAGATGGAGAGCCGTGAGATCCCATGTCTCAAAAGCGAGACATGGGGCACCCGGCACCGGTGGAGGGATTTTGCGCCGAAGGCACGGATCGCTGGACGCGTAGTCCATTGCCACTGGTTCTTGGCCAGTGTTAGCCTCGGAGTGTTCCGTTTCCATCGAATTCATTTCGTACCCGGGAGACACACCCATTCATGCAGACGAGCTATAACGGACTGCCCCTGCCCGCGGGCGGCGAGGCGATCCAGTACGCCGACGGCAAGTTCACCGTCCCCAATCACCCCATCATTCCTTTCATCGAAGGCGACGGTACCGGACGCGACATCTGGCGCGCCTCGCAGCGTGTCTTCGATGCGGCTGTAGAGAAGGCTTACGGCGGCAAGCGGTCGGTGAAGTGGTTCGAAATTTACGCCGGCGAAAAAGCTTATCGCGAGTTCAAGAACTGGCTGCCCGACGACTCCGTGGCTGCTGCCAGGGATCTCCGCGTCTCCATCAAGGGACCGCTGACCACGCCGGTAGGCGGCGGCATCCGCTCACTGAACGTGGCCCTGCGCCAGATCATGGATCTCTACACCTGCGTGCGTCCGGTAAAGTATTACGCCGGCGTGCCCAGCCCGGTAAAACATCCTGAAAAACTCGACGTCGTGATCTTCCGCGAGAACACCGAAGACGTGTACGCGGGCATCGAGTTCCGCGAAGGCACGCCCGAGGTCAAGAAGCTGATCAGCTTTCTCAACGACGAGATGCTGAAGGGCGGCAAGAAGAAGATTCGCGAAGATTCGGGTGTAGGCATCAAGCCCATCTCCATCACCGGAACCAAACGGCTGGTGCGCAACGCGATCAAATACGCGCTGGAGTACGGCCGCAAGTCGGTCACGCTCGTCCATAAGGGCAACATCCAGAAATTCACCGAAGGCGCATTCCGCGAGTGGGGCTACGAGGTCGCGGTCGATGAGTTTCGCGACCAGGTAGTGACCGAGCGTGAGAGCTGGATCCTCGGCAATCAGGAAGCGAATCCTAAACTCACCGTCGAGGAGAACGCGGCATTGATCGAACCCGGCCTGGAGTTCGGATCGGACGACTTCCGCAAAGAGCTTTTCGCGGAAGTCAAATCCGTCCTCGATTCGATCGGCAAATCGCACGGCAACGGCCAGTGGAAGAAGAAAGTCCTCATCAACGACCGTATCGCCGACTCCATCTTCCAGCAGGTCATCATCCGGCCCGAGGAGTATTCCATCCTCGCCTGCCCCAATCTCAACGGCGATTACATCTCTGACGCCTGCGCGGCGCAGGTGGGCGGCCTGGGCATTGCCCCAGGCGCCAACATTGGAGACGGATACGCGGTCTTCGAAGCCACGCACGGCACGGCGCCCAAATATGCCGATAAGGATGTCATTAATCCCGGCTCGGTCATGCTCTCCGGCGTGATGTTGTTTGAATTTCTCGGCTGGAAGGAAGCTGCGAAGCTGATCGAGTCGTCTATAGAGAAAACCATTCAGCAAAAGTTCGTGACCTACGACTTCGAGCGCCAGATGCAGGGCGCAACGAAGGTGAAGACCAGCGAATTTGCCACACACATGATTGCAAATATGTAGGACTGGCCGTCCAGGCAATCGCGCCTTCGGCGCAAACCCTGACTTAGTCTCGGCCTTAACGTGTTGTTTTAAAGAAGGAGAAGCATGCGAAAGAAAGTAACGATTGTCGGCGCAGGAAACGTGGGCGCAACGGCTGCGCACTGGATTGCGTCGAAGGAATTGGCGGACGTCGTCCTCATCGATGTAGTCGAGGGCATTCCGCAGGGCAAGGGGCTCGATCTGCTCGAGGCCATGCCCATCGAGAAGCGCGACGCGCACATCATCGGCACCAACGACTACGCCGACACGGCGAATTCCGACGTCGTCGTGATTACGGCTGGCATTCCGCGCAAGCCAGGCATGAGCCGCGACGATTTGCTGCAGACCAATTACAAAATCATGTCGGACGTGGTCGGCAAGGTCGTCGCCAACTCGCCGGACAGCATCCTCGTCATCGTTTCGAATCCTCTCGACGCCATGGCTCAGGCCGCTTATCGCCAGGCGAAGTTCAATCGCGAACGCGTCATCGGCATGGCCGGCGTACTCGACTCGGCGCGCTTCCGCACCTTCATCGCCGAAGAGCTGAAGGTCTCGGTCGAGAACGTGACGGCGTTCGTCCTCGGAGGCCACGGCGACACCATGGTTCCTCTGCCGCGTTATTCAACGGTGGCCGGTATACCCATCACCGAGCTGATCGAGAAATCGCGCCTCGATGCCATCGTGCAGCGTACGCGCGACGGCGGCGCGGAGATTGTGAAGTATCTGAAGACGGGCAGCGCCTACTACGCTCCTTCAGCCGCAGCGGTCGAGATGGTCGAGGCCATCCTCAAGGACAAGAAAAAGATTTTGCCTTGCGCCGCATATCTCGAAGGCGAGTACGGCATCAGCGGATACTACATCGGCGTGCCTTGCAAGCTGGGAGCCCGCGGACTCGAGCAGATCATCGAGATCAAGCTGACTCCCGAGGAAGATGCTGCACTGAAGAAGAGCGCCGAGGCCGTCAAGGAGCTCTGCGCAGTCATCGGCGTCTAGGCTTCGCGCCTGGTGACACGCGGCTTCGCCTCGATCTCGGCCTGCCTTTCTGGCGGGCTCGGGTTGATGAAAAACCTGCGATTTGTTCCTCGGAGGGAGCGTGAGGCTTCAGCCTCACGATTATGTCAATGAAATTCAGAGGGCTTCAGCCCTGGGCTTTTCTTTCCTAAACTAGATCCAGCATTGCCATCAATTACCGCCCGCCTTTCTGGCGGGCCTTCTCTTTTGCGCGGCAATCCGTTTCCATATCCGTGCATCTAAGCGGGAATAATCCCCCGATTAGGGGTGTTCTTTTCTCCAGAGGGATCGACGGGACGCATCGCGTGGCAGATGGGCGCCTAAGGCGTTCTAACCCAAAGATTCAGGATGTTAGCGGACAATTTTTAACGTTTGCTATAGATGCAACACTTTGTCTTAGAAGACCTAAGTCAAGCAAGGCTTTCATGATTCTGCGGAAATTTCAGGGCATAAGAGAAGCGTTCTCGCGGGCGGATCAATCCACAAATCGGCGGTATTGGTTGACAAATGCTCATCGGCAAGCCATGCTTAGGCAGAAGCCGAGCACGAGTGGCCAGGCGTTTTTCGCCGCGACTTTTTTACGAACGCCATGCGTTCCCAGTGGGCCAGCAGGCCCTTTCCGCGCGCCAAGCGCGAATTTGTTTGGAATTACTTTTCGAAATAACCGGAAGTATGTTTCGAGTAGGCCAGCAACCACACTAATCAACCTGGGGGAAATATGAGCCAACCGGTGTCAATCGCAGTCGTAGGTTCCGGGTACGTAGGCCTGGTGGCCGCGGCCTGCTTCGCTGAAATGGGTCATCACGTAATCTGCGTCGATAACGATGAATCCAAGGTCAAAATGCTGCGCGAAGGCGGCATCCCGATCCACGAAGATTATCTGCCTGAGCTGCTCAATCGCCATCGCTTGAACAAGGTCGAGTTCACCTCCGATCTCAAGTCGGCGACCCAGCGTTCGCAGGCCATCTTCATCGCCGTCGGAACCCCGCAGAGCAAGACCGGCAGCGCTGATCTCTCCTATGTCGACGCCGTCGCCAGCGAGATTGCCCGCTCCATCGATGGCTACAAAGTCATCGTCGAGAAGAGCACCGTTCCGGTCTACACCAACGAATGGATTCGCCGCGTGATCGAGCGCAATGGCGTACCCAAGGATCTCTTCGACGTAGCCTCGAACCCCGAGTTCCTGCGTGAAGGCACGGCCGTGGTCGACTTCCTGCATGCCGATCGCATCGTGGTTGGCGTCGAAAGCGAGCGCGCCGGCAAGCTGATGAGCGATATTTATGCCCCTCTCACCTCGGGCGAATACTACAAACTGCCGCAGGCGGTTCCGGGCAGCCTGAACGAGAACAATCCTCCGCCCTTCCTGCTCACTTCCACCAAGGCCGCGGAGCTCATCAAGCATGCCTCGAACGCCTTTCTGGCCATGAAGATTTCCTTCATCAACGTCGTCTCCAACATCTGCGAAGCGGTCGGCGCCGACGTGGAGCAGGTGGCCAAGGGTATCGGCAGTGACTCGCGCATCGGACCCAAGTTCCTCCGCGCCGGCATCGGTTACGGCGGCTCCTGCTTCCCGAAAGACGTTGCGGCATTCCGCTATGTCGCCGAGCAGCTGGGCGTCGACTTCGACCTGCTCAAGGAAGTCGAGTCCATCAACGAAGAGCAGAAGAAGCGCTTCTTCCAGAAGGTGCGTGCCGCTCTCTGGACCTTCCGCGGCAAGAAGCTCGGCGTACTCGGCCTCGCCTTCAAGGGTGGCACCGATGACATCCGCGAGTCTCCAGCACTCGACATCGTGGAGCAGTTGCTGAAGGAGGGCGCACACATCGCGGCCTTCGATCCGGCTGCAACCCCGCGCGCCAAGGAAGTAATTCCGCCGTCCGCCTTCATGCGTTACGTCGACGATCCCTACGAGGCCGCAGCCGATGCCGATGCGCTGCTGATCCTCAGCGACTGGCACGAGTTCAGCGAGCTTGATCTGGACAAGTTGCATTACACGCTGCGTTACCCGATCGTGATCGATGGACGCAACCTGTACGATCCGGCCGAGATGATCGAGCGCGGCTTCAACTACCTCAGCGTGGGACGCCCCGCACACCAGCACACACGCGACCTGACCGTCGGACATCGCCTCCCGTAGTCCGCATTGCTAAAACAACTCTGCGGCGCCGAAGATATTCTTCGGCGCCGCAGCTGTTTTGGGCTTGTTGACTACAGGTTCTCAGGCGTCTTATCGCGCCGATGCCGCCAGCCCCACGCCGTCTTTCTGAAACATGTGGCGAATCCCCCGTAGCGCCTGGCGTGTTCTTTCCTCGTTCTCGATGAGCGAGAAGCGGACGTGGCCGTCTCCATACTCTCCAAAGCCCACGCCGGGGCTCACAGCAACCTTCGCTTCCTTGAGCAAAAGCGTCGAAAACTCCAGCGACCCTAAATGCTTGTACGGCTCTGGAATAGGAGCCCACACGAACATCGTCGCCTTGGGCAGAGCCACCTCCCAGCCCAGCTTGTTGAGCCCTTGCACCAGCACATCGCGACGGCAGCGGTAAATCTCACATATATCAGTTACACATTCCTGCGGCCCTTCGAGCGCCAGGATGGACGCGACCTGAATCGGCGTGAATGTCCCGTAGTCGAAGTAGCTCTTGAGGCGTGAGAGCGCGGAGACCAGCGTCTTGTTGCCCACCATGAAGCCTACGCGCCATCCCGGCATGTTGTAGCTCTTCGAGAGCGTGAAGAACTCGACCGCGATATCGCGAGCTCCCGGCACTTCGAGGATCGAGGGCGCGCGAAAGCCGTCGAAGACAATATCGGCGTACGCCAGATCGTGTACCAGATAGATTCCATGCTGCCGGCACAGGTCCACAACGCGCTCGAAAAAGCTGAGATCGACACATTGCGTGGTCGGATTGGCAGGGAAGTTGAGGATCAGCATCTTCGGCTTGGGATACATCAGCGGGATGGTCTGTTCCAGTTCCGCGAGAAAGCTGTCCGTGTCGTGAATAGCCACGCTGCGGATGTTCGCGCCCGCGATGACCGGTCCGTAGATGTGAATCGGATAGCTGGGATTGGGCACCAGCACCACATCGCCCTGGTCGAGCGTGGCCAGGCAGAGGTGCGCAATGCCTTCCTTCGAGCCGATGGTGACGATGGCCTCGGTGTCGGGATCGATCGCGACGTTGTAGCGGCGCTCGTACCAATGCGCAATCGCGCGGCGCAGCCTGGGGATGCCCTTGGAAAGGGAATAGCGGTGCGTGTCCGGCTTGCGCGCTGCCTCAATCATCTTGTCCACAATGTGTTGCGGCGTGGCCCCGTCGGGATTGCCCATGCCGAAGTCAATGATGTCTTCGCCCCTGCGGCGCGCGGAGGCCTTCAGCTCGCCGGTGATGTTGAAGACGTAGGCTGGGAGGCGCTTGATTCTGGAGAACTCTTCCAAGGTTTCCTCGGGTAATTTGATTCCAACTATTGTCTCAGAAAGCAGCATCAAAGCAGAGGGCAGGGAAAGCAAAACCTCTTGCCAAGGAACCGCAGCCAGCAATGTCGTCGCATAAATCACACGCTCCCCGCCGCACTCAAAATCGCGTGAAACGATTTTCCGTTTCCTGCACTATCCAAGCGTCGAGAAGAGGCGGCTTCTAGAGGCTGTCTGGCTCTGTTGATATCCGCCTCTCTCTCGAAACTTGTCATCCTGAGCGAGCAAAGCGAGTCGAAGGACCTGCAGTTTGCCCGCGCAACCACCAATTTTGTGCTTGCACCCCACACATTGAATTCAGGGGGAAGCATGTCAACACAGCTCGGCTGTCTCATGAAAGTTTCGTATCAGGGCACGACTTCAGTCGTGCCGCTTCGGACTCTGGAATGACTGGACTTTAGCCCTGGAAGGGCTCTCATCAATCGGGATGAGACCAGTTTTAGTAAAGGGCGTCGCCCGCTTCGCCTGCGACCGATTCAAGAAAGCTTGCCAGGAGGGCGATGCGAGGCTGCGCCAGACGTCGCGTGGGCTCCAGGCGAATCTGCGAAGGCAGCTGAGCAAGAGATTTGCGCAGGACGGTGACAATGTCGCTGAAGCGGGGATAGCGGGTGTCGCGCCCCACCTTGGAGACGTTGCGCAGAATGCCGATGGCGCCCAGCTGCTCCAGGATGTCGGCATCGCGAAGGATGGTGGCTTCGAGGGTTTGTGGATCGTCATGCGGCTGGTGCGTGCGGATGGCGTCGAGAACGGCAGGGATTTTTTCAGAAGGGAAGCCGGATTGCATAAGTAAATCCGGAGTACGGGAGCAGGCATAGTGAACATGATCCCACCGTTGCAAAGCTTCGATCTCTTCCGGCCGATTGCCCACGAAGACTCCGAGATCGTGAAGCCACGCTGCCGCAAAGACAACGTCGTCATCGTAGGCCATGTCTTCGCCGATCTGCCGGGTAAGAGCGTAGAGCCGCGGCTGATGGCCAAACTTGTCTACGGGACGCGCTTCTTCTTCGATGATACGTACGATTGCGCTGCGAAAATCCTGGCTCATGCGTTCATCTTATTGCAACATCCTGCCATCGGTGTCGCGCGATGATTCCAGCGATGTCGGGCAACAATCTTTCGTTTATTCCGAAACCAAAGGAAGGTTTCATCCGTGTTCTATGCAGAGAAACTATTCAAAATTGCAACCGTGAACCACACATTTATCCAGAAAACTCCTACTCATCGTTCTGACCAACTATCGCCCGCGTGTATGCATTGCTCACTGTTTCAAGATCGAGCAACCGGGTTACGAGAGATTGTTAAAAGAGGTACTTGGAAAGCCGGACGGAATGCTATATTAGTCACCGAATCGAAGTCTTTTTTACTCGACGGAGCCTCGCTGCCTTGAACTATCGCTGAGGCAGGTTCCACTGGGGTTTCGGGGCCACGCACGATGTCGGGTTTGTTTGAATTGTGTGATCCGCTGCTCAGCCTTCACTTGCTACTTCCACTGCTCACTGGATGCGCCGCAAACTTGTCGGATCGATTGTAGTCAAGGTGCGGCACTGGAAGTTCGACGGCTAGTTTCTAACAACGATAGGCTTTCGGAACTGCATGGCAACTACTGAATACTTATCAAAATTACCCGGCGAGGATCGGGATCGGCAGGTCCAGGCACTGCCCGTCAGCAAGAAGAGCTGGGGCAGAATTGCAGACCCCGGCGCCATTGCCATGATGCTGAGCGACGCCGTGGTTATTCTGATGGCATTCGGCGTCGCCATTGTCCTGCGCGGAATTTTGTATCACAAGGCCAGCCGCTTTGTTGCTTTCACTCACGACGTAGCCGGGGCCCCGGTCAGCGCAGTGCTGGTCGGCGGATTCATCCTCGCGTACCTCCTGGTGGCGCATCGCTACGGATTGTTTTCTCCGTTGCCGCAGGCCAGCGAGCTTCACACCTTCCGCCTGACGGCGCAAGCATCCCTCAATGCCGGCCTTCTGCTATGCGGCGGCCTGTACATGACCGGCGCTTTCTCCGTCTCGCGATTGCTGGTGATCCTGCTCATCGCCGCCGCTATCGTCGCACTCTCCGTTCATCGCGCCCTCTGGAGACGCACAAGATTCCGTCAATATGAGCGCGGGCTGGAAACACGAAATGTAGTGATTCTGGGCACCAATCATTTCAGCTGCGCCGTAGGCCAGCATATCGAGAGAGATATCCGTCTCGGCTATCGCCTGCGCGGCTATGTCGCCACTCCCGATTCCATCCCAGGCTGCGAAGTGCCGAGCCATCAGCTGTTGGGCGGCATCGACTGCATACGCCAACTCACCCGGCTGCATTTCATCGATGAAGTAGTAATCGCCGAACCCTGCTCGACTGAGCAGGTCATCCGCCTGGTCGAAGAGGCGCGCGAGCTGGACCTGGATATTCGCACCATCTCAGGATACTTCGGCGAGCTCACAGCGGATACCCCGATCGAATATCTCGGAGCATTTCCCGTCGTCTCGCTCCATCGCAGCAAGACGCGAGCCATCGCCCTGGCGCTTAAGCGAGGAGTCGACATCGCGCTCTCGCTGGCCGCGCTGATCCTTGTCTTTCCCACCATGCTGGCCATTGCCATCGCCATCAAGATCGAAGGCAACGGATCCATCTTCTATGTCTCCGAGCGCATCGGTAAGCGTGGCCGGGTCTTTCCGTGCTTCAAGTTCCGCACCATGGTGAAGGATGCAGACCGCATGAAGAAGGGAATTGCCGCTCTCAACGAGCGAGACGGCATCCTCTTCAAGGTCACTAACGATCCCCGCATCACCCGGGTCGGGCGAATGCTCCGTAAATACAGCCTCGACGAGCTGCCGCAGTTCCTCAACGTCCTGCGCGGCGAGATGAGCATCGTCGGTCCGCGGCCTCCCATCGCCAGCGAAGTCGAGAAGTACGAGCTCGAGCACTTCCGCCGCCTCGAAGTGCTGCCCGGCCTGACCGGCCTATGGCAGGTGCAGGCGCGGCAGGATTCCTCCTTCGCCAAGTACATCGCGCTCGACACCGCCTACGTCGAGAATTGGAGCTTCTGGCTGGATCTCAAGATCCTCATGCGAACAGCCGAAGTAGTCCTCCGCGGCACCGGCACTTAGAACACGCTCTAATCCTCGCTGAACGCACCCGCCGCTCTCTTCCAGTGGTGTCCTCTGTCGCGGCTGCACATCTGATCGCAGACAGTGGAATTTTCTTTGCTTACATTCTCACCGTTAACGAAAGCTTCCTCTTCAGCAGAAGAGCACCGCGGCCATCACAGTCGAGAGCGAAATTTATTCCCTCCAGTAGCGCATCAGTTTTCATCACGCCAAGCTTTTGATCGCGCGAAAGTAATCCGTCGGTGACACCCAGAAACTGACCACTATCCGTCAAATTGGCGTGAAATTTTTGCTAAAAAATAAATCACTTACCAACTTATTTCAGTGGTGCGGGACTCATTCCTGATCTCCGCGCCAAAACTTAAAGACATCGGCGCACCTAAGATTGCCGGGCCAGGCTGTACTTTCTTTCGGAGGACTTTTGACCAGACGCCGTCTCTCTGCAGCAGTCGTGTTTCTGCTGATCGCCATAGCTGTACGCAGTTTCCCCCAGAACGCGAACACTTCGCTCCGCGGCGTTGTTCAAGATCCCACCAGCGCAGTTGTCCCCGGAGCCAAAATCATCCTGGCCGATCCGGCCAACGGCAGCAGGTTCGCTGCCACATCGAACGGCTCGGGTGAATATGTCTTCGCTCAGATTCCGCCTGCCAAGTACACGATCACAGTTTCGGCCACGGGCTTCGGCAACCAAACCAAGACGGCCGAGCTGCTGGTCAATCAGCCCGCCACCATTGATTTCACCGTCTCAGTCCAGGCCAGCAGTGAAGTGATCAATGTGAGCGCTGAAGCGCAAACGTTGAATACCACGGACGCTTCGCTCGGCGGCTCGATGAACAATTCGCTGATCCAGGCATTACCGAGCGAAGGCCGCAACGTCCCCGACCTGCTCTCGCTGCAACCTGGCGTGCTCAATCTCGGACAAAATTCCGGCAGGCCTTCCAATCCCAACGAGCAAAACGATCCGCGCAGCGGCGCGGTCAACGGCGGCCGTTCCGACCAGGGCAACATCACCGTCGATGGGCTCGACGACAATGATCAGGTCAACGGTTTCGCATTCACCGGAGTGCTCCGTGAAACCCAGGATTCGGTCGAGGAATTCCGCGTAACCACCGGGAATGCCGGCGCCGATCAGGGCCGCTCTTCCGGCGCGCAGGTTAGCCTGGTCACTAAGTCCGGAACCAACCAATTCCACGGCGCTCTCTATGAATACAATCGGCCCACTTTCACCGTAGCCAATGACTGGTTCAACAAGGCAGCTGAATTAGGCAACGGTCAGGCGAATACGCCTCCTAAGCTCATCCGCAATACCTTTGGCGGTGCGCTCGGCGGCCCGATCCTCAAAAACAAGCTCTTCTTCTTTGCCAACTACGAAGGCCAGCGCCAGGCGGAGAACCAGATTGTGAGCGAGATCGCTCCCACCGCGAGTTACAAGCAGGGAATCATCACTTATCAGGGCGACAGCGCAGCCGGCGCGCTTCAGAACACTTCCATCTCGGCCGCGCAAGTTACAGCACTCGATGCCGGCTGCCAAGCGTGCAATACCTCTAGCTATCCCAACGGCCCTGGTCCCAATCCCAACATTCTCAGCTACCTCAATCAGTACCCCACAGCCAACGGAACGACCCTCGGCGACGGACTGAATACCGGCTCTTTCACTTTCTCCTCACCGAATCCCGTTGCGCTGAATACCACGATCGTCCGCCTTGATTACACTCCTGACGACAAACAGCGCATCTTCGTGCGCGGCAACTTCCAGAAGGACACCACACTAGGCACGGAACAATTTCCCGGACAGGGTCCTTCTTCCACGTTGGTGGACAACACGAAGGGACTGGCCGCTGGCTATACGTATACCTTCACTCCCAACCTCATCAACGACCTTCGCTATGGCTATATACGCCAGGGCTTTGGCAACCTCGGGGCCGGCAGCGGCGACTACGTCAACATCAAATTCCTTACGTCGCTCACCTCCGAGAACCGCAATACCATCATCAGCGTGCCGGTGAACAACATCGTTGATAACCTGAGCTGGACTAAGGGGAAACACACTGTCGCATTCGGAGGAAACTGGCGGCTCGTCCATCAGAATCGCACCTCCGACTCGAACTCCTTTAACGTCGCCAGCACCAATCCCCTCTGGCTTGCGGGCAATCCTCCTGACCCGTCCACGATTGGTGGCCTCCCTGTAGACGCCGGTTTTTCGCAATCTTACCTGGAGGCTTACGCTAATCTGGTCGGCACCGTGCCCGACGTTACAACGACCGAGAACTATCAGGTCACGAGCGCCACATCCGGCTCCTTGCTTGGCGACGGTGCGCCTCTCGCGCGCCATTTCAAAGCCAACGAATTCGAATGGTACGTTCAAGATTCCTGGCATGCCACACCCAAGCTCACGATGACCTTTGGCATACGGCACAGCATCCTGCAAACTCCTTGGGAAACGCACGGTCAGCAGGTCGCTCCCACCATCGATACTCACGCCTGGTTCACGGAGCGTGAAGCTGCCGCTCAGCAAGGACAGGTATATGAGCCAAACCTGGCCTTTAGTCCAAGTGGGCCCTTCTACAACAAGCCGGGCTATTGGCCCAAGCAGAAGGCGAACTTTGCTCCGCGTGCCTCTTTCGCTTATGCTCTTGACTCGAAGACCTCGATTCGCGCCGGCTTCGGAATCTTCTTCGATCACTATGGCGAGCAACTGGTGAGCACCTTCGATCAGAACGGCTCCTTCGGAATCAATTCTCAGATCGAGAGTCCCGCCGACGCTTACAATTTCGAAAACGCTCCTCGTTACGTCAACAACCGTACCTTTCCGCCCATCAGTAACGGGATAGCGCCGGCAACCATCAGCTATCCCTACACGGCACCCACAAATAACTTTGCAATCAGCTGGGGCTTAGACAACCACCTCAAGACTCCTTACTCCGAATCCATCGACTTATCGGTGCAGCGTCAGCTTCCCGGCGGTTTCACCCTCGAGACGAACTATGTTGGCCGCCTCGGGCGTCATCTTTTGCAAAGCCTCGATCTCGCCCAGCCCGTCGACTTCGTCGATAATAAAGGCGGAGGAGACTACTTCACCGCCGGCACTCAGCTCGCCAAGCTGGTTGATGCCAATGGCGGCAGGGCTCCCGCTCCGGTTCCCGCCATCAAATACTTTGAAGACGTCTTTCCATTTATGGCTGGATACGAATATGCGGGTGAGAGCGCTACCCAGGCCATCTATGACCTGGAGTGGGCACCCAACCGCAGCACTCTGGGAGAGACCAACGCTCTCGCCGACCTTGACTTCTCCTGCCTTTACGGCTGCCCGCTGGGTACCCGTTTCTGGCAAAATCAGTTCTCCTCTCTGTATGCGCTGTCCACCATTGGCGTGAGCTACTACAACGCCGGTCAATTTATCCTCCGTCATCCCACCAGTCATGGATTGAATCTTGATTTCAGTTACACCCTATCGAAATCCATCGACATGGGGTCGGACACGGAACGCGGCAATGAAACCTCCAACCTTTCTAACGACGGGTCGTTCAGTGCCATCCTGAACACTTGGAAGCCCTCTCTCAATCGAGCTCCTTCAGACTTCGACACCCGGCATCTCATCACCGCCGACTGGGTTTATCAGCTTCCCGTCGGTCAGGGAAAGCAGTTTCTCGGCTCGACAAGCGCCGCTGCCAACGCCGTCATTGGCGGCTGGCAGTGGTCAGGCATCAATCGCTGGACCAGCGGACTGCCTTTTGGTGTAACCGAGCCTGGTTTCACCACCGACTGGAACGATTCAAGCTTCGGTGTCGTGACAGGCAAGGTTCAGTTGCACAAGCACGTCGTCAACGGAGCCCCGCAGATCTTTGCCAATCCAAACGCAATCAATTCCGGAATACTCACGGGCGGGCCTATCCGTCTTCCTTATCCGGGTGAGGCCGGAGAACGTAACAACTTCCGCGGCGACGGCATCTTTGGCATCGACTCCGGTCTATCCAAAACCTGGGGGATGAAAGAATATGGAGCTCTCAAGTTTGCCTGGGAGGTTTTCAACGTCACCAACAGCGTGCGCTTCAACACCAGCCCCAACGATCTAGGGCAGGGCCTGGGCACCGGCAGCCTCGGTGTCTACAATGCAACCCTCTCCACACCTCGCCGTATGCAATTCTCCTTGCGCTACGACTTCTAACTCTCAGCCTGACCAAATGCCGGAGGCGTCACGCTCTCCGGCATTTTTCTTTTCAGCAGCTGTGACATCGGCACGTCTCGCCGTGAAGACCTTCGATCCACGAAAATGTGCATCCTGTGTTCTACACGAAACTCCAACACCGTATGGCCTTAGAGAGCGTCAACCAGGGCTTACTTCGGTCGCCCGCGCACAGGAAATGGAGTTTTCAATGTACGTGACGGGGAACTCCGAAAGTGAAACGACCGTTACTTGAAAAAATTGCGGGATTTGTATGAAATAAAGACAGATACCGATGCCATTGGCATCAACACTTGAACTATACAGAATATACGTTATCGGACGTTGATGTAGTTTCTTTATGTTCCTTGCTGACGCCGGGTTTGCGTCACAGCATCACCACGATCAACGCTCCGTGAGCGCCGCTTTTGCAACATTTGCGTCAGCGCGGTCGATCATCCAGAGTCGCTCCACTTTGGTAAGCCGCTGCCTCAGGAGTTCCCATATTCGGGTGCCACGGTTCCCGTGCCGGCTTCTTCGATCACGTCTCGAAAGTATGAGAACGGCTGGATGAGCGACCTTGAAGCAGCGAACTTCCCTATCGCCGGCAGCATGTTGAACGATCTATCAATAACGCTCGACAATGAAATGCAGCGGAAGGTCTTTGAGTGGGCGATCAAGACAACGATGGTTCTACATGGGAATAAATTCGCTGCTGGCGTGTCATGAGCTACATGCGGAGAATGCAGATTCCCGAAGTCCTCGCCTAAAATTGGCCTCCCCTTGGCAATCGCGCGGCAACTACGACTCGACGTCAATGGCAAACTGAAAACGTTATGGCTGTGCTAGCCGTATATCGGCCAAAAAGCACCCTCACTTACTGATCACTTCCACAGCAAAGGATGCGCAAGCATGAGCGACGATAAGCCTCCCACTGGAATAGCACTTTCAGCACTCGATCCGACTTTTCGGGATCATCCTAGCCTATACATAGACCAGCTTCGATCAGAGGAACCTGTGCATCAAGATCGGGAATTCGACAGAATCGTGCTCACACGTGCCGAGGATATCGAATCTGTTCTGAACGATCGTAAATTGGCTAAGGATCCGCGGAAATCCAGGCCAGGCTCTTTCGCGCGTGTCATAGAAAGAGTGGATGATGATTACAAGCCGACCATGTTGTTCGCGGACCCTCCCGATCACAAGCGTCTTCGCGACCTGGTTTCGAAGGCATTCAATCAGCAATCCGTCGATGCCATACGACCACGCATCGTTGAAATAGGAAATCGACTTCTGGACGAGATTCCCGATCCTGATCGCTTCGACGTTATCGAAGCCTATGCAAATCCCCTGCCGACAATCGTGATCGCCGCAATGCTGGGGATCGACGACAAGGATAGAGAAGATTTTAAGCACTGGTCTGACAGTCAGGTAATTGGCTTCAATCCCAGGCGCACCGTAGAAGAAACTGCTGTACTCGTGGCGGGACGCAAAGCATTGAACGAATATTTCGCAAGGATTATCGATCAGCGCCGCAAAGAACGTGGGTCCGACCTTATTAGCAATCTCATATCGGCCGAAGAAGTAGGACAGAAACTCACAGAACGGGAGATCGTCGACGTTTGTATCCTGCTGCTCATCGCCGGGAATGTTACGACAACCGACCTGATTGGCAACGCCGTTCTGGCACTCATCAACAATCCGGAGGAACGGGATAAACTCACTACGCGGCCCGAACTAATTCGCGATGCAGTTGAAGAGGTCTTGCGTTACGACTCGCCGGTCGTGAATGCGACTCGCATTGCAACCAAGCCCATGCAGATGGGAGGAGTGGATATCGGGGAGGGGCAAAGCATCACAACGCTATTGTTCGGTGCGAATCACGATCCGGCAGCACATCCCAACCCGGAGAAGTTTGATATCGAGCGCCAGGACAAAAAGCACTCTTCTTTCGGAGGTGGCATTCACTACTGTCTCGGAGCACCGCTCGCACGCGTGGAAGCACAGATCGCCATCCCACTGCTATTGACGAGGTTTCCTAAGCTTCGCCTCATGGCCGGCCATCACCCAATGCGGAAATCATTGCCATCTTTCAATGGCCTGGAAGCTCTATGGGTCGACACGGATTAGTCTTAGCAAAAAGAATCAATGTCGAGTGCGAATTCTCTTAAACCTCGGAGCCGCTGCTGAATGTAGGTGGCGGCAACGCAGCATATGAATCAAATTTACCCGATTTCCAGATATCCGCGACGTCCCCAGCTTCTGATTCCATCTCAGAGAGAAACTGTTGGACGTAGGGCAATCGCAACGCAAAGAGCCTGCGTCCTTCATCGGTCTGAACGTATTCCGAAGCAATTTCAATCTTTCTCTTGTACCACTCTATCGCCTCAAAAGGCGCTAGCCCCATCTGCCCGAACATTGAAAAAACGCGGGCGATACCCACCGCCGCCAGGCCATCGAGTTTATCTGCGTCAAACAGAACTCTTGCCTCGTCTGTAGATGGCTTGATAGTACGGACATGTTCTGAGGAGTGTTCCGCAATGACCGTAAGAACATCGCTTGCACGATCATTCGGACAACCCGCCTGCCGCAGAATTTCCTCTGCCGCCAGCAGGCTCAACTCCACATGTTCCGCTTTCCTTCCAGTTGGCTGGTCAACATCGTGTAAGAGCACCGCAAGCTCGAGAAGCTCATAATCGACGCCTTGGATGGTTGCGGCAATCTTAAGAGCATTATGCATTACACGCTCTATGTGGTCGAAACGATGTGCAACCGATTGTTCGGAATTACTTACTCGTTTTAAAACTTCGCTCTTAACACAACTCGTCAGCTTCGACATGCTGTCTCCTCGCCCGGACATCACGACTGCCGAGCGGAAAGCGTCACCTGGCGATGATAGCCTTCCCTCAGCAGAGGCGCGTTGCCTAAGACTTGGTCAATGGGTCAATAGGATTGATTCGTGGCACAAGAAGCGGATCTTCGTCTGTGAAAGGAAATCGAGGAAGCGCTGAGGGCTCAACTTTAAACGTCGCCGCCAACACATCGCGGGAATAACATCCAACTGCCGTTCTTACGCCGATGTCCCCTGGAGAAACTTGATCGAAGAAGACGAGCAATTTGAGATCACCGTCGCCGATGTCCTCGAAGTGGTGCGGATACGCCCGTGGTATGAAATAGACATCTCCTTGATTCATCTCGAATGTGTCGGCCGATCCATCCGGGCTCACGATCGTCATCCGGCCTTTTCCCTTGGCTATGTATCCCATCTCCGCAGTCTCGGGATGCCAATGTAATTCGCGCATTCCCTGATTGGTAAGATCCACGGAGAACATTGCAATATTCTGGAGGGCCGGCCAAAGCTTGGCGAGAGCCGTACGGGCTGTGCCTGCTTCGGAATTCCGCTGTGGCAAAGCCGCCTCGATGGAATACTTGTAGGGATTGTTCTCTTTGTCTTGGACTTCAATCACGGCCGCGGTCGTTCGATGCCCTATTTCAGTGTTCTGCCGCGTCCTTTTCAAATTGGCGAAGTCAGATGCAGGCAAGCCAAAGCTGTTACCGAGAACAGCATCACTGAAACAGCCAAAGGTGCCGGAGAGACTGAAGTCCTCCGGGCTCTCGTGTGAAAACCCAAGAATGATTTCACCTTCTTGCGTGCCAATGTTCTCGACGTGATGGAGAGCGCCGGATGGCACAAAAAACATCTCGCCGGCGGATATGACGAAACTGTTTCTGGCCTCGCCGTTGCTGGCGATCGTTACAAGGTGCTCTCCGTGCAGGCAATATCCCAGCTCGTGCGCATTTGCGTGCCAGTGTGGCTCTCGAACACCTTTTGGCGCGAGAAGCAAACGGCGAATCGAGAGCCGCTCAAGCACGGGCAGATCGCTCACATCGATGCGAGTCTGGCTGCCAAAGTCACCGGCGAAATACGGCTTTTTCTTAGTGACCGAAGTGATATGCGGAGAAGCGGCGGCCTGATTGCCTGGAGCCGCTATTTTCCCGGCAGTCTCAGCGCTGCTCGCCGAATGATCGGCTTCGCCCTTGCTGGTCTGCCCGAACACATGAGGGGCCATCAGAGTTCCCGCGCCTATGGTTGCTGCCGCCGCACCTAGAAAAGAACGGCGGCTCAAGGATTTCTCGTCTTCCGCTTCGATCGCTTTCACTACTTCGTCTCTCTTCGTTCATGCAATATTGGGAGTCCTCCATGTGAGGAAACTACAACCGAACAGGAACTTCAAGTTCATCCGGCAATGAACAGCCTTCTTTCTTTCGAGGCCGGTTTCAAGATGTTCAGCCGTCCCGCGAAATCAAGATCGCGACTCATTTGTCAGTTGCAGACCATCTGCTTTCGCAGGCCCCTGTGAATAAAAACACTCCAGGTGGCAAATTATGCCCATGTTTTTATCTTACAAACGAGATTGTTGTCACAAGAAGGTTGCGCGGATAAACCGACCGGCACATAAGCCTGAAACCCACGATGGTGAATGTGGGTCATCTCCAAGTGAAGCCAGTTGGCGATCTTGCCGGGCTTAGGGGAGCATCTTCAACCACGCGGCTATCTCCTGTCCGATCGTATCCGGATGATCTTCCTGCAGGTAGTGGAGTCCATGTCCGAGATCGACAGCGTGGCATGACTTCAGATGTGTGCGATAGAACTCCGCTCGAGCCGGTGGAATAAAAATACCGGGCTGGGCATGAAAGAAAAGCTTTGGCGTATCCGTTGACAGCAGCCACTCATGATAAGCAACTGCCATCGCGTAGACGTCGCTCGGGGAGCCAGCAATCGGAAGTTCATTTGGAAACCGATAAATAGGCTCCCTATCGTTCGCGTTGAGGAAGGGACGACGATACTCTTCCATCTCGTGAGCAGAAAGGTGACGTACGACTCCACTGGGCAGGCCTTGCTCAATGAAAATGTTGTGATCGATCACCAGCGACCGCCCGATCGCCGGATCCCGGAGTGTCTTGAGATACTCGTATGCTGTTGTACCGAGGTCCAGCCAGGTCGGAACCGGAGCGATGAACTCCATCAGCGCCAGGCCTTTGACTTGCGTCGAATGACGCCGCGCCCAGTCGAGTCCCAGCGCAGAACCCCAATCGTGCAGGACCAATATCACGTCCGTTAGGTTGAGTGCCTCGATGAATACTTGCAAATAGCTCGCGTGATCTTCTATCCGATAGGAGAGATTGGGCCGGTCAGAATGTCCAAACCCGATCAGGTCCGGCGCCACACAACGTACGTGCGGTGCGACGTGTGGGATCACATTTCTCCAGAGATAGGACGAGGTGGGATTGCCATGTAGAAACAGCGCAACGGTTTCTTTCCCTTCGCTCAAGCCTTCATCCACGTACGCCATCTTTGAGTTGAGAACTTCTACATATTTCATCGAACGCTGGGTCACGTATATCTCCGATCGAGCTTGATTCGAGCAATGCAGCCTTACTTCCCTGCGTCGCCTCTTCGGTACACACTGCTTATTTCGTCCAGTTTCGCCTTCGCTGCATTATCGAGTTTGTAGTCTGCCGCGGCCAATGTGTCGGTCAGTTGATTGAGGCGGCTGGCTCCCAGAATGACTGACGTAACAACGGGGTTCGCAAGAACCCAAGCTATAGATAAGGTTGTGACCGGTATCTTTTGTTGTTCAGCAATCTCGTCAATTTTGCCAACCGACTCGAACTCACGCTCGTGCCAATACCGAGCGTGATACATCTTTCCAAATCCTCCGAGCTCTGTCGAGAAGCGGCCCGTGTCAGGCGTGTCGCCGTGTTTATATCGGCCGCTTAAAAGCCCTCCGGCCAGTGGGTTGTACGGAATGACAGCAATGCCTTCCTCCTGGGCCAACGGAAACAGTTCACGTTCGACCTCCCGAAACAAGAGGTTGTAACGCGGCTGGACGGAAACGAAACGAGTCATCTTTTGCAACGCCTGCAGACCGAGGGCCCTGGCCAGACGATAAGCGAGGAAGTTGGATACGCCGATATAGCGCGCCTTGCCAGAGCGCACAATCACGTCCACCGCTTCAACCATTTCGTCGAGCGGGGTCGCCGGATCGTCCATGTGCAGTTGATATAGGTCGACGTAATCCGTATTGAGGTGGCGTAGCGAGTCGTCGATAGCGTCCAGGAGGTGCTTCCGTGAGTTGCCTTGATCCCACGCAGCTGATCCCATCCGACCACCGCCTTTGGTCGCGAGAATAAATTGACCACGCTTGCCGCGAAGCCAGCGGCCTGTGATGACCTCCGAGGTGCCTGCCTCCGCTCCCGGCGGATAAATGTCCGCAGTGTCGATTAAGTTCACGCCTGCCTCGGCTACCCGATCAAGCATGCGATGCGCCTCTGCTTCGTCCGTCTGTTTTCCAAATGTTCCAGTGCCGAGACACAAACGGGAAACCGTTAGCCCCGTTCGACCGAATTTCGTGAACTCCATATCGACTCCTTCCGCTCCTCATTGGCCAGCGGCCAAGATGTATAGCGATGGATATATTTATAGCGAATTCCAGGAGCGTTGTATATCGATGGCTATATTACGTCTGGAAATCGACGTGATCGAATCGAGCCGGTCCTCCTCGAGCGAGGCAATTCTTTCGCCATAAGGAAGAAAATCATCGGGCACGGAATAAAGTCTCCGCTCATGGTTCTATAGCAATAGCTAAATTACTCGAATGGAGCTTGTATGCGACCCGCAAAACCAGCCACAGCCCTGACGCCTTCATGGGTCGTCGTTGGCCTCGCGATGGGACCGGCGGTCGCTCTCGGTTTTGCGCGCTTTGCCTACGCGCTGCTGCTTCCGTCAATGCGTACCGCCCTTGGATGGAGTTTCGCGGACGCGGGAGCGATGAACACCGCCAACGCAGCTGGTTATTTGATTGGGGCGCTCTTCGCAACGCCCATCGGGAAACGAGTAGGTGACAGGCGCGTCTTCGCGGCCAGCCTACTCTTGACCGCGGTGGCGGTGAGCGTCTCAGGTCTTTCGGCCGACTTCCCCGTGCTATTGGCGTTACGCGCGATCGCAGGTTTTACGGGTGCGCTCGTCTTCGTGTGCGGCGCCGGATTGGCTTCAGCCGCCGCGAAAGGTGGTTCCAGGAAACGCGCTCCCACGCTGTTGGGCGTGTATTTCTCCGGGGCCGGCATCGGCATCACGGCATCGGCTCTCGTGGTTTCTCCCTTGCTGGAAAGGGTCAGTTGGCGAGGTGGCTGGCTAGCGTTAGGCGCTCTCGCACTCTCTGCCACAATATTCGGCTGGTGGGTCTTGGATCGCGCTCCCGAACCGGCCCATGCCCTCGCGGGATCGGCATTCGACGGCTGGTCGCCGCGTTTCATGATGTGCATACTGCTGGCGTATGGCCTCTTCGGCGTAGGTTACATCTCCTACGCGACGTTCATCATCGCGTATCTACGGAGCAACGAAGGGTTCTCGGCGGCTGACGTCACACACTTTTGGTCGATACTCGGCATCGCTTCTGTGGCCACCGCCTTTGCTTGGGGGCCGATCCTCGGCCGGCTGAAGGGTGGCTGGGGAACAGCGGCGACTCTTTGCGGCGTAACCGTTGGGGTTGCTCTACCTCTCCTATGGAAGGGACACGGCGTAGGATATCTATCCGCCATTCTCTTCGGCGGCTCATTTCTCGCTGTTATTACTGCCGTGACATCGTTCGCGCGCCGGGCGGCGAAGCCGCATGCTTGGACTGCCGCCATTGCTGCATTGACCATCGCGTTGGGAATCGGACAGAGCGTTGGGCCTGTGTTGACTGGTGCGTTCTCCGACAAGGCGAATGGCTTGCGGGCAGGCCTCTGGCTTTCGGTGGGTATCCTCGCAATCGCCACTCTGGTCGCGGCTTTCCAACCTGAACCGGCGCCTTAGCCAAGCCGGCAGCCGTCACGTTCTGGAAGAAGTGTTACGACTCTACCTCAGCAACTCCAATGTTCGATAGGGAGATCTGCTCTGCATTTTTCGTAGTTAAACCTGGGCGATAAGCGCGCGATATCGCCGAGATTGAAATCGCAAATTTCCGATTATAAGACTTATAAACTACTTCCCCTCTATAAGGATTTGAACTATGAGTGTATTTATGATTGGCGAGCTCCAGATTGATAGAGTTGCGGAGTACGCCTTACCTTTTCCGCCGCAGGACTTCTTTGTCGGCCTGTCAAAAGACGCGCTGAATTCAGAGGCCGGCTCGCTCGGTCCAGATTACTTCGACAAAACATCTGGCATGGTATTACTAAGCTCGCATAGCTGGGTAATACGCACCAAACATCACAACGTCCTCATCGACACCTGTGTTGGTAATCATAAGAAGCGTCTCATTCCGGCATTCAATCAAATCGAAACTCCCTATCTCGAGCGGCTCGCCGCCGTAAGCCTGTCTCCAGACGACATCGACTTTGTCATATGCACCCACCTGCACTTCGATCACATCGGATGGAATACGAAGCTCGAGAATGGCCGCTGGGTACCGACCTTCTCTAAGGCGCGCTATCTTTTCGGTAGCCGGGAGTTCGACAACACGCAGTCGCTCGCATTCTCTCCCGAGCCGCACGGCGAAGACGTCATCTACAAGGACAGCATCCTGCCGGTGGCGGAATCTGGTCAGATGGTGCTGGTCGAAGATGGATATGCCCTCGACGACAACCTCGTGATGGAGGCGGCGCCGGGACACACACCGGGACACATGGTAGTTCGCGCGAAAGCGCACGGCAAAACGGTCCTGTTCGTCGGCGACTTGATCTATCACCCCATCCAGACCAGATACCCGGAAGTAAACACCATATTCTGCGCTGATCCTCAACTCGCGGTTGCAACGCGGCGCCGCTATCTCGGCGAGTGCGCCGATAACGGCCATCTCCTGGCTGCGGCGCATCTAGGAGCACCGCACTATGGCAGAATTAGCCGCGACGGAGATGCCTTTCGCTTCCACCCCGGCCACGAATAAGTAGTTCACCAGATAGGAGGAAACGCAATGGCAATCTACTTCATCAGCTTGCTGGATATACATGATTCCCAAGGCTTCGGAGAGTACGTACCGCGCGCAGCCTCTGCGCTGTCCGCCGCGGGCGGCGAAATTCTCGCGCTCGACGATAATCCGGTAACTCACGAGGGCACACTGCCAGGCAGCCGCGTGATCCTGCTGAAGTTCGAAGACAAGGCATCGTTCGAAAAATGGTACGAGGGCGAGGCCTATCGGCCTGTCAAACCGATACGTCTAAATTCGGCGATCACGCATTTCGGCGCCACAGTACAAGGGATGAAATGATGTCGAGCTTCCGGCTCAGAGAAGCTTCCCCGCGAGTTTGCGGCTCACGACGCAGACAAGGAGTTGACTATGTTGGTCGAAGGTTCCTAAGTGAAAGGAACCTTCGAAACTGCTATCGAGTAACTTCGACAACCACACCATCGTGGTCTGTTCAGTTTCTCAACAACGGCTGCTGTCATCGGGGCCAAGCCTGCATTGCCCTCGCTACCGTGCGATGGAGGTCTTTACGGCTTGCTCCCGCTTGCGAATCCATGGCCATTCCCCATCTGACGACAAGGATGAATCGCGTGAGTTCGTCCGGGTCAGAATCAGGAGGAAGATCGCCGGCGGATTTGGCATCTCGGAAGCGCTTGCGCAGTTTTGCCTGACGCACTCGTCCGCGCTTTGCCAGTTCGCGCCGTATCTCAATCGCATCATCCGAACATGGCAGCGAGCAGTTCACAATAAGACATCCGCGTGGGTGTAAAGCATCGCTGTAGGTATTGGCGCTTCCGTAGAGCACGCCTTCGGCGACGCCTCGTGCTGTAGGTTGACGCAAAGCTTCTTCCATGAAGCCAAGATAGGTGGCCTGATAGTGCTCAATCACTCTCCAGAAGAGGTTGTCTTTGCTCTGGAATGCAAAGTAAAAGCTCGGAGGCGTAATGCCCATAGCTTGCGTCAGGTTTGCAAGCGAGGTCTGCTCATAGCCATTCCTCCAGAAGAGGTCGGTCGCAATCTCGATGGCCTTGTCAATGTCGAACACGCGTGGACGTGCCATATGTTTCTCCTCCAGGTCAGCAAGTCTCGAACTGGGATCTCGTCAATTCTACCAATTTCATCATAAAATATAGCAAAAGCTATACAATCTCGCCGATGGGCCGGCGAAGAGCGGATGAAGTTAGTGTGGCGGACATACTCTCTTCCCTGCCCCGTTTCCTGCCCTCGAAGAGAAACCTGTCCTCCAGTTATCTCCCGCAAAGGAGCAAAAATGCCATCGAATCTCACTCGCCGTTCACTCATCAGGACTTCAGGACTTATGCTTGGAGCAGGCTTTTTACCCGCATCCGCTGTCACTGCGGAGAAGCCTCCACAAAACCTTATCCATCTCAACCTGAACGAGAACGCCTTTGGACCCTCACCCAATGTGGCTTCAGCTATCGAGCGCGAGTTTGTCCGCCTCTCACGCTACGCCGATGCGGCATCCGCTCAAGCCTTCGCCGAGCAGATCGCAGCCTACGAGCGCGTGCCCGTGGAGCAGGTGGTGTTGGGTGAAATCCTTGGCGCACTCGGGCTCTACCTCGGCAGCCAGAAAGGTCCAGGCGGAGAATTCGTCTACTCCACGCCAGGCTATCTTGCGCTCATTGATGCCGCTTCTCGCGTCGGCGGCATCGGCGTTCCCGTGCCGCTCGATGCGCAGTATGCGAATGACCTCGCAGCGCTCGCGGCGAAGGTCAGCGCAGAGACTCGCGCCGTATATCTCATCAATCCGCACAACCCAACCGGCACTCTCAGCGACAACGTGGCCTTCAAACGCTTTCTTCGCGAGGTCTCACAGCAGGCGCCGGTGATCGTAGACGAGGCCTATCTCGAATACACCGCCGATTTTGAGGCTCGCTCCGCCGTATCGCTCGTCCGCGAAGGCGCGAACGTCCTCGTCTTCCGCACATTTGACAAAATTCATGGCCTTGCAGGACTTCCCATCGGATATACCCTGGCTCCGCAGCCGCTCGCCGACGCTCTGCACAAACAAGGACTCGGCGATGCTGAATCACTGGGCCGCCTCAACATAGCCGCAGCTTCCGCCGCGCTCGCCGACATTAACCATGTCCGCCAAGTCCGTTCTATCGTCGCCGACGAGCGCGCCAAGTGGGTCGCTGTTCTTGATGAAATGAAGCTACCGCACACCGACACGCAGGCCAGCTTCATCTTCTTCGACGCAGGCCGCCCACAGGCGCAGCTCGCCGCAGCCCTGCGCACCGAAGGCGTGGAGATAGGCCGGACCTTCCCGCCCTATACCAATTGGGCTCGCGTCACCATTGGGCAGCCCGAGGAGAATCACATCGTCCAGCAGCAGATAAGAAAAATCCTCACATCACATGAAGATTCTCATCAAAGATGATTACTTGCTCAATGCTCGGTCACTCGCCACCAGCCTTCCGTTTGTGGCTAAAGCGATCTTCGAAACATACCAGGAGTCATGCCGGTAAATCGACGGAAAGTACGGGCGAGATGGTGTTGGTCTGCAAAACCGCAAGAGAGTGCTACAGCAGCCAGCGACATCGTACCTTTGCGAATGAGCAATTGAGCGCGCTCAATCCGTTGACTGAGCACAAACTGGTGAGGCGTAACCCCCATGCTCTGCCGAAAACCTCGGATATAGTGCGACCGGCTTAGCCCAACCTCTGCTGCCAGATCGATTAATCGGATGTCGCAATCCAGATTTTCCTGAATATATTCAATGCTCTTTCGCAGAAGGGCTGGAGCCAATCCACCGGCTGACTCCATGCGCGGCGAGTTCGATGCGGGATACTTATTCCATAGGTAATGGGCCAAAGAAGTTGCAACGCTGTCTGTGAACAGGCTGCCGTTTTCATAATTACTCAACGCCTCGTCAAGCAGGATTTGTGACAGACGAGCTAATTGAACATCGCGCAGCACTGGAAACGTCTGAATGTCGGGGACCAGATACCTTGTTTCCTGACTTACTTCTCGCATCAACTCGTCGGCGAGAACGATTACTCCTGAATCTGCCGGACGGTCGAGCGTATATGTTCGAGAGCGATCATATTCACAAATTGCGATGTCGCCGGCCATGATGTCAGCCGCGACAAATCCCGACTTCCCCTTCCACTTTCCGGAAAAGTCCGAAAGCATGAGGCCCAAGCTGATGTGCCGGATTGCAGGAGTATCCCAATCTCCTTTCGGCGCAGTCGCCGTGAAGACTTCTACGAGTCTCGATCGTACCCCCGGTCTCCCGTTGCTAGCCGATTCGATTGCGTGATTTCCAGCACTTTTGTTCACAGAATGGTCCCATTATGCAGGCTTCATTGGCCGGAGTTTGTTCTCCTAGGGAGATGATGGGACTTCAGTACATTCCGCTTCAAAAATTGACTGCAGAACAGCAGCAGCTCAGCGATCTTTGGGATGAACACCTTATGAACGAGTTTGCAACCAAGGATGCATCCTCTGCTCTGACCACGATGGTTGATGATGCGCAAGTGAATCATGTTCCGGTTCTTACCGGTGGTGTTGGCCGTGAGCAGTTAAAACATTTCTACTCGAAATATTTCATTCCACAGATGCCGTCTGACACGCAGACGGTTCCTGTTTCGCGCACAGTCGGCTCGGACCGGCTCGTGGATGAGATGATCGTGCGCTTTACTCATGACATCGCAATGGACTGGATGCTCCCCGGGCTCGCACCCACGGGGAAATATGTAGAGGTTGCTCTCGCTGTGATCGTTCAGTTTCGCGAAGGCAAGATGTTCAGCGAGCGGATCTACTGGGATCAGGCTTCCGTTCTAGTACAACTTGGCTTATTGGACGACTCAACATTACCCGCTGTGGGATCGGCCACGGCGCATAAGGTGTTAGATCCCTCTCTTCCTTCGAATGAGTTGATGAAACGTGCTTCCGTACGATAGGAGACGGAACAGCTAGTCTCATTTGCTTCATCAGCGGCCCAACCGGGGTTTGTGCTAACCAGTCGACATATTTTGTGCGGCAAAGGATGCGGAGAATACCGACCCTTTGCCGCCGTTCACTTTTGTGCTGGCAACTTTGAAGGGTGCATTTCATAAGTGCGACTGCATAAAACCCTATTTGTTTCTCCGACTGTGAAGACGAGCGGTATTGTGAAATAGCCGATTTGGTCGTCTGAACATAGTGTTGTTGTTCGCTGAGCATCGGATGACCGGCCATAGTCCGGTCACCGATGTTTAGCAACCGTCGCTGCCGAAATGGATGTCGAGGTCACCGCACTCTGCAAGCATTTGGGTTCGCTTGATCGGAACAAATAACTGATGTCAGCTTCTTCAGGATTGCAACAGCCTTTGCTTCCGGCAGCGAGCAGCGCACATAGAAATCGGCAACTAGCTATTCAGGAAAGAAATGCGCAAGCCGCTTGGCCATGAGTGCAGGTTCGAGCTCTGGATCGTATGCCGACGCACCACGAGTCATCAGCAGATCCGCCCACGGCAGCTCCTTCGTCTGCAATTCGCGAAATGCAACCAGCGCGTCCACGCTGCCGATCACCTTGGCCGGCACGCCGCTCACGATCTTGCCCTCCGGAACATCGCGCGTCACCAACGCTCCGGCGGCAACGATTGCATTCGGTCCGATGGTGACGTTCGGCATGATGATCGAGTTGTGGCCGATGAATACATTGTCCTTTAGACGCACCGGTCCCACGGCGTCTAGAACCACGCCATAAGCTCGATTCAGCATCCCCACCGAGCCGTCGTGTCCGAATACCGTGCAGGTCGCCATCTGCACATTGTTGCCGATTTCAACGTACTTCGGGTCCGTGAAGACCGTCGTCGGCATGATGTAGCAGAAGTCGCCCTGGGCCTGAAACGTCTTCCGCTCCCGCAGAAAGCGAGCATATTCGTCGCCCGAGGGGCGGCATACCCGCAGATATAGGCCGTGCAATCGTCCAGTGCGGAAAGCGATCCTGCGAATCAGTCCCCTGATCATTTACCATTCACCTCAAATATCGCGTGTATCTCTCACAAACCGAACGCACTTGCTCTCACCAGTCTAGCCTGATGCGAGGCTCCAGGTGGCGCAAAACCGATGCCCGCCGGCTCCCCCTAAAGTAAGCCCTCGCCGCGTCTTCTCTGTCGCCATTTTGGCCAGACTTGCACCAGTTTTGATTAACATGAGTGCAGAACAAACACATTCAAGGAGTGGAGCACGCCCCATGGCTGATCTAACGGCAGATTCTGTCCTCGCTGGCCTTCAACCCATCTTCGAAGACGTCCTGGATGAGCCAGGCATCGAAATCACCCGCGATTCGAATGCCCTCAACACTCCCAACTGGGATTCCCTGGCCCACATCGAAATTCTCGAGACGGTGCAGCGCCGCTTCAAGGTAAAGTTCGGCCTCATGGAGCTGCAGAAGCTCAAGACCGTAGGCGACCTCGTCGACCTGGTGCTGGAGAAGTCACAGCCCGCTAATTAGCTGGCCCCCACAGAGCAGCTCCAACTCCCTTCCCCTTTCCCTCAGGATGAGAGAGGAAAAGCAGCATCTCGTGTCCACCCCGGGAATCTGTTAAGTGTGCTGTTCTCGATGAACCTGGCGCCGCAAAGTCCAAAGGCATTCCCTGTCTCCTACTACTTCATGGGCCTGCGGCTGATCCTGCTCGCCGCACTCATCGGAGCACTGCTCTACATTGTGGGACTTCCAACGCACCGGACACGGCGTAAACAGACCGGCAGGCGCGGCGATGGTTAAACTGGTGGAAGGAGAGTGACGTGTCCGATTCGCCCAGTGTTCCTATTACCCTCGAAGGTTCCAGTGTTCTTCACCAGATGTTCCGGTTTGATTGGGAGGCTTGGAAGAAGCTCTCGAACGAAGACCAGCGCAAAATCCAGGAAGAGGCCGCAAGTCTCTTCGGAAAGTGGGAAAACAGCTCCGCTGAGTCCGCACGAAATCAGTCGGCGCTCTTCTCGCTAATCGGGCATAAGGGAGATCTGATCTTTGTCCACTTTCGCGAGTCCTTCACCGAGCTGAATCGTGTTGAGCTCGAGCTCGCCCAGACCGGTCTCAACGCATTCCTCACCCCGCAGCATTCCTACCTCTCCGTCGTCGAGCTTGGCCTCTATGAGTCCTCGGCGAAGACCTACGCCGATCTCGCCGGAAAGGGATTCACCCCGAGCTCTGCCGAGTGGAATGCAGGCATCCAGGAAGTGATTCAGCGCCAGACCGTCGCGATGGAGAAGCGTCTCTTCCCGGCCATCCCCCCGGCGAAGTATCTCTGCTTCTATCCCATGGACAGGCGCCGTGGCGAAGCGAAGAACTGGTATAAGGAGACGATCGAGGAGCGTCAACGCATGATGCACGAGCACGGCATGATCGGCCGTCGCTACGCTGACTCGGTGCGCCAGATCATCACCGGCTCCATCGGCTTCGACGATTGGGAGTGGGGCGTCGATCTCTTTGCAGAAGATCCCATCGTCTTCAAGAAGCTGATCTACGAAATGCGCTTCGACGAGGTCAGCGCCGTCTACGCGCTATTCGGGCAGTTCTTCATCGGAGTCAGGGTGCAAGCAGCAGACCTCGCCCAGTGGTTTGGGGGCAAGCTCGTCTAGAGGCTATCTGGCCAGCTAACATCCTCCGAATCTTTCAGAAGTTGTCATCCCGACCGTAGCGAAGCGAAGTGGAGGGACCTGCAGTCCTCCCGAAGCCCGCACGGCAACAGAGCCGCCTCAATATCCCATGCACTTGTAACTCATATAGACTAGCCCGCGGTGAAAAGAGCGGCCAATCTTCGAATCTCAGACCGCTGGCCGCTCTTTCAGAAACATAAGATGCCGGTATTCCCACATCTCGATGTTGAGATGTGGGGATACCGAAACAGCCTGGAGACTAACTGGCCCTGTTGGCACCTATGAGCACGAGGAAGCACGTCCTTAAGCTGCCCAACCAGAACCCCGAATAACGCTGCAGAAATTGCCGCGAACAAACTTGGGATCTTTGTCCGCGAGCACATCGGACTTCACGTTGCCGAAGGTGGTCTCAGGTTTCTTGTGAATGCCATCGTAGAAGGCCTGGATGATGTCTTCTTTGAAATTCGCGGAGCGCGGATATTCGGCGACAATTGCATTGCGAATCTCGTCCGGGTATTCAGGATAGGTAAGGCCGAGCACATCCATCTCGACACCCGCCGTCACCAGCGCCACCACGGGGTGCATGTACTGCGGGATGCCCGGAGTCGTGTGCAGCGCGATGGCCGTCCACACCGTATCGAGATCATGCTGCGCAATCCCACGCGCCTTCAGAAAAGCCCTCGCCTCGTTGGCTCCATCCACCTCGAAGCGGTCCGCAGCGCTGCTGTAACTCGGCATCAGCCCGATGTCATGGAACATCGCGCCGGCATACAGCAGCTCGGGATCGAACTCGAGGCCGCGCCTTTTCCCAGCGATCGCGCCGAAGTAATACACACGGCTGGAGTGGTTGAACAGCAGTTCGGTCTCCGTGTCCCGAATGAACTCTTTGATTTCCCGCGCAAGCTGGGAATCAGGGACGCTGACACCAGAGATCAACTTCACTGAAGTATTTGCGGACATCATGTGCTTCCTCCTTTGAGCTTTCTTACAGGACTTACAGTAGCCCTCGCCCAAAGGAATCGCCATGACACAGTTCCGGCAATTTCGGACATCCGAATTTAAAATGAAGAGATGCGCAAAGTTGTCATCAGCGGTCCCCCGCCCGTGCAGATCCTCGATGTCACCGGTCCCCTTGAGGTATTCTCGAACATCTCCGACTACTATGTGCAGGTCGTTGCCTCCGATGGCTCAGATCAGCTGCTGACAAACCGCGGCATCAAACTCGGCGGTGCCGTCCCGCGCAACAGCGTCTCCGGTCCTATCGACACCCTCGTCATCGCCGGAGGCCCGGGCGCGGAGAGCGGAGAGTATGACCCCGAGTACGTGCGTTGGATTGCGGACGCAGCAGCCAGGTCGCGTCGTGTCGCCTCGATCTGCACCGGAGCATTCCTCCTTGCAGCGGCAGGCCTGCTCGATGGCAGGAAAGCAGTGACTCATTGGAACTTCTGCGACCGGCTCGCCAAAGAGTTCCCCATGGTGAACGTTCTTTCGAATCCCATCTTCCTCCGTGACGGCTCGATCTACACCTCTGCGGGCATCACCGCGGGAATCGATCTCACCCTGGCTCTCGTCGAAGAGGATCATGGTCACCACGCAGCGCTGACTGTGGCACGGCAGCTCGTCATGTTCCTCGTTCGCCCCGGTGGCCAGGCGCAGTACAGCCACATGCTCTCGCGGCAGGCAACCACCTTCGAACCCTTACGCGAGCTGCAGGTCTACATGTTCGAAAACCTCAGGGCCGATCTATCCGTGGAGACATTGGCCGAGCGCATCGGAATGAGTCCGCGCCACTTCTCGCGCGTATGCCTGCGCGAGATGAAGATGAACCCAGGACAGTTCGTGGATCGTCTCCGCGTCGAAGCTGCACAGCAGATGATCGACAGCTCCTCCATGGGCCTGAAAGAGGTAGCCGATGCATGTGGTTTCGGATCGACGGACTCGATGCGCCGCACCTTTCAGCGTGTGATGGGCATTACCGCCGGGGAGTACATCGAGAGATTCAAGCGCATGGATTCCTGACACCCACGAGTCTCCTGAGTCGTTGATTTCTCCCATATCATTGTCATCCCGACCGGAGCGGAGGGACCTGGAGTCTCCCTAGAGTTTGGCGCCACAGCAATGCCGCGTAAATACACGGCATATTTCTGAATCAGGAGCCTGACTCCATCTTCGAAGGTGTCGAAAGCAGATCGTCGTAGCGCCCTTATTGACTAGAACCAGCCAGCAGTTGCCTCTCGAGCTCATCAGCCAAAGTACCCGCAAATCTCTGCGCCATATGATCGCCATCCATAAAGAGAACCACCCCGTTTCGCTCCGGTACGAGCCGGTCTCCATCGAAGATCGCGTCCGACATATCAACGAATCTCACATTCCCAAGACCGGCTCCCGCACGAACCTCGGCTTCATAAATATCGCTGTTCAAAGCCTTCGAACGTAGCAGCGAATCACAGGTTGCGCGGCCATTCCACTCCCTCTGTGCAAGACACGAAACGACGTCGTAATCGAAATGAGGAGTATCGCGAAGGAACCGTATCTCGCGTGCCGCTCCAGCAAGAGCAAGAAACGCATCATGCGAGCTGTGCTCCCACTCCGCAGCATCGATGAGTCCAGGCGTCTTCCCGGGTCTCGGGTAAATGGACGAGCTGGTCAAGATGACCATATCCGGATGCATCTCGCGAATCTTTGCCATCGCCAGCGCTCTCCATTGATCGCAAAGTCCGTTCTCCTCGGGATTCTCCCCGCGATAGCTGATGATGCGCATCGGCGGGCACCCCACGCGAATCATCGTCACCAGCTTCCAATGCTGCGTCTCTGCTATCTCTCTCACCGGCTGCAGCCACTGCGCCGCGTGGGAGTCGCCGAAAAGCACCATGGTGAACGCGGGATCGGAGCTTCCATCCAAAACGCACATACGAAGCAAGCTCTCCGCCTTGCAATTCAAGTCATCGTAGGACGGCACATCTTCAGCCACCTGCTGAAACTTTCGATACTGTGCGGAATGGACCAGGACCGAGCGCCATCCCGCGAACCCCACCATGCAGGTCACGATGGATGCCGCTGCGATGCCTAAGGTCAGAACCGGTTTCGACTTCAACCTTGTGTTATGCCGAATCGGATTTTCAATAACCACATAGGTGATTCCCGCCAGCAACACCGAAACGATCGTGCAGCCCGTGCGAAGCTCAACCGAGTCGCTCGACAAAACATACTTCGCAATGGTCAGAACAGGCCAATGCCATAAGTAGAGCGAATAAGAGATCGCCCCGACCCACTGCAGCGGACGCAGCGTCAGCAGCCTCGGCGCCAAAGAACTGGGCGCACCAACTCCTGATAAAAGAACCGCCGCCGTCGCGACCGCAACCATAGCCAGCACGTTGGCCGGAAACCTCACCGCAGGTGTCATGAGTGCAGCCGCAAGCATCAATGCAAGCAATCCTGAGACACCGGCCCACGCGCATAGATCTCTGTTTCGCTTCAGCGTCGCAACAGGAACAAAGCTCGCCAGCCCGCCGGCCCCAAACTCCCAGGCCCGCGCCGGTGATAGAAAATACGCCCGGCTCTCGCTGATGCTCATGAGCCACAGAAAGATTACAAAGGAGATCGCGGTGATCGAAGCAAGAGCCAGCACTTTAAGTTTGGCGCTCGCGCGGAACCGAGCTAAAACCAGCAGGAAAATTGGCCAGACGATGTAGAACTGTTCTTCTACTGCCAACGACCACGTATGGATCAGCGGGCTCGGAGGAATACCAGGGAAGAAATAGTTCCGCTTGTTATGACTGAAGTAGATATTGCTCGCGTAGAGCATCGTAGCCACTGCATCCTTCAAGACGCGGTGTTGTATGAGCGGGCTGGCCAGAATAGCTTCTGCAATGCAGACAGCTATTACCACCAGAGTCGCCGCCGGCAACAAACGGCGCACTCGCCGTGCATAGAACTGGATGAGGTTGATTCCGCCGGACACCTCCAGTTCCCTGCTCAACAAACTGGTGATTAGGTATCCCGAGACAATGAAGAAAACATCGACACCGATCACACCGCCCCGCAGAAAGGGCACGTCCGCGTGATATGCAACCACCAAAGCAATTGCGAGGGCCCGCAAGCCTTCGATATCCGGCCTGAACGGGATACTGGAACTCCGGCTGGACTCTAGTCGCCCCGTCGCCGAAGTCTCAACCTCATCGACCGTCAATTTCTGAAGCAATTGCTCCTCACTTCGCCCCCGAAATGCTCTGAGAGATCGACTGTCATCGAGCCAGGAACAAATTTGAGATAGGAAATAACGCCGGCGCTGCGACTCTAAGCCCATCCATCTGCGCGATGCACCCGGTGTCCGGCATTACCTTAATTGTCAGGGAACACTGCTCACCAGTTGTCATCCTCTTGTCACACTTGCGCATAGAGTGAGGGCGAGATCCGGTCGTTTTCCGCACACGCGAGTGTGTTTTAATTTTAGGAACATACTTGCTGCTCAACGTTCAAGGAAGATTGGCTTACTTTCGATACATGGCAAAATCAGGAACGATCGCATGAATCAGAACCGCATCAGATCGAGGCAGCTCGGATGACGACGCTCAACGCGCCTGACCCGGCGCCTGTTCCGCAGCCAGTGCTCGGACCGCTCACCCGCGCCGCAATCTTCCTTGTCCTCACCGTAAAGCCCGATGCAGAGAGCTGCGCAACCGTGCGCTCCTTCTGCGCCGACCTCGCCGGGCTGATCCGCGCCGTCGAGTTCCGCGACATCGACGCGGGGCTCACCTGCATCGCATCCTTCGGATCGGATGCCTGGGACCGGCTCTTCGGCGATCCCCGCCCCGCCGAGCTGCATCCCTTCCGCGAGTTCCGCTCGGGCAACCGCTACGCCCCTGCCACGCCGGGCGACATGCTCTTTCACATCCGTGCCGGGCGCATGGATATCTGTTTCGAGTTGGCAACCCAGATCATCGAACGCATCGGAGATGCCGTCACCGTTGCCGATGAAGTTCAAGGCTTCCGCTACTTCGAGGATCGTGACCTCATCGGTTTCGTCGATGGCACCGAGAATCCACGAGGAGCTCTTGCTCTCGAATCCGCGCTCATCGGCGACGAAGATGCCGCCTTCGCCGGTGGCAGCTACGTCATCGTCCAGAAATATCTGCACGACATGAAGGCGTGGAACGCGCTCACCACCGAAGCCCAGGAGCGCATCATCGGCCGCAAGAAACTCTCCGATATCGAGCTGGACGACTCCGTCAAGCCAACCTCCGCACACAGTGCGCTGACCGTCATCGTCGAGAATGGCAAAGAGGTCAAGATCCTCCGGGACAACATGCCCTTTGGCCAGCCAGGTCGCGGCGAATTCGGTACTTATTTCATCGGCTACAGCCGCACCCCGCGCGTCACTGAGCTCATGCTTGAGAATATGTTCATAGGCCGTCCGCCGGGCAACTACGACCGTCTTCTGGATTTCAGCCGCGCCGTCACCGGAGGCCTGTTCTTCGCACCCTCGGAAACTTTTCTTGAAGGTGCCGGTGAAGAGCAGCCCGCCGCTGCGGCCGCCGCCACGCCGTCTGTCGCATCCGATCCGCCGCAGGCATCCTCGGTGCGCGACACATCACTTGGGATAGGATCGCTAAGAGGAGAACGAAATGAATAACCTCCATCGGGAGTTGGCGCCAGTCTCTGACGCTGCGTGGGCCGAGATTGAAGAAGAAACTACCCGGACACTCAAGCGCTACCTTGCCGGCCGCCGCGTCGTCGATGTACCGGCCCCGGGCGGCATTGGATTGCCCGCCGTGGGCACCGGCCATCTGGTGGCAGTAGCCCCGCCTGCGGAAAATGTTCTCGCCAGGCAGCGTGAAGTGAAGGCTCTTGTGGAGCTGCGAATTCCCTTCGAGCTGACGCGCGATGCTATAGACGATGTCGAGCGCGGCTCGGACGACTCCGATTGGCAGCCGGCCAAGGATGCAGCGAAGATTCTCGCCTTCGCCGAAGATCGGGCCATCTTCAATGGCTATCGCGAAGCCAACATCCAGGGCATCCGTGAAGGCACCAGCAATCCCGTCATGACTTTGCCCGCCAATGTGCAGGACTATCCGGATGCCGTAGCTCAGGCCTTGAGCCAATTGCGTCTGGTAGGCGTGAACGGCCCCTACTCCGTCCTGCTCGGAGCCAAAGCGTATACCGAGCTGGCCGAAACTCGCGACCACGGATATCCCGTTCTCGAACACGTCAAGCGCATCGTTGACGGCAACATCATCTGGGCTCCGGCCATCGAGGGCGCGTTCGTGCTCTCCACGCGAGGAGGCGACTTCGAGCTCAACCTCGGCCAGGATGTCTCCATCGGTTATCTCAGTCACACGGACACGGCTGTCCGTCTCTATCTCCAGGAGACATTCACCTTCCGCGTCCTGACCAGCGAAGCATCGGTCGTGCTCGCAGCCTCCGCAACGCCCTCTGCTTAAACACTCCGCGGTTCCCTGCCGTTGGAATCTCTGAATATCAATGAGATTGGGCGCAAGCTTCTTATGTTTGCGCCCAATCTAACGATGGATTTCCGCACCGCCGCGCGCCCTTAAGCAGCCATGGCATCCGAAAGACGTTTCACAATCTGCTCTGCGCTTAAAACTACAACCACCGTCTTGTCGCCGTTGGACATGACATGGATGCCTCTCTCAAAGGTTTCTTGCAACTTCGGCTGATCCTCGCGAAAGAATATCGCGGGAAGCTCGGCTTCGCTGCCCGCGGGCACGGAGAGTATGCTCTCCACCGAATCCACGCACATCGCGACTTTGCGATCTTCATGCTGAAACACCAGGATGTTTGACCCCGCACGTTCACTTGATGATCCCAGATCGAAAAGCCGGCGCGGATCGACGACAGACACCGGCGTGCCGCGCAAGTTGAGAACACCAAGCACAGCCGGAGGCGTATCCGGAGCGCGGGTAAATTCTTTCGGAGAGACCAGCACCTCGAGCACATCGAGAAGTTTGAGGCCGTATAACTTCCCGATGCGGAATGTGAGCAGCGAAACCTGAGGAGCGGCCGCCTTCGCTGCTTCGATCGTCCCATCCTGCTGATCGAACTTCTTGTGCTTGACCGATATCTCCAGAATCTCAGCCTTCGAGAGCGTTCCTTCTTCGTTCAGCACGATGAAGTCCTTACCATCGCGATCGGTAAAGCAGCCATGAAAGATGGACGAGCGGTAATCGTCTAAGACAGGTATTGGAATCACCTTGTCCGTCGCGTAAGGGATGATGCTGCTGATCTCATCCACTTCGAAGCCGACATGATCATTTCCCAGCCGGCAGACCATGATGTGTTTCGGCGAATGCGCAGTTGATATCCTCAGCAGCTGCGCCATCTGCACGACGGGAACAAGGCGCCCATGGAAAGTAATCACCGAGCTGCATAGCTCGGACCTGCAAGGGCTGGGTTTCTTCTCATTGTTCTCGACAATCGCAATCACGCATTTCATCTCGATCGCGACGTTGCAGTCGCCCACCGTGAAGCCGATAAGCTTTTCCCGGTACAAGTCTTTCATCCGGGAGGTGAGATGTTGATTTGCCTCTTCACCACCCGTCAATTTTTCAATGAGCGGCAGGTTGCGGATCGAGAGCAGCGCCCCAAGGTCCAGCACCTGGATGACCCGCTCCCCTCCATCGCGGCAAATCACCGCTTTAACCGGCATCTTCGGAACTTCAGCGGAGACGTTACGCTGTTCGATGGGTGCAAGGTCCTCCGGAAAAATTCGCAGAATCTCACCAACGGCATCGAAGAGTAGACCCAGACACGCGGCCCCGCGCCGCAAAACCGCCATGCGCGGTATCGATTCCGCTGTCGTCTCCACCTGCTCTGCATGAAGCAAAATCCGCAGGTCGATCACCGGCAAGATACGCCCGCGAAGATTGAACAGCCCCAGGAGATAGCTTGGAGCAAGCGGCATCCTCTGCAGTTTTGCAGGCGCATTCACCACCTCCTGCAGGTCCTCCATCTCGATTGCAAACTCATCTCCGCCGAGATAAAACGTTCCATAGATGCGACGTGATGTATTTGTTCGAGTGCCCGAATTCTTTGTTCCCGGATTAGCTGTCCCCGAAATCATTGTCATAGAAGCCGTCCTTTCACTCCGCCGTCTCTGGACGGATCTTGTTGCATGTCAGTGTGAGCGCCTCGCAATCCAACAAAACCGAGTAGCCTTCCGTGCCCCCAACTTCAAGTACCTGGTAGCGAATCCGATGAGAATCGAACGCCGTCTGAGCCGCAGTTACATTCATTTCACCCACCGTCGGTCTGCTCCCATCGGTCTCGGGAATCATCCGCGCCCCACCGGCCAGGTAGCCCGAGAGTCCACGATTTCCTGTCGGCTCCCATCCACCTGCCTTCATTAAGTTCTGCAGAGCGTGGTCGGCAAAACGCGCATCCGCAGGCGAAGCGCCCCGCGGAGCATAAGGAAGAAGGCAATGCGCAAGAGCGCAAACCTTTCTCTTACGATCGATCAGGGCGATAGCGACACAGGACCCGAGTGTCGCTTTGAGAAAGCCCTGCGATGCCACTTTGATTTCGCCGATCAAAACATGCTGCAGCGGGATCCCGCTTGATGTCGTCGAATCTGACAAGTTAAGCCAACTTTCGATAGATCTGTGGCTGTACGAATGCGAATGGTGTCTCGAGAGCGGAAATGGACTCCGACTCCCCCAGGATCAAGATCGTCCCGGGCGCCATCGTGGAACCGATCTGCTTCAGGATCGTCATCTGTTCCTGTTCGCGAAAATAAATCAGAACGTTGCGAAGAAAGACGATGTGTTGAGGAGCCAGCAATCTCGGGCTTTCCATCAAATTGTGAGTTGCGAACTTGATCTTGCTCTTGAGCTGCGCATCGATCTCGTGAAGACCGTCGCGGTTCTCCTTGAAATACCGGCGAAACATCTCCGGATCAGTCTCTCTGAGTTTGTCGATAGTCTTCGCACTGTACACACCGCTCTCGGCCTTTGCTAATACCTCCGTGTCCACGTCTGTCGCAAGCACCTGGAATCGGAAAGATGGATGAGAAAGCTGAAAGTCATGGCAAGACATCGCAATCGATCCGGCCTCTTCTCCCGTCGAAGCCGCTGCCGACCAGACGCGAAGAATCTCCGACGCTTTCGACGCGAGAAACTCCGGGAGAAACTGCTCCCGAAAGTACTTCCAGACTCGCAGGGTCCGAAAAAAAGAAGTTTCGTTGGTAGTTAGTAGATTGATGAAAGTTTGCTGCTCCCGCCGGTCGTGCCGCACTCGCGCAACGTAATCGGATAAAGGAGTGTCCAGCTCCGCAAGTCTTTTGCGCAGACGGAACACCACCATCATCTTCTTCTGAACAGGGATGGTGATGCCCGTGAGCTGTTTCAACACGTCCAGGATCGGCTGGGCGTGCGCATCGTCGATCTCCACAATCTCCTCGCCGAAGTTAGTCAACATGGCGGAGGGTCTCGGTCAATTGCTTGGCTGCTGACCTGAGCTCCTTCGTCGAATTCGCGATTGCCTCCGAAGCATTCGCAGCCTGTTCCGTCTGCTCCGTCACATTTTGGATGGCGCTGCTCACTTCTCGCGACGCGATCAGTTGCTCATCCGCAGAGGATGATATCTCGGTGATCGCGTCTGTAGTCTTCGCAACTCCTTCGACAATGCGATGGAAGGCCTCAGCCGCCTGACGAGAGGTCTCACTGCCCGCCTCGATCCGCTTCACCGACTCGTGAATGAGCTTGGAGATCTCACGAGTTGCCTGCGAGCTCCTCTCGGCCAGCTTGCGCACCTCATCGGCGACCACTGAAAATCCCAGCCCCATCTCCCCTGCTCTCGCCGCTTCGATGGCTGCATTGAAGGCCAGCAGATTGGTCTGCGATGCGATCTCGCCAATCACCTTGACGATCTCTCCGATGTCTTCGCTCGACTTGTTGATGAGAGCCATGGCGTCGATCGAACGGTCGATGAGCTGCGCTCCCGTATCTGCTTGCGAGCGAGCGCCACGAGCAAGTGTATCGGCGTTCTTCACGTTCTGCGCGATGGAATGGATCGACGCAGTCAGCTCCTCGACCGAGGCATTCATCTCTTCTGAAGTGGCGCCCAGAGCCTGTGCTCCAGTCGCCACGCTGGCGGAGCGCTTGGCAATGTCTTCTATCTGGTTGTCGAGGTCGGTGGCTACTTTTCTGATCGACTCTTCCATATCCACTTGGCGCGTGATGTCTGAGGCGATCTTGATCACCCCGATAACCTTGCCTGCCTCGTCGCGCAGCGGATTGTAAGTCGCAAACAACCAGATGACATTGCCCTTCTGCGAAAACCGTTTGAAGCGCCCGGACTGAAACTTGCCGTTACGCAGATCTTCCCAGAATTGCTGGTATTCCCTGCCCCTGGCATAAGCGTCGTCGCAGAAAATGCGGTGATGTTTTCCCTGAATCTCTGCGAGACTATACCCGACCGCATTTAGAAAATTCTCGTTGGCCTTGCGGATTGTGCCATCGACATCGAATTCGATCACTGCCTGCGATCGATCGATGGCCTGCGCCAGGCTTGCATCCTGCGCACTGCGTAATTTCTGTTCTGTGATGTCGGTGGCGAACTTTACCACCTTGATCGGCTCCCCATCCTGATCGAAGATGGGATTGTAGCTGGCATCGATCCAGACGCGGTGGCCATCCTTAGCGACACGAACAAACTGCCCGGTGCGGAACTCACCCCGCCCCAGAGCCGCCCATAGTTCCTGATAGTCGCTGCTCTTCGCAAAGCTCTCCTCGCAGAGCATGCGGTGCGGCTTACCTGTCAGTTCTTGAAGAGAGTAGCCGAAGACCTTGAGAAAATTCTCATTCGCATAGAGAATTTCTCCGGTCAACGAAAACTCAATTAATGCTTGTACCCGGTCAAGCGCTTCCAACTTCCCTATCATTTCAACATCACTGTTGTTGTTTTTGTTTGGGGGGGTCTTTTGAAGATCCTCTTTGTACGGTGCGCTTACAGGCATGCCGGTCTTCCTCCGACGCCTCCTATCGGCATCAGCCACCCGGCATTCCAATCTATAAGCGTCAGACTATCGATTTCACCTCGTTGGAACAGTAAATCTATGTATGACTGGCCCGATCAGCGACGTTTATCCTCATTGAAAACCTCATCTTCCGCGAAGTTTCATGCATGCGTCGGTAGTTTAAAAGTAGTTGACGGGACTGCAAACTATGATGCGTTAACCATAATTTCTAGTTTGTGGTAGTTTGAATCAAAATTTTTGACTATACGAAAACTATCCGGCTTCTGCCATTAAGGTAGTTTGGCTGCGGAGTCGATGGCCGAGCAACACAAAAGGGTCAACGCACGGAGCGCAGACCCTTGTAGATGTGAGATCGCCTCGCGCGACTCAGAGGGTGACGACGATTTTTCCGACCTGGGCGTTCGACTCCATATAACGGTGCGCTTCGACAATCTCCGCGAAACGAAATGTCTTGTCGATCAGAGGCTTGAAAGCACCCGAAGCAAGATGGTCGAAGATGTATTGCTTTGCTTTGGAGAACTCTGGAGCAGGCGTCAGCTCAAAAAGCGTGTAGGCCCGGATGGTCAAGTATTTGGCGAGTGCGGTGAAGAGTGGGTAGGGTGTGGGTTCGGGCGCGAGGGCTCCGTATTCGAAGATGATGCCCTTGGAGGCGGTCGCCGCGGCGAGCGCTTCGAGGATCTTGCCGCCGATCGGATCGAAGACGATGCGCGCCCCCTTCCCTGAGGTGATTTCGTTGACCCGGGTGACCAGGTCTTCCTCGTCGGTGACGATAACATGATCGGCTCCCAGTCTGAGCAACTGAGCTTTTTTCGCCGCGGTGCGGGTGACGGCGATGCTGACGGCGCCCTCCGCCTTGACTATCTCAATAGCGGCTACGCCTACACTGCTGCTGGCCGCGGTGATGACGACAAAATCATTCTTAGCCACATGGCCGATCCAGACAAGCGCACCGTACGCAGTCAGGTACTGCATCCAGATGGACGCTCCTTGCTCGTACGAGAGAGTCAAAGGATATTCGGCGATTCCATGAACGGGAACAACCGCTACTTCGCCATAAACTCCGTGGTCGTTAAGTTTGAAGGTTCCGGGAACGGTGCTGGCAGTCTTGCCGATCCAGCTGGAATCGACGCCTGACCCCACCGCCTCGATGATGCCGGAAGCCTCGTAACCGTTTTTTGCTGGATGTACAGGTGTCTCCAGATATTGTCCGCTGCGAAACATTACCTCGGCGCGGTTGAGCCCAAGAGCTTTGACGCGGAGACGGATTTCACCCGGGCCGGGCTCAGGAAGTGGAAGCTCATCGAACTGGAGAACCTCGGCGGGCCCGGTCTGATGGAAGCGAACGATTTTTACAGTATTGGACATGCGTACCCTTCAATGGAAGATGCCTCAATTAGATGAATCACAAAATGTCGAGGACGCAGAATTCGCACTTTCCCGCCGCAGGAGAGCTACGTAAATATTTAGTGAACTTAATTCCGGAAACTGGAGAAAATAACGCTGAAGATCATCCATCGCTACCCAGTTTGCGCGTCAGCGTAAAAATGCGCCCTTCTTGTGTGCCGAAGCCTTGAGATATGTTCGGCAATGCTTTCCAGATATTCCGATACTTCACGATGCCGATTTCGACATGGGGATTGCGCTTGGTTTGTTTTGTCGTTTTTGCCTCGGACAATGTCACTCTTGCCAATCTAGCGAGTCGCCGCCGAAGCGTAGATATGAATTCACGGCGAATCAAATTTTTCGTGAGGGACAAAGCGGTCGCACTCGTTCTACGATTGAGATAGTTTCGTTCCACGAGGCAAGTAGTTCCGCGGAAACCACTGTTTTGTGCCAGCGTAAACAGGTTCCCAGCACAAAAACGCAGCCCAGATAGGAAGAATCAACCATCACCGCGAGCTCTCATGCTTCGCACTACGGCATCATCCAGGAGACATTTCGATGAGCACAATCAAAACCAAAGACGGCGTTGAGATTTTCTACAAAGACTGGGGGACAGGCCAGCCCATCGTGTTCAGCCATGGATGGCCGCTCTCGGCCGATGACTGGGACGCACAGATGCTGTTCTTCCTGCAGCACGGCTATCGCGTGATCGCCCATGATCGCCGTGGTCACGGTCGCTCCAGCCAGGTCTCCGACGGCCACGATATGGATCATTACGCCGACGACCTCGCCGCTGTTACAACCCATCTCGATTTGAAAGATGCCCTTCATGTCGGCCATTCGACCGGCGGCGGCGAAGTGACCCGCTACCTCGCCCGCCATGGCGAAAGCCGCGTATCCAAGGCCGCGCTGATCAGCGCCGTGCCGCCGCTCATGTTGAAAACGGCGGCCAATCCCACCGGGCTTCCCAGGGAAGTCTTCGACGGCTTGCAGGCACAGCTCGCGGCGAATCGCTCGCAGTTCTATCGCGACCTGCCCACCGGGCCGTTTTATGGATTCAACCGGCCGGGTGTGAAGTCCTCCGAGGCAACTATCGAAAACTGGTGGCGTCAGGGCATGATGGGAGGAGCCAAGGCTCACTATGACGGCATCGTCGCCTTCTCACAGACCGACTTCACAGAAGACCTCAAGAAAATCACCGTCCCCGTATTGGTCATGCACAGCGAAGACGATCAGATCGTTCCCTACGTCGCCGCCGGGCCGCTGTCTGCGAAGCTATTGAAGAACGGAACCTTGAAAACCTACAAGGATTTCCCGCACGGCATGCCCACCACGCAAGCCGAGACCATCAACGCCGATCTGCTCGCCTTCCTCAAGCAGTAAACATCAGCGAGGGGCCAACGAAAACGGCCCCTCGCTCAAGCCACAAATTGTCATTCCGACCGGAGCGAAGCGGAGGGGGCGGATCTGCAGTTTTCGGCTTGCCTGCACGGAAATTGCGCCTCACCTGATTGCGATGAGCAGCCCACCGCTCAAGCCGATCGATTGCTGGTGTCCTCCGGCAAAGCTATAGTCGTAGGCGGGTTCGAGAAACCATCCGAAGCGATGCTCACGGGCGGGCCAGAACATGAAGTCACCGGCTACCTCGCCGGATAGCGTGTCCGCTGTCCTCCCATTCCGTCTGAGATGGGCCCACTCCGGTCCAACACCCAGCATAAATTCTGCTTTGCGGGATAGCGTCCACGGCTTCTTGAACAGCAGGTCCGTATCCCACTCTGTCGAACTGTGTGTAAAGAAGGGCGACACGCCCGCCTCAATCTCCAGCCAGTTCTCAATGGGCGTCGTTTCAACCGCAAAGTTCGGCGCAAAGCTCGCCGCACCACCAGCCACATTCCAGCTCGTAGCTGCACCAATTTCAAGAATGGCAACAGGATCTTGATCCTCGGATGTTGCTTGTCGGCGCCCGGAGGAAGGGGCCGACGAGGTTTGCCCATACATAGGCGAAAACAAAAACACAAAAACGCACGCCGCTGCGAGCGTGGATACACGAATACGCATAGATATCTCCTGTATGTGAGCTGTCTCGCCCGCGCTTTTACGCACGGAAAACGAAGCTGTTAAGAGACGTCTATGCGAGGAGGTCGGAAAGGAGAGGATCGAGGAGCGAGAAGAGGCGCGGCTAATTCAGCCGGAGATGCTGTGCTGACGATTTGAAGCGGCCTAGGAATCGGCGTATCGGCCGGGAGCCATTGAAAACCGCAGCACGAGCACACGCGATTGCATCCATCCTGCTTAAGGGGAGCAGGATGATGTACGTCCGAATGCACGGAAGACAGAAAATCAATCGCACGTGGCCCATCGCAAAGGTCGCAATGGGGCGAGCTTACCGATATCCAGGCCAGCATCGTACATAGCAGCCAGACTGACATCCGAGATGCGGTATGGACGATACGCTTCACTCCAGAATTGTAAATCCGCTCATAATTCCAGGGATCCACGAAACACGGAATCGCGCCCGGATCCCGGGCAACTCGGACGGCATCACCAGTCGCAGAAGGATCATGCTTGGAAACTACGCCAGCCGGCTTTCGCCCAAATCAAGTTCTCGCTCCAGCTTGCGGTGTACGCGGTCTCCGATTCGTCCGTTGGTCTGCCACGCGGCCACATAAAGCAGAGGCGGCAGAATCACTAGGAACACCAGTGAAGGCGGCAGTGGAATGCGCGGGATGTGGGGCAGCAGCGAACACAGCAACCCGAAGATCACCAGAACAATCGGATAGGAGACTGCAAGCCGGTGCGCCAAGCCAGCCACCGCAGCCACCACACAAAGCAGTCCGATCAGTAGCACCAGAACGTAGCTCACATGATCCATCGGATGGGTCGGCCCTCCTTCTCTTTCAACAGTGTCATCATGACGGTTCAGGAACAACGACCGCTCATCAGGTCCCCGGTCAAGCAGTGCGCAGATATTCCAAAGGAAGCGAGCTGAGCCGCCAAATAGAAAAGCAAATGTACCCGCCGTGTGAACAGGCACAGCAACCTACGAATGACGCTCAACCTATACACGTATGACAACAGCGACGAAACGCGCAAAAATCGCTCCTAAACCATCAAGGATGCGTTCAGGAATAGTTCATAGGATGTGAGCGGGATGATGGATTGCCACTTTGGGTCCCATACGAAGCAAAGTCTTTTGGCTTTGTATCGCGGGGACGACGGGACTCGAACCCGCGACCTCTGCCGTGACAGTTACGCTAACTGGTTGTATCGAAATGATTTCATGGGCGTTGATGGCTAACGACAGCACCCTTGAGCACTCAGAAACACTGGGAAAAATGCAGATTCGAAATTTCAGCACCCTCGCTCATCCCCGTCCAAGAGAGCTTGACCTCTGCCTACGTTTAGCAGAGGTCTGAGAAAAACCCTTCTCATCAGCTTTGTCGTAAACAAAAGCAAGAGAATGGCTGTGGGCACCTCAAAGAGGCGAGGTGCCAGGAATGTTGTGTACGAGGGACGAGCAGACAAGCTTTATGCGAAATCTAGTCCAGCCTGGAATATTCGACTTTGGCTTGTCGGTAGACAGGAACGTCGTGATCAGCGTCCTTCCATATTGCGAAGAATTCCTGGTAAGAGTTTCGGGCAGATGTCTTGTCGCCGGATATCGCCTGAGCACGCGCAAGCTGCAGTCGTGCCAAAGCACCGGTCACAAATCGGCCCACAACTCCGGGATGGTCGATTACCTTCTGGAATTCGGGAATGGCGAGCGCCCCTTTGCCCATCTGCAGATAAGCGAGACCACGTAAATACGCCGGATAGACGCTGTTGACGGTGTCGGAGAGGGAGAGTTCATATCTCACGGTTGGGCGGAGGCTTTTTAGCGCGCCCGCCGGGTCATTCTCCTCTAATTGGATAGCAGCACGAACAACAGGCAGTGCATAGTTCTGTGCAAGCGTATCCAACGGGTATTCGCGGCTTAGCGCGTCGGCCAATGCCTTTGACTTTTCAGTTTCGCCCACCCGCGCAAGAAGCATTGCCAAATCCAGGCGCGTGTTTCGGTCTTTCGATTCGGCTATCAGGCCAGGTAACAGCTCTCTTGCGTCGACTGCTTGACCGGCTTCTGCTTCCTGGATCGCGAATTCCTCCTGAAGACTGAGCGGTATGCCACCGTACTCGTTTTCAATCGACTTTTTCTTGGCTTTATTGAACTGTGCGGCAGCACTATGAAAGCGGCCGGCGTAAGCCTCTGCATTCGCTTCCGCGTAAAGAAGTGCGGCCGCCTCTCCACTCGCTGTGTTCTCCGCCCAGGCTGCCTGTTCCCGCATGCCAGCCTGATTGCCCTGTAAAAATGCTATGAAGTGTCTCCAGACGCGGAATGGGTCAACCGTCCCCTGTTGTTCCGCCTCATGCAATGCGGCTTTTGCTGCCTCGATTTGGTCGTCGTTAAGTGTGATCTGTATCAGGTTGCCGTAGGTAGCGGGCGAGGGTAGAAGCCGTACTGCTTCGCGTGCTTCCGTCACGGCTCTGTCCAGCTGTCCAAGATAGAGCGCGCAGAAGCTGAAGTTGATATGCCCTCTTACATCCAGGGGAAATGTTTGTACCCACTCCAGATAAACCGGATAGGCTTTTTCCAGATCGCCCGTGACTAAGCTGTAGTAAAGCGTCTCCGCCAAAAATCGAGTCGGGCCAGTCAGCCGGTCCCGTAGGTGGAAGGCTTTGGTCTCGGCGGCCGTCGCCTCGGTGTTTTCCGCAAAATTAGAGTGCCAGGCACCCAGTCCGATATAAGCCAGCGCCAGCTTCGGATCGAGGTCGATCGCGCGCTGATAATAAGACGCAGCTTGCTTGTCCCTCTCCAGATGGAGCCGGTATCCGGTCGTGAGTAGTTGCAGCGCCTCGAGCGAATCCGAAGTTGCCACGTTCAACGGTTTGCTGAATCTCGCGACTGAAGACGAAGGCTCTCCCATCTTCCGCCGCAGTTGCTCTCCCAACTGTCCCAGCGTCGCCACGATCTCCTTGCGGTTGGCGGCAATCTTTGCAGAGCTCGCAAGCGTCTTCCCGGTACGGCACTCAATCCCACTGACTTCGATCCGGAAACGGTTGCCGGCATCGGCAATGGAACTCGCAATCACAGCCACGCTATTGCTCCGAAGGCATACTTCGCGCGCATTTTCCGGTGTAACCTTCTGAGCATCCGGATAGCCGAGCAGCTTCATCGTCCCGCGCACCTTATCTGTCCCTAGAAGGTTGAAGTAAGGCGTCTGCTCGAATTCAATGCGCAACGCCGTGTTCAACGCATCCTCAAAGACGGGATCGCTGGTCTGGTTGCTGATATCCGCCAGGACCACCGTGTCGTTGGCCGCAAGCCGCATGGCAGGGCGAAGCTTCCAGTACCAAGCTACTCCGGTGACCGCTGCCAGAAGCGCCATCACCGTTATGGGCCATACCCACAACCGGATGAATGTCTTCCTCTCCCGGGCATACGCTGGAGGAATCGCTGCCTGATCCGGCGTTTGGATATGCAACAGTTCATGATTGAGGCCAGGGCTATCTTCTTTTAAGGCAGGAGCGGTGGACGCTGGCAGCCAGGCCGGAGCCGGGATCAGCCGGTAGCCGCGTCTGGCCACTGTCTCAATGTATTTCGCCTCGGTCGCTGGATCGTCCAGTACCCGTCGAAGCGTTGCGATGGCGACATTAATGGAGTGGTTGAAATCAACGGTTCGTTCGTCTGGCCAGAGACTGCGGCGGATGTCTTCCCGGGTCGCGACGTCGCCATTCCGCTCGATGAGGAGCTGCAGGATGCGGAACGGCTGCTCCTGCAGAATGGCGGACTCGCCGTCACTCGGCTCGATTGCCCGCAGCTCTCCGCTACGAACGTCGAGTTCGAATGCTCCGAAACGCACTCGGGTTGTCTGATCCGCTTCCTGGCGAGCCATGGGTTCGAGTCTAACCGATCTTACTTGGGTCAAATCCGCTGCGAAACCGCCGATATCCCTCTGAAATCAGGCCACTTGGCCATTTGACTGTTATTTGATTCGCATTTGAGTGCTGCTGACTTTATTCCCGGCTCATTCTCAACGAGACTGGCTTCACGTCAAGCCTGTCCGGGTGAGGAGCTATATGTCTGAAGAAAATAAGAGGGCTGCGATCGCCTACTTTGAGAAGGCAATCAACGAATTCGATACCGACACCGCGATCGCTCTACACGGGGGGAAGCACTACAAACAACACAATCCTCTGATCGAGGACGACTGGGCCGGCCTAAAGAAGTTCGTCGGCTGGCTCCGTGACAACCATCCTGAAGGGCGCCTCCACATCAAGCGGGCCTTCGCTGACGGAGATTTTGTTCTACTGCACAGCGAATGGGTCCGAACCCCAGGAGAAAGGGGCGAAGCCGTCGTGGACATCGTGAGATTTGAAGACGGCAAGATTGTCGAGCACTGGGACGTCGTCCAGCCCATCCCAGAGAACCCAAAGAACAACAACACCATGTTTTGAGATGAGCCGGAACTCCGCTTGTCGAAACAGTTTGCGCCTGACCCAACCCTGGAAATCATTATGTCGTACGCCCCGATTCTTACCGAACAACAGATCGAGCGGATCCGCTATTTCGCCACGCCTCGACCCATCGAGGCCGGCCAAATTCTCTATGAGCCCGGCTTCGAAACACCTCCTGTCTACGTTGTCCTCTCGGGTGAGATCAGAATTCTGGCGATAGGTGGTGGGCAGGAGTCCACGATCACCAGTTATAAGGCCGGGCAGTTTTCCGGCGAGTTGCTTATGATTGCTGGCCGGAAATCGATCTACCGATGTCAAGCGATCGAATCCGGCAACGTACTCGAAATGCAGGCCCACGACCTCCGCACGCTTATTGCGAAGGACGCGGAGCTCAGCGACATCTTCATGAACGCATTTCTCGCCCGCAGGCTCTCGCTCAAAAATGCTGGGCATGGAAATGTAGTCGTCCTCGGCTCGCGCTATTCGGCCGATACGCTGGCGCTCCGCGAGTTTCTTACCCGCGACGGACATCCCTTTGCCTACTTCGATCTCGATTCGGACCAGGCGACGCAGGAGCTGCTCGATCGCTTCGGAGTCGGCGTCGCGGATATTCCCGTCGTGATCTGCAACAACACTCTGGTCCTGAGAAATCCTTCCCTGAACCAGCTTGCTGACAGCCTGGGATTCAATTGCCACATCGACGATTCTCACGTCCGAGACCTTGTCATCGTCGGCGCCGGGCCCGCGGGATTGGCCGCGGCCGTCTATGCCGCTTCGGAAGGACTCGATGTGCTGGTCCTTGAAAAGAGCGCGCCAGGCGGACAGGCGGCTTCGAGCTCTAAGATTGAAAATTACCTTGGCTTTCCGACGGGGCTTTCCGGTCAGGAATTGGCGGACCGTGCGATCGCGCAGTCGGAGAAGTTCGGCGCGCAGATCATGGTCGCCCACTCCGCCCTGCGCCTTGAGTGCGACCAACGGCCCTACAAGGTGACGCTCGATGACGGGTCGGCGATGCGAACACGAACAATCGTGCTCGCCATCGGAGCCGAATACAACAAGCCGTCCATTCCGGGGCTCGAACGGTTTACCGGCAAGGGAATCTACTACAACGCCACCTACATGGAAGCTCAGCTCTGCGTCGGCGAAGAAGTCGTCGTCATCGGCGGGGGCAATTCTGCCGGCCAGGCTGCTGTGTTCCTATCGCAGAACACGCGCGGCGTGCATATGCTCGTGCGCTCCAAGAGCCTCACTGACACCATGTCGCGTTACCTCATTCAGCGCATCGAGGAGAATCCATCCATTCATCTTCACTTCGCAAATGAGCTTACCTGCCTTGAAGGCGATGGGCACCTGGAGAAGGTCTCGTGGGTCGACAGAAATTCCGGCCAGAGCACAACCCGTCCGATCCGCCACGTTTTCGTCATGACCGGAGCATCGCCCAAGACCGACTGGCTTTCCGGATGCGTGTCGCTCGATAGCAAAGGCTTCGTTCTGACCGGCCGCGATCTTGAGAACTCCGAGCCGCCTGTTCCTTGGCCTCTTTCACGGCGTCCCTTGATGCTCGAAACGAGCTTGCCCGGCGTTTTCGTTGTTGGCGATGCCCGTTCGGGAAATGTAAAGCGCGTAGCTTCTGCGGTGGGAGAAGGTTCCATCGTCGTCCACATGGTTCACCAGACACTGGCCGAGTCCTGAGCTCGATTCAGAGGACTCAAAAGGAATTCAAAGATGATCACCGACACCGCTACCGGCCTGCACACCACACAGTACAAATCCATCGACGGCCTGCGGATTCGCTATGCCACAAACGATAAGGTGGATGGCGAGCCGATTCTCCTGCTTAGCCCGCTGCCCGAAAGCATCCTTGCCTTTCTCCCTACCTGGGAGAAGTTCTCCGCGCTCGGCCCGGTCATCGCTGTTGATATTCCGCCCTTCGGCCGCTCCGAAGTCAGCGAGGACATACGAACACCGGAGACTGTCGGTGAGCTCGTTCTCCGCATTATGGATGCTTTCGGTTTGAAGCAGCCTCACGTGGTTGCGCCGGATATCGGCACTCCTGCCTGTCTTTTCGTGGCGGCAAAGCACCCTGGCGTCTTCAAGAGTCTCGTGATTGGCAGCGGCGCAACGGACCACACAGACATTCTTGGAATTCTGGACCAGATCGTGAATGCGCCATCGCTAGAACCTTTCAAGGATCTCACCGGCGAACAGTTCGTACGCGGGGCGGTCGCTGACATGAAGAAATACAAGCTTCCCGCGTTCGCCCTCGACGATTACATCGCCTCCTACGCCGGGCAGAAGTTTTGGGACGCAATGGCCTTTATCCGGGACTATCCCAACTCGCTGCCTCGCCTTGCGAAGCTCCTCCCGGAGATCACCGTGCCTTGTCAGCTTATTGTTGGCCAGCGCGATCCTTTCGTCCCGGTGTCGAATGCCGAGGGCTTGCACAAGGGTCTACCGAAGAGCCAGCTCAACGTCATCGATTGCGGGCACTTCGTGTGGGAAGACGAAGCGGATATCTACGCCAAGCTCGCCTGCGACTTCATTCAGGGCGGTTACGCGAAACTCTAGCACTCAACAACTGAAAGGGCACAAATCATGAAAACAGCAAAGGAACTTCTTCAGGCTTATATCGACGGCACTGCGAAGGAATCGGCAGCGCTCTTTGCGGATAACGGTGCGCTTGAGCTGCCTTATCTTGCGGATCTCGGTGTCGACCCGCGGTACGAAGGGCCAAAAACCATCGAGAGCTTTCTCACGTTTCTGCACGAAAAGATGTACCCGGGGTTCAAATTTGTCGACGTGAAGATCTACATCGACACGCCCGATCAGGCATTCGGCGAATACACGATCCACCAGAAATCCGGCATCTCTGGCCGGGACGTGCACCAGCGTTTCTTCGGTCACTGCGTCGTGGCGAACGGCAAGATCGTGCTGCTTCGCGAAGCTCTCAACGTACTCGCAGCAGCAGATGGCATGTTCCCCAACGGCATCGCTGATGTCACCGATAAGAAGAAGTGAGCGAAACCAATGACAAACGACCGAACACTCTCACTCTCTACCGTCAGCGCCACGATCAATGCACCCATCGAGAAGGTGGATATCGCCGACTGGCTCTTCCACATTCCCGACGCTGAGTACCAGCGCTGCTCACACGCTCATATCGCCGCGGGGACGACCACGACTGACGACGGCCGGCCCATGTCGATCAACGTCGAGATGATAGGCGACGCGTTCGTTGTGCAGCACTACATTGGGGAGGTTCGCCAGTCGGACTTCTGCCGCATGGTCTCAATCTCGGACTCCATCTCGCCGACCGGGCGCAACAAGCTCCAGGTCGTCTGGGAACTCCGTGTCCGGAAGGTCGACGATCAGACCTGCGAATTCACGAACCACATTCATTCGAGCGCCATCGATCAGACTCTCGCCTTCTTAGCCGAACATGGCATTCCATTTGAACAGGCGCGCGCCTCGCGTCAGCAAGCTTCTCATGCCCATAATCAGGAAGAGACGCCGAAATTCGCAAAGAGCATCGAGCGGAGAGCGTTGGGCATCCCCACAGGCTTAACCAACGGAGAAAAACAATGAAAGTGTTATTTATCATCAGCAGCTCCGAGACTGCTTTCTGGCTGTCGGAAGTCACGCACCCCTACTGGCATCTCACCGAACGTGGCGTCGAAGTCGACTTTGCCAGCCCTAACGGTGGGCGGGTCGTCTATGACAGATACAGCGATCCCCATTTCGAGAAATCGATGGAGCCCGAAGACCTTGTGAGCAAGGGCTTCCTCGCGGACAAGAAGACTGTCGCCAAGCTCGAAACAACGCTGAAGCTAAGCGAGGTGGACCTGACCACATACGACGCAATCCATGTTGCCGGGGGCCGAGGCGCGACCTTCGATCTCTATCCGAATGAAGACGTGGCGCGAGCACTCGAATACTTCTGGACGAGGGATAAAGTCGTCGGCGCCATATGCCACGGGGCTGTTGCCCTCGGTAATATCCCCGATCGCATCCGGGGCCGCCAGGTAACGGGGTTCACCTACGAGGCTGACAAACAATTGCAGTCGATGTTCGGCAGCGGCTTCATCATTCCGCACTATCCCCAGAAAGTACTCGAGGAAACAGGTGCGATCTACTCGAGCATTCAGCCTTACACGCCAAAGGTGATTGTCGATGGCAGGCTCATCACCGGCCAGGACCAGTCTGCAGCTTCGGAATACGCCCTCGCGCTTCTACATCTGATGACCGGCCATAGTCCGGTGTCGGTCGTCGAGAGTCCGGCTGAGACTAAGGCATAGCTCATCGGAGGAGTAGAAATGCTGTTTCACGTCATGATGAATGTTCACATCCCGCAGGGCTTCGATCAGGAAAAGCTCAAGCAGCTACAGAGCGAAGAACATGAGCGCGCAAGAGAATTGCAGTTGCAGGGCAAGTGGCTGCACCTCTGGCGGGTTGCCGGAAAATATGCAAACGTCAGCGTGTTCGAAGTGGAGAGCCCAGCCGAGTTCCACGAAGTTCTCAGCTCGCTCCCTCTCTACCCGTTTATGGAGGTCGAAGTGGCAGCGCTTTGCCGCCATCCAGGCGCCCTTGAACCGAACAAGTGATCCGTACCCGCCGGATCCGATAAATAAAGACCATTTGTCCCAATAGGGCGGGATCCGTTCAACCCAGTAAAGCGAAAGAGCGTAACCTTTTCGCAGCACGTCAGGCAGCTGTTCTTCAGCACCCGTTGGCACCTCCGCGTTTCGAAAAACCTCGGCATCTCCCGACGTTTCTGACATTTGCGCTTTTGAAGGTTACAGACCTCTACCGAACCTCAGTAGAGGTCCTTCACTCGGGGATTGCTTCTCATAAGCTGACTTCCCTGTACTTACCTTGCGCCGGTGAGCTCATCGACGATCTGACGCACGGCCAGTGAGAGGTGCGTCAGATTCGCTCACCAAGAATCAGAGGCACATAGCTTCGGACATCTTCCAGCAATTCCTTACGAGTGATACCAACCTTGGCGCGAAGCTGCACACCCTGCAGCAAGTCAACGAGCAAACGGCCTCGCACCTTTGCAGAGGGAGTGCGAGGCAGACGCCCGGCCTTCACCTCCTGCTCGAAACGTTTCGCGAAAACATCAGCGCTTGCAGTGAAACCGTTCGCGAGCCAGGAACGGATTTCTGTTACCCGCTCCGAACGTCCCAGCGCAGCGGCGGCCAACATGCAACCGCTGCGAGCGTCGCCGGTAGCGGTGTTGACGGTAACCTCGCAAAAGGTGGTCACGGCCTTGTGGATGTCCGGCTCCGCTTGGAACGCTGCCATTTTGGGTGCTCCATAGATCAACGCATAGCGCTCGACGGCCCTTAGCAGCAAGGTGGACTTGTCTCCGAAGGCTCGGTATAGCGCGGGCTTGGTGACGTTCACGGCGCGCGCGATTCGTTCTACGTCGACTCCTTCAAACCCATGCTCCCAAAACATCTCAACCGCACGGTCGAGTGCTTCGTCTGGGATAAAGCCTTTAGGACGTCCTGGGGGACGCTTTACGACATTAGTTACCATTGCGTACGAAACTCCTTGCAGCGCGTCTGTTGAGTATCGTACTCTCGCGTATGTAACGTTGCAAGACAGTAAACACAGGAGAGACTAATGGAACATTCGATCGCGCTCGTCACCGGCGCTACCACCGGGCTCGGCTATGCGGCGGCATGCTTACTTGCCGCCAAGGGCTACCGTGAGGTCATCGTCACCGGCCGCAGCCTGGCCCAGATCAAGGAAGCGGCCGCTCAGCTCGCGGCGGAGACCCAAAGGCGGGTCTTCACGCCGCTGGAGCTAGATCTGAACGACCCAGTCAACGTTCACTCCGCCGTCGCCGCGCTGGTCAAGCAAGGTCGGTCGGTCGACTTCCTGCTGCTCAATGCAGGGTTGGTTCCCTTTAAGCAGCGCGTGCTCACTGCGGCGGGCGTCGAGTCTTCTCAGGCCCCGCTCATTGGGCATCACCAACTGACTGTTGGGTTGCTCAATGCTAATTTGCTGAGTCCCAACGCGCGGATCGTCATCGCCGGTGCGGAACCGGCACGAGGTGGCGTACCCATGTTCAAGTACACCGATCTGCCAGAATTCGCGGCCAAATACCACCAAGGCAACCGAACCGCCGCTGTGGAAGTCCTGATCCGCAACGGGCCAAACGTGAAGTACGTGCCCAACAATGCGTATGCCGACGCGAAGCTCATCATCGCTTGGTGGACCGCGGCACTGGCGCGCCGGCTGCCCTCCGGCATGGCAGCGTATGCGGTCTCGCCCGGTGGCGCGACCGCCACTAAGGTAGTGAGAAGCGCCAGCCCGATGTTGAAGTATCTGTTTATCCCAATCGTGAACCTCATTCCCGGCATGAATCAAACGCCGGAGACCGCGGCCAGTCGCTACATCCAGGCGTCGGAGTTCGGAACCGACCTCTCAGGGCAATTCTTCGCCTCGGCTAAAGGGAAGTTCTCAGGCCCAATCGAGGTGCAGCTCCAGCCCCACCTCCACGATCGCGCCAGCCAGGAAGCCGCGTGGCAGGCCGTCGTCAAAGTCTCCGGCGTGGATTTGTCTTAATCAGCATCCTCGACCACCGTGTCCTGGAGGAGCGCTGATTACGGCGCGCCACTTGAGCGCGGATCTCCCACGGCGACAGAAGGAGTAACAAGATGCACAGATTGGTAATAAGCTGTTTGGTCGTTGCTTATCTCTCGGCGAACGTATACGCAAGTGTGAAGTTGCGGGTATTTGAGTTAGCCCGTTCTCGCAAGCATCTTCTACTCGTTGGCGTCCCCTTCATATTGTGGGGCTCTCTTATCGTGTTGGGATGCAAGCTCATGGAAATCATGCGCCGATTCGATGAATGGGCTACCTGACGTCCAATCGAGATAACTTTATTTACGGACAGAGTTGCTGAACTGGAGCGCATCGACTCCGTATACCAGCACATCGCAGATGTGCTCGACTGACGACTCCGGGTCAATCATTCATCGATGTCGACGATCTACGGATAAGTCCTGATAATCGCTCTTCTCGAAGGCTGAACGTCGTAGGCGGCTAATTCTTTGACATCACTAGGTCACTGACGAGGACATCGGTGTTGTGCGCGAAGCGTAAACCGAAATATCCATCCGTCGATTTCAGCTTGCCGGGGATAACGAGCAAGCTCTTGTCAAAGCTGGCAACAAGCGTTCCATTCACTGCGCACTCTATCTCATTGCCCCTTACAGAGAGGGCGATGTCCTGCGTCACCGGTTGGCCTCGTCCAGCCGCTTTATGGATGGCACTATTGCTCTCACCCAGGAGGCCGTTCATTCTGAACGGGTCCGGGCCGAATCCGCGCACGACGAACTTTCCATTTCCGTAGGCGGCGCAATAGAACTCCGACTGATTGGGAGTGCCCATGTCATTGCCTCCGATAAACACGCCGTAAGGGTGTGCATGGGAGTTGAGATTCATGTATTCGGGCTCATTGAATGTCGCTTTGACGGTGAAGTCCCCCGATGCCATTGCATCTGTCCTCCAATAGCTCGTGGCGGGACCTGTCGTTACGTGTAGGGCCTCGCCTTCTTGTGCGAGCCGTGCTGCATTAAGACCCATGCCCTCCTTCTCTTCAGCGGCATCGACCCTGCCATTCCAGTCAGGGATCTTGATACCGCCGTCTGGCACCGCACGAGAACCTTCAGTATTGGGGCTGCCTGCTCCTCCAGGGAATCGCTTCCGTTCGAGGAATAACGTGGTGAGTAATACGGTGAACACAACCACTGCACCGATGACGATCTTGTATCTCTTTTTCATCTGTGAGACCTCAATTCTGGTGTCTATACGACAGTATGGTTGCTATGCGTTCTCGTTAAGGTAGGTTACTTCTGGCTAGCTGGAGGAACGCCCTACCATCCGTGCATACTCGACCATTTGACCGTATTCGTCTGAGGTGTTTAAGGTTTGCCTAGTTATGTGAAGACAGGACCAAAGCTGTTTCTTGCATTCAACAGTGCAATCACTTTGGAATGTCACTGTTCTGTTTCCGTGATCCGCGGGGACAACGTCTCCCCTCGGCGCTGGTAAAGCTGCCAACCGAGAAGGGGCAAACTGACGAGGACGAGCGGAGCGAAGAAAACGAAGACCAGCCACCACACGCCGCTTGCCTCGGGGTCCGACCCAATTTGACTTCTGACGTATGTGCCGACGGCGATATCTACTATCGACGCAATGAGGACCAGCGCGGCAAAGATTGGACCCAGACGCGAGCGCATCCGCAGGAAGATGATGCCGGTCAAGGCGAGCACGGCTCCGCTAAGGTCACCGATCACAACCACATTCAATATTCGGTCTGAGATCGCATAACCATCTCGCTGCGCAATTGGGAGATAGAGACAAAGGTAGCGGAAAACGTGAACCCACAAAGGCGCGGTCAGCGCCTGGCGCTTGTCCAACTTCTTGAGCCAAGGAACTACATACCAAATTGCGATTAAGCTGTAGACTACGACGCTAATGAGCAGAACCTTTGCCATTCCGTTAAACTCCGTTGATGCTTAAAAAATCGGCGCAAGTGCGTCCGTCTGCAATGACACTCGGCACTCTACTCGCAAAGCTAACTTTGCCGGGTGTTTGGCGATTCCTGTTCCGGATTACATCCGAAGAGCGCATAGCGACACGTAAGGTTCTGTTTAGTTGTGTAAAGACAGAACCCGTAGCTGTTTCGTGCATCCAAGTGCAGCAATCACTTCGGAACGTCATTGTCCTGTTTCCACGATCCTTGGAGCTTGCGCACATAAAAAATTTTCCCGGTATGGTAGGCATTGTGCGTACTGATGTGTTCGATCGTTCGCGCAATCTGGAGAAGCGTTGAGTCGTCTGTACGCGCCACGAGCTCTTCGAGCGAATTCATGACTGCGTCCAGATCATGAACTGTCTTAGCCCATTTCGCGGGATTGAAGTCATTGAAAGTTTCGTCATTGGTATTGGGATTTTGTGTCGGCCCACCCTTGAGCTGGGCTAGAGCGTTTGCATTCCAGAACAGCAAGTGATTCACAATCATGCCCACGGAGTGATTCGCGTTCGGGTTGATCTTCCCAGAGGCATTGGTCGGAATCCATTTTGCTTGCTCGGGAGTCATATCGCTCACCGCAGTGTCGATCGGAAAAAACCATTCGGCGCTATTGTGCGTCGACCGAAGCTCGGAGAGCAGGAGTGTTCGTAAGGCGTTGTAAGAATCCGCCGTCGCTTTCTGCGTGGAAGTAGACGACCTGGACGCCGTCTGCGCTCCCAAGCCGAGTGAGCAACATGCGGTCATCAATATGATTAAGACGATTCGTTTCATGGTCAGCGCCCTCCTTCGTCAACATCTGTTGTTTAACTCGACTGCGGACGCCAAGCCTGCTGACTCCATGCCTGTCGATTGAGGTAAGAGACCAAGACGGCAAGGATGGGTGCCGGGCGCATGGACCTTACCGCTTCCGGAACTCATAGAAGAGATTCTTGAAAGGGAGGGTGTAATAGACGTTCGCGCTAGTCCTGAGTGCGTCGCTTGTGTTGTACCGAGCCGGATACCAGGCTTTGACGGCGATCTCTGAAGCAAGGAACGGTGAGACGATAGCTGGCAGCGAAGGCACAGCGCGTCCGCTCTTGGTGTAAGCGACGAGTGAGTACACGAAAGCGTGCGATATGCGGGGGAGAACTCCAGTGCATGTGCATCGGTGGTATGTGACATCCTCCTGCAGCAATTCACCGAGACCGTAGCGAATTGTTGTTCCGGCCAACTCCTGGCCGAATCGTGACGCGTAGCGTTTTGCATACCCGTCGGCACCCTCTCCCCACTCTGGAATAGCGCCGTGTGCAGGATGGTTGCCGGAGCCAACAAACCCATCCGGGGGGTAGGGCACTTTCAAGGTACGGCTCTGATCGACGCCAGCTTGGATGCCCGCGACAACGAAGGCTCGCGGCCCAATCAAGTCGAAGAGGTACAGCTTCTCCCGTACCTTGAACGGACGATAGTTGGGAATCTGCCGTTCTGCCGGCACAGCTTGAGGTTCGGAATCTGCCTGCTGCGATGCAGAAGATGACAGGGTTTCGGAAGATGATTGCGTCAAGTTGGTCTGCAGGGCTACTTCAAACGACGGAGCATCAGGCAGAAGAGCCAGATTGGTGCTTGTCGATGTGCCGACGGTGGCCTGAGCGCTGAGTTGCGCTTCGGATCCGGACATTACGCAGACGGCAAATAGAATCGTGCATCCGCATCTATTGCGGAGGAGAGTACGAATTGAGTTCATTTGAACGGTGCTTCCTTTCTCAAAGAGGCTGGGGAGGGATGACTTGGAAGTGGAGCTATACCGCCAGAGGCCCGTCTGCGTCCGGGTGCTGTGTCGCAGTGGGGTCGTTCAGTCGGTGATAGGTGAGATAGGAGACGGCTACCACCGTGATTGGGAGCAAGAGCTTGATGCCTTGAGCGAATCCCTGAACGCAGAAGTGGCACCAGGCGGCTCCGACGAGATCGAAGACAAACCCCGCGTAGGCCCACTCTTTTAGCCGTGGGTATGCTCTCGGCACCAACAGGGTGATTGCACCTGCAATCTTCAAAGAACCAATCAAGTTGAGGATGTATAGCGGAAAGCCGATTTCGTGAAACTTCGTGACCATCGACTGTGCGTGCAGGAGGTATAAGGTGCCTGTCATGAAAAAGACTCCACAAAATAGGCACGTACTTGCCCAGTAAGCGATCTTCAATGTCTTCATTTGTTTCCTTCTCAAGGAACGTGAGGCAATGGGTTGAGGTGCTGTCTTACAGTGATTTGGGTTAGGGCTTTAGCGAGGTGCTTTGACTTCGGCGTAGAGAGCCGAAATGAAACGATCTGCGCTGTTTCCCAAAGCGGCGGGAAGTGGGTCGGTTCCGCCGGGCACCTTCGCGTCATATGGCTTTGTGAGTTTGGCGGCCAGCACTTCTTGCAACGAGCTGCCGTTCGCTGCCATCTGCTGAACCTTCGAACGAACATCAACAATCATTTCTCGGTAGGCTTTGACGTCCGCAAGTGTGGGCAACGACCCATGTCCAGGGACGAGCTTCGTATCTGCGTCGGCTGTACGCAGCAATAAGTCGATGGATTCAAGGGTTCCCTTGAACGATGCGCCACGAGTTGCGTCTACAAACGGGTAACCGTAATTACGGTAAAAGTCGCCAATCATGATGACGTTGGCTGTCTCGAAGCGAACCATCGTGTCGCCGTTCGTGTGACCTGACGGGAGGGGGATGAGATCGACCGTCTCTCCATCGAAATGAATCTTCATTGGAGTGTCGCTTCCGTAAGTCACAACAGGCAGGCGTGCCGAATCAATCCAGGATGCCGCATCCCCAATCGCTGTGAGAACAGGTGGAGGAGGGGGAGTGACGAGGGCTTGTCTCGTTTCTTCACGAGCGAAAATGAGCGCCCCAAGCTTCGCAAAGTTGGGATTTCCGCCCGTGTGGTCAGGATGATAGTGCATGTCAACCAGGAACCGGATGGGCCCTGGATTGATTTGCTTGATCGCATCAGCGAGTTTGTTGGAAAGGGGTGCATAGCTCGCATCCACCATCAACACCCCTTCAGGCTCGACCAAGATACCGACACGACCGCCTGCAGCCTCAGGATGTCCAGCATCCGCGCCGGCCGAGCCAGTCAGGATATAGACACTCGGAGCAAGCTGCTGTGGGATGAATTGAACTTTGGCGTAATTGATTCCCGGTCCTTGCCCAACGGCCATTGCGGTAATCATCACCGCTGCCAACGCCATAGCCACGTTTCTAAAAGCCACCTTCATGCTGTTCTTGCTCCTTTGACCGAGCGCACAGCGCAATCAATCTGAATTTGATTACAGCTTGCTTCGAAGATCTGTTTCGTAAGCTTGTGTGTAGTTAGGTAAAGCTCGAATGCGTTCAAGGTCTCTTGCTGTCTTGCCTCTAAATTCGTCACAAATAGCTTCGTTTCTTGGGCGAAGGGGAGACCACAAGAAACACGAAGAGACTTGAGCCACTTAGGCTAGATGGGGGCTTGTAAGGGACGCACCCAATGGGCGCTCTGGGAAGATGCACGGTGTTGGCACTCAACGACGACTCTTTACAGTGCGGGACTTTGATGGCACAAGTGCATTTGCTCAAGGGACAAGAGCAACCACTCGTCTTGCGCGGATCCGACCAACTGAAAGCATCGGAGGCAAAGAGACTCCAGACTCGATACCATCTGCGATCAAGCGGTGTTTAGACCGTCGCAAGTTCAGTTGGGTGTCGTTATCGTCTGCCCGGAGACCAAGACGCGAATCAAACGGATTCGATGTATTCATCGAGCCACCTCAATACATCGCAACCATTCCATGGGTTTCACAATCCAGTCAGCAATTTGGTGAGTCTGAATTCATGCTTGTTCAACCCGAGAAGGCTGTTTGTGTCGAAGCGAATTACTTTCCTGACTTCAACTCTGTGTACAACGAGGATACAAACCGGTCTGCGCTTGTTCCTACGCCAATTGGCAAAGGCGTGGCTCCGCCGGGTACCTTAGAGTCGTAGCGGACGGTAAGTTTGGCCGCAAGAACCTCCTGTATGCTCTTGCCTTCCCGGATCATCTGAAGAATCCGTGACTGAACATCCAGAATCATGTCCCGGTAGGCTTCAACGTCGGATCGCGTGGTTACCGTGCCGTGGCCAGGAAGAAGCTTCGTGTTCGGGCCGGCATTCTGAAGCAGGACGTCGACCGCCTCTAACACTCCTTTGAAGGAGCCGCCCCGTGTCACATCGATGAATGGATATCCGTAATTGCGGTAGAAGTCACCGACCATGATAATGTCGGCCTTCTCGAACCGGACCATCGTGTCTCCGTCTGTATGGGCAGCCCGAAGTGGAATCAGGTCGATAGTGTCCCCATCGAAGTAGATCTTCACCGGCGAACCCGGACCGTAAGTCACGGTGGGAAGACGGGCAGGGTCGGTGAAAGAGGCAGCCTTTCCGATGACAGCGAGGGTTGCTGGCGGAAGAGGCTGCATGAGCGCATCACGAACCTCTTCGCGTGCAAAGAGGAGTGCTCCCGTTTTCACGAAGCTCGGGTTACCCCCTGTGTGGTCCGGGTGGTAGTGCGTGTCCACCAAAAAACGGACTGGGCCGGGATTGACCTCTTTGATGGCGTCCGCGACTTTGTCCGACAACGGAAGGTATGTCGCATCGACCAAAAGCACTCCCTCGGAACCCACCAGCACGCCGATGCGCCCGCCCGCCGCTTCAGGATGACCCGGATCGAGATTCGGGGAACCCGTAAAGGTATAGAAGTTCGGTGCGAGCTGTTGGGAGATAATTTGGATCTTGTCGTAGTCAATGTTCGGCCCTTGAGCCAGCGCTAGGGAAGTGATGCTGATCCCTGAGATGGCAAGAGCGATTGCTTTGAAAGTCGTCCTCATCGCGTATCACGCCTTCCGGAAATTCTCTTTTTTGTTCGAACTCGGATTCATTACAATCTTCGGCCGAGACGCGGTAGGTAAGGTTATGTGTTGTTTGGTAAAGACGACGCGTAACCGCTTCTCCGGCTTACACGCCCGAACAGGCATGAGCCTCTTCGAATATCTGAAGAATCAACTCAGCTTGAGCGACTGCTATTGAGGAGACGCATCCGATGCAGGTCGACTCGACACCATCTGCGTTCGGAGAGCACTCGAAATCGAGCAGAAACGGGATCTCCCCGATCCGCGCACTGCTAGCCGGTTCTAAAATGTCGAGTAAGTAAGAGGGCGAGATTGAGGGCTGTGCAAGCATCGGTATAGTGCAAGATAATCGCCGATGTGCGGAACCCTTTGTAAGGGAATGTTTCGATGGGTAAAGATGTCAGGCTGACTGCAGAGATAACGGCAAGCGGATCGTGACGAGAAGCCCGCATCCTATCGCGTTCGAGGCTTCGATAGTGCCGCCGTGAAGACGTATCACCCGATCTGTGATGGAAAGGCCAAGCCCGACCCCGTTCTCGTCTTTCCGGTCTGCATCGATCACGCGATAAAACGGCTCGAAGATGTTTGCAAGTTCGTTTTCCGGAACTCCCTCTCCGTGATCGCGCACCGTAATAATCGCGTTCGCACGGTCGGTCTTGGTCGGTCCATCGAGCTGTATGTCTACCGAAGTGTTTGGCTCGGTGTGACGAACCGCGTTCCTGACAACGTTTTCGATCGCACTGCGGAGAAGGCTATAGTCGCCGTTCATCGAGATGTCGCAGGTGTTGACGACCCTAACTGTCCCTCCATTTCTCTGGGCTTCAAAGTCCGCATCCGACGCGATGCTCCGCACTAGGTCGCTCAAAGCCAGGGGAACGGGGTTCAGCAAAGTCGATGCATTTTCCAGTTTTGTCACGGTGAGAAGACGCCCGATCATTTCATTGAGACGCTCGGTGTCTAGTTCTATTCTGTCAAGGGCTGAATCTTCACCTACACGGTTGCGTAAGAGATCCAAAGCCACATTCATACGCGTAAGCGGGGACCTTAATTCGTGGGACACGTCGTACAAGAGTTGGCGTTGACGTGAGATTACCCGTTGATTTGTATCGGCCATACGATTGAAGTCAAGGACGAGATCGCCGAGTTCGTCTTTCCGCTGTGTGAGCCGCGCATCCGCACGCACTCCCAAATCTCCTGCTGTGATTCGCAGTGCCGCCGCTCGAAGATTCAGAATTGGCCCAGTAAGAAATTGAGCAAGAACGTAGCAAACGATGGCCGACATCAAAAACGCCAATGCGCTTCGAATGACAAGAGCAGATACGTTTGTTTGCAGCATGGCGCGAGGGCCCACAGGCAGCTCAGTCGCAAAGATGTATGGGAGCCCGGTCTGACTCGTGACTCGCAGCCCCATGCGCATCATGTTGTTCGGCATTGAATATTCCGAGGTCTCACCTCGGATGACTCCATTGATGACGCCTTCAAAAGATTCGCATTGATCGCCTGCAGCTGGCTTGCCATTCAATTCGAAAAGGCACGATCTCATGCGCACATCCTGTGAAAGCTTCCTCATGTAGTCGGTGCCCGACCCGCTCCCTTGCTGCTGGGTAATGTTGGCCGCAGCGGTTCCAAAGTATCGAACGGTATCGACCAGACCCTCATGATCCTGGGGACGAATCTGCCGGTTCTGAAACATCACGACGCCAAGAAGCGTGAGTCCTGTGATGATGGCTGTCGCCCAGAACCAAAGGAAGATTTTTAGAAAAAGACGTGTCATAGGTTTTCTGCGCTTTGTCGTGGGGTCAGCAGATACCCAGTCCCACGGACTGTCTTGATTCGCTCGACACCTCGATTGGTGCTTAGCTTCTTTCTGAGGTTGCTGATGTGGACATCAACAGTCCTGTCTGCGAATCCAAGGCTGCGTCCCATCGCGGCATCGGTCAGGAAATCGCGGGATAGCACCCGCCCCATGTGGCGCACGAGGACTTCAAGGAGTGCGAACTCTACCGTTGTGAGTTGAAGTTGTTTACCTTGGAAGTGAGCTTCGCGCTGTTGGGTGTCGATCGTAATGTCTTCGGCTTCGATCCGGTTAGGTGCTCCTCCGCGCTCTTCGACGCGGCGAAGGATCGCCCGGATTCGCGCTATGAGTTCCCGAGGGTTGAACGGCTTGGGAAGGTAATCGTCAGCTCCGAGCTCTAGACCTAAGATGCGGTCTATGTCGTCGCCCTTCGCTGTCAGCATCAGGACAGGAACCGCCGACTTCGTGCGAAGAGACTTCAGCACTTCCATACCGCCCATACGTGGCATCATGATGTCGAGAATGACAAGAGCGTAACTTCCAGAATTGGCCAGTTCGAGGCCTTTCTTGCCGTCAAGCGCAGCGTCAAGAATGAATCCTTCCGCTAACATCCGTTCGGCGAGGAGGCCCGCAAGCGCACGGTCGTCGTCGATAATAAGCAGCTTGCTCATCACTATCTCTCTAGCTATCGTAGGACGTTTTGAATCCTCTGGGCGCGGTCTTTACATACATTTACATTGCCTCCAATGGGAGCCGGCTCATTAGTAAGGGCCGAATAGGTCTAACCAGTGGACGGCATCGAGTTGCGTCGGCATATCAGTTCTGCACTTGTAGGTAAGCGCGAGAACGCTCGACGACATCTCTTTGTGCCTATCCAGCTTCATTCGATCAGAGTGGAGCGCACGAGCGTGGCTGCTCTGTAGGGAGATGACGATAGGTTGTCGTCATGACTGCGATCCCGCTCACAGAAAGTCGCGGAGTGCTGGTGACAGATACCGATCTTCAGCCCTCAATCGACTAAGGCTAAGGCGTCCTGCCGTTGATGTATCCCGATAAACGCCGACCGCGTTAATTAGCTTCTTCAGCACCCGTCGGCACCTTCGCGTTTCGAAAGAATCTCGGCATCCGCCGCCGTTTCTGACACTTGAACTTTTGAAGGTTGCCGACCTCTGCCGAACCCCGGCAGAGGTCGGTAACTATCTGATTCTTAGATGTTTACAAATGATGGCGCGAAAGCCAAGATAAGAACGTGCCGCAAAATAAGAAGGGGCCATCGCTGGCCCCTTCTCGCTCTTTGCCCTGGGAATATGCCTTGCGGCAGGGATGCTCCCAGAAGCCTCGAATCGATATTAGCACGACCTCTGGGAGGATTCCATTGCCCCATTCCCCGCACCTACTGACCGAGATCGAGCGTGCCATTTCCAGAGAGCGATTGAAACGGTATCTCGCTGCCACCGCTCAGAACCTCGGGGACGCGGTCTCTCTTTACGAGCAGAATATTGCGCTCTCGGAGATGACCTTTGGTTTGCTGCATGGCCTCGAAGTCGCCATCCGCAATAGTATGCACGATCAGCTATCGGCTCACTTCGCCACGCCACGCTGGTATACCGTGGCCCCCTTATCTTCCTATTCACTGGACAAGGTCCATGCAGCCGTTCGCGATGCAGGAGGCTCAAACGCCTCTCCTGGCAAGGTCGTGGCGGAGCTCATGTTCGGCTTCTGGACGGATCTTGCAGCACAACGGTATCACTGGAGTCTCTGGCAACCATGCCTGAGTGCAACTTTTCCCGGTGTCAGGCTCTCGCGCCCCGTGATCCATCGACGATTGGAAGACATCCGCTGGTTACGGAACCGTGTCGCTCACCATGAGCCGATTCTCACCTCGGCCGGATCGCTCTATGCCGGGCATCAGAGAAGGATTTCGCTGGAGGAGCTCGCAGGGTGCGGCGATTGGATCTCCCCTGCCCTGGGGGGTTGGATGAGGGCTTACTTCCGTTTCGGACAAGCCACAGCAATCGTGAACAACGTGGCTACCTCAGGGTGGCTCCTCTGACCGTCATTTGTGCAACGGGCTGTTGTACCAGTCGCCAGCCGATGGCTATGAAAAGTCGATAAAGAGGTCTTTCGGGCCGACCGAAAGGGCCTTTGCCAGCTTTATTATGTTTTCTAAAGCCACGTTCCGTTCGCCTCGCTCGACCCCGCCCACATAGTTGCGGTGCAGTCCAGCTCGTTCCGCGAGTTCCTCTTGGGAATAGCCCCGTTCCTCACGCAGTCTTCGTAGCGAGGTTCCAAACCGAGACTTTACGGAGCGGGTGGTCACTCTTCCATACTTGAAGCGTGACCACTATGAGTCTACACACGATGAGTGTGATAATAGGCCTGATTGCAAGCCACCGCGAGGTTTGAGGATATGACCCAGGATTACGTGGAGTGCTCGGAACTGTCCGGAAAGACCATTCAGACAGTCCGCATCTACAAGGATAGAAACGACGGAACCGAGATTCAGATCGACCTCACTGACGGAACCTCGTTCTCCTGCTGCGTGTCCCATCCTCCCGTAGTGACTGCTTCTCTTTATCAGGGCGGTATCGGTACGCCGAAAGTCCTCCGCGACTACGAGCTATAGCGGATTTACAGCCTGTTGTATCGCTCCGTTATTCCCAAATGGAATAACGCTCTCCCTAGAAATCATTGGACTCGACTAGAAGCCGGCACTTAGCTTTGCACCTCCGCTGACGCAGTGATGTCAGCGGAGGTGCAAAGTGAATCGATTCCGCCGTTTTCCCCGACTGGATAAGACCTCCTTTCGGCTGCTCGTTCGGCCTGCCAATCGGCGCGCGGAACGTTCCCTCAAACAAACCCTATCCCATGCTATTAAGGCGATCACACCCGCTCTAATTGCTCTTTCCTTCGCGGGTGTGGCACACGCACAAGGGACGATGGACTTCTCAGGAGCAACGACGCTCATGGGAAGTTTTAAAACTTTCGCAATTTACGCGGGTGCTGTCATCTATTTCGGCGGACTCATCTTCGCCGGAATACGCATGATGAGCGGAAGATTTCAGGACGCGATTCCTGGACTTTTCGGTGCGCTGTTCGGTGCCGGAGTGCTCGGCTGGGGTGCCGGTTGGATCGGAACTCCTGCTCGCCGGCTCCAGATGGTACCCCGTTTGACCCATATAAGTTGAATGGGACGGCGCCACCGGCCGAGGAAGGGGTGGCTACTGTTTTGAAGACAGCCGGGGAATATTGCAGCCGAAGCTCATTGGAAATAGACACGCCAAACGTGTTATCTGCCCCCAAAAGGTAGACCTGGTTGCGCCCGACTAGATTCGATGTGTACGGACCACCAGTGGAATCATTCAACGCATTGCTTGTGCTGTCGGAATAGCGAGCAAAAATGCGCATGGACGGTAGAAGTTGGTAATCGATGCGGGCGTTAATAGAGTCCAGCACACCCGCCGATTTGGCGCTAAGCAAGTAAGGTGATCCGCCGTCTCCATAGTCCACACACTGGGGGTCCTGTGCGGTAGAACCGGTAGCAGCAGAAGACGTAGAAGTTGCCGAATGCTTAGGAGTCATTACCTATGGATCATCTTCTTCTAGACGCTCAAGAGGCAGCACAAATTTTACGAATGGATCGGCGGACGTTGGTTCGTTGGGCGCGGATAGGCTACGTTCCCGCTCACCCACTTGGCGAGGGAAAACGAAAGCTTTGGCGGTTTCGTGAGCACGAACTGTTGGCCTGGGTTGAGGCAAGAGAGACCGTGAAAAAGCGGCCACCGGCGAGTACCATAAGTGTAGCCATCAACGCTCATGCCAGGAGAACAGCATGAGTCGCTTTCAACAAGGAAGTCTCTTGAAACAAAAGCGCAAAAGCGGACCGGACGTATGGGTATTTCGCTGGTATGACGAGACCAGTGGCAAACGCACATACAAGAAACGCAATCTCGGGACGGTGAGAGATCTTCCGTCGCGCCGGGATGCGGAGCAGGCCGTCGCCGACTTTCGCGCCAACATCAACGTCGAGGTCAGGGTTCCTATTACGGTCTCTGAACTCATAGCCCACTATCGCAAACACGAGTTGACCGCCGACAAGAAGGCATTCGCCACTATTGAGTCGACCTCGATCTATCTGACGAACCACATCGCTCCGAAGTGGGGCGAAAAGTGGTTATCCGATGTTCGGACCGTGGAAGTGGAAGAGTGGCTGCACGCACTGCCATACGCTCCAGCGACAAAGAGCAAAATCCGGAACATCATGTCCGCAGTGTTCAACCATTCCATCCGGTATAAATGGACGCACCGCAACCCCATCACCAAGGTCCGGGCCTCGTCAAAGCGCCTGCGCGAACCGGATGTTCTGACACCTGGCGAATTTTCGGCCTTGGTGGAAGAACTACCGCTGCGTGTGAAAGCGATGGTGATACTGGCTGGGAGTACGGGGTTGCGGAGGTCGGAACTGGTTGCCCTCACATGGCGAGATGTCGATCCGCTCCTTATGCAGATCAACGTTCTTCGTTCCTGTGTGCGGGGTCGTTTTGGGGATACGAAAACCGAGGCCAGCCGCAAGCCCGTTCCGCTGCACACGTCAGTCGTCGAGTGCCTCAATGTCTGGAGGAAGGAATCCCGCTACAACGGCGAGGACGATTTTCTCTTTCCATCGGTTCGGAATGAGGGAAGGACACCGGTCACTCCCGACATGATTCTGAAGAAGATCATTCGCCCTGCACTCGTCCGGGCGAAGATCATAGGCAAAAGGATCGGATGGCACAGCTTCCGTCACTCTCTGGCAACCAACCTGAGAGCGGCTGTGGCCGACCTGAAGACAGCCCAGGAACTCCTGCGTCACGAGAACTCACGGATCACTCTCGATATCTATACGCGAGCGATCTCAGCGAACAAGCGTGAGGCCAACAATAAAGTGATGGAGATGGTGATTGAGGCTGGCAAGACCAGGCTTTCAGCACCCTCGCAACGGGAGTCCCTGCTACTGGAGGGCAGCAAAAAAGGTGCCGGAAACTCTCAGCACCCTTCAGCACCCTCGCGGGCTCTAACTGATCTTGTCACTGTGCCATAAACCCTTATTTTTCTTTGGTTTATGGCGGGGACGACGGGGCTCGAACCCGCGACCTCTGCCGTGACAGTGAGCCTAAAACCCGTAACTTATAGAAACGCCGGGCAATGGGTGGCTCCAATAGGCCCTAAAAGGTACACCGAGGAACCGTTATTGTGTCCATGTTGTGCCCTCGAATTCCGCGCTAAGTCCTTCAAAACAGCTCCGCGACCTCTGCCGTCCTGCGGCATAATTCGCATTTTCGACCCTCTCCTCTGCCTGGGATCGGCAAAGGTTCCCAAAAATGGGAACCGAATAAAAGACGAACATTTTCTCTGAAAAAGCGAAGAGACACCGAAAAGGGCACAATTGCGCCCTCGTTTTGGCGCGTTTCAGCAAATGTGGGCACAAGGGGCACAAATATATGTTTAGCGATATAATCCAGACTGGATATATCTCATGGCATCTATTCAGGAGCAGGTTCGGATAGCACGGGACTCGAAGGGTCTCACGCAGGCCGATCTCGGTTCGCGTATCGGTCAACCCCAGAGTGCCGTTTCCCGCATCGAGCGTGGCGGCGACCTTCGGGTCTCCACTCTGCTGGAGATGGCCCGCGTTCTTGAAATGGAACCCATGCTGATCCCGAAGCATCTGGTTCCAGCCGTGCAGGCTCTTGTCGGACACGCCACGGGGGGCCGGAGCCAGGTTCTAGCCTCAGAGGCAAATATTCCCTTGGTAGGCGGAGCGCCGGAAGATGCCGAAGACAGCGAATAATACGAATCGGCCTTCGGTACTGGAAGTGCGCCTCGGAGAAACCCTGGTGGGTACCCTCACCAACCTCCCGAACGACCAGAACCTCTTCGTCTTCGATTCGGCGTATGTTGCCGATGCGGACCGTCCCGTCCTAAGTCTGAGCTTTTACGATGCCTACCGCAATCCGATTACGAACGTTCGCCCCGTGACGCGCCGGTTGCCGCCGTTCTTCTCCAATCTGCTCCCCGAAGGGGCGCTGCGGCAGTTCATTGCCGAGCGCGGCGAAGTGAATGCACAGCGAGAATTCTTCCTGCTCTGGCTGTTGGGAAACGATCTTCCTGGCGCTGTGACGGTGCGCGATGCGGAGGGCCGCACCCTGCCCCCGTCAGAAAAGAATCCCGGAGAGACCCGCGCGCGCGCAGGCCGGGATGTACTGCGATTCTCCTTGGCGGGCGTGCAGTTGAAACTCTCCGCCATCGGAAACCCCGACCGCCAGCTTTCCATCCCCGCCTCCAGCATGGGCGGCCATTGGATTGTCAAACTGCCGTCGCCCGCGTATCCGGGGCTACCGGAGAACGAGTTTTCCATGATGGAGTTTGCGCGTGCAATAGGGATTCAGGTGCCCGAAATCGGGTTGATTCCACTGGACGAGATTCCCGGCATTCCGGAGCCCTGGCAGCAGCTCAAAGGAAACGCGTATTACATCCGGCGATTTGATCGTGGTTCTCATGGCAAACGCATCCATATCGAGGATTTCAATCAGCTCTATGGCCAGTTCCCGGAAGCCAAATACAAGAACTACAGCTATACGAATATGGCTAACGATCTATGGCGGTTGACCGATGAGACACAGTTCGCCGAGTTTATCCGTCGGCTGATCTTTAACGTGGCCATTGGCAACAACGATATGCACCTGAAGAATTGGTCTCTTATCTATCCAGACGGACACACGCCACTGCTAGCACCCGCCTATGATTTCGTATCGACCGTGCGCTACATCGCGGACGATCGGCTGGCGCTCTCGATTGCCAAGGAAAAATCTCCAACGGAATTAAACATGGAGCTGTTGGAGCGCTTCGCTCGAAAAGCTCAGGTGCCGAGCAAATTGGTGCTCGATATTGCCAGAGAAACTGCGAACACGATAATAAGTCTTTGGCCTGCAATTCAGAAGAACCTACCGCTGGACAGGACTACACGAGATCAGATCACAGAGCACATGAAATCTATCCCCATTCTCCAGAACAGGTAGAGAGTGACACAGACTGAGATAGCACCGCGAGGAGCTTAGAGCATGTACGACCTACACATCCTCGGATGGCACAGTTTCCAACAGCTCTGCCTCACCATAACCCGTGAAATCTTAGGCCAGACAGTAGAGTCTTATCTCGATTCCGCAGATGCAGGAAAAGACGGTGCATTCGCAGGCATTTGGAATCCTATGAATGGAGAAGCGCTCAATGGGAAGTTCGTCATTCAGTGCAAATTCACTGGGAAACAAGACAAGACCTTAAAGCCTTCTGACATCACCGATGATGTTGGAAAAGCGAGAAAACTAGTGCTCGCCGGCCGCTGCGATTGCTACATCCTGATGACTAATGCCGGACTCTCGGGAACCGCTGCCGAAGACATTGGGGCACTTTTTCTTCAGGCCGGGGTCAAACAGTTCCGCGTGTTCGGCTCCACTTGGATTTGCCAGCAAATCCGCGAGAATAAGCGGCTGCGCATGATGGTGCCACGTGTCTATGGGCTAGGCGATCTGAGCCAAATACTGGACGAGCGGGCCTATGAGCAAGCGAAGGCGCTGCTCTCTTCGCTGAAGGATGACCTTGCAAAAGTTGTTCTCACGGGGGCCTACCGCAGGGCTGCAGACGCCCTCAATCAGCATGGCTTCGTTCTCCTAATTGGAGAACCCGCCGCTGGCAAAACCACGATCGCATCCATGCTGTCTATGGGTGCTCTGGATCAGTGGAGCGCCTCCACGTTGAAGCTCGACACGGCAGAAAAAGTCGTTGAACACTGGAATCCCGATGAGCCCTCCCAGTTTTTCTGGATAGACGATGCGTTCGGCGTGACGCAATATGAGTCTTTCCTCGTCCACGGGTGGAATCATGCCTTACCGATGGTGAGGACTATGCTTCGCAAAGGCGCGAAGATCGTCATGACTTCGCGCGATTACATCTATAAACGCGCCAGGAACGATCTCAAGGAAGGGGCGTTCCCGCTCCTGCGTGAGAGTCAGGTGGTAATCGACGTTCACGATCTAACTGCGGAAGAGAAGCAGCAGATTCTGTACAACCACATGAAGCTAGGGAAACAGCCACGCGAGTTCCGAGTGGCCGTAAAAGCATATTTGCCGGACATAGCCGCACATCCTCGATTCGTTCCCGAGACAGCGCGGCGTCTAGCCGATCCGCTTTTCACCAGAGAACTGGACGTAAGCCGTTACGATCTCACTGACTTTGTAGAGAAGCAGGAGCATTTTCTACAAGAAGTCTTGCGAGGACTGGATAAAGACAGCAAGGCGGCTCTGGCCCTCATATACATGCGCAACGATCTTCTTGATAGCCCAGTGATTCTGGAGGCTTCAGAACGCGAAGCAATTGAACGGCTTGGCAGCGATCTTGGAGGATGCATCGCGTCCCTCGAAGCACTGAGGGGAAGCCTTGTTCAACATACTATTACTGAACAAAACGCCACTTGGAGGTTCAAGCATCCGACTGTAGGCGATGCGTACAGCGGTATTCTGCTTGAGAGCCCGGAATTGCTAGGCATCTATGTGCACGGCAGCCCCGTGCACAAACTGCTAGATCAGGTAACGTGCGGAAATGTTGGCCTCGAACGAGCCGTCACTTTGCCAAAGGGTCTGTTCTCTTTGGTCTTGAAGAGGCTGGATGACGCATCGGCTGACAAGGAATACAAGGCACCATGGCTATCAGAGTGGATGGGGCGCGGTCGCATCCTTCGATTTCTGGCAAGCCGCTGTTCAAGAGACTTCTTGCAACTGTATTTGGAGCATCACCCGGAAACACTCCAGAAAGTCGCGGAGCCAGGACTGTTTCTCCATGCGGTTTCCGAGGTTGGTCTCGCTATCCGGCTGCATGGATTCAAACTGTTGCCAGAGCATCAACGGAAGCGTTTCGTTGAAACAGTGGTCTCTTACGCTTTGGAAGGAGAGGACCTTTACGCCATCGAAAACCACCGCATTCAGAGTGTGTTCACACCTGCAGAACTGACATCGTTCCGCGAACGTGTCCGAGTAGAGCTGTTGCCGAATCTAGCAACTGTCAGAGAGACATGGCAGCGCAACCGCAATTCCGACGAGCGACCGGATCAACATTTAGATCCGTTGCTCGATTCGTTCTCGGCGTTAAAAAAAGAGTTTGCAGATGATTCAGCGGCTATCAGTCAGATCGACCGGCAGATAAAGCTAGGACGAGAATGGTACGAGCAACTGTTGGCCGACGAACCCGATAACGCGCGGGCCGAGCGCAGTTTGGCAGAGATCGACCCTCAAGACACTCTCCCGCCCCAGGAGCGCGGAATATTTGACGACGTAGATGAGTAGTCATCAGGGGTTCTTATAGGAATCGAGTACCTCCTGCAGCCGCTTCCAGTCTGCCTTAGGCGTCTCCAAGGTACGCCGGACATTCAGCGTTTCCATCGATCCGTGAGTGTCATCCGATCTGACGTCCAGCAAGTCCGCATCCAGCCAACTGAGGTTGCTCACGCACAGCGGTTCGAACGTTCCACCTTTCGCTGGCGTCTATCACGATTCAGAATAGTCAGAAATCATTTTGTTATTGGACATCGAGAGCTGAGCGATCTTAGGTTTGCGCCATGCTGACACCGAGTCAGCGGAGGTGCAAAGATGCTCAGAATCCGCCACGCAATCCGGTTGGGAAAGCCTCTCAATCGGTCGTCCAATCGCTCCGCCAAACGGTGGGCAATACCCCTCTCAAAGCAGTCCCTCCGCCACGCTCTTCATGTGATGGGACCGACGCTTACTGCACTCGTGTTTGCGGGTGTCGGAAGCGGCGTCGCTCATGCTCAAGGAACGATGGACTTCTCTGGCGCTCAAACGCTGATGACAACCTTCAAGACTTTCGCAATGTACGCTGGGGCCGTTATCTGCCTTGGAGGGCTCATTTTTGCGGGAATTCGCATGATGAGTGGACGGTTCCAGGACGCGATTCCAGGGCTTTTCGGCGCGCTTTTCGGCGCTGGAGTGCTCGGTTGGGGAGCCGGATGGATAGGCAGCCTGACCGGACAGTCGATGTAGGAGGTGACATCGACCATGACCAAGCGAGGAGAGCCGTTACCGATCAATCAGGCGCTGAATCGACCGAGGGCCAAGCTTGGTCTCGATCTTACAGCATGGATGGCGATCATATTCGTCTGCGTAACGGTTTTCCTCGTTGGGTTTCGCCTGCTGGCGATGATGGCATTCCCCACGCTTGCTGTGGGCGCATGGCTCATCATCCGCAACCACCCAAAGATGTTCCAGCTCTGGGGCCTGAGCCTCAACCAGAAGAGCTACTATGACCCGCGTAAATACTGAGCAAGCCAAATTCGTCCCATGGTTCGCCAAGGCCGGAGCCGCATGCAGCATCGTTCCGATTGCACGCTTCATCGGGCCAAATATCTTCGCGCTGAAGGGGGGCGGATACGGATGCCTGTTCGCGCTGACCGGTATCGACGAGGAGGGCCTGACCGACCAGGAATTAGAGTCGCGGATGCGGTCGATTGAAGGCGCATTGCGCGGCCTGCCCGAAGGTGCATGTCTGTATCAGTACACCCGTGTCATGTCGGGCTATGAGTTGCCTCGACAGAAGCAGTACAGCAACCCGGTCACGCAGGTTTTCGTGGACGACCGGCTGACTTTCCTTGAGAAGACCGCGGGCTTTCGGCGCATTGACATTCATTGGTGCCTCACGTTGGAGCCTTCGAAGTTAAAAGCGTTCGAGCGCAAGCCACAAGAAAACGCCGCAGACAGCTCGCGGATGCTCGCAGAACTACAGAAAGCCGCAACGATCCTTGGAGGTCATCTGGGAAGTTTGTTGGGGCTACGATTGCTCGACAAGGCGGACGCATTCCAGTTCTTTTCGTACCTTTTCAATCTCGAAGAGTGGGCCTCACAAGCGCAGCTCCGGGACGATGCGGGTGTGGACCGGCAGATTGTCAGCAATCCCGTTGCATGGCATAGCGATCATCTACGCGTCGGCAAACGCTATGTGCAGATGTATTCGCTCAAGACCACGCCGGAGGCATCGCGGCCCTGCCTCTTCTCCGGCTTGCTGGCACTGGATTGCGATAGCGTGCTGTGCTCGACATGGCGCCCCAAGTCCACCACCGCGGCCCGCAGCGAGATCGACGCGCAGGAAAAGTTCATCTCGTTTTTCAAAGTTGGTGTTCTGACGCGAGTAATGAGCGGGCGCGATACTGCTTCGCTTGACACAGGCGCGGGTGCGAAGGCCGCCAACAGCAGTGTCGATGACTTGAGCCTGGTCATCCGCGAGTTGGACAAGAAGGCGCAGGGAGAATACTCGCTGCGCTTGCTGTTGGCGGCCAACAGCGCCGACCAGCTACCTGCGCGGGCAGTTTCAGGAGACGCCTGCCCTGTACGAGGTGAAGGACAAGAAGCCGTCGCTTATCAACTTCGATTTCGCGAATGGCCTTTATACCGTGCCCAAGAAGCTGGATAACGGTTATCTCGCCATCGGCAAGCAGAAGGTTGAGTTTCACCGTACCGAGGAAGCGAGGTAGCCATGCCGGAGCCCAATGAGAACGTCCCTGCGACCGTTCCCGAACAACCAGAAAGCAAGCCCCCACTGCGGAAGAGTATGCCGGTCGTCATCGCCCTGGTTGTCATCATCGGGATTATCGGGATCTCCAATCTCTCCAGCCTCTTGAGCGGTAGCAAGAGGAATGCGCCAGCCAGCGCCCTGCCCATGCGTCCGGCAGCGCCGAACGCACAGCAGGTCAACAGCTTCGAGTCGCAGCAGCAGTTGCAGGCGCAACGCGACGCCGAGGCGCGCCAACATCAGCAGGAGCTGAATGCTGCCCTCCAGCAGTTACAGCAGACGGAAGGTGCGCCCGGCCCGGAGGCCGTAGGCGCACCGCCCATGACCGCCGCGCAGCGTTCGGCTATATACGGCGACAGTCCAAACGCCCCGCAGCGGACTTCCAACATGTCGCAGGCCCAGGCCGAAGCCAAACAGAAGCAGCTCGCCAAAGAGAAGCAGCAGCAGGACGCCATCAATAGCGACACCGTTGCGATTGATTTCGAGCGCACCAACCCGGCAGTCACGGCGGAGGCCGCACAGGAGGCGGCTGCTGCCGCAGCTGGCGGCGTGGCTCCAGCAAAGTCAGCCAGCGTAGAAGCCAAGAAAGACAGCAAAGGCAATGCGATGGCCGGGTATGACTTCGATACCTACGATGGCCGTCTGTATCGCATCTTCGAGGGCACGGTATTGGAAGGTGTCGTGACCAACCATATTGACGGTGGATTCAGCGGCCCCATCATGGTGTCGCTGACGACTGACCTGTATTCCCACGATCATCAGCAGCTTCTCTTGCCGCAAGGCACACGTTTGCTTGGTGACGTGCAGAGCGTCGGCAATGCGCAGCAGCGCAAGATGTTCGTTACCTTCCATCGTGCTATCTGCCCCGATGGCTTCTCGATAGAATTTGCCAAGTACATCGGCCTTGACCAGATCGGCACGACCGGACTTGCCACGAAGGTAGACCACGGCTATTTGCAGGCGTTCGCCGCCGCTGCTGCCATCGGCGGCTTGGGCGGCCTGGCGCAGATCGGGAATGGCGGGAGTGTTCTCGATCCTTCGGTGCAGATTCGCAATGGCATCTCCGAGCAGTCTGCCGTGGAAGGCGAGCAGGTATTGAATCACTTCCTCAACCGCCTGCCCATCATCACGCTCAAGGAAGGTTCCCGCGCTCGCGTGTACATCGGCACCGACCTTCTGATTCCGGCCTACGCGGAGCATCGCGTCGATCCCACCTTGTAGATAGGAGCCTGCCATGAATGACCGTTATGACCATCTGCTCCGCAAATCACGCGACGCCAAGCGTGGCGGGCATGACGCATGGGGCGTGCAGTCCACCGCCGAAAAGGTTGCCGTGGCGCTCGTCCTCAATCGTGCCGATTGGTTGACCGAGATCGAGTACACGATCCCCGAAGCGATCGAACGCAGCGGGCCGGATTGGCTCGCGATCATTCCGCAGGTTGCACGGCAACTTGCAGAGGAGGAGTGAAGGTCATGCTGAGAGTCGGCTTCCATCGCTTTTGCCATGTCTCCGGAATTCTCTCCGCCGTTGTGCTCGCCCTGCTGCTGGTGGGTACAACCTCCGGTAGAGATGCGCTTGGGTGGATCTACCTCCAGTCCGCCGAAGCGATTACAAACGCAACCCACATCCGCACTTTTCCCCTGGACAGGTTGGACCCGACCTGCCCGCAGTGCATGTAGTTCAACCCAATGACAGGAGGGTTTATGAAACTCACTCTCAGCAAGCGTCGCAAGTGGCTTATCGGAGGCGCGGCGGTGTTGCTCACAGCAACTCCCAGCTTCGCCTTGTTCGGCATCGGTGACATTGTGTTCGATCCCACCAGCTATGCCAGTCTTGTATCGCAACTGACGACTCTTCAGACGCAATACAACATGCTGAAGAACAACATTACGCACTTCTCGGCCAAGCAGCAGTGGCAGACGACGCTGCATGCTCTTGAGAACGTGAACGTCGCCAATATGTTCGGCGAGACAGCGGGTATGAGCATTGCGCTCAATACCAATTCGCCGGGTGCATCGAGTACGGCATGGAAGGCGGCCACCGTCACCATGAACGGCAGTGCGCCGGCTTACCTCGCCAGCCAGTCTCTCGGCAGCTCCCGCAGCTCGCAACTGGCGATGATCGAGACGGCCGATTCGGTCTCTCCCGACTGCCTTACCGCCGTGGGCCAGTACCGCGCCGCACGCAGCGAGAATGCTACGGCGAACAGCTCGCTTCTGTCGCAACAGTTCGACGGTGGCGACAGCACCAACAGCGAGGTACAGCAGCTCAATCTCCTGAATGCCGCAGAGGCGCAGAGATTGAGCGAGATGCAATCACAAGGCACGTTGCACGCCTGCCTTGCTTCGCAGATGACGGTCGCGAACATGGAGCGTCGTAACGCCCACGTCGAAGACCTCAACACCGCCGTCTTCGTCCAGCAGCAACGTTCCGTCAACGACACCAGCGCCGCCAACGAAAGCGGCACCTGGGATAGCTATCTGCCCTAAGCGGAGACCGCGATGTTGAAAGCGATCAATACCAAAATCCTGCTCGCCATCCTCGCGGCTCTCACCGCGATTGGTGGCGCGCTCACCTACCAGCGGCACGAGGCGGCGAAAGCCGCCGCTGCCGCCGCCAAAGCTGCGGCCATCCTCCAGCAACAGCAGAAGGAAGCCGAAGACCGCAAGGCCGAAGATGAGGCGTTCCGGCAGCGTGTCGAAGCGGCCAAGGAGAAGCACAACTCCGCTGCTGCCAATGAGGGCAAGACCTGGCAGAAGTACATCCCGTAACTGTGACCGAGGGAGAGAAACGATATGGTTTCCGTGGCGTTGTTAGCACAAGCACTGCCGAGCACAAGTTCCGGGGTCGATTGGCTCTATCAGTTTACCAACAACCTGACCAATCTCACCACCCAGAATGGCGGCGCACTCACGCAACTGGGATTGACGGAGCTGGCCTGCATCTCTCTCTTCACGCTCATCAGTCTGGTCATTAACTGGAATACCACCAGCATGACGTTTCGCTTTCACGCTCAGCCGGTCCACGCAGGCGATCTCGTCAACTTCCTGTTGCGACTTATCATTTGCTGCCTGCTTGAGAACTACTGGGTGAACCCTTTCCCCGGCGCGAGCTTCGGCATCAACCACTTCTTCTCGTACATCGCGCAGGCGATGGTGGCGGCCTTCGACCAGCATTCGCTGGATAATCTCCTGCAGCTCTTCAAAACGGCTGGCGATAATACCGCGATGCCGTCGCTCACGGCTCCGGTGCAGATCCTTTGCTACTTCGTTGTGCAAGCACTTCTCGGCATCGCGTCCGCCATCCTGTTTGTCATCAATTGCAGCGCCTTCATCCTCTATGGCGTGACGGCTCTATTTGGTCCCGTCTTCATCCCTTTGCTGATGACCAAGACCTTTCGGGCAAAGTTCTTTCACTTCCTTGACGTGCTGATTAGCTTCGCCATGATTCGCGCTGTCGCAGCGGCGTTCATCTTTGTTTGGGGTGGCTTTATGAATGCCTTTATCCAGCAGACATTCAACGGAAATTACTCCATGGAAACGTGGCTTGCGAACCTCATCCCGTGCATCATGGTGTTTGTCGCATTCATCGTGAACATGCTCTTTATTCCGAGCATGACGCAGGCGATCTTCGGTGGGGCTGCCGGGCTTACTGGAGCGCCCGCGCAACTCGCTGGTGGTGCGGCTGCGATGGCGATCAAATCGGGAGGATGAGCATGTGGAATTTCTTATTAGGATTTCTATTCGCGCGAGCTACCGGCGCATCACGAATCATTCGGCCATTGTTGTTGCTCTTCCTGCTAGGGTCGATCATTGCCGGATTGATCTACGCTTTCGCTGTATTCCATGAGGTCAACGAAAGGAGTCGTCCTCCCCATGTCCACGCACACCGTAGTCAATGAGCAACCGACACTCTCGCCACAGCAAATCTTGCTCACGGATCAGATCGGCAATGAGGTTTACGCCTCACACTATGCTGAGCGCAAAGCCTATCGCATCATCCTCACCTGTGGAACAGTCCTGCTTTGCGGCTCGATGTGGCTCAATCTCTCGCTTGCTCGCCGCCCGCTGGTAAACCGTTACATCCGCATCGACGAGATGGGCCGCGCCCAGGCGATTCAGTATAGCGATTTGAGCTATAGCCCACGCGAGGGAGAGGTTAGGACCTACCTCACCGATTGGGCAAACTACCGCTATACGATCAACCGCGACACCGTCGCTAAGAAGTATCCCCTCAACTACTACTTCTTGTCCGGCAATCTCGCTTCGCAGTTGATGACAGAAGACAATGCCAACCACCTTGTTTCGCAGGTAGTCGGCGGCCAGATCGAGCAGAGCGATGTGGAGGTGAAAAACGTCACCATCACGTCCATGTCGCAAGAGACCGTGCAGGGCGCTTTGATGGCGCGTGGAATGGCATTGCTTGCCTTCGATAAGCTGTATTCTCCCAGCCACTCGCATCAACCGAGGACCGAGCACTGGATGCTCAGTCTAACCTATTATCTGAATCCCAAACAGGTCAGCGACCAGGCCAAGATTTACCCGCAATATGAGTTCATCAATCCATTGGGATTGACCATCACCGAGTTCCACGAAAACCGCGTCTCGGTTGATCCCATTACTCCCGGCACCGCCGCAACGACCGATGGGGTAGTTCGATGAGACTTCCTGCTTCAACTCCGGAGCCCGAAGCACCATCCACGCGACCCTGCCAGCCGGGACCAGCGGTTGCGCTATTTAGAAGGGGTGAGGTTTTCCTGCGTCACCTTGCGAACCTCGCGCAATTCGTCGAGTCCCATGCGTTTGAGGATGGCTTTGGCGCGCTTCTTTGCTCGGGCGCGGCTGGCCTTGGTCATCAGCTCGTTGGCGATGCTGTCGTAGGAAATGGTCTTGATTGCCATAGCGTCCTTTCTGGCGGGTTGGTGGTCCGATGAGCTTCGATCTGATATTACCGTTCTTTCCCGACGAGCTGCGAACGCTCTTGTTGGACCCGTCCATCTCCGATCTGATGATTAATGGGACCACCGGCGTCTACGCGGATCGTGGCGGCGTGGTCGAGCACATTGCGCTATCCACGCCCTACACCAACGACCGCTTGCAGGCGGCCATTGAGCGTGTCGCGCGCCTATTGGGACAGGACCTCACCAGCCAGAATCCGATCCTCAATACGCGCCTGCCGGACGGCTCCCGAGTTGCCGTGGTCGGCTCGCCATCTTCGATCAATGGCCCGACGGTCACGGTGCGGAAATTCAACCGCTGGTTTACCTCCGACGAGCTGATTGCATCGGGCAGTCTGCCGGTGGAGATCCGAGATGTTGTTGTCGGCCTCATTGGAGAGCGGAAGAACGGCATCATCAGCGGTGGAACTGGGAGTGGGAAGACGACTTTGATGAAAGCCTTGCTCGATCATGTGCCGATGCAGGAGCGGCTCATCGTCATTGAGCAGCCCGCCGAGCTAAAGATAGCCCATCCGAACGCCGTTCGATGGGAAGCAGTTGAGGCCATTCCAGGTCAGGTTGCCGTGACTCCAAGCCAGCTTGTTGCCGCCGCACTGCGGCATCGTCCCGACCGCATCATCATGGGCGAGATACGCGATGAATGCGGCTATGACTTGCTGCAAGCGATGAACACGGGGCACGGTGGAACGCTCTCCACCATCCATGCCAAGAGCGCGTGGGACGCGCTGAATCGGCTCTCCGATCTCGCTCTAAGCGCGCGACCGAATCTCAACCATTCTTTCGTCCGTTCGGAGACCGCCGAGGCCATCGACTTCGTCCTGTACTGCGAGCGCGATCATGCGGGCCGACGCAGGGTACGCGAGCTGATTCGTGTGACGGGTTACAGCCACGCGGATCAGTCCTTCCAAACCGAGGAAATCTATCGTGCCCCCTCTGCGGCAGCGGCTGCTTGAGACGCGGATGGAACAGGAATCGTTATGGCGCTTCTCACCCACATCGCGGTGCTGAATCTTACGACCAGAACGTGTGCTCCTGAGCATGCCATAGGCAGCCTGGAGACATTCGTTTTCGGCGCTGACTTGCGGCTCTTTGCGCAGCTCTTGGTAGGGATGAGTGAACCGCTCTTGCCAATACATGGCATTCCCAGGAAGCGGATGAAGAGGATTGTTCAGGCGGGTGTCTCCCATAGCTATCCCGCTTTCTGCACGGTCACGGCTTCGGGGTCATACCGACGCCCGGCGGCAGGCTCGTTCTTCTGCTTCGGCTGGATGGGGCAAAAGAGCGTATCGTCCGCTTCGATGTGAGCGCGATGCGGCACTTCGATCATGGCTATGCTGTCACCTCACATAGCTCGCAGGGGCTTACCTCCGAGCGTGTGTTGGTGAACATGGATACGGTGGTTCATCCTGAATTGATAAACAGCAGGTTTGCCTATGTCTCTGTCTCGCGTGCTTCGCACGACGCTCGGATTTATACCAACGATGCTGCGTCGCTCGCCGGCAAACTGAGTCAGGACGTGAGCAAGAGCGCGGCTGTCAGTTTCGGCAATGCACAAAGCAATTCGATGGCGCAGGGGTTGGCTCTAGTCGCTCGGTGAACATTCGCAGATGGGTCGCGTAGTCGTACCTCTGACCTGCGCGCTTTAATCTACTTGATTTCGACGAGAGTTGCGCTATCGCCTGATGTCTGAGCTTCCACCGGAATGAACTTGCGGTACACGGCGTTCAAATACTCTCGACCTTGGCTGAAGCTTGGACTGTAACCGATGTGGGTCCGAAAGAAGTTGAGCCTCTGAGTTGCTTGGTCTAGAACCTGTGCCCACGTCTTGGCAATAACCGTATACTCATAATTTCTTCCAGCCACAATTCCGCTCTGGTACACCACGCCTGGAGGCAAATTCTTGACCATTGCTTCCTCTTGGGCTTGTTCGCTAATTGCATTTGAGAGCGCCCAGAAGGTCCACCGTGCGGGAACGCTGTGGAACCGCTCATCTCTTGCAATCGCATACGCATAGTCGCGAACCTCTTTGAGAACTGCCGGCGTTATCCTCTGAGAAGGGCGCTTGAGTTCGATGACGAGATTATGCACAGGATCGACGCCTGAACGAGGAAGAGTCTTACCTAAAACTGTCCCTGGTAGATTCTCATCAGCAGATGGCTCAGAAGTAAGAGCAAGATCCACGATGCCCGTACCGCCACCTTCAAAAGTGACATCCTCCGTAAAATCTATGAGACCTTCGTCTATCGAATAGCCGTTGTTACCTAGATGTTTCTTGAGAACATTCAGCAGACTCTCATCATCATTCATGAGTAAATACTCGTCCCCGAAAAGCCAGGTATTCTCCGCGACGAGACGTTGAAGTTGCTTGCGTTCGAGAAGCTTATCCCGGTACGGACTGTCATACAGCATCGATTTAAGTCCCTGGATGAACTCCAGTCGATCTGAAACAATCTTTGACGCATTAATGATCGAAACAAGAGAGGTCTTTTCCAACAGGATCGCTAGCTGGTCTCTCTTCTCCTTTGGCAAGCCAATGACCTCTTCAAGAATTTTCCGGAGCGACGAAGGGCTTGTCTCGATAGCTTGTCTAAGGAGGTTGAAAGTGAACTGTTTGCTTTTCTTTTTTGAACCCTTGAAGTCGGGCAGATACTTTTCGACATTTTGAGCTACCACATCGAACACCTGCCGCTTAGCCACCTCGACAGCGTCGCTGGCGATCCCTTCGTAGGGATAAATCTCCTCTTGCTTCCACTCTTCAACCTGCTCGGCTGCCTGCTCAGCTTGCCTGGACGCGGAATATTCCCGAAGTTTCTCTCGGGTCAATTCCAAAAGCTTACCGAGATCGCCTAATTCAATCTCGATAGAATCCTGTGCCTCGAATTTTTCTAATAGTTCGGAACGCAGGTACGCGGTGAACTGAAGCCCGGGCGCTTGAATTCCTGCGACAGTTTCACGGAGGCTGAAACCATCTCGGCTGCACAGGAACAGCGAGCGTTCCAGCGGAACCCGCCATTCAATCACGGTCAATATTTGTGGGGCGAGTTGACCATCTTCGGCCATAAAATCAAACGGAATATCTGTCGTACGGGAGATGAGTTCTGTCGGATTTACGACAGAGCCGTCGTATCGAAGTTCAACGTTAGGATATTGGCGTAAGTAGAGAGCGAAATGCTCCGTTAGCTCCGGCTTGACTACATCAAATTCCAGCGTCTCAAGTTTCGGTGAAGGATTGGAAATCGTAACGATAGTGCCGGGGCGCTCACTTGACGGTGCCGGGTCGGTAGCTGTGACGGTACGCCGATCCCCCGCGTCAAAGGCGATCTCGTATTGCAGTACTTGTTCGTCAACCTCGAATCGAGTCTTCCAAATCACGCTCCCGCCAAGAGACAAAGCCCGGTAACGGCCGATACCCTTTTTCCCGTGGAGCGCACGCCCCAATACCTTCGTGCGTTCGCTTCGTCTCTTCCACGAGTCCCCAAGTTGACCAAAGCCGCTGTCGAATTCCTCTGGGGGAATGCCCGTTCCGTCGTCTTCAATCTGGATTGAATCCAATCCAAAGAGACCGTTTGGCGTCAAGATGACAGCTACTTTTTTCGCGTCGGCATCTAAAGCGTTCCAAATGAGTTCAATGACTGCCAAGAGCGGCTTACGCGCCCGGGCCAGACTATCAATATGGTCCGCTCCGACGGCTACGCTGATCCTTTTCACGCATGCTCCTCGAAAGCATTCATCATACGTGTTTCCAACCCCGATGGCGAATGAAAGACGAAAACGGTTGCTGAGCCCTAGTTCAATGATCGCTCGATAGGCCGGTGGCCGTTCGAATCAAACCTAGATAGTTCGCATCGAGAGCAACTGCCTGTAGCAGAATGGCTGCGATACGCCGGACGATCTGGGCAAAATACTGTGTTTCTTCAGGACGTAAGGCGCGGCGCAGAAGCCGGGACTCCCGATAACTAAGCCACTTTTTGAGAACCTGATATCCACTGAGGGTGTAGGTCCAGACGTTGATTGGGACGGCTGCCCAGCATGCCGCGCCATTTAGGTAGACGTCCACACATCGTTCGCCCAGTAGCGCTAAAGCATCATCGACCGTTATTAACTGTATTGCTGCCAGTGCGTTGATCTTTCCAAGCTCAGCATCAGTCCAGTCACGCGTCACGACCCGCCCGTTTCCGGGCATAACCTTTGTGCCTTGTAACCGACCCCAATCTGCATCGAGGGCCAGAATGGTTTCGATGTCGTGTTCCGAAGGAAGGCTTGCATCCTGTTGGCTGCCTCGCGCGGCAATCCAAGTGTTGTCCTCAAAGACGCCGCGACTGCCTACAAGGTGGACACAGACGCCATCGCAGCAAAAGTACGTCAGGAGTTCGCTGCGAAGGACAAAGCGAAGAAGACACCGCAGCCAACGGCGAAGACCGCGAAGAAAGTGGCCTAGATAATTCCAGTCCTTCGAGGGCGGCGAACCTGCCGCCCTCTATTTGCGCCGAAAACAGCGGCAGGGGGAACACATGCTGTTTTCCCCCTGCACCCTCATTCGCTTGACTCCGGCCCCCGCTCGCCGGCTGCGCAGAAGAAGACCTACTGACGCTGCACGGAACGGTAAGGCTTGTTTCATTTAGCATCACCCCACTCACCTACCTCATAGTTGAACTCGTTAGCAGAATTTTGTATGAGCTGACAGTTGACACGCTCCTACAGGCGTAGTACCTTCAACCACAGAGGTAGTAGAGAATGTCAATTCCAAAGCTGTCGAAGCTGGAAATGCAAATCATGGACGCCCTATGGACAAAGGGCGAATGCTCCGTGCGCGAGATTCATGATGAGTTCCCGGAGAAGGGGCGACCTGCCTACACAACTGTCCAAACGATGGTGAACCGCCTAGAGGCCAAGGGAGCAGTGGAGCGGGCGAAGAAGATCGGCAACTCCCTAATCTTTCGGGCGACGCTCTCACGTACAGCGGCACATAGAAGACTCGTGGATGAGTTTTTCTCTTTCTTCGACGGTCGTGTTCAGCCGGTGATCGCGCACCTGATCCAGTCAGGCAAACTGACAGGCGAGGACATCAAGGAAGCGCAGAAGCTCTTGAAAGAGCACACGGAAAAGAGGGAGCCGCGATGATGTCAACGAATCTCCAACTGCTTCTGGAGCAGTTCAGCCCGGCTCTCAGAAATCACCTATGGCAGTCTACGGCGTTTGGAGCAGCGGTAGCGCTGATCAACATATTGCTTCGAAAAAATGAGGCCCGAATTCGCTACTGGTTGTGGCTGACGGCCTCCCTCAAGTTTTTTGTTCCGTTCTCATTCTTGATGGCTCTCGGCGATTCACTGCTGGCGCGACGAGTGCAGCAGTCCGGTCGCTCTGAGATCGTCAATGTCATACAGCAAGTTGCGACGCCATTCGTTTCAAGTGGCATGGGAAATACAGGCCCGACCGACTTGCAACCTGCGGTCGCGGCTGGGATGGCATGGAGTCACATCATTCCGGCATTGCTGATTGTTTGGCTGGCCGGTTTCCTTGTAGTGGTTCTGCTGTGGCTGAGGTCTTGGGTTCAAGCTGCGCAGATAGTTCGTGAGAACGAGTTCCTCGTTCAGGGACGTGAGATAGACACTCTGCGGAAGATGAATTCTCGCAAATGGCCGCAGTTGCGTATCTCATCGTCAAAGACGTTGCAGCAACCCGGCGTGTATGGCATGTTCCGTCCGATATTGATTTGGCCTCAGGCAGTATCCGAACGTATCGACGACGCGCAGATGAGAGCAATTTTCACTCACGAGCTTTGTCACGTGCGTTGCTTTGACAATCTTTGCGCGGCGCTGCATATGTTCGTCGAAGCCGTGTTCTGGTTCCACCCTATGGTGTGGTGGCTAGGCCGGAAACTTGAAGAGGAGCGCGAGTGTGCATGTGACGAAGAGGTATTGGCTCTCAAGCACGCTCCGAAAGTGTATGCCGAAAGCATCTTGAAGGTCTGCGAACTATGCGTAACGCCGGAAACGGCCCTTGTTGCCGGTGTGACTGGCGCGGACCTGAAACATCGTATCGCTCAGATTCTACGAGGACAACCGGGAGCGAGGCTCACTTGGCCTGGCAGACTACTGCTCTCGACCTTCACTATAGCTTCGGTTGCAACTCCGCTAATGTTGGGCCAAGCGGAGGCTACGGAGCCAGCGTTGGTCGCTGCCCGTGTTCAGTCTCTGTCTGATATGTCGGCGCAACAGCAAAGCGCTGAACTGCCTAAGTACGATGTCTCTACTGTTCGCCCCAACAACTCTGGAAGTACCGACATACATATCAACGTAGATGGAGCTGTCTTCGAGATGGGTAATACCACCATCAGACGGCTACTGCAGTTGGCATACGACATTCGGCCCGACCTGATTTCAGGTCTGCCGCCCTGGGCGGAATCAGAACGCTTTGATATCAAGGCGAAAGTGCTCGATGCAGATCCGGAAACGCTCAAAAGCCTAACCAACGATCAGGTTCGTGTCATGGCGCGCCGCTTGATTATGGATCGGTTTCATTTAGAGACGCACACCGACACCAAAACAATGCCGGTTTACGACTTGGTTGTCGCAAAATCCGGCGTCAAGTTCAAGCCTTCGTCGCAGGCCGGTGAAGATGACCTAATGCACATGCATGGGATGCAAGTCACAGCATCGAACCTCCACATGAAGGCGTTAGCCAATTATCTAAGTCGGCAGACCGACCGCGTCGTCGTCGATAAGACTGGGTTGCCTGCGAAATACGATCTGACGCTCAAGTGGTCACCAGACCTCGCGCAAGCGGAACACAGCGACGATGCACCGCCTTTGTTCACTGCTCTTCAAGACCAGTTGGGATTGAAGTTGCAGCCGAGTAGAGGCCCTGTGCCGACGTTGGTCATCGACCATATCGACCGGCCAAAGGAAAACTAGCCGCTTCCTTAAGAACTTACGGTAAGTCGCACGAACCCACCCGACGTCAACGTCGCGCGTTGGTGCGCCCACGTGCGGCCGAATCATGGCTATTTTCCAGTGGTTGGAGAAAGTTAGAGGTCAGTCTAATGCCAACAGTGACCCGCTGCGCGTCGATCTTGTTGCTATATGCTTCTGTTGTCGGAAGTGCCGCATTCGCGCAAGAGCATCGCGGGCGGGTTGTTGTAGATGGCACACCACTTCCAGGCGTCACAGTGATTGCTAGCCAGAATGAACGGACGCTAACCACGGTTACCAATCCTGAGGGAGGTTTTCAGTTTCTCTCACTCAGTGCGGGAGACTGGCATCTGCACTTTGAGATGCAGGGCTTCAAGGCGGTCGACACCACGGTCGCTGTCCCTGAGACAACGCCGTCCGCGACGGTCCAGATGGAGATGCTGCCGTTGTCCGACCTGCGCGCATCGGCAAAGACCTTACATCCGTCCGCGCCTGCCGTTAGAGACGATTCAACAGTGAGAACGAAGGATGGGACGGACACACCCTCTCCTTCGGCTCCGCCAACAGACAGTGACGCGGGTATGACCGCGGACGGCATGCTGATTAATGGCAGTAACAACAACGCGGCCACCAGTAAGTACTCGTTGGCACAGGCGTTCGGTACGCGTCGTGCCAGCAGCAAGAGTTTGTACACGGGTAGCCTCGGATTCAAGTTGAGTGCTTCGCCGTTCGATGCGCGACCGTATTCCCTCACCGGTCTGCAGACGCCAAAGGCGTCGTACTCCACCTTCACTGGTCTCGCCACGCTGGGTGGACCGATTCGCATCCCCCATGTGTTTTACAACGGTCCGAACTTCTTCGCGGCATATCAATGGACACGGAACCCGGAAGCCTTTACGCAGTCCGGCCTGGTGCCGACTGCAGCGCAACGCGCAGGCATCCTGCCCACCGGAACTGTCGCCGTGACGCCCCAAGCCGCCGCGCTGCTGGCGCTGTATCCACTGCCAAACCTCGCAGGCAGCACGCAATACAACTACCAGACACAGGTGCTCAACAATAGCCATGTTGACTCGCTGCAGACGCGCCTGGACAAGACCATTGGTCGCCGGGACACCATGAACGGCAAGTTTGCCTTTCTGAACTCTCGTGCGGACGCGACCAACTTGTTTCACTTCCGTGATACCACAAAGACATTCGGCATTGACTCAGACGTGACGTGGCAGCATCGCTTTCCGCGCCAGATCTTTGTGGAGACGACGTATCGCTTCTCGCGTTTGAGGACTGACGTGACACCGTTCTTCGCGAATCTAATCAACGTCAGCGGGAATACGGGAATTACGGGTAATTTGCAGGACCCTGCAAACTGGGGACCGCCCACGCTGAACTTCTCCAGCGGCATAGCATCGCTCACAGACGGCATAAGCGCATTTGATCGTAATCAGACGGACGGTGTTGGCATCAACGCAACGTGGACGTACCGGCGCCATACCGTCACCTTTGGTGGCGACTTCCGGCGGCAGCAGTTCAATCAGTTGCAGCAGGCAAATCCTCGCGGTACCTTTGCTTTCACGGGCGAGGCAACAGGCTCTGACCTGCGGGATTTCCTTACCGGTGTGCCAGACGCCAGCAAAGTCGCCTTCGGCAATGCGGACAAGTACTTCCGCGAATCTGTCAGTGACCTCTTTGTCACGGATGACTGGCGCGTGAAGCCGGAACTGACGCTGACCACGGGCATTCGCTGGGATTACAGCGCGCCCGTCACAGAGTTGAAAGGTCGCCTCGTCAACCTTGATGTCGCGCCTGGCTTCACCGCCGTGCAGCCGGTGCTTGGGTCAAATCCAGTCGGGCCTCTTACTGGGATGCACTATCCCTCATCTCTTGTCCGGCCGGACCTCCGCAAGTTCCAGCCGCGCTTCGGCTTTGCGTGGCGACCACTTCCAGCTACGCCGTTGGTCATTCGCGGCGGCTACGGCATTTACGTGGACACGTCTGTATATCTCTCGGCGGCGGGCAGTATGGCCCAGCAGGCACCGTTGTCCAAGAGCCTGAGTGTGTCGAACAGCAGCACCTGCGCGTTGACGCTGGTAAACGGCTTCCAAGATTGCGCGGGGATCACGTCCGACACCTTCGCCATCGACCCCAACTTCCGCGTCGGCTACGCACAAATCTGGAACCTGTCCGCGCAGCAGGACCTACCCGGCTCCATCGTTTTGACGGGAACATATCTTGGATCGAAGGGCACACGCGGCCCGCAGGAGTTCCTGCCTAACACTTATGCGCCGTCGTACGGCACCACCACGCAACCTGCACCGACATGCGCATCGTGTCCACGAGGCTTCCTCTATCGCACATCGAACGGCAACTCGATCCGCCACGCAGGTGAAGTGCAGTTGCGCCGCCGCCTCCGCAGCGGCTTCACCGCCACGCTGGACTACCTTTACGCGCACTCCATCGACAACGATGCGTACCTGGGCGGCGGTTCCACCAACACATACAACTCCGCGCTCGACCCGTACAACACACCGTCTGACACCATCGCGCAGAACTGGCAGAATCTGCAGGCAGAACGCAGCCGCTCGTCGTTTGATCAGCGTCACCTGCTGAAGTTCACCTTCCAGTACACCTCCGGCACGGGAATCGGCGGCGGGACGCTGCTGACGGGCTGGCGTGGCAGAGTACTGAAGCAGTGGACGCTCTCCTCGTCGCTCAGCGCGGGCAGCGGCCTGCCGCAGACGCCCATCTACTACACCACGCTGCCAGGCACGGGATTTGCAGGAACCATCCGGCCCAACCGCACCGCAGCCGATCTGTACACCGCCAGCAATGGCTACCACCTAAATGCGGCGGCGTTCGCCACGCCAGCAGCGGGACAGTTCGGCAACGCGGGACGCTATTCCATTGAAGGTCCCAACGCAGTCGCAGTTGACTCATCACTGGCGCGTGTCTTCAAGCTGCGCGATCCGCTCTCGCTGGACATACGCATCGATTCCACCAACGTGCTGAATCACGTCGCGTTCACCGGCTGGAACACTCTCACCAACAGTACTACCTTCGGCCTGCCCGCATCGGCAAACGCCATGCGGTCATTCGAACTCAGTGGGAGGCTCCGCTTCTAATCATGAAAGCTCTCGGAATCATCGCAACTCTGCTCGCACTTCCTGCCCTCGCGCAGACCATTGGCACCAACCAGCCGCAGGGTAAAGACGGTACCTTCACCCTCAGTGTGAAGTCGCAGCTCGTTACGGAAGCCGTCGTCATCAAGGACAAGAGCGGCAAGTTCATCCCGGACCTGAAAGCCAGCGACTTCACCATCACGGAAGACGGCGCGCCGCAGAAGATTCGCGTCTTCGAGCATGAGTCGCTCCCCACTGACGCAGTGCCACTGCCTAAACAGGACCCTGACGAAGAGGAGGTCAAGATCTATAAGAAGCTGGCACGCACCTCCTACGCGCAAGGCGCGCATTACAAGGACAAGCGCCTCATCGCCATGTACTTTGACATGACGGCCATGAAGCCGGACGACCAGATACGTGCGCTGAAGTCCGCGGAAAAGTTCATCCGCACGCAGATGACCCCCGCTGACCTTGTTAGCATCCTGCGCTACCAAGGCGGTTCCGTCGATGTGCTTCAGGATTTTACGGACGACCGCAACAAGATGCTGTCCATCCTTGAGACGATGATTGTCGGCGAAGGACAAGGCAATGATGAGGGTATCAGCGATGCGAGCAGCTCGGACACGGGCGCGGCCTTTGGTCAGGACTCCGGTGAGTTCAACATTTTCAACACGGATCGCCAACTTTCCGCGCTCCAGACCGCGGCTGCGATGCTGGGCACAATGAACGAAAAGAAGACGCTCCTGTATTTCGCCAGTGGCCTGCGTCTGAACGGCAACGATAATCAGGCCCAGCTGCACGCTACTGTGGAAGCCGCGGTGAAGTCAGGCGTATCCTTCTGGCCCATCGACGCGCGCGGCCTTGTCGCGGACGCTCCTCTCGGCGATGCATCACAGGGCTCACCCGGCAACCAAGGCATGTACAGCGGAACGGCGGCGCAGGTTTCGAACGATCGCTTTCAACAGTCGCAGGACACGCTATACGCCCTGGCTGCGGACACCGGTGGCAGAGCTTTCTTCGATAACAACGATCTCGACGCCGGTATTGTGCGCGCACAGAATGCGGTCAGCGACTACTACCTCATCGGGTACTACACCAGCAACACCGCGCAGAACGGAGCCTTCCGCCAAATCAAGATCACCGTGGGCGAAACGCTGCACGAATCGCTCGACTACCGAAAGGGCTACTACGCCAATAAAGAGTTCGGTAAGTTCAACGGCATAGAGAAGGAACGCCAGCTGGAGGATGCCCTGAGGCTCGGCGATCCGATTACGGAACTCACCGTGGCGATGGAGCTGAACTACTTCCAGCTCAACCGCGCGGAATACTTCGTGCCCATCACGGTCAAAATCCCTGGCCGCGAACTCGCCCTTGCAAAGAAGTTCAGCGCGGAACACACCGTCATCGACTTTGTCTGTGAGGTAAAGGATGAGATCAGCGGCAATACCGTCACCAACCTGCGCGACAACGTGGACGTAAAACTAAGCGACGCCACCGTGGCCGAACTCACAAAGCGTCCCATTGAGTACAGCACCGGTTTCACATTGTTGCCCGGCCGCTACAGCATCAAGTTCCTCGCGCGCGACGACGAAACAGGACGCATCGGCACCTATCAGACAACCTTCACCATCCCTAACCTAAACAACGAGACGAAGAAGCTGCCCATCAGTTCCGTGGTGTTAAGCAATCAGCGTGTCGATACCAAGTCCGCGCTGTTCAATACGGTTAAGAGCAAGGACCGGATGAAGAATGACGCCGTCGATCCGCTGGTAAATTCTGAAGGCAAACTCATCCCTAGCGTGACGCGGGTTTTCCGCAAGAACCGCGAGATGGAGGTGCTCCTACAGGTTTATCAGGGTGATAGCGCAGCAAGTACCACAACGCTTCCGTCTTACGGCCCCATCGTTGCTTATGTCACCTTATTCCGTGAGGACAAGAAAACCATAGAAACCCAAGCCATCGAAGCCGAGCCGATTGCGGAAGACCATTTAGGCACCACGCCCATTCACATAAAAATACCGCTCAGTGGCATGGAATCCGGCGAGTACGAGGTGCAAGTGACAGCGTTGGACTTGATTACCCATCGAGTGGCTGTATGGCGTAGCCAGATCATGATCGCCGCGGATTGGGAGTGAGCGGATTGGGAAGCCAGCCTCTTCAATCTCGATGGGAACATGCACACCAATGCCAAGCGTGTGGCCACGTCGTACGGATCGATGACATTGATGCCAAGGTTATCGCAGCGGGAATCGTCTCCTGTCAGAAATGCGACGCTTCCGGTCCAGTGAACGTGAAGATCGTTGACGTTCAACAGATTTCAGATGTCATCGAGCCGCTACGTGGAAAGAGGCAGTGACATCTGGTTGTCTACTCGAATGTGCTTGAGCCTCCGCATGAAGGTCCGAAATAAATCGCTGATCGCCGGAGAAGGATTATCGGCCCGCGAGATCAACCGAGTCTTCATCTTGAGGCGAGCGTCATCGAGTGGTCTCATGGTGAGTCCATCACGGGCAATCCTTAAAGCCCCCGACTTCGGCGCAATGACAACTCCTCCAGGCTCAAGCAGCAGAGGTAGGCACTCTTCCGGCACCATGAAGTGCTGTAGGGCAGACGGAATAACGTGGCCCTCATGCGCTAGCTTTTGGATCAGGTCATAGAGCGGAGGATGAAGATTGCGTTGGAACAGGAGCCATCGCCTGAGAGAGAGATGATTCAAGTCAAGAGCGGGAAGTTGAGCCAACGGATCTTCCCTGGACATGACAACGTAGAAGGGCGACTCTTCGATTTCAAACTCGGCCAATTGCCCTGACTGCGGCGGCTCGATCACCACGGCAATATCAAGATCACCATTGAGGACGTCCTGGGTGAGATCGCATGAAAATCCACTGGAGAGCTGCAAGTGCAGTCTAGGAAACATCGGCAATCGGATCGTCCGAAGCATCAAGGTAAAGTAGGGATCGACATAAGGCGAGCGCCCCACATTGAGAATCAGTTCTGCCTCTTGTTGGGCGGCCCTCGCTGCCTGTACCGCGCGTCCAGCGTGGAGAACAACGATCCGGGCTTCCTCAACATAAGCCTTCCCAGCTTCGGTGATAGAGACGGTATGGTGTGCCCGAATGAAGAGGAGAGCACCCAGACTTTCCTCAAGTTCTTTGATGTACTTCGTGACAGCAGGCTGGCTAATATGGAGGCGCTTGGCGGCTCTCGAAAAGTTGAGCGTCTCTGCTACCGCGATGGCGGCTTCCATGTGTTTTAGATTGATCGGACGTTTTGCCTTGCTTCGGGCCATGCCTACCCCCACTTGACTCTCTGCCTGGGGAATCGAAGAGCCCGCAATGAGTAGTGGAAGGGCCCTTAGAGAATCGGAAACGCAAAAACCATCTTTTGAAATCTTCCGGTGGGGATCGTGTCCCTGTCAATATTTTGACGCATCTGCTTACATTCCGTGGCCCACGGGATGTCGGTGGACAGAACGAGTATTACGTTTTGGAATAGTCGACTGGCAAACTGTGATTGGACATTTGCGGACGTTTGCGCCAATCGTAGTCAGCAAGCGGTATCCGAAGAATCAATAGCGGGCTCACTTGGCCGGGAACAAACCAACAAGTTGGCGCTTTGAGACGGCGTGACGCTGCTTCGGCTTCAAAGGAGGCACAGCGATGATGGACAGACCATCGGGTCAGGAATTGGGGAGAAAGCCTGTTCGAAGTGAGCCGTTCGTTCCTGAGCCATTACTGGATACCGACCAAGCGGCGGCAATCATGCGAATACATCCAAAAACCCTCCAGCGGTATGCGCGTCAAGGAATCGTCCGGGGTTTCCAGCTCGGTACCATGTGGCGTTTCCGGGCCAGTGACATCGACCGCTGGATCACAGAACAGCTCGCAAGCTGAGTTTCCACTAGACCTCTGCCCGGCGCAGCGATAGCCTTGAATTAAGCCACCCGTTGCGCCGGGGACCAGGAGTAGATATGCCAAGGCGCACACGGTATCAGCAAGGAAGCGTGCAGCGTAGCAAGCGGCAGAAGGGGCCTGATGTTTGGGTCTTCCGCTGGAGAGAGATTGGGCCGGACGGTACGAACTTACAGCGCAAAGCTGTGATCGGCACGACCATCACTCTCCCGTCGGAAGCAGCAGCCCTGAAAGCCGCCAACGCGTTGCGCATCGATGCCAACCAACAAACCCCGCGGGCGGTGAGCTGCCCGAGTACGATAGCCGAACTGATCGCACACTACCGGTTGAAGGAGTTGACCGAGGACGAGCAGGGACGCAAAGCGCACTCGACACGAGCCGGCTACGAATGCTATCTGAACGGCTGGATTCTTCCACGGTGGGGCGACCACCGCCTGCAGCAGGTCAAGTCTGTTGCCGTGGAAGAGTGGTTAGGCAGCATTCAGCGGGCACGAGGAACAAAAGCGAAGATTCGGAACATCATGAGCGCTCTCTTCAGTCACGCGATGCGGTACGAGTGGACGGACAAGAATCCGATCAAACTCGTGCGCCAAAGCGCCAAGAGAGAGCGAATTCCCGATGTACTCGAACTGCACGAACTTCAAGCTCTTTTGACAAAGCTCGCCGTGCGGGAACGGACCTTGGTTCTGCTCGACGCAGCGACGGGCCTTCGGGTCAGTGAACTTCTCGCATTGAAGTGGGACGACATTGATTTCGAGAACCTGGAGATTCGCGTCACCGAGTCCATCTGGCATCAGGTGATGGGTGTCTGCAAAACAGAAGCGTCGGCCAGGCCGGTCCCGATGGACAGCTACATGGCCGAAGATCTTCTGCGTTGGAGAAAGACCTGCCTCTATCCGATGGAGTCTGATTGGGTCTTCGCCAGCCCGACCATGAAAGGCACACAGCCTTATTGGCCGGACAACCTCATGAAGCGGCATATCAAGCCAGCGGCCAAAGCGGCTGGTATCCACAAGAACATCGGTTGGCACACCTTCCGCCATTCCTTCGGCACACTGCTGAAGGCCAACGGGGAAGACGTGAAGACCGTCCAGGAGCTTTTGCGGCACGCCAACAGCAAGATCACGCTCGACGTTTACACGCAGGCCGTGAACTCGCATAAGCGGGCAGCACAGAGCAAGGTTGTTCAGATGATGGTGCCCGGCGTGGGCACAAACGTGGGCGCAAAGCAGAAAGAGGCACGAACGGGCACAGAAGCGTAATCGTTGGGCGATTCGCTATTGTGACCTTATTGTGTCCTGATTTGCTTGTCACTTAGGTCCCATATATTCCGTAAGTCTTTTGGAATGTATGGCGGGGACGACGGGGCTCGAACCCGCGACCTCTGCCGTGACAGGGCAGCGCTCTAACCAACTGAGCTACGTCCCCAAGAGTGTGAATCCACTACTTGGATTATCTCATATAGAAACAAGCGTTTGCAGCATTCGCCTGTTTCCGATGTTGCCTGGCTTTGGGCTCAATCGCGGCCCCGTGGGGACGCCGAACCGAACACCTACAAGCCATCGCAACGACAGAACTGAGTCTATCAGATTTGGTGTCGACTTGCCCTTCCGCCGAGGCAAGTTTTCCACGTCGGGCGTCGGAAAGTGAAGTTTCCCGGGAGCGCTCTCGTCCTGCCTCTCCCCATCGCTCAAATATCCTTTCACAGAAGAGCGAAACGCAGGCGCAAGCCTTCCCTCAGCAAGAAGCATCGGCACGCATGCCAACTCCCGCAGGTAGAGATCATGCACTTATACATACGAACACCAGCCACAGTCCAAGGCCACAGAGTCCGTAATAATTTGTAGGACTGCTGCCAGGCCTTCCTGCAGATTGCGGTGAAACTAGTGCGTTCCCCGGAATAAAGCTGTGCTCCTAGTGTTGTAGAGGAGGCAATGAGGGCGTCGCATAACATCGGACACCCGAACAGCGCGCTCAACCTTCAGGAAAGCACGTCCAGACACGAGAAACTATCGGGAACAGATGCGCGCGCGTGAGGATGAAATTGCTTGGGAGTGTTCTTTTGCTTTTGATTATCGACTCGATGTTATGGCGCAAGATTGTTCGTTCTTGTGGTCTGACTTATCTACGGTCTATCGTGATCCTGTCGAGCCCCATCGGCCGTCCGCGTATCGACGGCACCCCCGTTGCTCATTGAGATTTATGTCGATAAAACCAGCCATAACTTTGATCTCTCGCTTTGTCGACCATCATGATAGGTTGGGAGGATCGCATATGTCCTGCTCCTCATCCAAGCCCTCAAAGCGTCCACACAATAAGAAGCGGCAAGCTCTTCCACGCGCTACAACGATACTTGCGAGCGTGCTCATCTTGGCTCCGTCGCTTACCGGTTCTTTGGCGAACGCGCAGCAGGGTCCCTCCGCTATATCTCCATCTAGTTCTTCTGTATCTGTAGTCCAGCCCGGCGCACCGGGCCAGCCCACCAAACGGCTTCCCTCTTCGACAACCGGAATCGTCCCGCAGCTCTCGAAAGCCGACGTCGATTTCATGCAGGGTATGGTCATGCATCACGGTCAGGCCGTGGAGATGACAGCGCTGATTCCCTCGCATACAGAGAACAAAGCCGTGCGTTCGATCGGTGAACGCATCAGCATCTCGCAAACCGACGAAATGAAGTTCATGCGCCGCTGGCTGGCAGCGCGCGGCCAATCCACTTCGATGGAAATGGCGAACATGCCAGGTATGGACATGCCGATGATGCCTGGGATGCTTACGCCCGCGCAGATGGACGCCCTGCGCCACGCTACGGGCGCTGAGTTCGATCACCTCTTCCTCACCGGAATGATGCAGCACCACGGTGGCGCGCTGGTGATGGTGAAAGATCTGTTCGACGCCCCGGGCGCAGGACAGGATGCCGACCTCTTCGATTTCGCTACGGACGTCGACAATACACAGCGGGCAGAAATCAAGATCATGCAAAACATGCTTAAGGAGAAAGAATGAACGAATTGCAGCGTGTTACTTTCCGGCTGGCCAGTGTGGCCATGGCCGCAGTTGTCTTATGTTCTGGAGTGAGCCGGGCGTACGCCCAGGCTTCCGCGCCCGCAACCGCCGCCCCCGCGCCTGCGAAGGCCGGCGATGAAGAGTCGAATCCGTTTGCGCCGGCACCCGCTCCTAAGCTCCCGCCTGGAATGACAGGGTCTGACGTGAACGATCCCCGCTATAAGCTCTCGCCCGGTCTCTATAACGCTGGCGAAACTTCGATGGGCATGAAGCATCTCCTGCTTCTCAAGAAGCCTGCTGCATTTCAGCTTGGCGCCACCGATCCCAACGATCCTAAGGTGCAGAAGATGATTGGCCAGCTCGGCATGAGCAGCATGTTCAAGACGCCAAAGTCGCTGGACCTGATGATTGCCCAGCTCGCCTTCTCGAACTCCGATTTCGCATTCCAGGGCAACCACCTGTTCCAGGGCAACTTCTACGGCGTCAACATCTATGACATCTCCAACCCGTCCAAAACATCGTTGCTCACTTCGATGGTCTGCCCCGGCGGCCAGGGCGATCTCTCGGTGTACGGCAATCTCATGTTCATGTCGGTCGAGATGCCGAACGGACGCCTCGATTGCGGAACGCAGGGTTTTGCGCCGATGCCTCCGCCGGAGCCCGGCCACGAGAATGAGCATCGCCGTCCGGCTGCAGATGCCGACCGTTTTCGCGGTGTGAGAATTTTCGACATTTCGGATATCAAGAACCCCAAGCAAGTGGCTGCGGTGCAAACCTGCCGCGGATCGCACACCCATACGCTAGTGCTCGATCCTAACGACAAGGACAACGTCTACATCTATGTTTCCGGCACGTCCTTCGTCCGCCAGAACGAAGAGCTTGCAGGCTGCTCGAATGACGCTCCGGATAAGGATCCGAATACTTCGCTCTTCCGCATCGATGTAATCAAGGTTCCCGTGGCTGCACCGCAGGATGCCAAGATTGTCTCCAACCCACGCATCTTCATCGATCCGCGCACCGGCGCTCTCAACGGCCTGAACAATGGCGGAAGCCACGGCAAGGGCGAAGAAAAACCGGCCGACACCAACCACTGCCATGACATCACGGTCTACTCGGAGGTCGGCCTCGCCGCAGGCGCCTGCTCCGGCAATGGCATTCTGCTCGACATCAAGGACCCCGTGCATCCCAAGCGTGTGGATGCCGTCAACGACGTCAACTACTCCTACTGGCACTCGGCTTCGTTCTCCAACGACGGAACGAAAGTCGTCTTCACCGACGAGTGGGGCGGCGGCCTCGGCGCACGCTGCCGTCCGAACGATCCCAACAAGTGGGGCGCGGACGCTATCTTCCATCTGCAGGATGACAAGCTGAGCCTCGCCGGCTACTACAAGCTGCCCGCTGCGCAAGGCGATACCGAGAACTGCGTAGCGCATAACGGCTCGCTCATCCCCGTCCCCGGCCGCGACATCGAAGTACAGGCCTGGTATCAGGGCGGCGTGTCCATCATGGACTTCACCGATCCCGCGCATCCCTTCGAGATTGGCTATTTCGATCGCGGACCCATCGATGCCAAGACACTCGTCCTCGGCGGCGACTGGTCGGCGTATTGGTACAACGGATACATCTACGGCTCGGAAATCGCTCGCGGCCTCGACGTCTTCAAGCTCACGCCGAGCAAGTACCTCACGCAGAATGAAATCGACGCAGCCAGTGCAGTCCACGTCGATGAGTTGAACGTGCAGAACCAGCAGAAAATCGTCTGGCCTGCGAAGCTGATCGTGGCCAAAGCCTACCTCGATCAGCTTGCCCGTTCCCAGGCGCTTCCCGCTGACCGCATCGCCGCACTCAACAAGGCGATCAGCCGCACCGAGAAGTCGCATCTGGATCAGAAGAACCTCGCCAAGCTGAACCAGCTGGCTCCCGCAGTCGAGAGTGACGCCTCATCGGCCAAGAGCCCGGCCGACGCCAAGCGTCTGCAAGCCCTCGCCGACATCCTCAAGCATCCAGCAGCATAACCGCTCACCCAGACAGACAAAAGCCCCGCACGCGAGCGCTCGCAGCGGGGCTTTTGATTTACGCATAGAAGCGCAAAGTTCATCCGAACGCTGGAGACGATCGACCTGCGAAAAACGTTCTTATTCCGTAAGCGATCCGCTCCCGAAGGTCATTCGAACCGCGCAGGCCATCCAAACTCCGAAGCCAATCCCAACCACACAGCCCATCCTTACTTGGGAGGGATCCCGGGACTTTAGTCCGGGGAATAAGCCAAAACCAAGCAGGGCTTCAGTCCCGGGCCGTACTCCATGCTTGACAACCCGCACCAGCGCTGGAAAACTAACCGCATCCGCACCGCGGATTAACTAGCATCAAACTTGCTTCACCCGCGTCGCTGAAGTTTGGACAAGCTACTGAACTACGGGCCGAATCGCTCCCCGCTCGGCTGATCTCAATCTCCGGCCATGGGTTAGCCTAGGTGCTCTTGCCCGATTTCGCTGTCCGTAACGGAATTCTTCGCAGCCTCTCCAACTGCCTTCTCGCAGCTGTTTTCGCGTTCCCCGTTTTCGCATTCCCCGTCCTCGCGCAGCAGAAGATCGAACCCTCCCCGCTCTCGCCCTACCTCGATCCAACTCCAACAATCACGCGCGTCTTCACCACCGCAGGCGAATTCACCGACACGCTGAAGCCTCAATCCGTCGCGTCCTATTCCATTTCCCTCAACGCAGGCGATGTCGCCTCTCTGCGTCTCCTGCAAACGACAGGCGAGGTTGGAGCCCTCTGGCTCGATCCCGCCCGCCAGCCGCACAGCATCCGCCGCAATGACTCCGGAAGGAACTCCGCAATCCCCTTCACGCTCATCGCCGCCGGCTCTCAAGAGATCCGCGTGCGCTGCCTCTCGACGTCAACCGATTGCACGCTAACCCTCAGCGCCCAGACGCCCAGGCCAGCCAGCGCGTCTGACACCACCCGCGGGAACGCGGAAGATGAGCTGGCCGAAGGCGACCAGCTGCGCCGCAAAGCCACCGCCGAATCGCGCGCCGCTGCTTCTCCCGTCCTGGACCAGGCGCTCGCGTCCGCAAAAGAAATTCAGGATGGACCTCTGATCCGGCGCGCGCTCTATCTCAAGGCCCGTCTCGCGTATGAAACACGGCAGTTCGCGCAAGCCCGCGACCTGATGCTCCAGGCCGTCGCCATGCCCGAATCTCCGGACGACATCGCCGGCACTGCCGTGTGCTGGAAGATGCTCGGCTATAGCTACGCCTCCATGGGCGAGTTGGATCGCGGACTCTCCTCCTATGCCGAGGCGCGAAAGTTCTACGCCCGCAACAAGGACGCCCTCAATCAGGAGATCCTCAACGAAAACTCCGCGCGCGCGCACCGCATTCTGGGAGAAAACGGCCTTGCGCTGGAAGAGCTGACTGCGGCCCTCGAAGAGGCGCGCTCCATCCACGACGAACGCGGCCTCGTGGCCTCGCTCGAAGAGCTGGGCAACATTCACCTCTCGCGCGGAGATCTGCAGGAGGCCCTCGACGCTTACCGTCAGGCGATTCAATCTCCGGAAATCGAAAAAAATCCCACCACCCACGCCCACGTCTTGAACGGCCTCGGGAATATCTATACCGAGCTGGGAGAATACGCGTGGGCGCAAGCCGCGTTCGACCAGTCGGTAGCTTTATGGCGACAGATCAAGGACCCCATGGGCGAGGCCTATGCTCTCGACGGCGAAGCCTTTCTCGCCTACTCGCAGGCCGATTACCCGCAGTCCTTCAAGATGCATCTGGCCGCACTCGATCTCCTCACCGGCACCGACCTCGAACGCGAACGCGCCAGCATTCTCGAAGAGCTGGGGGAGAGCTACGAAGCCGCCGGACAAAAATCCAACGCAGTCGAGGCGTTATCGAAAGCCCTAGCTCTCGCGCAGAAGCTCAACCTCCGCTCCATCGAAGCCGCCTGCCTGCGCAGCCTTGGAGAGATCGCACTCGCTGCCGGCGATACAGATGCCGCACAAAAACAATTCGAGCAATCGGATAAACTCGACGCCACCACGTTAGACAAGCGGGAGCAGGCGCATCTCATGGCCGATCGCGCACGCCTCGAGCGAATGCTCGGGCATCTCGAGCAGGCCCGCACCGACATCGAATCCGCAGTCAGCACCATCGAATCCAGCCGCACCGGCATTCGCAGTGCCGAATCGCGCACCTCGTACTTCGACAACCAACGCGACTATTATGACTTCTACATCAGCCTGCTTATGCAGATGGACCGGCTGCATCCGGGCCAGAGCTATGCCGCGTCGGCCTTCAACATCAGCGAGCGTGCCCGCGCACGCTCTCTTCTCGATACCCTCCACGAAAGCGGCGTCGAGACCGATCGCGGAGTAGCTCCCGCATTCATCGGGCGCGAACGCGAGCTCTCCAACCAGATCGAAGCCAAGCTGCAACAGTTGACCGATGCCGAAGAGAAAGATGCTCCGGCCATCCGCACCCAGCTCCTCTCGTTAGGAGGCGAATACGACGCGGTAGAAAACGAGATTCGCTCCCAGGGCTCGGGATATGGCGCGCTCGTTCGCGGCAAAACCATCTTCGCCGGCGATCTCGGCCAGCATCTGCTCGACCCGAACGCCGTTCTGCTCGAGTACTGGCTCGGTGAAAAGGAAAGCTATCTCTGGGCCATCACTTCCACATCGACAACCACTTACCGCCTACCTTCGTTATCCGCGCTGCAGACCCAATCCTCTGCCCTGTACGCAGCGCTCACGGCACGCAACACTGCAGTACCGAATGAAACCGCCGAAACCCGCCAGCTGCGCATCCAGAAAGCCGAGCAAGCTTCAGAGCGGGATGGGATCGCACTCGAACGGCTCCTGCTTCAACCCGGCGCGCAAACACTCCATCAGCACACCAGCGTCGTCATCGTCGCCGAAGGGCCGCTCTCGTCGTTGCCCTTTCAAGCGCTCCCCTTCGACGGAAAGCCGCTGATCGAAACCCATCAGGTCGTCTATCTGCCGTCCGCTTCCCTGCTCCCGGAGCTGCGCCGCAACCAGAACCGCTCGCCTCATCCGGTGCTGGCCGTCTTCGCCGATCCCGTCTTCAGTCCTGACGACCCCCGAGTGGATAAGGCATTAGAGAAAGGTCTCGATAACTCAGCTCGCACACCAGCATCTCCCATAAACAGCGACGCCCTCACCCGCTCATCCAGCGATCTCGGCCTCGATCAGTTCCCGCGCCTCTCCTACTCCCGCGAAGAGGCCCAGGCCATCGGGCAACTGTTACCCGAGCGGGACCGCAAGATCGCTCTCGATTTCGACGCCAACCGCGATGCCGTGCTGAATACCGATTGGAGCCGCTACACCATCGTGCACTTCTCCACGCACGCGCTCGTCGACGACGTCCACCCCGACCTCTCCGGCATCGTCCTGTCTCTCATGAACCCATCCGGCCAGCAGATCGATGGATTCCTGCGCGTCCACGACATCTACAAGCTGCACATGCCCGCCGACCTCGTCGTACTAAGCGCGTGCCGCACTGCCCTGGGAAAAAAAACGCGCGGAGAAGGCGTCATCGGCCTCTCACGCGCGTTTTCTTATGCGGGCAGCCACAAAGTCCTGGCCACGCTCTGGAACGTCAACGACCGTGCCACAGCCGCTCTGATGGAGAACTTCTACGAAGGCTTACTCAAGCAGGGACTCTCCCCGGCCGCCGCCCTGGCTCGTGCGCAGCGCACTCTGGCGCATAGCAAAAATTGGCATTCGCCTTACTTCTGGGCGCCCTTCATCCTGCTCGGCGATTGGCAGCAATAGAGCATTTTCCTATGGTGTCCAGCGAACATTCACAACTTACTCGAAACTGTCATTCTGACGACGAAAGGGAGGAAGAATCCTGACAAGGTGGGCGAACCCATGAACGCTTGGCTTTCCCACTCGCGCGAAAGGTTAACTCAACGCATCCTCGATCCCCTGCGAGGCCCCCGCACAAACTTGACCATGCCGACCGCATGATGAATCATCGAACTTTGACACTCCTAGTATTGGCGAAGCGAAGGAATCGAGCGTGGAAACAATCAATCCCCACGAAAATCAGCCCCAGGACACGCAGGAGCAGGAAGACCGGCGGCTGGCGCGGGGCTCGATTTTAGGCACGCTCTCCGAAGACGACCTGTTGGAGTTCGACCGCCGCTTCATCGGCACCTCCAACTTTGTGGACGTCGTACAGGAGGTCGTCTCCGATCTGATCGACGCCTACGCCGCTGACGAACTGAGTCTGGAAGAACGCGAAGCCATTCGCCAATGGGCTCTTCGCCATCCTGACAACACGCTGCGCCTGCGCTCCGCAATCGCCCTGCGCCAGGTCATGCAGACATCGCATTTCACGTTGGAGAGTAAGCGCCGCAGGAGTTTTCTTCCCCGCCTCTCGCCGCCCTTCTCGTTCTTTCAAACAAGCCTCGCCGCAGCGGCGGCCTGTCTCCTGTTTCTGACCGTGATCGCCATCTTTCGCCCCTTCGATCACCGCATCAGCCAGCCCGCGCAAGCCACGCTGCAAACCAAAGCTGCCGCACCTTCTGTAACCACAGCCGCAGCAGGACAAACTCTGCCCGCTCCTTCTGTAACCGCAACCGATACAAAGCCGAAACACGCAAACGCCGGGCCCGTCTTCACCGCAATGCTCCTGGCGGACGAAAGCCGCGACCAGCACGCAGTCCAAACCATCACTATCCCCACGGGCGCGAAGGAAATGAAGCTCCAGCTGACCAGCGAAACCGACATCCCACCCGGCCGCTACTCCGCGGTGCTCACTTCCGCCAAAGGAAAAACGCTGTGGCAAAAACCCAGCCTCACCCATGCCGGAAGCCCATTTCTGACCGTTCAGCTGCCCGCAGAGTTGCTGCCATTAGGAGCGTACGTCTTAACCCTGCGTTCCGCTAGCCAGGATGAATCGTTGAGCTTTCGATTCCAAGTTGTATTGTCATCCTGAGCGAGCAGAGCGAGTCGAAGGACCTGCAGTGTGCTCGCCCAATCACCATCACGAAAGTCCCCGTGCAACTACCTCGCCATTTCAGCTGCACGCTCTTTTCAGATAAAAGAGAAGAATGAGTTCCTCTGCATCGAAGCCATCCCTCTACACGTTAGCCGGAGAACAATTCCAGCGGCGATGGCTGGACCTGCAGCAATGGGACATGGCGAAGACCAAGCTCAACCTCAGCCGCCTGGCTAGCCTCAACGAAAAGTCCCGCAAGCCCGTCCGCGCAAACGGCCCCATCGTCTCGTTAACCACCTACGGACGCCGCATCCAGACCGTTCATCTCACCATCGAGTCCATCGCCGCGGGAACACTGCGCCCTTCGCGCATGATCCTCTGGCTCGACGACGAGCCGGCCCTCCGCAATCTCCCCGTCGGCCTCAAACGTCTCCAGGACCGCGGCCTCGAAATCCTTCTCAGTGAAAACTTCGGACCCCACACCAAATATTTCCCTTATCTGCAATCGACCAACACATTCGACAAACCACTCGTCACCGCCGATGACGACACCGTCTACGCCGCCTCCTGGTTGCAGGGCCTGGCCCGCGGATATGCCACGAACCCCGCAGTGGTGAGCTGTTATCGCGCACACGAGATCAGGTTCTCAGGCGAGCAGCTCGCGCCCTACGCCACATGGGGACGCTGCCGCACCGATCGACCCGAATACCGCAACTTCGGAACCGGCGTCTCCGGCTGCCTCTACCCTCCGGCCTTTCTGAGCACGCTCAAAGCCATGGGCAGGCAATTCGAGCAGGTCTGCCCCAAGGCGGACGATCTATGGCTGCACGTCAATGCCATTCGCGCTGGCTACAAGATCAGACAGGTCCATCCCTGGCAGATCAACTATCCAGTTCTCCCCGATACGCAAGATATGGGCCTCGCTGTCTCCAACGTGCACGCCGCACAAAATGACACGCAGATTCAAGCGACATATACAGCGCAGGATCTCGCCCTGCTCCGCTCCTAAGCTCAGTTTGAGCCTCAGTTCGCGGGTCTCCTAAGAGCAGCCTCACGCCGCAGATCGAAGACCAGTGTAGTGAAAGCGCCGCCCGATTTCCCCGGCGAGAAGTAGCGATAGCTCCCGATCGGCGCGCTGCAGAATCGCCCCGTCATCTTCGGAGAGTCTTTGCCCGCCTTCGCCGGCTCGGACGTCACATAGCAGCCGTTATCCAGCTTGGCATTGGTGCTCACGTAGTAGCGGATGTCATAGTCGCGCAGCACCTGGTTCAAATCCCTCTGCGTGCGCAAAACCTTCAGGTACTGCGCATCCATCATCAGGCCTTCCAACTGCATGACAGGCTCGTGCATGAGATATCCAGGCGCGCCCGCCCTGTCCCCTATCGCATAATTCCCGGGATGGCTCTGAGAAAACTCCGCGAGCCATTTGCCCGTCGCGTAAACGCCGTAGCTGCCCTGCTTCGCAACCCCACCCGGCTCTGGAACCTGCGTCAGCAGCTTCGCCGCAATCGCCGTATTCAGCAGCAGCACCATCGCAACTGCCAGCGCGGCAAAAACTCGCTTGCCCGGCCATCGGAAGAGAAACATGAACGAGAAAATCGGGAAGACGAAGATGTAGTCGTACCAGGACCAGCCACCATTCGGCCAGTCGGTAAGACAGGAAAGAAGAAAGATATAGAAGAAAGGAAACGCCGTGAGGCCGAAGAAGAGGAATCGCTTCGGCGAACGATTGCCCAACGCTGGAACCACAAGCAGCATCAGCACGCAAATCGCAGCGATCGTTCCCGGCACGCTCAATTCAATATGGATGCGCTCGGTGAGAGGAAAGAAGAAGGACTTGATGCTGGAGAGCGATGGCCAATGGTGCCAGCGAAGCTGCTTCGCCTTTCCCGAGACCGGCGTAGCGCTATGAAAGATCCAGATGTTCAAGGCGAGATAGACAACCACCAGCCATGAGCCAAGCGTGTAGATGCCGCCGCGCTCCACCCATTGCCTGAGCGTGAAGCGCTGTCCCAGCCCATCCAGCACGAACACCAGAAGAATCAGGAATGCAGCGTCCAGTCTGGATAAAACCACCAGGCTCCCCAGCAGCGCCCAAACGACAACTTGCGCATTGGTCCATTGAAACTCGGGCCGCAGCCGATACCAGATCCACAGCAACACCAGCGGCAGGGTCAGGATCACTTCCATCCCCGTGCTCGCCAAAACCACCGAGAAGGTGGCAAGCAGCACCGCACCAGACAAGCTCTTGATCCAGTCCTGCTCCATGCGCAGGCAAAGGTACGAGAACCAATACACGCACAGCACGCTCAACACTGAGATGGCTTGCAACAGATAGAACCCGCCCGACGGCGCAATCTTGAACGCGCCCACCATCACCACCATCCACAGCGGATGATAGCCGTTGGTCAGATGAATGCCGTCGAAGGTGGAGACGCCATGTGCGGCGATATTCTGGGCGACCTTCAGGTAATAGAAGAAATCGTCTTCGTAAAAAGCGAGAAAATCGCCGCCGAAGCGAAACCTGAAAAATAACGCCACGGTGGATACGATCGCCACGTAGATGGCCCCGCACCACTTCCCTGCCCGCTCATTCAAAATCCCGTTCCACCTTTGCTTTTGTTAATTTGTAACTGTTATCGAACACTATTAAGAACGGATCACCGCATCCGGCGGAACTTCGGAGGAAACCTGAATCGGTTGCGAAGCCTGGCGCAGATCGTTGCCCATGATCCGGATGTTGTGCGACTCCGCGCCCGAGATATGCGCATAGACAGCCGTGCCTGCCGGCGCAGTGTTCTGGTGAATCACCGCCGACTGCACGTTATTCAGGCTCATAAACGGCTCCTGCGGGCTGCTCGCGCTGCCCGAAACACCCGTCATGTTAAGCGCCTGCACGTCGTCGCAAATCAGCATGGGACGCGGATCGTGCGCCGACGACCGGATCGCCACATTCTGTAGCTGCAAGCCCTTCACATGGCGGACAAAGAGCCCATACGACGACAGGCGGCCCATCATGACCGCGCCCGGATAGCCATTTGTCTTCTCGGGAACATCCGCGTGCGCCCACTCTTCCTTGCCTGGCTCGTCCGTCGAGATCTGAATATTGCTCAGGCTGATCTGCTCGATCATCGCTCCCGGGCTTCCTGTAATCGTCGATGTCAGGCTGGCTCCTGTTGCTTTGATCCCGGAGATGTGAATGTTCCGCAGACTGCCTTCCGCCGGTCGTGGATTGTGCCCATTCTGTCCCTGCAATCGAACGAAAATCGGCGTACGGACATTGCTCATCGTAATGTTCGACACCGTCACCCCATCGACATAAGCGTGTTCGCTCATCTCGATATCGATGCCCGCGATCACCCTCTCGTTCAGTGGCACATCCCCGCTGTACACTTCGCAGTCCTTGAAGACGATATTTTCAAATGCCGCCGGTCCCTCGTTGCCCAGCTTCAGCCCATTGCAGCAGGTGCGCAGCTTGCAATTTGTAACCGTTACGTTGCGGCATACGGTATTTGTGCCGTACTGGTTGTAGCTCTTCACGCAGATGGCGTCATCGCCGGTAACGATGTCGCAGTTATTGATCAGCACATCCTGGCAGCACGAAGGATCGATGCCGTCGGAGTTCGAGGCGTCGATCGGATTGCGAATCTTCACGCCCTCGATCGTCACCGAATTGCAGCCCACCGGCCGCAGCGTCCATCCCGCCGCATTCTGCAGCGTAACGTTCTCCACGCGCAGATTGTTGCAGTACACCAATTCGACCATCGGAGAGATGCGGACCGTGCGCGCCCTCTCGAACGCGATCACATCCTTCCACAGATCCTCGGGCTTGGGCTGCGGTCTGCCCGTCATCGCCAGAAATGCCGAAGAATGCCCGTCGATCACGCCCGGCCCGCGAATAGTCAGGTTATCGGCCCGGTAAGCAAAGATCAGATGCTTTCCCCCCTGCGCGCCATGTAGCGCGGCAATCTCCGGAGGCAGCGTGTAATCATCGGCATTCGTGCTTCCCAGAATCGTCGCGCCGGCCTGCATTTCAAAGGTGATGTTGCCGCGCAACACCAGCGTGCCCGTAACATAGGTGCCAGCCGGGATGAGAACCGTTCCGCCACCCGCCGCAGCACAGCTATCGATAGCCTGCTGCAGTGCAGCCGTGTCTTTGGTCTGCCCGTCTCCCTTGGCCCCAAACGAGCGCGGATTCACCGTATGCCCCGCACGCTGCGCAAAACTCCGCGCAGGAGAAAGCAGCGACTCAGCGGCAAGTGCCGCTCCTGCGGCGGTGCGCTTCAACATGGTCCGGCGATCGATCAGCGACTGTTTCTCTTCCATATCTCCCTTGTGCGCCTGAGCGTAGATCCTCAGGGAAGCTGGCCCTGTTGTACGAATCGTTGAATGGCAAAGATCGATCCATCATCGGTCAAATGCGAGACATCGAACTGCAGCGGTTCATCGCCGTTTACATACTCCACGCACCGCCCCGCATGACAAAGCGTTCGATAGTACGAGAGGTACCGGACGTGCCATTGGCTATCCGCCAGCTGCTGCATCTTGTCGTCGAGCTGCCGAAAAGCCGTCAACTGATGACGCGCCGGAATCGATGGATCGTTCTTCGATAGAGCGGAGATAAGCAGTCCGGGCAATGCCGTATCGTACTCGACGATGGGACCGAAGAGCGTTACCGGAATATTATTTTGCTGTGCCCATGCGATGGTCTGCGTAAGCTGCGGAAGATCCTGAGGCTCCCACCGCGCCGCCAGCAGCAATTGGTCGACGTGATGCGACGGTAGGTAGGACGAATAAATAAAATCGATCAATTGCGTGCAGGAAGAGTGTTCCGTATTACGCAGCACCGGACGGCAGCCCGAGGCCGTGGCCTGCATCACGTTCACATCCGGCAATACGTGCGCCAGCCCATACCAGAGCTGCGCGGCATGGCTGTCTCCGATTAAAAGATAGTTCTTCTTGCCGCTTACCGCACTCAAACAGACCGATGGATTGTACTTCCCATAGGCATAGTGCGTGCTGATGAAACAGGTCCCTTCGCGATAGCCGGATTTGTAATCGAGATAGGCGCCAATGCGCGTAACCTGCGGCGAAAAGCGTGACGTAAAACCATGCGCCCACAGTGTGCTCCCCGCTGCAATCGCAATACACGCGACCGCAGCCGCAGCCGCGCCGAACAGCGGCGCACCGGAAAGCTTCAGCTTGCCACCGCGGAACGGGAGCTCGATCCATCTCCACGAGAGGTATCCCGCGATGAGCGATGCGATCACGCCCACCAACTGAATGCTGCGCACCGATCCGGTGCCCACCAGGATGTGCCCGAGGCCCTGAAACACGATGATGGGCCAATGCCACAGATAGAGCGAATAGGAGATGAGCCCGAGGAAGACCATCGGCCTGGTGGAGAGAAGCCGTCCCACCATCGAGGTACCCGCCTGCCCGGCGGCAATGATGGCCGCAGCTCCCAGGCACGGAGCAAGCGCGCTGAAGCCCGGAAACGGCGTCAGCAGCGTATAGGTCACGCCCGCAAAGAAAATGAGCAGCAAACCGATTGCCGATGCAGCCTCGCGCAGCCAGCGATGCGTCAGCTGCGGCAAAATCTGCATGGAGAGGATCGTCCCCAGCAGCAGCTCCCAGGCCCGATACTGCGCCAGATAGAAGGCACTCGACGGAGCGCGAGACGTCTGTACAACGCTTGCGACGAATGTAACCACGGCAAGCACAATTACCAAGCTCTGTAGCCGGCGAGGAAAAACCCTGCGCACAAAATAAAGCAACAGTGGAAAGAGCAGATAAAACTGCTCCTCCACGCCCAGTGACCACGTATGCAGCAGAGGCTTCGACGCGGCAGGCGCATCGAAGTATCCCGTTTGCGTCCAGAAATAGACATTCGAGACGGAGAAGATGGCAGCCAGCAGAGACCGCGCGAAATCTTCCATCTCGGTCGGCAGCAGAAATCGCCACGCCAGGAGGCTGGTCGCCAGAATCACGCCCACCAGCGCCGGCAGGATGCGTCGAATGCGCCGTTCGTAAAACCCGGTGAGAGAAAATTTGCCCGACTGGATCTGCGACAGGATGATGGAGCTGATCAGGAATCCGGAAATCACGAAAAAGACATCGACACCGACGAAACCGCCGCTGAACAGGTGGATTCGCGAGTGGCACGCGACCACCAGCAGCACCGCGACCGCTCGCAACCCATCGATGTCCGCCCGATATGTGAGTTTTTGCATCCGTGTCGTTTCTGGTTTGCTATGCACGGTAGCGGTGGATGATTCCATATTTTCTTGAAGCCTCGCAGTGAGAATGCGGCCGGCTAGCCGCGCCTACACCGCTATAGTTTTTCTGCGCCTGGGCGCGTAAGCAGCAATCACTTCGTCGTAGATCTCTTCCAGCCGCCGCGTCTGCACCCGCACGTCGAAGTTCTCACGGACCCATTGCATTCCCAACTCGTGCGCGCTCTCCCATGCCTGCTCGTGCCGCAGATACGTATTGAGATTGGCGGCCAGAGTCTGGTAGTCGTATTCGTCAGCCAGCAGGCCCGTCTTCCCGTCGAGCATGGTCTCGGTAATGCCGCCATGGCGATAACTCACCACCGGTAGTCCCATCGCCTGAGCCTCGGTAAACACATTGCCGAAAGCCTCGCTCATGCCGTCTTCCAAAGTCACGCTCGGCCCGCAGAAGACACGCGCCCGCTCCAGCCACGAACGCACCACGCCTGCCGGCTTCTCTCCAAGAAATTCAGTCGGAACCTGCAGCTCCGCCGCCAGCGCCTCCAGATGCGCTCGAAATTCGCCGTCGCCGATCACCGCCAGCCGCGCCTCAGGATTCGTCCGCCGAACAATCTGCATCGCGCGCAGCAGCTGATCGCCGCCCTTGTACTTCACCAGCCGTCCCACATACAGCACCAGGTTGCGATCCCGCTCCGGTACCGGCTCCGACCGCGTGAAGCGGCTCATCTCAATGCCCGTGTAATGCACGCGGAGCTTGTCTTCGGGAAAACCCGCCTCGATCGCCTTCCTGCGAATGAACTCCGAGACGCAGAGAAACAAAGATGCACGCTGCCACAGCTGCTCCCGCCAGCGCAGATAAGGCCGCTGAAACAGCTTGCTGCGCAGCACATCATCGGAGTGCATCTCCGCGCCGCCGCGCAGATGCAGAATCATCGGAATATCGAGAGCCTTCGCAATCGAAACAGCCGATCCCGCACTCTCCGCGAAGTGCGCATGAAGAATGTCGGGATTCGTCTTTGCGATGCGCCGATGGAAGGCCGGGGACGCACCCGTCCAGCGATACGCCTCGCGCCTCACACGCGAGCGAAGGCTGCGGTCTGAAGTAAGTAGGATGGGCGCGGAGTTCAGCGGATAGTTCTTTTCGGCAGGAATCAAGCCGGCATACTGCGGCGAGAAGGTGGTCAAAGCATCGACCACAACCGGGATAAAGGTTTGGGTCGAGGGCAGCATCCGCTCCGCAAAAACGAGTACTCTCTTCAAGGCCGCCTCACAGACCGAACGCACAGAGATAGGATTGGCGCGCGATCTCGGGGTTGTACTTCTGCTTCACCATGCCGTAAGCCTGAAGCGAAAGCGAGCGGCGCAGCGTGGCATCCTTCAACAGCGCAAGAAGCTTCTCACGCAGATCATCGGCGTCTCCGCTGCGAAACAGCATCCCCGCCTTGCCCTCGCCGGTAATTTCCCGATGCACCAGCAGGTCGCTGAAGAGACAAGGCAGCCCATGCGCCATCGCTTCAATGGTCACCATCGGCAAGCCCTCCGGTCCGAGAGATGGCATCACGAAGACGTCGGCGTCTGCGTAGTACTGCTCCGTCTCTCTCTGGAATCCGGCAAACTCCACGTTCATGCCCAACGCCATGCCCTCCAGCTCCTTGCGATATCCGCCATCGCCTAACACCGTGAGACGCACATCGGGCACGCCGCGAAGCGCTTCAATCAGTAATTGAAGCCCCTTGTACTTCTCCAATCTGCCCACATAGAGAACCCGCAGCCCACCGTTATCGCGAAGGAAGCGGTCGTAATAAGGAGGAATCTGCGCCACCCAATTGGGAATCACCGTGGTACGCTCCGCGGGAATCACCTGCTTCACCACGTCGCCGACGGATTCCGAAACACAGATCACATGCGACGCAAAGCGCACGCAAAGCTTCGAAAGCAGCCGTGGCGCATAACGCAACGGATCCTTGTACCAGGTATACAAGTCATCCTCGAAGGGACCATGCCGCGTATAGAGAGCCTCGCGCCCCAGCAATCTCGCTGGAAGAATAAAGACCGATTCCAAAAATCCGTTCGCCTGCAGCACGTCGATGCGATGACACAGGATGACATAAACGATCACAAAAAAAGCGACCAGAAAACGCAGCGGCTTCGCTGCGCCTCCGAATCGCGGAAGCAGATACACATTCACGCCGTTGTTCTTGAATCGCGCCGCCAGCTCCGGCAACACGCAGATCGCATACACCGCGGCGGAGTCGCGCAGCATCCCACTCAGGCTGATCAGGTAGGATTCCACGCCTCCCATCGATCCGCCTAAGTCGAGAAATAACAATTTTTTTTCTCTGCTGGCCATAGCATCTTCGAAGTTCTGCCTCCGGATGGGGCCCCCTTCAGGAGGTCCAAAGACACTTGATGCCGTCTCATGCACCCGCTTATGAGACAGCTCCTACAGATTGACCTCTTGTTTGAGAGTTATGTCCGGGGTCACACTCGCCGAGAATCCGCTCATCACGCCCTGGCCATGCGCGAAGCAAAGCGACGCAGCCGACAGCTTGCCCCGTCCGGCCACGATCAGCGCCCGGAAGAAGTCGTAAAGCACCAGCCCGATCCAAACCGAATAGAGCGAGTGCTTGCGCAGCACCCCTCCCATTCCACGGCCATAACCGACGGCCCTTCGCCGGGAGATGCTGCCGCTCAACATGTCCCGCCGTGGATGGCAGACATGCCACGTCCGGTCGAAGCGCCCGCGAAGCCCGCGATCCATCAATTGCAAGACGAAATCCGTCTCTTCTCCGCAGTCGAAGATGGTCCCCGATCCAGGGCCGATATTCTCATCGAATTTTGTTCCCTCGAACCGTTCGTTGCGCAGGATGAAAAGGCTGGAACAGAACGTCGTACGAAAGATATTCACCGGATGCAGATCGCACTTCGCTTGAATCCAGCGATTGCCGCTCGGAATGCCGTCCCCGTCCTCGGCGCCTACTGCAAAAATCGAATAGCCCTTAGAGTCGCGGAACCACCGATCGACATTCGCCAACAGGTCCGGCGTGTACCAGCAATCATCGTCGGGGAAAGCGATAATCTCGCCCGTCGCCCAGGAAATTCCCAGGTTGCGTGATTTCGAAAGTCCTGGAGAACACCGAATGTGCTTCCAGCCCGCCAGCGTTGGGAACTCCTCAAAAACCTCTGCTACCCGCTCGTCGTCGTTCTGATCTACAACAATCACTTCGTAATCATGAAAACTCTGCTGCACCACGGAAAACAGCAGCCGTCGAAGTTCATCTTTTCGGCCGAGCGTCGAGATAACCAGCGAAAATCGCGGCAAAATATCACCTCGTAAAAGAATCAATATCAGGGGGGAAGTCGCTGCTGAAGGGGGAATGGCGGCGATCTATTCTCGCGTCATCGCAATAATGATATCAGCAGCCCCGCCCCCCAACAGCTCGAAAGACCTGGTTGAAAGTTGAAGTGCGTCTCCAGAAAGGCAATGGAGAGCACAAGAGGAGACTTTCGTCTCTGGACATTCATGCCACGACCGCTGACGGTTTGACAGCGGAGCGCGACAGTCGTGTTGCAACGGTAAAATTCATGATGCCCAGGGCGCCGTCCGTCAGCAGGCTGGCCCAGGCCGCGCCCAGCCAGCCGTATTTAGGAATCAGCCACAGGTTTAATCCGAAATTAAATGCGGCTGCGATGCACTGGTTGGCGGTTCGATATTTTTGCAGCCCCGCGCCGGTAAGCGCCGCCCCCGTCATCTGGTGAATGCTGCGGAAGAACGGGATCAGGCACAGCCAGCGCAGCGCGCTCACGCTCTCCGAGAAGCCCTTGCCCACGATGTACGGAATGATGGGAGCGAGAAAAAACATCCCCACTGCGGAAATCACGCCCAGCCAAAGCGCCTTGGTCAACAGCGATCTTCCCAGCTTGTACGAGTGCTCGATCCCCTTCGAGCCCTCGATGAAGAAGCGCGGCATCGCTGCGTCGCGAATGGAGAAGATTGGAATCGTCGCGATCTCCACCACGCGATAGGCCATGGCATAAATGCCGTTCGCCTCATTCATCCCGTAGTGGCTCAACATCGTCTTGTCGAGATCGTTATAAGCCGAGGATGTCGACTGCGAGAACGAGTACTGCAGGCCTTCTGCAGCATGCTTGCGGATCAGCCCCGGCGCAAACTTCGGAAGTCCCAGCTTGATCGTCACCGTGGCGACCGCCACGATCGCCCCGGCCAGCGACACGAATAACGATGCGATCACCCACTGCCGCGCCGTCGCATGGTGCAGAACAAAGACCATGATGAACGCCGTGATCAGCCGGAGCACATTGGTCAGCAGGTTCATCATGGCGGTAACGCGCAGCTGCTCGAAGGCTTGAAAGACGCGTCCCGCGGCAAATGCGATCTGGGTGCTGAAACACACCCCGATCGCGGACGGAAACACGATCGCTGCACTCTCAGGATTCAGGATGAACCGACCCAGAAAGTGAAGCAGCAGCGACAGAACCATGCTCAATGTGCAGATAAAGATCAGCACATTGCCCCAATATGTCTGGAAGTTTTCCCGCTTGCCGCTCACGTAGCGAAGAAAGACCGTGTCCGATCCGAGCGAGCTGTACTGCGCGACCAGAGACACGAATGCGAACGTGCCGGCGTAGATGCCGTACTGCGAAGTTCCCAGTAGCCGCGCCAGAAGTACAAAGTAAAGGGTTTGGGAAAGAAACCCCAGCCCTTGTCCGAGCAGCATCCAGCCCGTGTTCCGAGCCAGAGAGCTCGCCTTCAGCTTCTCCAGCTGTTCATCGATGAATCTCTTCATGCCTGGGACGCCGTTCGGAGGCGTTTCGCCTGCAGGGCCAGGCCTGCATCAGCCAGTATCAGCATTGGCCATTCCAGGGAGTGCGGAAGCATGAACTTATCTCCGTCCAAAACCGCCATCAAGGCCATGAAGATGATCGTCGAGTACCAAAGGATATGCTCCGGCGTATCGGAGCGGTAGCAGCGGATGACGTTTCTGCAGGCACGGAAGAGAATAGCGGCAAGAATCAAAAGCCCGACCAGACCCACTTCCAGGCAAAGCTGCAGGATGCCGTTCTCGGCATTGTTCAGTCCCGGATCGTTGGTCGCCATGGCCAGGTGAATCACCTCGCCCTTGAAGCCGATCCAGAAAGCCTGGTAGCCATAGCCGATCCATGGCCTTTTCAGGATCGAAAGAAACACTGCGTGCCAGATGATGGTGCGCCCGCTCAGCGTGGCCTCTTTCCCCATCAGGGCGAGAAGCTCAAATCGAAACGTGTATACCAGCCACGCGGTGCAGGCGATGCCCGCCGGCAGGAACAACACCACCATCAGCCGCTCGATGCGCTTCACGCGCCGCAGCGACTTGGCCAGGTAGACGAAGGTGAGGCAGCCGATCAGCATCAGCCAGCCGGTGCGTGCCGTGGTGGCCAACACCAACGCCACCCCCAGCCCCAGATAGGCAAAGCGTTTGAAAGTAGCCGACAGCCCTCGGAATTGGTAGTAGAACGCCGGAATCATCAGGCCGATTGTGACCATCGCGCAGATGTTCTTTTGCGGATAGATGCCCTCCAGCCCGATCATGGCGTTCTTATGGTCCACACCGGCGCTGGGCATGACTGCAGTCACCAGGAAGCTACCCAAAGTCGCGAGCACTCCCACCAGCATCATGATCTGCATCTGCTGCCGGGGCTTGAATCGAACCCCCATATACAGCGCGAAGATCGCCCCCAGCAAAGGAAATATCGCGAAGATGATCGTCCTCTTCGGCTCCTGAGACCAGGCCACCGACATCAGCGCCCAGATGGGCAACATCAGGGACAGTTTGTTATTCCAGCAGGCTCTGGCCACCTGCCGCCAGAAAGGGACAATCGCCAGGCAGATGATTCCGTAGCAGGCCAACAGCTCGGCCGAATGCGCAGCCGACCCATTTCCTGAATCCGGACTCACCAGCGATCCGTACATCCCCGTCTCACTGTTGTTCCCGCTTGCGTACTGAAAGGAAAAAGCTCCGCGAACCGCAAAGAACAGCAGCGGAAACATCAGCGCCCAGGTCACCACCAGCCTGTACGCCGATGTCTCACCTCTGGTCCGAGCCGAACCTTCCGGTTGCGCCCAGGGCGCGAACTGTGGAGCTGTAATGGTAGCCAAAACCAACCTCTTCGAAAAAAATTGCAGCGACGCTTGCTAGGCGAACAAGTCCCTCTATAAGAGCTGAGAGATCACAACGTCCCTGATGCGCGGGCTCCCGAATCTATTGCTTCTAAGCGACAGCCGAACCGCGGCGAATCGAAAATCAGAATGCGTAGACAGCAGCACCGGTTGCAGCTGCGGCAATACCCACCGCTCCCAGCGCTGCGTTCTTGCCGAAGCTGAACGGGACGTAGAGAATGTCGTTCGCCTGCAGCGCCTCATCCGGCTTCTTGCCCTTCTGCATATCTCCCAAAGGCAGCTTGATGTCCTGCAGCTTGCCGTCCGGCCCTTTGCGAACCAGCCGTGCATGCCCCAGCGCGGCTGTCTTGTTTGCTCCGCCGGCCAGTGACATCAGCTGCAGAACGGTGAGATGAGAGTCATTGTTGATGACCGGGAATCCGCCCGGACGCAGCAGGTCTCCAAGTGCGAAGACCATCTCCGCACGCGCCACACGCAGCGTATCGCCGGGATACACCATGGTGTCGCGGCGCCGCAGCGCGTCTGCGTTGCTCGGCTTCACACCCGCAGCCACCGAGTCCGGAATCACCGTCGGCATATTCGAGGAGTAGTAGGTGATCATCTCGCCCGTGCCGTTGCGCTGAATGACGACATTGCGATCCGCATCCGGCATCAGTCCGCCCGCCAGAGCCAGAGCCTCGGCCACTGTCTTCGGAGCTGTGACCGCATAAGCGCCGGGCAGCCGCACTTCGCCGAGAATCGAAATATTCTGCGCCGCATACTGCTCGACCGTGACCGAAATCCGCGGATCCACCAGGTAATGCTCGTTCAGCATGTACCGGCCAATGACCTCCGCCGCTTTCTCCGGAGTCATGCCCGCGATCTTGACGTTGCCGCCCATAATCAGCGGATACTCTCCCGCGTCGGTGACACGCGAATGCTGTTCGAGCTCGGGCGCTTCCAGCACCGTGACGTGAACCATATCGCCAGGCGCGATTAGCAGGCTCTCTTGCGCCGTCAATCGCAGCCCGCCAAACGCCAGCAGGCAAATCAAACAAAGAGCAGCGATATTATGCAGTTTCATTCACATTCTCCATGTAGTAATGAGCCGTCTTTTGCCCGTAATAGCTGTAGTACGCGTCCGAGTTCATCGTGACGCCGTTGAGCACGATGCCTATCTGCGAACGCGGAGTGCGCGTCAGCAGAGTCTGATAAGCCCGCTTGAGTGAGGCCTGCGGCGTCACTCCATGCCTGGCCACCAGCAGCGTCGAATCCGCCAACTCGCACAGGATCAGCGCATCGACCACCGGCAGCACCGGCGGAGTATCGATCAGGATCAGATCGAACTGCGTCCGCAATTCCGAGATCAACTTACCCATCTTGGCCGAGCTGAGCAGCTCCGAAGGATTGTTTGGCACCGGCCCCGCGGGCAGAACGAACAGGTTCGCCATGCCATCCACCTGAACGATGCTTGCTGCCGCATCTTCGCCCGAAAGCAGCTGGCTCAAGCCGTGCTTGCCCGAGAACTCCACTCCCTTTTGATCCGCCGGCCTGCGCAGATCGGCGTCCAGCAGCAGAACGCGCTTGCCCTGCTGGGCCACGCTCACCGCCAGATTCTTCACTGTCAGGCTCTTCCCTTCTTCAGGACTCGCAGAGGTCACCACCACCACGCGTGGCGGCTCAGCCGTGCTTCTCGCCGGCACCAGCGTCGCGCGCAGTCCGCGCACCGCTTCGCTGTATGCCGAGCGCGGAGCATCGAGCGTGCGCACCTGGCGCAGGCTGTCCAGCTCGTTGCGATCCTTGCCGTACTTGGGAAGAATCCCCACCAGCGGCGCACCCAGCAAACGCTCGACCTGCTCGATGGTCTGAATCCGGTGATCGACCGCTTCGGCGACCAGTGTGCCCGCAAATCCCAGCAGCAATCCAGCAGCAGCCGCGATCGCCATGTACAGCGGCACATTCGGCTTCTTCGGCTTGGCGGGAACGCGCCCCGGATCGACGACCGTGATATCGGAAGCCTTCAATCCCTGCAGCACGCCAGCCTCTTTCAGCTTGCGCAGCAGGTCTTCGTACAGGTTCCGGCTCTGCGTCGCCTCTTCGCGAAGGATCGAATAGTCGATCGTCTTATCCTTCAACTGATCGGCCGCTCTGCGATTCGCCTCATACCGCGCCCGCACCTCGTTTTCCGTCTGCTGCGCGACATCGTAATCGGTCTTCGCGCGCTCTGAAACGCGGGTTACTTCGTCTGCAATCGATTGGTTGGTCTTGTCCAGCGAGGCGCGTAGTTCAGCCATTCTCGGATAAGCCGGCCCGTAATGCTTTTCGGCGCTCGCAATCTCCGTCTCCAGCGTGGACTGTTGCAGACGTAAATTCTGGATCAGGTTCAAGGCGGTGTTCACCGCCGGACCAGTTCCCGCCGCCGAGTTGCCGCTCAGCTCCGAGATCAGCTCCGCATTGCCGCTCTTGACTGCTTTGTAAACCGCTTCTTTCAGGATGCGATTGGAGTCCGCAGCGGAGAGCGCCGCCGTCGACTGCTGCAGCTGATCCAGTACGTCGGAGTAAACCTGCTCCCTGCCCTGATTGTCCGTGCCGTAGCTGAAGATGCCCGTCTGCTTCTGCAGCGCGGCCAGCTTCTCCTGCTCGTCTTCACTCTGCTTGCGAAGATCAGCCAGCTGTCCGGTCAGCCAGCCCGCCGCCTCCGACGTCGAAGCCATCTTGGTCTGGAAGGTGTAATCGGTCAGTCCGCGGATAAGATGGTTGACCACCGTCGCTGCGACCTTGGGATCGGAGCTGGTGTAGTCGATCTCAATCAGTCGCGTGCCGGGAAGAACCTTGACGTCTAGATTTTTTTCAAAGGTATGAATGGCGCGAGTGCGGCGGGTCGGTGAATCTTCAAGCGAAAGCCCCGCCGGCTCAGGCGCATCCTTGGACGCAAACAATCCCAGGACTGCGCCGATGGGATTGAAATGCGGCTGGAAGTCGCGTGAGTGCTCCAGGTCCAGATCGTTGATCACGCGCAAGGCCAGCGTGTCCGAGGTTAGAATCCCGGCCTGCGTCTCCAGGTTGATGTTTGCCGCCAAAGCGTCGTCCGCTGCCGCGGCCGCTCCCGGAGCTCCATCGATATCCGCCATGTTGAGTCCCGCTGCGCTCTCTTTCTGCAGCTGAACGATGCCGCTCGCCTGATAACGCCGGGTAGTCACGGCGCAATAAATCGCGGCCAGCAGAACTACCGTTCCGAGGATCGCAAACCCGACGCGGCTGCGGCGGCGAACGACCTTCCAAATATCGTTGACCGTTAACCCGGCTTCCACCGAGGGCGGAGCTTCGAGAAGATAGCTATTCATGGTTTGAATTCCTTACCGCAAAAAATTTAGGTACCACATGAGACATGACACCTGCGGAGCAAAAGCGCAGGGTGTCGGTGCTCGACCGGCCTGAGTAGCGTTCTGACACTCGATCGTTCCTGACGATGTCCGCGGTTTCGAGCTGGTAGCCGCGTAAGAGAAATGGGGGGGAAACCGCTTCTTATCGATTGCTTTGTATTCCCCGTATGCGCTCGTGCAAGGCGATTACGGTCTGTTGCCGTTTCTATACTTCAAGTTTCGATACTTTAAGACCCGGTTCTTCACTGCCGTAGAACATGACGAAAACGACGGATGCTACTTGCGTCCAGTAATCCACCTCGCCGCGCGGTACAGTGCGGGGGGCATGATCTCCGCAGCAGCGCGTTTATAAAGAGGGTCTTTCTTCAAATAAAAACTGGGAACATAGATCGAGCTGTGCGGGATCATCGCCGAATCCGGCACCGTGTGGTAGTACGTGGCGAAGGAGACTCGTGCGCGCTCCTGGTTCAGCACCGGGCGAACGCCGTGAAAGTTCTCGTCGGTCACTTCGAAGATGATCGTGCGGTTGAAGATCGGCTCCACCACTGCCTCGCAATGTGTGCCCTTGGTATCCCACAACTCCAGCTGGCCGCCGTACTCGTGCTTCCAATCCTTGTTCAGATACACCAGCATCGCCAGGCGGCGCTTCAGGCCGGTTACCTGATCGATATTGCGGTCGGCGTGAACATCGAACTTCCCGCCCGAAGGCACCACGTGGTATCCCGCGCCACCCATATAAGGATCGGGAAGAAGAGCCCAGACGCCCGTGATCTCGGTGATCAGGTACAGGAACTTCGCAGAGTTCAAGAACGCAGTGAATTGATAGCCCGCTTCGCCCAGTTCGACCGCCGAACGCAGATTCGACTTGGTGGTTCGCGCCGTCCGGTCGTGAACCCAGCGTTCGTTCGACATGGAGGGAATCTCCTCCAGAACCTCGTTCAACATCTCGTCCGGGAACATGTTGTCGATGACAATGTGCGGAAAGGGCTTCGCTTCCTTATAGGTAACGGCTAGCTCAGCGGTGCTGGCGGGAAGGGATATCTTATCCGCCAACATGGCCATTATCCCTGCTTCTTGCACTTCTGCCATAAATGCCTCTTCTTGCGCCTTGACTTGATTTTCACTTTGCTGTGAAGGGGAGCAGCCCTATCGCTTCAAAAATGGCGTACCGGGAAAACTCTCAAAGCAAACGGGGGGTTGAAAACGGTCGAGCATCGAAGATCGGTGCCCGTGCCACGCGCCTAATAGATGCGCTGTAGGGGGCGATACACACAGTGAGCGGATGCCGAAATTCAAAGCGCTCCGCGATCTTAGCGAGCGACAGAAAGAAACGCGGTAGAGTCGGGGGGACTCGCGCTCTTTTCGATTTCGGGATAGGCTTCGCCCATTTTGGCCACAAACCTAGCGGACAAGCCTAGCCCCATCGCAAAACCTCTGTGCAGCAGTGTACCCTGAAAACCAAACTCTCAGTGATTGAAGCCTACCAAGGAATGCAAAAAAATGTTATACCCTTTTGGTAATCTAACCCATTTTTATTGAGGCAATTGCCTAGTATCACTTCGGTAATATCAGATTCCACCCACGGGTGACTCCAGCAAACTTTGGATGGGGTACATAAGTGGTACTGGCGCACCCATCCCGCTCACCCAAATGGTGTAGTTCATCAGCTTCCCGTAACACAAACTACCCTTAAAAATGCCGCAGCGTCTCCAGGTACGACCGCACCCCTGTCGAGATAATCTGAATGCCGATGCACACCAGGATGAACGACGACATCCGCATCACCACAATCGTCCCCGTCTTGCCCAACAGACGCTCCACCTTCCTGGCATAGCGGTAACAGATGTAGATCGACGCGCAGACCAGCAACACCCCCACGATGCTCGGCACCAGCACCCGCGGCGACAGAAACGCGATCTCGCTGCGGTCTGACATCAGATGCGCTCCCAGCGTAATTGCCACCGAGATCGACCCGGGCCCTACCGTAATGGGCAGTGTGAATGGGTAGAACGCGTGATCCATGATGTTCTCACCGTTGTCTCCATCGGAGTTGGTGCGCTCCCCGGTGCGATTCAGCAGCGACCAGCCGGTGACCGTCACAATCAGTCCCCCGCCGATCTGCACCGCGTAGATCGAAATCCCAAAAAATGAGAGCACCTCCGCGCCCCACAGCATGGACACGATGAGCAGCACCAGGCTGTAAAGGGTGATCTTCTGCGCCAACGCATTTTGAACGCGATCTTCGACATTGCCAACTAGATTGCTGAAGATGGCGGCGCTCCCCAACGGGTTCACGATGGGAAAAAGCGCGGCAACGACCAGAACGCTTTCCTTCAATAAATACGCAATGTCCAGATGCAGGCTGAGCAACACAAACTCCCGGTGATCCGGTCAAGTTTATCAGCGCGCCCTGCGGAGAAGCCTCCGCTTGCCTTGAAACGCTCCAGAATAGCGTCTTGCCAGAGCAGTTCCGGAATAACTGCGATGAGGACAGTGTTATCAGACCGAGGTGCAACTCATGCAGCGTCGTTCCTTCCTCTCCCTGGCGGCTGGAGCTCTCTCGGCGGCCGCCGTCGATCCTCTCTCGGCAGCTACTTCCCAGGCAACTCTTCATCCGGTCCTATCCGGTATGGATCGCTCCGGAGAAGCCCATAATCTCGGCATTACCACCATCACCTTCAAAGTGGCCACGCAGGACTCCAACGGGGGACTCTTCGTGATCGAGCACGCGACCCGTCAAAAGGGTGGCCCCCCGCGTCACATCCATCCGTATCAGGACGAGTGGTTTTACGTAATGGAAGGAGAGTTCCTCTTCGAGATCGGCGACGATCGTCTCACGCTGGGACACGGCGATTCCATCCTGGCTCCGAGAAACCGGCCGCATGCCTGGGCCTTCGTCGGAAGTACCGGCGGCAAGATGCTCATCTCGTATACTCCAGCGGGCAAGATGGAAGCGTTCTTCCGCGATGTCAGCCGAGGCAATGCGATGCCCCCTCAAGATGCGGCGCTGTTTCGCAAGTACGATCTGGAGCTTGTTGGACCGCCGCTTTCTGTGTAACCCGCAATCAGACAGAAAGCCAAGGAGCTCAGGCGTCGCGCCGCCGCCGCGTGTTCGTTCCCGCCGATGGCACCAGAACCGAGGGAGCCTTCGGATAAAGAGTGTGCGGCCGCTGCCGAATGGTCCGCGGAGGAGCCGTCTTCGACATCTCGCAGTAGCAAAGGCACGACAGGTCGTAGGCGCAAAGGCTCTCTTCGCAGAACTCGCACACCATCAAAGAATCAGGTCCCTTGACGCGATGCTGATTCATGCACCAATAATCGCGCCGCCGAGGAAACGTAAGAATCGTCGCCGCCATAAATGAGCCTCAACATCAGTCTCATGCCAAAGGCCATAGCAGCCTGGCGACTTTTTAGTAACGAAGCAAGGACGTTACCCGAGCCGCGGCAATATTCTGGGATGCACATTTTCACGGGAGAGCGTCTCTTGAAGCGTTTTGTCGGCGGCGATCAAGATCAATCGCGGCCACGGAGAATCGGAGATCGCATGCACCCTTCAGACCGCCAGAGGATGAAATGCAAAGCCAGATTTCAGCAGTGTGAATCCGCTTCGTAACTCCGTTTTCCAGAGCTACAAGGAGGGCTGGTCACCTAAGTCGCGAAAACATCACTTAATTAATGGAGTAAGTAATAATTCTTATACAGTTAATAACTTCCACACCTACAACACTGGCAAGTGTAGGCCGGACTCTCGTATAGTAAGCATCAATGCGATTGCCAGTTACCGGTGAACTGAATGACCATGCGTGGGAAGAATTATTAAGTGCATGTCAACCCTGCATTTCTGGCGAAGATAAAACGCTAAAGCTTGATTTCTCGAGCGTCGGATGGAGCTCTCCTTCAGGATTAGTTCCTCTGGCGGCGTTGCTCAACGTTATCCGCAGCAAAGGCGTCGAAGTGGTTGTGACGCATTATCCGCCCCAGGATATCTGCTCCTATTACTGCAGGATGGATTTTTTAGAGTGCATTGGGGCTGAGACTCCGTGCCAACGGAATAGAAACAGCGGCGCCGGCAGGTTCATCGAAATTTCAGAGCTTCATAACTCAGAGATTCACGCCGATATCATCGAGCAGTTGTCCGCTTTGCTGGAGGCAGTGTCCGAGGCGAACGACATCTCGAAGAGAAGTTTTATTGATGCATGCGGGGAGCTCGTCTCCAATACGAGACATGCCTACGATCGAAAGGTCGACCCAAGGATCACCGAACGTTCCGGCGCACTGATTCAGGCCCAGTATTACCCGAGGGAATCGCAGGTTGAGTTCTGTATCTGCGACACCGGGGTCGGAATTAAAGCTTCTTTGGAAGCAACAGATACAGCCGGATACAGCTCACATGCTGAGGCTATTACTGCCGCCCTCGCACGCGGAAACCGGAACCAGGAACAGACAGGTGCAGGACTAGGGCTCGCAGCACTTGCCAGCTACATCAGGAAGAACGGCGGCAGTCTTTCAATTCGCACGGGCGATGCTCGTAAAGTATTGGAAAGAGAGAGCGTTTCTGCAAAAGAAAAACCGAAAACTTGGCCAGGAACCATTATTACGCTACGATTGAATGTTAAAAGCGATACGAACCTAAGCAAATCCTGGGAAAGGATGGCACGGTCATGACAATACACATGAAAGACTTCGGAAAGTTTCTCATTACTCGTCAGGCTGCCAAGAACCTCCTGGGATCGCTTGCGATCCATGAAATACCGGTACTCGACTTTTCATGGGTACAGGTAGCGAATCACCCGTTTATGGATGAACTGGGCAAAGGGATCGTCGCTCAGTTTCCTTCCGTAAACCTACAGTCGGTGAAGGTCGCCAACAGCAATCCATACATCGATAACTGTGTTGCGGCCGGTTTCGCGACTGCCTCCAAAGCGGCTTAAGTCAACTCACAAGCTCTAACAAAAGCCCTCTCTCGAGGGCTTTTGTTATTTGCGCTCGGCGATGCATGCAAGCACCTCCTCCAGCCGCCTAACCCTTCCGCGCCGCAGGCGGCACATAGTGAAACCGCACCAGGTAGATCTTCTCGCCCTTGCCGTGCTTCGCGACCTTAAGCAGATCGATCACCCCGAGAAATCCAGACTCCCGGGCCAGCTCCGGCGTGATATCCGGCAAGCCTATCGGTTCGATCGAGTCGATTTCGATCTCGCCTTCGTCCATGCGGTAACGCCCCCCCACCAGCACATGCGGACGCACCCATATTCGAACGCTGCACCTGATGTTTCCGCTGCGAACTCCCTCGCGAAGCCATTTGGCAAAGACCATGCCGGGATTTTATCCAACCAGCTCCCTCGCGCGGCAAAAGTACGCAGCTATTCTCCCGCCGCCAGCTGAACCGCTCGCTGCATAGAGATTGAGGCGGGAGTGAATCCCGAACCGTGAGCCGTCGTCCAGAAAACCTTCGCCCCGTCCTTCGGTCTCAGTCAGGAACAGGCGCGGCACACGAAATGAGGGCGGCAGCGACAAGAGTGCGAGCAATCTTGGAGCAAAACATGCCGGAAATTATATGGGCCCGGGAAGTGCGGTGAATATCATCTCTCCTACCTGTATCCTTCCCCAGCCGCCGGCAATGGTACGATGACGATGCTATAGAGTTAACGATTTAAATCGTATTGAATCGGTACATTCCCCAACAGCCCAATCGAACTGCATTGCCGCAGTCCGCAAAAGGGTCGGCTTCGTCGGAGGCTATTGTGATGCCTGTATTCTGGCGCTATCTACGCGTGCCATCCAGAATTTCTCTCTCCCCTCTCTTCGCTTTCCTCGCCGCGATCCTGATCTTTGCGCCATCCGGCATCCGGGCTCAGGTGCAGTCCAGTCTGCCCGGAGTCGTGACCGATCCATCCGCTGGAGCCGCCACAAAAGTTTCGGCCGCAAAAGCCGTGGTCACGGTCACAGATAAAGGCACGCGCCAGGCAGCGCCGGAAACGGCCACCCCCGAAAAAATCGGCCACGAAAAAACCGAGGTAGAAAAGACCAGTCTCACTGGCGCATACAAGTTCTCGCTGCTGCCTCCCGGCGATTACCGCGTGCAGCTTGCAGCGGCCAGCTTCGACACCTCCGGCGTCGATTCGATCATCAAGAACGCCGTCGGAACCGCCGGTCTCTATCAGATCCAGGCCCGCGAACCGGCTCCGCCAGCTCCATCCACGCCCGACGCCTGCGCCAGCGGCCACGAGTTCGACACCACCGATTGCACGCTGACCTGGCACGGCATCACGGTCTACGGTGCCTATGACATCGGCGTCGGCTGGGTCAGTCACGGCTTACCGGAGAACGGCTACAACTACGAAGGCGCATCGCTGGTGAACCGCAACGGCTACGAACATCGCTTCCTCATCGCGCCCAACAACCTGCAGCAGACGGGTCTCGGCATCAGGGCCAAGGAAGGATCTCTGCACGGCTGGTCCGTTGTCTTCAATGCATCCACCGGCATCAATCCGCAGTCCGGCCTGCTCGCCAACGCATCGGCCACCCAGACCGCCAACAACGGCCTTCCCCGCAGCAGCTATTCGTACGCCATCGATGGCGCGCGCGCAGGTCAACCCTTCAATGACGAAATCTACGGCGGCGTATCGTCGGCGCAATTCGGCACGCTGACCGGCGGCCGTCAGCGCTCCCTCGGCACCGATGCGATGCTCCTTTACGATCCGGCCGCCGGCGGCTACGCCTTCTCGTACATCGGATATAACGGCACCATGGCTGGCGGCGGCGACACCGAGAACAGCCGCTGGGACAGCGCCATAAAGTATCGCCTCACCTATGGTCCGATCCATTTCGGCGCGATGTATAAATTCGCCGATGGCAATGGCGGCTGCTATTCCGGCTCCTCAACCTGGACTGCCGCCACCTGCACGCCGGAGTCGGCGCATAACAACGCCTATGGATTCGACCTCGGCGGAGACCACGGCAGGTTATCCGCCGACATCGTCTACCAGCATTACAACCAGGCGATCAGCGTATTGAACCCCTTGCTCGGGCCGCAGAGTGTCACGCAGTCCTATCAGTCCACCACCAACAGCATCAATACCAACCCCATCAACGGCATCAATCTCATCGGAACCACCAATACCGTATACGGCATCGTCACCGACAACAACGGCGTGATTGCCGCCGCCAAATATAAGTGGGATAAGTTCAAGCTCTTTGCCGGCTACGAATACATCTGGCAGAACAACCCGGCGAACCCGTTAGGCGTTGGAGCCTCCGACCAGGGCGGCTACATCATGAGCGGCGTCGAAGACAACAATCTCGATTCCGAAAAGCTCTTGCAGGTCTGGTGGACAGGCGTGAAGTACGCTTACGACCACAAAACCGACATTACATTCTCTTGGTACGGGCAGTTGCAGAACGACTTCCGCTTTCCCAAGACCTGCTCGCCCGAGGCCGGCTTCCGCAGCTCCTGCGCCGGCAGCCTCGACGAGGGATCGCTCTATATCGATCATCACTTCACCAAGCGCTTCGACGGCTTTGCCGGACTCGCCTATTCCTTCGTCACCGGAGGCCTGGCCATAGCCATCCCCCACGGCCCCGGAGTTCCCTACCTTCACAACAACAACTTCGCGCCATTAATCGGTGGCCGCTTCACCTTCTAATCGTCTTCCGCGGGGCTCAGCCAAGAGCCCCCCAGAAGTACCTCCGGGCACGCCACTGGCTTGCATCTCAGGGCGCCGCAGTTGGCTCTCGGTCCGCCGCATCGAATTTTCCGAACAATTGCCGAAAGCAAGGCTGCCGCGAGAGCAGGTGGAATTGACGAGAAGGGCGTTTCTCAGGACTGAATGATGCAGGCTGGCGAACCCTAGACTTTCACGGCTATGACGCTCCCTTGCAAGCGAACCTAGTGTCCCTAGAAGCCGTAATAGATACGCTGTCCGTTTCGCTCTTGTCCGCGTCGCAAAACGCCGTCAAATGATGTCTGCGAATACACATAAACGCCGAGGAAATCTAAAATCGCATTTCCCATGATTGGCGTAACGTATTGCTTGCCCATGAAATGCCTGCGATGGATCATCAGGATTTCGATTAGCAGATGGTGCATACAGTGGAGAGTGTTATAGAGGGGAGTATTGTGTGTCAGCCTATCCCGTGTTCCCCAGAGCGTCGGATGCATCAGCTTCGACGGAATGGTGAAGCTCATCAGGTAAAGGTGGTCAAGTCCAACCTGTTTTGCCATCTGTCGCGAATCAATCCGCGTCCACGAGGCTGGTCGCTGACTTTTACAGACTAGGCACTTCTCCTGCTTGTTTTTTTTTCGCAATTCTGCTGCTCGCCTGGAAAGACTCTCGCGTGCCTCTGGCTCCATAGAGATGCCAGTATTTTCATAAATTCCGCTCACAATCTGATCCCAGTCCACCGCATCGTAAGCGCTGAAGTCCTCGAGATACTCCGGCTTCAGATATAGATATTTGAGCGTTACGATCCGTTCAAATAGCGCGCGGAGACAGTATTGTGCTCCATGATGCGAATCTGTATGGCTGAGAGTCATGAGGTCGTTTATGTCGCGGTGGGAAGCGAACATACACCCCACAATGAGGTCTCCTAACTCATCGTCGTCTCGGACCCTTGTCCGAAGGATCAGGCGGCCCATCACCTGCAGCCATTTGTGAATGATGTCTGGATAATTCGCCCGCCATTCGATGAGTTCCGCCCAAGTCTGCGGCGTGGAAGCGGCGTTCTGTTTCGTGCCGTTTTCATTCTCCCGAGTGTCATTCTTATCTGCGCCAAGTTGCATCGCAATCCTCCATGACCAGCTGCGCGTAGGCTAGCCGCCCTTATTGTGGCGCGGCCCTTTCGTATGCATCGTGCCTATGCTCGAGTGCTGACTTCAACCCGCGACGCAACGATACGTAGCAGATGATTCGCAAGCATGACGGCCTCGATTGCTTCAGTCGGGTCCCATATCGTCACATTGCGGTGCGAATGCGGATTCTTGAATGAGCCGATAGCGCCCGCGAATAAATCAGAGCGCGATTGCCGCTCTCCCGCCTCGGTGGTCAAATCTGTAAGCTTTCCATCCTGAGCATGGAATGCCTTACGCATTAGATCAACCCCCCGAAGGCTTTCTGGTTTGCCGAGAGCCTCATGGACGGCAACCTCCACGGCCTTCATAGCCTGGAAAACCGCTGCGTCAAACTCTCCGCGCATCAATGCGCCCCACACCGTATTGGCGATTGGGGCCTGCAATACCTCTTTTCGAAGCATTCGTGCCACTGAGAATATGGCGATGGCTTGCTCATCCTGAAACTTGAGTGCCCTCCGGCTGAGCACGACCCAATCGCCAGAGTGTGCGACCGGAACGAGAAATCCTTGACCGATGAGCCAATGCCACGCTTCTGCAATAGCAAGGTCTACCTGATCTCTGCGAGATTGCGAGTAGGGGTGTGCAACGCCAGGCATGTTCGAGTCATGCCAAAGTTCCCTGTTGAGATTGCCGGCGTGAAACTTTTCCCCACTGTGACTGGCACGCTTCCTCAAAAGAAAAAGCATTTTTGCGCCAAGCACCTCAGGCTCCATGGTCAACAGTGCATCTACGTCAGGAATTGTCTGAGTCAGTTCGCGCATGAGGTATTCTCGCGCGTCAAGCGGTGGATAGGGAAGTGCCGCCGGTTGTCCGAATAATTAAGAAAATGCCATTGGACACGCCGACACAGATCAGTCACGACAAGTCGACTCATGGGAAGTAATGAAGCAATTCTCAAGAGCATCCACGCAGCGAAGCCCCGCGAATAGACCCTCCCAAGCAACATCGTAGGAACCTACTACTCCATTGGTTCTTCCTACGGCAGCAAAAAAGGCCCGCCAGACTACGGCGGGCCTTTTCAAAATCACTGCATCTTACGCATCCGCGTGCTGCAGCACTTCTTCTCTAACCGCCTCGTCCTTCTTCTCCTCGGCGGGTGTGCTCGGCAGCGCAACTGCGAGCACATCCTCGATGCGGCTGGCGTAGTGGATGCTCACGCCCGCCACCTGCTCGGGCATTAGGTCTTCCTCTACGTTCTGCCGATTCTCCGCAGGGAGAATCACGGTTTCCACTCCGGCGCGCTTGGCCGCAAGGAACTTCTCCTTGATGCCGCCCACCGGCAGCACATTGCCGCTGAGCGTGATCTCGCCGGTCATCGCCGTCAGCGGACGCACCGGCTTGTCGGTCAACAGTGAGATCAGCGCAGTCGCCATCGTCACACCGGCGGAAGGTCCATCCTTCGGAATCGCACCGGCCGGCACGTGAATGTGCAGGTCGATGTCATTCATGAAGTCCTCTTCCAGGCCAACCGATTTCGCGTTCGAGCGAATCCAGGTCAGCGCCGCCTGCATGGATTCCTGCATCACTTCGCCGATCTGTCCGGTGCGGCTGAAGCCGCCTTTGCCCTTCATCTTGTTGGCTTCGATGAACAGCACGTCGCCGCCCGCCGGAGTCCAGGCCAGGCCCACCGCAACTCCGGCGCGCTTGGTGCGCTCCGCAATCTCGGTATCCACCCGCACCTTGATCCCACCCAGAAACTCCTGGATGATCTCCTTGGTGACGACCAGCTTATCGTCCTTCCCTTCCGCGATACGGCGCGCCTGCTTGCGGCATACCGTGCCGATCAGTTGCTCGAGCTTCCTCACTCCTGCTTCACGGGTGTAATGCCGGACAATATAACCGATCGTCTCTTTCGGGAATTCGATGTTCTCTTCCTGAATGCCGTTCTCCTTGATCTGCCGCGGTATCAGGTAGCGGAAGGCGATGTGCGTCTTCTCCTCTTCCGTATAACCCTGCAGGTCGATGATCTCCATGCGGTCGAGCAGCGGCGCGGGAATCGGATCGAGCTGATTCGCCGTGCAGATGAACAGCACCTTGGAAAGATCGAACGGCTGATCCAGGTAGTTATCCCGGAACGTGTTGTTCTGCGCCGGGTCCAGGATTTCCAGCAGCGCCGACGAAGGATCGCCGCGGAAGTCGCGTCCCAGCTTGTCGATCTCATCCAGCATGAAGACGGGATCGTTGGTGCCGGTGCGGCGCAGGTTCTGGATGATCTGCCCCGGCAATGCGCCGATGTAAGTCCGGCGATGGCCGCGCAGCTCCGCCTCGTCGTGCATACCGCCTAAAGAAATCCGGCGAAACTCCCGGCTCAGTGCGCGCGCAATCGAGCGTCCCAGCGAGGTCTTTCCCACTCCGGGAGGTCCGACGAAGCACAGAATCGGTCCCTTCATGTCCGGCTTGAGACGGCGCACCGCAAGGTAATCCAGAATGCGGTCCTTCACCTTTTTCAGGTCGTAGTGGTCCTCGTCGAGGATCTCCCGCGCTTTGATGATGTCCACTTCGGCGCCCGAAGATTTCGCCCACGGCAGAACCGCGAGCCACTCGATGTAGTTCCGGGTTAGCGAGTAGTCGGCGGCCATGGGAGACATGCGTCCAAGGCGGTTGAGTTCTTTTATCGCCTCTTTCTTGGTCTCTTCCGGCATGCCGGCGTTCTCGATCTTCTCGCGCAGCTCCTCGATATCCTTCTGGCCCTCGTCCTGTTCGCCGAGCTCCTTCTGGATCGCCTTCATCTGCTCGCGCAGATAGTAGTCGCGCTGCGACTGCTGTACCTGGTCCTGCACCTCGGACTGGATCTTGTTGCGCAGTTGCTGGACCTCGAGCTCCTTGGCCAGATGCTTGTTGATCCGCTCCAGGCGCGCCGAGACGTCAGGCGTCTCCAGCAGCTCCTGCTTGTCGGTCGTGGCCAGGAACGGCAGCGACGAGGCGATGAAGTCCACCAGCCTGCCCGGATCGTCGATATTCATCGCGATCGTCTGCAGCTCGTCGGAGAGCGTCGGCGACGCGGTCACGATCTGCTGGAACTGCGTCAGGACATTGCGCTGCATCGCTTCCAGAACCGGCCCCTTGGTGGCATGGATCTCCGGAATGAGCTGCACTGAGGCCGTCATGAACGGCTCGATCTGCGAAAAGTTGCCGAGCTTCACCCGCTCTGTGCCTTCGGTGAAGACAAACAGGCTCTGGTTCGGCATCTTCACTACTTTGTGGATCGTCGCCAGCGTGCCGTAGGCATGCAGATCGCTGGGCTGGGGAGCGTCCAAACGCGCGTCGCGCTGAGCCACGACCACGATGCTCTTCTCTTCTCCCAAAGAATTGATGAGTTGAATGGAACTCTCCCGGCCCACCGTCAGCGGCAGAACCGCGTGGGGGAACAGCACGGTATCCCGTACCGGGAGGATAGGTAGAGACTTTTCGCTCGAGCGGTCCTCACGTTGTTTTGGATCGCTGGGCTGAATCACGCTTAGAAAATCGCTAGCCATTGAGTGCCTTCTTATCAAATAATTAGCTATTAGACTCCGCAACATTGAGAAAGTCGCAAAAGTCCGGAAATGGCCGAGGTGTCGTTTGCTTTCTGCAACTTAGACGTGATTCCCGGGGTGCACAATGGCCGCCGCGGCTTCAGGAGAGAAGACCACCGGGTGGTGTTGGCTGTTAGATGCGGGTTGGAGGATGGCGTCACTGCCTTTTCATCGGCAGGTTGTCGCACCGAGTCAAGTCGTCGGCGCCATCACCGGGTCGTCAAAGCGGAAAGCTGGTCTAGCCTTCGATCTGGCCGGCGGAATAGCGCCCCAGCTCTTTCACCATGGAGCAATGCTCATCGAGAAGCTGCAGCGCCTTCTCCGCCAGCTCCGGCGAGGCCAGCTGGTAATCCGTATAGAAGATGTACTGCCAGGGCTTGCCCGGGACCGGGCGGGATTCGATCTTGGTCAGATTGATCTGCTGGTCGACAAATGCCTGCAGAGCGCCTACCAGCGTTCCCGGGCGATTTTCGACCTGGAAGGCAAGACTCACCTTGTTCGCTTGCTGGTTTGCCGCGACCTCATTGCGCCGGCGCATCAGGAAGAAGCGCGTGTAATTCTCCGCGTTATCTTCAAGGTTGGGAGCCAGCACCTCTCCCCCGTAGTACGCAGCCGCCTGCGCACTGGCAATCGCGCCACAGGAGCGGTCACGCAGCTCCATGAGCTGCTTCACGCTGCCCGCCGTGTCGTAATAAGGAACCGGCTCGATCTGCGGATGCTCCGCAAAAAAGCGCCGGCACTGCGCCAGCGCGATGGGATGCGAGTAGACGCGAACCAAACGCTCGATCTGCGCGCCGGGAACGGCAATCAGATTGTGATGAATGCCCAACAGCGTCTCCCGCTCCACGGCCACATCATGCGTGAGCAGCAGGTCGTAATGCTCGACCACGGAGCCGGCGAGCGAGTTCTCGATCGGAATGGCGGCCGCATCGACATCCCCGTCTACTAACCGGCGAAAGACCTCCGGAGAATAGGAACACGGCACGATGGTTGCTTCGGGAAAGAACTTTAAAGCTGCTTCATGACTGAATGATCCGGGCTCACCCTGGATTGCGATCTGCATCTTGACTCCGCACCCAAATTTTTAATTGTACGGCAACCTTAAAGAAGCCACGTGCACCTTATCTCTCCGTAGACACGAGCTTTGAACGAGTACGAGGGGAGATTCGACGATGCTTTGGACGATTTTTGTAATCCTTCTGGTTTTGTGGCTGGTAGGTCTGGTGAGCTTTCACGCGATCGGCGCATACATTCACATCCTGCTGGTTTTGGCGCTGGTGGTGTTGCTCATCCAGTTGATTAGCGGGCGCCGGCCAGTTGTCTAATCCAGTTGTCCAGTCCAGTTGTTTAGTCCCGTAGCTTAAACGGGCGCCTGCATGGGGGCGGCAATCAACACTCATGCAGGCGTCCGATCACCGCAGTAAATAACCGTAGTATGGGGAGTTTCATCATGAACAAAGACCAGGTTTCCGGCAAGGCAGATCAGGTGATAGGCAAGGTGAAACAGAAAGTCGGAGAAGGCGTAGGCAATCAGCATCTCGCCAACCAGGGTGTAGCCGATCAGGTGAAAGGCGCAGTGAAAGAGACCTGGGGCAACGTGAAAGACGATGCCGAAAAGACTTCCGACGCCCACCGCCGCGACAGTGAAGCTCACGCCAATCATGCACGCGAGCACGTCAGCGACAAGGTGCAGGATGTGAAGAACAGCGTGAACAAAAAAATTGATGAACATAAACGGCACAGCGCCTGATCTAAGCAGTAGTGGTGAGTGCCGATTGAAAACAAGCTTCGAGTCCCTCCCCCAACCAGGCCCGCGGATCACTCCGCGGGCCTCTCGCCTTTTGAAGCAGAAAGATATTCTGCGTGGGGCAAACCCAAGCAGGAGATCTTTCTTTCGCTTTGAAGAACGCAGCTGCATTACACATCAATTGTTTGAGACAAGACACAGCGGTTTGAAGGTAGGGCACGGCTTCAGCCGTGCCGTAAAATGCTCACTCTCGCGACGAGGCTTCAGCCTCTAGGGATGTTTCTGAACTGCTCAGATATCCTCATTACCGCCGAGCCAACAAATCCGCTGCTACAAAGAGAAAATAAACCACCGAAATCACGCCGTTCATGGTGAAAAAGGCCGCATTGAGCCTCTTCAGATTCCCCGGCGAGACAAGCGTGTGTTCGTACAGCAGCAGCAGAGCCACAGCAGCAATTCCGATCAGCGCGTAGTGGCCGAGAGAGAAGGCCTGCGCCAGCCACACCAGCAGCGCCAGCATGGCCACATGCATGAGGCGCGCGATCCAGAAAGCCGCAGTCACGCCCCACGTGGAAGGCACGCTGAACAGCCCCTGCGCGCGGTCGTGCTCCACATCCTGGCAGGAATAAAGCAGGTCGAAGCCGGCCACCCAGAACATCACCGCGACGGTAAGAATAACGATGCGCGGGTCGAGGCTTCCCCGCACCGCGATCCATGCCGCTGCCGGAGCGATGCCCAGCGCCAGCCCCAACACCAGATGTGACCAGCGCGTGAAGCGCTTGGTATACGAGTAGGCCAGCACCACCAGCAGCGCCACAGGAGACATGAGCAGCGTGAGATGGTTAAGCTGCCCGGCTGCGATTACGAAGATGGCGATCATGGCCAGCGTGAATCCCCCAACAAAACTGCGCGAGAGCAGCCCTGAAGGAATCGCTCGCGAGGCGGTGCGCGGGTTGGCCGCGTCGATGGAGGCATCGGCCCAGCGATTGAAAGCCATGGCCGCGGAGCGCGCGCTCACCATGCAGACAATGATCCAGAAGATCTGCGCCGCGTGCGGCACGCCATTGGCAGCCAGCATGGCGCCGGTCAGGGCAAAGGGCAATGCGAAGATCGAGTGCTCCCACTTGATCATCTCCAGGGTCACACCGATGTTGCGAAAGAAGGCCATAGATCAAGTTTAACGGAGGTGTCGCAATCCGGGATGACGGCAAAGAATCTCAGCGACACATTCCTCGCATCGCTGAGGTTCTGGCCGGTATTAAAAACGGCGATTGCGCTAAACATGCTCAACCAACACGCTCTCCATGGTTTCCAGAAGTCGAGGAATCGGCGCATGGCTGCTGTACAAAAGCGATAGCCTCTCATTCACGGTCGCCACGCCAAGAAACTGTTGATCCTCTGAGGTTCCGATCAGAATTGACGGGCCCCACATCGTTTCCAGCCGCAATCTGCCGTATTGAGTGTCAAAAGGCAGACTTCCCATATTCGATAAAACGAAATCGTTCTTCATCCCCTGCCCGACGATCTGCCTCACAGTTTCCAGATCCGGAACACTCGAAAGAAGCTGACGGAACTCCCGCCGCGATTTTACGATTCGATCGAGAGATTGTTGTGGAGCAAGCTCGTTTCTTGCGCACCGGGCCAGCTCCCAAAAATCACCCGAGCCGGGAATGCTTAACTGCTGTCGCGCTATATCTGTGAGCAACACGCAAATCTCACCTTGGTGAAGAGTTTTTCTCGTGCTGATGGGAGATCCCACGCCCAATCGTGGATGAACCCCATGCGTTGCCAACTCTTTAGCCGTAAAAACAATGGAGGCCTGCAGGGCGCAATGAACCGAGGTCTCCTCCTGCTGCGAGCGCGCCTTCAGTTTGCCCGTTAACTCTTCACTCAGGCGCAGCGATGCGACGCGGGGAGCGAGCTTGAAGAAATCTGGATTGATAGATCTCGCCACTCCGGAAAATTTGCTCGAGTCTTCAATAGACTCGTCCTCGAGTCCAAGCAGTTGCTCATGCGGTGGCGGCACAGGCAATGGGTCGAGCGGCCGGCCGGCATGAGCCTCCAACAAATCTCGTATCGCATAGGTGAGAGAAAGTGCGTCGCCAATGGAGTGGTGAGCAACGAGAATTACGATGCACCGCCGTTCCTCATGCAAGAGGACTGCCCGAAGCAACGGAGCCTGCGATGCGGAGTAAAAAGGGGTAGCTATCTCCCTCGCGATCTCCGCCTCCAGCTGTTGAACAGCGTTGCCTTCGATGATCCGAAGAAAAATTGGAATTCCCGGTTCATCGCGAAAATAAGGGACACCCTGGTGATCTGTCTGTATCGAAGCCCTGAGAAGCGGATGGCGTTTCTGAAGAGAGGAGAAGGCGGCTCTCCACTCTGCGATCGTGGTCTCTCCCTCGATCTGGGCGGAGACGGAGAAATGCAATGGTTCAACCTGGGCGAGCAGAAAAAAAAAGCGCTCGAATGTACTGAGTGGGCGGAGATTCGTGGTCTTCATTTTGACGGGACTTCCTATCTCGTGGTGACACCCAGCGAAGAAGAGCTGCACCCTACTCCAGCCTGGCGCTAAAGAAACAACGCTTCTGCGTGAGCATTATTCCCATGCAAGCCATGGACGGGCGCACCCGCAGCCACAAACAAAAAGCCCCCACCAGGCGGCGGGGGCTTTCGTACAACAAACAGGCAGCAGCTATTTTTCCGGACCGCCTCCGGCAACCTGCAGGTTGTTGGTGACGTGGAAGACGCCCGGCACCGTGTTGGCGCGAATGCCAGCGGCATCTTTGTCGGACTGCGAATCGACGACGCCATAGAGGGTGACGTTGCCGTTCTGCACCGAGATGCGAATCGGCTTGCCTGGATCGATCGCATACTTGTTCAACGACGGGAAGCCGTAGACGGTACGGTAGACGGCGAAGCGAATGCGATCATCCATCGGCGAGACTGGGTCGACCTGGATTTCGTTGACGACATCCCTCACACCCTTGGTATTCGCAGCGACCGCGACCGCCGAATCGGCGTCGACTGGTCCGTAAGCATGGCCGCCAAGCGTTACCACGCCGTTCTCCACATTCACGGCAATGGCATTGAACGCCGTCGTCCCGTAACCCACGCGGTCATACTCGATGGCTCTCACCAGCTTCTGCTGCAGCTCGGCATCCGGAACCGCAGGCCCGGCGATTTCGATCTCGTTATCGACTGCCTTGATGCCTTTGGTGCGGTGAACCCGCTTGTCCGCCTCTTCCTTGATATCGAAGACATCGACCGTTCCCGTCAGCCGCGCTACGCCGCCTTGCACGGTGACCTGCACATCTTTGAACCGCGATTTGTTCAACGCCTTGTTCATGATTTCGGCGCGCAGGTTATTGTCATCGGGCGAGGTTTGAGCAAAGGCCGCCGAATGACGCGAAATTGAGGTGGAACCGCTGCCCAGCATAAGAGTGACCGCAGTTAGCGCAACACCGAGTCTTGCATTTCTCATTGTCAAATCCCTCGCTTTGACTATCTCATTCCTATGTCGTCGGATCAATTTACGTTTGTCGACTTCTCGTCAATTTGTCGCTTCGTCCAAATCAGACGCCCCGGCGAATCGAAGAGATGCTCGCGGACCGAACTATAACGGATTTCTTTCGCTCCCGCTACTTCCTTTGCATCGCGGAGATTGTACCCCCGCGGTTGCCGGAATGACGAACACTTCAAACGAATAACGACACGCTATAACAACCCGGAGTTCGTCTAAAAAGTCCTCAAAAAACTACCGGTAGCGGCGCCTGATCTTGAACAGCAGGCTGAAGACTCCCGACTCGTCGCGCACCGCCAGGATGGAGATGTTCTCCGTCAGGTTGACCTGTCCCTGGATGAGCTGCTGGGCGGTCGAGTTCACGTTGGTCGCGTAGGTCAGCGTCGCGTTCTTCGATATCTGCTGCTCGACCGTGATGCGCGCCGTCGAGTTCCCTGTCCCGCTGACAAAGGTGGGATCGATCTTCACGCTGCCGCCGCCGAAGAGCTTCTGTATGCGGCTGCTCACGGTCGCGTTCAGCGCGCCGCCCAGTAGGGTGTCGGCGGTCGAGTTCACTCCTGCCTGCGACTGCATACTGCTGTAGATCTGCTGCTCCTCCTGCGTCCGGCCCAGGGCCAGCAGGGCGAAGATATCCTGCTCGGAAAGCGGCGGCTCGGAGCGGAAGGTAGGCACCAGCTTCGACGGCGTGCCATTTAACCCGATGGTGATGTCGTAATCCTCCACGTGAGCCATCGCGCTCAGATCGATGACCGGGTCGATGCGCAGCGGATTGGTGAAATAGATGTCGCCGTGCTGCAGCTCGTACTTCGTTCCCGCAAAGGTGGCGCTGCCTTCCGTAACGGAGATGTGGCCGAGCACTGATGGCTGCGCCAGCGTGCCGCGCACCCGCAGATCGACGTCTCCCGCCAGCTTGGCATAGGAGTTCTGGAAGTCGAGCTGCGGCGCGGAGAGGATGTGAATGTCCAGGCGCAGGCGGTTCGATGGAGAATTCGGATCGGGAGGCAGCGACACGCTCCCCGTCGCCGAGCTGAACGACGCGAGATCGAGATCCGAGCCAATGACGAAGCGCGTTACCGTAACCGTGCCGCTCAGCAGCAGCGAGGCCTGTGTTCCCAGCAGGCGCATCTTGGCGTCGGCCATGGAGCTGATGCCCTGCGGGTAGCGGATGCGCACATCTTTCGCGGTGGCATTCAGGTCGGCGTAGAGACCCTGCTGATAGGTGACGAAGCCGCCCATCTTCAACTTGCCGCCGCCGCTCACCGCGGTCAGATCTTTCACATCCAGGCGATCCTGGTCGAAGGAAAGCGTGCCGTTCATCTGGCTCAGGCCGTTGGGAAAATCCTGCAGGGCCATGGCGACGTTGGTGAACTTCACCTGCCCGGTCAGGCTGGGATGCATGATGCTGCCATCCGCGTCGACATCGAAGTCGACGTGACCCGACGAAGTGAGGTCGGTGTCCAGCGTCTGCGCCAGCTTCATGTTGACCGAGCCATCGGCATGCAGGTTCAGCTCGCGATCCTGATCGAAGACGCCGATGGCGCCGTTGGCGCGCAGGTCGGTGTCTTCGCCGACGATGTGCAGTGGATCGAGGCGCAGCCTGCCGTCGGCCAGCGTTCCGTGCAGCGGACCCTGGCTCTTGAGAGGAATGCCTCCCAGCGCCACTTCGAACTGCGCCAGCGTCGCATCGCCGCTCAACTTGCGTGGATATTTGAGCGGCCCGTTCACCTTCACGTTGCCGGCAATCGTGGAATGTACGGTTACTCCGCGCACCGCAAGGGATTCGAGGATCGGGTCCACGTCCAGCCCGGTCAGAGTCAGCTGCGCCTGGGTCTGGTAGTCGCCGGTCAGCTGCACCTGTCCCTGCGCCTGGATGGCCGCGTTGCTCATCTGCGCGTTGGCCTTCATCAGCAGGGTGTGTCCCTGGGTGTGCGCGTTGATGTCCAGATAGCCGCTGGCCTTGTTATCGAAGTTCAGCTTCGACAAGTGGATGTTGGCCTGCAGGCTTGGCGACTCGAGGGTGCCGCTGCCCTGCGCATCGAAGACCAGCATCCCCCCCAGCGTGTAGCGCGAGTTCTTCAGCCTCTGGATATGCGCCAGCTCGAAGCCGCTTCCGCGCGCGTTGAAATGGAAATTTTTGTTACCGAGGTCGTACCCTCCATCGCCGGAGAGCTGGCCTCCATTTTGCAGAAACACCAGATGGGTCGCGCCCACCTCTTCGCCGGCAAAGCGCAGATCGGCATTGAGGCTGTGATACGGCTCTCCATAGGCCGCGCCGCCGTTGATTGCGACGTGTCCGCCCCCGCTCAGGTTGTTGAGCTGGCCGTTGACGTTGGCCTGCAGGTTCAGAGTTCCGCTGACGGGCAGATCCTGCCCGGCCATCACCAGCAGATCGGCCAGCGCGGCATCCTGAACGCCGACATTCGCACTGATCGCCGAATTCTCATCGAAGGCGTAGCGATGCCTCGGCAGCTGGTGGGCATGCAGCTGTCCGGCGAGATGCACCGCCGTCTTGCCGCGCTGCAATACGCCGTGCTGCACTGCTATCAAATCGGAAGAATACTCGGCCTGCGCGTCGGCGGAATCCCAATGCACGGTGCGCACGGACGACTGCCCCGGCGTCTCGGCGTTGGCTGCACCGCTTTGCACCGGAGCGTTGAAGAGCAGATCGAAGTTGGTGGCGTTGAGGTGTCCCTGCACATCGGGATCGAGGATGCTGCGCGTCACCACGCCGTCGAAGGCCGCCTGTCCGTGCAGCGCCAGAGGAATCGCCTTCACTCCGGTCTTGCCTTCCGCGGCTAGGCCCAGAGTGGTCAGCGTCTGATCGAACTCGGCGAGATTGTTCGTGGTCAGCTTCACCTGCATGCTCGACGAGCGGGTGATCGGATACGCGCCGAGGCTGCCCGTAACCTGCAGGTTCATCCCCGGAGTCTGCACGTTCAAGCCGCGAATGCTGACCAGGCCGGTCACGTTCGAATAGCCCGCGTCGATCGTGCCGTGAAGCGGAACCTCATTGGGACGTGGGCGTCCCGTAGGAGTAAGAGCGACCTTGGCGTTGGCGGTGAAGTCCAGCGCGCTGCCCGTCCAGTCGACGCTCGCATCGCCGCTCGCCGCAGTGTCGAAGCCCAGGTTCGCATAGTGCGCGGGAGCCACGACCGACATGATCGAGTAGAGCGAGAGGCCGCGAAGCTTGGCGCGGATGATTCCCTGCTGCTTGCCTTTATCGGCATTCACCTTCTGCGCCTTACGCAGCGCACGGGTGGTAGCTGGTGGCAGGTCGGGCACCGCGCCCGAAGGCGGCGTACTCAGCCAGCGCAGGATATGCATCTCGGCATCGATCGTGCCGCCGGTGGCGAGCCGCGCCTTGATCGCCGTCAACGCGATCTCGTCGTGGGTCATGTGCAGCTGCGCGGTGGCCCTGGCTCCCGCAATGTGGATGGAGCCAACATGGTACGTCGCTCCCTCGACGCCGGCATTGCCATCGACGGTAAAGGTGCGCCGCGTCCCCTGCCCGGTGAGCTGCAGCGTCGCCTGCCCGCGATTCAGTCCCTCGATCTCCGACAGCGCTTCCACTTCGCGCAGATCGACCTTGCCCTGCGCCTGTCCCTTCCATGCAGGATCGGCGAAGTTGGTGACCGATGCGTCGCCATTCAGCGTGGACTCACCGGTCTGCAGCCGCAGCGATTCCACGGTGAGGAAGTTTCGTCCGATGCTGGCCTGCACATCGAACTTCATCTTTACCGGCGCGGTGCGCACCCGGGTCGCCGTCAGGTCTTCGATATGAACGGTCGCAGCGTAGCTCTCCTTGCTCTTGCCATCGCCGGACAATAGCGGCGCGGGCACATAGCGGACGGTCACGCCGATCTGGTTTGCGGCGATGTCAAAGGGGATGGCGCGTTGCTCGACCGCCTGCTCATCGAGGAGCAAGCTGCCGTTGTTCGCCTCGGTGCGGTCTACGGCCAGGTCGAGGAGCGTGTCCTGTATCGGAGTGTTGCTGGTCGATGCCACCTTGGGATGAGGCTGGTTGGTCGAGCCGTCGGCGTTGACGATCAGGTGGAAGACAGGATGCGTGATGCCCAGATAGTTCAGGCTGATCTTAGGCCGGAAGAACGAGAGGATCTTCACCTGCACGAAGGCGCGATCGACGTGCGCGTACGGAACCTGTCCCGGTCCTTCGAGTCCGTGGATGGTGAGGTTGTCGACCTCGAATTGCAGGTGCAGCACACTCCAATGGAATGCTCCCAGCTCCACGCGGCCGCCGGTGGCGCGTTCGATCACCGATATCAGCTCGGTGCGCACGCGATTCGCGAACTGCGGCGTACTCGCGTACCACGCTGCCGCGCCGATGAGCAGAGCCACCGCCGCCAGCACTACGAGCGCGCCGCGCCATACGTGACGCCACGGCGAGCGTCGCGGCGGTGCTGCTTCAGGCGGAACGGGATTGGGTACAGTTGCCATGATCTCTATTCGTCGTCCTCATCGCCCGAATTGCTTTGCCCGTACGCCGGGTCAAGAATCTGCACGCTGCCTTCCTGGCGCAGCGTTTTCATCCAATCCTGCAGAAGCCCATTCACATGCTGTTGCAGCAGCACTTCCTGGATGCGCGGCGCCAGCGTGTCGACCGGCGGAGGCTTGTCCTTCGCGTGCGCATAACCAGGCAGGATGGACTTCTGATAATAGTCCGCAATCTCCTGCTTCGAGATGCGAATGCCCGCGCGAAAGCGGATATCGATGAAGCGCAGAATCTGCATGCGCTGCCGCCAGTGATCGAGAACATCCTGCTGGGTTAGACCGTTCGCGGCGAGAAACGCCTTCCAGCCTGCCTCCGTCGTGCAGTCATGCTCTTTGCAGGCGGGCAGGCTCTTGCGGATCTCATCGAGCTGCTTTTCCACATCGGCGTCGGAGACACTCATCCCGGTCTGCTGCTGCTCCTTGATCTGCTGCAGGATCAGCGTGCGGTTGATCAGGCGGCGCGCCGAGCGGCGCAACGAATCGCTGCCCGCAGGCACGCCCACCGGCTCCAGCTTGGCGAAGTGCATCTCCTCCTGCACATCGCTCTCCAGCAACACGTCGCCATTGATGATCGCCACCACGCGATCCAGCACGATAGGCTTCGCGGCTGCATCGGCTGAATTCAAGCTCGCCCGCGGCGTACCGGCGACCTGCGCATTCGCCGGTGCGCGAAGAATCACTGCACTCGCCAGCACCATCGCCGTCACACCGAACTGGAACGCGCGTCTCATCAGAATGCCTGCCCGATGCTGAAGAAGAAGTTGAAGTGGCCGGCGTTGCCGACGTAGGGCGCAATCGGCTGTCCATTGGACTGTGTGCCGTAGGTGATGATTACCGGATAGATCGGGGGGTTCAGCGTATAGCTGAAGTCCACGCGGATCGGCCCGATCGGCGTGTGATAGCGCAGACCGATTCCGACATCGTGGGTGAAGTAGTTGAAGTCGCAGGTGCCGGCGGCCTGCGTGGTGGGATTGGTGATCTTCTGCTGGTCAGCGGGATTCAGGTCTTTGCAGGTTCCGCTATGCGGCTGGCGGGTGCGCAGAAAGCTCGGCCAGATGTCCGAAGACTTGGTGAAGACATTCCCCATGTCGTGAAAGAGAACGAAGCCCAGCGCATTGCCGAAATAGGGCAGCGTGGGATTCGGGAAGCGAAGCTCGGTGCTGTTGACGAAAGCTCCCGCGCCGCCGATGGGAAACCCGGTGAGCGAATCGCGCGGCCCGGCAGAGTTGATGGAGTATCCGCGCAGCGATTGCGCACCGCCCGCATATAGCCGCTCCGGCAGAGGGATGGTCTCGAATTTGGCTTCGCCGAAGGCGCGCTCGTAGCCGAAACGGGTGTTGCGCGCAAGGACGTAGTTCTTTTTGCCAACCTTGTAGTAGCTGGAATTGCTGACGTCGAGCCGGTTGAAGTTGGCCTCCGACTTGAACGCATTGTCGGTGACAAACTCTTCCACGCTGGTGTAGGTGCCGGCCTGCGCGTCCAGTGGAGACGGCCGCCGCGTGTCGCGAATCCAGGTGATGCCCGGCCCGGCAACGCGCACCGGCTCGGAGACCAGCGGAATCTCGTCGGGAGCCACCTGCACGCTGTCTGGGTTCACTTTCACCCGGCGATAGGTGAGCTGATAGATCAGCGTATTCGGCTTCGACGGCCGTTGGGTGAGGCGCACCGTCCCCTCCAGCCGGGAAGCTGCGTAGGTGGTCACGTCCTGCGCGTTGGTGTAGCCGCCGCTCAGCGAGAAGTCGAATTTCTGCAGGTTGAAGATGTGCGGGAAGGTGTAGATCACCGTCGCCTGTTGCTCCAGCGATCCGTATTCCGTGCGCAGCGTGACCGCCTGGTTTCTTCCCCACAGGTTGATGCGCGACACGTTGAACAGCACCAGCGCGCTGGCCCCGGCCGTGCCGTTCGGACCGCAGTTGGCCGTATAGCTCGTGGGATTGATGCCAAGCTGGATCAGGCTCACTGGATTCGGGCAGTTGGTCGAGGGATTGCCGGTTTGCGCCTGGAATCCAAAGCCGTATTCCAGGTTCCAGCGGCGTGCTTCGGTGAACTGCAGCAGCACATTCTTGCGCAGCTCGTCGCCATTGGGATTCTGCACCGCCGTATTGACCTCGTTGAAGAGAGTAAGGTCGTAGAGCTGCCGCTGGGTTTCGAGCAACGCTGACTGATCCAGCGCGTCTCCCGGCTTCAGCAGCACGTGCGGCGCGATAGTCGAGGAGCGAGTGTAGCTGAGCCCCGAGATCAGGATGCGATTGACGAAGATGCGCTCGCCCTCCTCGATGTTCATGGCCACATCGATCAGCTCGGGGTGGTCTTTCTGCGGCTCCTGCTTCACATTCAGCGTGGCGTGATCGAAGCCGTGGCTGAAGTAGTAGGTGAGGATCGAATCGCGGTCTCCCGAGATCACCATCGCCGAGTACGGCTGGCCCGATTGCACGTTGGTGAGCGAGACGAGGGTCGGAAGATCGATCTGCTTGCTTCCGGTGATCACATATTTTCCGATTTTCTGCTGCGCGCCTTCATCGACCGCGTAAGTAATCGTTAGTCCCTCCGGCTTCCCCGGAGCGCGCGCTGGAACCGGCTTGACCTCCGGCGTCACTTTCACACTGCTGAAGCCGTTGCTCTGGTAGAGAGCCGTGATGTTGTTCACATCCGCCTGCACCAATGCCTGACTGTAATTTCCATGCTTCTGCAGCAGGGTCGCTTTGTGTACGGAGAGGCGCGGCTCGATGATGTCATCGTGAAAGTACTTGTTGCCGGTGATTCTGGTCGATACCACCACGTGCCGGTCGCCCAGCTTCACCTCGTAATCGATTGTCGTGAGGTTGGGATTGTCGGTATTCCGGGTATGTGTCACCTGCGCGTCGAAATACCCATCCCGCTGGTAGTAGTCACGGATGCGGCGGTTGCCTTCGTTCAACAGGTCTTCATCCACGGAGCCTTCTTCGTAGACCGGCACCAGGCTCTTGATCTTGCCCTGACTCAGCTTCACTCCGTTCACGTGGATGGTCACGATTGGTCCGGGAGCAACCTGAAACTTGTAGTTCAGGCGGTTGGTAGGCTGCTGAAAATCCTTCGACTCCAGATTGATGTTGGCGTCCAGCCGCTGCTCCTTCTGGTAGTTCTTCTCCAGGCCGGTGAGGGCGCGGCTTACCGTATCGCGCGTCACCTTCGCGCCCCGCTTCAGCTTGCCCTTCTTACGGAACTTATCCAGCGGCATCCCGGCATTGCCGTCGACGGTCACGTCGCCGATGCGGGCCTGCTTGCCGGATTGCACATCGAAGTTCACGTCGACCTGCGCATCGGCGGCGTCGACGGTGGTGGTACGGGCCAGGCTTCCCTGGTAATAGCCGTTTTCCTGCAGCGTCTGCTGCAGCAGCTTGTCCGCCTGGGTAAGCTTGCTGTCGCTGAAGGGCGTGCCGGGGGTCAGGCGCGCGGAGCGCTGCAACTGGCTGGTGAGCCGGTCGTTCTTCGACCCCGCCACGGTCACGCGGCCCAGAAAAAGAGCCGGCGCGCCGTTGAAGATGATGGTTATCCTGTCCCCGTTGCGCGTGCCCTCCACGTCGATGCCCTTGTACAGGCCGGTTTCGAACAGCCGCCGCAGACTCTCGCGCAGATCCTCGGAGCGCAGCGGCTTGTTGGGCTGCAGAGGCAGCACCTGCGGCAGCGGATCGAGGCGGGCGCGGTCGACTCCCTGAAACTCCACAGCCTCGACCTCCAGACCGATCCATGCCCGCAGGCTCTCGGTGGCCGCATGCGAGGGCTGCTCCACCTTAGGAATCTGGGCAGGCGCTTCAGCATATCCCGGCGTTTTGGTCGCGGGCGGCGGCCCCGGGCTGGCCTGCACTCCGGTCTTGACCGGCGGCGGCTCGGCCGACCCGGCGATCGGATTTGCCGGAGCCGTCGAAGGCGGGCCGGACTGCGACTGAGCAAGCGCCGTCCCTCCCCCCGCCAGCAGGAGAAAAACGGCGAGCACGGCTGGTCCGATAAGGACGCCCACAAGGGGAGCGGCGCCGCGAAAACGGCCCACTGTTCGCAAGAAAACCAATCAGTCCCTCTCGCCTTTGAATCTTTGGCTGCCTGCAAACATTTCGACAGAGATCGTGAGATGCATTCCCGGCTTCATCCGTTCGCACCGAAGCGCCTTCCTAGTTTCCATGAGATGCGCTCCCGGCACGACTCCTATACTAAAGAATGAAACATGCTTCCTGAAGCTCAAGGAGACACGGCCATTCCCACCATAGTTGCGCCCCATTCCCCCGCCAGCGAAAGATACTCCCGCCAGGTGCTTTTTTCCGGCATCGGCGAAGCCGGCCAGGAGAAGCTGGCCGCCGCGCACGTCGCCCTGGTAGGCTGTGGAGCCACCGGCGCGGCGGCCGCATCCCTGCTGGCCCGCGCCGGAATCGGCGCTCTTACCCTTATCGACCGCGACTTTGTCGAAGAGAGTAACCTGCAGCGTCAGGTGCTCTTCGACGAGGCCGACGTTCGCGATGCCCTGCCCAAAGCCGAGGCCGCGCGCCGCAAGATCGCCCTCTTCAATAGCGAAGTCAAAGTCTATGCGCATGTGGCCGATCTGACACCGGGAAATATCCACGCTCTGCTCGCCGGCTCCACCCTCGTTCTGGACGCAACCGACAACTTCGAGACCCGCTACCTGCTCAACGACTATGCCGTCGAGCAGAATAAGCCGTGGATCTACTCGGCCGCGGTTGGCGCCTATGCCGTCACCATGAATATCCTGCCCGGAGAAACCTCCTGCCTCGCCTGCATTTTTCCCGAGCCGCCCACGGGAGCCGTCGAAACCTGCGACACCGCGGGAATCCTGAATTCCGCAGTCAACTTCGCCGCCTCGCTCGCCGTCACCGAGACCATGAAGTACGTTGCCGGCAACCGCTCCGGATTGCGGCGCACCCTGCTCTCCTACGATCTCTGGAACAACGAGTGGTCCGAGGTATCGGCAGCCGCGCCTCGCGCCGGCTGCCAGGTCTGCGGCGAGCGCGACTTCCGCCATCTGCGCGGGGAGGGCCGCCCTCACATCACGCTTTGCGGACGAAACTCGGTGCAGATTCACGAGCACAGCCGTCCCGTGGATCTGGCGGCGATGAGTGAGCGCCTGCAGGCGCACGGCAAAGTTCGCTTTAACAGCATGCTTCTGCGCTTCGAGCGCGGCGAGTACGTTCTGACCCTCTTCGCCGACGGCCGAGCCATCATCCAGGGGACAACCGACGTCGCGCAGGCGCGAAGCCTCTATGCCCGATTTATCGGGTCGTAAAAAATAGGGTTTTGCAAAGAAAAATGAGACGATGGCCGCGGGAGCACCATCGTAATCTGGTAGAGGTTTCTTGCAAGCTCAATACAAGCAACCTTTTGCGCCGGTCATGCTTCCTACCCTGAAATTGCGCCTGTCATTGGAATAGCAAATTGCACGTAGCGGTTAACCCATGAGCCACACCACACAAACACCGCTAGGCACTACGCAGGGAGCGAGCACGCATGCACTCATCGCAAGCATTCAGGAGTCTGGCATGAGCACCGGCCAGGCAGCACCAAAACCCGTACATCAGCATATGCGCCGCAATCCGCCCATCGCCGGCGAGGCCGAAGCCATCCAGGCTGCGCAAGGTGGAGACGCACGCGCCTTTGAGACTCTTTACGCACTGCACAAGCGCCGCGTTTATTCGCTGTGCTTGCGCATGCTGGGCAACGTGGCCGAAGCCGAAGATCTTACCCAGGAAGCCTTCCTTCAGCTCTATCGCAAGATCGCAACCTTTCGCGGCGACTCGGCCTTCTCGACCTGGCTGCATCGCCTCGCCGTGAACGTGGTGCTGATGCACCTCCGCAAAAAGGGACTTCCCCAGGTCTCGCTCGAAGAGACGCTCGAGCCTTCGCAGGAAGACGGCCCGCGCAAGGATATCGGAGCGCGCGACCTCATGCTCTCCGGATCGATCGACCGCGTCACCCTCGAACGCGCCGTCGAAAACCTTCCCCCGGGCTACCGCCTGGTCTTTGTCCTCCACGATGTGGAGGGCTACGAACATAACGAAATTGCCGATATGCTTGCCTGCTCCATTGGGAATAGCAAGTCGCAACTCCACAAAGCGCGCATGAAACTACGCGACCTGCTCCGTACCGGAGAGCGCAAGGAGCCGGCCGTATGACCACGACGCGATCTGACCGGAAGACCATGACCTGTGCCGAATTTCAAGACCGCCTGCCTGAGTTGTTCGAGTCCCACGCCGATCTCAGTGCGGAAGAGCATCTGAAGACCTGCGAGAACTGCGCCGCGCTGGTGCGCGATCTGGAGTACATCGCGCAACAGGCGAAGCTGCTGCTTCCCATTCACGATCCCAGCCCCGCAGTATGGGACAAGATCGAGAACGCGATCCAGACAGAAGGCTCAGGACAGGAACGCGCCGAAGCCAACCGGCCCCCCGTTCGTGCTTAAGGTACACGCTTCAGGTGGCTGCTTAAGATTCGGACTAATAGTACGAGCTTAGCGGGAGTAGTACGAGCTTAGCGGGAGATCATCGCCGGCAGCCGAACAGCCGGCGATGACCGATCCGTCGTAGCGTTATCCTGCGCTGACGGCCAGGCCATTTCACGTCTTAATCGCACTTCCAGCGAATGAATCTTTCTCTTTGCCGGTGCGTCAAACAAGCATCCACACGGAGGAATTGAAACGTGGCTGCTTATTGCGCCTGCTGTGGCGCTGAGATCAAATTGAAGGCGGAGCCGTGCCACATGTGCGGAACTCCGCAGCACGGGGCGCTCCCTACCAAAGTGACGTCATTGTCGCCTGAAATCCATCCGCAAAAAAAGCCAACCGATAAGCCTGCAGCATAACGTAGGTAGTTAGACTGGCACCCTAAGCGAAATAGTCTGGCCGTCCCATTCTCGAGCGAGCCTGCCCAGGCAGCGCCGAACTGTATTCGCGTCGCCCGGTATCGAGCGAGTCAAAAAGCCGAAAATGCGTGGGAGAGCTGTTTCTTAAGCGGCTCTCTCCTCGGCCAAGCAGCGGGAGTAGTTGAACTTACTGCCCCAGCTGCTGACGCAAAGCCGACTTATGAGGAGTGACGCTTTTCAATGAGCTGCGTTTGTTGCGCAAGTAGTGCCACACGATAAGCTTTTGGAATGGAACAGCGCAGTCACAGCAATAATCGAGAAACCAATGAGGCAAGGTCACGTGTCGAGCATTTACTGCTTTGCGCAGCCGCAGTTTTGTCTCCTACCCGCGATTGGCTTGAGAAAGCCTCTGTGGCGAATTGGCAACCTTCCGAAGAAGGTGTGATCAACCATTACCATTTGGTCCTTCGCTCAATTGTCGTGAAACAGGCTGAGGCTTTGGATAGCATTCTTATCCTCGCAAGAGGTGTGCGAGGATTTTCTGCAGTACCGCTGCTCAGGGCCATGTATGAGGAGCTAATTTGGGTTTTGTATCTGGCATCTCGTACCGAAGATGAGGCCTCACGAATAGTTCATGCTTTAGGTGCTGTTGGAATTCACGAGACATTTCTTGCACAAGAAAATTATGTGATTCCGAACACGGGCTCGGGCTTCTCACTCGAATGGAAGCTTCGAAGCAAATTCGCATATGATCGCGGGCGCGATGAACTGCGCGACATATTCTCAGCCTCTGGATTCACGCTCAAGAAGCACCAGACTATTCCAAGCATGGCGCAACTTGCCAAATCGGTCTCAATGGAGACTACGTATGGCTTTCTCTACCATGGGACATCACGCGCGGTACACTTCAGCGTTCCTGAACAGCTACGAAGAATATGGGGTAGGCCAGGGCAGATGACAATTTCTTCGTCCACCTTTGAGGCATATTGGGCTGCGTTCAGTCTCTACTGGGGAAGCTGGCTTTATTCGCTAACGTTCTTAACGACCGTGCCGCTGCTTCAGACGCCGGATTTGCCCGATGAAGAACTTGAACAGCTAGGTCGTGCCATGGAGGCAGTCAAGAAGGACGGAGCTGTACCGATTCTTACCAATGCAGAAGTGTATTGGCCTGAAACTTGGAGATGAATCTCCTGCGGCGCGCAGTTCAGGCAGTCAAGTCCCCATGAACGCCGTTCTGTTTACCAATCCCAGCCGAATATCTCCGCGATAACCTACAGCCCCTGAAACGTCCCGCTTATCTAAGTTCGATTCTCGAATAGGTCCGCTTGTAGGTCGACTCTTGCGCGTTCCAAAACTCAGTTTCTGCACCTAACTACGCCGACAGATTCAAATCCCCATCTCAGTTGTTCTCAAAGCACACTCAGACGGCTCTCTGCAATTCCGCCGCAAGGCAGAGCCGTTTCGCGGACCGATTGTTTCCCCGATAAGTTCGGCCAATATACCGGGAATAGGCGGTGACAATGTTTTCGGGATTGTCTCGCGCGAGTCGTTCGTCTCTGCCCGCCCCGCCTGATTTTCCTCTCGCGATCGATCTCTCCCCACCTTCTGCACCGTGCTCAAGCTCAGCGCGCCTTCGATCACGGGTGTCTCACTCCCGCTGGAAAATTTTCCGGCCGGGATGGACCCTTCCCTTCCCGCGGAATTCTCGTCCGGCGACTCATAGCCTGCCTCAGGCAGAGCTGCGTCAGGGCTGTCCGGATGCAGGGTCCGATAGAGGTATTCGGCGAACGACCACGTCCGCTCCTGCTTCACCTCCTGCTCCTGATAAGGCGTCTCCGGTGCCATCTCTTCCCCTTCCGGACTGAGCACGATCTCCGAGACAGGCTCGGAGGCCGGCTGCGCGGCGGAATCCTCCTTGGACCGGGTGCGGGAGCTGGCACGAGGCAGCGTCTGCGCGGCGACCCGCAGCGTGGCGTTGAGAATCCGCGCGGCGTTGAGGTCCAGAGTACCCGCAGCGACGGCGCGAGCGATATCGGTAGCCGCGGTCTGGATGGCGGCATGGCTGTCGAGGAGCGGAATTTCCAGCGCCGCCGGAGCCGTGCGGCGGCGGCGATCGCGATCATGGGCAAAGCAGTGGTCCCCGCCCCGGAGAGCAGGAGCTTCGCACTGATATCCGCTGGGACGAAGCGCGCGACAGCGTCGCCGCACTTTAGATTGGCTTGGATTGGTCATGACGCTCCTAGAGACGAGTAAATGCTGAAGCGTAGCCTCAGGGAATGAGAGCCATCTCACTCATTCGGCTCGCTACGGCCGCTTCAGCGAAGGACTCCTTAACTGATTCGCTAGAGCTGAACCCACCGACGCCAGGAGCTCGTCATCCGAAGCGTAGCGGGCTCAAAGCAAAAGGCGCAGCCGTTTCGGCTGCGCCTTTTGCTCTACTCTTCCAGAATATCAAGCCAGAGCGAATTCCCTGCCAAATCTCATGATCGGTTTGGCGAGTGGAATCTGCGGGTTAGAGAAAAGTTTAAGGGAGCGGGGTTGACAGGCTCCTGGGGGAGGGCTCTGTGTCTACCTTTTGTAGCCACTATTGTTACAGAAAACCGCCCGAATGTGCAACAACTTGTTGCACGACCGGCCACGAATTCCTCGCTTTTGCCATGGAATCAACTGCTCTTTTGATGGGATCGACGATCCCCACGGCCTCGCCTCCCTGATCCAGGTCAATCCGGGACGCTTGTCTGAACCGCTCCATTTTTGAGAGCCCAGTCGACGAAGCCGGCGGGAGGATTCCTTACCCCGGCGATGTTCGCACCGCGGATGCTCTTGATCTGCCGCCAATCGATGCTGCGCAGGTCGGCGAGCCCCAGATCGGCGGCGGAGAGATCGGTTCCGGCGAAGCGCGCCGACGCCAGATTGGCCCCCTTCAGGTCGTCATTATCCATATCGGCATCGGTGAATGAAGCGCCTTCCAGATTGCTGTAGCGGAAGTTGGCCGAGCGCAGATTTGCGCTGGTGAAGTCGGCCCCGCGCAGGTCGCTGCTGCGCAGATCGGCGGCGCTGAAGTCGGAGCGCAGAAGATCGGCGTGCTCCAGCCGCAGGCCCTGCAGGAAGGCGGTCGAGACGTCGACACCGACCAGCGGCACGTGATCTGCATTCAATTCCTGGAGAGCGTCGATGCGGCCTCCGCTGCCGCCCTTGCCCTGCGCGGTGTTGATCACCTGCCAGGCCTGATAGTGGCGCTGCTTCACGCGATCTCCCGAGGCGCTGAAGTAGAAAATGACGGCCACCAGGACGGAGAAGCTGCCTAGGTAATCGAGCACGTCGAGAAAGCTCCAGCGGCTGAGCCCGTAGGCCACCCACTGCCAGGTCCACTCGAAGGCGATGAAGGGGACGATCCAATGGCTCTTGATGTGGGAGCGCACCAGGCTCCAGTTGGCCGGGCGTCTTCGGACGGGGTGGGTGATCATCTGCAGCGGCTCCATGGCTCCATGGTTCGGTGGCTCTCTGGTCAGTTCAGAAATGGTTCAGCTCGGGAATATGGCTATCGTCATTCCGACAACGGGAGCAGCTTCAGGTTACGGTACAGACGGGATGAGAGGCGAAAGCGGCACAGGATTGTGACCTTCGCGCGTCCTGCACCCTCTGATACTCTCACCCGTGAATGTCTATTCCTTACTATCATGTCGACTCGTTTACGGATGAAATCTTCGGCGGCAATCCTGCCGGAGTCTGCATTCTTGAGGCATTTCCCGCCGATGCCGTCCTCAAGAAAATTGCAGCGGAGAACCGCCACAGCGAGACGGCGTTCGTCGTAGCCCGCTCCGATGGCAGCTTCGATCTGCGCTGGTTCACGCCGGTCGTCGAAGACGATCTGTGCGGACACGCGACTCTGGCGACGGCGTATATCCTCTGGCTGCGTCAGCACCATGATTGGCCGGTATGCTTTCACACCCGCAGCGGGTTGTTGACTGTAGATCGCGTCGACGACCTCTTCGAGATGGACTTTCCATCCCGGCCGCCAGTACGGGGTGAAGAATGGCCGGAGCTTCTGTCGGCTCTCGGCCTCGAAAAAGGCGAGATCCTGCGCTCGGTGCGCGATGTGCTCGTGGTTCTCGATCACACGGAGCAAGTGCAAAGCCTGACGCCGGATTTCGCCGCCCTGGCCGAGCTGGGCCTGGGCATCGGCGGAGCTATCGTCACCGCTCCCGGCGACGGCGATAGTTCTGACGTGGACTATGTGTGCCGGCTCTTCGCACCCTCTGCCGGGATCAACGAAGATCCCGCGACGGGATCGATCCACTGCACGCTCGCGCCATATTGGGCCGAACGCACCGGCAAGCAGGCGTTCCAAGCGCGGCAACTGAGCGCCCGCGGAGGACGCATGCAATGCCGAATCGCCGGAGATCGAGTCAAGATATCCGGCTGCGCCAGGCTTTATCTTGAGGGAGCCATTCATCTGTAACACGTTGAATGACGCTGGTCTGCCTCAATTGCCTAGCCTGACATAGGGGTTACTCGCTTCTCGGAAATGCGTTTGAGCATTCAACGATATTGACACTTTGCGCTGCAAAGCTTACGCTTTGTATCACAAAGTGCTTATTCATGACTGACCTCAACCGCGCGCTCGCCGATATTCGAAATATTCGCCGCCAGGTGGCAGAAACCACCGAGTTCCACGGGTACGGCCCGCTCACGCTTTCTGCGACTGCTGGGTTTGCGCTCCTCGCCGGCGCGATTCAGTCCCATTACCTTCCCGAGCCTGCGGCACATCCTGCACAGTATGTCGCCCTCTGGCTTTCCACCGGCGTTATTTCTGCTGCGCTTATTGCTGCACAGATGCTTACGCGTGTTAACCGCCTCCACTCCAGCATGGCGGACGAAATAGTTCGCGCAGCCGTTGCGCAATTCCTTCCGGCAGGGATTACCGGCGTCATTCTGCCCCTTGTGTTGCTGCACATTACAAAGGACGTCTTCTGGATGCTCCCTGGTCTCTGGCAAATTATCTTCAGCCTGGGCGTCTTCGCCTCATGCCGCACTTTGCCGCGACCGATGCTTCTCGCAGGGTCCTGGTTCCTGCTCACAGGTATGGCTAGCGTGTCTCTCGGAGATGTCCGCGCTCTCGCTCCGGCCACGATGGCCGACTCGTACGCAGTCGGCATGGCTCTCGTGGCCGCGATCCACTATCTCTCCGCAAGGAAGGCGTCTGTCGATGAAGACAACTAAGTCCAAGCCGACGGCTCCGTTCGCATACGAGGGCTTAGATCGCGTCATTCACGAGCGCGCCCGTCTGAGCATTCTTACATCTCTCATCACCCGCAGTGACGGCCTGAGCTTTATCGAACTCAAGCAACTCTGCGGCCTGACCGACGGGAATCTTGCCCGGCACCTGCAAGTGCTCGAAGAAGACGGCATGCTCCGCATCAGCAAGGAGGGTAAGAGCGGTCGCGCACAGACAACGGCTCGCATTACCGCCTCCGGCCGCAGTCGGTACCTCGAATATTTGACCATCCTGGAACAGGTCGTTCGTGACGCTGCTTCGGTGAATCACGAAGATCCAAAGGGTCAGTTCCTCCGAAAGCTTTCCCCCGCAAAAGCCTGAAGTATTGTTACCCATTCTGTAGATTGCTTTCTTTACGCATTCAAACTTTGCGATGCAAAGTAAACCTCAAGGAGAACAATGCAATGAGCACTTTCGCTTCCTCTCAGCCGTCCTTACTCAGCCTCCACTCGCGCTCGCTCGGCACGAAGTTCTTCGTCGTCCTCCTTCTCGCCTTCATCATGAGCATCTCCGGTTTCTTCGTTGAAAACCTCACCACCGAACGAGCCAACCAGCATGGTGTCTCGGCGGCCTCGGCGGAGAATGCTTCCGAGCAACCGCAGACAGTCCTCGGAGTTCGTCTTGCCGATTCCTATCGCTCCACCCGGCGTTCCCTGCACTACATCGCGCTATTCCTCGGCCTTGTTTTTCTTACCTACTTTCTCTTTGAAGTATTAACGGGAAAGAGCGTTCATCCAGCCCAGTACGCTTTGGTCGGTATTGCGCAAACCATCTTCTATCTTTTGCTCCTTTCACTCGCCGAGCACGTTGGCTTCGACCTAAGCTTCCTTATTGCCGGGACGTCCACAATATTTCTCTTCTCGGTCAACACTGAGTGGGTATTCGGCAGCCGTAAGCTTGCTCTTCGTGCGTTCGCTGTCTTCGCGTTGCTCTACAGCTTCATTTATGTGCTTCTACGCGTCGAAGCTTACGCTTTGCTTGTCGGAGCCTTGGCCAGCTTCGCTGCGGTTGCTGCTGCGATGTACATCACGCGCAACGTCGACTGGTACGGGAATGCCGGTTCGGTATCCAGGCTCGCATCCGCCCCATCTCAACCGAAAGATCGCGACTCGTGGCTAGAGTAGGGCATTCCTGCTATTACCATGTCGTTTGAGAGAGCCGCTGAGTCACGAAGACCGCTGTGATTCTTCATTTTTGGTCACCAAAAATGACGGATTAGTCCGTGTGCTCGGCTGCATTCCGCTATGTACGTCAACGGTTTGTGATCACTTTGCTTCACGGAACTCTTTCCCTTGGTCGCTGGCCGCAGCGGAGCGACGTGCTACCCTGCGTAAAAGGTACCCCCCTTGCCGACCACCGATCTCATCGAAGACTCTCGTCCGTCCTCCACTGAGGAGAAGAAGAAGCTACCGAAGCATATTCCGCAGTTGGATGGGCTACGCGGTATGGCTATCCTCATGGTGTTCGCCTGGCATGCATTCGGTGCGCCCTTGATGTGGTCCGGCGTCGATCTCTTCTTCATCCTCTCCGGCTACCTGATCACCGGCATCCTCATGCGCGATAGAGCGCGTCAGCAGCCGCTCGCGCGATCCATGAAGATCTTTTACCTGCGCCGCGCGCAGCGAATTCTACCGGCGTACCTCCTGGTTCTGCTCTTGTTTGGACCGTTTCTACACGTCAACTGGGGACGGCTGTGGCCGTATTACGCATTCTTTCTCCAAAACGTGCCGTATGCCTTGGGCTGGGTGGGATTGAACCTCGCGCCGCTGTGGTCCCTGGCCGTCGAGCAACACTTCTACCTGATATGGCCGTTCCTTGTGCTGCTCGCGCCGCGCAGGATCCTTGCGCCGCTGCTCATCGCCATTCTCCTGGTGGAACCGGTCGTCCGCGGCTTTGGAACGTTCGTCTTTCACAGCTCCGTTGCCATCACAACACTTACCTTCTTTCGTCTCGACGCCGTGGCCGCAGGCGCCGCCATCAGCCTCTGGATTCCCAACGCCGACCACAACAGGGCGCGACGGCTCGCCGGCATCGTGCTTGCGGCTTCCATGGCAATCTATGCCGTGCTGCTGACCCGTCCCTGGTTTAACCGGACCCATAACACTGTCGCCTTCAACTCATTGGGATACAGCTTCAACATCCTCATCCTGGGCAGCATCTTTGTGCTGGTCCTGTTGAGCGATGGAATCCTGAAACGGGTGCTGTCGAACTCCGTCCTCAGATATTTGGGGACGATCAGCTACGCGTTCTACCTGGCCCACGAGATTGTGATGGACTGGGTGAAGCAGCATGTGAACGGCCGCCCGGCGATTGCGGCCGTCACCATGGCAGTGACGGTAGCCGTCGCATCGGCTTCCTGGTTCTTCGTGGAGCGACCCGTTCTCGCGATGGGGCGCACACGCTGAATCTCGCGGCGGATTGAGATTCTTGAGACACCACTACTAGAATTGCCTTGGGGTATCAGAGAGCTATTGTCTGAATGCCGAAAGGCTAGTTTGATGACACCCCTAGAACTGCTTCAGTGCCACGATGCCCTGATAGATGTCTTCCGGCTGGGGCAGGATGACGTCTTCGAGGATCGGCTGATAGGCGACGAAGGTGTCCATGGCAGCGATGCGCTTCACCGGCGCGTCGAGGTCGTGGAAGAGCTCGTCGGCGATGCGGGCGGCCAACTCGGCACCGTAGCCCCAGCTCAGCATGTCTTCGTGAGCGACGATCACGCGACTGGTCTTCCGGACAGACTCGGCAATGGCCTCCCAGTCATAGGGATTCAGCGTGCGCAGATCGAGAATCTCGGTCTCGATGCCGTGCTCGCGGTGCGCCTTCTGCGCGGCCTGCAGGGCGCGCGGAACGAGGGCGCCGTAGGTGACCAGCGTGAGGTCCTTGCCTTCGCGAACCTTCGCCGCTTTGCCAAAGGGGATCATGTAATCGGGGCCGGGATAGGCGGCGCGGCCATAGGTCTCGCGGTAGAGCCGCTTGTGCTCGAAGAAGAGCACGGGATCGTCGCAGCGGATGGCAGTGCGCAGCAGCCCGTTGGCATCAAGCGCGTTCGAAGGGAAGACGATGCGAATTCCAGGCGTGTGCGTGAAGATGCTCTCGCCGGATTGCGAGTGGTAGACAGAGCCGCCGGTGAGATATCCGCCGATAGGCACGCGAACCACTGCGGGACTGGCCCAGGTTCCATTGGAGCGCCAGCGCATGAGGCTCAGCTCGTTGCGCAGTTGGTGCACCGCAGGCCAGATGTAATCGAAGAACTGGATCTCGACCACCGGCTTCATTCCGCGCACCGCCATGCCCACGGCGCGGCCTACGATATTGGCCTCGGCCAGCGGCGAGTTGAAGACGCGGCCGGAACCGAACTCCGTCTGCAGGCCGGCGGTGAGCTTGAAGACGCCACCCTTGCCTTTCACCAGTCCCTGCTTCAGATATTCCTCGCGCGAGGAGTCGGCGACATCTTCGCCGAAGACCACGATGCGCGGGTCGCGGCGCATTTCGTCCTTGAGGCAGGCGTTGATGAGGTCGGCCATGGTGCGCTCCTGGCTGTCGGCAGTCCTGGCCGGAGCGGTGGCGAGCGCGGGGCTGGTGGGATCGTAATTTTCCGAGTAAACGTGCTTGAGGATCTCGGCCTTATCGGGCTGGGGCAGAGGCGAACGCATGGCGCGGTCAGCGGCCTGGCGAACCTCTTCGTCAACTTCTTTTTCGAGCTGATTGATGCCCGCGGCGTCGAGGATGCCCTCCCGCAGGAGCAGCATCTGGGTCTTCGAGAGCGGATCGCGCAGGGCGTCGGCGTTGCGCTCGCTTTCCGGACGATAGAGGCGGTCGTCGTCGGAGAGCGAGTGCGAGTAAGGGCGGATCACATGGCCATGGATAAAGGCCGGTCCGTTTCCGGCGCGGCACCATGCTGCCGCTTCTTCAAAGGCGCGCACGCAGGCGACGGGATCGGTGCCGTCGATCTCGGCGAAGTGGAAGTTGGGGAAGTTCTGCACCAGCTTCGAGATGTTTCCACCGGGCGTGTTCACTTCGACGGGTACGGAGATGGCGTAGCCGTTGTCCTCGATCACGAAGATGACGGGCAGCTTCTCGTTCGACGCGGTGTTGAGCGACTCCCAGAACTCTCCTTGCGAGGTAGAGCCTTCGCCGAGCGAGACATAAGCCACTTCGTCGCCGTGGAAGGTGACATCGCGCCACTGGCGGTAGTCGCCTTCCTGCTTGGCAGCGGCCTCGGGATGGCGGGTGAAGTAGCGTCCCGCCTCGGCGCAGCCCACCGCGTGCAGGCATTGCGTCGAGGTCGCCGAGGATTGCGAAACGATGTGGTGCTGCGGGCTGCTCCAGTGCGAAGGCATCTGGCGGCCTCCGCTGGCCGGGTCGGCAGCGGCGCCTACGGCCTGCAGCAGCAGCTCTTCGGCGGTGACGCCGAGCGCGAGGCAGAGGGCGCGGTCGCGATAATAGGGAAAGAACCAGTCGTATCCGGACTTGAGAACCAGGCCGGCGGCGACCAGCAGCGCCTCATGGCCGGCTCCGGAGATCTGGAAGAAGATCTTCTGCTGGCGCTTGAGCATAATCTCGCGGTCGTCGGTGCGCCGCGAGAGATACATGAGCCGGTAGATCTCGATAAGCCGTTCTGGAGACAGAGCTTCCTGGGAGGAATTGAGGGAGGGACTGGGAGATGAAGTCGATTTGCTCCGCTCTGCAGCGGAGACGGTGCTACGCGCCATCGTTTACCCTCTCGCGGGAAGCTGGACTACCTACTTCTTTCTTACGCGAAAAGAGGCGGAGTTGTACAGCGGAGCGGGACCCAGGATAGCCGGACCGTCTGTCCTCAGAACTCCGAACCTCTTCTATTCAGCAAGATGAGGCGGCCGGCTTGAACCGGCAACTGGTTTTGAATTCCCGCTTAGACTATCTCCGACGCAAACGCGGTGGATCGTACTGGAATACCTGCTCCAGCGGTACTCCGAAGACTTCCGCGATGCGGAATGCGACCTCCAGCGACGGCGAATACTTATCGCCTTCGATGGCGACGACCGTTTGACGTGTGACGAAGATCAGGTCCGCCAGGTCTTGCTGGGTCATCGAGCGTGCCGCTCGCAATTCGCGAATCGTGTTGCGAATCCGCGAACTCATGGCCGTTCGCGTTTTGCGCGCAACGATTCCATGCTTGCACGAATTGATTCCGGGTTGCGACGGCGGTTGAAGGCGGCGACCAGATTATCCGGCCACCAGGCTTCATGGCCGGCATAGATCCTAAGCTGAACTGAGCTGGTAAGAATGCGGGAACCTAGCCACACAAGGACCAGGACTGTGCCCGTGGCAAGGGGGAAGCCTCGTCCCTCTTGGTCTATGAGGATGAACCATATGCCGAAGGTCATCAGGAGATAGCCCGCATTGCGGCCGCGTCCTTTGATGACGTTGTCTCGCTCATCGATGCGAGTGTCGTCGGTGGTGTAAATCTTGAGCCCAGAATACACGTTCGGCAGGAGATAGCTCAGCATAAAGATATAGGCTATGCTGCGGGGCCCGCGAAACGCATGCCAGAAGAAGTGGCCGGCGACAAAAGTTGCGAGCAGCAACGAATGGAGAATGACTTCGAACCAGAGCTGCTTCTGGCGGAGAGGCAAGTCTGCGAATGGTAGCTTCACGGCGTGTTACTCAGCATAAGAATCATTCATGTCAAAGCTATTCGACATGAATAAACATAAGATGACTTATCTTCCTAGTCAAATATTTTTGACATGCAATGCCAGTCCCCTTATCGGCGAGGGATGAACAGTCTGAGTTTACAAAATGCGAATGGGCAGTCATCTAGGCCGAGAGGCTGCCCGGATGACCACCCATAAAGCACTGTTTGCCTTCCTAGAGTTACTTCCCTTTCAGGATTCAGCTCCGAGCTGCGGCTGTTTCGAGAAGCTGCTCGAAGTTTTTCGAAGAAAGCATGGAGTTTACGGTCTTTGTAATCAGATCGAAGGCGTTGTAGCGCGCGAACTCCTTCTGCAGTCTTACGGCGTTCTCCTTATATTTCTTGTCGGAAAGGACAGTGCGAACAGCGCTGCGAATCTGTTCGACGCTGGGGCGGCCGGTTGCGAGATTGATCCCTGCTTCCGACCAGCCGACGCGGCTGGCGGTGAAGATCTTGTCTTCCGTGTCGCCGGCGACCACCATCGGAATTCCTTTGCTGAGCGAGAGATTGACCGATCCGAAGCCGCCATTGGTTACGAAAACATCCACCCTGGGCAGGATCTGCTCGAAGGGAATGTAATGTTCGATCCTCACGTTCTCGGGTTTCACGCCTCCGGGCAACTGGATCACCTCGAGGTCGGGACGCCCCGCCGCGATAACCACCGTCACCGGCTCATCGGCCAGTGCCGCGATGGCAGGCTCGATCAACTGGCTTAGATCCCAGTTGGCGATCGTGCCCTGCGTCACCAGCACCAGGGGTTTTGACGCATCCAGAGAATTCAACCACTCCGGCGCCGAAGTTTTGCCGTGACCGCCGGGCATGAGATTTCCGATGTACTCGATGCTCTTTTTCAGATCGCTTCTCGGATATTCAAACGCTTCCGCCGTCAGCTGCAGGAAACGGTCGGGCAGGTTTGCCGCAGCGTCGATAAAGAATTCCGGGAGCTCCCGTGTTCCGGAAGAATGCAGTGCTTCGGTCATGCGTGTTGTGGCTGGCTGCATCATCGCGAAAAACTGTTGCGTCTCCTCATGATTGCGTAGCCGCCCCGCCGGACTCGCGTCGGGACCCGAAAAGGGAGCCACGTCGCGGCTGCTCACCAGGAGCGGCAACACCCCGAATGTCAGCACGGGAGGACGGGCATCTCTCGGCCCCAGCAGCAACGGGAAAATGCCCCAAAAGTAGATGTCAGTCACGATGAGATCCACCCCACCCTTGGAGAGGATCTGCCGGACGGTCCGGTACTGATCCGGAACGGGATCGATGCCGGTAGCCATACAGACCGCATTCATCGCATCGGGACCGGGCGCCGCGGCTGCTACCTCCGGAAACTCCTCATCCATGCGCCTGTAGTCGAAGTCAGCCCTTCCCTCGAAAGGGACAAATCGAAAACCCAGGGCGACAGCCTGATCGTGGAAGAGCTTTCCTGAAAGAAAAATAATGGAATGCCCAAGCGACGATAGATGTCGAGCTACGGACAGCATTGGGTTGACGTGACCTGGGGCGGGCGTTGCAGCGACAAGAATATTTGCCATTCACTCTCCTCAATGGGGACAGGGAGGCAAATGTCCGCCTCGCCGTGAACCCATCTGGAGAACTAACCCGCAGACAATCCCTTTCATTCCCTGGGAGCAGATTGTCCAATCGGATCGATGCGCTTCGTGAGAGAAAACGCATAACACCGGAAGGAATGGCAGTGCTAGATCGTGCTGGGTTGAAGCTCCCGGCGCGGAGCGGGTGCGGAGGCTGAATCTTCCGTCCTCATTGCGGACTCCCAGACTGGCTGCACTTCCACACGGTTACGGCCGAGCAGCTTGGCGCGGTAGAGAGCCTCGTCGGCGTAGGAGACCAGCGTTTCGAGTGGCAGATCGCGCGCCGCATGGAGCGGGGCGACACCGATGCTGAGGCTGGCTCTCCCGCGATCCGCGTCGTACACGTGCCCGCTGAAGAGCGTGCCCAGCCTTTCGGCCAGCGCGGATGCCTCCTGAGAGGTGACATCGGGAAGCAGCAGGGCAAACTCGTCTCCGCCGAGACGGGCACAGTGGCTGCCGGAGACGCCGGCGGCAAGGCCTTCCATATCTCCCGCCAGAGCGATGAGAACCCGGTCGCCATGCAGATGACCGTGGCAATCATTGGCCTGCTTGAAGGAATCGATATCGATGAGAAGAAGCGCGAGGCTGGTACCGCCGGCCGCGGCCTGCAGGCGGGCATAGGCTCCGGCCAGAGAGCGCCGGTTGCCGATGCCGGTGAGGTGATCGCGGATGGCAAGACCTTCGAGATGCTCATTCTTACTCTGCAGCAGCGCCTTGTCCTTCATGACCTGCGCCTGCAGCATCGCGGTGCGTGCGACATAGCATAGGACGGAGACGGAGATGGCGACAACCGCCAGCACCACGGAAATCTGCAGCAGAAAGAGGCCGAGCATCAGGTTCACGAGCGCCAGGAACGACGGCATCAGGCTGCGCACCATCAGGCTGGGAGGACGGAGCGGAGCGGTGTCCGCAGGATTGCCGTTTGGACCGGAGTAGAGCAGGTACAGCGCGAAGCCGGCCAAGAGCGCGGTTCCGGGGACGTCGTACAGGCTGGTATTGGTGTAATGCAGCCAGGTGTAGGAGACCTGGTTCGATAGGAAGAAGTCGATCAGGCGAAAGCCGAAGAACCAGGAGAGCGTGCGCAGGAACTTCAGCTCGGCGCGCGAAGCCGCTCCCAGGCAGGCAACCATCGCCACGATGAACAGGAATGCCGCCACGAACTGGCCGACGATCAGGTGATTGATGGCAAAGTGATCGAGGCTGACACGCGAGTAGATAAGGTTGAAGCGCAGCGCGACGAAGAGCAGTCCCTGCAGGATATCCACGACGACAATCGAGCGAGCGACGTCGGCGAAGAAGAGCACGGCGGCCAGCATGTACAACGCCTCGCTGGTATTGAAGCAGGCCGTCTGAAATCCCCGTGCGGGCCCGGTGTTCAGGAAGCCCTGGATGAAGGAAGGCGCATAGCCGATGGCTGCCGCCAGCGCAGCCCCGGCGATGAGAGACCAGCGGACACGCAGTGTTCCCTGCGCAAGGCGCACCCGTGTCCAAAAGGCCCAGGCACATCCGCAGAGAACCATGGAGAGAGATAGATATCCGACGGCCGCTGCGCGCTCGGTGTTGGCGTTTGCCACCGCCGCCTGGATGGAGAGGATCACCACGACGGCCACCGTGGCCAGAAGGAGGATCGGCCGCCGCAGCAGCTGCTGTGCCGGCAGGCCTATTGCAGATGCCCCGGTGGTTGCTGGCTCAACGAAATTCGATCCGAAAGCATCTTTCATAAGCTGGTCGCCCGGGCCAAGCGGTTCAATAGAAAATCAAAAGGCCCCGAAGACCGAAACCTATAAAAGAAGTGATCGTTTGGTTGAAACCTTACCGCAAATAACGGAAGAGGAAAGTAGCACGAAAGGCGTATGGCCGGTTGTGTCTGGAGCTGATCGTGAGACATCGCCGATGCAGTTTCCGGTCGGTAGATGTGCGCGTCCTTGCACGCTCTTGCCGCATCTTGGCTGTATGCCGTAGACTCGGCTCTTTCCATGGGGATCCACATCTTCCGGGCCACTCCCACGAGCTGGCGAGGTCCCAGCCGTGACCGATCGTGTACGCAGGGGCAAGGCACATTGACCATAGCTTTTCTCGCATGCTTTAATGGCGCGTTTTGTGTAAGTACGCGCAGCAGGAGCGGCTTCGAGCGTAGTGGCAAAGAGAAAGGGCCAGATTTTGCCGGAAGTTCGTGGGCATTGCTTCGACGGGCTGAGCGTGGGACAGAAATTAATTGACCTGGAGGCTTTTGAATGGCTCTCTCTTTTCCGGCGGTAACTGCGGCAATATGGCAGGCCGGTGAAACCACGGCAGGTAATGACAATCTTTATCTCTGGATCGCGCTGGCTACGGGCGTACTTGGCCTGGTAGCCGCTTTCTTTTTTGCGCGCTCCGTGCTGGGCTCCGACGCCGGAACGCCCGAGATGCGGCGCATCTCGGATGCTATCCGGCAAGGGGCAGAGGCCTTCATGAAGCGGCAGTACAGCACCATCGCCATGATTGCGATCGTGCTGGCAGTTGTTCTTTATATCGGATACCGTCTTTCTCCTTTTACCGCTCCCTACGCGAACAAGGTAGTCATCAGCTTCCTGATTGGCGCCACCTGCTCGGCGCTCTCCGGACAGACCGGCATGTGGGTCTCGATCCGGGCGAACATTCGAACCGCAGCCGCAGCGCGGACCAGCCTGGGGAAGGCTCTGCAGCTCGCCCTGCACGGCGGTGCGGTCACCGGCCTGGTGGTGGTCGGGCTGTCGCTGCTCGGTGTCGGCTTGCTGTTCCTGAGCTTCGGCGGATTGAGTCATCCTCAGCAGACTCCATATGAATTAGTCGGCTTCGGCTTCGGCGCTTCGCTGGTGGCGCTCTTTGCGCAGCTGGGCGGAGGTATCTACACCAAGGCCGCCGACGTAGGCGCGGACCTGGTAGGCAAGGTCGAAGCCGGCATCCCTGAGGACGACCCGCGCAATCCCGCGGTCATCGCCGACCTGGTGGGCGATAACGTAGGCGACTGCGCTGGCCGCGGCGCCGATATCTTCGAGTCGACCGCTGCCGAGAACGTGGGCGCGATGATTCTGGGCGCGGCGCTCTATCCGGTCTTTGGATTGAAGGGCATTCTCTTTCCGCTGATCGTACAGGCCATCAACCTTGTCGCCAGCGTGGTGGGCGTGAGCATCGTACACAGCGGCGAGACGGAAGACCCGATGCATGCACTGAATCGCGGCTACTACGTCACTTCCCTGCTGGCGCTGGCAGGATTCGCAGCGGCGATCTACTTCATGCTGGGCGCACGGTGGTGGCTGCTGGGCAGCGGCATCTGCGGCATCGTGACCTCGTTCCTCTTCGTGCGCATCACCGAGTACTACACCGAGACGCGCTTCCGTCCGGTACAAAATATCGCCAAAGCTTCTCTAACCGGACCGGCCACCAACATCATTCAGGGACTTGCTGTGGGCATGGAGACGCCAGCGCTGCCGGTGGTGGTGATCAGTGCAGCTCTGCTGACGAGCTATTATTTCGGCGTTCGCGGACTGGCGGATGTGACCACGGTTTCGACTTACGCCAAAGGCATTTACGGCACGGCCATTGCGACCATGGGCATGCTCTCGTCCGCGGCTTACATCCTGGCCATGGATACCTTCGGACCGATCACCGACAACGCAGGCGGCATCATCGAAATGAGCGACCAGCCGCATGAGGTCCGCGAGAAAACCGACAAGCTCGACGCAGCCGGCAATACCACCAAGGCGCTGACCAAGGGATATGCAATTGGCTCGGCATCGCTGGCGGCGTTCCTGCTGTTCTCGGCGTATCTGGCGACGATTCATGACATCGTTCACCAGCGCGTTGCCGCAGCGGGCGGGGTTTTGCCGGATAGCTGGAGCTTCTCCAATGTGAACCTGGCATCGGTTCCGGTCTTTGTCGGCGCGCTGCTGGGCGCGATGCTGACTTACCTCTTCTCGTCGATGGCTATCAAGGCGGTGGGACGTGCGGCGCAGATGGTGGTGCAGGACGTGCGCGAGCAGTTCCGCGACAACCCCGGCATTATGGAAGGCACATCGCAGCCCGACTACGGGCGGTGCGTGCGCATCGTGACGACAGCGGCGCTGAAGGAGATGGTTCTGCCCGGCGTGCTGGCGGTGAGCATGCCGCTGGTGGTGGGCGTGATCTTCCGGCACTTCGGAGCGGAGTTCAATCCCGGCGCGCTGGCCGAGACGCCGATGATCAATGGCAAGTCGATCAACCTCAGCGGCGCCGAGGCGGTCGCGGCGCTGCTGATGGTGGGAACCATCAGCGGCATCCTGCTGGCCATGCTGATGAACAACGGCGGCGGCGCATGGGACAACGCCAAGAAGTACATCGAGACGGGAGTCTACGGCGGCAAACGCTCCGAGGCGCATAAAGCAGCGGTCGTCGGCGACACTGTCGGCGATCCGTTCAAGGACACAGCCGGACCATCGCTGCACGTGCTCATCAAGCTGCTGGCCACGGTGACGCTGGTGCTGGCGCCGCTGTTCCTATAAAGCAGGGTGTAGGGGATAGGGTTCAGGGTACAGCCCGTAAGGTTTAGGGAATAGCGTACAGGTGTAGCCTTTCGACGCGATTAAACTCTATGCCCTGCCCCCTAAACCCTATACCCTGTCCTCGAAACCCTGTACCCTCCTGTCTCGTTAGACCCAACGCATTTAAAGCTATGCCCTGAACCCTATCCCCTATACCCTGTCCTCGTGCATAGTCCCTGGTACCGGCGTTATCCCGAGCGATGGCGGCATTTCCGCATGGTGCCGCTCTCGCATCTGCGGCAGCTGCTGGTTGCCGTCTTTCTGCTTTTTTCCACCTTCGGTTTTTATGCGGACATCATGGCGGGTGGGCGCCTCTCCTATCCGGTCCTCTTTGCCAACGGCGTGATCAGCGGCGCGATCTCGATGATCTGGATCTTTGCCCTGGCTCGGCTGCCTCTGATCGGTCTGGCTATTCCCATCGCGATTTCCGCGCTGAACCCGCTCCTCACCATGGGCACAGACCGCTTGCTCGAGCGCGCGTTTCACTTGGCTCCTGTCGATCCTGTGGCGGGCATTCGGGTAGCCGCCAGCGCTACTATGATCGCGCTGGCCATCTCCTATGTCTTTTTCGTCTCGTTCATTCGCCGGCAAGGCCGGGAGTCGTTCAAGCTCCGCAATGAACTGGAGCTGGCCCACGGCATCCAGAAGACGCTGGTGCCTCCGGTATCGCTGCACACGGCGCGCTTCGAGGTTTACGGGATCTCCTGCCCCAGCGAGAAGGTTGGCGGCGACCTGGTGGACGCGCTGTGCCTGTCGAATGGAGATGCGGTCGCTTATCTTGCAGACATCGCCGGCCACGGATTGCAGGCCGGCATTCTGATGGGCATGCTGAAGACCGCGGTGCGCACGGCTCTGCTCGATGCCGGCGAACGCGATGCATCGCAAACACTGCCGGTGCTGCTCGAGCGCATCAACGATGTGCTGCCGGTGGTGAAGGAGGCGCACATGTATGCGACCTTCACCGGGCTGCGTCTGGGTGTCGATGGCGGCGTGTACTATGCGCTGGCGGCGAGTCCTCCGCTGCTGCACTGGCATACGAAGGAATCGACGCTGTCGCATCTCGAAGAAGAGCAGTTTCCGCTGGGCCTGCTGCCGGTTTCCGGCTTCGCAGGACAAAAGCTGGAGACCGCGCCCGGAGACCTGCTGGTGGTGGCCACCGACGGCATTCTTGAGGTCTGCGACAAAAGCGAGCAGGAGTTCGGCCTGGAGCGGCTGAAGGCGATCATCGAAGCGGACGCCAAGGCTCCGCTGGCCGAGCTGGCAAAGAAAATTCTGACAGCAGCGAACGGATTTGGGAAGCAGGCGGACGACCAGACGATTCTCCTGGTGCGCTGCTTATAGGCTGATGGTGCCCCACATCTCAAGAGCGAGATGTGGGGCACCCGATTGCGGGAGATTGATTTTTCATCTGGTTGTCATCCCGACCGTAGCGAAGCGTAGTGGAGGGACCTGTAGTTTTCCAACGAAGCTCGATAAGCAGACGATGATTGCCGAACCGCAAACTTGCGGTGGCGCGAACAAACTGCAGGTCCTTCGACTCCGTTCGCTCGCGCGAACTTCGCTCAGGATGACAAATTTGTTGGGAATAAAGGCAAGCAGACAACTTCCATACCTTGCCGCAAAGCTTCCAGATTCTGATGGAGATTTATCTTGTCTCCGGGCTTCGGTGGTGCCCCACATCTCAGAAGCGAGATCTGGGGCACCCGTTCCGTACTTTGAAGAAAAACTGCGCTCCGATGCATCCAAACAGCAACGGAGCGCTCACCGCGCTTCACCCCTTGCTGGAGATATCTTTCATGGAACGCCGAGACTTCCTCAAGTCCGCTGCTGCGGCTGCCGTCACTTCGGTAGCCTCGCCTTCATCTGCAACCACCGAAGCGCGCGCCGCGAGCGGCAGCCCTCTCACCCGTCCCGAATCTCCAGAGATGCAGTATCGCGAGCTGGGGCGCACCGGCGAACGCGTCTCGGCGATCGGGCTGGGTGGTTATCACGTGGGCAAGCAGGCCGATCCGGCGGAGAGCATTCGCCTGATTCGCAGCGCCATCGACCGCGGCATCACCTTCATGGACAACTGCTGGGACTACAACGACGGCATCAGCGAAGTGCGCATGGGACAGGCGCTGCGCGACGGCTACCGCAGCAAGGTTTTCCTGATGACCAAGATGGATGGGCGCAGCAAAGAATCCTACAACGTGCAGCTGGAGCAGTCGCTGGGGCGTCTGCAGACGGACATGATCGACCTGGTGCAGTTCCACGAGGTCATCCGCCTGGAAGACCCCGACCGCATCTTCGCACCGGGCGGCGCGATGGAGGCGGCGGTGGCAGCGCGCGACGCGGGCAAGATCCGCTACATCGGCTTCACCGGCCACAAAGATCCCTATGTGCTGCTGCGCATGCTGGAGATGGCGGACAAGCACAACTTCCACTTCGACACGGTGCAGATGCCGATTAACGTAATGGATGCCCACTTCCGCTCGTTCACCAAGGAAGTGCTTCCCGTGGCGCAGCAGAAGGGTATCGGCGTGCTGGCGATGAAGACCTTCGGCGATCATTTCATTCTCGACAGCAAGACGGTGGAACCGATCGAGGCGTTCCATTACTCGCTGACGCTGCCCGTCTCAGTGGTCATCACCGGCATCGACTCGCCGCAGATTCTGGAGCAGGCCGTGACCGCGGCGAAGACCTTCAGGCCGATGAGCCAGGAGCAGGTCGCTTCCCTGCTGGGGCGCACCCGCGAAGCGGCAGCGGATGGCCGCTACGAGCTGTTCAAGACCAGCTCGCACTTCGACGGCACAGCGCAGAATCCGAAGTGGCTGGGGTGATGGGCGCTGGCTGCCTACGCTGCTTACAGCGCGGTTCTTATAGCCATTCCCTTATTCTGCACACTACTTCGTCATTCTGAGCGCAGCGAAGAATCTCGGCGATGCAGGCGATGATTTCATCCTGTTCATCGCCCCGATTCTTCTCCCTTTGGTCGTCGGAATGACGTTTGTTAGTGATCGGAATGACGTTTGGAAATGAGGCTGAGATGTCCGACGCCTATCTTCCCGCCTTGAGCACTTTGGCGGTGGTGACGATCTGGCCTACGTGACGCTGGGTGTGGTCGGCGAGATGCACGAGCAGGCCGCCTACGCTGGTGGGCAGCTGCTTTTTCCCGACTCCACGCGGCTGTTCGAGATCGGCTCCAGAGAAGGCGCGGACGCGAGCAGCTGCGGACTCCAATCCATCTTGAAATTCGGTGAAGAGCTCTTCGCGGGTCGTTCCGGGATCCGACTCACGCTTGAGCTCGACGATCTGTTCGGAGCTTAACTGGTTGCCCTCGGCGTAGCTGAGCAGGCGATCGAGACTGCGCGGTATATGACGGAGGTGATATGCGATGGGCGTGAGTCCGCTGGGCGATGCGTGCAGGTCGGTCTCGCTCAGGCCCGCGCACCAATGGAGAACGTCCTCGCGGCCGAGATCGAAGGCGTGGAGAACCGCGCGCAGTACGGCAGGGAGATCGGTGTAGGTTCCTCGCAGCCACGGTTCAGGCTGGGGCACGGCTGGGGGAGGTTGCACACTTGTCGTCATTCAGAGTCCCTTCTTCTTACGAAATTCTCGCACGACCTCGGCGGGATCGCGATGCTGGCCGTCGACGGCCTGGTTCATGGTGCGCATATCGTCGGCGGTAATCCTGCCGGCAAGCGCGTCGAGCGCGGTCTGGATCTGCGGCCAGCGCCGGAGGGCCTCCTCGCGCACCAGAGGCACGGCCTGGTAGGGCGGGAAATAGTGCTTGTCATCTTGAAGCACGGTGAGACCGAAGGCCTGGATGGGCCCATCAGTGGAGTTGCCAGCGATCATATCGACCTGGCCGGCATTGAGGGCACGGTACAAGAGCCCGAGATCCATGGTGCGCGGCGATCCGGCAAACTTTAGGCCATAGGTTGCGCTCAGGCCGGGCAGGCCATCGGGACGCTGCTCGAATTCATAGCCCACGCCCAGCCGCCACTGCGGCGTGTACGGCGCGGCCTGACTGAACGCAGCTAGGTGCAGCCGGCGCGCGTCGTCGCCGCGGATGACCATGGCGAAGGTGTTCTCGAAGCCCAGCGGAGGCGCGACGGTGATGTTGTAGCGCGAGGCGTAGAGGCGGCGGACGGTGTCGAGCACCCGCTGCGGATCGCGATCGAGAGGCTGCTTGAGGATGGCGGTGAGCGCGGTTCCGGTGTACTCGACATAGCCATCGATGCGGCCCGCGACCATGGCCTGCTGGCAAATGTAACTGCCGGCGAGATAAAAGCGGCGCTCGACCTGGAGGTTGGATTTAGCTTCGATCTCCTGCGCTAAAAGTTCGCCGAGGACCACCTGCTCGGTGAAGTTCTTAGCTCCGATGACCGGGTGGTTGGGTCGGGGTGGCGCGCAGGCGGTGAGGATGGCGCAGAGTGTAACCGTTATGGTGGCAAATATTGCGGTTATTGGCTTGTGGCTAGTATTCGACGCGTACTTTCGCTGAGATTCTTCGTCGCTTCGCTCCTCGGAATGACGGGCATGCAAAGAATGACGGCCGCTTGTGCGCTCAGGCTCGTCGAGATTCCTCGTCGCGATGCTCCTCGGAATGACGTCTGTAGAGGGAATAACAGCCATTGGAAGAATGCGGTCCGATGATGTGAGCTGCTTCTCCATTGACATTATTGGGAGGGTGGCTGGAACCAACGCTCGAGCAGGCCGAGGCCTCCGTCGGCGGCGAGCGCGAGCAGCGCCGCGGGGATGGCTCCCGCCAGCACCAGCCGATTGTCGACGGATGCGACGCCGCGGAAGATGAGCTCGCCGAGGCCGCCTGCTCCCACTGCGGCGGCGATAGTGGCGATGCCGACGCAGGTGACGGTCGCGGTCCGGAGGCCGGCGAGGATGAAGGACGTGGCGAGTGGCAGCTCCACCTTGAAGAGACGCTGGGTGCCGGTGAGGCCGAGAGCGCGGGCAACTTCGAGGACCGCAGGATCGATGCCGCGAATGCCTGTGTACGTATTGCGCAGGATGGGCAGCAGCGCGTAGGCAGTGAGCGCGACGATGGCGATGCGGGCGGCGCGCTCGCCCAGCCAGGGCAGCGGCAGCAGGAAGCCGAACATGGCCAGCGAGGGGATGGTCTGCAGGATATTGGCGAGGGCGATGACCGGCTTCGCCCAGCGCGGCGAGCGGGTGAGCCAGACCCCGGCCGGGACGGCGATAGCCGTCGCGCAGAGCATGGCCGCTCCGGTGAGCCAGAGATGCTCGAGGGTGAGCTCGGCGATGGTGGAGCCGTATTGGGAGAAGAAGCCAGGCATTACTTGTAACCGCCTTCTTCTGGAGCGTAACCGCCTTCGGCAGGAGATGTGGCCGGCAACGGCTGGTCATCGCCTGCCTGAGCGTTGCGGGCTCCGCGGCGAAAGGCATTGACGTACTGCTGAACCTCGGGCTGCGTGGACGCGAGGAACTCCGAGGCGGGGATGTCCACGACCAGCCGGCCCTGGTCGAGCAGCACGATGCGGTCGGCGAGGTAGAGAGCTTCGTCGAGATCGTGGGTGACGAGCAGCACTGTCTTCTTGAGGCGCTTCAGCAGGTCGCGCAGCATGTCCTGCATCTCGGCGCGGGTGAGCGGATCGAGCGCGCCGAAGGGCTCGTCCATGAGCAGGATCTTGGGCTCGCCTGCCAGGGCGCGGGCCAGGCCCACACGCTGGCGCTGGCCTCCGGAGAGTTGATGCGGATGGCGTTTGGCGAAGCTCTTGGGGTCGAGGCCGACGGTGGCGAGGAGATCGTGACTGCGGCGGATACGGTCGCCGGACTTGTGTCCGTGGCACTCGGGAACTACGCCGACGTTGCGCTCCACGGTGAAGTGGGGAAAGAGGCCGGTCTCCTGAATCACGTAACCGATGTCGCGGCGCAGCGCGATGATGTCCATCTCGCGAACCTTCTGGCCGTGGACGAGGACTGCGCCGCCGGTAGGCTCGACCATGCGATTAACGGTGCGCAGCAGCGTCGTCTTGCCCGATCCGCTGCGGCCGAGGATGGCGGTGGTGGTTCCCTCTTCGAGCGCGAGCGAGATGTTATCCAGGAGCAGGCGGCCCTGCGGCGTGGAGAAGAAGAGATCGCGGAACTCGATGGCTGCGCTCATGGCCGAGTTTCTCTAGTGTATGGCCTTTGCTTGGATGCTATCGCGGGAGTTTCTCTGTGGTGGGTTCGTGGAGGAATCTTCCTTCAGCGGCGGAAGCCCGTACCCTTGAAGAACGGGAATGGCTTTGCGGCACCCTCCTGCTCCCTATCGAAAGTTGTCGTCCTAAGCGAGCGAAGCGAGTCGAAGGATCTGGAGTTTGCCCGTGCCATGCCCCATGACCAATTTTGTGTCCACAGCCCACATTCCGAATAGAAGGAGAAACTACAGATCCCTCGGCTTCGCTCGGGATGACAGATTTATTTTGCGAACCGTTTAGTAAAGTGGATCTATCGTGATCATCAACCTTGCCAGGCGCGCGCACAACCATAACTGGGAGCTGGATCCGATTACCCGTTCCCTGCTGGACACGGATTTCTACAAGCTGCTGATGCTGCAGTTCATCTGGAAGCGGTTTCCAAAGACGACGGTTTCGTTCTCGCTGATCAACCGCTCGAAGCAGGTGCGGCTTGCGGATGCCATCGACGCCGATGAGCTGCGGGCGCAGCTGGAGCAGACCAGGAAGCTGCGCTTCCACAAGTCCGAGCTGATATGGCTGGCCGGCAACACGTTTTATGGGCGCCGCGGCATCTTCGAGCCGGCGTTTCTGGAGTGGCTGGAGCGCGACTTCCGGCTTTCGGACTACCAGTTGTCCGTACACAACGGGCAGTTCGCGATGACCTTTCACGGTTCGTGGCCGGAGACGACGATGTGGGAGATCTATGCACTCTCCGCCATCAGCGAATTGAAGACGCGGGCCAGCCTAAAGGCGCTGAGCGAGCTTGACCTGGACATCCTTTACGCGCGCGCCAAGACACGGCTGTGGGAGAAGATGGCGCGGCTGCGCGGCGTTCCCGGACTGCGCGTGAGCGACTTCGGCACACGGCGGCGGCACAGCTTTCTATGGCAGGAGTACGTGGTCAAGGCCATGAGCGACGTACTGGGCGCAAGCTTTACGGGCACATCGAACACCTACCTCGCGTACAAGCACGATCTCGAAGCTATCGGCACCAATGCGCATGAGCTGCCCATGGCGCTGGCGGCAATGGCGCACGACGACGAGGAGCTGAAGTCGTCACAGTACCGGTTACTTGATATGTGGCAGCAGACCTACCAGAAAGAATTGTTGATCCTGCTGCCCGATACCTTCGGGACGACGCAGTTTTTGCGCGATGGTCCGGACTGGGTCGCCGACTGGACCGGCCAGAGAGCGGACAGCAAAGATCCCTACGTGGCGGGCGATGAATACATCGCCTGGCTCAAGCAGCGCGGGCGCGATCCGCGGCAGAAGCTGTTCATCGCATCGGACGCGCTGGATGTGGAACAGATTCTGGGGCTGCATGCCTACTTCGCCGGAACCATCCGCGAGGGTTTTTCTCCGGCGGATTTTCAGAGCGGCCGCGACTTTCTCGATGAACGGAAGTGGTCTCCGGAGCGGCGTATCCGATTCAGCGCAGGCTGGGGCACTCTGCTGACCAACGATTTCCGGGATTGCAATCCGCTGGGCAATGACGGCTTCGATCCCATCAGCCTGGTGTGCAAGCTCAACGATGCTGATGGCAGGCCGGCGGTGAAGCTCTCGGACAACTTCGAGAAGGCCATGGGACCGGCGGAGGAGGTCGAGCGCTATCAGAGGGTCTTCGGGCTGGCCGGCGTAGCGCATGTTCCGGTGATTGCGTAGGACTGGCCGTCCTGGCGGAGCCGCCTTTGGCGCGCCGGGGATTGTGTCATCCCGCATCTCGAAGGCGAGATGTGGGGCACCTGTGATGTTTCTAGAGGTTGTCCATTCGATTTGAACCGGAGAAGCTGGTTGTGACGAGCA
>NZ_LBHJ01000020.1 GCF_001006305.1 Silvibacterium bohemicum
CCGTTGGTTGGACCACGTAGGTAAAGCCACTGGCCAGGCTTCCGCTCTGCGAGCCCACGCTATTGGTCACGGTCACTGTCGACGCTCCGGCGCTGCCTGCGGGCGTGGTCGCGGTGATGGTCGTGCTGTTGACCACCACTACGTTCGTTGCGGCCGCTGTGCCGAACTTCACCGCTGCTCCCGTCGCGAAGTTCGTTCCCGTGATGGTCACAGCGGTGCCGCCCGAGTTTGAACCGCTGTTCGGACTCACGCTGCTCACTGTTGGCTGGCCTACATAAGTAAACGCAGCAGGCAGGCTGCCGCTCTGGCCGCCGCTATTGGCCACCGTCACGGTTGCTGTTCCAGCGCTGCCCGCCGGTGTCGTCGCGGTGATGGTCGTGCTGTTCACCACCACCACGTTCGTCGCAGCCGAGCCGCCGAACGTTACAGTTGCTCCCACGGCGAAATCCAGTCCGGTAATCGTCACAGCTGTACCGCCTGCCGATGGACCGGTACTCGGAGTTATGCCGCTCAGAAAGGGCACGTTACTAGCAGCTGCGGCCCGGAACGTGACAGTCTGCATAACCCAATTGCCAGATGCATTCAAAGGCGCCCAAGAGTGATAACTGCCAGGCACGTTTACGAGACGATCTGCAGCGAGATCTGAATCCGGGGAGGTGATGGTTCTGATCGTGAAGGGCGCGCCGGCCATGATGGTGGTGTTGCTGCTCACCGTATCGGCCCCCAGAATCAACTCATTCGCGGCATTTGTCGCAACCAAACCGCTGTCAGCAATGTTGCTGTTTCCGCTGGCTCCAGCAGAGACATCCAGCGGGTTCGAAGTAGATACTCCGCTGTATTCAAGAATGCGTACATCGGGCTTCGTTGCCGCTTCATTGAAGGTGACCGTCACCGCATTGGAGCTGCTGCCGACGATGTTCTTGGCGTAGTAGATCGATTGGCTCAGACCTATGCCTGTAACCGGGCCACTCGCCAAGGCATAGGTATTTCCCGCGGAATCGGTGACGGACTGCACAGCGGCGACAGTATCGTTCCAGCCTACGATTACAACATTCAGATCGTCGGCTGTTTGCGCTGAAGTATAGGCCACGGGGACCGACTCCGTGGTGGACTGGGGGGTGGCAGATGCCACCTGAACGAACTGAATGCCCTGGGGGACCGGCGGATTCAGGCCGTAAACCTGTAACTGACCGGAAAATGAAGCCACGTACACTTTTCCATTCGCAATCGTAGGCGGATTGAACTTAGCGTAACTGCCCACGTTGTCGCGGGTCGCATTTTGTGTGCTGTCCCACAACTCCGTCGCTAGATTTGTTGCATCGAAGGCTCTTAGTACGCCGGGAACGGGAACGCCGGTGGCTCTTCCCAGGAGCGACGCTGTCGACCACACGATGCCCGAACCAGTCTGGCTTTGGTTAGCCGAAAGAGAGAGCGCCGCCGCATTTGAGAATCCCGCAGAGTTCTGGATCGTACTTTCGGAAATGGGAGTTGTATTAAATAAGGATCCGGTGAACTGGTAAGCTTTCAAAAAATCGTTCGGTCCCCAGATATATATGACAGGTCCGTTGTTAGGGCTATCCCAATAAATTGGGGAGCTGAAAAAGGGTCCAGTGGTTGCCGTGAACTCCTGAACATCATTGTCAACGCTGGCATTGAAGTGCCCCATGTCAGCGGAGTTAACTACGCGAAGAATCGCATCCTTTCCAATTCCCACCAGCAGAGAAGTTCCAGGCATCAGCATGGGACCGCCAGCACCCAGATCGGTATTATCCGCATTCAATGTCGCTTGGTTGGACGGAGTGAAATAATCGGACACAGCTAAAGATGGTCCGCTAAACTTCACAAAGGCGTCGCCGTAGTCGATACCGCCGGCGACATTTGCAGTGAAGTCGCCATTGCCAGTCATCGTATAGACGTTACCTGCGGCGTCGGCAACCAAGCCCTGCCCGCAAGACCAGATACCTCCGTCATCTCCGTTCGGCGTGACATTAAATATTGCTTCTTGCTGCAGAGTGGTGGCGTTGTAGCTCATCACCCACCCGTGCCAGACACCAATGTCCCCCACCGAACCGAAGGCAAGATAGAGAACACCATTATCAAGAAGCAATGACGGCCTCTGATGATGATAGGTCGGATCGAATGTGACCACGCCGCCTTGGTTGGCTGTACCGGTTCCATTTACCTGCCCTACAATCTCGACCGGGCCTCCAAGCTCTTCGGTTCCAGTCGTCAGGTCCAATGCATGAATGTAATCGTGATAAGTACCATTATTGGTGTTCTTGGTTCTGGTCACTACATAGATAATTCCCGCGACAGGGTCGATCGCAGGAGTGCTGGTAATTCCGATCTCAGGGCTGATGTCGTAGTAAGGGCAATCAGCGGGATTGGTGTCGTTCGTGATGATGCAGATATCCTGCATGGGAACGGGCGTGCCTAGGTTCACTTGCCATAAGGGAGCCGGTTCGTTGGGGTTGTCGGCGTCAAATGCATAGACGCTATTGTGCTCGGTGGCTACAAAGACGACATTGTGGATTGCACCTTGAATGGTGAGTCCTGGAACATATAAAGGCTGGGTATAGATGAAACCATCAACTGTGCGCCAGAACAGCTTTCCGAAACTATTCTGATTCACATTCGCCGTGTCCAGGATGGTCTCATTCAGATTCTGCCCCGTGCGCGCGTTGTCGTTGTGCTGGGTCAGGACGGAGACTTGGCCCATGCCCAAAAACACGTGAAATAGCACTGAAAGCAGAAGGCAGATCTTAGCGCAGCCAGTAGCATGATGTTTCATTTTTACCATCCAAATCCGGCCCAGTGTTTTCCTGGTATCAAACGTTTCTTGCAAGTCCGCTTCAAAGCTGCGATCAGTCGCCCACGACACGAAATCACTGATCAAGGAAGGTGTGGAATCTAAAAGAAGGTTGAAATCGATTTTTCTTACTTACTGGCGAGACCCTAACGGACCGCGACTTCTCGTGCTGAGTCCTGTGCCATTGCGCCCAGCTGACGGCGATACCAGGCTACTGTGGCCTCAAGACCTTCCTTCAGGGAGGTTTTGGGTTGATACCCTAGCCTGCTCGACAAGAAACTCGTGTCAGCCGCGCGTTCCTGTTCAAACGGACGATCCGGCAGAATGTCAAATGCCGGCTCAACGCCGTTGTCCACGATCTCCACAATCTGCTCTACGATCCCTCGAACGGATGTAAGTATGGTGGTTCCAAGATCGAAAACGTTACCCTCGATACCGGGAATAACTGCTGCTCGCAGCAAACCATCGACGACATCCTCGACATAAATCCAGTCAGCTCTTCGCCGGCCACTGCCGAGCTTTGGACTCTCACCACACAGGAGCTTGCAAATCACAAATGGCACCAACTTCTGCATGTCCTTCTGGTTGGGACCATAAGTCATAAAAATACGAGGCATAACAACCGGAGTTTGAAATAACTGGTAAAACATCCGCCCGTAAATACTGCCTGCCAATTTGGCCGCGGTATAAGGGGAACAAGGAAAGGTGGTGTCATCGATATACTGCGGCTCTTCCGAGGAATTTGCCAGCACAATGCGCTGACATCCTGCCTCGGTTGCGGCCGTCAGAAGATGAACAGTGCTCTCAAGATTGCTGTGGAAGGTGGGTAATACGACATCTAAGTTACGACCCCCGCCAACGTAACTGGCCAGGTGAATTACTATTCGCGGACGAGTGGCCTTTATTACCTGGCGCACTGCGGCGGGATCACCCAGATCGACCTGCCACCACTGAAGATTTTTGCTATCTACACGGTGAGCATCTCGAGAAACCACATGCACGTTGGCATGGCATGCCACGAGTCGCCGGCAGAGATGAGTACCAATGAAGCCGCTGCCGCCAGTCACCAGCACGGAACTACGGGCAATCCGATCCATCAATTCGAAGGTGTCAGGCAATTTGGCTCCGTGTCATACAGTGTCTCTGTTATCTGCGCATTTTCGTCATTCCTCATTGACTGGGCAGGCGGAATGGATCCCACTTGAAACACCGATGCGTATCGGATTTTCCAATCCGCTCTCCTTTTATTCAGAGGCTCCAGGCCGCCATAATGACAGGGCCAGCACACTTTACAACTGGAGTCACCATCATGAATCTCCTCGAGCAGCTCCTGTACAGGTTGCCACTTCAAATCGCGCGCGACTTTTACACGAACATCGAGGTCGATTCCGGAGACAAAAAGATGCCCACCTGGATTTATCATTCGAGCAATGTTGCGTAAACAGTTTTCGGCTTCGAATGGATCCATATGGCAGATAAAATTGTTCGCTACGACGATGTCTTGAGGACCGAGAATATCAAGCATTTCCGGCTCCCCGGCATCGCCGACATGCCAGGTGATCCCGTCTTTGATCCACGGTTTGACTGACACAACGTCTCCGTTCTGGAGGAATAGTTCATCCATCTCCGCAGCATGGACGCGGTCAAAAATATCCGTATTGGTCAATTCCGGACGCGTTCGTGAGTAGACTCCCTGTTCCGCAAATTCCACGGCCTGCCTGGAGATATCTACAGCATGCAGGATAAGCTTCAAATCTGGCCGCGCAGACCGTATCGTCCACGCCACGGAATAGGCCGCGGCGCCGGTGCTGCAGGCAAGAACAGCGACTCGCAACGTCTCTCCTTTGCCCTTCGTTTCAAGCAGGCGCCGAATCTGTTCTAGCTCTGGCCTATTGCGCAGAAAGTAGGTGCTAAGGGCCTGTGCCCGAACCCTATGCATCCGCGCCAAAGTATTCACAAGTGCGCCGTACGAGAGCATCGGCCGCAGTCCGGCGAGTGACGACGGTAGACGACGCCACAATCGCTCATTCAGCCGAAGAAAAAAACTGGTCGGCGACTTGCCTAGAATTTTGGCCCGCACTAACTTTGTCGTCCACGAACTGTGATCGACTCCGTAAGGCCCTTCCCGAACAAGTACATCCGGATTCCATCGGGTATGCGTGTCGTTGCCGCTGAACCAGCGCGGCTTGGAAAGAATAAGCAGTGTCATCTTTCCCGAATAGCAGTATTCAACTTGTGGAGGCACCTCTACAAGCACGCCGGGGATGACGTCATACTTGCGATTGTCGATCGTGAAATATCCGCTACCGGCGAGAACATAGTAAGTGCGCGCGATCTTTCTGCTCACCATGAAAGTATCGTGACCCTTTTCAACCTCGACGTAATAGATTTCGAGATCTTTTTGATTCAGTGGGCCGAACGAATACCCCAATAGACCTTTCCCGGTAAATGTGGCTGAAGTTGGACGCGTGTATGTGTACGGCGTTGACTCGTTGCTCGGTGCGTTTCGCATAACATCGCTTTCTTCGGCCGGGTGAATGGGCCTGTATGAAATCAGGACTTGTAGATAGCCGAGCGGTTCTGATTGCTGCTCTCGCCTGGAAAGTATTTCTCGAACTAGCTGACCAGGCTTCCCTCTTCGACGGGAGAAGACTTTTTCAGCCCGCGGAAAAGATTCCAGTAAAGGGACCTCTGGCCTGGCACGAATAACAGCATCCCCGCGTAGGTGGCGAGGAGAAGGATGCACTCAAGCACCAATCGCGTCAAAGGAGAGAGTAATTGGCCGATAGCTAACCGCGCGCCGAAGGAGACGCATCCGGCCACAATGGCGGACGCAAGCGGACCGGTCACCGCAAGCAAAATATCCCGGAGGGTAATGACCGTGCCTCGAACGCACCATGCGATGAGTGGGATGGCCCAAAGCGCCATCACACCTGAATATGCGAAGGCCACACCTTTCGGTCCATAGGGTAATCCCATCACGTAGCCTGCAATCATCACAGGCGCGAAGACCAAAGCAATTCTCAAACCACGCGTGACCATCCCTAATGAAGTGAGCAGCCATCCCAATGGGTTGATCACGGCGAAAATTACAATTGTGGGAGCCAGCAGTCGAAAAATTGGAATCGCATCTTTCCATTTTGGCCCAAGAACAACGAGGATCAAGTCGTCGGCAAAGAGAGCGCAAGCCATCGTGATCGGCAGGGTCATGCCTACAACCAAAGAGTAACCCTTAAGAAAGTAGCTCTTGAAACGGCCCGGATCATCCTGGACTCGTGACAACGCCGAAAACGCGACCTCGCCCACGGCTGAATTTAGATTATCCGTTGGGATGTTGATGAGCTGGTATGCCCTTCCATAGATCCCGATTGCGCCGGCGCCCCAGAAACGTCCTATGAGTATTTTTTCGGAGTTATAAGCTAGATATGCGACCAAGCCATTCAGCGTGAGTGTGCCACCAAAGCGCAACATGGAGCGAATCCCGGTCTGTTTGCGGGGAATGCCTGGAAGCCAACCTGTAATTATCCAAAAAAGAATAGTTGCGGTAAGCGGAAGAGAGACTGTCATTGCAACGAGGGACCAATAACCGTAACCTGCCTTCGCACCGCCAATACCAATTGCGGTACTCAGAATCAGGGAGACTACGCCGATCACGGCCAAAGCGGTAAAACGCATTTGGCGTTGAAGAAGTACGGAATGTTGTATGCCGGCTGCATTGAAAACAAAACCTAGCGCCAGGACAGCCGTTACAGCAAGCAGTCTCGGCTCGTGATAAAAAGCAGCGATCGCCGGCGCTGCCGCTGCAGTCAAAACTGCAAGAATTGCTCCGACAAGAATGTTGATCCAGAAGAGCGTTGAGATCTGCTCGTCGGTGACGTCTATTCGCTGAACTGCGGCCGCGGATAATCCGAAATCACGGAAGAGCGTCAAAATTCCCGTGAAGGCAGTGACCATGCCCACCAAGCCGAAGTCTTTCGGTCCTAAAAGCCGAGCCAGAATCATGAGCGAGCCCAAGCGAAGAGCAAAATTCGCTGCCTGAGCACTGAGCCTCGCAATACCTCCGCGGATTGTCTTCTCTTTCAGATTTTTCATGGACGTTCTTGAGGTATGGCGGGATTTCAACTGATTGGGTTCTGCTGCTCTTACTCACATCACCAGCTTGCGGCAATAAAACGCCTCTGCATAACCGCTGGAGGAATTGCACTCCATCCCCCGCAGCCTCATGAGAGAAAGAAATGTCTCCGGCTGAAACCATCGCTTCTGACGCTGTGACTGAAAGGCTTCCATAAGAAAACTGACTTTTTTATGGCAGGTTTCCATCTCCAAAGGCACAAACACACTCGGTTGTCCCATGTCGCCGTCATATTTTGGAATTTCATACTCCAAAATCAAATGATCTCGAAATGTGTTCCAAGTCAGTTCCGCGATAAGTCGATGGTCTTGATGCGCATCCTTTCGATTGTGCGTGAAGACGAGACCTGGTGAGATTTTCTGTTTCAACTCTTCAAACACTGACTTCACTTCGGCGCCCACATACGGCATAAACCCGTCGGGGAAACTTTTCAGCAAAGGACCTTTCAACTGCGCCGTAGGGACGAACAATTCCGCGGCATGTTTTGCCTCGGATTCACGAGTTCCAAGAGCGCTGAACACCACCCAATGAAACTCACAATCCGGATATTTCTTGGCAAGGCGAAGAATCGATCCTCCGCAACCAATCTCGATATCATCTGAGTGACATCCCAGACACAATATTTGCAGCGGCCTACTCTTTTCGGCCTCCAGGTTCAACTGAATCATAGGCCGGCCGCTACCAACTCCAAGCGATTTGAGTGACCGTTGGTGTTTCTGTTCCAGACCTTCCACGGCGCAGTACTGACATTTAACTCCTCAAGACGTTGCTTGTCTTTGAAGGTGTCCATGCATTGCCAGAAGCCGCTGTACTTGTAGGCCAGTAAAGCCTGTTTGTCGATCAGACGCTGAAATGGCTCGCGCACGAGCTCTTCGCCCTGTTCAATGTGACTGAAAACCTCGTTCCGCATGACAAAAAAACCACCGTTGATCCACATATCGGTGCTGGTAAGCGGACAAATTTCTTTCACCATTCCTTCAACACCAGTGTGAACGATGTCGAAGCTTCCGGGCGGCTGCACCAGCAGTAAAGAAGCGATGGCGCCGCTGCGTTCGAAGGTATCGATCATGGCGGGAAGTTGGACATCACTCAATCCATCCCCATAGTTCGCGAGAAATACTTCCTCGCCCCGAACATAGGGCTCTATTGCCCTGAAACGTTGGCCTATGTTGGCATTAGCGCCTGTCTCCACAAAGGTGATTGTCCAGTCATCAATATCGCGATTTAAAAACTTTACATTTCTTCCGCCTTGAGACCAGACAAAATCGTTGGACACCGACTCGTCGTAATGTAGGAAATAGTCCTTAATAACGTTGCCCTTATATCCGAGGCAGATAATGAAGTCCTTATGGCCAAAGTGCGCGTAGTACTTCATAAGGTGCCAGAGGATCGGCCGTGTGCCTATCGTCACCATAGGCTTGGGGACATCGTCTGAATATCCGCGGAGCCGCATGCCGGATCCGCCGCAAAACAAAACTACTTTCATAGCAACCCTCCTCTCAGCAAATCGTCACTTTGGGAATCGGCACGACAAAGCTGCCTCCCCACTCTCGAATGAACTCCAGTTGCTTTATGATTTCGTCCTTTAAATTCCAGGGCAGAATCACTACATACTCAGGCTTGGTCTCACGAATTCGGTCTGGATGGTGGATCGGAATGTGTGTGCCAGGCAGGAAGCGTCCTTGCTTATAAGGGCTTCGATCAACTGTGTACTCAATTAGATCTCTTCCGATTCCGCAATAATGCAGCAGCGTTGCGCTCTTGCCCGGCGCCCCGTAGCCTGCCACGGACTTTCCCTCGCGAGCCGCTTTGACTAAGAAATCTACTAACGCCAGCTTGGTATCCTTCACCTCGCGGGCAAACCTCTCATAACCACCTACCGAATCGAGGCCAGCTTTTTCCTCGTCCTCAATCACGCGCGCCACATTTGGCGCCGTAGGATGGTTATTCGAACCCGCGCGACACGCGAACACACGCAGGGAGCCACCGTGCGATGGCAGCTCCTCCACGTCAAATACCTTGAGGCCGTGAGCCTCCATGATCCGAACCGTGGTCAGCATGGAGAAATAGGAGAAATGTTCGTGATAAATGGTGTCGAACTCGTTCTTCTCGATCAGTTTCAACAGATGGGGAAATTCGAGCGTGAGCACACCTTCCGGCTTCAGGAGAACCTTCAATCCTTCTACGAAATCATTCAGATCCGGAACCTGTGCGAGAACATTGTTGCCGAGAACCAGGTCGGCGCTCTGCTCCTCTCTCACTAACTCTTCAGCCAGGCGCGTCCCAAAAAAACTCACGAGCGTGGGAACACCCTTCTCTACAGCTACTTTGGCCACGTTCGCGGCGGGCTCAATGCCCAGCACCGGTATGTTATGTTGAACGAAATATTGCAGGAGGTATCCGTCGTTGCTCGCTACCTCGACTACAAAGCTGTCTTCGCCCAAACCGAAGCGAGATCTCATATTCTCGCAATAGCTCTTTGCATGCCTAAGCCAGGAATCTGAATATGACGAGAAGTATGCGTAATCGCTGAAGATGTTTTCCGCCCGTTCGTATTCCTCCAACTGTACGAGAAAACACGTATCGCACACATAAACGTGGAGCGGGTAGTAGGTCTCGCCGTGATTCAATTCAGTCCGGGACGGATATGTTTCGCAGAGGGGAGACATACCCAAATCCACGAATGTGTGTTGTACATTGGCGCCGCAAAAGCGGCAGCGCTTGACGCTGACTGCATCTTGTTTAGTTTCCGCAGGTAATGTGATTGTGGCCATAGATAGTGTCCGTTTTCTCGTAAGATGCTGGTGGAAATTTAGGCGACAACTGCTGTCTGAACATGCTCGGTGGTCCACTGCAGCCAGCTATCCAGCAGATTTTCGCTCATCAATCTCTGTATCTGCGCGATCCGCGTGTAGCGGCCCGTTTTGAGGTCTACAAGAGAGAGCTTCGCGGCGCGATATGCTTCATAGAGCTCCTGGGCGCCTTTGAGAGCCGTCCACTGGGGTCGAAACCCAGGCACCATGCGAGCAATCTTGTCAAAGCAAGCCCGGTAGCAACGCAGATCTGGACTGCCGCCAGGGGCATATTCTACGCGGCAATCCGGAACCACTTTGGCAACAATATCCGCGAGTTCGCTGATGCGAAAGTTCTCTTCATTCCTGCCGACGTTAAAGGTTTGGTTATGAATCGTCTCGAGTGGTGCATCAAGTACCGCGACAACGGCCGCGCTAATGTCACGGATATGAACTATAGGACGCCAGGGAGTACCATCGCTTTTGATGTAAATTCGTCCTGTCGTATAAGCCGATGCGACCAGGTCATTCAACACGATATCGAGCCGCAGTCTCGCTGACACGCCGTACGCAGTAGCGTTACGCAGATAAGTCGGCGAAAAATTGTCGTCAGCGATCGATGCGATGTCCCGCTCGGCAAAGACCTTCGATTCTCCGTACGGAGTGACAGGATGCAGGTCGGAGGTTTCATCCAAAAAATCATCGCCTGCGGCCCCATATGTACTGCAAGAGGACGAGAAAACAAAACGCGAGACTCCGGCGTCTTTCGCGAGTCTGGCCAATTGCACCGAGGCTAGGTGATTGATGTCGTAAGTGAGTTGAGCATTGAGATTTCCCAACGGGTCATTCGACAGCGCAGCCAAATGTACGACCGCATCGAAGCCCTCCAGATCAGAGCGCCGCAGATCACGGATATCTTTGCGAACCTCTGGAATCTTTTGTGAGTCGGTCCCAAAATCACAACCGTCATATAGGTCGGTGTCAAGGCCAACCACCTGATGCCCAGCGGCGAGCAATATGGGCCCGGCGACGGCACCGATATATCCTTTATGGCCAGTCAGTAATACTCTCATAGATTTCCTCTTTAAAATTGGTCGATAGGGCAAACAGATATATTTTCTTGCGAACGTTTCAACACGCATCTAGTCGCGAATAAACGTTCCCGTGGGAAGAAATGATCGGTAGTGCGATGACAACATGGACTGGGAATGACGGATTGCTTTGCGGCTCTTACCAGCTCTAACGCGCTATTCCAAAAACTGTGATCTCAACTTATGCCGTTCTATGGAAGCGGAGACAGCAGGCCGGCTTCACTTAATACCTGTGCGGAGTCACGTATGGCCGAGAATGCAATGCCGGACCGCTCTGCAATATCCAGCAGTGAATGCTCTCCATCAGACAGATTGAGTGTCCAGAGCTTGGCATTAATCTCTGTACTGATCGAATTTCCACCCGTAGACCTATAAAGATTTCGCTTTCCGAGCTGCGGTTCGCAGTAGGGATTCTGATTGATGTACCTGCCATTGTTCTCTAGAACATCCACAATCGCCAAGCATGCATGAAGGGAGCCAGCCAATGATTCTGGCTGAATGAAATCGAGGTTATCAGCAGAGGTGTGATATTCAGGAAAGGTTCCCCAGACGCTTCTCATCAGGCAGCCCACGGGAAGATTGAAGCCAGGCGAGCAGTACTGCCGCTCGTCATAGCCGTAGGGCGAGAACTCTAGAATCTCGGAAGGCTCAGCACTATCTCTAAGCACGCATGCTACAGCGCGATCGATCTCGGCATTTCCTTGACGGCTCTTCTTATAGTGGAATCCACCTGCGTCTCCTACACACGTCAGTACGAGACCATGGCGGATTCGTCTTACATCCTCACGATTTTGTGCAAGCCAAGTGATGGCCCCGATCGTTCCGGGCAGAAACAGAAATCTGTACGAATAGCGGAGATCGCTTCTCGACAATTGCCGAGCCAGAAATGTCGCTACCGCCAGCCCTGAAAGATTGTCATTCGCCAAGGATGGGTGACATGCATGACATGAGATCAAGACCTCTTCTGAAGAGCGCCCGGCCAAATAGCATTCTCCGTATGTCAGATGGCCGTTTTCGAGTGTTGAGTCGATACATACTTCGTAGTCACCATCCCCGAGGGTCAACATCTGATTGTGGGAGAGACAAAATCCCCAATCTTCCTTGTAGTAGGACGTACGATAGGGGATCAACTCGGGATGCTCAGGTATCGTGAAAAGATGCGGACTGATCTCATTGAGAGGCAGCGTTGCGTGGATCGGCGTGCTGTAACTCATCACATGCAAATTGCATTTCTGGAAATCGACGATGCGCTCTCCGCTGGGCCCCTTGATATAAGCATCACGGATGTTCCACTCTTTAGGAACCTGCCAATCGAAGACCGAAATACCTGTGGGCACCTTGTGGATGCATAGAGGAATTCGCTCCTGGATCATTGTCAGCGTCTGACGGATTCCATCGCCCGTTATGCTGCGACAGATTGGGTAGAGATCCGCAGCGAAACGATGCAATTCTTCACCGATCTTACTAACATTTTTGCTATCTGGTTGCTTCAGAGCGCTCACACTGTATAAAAGTTTGGATATGTCTGGTCCCGTTCTGAAATGACTTCGACTGCTTCCGGCCAAGCTATCTGAAAGGCTGGGTCATTCCACCGCGTTCCCCGGGAAGATTCGGGATTGTAGAATTCTGACATCTGATAAACGACCTCGGTCTGATCTTCTAGAGTCAGAAATCCGTGTCCGCATCCCTCCGGCACGTAGATCATTCGATGGTTGCGAGCCGATAAGATCACTGCTATCCATTGCCTGAACGTCGGCGATTTTGGGCGCAGATCGATCACAACGTCGTAAATCGCTCCACTCGTACAGCGTACGATTTTGCTCTCAGCATATGGCTCCGCCTGGAAATGCATCCCTCGCAGAGTCCCTTTGCGGGAATTGAACGAGATGCTGCATTGTACGAGCTTCGGATTGAGGCCGTGAACTTCGATTTCTTTCTCGCACCAGATGCGGGCAAAGAAACCGCGGTCGTCATGGTGGGGCTCGGGTTCAATTTCAAATACCTTTGGCAACTTAGTTTTGTGAAAGAGCATATTTGATCGAGCAGGAAGTTGAGGCGTGATCGATTGCAGACCTCATTGAGGAAGTCTGTTCAGACACTCTGGAACATAACCGTTGATTTCCAATGCCTGAAAAACTAAATCGTATTGCTCATCCAAGTCCCTGCGGCAGGCATCCGTTCTCTGTCGCATCAATGTCTTTAAGCTTTGTTTGTTCTTTTCGAGCTCGCAGAACATACCAATCAGGCTGTCGACATCCAAGCTGTTAATGCTTTGACAGTATTCGGATAATCCCATTTGCCGCATCAACGACACACACTTGTGATGGAACGACATTGATATCACGGGCTTGTTGAGAAGAATCGAAAATAAAATATTGTGAAACCGCGTAACGACGGCGACGTCGGCCTTCGCAAGTTGAGTCAGTAGACTTTCAACGGATGTCACCGCGTTATCAACGAGCCGCCTTTCGTCGTAAGTCTCCGAGCGCTCTCTCAGCAAGGATCGGAGTTCCTGTGTCGCTTGTTCGTCGGCAACATCGCCGATGAGCAATCTAATGTCCCAACCACGGCCGAGCGACCATTGAATAAAGCTCGCCAGCATCTCTAAATAAGCACGATAGACCGCCGACTCATCAACGCTGTATCGTCCCTCGACCAGCATCACGCCGAGAGCAATAACCGGCCGGCCGCCAGTCGGGACTTCGTCCTGTGGCAATAGATCCTCAGGCAGGCCAAACACCAAGTCTGGGTAGACACGGTCACTTCGTCCTGAAAAGCCGCTTGATTTCAGCTGTTGCATCGATGAATTATCGCGGTAAGAGCGGAAGTCGGCGACGGTGAGCGCTCCTTTAATAAGCCACTTTCCTGCTGCTCCAAATATCGGTCCCGCTCCGACGCTTACAAAGGACACGTTGCATCCGCGCAGCTTCGCAGCGATCGTCCATTTGAATAAGTTGTAGGGACCCCATCCGAAGAGGCCATAGGCATCGGTCAGAAGGCCCGTTCCAGGAATAATCAACATATCGGCGCCCCGGAGTGTAGCCATTGCCTTGAACCATCGAAAAGGCTCCCGAGAGATGCGAAGAGCGTGTCTTATTACAAAGGCAATTGTCGGATTGCGAAATTCTCTTTCTCTCTCTGCGGCGGCAGTGATAGATACAGCCGATATGCCATAGGTCGCTGCAACTAATTCGGGCATCGTGCATATGCATGTGATTCTCGCGTTCGGCACGATATCACGAATGCGATAGAGAATTGCTTGAAGCGTGCTCTCGTTCCCAAAGTTGCCTGCGCCAAAATGCCCAAACAAAAAGATCTTTGGCCGTTTGTCTTTGCCTCCGCTTACACTCTGGCTTTCCCAACCTGGATCTTTGCGCGCCATATGTTCGGCTCGTGTGCCGGAAATGCACCCGATTTCTCCTCGGAGTTGAGAATGTGTCCTGCGGCTCGATAGCGGGTGAGATAGGCCACAAGCTCGCTGTATTACACGCGACCAGCTCGAATTTGAAATCAAACGCTGCCCGCGCTTTGGCTGCTCAACCTCTGCTCTGGGGCGTTTCTATTTTTCATCAACTTTTGCATTGTCTCGGGTGGGTTCAGCATGGCTTTGCAGAGTCTTGTGAATATTGCTTTTGCCAAACGAGCCCGACTAAAGCCGACACCTGCGTTTATCAATTGACTCCTGTGATAGTCCCAAAATGCCCCATCGCGGCGCCCCCGTAGAAGGCTCACGCCTAGAAAATTGTAGTACTCAGAAATACGAAGCTCTAAACAAGCTTCAAACTCCTGTTCCGAGAGAAAGCCTCGACCGTGAGCCGCAAGGCAGTGGAGATGGCCGGCGAGCGTGGTATACATGTCGGCCGTGAAGGTGCCTAGCGACACCGAACGCCACCTCTTAAAAGTCAGGATCTGATGGATAAAGCTAAAATCTGTCGCCTTCAGGAGTTCAACTGCGACCTCCATATCGGCATGAAGATTGGCCTCATTGAAGAAGGGATGCCTGCTTCTAACGAGGTCGGAGCGATAAAGGACCGAGGTTGAAGTGCCGAACACGTACAGTTTTTCAAAAAGAAGACGGCGGCAAACATCGCGCCCGGAGAGGAGCCGGCTGGGGTATGGCAGTCCGCCCCATACAACTTCATATTCTTTTATGCCGCGCTCTCCTACCTCCTGCAGACCGTACGCCCCCACAATTCCGACTGTCGGATGCTCCTCAGCAACCGATACCATTTGCTCTAAGCACTCCGGGAAGATCCAATCGTCGGCGAAAACAAACTTGCAATATTTACTGTCGGGCGCGATCTGGAGTAGCGAGTGGTTATGGTTGGCCACAGCCTTTAAAAATTCCTGATTATCAATAACCTTGATTCGCGTATCTTTCGCAGCATAGCTGTGCGCGATTTCCCGTGAACCATCCGTACTGCAGTTGTTGATAATCTTATATTCCCAATTCGAGTATGTTTGAGCCAGAACGCTCTCGATGCATTCAGCGAGATCGCCCGCGTTGTTATATACGGGAGTGATTACGCTAACTAGAGGTTGCGATCTTGATTCCATCGTGGCTCCGTTGTTTCGGCTCATCTATACGATGCGGTGCTGCTCGCCCCGACTGGGGTGGATGGGAACTGGCCATCTAGCAGGGTTCCGCGCTTTTTAACCGAGCCCAAAGGCCTTACGATTTCTATGGTCCTCGCGCGCGCTAGCTGCTTTTCTGGCTAACTCAGGGGCAAACCTGGTCAGGGCCCACTTCACTGCGAGATTTGGGCTCGGGTATAGCCGGGCGGCCCGTGATACCGCTGCACGTGCCTTCTCATTTTGATTTTTCTGCAGGAACCAGTTCGCCCATCCGCTATAGACGGCCGCCAGATCCCGGCGAACGAGTTTCTGAACGGTGCGCGGCAGACGTTCGCGCATATCGAGTCTTTTTTCCATGCGATGTTGAGCCATTCGAAGACGGAAATCCGCGTCATCCCAGTTTTTGCTTGCTCCCACATGCCGATCTTCCCGGATCGTCCGGTCGATCAAAACCATGGGTATATTCACAAATGCCAATTTCGTCTCACAGCCTACGCGAAAAGCAAAATCATCGTCGTCGCCAAAACGAAGCGCCGGATCGAATCCACCTGCGCGACGCGCCAATTCCGTTCGCACCACCAGATTTTGGAGCCACACCGGATGGGTGCCCGTTACGGACTTTATGTTCAGCATGTATTCAAGAGGATCCGAAATCAGACCGATGCTCTCGCGATGCTCTTTACCCGAAAGCTGGAAGAGAGTCATCTTCATGTAAGGGTTGTTCATGAACCAGGCGTCTGTAATGCAGGCACTGCACTCGTTCTTGAATTGTTCCAGCGCACGAAACTGCCATGCCAATTTCTGTGGAAGCCAGATGTCATCGTTGTCGTTGAAGGCGAGCCATTCCCCCCTCGCGAGTTCAATACCCAGGTTGCGCGCAACGTTCGGTCCTTGATTCTCCTGACGGAAATACCGCACACGCTCTCGCCATGTTGGGTTTTCATCGATGTAGGCCGGAAGCAGGTGCGAGGTACCGTCAAATGAACCGTCATCTACCAGAATGACTTCAGAAACCAGCAACGTCTGGGACAACACGCTCTCGACCGAATACTTCAAGAGGTCGAAGCGGTTATAAACCGGTATCACGACAGAGATAGATGGTGTCATTTGCGATGTCTTAAAGAGCCGTTCGCATTACGAGTGACATAAGACGGATTGATGGGCCGCGGGTCTGAAAGGGTCAGACACTCTGGGCGTAAACAGGCGCGGAGAAGGCAGCGGTATCGGCTTCCTCGAACGGAGCGACTTTCGCCGGCGATTTACTCCTGACAGGCCTGTAGACACAGATAATGGCCAGAAGCGAATACCAGGCCAGTTGCATCTGATCGAAGTATCCGATGCCGAAGTACGCTACCACATGAGAAAGGACCGCGGCGCAGAGGCACCATAGGAACCACTCCTGTTTTCGACTACCTTCGGCGAACTTCCTGGCGGTCCCCAGTCGTCCAAAGCTTCGCGAAATGACCAAGATGAACGTCACCAAGGTTGCCAGCCCGCCTGTTACGGCCGCCGCGACATATTGATCCGACAGATCCCACATGTCATTGCCCCAGTTGCTGTAGTCTTTTGCTCCAATGAGCCACCAGTCACTGAAATGCCTTATGCAGTTATCGATGAGGAGATAACGCTGATATCCGGACGAAGAACCAGTCAAGTCCACCCGTGCGATCAGCGACCATACTGGAGCTTTCATTGTCAGATGCAGAGCGACAAGGACCAATAGAAGCCCCAACCGGAAGGCACGCATTCCCTTACGCAGTGGCCAGAAACAAAGGCTCACAATGCCACCGACATAAGCTAAAAGGGGGGTGCTGGAGTTGGATGTAAGGGTCATCAAAGTCGCACCGCAAATACCAACCAAGGCAATGGTTCTGGTTTTGGTTTCGGACCACAACGATATAAAAAGCGGCAGAAGCGTGGCGCCGAAGACACCGGCAGTGATATAGACCTCGAAAGACCCTGTCGAACGCGGCTTACCATCACGTACAACTGCCTCGAACGGAACGCCGCCTAACAGGCCGAAAATATTCCGGCGAGTAATCCGCTCGTTGACCATGCACAATCCGAGAAACAAGGCAACGACGGCGAGGACCTTGATCACTCTCTCCGCATCCTGCTTGTCTCGAACAAGAAATCTCAGAACAAAATATCCGCCCAAAGCGTCGAGAAGATTTCCGGAGCCCTTGATTAGCGCTTGCGTCTCCATCCACTGCAGAGAAAACGTTGCGAAGGTCGAGACCGCGCAGAGCACGAATGCGGCGTCGATATTGTTGAATCCTCCGGCGATTCGCGCGCTTCTTGGCAAATTAGTTTTTGCCATTCGGACTAATCCGAAAATGATGAGAATGCGATAGACAGTGAAGTGAACCCCGCCCAACACTACGACCTGCGCGAAGGGGATAACGAACGCCGCAGCCAGGAGTGGCACTACTACATGCCTCCGCGGCATGAATAGTATCAGCCCGATCACGACGACTAGCGCGAGTGCTACTAGCGGATGCAAGATAGTGTGGCTTGCGCCCCCGCCGAATCTGATATTTGCTGGTTCCACGAATTAAATGATTGTTTTGTTTCTCAATCCAGCGGGCGGTATGAACACAACGGGTGAAACAGTTGCAGGCGACGCCCCTTCGGATGCGTTACCGTACTCTTTAAGAAGCGGCGATGGGTCTTGCACCCGCCGTCCTCCGTATTCAATTCGCCGAATGTGTCGCAACTTGAGCTCTCTCAGTCGCCGGGTGTAGATCGAGAGATTTAGTTTTGTGATTCTGACGCAGGTGGTTTGAATTGGCAGACAGCTTTTCCACACTCGTTTGATGTGGCTGCAGCATTCATAAAACTCTTTCGGCAACACCAGATATTGATGTGTGTTGTGAATGCAAAATGTCGAAACAGCGTAACTCTTCATGCCCCTCTGGGCAGCTCTCAGGCAAATGTCGGTTCCGTAGAAATGGAAATGAGGGAGTAAATCGTCAAACCGCAAGCCGGAAGACTTCCGCAGGATGAGCACAATTTCATCAAGAGTCTGAATCTCTATCGGTTGATCGAACGGTTCCCCAATTACACCGCGACCGGAGGAATATACGTGGCCCCAGCCACGTCCATCCTGAGCCTTTCCGTAGCTTCCCAGCACGCCCCAGTTCGGATCTAAGCTTTCCAACTGGCTCAGAGCATGCTCCAGCTGCGAAAGCCATGCCTCCGGTAATAAAATGTCCTGATGGCAAAAAACGATGAGATCGTTGGTAGCCTGATCAATTGCGTCGTTATAGGCCTTGGCTGCCGAGCTAAAGTTTTGCTGAGTGAGAACCTGATAGTCTCTTAATCGGCTCAAGCAGGGCGACGCTAAAAAATTGCGATCGAACAGTTCCCTATCGTTGACCGAAACCACAAATGTGATCGGCGTTATGGAGGGGTTCGGGCTCATTGATCCAATGACTGATGTAGCCTTGACACTCCTGGCGGGCTCTCGAGGAGCCCACCAGGGATTGTCAATACAACATCCCAACTACTGTGCAGTAACAGTGAGGTTCGTGGGAGGCGCCGGTTGATTGCCGACGAATTGATACGCTCCCACATTCCACGCCCCGCTTGCCGGCCGGGCATTGGCGGTAATTCCCGGGCAACTGACAGAGTGATTGCCGGAATTATAGGAGCAGCCGTTGGTGGTTCCGCTCAAGCAGGAACTCTGAGCTGTAGTATTGGTGAGGCCGCTGCAAAAATTGGCTTGGTTCGATCCCGCGCCAATCGTCGAAACGCCAGCTGACATCGGAGCATAATCATTCGCCGCGGTATAGCCCTGGCTCGCGGCCACAGTTGGCGTCATATAAACCGCGCCACTCTCTGAGAGTGTGTTCAGATCCCCGAATATTGAAGATGCTGTCCCGGTAGTCACCCAGTGATTATTCAGAGACGTTACCTTACCAATACCGCTACTGCTGCAGATAAGGCAGCCGGCATTTCCGACAACCCCCGTGGTGTTATAGACGGACAAGTTTCCGCCACCCGGCCCCCCAGCCTCGTTGAGATTGAAATAGTTCGAGCCGCCTGGCTGGTTGTCATGCGCGACGGTATTGAACATGTAATCAGTTTGTCCGCTCGGCGGGGAGAACAGGATGAGAGCTGAAAGAGCCTGATTGTATTCGGTCCCTATAAAACGGAAAACGTTATTGTAAAAAAGATTGGGATCACTTTGACCGTTGCTCGCCTCACCATAGCAAAAGTAAACGTCTGTGTGACTCGAACCATCGGTGACGTTATTTATGTACTCAAAGAGGGTGTCGTGAAGGACATGGCATGTATTTGAAACGCTTGTTCCTCCAACATGTCGGATTACGCTGTATTGAACGATGTAAGTATCTCCGCCCTGACCAAAGGGCTCTAGCGACAGGTCATCGGAGTCAGAGCCGTCAATGACCGTGTGGTCGATGGTGACACCGTAATTCTGGTTGTAGCCTTGGAGCGCAGTGCCTCCCGCCTGGGTTCCGGCATTAGTGTGTGTCCAGCCGTGCAGATAGACATTCGAGATGAGAACATCCATTCCATTGCCTGCAGCGGCGCCACCATATTTAAGCATGACGTTGTCGCCAAAGGCCGGCACGCTGTTCCAGCAGAATCCAGTGACTTCAACGTTGTCGAATTGCACGTGAGCAACACCGTTGAGGACAATCATCTGATCGCCGCCAGCGACGACATATGGACAACTTCCGACTGGACTGGTGCTCAGAGGATTGTCAGCAGTCATCACGGGGCGTATCCACGAACTTCCCGTAAACCAGGTCTGATCTACACCAACATAGATTCGGCTTGATGAAGATGACCCGCTCCACGTCCAGTTCCAGCCGCCTGCTCCGATATAGGGCGATGTCGAACTATTGCCGAAGTGCCAGGTGTCCCCACCTCTAAAGATGATTGAATCGCCAGCTGCGGGCGTGTAAGCGGCACAGGTATTGGAACAGTTTGGCATTCCAGGGGCGTGCAGCCAAGGTGCGGTTTTACTAATACCACTGTTAGAGTCACTGCCGTTAGCTGCGACGTAATATGTACTACCCAGCGCAAAGAAGGCCGGAAATAGAAGCCAGACAAGAATTCCAATCGATACATGAGATGTGCGCATGCGCAATTATCGCAACAGGCGAATCACAGGGTCAACGAAGGTCACTCGAACCTCGAATACTTTGGTACACCATGGTAACGATCTAACCGTGTAAAGTTTGGCTGGCGCCGCGTAAAATCTACATGAGTTACTTTTGCGAGGGAATCTAAACTACTCATTTCTCTCACTTCCCACTTTATCGACAATCGGTATAGATCGGCATATCTGTAACAGTTCCTGAATTGTGAATTCTCACTACAAAAGAAGCTTCTGAATGCCTCGCTGAACTACCGAGTGTCACTTGCGCTCCATTCTCTTCGAAGCATACCGAGTCGAACGTTAGCTCGCGTCTCTTTCGGAACCATTCGACAATTTCCTGTCCTGTTCCGAACCACACACGATATGTTCGAATTTCTTTGAGTAGTTCAATGTAGAAATCTCCCCACAGCCTCTCCGGCGACAAGCTTCTGGTATGCCAGTTCACCGTGAGTGTGCCACCTAGCCCCCTCATGGTACGAATGATGTCTTTGCATGCACTCAACGCTTCGTCTTCCGTCAGCTTCATCCGGTCCGAGTAGAACAGGGCCGAGTCCTGAATATTCATCGGAAGCTCGAGTAGATAGTCCGCGACCAAGGGACAGAAGACTTGCGTTGTGCCAGCACGAAAACCAATCGCATTGTTGTAACCAAAACTGGAGTCGTACGTGAACCCCGCGTCCTGCAAAGTTTTGGGGGAGCCTTCTTTCCAGTAAAGCCAGTGCATACGGGCTCCCAAGTCTGCCCGCCCTGTCACCTCAAAAAGCCGGCTCCGCTCCGCTCGAGCGCTTTCAATATCGCGCCAAGCATCAATCCCGTGAAGACCAATTTCACAACCGTCTTGCAGCAGTTTAGTGATCTCTTCTTTTGTCTCCGCAAGATCATACTTTGCTGCACGACGCTTGGGCGCAGAAGTTTCGCCCAAGGTACCGGCAACATCCTTGAATGGGAGAAAGAAGTATGTCGATCCACATTCCCTCTCGATTTCCGAATAACGATCGAATTCCAGCCAGAAATCTTTATTAGTGCCCAAGTGCACCAGCGGCAGAGACAGGGCAGCGAGCCAATTCCGCAGACATTTTGACCACGACAGCCGGCCGGTCAAAGTCTTTGCCAGCGAACCCATCGTGGAGCGGTAAAGGAACCCCCACATGGTGTGATCAAATTTGTGATCCCGCACGCCGACGAAGTCAACATCGTGCGTGAGACATCCCATGAAATCGTAGCCCTGGGGCACGGGCGGAACTTCGATATACGTGACTTCCAGACTGTCCATAATTGCCTGGAGCAGCGAAATATGAAGATCCAGAGTGGGGATTTGTGCGTTTTCAGCAGGTTGACCCTGGGATAGTAAGAAAGCAACTTCACTGAATAGATCAAAGCCGATGCGGACCGTGGGCCGTTCCGATCCTCCGACCATTCCCCCAACGATGTCCGATGTTCGCCTGCGTCGTATGAGAGGTCGACCACTCAGCTGAAGAATCGAGAAATCTCCATACACCGGGATTTCTATATCCTGCCATTCCAACCAGCCACCTTTTTGGGGTGATGCGACTACGATGCCCATCTGGCCGTCGGTTTCGATGGCGTGTGACTGATAGATCACCATCGCGTTGGCGTGAATGTCTTCAGGTAATTCGTCCTGCGTCGCAATCAGAAGGTCATATTTCTTGCGTGGGGTGTAGAACTCCCACGGTGTCTTAAATAACTGAAAAAACTCCTGGACCGTCCGTGCTTCACTGTCCCTTGACAGTACACCGATCACTGGACACAACTCAGATAGCTGGCTTTCACAGCCGGCGCCACGATAGCGGGACCGCAGACTTCCGCCAGAGTTGTAGCGGGGGATTGATCGACGAACGTTCGAAACCATAGTTCGAGGACCACAAGTGAAAATATCTCCTTGCTGTAGTCGCTGCCGCTTGAGTTGCGCTGAATAAGCTCTTCTACGGTACGCTGCTGAAAATAACCTCTGCAGAGGGTCCGAGGATCCATCAATATTTCGTTAACCCAGCCTTGAAGACCACTTCGCAACCACGCTCTATAGGGAACCGGGAAGCCAGCTTTCGGTCTATTGAGTATTTCTTCGGGTACGCGGCCTCTCAACGCTTTCTTTGCAAGATACTTCGTTATTCCTCGGCGGACTTTCATATTACGCGGCAATCGCGCAGCAAACTCCAGTACCTTATGATCTAGCAATGGAACGCGAAGCTCTACAGAGTTCGCCATCGTCATCTTGTCGGCTTTGACTAATAAGTCGTCCGGCAACCATGAATGGGTGTCGATGTACAGCATTTTATTCAGAACGTTGTAATCGCGTGTCCTCGACATATATTTTCGAGTCGCGCCTAACGAGTGTTCCACATTTATGTGCCGGAGCATCTCTTCGGAATACAGCCTGGATCGTTCCCGAGGAAAGAATTCAAAGGGCGATGAGGTGCGGCCCAAGTAGTAATCGGCAAATGGAACGCTCATTCTGCATCCATATTTAGTGAGCACCCGGGAGTTCGCAGCCTTCCCCAGCGACTCCATGCCCGTCCCAACCGGTCTTTGAAGCGGCCCGAACGCGGCTTTTATATGCTCGAACCAAAAAATATTGCGATAATTCTCGTATCCACCGAATGCTTCGTCGCCGCCCTCACCGGATATAAGAACTTTCACGTGCTGGCTCGCTAACTTGGAGATGTAATTGAGGGCAATTGCCGGAGGCTCGCATACCGGTTCCTCCATGTGCCAAACATAGCCCGGGAGGAATGTGGCAAAGTCCTCCTGCGATATTGACAGTTCGAAGTGCTTTGAACCATATCTCTCAGCTGCCAGCTTCGCGTAGGGGCGTTCGTCTACTACGCCGTCAGACGAAAAACCAATTGTGAACGTGCTGATCGGCTTGTCTGTTTTCTGAGCTGCGAAGCTCAGCAGCGCGGTTGAATCCAGACCTCCGCTCAACAAAAACCCTACCGGAACATCGCTAATCATATGAAGCTGTACCGTCTCATCCAGTAGACAGAGAAGCTGCTCTTCCATGTCGCGCCCGGACTGCCGATGATCCGATCTGGAGAAATCGAGATCCCAATAACGCCGAATTTCAAACTTGCCGTTCTTTGCGAGGAGGGTGTGACCCGGCTCAAGCTTATATAAATTTCTTAGGAGCGTCTCCCCGCCCGGCATGTAGTAATAAGTCAGAAAACGATCGATTAACTCTGGCGCAACTTCACGAGGTATCGCAGAATCTGCGAGTATTGCCTTGATCTCCGAACCAAACGCGAGAAACCTCTTGTTCGCATAATAATAAAGCGGTTTGATCCCGACTCTATCTCGCGCCAGAAATAGAGACCGCTCTTGCGCATCCCATATTGCGAATGCAAACATTCCTCGAAGGTGATGAACACAGTCGGCTCCGTATTCCTCATACAGATGCACAATTACTTCTGTATCCGATTTTGTTTTGAAATCATGGCCTTTGGCCATCAGCTCGCGACGAAGGGCCAGGTAGTTGTAAATCTCGCCGTTGAAAACGATCCAGATGGTTCCATCTTCATTTGAGAGAGGCTGATGACCGCCGCTCAGATCGATGATCGAAAGCCGCCGAAACCCCAGACCAATCTGCCCCAACACATAAAACCCATCGTCGTCCGGGCCGCGGTGGACAAGAGCGTCTGCCATATCCTTAATAAGGACGTTGGAAACAGACTCCTCGCGATCGAACATAAACTTACCGCAGATGCCACACATAGAGTTGACCTGCTTCGTATAACCCGGCTGATATTTAAAAAAAGTCTCGATAGCTATGCGCTACCTCGGCTGTTCACGCCATCCTTCAGCGGCTGCTTTCGTTAGATTCCAAGATCCTAAAGTAGAAATGCGCCCGTGCTATTTCCAGCTACCTTCAAGAAAGAGCATTCGTCTGATCTGTTGGTTTCTGATATAGCGAACCAGATCCTTATTCCCGATTCTGACGGCTTTGCCTGCATAACCCGAGAGATACCCATAGGCATGAGCGAAGGATCTGACTCCGTATGGCTTTTGCAACAGCCGCTTCGCGCATTTGGCCACGATGAACGCCGGGTGATAGCCAGATACGTAGTCGGCCCGCCCGTTTTTCACGCTATCGTTCCAAGCCCCAGCGGCGGCACCGTTGGGGCGATTGTGGATCGCCTTCAGGTCCGAGAAACTCTTTGTGTGCCAGCCCAGCATGTTGGCGTGTATCTCGTCCACGGTGTCCCAGCCGGGGCTCTTGATCAGGCCTCCAATGTTATTCCAGCAGGACCGACGGTAGAATTTTAGTGCTCCTCGAACATGATTTTCTGGATGCCGGTCCAGCTTTAATTGGCCATCATCTTCGCAATACAAGACACCGCCGCAGAGACCTAGTTTCGCGTCTTCTGTGAATCGCCGAAGGCATGTCTCGAAATACTCCGGCTCCAAAATCACATCACCATCGAGCTTGCCAATGAACTCCCAGTCCTCGGACCGAAGACGTTCATAACCGGAATAGAACGCCTCCATTACGCCAGCTCCCGCCAGCCTGTGTCCCCGATCCGTCCGATGGAGCGCAACGATCCACGGATACCGTAGGGCGTATTCATCAATGATTCTTCCTGTGTCATCGCGTGAACCGTCGTCGATAATGATCCACTCCGCCGGCCGGACCGTCTGGCTGACTACGGAATCAATCGTCTTGGCGATGTATGCCTCCTCATCCCGAACTGGCGAGATAAGGACATATTTTTTGACTACACACGGGGACATTGCAGCATCTTCGTATGCAACGGAATCGGTTCGAGAGACGGCGGTCGCTGTAGTCGGAGGGGGCGAAACCGTCATGCTACCTCGATGCGAATTGTCCATTGTGTAAACCGCTGAATCATCTTTTATACCGTGGTATGCGGCTATCGTTTCGCGGTACACCTGAAGCAGCCTCACGCCGGCCGCGGTCCATGTGATCTCGGGAATCGTCCGGACCGATGCCTCGCGCAACCTGTGAAGCAGCGCGCGGTCCTCGTGGAGCATGGAGATTTGTTGGCTCAGTGCGTCGACGTCCCCCACCCGATGCACAAGACCGTTATCCATGTGCCTACAGCTTTCCGTACATGCCTCGGAAGCTAGAGGGACACAACCACTGCCAATTGCCTCCGCAATCACGAGAGCATACCCCTCTTCGAGACTGGGAAGGACCAAGATATCGCTCTGCCTCATCAGTTCTGGCACATTATTTCTATGCCCCAGAACATGAACACTGGGATGTGAGAGCATCGATTTAAGCTTCTCGGCATATGCTGGCAAAAATTCTCCTGCGATTAGAAGCGTGCCTGTTTCAGAGGCAGATGATTTCAGCCATGCCTCCAGAGCATAGTGAACGCCTTTTCTCACAGCGCAAACGCCGACGAAAAGCATCGTCAACCCTTGCCGGGGTTCCCGCGGCTCACTACTGGGGTAATAAACTTTCTCATCGAACCCATACGTGTGGCGGGCTAACTGACCTGGCGAGAACCCTCGATCGAGGAAGGTTTTAGCCACGAACTCCGAAGGGCAGAGGAGGCGATCGGCGCGCCTAAACTCTTCCTCCTCGACCCTAAGTACATCTTCATTAAAAGCACTTTCGTGGCCGTTGGGCAGCGAAACACCAAGGCGCTCACATTCCCTCCTTACAACTTCATACGAAAAACGGGTGTGAGCATTGCATCTCTCGAGTACCGTAGGTATTCCAAAACTCTTCGCTGCCTCAATCGTTCGTAATGCGCCTTGAGGCCATGTATGGACGATGTCAATCTCGCTTGCCATGGCTTTTATCCGGCGAGATACGATGGAATCATGCAGCGCCATAGCACGTTTTGAGCCTATGAGCTTGTACGGTATCCGAAGTTTCCCTCGCGCAAGCGTTGTATGTACAGTCACACCATCCGGAACAGGCCTCAACAGACCGCCGGTGAAAACGGTGACTTCAGCGCCCGCGGCAGCCAATCCTATAACCTGCTGCCACGCGGTATAACAAATTCGCTGAGCGCCCAGCTTGTTTGGGAAGCTGTAAAGAACCCGAATCGTCTTTTTGTTTTTGTCCACGATCGAATGACTTTTTGAATGATGCGTTCGTAGCTCCCAATACCATCGGTGATAGCCACCCTGTGTAAAGTGAGCTTTATCTTTCAGCGACGCGACCGACTAACTTTATCTGCAATCGCGGCTCTTCACCACTTTCAACCAGGCGCATCGGATCCACGCGGCGCTGCCACTCGAATAGGCCGCGAAATACCTCAAGGCGTTTGCGCCCACCCTCTGTGGGATGCACCGCTTGTTTAACTCCGTAGCCGATCCGCCGGACGAAAGCGGCGACCAGCCCGATCCGCCGCGCCCGATGCAATCCACGCACTCCCGAATACTTGTAATGGTACAAATATCGTGTAACTTGGCCGTCGAGTACAAAGGCCAGCGCAGGAGCGCGGGATTTTGTCGACTGTCCCCCGAGGTGCGTAATAGTCGCGCTGGGGGTGTACAAAATTGAATGGCCTGTTTGCCAGATACGCTTGCACAGATCCTGATCTTCGTAGTAGTAGAAGAACTGTTCATCAAAGCCGTTGATGGCCTTGAGCAGGCTGCCACGCGCCAGAATAAAACACCCCGATATCCAATCAACTTTGCGCTCGGTTGTGCCATTCCACTCCGAATAATCGTTCGCTGTGAATGCTTTGCGCAAACGCCCTAGTCCATGCAGATAAAGAGCGGTGATCCATTCGTCTCGAAACGAGGCAAACGCTCGAGCCGACTGTTGATAAGACCCATCAGAATTCAAGACTCTGCAACCGAATGCCCCGGCTCCGGGGTGTTGGTCTGCAAATGTGATCATCCTGTCCAACGTACCGTCATGGATGATCGTGTCCGGATTGAGAATCAGAACATACTCTCCGCCGCTGGCCTGGATCCCGATATTATTGGCCTTCGAAAATCGTAAGTTGCGCCCATTCTCGATCACGCGCAGCATCGGGTAAGAAGAGCGAATGAATTCTATCGAGCCATCTGTCGAACCGTTGTCGGAAACAATCACTTCGAACTCAGTCGAGTGTGTGTTGGCAAAGATCGATCGAAGACAATCCTCGATCACACGGCGATCATTCCAACACAAAATGACGATAGATAGTTTCATATCGTGCCTAACTTTAACGCGCACTCAGGTGGCGGTCGCTGAGGTGCGACTCTTCGGGTATCAACCTCACCGGCACACTCGGAGATTCCAAAAGGTAACGACGGAGCCCTTCTTGCCAGGATCCGAAGCAATTAATGCCGTGAGCCTTCAGTGCGGCGTTTTTCAAAACAGAGTAGGTTGGACGCGGAACTTTCGCCGGGAATTCTTGCGGGTTGGCAATCTCTACCTGAGCCGGGAGACGAGCGATGGAAAAGATCTCACGCGCAAAGTCGTACCAAGTGCAGCTGCCCTCAGCAGTGGCATGGAAGAGTCCATAATCGCGCGTTCTACTGAGCAATACCATCTGCCGGACGAGTTCCGCAGTCGAGGTTGGAGTGACTTCTTCGCTGTTCACGACGTGAACCTTCCCGCGCTCTTTGCCAAGCTTGAGCATCAAGTCCACAAAATTGAGCCCACCTTTGCCTCTGCAGGGGCTCTTTCCATATAACCCGGAGGTGCGCAGTACAAAGTGTTTGTCGTGGGTCGAACGGACGAAGTATTCGCCGGCCAACTTTGTATTTCCATAAACGTTCAACGGCCGCGGAGCATCTTGTTCTTCATAGGGCATTCTTTTCTCCCCATCGAAAACATAGTCTGTGCTCACGTGCATGAGAACCGCATCGAGTTCGCGAGCTACGAAGGCGAGATTTCTGCTTCCCATGGCATTTATTGCGAAGGCCTTCTCCGGCTCTTGCTCGCAACGCTCGACATGGTGCATCGCCGCGGTATTCACGATGAGGTCCGGTTTCACTTCTTTGAGGCACGTCGATACCGAATCGGGCTCCATTAACTCGATGTTCGCATGCGTCAGAGAAGAGACTTCATCGCCCTGCTCAGCAAATGCGGCGACGACGTCACTTCCAAGCTGCCCGTCAGACCCGATGACTGCAACTTTCATTTTGCGGCTTCCATGGCATAAATCGCGATCCCGCTCTCCAGCGACCTGAAGGCCTGAATATTTGAGTAGAGTGGATCTTCCCAATCCTGAAACTTGTCCATATTGTCGATTAGGTTGAAGACAATGGACTTTACATCGCAGGCTGGATGGAAACTCAAGACGTTTTTCGCTTTCTCGGTGCTGACCTTATAGTTGCGGAAGTCTTGAATGTGCTTGATGCATAGATTGATTCGCTTCCCGAGGCGCTCTTCGATCGCATTCTTCACCAGATCGCCAATCTCGCCAACGGTGTAGTTGCCCGAAGCAATGTTGAATACTCCGGAGATCCTGTAGTTTGTCTCGATCGCACGAATGTACCCGGTAGCAGCGTCGTCGATACTGAGAATAGGCCTCCAGATCGACGGGTTATTCACGGTGATGGTATTGTCACGAAGAGCGGTCTTGAACATGGTGTTGATGATGAGGTCAAGTCGCATACGGGGACTGTATCCAGAGATGGTTCCCTTGCGCAGAGAAATCACCGAGAATTCGTCATCGGCAAGTTGCAGGGCAGCCTGCTCACCCTGAAGCTTGGAGATACCATATGGATAGGTTGAGCCGACACAACGCGTCTCATCGTAGAGCTCATTCTCCGTGTAGCCATACACGGAACATGAGGAAGCGTAGATATAACGCTTCACCTTTGCGAGCTTTGCCATGTATGCCAAGTAAGCCGGCGCGGCAGCGTTGAAGATGAAATTCTTGCTCGGCGAGTACTCGGCCATCGGATCGTTCGAGAGCCCCGCCAGAAACACAACTTGGTCATAGGGCTCCAAGTCTTCCACGTTAAGCTGGAAGAGATCTATATTTAGAACCCCGACCTGGCGGGGAAGGTGATTGCCGAACCAAAACAGATCCACCACATCGACCTTGTACCCGCGGTCGAGCAATCTGGGGATGAGGACGCTGCCTACGTATCCCGCTCCTCCAACGATGAGTATCTTCACTGTCTTCCTCCCAGCAATGCGGGCTCGATGTTTGGCTCAAAGGAAAAATTCGCAGATTCATCCGATGCTAGCCACTGGGCTAATGTTCGAGCTTTTCGATCCTTATCGGAAAGTTGCACATCGGCTAACGGCCACTCAATGCCAATCTCAGGATCGTTCCACAGAATTCCAGACTCTGCGCGGCTGTTATAGATGCCGGTGCATTTGTACTGTATTTCCGCTACGTCGGAGAGGGCGCAGAAGCCGCGTGCGAAGCCGGCAGGGGCCCACACTTGACGTCTGTTTTCGTCCGATGCCACCACACCGACCCATTCGCCGAGTGTGGGTGAGCCTTTGCGAATGTCGACCGCCACGAGAAAAGCACTGCCTGAAGTGACGCGCATCACCTTTCCCATCGGGGGACCCCACTGAAAATGTAGACCTCTCACCACTCCTCTTTCAGATCGAGAGTGATTGTCCTGCACGAATTCGGTGGGCAGGCCGAGTGCGCTGAATTGATCAGCGCGGAACGTCTCAGAGAAAAACCCGCGATTGTCCCTGAAGACCTCAGGCACAATAACAACTACATCCTGTAAATGTCTCGACTCAGCTGCTATCTGCATGTCTTTAGGCTTGCGCTCCGTTTAATTTACGCTTGGACAGAAGGTTGCTCACGCCGTTCACGACGCCTTGCCGTTCCTTTGACCATGTATGATCCAGATAAACCTGTTGCCCGCGTTCGGTTGTTGTGACTACCTCTGCAGGATGGGCGACCACATATTCAATCTGCTGGGCAAGCTGCTCCGCGTTGCCGGGTTCAAAGAAGAGAAGAGAATTTGGCGGAAAGTAATCTTCGATGCCTGGGGTGCAAGGCGCGATGACAGGCTTGCCTAGGGTCAGGTATTCAAAAATGCGGGTGGGAGTATTGATTTCGGTGAATGCACTTCGATGATTCGGAATAACTCCCACATCGCAATCTTCAATTTCTAATATCAGTTCTTCCAGTTTCTTGGGTCCGAGATAGCAGACCTTCAGGTTCTTACTTCGCGCCGTCTCCATCATGCGATCAAGGAACGGTGTGGCATGGCCGCAAATCCGGAGCTCGATGTTGGGATTAGTTTTCTGTACCCGCGCTAGAGCATCCATCGCCAAGTCCAGACCATTTCGTTCCACCAATGATCCGTGATACATGACGACAAAAGACTTGTCCTTCAACTTCGCCGAGGTCCGCGAGCGTGCCGCGCGGAATGGGAATATTTTCTCATCGGGAGAATTCATCACGACTTCGATCTTTTCGGCATTGCAGCTGCGCGATGAGAAGAGCCGCTTGCAGGCGATATTGGGTGTGAGCACCAGATTCGCACATGCCTGACTCCACTTCTCGAGCTTTCTCAACATTCGAACGCTGCGGGTTTGAGGACCCGCGTTATAGATTGTCATCATAAGCTCGGGCATGGGGTCGTGCATGTCGAGGATGACTTTCGCGCCCAGAGCACGAGGTATCAACGAGCACAGCACTAAGATGTCGGGCATGTTGTGAACATAGACCAGATCGTACCCGCGGGTAAATGAGCGCCAGCCAAATACGAGCGACGAGAATGCAATAAACCGAGCATATCGAAATGCGTATTTTAATTTTCCGCCGCGATCTTCTTTATTGACCCGAACCCGAGTCACGTCAATATTCGCTTGTCGCTCCCTCTTTGGGGTGGCTTTGTTCCCCAGACAAATTAGATCCACCATCATGCCCTCTGAAACGAGCGCATCAATGGCACGGCGCGGCCTTGGATCAAATGGGTAAGGCGAAAAAGTTACCATTGCCGTTCGCTTCCCATCAAACATTCGGCTGCCGATTGCGGCCGGACGTGGAGCCTGGGACGAAGTATTCACTAGCTGCGTCGCTGTACATGAAGTAGTCATCAATATCCGTCTCCCGTCGACGTTTTAGGACTTGACTGCCGACATGTCGGCACCGACGGCTTCCGCAATGTCATCACTGGCCGAGCCCGGTGGCCAATCCGACTGAACGCGCAGCCCTTTGCGAGCCTCACGCTGAATCTTCTTTTGATTCGAATCTTCAATTGCATTGAGGATCACCGAATCATCGAACTTACGCAGAATCTCAATGTTTGGCCTGACACAGTGACCGCCGATAACTCCTGGGAAGTATTTAATCGGAGGAAAGAATTTGACTTCTTCGTAGAACGAAACAATTTCCTCATAATCCGCGCCGGATTGATCGCAGTATCTTTCGAGCTCCTGAGCCCAGGCGATCATCAAACCGAAGTATGTTGTCTCAGTGAGCTTTGCGAGTTCGGTTGCTTCGGGAGAAGACAGAATCCTCGTTTTCAGACCCAGGGACTCAAAGTGTTCCGCGGCTTGGTGCCCGATCAAAGGTTCACTCGCTCCTATAAACTTGGTGTACTCACCAAGCTCTTCGAGCATGCGTGCATGTTTTCCCCGCACTGGACTGTTTACAACTGCAGCTCCGGCCTGCTCGGCGATCGATCTTGTTGTACCGACCCCGACAGTGCTGTTTATGATCGTCACTTTCGGTTTAAACAGCTGCATATAGCGAATGGTCTCGCCGATGAAATCCTTGATCTGAAACGGATAACAAATATGGAGGAAATCAACTCTTTCGATCGCTCCAAGTCGAGACGCCACATCCACACCAACGGTGTGGTGGTGTCTGGAAATGAGATCGAAGAGCGGCTTCCCCACTTCTCCGAGCCCTACAACAACTATGTTGTTTGTTGGCTTTGCGGACATCAAGCCCCCTTGTGATCGCGATTGTCAATGCACAGGTGACACCATCGTGCGGGAAACCAGACTGACGGCTCGCGTAGATATTGTTTCGTTCTTGCCGATGCCGCGGACTTTATTCTGCGCCGCCAGATCAGTTTTATGGGGCCTGCCCTGCCTGCACCATTGAGTATTCTTTGTCTTCGGCTTGAATGCCGGCGGTCACGGACGTAAACGCGCATATCTCCTCGACCACTCTCGTCTGCTGCTCGGGCAAAAGCTGTGGGAACATCGGCAAAGAGACGATTTCGACAGCTGCTCGCTCGGCCACGGGAAAGTCTCTGAGACGGTAGTGGAGCGAGGCGTAAGCTTTCTGCAAATGCAGGGGAATTGGATAGTGAATTCCCGTGCCGATGTTCGCCTTCTTCAAGTGGTCCATCATGCCGTCCCGATCATCGGTGCGGATTACATAGAGGTGAAACACAGAACGAGACCATGCCGGCTCATACGGAGGAATCACCGACTCATTCCTCGCCAGCAGGCAGTTGTATTCGAGTGCCCTTTCCCGGCGCTGTGTGTTCCACTTCGCCAGATGAGCCAGCTTCGCATGCAGAAGCCCGGCTTGAATCGCATCTAGCCGACCGTTGTAGCCTTCGACATCATGGTGGTACTTCTTCGCCTGACCGTGATCGCGCAGCATTTTGACTCTGTCGGCAATGCATGCATCATTCGTGGTGACTGCCCCGGCTTCGCCGCATGCTCCCAAGTTCTTTCCCGGATAGAAGCTGAAGGCGGCGGCGCGTCCCATAGTCCCGGCCTTCATCCAGCGATTGAGCCTACCGGAGAAGTACTCGGCGCCGTGTGCTTGACACGCATCCTCAATCACCGTCAGGCCATACTCGTCAGCAAGCCTCAAAATGGGATCCATGTCTGCCATCTGTCCGTAGAGGTGCACTGGGACCAGACCGGTCACCGGACGCCCACTACGCAGACTGATGAGCCTACCGGACGGACCCCGCGTGCACTGCTCTTCCAGAAATCGCTGCAGCATCACGACTGACATGTTGTAGGTGTGCTCGTCGATATCTACGAATTCTGGCAGGGCCCCTGCTTGCGAGATGGCCTCTGTCGTGGCGATAAAGGTGTGGGGAACGGTCAGCACCACATCGCCGGGCTGAATTCCACAAGCCATGATGGCAAGGCGTAATGCATCTGTACCGCTACCAACTGCGATACATTCGCTCGCGTCACAGAAAGATGCAAACGCCTTCTCAAACTCTTCCACCATTGGACCGCCGATGAAGCCGGCAGTCAGAAGGGCTTTGCGAAACACGCCAGTAAGTTCTTTCTCTAACTCGATGTGTGGAGCAGCCAGATCGAGAAAAGGAATGCTGTCAGAGATGTTATTGGGCATGTACATTGTGACCTTCTAAAGTCCGATTTATGTAACGTAGAATCTTAGCCGGATTTCCAGCCACGATAGAGTCAGCCGGGACATCTTTGGTGACAACGCTACCAGCGCCTACGATCGCATTTTCACCGATGCTGGTATTCGAGAGAATAGTTACTCCAGAGCCGACGGAGGCGCCTTTCCTTATGAAGGTACGTTCGACTTTCCAGTCAGATTCGGTTTGTAGATCTCCATCGAGAGCGGTCGCGCGGGGATAGCTGTCATTGGTGAACGTCACTCCGTGCCCAATGAATACATTGTCTTCTATGACTACACCTTCACAGACAAATGTATGGCTGGATATCTTGCAACATTTTCCGACGCTCGCGTTTTTTTGGATCTCGACGAATGCACCTATCTTCGTGCCGTCCCCGATTTCGCATCCATATAAGTTGACAAACTTTGACAGACGGACATTTGCGCCAAGCTTTACGTCGTCCGAAATGCAGTTATACGAGTTCATAGATAGACTAACGACCCTCTCTGGTTTAACGATTCGTTCGCCGCCTCCAGCATTTTGACGACGCGCAGTCCAGCACACCCGTCGTTAAGCGGATCTTGTCCGCTCGAGATGCAATCCACGAAGTACGACAACTCCTGGCGGAGGGCCTCGATTTGCTCCAGTTGCGGGGCCCACATATCTCCGGAGCGATAGTTCACCAGCAGCTCGTAGACTCCTTCGCGGTTGGTGATGTTCACTCCTTTGTCGTATACCTTCACCTTCTCGTCGGCTTCGAGATCGTTCCAAACCAACATTCGCTTTTCTCCGCCAATGAGTGTTGTCCGGACCTTGACAGGTGAGAGCCAATTGACATTGATATGCGCGATGACTTTCTCCGGGAAGTAGAGCGTCATGAACGCCACGTCCTCGTGCCCGTTCAGATGCTTTTGCCCGGTCGCGACAACTGCCTCCGGACTTGCCTTAATGAGGTGATCCATGATCGACAGATCGTGCGGGGCGAGATCCCAGAGAACGTTAATGTCGTGTTGAAAAAGGCCTAAATTCACGCGCGTGGAGTCGTAATAATAGAGCTTGCCGAGAGTGCCTTCTTCGAGCAGTTGGCAGATTTTCTTGACGGCGCCGGTGAACAGGAAAGTATGGTCCACCATGATCTTCAGATTTTTCTGCTGAGCAAGAGCGATTAGTTCTTCCCCCTGCGCGCCATTGGCAGTGAATGGCTTCTCCACGAAAACATGCTTGCCATTATGCAAAGCAGCTTTTGCTAATTCGTAGTGCGTCCAAACTGGAGTGACGACCGCGATAGCATCGATCTCGGCAGACGTAATTACATCGGACACGTCTGCGGTGACCTTGATTCCGGGATAAGCCTTCGATGCGCGCTTACGCGCTGCTGCGCTCATTTCCGCGATAGCGAGGACCTGGGAGCCATCGAGGCTCATAAGGTTTCTTACAACGTTTGGCCCCCAGTAGCCGTAACCAATAACGCCGAAATTCACGATATTTACCGCCCTTTGACGCAGTGCTGATTGCGAAGATTGATTGGATTCGGGGAGTCGGGATTAGCTTAGAGAGAAGAGAATGTAGTAATCGCAGAGGCGACGAGTTAGAGGCATGCCGGTTTCAGCAGGCTCCCGCGCCCCTAAGTACAGCGCGTGGAGTCTGTATGAGGATATTGATATCCAGCCATGGAGACCAGGATCGAGCATATTGAAGATCCAGGCGTACCATTTCGTCGAATCTGACCCGGCTGCGGCCGTTAACTTGCCACAACCCGGTGATACCGGGTTTAACTTCCAATACTCGTCGACGGTGCCACGTCTGATAGGCTGCTACTTCATAGGGAATCGCGGGGCGGGGTCCAACTAGCGACATATCCCCTTTGAGGACATTCACTAGCTGTGGCAGTTCATCCAAGCTAGTCCTCCGCAGAAATTTCCCTACTTGCGTGATCCGGCGATCGCTGGAGAGCTTATATACACCTTCCCCATCCCTACCCGATGCCTGGCGCTCCGCCAAACCAGCAATCAATTTCATTACATATTCTTTGTGGATGCTCGGATCGTTGTCCACCTGCATCGATCTGAATTTCAGAAATGTGAAACGCTGGCCAAATTGCCCGACTCGTTGTTGCCGAAAAAATATAGGACCTCTCGAGGAAGCCTTAATTGCAAAGGCGGCCATGACGAATAATGGAAGGGAAATGAGGATTGCCACAGAACTACCCACTATGTCCATGATCCGCTTTATATCTAACAAAGATCTCTTATTCCTGTTACGGCTCGAAAGATCGGGATACAAAACCGGGTTAATGAGGCGGCCAGAAGTATCGTGATCCCAATCGTCAGGGAAAAAATGAAATGAGATGCTGACCTGATTGAACTGCTCGAATGGCAGGCTGTCGCGCAGTTTGGCGCTCACTCTGGTCAGGATCGTACCCAAAATCGAGTTCTGATCGTCGGGAGCGAGGCCTGTAAAAATCTGGCCAACGGTGATCCGCTCCTCGTACCAGCCGATCACGTCAGTCTCTCTGGTGGATGAGAGCAGGGTTGGCACGATGCTATCCAGCGCCTTGCGATTCTTCTCCGCATTTTGATGATTGCCAATGTCCAGCAACATCAGTACAAAGGGTTTTCGGGAACGCTCGGTCCTTTTGCGCTCGATGGCTATCATTCGCCGGAAGGCCTCTTCTTTAAGGACCTCGCGCTCATCGTCCGATATTGACTCGAATATAGGAGTGGTGACGCCTGGACCACCGCCTGAGCTTCGTGAAGTCACAACCCCTCCTCCTGTGCCGCTGACCTTTTCCAGAGCAGAGCCAAGCATTTAACTGCGTTTTATCTCTGATCAAATGATCGGCGTGACGCCGAGTATTACCCTTTGGCAGACAACTAACTTGATTGAATCGTTACCTTATCGCGCCCATCCGGCAGTGATGCCGACGGTGAACGGTAATAGTAATAATCATTACGAGCTGCGCTTTTGGAGACGTTCAACAGAGCACCGATCAGCTTTTTGGGCTCGAGCGCCTCAAGTCCTCTTTGCAATTGCCGCTTCTCGGTGGTTCCCTGACGCGCCACTAAGAGAATCCCGTCAGCCACGCGCATCCAGACACTCGTGTCGGCCAAGGGCAATATTGGAGGTGAATCGATGATTACCCAATCGAACAATTCCGCCACCTGGCTCATAATTGCAGAGAGAGTTCCTGACTGTAGAAGCTCAAGCGGGTTCTCAGGACTGCTGCCTGCCGGCAGAATCCATAAGTTCGGGTCTTCCAGATGGTAAATACTCGAGATTAAATCGCCCTCCCCGAATAACCATTCACAGATTCCTTGCTTCTTTCCGAGTCCGAACATTTGCGACAAAGATGGGCGCCGCACATCACCTTCCACCAGCAAGATCTTTTGTTGTGCTTTGCGCGCGAGAGTACAGGCCAGATTCGCTGCGACCGTACTTTTTCCCTCCTGCGGGATTGTGCTCGTAATGAGCACCTTCTTCAGGGGTCTTTCCTTTCGGAGGTGCTGCAAGCGGACTCCCAAGAAGCGGAAGTTCTCCGCCGCGACGCTATCACTATCCGTAATGCACGCAAGTCGATTCTTGACAGGAACCACGACCTGAAGAGACTTGAACTGGGCGAACGGATTCGGGCGTTTGAAAACAGGAGATGTTTCGACTGCTACATGAGTCTCATCTGCCGTCGCTGACGACAGCATTGCCCGCTGCGAAGGCAAGGTGTCATGCTCCGCGGACTTCCCGGCGTAGGGCTTCTCGCGTACCGTAGTTCCCTTTTCCGAAACTGCATAACGCTCTGCAATCTGCAGCACCTCTGTTGCCGTCGCGAGCCCTGACAGACCGGACCCATCGCGTTCTGCTTCCGATCTTTGTAGTGCATCAAAAAGATGGCTCATGTTTGCTCACGTGAACAGATAGAGGAGCGCCTGGCTCTGATTCGGTCGCGGTAGGTCTCAACAGTGAAGAATAGAGATCGGGCAGGACGCTTGTAGCTTGCTGAATGTCTTTTCCATGGCGACCGTCGAACCGTTCGGTCTCCGGCCAAGGGAGCACATTGAGGCGAAACTCCCTCGCCACATCCTCTATGATGTCCGGAGTTACAATCCGAATTTGTCTTGCGTAAGCGCTAATAAGCGCGTTTTCACAAATGGTGTTGATCAGGCGGGGAAAACCTCTTGAGTGAAAATGGATATCCGATATAGCTTGCGGAGAAAACAAGGTGTTTGCTCGAGAATTCAAACCCGCGATTTGAAGACGCCGCTCGATATATCCTTCGGTCTCATCTTCATCCAGCGGCCCCAGCCTTGCGCGAAGCGCGATTCTCTGCTTCAGCTGCCTCAGACCAATCGAGTCCAATTTCTCATCAAGTTCTGGCTGGCCGACTAAAACGACCTGGAGCAGCTTGTCTTCGGTCGTCTCGAGATTTGTCAGAAGGCGGATCTCTTCAAGAAGGTCCGCGGACAAGTGATGCGCTTCGTCTACAACCAGCACTGTGGTCAAATTCTTCGACCCTTGCGAGATTACGAACTGCCCCAAATCAAGCAAAAGCTCGCCTTTGTTTTTACCGGACACGGGTCGACCAAAATCGGAGAGTACATATTGCAGAAATTCGGTCGGAGACAGCAGGCTGTTGAACACATAGGCATAGGTGACATCTTTGCTTTGCTTCAACAGGCGAAGCAGGCATCGAAGCATCAGGGTCTTTCCTGTGCCTACCTCGCCGGTCACTACGACAAATCCCTTATGCCGCCGAACACCATAGTAAAGTGCAGCGAGGGCCTCGTTGTGGCGCTGGGTCGAGAAGAGAAACTCGGGATCCGGCGTGAGCTCGAATGGGTTACGCGCGAGATTGAAGAAAGCCTTATACATTAGAAAAGGATTTAACTATATCGATAGCTGAGGGCCGAACCCGCCAGGATGATGGCAACCACGACTGCGCTCATCGCCCATCCGAGCAATATTCTCTTCTTGCTCTTTCGTTCATCCGAAGAATCCACAATCTCGGGAATCTCGGAGATGACTTTCATCGGTAACAGATCTTTGATTTCCTCTTCGCTGTGGATGCGATCATCCATGAATTCCAATCCGCCAGCTATGACGACACCCAGCGCGAGCCCGACCCCCAGCCCGATTCCGCAAAACTTCAGCCGGTTGGGAAAGCTCGGCTTCAATGGCAGACTCGGTGGGTCCAGCATGCGAAAACGCTCACCCTTCTGCATTTGCTCCATGCTGGTTGCCATCTTTGACTCGTTTTCTTTCCTAAGCAGATCGTCATAATTTGCCTTGGATTGATCGTAGCCTCGGGTCAAATCTGATAGTTGCTGCTCGCTTACCGGCTCCTCATTCAAACGTGCCTGATAGTCGCCTATCTTTCCCTTCAACGCGACGACCGCTCGTTCATGGTTAGAGATTTCTGCCTGGTTAGCCTGCAGTTGGCCCCGCAGCTGTAACATTGCCGGATTTTGGAGGGAGTCCTCAGCTTCACGAGCGTCGGCATCACTGTCAGGTAAGCTGGCGCTCTGCCTGTTTTTCAGCCCGGCGATGAGATCATCTCTCATCTTTTCTGTCTTGGCTATCTGAACTTTCAGGTTCCGGATATCCGGATATTGATCGGTGTAATGCGAGCTGAGATCTGCGAGTTGAGCCTTTAGTTTTTCGAGCTCGTGATCGATCGCCGGCAGACCTGTCGGAGCACCGTCGGCCGTTCGGGACGAGCCTTGGAGAGTTCGGTATTGATTAATTAACGTCTGCAGGTAAACCCGCTGCTGCTGCGCCGTCGTGAGGGCATTGTCTTCGCTTTGCAACTGGGACTGCAGGCCGGCCAGAATCTGAAGATTGCTTGCCTGTTGAGTAGGCAGGTCGCCCACGTGCCCACCTTTAAACTCGCGGATCTTCGCATCCTGTTCGGCTAGGCTCTGGCGTGCGCTCTCCAACTGTTCTGCGAGAAATCTGGTCGTGTCTTCGGACTGCTGTTGACGTACCGCTAGATTCTCGCTAATAAACAGGTTGGTCAGTTCGCCAGTGACCTGTTGGGCGATGTTGGGATCGCGCGCTGAATAATATATGTTGAATGCGGTAATCGTGTTCTGAGGGTCACGCACGAGCTCGATCTCTATATCTTTGCGCATACGCCCGACTTTTTCGTCCGGCGTCAGAGGGGTGCGACCGCCGCTATAGAGGTTCAGGCGGTCGATGATGTTAAGGAGGCGCGTGCGGCTAAGAATCTGCTGACTGATGTTTTGCAGCCGGTCTTGCAGATCGTCGTTGATATTAGAAATGACATAATCTTTCGGCATGGTGGGCTGTTCCACCAAAATCAGGGTGCTCGATTTATAACTTGACGGCAGGATCCAACTGACTCCCCAAACCAGAGACCACCCAACCAGCAACGCCACAAGGAAATATGGGTGACGGCGGCGAACAACGTCCAGATACCGCTGTATATCGAATGGCTTTGAGCCCTGTTCCTCTAGGTCTTCTGGCATCGTCATCTACCCAGCGGTCTTGAAAACTGATAAGAAATGGAGATAAATTCGCGGTTGGTGTCAGGAGCATTGGATATCACTTGAATACCGCTATAACTCTGGCGCAAGAATGTGTACCCGAGCCCGAAGACATAGTGTTCGCCTATTGGATGCTGAACCGATGCCGTTCCACCAATGTTATGTCCTCCTTCTTGGTTAGATACGAAATAGGATGGAGTCACGTTTTTATTCATTGCATAGCTTGACGCTAATCCGACACTCCACGCACGAGTCGCTTTCCATCGCCCATATATACTGACGCCATTCGATTGCAGGGCTCCAGCCAGCCCTCCTCCCGCGGTGACAGTTCGTGAATATCCGAATCCTGCATCCATATGCTGCGCTTGCCATCCCATGTTTGCTGTTAGGGTCGGTGACCAAGATCCGTACGCCGGCAGAGGAGATTGCATGATTTCGAAATGCTGTGGGCCGCCCGATACGGAGATGGTCAGAGCAGGCTTCAAATAAATAGTGTCAAAGAAAGAAACTGTGTGCGTCTGGACCGTACTCTGTGCATTTACGGGGTAGGAAAGGATTTGTGCGTATTGATAAGTCGCGCCAACATAGTGAATCTTAGAGAGACGGTGATTGTAGAAAGCCGACCCTCCCTTTGAATGCGAGTCATACAGACCAGGAACTGCGGCCAGATCGGGATAATGCAAACTCGTGAATGTTCCGGAGGCGCCGATCATACCATTCATGCTGAATTGATAGGTTATCTGCACGTTTGCCAGATTTGTGAGCTGGTCAGCGTCTGTGGTGACAACGGCTATCGGCGGATACGGCGAAGAGCCTGCTATCTGCCTTCCCGATAATGAATCTGGCTGGTCGAGTATGGCCGAGCTCTTTTGAAATGCGTCTTTAAAGATTGCTGTTATATGTGGGCTCAGCCGGTAATTGTAATTCAACGCCGCATTTTGATCTGTTTGATTGAGTGAGCTTGTGTGTTGATAGACCGTGAAACCTGGGCTGTAATTCAACAGCAAGTGTTGTCTCGAAGTAGTCTGGTCGATTTCGATGGTTGGCCAAAATGAATAGATAGTGTCGGCGATTGGATTGGCGCTGCCCGACCCGAGTACGTTGTCGCTGTATGAGGTGCTTGCGGTCCATCCGGTACGCAGATAATTCGATCGTGTTCTAGAACCCGCCTCCCCCGGATAAGCCCCGCTGCTTACTGAAGGGGGAGTCAGCATCTGGGATTGATCCACCTGACTGGGAGCATCCTCTGGCGGGGTTGCGCCTTCCTGTGACCACGCGGGTATTGCCGCGAGTAGTGCGAGATTTAAGCAAACTCGTGTAAGCATAAACGACCATCAGGGCACAATAACGGTATCGCGCGGCTCGAGCTTGATGTTCTGCTCAGTCTTTTTACCTTTGATTACGTCCTTGTAGTTAAAGGCGATACGGTTTTCCCCACCACCGCCAGGATTCGGGCGGAGAATGTAGATGGATTTCTGTTTGGCGAAGTCCTTAAATCCGCCGGCAGCCGCAATCGCATCCAAGACCGTCGTCTCACCTACAAGCGAGTAAGATCCCGGCTTTGCTACTTCGCCCAGGATGTTGAACTTCGCGCTGTTAATCTGCTGAACGATCACCGCGACTTCCGGTTCGGCAATGTAGTTCCGCAGCTTGCCGGCGATTTCCTGCTCGAGTTGCAGAGGAGTTCGGCCTGCCGCCTGCAGTTCTCCTACTAGAGGCAGCGAAATTCTTCCGTCAGGACGCACCGGTATCGACCGAGAGATGTCCGGCTCTTTCCACACATTGATTGCTAGAAGATCGTCATTGCCAATGACAAAGCTTCCATCGTGTGGCTTGACGCTCGACGGTACAAGAGTTTTATCGAGCGAAGCCGTCTCAACAGGAGGCGGAATTTTGTCGTGAGTCTGGGTCGGGGCCAACACTTGCGCTGACAAGGAAGTTGCAAGGACTATCACAACCAGCCCGAAGTGTATCCGTTGATCGGCTCCGTCTTTCATAACAACTCCTGTCGACGGCTTAAAAGGCTGCTCTCCTGATCCGGCTCAGTCTACCCGGCCGTCGCGGAAACCTGTCCTCTTGCCTCTGGACCCATTGGGACTCGGAAAAGAAGAGGAGTCCGTAGATTTCATCTGATACTGCTCGATCTTATAAAGCAAAGTCCGATAGCTGACCTTGAGGAGCCGGGCGGCGGCTTTTCGATTCCATCCCGTTTTCTCTAACGCCTCGGCAATCACGTTCCTTTCGGCCTCCAACTTGACACTCTGCACCAAGGACTTGAGTGAGTCAGAACCGGTGGCGCCACCGCGAGACTGAATTAAGGAGGATGCCGGAGAATTCACACGTCGCGGCGAGGTTGAAACCGCATCCTGCGTCGCCTCTTCTTGCCGGCTCGGTTCAAACGACAGTTCCTTGTCGCCAACCATGAGATAACGCTTCACGACACTTGCCAACTCTCGCAGATTCCCTGGCCAGGAATATGCCTGACAGGCCTCGGTAAAGGCCGGTGAAAAATCCCGAGGAGAGAGGCCGTAGTGTTTAGCAAATTGGTGCATGAAATGGCGCGATAGAAGTGGCAATTCCTCTTTACGCTCGCGCAGCGAAGGAACGTGAATTGTATAAGCGCTCAGGCGATGGTAAAGATCCACGCGAAGCCTATTTTTAGAGATTGCATGTTCCATATTTATGGTGCTTGTGGCGAGAACGCGAACATCTACTTCGACAGCGGCGGTTGTTCCCGGCCTGATGTAACGCTGGCTCTGCAGAACCTGCAGAAGGCTTGCCTGTACGGACATCGGCATCTCAGTAATCTCATCAAGTAGAACTGTGCCCTTGACGCAACACTCCAGCTTGCCTAATTTCGTTCGCACCGGTGCGGCTGCGTCTTCTCTTTCGTACCCGAAGAGTTCTCTCTCCAGCAGATCCCCAGGTAGTGCAGCACAATTTACCTTCGCAAACTCGAACCCGGACCGAACGGATAATTTATGGAGTAAACGCGCGATTGTGTCTTTCCCGCTTCCACTCTCACCGAGAATCAATACGGGCACGTTGCTCTCCGCCAACAATGCCGCTTGAGCCCGGATTTTTCGCATGATGGGACTGATGCCGATGAAAAAGATGTCATCGCTGATCAGTTCGATGTCATCGCTGGCAATATCCGTCTCAACAGCTTCACACCCCGTGGAAAGATAGTGGCGGATAGCAGTTTCAAGTTGGAGGCCATCGACGGGCGTGACGAGGTATTCCCGCGCACCCAGGCGAAGCGCTTCCTGTTCCTTTCCAACATCGTCAGGATGGCAGATTAAAATAATCGGCAATGCCGGGCGAAGGCGCCGAAGCCATCGCAAGATGTGCAGACCGTCCGCATCGCCGCGTGGGAGGTCCAGTAAGAGCAGGTCTGGCGATGCGCCGGATTGCACGCGCTCCATTGCATCCCATGCGTTGGGGACACTTTCAAACTGCCAGTGGTTAGATTCCCCCATCAGCCACAGAGGGCGGAGAACGGCTGAATCGCGGCTGACAGCGAGCAATCTTGCCGTTTCGATTGTATTTCCTATCACGTATTGGCTCCCGATCAGGGCCATAAGGCAAGACAATCTACACTGGTTCCACGTCGTATCCTTCGATACTGATGGCTAGAGATCTCTGCATTGCTTCAACTGAAATGACTAGTTTACGTTCTGCCGAACAAGAAAGAAGTATTCCCTCGATCCCATCCAATGCTCCACCCCGAACTCGCACGCGCTGTCCAGCTTTGAGGAATGGGTGTGGGGAATAAGGGAGCTGCTCGTCGATCAGAGTGCGAATCGCATCGATCTCCTCGTTCGGAATCGGCGTGCCCAGCCCTTGTGCACCGACGAGCCCCAGCACGCTGTCGATCCGCAGCACACGCTGGCGATCCTCGTTGCTCGGCATCAACTTCACGAACAAGTAGCAGCTGAATAAAGGCAGATCTATGACTTTTTTCCGGTCTTTCCAGCGATGCACTTCGCTGACAGTCGGCAAGAAAGTTGTCACGCATCGTTCGCGAAGCCGGTGAGCCACAGCTTGTTCGTGCCGGGCACGGGTCTGCACTGCATACCAGCTCTCGAGATTCTCCCCGACTGGGGCCGCCGCGTTCGGAAACACTAATGGCTGACTGCTGGTCATAGCTCCGCCCTCCAGGCATTTTGAAGTTGCCCTAGGATTACAAGTTGTTGTCGGGAGGTCTCCGGTGGGGAGACTTGGGCTTAGGCTTTCTAAAGATCGGGGGTGATCTTTAGTAGGTCAGATAAAATCGTGCAACTCTGTTCACCCGTTAATCATCAGAGTAGTTTGAGTGGTCTGGTTCATTTCAATGGTTGGGCCAGGTACGAGAAATTTTCTTCACTGCGCTATGGCGTTTACAGCTTCGCCCTATGAGTCACATCTCTGTGTGACCCTTGGGATAACGATCATCGGTTTCCAGTCGTGCCCGGTTGCACTCTCAAGTAGCCATGCCGCCGGAAGGGCTGTGCGCGATTCACTTTCCCAAAGTGGAACTGACATTACAACCGGATGCAGGTGGCTGCAAGAGGTAAAGCATCTCAGCGAATCAGTTCTCCATCCTGAATAGGTACGATAGTCCCTTGCAGGGGGACTATCCGCTTAGAGAAGGTATTCTCGTAGTGCGCATAGTTGAAAAGCCTAGTTGCGTCTGAAGTCGGCCCGCACTGAGCCGCCGGATAATCTCTTGGCGAGAGCTGGCTTCATCGCCAGCAACGGGTCAGCACAATGGAACTAGATCGTTTATTTGCCGCAGGATACCCGCACTGATTCCAACAAAATCTATTCATACTCTTTAGTCGCCACAGGTTACTTGGAATCAGCGCCAAGAACTTTCGTTGACATGACCGGCGATACTACCTACAATTCTCGCGATCTTTCAGTCGTAGTGCCCGCGACCTCTTAGCATGGCGTTGCGAATCACTTAATCTTATTGCCCGATAAGATTCATCGATTGATAACGTTGTTATCAGAGCGAGAAGAGTCGCAACTAGCCTGCGCAATCCCCGATTAATTTTGCGCGTATACAAATATTTATCTTGCAGCGCAAGACGTCTGCCGGATACGACTGCGGGGTCAGCGGCGCCGATGATGAATACATATTTCCCGTCGCGGTCCTCACGCAACTTCACAAACGGGGCATCGTCCCCCCAAGATATTTCCGGGGCTATGCTCACTATTAATGAAGGACACACGGGGGAGCAACATGCTCCGATTGGAGTTGGGCCAATGCACGATTGCGATATTCTCGACGTAGAGATTCGTGTGCTCGTTGCCGACGACACTCGATTGCATACACAACTGCTTGCAGATGCACTGAAACGTGACGGTGCGATGGATGTGATTGGTTCCGATTCACAGGAATTGGCCGCTCGATCGGATCTTCACAACTTCGATGTTCTTGTCCTTAGTTCTGGCCTCAACGAGCAGCCAGCCGGTGGATTTGAGGCCTTGCGACAAGTACGCGCATCGCATCAAAATGTCCGCGCCGTGATGCTTCTGGACTCCTCGAAACCTAAATCAGTCCTGGAGGCATTTCGTGCAGGCGCACGAGGAGTGCTGAGCAGACAAGAGTCTTTTGAGACCTTGAGCAAATGCGTAAGAAGAGTACATCAGGGTCAAATCTGGGCGAACAGTCAACAGATGAGCCTGCTGGTCCAGGCATTAATCTCTTCGCACGATTTTAATCCTGCGAACGCCGAGAGCCTGGAACAGCTTTCCAAGCGAGAGATGGAGATAGTCGACAGCGTCGCTCAAGGATTGACAAATCGTGAGATTGCCGAGCGTCTGGGCTTAAGCCAGCACACCATCAAAAACTATCTGTTTCGGGTATTCGACAAAGTTGGAGTTTCAAGCCGGGTTGAGCTTTTGTTCATGACCTTCGGCCGGACTAACCAACCGGAGTCAGCCGGCAATGGCTTGTGGAAGAGCGATACCGACCATGGTCTGCCGAGTGATTCAATTCTCGCCGGATGCCAGCGGGCTGCGGAAGAGGGTGCGTCCATCGCGCAACTTGAACTGGCGCGCTTCTACTGGAATCGTAGAGCTGATTCCAAGGACCTCATTCAAGCGTATAAGTGGTACTTCATCGCGCATCGACAAATATCGCGAACCAGCAAGAGTGTCGGGAAGACGATGACGGGAGAGCAGATTCTCCAAGCCGAACAAATGGCTACGGAGTGGCTGAAGAAAAAACAAAAACATTCCCCGGCATCTATTCAAGACGCGCCTGACCATCGCCCCAAAATCGCGCTGCGGGCAGCCTCCGAATAGTTTCTCGGACAGCTCGCTGGCAATCAGTAAGTAGGGCATATCTCCCTGGTTAGCCTTCGCGCCGAGTTATTTGCGCTGAACTAGCCTGGGTTTCATGCGGAGACTAGCTTCTGAGTATGTCGTTGCGAGTGGGTGGGCAATGGACATCTGACATCCCACTACCCGCCCACTCGCAAACATCTACTAACCGCGCACCTACGGGACCGTTACCGGAACCGTTGCGGACGGCGCGCTCTGCACCCCGGCGGAATCGACACTTTCAACCATGTAGTCGTATGCCACGCCAGTCTGAACTGTGGTGTCCACATAAGTCGTTCCTGTGGTCACCGACGAGTTCAGTTTTTGGAATGTAGTGCTACCGCCTGGCGCTCGATATACGTTATAGCCCGTTACCGCGACGGGAGAGCTGCCGGGTGCATCCCAGTTCAACGAGACCTGAGCTGATGCCGAAGTGCCCGCGCCTGTGCCGGTGCCGCTCAGACTAACCACCGCTGTACCACGGGTCGAGGAGTTGCTCTGGATCGTCAGCGTTCCCGTTTCCGCTCCCGCGGCGGCTGGGTCAAATTGCACAGTCAGGGTCAGAACCTGGCCTGCATTCAGAGTTTTGGGAAACGTGCCTCCGGTCACTTTGAAGCCCGTGCCGGCCAACGTTGCCGCATTCACGGTCACCGCCGACGTTCCCGTTGAACTCAGAGATAACGTCCGCGTCGAGACCGTCGCCACTGGTACACTGCCGAACGCCAAGCTGGTGTTGCCCACAACCAATGTTGCCGACCCTGTATTCAGCTGCAAAGCGAAGGTCTTGGAAACACCGCCCGCGCTTGCAGTCAGTGTCACCGCTTGTGCGGACGCCACTGCCGACACGTTCGCCGTAAAGGTGCTGCTTGTCGCATTTGCCGCGATGGTTACTGTTCCCGGTACGCTCACCGCCGCATTGCTGCTTGCCAGAGTCACGCTCTGACCGCCGCTGGCTGCAGCTCCACTCAAGGTCACGGTGCAGCTATCGGTTCCCGCGCCTGTGATCGACGCAGTGCTGCAGGTCAACCCATTCAACGATGAAGAGGAAGATGTCGCAGCTTTCAGCTGCAAGGAGAAGCTTTCGGAGACCGAACCCGCACTCGCCGTCAGTTTTACCGTTTGGGCGGAGGTGACTGACGAAACATTCGCTGTGAAGGTGGCGCTGGTCGCGTTTGCTGGAACCGTCACCGTCGCCGGCACGCTCACCGCCGCACCGCTGCTCGCCAGGCTCACGCTCTGACCGCCGCTGCTTGCAGGGCCACTTAGAGTCACGGTACAACTATCGCTCGCCGAGCCCGTCACTGACGAGCTGCTGCAGGTCAGCCCGCTCAGCACCGAAGGAGTCGCCGACCCAGAAGAACCATTCGAGAAGGTCGCCATCTGCATGATCCAGGGTCCGCCGGAAGTCAACGTCGCCTGGGCACTGTTCGCACCCGTTGCCGATACGATCTTGTCCTCGGCCAGATCGCTGTCAGGAGAGGTAATGATGCGGGCCGTAAATCCACTTCCCGGGGCTTGATTCCCTGTCGCTACCGTGTTTGCTGCAAAGATCAGCTCGCTTGCACTGGTTGTCGTTGCCGAGCCGCTATTTGCAGTGACACTATTTCCACTGGCTCCGGCCGTCACATCCAGCTTCGTCACTCCGCGATACTCCAGAATGCGGACATCCGCGTAGGCAGCCGCCTGACTGAAGCTTACGGTCACCTTGTCGGTGCCACTGAGAATATTCGACGCGTAATAGATTGACTGCCGCAATCCCGATCCGCTGGTCGGTCCGATGGCCAAGTGATAGACATTCCCTGTGCTATCTGTCACCGACTTTATGGTCGACGCCGTGTCGTTCCAGCCCACCACCACGATGTTCAGGTCTCCCGCCGTCTCGGCATTGGCGTAGCTCACCGCTACCGAAGCCTCTGCCGTTTGCGGCGTGGCCGCGGCTACTTGTATGAAACTGATTGCTCCCGCCTCCGCTGCATTCACTCCGAATCCGCAATCGGAGAGAGTAAGGAAGAGAGCGCAAGCAAACACCAAGATGAGACTGGCGTACCAACGGTTCAGCCGGCCGACTCGAATAAGATTGCTCGCGCAATCTTGTTCCCGCTGCGAAAGATCGCTCTGTGAAAAAACATTGTCTTTCGCTGATTTTGAGCCCGATGGACGAGCAAAAAAATTATTCACTACTTCACCTCTTACAAGAAATTCATGCGTTTCAAGGTTCGGGCTGCCAGTTCATCTTGAGCTGAAGAGGAGTCTCCCTAGTTCAAGGACCGGATCCAATTGGTTATCTTGTTTGTGATTGTGCTACGGGTAGTCAACATCTGGTAGACGCAAATTACGAATTCGCGATGTCTTCTAGTTACTTTCGTAAGAATACTGAGAGATGTACCTGTCTCCAATACGTATCAATTGTGGGCACGAATTCGCTATTGCTCTATCACGTGGATTACCATTTCCCCTTACTTTCGTAAGAGTAAATGTAAGCCGCTATATATCTTTATTTAGCAGTAAACAGTGGAAGCATCGCTGCTGCTGCTCATCGCTGGCGGAGAGGTAAGAAATGCTCAGCTGGAGAATATTTTTCCTGATGGCGGGAATGAACTACCATTTTCATTCTATCGTGCAGACCATGATTGCCTACAAATGTAGGTGTGCGAATGGTATTTCAATGCGAGATGAATTTTACACTTCATTGCATCTGGATTTGAAGCTTGTTTAGTTCTATCAAATGCGATATTCGCTATGGCCGATGCTCCAAACTGCTCTTTATAGACAATAGTCAGCCCATATCGTTGACCGCAAAGTGGAGATCACGTAAGCTAGGAATTAACGAAGCACATTGAATTGAATTTTGGCTCTTCCCTCACGCCGACTCTGAAGTTCTGGTAGGAATGGTAACTATTACTGTTACGACTTCCCATGCCGAAACGATCGAATGCGGTTGCTATTATCGGGGGCGGGATCGTCGGATTGGCGACGGGACTCGAGTTCACCAGGCGTTGGCCTGGCATTTCTGTTGCTGTCATCGAAAAAGAGTCGTCGCTCGCCGGTCACCAGACCAGCCACAACAGCGGCGTCATCCACTCTGGGATTTACTATAAGCCGGGAAGCCTCAAAGCTCGTCTTTGCGTCGAGGGCGCAACAGCACTTGTTCGCTTTTGTAGCGAAAATGGAGTTCCCTACGATATTTGCGGGAAGGTAATTGTCGCAATCACAGAGAGCGAGATCCCCCGGCTCGAAGAGCTGTTTCGGCGCGGCCAGGGTAATGGACTTGAGGGCCTCCGTATCCTCCAAAGGGAAGAGATTCGCGAGATAGAACCGTATGCCACCGGCGTACGTGGCATTCAAGTCCCAAGTACGGGCATTGTGGATTACGCTCGGGTCGCAGGAAAATATGCGGAGCTCATAGCTGCCCAGGGCGGATCGATTCATCTGTCGCACGAGGTCATCGGCCTCAAGCGCTACCCCGGATATACCGTCGTTGAGACCACCCAAGGCCCGGTTGAGGCACGTCTTGTGGTCAACTGCGCCGGTCTGCACAGTGACCGCATCAGCCGCATGGCGAAGGCCAAACTCGATCTCACAATCGTTCCCTTTCGCGGCGAATACTATGACATCGTTCCGGAGAAGCACCACTATATTAAAGGACTGCTGTATCCAGTTCCTGACCCGCGATTTCCCTTCTTAGGCGTTCACTTCACGAGGCGGATCGGAGGCGGAGTAGAGGCGGGTCCGAACGCGGTCCTCGCCCTCAAACGAGAGGGATATTCAAGAACATCCTTTCTCGCAAGCGACGTCGCCGGGTATCTGACCTTCCCCGGCTTTTGGATTATGGCCGCGAAAAACTGGCAGATGTCCGTTGGCGAATACCGTCGTTCGTGGAGTAAAGCGGCGTTCGTGCGAGCGCTGCAGCGGCTCATGCCGGAACTTAGCGCAGAGGATCTGGTGCCAGGCGGATCCGGAGTTCGGGCACAAGCGCTCGGCATCGACGGCAAGCTGATTGACGACTTTCATTTTGCCTACACCGAAGGCATCGTTCACGTGTGCAATGTTCCATCGCCCGCAGCAACGGCATCGCTTGCGATCGGCAAGCACATCGTGGACACTATCGTGCAACGCGGGGGCATTGACTTGGCGGCGGTCAACTAGCCAGACTCTCGCAGCAACTATCCGAAACGATCGGGCGCGCTCACGATCTTCTCTGAAAAGTTAATTTGGCATCTCGATCCTGCGGCGGAGTTGCTGGAACATACTTTTCGTAGGCAGCAATCCAGTTCGTGGCAATCGCCTCCTGGGCCACAGACAAATCGAGATGATGCGAGCAGACCATCTCGTGAAGGCGTTCTTCCAAAACATCCTTCCGATGAGCATTCCACATCTCGGCGTTGTAGGGTTCGGGCCACAGGTTTCGAATGTCATCGTCACCTCCTAACCCTGGAGTGATCAGATAATCCACCTCATACCTGTCGGATTGCGCGCTGGGAATGCCATACTCCGCGAAGACTTTCTGGCGTTCTATCGGCGAGACTTTCGTCACCACTTCTTCATGCGATAACGTACAGACCTCTGCGAGTGATGCCTGCCGCGCTGCCCCCGGAGTGAACATGTGGTTGGGCAGAACGCCGTAGTCCGGCGACAGCAGCAGGGATGCGCCTGTCGCGGTGAAATGTCGAACGACCATAACTCCGACGAGAACAATGACTGCCGCGAGGGTAGCTGCGCCAAGCACACCGGGCAGGAGGCCACCGGAAATACGACCCCAGGAAAAGAAGCCCGGTCTATCAATCGACAACTCCGCCATCCGGACTCGCAGCATCGCCCGTGCTCCTGCGACCGGGGGCAATTCGGCATCGAGGCTGCTTCTCTCTGTCTGCGCCAGGTCAATCAAGATGCTTTCCATCTCTGCCGCTCTGGTCCTGCAGCGCGCGCAGGCTTCGAGATGGGCTTGAACCCGTTGAGCGAGTACTTTCGTCTCGCCATCCGCCGCCAGCAGCAGTTCCTCGTCAGATACGTGTTGTTCGTGATCTTGCATCGTGCTACCCCTGATCGGCACGGATCAATTTGCCCAGCGACCGCGCAATTGACATCGAAACGCTTCCCAGAGAGATTCCCAGAGCTCCTGCAATTTCCCGATAATGGAGGCCCTCCGCCCGCATACGGAGACAGCTCTGATCCACATCAGGCAGCGCCCGCACCACCGCGAGCAGCCGCTGTTGCCGTTGCGCGTCGGAGCAGGCGTCCTCCGGGTTAGGCCTCGGATCGGTCCGCTGCGCTGCGATGTCCGCATCCTCTTGCGTTGCCGCCGGCAGCCGCTTGTTGGCGTAACGCTGCTTCAGCGTGAGATTGTGAGCCACACGGAATATCCATCCGCGCAGGTTCTGCCGCGACCGCCCCAACTGTAAATGCCGGAAGAGCGAGAGGAAGACCTCCTGAACAATCTCTTCTCCATCCGGAACCGGCACGCCGAACGATACCGAGTAACGCAGAAGAGGATCGCGATATTGATCAAACAAGGCCAGAACCTCCTGCTCGATTTCAATCGCGGCCCCACGAGCTTCCGAAGAGGAAGCCAGAAGCGGTAAGTCACATGCCAGCTCTGCAGGAGTGAGTCGTCCTGATCTTTCCATCCTGAATATTCGGGTCCCTTTCAATCTGTTCAGCCTTTTTTCAGGATTCGGCACTCAGTGCGCAAAAACCCTGAACAGAATATAGGCCGTTGGAATATCCAGAATGCAAGACGAATCTTGCATTCCCCGCACTTTTAAATGTTCGAAACAATTTTTTTAAGGCAATGGATGAGAGTGAGTCTCATGCAAAGATGCGCAATCATTCTGGTTTTATTGGCTGTCGTTCCGGCTTTTTCCCAGAGCAACAGCGGAGAGGTCCGTCTCCATGTTGCTGACCCTTCAGGCCATGGTATTGAGGTCACGGTCCACATCGATAGCGAAGCAAACCAATACAGTGAGGATCTCGAGACCGACCGGGAGGGAAACCTGGATGTCGCCAGACTCCCTTATGGGGTTTACCGGCTGCACATCGTCCAGTCAGGATTCGCCACGATTGCCGAGACGATTACCGTCCGGTCTTCGATCCCGGTGCCGTATCCGGTTGCGCTCAAGCTCGCCTCGGTAGAGCAGACGGTTACGGTTCAATCAGACAAAACGCTGCTCGACCCGGAGCAGCCCGGCAATGTCGATCAGGTCGGCTCTTCCTTTATTCAGAACCGCCTCAGCTCGATTCCCGGACGGTCCCTGCAGTACCTGGTCAATTCGCAGCCCGGATGGCTTTATGAAGGGAACGCCGTCCTTCATCCCCGCGGCTCCGAATATCAGACGCAGATCGTGGTCGACGGCATTCCCCTCACAGACAACCGCTCACCGAGTTTTGGACCCGAGATTGAAGCCGACGATATCCAGTCGCTCAGCATCTACACCGCCGGAATTCCCGCCGAATACGGCCGGAAGATGGGCGGAGTGGTCGAGGTGAACACCATCCAGGACTCCCAGCCGGGATGGCACGGCCAACTCACCTTGGCCGGAGGCAGTTTCAACACCGGCAGCGCCTTCGCCAAGGCGCAATATACCGCGGGAAAGAACACCGTGGGCGGTAGCGCGAGCGGAAGCATGACCGACCACTACCTCAATCCCGTCGTCCCACAGAACTACTCAAACACCGGCACTTTGGGCGACTTCTCGGGCCGCTACGAGCGTGAACTCTCCACCAGCGACCGTCTTAGCCTGTCCGTTCGTCACGAATTGTCGCGCTACGACATCCCGAACGAGCAGGTGCAACAGGCTGCGGGTCAGCGGCAGACCGCTAACAATATCGAAACTATGGGCATCGCGGCTTACCAGCACACATTTTCGCCGAATACGCTGGCGAGGATCGATGGTATGGTGCGCGACAACGCGAACGATTTCTTTTCGAATCCGAATTCGACGCCTGTGGAGGTCTTCCAAAATAACCGATTCCGCGAGGGCTATTTCAAGGCGATGGTTGTCGCCAACCGGGGCCGCAACGAGTGGAAAGCCGGCGTCGAATCCGACAATATCTTCCTTCACGAAAATACGAGTTACATCATCACCGATCCCACCCAGTTCGACGACGGAACGCCTACCACCTTCTCCTTTGCCGCACATCGGCCCGACCTCGAACAGTCAGCCTTCGTTGAGGACCTCATCCATTTGGGAAACTGGTCGATCAACGCCGGCCTCCGATGGGATCACTATCAGCTTCTCCTCAACCAGCACGCTGTAGAGCCGCGATTCGCCATCTCGCGCTTCTTTCCGTCGTCCAACACCATCCTGCATTTTTCCTATGATCGAATCTTTCAGACGCCGTCCTTCGAAAACATCCTGTTTTCCAGTTCAACCCAAGTCGACTCTCTTGACCCCAGTACGTTTCTCCGGCTGCCCGTTCAACCCTCGGTTGGCGACTACTTTGAAGGCGGGCTGACGCAGGCGCTCTTCGGCAAGATGAAGCTCGACGTCAACTACTTCCGGCGAGTCGTCGCCAATTACGCAGACGACGATCAGATCGACAATACGACCATCAGCTTTCCCATCGCGTTCCGGAAGGCCATCATTTATGGAGCTGAAGGCAAGCTCGATCTCCCAGACTGGCGAAAGTTTTCAGGATTCGTCAGCTACTCCTGGGAGGTCGGCAATGCCTGGAATCCTGTGACCGGCGGTCTCTTTCTCGGCGATGACGCGACCGCCGCGGAAACCCAGCTCTCCGGGCACTTTCCAGATTCGCAGGATCAGCGGAATACGGTGCGCGGCCGGCTCCGTTACCAGGCGCATCCCCGGCTCTGGCTGGCTTTCGGGGTCCAGTACGACACCGGACTTCCCTTCGAATTCGACGGAGACCCCTCCACCGTGCTCGCCCAGTATGGGCAACAGGTCCTCGACCGCATCAACTTCGACCGAGGGCGCATCGATCCTTCTTTCCAGGTAAACGCTTCAGCCGGGGCCGACCTCTACAAGTCTGAGCGGGTCAATGTGCGGCTTCAGGCGGACGGGCAAAACCTCAACAACGTTCTCGATGTTATCGACTTCGGCGGGTTGTTTTCCGGGAACGCGATTGGACCAGCGCGGAGCGGTATGGTTCGCCTCACAACGATATTTTGACCACGCTCTTGTAGACACATAAAGCGAAAGGGCGAGTTCCCTTGCGGGATCTCGCCCTCTCTTTCCGTTTTCGAAGATCCGGTTCGGCTCCGGATCGCAACCATGCGCTACGACAGTTCGAGTCGAAAGCTGCAGACCTTTCGACCTGTCTCTCCCGCACCTTACCGTCGCTACAAAGGCTGCAAAAGATTCCTCAGCCTCCAGGTCCTCGGCTCTCAGTTGCCTGATCGCCTCGATAGTTCCGTTGCCGGAGCTCCTGAATGCCTTGTCCTCTCTCTCCTTCTGGAAGATCTCTCTTCCGTTGAGAAGAAGCATAACTCTCTTTCGCAGGAATACAAGCGGCTCCGATAGATTTTGCCATGTGGAAATAGCGCACCTTATGTTGAAATATTGCCTTAGGCATGGCGGCTTTAACTTTGGCTCGCCGTACAAAAATCTGTCCATGATCGTTTGGTGAAATGCCATCGCTGCATCCATTTCACTGCGAGATGATCAAAAGGTGTATGGGCAGTTGAAGTAGAAGGTAAGTGAGGCAATCAACATGTCGAATTACACAAAAGATCCTGAAGCGGTTTCGCGGCTTTCTCCGGAACAGTTTCGAGTGACACAGAAGAACGGCACGGAACGCCCGTTTGAGAATGAGTTCTGGGATCACAGCGAACCCGGGCTCTATGTCGATGTGGTCTCTGGAGAACCGCTCTTCTCTTCCCTCGACAAGTTTGACAGCGACTGCGGCTGGCCGAGCTTCACGAAACCGGTCCAAACGGAAAATGTCGAGGTGCACCCCGACAATACTTTGGGCATGAGCCGGACTGAGGTGCGGTCGAGCCACGGCGACAGCCATTTGGGCCACGTCTTTGATGACGGGCCTCGAGATGCGGGCGGGTTACGCTACTGTATCAACTCTGCATCGCTACGCTTTATCCCTCTTGACGAGCTCGAGAGCGAGGGCTACGGCGATTATGTGAAACTGTTTGAAGCCAAGGAGCACAAATAGGTATGTCCACATCACACGAAACAGCAATACTCGCGGGCGGATGTTTCTGGGGTATGCAGGATCTGCTGCGACGCTATCCTGGCGTCTTTTCAACCCGCGTCGGCTATTCGGGCGGCGACGTTGCAAATGCGACCTATCGCAATCATGGGAGCCACGCTGAAGCGATCGAGATCGTCTTTGACCCGCAGCAGCTGAGTTATCGGAAACTGTTGGAGTTTTTCTTTCAAATTCACGATCCAACCACGTTGAATCGTCAAGGAAACGATCTGGGAAGCAGCTATCGCTCCGCCATCTTTTTCACGAACGACGAACAGAAACGGATTGCCGAAGATACCATCGCCGATGTTGACGCCTCGGGCCTTTGGCCGGGCAAAGTCGTCACTGAAGTGAAGCCGGCCGGGCCTTTTTGGCAAGCCGAACCGGAGCATCAGGACTACCTGGAGAAGTACCCGAACGGATATACCTGCCACTACATCCGGCCTAATTGGAGTCTTCCGCACCGTGCGGCCTGATAATCCCGCTTCATCATCGAGAGCTTCTGTCCTCGTGGAGCTGTTTAGGACGGGTAGAAGCATCCGACGCAGGAACAGCAGCATAATTCGAATCGGCAACGCCGTCCATTAATCTAATAACTGCATGAAGAAAATAGGCTTTCTCTCTTTCGGCCATTGGACGGCTTCGCCGGGCTCGGAAACGCAATCAGCAGCTGACGTGCTCCTGCAGTCTATCGATCTCGCCGTTGAAGCCGAGCGCTTAGGCGTAGACGGAGCCTACTTCCGTGTTCACCACTTCGCGCGGCAGCTGGCATCCCCGTTTCCCCTCCTTGCAGCGGTTGGAGCCAAAACAAAGAAGATCGAGATCGGCACTGCTGTTATCGACATGCGCTATGAAAACCCGCACTACATGCTGGAAGACGCCGGAGCCGCCGATCTTATCTCGGGCGGACGCCTGCAGTTAGGAATCAGCCGGGGTTCGCCCGAGCAAGTGATCGAGGGCTGGCGATATTTCGGTTATGAGCCCGCTGAAGGCGAAACCGATGAAGAGATGGGCCGGCGTCATGCCACAGAGTTTTTTGAGCTTTTGCGCGGCGAGGGCTTCGCTCAACCAAACCCGCGTCCCATGTTTGCCAACCCACCGGGGCTCTTGCGTCTGGAGCCATACTCGGAAGGCTTGCGTGAGCGTATCTGGTGGGGAGCAGCTTCCAATGCAACTGCGATATGGGCAGCGAAACTCGGAATGAACCTGCAATCTTCAACTCTCAAATTCGACGAGACAGGTGAGCCATTCCATGTTCAGCAGGCCGCTCAAATTCGCGCCTTTCGCTCAGCCTGGAAGGATGCCGGCCACACCCGCACTCCGCGGGTCTCCGTCAGCCGGAGTATCTTTCCGCTGGTCGACAGCCGGGATTGGGCCTACTTCGGCCGATCAGGCGAGGAGGCAGACAAGATTGGCTTCATCGAGGCAAACAAACGGGCGATTTTCGGCCGCAGCTACGCTGCCGAACCGGATGTTCTCGTCGAGCAACTCAGGGAAGACCAAGCTATCGCGGAGGCCGATACGCTTCTGCTAACGGTGCCGAATCAACTTGGTGTCGCCTACAACGCACATGTTATGGAAGCAATTCTGACGACTGTTGCTCCCGCGCTCGGTTGGCGTTAGTAAACAAAAACGAACGCCAACTCGAAGCGGTTTAGCGTCATTGCAAGACGAGATCGGCTCCACTGCCATTATCGTCAATCTGAAATGAGAGGGAGCCTGCTGACGAGGCCGGTCTCATGGCGAGGCTCTTTCCATTTATCTGCACGCGACTTAGGTTCGGCTGCCCGCCATAAACCTCTACCTGGATCTTTGTCCACCAAGGTTTATATGAGCCTTCGTGAGGACTGATGTTAATGGAGAGCGTATTGCCTTTCTGTTCGCATCCGAAGTGCATGCGGAGAAACTCTCCACGCTGAAATGCGGTCGTCTTGCCGTCGTCCAGGTAGAGTGAACCCTGGCAATCATCTCCGACATACACACGCAACGTGAGTGGCCCTTGCGGCGTCTCATTGGTGCTTTCGACCAGAGGAGCCATGGGAAGCATCGCACCTCCTCGAACGAATACTGGCACGGTTTGCGGATCGGGCTGCAGGGATGCAGTGAGAGGTGCTGCGGGCGTGGATTGTCCCTCATGCAGTGCGCTTGCATGAACATTGAAGAGCTCCTCACCGGTCCAGAAGTTATACCAATGATTCGTTGGGAACTCGGCCACGTACCGGTCTAACTCTTCGGGAGATGGCGGCGGCGCGACGATCAGATCGTGTCCAAGGAGAAACTCTCCGGAGGCGGGTAGATCAAGATCGAGAGGATGGCCGTCCGAGGCCGCATCGGGATACTCAAGGAAAAGCGGACGCTCCATCGGCATGCCGGTGCGTGAAGACTCCTCGGCCAGCGTATAGAGATAGGGCATGAGCCGGTAGCGAGTCTCGATAAATTTACGGCGAATGTCTTCCTGCTCTTTGCCGCCAACCCAAGGCTCCTGATCTCCTGTGCCTTCTTCTGTGTGATCGCGATCGATGGGCTGGAACGCTGCGATCTCCATCCACTTGGTCAGTAAATCAGACGCCGGCGTGCCCGCATATCCGCCGGCATCGGCGCCCGCGAAGGCGAACCCACTGAGCCCGAGGTTCTTGAGCATGAAGGTGGTCATGCGCAGATGATTCCAGCTGCTGCTGTTGTCGCCAGTCCAAGTTGCGGCGTAGCGCTGACCTCCGGCGTAAGTAGCCCGCGTCAGGACAAAAGGACGCATCTCTGGATCGAGCGATTTCAATCCCTCGTAAGTAGCGCGAGAATTCTCCATCCCGTAAACATCATGAATCTCAGCGTGTGTCGCTGTGCGAGTTACAAATCCCAGCTCGTCGATACGATGAACAACGTCCACCGGCATGGTCTTTGTCGGCGAATCAAAGATTGACGGCTCATTCATGTCGTTCCAGAAGCCTTCGATCCCTTGCTCATGGAAGCCGCGATAAAGCGTGCCCCACCACACGCGCGTCTGCTGCCGGGTGAAGTCGGGAAAGACGCTGGGGCCCGGCCAGACTTTGCCGGTATAAATCGAGCCGTCAGGATTCTTCACAAAATGGTCGCCTGCGATGCCGCTGTCATAGGGTAGATAACTCAGATTGGGCAGCTTCGCAATATGCAGATCGGTGATGGCCACGATACGAAAGTTTTCCTGCTTCAGCTGTTTCAGCATGCCCGTGAAGTCAGGAAAACGCTCACGGTCGACACTGAAAGGCCGGTTCTTTTCCTGAAAGCCGATGTCGAGATAGATTGCGTCAGCGGGAATGCGGTCTTTGCGCAGGCGCTCCGCTACTTCCAGCACTCGCGCTTGAGGGACATAGCTGAAGCGGGACTGTTGATACCCAAGCGACCAAAGCGGCGGAAGCGGCGGTTTGCCCGTCAGCCACGCATAAGTCTCGACGACCTGCTTCGGCGCGGGCCCGTAAAGGATGTAGTAGTCGAGCGGGCCATCCTCAGCGCCGAAGGAATAGATACCGTCATTGGTTTTTCCAAAGTCGAAACTGGTGCGCCAGGTGTTATCGAGAAACACTCCGAGCGCGATGCCGGCTCTGTAAGTCATAAAGTAAGGAATGGCTTTATAGAGTGGGTCGGTCGACTCCTGAAAACGATAGGCATCGGTATTCCAGAGTGAAAATGCTTCTTCCCGGCGATCGAGAGGACCGGTCTTATCGCCGAGCCCGAAGTAATGCTCATCGAGCGGCATCACCTTCGATATCTGGAAACTGTGGCCTTTGAAATTGATGGGAAGAGCATCCCGTTGGAGGACTTTTCCTGCAACGTCGCGCACTGTCATCTTCAAATCTGCTTTCGATATTTCGACAGATAGCGACTTTGTTCTGAATCCAACAGAGGTTTCGCTGGAGATGGGGACCACTGCAACGATGCTCTGGCGTGCCTCTGGCAGCACCGCCCAGGACGCATCTTCCGGCATCGCGCCATTGCGGCCGATCCGCACTCGGACCACATCGTCGCGCAGTGCTGTGATCTCTTCGCGAGTGTCGCCGTCTTCGACTGCCATACCATTTGGGAGCGCCGAAAAGGAAGTTCCATGATCGAAGGCGAATATGCCTGTTGGAGCCGATGTTTGAGCCGTAAGAGAAAGAGCCGGGAGAAACAAGCAGGACGCCGTCACGAGAAAAGCAATAAAAGATCGCATGAATACCTGTCGAATTGAAATAGATGTGCGAATGAACTTTGGGACGGCATGTACTTATGGCGCATCATCCAGATTGGACGAGTGGGAATCTTCGACGGCAATTACGGAGGCCTGCCGCCGCTTCTGTTGAATAGCCTTCATCTGCGCAATCGCAAGTTCGGCTGCGGGTTGGTCGCCTGCCTTGGAGTAGAGCCGTGCAAGCTGATAATGCAAGCCGCCATCTTCATCGCTTGCAAGACCCAGCGTGAGTTCTCGAATCGCATCCGTCCCCTTCCCATCTGCCGCATACGCCTTGCCGAGCAAGGCGTGGACGTGCGGCAGCATCTGCGGCTTGGAATGAAGCCCCTTCAGAAGGTAAGGCTCGGAGGCGGCGAATCGATGCTGCGCGATCAAAGCTTCCCCCATTATGGTATTGGTCTCGAGATCGTCCGGCGTTTGCGCTAGAGATCTTTCCGCGATCGCAATTGCCTGATCAATCTTAGCGTCACCGAGATAAGCTGAGGCCAGTCCCATCATCGCGCCAGTATCTCCGGGTGCAATCTCCAAGGCTTTTTGATACTCGTTCTCCGCATCTGCGAAGAGCTGGCGCTGCCGATAGATATCGCCCATGAGCAAATGACTGCGCGCAGAGTTTGGCTCAAGTTGTTCAAACTGTGCCAGCGAATCCTGTGCGAGTTTTTCGTTTGCCTTAAGTGACCAGTAGAGACCTGCCGAAGATAGTACCGGGATCTTCGCCAGTTCAGCTCCAGTGTCTGAGGTTAACTTGTAATTGCCGGAGAAGTAGGAGCAGACCGCCAGCAGTCGCAGTGTCTGCGAACTTCCACTCTTGAGGCCAGCGCGAAGGTGTTCCACGCATTTCGCATCGTTCCCTTCCTGGAACGCTCGTTCCGCGTCGGATAAGGAAAGAGGCGCAGACGACGAGCCATCGTTAGAATTACCCATTGGTTGATTGCCCTGTGCTGTATGTTTCAAGGCTGTCGCAATCTCTTCCGCTCCGCTTTGCTGTGAGAGAAATTCTTCGAAGCTATTTCTGTCATGCTGCTTCATCCCAGCGAATAAAGCATCTGAATGCGACGTGATAAATTCCGCATTTCTTGACCAGACCTGTTGCAGTAGTCTCATCGCTTCATCTGGCGAGCCTCGTTCTACCGCGATGCGTGACTGTCCGAGAAGTGCGATGGTGCACTCCGGATGTGCGGAGCGTTCGGCTTGAAAATCTCTTGCTGCATCCTCCAGCTTGTTCTGCAGAATTTCGAGAAATCCCTGTTCAGATAGCATGCAGTCGGGCTGATCCTTTGCGGCCAGCACCTGATGATAGAGGTCCTCGGCCTCCTTGTAGCGGTCTTGCTTCACCAACGCTTCGGCATAAAGGGCTTTGGCATAGGGAGAATCGGGACTACGCGCGGTCATGGTTCTCGCTTCATCTTCAACCTGATGCAGGTAGACAATGCCGAGGGCGAACCATGCTGAGCTCTGCTTCGGATCTCTGTGAATGGTGCGCTGCAACTCCTCGGCCGCGAGACGGTATTCTCCCAGCGAAGAGTAGGCGCGTCCCAGCGTCAACGACGGCAGCGGATCAATGTCGTTCATTCTTTCGGCTTTCAACAGAAGCGGCACCGCTTCTTTTTGCTTGCCAGTGCGCACATAATCGATGCCGAGAAATAGATTTGGGACATAGAGCGACGGACGAATCCTGTTGGCTTCTCTGAAGCTCTGAATCGCGCCTTCATAGTCGCCTGACTCATGCTGCATCAATCCGAGATTAGCCCACAGCTCAGGCACATCCTGTCGAATCTTTACAGCTGCTTTGTAATCGGTTGTGGCGGTGATGTAGTCGTTTGCACTCTGCGCCTTCTGCGCGTCGGCGAGGATCGACTGTAAAGAGGACTCCTGCTGGCCGAAGCTGTTTCCAGCCAGCAGGAGAAGGAGTGCGAATGTGAAGCGGAGGCTCAAGGAAGCATCACCAGTAGAACTTTCCGGCGAATTGGACGGTTCGCGATGGGAATGCATTGGTGATCTGCCCAAAGCTGGACGCGCAACTGGAGTCGGTATTCGGATCGCAGCCTGCATATCCAGTGTTCGGGGTGTAAAACTGCGCGTGGTTAAAGGTGTTGTAGAGCTCGGCGCGGAATTGCAGTCGCATTGCCTCACTGAATTGCCAGTTCTTCATCAGTGCCGTGTCCCAGTTCTGGTAATGCGGCCCACGCAGATAGGAGAAGTAGCGAGGAGATGTCCCGAAGGTTCCGTAGGGAGCGAAGGCAAATGCCCCGGTGTTGAACCATTCGTGGATGCTCTGGTTCGGTGTATGCACATCCCCGATTACGTCGGGACGAGGATTGCCTCCATAAGAATTGTAGTTTGATCCGCTGATGCTCAGCGGAAGTCCGGATTTGAAGGTGGCGATCTGTGAGACCTCCCATCCGCCAACCACGGCATCGGCAAGACGGTTCATGTGTCCGCCAACTGCGCGGTTGCGCCCGATCGGCAGTTGATACACATAATTCGCTACCAGGCTGTGCGGTGTGTCGGACCCATCGACGCTCTTCTCGGCCGCCAGATTGTAGTTATTCGCGGGCCCCTGGTTGCCGGCGTATGACCAGTTTTGGTTTCCTTCCACGTTGTCGAGGAACTTGGAGTAGGTGTAGGAAACCAGCGCAGTGAGGCCGCGGCTGAAGCGATGGTTGTAGTTCGCCTGCAGCGCGTTGTAGATGGAGAACCCAACCGGCGGATCGTTCTCGCTCACGCCGCAATACTGCGGATAAGGGGAAAGAAGATGCGACTGGACGATTGTTGGCTGATCGAGGGCGCAGCTGCTGGTTCCGGCTGCAATGGCTCCGTAAAAGGGATTTGCAACGAGCGTGTTCAACGTAGCAGCTCCCTGGGCAAGATATTTGGGATCAAGCTGGCTGCGATTGATCGAGGCATTGATCATATGCGTGCCGTGGTTGCCGACGTAGTTTACATCGAGCAGATCGTTCGATGTCATCGCCCACTGCAGTCCGAAGAGGTATTGCTGCACGTAGCTGGACTTGCGGCTGATGAACGCGCTGCCTACGCCGTTGCCTACTTGCTGCAGGCCTCCGAGCGAACTCCCGGTGATGGGTATGTAGCCATTCGGCCATGGGTTCGCGAGCGAGACGGCCGGATTGGGTGTGATCGAGTCCAGCGTTGCGGGGACATTCGTCTGACTGGCGAAGCCCGCACTTTCTCCGGGAAAGCAGCAGGTGATGGATGGCGGATAAAAGATGCCATAGCCTCCGCGAAAGACAATCTTCGGGAAGGCGCGGTAACTGAACCCGATGCGAGGAGCTACGTTTTCGTAGTTCGTGTCGTAGACGCCGCGTTGACTCGATGAGAGGAACTGCAACTCGCCGGGCAGCGTCTCACCCACCGCTGAGCTGATGGGATTGGTCGCCGCCGGATTGAAGGTCGAGGCGATGTTATGCCGGTAGGTTGGCGCGGTCTGGAATTCATAGCGGATGCCGAGATTCAGCGTCAGCTTCTGCGTCGGCTTCCAATCATCCTGCAGATACCAGCCGAGATAATGTACGGCGACGGCTGGATTGTAGGTAGTTCCGGTGGAGCCGCCATCGAGGACGCCTAGCAGCAACTGCGCAAGGCCATTGCCTGTTGAAAAGGGCACGGGATTGTTAGGATCTGGGCCCGAGGTGAACGTTCCGTTCGAAACCAGTGTTGACTGGAAGTAGTTCGCCTGGTCGTCTTCGAGCTCCGCGCCCATGAATCCGAAGTTGAGGGTGTGCCTGCCCAGCGACTTGATGAAGTCTGCTGAAAAGCTGCCGATGGGGCCGTGGTTTGTCACGGTTTCATTGGTCAGCGGCCCGAGGGGCGACTGGCTGCCGATGGTCACGATGGGAAACTCGGGGCTGTTGGCGTCGAGATACGAGGGCAATCCAAGCCCAGTGGGCTGGAAGCCGCGCGACTGGTTGGTCGATGTCTCGTGCCATAGCTCCACGCCGGTGAGCAGGTTCATGGTGAAGGTCGGACTGAACACTTGGTTATAGCCGAAGACGAGATTCCAGCGATTGTTCGGCCGCGAGTTTCCGGGGCCGGCGGGATCGCTCGATCCCCAGTAGGCGGGCGTGCCTGTCTTGTACTCCTCTTTGTAAGAGTAACGGCCATAGATACGAATGTCTTTGCTGAGGTTGTGGTCGATACGGAGCAGATATTCATTCGAGTGAGCAGGAGCTGTTCCCGAGGCAAAGAAGTTACTGGAGAGACCCGAGCCGGTGGGTTTTGGGTAAAACGAGGCGAGTTTAGCGCCAATAGAGTTCTGGGGACCGAGCGTGTTGATATTGTTGCCGGCTATCGGATCGCGGATATATCCGGTTTGGGTCGCCACCAATCCTGTCGTGGGATCGACCGTTCCCGCCGTGATGGGCCGCGTGCTGCGCGGATTGTAGATTTGCCCCAGATAGATGGGGCGTCCCAGAGCATCGGTGCTCATTTGCGGACCGAGCAGCGCAGAGAAGTCTCCATTTAGAAAACCAGCCGCCGGAACGGTGAATGTGCTGTTGACCGGCGTAGCCAGGCTGAGATGCTCATAGAGGCCGAAGATGAAGGTCTTCTCACGCTGCTTGTAGAGGCCAGGGATGTAGAGTGGTCCGCCTGCCGATACGCCGGTCTGGTTTCTGTTGAAATCTCCCCGCTTGATGCCGTTGTGATTGTTGAACCAGAGGTTCGCATCGAGCGCATCGTTGCGGTAAAACTCGTACACATCGCCGTGAAAGGAGTTGGTTCCCGACTTGGTGACGACGTTCACGACGTTGCCCGTGCTCCAGCCGTATTGCGCGGTAAAGGAGTTGTTTTGAACCTTGAACTCCTGCACCGAATCCACTGATGGGACGTAATCAACGGCGCCCCACTCGGGATCGGTGTCCCAAATACCGTCGAGCAGGTACGCGGAGGTCCCGAAGAAGCCGCCGGCAAAGTTGAGGAAGGAGATGTCCTGATCCGCGTCATCGGTGCTCGGGCCTCCGCCGCCGAGGAGCTGCTGGCCTTCGGAGGTGTTATTCACCGAGGAGTTCAGCGTCGCCAGCCCATAAACATTGCGCAGGTTGAGAGGCAGTTCCACTACTTGTTTGCCGTCGATGTCGGTAGAGATGTTGGCATTATCGGTGTTGAGCTGCGAGGCCTGCGCGTTGACCACCACCTGCTGCGCCGCTGCGCCGATGGTTAGAGTGACGTTTTGCGTCGCCGACTGCCCGGCGTCGAGGATGATGCCGGTCTGCCGATAAGTCTCGAATCCGTGCGCCTGAATCGTCAAAATGTATGTCGATGGCGGCAGTTGGGAGAAGAGATAGCGGCCGGTTGCATCGCTGGTATAGACTCGCGAGACACCCAACTGCTGGCTCTCCAGTCTGAGAGTTGCCTGGGGAACGACCGCCCCTGAGGGATCGGCCACATTGCCGCTGAGCGTAGCCGTGGTTACTGCGAGCTGCGCGTATCCTAGAGAAAATCCCAGCAGCAAGATCAGCAGGACCAGTGGCCCGTGCTTTTGTATGTCTCTCACGATTTTCAATGTTGCCTCCCGAAATAGACCCTGAAGCACTGTTCTCCGCTGCCTCTGCCGCCTGTTCCTGCGAAGCTTTGGACGTTGTTTCAGAGCACGGTCCTTATAAGGGCAAAGAGAAATGGTGAATAAGGTCCTTGCGGCAAGGCGGCACGGTAATTTACCTGTAAAGCACCGTCAATTGCGTTTTATTTTGTATGGCTTGCGCCGTATGGCGGAGAAGCGGGAGCTTATCTCTGCGATGTATAATCCATCGCGGAACTCATTGTCGCATGCTACTTGACTCAGCAACGGGCACCCATTCTGTCCTGACCAAAGAAGAAAAGACTGCGATTCAGGAGCAGATGGAAAGACTGGTAGCAAGTTCCTACTTCAGTCATAGCCGCCGCTTCCCAAGTTTCCTGCGCTTCGTGGTTGAGCAGACGCTTGCCGGTCACGAAGATGTGCTGAAGGAGCGGACCATCGGCATCGAGATTTTCGGCCGGCCGGCTGACTACGACACCTCAACCGACCCTATCGTCCGCGTGACGGCCGCCGAGATCCGCAAGCGCATCGCTCAGTATTACCAGGACGCCGGACATGAGCACGATTTACGCATCTCGCTGCCTGCCGGATCGTACGTACCTCAGTTTCAGTTGCCACACAGTTCACCAATCACAGATGCGGGCAGCGCCGAGCATACCTCGCTTCTAGAAAACCCCTCTTCGGAGCTATCGGCGACGGCAGAGGTAAAGGGATGGAACTCGTGGAAGCTTTTCGTGTCCGTGGCATTGATCTTGATTCTGGCCTTGGGCGCGAGCCTTTGGATGTGGCGGTCAGCGCGGCGAACGCCCTTTGAGTTCTTCTGGGAACCGATGCTGACGTCGGGCGATCCTATCCTTATATGTGTCGCCGATCAGAAGCAGTATTCGACGATTGCCCTGCGCGACGCCAACGATCAGAGCCGGCAGACAATCCTGCCCGACAATCTAATCGCCGTGGTCTACGACGACCTGAGCCCGACGGTGAAGATCGCGGGTATTCTGCAGGCGAACGGCAAGAAATACAGCCTGCGCAGCGAGAGCACGACTAACCTAACAGACTTGCGTGGAGGGCCAACGGTTTTCGTCGGAGCCTTTGACAATACCTGGACGCTGCGCTTGGTGAAGCCGCTGCGCTATCACTTCGCCAACGATCCTGCGATGACCAGGCTGGGGATCGTCGACGCCAATGCGCCCACAGCGATGCGGTGGTTTGTCGACAGGACACAGCAGATGGCCACCAACAACTATCGCGACTACGCTATCGTCGCACGCTTCACCGATCCAACGACCGGTAAGCTGGCCGTGATCAGTGCGGGCGTGGGACGTGGCGGCACGATTGCCAGCGGAGAGTTTCTTACCGACTCCTCAAACCTCGCGGAGCTGATGCGTGCTGCCAAGGCCGCTGGCGACAAGAAGAATATGGAAGCCGTGATCAGTACGCAGATCATCGGCGGCGAACCCGGCTCGCCCAAGATGGAAGCGGTCTACTTCTGGTAGACAGACGAAGCCTGTCCGCTCCCAGATTTTATCCCCTTATCGCCGACTAGCAGGAATCTACCCATTAGTAGATCAAATATTGTTTTCGTTTCTCCACGTAGCTCCGGAGAGGAGACTGCCAATCCTCCTCGATGCGCTGCGGATCGCGGTCGGCCGCAAGGTCACTTAGCACTCCCCTATTGGCGAGAAGAGTCTCAATCTTGTCGAGTTGGTATTGATCGGGATAGAGCTTGTGGAGCTCGGATGCTATTTCCAGACCCAGCTCCGGCGTATCGAGCACATTACGGCCGGTGACGATTAGCTCGATTCCATGGCAAAGCTGGTTCGCATATGGATATGGAGCTTGCGGAGTAAAGTTCACAGGTACGAAGCGAATTCCTGGAAGGAATCTTGCATTGAGCGCACGCGCCAGCGCGCGACCGTCGATCCAGGGTGCACCCACATATTCAAAAGGAGTATCTGTACCGCGGCCCACAGAGACGTTGCTTGTTTCTATGAGTCCGATGGCCGGATAGAGGATGGCTTCCTGCAAACTGCGCAGGTTAGGCGAAGGATTGGTCCAGGTAAGGCCGGTGGCATCGAACCAGTCGCCGCGCTGCCACCCCTGCATCGCGATGACGGTAAGAGGTGCGTGGAGCTGGTACTCTCCGTTCAGATAACCCGCTAGCTCGCCTAACGTCAGTCCGTGACGGACGGGAACGGGCGCGACATTCACATAGCTTTCGGCGCCGGCGTCTGAAAGAGGGCCTTGAACGAAGGAGCCTCCAAGAGGATTTGGACGGTCGAGAATGACGATTGCGGTGCCGCTTTTGCCTGCCGCTTCCAGAAAATAGCGTACCTCCGCTTCATAGGTGTAGAAGCGCACGCCGACGTCCTGAAGATCGATGAGAACAGCATCGAAGTCGCGTAGCGTTTCCAGCGGCGGATGGCGATTGTCTACCTTGCTGCTGTACAGACTGACGACGGGAAGCCCTGTTGACGCATCCGTCGAATTCGCGATGTCTGTCTTATCGAGCGCGCCGTCGATGCCGTGCTCGGGAGAGAAGAGCAGCTTGAGCTGCAGGCCGGGGACGGCGGCTTCGGCATTCTTGGCAAGGACATCGATGGTGCGCCTGCCCTGCGCATCGAGCCCCGTCTGATTGGTGAGCAGCGCGATGCGCAGCGCGCCGGCGTGCTGCGCGGCAAGTTTCGATAGCTCCGCAAAGTGATCTGCCTCAAGAACATCGATGCCCGTGAGCACGGAGCCATTCCGATCCTGCAGGCGTCGCATCCCGGAGATCGATTCGTTATAGCCTGTCAGGTTCGCGATCAGCTTACCGTTGTCATCGTGCACCCCGAGCGCGATGGCCGCAGCGTTGGCCACCGCAGCACGAACGGCAGTAATACCGGTAGGTCCGTTGGGATAGACCGCATTCGCCATCATGACGACGTAAGCATCGTCGGCCGGATCGATCCAAACCGATGTGCCGGTGAAACCGGTGTGGCCGAAGGAGCCTACAGGAAAAAGCTCGCCGCGGTTGCTCGAGAAGGGTGAGTCAATGTCCCAGCCAAGAGCGCGTAGCGCGGTGCCCGTTGCTGGCTGTTCTGGAATCGTCATCTTTTCGAGGACCAATCGATTCAGGGGAAAGCGGCTGGCGCGGCCTGCGAGGCGGTCGAGCAGGTTCTGCGCATAGACTGCGACATCTCCCGCGGTACTGAAGAGCCCAGCGTGCCCCGCCACTCCGCCCATGCGTCTCGCCGTGGGATCGTGCACCAATCCACGCAGCATTACTCCGTGGTCATACTGCGTGGGAGCGATGCGGTCATGCCACGACTCTGGCGGAAGAAAACGCGTGCTCTTCAGACCGAGCGGGCCTGCGATGAACCTAGTTTCATATTCATCGAGGGTAATTCCGGAGATCTTTTCGACGAGTGCGCCGAGCACGATGAAGTTGATGTCGCTATAACGGAACTGCACACCTGGAGCCGTGACAGGTGTGCTGGCGAAGGCGCGCCGCAGTCCCTCATCCTTCCCCAGCCAAGGATCTTCCAGCGAGAGATCGGGCGGAAGACCGGAGTAATGCGTGAGCAACTGCCGGATCGTAATATCTTCCTTGCCATTGGCGGAAAATTCCGGCAGATATTTCGCAACCGGATCGTTCAACTGAAGACGTCCCTGCTGGTAAAGCTGCATCACAGCGGGTGCGGTGGCCAGCACCTTCGTAAGCGAGGCAACATCGAAGACGGTATTCTCTGACGTCGCTTCAGGCTGCGGAAGAAGCGACCGGTTTCCGTAGGCCTTATGGAAAACGATCCGGCCGTGATGGCCGATGATAACGACTGCTCCCGGAAACTTTTTGGCTGCGATAGCCTCTGTGATGAGGCGATCGATGGGTGCGAAGTCCGATGTCTGCTGGCCTTCGAGACGGAAGGTAGCGGCGAGCGCAATCAGCAACAGGGAAAGATATTTTATGCAGCGGATCATCAGCGGCTCCGATGAGCTTTGGGTAAGAGCTTACTGGCAATCCAGCCGAGCGCAAAGGTAAAGAGCGAGCCAATCACCACGAACCACGTCCACGCGATGATAGGCAGCACAATGTGTATGCTGCCCAGTGCGAGAGGAATCGGCCGCGATTGTCTCCACAGAAAAAGATTCAGCGCGAATCCCCCGATCATTCCAACGATCGCGCCGGATTCTGTAGTTTCGCTGCTCAGCGTACCGAGAAGAAAGACACCGAGAAGCGCTCCGTATGCGACCGATGCAATGGAGAGACCGACCTCGACAACGTGGCCGTCTCCGCGCGAGACGCATGCCAGAACGAAGAGCAGCATCGCCCAGAAGATCGTCATCACGCGAGACGCTACGATGCGATGCCGCTCACCAGCCGCGGGCTTCCACTGAAGATACAGATCGACCATGCTGCTGGAGCTGAGCGAATTGACCGCGGCGCTGAGATTGGACATGGCTGCAGCAAGAATCGCAGCAACCATCATGCCGGCGATGCCGCGCGGCATCTGCCGCACGATGAATGTCGGAAAGACACGATCGGCACTCGATGGAGCGCCACCGGTTGCAAAGCGCGAATAGAAGAAATAAAGGCCGGTGCCGATGGCGAGGAAGAGAACAAACTGCACCAGGATGACGAGTCCGCTGCTCAGCAAGGCAAGGCGTGACTCGCGCAGATTTCTGGCTGCGAGCAGGCGTTGGACCATAAGTTGGTCCGTGCCATGGCTGGCCATGGTCAAAAAGCATCCGCCGATAAGACCTGCCCAGAAGGTATAGGCAGTCGAGAGGTGAAAGGCAAAATGAAAGATGGTGAGCTTGCCTGCTCCGGCGGCTGTGGCATGTATGGCATGCCAGCCGCCGGGTATCAGACGGTTAAGAGTAAGGACGCCTGCGATGGTTCCCACAAGGTAGAGAATCATCTGCACGACGTCTGTCCAGATAACGGCGGCCATGCCTCCTTCAAGCGTGTAAGCCAAGGTGAGCGCGCAGATGATGGCGATGGAGATGATGTCCGGCGTGCCGATGGCGATCCCAACCACGATGGAGACGGCGAAGACGCGCACACCTTCTGCCGCCGCGCGCAGAAAAAGGAAGAGGATTGCAGTCAGCTTGTGCAGGCGCGGCCCAAAGCGCTGTCCGATCACTTGATATGCGGTGAGCAATTCGCCGCGAAAGTATCGGGGCAAGAAAAGAAAGCATACTACGATGCGACCCAGCAGATATCCGAAGACTATCTGAAGGAACCCCCAATCGCCCGTATAGGCGACCCCGGGCACGCTGATGATGGTAAGCGTGCTCGTCTCCGCAGCGACAATGGAAAGCGCAATCGCCCACCACGGAATACGCTGGTCGGCTAGAAAGTAGCTCTTGAGTGAACGATCGCCGCTACGGAAGCGCAGACCAAAAATTGTAACGGCCACCAGATAAAGAACGACCAGCAGCAGATCCGGATAGCTCAACCGAAGCGTAGAAAGGGCGGCGTGCGCCGCCATGCCAGATGAGTCGACGAGCACCAGAGCTATTTCCCCTGAACCAATTGCGCAGTTGGGATGCCTAGCTCAGGCGGTGGCGGAAGACTGTGCTGTGTTCGCCAGGCAAGTTGGGCTGAATGAAAAGCCGCACTGCGCTGGACCCACAGCTGCGTTGCGAGATCGTAGCGAACGAGCACGTTTGGAAGCCAGTAAGGCCGGTTCTCCCGCATCCAGAGATCGGAATATTTCACACGCGCATAGCTGTAACCATCGCGCATATCTTCGCAGAGACCATTTGCGCCGGAAATTGTGTAGAACAACCCATTTACCTTCTTGGAATTCTGTCCGTCGTTCTGCCACTTGTACATCTGGTCGTAAAGATTCGCGATAAGGTCGGCGGTCTCGAACTTCTGCCCAATGAAGTCCAGCCTACGCGCGCCGAGCTCGAGTGCATCCAGAGCATCGTTCTCACGCAAGGGTCCGGCAGATCGCGCCTGCGCCAGTAGAGTGAGGGCGTGTTCCGCATGCAGACGCATGTCATGGAGGAGCGGCCGGAGAGTCGCAGAAACTGTTTGTCCTTCCGCGCTCCAGGGATCGAGCCAGTAGAGCCCATCGGTCGACTCGCTAATTTTGGCTCCGTCAAGCATCTGGTAGATGGCGATAAGCTCGCGTTGCGCCTGGTTGATGTCGCCGGTATCGTCGCCGTGGAAAACACTTCCATAGGCGTCCTGGAACTTCGCCGTGTCGCTGCTTCCCTCCTGCCACGCTGCTGCCGCTCCAAAGAGCACGCCGTACCAATTGGATTGAAAGAGTCCTTCGCCGTCGTCGTTCCACACGGTGTTAAGCATGCCGGTGCTCCGCGCGGTCTGCCCATCGCGCACGAAGCCCTGAATATTGCGCAACGCATAATCGTTGTCAGGATAAACGCGGTTCCAGTTATTCACGCCAGGCGCGACCCAGGTTTCCATACCAGCATCTACGTACGGGTTAAGCCATCGCATGAAGCCGTTGTCCTCCGGCGAGTAAGTCCAGGCGACGGCGATCATATCCTTAGGCAGGCGTTTAACCTCAGCCGGATCGTTCATCGCGATGTCCCCCCAGAAGAGAAGCCGGCGGTTCAAGGGAGCGAGTTTGTCATGAACATGCAGAAGAAAGTCGATATAGACAGGACCCAGGCCGTTGGCTTCAACAGCGGCATGCGTCTGCCCTTTTCCCAGGTCGGCTGTCTCATCCGCACCAATGTGCAGGAAAGGCGAGGGGAAAATCTCTGCAATCTCTCTGAACCACTGACTGATGAGATCGAGTGATCCAGACTGGCCCGGCGCCAGAACGTTGCCCATCGGAGTTTCTGCAAACGGAGTGTACTGCTCATATTTGAGGACGTGGTGCAGATGGCCAAAAGCCTCCTGCTCGGGGATGACCATGACATGATAGCTTCGCGCATATGCGACAAGCTCGCGTGCCTCTTCCGGAGTCATGCTGCCTCCGTTGAGACCAGGCACCGGGTTCGAAGGGTATTGTAGTGTGTTCTCGAAGTAGGGCGAGTAGACGTTGAGCTTGTATGCGGCAAGGGTTCGGATCTGACGCTTCTGAAACTCGAGCGTAGGCAGAGGGCCGCGGGAGAGATCGTCCGAGAGACCGCGGTAGCGCATGGCCGGCCAGTCACGGATGGTCGCCACCTGGAGCTTCGCGCTCGATCCTCGTGCGACGATCATCTGCTTAACTGTCTGTTCTCCGTAAAAAATGCCGATAGGCGTGTCGGCGATTACTGCGACCCCTTTGGGAGCCGGAACGATCGCATAACCTTCCTCATGCATTGCAGGGTCGAGCCTGACATTAGACTTGGTGAGGAGTTTCTGGGCTCGGGAAGAAGACTTGAGAAGCAGTTGAACGGAAGCGAAGGCGCGGCCGTGGGCTGCAGTTACATTGAGCTGCTGCAGCCAATCGGAGAGATCCTTTGCGGCAAAATGGACATCCGGATCGTTGTCACCGCTGACCGTGACACCTCGATCGAGTGGAATAACGCCATCGCTTGCATATTCGCGGGGTGCGGGAATCAGTTGTGCGCCGCTGATTTGCTGTGCGACTGCAGTATTGACAAAGGCTACGAGCGCTAGTGCGGCTGCAACACCGTAGATGACGAATTTCCCTCGCTCACGCTGAGTCGACGATACCGGTTTCAACCTTCTTCCTTTCTCTGTTTGATTTACGTTTTCCCTGAATGTCTCTCGCCCTACCGTCTTCGCCGCCGCGACCCGCTTAGTTCCCCGCGGGTCTGGTGTTTGTTCAAACTCTATCCCATGTCTTGCTTTCGATAGGAAGATATCCGGAAAATCAATGCAGGAACCCGAGTAAAACGCGGCGAAATGGCCAAAGCTAGGCTTTGGCTTTTGCAGGAGCCTTTGCTTGAGCGAGAGGAGTGGACTTAAGAATTTTTCCGCCTTCCTGGACAACATAGAGCTGGTTGACCTCGAGATTCTTGAGCTGATCCACCTGACCGCTCAGCCAGCGAATCTCTACCGCGTCAACTTTATTTGCCTGGTCGAGCCCGAAGTGCATGCGCAGGTCATTTTGCGAGAAGTAGCTGCCTCCGCTACGCAGTTCGTCCATCTGCACCAGCGGCTTGACGGCGTCCGGCGCGGTTCGAGCTGTGACGATGACGCGAGTGCCAATTCCCGAACGATTCGACTTGACGCCTACCAGCTTGATCTTGATCCAGTTGCGATGAAGTGTTGAATCGCCCCGCAGGAGTTGAGGCCGCGCATTGATGCAGTTGACGACGATGTCGATGACTCCATCATTGTTGTAGTCGCCGAATGCGCAGCCGCGAGCCGGAGCGTTCTCCAGAATTCCAGGCCCTCCCTCATTCGTGACCTCTTCGAATCGACCGTTGCGTAAGTTGCGATAGAGATATTTATGCTCCGCGTACTTCAGATCAGCCTTCGACTTATCGACCTCGGGATAGACGTGCCCATTCGACATGAGAATGTCGAGCCAGCCATCGTTATCCATATCAAAGAAGCCAACTCCCCAACCCAACAGCCGCGTGTTCACGCCGAGACCGCCGGGGTAGGTTCGGTCCTCGAATGACGCGTCGCCAAGATTTGTGTAGAGAGAATCTGTGTCGCCTGCGAAGTTGGTCTTCACTACGTCCAGATTGCCATCCCGGTTGTAATCGCCGATGGAAACGCCCATGCCGGCCTGCGGTTTGGCTTCTTCTGAGAGGGCCGCTCCCGCTTCGATGGCAATGTCGCGGAAGGTGCCATCTTTCTGGTTAAGATAGAGTGTGGCCGGAGCGGAGTCGTTCGCAACATAAATATCAGGCCAGCCATCGTTGTCCAGATCCGATGCGGCAACGCTAAGTCCATAGGTGCCGACCGCCGTCCACATGCCTGATTTTTCGCTGACGTCGGTAAAGGTTCCGTCGCCATTGTTGTGATAAAGAATATTTCTTCCGCCCGGTAATCCAGGCGGACCGCAGGCGACGAGGATTCCCTTATAAGTGCACGGTCCATCTTCCGGCTTCGGCGCCGTCTTGAGATCGAAGTCCACGTAATTTGCGACGAAGAGATCGAGATGTCCGTCGCGGTCATAGTCGACAAAAGTGCAACCCGTGTTCCAGCGTATCTTTGGTCCGGGTTGAATCAGGCCCGCCCGTTGCGTCACGTCCGTGAACGTGCCGTTGCCGTTATTTCGATAAAGTACGTTCTGGCCGTAGTAGGTGACGAACAGATCGTCGTTCCCATCGTTGTCGTAATCGCCCACGCAGCAGGCTTGGCCCCACCCTGTCTTGTGTTCTAATCCTGAGCCCGTGGTCACATCGGTAAAGGTTCCGTCACGATTGTTTTTGAAGAGATGGCAGTGCGGCTCCTGGCCTGGCGCGAAACCCTCGAGCCTCCAGCCGTTCACCAGAAAAAGATCGGGCCAGCCATCATTGTCGTAATCGTAGAAGGCCAAGCCGCAACCGGTTGTTTCCAAGAGATATTGATTCGCGCCTTCGCCGCCGTAGATGGTCTTGACGTCAAGGCCAGACTCTTTCACTACGTCGACGAAGCTCACACCCAGCGGCGTGCCTTCGATGGGAGACTTCGGGCCGGGAGGAGGAGGCGCAGGTTTGGCGTCATAGGTTCGTTCCTGCGGTCCAATGCCGTTGGGCTGTGTTGGCAGTGTCTGTTGCTGCCAGGGCGACGCGAGTGCGAGAACATCGGCGAAAGGCAGAACAAGCGCCGTGCGGCTGAGCGAACGCATGAACTTACGACGATTCAAGGAATCACCATCCTCATGGTTTAATGCCGCCGAATCCAGCGCCTGAAATATAGCGAATGCGGCTAGCATCTGTATAGAGGGTCATCGCCAATTGCCATGACTTTGCGGTCGGTCGTGCCTGGACATTTTCAAACTTTGGGCTGCTATTGGCGAACCTTTTCCAACGCTTCGGCCTTTTGTCGCTCTACGGTTGATTCCGCAAGCTTCCCCTGCTGCTCAAGCCCCTTCGAAAGCCCTCTATGCGCCTCTGCATAATCTGGGTCGTAACTCAGAGCACTGCGAAAATCCACGATCGCATCTTCTACCTTGCCACTCTTCAGTAAGGAGTTGCCCGAGTTGCAGGCGACCTCGGCCTGCTGACGATTCATGTTCGTGTGCATCAGAGCTGCGCCTTTTTTCCGCTCCGCTGCCGCGCCCGCAGGGTCGTTCTGTTTCACCAGCACAGAGGCAAGCGTGAGGTGCGGATCGGCCTGCTGCGGAAGCTGCCGAATCGCTTCTTTTAACGCGGCCGCAGCCTCCGGTAGCTTATTCAGATTGTTGTCAACGCTGCCCAGCATTGCCCAGCCCTCGCCATTCTCAGGGCGCAGCTTTAAGGAAAGATTCAATTCTCTCTCGGCATCGGCATAGCGGCCCGCCTGCAGATACAACACACCTAGAGCGTAGGGCGGTTCGGACGCAGAGGCATCGAGCTTCTCTGCCCTTTCCAACTCCGGGATTGCATTCGCGGCGTCATCCTGCATCTTGAATGCGAGTCCCAGGTTGTAGTGCAGTTGCGCTGCATTCGGAGAAATTTCCACTGCGGTTCGCAACTGTGCTACTGCGTCGTCGAACTGACTTAGCTGAATATAAGCGGCGGCTAGATTTTGATGAGCCGTTGCATCGTCCGGCATTCGCGCCACGGCTCGCTGCAGGATGGGCACCGCATCCTTGGCCTGCTGCGCCTGGCAAAGAGCCATCCCCAGATTCGTTAGCACCTGTCCATTGTCCGGATCTGCAGCCAATGCTTTCTGAAGCAGAGGAACCGCCTCCGGCAGCTGATTCGAGCGTTGTAGCGCGAGGCCCAGCTGATACGCTGCTGCAGCCAGAGCAGGATCAAGCTCCAGCGCATGGCGGAGCACGGGGATTGCCTGGGCATCCTGGCCTGCGTTCGCCAGGGCCTGGCCCAGCTGCAAGGCTATCGCTGCATTCTGTGGCGCCAGTTGCGATGCCTTCTTCAACTCATCCAGCGCACCCGGCTGCTGCCCGGCCTGCAACGTGATCCCCAAATGCAGATGGACCATCGCCGAATCCGGACTCAACTGCAGAGCAGCGGTGAACGCCTTTGTCGCGTCGGCCCAGTCCTGGCGTTGTGCATAGAGAGAACCCAGCTCATCCTGCCATTCCGCATTTTGTGGATCGCCCGCGACGGCCAGCTTCATGTTTGAAATTGCCGCTGGAAACTGCTGTGTTGCCGCCAGCGCCCGGGAATATGAGGCGAAGATATACGGCGGCAGTGCGCTTTTTTCTAAGCGAGACGCGGCCTCGAGCTTCGCAAACCAGGGCAGAGCTTTTCGAGCTTCTCCACTCTGCTCATAAGCGAAAGCCAGGTTCAACTGAGCGCTGCGATCGCTGGGAGTAATAGCCAAGGCCTTTTCGAGTTCGCGAATCGCTTCGCTAGTTCGCCCAAGTCTCAACAAAATAGCGCCGAGTGCACTGTGCCCCTGCTCTGCAGCAGGCGCAAGATGGACGACCTTCTCGAAATCTGCAAGGGCAGCATTCAAATCATGGCGGGATAATGCAGCCACGCCCGCCCGGTAATCGGATTCAGCCTGCTTCAGGCCGGGCGACGGCTCCTGCGCGTGGCCCAGCCAGGAAAGTACAGGCAGCGCGCCAAGCATAAAACCTGCAGCCAACCGGGCTTTGAGGAGACGAATATCCATGGTCATCCAAGGTCAACATAGTACCCGATCCATCGTGCGGGTTACAGAAAAGGCCGGCGCGAGTTGCGCACGGCCTGGAATACGGGAGATTCCGGCTAACCGGTCACAGCTTGTGTGGGCGTTTGAGCTGTCGCACTTCTGAGCCGGCGAGCAGGAAAGCGCCGACACCGAAGTTATAGCTTGCGGATGGCAGATAGAAGGCTGGCTCCGCTCCGGTCTGCTGCATACAGCCAATTCGGCCATCGGCATAGATGTGCTTCACCAGTCCCGCCCAACCACGCTCAACGACACGCTGATACCTCTTTCGACTGAGCAGGCCGTGATTCACTCCCCACGCGAGGGCATAAGTGAAGAGCGCCGAGCCTGAATTCTCAGGCAGCACGTAATAATCGGCGTCGAGAAGGCCGGAGCGCCACAATCCGTCGGGGCTCTGCAGCCCGGCGACACGTTCGGCCATCTGCCGAAACTGCTCGACGTATCGAGCTCGCATCGGGTTATCTTCAGGCATGAATTCCAGCGTGCGCACCAGCCCGCCCATGACCCAGCCATTGCCGCGCGACCAGAACATCTTCTGACCATTCGGCTCGGTCTTGTGAAGATAAGTGGCATCCCGGAAGTACAGGTGCTCTTTCTCGTCATAAAGTAAGCTGGATGTCTTCCACCATTCGCGATTGATGTAATCGAGGTATTTGCGCTCGTTGGTGATAGCGTACAAGCGGGTCCACACCGGCGGCCCCATATAGAGCGCATCGCACCACCACCAGGGAATGCGCGTCACAGGCTGGTCTTCTGCTGCGATAAGCGCGTCGAGCTGCTCGCGCGTGTTCGCGATTATCCTGGAATCGTGCTTCTGCAGGTAAATTTCGGAGTACATCTGCGCGATGCTCTGGTCGTCAGCGTTGGGCAGATGCGATCGCAGCTTCCAATCGAACTTCTGTCCTACCGCATCCATGGTTTCCAGATATTTCGGATCATGCAATGAGTCGGCCGCCGCCATCACGCCCGTATACAAAACACTCCATTCCCATGTGTCCCCAAAATAAGGCTGCGCCCTCGCGATTTCCCAATCCGCGACCTTGCGCATTGCGCGGTCCACGGCTGCGGGGTTAATACTGCTATCGAGATCGGTAGCGAGCGGACCAGGGCTATCCGGCTGATCGCCGTTATGCTTCGTCACGTTGTCATACTCGATGCGCTTCTGCTGTTCCGGTGTGGGAAGATGTTGCCCAACCGCGGCAGGCTGGCCGCCTCCCAAAAACATTCCGCAGATCGATAATGCGGAGAGCATGCGTACGACACACATTGTCATTTCCTATTCCTCAAGGTTCCTTTTTTATCCGGCAGCAGAACAATTGCTTGATCGGACTACTTCTATGTATCGAAATCCCGCTGCCTGCGTCGTCCGACTTTGTTGCCATACTGTATTGCGAGATCAAGCGCACTATACCAACAAAGGTATAGTCGAATACACTCGCAGCACGATTTGAATCGTGTCATCTGAGATCTTTTCGTTCTACTCACCGCTCTGGCTCTATAGATGCGGGGGGGCCCGCGGCAGGAATCGAACGAATATGTCGTCTGCGATTCGAAGATCTGCCAAGCGAAGCCTAGAGGAGCCGATTTGTTTCAGCCTGAGACATACGCCGTTGCTCTTTCGTTCATGGTCATCACGATGCTCTGCTGGGGATCGTGGGCAAACACGATCAAGCTCTGTCCGAATTACCGCTTTCAACTCTTTTACTGGGACTATGTAGTCGGCCTTATTGCCGGCGCACTTCTGTGGGGTTCCACGCTTGGCAGCATGGGGCTTTCCGGCAGGCCCTTCTGGCAGGACATACAACATGCCGATACCAGCCATATCCTCTTCGCCGCAATCGGAGGAGTAGTCTTTAATGTCGCGAACCTGCTTCTCGTCGCCGCCATCGAGATCGCGGGCCTCGCCGTAGCCTTCCCCATCGGAATCGGCCTTGCGCTCGTCGTCGGAGCGATCAGCAGTTATGTCTTATCGCCGAACGGCAATCCGATCCTGCTCTTCAGTGGCATTGCCCTGGTCGTGGCCGCCATTGTCTTCGATGCCATCGCCTATCGCCTGCGTGAGACCGAACATCGCGCGGCAAGCAGACGCGGCGTGGTCATCAGCCTGATTGCCGGATTGCTCATGGGCAGCTTCTATCCCTTTGTATCCCGCTCCATGACCGGCGTGAATGCTCCGGGGCCCTATGCGGTCACGCTCTTCTTTGCGCTTGGCGTTGCCCTTTGCGCGATTCCATTCAACTACCTGCTGATGCGACGGCCGCTCGACCGCAACACGCCCGCAACCATGAGCGCCTACTGGTCGGCGAAAGGCATGTGGCATGTGTGGGGAGTTCTTGGCGGCATCATCTGGTGCACAGGGGCTGTACTTAACTTCGTCGCATCTCGTGCGCACATCGTGGGGCCTGCTGTCTCCTACTCCATCGGGCAAGGTGCGACGATGATCTCCGCTGCCTGGGGCGTATTTATCTGGCGCGAATTTGCCGACGCTCCCCGGCGATCAAGAACATTTTTGATTTGGATGTTTGTTTTCTTCCTTTGCGGGTTGAGCGCGATCGCACTCGCCCCGATTCTGGCTAAGTAAGACACCGCCGCATTTGATTTGAGGAGAGGCTATGCAGATGAGTAAGGCTCCTGTGGTTGTCGTAGGCAGTATCAACATCGATCTGGTTGCGAATACCGATCGCATCCCCGTCGAGGGCGAGACGATCCTGGGCCGCGACTTTCAGATTCATCCCGGCGGCAAGGGTGCGAACCAGGCGGTTGCCGTAGCGCGACTTGGCCATCCGGTAAGCATGATCGGCAAACTTGGGGACGATGCTTTTGGTTCACAGCTCAAGGCCCAACTCGAGAGCGCGGGTGTCGATGCCGCCGGGGTGATGACGGCACCCGGCACATCGGGCGTCGCAGTCATCATCGTTGGACAGAAAGGCGAAAACTGCATCGTCATCACACCTGGCGCGAATGCTTTGCTTACGCCACAGGATCTGGATACTCACATCCACATCATCCGCTCCGCCGGCGTAGTGCTTACGCAGCTTGAGATTCCGATCGAAACGGTGCAGCATCTGGCGAAGATCTGCAGGCGGGAAAAGGTTCCGCTCATTCTTGATCCGGCGCCTGCGAAAGAGATCCCTGAAAGCCTCTTGGAAGAGGTTGAATGGTTCACTCCGAATGAAACAGAAGCCTCGTTTTTCGCCGGGGGCAGCAATGGGGCGATCGACACGAGCGATCTCGAGCTAATGGCCAAGACCCTGATGAAACGAGGCGTCAAAGGGTTGGTTCTTAAGCTCGGCGCGCGGGGAGCTTTCCTCGCGACACGCGAAGGCCTGGCCGAAATGCTCCCATCCTTCCCTGTGCGCACCGTCGATACTACCGCCGCCGGCGACGCCTTCAACGGGGCGTTTGCGACCGCTCTGATGACACAGATGGACCCGCTTGAGAGCGCGCGTTTTGCCGCCGCCGCGGCCGCGATATCGGTCACGCGGCATGGCGCGCAGCCTTCTATGCCCACCATGGCCGACGTGAAGCATCTGCGGGAAGGATCGAGTGCCTGATGTGCCAATCAAAAGATTGGCCACTCTTGATTGAGAGCTACATCAAGACCCGGAAATCCTCTGCCTCAGCGGCCTTCGGCTCGTCCCATCCGCCGGAAGGAATAAGGTGCTCAGGCACTCCCGCCGGTCCCCAGGTGTGAGGCTCATAGGAGTGAACCGGCACTCCCGCTTTGAGGACCGGATCGACGATGCGCCACGCCTCTTCCACGTAATCCTGCCGCGCGAAGAGAGTCGCGTCGCCGGCCATCGCGTCGGTGATAACTTTCTCATAGGCCTCAGGCTCCAGCGGCTGAGGATGCCGGCTTGCAACCAGTTCGATCGCCTCACTGGCCGTCGGATTCTCTAGAGAAGGAACGGAAACCGCCATGGCAACCGTGATCTCCGGGCTGATCCGGAACCGGATGTGATTCTTAGGGGAAGATGTCAGGAGCAACTCACTGGTAGGTGGCCGGCGCAGACGGGCCACGACCTGGGTGCAGGTGACAGGAAGATTTTTGCCCGATCGAATGTAAAAAGGCACTCCCTCCCATCTCCAGGATTTGATGCCCAGACGCAGCGCGGCGAAGGTCTCGGTCTGCGAGCCGGACGCGACACCCTTCTCTTGGAGATAACCGTTGAATTGCCCGCGGAAAAGATCCGACGGCGCCAGCGGCTCAATGGCCTTCAGCACCTTTACCTTTTCGTCGCGCATCGATTCGCTATCGTTGCGTGCTGGAGCCTCCATCGCGAGATTGCACATCACCTGAAAGATATGGTTCTGAATGACGTCGCGAACGGTTCCGGTCTGGTCGTAAAAGCCGCCCCGCCCCTGGACGCCGAAGTCTTCCGCCATGGTGATCTGTACACTCTCGACGTAGTTGCGGTTCCAGAGCGGTTCGAGCAGCGCGTTGGAAAAGCGAAAGGCCACCATATTATGGACCGGCCCTTTGGCGAGATAGTGATCGATGCGGAAGATCGACGACTCGGGAAAGACGGCCAGGAGAACCCGGTTGAGGTCCTGGGCCGAGGCAAGATCGTGGCCGAATGGCTTCTCCACAATCATGCGTGCGCCTTCCGCCGAGCCCGACTTCACGAGCTGGTCGATCACCGTCTCGAAGAGTGAAGGAGGAATAGCGAGGTAATGGGCGGGATGCTTCGCCCCGCCCAGCTCTTTGCGGACCGCCGCGAAGGTGGACGGATCGACATAATCTCCGTCCACATAGCGCAGCAGTCCGCTGAGTTTCTCCCACGCGGCTGGATCAAGACCGCCATGTTTTTCCAGGCTGTCCTTTGCCCTTGCCTTTAGCTGGTCGAGGTTCCAGCCTGCCTTGGCCACCCCGATAACGGGAACATTCAGGTTCCCGCGTTTGATCATCGACTGAAGGGCCGGGAAGATTTTCTTGTAGGCTAGATCTCCGGTGGCGCCGAAGAAGACAAGGGCGTCCGCGTGATTTCCGTTCACGGCAGTTCCTTTCGTTCGCGTTTATTTGGTGTGAGGTTTCTCGAGATGGCCGCCGAACGCGTAGCGCATGGCGGACAGAAGCTTATTCGAATAATCAGCTTCGCCGCGAGAGCTAAAGCGTTCATATAAGGATGCCGTGAGTACCGGGGTCGGCACGCCTTCATCGATGCCGGCCTTGATCGTCCAGCGGCCTTCGCCTGAATCAGACACGCGGCCACCGAACTTCGCGAGCGCCGGATCTTCGATCAGAGCGGAGGCGGTGAGATCAAGCAGCCAAGAAGCAATCACGCTTCCGCGACGCCAGACCTCGGTGATATCGGGCAACGGCAGGTCATATTGATAGTGCTCGGGATCGCGGAGCGGCGTTGTCTCGGCGTCGATCTCGCCAACGTGTTTGCCGATATTTGCTGCCTTGAGAACTCCGAGGCCTTCTGCGTAGGCGGCCATCATTCCATATTCAATGCCGTTGTGGACCATCTTCACGAAATGGCCTGCGCCGCTCTGTCCGCAGTGGAGGTAGCCATTTTCGGCCGTGCCGGTGTCCGGTTTCCGCCCTGGGGTCCGGGGAATGTCTCCGATGCCGGGGGCGATGGTCTTGAAAATCGGATCGAGATGCTTCACAACAGCTTCCGGGCCGCCGATCATCATGCAGTAGCCGCGCTCCAGACCCCAAACTCCGCCGCTGGTGCCTACGTCGACGTACTCAATGCCCTTTTCGGCGAGCATCTTGGAACGGCTGATGTCATCGATGTAGTAGGAATTGCCGCCGTCGATCAGGATGTCCCCCTTTTCGAGGTGTGGCACGACTTCCTTGATGGTGTCATCGACGACGCCGGCCGGAATCATCAGCCAGATGGCCCGCGGCTTGCTCAGCTTGCCGATCAGGTCTTCCACCGAAGACGCTCCGATCACGCCCGGCGTCTTCGCCAGGTCTTCGACGGCCTTCGCAGAGCGGTCGAAAACCACGCACTCGTGACCGTTCTTGGCGAGCCGCCGAACCATGTTGGCTCCCATCCGCCCCAAACCTACCATTGCCAGTTGCATATAAACTCCTCACCTTCCGTTCCTGCGGTATCGATGGATGGTATCAGCATGAGAACAATCGCCGGTCATTTCCTGCGAAAGCTGCGTTTTCAGGAAAATGACGAACGATTGTCCACAAACCATAAGATGTCACGCCAGAAGATTTGGCGTCACCGACTATTCTAATCCGCGTGCCGTCAAGGATTTCCCACACTTCTGGGATACGAGACCGTCGGCAGCCAACGGCGGAAGGCGACTTTTCGGCAAGGGCCAAGGACTATGCAGCTGCGGCACCCAACGCCGACTCATCCATGCGGCAGCTCTCGCGACCTCCTGCTCGCCCCGGTTATCAGCGCCCGGAGAACCGGCTGATAGCCGAAGCGATTCGTCCCTATACTGGACTGGCATGTGGAGGCAAGATGCACATGGACGCAGATGATTTGAGAATTGTGGATGCTGTGGCGAGAATCGGCAGCATGAACCGGGCTGCGACTGAATTGAACATGGTGCAGTCAAATGTCACCTCTCGAATTCGTCTCCTGGAGGAAGAGCTCGGAGTTCAATTGTTCGTCAGGCACAGCCGTGGCGTAGAACCGAGTGAAGCCGGTCTACGTCTTCTTTCCTACGTGGAGCGGATACGCGCGCTCTTTCAGGAAGCCATCACCGCGGTCAAAGAGGACGGAACTCCAAAGGGCAAACTCCGTTTCGGAATGATGGAGACCACGGCCGGACTGCAGCTGCCCACACTCGTAGCCCGGTACGCGCAGGAGTACCCCAAGGTCGAGTTGGCCATCATGACCGGGACTACATCATCTCTCATCAATCAGGTGATAGAGCGCGAATTGGATGGCGCCTTTGTAGCCGGACCCGTTCACCAGCAGGCACTAAGCGAAGAGCTGCTCTTCCTTGAAGAACTTGTTCTCGTAAGCCCTCTAGCCGTACGAAACTTCGACGACCTCGCCAAAGTTGAAAACCTCAAAGCGATCGTATTTCGACAGCGTTGTTCTTATCGCCAGAGACTCAGCTCTATCCTCGATGGGCTAGGCATTCTCTACACAGTGATGGAATTTGCATCTCTCGATGCAATCATCACCTGCATCACTGCAGGCGTGGGTATAACGCTGCTACCGAAGACGCTGGTCAATAAGCTGTGGATAGATCATTCGGTCACAGTGCATGAACTCCCGGTAGATCAGGCGCAGATAGAAACTGTATTTGTCAGACGGCATGATCACTATCCGACGAGCGCACTCAACGCTTTCCTGAAAATGAGCCGTCAGATCTCGAATGTCACGACCCTCGATCGACAATTGGAAGTTATCGACTAGAGGGATAGCGGGTATCAGAACAAATCGGGCCTCATAACAATTTCCTCTCGCATCTATATCCCAGCTTGAACGCCGCAGATGGCCGAATCAACAAGGGTCATCGGCAATGTTGAGAAACCTTCTCATTTTGCCCACTGCGGCTCCGGCGGTATTGATTTCGACAGGAGTAACACATGAAAAACACATCAAAAACAGTAATCGTGACAGGCGCCTCCCAGGGAATCGGCGCTGCAGTGGTAAAGGCATTCCTGGAACGTGGTTATAACGTAGTTGGCACCTCTCGCCATGCGACAAAGTCGGTTGAGTTAAAAGCTTCGGACAAGCTGGTGTTAGTGGACGGAGACATCGGCCAGGCAGCCACCGCTCAGAAAGTAGTCGACGCAGCTATCCAGAAGTTTGGCTCGATCGATATCGTTGTCAATAACGCTGGCATCTTCTCGGCGAAGCCCTTCACGGATTACAGCGCTGATGACTTCCATGCCCTGGTCTCGACAAATCTTGAAGGCTACATCTATATCACCCAGTTCGCAGTCAAGCAGATGCTCGCTCAGAAGTCGGGCGGAAGCGTGATCGGCATCACATCATCGTTGGTTGAAAACCCAATCGGCGGTTTGCCGGTGTCCCTGCCCATGATTACGAAGGGCGGCATCGAGGCCATTACGCGCAGCCTGGCCTCGGAGTACGCGAAGGAGAATATCCGCTTCAATACGGTCGCGCCCGGCATCGTTGACACGCCTCTTCACAAAGACAATCCTAAGGATTTCCTGAAGACCCTGTCGCCGATGGGCACGATCTCCACTTCAGAAGAAATCGCAGACGCGGTGGTCTATCTCAGCGAATCGCGCCATATCACCGGAGAGGTGCTGCACGTAGACGGCGGTGCGCACAACGGCAAATGGTAAACACAAAGGGCTTGCAACTGGCCGGCGCAGAGCGCCGGCTGCAGGATCTCGAGATCGTGCTTCCCGATGCCCCGCTGCCGCTTGGAGCATACGTCGAGGCCGTCCACTCAGGCAGCCTGCTCTTCCTTAGCGGAATGTTGCCCGTCAAGGATGGCAAGCTTCAATCCGCTGGACGGCTCGGTAAAGATCTCCTATCGTTGCCGACGCAGCATCGGAACTTCTCCGCGATATATTTGGAGACGACAAAATGTCCGTGCGATCAGTATTAGGGGTGACAGCCTTGCCTCTTGGCGCGCCGGTCATGCTTGAGGTGACGTTCGAATTCGAGCAAAAGGAGAGCGGGAGCTAAGCTTCCGCCTTCTGTCTGCAATATGGGGGATCGTTATGGCGGATCGGACAGGTTCAAAACTGTGGACAGATAATCGACTGACTTCGCGATTGGGACTTCAATATCCGATTATTCAAGGCCCACTCGGAGGTTTGTCCTCGCAGAAGCTCACCGCAGCCGTTTCGAACTACGGAGGACTCGGATCTTTCGGCGCTCATGGCCTCAAGCCGGAAGCTATCCGTGAGGTCATTCGCGAGATCAAGGGAATCACATCAAAGCCATTTGCGATGAACCTGTGGGTCTCCATGGAAGACGAAGGAACCCTCACCTCGACAGAAGAAGCATTTCATCGCAGCCTCTCTCCTCTAACAAAACATATTGAAAGTGTCGGAGGAGACCTGCCTTCTTATCGCCCGTACGAACCGATTCGTTTCGAAGATCAGGTACAGGTTCTACTGGATGAAGGGATCCCGGCGTTCAGTTTTATTTATGGCATCCCTTCCAAGCAGATTTTGAACGCGTTTCATCACAAAGGAATCTCGCTGATTGGGACGGCAACTACTGTGGACGAAGCAATCGCTTTGGAGCGAGCGGGCGTGGACGTAATTGCGGCCTCCGGCTTCGAAGCAGGCGGCCATCGCGGCTCCTTTCTGCAATCCTCCGAAGACTCCCTTACGGGAACGATGGCGCTGGTGCCACAGGTTGTCGATGCCGTGCGACTCCCGGTCGTAGCCGCAGGTGGAATCGGAGATGCCCGCGGAATTGTGGCAGCCTTCGCCCTCGGAGCAGAAGGCGTACAGATGGGAACCGCCTTTCTCGCCTGCGAGGAGTCGGGAGCTAGCTCACTTCACCGTAAAGCGATCCTCAGCGGTCAAGCGAAGCAGACTGCTCTAACTCGCGGATTCACCGGAAGACTTGCCCGAGGCGTCAAGAATCGCCTGCTCGACAACTTCAACGAAAAAGATATAGAGATTTTGCCTTATCCACTTCAACGTGCACTCGTGCGGCACATATCAATTCCGGCCGAGAAGGCGGGACAGATCGAATTGCTTCCTCTCTGGGCAGGACAAAGCGCCAGCCTGTCGCGACACACAGATGTGCGCACACTCCTCGACACGCTAGTGAAGGAAACTTCTGGAATTGGCGAAGCGGTCCAGAGTTGGAGCGCACGTCGTCAGCGAGAAGGCGTACTAGAGTGATCGCATTCCCCGGCTGACCAGAAGAAGGTCGATCGGACAGCTTTGATGATAGCGAACAGGTTTCCGAAAGAAGTTTGCGGAGCTGCGGTCACGCAAATTATCGATTTCTTGGTGCCCAGAGGGGGACTTGAACCCCCACGGGATTGCTCCCTGCGGATTTTAAGTCCGCTGCGTCTGCCGATTTCGCCATCCGGGCTTTCTTTAATCCTAGCGGATTCTGAACAGCTTCGGGAAGCTGCGCCTGGAGAAACAGCAATGCTCATATGCGAAGTTTGACGGCGGACAATGGTGCCTGGAGGCACAACCACGTCCGCCGATATTTCGCCGCGGCCTAATGCGGTTTGCGATATTCGATCTGATCTTCGCGGAGGAAATATTCAGCCGAGCAATCGTCTGCTCCGCAGATCATCGATTCCATGCCTGAGAACTGAGCGCGGGTAATGAGGCCGAGGGCTCCGCAGCTGGGGCAAGCCAAAACCGCCCAATATGGGTTCTTTGCGTCGCCGAGCGATCCGGCGTTTTCGAGCACAAAAAGCGTTCCCGGTTCCATCTGCTCAGGTATCCATTGATCGAGCAATTGCAGTTCCGATGACATGCTTCCCTCCGTGGTCTTTTCGTGCCTTTCGGTTTTGCAATCCGGGCAAAAAAACCCGGACCGCGATTCGCTGGCTCTAACTCCTCTGCTCACGCCGTGGTGCGCCGTTTACGCCCCACCGAATCGAGGGCGCCATGATTCCCTATCGGTCGCTTGCGCCTCCCGGTATCGCCTTTTTCCGCCAATTTGTTTAACAGGTCCTTCAACTCGACACGCAGGGGCTTGATCGCATCGGTGAGACATACCAGAAGCATTGGCTGCTTTGCATTGCGTAAGAGATCGACGATCTGCCTCGATTCCGTTTCGAGATAGACGTGCTTGCCTTCGAGCAGCAGATGAAATTCGCGGGCGCCGGTGACCAGGTCGGCAAGGCGTGCATGCAGTTCCGTTCGCAGGAAGCGTAAGGCTCTCCTCACTTGGGCGAGTGAGATTTTGCGGCGACGAAGTTGTTCGATGACAAGAATATCGACCACGTCGGTGGCCGAATAAAGGCGGTTGCGTCCGTGGCGCGCGGGCACCACGATGCGGCGCTCATCCCACCACTGCAGCTGGCGGGCGGTGACCCCGGTCAACTCCATTACCTCGCTCGTGCTGAAAGACTCTTTCGGCAAGCCTGAGGTTTCCAGTTCCAAACATTCCTAGAAAGAAATGTTTGAGATTATTTTTTATTGAGCCGCATCTTCTGTCAATGGCTCTTGTGAACGAGGTTTGAAATTCTCATTACTTACTGGGTTCCGCATTCGACCGTAGAGCTGCCTGCAAAGCAGCGCTAACGAGATTGGCATCGGCCGGAGTCTGATAAGGGTGCATGGGAAGACTGAGTACGCGCGCCGATGCTCGTTCGGAATGAGGAAAACTTCCCTCGGTCCAGCCGTGTGCGCGGCTCAACTTCTCAAAAACCGGCTGGAGGTGAAGGGACGTCGGATAATGCACTGCGGTCGGAACACCGGCCGTACGCATGGCGTCTTCGACAGCGCCACGGCCGTCTACCTCGATCGTGTACTGCGCCCAGGCGCTGGTCGAGTGCGTTGCAATCTTTGGCGTCTCAATCAAGCCCTTCAGCAGCGCGCTGTAGCGGTCGGCGGTTTCATTACGGGCGAGCAGCTCGTCATCGAAAACCTCGAGCTTGGCCAGCAGCACAGCGGCCTGAATCGTATCCATGCGCCCGTTGATGCCAATGCGGGTGTGATGGTAGCGGCGATCTTGTCCATGGTTTCGCAATTCGATAATGGCTGTCGCGAGGCCGTCATCATTCGTGAAGCAGGCTCCTCCATCTCCATAGCAACCCAGGGGTTTGGACGGAAAAAAGCTGGTACAGCCGATGGTGCTGAGATTGCCGGAGTGGCGTCCTTTGTACAGCGCTCCGAAGCTCTGCGCCGCGTCTTCAATGACGGCGAGCTTGTGGCGGTCGGCGATCGCATTGATGGAATCCATCTCTGCGGGCTGGCCATACAGGCTTACCGGCATAATGGCTCTGGTGCGCGGGGTGATCGCAGCTTCAATCTTCGCGGGGTCGATGTTGTAGGTCGCTGGATCGATATCCACGAAGACGGGCACCGCGCCGGCCAACGCAATCATTTCACCGGTGGCGAAGAAGGTGAACGGAGCGGTGATGACTTCGTTGCCGGGTTGGATCTCAAGTGCGAGCAGGGCTAAAAGTAAAGCGTCGGTCCCGCTGGCACAGGTGATGCAATGCTTCGCTCCCGTGCGTTCTGCGAGCCTTTCCTCCAGCTCGCGGACTTCGGGACCCAAGATGTACTGGCCGTGATCAAGAACAGCTTGAATACGTGCGTCTACAGACGCTTTCAGATGCCGGTATTGCGCCTTAAGATCGATGAACTCCATCACATTATTTTCTCAGGTTCGGCGAATTTTGGCGGAAGAACGAAAGGATGGCGACTCGCTCTTGCTCGAGGACCGTAGATTCGTCGCCCGGTGACAAGGAGCTCCAATAATGCCCGTCCTATTGAAGTACTCGGGAAAGAGCCTCGACTAAGCGAGAATTTTCTTCTTCAGTGCGAACGGCCACGCGCAGATGGCCAGCTTCGAGAGCTTCATAGTTGAAGCATGAACGCATGACGATGCGATAATCGACGAGCATGCGCTGCCAGAAATCAGCCGGATCAACAGCAGCGGGCAGGCGAAGCAGAAGAAAGTTCGCTGCGGATGGGTACGTCTGGATACCCAGCGCCTTGATCGAACTCTGCAGGAGGGCTCGACGACGGTCATTGAGATCTCTGGTTTTCACCGCGTAGGCGACATCTTTCAGAGCCGAGCTGACAGCACACGAGGCAAGAGTTGTAATTGGCCAGGGAGGCAGATTTTCGTTTAACGCTTGCGCCGTCTTCCGATTTGCTACCGCGTAGGCGACGCGCAATCCAGGCATGCCGTGAAACTTTGTAACGGATCGGAAGACGATGAGATTGGTCCAGCTGTCGATGTGCGGAGTAATGGACAGCTCGGGGATGTAATCGATAAAAGCTTCGTCGAGCAAAACGCAGGCATTGCGTTCAGCAGCTTTCGTCAGGATGCGGGTAAGTGTTTCATGGCTGCATACAACGCCCGAAGGGTTTTGCGGATTCGTTAGGAGGATTGCATCCTGCGACCCCGCACATATTACATCGGCGTTGTAAGAGAACGACTCTTCCGCGGAAAGCAGGTGCGGAAAGACTTCAATCCGAGCTCGCGCAAGGGCCTTCCGATATTCAACGAAAGCGGGAACGGGAAGAAGGCACCTTCGAATATCCAGGGTACGGAGCGCCGCTTCGAGCAGCGGAACGAAGCCGTTGGCGACTGCAATGTTTTGATGGCTCACTCCCGCATAGCGAGCGATCGATTGCTTTAGGTCGATCTCTTCGAGGTCAGGATAGCTCATAAGCATCGACAGGTCGTCGAGACTTGCGCGCAGCGTTGAATGAACCACGGCCGGAGGACCTTCAGGATTGATGTTCGCGCTGAAGTCCAGCAGCTGTGATTCGGCTATGCCGAAGCGTTGCGCCAGCGAACGAAGCTGGCCACCGTGGGTCGGCAGTTCGTCGATCATCGCGGCTCTCTTGCGTTGAGGACAGCACTTATCAATATGCCGAAGCCCACGCCGAGGCATGCCACAACGGAGACCATGCGAATGGCTTTTTTGGAATCGCCAACTTCAGCGGCCGAAAACTCTTGTCCCATCACCGACGCCGGGATGACCTCACCGGCATACGTGTTTTCGCCACCCAGCCGCACATGCAATGCTCCCGCCATCGCACTCTCCGGCTGACCGGCATTCGGACTTTTGTGTTTGTCGCCGTCGCGCAACCATATGCTCATCGCAGCTCCAGGATCGGCATCTCTTAAAACGGTAGCTGCCGCGACAATACCGAATGCAGTGAGACGCGCAGGAAGATAATTTGCTGCATCGTCGAGCCGAGCCGCTGCCTTACCAAAGTAAAAGTATCGGGAGTCCGCATGCCCGATCATGGAATCCAGAGTATTGACCGCTTTGTAAGCCATGGCCAGCGGAACGCCACCGAGCGCCATGTAGAACAGCGGCGCCATAATTCCATCCGACGCACTTTCTGCGGCGGTCTCGATAACTGCGCGGCTGATTTCTCGATCATCGAGATGCTGCGTATCGCGGCCGACGATGCGGGAAAGCCTGCGGCGAGCAAGAGGAATGTCGTCTAATGCGAGAGCCTCGACAACTGCAGACGTCTCCTGCTGGAGATTGCGAGCGGCTAGGCATGTCCACCCGAGAATCAGTTCGGCCATATCGCCAAGATGCGTCGAACGACGATTCGCTTGCCGGATAATCTCAGCGGTAAAGAAGTACGTGGAGAAAACAATGGCCGCCGTGAGTGCTGCGCCTGAAGCAAGTTCAACAGCTACCGATTGATCGGGACGGCGGAGCGCTGTTTCTCCGCGCGCGATCCCGAAACCTATCAGCCGCACGGGATGAGGTAAGCACTCCGGATCTCCTGCAAGCTGGTCGAGAAGATAGGCCGCTGGAAGGAGAATACAACGATTCAACGAAGCGCCTCCTGACTCCTAGTTTGCAACCGACTCTGATACTCAACTCCTAGCCAGCCGAATATCTTCTCCATATCCAGCGATTCCTCCACAGAATCAGCGAGACGATTCAGTGCATCTTCGCGTTTTTGTTTCCAATTTTCGCGAGTAAGAGCCGGAGCCAATCGGTGGAAGCTACGAGCAGCATCGATAAAGAGATGACGGAAGCTATCTTCATCGAAAAGCCCGTGCAAATAAGTACCGAAGACGCGGCCGTCCTTCGTGATACAGCCATCACGAATGCGTGTCGGTTGCGACTCGTCCTGGCGACTCAGCTCGGCCAGCGGCTCGGCTTCGCCAAGATAGCTGGTCTCACCGATGTGAATCTCATACCCGCTCAACGTCATCGGAGTCACCGACTGACCAAAGAGAGCCGGTGCTATCAGCTCACCTGCAGAGATGTTGGTGACCTTCATGGGCTGCATCGTGGTCCGAATGGGAAGCAATCCGAGTCCGCGGATCGCACCTTGGTGCTCCATACCTTCGGGATCCACGATCGATTCGCCGAGCATCTGCATACCTCCGCAGATGCCAACGATAAGGCCATGAAGGGCGTGATCCATCAAGGCTCGTTCGATTCCTTCGCTTCGCAGCCAGATTAGATCATCGACCGTCTGTTTGCTGCCCGGAAGGATAATGATGTCAGCGTATTGCAGCTGAGCCACAGCTTTGCAGAAGCGAAGCGACACGGACGGCTCCGACCGCAGAGCGTCGAAATCTGTAAAGTTCGAGAAGGATGGAAGAGCCACGACTGCGATGCGCAACTGCCGGTCAACAGCGGTCGAGAGTTGCCACTGCTGGCTCTTCTGCTCTCCTTGATCCGGAAGACCGAGGCTATCTTCCTCGTCGAGCGTCAGGTTCTGCAAGTACGGCACCACGCCCAGGCAGGGCTTGAGGAGCCGCTGCTCCATCATGCGAATTCCCGGTTCCAGAAGCGAAACGTCGCCCCGAAATTTGTTGATGACGAACCCTCGAATGCGCTCTTGCTCGTCGCGCTCGAGAAGTTCGACGGTGCCGAGAAGCGATGCAAAGACGCCGCCGCGATCGATATCTCCGACGAGGAGACAACTGGCGTCCGCCATCTCTGCGATACGCATGTTGACGATGTCGTTTTGCTTGAGGTTGATCTCCGCTGGCGAACCTGCTCCCTCGATCACAACAATATCGTTTTTTGCAGCGAGGGCTTCATAGCTCTCACGAACGATGGGCAAGAGCTCTTGCACTCGGCGCTGGTGATAATCCGAGGCGGTAAGCTTGCCCCATATTTTCCCTCGAACAATAATTTGCGATGCTCTCTCTCCAGCCGGCTTCAGAAGAATTGGATTCATGTCGACGGAAGGGGCGATGCCGGCGGCTTCCGCCTGCAGCGCCTGAGCGCGACCGATCTCCAGGCCCTCGATGGTGGCGGCAGAGTTGAGCGACATGTTTTGTGACTTAAAAGGCGCGACGCGATATCCATGGCGCGCAAAGATGCGGCAAAGCGCTGCGGTGAGCAGAGATTTTCCCACATGCGAGCTCGTTCCCAGCACCATGATGGATCGAGCTTTCATGAGCAATCGGCTCCGGAGCAGGCATCCGAATATCGATCGTAGGAGATCACCGATCGAAGCTGCGTACGCGTTTCCCACCCGTGGCGTTCGAGGTCTGGCTCTGCGGCAAAATGGTCGACGTAGCCTATACACAGATACGCCACGATTACTAAATGCTGAGGAATGCCGAGCAGCTCTTGAAGCCTTTCCGGATCGATAATGCTAACCCAACCAACCCCGACTCCTTCAGCGCGGGCGGCGAGCCAGAGATTCTGAATCGCGCATACGGTCGAGTAGAGAGAGGTTTCCGGCATCGTCTGGCGGCCAAGCTTGTGACCCCGCTCGCTGTTCGCATCACAGACCACGCATAGATTTTGCGGAGCCTCGCGTATGCCTTCGAGCTTGAGGTCGGAATAATGTTGCCGCTGCTCTCCCGAATAGGTCGCAGCCGCCGCGGTATTTGCTTTCGAGAAAATGCCATGGACGACCTCGCGAACGGCGGGATCTCGGACGACGATAAAGCGCGATGGCTGCATCAGTCCGACAGAGGGTGCGCTGTGAGCGGCGCTCAGCAGACGTTCCAGCAATTCGTCCGGCAGAGGCTGCGCCGTGTAACCCCTGCGCACGTCTCGACGCGTCGCGATGGCACGGTAGACCGCGTTCCGCTCCGATTCACTGAATGCGTTGCTCATGAAATTGTCACCACGCTCTCGACCACTTGGGGCCTGCCTTCTCTTCGACGCGGAGACGCGAGTCCACACCTGCATTGAACTCAATAAGGCGGCCAAAGAGCCAGATGACGTCGGACAAACGGTTGAGATACGCAATCACTTCTGGCTGGACGACACCGCCGCTTTCAATAAACCTGACGACGTTGCGCTCTGCCCTTCGGCAAACGGTCCGCGCGACTTCGTAAGCTGCCGATTCGGTGTGTCCCCCTGGAAGCGACCAGTCGGAGAGAATGCCTTCCGTTGCTTCAATCTTGTGGACGAGATCCGTAAGCTTGTCCACATCTTCGGTGGACACGACGGGCGGCTTCTTCTTGCTTTCGGGTGGAGTCGCCAACGCCGATCCCACGCGGAAAAGAGTGCGCTGAATCTCCTCTGTCCACGCGGCGATTTCGTTGTTCTGACAGATACTGCGCGCAAAGCCTAGAAACGAATTCAACTCGTCTACCGATCCGTACGATTCGACACGAAGATCCGACTTGGAGACGCGGATGCCGCCGGCAAGCCCGGTCTGGCCGCCGTCGCCACGTTTGGTTGCGATACTCATGATGATCCTCCTTGCGATACTGCTGGCGCGAACGTCTCTTCAATAGCAATTCTTAGCGTCTTGATGAGCGGTGGACGCTCGTATTCGATGGTCAATGCGGCGTCTAAAAAATCTGTGACAAGCGGTGGCGAATCCGAGAGCAAAACATCTTCGGGAAAAAACCACGGTTGATTGGCACCAAGCTCCTCCAGCGTTCGAGCCTGGACGATAACCGCAGGAAGCGTGAAGATGCCAGCTCGAAGAAGAGCGTAGGCGCGATGATAACCGTCGCGCAGAAACCACCGGCCGCGGTAGCGTCCCACTTCAAAGAAGGGGCTGCCCGCGTGAACAATCACGGGCGTCGAGCCTTCGGTCGAGAATCGAAAGTGCAGATTCGGATCTCGGGACTCCAAAACGAGGTTTCGGTTTGTCTCGGCATGCACCAGATCGAAGCTTATCGTCTTCGCCGGTCCGAAGGCCAGGGTAAGGAGGTCCTCTATCTGTGCAGGGTCAACTACGGAGCCAGCACTGGCGTTAAAACAAAGCCGCCGCTGGAATGCTAAAAGCAGACGCAGGTCCACAACGCCAAGCGACCAATCGAGACCAGCCATCTCGGCTTGCAGGTCCCGTCTTGCGGCCTGTACAGAGAAGGCATCGCGGAACTTTTCGGACTCCTCAAGGATCATCGCATTCGCAGCCTCGAAAGGCGCGCGCTGCGTGACAATGCGGCGTGCATCGGCCCACTTGCCGCGATCGTAAGTGGCGGCCCTATACTCATAAGCGTCGAAATCCCAGCCGCTCAGCTCTCGTATACGATCGTTCTGGTCGCTCATCGACCTGCCTCGCACGGATATTTGAAGAAGCTGCAATAGATCTCAGTCCTGCGCCATGCATCACGCTCATCGAGACCGCATAGACTTTGCAGCACAACGCGCATTACTCCAGCGTGCGTGACGACAGCGGCCTGGCTATCGCGCGAGCAGGAAAGGATGTTGTCTATCTCAACGAGCACACGGGACCGAAAAGCATCGAACGATTCACCTTGCGGCGCAGAATGATTCGGATAGTTCGCCATCCATTTCGACGCATAGACCGGATCTCTGTTTTCGATCTCCTGCCAGGCAAGCCCTTCCCATTCTCCAAACGCGATCTCCCGCAGACCTTGCCGCACGATTGGATCCTGAGCCAACGGTCTGGCCAGAGCCTTCGCTGTCGTTATCGCGCGCCGCAGGTCGCTGGTATAAACGGCTGAGATCGGCTCGGCTGCGATTTTGCTCACAAGCTCAGCAATCTGCAGCCGCCCACGTGCATTCACCGGTGGATCGGAGTGTCCGCAAAACTTGCCTGCCATATCGGTTTCAGCATGACGGATAAAGAGGAGAGAGCTCATGCGATCCACACACCGCAAAGATAGACGGCTATCTCGGTGAGCTGGTTCGTCGCTCCGAAGCAATCGCCGGTTATACCGTCGATCTTTCGCCGGTAATAGAGGGCGCTGAGCAGTGTAACCATTATCGTCATCAGAATTGGGGCGACGGCTTGGATGCGCAACAAAAGACCAACAATGACAAGGCTGAAAACACTTCCTGCGATAAGCGCGCCGCGGCTCGTAAGCTGGGCGACGCGTGCGCCCTGACCGTCCGTTGTGTCGCCGCCACTTCGCGCCGGCCTCAAATAATAGCTGAGCGGCAGCGTCGTCCATCGGCACAGCACGTGCGAAGAAATCAGGTATTGCGTGACGTGCGCAAGAGGAAGCGACGAGAGCAGCAGCACCCGCGCCAGTAAGCTCAAAGCCAAGGCCGCGGCACCGTAGGTGCCTATGCGGCTGTCGCGCATGATACGCAGAATCTGCTCGCGGTCGCGACCGCCACCGAAGCCGTCGGCCACGTCGGCAAGCCCGTCTTCGTGAAGGCAGCCGGTAAGGCAAAGCAGAAAGATCAGCACCAGCAACGCAACCACCAGAGGCGGAAGATGAGGAGCGAGCAAAAAATAGAGAAGCGCCGCCAGCGAGCCAAGAATCAACCCGCCGACAGGAAAGAACTTCACTGCTCTCGCCAGCGAATCCGCCTCGTAGGACTGCGATGGAACGGGAATGCGGGTGAGGAACTGGATTGCCGTGAGCAACTCCAACCAAGTTCTCCGTAAAAACACAAGAGCTGTCATGCCGAAGGCCCACTCACGCCGGCGGAAGCAAAGGTTGCCATCTGCTGATAGAGACAAATTGCAGATTCGAGGATAGGCATGGCCAGCACCGCTCCGGTACCTTCTCCGAGACGCATATCGAGCGTGAGCAGAGGTGTCAGAGCCAGGTAATCGAGTAAGAGCTTATGCCCCGGTTCTTGCGAGCAATGTCCGGCAATTAGATATCCGCCAACCTTCGGTTCGATTGCGGCGGCGATTGCGGCAGCAGCCGTGGAGATGAACCCATCGGCTACGATAACTAGCTTGTGCCGCGCCGCAGAGAGCACCATCCCGGTCATCGCCGCAATCTCTAAGCCTCCGAGGCAACGCAAAATATCCAGGGCCGCGGACGGCTGACCCGCTGCTCCAAAATGTCGCTCCCCTACAGCTCGAACCACGGCTACTTTGCGGGCGTGAGCTTCAGCGTCGAGGCCCGTTCCCCGCCCTGTTGCCAAGTCGGAGGAAGCGCCCGTAAGCGCACAGGTAATTGCGCTGGCGGAGGTGGTGTTGCCGATGCCCATCTCGCCTATGGCAAGGAACGAGTGGCCTGCGCGCGCTGCGTCGGCGGCCAGATCCATACCGATGGTGAGGGCTTGCGCGAGCTGTTCCTCACTCATCGCCGGCTCGTGCAGCATGTTGCGCGTGCCTCTGGCTACCTTGCGATGGAGAAGGCCGGGAGCACCTTCGAGACCGGCGTCAACCCCGACGTCCACCACCTGAAGATGGACATGATGCAGGCGCGCAAGCACGTTAATCGCTGCGCCCTGAGCCAGGAAGTTCAGCACCATCTGGTGTGTGACTTCGCGCGGATAGGCACTTACGCCCTCGGCGACGATGCCGTGGTCGGCGGCAAAAATATAGACGGCTTTACTGACGGTGTCTCCGGCTTTGTCCTGACGAATGGAGACAATCTGAGCTGCGAGATCTTCGAGTCGCCCCAGGCTGCCAAGAGGCTTGGTGAGCGAATCGAGACGCTCGCGAGCACGGGCTCGCCATGTTTCGCTTGGAGGCTCGATGCCGTTCGTCACCCGTTCAACAACCGCTGCACTTTTCGAGGTCACGCGGCGTCCTGCATCGATGAATGGTTACTTGCTAGAAGGAGAGTCTTCATGCCGTGGCCAGCTCCAGCGAACGCACCCTGCGGGCAGCTTCGACCAGGTGCGGAGCGATCGACGGCGCGGCTCGGAAGTGGAGATGGACGTAGCTCGCCAGAATGTTCCCCACGCTGAAGCCCTCGCTCTCCTCGCGCCCCGAGAGCGAATAGTGCACGCGATAGGCTGTGGGCATTTCCGGTTTCTCGCTTATTCGGGAATAGTGGAAGCTGTGCCCGCGGATCACGGTTCCGCGCGGACCAACGATGCAGTCTTTTGTAATTGTGACTGTGGCGTATCCAAAGTGCACCAGCTTGCCGGTCATTTCAAATGCGCAAGGCAACACGCCGGCCATGGAGTGCGCAACACCGTCTCTCGTGGTGAGCTGACGGGAAAGATAGATCATCCCGCCGCATTCGGCATAGACCGGCCGGCCAGAAGCAGCAAAATCCCGGACAGATGTCAGCATATTCGTGTTCCGGCTGAGTTGATCCGCGTAAAGCTCGGGATAGCCGCCGCCAAGATACAAACCATCGAGATTCGCTGGAAGCGACGGATCATTCGCCGGACTGAATGGAACGATCACTGCTCCTTGTTGACGGAGCAAATCCAAATTGTCTTCGTAGTAGAAGGAGAAGGCTCGATCCCGGGCCACACCGATACGAACGGCAGGCTTGTTCTCGCTTCGATCCGCTGCGTTGTATTTGAACTCCAGACCGCACTCCAGCGATAGAAGCCGATCGAGATCGAGATGCTTCTCCGCAGTGGCAGCAAGTGCATCGATCATCTTCTCGGTCTCAGCAGGCGAGTCGGCCTCCTCCGCGGTGTGAAGTCCAAGATGCCGTTCGGGAATGGCAAGGGCAGGCTCTCGCGGAATCCAGCCCATAATCGGCGTTTTGCAAGTAGAGGCTATTGCCGCTTCGAGCATGCGGTAGTGCCGGTCGCTGGCCACGCGGTTCAGAATGACTCCCGCAAGAGTCGATTGCGGATCGAAGAGTTCAAAGCCCAATACCACGGCGGCCACGCTGCGCGCGCTCTTCGCCGCATCGACGACCAACACCACGGGCAGCTTGAGGAGCTTTGCAATCTCGGCACTGCTTCCCACATCACTCGCCCCTTCCTTGCCGTCGAAGAGACCCATCATGCCTTCGACCAAAATGGCATCGGCATCATTCGATGCCTCGCGCAGCACATCGCGGTTCGCGTCGGAAGAGAGCATCCAGGTGTCGAGGTTGCGTGCAACGCGGCCTGAAATGCGCGTGTGATGGCCAGTGTCGAGGAAATCCGGGCCGCCTTTGAAGGGCTGGACCCTGCAACCGCGACGGCGCATTGCCGCAAGAAGACTCAGAACTACCGTGGTCTTGCCTACTCCACTGGCGGTGCCCGCAATGAGCATGCCCTTCATTGGCCAACTCCGGTTGGAATCGATCCTTTGAGCGCGAGCGGAAGGCCAGCAACCATCAGCAGCACATTGTCTGCGACAGCGGCAACACGCTGGTTCACCTCGCCGACAAGATCGCGGAAGCGCCTTCCCATTGCGTACGCGGGCACCACGCCGCTGCCTACCTCATTCGAAACCAGCACGACCGAGCAGGGAGCGGAGGTAAGTGCGGCACAAAAATCATCGACATTGGAGTCTGAATGCGAGGCTTTTTCACCCTGGGCTTCCATCAGGTTTGCGGCAAAGAAAGTGAGGCAGTCGATGAGGATGACGTCGCTCGCTCGGCTCGCGGAATCGATGGCGCCGGCAAGCTTCAGAGGCTCCTCGATGGTGGTCCAGCTCTCCGGACGTTCCGCACGATGCCGCTCGATCTTTCGCAGCATTTCTTCATCGTCGCGGCGCTCCGCGGTCGCGATGAAGGTGACGCGGCTCGAGCGCTCCGCCAGCCGCTGCGCGTAGCGGCTTTTTCCGCTGCGAACCCCGCCAAGAACCAGAGTTATGAGCTTGATTTGATCCTGCTGCATGCATCGCTCCTTGCATCCGGTCGCCCACTGCGGCCAGGACAGAGCGGGAACTAATTAGAGGCAGCTACCACGCCATTCCGAATGAGGAGTGGATGGATATGCTCTTCAACTCTCCCAGCGAAGTTGAAACAAGCCCGGTTAGCATCTGGCCGGTCTCCTGACTCACGCTTCATCGAGCTTGAACAGCCTTCCCGGAACATCCGCTCCAGTGGCTCAGGTTCAATAGCCAAGCTCTCTGCGCTTACAGTTACGGGGTAGTGACGGATTTGCACCGTCTTCCCGAACACCAGATGGATTGAACTATATATTTCATGGAGATTCAGGTCAATGCGAGGCGGCAGACGCCGAAGCAAGCGGCTCGCGCAGCCGGAAGTAAAACCCGTGATAGAACGGCACGGATTGCGCTGGATGGAACGGAATCTTCAGGGACCGGGAAAGATACCACTGATCGACCTTTTCGTAGCCCAACTCCTCCATATTGACGACAAAAGATTCCAGATTCGAAACCTTATAGGGCGCAAAGGAGTGCAACGAATGCTGCACCGTGTAATAGGTCTTGCCGCTATACATGGGAACACGATTGACAAGCACATGTTCGGGTAGCTTGCTCAGGCTCGCGAGAAGCGACGGCAGTTCCGCTTCGACGTACTGCAGGACGCCTGTTGTCATCAGGACCGCCGCTCCACAGGCCTGCGAAAAGCTGGTAGTAAATTCCAGATTCGGTGCGTGGTTCTCCTCGGCCAGCTGCCCTCCTCTTCGAGCCAGAGCCTCGACCTCGCATACCAGCCAGTGCGTCCGCTCGGGGAAGGGCAGAAAACGCTGATAAAGGTAAAAGGATTGCCCGACGCCACCCCCGAAATCGAACAGCAGGTCTCCACTCTTCATCAGCTTCGACAACCAGAACACGACGGGATAATCGCTTGGATTAAAAACCATGTGAGTGTCGACGAAATACTCGGCGACACTGGCGTGATCGAAGCCATGAAATGCTCCTGCTGGAAGAGCCGCCTGCGCTGCCGCGTAGGAAGCATAAACACCTTTAAATCGATGAGAACTGCCGTGCCTGCTGAACGAAAGATAGTTGCCCGCATCGTATGCAGTCGATAGGAGTGCTCGGATTGAACTGCGGACCGCTGCCATCGATGCCATCCATCGAACGGAGTGCGAGCATATCGCTTTCTTGGATGCCAATCTGACAGACCCGTCGATGAATGGAAAGAACTAATTCCTGAATTGCCGAATCCGCCACGCACGGCGAATCGACTGACTCAATTTCCTGAATACCCTAGGGGGGTATATGCATCTAAAAAAAGGACGAAGGGAAAATCATGCAAGAAGAACTCAAGTTGACTATCGAAGGAATGCATTGCGGGGCCTGTGTGCGCAGAGTTACGAACGCGCTCGAAGGCGTTTCCGGCCTAAAGCTGGAGGCGGTGAATGTGGGCTCGGCGCAAGTGAGATTCAACCCTGAAGTTGCGACCCCGAAACAGATTGCAGAAGCGGTGAATCGCATTGGTTTTCAAGCCCGCGTCGAAAAGTAAGCAGGCCTGTCATGTTTGCAGATCGCAAGGAAAATACCATCGACCGAAGTAAGGCCGCGGCGTCGGAGCGTGTCACCATCCCTGTGACCGGGATGACCTGCGCCGCCTGCCAATCTTTTGTTCAACGAACCCTCGCGGACCAGGCGGGCGTACGCGATGCCAACGTGAACCTCATGCTGAACAACGCGACGGTGACGTTTGACCCGCGCGTGGCATCGATCGCCGGGCTGGTCGAGAGTATTCGCAGCACGGGTTATGGAGCGTCCGAACTTAGCCCGAACGCATCGGTTCTCGAGGAGCAGGAGCAGCATGATGTGGAGCAGCTCCGCGAATACAAACAATTGCGCGTGAAGGCGGCAGTAAGCCTGGCCTCAGGATGCGTCGCCATGCTGCTTTCCATGCCATTGATGGGCATGACGGATGCCGGCACATCGCGCTTGCATGATCCCCTGATGAGCTGGAACATGCGCGTCCTCGACCCCATCCTGCGCAAAGCCCTACCCTGGATTTATGAGCTGAGTGGCGACACCATCCGGTGGTTTCTCTTCGCCCTCTCCGCATTGATCGTTGCCTGGGCGGGACGCCGCTTCTACACCAAGGCATGGTCTGCGCTTCTGCACAAAACGGCCGACATGAATACGCTGGTCGCACTTGGAACCGGAGCCGCTTTTCTTTACTCCGCTGCGAGCACTATTGCACCCGGCTTTTTTCTCGCGCACGGCATCGCTCCGGATGTTTATTTCGAAGCGGGATTGCTCATCATCGGGCTGGTGCTCGTCGGAAATACACTGGAGAGCAGGGCGAAAGGCCAGACCGTGACTGCATTGCGGAAGCTGGTGCAGCTGCAACCGAAGACGGCGACTGTCCTTAAAGATGACGTCGAAGCTACGGTTGCCATCGATTCGATTCAGGCCGGGGATCTGATTCTGGTGCGTCCCGGCGAGCGTGTACCGACTGACGGAGAAGTGGTTTCGGGACGAAGCAGCGTTGACGAATCCATGCTCACTGGCGAATCGCTGCCGGTCGAGAAGGTTGCTCAAGATCGGGTCATCGGAGGAACGCTCAATCAGAATGGAGCGTTTCAATACCGGGCGGCCGCGCTGGGATCCGGAAGCACCCTGTCGCAGGTCGTGAGGCTGCTACGCGAAGCGCAGGGATCGCGCGCGCCGATTCAACGCATTGCCGACCGTATCAGCGCCATCTTCGTGCCAACGGTCCTGGGCATCGCGGCGGTGACATTTTTGGCGTGGCGGGCGTTCGCTCCGCATGCCGGCGTTATGCAGGCTTTTGCCGCCGCCGTCACGGTCCTGGTTATCGCATGTCCATGCGCGATGGGACTGGCAGTTCCCACCGCGGTCATGGTGTCCACGGGACGCGGCGCGGCCTTCGGCATTCTTATCAAGGGTGGTGAGGCCCTCCAGAGGATGGAAAAGATCGACACCGTCGTTCTCGATAAGACAGGCACCATCACGACCGGCCGGCCTCAGGTCACTGACGTCCTCGGGATCGCACAAAACGAAGCTGGTTCGGATACTGCGGACGCCGCGATTCGCATTGCAGCGGCGCTCGAACGAGCCAGCGAGCATCCGCTGGCAGAGGCTATCGTGCGCTACGCTCGGGAACACGAGTTGAGCCTTTCACAACCGGAAGAGTTCGAATCCTTGCCCGGCCTCGGAGTCTTAGGCCGCGTCGATGGAGATTCAGCGATGGTCGGCAATGCCGCCCTGATGGAGAAATTTGGAGTGTCAACAGATTCGCTACTGTCGGCTGCAATGCGTTATGCAGAAGAAGGCAAAACGCCGCTCTGGATTGCCGTCAACGGTAAGCTGGCGGCGATGATTGCCGTGGCGGATACGATCAAGCCCACTTCCCTTGCGGCTATCCGGCAATTGCATGCTGAGGGGCTGCGGGTGGTCATGTTGACCGGCGACAATGAGCGGACGGCGCAGGCGATTGCACGCACGGTTGGAGTCGATGAGGTGATCGCGGGCGTCCTGCCGGCCGGCAAGGTGGAGGCCATCCAGCGCATCCAGGCCGAGCGGCGCCTCGTAGCGATGGTCGGGGACGGCGTCAATGACGCTCCAGCGTTGGCCCAGTCCGATGTTGGATTGACGATGGCCAACGGCGCCGACATTGCCATGGAAGCCGGAGACGTAACTCTGATGCGCAACGACCTGACGGGCGTGGCGACGGCCATTGCGCTCTCCCGCAACACGATGCGCGTGATTCGCCAGAACCTCTTTTGGGCCTTCATCTATAACGTGATCGGGATACCGCTCGCGGCGGGCGCGCTTTATCCGGTCTTCGGGCTGCTGCTCAGCCCGGTAATCGCCAGTGCGGCAATGGCTCTCAGTTCATTCAGCGTGGTGGCAAACAGTTTGCGACTTCGAAATTTAAAGCTCGCGTAAGGAGGCCAATCGGAGATGTCTACCAGGAAGACAGTGGAAAAGGATGAGCCTGCCGAGGTTACTTCAGGCCTTGAGGAGAGTTGCGGGAGTGAGCGCAAAGCGGTGGGCACCGACGGAGAGATCAAGGCCTCGAACCTCCGCCGGTTGAGCCGTATCGAAGGCCAGGTCCGGGGAATTCAGCGCATGGTTGACGATGAGCGCTATTGCACCGACATTCTCACCCAAATTTCTTCGGTTCAGGAGGCGCTGCGCGCCGTCGCCCGGTCTCTGATGCGAAACCACCTCACGCATTGCGCGACGCATGCCATTCGCGACGGCTCCGAGGAAGACCGGCAGGCGATGTACGACGAGTTGCTGGACACCATCTACAAGAACGCACGATAATCCTGCGGCTCACCAAAAATTGTAGCCACTCAAGCTCCCTCTTTGATCTTCTCTATGAACATCTTGCCGGTATATTTGGCGGTGGCTTCTTAGGGTCGCAGCGTGGGCTATTACGAGTCGAAACAACAAGTTGTGGGGAGGTTCGTCATTCCATATTTGGTGGAATATTGATTCGACCGCAACTAGACGTTCGCAATACACGGATCGTTCGTTTTTATTCCTGCGATTCCGCCTCTTCCCGTCGATTTTCTCGGTTCAGTAACTTTGCTGTAACCCCTCAGACATGAATAGGTGAAAAAAAGGCTTCTGCCGGCCAAACCGGTAGGAGGACCATGATGCAGAGGTATATTGCCACATCGCTGGCAAGCATTCTTTTCGCCACCCAGATCGGCGGCCCCGTTGCCGCAAACGCTCAAAACGGCGGCTCGACCGCCACTCCAATCAAGCATGTTGTTGTCATCTTTGGAGAGAACATCTCCTTCGACCACTATTTCGGAGCCTATCCCAACGCGTTGAACCCAGGCCAGGAGCCCCGCTTCGTAGCAAAGCCGGGCACACCGTCCGTCAACGGCTTCAACGATGCGCTGCTTTTCACCAATCCGAACTTCCTGAACAAGACCGGCAATTCATCGGGAGCAGCCAATCCCTTCCGTCTGGATCGGACCGAAGCTGCAACCGCCGACCAGGATCACGACTACACCCCTGAGCAGCAGGCATTCCACGGCGGTCTGATGGACTCATTCCCCCAGTACACCGGAACCGCAGGCCCGCCGCCCGCCGGACAGACCACCAATGGTCTGGTCATGGGCTACTACGACGGCAACACCGTGACAGCGATGTGGAATTACGCGCAACGCTATGCGATCAGCGATAACTCCTACGACACGAACTTTGGCCCCTCCACTCCAGGCGCCATCAACCTGATCTCCGGCCAGACGAACGGTGTCGATGAGCAGGTCAACGCAACCGGTGATGTCATCGACGATGGCAACGGCGGCTTCACGCTGATCAGCGATGCCGATCCTCTCGGCGACGTCTGCTCGACCACGACCGGTGCGCAGGTGCACTTGTCGGGTCAGAACATCGGCGATCTGTTGAACTCCCGCGGCATTACCTGGGGCTGGTTCGAGCAGGGCTTCGACCTTCGTCAGGTTATGGGCAACGGCAGCACCGGTTGCAACCGTTCGCACACCTCGGCCATCACCAAAACTCTGAAGGCTGATTACATTCCGCACCACGAGCCGTTCCAGTACTACACCACCACAGCCAATCCGAAGCACCTTCCTCCGACCTCTGAATCCATGGTCGGCGTCGATGGTGATCAGGCCAACCACCAGTACGACACCACCGACTTCCTGGCTTCCATCCAGTGGGGCGTCCTTCCCGCGGTCAGCTTCATCAAGGCTCCGGGCTACCAGGATGCGCATGCCGGATACTCCGACCCTCTGGACGAGCAGAAGTTCGTAGTCGACATCATCAACGCATTGCAGCAGAGCAAGTACTGGGCGTCGACCGCGGTATTCCTCGCGTATGACGATTCCGATGGCTGGTATGACCATCAGATGAGCCCGATCCTGAACCAGTCCGCCACCGCCGCCGACGCGCTGACCGGTCCCGGACAGTGCGGCAACGGTGTAGATACCGCCCTGGCCGGCCCGAACGTTCTTCACGCCCAGGGTCGCTGCGGCTACGGACCTCGTCTGCCGCTGCTGGTCATCTCGCCTTACGCGAAGGTCAACTACGTCGATCACAACATCACGGATCAGACTTCGATCATCCACTTCATCGAAGACAACTGGCTCGGCGGGCAGCGCATCGGCAACGGATCTTTCGATGCGATCTCCGGCACTGTAAACAACATGTTCGACTTCTCGCACCCCCGTCCGGATGCCTACATCCTGGACGACAGCACCGGTCAGATCGTCGCACAGTAAAACCTGGCCTCACGCAGTACCTTGTCTCATCTGCGAGGACACATCTTTCGCGCTTCATTGCGCGGGGATGTGTCCTCAGATTTTTTTGGAAAGGCCCGATTCTCTACTCGCCCTTCATATTCTCAGGCGAAAATAAATCTCACATGACCGACCTATTTCGTTCTACCCGCAGAACTTTCCTAAAAACCAGCTCGCTGATCGTGGCCGGCACCGGCCTGGGATGGGCAGAAGCTCCCAGCGATGCCCTTGACCCATCGACGCTCACTCCTTTTGTCGATCCGCTTCCCATCCCACGGGTTCTGACTCCCAGCGGCAAACGGGCGAATCCGGAGCACCACGGCGAGCAGCTTCCCTTTTATCGGGTCTCGATGCGCGAAATCTCCCAGAAAGTCCACCGTGACCTGCCGGCAACCCGCATGTGGAGCTTCGAAGACAGCTTTCCGGGGCCCACTCTGGAGGTGCAGAGCGGCCAGGGGGCGATAGTGGAGTGGGCCAATGCCCTGCCCATCCGTCACTTCCTCCCCATCGATCACACCCTTCATGGCGCCGAGAAGTCCGTGCCCGAGGTGCGCTCGGTCATCCACCTTCACGGCGGGAGAACTCCTCCGGACAGCGATGGCTATCCCGAGAACTGGGTGGTTCCGGGGAAATCGCAGAACTGTTTCTATCCTGCTAAGCAGGATGCCGCGCTGCTCTTCTACCACGACCACACGATGGGCATAAACCGGCTTAATATCTATGCCGGCATGCAGGGTTTGTTTATCGTGCGCGATCCGCTCGAAGCGTCGCTCAATCTGCCCAGCGGGAAGTACGAGATTCCGATGCTGATTTGCGACCGCATGCTGCGCAAGGATGGCCAACTCAGCTATCCAGTCTCCGAGCATCCCGACCGGCCGTGGGTGCCCGAAGTCTTCGGCAACGCCATGCTGGTGAATGGAAAACTGCTGCCCTATCACGAGGTCGAGCCCCGGAAGTACCGGCTGCGGATCATGAATGGTTCGAACGCTCGCTTTTACCGGTTTTCACTGGAAAACAAGAAGCCCCTCAGCGTAATTGGCGATGACCAAGGCCTGTTGAGCGCTCCGGTCACGGTTCAAAAGATCCCACTGGCGCCGGCCGAACGCACCGATCTAGTGGTGGATTTCTCCGACATGGCCGGAACCCACGTAAAGCTCATTAGCGATTCGTTCGATATCCTCGAGTTCCGCGTGAGCGCCAAGGCGGCGGGCGATGCCTCTCCCCTGCCTTCGACTCTGCGTCCGCCCCTGCGCCTCGATCCAGCGACTGCGGTCACCACGAGGAGACTCACGCTCGACGAACGCATGGATGACATCCAGCGGTCCATGGGCATGCTACTCAACAATACGCCGTGGCACATGCCAATCACGGAGAAGCCCACGCTGGGAACGACGGAAATCTGGGAACTGGTCAATCTCACCGACGACTCCCATCCCATTCATCTTCACCTGGTCCGGTTCCAAATTCTTGATCGCCGCCGCTTCGACCAATTCGAATATCAGACCAAGGGAACCTTGCGCTATACCGGAGCCGCAATTCCGCCCGAGTCCCATGAAGCGGGATGGAAGGACACTGTCCGCGCCGATCCAGCCATGGTGACCCGCATCATCATTCCGTTTGAAGGCTATGCCGGACGGTACGTATGGCATTGCCACATCCTCGAACATGAAGACAACGAGATGATGCGTCCCTTCGAAGTGCTGGCCGCTCCGGAGAAGGCTTGACCGCGGTCAGACACCGGAAGCTATCACTTAACCGCTTCCGCCAGTGAGATCATGCATGAGACCCGCCATCGAGGCGGGTCTTATGCGTTTCGCTCAAGCAGCAGATGCTTCGATGAGACAGCTTCCAGGCATACAATATTTTTTATGCCCGAGCTGGGAATTGAACCTGAAATCAGCCTGAAACCAAACCCGAAATCAAACGTGGATCGGTAGTCTCTACTTCGCCAGCCGGCTCGAGCACGGCCGACCTTCCGCGGACACGTGAATGAATCGCCTTGCTTCTCCAAGAAAGAGAAGCTCATATTACGTCAATCAACAAACTGACCTATATCGCGATGTTCAGGTCCCGGTTTAGGATATGAGTCGAAAGAAGTCATAAACTAAGGCTACGGACCGAAAGCACAATTTCGTCCGGGTCACTTTAAATCTGCCGCTGAATGGTGCTCGCGATGAACGCGAGGGAGACGCTACCATGGAAACGACTAAGCAGATAAGCATTTTGAGTGTGGAAGACCATCCGGTTTTCGGAGAAGGCCTGAGCACAATCATCGGTTCCCAATCCGATATGGCGCTCGTAGGCCATGCAGCCACTGCGGGTGAAGCCATCTCCGAGTTTCGGAAGCATAGGCCGGATATCACACTCATGGATCTTCGATTGGGAGAAACGGATGGCATCGACGCTTTGGTCGCTATCCGCGGCGAGTTTTCCCACGCGCGAATCATCATTCTCACCACTTCTGATGGTGACGGGGAAATTCAGCGCGCACTTCGCGCCGGAGCATCGGGGTACGTCTTAAAAAGCACTCCGAAGAACGAGCTGCTTTCTATCATTCGGTCGGTGAACGCAGGCCGTCGCCATGTACCCGCCGAAGTCGCGGCGCGCCTCGTTGAATTCATGGGAGAAGATGACCTTACGCCGCGCGAAATTCAGGTTCTGCGATTGATTCGAGACGGCAATCGCAATAAAGAGATTGCATCCCGGCTGGACATCTCAGAAACTACTGTGAACTTTCACATCAAAAACATCGTCGACAAGCTGAGAGCCAATGATCGGACGCACGCGGTCACCATCGCAGTTCGCCGCGGCCTATTGCAGATCTAATTCTTTGTGCCATCTATGGCCAACCTATAGAGAACTATGGGGGGGCGGCTGCAGATTTCAGGATTTCGCTGGATTTTAGGGAACGGTATCATCCGACTTGGGGTTCAGGCTTCTGAGTCTACTGTTTCCAAGCTTTTCAGAAAGCTTCCGCGACGTTGCCATGTTTTGGCTCCGGATCGCCGTCGCAGCGGCCCTGGCAGGTGAAGGCGCCGAGCTCTCAGGCCGCGATCAACATTTAGGATGCGCTTTCTTGTGCGTCGCGGCGTTTCTCATGGCCGCCGGTTTCATAACGTCGGCTGTCGCCCTACTCACGGCCGCAACGGTGATCGTAAGAATGATACTTGACACCGCCGAAGAAAATTGGACCTCATTCCTAGTTGCAAGTATTCTGATCGCCATCACGGTGTTAGGTCCAGGTGCATATTCGATCGATCACTGGCTATTCGGCCGTAAGAGAATCACGATTGGACGCCCCTTGCGTTGATTGCCGGCCTTCCTCTCGGTTCGTGAAACTGTTGCGAGCGAACCGGCTGCTGATACTCGCTGCTCTCGGGTGGCTGATGCTGGCCACGACGCCGGCGTACGCTCTCAATCCATCGAGACAACTCTCTCAATATGCCCACACCTCCTGGCGTATCTCCGATGGAGAGTTCAGCGGCATTCCCACGGTCATGACGCAAACTGCCGACGGCTACCTGTGGCTGGGAACGAACATAGGATTGCTGCGCTTCGACGGCAATCGCTTTCTGCCCTGGTCTCTGCCGCCGGGTCAGAGACTGGCCGATTCCCGAATCTTCTCTATTGGAGGAGCGAAGGATGGAAGCCTGTGGATCGGTTCCGGCTATAGTGTGTCGCATTGGGCCAATGGCACGTTGACGACTTACGCGCACCCTCAAGGCCGTATCGAATCGATGTACATGGACAGGAAAGACGCAGCCTGGATCGTTCGGACCCAGGCCACCGATCGCCAAGGCCCCCTGTGCAGGATGACCAGTGGAGGCTTTCGCTGCCTTGGACCGGCCGATGGCGTGCCTTATGATTCGGCGCTCGCGGTCACGGCCGATACTTCGGGAAATCTTTGGATCGGCGGCTATTACGGGCTCTGTCGATGGAAGGACGAAACATCCATCTGCTACTTCCACCGAAGTGACAAAGAAGAGCAGGGTGTCGGTTCGGTCAGGGCTATCGCCGCCAGTCCGGATGGATCTTTGTGGGCCAATATAGAGACCTCTTCCACCAAATTAGAGCTGGAACAATTCCAGAATGGTCAATGGATCCGCCATATTTATCCAAGTATTCCGGCGAACAATGCAGATGTCATCACGTTGTTTGTCGACCGCGAAAACTTTCTCTGGGTGGGCACGGCTCATCATGGTGTCTTCCGCATTCAGGGCTCTAGAGTGGAGCACTTCGGAAGCGAATACGGCCTTTCCAGTGACGCTATCGGCAGCTTCTACGAGGATCGCGAAGGCACGATGTGGGTTGTCACTTCAGGTGGCGTGGATAATTTTCGCGATGTGCGGGTCGCATCGTATTCGATGCGCGAGGGCATGTACGCGGACGGCGCCAGCTCACTCATTGCCCGCCGCGATGGGACGGTGTGGGTCGGCAACTTCCAATCTATTAACTTTCTCCGGGATGGAAAACTCTCTTCCATTCGCGAATACCACGATCTTCCGGGACGCAGTGTCACGACGCTGTTCGAAGATCATGCCGGCCGGCTCTGGGTGGGAATCGACAATGGACTGTGGGTATACGAGAACAATCGCTTCCGGGCGATTCTCGATGCCGATAACCAGCCCATCGGCATTGTTTTCTCGATCTGCGAAGATGCCGACCACAGCTTATGGGTTAAAGCCGGACCGCATCTCTACCACATCCGCGATTTCCAGATCGAGGAAGAAAAAACCTCATTCGAAATTGCTCACTCCTACATCCTCGCAGCCCATCCCGCGGGCGGCGCCATTCTCGGAACAGTAACCGGGAACCTGGTCCGTTACAACAACGGACGCGAAGAGATTCTTCCGGTAAGCGATGGCAAAAAGAAAATCTGGCCATCGGAGGAGGAAGATAACCTCCGGCATATCCGCGATCTTCAGGCCTTACCGGATGGTTCTATATGGGGAACTACCGTCTCGGAGTTCTTTATATGGAAAGATGGCGTACGAGAGAACCTGACCGCCGCGAACGGACTTCCTTGCACCGATGTTTTTGCCTTTCTCAGGGACAGTCGAGGTTCCCTCTGGCTCTCGATGTCATGCGGACTCGTCCACATCTCGTCTTCTGAAGTCGCTCGCTGGTGGAAGCACCCCGAGGCCATCATTCATGCACCGCTGGTCGTCGGAACCCTCGACGGCGTCCAGCCGGGAGTCACCTCCCTGAAGCCTCAGATGGCGATGACACCCGATCATAAGATATGGGTGGTCAACAGCCGCATTCTGCAGATGTACGATCCCGACGATGAACGGAGAAACGAGGTTCCACCTCCGATTCACATCGAGCAAATCGTGGCCGACCGAACGATCTACGCGCCTCAGCAGAATCTTCATCTGCCTCCCCACACAAAGGATTTGCAGATCGACTATGCCGCTCTCAGCTTCGTCGTGCCAAAGAAGGTTCGCTATCGCTACAAATTGGAGGGGCGAGATCACGATTGGCAGGATCCGGACATCCGCCGCCAAGCTCTCTATAGCGATCTCAGCCCAGGCAACTATCGCTTCCGCCTGATCGCATGTAACAACGACGGATTGTGGAACGAGGCTGAAGCTTCCTGGAACTTTGTCGTTGAGCCAGCCTACTACCAGACAGAGTGGTTCAGGGTGATGTGCACCGTCCTGGCGCTAATGAGCTTGTGGCTGCTTCATCGGCTACGTATGTGGCGCATGCGCGAAAGTATCAACGCCCGCTTCGACGAACGCATGGCAGAACGCACCCGATTGGCGCGCGAGCTTCACGACACTCTATTGCAAACCATACAGGGCAGCAAGATGGTGGCTGACGATGCGCTAGAGAATCCCGGCGATAACGAACACATGCGTCACGCATTGCAGCGGCTGTCGCGCTGGCTAGACAAGGCGATGGAAGAGGGCCGCGCCGCACTCAATTCTTTGCGCACTTCGACAATTCAAGTCAACGATCTTGCGCCTGCTTTTGAACGTGCGGCCAGAGAATGCAGCGACGGCAGCTCTATGGAGTTCACGCTGCTCGTGGATGGCGTTGCCCGCGAGATGCATCCCATCGTGCGCGACGAGGTTTACCGCATCGGGTATGAAGCGATTCGTAACGCATGCACCCACTCCGGCGGATCCCGCGTCGAGGTAGACCTTAGCTACACGCGCGATCTCGTTCTACGTGTGCGCGACGACGGCAAGGGGATTCATCCTGAGATTGCGGCCAGTGGCAAGAATGGACACTTTGGACTGAAGGGGATGCACGAACGCGCTTTACGTGTAGGCGGCGCGCTGACTCTTTCCAGTTCAGCATATTCCGGAACTGAAGTCGAACTGATTGTTCCCGGCGATGTGGTCTTCTATAACGCAGGCACGCAGCGCCCGAGTATTTCCGCTATGCTGCGATCCATTTTCCGTCCACGCCCTTCAAGCCCGAACAAGTAGCTATTGAAATCCTGCAGAAAAATGCAGGAGCTCCGCTAATGTTTTTGAGGTTTCGAAGAACACGGGCATCCCCTAAGCTTCAGGCATTGAAGTTGAAATGTAAGACCTTCATAGCAATATGAGCGGCCGTCCTTAACTGCGCAGTCAGCAGTTTTCCGACAATCCGATCCGATAGTGCACTGAACGGTGGAGAGTCGCCGTGGTTACAGTCGGTGCCAGTGGATACGATGTCTGCAATTTCCAGGCAATGCAAATCGAATTCAATCGAGAGCGACATGGAAAATACAATGAGACCTCAACAACAGATCGAAGCACCTACATGGCAGGCATCCAACTACTCTGTTCACCCGGCGAGCGAGGAACTTCTCGGAGTCCAGGACACAATGAGCGAGCCTCTGCTCGTTGCCGCTGCACAAGCCGGGGACGCAGCTGCATTTGTAACTCTGTGTAAACTTCATTCCGATAAAATCTTGCGGAGGCTCTACCGCATTACGAAGAATTGGGAAGACGCCGAGGACGCGCTCCAGGACTCGTTTCTCAAAGCATTCAAGCACATTCATAAATTCGAAGGCCGCTCGAATTTCTCTTCCTGGCTTACACGGATCGCAATCAATTCGGCTCTTATGCTTTTGCGCAAAAAGCGTTCTCGCAATGAGATCCCGATGGAAGTGCCGGGCGATGGCGATCAGACTCCGCAGCAGCGCGAATTTGCTGATCCAGCAGACAGCCCTGAACATTGGTATGTTCAGTGCGAGACGCGGGAACGGCTGGGAAACGCAATTCCACGTCTGCGCCCCTGCTTCCGCAATGTAGTAGAGCTGTATCACTTTCAGGATCGCTCCACTGCCGAAATCGCAGATGCGCTCAGCATTTCGGTTCCGGCTGTGAAGTCGCGCTTGCTTAGGGCGAAGACCGCTCTGCGCAGAACGCTTGTTCGTAGGCAGCCGGCAAGCAATGCGCGCAATGTCTCGGTATAACCGCCGAAGATCGATCCGATCTTTCCGTCAAATGGATTTCACTAAATAGAAATTAGAAGCCCGCCGGCCCCAAACGCCGGTGGGCTTATTTTTTGCATACCTATGCCCGCCTCTTCTGCCTGACTGCGGTCTCAAATTTAAATTCCATTTCCTCTGAATTCCGGTGACACGGCTGCGCGTTCTAAGGGGGCGGCTACACCTGGCCCCAGACAGATCGCATGGTATGCACTCGGCCTGGAGTTCACTGGCGTGGTGCAGAAACCCGGGAAACCTCGCCTCGTATTAGTATGGACGGGTTGAAAAGACACCCATCGAAGCCGGCGTTCTCTGTTGGCTAACTTCCGCTGCATTCATGCGAGGGAAGTTATTCGCTGCATGTCTGAAGGAGACGGATGGTTACACGCAGAGAGTTTCTCGACACGCTTGCAGTAGGAGCAGCAGGACTGGCGGTAGGGTCGACAGCGAAGAGCTACAGCCAGATTCTGGGCTCCAATGATCGGCTTAATTTTGCGGTCATCGGACTCCACAGCCGCGCCTATGCGCACCTCTCTTCCCTCAAGGCAAATAAGGCTGCGGCACGCATCACACATCTCTGCGATGTGGACAGTAATACACTCGACAAGTTCGCCAAGGATACGCAGCAGGAGCTGGGCGAAGCTCCGTCGACGAAGAGAGACTTCCGGGAGATCCTGGCGATCAAGGAAGTCGATGCGATCACTATCGCCGCGCCCGATCACTGGCATACTCCGATGGCCATCGCCGGACTGCAAGCGGGTAAGCATATCTACGTTGAAAAGCCGTGCAGTCACAATCCTGGCGAGGGCGCGCTCCTGGTGCGCGCGCAGCAGAAGTACGGCAAGCTGGTGCAGATGGGGACACAACAGCGCTCCTCTCCTCACACCATCGAGATTGTCGACAAAATTCACAACGGTCTGATTGGCCGCGCATACTACGCCAAGGCCTGGTACAGCAATACCCGCAAGTCGATTGGCTTCGGGAAGGAGGCTCCGGTGCCGTCGCAGCTCGATTGGGAGCTGTGGCAGGGCCCAGCTCCGCGCCGCGCTTACACCGACAACATTCAACCTTATAACTGGCACTGGTTTCGTATTTACGGTACCGGCGAGACCCTCAATAACGGCACGCATGAGGTCGATGTGTGCCGCTGGGCGCTCGGTGTTGACTATCCGAACAGGATTACAGCATCGGGCGGACGATACACGTTCAAGGACGATTGGCAGTTCTATGACACGCTCGTCACCAGCTTCGAATATGACGAGAAGCTGATCTCCTGGGAGGGCAAGTCCTGCTCGGGAATGAAAATTTATAACCGCGATCGCGGATCGACCATCATGGGAACTACCGGTTCGGCACTGGTCGATCGCGATGGGTATGAGGTCTACGACCTTAAGGGGAATAAGGTCGATGAGTTCAAACTAGGCAAACAGACATCGTCCTCCGACCTTATCGGCGCAGACTCCATGACAGACGCTCATTTCGCAAACTTCATCGCCGGCATTCGCAAAGGCGAGAAGCTCAATGCGCCGGTTTCTGTGGGCAATGTCGCCGTCACCATGCTCCAGCTCTCCAACATCGCGTGGGAAGTGCAACACGAGCTGCATCTCGACAGCAAGGATGGTAAGGTGCTGAACGATGCGCAAGCCATGGCTATGTGGGAGCGCGAATACGAGAAGGGCTGGGCGCCGCGTCTCTGAGATGCGGGCATGGGCATAAGCATGAAGTTCATCAGAGGAATTTCCATCTATGAAAAATGCTTTCTCGCGTCGCGACTTCATTCAATCTGCAGCGTTGGTTAGCGCCGCCGCAGCCATTCCCTCATTCGCGCAGCCATCCGTAGAAACGGGCCGGCCATCGCCGATTCGCCTGGGCTTGGCCAGCTATACCTTCCGCACTTTCAGCCGCGCACAGATGATCGGATTCATGAAGCAGCTCAGCGTAACTGCTCTCAACGTGAAGGACACCAAAGATCATCTCCCAATCGATCAGGCTGGTGAGGCGCAGGCCATCGCCGACTACACTGCTGCAGGCATCAAACTCCACGCGGCGGGAGCCATCTACTTCCCTAAAGATGAAGACGATGACATCCGCGGCAAGTTCGAATATTGCAAACGGGCGAATATCCCGGTCATCGTCGCTGGCGACCCCGTGCCGGAAACTCTTTCGCGCATAGAAAAATTTGTAAGGGAATACGACATACGCTTCGCCATACACAATCACGGCCCCGAGGATAAGATCTGGCACTCTCCGCTCGATGTGCTGAAGGCGGTTGAGAATATGGACCCGCGCATGGGCTGTTGCATCGACGTGGGGCACTGCGTGCGCGCCGGTATAGACGTAGTGCAGGCCATTCACGCAGTCGGGCCACGGCTCTTCAACATGCACATGAAAGATCTGACCAGCTTTGGGAGCAAAGAGAGCCAAGTAGCGGTGGGAGACGGCATCATGCCGGTGCGGGAGATATTTGCGGCACTCATCGACACGAAGTACCCAGGATTCGTCGATCTAGAGTACGAAGTCCATGCCGACGATCCGATGCCTGGAGTCATCGCCAGCTTTGCTTATATGCGCGGTGTTCTCACTGGCATGGGATAGAAGACTCGCGACTCAAGCCTTATCTGAGCAGGTCGGCGCCATTGCATGGACCAGCGGAAACGGGAATCCAGCGCCTGCGGTTCCTCGTCGGAGCCGCGTTCCGCGCTGCGCGCAGACTATGTCCCAAAATATGGGTTTTGCCGGGACGGTCAGCAATCTGGACGTCGCTCTTCCCGAGAAGACCGCTGCGCAGCAGTTTTATATCGACTGCTGCGGACTGGCCGCGATGCAGCAGCGGGGCGTTATTGTGTAACACCCGCGGTTACGTTTTCCACCGCGGGATGCGCCAGCGTGCCGCCGACGTGCAGAGGCGTCCCGGCGCGACCAGCCGCCCAGGTCAGATCGAGCTTGCGGTCAAAGGAAATCTTGCCGCTGACCGGATTGGTCGTACCCACTTTATTCAGCGTCAGCGCGCGGTCGGCGACTGCGCCTGTCGCATTCCACTGAGTGAAGCGCGATGGGGCAAAGGCAACATTCGCGACTTCCCCGCCGTTGACAGCGAGAGAACCCGCATTCCACCGCCAGTGAAATTTACCCTGCGCCGAGGAAGCCAGATCCGAGGACGAATAGCCCTGCAGGGTCAGATCCGTTCCACCATCCATGCGTCCCGACGCTGGCCACTTTTCATCAAAAAGGGCTGCCACCTGACCCACGTCAACACCGCTCCAAGTGATCGCAAGAGAATACTGCGGCTGCGATCCGGAAGCCTCTACCGTGCCCGTTGCATGGGCGGACCCGCCGAGAGCTGCGGCATCGAGCGAGGTAATGTCCAGCCGATGATCTTTCACGCTGATGGAAGCGAGAGTGTTATGCAGAATGAGATCGCCGAGCGCGAAGGCCCCGATATGAACCTGCCCGTCCATGGTCGGCCACGGAGCCGTCTTCCGCTCGACCTCCGCGAGAATTCTTTCCAGCAATTCCCCATGCTGACCGGCGCCAAGCAGAGCTGACTGGAGCGCGGCTGCGTCCAACTGCGGAATGTCGATATTGAAATGCGTCGCGCATGGCTCGGTGCTTTCGCATCGCGTCGCAGTGTCGGCCGACCCGCGAATCGCCACACCGTTGACCAACACGTTCGCATTGCTCCAGCTGATCTTGCCACCTCCAAAACTCGCCGTTGCCGAGGTGATCGTCACCTGCTCTGGCAGCCAGTCGACCTTTGCCACCGCATTCTGGAGATGTATCCAACCTTGTGTGGATGAGCCGGTAGCAGCATTCAGACCGTCGTCTACGGACGAGGGCTCTGCCAGCCATGGCCCTGCCACCGTCGCATCCATATCTGCGAGCCCTTGTGTTCCGAGTTGCTCTGTCGATGGGCGAAGCGAGGCGAGCGAAGTAGTCAGCCCCTTGAGCCTACCCACGGCCGCAGATCCCGCCAGGTGAAGGCTGAATCGTGCCGGCGTGAAGTCACCGGAAACCTGCAGCGGACTGGGCGCTCCCAGATCGACCGCCGCTGGTTCCAATACGATGGTCGACTGCGTGGGAACATTCACGGCACGAACATTGCGTTGGCTATGCTTCTTACCGTGAGACATAGGGGGTGTCGCAGTCGACGGCGTCATGAAATGCAGCGCCGGAAGCATAAGCGGCGCTCCGCCATCGGAAAATGTGAGGTTCAGAGGCTCGACCGTCGCGTCACCTTTCCAGGCAGGTACAGCGGCAGTCGCATAGGTGAAGCTTCCGTTGATGGTGCCCTTCGCTCCCCATGAAGACGATAACGAGGGACGTAAGAGCGCCATCAGATCGAGTGCCAGTGACGCGGGCGTCCGATTGATTTCCAGTGTGAGTTGGGACTGCGGCGCGGAAAAATTCCGGACATTGCCCGTCAGCAACAGATGTCCGTCCCCCACCGGCCAAAGGCAGGTGAGATTTTCAAGAGACTGCTCGTTATGCCGATATTCCGCCCGGCACTGCGCATCGATATTCAGCGGCGATAGCGGAGAGAACTCCTGCCGATGCGCATCCGCCACGCGCAATCGCGTCGTCACCTGCATATCGCCAACCTCGCCCGCTATGTCGGCTTCTGCACGTAGATCGCCGCGCCATCCCATATCGTCGGCGAAGAGCATACGGCTCACCTGACCCAAGGGAGCCCGCAACCATTCCGCGTGCAGCTTCACCGGCATCTGCTCCAATGTTGGAGCGCGATCGATCGATCCCTCCAGACGCATGGAGCCGGTGTCTTCGAGATCGATGTCGAGGTCGGTGCGAGCCGGCTGCGCCTCGAAGCGCAGTCTCCATTGATGAGGATTGTCCAGCCAGATGGAGAGGTCCGAGTTTAAGAACGCGAAGCCTTTCTTTTCGTTACCCGATTTGAAATTGATACGCGCCGACTTGAATTGAATGTACGGAAAGCGTGGATTTCCGCCGGAGTGCCGTTGCGCTGTTGGAGCATTTGGAATTCGCGAAGCCTGCTCCAGCAAAGAGCCGAAGTTCCACTGGCCTTTCGGGTCGCGGACAAGATTCACGCTGGCCTCGTCCAGATCGATGCGGCTTACTTCCAGCCTGCCGCGCCAGAGAGAGGTCAGGCGAACGGAAACCACGACGGAAGGGGAACGCAACAGCGGCTCGGCGCCGAAGTCGGAATTCTCCTCGACAACCAAATCGCTAATTGCGAGGCCGGGGCGCGGCAGAAGTTGAAGCTTTACCGATCCCAGATGAACGGGATGTCCGATGCTCCGCGCAAGAGTCTCGGAGATCGTCCGGTGATAGCGGTTGATATTGATCAGCGGCAGCAGGAAGGCTGCCGCGATCACAGTCACAATCAGCGCGAGCGAAAACCATCGCAGCAACTTCTCATGGCGATGTGCGGGCACGGGCGCAACACCCGGAGCGGATCCGCTCATGCTACTTCACCAGATGTAAAGTCCGGCTCCAGCGCGTCTGATCGAAGAAGTGCAGCAGGATGTGGCTCATGAATCCCACGCGATCCCCAACGCCAGTCCGCTCGTACTGCGTCTCCGGCGTGATGAACGACCAGTACACGAAGAGCGGCCGGCCGACGATGTTGGCGCGAGGCACGAAGCCCCAGTAACGGCTGTCCAGACTCACGGTGCGGTTGTCACCCATGGCGAAATATTTGCCCTGCGGCACAACCAGGTCGCCATTCTGAATGTGACTGGGCAGATCCAATGCCCAGGTAGCCGTGACTTCGACGCCATCCGTGGGTGCAAACGCAGGGAAGTCGTCGCGATACGGGAAGATGTTGTCGGGCGCGGGTTTTCCTGCCTGTGGCTCGTTCTGAGCCACGCCATTCAGATAGACGATGCCGTTCACAAGATGAATGTGATCGCCCGGAATGCCGATCACCCGCTTCACCAAGTAGAGGTCGGGCTCGCCGGGCTTGAAGAAGACGATGATGTCGCCACGGCTCACGTCACGATAGTGCACGAAGGGCGCCCAATGAGTGGGAGGAGCCAGGGTTACGCGGTCCACCATCACGTGGTCGCCTACCAGGAGCGTCTTCTCCATCGATGACGAGGGGATCGCAAAATTCTGAAAGACGAATGTGAGCGCGAAAAGCCCTAAGACCAATACCCCGCAAATTGAGGCAAAGGCCTCAAACGGAGTTTCTTCGCCGCTCTGCTTGCTCTTCCCTGCCTGCTCTTCGAGCGCCTGCTCCATATTCTCCTGCAACGATCGTCTCCGCGACACTTATCAGCGAACAATGCGCAACATACGGTCCCAGCGCGCAAAATCCGCTACCTTGCCGGCAACTGCATTCCCGTGTCCGAGTTTATCATCGGAAGACCCGGCCGCCCTGACCTGCGGCATCTCCGGCAAATCCGTTGCCGAAGGTTGCCGCAGCGAGAAATAGATCACAAACGGACGCCCCACGATGTTGGCGCGCGGCACAAAACCCCAGTACCGGCTGTCGCGGCTATGATTTCGGTTATCTCCGAGCACAAAGTAAGAATTTGCCGGAACTATCAGTTCCCCGTTTTGAACGTCGCCCCGCATGGCCTGCCACCAGTGCGGATCGATTCCAGGATTGGTATAGCCTCCTGCCGGAAACTGATCCCGAAACGCATCCTCGTCGGCCGATTCATAGATCGCGTAGGGCTCGGTGACCGGATCGCCATTGCGATAAACCACTCCGTTCTTAAGGCGAATCCGATCTCCGGGAATGCCGACGACCCGCTTCACAACATGATCGGCCGGGTCGAGCGGGAAATGAAAAACAATGATGTCTCCCCGCTGCACCTTCCGGTATGGCAGCAGGTGCGACAACCATCCCGGCTTGCCGTAGATCATCTTGTTCACCAGCAGGAAGTCGCCGACCAGCAGCGTGCGCTCCATCGACTCGGAGGGTATCCGGAACGGCTGCAAGATGAAGGTCAGGGCGAACAGGGCGATCACGATGATCGACAGCAGAGAGCGTACCGTCTCCAGCGGCGAGGGAAAAACGATATGCGCAGCCTCAGGCCCGCTCGATGGCAAGACAGGCGCGGACTCTTCCACCGATGGCCTCTCCGAATTGGATGCGGGGAGGTTCATGACGGGGATTCTGTGGGTGACTCTACCGGATCGTGCCGCTTGAGCCGCACGATAGCCCGGCGCGCCGCCTCCTGCTCCGCTTTTTTCTTGGTATTGCCCAACCCTCGAGCCAGCGCTTTGGATTTTGTTCCGCTCTTCGCGACGAAGACCTCGACCAGAAACCGCTTGCGATGATCGGGACCGCTCTCGGCTTTCACCACGTATTCGGGCTGCCCGGACTTCTGTGCCTGCAGGAGTTCCTGCAGAGCCGATTTGTGGTCGCCGATGCTGCTGCCGCCCAGCATCTGCTCGCGAAGTACTTCCACCGAGGGTTCGATCACTTCGCGCACTACGAAGTTTCGCGTGTGTTCGATTCCCGCATCGAGATAAAGCGCGGCTACCACCGCTTCCATGCAGTTGGCCAGCAATGCATTCTTTTTGCGGCCGCCGCTCCGCTCTTCTCCGCGCCCCAGCAGCATGTACGAGCCGAGACTCAGTCTGCCGGCCACTGCGCCAAGATGTTTTCGACTTACCAGCTCGGCACGTAGGCGCGTGAGCTGCCCCTCGTCGAGGTCCGGATAGCGCCGGCAAAGATCGTCCGCCGCTAGAAATCCAATGACCGCGTCTCCAAGGAACTCCAGCTGCTCGTTGTCCGAATCAGGAACGCTCGCGGCGGCATCCGGATCTTTCAGCTTGTTCTCATAGGCCAGAGAGCGGTGAGTGAGAGCCTGGGTCAGCAGCTCCGGCTTGCGAAAGCGATGTTCGAGCAATGCCTCGATCTCGCCTGGGTCTTCTCCACTCGCCTCACCCTCTCTCGGATTCGCCTGCTTCAATTCGGCCGTCGCTCCCTGCCCGTATTTTTGCGTCCAGACTTTCGCAACTGAATCTTGCGCCTGCATTTTCGCGTTCGATGTTCAGTCTCGATACTCTCAACTGTTAAGGTCTATTGCGGGTGCTGAGTATTCGCGGGCGGCGGATTTTTAGACGGTGGATCATCTTGGTCCTCGGTAACCTCGCGTTTCGGCAGCGCAAACGGATTCTTCAACCCCTTCTCTGCCGCTTGTTTCGTATCAGGCTGTCCATCGCGAACCGTCAATGCAGCCTTATATTCCAGCATCGCATCGTCGCGCTTGTCCTCGACGTCAAGAATCCGGCCCAGGTAGATGTGCGACCAGGCAAGCATCCGCGGATCGCTCGACAGCCGCACCGTCTCCTTGAAGGCGCTCTCCGCGTCATCAATGTTGCCCGTCATCAAGCTGGCCCGCGCCAGGATGAAGTTCGCGCGCGCCGGATCGGCCGTGTGCTCTTTCAGCGCAGTCTCGGAGAGGCCGGTCGCCGTCTTGGCGTCGCCTTTGCTCAGGTTCAGTTCCGCGAGATCCAGGCCGCGCGGTTGAATCGGGGTGCGCCGCAATACATCCTGCGAGCCTTCTTCCACAAAATGCACTTCGCGAGCCCGGTGCAGCTCCTGATCCACCGGCATGCCATAAACCATCTCGCCGATGCTCTCCTGGAGACTGACCGGAGTGTGCTCGAAAGCCACCAGCTGGTCGTAGAAATATTGACTCAGGACATAGCCTTCAGACATGGAACGCCCTACCGACTGCTCTCGAATCGCCGTATCCTTCTGCACGTCGGCGTTGTGCTCGCGATAGATCCGCTCCAAATCCACACGCTCCGTATTCGCCGGTATCTGATGGATCGTGATTCCCGTGGACATGGTCCGCGCTTCTACTGCCCGAATCATCGACTCGATCACCAGAGAAACGATATCGCTGCGATAAATGAAGTCGAGAGGAGCATCGCGCACCACCTTCAGGAACGGCAGCATTCTGTCGATTGCTCCGGCCCGCTGATAGAGCAGGGGCTCAATCTCGTAGTGCAGATAGGTGTGACGAACCTGCTGCATGGGAATCTGGCCATTTGATGGGGATACCACGACGACGTAGTCGGCGCCATAGACGCGCGCGTTGGTCTCCGCCGGCGACAGCATGGGTTCGAGAACCACCAGAAAGCGGCGTCCGTCGTACGCGCTGGCCGGCATCTTCAGGTAAATATTGGTATCCACGATCATCTTGGTCAGTGGATCGTGGAGCTGCGCCACCTCGGCGTCGTAAGTAGGATGATTTTCCACCCAGATCACGTGAAGTTGCGCGGCCTGCACAAACTTCTGCAGAAGCGGCACGATGTCCGCGACCTGCGTCGAGTCCGGAGGCATGTCCGCTTCATCGACGCTCGGAGCAAGATCGGGCGGCGGCGTCAGATAGAGCGCCAGCGAAACATACTGTGCCAGGTCGTGGGCGCTATCCGCCAGACGATGCTGATCGATGTAGAAGCAGATACGGTCGCGGGCATCGCGAGCGTCGGCAGATTGCTGCGTCGCCTGATTGATCTGATCGCGAACGTGCTGCCGGATCGGATCCGAATTCTCGAGGCCGTTATCGTAGCCGCAGGCGTTAAGCGCGGCCGCGATGTCGAACAAGGCTTCGCTGGTCTGCAGGCTGATGGCCGGCCCTGCCGGATCGACCAAAGCCGGAGGCTTCGGCGGCGGAGGCGGCGTAATGGGGCTCTGCCCAACGGGCGACTTCGCCTTGACCGGCGTCTGGGCAAAGCAGCAGCTGCCCAGAGCAAGAGAAATGGCGATAACGGGAAGTGAGAAACGAGTCAGTGGTAGGAAAAACCGCATAGAGAAGGCCAAGAACGAGCCTACCAAAGTCTATGCGTCTGCGAGAGCCAGGGTCAATCTTTGAGCACGAAGGAAAGGCGGCGGGCCTTCCCTCTCGCGTGTTTTGGAGGTGGTATTTCCCGGGTCAGCCCTGTACGGAAATGCCGGATAAAGTGATCAGCGCGATGCCATGAACGGGCTCACCAAACACCCGCGCCGGTTCGAAAACGCTAAACAGGAGCAGTGTTTCCACCCGAGCCCGGGACTGGGGATCGCTTGGCCCGGAAACGATGCGGTAGTCGTAAGCGAGCCCGGCGCTATTGACATAGGCCTCAACGACAATCGGATTGATGGAGCTATCTGTTGTGAAAACAGCGGTTCTGGCCTGTGTCCGGACTTCCTTTTGATGGTCATCGAGATCGGCGGTGTTCTCCAGGCTGTTCGACTCGGTCATCGAATAGAGAAACCGCGGACTGGTCGCGGCGTCGGACGGCACGTCCCGTGCCTCTACCGGCTCAGGAGAGGTGAATGCTCCGATCATGAGAGCAGCCGTTCCCACCAGCAATACCGCGCTGGCAAACCCCGCCGAAGCACGCAATAGAAATGGCGCGAAGGTATTGGCCCACTGCACCTGAAACCGGGCTAGACTTTGGCGCGGTGTCTTTGCCTGCTCCTGAGAAATGGCGACACGCAACCGCAAGGCAAGATCCGCCGGAGCTTTCGCCGGACCGACGTCCGTGAGCAACTGCTGCATCTGCCGCCACTCCAGGAACTCCTGCGAGCATTCAGCACAGCGGTCCAGGTGGGATGCGACCTGCTGCATGGCCACACCGGTCAATGCTCCGTCCAGGTAGTCCGAGAATTGATCGCGAATCGAACGGCAGCTCTTCATCGCGCCTCCTCTGCGGCGAAAGACCGCGAACCCATGGTGGCTTCGACCGCGCCATGCGAAGGCCGCTTCCGAGCGGCTTCCGCGAAAGAAGCCAGGCGGGCCTTCAGATGTGCGCGCCCGCGCATTAGCCGTGACTTGACGGTGCCCAGGTTGATATTCAATATCTCCGCAACTTCTTCGTACGCCAGCCCTTCCAGGTCGCGCAGGATGACGACGGTGCGGAAAGGTTCCGGTACTTCCCTTAATTCGGCCTCGACCTTGGCGCGAATCTCAGCTTTTTCGGCTGTTTCAAAGGGAGACTCGTGCTGATCGATCAGGGTGTCCTTAATACAAAGCGGCTGGCCTTCATTGGATTCGCCCGTTTCCGCCTCGATCGTCACTTCCTGGCGACGATGACGCGACCACCAGCGGCGCTGGTTCGAGGCCTCATGAAGAGCAATCCGATAAATCCAGGTGCGCAGGCTGGCATCCCCATGAAATCCCGAGATTCCCCGGAAAATCTTCACGAAAACTTCCTGGGTCAGATCGGCGGCATCGGAGGAAAGCGGGATAGTGCGGGCGATCAAGCTATAAACAGGTTGGTGATAGGTGGAAATCAGCCACCCAAAAGCATCTTCCGAACCGGCCTTGAGCTGAGCGACCAAGGCCGTCTCTTCGGGCCGGATCCCGATTACGCTTGCAACATTTCCCACGGCAATCCCCGCTTGCATGAAAAAACTCCTCCTACAGTATCAGGAAGCCCCAACGACTCGCGAGTGGGCGCGCGCTTTAGCATTTTCCCTATGGGTGCCAGACCGAAGAAGAGAGGCTCAACGCAGCTTTTCCGTTAAGAAAAGCTGCACCTAGCCAATCTCCCAAAGGACATCGTAAATAGGGAAAAATGCTTTAGCCGCCGGCGGCCGAGTGTCTCGCTCACTCTATTATGCTTAGACACCGGCCTGAGGTGCTTCGGTTCCCGGCACTCCTAACTTTTCTGAGGCGGAGCGCTAGTTGGAAGGCGGATTCGATGCCGAACCGCTGGTCGTCGCGGGCGTTGGCGCAGGAGCCTTTTGGGCCGCCGGCTTCCGCTTTTTCTTCACGGCCGGTTGCACCGGTCCATCGTCCACAACCGCGGCCTTCGCCGGAGGAGGCGCAGGTATAGCGGCTGCGGCAGCTTTAACAGCGGCTTGCAGCTTCACGATCTGCGCTTCGCGAGCCTGAGCGGCAGACACAATTACATCGCCCAGCTGCTTGCGCGCAGACTCCAGACGATCGAGCGAGGATGCTATCGCGGATGCCTCGTTGTCTGGCGCAGCCAACATCGCAGTCTGATCCACGCGCAGCAAAACGTCGTAGAGGGCGTCGATATTGCGATACACGGCGAACGAGGGGGCGATGGAGCCTGCAGCGCCATCGGCCTGCGCGATCAGACCCGGAAGCGTCTCCACCAAGTCCCGCTGAATCGACGAAAGATTGCGATCGGTTGCGGCCCTCACCTCGCCGGGCGCTTTCCATCTCCCGGTATTCAGCGCGCCGGCTGTGCTCTGCACATCCTGCAAAGCAGGTTGCACGATCGCGGCAATACTCGATCCCGGTGTTCCCGGACCGGTACCCCCATTCGGGCTGAGAGCAGATTGAGAGAATCCGGCGGAACTCGCCAGAGCGGCCGCCGCAAAGAACTGCAAAATGCATTTCGAAATTGACATGTCTTTCGTCAACGATGCGGGATCTCCCCAACCGGTTGCAAGAGACTGGCAGGATTGACGAAACTGCCACAGTAAACGACAATGAAATCACCCTACCAATGTGGGCCTGTGGCGCAGCTGGGAGCGCGCTTCCATGGCATGGAAGAGGTCATCGGTTCGATCCCGATCAGGTCCACCAATTATTCCAACAACTTAGACGATTTCGCGCTTTTTCAAAAAGGTCCAAGAAGGTCCAATAAGAGCTTGCCGTCATTTGGACCCCGCTTTCAGAAGTCCTGCGAGCTTTGACTGAGCCTCCCGCTTGGCCGGAGTGACCGCCTGCGCGTAGACCTCAAGCGTCATCTTCACCGTCGCGTGCCGCAGTAGCTCCTGCACCACTTTGACATCCTCGCCGTTGGCCTTCAGCAAGGTGGTAAAGGTACGCCGGAAGGTATGCCAGCCGATGTGCTTTGCGATCTTCGCCCTTGCCGCGGCAGGACGAATACTCCGCTTCAGCAGTGAGTCGGGACTGTAGGGCTGCTTCCCCTTCTTCCGCGTACTGGCGAAGACCCAGTCCTTCGGCTGGTTGTAGGGAGCAGCGAGCTTCCACGTCAGCAGTTCCTCTGCAACCCAGGGGTCGAGCGGAACCGGCTTCCGTGAGATTTCCGTCTTGCACCGACCTACCCTCTGCCGGTAGACCGAGCGCGTGACGGATAGCTCCAGATCCTCAAAGTTCACATCCATCCACTTGAGTCCGATTAGCTCGCTGCGGCGCAACCCGGTGACCGTATCCAGAAGAGCCATGGCACGATCACGATGCGGGAGCTGATCAAACAACGCGATCAGTTCGTGAACCTCCAGTACGTCCGGAGTTCGCATACGCTTCCCGCTCTGTCGCACCATCGTGATCGGGTTCTTGCCCTGCGGCAGGAACTCGTGACGGATGGCGTGATTGAACAGGACGCTCATGATGGAACGGATCTTCGCCTTGCTCCCTCTGGCCAGCTTTAGGTCGCGCAGCCAATTCTCGACTGCAACAGCCCTTACCTCATGCAGCTTCATCCCGCCCCATTTCGGAACCACGTGGAAGTCGAGGATATCGGTGTAGGTTGAGCGCGTTGAATACGCCCTGCCCTCCTCCTCGTCTCCCTCCTTAATAGGACCAAGCTCCAGCTCCTTGAAGTGTTTTACGAGAGCGGCGACCGAAGCCGGTTGCTGAGCCATCTCGGGCTGCTCTTCATTAATGGTTAAGCGCAATGCGTCAACAGCGACTAATGCCTTGGTCTCGGTCGGGTACTCCTCCACCGTCCCGATCACCTTATTGCGGCGAACCCGTTTTCCGTTGTCGCCGGTTTCCCGCCAACGGAAGATCCAGCAATCCGGGCCTTCCTTGCGCTTTACGCGATCCAGTGTTCCTTGTTGATATCGTGTCCGTCGAAACATATTTTCTCCGTTTCGATGGCACAGACCACTGCTTCGATGGTGCCATAACTCAGCGGTCCTGAGCCTCGAATTACTGCATTAAACTGCGGATATACGCTTCCAGACCGGAGGCGCGGAAACGCCATACTTTGCCGAATTTCAGGCCGGGAATCTCCCCTCGCCGCGCTCTCCGTTTTACCGTCTCCGGATGCACATGCATCAGTTCCGCAGCCTGCTGGCTGTCGAGTAAAGGCTCGAAAATATCGGCCACCTTGATCTGATCTTCTTCTTGTTTTTGCATCCTCGTCTCCTGTCAGGACGTTTTCACGGATTGCGCGGGATTGGAACGTGCAATCAATCGCATTCCGTAGCGCCCATAGCCAGACAATAGGTCGAAATTGTGGCGGCGATTATTACCTTTTGCGACGCATTATTCCATCTGAGGCAATAATCCAAAGCCACACTATGTGGCATCGGAACCACAATCATTCAAGTCCTCAGCTTGAGTCTTGTCCGTGTATGCGCGATGATCGATTCGAGCGATGAGCAGCACACCCATCATCCCGCCGGGCGGTACGCCGCCAATCCCACCCCACTGGCGCGAGGAGAGCGACTGGATAGTCCTCATCGAGTTCTTGCGTGAGGACGATGCTGAGGATCGTGTGCGCGGGACGGAGGCCATCGGGTACATGTTCGCTTATTCGCAGATGACCGATACGCGCATGCTGGCGCTGGTTGGCGATCCGAAGGAAGATGCCTACGAGCTGCTGTTTTCGTTCTCGTCTCCGGTCAATAAAGTGGAGTTCCTGCATTTGCTGCAATCGAATGACGCAACCGCCTGCGAGGAGTTCGAGATTCTCGTTCCCGATCCATCCGAGATCGAAGCTGCCCAGCCCATCGCACGAGTGTTGCCCGAGGACGTCATGCGGCAGGTCACTGTCATCGCTGCCATGCTGTTTGGCGGCGAGTCGGACACTATCCAATAGTCTGTCCAGCGTCATATCGATCACGGCCTTGAACGATCCTCAAACACTCTTCTGTTTCACAGCTTCCGCGTTTGCCAATCCCTCAAACCCTGATCTTTTGCCCCATGCTCTTCCATCGCCCGGACACTGCTTCGGGTCTTAACCGCCGCCCTGCGGACTACGCGTGTTCTGCTTCGGCCTGACGGCCGCCCTGTGGGTTTCGGGTCCCTCCAAAACAATCTTCTGCAAAGAGCGCAGAACATTCTTTCGGCCCTCCCGAAAATGCACCCGCTTGCCTTGGGAGGCGGGACCCTCACATCGCTTCGCGTGGTGTGTTCCGAGCGCCTTCAGAGGCAAGGGGCCAAAAGGAGATTTCAGAGATGGCAACCACGACCGTAGCAACCGCGCTGCAGAGCAGCTTCACCAACAAGATCCTTCACGGCAACTGCATCGAAGTCATGAAGCATATGCCCTCTAACAGCGTCGATTTCATCCTCACCGATCCACCCTATCTCGTGAACTATCGCGACCGCAGTGGACGCACGATTCAGAACGATGTCGATGAGAGTTGGCTCAAACCAGCGATGGCAGAGGCGTACCGAGTATTGAAGCAGGACCGCGTGGCTGTGATGTTCTACGGGTGGACGAAGGTCGATGCGTTCTTCGAAGCCTGGCGCAGCGCGGGTTTTCAGCCTGTAGGTCACATCGTTTTCCGCAAGTCATATAGCTCGAAGAGCAGGTTCCTCCAGTATCAGCATGAGCAGGCATACCTTCTAGCGAAGGGCAGGCCGCCGCTCCCGAAGCGGCCGCTCGGCGACGTGATGGATATGCCCTATAGCGGCAACAAGCTCCATCCCACACAGAAACCGGTACCGGCACTGGCGCAACTGATCCGCAGCTTTTCTCTTCCAGGGGAGAGCGTGCTCGATCCCTTCGCTGGAAGTGGAAGCACCTGCGCTGCATCGCTCCTTACGGGTCGTAAGTACATCGGCGTGGAGATGGATGACGTGTACTTCAAACATGCCAGCGAGCGCTTACAGAGAGTCCACCAGAGGGTCGCCGCAAGGCGATCTTCTGCTTCGGGCATTCCCACGCGGGTGTGATGTTACCCGCGCGCGCCGCGCCTCAAGGCGAGCCATCGCTCTGAGTCGCGATGATTGCGGCCTTGACCCGCGACATGCCCGCGGATTCTTTGCCAGTCATGGTGGGAATGCCATGATCTGCGCCTGCACGGCGCAATAGAAAACGCATGATCTGTGATCCCAACCTGTGTCGCGTACACCACAATCTGGGTCTCTGGATTATTGCTCCAGATGGAATAATGCGTCGCAAAAGGTAATAATCGACCCCCCTTTTCTCGCCTACTGTCGCTCCAGACGTTGCAACGGAGAGTGCTCACTCGCCGGAGATGCAAACGAAAGGAGCAGACATGCAACCCAGCCTTCCCACCAAACGGCCTCACTTCCGGCGATTGCGTTCGCAATGCCGGAGGTGGGCGATTCCATCGCTGATGTTCCTTGCCGCTCTGCCGGTCTATGCCCAGACCGGCGCGAGCCCGTGGGAGAACGCGGTCAACGCTCTCAAGACCTCGTTCACCGGCCCCATCGCACAAGGGCTTTCGCTCGTGGCAATCGTCGTCGGCGGACTGATGTTCGCCTACGGCGAGGGCCAGTCGAAGAAGATGCTCGCCGGCATCGTCTTCGGCATCGGCATGGCGATCGGCGCGGTTAACTTCATGGCCTGGCTTTTTCCGTCGTAGCCCTCTGACGGCAGGCCCAACCAACACCCGCAAACGACAGGCAGGAAGGAGGTTAGCACATGGCAGAGGGCGGTTCAACACGCAACGACGTACGCAGAAACAAAGTCTTCAAGGCGATGAACCGCCCGCTGACCGTGTTGGGCGCGGAACGCAGATTGTTCTTCGTGGCGCTGATTACAGGTGGCGCCATCTTCTCCATGTTGCACTCCCTCATCGGCGGCATCGGCCTCTTCGTTGTAGGCGTCATCATCGCCCGCATTGCGACCAAACACGACGTAGAGATCCTGCGCATCCTCTTCAACTCCACGAAATTCCGCAGACGCTACGACTCCATGAAGTGGGAACCAACAGTGATCGTCATCAGGGGGCAGCGTGCTCAGGATTAGCAACATCACGAAGGACTGGAATGAAGCCGCTTCATTCGCCGAACAGCTTAACCTGTACGGCTTCTGGGACGACCACTGCTTCCTGACTAAGACGGGAGATCTCGGCGCCGTCCTGAAGCTCGAAGGCATCGACTACGAGAGCCTCGACCATTCGGGACGCGACTACGCGGTCAAGCGGCTCGAAGCCGCTCTCCGCTCCCTCGATGACAAGACCCGCCTCTATCAGGTCCTGTTCAAGCACAACCATCCGGAGATCGCGCACGCCACCTATGATGACCCACTCGTCCGCGCCGCGGTAGAACAACGCGCGGCGTTTCTCAAGGAAAAGTCAGACCGGCTGTATTCGATCGAGATCTATTGGGTGGTCATGATCGACGGCAGCTACCGTAAAGCCGGTCTGCTGCACGCGCTCGCACAGTTGCCGAAGGACCCGCGCTCATCGCTACGCGACCTTCGCGCCCTGTTCTCCGGCGACAAGACGCGGACCCTGCTCTACGAGCAGATCGAGCGCGACCGCGTGCGCCTACAACAGAAAGTTCAAAGTTTGAGTGGGCAGCTTAACGATCTTACAAAGATCGAGCTGTCAGGGGCGGAGAAGACCTTCCGGTTCATCCGGCGTCTCGTAAACTTCCGCCCCTCCAAGATCGATGACGCTCCGCTTCGCGGCTCGCGCCATCTCGACCGGCAAGTCTGTGACTCCGAGTTAGAGGCGCACCGCGGGTTCCTCCGCGTGGACGATAACTTCGTCCGCGTCCTCACGCTGAAGGAGATGCCCGGCGAGACTCGCCCCCTGCTGCTGCAGGGGCTGCTCGACGTCCCGGCCAATTTCCATGTCGTGACCGAATGGCATCCGGTGGACAACGCGAAATCCCGCAAAGAGATCGCTTCCCGACGCCGCCATCACCACAACTCGAAGACCAGCTTTGTCTCGAACCTTCAGGACCAGCAGAACACCAATCCGAAAGACCAGTTGGTCGATGACTCCAAAGAAGCCGCGGTCGCCGAGTTGGGCGGAGCCCTCACCTCGCTCGGTATGGAGGGCAAGAACTTCGGTGAGTTTACCTTCTCCGTTGTCGTTTATGACGAAGACCGTCTGAAGGTGGAACATGCCGTCGCGGAGTTTCAGAAACTGTTCACGCAGCATGATGGACTGCTCTACGAAGAACGCTACAACCTCCTCAATGCCTTCTTCGCCACTGTCCCCGGCAACCGGCAGTTCAACCTCCGTAAGCAGTGGGCGCTTAACTCCAACTATGCCGACCTGTCCTTCCTCTTCTCGATCGATACGGGTTCAAAGTGGAACGCAGAGCTGAATAAAGAATATCTGGCAGTCCTCGAATCTACCCACGGCACCCCCTACTACCTGAACCTGCACTATGGTGATGTTCCCCATGCGCTGATCACCGGGGCCACGGGCAGCGGCAAGTCCTTTCTCACCTCATTCCTGTTGCAGTCGGCGCAGAAGTATCAGCCCCTGACCATCATCTTCGATCTCGGTGCCAGCTACGAGATGCTGACGCGAACCTTCGGAGGGACCTATCTCAACGTCGGGTTGAAGACCCCAGGGTTCAGCATCAATCCGTTTTCGCTGGAACCGACGCACGAGAATCTCAACTTTCTTTATCTCTTCCTCCAGGTCCTGATCGAATCCGGAGGTCGCTATGAACTAACAACCGCCGATGAGAAGATGCTCTACGCTGCGCTGGAGCGCGTGTATAAACTCCCGCGCGAGATCAGGACGCTTACCAACTTCGCGTCCATCCTCGGACCTTTGGGCGAGCGTCTCCACCGCTGGACGCGTGCCGGCCAGTTCGGCTATCTGTTCGACAACGTAGAGGACACGCTCACCTTCTCGCGCTTCCAGACCTTCAACTTCAGCGGCTGGGACAAGTACCCCGATGTCCTCGAACCGATGTTGTTCTACGTGCTGCAACGTGCCTCATCAGAGATCGAGAAGCCAGAGAACGTCGGCATCTTCAAGCTCTTCGTCATCGATGAAGGCTGGATCTTCTTCAAGAAGCGCATCATCCGCGACTGGATCACGAGGGCCGAGAAGACATGGCGCAAGCTCAACGCGTCCATGATCCTCGCCACACAATCCATGATGGAGCTCAAGGACTCCGGGTTGCTCGAACTCGTGAACGAGTCCTGCCCCACCCGGATCTTCCTCGCCAATCCCGGCATCGACCGCAAGCTCTATGCCGAGACCTTCCAGTTGAAGGACACCGAACTGGAGCTGCTGGAGTCGCTGGTCCCCAAGCGTGACCTGCTCTTCAAGCAGCCACAGTATGCCAAGAAGCTCCGCCTCGCTGTCGATCCCCTCAGCTACTGGACCGCGACAAATACGCCTCGCGACAACATCCGCAAACAGGATTACTTCGCCCGCTTTGGGCCGGAGCAGGGCTTGCTCCGGCTCGTCCAGGACTTTCCCAACCCACTCAACCAATAAGGAGACTTATGCACCGCTCGCCTATCTTCCCGCTCCTCCTCGGCCTTGCTGCCACCGTCGCGCACGGCCAGCAAACTACCGCCCGCATCGTCAAATACCACGCCAACGACATCGTGAATGTTCGCGGAAAGATGAGCTACACCACGCTCATTCAGCTTCCGCCAACAGAGAAGATCCTGGACGCTGCAACCGGCGACAAAGACTTCTGGATCGTCGATACGGTCGGGAATTACTGCTTCGTCCATCCGGCCAAAGCAGGCATCCATTCCAGCCTCGACCTGATTACCGACAAGGGCAGCGTTTACTCCTTCACCCTCGATGAAGCTGGACCTTCCGATCCCGACCTGAAGGTCGTCATCGAGCCGTCCGACCCGGCCTTGCTTACTGCATCGAACGGCGCCAGCAAGCTGGTCTCTGCTTCGGAGGTCATGGCTGCGCAGGAACAAGTGCGGCTGGCCCAGACTCATGCCGCAACCGCCGCAGAACAATTCCGCGCCGACTATCCCGTCAAGGCGCTGAAGTTCGATTACACCTACCGCAACCAAAGCCCCTTCAATGTCTCGGCGATCTATCACGACGACAAGTTCACCTACATCAAGTCGTCAGCCTCTGAGAAGTTCTCGATCTACGAGCTGAAAGACAAGAAGCCCGACCTGATCACGTTCCAGCTTCTGGACGGCACCTATGTCATCCCCACTGTGGTCGATCACGGCTACCTCCAGATCGGCAAACACAAGCTCAGCTTCGACCGGACCGGCAAATAGGAGGCAACGTGCCAGAGGAAAAACAGATCCCCGAAGTATCCGAGGTGCAGGCTGCTGCACCTCAAACGCAGCCCCCTCCGGCCCTGCGCGACAAGCGCGTCCTGCCGGAGGGTGTTGTCCCCAAACAGGCGCAGGGTTACGTCGTTGCAGGACTCGCTATGCTCATTCTGCTCGCCGTGATGTTCTCGAAGAATCACGCGAAGACCACGCCTGCTGCTCTTCCGAACGCGACGCCATTCTCGAGCGATGCGAACGCGCGGAAAATCGCAGAGTTGGAACAGAACCTGACTGCGGAGCAACGACAAAGCCAGCAGCAGGCACAACAACAGAAAACGTCTCCTGCCGGCACGACTGCAGGAACCCAGGCTCCCACGCAGGCCGGTGGCCCGGCGTCTCCTGCTGCGCAGTCGGTAACGCCCGCTGCCACGGAACCGCCCCGCGATCCCATCGCTGATGCGGAGAAGGCAATGGCGTTCAAAGCCCGCTTCGCGTCGAACCTCGTCTCCGCCGACGCTGGCGCTTCGCGGCCATCGGCGTCTCCCGCGGGCTCCGCTGACGCGATCGCCCGTCCGGAGTCCGACTCGGTCACGTCTGCTCCTCGTTCTGCGACCTCGGCGTCGCAGGCTTCTGCTTCGCAGACCGCCGCGAATAAGCGTGCGCCAGAGGTAAGCCTTAACTCAGCACATGGCCAGCCTTTTGCGATCTTCGAGGGCACCACAATCGACACCGTTCTGGTGGACCGTCTCGATGGAGAGTTCGCCGGGGACTTCAAGGTCATGGTCACCAACCCTGTCTATAGCGAAGACCGTCAGCATGTGCTCATCCCCGAGGGAACCTTCATTCTCGGCAAAACCCAGAAGGTATCGAGCTTCGGCCAAAAGCACCTGGCTCTCACCTTCCACCGGATGCTCATGCCGGACAAATACAACGTAGACCTCGACCAGTTCACAGGTCTCGATCAGGCAGGTGAGACCGGCGTCAAAGGCAAGGTCAACAACCACTATCTCGAAATCTTCGGGACATCCATTGCTCTCGGCGTCATCGCTGGCGCTGCTGAGGCCACGACCAACAGCGGCTACAACGAAAGCGGCTCGGATGCTTACCGTCAGGGCATCGCATCCAGCCTTTCGCAGTCGAGCGCGAACGTGCTCGACCGCTTCATCAACGTCCTGCCCACGCACACGATCTTCGAGGGGCACCGTATCAAGGTCTACATCACCCAGGACATGCTGCTGCCCGCTTACGAAAACCACGACATGCCGGCGGTGTTCTGATGCGTGCCGCTCTCATCCTTTGTCTCGGCTCCGTGCTCGTGGTTGGCTGCGCCTCCCCCTCGCAGCCGCCGAAGCCCTCTCCCTATCGGTACAGAACGCCCGAACGCGTTTCCACGCGTTCTCCGTTCCGTCCCGTATCCATCCACCTGTAACTCCACGGAGGTTTCACCATGAAAGCAATAAGAACTCTTCTCCCCGTCTTCAGCCTGTTCGCTACGCTCGCGCTCGCGCCTGCGGCGCACGCGCAGTTCGGCTCAGGCATCGTCTACGACCCAACCCAGAGCGCCCACGCGGTTCAGGAGATTCAGCAGGGCGAGCAGCAACTTCAGAAGTGGGCGACCGAACTCAACAACTGGCAGCAACACCTCCTCAAGGAAGCCCAGATATTTACCACCGCGGAACAGACGCGGACGCAGATCGTGACCATGTACAACCTTGCCTACCAGATGGCCACGATGCCCCAAAACCTTGAGGCGCGCTACAAGGCAGACTGGTCGCGATGGGAGAGCCTCGCGGCTCCGCCAAACTCCTACGGCAATACGTCTCCCCTGGTAAATGCTCTCAACTTCGGCGGATTGCCACAGGCACAGCAGGGATACAACAGCGCCTACGTGCAGCCTCAGAGCTACCCCTCGGGCAGCTACTCGTCGCTCGATGCAAGGACGCAAGCCACGGTCGCGAATCAGTACGCGACGTCCGAGTTTGCGCAGAGTACGACCACCAGCACGCTCTCAACCCTCGGCACGATCCGCGCCGATGCCCAGGCATTCGCCACCAAACTCGCCAACCTCGAATCGGACACGTTCTCCAACGATCCCAGCCAGCAGACCCAAAATGCCCTGCTCGGCAAGATCAACTCTGCCACGCTGCTCCAGATCCACTCCCAGCAGGACACCAACCAGCTCCTCATGGCTTCGATCCAGCAGCAGCTTCTCGCCCAGAAGCAGCAGATTGATGCGCAGAACCGCGCCATCAACGACGCCATTTACTTCCAGCAGAACTTCTCCAACACCATGCAGAACGTGAGCAATGGCGTGAGCACGTCACTGCACGCGATCTCACTCAGCACCACAGCACAGTAAGCCGGAGGTCGTTCATGCAGGATAATCCGTTTACCTTTCTCGGCCAGGCCATCAGCCAGCTTCTGTCCTCGAACAGCGGGGCATTGCAGGCAGCGGGACTCGATATGTTCCGCGGCCTGGCCGTGATTCTTATCGTCTGGTTTGGGATCAAATCCGCCCTGTCCGCGTCGCAGGGACAGGGCGGATTCCACTTCGGCAAGTTTGCCGACCTGATCCTGTTGATCTCGTTTGGCCTTGGAATGCTGACTTACTACTCGACACCGATTCCAGGTGTTGGGTACAGCTTCAGCGACCTCGTCACCAAAGAGGCTCTCAGCATCTCCGGCCAGATCGAGTCCGATACCACGCAACAGATCGCTACCACGGTCACCACCGCCGAGCAGCAACTCGGTGCGCCTCCGGGCAACTTCAACATCCTCGAAGACCTCGTGTATCTGATCCTCGCGCTCCTTCTGGCCGCAATGGAGGCCGTGTCCTTCGCTGTGATCGCATACGGCTACGTTGCCGCCGCCGTATGCGTGCTGATCGGCCCGGTCTTCATCCCGTGGTTTGTGGTGCCGAAGATGGACTGGCTCTTCTGGGGATGGTTCAAGGCATTCATCGGCTTCAGCTTCTACCAGGTCATTGCCTCGGCCTTCATCTTCGTCTTCTCGAAGGTGCTGACCTCGATGTTCCAGGTCATTGGCACCCTCAGCCTCTCAAACGCCCTGATGAATCTTCCTGCGCTCTTCATCACCCTGATGGTCTGCATCTACGGCCTCGTCAAGATCCCCGAGTTGACTGGCGCCATTCTTAGCGGGCGCAGCGGAACCTGGGTCAACCCGATGGGACGGTAATCATGACAGCTACAAACTACGCGATTCGAACCACAGATGCCGGGCACCGATTTCTGGAGCTGTACGCCGAGCCAGTTGTCACCAACACCTACCTCAAGGTCGCGCTGCTCGTGCTCTCGGTCGTCACGCTCGCTTCGCTCACGCTCCTCTATCGCGCCGAGACCGCTGCCTTGCGGCTGAAGCCGCTCGTCATCGCGGTCTCGGAGGCGGGACGTGGACAGGTGTCGAGCTATGCCGACTTCTCAAAGGTCCCCGTTGATCGGGTGAGCAAGTATTACCTCGCCCATTGGGCGGAGCTTTACTACGGTCGCAATCACGCGACGTTGCAGCGTGACTTCCGTGAGTCGATGGACCTGTTCTCCGATGACTTGCAGGGCGCTACGCTTCTGCGCGTCACCAGGGCAAAGACGCTGGAGACCTTCCTTCTCGACCCGAGCGCCCCGAACGTCGATGTCGAGATTAAGACCGTGGTCCTTGAGGACCTCCGACAGGCTCCCTACCGCGCTCATATCGAGTTCGAAAAAGTCTTCCGTTCGCCCGGCGATCAGGACGAACAACGCCGCGAACGCTGGACGGCGAACGTCGTGTACGGATTCCGCGACGAGGTCCCAAACAAGATGCTACTCACCAATCCTCTCGGTCTGGTCATCAGCTACGTCCATGAGGATCAGGCATTCGGGAGCTAACGACCATGCGACCGAAGAAGTCCATTCTCCTCTACTGCGCCGACCAGGAACTGCTCTCGACGATCTTGTTTGCATTGCAACTACACCCCTATCGCGTGGTCGCAGTCCGCGACAGCGTAGAAGCTTCGCGCCTGGCCACGGACAGAGAGGCAGCCTTCGTCTGTGGCGTTCTCATCCACGCGCAACAGGCCGATCCTGCCGGCAGGATCATTCATCGCTTACTGGAGTGCGGGTCGCAGATACCGGTTCTGCTGGTAGACCGCGCTGGTGACCTCGCACCCGTCCGTTATGCCGACATGGTCCTCTATGGCCGCAACACCACGATGGCCCACATTCTCGCGGGAATCCAGGTTCTCAGCCAGCACAGGCCCGGACCGAAGCCGAGGAGGGCCGCATGAGACAGCTCATAGGCATTCAGTCGCTCTCCGGTCTTTTGCCCGATTCATCCTCGGACACCCGTTCGGTGCTTATCCCGCGCCCTTCGGCACGGCGCGTCTCTGCTTTTACGGCCTTCAAAAAATCTTTTTGCGACCAACGCAAAAACATTTTCCGAACCTTCCGGAAAAGACGCCGCTTGGCCTTGGGAGCAGGGCACCTTCACGTCGCTCCGCGCAGGGGTGACCCGAGCACGCTTCGGGCAAACCCAATACCGGAGAAGACAGGAATGAATACCGTATCTCTCACAGGCGTCATCGCAAGCACTCCCACCACCGCAACCGCCGGCAACGACCTGACCTATACCAGTTTTCGGCTTCGCGTCCATGCAGCTTATCTGGGCGACAGAGACGATGCTTACACCTACGTCGATGAGCACACCATCATCTGCGTGGGACAACTGACAGATATGCTCCGCATCCTTCCGCGCGACGAGGAGATCAACGTCGGAGGCGAGTTGCGGACACGCATTCATGTCTACCGCGTCGGCGAGCCAATCAACATCAATCTCGCCTATCCCTTTTCCGAAGTGGTTGCGGATTCGATCACATGGCGCGACCTCACCTTCAAGAGGACGGCAGGAGAAGACACCCTGATTGCTCTCTACAGACCAGAACGGCAATAGGCCGGTTTCGCGGAGAGGCTGCTTGTTCGCAGCCACTCCGCTTTCTTCATCAGCAGTTTCAAGAGGACATTCGTGAGTGAGTTGGTCTACATCGGCGGAGTATCTGGCGGCATTGACTCGCAGGCCGCTGCGCGGTTCATGCTGAACCGCTACGGCTCCGCTCGCGTCGTCCTCGTGAACTCGGACGCAGGCGGAAACGAACATCCGCTAACTATCGAACACATCGACTGGTACTCGCAGCATGTGTGCCCGGTCATGAGAATCAACGCGAAGGTCGGCGACTTCCGCAGCGACGAGTGGTGTGAGACGAAAGGCATCGATCCAGAGTCAGAGCTTACGTTTCCCGAACTCGCCAGGATCAAAGGCCGCTTTCCGTCCCGCAAGGCGCAGTTCTGCACGGAAGCACTGAAACTCGCACCCATCCGGCGATGGATCGAGGAGCACTATCCGGACGGGAACTACGCGCGCTTCACTGGCGTTCGCCGCGATGAATCCCCGTCCCGCTCTCAGCGCGAATGGCAGGAGTGGGACGACTACTACGATTGCGAGTTGTACAACCCCGTCTTCGACTGGACCAAACAGATGTGCTTCGACTACGTGAAGCACCACGGAGAGCAGATCAATCCGCTCTACACGCTCGGCTTCTCGCGTGTCGGCTGTGCCCCATGTATCAACTCCGGTAAAGACGACGTCCTCAATTGGGCGACGCGCTTCCCCGAAATGATTGACAAGGTCCGTGCCTGGGAACGGCAGGTAGGACGCACGTTCTTCGCACCGTGCGTCCCAGGCATGGAGATCAACTGGATCGACGAGGTCGTTGCGTGGGCAAAGACCGATCGAGGAGGCCGGCAGAACAATCTCTTCCGCATCCTGCCGCCACCTTCCTGTGAATCGAGGTTTGGTCTATGCGAGTGACCGCCTTACCCTTCGGTCTCGGCGCAGTTGTGCGTGGCGAGCATATAGAGCGGTCTTCCGATCGAACCCGCTTGCAGCGGGTCGAACGGATACTCGAAGCCGCACCCGAGGCAACAGAGCGCATGCTGCGACTTTGCGATTTCCTTTCGCACTACATCCGTGGGCAGCTTGTCATCTTCGATGAACCGCATGCCCGCAGGCTATCACGGGAAGGTGCTGCATGATTCATTACCATGGCACCCCCATCACTCCTGACTCGGCTGCTGCACAGATTCTCATGCGCCGCCATGCGATGGTCTCGTTCGCTCATCCGGAGCAAATCGATCTTGTAGCGGACGCTTGTCAGTCCTTCGCTCTCGACAACGGGGCGTTCTCGGCCTGGCGTGCCGGCAGACCGATCACGGACTGGAAACCCTTTTATGAGTGGGTCGCCGTTTGGCAACGGCATCCCGGCTTCGATTGGTTCCTGATCCCCGATGTGATCGACGGGAACGAGGAGCAGAATGACGCGCTGGTCTTCGACGCCGCGCTTTCTCGGCATGGAGTCCCCGTGTGGCATCTTCATGAATCGCTCGACAGAATCGAGCGGCTCATAGGACAAGGGTTCCCACGTATCGCAATCGGAAGCTCCGGCGAATTCGCGCAGATCGGCGCGCCCCGCTGGTGGCGCCGCATGGCCGAAGCCATGTCTGCCTTCTGCGACGAGCAAGGCAGGCCACGCACCAGGCTGCATGGCCTGCGCATGCTCGACCCATATGTGTTCGCGTCGTTCCCATTCGCGAGCGCCGACAGCACGAACATTGCCCGCAATATCGGTCTGGATGGCAGGTGGACAGGCAGCTATTCCCCTGCGACCAAGTCTGGTCGCGGTGTTGTGCTCGTTGATCGAATCGAAGCAATCAATTCGGCCGAACGGTGGAGCGGATTCGCATACAGCGAGTCGCTCCCGCTGCTCTTTTCAGATAGCCCTGCCGAGGAGTCTGCATGAGATACCTCTCCGTTTGTTCAGGGATCGAAGCCGTTTCGGTTGCGTGGCAACCTCTCGGCTGGCAGCCCGCGATGTTCGCAGAGATCGATCCGTTCTGTGCATGGCTGCTGCGCTCGCGCTATGGCGCGTCGCGTCCGCTGCACATGCCCAGCCCGAACGATGCCTCCAATCGGAAGGAGGCGAAGCAGCGCGCGGCAGCCATCCGCAACGTTGTTGCTCTGCCTGCCGATGGCGCGGTCATCAACGCCGGAGACTTCACAAAAATTGGAGTAGAGGATGTTGGAACAATCGACCTTCTGGCCGGAGGAACACCTTGCCAGTCTTTCTCCGTCGCCGGTAAGCGAGCAGGACTGGATGACCCGCGTGGCAACCTCACTATCGAGTTTGCTCGACTTGCTGGCAGACTCAGGCCCCTATGGCTGGTGTGGGAGAACGTCCCCGGCGTCCTGTCGATCGATGACGGACGGACGTTTGGAGCCTTCCTCGGGATACTGGTCCAACTCGGGTATGGGATCGCCTACCGAGTTCTGGACGCTCAGCATTTTGGAGTTCCCCAGCGACGGCGTCGCGTCTTCGTTGTCGGACATCTTGGAGACTGGCGAGGTCCCGCAGCGGTACTACTTGAGCGCCACAGCCTGTCGGGGTATCCTCCGCCGCGCCGTGAAACGCGGAAAGACGTTGCCCCCACTCTTAGCGCGCGCGCTCATGGCGGTGGCGGGCCGGGAACAGACTTCGACCTCAGTGGCGGCCTGATTCCCAGCACCGGAGACACCCCTCATTGCCTCAATGCGGGGGGCATGGGAAGACAGGACTTTGAAACCGAAACTCTCATCACTCACGCGCTCTCAGCCGATGGCTTCGACGCGAGCGAGGATGGCACCGGGCGTGGAACGCCCATGGTGCCCGTCGCAATCTGCACCGCACATACACAATCGAACGGAAGCGGTTTCTCCGATGATGTTGCGCACACTCTTGAGAGTGGTGGCGCTCAGGCTGTCGCCTTTGCGCAGAACAGCCGAGATGAAGTGCGACTGCATGGTGGAGACGGCAAGACAGTCGGGGCACTCGCAGCGCAGCCAGGCGTAAAACAGCAATCCTACGTCGCCTTCTCTGCGAAAGACTATGGAGCCGACGCAGATAGCGTCGCACCGACACTGCGTGGCATGGGACATGACCGGAGCCATGCGAATGGTGGCGGCCAGGTAGCGATCGCCTTCGCACAGAACCAGGAAGGAAATGTCCTGAGTGGCGATGTGATGCAGTCGCTTGGAACCAACTCCAATGCCACCGGACGCAACGCCCCGACGATCGCGTTCACGCTACACGGCAGCGACGGTACCGCAAGTGCGGCTTCATCCACTGAAGTCGCAGGAAGTTTGCGTACACGCGCCCCTGGAAGCATCGAGAACAGCTCGACGACTGCCGTGCTTCAGGAGCAGCCCGTTGCCTGGTCTGGAGAACTCACTGCATCGACCGATGTCACGGGAACTCTTCAGCGTGGCGGCGAGGGTGGGCGAGTCGATGGAGTGATGACGCCTCAGATGGCCGTGCGGCGATTAACCCCTCGTGAGTGTGAGCGGTTGCAGGGATTCCCAGACGATTACACGCTGGTCGAGTATCGCGGCAAGCTGGCAGCGGATGGCCCCCGCTACAAAGCGCTCGGCAACTCGATGGCAGTTCCGGTCATGCACTGGATAGGGAAACGGATTGCGGCAGTCGATGCCATCCTCCGTGACCGGCGCGGCGACGGGGAGTCTGGGTGAGCACGCGTATGCAGATTCTCACGACACCGACGCGTACTTCCTTCTCGCGGATACAGGTGGGGCTTCTTCTTGCCGTCACCAATCCTGAGTGGATGGTCTGCGTCTCGCCTACGACCCTGTCGCCCGAATACGGGATCTCCGCCTGGCAGGGAGCTGCACACAACGATGCCGGCCAAACGGTGCAGTGTACCCACGCGCAACACTTGCAGCCGGACTTGGTGGCCAGCAGACACCGTGCGGTTGGTTTTTGGTTGCATCGGCATCCTCAGCGCCGTCGAACCCTTCAGTCGAGTGTTTCCGTAAAGCGCCATCTCTCCTGTATTTGCCCAGCTTTCCCTCGGTCACTCGCTTCGGTGCTCACCCCGCGCCCTGCGGCACGGCGCGTCTCTGCTTTTACGGCTTTCAGAAAATCTTTTCGACAACCTCCGCACAGAACGCGGACGAAAAGATTTTCCGAACCTTCCGCAAAAGCGCCGCTTGGCACACATTATGAAAGGACGCCCCACCCCCCTACGTGCAAGAGGAGTAAAAAGCCAGAGGGAGGAAGAGCGAGATGGACAGCATCAAGTATGTCGGCATGGACGTTCACAAGGAAACAGTCTCGATTGCAGTGCGTAACCAGGCGGGGAAGATCGTGATGGAGACAGTCATAGAGACGAGAGCGAACGCGATCCTCGATTGCATCCGAGGGATGCGTGGTGAGCTGCATATCACCTTCGAAGAAGGTACGTGGGCCGCATGGCTCTATGACCTATTGCATCCTCATGTTGCGCGCGTCGTGGTCTGCGATCCACGCCGGAACGCCTTGCTCACCGAGGGCAACAAGGGAGACAAGGTCGACGCACACAGGCTTGCGGCATTGCTTCGCGATGGCGGTATGCTTCGGCCGGTCTACCACGGTGAGCACAGCCTGCGCTCTCTGCGAGAGCTGGCGCGCAGTTACCTCGTCATCACCCAGGATGTGACACGGGTGATGAACCGCACGAAGGCGCTGTATCGCGGCTGGGGTATTCCATGCGGCGGACAGCAGGTATATGCAGCTAACCACCGTGAAGCGTGGCTGAGCAAGCTCCCTGAGACTGGCGTGCGGCGCAGGGCGGAACATTTCTACCAGGAGTTGGACGCGCTCCGGGCACTCCGCCAGCAGGCAAGACGCGACCTGCTGACGGAGGCTCGTAAACAGCCGGCCACACGCTGGCTCCGTCAGGTCCCGTACATCGGACCGATCTGGTCAGCGCTGCTCGTTGCGTTGCTCCAGACACCTCATCGCTTTCGGACGAAGAGGCAGCTCTGGTCTTACTGTGGGCTGGCCATCAGAACATCGAGCAGCGCCGACTACCAATTCATTGACGGAGAGCTGAAGCGATCGAAGAAGTCGCCTCTTCTCCGCGGGCTCAACACGAACCACAACCATGCGCTGAAGAACATCTTCAAGCACGCCGCGATGGGCGCAAGTTGTGGTTCAGGCCCGCTCCGTGAGTTTTATGACGCCCAGGTCGCTCAGGGGAAGAAGCCTGCGATGGCCCGGCTGACATTGGCCCGTAAGATTGCGGCCGTCACTTTAGCTGTTTGGAAGCAGGAAGGAGGGTTTGACGCGGCCCATCTAAAGCTGCAGGCTTGAGCGCCCCGAGAACAGATCTACCATGCAGGCGATTCTTCGCTTCGTTGTGGCCAGAGACGTTTCCGGAGCTCTCGGTTCGAGGGTGAGTATCCACTCCCAAGTTAGGCGATCACGCGCCTCGGCGCACAGTCTCCATTGGCACTCTATGCCCCCTTGGATAACCGAAGAAAGTCGTAGGCCTCGAGTCTCGAATAAGACCATGGTTGGCACCTTTGCCAATCGGTTCGCTTGTCAGCTTCGAAAGTGGATGGCGTTCGCTCAACGATCACGATGAATAACTCTGCAAGGAAAGAACTGCAATCGAGACAAAACCTGAAGGCGTGGGGGTTGGGGCTGGCTGTCAAGAGACGGTCGCTCCGCGACGGGAGAACCCTGTCTCTTGACAACCCCTTTCATAAGACTTGGGAGCGGGGCACCTCGCGTCGCTTCGCGCAAGAGTGTCCCGAGGGCAATCCGGGCAAATACAAACAAGGAGAAACACAATGGCACTCTACGAAAACGAACAGAAACTGAAGGGCTTCGTCGGCAAGGACGCCGAGAGCTTCGCAACCAAAAACCAGACCACCTTCGTCGTCTTCTCGCTGGCCACCAAGTCCGGCTACAAGAAGGGCGACCAGTGGGTGAACAAGACCGAGTGGCACCGCATCGTCGCCTTCGGCAAGCCCGCCGAGGACGCGAAGCCCCTGAAGAAGGGCGACTACGTCGAGGTCGTAGGCGAGACACAGACCAACCAGTACGACAAAGAGATTGGTGACGGCAAGAAGAAGACCAAAGTCACCTTCCGCGAGAAGGAGGTACGCGCCAGCATCGTCAAGAAGCTGGCGAAACCCGAGAGCTCACGCGACGAGAACCTCGACGCCGAGCCGGTCACGGAGGACGACGCGGCTTAGGCCGCGTTGTCCTCCCTCGGGAGGTGCAACCATGACTGGATTATTTCAGAACACCGTCACGCTGCGAGGATTCCTCGCAGCGGACGCCACGGTTCCGCCTTCGGACGGAATCACCGAGGAGGCTTTCGCAGTTTTGCTCCTGGCAACGATGTCCGGAACCTGGGACGTCGCCACCAACGAGTGGACTCCACGGATCACCACACACCGGATCGTCTGTCCCGGCCCGTGGTTCTGCGGTTTCACCCGCGGTATGAAACGTGGCGACTATCTCGATGTCGAAGCAGAACTACGAGCGCAGGAGCATATCCGAATCGCAGTTGTTGCTGGAGAGCGTTTTCCTGTGAAGCACGACTCGTATGAGATTCAAGCGACACGGATACAGCGGTTGGAACGTCCCCTGCTAGTCGTCGATACGGGCGAGGACGGCTAACGCCGTCCGCCCTCATTTCGCGGAGAGGCTAAAGCCTCTCCGCTTTTGTTCTGACAAGGCCGCTCTGTTATCGCGGCAGAAAGGAACCCGATGTTCGCCAACGCTGTCTTCGTCGCCACGCTGATCTTTCTCGCGCTCGGATTCTGGCTCACTGGTGAGCTGCGCTTCCTCACTCCCTGGCGAAGCTTCATTCTTCATCACGATCTCCAGAGCATCGCGCTTTACTGCGCTCTGCTCTTCGCCAACATCCTCGGCATCACCATCTGGATCGAGCGCAAGTTCTTCCTCCGAGATGCCGGTCGCAAGCTCCGGCATCTCGATCAGGAAATTCAGACCGGACAGAGTGAACTCTCCGAAGAGATTCTTTCCCGCTTTGGCGAGTCGGAGGAGGAACAGTAAACCATGGCGAGTGAAGACCAATATATGGAACGTACTCCTGATCTCGTCGCGAAGATCCGTGCGATGCGCGAGGCCGCCGACAAGCTGATGAACCGCTTCACCCGCGTGGCCGACTACGACGTTCGTCGTGTCGTCGGCCAACTTCCCAAGGCGCCGCCGGTTTCTGACGAAACCGTCTTGCCTTCTCCCCCGCCGAGCCGCCAGAAGAAGTCATCCACGAAGTCGGCGAATACCCAGACAGCGATCGACTTCACGCCTGCTCCTGCGGAGCGCGGCGATGACGGGGAGGCCGCATGAGAATCGATATTCCCCAGGAACCGCCGCGTCGTCGCGATGGCGACGAACGCGTTGCCCCGCAGCCCGGTGAACGGTCCAACTCCCGCAAGGTCCCTGACAACCCGATCCTCCATCGCCTGAAGTCTCTGGAGGTGAAGGATGCGGACTCTCGCCACACCCGTCCGCGGGCGAAACGCCCGCGTGAAGTAGGTGCGCGAGACGTTCCGCGCGAACGGCGCCGTCCTGAGCCCTCCGCCGATCCTCGGCGTCCGGCACGGACGTCCAGCGACATCGTCGGGCTGGAATTGCGTCCAGAAGAGAAGCAGCTCCTGAGCGAGGCTGGGCGCTTTCGCGTCGTCCGCGTCGCGGACCTCCGCGAGACGCTTTACAACGGAAAGTCGCGTCCTCTTGAGAATGACCTTCGGTATCTCCGAGACAAAGGTCTCGTCGAAACCTCTCAGGTCAATCTGCGCCGCGACGGGAGCCGGCGCACGATTGAACGCGTCGAAGTTGTCACCTTGACCCAGGACGGTCGCCGCTTGCTTCTCAAGCAGGGCGACCTGCCGAAAGACCAGAGGCTCTATGCCGGCCTGGTGAAACCGCGCGAGGTCGAGCACGACTCCCATATCTACCGCGCTTATCAGAAAGAGGCAGAGAAGATCGGGGAGAAGGGCGGCACGAATCTTCGAGTGAAGCTCGACTTCGAGATCAAGTCACAGGTACAGAAGGCGATCTATGCCGAACGCAAAGCCGATCCCTCGCGCGACATGGCCGAGATCAAGCGCGAGGTTGCCGAACGCCTGGAGCTGCCCTTCGTTGATGGAAAGATTCAGATCCCTGACGCGCGGATCGAATACGACCTTCCCCGCGACGTGGAACAGACCGTAGATGCGGACGACCGATCGCGCACCGGCCATGAGGACATCGAAGTCCTCACCGCCGCCTACCATGCCGGCCATCTCCGATCGAAAGGCCAGGCTGGCTTCCGGAACTACGCCTCTGCCGCAGACCGGGCCACTATCACCTCAAAGATCGAGGACGAACACTATCCCCTGGGAGACATTCTGGAGCTATGACCATGGACTACGATCCGATCTCATCTCTCGAAGCCATCGGCTACCTGGAACGGGAGGCTTCATTTCTGTATCTTGTTGCCGTTCACTCCGGCTACTTCCTGCGCCGTCAGTACAACCGCTTCGCCGGTCGTGATGGTGGTACGGCGCTAGATCGGATGCTCCGCAAGGCGGATCGGCATAACCATATCCAGGTCATCGAGTGCGGTCGGGGCTGGCACATTTACCACCTGAAATCAAAGACTCTCTATGCCGCCATCGAACGGCCACACTCCCAGAACCGACGCATAAAAGGTGACGCTCATATCAAGTCGCGCCTCATGGTGCTTGACTTCGTCCTCGCACACCTGAGCGCGAACATGCTCGTCGAAGAAGTCAACAAGGTTGACTTCTTCACCACGCAGTGTGGCGTCCGTTCGGAGCTGCTGCCCCGCAGCCACGCCGGACGCCTGATGTATTTCTCGGATGGGTTCCCCATTCTTGTCTCGAATGCTGGCGTTCCACGCTTCGCATTCTTTGACGAAGGCCAGGCGACGGCATCACGCTTCGAGCGTTACCTCAAACAGTACCAACCACTGTTTGCGGCGCTCGGCGAGTTCGAGTTGATCTTCGTTGCCGACACCGAGAGTAATTCAGCGCGGGCAAAGGCGACCTTCAATCGCTTCCTGCCCGCCGACCGCCTGCGCGGTGTCACTCCCATGACACCGATCGGCGTCGATCACTTCCTCGAATTCCTGGCTATCCGCCAGCAATCCGAGGTCGGGGGGCGAGGTGTTCTGTCGAGCGATCTCAAAACTCTGCGCGAAGGTGAGTCCCTTTACACCTCGCTGGAACATCAGGCCCTCTACTCTGCGTGGAAGGCAGGGAGCACAACAGTGGAGAAGATCCGCCAACGATTTCTTCAGACTTCCATGCGTGTGACCTTCTCCACTATTGTCCTCCCCTATCGCTATCCATTAGATCCGACACAGCCGGAGCCTCACTCTGACGAGGATGACGATACCCATCACCATACCCGCCACGATACCCCTTCTAAGGAAGATAAGTGACTTTAATGCATCGAGTTACGCGGATAGATGGGGTCAGGGAGGGGTGTATGCCGGGGGTGGGAGCGACCCCGCCCTCCGGGCTGCCGCGTCGGCTGACGCCGCGCTGGTCGCTCCCACCCCCGGCCTGCCGTTGACCAAAGTCGATACCAGATCGAGTCCAGAGTCGGTACTCCATCCGGTCCAGACACGGTACCTGAGTTGGCCAAAGTGAGTACCTAAACCTGACCAAAGTCGGTACCGAGTTAGTCCCAGTGTTGTACATCACAAGGTCGCATCTGCGGCCAGAGAGGAACCACCGATGAGTAAGTTCAAGATCGAGCATGGTGCCAGTAAGGTTCGGCTCGTGCTCCTGAAGACCAACATCGAGGACAGCATCTCGAATGACATCGACCTGATGTGCGAGTGGTCCGATAACGAACGCAAGTACATCATCAATGAGCTTTTGCGCTTCGCTCTGACACAGGAAGAGGACTTCCTCAAGTACAAGGCCAGCCGGTCTCCGAGTCCCGCGCGTCCTTCCACCGAGACTAAGGCCGCTACCTCACCGGTCAAGCCTACGACTGAGCCGGTCCGTAAACCTGACTCGATTCCAGCCAACAGCACAACTCACGCGTAAAAGGAGACGCCGCCAACATGCGTCTGAGAGCCCCGCTTCAACAGCTTGTTCGTCCCCTGGTCGAGTACCGCATCCTTCTGTCGCTCGGACTCAGCGCGACCTGCGGGATCATCCTCAATAGCCTGTACCCCATCAATCAGGCAGACCCTTTGCTGCGGTTGGTCTCGCTCGAAGGGCCATCCATCTATCTCGGTCTGGTACGAAGCTACGATCTATTCCTCTACAGCACGCCGTTCCTGATTTTCTCCATGCTGTTCTCTCTGGTGTATGTCCACATCTACAGGAAGGAACTGGAACAGGGTGTGGGTTCTCTGCCTCCGTATCCCGATCCGCGTACCAGAGACGAGCTGCAACTGGTCATCGGAGAGGTACACCGCCAACTCGTTCCACGGCCCAGTCCGACTCCGCGATGGCTCGCCATCCCCGAACGAGGTCTCTACACCGGTATTGCGTCGTTCGGCTCTATCGGCTCCGGCAAGACGTTGGGATTGATCCTCCCGGCTATGCGCCAGTTGTTTGCCTACCGCGCCGACGATCCGGAGCAGAAGCTCTCCGGCATCGTCCTTGAGGTGAAGGGGGATCTTTGCAGACAGGCACAGCGCATTCTGAAGTCGTGCGGACGAGAGAACGATTATGACGACATCTCGCTCGACGGCGATCTTCGCTATAACCCACTGAACAACTCCCTCGACGCCTACGCGCAGGCGTTCAATATCGCCTCCATCATTACCTCAATATGGGGCAAAGGGAAGGAGCCTTTCTGGCAGCAGTCTTATACAGACCTCGTCCGGTACGTGATCCTGCTCCATCGCATTCGGGACGGATACCTGACGATGGTCGACATCTTCCGTACTGTCATCAGCGCAGGGCGCCTCGAAGAACTCATGATCGAAGTGGGAACGCGCTTCAGCGCAACGAGCTATATAGGCATCCACAAGGATGCGTACCGGGAACATGAGGGTCTGTTGTCCCCCCTGGGATTCGAGTGGCGCGAAGACGAGGGACTTTATCTGGTCGCATGGACCGAGACCCTGGAACAACTGCTGGTACAGCATACGTCTGCAGAATTTGCTGTGTATACGCGGAGACCGTCCCAGGCAGAGCAGCGTGACCAGTTCGACAGCGTCCAGTATTGGTACTGGGAACACTGGAAGCTCTTTCGCTCCGAGGTCAAGACCTCGATCGTGCAGGGTATCGTGGTCTTTCTGTCTCTCTTCGAGACCGATGCGAAGGTCCGTCGCGTGTTCTGTCCGCCAAAAGAGCTGTACGAGGGTAAGCCCTGTCCCTCTGATCCGACAGGACGCGTGCTGCCGCCGTTCGACGAACTGATCGAGACCGGAAGAGTCGTTGGCCTCAACTTCCCCGTTGCCCTTAATCCTGCGCTCGCCAAGACCATCGGAACCATGATGAAGATCGACTATCAGCGAGCTGTCCAACTGCGAATCCCGGTCATGGATGCTCACCCGGAAAGACACTTCCGAGCGACTGTATTCATCTGTGACGAGTATCAAAACTTCGCCACGGTAGGTGGTGACAACCCGACAGGGGATGAACGATTTTTGTCGATATCCCGGCAGCCAAAGTGCATCCCGATCGTCGCCACCCAGAGCGTCTCCAGCCTCAACGATGCATTACCCAATGAGGGCGTCAAGACGCTGCTGCAGGCATTCAGGACAAAAGTTTTCCTGACCACAAGCGATCCAGAGACAGCCAGATACGCGTCTGAGTTGTGCGGTAAGGCAGACCGGACACGGATTAGCTACACCGTCTCAGAGTCCAGTACGAATGCCAATGTCGGCCTGCTGAGCGGACGCACCTCGTCCAGTAAAGGTTCCGTCTCCGCCTCCAAGCAGTACCAGAAACATAAGGAGCCGCTCTTCGAGGAAAAAGTCTTCTTCGACCTCAACAATATGCAGTCTGTGGTGGTCGCGTTCGATGGCATCACCCCTCTGCCACCGACCTACTGCTATCTCAAGCCCGACTTCCTGCCTGCGACGATGAGTTGGTTCGAGCAGGAACGGATCGGCTTCGATCCAAAGAAGGTTCCGGCATGAAGGCGGTGGAAATGACGGGCAGTGGAAAGCACGGAAAACGATACAGCCATTTTCCACCCTTCCCACTGCCCTTGGAAATCGCGTTTCGATTTCCACATTCCCACCGCCACGACCACGACGATTACATTTTTTCAAACACTTAGAACCTGAGGGGTACCAGAGATGAGCTTTGACATCATCATTCCGTTTCTCAAACCGATCGAACATCTGCTGTCCAGCCAGACCATCTCCGAGATCATGGTGAATCCCGACGGCTCCGTCTGGATGGAGGAGAAGGGCCGCATCGTGTTTCAGCCGGACATCCAATTTGAGGATGGCGCACTCCTGACGAGCCTCGAAGTAATCGCCAACCGCTTCGGCAAGAAACTCGATGCCGATTCGCCAATCCTGAATCTGAGATTGCCGGACGGGAGCCGTATGGCTGCGCTCATCCCACCAGTGGTCAATCCTCAGCCCATGATAACGATCCGAAAGTTCACCTCCCGTGGGTTCACGATGGACGACCTGATCGAGCGCAGGATGCTCACAGCCGATCAGGGGGAACAGCTTTCAGACGCGATACGCCGCGGCGACAACCTCCTGATCTCTGGTGGAACAGGGGCGGGAAAGACCACGTTGACCAATGTCATCGCGGGATTCATCCCTGACAATGATCGAATCCTGATCCTCGAAGACGTAGCAGAACTCTATATAAAGAAGCAGCACGTCATCTCAGCCGAGGCCCAACTCGATACGCATAAGAGTCAGATCGGGTTTAGTGATTTATTGAAAGCTGCGCTTCGGCACAGGCCCGACCGCATCATCGTCGGTGAGATTCGCGGCCCAGAGGCGCGCGTCTTTCTCGACGCGCTCAATACCGGCCATCGCGGCTCGCTCTCGACCATCCACGCCAACAGCGCGGGAGATGCTCTGCGACGCTTGGCGCAGCTTGCCATGCGCGGCTCGGGTGGCGTCCCTTTGAGTGAGGTCATGGAGGAATGCAGGTGTTCCATAGACCTAGTCACGCACGTCGCAAATCAAGATGGCTGGCGGCACGTAACGGAAATTCGCACAGCCAATGAAACACTTATCGCATCGGGAACGAAGTCATTTCGACTGAGTCAGCCGCATTCCGACGGTTCGTAGGTGGCCGCTTATTGGCAAAATCATCGAGAACATGACACTATCTGCTCCACGACCAATTCGCCTCCAAAGAATCACCAAACGTACGTCTGAAGGACTTCCTTCGTTCGAACTTCCCGCCGGCGCTTGCTGGACTATTGAGGACATTAACGGCCAACCAGCCTGCATTCGCCGAAGTCGCGGTCTTCAGTATTGTGCTGGACGCCAATAGGATTAGTGCTCAGATCCGTTGGAGACTTCGAGAAAATCGGCTTACAAAGACAGCCTCCAAGTACCAAGGGTAGTAAGTTCAGCGATCTAAATTCGATCCAGATAAAGGAGGACCCTCTGGAAAACACCATCACTTGGGTACACGCGCTAGCTGAAGTGGCCAATCTGAGATTCGGCCTGAAACATGTGAAAGCTACCCCGAGGTTTCGTCTCGACTGGAGTAGTGGTTATCTACCTACTGGTGCGCCATGCAAGAACAGCCGTCTTCGCAGCGCTGCCATTGAAGTTATTTGTTCCTAAAACAACTTCAAAGTGCGGCACAGATCGGTCGCTACCCCGGATCTGTTTTAAAAATGGCAGCAACTGGGAATCATCTGAAACGAAATCCCATGCGCTGTCTGTTCCTGCCATGGATGTTCCTTCAACGATAAGTACATTGCCGTTTCCACTTAAGTTGGGCAGATAGGCGACAACCCCGAAGACACGGCGCTGAGCGTCTGTGTATCGGGAATCCCATTGGTGTGGTTCACTGCCGGTAGGTGAGCGGTTAACTACAGACATCACCCGATGATCGCGGTCGTGAGAGAAAACGAAGTTCATATTGCGCTCGAAGAGCTCAACCCACGGGTTAGCCTCGGGGGCTCCGATCAGTATGACATTGCCTCGCTTAAGATCGTTGGTAGTCAATTCCCGAGCATAACGCAGCTCCAGCTTGCCCCTTCCGGAAAGTGCAATCTGGTCGAGATCGTGAACGATCTCAAGATCGACAATGGTGGTATACCGACGACCGCCAAAATCGTCCGCTTCGGCCCGAATAGCAGCGGACGATGTGGTGTTCGCCATTCCATGGTCGGAGCTGAGGTAATCTGCCAATCCCATGTTCCGATTGATGATCCCCTGCCGCATCACCGATCCGCTGTCCCCCGGAACCGCTAATGTGGCACGTCCCGGAGTGAAGATTTCACTCCAAAGAGGATGGGCCTGGGGACGACCGTGCAGGGACAGAGTCAGAATACCCGCATGGCTAAGAAGAACAGTGATGAGCGCCAGGGCAAGGCAAATCGAGGCAGACCATATATAGATAGGAAATCTTGAAGGCGTGACCGGGGCTTCGAGCGGGAGCGTCAGCGGAGGCGTTTCGATCGGCTGAGGCAAAGCTCCGGGAGCGGGTTCGAATAGGGGGACATAACTTCCTCGAGGAATGACTATGCGAATGGGTTCGTCTGCGCCCTCCCCATTGAAATAAAGATCGAGCTTTTGACGCAGGCGGCTCGCCTGAGTTCGAACGATCCCATCAACTGTTGAGTCGTAGTGTGGGGACCGTCCAAAGACGGTGGTGCCTATGCTGTGCTCGTTAATCTCGTGCGCTCGACCACTCAGAGCCAGTTCACAGATCGAAGAGAGGAAGCCAGAGAGTCGTTCGGTTTTTAAGAATATTGAGGAGCCGATGACACGTGCTACCAAAGCGCGTCGGCTATCGGCTATCGCATCATCGGGCGCAACAGTTTCCTCAACGCTGGTGGAGGCCATATGTTACCTCTTTCCCCGATAGCACCCAGTAAATCAGAGGTTTATAAATGGCGCGTAAACACGATTGAAACGTTCTGTTCATGTATCGGGGCAATGTTAAGGCTTCGTAACGCGCTCATAGCGCTGGGCTTATGCGAAGTATCCCTGCTGTCTCCGTGAATTATCTGCGTGGAGCTGCTGTCCGGTTGCTAGTCCTATGGCATCGGCGAGGATTTGCTGCCTGCGTTCACCCTCGCGACACAGATACATCAGAAGTGATTTCCAAGGAGCCTACGCAATGAGATTAGAGCCATATCTGGCTACGCAAGAAAAGAAGCAGAGCGTCATTCGATGGCGACTCTGGCTGTATGGCATCGCTACAGTGGTGCTGATTTTGTCCGGATCCCCACATGCAGCATGGGGCCAATTCGATTCCGCAACCGTGCTCGGAACGATTAAGGACCCGAGCGCAGCAACCATATCCTCAGCGACCGTCCAGCTATCGAGCATCTCCAAAGGTGTGACGGTGACTCGTCAGACCGATTCAAACGGCAACTATGAATTCGATAACGTGCAGCCGGGCGAGTTTACCGTTACAGTAACGGCCCCCGGATTTCAGACCTCGACCACCAGCCCATTCGTCGTCAACATCGGAGCTAGACAGCGAGTTGAGCTGACGTTGAAGCTTGGCACGAATACGGAAAATGTCACCGTTTCGGGCGCAGCGAGCTTACTTGAAACCGACTCCAGCGACCGCGGAGAAACTGTCCAATCGCGTGAGATCGTAAACCTTCCGCTCAATGGCCGCGCCTACGCCGATCTGGCAACCCTCGTGCCCGGCGTTCGTAAATCGCTGCTCGAGGTCTTGTCCAATCCCAGCCGGGATGCCTCCTACAACGTAAACGGGTTGAACTCGATGGCAAACAACTTCCAGCTGGATGGTATCGACAACAACGCGTATCAGACAGCAAACCAAGGGTTTTCAAACGAGGCCGTGATTCCGTCTCCCGACGCGGTACAGGAATTCAAGGTTCAGACGGACAACTATAGCGCTGAATTCGGTCGGGCCGGCGGAGCGATCATCAACGCCACCATCCGGAGCGGCACGAATCAGTATCACGGTGTCCTATACGAGTATCTTCGGAACACCGACCTCAATGCGTACGGGCCTTTTCTTGGGAACGGCGTGAAGCCAACGTTGGTTCAAAACCAATTCGGCGCCACGATTGGTGGTCCCATCAAGCGCGACAAGCTGTTCTTCTTCGCGGACTTTGAAGGACTCCGCAACGTCAACCGCACTATTCAGACCGCCGTGGTTCCGACCGCTGCGCAAGCTCAGGGTATCTTCACCGACGCCAATGGCAATCCCATCGCGCTGGTGAATCCAATCACTGGCGCACAGTATGCGAATGGACGAATTCCTGCCGGTGACCAGAGCCCGTTTGCTTCGAAAGTTCTCAGCATCATGCAGGGGGACGCCACACCCAATGCAACCGTGGCGCCCGGCGGAAATAACTACGTCTCAACGCCAGCGAATAGAACCACCACGAATAAGGGTGACGCCCGAGCCGACGCCTACATCAGTCCGCGGCAGACCGCATTCGCTCGTTACAGTCAGAGCTCGTGGGAGGTCCTTATGGCTCCCAATATTCCAGGCCTCGCAGGCGGAAACACCGTTGGCACGCTCTACGCTTACACGCGGCAGATTGCGGGTGGCTACAATTTCACCCCGACACCGAGATCGGTCCTTGAGCTTCGTCTTGGCTTGACATGGACGAACAGCGGCAAAACACCGCTGAACATCGGCGCGGACAATCTGCTGGCCGACTTCAACATCCCGAACGTGCCGACCGACCCATCGCTCACCGGCGGCCTTGACACTCAAGTCGTCACCGGTTTCTCTCAGTTCGGGCGACAGTCTTCCAATCCACAGTTCACCAATCCTTTCTTAGCGAACCCCAAAGTCAACTACAGCGTGCAGAAGGGACGCCACAGTATCAAGGTTGGCTTCGAATACGGCTTTCTCAACCAAGCGATCTCGGACTTCCATCCACAGTATGGCGAGAGCTTCTATGCCAGCCAATTCAGCCGAGGAGCTGCGGCATCTGCCACCGATGCTGCGCATATCCAGGCGTATAACCTGGCCGACTTCCTGACCGGCGCACGTAACAGTTACCAACTCAATAATCTGGCGACTGTCGAGATGGAACGCCGCATGTATATGGGCTACGTTCAGGACGACTTCAAGCTCAGCGATAAACTCACATTCAATCTGGGCTTGCGGTATGAGCTCGTCACTCCCTATTGGGAGCAAAACAACCACCTTGCGAACTTCGATCCAACGAGCAACTCGTTGGTCCAGGCGTCTTCAGGTGACCGCAGCCTCATCAACACCGACAAGAAAGATCTCGCTCCCCGCTTCGGCTTTGCTTATCAGGTAGACCCAAAGACGGTAATTCGTGGAGGATACGGAATCGGCTTTATGCACTTCTTCCGTGTTGGTGGTGAGAGCCTATTGGCTTATAACGGCCCCTACATCGTCGACGCCACGATTAACCAGACTCCTCCTTCCGTGACGGGTGGGCAACAACTCTGCACATCGCTTACACAGAACCCCAGCAACTGCTTCCGCACGACGCAGATGGGTTACCAGACGAACTTCGCGTCGGCGCAGAACTTCTCGACACTGTCCGCTCAGACTCGCTACATTCCTCGCGACTTTGAGGCTGGCTACGTTCAGGCATTCCATCTGACCGTTCAACGCGAAGTCATGAAGAACACAACTCTAGAAGTGTCATATGTTGGCAGTCATGGGGTGCATATTCCCGTCCTCACCGACTTCAATCAGGCTGCCACCGAGCCGGTAGCCTGCAACACTGATAGCACGAAATGCACTTCGCAGCAGGCAAGGCGTCCGATCGGTAACTTCACGAACATTCTCGCGACGTTACCGACCGGATTTCTGAACTTCAATTCGCTGCAGGCGAAACTCGAGCGGAGATACAGCAACGGAATCTACCTCATCAATTCGTTCACATGGTCGAGGGCGTTCAACAATGCATCCGCGGACTTGGAGACGAACGGTGGAGACTCCGCAAACGTAAACTTCTACAACCCGGCTGGGGACAGGGGGCCGTCAGGCTATGACCAGCCTCTAAACGACACACTTTCGATCACCGCGGACCTGCCATTCGGCAGGGGGCGCATGTTCGGCCAGAACGCGCCGGCGTGGCAGCAGGCAACTCTTGGAGGATGGCAGGTCTCAGCTATCAACGTCGTGAGCAGCGGACTGCCGATCAACCTGACCTACGCTCCGCAAGGACAGTATGTGGTGTCGAGCACCAGTTCGGCCTATGCGATTCGTCCAAATCTTGTTAGCACACCTGGTGCCGTATATGCGCCGAAGTCGGCCCGAGTGAAGACCAACAGCGGGCTCACGAAGACGCTCAACGCAAGTCAGGTGACTGTTCCTACCCCGAGTCAGTTCTTCGGCAATGCCGGTCGAAATGCCCTCCGTGGTCCGGCATTCGCGCAGCTCGACCTCGCGCTCCACAAGTCAGTGCCACTTTGGTCTGACGCAAGCAAGCTGGAGTTTCGCGTAGAAGCCTTCAACGTACTCAACTCGACCAACTTCCAGGAACCAGACAGTGCCATCACCGACGGGGCCAACTTCGGAACGTATACCGCAGCTAACGCCTATCCATCCCGTCAGGTACAGGTAGCCCTCCGTCTGGCTTTCTAACAGGATTGCGGACCTAACCAAACAAAATCAACCTAGGCGGCAACATCGTTCCGTGTTGCCGCCATACCTCCGGAGACTCATGAATCGTCTTTTCATTCTCGCTCTTTGCATGCTGGCCTGGCCTCTTGCCGCAAGCGCAGAAAGCACCGTCCTTGTTACCTTGAAGCTCGTTAAGACAACCACCGCGCCGGCAGATCTTCCGGTAGCCATAGACTTTCCTTCAACGTGCAAAGCCTGCCAGCTTGTCGAGGATCCTGCATATGCGCGCCAGAACACCCGCGAAGTGATCCTCGCCATGCGTGTGCCCGTGTCTACTCCGATCCCGTTGCGCGTGAGAACGGACGCAAGCGCGTTTAGGCGTGTGACCCTCGAGACTGTCGATCTCTCCTTCGAACGCTCCTCAGGCGGCTTACGCTTTATAGTGCCATCGCAAATCGCCGATCGCGTGAACTCTGGAGAATTTCAAACTCATCTTTACTGGCAAGGAGTTGAGCTGCGCCTCGAACACGGTGATCCAGCGCGTAGAGCAGGTGATTACACCGAGGGCGTCTTTCCCGATGTTCAGCGACGCGCTGCAAGCAATCTTGAGTTCGGTCTGCTGGAGGCCATTCGGAGACTGGGACTGGATCACTACGTCGATGATCAGAATCTGGGCCGCCTTTTCCTGATGGGCTTCGACACCAACTACCCGCACGGACATCATGACTCTCCGCCGCACTTTCATCTGGCGTTGTGGCTACCCAACTATCGTGGGGGAGCCAGCCTGATTCCTCACTTCTATTTGACGCCTCAAGGGTTGATCGCAAACTCCATCGTGATGCCGTATGACTGGCCGATCAAGAGCGCAGAGTACAAGGCCGGCGAATCGTTCTCTGTGACGGATATGCTGGTCCGCCCAGTCTACTCACTTACGATCACGCCGGAGGGCTGGCTAAACATAGCCCGCTTTGATGGGGCGCAATGTTCCTTGCAGCCTCTCGCAACGGGTTTTGACAGCGGTGTAAAAGTCGCCTGTCCTAACTTCTCTCCGTTTTCCATTCAGGTCGATGATGACATCAGTTCCGGACAGATCCGCGAGTCGATCGATGGGGAAAAGTCAAAAATTTTCTACTACGATCCCGACACCGGAGCTCTGCTGCAGCCGTGACCTATTTGCTGAATTGCTTGGGAATAAGGGACGCTTAGACACCTACAAAATTCCTTGGGTTATCGAGAGCAGACTGTTTTGTGCCGGACGCATCGATGGCCGCTGATCTCTTCGGTCTACTTGACGCTGTAAAAAATTGCCTAGTAACTAAATTGCATTAACTTGCAAATCAGTAAGGAAGGTATATCTCATCATGAGTGCTAATTTTCTTTTGACAGCAACTGCGATTGCCTTTGGCGGAGTCTTGCTTTACGCACAGACCTCGACCTTGGCGCAGGCGTCTGCGGTATCGCAACCGAACTCCCAAACTCATTCGACCGACATCTCACCATCTAAGGCCGCAAAAATAGAGGAAATGCTTCCAGCCACGGGCACTAAGCCCCAACTGCTGCAAATTCTTGGGGAGAGGCGGGAAGGCCTCAAGCGGTATGCCGATCGGAAGACCGTCGTCCCAGGCATCGCACACGCGAAGGTCGTCGCGACCTCGGTCAAGGAGAAACAGCTCACAGACGACTACCTAGCCAAGATCAATGGAATCGCCGATACCGAGCTGACCTGGGATGAGATCAAGCCAACTCGTTCCCAAGAGCGTGGACTGCGACAGCATCTTTCTTGATGCCATCGATCATCTCCCAGCAGCCAGTTTAACTCTTCAACTTTTGCATTTTGCACGTCAGACCAGGAGAACTCTCCCCATCATGCGCCTTAATTCTTTTTCGATCGCCACAATGCTGGTCTGTAGCAGCCTGTCGCTTAACGCACAGGACACTCGACCGGTTTCCGCAGCGACGGCTCCTTTGCAGACCGAGTCGCGTCCGTCCGCCATTTCTCCCGAAAAATCCGCAAAGATCGACGAGATGCTTACGGTCACGGGAACTAAGTCTGAATTGTCAGAAGTTCTCTCTCAGGGAAAGACAGCTCTGAAAATGTTCGCTAGCAGAAAGGTGGTTGTGCCTGGAGAGTCGCTTGAAAAAAACAAGGGGATCTCTCCGGAAGAAAAAAAGCTCAGCGAGGATTATCGTGCCGAGATAAACAAAATTGCGGACACTGAGTTTGGCATCGAAAACCTGGAAGCAGCTATGGTTCGCTATTGCGCGGATAACTTTAGCGACGAGAACATAGACGGCATCATCGCTTTCTATAAGTCGCCTGCAGGCAAGGCAATGCTGGAAAAGGGGCCTGCTCTCAACCATGTCGCTTACGATTTCATGGAGAAGCTCAAAACTCGGCTTGGAAGCGAAACGGATCAAATTACAACAGCTTACATCGAAAAGCGCAATGTGATTCACCCACCTTTGATCGCGGAGCCGGCCGTAACGCCCAAGACGGCGAAGCCAGATACTCGCACGTCGACTAACAGAGAGCCGGAGACCGGAGCCGATGGCGACGGTCCAGAGTAATCGAGAATTCGAAGCAATACTTTACGCGTAGCTGCCGCAAATGATCGAGGCGAATTCGGTCGCCGCACCGGCAGATTGAGACTGCTCGGCAGCTATTTCTTGTAGATGAGATTGATTTGACTCAGTACGCGTCAGCGTCGCATCTCGCGAATCATCAGAGACGGCGGCTTCTCCACGACGATCTGCCTCGGTCAATCCTGACGACCGATGTCTGGATGGAGGGCGTGCTGAATGTATTCTCCGTCGGCGTCTGTCTCGACTTGTTCTGGGGCAGGCAAATAAAACAAGAATTCCACTGATCAAAGGAAAAGGATCTCTATGCCCAATAACAGTTGGTTTAAGACGCTCTTCTTTGTGCTCGCGCTAAGCGGGAGCATCATCATGCACGCGCAAAGTTCTGGCACTTCGTCAAACACTGGCACCTCCGGCGTCTCACTAGGACCCGGCTATGACACAGACCACATTCTGTCTGCGATGTATAACAGACATTCCGATCTTGTGATTGTTGCAGCTCACAGAGGCCTTCATTCGATTCTGGATGACAATGGCAACGCGTGTTGTGTAACTACGCTTCCTAACTCGAGTATCAAACTCGACTTCAGCAAAACTCCCGAAAACTCTCTTCAAAGTATCTATAACGCCGCACTCATGGGAATTGAGGCAATCGAACTCGATGTCCGGCTTACGCAGGACGGCGTGCCGATTCTCACCCACGATTCCACATGGGGGCGTGAGACGAATGTCGGAAACGCTGATGGAAAATGCTGCTTCGATCCCTGGGGTCCCGGTCCCGGTCTTTCGGTACCAGATGGAGATCCAGGTGAGTTGGGCGGTGGCGTCAGCAACGTAGGAGGGCAGGAGGCGGCGGGTTTGAATCCCAATGTCAGTGGGTGGAGCAATGCTTCAGTGCAGGATACATTAAAGCTGAGAACTTCCACCAACTTCGCCTGGTCAACTTGGAACGAGGCACCGCCGACCTTGCAAGCGGCGATTGACTATATCGGGCACAACAATATTCAGGCTGTGTTTACGCTGGATGTCAAAGACGGAACTTCTCTCCAGGCGGTGTGGAAGCTAATTGCACAAACCGGGTTTTACAGGGTAGCTATCCTTAAGTACGATGCTGCATATACCTACATGTGGCCCGCTACGCTTCAAAGTGACTTTAATAAATTGATGTACGTTACAAAGAACTCATCTGACCCGGATTCCAACTACGTAAAGGTCATGCCGGTATATCAGACCAGCGGAATAGCTCCAGGTCGCTTCGGAAGCGAGCCTCGGGAGCTCGCTTCGATGCAAGCTTACAACGCATTTCCGTTCACTGCAGGCATGGAGGTGGACCTCAAACAAAATCCGGGCATTCTTACATCGCTCTACAACTGGGGGGATTCGGGAACGCCTAGGGCGCTCGCTAACTTCAACCCTTATAAGGAATGGGTGGCATCCGGCGCCGATCAGACGAACTACGTGAATTATCAGTTTTTCAACAGTAACGGATATTGCTGCTCTTTCCTTAGCCAGTATTTCTACAACGGAGCGCCTAACGGCCAGCCCTCCGACACCGCGGATCAACGGCCTGATTGGAGTTTCATCTTGGCTAACAGAAATGGATTCAATTTCATAACTACCGATAATCCGCTGGCTATGGGGTCGTATCTGTGGCAAAGAGGGCAACGTAATACGAGCTACTTTTTCTAAGCGAGCAGTAGAAACCTCAGCCACCCATAATTCGTTCTGGGCCCTATCCTGAAAGCCGAATGGCCTCGGTCCGAACAAGATCTGGACACTGCTCCTTCTTCCAAGGGGTAGTGTCCAGAGGGATCAGTTCAGCGGCAGCGCAAGTATATGCCTCCCATTAGGTGCAACTTGCCCTCGGCTGGCGTTTCAAACTAATTCGACCCAGGAGGGAGCGGCAGCAGATATCCAACCGCGCCTTATGCTTCTTGCGCGTTGGACAGCACCTGGACTCCCCCCTTCAATCTTTGACGGTCAAACAGTTGTGCTTTCAGTTGCAACCATCGTCCCCCCGAACACCTCTGCACAAATAAGTGTCGCTCCAGCGACACCGAAGAAGACGGCAACGATCAACCGAGGGCAGAACAGATTTCCCCAGGAACACGACTCTCAAGTTCAACGCCGATGGCACGCGGCGCGCTTTCGCTGGTAATACCGTTCTCCGTCATCCGCCTGTCCAATGCGACATGCGGGACGCGATGGTTGCTCTACACGACGATCTTGCAAACGCCTCTTTTCAGCACAACCGTGAGTTTTTGTGCGCCATGATCTCTCCAACTTTTCCCTCAAGCATAGATCTCTCCTTTGGAGAGGGGGCACTGTAGGTAGGTCATCAAGCTGCGCATGGGTACATGATTGATGAATGCAAAGCCTCCACTGGACCGCACTTCGAAACGTTGGGGTCTCCTCCAAAGTAATCATCTTGATCGTTCGCTAAGTGACACGACGACTTTGACAAGTTTGTGCGCGATCACCACTGGCGGATCACGTCTATCGATTTTGTATTACAGGCTCCGAACGAAACAATCGGCGACTGGGAACTCTTACAGGAGCTGCCGTAAGTTCATTTGGCCGGCACTTCCCATCCCTGGTTGGTCAACCGCAACCCCGCTAGTTGACTTGTCTTCGAGACTCCACTGACTGTCGTCATAATATCCCCAAACAAGCGCTGGATATCCGGCCTTTCCGCCCAAGGTGCGAGGTCCACGATCTTGTAGGTGTAGGTAACCTCGGTCTGGGAATACGAGCCCATCGCCATCGGCTCCGTCCATTTGACGATCGAATCAACGGTCTTCTCTCCATAACAAAAGCTACCGGTTTTCCCAAAGATGCCCGGGATCTCTTGGAAATATTTCTTTCCCTCGTCGGTTACTTCATACCGTTTTACTAGCCGCTGCGCACTGGACCCCAGAATGCCGGGAGCGGCAACAACGATATCGAAAGAATGAACCAACCCAACCTGCTCCAGAGCTGTCATCTGAGCCTCGATCCCATACTGATCCTTCTGCGTAGCCCTGGAGACATCGACAGGAAACTCACGACCTATCGACGCGCAAGTTTTTCCATGTATTTCGAAATACCGGTTGATGGCCTTCCTGAAATTTCTGTCGGTTGGCTTTTTAACATTGTCGCAGGCGGTAAGGAAAACAACGCCTGCAAGAAAGATGAGAGGGAATCTGCGCATAAGACATCCTCCGGAGCAGTTGATCGATCAGAGCGAAATATCCCATCCAGTGGGGCACTTGGGCTTAGTTGATTTCGATTTTGAGAGCTAAGAGCCGAGAGAAAAGATCATCGACTAGATCTTTGAGGTCGCCGTATCTCTGATCACGTCGCATGAAAAGCACGGTCTCGATGCCAAGGTAGCGGTCGGTCAACGGCTTGAAGACGGTACCCGCATGCGTGATGTGGGCAGCGGAACGGGGTAGTAGAGCAATGCCAAATCCGTGTGCCGCAAATTCGAGAGCATGAGCCTCACTCTTCACTTCTTTGAAGAGGGGTTGCACTCCCAGATTGCCGATGTATTTCATAACCCGCCCATAGTAGCGAGGCTGCAACGATCGAGGCATCCAGAAGACCATCTCGCGATCAAGGTCGTGCGCAGTCACGCCTACCTTCTGGGCCAGCCGATGGTTCCGCGGCAGGCAGACCGAAAATCCCTCTCGGCCAACCCGCTGCACCCATAGATCTCGATCCGAGATTGGACCCACGCCCAGCGCGGCATGAAGCTTCCCTCGAAGAACACGATCCACCAACTCCAACGTGTTCGCGGTCTCAAGCACAATCCCGGAGGGCTCATCCCCAGGAGAATGACGTACCGGGCTCATACCATTCAGGAGCGGCAAGAACGCACTGTGGGTGTATGGGGAATAACCTATCCGGTAAGGGCCAATCTGGATCTGCGCCTGGAATCGAGCAAGATCCCAGGCGCGTTCGGCATGCATGAGGGAGAGAGACGACTCCTGAACAAAGAGTCTTCCTGCAGTGGTCAGTTGTACGTTCCGTGTCGATCTGTCGAACAGCTTAACTCCGATGCTTCTCTCAAGAGACGAGACCCTTCTGGTGAGCGACGGTGGTGTAATGCCTAGCTTCTTCGAGGCACGGATGAAATTGCCTTCCTGTGCGATGACGACGATCAGGATGTTCACTTCCAATGGATTCTTGCTCTGCATGGAAACCTGCCTTTGTTGGATTAAGCTTCAGCATTGCGTAATTCGAGGGATGCACTTAGTCCCGGCGATCATCCGCGCCTGATTCGCTTTATCGGGAGTCAGATCCTGATTGACATACTAAGAGCAGGCTCTTTCGATCTCCGGAGGCTGGCGACGGCTTTAGATCGCCTTGCTACATTTGCTTATTGGAAGAGGATTGATTTCAGGTCGAATTGGAATGTTCGTCAGGGGACGTATAGTCGAGCCTGGTTTTTCTGGGAAACCCTAATCGGGTCAGAACACGATTTACCATGCCGACGATCTCTATTTCCCCCCTGTATCGCCACCTCTGGTAAGACACCATGGACATAGCGGAAGGCACCAGCGTGAGCCATTCTTGTTTGAGGTCCAGTTCGCACCAGCCGCAATGGTAGCCATCGTGAGAGCGCAGAAAATAGATGGGGCGTTCAAAGATAGAGCGGAAGACTCTACCTGAGTCGATTTTATGAATCGATGAATCAATCTCAACGATTGCTCCCGGTTGCACGAATGGGATCAACGTGTTGTCACTCGCACCGAGTATGCCGTACAAATATTCCGTGTTGCGGGGTCGCTTTCTAGCCGGAGAAGAACCCTCAGTTTGGGCGAGGGGTGGTAAGAGTGTTGTCGTAGGGAAGTACGCTAACCAGCTTTCGGGTGGCAACAATGAAGCTCCCAGCCCAGCCAATCCTTTCAAGACGGCAGCCGGAATATCGGGAAGTTGATGATGCAGTGATCGGGTTGCCTTCGATTCGGGAATCAAATCATCGGTTAGCTCCTCGTGTGTGACACCGTAGACTTCTTTCAGCGATTCCAGCCACTTGTGTGCGATCGAATGGTTCTCCCGTTCGACCCTGCCGAGCCAACTCGCCGAAATCCTGCGGGACTTGTCACCGTACTTTTGTGCAATCGTCGTAGTGAGCTTTTCCACCTGTCGCAGTGAAAGCTTGCGTTGCCTACGGATGATCAATAGCTTACGACCCATCTCACTCATCGGATTGGCCTCCGCTTGATACTCGACCGCGTGAAGCTGGGAATTGCTCCTGTAGATGGGAGCAGGTCCTCTCTTCCCACCCGCTCATGCGGTCCCTGATGCCCTCGCGGCCGGATGGTCTCTATGGCACGGAACTTTTTGGCTGAATCGGGGAGTACGGCTGCGCCCCTGCGGTGTCGTCGTCAGCACCGTCAGGTTGCGACGCCACCAAAGATAGCAATCACCATTCCATCTGTAAGCTATTGATAATAAGAACGAAGGTCGCGTCTACTGCCACGAGTTCCTGTGGTTCCACAAAATTCTGTGGTCTTAGACTGCGCGTTGTTCCACTAGGAGGATATGAAGGCTTCCTATACCGACTGCGCCAATGGATGCCAAGGCGAATCGACCTAAGCTTGCGCCAGTAACTCTACGAAGGCGCGGAACCGTGCTTCGATCTCCGTCGCTGAAGTCGTCGGGTAGCCAAGCTCCTTCACCAGCACTTCAAGCTCCGGCGCCCACTCCGCGGGGATATGGACGTTCGGCGGAAACTCGTGGGTTGCGCGGTCGGCGAAGACCTGTTGAGCCGCCGCTCGTACTGCCGTCACATCCAGCTTGCCGAGCAAGTCGATCAACAGAATGTCGAGGACATCTCGAGCACGACCTGCTGCGTAAGGTCCGGTGCAGGCGTGCAGCTTTTGGGCGACTTGTTCGCTCAGATTGAGGCACCGAACAGGCGATGGGACGCGCAATCCCATCGCGTTCAGTCCCCGAATCGCCGGCACGACGAGTTCTACGGCACCTCTACCGGACGAACCAAGATCGACCTCGATAGTTTGCCATGCGCGGGTGCGATATCGGATGGCGAGTTGCAGTCGTACCGCGTCTACTTTGTCCATGTTCAATGGCTTCCCCTTCAGTAGAAAGGTGAAGTCGTCAAAGCCTAGCGCCACCGCAGCCTGAAACGCTCGCAGCCGTTTTGTCCGTTCAAGCGGCACACCGATGTCGATGTCTTTGGTGGCGCGTGCTCCCTCGGCAAACCTGAGCTCAAGGGCAACGCCGCCTTTGAGGTCGTAGCCGTCCAGAATCCCTTCGTTCACCGCGCGTTCCAATACGCCGCATAGCGCCAGAAAGGAGACCCATCGGCGGAGGCGTTCCTGCGCCAAACCCTGTTCTTTGGCGACTCGCGCCAGCGTCTTTTCGAGACGTTCAACTGGTCGCGGATTCATGTGCTGTCGCCTCGCTTCTGTCTGTGGGGCGTGGAAGAGATTGTGCTGCTTTGCCGATGATCTTCCGGAGCTCCGTGGCTTGGGGGCTGTTGAGCAAGCCATCGCGGAGCGCTTCTGTGACAGCCTGACGCGCGATCTCCGTTCGATGTGTTGTCGAGAGGACATCCATTATGGAGCGGCTTACTGTCGTGACTGGAATCCCCTCATGTTGACCGACCTCCTTCTCCGTAAGATCGGCCTGATGGACCGTGATCCATTCGGGACGTTCGCGACGGAGCCGTGCCGACTTCGGCACGGTGAGATGCACACGCGAAGGATTCAGGTCTGAGATGCCATAGATGAGCAGAGCCGTCTCATGGGACAGAGCGATGCGTTCGGGACCATGATGATTTGCCTGCGCCCATAGAACGGCTTCGCGATATTGTGCAAGCCGGTCTGTCGGATAATGGGCTATGCGGTAGACGCCTCGGCTCATTCGCTCCAGGCGGCCACGCTGTGCCAACCGAACCAGGACGGAGTCTCGAATTCCGAGTGCGCGAGCCTCTCTAGACGTGAGCAGGCCGTCATGCTCTTCGGCAAGTGCGTATAGCTCGTCCATGCGGGTGCGCGGCATATCTATATAGAGTGTGTGATACTGCGCCAGAAATGTCAATATGGTTCCATAATGGAATGATATTGACTCATTGATTCTTTGGCTTCATTGATGATGATCGTGTTCGACCTCGATCAGATCGGTGCCCGCGTTTTGCAAGTCGTTCCTCCAAGGGAAGAAGCGAGCGCTTTCGCGTTTCAGTGAAATCAAAGATCTCGTGTATTTCGATATCTAGGCCATCGGCAAGCTTAATGAGGTTTTCAGGCTCAGGCCACACGCCATACCGTTCGTAATCGGCGATCTGTCTGGGATCAAGGCCAGTGAGCTTTGCAAGCCCATCACGGCTCAGATGCGACCAATTCCTCAGTTCTTCGAGTCGTAGTCCGAGCCACACTCTGAGATTGAGCACCTCTAAAGTGTCTTTACTTATTTGTTCCTATAAAATGATCTTGAAGTTCATATTTTATGATGCTAGGCTTCATGAAACTGTTGAAACCCTTATCGCAGCGCTTTGAAGTAAGGAGTTATTGGTTATTTCAAAGGGGCTTTCGAGGGATCAGACGCGAAGAAGAAAAATCAAATAAGTCTCGAACTTCAATGCCAAAAGACTTTCCAATGCGCTCTAGCGTAGCCGGTTTTGGCCAACCATTTCCAAGTTCGAGAGATGCAATACGGCGCGAGCTAAGACGCACTTTCGCGGCATACTCCTCTCGGCTCATTCCCGTCGAATCACGCAGTTCCCGTATCCTCGCCCCGAGTTGAACTTGTAGTTTGGACACGAATCAAGTGTCTGGAATTTTCTCGGCATAGAACATGATCTCTGAGTTCATGAAATGGGATTTACTGAATGTTAGAGGCTGCTTTTCAATTTGGACGATTGGCAGGCGACTATGAGTTCTGAAGCAGCCGCCCTTTTCCCGGACGCTCTGGCGAGCACATCGGAAGTTCGCGGAACTGTGCAAGGTGCGGCAGCGATTTCTTCAGATCCCCCCGATAACGTCCGACACAACACATACGAAGCTTCCGCCAGTACCGTCATCCCGATCACTGAAATTTCGGATGAGGCGCTGCTGGAACAAGTGTGCCAGGGAACAAGAGAAGCTCTCGGCATCCTGTTTCGCCGCCACGCCCGCACAGTGCGCAACGTCGCCTACCGCATTCTAAGAAATGAAGCGGAGGCTGAAGATCTGGTCCAGGAAATCTTCATCTTCATCTATCGCAAGGCTGCGCTCTTCAACGTATCGGGCGGTACAGCCCGTTCATGGATTGTGCAGGTCACCTACCATCGAGCCTTCGATCGCCGCCGTCATCTCATCACGCGCCACTTTTATACGAGCCAGGAAATCGACGATGCCGCGTTGAACATGGCGGACCGTCGATATGAGATTCTCTTTTCCGAGTGGTCTTTGGAAGATGTCTGGGGAAGGGACTGGGCAGAAAAGCTCAGGGAACTTCTCTCCCCGTCCCAACTTTCAACCATCGAACTGTATTTCTTCGAGGGATATACATTTGATGAGATTGCCGGACGCTTGGGGCAGACTTTGAGTAATACTTACAACCATTACTACCGCGGCCTTGAAAAGTTGCGCAAGTCCGCTTTTGCAAGGAAATTGCGGTCAAAGTGAACAGAACTGTGGACAATGACCCCAATCAAGGCGTCCAAGCATTCGCGCCAGCGCATTGCGATGATTACTTCATCGAACTCTGTGCGCTCTCGACCACTGATGCCTTGACGAGCGAACAGTGGAGGCAGCTCGAGCTGCACTTATCCATTTGCGCCAGCTGCAGGGAAATCAAAGCTCAGTATGACGGCGTCATCGCTACGGCGCTTCCGGCGCTGGCTGTACATCTCGCTCAGGCGAGTGACGGCTACACTTCTGATTCCTGGTCGATCGAGCAAGCAGAAGCGTCCCTGATGGCAAGGATTGACCGGGAGAACATCTCCCCAGAAAAGGACCCGCAACCTTCCGCACGGGCTTTCAACTGGCGAGGGCTCCCCTGGCCCTATGCTGGGGCCGCAGTCTTCCTTATCGTTGCTGCTTGTGCCGGCTATCGAATCGGGCTTCTCAAAGGACGCAGCTCGTCGGAGATTGCCGATCTCCCCACGTCACATATGGGCAATGCGCAACGTGACCTCAATCACTCCGGTGTCCCACCTTCTCCTGCCCCACTAATGAGTGAGCAACGAACAAAAAAGGAAGTGGAACTGCGCCAACAGCTCCAGTCGAGTGGAATGGAAGTCGTCCAACTGAAAGAGCAGCTCAACAGGCTAGAAAACGAACTGGCAGACAGTAACTCAGCTTTGGATCGCGACTCGCAAAATCACGCTGAGTTGGAACGGCAACTGTCGCTCGCACAGACCAACGCGCAGAATCTAGAGGACAAACTCAACGCCACTGTCAGTCAGAACTCCCAGAGCGGGGCGCAATCACAAATGCTGCAAGCGCAGGTGAGTGAACTCACTGCTTCGATGCGAGAGAAGGATCAGCAGATCGCTCAACATGAGGAATTGCTCGATCATGACCGTGACATCCGCAACCTCATTGGAGCTCGCGATCTATATATCGCCGAGATCTACGATGTAGCCAAGAACGGCAAGACCCAGAAACCCTTCGGAAGAGTGTTCTATACGAAGGGAAAGTCATTGGTCTTCTATGCCTATGACCTAGATCAGCAGCCGGGAGTGAAGCTCGCAAGCACCTTCCAGGCATGGGGACGTAAAGGGATCGATCAGCAACACGATATCAATCTCGGAGTCTTCTATCAGGACGACCAGAATAAGAAGAGATGGATTCTGAAGTCGAACGATCCTATAACACTTGCACAGATTGATGCAGTGTTTGTAACAGTCGAGCCCAATGGAGAGAGTTCTAAACCCAGTGGCAAACCGCTCTTATTCACCTATCTCCGACTGACACCCAATCATCCGTAAACATCGCCGGCATTAAAATCCTCCTCCGCACCGACCAGAGACGAACTTTTGTTGAGAAGAAATACACGCACCCTCCGTAGACAGAGTGCCACATCATCAACCCTGTCTGCCCGAGGAGCTTCGCGTGAAACACCTATGCCCCCGTCTGCTATTGCTTATCCTCTGCGTCACAACACTTGCCATTGCCCAATCCACTGACGCGACAATCAGTGGTCTGGTGGTAGATCCTTCTGGAAGAATCATCCCTGACGCCGAAATCGTGATCTTAAACGAAACGACCGGCATTCACTACACCAACAAGACAAACGGGACCGGGATCTATACCGTCTCGATTCTTCCTCCAGGACAGTATCGCCTGCAGGTATCCAAGATCGGCTTCAAAACACTTATTAAACCGGGCATCGTTTTGAACGTTCAGAGCGCTGTCGCTCTCAACTTCACTTTGCCGATTGGCGCTGCTTCCGAAAGCATTACGGTTGAAGCTGGCACCTCGCTTTTGAACACGACCGATGCTTCTGTCGGGACAGTTGTCGATAGAAAGCTAGTAAGTAATATCCCGCTGAATGGCCGGAGTTTTCAGGATCTGATCTCACTTACGCCCGGAGTTGTCACGCAGAGTCCACAGTCCGGATCAACTCTTGGCGATAATGGCGACTTCTCCGTGAACGGTCAAAGAACTGAGTCGAACAACTACACAATCGACGGGGTGACTGGGAACATTGCATCGGGAGATGGCTACGGAGGAGCAGGGGCCGCGACTGGGGGCGCGCTCGGAGGCGCGACGGCCCTGGGGACGACGCAGAGCCTCATCTCAGTCGACGCACTTCAGGAATTTCGCGTTCAAACCTCAACCTATTCAGCAGAGTATGGTCGATCACCCGGCGGCCAATTCTCGCTGGTAACCCGCTCCGGCACAAAGATCTTTCATGGGACCTTATTTGATTATTTGCGGAATGATTTCTTCGACGCGAATGATTGGTTCAATGACCACTATGGCAAGCCGATTTCCGCTCTTCGCCAAAACGATTTCGGAGGTACTTTCGGTGGCCCGATGTGGATTCCTGGAATTTATAACGGAAAGAATAATACTTTCTTCTTTGTTTCCTATGAGGGGCTGCGTTTGACACAGCCCACAGCCGCTGCGATCCAGTATGTTCCGGATCTCTTTATGAGGCAGCAGGCGGCCGCAGCAATTCAGCCAATTCTGAATGCCTATCCTCTCCCAAACGGCCTTGACTATGGAAATTCGGTCAGCCCAAATCTCGCGCAATTCATCGCGCCATTCTCACTTCCAAGCAGTATTGATTCGACGAGCGTTCGCATAGACCATACGTTTGGCGACCACCTTTCGGCATTCTTCAGGTACGGCTATACTCCTAGCTCGACCACCTCTCGCCCAGACTTTGCCCGACTAGAGAGCAGCACTAATATCCAGACCTACACGTTGGGCCTATCAAGTCAGTTCTCGACGCGCTTCAACAACGATTGGCGTCTCGGATATGACAGGACGGCTTCGTCGAATGTAGGAGTGGTCGATAATTTCGGCGGAGCCACGCCCGTGAATCTCGCAGCTGCGATGGGAGCCGGTTCTCTCTCTGGATCCTATCCGGCGATATATTTGTCGATCCCAGGGATAGGGACCTCTCTGTTCACTGCTCCAAACTCGACCAACTTCGGGCGGCAGTGGAATCTCGTGGACACGTTCACCATGTCCGCGGGCCGCCACGAGTTGAAGTTCGGTGTCGATTACAGACACATCATTTCACCTCTCAGACCGGCCGACCCGCAGATCCTCGTCGAATATCTGAGTCCACAATCGCTTCTCAATAACCTCGCCGACTACCCCGACGTGTCTCGCTTTATTGCTGCAACACCGGTGTTCAACGAAACTGCCCTCTTTGCGCAAGACCAGTGGCGTGTTGCACCCAGCGTCCAACTTTCGCTCGGCATTCGTTGGGAGGTAAACCCGCCGCCGACAGAAGCTCATGGCCATGACGCCTACACTCTTCGAGGAAGCATCGGCAACCCTGCGTCATTGACGGTAGCCCCACAGGGAACCCCATTGTGGAAGACAACCTGGTATAACTTCGCGCCGCGCCTTGGAGTGGCATGGACGGCGCATCGGCAATCTGGCCGCGAAACAGTAGTCCGTTCGGGTGGGGGTGTGTTCTTCGATAATCTCAACCAGATTGGTGCGTTGGGCTACCTTGGTCTTGGGTTCCGCGCCTCGCAGATCTATTCCGGATCCTCACTCCCGTTCACTTCAGCTCAACTCTTGTTCCCTGTGACTACGACCGCTCCATACACCAGCGCAGTAATCTACGCTTTTCCCTCACATCTTCAACAGCCCTACACATTGCAGTGGAACACAAGCGTTCAGCAAGCATTGGGGAAAATGCAGACGTTCACCATTTCATATGTCGGTGCCAATGGACGGCGGCTTGTCAATATGCAGGAACTATATCTGAACAGCCTAAACTCCAATTTCAACGGTGTTCTCTACTTCCCGGGGGGCGTCACCTCGAGTTATCAAGCGCTACAAGGGCAGTTTCAGCGTTCCGTGTCACACGGATTACAAGTTCTCGCCTCGTATACCTGGTCACACTCTTTGGATTTCGGATCCACCTCAGCCACGTTGCCGCTTATGCGGGGAAATTCTGACTACGACGTCCGGAATAGTCTTCAGGCAGGTCTCAGCTGGGATTTGCCAAAAGTGTCGACCAACAGGCTCGCGGATGCACTCCTAAATGGATGGGGACTAGATGGTAGGGTAATCGCGAGAAGCGCTTTCCCGATTCCTTTGACCGGATCTGCCTACGTCGATCCGGCCACCGGCAATGAGACTTACTCGGGTTTGAGCTTCGTCGCGAATCAACCTCTCTATTTACATAGCTCACAATATCCAGGTGGAAGGATCATCAATCCCCAAGCATTCACTATTCCTCCTACGGGAATTCAAGGTGATGCGCCGAGAAATTTTGTTCGAGGATTTGGGGCAACACAAATCAACTTCGCCGCGAGACGAGAGTTTCATCTGCATGATGCGCTAGCACTGCAGTTTCGGGCAGAAGCCTTCAATCTTCTAAACCATCCGAACTTTGGCTACGTTGACCCTACATATACAGACGCAACCTTCGGTCAGGCGACGCAAATGCTGAACCGCAGCCTTGGAACAGTCGCCTCGCAATATCAGCAGGGCGGTGCGCGGTCCATGCAATTTGCACTCAAGCTGCTGTTCTGAAGCGATTCCGGAGATCTGTCTTTAATTGTCGCCGCGAACGCTGGCGGACAGGACTACCGAAACGGAAGGATGAGAATGAAGAGCCGCCTCGTTTGCGCTTTAGCCCTTGTAGGCCTTGCTGTTCCGATCGGATACGCCAATGATCATGGCTTGTCAGTACAGGACGACATCGCGATGGTCCGATTGAATGATCCCTCAGCCCTGACAGACGGCGCTACCGCGAGGTTCTCGCCAGATTATCGCTACTTCGCAGTCGTGAGTTCGCGAGGCCTTCTGAAATCGGATCAGATTGAGTCTACGCTCTCCGTATATTCAACTGCAGACTGTCGAGCTTTCCTCGCCGAGGGATCCTCCTCGTCGCAACCAAAGCCCCGCACCACAATCAAGATAACCGGTTCCATCCGTAGCCAACGCTCTACTGCCTACAGCGCCGTTATCAGTGATCTCCGTTGGGCTCCCAGATCTTCGGCGCTCTATTTCACCGCTGAGGAATCGACTGGCGATCGTCGACTTTATCGATTCGATTTAAACAGAGGCAGATCGGTGCCACTGTCGCCTGCCGGATATAACGTGGAGAGGTTTGACTTCACGAGGGAGGCAGTTGTCTTCAGTGCGTGGAAGTCGATTCAGACTGATGCAGACTCTGGGGTAGGACAGAGTGATCAATTGAATAGCGATGCGCGGGGTGTCACTGGCGAATCGCTACAGGAGATCCTCTTCCCGCAGAACCAACCGGCACCGGTTAGTCAGACCATGTGGTTTGTAGACGCCGAGAGAGCTCAGCCAGTGCCAAAGCGCGTGCCCTCTGCCGCAATCCGCGACATCAGTTGGCTTCCAGAAGCATTCTCCCTTTCGCCCAAAGGTCACATGCTCGTTCACCTGCGTCCTATAACTCGGATAGAAAGCTCGTGGGTGAATTATGAGCCGCAGAAAGGGGAGGGGCTATTCCGAATCACCAACCATGATCCCGGGATGACTGCCGCCACCAATGTATGGCGATTGAAGGAATACTCACTTGTTGACCTTGTGACAGGAAACGAACGCACCCTCATTGACGCTCCACAGAGCTATTCGCTCGGTTACAGCAATGACACCCGAGCGGTCTGGTCAGCTAATGAAAACGCCCTTCTGCTTACGAATACCTTTCTTCCATTGGATACGCCTGATCAAATGGAACGGTCAGAGCGACTACGACCGTGTGCCGTTGCCGTTGTGCGCCTTCCCGCGATGAAATCTTCGTGTGTAGTCACTATCTCTGAGCTTGAGAAGGAGGATGCCACACCGCTTCCGGGCGCTCTCGCGTTCGGCCGAAACGAGGATGAGGTCACATTCGAGGTTAAGTTCGTCCAGGGAGGTACCGAATCGAGGCATTACGTATGGACAGGAGTCAAATGGAAAAACAGAGCGCCAGATGACGTCGCTCCGAGCACGTACCAGCCACAACAACGGCATCGATCGACCGGGGATGATCTCAGGATTATCGTGAAACAAACGCTGAACGAACCTCCAACTCTCTGGGTTACCGACCAGCGTACCGGGCGAAGCAAAATGTTGTGGGATCCGAATCCAGGATTGGTCAAGCAGCAACTGGGCCTGGCATCTGTATTCCGCTGGAAAGACGATAGTGGTTATGAATGGAAGGGCGGGTTGATCAAACCTCCCGACTATATCTCTGGCGAGCGCTATCCCCTTGTACTCCAGATCTATAATTTCAACGAACGGCAGTTCATGACGGATGGCATGATGCCGACCGCATTTGCTGCACGGGCGCTGGCCGGTGCGGGAATCGTCGTCCTGCAGATACAGAGAAAGCTCCCACACACATTCGATGTGGCAGAAGCGGATGCGCAATTGAAAGGCATGGAAAGCGCTATCGATCGTCTAAGTGACGATGGAATCGTAGATCGCCACAGGGTCGGATTAGTAGGTTTTAGCTTCTCGTGCTGGTACGTCGAGAATGCTTTGATCAAAGCGCCTGATCGTTTTGCTGCAGCGACGATAGCAGATGGCCTGGACATGAGCTATATGCAATATCACCTTTCTGCAGTCAGTTCTCGTTCTCTGGAGCGGGAATTCGAGACGACCATCGGGACGCGTCCTTTTGGCGAAGGCCTCAAAACCTGGTTTGCGCTCGCGCCCGGCTTCCAACTTGACCGCATTCGCACCCCACTCCGCATTGAAGCGATTGGGTCGACGTCGGTTCTTGGAGAATGGGAGATCTATTCATCCTTGGAAACCCAGAACAAGCCCGTCGACCTCATCTACTTTCCAAACGGGCAACACATTCATCAGAATCCGCTGGAGCGTTTCGAGTCGCAGCAGGGTGATGTCGATTGGTTTCGCTATTGGCTCCAGGGTTACAGAGACCCCGATCCATCGAAGCAGCAAAAGTACATGCGCTGGCAACAGCTCAAATTGGCAAGATGACAGCTGGTCACCGTGTGAGCGTGACCAGCTGTCATGGATGTGGTTCATCGCAACCGTCCGGCAAAAAAGTATGATCTCAAGTGCTTTATTCGTCGGCCCTGTAGGCTGGGCTGTCGCTTGGAAGCACACCGGTTTCGGCATGGATTGAGTCTTTGGACATGCCTTGAATGACGGAGTCCGCCTTCAGGACGTTTGTGATGCGCGGTTCGACGTATTTCATGGTGATTACCTCGTGTTCGGGATTTCCGTGCGACGCAGACCGACATGCAGTCTTCATCGTCCGGATCTTGTTTGCCCCAATGTACGGAGCAGAAAGTTAGAGGATGGCATCCACCGATCAGTGCACAGCCAATATCGATTCGTTGCCTCTTATCCACAATTCGAGGTTGATCGCACGCATCAAAGGGCGCCACCATTTTGCCTCATGGCCCCGCCCAGTCAGTTCCAGAGCCTGCCGTGCCTTGCTCATATCGATGAGGCCACTCGCCGCGATTCTGGAGCCAGTAAGAAGAGTGTCAATCTCGGTGTAGGACTGTTGCATCGCGGCCAATGGTCCTCGAATTTGATAGCCCTTTCGCCTGCGATCAAGAATCTCCCGCGGCACGATGCCTCTCAACGAACGCCTCATGAGGGACCGTTTGTACCCCGGACGTAGAATCTGTTCTCTAGGAACGCTGAGGAGAAAGTCGACCAGATCTCTATCGAGAAGCGGATAGCGATATTCTGGGCGGGAGAGTGAGCCCGGGTACAGATGAGGCAGCGTCTCCATCACCGACCACCATGCACGGCTACTGCCAACACTGCTCGGTCGCACACCAAACCTTCCACGGATTAAAGTATCCTCTCGGGTCAATCTGGCACACGCCTGGCGAAGCTTTTCTGACATCCACGGTGGCATGGCTTCGTCAGGGGTCGACATCGGCGAATACAGGTCGACTACCGATCTCGCAGTTTCGAACAGGATATGGATGATTGGTGTTCGATCGATCAGACTCCATTCCAGACTCTTCTTTAGCAACGCGGAGAGTCTGCCCGCGACAAGGTAGTCTCCAAGCTCCGGAGTTGCGGTCGGAACGCCACCTAACAACTCATCGCCACCGACGCCTGAGAGCACGCATCTATATTCTGCGCCGCCCAATTCCGCCATGATTCTCTGCTCCCTTTCCACAGTTGCACTGTCGACACCCGGCAGAAAATAGCTCCCTCTAGCAGGGTTATGAGGATGAAAGGATCTGTCTCGAAAGGAGGTCTCAATATGAAACCCCGTCTTGCCCCTACGCGCCTCTACTAGAGTGAAAAATGGCTTCTCATTCCAGTTGGGCTCCGAGTCATCAAAAAATGAGACTGTATCCAAGAGTTCTGGCGAGTTGTTGCGTGAACGCCGAATGTAGTCGGACATGCAGACAATAGAGGTTGAGTCCATTCCTCCACTTAGCTGCGCAAGAATGGGGGCACCGGGTTGATCGCGCCGCTCAACTGCCTTCTCAAAGAGAGCAAAAAAATGCTCCTCGTATTCTCGGTCCGACTGATATTGCACCGTTCGGTTGCTCATCCACTGCCAATGTGCAGCCTGGGATTGTGAGTGTTGGGCGAACATCAGATAGTGTGCCGGAGGCACTGACCGGATGCCTTTGTACGGGGTTAGTTCTCGTACCGGAGACGCCGCCAGGTAACACGCGACATACTGCTCGTCCAGTTCTCGGGGCCGAACCCCGATGAAAAAACTATCCAGATATGTCGACCACACCAACGTTCCATCTTGGTCATTAAAATAGAGACTTCGCGTGCCGGCATGATCCCTTGCGAGGTACAGCACTTGTTCCGCACCAGACCACAGTGCCAACGCCCAGTCCCCAATGAAATGAGAAAAACATTCTCGCCCCCAGCGAAGGTATGAAGCCAAAATGATGGCCGTATCGCTTAGTTCTCCATCGGTCCGCAGTTCACGACAAAGCTCCTCATAGTTGTCGAGTCTGCCGTCAAAAGCTACAAGAGACCCCCGCTGATCAGCCAAGGGGCCGGTCTCGAGACGCGAACGCTGATGTGTATGGTACGGCTGAAATCCCATGCCGACCCTGCCGTGCGAATATACGGCCAGACCATCAGCTGCATAGCGCTCAGTCGGCAGTGCCAGATCGCGAAGTTCCTGTTCCGAGACTGAAGCGCCGGGCGATTCACGAATTCCGAATATGATGCTCATGTCAAGGGCTCCAGTCAGCAGCGTTCCAGCGTCTGATAGATCTCGTGCATATACGGCTTGTCATTGATCACCACACCGTCGGTTTCCGCCCAGGCATGGAATTCATATGGCAAAATCTGCACTCCGGTCACCAATTCACACCCAAAGCCGTGTTTCCGGATAAGAATCACAGTCGCGGCGGAGCACTGTAGGCATAACACCCGTTTGAAGTAAAAGACGCAGGCAATGTCTATGGCATGACACAAGGACTCGATGGTCACTTCGCGGGAACTGCGAGAGGTATGTACTGGATAGCCGCGCACAATTCGGCGAAGAGTTTCGGATGTCCGGAATTTCATAACGAGATCGATGCGTGCCAAAAGCAACCAACTCTGCACTATCAAATTCACGCGCGTGAACTTAGTCAGCTGCACAACGCCTCCTGAAATGTCCGGGTGCGTGCAATGCGATCGATGTGCCGGGCGAGACTTCGCGCATACCTCTGGACAGAGCTACTGTGCCGTAATGGGGAAGTAAACGCAGGATCACGGCCAAACAGGTAAGAGGCTATGCCCAATGGCCTGCTCAGGACAAATGCACGTTCCATCTGAGACTCATCAAGAAAGAGGCGCCAATGATTCAGGTACGCCCGTTTCAATTGAACGGGATTTGCGTGGGTTTCGTTTCTTTCCACCACTTCGGTGTAAAGATGATGGAAGGTGAACCACGGCATCCCAATACATGCCTCTGCCCAGTCGATGAAGACAGCATTTCTACCATCAAACAGAATGTTCCCCGGGTTTAGATCGTTGTGTATCAGCGTGTTCGGAATACCAAATGATTCGATAGCTTCCGACGCCCGACATAACAAGCTGGCCAGTTCGTCGAGGCGAATAGGCGTAATCGGTTCGACCTTAGCGGACGTTTGGTCTGCCATCGCAGCCTTTAGGTAGCTAACCAGGTCCGGCATGTGCCGGAGGACCACTGATGATCTGAGGTCAAAACATCCATTTGTTCTGAGAGCCTCGATATGCGTAGCACTTGCAAGCTGCATCTGTGCGAGACTCTCAGCGACTTGCTGACATAAAGCGAAACACGAGAAGGTTCCTACTGGCTGACCAGAATCGACCGAGATCCATGCGTTCCAATCAGACCGCACCGCGAGAATAGGTGGCACAAACCGAGGGCAGCAGCGCGTTATAGCCTGGGTCACTTGCAGTTCGTGTGTATTCGGCACACCCACCGCTTTCATCCAATAAATGGAGCCGCGCGATGACTCAAAACGAACCAGAGCAAAGTGACCTGTAGCAGTGTATTGCCGGATGGTATCGAACCGGAGGTCATCATCCTGAACTGTGTGACGAACCCACGCTTGAGCATCATCAAGCCATCCAATCCTCGAAAAAGGGCCGCGGCTCTCGATGTTGCCGGCAATGATTTTCTTGATGGTGAGGCACTCAGAAGGACTCAGGTCTGTGTCTCCGAAGGCTTCGATAGGAATGGACGTAAGACCATAGTCTGTAAATTGCCAACACCGTGATCGAACCTCGATGACAGCACAGGGGGAGACGTTGGATTCTCCCAATAGAATATCGATGACAACTATGGCGGTATTCCACCGTTGCCGAGCGGTCTCCTCGAATTGGTATGCAAGTCGAGCGCGGCTGGTTATGATTATTCGCGGCAACGGTAGACTATTTCCATGCCTCTCGGCCAATATCAGCCCAGACCATGGCAGAACCAAAACGACTCGGAATTCTTCCTGCTCAACGTGTTGGTCGTTGACATTCATGGCCATGCCTCGATGTCGGGTGCTATTGCTTCAGATGGACAGCAGACGCTCCGATTTCAACTGCTCCAGGAACGCCTGTACTCCCCGTTCCACAATTGCAAGGTCGGTGTTGGACTCGTTCGCAAGACCCCGAATTATCTCTTCTACTGTTTGCCCTTGCTGTAGCCGTTCCCAGACAAAGCCGCCGGTGGAATTTAATGTGCTGATTTGATTGCGCGAAACATCCAGAACGGCGGCGCCATCCTGATTGACCACGGTGCAAAGGTGAGAAGGCAACGAAAGCATTGAAGCACCTCGATCAATTCTGTGATTCGCCGGATACAGGCTGTACATCCACAGATCTGGGAGAAGAGAGCCGACAACCTGCGAATGTTCTCAAGAATGCGCTGGTTTATGGTGGCGAACAAGGTCCGTATGGACCATTTTTTTCGTCCCAAACGGGCCAGCGTTGCAAGCTTCATCAGGCATCACATGACCTACGAGCACGCGCTATGCGAGGTGCTAGATGATATCTAGCGACACGCAACAGCTCGATAAGCAACGTTGGGTGATGAGCAACACGGATGAGTCGGTGGAAAAACTAAGTGAGAAAAACTCAGTTGTCGTTCTGAGGCAAGCGCAATTTGGCCGCGCGACTGGCTAGTTCTGTCCGATTAGCAGCTGCGAATCGTTCGAAGAGACTGCTCAGGATTCGTTTCACCGTGCGGGTGCTGACACGCAGTGTCACCGCAATCTCATTGTTCGTTCTGCCCCTCGCGAGCATGGTCAGAACTTTCATCTCTCGCGGCGCTACGTGAGGAATTGAACTTAGTTCGGGAGTTGCAGATGTGTGTTCGCCATTGGGTGCCGCGACATCTGAGGGCTGAAAACCAAGGCCAAGGAGAAAGACACTTGTGCTGCAAGTAACAAGCTGCGGGTTGAATCTCTCAATTTCGTCCCGAATCTCCTTAAAGTCGTAACTCGGAAGATATGCGATCTCCATGCGGTCTCCGAACTTCAGCGTGTGCTGCGCATCGTCCGCGCTACAGCCGAACAGGAGGACGCGCATGCGATCTTCAAGAGGAATTTCGGATTTCCCTGGTCGATCCTCGCTGCTCAGCGGGGGGTTGCGATGAAAGTGCGAAGGCAGATCGGTCGGTTTCATCGGGAGTCACCGCAAGAGATGAACGACAGGCAGGGTGGCAGCACGCCGTCGTTGTACAGATGCCAGCAGGATAGCTCCAAATTTCAAATGTGCAATAACTTTCCCAAGTTGGCGCGGATTCGCCACAGCTATCCCAAAAGTGATCGAACATGCATTCTCGATGCTGACTTATTGTTCGTGCAAGCCAGACGGATGGATGAAGCGCCCACGACTGGTCGAATTCGTTATCTGTGGGTATTGCTCTTACCCACTTCACCAGCAAAATTTTCCCTGATCAGCTCTGTCCATGTGGCGTTTCAGCACCAGAGGTGGGTTGAATTCTGATGAGCCGCCCAGCATCTACCGACCTTTGAATTTCGTGGGATCAATATTGAGAGTCTTCATTTTTGCCGAGAGGGTCGACGGAGGAACATGAAGCATCACCGCCGCCCCGGACGGCCCGTAAACACGCCCCTGCGTCTCAGCAAGCGCACGTTCGATCAGCATGCGCTCATAACTCGCCATCTGCCGCTGCAGCGAACCCATGGGCGCATCCTCCGTAGGCCGCGTCGCAAACAGAAGTTCTTCGTCGATTGAAAGACCCTCTCCATTCGAAACGATCACTGATGTGTCAATCACATTTTTTAGTTCCCGAATGTTTCCCGGCCAATCGTACAAACGCAGCAATTCCATTCCGCGCTTCTCAATATTCCGAATGGTCTTTCCGTGCTTTGCCGCGGAGACACCAATGAAGTGATTGACCAGCAGAGGGATGTCCTCCCTCCGTTCTCGGAGAGGAGGTACTTCGATAGGGAAGGAGTTCAGCCGGTAGTAGAGATCCTGGCGAAACTCACCAGATCGCATGGCAGCATGGAGATCGCGATTGGTGGCCGCAATGATGCGTACATCCGTTGAAATGATTTTTGTCCCCCCTACGCGCTGAAACGTGCGCTCCTCAAGTACGCGGAGCAACGTGGCTTGCATCTCAACCGGGATCTCCGCAATTTCATCCAGAAACAGAGTTCCACCTGCGGCTAATTCAAACTGTCCGACGCGCTGGCGGTCAGCTCCGGTGAACGCTCCTTTTTCATGGCCGAACAGCTCCTCTGCGATCAACGTTGCGGGGACGGCCGCGCAATTGACACTGCGGAATGGCATGCGCGAACGTTTCGAGTTTTCATGAATTGCCTGAGCAATCAGTTCCTTGCCTGTGCCAGTCTCGCCGGTAATAAGAACCGTCGCGTCGGTAGAAGCTACCTGCTCCACCTTGCTGAGTGTCCGCTGGAGTGCTGGAGACCCGCCGACAATCTTCTCGAACTTTACCCTTTGGATTGCGGCAAGTTCTCCTTGCAGTGCAAGATTGAGCTCCTGCAGGGAGATGTTTTCTTTGCGGAGTTTTTCTTGTAAATTCTTATTCTCCTCAAGCAACACCTGATTGTCTTCGAGAGACTTGCGCAGTGCTTCGCGATCCTCATGCTGCTCCGTCACATCGGTCACCGTGCCGATGAACTCTGTCTCCGCATTGCAGGTAGGAAACGGTCTTCCAAGAAATCGGACGTGCCGAATTGAACCGTCAGATCGCAAAATGCGATGTTTGTGATCAATTTCGATCCTTTCTTGAAGTGCTTCTTGCCATATAGCATGCAGGTCGGGTTCGTCGTCTGGGTGAACACTCTCGCAGTAGCCAAACGGAAAAGTTAAGTCGGATTCCTCACTAAAACCAAGGATGCGAAGTAATTCCGACGACCAAAACCCTTTGCTTGTCGTCGCGTTCCATGCCCAGCTCCCTGTGCGGCTAATCTTCTCTGCCTCCGTCAGATAGGCGTCTCGGCGGCGGAGCTCGGCTGTCCGTATTTGTACCTCTGCCTCGAGGCGGTCTCGTGACTGTTCCAAAGACGATTCGATGCGCCGGCGCAATCTACTGAATCGATAGATCCGATATACGAAGAGGAAGTAAAGACAGTAGACTGCAACATCATATCTGCCGATGTGAAACAGTCCGTTCTGAGAATGAAGGAACATGGTGAGTTCCAACGTGCAAAGAACGAGTCCAAGAATGCCAGGCCCTTCGCCTCCATACCAGACGCCAATCCAGAATGCAGCTAAGAAAACTAACGCGTAGGGGTCGCGCATGTGAAGAGACTGTAGAAAAAGCGCGATCGCGAACGCTCCTGCGGCTGAAGCGATCGCGACTCCATAGCGTAAAACGATGGAGAGGGCCGGATATTTCTTTAACAAAACCACTAGTTGCAACATACACAGCAGCCTTTTGCACTCACGAGTTCAATTCCTTTGGCACATCTACGTACTCAAGATCGCATTGCACTTCGGTCTCCGCGGTCGAGCAGAACGAAGGGAGCCCCAGAATCCTTCAGGAAGAGGGGTAAACTCAGGTTTCGCACTTGGGTTTCCAAAGAGGAAGCCTTGCATGATACCGATCCCGAGTTGCATGGATACCTGCGCATCCTCGCCCTGCTCGATGCCTTCGGCGACAACCTGCGCGCCTATGTCCGATGCTAGGTTGACGAAGCTTTGAACCACGCTTCGTTTGACAAGGCTGTTCGCGATCCCATCAATGAAGAACCGGTCCACCTTGATGAGATGTGGCTGAAGCTCGCAGATGACCCGCATACTGGCAAAGGCTGCTCCAACATCATCGAGCGATATTGTTGCTCCCTGATCCAGTAGCGGGTCGATCAATCTGAGCAGAAGATCCGGCGACAAAATTGGTTCATGTTCCGTAAATTCGAGAATGATCTGAGAGGGATGAAGGCCCGCGTTCTTGATCGCAAGCTGGAGATGAGTCAGAGCGAAAGCCGAAGCCAACAAAGTATTTGGTCTTATGTTGAGAAAGAGCTTACCGGGCCAGTGAAGTTTCGCGAAGGACTGAAGGACAAGCGTGTAAGCCGCCTCATCAAGTGCGGCACGCGTATCAGCCTCCTGTGCCGCCTGAAAGAGTTTCTCCGGAGCCTCAAGCGCAGTTCCAATCGGGCCTCGAATGAATCCTTCTACGGCAAATGGCTTCAGGTCGCCGACCTTATAGATCGACTGAAAGCTTGAGGTCAGTCCATTCTTCACGATCTGCCGGAGACGACTTATCCGGTTGGTTGAAGTTGCAGCAAAGTCGCACGTCATGATGTAAGAACCTTTCTGAGAAAGTTTCAACCTGTCTAGCCAAAGAACTTAAATCTGACGCCCTTTAAGGGACTTCTCCGTCGCGGGAAAAAATCGTTCAGGCTCAAGTTGTTTGGACACGATCGTCCTTGCTCTAGGCGGCTACCGACAGCGGTATCAGAGTTACGAAAACTGCCAGCAACGAAAAGCTGGCTACAAAGCCGTGGGCTTTCATCGAGGATCTCCTTTTTAATCGATTGAAGTGAGAAGTCAACGGTTACATGCTCGGAAGCTTCATATGGCCGCGCCTTTAAGAGCGGCCATATGAAAGGAATCCCAAGGCCAGATACGGAATCCGCAGTACTGTTCTAGTTTTGTGGTTGAGTATTTTGCCTCTCGTCTCTCATGGCATTGGAACTCTTCATGCCGCACTTCCCGCGTGTGTTCTGTGTCGTGTTCATCGTTTTCATGCCGCCATCCATCTGTTCGCTCTTAGCCTGCGTACGCCTATGGCAGCCCCCCGTCGTCGAATCCTTTGGCGTGGCCTGGTCTTGCTGCGTCTGGCCACTCTGCATCTGCATGCCTGGCATATTCTGCATTTGCTGATCGTTGTTCGTGCTGGACTGCTGCGCCCACGCTGCAGTTGCGAAGGTCAGACTCATCGATCCCGCAATTGCCAGAACTCTTAGTTTGCCGTTCATGCGTTCTCCTTGTTTGTGATTTGTTAAATTGCCCGCGGTTGCCGCTGACCGATCCAGCTTTGTTCAGCGATTTAATATCCATCTCTATTGCGCTTTGGTGTCACGATCGAGTTGTTTCCTCATGTCACGCATCGCTAAATACATCACTGCGGGACACAGCAATATAAGGATCACGGACTTGAGTCCCTCCCAACTGCCCAGACAGCTAAACAGCAATAGAGCACTCTCGCTATGTATCGGTGTCATTTTCCTCCTTGGTGCGACCGGCGTAGGTCCCGTCAGAGCGCCTTACATCGACTCCATCTATCGGTGGGTGTTGCTTTGCAAAATTGTCTTCCTTGTGGGTTGTCTCCTTAACATTCAGTCCTGAAATTGAATCGTCTTCCAATCACCATGAGCAATCTCAGTGCGAATCTGTTTCGCCGACCTGCCCTTACGGTGTTCCTGCAGTGCAAACAACGCCTCTTTCACGCAGATGTCACACTCTGACCCGTGCTGACTACCAAAGCAGTCAAGCAAACTACGGTGGCCTGCGTTGCGATCGCAGTGGCAATAACAAGGCTGCTGGGCCAGGATCTCGGGAATCTCCTTGGCCGACTCGTAGGCCGCTGCAACATCACGGTTTGAAAACCTCTTAGGATCGAGCGTCTGAGGTAGCGGCTTCGCCTTGTCGATGGTTGCAAAATAGCGGGGAATGGATTCCGCTAGCACCTGAGTTGTTGGGTGGTGTAGCACAAGGAAAAACGCGACACCATGTAGAACAACGATTACAACGGCTACAATGAGCACGAACTTCCAATTCGCAACTTTCGCCTTCTGTTTCGTGCGCTTCATGGTCTAGCTCCAAGGGCCTTCTCCTCGTGGAAGGCGGCTAATATAGTGGCTCGTTCCTCCTGTTTGCTAAAGTCAGAGATCGAGTCTTCACAATGTCGCTGCATTGGGACGGCCATCTTCCCATCGAACGGCAGCGGGTTCTTTCGGTACATCGCAGCCATCTCTTCGTGATACCGAACTTTCTCTCCGAGGTTTCGGGCTTGCTCTCGGTAGTACACCGATAGGCTGAGATGCTCTTGTGGAGTAGCGGCAGTGGCTTCCAGCGCTCTGGCTTGTTTCTTTGTAAGAACTATGGAAATGTTGGACGCCTGCTCTGCCATGCCATCCGAAATGCCGAGAATCAGCAGCAGAGACAACGCCAGGAATCTATGGTTGATCGACATATTTTTTCTCCTTCCAACGTCACTTACTGTTTGGCTGCCTCAATGAACTCGACAGTCAACGTGGAGCCGGACACCTCCCCTCCGACGGTGACATTCTGTCCGGCGAATTTGTCGAACTGCGCTTTATCTCCCTTCAGGCTGTAGATCTGCTCCTTGCTGACAAGGACAAAATCAGACCCTTGCTTGACGCATTCCCGGATGCATTGTGCAAGACCCTTTCCTTGCATCATGTGGTGCCCAGCGCACATTGCATCGCTCACCGCCCCGGTGAAGACCTGGCTTGCTTGAGCGGAGACAGTAACAGCGGATAGAGCAACAGATAGGAATAAAGCCGAGATTCGTATACGCATTAGAGTTCTCCTTGAATTACGGGTTAGATAGGTATAGGTTGAGTTTGATCGGTGATTTAGGTTGCCCAAGGATGCTGGCCAGGAGCGGCACGGTCATCGGTGATACCCGCCCCGGCGAAAAGGATGCTTTCTTGTATGGCAGCTTTCGATGAGCTACGAAAGTCAGGGTCGCAATTATTGCGAGAGTGAAATTTTGATTGAAGATGGTCGTGCCAGGACTAGCAATTAGCAGCAACGCTGACTTCGCGAGTTGTCCTTACGTGACAATAAGAAGCTATTGGCAAATAAGATTTCTTATCGCTAAATCAACTGTGCGTAAATCCCAGCCTGATCGGATCTCCATCTGAAGCCTCCTCCCCGGTTCTCCATGCAATTCTTTCGATAGATCATCCTGAGTCATTCCTGTCGTGCTTGATCCATTGACTGAGAGCACTTCATCCCCCACTTTGAAACCTGCGTCGGAGGCGGGAGTCGGACTCCAGACCGCCATGACAGCAAAGGCTCCCGTAGCATCCTTTGCGAACTGAATACCGATTGTGGAGAATCTGTCTTGATCTGCCTTGAAACTATGGTCAGGGTTGAGATACAGGGAGTTATTCGCCAAATCAAGCACAACGATAAATTGCCTTAGAAAATCACTCCCCAGTAGACCGTCAACCCCGGGATCGGCAAAGAAGCCGACGGACGTCGGTGGCTGTACCCTCATTGGCAGATTCCGATAGGAAGTGTGTCCAATAGTCACCTGTTGGATACACACCAACTTAGAAGTCACCGATGTGCCCGGTGAACGAACACCATCGATGAGCGAGACTATTGTTTTGTTCTGGTTCAGTTTCGCCCATCCGCTTTGTGACAGAGCGCTGAAGTTCGTGCCTGTATCAAGCAGGAAGTTCAACGGTACTCCCCCGAAGTTCAGGTACGCGAAATATCGATTTCCAACGCTACGCAGCTTGATGGGAAGACCATGATGCGTACCGAATGAATGGTCGAACGTAACGGACCCTGCAGAATAATCAAATGTGACCGTAAATCTGCGAAGGAAATCATTTCCCACGACACCATCGATGTGTACCCCAAGCGCTCTGGAATTTGCTGTCAAATCATCCGTCAAAACCCTTAGATTTCTGCTGTGAATGGATAGGGTGTCGAGATCAGTTACGAGCATAACCTCGGTCTTATCCGAGGAGTAAGGTCTCAGAATATCCGCGTTTCCAACCGGGTGGAGACCAAGTCGCTCTGCGAACTCTCGATCAAGAAGAGAGTGCTCTGCACCTGTGTCGAGAAGTAGAATAGCCGGCGATCCATTCACTCTGGCATCTACCAAGAACGTACCGTCGATGTTATGCGACTGCGCATCCGCCGCCCTAATAAGAATTCCGTTCAGGACGCTGAGACATATGAACAGCAGCATTCTTCCGAGAACTCGTGGTGTGGATTTCATGCAGTGTGCGAGTGTGAATGCGATCAATATCCCACCATCTACCGTTTGAGTGAACTTGTTCGTAGCCTTAAGGAGTTCGCGATAACTGAGACTGAGCTGAAACTCATGGCTGCGGCCGCAATCATGGGATTCAGCAGCAATCCAAAGAACGGGTACAGAACACCTGCCGCAAGCGGCACCCCCAGAGCGTTGTAAAAAAACGCGAAAAACAGGTTCTGGCGAATATTGCTCATCGTGCGTTGACTTAGCCGTCTGGCTTTCACAATCCCGCGAAGATCGCCTTTCACGAGCGTGATGCCTCCTGTCTCCATCGCCACGTCCGTCCCTGTTCCCATGGCGATTCCTACATGCGCCTGTGCGAGTGCTGGCGCATCGTTTACCCCATCACCGGCCATAGCGACAATTGCCCCTTGTGACTGGAGCCTCTTGACGACCTCCGCCTTTTTCTCGGGCAACACATCTGCCTCAAACTCGATTCCGAGCCTTCGGGCGACGGCAGCGGCGGTTGTGTGGTTGTCACCCGTGACCATGACGACCTTAATGCCTTCTTGCTTCAACTGCTGAATGGCCTCAAGGGCCGATTTCTTGATAGGGTCAGCGACCGCAATAAGACCAGCGCACTGACCGTCAGATGCGACAAACATAACCGTCTGGCCCTCCTTGCGAAGACTTTCCGCCCGTTCTTGTAGCGTGTCGGAAGAGGCACCAAGATCCTGCATAAGAGCAGCGTTTCCGACTCCAATTCGCCTGCCCATTAAGGTTCCAGTGACACCTTTTCCCGTAATCGACTGAAACTCTCCCACTGCGATTAACTCGATATTCTTCTCCTTGGCTCCAGCAATAATGGCCGCAGCAAGCGGATGCTCGCTGGCCTTTTCGAGGCTGGCTACCGACTGGAGGAGCGGGGCTTCTTCGAAACCTTCTACCGAGACAATCGCCGTGAGGCGCGGCTTTCCTTCGGTGAGGGTGCCGGTTTTGTCCACGACAAGGGTGTCCACCTTCTCAAAAATCTCCAGCGCCTCAGCATTGCGGATCAGTATTCCCTCGCTGGCCCCGCGGCCTGTGCCGACCATGATGGCCATCGGGGTAGCCAGTCCGAGAGCGCAGGGGCAGGCAATAATCAGCACAGCTACCGCATTCACCAGTGCGTGCGCATAGTGGGGCGGAGGCCCGAAGATTGCCCATATAACAAACGTAATGGCAGACGCGACTATGACCGCGGGAACGAAATAATAAGCGACAGTATCTGCAAGCCGCTGAATAGGAGCGCGTGTCCTCTGTGCTTCACTCACCATTTTTACGATTTGCGAGAGCAGCGTATCGGCACCAACCCGCTCCGCATTCATCACGAAACTTCCGGTTCCGTTAATCGTGCCGCCGACTACCTTTGCGCCCTCTGTTTTCTCGACCGGAATTGGCTCGCCACTCACCATCGACTCGTCTACAGAGCTGCGTCCTTCGACTACAGAACCATCCGTTGGAATCTTTTCTCCTGGACGCACACGAAGGTGATCTCCAACTTGAATCTCACTAAGAGCGACATCGGCTTCGTTTCCATCTTCGGAGACTCGACGAGCAGTCTTTGGCGCAAGCCCTAGGAGAGCTTTGATCGCGCCGCTGGTTTGGCTGCGGGCCTTCAACTCCAATACCTGGCCGAGTAGAACCAGTATCGTGATGACCGTTGCCGCCTCGAAGTAGAGGCCGAGACTGCCGGACATGTCGCGGAACGTGGCAGGAAAGATACCAGGCGCAACAACGGCAGCGACACTGTAGAGATAAGCAGCACCTGTACCAATCGCAATCAGTGTGAACATATTCGGGCTACGGTGAACGATCGAAGCCCAGCCACGCTCAAAGAATGGCCAACCTGCCCACAAAACCACTGGTGTCGCAAGCGCAAGCTCAATCCATCCGAGCAACTGGCTCGTCAGGAGATGCTGAAGCGGATGGAAGGGCAGAATATCTGAAACCATGACGGCAAGCAGTGGAAGAGTGAGAGCGCTACCGATCCAAAAGCGTCGCATCATACTGAGCAATTCAGGATTCGCCGCGTCAGCCGATACATTGCGGGGTTCAAGCGCCATGCCGCAGATGGGACATTGCCCCGGCCCGTCGCGTACGATCTGTGGGTGCATGGGACAGGTGTATTTTCCTTGTGTGGATGCAGAGGCAACTGGCTTGATAGCCGCTTGCGCCTCGGCGTCGGGCTGAAGAAGGGGAAGCCTTGCGTCCGACTGCGCATACTGCGTAGGGTTGAGATCGAATTTCTTCTTACATCCGGGTGAGCAGAACGAGTAAGTCACCCCTTGATACGGACTCTGTCCTGCCGCTTTCGCAGGATCGACCTGCATACCGCATACGGGATCCTTCACAAGGCTTGCCGATGTTTCTGAACGGTGACCCATATCTTTCTCCTGACTTCCCTATCACTGCTGGCGCATAATGCCGCCGGATCTTATAGGCTCTAGTTGTAGCTCTCCCACGGTCCGAGATCGCTAGAGACCAGCGTAGTAGTCGTATCCCTGTTCATGCCAATAGTCGCGCGGCCTCGTGTTCGTGTAAGTGATTCGACCTATCTGTTTGATCTGCTTGACGCCGTATTTGAGGGGTGTCACCAGCCGAAGGGGAGCACCGTGGTCCGGTGTCAGAGCTTGACCGTTCAGCTCATAGGCAAGCAATGTCTGTGGATGCAGCGCAACCTGGCGTTCGATACCAACGTAATACTGACCGTCCGGCGTCTCGAAGGCGATGTACTCAGGAAGGCCCGCCACAAATTCGGTGGAATAGAGTTGGCTGGCGCTCTCGATATGCGGCGGAAACGCGGCGAGAAGGTCACGCAGACGCACTCCGCTCCAGTAAACGATCTCGCTCCAGCCCTCAATGCACTTGAATTCCGTGACCATTTCGACGTGTGGGAGTTTCTTCACATCCGCCATCGTGAGCAGTAGCCCCGGAATACTTCGATGAGCCTTCTCCGGCATCTCCATCGGTTTCATAGTCACATCAGCGCCTTTGGCATCGTCCTCGTGTGTGACCAGTTTCTTAGGCACCCCGGTACCTGTGTCTACGGACTCTGCGGTCGAAGGGTTGGTTCCGTACATCCATAAGGTGATGTCTTTGCTGTACTGCACGTAAGAAGCAGGGTGCTCAACACCGACGAGCTGAAGTCTCCAATCCTCAATCTTCAGATCGGCGAGTCCAATGTCCCCGTTACGACGGAAGGAGCGCACCGCCTTCGACCGCTCGTATTCTGGGGCACGAGTTCCTTCTCGGAAGAGCCCTCGTGCGATTGCGGCGTTAAAGTCCAGAACTTTTCTGAAAGGCGCATTGAGGCCGTCGATCCGGGACCAGCTATTGAGCCATTTCCAGAGCCCCCCACCTATGGCGGCTGCGGCTCCAGCGATCAGGAGACTACGGCGAGTACGACGGGGGATTTCACCGGGTTCAATGTCAAGGGGCGTCTTGTCCACTGGAGACCTCCTCCCGTTTAGTCGCCTGGGCTGGTACAACCTGATACCCGATAAGCATGGCGCGAAAGTTGTTCCATCCAGCTCGAATGACCTGCGCAACGTGCATCAGGAAAAAGCCAACGTAGGAGAGCGTCAGCCAGAAGTGGAACCATCGGGCCATCTCATAGCCGCCGAGCAGGGCTGTGATGATATGAAGCTGAGTTGGCTTGTAGATGGCGAGTCCGGTCAGCAGCGAACCCACACCCATTAGAACTACACCCGTGTATGCGATCCGTTGCGCATCATTGAATTTCTGTTCTGGCAATGGACGCTTGCTGAGACCGAGATCATGCAACACGACATGAAATGCCCCTGCGAGTGAATGCCGCGTCGGCACTAAGTTACGCCATTCTCCAGACAAAACGGTATAGAGAACATAAGCGATTCCATTAAGCGCGAAAAACCACATGAAGAAGAAGTGGTATGCCAACCCCTGCGCAAGCTGATATTTGAGATTTAGATTGTTGTAAAACCACCTCGGGAAGAATCGGAACAGCGTCCAGTCTCCAATTCCAATACGGTAGACGTGGTGGGCATTGAGCCCTTCGTGCTGCGAGTCGGCCCAATAGATGAGAATGCCCGAGTAGATCATTACGAACAGCAATGGGAAGTTGATCCAGTGCATCCAGCGGGTTGCAAGCGAATGCTTGTACTCGACCCTAACCGTCGTCCGCTTTCGTTCAGCAGGCTTAGGTTCTTGGTCAGCGTTCGATTCTTCTGCCTGCACACCAAGAGCAGGAGCGTCAGTCTCGATAACCTGACGCTCCCCAGGCAGAGATGATTTTTCTGGTGGCGGATTCGATGAATCGTCTAGTCGTATCCCGTTGCTCTCGTCCATGACCTTACCGCCTCTACAGTTCGGGATGCTGACGTATAGCTTCGGCCTTGAGGATGAAGCTGCCTTCCTTGACTACTTCGTCATTGAGTTTCAGCCCGTCCAGAACGGGATAGAAACCGTTTGACACAGGGCCAAGTTTGACTTGCCGGACGGCAAAGCTACCTTCGCTGTCACTGACTGGAAGGAAGACATAACGCTTCTCGCCGATGTCCTGCACCGCCGAGTCGGGAACCGTGAGACCTTTGCCGCCCGCGGACATGAATGTGACATCCACATACATAGCGAGCCGCAAGCTCTCGTCGGGATTCGCAACCTCGATTCGAGCCTGCGCCGTGCGAGTGCTGGGATCTACCTGGGGCTGGATGTAGACAACACGGCCTTTCCAGACTCGGCCCGGATAGGCGGGGGCTGTTACCTCAGCAGTTGTTCCGACATGAATCGTCGAGAAGTCCTTCTCGTTGATGCTTGCCATCACCCATACCGTTGATAGGTCCGCCACCGTAAACAGTTCCTGCGCCATGTTCGTAACCAGCCCCAGGTTTGCGGTGCGTGTCAGCACGATGCCGTTGATGGGCGCCGGCACAGAGAGATTCGCGTCAATTTGTTCGGCTTGTTTCAACGCGGCTATCTGGCGGTCGCTCGCACCCAACAAATGCAGCTTCTCCAGCGCAGCGCGCACATGGGCTTCGTGTGCAAGATGATCTGCTGTCACCTCTTCCTCTTCCTGCTGGCTGGCGGCTCCGAGCTTGACGAGGTTCTCGGTACGTAGCAGCTTTTTGTGATCTGCTTCCAGCGCAGCCATCATCGCGAGATACTCTGTTTCGGCTTCCGCGAGGTCGCTGCTGAAGATCACCGCCATCGGCTGGCCGCGCCGCACATGATCGCCAAGCACCACAGGAACCTGCCTGACAACACCTCCGACTAAAGGCGTGACATGCACTTCTTTGTACTCATCCACGTTGACGACTCCAGGAACACGAAGTGTGCTGGCCGTCTCCTGCATGTCTACATGGGCGGTTTGAATCTGCGCCTTTTTTAGATCGTCCGGTCCAAGCTCTACCTGTACTCCTGCGTTGGACGGGGTTGAGTCCATTGCATCGTCGTTGGCTGGAGATGGCTTAGACGACATGGACGACATCGATGCCATATCGGACATACTGGACATGGGCGCTTCTTCCTTTGCCTTTGCCTTTGGTCTGGCAATGTGTTGTGTGCTGAACCAAATCCAGGCTCCGACAACGAGAATTACAACTGCGCCAAGGCCGATCCACATCATGCGGCGACGCGGGGTATAGGTCGTTTCCGTCTTATCTATATTTTGCATGGCTTCACCTTTCAGGGCAGGTTGGTTCCGACAGCTTGTTCGAGGGCAATGCGCGCCGCATACGCGTCGAGCAAGATATCCGTATATCCGGTTTCGATATCGATGTAACGGCGCTGTTCTGCGATGACATCGAGTAGGGTAGTGCGACCGTAGCTGTAGGTCTGTCGAACGACGTCCAGGTTGTGATTTGCCTGGTCGCGGACACCACTCCGGTAGACCATAACCCGAGTCTGAGCGCCATTGAGCCGGACGAGATTTTGTGAGACCTCATGCCGAAGACTCAGGTTGACCGCCGCGACCTGACTGCGTGCCGCCTGAATCGCCGCTGTGTCCGACACGACAGCGCCTTGATTGCGATTGAAGAGCGGCAGATCGATGTTGAGTCCGAAGGTAGCATAGTTGAATGTCTGACGTATCGGAGTAAGGTTTCCCGCCGCATCGAATCCTTGCTGCGAAAAACCGCTATCCGGGCGCTGATAACCGCCGAATATACTGGCGTCTGGCTTTGCCGTTGTCTTATCTAGACGAAGCTCTGCGTTAGCCAGAGCCTCGTTCGCTCGTTGAAATGCCAAGTCAGGTCGATGATCCATCGCCAACTGGAGAAGCAGCTTTTGGTCATAGGTGAGAGGTGCGAGTTCCAGTGCCCCTTTCAATCGGATGGACTCCTCCGGATCTATGCCCACAGCTTCCTTAAGAGCAAGCAACGCAATCTCTGTCTTGGCCTGATAGTCAATGCGCAAGGTTTCGATGCGGTTCACTTCGACACGCGTTTCGTCTGCATCGAGCGGCGGAGTGGCACCTTCACGCACGCGATCTTCCATGAGTTTCAGGAAGTCCTGATTCACCTGAAGAAGCTGCTCGACAAACATCAGATTACGAATGGAGGCGAGTGCCTCTCCAAAACGAGTTCGCACCTCTCCCGTGAGCAGGCGCTCCTGATCGGCCACACTCTGCTGCGTGGCGTCCTCCTTGCTCTGCGCGACTTCCGTGCGGCGGGCACGTCGTCCGTAGAGTTCCAACGGCAACATGCCGCCGACGTTAAAGCTGTTATCTCCGCCGTTCACTTCCTTGAGCCCACCAAGCGTAAGCGATGGGTTCTTACGCAAATTCGCCTGCACAACGTCACCTTTCGCCATAGCGATCTGCTGACGTTGCGCCAGCAACGTGGGATTGGATGCCAGAGCCCGCGTGACAAGTTCCGACTCGGTGACCCCCTGCTGAAGATCGAGAAAATCACTCGCGGGGCGAGACGCGATGTCTGGAGGCAGAACACTCTGCGCAGAGAGTGATAGAGAGCCTGCCAACACCACCGTCATCAATAACCACGGTCGATAAGTAAATAGCAGTCGTTTCATATTCCCTACCTCACGTTGTTGTTGAAAGTTGTGTGACCCTGGCCGTATGGCCCGCTCCAGGAGAGGGTGAAGTGCCAGGCGCCGCTCATGGCGAAGTTCGAGGTCACCTTGTAGACCCCCGTTTGGCCAGCGGGCGTGATCTCGGCATCGCCCGACATTGGACTCATGCCGGGCATGGACATGTTCGAGCCGAGTTGCACATCGCCGACATCGGCGGGCTGTCCCTGGTCATCCTTGAACTGGATGACGAATTCATTCTGCCCCTGCATCAGCTCGCCGCTCTTGTTCAGGAGCACGATGGTGAGTTTCCCGACGGTCCGGGTAGCGGCGGGCTTCAGAGAGGAAAGATTGACTTTGTTGCCGTTACAGCCAGCCAGAGCAACAATGAACGTCAATAAGATCGCATAGAAAGTCTTCATAAAACTTCTCCTTAGAGTGAGGTTGGAAATGCTGGAGTGGCTTGCGCTGGTTGCATCTCTTCAGCCTGACGTTTGCTTTGGCGCAGTTCACGTTCCCGGAGCCACAAGAAGATGACCGGAGTGACGATCAGGACATGGACAAGAGAGCTAACCATGCCGCCAAGTACAGGCGTTGCCAACGGACGGACTACCTCGGAGCCAACGCGCGTGCTCCAGAAGATGGGCAGCAGGCCCGCGACGATTGTAGATACCGTCATAAACTTCGGACGAAGACGGAGAAGTGCGCCCTCCATGACCGCTTCGCGTAAGTGCGCGAGGGTCAGCACACCGTGCTTGAGTCTTGCTCTCTCCACCGCCTCTTCGAGATAGATCACCATGACGACAGTTGTCTGCACCGCCGTACCGAAGAGTGCGATGAACCCGACCCAGACCGCGACGGAGAAGTTATAGTGCAGCAGCCAGAGCAGGTAGAGTCCCCCACTGAGAGCAAACGGCACGGCAAGCAAAACGTGCGCGGCTTCGAGAAAAGAGCGGTAGGTCAGATAAAGAAGGATATAGATGATGCCGATGGCGATCGGCACTACGAGCTGCAATCTCTTCTTCGCTCGGACTTCATTCTCGAACTGCCCGCTCCAGCTGTAGTAGTAGCCGGCAGGCAACTTCACTTTTGCACGGATGGCTTTGTCAGCATCGGCAATGACGCTGCCGGCGTCCCGGCCACGCGCATTCATCAACACCGAAACTTCCAGCAGCCCATTTTCGCTGTTGATCTGGGCTGGTCCGGCTACCTGACGGATATCCGCAACTTGTCCCAGTGGAATCTGTGCTCCATTTGCTCCTGTCACAAAAACGTTGGCAATATCTGCGGGATCGCTCCGAAACTCGGGTGCGTAGCGAACACGCACCGGGAACCGCTGCCGCCCTTCGATCGTGGTAGTTAGATTGTTCTCACCGATGGCCGTCTCGATGACATTCTGAATCTCGCCAACGTCGATACCGTAGCGTGCCGCCGCCTCGCGGTTCGGTTTGATGTCGAGGTACAAGCCGCCGGTCACCTGCTCTGGATAGATATCGCTGGCGCCTTTCACCGTCCGCACGGCATCGGCGATCTCGCGAGCCTTCCCTTCGAGTTCTGTCAGATCGGCCCCAAAGACTTTGACGCCTATCTCCGACCGGATACCTGTCGTCAGCATATCGATGCGATTGATGATCGGCTGAGTCCAGACGTTGGCCACACCTGGTAAAGAGACAGCTCGATCCATCTCGCTCTTGAGCTTAGGAAGTGTCATGCCCGGTCGCCACTGGTCGTGTGGCTTGAGATGCACGATGGTCTCTGTCATGTTCAGCCCAGCCGGATCGGTCGAGGTATCCGCGCGTGCTATCTTGGCCGCGACATAGGCGACTTCGGGAAAGCTCTCCAGCACTTTGTCCTGCCGCTTCGCGTAGTCAATGTTTTGCGAAAGCGAGATGCTTGCGTCTGCGATAGGCATAAACATAATGTCGCCTTCATTGAGTGGTGGCATGAATTCGCTGCCTATACCGGAAGCCAGAACTATGGCACCACCGAGGAAGGCAACAGCTATGCCAAGTGTGATGGCGCGGTGATCCAAAGCCCAGGACAAGGCTGGCCGATAGAGACGCTGCAAAAACCGCATGACAGGGTTCTGGTCTTCCGAATGAAACTTACCGCGGAGCAGGAGTATGCAAAGAATAGGCACCAGCGTCAGCGCAATGGCTGTCGCGCTCACCATGGCAAAGGTCTTCGCGAATGCGAGTGGATGAAAGAGCTTTCCTTCCTGTCCGGTAAGCGCGAAGACCGGGACAAACGCAAGGATGATAATCGCCATCGAGAAGAACGTCGGGCGGCCAACCAGCTTTGTGGCCTTCATGACTGTTTCAAAGACAAGCTTCCTATCGTTCGTATCTACCCCTTCCAGGTGCCGGAATGCATTTTCAGTCACAACGATGCCCGCATCGACCAGTACTCCAATTGCGATGGCTATGCCCGCAAGCGACATTACATTCGAGGTCACATGCGCGTAGTGCATCAGTAGGAAGGAGCAGAGCACGGCAAGCGGCAACGGTACGGTGACAACCAGAATGCTGCGGAAGTGCATCAGGAAGATGACATGCGCGAGCGTGACCAGGATGACCTCTTCGATCAACGAGTGACGAAGCGTATCGACCGTGGCCTCGATCAGCTGTGATCGGTCATAGAACGAAACGATATGCACGCCTGGCGGCAGGCCAGGCTCTATCTCTTTGATCTTTTGCTTTACGCGGTCGATGACATCCTTCGTGTTTTCACCCGTTCGCGCGACGATCACTCCCCCAACTGCCTCGGAGCCGTTCTTCACCAGCGCGGCAGTGCGGAATGCGTCACCGATCTTAACATCGCCTAGATCCTTCACGAAGACGGCGGTGCCATTATGCGAACCGACAACGATGTTGCGGATGTCATCGAGGCTCTCAATCAGGCCAAGCCCGCGGACAATCGACCACGATCCGTTCTCGGAGATGACATTGCCGCCCACGTTCGAGTTGCTTGCCATCACAGCGCGCATCACCATGCTGAGAGGAATCCCGTAAGTGCGTAGACGGTTAGGATCGACATCGATCTGGTATTGCTGCACCGTACCGCCGATGCTCGCTACCTCGGCAACGCCTGGGACTGAGTTAAGTTGGTAGCGCACATACCAGTCCTGCAGCGAGCGCAGGTCACGCAGATTCTTTCCTCCGCCCTCCACCGTGTACCAGAAGACGTGGCCCACTCCTGTCGCATCCGGTCCAAGCGTTGGAACGACGCCGGCGGGAAGCTGTTTCGTGACAAGATTGAGGCGCTCCAGTACCCGCGTGCGTGCAAAGTAAAGATCGACATCGTCGTTGAAGATGACGAAGATCATCGAGAAGCCGAACGCCGACGAGGAGCGCACCACCTTAACACCCGGCAGTCCTTGCAGATTGACCGTCAGCGGATATGTGATCTGGTCCTCCACCTCCTGCGGGCTGCGACCCTGCCAATCGGTGAAGACGATTACCTGGTTATCGCTCAGGTCGGGAATCGCATCGATAGGGGCACGAAGCATCGCCCACAAGCCCCAGCCCGCGATGCCAATCCAGAGCATGACGACGATGAATTTGTTTTTTAGTGAGAATTCGATAAGACGGTCGATCATGGCAAATCTCCCTCAGCGCCGTTCATGAAACTTGCGGTCTGGACATAGGCTGGAAGATTGGGCTAGTCGCCTATTGCTCCCAGAAGTCAGGAGCTCCGCAGTAAGCAAAACACTTACCGCGAAAGGCGCAGCTCTCGTCTCTTCCGCATAAGTCCAGGCCGGAGACACGAAGACACACGCATGCGTCTTCGCAGGAAACGAGAGCTAAATCAGATTCTTAGGATTTCAACGGACGGCGTCGGGGGGGCGTGCGGTGGCTGCCCCAGTAGATCGGGGAGAGCAACCTGCGACACCGATACGTCAGGAGAAAGACCTGCCCCCAGTATTGCTACCTGGGGAAACAGTGGAGCAGCAGCGAAGTGCGATAGATCGTTCGTGTCCGCGTCATCATGACGCTGTACGCTCGTCTGGCAACACGGATGCTTGGCCGCCATGCTCATATCGCACTGACCTGCCATCTGTTGGCAGCATGTCTTCTCCGCATCACTCATCCGCGCGTTCGGAACCAAACAGTCCGCCCCCGATACCCCAACAAACAGCAGGAGCACGGCTACGGCGGCGACTTGGTAAAACGCCTTCATGGGACTAATGATATGCGTCCTCGACATATTAGATTGACGAATTCTCAAAAGGTTACAGCTCTTTGGCAGAAAGACATCTGTGCGATTGGCTATCACTTCTCGTTACCTCAATGTTGACCCTTCGCCCATGTTGAAGCCTTGTCGCAGTCTGCTGAAGATCAGCAATCTCTGTTAAGCAAGACAATGTACCAGGAGTTCATCCTACAAATGACCGTGCATATGAAGATGCAGGTACTCTTCGCTCCCGATGAGAATCAGAGTAGCGAGTGACAGAACTAGCTGTACTCGCTCCATACGAATCTCGTGTGGACTCAATGGCCTTTGACGCCACCGCGAAGCCGGACGATTGCGAAGATGCCGAACCTGCATGAGAACCGCCAGGTTCAATAAAGAACCGAGGAGTGCAAGCCCCAACATCGATAGTCGAACCGAGTTTTGATGCCACCAACCTATTTCAGTTCTGACTCCGGCGCTGACGACGAGGGAACCCATCCCGATCACAAGACGGAGACCGTTGACAGTTGCAAAGAATGTGCACACGCTTTGCAGGAGCGCAAAGAAGAAGCTGGACCAGGCGATCGTGCGTTGAGCGCTGCCCAGATGACTCTCATCAGATACGGAGATTACGGCGATAGCTTCACTCAAATTCGCGCTTCTCGTCTCACTCACACAATTTCCTCGTATTTCGCTCTCGCGAGATCCACTCGCGAATGTAAAGCGCACAATTCATAAGCCCTACACCTTCTAACTCGCACAATCCTAGAAAGCGCACCGTATCGGAATCCACAAGCGTCACTTCCTTAAGATCAAATGCGAAGCGATCACTGGGCACATTCATTTGGTTCCTGATCTCCCGAAGGTCGACAGACCGAATGCGACCGCTCAAACTTAATATTGTTGTCCCGTTTTCAGAGCATCGAGCGATCTTGAATGTCACAACAAATAGATATGCACTTAGGACGCCAAATGGAAAGTACTGCATTTACCTAGCTTCGCGGCACGTATTAGTGCCGAGAGTCAGAATTTTTTCTGATTCTCGTCTGCTGAAATGCCGGTGAGGGCGTTAGCTTACTATTCCAGACCGGGGGGCTTGACACCAGCAGAAGGCGTTCAGCGAAGGGCACGAGGGCTGATGCAGCCATCAGGTCACAGCTCGATAGATCGTTCGCGAAGCGTCGAAATATTTCTGGTTCAAGCACTGCAGACCTGGATTGATCTGAACGTGCTGGCTGGTCTCGTTCCGCGAGTGCTTCCCTGCGAAAGCGTTACCAGGAATCGCGATATCTGAATATCTGTAGTTTACGAAGATTTGAACCGATCCTTGACGATCCCAAGACTGACGATTTTAGAATCCAACGTCTGTCGCGGAATGCCTAGTATGGCGGCCGCACCGTGGACTCCAGCGACCCTTCCTCCACTCTTAGCTAATGCGGTTTCAATGAGTTCTTTCTGCCGATGCGCGTCAATGCGCCCGATCCCTTTTTGGGGAGCAACTCGTGCCAGTTGATGTTGCGTCTCAAGCCGTCGTCCAGATTGGTCAAATGGAGAATTCACGCTGTCGAATCTCCTTAGCCAACGCTCGTCCACACGAAAGGTATTGTCATTGCTCAATACAACGGCTCGTTCAATCACGTTCTGTAGTTCACGAATATTTCCTGGCCAATCGTAACTTTGAAACAGATCCATTGTTTTCCTGCTTATGCTTTTGATTTCTTTTCCGGCATTCTTTGCATATCGCTCGATGAGGTACTCAACGAGCAACGGAATGTCATCGACGCGCTCGCGCAATGAAGGCACATGGATTGGAAAGACATTCAATCGATAGAAAAGATCCTGGCGAAAACTACCAGCTTCGATAAGAGCACTAACATTACGATTTGTAGCGGCCAGGACTCGGACATCAACCGGAATCAATTGACTTCCACCAACACGTTCGATCTCTCGTTCTTGAAGTACACGCAATAAGGCGACTTGCGTTTCTGGCGGAAGATCACCCACTTCATCGAGAAGAATTGTCCCACCATTGGCTAACTCAAATCGCCCCAGACGCCGTTGCGTCGCACCGGTGAAAGCACCCTTTTCGTGTCCGAAGAGTTCCGAAGCAATCAACGATTGTGGAATCGCTGCGCAATTTACACGCAAGAAAGGGCGATCCGAACGGCGCGAACGATTGTGAATAGCTCTGGCAATTAACTCTTTTCCTGTGCCTGTTTCGCCGGTAATAAGAACAGTAGAGTCAGTTGGCGCTACTTTTGTTACCTGTACGAGAACCTGGCGAAGCGCATCTGAACAGCCAACAATTTCCTCAAACATCGACGCCTGATCGACCTCTTCCTTCAGGACCAAATTCTCCTGGTACAACTGATCGCGGAGTTTCCTGACTTCGTCAAAAGCCTTCCCTCGTTCTTCTTCAGCCTGTTTACGCTCATCGATGTCCCAGAGCAAACCATACCAACGAATAATTTCGCCAGCCTCATCTCGAAGCGGTCGGACACGACACTGGTGCCAACGATAAATTCCGTCATGCCGGAGAAGTCGAAACTCATCCTCATTTGGAGTACCTGAGGCCAGAAAACGCCTCAATTGTCCAACTTTTTCTTCTATTTCATCCGGATGCCACACGCAGGTCAGGTCTTGCAGTTGATCGAGAGTCTTGCCGCAATAACTTAATATCTGCTCATTGCAAAAATCGACTGTTCCATTGGGAAGCATCGTCCATACCAGTCCTGGCAAAACTTCGAGTGTAAGCCGTAAACTTTGTTCGCTTTGCCGCAATTGCAATTCCGCGTGACGAGTTTTGGTAATATCCGTCACCGCGCCGATATACTCAAGGTCACCTCGACCGTCTTGAACCGCATTTGCCACGACGTGAACATATTTCACAGTGCCATCGGGCATCAGCAAACGATGTTCAACATCGAAGGTAGTCCTCCCGCTCGACGCCAGATCAATAGTCTTCTGCACGAAATCCCGATCATCAGGATGAGTGCGTTGCAATATCAGGCTCACGGTAGGTTTTACCGCAAGGTCATATTCAAAGATCCGGAAGGTTTCCTCTGACCAGAAAATCTCTTCCTCCGAGATAGTCCAACCGAAGCTGCCTGTGTGACTGAGCTTTTGCGCCTCTGCCAGATATGCCCGGCTTCGCCGAAGTTCATCTACGGCACGTCCGCGATCGGTTGCGGTGGAATTAGTTGTCATGGTGCAATCTCCTAATGAGCAACTGAATGCTGTTGATTGAGGTAAAGTCCTCATCTCTCAAAACGAACGCATTCAGTGCAGGTCTCCCTCTTCGTGAGAAGAAGACAGAAATCAATGTCAATACCTGAAAGGCCGAGGTGAGTATGCCTCCGACGGCGGCTCAGCCGTCTGCCTCACCAAGTCAGAGCCTGTACCGGCATCCCACAGAACCGACACTAGACCGACGAGAACAAGAGCTTCGGCAACCGAGTGAAAGACTCGGCGCAAACCCTTCAATCTCAGAAACGGTTCATATCGGTGGCGAATGCGGACGTGCAAAAGCGCATACGCTCAGCCAAACGAAGCGAGAGAAAGGAGACTGCTAAATTCTTAGGATGGAAATAGTCGAAGGCGGGCACTTCGGCGGCGAGTAGTCGGAGTCTTCAACCCATCCAATGGCGGCGGAGGTTGGATTCACGAGCTCGAAAGCAGCCAACCAGATGACAGGCACCACGACCGGGTGGAACGCAACAGCCTTCGTATCCAGCGCATTATCGTGAATGTTCTGCATAGTCTTCTGGCAGCAGCCATGCGACGCCGGCATCTCCATCTGTCCGCACTGGTTCTTCATCGTGCGGCAGCAAGCACGCTCTTGAGTGCTCATTTCCGCATTAGGAACCATGCAGGCCATCATTGGGGCTACACCGGTTACCAGCAGAAGGAACAGTACACCGAATTGGCGGAAAAAGCGCATACCTGATTTTCATCCTATATCCCAATATCCAAGCAGAGCAACCCGTTAGCTCGCGAGTTCGTTAGATTTCGTTAAAGCCCTAGGAACTGCAAAGAAGTCTGCCGAGCCCCGCGTTCGCAGTTACCTTGCGTTGCAACTCAAGATGAACTGAACGAGCTTCCGAAATAAATGCAATGGAGGTCATTTCAGGGTAAAGCTTGGGTAAATTGCTATAAACATGTGATTCTAATTGGCTTGATGTCAATTGGGTCGGATATAAAGGTAATAGCGCGGTCCTGCACCAGCGCTAAATTACTACTGGTAGTAGACCTGAGCAGCGAGACGTGAACATCCGATGAATGATCCTCAGCCAATCCGAGTGCGGTTTGGCGCCTTTGAACTTGATACCAGGAGCGGAGAACTATTTTCCGACGAGCCTGAACACGAGAACCGAAGAGTTCTCCTGCCGGAACAGTCATTCCGAATCCTGCGAATGCTCATTGAACTCGCAGGCGACATTGCCAGCCGTGAAGAGATAAGGCGTAAGCTTTGGTCCGACGATACGGCAGTCGATTTTGATCACTCCATCAACGCAGCTGTGAGGACGCTCCGGCGAACACTCGGTGACTCCGCCAGTAGGCCGAAATACATCGAAACTCTTGCACGACGGGGCTATCGCCTCATGGTTCCGGTAGAGAAGATTACTGACGGCAGGATCAAAGACAATTCACATGCCAGCGGCGGGCGTCAGGAGACGGAGGGGCTCCTGGATGAGAAATCTGCGCCGAAGCGTCATATGTGGAAATGGACCTTTGTCGCCGCACTGGTTCTCATCGCCGCCGCGGGAATGCTGGTCTTCGGGCGTTACCAGGGTGCGATGAGGCTTTCGGCAAACGAAGTCTTTCTCCTGTCCTGCCCGATCTTTTGTGTCAGTTGTATAGTTACCGTACGGCGGCGCTGAGGGGCCCAGTTTTCTGTACCAAGGCCACCAACCTCGTCTCGTCAACCTGCCTATCGCTGCAACCAAGCGAACTCGCTGACCGCCTGGCCGATTTGGGATATGCGAATGGCTCCTCGTGGTCGCAAGGCGAGAAGTATGCCGCGCTTATTGAGCATTTATCTTTTCTATTGTCGGCCGGGTCTCGTTACCCGTTCGATTCGAGGATGGCCAAAGGAAATGGTGTGTGGGTCACGGCATTAAGCTGTGACCCACACGCCGATTATCTTAGAGGGCTGCGATGCCGTTCATGCCGGACGACTTGGGGAAGTCACCGACCTCTCCGAGGTTGGTGAGGCTGCCGTCCTGCTGAATGGCAAACGAGCCGATCGTACCGGTGGCAGAATTCAGTGTGTAAAGATATTTACCATCAGCGCTGACGGTAATATCCAGATTTGTGCTGCCGCTCGGATTGTTGCCGACAACTGTTCCAGACAGCGGAGTCAGAGCGCCGTTTTTCGCGATCGTAAATCCAGAGATGGTCGCGCTTCCAGCATTGGAGACGTATACCCGGCTACCGTCCGGTGTAATGACATTCCAGCAATTCGCCGAGCCGAAGGTTGGCAGCGTCTGGCCGATCGGAGAGAGCTGACCGTTCGCCTGAATCGAGTAAGAGGAAATCGTTGATCCGTTGGTTGCGCCAGCAGGCCCGGTATCAGAAACGATAGCGGCACCATTAGGAGCAAAGGAGACCGAGAATGCTCCCGGGTTAGGACTTGGGTTCACCACGATCGGCGCTAGTGTGCCATTAGGCAGTACGTGAAACACGTCGATGTTATTTGATAGGCGCTCGGTGACAGCGAGGAACTGACCATCAGGACTGAACGCCAGAGATGCGCCGCCCGTGACATTTGCCGTAAGGAATGCGGTTGAGTTTTCGATCTGCTTGAGTTGGCCACCGAAATCCAGCGTGAACCCAACGACATTTCCCGCCCCGCCCGAATTGAGAACGTAGACGAGGTCCCGATGTTCAGCGACAGCAACGGGCTGACTGCCGCCCGACGCCACTCTATTGATCAGAGCCAGATGAGGACCATTGACGCTGAAGACGGATACATTTCCGCTGCCTGCATTGACTGCGAACAGAAGAGACTTGTCTTGACTGAGAGTCAGAGAACCCTGAGCCTCCAGGGGATCGGTGACACCACCGGTTCCTCTGCCACCGGTCTCATATCGCTCTTCGCCCTCGAGCGTTCCGTTTTCAGCGCGCGCATAAGCAATCACCTCGTTCTTCTCTGCGCTGTTCGTCATCACGAACACTGCTCCGGAACTATTCCTGAATTGCGCGTTAGCGAGAATTGGCGACGCAATGCCAATGCCCATCATGATTATCAGCAGACAACGATTCGACCTAATCATTCCAACTAGCTCCCTGTGAGACTCAGATAGCGCTGTGACACTCATGTCCGTAGATCAAGGGTGATCCATGACCCGAAGCCAAGCAACGCGACCATCAGGTAGGCATTTTAAATGCCAGACCGTCCACGCCGCATTTACATAACTTTGCGGCTGGTGCGTCTTCTGAGCATCAGAAATTTTTCTGATGTTCAGCAGCCGAAATGCTGATAAAAGTCATGAGCTTCCGTATTCCGCCCTGGGAATCTGCGTCCTAATTTGAGGGATGTAGGCAAAGGGATCCACTTCGTCCCAGTGGGTGGCAGCGAAACGGATTTCCAGCCCCGCTTCGATTGGGTGGCGGAACATCAGATGTCGGTGTTTCTGACAGACCTCTACCAGCTGCACCGACGTGACGAGAGGACCGAGTATATAGAACGGAGCTTCGAAGCAATGCTTCAGTTCTTTGTCCATGTTCGACAACTCTCATTACCCGAGTGTCGAACAAGAGGAGAGGTATTCGAACGTGTGCGGCTTTCTGGATGACCTCTCAACAGAGCGTAAGAACGCATCAAAGATACCTTGCTGTATTGCGGTAATCGACATGCAGACCAATGACGAATTTGTGTCTAGCCAACTGGCTCCGCAATTCCTCACCTGTCGAGTGCGATTGTGAGAGGCACTGTCACCAACAGGCAAACGGTAGAGAGGAGCAAAATCGATGCGGTCTCGGCTTCAGGCGCCTTATACTTTGCGGCAAATAATACGACGTAATCGCCATCGGAAACCTTGCGCCGCGGGCCGCTGCCTTCGAGCACCGGGTGAATGCGGTTGTCTTGTGGATGACCTGTTCGACATTTATCAGGCATTCACGGGAGCACTGCCAGCCGAACTGAAGCGCCTGCTCGACGAAGAAAAGGTCGATGCTCTGAACCTTGACCGTGAAGTCATTCCCACTAAAGCTTCGCCTTAGATCGAGCACTGACGATGGACCTCCTGTTTCCGCAGATGATTCTTAGTCAACAAACCAAGCAAACTATGGGCGAGCAATTCTAGAATCAGGTCCCGTACAGATATGTAACCTTTTGGAAGCGTCTGACTCTAACGCTACAGTACGGTCTGACACTGACACTCGAATTGGATCTAAGGGCACACTGAATCTAGGTCGTCCCGCTGAATGATTCCACAACCTGCGAGAAAGCAAAGCGAATTGAATGAATGGCTGGTTAACAACGCTCATGATGAGTGCCGTGGCATCTCCTTCAAGCAGACCTGAATCGTTACGAACCTATATGTCGCTCGCCAAAGTTTTCTATCAGAAGATTCGTTTTCGCGCCGTGCTGTTATGTTGGGAGTCCTTTGTCCTGGCGGCTATTCCAATATGTGCTTTTGGACAAACGAGCGAGCAGCCGGGAAAGTTTGCATGGAAGCCGAGCGGGTTTGAAAACCTCGTGATTGGTGGTGCCTCCCAGGGGAGAGGCGGCGAAGCAAGCGGAAGTTCCGAATCCGAAGTCGAGCTCACTCCCCAATACAAGACGAAGTCCGGCACGGTATTTGCAGCCCGGGGTGTGCTCAATCTGCAAGCCGCCAGCAATGTCAGCGGCATCAGTTCCGGTTGGAATCTTACGGTCCCGGAGTTGAGCCTTTTCGCGATTGGCCATTTCGGACGGATCGAGATTGGAGACCGGGCTGGATTTCCCCAGAGCTTGGTCGGCTTTACCCCATCGGAGATCGCTTTTACCAGTGCGGAGTTCGGTCCGGAATCGGGGGAGAGGCTCGATCCGAACGGTGGCCTCCCCACTGTGTTTCTTCCCCATCCCCTGGCTGACCGGATCAACGATTTGACCTATCTAGGCTATGCCGAGCGTTTCTACAGTGATCGATCGCTAAAGCTGATCTATGTCACGCCGCGATCACGCTCCGGCTTCTACGGCGCCGCCTCCTACACTCCAACCACTGACATATCGAGCGGCTATAGCCTCAATGGAGACACACGGACACCCGATACCGGTCTTCGAGACGCGGAGAATCCGGGTGTATTCCGCAACATCACCCAGGCAGCTTTGGTATGGACACACCGTACCCAGAATATCGATGTATCGGCTGGCTCGACATATTCGTACGCCACCACGAGCGCCGGCAACCCCATCGTTCGCGATTCAAACTCGCTGAGCGAAGGCATCACTGCGACAGTGCACGATGCCTGGACGTTTGGCTTGAGCGGTACTTACGATGGCTTCTCCAAACAGCGCAACGATATCACCACAGGACACTCTTCAGTTTCGCCCTACGGCGTGGTGGCCAGTGCGAATTATGTCGAGGGGCCGTGGACAGTGGGGGGGTATTATCAGCACGCCACCGCGCTCAGCGTTACTTCGCAGCCCAGTCGCGATACCGTCGACATTGGAGAGGGTGGCGTTGCTCGCCTCATCAACCGAAACCACGATCTGTTAGGCGCGGGCTTCTATACAGACGTAAAGCTGTTCGCGAGCCTCTATTACTATCGCTTTCAGGGCGCCGAATCTTCGAGCGTTCATGCCGATGAAAACGGGCCGGTCTTGCTCTTCGGCGCCCGCTTCTCATTCTTCTAACTTCTTGCTTCCTAAAATCAAAAAGACGCTCATCAACCGAACGCCAACCGAAAGGAAATTCAAGTGCGAAAACCAAATACGATTAGTCTCGTTAGTTCGGCCGGTCTCCTGGCCGTCGTCGCTGCTGCCTCCTTGCATGTCGAGCATGTGAATGCCCAAGTCAATGTTCCGAAGCCAACCTATCGCTATGAGAAATGCTATGGCATAGTCAAGGCAGGCCAGAATGACTGCTTTGGTGTTGGAAATAGCTGCGGGGGAACCTCCAAGAATGACAACGATCCCCAGGCCTGGATCTATGTGCCCAAAGGAACCTGCAGTAAGATTGTCGGCGGAAAATTGTCGCCGCCATCCTAAACTGCGGCCGAGCATTTTATCGACATGAATACCACTCGCAGTAATCCTGGGACAGCACACCGGCCTTTCGAAGATCCGAGCTCAGTTAGGCTTGAAAGGTCGGTGGGCATTGGCCTGCGCACGCCTCATAGCGAACGCTTTCTCGATCCACAGGCGCCTCCGGCGATTCCCTGGCTTGAAGTTCTTGCGGAGAATTACTTCGACCGTGGTGGCATTCGCCACCAGATGCTTTGCCGGATAGCCGAGCGCTATCCGATCAGTGTGCATGGCGTTGCCCTGTCGCTCGGGTCTTCAGAGGGAATCGTTCCGGAGCACCTCGAGCGTCTGGCGCTTCTGGTCGAGGATGTAGAGCCGCGCATGGTCTCCGAGCATCTGGCATGGAGCCGGTCGGGAGATATCTACTATAACGATCTACTACCTCTGCCTTTGACCGAAGAAACGCTCGATATCGTATCCACGAATGTTGACCGGACGCAGAATCGCCTGGGCCGAACGATCCTCGTTGAAAATCCTTCGGGATACCTTGCCTTCGAACAATCGACGATGAGCGAGGCCGCTTTTCTCACTCGCCTCACGGAGCGCACGGGTTGCGGGCTGTTGCTCGATGTGAACAACCTTTTTATCAGCGGCGCCAATTTGGGCGTCGACGTCGGCGAGTGGCTTGCGGTCGTTCCTCCAGAGGTCATCGGCGAGATCCACCTCGCCGGCCATGAAGAGGGCGGTACGCCCGATCATCCTCTGCTCATCGATACCCATGGAGCGCCGGTAACCGCTGAAGTATGGCATCTATACGCCGCTGTGCTCCAGCGGATCGGTCCCCGACCAACGATGATCGAATGGGACAGCGACGTACCGTCGCTGGACGTTCTGCTCGACGAGGCAGCGCGGGCCCAAAAGATCATGGATCGGATTGTGGAGAGTGATGCACCCTCGCATGCTTTATGATTTTCAGCGCAGCTTCGCCTCGGGGCTTCTGACAGAAAGAGCGAGAGAAGCTCCGCCTGATGGCTTGCGAGTTGATGCGCTCGGTTTTGAAGTGTACGTGCACCACGCTCGCGCATCGCTGTGCATAGCGATCGAAGAAGCCTTTCCAATTACGAAGCGGCTGGTCGGCGCCGATTTTTTTACAGCAATGGCCGGGCAATTCGTGACAGCTCACCCTCCGACGCAGGGTTGGCTTTCGTCCTACGGAGAAGCGTTTCCCCGATTTGTGGCTCAGTATCCTGCTGCGGCAGACTTGGCTTATCTGGCCGATGTGGCTCGGATAGAATGGGCTCGTGTGCGCGCGGCGAGCGCTCCAGATGATCCAGGTCTTGACCTGAAATCGTTAGCGACTCTTGATGAGGCCGCTTTAGGAAGTCTGTGTCTGAGTCTTCACGGCGCTGCCACTCTCGTCTGTTCACTTTTCCCTGTTTTCGATATCTGGCAAGCGCACCTCCACGTCGACGGCGATGACCAAGTCCCGGAGATCGATCTCGCGGCTGGTCCGCAACATGTTCTGGTCACACGGGCCGGCCCGCTGGAAGTCAACGTCTCGGTACTTTATCCCAGCGATGCAGCATTTATGGCGGCTCTGATGAAGAATGAGTCTTTCGCCGCCGCGTGTGAAGTTGCAGTTTCGACAGAGACGGATTACGACCTCGGCTCAAGGTTAGGCGACCTCGTGTGCCGACGGGCGTTGGCGGCTTTACCCTCGCTTGGTATCCCGGGGGGAAGGACCGCGTCGCGGTTCTCTCCTCCAACGAGCATAGACCTCGATTGTGCGTGGAGTGCCCGTGAATGAGTCGTGCCAGTGGCACGATTCATTCACGGGCACAAATTACGGGCACTCCAGACAACCGCTTAATAAGTTATCTTTTCTGAAGATAAAAGTTCTGGTTTCTTGAACTACCGCAGACCAGCTTCTCCCCTTACCGCTGCAAACAGCAGATTTGAATCATACCCAAGACCTTTTTTGAAAACTAGCTCGGGCTTCCTGATTACAGAAGAGTCGTGCTCAAAATCTCCGTCAAGCAGAAGGAGGTCTGCCTGCATTCCAGTTACGACTTTGCCAATCGTGTATTGTCTTCCCAGAAAGTTCGCAGCATTGCTGGTATATATCTCAACAGCTTCTGCGCTGGAGAATCCTGCTTGAATGAGCAGTTCCATCTCTCTCTGGTCACCAAAGCCAGGAAGAATGCCGCCAAAGCCGGTTGGATCACAGCCCGCCATCAACAAGCCGCCCTGCCGGACAAAGTCCCGCTCGAACTCCATTTCTTTGTGAAGTAGACGCGCAGTTACTGGGTTGTCTGTCCGATGTGCCAGAACATCCCGATTTCTCATGTAACTATCCCAGGATGCCGCGGCCATTGCATCATGGCTCGTCTTAAGCGTCTCGATTGGAGGCTCGCCCGACTCGGACATCTCGAAGATATCTAGTGTGGAAGTGAGGGCGACATGATGTTCCACTAGGGTATGAATCATCTTCTGGACCCGTGGATCCTGCATTTGAAGAGACTGGCCCATTTCATTTGCGGATGCTATCGCATTTGGGCAGATACCTGGCTGTTTCTTCGAGTAAAACTCGGTATCAACGATGATTCCATGCTCAAGATTGTCAATCCCCATCTCGGCGGCTTCTGTAAAACCAACTGAACACAGATGACCTGTAATTTTCGCGCCGAATTGGTGTGCAGCATCAATAGACGTCTTTAGTTCTGCAGGAGTGATATGCATATACGCTTTAAAGGATGTCGCACCTTCCCCGTGCCAATAGTCCACTGTCCTTCGCGCATCTTCTGGTCCATCCAATTCATGTACGGGAATCTGTAGAGCGGGTGGTCCTTCCAGATATGGCCCCGTCACGTCAAGATCTGGTCCAGCTTCACGCCCGGATTCAATCGCTTTTCGCAGATTCAAATCCAGATAGGGGTTAATCGAACCCGCAGTGCGGGCCGTCGTGATTCCTACTGCTAGATACAGCATTGGACCGGAATTGCCTAGCTCAGAGTACATTCCAACTTGTCCGCGAAAGCCTCCCGCAGTTGGGTAAAACAGATGTTCGTGCATGCCAATCAAGCCCGGAAGCAGCGTTTTTCCAGTCTCATCGAGAACTTTAGTGTCCCAGGATGGGATCACCTCTTTACTGGAACCAACTGCCACAATCTTGTCATGATCGATGATGATTGTCTGATCATGTTTTGGTGGAGCTCCACTGCCATCGAATAAAGTGACGTGTTCCAAAGCGATTTTTGGTCCGTGCTCCCGCACCATGGCGTCCGCATGCACAGGGACATTTATCTGGTTTGTGGAGTCTGGAAACAGAGGTGGGGAAGGAGATTGAAACTGAGCAAGGATCAGTCTTGTTGAAAAGAATAAAGCGGATAGGGAAAGCACACGCAGGTTTTTGTAGTTAGGCATATATCCAATTGGTAATCAGGGTTACCCGAACAGTTTAGCTGTACTCCAAAGTCGTTGCGGACAGCACGTACAACAGATCGATCGTGATCGAGAGGAATATTTCTTAGACGCTTCTCTGAAATTCAAGATCCACCTCAATTGCGGAGATGTGGTCAAAATAGTTACTGATTGTTTTCAGTCCCACGCCTACTAGCACCTCAAGAAGTTGCCCCTTCGAATACCCTGCATCGAGAAAGGCATCTACTGTTTGCCTTGGAGCGTGTCCCCGTCGAGCTACCAATTGCCTTGTAAGGCACACAAGTGCGTTGAGTTTGGCGTCAGACAATGATTGATTGTTTTCAAGAGCGGTAACAACCTCACTCGGTACGTTCATAAAGAATTTGGCGAGTGCGCCATGAGCCGTCGTGCAATAGTGGCAATCGTTCTCTTTGCTCGCAGCCAAAAGAACGATCTGTTGTTCGGCGGCAGTCAAAGTACCACTTTGAAAACCAATATCGGCAGCGAGATATGCTCCCAAGGCGGAAGGCGAATGGGCAAGTGAAGCTAGAAAATTAGGGACGAACCCGAAGTGCCGCCTCGCCTGCTCAAGCAGACTTCTTGAAGCCAAAGGGGCATTTTCTATGAGAAGAGGGCTGAAGAGTGGGTCATCTACCATTTCCATTTGATCGCTCCATTCACAGTCCGGCTGACTGTGAATGGTTAGAGCCCGTTTCCAGGTAATTGGTTACAAGATGCTCGTCGTCCAGGGTTACGCAGAGGCCGAAGCAGAGCTACAGCTTATGAAACGTGTGAAAGTGCGTAAGTTCTTCGATTCCACTGAGGGCCAAGGTGGCAAGTGACAAGATAAGCTGCACTCGTTCCATTCGAATTTCGTGAGAGGTTAGCTGTCTCTGGCGCCACCGTGCGGCTGGACGACTGCGGAGCCTTCGAATACGGATCAGAATCATCAGATTCAATGAGGAGCCCACGAGAGCAACTGCCATCATTGGCATCCGAATCCAATCAGTGTGAAATCGATCCCAAGCTTCTCCGACCTGGGTGATAGTAGCCAGAGACCCGATTCCGATTATTAAGCGGAGACTATCCAGAGCAGTGAAGAAGGTGCAAACGCTCTGCAGCAGGACAAAAAATAAGCTGGACCAAGCGATTACGCTCCGCGCTCTTTCAGCTTCGCCCGACATCAGCTGCGTAGAGGCACCTTCGAACTCTAGAACTTTTGCAGGAGTAGTCGACATCGAGAAACAAGCTCTTTTCTCTCTGTTCGTGATGCAGAGAACTTGCCAAACGGGCAGGTGACGCCCTGTCAGATCAACAGGATACTAAGAGTAAAAATAAACTTGTCGTTTAGTTGTCACTCGAATGTCATATCGAATAAATCATTTCGATATTATGCGATAGTTCCGCTTAGCAACCCTGGCTTCTGTCAGTCTCGTCCTCAATCTCGAAGGTGAAACGACCCATTCACGCACCGTCCGTCCCGCACTTCCCACAAACGACAGACAGATCTGGATCAAGCTGATTCGCCTCGATCTCGAAGCGCACCAGCCGCAGGCCGCGATCCTTGCACTATCGCTGACGGCTGAACCCGGCGGCACAAGTAAAGTGCAACTTGGACTGTTCTCTTCTCAACTGCCGGAACCCGCACGGCTTGATGTCATACTTGCTCACATCCGCGGGATTGTTGGCGAGAACAATGTGGGTCGCGCCGTTCTCAGAGATCCCCATCGATCCGTTCGGCACTATCCGTGAGTGCAAAATCACCGAGTCACTCTTCGAGCGTGGCTGTCGCCTCAATGAGTGCGTTGCCCTGTGGCTGTTGAAGAAGTCACTTTCCTCCGAAAATCCAAAAAATGGGGGATAGAAAACATCTAGGCGACCCGAGAGAATCGTTTATAGGGCATCCTGACGCGACGTTATTTTGGAGTTCTTCCCGCATCAGAGTTTTTCAACAGCCACGCCCGGAAGCAACAACTGAGATCTCAGTTGCCGGCGGATCGCTGAACCTTGACCGACTTTTGGTTACCCATCGGATCTCGGTGAGTATCTTGGCGATCATGCACTCACCGAAATCCGCCGATTCAGATACCCCTTCAGAAGCTCGCCGGCGAAGGCGGGGTTTGCTATACAGGTCGCGACAAGGATGGCAAAGAGAATTGTCGGTTGGTGCTCACGGAGCCTGTGATTGACGAGCTACTCGAAGCAATTGCAAATATTCCCGATGAAGCCGTGAACGCGCGAGCACGCCCCACTTTGGAAAGACTCAAGGCATCCACGACATTGGCCACGGACCTCCAGCGTGGTCTTAAGGTGCCCAACAGTAACAAGTCATCGTTTGTCCAGATAAAGACCGTTATGGCGAATTCAGACGGCATAACGAACGAGACAATCATCGGCATGATTGCCAGGAATCCAAATGATTGGAACATCGATGCAAAGCACAGAGTATTCGCTATGGTTCTATCCGATGTATCGGCAGAAAAAACTGAACCAGCAGCTGAAGGCTCCCAGATCAGTGAGAGCAAGGACGCGGCGCAGTCATGATATGCACCCCTACCCTGAGGCCGAGGCGCGTTAGAGCTTCAGCATCCCGTCCAGAACCAGCGCCTACGTCAATGGCAAGCGATCCACGCTCTGGTAAGTATTTCAACCAGTGTCGATGAATCAGATCGAAATCACCGGCTTCATACCTCTGGCAGAGGTCGATAGCGGACTCACCGATATAGCCTTGAAGTCGTGACATTTCGTTTCTAGACTGAGTCTTCATTTGTGTCCTATTACATCATCTATAAGGATTCCGGAATCGTCATCATCACTTCAGAAGAGGCGAGCGCTGGCGCGTGCTAGAGCAAATATGAATTGGTCACGAGAGGAATCCTTCGAACCCCTCTGGACGGGCCAACTCTCCTTTGATGTCAGCGGTGATCGACCCGAGATCATACCTTCGAATCGGGCAATGGCTCTCGTTCAGGGGCGCATACATTCCAGAGTGAGAGGACGCTAAGTCTTTCCCAACCGTAAACTCGTTCAACGGAGTGCCAGTGCGTAGGTTTGGTACGGAAGGCCAGAAATCTGTTTCGGATAGGGCTCAGAGAAAACGACGGAATTGCCTGCTCTTTGGAGCAGAACATGTGGAATCGGCCCCCACAAGATGGCGACCACCCATCGCTCAAATACAAGAACGATGCGATCGTATCCTCGTTGTCTGCGAAATCATTGTGAGTTGGGAACTCCGGCGTCTCCTCGTTCATTCTTCGGAGTTGCACTAAATTGTGTTTATCGAGCACCAGCTTTACCCCGAAGGCCGAGGAAAGAACCGAGACCGTTCTCTTGGAGTAAATCTGCCGCCAAAGGGCGGGACTTTTCAGGACCGAGAACTCTATCCTTCCGGTACCCCGATACTCGATGTCGTAGCTATAAGAATCTGCTTGGATCTCCGAAAGAGACTGCGCCAATGCGTCTTCGGGCAGGAAGTTGTCCACTATGAGATGAGGCCAGGGGTCAAGAGAAAGATTCGTGGGATGATCTACAAAAGTGTGCAAGGCCAGACCCCAGTACCTCCAATTTGGCTTAAGGAAACTTTCTACTTAGTGATGAGCTTGTGGACTTTGTCGTCGATCTTCTTCAGATCGCTTCCTTTAACATCGCCCTCAACCTCTTTGCCTAGTTGCTTTACAAGCTCCGAGATATCCTTAGAGATGCTCTCGAGATCCAGCTTTTTGACCACTCCGACGTCTTTACACATTTGATATCCTCCATTTCCTGCTTGGCGGAAGTGATACACCAAACCTGGCTGCAATGCAACGGGAATTCAGTGTGTGTCGTACGCCTTTCTTTTCAAGAGCAACCCATCTCTCTTTCAGTTTCACAGTGCTGTCATGCGCGTCACGGAACTACGGATGACCTGTCACCTGTGTGCGCACTATCTTGCGGTCGTCCGGAGTGTTGTAGACGAGTCCAAGGGGCCGCGTCCAATCTAACGTATTCAATCCAGGTATCGAAACCTGGGTGTCGGCATTGCAGGAGTTCAGTGGGATCACAACCGCACTGGTTTTCGATCTTCCAACCATATCCACCGTAAAGCAATAATCCGTAGGAAGTGCCGCCGTGTCGTCGTCAATGGTCGCGACCAAAGTATGAATCACGCCAGTTTTGCCGGATGCAGCAATCAGCTGCCCATAGAGAGCGAGTTCGACGTTGATGCCAACTAATAGGTCAACGGGCTGTGATGTAGCTTTCCCCTTCGACCACTCGACCACCGACCGAATTCGATTCTTATGATGATATCCACGGTCCGTTGCTACCTGGTGCACCTCTGAAGGTGAAAACACGACGTCCCGAATATCCGCGGCCGGTGTCCTTTTCCCGCTTTGAGCCCCAGTATCAACGTTTTCCAAAAATACCGTGACCGTCTCCGGAACCCCTTGGGATTGCCATTGGACATCCAGCGGGTCCAAATCAACCAAGAGACCTTCAGCATCTTTGTTGACATCGGTGGGCGCCTTCACCGTTACCGATAAGGGTTGTGGCCGTGAGATGAGCCATACGCTTAAACCAACGAGACCTGCACTGACCAGCAGCACGATAACAGTAAGACCGTGTTGGAGGATAATTAGCAGGCGCAGTAGCTTCTGATCCTGCGCGTTAACCGAATCTTTGATTCGCGAATCTGATTCAACCAATTTGCCGAGTTTGGCGGGTGACAGATCTCCGTAGGCCTTCAAATCAAGGTTTGGGTTAGTGCGCAGCCTCTGGACGATATCCTTTAAGAGTTCGCCGCCGATCTTGGACTGGCCGACCCAAAGATAAGCGAAGAACCCAGCTATGCCAAGCAAAGCGGGAAGCCCACCTAAGAAGGACATGACTGACACGGTCGACTCTCCATTTCAAAAACGAAGTAAGTCTACAGGATGAAGCAGAAAAGAAGGGATCGAACCTTGCCCGTGGGATCAGCAGCGCTTGTCCCGATTTCCTGGAGACCAAGTGACTCGTCCGGTCTCATCGTAGAATGTCTCGACGAGATCGGGGCCATCAAGATCTAGCGAGACAAATCCGTTAAAGACTCTAAGGTTATCGTCGGGATCAGCGGCGTTACACTTCTCAAACCATTCAACCAGTCCGCTGTCCTGCGCGGTCTGCAGTGAGGAAGCGAATCCCCAGGGAAGGGCTCCGTGACCAAGGCAGCGGCAAAGCATCTCACTGCCCTTTAGCGGGGCATAGGCAGCTCCGACATGCTCGTGACCGTAATACCAATAGGCTGGAGCTGGGGAGCCGGTAAAGGCGTTCATCACGTCGGTGTAGAGCTGCAGGAGCTTGTCAGTGGTCGGATCGAAGCCGCCCACGGGGATTCCGTTGTGATGGGTGATCACGATCACTTTCTTGCCACGCTTTGCAACTTCCTGCAGAAATGCAGTCTGAGCGTTGTTGCTGCCGAGGGTACCGTCGAGATAGAGCGTTAACGCCGACGAATAGTATGCCGAGTCGAGTCCAACGACGATCCAATGATCATTTTCCAGTGCAAAGAAGCTATACGGCGATTGCAGCTTATTAAAGATAGGGCCACCCACGACCTCGTTGAAATAGGGGCCACCGCTCGAATACATCTCATGGTTTGAGTTCAATGCGAACGATCCTTTCGACCCTTGCGGCCACAGGCTTAACAACTTGCTGGACTCCTCGCTACCGGTGCCAGCATAGTAGGTATCGCCGAGATGAATCGTATAGTCCGGATTCAGTGATGGGATGAACTTGGAAATCTTAACCGCCGGAGAGTCTCCGGAGCCGAAGTTCCCGGTACCGTAATCTCCCACCATTACAAGTCTTACCTGACTATCCATCGGCAGAATCGAAGGCGCGCCTGATGGAAACGGTTGTTTATGCAGAATATGCTCCAGCCAGACCGTACCGGCTACAAGTTCCCAACGAGGATCGAGTTGCTGATACTTGCCGGTTCCGAGGATCTCTCCCTCGGAGCCAACCTTTATCTCGATCGCTTCGGCGGTCACCGGCGAAGCCAGGGGCTGAGCTGCGGAGAGGTTGATTGGCTGGCCCAGACTGGCCAGATGGCCATCCCAGTCACCGGTCAGATAACTTTTCATGCCTAGTGTCTGATGCGTCGACGAGTCTGGGGGCGTGCCATGCTCAACGAGAGCCGCGAGTTGTTGATGTCCGTCATCCAGCATCGGCTTCAGCGCCGCCTGGGTCGCCGGAGGGAGATTGGCCCATGCCGTCTTCAATCGCTGCAAGAGTGCATCTCTTTGCGCAACGGTGATTGATTCGTTGAAAGAAACATCAAGCTCATCGGGCATAACGTTAATCCCCTTTATTCAGCCCCACAACTGCCGGTCCATGGAATGCAGGTCATTGGCATCAAAGTAAGAGATGGTCCATTGATCGTTCGTATCAAGAAACCATCCGGCGCTGGCAGCAGCATGAGACTTTGATGCTGGAGGTGTCTTCTGCACGTTCTTTGCCTTCGCGCCTTTGGCCTTCGCCGCGAACTTATCCAGGAAGTCGAAGTGATCGACGAGACCTAAAGCCTCGATAGCAAAGCACTCGGCGACGTCGGAGTCGTGAATGGTGATGAGATTGTCTCCATTCTTGTTCTCGCCACTGTTCGCAAAGTTCGAGGAACCGAGATAAACCACTGGATTTGGCCCGTTGATCCCACACACGATGAACTTATGGTGGATCTGGTGGTCCAGGCCAATACTGGCAACCTGGTTGAACGGTGATGGCAGTTGCGGTGAGCCCGGTTTGCCAGTGACCAGAACGCCGGTCTTATTGCGCGGGCTGTATAACTGGATGCCATCCGTCGTATCCGTGATGCCGTACGAGTAGATGTCCTGGTTCTTGTGGAGCACTTTCAGTTCGTTATAGACCGTGTTTTTTCCCCCGACGAATTGCATGACCGCAAAGAGAACATTTCCGATGTACTTGCCGCTGCTCTTTTCCTCTTGGATACGCTCGACGATCGCCTCGAGGATCTGATCGGCATAGTCCTGGGTATGCGGCGAGAAAGTGATCTCCGTCTGCGGAGTCTTCGCTGACTTAATCGAGAACGGCTGCTTGGCCAGATCGGTGTTTTCGAAGGACATGGTGGCCTTGTCTGTCCAGACCTCTTCGAACACCTTCGAGTATTCAGCCGCCACCTTGGGATCGTTGAACACGATGACGTGATTCGCGTTCACATAGAGGCCAGTGACCGAAAAATTGGTCGATCCACTCAGCACCTTTGTCGGTGTCCCTGCTTTGGAGACGAGCAAGACTTTATCGTGGGCAAAACTTCCAAATTTCCCGCGGAGAATGCCGGCGTCTTTTTTGGCTGCTTTATCGAATGCCACCTCGAATTGATCTTCCGGCTTCGTTCCGCCTGCGTTGTGATGGAGCGAAGCGTTGTCGAGCACGATTCGAATTCTGCCTGCCTTGGCGAGTTTGAGCAAAATGGTGATAAGGTCTGGTTCGGTCAGATCGTACGCGAACATGTCCAGAGTCAGCGAATCGTCATCCAGGACCTCGTTCAACAACGCGAAGACTTTTTCTCGAGCGGTATAACCTAACCACTTGTACTCCTCGTCGTAGGTGTACTGCTGCCCCTGTGCGTTGGTACCTGAAACGACAGAGGTGTCATAGATTAGGTCCTTCCCTTTGGGACGGATCAATGCCTTTTTGCCAAAGTGGTTTAGAAAGGCCTGCGACTGCACAAAGCCGCGTGTAAAACCAAGTTCCACGCCCTGCTTCACGAAGGGGGCAACGTTTACGGTGACCGACGCGCTCAAATTCGGATCAAGCGGCAGCATGGACTCACTCGCGTCGAAGTACCGCGGTGTCACAGTATAGGTGTACGGTCCCATAAAGGGGTCTGTCCCCTGATGGAAGGATCCGGGTACATGAAGCCAGCGAAACTTTCGGAAAGGCGCGTTGATCGAGGCGCCTGCCGGCTGGCTCGCGTCCTGCGCATGGTTTTCTGGATGCTCGAACTGAAGATCGTTGAGAAGGTAGTAGGGTGGCTGCCCTTTCGGTTCACACCGAATGGTGAACCCAGCGAGATTCTTCGCTGATGTTTTGCTGGAAAAGTTGAAGGCTAACATCGTTTTTGAGTCGCCGATATAGGCTTTGACCGACAGCGAGCCCTGTGTAGCAGTCTTGAAACTCATCTTGACTCTCCAAACAGCGCGGATTTACTGAGTGAGTGGGAATATATCAGTGATATCTCAATAGCTTTATGAATTTACAGCTTAGAAACCTTCTTTCTCTCTGCGGCCTGTAGGAATGACTTGCTTGTCTCAAAGCATCCTGGCGGCGGCAGGTCTTCAGTCCTTTCCAGAAGACTGCCGAAGCAAACGATGTGTAGGCCTGTTTGCTTTCGGGTCTCGCGCGGCTGAATCTCTCAGTTACCTGAAGACTCGCTTCTAACAGAGCGAGTACGAAGTCAGGTTCTACTCCGACCAACGCGCGCAGGAAAAATCGGCGTACATCACTTTCCATCTCGACTATCTTGGCGAATTCCTGAGGCGACGGAGCGCCAGGCGCCTCATCGTCTCGTGCGGATTGTCCTCTGATAGAGCAATTAGAGTATTGCTTCCAGACGGCTGCAAATTCGGTGTCAAGTTCGTCAGGCATTTTCTCAGGGCCGGGCTGGCTGCTTGTCATTGAGCACACTCCTTTTCGGCATGAACATTCTTGAAGATAATTGCGTCGGTCTAATCCAGGTTTTTGATGGAGGAGGTTGTCTTCAGGCTAGGTATATCAGTGAGTTCTTTGCAAATTCTCTTGCTCAAACCTTTGGTGACTTCGAGGTTTTCACCGCGCAGCCGTTTGGACGCATCCAGTTCCTTTTGAAGAAGAACATGCCCGGTAGCATCGCGTAGCTGGAGGTCGATTGTAAGCACAGTGGATGCCCGGAACATCATGCGCCGCCTAGGACAAACGCGAGCTACTGGGCAACGAAGATTCAAGGCAACAGGAGTCGAGACGAGGACACGACAGAACGGCTCCGTAGGGAAGGCTGGACTGTCTTGAGATTCTGGTCACACGAAGAACCGCTGAGTGTGGCAACGCAGATCGCTGAGGTCGTAGCACAAACATTCGCGCGGGTAACTGACTTGCGCGCTAGGTCAATGCTCTCAGCCGTATGGTTCGGCATCAATCGGATGCTGGGAAACTCTGTGCGATGTGCCAGCGAATGCCAGTCCGGGGTTTCGCCGCTCAGGAAAAACGGCAGCCCACAGATGCTGTAATTCGGGAAATCGTCTGCGAGTACGAGTGTAATCTCACACGCCGGGTCGAGTTCGTGTGCCCGTAGTCCCGCGGCAATACCCGCATCGCTGCCGCCAATGATGAGAAAGCGCATACCGAATCCTCTCAGGCACCGATTGCAGCTTTGTCACCTTGAGGGATTGCTGCGGAGAAATAGCGTTTCCGCAGCCAGAAAGCGACGTTCACAAGCCCGATCAGTGCGGGAACTTCTACCAGTGGGCCGATTACACCGACGAATGCCTCACCGGAGTTCAGGCCGAAGACTGCCACCGAAACCGCAATCGCCAACTCGAAGTTGTTGCCTGCTGCGGTGAACGAGAGTGTCGCCGTCTGCGCGTAGTCCGCGCCCAGCTTCCGTCCCATCCAGAAGCTCACCAGGAACATGACGAGGAAGTAGATCACCAGCGGCACAGCAATGCGAAGCACATCAAAGGGTAGCTTCACGATGAGGTCGCCCTTGAGGCTGAACATAACGAGGATCGTGAAGAGTAATGCGATCAGCGTGAAGGGGCTGATTCGCGGAATGAACTGCGTTTTGTACCACTCCTCGCCCTTAGCGCGGAGAAGCGCAAACCGGGTCAACATACCGGCGAGAAACGGAATGCCCAAATAGATGAAAACACTCTTGGCAATCGGCCCTATGCCGATGTTCACCACTGAACCCTTCAATCCAAACCAAGTGGGCAAAATGGTGATGAAGACCCAGGCATAGAGGCTGTAGAAGACCACTTGGAACACGCTATTCAGTGCCACCAGACCAGCAACATAATCCGTATCGCCTTCCGCGAGTTCGTTCCAGACGAGAACCATCGCAATACAGCGTGCGATGCCGATAAGAATCAGGCCACGCATATAGGCGGGGTAGCCATGCAGGAGAGTGATGGCAAGCAGAAACATCAACGCCGGGCCGATGATCCAGTTCTGTAGCAGAGAAAGCCCCAGCACCCGGCGATTGCGGAAGACCTGGCCCAGCTTCTCATAGCGAACCTTCGCCAGCGGCGGATACATCATGATGATGAGTCCGATGGCGATGGGAATGTTTGTCGTGCCCGACTGGAAGCTGTTCACGAAGGCCGCCGAACCGGGGATGAAATGCCCAAGTCCAACGCCGATAGCCATAGCGAGGAAAATCCAGAGGGTAAGGAAGCGGTCGAGAAACGATAGCTTCTTGCGCGGCATCGGTGCGCACACCTGGCCTTGGGTATAGGGGATGCTGGACATATTCACCTCGTAGCGAAAACAGTGGATGGTTCAACTGGCATTGGCAGCGGCGCTCCCTGTAAGGTCACGAACTTCTCCGGTGTACAGCACGCCTTGGTGAGCTTTGCCCGGTCCGACTGCATGGTCTTTTCTTCTTTGAACCATTGCAAAATTTCTTGCAGCACTCTCGCCGCCCCTTCATTGGGCGGCATCACGATGCGGTAGTGCATCCACTTGCCATCGCGCCGAGTCGTTACGATGCCGGCATTCCGCAGGTACGCCAAGTGACGGGAGATTTTCGGCTGGGGCTGATTCAATATCTCCACGAAATAGCAGACGCAAATCTCCTGGTCCCCCATCAGGTTCAGGAGCCGCAGCCGGGTATTGTCTCCGAGTGCCTGAAAGAATCGCTCAATATCAAAAGCCTTCTGTCTAGTCGCCATGTCGCGATTATATGCGCATTGACAGATGTGTCCAGTGGAAATATATTCACTTTGACAGATATGTCGGAGGGCCTATGACTGAGCAGTTGCTTGAATCGGTGAGATCGAAGTATGGGGCTGTTGCGGAGAGCACACTCTCCAGCAAAGATGCGGGCGTGAAGGCAGTTGCCGAAGCCTTTGGCTACAGTACGGAGGAACTGACCTCGATTCCTGCCGAAGCCAACATGGGGCTTTCGTGCGGAAACCCGACTGCGATTGCTTCCATACGTCCAGGTGAAGTGGTCGTCGATCTGGGTTCGGGCGGCGGAATGGATGTTTTTCTGGCGTCGCCTCTGGTCGGTCCCACTGGAAAGGCCATCGGCATCGACATGACGCCAGCGATGATTGAGCGCGCCCGAACAAACGCACAGAACGGCGGATACCGGAATGTTGAGTTTTATCTTGGGACCATCGACCACCTTCCCCTTGCGGATGGATCGGTCGATTGCGTCATCAGCAACTGCGTCATCAATCTTGCTCCCGACAAGCCCGCTGTCTTCCGCGAGATTGCGCGTGTCCTTAAACCAGGTGGAAGACTGGCGGTAAGCGATATTGCACTCAAGGCTGAGTTGCCGCCTGCCGTGGCGCAGAGCATGGCGGCGTATGTCGGCTGCATCGGTGGAGCGATCAAGATAGACGACTACCGCGAAGGGCTGCTCGCCGCAGGCTTTGAACACGTCGAGATTGTCGATAGCGGGGCCGATCTGAACGCCTATGCCAAGGTCGAAAATCAGGCCGGGTGCTGCTCTCCATCAATGGATACGGCCAGTAGCTTGACGGTGCCGGCAGCCTCTTGCTGTTCTACCGATGCGTCCATGCCAGCCAGCCTCCACGAAGACCTAACCAAACTGCTCTCTGAATACGATGTCAACGCAGCCGCAGCCAGCGTCAAGGTGTATGCGGTCAAGCCTGGTGCAAACAAAAACTGCTGTGGCCCGACCTGCTGTGCGTAAGAGTGCAGAGGAAAGATACTGAAAATGCCAACACACTACAACGTCATGTTTCTTTGTACAGGAAACTCAGCCCGCTCCATCATGGCCGAGGCGATCATGAACCGCAAGGGGCGCCCCAACTTCACCGCATATAGCGCGGGCAGCCATCCCGCTGGGTTCGTTCGCCCTGAAGCTCTCAAGCAGATCGCGGCTGCTGGACTCAGTACAGAAGGATTCTCCAGCAAGTCATGGGACGAATTCGCCAAACCTGGTACTCCACCACTCCATTTCGTCTTTACCGTTTGCGACAACGCAGCCAAGGAGGTCTGCCCGGTGTGGCCTGGGCAGCCCTTGACCGCACATTGGGGAGTGCCCGATCCTGCTGCCGTGGTGGGTACGCCCCAAGAGATCGAGCGCTCCTTCCGTGATGCGTTCTCCATTCTGGATCGCAGAATCAGCCTGTTCTTATCGCTTCCTCTTGCGACACTCGACCAGCTTGCTCTGCAAAAAGAAATCGACCAGATCGGGCATCAGTAGGCCACAGACTTAGAAGGAGATTTATTGGGATGCGTACTTATATCTTTGCCTGTATTCACAACGCTGGACGTTCGCAGATGTCGGCGGCACTCTTCAACCGGCTTGTCGATCCTGAGTTGGCTCATGCCATCTCTGCCGGAACTCATCCTGCCGAGCACGTTCACCCCGTAGTTGTGGACGCGATGCGAGAGTTGGGAATCGACCTCAACCATGCCAAGCCGCAAAAGCTCACGGCAGAACTGGCGCAGGATGCCGAACTGCTCATCACGATGGGTTGCGGGGATGAATGCCCTTACGTTCCCGGTCTCCGGCGCGACGACTGGCCGCTTCCCGATCCCAAAGGACAAGGAATAGAAACCGTGCGTCAGACCCGCGACGAAATCAAGCAAAGAGTCCTGCATCTCTTGGAGCAGGAAAAGTTGAGCACGAACACGATCCCAGTGTAGGCACAGCGATAAACTTAGTTGTGGCGCAGTCTATCCAGACCGAAGCTCATTCCAATAGCAGGACAACCTGTGCCTCTCCTCCAACGGAACCAGGCATGATTGCGTGGCTTCAGGGAATCACATTGGTATGGATGTTGGTGGAGTGCGCCGTATCCCTCTACGGAGCTATTTCCGCGCATAGCCCAGCGCTGCTGGCATTTGGCGCAGACAGCTTTGTGGAGTTGCTGTCTGCGACGGTGGTTCTGCTGGCGATTGTCCCGTCGTTCCCGCTCACAAAAGATCGCGCTGCACGGCTGGCCGGAATTCTGCTCTTTGTTCTCGCAGGAGTAGTCGCACTCGTGGCTATCCTTTCACTTCTATACCGAGTCAAGGCGGAGACAAGTTGCAGCGGCATCGTTATCACGCTTCTCGCCCTTGCCGTGATGCCGACCTTGGCTTGGGCCAAGCGTAGAACTGCGCGGCGGACGAACAATCGAGCATTAGCTGCGGACGCTGTACAGTCGGCGACCTGCGCTTACCTTGCCGCGATAACCGTGGTGGTACTTGCCATCAACGCCGTCTGGCACGTTCATTGGGTAGATTCAGCGGCTGCGATCCTGGCGTTGCCGATCCTGATCGTCGAGGGACGACGTGCCCTTCGAGGTGAGAGCTGTGGCTGCTGTTGATGGCAATAGCTTTCCTTTGAAGGAGCGACATTGAACACCACCTCCCAAAGTCGCGTCACTTGGCAGGCTGAGATGGGAAACTACTGATGCCGTAGGTTTCATAATGGCAATCGGATTTGTCTTCGCGTCATGGAAGGATATGTCAAGCTGCTTCTTCTCATAGCACAGTCACAACGATTACACCGGGCTGTTTCAGCAGAGCTTTCTTGATCGTGACCGGGCAGGTATGGCAAGTCATTCCGGCACTTCGAGGGTCAACGTCTTGGGTCTAGCCCACGCCAGAGATGTGACCAGAAGCAATGCGGTGCAGGCAACATCGAAGTGTTGGCACGGGAGGGAGGCTAATCTGAACGCCGGAGCAGGTTCCTATGAGTGACCGGAAGACCTGAAAAGGAGCTAATAAAAAAGGTCCAAAAAAGGTCCAATAAGGGGATTTTTCGGTGTAATCAGTGGCGTAGAGTGTGGTCTGTACCATCTGGTTTCAATGAGTTGCGTTATATTGCCGTAATGCGCAGGAAGCAGGCATCGAATCTGCGTTGCTCGATCTCATTTATTTTCTGTAGCTTGCATGTTAGCCAGAACTTATCGAAGGACCAAAAAGGTCCAATAACAGGATGTGAATCTGTGAATGACCACCCTCATTCCCCGTTGTGACTCGAGCAAATACGCTCAACGTGGCCTAGAGGCTCTGTGATCTGACGAGGGAGATTGAATGGGAGTTGCCGATATTCCCGGCTCCCCCTTCGGCCCTATGGGTCCAGGAGGACCTTCAGGTCCTCTCAGAAGTTTTTGAATGTCTGGATCTTTGCGAATAGCCTTGGCTGCCGCACTGCCTGGGCTTTGGATGGAAGCACTCGCGAAACCAAGCATAGCTACCAACGCGCTCCCTGCCGCAAAGTTTCTAATCGCGGTGTGTGCTACCGCCATTTGAGTCACTTTGAAATTTACATTCTGCTCGGCGTGCAGATGGCGTTCGCAATTTCGGACTGCCAGTTGCTGATTCGTGTCGCGAGACCCAATGATGGAAGACGGTAGAAGATCTTCGATCGTAGGCGCATGCCACGTCATTCGAGTGAGGCCCCGAATCGCTGCAATGGTTGAGCCGACTATTTGCAAATTTAGATAGAGCAGCGCAAGCCCTGCGAGCGATCGGACCCATAAGTTGCTGTCACTCAGACCGCCGTTCACGAGAACGAATGTCCCACCTAACAGAAGGCTCGCTGTAATCGAGGTGAGGCCCAAAATGGTATTGAGTCTCGCCTCAACCCTTTCGAGACGCTCCGCCTCATAGCGCTCCAACTCGGCATATGCTTTCACAACGGACTGCGGATCAGAATGACTGCTGACAAAATCCAGGCATTCCTGTTCCCGCTTCTTATTCAGATTGACTTCATCTGAAGACAAGGGTTCCGCGAGAGGGTAGATCCAGTCGCGTAGGGCTGCGAACCTCATGGAGCTTCTCCCGCCAGCCAATTTGCAATAGCCTCTGATATGCCGAGATTAAGCATGTCATCTAGCCACAGCCACTGGCCATTTGGATTGATTTCCAGAAAGAAATATTGACCATCTGGGGTCAGGACGAGATCGATGGCCCCATAACTGAGAGACAACCGCGACATCAACTCCAAAAGCTTTTCGGCTAAGCAATTTGGGAGTTCTATCGGGAGATGTGGAAGATTGGGGTTCTTGGTCATACGCCAATCTATGCTTGCACTGGGATCCGATTGTGAGTCGATGGCCGCTGCAAACACTTTCCGCCCAACGATTGTCACTCGGACGTCATACTTTTTGGGCAAGAGTTCTTGATATATCGTGGGGCTCAAACGAGCATCTGCAAGGTCCAGGAAGTCTTCATCTTTCAGTTTTGTAGTGAAGACCGCGCATTCAACTCCATTCTTTACTACATGACCACTTCGAACAGGTTTGGCGATGAGATCCTTTACATGGAGTTGGAACTCTCGGATGCTCTCCGGCCTGTTAGATATGAGGGTCTTCGGAACCTTCAGTCCCAGATCCTTCGCCACCTGAAGCTGGAAAGGCTTAAATTCCGCCTGCCATATTGCCGCAGGCTGGCTCATCCACCGTGCCTGCTGCCCCAGCAGGCCACCGATGAGAGCGCTACGATTTTCGCGGACACAGAAATCGTAGGTCCCAGTATCCATCCCGTCTGGAATCGACGGAGCACGAACTCGCCGATACCAGACAGACTCGAACCACGTCTCCGCCGGTCGCTCTTTCCAAAAGATAGACTGAGAATCCTCCGCGCCGAAGGAATAACTGATCTCGGAAGCAAACGGTAAGTCTTCGGTGTTGACGCGGACCAACGGTACACCGCGAGAATTTAGGGCCTCAACAACGGAATCGGTGGCTAAATCGACGATCGTGCTGACGATAAGTACCGTTCCGCTCATCTCCAGTCTGTCGATTCAGTATTGACGGCAGTCTTCGTTTGACCTTTGCCCATGAGGTCAGAGTTCTTCCAACCAGGCACCCAAGTTCCGTTCTCATTGACCTCAGAGATCTGGCGCACTGGATCGAATCTCAGAATTGGGCCATCCTGTGAAGAGAGCGGTTGGGCAAAACGTAATAGCAAGGGTTCATTGTGCATAATCAGCGGCCTCAGTTGTTGCTAACATCTACTTCGCTAAGAGCGATGACCATAGTGCGGGGACATAGATCACTCGTCGTCTGTGGTTTCATGCCGGACTCTTGTAAAGCGGGTATCTCGAAGTAAACAACCTTCCAGGCGATGATCTGGCTGCCCCTCTATGTCATCTTGCCCGTGGAATGTGATGACTTTGGAGATCTCGTTCTCAAGTGGCGCGGCAAAACGTAAAAGGAATGGCGTCTTAGTTGTCGTCTGTAGTTTCATGTTTTACATCAGTGCAGCGTGTTCCCCGCGCCAAAGCCCCTATCGAAGTCACTATAACTGACGCAGGCAAATCGTCTTCATCGGTGAGAAAGTCCAGATTGCGATTCGGCAATCGCGTTTCCGTCGTTGCTTGACTATCAAAATCGATCACGCTAATTCCTCCATAAGTCTCACCTTCACGAATCAATGATAACCGCTGGACCGTCTTGGTCCTGTGTCTTGCATCTACCGCATCCCTTCGTATCGCTTCAGGTAGGCCGTCAAATCTTTCTTCGGCAGATGCACCGCCGGGTCGACCGCGAATTGGGACAGGATGGCGTGGAGTGAATTAGCGGTAGAGAGTTGGTTCCTCAGTAACTCGTCGAATACCCAGAGGATTCCGTGAACCTCCATCTGGTTTTCGTCTGCAAGGGCGCGCAATTGCGAATCACCCGTTAACAGGATGCATCCGGGATGAGACTCCGCCAGAACGTAGGCGAACCCGTCATGTATTGAAAGCCGCGGCTTGGCACGAATCACATCTCTCGCTCGGGAGACCTGAGCGCCAGGAAGATCGACGACCTTCAGGCCGCCGCCGAGCAGCTCCTGCTTCTCAAGATCAGTGAAGCTGAGCAACTCGTCCTCGAAGAGGGTATTCGGAATCATGATCTCGAACGGCAATCGCAAGAATATAGCGAGTAAATCAGCCTTGCGAAGATCGATGAGACAGCTGCTATCACTGATGATGATCCGCATACTGCTCTTGCGGTCCTTTCAAGCCGGCTTCAACTTTGGGTAAGGAGATACGCAGTAATTCAGCAGCTTTGCTTAGGGAAACGAAATCCTCAGCTAAGGCTCGATAGCAAAGACGTTCGAAGCGTAGCGGGCATTCGCGTTGGCCTCTTTCGGAGGGAGGTTCAAGCTCATGTGGCTCTTGAGTCCGCCATCCGCGAGCGATGGTTTGAAACGCGTAGGTTAAGGTCGATTCACTGATGATGCCCACTTGTCTAAGGCGCATCACCAACGCTGCGCCGCTGACTCGATAAAGCCTCTTAAGGTCAATCAGCTCTCTGTAACCGAGGGCATTGCGTTGTTTGCCTGCTTCGCGCATCAAGTGCTCTCGCGGCATTAGGAACGCCCCTGCGAAGAGGTTCGCCGCCTTCTCTTCATCTTTGTCCGACAGGCAATCAGTGTCGATTAACCTGTGTAGCAATTCGTGCGCGAGGGTGAGACGTCGGCGCTCCAATGAGAACTTGCGATTGATCACAATCACGGGAAGGCGGGGCTCTCCTTCTTCCCGAGACACCATACAAGTGAACCCTGACACCCGATCAGGAAGAGGAACGATCAGAACCTTCAGACCCTTTTCCTCGAGCAGTTCGGTCATGTTGGGGATCGGATCGATCCCGAGTTTCCATCTCTCTCTCACTTCTTTCGCGAGATCTTCCGCATCTGCGGGCGCATTCAATACCTTCAGAGAGGCAAACGGAGACTTCCACTCCGCGCTGTCGAGTTCGAGCACATGCTCGATTTGGAGATACCGTTCGATCCATTCGAGCACCTCGGTCTCGACTGCGGCACGATCGGAAGAGGTGGTATTTGCTTTGGTTCGGAACTCGACGCCAGAGAGGACGAGCCCCTGAGTGTCCATCAGATAGCTGACCGTTACCTTGAGTGCCTTGGCGAGAGCCAGGAGGACGCCAGAACTCGGAATATCCTCCCCGCGCTCATATTTGCCGATTGCCTGAGGGGTGACTCTGTCGTCCATGGCAGCAGCCAGATCCCGTAAGGAAAGCCCTGCTTTGCGGCGCGCCAGGCGAATTCGGTCAGCGATCATTTGGTCCTCCTCGGTTTACATTTATCAATATAGCGTATCTATTGTAAACTAGATGCAGGCTTCCCGGCCGGGCCGCTTCATTGGTTCGATAGGAGATGCCTAAAGGTAGGCGACAGCTATGAAGCCTGGTTTGTACATCAGTTTTTCCGACCTTTTTGACCGTCGGCCTGCCATGGCTGAACTGGTTACGGTCCTCCGTGGAGTACCGCTTCGCCATGCGACACACATCCTGTCGTACATGGATCTTCTGGTGCGGGCGGCCATGCAGGAGAAGGGGTGGGAGACCTTCGCCAAAATTCAGGAGAAACTCGTAGCTGGCCATCTGGACGATGAGTGCTTCAACCGTCTCAAGCAGCGCCTCCCGTTCGCTCGCTGTGAGGATCGACCGATCTTCCTTCCTCATTGTATTTTGAACGTTTTGCGAATCGTCCTGACGGAAGGTGACCCAGCACCGATGCCGAAGGATGAGGACGACGAGCGAATCAGGTATCTGATGGGGCGGGCCTGCTTGATGATGAACGACCTTCTCGTCAGCGTGAAGGAAGCGCAAGCCCTGGCTACTGGGACTGCGGATACGATGCGTATCGAACTTATGGTCCAGACACTGGCCGGGTTTGAACTGGCCAATGCGCCAAAATCCGACCATCTGATGCCACGGCTGGAGGTCATGTACCGCACTCTGCTGCGGGATCCGGCGGTAAAGGGCCGGATAGCCCAACAGTACCGAGGATTCGACTTTGAATCCGAGTTTCAGAGAGGAGTTGGCATCTCCCTGGAGCGGTGGCTTCTGGTCGTGTTTGCGATCTACGCTTATTTTTCCAACATCGGTTCGCCCCTTGATGCAGATCCGAACTACATGCAGATCAATCCATCGATTTTTCGAGGAGAGTCAGGGATTACACAGGAAGAACTCGAGATTGTCCTTGGTACCATATCGAGCACGACCGAAGAGATCCGTGCCAAGATTCTCGCAGAGGCACAGACGGATCCGCGATACGACCTGGTGTCGTTCCGTTCTGCACCTCTCGTCAGGTTAGAGCCGCAAAAGCTAGTGCCCACCGACACGACTTTTATTTTGGAGAAGTGTCACACCGGTGTGCAATGGGTACTACACGACGCCCTTCCGGCTAAGATGCGGCAGACGCTGTTCAATGTCTGGGGCGTGCTCTTCGAAGAATACGTGCATTGGCTTTTCAAGGGCATGAAGACGACTCTTCCGATCCTGTACGTCCCTTCGCCAAGATTCGCCGAGAGTCAGAATGAGTCCTTCGACGGCGTACTGCTGAAGGAAGGCGTACTCGTGGCTTGTGAATATAAGGGAGGCTTCCTCGCCAGGAATGCGCGCTATTCTGGCGACTCATCCGTGTTCCTGCATGATCTGCACAAGAAATTCGCAGATGGCTGCAAACAGCTTGCGGCCAATATCGGTGCGGCCTTCGCTGAGGATGACAAGAGCAGAAAGAACATTGAAGGCCTGCACCTCGGAGGCATTCGCGCAGTTGTACCCATGTTGGTTCTGCAGGATCATATATTCCGAGTGCCATTCCTCAACTGGTATCTGAATCGCCAGTTCCAGGATGAGCTACGGCAGTATGCGATTCGACCCGGGGTGATAATCCGGCCACTCACCGTAGTGGGCATCCACGACCTTGAAAGCATGATTCACTCGGTCGAAGCAGAGAATTTTGATTTCATCTATGCCCTGCACAATCGAACCGTTAGGGACGAGGAGGTGCTGTCGGAACTACACGAATGGCTTTCAACCTACAAAGATTTTGGACGCAAAGCATCGCCCAGACTTGCTGCGATACTTGACAGTCTCTTTGAAACGATCACGGGTTATCTCTTCCCAAGAGCTGGGAGAACAAATCCCAGTGGAAGTCCACCGGCAGAGAGTTCCGCCGCGTAACCTGCAGTCAATCATCCACCGCGGAAGTTAGATTGTACGATCCGCATGGCGGAGACATCGCCTATGACACAGAAGCCAGGACGCAACGACCCCTGCTGGTGCGGGTCAGGCAAGAAATATAAGAAGTGCCACATCGACCGCAAGGACCAGGAGGCTGTGCGGCCGTGGGAGGTCGATGCGCATTTTCGGAAGCGGGGCAACAAGGGCGAGTGCCTCCATGTGGGCGCGACGGCCGGAAGCATCTGCTGCCAGCCTGCGATTGGCTCTCATACCGTTGTCAGGAAGATGCTGAAACGGATCGCGAGGAACGGCCACGTCTATCACCAGTCGGCAACCATGCAAGACCTGGAAAAAGCACAGGGCAAGTTGCAGATCAAGCTGATCGGGGTCAACGATGCGTCAGTGTTGCCAATCTTCTGCGAGCCGCACGATTCGGGCGCGTTTTCCCCTTTGGAGCAGGCACCGTTTACCGGCAGCAGAGAACAATGCTTCTTGCTGGCCTACCGCGCTCTCTGCCATGAATTTACGAAAAAACGATATGCGCTGAACTCCGTGCCCGTGCTTAAAGGATTCGACCGGGGAAAGGCATTGCCGGAGCAGGTGAAGATTCAGGCGATGTTGAGCGTCCTTGCCGAAGCATATAAAGCCTCAGTGCGCGATATGGAAACACATAAGCAGAAGTTTGACTCCATGCTCCTGGCCCACGACTATTCGGAGCTGCAAGGATTCATGGTGACGTTTGAGGGTGCGCCCGAGATTCTGTGCGCGGGCGGCCTCTTTCCCGAATGCGACTTCGCCGGGAAACCGCTTCAATACCTGGGGGATTTTACCAAGACGCTGGAGCAGGTTACATTTTCGCTCATCGCCACCGAGCGGGGAGGAGCATTCATTTTCGCGTGGCACGAAAGCAGCAAGGACGCTTGTCAGCCGCTGGCGGCTTCCTTGGACGCACTCCCGGACGCCGACCTGCCTCACGCCATCGTGCGATTCGTATTTGAGTTTTGCGAGAACCGTTATTTCAAGCCAGAGTGGTGGGATGGAGCGGATCAAAAAATCAAGGATGCCCTCACCGGCCGGTTCGATATCGCGGCTTCAAGCGACAAAGCCCGCTCCCCAGCCTGCCTGCTTGACGACGGTGTACGCGCCGTTTCATGGAAAGTTACTGGCAGGGCATGGCTGTAAGGCGATGCTACTTGAGGCCAAGCAGCTCAAGGAATTTCTGCGGATCCGAGGAAGGAGGCCGCTGCTCGACATGCGGTAAGTAGCGTGACGAGTCCGGCCCCCAGTCGAAGTACAGACCCGTTCCTGGTTCCTTGAGCGAAGCACCGATGTCACGCGAGATCTCCAGTGTCTGCGAAAAAAGCCTCGTCTGAGCCTTGTCGCCGAGCAAGTGCGCAAACACTTCCAGCTTGTACCGTCCCTCCGTGAAATGAAAGGAATTCTCATCTCTCGGAGCAAGGAAGTGATGATTGGCTGCGATGCCTGTTTCACCCACGAACAAGCCGCTCCCCCGGACAAGCTTGTCGTCACCATAGACCCAGATGTTGAAGTTCTGGTGTGTCTCATTGCGCGAGAGCGCAATGTGCATGCTCTCGATAACGCGACCCCGCTTGGCGGTTGAGAACAGAAGGGTGCGCAGGAAGATTTTCGGCAGAGGCGTCTCGTTTTGTGAACGAGGAGTATCAGGACCGAAGAAGATGACCGTAGGTTGGGTCATTTCGACGGTGCCACGCCGGAACAGCGTCAACCAGGCCGTCACCGATGAAACCGCGAGCGCCAAAGCAGAAACGGTGATCGAGAATGGGTCAGCCATACGGCCTATCCAACCGACTGTCGCGTGTACCGTTGGAACGCGACTTCCTTGTAGCCGTCTTCCGGTCGCTGAAGCTCGGCTGAAAAGTGCCCCTTGCGGCGGTTGAGTTCCTGTTCGATTTCTGGCCGATCCAACTCGGCAAGGATGTTGTCTTTCATGATGTCTAGGGCGGATTCTGCCGTGGCGAAGTTTCTGATCCACAGCGTTTGGCCGTTATCCTCTCGAATGACCGCCAGGGCGTGATTCTCAGGACCGTGGCTGATATAAAGACCGTCTTCGTACATGGACCGTTACCTCTATCAAATTCTCTCATCGCGCCTGCGAAAAGGCACAACACAAGTTTATGTGTCATATGCGGAGGTACAGCGAACATTGCGTATTTCACGATCGTACTGGGACTTGCTGCAGGCCACAAAGTAGAGTTGGCCACCAACCTGGCGTCACTCATGCTCAGCGTCAATTATATGTGTGATCGGCTAAGACAGAGGTTTCAAGTCATCGTCGCCGACTCAAGGAAATGCTGATTTCGAAGGACAACCTGGTCGGCGCAATTCCTAACATAGATCACACCCGTCGCCGAACCCAGCATGGAAAGCGATCTCATGCCTGCGGCACGGCGTCACCGGCAAGGACCACAAACCAAAGTCCCCGCACAAACATCTCGATCTGCAAATAGGCGTCAGCCTTCGTGGGCACGATCCATGGGGCGTTGACGATGAACTGAGCCGCGTCGTCGGTGCATACGGTGAGGACTACAAATACATTTCCAGGAAGCGACGCTTCGCCTGCGAGGTACTGGCGGATCGGTTCTTCGTGGGTGCCGAGCGACGCTGTCGTGCTCTGGCCTCTCAGGGTTTTCCATTCCTTGACCGCGCCTCGCCACGCCACGCTGAGGGCGTAGTAGGTGAGGGCCTCGATATCGACTCCCATCGAACGTCCGGAATAGACCGCAAGATTCTTATACGTCTCCATTGGCTCGGTCACCTTCATGGTATTCAACAGAGGAAAGGTGCCGCCGCGGTTAATCAGCGATAGCGCCGGTGCCTCGCCAAACTTTGCGATCCCCTCCTCGCACTCTCGGCAGAGCAAATGCGCGACCAGCTGGCGCGGGTTTTGGGTGATCAACTCAGGAGTGAAGATAATCTGCCCGCCGGGCGATTCACGATTCATCAACCGATGAATGGCTTTTCCGAGATAGTGGCTTCTGCAAAGCTGCCGGTGCCGTAAGCACAGCGCGCAGGTTCCGAGGACAGGCTTCCTGCTCATAACTCATCGTCTCACGTATCGTGGATTGCATGACCCGGGTGGTAGGAACGCCAACGATGTTCGGCTGCGGATTCGGCATATCGGACGTGCGCGTTAGCTGTTGCCGAGTATAAAATCTGCCAGTATTTACCGGTCTGAAGTCTCGCAACGCCGAATACTGAGCATTCGGCCTTAATCAGGTCAAAGCGTTTAAAGTTTGGACCTACCGGGAACGAGCGTGAAGGTCGCACTCATCAGCTTTTCTCTGAGTGACTGGGGCACTGATGCACCCAGTCCATCGGCAACATCAATGAGAACACAGCCTAGTTCTCCTCGACCACCATGCTCCTGAATGACCTTCACAAGGCTGGCAGGACGCTGAAAATTGAAGCCGTTCGCCAAAACATAATTACTCCAGGCGTTCGCAACGATTGACGCAAACACGCTTCCAACTCCCCAGAACGGGGCAAGGGACATTGTCAACCACCTCGCCCATTTTACTTGGGCGGTCAATATGTCGACAGTGCGTTCATCTCTCACAGCGAGCAGGCCGAATGACCGGAGCAAGTTTGCAGCCTGCCCGATATGGTCCTCCGAGGCGTTCTCCTCAGAGGCAAAGTCGGCGTAGTGCAAAGTCCCGTTCCTGACGGAGTAAAGCACTCGCTGCGCTTCTTCCCAGGGTGCAGGCACGCTGGCAATTTCGCGCTGCGCAGTACAAGCTCGAACCAGTTCCTCAATACGTTCCATGCCACGCGCACGGTCATTCAAGATTTCAGCGGTTACGCCGATGAGGCTCGGCAGAAGACCCAAAATTACAGTGTTAGACTCTGTCCGCACGGGGTCAAGGGAAGGAAGACGCAGCCGGAGCAATCGCGGGTTGTCCCGAACGACGGCCTCGGGGAACTCAATTGGATCGGATTTGGCGAGGCTTCGAACTCCGTCTGCAACCGCATCTATGGCCTCACGATAACGAGACTGTTCGAGGGCATACGGCGCGGCTTGAAGCCGGAAACCGTTGCCTTGATTCGACTGACCGAACTGCACGGCGCAGTCATACGTGGTCTGCGCCCATTCGGCAGCCTCTCTGAACCGTCCCAGCTTCTCTGCAAACCAGGTCATGTTCCCGGGCAAAACAAAGAGGATCTTGTCGGAGTAGCGGTCGGATATGTCAGCGTAGTCCGTGATGAACATCCCGAGATCGGGTTTTACCAGAGAAGTGCCGCCGAACTCTGAATCCTGTCCGAAGCGATTCCCCCAATAAGCGGTGTGATTGGCGATGAGCACATAGATTTGTTTCCATCTTGGTGATTCCTCCCGCGCTTCAAGGGTCGCTCGGACCACATGCGTCCATTCATCGAAGAGCGCTTGCTCGCCCTCGGTAAGCCACAGAAATGTGGCGAGTTCCGCTCGCGCTCTGATTCTGCCGAGGGGCGAACGAAAATCGCCGTCTTCAGCAAGTTGAACGGCTTCATAAAATGGAGCGGCATCCGGACGACCCGCGCGATAAAGTGCATGACCGTACCGCAGTAGATTGGACTGACGATGTGGAGTGAGATGCTTCTCGTGATATTCAACGCCTCGCCCTAGCCATGGCAATGCATCAGCCCAACGATCGACGTCCGTAAGCCAGAGTCCAGTGCCTTGGGCGACGAGGAATCGACCCGCAGCTGCATTCGGTCCTATATGGGCGGAGAAGAACGCCTCAGCTTGCCGTATGGCCTCTTCCGCATCTCCTATGTGGACGATTCGAATCGCTTGCGCTGCGCGGAGAAGTCCACCAGAGACAAGGCTGGAGTCCCAGCGAGACACCACTGTTTCGAGTTCGCCGATCAAGCGCGTCAGGCCGGCCCAGTCCCGCTTCTGTTCCGGCAGCTCCTGCTCTTCTATCCAGAGTGAATCAAACATGCGGCATGCCGATTCAGGCGCAAATCGCTCTGCCATCATTGCGCGCCGCTCTTCCTCGCTGAGAGCATCGACTGCAGCGACCCACTGTCTGACACCATCGCGGGATCGAATCTGCATGGCAACGGACCAAAAGAATTCACTGGAAGAATGGCCCCGAAACGCCTTCAAAATCCTGGGGTCTGAAATCCGAGACTGCATCTCGATCGATTCCGTGATGAACGGTAGTGCTTCGATGGGACTCTTTGAAACCAGTTGGAGTGCGATGGCGGACAGAGATGCGAATACCATCACCGGTTCCGAGATTGTCTCCTTCGCTTTCATCAGGTCACGGAGATCTGCGAGTTGTGTGCCGTAGCCCTGTCCGCGCTGTATCGCGATGGCAACCTGCATCCCGCGGATACAAATCTTCAATCCGAGGTTCATCTGCGTCGGCAACGGCAAACCCTTCCAGAGCGACAGCAGGTTGCCTGGCTCTACATCGGGTCCCGCATTGAGTAACGAATAGAGAGCCCTAAGCAATATGCTTCCTGCTTGGTCATACTCTTCCGCAATCACCAAATGGCTGATGACAGAATTTGTTTCTAACTGGTTGAGCTTCTTGCGCGAGAGGATCCACCCGGCCACCCTCTTATGTACTTTGTTCCTGACAGCTGCGGCCAAGTTATTATCGCCAAGTGCGGCAATCAGCGGGGAGGTCCTCCACTGTGTAGTCCCTTGTTGCTGCAGCCATCGACCGGACAGCTTTGAGAGCCGCGCAAGCGCTTCTGGTATCTCTGGTTCTATACGTGCAATTTCGAGTGCCTCTGACTCGGTGAAGTCCCGCATCACAGCGTTTAGCCGGAAAAGCAGTTCGCGCGTCTTTGCAGTTTCTGTTGAAAGAAGCCTTCGCTGGACCTCGTTTTTTAGGTCAGAAGCAAACGCCTGGCCAATGAGGCCTTGCCACACGTCGTCGCTAAGAACCCATTCATTGTCCGTCAGAAACTCTACAAGCAGTGCGGTCAAATCAGGATGGCCCTGCGTCAGACCAAGAACTACGCCCCTGAACTGGCTATGGTTCACCGCGGCTGGCGCTCCATAGGTAACGAGTAGTTCTCGCACTTCGTCATCATCATATGAGGGGACCGGCACAACTTCGAACTCCGACCGAAGCTGCAACGGGAGTGGATAAAGCGAACAACATATGAGCTTTATGTTTCCGCTAGCCGCGGCTCGGGCGAGTACAGCTAGGCGTGTGACGAAAGACGGATCGGCCGCGCTTTGGTCGATATTGTCGAGGACGACTGCCAGATCTTTGTCGAGTTTGCCAACAACCTTCCCAAAGTCCGGTCTTCGATTGGAGCGAAGGTTGATTTGATCCGAAAGAACGGATTCGAGTACGGAGCCGGGGCGCAGATCACCATTTGCTTGAAAATCAATCCAAATGAGACGCGTTGCTTTTTCTGTAGTCGCTCTGGCAAGCTCTGACCTCCCGGAACCGGAATCTCCTCGTAAAAGAACAGGTTTGGGCTTTGATAGAGCTCCGCTCACCAACGACGACAGGCGAGCTCTTGATATACGCCGGTTCGGTGCCGTGGGTGCACCTGTGACGATGAGATCGGCTTCCTTTTCGATCTTCGACACAGGAAGTGTGTTTGCGCCAGCCGATGCCTGAACGGCTTCAAGCACCGCAGCCAAGACTTCCGGCGGCGCGTCCTTGTCCACATTGAAGACATTGATCGTAGACGAAGCCCCATACGTCGCCTGAGCGATGTATGTCCCGGAGGCCTGTTGCGTCGATTGGAATGGCTTCTTCGGCAAGAATCACTCTGTCCTGCGGTGGATAGTGACAGACGCGGTACTCTGCCGGTCCGCCTGAGCGATGTTGTTGCCATGAGCGATCTGCCCGCCATTACTGTCACCGGCCAACGAGCTGACTAATTCAAGTAACTCCGATGCCTGAAGAACAAGCTCCTGGTCTCCCGACGCTCCGCTGCTTTGAAGCTCTTCTGCCAGTACCTGAGCATAACCCGCGGACTTAGGCTTCCGCTCGACCTTCTCCAGGGCCTCAGTGACCTCTTCATGGTGTGCATACTTCCTCTTTATGGCATTGCGCAATGCCGCGTATGCGTCCGCCAGTGCGGATTTACCTACATTCTTCGCGCCATCCAGTGCACCGGCCGCTAACGCGCCAAGAATTGCATCACCTACAACCGAAGGGTCCATTTATTGATCTCTCCCCAGATCGATGTTACGCCCTCCAATGAGGCATGGTTGATTGTCGTCCCAGCCCAAACGGCGCATGCGCCACCTGACCGGAAAGACCATCGATGAACATTTCTAGCCTTCGAGATCTACGGATTCGAGCAGTGCTGTTATCTGCAGAAGAGATTTGATGACCTCGTCGTATACGCGATCAAGTGCAAGCCCTCCCTCGGTTTTGAACTGGCCGGGGTCGATGCCGAAGTCTTTAAGCTGAGCTGATTGCGCGGTGGGCTCACCGATGAATGAGGACGCGTGGGAGTCGATAATGCGAAGGCCGTTGAGACCGAAGAGCGGCTTTAGGAAATCGAGCCGTGTATCTTTGTTCCATTTCCCAGCGACCAGCTCAGCATCTCCGATCAATCCCCAGCCTTCGTGCTTGGCGATGATTGCCAGTTGGCAGAGATAGGCGAGGAGTTTGATCCCTTCTACGCTCTTGACCTCTTTCCTGGGAACCTGCAGCTTCACTAAAAGCGCTCGCAGGGGAGCTGATTTCACACCTTCGAAAACCGAAAATATGAATTTACAACGCTCGAGAAAGTCCGGATAGCTTATCGTTCGCGGCGCGACGTTCCCGAGTCTGCCCAGTAGGCGATTAGTCCACCAACCTTTGTAGCTGATCTCGCTCTTCGACAGTCCGCCGATATCTTCTGCCGTGTACAACTCTCCTGCTGCATCACAGATTTGCGCGACTGCGTCCATGAGCGCAAGATAGGATTCCACCACCTCTCGTGTCCGAACCCCAATGTTGCGCTCCTCAGCGTCGTTCTTGGGCACCGGCACGGACTCCTCTTTCACAGCGTAGTGGGAGTAGTGCTTGATCACCGAAAATTGGGCATTTTCATAGAGCTTTCGCAATTCGAGCACGATGTGATCGCGACCTAGACGTTTGCAAAATCCGACAGACCACCAAGAGCCGTTGCTGACGGAACCGGCCTCAGGATTGATGTCGAACTCTAGGCCATCCTCGTACCGCTGTAGGACCTCGTCGCGAACGTAAGCTTCTTCCGCCACTCCGAATTCACCCGTCAATATTCCGGAACCGACGATCGGCTTGGGATGATCTGGCCACACGAGTGTCTGGTCAGCATCGAGAGCCTTCACGGGCTTCAGGACCAGCCGGGTACACCAGGTATCCGAATACTGATCTCCCGCCTCGATGTGCTCTACACGCTTTAGCCAGATCTCCCGGCCTTTGAGCTTCGCATGTTGTCCTTTTGAGGTACCCATCACGGATTCGAAGGCCGGGTCGCCAGTCGAGTAGCGGCCCTCGAACTGCGTTGCCATGGCAACGCAATCACTATCAAGCAGATAATCCTCGAGATACTCGCGAAGGATCTCTACTCGGGCAACGTTGATTTGCTTTGGAACCCTATACACCGATAAAGGAGTTACCCGGACTACGGCGTAGGTCGGACGCGACAGATCATGCCATACCAGCGTCGGGGTGATTGCATCATCGGGGCCGGATATTGTCGCCGGCGAGAGCCCGTAGCGCTGCAGGATTCCATTGAACGGCAAGATGATATGTCGATCGTGGATCTGCCACGACTCGACCAGGGGCTGGTATTTCTTGTGGTCCTCTCGCCCTGAATGGATCCAAAACGCCGGCAGCGGAACGCCGCTCGCGGGATCGTAGACTTCCTGCTCCGGAAGGTGGCGCATGCCATGTCCCATGCCGCCCAGTCGCGTAAGGCATTCCTCAGCCTCCGCGGCAGGCACCATGGCGGTATACAGCAGTGTCGTGCCGGGAAAATTGTTTACCGGCTCGCTGCTGATCTCACCAACGGTGACATATTGGGAGTGGTTATTCAGGTAGGGCTCTTTGAGATGAGCCAGCGAAGCAGGCCAGAAGTCGTCGTCGAGCGAAGCCATGAACTGAATGTAGATGGCTGCGCGTCGCCCGCTCAAGCAGAAACCTGAAGGCGCTAGCTATTAACTAGCCATAGCCGGGTAAGCTCTCTTGTGGGTCGATCAAAAAAAGGTCCAAAAAAGGTCCAATAAGGGGATTTTTGCGTGTAATCAGTGGCGTAGAGTGTGGTCTGTGCCATCTGGTTTCAATGAGTTGCGTGACGTTGCCGAAATGGCATGGAAGAGGTCATCGGTTCGATCCCGATCAGGTCCACCAATTCATTCAACAACTTAGACGATTTCGCGCTTTTTCAAAAAGGTCCAAGCAGGTCCAATAAGAACGTGCGTCATTTGGACCCCGCTTTTAGAAAGCCCGCGAGCTTTGACTGCGCCTCCCGCTTGGCCGGGGTTATCGCCTACGCGTAAACCTCAAGCGTCATCTTCACCGCGCGTGCCGCAGCAGCTCCTGCACCACTTTGACATCTTCGCCATTGGCCTTCAGCAAGGTGGAGAAGGTGCGCCGGAAGGTGTGCCAGCCGATGTGCTTCGCGATCTTCGCCCTCCCCAGCCGCAGGACGGATATTTCACTTCAGCAGCGAGTCCGGACTGGAGAGCTGTTTCCCCTTCTTTCGCATACTGGCGAAAACCCAGTCCTTCGGCTGGTTGTAGGGCAGGCGAGCTTCCACGTCAACAGCTCCTCTTCGACCCAGGGGTCGAGCGGAACCGGCTTCCGTGAGATCTCCGTCTTGCATCGACCTATCCTTTGCCGGTAGACCGAGCGCGTGACGGACAGCTGCAGATCCTCGAAGTTCACATCCATCCACTAGAGTCCGATCAACTCGCTGCGGCGCGCGCGGCCTGCGGTAATACACGACCAGGTCCTGTGAGACTTGCAAGGCGTAGAGCAGCTAAGTCTGAGTTCAGCTGAAGGCAACGCGAAGCCGGCCTTTGACATCAACCTCGGAAGCTGACTCCGAGAAGGAGTTTGTGTCGATGTCGTGGATTCTTTCGGTTTTGATCGCGGTGAGTGTCTTGCTATCATGCTCGCCGGCGGCGGCGCAAGGCAATCCCATTTTGCCCGGTGATCATCCGGATCCATCCATTATCCGCGCCAATGGCTTCTACTGGGCCTCAAACACATCTGCCGAATGGGCTCCCGTTTTCCCAATCTTCCGCTCCTCCGATCTGCGGAACTGGCAGACGACCGGATCAGTCTTCAGAGCGCGTCCAGATTGGGCGGTGCGAAATTTCTGGGCACCCGAACTCGTCAACGACCGCGGCCACTTCCGCGTCTACTATGCGGCTCGAAAGAAGGATGGGCCCCTGTGCGTAGCAGTCGCGACCGCGTCCGCCCCGCAAGGACCATATGAAGATCATGGGCCGCTTGTTTGCCAGCCTGATGGAGCAATCGATCCGGCTTTCGTCCGTGACGAATCTGGCAAGCCGTTCCTTATCTGGAAAGAGGATGCCAACAGCATCCATCAACCGACTAAGATCTGGATACAACCGACGAGTGAAGATGGACTGCATCTTCTCGGATCACCCACCGCCATTCTGACGAACGACGCGGCTTGGGAAGGCGAAGTCGTAGAAGGACCGTACATCCTTCGGCATGGCGATTATTTCTACCTCTTCTATGCAGGTGGCGCCTGCTGCGGTGAACGCTGCAGTTATGGCGAAGGGGTCGCTCGGGCCAGAAACTTACACGGCCCTTGGCAAAAGGACCCTTCCAATCCAATCATTGCTACCAATGCCGAGTGGAAGTGTCCCGGTCACGGCACGTTGGTACGCACTGCCAGCGGCTCCGACTACCTTATGCACCATGCCTATCCGCAGGAAAATTCGATTTTCATCGGCCGCGAGTCGGTTGTCGAGCGAGTCGCCTGGAATGCAAAGGGGTGGCCGGAGATCAACGGCGGGAAGGGCGTGCCGGGAATCTCTCGCGAAACGCACCGGATCACGCTTATCGATGACTTCAAAGGCCCAACCCTCAGTCCCACATGGCAGTGGCCCATTGCAGATGGGCCTGGGATACGAATCGCGGATCATTCTCTGCGACTTGCTCCTCTGAACACCAGTGACGGAGATCCACTGGGCGCCATCGTTGCCCAGACACTGCCATCGCCGTCATTTCGCGTGACGGTGGAAGTCAGCCCCGGCAGCTCCGAGGCGCTTGCCTCCATCGCGGTTCTCGGAAGCGCCAGAGATGCGGTCGGAATCGGAATCCAACATGGCGCATTGGTGCAATGGAGAAGAGATCATGGCAGGTGGGTAAAGCTGGCCGTCAGTCCTTTGCCTAACCAGGCCAACGTTTTTCTTGGCATCGCCATGCAAGGAGAGAGGCATCTCAATACAGTCTGGAGCCAGGACGGAAAGCGCTGGCAATCTCTCGGAAAAATCTTGAAGGTAGATTCGTTACCTCCATGGGACACAGGCCTGCGGGTGGGGTTGGCGTGCGGCGGAAACGGCGGCGGGTTTGCCACATTCCAGCATTTTTCCTTGCGAACGCCGGACGTCTGGCCCGCCGGACAGACGACCAGATAGAGACTGACGCTCGCCAAATAGTTCGTTGACGCAGAATGAGCAGCTCGCAAGAAAGACGGGCTCCCTCAAGCCAGACCAAAATTTTCGGAGGCAATTCCATGAAACTCCCCATCGTCCGTCGGTGCGCGGCCGTCTTTGCCGTGCTCGCTCTCAGTCTGCATTCCCCTGTGTGGGCACAATCGAACCGAGGCACAATGAGCGGCACAGTGATGGATGCATCCAACGCGGTGATTCCAAACGCGACGGTCACGGCAGTGGAGACCGGCACGAATACTACTTATACGACGAAGACCTCGGCGGAAGGCTTCTATCAATTTCCGCAGGCGATGGTGGGCACATACAAGGTGACGGCAACCGCGACGGGCTTCCAGGCTCAGGAGAAGACGGGGGTCGGCCTGCTAATCAACAGTACGACCGCGCTGAACTTCACGCTTGCTCCAGGCGCGGCTTCGACAACAGTCACCGTCTCAGCCACGGCTCCATCTTTGGATTCTCAGACCTCCGATATTGGCGGCGTCATTACCGCGCGTCAGGTTGAGGAGCTGCCGCTGTCGCTCGGTGGCGTGGGCGCTTTTCGCTCCCCCGAAGCCTTTGCCTTCCTGCTTCCCGGCGTGGTCGGACCCGGCACCGCCAACAATGCAAACGGCGTCTACATCCAGAAAACCAGCGGCGGTCAGAACTTCGGTGACGACGTACTTCTTGACGGCACCTCCGCTCAACGTCCGGATAACGGCTCGACCTTTGATGAGACGGCTCCGTCGGTAGAAGCGATACGCGAATACAAGGTGACCACGGCAACGCCTTCCGCCGAGTATGACCGAACCACCGGCGGCATACGGAGCTTCACCACGCGCTCGGGTTCAAACGCCCTCCACGGAACGGCCTTCGATATCCTTCGCAACACCGTGCTCGACGCGAATACCTGGTTTAACGACCTCGAGCGCGGCACCGTCGCACCTCCCGGATCGCCGAACTACGCGCAATATGCCACTCCCGAAGACATCAAGAATGATTACGGCGTCGCACTTGGCGGTCCGGTAAAAATTCCGCACCTTTATGATGGACGCGACAAGACGTTCTTCTTCTTTGCGTGGGAGCAGCTTACGTGGCCGCGTGGCGCAGTGACCACCAGCACGCTGCCCACGGCCGCCGAGCGAACCGGTGACTTTTCCGCCATTCTTACCAACAATGTCATCGGAACCAATCCCTGCACCGGCGCTCCCGTGTATGCAGGGCAGATCTTCGATCCCAACTCGCAGCCTTCGGCGAACGTTCTGTGCCGCGCCACGCCGTTCCAGGGAAACCAGATCCTTCCTTCCCGGATCGATCCCGTTACTGCAAAGGCCCTCAGCTATCTGCCACTGCCGAATGGTCCGGGGCTGGTGAATAACTATACCTTCCGCTCCAGCTTCCCGACCGATAACACGAGTTATACAATCCGCATCGACGAGAGCGTCAACGCCAACAACCATGTCTTCGGCTCCTACAGCACGCGCGAGAACACGCTTCTCACCGGAGGTACTCCCGCGCTTCCCGATCCAATCGACTCCAACACCTGGGATCAGGATTTCACCACGCACTATGGCCGCGGGGGATGGGATCACACCTTCTCGAGCAACATCCTCAATCACGTAAACCTGGGATATAACCGGACCAACAGCAAGAACAATTCTGCGGCCGCGGAGACCGGGACGGACTGGGGCGCCGTGCTCGGCCTCGGCAACATCTCCGGCCGTCCCTTCCCACAATTCAATGTGAACAGCGGTTTTCCCTCGATTGGCTTCGCTAAAGGCGATGACGATGTAGCCAACGAAGCAGACGTCTTCGACACGCTCACGCTCACCAAAGGCAGGCACGCTCTGTCAATCGGCGGCGAGTATCGCTGGATCCAATACAACAACCTGGCCTACGACAACACCAGCGGGGCTTATAACTTCTCCAACGCGGAGACCGCTGCTGGAACCGGCGTTCTCAACAGCCAAGGCGGCTTTGCCTTCGCCAGCTTTCTGCTGGGTCAGGTGGATAGTGCAAACCTCACCGTCTTCGCGCACTATCCGCGATACACTTCGTCCTACTACGGTCTTTTCATTCAGGACGATTACAAGGTCAGCCAGCGTCTCACTTTGAATTTAGGCATCCGCTGGGACGTGGACGAGCCGCGCAAGGAATCGCAGAACTTCACCTCGAACTTCGATCCTGATCTGCCGAACGCCGGAGCTGGCGGCCGGCTCGGTGCTCTTGAGTTTGCCTCGAACTGCAGCGGCTGCAACCCGCGTTGGATCGATACAAATTATAAGGACGTGGCGCCCCGCGTGGGATTTGCCTTCACTCCCTATGCCAGCGGCAAAACCGTATTCCGCGGCGGTTATGGCATTCTCTATGGCCCACTCTATTATGCGGACTTCGCAAACAGCGTCGATGCCGGATACGCTGCTGCGCCTAGTCCGCAATCGCCGAATGGATTCAATAGCTCTTTCCTCCTGGCGGGAGGCTTCCCCGCTTATCAGACGCCTCCCATCCTCGACCCCACTATTCGTAACAACCAGAGTGTCGATTACATCGCGCCTAACTTTAACAAGCCTCCTGTGATCCAAAGCTGGAGTCTACAAGTACAGCAGGAGCTTGCTCCCGATCTCATCTTCACACTGGGATATGTTGGCACCAAGGGACAAAACCTTCGCAGCGCCGCCGGCTTCGGGCAGTACAACAACTTTCCCCTAAGCGATCTGGCCCTCGGCCAAAATGTGCTGAATGCCGCAATCGGCTCAACCACCGCAACCGATGCTGGCATCGGCGCTCCTTATGCCGGCTTCAATGGAACGGTCGGCGATTCTCTACGGCACTATCCGCAGTATCGGCGCTTTAACACCGATTGCTGCCTCGAGAATGATGGCATGTCCAGCTACAATGCTCTGGAAGCGACCTTGCAACGGCGCTATCGCTCCGGCCTAAATCTGCAGGTGTCTTACACCTGGTCGAAGTCTCTCAATGATGCCGACAGTTTGCAGCCGGGCAGCAACGGCGGCGGCGGACTCTACCAAAATCCGTACGACCTGCATCAGGAGAAGGCGCTCAGCAGCCAAGATACACCTCATGTCGCGGTCATCAGCGGTCTTTATGATCTGCCCTTCGGAAAGGGCCGCCACTTTCTCTCGCAGGCGGGCCGGATTGTCGATTGGACCATCGGCGGCTGGCAGACGGGAGCAATTCTGCGCTACCAGAGCGGCCAGCCGCTGCCTTTCTACTGCGCAACCGGTGTAGCAGGCTGGGACAACTGCTTCCGCTTCAATCCGGTCTTCGGGGAGTCCGTATATAACCCGGCTCGCCATCAACATGGATTCAATCCTCTTACCACTCCATATCTGAACAACGCCTATTTCCAGGATCCAAATACTAATCCGAACGTGCCGATCGTCTTTGGTTCTCTGCCGCGTGTGACGGGCTTTCGCATGGACCCGTACTACGAGGAAGACATCAACCTGATCAAGCGCTTTGCTATTCGCGAGGACACGAACTTCGAATTGCGCGCGGATGCTTTTAACGCATTCAACCGCCATGTCTTCGCGGAGCCTTTCAATCTGGGCCCGCAGCCGAACGTAGGAGCCAATGCCACATTCGGCTACGTAAACGGGACCGTTGATGCGCCACGGGTGTTGCAGCTGGAGTTTCGCCTCAGCTTCTGATTGCGTTCAGACGAGAGGCGAACGGAGAATCTGGGATAATCCCCATCGCATTCCAGATCATTGATTGCGGTGGTTATCTGGGTTCGAGTTTAATCGGTGTCCAATAAACAATTTCCGTGGGCGGCTTCTTCCACCGAATGTCTCGTCCTGACCATTCATGCAAAGCAAAGCGGACCAGCTTTTTACTGGTCCGCTTTGCTTGCTTGACGCATGCGCCGTGCTGTTACGCCACTTTGCGCTCTGCCCATGGATCGATCACGATCTTGGTGACCTGTTCTTTCTTGTCGCGCCATACCTTGTACATCTCCGGCGCATCGTCGAGCGTGATGCGGTGGGAGATGATGTAGCTGGGATCGATTTCTCCCTTTTCAATTCGCTCCAATAGCGGCTGCATGTAGTTGTGCATGTTCGTCTGTCCCATCTTCATGGTGATGCCTTTGCCGAAGGCCGCGCCAAACGGGACCTTATCCAGCAATCCACCATAGACGCCGGGAATGGACAGCGTGCCGCCTTTACGCACTGCCTGAATCGCTTGTCGCAACACACTTGGGCGATCGGTTTCGAGCATCAGCTTGGTCTTGACCTGATCGTAGATGCCTTGCAATTCGGTTGAGTGCGCCTCAAGACCAACCGCGTCGATGCAAGAATCCGGCCCCGCGCCTGCGGTTAGATCCTTCAAAGCGGTCAAAACACTCACGTCGTCTTCGGAGTAATCGATTGTGATGGCGCCCACTGAGCGCGCCATATCCAGGCGCTCAGGCAGACGATCGATGGCGATCACTCGCGCTGCGCCCAGCATGAACGCGCTCGCAATCGCGAACTGTCCCACCGGCCCGCAGCCCCAGACGGCCACCGTGTCGCCCGGCTGGATCTGCGCGTTCTCAGCCGCCATGTATCCGGTTGGGAAAATGTCGGAGAGGAATAGAATTTTCTCGTCCGGGAGGTCGCTCTCGATTTTCAGCGGTCCCACGTTTGCGAATGGAACGCGTACATACTGTGCCTGCCCGCCGGCGTAGCCGCCCATCATGTGGGAGTAACCAAAAAGGCCGGACCCCGAATATCCGTAAGCCGCTTCCATCAAATGCGCGTTGGGATTCGTGTTGTCGCATGCGGCCCATAACTTCTTTTTGCAAAAGGAGCAGTTGCCGCAAGCGATTGTAAATGGAACCACAACGCGATCGCCGCGCTTGAGATTGGTGACGCCCCTCCCTACTTCCTCAACGATGCCCATGAACTCGTGGCCAAGAATATCTCCCGCCTCCATGGTCGGAATAAAGCCGTCATATAAGTGAAGATCCGATCCGCAGATAGCGGTTCGTGTGACCTTGATGATGGCATCGTGTGGGTTCAGCAGCTTCGGATCGTCCACTGTCAGCGTTTCCACCTTGCTCGTTCCCATCCAGCAAACTGCTTTCATCTTGTTCCCCTTTTTCGCAATGTTGGGTTAGCGTTGCTGCATTGGCCGGCGGTCAGCTCGCCTTGCGATCCATGGCAGGAGGAGTCTCGACCTTCTCTCCGTATAGCGATTCCTTGGCTCCGCCAACTGTTCCGCGTGGTCCATGTGGCTGCCCTTGATTCCGAGGAATTTCTCCGGTCTCCGCTAGTGCCTTGAAGTGGCGCAGATTTTCGATCACCGCCTGCTTGGGGTTGCGTCCCACAATCGTCTCCCACATACTGGCGAACTTGCCCATCCTGAATTCCTGCAGCACCGTTGCCACGGTGCCGAGTCCTCCCGGAGCGGTCTCGAAGATAACCTCGCCAGCATTGTCCGAGTCTCCCCCAGTGCTTCGCCACGCGATCCGCTCGCCTGGCTCGTCAGCCAGAATTTCTGAATCCCACTCCAAAGTTTTGTCGCCTGACTTCATCACCCAGTGCGATGTCTTGTCGCCCGTCCGGGTTACTGCCGTTATCTGTTCCTGCCATAATGGGATGGCTTCGACATCGCGCCACATTGCGTATAAATCCTGCGGTGAAGCCTGAATGAATGCGCTGGTCCGGACCCATTGCTTCCCGTCCTTGTCCACCGGAGGCGGTAGATAGCGCCCATTCACGATCACACCCGCCCCGGCCGATTTCGGCAGAGGCTCGGCATTCGGCTTTTCTCTCAGAGCGTCCGACATGTTTTTCTCCTTGTCTTGTATTGTTGAGGCTGAAATTAGAGGAAACTTTGTCGCTGCCGTCTCCGTGAGGCGCACTCAACACGCAGAGCAGAGCGTCAGGAACTCGCACTACTTTTCATCGAGCGGCTTTGCCATCTTCTCGTGCATCGAGCCTTTGACTGATCCGGGTACGACGTTGGCCAGCATGCCTTCGAGTTTGGTTTTGCCCGAGGCGGCATACACGTGGTCTTTGCCTGCGAGGAGCGCTTCGATGCCTTGGTGAGCAACATCATCCGGCTCGCTCTCGCTTTTGCCCTTGGAGCCGACTTCCGTGTTGTCCATGCCCGCCCGATGAAAGAAGTCAGTATTCGTAGGGCCAGGTTGAAGCGCCGTTACCGTAATGTTCGAGTCGCGCAGCTCGTACCGAACACTGTGCGCAAAAGACAGCACGAAGGCCTTCGTCGCCGCGTATACAGCTTCCCGAGGGGCCACCATTTCTCCGGCGATCGAGGCCGTGAATAGGATCTTTCCGCCATCTTGCCCCAACATGCTTTTGATAACATGCTTCGTCAAGTGGACAGTGCCCGTGCAGTTCAAATCAACCATTTTCAGTTCTTCATCAAGATCGGTTTCGTAAAAGAGTCCGCCCACGCCCACACCGGCATTGATGCACGCTATGTCCAATGGACGACTTGAGGCCTTTACGGCATTCCATAACTCGTCGATCCCCTCGCGCGTCGCCAGGTCGGCTTGAATCGCCTCGACCGCCGATCCGGTCGAACGCAATGTATCCGCGGCAGCTTCCAGTCGCGCTCCGGCAGAGCAGATCACAAGGTCGTAACCACGGCTGCCCAATTCTTTTGCCAGAGAAAACCCGATGCCGCTCGAAGCACCTGTCACGAGAGCAAGCTTGTTCGCCATGTCTCTAACCCCCAAACCTAAGTTTGCATACAGCGCTCTTAAGTTTGGATGCAGTCTTGCTTCACCGAGGAGCTGTATTTCCATTGCGGTTGATGCGGCCAAAAGAGCGATCGTTATTTACTCCCCCGAATGGAAATATTGCCGTCTTTCAGCGCGATATCTCCAATCAGAGAAAGCAGCTCGCGAGGATAACTACGAAGGTCTTGGGATTTTCGGCAATCTGTTTGGAACGCATCTTGCCGTCTGAACCTTTGGATGCCGGCGACGGCGTGCGTGCTGAAGGACATCAGAAACTCTGTTGTTCTTCTCGTTTGCTCTGAAATCAAACCCCTATGACGAAACGAGCGTCCTACCGTTTGTCCAGCCAAAAGGAATCAGTCTGCCTCGGAGAGAAATATGACTAACGCATCGGACATACTCGTAGAACGTTTACTTGCTTGGGGTGTTGACACCATATTCGGCTTGCCGGGTGATGGCATTAACGGAGTCTTCGAGTCTCTGCGCAAGCAGAAAGATCGGTTAAGGTTCATTCATGTAAGGCATGAAGAGTCCGCCGCGTTCATGGCCTGCGCCTATGCCAAATTTACCGGCAAACTGGGAGTGTGTATCTCTACCTCCGGCCCTGGAGGCATTCATCTCTTGAACGGTCTCTACGACGCAAAGATGGACCATGCGCCGGTCCTTGCGATCACAGGCCTGCAGCATAGCGATCTGATTGGCACCTTTACTCAACAGGACGTTGCGCTGGATAAGCTCTTCATGGATGTCGCGGTCTACAACGAGCGAATCATGAGCGGAGCCCATATGGAAAGCGTGGCTGATCTTGCAATCCGCACAGCGCTGGCTTCCCGTGGCGTGGCACACATCACTATCCCAGTGGATGTGCAGGTTCAGGAGATCAAGAAGGGCCGCTCGGAGCGCAACCCTATCCATCACAGCTCGTCTGTGCCCGCTTACTTCGATCAGCTTCCAGCTCGAATCGAGCTGGAGCATGCGGCGGATATTCTCAATCGCGGAAAGAAAATTGCAATCCTGGCCGGCCAAGGAGCATTGCATGCGACCGAGGAACTTGAAGAGCTGGCAGAAACACTCGGTGCGCCGATCATCAAAGCTCTGCTGGGGAAAGCTGCTGTGCCGGATGATAGCCCCTACACCACTGGCGGCATTGGCCTTCTCGGGACCGAGCCATCGCAGGATGCCATTGAAGGATGCGACACGTTTCTGATGGTGGGGACATCTTTTCCTTATATTGAGTTTTTGCCTGAGCCAGGCTCGGTCAAGTGCGTGCAGATCGATATTGATCCGCAGCGCATCAGTCTTCGCCACCCTGCCGATGTCGGGCTCGTGGGAGACGCGAAGAACACCATTCGCGCGCTGCTGCCGCTACTTGAGAAGCATGACAAAGGCTTTCTTGAGAAAGCTCAGAAGGCCAAAGCCGAATGGCAGAAGCTGATGGAAGAACGCGGAACGCGGCCCGATAAGCCAATGAAGCCTCAGGTTGTGGGCTGGGAATTGGGCAAGCGCGTCCCTGCGAATGCCATCGTCACTTCCGACTCGGGAACGATCACCACCTGGTGGGCGCGTTACGTTCCTGCATTGCGCGGGCAAAAGCATAGTTGCTCGGGAAATCTCGCCACCATGGCCTGTGGCCTGCCTTATGCCATCGCCGCGGCGGTCGCATATCCTGACCGGCCGGTCTACTGCATCATTGGTGACGGCGGATTGAGCATGCTGCTCGGCGAGTTGATAACTGTCGCCGCCTACAAACTCAACATCAGGATTATCGTGATCAAGAACAATACCCTTGGGCAGATCAAATGGGAGCAGATGGTTTTCCTCGGCAATCCTGAATATGCCTGCGATCTGTTTCCTGCGGATTTCGTGATGATCGCTCGTGGCGCTGGAATTGAAGCTATCCAGATTGAAGATCCGGCGACTTGCGGAGCTCAACTCGATAGTGTGATCGGACGTCCGGGTCCCGTTCTGATCGAAGCTGTCGTCGATGAGTTCACGCCTCCTATGCCGGCCAAGATCAAAGCAAGCCAGGCAGTGAAGTTGGCTGAAGCTCTGGTTCGCGGTGAACCAAATCGGATGAAGATTGCGCTGACGAATGCGCACGATAAGATTCGCGAACTGGTGTAATCGCGCCGAATTGGTTTGATCACAATGACGAGCCACGGTGTAGGTAAATATGACAGCGTCCGACATCTCGGTGGGCAAGGTAGATGTTTCCGCCTATACGATACCGACCGATGCTCCCGAAGGCGATGGCACCTTGCGATGGGACTCAACGACGCTCATCCTCTGTGAGATTCACGCAGCGGGTAAGGTCGGACTTGGCTACACCTATGGCAATCAAGCTACCGCCTTCATGGCCGATCACCTTGCAGGCAAGTGTCTTCTGCACCGCACGGCGCTCGACATCCCTGCTCTGCACGCAGCCATGTTCCGACAAGTCCGAAATGACGGCAGCCGCGGGATCGCATCCATGGCAATCTCAGCGCTGGATATCGCACTCTGGGATCTCAAAGCCAAGCTTTTGAATTCTTCCCTGGTCGATCTCTTCGGTGCGGCTCACGCGAGTGTAGCTGCATACGGAAGCGGAGGATTCACCACTTACAGCAATCGGCAGTTGGCTGAACAGCTATCGGGTTGGGTTACAGAGGGTCTGAAAAGCGCAAAGATGAAGATCGGTGCAGAACCTACTAAGGATTTGGAAAGGGTTCGTGCGGCTCGCGAAGCCGTCGGACCATCCATGAATCTTTTTGTAGATGCTAACGGTGCTTACGACGTGCGCCAGGCTACTGCCTTTGCTGAGAAATTTAAGGATCTCAATGTTACGTGGTTTGAAGAGCCGGTCAGCTCCGATGATCTCGATGGTTTGCGGCGCGTACGTGATCGGGTGCCGGATTCGATGGAGATAGCAGCCGGGGAATACGGCTACGATTCCCTCTATTTCAGGCGGATGCTTGAGGCAGAAGCGGTCGATGTCCTGCAACTGGACGCGACCCGCTGCAAAGGATTCACCGGCTTCCTGGAGGGAGCAGCCGTTGCAGCGAGTTTTGGGAAGCCCATCTCCGCGCATTGTGCTCCTTCTCTGCACATGCACGTCGGTTGCGCGATTCCAAAATTTCGGCACGTCGAATACTTTCACGATCACGGTCGCATTGAGGCGATTTTCTTCGATGGTTTCATTCCATCCAGAAATGGGGAGTTAATGCCCGACCGATCCCGGCCTGGCATGGGACTCATCTTCAAGCAATCAGATGCGGAGCGGTTTCTTACCTGGAGAAGCAAATGATTCACGACCTGTGCCAGCCGATCTTTAACAGCGCTCCTCAGTGGCCCAAGTTCCCTCCCACCACGATGACCATCCCGCGCCTTGCGGCCGTTGAATCGGCGAATGTTGAACATCTGGAATCCATGACTCATATAGGAATACATCTCTATGCCTGGGATGAAAGAGAGATGGCATGCCCTTCGTCCTGACTGATGCACTCGAACGGAGTGCAAATCGGAATCTGCCCGCACCGTTGTCCGCGGCGGTGACTACAGCGCTTGAGCACATTCGCGAAGGATGCTTTCAGCGCAGCCTCTGTTTGGTTGTCGCCACGACCAGCGTTGCAAGCGGCCTCGAAGTGGGATATGAGCACTACAGAGGCAGTTACAGCAACCCAATCATGTACACCCCCGTGGTCCTGAGCGGAATGCTCGCAGGCGCTGGATTAGCTGGAGCATTCAGCGGTGTGGCTGCGCGCACCGTTCTTCGTTGGGTTAGCGTCGCAACCCTCGCCGACGGAATCATCGGCTTCTTCTTCCATATAAGAGGCGTAGCGCGCAAACCTGGAGGATGGAGCCTGCCAGTTACGAACATCGTGATGGGACCGCCGATCTTCGCACCGCTGCTGTTTGGAACGAGCGCTTATCTGGGACTGATGGCCTCGTATCTTCGCCGCGAAGAGGACTCGAATCGAATAGCAGGCCGACTCGGAGAAGCCGTCGAGGCAGGAAGCTCCGACTGGCGGATCAACCTTCGTTATGGAAGATTCCAGAAGCATCTCTCGGCCCTGACTGTCTTATGGGCGTTCTTCAGCGGCTTTGAAGCTCTCTACTCTCATTACAAAACGAACTTTCGCTATAAGGCGCAATGGACGCCCATACTCTTGGCGCCATTGGTAATGGCTGCAGCTGCCGGAGCGGTGAAGAGCCGCCGTATTGCGAATACTGCGTTACCGATCGTCTCTGCTTTGGCTATGGCTGATGGCGCGGTCGGTTTTTATTACCATGCACGCGGCATCGTGCGGAGGCCGGGAGGAATGAAGAAGCCGCTGTACAACACGCTCTACGGTCCTCCCATTTTTGCTCCTCTCTTGTTCGCGGCCTGCGGATTTCTCGGCCTGATGGCGAGCCTCCTCCGAAGGGAGAAGCGATGACGAGAAAATCTTTTCCCTTCCTCGCTGCAGGAGGCGAGCTCAAAGAGCTCGAACAGCCGGGCTACTACGCCGGCTACAGTACTATGGCCCAGAAGAGAAACTGGGAAGAAGCGACCCGAAACGTGGTGACCGCGCGCGTTGAGAAGACTCTATCCATCCGCTTCTTTTCGCAAGAGGAAGCCACGCTGCTTGGTGCAGTCATCGATCGTGTGATGCCTCAGGACGATCGCACCGAGGGGCGCACGATTCCAATTCTTCCCGTACTCGACGAACGCCTTTTTACGAATTCGCTGAGCGGCTTTCGCTATGAAGATATGCCGCCGGATCAGGAGGCCTACCGGCTTGCGATCAAAGCAATCGAAGAGATGGCGCAAGACCGTTTCGGACAATCATTTCAGATTCTTACTGTGCATCGGCAGGAACTCATCCTGAAATCGCTGCATGATGGAAAGCCTGAGCCCGAGAACACCGTCTGGCAAAAGATGCCGGTGCATCGCTTCTGGGCGATGCTGATGGAAGACTGCGTAACCGCCTATTATTCGCATCCGTGGGCATGGGATGAGATCGGCTTCGGCGGACCGGCCTATCCACGGGGATATATGCGGCTTGAAAATGGTCTACCCGAGCCGTGGGAAAAAGACGAACAGCGCTACGAGTGGAATGCGCCCGTCGATTCCCTCTCTCAGTTGGACCAAGAGAGCGCTCCTCCTGAACATGGATCCCTGCACGGTCATGGAGGAAGCCACTGATGCCGCATTATCTCGGCTCCATGCAGACGCTTCCCTCGCCGATGCATCGCTACAAAGAGAACGACACCGTAGACTACTGCATCGTCGGTGTGGGCAGCGCCGGTGGGGTATTGGTGCAACGTCTGGCCCGGGCGGGATTTCGCGTGATTGCGCTCGAAGCTGGTCCCTTCTGGGACACGGAGAAGGATTGGGTCAGCGATGAAAAGGGATCACACGAGCTTTATTGGAATGATCTGCGCATTACTGGCGGAACCCATCCGCTAGCGCTCGGCGCGAACAATAGCGGCAAGGGGGTGGGAGGAGGTTCCGTTCATTGGGCGGCGTTCGCGCCGCGCTTTCATCCCTCCGATTTTCGCGTGTACTCCGAAGATGGCGTCGGGGTTGATTGGCCCATGTCGTATTGGGATCTCAAACCTTATTACGAGTTGCTGGAACGTGAAATTCCCGTGGCAGGGCCCGCTTGGTTTCCATGGGGCGACCCGCACGGGCATCCTTATGGCCCTCATCCTCTGGGTGGCGTAGGCGATGTGCTGGTTCGTGGCTGTGCCAGCCTCGGTATTCGATCCGTTGCCGGTGGCCCCGTTGCAATTCTGTCGGCTTCGCATGGCGACAGGCCGCACTGCATCTATCGCGGATTTTGCATTCAGGGATGCAAGGTTGGAGCCAAAGCAAGCACACTGATTACCCACGTGCCCGACGCGATTTCAAATGGCGCAGAAATTCGGGCGCATGCGATGGCTTCGCGCGTCAGTCTGCGCGAGGATGGCCGGGCGGATGGAGTCTTCTACTTCGATCGCGACGGAAAAGAACATTTTCAGCGAGCCCGGGCAGTGATCGTATCGGGCTACGCCATCGAGACGCCGCGGTTGCTCCTCAACTCTGCATGTCCCGGCCATCGCCATGGATTGGCCAATTCGAGCGGGACACTTGGCAAGTATCTGATGGTGCAGGCCGGCAATGTCGTGGCCGGGCGATTCGAAGAACTCATTCGTCTTTACAAGGCGCCGCCGGCGCATGCTTTGAGCGAGGAGTTTTACGAAACTGATCCTCGGCGCGGCTTTGCTCGCGGATTTTCCGTGCAGACAGTAGGACCGCTGCCAGTCGCGTTCGCGAAACAGATGGTCGCGGCCGTGGGAGCCTGGGGATGGGGGATGCGCCAGGTCATGATGGACTACAACCACTGGGCCACCTTGGGTGTTCTGGGCGAGATTCTGCCTGGGGAGGACAATCGAGTCGAATTGGCAGAAGAAAAAGACCGGCATGGCTTACCGGTTGCGAAGGTCACATTCAACCTGCATGACAACGATAAGAAGTTGATTGAGTTTGGAAAAAACAAGGTCATGGAAATCATGTGGGCTGCGGGAGCGCAACAGGTTGTTCAGGAGTCGAGGTTCGCTCACTTGGTCGGCGCCGCGAGAATGGGAAGCGATCCGTCCACGTCGGTGGTCGACAAGTTTGGCCGTACGCATGATATCCCGAATCTGTTTGTATGCGATGGGAGCATCTTTCCGACGCAGGGTTCGGCAAATCCTGGCCTCACCATACAGGCCCTTGCGGCGAGGACTGCGGATTATCTGGCCAAGCAGGGGGACGCGATCTTCTATTCCAATCATCGAGAATTAAGCGAGCCTGGAATTCGATACGATCTCAGCCCGCCCCACACACGATTCAAGGGCAATCCTCGCATCGCCTAACGGGTCAGGTATTTCCTGGCGCAGAGCGCCGCGCCCAGAAGGCCGCATCCCAAACCACATCCAAGTACAAACCATCCGCGGTGCTTCGACACCTGTGCTTCCAGGCTGAACGTGCGGGACTTCGCATCGAAGGGTCCGTGTGCTCCCAATTTAGTTGCGACAGGATGCCACACATTGTTTGGTCGGTTCGGAGAGTCCGGCTCTTCACGCTGCTGCGCTTTGTAGCCCGTCTTGCCAAGATAGAGATCTAACAAGCCCGGAATGAACTTCTGCCCGAAGATGGCTTTGACGGTGGACCCTCCAACCCAATATTCGCGACGCGGCGACGATGTTAGGGCCGCATGCAGGATCACTCGCGCGCCGACCTCGGGTTCGTAGATCGGAGGCACAGGTTGCGGCAGATTTGGCAGCCGATTTTTCACCCAGGTAAATTGCGGCGTGTTCATAGCCGGCATGTGAACGACAATGGCTTTCACCTTGCTCCTATCGTGGATAAGCTCGCAGCGTAATGAATCTGTGAAACCAACGATGGCATGTTTTGAAGCGCAATACGCCGACTGCAAAGGGATGCTTCTTACCGCCAGCGCCGACCCGACCTGGATGATCCGGCCTCGATTCCGCGGAAGCATTCTCCTCAACGCGGCAAGCGTGCCATAGACGTATCCAAGATAGTTCACCTCGGTGACACGGCGAAATTCCGCAGCTTCCATCTCTTTAATTGGCGAGAATACAGAAACCATCGCATTGTTGATCCAAATGTCGATGGGGCCGAGACGCTCTGCAAAAGATGCCGCGGCGGCCTCAACAGCTTGATCATTGCTTACGTCGGCCGCATAGGTGGCGGCTCTTCCTCCAAGGTGTTCAACTTCCGCAGCGGTCGCTTCGAGCGCAGAGAGGTCGCGTGAGATCAAGCCTACACGAGCGCCTACTTTACCGAATTCATAAGCAATCGCTCGTCCCAGTCCCGCTGACGCTCCTGTGATAACCACGGTGAGGTCTCGCTGCATCGGCCGCCTCCATATCAATCTCTTCCCGAGAGGTTAGATGCAGGCAGGACAAAGCGAAACAGCATCTAACACTCGGGAAGTGTTCTGGATGAGTGAGGATAGCGCGTGGCCCTGGGTATCGAAGATTATGCGCTGATTGGAGATTGCGAGACTGCGGCGCTTGTAGGAAAGGACGGATCAATCGACTGGTTGTGTTGGCCCGACTTTTCATCCCCGGCCTGTTTCGCCGCACTTATCGGAACCAAGAAAAACGGTCGATGGCTGCTCGCGCCGACAAATGGCTACAAAAGAATTGCGCGACGGTCCCGCGAGCGTACGTTGATCCTTGAAACCCGCTTCGAGACTGCGACGGGCATTCTCCTCATCACGGATTTCATGCCGGTGAGAGCGGCTCACTCCGATATTGTGCGGATCGCGCGCTGTCTAGAAGGCAGCGTAAAGGTTCAGATGGAGCTCTGTATTCGTTTTGACTATGGACGCACCATTCCATGGACCGGCCCTCGAGAACAAAATATGTGGGCGGCAGCAGCCGGCCCGGGTGTCGCGTACCTCCGCACCCAGGAGCGGATCGAGACGAAGGACGATATTGCCACAGCTGAATTTACGCTGCGACAAGGCCAACATCGTTCTTTCGTTCTGACTCATGTTGGGGCGCAGGGGCCTCCGCCCCGGCGAATCAATGTGCAGAAAGCCCTGAACCAGACAGATATTTTTTGGCGGGAGTGGTGCTCCTTAAACACCTATGAAGGGCCGTGGCAGGACGCCGTCGAGCGATCGCTGATTACGCTCAAAGCTCTCACCTTCCGGCCCACTGGGGGAATTGTTGCCGCTCCAACGACATCTTTGCCGGAGTACTTCAGCAAGGACCGAAACTGGGATTATCGCTATTGCTGGCTGCGAGACGCTGCCTTCACTCTCGAATCGCTGCTCTCGGTTGGCTATCACGAAGAGGCTCAAGCCTGGCAGCACTGGCTTCTCCAGGCTGTTGGCAGCGACGCGCGATGCCTGCAGATCATGTACGGGATGAGAGGCGAGCGACATCTCCCGGAATGCGAGCTTCCATGGTTGCAGGGATACCGAGGCTCGCAGCCTGTCCGGATGGGGAATAAAGCATCGCAACAGATACAGTTGGATGTATACGGTGAAGTGGCCGATGCGATCGTGAGCATGAAACGAGCCGGCCTGCACCTGGACAAACGCCTTCTCCGTCTGCAAAACGAACTCACGGATTGTGTCGCTTCCATCTATCACCTGCCGGCGTCGGGGTTATGGGAGGAACGGAATCAGAAGAGGCATTACACCTACTCCAAGGCGATGGCATGGCTGGCTCTTCACCATGGAGTGGAAAGTACGAGGGGAGTAAAAGCTCTCAATTGGAAGACTATCCGCGATCGTTTGCATCGCCAGATATGTCGAAGAGGATTCAGCCGCAAGCTGGGCAGCTTTGTGCAGTCTTTTGACTCCACGATTTTAGACGCTTCAGTATTGTTGCTACCAACCTTCGGCTTTCTTCCCTTCAATGATGATCGGGTGCGAAGCACGATGGATGTCATCCAAAAGAAACTCAGCAGAGATGGACTCATATATCGTCTGTCGCCAGACTCCCGCAAAGAACGCGAATCAGCCTTTATCGCATGTTCTTTTTGGATGGTTCAGAATCTTGCAGGTGCGAAACGATGGAGCGACGCGGAGAAACTCTTTGAAAGAGTTCTTAATTTGAGAAATGACGTCGGACTACTCTCCGAGGAATATGATCCAGAGCACGGCCGATTCATGGGGAATTTCCCGCAAGCTCTGTCTCACATCGCGCTTGTCAATGCTGCCAGGATGCTTGCCTCTCGCCAGGCCCACGGTTAGGCCTCCTGCGCTGCGACTTCTTCATAGGCTGCGCATCCAATCCGCTAAGATGAAAACGATTCGCACCGAAGTGTTAGAGATTGCGTATCTCGATCATGGCTCGACAGACGGAACTCCGCTATTGCTTTTACATGGATGGCCGGAGTCTCCAGTAGGATTCGAGCAGATATCCGGCCCTTTGCATGAGGCGGGTTTCCGTACGATCGCGCCTTATCTACGCGGTTTCGGTGCAACAAGATTTTTATCTTTGGGTACACCCCGTGTTGGCGCTATTGCAGCCCTAGCACAGGATGCTCTTGATTTCATGGACCGCCTCGGCATTCCTCGTTTCTCCGTCATCGGTCACGATTGGGGAGCGCGTATCGGTTATGCGATCGCGGCGCTCGAGCCTGGGCGAATCAGCAGCCTGAGTGCCCTCTCGGTCGCATTCCAGCCTCGCTTTGCCTTCCAGCCTCCGTCCTACGATCAGTCACGCCGCTTTTGGTACCAGTTCTTTATGTGCAGCGACAAAGGAATGAAGCGCGTTACCGAGGATCCCATCGGCTTTTCGCGTTTCCAGTGGAACACCTGGAGTCCGAAAGGATGGTTTACAGAGGAGGACTTCAACAATGCTGCACTGGCGTGGAGAAACTCCGACTATCCTACAATCACGCTCAACAGCTACCGCTCCCGATGGCTGGAGAACGAGCTCCGAGATCCGCGTTACAGCGGGGTTCAGGCAAAGCTGAATGAAGCAGAGCGCATCGATGTGCCGACACTGATGATTCAAGGCGAGTCGGATTTTTGCGACGCGCCCAGTGAATCAGCAGATTTGGATCCTCACTTCACCCGCTCTTACAAACGGATCGTGATCCCAGGAGTGGGTCACTTCCCGCATCGCGAAGCGCCCGCTGCCGTTGCAGATGCAATCCTGCATCAATTAACGGACGGAACAACCGAATAAGCTTGCGGCACTGACGATGGTTTACATGGCACGCAAACAACTCTTATCCGGTTTCTTCAGGGCGAAGCAGGCCAACTACTTAGCGGGTAATGTCGCGAGCGCTTCCGAATCCCTCTCCGCGTGCGACTGTCGCAGATAGAGATCGAGTTCCTGATAACGATTTGCGATCTCTTCGTCCATTGAGATCGCAGAGGGGCCATAGGCTCGCGCCGATTTTCTGCATCCAACGGTCATTGGCGCTAGCAAGTCTATACCCGCTACCCCTCCCCATGGAGTTCCGTTCATGCAGTTGTTTAAGGATGCCTTAGCCGCCGCTCTGGCCGTCGTAGTCTGTCTACTCGTGATCGAGTTAGGTCTTCACGTCGCGCAATCGGACTTCAATCCGTCGCTCATGACGCAAGACTCGGAGCGGTTCATTCATCTCAGGCCGGGTGCGCATGGCTGGTGGAGGGGCGAAGGCCGCAGCTATGTCGTCATCAATCGTTACGGCTTTCATGACAGAGATGATCTCACCATCGCTCGCCCCGCCAATACTTTAAGGATAGCGGTGCTGGGTAGTTCGGTAGTTGAAGCCGTGCATGTGCCGATGAATGAGAGCATCACCTCGATTATCCAAAACAAGTTGCAGGAGTGTCCTCAGCGGAAGTGGGACAAGGTTGAGGTCCTTAACTTCGGCACCGAGGGATATGGACTAGCCCAGCAACTTATGACGTTGGATAAGGACGTCTGGCGTTTCGATCCGCAAATTATTGTTGACTTGGCCGCCCTGAACAATGACGTAATGAATGATGACCGCAGAACGAAGCACAACGGCGGGGCTTTTCCATACTTTTTACTCGAAAATGGCGAGTTAGTTCCCGATACAATTACCAGTCAGCGGCGGCCCATCGACTCCAAGCGTCTAGAACTCGCAAATAAGTTAAAAGAGCTGATGAACCATTCGCAGATCCTCTTGCTTCTTGAAAGATTTCAGTTTCAGCTCAGCGGCTGGCGCCACCCTATTACAGATCAGACGCAGGAATATTTTGTTCCAACGACCGCCGGCGCTATAAACGCCTGGGAGGTTTCAGAAGCCGTATGGTTAAAGATGAACTCTGAAACGATGTCGCGCGGGGACGAGTTCTGGCTGGTCACTGCGGACATGAATGATCAGGTCGATCCGGATCCCGCTCATCGGGAGGCGTTCCGTAAGGCTCTCGGGGTTCCAGATTTGTACTATCCCGATCACCGTGTTGCTGACTTTGCTGAGCGAAACCACATACGTCATCTGACGCTCGCACCACTACTCGCCGACTACACCGAGCGTAATCACGTCTATCTGCACGGCTTTTACAACACACCTCCAAACTACGGCCACTGGAATATCCTTGGAAATCGCGTAGCGGGGGACTTGGTGGCGGATCGGCTTTGCCGGGAAAGCACACTTCTGCGCAGATTCAATCCATCGGAAAACGAACAAAGCAGCCTTTCGCCGAGTGAAGTAGTTCGCTAGCTACGGCCGCCGAGATCAATTTCTAGACATAGGGAATATCCAGCCTTCAGCGGACGTGGGATGCAATGTGCAAGGAGATCACATCCCAGCAATGAACAGGTATTCGATTCGATCTATGTTCTCCTAGGCAAATACCTAGGTAGGATTCGCAAGTGCCGGGCTGCTCGAATATGAATATTGGAGCATGCTTCGGCTTTCGTTCGAAAAATCGGGACAGACTAGGGCGCTGCCTAGTTACATGCTGAAATCTCATCCTCTATCTTGAGAATCGTAGTCATTTCAGGCTGCAGGGCCCTCCGCCGTGATGAGTTTCAGTGAGATTCTCCACCTTCCGTCATCCATCACAAACCACATTGTCCCCGTCGTTCGTCCACATTCTGATTCGTTCGGTTTTACGGTGCGAACCAAGCGGGGTTCCGCCCGCATGAGACATCCTCAGGAGCCAGCGAAGAACGGCCTGGATCGCACACGCGCAAGCAGGATGAAAATCCTTTGTATCGGAGACGACGTAGCGCTCTTGAACACGAGACACCTGGTTCTTGAGTCGGCAGGTTTTTTGGTGCGATCTATCGTTAGTATTTGGGCCATCGAAGAGGCTGAAGTTCGATCGATCGATCTCGCCCTCATTTGTCACTCCGTCGATCAGGATCGAGCCTCTGCGGCTGTGCGTTCCCTGAAAGAGATCCATCCGGCAATATGTATTGTCCAACTCTGTAAGGGATGCGGAGGGACGAAGGGTGGGGTAAAGCAAATCTCCCCCTGCGGCCCTGAACAGTTGCTTCTGGAAATTGAGCGGATACTGCAAGATAGGCTCCAGACACGTCAGTCGGCGACTCGTCCAATGCAGACCTACCCGACTGCGTAGCTCTTCGTTTCTCAGGAAGCGATTACATGCAAATCGCAGCCCACTGCCGTAGCATGGTAGGACACCGTGCAAGCGGTGCCAGAGGTAGAACTGCGATGGATGAGATGAGTGAACAGGAATTACGCGAACAGAAAAACGGAGCGGGCCCGGTTCAGGAGCGATTTTTGGAAGCAGTCGCCAGCGAGCCTGAAGAGGACGCTGATTGGCACCATCCCATGGGTGAGGATGCTGCTCAGTCGATTGGGGTTTCCATCGAGGCAAGCGCCACGGTTGAGTGGAATGAGGAAAACCAGAATGCGGCCCTCCCTTATCCCGTCGTAGGCATCGGTGCTTCCGCAGGCGGTCTGCAGGCGTTTCGCGAGCTTCTGGAGGGGCTTCCGGAAAAGACCGGGATGTCTTACGTCATCATCTCGCATCTCGCCGCAGATCAGCGCAGCTACCTCACTGAGATTCTGGCGCGACACACGTCGATGCATGTGCAGACCATTGAGGAAGGGCTTCAACCGCAGCCTGACAATTTGTATGTACTGCCTCCCGGACAGATTGCCTTTCTTGAGAAAGGTTTTTTCCATGTCGAATTCCGGGATGTTGCGGAGCGCATTCATTACCCCGTCGATGATTTCTTTCGCTCGCTGGCATCGGATCAGAAGAGCTATTCGATCGGCATTATTTTGTCGGGTGCGGATGGCGATGGAACCCTTGGCGTCAAGGCAATCAAAGGCGAAGGCGGCCTGTCCCTGGCCCAGTCGCCTGAGACCGCCGAGCATTCCAGCATGCCGCTCAGTTCCATCGAGATGGATCACGTGGATTTTGTGGCGTCTCCCCGGGAAATCGGGGTCGAGCTGGGCCGTCTCGCACACCTGTTTGCGGCGCCCCAGATCCGGTCGCTGGAGGGTGGAGAGCCGATTCCCAGCCAGGAGCAGAGTCTGCAACGAGTTTTGCAGCTCCTGCGCAATGGTACCGGCCTTGATTTACGCCAATATAAGCCTGAAACCATCCGCCGCCGCATTGCCCGGCGCATGGTCGTGCGCCGCGTCGAATCGCTGAACGATTATGCTCGCTTGCTCCAACTCCGGCCCGACGAAGTTAGAACCCTCCATGAAGACGTCCTGATTAATGTGACGCGCTTCTTCCGCGATCCCGAATTCTGGCTTTCGCTGAGCACGCATGTTCTGCCCACTTTTTTCCAGAATCGCTCCGCTGAAAAACCTGTACGCGTCTGGTGCGCCGGCTGTGCGACCGGCGAAGAAGCGTATTCGCTCGCGATCACCGTTCTCGAATACCTGACTGCGAACGGTCTGGATACGACGGTACAGATTTTTGGGACAGATGTGAGTGAGTATGCGGTGGAATCCGCCCGCACAGCCATCTATCCGGACTCGTTGATGGGAGAGATGTCGGCTGAGCGCCTGCGCCGCTTCTTTGTAAAAGTTGATCGCGGGTATCAGGTCTCCAAGCGTGTTCGCGACTGCTGCATCTTCGCGAGGCAAAACCTGGCGAATGATCCACCCTTTTCCCACATCGACCTTCTGAGCTGCCGCAATGTCATTATCTATTTCAACCAATCGCTCCAGAAACAAGTCATTACGACGTTCCACTACTCGCTCGAACAGGATGGCTACCTTCTGCTGGGAATGTCGGAGAGTCTCAGAGACTACGGCGATTTTTTCAATGCGTTCGACCGCAAGAACAAGATCTATTCGAAAATCGGCGGCATGATCTCGAGCGGCCATCGCTTCCCGCAGGCATTCAGGGCGAATCTACTTCCCTCTTCCATGCGTATGGGAGAGTTCTCGACGCTTCAGGCTGAGGCATGGTCGGAACTGGAGCTTCAGCGCGCGGCCGACCGCATCGTTCTCGCACGCTATGCGCCGCCGGGCCTGATCGTGGACGATCACCTTAGGGTATTACAGGCGCGCGGACAAACAGCCCCCTATGTCGAGCTCACTCCAGGAGCCGTGAGTTGGAGTCTCTCACGAGTCCTTCGCGATGAAATCGCCGCCGAAGTGAAGGCCGCGGTGGAACGCGCTATTCGAGAGAATGTTCCGATCGTTGTCTCCTCATCTATAACTACCGACGATGACGACAATGAGACCGTTAACATCGAGGTTCTTCCGATCACCAGCGCCTCGGCGCGCACCAGATGTTTTCTGGTTCTTTTCTCGAGAAACCGCGAGCCCAATCGAGAGAGGATTATCGATCAGATCGTTCTGCCTGAACTGACTGGCGATGGAAAAGAAAGGATCATTGGTCAGCTTCGCCAGGACCTTACCTCCACGAAGTTTCATCTTCAATCGCTTGTGGAAGAGCGCGACGCCCGGAACCAGGAGCTGGTCTCAGCCAACGAGGAGATTCAGTCCGCCAACGAAGAATTGCAAAGTACGAACGAAGAGCTGGAAACAACCAAAGAAGAGCTGCAGAGCGCGAATGAGGAATTGCAGACCGTGAACGAAGAGCTGCAGCAGCGAAATGCAATTCTCACGCAGACGGGCAACGACCTCACCAACCTGCTGAACAGCGTCAACATGCCGCTCTTGATGCTGACGGAAGACCTCAAGATACGCCAGTTCACACCGCCGATGGAAAAGCTGTTGAGCATTCGGGCTGCGGATATCGGACGTTCCATCAGCGAGATCCGGCTGCAGCTCAGCGTCAACGACATCGAGCCGATTCTCGAAGATGTTCTCGATACTCTTGGAACCCGCGAGATCGAGGTGCAGGATCGCGAAAACAAATGGCATCTTTTGCGGGTGCGGCCTTATCGCACCGCCGAAAACAAGATCGAAGGCCTCGTGGTTCTTCTTGTCGATATCGATCAACTGAGAAGCAGCCAGCAGGAACTCCGGGACACGCGCGACTTTGCGAACTCGGTGATGCAGAGCGTGCCGGTCGCGGTTGTGGTTCTGGAGCAGGATTGCAGCATTCGAACCGTGAATAAAGCCTTTCGTGAAATGTCGCAGATGAAAGACAGTGAGCTTACAGGCCGCTCAATGCCTGACCTGGTGTCTCTCCTGTGGGGGGTCAACGATTTCAAAAAGCGGCTGGAAGAGCTTCCCCGGGCAGAGTCAGGATCCGTACTGGAGTTCGAGCACCGATCCACCACTGCACAGGCGAAGATCCTCCTCATCAAAGGTCAATCGCTTCCGGTCGACGGGCATCGTGTCCTGTTGCTGACGCTCGAAGACATCACTTTGAGAAGACGAGCCGAACAGGAGATTACGCAGCAGCAGGAGGCCCTGCAAACCGAGGTCGAAATAAAGAGCAAAACACTGGCCCGTGCACAGGACGAGCTGCGGGAGCTCGCTGCGCATCTCTTCACCATGCAGGAAGATGAACGCCAAAGGGTGGCTCGGGAGCTCCATGACGACGTCAGCCAGCGGCTCACGATGCTGGAAATGCTCTGCGCCAAACTGGAAGAAACCGGAGGCAGCGAGCTTCCTGTCATACGGCAGGAGGTTCGGTCGCTGAATTCCGATGTGCGTGAGATCTCCCACCGGCTTCATCCCGCGATCCTGAGCGATCTCGGATTGCCGCAGGCTATCAAAGCGCTTGTAGAGGATTTTCGCCAGCGCGAATCAATGCCCGCCACCTACTTCGACACTGGCGTGTCTGGAGAAATTCCCCCAGCCATAGCGACAGCGCTCTATCGAATTACCCAGGAAGCTTTGAGGAACGTGAGCAAACACGCGGGGGGAACGCACGTGAAGGTCGAACTTAACCAGGTCGATGGGACACTGCGACTCCAGGTACGGGACTTCGGCATCGGATTCGACCAGGATTCGGAATTTCCCTCACGCGGATTAGGGCTCATTAGCATGGAAGAACGGGCGCGCATCGCCGGCGGGACATTCTCAATTGCATCCGCGCTCGGAGACGGGACGAAGATCGCCGTCGAAATTCCGCTGGAGGCCCATGCCTAAACGGCGCGTATTGATCGCGGACGATCATGCTCTCGTGGCGGAGGGTCTGAAAAGCCTCCTTCAGGAGGAGTACGACGTGGTGGGCCTTTCAACGAATGGGCGCCGCCTGTTGATAGACGCCGCAGTACTGAAGCCGGACGTGATCGTATTGGACGTGGGCATGCCGGAACTGAATGGCATCGATGCCGCGGTTCAGCTTTGCAAGCTGCTTCCCACTGCCAAAATGGTTTTTGTGACGCAGCAGATCGACGTTCAATACCTTCGTGCGGCATTCCGCGCAGGCGCGGTCGGCTATGTCGCAAAACAATCGGCCACCCAGGAACTGCTGATCGCAATCAGGCGCGCTCTTCTGGGACAGATTTATGTGACGCCACTCTTGAAAGACGCTCTCCCCAACACGTCGCTCAAAGAGCTTCGGCAGCCGACGGATGTCTTCGCCAAAGAACTGACGCCAAGACAACGCGAAGTCCTGCAACTTGTGGCCGAAGGCAAAACGATTAAAGAGATCTCCGCGGCGCTTCAGATCTCTTCGAAGACGGTGGAGTTTCACAAAAACGCTTTGATGAACGAGATCGGCCTGCGCACGACTGCCGATCTCACTCGCTACGCGATCGCTAGGGGAATTGCTCTCGGCTAAGGACCGATTCGACCTTTCCTGGCAGCTTCGCATCGCAGCTTGGAATGGTCAGGAAAGAGTCCCTCTGGCAAATCGATCTTCAGATGCCCGGCTTCGCGTCGGGAGCAGGGGGAATCCAGCCTGGGCCCGGGCTTTCCGGTCCTTCGTCGGCTTCGCCGCACCACGCGGAGCAAGAAGGAATAGGAGTTCTCCGATTTTCTTCGGCCGCAGCGCGAAGAGCTCGGGAGACAGCGCGGGCGGCGGCAGACTCCTCACAGAGTTGCCGGGAAAAAAGGGAGATTCTCCGCGCGTCCTCGATGGCTGACTGCAGGGATTTCAGCCAGACAGCGGGAGGCATCTGGGAAGAGATGATCAGGTCGAAAGCGCGCTCATCGGAATCGACCGACGGATCATCGAAAAGGACGAAGGGGGCCCTGCTCAGGGATCTGGCCGTCGACATCACAGTTGGAAGAAGTGGATACCGGGGGCTCTGAAAGGCGATCGCGGAGAAGACCTTGGCTTGGGCAAACGCGACATGAATGCCACTGACCGAGCACTCGGAATGATAAACGTCGAAACCAGCCGTCTCCATCACGGGGACACGGTGGCAGAGATCTTCTCCGACGTTGAGGATTGTTGCCGCCGCCATCTTTAGCCTCCTCTAAAAGCCGCGCACTCTATATTATGGCGCGAGCGGCCGCATTTGAAGCTTAGACTTTCGGGTGATAGGCCCCGGTTGAAACCCTATTGAACTTTCAGTCGGATTTTTCGCAGCAGACAGGTCCCCCGGCGCTCTCCCGCAGTCTCCTCGACGCGACAGCGCATTTCCCAACGGGCTGACAGATTCTGCCCGATATGATCACGGCAATCCAGCGAGAGGCGTGCTTTTAGGGAGGATTTAGAAACGGCGATCAGGCTTGGCGAAGATGGGAGATGCGCAAGCGTGAATCTGTTCGGCTTCTTCAAGACCCTCGGCATCGGGGGCGTTCCAGACAGTTCGCGCACAAAGCCGGCAGATCGAAATCAGCCTCTCGTGGGCGAGATCTTTACGCCGGTGGAATTGTGACTTTTGGTCATCCGGCTGGATTGTGAGGCGTTTGGTTTCATCTGAAAGATTCCACATGTAGGTCTTCGGCATTCCCATCTCCCTGGATCGAACTACGCTGGGGTGTTTATCGAACTAAGGGTGGAGTCTCACGCTTTCGCCTCGTACTTACAAAATCGAGAATGATGGAGCCGTCGCAAATGTGCTGATATTCGCGATCACTCAATTCAGATTCCGTCGAAGATACGCCGACGGTTCTCGCACAGATCCGGCAAATGGATTGGAACTCAAGGGTTAAATCGTTGAAAAAACGAAGATACCGGGTTCCGGCGGAGTGCGCATTAAGGACGGCCATAGGATCGGGCTCCGAGGATAGAATTGGAGGATTCACCTTCGGCATAGGCTTCAGGAGATCTACCTTTATGAGCGTAAAGCCACAAAAGGTCGTTGGTAACTAGGCAAATCCCCGGTTTCTACATATTTGGGTTACTATCCGAGCGCACTTCTGATGGAAGTTCGCCAGGGATCGGAACGGATCGTGATCCCTGGAGCTTGTCCCTTCCCTCAACTCACGGGCCGCCGCGAGTCTGTGTTCTTACTTCCGGCTATCGCGCGCCGCCTTAACGTAATCGTGCGAGCTCTGAATATGGGTATATTGGGCGGTCAGCAGCTGCTTGATCGGCAAAGGCAATTCTTTTTCCAACGCTTTTTTATATGCCTTCTTCGCCTCGTCCTCACCGGCCTCTGCCGTCTCGAGAAGCGTATGATCGCCGCCTCCCAGATGGGCCTTGAGATCGCCCCACGTACGATGGATCGCGCCGCTGACGGTTCCCTTCTCTTTTACGTCATGAACGCCTTCCCGATGCAGTACCTCTTCGAGCTCTCCGCGGAACTGCGAGCGCTTCAGCGATTCAGCCGCGAAATACTTCTTGAGGGTCTCGTCCTTGAGGTGCTCGCCGATCTTCTGGAATCCTTCTTGTCCGTCAATCAGGCTCTGAATCACATCGCGGAGCGTCTCTTCAACTTGTTCGTGCGTCAACTTATGGGTTTCTTTGATTTCAGCAGACATGGATTTCCCTCCGTCAGATCTGTTTAAAGACTATGGGGTGGAATCGATGCACAAAGCTGCATCTGCGGCGACCTTCCATCATTGTGGAAGAATCGTCTGAGCAGGTTCCTGTGCCGCGATCGAACGCTAAAGGAACTTGCCAGTTGGCAAAGTTTTCACGTCCTCTGGTATAGAGGCCATCCGTCCGCGGGCAGTTGCTTCAGAATAGGTTTCCCTCTGGAGCTGATTCAATCCGGCAATCATGGTGTATTAACAGCCTACTTAGGAAGAGATGTTTTCTGCGCGCTCTGGCTTGTCCGCTCCCAGCTTGGAGCTGCTGTTTCAATTCGCCAGATTGGGCCGTTTTCATAGAGCTGTGCCTCCGTTCGCAGCGTGGTCGGAGGCTCGCCTTCGATACGCCACACATGTGCGTCGGCAGGAGTTTTGTCCATGACCGCCGCCGCGACTTTCGTCAGACCGCCCAGCTCAATTTTCACCAGGTAACGCTCGGCCCTGAATCCAGACCCCGCAATGAAGCACCGCTCTTCTTCCTCGGGAGAGATGGCAACTTTGACCACGCGCGGCTTGGATGATGGCACGATCATGGATACCTCCGTTTTTTCCTGGCCGGAACGCAGGTTTTTGAGGATCGTAAGCAGGAGGCCATTCGAAAGGTCGGACGGAAGATCCATGTGGGTAGTTTCTATTTTTTGCTTGTCTCCATCTTCGGAACGCATAGTCACCGTTCCCGCCACTGCATCGACGGTCATATCCAGAGAATGAGGATAGGAGGGCCCCCGCTGGATGTGGTGATCGCTAATAAGCTGAAAGTTGGCACGCTGCGTGAACACGGTCGTCTCATCATCGAGAGAGCCATCTCTGAAGCGGAAGGTCAACCGGCTGATCACCCGAGATCCCTTGACGGTCTGTCTCTCTTCACCCGAAGCCAGAGCCTTCCCGTTAAGATCGCGCAAAACAAGAAATCCCCTCGATGCTCCCTCGGGGTACTGGACGGAGATAGGTCCCGCAGATGCACTGGAAGAGAAAAAAGCCAACGCTATCGCGCCTGCCACCATCCACTTAACTCTCACGTGCGTGTGCATCCATTTGTGGATGCACGGATATCTCATACCCATTCTGTGAAACTCCTGTATCGGGCGCGGGGCTATAAGGTGCTAAATTTTGAGCCTTACGGACGTACGCTACATTGGGGTGAGAGCGAAGTTGGATACTAAGGAGTGGCGTTCGGATCGACACCTGCAGCTCACATCCTTAAGTACTTTGGATGCGAAGTTTCTTCAAAAAGTGGGAACGACGAAGAACTTTCCGAAGACCAGCCTTCGTGACATCCGAGCAGATGCGGTCCTAAGGTCTTCTATGGCTCACGGTAGCTGCCCACGTACGGCGTCCTGGATATTAATCCCGCTTCTTTCGAGCAGGTCGCCTAAGGCTCGGTCGAGAGACATGCGCGCCTTCATCCAGTCGGATCGCGCCGCGACTTCCGTGGATCGTGCCTGCGCCAGATAAGCCTGATCCTGAACGATGAGATAGTTAGTGCTCTCACCTACGGAAAATTTGTCCAGCTCCGCCTGCAGAAGTTGCTGCTGATAGTCACGGCTCTCGACAGCCGCCGCGTATGCCTGATGCGCATTCTCCAGTGCAATTGCGGCATTCTCTATCTGCTGGCGGATGTCGTTCTCTACCTTCGTCGTGCGCGCCTCAGCCTGACGCATTTGGATCTGGTCGCGGGCTGCATCCGCCTGTGCGATGCGGTTGCGTAAAGGCAGGCTGAGCTGCAAGCCACCCTGATAAATCGTCGATAAAGTAAGGCCGCCCTGCGTCAGCTCCGGCGGCACGATGACTGTTCCAGTCCCGGGCGACCCTAGTTCTTCAAAAGGTATGAGTGATGAGCCACGTGTCTGCACGTTGGCATAGAGATTCACGCTGGGTTTCACATTGTTTCGCGACGCACGAGCGGCAATTTCATCGGCTTTCAGCTGCAGTCCCGCCTGAGCGAGATCGGGACGATTGGCGAGAGCATCCTGGATGAGTGCAGGGATGTCTAGGGTAGGCGCATCATCCGGTACCACAATGCGATCAGTCGGAACGATGGAGGCGAAATTTGCGGCAGGATCGCCAAGCTTGCGCAGCAACTGTTCGCGCAGGATGACCTCCTGCTGCCGATACTCACCCTGTGCCTGGATGAGATCGAGACGGCTCGACGAGAGGAGAGCCTTCACCCGCGTGAGTTCGATGGGCGCCAGAGTTCCTTCGTCTACTTGGCTCTTGTCATCATCGTATAAGTGTTGCGCGGCCGCCAGGGCTTCTTCTTTAACGCCGATATTCTCCCCAAGAGATACCAGGTCGTAGTAGAGCCGCGAGATGCCGTATATGGTTTCCAACAGCTGCTGCTCGAATACAAGGCGCGAGACCTTCTGATCAATCTGCGCGATGTGCAGAAAACGCAGGTTGATGCCGCGTCCGAAACCACGAAGCAGCGGCTGGCTCACAGTGAACGAAGCGCTCGGCGAATGAAAAGGGTCGTACTGTGAGGTCTTGCCATAAAGCACCTGGGAGGCATTATCGGCATAAGCTTCAATTTGTGTGCCGGTCGAAAATCCCTGCTGATAATCGAGCCCCGCGCTCACGTAATCCAACGGTCCGGTTGAAGTAGAAGTGTCGATGGTCGAACTGCCGCCTGTCGTGGAGCTTCCGAGAAGCGAAGTCTGGTCGGAGCGCCGCAGGTAAGCGGCGTCCCCACTGAGTGTCGGATCATACAGCGGAATTGGTGGTCCGTCGGAATACGTAAACGTACCGTTTTCAGATAAGCTCTGCTGCGTACCGCTGCCGATCTGTTCGACCTGGGAAAGGTCCGTCACTGTCGCGTTCGTCGATGCGCCATTTCCGGTAGTCGCGGTGATCAGCAGCGGGCTGGTAGCCGCCGATACTCCGGGAGGCGACTGCTGAACGTTATAGTCGACGCCTCGCAAAGTACCGCCACCTTGAGCGCGCGTCAGATCGGTATTAGCCAGCAACAGATCATAACGGCTGATCTCGACATCCATATTGTTTTCGATCGCCAACTCAATCGCGTCATGCAGAGAGAGATAGAGCTTTCCGTCATTGATTAATCTTTCAAGATGGGACGTCGACCCGGCGGGTACGCCCGGCAAATGCGGCGCGCGATAAGCTCCAATCAAGCTATAGAAATGGGTATCCAATGGTGACGGAGCTTCCTTCTGAGGCTGCAGGTGGAAGTTCGCATTCCGCTCGACATCAGAAAAGGAATTCGCAGGCGATGGCGGCTGCGTGCTGAGCGGAGCAAGCTGGCGAACATCGACAGTGCTCTTATCCGGCTGCGGCAGTGGAGCACTCGGAGGCTCTCCAGGCTGTTGTTGTGCAGGAGGAGCCTGCTGCCCTGGAGCATGCGCCGTGTCTGGCAATGGCGATGCTGGCACGGTGAAAGGCGGAGGCTGCTGCCCTTGCTGCGCATATGAGACGGCCGTCGCGAAGATCAGCACTATAAACAGCGCCACTGTCGTGCGGCGTCCCGCGAAGAAGATACTCGTCACTGCGAAGACTCCTTCGACTGCTGCTTCTTCTGCGCTTTGACTTGATCCTTACTCTGCTTCTGTTGATTGTTTTGCTGTTGGCCGCCTTGTCCGGGCTTGCCCTTCTGGTTTGTGCTCTCTCCCTGCGAATTCACAATCGATTGGTCGCCATATTGTTGCGGCCCGGAGTTCGGAACCTTATTTGTCTGTGCGCCGCCCTGGCCATTATTCTCGCCGGCCTCCTGTTTCTGCTGTGGCCGCACTTTCATCCCCGGCTGCGTTGTATCCGTGACCGTGGTTATCACCAGCTCGCCTTCCTGCAAACCGCTGAGGATCTCAACGGAGGGGCCGTAATCGCGGCCGATTTCAACGGGTACAATCTTGATCTTGTTGTCGTTCACAATGGCGACACTGGTACGGTCGTCGCGGACGACGACTGCATCGCCAGGTACCGTGATGGGTCCCACGCCGCGCACCTCGACGAAGCTGACAACCGCATACATGCCGGGATAAAGGCCGCCATCCCGATTGTCGACATCCACCTCGGTGAGCATGGTGCGCGTGTTCTGGTCGAGCGAAAGCGCGGCGCGGGTCACTGTGCCCTCGATCGGCTTGCCCGATCTCTCCTGCACAAAAACCTGCGCAGGCATGCCGGTCTTGATATCCGAGGCATAGCCCTCGGGCACCGATACGAGAATGCGCAGCTTATCGAACTGAGCAACCGCGAAGAGCGGCCCTCCCTGCGCCTGCCCTGTAGATGGAGAAGCCGCCTGGTTGGATGAACCGGAACTGCCGCTGGTATTGGTGCTGCCGGCACTGGCCGTTCCGGCAGACGGGTTCTGCGAAGACGGCATCAGCGGAGTTCCGCCCGCACCGGATGTTCCCACCAACGCACCGATATCGGTATTGCGCTGGGTCACGACGCCATCGAAAGGCGCTGTCACGCGTTCATAGCTTTGCAGCGCGATCACGCGTCCAAGATTGGCGCGAAAGCTTTCGACGTTTCGATGAGCCGAGGCCACTACGGCTACCTGCGTGTTGTAATCGGCTTCGCGCTGGTCTCCATCCTGTCGCGAAAAAACGCCCTTCGCCACCAGCACGCGCCACCGCTCCCACGTCACTTTGTTCAGAGCCAACTGCGCCTGCTGCTGCGCTTCCTGGGCTTCGGCCTGCCGCAATTGTTCGCGCGCCTGATCTACCTGTTGATCGAGATCGGGAGCATCAATGAGAGCCATTAGCTGGCCCTTCTTCACGTGATCTCCAATGTCGACAAAACGCTGACGAAGATAGCCATTCGCACGCGCATAGATAAAGGCTTCGGTGAGCGGAGCGGTTGTTCCCGGCACAGTAAGCTCGCCCGGAGCGTGCGAGCGCTTCACCTGCATTACTTCAACCTGCGGCTGCTCCTGCTCGCGCTGCTTTGCGGCTGCCGCGGCTTTCTTTTCCCGTTCATGTCTGGGCAGATATCCCAGCAGGAAGATGAGGAGCAGCGCTAGCACACCTGCGCCAATCCAAAGGAATATCTTTTTCCAGTTCCTGTGTTTACTGCGATGCTTGCGGTCATACTCCTGCTGCACATCGCGGTCGTGCTGAACCTTCTCGTGCTTTTTGTGCGCAGCCTGCCGGGCCTGGGATTCCTCGCGCTCCCACTCTGCGCGCGTCATTCGCCGATCAGGATCTTTCTGCAACTGGCGGAGGTGTTCGTCCTCGGGGTAGACCCTTTGACTCAAGTCGTCGCTCATAGATTTCTACTCAAGCCGGCTGCGGCTCGCCTCCCGAAGTCTGCTCTCCCGTGGCGCGTTTGCCGCCCGGCTCGCGATTGGATTCATCGTCGTTTTCCGGCTGCTCGTCACCCTCGTGGTATGCCTTGTCGATCTCTTCGTCATAGTTCACCGGCGCTTCGGTGCGCAGCCACGAATACATAACGGGCACCACAAACAGAGTTCCTGGGGTCGCCAGCAGAAGTCCCCCGATGACGGCTCTCCCCAGGGAGGCATTCTGCTCGCCGCCTTCACCCAGCGCCAGAGCCATCGGAAGCATGCCGATGATCATGGCCAGCGCCGTCATGCAGACCGGACGCAGCCGCGTGAAGCCCGCGTTCATTGCGGCCTCGAGACTATCTTTTCCAGTGGCGCGTTCGTCGTTCGCAAAGACAATGAGCAGGATACTGTTTGCGGTGGCAATGCCGATCGTCATGATTGCGCCCATCAGAGACGGCACGTTGAACGTGGTGCCGGTGAGGAAGAGCATCCATAAAACGCCCGCGAATGCGACAGGCAGCGCCATAAGAATGATGAGCGGATCGAGCCAGCTCTGGAAGTTCACTGTCATGAGCAGGTACACGAGAAGAATTGCAAAGATGATTCCAATGCCCAGCCGCACGAACGAATTGGTCATCGTCTGAACTTCGCCGCGCAGCGCCAGCGATGTGCCGATCGGCAAGTCGTTCTCGGCTTTGTCCATGACTTTTCTGATGTCGCTCGCCACTCCGCCCAGGTCTCTCTGGTCGGTATCGGCGTAGATGTCATAGACTCGCTGGATGTTGTAGTGATTGATGATGGCCGGCACGATGTCCCGCTGAAAGTTGGCGACATTGCCCAGCAGTTGGCTGGTATTGCCGGCAGGAGAAGTGAGCGGCGTACGCGCCAGCGATTGCAGCGAATCAATCTTGTAAGTGGGTGTCTGGACCACGACCTGATAGTTCACGCCGTTCTGCGGATTCAGCCACTCATTCGGAGCAGTTTGGCCAGTCCCCGTGAGCGAGATGAGCATGCTTTGCGCGATGTTCTCCTGGGTGAGTCCGATCTGCTGGGCTTTGACCCTGTCCACATTGACATCGATGGTTGGCTGCGCCACTTGTTGATGGATGTGAACGTCGGCTACGCCAGGGATCGCCTGAACCTGCTTCAACAGCTTCTGTGCGAGCTGGTAGTTAGTTTTTCCGGGGCCGGCGACCTGCAGATCAATGGGAGCGGGCAGACCAAAGTCAAGAATCTGATTGGTGATATTTGCCGGCGTAAAGAAAAATACGCCGTCGGGAAATTTATCATGCAGATCGGTGCGCAGCTCGCGCATATAGAGCTGCGTATTTCGCTTGCCCGGCTTCAGAGAGATGAGCACATCGCCGTCCGAGTCCGAGGTAACGGAACTCGTGGAGAATGCGAGGTTGATGCCCCCATTGGGCAATCCAATATTGTCAAGAATCAATTTGATCTGATCTTGCGGGATGATGCGGCGTATCTCTTTCTCTACGGCAGCGAAATATTGCTCTGCATCTTCAGGCCGCATTCCTTGTGGGGGATCGACGTGAAGATCCATCTGCCCGGAATCCACGTACGGAAAGAAGTCCTGGCCGATCATGAAAACCAGCGGCACGGAGAGGAGAACGAACACCCCGAAGATGCCGATGGTGAGTCCGCGATTCTCAAGGGTCCAGCCCAGCGCACTTTTATAGTTTTCCCGACGCCGCTCAAACCATCGGTCGAATTTCGAGTGAATCCGCCAGATCCAGTTCTCCTCTTCTTCTTTCTTCGCTGCCTCTTCATCCTGATAAAGCGCAATCTCTTTATCGAGGAGGTAGTGCATCATAGTTGGCACCAGAGTCCGCGACAGGAAGTAGGAGGCCATCATGGCAAACACTACGGCCATCGCGAGCGGCGTGAATAGATACCGCGCGGGCCCGGTTAACAACACCACTGGCGTGAAGACCATGCATATGGCAAGGGTCGAAACAAATGCGGGAGCAGCCACCTGCTGAGCGCTATCGAGAATGGCGCGCACCAGCGGCTTCTTCTCGCTCATGTTGCGGTGCGTATTTTCGATCTCGACCGTTGCATCGTCAACAAGAATGCCGACCGCCAAGGCTAGGCCGCCCAGAGTCATCACATTAATGGTCTGCTGCAGCGCATAGAGGATGACAAGCGAAGTCGCAATCGAAAGCGGAATCGAAGTGCAAACGATCAGAGTCGATCGCCATGACCCGAGAAAAAGCAGGATCATCAGCGCGGTCAGTCCCGCGGCAATTGCCGCCTCGCGCACCACTTCGGTGATCGACTCCGAGACAAAGATCGATTGATCGAAGAGCGGCGTGATCTGCAGTCCGGCTGGCAATCCAGCCTTCACCAGAGGAAGCATTTGCTTCACGTTCTTGACGATGTCTAGAGTGGAGGTCTCCCCGTTTTTCAATACCGTAAGAAGTGCCGAACGTTTTCCATCCTGTCGAACTATATTTTCCTGCGGCGCGTAGCCAAGCCGAACTTGCGCCACATCTTTGACCAGAACAACCGCGCCATTGTTGGCGCGAACAGGCAGATCGTTGAGCGCGGACACCAGCGCTGGCGACGAGTTGAGCTTTACGATGAATTCGCGGTCGCCGATCCGCGCTAATCCCGCGGGTAGAATCAAATTCTGATTGTTGACCGCATTTGAAATGTCCACCGCGGACAGATGCTTCGCGTACATCTGATTTGGATCGATATCCACCTGGACCTGGCGCACCTTGCCGCCATATGGAAGCGGAATCGAAGCACCCTCCACATTCGCCAGCCGCGGCCGGATGAAGGACAGCCCCAGGTCGTAGAGGTCTTCCTCGGTCAGCCCCTGCCCGGAGAGACCGAGCTGCAGAATGGGAACGCTCGATGCATCGTATTTGAGAATATTCGGCGGGAAAGTCCCCGGAGGCAGCACACGCAGCACAGTCTGCACCACCGCGGTGATCTGCGACAAGGCAAGCTCCACCTTCACCCGAGGCTGAAAAAATACGCGAATGACGGCGACGCCCTGGTAGCTCTCCGATTCCGTATGCTCGATGTCGTTGACGGTGGTGGTCAGCGCACGCTCGCACACCGTAACGATGCGGCCTTCCATCTCCTGCGGAGGAAGTCCGGTGTAGCTCCACACAATCGTGACAACCGGAATATCGATGTACGGATAAATATCCTTAGGCGCTTCGATACAAGTGCCAATCCCCAAGAGCAGCATCAGCAGCGAAAAGACGACAAAAGTATAAGGGCGCCGAAGCGCAAGCCGAACAATCCACATCCGCTGTTATTTCCTGACCATTGGGTTCTATGAAATGAGTTAGATGCAATTAAGGGGAAGATGGAAAGGATTAAGGCTGTTAGTGAATTCACGGGCTTCCCACGGATGGAAGAAATCGCGCGTTCCCCTGCCCAGATCAAAGCATCAGATCGTGATGTGGGGACGGGGTGCGGCGATATGGCAAAAACAGAAGCAGCGGAGGTCCTCCAGATCGATGGGCAAGAGGTAAAAGTCACACATCCGGAGAAGCTTTATTTTTCGAAGCAAATCAAGCTCACCAAGCTGGACCTCGTCAACTACTACCTGTCCGTTGCTCCCGGCGCGCTCGCCGGTATCTCAAATCGCCCGATCGTTTTGAAAAGGTTTGTCAATGGGGCGGAAGAGCCTGCCTTTTATCAGAAACGTGCTCCCGAAGATCATCCCGCCTGGCTGCACACGATTACGCTTTCGTTTCCTTCCGGCAGAACCGCGGAAGAGCTGGTAGTCGACAATACCGCCGGACTTATATGGATCGTGAATCTCGGTTGCATAGAGCTGCACCCGCACGCCGTACGGGCCAGCGATCTCGACCATCCCGATGAATTGAGAGTCGACCTCGATCCCGGTCCAGGAGTTGGCTGGGAAGATGTGCGCAGAGTTGCGCTCGAGGTAAATGCTTTGCTGAAACAACGCGGATTGCACGGATGGCCCAAGACGAGCGGATCACGAGGGATGCACATCAATGTTCGAATCGAGCCGAGATGGACCTTCGATGAGGTCCGGCGCGCAGCACTTGCTCTATCTCGCGAGGTCGAACGCCGTGTGCCCACGCTGGCCACTTCCAAATGGTGGAAAGAGGAAAGGCATGGTGTCTTCATCGATTACAACCAGAATGCCAAGGACCGTACGACGGCTTCAGCCTATTCGGTTCGGCCTTTACCCGACGCGCGAGTTTCAACGCCGCTTACATGGGATGAAGTTCCCGATTGTAACCCCGCAGATTTCACCGTCTTCACTGTGCCGAAGCGATTCGCGACCATCGGCGATCCCCACGCCGACATGGACGCGCACGCTGGCTCGCTTGAACAGCTTCTCGAGATGGCCGCGCTCGACGATGCTGCAAACCTCGGCGACGCACCATGGCCGCCCCATTTCCGCAAAACTGCAGACGAGAAACCTCGTGTTGCCCCTTCACGTGCGAAAGCAGCTCGAACCAAGATGCCGCTGATCGTTGTGGCCAATTCTGCTGATAAAGAAGCTGCGTTGGCGGGTCTTGAGAGATGGAAGGCAGGACATTCGAAAGCGGCCGAGTATCTGAACGTGGAAGATGTACTCGTGGATTCGATGCGAGGCACGTCTTCGACATGGACAAGAATCCGCGTGAACTTGCGCAATGTTCCGGAGGGCATACGGCCGGATCAGGAGGCTCCCGATCCCGATGACGACCCGACGCGCAAGGCCAGGAAACCTCGCGGCGATTCGTCAAAACGATAATTCAGCGATTCTTCGGGAAGATTGATTTCAACTCTTCCGGTGGTACGACCTCCAGCTGCTCGTACGTGCAATCCTGCGGTTTCTTGTCGAAGCGCCAACGCCGAAACTGCGCCATATGGCGGAACCGTCCACTCTGCATGTGCTCATATGCCACCTCTGCAACGAGTTCCAGCCGAAGCGGCTCCCATGAGAGATCTTTCCCCTGACTCCAGCGGCTTTGTGCGCCAGGCCTTCGAGAGCCAGCGCCACCTTCGGCCTCATCGTCGAGGATTTCGCTCCATGGATGGTCCGCAGCAGCATTCTTCCGATAGGGCTCGAGGTACTCCACAAGTTCATACCGCTTTTCAAGTGGAAAGCTACCACAGACGCCGACATGCTGCAGCGTTCCCGACTCGTTGTACAACCCAAGCAGCAATGACCCTACCGCAGGCTTATCGCCCTTACGATACCAGCGAAACCCCGCGACAACACAGTCGCAGTCACGCTCATGTTTTACTTTGAACATCGTTCGCTTGTCGGATTGATAAGTGTTGTCCTTAGCTTTCGCGATAACACCGTCGAAGCCAGCTCCCTCGAAGCGTTGGAACCAGTCGCGCGCCAATGCAGGATCATCGGTGGCCGGCGTGATATGGAGCGGCAATTTCGCTTTTGAGAGGATCGATTCCAGCTTTTCGCGTCGAGCAGCAAATGCCTTTTCTCGCCAATCGTGATCACCCTCAGCAAGCAGATCGAAGAATACGATGGAGGCGGGCGTCTGCTGGCTAAGCAGCTTCACTCTCGATGCCGCCGGGTGAATGCGGAGCTGCAGCGCATCGAAGTCGAGCGCGCCGTTTCTTGAGATCACGATTTCCCCGTCGAGAACGCACTTATCACGCAACTGCTCCAGCAGCGGGTCGATCAACTCCGGAAAGTAGCGGTTCAGCGGCTTCCCTTCCCGGCTTTGAAGCAGAATCTCATCCCCTTCGCGAAATACGAGCGTACGAAAGCCATCCCACTTGGGCTCGTAAATCCACCCGGAACCGATAGGCAACTTATCCACACGCTTCGCCAGCATCGGAAGTACGGGTGGTTCGACGGGAAGATTCATCTTTTTTTGCCGGACTTCATGGCCGTATTCACTTTCTGCCGCCTTTGCGGAACGCTTCAAATGGCTCTTCATAATATTTCCAACTTGACCACCTAATTCCAACCGTTCACGCAATGTAGGCACCCGAACCTCAAATGGACAAGTCTAATCCCCATCGTTTGTGACTCACTCACTTTCCCACGGAGACAATCCATAGTGAAGCGAGAATCGCCGAGCATCAACCTGACTCCCGTTTGTCCCCACCGATTCAATGATATTGCCCGATACTACGATTCGATCCGTATGGCTTGCGCGAAGGCAATCGGTAGCTCAATCGTGGATGCTGAGCTGATCGACTTAGAGTACGACCATAAGTGCCAGTGCCATATCTTAATTGACTTCCTGAGAGGTTATCACCGAAGCAGGATGTAGTTCCCGCAACCCGAGTGACCGTACATCGAATTGTGAGTTGTGGCAGCTCAGGGCGCGCTAAAGCATGTTTTTGAGTGGTTTCGCCATCGCCCGATGATCTACGGTCAAGCCGATTTCTTCTGCTGTGTGGCCTCGGTTGCCTCGATTTCGCCCTGCGCGCGTTTATCCTTGGCCGATTCAACCTCTGATTGATCCGGATTCTGGCGTGATGAAACTTCAGCTTGCTCTGCCAATCCATCGCTTACTTTCTGTTGTCCCTGCTTCGATTTCTGCTCGTTGTCTGTCACAGTAGTTCTCCTCCCGGTTTTAAACTGCCGTAACCAGTTGGATGCAGCCGTATGTGAAACGATTAGCCCCGTCCGCGACGCCTTGTATTGGTAGGCCAGAATTCCGACCCATCACGCTTGCAACTTTTCCTCATCATCTTGAACAGAGAAGAAAGCGGAATCCCGTCCGCATCTCATCCAAGCAAAGATGGCGACTACACCCACCGTTCCTAACGGGCAGACGATTGAAACCGATATCCCGCGGCGTCTCGACCGCTTGCCGTGGTCGCGCTGGCATCTCCGCATTCTCACGGCGCTAGGCACCTCGTGGCTCCTCGATGGCCTCGAGGTCACGCTGGTCGGGTCCCTCGCCAGCATTCTCACTACACCCCAGGGGCTTTCTCTCACCGACAAGCAGGTGACCGCCGCAGCCAGCACCTATCTCGCCGGCGCAGTCTTCGGAGCCCTCCTTTTTGGGTATCTCACTGACCGGCTCGGCCGCAAGAAGCTTTTTCTGGTCACGGTCGCGACCTATTCACTGGCCACTCTCGCCAGTGCCTTCTCATGGAATTTTCTTTCTTTCGCCATCCTTCGCTCGCTGACCGGCGTGGGCATCGGCGGCGAATACGCTGCTATCAATTCCGCCGTCGACGAACTCATCCCCGGCCGGGTACGCGGAACGGTTGACCTCATCGTCAATGGGACATTCTGGATTGGTGGAACCGTCGGCGCGCTGGCGTCAATCTATCTGCTCAGCGGTCACGCCATCGGCGGAAATCACGGCTGGCGCTTCGCTTTCGGCATCGGTGGTGTTCTCGGAGTCGTCATCTTCCTGCTGCGCCTTTCGGTGCCGGAGAGTCCGCGATGGCTCATGCTTCGCGGGCAAGAGCAGCGTGCTGAAGAAATCGTTCATCGGATCGAAAACAAGATCAGCGGCGGACAGCCGAACTCCCTGCCCAAGCTCGAAGGCGATCCCCTCAAGATAAAGGTGCGCGACCACACTCCGTGGCGCGATATCTTCGCCAACATGCTCGGAGAAAATCGTCCGCGCACCTATCTCGGGCTCATCCTGATGATTGCGCAGGCGTTCTTCTTCAACGCTGTTTTCTTCAGCTATGGCCTGGTCTGCAAGACGTTCTTTCATATCCCCGACAAGCAGATCCCCCGGCATCTTCTTCCCTTTGCGATTGCCAGCTTCCTGGGCCCTCTGACCATAGGCCGCCTCTTCGACACCGTGGGCCGCAAAAAGATGATTTCGATTACCTACTGCGCCGCGGGGATTGTATTAGCAGGCACAGCGATACCGTTCGCCACGGGCGCTGCTGGGCCTTTGACCGTCAGCATTTGTTTCAGCGTGGTCTTCTTCATCGCGTCCTCGGCAGCCAGCGCGGCCTACCTCACCGTGAGCGAGATCTTTCCGCTGGAGTTGCGCGCCTTTGCCATCGCCGTCTTCTATGCGCTCGGCACACTCGCCGGAGGTGTCGGCGCGCCGCTTTTCTTCGGAGAGCTCATTGATACCCACTCCCGGCTGGCGGTTTCACTCGGCTACGGCCTGGGCTCGATTCTCATGCTCGCCGCCGGAGTTTGCGAAGCGAAGTTTGGCATCGAGACTGCCGGAAAATCGCTGGAGTCGATTTCGAAACCACTCCAGAGCGGTTAGGGTTGCTGTGCGAAGTATCCCACCTCGATTTTGAGCATCGACTTGCAATCGGTCACATGTTCCGTCGAATCCCGACCTGCCAGAACGCCTCAGGAACGGACATCCACTGACGCCCTACGACCGCTCGGCCTTCTGGGGAGGAACGGAGCGCGCCCAACAGGCACCCGAGTCCAGATCCAGATCGATCCGACTCATCAGAGTGCGGATACAAGCAACAGTAACGATTCTGATGAGGAAAACATTGACATTAGTGACTCGCTCGTAGAGAACGCGTTTAGCGGAAATCCGGCGATGCGGCTTAGCTTAAGGAGCGCGTCGCCCTGGTGCAGTCAATTCAGAATCATTGCCGGACATCCAGCCCATCCGTTTGATCTAAACTTATCCTATGGCAAATCGGACACCGTATATGGCAAGCACTCGAGGAATAGCAGTGAGCGTCGAGCCAACTTACCTCGAGACGAGATCATCGCCGGCCAGCTCCCAGTATTTTTGGGCTTATCGAGTGATCATCGAGAATCAGGGATCAGAAACGGTGCATCTGCTAAGCCGGCACTGGATGATCACGAATGCGCGTGGAGAATTGACCGAGGTCAAAGGACTGGGAGTTGTTGGGGAACAACCGGTCCTCAAGCCAGGAGAGAGCTTTGAATATACGAGTGGCGCGCCTCTCGATACGCCCTCGGGAATGATGGGCGGGGCTTATCAAATGCAAATTGATAACGGCGAGTGCTTTGATATTGAAATTCCGACGTTCTCGCTTGATCGTCCCAATCAACAGGTATCTCGGCAGAATTTACACTAGCCGCACTTGTGGTCAAAGCGATCGTCTGCTCCGTGGACGACGCTCTCGTTAACAGGTGGGCGGAACTCGGAGCGGCCATATCCGGCCTTTCGAGCGCGCGACCTGTGGCCTTGAACAGCCTGCACAAACTGGGAGCGGATGAAACGCGTGCGATGAATAACCAGTCCGCAGAGTTCCGGTCTTTGCTGCGCAAGCAGACGCTCGCGCTCGTTGGCTTCAGCGTGTGCTCCACCGGATTACTGGCTATCCTGGCGCTCGTACTCTGGCCTATAAAACAGCGGGAATTTTCAACGGCGATGGCAGCAGTGAAGAATAAAAAGCGACAGCCGCGCTAAGATTCTTTAGCAAAGTGTTACTGACGTGGAGGAAGCGCTGATGGCCCCTCAAAATTCCAATGTGTCCCTTAGTCATCAGTACAAATCAAGCTGGGCACACCCGAAAATCGTGCGTGCCGGATTTGATCCAAAACTTTGGGCGCTTGAGATCAGGTCGTCGCCCTCTCCGCTCTTCTTGTTGCTATAGAGATGATATTGGCTACTTCTGCGAATCATCAGTGTGGGCCGGTTTGCTCTGCGATTTGCGGAATTCTTCCATTTCACGATCCGCGTCCGCGTGCTTTCCCTGTTTGCGATAGATACCAGCGAGGCCAAAATGGGCCTGCGAGGCAAGCGAAGTATCTTTTTCCAAACTTAGAAGGTGCTTCCAGGACTTTTGCGCCGTCGTATCGTCTCCGTCCATAGCCGCCGCTTTGCCCAGCTGGTAGAGGGTTTCCGGCATGTCTTGTCTCAGCTGGTCGGAATGGACGAGCGCCTCGCGCGCTTCGTGGAATTTACCCAGCTGCAGTAGAGCTTCACCAAGCCGATAAAATGCTTCGGCGCTCCCTGATTGAATTCCAGTTTCTAGCCGGAATTGTTCTTCTGCCTTGTCCCATTGCTGCGCGCGGGCGTAGAGCTCGCCGAGTTGGAGGTGCAAGCCGGCTGTCTGCGGGCTCAGGCGCAGTGCTTCGAAGAATTCCCGTTCGGCGCCCGGGACATCGCGCAGGACGGCGTAGTCCTGCGCCATCATCTGATGAGCACGCGCGGAATCAGGGAAGCGAGCTTCGAGTTCATCAAAAATTTGTTTGGATAGCAGGCCCGAGGTTCGGCCATAGTAGTAGAGCAATTCCGGATCATTCGGATTTTGAGCCAGAGCTTTTTCAAGAACTGCCAGGGCCTCCGGCAATTTTCCCGCTTCGAGCAGAGCGATACCGAGCGCGTCTTCGGCGTGCGCCTGTTCGAGGTGCGGAATCGCTTCCGTGGCATACCCTTGCGCCAACAGTGCGTATCCCAACAAGCGGTGGGCTCCATTCAGGCCCGGATTGAGCTCTAGGGCCCGCTTCAGGGGTGGAATGGCTGCCGAATAATCGCGTTTTTCGATGTATACCCCACCAAGATCGGCGAACGCGACTGCTAGTGTGGAATCGAGTTCGGTGGCCTTTCGAAGCTCGACGACCGCCGTATCCAATTGTCCGTTCTTTTCTGCCTCCACTCCGGCATGAAAATGCTGGAGGGCCGGCGGCACGGAGGTCTGCAGCGCGAGCAAGACTGACAGGAAAGCTCCACTCATGACTTCTCCAGTTCGCGAACCTCGAGAAACTGATTGGTTTTTACACCCTCAAGGATCTGGTGAATGCCCGAGGGCCAGTGAATTTCCACTTTGGCCATCTCGGCTGTGCCGAGGCCAAAGTGCAGACGTTTGTCGCTGGCCGAAATGTAACTGCCAGCGGTGGTAGCGTATCGCGTCTGACCGTTGACCTGCACGCGCGCACCTAGTCCATCGCGGTTGCTGCGCGTTCCGCGCAGGGAGATGGAAAGCCAATTTCCGGATCCGCCGTGATTAAAAAGCACCAGCGGCTCTCCGCCCAGCGAAGTAACGACCACGTCCATCCAGCCATCGTTATTCAAATCGCCAAACGCTGCGCCGCGGCCTGCAATCGCTGCTGTGACCCCTGAATCGCCTCGTTCGAAGTGTCCGTTGTGATTGAGCGCCAGTAACGGCTGCTCTTTGTAATGCAGCATATGGTCGATCTGCTCTACGTTGTCCAGCACATGGCTCTGAGCGACGAACAAATCCTTCCAGCCGTCATTGTCAAAGTCCTCGAGACATGCGCCCCACCCCGAGCTTGCGGCCGAGAGCAAGCCCAGGCCCGCCTGCAGGCTGCGGTAACTGAAGGATCCGTTGCCATCGTTGTGAAAGAGCGCGTAATCCTCGCGAGGCAACACGGTGACCAGAATGTCGGGCCGTCCGTCATTGTCGTAGTCCTGGAAGACGGTGCCCATGCCCGATAGAGGCTTGCCATCGGCGGTGAGCGCCGCGCCCGCTTCCAGAGCGCATTCGGTAAATGTCCCGTCTCCGTTATTGTGGAAGAGAAACTGGCGCATGCCGTCGTTGGAAACGAAGATGTCGGTGAATCCATCGTCATCGTAGTCCGCGAAGGCCACGCCAAGCGAGCGCCCTTTGATTGACGCAATCCCGGAACGATGGCTGACGTCTTCGAATGTGCCATCGCCGCGATTGCGATAGAGGATATTTGTGGTCGCCGGGAACTCGGCTGGCGGGCAATAGGTCTGCCACTCGCCCCCGCAGATCTTGCTGTGTTGCGTATCCCATTGCATGTAGCGTGTGACGAATAAATCCAAATGGCCGTCGTTGTCGTAATCAAAGAAGCCGGCGGAGCAGCTCCAACCTCCAGTCTCCACGCCGACCTTAGCGGTGACGTCAGTAAAGGTGCCATCGCCATTGTTGTGATACAGAGTATTTTTTCCGTAGTTCGTAACGTACAGGTCGGGAAAGCCATCATTGTCGTAATCGCCGACCGCCACGCCCATGCCGTAATTGCCGTCACCTGCGTTCGCCAGACCGGCTTCCTTCGTTACGTCCGTGAAGCTTCCATCCCGATTCTGCCGGTAGAGGCGATTCCAATTCCTGGGATCTTGCCGGTCGAATGTCTCGGGTGCGTGCATGGGGTTGGCGAGCCGCCCGCTATTGACTAGAAAAATATCGAGCAATCCGTCGTTGTTGTAGTCGAGCAGCGCCACACCGCCACCCATCGTCTCGATTAGGTATTTCTGCGGTGTGGGCGAATTCACATGGCTGAAGTCCAGGCCACGCGGATGCTTCACGTCAAACATAGACAGGGGCGCAGCCAAAGACAGAGGCATGGGCAACGCCAATCCCATGGAGGCACACGCTTCGAGAAAATGGCGTCGTGTGATCCGCTGGTTCATTCGATTCTGTGCGGGCTCCCGTCAGGCAGTCGCAAGGTTAGCAGAAGTAATGCTACGTGCATAACAGGAACAACGATCTTGAATGCAGCTTCGGCGTGCAGTCGCAGGAGAGGACTTGCGATTGCCGGGGAGTTCTATCCGGATTGTTTCGGATCGAAGGTGGATGCCCGGATGAGGCATCCACCTTCGATCCACGCACGCCCTAGAATATGAACTTCCCAGCGAACTGGATGAGTCTCGGATTGTTCAACTGGTTATTCGTAATTCCGAAAGTCCCGTTATTCGATGTACAACAAGCGGTATTCGGTGGGCTAAACTGGGCGCGATTAAACGTATTGAAGAACTCCGTTCGGAACTGGAAACCGAACCTTTCGGCCGGACCGAAGTTCGTCGTCTTGACTAACGCGAGATCCCAGTTATCGATCCCAGCGCCCCGCAGCGTAGGATCCACGCGCGACTCGTTCCCGAAACCAAAGTCGCTGGGAGCTGTAAAGCAAGTCGGATTGAACCATGCAATTCCCCCAGACGCGGGTACGTGCGAGGTGCCCTTGGAGCATCCCGGCACAACATTCGGGCGCAAGACTCCGATTCCCAGACTCGCCTGTGACAGCGGTGTCGAGCCCCCAAAGCTTATCGGCAGGGGGAAGCCCTTCTGAAACGTCGTGATGCCGCCGATATTCCAGCCGGAAACCAGTTTTCCGGCAATGCCAGAAGCATCGGCCATGTACTTTTGACCGTGACCAAAGGGCAGATCATAGATATAGCTGAGCACCAGACGTTGGGACACGTCCTGAGAAGAGAGCGACCACTCTCCCTTGAGGTTATTCCAGTCTTGCACCTCTCCAACGCCGCTCTCCAACCAGGTAGTCAGGGTGTCTGAATTGGTCATGAGTTTTTCGTTGGTGTAGGCAGCCAGGAACGACGCCCCGGCGGTAAACCGCTTCGTGACTGAAAGTTGAAGCGAACTATATTCACTGGCGCAGCAGCCATCCCCGGCCAGGCTAACGCCACCATATTGAGGGTAGGGTCGGAGCAGTTGACCGGCGAGAACCGTGGAGTTTGTAGACGGGTTCAACGAGCTTACCGTGTTAATCCCCTTGAACGGGTTGGGAACGTTTGCCAGCAAGGCGTTTCCCATAGCCAGGTCTGCATCCGGAATCTGGTCAATTTGAGTCGCAGTCGGATTCGGCAAATGCGTGCCCTTCGAGCCTGCATACGCGATATCGACGAAGATCCCTCCCGGAAACTCCCTCTGAATGTCCAGGTTAAATTGCTGGACGTACGCTGGCTTGTACGTGGTGTAGGGAGCTACCGTGATGTTTTGGCCGGCATCGAACGCCGAAACATTACCTCTGCCCAGTGGAGTCACGACATTCGCACCGAAGGGTCCGTTGGTCGGGCAATTCAGCGTTCCTGAAGGAGCGCCCGCCGTGAACGCACAGTTGGTTGCTGTCAGTGTGCTGTTGGGAGTGATGCCGCCGTTCGAGGTTGCAACCCATAGCGTAGAGGCTAGGTTGATCGCATCATTGCTCGGGTTTAGATTGAAAAATATCCAGTTGGGGATGAAAAATATCCCGTAACCGGAGCGGATAACAGTCTTCCGATCGATGGAATAAGCAACTCCAATACGAGGCATGACCTCGTACTTTGTCAGCGGTATGTTGCCCCGGGTCGTATTTACGCCATTACCGACGAGAAATACGTCGCCCCGGCATGCCCCGCCGTTGCAGCCGGTAACTGAAGCATTGGTCGCCCCCGGGTCCCAATAGCTTACTAAGTTATGGCGCTCGTTCCATGGTCCCTGCAAATCGTAGCGCAGGCCGTAATTTGCCGTCAGTTTCGATGTCACCCTCCAGGTATCACCGAAAAAGAAGCCTCGATAGGCTTCCTTTTGCGCCACTAAGGCGGGGATCTGCGCCTCGCCGAAATTATGGTTGAACACGGTCGATTGGTTCAGGCCATATCCCAGCAGAAAATCGGCAAAGGAAATACCGCCCGTTCCGCCGGAAACAGGATTGCTCTTTGTCCAGGTGCCGTCGAAAGCAAAGGCTCCGCTGGCGATGTTCGTCTGGGCATAGTTGTCAAAGGTCTCAATCAGTTGGCCGCCAAAAAACATGGTGTGACGTCCCTTGATCAAGGTGAGGTTGGGTGAGAGAGCCCATTGCGTGTCGTGATCTGTGATGAAGCTCTGGCCTTGCGAACAGGTAACGGCTTCATCTTGCGGCGTGAAGCAGGGCGTGAACGGCGACCGGCCGGCGGCCGGAATTGCGGCATTGTAAGAAGCAGGCCAGCCGTACTGAGTCAGGTCAAAACTCGAGTTCGTGGGCGAACGCAAATAGTGGAAACGGCTGCCGCTAAGGTTGACGCTTAGCAACAGACTAGGCCTTATGGAATTGGTGTAGCCTACGACGGCCGCGTTGGTCTGATACGTTTCCGCGCAACGATCCTCGCAAAGCCCCGTGCCGAAGGGATCGGTGGGCAGATCCAGAAGGTTGAAGAAGTTATAACGGGTAAAAATGTGCTGCGCCGATGTGAGATTTTGATCCACACGAGCGACGTACTGATTGGTGTTTCCGCCCGAGGGCGCGGCCGAAGTGAAATTATTGTTTTCGGCGCTGTTGGTCGGCATCGGAAGGTATTTAAGTTCAACCAGCGCCGCCGGGTTAATTGACCCCATAGGGATTGTGTTATTCGCGAATTGCGTACGGCCGCAATTTGCGGCCGTGGAGTCTCCGACACACGCCGCGCTCACGCTCAACGGATCGTAAATTGGAGTGTCCGTGGGAAATACGCCGCTCCTCTCTCCAACCGTGGGCACGGTGGTAGTAACAACCGAGGATGCCCGCTGCCGGTATCCATCATAGGCAAAAAAGAAAAACGTTTTATCTTTGTAAATCGGACCGCCAAAGGTGCCGCCGAACTGATTCTGCACATAGGGAGGATTCGTCGTCACAAAATGCGGCGTGGAATTCAAGACCTTGTTGCGGAGATATTCATAAGCTAAGCCGTGGAATTGGTTCGTTCCTCCCTTCGTGCTCAGGTTGACGATGCCGCCGGAGAACCTGCCCCATTCCGGGCCGAGGTTGTTGTACTGCACCTTGAATTCAGATATGGCATCCTGGTCGGGAATCAGAATTGGCAGGTTGATGTAACCAATGTTCACCGGCTGCCCGTCGATGTATTCCGCGCTCTCATTGCCGAACGAGCCACCCACCTGATAGTTGCCCCAGCTGAACGGATTCTGGCCTACCTGCGAACCGCCCGCGCCACCCTGCGCGATCGCGGCGGGAGAAAGGGTAATGAGGTTGAAAACGTTGCGGCCATTCAAAGGAGTTTCGTTGGTCTTGCGTTCGTCGATGACTTGACCAAGGGACGCATTATCGGTCTGCAGCAGCGGAGCCAACGCAGTGACTTCCACCGTCTGGGTCTCTGCGCCGACCTGCATGGTCGCGTCAATGCGGACGCTCTGTTGCACCTGCAAGTCAAAGGTGTCCCGCTTGAAGCGCTTGAAGCCGGTCTTATCCACCTCAACGATGTACTCGCCTGGATTCACATTGGCGAAGGTATAGAGTCCGTTTTGATCGGTGCTAAATGTCTCCTTCGCGCCCGTGGCGATGTTGGTCAGCGTAACCTGCGCGCCCGGGACAGCGGCGCCGGAAGTATCAAGCACCGTTCCTGAAATCGAACCGAAGGTGGACTGCCCGCGGGCAGTGAAGCAACCGCCGAGAAACAGGACAGTTGCGAGGATAGAAAACCAGAATTTGTGTGAAATCACCGCGCCTCCCTAAAAATTCCGCCAAATAGCGGGCCTACCGGGCCACATGTGCCCGGTGCGACTTCGATAGAGACCTCGGCGTATCTTCCGCCTGTTTTTTATATAGAGTCATCGCTCCCGGCGAACTCTGCGATTGCGCACGTCCGCCAGGATGGAATCGAAGAAGGAAATACAGAACTACCTATCTGAGACCTGAGCTTTTCCGTACAAGTTACTCGTCACAGAATACTGCGGCGAAATATGACCACAGGTATGAGATGGATGTCAATATTTTGATTGAGAAATCTAGCGACGATTCACAAGGACACAAATCGCCCTCTGTCACCGATACCCTTAACGGGACGAATTGCCAGCGCATTTCCGCCATGACTCCAGATTGAGTTTGGGCACGAAAAGGATCAAAGTCCGGGCTTTAGACGGCGCCCATGTGTATGTTTTCTTGATGGCTTTTTCCTATTCTGTCATTTCCAGGGCTTGCTTTTCGCGCGGCCGGTTATGAGATATGCGGGAACTGCCCACTGGAAGGACTGAAGCACATCTTCGACGGTGTACTTATCCGGTAGATACCTCAGGAAAAGTTCGACCCATAGCCGCTGTTGCTCCTGGTAGAACGACGTTGCCCTCAGAGACCCGTTTTATGCTCGTCGTGAGAGATCCTTCACCAGCAACAGAACTCCCTTGGACTGAGGGCAATGCAGGCTCAACGTTGGGACGATTTAGGCCCCCCGTCTTGCGGAGCGCGCTTTCCAGAGCGGCGGAGTAAATGGTTAATGGTAGGCGAGGGAAGCAGTGAAACGACAAAAATCAGAACAACGACTACCGAAAAAAATGCGGCGCCCACTATTAAAAAAATATTCATGACATCTCCGCTCCGCCTGCCAGTCGCGCTGATTTACACGATTCCAATATTTGCCAGTCTAGTGTCATGCCTTCCTCTCACTCTTGTGGCTCTATGACTTTTTGCAAAGCAAGGACCACTCACAACTGATTAAACCAGAGCCGACCAGCGAACGAGACCTGACACCGTGTTACTGGCAAATGTCAATGAATGGCGTACAGGATTTCCCGGCTCCGGACAGCAGACGATTTTCGACAGGCGGCGCGAGCTCGCGCAGTTAACAGATTGGCTTCGAATCGTTCTGCAGCTATTGCTCTAAAACAAGCTGAGCAGATGGAATTGTATGCCGCTGTCATTTCGTCCGGGGGGAACGAGATCTGAAATCGGACATCGCAAAATACTCCTATGTGAAATCAGAGACATTTGGCTTGCGCGATTTCGATGGCAGTAAATCTAAGCGGCTATTCTTACCCCCGCTTGTCAGAATGAGCATCTTCGACTTCTAAGGCCCAGAACAAGTTGTTGGTTTGGTGGTGTGGAGATTTTACAAACGAATACCGTTTTCTCCGTCACTCCAAGGCTAAAAATCCTAAATCAACCTTCTATTTCGAATTAACGCCCCGGCAGAAAAACTCTCTCGACGGGAAGGAAAACACGCTCGATTCACGATTGAGATGGTAAGCCCCGCCAGTTCACGCTATTCCCCCAAGTGAAACGGCCAGCGTGATTAAGATACAGAGGATTACAAGCAGCGGAACTTTCCTCCCCGAGATCGATGGCTTGCGATTTGCTGCCATCTTAATGGTGATTATTGTCCATCTTCATGCTTCGCTGGTCCACAATGGCGCGGTACTCTCGCCATTGACAGGACGTGACATGGAGTTGAACTTGTGGAGCAAGCGAGGTGTCGAACTTTTCTTTGTAATCAGCGGATTCATACTTGGTCTTCCATTCGCCCGGCACTATATCTATGGTGACGCACCAATTAGATTGAAAAAGTATTTCCTGCGAAGACTGACTCGGTTGGAGCCGCCCTACATCATCAATCTCTTATTTTGCTTCGCGGTCTTAGTCGGGGCACATCAGATGAAGTTCGGCTTTGCCATCCCGCATTTACTGGCGAGCATGTTCTACTTACACACCCTTGTGTATGGATACATGAGCAGCATCAATGGTGTCTCTTGGTCGCTGGAAGTCGAAGTGCAGTTCTATTGCCTCGTGCCGATCATTACGACGATCTATGGCATTGGAAATACTTGGACGCGGCGGGCCACACTACTTAGTTGCATTTTGATCTCGTCTATCTGGGGATTGTATTTCACCGGGCACAGGTTTCACGGGACCGTTCTGTACTATCTGCCATACTTTTTGGCCGGGCTTTTGTGTGCCGATTTCCATTTGTCATGGGTCAAGAAGGAGAAGCACATCGCGTGGGACCTGGTTTCAGTCGTCTGCTGGACCTTGATGTGGATGATGAGCCAGCAACAAACACACTTGTTTCTGCCTCCATTACTGATGGTGCTGGTGATCTCTACATTCCGCAGTCACATATGTTCTCGCTTCTTTAGCATGAAGTGGATCACAGCCATCGGCGGAATGTGCTACACCATCTATCTCTATCACTACGTGTTGATCTCCAGCATAGGCCGGGTGCTTAAGCGTGTTCACATCGGGAACAATTTTGGGGCCTACTACGTGCTACAGGCGAGCATCATGCTGCCGATTGTGCTCGTGATCTGCGTTGTTCTATTTGTGACGATCGAGCGTCCATGCATGGATCATCATTGGCCGAGTGAGCTCAGGGGTAGATTTTGGCGAGATCCGGGAAAAAATATGCTCGAGCCTGACCCCTCTCGCAATTCCTAACTTCCTCTTGTCTTTCCAAAATGAGAGCGCCCGTGCCAGGAATATTCGCAAAAATCGCCGTACTCTACGGAAAAATTCGATTCCATTGGCATCCTTGAACGCAATGACCATTGGAGGAGTCTGCCTTTGATCGCCGCTTAACGCCGTAGGACGAATTCGGGAAGGTCTATCAAATATCAAATTAAAACGTGGTGTTCTGGGACGCCTCTCTGAACCGGGAATGGTAATTACCTTATTCGCTGATTCGTTTCCGTGATAATCCTCACAAAACATTGCCAGGCATGATCTCAGCCCTCTCCCGAATTGCATCCAACTTCGCGTGTGCCTTGATGGCCATGGATCATAAGGAGATGTTATGAGCGAAAAGAAGTGTGCAAACCCCGCCTGTAGTTGCATTCCCCCGGATGGACAGAAGTTCTGCAGCGCCCATTGCGAGAGCATCAGCGGATCAGTGGAAGCAATATGCAATTGCGGCCATCAAGCCTGCAAGGGTGATGCCCTAGAGGCGAAGTGAGATTGAAGATGCGAAATCCTCTCTTGGCATGAAGACCCTGTAGAGAATGATGCTGCAGCCTGCCAGTGCCAAAAGCGCGGAACAGGCTGCGGTTATGAGGTAAAAACTCCCTACGACGGCCTGTGCGGTCGTCGCCGGAGCAGTGTTAACTATGCGGGGATCGGAAGTGGCGGCGGTCGTTTAAATTGTCTTGGCAACGGCAGGCGCGAAATGCTCAACGTGCTGGGTGCTGGAAGTGATGGTTGCCGCCACGCTCGTGAAGCCCACATCAGCAGTCTCGACTCCCGAAGCAATGATGACAGCACAATTGCCTCTCTTACGAGCGAGGGGCGCATGGTAGCGGAAGTGGTGGCCACAAACTTCTCCAGATTTTCAGGGGCACGCCTTTCGGCTCGCCGACACAGCTTTGCCGTCATGTCAATCGCTGCAGCACCCCCAGCGGAAGCGTCTGCATGATAAATAAAAAATCTGAGATCCGAACTCGCTGAGGCGGATATTCTGGCCATCGGCGCAATGCTCAAGGATGGCGTTTTAAGCCAAAAAGCAATCGCATCGCGGTTCGGTACATCGCAGTCTCAGTTTTTGTCACATCCGCCACTTCAAAGGGCGAAAGTGCTGGCTGTTGAAGCAGTCGGGCCATGCCCCACCTTCTGAAAGGATTGCGCGGAATCTGCATGACCTCATCGGTCGCTGCACGCATCCCATCCACACCGGAATACGACGATAAGAATGGAATTGTCGTGAGCGGAGATTCCACATGCGCATTCAGAGCCTCGGTAACTATTCAACCCGTGCCCATGACACGGCCGTCGTCGAGGAGTTTCAAGAAAGCCACTGTGTCGGCAAGATTTTTCACGCAAATGGGAACGAGACACCTTCGCTTTGGAAGATCGAGGATAGCACCAAGATCGGCGGACCTTCCGATGATGACCTTGTCCAATTTATTGATACCGGACGGCCATCGCCAGTCGATCGATAGAGGCTTTTCATGCCCCAAGCTCTTCGCTTGCGCACCGAAGGCACCGGCCCTTTCGCTCAGTTCCTTTTAAGGAACCGCAAGACGGCAATCGTGCGGTGGCATTCCCACTGCATGGGAGAAAACGTAACATGCTTTTACGATTGCCAGTATCAGATGACCGCGCGAAAGGCCACAGCTACACTATCGCGAGCGGTCCTGACTGCGCCAGCAGCCGTCTTGCCTGCGGCTATCGTATGGGCAAGCGCGGATCTCTTTCGCGTTCCGGTGTGCTCGACGCCGATGGTTTCAATACCCCCGCCGAAAAGAGTGTGCCTTTCTTCCATCTGATCCAGGGCGGCGTCCAAGTCTGCGACAACCGCTTCAGCCTCGTCGGCGATGACAATCAGTTCGAGCGTGATCTTTTTGTAAAGCATCCGATTACCTCACCGTCAATTCTATGCCTGCGTGACCTAACGGGCACAAATCCTACGAAGCTCAAACATTCCTTGGCTAAATGATTCACGGGCCGGTATTCGTGGACGGATCATTCTCGGCGGCTTCGTGCTCGATCAGAATGCGGTCGATGGCGCTTTGACGATTTCGACCCTCTCAATACATGCGCGTTCATCCGTGGAAGATTCCATACTTTGCAGCGAGAAAATGCTGAAGGTCATCTGGAAGGATTGAGGCAAGCTCCTGCCATGTGAGTAGTTTGAGCCGGCAGCGAAGTTCGGTGAGACGAACGGCACACATGATTCCATACCAGGCTTCCACAAGATCAGGACGGCGAGCATCACAGAAAACGCAGAACGAGCAATCCATGACGTAGGCCGCAAGAGCGCCGCGAATCAATTGGTAGCCGCTGTACCTATCCTTGCGTACGCGCAGTGCTGATAGGTCAAAGACCGTGTTCAGATCATGATAACGATGGACGAGGTGGAACTTAGCCGACTGGAAGTCTGACTCTGTGAGCTTCGCTTCAACCAACAGGTCGCCGACCTTCATGTCAATTTCGGTATTGTCTCGTTTACCTCTGTGCAAAGCAGTGCGCGGTTTAAAACCAAATTGCAATGTTGCATCGGCTCCAACCCCTAGCATCGCTTGCACCTTTGTGGATCGCATCACCCCCGGGTGACAAAAGATATTCATGAGCAACGCATCGGAGCTATTGGCGCAGTCGAGTTCTTTCCATTGCCAATCGGCTCGAACCCGCGATCGCCTCGACGCGGTGTGAACTTTTTCAAGTCGCTTCGCCCACTCTGGGTTATTGCAGATCCTCCTGTATGCTTCTGGATGAAAATTCCCATGCCTTCCGTCGTCATCGCACCCAAAAATAACGCTGGGAACTTGTCCGTCCGTCCGTTCATGCAGGAATTCATGCACCGATGCGAAACCGAGACTGAGTCGACTGAGCTCGCGTCGCAGGCTTATTCCGCTCGAAACGGAGAAATTTGATTGCCCAGCAATCAACATGTTTCCAAGGAGAATAATAGGCGAAGACTCAAGGAGGCTTGATGATGAAGATAAAAAAAACATGGCCCCGCGGATCCTCCGCGGTCCTCGTCACCGGAGCAAGGCTTCATCGTAAATATGTCAGTCGGAGGATTACTGCTTGTGATGAGGGGTATCCTTCGTTCCAGCACGGAGTCGCATCACAAAGACAGATTGTCGCTGAAGGAGATCAGCCAAGCGCTGGATATCTCTGAGGCTGGGGTGAAATCCCGCATATATATAGAGCTCGTAAACGGCTTTGCGCTTCAATTGTGACCCGACGCGTTTCCGCAGCCCACCACTACTCCGATGCGTGTTAAAGAGATCTTGAGGTTGAGAAACCGGGTGCTAAGCATGGCTGATGACTACGCGAGCAGCGGTTCTTTTCGATTTGGCAGAACAAAGTCTGCGGCCAGAAAACGGGGCGAAGAGCGCCGGCCCCCCACACCTGACAACTATCCACTGGACTGCTACTACCCGCCACGCTGGCCTCGTTTTGCTACATGTTTGACGGGCTGAAAGGGTTCCCTCTTTTTCACGTAAACTTGCATCAACGGCTGATCGATCCTGCTCCCATGACGACAAGAAGAGACTTTCTCCGCATCGCCTCCGAAACCTCCGCCTTCACAATTCTCGCGAACAACTCGATCGCGTCTGCCCACCCGATGTCAAGAGGTTCAATAATCTCATCCGCGATCGGAACAACTGCCGCCCGTCCGCTCCTTGAGCTCCAGCAGCGCTTCGTGGATCTGCGCTTCGGCATGTTTGTGCACTTCAACATGGCGACCTTCCAAGACCGCGAATGGGGCGACCCGACTTCTGCACCCAGCCTCTTCCATCCCACCGCGCTCGATACCGATCAATGGGCTGCTGCTGCACAGTCCGCTCAAATGACCTGGGGCTGCCTCACGACTCGTCATCATGATGGTTTTTGTCTCTGGCCCACGCGCACTAACGGTACGAGCGTCCGTCAGGCTCAACCCGGCCTCGACGTCGTTCGCCGCTATGTCGATTCATTTCGCAAGGCTGGGCTCCGTGTCGGGCTCTACTATTCGATTCTTTCGTTGCGAGACGACATTCGGCATTTCAATGTCACGCCTGGCAAAGTCCGGCTCATCAAGTACCAGCTCACCGAGCTGATGACCCAGTACGGCGAGATAGACGTACTCATCACCGATGGCTGGAACGCCCCTTGGAGCCGAATCACGTATGAGGAAGTCCCCTTTCGCGAGATTTACGACCTTGTGAAGTCGCACCAACCCAACTGTCTAATCTGCGACCTCAATGCCAGCCAGTTTCCTACGGGAGGTCTTTATTACTCCGACATCAAGGCATTTGAGCAGAACGCCGGTCAAAAGGTTCCACAAGACAGTGATCTGCCGGCTCTGGCCTGTGTCACGCTTACTGATGGTTGGTTTTGGAAACAAGCTGATTTGCATGGCCGTATCAAGCCGACGGAAACCGTGGTTGATCAGTGGCTGGTGCCTCTCAACCAGCGCCATTGCAACTTGATCCTGAATGCTCCACCCACCCGCGAAGGCCGCCTCGCTCCCAACATTCTCGCCAGCCTCGAAGAGATCGGGAAGGTATGGAAGAAGCCGCCGTCACCCGAGCCTCTTACCCGCCATGTGGGGATCACTACGCCAAACCTCGCTACGGGCAAGCCGATCCATGCCAGTTCGTATCCCGACGGAGTCGGTCCCGATCAAGCAAACGATGGCAATTTTCACTCAAGTTGGTATGCGGAGAAGCAGACAAGCTGCTGGCTCGAAGTGGACCTGGTGCGCCCGGAGCGCTTCAATACTCTGAGCCTGATCGAGCCTGTGGCCGCCTTGGATAACTATCAGCAGAGCCGTATCCGCAATTATCGCTTTGAAGCCCTCATCGGCTCTGACTGGGCTCCCCTTGCCTCCGGAGGGACGCCTGCTCCAACGACAATCCTGCGCCTGCCGAAGCCAATTGTCGCGAGTAAGTTGCGCCTGACGATTGAAGCATCTACCCCCGAACCCCACATCGCCGATATCGGTATTTATAACGAACCGGCTTGAAAGCAGAGCGAACTTGAGCATCACCCCGGATTTCTTTGCTGAAACGGACAGTATGCTGACGTAGACCTTCGCGCGCTTGGAGCTACGGCGTAGTCACGAAGTGGGCAGCATTGATGGCGGTGGAGCTGCCGCCTATGTAGACGGTATAGTCGGCTGGTTCGACAACCGGCTGAGCCTTGGCATTGTAGAAGGACAACTCGTTGAAGCCGAGTGGAAACTGAACTGTTTGAGACTGGCCGGGGTCGAGACTGATCCGGGTAAAGCCCTTGAGATTGCGTACCGGTTGCTCTGTGCTGGCCCCTCGGATATTGATATAGCACTGGACGATCTCGGTGGCACGGCGCTTGCCCGTATTGGTGACCGTGGCAGTTGCCGCGATGGGCTGCCTCTTCCGATCGCGCATCAGAGAGGATGAGCTTATGGATTGCGTCGAAAGCGAAATACTCGAATAGCCAAACGTCGAATATGAAAGGCCATGCCCGAAGGGGAAGAGTGCATCGTTAGGCGCGTCCAGATAGCGTGAGACGAACTTCATCTCAACGTAGCCAGGGTGAGCCGGATCGGCATGCTGGATGGGGCGACCCGTGGGAAGCTGATTGTAGTAGAGCGGCTCCTGGCCCACAGCACGTGGGAAACTCATGGTGAGCTTGCCGCTCGGAGCGACATCGCCGAATAGAATGTCGGCAATTGCGGGGCCGGCTTCGACACCGGGGTACCAAACCTCCATGACGGCGGAGACATGCTGAGCGGCCCAGTCAAGCACGAGCGGGCGACCGGAAAAGACGAGCAGAACGACTGGCTTGCCGGTTGCAACTACAGCCTCAAGCAATTGCTGTTGGTTACCGGGCAGGTCCAGGAACGCGCGCGACGCGGCTTCGCCTGTCATGTCGCTTGATTCTCCAAGGGCGAGGATAGCGACGTCGGAATTCTGTGCGGCAGCAACAGCTGCGCCGAATCCGGAGTTCGACGTGCCGGAGATTTCAGTGCCTTTCGCGTATGTACATGTCGCGCTGTTTTGCTGAGCTAGTTCGGCCATGGTCGCGAGCAAGGTACGCACATCGCCGAAGTTGTTGGCTCCGGACCAGGCGCCAACCATGTCGCTGGCATCGTCGGCGAGCGGGCCGATGAGAGCGATCCTCTTCGTGCTCTTCGCGAGCGGCAGGAGGGGATCTTCAGGAGCGGGTTTATTCTGCAGCAGGACGAAGGACTCCTCCGCGGCTCGGCGGACGAGCGGGCGGTGTTCGACGACGGCTCCTGTCACCTCTACACCATCGGCGAAGGGATGATCGAAGAGGCCCAGAGCGAACTTGAGGCGCAGAATTCGGCGTACTGCTTCGTCAACGACAGCCATGGGGACTCGACCTGCCTTAACGAGTGCGGGGAGATCAGCATCGTAGTAGTGCGACATCATGTCGATGTCGACGCCGGCAGTGATAGCTTTCTCGGTGGCCATGGCCGGATCGAGTGCAATGCCATGATGCGTGAGCTCCATGACGGCTGTGTAGTCGGAGACAACGAGACCGTCGAAGCCCCACTCGTCGCGCAGGATGGTTTGCAGCAAAAAAGGGTTGGCGCTCGCCGGCACGCCGTTAAGCGAGTTGAACGCGGACATGACAGTGGCAGCGCCAGCCTCAACAGCTGCGTGGTAAGGTGGCAGGTAGACCTGACGAAGCTGCAGCTCGCTCATGTCGGTGGTGTTGTATTCACGACCGGCCTCGGCTGCACCATAGGCGGCGAAGTGCTTGACGGAGGCGGCGACGGAGTCCGAAGCGGACAGGCTGTCACCCTGATAGCCGCGAATATAGGCACGAGCGATGGCGGAACCAAGGTAGGGATCCTCACCTGCGCCTTCGGTGCAGCGACCCCATCGGGCATCGCGCGCGATGTCGACCATGGGTGAGTAGAACCAATTAACGCCGGCGGTACGGGCCTCAACAGCGGCCATGTGTGCGAGGTCAGTAATAAGATCCGGATCCCAACTGGACGCGGTGGCGAGCGGTACTGGGAAGATGGTGCGAAAGCCGTGGATGACGTCGGCGCCGAAGAGCAACGGTATATGGAGGCGCGTGTTGTCAACCGCAGCGTGCTGGAAATGGTTAGTGAGGCTCTGCCCGACCGTGTTAAGCATGGAGCCGAGTTCACCGTTTTGCGCGAGTGCGTAGCTGTCGACTCCGCCAGGGCCGGGCGGGTTGACATTGAGAGCGGCGGTAGAGGGTCCGGAGAGTTTTTCGGGATGCACTTCGGTGGCGCTGTATTGGACCAGCTGGCCTATCTTCTCGTCGAATGTCATTCGCTTTAGCAGCGTGTCGACCTTCCGCTCAATCTCCGGGCTGGCGAGCTGCGCGTTGGAAGCTGCGTCGTGAGACGCCTGCGCGGAAGCTAGGGAGAATACAAAGCCTAGGGAGAAACCGACGAGCAGGGTGGATCGACAGGAACTCATGGGAAATCCTCAAAGGCTACTTTACCCCTGTCCGGGCAACTGAGCACAAGACAAGTTGCTGCGGAGTCGTCTCCCCGGGCCGCAATCACGCGTCCGAGATGCCGGTTTTTCGGTCACTTCAAGTATCAGGAATCAGAAATCAGGAATAAAGAATTACAAAATTCACACTTGACATTCACTCAGCAATCTACAACCATACGGTTGTGAATAATTTGGATACAACATTTACGGCTTTGTCGGATCCAACCCGCCGGGCGATGATCGAACGACTCTCCCATGGGCCTGCCTCTGTGCATGGATTGACGGAACCGTTTGCACTCTCGCAGCAGATGATTTCAAAACATATTGCCTACCTGGTGCGGGCGCGGATTGTGATCAAGACGAAGCGTGGACGAGAGAGTGTTTGCACGCTCAGGCCAGAGGCGATCAAGAAAGTCAGCGATTGGGCGATTAGCTATCGCCGATTCTGGGAAGAAAGCTTCGACAAACTGGATGTAGTTGTAAATCAGATGAAGAAAAAGGAGGTCAGAGATGACAGAAAACACGGTTAACGAAATTGAGCGGATGATTGTAACAAGAGTTTTTGATGCCCCACGCGAGTTGGTTTGGAAGGCGTGGACTGATCCGAAATACATCATGCAGTGGTGGGGACCGAAGGGCTTTACTGCGCCGGTTTGTCAGATGGATTTTCGCGTTGGAGGAAAACTTCTCTGCTGCATGAAGGCGCCGGATGGGCAGGAGTTCTGGAATGCGGTGGAATACCACGAGATTGTTCCGTACGAGAAGATCGTTTCCTTGATGTACTTTTCCGACTCGAAGGGGAGCAGGGTTGACCCCGCACAATTAGGAATCGAACATGAGGCTATCGACGGTGCGTACGACGTGACCCTCTTTGAGGATCTCGGAAACGGCCAGACGAAACTTACCTTTATCGGAAACGAACCCATGGAGAGCGCGAAAAATAGCGGGCAAATGGAGGGCTGGATCCAGATACTCGATAAGATTGCTGCGGTGGTTGCGGAGCTGGCGCAGGCGAAATAGGAAGTTGAAGTCTCGACGATCTTCATGCGCGAGGTACTGCTGGGCTAGCGGCGAAGGCTTGGTTAGAACAGGCTTTTCGCCGCTCATCCGAATAGTCGCCTCCGGATAAGTCCCTCTTGGCTCAACTGTTGATTTCAGGCCAATGCGCTCATTGAACCTCGCGTCGGGTGGATCATGCTGGACATACTCAATCTCCAGTCAGAACTGGATGACGATGCGGTTCATAACGACCGCAGAATTGGCTCAAGTTGCGAAACGTGTCGAACGGGAAAAGTGCGAGTATTAGCCACCCGATCGCGGCCATCGACCGCGTTACGGTGCCTAAAATCGTCTTTTGCTATAAATGAATATGGCAGAGATACCCGTGATTCGACCGGTAGATCCCACGCATGATCTTCCCCTGAACTGCACGTTTGACGCCGATGATTGGATGAAGCTCGCCCGTCATTGGTATCCGATTGCATTGTCTCGGGAAGTGGTTGATGGTCCTGTAGCAGCGAAACTATTGGACGCTTTGCTCGTCGCCTACAGGGTAGAAGGTCAGGTTGTCGTGGCCAACGATCTGTGTCCCCATCGCGGTACGCCTCTCAGTATGGGTAAGCACGACGGCAAAGGTATTGCCTGCGCCTATCACGGACTTCGTTTCGGCGCCGATGGGCGCTGCAACCTGATCCCCGCCCAGCCACACGATGCCATTCCGCCGAAATTACATCTGCGTACGTATCCCGCTCAGGAAGCGTATGGCCTGATCTGGACATGCTTACGACCAGATTCCGATGCTGTTGGACCAGACATTCCCATGATGCCTCATTGGGATGATCCAGGCTTCCAGCAGATTACGTGTCCAAGTCTGGATATCTTTGGCTTTGCAGGCCGCCAGATAGAGGGCTTCCTCGACGTAGCTCACTTCGGCTTCGTACATGTCGATACGTTTGGCGATCCGACTAACACCGTGGTCCCTCCCTACCTGCCCAAGCCCATCGAGAAGGGCTTCGAGGTCGAATATCGCAGCTCCGTAGGGAATTATCCAATCGGAAAAGAAGGTCGCGGTCAAGCGGGATTTGAGTGGCTCCGTCATTTCCGGGTGCATCTTCCCTTCACCGCAACGCTTGTCATTCATTTTCCAGGCGAGAGCCGCATGACAATCATGAACGCCGCCTCGCCCGTGTCCGCGAAAGTGACTCGTCTCTTCGCGCCAATTGCACGCAACTTCGACACAGATCTGCCTATGCAGGACGTCTATGATTTCAATGACAAGATATTCAGGGAAGACAAAAGAATTGTAGAGGCGCAAAAGCCTGAGTGCCTTCCGCTCGATCCCAGAATGGAAGCCCACATCATGGCGGACCGTAGCTCCATTGCTTACAGACGTGGTCTGCGTGATATGGGCCTTAGTCGATTTTTCGTCGCTTAGCACCACGTTTATCTTGCCGACCTGTCCAGTCTAGAAGTTGACGACAACTCCGTTGTGCGAATTCCAATCAGTCCTGGAAAGTCTTAGTGCAAGTGGGTAGCTCTGCCGCGCGAACCATCCCCTCCGGATTGGAGGGGATTTCAATTGGCGATAACAGAGCAGTGCGCCCATCTCGAGTGCGATGCAGGTCGCCCCGCGATAGGATTCGTCACCTCTACAAACGTTCAGGGCCATTGGGTATTCCTTGCACAGGACCTACTTCGACTCTCTAGAGATTGCGTCCGCGGCGTTACCGGCTACAACCCAGCTTGCCGATCCGGCGACTACGGCTTCATCTTCGAACCAGAGGAATCCGAAGTCGTCGATGCACTCCGGGAAATCCGGCTTGATGATGATATATCCCGGAATCACGGCGCCAGGGATGTAAGCGTTGTCGGCGCGGTTATTGCTGTATGTCTTCGTCTTCGAAACCGTACCGACGCCGGCTACATATGAGGTGCTGGATACGGGATGGGTACCGAGAATGTAGTTGACGGCGCGAAGCGTATATTCGGGGCCGACAAGATCCGGAAATGCTTTGTGCAGGAAATACATTCGGATGGCCATGTCAGTCACGGCGCCCGACCCGCCCCATGTGCCGAGGCTCGGGGGCACGCCGAACGGGGTGGCATCCAACTGTTTGTCCACATCCGCCATGTATGTTTTCACCGCTTGCCGCATTTGATCCTTCTCGTTCGCGTCGAGATAAGGCAATGCTCGGACTGCCGTCCAACCACGCGAGCCCATCTGTTGTGGAGTGATCATCTGCGGAAACAACTCCTTCAGACGGGATTTGTAAGGCTCGGCGCCATGCGTGGCGATGGTCAATTCCAAAGCCGCAGCCCAATCCTGTGCGACGCCAAAGCCCTCCCGAGCGGAGCCGACCGGGGGTGCTGTTTGGCCGCTCTCCGTGGGAGAAGCCGATGGGGTGCCCGACCTGCTGTGACCATCCCGGCTGCCTTGAGATGCAGCCAGCACGCCCCCTGCGGTAGTACCTCCGCCAAAACCGCCGACTGACTGATTCGGCGTGGGGTGAGCTTTCTCGTCATTCCATGCTTTGATTGCGGTATCGAGGCAGTCTTTCGCTAACGCGTCGTCCCATCCTTTGAGCACGTCGGCCGATGCCGCCAGCGCGGCGATGGCGTTCCACTGGAAGTATGGATTCGTCGTGGAAAAAATCCAGCGGTCGTCCGGCTTGCCGGAGTAGTCGCCCTTCACTTCATCTGGGCCCAGCTTTGGATCATAGATGCGGCCGTCGGTTTTCGACGCTCCGTCGCCTAAGTGGGTGTACTGACGCAGATCGGGTTCGTGAGTGCCGCGGATTGCGTGGCCGATGTTATGAAACTGCGCCAGGATGAGTAGTGCGCCGTGTTTGACTTGCTCCACCACATCCGGCACGCCGTCGGGACGGTGCATCTCGACCTCATGCGCGCCTTCATCCACTGTAAGCTCGTCGTATTTGAGATCGAATTCGCGATACGCCAACGCCAGGCTCTGGATGACATTCAGTTGCGCGGGCTCTTCCAGGTCGAAGTCGCCGGCGTCGTACCAGCCGCCCACGTTCATCCCGGGAATGTGATCGCCGCCTTTGTATTTCCCATCCGTTGCCGTGGCCTGATTCCAGCCGTCGAATTGCTCCCCAACCACGGGCGCCAGACGGCCATCATCCAGATGTGACGCGCCATGCCAGACGCGATAGCCTTCGCGAACGGAAACGTGGTCCATCTGCTCCGCAATGTGATGGTCCAGGCTGTCCTGCCAGATGTGAGCGTACGCGTCTTTCGAGATGGGGAAGGGCGCTGTACGCTGGTCTGCGTACTCGATGACATAAAGACCGGGATCTTTGACCGGAGTGAAGTCGAATTTCGAATAGACATAGCGCAGCCACGGCGTCGAAGGTGTGATGGGCCCCTCGAAGACCTGCTTGTACGATCCGTCCTCGGTCAGGCGCAGCAATTTAGCCGTCTTCGGGCCGCTATACTTCGGGTCGAGCTCGAGCACCGCTACCTTGGAGAAGTCCGGCGCATATCCAACCTGGCTGTGTGCGATCATCGGGGGCCGCGTCCAATTCGGAATTACATCCGGCCTGATGTGCCACACGATGGCGCCGGTGGTCTTGCCTGAAGGAATCAGCGAACGCAGGACAAACCAACCGTTCTGCGCGCGATCTCGTCCATCGAACAACATGAGGTCGGCCGTATCCGACTGAACGTTGACCCGGGCCAGCGAGTCGTCGACGCCCAATGTGATGCTCTTGCCCTCCGCAAACGGCAGCGGCTGAGTGTATCCCTTGGCCTTGTCCCAGTCTTCCAGGTAATAGGCCTTCTTCGGCTCATCAGCCAGCGGCATCACCTTGACCATCGAATCGTTAGGCGTTCGCGGAAAGATGCCGGCTTTGGTTCCGTCCACCAGATAAGCCTTGCCCATGTAGATCGAGGGCAGGAACTCCAAGTTGAATCCCGCTCGCCCGGCCAGTTTTTGCGGCAGGGGCTTCGTGAGATTGATGCTCACCTTCACACCGCCTGGCTCCCCCGCGACTTCCAGGGTGTAGCTGAGATCAAAGGTCGGGAAAGCCAGGTCAGCGGTCAGCCGGTTGTTCGCCTTATCGGCGTGGCGCCCTTTGAGGGTGGCCACCAGGTCCCACTGTTCAGGCGTCGGCATCAGGCGCACGTCGCCATTCGTGGCGATACGCTGACCGTGGAGAATCATCTCCATCGCCGTGTTCTTCTGGTCAACGAAAACGGGATGGTATGTGCTGTCGTAGAGAAATACGCTGAACCCTTGTGTATCGAGGTAATTCTTGTCGGTCACCTTCATGGTGAAATCAGCGGCGAACAGGCTTGGACTGCAGGTCAGGGCCAGGAGAAGACACACTTTAATTCGGGTCAGCATAAATTGGGGATCAACGACTCCTTTGCCGCAAGCTACTAGCGACTGCACACAGTCTAAGCGGCCTTCGTTTCTCCAGATGCATGTTTTTCTGCGGGACGCAAAAAAACGAGACCTCAGCTATCAAAATGGATGAGATCGTCCCTCCAACGCTTAAGATATTTGACTTTGCCGGGCAAGAGAGAATGAGAAAAATGTATTAGCTCAAATCGACAGTAAGGCGTAACAGGAGGCAATGGATCATGGAAGACAAAGGTTGTGGAGGTCACGCAAGGCTCTTCCCGCCACGAACTGGATATTCTGCCCTTTATGATGGATCGCTATTCCAAGGCCGGAGATAGCCAAGCCCTTCACATCAGACCTTAGACCGCGGCGAGTCGCAGAACGTGTCTGAAAAGATCTGTTGTGACCACAGAAGCGGTAACGCCGGGAACATTTTCTCTCGCGAGTTCAGTTAAAGTGTGGCCTGGCGGCATTTCAAGGAAGAGATTGCAGCCTAATTCCTTCGCGACGATTGTCGCATCGTGCCAGCGAACTCCATGGGCAATATTGTCGGCCAGGTCCGTTGCTATTGCCGGCGCGGAGCGCAAAGCGCGTGCATTCACATTCGCGATGTAGGGACACTTCGGAGCTTTTAGCTGCATAGAATTTAGCTGGAGTCGCAGTGAGTCAGCAACAGATGAAAGCAGAGAACAATGCGACGGCACTGAAACGTGCAGAAGCTCAACCTTTCTGGCACCACGGCGGCTCGCCTGTTCTAAAACCTTCTGCATCCCTTCTATAGACCCCGCAACTATGATCTGCTTCGGTGCGTTGATATTTCCTACAAATACTGGATTTGCGGCTGTGTGTACTGAATCGACGATAGCCGTAACCTGTCGCTCGTTAAGGCCGACAATGGCAGCCAATCCGAAGCCGACTGGATATAGCTTTTCCATTTTCTCCGCGCGGGAACGAACCAGGATGACAGCATCGTTCAATGTGATCGCCTCGGCAACGACGGCCGCTGCAAAGGCGCCCACAGATAAACCTGCGACTGCACAACACGCCGCACCTTGTCGTTGCAAAGCTCTGGCCGTAGCGACTCCGGAAGCTAGAAGAGCTAATTGAACCGATACTGTGGAGTTCAATGCCGCAGGCGAATCCAACAGGCGAACATCGGATTTCAATACGTCGCTAACCTCGTCGAGTGTCTGTTGGACAGCAGGATCATCGACGAGTTCATGAAGCATTCCAGGTTTCTGTGACCCTTGTCCTGGAAACAAAAATGCAGTATCCACGTTAGCAACTTTCGCCGTTCGACAAATCCCAGGGATCGGAGCCGAGAACGCGTCCGTCACTGGTGCGAAGCAGCATCTTACGAGGCGAAGCTGTCACGAATTCCTGTAAAGAAAAACCGCAGAACGGCGTCTCTATCAAAGCATCGACCTTTCCCGGAGCACTGCTGATTATGCGCCACAAATTCTGAGCTTCTGTAATCTCTAGTTTTTTAGGCGCGAAGAGAATGAGGTCCAGATCACTGCCCTCGCGGACAGCCGGTATTCCAGATGCCAGTTCAAAACCTACGCTCCCGCCCGGACCCCAGTTCTCATCCAATCCTGCTAGGCGGCATTCGAGATAGGCTAAAGTTTGGAACGCCAGGAGTGTCCGGCGTGAATCCGCAGCGAGCAGCAGCCGCAACTCATCCGGCCGCCGAGTCTCTAACACTTCACTCCACCTTGTGAATCCTGCGCAGCGTTCGTTTCGTTCCGATCCACGCATCCCCACCGGGAGCAAGCCATCTGAGATGCGTTCTCTCCGTACAACTACCCACGGGCGCTGATTGGGATTGAGGTACGCGCACGCTGGCTCCCCTTCAGGAAAGGTGACCGCAGGCTCTGTTCTCAGAAGAATAAGATCGTGGACGTGCAGCGCGCCGGCCATTGGATTTCCTCACAAATACCTTGTCAGTACGAGCATCCAGCCAGCCATAGAAAATGCCCCTACGCAATATGAAGCAATCAGTGCTGAACTGCCGGTTTCAGGAGTTGCATTGAAACTCTTCCCGAAAACGAGACCGAAGAACCCACCCGGTATCGCGCTGATCAGCGTGATGTCACGGATTTCTGCATGACTCATATGAAAGAGCTCAGTAATGCCAAGAGCAAACAGGGGCTGAATCAGCACGATCGCGGCGGTTGCCCAGGCGACTTTCTTATCAAAGCGAAATGTCTGGGAGGAGACAACGAGTCCGGTAAGAATCAAAGCCGACCCTGAAGCTGCGCTCGCAAGAATCGTTAACGACCGATCAATATAAGATGGCAGATGCAAACCGAAGTAAACACCGACCAAAGCCAACACAGGTGCCCAGACTACAGGACGAGTGAATGCGCGAAGAAATTTGATCGCCACCGCTCGAAGAGAAACGCCGTTGCCATCGGACAGTTTGTCGGCCTCAAGCAGCGCGACCGTTAAGGGGGAGATAGTGATGGATCCGACTGCGATTGAGAGAGCAGCTGTGACGCTTGAACGGGGCCCGTACGCGGTGGTCAGCAATGGCAAAGCGACGGCCGCAGAATTCGGAAAGCCTACTGTCAGTGCAAGTACGGAAGCATCGGAGATGGACATCTTCAAACTTTTTCTTGCCCAGATATAGCTGGCCGCATACGAGGCTACAAAGACCACACCGATCATTGCTGCGGATTCCGACTGCTCTCGAAGGACCGGCCAGGATGTCCTACTGATCGTGGAAAACAGAGCACATGGGATGGCGAAGTCCATCACAAGAACAATTAGATTTCGAACATTCAGGTTGTCCATGACTCCGCGCCGGCCTGCTATATATCCGAGCAGCAGACCGACGAAGATCGGGAGCAATGCATCCAGAAGAATCAGAGTCACTTTTTCTGCCTCTTACTCGTTGAACCACTGTGCTTCGAGAGCAGCTCGCACTGCAAGGGTGCCTTTCCGCATTGTTATGGCAGCGTCTGACTCCCACCTGTTACTCAGATCGAGCTTGCCTTTCCGGGAATCCGCAATCGCTTGCTGGATTGAGTTTCTCACCTCGGCTACTTCATTCGAAGTCGGATGCTGTGGATCGTCAGCGTGCAACAGTTTGAATAGGAGACCGAGTTTCGCATAGTCCCGGACGTCATACGACATCGGGGCGATCTCGTGTCCCAGTTTTTCGAGCTCCGCGACGGGCCTTCTCGTAATTCTGGCTGCCGCATCTTTATGCATGGCATGAATCACTATGCCAGCATCATCGAATGCCAGAATGCGATTGGCCTGGTAGCCGTGCGTGAGAAATCCCCCACTGAAGGCTTGGCCGGCTATCAACGAAATAACGGGATGTCCCGCCATCCTTGCCGATGCGTATGCATCTGCCGCCACAGCCGCTGCGAAGAAGATACCGGCGGTCTCCTCACGGCGCCCATAAGCCTGACTCTTGACGTCAACGATGGCGATGATGGGACGCTTCGCTTCTCGAGGTTTATCGCGATCTTCCGCGATAGCCGTTCGCACGTGGGTTGCAAGAGTGAATGCTTCTTCGAGTCCAACCTGCCCATCGCGGACACAAGGAAAGCGGCTGCTCTTATCCGGTACAACACAAAGGAAAAGGGACTGCTGATTTTCAATAGTCGCGGTGGTGGCCAGCACAGAGTTCGGATCACCACCATTCGGAGTGTCACTTCCAGTCAAGGCTTTGAACCATGCTCTGCCGCGTAATCCAATTTGTTCATTCATCGCACACCTCCTTGTGGGTCTGCCCACTGTCGCCGCAATGTCGCAAGATCTATCTGGCTGGACGTATCAAGCGCGGCTATACGAGCACGATAAAGCTCCACTTGCTCACTCCGATGCTTTTCCGGCACGCCTTTGTGAACGCAATCACGCACCGCTGCAGCTATCTTGCCGGCATCATCTTCGACGAGGACATCGGCGAGTCCCATGCCGACGCGTTGTTCTCCGCCATGAATTGCCCAAATGAGCGCTCGATCAGAAGCATCAAACTCGTCGATGCCGGACTCCTGCTCAATCACCTCGGGACCGTTCAATCCAAGGCGCGCCTCGCGCGTCATGATCGTGTAGCTGGATAAGCCGGCTACAAGAGACATTCCCCCGAAACACCCGACGGTGCCTGCAACGATTGTGATCACCGGGGCATGCGGACGAAGGGCGAGAGCTGAAGAGATAATCTCGGCAACAGCCGCCAAACCGAGATTCGCTTCCTGAAGGCGCACACCGCCTGTTTCGAGCAGAAGAATTGCAGCTGTCGGTTTTCCTGCCTCAGAATCCTCCGTTGCAAGATCCAGGGCGGCGGTCATCTTGGCGCCGGATACCTCGCCCACGCTGCCACCCTGGAAGGCTCCTTCAAACGCAATGGCGACTGCTGAAAGACCGCCGATTTTCCCCTTGATCACAATGCAGCCATCATCAGACTGTGGAGCGATGCCCTGTTTCGCAAGCCATGGAGACTCGATGCGATCGAAGGGCCCGACAAGCTCCTTTGAAGTACTTTCATCGAAGAGGCTCTGAGCACGGGCACGCGCGTCCAGTTCGATAAAGCTTTTGCGGTTGACAAAATCGGGAATGAGAGTTGGCGCGTTCATTGCTCAATCACCTCCACTGCCTGTTCGAGACGAAGTAACACACTTCCGGGTGTTGCGCCGGCATCGTTAATGTCGATACGGACCGCGCCGTCGAACTTCGAGAAGAAACGATCGAAGACCGCCTTCCACGCATCGCCGAAGCCATTGACGCTGGTCGTTATGAAGACCTGGGCTCCCTCCTCACGGTTCGGTTCGAGAAGGACCTCCATATCACCCGAGCCCACGACACCCACGTGCGCTCTCTTGGTGATGAGGCGTTTTGCCTCGGGGTAGTTGAACTCAATTTTTTCCATTGTTTTCCTCCACTAGACTGTTGTCCTTTTCCACTCCTTCAAGCCCGCGTTCGAGAGCATCCAGAAAAAGTGTGGCAGCGAGAAGATCCGCGCTGCCGCCGGGAGAGATGTGCAGACTGACAAACTCCTGTCCGAGTGCGATCAATGCTGCATTTCCCTTTATGCTGCCCGGGCCGCCAACCCTGATCACACGAGTGGCACCCTCGCACACAATCTTTTGCGCCTCAGGTCCCCCTCGATAGAGAACGCAGGTGTCATCGAGATGCGACATGATGGCAAGCAGAGCCGCGAGCCGACTATCCTGCTCTGTTCGGCCGCTTTTGCGAGCTGACTTCAGCGCCGGAAGGCCAATTTTGATGACGTGCGGAAAATTCACATAGGCTTCGCCTCGAGCTCCGGTAGCCCCATATCGTTCAAGAACCACGTCGCCGTGAGATACTGCCAGCGGTCTCGCACGATCGGGCAAACGCGCTAGATATCCGGCAGCTTCAGCTACAAATTCCGGATCGGATCCTTCGCTCAGACTTGCAGCGCAAACCAGTAGTCCTAGAACCCAGATGGCGCCTTTGTGCGCATTGCTGCCTGAAGTGGCGCGAAGCATCGCCCCTTCGGCTTCCCTACCAATATTCGCTACGGTTGCGCGCAGACTGGCATTCATCTGAGCTTCTGTGGATGTCAAAGCCATTTGCGTAAAGTATGGGGCAATCGCGTTGGCAGATCTTCGCATTAAATCGAACGACAGATCCGAATGAGATCCTGAGCTGCGACCATCGACGAGACCAGGTTTAGGTGTGAGCTCCGCTTCAGCAATCAACGATTGCAGGGCGAGTTCCGCAAGCCATTCAGACCGGTGCAAAGCGTTGAGTTGCAGCGAGGATTTCGTGATTATGTTTGACCGTGCCATTACCAGCTCCTGAACTTGGCCGGCGGCTGATAAAGGCCACCAGACCATGCAACCAGATCTTCCATGCTCCGCGCGGCAAGCAGAGATCGCTTGGCCTGGAGACGCTGGACTCCAATATCCTCTGGAAATGCGACGACGCCGCGACGGCGAAGTTCGGCCGTCTCATTGGCCTTTGCCTTGAGACCGACAGGACTGATACCTGCTACTGCAGCCAAAGCCCGGCGGCGCTCTTCAACGCCTTCGGTTTTGTACAGATAAGCAATGCCCTCTTCCGTCACGACGTGGCTAACATCCTGGCCATAGATCATGACCGGTGCGATCGGCATGCCGGCCCTCCTGCCAACTTCAACTGCATCCAGAGTTTCGACAAATGCCGGCTCACCACCTTTGGCAAAGGTTTCAATCGTCTGAACCACCAGTTTGCGTCCCGGCAGAGTTGGGTCTGCATTGGTCTTGAGATCGAGCCAAGCCGGCGATGAGTGGCGGCGTCCATGCGGGTCATGTCCCATATTCGGCGCTCCTCCGAAGCCCGCAAGGCGTCCGGTCGTTACCGTCGAGGAATTGGCATCCCCATCCATCTGAAGCGTGGCTCCAATAAATGCATCGACGGCATACTGTCCTGCAAGCTGGCAGAGAACGCGATTAGAGCGCAGGCTGCCATCCCGGCCGGTAAAGAAGATGTCGGGGCGAGCACGGATGTACTCATCCATACCGATTTCGCTTCCGAACGAGTGAACGCTCTCAACCCATCCGCTCTCGATCGCCGGAATCAATGTGGGGTGCGGGTTCAGTGCAAAATGTTTGCAGATTTTCCCGCGCAGCCCAAGAGACTCTCCATAGGTAGGGAGAAGAAGTTCAATAGCGGCTGTGTCGAAACCAATTCCGTGATTGAGTGACTGGACCTGATGTTTCTCATAGACGCCACGGATAACCATCATCCCCGTCAAAATCTGAAGATCGTTGATGTGGCGCGGATCGCGCGTAAAAAGAGGTTCGACCGCGTATGGCTTGTCGGCCTCGACAACGATATCGATCCAGGAACCGGGGATGTCGACCCTTGGCAATGTATCGACGATTTTGTTGACCTGCACGACCACGATGGCGTCGTGGAAGGCAGCAGCCTCGACAATGACCGGGGTGTCTTCAGTGTTAGGACCTGTGAAGAGATTACCCTCATGGTCTGCCTGCTCAGCGCACACCAGAACAACATTAGGAACCAGATCCACCAGAAGTCGAGCGTATAGCTCGACATAGGTGTGAATGGCGCCGATCTCCAGTACGCCGTCTTCGAGCAGTTGCGCTACACGGAGGCTTTGCGGGCCGGCGAAGGAAAAGTCGATCTTCTTCGCGATCCCAAGCTCGAAAAGCGTGAGTTGCTCGGGGCGGCTGATGCTGGAGATGATGAGATGAAGATCGTGAATCTTTTTGGCATCGACCTTCACGAGGGAACGCGAGAGGAAGTCGGCCTGCTTCTGATTGTCTCCTTCCATCACAAGACGATCGCCGCTGGCGATGATGGATTCGAGCGCCTCAACCGTCTTCCCAGCCGGGAGGATAGGCCCGGTCATCCATGGCCGCACGATCTGCATCCGGCGCGCCTTCTCGTCCCGGCGCGTTGTCCAAGAGGTCCGTCGCTGCTGTGTCTGTTCCTTCATTCCATACGCTCCTTCTGTCCTTCCATAACTGATTAGAGCTTTCTCCTAGGGATTAGGTTCGTTGTATGTTTAATCATTATGATTAACTCTGCTTATGAAGGGGCCTTATGGAGCTACGCCTATCCGCACATTTCTCTCTGTCGCAGAAACGCTTCACTTCGGCCGCAGTGCAAAGCTGCTTTACCTCAGCCAGCCCGCGTCGAGTCAGATCAAGTTTTTCGAATAGGAACTGGAAATAAATCTTCAGCATTTGAGCTTGTATAACGTCACGCCGGTCAGGGTCTAACGTCGCTTTCGTCCCTGCTGGTTGTCATGTAGCCCGCTGCCGCGTCAGTGTTTCGTCATGCATTCACTTCTCCACTCCAGCACACATTTATTCGAGTCTTGTTCTGGTGAGGAGGATCGTTGTATGTTGTTATCGTCGTGATTAGCGAGCACAATCAGGCGCGCCATCGAGCGCGACGAAACAGTGCGAATGACTTGATACTGACGCATCATTTACGACGGATGAGGTGTTTTTATTAATCGTGATAACGTCAGCTAATCAGGAGGCAGCATGGAATTCCGTCACATCCGCTCGTTCTTGTCCGTCGCTGAAACTCTTCATTTCGGTCGAAGCGCTCGGCTCCTTAACTTGAGCCAGCCTGCGCTGAGCCTTCAAGTCAAAGCGCTTGAGGACGAATTGGGGATCCAACTCCTAAGTCGAAACCGGCAGGGTACGGTGCTTACGGAGGCGGGGCAGGCGTTTCGGGAAGACGCGGCGATCGCTCTGGAAAGGCTTGAATTTGCCAAGAGGAAAGCTCAGTGGACGTCAGCGGGAAAACTCGGCCATATTCGCATCGGTTTTATATCAACTGCCGGTTTTGAGATCGTCCCGAACTTGATGCGGCGCTTTCGGAAGAGCTACCCAGATGTCGAGTTTTCGATAAGAAACATTTTGACAGAAACCCAACTGGAAATGATCGGCGATGGTTTGTTAGACGTAGGATTTCTTCGCCTTCCAATTGAAAATCGCAAAGAGATCGAGGTGACAACGGTTCATCGGGAACCATTCGTCGCGATCTTGCCTTCATGGCACCCACTTTCGGCAATGAAAGAGATTCGTCTGCGCGAGCTCAAAGAGAGTCCATTTGTCATGTATGCGCGGGAGTACGCTCCTGGATTCCATGATCTTTTGATTGGAATTCTGAGCAACGCTGGAGTCGTCCCTAAGGTAGTGCAAACGGCAGGAGAGATGCCTACACTCATCTCTCTCGTTGATGCCGGGGTAGGCGTCTCGATTGTGCCAGCATCCGTTGCAAAAAAAATCGTCTCCAAGGCGACCGTATGCTCGATCGCTGATCGACTACCGGAGTCCGAAACTGGCTTAGCCCTCGCACGCCATCACACTGCAGCGGTCGTTCGCCGATTTTGTGAATTCGCTCGCACATCACTGAATAAGTGGTAAGCCGAGAGACTCATCGATTACATCGGCCAGTGACTGCGTTTTTCTCACGGCTCTATGAGGCGACTGTCCTTGACTCGACTCCTAGGACCGAATTCCTTTCACTTGCAATTCGACTGCCTTACCAGTTGAGCAGAATTGCCGGCGGCATTAACGAGTCATCCTCAACAGGGCTTTGCCAATCTAAAAATTTTATTTGCGCCAATCCAGTTCGGCGAACTGTTTGGTATCCGTGATTAGTCGCCCCTATCACGACCATAAGAACAAACAACGATCACAAATCACCTGTGAAGCGTCCAACGTAGCGTGAGGCACAAAATTGGTGTTCTCTTTGGAAACTGATCGCGCGATCGGATCATTCGTGGCGGCCGGTTCACACCACCTATTGCGTTCGCCTGATCACCTCCCATGGCATCCTTGCGGCATGGCTTCGAAAAGCCGGAGATGTACAGGTGAGACGGCTTTGAAGCCCGCAGCAATGGATCTGTGAACTGCCCTCAAAGAATCAACAACCGAGATGGGAGCTTATGGCAAGTGAAGAAGCTTGACTCAAAGGAAAATGAGCTCCGCAACGTATAAGGCGTGAGAGGCAACCGCTAGACGAAACCCGCACCAGCAATGACGACGGAGCTTGGTTTTTGAAACGCATCGCAGAACTCAACAAAAAAGGAATTGGGAGCTAAGTATGTTCAATCGGTTCACTGTATTTTCCATAACGTTATGTGCTGCCTCCCTGTCGAGCGCACCAAACTTACAAGCTCAGAAGTCCGAAGTGAAAAATATCGTTCTGGTTCACGGCGCCTGGGCGGACGGTTCGGGCTGGAGGGGCGTTTACGACATTCTTGTCAAAGATGGCTTCGACGTCAGCATCGTCCAAGAGCCAGAGACATCCTTTCAGGATGATGTAACTGCCGTGAAGCGTATCCTCGCGCTGCAGGACGGACCAAGCATCCTTGTCGCGCACAGCTATGGGGGAGCCGTAATCACAGAAGCGGGCACCGGGCCATCGGTTGCCGGAGTCGTGTATGTTGCAGCGCACATGCCGGATGCCGGCGAGAACGAAGCCGACGACGGCAAACGCTTCCCGAGTGACCTCAGCAAGTCTGGTGCGATAAAGAAGACAGCAGATGGTTTCACGTACCTCGATCCCGCCCATTTTCATGAGTATTTCGCAGCCGATCTTTCTGTGGAGCAGGCCGCCTTCATGGCGCGGTCCCAGGTCCTCAACGCTGCGGACAATTTCAAAGCCGTCATCACCACGCCTGCATGGAGAGAAAAGCCGAGCTGGATGATCGTCGCCGGGGCGGATCGAACGATCAACCCCGACCTCGAACGGTTTTATGCCAAGCGAGCTCATAGCCACACGGTCGAAGTCCCAGACGCCAGCCACTCAGTCTATGTCTCGCATCCAAAGGAAGTCGCAGATGTAATTGAGAGTGCTGCACACGCAGTCTCGAAGTAACTCGGACTCCGCAAGGAGTTCCCACACCTGGAGGGACAAAGACCGATTTCATAAGGGTCATCAGGGAGAAGAGGGTGAAACAGAAGAAAGTCGAAAGGAGTTTACATTTACCAAACACTCCGATCGATAGCAATCGCGGGCATTAAGAGCCAGATTTCCGATCGTGCTGCTTACGGGCTCCTGGAGATGCTTGCGAAAATCAAGTTTCGGATTGTGGGTTGTGTAAGCATCGACAGTTGTGCGGCCGCGGGAATGGTGTGTCCATTCCCGCAGCGAACTTAATTTCGACGCCCCAGCTATTCCGGCAAGCCATACTGGCCCTCAATGTGGAAGTGACCACTCACGCTAGGCGCTGCGGTATCGGGCTGCCCACCACCGATGCTTAACGTGTAATCACCCTGAGCAATGATCGGATTGCCATTCTCCGTCACCATGCCTAGATCACGCGGCGTCAATTCAAAATGAACTTTCTGGTTTGCGCCTGGTTCGAGGTGAATGCGTCGAAATCCACGAAGAGCGATGCGGGGCGCGCCCTTTTCTTCAGGAAATTTGAGATAGAGCTGCACCACTTCAGCTCCTGCGACGTTGCCGGCGTTGGTGACGGTCACGTCAGCACCGAGTGGCTGTCCTGCCGCCACCGACTGCGCCGAAACCGTGATGTCGCTGTAGCTGAATTTGGTGTAGCTAAGCCCGTATCCGAATGCATAAAGCGGCTTGCCATCGAAGTATCGATAGGTCCTGTTGGCCATTCCGTAATCTTCGAAGTTGGGCAGCTGATCCACACCCTTATAAAAGGTGACCGGCAATCTGCCCGAGGGATTATTTTTCCCACTGAGAGTTTCGGCCACAGCTGCGCCGCCTTCCTCGCCGGGATACCATGCATCAAGCACGGCGTTCGCATGCTCATTGATCCAGTTAATAGATAAAGCGCTGCCGTTCAGGAGTACGACGGCGAGGGGCTTGCCCGTCGCGGCGACAGCTTCCACCAGATCTTCTTCCGGTTGAGGCAGATCGATACTGGTGCGATCACCTCCAAGGAAGCCAGGTTCGCTGACTGGCATCTCTTCCCCCTCAAGCTGGCTGGTGATTCCGACGACCGCGACGACAGCATCGGCATCCTTCGCTGCGGCGATCGCTTCGGGTGAGACCTCGTTGTGAACTTTGGCCCAGATCAGCTCCGCGTGGACCTTCCCGTTCTGCGTGCCATAGTGGATCTCGATAGCAGCCTTGCGGCCTTTCTCCAGATGAGCACGGCCGACTACCGGCACAATCTCACTGCCGCCTCCGTACATCATCGCGACTTGCTTGCCGTCCACCGTCAGTCTCGCGAAACCCTGGGAGCGGACGCCGAGAAGGAAGTCGCCCGACTCAGTGGGCGTGAGAAACCCCGTCCATTGCACGTTGAAGCTCTTCTTCCCTGCAACTTCCCTGGGAAGATCCTTCTCCGTCAGCATGACGTTCGTCTCCGTCCGAGTGACGAAGGGCTTCTTTTTCTCCTCCGGATTCATCCGTCCTTCGCTGTACTCCGCTTTCAAACCAGCGTGGCCTTCCGCGGTGGTGAGTAGCGCATCCGGTACCGGCGTTCCTTCAGGCCGGAGGAACTGCGTGCCAGGAACAAAGGTGATGCTGGCATTCGGAAACTCGGCCTTAAGACCCTCGACGATCGAAACGATGTGCGTGGGCTGGCCGGCGTAGTTTCCGATGAGCGGCCGCGTCTGATCGGCGAGCGGACCGACGACGGCGATTTTCTGAATTCCGGATTTCAGAGGGAGCAGGCCGTCATTCTTGAGCAACACCATGGACTCGTTCGCCAGCTTGCGCGCATGTATGCGATGCTCTGCGCTGTCCAGCTCCTTCTCATCGATCTTCGTGTAGGGGACCATCTCAGGTGGATCGAACATGCCAAGCTTGATGCGCGCCGTGAACAGCCGAATCAAAGCCGTATCGAGAACGCTCTCAGGCAGGTATCCCTGTTGAACGGCGTCGACATACGCTTTTTCAACCGGCTCACCGAAACGAGAGGTGAAGGTGACGCACTCGTTGTCCATGCCGCGCATGACAGAGATGGCAGCCCCTTGCGCTTGTGTCGCCCGATAGCGATGATTGGCGGCAACGTCGCGAACGGCGTCACAATCCGACACCACGTATCCCTGGAATCCCCATTTGCCGCGAAGCTGGTCTTGCAACAGATATTGATTGGCACAAGCCGGCTCACCATTGATGGCGTTATATGCACACATCACTGATCCCGCTTTGCCTTCTACAACAGCAGCGCGGAAGGCGGGCTCGTAAGTGTCTACCTCATCGTGCTTGCTGACATCCACGTCCGCGAAATGGCGCGTTGGTTCTGGTCCGCTGTGCACTGCATAGTGTTTGGGGGTTGCGATGGCGAGATAATATTTCGGGTCATTGCCCTGCAATCCAGTCACGTAAGCGACGCCCATGCGCGCCGTGAGGAACGGGTCTTCGCCATAGGTCTCCTGCCCGCGGCCCCACCGGGGATCGCGGAAGATATTCAGATTGGGCGACCAGAAATCCAGGCCGCCCATAATGCCGGTGTGACCTTCGCGTAGATTTTGCACGTGCTTGATGCGACCTTCAACGCCGATCTGCGCAGCCATGGTGTGAATGCCCTCGGGGTCGAATGTGGCAGCGAGTCCAACGGGCTCGGGATACTCGGTGACGCCTTCATTGATCACTCCGTGAAGGGCCTCGCTCCACCATTGATAAGCAGGAACCTTGAGACGCGGAACCGCGGCAGAGTTGTTCTGCATCTGCGTGGCTTTTTCCTCGAGAGTCATCCGGCGCACCAGATCTGTCGCGCGCACCTGGGGCGGAAGCTGAGGATTCATGTAGGGAGCGTTCTGCGAATCCTGAGCGCCTGCAGTCCGAAGGCTCAGACCGAGTAGGATTATTGCCGCAAAAGTTGCGGGCCGTTCAACATACTGCCACACGAATCTTTTCATCTTGGTCTCCAACATTCTTTTTCGAATAGTTTTAGGGCAACAACTGGCTAACTTTTCTGGCTGCGAGATGGATCATATTGCTTACTTCATAAGTGGCGTCAGGTAAGAGCTCTATCTTGGTGGACCACGCGTTCAACGCACGGCCTTTCGAATTTCTTTACCGCTGTACTCAATGTCTGCATCGGAAGCGCCGGTCGCTTCAGCGCCAGTCCCATGTCCGCTGCCGACAAGGACGACGCGAAAGCGGCGGTGCTCGAGCATTCCGGGGAATGATCCCGCGCGGGCGCCGATCGTCAAGATGCTGGCGCTATCTTCCCAGTGGATCGGTATGACTGAGCGCTCGCCTTTCTCGTAGTCATAGCTGTCGCCTGCGTCTTCATAGAGGTTGAAATCTCCGTTGGCGCCGCGATAGATGCGGAGCTCGATGGGCCCGTCGGCATTCTGTGTCGCGTATTCGATCTCAGGGCCCATCGGAAGAATCGAGCCTGCGCGCACAAAGAGTGGCATCCGATCCAGCGGCGCATCGGCCTCAATCTCTCCTGGGCTCGTGATCGACTTGCCGGACCAGAAGTCGTACCAGGCGGGCGCGGCTGGAAGATAGACGCTTCGCCCGGTTGCGTTGGGCTTCAACACGGGGTTGACCAGCAGAGCGGGGCCGAACATGAACTCGTCGCCGAGGTTCCAGGTATTCGGGTCTGTGCGCCAGTCCATCACAAGAGGCCGCTGGATGGTGTAGTCCTCGTTTGTCACCTTCCACGCCAGCGAATAGATGTACGGCATCAGGCGGTAACGAAGTTTGTCATAGGTCAGCAGGATCGGCTCGACCTTATCGAAAGACCACATCTCGTTATGCGGACGGTGACCGTGCGTGCGAAAGATGGGGCAAAAGGTTCCATACTCATACCAGCGCGCATACAGCTCCTGGAAGGCTGGATCGGCGAGCGGATCCTCATGCGGCGGCCAGTAACCGCCAATGTCCGTGGTCCAATAAGGGTAGCCTGAAAGAGCGAAATTCAGGCCGGCGGCCACCTGGTGTGCGAGCCCCCAATAGGTTCCGTAGACATCGCCCGACCAGACCGTGGCTCCAACGCGCTGCTGGCCAAGAAAAGCGGAGCGTGTGAGCAGGAAGACGCGCTTCCGATCGGTCGTGGCCTTCCAGTGGTCTTGCACTCCGAGCGTATGGAGAAGCGGAAAGACATTGGTGTACTCCGCGCCGTTGCCGATACTGAGCTGCCTGCTGCGCAGAATCGCGTCTCCCATGTGAGGCCAGTACTCCTCAGGCTCCGCGCTGTCGAGCCAGAAAGCATCCCATCCCTGCGCCAGCAATTTGCTCGTTAGGCGATCCCAATAGATGTCACGGGCCTCAGGGCTGCTGGCATCGTAGACGTGGGCGTCCGGAATGAGAAGGTGCTTTGCATCAAGGATCTTGTAGGTCTCCGATTGAGGATCGAGCAATCCCCACACCGAGATCATGGCGTGCACATTCTCTTTGTGCAACGCATCGAGATCTTTCGCCACGTCGTGATAGTTCGAGTTGAAGACTGGATCGCCCTCGGTCTTCCACCAGAACCAATCCTGAACCATCGCATCGAGCGGCTTATTCTCCTTGCGATAGCGGCCGGCGATGTCCCGAATTTCATCGAGAGAAACGTAGCGATCCTTCGATTGAAAGAGCCCGTAGCCCCATTTGGGAAGCATAGGCGTGTGGCCTGTCAGACCTCGGTATTCGTGGAGAACGGTGTCGATCTCGGGTCCATAAAGAAAGTAGTAGTCAACGGATTTGCCAGCGATGGAAGTGAGGACGAGATCGAGGGGAAAGCGATTGTCTACGTAAGTGAGTGCTGCTGTATTCCACATCAACGCATAGCCCTTGCTGGAGACGAGAAGCGGAATGGCAACGTCAGTGTTGTTCTGACCTAGTTCAACGGTAGCGCCCCGATAGTTGAACATGCCATTCTGATGCTGGCCGAGGCCATAGAAAGCCTCTGACATGCTGGGCGAAAAGCGATTTGTGACCCGGTACGTGTGGTCGCCATTCAATTCGACCGGCTCATAGGTTCGAGGTATCGCCGAGCCCTCATTGACGAGTGTTTCTCCTGTAAGAGCGCGAAAGGAGAGATTACCGCGTTCGAGATTCATTGCAAGCTCGATCTTCGCAGTTCTGAGCAACGCGGATTTATCATTTTGCGCGAACGTGAACGGCGCGCCAGGACAGGATTCTTTCTCGTCCAACATCCATGGCCTGGCTGGCTGATGATTCAATGGCTCGGGCACAGCGACCACGTGAATCACGGAGTCGGAGCACACGGTCGCCTCTAAAATCTCCTTGCCTGCCGTGGCTCGAATTCCGTTGGCCATCTGTTGAACCTGAATTGGCACAAGTCCAGGCAACTTTTGTCCGGGCATCTGACCGCCTGCTGTCGAACAAGCGGAGAGCGCGAAAAACGCGAGCGCAGGAACGGATACGGCTCCAAACGGCATTCGACGGGATAGCGTGGTTCGATGCATACGGGATTCCATACTTCTGAATTGCATACAGTCTGTCGCGCCGTTACAGGAGATTCTGCATAGCCAGCGCGTCTTCGTTTTTTCTCACTTGCAGCCTGCGGTGAAGCAAAGGTTCTTGCTGAAAAAGGGCAATACATGGTTTTGGAAGCGATCGGCGACTGCACTGATGTGCGTGCCGGAATATATCTCAAAGGCGTTGACCACGCCATAGTTGTCGAGAATCTCATGCAGCTTGGCGGCGTCCACGCGCAAACCATCCTGATCTCCCACATCCATCGCAATTGCCCGATACTGCTTCAGATTTCCGATGTACTGATCCACGAACGCAAGCGGCGCATTGGCCGTGAATTTCGCAACAATCTCGGGCTGAGGAACGCCGTCCTTCGTCGGAAGGTCGAAGTAAAGCGGCGGGTTCTTTGGATTCGGCGCCCACGCTGCTGCGGTTGCGTATTGCGCGGAGCCGAAGCCGGGCGACTGTGCCGCCAGATCGGCAGGCGACCTTGCCGCAGCCACCTTCTTCTCACTTGCCATTGCTCGCTCCTTCGCCTGATCCGCGGGCCCTGGTCCGCCGCCGGCCATTGGAGACAAGCAGCAAGGGCTCATGATGTAGAGCGCACCGAATACGTCAGGGTGCTTCATGCCGATGCGCGAAGCTCCGTAGCCTCCCATGGAGTGGCCGACGAGACCGCGGCTCGAGCGATTGGGAATGGTGCGATAGTGTGCGTCCATGTAAGCGACAACGTCGTGCGCGATGTAATCTTCGAAGTCGCCGGTGGTCGCCGAGCTCGAGTACATGGATCCGTTGTAGATGGTTTTTGAGTCGGGCAGGACAACGATCATCTCCTGCGCACCCTGCGCGAAACCGCCTTCGATCGTTTGCGGAACATGAATCTCGTGCGTCCACTGCTCGGCGCCAATCGAGTATCCGTGCAAGGCATAGACCACCGGATAACGACGCTTCTTCTCCTTCGCATAACTGGGAGGAAGAAAGACGATAACATCGCGATCGACCGCATCGCCTTCGAGATTTCCCTCTAGCGCCGCACCGTGGATCTTGATGTGCTCGACACTTGCGGGCTTAACGCCGGGAATGACGGCTGGCACATTGGTCTGCGCCTGGCAACTGGCGACGGGTGACGGGACCGAGGCGGCGATAACTGCACCCGCAAGAAACCATCTCATTCTTTTCATCGGGACCTCTTGAATTTTTTCGTTATTCGACCGCATAGGAGTATATGTTGACGCTGAACGGTCGCACCGTAATCGCGTCAGGCAGCGGCCCAAGCAACTGATCTTCAACCTGTACCTCAGGCTTCTTGTCCACCACTACGGTCGCGTCAATGGAATCGGGAGCCATGCGATAAAGATGCCCTGAGTTGGCGAGCTTCGCTCCATTCAGAACAATCTGGATGCTTTGTTGCGAGTCGGAAGGATTGAGTACGGCGATCGCGAGCGTCTTGCGGTCCTCGCTCAGTGCCGCGCTTACATCCAGCGGATAAGTTGGGCTCCCAGGATTGACAGCAGGCTGATCGCCCCCGGCTGGGAATGCGGGTTTCGGTTGAGGCGAGTCGCCAGTGACCTCGACTGGAATCGTACCGAAGTGATCGCGATACATTTTGAAAAGCATGCCGGTCGGATTGAGAACGGCCTCGGTGCGGTTCTCGCTCATCATCGCGGTGGCGAAGGTGAACGCTCCCATTTGAAAAACATCGGAGTGACGGAACATCTCATGGAAGGCCCAGGCGTAAGCGGGAACCACCTTATATCCATCGCGGGAGCTTCCTGAATAAGCCCATTCATCAATGGCAATCGGGACAGGCTTGGCGCGCAACGCGGGAATACGTTTCAGATACTCCTCGTAGTGCTCATACTTGGCCCGAATCTGTACCGCCGGCGCGCGTTCCCACTCGACAAGAGACAGCGGCGGATCGATAGGGACTTTCTTCTGCAGCTTGATGTCCGTGTGCTGAGTGCCCGAGGCATAGTAGTGCTCGCTGACCATGTCAATATCGTCGAGACAGTTCAACAGCATCTGCCCCGTCCAGTCGGCTGAAGAAAGATAGTCGGGAACGTATTGGCCGTTGATGCGCCTCGCCTGATCGGCGCCTTCCATCACGTCAGGCATCGCTCCGCCTGCGATTAATTTGATAGAGGGATCAACCTTGCGCATCTCCTTTGCGAATAAGTTGTGCTTGACTTCGAATTGTGGAAGCGACATCGCTCCCATCTGGTAGTCGCCCCACGGCTCATTGCCCACGCCCCAGAATTTGACGTGGTAAGCCTCGGGATGGCCGTTTTCGGCGCGCCACTTGCCCATCGGTGTGCTTGCAGCGCCATTCGTATACTCGACCAGTTCGCGCGCGGACCATGCGTCGCCGAAGCCAGCATTGACGGTGATGTAGGGATCGACGCCCAGCAAACGGCATAGAGTGAGAAATTCGTCGGTGCCGACATCATTTGGCTGCACGGCATGCCATACCGGATCGAAGATAGGCGGACGTTTGTCGATGTCGCCGACCCCGTAGCGCCACTCGTATGAAGACACGAAGTTGCCGCCGGGAAAGCGAAGTACGCCGAAGCGCAACTGTTTGAGGGCGGCGATCACCTCAGGGCGAAAGCCTTCGACATTATTTGCAGGCATGAGCGAAACGGCCCCGACATGATAAGAGCCGGTGCCCGTGCCGGTGATCTCGAGGGCCGCGTCGTCGGTATCGACGGCGGCAGCGTAGCGCAAAGCAAATTTACGATATCCCTCGCTCAGTGAGTGAACGGTGACGGTTTCTCGATCGGATGCTTCCTTCCCCCAGATCAGTGTGACCTTGATAACGGCACTCGGTGATCCCGCGAGCACGATCCGGCCGGTGTAGGCCTGACCTTTGCGAACGGCGATACCTGACTGGCTGAGGCCGCGCGGTTCCTTTCCATCAAGTCCGATGAGCGGTGACTGGTCGCCAGTATAAGGAGCCTTCTTGTCCATCGAGACGGCCTGGTCACCACCCACCGGCGCCCACCAGCGAGTGGGCGTGCGCCGCAGACGCGGGTTTCCTGCCGCATTGGCCATGAGCGGCGGAGGCGTGGGAGCGGATGCCGCGACCGGATAGAAGAACTTGCGGTCGACGAGCATTTCGGACCAAATACCCGTATTGACAATGTCGCCGCCGTGCTCGAGAAACTGCCCGTAAATGTATTTCGAGATGGGCGTTCCAGTCTTGGAAGCATCAATCGTGGCATGAATTGTGGGTGATTGAGAAAAAGCCGAAAACGGCAACCCGGCGAGCAGCAACAAGGCCATTCCAAGATGAAAAATAACCCGTCGAGGAGCGGTGGCGTTTCTGGATGAGACCGCCATCGTTAGATCAACGCGTAAAACACTTCTCAGCAGATTCTTGAGGGCGCCCCTGAATGAAATTACTCCCAGCTCCAGATCCCGGCAAACGTTTTCCATAGAGAAACTTGTTCTGCCTCGCTTGTCATTGTCCGCAAGATTTTTGTACTTGGCGAAACATCAGAACTATATAGAGGTTGCTTCACAGCAGACAACATAAATCGGTTTATTAAAGAAAAAGGAAGGGTCTCCGGTCAGGAAGCAGTCTGCCGGACTGCCATACCGGGCTGGAGGAGATTGAGTGAAACGTATTCTGCTTCGACGGAAAACTCCTATTCGGTTGATGGTTAGATCGCGTCGATCATTTGGCCTCACAGTTTTATCGAGATAAGCGGACGTCGTCTTCTCCCAGCTTCTGAACGAAGTATTGATTGTCGATCGTGTGAACCCGCCGCCTGAGCCTGTTGGGGTATGTGTTAGTCGTGAACAACAACCATCTTTCCGTGAGCCTCGTGTGCCTCCATAACGCGGTGTGCTTCACGGATTTCCTCGAAACGGAAAACCCTGGATGGTTTGACATCGAGCCTGCCGGCCTCTGCGTCTGCAGCGATTTGTTGCAGGGGAACATCCAAGAGCGGAAAGCCTGGCGTTCCAAAGACAAAGCTGCCAAAGAAGGTTAGATAAACGCCGCTCGCCATTTGCAGTAAAGGGTTGAAGTCGGCGATCGGGGCAAGACCACCGAGCCAGCCCGCCAGACAGGAGCGCCCGCCGCGGCGAAGCATGGCGAGTGAATCAAGCAGGACGCTGTTTCCAACTAAATCAAGCACTGCATCAATTTTCTTTGCTTCGGCGATATGCTTCGACAGATCGCGCTGTTCGATTTCACAGCGCGCGGCTCCCAGCTTTTCCAAAATTTCGAAGCGATTACGATTACGTGTTGTGGCGATAACGCGAGCGCCCGCATTTACCGCCATCTTGAGCGCGGCTTGCCCAAATGACGAGGTCGCACCGCGGATGACTATCAATTGCCCCTTTTGAATTTCCAGGTTTCGAAACAAGCAAGTCCATGCGGTCGCGTAGGTTTCAGGAATTGTGGCAAGTTCAGCCCAAGACAACTTCGACTCGATCGGCGCTACATTCGAGGCTGGGGCCCGAGTATATTCGGCATAGCTTCCGTTGATCGTCCGGCCGAGGCCGCCCATCAAGGCTGCGACTTTAGCCCCGACTGGAAACTCGCCGCCAGGACACGACTTCACCAAGCCAACGCATTCGATGCCGCTGACAGGAGCGGCCTCGGCCCACTCGCCTCGACGCATGTGCATCTCGGCATGGTTGATGCCGAAGGCCTTGATCTGGATGACTACGTGGCCGGGCTTGGGATCGGGTTCCGCGATGTCCTTGTAGACCAGGCTGTCCGGTCCACCGAATTTCTCGAGAACGATGGCGCGCATAGCGAATTCTCCTTGAGGAAGTCGCACCGCTTGATATCGCGGGGCGGCCACGAAGTTGTGAATCCAGATCCGATCAAGAGAAATGCTTCCAAAGATCGCAAGAACAGACCTGTTTGCGATTCTCCGTTCATTCCAAGCCTGCCTGAACAGGCTCGGATGCGGACTCAACGCGAAGCAATTCTCGCTTTACTCCGGAAGTGTTTTCCTGGCAGCGTCGAGTATCAAGTCGACTACGAAGTTCGGCGCGGTGTGCATTGGCGTGTGATCAACATTGTGGGATCGTATCGTCGCGCCCATCCGTTCCGCCATAAATCTTTGCACCTCTGGGATGATCATGCGATCCTCCTCGGCGATGAGATACCACGATGGCGTGCTCTTCCATGCAGGCGTGGGCGCCTTTTCCTGGATACATTGCACTGAGATTGGCTGCTGTAGAGCAGTCATGATGGCAATCTGGTCCGACGAAGCCTTGTGAGCGACTGCACTGCCAAAACTCTCTTCCGGCATCCAGATAAACCCATAGGCGTCCGGCTCGAGATGCGGAGCTTGCGGATGTGGCGTCGCACGATAGAACACGTCCATCACAGTCTCCCCCTCGTCGGGGGCCAGCGCAGCCACATACACCAGTGATTTCACCCGATCATTATGGGCGGCTGCGATCACAGCGCCGGCATATGCGTGTCCTACCAGAGTGACGGGCCCCATGGTCCTCTCGATGACGCGCCGCAAAGCGGCGGCGTCATCGGTGAGAGAGGTAAGAGGAATTTGAGCCGAGATAACGTTCAGCCCATGGCGTCGCAAGGGAATGATGATGTTGCTCCAGCACGACCCATCAGCCCAGGCACCATGTACCAGCACGACTGTACCCATGTGCTTAGGATGATTCATCGGGAGCCCGCTTTCTGGCTTTTCCCCGAGATGTGGTTCGCCTTGAGAAAGCCTTTGATCGCAGCGGCAATCTCGAGCACATGCGTTTCAATGGCAAAGTGGCCTGTATCGAGGAAACTGACCTGCGCATTGGGAATGTCCTTACGAAACGCGTCGGCTCCGGCGGGAATGAAGAAGGGATCGTTCTTACCCCAGATCGCAAGCAGCGGCGGCTTCGACTGACGGAAGTACTCCTGAAACTTCGGATACAGCTTCACGTTCGACGCATAGTCGAGAAACAGATCGAGCTGGATGTCCTTGTTCCCCGGGCGTTCCAGTAACGCAGCATCCAGCGTGTACGATTCGGGCGCAACGACTTCAGGATTCGCTACACCGTGGGTGTACTGCCAGCGAGTTCCTTCGAAATTCAGAATGTTTTGCCGGATCACTTCCCGATTTGCTGGAGTTGGCTGAGCCCAATAGGTCCTGATCGGTCCCCATGCATCACCGAGACCCTCTTCGTAAGCATTGCCGTTCTGGGAGACGATTGCCGTCACTCGTTCAGGATGGCTAAACGCCAGCCGCAGGCCTGTCGGTGCTCCGTAATCAAATATGTAGATCGCGTAGCTCTTCAGACCAAGCGCTTCAGTGAAAGCGTCTATCGTACCGGCCAATGCCTCGAAGGAATATGTATATTTTCGCTTCTCCGGCACGTCGGTGAAACCGAATCCCGGAAGGTCTGGGGCGATCACCCGGTACTCATCGGCAAGACGGGAAATGAGATTGCGGAACATGAACGATGAGCTTGGAAAGCCGTGCAGCAGAAGCAGCACAGGCGCCTCCGGGTCGCCGGCGGACCGGTAAAAAACCTGAATACCATCCGCCTCCGTTTTGTGGACGGACGTTAAGGGCACATTTCCTGCGCTGCTTGTTTGTTCTGCCTGAACTGGACTCATAATAAAAATCTCTCTCTTTGGCCGATCTGGTTGTGTGTGAACGATGTTCCGATAGGTGCTGCCAATACATCAGTGGCCGCCCATCAGCGTGGAACAAAATGCGCTTACGGACCCGATCAGAATCGCGTGGCCGGCGCGTCCCTCGGCCCTAATCTGGGCTCAAGTATCGCGGCTTCCCCACTTAGGACGTATGAGCGACTTTTCGAAATCCGAGTTATCAGGTTGCAAGCCCGAGGTGGAATCGCGCTTGGCAAATCGATGAAAAACATTTCAACGCTGTCTCTGCCTATGAAGGCTTCTTTTTCGGGAGTTCCTAACTGATCTCCTTCGGAGATATTCGCTAGCAAGGACATCGCCAAACCGCAACCTCACGATGTGTCCGGAGGAATCCAGACCTAAGCGATGCTTTTACTCAAGACCGCACCGCTAGAGTGCGTTCGATAGCGTGGCCATCCGTGACAGATCTGTGACTGATATCCGTCACTGGCGAGTTCTCGTCGCGCCGATCACCACTTCACACAGGAGCAACGCAAGTGAGACACAGCTGCGGCCTGCCGTCGTGAAAGCTTCGCGTCTAGCATTTAGCGGCTGCAGGAAGGAGGTTCGACCCTGAATTCCCGTTTTTTGATGAGGTGTTGGCTCGTAAAACTGAATTCTTTGCCGCTCTTGATCGTGCATGGTATTTTCTTGTTCATGCACGTTCTGTCTGGAGCAACAAGGAAGAGCGAGATTGAAAATCGCCTGCAACGTGGCCTTCCCGTCAATTCCACGGCCCTCGCAAAGGAGTTCCTGGTGTCGGAAGACGCCATCCGCCGCGACCTGCGGGCGTTAGCCGCGGAGGGCAAGTGCAAACGGGTTTACGGTGGCGGACTTCCGATATCCCCGGATGGAGTTCCGTTTGAACAGAGACTCTTGAACGACTCGAAAGAAAAACGTGCTTTGGCTTTGGCCGCTCTCAGCTTAGTCTCCGAAGCATCGACGGTGTTCCTCGATAGCGGCACTACTAACCTGGCCCTGGCCAGAGAGATGCCGCCCGATCGCTCTCTTACCATCGCCACAAATTCGATTGCGATCGCCAGCGCCCTCCTTGAGCGAAAAAATTTCAAAGTCATCGTTCTAGGAGGAGAGATCGATCGTGAAATCGGCGCGGCCATCGGGCTGTCTGCTGCCCGCGAAGCCGAACGCTTGAGCCTTGATCTGTGCTTCCTGGGAGCGTGTGCCGTTTCCGTGTCTCTTGGAATTGGCGCGTTCCATATGGCAGATGCCGAGTTCAAACGCACACTCATCGCGAGAAGTGATCGTACCGCCGTGCTTGTCACTATGGACAAAGTTGAGACCCGGGCGCCGTTTCAGGTCGCCGCACTGGCAGTCCTTGACCATGTCGTTCTTGAAGCTGGCACATCGGAGGAGATTGTCTCGACCTTTTCCAATGCCGGCCCCACAGTCATCCTTGGGCAACCGTAGGTTGCGTCTCGCTCGACATAACCGAGAACAGGAATTTTCATGACAGAGGGTTCGAATCTATCGCGCGCGAAGCTATCGACCCGGCTGGCATTCATTGCTGCAGGTTTCGGCGTAGCTTGCTGGGCACCCTTAGTGCCTTTCGCAAAGACCCGCTGCCATCTCGGCGATGACACGATGGGGTTGGTTCTTCTGCTCTTGGGCGCTGGTTCCATCGTTGCCATGCCGCTTGCTGCGAACCTGTGTGCGCGCTTCAGCAGTAAGCCGGTCGTACTCTCAGGTGGAGTAGGACTGGCACTCATATTGCCGCTCTTGAGCATCGTATCGTCGCCAATCGCCCTTGGAGTCGCATTGTTCGCTTTCGGGGCGTCTCTGGGATCGCTGGATGTTGCGATGAACCTGCATGCTGTCGATGTTGAGCGTATCTCTGAGAAACCGTTGATGTCTGGATTTCACGCACTCTTCAGTATTGGCGGATTTCTAGGTTCGGGAGTCGTGACAGCCTTTCTCTCGCGAGGAATCGCACCCAGTTCAAGCACAATCTTCAGCTCCATTCTTCTTGTTTCCCTGATTGTTGTGGCTCTTCCGCGCATGCTCTCGAATCGGGAGAGAGAGAAGCAGCCTCTCTTTGCCATCCCGAGAGGTGTCGTGCTCGTCATCGCTATCGTCGCAGCAATCTCGTTCCTGGTTGAGGGGGCTCTGCTCGACTGGAGTGCGCTTTTGCTTGTAGGCGAACACCTCGTCTCGACTGCACATGGTGGGGTGGGATACATGCTCTTCTCGATCGCGATGACATTCAGCCGCTTCGCGGGCGATAGCATCGTAGCGCGATTCGGGAACCGCATTGTGCTGACATCTGGCGGGGTGATAGCGCTCCTCGGCTTGTGCGGCCTCCTGCTCGCACCGGTCGCATGGATCGGGCTTGTCAGTTTTGTCTTTGTGGGCCTTGGAGCCGCGAACATCGTGCCTATCCTGTTCAGACTCGCGGGTACGCAACACGCAATGCCTAAGGGGCTGGCCGTCGCCGCCCTCACTACGGCAGGTTATGCCGGCATGCTGACGGGACCAGCCGCCATCGGCTTCCTGTCCAAGGGAATCGGCTTGCACAACGCGTTCTGGTTTCTTGTCGCTCTCCTGGCGTGTGTGCCGCTCTTCGCGAAATATGTGACGGTCGAAAATGCTGACTGAACGAACTGATTGGACAAAGCAAATGACGAAGCCACAAGCCATCGTCTTCGATATGGACGGGGTGCTGATCGACTCTGAAGAATTGCACGCACACGCGAAGCGCATCGCATTTGAGCACGCAGGGATCGCCTTGTCAGACGCCGATCTGCGCGCTTATATAGGCCGGAGCGATGCCGTCATGATCGACGAAATCGGAGCTCGACACGGACTGGCTGACGGGCGAAAATCTGCGGTCCTGAATGAAAAGAAGCAGTTCTACGAACAAGAAGAACAAGGGATAAAGATAGTTCCCGGTGCGATTGAGTTCGTCCGGTGGGCAGCTCAGCATTATCGTCTGGCTCTTGCAACCTCGGCAACGCCGCGCAATCGGATTGCGACTCTGAACCGTCTTGGCATAGCAGACCTTTTTGAAGCCGTTGCTGATCTAGGGGATATTTCTGAGCCCAAACCCTCGCCGGAGATCTACCTAACCGTCACTTCGCGCCTTGCGCTCCGGCCGTCCCAATGCCTCGTGGTGGAAGACGCACTGACAGGAGTCCTCTCTGCCAAGGGTGCAGGATGCTGCGTTTCGGCCCTGACTCGAACCTTCGCCGCCCGTGAGCTTCTCGATGCGGGAGCGGATTTCATTTTCGAAGACTTTGCATCGCTAAAAAGGTTTGCTGAGATCGAGAAGTAAAACCGTTAGGATAGGAAGCTTGCGAGCTTAAGGCTCATTGCTGCCTACGTTTGAAGTAAGCTTCCATTGAACCCGAGGAACACTCTGAATGCCCGGCCACAGCGAGACAAAGATTATTCCAAATGCGGCTTTGGTTCGCGAACAACTGAACCGCCTCCTCGCGCACCCCTTGTTCACAAATAGCAAGCGATACCCGGTATTGCTCGCGTATACGGTAGAACAAGCATTGCTGGGCAACGCCGGCGAATTAAAGGAGAGAACAATCGGCGTCGAGGCCTTCGGGCGTGAACCGAATTACGATGTCAATCTTGACCCGGTAGTTCGTACGACGGCTGCTGAGGTTCGAAAGAGGCTTATTCAGTACTATTACAGCCCCGATCATGCGGGTGAGCTGATCATCGAGTTGCCGCTTGGCTCGTATGTTCCGCTATTTCGAGAGCCTTCGTCTCATACCGCCGTTCCAACCGATACTCAGTTAGGCGATGAGTCGCCTGAGGCATTCCCTCAAGGTCCCATAGAGGCGGAAACTCGCTCGGTGGATTCTCCTAAAGGATCTTCAGGTCGTGCCGTTCATGCCTGGATACCGATTGCTCTGCTTGTTACTGGGCTGTTGGGCTTCGGTCTCGGCCATGTGAGATTCCCGGGACAGACCGCGCGCCCCGGCGCTTCCGCAAATCCCAGCGATCTCTCAAATATGAGCCGCTTTTGGGAGCCGATTACCGCCACTTCCAGCCGGGTTACATACTGCCTGGGCGTGCCGACTGACTCTGTCGATCTCCAAAGCAGAACGATCCCCCCGATCCCCGCTGGAGAGACTGGCAGTTTGAATGTTTACGACGTCATCACGCTTGCGCGTTCCATCGCGCCCCTGGTACCGAAAAACGGCGAATTTCGCGTTCTAGCGGGTTCGGAGACTGGTTTCGCTCAATTGCGTGAGGGTCCATCCGTCATGATTGGGGCTTTCGACAATCCCTGGACGATGCGCATAACCCAGGATTTGCCGATTGGCTTCGAATACGACAATCATGTTCGCAAGGTGGTGGATCGCAAGAGTGTCCCCAGAAGAATGTGGACGCTTGAATGGCAGGTTCCGTTGAAAAGCCTTGCCCGGGACTACGCCGTTGTCGCCCGAATTCATGACCAGGTATCGGGGCAGCCGGTGATCATCCTGGCAGGTATTCTGGGCGAAGGCACGGAGGCGGCTAGCGAGGTCGTGTCGAACTCTGCGTATCTGGATGCAATGTTGAAGAAGGCTCCGAAGAATTGGGATCAGTTAAATCTAGAGGCCGTCATAGAAGCGAATGTGATTGAAGGTCACCCCGGACCGCCCACGGTCATTGCTGTGGAGACGTGGTAAGGGTTTCCATTCCCAAAAAGCTGTATCATACATCCCTTAAAACGAAGCCCAGCCCCCTCCCTATCGCATTGCAAATAAGACACTTATACATGCTCCTGCGCCGTCTGATGCACGATGCAGCTTATAAAAACTATCGGCTCTCCCTAATCTGAGTGCGTTCCAGAGTTTTGTGGAGGATCCAGCAGTATCCCTCCACGAATGGGAGGGGACTTTGTATGAGACGCATTCTCGGATTCGTCCTCTTGTCGATTTTGTTTTCGGCCAACTTGATGGCTGCCCAGAACTCTCAGACGTTTTATCTCGCCGCCTCTACCCGGGCAGGTAACATCCAGCTTCCTCGTGGGATATACGAGATCACCTGGAGCGCGCCCTCGAAATCGCGAGTGACGTTGACCATCAGGACCGAAAACCAAAAGACATTCAAGATTCCCTCGCGCGTGATCGAGGGAAAGCAGGACCGAATCGGCGTGATCACCTCCGTCGTGGACGGAATTTCGTACCTGCAGGAGCTTGACACCAGCAATGCCAGATTCATACTTCAAAACGAGATAGAAGGGTCCAAATGAGTTCCGTAGGGAGACAAATGCAGAATCGCAAGTTTGGTTTTTACCTCTTTTGCACCGTCATCGCAGCCTTGGGAGCGATCATCGCAACCTCCGTGGCCGCCGCTCAGGTCACGGACCGGCCGTGGATGAATCCTCAACTCTCCCCGGAAGAACGTGCCGAAATGGTTCTCAAGCAGCTCACTCTCGACGAGAAGCTGGCTTTATTGCACGGGAACGGGATGGCTCACGCGTCCCAATGGCAGATGCCTCTCTCCCACCTCACCAACGGCGGTGCGGGATACGTTGAGGGCGTCCAGCGCCTGGGCATTCCCCCTCTGGTAATTTCCGATGCGGGCTATGGGGTGAGAGACAGCGGGGCCAACGGAAGGTATTCGACGGCTATGCCTTCGAGCCTGGGCGCTGCAGCAAGTTGGGATCAAGACTCCGCTTGCGACTTCGGCACTGTGATTGGCCAGGAACTCCGGGCGCAAGGGTTCAATATGACGTTGGGTGGTGGGGTGGATTTAGCCCGCGAGCCAAGGAATGGACGCAGCTTCGAATATGCGGGTGAAGATCCACTCCTCGCGGGCACCGTCGTCGGCAGCCTGATGAAGTGTGAACAGGCGCAGCATGTGGTCGGCGACATCAAGCACTATGTGATGAATGATCAGGAGACGGGGCGTTTCTTTGTGAACGCGGTCATCTCGAAGCGGGCGATGCAGGAATCTGATTTGCTCGCCTTCCATATCGCGATCTCCATCGCGAATCCGGGCGCCGTGATGTGTTCCTATAACCGGACCAATGGCGACTTCGCCTGTGAGAACTCCTACACGCTGCGCGATGTCCTCGAGAAGGAATGGGGCTTCAAAGGATTTGTCATTTCCGATTGGGGTGGAACACACAGCACGGAAAAGGCGTCCGCAGCGGGTCTTGATCAGGAACAGCCTATGGCCGACTTCTTTGGTCCAAAGCTGAAAGAAGCAGTGGAAGCCGGCAAAGTTCCGCAGGCCGAAATAGACGACCATGCACGCCGAGTTCTATATGCGGAGTTTCTGTCGGGAATCGTAGACGATCCGCCGCAGAAGGGCGTGGTGGATGTCGAGAAAGGACTCGAAGTCTCCCAGCGAGTAGAAGAAAAGAGCATCGTTCTGCTGAAGAACAGCCCGGCCGTGCTTCCGATCAATCCATCCAAGGTCCACACCATTGCGATGATTGGCGGTCATGCCGATGTCGGGATGATCTCCGGTGGAGGATCGGCGCAGGTCGATCCTCCTGGCGGCAATGCCATCATGCCTCCCGGTAAAGGCGCGACGATCTGGCAGAAGCCCGTCTGGTTCCCAACTTCTCCCTTAAAGGCGCTGCAGACGAAGCTGCCGAACGCAAAGATTGATTTCGATCCGGGAACCGATCCGCAGTCAGCTGCCAGCCTCGCTAAGTCTGCTGATCTTGCAATTGTCTTTGCATATCAGTGGCTGTCGGAAGACATGGACGTACCCAGCCTTTCGCTTCCGGATAACCAGGATGCATTGATCGAGCAGGTGGCGGCAGCGAATCCGCATACCATCGTCGTGCTCGAAACCGGCACCGCCGTCACCATGCCCTGGATCGACAAAGTGGCGGGCGTGATCGAAGCCTGGTACGCCGGAAGTTCGGGACACAAGGCGCTGGCAAATGTGCTCGTAGGGGACGTCAATCCGGCAGGCAGGCTCCCGCTGTCTTTCCCGAAGAGCGAAGCGGATCTTCCGCATCCCGATGCGCCTAAGATTCCAGAGAACCAGGTGCGCACTGGGGATGTTGCCGACAACGGTGCGCCTACAGCGAATGCTTCGGCCCACGCTGGTTACGCTGTCCGCTACGACGAGGGGCCTGCGGTTGGTTACAAGTGGTATGAAGCACAGAATAGGAAGCCACTGTTTCCCTTCGGCTTCGGTCTGTCTTACACCACCTACACATACTCCGGCTTGTCTGTTGATTCAGCCGCCAGGACTGCGCGCTTCACGGTAAAGAACACCGGTAAGCGAGCGGGCACGGAGATTGCCCAGGTTTACGGGCGTCTTCCGAAAGGTTCCGACGAATCCTTCAAGCGGCTTGTCGGATGGAAGCGAATCACACTTGCTCCTGGCGAATCGCAGACCGTTACGATTACGATCGACGATCGGGCGTTGAAGACCTTTGATGAAGAGAAGAACGTCTGGAACCTGCCTTCGGGCGAATATCAGGTACTGGCCGGGAGCTCGTCGGACAACACGCCTCTGACCGCAAGTCTGGTGGTTCGCTGAATATCCGTCGTTGAAAACGTAGATAGAGAAAGGCGCGGGAGCATTGGAGAACACGATGGGCCGGATTTTTAAAAGAACTCGATGCTCTGCCGGGCAGCTCCTGATGCTCGTATTGGCCTTAACAGTACCGCTTTTCGCACAGGAACAGAGCACCTTCGCCATATGGCATGGCCTGGTGAAAGACAGCGCCGGAACTCCGCTTGTGGGAGCGAAAGTACGACTGAAAGGAGCTTCCACCGGTGAATCAACCACAGCGGCGGACGGAAGTTTTTCTCTTGTTGCTCTGCCGGCCGGAGAGTACAAGCTCACGATTGTTGCGAATGGAAAGACCGCTACTTATGCGCAGACGATTACTTTGGCCTCGGATTCACCTGCCGCGTTAATCACCGTGTCGAACAGCCGTCAAATCACGGTGGCTGCGCAGCAGCAGACGGACCAGAAAGGCAGCGAGAAGCTCTCAAGTCAGAAGGTGAACGAGCTGCCGTTGAACGGACGCGATTTCAGTACGCTGCTTCTGCTCGCGGCAGGCACCATGACAGACGCGAATGGCGCTACGAACTTTACACAGCAATTTGCGATCAATGGACAGCGTGGTGTCGAAGCAGTGTTCGCGATGGATGGAGCGGACATCAGCGATCCGGAAATGGGCGGGAGCACATTCACGAATTTCAACGTGGATGCAATTCAGGATCTGCAATCAAGTTCGGGCTGGATGCCGGCCGAGATCGGACGCGGCGCCGCCGGTTTCACAAACATTGTGACACGGTCGGGCCAGAGTGGGTTTCATGGATCGTTCTTCGAGTTCATAAGAAACTCCGCTCTTGACGCACGGAATTATTTCGATCACCCGTCAGTTGCGGAGCCGGGCAGGATCCCGCCGTTCCGAAGAAATGAATTCGGATTCACGAACGGCGGACCGGTCGTTCTGCCCCACGTCTACGACGGGCGCGGCCGTACATTCTATTTTGGACAGTACCAGGGCTTCCGGCAGGTGCTTGGAACCACGCAGGTGCTGGCCGTGCCGACAGCAGATGAGCGGAGAGGCCAGGACACAGTGACCTACCCCGACGGCAGCACGGACACCCTGCAGGTGAATGTCAATCCTAAGATCGCAACTGCATTTGCCCGATACCCGCTTCCAAACAACCCGACTGGCGCATACGGGCCTCGAACATACTCCGCGCCGTCGAAGGTCGACACGGACGCCGATCAGTTTTCCATTCGCATCGATCAAACGTTGGGAGCAAAGGGGCAGTTTTTCGGTCGATTCAACTACGATAACCTGACCGGACCAACGACGAATCCCGACCAGACACTCCTCGATCCCACCTTCGGTGTGCAGTATGTCGATAGACAGCGAAACGTAGTATTCACCTACACGCGCACAGAGTCGCCGCAGTTTCTCTGGTCGTCGTCGCTGAGCATTACGCGGACGACTCCATCCTTTCCGACACAAAACTACACCGACCCGGCACTGAAGTTCACGGATGGCCTCTACGAGGCATTCAATTCAGCGGCGGGATCGGTGATGTCCGCATTCGGCAATCTGTTTCACGGACAGGTGGATTTCGTGAGGACGACACCGCAGCATGCAGTGAAGTGGGGTATCGAGGCACGCCTCAATCGAGACACCACCTATTTCGGCACCAGCCCGAACGGGGAATACGACTTCGGCGGTGGAACGGTCTATTCGCCCGTATTTATTCCTTCTGCATCCGGAGAGCACAACGTGCAGGTGGGCGATCCCCTGCCCGACACGCTGAGCAGTTTGCTGGTCGGGTATCCGTATGGGTATACGATCGCCGTCGCCCCACCCTATCTGTCGAACGGACCACACATCGGGCCGGCGGCAATCAACAGGAACGACGTGAATGTCTATGTACAGGACACATGGAAAATCAACCGGCAGTGGGAGCTCGATTACGGGCTGCGATATGAGTTATACACACCGATAACTGAGCGGGCGAAACGGACAGCAGGTTTTCTAGACGCGAATCCGCCGGCCGGAGTCGAGCAGGAGTACGTAATCAATCCTCAGCCCGGCTACCAGACGGGTTGGAATGGCTGGGAGCCCCGTGTGCAAGTGAATTGGAATGCGCCACAAGCCGTGCGTGTGCACGCAGGTGCAGCGATCACGGTAATTCCACCGAACATCTGGCAGGACAACTCTCTCACAGGATCGACGCCGTTTGTGATCTATCCCCGCGTCAATGCGACGAAGAACGGCGAAATTGCCTACGGATTCCAGATCACACCCGGCGAACTACCGCAGGTTTATTCCCCTGAGGGTGTAAGCGTATTAGCCAGTGGCGATACAAAGAAGGTTCCAGCGAATACCGTGATGGACGTGAATCGATACCAGGAAGATCTGGCGGCATTGTCGCCGGGCAATCAGCTATCTCTGCTGAATCTGAGCGGGATCGATCGCCGCTTCAACAATGCCTATCTCCAGACCTGGACGCTCGGCGTGGAGCGGGCATTCGGCAGGCTGACAGCCGATGCGGCGTATGTCGGAACAGCGGCGTTTCGCCTTCCCCGGTTTTCATACCCCAACGCATATCAAGGAGCGGGTCCGGGATTCGCGAAATATACGAACTTCGACAGTGATGGCGTCGCAACTGGAGGTTTCGGGTTTGAGTCTGTGACTACCGATACATCGCATTCCTCCTATCACGCGTTGCAGACTTCATTGTCAGGACAGGTTGGACACGGCGGTCCGGGATTGCAGGCGGGATACACCTGGAGCAAATCGCTGGATGACGTGAGCGGCGTGCTGGGAGGAACAGGTTCGACGGGCGCGGTATCTCTGTTCAGCCCGCAGAACCCTTTCGACACACATGCAGAGAAAGGCCCGTCAAACTTCGATGTGACACACGCCTTCACTTTGAGCGCAGCCCAGGACATGCATTTGCAGAGTCTGGGAGACCAGCCCGCTCTGATACGACCGTTAACTCAGGGATGGCAGTTGCTGAGCATCTCGACGATCACCAGTGGCGCGCCGTTCACCATTTACTCAGGGATTCAGCAGACGGGCGCGGGGACAATAGGGGCGGACCGGCCCGACCAGATTGGCAAGCCGATCCTCTCGACGTCTCATAGCGCAACTCGCCGACGGGAAGACTACTTTGGACTCGGTGATGCCAACGCAACATTCTTTTCGATTCCTATCGGGATACCGGATGGAACCGGACCGAACTCGGGGCGATTCGGAACCCTCGGACGGAATAGCTTCCGCGGGCCGGCTTACTATGACTTCGACTTTGCTGTCATTAAGACAACGCCGATTGCCCATCGAAGCAATGGCCTGGAGCGTGCCGACCTTCAGTTTCGCGGAGAGTTCTTTAATGTGTTCAACGTGGTGAATATGGGGCTGCCGGCGAACACGATCAAAGGATCGGGGTTTGGAGTGATCAGCAAGACAGCAGGGACCTCCCGGCAAATTCAGTTTTCCCTGAAGCTCATCTATTAAGAGACCGCGATTCCGATGGAGCCATGGCGGCGACGCCATCGCGGAAGTCTCCGACGAAGAACTCGTGAACCCATCCAAAACCGAGTCGTTGCGGACTTGGCGGAAGTGCGTGTGAGTCGAACACACCGTCACCCGTTAAGAGCGACCGCCGGTTTTGAAGACCGGGAGGATCACCGGAGCCTAGGCACTTCCAATTTCGCAAGGACGTCTGATGCCGCTGCATCCTTGCCGAAGTAGGTATGATCTTATCTGAGAATCAGGCGGAAAATACTGGATGAGAGATTCTGCAACTGTAAGACTGACACAACAGGTCAAGGCCGGCGGGTGTGCAAGCAAGCTGGCGCCCGGTTCGCTTGCGGCCGTGCTATCGAGGCTTCCGAAGCAAAGCGACTCAAATTTGCTCGTGGGGTTCGACACCTCTGATGACGCAGGTGTCTATCGGATCGCGCCTGATCTTGCAGTTGTCCAGACCGTCGATTTTTTTACTCCTCTTGTCGACGACCCTTTTACCTTCGGTCAGATTGCCGCTACCAATGCATTGAGCGACGTTTATGCAATGGGTGGCCGGCCAGTGACGGCTCTTTCGATTGTGTGTTTTCCCCAAGAGGGCGACCTCGACCTCCTCGAACAGATTATGCTCGGCGGCATGACGAAAATGGGCGAGGCTCAGTGTGTTGTCGTTGGTGGGCACAGCGTCCGCGATCCAGAGATCAAATTCGGATACGCAGTTACCGGGCTGATTGATCCAGACCACGTTTATATCAATGCGGGCGCGGTTCCCGGGGATGTCCTGATCCTCACCAAGCCGATTGGCACGGGTGTAATTACAACAGCGCTGAAGCGCGACCTTGCGCAACCAAGTTGGGTGGAGAACGCGGTGCGGTCTATGACCACCCTCAACCGCGCGGCTTCTGCGGCCGTTACCAGTGCGACCGGCATCCATGCAATGACCGATGTTACGGGTTTCGGTTTGATGGGGCACGGTCGCGAACTGGCAATAGGCAGCGGAGTGACGATAGAGATCGTAGTGGACCAGGTGCCGCGCATTGAGGGGGCTCTCGAAGCGATCCATCTCGGCGCGATCCCTGCCGGGCTTTTGGCAAATCGCGAGTTCGCAGAATGCGTGAGTGCAGATGCGCCCGGCTCTCTAATTCCTGATGACCTACGAACCTTGCTCTATGATCCGCAAACGGCGGGGGGCCTATTGATTTCCATCGCTCCAGAAAACGCGGGCTCCCTGCTGGATTCATTGCACGCTGCGGGCCTGAACGCGGCCAGAATCGGCTCCGTTCTAGGGCCTTATACTGCGGGACAGGGCGCACCCGCCATTCTCTTGCGATAGCGGCATAGGATCACGGGCACTCCACTTCAGGGAATAGAGTCAGGTCATGAAACGCAGCGAGAACACGACGGGCGATCCCGAGGCTGCGAGTCTGTACAGCCTTTTGCCCTCGATCAATCGTCTCTTACTCGCTCCCGAATTCGCCATAATCCTGCAATCCGAATCCCACAGCACAGTGGTTCGCGCCATGCGAGACGTTCTTTTTCGCATCAGGCAGGAGATAGCTGAGGGACTCCATACGCCGGCCAGCCTAAATAGTTTTCTGATTGGGCTCCATCTGGCAGTTACCCGCGAGATCAGCCAGAGTAAGCGGTATTCCCTGCGACGCGTCATCAACGCGACCGGCGTGATCCTTCATACGAATTTAGGCCGAGCTCCTCTCAGCGCGTCTGCTCTCTCACACATTCAGGAAATTGCTGCGGGCTATTCCAATCTCGAACTCGATCTCGAAACTGGAGAGCGGAGCCGCCGTGATGTCCACACAGAAGAGCTACTTCTGCGTCTGCTCAACTTCAACGCAGGCAAACTCAAAGCGAGCTCCACGGCCCCCCCAAGATCTGCGGTCGTCGTAAATAACTGCGCCGCTGCTACATTTCTCGCACTCAACTCTTTGGCCGAGGGAGCGGAAGTGATCGTCTCCCGAGGTGAGCTCGTCGAGATTGGCGGCGGTTTTCGTATTCCTGAGATTCTTGCCAAATCAGGGGCGCGCCTGCGAGAAGTCGGCACGACTAACCGAACCAAGTTAGCCGACTATGAGAGCGCCATCTCCTCCGATACTGGCCTTATCTTGCGTGTTCATCAATCGAACTTCAGCATGGAGGGCTTCACCGAGAGGCCGACATTGCAGGATCTTGTCTCGCTGGGACGCCGCCGGGGCATTCCAGTTTTCGACGACCAAGGCACAGGCTTGGTCTGCTCGTTAGACGACCTGGGAGCCCGAGCGGAGCCAACGTTGTTCGACAGCGTCGACGCCGATCTTGTCTCCGCTAGCGGGGACAAGTTGCTGGGCGGTCCACAGTGCGGCCTCCTTGTCGGCAAAGCTGATCTGATCGACCGCATCCGCAAAAATCCCTTGCTGCGAGCGCTTCGCGTCGACAAGCTTACTTATGCAGCGCTCGAAGCAACGCTTGGGGATTACCTATCGGAGAAGGCGGATTCAGTTCCAGTCGTAAATATGATTCGTCTATCTCCGCTGGACATTCAAAAGCGGTGCGAGTGGGTTGCCGATCAGGTGTGCTCCGACAAGCTTTTCGCAGAAGCGGTTCCAGTCCTCAGCCTCATCGGTGGCGGGACCGCGCCTTCGGCCCGGCTGCAGAGCTCCGCCGTGTCTCTGCGCCATTCGACGCTCCAGGCTCAGACGCTGCTGCATACCCTGAGGCGGCTTGATCCACCGGTGATCGGCCGCGTCAGCGATGATGCTGTACTCCTGGACCTCCGGACGGTTGAACCTGAATTCGATGCGATCCTCGCGACGCTACTGCGGCAGGCAATCGGCAATGGATCACACTCGTCGGTTCGTGAGTGATTTTCTTCGATCACGGTCTTGAATAAAATCCTCCCAGCATGACTAAGCCAAGCAAATCTATCGTCATTGGAACAGCCGGCCACATCGATCACGGTAAGACTATGCTCGTGCGTGCACTCACGGGGGTTGACACCGACCGCCTGCCGGAAGAGAAGCGGCGTGGCATCACCATCGATCTGGGATTCGCTTTTCTCGACGCAACAGGGCCTGACGGCAGCTCCTGGCGAATCAGTTTTGTCGATGTTCCCGGTCATAGTCTCTTTATTCGCAACATGCTCGCCGGCGCCGGCTGCATCGATGCAGTTCTTTTGGTCATTTCTGCTGAAGAAGGCGTGAAGCCACAGACCGAGGAACACCTCGCGATCTGCACTCTCCTCGGGGTCCGCCGTGGTCTGACCGTCGTCACCAAAGCCGATGCCGTCAGCCCCGCCCGCCTCGAACAGGTCTGCTCTGATATCCGAACCTTTCTTTCCGATACCTTTCTTGAAGAAAGCCGCGCCGCGATTCTCCCCGTGAGCGCACATACCGGCCAAGGGATCGATGAGCTTCGGCGCGAACTGCTGTCTCTAGCCATGAGCGCAACTTCCCACAATCCTGATCATCTGCCCAGGCTTCCGCTCGATCGTGCTTTTGTGATGAAGGGATTTGGCACCGTCGTCACGGGCACCTTGCTTTCGGGAGAACTCCAGGTGGGTGAATCTCTCACCCTCGAACCGGGAAGCCGCAGCGTACGCGTGCGCGGGATGCAGACCCACGGCCGTCCTGAAGAGCGTGTCGAGTCCGGTTCGCGCGTGGCCCTGAATCTAGCGGGTATTGAAGTCTCGGATGTCAGCCGGGGCCAGACTCTGGTCTCAGAGGGAACACTGACCTCGACATCCGTTATCGACGTCGACGCGATGTTATTGCCGGGATCATCCGTGGTGAAGCATCGATCAAGAGTACACTTTCATGCCTTCACTTCTGATACGCTGGCCACCGTTTCGCTCTACGGTTACGAAGCAGCAGAGCCGGGTGTTCGCCGGCTCATGCGCCTCAAACTCCAGCAGCCTATTGTGCTTGTGCCAGGCGATCATTTTGTATTGCGCCAGCCTTCTCCTGCCGCCACCATTGGCGGAGGACGAGTTCTCGACGCACATCCCCTCCCCAATCTGCGAAAGGCGAAGTGCCTGGCGTGGTTGGAGAGCTTGAAGGATACGTCACCCGAAGAGCAGCTTCTATTGCGGGTTGCGCGCCGAGGCAGCGTGGGCCTTGCCATGCATGAGCTGATGGCTGAAACCGGGTTTACACCAGAGGCCCTGGAGCGGCACGTTGAACGGTTTGTCAGCAGCGGCCATCTGTTTCGTATTCCCGGCAATCGACTGCTCTCCAAAGAGTGCGCAGAGACCGGTATCAACGACATTTCCAACCGTCTCAAGAAGAGCGCAAAGAGCGATGGCCTCAAGCGGTCAGAATTGAAGGGCCAAACCGGTTTGAATGCGGCGATCTTTGACTTCCTCATTGAGACGCTTGCGAGCAGGCAGGAAATTCGGCTGCAGGACGAACGCATTTACCCAGCCGGGCAACCGCAAAGCATCGATCCGGATCTCAAGCAGCGGTCGGCAATTGCCACAATCTATGAAGCGGCTGGTCTGGCTGCTCCTTCATCTTCTGAAGTTGCAGTGAAGCTCGGACTCAACGAAAGCGAAATGCGCAGGCTCATGACACGTCTGCTTCGCGAAAAAATATTGATCAAGATGGGCACCGATGCACTGTATATCCACCATGGAGCGCTTGAAACATTGCGCGGCCGGGTGCGGGAGTTGCGCGGTCAAATGCTCGACGTCTCGGGCTTCAAGCAGCTCACCGGGTTATCGAGGAAATACGCGATCCCACTTCTTGAATATCTCGACCGGGAGAGAGTCACTCGCAAGGACGGAGAGAAGCGTTTGGTGCTTTAGAGCCTTCGAGATTGGCCGTCCATCGCAATGTCCCTGGATGATTCGCCGCTTCGGACTTCCAATTCCGCAGCGTGGGGTATCTTGACGTACACGGAACGGATGAGCCAGCTTTGCGCTAAAAGAACAATCACGGCAGCCAAGATAAAGACCAGACCGCGATTGAGGATCATCAGGCCGAAAGGGATCAGCGTCCCGGCAGCGATGAGCACACCAACTCGCCACTGCTGCTTGCCGGTATAGAGTTGCGCATGGATCGTCCGAAGGTTTGCAAACAACAACGCTAAAGGGATCACGTTGAGCACGAGCAGTACGAGAAAGGCGGTGTGGAGGATCGCGACCGCCTGCGTTTGTCTCATCAGAGCAGACAGGATAAGAAACTCGCCGCAGCCCATCAGGAGGGCTGAATTCGTGAGATAACCACCCAGCCAGCGTGCGTCTTTCCAACCGGGTTGCGCGTTCGTGCTGAGCAAGACGCCCTTATAGGCCGCGGCGCCGAAGCCAGGCAGCAGTCCTAAGACCACGGCGAGTATGTGGGCCCACCCAAAATCAAAACCCAGTTCGGCCAGCAGGCTAAGCCCTGCCGCCGCGGTCAGCGGGAGGGAAAAGATCGTCAGGCACCACGTTCCCACCGACATTGGCGAGGCGGGCTTGAAAATCCTCAGCATGTGATGGAAGCGCAACGGATCACCCAGATCCAGCACGAGCAATCCCATGTCAGCGAGAAAAAGCACGAGCGCGACCGGATAAGCAATTTTCGCTCCGCGCATGAAGACCGCGGGCGCGGCCAGTTCACTGACCGCGGCAACCAGGAACAGTCCCATCGCCATGCCGTTGAGCAAAGCGTCCCAGGCGATAATGCCGTGCCACCCCGGCACCTTCGTCACCGGCATATTTTCATAGCCGACCTCGCTCCCTCCTTCCGGCAAGGGAGGTTCGGCAAAGGCGTGCTGCGATTTGGAGTTGGTGTGCATTCAGGGCTTCAAAAGAAAAACTACGATGAGCAGTGCCGCAATCGCGGCCAGGCCGCCTGCGACGGAACGAACATAATCTCCCGCCATATGCAGCCACGGATTGAATGGAGCATCCGGCAAGCCATAGACGGAAGGGCGATCGACAAGCAGATAAAAGGAGTGCATCGCGGAATAGGTGTCGGTAGGGGCGTCGCCGTAAAGGTACGCCTGCGGGAGTCCGCGCTGGTGAAGTTCTTCCACACGTTTGCGGGCCTGTTCGCGAAGCTCGTCGATCGGGCCGAAGTGAATGGACTGGGTTGGGCATGCCTTGGCGCAGGCCGGCTCCAGTCCGTCACGCTGGCGATCGTAACAAAGCGTGCATTTGTGCGAATGACCGCCCATGTCGCTGCGCGTGATGACGCCGAACGGGCAGGCCGCCACGCAGGACGAGCAACCGTTGCAGATGTCCGCCTGGATATAAATGTTCTCGAACTCGTTTTGGATAATGGCGCCAGTAGGACAGGCCAGATGGCAGGGCGACGCCACGCAGTGCTTGCAATGGTCGCTCATCATGAGCCAGCGGTTCAGAATCTGCTCGTCGTAGACGGTGCCGGGCTCCACGTTAAGGGAACCGTTTGGAGAAATAAGCGTGCTTGGCGATCCGTCGGAGAATTGTTCGATGAATTTCACATGGCGCCACGTCGTCGCCGACAATTCCGTCGTATTGTCATAGCTATTGCCGGACCAGTTAAAGCCATCCGAGGGCAGCTGGTTCCACTGCTTGCATGCGACCTCGCAAGCCTTGCAGCCGATGCACACGGTCGTGTCCGTGTAAAAGCCGGTAGCCGGACGAGGCTGGGGCGCCTCACCACGCAGGAACGGATAGATCAGACGCCGCATCAGCTCCGACAGCGGGCCGCGCGGCGGATCGCTGGTCTGAGTCAGAGCGGATAGTTCCTTTTCCCTACTTGCCATGTCCGAGCCTTCCTTCTGGTTGCGCGCTATCCGGCGTGTCCGGGATGGGATCGAGGGTCGGCCAGTGGGCCGTGGGCACCGTTGGTTGCGGAGCCGGACCTTCGAGCCGCCCGGCCTGGACCTGGCAGGTGAACGCCTTGCTTTCGTGCATGCTCACGTTCGGGTCGGCCATCAGAGCGGTTAGGTCGTTGGCATTGCCGCCGACACTCTCGCCAGCGAAAGCCCAGTGGAACGGGAGGCCGATCTGGTGAACCACGCGTCCTTCGATAACAAACGGCCGTAGCCGCCTGGTCACCATGGCGCGGGCCTCGATTCGTCCGCGCGGCGTCTGTATTGTCATCCAGCCGCCGTGAACAATGCCGCGCTCGGCGGCCAGCTCGAAGCTCAGCTCGGCGAACATCGCCGGCTGCAATTCGTTGAGCCAGCTGTTGAAACGGCTCATCGGTCCGCTAAGGTAATGCTCGGTGAGACGGAAAGTTGTCGCCACCACGGGATATTCAGCTGTCGGCGCGTGGGCGATGCGATTCAGCGGTCCGTCGAAAAAGCGCACCATCGGGCTGGAACTGTGTTTGGGATAGAGCAGGTTGCCCAGCGGCGACTCGACCGGCTCGTAGTGCGTCGGAAGAGGACCGTCCTTGGTGCTGGGTGAGTACAGCCAGCCCAACCCGTCAGCTTTGGTGATGAACGGCGTTGTGCCGGCGATGGCTGCCATGCCCTTCGCGCCAGGAGGTGGTTCGTAATCGGGTGCCTTCTCGAGCTCGAAGTCCGGTTTGTCGGGACCGGACCATTGCCGCTTCTCAAAATCCCACCAGATCAGTTTCTTTCGCTCCGACCACGGGCGCCCTTGGGGATCGGCAGAGGCGCGGTTGTACAGGACGCGGACATTGTTCGGCCAGGCAAAGCCCCATTCCGGCTGGACCGGGTTATCCGTGATCTTGCGTTCGTCGGCGCGGTTGCGGTGCGGCTCGGGAAAGACACCGCTGTAGATCCAGCAACCACATGCCGTTGTTCCGTCGTCCTTCAGCTCCGAGTAGCTGCTCAGAAGACGTGGCCGGCCGGTGCGCGGGTCGGTTTCAACGAGCCGGTGACCGTTTATCTCCATGAGCACCTTTTCCAGGTCCGGCTCCCCTTCGATACGGCTGGGCGTTCCATCGGGCAGATGCGGGTGTTCGTCGTAGTCGTAGTCCCAGGTAAGGTTCAGCAGCGCCTGATCCCTTGGGTCGGTCGATCCGGCGTAAAGCTTCTTGAGTCGCTTCCCCAGATTGTAGAAAAACCAGGCGTCGGAACGGCAGTCGCCCGCCGGATCGATAGCTTTCTTGTGCCATTGGATGAGCCGCTGGGTGTTGGTTAAGCTGCCCTCTTTTTCCTGCGCGGCCGCGGCGGGAATGAAGAAGACTTCGGTCCCGATCTCGGACGGCGGCGGCCCCTTAGGATCGTTCTTCCAGAAAAGAGCGCTTTCCGTCTCGAACCAGTCAAGAACCACCAGCCACTCCAGGTTGCGCAGGCCGGCACGGTGCACATTGGCGTTGGGTCCGCCCCCGGCCGGATTTTGACCGGCCAGGAAATAACCCTTCACCCCACCCTTTGACATGCGATCGAAGTAGGCCAGTTGCGAATAGTCTCCATCCACACGCGGCAGCCAGGAGAATCCGAAATCGTTCTCCGGGGTCGCAGCGTCGCCATACCAGGCCTTGAGCAGGCTGACAATGAACTTGCTGAAGTTCGCCCAGTAGCCCGTCGGCATCCCTGAGGACTCGATATAAGAACTCAAATCCTCATGCGCCGGATCGTGTGCAGGGGGCTGCGGCAGGTAGCCGGGCAACGTGTCGTACAAGGTGGAGATGTCGGTCGCGCCCTGGATGGTCGAGTGGCCGCGCAGGGCCATGATGCCGCCACCAGGACGGCCCATGTTGCCGAGCAACAGTTGCAAAATGCCGGCTGTGCGTATGATCTGGACGCCGGTGGTGTGCTGCGTCCAGCCCAACGCGTAAGCAATGCAGCTGGTCCGCTCGCGTCCCGAGTTTGTGCAGAGCAATTCCGCGACGCGCTCAAACTCTTCTACCTTGCAGCCACACACCTGGGAAACGACCTCCGGCGTGTAGCGGGCGAAGTGCCGGCGCAAAATCTGCATAATGCAGCGCGGATGCTGCAGGGTCGGGTCGCGCTGCGCGTTGGTCGGGTCTTTGGCCGGCGAGGTGTTGGGTTCATCGCTGCCCTGCAAACTGTGGCCCTGGCCGCCGCCTTTCGCAGACTTTGCCTGGGCCGCGTGCTCCGAACCGTCCTGCTCCGCGTGGCCGTCCCCGGACTCCTCGAAGCCCCAGTGGCCTTGCTTGGAATCGTAGGACTCGTGCTGCTGGTCGAAGCCGCTGAAAAGCCCGGCCAGATCTTCAGTGTCCTGAAAACCCTCCTCGATGATCGTCGAAGCATTGGTATAGGCCAGGACATATTCATGGAACCAGCGGTCGTGAGTTAGGACGTAATTTACGAGGCCTCCAAGGAAGGCAATGTCGCTTCCGGAACGGATGCCCACGTAAAGATCGCACACGGCCGACATGCGGGTGAAGCGCGGATCGACATGGATCAGCGTTCCACCTCTCTCCTTGGCCTTCATGGGCCAGCGGAAGCCGACGGGTTGTGCCTCCGCCATGTTTGATCCCATGAACAGGATGCAGTCGCTATTGGCCATGTCCTGCTGATAATTAGTGGCCGCACCGCGGCCGAACGAGGCGCCCAGACCGGGCACCGAGGCGCTGTGTCATATTCGCGCCTGGTTTTCGATCGATACCACTCCCAAGCCGCCGCCGAGCAGCTTCTTGATGAGGTAGTTCTCCTCGTTATCGATCGTTGCCCCGCCCAATGAGCCGATGCTGCGCACCGAGTTGAGCAAACGGCCTTGTTCGTCGCGAGTGGTAAAGTCGGCGTCGCGAGTGGCCTTGACGCGCTGGGCAATCTGCTCCTGTGCCCACTCCAAACTTCGCGTTTCCCAATGATCTGAATAGGGAGCGCGGTAGAGGACATTGCGGACGCGATGCGAATTGACGGAGAGTTGGAAGGCGTTGGCACCTTTTGGGCATAGATGCCCCCCGCTGATGGGACTTTCAGGATCGCCCTCAATGTCGATGAGCTCGCCGCCCTTGCTATAGATGAGCTGCCCGCAGCCGACGGCGCAGTAAGGACAAATGCCCTCGGTGACGGTGGCGCCGCGCAGCCGCGAAGCCTTTCCCAGTGTCTCTAAGCTGTATGGTTCCCGAGAAGTTTTTGGTTTCCGGGTCAGTGAGAAGCGAAACATAGGGCCTCATCCTTTCAAGCATTCGTCATCAATAAGATGACAAAGAGGGAGCTTAAAAGCGGATATTAGCACAAAAAAAGTAACACCATCTCCTGCTGGAAGCTCGTAGAGGCGCATGCACGAAGGCGCTAGTTAGCGTTCGCCGTGAAGGCTATCGACGAAAGCCGGATCAATCACATTTGTGAGGGTTTGCTGGAACGCGAGCCAATCACATGGAAATCCTTCTGCTCCGGTGCTGCACCCAGGAATGAATAGATTCGCGTCGGGGGGAGCTTGGTCCATGTTGAGGGGAACGGCATTGCGCATCTGTTCCAGCGTTTGCGCCATGTAATAAGTGTGGACCTCATAGCGACCGGCGTCTGGTTTCTGCCAAAGCTCAAAGACCAGGGCTCCTCCCGGAGGCGTATCATCGCGACGCCCGTCCAGAAGCCAATTGAGACCGAGCATCCCGGCAACATTGGCGATGTTTGTGTCGTGCCCCACCAGCACCACAGCGCGGTCGTTCAATTTTCCAAGCGCCCCGCGGAATGGTTTTCCGGAGACCGCTTGCTGCATTGTGTCGGCAATGTGGGCCAGGAGGTTCGAAGCCTGTACAGCGGCCAGGTAGGGTGTGCGGCGGGTAAGGTCGGAGGCGGCCGTGTGCAGATCCATCAGGTGCCTCACGCTCGACGCATCGACGCGACCCCATCCAACCTGCTCCATGGGTAGGCCGTCTGCGTACTCGAGGAGGAAATTTTCGGTGATAGTGGCAGCGGTGTTCAGTGGGCCCTTAAGTTCCGCAAGATGGTCGCCGTTGCCCGCATCGAGGGTGGCCGGTATGTCGAGCAGGAGCTTGCTCGCGGTGTGGCCGGGCGTGGGACATGGAAACGCTGGAACACATCCCAGAAGAACGCTCTGCAGTTGCTCAAGCTGAGGCCGATATGCTGTTGTGACTCCATCGGGATCGTCGCCGATGCGTCCCGCGATTGAGGCGAGAGCACGTTCGTGATCAGGCTTGCCGGCACTCGCGGCCAGTGGATGGAAGAGCGGGTCAGCTGTGCCCTCGATCAGCCAATGCTGCTGCGGCCGCTCATCCCGTGGACACTCGGGGAACATTCCTTCGGCGAGGGACTTTGCCGTCTCGACGGTGCGCTGGTCCGAATCGGCATAAATCGAAACATGGGCGGCGTCGCCGCATCCGTTGCCTGAGATCAGTCCCTGATGCGCAAAGTAGGCTCGATCGTAAGCGCCGAAGATGGCCATGAGCTTCGCGCCGTGCGGAGTGAGGTAGCCCGGAGGCACATCCCACTTGGGCCAAGGCTGCGATGAATACCGGTCCAGCTGCTCATTGCCTCCAGTTGGAGAGCGAACTCCATGGCGAGTAAGGATCAGAACAAATTTAAGCTTGGGAGCCCGAACGTCCGGCATCTGCGCTGATGACGAGTGAACCGCCACAGCGGCAACGAGACTGAGGAGCACTAGCAGGGCTTTATGCAGATAGCTGGTCATCATTGTTTTGCTGAGCGGACTACCTGGTGGAGTACACAAGAATGCTGGCCGCGCTTTCGCCGCTGCCCGGAACTCCCACATAAAGGGTTTTTCGTGAACGCACGAACAGACCAGTCTTTGCGCCCGCGGCCGTATGGATCACTCCTGCCGCCTTTACGTTCTTCTCATCCGTCCTGTAGACGTCGATCGCCCCACTGCCGGCGATCAGATAGACCTGATGCGTTTCGGCATCGTAGAAAAGGTCGTCGGCCCCGGGGTCGGAAGGCAGATTCGCCAATTGTTTTCCCGTATCGCCGTCCAGGACAAGCAACCGAGCGGGCGTCCGACACGCAACGAAAAGGATGTGCTGCTCCTCGTCGTACGCAAGGGGCACATTGTTTTTTGCGCCGGTCAGCTTCCAGATCGTGGACTGCATAGCCGTTCTGCCGTCAATGACGGAAATCTCCGCGGCATCTGCAATATTGGCGAAAACCCTGTCAGTAGATTTATCGACCTCTAATTCTTCGGGATGGGAGGTTGCTGAAATGCTCGCCTTCTGCGTCAGGTTTTTCGTATCGATAACCGCGATCCGGCCGGGATGCGCGGCATCGCTGCCACCATGGCCGACGTAGAGTAGGCCGCTGCTGGCGTCGTAGACCATGTCGTCCGCATCTTCAGAAAGCGGGATGCTCTTCACCAGCCCGAGAGGGGCGCCCCCATAGAGGTCAAGAACTCCGCTTGCTCCATCGGCAACAAACAACTGGCCCGTGGAGGCCATCCAGGCGAGCCCATGGGGCTTCCCCAATCCGGTAAGACTTTGAAGTATTTTGCCGCTGCCTAGGTCGATCACTTCTACGGATTTGTTGCCAGTAGCCGCAGCAAAAATCCTATTGCCAGCCTCATCGACGGCAAAGTGGTCGAACTTACCCTGAACTGCGGGGAGATAAATAGTTTTTTCGAGTACGAGCGGTGGATTCTGGCCACGCAAAGAAGATCCGGCCAAAACCAGTACGCAGCTAACAAGGAACCTTTTCATGAAAAATCTTTCTTGAGAAGCCGGTGAAGATCGGCCTCACAGATATGGTTTTCCCGCGAGGCCATACAGTTATTCGTGGTGCAGTGTCCACTTAATGCCCAACGAGTAGGTCGGCTTGTAATATTCGCGCTGAGCTACGAACCGTGTACTTCCGTTGAAGAAGCCGAACACTTCATTGTTCATGTTCTCTCCGGAGGCCAGGACAGTGAACCCTTTGAAGGCGTAGTAGCTTGCCTGCGCATCGACTTGAGTATGGGAGTAGAAGTAGTTATCTCCGTTTGGCCCAGTCACTCCGAATGGGACAGCTCCCGGCCCGGTGCTCTGATATTGGTACGCAAAGATATTCGCACTGTTGTGAGAGATACCAACGGTCACCAACGCTCGTTTGGTAGCGTAAGCCGGAGAAATGTTCCAGGAAAATGGCGCCTGGCCCACCAGTTGAGGATTGTCCGAACGGTTGACGATGTTGTAGTTCTTCGAATTCGTGTATGCGAAGTTTGTGATCAGGCGGGCTCCGGAAAGAATTCCAGGCAGATAAGTGAAGTGCTGCTGGAAGGCCACTTCGACGCCCTGCACATAAGCGTGATCGCCATTGACCTCCTGCTGGATCTGGTCGTTTGGATATTGCTGGTAGTAGGTAGAACCTGGCCCAACGATCGCGTTTTCAGGATAGATCGGCTTGGTAATCTGTTTATAGAAATACCCGGCCTCCAGCATGCCAACGGCGGGGAGATACCGCTCGTAAAGCAGGTCGTAATCGTTGGCGTGCTCGGCCACCAGGGCCGTGTTTCCGACCTGAATGAGGTCCTGTCCTGTCGATCCGCCCCCCTGAGTGAAAACGGTATACGGGACAAGTTGATACGGATCGGGCCGGGAGATGCCGCGCCCGTAGACAGCACGGATATCGGAATCCTTATCGATGTTATAGCGAAGCTGAATGCTCGGGAGGGGATTCACATAGGAGCCGCTGCCATGCTGTGGCGTCGTAGTGGCTGTACCATCCGCGTTGATGGCTACCAGGTATCCGGTGTTAGAAGTCGTCGTTCCTTCAATGCGAAGACCAGTCTGAAGATGAATGCGGCTACCTAGCTCCAGGGTATTCATGACGTAACCTGCTGACACCCGTTCCTGCAGGTTGTAGTTGGCAGCGTCCGATGCCTCCTGGGTTGCAACGATATCCAGGGGAAGGGCGGACGGATTGGCTCGGAGATAGGAAACGATGCTGTCGAAGTCCGTGACCCGCGGCAGGTAATAGCTGCCGCTGTAGTAGTGGTTGTTGATGAAGCTGCTTAAGAATTGGCTCTCGAAAGGAAAGGAGGCTGCTCCAGTGTTTGGGCCTGCGTCATAGGTCGGTGAATATGCATCCTGGCCTTTGTGCTCGTTGCGAAACTGCCCGCCGAATTCAAACGTTGAAGCGTATGTGCCGAGATGGTAATTGGCTCCATAAGCCGCATTCGCCTGCAAATTGAGCTGAGTCGCTTTTCCCGACGTGAGATTGATATCCGAAAGTTGATACTGGGTAGGGTCGGTTGCGGCATCGGTCGGATTGACGCATGTAAACTGCGGGCGATAAACGCTGATCGTCGCCGTGGGATTGTAACCACAATCCGGATTGGAGGCCGTGCTGCTGAAGTCCGCTCCGGGGTTTCCGGCCGCACCCCCAAAACGCGAGTGCGCAACTGCGATCTGGTAGTGGAGGAATGAAGTGCTGAAAACTTGATTGCCACCCATGGCGAGGTCCGCAATCTGGAGGTTGGGACGGCGAACGCTGGTGTGATAGGAAGAGCTGCCGGTGAAGGGTGGCGTGGGTCCGGAATTCTTGTAGTCGTACTCGTACTTCTGCCCATAATCGCGGAAGTTAGAGAACAGCCCGTGAACGAAAAGGTCGGAGGCTTCATTCAGTCTGTAATCGAGAGCGCCGGCGAAACCGTACCTGGTTCGGTCATAGAGATACTCACGTTCGCTTAACTTATCGAATGTCTCAGTGGTCGGATTGCCGTTGACATCGGTATTGAAATCCGGAGCAGGCTCGATATCATCGATGCCGCGCGCATTGGCGTCGTAGCTGTATCCGAGCTCGAGCCCGAAACGCTTTCCGAAACTGGCATTGGGTCCAAAGCGAAAGCCCGTCGACGCGTTGACCAGGCCCACGTCGCGGCCGTTAGCGATTTGCGTATAGCCCCCTACCGACTCCAGCGAGAACGTAGGCTCATCGCCGATGGCTTGCTTGATACGCAGATCTACGGATCCTCCGATCGCATCGCCATCCTGATTCGCAGATAGCGTCTTGTTGATTGCAACAGAGCCGACCAGGTCGGCTGGAACAGTATCGAGGTCGACCTGACGAACTTCAGGATCAGGTCCCGGGACGATTACTCCGTCGATAGTGGTGTTGCTGAGGCGGGGCTCGGTGCCTCGAATCTGTACATATTGACCTTCGCCTTCATTGCGCTGCAGCGTTACTCCAGGCAGGCGTCCCACTGCATCAGCGATGTTGGCGTTTGGCAGCGACTGGATCTGCGCATCTGTTTCGACGTTCAGAATGTTCGCGGAGGTACGCTGTTCATTGATGGCCGAGGCATCGCCGAGGAGTTGGGCATTCACCACCACCTGCTGGTTACTGGAAGCGATTTTCAGCGTCGCATTTAACTGCGCATTTTGACCGGCCACAACAGCGATCGTATAAATCGATTCGGAGAATCCTACATAAGAAATAGACACGCTATAAGTTCCGGGCTTGAGGTCGGCGATGGAGAAATTACCCTGAGCGTCAGTAGACACGCTGGCCCCGCCAGGCTGCAGCACAATCTTGGCACTTTGCAACACAGCTCCGCCACTATCGGAGACGACACCGCTAACAGTGCCTGTAGTTGCAGGAGCCTCTCTGGCGGTGGTCGCGGCCCCGGCCATAATCGAAAGAATGATCATCGTAAGCAGAAGAGGAAGACGAATGGCCTTGCCGAACATAAATCTCCTTCATGCGGCCCGCATCAGATTGGCGGAGCCGTCGGTGAGATGCAATGGATCCCGGAGGACAACTTCGCTGAGCAGCAACGCCGCGCAATGTTGCAAGGCTGAAATTAAGGGGCTAAGTTAACGGCTTGTTAAGCAAGGGATGAAACTTTTCTAAGGTTGGACCGGATGCCGTGCCTTCGCGGCGGGGTTTGTGTTGGAATGAGTGCATCCTCGCAAGTTTCGCAGGAGAATTATCCACAATGCGCATTCTGGTAATCGAAGATGAAGCTCGTATGCTGCATCTTCTCAACAAGGGATTGACGGAGCACGGCCATGAAGTCACGTTAGCGGCAGACGGAGCCGAAGGCTTGAAAGTGACTCTCGATCGTGAGTTCGATGTCGTCTTGTTGGATGTGGGTTTGCCTCGTTTGAACGGCTTCGATGTCGCGCAGGTGCTGCGCGAGCGAAAGTGCGCCGCTTCTATCATGATGTTGACTGCCTATAACAAGGAAGATGATATCGTCTGCGGGCTGAACCTGGGTGCGGACGATTATCTGACCAAACCCTTTTCCTTCCCCGAACTGCTGGCACGGCTGCGCGCGGTGACTCGGCCCGCGCCGGAGCCGATAGCGCTAACGTTCACAATCGGAGATTTGCTGGTTGATAGAGTTCAGCATAAAGTCATGCGCGGCGGGCGGCCGATCGATCTCACGCGCAACGAACATCTGTTACTTGAGTTTCTGGCGCAAGAGTCTCCAAGGGTAGTTTCTAGGAGCACGTTGATCGAGGGCATTTGGAAAGAGCACAAAGAGGTTACTGCTGGAGCGCTGGATGTGCTGGTGAACGCTCTCAGAGGCAAGATCGACGCCCATTTTTCTAGCGGGCTGCTGCATACCGTAAGAGGTAGCGGCTATGCATTACGGGCGGAGCAACAAGAGGTGGGCACGGGGCCACTGACTCCTTTAACACAGATGCGAGGACAGGCGATATGAGATCGATGCCCATTCGGATACGCTTGACTCTCTGGTATGGAGCCATGTTCGCGACCGCCGCAATCATGCTCAGCATCACGAGTTTTTATATGCTTCGCCACAGCTTACTGGCCACAGAAGATCATGAGCTCCAGGAGCGAGCCGAGGACGTGCAGCTTTTGCTGACACAGCTTGGGCCGGAAGCATCTCCTATGCTCCTCCGGCAGAAATTCGCGGAAATATACAAAGTCAAGGACGATGGCAAGTATCTGCAGGTTCTTGATCAAGAAGGCGCTTGGATCTTCCGTTCCAAACGCATGATCGAATCGGGTTTGTACCCCGGGCCACCTGCTGGCTTACCACACCAGGGAAGCGTCACTCAGTTTCATCAAGGGACCCGGTATGTGCGCGCGCTAGCCTATCCAATCGCGGCCAATGGGCGCGCGTACTCGGTACAAACGGGCCTGGCTATGAACAAGTCCATGGTCCTGCTATCCGCTTTTCTCACGGAGCTGTTATGGCTCACCCCGGCCGTCATCGTTCTGGCGGCAGCCGGCGGACATTTCATGGCGCGGAAAGCGCTTGCTCCGGTGGCTGCAATCGCGGTGGAAACTCGCCGTATCAATGACCGCAATTTGAATATCCGCCTACCCATCTCCGCTACGAGCGATGAAATCTCGCAGCTCTCGGAGACCCTCAACCAGATGCTCGAGCGGGTGGAGTCTGGCGTGCGCAGCATTCGAGACTTCACCGCCAACGCGGCGCATGAACTGCGTACCCCGCTTGCGTTGATCCGCACCGAGGTCGAAGTTGCGCTTTCTATGCCCCGCCGCGGAGATGAATTTCGTGAAGCCTGCGAGCAGGTCCAGCTGGAAACCGTTCGAATGACTACTCTCATCGACAGCCTGCTGATGCTAGCGCGAGTTGACGCTGGCACTGAAGCCCTCCGATTCGAGACGCTCGAAGGCTGTGAAGTCCTCAGACGGCTTGCGGAAAAATGGAAGAACGCGGTCCGCTCGGCCGGCCTGGAACTAGAGGTCGAACTGCTGACTCAACCAGCATTCGTGGTCGCCGACCACAGCAGCTTACAGCGTCTGCTCACCGCACTTCTCGATAACGCCATCCGCTATACACCGGTGGGCGGCTCAGTAGTTCTGCGGATAGCGCGCGCAAATGGCCGTGTAATGTTTTCGGTCCAAGATACCGGCATTGGCATCGCTCCTGAACATCAGGCGCGCATTTTCGATCGATTTTATCGCGTCGACAACATTGGAGGAGCATCTAGGGGTTCGGGGCTCGGATTGTCCCTCGCCCAAGGCATCGCCCAACAGCACGATGCCCTTTTATGTGTTGAAAGCGCAGCGGGAAGAGGAAGTTGTTTTCATTTCTCTCTTCCCGAATATTTAAAGCCCGCCGCCACGCATGAACGAGCATTGACACTTGCTGGCGTCAGAAGCTGATGCTGCGCAGGTATGGAAGCTCCTCGGGTAGACGTGATTATGCCCGAAGAAAATGTTCTTATAGAATTAATTTTGGGTTACCAGCTGAGTTATCACCTCACGAAGCGGCGTTGCCCCATCGACATGTTCTGTCCCGGATACACCGAAGTGAATCCATCCGGAGTTGAATCCATCGACCATCTCTGCCCGAGGCGCCGTCCGCCCCTCCGGCATCCCTTGTGAAACCCATAACGTCTCCCATTCCGCTCTGGGAACGGCGATCGCCTCGACCGGATGCCCAACAGCATCCGCGAAAGCATCTGCTATGTCGAGAGGGCTGTAGCCCTTCGGGCCTGCAACTTCAATATGGCGAATTCCGGTCCAACTCTGGGTGAGCACCTTTGCACCCACCATGCCAATGTCCGCGGTCGCAACCAGAGGAAACTTCCGGTCGAGCGGATCAAGCTGAAACATCACCTTGCCTTCATCCCGCGCGCTTGCTACGTCACCGGCGGAGTTTTCAAAGAACCAGCCGGCGCGCAGAAAGGCATGAGAGAACGAAAGATCGCCCAACGTCTCTTCGAGGAGATGTGAGCTTGTGATTAAACCCAATCCACTGGCCTGCTCGGCTCCGATGGAGGAAAGATAAACCGCCTTCGGAGGCAGAGCTCTTGAGAGTGCTTCATGCAGAACCTTCAGCGTCGCCTTGGTTTCAAGAAAGCCGGGCGCCGGCGCGAAGTTTGGAGGAACCATCACGAACACGCCAGCGACACCGGTGAACGCTGCCGTAAGAGCATCCACGTCGTCGTAGTCGGCTTGGAAGAGCTCCGCACCTTGCTTCTGCCACTCCGCCGCTTTCTCGATATTCCTTACGATCCCTCGAACCTTCTCGCCCTTTGCAAGAAGCGTGCTTGCAACGGCGCCGCCTACCTTCCCGGTGATTCCCATAACTGCATACATATTGATATCTCCTGGTTTCTTTTGTTGTTTTCATTGTTATCGGTGACATCTGCCAGCTGAAGTCGCGTCTGTCACCAAAAGATTCGTATCGAGCCTGCTACTCGGGCAGCGCGATACCACTCAGACGTTCGCAGATCGCGAGCAGTCGATCTTGCCTGGCAACGTCGTGTGCCGCTGATCCGGAGTGTTGAGAACCTTGACGTCCTTCGAGTTCGAATACCAGGCGGGCCAGTCCTCTGCATCGACGAGATTCGGGAAAGCGATCTCACATCTGGCGTGAATGTCGATCTCATTGTGTGCAGACAGGTCCGCATGCTCGGGCTCGAAGCCCCTGGACCAGTGAATCTGGTTGTCGCGCTGCGCACCGTCGCCGTTCAGTGTAGGTCCCTGATGTGCCGGCGCCTGCGCATAACCGTTCATGCTGAATATTGCCGCAGCGAGTAGCGCTGCCCATCTTCTAAGAATCTCCATGTTCCTTCCCCTTCTCGGTGCTTCCACTTATCAGACTCACGGGGATTGATTCGGAATCAATCTTCTCTGCATTTCAGTTATAACCAATTAGCATAGGTTCATGAGTTTCGATGACCGCCTCCTGAATGGCGTGAGCGCACTTGCAGCCGTGGTGAGATCCGGCGGCTTCGCGGCCGCGGCGAGGTCCTTGAACGTCTCCCAGCCAGGCATCAGCCGTGCTGTAGCCCGGCTCGAGGCGCAGGTTGGAATTCGGCTCCTGGAGCGGACGACGCGCTCTGTCTCCCTGACGGACGAAGGCAGGCGGTTTTACGAGACCATTGGCCCGATAGTCTCCGCGCTCGAAGACGCCACGTCCGCTCTAGCCGACGGGAAAGTCACCGTTCGGGGACGACTCCGCGTCAACATGGACCCTTACTTCTCGCAGCTCATTCTCGGGCCGCAACTCAGTGGATTTCTCAAAGCATATCCGGAGCTAAAGGTGGACCTCATCACCCGGGAGAGCCTCGGAGATCTGATCTCGGATGGATACGATCTGGGAATTCGCTTCGGCGAGCCGCGTCCATCCACACTCGTTGCTCGAAGATTGCTGGACACCAGAGTGCTTACCGTAGCCTCGCCCGGCTACTTGAAGAAACACGGCCACCCTACCGACCCGCAGCAACTGATCGCGGAACAGCATCGGTTGATCGACTTTCGCGACCCGGAGACGGGCCGTCCCTTCGAGTGGGCATTTCGCAAAGGCCGCCGGGAGATCAAGGTCGAGACGCAAAGCCAGCTCATGTTGAGTGACGTCGCGACCATGCACGCGGTGTGTCTGGCAGGATATGGAATCGCTCAAGTTCTCGCACTTGGCGTGGACGCCCATCTCTCGAGCGGACGGCTGGTGCTCCTCTTTCCGGATTGGGAAGAGGAGCGTTTCCCTCTCTATGTCTACTATCCCTCGCGCCAATATCTCGCGCCGAAGACACGCGCGTTTCTTGAGTTCCTGACTGCAACGGTCCAGGCCTCGCACTCGCGCCAAACAACTGCAGGCTGAATTTCAAATTTGGCGCGCTCGCAGCACGCGCTCTCGCTATCGCAGGTCATACCGTTTACGCCAGTATGCGTGAGACGGCTGGGCGCAATGCCGCACAGGTGGAGGCAGCGAAGCAGTCCGCTACAGAAAACAGCGTAAGACCATGTGACCAGCGTTGTCGATGACAACGTCGAGATGGCCGTCTTTCTCGACGATCGTTTTGATGGCCTGGTCGGCTTATTCCCACGGTTCGGAGATTGTCAACGGAGTTGCAGATCGTGTTCGTACCGAAATGTATCGCAACATCGGCCTGTCAGATTTACTGACTCCTGCTATCTCTCAGTCCTGCTTCGAGCGGGTGGAGAGGAGGCTATGCGATAGCATCAGGAACAGGCAGGACAACTACAAGATGAGAGTCTCGATTCAGCTCCATATGCGTGTGCGTAAAGCCGCGTGGCGGCGTTTGGCAGCAGCAGCGTTGTTTGTTTCACCATATTTGGCTGGTGCACAAGCCAAAGAAAAATTGAAATATCAAGATGTCCGAATTCCCTTAGAACAGCGGGTAAATGACCTGCTGTCGCGTATGACGATTCAAGAAAAAGTGCGTCAGCTCGACATGTATTCAAGCGCGCGGGAGATTGTGAGCGCGCATACCGATGACACGCACGCCGCTCTGGATGCCACCTTCGTTCCGGAAAAAGCTGAGTCTATTTGGGGAGATCTTGGAGTCGGCGCCGTTCATGATCTGAATCCAAACCCGGAGCAGGCAAATGCTATCCAGAAATGGGTGATCTCGCACAACAGGCTTGGTATCCCCGCGCTCTTTATTGAGGAGGGACTGCACGGCTACGACACGGGAACAGTGTTTCCTGCGCCGATTGGATTGGCCGGCACGTGGGATCCGGAAGTGGCGCGCGAGACGGGCGCAGCCATCGCAGCGGAAGCGCGGTCGCACGGAGTCGGCATGATCCTGGGTCCGGTGCTGGATCTCGCGCGCGATCCACGCTGGGGCCGTGTGGAGGAGGATTTCGGCGAGGATACCTATCTCACCGGACAATTCGGCCTGGCTTACGTGCAGGGCATGCAGGGCGAGACATTGGCGAGCGACCACACGGCAGTGGCCGAGCCAAAACACTTCGTGGGACACGGCTCTCCAGAAGGCGGGGAGAATACATCGCCCGTTCACATGGGCGAGCGCGAGATGCGCACTGAAATGCTGGCGGCTTTCGAGCCCGCATTCCGTCAAGGGCATGCCATGAGCACCATGGCTGCATATCACGAAATCGACGGTATTCCGATGACAGCGGACCCATTGGTGCTGAAGCAGATTCTCCGCGGCGAGTGGGGCTTTCAAGGCTTCGTTCTATCCGATCTCGGGGCCATTCGCAGGCTTTATGAAGATCATCGCGTCGCATCCTCTCCCCAAGCTGCGTCATGCCTGGCTATCCGTTCAGGTGTCGATATGCAGTTCTATGATTTCGACCACGCTGTTTTCCAGAAAGCACTGATCGATTGCGTGCACGACGGCACACTGGCTTCAGCCGATCTCGATCGCGCGGTTCGTAGCGTACTGCGCGTGAAGTTCATCCTGGGGCTTTTCGATCGTCCGTACGTTGATCCAACGCTCATGTCACGCGCCGAACGCACCCCCGAGCATCTTGCACTCTCGCTGCGCTCCGCCCGCGAGTCGATGACGCTGCTCAAGAACGACGGAAATTTACTACCTCTCGCCAAGACCACAAAACACATCGCCGTCATCGGCCCGAACGGAAACATCGCGCGCTATGGAGACTATGAGCGTGAGGCGAACGGCAAACACGTGAGCCTGTTCGACGGCATCCGAGAAGAGGCGCCGGACGCGCTCGTCACTTTTGACGAAGGGAAGGATATTTCCGCGGCAGTCGCGATAGCCAAACAGTCCGACATCGTGATTCTGGGTCTGGGAGAGTGGCAGGGGGTGGAGGGCGAGGGTTTCGATCGTACGAACCTCGATCTTCCAGGAAATCAGGAGGCTCTGCTCGAGGCGATTGTTGCAATCGGTAAACCAGCCGTGCTCGTGCTGGAAAACGGAAGGCCGCTAACGATCCGGTGGGCCAAACAGCATGTTCGCGCCATTCTTGAGGCCTGGTATCCGGGTGAGCTCGGTGGTCAGGCTATCGCGGAGACGCTCTTTGGAGACAACAACCCGGCAGGCCGCCTTACGATTACCTTCCCGGCGAGCACTGGCCAATTGCCGGCGTATTACAGCGCGGATCCGTCCCGCGTACACAAGTACGTCGATGATGACGGCAAGCCGCTATTTCCCTTCGGATGGGGATTGAGCTATACGACCTTCCGCTACGATCGCCTGACGGCAACGCATTCAACGCTCAAATCAGGCCAAAGCGTACACGTAACGGTAGATGTGACAAATACGGGATCTCAGGACGGAGACGATGTGGTGCAGCTCTACCTGAGGCGAGACTATAGCAGCGTGGAAACTCCAGGGAGAGAACTCAAAGGCTTCACGCGCATCCACCTAAAAGCTGGAGAGACGAAAACTGTTTCATTCGACTTACCGCAGGAGAGCCTGCAGATCTGGAACACAGATCGCAATTGGGTTGTGGAACCTGGAGGCTACACGCTTTGGGCCGGTGGCTCATCCGAAGCCACGCTTCAGACCATGTTTCAACTTCGTTAGTATGCTCGCCGCAAACTGGTCCAGCAGGCTAATCACTGAAAATCGATTGCCTGCTGGCCTGCCCTTTCTCCTTTCCCGCCCCTTTCTAAAATAAGTTGACAAAGTCCCGCGGCTCCGCATATACATGCTGCTACGCCGCGAGTCGGTGCTCTTGAGTCCTCGAAAGCCTCCGTTCACCAACCGGCGAAAAAGTAGTTTCTGCAGTTCCAAATCCCTCTTGGAGATCATCCTTTGATCGCTCGTCGTAAGCTCTCGTCCATCACCGGGCTAGCTACCGCAGCCCTGCTCACGCTCTCTGGCAGCAGCATCTTCGCTCAGGGATGGCCGTCGCAATTCCCAAAGCCCGCTCCAAAACTGGTCGGCTACCTGCCCGATTACGATGGCAGCTATGCCGGCTTCGCCAAGTCTCTCGACTTCTCGAAGATGACTCACCTCTACTTTGCCTTCGTGAACCCGCCATTCTGTAACGGGACATGTACCGCCAGCAGCGACATGACTTTCTCGCTCGGACAAACGGATGCCGACATCAAGACTCTGGTCGATGCCGCCCATAAGGCGGGCACAAAAGTCGTCGCCTCCATCGGCGGCGGTGGTGGTGACCAGCAGATCCTGCAGTTTTATAATGCCGGCCTGTCGAAGCAGCTTGTCCACTCACTCGACCAATGGGTTCGTGAGCATAATTTGGACGGCGTGGATCTCGATATCGAAGACCCCAACAACATGGGCCAGCCATATGAAGAGTTCACGAAGACTCTCATCGAGACCTTTCATCCGGAGGGCAAGGTCGTAACCGCCGCCGTCGCCGAGTACCTGCAGAGCGCGATGCCCGATGCCGCCCTGCACATGTTCGACTTCATCAACATCATGAACTACTCGAACTATGATGATGCCGTGACGGCGCTGACTTACTACTCCGAAACCAAGAAGGTCCCGAAGGAGAAGATGACGCTCGGCGTGCCATTCTTTGCGCAGAGCGGAGACGGCAATATTGAGGAGACTTATGCCACCGTGCTGGCGGCGTACCCAGACGCGTGGGACCACGACATGGTCTCGGGCGGAAGTCTCGATGGAGGCGTGACCCTCTACTACGTGGGGCAAGCCAGCATGGCTCGTCAGACGGAGCTAGGGAAGCAGTATGGAGGCATCATGATCTGGGAATTGTCGCAGGACGTCTCCGGTCCGCATTCACTCTACAAGGTGATCGAAGACAACTTCCCGAAGAAGAGGCCTGAACCATGGGGACCGTGGGGATTCTCGCTCGGTCGATAAGACCGCCGAAGCTGCCTGAGATAAAGGGCCTCTGCTAGACGCTGTTATAAAACAAAGCATTTAGATGCAGAAGGCGCTCCATTTCAAGGAGCGCCTTCTGCATTTGTGGCGGGTTCACACATTTCCCCTCATGAGTCGCTCAGTGTTTACAAATCTGGAGTGTATCGACAGAAGCCAGTGCCGAGACACATCACGCTACATCGTGCATCTCCCTGTCATCAAAAGAAAAGGTGGTGCAGCCGCGAGTCCCAGAGCACCTGCCAACCACAGCAATGCGATCCATTTTGAGGTCTTTTCCTTTGCAAAGAAACTTCGCTCGCCGATTGCGCGGAGCCGGTGCAGAAGAGTGCCGGAGGTAAGAAAGAGTGCTGCTTTAACCAAAGCGTGACCGACAAAGTAGACCATCATGACGGTAAACGTCAACGGTCCCCAAAGGCGATCGCTGGAGTCGATTTCAAAACCACGCCGGAGTAGCTAGAGGCCGGTCTGCAGGGTTTTTCGTGCTTCGATCCTGACTATCGATTTGCGATAGTTATCCGCGGTCGGGCTTTAATTGGCATCCAATCAACCAGACCACGCGTTAGCACTGCATGTCGCTCTTGGATAATTCTTCGACCGTGAATTCAGCAGTAGCCGTTACCGACCCGGTGCAATCCGCAAAAGACGCGGGCCTTCGCTACGTTTCCGATCTTCAGCCGGGAATCGTCAGAAAGCGGCATGGAAAGGGATTTCGCTATGTCGGCCCGGATGGAAAGCCGGTGCGCGACCGCGAGGTTCTGCAGCGTATTCAGTCGCTCGTGATCCCTCCGGCCTGGACCGATGTATGGATATCCACCAGCCCCAAGGGACATCTGCAAGCGACCGGGCGCGATGCAAAAGGAAGAAAGCAGAGCCGGTATCATCCTCGCTGGCGCGAGGTGCGCGACGAGACGAAGTACGAGCGTATGCTGATTTTTGGAGCCGCTCTTCCCGCACTTCGAGAGCACGTCGTTCAGGATTTGGGCGTGCCTGGAATGCCCCGCCGCAAGGTGCTCGCGACTATCGCGCGGCTCATGGAAACGACGCTGATCCGGGTGGGCAACGAGGAATACGCCCGGGCGAATCACTCTTATGGCCTCACCACCATGCGCGTCCGCCACGTAGAAGTGGAGGGATCCACTGTCACTTTCAAATTCCAGGGCAAGAGTGGCGTTCGCCATACGATCGACATCAATGATCGCCGCATCGCGAAGATCATCCGGCGCTGCCAGGATCTGCCGGGCTATGAACTTTTTCAATACGTCGACAGCGATGGCGAACAACATTCGATTGACTCGGCGGACGTAAACGAGTATCTGCGCGAGATCAGCGGCCAGGACTTCACCGCGAAGGATTTTCGCACCTGGGCGGGAACGGTACTCGCCTGCATGACTTTACGCGCGTTCGATGCATTTGAATCGGATACACAGGCAAAGAAGAACGTCGTATGTGCGATCAAGGAGGTAGCCGCCAAGCTGGGGAACACGCCTTCGGTATGCAGAAAGTGCTACGTGCATCCGGCCGTGCTGGAGTGCTATCTGAGCGGCTCGATGGCAGAAATACTGAAGAAGAAGTTGAGCGCGAAGCCCGAAAACTTCACCCTCTCGCTCGCAAATGAAGAGCTGGCGGTGCTGCGTCTCTTACGGAACACAGCTACAGAAAATGGAGTTCGCGCTCGGAGACCCTCCAGGCGCAAAGCAGTTTCCTGACGGGTGGATTGGACACTGCACGGTACAGTTTTCCTGTGAGCCGCTTCGCGATATTCACGGGCATGAACAGTTTCCGCCATATCGGCTCCATCTGAAATGAGTCCTTCGCCGCTGGAGCATCTTCGTGTCTCCCCATTTCGCATCTCACTGCATGCATACAGCGCACGCACATCAGTCAAAGTTGAAGGAGCCCCCATGCCTACCGATCTCATTACCCCACAAGATCTCGTTACTCCCCAGGATCCGCGTTCTCAATACCCGGGTCCACCTTCCGATGTTGAAATCCAGCCTGCTCCAGCTACCCAGACCGCGATGAGCGAAAAGCCGGATTGCGGCGAGGTTTCCTACAAAGGATCGGGAAGGTTGACCGGCCGCAAAGCGCTCCTCACCGGTGCGGACTCCGGTATCGGCCGTGCTGCAGCCATCGCCTTTGCGCGAGAAGGCGCAGACGTAGCCATCTGCTATCTGCCGGAGGAACAAGAAGACGCCGAGGACGTGGCCGAATACATTCGCGAGGCCGGCCGCAAAGCCGTACTCCTTCCCGGTGACGTCGCAAACGAGGGCTTCTGCCAGCGCTTGGTGACTGACGCTGTCAAGCAACTTGGTGGAATCGACATCCTGGTGAACAACGCAGGCAAGATGGGCAAGACCGAAGGGCTGCTCGACACTTCCACAGAACGCTTCGATTCCCTCATGAAGACCAACCTCTATTCAATCTTCTGGATCACGAAGGCCGCGGTGCCGCATCTCAGGCCCGGCGCTTCGATCATCAACACCACCAGCATTCAGGGATTCGAACCCTCGGGCAATATTTTCGACTATGCGATAACCAAGGCGGCGATCGCAAACTTCACCAAGGGCCTGAGCGAGCAGCTGATGGAGAAATACGGCATCCGCATTAATGCAGTTGCTCCGGGCCCCATCTGGACGCCGCTGCAGGAGGCGGACGGGGATGAAAAGAAGCTGAAAAAGCTCGGCTCAAAGACGCCCTATAAGCGTCCGGGCCAACCCGTCGAGCTGGCGCCCGTGTATGTGCTCCTCGCATCGCAGGAGGGCAGTTACATCACCGGCGAAATCTACGGCGTCACCGGCGGTATGGGAATCGCGTAGACGCTCAGTCCTTCCGGAGACTGCTTAGGTTTTTCATGAGCAGTCTCCGCCAACATCTTTCTAACTCCTGTGCAATCGCAGCATGCACGCCCAATACTCCTTCCAGGCCGCGAAAACACGAAGCGGCGAACCCCAAAAGGGAGGCGCGCGATACCGTGGTAAAGACAGACGAGCGATCCCCGCTAATGAGCAGATATTGACCCGATTCTTAGGAACATGCTAGCGTCGAAATATGGCGTTCACCTTCCGTTCTTGTTGTCGCTTCACCCAGCCACTCATTGGGTGAGCCGCAACAGCTTCAGACACTTCTGAAACTCTCTTCCATAGCTCATCCAAAATCCTACGTTTGACATACTGTCCGTCGACAAGCTGGCATCTTCGCTTGTTTGCGATGGTTCAGCTATGGAGAGACCCGATGGAACTCATAATCGATAGCCCGCTTTCTCACCCAGCCAGCAGCGCACCAATACCAGCGGAGGGCCCGACCACCTCTGCCTTCAGAACACCGGAGGAGCTTGCCGAGATCGTCTCGCGATTCGCTTCATCGGATGAATGGATGGACAAGGTGCGGATGAGCGCGAAAGGACGTTGGTACGAGCGGCTGTATCACGGTCCGGACCATGACATATGGGTGATCAGTTGGCTGCCCGGGCAATCCACCGGCTTTCATGACCATGGTGAATCCGCCGGAGCCTTCGTCGTAGCGACTGGGATTCTTGAGGAGCATCGTCCCGGTGAACAGATCGACGTGATACGTCCGGGCAAACCACGGGCTTTCGGCGCCGATTACGCTCACGACGTCCGGAATGTCTCGCTCGCACCGGCAATCAGCATCCACGCCTATTCCCCTCCGCTTGAAGAAATGAACGAATACGAGCTGGATGGCGATCAGCTCGTTACGCGCGATCACACTTCTGGCGAAGCTGAGACGCCCAATCGGGAGTGGGGCGAAGAGCGCCGGAACTCCGCACATTCGCATGGTGCTTTGAGCATTGAAGAGGTGCTTTCGGAGGCACGTTACCGACTGCGACGGCTGTCTCCGGATGAGGCCTACGAAGCGATGGTCAAGGCAGAGGCGATACTCGTCGATATTCGGCCGGAGGGCCAGCGTGCGATCGAGGGCAGTATTGCGGGCGCCTTAGTTATCGAACGAAACGTGCTGGAGTGGCGATTCGACCCGGCCTCCAACTCGCGGTTGCCCGTCGCGACCGACCATGACATCCAGATCATCGTGTTCTGCTCCGAAGGCTACACCTCAAGCCTCGCGGCCGCGGCTTTGCAGGATCTCGGCCTCTGGCGCGCGACTGATGTGATAGGTGGATTTCAGGCATGGCGCACAATGGGTCTGCCGACTACAACAAACGATTAGCGGGAAGCCGCTCCTACTCCCTTGGTTCCTTATGCTCTCTTATCGACGACCGTGCGGGCGCGCGATGAATGAAGAAATCGCGCGCTACTGCGCGCAATCGGCGCATCAGATCGTGATGTGGGATGAAGGGGCGGAGATATGGCAAAAACAGAAGCAGCGTGCAAATCCAGTTGTAAAACCTGAATCAATGCGCTAGTCCGAACCTATTGCTTCCCGTCCTTATCCCGCACGGGAATGGAAATATTGCCGAAGATAGTGAGCCGTCTTACTGCGCTTGGATCTCATGACCTCGGCGGGCGGCCCAACTGCGATGATCTCGCCGCCCTCATCGCCCGCGCCGGGTCCCATATCGATGACCCAGTCGCTATCGGCGACAATCTGCATATCGTGCTCGACGACAACCACGGTGTTCCCCGCTGCAACCAGGCTGTCGAGTTGCGCCTGCAGGCGTTCCACATCTGAGGGATGTAGCCCGGTCGTCGGTTCATCGAGAATATAAAGAGTGTCACCATGCTGCGTGCGCTGAAGCTCGGTTGCAAGCTTCACTCGCTGCGCCTCGCCGCCGGAGAGCTCAGTGGCCGACTGGCCCAGCTTTAGATATCCCAGCCCAACATCGCTCAACACCTTCAGGGAGCGTTGCACGGCCGGTTCATCGGAGAAAAATTCAAGAGCCGCGTCAACGGTGAGCGCCAGCACCTGGGAGATGTCTTTATCGCGATACTTGATCTCGAGTGTTTTCGGATTGAAGCGCGCACCATGACATGTGGGACACGGAGCATAAACACTGGGGAGGAAAAGCAATTCGACGCACACCGATCCTTCTCCCGAACAGGTGGGACAGCGGCCCTTGACCACGTTGAATGAAAATTGCCCGGCGTCATAGTGCCTCGACCGCGCCAGTTTTGTGGCCGCGAAAAGCCTCCGCACGTGATCGAACAGTCCCGTATAGGTGGCCATGTTCGAGCGCGGCGTGCGCCCGATGGGCTTCTGATCAACGCGAACCATGCGTCGCAGGCCTTCGAGACCGCTCACGATTTCACCGGCAGCAGTCAACGGTGCAGATCGTTCGAGGTCTTCGGCACCGTCATCTTCGTCGGCCTCGATCTTCTGCCCCAAGCGATCGGCAACAAGATTCACCAGCGCCTGGCTGATCAGGCTCGACTTTCCCGACCCGGAAACGCCGGTAACCGAGGTGAACACTCCCAGCGGAATTGCTGCGTCGAGATGCTCCAGATTGTTCAGGCTGATTCCGTGAAGTTGAAGCCAACCGCGCGGCTCCCGCGGCGATCGGCCTGCCGAATGCTCTTCCGCGAAGATGTAACGACGCGTCTGGGATTCGGCAACATCGCGAAGACCTTCGGGCGGACCGCTGTACAAAATACGACCGCCCTTCTCTCCTGCGCCCGGACCAACATCGACAAGCCAGTCGGCGCTGCGCATCACGTCGAGCTCATGCTCCACAACGAACAGCGTATTGCCCGACTGCTTCAGTCGATGAAGCGCTTTCAACAGAGCATCCGTATCCGCGGGATGCAGGCCGGCTGATGGCTCATCGAGCACATAGACTACTCCAAACAGATTGGAATGCACCTGCGTCGCCAGACGCAGACGCTGCAATTCACCCGGCGAAAGCGTCGGAGTGCTTCGCTCGAGCGATAAATATCCCAGCCCGAGATCGAGCAATACCTTCAGCCGCGCGAGGATATCCTGCGCAATCCGCTGTGCAACGATTGCTTTCTCCGGGTGCAACGCGTCCGCCTTAGTTTTGCTCGAAGGGCGATCTTCCACTCGGGCACGAAACATCGCTTCGAGGCGTTTCATTGGAAGTGAAGAAATCTCGGCGATGTCCAGGCCCGCAAACTTCACCCGTAGCGACTCCGGCCGCAGCCGCTTGCCATGGCACGCCGGGCATTCTGTACTGAGCATGAATTGCGCAACTCGGCGCTTCATCATGGCGCTCTGGCTGTTCGCAAAGGTGCTGAGCACATAGCGCCGTGCCCCGGTGAACGTGCCTTGATAACTCGGCTCCAGCTTGCGGCGCAATGCATCGCGCGTCTCCGCTGGCGTAAATCCGGCATACACCGGAACGGTGGGCTGTTCGTCGGTAAATAAAATCCAGTCGCGATCCTCTTTCGGAAGTTCGCGCCATGGCTTGTCCACGTTGTAGCCGAGCGTCACCAGAATGTCCCTCAGATTCTGACCCTGCCAGGCCGTAGGCCATGCTGCCACGGCCCGTTCGCGGATGGTCAAAGAATCATTCGGCACCATCGACTTCTCCGTCACCTCGTAGATGCGGCCCAGCCCATGGCATTCGGGACAAGCTCCCTCAGCCGTGTTCGTCGAAAACGATTCGGCATAGAGCATCGCCTGGCCGGAAGGATAGTCGCCCGCGCGCGAATACAGCATCCGCAAAAGGTTGGAGAGTGTGGTGACGCTGCCGACCGACGACCGCGTGGTCGGCGACCCGCGTTGCTGCTGCAAAGCGACCGCGGGAGGCAGCCCGTCGATCGAATCAACCTCGGGAACTGCCAATTGATGGAAGAGCCGCCGCGCATAAGGCGAGACGGATTCCAGATATCGCCTCTGCGCCTCGGCATAAAGGGTGCCGAAGGCAAGCGACGATTTCCCGGACCCTGAAACCCCGGTGAACACCACCAGCGCATCACGCGGAATATCGACGTCGACATTTTTGAGGTTGTGTTCGCGTGCGCCTCTGACTCGCACCATTCCTGCAGAAGATGCGGCGCCGCTACCTGCTGAATCCGTTCTTTGCATCATGTGCCTTCCTCATTTTAGGATGCGAAACCCGTCGCGAGGCTGTGATCCGTTAAATGCCAATTCCGTTCGACACTGCTTCGCTCCCAACGCATGCATCCTACCGGAGATGAAGAAGTCAGCTCTTCCTTACCGAAATGTGCTGCTATCGCTTGCCGCTGCCGGCGTGGTGTATGCGGCCCTGCCCAGGCCTCAACGGATTCGCCGCGGACAGGTAGCCGTCATTACCGGTGGTTCGAGAGGTCTCGGTCTCGCAATCGCCCATGAGCTGGGCAAGGCTGGCGTCAAGCTCGTACTCGCCGCACGCGATGGAGATCAACTCGCTGCGGCCAAAGAACAGCTTCTTTTTACGCAGTCTTTCGCGAGCGGTGACGACGTGCTGACCGTCCCTTGCGATGTCAGCAACAAGCATCAGGCAGCGACTTTGATCGAGACTGCACACAGACACTTCGGGGCGATAGACCTTCTTATCAATGACGCGGGTGTAATCGAGGTCGGTCCCATCGAGGATCAAACGATCGAAGCATTTGAAACAGCCATGTCGATCAACTTCTTCGGAGCTCTGCACACCATCTATGCAGCAATGCCTCATTTCCTCGCTCGCGGCGAAGGTGCAATCGTGAACATCTCCTCGATCGGCGGAAAAATTCCAGTTCCCCATTTGCTTCCATATGTCGCATCGAAATTCGCGCTTGTTGGATTGTCCGAAGGCCTGAACGCCGAGCTGCGTCACAAAGGAATTCGTGTCACCACGGTATGTCCCGGCCTGATGCGCACCGGAGGCGAAGTCCACGCCCACTTCAGCGGAGATGTGGCGAAAGAGAAATTATGGTTTCAGACCTCAGCTCGCACGCCTTTAATCTCCGCTAACGTCACGCGGGCGGCCAGAAAAATTGTAGCCGCAGTAAACGCGGGACGAGCTGAAATTACCATCACTCCCCAAGCATGGCTGGCTGCTCGAGCGGCCGGAGTCGCACCCGAGAGCACTCAAAGAATCGCCTCGCTCATCAACACGTATGTGCTGCCAGAACCAGTCAACAAGGTCTTAAGATAATAGGGAGGGTAATCGGGGAAACGAACAAAAGAAGGCATCTCCCTCAAAGAAGACGCCTTCTTTTTGCGACAAAACCACACTACAGCTTCTTCTTAAGGTCGTACGCCATGTTTTTGTGCGCGGCCACCATGGTCTTGCCCTTCAGAACAGCAGCGCGGAACTTTGCGTCCTTGGTGTCTTTGGCTTCGGTGGTAAAGGCACTGAGAGCCTTGGCGTGATCGGTCACCATCTGGTCGATGTATTCTTTATCAAAGTCGGCGCCCGACAGGCCATTCAGCTTGTCCAGCTCTTTCTGGTGATCCGCGTCAGGCCCGTCTGGAGAAGTCAATCCCCAGGAATCCGCGAACGGCTTCATGCTGGCTGTCATCTTCGTATGTTCCGTAACCATTTTTTCAGCGAAGCTCTTGACCGCAGGATTGGTGGCTTTTTCAATGGCCACCTTGCTCAGAGCAATTTCATTCTGATCAGATTGCGCGGCAGTGGCGAGAAACTTTTTGTCATCATCCGATGCAGCCCTTGCGTTGAGAGTCGTGAAAACACCGGCGAGGCCCAAGGCCGCGCATAATCCAAGTTTCGTTAGCTTATTCATTGTGGGTCTCCGGAGCAGCGTAACCGCTCTTGGTAGTTCAGGCAGTGAGAAGCTATTCGGCATATCTCCGTTGTATAAAAAAAAGGCCGGCTGGAGCCGGCCCTTGCTGCTGATATTGAACGGACTCTCTCGTGGCTTCTTCCCGATGAGCATTTCTTACACTTCGACGGTTGCGTTTTTCTCCGCTTCGATTTTGGCGCGTTCATGGAGGGCAGCCTGCTTTTTCCCTACCGGACCTGTGTACTGACCGACAGGGGTTGAGTCAGCAGGGACGGGCTTCTGCGATCCAGGCTTCGGAGTGTAGGGCGTGACGTCGAGACCCTGACCACCCTTGATCTCGGACTGAACAGCGGTCAGTCCGTTGCCTTGATTCCAGGGCCCGGAGAAGTCAGTCTCTCCATATTGGCTTTCACCTGTAGAGGCATTGAAGAATTGGTCGACCAGAACCGGCGTCGGTTCGATGATACCGATCGAAAAGGGAGCCTTCTCCATGCTTTCGAGCGCGGCGGTGAATGCACGCATATGCGTGATCTCCCGAGTCATGAGGAACTGTAGAGCTTCCTTCGACCCTTGATCCTCAGTGAATGCGATCAATCGCTCGTAGACGATCTTGGCGCGAGCCTCCGCGGCAATGTTGCTGCGGAGATCGACCGCCAGATCGCCGGTGACTTTGAGATAATCTGCAGTCCAGGCGTTGCCCATCGAATCGAATAGCGCGACTCCGCCTCCGCCAGCGATAGCTACGAGAGGATCTGCTTCTGCGGCTTCCCGCTCATTCTTCATCGGCTTAAGGTGCATGCGAATCAGAGCTCCAACTACTTCGAGGTGACTGAGCTCCTCTGTCCCGATGTCCATTAAGAGGTCTTTGCGCGGGGCATCTTCGCAATTGAAACCCTGAATTGAGTACTGCATGGCTGCAGCAAGTTCTCCATTCGCGCCGCCGAACTGCTCGAGCAACATACGGCCGAATCTGGGATCGGGCTCACCGATATTTACCGTGTACATCAGCTTCTTTACGTGGTGATACATAGCTCTCCTCTCAATACTCGGCAGGAGATATACATACCTGCAAGCATTGTTTGTGGATTGGAATTTTTGGATTAGAGAGGCGCGTGCGGCGTACCGCCGTCTACATTCTGTGTGATAGGAGTCAAAATTCCATTGCGCAGTTGTACGGCGCACGATAACTGTGCGAAGCCAATTTCGAAGGCAGGATTCTCTAGAGGGTTGAGTTGATCCTGGCCTTCGGCATAAAGTAGCTCGACGCTGGGGCTATCCGCACTTCTAGGTTGTTTTTTACGCCGTAGCGTCACGCACGCCGGTGGCGTGCCGCAGCGCGGCCAGGCCGAGTAATCCCAGGCCGAGGGCGCACACTCCGCTCCATCCCCAGTGTGCCCAGGCTATGGTGGAGAAGAGCGATCCAAGCGAGCCGCCCAGGAAGTAAATCATCATGTAGATCGTGTTGATGCGGCCGCGTGCTCCGGGTTCAAGGCCGAAGATGCGCGTTTGGTTGGCAATCTGCGTTGCCTGCGTACCGAGGTCGAGGACGATGACACCGAGTACGAGTCCCATGATGTGATAACCGAGAAGCCAGAGGGTGCAGAAGCCCAAGGTCAGCAACGAGAGGCCGAGCGTTACGACGGTGCGTGAGCCGCGGCGGTCAGCAATGCGTCCGGCAATGGGCGCGATGAGTGCGCCTGTGGCTCCGAGAACTCCAAAACTGCCGGCCGTGCCTGCGCCCAGATGATAGTGCTTCGAGCCCAGCAGAAAGACCAGCGTCGTCCAGAAGGCGCTGAACGCGGCAAAGACGAGACCGCCGAGCACGGCAGATTCGCGCAGCAACGGCTGCGTGCGGATGAGCGTCCAGAGCGAACGCAGGGCCTGCATGTACCGCACTGGCTTGTGAGGCGGAAGCTTGGGCAGCTTGCGCAACAAGAGCGGTACGAAGGCAGCGTTGCTGGCCGCGGCGAAGAAGAAGACTGCGCGCCAGCCAAAAAAAGATGCGATCCAGCCGGAGACCGAGCGCGCGAGCAGAACTCCCAGAAGCAGCCCGGTCATGACGGTGCCGATGGCCCGTCCGCGCTCTTCGTCATCGGCGAGTTCAGGAGCAATCGGGACGATGATGTGAGTGACAGCTGCAGTGAGGCCGATGGCGATGCTCGCCGCGAGCAGAACCGCGAGATTTGGCGCGAAAGCAGCGAGCAGCGCGGCTACGGCGACTCCTGCCATAAGGCGCACCATGAGGCCGCGGCGTTCGATGACATCGCCGAGCGGGACGAAGGCGAGGATGCCGATGGAATAGCCGATCTGCGTGGCGACAGCGACGGTACCCATGCGGCTGTGATCCACATGCAGACTGCGCGCCATGTCGAGCAAAAGCGGCTGATTGTAGTAAATGTTCGAGACGCCGACACCGCATGCCAAGCCTAGAAAAGGCAACAAACCGTGGTGTCGCGGAGGAGCATCGACCAGCACTTCAGGGGAGATGGTTTCGAGGTCGTTCAAATATCAGTTTAGATGAATGAGAAGAGCGGGACGACTCAGCCGGTGTCGCGCGCCACTTTCAGGAAAAGAAAAAACGCTACACATCCAGCCGGTTTGAAACCGCGACTCGACCATACCAATAGCCCGAGTCTTTAATGGTGCGCTTCTGATTGCGGAAATCCGTGTAGATCAGTCCGTATCGCTCGGTGTAACCCTCCGCCCATTGGAAGTTGTCCAGCAACGTCCAGGCATGATAGGCGCGGACTTTCGCTCCATCGGCGATGGCGCGAGCCAACTCTGCCAGCGTTTCGCGATACCACAGGATGCGCCGTGAATCCGGGATGCGGCCATGCTTCTCTTCATCCGGGGAATCCAGATAGCCACAACCGCTCTCGGTGATTTCGATGATCGGGTGATTGTAATCGCGAGTGATCTTCGACACGAGGTCATAAATTCCCCTTGGCCATACCTCCAGACCAGCTTCTGTCAGCGGCCCCTCTGTCGGCATCGCGGCACGGAAGCGAGTGTAAGGATCACGGCCGCCTGGCGAATTGCCCTCGATCTCGGTGCCGCTGAAATTGCCTCCGCTCTGAAACTTCTCTTTGCTCGCATCGGACACCACACGGCGTGTGTAGTAGTGGAAGCCAACCCAATCCAACGGCGCATACAGAAGCTTTTCGTCTCCAGCCCTGAAGCCCATCACATCAAGGGGCGGTTCGCCAATGAAGGCGTTCGGATAGCGACCGTGCATCGCTGCTTCCAGAAAAAAGACGTTATTCATCGCGTGATAGCGGGCGGCCGCAGCTCGGTCGTCGTCTGAATCTGTCTTCGGGTACGCGGGCGCCATTTCATAGGCGCTGCCCACTGTCGCCTTCGGAGAGGCTGCCTTGACTGCACGATGAGCTTCCCCTTGAGCCAGCGCCAATGTGTGCGCTGCTTTCAGAAAGTCGCTGAAGCTCGTGCCGCTGGGAGGGAGCGCACCCGCGGCATACCCCATAAATGCGATAGCCCACGGCATGTTGAAGGGCGCCCAGACTGTAATTCGATCGCCAAGATGCCTCGCGAGTATGCCTGCGTAGTCGGCGAAGTAATTCGCCAGCTCCCTATTTGGCCAGCCTCCGCGATCTTCCAGTGCCTGCGGAAGATCCCAGTGATACATCGTGCACCACGGGCGGATGCCAGCCTCTAGCAACGCATCGACAAAACGGCTGTAATGATCCACTCCCTTCATATTCGGCGAGCCTACGCCGGTGGGCTGGATTCGTGGCCACCAGATGGAAAAACGATAGCTTTTCAGGTTGAGCTGTTTGGCGAGCGCGATGTCCTGCGGGTAAAGATGGTATTGGTCGCAAGCAACATCGCCGGTCACTCCTCCCCGCACCTTTCCCGGTGTGTGGGTGAACCGATCCCAGATCGACTCACCCTTGCCATCCTCGTTCCATGCACCTTCGTTCTGGTAGGAGGCTGTGGCGACACCCCAGAGAAATCCCTCGGGGAAACGGGCTTGCGCGATCATGGGGTCAGGAACGGCGCCGGGGTCTGGAGCCGTAGAATTTTGCGTTGCCGCGTAGCCACGGCCTGGAGAAAGCGCAGCACCTGCGGCAGCAGCCAGAGAACGGGCGGTAAACTCACGACGGTTCATCGCGAACTCCTCGTTTCATTCAGGCTCATGCGGGAACGATTGCACGCCCCAACTATCGCACATGAGCCTTAGAAAATCCGCCTGTATCATTTCGAATATCAGTGAGTGAACCGGCTCGGGTTTGGCTGCTCAGGCTGCAATGGATTTTGTCCAGCTGGCAGAGCACCCAGGATCTCGTCGAGCTGCTCCATCGCATTGCGGATCAGAATCGCGGTCTGCGCAAAGACGTCAGGCGCAAGATTCACAGTCACGGGACCAATACTGAGATGGATGGAGTTGCACTCGCAGAGCCGCACCCTGCCAAGTCCGGGATGGTCCGCCAATATCACGTTGATGTCGTCCATAATTCTCTCTCTGACCGGTGTTGCGATCGTTTTATTCGTACGGGAGGGTGTGCCGCATGGCGGCGCGGAAGTTTTTTCCATCATCGGTGCGGCTGTACGTTGTCGATGGCTCCATAAGAAGGACGCAGGAAAGATGCTCTCTGCTCCCGGTTGAGTTTCGAAAAAATATCTGTCGAAGGCTCCCACCTTATCTGTTAGACGCCGCGCTTCGCGTAATACTCCGCGACCTGCGTGGTGTTGAACTCGAACGGGACATGATTTGAACTTGGAATCGAGAGAACGATCCCGCGGTCCGGCGCGTTTGGATTTTGAAATTGCAGGAAGGATGGCAGCGTAAGGCGAGGCGACTTGAGCGAGGATTGAATCGCCTCCATCTGGCTGGCCTTTTCCGAAAGCCAGACGATCTCACCGGGGCGCAGCACCATGGAGCCGATTGTCTGCCGACGTCCGTTCACGAGGATGTGACCATGAGAAACCAGTTGGCGTGCGGCCGCGATACTGCGGGCAAAGCCCAGCCGGAAAACCACGTTGTCCAGCCTGCGCTCCAACAAGCCAATGAGGCTCTCGATCCAGTTTGATGGGCTGAGGCTGCGTGCTTTGCGCACGAAGCGGCGTAATTGCTCTTCGCGCAGTCCGTAGTGGAAGAGAAGCTTTTGCTTCTCCTGAAGCTGTGCGCCGAATTGCGTCTTCTTCGTCTTCCGTAGCCGTCCATGCTGGCCGGGCGGATAACTCCGTTTTTCCAAGGCGCCTGGTTTGCCCAGTCCCGGCAGCTCAATCCCCAGCGAGCGCTGGATCCTGAACTTCTTTCGTTCGCTCATATCGCCGTCTCCTAATGAATGGAGGAGACGGAGCTATCCCAAAAAGATAGCCCAGCCGCCCTCATTGTCGATCTCCAAACGGCCGCGACGCTTCGCCAAAAGACTTCACGGCTGCTTGCATGTAAATGCAGACTATTTCGGTCGGATATTCAAGCCAATCAACTTTCAGCGAAGAGCAATTCTCTAAAGGTGAGCGGAAGCTTCGTTACGCCGGACGGTAAATTCGATGATCGGAGCGCGACGGACTCAATAGTTCATAGAGAAGAGCGCTCAGAATATCCCGAGCGCCAAACTTATCTCCTCACCTGCACGCGCGCTCTGGCGATCGGCAATGTTCACTTCATCCGAGATCCGCGGTTGCAGCTCTACCTGAATTGGAAGTAGGCGAAATGGTCAGAGCCGTCGGTCAGAAGCAGTGTGAACTGCTGACATGTCCCGGCCATTCTTCTGTCGGTGCTCCACACATAAGTGTAAGTACCGCTCGAGGGTTCGCGACCTAGCTGATTGATGCCAATCGGGATGGGCGGGCCTATCGGCGCTTTGCTCTCGCACTCCACCGCGTTCACAGTGGGATAACCGGGAGCCAGCACATTCGAACAGATATCTCCTCCCAGGCTGAAGCGGATAGGAACGGATTGCCCAGCTCTCTCCAGGTTCAATGCGGGAGAATTCTCCACGGGAGACTGAAATCCTTTGAAGGAATAGAGCGGGCCACTGGTGATGTGCACGGGAACCAGCTTCCATAACTGGCCTTTGCTGGCTGGGACGGTGAAGTCGCCATTGGACGCGGTTGCCGCTGGCTCCAGTACGATGCTCGCATCGGCTGCGGCGCTGTTCGCGGTCAGCAACAGGCCCGTGGCTTTATTGATGATGGTGTAGTAGTTCCCCTTTGCGTCGAGGGGCGGATGAACGCATCTCGCGGGGATATCGCCGCAATTTCCTGCCGATTGAATATCCCATTCCTGATTTGCACTCCCGGCTACAGCTTCGGTGCTGGCGCTCTGCGGATTCTGGACGACGGCTCCTCCTCCCGCACCATTCTGCGAATCCAGCACATTCAGACCGTTGCTCTGGTTCATATTGATGATCTGGAAAAATCCATCGCCGCGATGATCCATCGGAGCCGGGTAGACCGCCTCGTTCTGTTCGGCATCGCCATCCTGCGCGAGAATCTGCCATTGCTGATGCAGACCTGTCATCCCCGCATCGATGCCCGTGCTCAAATCGGCTCCAGCCGTAGTGGATGCATCGGCCGTCTCCAGAATGCGCCCGTTGGCTGCATTCACGAACTTGTAGGTGAGGGTACGATCCAGCTTGCCGCCCATCGCCAGCATCACGGGCATGGCAGCGTTGTTGCGTGCATCATTCGGCGTCGCAAGATTGTCGAATAACCCAACGCCTCCAGTAACCCAATAATCATTCAGAGGACCGAGCGCTGTGCCTACGATGGAGGTCGCCTCGCCAGCCCACCATTCCATTCCCATGTGGAGATGGTTGGGCACGTTCTTCTGCACCGTATTCAAATCGATCATCGCCTGGCGCGTGAGCGCTGGAGAGGGTCCCGGCGGGTTGATTCCGTACCACGGATCTTGAGGACTCGCCGTTCCATAAAGCGACTGGAGGGCGTAGGAGACGCCATCTTCGATGTTGAAGATAGGCAGACCAAGCTCAGTCGCTTCCCTACCGAAGTTCGGTTCGGCGATCTGCTGGCCGCTCGTGTGGAACCAGTTATATTGAGCCTGCGTCGTGGCGCCGTGCCAGCCGGGATAGTAGCTTTCACAAACCGCGTCCAAAGGCACGCCATTCGTCGTTGTCGCTCCAAAATAGTACGTGTAGAGATCGCGGTCCCCTGTGATGTGAATGCAGCTGATCGGTGCCGGTAGTGCGGGACCAAGGTTGGGGTTTGATGTGTCAGAGGCAGCATCGGCAATGGCCTGCATGGCCGCTTTCTGAATCGCGATAAAACAGCTTCCGCCGCCGTTATTATTGGTATTGCAGGCTCCGCCGCTGAGTCCTGCGGTGCCTCCAGTGTTGAACATGCCGCTGGTGACTTCATTGCCGATTGCCACCACATCCGGCCAACCGCCCATTGCGCGGTACAGTTCCAACTCCTGCTTGACGTAGTTGTACATCAGGCAATTGCCTGCGACAGTGCAAGTACTCGTGGACGGAACACCTGAAAGCTGCGCGACGGTCTTGCCTGCCCAGTTGCCCGGTGTGTCGGAAGTATTCCAGCCATCGTAGAAGAGAGTCACATTGACCGACATGCCAAGCTGCTTGGCACGCACCGCGAGGTCTACGCCCGACCAATCTGTTTCGGCATAATCGCCAGCACTGCCGGAGCTTCCGGTGGCCGCAGCGGGAATGATCTGCGTTGCCGGAGGAGCAGCCAGAGTGTAGTGGTTGTATGGACCAGTCGTGATGGCGAAACTCTCGCCATGATGCGTGACCGTAGTGTTGATCGACGCCGGGCGGACTCGGACCATATTCATGCCGTTATTTTTGAAGATCTGCAGAAGATCCTGGCCGGGAAGATAAGCGTCGTGCCACCAGGGATAGGCGGAGGCATTATTGACCAAGGTGCGGTCATATTCTGCTTTTTCCTGCAGGCTCGAATCGTTGCCTCTGAAAAAAGCAGGCCGGAAGAGCCACAAGCGGCTGCCCATTTGCGGGCCACGGACCGGCGACTCAATCAGCTGCGCCCCCGGCGAAAGGCTTGCACTCGACGCGTTCAGGACCAATTGAGTGCCGACGTTCATCACCACGCTGAAACCATTCTTTACATAGGTGAAAAACCACTCCTGTGTGGCCACATTGATCGCGCAGGGCTTCTGCACAACAGATGCGCCTCCACGCGCAAAGGAACTGTCCAAGCAGAGGCCACTCAGCAGGTTGCTGATCTTCCAGTTCCCGCCAAGAGTTTTGGTGAAGGCCCATCGTTGACTGAGGTCGGTGAAGCTTCTCGTGTTCAGCACCATGGGGTCGCCCGATGCCGTGGAGTTATTGCTCAGATCCACTTGCAGCCCGGACTGCTGATCGACAAGGTAATAGACCTCTCCGTCGATGGGGCCTGGGTCGACAGGCTCCGGCGGCTGGACCACCTGGCCATGGAGCGGCAGAACAGAGAATATTCCGGCTAAGCAGAGGATAAGTAGCATCCACTGTTTGAGCACTCCATTGATTGGAAAGGGAATCGAGAATGCTGTCGATCTGCGGCCGGCGCCGCGCATACACACTGGCTCTCGCATTGGATATTCTCCTGCTTTCATGCCGCACTCTTCTGGGACAATAGTTTCTGCCGCTGAGAAGCACAGGAAATCTACGCCGGAGAAATTTCAGCCCGCATCCGACTAAAGTCGGATTGGCAGAATTTTTAATGAAGCGCACGTTCCGCCCAAGTGAGACTGGAATACGGCATGCAGACGTGAGGGCGCAGATAATGAATTCCATGAAATCAATGCGCCCGCCGAGCCGCGCCTCGCGTCAATCCGCGGGCTGCTGCCTGCATCGCCACTTCTCTCCGTGTAGGTTTTTTTGGCCGGACGCAGCATGAAAAGGCTCGCGTGTGCCTCACTCTTCGCAGCCATGCTAGCGACGCGAACTGCATCCGCACTGCCGGCATGCACTGTCCCTGCGCAATTCAAGGTCCAGCTTGAACATCCTTCCGGTGCTGCAATCTATGCCGAGCTTGGGGCTTATTATGCGGACCACGGCCAGTACCCCTGTGCGTCCACTGCGCTGCAAAAGGCTCTCGCAATCGAGCCGGATTCGGCACGATTCAATTCCCTGCTTGGCCTGAGCCTCTATCTAGGAGGCAACGCCAGGCAAGCTGTCGCGCCCCTCCAACGTGCTCTGCAGCTCGATCCATCGCTCGCAGACGCGCGTACGACGCTGGCCGCGGCCCTTGACCGTACCGGGGATCGCGCAGGCGCGGAAGAACAGTGGAGACTTGTGCTCGGCACCCAACGCTCCAACGCCGCGGCACTCGAAGGTCTCAGCCACGATCTGCTGGATGATCGAAACTACACCGCCGTGATTTCACTGCTTGCTTCCGCCCCGTCATACGTACAGTTGCCCGATCCGCTTGCGATTGACCTTTCCGCGGCTTATAGCAAAGTCGGGTTGCTGCAGGATGCCACGACTCTCCTTCAAACGCGCCTTGAAGCAGCTCCCAGTTCCCTGCCCGTTGCCGAGGCTCTTTCCGGTGTGCTCATTCTGCAGAGCCGCTTTCAGGATGCGACTGCCGTGCTTGCGCCGTTAACGAAGCAGAATCCATCCGATCTGCACCTGCAGGTTCTCTATCTGCAGACGCTCGTGCTCGCACATAACCCTGCAGCGGAGAGTGTCGCTCAGCAATTGAGCGCAAGCCATCCGCATCAGGCTGAGGTGCTGTATTTCCACGGTCTACTGCGTGAGCAGCAGGGTGATGATCCGGGAGCGAAGGAATATTTCGAGCGGGCCATCCGCGAGAATCCAAACGACGCCGATAGCCACTATCGCCTCGGCGTTGTCCTAGCGGCGCTCAACGAGAGTGCCGCTGCGAAACAGCAGATCGAAAGGGCTATCGCGCTCGGTATTCATCTTCCTGAAGTACACATGACGCTTGCGAAAATTCTGCGGGCCACAGGGGACGCGGCTGGAGCGCAACAGCAGTTGGCGCTTTATCAGCAACAATTGCAGGCGCAGGAAGCTCGCGCTCAGGCGGCGGCCAAAGCGCAGCAGGGAGACCAGGCTGAGGCGGCGGGAAACTTTGCATTGGCAACGCAGAATTACAGCGATGCACTCGCCCTCGATCCACAGGAGGCGGTGCTGGCTTACAAGCTCGCCATGGCTCTCGATAAAACTGGAAACAGGGCTGGCGAGCGTGCAGCTCTCGAAAAAGCCATCGCCGATGATCCGCACATGGCTGTGGCGCAGAATCAGCTGGGCTATCTCGACTCCATCGCAGGCAATGCCGATGCTGCCATCGAGCACTTTCAGCTTGCGTTGAAAGACGACCCCGCTTCCGTAAAAACATGGCTGAACCTCGCCGCGGCTCTATGTCTCGAATCGAAGTGGATGGAGGCGCGCGATGCGCTTCGCCACGTCGAGCAGCTCGACAACGAAAATTCCGCGGCCGCTGCGCTCCTGCAGCGGATCAATGAGGTAACCGGCCAGCGTTGATCGAGAATAGCGCAACACCTGCTGTGTAAGAATGCAGAGTGGCTGGTAACCCCAGCCGTCCTTCTGTCGCATGTCTTCATCCGGTAAACGATTCAAGGTATCGAGCACGATATCGAGGCGCGGTCTCCTATGCGGAGCCTCCATCATCGGCGGCGACATGCTGGCCAGCCAACTCGGCTTTGCGTGGGCCGCCGCAGCGCCGGCCCACCCCTTTTCTCACTTCGTCGACGTAGCGGAACATGCCGGCCTTACCCAGATCATCCCGTATGGTGATACGAAGAAAGCCGACTACATCATCGAAGTGATGGGCGGCGGCTGTGCCTTCTTCGACTTCGACAATGATGGCTGGATGGATCTGCTCGTTGTTGGCGGCCGTTACGAAGACCGCGTTCCTCCAAGCGGAGGAACACGTCTCTATCGCAACCGCCGCGACGGCACATTCGAGGATGTGACCGCCAAGACCGGACTGGGCAGCAGCGGTTGGGAGACCGGCGTCTGCATCGCCGACTATGACAACGACGGATGGGAAGATCTTTTTCTCACGGCGTACGGACAGAACCGCCTGATGCACAACAATGGCGACGGCACATTCACCGACGTGACCGCGAAAGCCGGCCTTACTGGCAACAAGCCTCGCTTCGGCAGCGGTTGCACCTTCATCGACTATGATCGCGACGGCTGGCTCGATCTTTTCGTCGCAAATTATGCCGACGTCACTTTCGAGACGCTGCCCAAGCCGAATCTGCAAATGACCAACTGCAGCTTCGAAGGCGTAGCGGTCAACTGCGGACCGAGCGGGTTACCGTTTCCCTCGCACTCGCTCTATCGCAATAATCGCGATGGCACATTCACCGATGTCTCGAAGGAATCGGGAGTGGGCGCCATTCGCGGCGGCTATGGCCTCACTGCCGTGGCCTTCGACGTGGATGAAGACGGCTGGCAGGACATCTTCGTCGCCTGCGATTCGACGCCGAGCCTTTTGCTGATGAACAATCGCGACGGCACATTTCGCGAGGAAGGCCTCTTACGCGGCCTCGCGCTCAGTGGAATGGGACAGGCGATGGCGGGAATGGGCATAGCCGTTGGCGACTATAACCTCGATGGCCGACTAGACGTGGTGAAAACGCATTTCTTTCACCAGGCAACGGGCGTCTATCGCGGGACAGGCAACGGCCAATTCGACGATGCGACCATCGAAGCGGGACTCTCTGCCGAGCGCCGGTTCATCACCTGGGGCGTGGGTCTCGCGGATTTGGACAACGATGGCTATCCCGATCTCTTCGAAGTCGCTGGCACGGTCTATCCGGAGCTGGAGAGCCGTTATCCAGAAAAATATCCCAGCCGCAATCCAAGGCTGCTCTTCCGCAACACTGGCGGCCGCTTCATCGCCATGGGTGAAGAAGCAGGCGCGGATATATTCACTCGCCACGTCAGCCGGGGATGCGCATTCGGCGACTTCGACAACGATGGCGACCTCGACATTCTCATCATGAATCAGAACGAGCCGCCATCCCTGCTGCGCAATGATGCACCGTCGGGGAACCACTGGCTCAAAGTGCGTCTTCAGGGAGTGAAGAGCAACCGCAGTGCTATCGGCGCGCGCGTAATCGTGGAATACGGCGCGAAGCGGCAGGCGCAAACCGTTCTCAGCCAGGCCAGCTATCTTTCCGCCAACGATCCGCGCCTTCACTTCGGCCTGGGTGTGGAGAACACGGCGAATGTACATATCTACTGGCCGTCAGGAAGCGTGGAACGGATCGAGGAGGTGCATGCGAACCAGCTCATTCTCCTGCGTGAGGAAGCGGGCGTGGTCAAAGCGGAGCAGTGGAGCAGCCGCTAGCAGCATCCGTTTCTTTTCGCTGACCGCTTTTCAGCTATCGACTTCATACGATCAACCGGCTACGGCAAATTTAGCCGCCATCCTGTACAAATTTTTCGCGCGATTCGACTTTAGACGGATTCGCACCGTTTCGTTCGGCGCATACATTTTGTCGCGGACCTTCAAATGGATTTTATGCGTTCGAAGAAGGTCTCTCGCGTTCGATTCGGCGAGTAGATAGGTACCGATCGGAGTGAGGCCAAATTATGGAGGGCAGGTTGATGTTGGATGTGCCGGGCGTCAAAAAGATAGCGTTTACATTCGTATTGTTATGTTTAGGATGCATGCTTCCATCCGCATTCGGACAGGCCGTGGGCGCCAGTCTCAACGGCCAAATCACAGATCAGACCTCCGCCGCAATTCCCGGCGCCGTCGTCACCGCCAAGAATGTCGATACCGGACTGACTCTCTCCGCGACATCCACCGGCCAGGGAACTTATCGGATCGCCCCACTGCCTCCGGGCAACTATCAGCTATCAGTGCAGGCCACGGGCTTTGAGGGGTATGTTCAGAAAGGCATCGTCATCACCGTCGACACGCCTGCGACCCAGGACGTAGCTCTGAAGACCGGCGATGTACAGCAGACGGTTACGGTCACCGCGAACGCAGAGCTGTTGAACACGACCAGCGGCTCGCTTGGACAGACCATCGATTCCACATCGGTTTCGCAACTGCCTCTGAATGGCCGCTCGCCGTCGACACTGGTCTATCTCGCGCCTGGCATGACCGCCGGTGGCAACACCTACAACCAGACAGGCTTCTCCTTCCCGACGGAAACGCCGGTATCCGCGAATGGCGGCAACCAGGGCAGCACCTACTTCCTGCTGGATGGTGTACCGAACATGGATACCTATCTCGGCCTGCCTGCGCCCTTTCCGAACGCGGACGCTACACAGGAATTCCGCGTCATCACCAACAACTTCAACGCCGTATATGGATTCGCTCCGGGCGCAGTCGTCAGCATCCAGACGAAGTCTGGAACCAATGACATCCACGGCGGAGTCTTCGATTTCTACCGCGACAAGGTTTTCAATGCGAAAGATTGGTTCTCGCGCGAAGTCAATCCGCTTCACCAGAATCAGTTCGGCGGATTTGTCGGTGCTCCCATTCTGAAGAACAAGCTCTTCGTCTTCGCGAATTACCAGGGCACCCGCAACGCATCGGCATCGACTGAGCTGCAATCGTACGTTCCCACGCAAGCCATGCTGAATGGTGATTTCAGCGCCTATTCGACCAACGGTCAGGAGACGCTGCCCGCGCCCTTCCACATGGTTAACGGCGTTCCCAATCAGATCAATCCAAACCAGTACAGCCCAATCGCAGTCGCTGTCGACCAGGCAGCGCTTCCTCTCGGGCAGCAGGCCAACGGTCTCACCTATTACACCTCTCCGGCTTTCATCAACCAGTTCGATGAGGGTACCGCACGGCTTGACTACGATGCGTCTTCCAAGCAACGCATCTCGCTGCGCAGCTTTATCACCAGCTTTATCCAGCCTTCCGGCGATGTGCCCGGCAACCTGCTGGCGATGAACAATAACTACAACTACGATTTCGCGATTCAGGAACGCTACTACAACGAAACCCTTGACCACACCTGGACCATCTCGCCCTCCACGGTCAATGTGTTCTCCGCCTTCTGGACCGAGCTCGATGCCAGCAATGGTGCGCAGGCCGATGCGAAGGATGGCACGCCTTTCTGCTGGTCGAAATACATCAATGTCACCGAGCTGCCCGGGCAGTGCTACGTCGAAGGATTTTCAGTGGGCGGCAACGGCTTCAACGTCGGTTATTACGAGCCGTCATCGGAAGGCCGTACCACCTATGGCTTCTACGACGTGCTGACGAAAACCTTCAACACGCACACGCTCTCCGCCGGCGCGGATGTTCAGCACCAGTACGCGCGGGAGCAGACACAATATCCGACGTCTCCCATCCTGGCTTTCAACGGCCAGTACACCGGCCTCGGCCTGGCCGACTACTTGCTCGGCGATCTGTCTTCGATGTTCCAGGGCGCTGGTGAAGTCGCAGATGTCTCCGGATGGCAGCCCGGATTCTTTGTGCAGGACGAATATCGTTTCCGCCCGAACATCACCTTGACCGGCGGCCTGCGCTGGGATCCGAATCTTCCTCCCACGATCGCAAACGGCCGCGCAGCCACGTTCGTTCCCGGTCAGCAGAGCACCGTCTATCCGAACGCGCCGCTGGGCATGGTCTTCCCGGGCGACTCAGGAGTAGGCGGCGGATTGATGCAGACGACCTACGGCTATTGGGAGCCGCGCATCGGCGTAGCGTGGCAGCCGAAGAGCCTGCCACATACTTCGATCCATGCCGGCTTCGGTTTGTTCACGCAGCCCATGATCTACTCCGATTACAACCACACTGCAGACAATGCTCCGTTCGCGCCGACCTTCAATCTGCAGGGCACCAGTTCCACACCGCTGAACTTCGCCAATCCTTGGGCCGGCTTCGCCGGCACTGGTGGAGTCAGCCCGTTCCCGCCCTTTGCTTCGGCATCTTTCAGACCGGCGGCGAGCGCTACCTTCACCTCGGGACTTAGCATCCCTGCAACCATTGACACTCATTTCAAGCTGGGAACCACACAGAGCTGGAACGTGACTCTCGAACAGCAGATCGGTCAAAACACGGTGATGCGCTTGGCCTATGTCGGCAGTGAGAGCTATCACGCCCCCTTCATTCTCGATCGCAATCCCGGCGTCTTCGCAACTACTGGGACACGCAGCATCTATCCCTTCTACAGCGAAATCCTGGACATGCTCAGTTACGGCACAGCGAATTATCATGCGTTGCAGGTAAGCCTCGACCATCGCCTGAGCCACAACCTTCAGTTCCAGACCAACTTCACGTGGTCGCGAACGGAAGACCTGGCCTCTTCCGCAAACATCAGCTTTGGCACCAACCAGCTTGGAGATCCCTTCTCTCTCGCATGGAGCCATGGCATCTCCAGTGAAGACGTGCCTCTTCGCTGGGTCGGCAATCTCACCTACACCACGCCCGATCTGAAGCGTTACAACCCGGTGCTGCGCCAGGTGCTCGGCAATTGGGAAATCAGCGCCATCACTACGGCACAGTCCGGATTTCCCTTCTCGGTCAGCGCCGGTTTCGGCAACAACGAATCGGAGGCTCAGCAGTATGAAGACCGCGCCGACGTTGTGCCCAGCGTCTCACGCAACGTTCGCCAGGGTGGGAAGTCGCATTGGCTGAATAATTACTTCAACATCAATGCTTTCGTAGAGAATCAGCCCGGTACGTTTGGCGATAGCGGCAAGAACATCATGCAGGCGCCGCCTCTCTACTACACCGATGCCGGCCTCTACAAAAACTGGCCTTTCATGAACCGGTTCAACATACAGTTCCGCTGGGAGATGTTCAACGCCTTCAACCAGCCGAGCTTCGCGGCTCCCAGTTCCAGCAACCAGATCTCCTTCAATCCCGCCATCGGCAACCAGGGTGGAAGCGAAGGCAGGATCACGGCCACCGGATCAGAGCCCTCGCGTATCGGACAGATGGCGCTCAAAGTCACGTTTTAAGCAGGATGCTTCCTAGAACGTCCGGGGGAATATCCCCGGACGCTTTTTTATTCTGCCGCCCTGTTTTCCCGCCGATTCCGAGCTGCGCCTCCAAGTGATAGACTCCATCTGAAGCGGCTATGAGTTGCATGAGAAGTATGCGTCGGTCGCTCAAGTATCCCGCCGGAACGATTCTGCTGTCACTGCTGCTGTGTTGCGCCGCCTCAGCAGCATTCACAGACGATCCCACCCGTCTTCAATACACGCAGCATGTCTGGCACGTTCAGGATGGCCTTCCCGAAGAGCCCGTCCAGGCTATCGAACAAACGCCAGATGGCTATCTCTGGATCGGAACTACCGGCGGCCTTGTTCGCTTCGACGGTTCCCTCTTCCTCACCTACAGCCGAAGCAACACCCCCTCGATGACCGAGAACAGCATCTTCTGCCTTCACACCGGCCGCGACGGCAGTCTCTGGTTGGGCACGGAAGGCGGCGGTCTGTTGCGCTATAAGAACGGGGTCTTTCGCGCCTACCGCGCCGCGCAAGGTCTCTCCGAAAGCTTTGTGCGCAGCGTTGCGGAAGACGAGCAGGGCCAGCTATGGGTAGGCACCGACAGCGGCCTCTTCAGGATCATCCACGACCGGGCCGAGCGCGTCGACACATCGCAGGTTGCTCCTTCGCTCGCCATCCACTCTGTCTACGAGGACCGGGAGCATCGCATCTGGGCTGGCGGATCGCGTCTGCTGATGTTTGAAGGCGGACGCATCCACGAGTTCAAACTAAGTGGCGATTACAGCCAGAACCGCGTAAAAACCATCCTGCAGACCAGCGACGGCACTGTCTGGGTCGGCACCGTGAGCGGGTTGCAGCGCCTGAATGGAGGCAGCTTCGAGCCAGTGCAAGGAATCACCGGGACGGTACGCTCGCTGCGCCAGACCGGCGATGGCACCCTATGGATCGGCACCATCGGCCACGGTCTTTTCACTTATCGCGATGGGAGACTGCAGCAGGTAAGTGGAAACGGATTGCTGCCGAGCAAAACAGTTCTCAGCATCGACGAGGACAATACCCATCAGCTATGGGTCGGAACGCAGGACGGTCTGGTGCGGCTTAGCAGAACTCCGGTCAGCGTAGTGCCGCTTCCCGGTGGATCGGATTCCGATTTCGAGACCATCTCCTACGACAACGAGGGCACGGTATGGGCTGTCTCCTCGCGTGTGTACGCCATCCGGCAGGAGCACGCCGTGCCGTATACCTTTGCAGCCATCGCCGGCATTCCGGTACGCAATGTCTTTCGTGATCGCCAGGGAACGCTCTGGATCGGCACAGACGGCAGTGGCGCTTACCATCTCACCCCGCAAGGTCCCATGCACTACTCGTCCCCGGCCACTCTGGCCAACAACTTCGTGCGTGGCTTCATGGAAAGCCGCGACGGTGCGATATGGATCGCCACCGATGAAGGGGTCACCCGCGTTGCAGGCGGCCGCGTAAACAACTTCCGCGTCGGCGATGGCCTGGTCTACTTCAGCACACGCGCGCTCCTCGAGGATCAGTCTGGAAATATCTGGATCGGCACTGACCAGGGCCTGAGCTGCTGGAATAACGGCCGTTTCCTGCACAACGAGGTGACACAGGCGCTCGCGCAGGAAAAGATATGGTCCATGCTGCAAGACAAAGAGGGAGTCATCTGGTTCGGCACCCGAGACCACGGCCTCTTCCGCTACCGCTCCGGCCGGCTCACTCAGTTCACGACGCTGGATGGCCTGGCTAGCAACAGCATTTATCAGATACTCGAAGACCGTTTCCGCCAGCTCTGGATCAGCAGCCCAAATTCCATCTCGTCCATTCCTCTAGCTTCATTTGACGCCGATTCTCAGGGAACTGCCGCGCAACTCGCGGTGACCACCTACGACATGCCCTACGATGCCGGCGGAGTGCAAATGTACGGCGGCCGGCAGCCTTCCGGCTGCATAGGAAAGGACGGCAGTCTTTGGTTCCCCAGCAATAAGGGCGCGCTTCACATCTATCCTGAGCCGGCGGCTCGATTCACTCCGCCCCAACTCCTGCTCTCTGGAATCGCCGTCGATGGCCGGCAAATTACGGCCGCGGATTTTCATTCGCTCTCGGCGGACGCCGCACGTCTTGAGATCGCCTTCGCTCCTCTCTCGCTCCGCTCCCAGGAAGACACGCGCTTTCGTTATCGTCTTGAGCCCTTCGACCGCACCTGGACGTATGCCGGCGTCAACCAGGTGGCGGCTTACACCAACCTGCCTCCGGGCAATTACCGCTTTCGAGTCGTAGCTTTTCCGCTGAATAATCCCACCGCTATCTCGGAAGTAGATTTAAACTTCCGCAAGCCGCCTCACTTCTACGCCAGCTGGTGGTTTCTCACGCTCTGCGTGATGCTGGCAGGGCTCATTGGCTTCGCTGGCTACCATTGGCGCATGCGCTCTCTCCGGCTGCGCTTCCGCGCCGTGCTCGAGGAGCGCAGCCGGCTCGCGCGTGAAATGCACGACACGGTTATCCAGGGCTGCACCAGCGTCTCTGCGCTGCTTGAAGCCATCTCCAGCCTGGAGCGCGAGAACTCGGAATTGAACAGCGAGTTGCTGCAATACGCTCGCACGCAGGTGCGCACCACCATCGACGAAGCGCGGCAGGCGGTCTGGAATCTTCGTGGGAGAGATGAGCCGCAGCAGGATATCTCACAGGCGCTCGCCATCATCGTCGAGCAGACATCCAAGGAATTTGCAGTGCCGATTCACTGCAGCCACGATGGCGTATCTTTTCCTGTGCCCCACTCCGTAGCCCATGAAATTCTCATGGTGATCCGAGAGGCGCTCTACAACGCGGTTCTGCACGGCAAGCCGTCGGAAGTCTGGGTCGATCTCGTCTATGGGCGGGAAGATTTCCGCGCAATGATTCGGGACAATGGAGAGGGGTTCGTATTGAACGGCGCTCCTGCCGACGGGAAGCCTCACTATGGCATGGCTGGCATGCGCGAGCGCATCGAACAGTTGAATGGCAAAATCGAGTGGACGAGCATCCGCGGCGAAGGAACTACCGTCCGTTTTCGCATCCGCCGCTCTGCGCTGTTTCCCCACAACGAAAGTATCGAGATATGAGCGAAGCAGGAAAAACCAGAGTCCTTATCGTCGACGATCATCCCATCATGCGCTACGGCGTGGCAGCGATCATTCAAGCGCGCACCGATATGAGCGTCGTGGCACAGACCGGAACCGCTGCTGGCGCGGTGGAACTTTTTCGCGAGCATACTCCCGACATCACCCTGATGGACCTTCGCCTTCCCGACATGAGCGGAGTGGAAGCGATTCGCGAGATCCGCCGCTTTGCGCCGCAGGCCAGAATCATCGTGCTCACCACCTATGAGGGAGATGAGGATATCCATCAGGCGCTGGCCGCCGGAGCGCGCGGATACCTCATCAAGGGAATGCCCCACGAGGCGCTGATCGATGCCATCCGCAAAGTGCAGGCTGGTGGCCGCTTCCTCCCTGCCCCGGTGACGCGTGCGCTCGCGTCGCGTTTACCTGATGGAGAGCTGAGCTCAAGAGAGCGCGAAGTTCTAAATCTGCTCGTGCGTGGAAAGAGCAACCGCGAGATCGCCGAGGCGCTTTCCATAAAAGAAGCGACGGTCAAGTCGCACGTCAGCGTCATTCTGATGCGACTCAACGTAACCGATCGCACTCAGGCCGTGATCACGGCTCTCCAACGCGGGCTTGCTCATCTGTAGAGGGCAAACAGGTTTTCTCATCGCGACACGGTGACTTCATACCATGAGGTCACTGTGTCACCCAGTGAAAGCGACCAGCCACCATTCGCGAACGCCGCGGAAATCTTTTCCCCGACCGGTTGTCCAGCTCCATCGAGCGCTTGAAGAGAGATAGCTTTCGCCCCCTGTATCTGCCGGAGCGTGATCGTTCCCGTTACAGGCTCGATCAGCGTAGGAAATCCGCCCCACTCGGTCACATCGGTTCCCGCCGTATTCCAGCGTTCGCCGCTATTTCGCACCGTGCCGCCGGCCACCAGCAGCATGCGCGATGATTCACCAATGGCACGGCCGTCGAGTGAGCTGAGTTGGATGGTGCAGAAGCTGTTCTCCGGCACGGCGGCAAGATTGCTGAGCTGCTTGTTGTAGGCTCGGGCAAACCCGATCAGCGCCTGGGTGCGTGGAGTATCGATCGTCACCAGACCTTCCTGAGGATGCGACGTATACCAGGCAAGCTGCCCCGTATCGGAAACGATCGCATCGGTAACTGCTGCTGCGTCAAACGCCTTCGTAGGGCCGCCCTGCAGCGACGAGACACGAACCTCATGCTGCAGCGGTAACGTTAGAGGAAAACCTGGCGTGAAGAAAGGCCGCTCTGTGGCCTCCGGCAACAGCATGCTGTCGAATGCCTGTTCGCGGCTGTAGGATCGCTCCACCGTTGTGTGCGCCTTCGCAACGTCGCCACGCAAGAACAGCAATGCTCCTGCCGCCAGCTCCGGCATCTTTACTGGATCTGAAGAAATATCAAACGGGTCGCCAACGTACGGCTTCCACGCTGCATCGGCCTTTGGCTCGAAGGTGTACCACATGATGCCGTCCCAATCCTGAAGCAGACCGTAGGCTGCAAGAATTGGAATGCCCTCGCTGTCGTAATCGTTGGGAAATGGATTGTTGACCTCGCTCACCGTGTACGGCTTCCCTGCGATGGCCGAACGCGAAAGATCGACAACCGTAGAATGCAGCGGGTCGTTGACCATCGGAGACTTCCGCACATACGACTCAGGATGTTCCCAGTAGTCGTGTCCATCGATCAGATCCGCCGATGACGCAGCCAGCAGAATCGGATAACCACTGTTCGCATGGCTATGATCCGCCGTCGCGATCACCAGCGACTTCGACCTCAAATCCTCTTTAAGATATTTTTCCATCTCATCGAAGTAATTGCGCTGCACGTCGTTATAGAACTCTGCCTCTGCATGAAAGCGCTCAGGCGGAGACGCAGCGGCCTTACCTTTAGTGGCAATCAAAGTGACCGGTTTATCTGATTCAATACCTGCAATCCTGCGAAGCTGAGAAATCTCATCCGGAGTTCGATGCCTCGCCAGCCAGTCGTTATACATTCCCGTCAGCTCAATCAGATAAAACGGCGAAGGAGCGCGGTATCCCACGTTCAGCGCATTTTCGTTATTGATCTCGATCAGAGCAACCGCTGGATCGTCCGTGTACTTTCGCTTCGTGTAGGGATTCAGGTGATCCAGCAGTTGCTGCGCATACTCTTTCTGCAGCTCAATCATGCGCCGGTCGAAGATCGATGTGCCTTTAGCGCCTTCGCGCAACATCCCAGCGTCCTGCACGTCATCGGCACTCTGAAAAGGCCTTCCCACCAGCAGATTGAAGTCTACATAAATCCCGCGCTTTTCCAGCTCCGCAATGAACAAGTCCTCGCGATCTACCTGTTCGGGATCGAGCGCACGCGTATCCGGCCTTTGATTATCGATCAGACCGCGGGGCTCCTTCAGGTCAAGGAACTGGAAGCGAACGCAATTCACGCCAAAGCGCGCTAGGGTCGCTGCCCAGAATGCCGCATCTTCCTTGCTTGGAATCTGACGGGAGCCGGGACTCCAGTCCGTGATGTTGACTCCCCAGAATCGGATACGCTGTCCGCCTTCTGTCGCCAGGTGGCCGTCTTTCACCCGCACGAAGCCATGCTTGCCCGCCGGCGCATCGAGCAGGGACGAAACATCTGCCGGAGAGGCGGCCAGAGCCGCGCGTCGATGATCAAGCGTGAACGGCATGAGTCTCTCAGGCGTCTGGGCAAAAACTGCGGAGCGCATTCCGCACAATGCAAGTGCTGCAAAAAAGAATAGCCGGCACATCTGCCGATACTCGCTGACAACTAAACCGGTGCTCCGGCGCTTAAGTTTTCCTGAAATCATCCCTGCCCCTCGCGGGGAATGTATGCGATCGAGCATATGGCGCGAATCCGACAAAAGTCGGATCAGACAACTTCACATTCTGAGGGGCGAAGCAGCGGCGCAAAGGGCCCAGCAGCTACGCGGAGCCCAGTGCTTGCTGCGCAGCTTCGCGCGACTTCCTCAGTGACTCCACCGGATCGCTTGTCGGGTAATATTCCATCGCGATAAACCGTCTGTAATGCAGGGCAGCCAGCTTGCGATAGATGTTCGTGTAGTTCACCTCGCCCGTGCCCGGTTCATGACGGCCCGGCACGTCGGCAATATGCACCAACCCGATCCAGTCGATGTTGTTCTCCAGCTTCTCGATCAGGTTCCCGTAGGCGCGCTGCTCATGATAGAAGTCGTAGAGCACCTTCACATTATCTCGATTGATCTCGCGCACGATTCCGAAGCCTTCGCTCACCGTTGAAAGAAAAATGGTGGGATTCTCGAGCGGATCGATCGGCTCAATCACAATCTCGATTTTGTGTTTGGCTGCGAGATCTGCGGCCCGCTGTAGATTATCGATCGATGTCTGCCGCTGTATCTTCGGATCGACGCCCAGCACGCGTTTTCCCGAGAGCAAGATGATCTGCGGACATTGCAGCTCCACCGCGTAGTTCACCTGCTCCTCCATCTGCTTCAGAAAATCGCCCGACTCCTCCGGCACTGCGAAGCCGGCCTTCACGCCGCTCATCGAATCGAAAATCAGTCCCAGCGATTGCATGCGCGCCATGATGCGCTGGGTTTCCTGCTTCGACCACTTTTGAAACTCGCCCACCAGCTCGATCCCCTGGTAGCCGGAGGAGGAAACGATCTCGACGCAGCGATCAAAGGGAGCCTGCTTTTCCAGCGCCCACAGCATGAATGAAAATCGCACACCGCTCGCATTCAGGCCTGCATTCTGGTTCGGAGAAGCGACAGGAAGCGCGCCAGCGCGTGACATGGCAGATCCAAGAAGTGATCCCAGCGCAAGCTGGCTGAAGCTACGACGATTCATGAAACCTCGCATACAAAAGAAATAAGCGGCGCACTGCAAACGCAGATCCTATGCAAAGGGAGGAAGCGCGCGCAGGTAGTCATAGTCCACCTTCGCTGCATCGATCGCTTGCATGTCTGGAAACGGCGGCTCCTGCTCTACATAGTAGGAGAGGATGCCAATCTTGATCGCCGCTGCCAGGATCGGCCGGTAATCGATATATCCACGGCCCAGCTCCGTTCCCTGAGGCCGCTGATCTTTCGCGAGCGATGTGCTCACTTTGCTCCCCCGAACGAAATCTTTAATGTGAAGCATCTTGATTCGCTTCGGATACCTGCGAAAATAATCCGGAGGATTGAAACCTGCCGCCACCATCCATCCACAATCGACTTCGAAGTCCACCAGCGCCGGGTCGGTCTCTGCCAGCAAAACGTCATAGCCGATCTTGCCGCCGTCGAGCTTTCGGAATTCCATGTTGTGATTGTGATAGGCATACTGCAGTCCAGCCTGCTTCGCTGTTTTTCCGATCTCGTTGAGCCGGGCCGCCATGTTTTTGTAGTCCTCGACTGCCGGCTGCGTGGATGCGCTTGGCGGAAGCATCGCCGAACACACAGCAAAATGTGCGCCTACCGCATTGGCATCGGCAAACGCTGGGCCCAGATCGGATGTGTTCATCTGCAGGTGCGCGCTATGGCATACCAAACCGGCCGCATCGAGCTGTTTGCGAAACTCTGCGCCGGTCAGGCCCGCAAACCCGGCAGTCTCTACTTCTCGGTATCCAATCTCACGAATCTTTTTCAGAGCGCCCGGCACATCTTGCTTGAGCTCGTCTCCAACCGTGTAAAGCTGAATACCGACAGGCTGTCTGCCAGCCTTGGCCAAAGCGCTGCGAGAGAACGTTGAGGTTAGCAAAGCGGCAGCGGCTGAGCTGTTGCGAAGAAAGCTGCGTCTGGAGAGGAGCGGCATCCTGAGTTTTCCTTTCGAACCGTAATGTACCTTAGCTTGGCTGACAACACAGAATAGGCGTCTTACAGATCGTCTTTCAAACGCGCAAGTCCTGACTTTGAAACCTGCACATCGTCATCCGACTTTCCCCCGCTGAAAGCCGCAATCACATAGCCTGTCTTGCTGCGCGCAATCACGCCGCCCGTCCAGTCGAACTCTCCCGTCATCGGAGGGCGCGCATGGCTGCCGCTGTCGCGCAGCGTGTCCGCCATCTCGGAAGCCTTCGCATACGCGATCGCCAGCAGGTTCGATCCCGGATTGCCCGTAGTTGGCAGGTCTTTCATGCGCCCCACGACCACCATTTTCGACTCCCACGACTGAATGCTGTCGCCCTGAAAATAGGCCACCACTGCGACTCCGCCGATATTCAGATCTTTCGCGCGCTGCTGCATCGCGGCCAACGCCGAATCGGCGACGTCGCCAAAATGGCTATGGCTCGATGGCGCCTGGGCCGGCACCGACGCCGGCGCAATTGCAAGAAAGAGCGCCACAGTAATGATGGAAAAAAGACGTTTCATCGGAACCAACCTTGTCGTGATCGGGCTTGCATCGGCAACTCAGAGCGGCGGCGCGTCGGAAAACAAAGCGCAGATGACTATAGACGAGAGAACGCAGAATGCGAATCCGACGAAGGTCGGAATAAGATGTCTCTTGCGACTTTTGTCGGATTCGTAATGTGCAGACGCTCAAGTATCGTGGTCTCGCGTTCGCAGAGCAGAATATCTGGTTTCCTTTATATTTCGACTCTCTCGTGAAAGGACAAAAACGCATCGATGAGCGCCCGAAAGCAAGCTCTCCTTCTTCTCCTCTGTGCTCTTGTCGAACTTGGTCCCGCGTCGGCACAGAGCGGTCCATCCCGCCCTGCAATCACAGGAATTTCTCACGTTACCTTCTATGCTGATGATCTGCAAAAGTCGGAGGCCTTTTACACCAATGTCCTCGGCTGGGAGCAACAGCCCGCCGCTGATCGTTCCACAGGAGTGCGCTTTTTTGCCAATCACCAGCAATTCATCGAGTTGGTCCCTGCTCCGCGGCCGGCAATGCTGAATCGCCTGCAAAGCTTTGGCCTGAATACTAGCGATGCCGAGAGACTGCGCCGCTACCTCGGGGCTCACGGCGTCGCCGTGCCCGCCGCGGTTACCGTCGCTCCGGATGGAAGCCGCTACTTCGTTACTCACGACCCCGAAGGCAACGAAGTTGAGTTTGTCCAATTGAGCAAACACGCGGTGCCCGCTCCTGCGAATCTGTCGAAGCGGCTCAGCACCCATATCATTCATGCCGGCTTCGTCGCACATAACCGCGCGGGCCTCGATCACTTCTACAAGGACTTGCTGGGATGCCACCTCTACTGGGAAGGCGCGGCACAAGCCGGTCACACCGACTGGGTCATGATGCAGGTGCCGGATGGCACGGACTGGATCGAGTACATGCTCTATCTTCCGACCACGCCTTCACGCGGGCAGTTGGCCAGCGCCAATCACTTCTCGCCAGGTGTGGTCAGCATCGCAGAGCTGAACAAGCGTCTTTTGTCTCAGGGATGGAAACCAAGCGCACAGGAACGCCCACCGCTGCTGGGGCTCGATGGCAAGTGGCAGCTTGACCTCTTCGATCCGGATGGCACACGCGTCGAGTTCATGGAGTTCGAGCCGGTGAAAACGCCTTGCTGCTCGAGCTTCACCGGACCGCTCCCTGGACCATATCCGGGCTGGTGATCGAAGCAGTTCACATTGCTTCGAAATAGCAGTGCGATGTCCTGATCACTGTAAGATTGCATCGATAAGCTGCAGTTCTTCCGCTGTAAAGTGGCGATTGTCGAGCGCTCTAACGTTCTCTTCGATTTGTTCCAGACGGCTTGCTCCGATAAGCACGCTCGCGATACACCTCTGCCGCGTCACCCACACCAGCGCCATTTGCGCCAGGCTCTGGGAGCGCTCTCGCGCAATCTCCTTGAGAGCGCGTATCTGTTCGAGCCTGCGTTCATTCAAATCGGCAGGCTTGAGAAACCTGCCCACTGCTGCTCGCGAATCGGAAGGAATGCCGTCAAGGTAGCGCTCCGAGAGCATTCCCTGTGCCAGCGGCGAAAACGCAATTCCGCCAATCCCCTGTTGCTCTAGGGTCCCGAACAGGCCCTCTTCTGGCGCCCGCTGGAACAGCGAATACCGCATCTGATGAATCAGGCATGGCGTCTTCAGCTCGCACAGCACTGCGGCAGCCCGTGCCGTTTGCTCCGCGTTATAGTTCGAGATGCCCACATACAGGGCCTTGCCCGCGCGAACGGCATGCGCAAGTGCGGCCACGGTCTCCTCGACAGGCGTATTGGGGTCGGGCCGGTGCGAATAGAAGATATCGACATACTCCAGCCCCATGCGCTGCAGACTCTCATCCAGGCTGCTCAACAGATATTTGCGCGAGCCCCAGTTGCCGTAAGGCCCCGGCCACATGTCATAGCCGGCCTTCGTCGAAAGAACCAGCTCCTTTCGGTAAGGACGAAAATCCTGCCGATATAGCAGTCCGAAAGTTTCCTCTGCGGCCCCATAGGGCGGCCCATAGTTGTTCGCCAGATCGAAGTGTGTAATTCCAAGATCGAAGGCTCGCCGCAGCATCGCACGTCCCGTCTCCAGAGAAGTGGTCGCGCCAAAGTTGTGCCACAACCCCAGAGAGATGGCAGGCAGCACCAGCCCGCTTCGTCCGCAGCGAACGAACGTTGCCTCTTCATATCTGCGATCGCTGCCGATGTACAAGGCTCCCTCGCTGCAGGCCAGTCTAAATGAAATCGTCTTTGTGCTTGATGAGCGAACACCCATCCTGTAAAAAAGCGTCTACTCGACTTTCGGCGGATACATGGCAGAATAGATTCGCGTAGTGTGACCATTGCTGCGATCCATGATGAAATCTGCGGCGCACGCCGTTGCGCCATCTGCTCTCTCGATGAACCACTAAATACGTTTTGTGGCTAGGGATGTTTCATCCCAGTTGGCCGCAACGAGGTATAGAAGGACAATGTCTCTCTCACGACGAGAATTTCTGGAAACAGGCGCGCGCTCCGGAACAGCGCTCGCGCTCAGCGGACTAATGAAGCCATTTGCTGCATACGGACAGCAGGCACAAGCGAACTCCGCATCGCCTGCCGGCCATTGGCCACTCTCTCCCGAAACCCGAATCGTGCAAAGCTTCGATCGCGATTGGCGATTTACTCGGATTGACAGCGCAGCCAAATCCATTGCTTCTACCGCCAAGGACATGTCGCCTCTTAACGATGCCAGCTGGGAGCAGGTCAACCTTCCTCACAGCGTGCGCCTCGAGCCGTTGAACGCCAGCGGAGGCCGCAACTACCAGGGGCTGTGCTGGTACCAGAAACGCTTCGCAGCCCCGACGCTGTGGCGAGGCCGCACGCTGCATCTCGTCTTTCAAGGCGCCATGTCCGTCGCCGATGTCTGGCTCAATGGCAAGCATCTGACCACGCACTATGGCGGCTATATTCCCTTCGTTATCGACATAACGACACACGCCGACTACGGCGACGAAGAAACGAATGTCCTCACTGTTCTGCTCAACAACGAAGACAATGCCGACGTCCCACCGGGCAAGCCGCAGGACCAGCTTGATTTCGTCTATTTCGGCGGCCTTTATCGCAGCGTACAGCTTGAAGTTCTCGGTGACCTCCACATCAGCCATCCCATTCTTGCGAACAAAGCTGCGGGCGGAGGCATCTTTGTCACCTATCCTGCGATCAATACCAATGAAGCCGTAGTTCAGGTGCAAACCGATGTCGCCAATGCTTCTTCATCATCGCGGCGCGCCACCGTCCGTCATGAACTGTTAGCTTCCGACGGCAGCATCGCGGCAAAATCAGAGAAGAATGTACAGATAGGCGCTGCGTCCTCGCAGCAGCTCACGCAGACATTGAAAGTCCTTCAGCCGGAGCTCTGGCATCCGTACCATCCTCACCTGTACACATTGCACACGATCATCCTGGAAGAGAACAAGCCCATAGACGACCTGTACACCCGCATCGGCATCCGAAAATTCCACATGGATCGTGAACAAGGCCTGTTCATCAATGGAGAGAAGTTTTTCTCGCAGGGCGCAAATCGCCACCAGGACCATCCTTATGTTGGCTACGCGCTGCCGGCATCAGCGCACTATCGCGACGCCATCAAATTGCGCGACGCTGGATTCACCTCTTACCGCTGTCACTATCCGCAGCATCCCGCCTTCATGGATGCTTGCGATGAGTTAGGGATCCTCGGCATCGTCTCTAACCCCGGTTGGCAATATGTCGCGGACACTGAAACGTTCCGCAGCCGTGTCTATCAAGATGCCCGCGAGATGATCCGCCGCGATCGCAATCACGCATGTGTTCTGCTTTGGGAGGCGCAGCTCAATGAAACCGATAATGAGTCTGTCGCAGCGGAGCTCTATCGCATCGTTCACGAAGAATACCCGGGTCCGGATTGCTACGCTGCCGGCGATCGCGTCATGAAATCTATCCAGGGCTTTCCCGGATGGGACGTCGAATACTCGCGCAATGATGGCACAAAACCCTTATGGGTTCGCGAATGGGGCGATCAGGTCGACAACTGGACCGATCAGCAAGGCAGCGTACGCATTGCCCGCGAATGGGGTGAAACCCCTATGCTGGTGCAGGCCGCACGACATCTGCAGGCTCTCAACGAAATGTATGCGAAGCTCGAAGCCCCCCTGCCGCCGAACACCGCGCGCGCTGCGGGAGCCGATCTCTGGGCCGGCATCGACTACTATCGCGGATATCATCACCAGCCGTTTTACGGCTCGCCGCTCGATCTCTTTCGCTTGCCAAAGTTTGACTATTATTTTTTCCAAAGCCAGCGTCCGGTTGACGCGAAGACCTCGAAGTTCGGCAGCGGCCCGATGATCTTCGTTGCCAGCTTTGCCACGTTCCAATCACCCACCACGGTAACTGTCTTCAGCAATTGCGACGAAGTTCGTCTCACGCAGAACGGCAAAGTCATCGCCACGCAGAAGCCCGACGAGGGCTACCAATTGCCGCATCCCCCATTCACTTTCCGTCTCGAACAATTCAGCGAGCTGCACTCCATGCTCTTTGCTACCGGCGTCGCCAAACCGGGCACGCCCATCGGAAACGTAAAAGCAGAAGGACTGATGGGAGGAGCCGTCGTCGCCACCCATGAGCTGAATGCTCCCGGTGTGCAGACGCAGCTCAAGCTCGTCCTCGATGATTGCGGCCGCGGGCTCACCGCCGATGGGTCCGACTGGATACGCATCTACGCGCATGTGTGCGATGCGCGCGGCACCACATATCCCTATGGGGACGATGAAGTCGCCTTCGAAGTCAGCGGCGAAGGAACGCTGATCGGCGACGCCTCCATACTCGCCAACCCCATGCGGGCACAGGCTGGCATTGCAACCGCCCTGATACGCGCCACCATTCGCGCGGGTGAAATCAAAGTCCGCGCTTCGGCCTTCGGGTTGAAAAGCGATGAATACACCTTCTCTTCCCAGATATCAGAAAAACTGTAGAAGGTTCTGGCATTCCGGTGCAGCTTTCGATCAAGATACCTATCGCTGCGAGAGTTTGTGCACGATTCCTCCGAAGCGGCTTAATGCTGCTGAGAACTCCAAGCGAGAGACTCGCCTCCCAGCCGCGACATGGGCATGATTGCGTTCATCGCGTCGTCCTTCCATTGATATCGCTCATCGCCTACGTCGTTGCCCTCACGAGAAAATCTCTTCTAACTCGATAAGACAGTGGGTGACCGCGAATATTCCACCACTTATGGTAGAAAAGCGTGGAAATGGCGATGAACCCTTCCAATCACCTTCACCGGTCCGTCTTTTCCGAATCCGAAGCGGAGCAATGGGAATAATGATCGTTCCCCGCGTGTTTTAAGCCGCGTAACTCCGTGTGCAGGATACTTTATGACGAACCTAAAGACCGTTTCAGCTGAGGCCTGGGGCACCCACACTCAGCGCGGCAGCAAAGGCAAGAAGGTTTACCCCTCCCGATCCATATCAGCCCGCCGCGACAGCATGTTTCCCGCGGCCACGGTTCTCGTGAGCCTTCTGTTGGCGTTCGAGCTGCTCGGGCTATGTCTGTTGTGGCTAAAGACGAACGGAAGCCTCCCGCTCAATCTGCCTCAACTGCCGTGGCTAAGAACGAATGGAGACCCGCCACTCAATCTGCCTCATGCGCTACTTTTCTACCGGATTTACTGGTAGGCCATCGCCTGCATTCGGCAGTCTCCGATGTACCGATGAAAAATTGAAGAGCATCCTTGCGGGAGGTTCCTGTGCTACACTCCCCGGCATGCCTCTCATCCTCATTCTCATCGTTCTGATTCTGGTTTTCGGCGGCGGCGGTTATTACATGGGCCCCGGAGTCGGCTATTATGGCGGCGGCGGAATCGACCTCATCCTTATCGTCGTGCTACTTTTCCTGCTCCTCGGGCGTGGTCGACGCGGTCTTTAGTTCGATCGATGACGTTTCAGTACGTGCCCGATTCCCTGTGTTCCCGCGTCGACTTCTTCCATCGCTCGCCGATGAGGCCGGATCGACTCTTTCAGGCTTTGGATAGCCGCTAACTATTCATCGGCCGCCCAGAAAGACTTCCCCTTTACCTTCCGCCGAGATCAGATCACATTCATTCGGAAAAGCGGAGTCATCATCCCATGGTTGTCACCAAGTACCTTCGCCGAATGGAATCCGCCTGATTTCTCTGGCTTAGTCACCATTTCGGCGTTTTCATGAATCCGATGTGGATCGCGGACATCTACTCGTCGGAACATCCACTCAGTCCCCGCCGAGGTGTTGCTGTGAACGAATCTTCCGATTTTCGGACTGCGAGAATACCGCTCAACCATGGAATCGGTCAGATGCCGGCACTCGGGTTTGGCACCTTGATTCCCGATCCAGCCGTGACGATCAGTGCTACGAAAGGCGCGCTCAATGCCGGATTTCGGCATTTCGATTGTGCAGAGCGATACCTGAATGAGCGTGAGGTGGGCAACGCCTTGCAAGCGGGACTTGCCGAGGGAATTACTCGCGAAGAGCTCTTCGTCACAACGAAATTGTGGAATACCAACCATCAGCCTGAGCGGGTGGAACCGGCCTTCGCGGCGAGTTTGGACCGACTCGGACTCAGCTATGTGGACCTCTATCTCATTCACACTCCTTTCGCGTTTCAACCGGGCGACGAGCATGATCCGCGCGATCCGGACGGCAATGTTATTTATGACCGCGAAATAACTTTGCTCGATACCTGGAGGGCGATGGAGGATCTTGTGGACCGTGGCCGATGCCGTGCCATCGGACTGTCCGACGTCAGCCTGGACAAACTGGTGCCCATCTATGAAGCGGCGAGAATCAAGCCATCGGCGGTCCAGGTCGAGGCGCATCCGTATCTGCCGGAAACGGAGCTTCTGGAATTCTGCAAAGAAAAGGGTATTGTGTTTCTAGCCTTCGCGCCGTTAGGTCATGGAATCAGGCCAGGGCTACTCGAAAATCCAGTAATTCTGGCAATTGCTGCGCAGGTTGGAAAAACGCCGGCACAGGTACTACTAGCTTGGGCGGTGCAACGCGGCACCGCTTTGCTGACCACGCCCAGGAGCGCGGAGCGGGCAAAAGAGAATTTCGATATCTCCGCCCTTCCCGAAGATGCATTTAACGAGATCAACCGCATCGAGACTAGACACAGGCTCAATGACGTGGTGAATACCGGCATCCCGGGTTTCATTCCACGAGTTCAATCCGTATAACACCGGCAACGATCGATGTAAGAACTGGAGCGGCTCATGCAAGAGGAACAAATACGCGAAGCACTGAATGCACATTGGCTTGCGTCGGCAGCAGGCGATGCAAACGCCGAGCACGATATCTACGCTGACGATGCTATTTGCGATTATCCGCAGTCAGGCGAGCGAATCTTCGGGCGAAGCAATCTGCAGGCCCTGCGGAGCCACCATCCCGGCAAGCCGTCGGGGTTCCAGGTCAAACGCATCGTCGGAAAAGGAGATCTTTGGATCACCGAATACACCATTGTCTACCAGGGCCGATCAGCATACACGGTGAGCATTATGGAATTCCGCGACGGTAAAGTGGTACACGAGACACAGTATTTTGCCGATCCCTTCGAGGCCCCTGCCTGGCGAAGCCAATGGGTGCAGCGGATCGGGTAACGCCGGCATTGAGAATCGATTCCTGCCCGAAAGCTAGCTAATCGTCAACGATCCGTGCGGGATGAAACGGCGGCCGATAAGTCTCGTAACACCTTCGTTCCCTTCCTGCGTCCTAAGTGCGCTCTCTATACTGATCCTGCGCACGGAGTGTTATAGGAAGCTTGCCCGGATATTACGACCTTTGGACCGTTTCGCTGTCATATGCGATCGCCGCACTCTCTGGATTTGCGGCGTTTGAGTCCGTGCGCCACGCCCGGCATAGCGGGCGCAGGCTCTTGTGGGCCACCATCAGCGGCGTGGTGCTGGGGTTTGGCATCTGGTCGATGCACTTCGTGGGCATGTTGGCGTGGGTGCCCCCGTTTCCGCTCTTCTATTCCGTCAATAAAACCGTGGCCTCGATGGTCGCGGCAGTCCTCGCGTCTTTATTAGCAATGCATCTGGCTGTGGCTCCGGCGTTGCCTTCGCGGTTTCGGCTGACATTAGGCGCCACATTCGTTGCAACAGGAATCTGCGCAATGCACTACATCGGAATGTCTGCGGTGCATTTCAGCACGCCCGAGATGTGGTCTGTCCCATGGGTCGCAGCGTCGTGCGTTATCGCGCTGGTTGCCTCGTTTGCAGCTTTGCTGCTGCTCAACCGCAGCAACCGTGAGGGCTTCAATATCGGGCATCAAATCTCGGGAGCGCTCGCCATAGGACTCGCAATCTGCGGCATGCATTACAGCGGCATGCACGCGATGATGTTGCATCCGGGCAGCGTTTCGCTGCAATATTCGGGAGACGCGTCTGGCGCCACGCTGGCACGCATTGGGGTCGGCAACGCGCTCATCTTCACCTTCTGTCTACTCGTCATCTCTTACCAGGACCGGCTTCGCCTTCTTCATGCCGCCCACGACGCCCAGCTCGAGGCGCAGGACGCAAGCCGCACGGCGGAGCAGTTGAGCGCTGCAGGGCGCATAGCCGCTTCGATTGCTCATGAGGTGAACAATCCGCTGGAGGCTGTGACTAACTTGCTCTATCTCGCCGAGCACAGCGACATCAGCCCGACCGCGCTTGCCTATCTGCACCAGGCGCAGAGTGAACTCCAACGCGTGTCCGAGATCACCACTCACACGCTAAAGTTCTATCGACAGCAGCACGCAGCGTCTTCGGCATCCCTGCCGGAACTCGTCGATTCCGTCCTGGTTCTCTTCGGTGGGAAGCTGGAGATCCAGCACATCTCGGTACAAAAGGACTGGCAACCGGAAGTTCCGAAGGTTCATTGCCGGGCGGGCGAAATCCGTCAGGTGATAGCCAACCTTGTTGGAAACGCAATCGATTCCATGCCGCTCGGCGGTACTTTGTCTGTCTCGATGCACGTCGTCAGGGACTCTATCGAGCTCGCGATCATGGACACCGGCCAAGGGATCTCAGAAGAAGTGAAGGAGAAGCTTTTTCAGCCGTTCTTCACCACAAAAGGCGTTGGAGGAACCGGGCTAGGCCTGTCGATCAGCGCGGAGATCCTTGAGAGGCACGGTGGAACCCTCATGTTCGAGAGCAAAACCGAGCCTCCGGATCAGGGCACGACATTCAAAATGGTTCTTCCAAGAGAAGAACGGGACAGTAGGCCACGTTCCGGCTGAGAGGAAGCTCGCCATACGATGTTCGGCCTTAAATCTCCTGAAAACGTTGCGCCGTTAGGATGACAGGCCGTGGAACCATTTCTGTTTGAGCAACTCGGCCGTCAGAGAATCAGCCGGCGCGGGATCGACATTGCCTTGATCTTGAGTTCGCTGTTGCTTTAGAGCGTCTACGTGATGGATCTGACCGGCTGGCACGAAAACCGGCCGTTCAGGAATAACCCCGGCGAGAGGCTTTTCAGGAGGCGCAACAAGAACCTTCTCGACCGCGGGCTTACGCCGGGCCGGTGCTCGCTTCGCCGGTTTGACCAGCGTGATACCGGCATCGATGCCAGGCTTTTGAGGCATCACTACGCCGGACGCAGCACCACTTGCAGTCTCGATCACCACCTGCTGGGCCTGAAAAGATGTTGTCTTCTCAGCTCTCTTTTGGCGGCCACCCTTCTGAGCCCGCTCGGGCGACGGGGGTGCGAATGAGAAACAGGAAGCTAGTAATTGGCGAGCCTCGCGGAGGCGATCCAATTCGGCGTCGATGAGAGAGAGGATTCGAGCATATTGCATTTGTGTTTCCAGTCTACAGCCCTCGCGCGAAATCTATCGTCGAATGTTCGAGCCCCGTTAAATTCACGACTCGAAAGAATGCCTGCAGTCCACTGCGAACCGCTGATTTGATGGCCTGAAGGCGCGTCATAAGCGATTTAGCGCAGAGGAAGGACCCGGCATCACGACACCAATACTCTTGACTCGCCGGCTCCAAAAATCCATCTTCTCTATAGGATCTTCCTTATGCAGTGTGTCACATGGATGCTGCCAATGCCTAAACCAGCAAGAGCAGAAACCAGCAAGATAGTCGATAACCAGAAGCAGTTACTGAATCATCTCCATCCCCCACTTATCGACCGACGATATCTTTTCGTTATATCTAGCGGAGGATTCTTCTAGTAGAGATATAACAGAAAATGTGTTTGACGGGAGATCTTCGGTCCCCCAAGGAAGCCCCAGGTGAGACGTGATGAAAGCACTTTGTAGAACCGATATGTTAGTAAATCTCCGCACGATTCACGGGTAACCGGACGTGAAAAATCGTGCCTTGGGTAGAAGTTTCAAACGACACGGTGCCGAAGTGTTTCGCTATCACCCGTTGGACAGTATCGAGGCCCAACCCCAATCCCGCACCAAGTGGCTTCGTCGTAAAGAACGGTTCGAACACACGATCCTGATATTCCTTCGGAATCCCCCGACCGTCATCTTCAAATTCGACGAGCAAGGTTTCGCCTTGCAGTTTGGCTGACAGCGTAAGGGTGCCTCTATTCTCCATCGCGTCGAGGCCGTTTTCGATCAAAGCGGAGAATGCCTGATTCAACTCGCTCCCGTAGCCTTGAAAAAGGGGAAGCTCCGCTGTGACATTTCTCTTGATGATCACATCCTTCAGGCGCGGTTGGAACATCATCAGCACGTTGTCCAAAGCAGCCGGAATATCGACTTCTTGAAGAGGCTGCCGATCCATGTAGGAATAATCTTTCACTGCGGCAACGATGCGAAAAATCCGCTCGCTCGCTTGAATGATGGAAGCAATGGCCGCGTTCTGACTCACCGTCGCAAGAAGGTCGCGCAACGCAATCGGCTGAAGCTCAGCCGCAACAGGGGCCGTGAAATCCTGAAGCTCAGAAATTGATACTTCAGCCTCTGCGAGGATGGGGGCTAGCTTCCATGCCTCTTCGAAGCCCTTGTTTTGGAGCCAATCGCACAATGCCTCTTCCAGATCACCAGCGAGTATTGAATTGCTGGGATGAGGTGTCGAACCAACTTTCGCTCGGATGGCATCCAGTCCTTTGAGATAGCGATCGAGAGCCGCCTTGTCAGATATCGCTAGGCCAAGTTGGTACCGGGCGTCGTTTCTCACGAGCTCCGATTGTTGGCCCAAGGCAAGCGCTGCGCTCCGGGCGGCCGATGCTGGGTTGTTCAGTTCATGCGCCAGATTCCCGGCAAGTTTACTGAGCGCAGCCAGCTTGCCTATCTGTTCTTCGGCTCGCGTGTATTCCCGGTTACGGTCGATCAGAACGCGGACCATACGTTCCGTCATCGATGGAATCGCGGTCAACATCGCCGGAAACTGGCTATCGTCAAGTTCGAGGAGCCAAACGTTGCCTGACGCGCGGCCATCCGCGTTCCAGGAACGGATGCGGGAAAAAGGCGTCTTTCCTGTGATTCTCTTTGTTCTGCCTACGAGCACTGAGACGGCGCTCGAAGTGTGGCGTTTGACCACCACCTCGCCCGCCAGAATAAAGATCAAATGGCGCGGCGGGGCTCCCTGGCTGAAAATCAGCTCTCCGTCCTGCACGAATCGCTCAACGCCGGCATCCGCGATCCAACGCAGCTCTTCCGGAGTTAGCCCATGGAGCTCCTCGATGGAATGAAGAGCGTCGACTCGCTGTTCCGCATTTGAAGGGCGATTAAATTCCGTCGGCGCTGAAACGGAAGAGTCCGTCATCTGATCCTCGCTCTACTTCACATGTATCACAGGTCTAAGTTGACTTGCGACTCGGGTGTCGAGCAACAGATCAAAGCATTCCCGGCTGCGGGCCGATCCAGAGGCTCGGGAGCGTAGCGCAACTTGCCATCCAGAATTCCGCACTCGCAGAGATGACAGACACCGGTGCGACAGGACCATCTCACCGGTACGTCGCACGCTTCCGCAAATTCGAGCAGACTCTTGAAACGATTGTCCCAGCGCACGGCCAGGCCGCTGCGACTGAAAGCCACGACAGGTCCGTCTCCCACCGCACCAGCTGGAGGATGTGGGGTCTTCGCTTCTTGGGACATTCCCGGTGTGGTTGAGTTCGCCGGTCCGAAGACCTCCTGATGTACCGCATCGGGAGGAACACCCAAGGAGTCGAGATCACGACGCAGGTCTGCGAGAAATCCCGCTGGCCCGCACAAATAGAAGTCGCCATCGGCCGGAATTCCAAGCCGTCGCAAGCTCGTGAGATCGAGGTGACCCTCGAGATCGAAGTCCTTACCGAGCTGATCTGCCGGCCCCGGCTTGCTGTATGCGACGATTGAGTGGCTTCCGGGAATAACGCCCAGAAGTTTTCTGGCCTCGTTGGCGAAGGCGTGCTCCTTCGCATTGCGCGCGGAGTGGATCCACCACACTTCGCGATGCGATTCTGCATCGCCCGATGCAAGAGCGTGCAGCATGGAAAGCAGTGGAGTGATTCCAACTCCAGCGCTCAACAGCACGACCGTGCGAGCACCGGACCGCAACACGAAATCGCCGCGCGGAGCGCTGACCTCGACGGTGTCGCCGATCTGTGTCGTGTCCGCAAGATAGCGGCTTCCCTGTCCTGTACCGCGCTTGACACTGATGCGATAGACGCCCGAAGCCGAAGAACCCGAAATCGAGTAACTGCGAATGAGGGGATCTGAACCCTTATCGGGAACCAGCCGAAGCACGAGATACTGCCCCGGCAGTGCCGGAGGAAGCGGCGCGCCATCGACCGCACTGAGCACGATTGACGTTACTTCGCTTGTCTCACGATGAACCGATGCCACCTTCAGAGCACGAAAGCCATTCCATGCAGGAGGAGGTGAAGCGGAGGTAGTCAGCCCCGCGTTTCCGCTGCGGATTTCCTTTTCATCTGCCTTGAGCAACGCCTCAAGAGAGTGTTTCCATCCCGCACTGAGCGCAGGAATCTGGATTGCGATCGCGATGCGTTCGGGCTTGTGGTCTGGGAGGTACAGCAGAGAATCGATTTCAGCGACCGAAACCCTTCCCGCACCGTCGGCGATCTTTACAATTTCGTCTTCCGCACCGACTTCTCCCTCTTTGATTACGCGGCAATAGAACCCGGGCCTTCGATGCGAGACAACCAGGGCAGGCATCTGAGCGTTGTTCATCCGAATGCCGAGCCGATAGCAGGTGACGCGAGGCTGAGTCACCTCAAATACTGCGCTTCCGATCCGGAACCGGTCTCCGATGCAGACTTCATCATCCGGTAGACCGTCAACGGTGAAGTTTTCGCCGAACTGTCCGTACTCGAAGTCATTCCGTCGGAGATGCGCTTCCCAGTACCGATAGGCCTGAATCTGATAGACCATCACGGCACGCTGCTCTCCTCCGTGGCCTTTCAGATCTGCCTGGCCATCGCCGTCCAGATTCAGCCGCCGGGCCGCGACACGGTGGGAAACGGAGCTCTTCCAGATAGCGGTGCGGACGAGTCTGTTTTGCCATTCAATTTCGCGTGGAAGCCCGACATTGACAGAAAGGAGTTTCGGCATCGTATTCTAACTGGGGCAATAAAAAGAAAAGCCCGCAGCTCTCTGTCTATGATCTTGCAGCGCCTGATTAAGATGCGCCAGCGGAAAACAGAGCGATCAACCCCTCCGGAATCGTAGGATGGGCGAGGACCGCCTCACGGAGATCGGTATAGGGCAGCTTACCGAGCATTGCGATCTGGACACATCCCATAATCTCGCCTGCTCCCACGCCGAACGCCGCGAACCCAAGAATGCGATCGCTGTCGCGCTCTACCAGGCACTTCAGGAATCCGCGTGTTTCCACGAGGCTGCGTGCCCGCAATACGGCAGTCATCGGAATTTTGAAAAGACGATAGCCAATCCCCTGGGCTTTCGCCTCTTTCTCGCTCAATCCAATCCGCGCGTATTCAGGATCTGTGAAGAGACAGAAGGGCACCTGTCTCCCGGTCGTCACGCGGTTCCCGCCGAGCAGATTGTCGCGGACCACGCGGAAATCGTCCTCGCTGATGTGCGTGAATTGCGGACTGCCCGCAACCTCGCCCACCGCCCACACGTCTGGCGCGGTCGTTTCCAGACGCTCGTTAACTTTGATATATCTCCGCTCTGTCAGTTCCACTCCAGCGAGTTCGAGTCCGATGTCCTTTGTATTTGGCTCGCGGCCGCTCGCCACCAGGAGATGCGTACCATGCAGCGACTTCGCCACGCCGTTCTGCTCGATCTCGACACGAACCGACCATCCTGATACGCCGGAAACGCTTTTCACTCTGGCATTCAAAGCCAACTCGATGCCTTCGTCTTGGAACAATTGCTGCAGCCCTTCGGTGACATCGTCGTCTTCATGATGAATGACGCGATGGCCACGTCCTAAGACCGTGACCTGGCTGCCTAACCGGCGCATTGCCTGTGCGAACTCCAGCCCAACATACCCCGCTCCAAGAATGATCAGGTGCTCGGGCACGACATCGAGTTCCAGCGCCTCGACGTGAGTGAGCGGCTGGGCGGATGCCAGCCCAGGAATGTTGTCGATCACCGCGTGCGTCCCTGTGCCAATCACCACGCTCTTTCCAGTCAATAACCGCTTCGTTCCATCCGGCAGAGTCGCCTCAAGTATCTTTGGCCCCACAAAGCGTCCCGATGCCATGATCAGCTCCGCTCCGCTTTGCTTATAGAGCGAGAGATGGACATCCACCAGTCCCTGGACCATCTTCCGCTTCCGCTCTCTCACCGCCGGCATGTGAACGTGGAAGCCGTCGATGTCGACTCCAAATTCTGCGCCGCGTCGAATATTGTGCGCCATCTGCGCAGTATGAATGACATTCTTACTTGGAAGACACGCGATGTTCGGGCACGAACCGCCGACATACTTGCGCTCTACTACCGCAACCTTCTGGCCTTGCCCTGCAAAGGTCCAGGCCAGAAGTTTCGAACCGGCGCCGCTGCCCAGAATGAGCAGATCGTAAACTTCCGGTGGCCCCTGAAAACTCATGCGTGCTCTTCTCCATTGTGAACGATTCATTGGCGAATCCCAGACGATTCGCATGCAAGTTGAAATGAAACAGACTCGAGACGTTGTCAGCTTTCACTCTTAGCAATTGTTCTCGGAGAGGATAGCTTTCCGGCCGAAATAGCTAATGAGGTAGAACGACACCCCGAAGGAGATGACATCCTTGAAAAGAAACAATCCCAAAAGGCTCATATACCTCATCACTGGAATCCCAGGGACGGAAATAATCGCGCCCGGAGTGCTTAGGAGCATGGTGCTGGTGATGAAGAACATGAGCGTTGTAATCAGTCCGCCCAGGATGCCGGCTTTAGGCTTGAAGTAGCCCGTGATGATCAAGATCGCTGCAGTGATCTCAGTGAGCCCGATGATATCGGAGCCGATGTAAGGGCCGAATATTTTGAAGTGCCACCAGATGAGCGGGCTGTGCGAAACCAGTGGGACAATGCCTTCAGCTCCTGGAGCAGTCATCTTAAAAGATCCGGCCCAAAGGAGCATAACTACCATGCCGAGACTGGTGACCAGGAAAGGGATATCGCGATCACTCACCCATGCAGCCAATTTGGTTAAACTACTTTTCGCGCCTATTGAAAGATCTTGCTTCTCCGCATTCATTGCTTGTGCCGACGAGGTCGTACTCATAATTTCCCTTCCTTATTTGTGGCTGATGATGTTGCATATAGGCGATTCGCCGATGAATACCTTCCAAACCCATCAGTGGCTGCCCGATTGGCGTAGAGCAGAGTGGATACTGTCAACGATGACCACGCGCTCGCTGGCCGATGCCCGGAATGATGAAAGTGCAGCCAACAAGCCTTCTGCATCCGAAGTACCAAACTCGGGGATTTCCCTTTTTGCGGCAGCTTCCCGCGCTAAGTTCTTTCAACTCTGAAGATTGAAATTGCAGGGCGAGAACATAGCTCAATCTCCGGCGAATAAAGTTGCGACGAATTTCTGACAGTGACGGATATCCGCGGTGAAGTTCGTCGCGATGCACAAGTGTTTATACAGAGCACTCACAAGGCATCCCGAAACAAAGACAGCATGAAATGGCTGGGTTCTCGCTTTCGTTTTTCACCATGATGTCGACGCGCGAACGCCTCGATCAACCACGTTGTTGTGCCGCTGGCCGCTCGATCCGGTTTGTCCATGGGCGGGCGGACCCGAGAAGTGCATTCACGCGTGCGAGGTATTCGACACCGGTTTTGCCTATCCAATCACGGAACGCGGCAGGACCCTGCTGGGCAAAAACAGGTATGCCTTCCTTCCAGATCGCCCGGCCGCAAAGCACGCCGCTATAACCGGATTCGGCTTCATTCGCCAGTTCGAGAGACTCGGTGAACTCGGAGATCGGAACGCCGGCGGACAGATAAATAAATGGTAGCTCGGTAACATCCGTCTGCTCTCTGAATCGATCTAACGCCTCACTTTTGCTGTATGCAGCGTCGCCGCCAAATGAGCGAGTGCCACTGACATGCCTCATCGAAATGGGTATCTCGACCTTCAGCACATCTACGCCATACCTTGGCTTGGAGAATTCCACCATCGAAGCTTTGACGATGGAAGGCTTCAACCGCGCATATTCGACACTCGCTTCACCGTGCCCAGCTACGTCGTATCCAACCGTTTCGACAAAGTACGGGACATCGAGGGCTCTGCACTCGTCTCCGATGCGTTCCACCCAGACATGTTTCTGGTCGTTGATCTCCTGCTGTTCGTAAGGACTGTAATAGAGCAGCACCTTGACGCAATCGGCTCCCGCTTCGACAAGCCGTCTCGCGCTCCAGTGCTCAAGTATTTCCGGAATGCGCCCAGGAACGTTGTTGTCGTACCCTGTCTTTTCATAACCGAGGAAGAGTCCCTTGCCGTGGCGACGCTGAAGAGCATCCAGTCCAAACTCTGGATCGAGCAAAATTGCTGACGCGTGCGGGGTCAACACATCGGTGACGATTGTCTTGATCTCATCGAGATCCCGATCGACAACGTTCGCGCGGCCATCTGCGACGAGCATTTTTTTCAGCGAGCCTCGCTGGTCGACGGCGACCGCCGCGATTACTGCCTTTTCATTCGAGACTTTGGATATGCCCGCATACTTTCCGATTGTTGCTTTCACGCGTAATTCCTCCAGCCGGTGGTTGTAATGCTGATCAGATTCCTTTAACTTCGCCGCCATCCATCCGTATGGAAGCTCCGGTCATCCATTTCGCCGCGGGTGACACAAGAAAGGCCATCAAGTCGGCGATCTCTTCTGGTTTGCCGAAGCGAGCGATACCGACTTCCTCCGGAAATTTTTTCATCCCCTCCTCCACGGTCAGGTTGTGTGCCGGCGCCCATTTTCTAAAGAACGACTCTCTGCGCCCGGTCATCACAGCGCCAGGAACAACGCTATTCACCTGCACGCCATCCTTGATGCCCTGCTCCGCGAATGCTTTCGCGAGTGCGATAATCGCGGCGTTGATCGCAGCTACTGCGGCAAATCCCGGTTTCGGATCGAGAGCAGCGCTTCCGGAAATCAGCACCACGGAGCCATTCGAAGCCTTCAATGCATCCCAGGCTTGGATGGTCAGACGGCGTGCGCCGTGAAGCTTGAGAGCGGCGCCATCGTCCCATTGCGCATCGGTCATTTCGAACAGGTCGATCTGGGGCACGGCCCCTGCAATGTTCAGCAATGCATCGATTCTTCCAAAACGCTCGAGTGTACCTTTCACCAGAACTCCGGCTATCTCGGGTTCTCGAAGGTCCACATCATAGATCAACGATTGGGCGCCAGCCGCCTTAACCTCCGCAGCCGTTCGCTCCAACTCATCTTTATCTCTGGCGGCCAGTACAACAGCGGAGAAATCGCGAGCCAGGCGGATGGCGGTTGCCCGGCCTATCCCCTGACTGGCACCGGTAACAATAGCGACAGACTTTATAGCAGTCATAGGTTTGCCTTTCCATCTGCTTCAATCCGAATTTGTTATGGCCGAACGCTAGCTTAAGAGAGTTTGACGCGCGGCCTCGAGGATCACGTCGATCACAACCTGCGGGTCCGAGATCATCGGAGAGTGATCCACAGGAGACGAGCGAATTTTTGCGCCCATGCGATTCGCCATGAATCGCTGGGTCTTCGGATTGATCATGCGATCCTCTTCTGCGACCAAGAACCATGACGGTTTTGATTTCCAGAGTGGCGCCGGCGCGGGCTGTTGAATGCATGGAACCCCGAGAGGCCGTTGCAAGGCCGCCGCAATTTTCGATTCATCGCGAGTAGCCTTGTGCGTGATCGCTCGGGGAAACGCATCGTCAGGCAGCCATACAAAGCCGTGAGAATCAGGAGCCATCGTCGGCGCTTCCGGAGAATTCGGGTTGAGATAGAAGACCTTGGCTACAGTCTCGCCTTCATCCGGTGCGAGCGCCGTGACATAGACCAAAGACTTGACCCGGTCTTCCCGCACTGCTGCGATCACCGCGCCAGAGTAGGCGTGCCCTACCAGCACGACCGGGCCGCTAGTCCGTTCCAGTACCTGGCTCAATGCCGTCGCGTCGTTGGTTAAGGACGTGAGCGGAAGGGGTGCGCAGATAACCTGAAAACCGTGGTCTTGCAGAGGAAGAATGACTTTGCTCCAGCAAGAACCATCGGCCCACGCCGCATGCACGAGGATGATTGTCGAGTTCGGAGGGAATTGATTCCTCGCGGAACCATGCGAATCGGCGGCAGCTTCTGAGGTGTTTTGCGCCTGCGCCAATTCGCTAAAAGACCCCTTGAACAGCACACCCAGAGAAGTACCTGTAAGTGCGCCTAGAAATTTACGACGTTCCATCATCTTGCTCCCTGTTCAAATAAAAACTTCAAAATGCCCGCATGTTCGGGCGCAATAAACCGATACGACCGCACGGTTTTGTGTAGAGAGATTAATCACAATGCAACCTCTACCTTCGCCCGGAGATATTGTTCGCCTTGAGGAACTCTTTCATCGCAGTGGCAATCTCCACGACATGTGTCTCGATCGCAAAGTGGCCGGTATCGAGAAAGCGAACCTGCGCATTGGGAATGTCTTTTCGAAATGCTTCTGCTCCCGCAGGAACGAAAAACGGATCGTTCTTCCCCCAGATAGCCAGCAAAGGTGGTTTCGACTGGCGGAAGTACTCCTGGAACTTCGGATAGAGCTTTACATTTGAGGCATAGTCGAGAAACAGATCGAGTTGGATGTCCTTGTTTCCCGGGCGTTCCAGCAAAGCCGCATCCAGCGTGTACGATTCGGGCGCAACCGCTTCAGGATTTGCAACGCCGTATGTGTACTGCCAGCGAGTTCCTTCGAAATTCAGAATGTTTTGCCGGATCACTTCCCGGTTCGCCGGAGTCGGCTGAGCCCAATAGGTCCTGATCGGCCCCCACGCATCGCCAAGACCCTCTTCGTAGGCGTTGCCATTCTGCGAGACGATGCCTGTCACTCGTTCCGCATGGCGCATCGCGAGACGCAGGCCTGTTGGAGCTCCGTAGTCAAAAACATAGATCGCATAGCGATTGAGCTTAAGGGCTTCCGTGAAGGCCTCCATCGTGCCGGCCAATGCGTCGAACGTATAGGCATATTTCCGTCCCTCCGGAACCTCCGTAAATCCGAACCCAGGCAGATCGGGCGCGATCACGCGATACTGATCAGCAAGACACGAAATCAGATTGCGGAACATGAACGATGAGGCGGGAAAGCCGTGCAGCAGGAGCACCACAGGCGCATCCTGGTCGCCGGCCGATCGATAGAAAACCCGAACACCATCCACCTCAACTCTGTGGATTGACGTCACTGGCACCGATCCCGCGCTGGTTGCTTCTCCTACGTGAGTGTTACTCATAACAACTCCTTCTCATTTGGTTACGTGTGGGATATCCCGATAAGCGCCCCCTAATAACACCGGTGGCGCTCTGCAAGAGCCGAACGCAGAGCAATGTCAATTCTGCTCGTCGAGACATTCTGCGATCGGAAGGCACGCTACGAACCTGAGTGCAACCGCGATACCAAATCCGGAGCGTTCACTGCCGGAGCTTGCCGTGGGCTAAGTTCTTATTGATCTGTGGGATTTTTTCGCGTGGCGGACAAAAGCAACAAGCACTCGCTGACAGATGTGTGACGGATGCCCAACACTGACAGGATTTGGTCGCCGGCTTCGTCGCATCTGGGGATGCGTCTCTCTCGCGTGGCATCCCTTCAATGTCGGAGCGAAGCTATCGGGTTATCCGCGATGCGCGGATAACCGCTCGCAATCAGGCCGCCTGGATATGCGACTGATCTCCGCCGCTCACGGCTTTCGTCGCGACATACGATGTAAGGGGAAAGTCAGGCCCGATGTGCCCGGCTCTCCTCTGGCGAGGAGACGGGACGGATGATGCGAAGCTTTCGCATTCTGTAAACCAAGGACGTGCGCTTCATTCCCAATCGCTCCGCCGCGCCGTTTCGGCCGCCCACGACCCAGTTGCTTACTTCAAGCGCGTGAAGGATATGATCTCGTTCAACTTCCTCCAAACCCGTCATGACCATATTTGGGTTTCTGTGAACGTGAAAAGGCTCCAGTTCTGAAGTCGGAGCTCGCAGCACGGTGTGTGGAGAAAGGATTACGGCGCGCTCGATGAAGTTCTGCAACTCGCGAACGTTTCCCGGCCAGCGATATCGCACCAGCGCATCCATCGTCTCCGATGGGATGGCTTCGATTCGCTTATTCATGCGTCGCGCGTAGAGCTTCGTGAAGTGCGATACCAGCTTCGGAATGTCCTCCGTACGCTGCCGCAAGGCAGGAATACTGATCGGAAAAACCTTCAGCCGATAGTAGAGATCTTCACGAAATGTCGCTTCCTTGACCATCGCAGCTAAATCACGATGCGTGGCTGCGATGAGGCGGACATCCACCTTGTGAGTGCGGTTGCTGCCTAGCCTCTCAAACTCTTGCTCCTGCAGCACTCGCAGCAATTTTGCTTGAAGCTCCAACGGGATGTCGCCAACCTCATCCAGGAAGAGTGTGCCCTTATGCGCGAGTTCAAAGCGGCCTGTCTTCTGCGCAACCGCTCCCGTGAACGCCCCTTTTTCGTGCCCGAACAGCTCACTTTCGAGCAGACCAAGGGGGATCGCGGCGCAATTCAATTTAACGAATGCGCGTTCCCGGCGACTACTCAGATTGTGAATGGCCCGCGCAATCAACTCTTTCCCGGTACCTGTCTCACCCTGAATAATCACGCTCGAATCCGTGGGCGCCACGACTGACACCAGGTGCAAAGCACTGTTCAAGGCGGAACTTTCACCAACGATTTCCCCAAACTCCGCCCGAATCTCCTCTTCGAGATACAGTCTTTGCTTTGTTTCTTTGTCTCGATCCTTTGTCGCCTTTTCGTACTCCAACGTGTTCTCAACTGCAGTCGCTATCTGACGAGCCACCTGTTCGAGCAAGATCACGTCCTCTTTCTCAAAAGCGTTGTTCGAACGCCTGGCGAGCATTAGAACGCCAACTACTCGATCACGACCGGCGAGCGGAAGATAACAGCCCACGTTGAGGCCTTCCTCCATCACGCGCTCATAAATAAGCTGGCCTTCGGGACTTCCATAAATTTCCGGATCCTCGCGGACCTGTTCGAAGCTATCGATCCGGATACTCTTGCCACTTCGCAAGACCTGACCCGAAATCGAACTCTTCATCGACACCAGCGATCCCTCGCGAAAGGGCCCTCTCCCCTCCGGGTTGTACAAAGTAGTGACGCGCAACTCGCCGCTCTCGGAGTCGGGTAGTAATAAGGCAGACACGTCACATTGCATGATGCTGAACAGATTTGTTGAAAGCGCATCCACCACTTGCCGGAGATCTAACCTTGATGTCACGCTGCTTGTGATTTCCAGAAGCAATCGCAGACGATCGCGTTCGTGCCGTAACTTTTCTTCACTCCGGTGACGCTCGATTGCAATACCCGCAATGTGACTGAAGTTCTCGATTGACTCCAGGTCGACAGCGTCAGGACTGCGCGCTTCACGATAGTGAATCGCAAAAGTTCCCAGGACTTCGCCATCGCTCGTGAACAAAGGATGCGACCACACTGCGCGAATTCCAAAAGGCAAGAGACGGTGACGATAAACATCCCAGACGGGGTCGGTGAGAATATCGGTCACGTAGACCGGTTCTCTTCGATAGACGGCCGTACCACAGGCTCCGCCTTTCGGGCCGATGAGCATGGATCCCGCCCCATCGACGAAGCCTGGAATACTGGGAGCCGCTACACAATAAAGCTCCCGTCCGTCATCGGTCGGAAGCCAAACGCTGCACAACGTGCCATCGCCTCGAGATTCGACCAGCTGAGCAATGATTGTGAGAACTTCAGCCAGCGGAGCGCCCGCAAAGATCATCCGCAGAATGTTAAGCACTGCATCCGAGGACAACAGGCCTGACCGGTTCTGCCCGTTTTTCGCACTCAGCACCATATGTGCAGCAAGTTGTGGGCTAGACGTCATCCGATCTCCTCTTTCAAAAGCCACTCCATAAAAGGAGAACGTGCCACTCCTACGGAGCGCCTGTATGTAGTCTGAGTTCGGACGACGACACTTGTCAACACACCGTTATACGGTTACATTTTATTGTCTTGAACCCTGAGGGCAAATCATGGGCGCAAAAGAGTTGGAAAGAATTCGCGCGCTGTTCTTGGCGGGCCATCCTGCGCTGGACTTCCTGAACACACGAATGAGTGTGGATGGAAATCTGGTGGAACTGCTGCAAAGCGATGAAGATGTTCACTCATGGCTCAAACAGGCAGGCTTTCCCGCCTCAACAATTGATCGCAAACTGAAGCCGTTGCACCTTCTTCGTTCGGCACGCACACTCCGGGAGAATATTCGCTCCCTCGTTGAAGGGCGGAAGAGGGGAAAAAGTGGAGATCCTTCTATCCTTAACAAGTTTTTGGCGGCGGGTAGCCGCTACTCCCAGCTGGTTTGGAGTAAGTCGAACAAACTAAGGATTGAGACGGTGAGACGGCAAAAATCTGCCGAGTCAATATTGGCGCCGATCGCGGAAGCTGCGGCCGACCTGCTCACAACCGGCAACTTCGATCTTGTGAAGCATTGCGAAAATCAAACCTGCTTGCTATGGTTTCTCGATCAGACGAAGTCACATCGCCGGCGCTGGTGCAGCATGGAACGGTGCGGAAATCGTTATAAAGTAGCGGCCTATCGAGCTCGCCGCCGTGATCAAAATATTTCGAGCTGAGGATCGCCGAAATCTCTACCCGAGAAATAGTCCCGCTGGCTTAGCTTCGACCGATGCCGGCTGGTTTGCGTTATAGGCTCTCCGGTAGAACTTCCCGCTCGATCTCGTGGAACGATATTGTTTGGCGAATGGGATCGAAGCGTGGATCCACGCCGATCCACACCAGCTCCGGCTCTCGATCCTCGGCAGCCAGCAAAAGAAACGAAATTGCGCTTTCGGTGTTGCCGAGAGCCAATGCCAGCAGCGCCTGCCGCGATCGGCTGATCGCCGCATCCGGCGCCAGGAGTCGGAAGCCCTGCACGATGCGATCCGCCTGTTCCCTCTCGCCGATCAATGCCAAGACCTCCGCAATGCCCGCCATCATCGGCAGTTGCCCCGCTGAAACGGAACGAATGCTCTCGACCAGCTTCTCCGCCTGCTCGTTTCTCCCCAGATGCGCTGACATCAGAGCAAGAAAGAACCGGGCTTCGACAGGGAGCGGCCCATAGAGAGCGCGTTCCGATAGCTGCCGCAGTCCCTCCTCGAATCGCCGTGTGAGGTGGAAAAACTTGGCATGAACTACTTTCTGGCGATTGGAAAAGGGGTCGATGCGTTGCGCGATCTCAAAGTGATGCGATGCCTCGTCGAAGCGCTTCAGCGCGGTGAGATACAGCCCGTATCGCCGCGACGCGGAGACGTGCGTCCCCAGGCTGAGAGCACGCTGGAAATTCTTCTCTGCTTCCTCCCACTCCCACGCGAGCGCTTGCGCACCGGCCAGGCAGGAATAAGATTCGATGGTTTCAGGGTCCAGCTCGATCGCGCGCAACGCATCTTGTTTTGCGAGTGAGATCAAACTGGCGGAAGGACTCGCTCCGCGCAACGCCATGTCCAAACGGCAATGGGCGATACCGCAGTAGGAGCGCGAGTAAGAAGGAACAAGATCCCTGGCCTCTTGAAATTTCAATAGAGCAGCGGGCAGGTTCGATGACGAGCCCTCATCCAGAAGTGTTTCCGCATGCATGACCAGAGGATAGGCTGCAAAGGTCAAAGCGCCGGGCGAAGCCTTGCGGCGGCGTATAAGCGACTGCTCAGGCCGCGCGCGACTAACGAACGCGGTAGCGACCTGCTCCTGCACCTGGGCGAGAGCTTCGGCAGTGGCCTCGGTTTCGAAGCGGTGGGAGCTGATCTGGAAGCCGTCGGCGCCCAGCACCCGAACGGTGATGCGCAGGCGATCGAGATCTTCTCTCACGGTTCCTTCGATCACCGTGTTGATTCCGAGCTTCTGCGAGAGAACAGGGATGTCCAGCAGTCCCTCGGTCGAGTGAGGAGGTCTTGCAATCACTCGAATGCCTTCGGTGCGGGTGAGGTTATGGATCAGTTCGTCGGTGACTCCCTGGGCGCACAACGCGGACAGAGGCCGGCCGGAAAGATCCTCGAGCGGCAGGACGGCGACGGCAACACCAGCCCCCTTGACCAGCAGATCGTTGGCAGGGAAAGTTCCGGAAAAAGTTCCGTCGATCTTCGCGGCAACGGACATCTCGTTCCTCCGAAACAAAGGAAGATAGGCGCCTGGTCGGAAGTAGATGAAGACCGGGTTATCCTTCCCTTCCGACTCGTAGTATTCCTTGAGCTTGGCGCGAAGACGCCTGGCCTCGGTGCGCACGATGGAATCCTGGCTGGGATGGTAAGGAGGTTTGCGGTCGTAGACCTCGGTTCCGATCACGTACTCCTTGAGGCGGTCGGCGTTTCCGGCGATGGCTTGCTCGATTGCAAATCGGAGAAAGCGCCCCAGGCGGTCCGATTGCGAAAAAATGGCGCTTTGCAGAAGCCGGTCGAGTTCTTCGCGAATCTCCTGTGCGGAAAGACTTTCCGATATGTATGTATCCGGCAATCTTGTCGTTTCCTTAAATCGCAGAATCTAAAAGTTCTGGTATCCTTCGATGGCTACTCCAGCTTCGCTTCCGGGCGCCGCCCGGCAAGCAGCGAAACTCTCGCTGCCATCATATCGTGCCCGGCTGTCCCCACACTGCGCAGATCACAGTGAGCTAACAGTTGCACACGCTGTATTTTTCTGCAGTTCTGTAATCCTCGCGTAGAGGCCGTGGAGTCAAGAGATGGTGAAGGAGCCAGATGAGGTGCGAATTCTCGCATTGGCGCCCGTCGAGGCGCAAACGCAAATTCGGCGTCAGCTGACCGCGATTGGAGCCGCGGTCGATTTCATCGGCAATGCAAATGAGCTTCATCGCCTCGCCCTCAGCCGAATTTTGTACCATGTTGCCTTGCTGCCCGCGGCTCTTCCCGATTCCGGCTGGTGGTCGCTTTGGGGAGAAATTACCTTACTCAATCCCCGTCCGGAGATTCTGGTCTATGCCCACACGGCCAGCTTCGAACTTTGGTCCGGAGTACTGGAGCTTGGCGGTTACGATGTCCTTGTCGAACCGTTCACAGACGAAGAGCTTCAAGGAGCCGTGCTGCGTGCCGCTCAAAGCTTCAAGGAACGCTGTGCCTCTGAAAACAGCCAGGAATAAATTCGTGGAAAATTTTTGCTCATCTGCGCCGGAGGAAGTGAATGTATAAAAAAATTGTCGTCGCCTTCAACGAATCCCCGGAGTCGCGGCGAGCTCTGAAGTCAGCCGTTCAGTTGGCCACGTCTCTCGGCGCGGAGCTGGATTCAGTCACGGTGATGGGCGATCTGCCTGCGTATACGTCCTTCATCCCCGCGGCCGATCCCGGAGTCGTGCGGCTGCTCGATGACGCCCGGCTCGAATTCTATGAGCAGATCCAGCAAGAGGCGCACGCCCTGGCCGCAAGCTCGGGAATCGAACTTCGTTCCCATTTCCTTGATGGACGACAGGTCGGAGCGATCGTCGAATTTCTGCGCAGCCACAACGTAGACCTGCTGGTGATCGGCCTCCATCAGCGGGATCTGCATATCTCCCGCCTGTGGAGCACCGTTTATGATCTTGCGCAGGAGGCACCGTGCAGCGTTCTTGGCGTGCATTAGCGGCCACCTTCTGTCTGTTTGCTGATCCGGTCTCAACCGATGTTCAGGAGTCGCTCAAAGTATGAAGAAACTAGCAATCATCGTTCCTCTTATTACGTTGGCCGTTGCGGCGGCGCTTTTATTCTTCATCCGCGGGTCCTGGACATCGTGGGAAGGGTCACGCGCGGAGGAGCTGACCGACGACGCCTACGTGCGCGCCGACATGGCTCCCCTGAGCACGCGCATCTCGGGCACGGTGAAGAAGCTCGACGTCAACGACTACCAATCCGTCGGGCAGGGCCAGCTTCTGGTCCAGCTGAATGACGACGATTATCGCGCGGCTTTAGAAGAGGCCAAAGCCGCACTGGCCGGAGCCCAGGCACAACTCGCGGACAACCAGGCTGCGAAACTTATTCAAGATGCGCAGATCGAGTCCGCGCAAGCGGGTATTCTGCAGTCCTCGGCAGCTGTCGACGCATCCAAAGCCGCGGTAGACGCAGCGCAAGCCGATGTCGAACGGACCCAGCTCGAACGCAAGCGTCAGGAAGCGCTGATCGCCTCGAAAGCGACCACGCACCAGCAGCTGGAGCAAGTCATCGCCGATGCCGACCGCTACTCAGGCAACATCGCGAGCCGAAAGGCCGACCTGGCGCGGGCAGAGGCGGCATTGGCCAGCAGCCATAGCGCGCTGGCGGCGGCAAGGAGCCAGCGAGCTGCGCTCAACACGAGAGACAACCTCTACCGGGCAGACATCGAAGCAAAGAAAGCGGCAATCATCGTCGCAGAAGTAAACCTGGGATACACGCGCATCGTTTCTCCGGCGGAAGGAAAAGTGGGCGAGCGCCACGTACAGGAAGGGCAACTGGTGTCACCCGGCATGCAGGTCATCGACCTAGTCAAGGGAGATGTCTGGATCGAAGCCAATTACAAAGAGACTCAGCTTACCAACATCCGAAGAGGCGACGCGGCCGATATTCGCATCGATACGTTTCCCGGGACGGTGCTGCACGGAAAGGTAGCCGAAATCGCTCCCGCCAGCGGCTCCCAATTCGCGTTGCTTCCTCCAGACAATGCCACGGGCAACTTCACGAAAGTCGTTCAGCGGGTTCCGGTGAAGATCGTGCTCGATGAGGGATCTCCCCTGCATGGCCAATTGCGGCCGGGATTTTCGGCAGTTGTCACCATTCATCCTTCAGGAAAGCAGACTGGGTCAGGGAGCTCCCGCTCTTGAGCGAACCGGCCACGACTGCGGCATCTCCCGCGCCCCCGGAGCCTCCGGCATCCGCAGCAGTGCCCGCGGGACATTCAGCTATCACGACCCGCCCTATAATCGGAGTCTTCGGCGTGCTGCTCGGCGCGATGATCGCGACCTCCATGGGGCGATTGATCAGTGTGGGGCTGGTCGATCTGCGCGGAGCACTCCATCTGGGAGTCGACGAAGCTTCCTGGATCGGCACCGCATTCAACGCCGCCTTGATGTTTATTGGGCCTTTCTCGGTATATCTCGGTGGCCTGCTCGGTGCTCGGCGTGTGCTTCTCGGCTGCGCGGCGGCTTTCACCGTGATCAGTGCCCTGCTTCCCTTTGCTCCCAATCTCCCCGTGATGCTGGTTCTGCTCACACTCGCCGGGCTGACGGCGGGAACGTTTTATCCGCTGACGCTTTCCTTCGTATTGCGCAATCTGCCCATGCGCTACGTGCTGCTGGGTATCGCGATGTACGCGATGGACATCGTCTTCACCACGAATTTCGCGACCTCGCTCGAAGCCTGGTACATGGATCATCTCTCCTGGCATTGGATCTTCTGGAACAGCGCCGTCCTCACTCCGGTGATGATCGTGCTCATTTACTTCGGTATTCCCTGGCAGCCCTTGCCTACTCCGAAAGAAGGCCAACCGAAGCCGAACTGGCGCGGATTTTTATACGCCAGCTTGGGTTTCTCGCTGCTCTATATCGCTCTCGATCAAGGCCAGAGATTGGACTGGCTGCACTCCGGAACCATCGTTGCGCTCCTTGTTTCCGGATGCTTTCTCATCCTGATGTCGATCGTCCGGCACCTGGTGATGCCGAATCCACTGATCCATCTTGGATTTCTCACGCGTCGCAACACTTTGCTGCTCGGCATCGTCTTGGTCTTTTTTCGTTTCGTGCTGCTCGCGACCGTAGTCGACATTCCCAGCTACCTGGGATCGATCAAAGGTTATCTGCCGCTTCAAACCGGGCCGGTGTTGCTCTGGGTGGCTCTGCCGCAGTGCATTTGCGGTCTGCTCGCGATGTATCTGCTGAAATACATCGACGCGCGTCTGATGCTCACCTTCGGATTCGGCCTGGTTGCAACTGCTTGCCTGATCAACGCCCATCTCTCGTCCGCATGGTCGGGCGCTAACTTTACGTTCTCGCAGTCGATCATGGCCGTCGGCCAGGCCTTCGCATTCAACGGCCTGGTGGGATCGATCGTTCTCGAGGTCGTAAACACCGGAGCATTGAAGCGCCCCATCGACGTGCTCACCTTCGCCGGCTACTTTCAAACCGTACGCCTCATCGGAGGCGAGATCGGCGTGGCCTTCATGCAGCACTTCCTCTCGATTCGGGAGCAATTTCACTCGAACATCCTGGGGCTCGGCGTTCAGATGGGGCTGCCCTCGACAAATCAACGATTGTTCGGCCTGACGGCTGGGATGCTGAGCCGATCACCCGGTTCGACGACAACCGCTGCCGGGCGGGCCGCTGAGATCCTCGGGCTGCAGGTGAAGCAACAGGCTTTTACGCTCGCGATTACAGACTGCTTTATGTTGGTGGCCTCTTCGATTGTGTTGTGCATGATCGTTATCGCCTGCATGGCGCCGGTCCCAACGCAGTATCGACAGGTAATGAAGGCTTGAACTCAAACGGCTCGAAGAGAACAAACGGGCATCTTCCCAGACCCTTTCAAGGAACTCGCATGCGGCCTAGAACAATACCGTGCCTCCTCTCCAAATCGCTCCTCCCTGCGCTTTTCGGCATGCTGGGATCGATCCTCGTCATCAGCGGAGCACACGCGCAAAACAACTCTCCGCTCCCGCTCACGCTATCCGGTGCGATCGATCTCGCCCTCCACCAAAATCGCGATCTCAAGCTCTCCCAACTCGCCGTCACCGACAGCGAGCACAAGAAAGAGATTGCGCGCTCCGCGTATTTTCCGCATATCAAGAATGATTCAGCGATGCTTCACGTCACTGACCTTGCGGGCGTACAGATTCCGGCGGGAGCCTTTGGCAACCACGCGTCGACGGGACCGATACCGAGCCAGAACCTCTTTCTCGATCAGGGGTCGCTGACTTCTTATACAAGCGGCACCGGTCTCGAACAGCCGTTCACGCAGATGTTCAAGATCCATGAATCGAATCGCGCAGCAACGGCCGATATCGACAGCGCACGAATCCAACTGGATCAGGCGACGAACGATGTCGCGCTCAAGGTGCGCCAACTGTACTTCGGCATTCTGATCGCGCAGCTCCGGCAACAGGCCGCTGAAGACGAAGTCGCTGCCGGCCAGGTCAAGCTCCAGGAAAATCAGGAGGACGTGGAGCGCGGACGCGCCCTTGATGTCGCGGTCCTGGAAAGCAAGGCATCGTATCTCGACGCCCGGCAGAACGCTCTGGCGCAGAAGCTTCAGACCCATGATCTGACTTTGGAGCTCGACGACCTCTTAGGGCTTCCTCTGACCACCCAGCTGCAACTCGACTCGGATGCGTCGGCTCTCTCGCTCAACGTTCCTTCCCGCGAAGAGTGCAAACAGATCGCGCATGATCGCAGCCCTCAGATTCGGGCGGCCGAACAGTCCGTGATCAAGGCGAAGGCTGGCCTGGCGGCTGCGAAAGACGCCTACATTCCGGACGTAACGGGTCTGGCCCGCTACAGCTATCAAAGCGGCGTTCCTCTGCTGGTGCACAACTTCGGCACCTTCGGATTTTCGTTTAACTACGACCTCTTCGATGGCGGCAAACGTATCGCGGAGATTCGGGATTCGCGCACCTTACTGTCAGAGGCCGAACTTAACCTGGTCAAGGTCGAAGACGAGGTTGAGGTTCGCGTCGAACAAGCATACGACAAGGTTGAGCAGATGCAGGACCTCGTCGGAGTTGCCCAACAGGCAGTCGACGCACGAGTGGAAGCCGCCCGGCTCTCCGATCGGCAATTCGAACAGAATGCGGCCCTCGATTCAGCGCGCGCCGAGGCGCATGCGAAGGCTCTCTCCGCCAGGGCTTCCTATCTGCAAGCCAATGTCGGCCTGTCGCTCGCGCAAGGCGACCTGAAAACCCTCATCGGACAGCTTCCCCGATAGCCGTGCGTCGGCCGGATGCCGTGGTCTCGCGGTCTGTTCCTACTGGGCAGCTGTTTTCTGAGATCTTCCCTGCATCTACGGCGGTCTTCACCGCATAATGAAGGCCGCTCCCTGCAGACCGTTCGCGCGATCGCCCCGAATGTAGAAACCTGATAAGAAGGTCGAGTGTGCCTCAACTCACACTCGGTCCCCGGATCACCGTCTCAGACCACAGCCCCAGACCACCGCCCCAGATCGCAGCTTCAGATCACGGCCCGGAACGAGAGTCCCCCGCGCCAGGGCGGAATCGCAAAAGCGATACAACCGTGCGGTTATTGCCAACCAGGATACGGCCGGCGATATGATGGGCGTGAAGGTTGTGGCTCCGAGAACACTATCGGGAGATACAGACCATGAACTCGTTCCTGACTACGGCAACATACCCGGAAGCTACCATATCGTCCGGTCGTAAGTCCGAGGCTGCGCGCGCGTCGGGACCCAAAGTTCGCTTCAATGGCATCGCGGCGATATCCCTGGTCTCGATCGTATTGGCCCTGGCAACTGCGAGTGAATGCCACTCGATCTTCTATCCTCCATCCCTGTTATATGGCTTCATGCTTTGGGGATGGTGGGGCTGCATCGCCAGCGTCATTTGGAAGCTTGGCCCCAAAAGCTCCCTGGTGTTGAGCTCTTCTCCCCGCGCGTTTGCGGTGAATCTATTGTTTGCTTGTGCTCTGGGCTTTGCCCATCTCCTGCTCCTCGGCAGCCTCGGCTTTACTTCTACTGATTGGGCAAAGCACTCGAGTGCCCTTGCCGTTTGGGCGAGTCTTCTCCAAATCAACCGCTTCGGCATTGAATTGCTCATCTACGGCTTCGTCGTCGGCATTACTGGAATTGCCTTCTTCCAAATCCGCGCACAGCGCGATGCGATGAAGGCGCTCGAACTCGAGAAGCAGCTCTCTACGGCCCATCTGCGCGCTCTCCAGATGCAGCTTGAACCGCATTTTCTCTTCAACACCCTGAACGCAATCACCACGCTGGTTGAGCTCGACAGGCAGAAAGATGCGGCCGAGATGCTTGGTCATCTCATCTCGATTCTCAAGACAACGTTAAAGCGAACGACTCCGGAGAAAGTACCCCTCTCGCAGGAGTTGGAGATGGTTGAGAACTATCTCGCTATAGAGCAGGTCCGCTTTGCCGATCGCCTGCGCATCGAGATCGCAGTACAACCCGGCGCGCTCGACGCCCTTGTTCCCTGCTTTCTCTTGCAGCCCATCGTCGAGAATGCGATCCGGCATGGCATCGCGCATTGCGAGTCCGAAGGCAAGGTGGAAGCGTCAGCGCGATGCGAGGGGGGACAACTTCATCTGCGCATACGTGATAGCGGCAGCGGCTTGAGGGGTCACGCAAAAGCCGGCCACGGCATCGGGTTGAGCAATACACAAGAGAGACTCGCGCACTTCTACCAGAGTGCCTACGATATGCAAGCTCGAGCGCTTGATGCCGGCGGTTTCGAAGTGGCCATTACCATTCCTTATGAGTGCGGTTAGCCGAATGCTGAAAACGCTCATCGCCGATGACGAGCCGCTGGCTCGCGAGCGGCTGAGGTTTCTATTGTCCGCTTGCGGAGACATCGAAATCGCGGGTGAATGCCGCAACGGCAGAGAAGTGATTGCAGCCCTCAGAGAAAAGCAGTACGACGTTCTCTTTCTCGACATTCAGATGCCCGGCTGCGGCGGCTTCGATATTGTTGAGCAGGTTGGAGCACCGAATATGCCGGTCACCGTCTTCGTCACGGCGCACAATCATTATGCAGTGAAGGCCTTTGAAGTTCACGCACTCGATTACTTGACCAAACCGGTTGAGCCCGAACGGCTGCAGGCTGCCGTTCTCCGTGTGAAGGAGCGCATCGCGTCACAACAGGCGTTGATGACGCAGGATCGATTGGAGTCAATGTTAACCGCTCTCACGCAAGTCAGCACCCGGCGCGAGGAATTCCCGAAGCGGCTGCTCGTACCCAATGGCACGAAGGATTCATTCGTCAGCGTCGACGATATTGAATGGATTGAAGCGGCAGACTACTACTCCTGCCTGCACGTCGGAGCCAAGGGCCTTATGTTGCGCCAGACCATCAAACAGCTTGCAGAGACGCTCGACCCAAAGAAGTTCGTTCGCGTCCACCGCTCCTCGATCGTCAACATCGCGCACGTGCGTGAGATTCTTCGCGAAGGACGCAACGAAGGCTGGGTGCTGCTGTCGAACGGCCATCGCCTGAAGATGAGCAAAGCTGGATGGCAGAACCTGCTTCACGCCAGCCGCACATAATTTCTCGTGCCGCTGCTCGGGTGTACGAAGGTCAGAATGCGTTGGAGCTCAGCATCTCGCGAGTGATAGTCAACACCAGGATGCGCACGTCGAACCAGATGGACCAGTTTTCAATGTAGTCCAGGTCGCAGGCGACTCGGTTTTCGATCTGTTCGATCTTCTTCGTCTGACCGCGCCATCCATTGACCTGCGCCCAACCTGTGATTCCAGGCTTTACGCGATGGCGAAGAGCATATTTTGCGACCACATCGGTGTACAGCCGGTCCGCGGCCTTGGTGTTCGGTGCATGCGGACGCGGTCCAACCAAGGACATGTCGCCTCTAATGACATTGAAGAGCTGCGGCAGCTCATCGAAGCTGAGCATGCGCAACCATTTGCCAAGTCTCGTCACTCGCGGATCGTCGCGAGTGGTCTGCTGATCGGCCAATAGATCCGTCATGTCAGTGCGCATGGTGCGAAATTTGTAGCAGGTGAAGAGCCGGTTGTTGAATCCCAGTCGAGGTTGGCGGAAGATGATCGGACCCGGTGAGTCGAGGCGGATCAGCAGCGCAATGAGGGCGAGAATCGGCGAGCTCAACACAATCAAAAGAGAGCCCACAACGAGATCGAAGGCCAGTTTCTTCGCGCCTCGCCAGTCCTTCAGAGGCCGCTCTTCCATCAAAACGACGGGATTTGATCCGATCTTCGAAATCTGATCGCTCCTGTAGCGCAGGCCGGCAAAGTCCGTGGTCAGACACACATCGGCGACAGTGCTGCGTACCTGTTCGAGGATCGCTCCAATACGTTCGGCCGCACTCAATGGAAGGGCGATCACAATAACGTCAATTTGTTCTTCCCGGCTGCGCTCGAGAAGATTCTGCACCGTGCCGCGAACTTCGACTCCGTCCTGCATGGCGGGCACACGCGACAGACGGTCATCGTAGAGGCCCACAACCGTATAGGCATGGGGCTCCGCACGTAACCGATCGATGAACTCACGGCTAAGTTCACCTGCTCCGATGACTGCAACCCTTCGCGCCAGGCGTCCGGCTTCCATCCACCTGCGGAAGAGCTGCGACAAGAAGCTTCGATACACAATCAGGAACAGGAGACTGAGTCCGAACCATACAAGGAGCCACCGGCGAAGAAGCTGACCGCCTCCCATAAGGAAAATACAAATGATGATGCTTCCCGCGCCAAATAGCAGCGGCTTCATCAAGAGCAGCGATTGCCGGTTCCATGATCGCAGCGAGGATGGCGTATAGGCGTCAGCACGTGCAAGAACACGCGTAGTCAGGACACTGCCCACGAGCGTGGCAAAAAAGAGTAATCCATTGACATGGTGTTCGTCCTTCGGCAGCAGGAGGATTCTGCTCAATAAACCGCAGAGCAACAGGATGAGAATGTCCGAAAGTTGTACAAGGTTCACCGCGATGGACGCGGACACTCTTCCTCGCTGGCCGCGAGACCGCCTGCGGGCGACGGATCGCCGGTCGACCAAGACGGGAACTTCTGACTGCTGTCTCGCGCTACGACTCACCTTAGGCGCCTATTTACGACGGCAAATGCTTTGCCGTCGATTTTCATATCGGGAGTATGACGGTATCCGCTAGTTGGATCATAGCGAAAGCCACCAATCCGACTATCACCCGGAAGAGCTATTGAGAATCGGTGCTTCGCGTCAATTTCCGAACTACTTCCCCACTAGGTTTTGGCTCCGGAATCAACTAGGAGAAGGGTATTCACTTCAGGAGAGTTTCGGTGAATTCATCACGGCAAAGCGAAAGTTGAGGAGCTTCCGCTGTCAGCCAGGCATTGGGCTTACGGTGTACTTTCTACTCCGGCAATCTTCGAACAGACTACGCCGATGTATGGGATTTCTCTTGGCTAGGTTCCGCAGAAAGTATGCTCGACCCGCTCCTCAGGTCGAGCCGGAATCGCATACGGCTCAAATCCGGGTCTGTCGTCGTAGGGGTGGGTTACAACATCCAGCAGGTCTTCAAAGGGCTGGAAGTTCTGCTGCTCCGTCGCGGCGTTGATCACGGCCTCTACGAGATGATTGCGAGGGATGAACGCCGGATTCGCCCTGCGCATTGCGTCCACGCGTACCTGATTAGAGACGGAATCTGACTGCAGCCGGCGGCGCCAGGCAACCGCCCAGGTGTCATATACCGCAGGATTGTCGAAGAGTACGCGAAGAGTGCTGTCGTTATCTTGGCTTGCTGCCGCCTCGCACAGGCGGCGGAATGTGAGTGTAAAGTCGGCGTGGTTGGCAGCCATGCGTTCGAGCAGATCCTCCGCCAGCGCGCCATCCCCCTCCTGCTGCGTATGTAGACCGAGCTTGCGGCGATGCCCGGCAGTACGCGCTGCTTCAAACTGCGGAGCAAACGCGGTGAGCGCCTCCGTAGCAAAGGCTATTGCGGCCTCCTCGCCACGGTTATCGCCGGTGAGTATCGGAAGCAACGTTTCGGCAAGGCGCGCCAGGTTCCACAGAGCAATTTCAGGCTGGTTGGCGAATGCGTATCGGCCTCGCTGGTCGATGAAGCTGAACACCGCCGCCGGATCGTAGGCCTCCATGAAGGCGCAAGGTCCGTAATCGATAGTCTCGCCAGAAATCGAGGTGTTATCGGTATTCATGACGCCGTGGATGAAGCCGAAGGACATCCATTGCGCAACCAGCTCCGCCTGTCGCGCGATCAGACCATCCAGAAAGGCACGATAAGGCTGCGACGCCGCCGCGGCCTGAGGATAATGTCGCGCGATGGCGTAGTCGGCCAGGGTGCGAACGGCTTCCGTATCTTTGCGAGCCGCGAAGTACTCGAACGTGCCCACACGCAGATGGCTGGCCGCGACGCGCGTGAACACGGCTCCCGGCAATACGCTCTCGCGATACACGCTCTCACCGGTGGTAACCGCGGCCAGGGCTCGCGTCGTCGGCACTCCTAACGCTGCCATTGCTTCGCTGACAATGTACTCACGCAAAACCGGACCGAGCGCTGCTCTTCCATCCCCGCCACGCGAAAATGGTGTGCGGCCCGCACCTTTGAGTTGAATATCGTAACGCATGCCGTCGCGCCCCACCACTTCACCGAGAAGATTGGCACGTCCATCGCCAAGCCGCGGCACAAACGAGCCGAACTGGTGCCCGGCATAAGCCTGCGCCAACGGCTCGGAACCTTCGGCCACCCGATTGCCTGCCAGGATCTCCATTCCTGCGGGTGTGGTGAGCGCCTCCGGATCGAGCCCGAGGCTGCGGGCAAGCTCCACATTCAGCTTGATAAGCTGCGGCGCCGCCACCGGCGTGGGAGCAAGCCGCGCGTAGAAGCGATCATCGAGGCGAGCATATGTGTTGTCGAAGCCGAAGCCGAAGCGGACGTCGGATGTAGGGGAGACGGACTTCGGTGCGCTCGCGGATGTTTCTGTCAATTCCATCTCCGTTCGATGTCGCAGGCTGTTTCCCGGTCGCAATGTGTCAATCCGCAGCGGCTAGAAGGCTTTTTCGGGGCAGAATTAGGGCGTCGACTCCGAATCAGATGCTTTAACACGTTAATACATGCTTTAACGCCGCGGTTCGACGTTCGAACTCCGTGAATCTGTTTCGGACGACGGCATCGGTCGAAACGCTTTTGCCGGATGAACTTATCGACACGGCCGGACGTGCGCTGATGGTTTTCTCAGGTCTTTCATGGCCGTTAACACCATTATCTGTGAATGAACCTCAAGTCACTTGCGAAATAGGTACTGAACCGAGGAATGTCACTTCTGCATAAACGGTCGATCGCTGGAAATTCACGCATCGGTCAACAGGAGCGTCATGTATCCCCCATACCTCCCCGTTCACGGTTCACCCTATCTGCGCGACCTGAATGCCCATGACATCAAGCCCGTTCCCCAGTCTGTAGCACACCGACACTCGCATCGCAGTCTTCCTGGAGCAGGCGGCAGCCATCGTCTCTTGCCATTACTCCTGATTTTCCTCTCGGCCGTGGGCTCGACCACGGCGAACGCACAGCCGGTGCCGCCGGCGTCGGATCGGATCATCGTTGATCTCTCCCAGGGCGTGCCGAATTTTGTGGGGAACGCCGCCGCGACTGATCCCACCGCGGCTTTGCCTCAGAGCAATTGGTGGTACGAGAACAATCAGGATTCCAATCCCACTCCGTCTTCTTTCGCTGCTCCCAGCTACGTTGAGAATGCCGCGCCAGCTTCCGCCATCGGTCCCTCCTGCGGCAGCGCGATCTCCGCTCCTAACTGGGCTCAGGTCGGCGTTCCTACCGACGCGAATCTATGGCGCTCGTTCCTCAATCAGTCATCGGGTGGTGGCGAAGGATCTTTATGCGGACAGAACAATTGGTATCGCCTCCACTTCAAAGTTGATCCGGCGTACGCCAACAGCAAGATCATGGTCGAGTTCGAGGGAGCGCATACAGGCGCACAGGTTTATATCAATGGCACGCTGCTGACCGGCGTCAGCGCCGTCGCCGCCAATGCGAATGCTTCGCACGTCGTAGGCTTCATACCTTTCATCGTCGACCTCACGCCCTATCTGACGGCCGACGGCGCCACGGAAAATGTGCTTGCAGTGAGCGTGTCCCGGGGAAACAGCTGGTTTGAAGATCCTCAATTTTCAGAAGTCTTTCGATTCGGCCAGGCCATGGCCGGATTGTTCCGCCCAGTCAAGATGTTCATTACCAACAGGGTGCACATTCCCGTCAATCTGTACTCCAACCAGAAGACGTGGGGCACGTACGTTGCGATCGTATCCGAGGCTCTTTCCAAGAACAACCCAGCCCAGGCCGTATCCGCCGTCGTCCAGGTAGAGACCAACGTTGTGAACGAGACAACGGCATCCCAGATCGTCACCCTGACGACGCAGATTGTGGATGCGAACGGGAACGTAGTAGCAACCGGCGCACCTCTCACTCAGACAGTGGCCGCGATGACTCCGGGCAATTTCCCCTCCACCGCATCTCCGATGTTCAGCGAGCAGATCACCGTCAACAATCCGACATTGTGGTATCCAAACAATTCCATCTACGGCACACCATATCTGTACACGGTCAATCACATTGTCAGCGTCAATGGCGTAGTGGTCGATGTTGCGCAGAGCCCGCTCGGCATCCGCACCATTACCTGGAATGCGGACTACCCAATCATCAACGGCTATCCGATGAATCTATGGGGCGCCTCGGGGCGCTACGACTATCCGGGATTGGGATCATCCGTTCCCGAAGAGCAGCAGTGGCGCGATCTCTCGCTATTGGCTGCAGAGGGCGGAAACATCTATCGTCCGGGACACTCGACCAGCAGCGAAGAATTCGTGAACGCAGCCGATGCCTACGGCATCATGATCGACCAGCCAAGCGGAGACAACGAAGAGGCCTTTGCCGACCCAACAGCCGATATGGTGACGCTGAAGGAAGAGCTGCATCGCGACATGATCGTTCGCGATCGCAGCCATCCGTCCATTCTCGATTGGGAATCGAACAACGGCACCATGGAAGAGTCGGTCGGTGAACCGCTTCTGGCCATCGACTCTGAGTGGGACCCCATCAATACGCGGGTTGCAGCCGACCGCACGCCTGATCCGGTCAACGGCTATCTTCTCGGCTGCACCTTGGAAGGCTGCGAGGTGCAAATCAAGGAGGATTACCCGAACAATGCGGCCTGGGGCGCGGAGTATTGGGGCACCGGCACGGCGCGCGGCCTGGCGTGGAACTACGAGCTGGCCTTCGTTGCGCCCTTCCTCGACAACTGGCGTCAGGGCAGGGCTGCCGGCGCGATGGGAATGGCGCAGTGGTACCTCGCCGACACTCCCGGCGAGACTGGCCAGTTTGTGGAGGCCGGCAGCAGCACGACGGCTCCTGGAAACGCGAATGCGGTCCGGTCGCTCGGCGCATCCTCGCTGGATCAGAATCGCTTTCCGAAGCTGTTGTACTACGTGTATGAAACAGCGTGGACGCCATTTTCGATCAAACCGGTCGTTCACCTAGCCGGCCACTGGAACCTTGCCGCCGGGACTGTCCAGGTGAATGCCTTCAGCAACTGCCCATCGGTGGAACTGCTGGTAAACGGTGCGCAACAGGGTTCAATCGAGACGCCAAATCCCTGGACGTCAAACGACGAAGGAAATCAGACGCAGACCGCAACCCAGATTCCCTTCCAGACTTCCTGGATGGTGCCATGGGTCTCCGGCACAGTAACGGCGGAGTGCCTCAACGAATCTGGAACAGTGGTCGCGACAGACAGCAGAACGACTGCAGCAGGCGAAAGCAAGATCGTGCTCAATATTGTTCCTGAATTGACCGAGCCCAATGGCACGACCTTCGAAGTCACCGCCAACGGTTCGGACGCAGCATTTGTTACTGCCACAATCGAAGACGCAAATGGGAATTGGGAACCCCTCGCCTCTGACCTGGTCACATTTTCGGTAAGCGGCCCAGCCACCTATCAGGGCGGGACTCAGCAATATGTCTCCACCAACACCAACAACTACTCAAACGCCAACTCCACTTATGTGAACGGCGTGCCCGACGCTTACTACCACGCGCCGGGAGATCCCGAGTTACAGGTCGAAGGCGGCCTGACCAGAATTGCGTTCCGCAGCCAGTTCACTCCGGGCACCGTAACGGTCACGGCTACGGCTCCCGGCCTGACAAGCGGTTCCGTTTCCTTTCCGATCGTTGCCGTACCCGATCCTCGGACCACAACCAGCGCATGCGCCGCGGTCCCTCCAACGCCGGCCGGATTGACGGCAACGGCCACCTCCTCCAGTGTCGTTACTTTGAGTTGGACAGCAGTCACCCCTCCGTCCCACTGCAGCGTCAGTTTTTACAATATCTACAGCAGCACAACCAGCGGATTCACTCCGTCCTCAAGCAACCTGATCGCGAGCGGGATCACAACTGCCAGTTACGCCGACACAGGTCTCGCAGACCTAACGACCTACTACTTCATCGTGGAAGCAGTCGACGGATACGGTACATCCGCGCCTTCAGCGCAGGTTTCCGCATCTACACCGGTCACGCCCCCTTGCAGCACCGCTCCCTCAGCACCAACCGGGCTAACGGCAGCAGCCACTTCCCCAAGCATCATCGGGCTCACATGGAACGCGGCCACTCCTCCGGCGAACTGCACCATCAGCTCCTATAACGTCTACCGCAGCACCGCCAGCGGATTCGCTCCGGGCGCAGGCAGCCTGATCGCAAATGGTCTAACCAACCCCGCCTACTCCAACGCCGGCCTCGCTTCGAATACGACTTATTATTTTGTCGTAGAAGCTCTGAACTCCGATGGAAATTCGCCAGCATCGGCGCAGTCATCCGCCACCACGCCGCCGGCAGATCTTGTATCGATCGACGCAGGCAGCACCACGGGAGCAGGCAACTCGAACGGCGGCGACAATCCATTTGTCGCGGACGAAGATTACACCGGTGGAACCACCTACTCGGTTCCGAATGCCATCACCATACCAGCCGATCTCGTAACCATTGCTGCTCCGGAGGCGGTATACCAGTCGGCGCGGCAAGGGGCGATCACGTACACAATTCCAGGCCTCACTGCCGGAGCCAGCTATACCGTGCGTCTGCACTTTGCGGAGCTGTATTTCACGGCAGCTGGCAGTCGTGAATTTAACGTTGCCATCAACGGCAAGACAGTGCTGGCCAACTTCGACATCTATGCAACGGCGGGCACGAACTACACAGCCGTGATTGAGCAATACGTCGCCACAGCCAACGGCAGCGGCCAAATCGTAATCACATTCACCAACGGCGCCCTCGATCAACCCACCATCAATGGCCTCGAAGTGCTTGGAAATTCTTCTGTTTGCTCTGCCGTTCCCTCAGCGCCAACCGGATTGACGGCAACAGCATCTTCCTCCAACATCATCGGCCTGTCCTGGACGGCAGCTAATTCCCCGGCGAACTGCTCGATCAACTCCTACAACGTCTATAGCAGCGCAACCAGCGGATTCACGCCGTCGTCGAGCAACCAGGTCGCCAGCGGTGTGACCGGTACGACTTACTCCAACACCGGCCTCGCAGCTTCGACCACCTACTACTATGCGGTAGAAGCAGTCGATTTGTTCGGTGCATCGACGGCTTCGGCGCAAGCCAGTGCGGAAACGTCGGCTATTTCGTCATGCAACTCGGTCCCGCCCACAGGTCCAACCAATCTGACGGCCACAGCGTCGTCCTCCAGCTCCATCAGCTTGAGTTGGACCGCGGCGCCCGCGAATCCTCCCTGCACCATAACTTCGTACGATGTCTACCGGAGCACTACCTCGGGATTTACGCCGTCGTCGAGCAACCTGGTTGCGAACGGAATAACGGGCACGAGCTACACCAACTCCGGCCTGACGGCGTCGACAACGTACTACTACGTTGTGGAAGCGTTCGATTCGTATGGATCGTCAGCAGCCTCTTCACCAGCCAGCGCCAGCACCGCAAGCGGTGGAGGCAGCTGCAATGTAGCTCCATCCGCGCCGGCGGGACTGACAGCGATAGCGTCATCTCCAAGCGTCATCGGCCTGAGTTGGACCGCGGTGACACCACCGGCCAACTGCAGCATCAGCTCTTACTCAATCTATCGCGGCACCACAAGCGGGTTCACGCCTTTGTCGAGCAACCTGATCACTACCGCTACCGGCACAACTTACTCCAACACCGGCCTGACGGCATCAACCACCTATTACTACAAGGTGGAAGCCTCCGATACGGAGGGTCCATCTGCCGCTTCCACCCAGGCCAGTGCCGAGACGCAAGCGGCCAGCGGCAGCACCGAGGTGATAGCCATCGCCGCTGGCGGACCGGCGCAGAGCAACTCCGGCGGTGGCGACTACTCCTTCGCCGCCGACGAAGACTTCAGCGCGGGCGGGGATAATCAGGTGAGTACCGCCACCATCAATCTGACTCAGCCGGGAGCTAACGCAGCGCCCATGGGCGTGTATCAGTACGGACGGGCCGGAATCTCCACCTATACCATTCCGGGCCTGACCGCGGGCGCAACTTATACTGTGCTTCTGCACTTCGCTGAAACCTACTTCACCGCCGCCAGGGACCGCCAGTTCAACGTGGCCATCAACGGCATTACGGTGCTCACCAATCTCGACATCTACGGCACAGTCGGCAAGAATGCCGCGCTGCTGGAAACCTTCAACACCACAGCAAATTCCAGCGGACAGATCGTCATCGCCTTCACCACCGGCGCCGCGGACCAACCCCTCGTCATGGGGATCGAAGTCCGCGCCAACTAAGTACTGACGAAAGTCAGAGCGCATGGCAAGACGTTAGCGCCGTTATCACAACACAAACCACAGCAAGAACTAGGGGAATGTCATGTCAGACAAAAATTCAATACGCAGAGTAAAGATCCTTCTTCGCACTTCTCTGGCACTGTTTGTGGTTGGCGCGATGAGTTTTTTCGGTGCAAGAAATGCGGCCGCCCAGGACGTCGTTGCCATAGCAGCCGGAGGTCCGGCGCAAAGTAACGCCAGCGGTGGAGACTCCTCCTTTGCTGCCGACGAAGACTTCAACGGTGGCGGAGATAATCAGGTAAGTACAACCACCATCAACCTGGCCCAGCCGGGCGCCAACGCCGCGCCAATGGCGGTGTATCAACACGCGCGGGCGGGCGCATTCACATACACAATTCCCGGCCTCACGGCAGGCGATCAATATACCGTACTGCTGCACTTCGCCGAGACGTACTTCACCGCCGCGGGCGACCGCAAATTCGACGTTGCCATCAATGGCACCACGGTACTCACCAACTTCGATATCTACGCAACTGTGGGAGCGAACGCGGCATTGCTCGAGACCTTCACGGCCACCGCGAATAGTGCTGGCGATATCGTCGTCACTTTCACCTTGGGCGCTGTAAACCAACCTGTCGTCAGTGGAATCGAAATACGCGGAACCTCATCGGCCTGCGGCGCTGTGCCATCAGCGCCAACCGGCCTGACCGCTGCAACATCATCCTCCAGCGCCATCGCTTTGAGTTGGACAGCGGTGACACCTCCTGCGGATTGCACGATCACCTCCTATAACGTCTACAGGAGCACCACCAGCGGCTTCACCCCCTCATCCAGCAACTTGATCTCAAGCGGATCAACCGCTACTAGCTACTTCAGCACTGGCCTCGCCGCCTCGACGACGTATTACTACATCGTTGAAGCGCTGGACACCGAGGGAGCCTCAGTGCCATCCTCCCAGGTCAGCGCTGAAACTGCCGGTACGGCCTGCAGCACGGCCCCTTCCGCTCCAACCGGAGTAACCGCCGCAGCTACTTCTCCGAATTCCATCGGTCTGAGTTGGACCGCGGTCACTCCGCCCTCGAACTGCACCATCAGCTCCTACAGAGTCTACGGCAGCACTACGAATGGATTCTCTCCATCATCGGGCAACCTGATCGCGAGCGGAGTGGCCGGAACCACTTACTCCAATACCGGCCTTACGGCTTCTACCACTTATTACTACGTGATTGAAGCAGTCGACGCAGCCGGTCCATCGACGGCCTCGACACAAGTTTCGGCCATAACCCCTGCTTCCACTTCCACGGAAATTGTCGCCATCGCCGCGGGAGGTCCGGCGCAGAGCAACGCGAATGGCGGCGACGCCTCGTTCGTCGCTGATGAATACTTCAACGGTGGAGGAAACAATGGCCAAGTAACGGCCGCCATAAATTTGACTCAACCCGGCACGAATGCGGCGCCCATGGGTGTGTATCAGAACGGACGGGTCGGAGCTTCAACCTACACCATCCCCGGTCTGGCCCCTGGCGCTCAATATGCGGTTCTGCTGCATTTTGCCGAAACCTACTTTACCGCCGCAGGCAACCGCGAATTCAACGTAGCGATCAACGGCACATCTGTGCTCACCAACCTGGATGTCTATGCCACGGTTGGATTGGACGCGGCCCTGGTCGAGAGCTTCACGGCCACCGCTAACAGCAGCGGCCAAATCGTGATCGCCTTCACCGGCGGCGCAGAGAACCAACCCTTGATCATGGGAATTGAGATCCGGGGCGCTGCCAGCGCGTGCACTCTCTTGCCTTCAGCCGCTCCCTCAGGACTGACGGCAAGCGCATCCTCTCCCAGCATCATGAGCTTGGCATGGACAGGAGTCACGCCTCCCCCGAACTGCGCCGTCAAATACAACCTATACGCCAGCACAGTCAACGGATTCTCTCCGTCCTCGTCTACGCTGGTTGCAAGTGGACTTACGAGCACCAGCTTTTCCAACACAGGACTGGCCGCATCCACGACCTACTACTACGCTGTGGAAGCAGTGGACGCGGATGGCGCTTCGGCTCCATCGACAGAAGCCAGCGCTGAAACACATCCCGCTACGTCGTGCATCTCGATTCCGACGACTGCGCCAGGTGGCCTGGCGGCAAGCCCATCTACCTCCACCACCATCGGCTTGAGTTGGACGCCAATCACCTCACCCGCGAACTGCACCAACGTCACTTACAACGTATACGGCAGCACAACCAGTGGATTCACGCCCTCGGTCAATAATGAAATCGCCGTAGGGCTTACGGGCACAGAGTTCTTCAACACCGGACTCGCGCCCTCCTCAACCTACTACTACATCGTGCAAGCTGCGGATGAAGACGGTGTATCGGTAGAATTCTCCGGGCAGGAAAACGCCACTCCGCTGGCTCCTCCCACTGTGTTGACGGCGGCAGCATCTTCTCCCAACGAGATCGATCTAACCTTCCCTGCGAGCACGGCGGCTGCGCCAGTGATCTACAACGTATTCCGCAGCACAACATCGCCATTTACGCCATCCGGCAGCAATCAGGTTGGAAGCACCAAGTCCAACTTCTATAACGATGTTGTACTCACGGCGTCGACCACCTATTACTACACCGTCCAGGCCTCAGGCCCGTCCGGAACGACGACCGTGGGCGGCCCCGTCAACGCGACAACTTTATCGCTTGCTCCCAACACCCCTCCCTTCTGGGACGCCAGCAATCTACCGGCTACGCCATCCGGAGACCTCATTACAATCAAATTCCTCAACCGGACCAACGGGCAATATCCCGATAGTCAGGTTTACTGGAGTATCGACATCGGCGGTGTCACAACCACCAATTCAATCGCCGCTCAGCCAACGCTCGCGATGCCCGCCAACGCTTCAGGACGGATCTACTTCTATCTCGGAGCCGTCAACCAGAATACAAACAACTACTGGGACTTTCTCGAATACACTCTGGGCGCAACCTTCATGAATATGAATTCAACCAGAGTGGACGCATTTGGCCTGAAGTATGCGTTCCAATTGAGCTGCAGCGACGGAACAGACATCGCCATCGGTGAAACCGGCGGATCGTTCGCGGAAAGCCGCGCTAGCTTCTTCCAACGCTACATCAACGCCGTTCCCGCGGATTTCCAGACGCTCGCACAGCTGCAGGCGCCCTATCGAATCGTCTCCCCTTCCGCCGGCGGCTTCGATACCGGCGGCGCATACCAGACCTACTACAACGATTGGATCGAGCAGCTCTGGGCGGTCAATGGGATCACCATTCCCCTCGCAATCCCCAATGGAGATGGGCTAGGAAGCTATCCTGACCTTTCTGCCGCAATCTACCGCCATGTCGGGGCTGTTGCGGGAACCTTTAATGCGAATGGCACGCTGGCTAATCAGGCACTGTGGGGTAACCCGAGCGCTTTTTATCAGACTGCGCCGGCAAGCTACTACGCGCAGTTTCTTCACGCCAATGCCATCAACGCACAGCAATATGCCTTCCCGTACGACGATGCAGGCGGCTATTCGGCAGATGTGAGTTGCACGAATCCGAAGACGCTTCTCGTAGCCATTGGATGGTAATACGCTTGAAACGCGAGCCCCTGCCGATGAATGCGGGGGCTATCTTGGGAGCGAAGGTGATCTACAAGCTGTATCGGATTCGCAGCTAGCCTTGCTACTCAATCTCACTAACGTGGAGGAACGGGGACTTCGGCATTGGCATGAAGTCTCTCCAGCGCTTCAAAAGATGATCTCCATCCTCGCGCCGAAAAGAGTTGTAGCGTAAGCCTTAGTCGCGTAGGTGGGATGAATGGAGACTTCCATATCCGGGCCGATCCTCACGCTCTGAGTCAGGCGAAGCCGATAAAATGCCTCGAAGATGCTCTCGTGATGTCGAGCAGGGCGGCTCGGCTCGCTATAGTTGAATGCCGCCCCGAACATATCGCCCGTGCGTCCGAAAGGGCGAACGCGGGCAAGACCGATTCCCTCGATTTGCTTGATCGCAGTTCCAGCATTGGTGCCGTAGGCAAATCTCCCGAATGGCGTCCAGCCATTCGAAAGCTCATGCTCGAACCCTCCGCCTCCGCCAAATCCACTCCCGCTACTCTTCGTATCGTCTCGCCACATACCCAGGCGATAGTGCCGGTACTCCTCACCGAGTGAGCCCGACGAAAAGCCCAGTTCAATGCCTTCCATGTATTTGCGGTCGACCAGGGTTTCGATATTCCTCTGCTGCGCACCCTCGGTGTCCACGGCGAGTGCATGGATGTAAAAATGAGGAGTGGCCTGGTACTCAACCGCGGCGCCGCCCGCATAGGTCCCGTCGTACGCGACTGCGAGATTGCCGTCGTTGGCTCCGTTTAAAAACTGCGTACGCTCGTCGTTATTGAACATGCTGAGAGTCACGTATTCGTTCGGATGGATCTTGCCCACATAAAACGAGAGCTTCTTATCCAGAAGATCCTGCCGCCAGTAGAGGATATTCAAAGTGATCGGTTCCTGCGGACCGCCGCCCTGCAGACAATTGAGATAAAGCCCGGAGCCGATGCCATCGCTGAGGTTGAACTGCTGACTTCTACCGATGTTGGTTCCGGAGCGAACGAGCAGGCTGATAGATCCAGCGCTGCTGCCATGATCGTAGGCAGTCCAGCCTCCGGTGAAATCGAGACGACCACTGAATTGATTGTGCCGGACGCCATCCGATGCGACAGTCGCATACTGATTCAAAAAGGTGTACGTCGCGCCGAATTTCAATCGGAGAGATTGCGCGCTTCGGTCTGCGAGTTTGTTTACCGGCAGAAAAAATGGGGCGAGAGGATCCGGTTCTATGAGAGGATCTGCGGGTATCTTCGACAATGCCAGCGCGTTTACATCCAGCTCCTGCCTGAGCTCGTCGGGGTCTTTTTTCCGTGGTGTGCTGGGAGCAGGTTGAGATGATTGTCCCGCTTGAACGGCGCTCGAACTTCCGTCATTTGCGCTTTGAGCGTCAGCGGACAAGCTCGATACAAGTAACAGCAAAAGCAAACAGATCTTCAATTGTCTTGCCTCCCAATCCATCCAGCCCGTCTGTTTGGAGTTTCCGGTAATTCATGATTCTTCAGTATCCGGTTTTGTCCCGATGCACCGGCGCCGCAATCTACTCCGCCGTGCCGATTGTCGCATCGATGAAGTGATTCCTGCGTGAAGCACATCCAGGTTCACCTGAATTCAGCCTCCAGTGATTTTTGCATACACCATCCACTTGCCAGCTTCGGCGCGAACCTCCGCACCAATCGTGAAAGATAAAACGATTTCTCCCTCGCCTCTTGCCTGAAGTTGTTCGACAAATTTGTCAAGAAAAACGGCATATTTGTTGCTTATAAGAAATTTTCAAATCGACGTCTGTCAGTTTCTTCGATACAGATCAGCCTTCTTGTCGAGTTGCGATAAGAATAGCTTCCAGAAAAGCCAAAAATGTCGAGTTTCTTATAAGAAAACCGGCACACCCGATGCTCTGTTTTGAGCGTTCAAGTACCTAGTCTCCTTTGCAGCGCAGACCTGCGCTGCAAAGGAGAAAACACATGTTCAAGCATCTTTCCCGCAAGATGATCCCCGCAATTGCGCTCGTCGCATTGACTCTTCCGATCGGACAGGCAGTAGCTCAGAGCACCTCAACGCCAACTGGCAATTCAACAACCCTCGGAATCACTGGTACCGATCCCGTGCCAACCTCGCCCGGCACAGCGGCAGTCATTCTGAGCCTGTTACCGCTGTTGTTCCCAGCGTAATCAGCGAGGCTATCGGACAGCCGTGACCGAAGTCGCAAATGAACGTGAATGAGTGACGTTTATCGCCAGACGCTGTCTCATGATCGCTATGTACTGGGTGGGGTCCGCAATCGCAGCGGCGCCCACCCAGGATGCGAGAGCGCCCAGTTTTGCAAAACTCTAAGACGGTCGCGGTGCATAATGAACTTCGACGGACGACGCCACGGAGACATCGCAAATGCAGGTGACCGACTTGGGGCGCTGGCTATGGGCAGCCGGCTTTATTGGCCACATTCTTCTATTCACGGTGCTGATCGTGCGCAGCCGAGCGCAACAATTTCCCATCTTTACGACATTTGTCTTATCGAATCTGGTACGAACGGTGGTATTGTTTTTCATCCTGAAGTTCGGAAGCCGGCATACGTACTATTACACCTTCTGGTCGCTCGGTGCGTTGGACACTTTGCTTCAATTCGGTATCGTTTACGAGATGTACGCGAAGACCTTCCGTCCGCTTGGAGTATGGGCATCGGACGTACGCAGAGCATTTCTATCGCTCATATTTGGAAGCCTCATCATCGCCTTCGGACTTACCATGGCGGCAGCTCCACACACCAAACTCCCGATCCAGTCGACAATCCTTAGGGCCGATTTTTTTTCGTCTGTCTGGATGGGAGAGCTTTTTGTAGGAATGATCAGCATCTCGGTAAAGGCCGGCCTACCGTGGCAGGCTCATGTGGGAAGAATTGCAAAATCTCTGGGGCTCTACTGCCTTCTCGATACGTTGATCGGAGCAATGGCGACTCATTTCGGCTTGGATCAGAGCACCGCTCCTTATCTCGTTCTTCAACAGATTCGGCAATTCCTCTATCTCGGCTGCCTCTCGTACTGGATCGTGATGCTATGGAAAGAAGCTCCCGATCCCAGACGCATGTCCGATGAGCTCCGTCTGCGGCTCATCCGGTTACAGGCGAGGGTCGAGGCCGACCTGCACTGGATACGCGCGAGGCATCCTTCATGATCGGGCAATCTGCTCTTTTCCTTATTGTCGTCTCGATTGTCGTGCTTTGCTTGTTGGTCGTCGCGTTCTACTCTCTGCGCCGTGCCCGGAGATCCACGGAGGGCTCCTGGGAAAGTATTCTTCAGCGGCTTGTACTTGTGGACCGCAACGGTATCGAGGATATTGCTCTCGACATCATAGATACAGCCGGGAAACGGCGAACTGATGATGACAGCTTCATGATGGAGGCCAAAGAGATCTGGACGCTGGTGGGCGGATGGAAAGGCCTCAATGCATTGGAAGCGAACTGCCTGGTGCTGATCGATCTCGCCTTCTATCTTCAGCAGTTGTACCCGGAGGCCTTTGCCGTCACTCAACAACTGCGTCTCAGTGCCCGGGAGATCGAGTGGCAAATCAGCCGGCTGAAGATCGCAGAGAAGACTGGAAAGCTGGACGGCACAATTACCATGTACGGCCAGCATGCGATTGCGACCTACTATCTTATGACGCGCCGCCTGCTGGATCTCTATGCGCAGCTTCATAGCCCGATGCTGCCCCAGCTACAAAAGGTTTTGTAATCCCGGAGGTCAAACGCCTCGGCCCGAAGCATTGTCTACGCGTTGGCCGAAAGCCCCTCAAAGCGTTGGAAGACGGCGGCCACCTGTCCCACCACACTCACCTCGGTTCGATACTTCCAGTTCTCACTCATCACGGGTGAGGAATAATGCGGGTCCAGCGACAATATCGTCTTACTTCGATCGAGAGAGCACCACGCGCAGACAAAACGCTCGGACGTTTCCAGGAAGTAAATCGGGCGGTCGTATTCACCTGTCCATTCCCTTCGATGGGCGATCTTGCGTTTGTGGATGTTGATCAGCACGATCGTTCCCGGCTTCATCAGCGGGAAGAGTGCGAGATCGTCGTTTCCGATAATGCCGCGGCGATAATGGTTGGGCATGAATTCTAGAGACGGCAGCAGACGTGTCTTATCACATGTCCTCTCCGCAAGAATCTGGTCCGGAAGCCAGGTCCTCGCCTGCTCTTCCAACGGCCCTGAAGTGAGAAGAAGTGAGGCATTCGGACCATCCGAGGCATCCAGATTCGGAGCGCTCTTCGTCCCTTGCGAGCAGAGATCAAGCAGCTCTTCCGACGAGAGGTGGTAGATGTTGGAGAGCACAATCAATTTTGAAGAAGAGAAATCGTGTCCGTCCTGCTCGACGCGCGCCAGCCAGCTTGGTGAGATCCGCAGGTTGGGATTCCCGTACTTCTCGGAGAGACGTGCGCTCCTCTCCGCCACTTCCCGCAAGGTAAGTCCCCACTTCTGCCTGATTGCGCGAAGCCTACTGCCGATCCCCACCATTGGTGGACCTCCGATTGCTGAATTGAGCACGATGGCACTCGGCAGGCGCACGATACGCCCACCCAGCTAGGGGAGGTGATACCAAGTCTAGACGAGCCCAGTCTCTTTCGGAGACAGGAGGACGTTTTTTAACTCTTGTGCGCGAGGCCATGCGGAGAATAAAACGGCATCGAAAGATAGCAGGTCTCGCGCCGCTATTTGGGCTCGGCCGACGGCCTAGCACTCTTCGCTTGCTCTAGCTGTGCGAGGCGATGCTGAGTATCCGTGTCGCTAGGATCAAGACGGAGAGCGGCGCGAAGCTCTTGCTCGGCGCGGTTGTTATCACCAGACCGCAGCCAGGCGCGGCCCAGCATGCGATGAAACTCCGGCTTGTCGGGGTTCGCGGCCTCAAGCTGTTGCAGCCGCGCGATGCCCGCTGCGACATCTCCGGACTCGACCAGCGCGGCGGCATAGATGGACGCCAGTTGCGGCGACGCCTGCAGGCGTGCACCGATCGGTTGCAGCGTTTCAACGGCAGCATGGTAGCTGCCGGTCATAAAGAGGCTCACGCCCAGCGCAGAGCGGAACCAGGTGTCCTTCGGATGCTGCTGCAGATAGCTACCGAGGGGCGCTACGGCAGCGGCGTAATCCTTCGCCGAGTAGGCGGCGCGTCCAAGATTGTAGTCGAGCCCTTCGAGATGAGGATTCCATTCCGCGGCATGCTGGAAAGCGGAAACGGCTGCGGCAAAGTCTCCATCCTGTGCGGCGATGGCTCCAACATTGTTATAGCTATCGGCGATAGCCGGGCTGAGGCGCTTCTCCACTTCTTCCATCTGCTGCATCGCTTGTGGGTCGAGAGCCGGTACGGCAGCCTTATTGAGAGAATGGTCGGCCTTTTCAGATGCTGCGATCTCCGCTGCGCTCTTGCCCTGATTCTGCAAAGTGCTGAGCTTCAGGAGATCGGTCGAGGTCTGCATTTCGGCTTTTGCGGCATCCGTGTGGCCGGTCTGCATCAACACACGGCCGAGCAGGTAGTGCGCTCGCTGCACCTGATAATGATTGCGCGAGGGGTCGGTGGTCAAGGCAATCGATTGACGCAATACCGATTCAGCCTCTCGCGGGCGGTTCGTATCGACATAGAGCTGGCCGAGCGACAGCTGTGTATCCGGATCGCGAGGGTTAAGCTCGGCAGCACGCCGCAGCTCCTTTTCCGCTTCACGATAGTTGTGTTCGTTAACCGCAATGTATCCCAGTTGGGAGTGGCTGAGGAAGTCGTCAGGATGAAGCGCGAGCTCCTTGTGAAACTCAGCCGCAGCCTTCGGAAAATCGATCTCGCCCATACTGAGCAGGTACGACGCGCCGAGAGAATAATGAAGGCCGGGCAGTTTCGGATCTTCGACCAGAGCCCTCTTGAACTCAATGATGGCCTGATCGGGATAGCCGGTCTCGCCGTAGGTACGGCCGATATCCAGGTGGACGGCGGCGTTATCGCCCGCACTGGCCAGCATCTCGGTGAAGATCTTCGCCGCAGAGTTTTCGTCCTTCTTCATGAGATACGCCTTGGCCAGGGCAAAACCGTTGGCAATACTCGGATCGATGGCAACGGCGATCTCGTATTCCTTGACCGCGCTGTCGGGATCGCCCGATCGCGAAGCGATGCTGCCAAGCAATGCGTGGGCTTCAGCGCTGCGGGGCTCCGCAGTGAGAAGTTGCTGTGCAAGCTCCTGGGCGCGAGCAGGATTAGATGCATCGCGTTCGGCCTGTGCGGTGCGAAGCAGCAAATCCAAATCGTTGGGATGGAGCGCCAGAGACTCTTCGAATTGTTTGGCCGCGAGAGGATTGTCGCCGATCTTCGAGCGGTCCTCAGCCAGCTCTGCGACGGCGCTGGCGATGAAAACTTTATAGGCGAAGACGGCTTGCTCCATGTCGCCGGAAGATTGCAGACTTTGCGCCTTGTCGTATTGCTGCTGAAGATCCGGCTGCGCGGTCTGAGACGGCGCCACGATCGCAAAATAAAAGAAGGCCACGGCAAGAAGGCCGATCTGCCATCCGTTTGATGATGTGCTCTGTGTATGCGGGATCTGTACTGCAGATGGCATTGCTAAGAAAGTATATCCAAGAGGGTGATAGAGAGGAGCAGGTCGAAGTTGGAAGCAGGCGCGAGAAAGCCATCTACTGAAGAAATCACATTCCCGTGAGGCCGTTCGAAATGCATAGCTAAATGTCGAAAGGGCATCGCGGGTTGGCGATGCCCTTTCGGGGTTGAGGTTAAGTTAGAAGTGATACTTGATGTCGAGTTCGAGGTTACGTTGGTAGGGCGAACCATCTTTGCTATCGAGATAGCCAAAGTTTTGCACCGTCTGGCCTGACCCTGCATTCGGACTGTTTGCCTGATTCAAAGTAATGGCCTTGCTCGCATAATCGACGTTATAGCGCAGCGTCAATTGATTGAGAGAGCTGAATTGGGGTAGCGGATGGTTCAGCCAGTTGAAGGCAGAGATGCGGAATTCCACATTCTGCTCCTTGGTGATGGTAAAGGTCTTGGCCAAAGCCAGATCATTGTCGATGTACGCCGCCGTGCTCATATACGGATAGTTCTGGCCGCCATTGGTACCGATGGCCGGAGCCTGGAAGCAGGCAACGTTGACTCTCTGGTAGTGGTGCAAGCCGGAGGTGGGATTGCAGCTGAGCACAGGATTGATAGAGATCGGCGCGTCCGTACCGAAGTAGGTCGGATCGCCGAGACCAGGAGCAACACCCGCATTCTGCGCAGCCTGAGGAATATTGATGTAGTTTTCTGTTAACCCGAAGTTGGGCACGCCGTTCCCCAGCCCCGCAATGATGCTTCCGCCCTCCTGCCAGGTGGAGATACCGGAGATCAACCAGCCGTTCACTGCGCCGCCGATCAGCTTGTTTCCGTTGTACCAACGGCCGGTCTGGTAGGAGTACGAGGAGTTGAAGACCAGCGGACGGTCGATCGCTTCGACGCCATAATTAGCGCGCAGAACGAAGGGGTTCGCCTGCAGTCCGGTCCCTAGGGTCTTGGACCAGGTTCCGTTGAGGTTGAAGGTGAGGTGGCCGGTCTGCTTGGAGAATGTCACCTGCAGGCCGTTGTAGTTCGTGTAGCCGATGTCCTTGCTTTCATAGGCACTGGCAGTGCCATAGGCGTAACCGAATGCGTGATAATCTGCCGCCGCATTGCAAACCGTGCCGGCGCAGGTACTATTAACCCTTTCCGGATTTTGAGCGATCAGGCCGGTCTTCGGATCGGCCTGGAAGAAGGACCCTACCGGGGCCTTATTCTGGTCGGCAAAGGCCGTGAACTGGCTGCCCGAGATGACTTCGCCATTGTCATTCAACTCGCTGCTACTGTTGCCGACATATGCCACTTCGAGAAGCATATGATGGGGCAGTTCCTGATCAATGGTGAAGTTGTAGGCGTAGGTCAACGGGATGCCGTAGTCGGTCGGATCGAGACCAGTCTGGTTGCCGCTGGTGCCGCAAGGCGGCGCGGTGCAGGCAGATGGTTTCAGTAGACCGATCTGTGAGAGTTGAATGCTGGATTGACCAGGCAGGTTATAGTTCTGCACGGCCTGCGCTGTAGTGAGAGCAGAAGCATAATCGTTGTATTGATCGGAGAAACGATATGCACCGAAGCCGCCACGGAGTACAGTCTTACCCGTTCCGAAGAGATCGTACGACAATCCGAAACGTGGCGAGACAAAGGCAAATCGGTTAGGTTGGCCACTGAGCGGCACGCCGGCATCGATCGAATGCCAGTAGTATCCGGGTGAAATCTTGCCTGCGAAATAATCGGGCATAACCCGATCCGGATAGAAGACGGCCATGCCCGTTCCCTGCCGGTCATACCAGTGACCAACGTGATCGAAGCGCACACCCATGTCGATGCTGAGGCGGCGCGTGGCCTTGAAGTCGTCCTGAACAAAGAACGAAGTGTCCTGGTAAGCCATGTCGCTGACCGGAGCCCCGTTGCTCTCCGTGTAGCTGGTGACAGTACCGGTGATGAAGTTGGCTACCGGGTTGTTCGGTGAACCGGTATTGATGCCTGTGATGAGGTTTTTTTGCTGACCGCTGAAGCTGTTGACGATGCCGTTCAGATTCGTACCGTCATTGCCCTGCAGGTTGCTGACGTTCTGGGTGAATCCACCGAATTTGACGGTGTGCGCGCCCCACACCTTGGTGAAGTTATCCGTGAAGCTGGGCACTTCCTTACGAACGATGTAGGATCCGCCTGGCTCGAAGATGTCCGACTGGGAGAAATCGGGGAAGGTGTCGGTTCCTCCTGAACTGTAGGAGGGGATCAGCTTGGAGCCGCCACCGAAGACCGATCCATAGCTGGAGGGATAGCCGAGCGTGCTCTTGTACGCAGCGGCGGTGTTCGGCGGTGCATAGGGAAAGTTGCCGAACGCCCAGGCCGCGATGAATTCGTTGGTGGTGGTGGAGTTGAAGATGTGAACGAAGTGTCCGGCGATGGCCTTGGAGAAGGTCAGCCCATGCAATCCGCCGCCCGGGAAGGGTATGGAGTTGCCTGGGGTCCAGTAGATGTGTGCGCCGTTGCCGTTCGCGAGCTCGCTGCTGTATCCCTGCTGATAAGAGATGAAAAACTTATCTTTGTCGCCAAGGTTGTAGTCAAGGCGAAGGCGATAGATCCAGCCATTGTTGGTATTGATGATCGGTTGGTAATAGTTGTAGCCGCCAGGCGTGGTCGCGGGATTGGCGTTGGCCTTGGGCCAGAAACTCGCCAGGGCCTTGGCGCCCGGATCGAGATACTGCGCGGGGATATGGCCGTTGGTTACGGGAGTGCCGTCCGGCAGGATGGTTCCGTTAAGGTTGTTGCACCAGCTACCCTGCGCTGCGGCCGTAAACCCACCCGGGCAGAGAACATTGTTATCTGCGTTATCCGAAGTAAAGTCGCCGGCCATCATCTCCGGACTGGGAATGTAGGACTGGAGTACGTTGGCATTGCCCTGATTCTGGAAGAAATGCTCGTAGCCGCCCCAGATGAACACCGTTTTGTGAGTGAAGGGGATGGGACCGCCGCCGTTGCCGCCAGGGTAGTAGTAGTGCGCTCCAGCCTTCGGTTTGTCCTGATGATTGGATTGCCAGTCGTTGGCGTTCAGGGCGTCGTTACGAGCATCAAAGTAACCTTCTCCGTGATAGGACGCGGTTCCGGACTTACTGATCGCGCTGACGACAACCGGTCCGAACTGCGCCTCGGCGCCGAAGTTCGAGGTCTGCACGCTGACTTCCTGCGTCATCTCCGGGCTGATGGTGGCCAGAGCGCCCGCGTCATCGCCGGGATCGAGAATGCTTACGTTATCGGCGAGCAGTGCCGTGCCGCCCTTGTAGGGGACGCCATTGACTTGCAAACCGCTGCCGATGGCGCTCTGCGCCGCACCGGTGTTGACCGGGTTGAACTGGGAGCCGCTATTGGTGAGACCGCCGGAGACGGTGGTGACACCAGGCAGCACCTTGAGCAGCTCGGTCGTGTCGCGGCCCTCAAGCGCCAGGTTCTGAATGTCGGCGTAGGAGAGAACATCGGAACGCTCGCCGTTGCTCGTGATGATATTTTGCGTGGCAGCCGCTACAGTAACGGTCTGCTCCGCGCCACCCACGGCAAGGGAGAGATCAGGAACGCTGAGCGAATCGCCTGCATGGAGGACGATGCCGTTGACGTTCTTGCTGCTGAAGCCCTTGGCCGAGATTTTCAGGGTGTAGGAACTGGGCAGGATGGCCGGGAAGGTGAAGTAACCCGCCGCCGTCGAAGTAATGACACGCGTGTCTTGGGTTGCCTCGTTCACAAGGGTTACGGATGCTCCAGGAATAACCGCCCCGGTCGTATCCTGTACGGTGCCGGACAGCGTTGCCGTGATGTTCTGAGCAGACGCAGCCGGCGCATGGATAAGGAGGGCTGCCAGCGCCAATAACGCGCATAAACAGATCCCCTGGTTGGTGAACGATCCCAACCGTGCAAACCAACTATCTTTTTTCATTTGCTTCTCTAGCCTCTCTTCAAATAAAGCGTTAAACATTTCTTCCACTGGGAGCCGCTATCGCAGTTCCTGCCTCTTCGGGCTGCCAAACGAACTCCGTATGTGCGTCCGATACGACTGCAATTTCTCTCCCGCCTCCATAGTTGCGGCTTGCATTCAACCCGGTCTGTGGGGGATCGGGAGCCCATTCTTATTCGTTCGAGACGGGACGTGCCCGGCTACGAAACCAACCGGCAATGCGCATTCGATCCGTTAATTTAGCGGTCGATTGTGCGCGCTGCCTTCACCGCTAAATCGATCTGCTAAATCGATTCACTGGCGGGAGAATGTTTACCGAAATCAGATATCGTCTGTCAATATCTTTTGTGATGAGAGGAGGATGCATCTATAAATTATTGATATATATGCACTTAACTTACGTACTCTAAGGGATGGAACGAGCGTAAAACGGTTTATCGGATCGGAGAACGAAAACCGGCTCCGAAAACCTTTGTAAAAGTTCAACCAAGTTGGAACTTATTTCAATTGATAAATGGATAGCTGGAATGACCGGCGGGATAGTTTCCGGGAAGAAGCAGAACGGTCAGCTTTGCTTCTTCCCTTTACGAACAGCTTCACTTACTTTTGCATGACGTAATCGGTCTTGGAGGGTTTGACCGATAGCTGCTCGGGAGTCGGCAGCTGAGACACATCCCATCCTCCACCGAGAGCCTGGATGAGCTCAACCGACGCCACGCTCTCCTGGATCTGCAGCGAGGCCAGTGTCTCCTGATCGCCCAGGAGGGTAGTCTGCGCAGTCATGACATCGATGTAGGGATCGATGCCCGTCTGGTAGCGGCCCATTTCGAGATCAAGGTACTGCTGCTCGGCCGCGACCGCTTCGCGCTGCTTGATCTCCTGCTCGGAGAGAATGCGCGTGGCCGCAAGATAGTCTTCCACTTGCTGGAAGGCGGTCAGGACAGTCTCGCGATAGGTGGCTACGTTGGCGTTGTAGGTAGCCGTGTACTGCTGCAGTTCAGCGCGGTAAAGGCCGCCGTTGAAGATGGTTTGCGAGATCGATGGACCAATGGACCAGAAACGGCTGGGCCAATCGAACCAATGCTGGAAGGCGGATGCCTCAAAGCCTCCGCTGGCCGAAAGCGTGACGTTGGGGAAGAATGCCCCATAACCGATGCCGATGGTGGCGTTGTCCTCAGCGAGGAGGCGCTCTGCAGCGGCGATGTCCGGACGGCGCTGCAGGAGCTGCGCAGGCACGCCAGTGGGAATGGCCGGGGGAGGTATCAGCGATGGCTTCACGGGCATGGCAAAGTCAGTTGCGGGCTTGCCGATGAGCATGGCGATGGCATGCTCATACTGCGCGCGGGCAACGCCGAGATTCAGCGCAGCCGATTCGGCGGCTTTGAGAGTGGCAATCGCTCCTACGACCGAAATGTACTGATCGACTCCGGTGTCGTAAAGAGTCTGGGTTAAATCCAACGATTTTTTATCGGCGACAACGGTGTCGTCGAGGATCTTCTGTAAGGCATCCTGTCCGCGCAGCTCGAAGTAGAACTCAGCCAGGCTGGCCTCTTCGACCAGCTTTTCGTTCTCGAGATCGGCGGCACTGACCTGGGCTCCGTACTGCGCTTCACGCACCTCGCTGCGAATCTTGCCGAAGAAGTCGGGCGTCCATGAGACGTCGAAGGGAAAGGCCCATGTAGAGGCGGTGCTGCCGGCATTGGCAGTGGCGGAGCGTCCCAAGTTGCCCGAGCTCTTGTTGCGGCTCCATCCGGGGCTGGTCGTGATCGTAGGCCAGTATTGGGCCTTGGCTTCGCGGATGAGCGCTCGCGCCTCCATGAAGTTCTCGAACGAGACTTTAATGTTCTGGTTGTCGATCTGGAGCTGTTCTTCGAGCGCATTGAGCTCAGGCTCGTTGTAGATCTCCCACCACTTTCCCTTCAGCATGGCATCCTGCGGGTTGGCGACCTTCCATCCTGGAGCGTCCTGAAAGTTCACCGTGGACTCTTTGTAGGCCGGTGCGGCGGATGCGGGCGCAGACGGAGTGTGGTACTTCGGTCCAGGCAGGCAACCTGTGAGGGCAAGGGGGAGAAGGAGCGAAGCTGCAACTGATCCTACGCCCCAGGTGCTGAACGTTGGATGCCCTGCAGTCTTCGACCACGTCGGTTTCGAGTGGCGAGCAAGAGAAGGGTTCGATTTCATACGGAGCTTCTTTTTGAGAGGCGATGTCATAAGGCGACTTCTCCCTCAGCTTCTGGATTGAAGGTGTCGTGATGCTTGCCCAGCACGCGGAGCCGGGTGCGGTCGAGGAACAGGTAAACGACCGGTGTGGTGTAGAGAGTGAGAAGCTGGCTCATGATGAGCCCGCCGACAATCGTGATGCCTAGCGGCCGGCGCATCTCGGAGCCGGTGCCGGTGCCGAAGGCCAGCGGCAGCGCACCGAAGAGCGCGGCCATGGTCGTCATCAGGATGGGACGAAAACGCAGCATGCAGGCCTCGAAGATGGCTTCTTCCGTGCTCTTGCCCTGCTCGCGTTCGGCCATCAAGGCAAAATCGATCATCATGATGGCGTTCTTCTTCACGATACCGATGAGCAGGATGATTCCGATGATGGAGATGACGTTCAGGTCTACCTTGAAAATCATCAAGGCCAGCACCGCACCGACGCTGGCCGAGGGCAGCGTAGACAGAATCGTGAGCGGATGAATCAGGCTCTCATACAGAATGCCAAGAACGATGTAAACCGCCAGGATCGCCGTGATGATGAGCATGGGCTCGGTGCTCAACGAAGCCTGGAATGCTTGCAGGGTTCCTGCGAAGAAGCCGTGGATGGTCGAGGGAGTGCCCAGACGGTCCTGCATCTGTTGAATCTCTTGCGTCGCCGTGCTCAACGATACTCCGGGCGCGAGATTGAAGGAGATGGTAACCGAAGGGAAGAGCCCGGTGTGCGCTACGGAGATCGGAGTCGTGTTCGCCCGAGCGGTGGTCATCGTTGCCAGTGGGATGACTCCGTTGCCCGAATTCAGGTAAATGTTCTTCAGGCCATCGGGATTCTGCCAGTAGGGCGGTGCTACCTCCAGAACCACATAGTACTGGTTGTACTGGGTGTAGATGAGCGACACCTCGGACTGCCCGAAGGCTGAGTAAAGCGCGTTGTCCAGGGATTGGGAGGTCTGACCGTAACGCGCTGCAGCTACGCGGTCGTAGGTGAGATATTCGGACAGGCCGGCGTCCTGAAAATCGGTGTTGACATCCTGCAAGCCCGGCTGCTTCTTCATCTGTGCAAGCAGAATGGGAGCCCAATGTGTGAGGTCGTTGGTATTGTCGGCCTGGATGGTGTACTGATAAAGCGCATTGCTGCTGCGTCCGCCAATGCGCAGATCCTGCGCAGCCTGCAGGAATAGGGACGCGATGGGTTGGTTGTTGAGCTTTGGCCGGAGACGGTTGATGATATCGGGCGCGGAAATCTTACGCTCATCAAGCGGCTTCAGCGAAACATACACAAAGCCGCCGTTGCCGGTGCCGACATAGCCGATGACATTAGCGACTGCGGGATCGGCCTTGATGGTCTTCACCAGCTTCTGGATGGAGTCATCCATGACCGGGAACGAGGCATCCTGTGGACCTTGCACACCACCGACCAGCGCACCGGTATCCTGCTGGGGGAAAAATCCCTTGGGGATTTTGAGGAGCAGGACGCCATTCAGCACCACCACCATGACGAGGACGACCAGCGTGAGCCCGGGGTTCTCGAGAACCCATTCCAGGCTGCGCCGGTAGCCGTACAGCATGCCGTCAAAGACTTTTTCGCTGAAGCGATAGAGTCTCCCATGCTTCTCCTGGTCGTGCGCCTTGAGCAGATGCGCGCACATCATGGGCGTGGTGGTGATGGAGATGATCATCGACACCAGGATGGCCGTCGAAAGCGTCACCGCGAATTCGCGGAAGAGACGCCCGACGATGCCGCCCATGAGCAGGATGGGAATGAAGACGGCTATCAGCGACATGCTGATGGAGAAAACGGTGAAGCTGATCTCGCCTGCGCCCTTGAGGGCGGCGGCAAAGGGTTCTATCCCCTCTTCGAGATGGCGGGTGATGTTCTCCATCACCACGATGGCGTCGTCGACCACGAAGCCGGTAGAGATGGTGAGGGCCATCAGCGAAAGATTGTCCAGGCTGAAGCCGAGCAGATACATCACCGCGAAGGTGCCGATGAGCGAAACCGGCACGGCAACGGTCGGGATGAGCGTAGACCGCGGACTGCGCAGGAAGAGGAAGACCACCACGATCACCAGCACGATGGAGATGATCAGGCTGCGCTCGACATCGTTGACTGAGGCGCGAATGGTGGTGGTGCGATCCATCACCACCGTCATGTCAGCGCCTGCCGGGATAGTCGCTTTCAAGAATGGCAACTGTGCGCGGATACGGTCGACGGTCTGAATGATATTGGCGCCGGGCTGGCGGAAGATGATGATGGGAATGGCCGGCAGGCCATTGAGGTATCCGCCGTTGCGGATGTTCTGGGTCGAATCGATGACCTGGGCGACATCGGACAGGCGCACCGCCGCGCCGTTCTTGTATCCGACGATCAGCGGGGCGTACTCGGCGGCGTGCGAGATCTGTCCATTGACGATGATGTCGGCAGTGGAGCGGGGGCCGGCGAGCTGACCCCGTGCGAGCTGCGAGTTCTCCGTGCTCAGGACGGCTTGAATATCGGAGAGGGTGAGGCCATAGCTGTTGAGCTGAGTCGGATTCGCCTCCACGCGCACCGACGGCAGCGCGCCGCCGCCGACGACGACCTGGCCCACGCCCTGAATCTGCGAGAGCTTCTGCTCCATGACCGTCGACGCTTCGTCATACAGCTTCGAACGCTCATAGATATTGGAGGTGAGACCAATGATCATGATGGGCGAATCGGCCGGATTCACCTTGCGATAGGTGGGGTTGCCGGGAAGATTGGCCGGTAGATAAGTGCGTGCGGCGTTGATCGCAGCTTCGACATCGCGCGCGGCAGCGTCGATATCGCGGTTCAAATCGAACTGCAGAGTAATGTTGGTCGATCCGAGCGAGCTCGACGAGGTCATCTCCGTGACCGCGGCAATATGCCCGAACTGCCGTTCGAGCGGCGTAGCCACGGACGAAGCCATGATCTGCGCGCTGGCGCCGGGCAGACCGGCCTGCACCTGAATGGTGGGGAAATCGACCTGCGGCAGCGGCGAGACCGGCAGCACGGTAAAGCCGATGGCTCCGGCGATGGCCACGGCAATGGTCAGCAGCGTAGTAGCGACCGGTCTCCGGATGAATGGCGCGGAGATATTCATCGCTAAGCCTGCGCCTCTCCTGTTTCAGGGCCGCCGGCCGGAGCCGCCTGCGGATGCGCGGCATTCTTTCCGCGCTTGCCGGAAAGCCTCTGCGCCAGGTTGTCGAAGAAAATATAGATGACCGGCGTCGTGTAAAGCGTGAGCACCTGGCTGAGCAGCAATCCGCCAACCATCGAAATACCGAGAGGACGGCGCAGCTCGGAACCGATGCCGCTGCCGAAGGCCAGCGGAATGCCTCCCAGCAGCGCGGCCATGGTAGTCATCATGATGGGGCGGAAGCGCAGCAGGCTGGCCTCATAAATGGCGTCGGTCGAACTCAGCCCACGCTCGCGCTCGGCTTCAAGTGCGAAGTCGACGATCATGATGCCGTTCTTCTTCACGATGCCGATGAGCAGAATGATGCCAATGATGGCCACCACGCTCAGGTCCTGATGGAAGAGCATAAGCGCGAGCAGCGCGCCCACGCCTGCCGAGGGCAGCGTGGAAAGAATCGTGATCGGGTGAATGAAGCTCTCGTACAGCACGCCGAGCACGATATAGACGGTGACCAGCGCCGCCAGGATGAGCAAGGCTTCATTCGAGAGCGAGTTGCGGAAGGATGCCGCCGTGCCCTGGAAATCTGCCTGCAGGCTGGCCGGGAAGTGCATGTCGGCGGCGGTCTTATCGATATCGGTGATGGCGCTTCCCAAGGCCGCGTTGGGACCGAGATTGAAGGAGATCGTCACCGCGGGGAACTGTCCCTGGTGATTGATCGAGAGCGCTTCGGTGGTGGTCTGGTAATGAGTGAAGGCGCTCAGAGGCACCGCGCTCGGGCCAGCCGAGGAGCTTGCCGTGTTTGACGTGGTGGTGACCGGGGTCAGGATCTTCGTGGGCGGCGTGAAGACGCTCGATGAGGGAGTATAGAGCACCGACGAAGTAGTGGCATTGGAGCCGGCAGAGACTGAACCCGATGCGGCGAAAGAGGTCGCGGCCCCGGGACCGCTGGTGCCGGAAGACGCTCCCGACTTGATGTAAAGATTGCTCAGCTGCTTCGGATCCTGCTGGAAATCAGGCAGAGCTTCGAGGATCACGTGGTATTGATTCAGCTGCGTGTACATGGTGCTGATCTGTCGCTGGCCGAATGCGTCGTAAAGCGTGTTATCCACGGTGCCCGGCGCGATGCCCAGTCGTGAAGCGGTAACCCGATCGATCATCAAGGAAACGGCGCTGGCGCCCGTCTGCTGGTCGGTGGCGACATCCTCAAGCTCGGGCAGCTTCTGCAGCTTGGCCACGAAGCGGTTGGTCCACTCATTCAGTTCGTCGAGGTTGGGATCTTCCAGTGTGTACTGATACTGGGTGCGGGTGACACGGTCGTCGACCGTGATGTTCTGCACCGGCTGCATGTAGAGCTTGATGCCATGGATGTCGGCAAGCTTGTTTTGCAGGCGGCGGATGACATCGGCGGCGCTGAGGTCGCGCTGATTGAGCGGCTTCAGATTGATGGAGAAGCGGCCGCTATTAAGCGTGGTGTTGGTGCCATCAGCTCCGATGAATGAAGACAGGCTCTCCACAGCCGGATCAGCCAGGATGATCTTCGCCAGCTCCTGCTGCTGCTGCCTCATCGACTCGAAGGAGATCGATTGCGGAGCCTGGGAGATGCCTTGGATCACGCCCGTATCCTGCACCGGGAAAAAGCCTTTGGGGATGGCGATGTACAGCAGGATGGTAAGAACCAGCGTGCCCAGCGCGACCAGCAAAGTAATGACCTGAAATCTGAGAACAAACTTCAGAGTCCGGCCGTAGAACGCGATCATGCTCTCAAAAACGCGTTCCGATGCGCGATAGAAGCGGCCCTGCTGCGCCTCAGGATTATGACGCAGGATGCGCGAGCACATCATCGGGGTGAGGGTCAGCGAGACCACCGCCGAGATGATGATGGTCACGGCGAGAGTGACGGCGAACTCGCGGAACAGCCGGCCGACGACGTCTCCCATGAAAAGCAAGGGGATGAGCACGGCAATCAGCGAGACGGTCAGCGAGACGATCGTGAAGCCAATCTGCCCGGCCCCCTTGAGCGCGGCCTGCATGGGCGAATCGCCCTCTTCGAGATAGCGCGAGATGTTCTCGATCATGACGATGGCATCGTCGACGACGAAGCCGGTCGAGATAGTGAGCGCCATGAGCGAAAGATTGTCCAGGCTGTAGCCAAGCACGTACATCACGCCGAAGGTGCCGACGAGCGACAACGGCACAGCGATGCTGGGAATGATGGTGGCGTAAAGGTTGCGCAGGAAAAGGAAGATGACCATCACAACCAGCGCGATGGTGAGCATCATCTCGAACTCGACATCATCCACCGAAGCCTGGATGGAGGTGGTGAGATCGGTGAGCGTGGTGATGTCGATGCCCGCCGGCAGGTTGGCCTGCAGCTGGGGCAGAAGCTTCTTGATGCTCTTGACGACGCTGATGGTATTCGCGCCGGGTTGTCGCTGGACGTTGAGAATGACCGCCGGGGTCTGGTTCATCCACGCGGCCTGCTTGCTGTTTTCTACGCCATCGACGACGCTGGCTACATTTTTGAGAAAGATCGGCGCGCTGTTGCGATAAGCAACGACGACATTCTTATAGTCGTCGCTGGTTTCAAGCTGGTCATTGGCGTCAATCTGATAGTCCTGGCGCAGACCGTCGAAGTTGCCCTTGGCCGCATTCACGCTGGAATTTACCAGTGCCGTGCGCACGTCCTCCATGTTGACGCCGTAGTTGGAGAGCTGCGCGGGATTGACCTGAATGCGGACAGCAGGCTTCTGTCCACCGCTGATGCTCACCAGGCCAACGCCGTTGAGCTGCGAAATCTTGGGCGCGAGACGCGTGTCCACCAGATCCTCGACCTGCGGCAGAGGAATGGCCTTGGAGGTGATCGCCAGGGTGAGGACCGGTGCATCGGCCGGATTGGTCTTGCTGTAGACCGGTGGCGCGGGCAGAAGCGAAGGCAGCAGGCTTTGCGCCGCGTTGATCGCAGCCTGGACCTCTTCTTCTGCGACGTCGATATCCAGTGTGAGGCTGAATTGCAGGACCACGACCGATGTTCCACCCGAACTGGTGGAGGTCATCTGGCTAAGCCCCTGCATCTCGCCGAACTGCCGCTCGAGCGGAGCGGTCACGGTTGTCGCCATCACATCGGGGCTCGCGCCGGGATAGAAGGTGACCACCTGGATGGTCGGGTAGTCCACCTCAGGCAGCGCCGAAACCGGTAGCTGCGTGAAGGAGACCAGACCAACGAGCAGGATCGCGGCCATCAGCAATGAGGTTGCTACAGGCCGCAGAATAAATGGGCGGGACGGACTCACGGGGCGCTGCTCTCGCTGGGGTTCTCGCTATCGCTCGAGGGGACGGTCTTGGTGGAGATGATCACCTTGGAGCCGGGCTGCAACTTCTCAAAGCTGCTGGTCGCAATCCTGTCACCGGGATTGATGCCCTCGACGGCCGTGATGCCATGATCGGAGGTCCCGGTCTTCACGTCCTGCTTCTTCGCGATATAGCTGGGCCCCTTGGGAGCGCTTGCATTGGCGCTACCGCCCTTTGCGGAGTTGTCGGCAGGCGCACTCTCAGGCGCGTTGTCCGAACCGGCGGCGGGCTGAGTGTGCCCCTTGCCTCCCGGCGGTGCGGGCGCAATCACGTATACAAAAGCTTCCGTCCCGTTGTGCTGGATGGCGGAATCCGGAATGAGCGTCATGTTGTGTTCGGTAGTTACGAGCAGCCGGGTGTTCACGAACTCATTCGGAAAGAGGATGTTCGTGCGGTTGTCGAACTGCGCGCGGAGCTTGACGGTGCCGGTGGTGGTGTCGATCTGGTTGTCGAGAGCAGTAAGCACCCCGGTAGCCAGCTTCGCGGTCTGATCGCGGTCGTAGGCCTCAACGGCAAGATGCGCCCCGGTTCTCATCTGAGCCAGTACCTGGGAAAGATGATCTTCGGCGAGAGTAAAGACGACGGTGATGGGCTGAATCTGAGTAACGACGGCGAGCACCTGGCTGCCGCTCGACTGAACCAGGTTGCCGGGGTCGACGAGTCGCAGACCGACGCGGCCGGTGAACGGCGCGACGATATGGCAATAAGCCAGCTGCACCTTGTCGAAGTCCAGCGTTCCCTGGTCGGATTTCACCAGTCCTTCGTCCTGCGCAACCAGCTTCTCCTGGTCGTCAAGCTGCTGCTTGGCGATGGCATTCTTCGCCCATGCAGCCTGATAGCGTTCAAGGTCCATTTTCGCCTGAGCCAGCAGCTGAGTATCGCGGGCCAGAGCGCCCTCGGCGGTCTCCACATTAGCCTGGAACTGGCGGGGATCGATGTCGACCAGCGGCGCGCCCTTCTGCACCGTCTGCCCTTCACGATAATGAACCTCGGTGATGACGCCGGTGACCTGGTTGTAGATTGACGCGGTATAGACCGGAGTAACCGTCCCGATGGCTTCGAGGTAAACCCCTATGTCGCCTTTCTGGGCGGTGGCAACCGTCAGTGTCACCGGCCCGCCAAAGCCATGACGACCGCCGCCGGCAGCAGCCGACTTCGTAGTGTCGTCATGATGGCGCAGGATGAGAAACAAAATCCCGGCAAAGACCAGCAACAGAATGATCCAAAGCCATTGCCGCCGTTTCTTAACGGGAGGCTTAGGGCTAGGGTCGGAGGTTGTCCTGGGCAGCTGATGATCGGGCGGTATGGGCGGCTCTGGCGGCTTTTGTTCCATCGTAATTTGAGTGCACCAATGTCGCGGCTCGGGCAGAAGAGCGGCGGTCAGAAGTTGAGGTTTGGGTCAGACCGATAGCTGCCGCGGCGGGCGTCAGTTTGGAGTGTCCCGTAGCAATGCATACAAACCTAGTTGGAAGCAGAGGCGAACGGATCTTGTCTGCAGATACTTATTTTTGCCAAAACTTGCGTGATCCTATGGACGATACAGTCGTGCAGATGGTTGCAGTAACTTCCAGGGATTAAGGTATCACCGGCGGCGTGAATTCCGCGAAGTCAGTGATTCCCTTCCCTTTTCACGGAGGAGCGCCAATTTCCAGGGAAACGTCACCGCCGGATGAAAAAGTGGATCTATTCTTCTGAGGAAAATTAATATACCGAGAACCAGCGAGAGTCTGCGGGGGGACGCAGACTATGTTTGCAGGGCACGGGCTAGAATCCGTGCCCTGCCTTCCTAGCTGGGTCTTCTATCGGAGACGTCTAGCGCGGACGGCCTTCGTGGCCTCGTCCATCGCGGAAGTCGCCGCCGTGAAAGTTCTCGGCGTGGTGCTGCATCAGGTGCGCATCGGCATGTTCGCCGCGGTTCGGAAAAGCGCCGTGGTAGCCATGGTTTGGATCGAAGTGGTTATCCACGTGGCCATAAAAATCGTGATGACCGTGAAACCACGGTCCCGCGCCGATGAAGACGCCGCCGGTGAACCATTCCGGGCCGTAATAGCCGTAAGGCGCGCAATTGTAGGGCGCGAAATCATAGTAGCCGTAAGGGCAAACCGGCGCGACTCCAATGTTGACCGATATCTGAGCTGGCGCCGGCGAGGTATTGCTGAAAAAAGCTGCGGCGAGCACCGGCACTGCGAACAACTTCCATGTACGCATTTGATCTCCTCCTGACTGCTCTTCGTTAGAAGGTTCAAGCAGCCGGGGAGTTGTGCGTCCCGTCGTGGAAAGGACTTACAGATATACCACTTAGGACGTAGGAGAAGAGCGCAAAAAAGCCGCTAGATCCTCATGTCCGCGCTCGCGAGCATAGTCGGAGGCAGTTTTACCTTGGTCGCAGCATGCTGCCATGTCGGCCTTGTATTCGAGCAGCAGAGCCACGACTGCGGCATTTCCTGCGGATGCTGCCTGGTGCAGCGGAGTGTATCCGCCAGCCTGCGTGGCATTGATGTTTGCTCCGGCCTCGAGCAGGAGACGCGCGCTCTCGATGGAGCTGCCAAACGCGATGGAGGCATGCAGAGCCTGATTGCGCATGGCATTGTGCGAAATCAGGTGAACATGGGCTCCGTGCTCAAGGAGGAACTCGACCGCCTGCGGTGTGGCGAAGGCCGCAGAGAGGTGCAGCGGAGGCCAGCCATCGGCCGAGACAGCACGGGCCTGCAGAGCATCGGCGGTGATGAGCTCATGAAGACGGGCGCATTCGCCCAGTGCCGCGGCTTCATGTACATCCAGTTCGCCGGCGCGGGCGCGCAGAATGTCGCGGATGAGTGGCTGGCGGGTGTACACGGACCAGAGCAAGGCCGACACCCCCTGCGCGTCGCGGCTCCGCGCCAGTTCAGGCGTTTCTTCCACGGCGGCGGCGATCTCGGCGATCTCTCCCCGGCGAATCATATTGAGGAAGAGCTGACTCATGTGAACCAGTATAAGAGGTGTGCGGTGAAGATGCAGGCTCTCCACCTCATCGAAGCGGAGGAATAGATTCGATGACTAAGTCCGCTTCAGAGCCCAGCTACGAATCCAGCGCTGGCATGGCCGCTCCACTGAGAGCATCACCAGGATCGCACCCGAAACCAGCAGGAAGTAGCTCAGCCACGGGTCGAATTTCGCCAGATGCAGCCGATCGAGAATATGGGAGTCGTGGATCAGGTTCCAGAGATTGAAGTGGATGATGTACAGGCAATAGCTGGCCCGGCCGATGGCTACGAAGAGTGGAAAGCCGAAGAACCGGGCAATCAGGTTGTGTCCGGCCAGGCCCAGGATAGCTAGGCCGAAGAGCGGCATCAGCAGACCGTCATGCATGAGCGGATACGGCATCCGGTCTCCAAAATAAAGGATGGTGTAGAGACCCGCCATTCCTGCCACGCCGAAGAGAAGCCGCCGCCAGCTGGATCGGGGAATCATTCCGTCCAAATCGGCCAGCGCGATACCGAAGAGAAACGCCGGCACGTGCGGCGGAGGAGTGAATTTCAGCGCGCGTATCCAAAAGCCGTCCGTATAGCGGCCGGGATGCAGGTCGCCATCCGGATGGAGCCACATATAAAGGCTGGGCAGCACCATGCCCAAAAGCCACAGCCCGGCCAAGACTCCTAATAGCGGCCAGATTCTCCTGGGCCGCTTCCACAGGATTACGGCTGGGAAGATCAGATAGAAGAAGGCCTCTGTACACATGGTCCACGCCGGCGTATTCCAGAAGGTCGCCAGCATCGGGCTCCATGCCTGCAGCAGAAGCGGAGTCAGGACGACTCCCAGCGCAAATTGAGCATGGCTGCGCGCCTGCCATTCCATGACCAGCATGCCCAGCGAAAGCAGGAGGGCGAAAACATAGACCGGATAGAGCCGAGAGAAGCGGGCGATCCAGAAGTTGCGCTTGTCGAGCTGTCCAGCCGCCGCGCGATCCGCGTAGTTGTAAGCCAGAATGTAACCGGACATCAGCAGAAAGAAGCTGACCGACGTATAGCCGTTATCCACGACGGGCGCAAAGGGGCCGAACCACTTGGGATTCGAGAAGTGAAAGAAGACGATGTTCAGCGCCGCAAAGCAGCGCAGACCGGTGAGCGCCGGGAGCAGCTCCTTCTTCTCTCTTCGCACCGGCGCGGAGGCGATCGCGGAAACCGCTGCCGATCTGCTGTTGGCCTGGGAGGGTTCCATGAGCGGGGGGACGAGTTGGACGGGCGAACTCAGAGAGCTACCCTCGAAGCGCCGGACCTCAAGGGACTGAGCCCTACGCCGTTACCAGCGAACCGACTTTTTCGCCGGAAATCACGCGGCGGATATTTCCCGCCCCGTTCAAGTTGAAGATGATCATGGGGAGATTGTTGTCTTTGCACAGGCTCACCGCGGTGGTATCCATCACCTTTAACCCGAGGCGCAGGATTTCCATGTACGTAATCTGCTCGAATTTCACGGCATCTTTGGTAATTACCGGATCGGCGTCATAAATCCCCTCCACCTTCGTGGCCTTGAGGAGAACGTCTGCCTTGATCTCCATGGCCCGCAGCGAGGCGGCCGTGTCCGTTGAAAAATACGGATTTCCGGTGCCTGCGGCGAAGATGACGACTCTGCCCTTTTCCAGATGCCGGATGGCGCGACGGCGGATATACGGTTCAGCCACCTGGTTCATCTCGATGGCCGACATGACCCGGCAGTGCAATCCCCGCTTCTCGATCGCATCCTGAACGGCCAACGCATTGATGACGGTGGCCAGCATGCCCATGTTGTCCGCCGAGACGCGGTCCATGGCCTTGGCCTGCTCCGCTACGCCGCGAAAAAAATTGCCGCCGCCAACTACGATGGCCAGTTCGACGCCGAGCGCGTGAACCTCGGCAATCTCGGCTGCAATCTCATGAACCCGGATGACATCGACGCCGAAACCCTTACCTGCAGCCAGGGCTTCGCCAGACAGTTTGAGAACGACGCGCTTATACATTCCTCTTGGAGTATCGCATGTAAACCGAATTTGACGAAAAGCCATGAGAACTGCGGGGTGCCTGGACAAGATCCTGTTACACCGCGTTGAAGAGATCGCGGAGCGTCGAGGGCAAGCGGCAGCCGGGCTGTGATGACCGTCACAAGCTGTCGTGACTCCGGTCACTGCGCCGTCCCCCCTTTGAAGCGCATATTGAGGATGCTTGCAGGAGATCACCATGCAGACTCGCATCGAAAGCCGTTTTGAAAATAGAATCCTCGCCGCACCCGATCAGATTGTCATGGCCACAGACCTGACCGACGCCGATTTTTTGCTTCCGCATGTCATTGCACAGGCTAAGGCCAGCAATGCCCACGTAACGCTGGTGCACGCTATCCTGCCGGCGAACCTTCTGCCCACAGAAGCAGGAATGATCGACTATGCCGATCAGGAAAAAATTGATGACGACGTACAGCGGACGCTGCTCGGCATCGCCGCGAAGATTCAAAGCTGCGGAGTTTCCTGCGATGTGATCGCGGAGCACGGATTTCCCGCCGACGTCGTTCAGGAGGTCATCAAGATAACGCGCGCGGATCGTCTCATTATGGGAACCCACGGCCGCAAAAAACTGGCTCAGATGGTGCTGGGCTCGGTTGCCGACGAAATCCTCCGCAATGTGAATATTCCGGTTTTGGCCGTGGGCCCGCGCGCGCGCCAGAATCCCGATCACGCCACTCCACGCAGGATTCTTCACCCGGTATCGTTGCGCGGCGACTATCGCAGGACCGCTCAATTCGCCATGGACCTGGCCCAGGCAAATCGGGCAGAGCTCACCCTGCTCCATGTGCTCGACCCGGACTCCGAGGAAGCTTCAGAACGCACGCTGGCCTGGGCCAAGACGGAGCTCTCTGCTCTCGCGCCCAACGGCGCCGATCTTGTACCGCCGATTCACACTCTTGTCGTCTGCGGCGGCCGCGTAGAAGAGATTCTTCACACCGCATTTAACATCCAGGCCGACTGGATCGTACTTGGAGTGGATACGGCCTTTCCTTTCTGGCCGTTCCGGGACAGCACCGCCTATAAAGTGCTCTCTGCCGCGGGCTGCCCTGTCTTAGGCTTCCGGCATGAACCGCGTGAGACGCACAGGACCAAGGCCAGGAAGGAAGAGCTCGTGGTCCTGGCCTAGCGATCAAGGCATAGCGATCAAGGCCTAGCCGTTCTGGCATAGCCATTGGGACTAATCCGATGGCCTCCGGGCCGTCCGTTTCCTGGCGATTGATGAGGAGTACCCATGCATTGCGCGAATCCCAATTGTTCCTCTGAATCCAAATATTTCAGGGGCGGAAGCCTGCACTGTATCGACTGCGGGGAAGCAGCAGGCGAGCAGTTTCGAGGAGCGCGGCGGCCCTTGATCTGGTTCTGTCCGGATTGCGCCGCTCACTGGGCGGTTGAAACCTGGAGACCGGCGGGTCAGCAGATGCGCTGCCTTTCCAGTCCATTGCACGCCGGAGATCTACCCATTAGCGCGTAGACGGCATGGGGCGCGAGAGCTGCCAACACGTCAAATACAGATTGCATTAAGCTACCCGAAAGAGGAGGATGAAAGTAATCGAACCTCTTACTCGGTGACCCTATGCAAGCTGGCTCCCGGATGCCCGGCGAGAGCTGCCAGGAATGTGAATACCGTTCGTTACGGCTCTTCTGCAACTTGAGCGGTGCAACCCTGCAGCGCTTCGAAGGGCTCGGAGTTCACGCCGCATTTCCCGGCCGCACCATCGTATTCGAGGAAGGCCAGCGCCCACGCAGCATTTTTGTGATCTGCACCGGCCAGTTGAAGCTATCCACTACCTCCAAAGAGGGTCGAACCATGATCCTCCGCATCGCCGGGCCGGGAGATGTTCTGGGGCTCAGCGCGACGCTGAATGACCTGCCCTATGAGGTAACCGCCGAGACGCTGGAGCCGACCCGCGTGAAGAGCGTGCATCGCACAGAGTTTCTGCAGTTTCTCGAAGAGCATGGCGAAGTGGGACAGAATTCGGCGAAGGTAATCGCCAAGGAATATCGCGAAGTATTTCTCGACGCGCGCCGCCTGGCGCTCTCAGGATCGGCCGCCGGAAGGTTGAGCCAGCTGTTGCTGGAGTGGGCGCAGGGTTCCTCCTGCGGCAAGCCGGAGCTTCGCTTTACCATGGCGCTCACCCATGAGGAGCTGGCGAATATGGCGGGGATCTCGCGCGAAACGGTGACTCGCCTGCTGAACCAGTTCGAACGCGATCACCTCATCAGCCGCCACGGCGTGGCCTTCACCATCCTCGACCCGGCGAACCTCGAACTGCTTGTCCAGTGACTGCTCGTCCAGTAATCGAGACGATTACTGCCGCTTGAAGCGCGCGTAAACCGGTCCCATCGATTCGTTCAAATCGATTTCCTTCTGATCGTTTTCGTTACTCGCCGCCGTCATCGGCTCACCGAACATATTGCTGAAAGACAGCACCTGGCCGGAAGAAAACTGCATTCGCGCGGATGCCTCGTTCTCGCTCCACAGGACGAAGACGGAATCCTCGGGACCATCGAGACGCATGGCATGCAAGCCTGACGGCACATCGCGCACCAGCCCAACGTAACGACGATTCGCGGCGACTTTCGAGAGCGCCTGCAAGGCTTGCATCGCCGGTTTATCGCTGCCATCGCGATGAAGCAGCCCGAAGTTGTGTTCCTGATTCAATGCGTTCTGGCCGTCGTCGCGCAGGTCATACCAGACGGCGACAGGCAGTCCGAGCGCCCATGTCGTGAGACACTCGCGGACAGCGAGGATGGCTTGCTTTCGTTGACCGGCATCGCTATGACCATCGCTGCGAGCGTCGTCCGCGCGCGCGTACGACGCGTAGCCCCACTCCGTTTCCCACACAGGCAGCGACTGCCCTGTCGAACCGGCCACGAGATCTTTCAGGGCAATCAAGTCCGCGGGCAGTGTCTCCGGCGCCGCGTCCCGATAGGGATGCACCGCTATCGCACTCGCCTTTTGTGCGGAACCCGAATCCAGCATGTGGCTGATAAATGGAAGATCGAATCCGGAGGTGCCTCCGGTGCTGACCTGAGCCGCCGGATCTTCGCGGCGAATGGCATCGAGCGCGGCACGCAGCAGGTCTGGATAGACAGTCGAGTTCGCCAGAAACTTCTTCTGGTTCGGTTCATTCCAGATCTCGTAGCGGACATGGTGTCCGCGATAATGAGCAACCACCGCGGCGGCGTAGCGAGCGTAGGTCGCGATGTCCTCGGGCGTCTGCGGTGACGATCCGCCGTGATCGGGATGACCGTAGGCGAGCAGCCACAGCACACCCATGTACCGGGCTTCGAGCGACTGCATCAATGCGTCGAAGGGCGTGAAGTCGTATTGTCCGTCCTTCTCCAGCCGCGCCCAGGGCAGATCCATGCGCACAAAGCTGAAGCCGGCAGCTCGTGCGCGATCGAGGAGGGCGTCATTGCTCAGAAAGTGAATGTCGACTCCCAGCCTGGGCCGCAGCTCGCCTGCACTCTCTGGAGCGGCACTGAGCGCAGCCGCAGGATCGAAACTAAGAGCGGAGCCAGCAGTCGAGATCAGTCGCAGGTCGTCGAACTCCATCTGTCCCTGAGCCGGACGAGGGTAACGCGCGTTGGCGAGGATCGCGATGGAGACGATCTTGCCCTGCAGTTGTCCGCTATTCGCTCCGCCCCAATGGGCATCCGTATGACCGGTGATTGGGATAACAATTCGCTGTCCTTCTCCGCCTTCTTGGTGCTCCAGCGTGAAACCATTCGCGGAGAACTGCAGCGTTTGGCCACTCAGATCCTGCACCCGCACCGTGAAATCAACATCCGGCGAAAAACGCGTCCACACAGTCAATGCAGCGCCCGGCTTCACTTCAATCGGAGCAGGCGCCGTCCAGGTTGCGGCGACATAATGCCCGCAATGTGCTCTGTCAGAACAGGTAAATCGATAGGTGAGGATGGCGTGGCGTCCGTTTTCCTCGGGACCATCTGACCCGGCTTCTGCACGTCCCAGCGAAAGCGATCCGTCACTTCCGGGAAACTCCGGCCCATTCGAAAAGCTCCAATGATGAAGGTTCTTGGAGTGGTCGAAATGATCGAGGACGATGTCGGAAGAGGTGGACTCGGGAGAATCCTCTGGCGTCTGGGCCGGTGAGTTGAAGACGCCGAGCAAGAACAGCAGAACGATCGAAAACAGCTTGACCACGTATTCCCCGCTTCAAGAACAAGAATAGCGAAGAGTCGAACGCGAAATCGGCGTCATCGCGGCGAAGCGGCACTTGAATTTGAAGTCATCGGAAAGAGCAGTCTCATCCGATTGTAAGAACCTCGTGAGGCACTCGCTTTGCAATCGAGGACGACACAACAGGGCGATCGGCGCTGCCGCTTGGCTTGACTACGAGAGTTAATATGAATAGTAATGAGGACAGGGCGCAACGCCCTTGAATTGCGGGAGTAGTTCAGTGGTAGAACGTCAGCTTCCCAAGCTGAATGTCGCCGGTTCGATCCCGGTCTCCCGCTCCATTCCATCCTTCCTGCGGAATGGCCAATCACTCGAGTCAGAAAATCGGAAAAGACCGGTCCAGCTTTAGAAACTCACCCGTGATGGGAGCTTCGCGACCGGACCGAATCTTTTCGCTGTGCGCCGCATGCGCGCTGACGTCGAAAGAACCAGGCGACCGTATCTACACAACGTGATTACACAACATGAAGCAGCAGCAGGATCACCAGGATCAACACGATCAGGCCCAGTCCGCCGCTCGGATAGTAGCCCCAGCTACGGCTGTAAGGCCACGAGGGAAATGCACCGATCAGCAGCAGGATCAAAATCACAACCAAAATAGTCATCGCTCTTCCTCCGCTTTCTAGAAGCTTCTCCCACAGATGCGATATCTCGCGCAGGAAGATGCCCGTACTGCTTTATTTCAGCCCAGCGAGCTCGCGGGCTCTGCGGAAGATGGCATAAAACATCGGTGCGGTGAGCCTGCCGGTGTTGGTGTTTTGCAGCGATGGATGATACGTGGCGAGAAGAAATCGTGCACCCGGAATGGCGAACTCCGCTCCGTGCGCAAATTGCAGCTCGCCGCGCCGGGCAATCTGTCCGGTGCGGATGAGGTGCTGCACTACCCCGTCAAAGCCGATCTTTCCCAGCGCGACGATCACCCGCAAATTCCTGAGCGCGGCTATTTCTTCGTCGAGATAAGGCGCGCAGTTGGCGAGCTCCTGCGGCAGCGGCTTGTTGTCCGGCGGTGCGCAGCGTACGACCGAGGTGATCCGCGCATCGCGCAGCTTCATGCCGTCGTCTCTCCCGGTTGCCGTTGGCTGTGAAGCGAAGCCTGCCTCGTACAGCACCGGATAAAGGAAATTGCCGGAGCCGTCGCCGGTAAAGGGGCGGCCGGTGCGGTTCGAGCCGTGCGCGCCGGGAGCCAACCCCACCAGCAACACCCGCGCCTTCGGATCTCCGAAAGAAGGCACCGGCAGACCCCAATAGTCATGATCGAGATAGGCGCGGCGTTTGGTCGCGGCGATGCGCGCGCCATATTCGCGCAGCCGCTCGCATCGCGTGCAGGCCACGATGCGTGTATTCAGCGCATCCAGCGCGCTCGCGGCATCGAATTTCGTTTCAGCCATCGAAGCGATTCTAAATACTGCGTTCGAAACCCGCTCGTTGAGCGCGATCTGCTCGCTTCGTCGTAGAATAGGCTCGCTTTTGTTTGGTGGACGTCGAGCCTTGGATGGACAGGCGATACGAGGTCCGCTGGAAACGTTTGCTGTGCCCACAACCAAAACCCGAGGTTCGAACTTCATGTCCTTACGCCTGCAACATCTTCTTCCCGTCGCCGCGGCCGCATTGTTCACCATCAGCGGCTGCAAACAGGCGCCCGCTCCTTCCGAGTCGGCGACGACGCAGCCGCAGCCAGCCGCAACAGCTCCGCAGCAGATAGGCGGAGAAGACATCGTTACGCTGGAGCGCAAGCCCACCTCCAACGGAGCCAAGCCGGAATTCATCTCGGCCGTTGTGCTGCCGGGCCGCGGCATGAACCTGTTCAGCCTCAAGGCCAACGTTCCCGGCAAGGGAGATGTCGATGTGTTCTACACGCTGCCGCTTGCCGATGCCGCAGCCAAGCTTAATGGCGGTACTGGTGACGAGAACGGCAATGCCAGCTTCCTGCAGGGCGGAGCCTTCCTCGTTCCCTACCCCAATCGCATTCGCGGCAAGCTCTCAGCGGATGGCAAGACCATCGCTGTCGATTGGAAGGGCAAGACGATCAACCTGCCCGCCAACTGGAAGGGCAAGAACGCCGGCGCCGAGCCACACGCGATGCACGGCCTCATCCTTGCCTCGAAGACCGACGATGTGAAGACCGAGACCACCTCGGATGGGCAGACCGTTACCGGAACCATCCACGCCGGCGACTTCGGAGGCTACTGGCCATCGAAGACCGATCTCGCCTTCACCATTGCGCTTGCCGGCGACGCGGTCGATGCCACCATCACCGCGAAGAATGTCGGCGATCAGCCTGAGCCCATGGCGATCGGCTGGCACCCATACTTCAATATCCCCAGTGGCGATCGCAAGCAGGTTCGCCTGCATGTTCCCGGCGAGCAGACCGCCGAGGTGAATAACTACGACGACGTCTTCCCCACCGGAAAACTCGTTCCCGTCAAAGGCACGAAGTACGACTTCACCGCTCCCGATGGAAGGCCTCTCGACGATATTTTTCTCGACGACAACTGGTCCAAGCTGCAGCGCACCGATGGCGCAGTGGACGTGAAGCTGATCGACCCGGCATCGAGCTATGGCATCGACGTGCTCGGCATGTCGCCGGAGATCAAGACGGTGCAGGTGTACGCGCCGCCGACGAAGGAGTTCACCGCCATTGAGGAGCAGTTTAACTTCGGCGATCCCTGGGGCAAGGAGTGGCATGGCGTGGACACCGGCATGGTCACTCTGAAGCCGGGACAGGCTGTGACCTGGCACGTTCGGCTGAAGCTGTTTACGCCGGCAAAGTAGGTCGCGTTCAGGAAGTGCAAAAGGGGCGACCTGTCGCCCCTTTTGTTTTGTCACGAACCTGGCTGATGTTTGTCCCTAAACTCCGACAGATAAATCTTGCTCGCGCAAACCCGCCGCCTTGTCTCGCGCATTGAAAGTCTCCCGCTCCCCCCTGATAGTGTCATTCCCATCCGGCTGAAATTGGGAGGAAGAAATGTCCTGAAAATGGGCTGGTTGGCATCGACGAAGGACCTCATTCTTAAGAGTGTCGTTCTGCCAGCGTCTGGAGTTTTACAGCTTAGAACCTCGGAGCGACTGCAATCTATGTTCTTGCGAAAGAGCCGCGTCCGATGGCGCGGCCCTGGTGCGAAGGATTCTCGCACGTTCAATTCAACCGAGCGAAAGGCGGGACAGAATGTCTCAATCGTTAAAAGATAAAGTTGCCCTGGTCACCGGAGGGTCGCGCGGAATTGGCGCGGCGATCGCGAAGCGTCTGGCAACCGATGGAGCAAGCGTGGCGATTACGTATTCGAAGGGCGCGGATGCCGCAGCTTCCGTCGTCAGCGCCATTGAGAAAGCGGGCGGCAAGGCGATCGCGATCCAGGCAGACGCAGCCAATGCCGAAGCGGTCAAGGCATCGGTCGAAAAGACCGTCGCGACCTTCGGCGGCATCGATGTGCTGGTAAACAATGCCGGCACCGCTATTCCCAAGAAATTCGAAGACACCACGCTCGAAGAGATGGACTACATGTTCGCCATCAACGTCCGCGGCACGCTGGCCGCGACGCAAGCGGCGCTCAAGCACATGAAGAGCGGCGGCCGCATCATCATGATCGGCTCATGCGTGGGCGAGCGCACGCTGACGCCAGGGCTGGTGGCCTACTCGGCGACAAAGGGCGCGGTCAAGATGTTTACCCAAGGGCTGACGCGAGAGGTCGGAGCGCGGGGCATCACGGTCAACAACGTTCAGCCAGGTCCGATCGACACGGATTTGAATCCCGCGGCGGGCGACTGGGCCGTCCCCCAGATCGCGGTCACTGCACTGAATCGCTACGGGCATGTGGATGAGGTGGCCGCGCTGGTGGCGTTCGTGGCCAGTCCCGAATCCTCATACATCACCGGCGCAAACCTGACGGTGGACGGCGGCACGAACGCCTGATAACGAACATGCCGAATCGTAGACGGTAGCCCGGCGGGGCTACCGTCACACCTGCTGCAGAAACTATGCCAGCTTGCGAGCGCCCATGGAGAACATCAGGCGCGAGGTTCCGCTGAAGAGCATGCTGATGCCTACCAGCGTTCCAATGGCCCAGGGCGCGCTGAAAGGCCAGGTGCGCCAGATCATGATGGCCACGATCAATGTGATGATGCCGTCGAAGAGCAGCCATCCCCAGCCCGGATGCGGCCGCAGCCGGAAGGCGAGAACCAGCTCCAAGATGCTTTCGGCTAAGAGATAGCCCGCCAGCGCGAGAGTAAGCGTAGCTAGACCCGCCACTGGATGTTCCAGCAGAAAGATGCCGGCCACGATGTAGACCATGCCGACGATCAACTCCCACAGCAAAGAGCCCTTGCTGCGATGGTGCCAGCCAAAGATGAGATGGAAAGCACCGCTGACTACCAGCAGCCATCCGACCAAAACTGTAATTGCAATGCCTGCAACCGGCGGGATAAAGATGGCCAGCAGCCCCGCCAGGATCATGAAGATGCTGATCGCAATCGACCAGCCGTGAGAGCCGCGCCCTGCAACGGAAAGAGAGGTTGAAGCGTCGTTCATAGCGTTCCTCGAAATAACTTAGGATGGCTGCGGTGAGTGCATCACTTCATACCCGATGCAACGTTCTCATCGGACAGGAAGTATTCGCCACAGCCTAATCAGAAGATTCTCTCTACACAAACCAGGGTGCGTTTCAACCGTTGCAAACAGCGCGCGTTCAGACTTACTGGACCTTGCCCAACGGACGAAGCTTCCTTAGCTCCTGGGCGCAGGCCAGCGCATTGAGCGCGCCGAATTTGAGATTGTCGATCGAAGCCCAGATCCAGAAACGCTTGGCCTCTGTCGCCTCGCCGTTGTAGGTGCGCACTCGCACCATCACGTCGCCCTGCCCCGCGCTACTGAGGTTGTTGGGAGAATCCGCGTCGCCCAACACCACGTCGATATGCTCCGCGCCCAGCGCAGCTTCGACATGCTCAGGCAGAACCGGCTCGTCCAATTCGACCGCCAGCGAGATGCCGTGGCCATGAAAGACCGGCGCATGCAGTAGCTGGATTGCGGTTTCCGGCAGGAGGCCTCCGGAGAGCAGATCGTAGTGGCGGCGGATGCGCGCCTCGCTGGCGGCAAGATGGATCTTCGCAGCCTCTCCCAGAACCGGCACGACATTGAAGGAGACCTGAGTGTCGTACATCTGCTTGGGCAGAGTCTGAAAGCTGAGCAGACCCACTGTCTGCTGGTGCAGCTCGTCCATCGCTGCGCGGCCGTATTCTGACGCCGGCTCGAGCACGGTAGCCGAAGCGCTTTTGATTTCGCCCAGCTCCTGCAGCCGTGCCAGCATCAAGCCGAGCGCGACGGAAACTGGATGTGCGGGAACGATGGCCGGCGTGCTCAGATCGGGATCGCTGGCACGCGGTTCGGGCTTGGCTTCGGGAAGGCTTTCGCGCAGCGCATCACGCACCCAGGGAGCGCGAACCAGAACTCCCGGTTCGCCTTCCAGAGCATAAGTAAGATCGATGATGCTGGCTGCGGCCTTGAGCGCCGGCTTCCAGTGCTTGTGCGTGGACTCTTCGGAGCCGGAGAAGAAGACGAAATCTTCATGGGCGAAGGCGCCGGGCTCGATGCGTTGAATGAATGTGACCTCGTCGCCGACCGATTCCAGCTGGCCCTGCTCCGACTCATCATCCATCAATGAGAAATCCGCCCCAGCAAAGGACGATTCGGTCAGCACCTCGTTCAACTCTTTGCCGCGCAACGACGCGGCCCCGACAATGGCAATCTTGTATTTTTCTGGCATCTATTTTTTCTGCGATCAGTCTTTCGCAATCAAGGGGTACTGGTGTGGGTGGTCAGCGATTCAGGCTGCGGCTCGGTCTGCGACGACTTTCGATGACGCTGCCGGGAGTAAGCCAGGCGCGCGGTGATCCCGGAGAACATATAGACGAGAGCGAGTACGAGCAGTACCACCCGGGAAAAGAAGACGAGCAGGTAAATTACCAACCCGATAAGAATAATCAGCTGGAAGGGATGGCGCCGGGAGAAGTTGATCTCCTTCCCGCTCCAGAAGCGCCAGGTGCTGACCATGAGGAAACCGGTGAAGCCCACCAGCAGCAGCCAGATGGAGGCGGTCCAGGCGTTGAAGGGATGCCCCTGAAAACCATGCACGACAGCAGCAATCACGCCGGCGGCCGCGGGAATAGGCATGCCCACAAAATATTTGCGGCCAGGACGCCCGGGATTCTTGGGTGCGGGATCGTGGCTGATGTTGAAGCGCGCCAGGCGGCTGGCCCCGCAAAGCAGGAAGAGGAAGCAAACGAAGGCTCCCAGCTGCACCAGCTTCTCGTGCAGGTTCGCATCCATGGTCGGAGGCAGCATGCGAAAGCCCCAGCTGAAAGCCAGAATGCTCGGCGCCACTCCGAAGGTGATCACATCCGCCAGCGAATCGAGCTCCTTGCCGAATTCGCTGGTGGTATTCGTCATCCGGGCGATGCGCCCGTCGAGCGCGTCGAAGGGGATGGCGAAGCCGATGGCCAGCGCCGCATAGTCGAAGTGGTGCGGCTCGCGGATGGAGCCTTGCAAACTTTGCGTGATGGCGTAGTATCCCGCTGCGATATTGCCGGCCGTAAACAACGAGGGAAGGATGTACATGCCCCGCCGCCGGCGGCTTCCCCGCAACTGATTGGGATTTCTCAAACCAGTGTCTCCACCAGCAGATCGTCTTCCTGCCCCAAGGGATCTTTTTGCGGAATACGCGCCAGCACGGTCGACCCGCCCTGCACATGATCGCCCGGTTTCACCAGAATCTGCGCATTGCCCGGCAATATCACGTCCACCCTCGATCCGAACTTGATCAAACCAATGCGCTCTCCGCGCTGCAGCCGAGTGCCGGGTGTCGGCCGGAAGACGATGCGGCGCGCCAGAAGGCCGGCAATCTGTTTGAAGGCCACAGTGTACCCCTCGTCGGCCAGCACCACCGCGAGATTCTGCTCGTTCTTCTCGGCCGATTCGGGATTCATCGCGTTCAAATACTGTCCCTTCTGATAGCGGACCTCGTGCAGCACTCCGGAGATAGGCGACCGGTTCACGTGCACATTGAACACGTTAAGAAAGATGCTCATGCGCTGCGAATCGCCGTCCGGCGTGGCTACGCGTAGAACCGATGTCACCTTGCCGTCCGCAGGAGAGACAACCAGACCTTCGCCCTGAGGGATGGAGCGCCGCGGATCGCGGAAGAACCATAGAAAGAAGAGTGCCAGCAAAACAGGCACGATCGGCCACAGCCAGCTTCCGGTCAGGAAGTACAACAGCGCAGCCACTACCAGCAGAGAAATCCCGTAATAATATCCATCACGAACCATGAGCGAGAGAAAAGCGAAAAACCTCCTCTTGATTATAGGTTCTTCGCCCTTCTATGGCGCATTGTCTGACAATACCCGCGCACAAATCTCTCCTGAATAGAGGAGGATGAGCCCGCACGTGACACAGATGGATTCGGTTTTGGGGAGTTAGAGCCTAGGCAACGTAGGCTCGGAGGTGTTGCCCGCTTCGTCGGGCGGCCAGCTGATCCTTAATGCGAAGCTTGAGCTTTTTCAGCCGGACTTCTTCGAGTTGTTCTTCTTCTGACAGGTAAGGCTTCTGGATGAGTACTTCTAACTGCTCCGAATAGCGGCGGTGTTCCTGTTCCAGTTGGTGAATCTCCGCGCTGTCCGGTAAGCGATTCGCTTCCAGGTCCATTGAAGATACCTCCTTCTTCTTCAGACGTACCAAGCTAGCACCGGGGACGCCCGTGAACAACCCGATTTTAGGGATTTTTTTCCACCGCACTTCCTGCAGAATCGAAGGTCAATCCCATCAGCAGCGCATCTTCTTCCGGATCACTGTAATAGCCTCTCCGCACCCCGTCGCGCACAAATCCGTAGCGTTCATAGAGTGCGATGGCCGGGTGATTACTCACGCGTACTTCGAGCTCGATATGCAGTCCTCCGCGCTCGCGGGACCATGCAGTCACGCCATCGAGGAGCGCCGTGGCGATGCCCCGGCGACGGAACTCCTCAGCGACGACAACGCTTTCCAGATCGCACACTTCCAGGACCAGAGATCCGGCCGCGAAGCCGGCCAATTGGCCCTCGCATTCAGCCAGCAGGACGACCGCCGAAATCTCCTCGAATTGCTCGAAGTTGCCGCGCGTCCAATGCGGCGAGCCGGGCGAACGCTGGGCCAACTTCATCACGGCATCGATATCTTCGGAGTGCATCGGGCGGATCGAAACAGGACCCGCGGTGCGAATCGAAGGCACTACTTCCTGCCGCCCGCAGGCCTGGCAAACAACTCAGCATCTGTGCGGCGCACGTAATTGCCATCCAGAGCCGCGATGTCGTCGTAATCCTGGATCAGCAGCCGTGGGAGAGCAGCTGCGATGGCTTCCGCCGCCGTGGGGGGCGCGATCAGACGCGCTGCGGGCCAATCCTGTGCGAGATTTTCCTCGCATACCGCTATCGGCTCTGCGGTCTCGCGCAGGTCTTCGAGTGCAGCTAAAGACTCAAGCGCTTTCCCGTTCGCGTACCTACCGAAATAGACTTCCCTGCGACCTGCATCGAGAGCAGCAGCCTGCGTTTCGCCCTTCTGCGCCAGCAGCACGAGTCGCGACAGCGCGATGACCGGGATCTGCAGAGCCTCGGCCAATCCCTTCGCCGCACTAACGCCGATGCGCACGCCAGTGAAGCTGCCTGGTCCGTTCACAACGATGATTGCCTCTAAATTTTGCAGCGTGGCCGACTGCTCTTGCAGCAATTCGCGAATGCGGGGGACGAGCTGAGCGGCGAAGGTCTTCCCTGCCAGCTCGATTTGGATAAGAGCGATCACCGATTCACCCTCCCGGCGAGCGAGCGCAATGGTTCCAATCGTGCCGCAGGTGTCGATGGCCAATAACATTACTTCGCCGGCCAACAGCATTACTTCGCCTCCGCGGCAGGAACGTCCTGGCATATCTCCAGCAGCACGCCGCCGGCGCTCGATGGATGCACGAAGAAGTAGAGATGCCCGCCGGCGCCAACCTGGATCTGCTCATTGACCAGCCGCGCGCCCTGCGCCTTCAGCGTTGCCAGCGTAGACGCGATATCTTCGACCTGCAGCGCTACATGGTGCAGGCCTTCGCCGCGCTTCTTCAGGAAGCGGCCCACCGGGGAATCTTCGCTCGTCGGCTCCAGCAGCTCGATGCGGCCGGTGTCGCTGGATGACATGGGGATCATCGCCACCTTCACCTGCTCATGCTCGACCGTCTCCGTGTGCGCGACCGCGAGGCCGAGCGATTCGTAGAGCCGGCGCGCAGCGTCCAGGCTGGCGACGGCTATGCCCAGGTGGTCGATCTTGATTTGACCCGGTTCGTTCATCTGCTCACTTCACTTCCTGCACTGCACTTCCTCTGTCATGCGGCGCACTTGAAAAAATATCCGCCACCAGCCGTGGAACCAGCCGATAAGGATCTTCCCTGACGCTCACCACCCGCTCGGCGTGGCGGGCGAAGTCTTCCGCGCTCAAGCCGTGCGCACGGGCTTCTTTCAACAGCGCCTGCCGGACCATCTCTTCCATCCGCAGACGCCAATATTCTTTGCGTCGCGCTTCGAGCCGGCTTTCCTTCGTCAGCCATTGATGCGTTTCATCCATGACTGCCAGCAATTCCGTGATGCCAACTCCACTGGTTCCGATGGTACGCACAATCGGAGGCACGCGCGGTTCGTGGCTCTGCCCCAGCGACTGCATGGCTCGAATCTCTTTCTCGACGCGGTCTGCACCCTCGCGATCCGCTTTATTGATCACGAAGATGTCGGCGATCTCCATGATGCCGGCCTTGATGCTCTGTACATCGTCGCCCATGCCCGGAACGAGCACCACGATGGTGATATCGGCGAGGCGCACGATATCGACCTCATCCTGACCGACGCCGACCGTCTCGATGAGCACAATGTCCTTGCCGCTCGCTTCCATCAGCAAGGCAACGTCTGCCGTGGTCCTGGCCAGGCCGCCGAGCGATCCTCGCGTCGCCATGCTGCGAATGTAGAGGCCTTCATCCCCCAGGCGTCCCTGCATGCGGATGCGATCACCGAGGATCGCTCCGCCGGTGAAAGGGCTGGTGGGATCGACGGCGGCGATACCGACGCTCCTGCCCGCCTCGCGCCAGACGTGCGCCAGACGGTCGACCAGCGTGCTCTTCCCCGCTCCCGGCGCGCCGGTGATGCCGATGCGCAGTGCCTTGCCAGTGTGCGGAAAGCAGGCGGAGAGCAGCGGCTGCGCCTCAGGCGCATCGTTTTCGACCAGCGAGATGGCGCGTGCCAATGCACGAACATCGCCGGCTACGACGCGGCCCGCCAGCTCTCGCACGGCATGGTTGGAGGATTGGGTCATCCGGTAATGATGATAACGAAGACGAGGGATTCCCCAGGTTCCAACCGCAAGACGTGTCATCCGCCAATGCCGCAATCGGATTTCGAGTAACACGGAAGCGCCGGATTTATGCCCTTGCTGACAGCACAAAAGCGGAAGTAGGCTGAGATGGCCATGACACGACCAGTTTTTGCCTTCCTGCTGGCTTTTTCGGCCGCCTCTACGCTCGCGCCCGCCGGCTCCATGTATGCCCAATCCGCTCCGCAGGTCATGCACCATCATCACGACGAAGCGCCAACCCCGGACGAGAAGCTGGGACAGGTTTCCTTCCCCACCTCCTGCGCAGCGCAGTCGCAGGTTTCGATCGAGCGCGGCATCGCTCTGCTGCATTCCTTTGGCTATACGTTGGCGGAGATGCAATTCGAAGGCATCGCCAAGGCTGATCAGGCATGCGCCATGGCACACTGGGGCGTTGCCATGACCCAGTACCAGGAGCTGTGGCAGCATCCGACACCCGAGCAGTTGAAGCGCGGAGCCGAGGAGATGGCTAAAGCGCGTGCCTTAGCAGAGCCGCCCGCCCAAATCACTCCACGCGAACGGGCGTATATCGCAGCTCTGAGCGCCTTCTTCGATTCCGCCGATGCCTCCTATCAGCAGCGCGCAGATGCTTATGAAGCAAAAATGAATGCGCTGCACCGTGAATTTCCCGATGATGTAGAGGGTGCGGCCTTCGATGCACTCTCCATGATCGCTTCGGTGCCGGCAGGCGACACTTCCCTCACCCACGAGCATCAGGCGCTGGCCATCCTGGTGCCGCTGTTCGCAGCGCATCCCGACCATCCCGGACTGGCGCATTACATCATTCATACCTGCGACACGCCGGCGCTCGCTGCCGACGGACTCTCGGCGGCCAGCGAGTACGCCAGAATCGCGCCCTCTTCGCCGCACGCGCTGCACATGCCGGGACACATCTTTGCCCGGCTGGGCATGTGGCAGGAAGATATCGATTCGAACCTGGCATCGGTTGCAGCTTCAGAAAAAGCGGAAGCCGCGGGTCAACCTGGCGCGGCGCACCAGATGCACGCGGAGGAGTTTCTGATTTACGCCTACCTGCAGATTGGGCAGGATGAGAAGGCGCGGATATTGACGGCGGGTATGCCTAAGATTGGCAGGCAGATGGCGGCAATGCCAGGCATGGACGATATGAAAGAGATCGGCCCATTCTTCGACAACGAGCTCGCCGCCATTTATGCAGTCGAGATGCATGACTGGAAGGCCGCAGCCGCTTTGCAGCCGGAGCCAGGATCGCCGGCCTACGAGTCCTTCGACACGTACTGGGGACAGGGCATCGCCGCCGGGCATCTGCGCGATGCGGCACTGGCCAAGGCAGCCTTGGCCAGTCTCGATCGCGATATCGAGGCGCTGAAGGGTTCTCCAATGGAGGCTTATGCCTCGGAGAGTATCCGGATCAAGCGGGACGAGATGATTGGCTGGCAAGCCTTCGCGGAAGATCATCCGGATGCCGCGGTTGTCGCTATGCGCAAAGCCGCCGATCAGCAGGACAAGCTGGGACAGGATGAGGTGGATATCCCGGCTCGCGAAATGCTGGGCGATCTCCTGCTGCTGGAGCATAAGCCACAAGAGGCGCTGGTGGAGTATCGCGTGGCCCTGAAGCTGAGCCCCAACCGCTTGAATGGACTGCTAAGTGCCGGCAAGGCCGCCGAAGAAGCTGGACATCCGGAGGAAGCGCTCGCCTTCTACAAAGCCGCGGCGATACAAACGAACTCCGGAACCCACAGTGGGCGGCCTGAAGTGGCGCATGCAGTGAAGGCAGCCGGAACTGCGGTCGTTGCCAAGGGAGAATAGCGAGCGCCGGCTGCCCACTCTGCGTGCGCTGCGATAACAAGGCCGTCTGCGTCGAGGCCTGCTCGGCACGGTGGTGGGAGGATGGATCGCCCAGCTATGGATGCGCCGCAATCACCGGGCACTCTATCTGCTCTCCGCCTGGGGCGGCCATTCTGGCCGTTAGAGATGCCATTTCCGGCGCAGTATAAGACGCGGTATAAGCTCGAACGCTAGACTCGTTCGACGACGAGCTCGCAGTCCCATTCTGTCGTGCCGAAAGTGGCTGGATCAGACCGGTAAGAAAAAACACTGTTACGAATCCGGTACAAACAGCTCGTTTCTTGAGGTTCATAGAACAATTATGCCTGGGAGTAAGTCCCATTCTTCGGTCCAGTCATCCACGCAATAAGGGGAGTGCCGCGACGCTTGCCAGAAAGAGTAGGAATAGAACAGTTTCGGTTGTGTTATAGGTAGGCGCGAAGAAATTTTTGAAGCCACTTCTTCATTCGTACCCGTCCCCGCCGATGCAGTCCGACCACAGCATCACTCTGTTCCACACTTTCTCTCCGTAAGAGGCACGTATGCAGTTAGTCTTCGTTCGCCCCATCCTCGCCATCGCGGCAATATTCCTCTCTCTTGCGAACCTGGCCTCCGCTTCGTCCGACAAGCTGATCTATGAGCGCTCCGAAAACCAGTGGTATATGTCCTGGCGAATACCGATGAGCGTCTCTCCAGATGGGAGTTGGGCGCTGTTTCACGGTGGTCCGGAGAACATGCACCTCTACTCCATTCGTGCCGGGAGCGAGGAGAACGAGACCTTGACGAAAGGCATGGATGTCGTCGAAGATGCGGCATTCTGCGGCTCCGGCTCTTCGTCGCTCGCGCGACGTGGACGACGAGGCAGCGAAACGGGTTGGTTTTTCCCCGGAGAGGAACACGTTTCTTCTCTTCCCGCCCAAGTGACGCTGGCTTGCTCACAAGATGGGCGTAAGATCGCTTACTTCGATTCGAGTGCACCGGATCGCAAACTCTTCGTTGGATCTCAAGGGAACTATCGCCCGTACAGCCCTGCCGGAACAGTGACGGCCATGGCCTTCTCTGCCGATGCCCGCATGTTTTATTACCTTGCTTATGATTCGAATGCGGAGACGACACTATTCCGCATCGTTTTATCGACAGGCGAGCCACAAGCCGTAGTCAACCACCTCGACGCAAGCCGCCTTGCCAATAACATCGCTCTTGCGCCAGATGGCAAAAGCGCATACCTCACACTCGCATCCGATAGCTTCCCGGAGAATGCAGCGCGCCATCAGCCGCATGCCGCTCGCTGGCTAAAGATATACCAGGTCGATTTTGCTACAGGCACGCGCAGGCTCGTAGTTGATTCCCCGGGCGAGAACAATGCCAGTCCTGCTTTGGCTGCGGGCTTTCTCTACTGGAATCACAAGGTGATACAGGACACCATTGTCACCATTCCGACCGAGGGTGGCGTGGCGAAGAACGTGATTGCCGGCGGCGCCTTTCCAATGTGGAATCCGGATGGATCGCAGATTGGATATTTCTTCGGGGATTTACGCTTCGCAGATTTACCGCTCAATTTCGACGACGCCGTCGTCAACGTGGATGCGAATGCGAATCGCACCTCGGAACCCAGAGTGATCGTCTCAGGATATGGCGAGGACTTTCCCCCGGCATGGTCCCCGGACGGGAAATGGATCGCCTTCCACTCCCATCGCTCGCCAACTCCTGTCCCGACCTATGCAAGCCCGGGCACCACCGACGACGTTTTTCTGCGTCGAGCCAACGATGTTCATGCGCCGGAGATCCGGTTGACGGACTTCGGCCTGGAGACTGGCCCCGCCTACTGGTCTCCTGATGGAAAGAAGCTGATCTTCGTCTCATGGAAGCGCGGTGGAACGCCCGGTATCAATAAGCTCTGGGTACTCACCCTCGATACGGAAAAAGGGGCTGTATTGAAGACGGAGATGTTGCCGCTTTCGGAGGACATCCTAAACCCGAGCGCGGGCATGTGGTCGCCGGACGGGAAAGAGATCGCCATTGAAGATGATCGCGGCGAAAGACGTAGCACGCTTTGGGTCGTGCGCGCCGACGGATCGCACCCGGAAAAGGTTATCGACTATGAGGGAACAACCTACGGCGGCCTGGACTGGGAGCGCGATGGCAAAACTCTGATTTACAGCGGACTGGCAGGCGATCATCTGCAGCTTTTCTCCGTGCCACGCATCGGCGGAACACCCACGCAGTTGACGCATGACGTTGGCGACCTTCTACAACCGGAAGTTTCTCCCGACGGCAAGCGAATCGCTTGTTTTCGCGAGGTGCAGTCGAATCAGATCTGGCGCCGCTCGCTTCCCTGACGGCGGAACACCCAATGTGCTCTCGAACACGAGACCTGGGGCACCCGGTGCAGTCGATCAACCAACGATCGTTCAGGCGACCTCCAGCCGGTATCGACACTTCTGGCGCATGCCGCGTGCGTAATACTGGCTGCTCTCCGGCAGATCGACGGTCCCGATAAATTCTGCTCCGGCAAGCTCGCAGCTCCGCCTCGACGCGATGTTCTCCGGATTGCATGTGATCCAGAGATGCGTATATCCGTGCTGCTGCGCTAGCGGCTTCAAAAGCGTCACGGATCGCGATGCATAACGCCGGCCGCGAAATGCCTCATCCACTCCATAACCGAAGTGCCCCGCGTATAAGGTGAGGTTCTCGTCCCATCCCAGCCGGAGATTGATGCTGCCTGCCTCACTTCCGGATTGCGCATCAATCATCCGGAAGTGATAGGTGGGAACCTGGTGGATCGCATGAGGCGTGAATTCAGCCAATTCAAGGCGTAACTCGCCCTCCTTGAGGGGGCCGGGATCGAGCGGAGCGGTGGAGATATTCGGTGCAATGTCCATCTGGAATTTCATCTGCTCTTCGGTGAGGCCATCTACTATTTGCAGGAGCTGTGTCTGTGTCGACTGCAGATAGTCGGCAGCCTTGGAACGCTCTGCAATATCCGGTTGCTGCAGTAAGTTTCGGATAAGTCATCCTTAGATTTTTATATGTTTTCGCTTCGACCTGTCGCTCGCACGATCATAGGAAGGAAAACCGACCCTTCGCTGACGACCAGAGGGAGGAAGCACGCGAAGCGCTCGCCCGCGACGGCCAGTCGCCGCCCGTGACGACCAGTCACCCGCGCGACGGATGGACCTTCAAAATCTCCCTCGCGATCACCATGCGTTGTATCTCGCTGGTGCCTTCACCGATGGTGCAGAGCTTCACGTCGCGATAGAACTTCTCGGCAGGATAGTCCTTGATGAAGCCGTAGCCTCCGTGGAGCTGCACGGCTTCGTCGCAGATGCGCACCGCGACCTCGCTCGCATAGAGCTTGGCCATGCTGGATTCCCGCGTCACCCGTTGTCCTGCGTCCTTTAGAACCGCAGCACGCTGCGTGAGCAGGCGGGCGGCGTCTAGCTCCGTTGCCATGTCGGCGAGCTTCCATTGGATACCCTGAAACTCCGCGATGGCTTTGCCGAACTGGCGGCGCTCCTTCACGTATTTCAGCGACGCATCGAGCGCGCCGCGGGCGATGCCGAGCGAGAGAGCGGCAATCGAGATGCGTCCGCCATCGAGGATGCGCATGGCGTCAATGAAGCCCTCGCCGAGCTTGCCGATGAGGTTTTCCTCGGGGATCACGCAGTCCTCGAAGATCAGCTCCGATGTATCGCTGGCGCGCAGGCCAAGCTTGTTCTCTTTCCTGCCGGGACGGAAACCGGGCGTGCCTTTTTCGACAAGGAATGCCGAGAGGCCATGTGTTCCCTGCGAGCGGTCGGTCACCGCGATCACCACTGCCACGTTGGCATGGCTGCCGTTGGTGATGAAGGTCTTGGTGCCGTTGAGCAGCCAGCCCTGGCCCGTGCGCGTGGCCATGGTTCGCGCAGCCGAGGCGTCGGAGCCGGAGCCGGGCTCGGTCAATCCCCAGGCGCCCAGCCATTCGCCGCTGGCCAGCCGCGGAACGTACTTGCGGCGCTGCTCTTCGCTGCCGGCAAGAAAGATGTGATTGGTGCAGAGCGAGCTATGCGCGGCAACGATGATGCCGATCGACCCATCAACGGCAGAGAGTTCTTCGATGGCCAGCATGTAATCGACGTAGCCCATACCCGAGCCACCGTATTCGGCAGGAAAGATGATGCCCAGCAGACCCATCTCGCCCAGCTGTTTGACCGCAGCGGAGGGAAACTCGCTGGCCTCGTCCCAGCGCATGATGTGCGGCGCGATCTCGCGGGCAGCAAACTTGCGGATGGCGTCGCGCAGCTGCTCCTGGTCCTCGGTAAGCGTGAAAGGGTAGGTATTGGGTGTAACTTCGGCGATGGAAGCAGCGGTCATGAAGACTCCGGAAAGCGAAGGTGCGAAAACCGGAGATGCTAGCAGGTTTCGGGGTGGGTTGGCGAGGACGGAGCATCGAACCGCCAAGTCCGTTCGGAATCAAATTCCAAATCGGGTTTAGAAGTTCAGGATAGACCGCGAAAAAAATATAGGGAGGAGTCTAGGCTGGCGACGTCCTGTTTCGGGTAGGCCAGTTTCGTATGGCGACTACCGCCAGCAGCGCGATTTCGAGCCAGAGCGCACGATTCCCCAGCTTTGGGGTTACGAAGCCGCCGCCCATTGCCCCGGCCAGAAACGATAGGCAGATAAGCGAGAAGTCACGTATCACCCGGCCGGTTTCCGGCTTCCGTTCGGAGGAGAAGCGATCCACGATGGCCTCGCTGAGCGTTCGCAGATTGCCGGTGGTGAAAGTGGAGTTGTAGCTTCTCCCGTTCACATCGCGGAAAGTGGCAACCTGGACCGAGGCGGCAAAGGCGATGCTGGTGGTGATCCAGAAGGCCCCGGTGCTCTGGGGAAGAACGCTAATCACGCTGAGGATGGCAATTTCGAGAGCCAAAACGGAGAGATTGGGAAAGCGAATCCGGGAGCGGGCGCCGGGAAGCTTCATGATCCGGGCTGCGGAGATGCCGATGATGAAGGCCACAATCGGCGGAAGATGGCGAAAGCCCGTTTGCCAGGTTCCCGATACGCAGCTGATGCCCAGCAGAACCACGTTGCCGGTCATGGCGTTGGCAAAGACATGCCCGTGGCCAACGTAAGTGAAGCCGTCGAGGTAGCCGCCGCCCAGCGCCAGCAGCGAGCTGGTGAGGGTGGACGACACGGGCACCTCCTGCAGAATGCCGGGAGCGTTCGCGGGCTTCTGCGTTTTCTGCTCTTCCTCTTGACCCGCACTTGCCGGTTCACTCATGGGTTACTTCAGCTTATAGGGAGTGGCGATGGACATGGGCATTGCCGGGAGGGATTGGGATCCGGTCGAGACGCTGTTCGCGAAAATCGCCCGCAATACTGGGACAGGAGATACGGGGGACAGGACCTGTGGTGAAGATCAGCCCAACGCGGATTTAAAAATGTTCAAACAGGGCGCAAATCATTGGAAATACAGAGCTTTCAAATCACGATTACTGCGCTCATTTCGGATGAAAAATCTGTCTTTCAGGCGCTCAACGATGCCGCTAGCCTCGATGCAGGCCTTTAGGCTACGTTGCGGGGCAGGCGGCCGCGGAGCTCTTCAGGGATGCGTCCTTGCAGAACGCGGGCCTGGGCCAGAGCCATGCCGGTCAGGTAGACGGGAGCAGGCGTGGTCACCGCGATCAGCACCCAGGAAACCAGTGAGACCAGGAGGCCCAAAATCGCCGCAGCCTGCAGGGTCAGATCGACAGACCGGTGCTCCAAGTGCATGACCAGGGCCCAGTTGCGCAACGGCTCGACGTGGTGAATCACCATCAGCGCCATGACGAAGGCAATGATTGACAGGGTGCTGACGCCAATCAAGGCTACATCGATGGTGCGGTGCAGCCGCTGCCGTCTGCGGCAGTGGTCGCACTCCTCAAGATGGCTCTTGTAGTCCTTGCTCATCTCCGGAGAGATACCCGAGATGTCGTAGCGCCAGCTGGAAAGGATGTCGCCTACGACTTGATCGGTACATTCTGTCATCGCTTTAAAAAATTCCCCGCGTTTTACGCGATCTGCAAAAACTCACCGCCGGAGTATGCCAATTTGAGGCTACTCAGCGGGCCGGATCACACTACTTCCAAGGAACGTTCTTCTTAATATATCACCTTACAGAACAATAGATTCCAGAGGAGCCTCTTGGGTCGCTAGTAAAAGTTTGTTGGCCAGCAGGCTCATGTGGTCGCGCAACGCGCGCTCGGCCGAAATCCGTGCGAGCTCAGGAAGATTATTGCTTTCAGAGATATGCGCAAGCACCACGTAGGCTGCCTGGCCGTCATAGCTCTCTTCGAGGAACTCCGCCGCAGCGTGATTCGAGAGATGCCCGACCCGGGACATCACCCGCTGCTTCACCGACCAGGGGTAAGGCCCGTCGCGCAGCATGTCCAGGTCGTGGTTCGATTCGAGCATCAGCACGTCGCAGCGGCGCAGCCGCATGGCGGCGTTGGCCGGCATGTAGCCGAGATCGGTGGCCAGCCCGATGCGTATCCCTTCGGCTTCAAAGACAAAGCCCACCGGATCGGCTGCATCGTGCGGGATGGTGAAAGGCGTCACCGCGATGTCGCCTACCGAAAAACCCTGCCCCGCCGAGAAATACTCGACACCGCCGGGCAGAGCGCAGGGATCGGTCTCGCGACGGGCTTCCATCTTGGATGCAGCACTCATCGGGTCAGCAACGCCATTCAGATCAATGGCCTGCTCTTCTTCAAACGCCTCTTTTTCTTCTATTTCGATATTCAAAGCTGCTTCCGAGCTCGCAGCGGCCTCCGCCTGCTGTTTCCGCTGTGCCAGCCAGTCGGCATAGGTCAGCCGCTTGCGCGGCGTCATCCAGCGCACCCAGGCGCGATGCGTGGGCTCGGTAAAGTACACGGGGATTCCCAGCTTGCGGGCGGTCACGGCCAACCCCTGCACATGGTCCTGATGCTCGTGGGTAACCAGAATGGCATCCAGGGTGCGAGGATCTTCCCCTGCGGCCAGCATGCGCTTGAAGAGCTCGCGGCAGGAGAGCCCGGCATCGACGAGGATGCGGGTGCGGGAGCTGGAGACAACCGTGCTGTTACCCTTGGAACCCGAGGCCAGCACCGTCATCCTCACCATATCTCAAGAGAATACCCCCGATCGGTGTGGAAGGCGCGCCGGGCAGGGCTGAAACTCGCAGCGGGAATCTTTCTCGACTACAGGTGCCCATATCGGGAACGGGCGACGGCCAGCCACTCCGCAGCCCGCTCCCTGCGATCAGGAAGTCTGGTCGTCAGGATCGCACCCCAGACCGCGCCCTGAAGATCGCGCGCCGCGAAAAACGGGTCCAGCGAAACAGGGTCCAGTCTGTCGCCATAAGCAGCCAGCGCCGCCTCTTTCGGCTCACCCGAGGTGCGGATGAAGCAGGCCACATCCCACTCGACCGGTCCCGAACAGGCATCTTCGAAATCCGTCCATACCAGTCCCTTGGCAGTCTTGAGCAAATTCTTTTTGTGCGCGTCGCCGTGCAGCGGCTGCTCGGGCAGGCGCAGCGCATCGATCCCGGCCGCGACCACGCTGAAGCCGCGGCGCAGCATGGCGAGGTCGGCGTTATCGAGCACATTCCACGACGCGATCTCATCCAGCCACTGAGGGATCTCCGCAAACGGGCTCAGCCGCTTCAGAGAACCTCTGTATCCGCGCAGCACCGCATGCAGTTCGCGCAGGAATGGACCTACCTCTGCGGCATCGGCCACATAGGCGCGGTCGTGTTCGACAAACTCCCAGAAGGTGAGGGTCAGCCCATCGTGCAGGTGCGGACCGGGCGGCAGCTCGCGGCTAGGCGGCACCACCGGAAATTGAGCTGCCGCAAGGTATCCAGCGATGTCCAGATCGAGCGCCAACCACCACTGCGCCGGCTTGCGCACCAGCGCCGTCGTGGTTGCTACTCGCGCGACCACCGAAGCAGGTTTGAGATGCACCAGCACATTGCTGCCGTCGGCCACCACTTCAGGCTGATCGTCGCAGCGCAGGCCGAGCGAGCGCGCCACATGGAGCGCGGCAGCCACTGCCCTCATGCTCAGCGTGTCCATTCGTCCCTCCCAGCTCGTTCCTCTCAGCCATCGTACTCATAAAACCCGCGCCCGCTCTTGCGCCCGAGCCAGCCGGCATCGACCATGCGAATTAGCAGGGGGCAGGGACGATATTTTGGGTCGCCCAGCCCATCCTGCAGCACGCGCATGATATCCAGGCAGACGTCGAGGCCGATGAAGTCCGCGAGGGTGAGCGGGCCCATGGGATGCGCCATGCCCAGCTTGAAGACCTCGTCGACGGCCTGAGCGGTCGCCACACCTTCCATCACCGCATACATGGCCTCGTTCAGCAGCGGCATCAGCACGCGGTTGGAGACGAAGCCGGCTGCGTCGTTGACCTCAACCGGCGTCTTGCCCAGCCGCTCAGACAGAGCCTTCACTGTGTCATAGGTGGTCTGCGAGGTTTGCAGCCCGCGGATCACCTCTACCAGCTTCATCACCGGGACCGGGTTGAAGAAGTGCATGCCGATGACCTGCTCCGGCCGCCTGGTCTGCGCTGCGAGCCTGGTGATCGAGATGGATGAGGTGTTAGACGCCAGGATGGCATGGGCGGGCAGAAGTTCATCAAGCTCGGCAAAGAGCTGCGCCTTGACCTCGAAGCGCTCGGTGGCTGCTTCGACTGCGAAGTCGCATTCGGCCAGCGCGCCGCGGTCGAGGGTGCCGGTGATGCGGCCCAGCGCCAGTTCCTTGTCCTCTGCGGAGATCTTTCCTTTCGACAGCTCACGATCGAGATTCTTGCGAATGGTCTCGATGCCGCGATTGAGAAACTGCTGCTCGACCTCGCACAGCAGGACACCGAAGCCGCTGCGTGCAAAAACGTGCGCGATGCCGTTTCCCATGGTGCCTGCGCCCAGCACGCCGACCATCTTGATATCAATCATTCCCACCGCCTCTTTCACTCATTTCTACCTTCGTGGAGCCGCAAAACAAATGAGTCTATCAGCAGCGAAGCCGGAGGGGAGCAGAGCGGGAAAAGAGAATCAGCGAATGATATCGGCGGGCATCCGGGTGACGATGCAGGTGATGTTATCGTGGCCGCCGGCCTGGTTGGCTGCCTCCACCAATCCGCTCGATAGCGCTTCCACATCTTCCTGGCCGCCTTCAAGCATCCGGTTGAGGAGCTCAGTGATGCGATCGTCGGGCAACTCACGGGTCAGCCCGTCGGAGCAGAGCAGCAGCAGATCGCCCGGTTGGAGGTCGATCTCGGAGGTTTCGGGCGCGACCGTCTTCTGCGTTCCGATGGCGCGGGTGATCACATTGCGCAGCGGCGAGCGGTCAGCCTCATCCTGGGTAAGCTGTCCGAGGCGCACCTGCTCGTCTACCAAAGAGTGATCATTGGTTTGCCGCAGCAGTTGACGGTGGCGAAACAGGTAGCAGCGGCTGTCGCCCACGTGAGCGATCACCGCTTTGTCGCCCACAATCACAGCTGCCACGAGCGTCGTACCCATGCCGTGCAGAGCTGTATCTCTCTCGGATCGCACATAGACCAGGCGATTGGCGGCTTCGATTGCGGCCTCGAGCACACCCTGCGTGTGCGCATCGCGTTCTGTGTCGCAAATGCGCTCGATCAGCGTGTCGACGGCGAGACGGCTGGCAATTTCTCCGGCAGCGGCTCCGCCCATGCCATCGCATACGACAAAGGCGCCGGCATCGAGACAATATCCGAAGGAGTCTTCGTTGGTGGTCCGCACGCTACCGGTGTGACTACAGGCGGCGGCTTCAAGCTTGGTTGGTGTCTGCATTCTGGAAGACGATTTTCGACCTGCTCCAAGATACACTAGCCGCTCAAAAGCAACCTCGGAAATCACCCGTTGGGGGCAAATACCGGCTGCCATGCGATGAACATATCTGGAGAGTGAGTGAATGTTGTGACGTTGGAATGTCGATGGGTAACTTATTCCGCCCGGTATTTTCGCGGAGTATCTCGAAGGAAGGAAAAGGGCCGAATTTATTCAGTCCCAGACTGCTGACAAAGTTATACAGAGCTGAGAAGGCAGAAGATCCAGCGCTAAAGCCCTCGGAATATCATCGGCTTATTCGTGAGGCTGAAGCCTCACGCTCCCTCCGAAAATCAATCGTGGGATTTTTCACCGACAAAAGACTGGCCTCAGCCAGTCCCTTTGTTTCGATGAAACGCCGAGTCTGTCAGGAGTGACCCTGAGCGCTTTCCATCTGCGATTCTGCTTCGCGGATGACGGCATTCGCCTCATCGTATTTCTCTGCGTCATCGCCGGCTTCATTCCAGAGCTTCCTGCCCTCGTCGAGATCCTTCTGCGCCTCTGCGGTATCGATCTCTTCCGGCTTCAACGCGCTTTCGGCAAGGATGGTCACGCGCTCGGGAAGCACCTCGACAAAGCCTCGCGCCACATTGAAGCGCTGATCGCCGCCCTCGCCGCCGTGCAGACGCACTTCACCCGGACCAAGCTCGGCAAGCAACGGCGCGTGGCCGTAGAGCACTTCGAGATATCCGGACTTGGATGGCACCTCGACCGCATCCGCCGTCTGATCGACGAGGATGCGGTCGGGAGTTACGAGCCGGACTGTAAGTTTGTTGGTATCTGCCATTCTTCAGTTCTCAGAGCACAGAGCACAGGGCTCAGAGCTCAGTCTCTTTCAGTGATCACTTTCAGCTCTTGCTAAGCCCTGAGCCCTAAAACCTGAACCCTGCTATTACGCCGTAGTCTTCAGCTTCTCGGCTGCTTCGAGGACTTCTTCGATTGTGCCCTTCATGTAGAAGGCCTGTTCGGGAACGTCGTCGTGCTTGCCTTCGATCACTTCCTTGAAGCTGCGCACGGTATCGGCGATCTTGCAGTAGCTGCCCGGGATACCCGTGAACTGCTCGGCCACGTGGAAGGGCTGCGAGAGGAACTTCTGCACCTTGCGGGCGCGGTTGACCGTGGTGCGATCCTCTTCGGAAAGCTCGTCGATGCCGAGAATGGCGATGATGTCCTGCAGGTCCTTATAGCGCTGCAGAATACGCTTCACGCCCTGGGCCACGTCGTAATGCTCCTGTCCGACGATGCGCGGCGAAAGAATACGCGAGCTCGAAGCCAGCGGATCGACAGCGGGATAGATGCCGAGCTCAGACAATGGACGCGAGAGCACGGTGGTCGCATCGAGGTGAGCGAAGGTGGTCGCGGGCGCGGGATCGGTCAAATCGTCGGCGGGCACGTAGACGGCCTGGACCGAGGTGACGGAGCCCTTCTTGGTCGAGGTGATGCGCTCCTGCAGCTCGCCCATTTCCGTGGCCAGGTTGGGCTGATAACCGACGGCCGAAGGCATGCGGCCTAGCAGCGTCGATACTTCGGAGCCCGCCTGGGTGAAGCGGAAGATGTTGTCGATAAAGAGGAGCGTGTCCGAACCCTCTTCGTCGCGGAAGTGCTCGGCGATGGTCAGCGCCGAGAGCGCCACGCGCAGACGCGCTCCGGGCGGCTCGGTCATCTGGCCGTAGATCAGCGCGGCCTTGGACTTCGAGAGATCCTTGAGATCGATCACGCCGGCTTCCTGGAACTCAAGCCAGAGATCGTTGCCCTCGCGGGTGCGCTCGCCGACGCCGGCGAAGACGGAGAAGCCGCCGTGCTTGGTCGCAACGTTGTTGATCAGCTCCTGGATGACGACGGTCTTGCCCACGCCGGCGCCGCCGAAGAGGCCGATCTTACCGCCCTTGAGAAATGGCTGGATGAGATCGATGACCTTTACGCCGGTCTCGAACATCTCTTCCGAGGTCGACTGCTCGTCGAAGGCAGGAGCCTGGCGGTGAATCGGCTTGCGCTCGGTCGAAGTCACCGGGCCGAGCTCGTCGACCGGTTCGCCGATGACGTTGAGCACGCGGCCCAGCGTTCCCTTGCCCACCGGCACGGTGATGGGGCCGCCGGTATCGATGGCGTTCATGCCGCGCACCATGCCCTCGGTCGCTTCCATGGCCACGCAGCGCACGCGGCCCTCGCCCAGATGCTGCTGGACTTCGAGGATCACGTTGATCGGCGTGGGAACGTTGAAGCCGTCGCTCACAACGCGCAGGGCCTGATAGATCGAGGGCATCCTCGCCTCTTCGAATTGCACGTCCACGGCCGGGCCGGAGATCTGAATCACTTTGCCTATGTTCTCTGCCATATGTTTCCTGTACTCAAACTTCGCCTAATGTTTTCGCCGGCCGCTTCTCAGCCAACCGCTTCCCAGCCGCTACAACGCAGCTGCGCCGCTCACAATCTCGATGATCTCTTTGGTGATCGCCGCCTGGCGCACGCGGTTCATGGTGAGCGTCAGATCGTCGATCATTTCTGTTGCGTTGTTGGTCGCGGCATCCATGGCCGTCATACGGGCCGCGTGCTCGGCGGCCACCGACTCCAGCATGGCGTGATAGAGCTGCGAGGTGACGTAGCGCGGCAGAATCGCGTCGAAGATCTCGCGCGGCGGCTGCTCGTAGATGTAGTCGACATCGGCGGTGCCGAACTTCTTGGCCTCGTCTTCGAACTCCGCTATGTCCGCCTCGGCCTCGCCGGGCTGCACGCTGATACCGGCGGTCAGTGCCGCTTCGCCGGCTTGTGCTCGTTCTTCCGCAGTCATCTCACGCGCTTCTGCGATCTCATGCTTGCCGAACTCGACGATGGGCAAAAGCTTCTCGACGACGACGCGCTGCGCAATGACCGACTTGAACTCGTTGTAGACGAGATAGACGGCGTCGATCTCTTCATGTGCATAGCGGTCGACGATGTCTTCGCCGACTTCGCGCACCGCGTCGAAGCTCAGCTTTTCCAGCAGCCCAGGATGATCTCCGATGACTTCGGTGCCGCTGCCTCTCTGCCGCTCCGGACGCGCGCTGCCTGCGTGCTCGCCTTGATTCTGCTCGGCGAACTTGGCCGCGGGATAGCGGCGGCGGAAGAGATCACGAGCTTTGCGTCCAATGGGCTCGATGTCGATCTGCTTCTTGCCGTTCTTGTCGAGAAACTGCGTTGCCGTCTTGATGATGTTGGTGTTGAAGGCGCCGGCAAAACCCTTATCGCCCGAGACCACCACGATCAGCACCCGCTTCTCTTCCCGCGTTCGCAGCAGCGGATGCTTGGCATCGCCCGTCTCCGGGTCGTAAATATCGATGCGGCGCTTCAGAGACTCGAGCACGCTGGCCAGCATCGCCGAGTAGGGCCGCGAGCTGACGGCGCGCTCCTGCGCGCGGCGCAGCTTAGCCGCCGAGACCATCTTCATGGCCTTGGTGATCTGGCGCGTGTTTTTCACACTGCGAATGCGCCGCCGTAAATCGAGAACGTTTGCCATGGTCGAGTCTTACTTCGCCGCCCCCGCCGTTTGCACCTTGGCGTCCTGATGTTCGGAAAGGAAGTTGGCCTTGTACTCCTGCAGGGCATCCTTGATACGCCGCTTCAGGTCGTCATCGAGCGACTTCTTGGTCGCGATGTCGTTGAGCAAGGCACTCTGCCCCGAGTCGAGGTACTTGTACAGGCCGTCTTCAAAGGCGCGGATGCTGGGCACCTTGATGTCGTCGAGGAAGCCCTGAGTGCCGGCGAAGAGGATGATTACCTGCTTCTCGGCGGTCAGTGGCTGGAACTGCGGCTGCTTGAGGAGCTCCGTCAGGCGCTGTCCGCGGTTCAACTGGTTCTGCGTGGCCTTATCGAGATCGCTGCCGAACTGCGCGAAAGCCGCGAGGTCACGATACTGCGCGAGGTCGAGCTTCAGCGTCGAACCCACCTGCTTGATGGCCTTGATGGCTGCCGAAAATCCTACACGCGAGACGGACAAGCCCACGTTCACCGCGGGACGGACGCCGGAGTTGAAGAGATCGGTCTCGAGGAAGATCTGTCCATCGGTAATCGAGATCACATTGGTCGGAATGTACGCCGAAACGTCGCCGGCCTGGGTCTCGATGATGGGCAGCGCGGTCAGCGATCCCGAACCAAACTCCTTGCTCAGCTTGCAGGAGCGCTCCAGCAGGCGCGAGTGGAGATAGAAGACATCGCCGGGATAGGCTTCGCGTCCCGGAGGACGGCGCAGCAGCAGCGAGAGCTCACGGTAGGCCACGGCGTGCTTGGAGAGATCGTCGTAGATGATCAGCGCGTGCTTGCCGTTGTCGCGGAAGTATTCAGCCAGCGCGGTGGCTGCGTAGGGCGCGAGATACAGCATGGGCGCCGGCTCGGAAGCGGTCGCGGCAACCACGATGGTGTAGTCCATCGCGCCGTATTCGGCGAGCGTCTGCACCACCTGGGCGACGGAGGAGCGCTTCTGGCCGATGGCGCAGTAGACGCAGATCAGATCCTTGCCCTTGCTGTTGATGATGGTGTCGAGCGCGACGGAGGTCTTGCCGGTCTGGCGGTCGCCGATGATCAGCTCGCGCTGGCCGCGGCCGATCGGAATCATGGAGTCGATGGCCTTCAGTCCGGTCATCATCGGTTCGCGCACCGGCTGGCGCGAAATGACGCCAGGGGCAAGCCGCTCTACCGGCAAAGACTGGGTCGAAGCGATCGGCCCTTTATCGTCGATGGGTTCGCCGAGCGAGTTGACCACGCGGCCGATCATGGCATCGCCCACGGGAACGCTGAGAATCTTGCCGGTGCGCTTGACTTGGTCGCCTTCGCGAAGTTCGGTGTAGTCGCCGAGCAGCACCGCGCCCACCTGATCTTCTTCAAGGTTCATGGCCAAACCGGCCACGTTGTGCGGGAACTCGATCAACTCGCCCGCCATCACCTTGTCCAGACCGTGAATGCGCGCGATTCCATCGCCCAGCGAGATGATGGTGCCGACTTCATCGACACGGACCTTGGAATCGTAATTTGCGATCTGCTCTTTGAGGAGCTGTGTAATTTCGTCTGCGTTTATCTGAGCCATTGCTTCACTTTTCCAACCGGGTTCTCAACTCTTGATGATGACGTGGCTGCGCTTGAAACTCGACGTTAGCTCGCTGCCAGCTCTTCTTTCAGCCGGTTCAGGCGTCCGCGCACCGAACCGTCATAAACTGTACTGCCTACCTGCAGGATGACTCCGCCGAGCAGCGAAGAGTCTTCATGGAAGGTAGCACTCACACGCGTCTTCGTCATTTCCGCGATCCGCGCTTCGAGATCCTGCCGCCCCTGTTCATCCAAGGAATGAGCGGTTGTCACCGACACTTCGGAGATGCCCAGCCGCACATTCATCTCATGACGAAAGGCAGCCAGCACCTCATCGAGCGCATGAATCCGGCTGTGATTGATGAGCACCGCGACGAAATTCCGCGCCTGCTGGGACATGCCAAGACGCGAATTCAGCTTGTCCAGAATCGCAACCTTCTGCTCCACCGGAAACGTGGGATCGAGGAAGACCTCGCGCAAACCCGCGCTGGTGTGCCACGCAGCGGCAAAGTCGTTCAGCTGATTCTGAATAACCGACGCGTTGAGGTGCGCTTCGAGCACCACATCGGCCAGGGCGCGCGCATATCGCGCTGCAAAAGCAGACATCAGTTGCGCTCTCCCTTCTTCAGGCTTTCGGCGAAGTTGTGGATCAGCGCGTGATCGTCCTCGGCGCTGAGATGAATCCGGCCCAAGGCACGGTCAACGGCCAGCTCGGCGGCAAATTTCTTCAGGTCGCGATGCGCTGCCGCGCTCGCCGCGCCGATCTCCTGCTCAGCCGAGGCCACAATGCGCTTGCGCTCCTCTTCGAGAGCATCCTGAATGCGTTTCTCATCGGACGCGCTCTCGCGCTCGGTCTGCTCCCGGATGGCATCGATCTCGACGCCCAGCTTCGACAACCGCTCTTCGACCGCCGACAGCCGCTCGGCAGCCTGCGCGCTCGCTACCTGCGCTTCCACAATTTGCTTCTGGAGATGTTCCGAACGCTTGCGCAGCATCTTCGGCATGAGCTTTAGGAGAAACCAGAGAATCACGCCGATCAGGATCGCCGAATTCAGATCCTCGAAGATCTTCGCAGTGGTCTCGGTGCTCAGGTTCGTCAGGCGCGCAATCTTCTGCACCGGACCCGCATGACGAAAAGCCTCGGTCTGCGAATCGGTATCCGGAGCGTCCATCTTGTCGGGCTGCGAGACGCCGCCATTTGCGGCACCGGTTGCGGGAGCGGGGGTATTCTGCGCCCTTGCCGGCAGCGCACTGAAAATATTGATTCCCAGCAACGCTACAAGAAAAAGGCGGGCGGGATGATTTCTAAGAAGCGACTTCAACGAACTCCCTCCGCCTGTGCTGGAAGGATGACCCGCAGAATCTGTCCGGCGAGCTGATCTGCCGAGCTCTCCACCTGTTTCCGCGCGGCCTCGGCCTCAGCCTCAATCGATTTGCGCGCCGCCTGGATCTTTTCATGCGCCGCCAGCCGCGCACTTTCCAGCGCCTTTTCGCGTTGCGCATTCCACTGCTGGATGCGCTGTTCGCGGGCGCGGAAGATCTCCGCGCGCGCCGCCCGCAGCTTGGCTTCGTATTCCTGGGTCTTGGCGTCGGCAGCGGCGATCGCGGCGTGCGCCTTTTCCACGGCTCCCGCGGTCATCTCTCGCCGCTGCGCCAACATCCGCACCAGCGGGCCATGCAAAATGAAGCGATAAGCCAGGACCAGAATCAAAAAAATGACCATCGTCGGCACAGAGCCGAGGAGAAGATCGCCGAGTTGACGCAGAAGTTCATCTACCATGATTTCGCCGACGTATGCGGATGGAAACTACTGGAAAGGGTTATAGAATAATTGGTTGTAACAGACGTGAAATTGCAGTGTCAATGCGGCGAGCACACTCTGACTGCTTTCCCGAAAACCGGCAACATAGAGTAACCCGCCAATCGCCTGAATATTCGGAAATCTTTTCTTGACTCGCCACTTCACCGGCGTAGACTGAGTGTATCACCTATGACCCGGTTCAGGGTCCAATGGGCCGAGTGTTCGGGACCTACCTCTGCTCCCGCTCAGTCGGCCCATTCTTATGCTTCTCCAGTCTAATTTTTAATCCCCGTTTGATTTTTCAATTCCCGTCCAGTCTCCAATATTGCCGATAGCGTCCCATCAGAGAAGCGGGACCGGCGACCGTCATCACCACGGAATCGCCTTCGAAACGGCGTTCGCGGATCAATGATCCCGCACCCAGCGCAGCCAGAATCCCTCCCTCGGACTGAGGAACTTCAAATTGTTGCTCGACGATGGGATCGGCGACCAGCGCCGCGTCGACACGCTCCAGCAGCTCCGTAATTCCCCAGCCTGATTTCGCGGAAACTGCAACTGCTCCGCTGGCCACCAGGACTTCGCGCTCGGCCTCGGGCAGAAGGTCGATCTTGTTCAAGACCTCGATGCGCGGCTTGCCCAGCACCCCCAGCTCATCCAGAACTTTTTCGACTTCGGCCTTGTGCTCGTCCTGCATTTCGCTCGAGCAGTCGCGGACATGCAGCAGGACTTCGGCCTTCTGCACCTCTTCCAGCGTGGCGCGGAACGAAGTCACCAGCGTATGCGGCAGATTGCGGATGAATCCGACGGTGTCGGAAAGCAGCACCTTGCGCCGGCTGGGCAGCAGGATCGCCTTCAGCTTGGGGTCGAGCGTGGCGAACATGCGCGAGGACTCGAGCACTCCGGCCTTGGTGATGGTGTTGAAGAGCGTACTCTTGCCGGCGTTGGTATATCCCACCAGCGCAACGGCCGGCACCGGTACAGCCTCACGGCGTTGCCTCTGCTGGGTGCGGACGCGCCGGACACCTTCAAGTTCTTCTTTAAGGTGAACCAGGCGCCGCTGGATTCTGCGACGATCGGTTTCCAGCTGTGTTTCGCCCGGTCCCCTGGTGCCGATGCCGCCGCCCAGCTGCGACATGGACGCGCCGCGTCCGGTGAGCCGGGGAAGCATGTATTCCAGCTGCGCCAGCTCCACCTGCAGTTGACCCTCACGCGTACGGGCATGGCGCGCGAAGATGTCGAGGATAAGTTGCGTGCGGTCGACGATGCGGCAAGGCAGCGCCTCTTCAAGATTGCGCAGCTGCGTGGGTGTCAGATCATGATCGAAGAGGATAACGTCGGCGTGAATGGATGCCGCAATGCCCGCGATCTCCTCGACCTTGCCGCTCCCCAGGAGGGTAGCGGGATCGGGTTTCGGACGCCGCTGGATGACCTCGGCGCCAATCTCCGCTCCAGCGGACAGAATCAGCTCGCGGAACTCTTCAAGGGAAGCCTGCAGATCGAAGGTCGGGGAAGGGATAACCGCTCCCGTGCTCGGGACATTGAAATCTTCGTCGCTGAGAATGTCGTGGCCGTCGATATGAGCGACAGCCGCATTTCGGGCAAGCGCGGCAGTGCGCGAAAGGGACCTGCGTTGGCCGCCGAACTCGACGGCAACCAGCAGAGCAATCTCGTGGGATCGGCTCAACGCATCCGATGGCTTGACTGAACTCAAAATCCGATCTCGGTCGCCGCCTCAACGGTCATGACGCAACAATACGCGATCAGTGTGTTTCTCGTTCCCGAAACACACGTCTCCCACGCAGCGCCCCGCTTGCGAGGCGCCCGCCGGGGATTGAGAACAGATTCTACAGGTCGGAGACGCTGGCCGCGCCAACCAGCGCGCCTTGTCCCACGGTGTGGCCCACAGCACCGACAGGCCGGTGCTCTCCGTGCAGAACGGAACGACTGCTCACCACAGTCGAGATGGCATGTTTGAAAATTAACTGCTCCTGGCTGTTGTTTTCCAGAAGCACGGAATATTTGTCAAAGGACCGGATTTTTCCGGTCAGCTTTACGCCGCTTACCAGATAAATCGTTATGGGGGTTTTGTCCTTACGAACGGTATTCAGGAAGGTGTCCTGAATGTTCTGTGCCGGCTTGTTGTCCATGTGCCGATCTCCTTCTCATGATGTGCCGCTTGGTTTACAACTGCTGAATCAAAAGTGAATTCAGCGCCGGAGTCTGACTAACAAAACGCCGTCGCCGCAGTATGATCTTCAAATTGCAATTAACAGTCCCACCTTTCCAAGTTAACAGGTTAGCTGGGTCCTTTGCACGTTGCCCTCCAACGATCCTGGCTAACTTGATAATCGTGACAAGCTGGCGAAACCCTTCTTTTTTTCTCAAATAAAGCAAATCTGTACGCTTCGACAGCGCCCATTCCTGCCAGCGAAATGGATTGGATGTCTTATTTCATGGAAAGGCTGCCGGGTAGTTTCTTCGCGAAGAAGAATTCTGCAACAAGCACACCTGCAAGCGCGCATTTCACGAGGTCATCGAACGTTCTCCCGACATCTCCGGCGATGCTGGACAGCATCGATATGTTGCATAGAAAAATTTGATGAGGCCGCAAACCCCCAATCAATTGTTGAGATTCGGGAGAAAACTCCTGTCCTACGCAAGTGGACGTTGAAACAAAACATCCGCTATTTCCGCAAACGCGTTCTTAGTCCAGAAAGCAGTTCGCTTCGATTCGCACTCTAGACGCGACCGAAGGCTTTCGTAGGCAGATCAGAGAGAGGCGATTGTGGACAATATCAGCGAACGCATCAGAAACAGAGTTTCTCGTCGAAAATTTCTCGCCGCAGTTGCAAGCGGCATCGGCACCACCGCTGCCGTAACTATGGCGGCAGGTTGTGGCGGCAGCTCGCACATGACAACCCCTACACCCCCGACCACACCCACTGGTATTACGGACGTCGACATCTTCAATTTCGCGCTGAATCTCGAATATCTCGAGGCTGAATTCTATCTGCGAGCCGTGACCGGCTCGGGGCTCTCCTCGGCTGATATTGGAACCAGCCCGGGCATGGTTACCGGAGGAGCGGCAGTTCCCTTCCAGACGCCCGCGATTCAGGCTTATGCCGAAGAGATCGCGAATGACGAGCTGGCTCACGTGAGGTTTATTCGCAAGGCGCTAGCCAATGCAGCGGTCGACCGCCCGGCGATCGATCTGCAAAACAGCTTCAATGCCGCTGCGATGGCTGCCGGCATCGGTGCAACCTTCAATCCGTTCGCCGATGAAAACAGCTTCCTGGTGGGCGCCTTTGTCTTTGAGGATGTGGGTGTAACCGCGTATCACGGCGCTTCCACGCTGCTCACCGTCGCCGCGAATCTGGGCTACGCTGCAGGCATCTACGCCACCGAGGCCTATCACGCCGCGACCGTCCGCACGCTGATTGCGCAACTCGGCGCTCCCTACCTTACCTATGCCAACCAGATCTCCGCGCTGCGCGCTACGGCCGGCGGAGGCGCAGAAACCACGTTGGCTCCGGGATCCATCGTTGCCGCGGACTCCAACTCCATTGCCTACGACCGCACTACGGATCAGGTCCTGCACATCGTCTACCTGGACCCCACTGCCGGCGTCGTAAGCAAAGGCGGATTCTTCCCCAACGGTCTGAACGGCACCATCACGGCATCGGCGTCCTAAGGAGAGCTGACATGGAAATAACAGAATTGGAACAGAAAAACGCTGAATCGACGTCCTCCAGCCGTCGCTCCGCTCTCATTCTCGGCGGAACGGCGCTGGCCGGCATGCTGCTCTCGCGCCACGCGGAAGCGCAGGCCGCCGTTACCGACGCCGACATCCTCAACTTCGCCCTCAACCTCGAATACCTGGAGGCGCAGTTCTACACCATCGCCACCACCGGCGCAGCCCTTCCCGCCTCGATGACTGCCAGCGGCTCCGGAACAGCGGGCGGGACGGTCACGGTCAAGGCCAACGCCATGGTGCCCTTCGTCACGCCTTTCCTGCAGCAATTCGCTATGGAAGTCGCCACCGATGAGCAAAATCACGTCAACTTTCTGCGCACCGCATTGGGAACGGCCGCAGTCGCTCAACCCAACATCGACCTCCTGAACAGCTTCAACGCCCTGGCTGTGGCCGCCGGACTGGGCGCAACCTTTGATCCTTTTGCCAGCGAAACGAACTTCCTGCTCGGCGCCTTCATCTTCGAAGACGTGGGTGTAACCGCCTATCAGGGAGCGGCGGGGCTCATCAGCAGCAAGGCCTATCTCGACAAGGCGGTGGGCATCCATGGAGTCGAGGCCTACCACGCTGGAAGCATTCGCACCCGCATCTACCAGGCGGGAGCGGCTGCACAGACAGCGTCGCAGGCCATTGCAGCGACACGGGCCAAGCTCGATGGCACCAACACCGACGACATCGGCGTGGGTACCTCCAGCAGCGGCGCTGCAACCATCGTCGACAACGACGCCAACGCAATGACCTTCCCTCGCACGACCACGCAGGTGCTGAGCATCGTGTACGGCGGAGGGGCCGCAGGCGTCGGGGGCGCGTTCTACCCGCAAGCCATGAACGGAACGATCAAGTAGGCCGTCCTAAACAGAATCAAAAAAAAACAAAGGCCGGATGGATCTCTCCATCCGGCCTTTGTTTAGGTTGATGACAACCTTTGCAATGCGAGCCGGCGTTCCCTCAGCGGCTGAAGCCGCACTCATTTTGCTTGATTTACGTACGGCCTGAAGGCCGTACCCTTCCGAGACCAAGACTTTGTCAACAAGCTGAGCAAAGTTATACAGGGCTTAGGAAGCAGAAGATCCAGGGCTAAAGCCCTCGGAATATCATAGGCTTATTCGTGAGGCTGAAGCCTCACGCTCCCTCCGAAAATCAATCGTTGAATTTTTCATCAACCTGAGCAAAGACCAGATGGCTCTCTCTATCTGGCCCATTCTTCAAACCTTTCACTGAAGCGAACCGGCAGTGCTAGTGGGCGTGGCGCTTGTGCTTTTCCGGAGCCCGCCTCCGGCGCTTCACCGGCTCCGCGCCGGCAGGCCGTGGAGCGGGAGGAGTTGCGGGACCGATCTTCTTGACCAGCGCGCCTTCCAGACGATAGGAATCAGTCTCGGTCTGCGCAGCATGGGCGACGCCGGTCGTGGGATCAATGGCCACATCGTCACCGGTCGCGACCTTGAAGGAGAAGACCGGCTCCTGCTGGTTATCGGCTACGGTGCTGCTTATGGTCACCGGCAAGTATCCCTGCAAGTTGCGCTCCCGAAAGGCTGTCTCGTAGCGATGCTTGCGAGTATTCCAAGTAAAAACGCGTATCTGATCGAAATCGTAGGGCAGCCCGTCTTTCCATGAATTGATGACGGTTATGTACTCGGGGGCTTTTTTGTCAGGGAAGGAAGAGTCAGGATCATCGACGGTGCGCAGCAGATAGGCGCCGATGTACCGTTGGCCTTCAGAAAGGCCGGCGATCTCGGCAGGAATATCGACATCCATCATGCGCGACCAGACCCATCCCATCTGGCCCTGCGCATCGCGGACCAGCCACCAGTCCTGTAAAACCGGCTGCGCGGGATCGTCCTTGGCAACCGTTGCCGGCTCCCCCTTCTTCGCGCTTCCCGCCGCTTTCGTTTTTGTCGCTGGAGGCGGAACGGGTACCGCCTGGGGAGGCATCGGCTTGGGAACAGAAGCTCTGGTGATGAGCTGCAGTTTGGCATTCTCGGCGAGCAGGTAGTAGTGGTCCGTCTGCCGCCCCGGCTGGTCGTGCAGATAGGAGTCGTCGCGGAGAACGCCGGTGGCGATGACCGGATCTTTTTCGTGCTGCTTGGCCAGCTCCGTGAACTGGTCATAGACCTTTTGCTCGATGATGGCGTGTCCATCGATCCAGCCGATCTCGCCCTTCTCGTCCTTTACTTTGACGAAACGCCGGGCGCGGTCGAGAACCAGTAGTTTTTCCCCGTTCGACACCTCGCCCACGCGATTCGAAACTGCGGCGAGCCGATCCCGCAGAAAGGTTCGCTTAGCCGAGACGTACACGTACTCCTGCGCAGGCTTGGGCGTGAACCGGGCACAGCCCGAAACCAGCACCAGAACCGAGAGGAGCTTTAAACGGGAGCGTTTACCGGGCAGGAAGGTCATCCAGGCAGGGGGTAGAGGCCGGTGGCCGGAATCGGACAGCATTGCTTTCACTTTAACTATTTAGAGAGAAAACCCGTAGAGATTGGCGCAGAATTTTGTGGATTTTGTGCGACGCGAATCTAATCGGCAACATTTACGGGAAAGATCCGGCCCATTCCGGCCGCTCCCAGCTGTGGTGTCAGATTCGCGCAGGACGTTACAGCTACTTCGCGGAGACGACGGCAAGCGCTCCAGTGGGATCGGTGCCGGTGGTTGCTGTGGCGAAGCTTTGCAGCGCTCCTGGGGTGGTCGTCAGGATGGAGAAGAGCTGAAGGTCGGGAGATCCCCCGGTGTTCGCAACCTCAAGGTATTTGTCCGTGATGTCTTCGGCAAGACCAACCGGCGTTGTCCCGGTAGTGAAGGGTGAGCCGGCAATGGCGGTTAGTCCTCCTGTTGCCGAGAGCAGAAACGCGCTGATGGTATTCGACGTCTTGTTGGCTACATAGACGTAGCTGCCCGTGGAATCGACCAGCACGGCCGTCGGCCCCACGCCCACAGCGTAAGGAGAGCCTGTGACTTCGGTGACCCCGCCGGTAGTTCCGATGGAGAGAACACGCACAATGTCAGTTCCCGATTCCGCGACAAAGAGATACTTGTTGCCGGGGTCGACGGCCAACCCCTGAGCTCCATTCGTCGATTGCTTCGGCTTAAGGTTTCCGGTCGGACCGGTGAGGGCACCAGTGGTCGCATTGAAAGTAAAAGTATCTACGCCGCCCGCTCCCAACGAGATATAGACGAAGTTGTTGTTTGGTGAGAAGACGATAGTATTTTGCAATTCAGTAGTGTTTTGTACTCCGGGATCGAGGGTGAGCTGGGCCTGCTGACCCAGAAGGCCCGTGCTGGTATTGATGGGGAAAATATATGCGATGGGCGTCGGATCGACTGCAATCAGCCAGTTCCCCGATTGGTCAACTGCCATGGCTGTAGGAGTGATCGAGGAAATCAACGGGCTCCCGCCGTTCAGCAGCGTCAGGGCACCGTTGCTCCCGATCGAGTAGCCGAAGATCACGCCCGCGATGCTGGATACGTAGAGAAAACTGCCGCTCGGTGTGGCCGCCATCGCGCTGGGTGCTACCCCCAAAGAATTCGGTGAGCCGGAAACGGCGGCGATGCTGCTCGTGCCCACGGAGAAGCCGGCAATGGTGCCGGTCTCTCCGTTCGCGACGTAGACATAGTTGCCGCTGCCGCCGGGCGGCGTAGGATTCGATGACTCTTTGGGAAAAAACTGGCCGCATCCGCCGAGCAGCAGAGAAATCACCCCGAGGGGAAGAACTTTCCAGAATCGCATCAAGCTTCTCAATCCCTATGCGCCGCAATGGCCAAAATACGAAAGTATCCCTACCTAGTTAACACGCGTGCGGACGGTTTGTCGCCTCGCAAGCATACTTCCCAAACTTCAGACGCAGACTGCGTCAATTTCGCGCACAAAAAATAAGGCCCGCCGAAGCGGGCCAGAACCCAACTCATCGTAAAGATTAGACGGCAACCGGCTCGGCTTTGACGACACGCTCCGCATCGAGCACCGCACCGATCGCATGCAGCACCGAGGCGACACGAACGATGGCCAGAATCGACTCTTCGGTGATGCCCTTCTCGCGCACGACCTTCTCGTGAGAGTCTACGCACTTGCCGCAGCCGTTGATGGCGGAAACCGCCAGCGCCCAAAGCTCGAAATCGATGTGGTCGACGCCGTGAGTGCGCATTCCGTTCATGCGCAGGCGCGCCGGCAGCGTTCCATACTTCTCGTTCGAGGTGAGGTGCAGAAAGCGGTAATAGATGTTGTTCATGCCCATGATGGCAGCAGCGGTCTTGGCCGCTTCCAAGGCCTGCGGCGTGAGGTGCTTTGCGGCTTCCTGCAAGGCTGCTTCGGTCAACTCGCCGTTGCGTGCCGCAATGGCGCTGGCCACAACCGTGCCCCAAAGCTGCTGCGCGGTGAGCTCGTTGTTCTGCCGCACCAAGGTGGAGTAGTTCAGTTTCAGGTCCTTCGCATAATTCGGAAGGCCGTCGATCAAGAGGTCGATGGACATGGAACTCCTTTCGCTAAGGTCCGGGTCGCTATGATCCGGATCGCTAAAAAGCGGGTTGCTAAGAACCGGTTGGCTGAAAAGCGAGTGGCACCCGAAGACTCCCTGCTGCTCGGTTCATCGCGACCCGGTCTTAAGCGACCCGCTTGTCGGCGGCCCGGCCCTTAGCTACCCGCTTCCCAGCACGAGGCCGTTAGGCCGAGATCGTCGCTTCGCCCTTCTGCCAGTTGCAGGGGCAGAGCTCATCGGTCTGCAGAGCGTCGAGCACGCGCAGCACCTCCTGGGGGTTGCGGCCCACGGAAAGATCGGTCACGTACACGAAGCGGATGATGTTCTCGGGATCGACAATGAAGGTGGCGCGCTGCGCTACACCGGCATTGATGTCCAGAACGCCCAGCTCGCCGGTCAGGTCGCGCTTGATGTCAGCCAACATGGGGAAGGGCAGGTCCTTCAGATCTTCGTGGTTGTTGCGCCACGCGAGGTGAACGAACTCGGAGTCGGTGCTGCCGCCCAGGAGCTGGGTGTCGCGCGCTTCGAACTCCGCGTTGATCTTGCCGAATGCGGCAATCTCGGTCGGACACACGAAGGTGAAATCCTTGGGCCAGAAGAAATAGACCTTCCACTTGCCAGGATAGCTCTCATCGGTGATGGTCTCGAATGCCTTGTCTTTATCGCGGCTCACGGTTGCAACGACGGAAAACGCGGGGAACTTCTCGCCTACAGTTAGCATGTATGACTCCTAAGAATGAAGTAAGAATGGAAAAGGGTTGAACTCAGTGAAGTAAGGAAAAAAAGGCTAAGACAAACTTTTCTGGCACTCTGCGCACAGTCCCAGCACATCCACCGCATAGCGTTGAGCCAGAAATCCGCCCGGCAGCTTGCGCGCCCTGGCTCCGATTTCGAGCGCCTCGGCGTCGATGTCGGAGATCGATTTGCATCCCGTGCACACCAGGTGATGATGCGGCCGTGCATTCGTTTCAACACGAAGCGAGCCGTGGTGCAGGCTTACCTCACGGAAGACGCCGCTTTCAATAAATAGATGGATGGTCTTATAAACAGTGGCCAGAGAGATCGAAGGAATTCGAATCCTGACCCGGGCATACACTTCTTCCGGACTGGGGTGTCCGTGCATATGCCGCAACGCCTCGAAAACCACCTGACGCTGATGCGTAACGGCGATTCCAGCCGTATCGCACAGTGTTCGGAACTCGTTGGCTTCGGCAATGGTCATCGCTAAAGACTATTAGACGATAATTGTTATTACCTGTCAAGACAGCATAGTGGTGGCACATAGGACTTTCTCGCAGTAACTGGAGCTAATTCCACTGCGAACTGGTCATGAACGAGCTGAAATCCTTCCCCTTTCCCAAAGACAGAGACCCTTTGACATGCCGAGGGCAGGAAGGAGCACACGGACTGGAATAATTCCGGGCGGTGGGCGTTACTCGTATGAGCAGTTTTCATAAGGAGCCTTGACTTCATGCCAAGCTTGCCGCCTTTAAACACGTCATACTCGATGGAATCGGTCGGAATAGACTCCGCCGATTCCCCACTGACACCTTTGACATCTTCAGAACCACCCAGTCCGTCGGGATCGCCTATGGATGTCGACCATGAGGCTATGGAGGATCAGCATCCGGATCTACACAGTCTGGGCTACAGTTCAATCGAACAACAGCACTCACAGGAACTCCCTGATGACGAGGCAGGCCAGCCCAACGGCAGCGGAACAGGCACTCACGCCTCAGACAGCGGTCCGGAAGAAAGCCGGAAGAGGGTCCGACAGGACGCATCCCCGCATTCGGCGGATGAGCCTGCAGCCAAGCGTTCCAAAACCGATGAGCCAACATATCGAACCACAGGAAGGCTCGCGCGGAAAACGGACCAAGGCGTGAAGAACTACGACGACGGCACAAAACAATCAGGCTCAGGATGGAAGCCAAGGGCAGACCATATTTATCCCAAACAGGATGATCTGCAATGGTCTTATCAGCGACCAAGTATGGGGGACGCCGTTACCGAACGAATGAAACAGAACCCGGCAGACCAAGGATCGTATAGCAAGACGATGCAGGTTGATCAAGCGGAAGGGGGCGGCAAACTGGGATTAAAACAGTTAGGAGTGCAGCGTAATCACACCATTGCCGACAGCTACAACGCGCGGCTTCTTACCGAAGCTTACAACAGCAATATGCAGCCGGGAGGGGCCGCACACCAAGCTGTCAACGATTACATATCGACCATGGCGGGCGGCGCTGAAACGGTGGAGGCGCAGAAAGCAACGGCGGCCTTCAATCAGGCGCTTCAGCCAGGCACCAGACACGCTAGCGCGGGTTTAGGTAACTTGAAACAAGCAATCAACCTAACCTCTTCGGGCACCAACAATATGCGCTTCGGATCCGGCGCGGTCAACGGGGATATTGGCAAGGGAGCCGATTACGAGCACAACCTTAAGGGTGAGATATCTCCCCGCTCGCAAGAGCTGCGAGAATCAGTGTTGAACATGGCGCAGAACGGCGCGATAACTCATGACTCCGCGTTCAATGCCGTTCAGCCCACGATCAAACACACGGGAGACCCAGGGCGGCTGAGCGGACAATATGCATCCTCTTCGTCCGATAGACAAGGTTACGACGTGGGTGCGAAGTGGGGAGACATGCAGGATCCGGAGACGCTGAGGCCGCGAGACCGCAATCATTTCGACGTCACGCCGGCCAACCCCTACGGCGTAGGTCAAGCCGCGGAAGATCCAACGGGAAACCTGGAGAGCGACCGAAAGAGGAAATCGGATTTCCTCAATGAGTGAACAGGACGTGCCGGAATATCTGCGAGGAAGAGAAGCAAAGGCAGGTTAGGCGAGTAGCAAACAAAGAATGACTAATTAGGCAGGTCGGGCTTGGGCCGCCTGCCGGCTTTTGCGCCGAAGCGCTCGTCAATCGGCTGGCGGCCGCGGAAGCCGGAGTCGATCGTGTGCCAGAAGTCGATTTGGCTCTCGCCCATTCTCCAGCACAGCAGCACCGTTTCTCCGTTGATCTCGCAGGGAAAATCGAGCAGGCCGGTGTCGATGTCTTTTACCTGAACGCCGATAGCGTCGATCTCGTCGAGCGAATCTTTGGCCTGCTGGACGTGCTGCTCCATCGAGGAGCGCTGCCGCCGGATCTTGGCCACGTCAACCATCAGGCCGCCGGTCAGGAAGATCCTCTTGTTCAGCTCCTGCAGGCGCTCTTCGATCGTGTCGGCGGCGCGCTTGCTTTCGATCGCCCGCTTGAGCAGCGATTCGAGCACCGGCAGCAGAGCTTGCGCCTCATCCAGGGTAAAGGTCTTCATAGTGGAGAACGTCCTTAACGATACACTTTCAGGCTTTCACTTCGAGCATCCGGTCGAGGGCCACGCGCGCCCAGTGCTTCACGTCGTCGCGCACCTGGATGCGGTTCACGACGCGGCCTTCCACCAGATTTTCGAGGGCCCAGGCCAAATGCTGCGGGCTGATCCTATACATCGTAGTGCAGAGGCAGCCGGTATCGTCGAGGGTGATGATCTTTTTCCCCTTAGGAGCGAACTCCTTGGCCAGACGATTCACCAGATGGATCTCGGTCCCAATCGCAAACATCGAGCCCTCGGGCGCATCCGCAACCAATTGAATCAGCCGCTCCGTCGATCCGGTGGCATCCGCCTTCTGGCAGACCTCCCAGCGGCACTCGGGATGCACGATGACCTGGATGCCGGGATATTTCGCCCGCACCGTGTCCACGTGCTGAGGAAGAAAGCGCTGGTGTACCGAGCAGTGGCCTTTCCACAGGATCACCCTGGCCGCCTTGAGGCGCGCGGGAGAGATTCCGCCGTTGATCTGGTAGGGATCGAAGACCACCATCTCACTCAACGGGATTCCCATGGCGAAGGCGGTGTTCCGTCCCAGGTGCTGGTCGGGTAGAAACAAAATCTTCTCGGCCCGCGCAAAGCCCCATTCAAATGCTTTGCGCGCATTCGAGGAGGTGCAGACCAGGCCGCCGCGCTCGCCGCAGAAGGCCTTGATCGCGGCTGTCGAATTCATGTAGGTGAGCGGAAGAATTTCATCCGGGCCGATGCCCGCGGCGAGCAGCGTATCCCAACAGTCTTCTACCTGACCGATCTCGGCCATATCCGCCATGGAGCATCCAGCATTCAGGTCGGGCAGGATCACCTGCTGTCCGGGATGGCCGGGCAGGTCGGGACGACCAAGCACATCTGCGCTCTCGGCCATGAAGTGTACGCCGCAAAAGATGAGGTAGTTGGCCTCTGTCTCTGCCGCAACCTTGGATAGCTTGTAGGAGTCGCCGGTGAAATCGGCGAAACGGATCACTTCATCGCGCTGGTAGTGGTGTCCCAGCAGGATGGTGGTCTTGCCCAGCTTCTTTCGAGCGGCTGCAATCCGCTCGTCCATGCTGTGGTCCGGCAGCGCGAGATAGTTGTCCAGCGAGCAAAGATCCTGATTTTCGACAGTATTCTGGTTCAGGGTCGATTCTTCAGGCACGGATGCAACGACTTCTTCAAGTACGCTCAATTTCATTTCCGCCTTCAGCCCATTCGACGATGCGAAGATCGCGATGGACGGGGATGTTGAAAGCAATAACCAGGCTGCAGTCGATTCACTGTGGCTGACGCCACCCAACCGACGGGGATGTTGCCGCCTACGTAACAGTGGATGCGCCCTCGAAGAGATTCGTCGCAAAAACGAACCCCGCTAAGGCCTTTCCAATACAATTAGTTTAATACATCTGTAACCACCGCCGCGAAGCCATCCGATACGTTGCCAAGACCGTTCTCCTACTGAATCGCATCTCACGGAAACAAGACTTCAACGAAATTTGTGACCCGCTATGGGCACGGGTATCATGAAAGCCAATGCACTTTGCCGACTCCATCTTTATCTTCCTGCTGGCCTTGATTCTCTTCGGGCCCAAAAAACTCCCGGAGATCGGGAGACAGATCGGCAAATTGCTGGTTGAATTCCGGCGCGCGTCCAACGAATTCAAATCCCAGATCGACGAAGAGCTGCGCACCATGGAGCAGCAGGAGCGCCAGAAGAAGCTGGAGCAGGCTGCGCTTCCCGCTGCGGAGATGACCAGCCAGCCCAACATTCTGCCTCCTTCCACGGGAATGACAGTTAGCGCCAGCCAGCCCTACGGCCAGGTGACCCCACCGGAGCTGCCCACGGAAATTTCTTCGACTGAGCAGACCGGTCCCAGAACACCAATCATGGAAGCGCAGGGCGTGGACACACAGGCCGCGGAGACACCAACGGCTGCCGTCACGGGAGACACGTTTTCCGCTCCTGACGCAGCGCCGGTCACCTCACATGGAACGAACGGGCACACTTCTTCTGAGCCGATAGAGGCCGGGAATTTAAGCACCGAGCCCGAGAACGCACAGGCCTCAATACATCATGGATGACATCCTGGATCGAGCCCGATCCGCCGTAAGCTCGCGCGCAGAACTCCCCGGCATGAGCCTCCTCGAACACCTCGAGGAGCTGCGCCGCCGTCTGATTCACTCGGTGATCTATCTCGTCGTCGGATTCTTTGTGGCCTATGGCTTCCACGAGAAGATTTACCAGCTGATGCAGGCGCCGATCACCTTCGCGCTCAAAAAACACAACCTGCCTACGCAGCTGGTGATCCACAATCCGGTCGACGGCTTCAACATGTACCTGAAGATCAGCTTCATGGTGGGCTGCATCGTCGCCGCACCGCTGATCCTCTATCAGGTGTGGCTCTTCATCTCGCCGGGGCTTTACAAGAACGAGAAGCGCTACGTGATGCCCTTTATGGTGGCTACTATCACGCTGTTTCTCTCCGGCGCTTTCTTCGGATACAGGTGGGTTTTCCCCGGCTCGCTGGATTTTCTCTTCGCATACAGCCACGAGTTTCGCCCGCTGATCGAGGTGAATGAGTACACCGATCTCTTTCTCACGGTGATCCTCGGTCTTGGCATCTCCTTTGAGCTGCCTATCCTCGTCCTGTTTCTTTCGCTTTTCGGCATCGTGAGCCCGAAGTTTCTCTGGAAGAACATCAAGTTCGCGATTCTGATCGTGTTCATCATCGCGGCCATCATCACGCCAACGCCCGATCCGCTGACCATGTGCGTCTTCGCCGCTCCGCTGCTCTTTCTCTACCTGTTGAGCATTGGCGTGTCGTTCATGGTGCACCCGGCGCGCCGTAAGCGGCTGAAGGAAGCGGCGTGATCCGCTTTCGCCTGATTTTTGCAGTCCTGCTTTGCTCCATTTCCGGCATAGCTCACGCTGCTGCGCCGGACACCCATTTCGACGGCGCAAAAGCACTCGAATACACGCGCCAGTTCGTCGCCATCGGACCGCGCTGGGTGGGCAGCCCCGGCCATGTGAAGGCGGAAGCCTTTTTACGCAAGCAGTTCCAGCACGATCAGCTCGAAGTAGATACCTTCACCACCAACACGCCTGCCGGTCCGATGGAAATGCACAATTACATCGTGAAGTTTCCGGGCAAGAAGGATGGCGTGATCGTTCTGGCCACGCATTACGAGACCAACTATCCGCTGCGAACTATCAATTTCGTCGGAGCGAACGATGGCGGCTCGACCACGGGCCTGCTGATCGAGATGGCCAATCATTTTCGCGGCCGCACTCTCGATGGATACAGCGTGTGGCTGGTCTTCTTGGATGGCGAGGAAGCGGTCAAGAGCTGGTCGACGTCCGACTCCCTCTATGGCAGCAAGCATCTGGCAGCGAAGTGGCAGAGCGACGGCACGCTCAAGCGCGTCAAAGCCTTCTTGCTCGCCGACATGATCGGCGATAAGGACCTGGACATCTATCGCGACCGCAATTCCACGCCGTGGCTGCTCGATCTGGTGCAGCAGGCCGCCGCTCATTTCGGATATCAGTCTTACTTCTTTGCCCAGGAGAACCAGATCGAGGACGATCATCTGCCCTTCGTGCAGCGCGGCGTCCCGTCCGCCGACATCATCGACCTCGACTACGGATACGACAACGCCTATCACCACACGGTGGACGACACCATGGATAAGCTAAGCGCAAAAAGCCTTACCATTGCCGGCGACGTCTTTCTCGAAACCATCCGGCTAGTGAACCAGAGGTAAGAGCGGCCTCTCCCCTCGTCATTCTGTGCGATCCGGGGCGGTGAAGCGAAGAATCTCCAGCAGTCCTCAATCGACAGCAGCCTTGAGCATCCTATCGGCAACTGCTTTAGGATGGACTGAATCCCGATTCGCATGCCGCGTTCCTCCATCCCGCTTGCCCCTCGACGATGCCTGGATACACGGGCATGACCACCTCCCACATCTTCGCCGGCGCCTCGCTCAATTTCTGGATCGCCTTCCATGCGATCGTGGGTGTGCTGCTCTTTGTCGATCTTGCGCTTCTTCAGCGGCACAGCAAGCGGGTATCGATCCGCGCCGCGTGGGGCTGGACGGTCGTCGTCGCCGCGCTGGCTTTCTGCTTCGCGCTGCTCCTCTCGCAGACACAAGGCAAGCAGCCCGCGCTCGAATTCCTCTCCGGCTATCTGGTGGAGGGCTCGCTCAGCATCGATAATCTCTTCGTTTTTCTGCTGATGTTTCGCTCGCTCGGCCTGGATACGGAGCAGCAGCGCCGCGTGCTGCTATGGGGCGTGCTCGGGGCCATCGTCATGCGCGCAATCTTTATTTTCGTCGGCACATCGCTGCTGACGCGCTTCGATTGGCTGGAATATGTCTTCGGGGCCTTCCTGCTGATCGCGGCGGTGCGCCTGATGCGCCACAAGCAAGGCGGCGGAGCTACACCTTCTGCGCCTATGCGATGGCTGCAGAAAAACTGCCTGCGCGGGGTTGGTCCGCAAAAGCCGGCGCTCACTTCGTTTTTGCTGATCGTTCTCGCCGTCGAAGCGACGGACCTGATCTTCGCGCTTGATTCTATCCCGGCGGTGCTCGCCATCACGCGCGACACCTTCGTGGTCTACACCTCGAACATCTTTGCCATCCTCGGCCTACGCTCGCTGTACTTCGCGCTATCGAGCGCCCTGGACAAGCTTCGCCTACTCCACTACGGGCTGGCGCTGATTCTGGCGTTCGTGGGACTGAAGATGCTGCTCGGCCACTGGTATCAGGTGCCGACAACCTGGTCGCTGGCCTTCATCGTGATCGTGCTGGCCATCTTCGCGCTGGCCAGCCGTTTTACCGAACCAGCGAACCCTGCTCCGACGCCTCAAAGCTGACGGCGAGTTCGCGCATCACCGAGTGTTTCGCAAAGTGCTCGTCATCACGCTGCGGAAAATCATTCCGGAAGTGCGCTCCGCGGCTCTCTTCGCGCGCCAGCGCCGAACGCACGATCAATTCGGCAACAACGTGGAGGTTGGCCAGCTCCACCGAATCGCGCTGCGGGGCAAACAACGTCTGCTCGCCGCTGCGTCCTAGGTCGCGCCTCTCATTGCGCAGGCCGGAGATGTCGCGGAGTAACCCGGCATCGCGCCACATGTTTTCCTGGAGATGCTTCAAACGCGCAGCGATATCCGGCAGCGGCTGCGCAGCAAAGTGCGGCTTGAATTCAGCAGCCGATGGACGTGTCTTCTTCGCTTCGGGCATGCTCTGGGCCGCGCGCGCGCCAAAGACCAGCCCCTCCAGCAAGGAGTTGCTGGCCAGCCGGTTGGCTCCATGCACGCCGGTGCATGCGACTTCACCCGCGGCATAGAGTCCGGCCAGCGAAGTGCGACCGTCGAGATCGGTCTTCACACCACCCATCAGATAGTGGGCCGCAGGGCGCACCGGCAGCAGGTCGGTTGCGATGTTCAATCCATGCTGGGCCAGGAATTTCGAGATTCCGGGAAACCGCTTGACCAGATCGATGCCGGTTACGTGCCGCAGGTCCAGATAAACGGGCAGCTGATCGCCGCCGTGCTCGCCCATGCCCTCGCGAGTGATTGCCCTGGCCACCACATCGCGCGGAGCCAGCTCCAGCAGCGGATGATAGCGCTCCATGAAACGCTCACCTCGCGCATTGCGCAGATAAGCGCCTTCGCCGCGTAGAGCCTCCGATAGCAGGAAGCGTCCCACGCCGGGAAGGCTCAGCGCGGTGGGATGAAACTGGTAGAATTCCATGTCGGAGATCTCGGCTCCCGCGCGCCAGGCCATGGCGATGCCATCGCCGGTGGCAACAGCAGGATTGGTGGTGTCGCTATAGACCTGCCCCGCGCCGCCGCTGGCCAGCAGGACAGCTCCAGCGGACACCGTGAATATCCGGCCATCCGCGTCGAGCAGCACCGCGCCCGTTACCGCGCCCTCCTCGACAATCAGCTCCGCCGTGGTTGTCCAGTCGAGCAGCGTGATGTTGTGGTGGCCTCGGGCATGCGCCAGCAGCGCGCGGCCAATCTCCGCGCCTGTTGCGTCGCCGTTGGCATGCAGAATGCGGTTGCGGCTGTGCGCGCCTTCACGCGTGAGCATCAGCCGGCCGTTCTCGCGATCGAAGCCGGTCCCCCAGGCGAGAAGCTCCTCAACGCGCAGCGGACCCTCTTCGACCAGCACGCGCGCCGCTTCGCGATTTACCAGCCCATCGCCGGCGTTCACCGTGTCTTCGAGATGAAGAGCCACGTCTTCCTCGCCGCTCATGGCGACTGCGATTCCACCCTGCGCGTAGTGAGTGTTCGATTCGCCCAGCACTTCCTTCGTGACCACCAGCACCCGGCCAACTTCGGCCAGGCCAATCGCTGCGCGCAATCCGGCAATGCCTGCGCCCACAATCAAAAAATCCGCTTCTGTAGCAGAAACCATCACGTTTGAGGCTACCATCCTGAATTAACCCATTTAGACGCGCTATTCGGCGTAAAGATGCAGGCTTGGGCATGACCGAGGTTGGTACGATAATGAAACTGTGCGTACGATCCACGTAAAAACTGCTTCCGCCGATTACCCGGTGCATGTCGGCTACGACTTCCTTGCCCGCTTCGGATCTCATCTCCGCAAAATCGCCGGGAAAGGCGCGCCGAAGCTCTTCGTCCTCACCTCGCCGGAGATCTGGTCGCTGTGGGGCAAGCAGTTTCAGGCATCGCTTCCCGCCGGCAATTCGTTTTCGGTTCTCTTCCTGCCACCCGGCGAACAGCACAAGCGTTTTAGCCAGGTCGAACGGCTTGCTACTGAGCTTTCTGCCGCAGGCGCGGATCGCTCCTCGCTGCTGATAGCTTTTGGCGGCGGCATCATCGGAGACATCGGTGGATTTCTCGCGGCCATCTACATGCGCGGCATCGACTACATCCAGATGCCAACCACGCTGCTCGCTCAGGTCGACTCGTCGGTTGGCGGCAAGACGGGAGTGAATCTCAGCACCGGCAAGAATCTTGTCGGCAGCTTTCATCATCCGCGCGCGGTCTTTGCCGATGTCGGCATTCTCAAGACGCTTCCTCCTCGCGAGCTTCGGGCCGGCCTCTTCGAAAGCATCAAAGCGGGGATCATCCGCGACCCGGGCCTCTTCCGCTTTCTCGAACGCAATCGCGATGCGATTCTCGCCGGCGATCCTACAGCGCTGAACCGTGTGGTCAGCTCGTCTGTCGCGATGAAGGCCGAGGTCGTGGGCATCGACGAGCGCGAATCCGGCCTGCGCATGATTCTCAATTTCGGCCACACCATCGGACACGCCATCGAAGCCGCCACCGGCTACAAAAAGCTCTTACACGGCGAAGCGATTGCCTGGGGCATGCTGGCCGCGCTGCACATTAGCCGCAGTCGCGCGATGATCGCAGAAAAAGATGCCGCACGCATCGAATCGATCATTCACGCGTATGGACCGCTTCCCCGCTTCCGCGCCCGCGTTCCCGCACTCCTTGAAGCAGCCGGCCGCGACAAGAAGAACAAGGCTGGGACGCGGCGCTTTGTCCTCACAACCGGCATCGGGAAATCGATCGTCGTCGAAAATGTAACCGACACAGAGATGATTTCTGCCATCGAGTGGACTCTGCGAGAGGCTGCGCGATGACGCCTTCCGCATCGGGAGCCCGACCTGCCGGCGCGTCCGACGAACAGAGCTCCGCAGCCAGCGTGCAGCAGATGTTCAATAGCATCGCTCCGCGTTATGACCTGTTGAACCACGTGCTCTCGATGAACATCGATCGGCTGTGGTGGTGGCGAACGGCGCGCCGCTTCCAGAGCATCCTGACGCAACCCGCAGCATCCATCCTCGATATCTGCTGCGGCACCGGAGACATGACGCTCGCGCTACTGCGGCGCCGTCCGGCACAGGCGCGGCCGATCCTGGCCGCAGATTTCTCCCACGCCATGCTGGCTCGGGGCGCCGCCAAATTCCAAAATCGCAATGCGATCGCCCTTGAAGCGGATGCGCTGCATCTGCCTCTGCCCTCGAACTCGCTCAACCTGATCACGACAGCTTTCGGATTCCGCAATCTCGCCAACTACGAAGCCGGTCTTCGCGAATTCCATCGCACGCTCGCACCGGGAGGAGAACTGGGTATTCTCGATTTCAGCGAACCTGGAGGGATCGTCGGCAAGCTCTATGCCCTTTACTTCCGCCGCATCCTGCCTTCCATCGGCGCGCGGCTCTCGGGAATGGGCAGTGCCTACGCTTATCTCCCGGCTTCGGTAGAACGCTTTCCACCGCCTGCCGAGATGCTCGAACTGATGCGCGCGGTGGGTTTTGCGAACGTCTCGTGGACTCCCTACAGCTTCGGCATCGCCGGTCTCTATCGGGGCGTAAAACAGTAGCTGCGCATAGGCCGAAGAACGACAGATCGCTATCATCCAGTAATTACCGACGAGGAAAACGAATGCTTGCCAGCTCAAAATGGAAAGAAGGCATGCTCTTCGAGGGGCGCTCGGAGAGCGGCCACACGATTGTTTTCGATTCGAGTGCGGAACATGCCGGCGGCCCGAGCCCCATGGAAGCCGTACTGGCCGCGCTCTGTGGCTGCACTTCTGTCGATGTCGTGAGCATTCTGCAGAAGAAGCGCGAGCCCATCACCGGCCTGACCGTCTCGGCCACGGCGGAGCGCGCCGAACAGGCTCCTCGCGTCTTCACCCGCATCCATCTTGTCTACCGCATCGGCGGCAAGGTCGCGAAGAAAGCCGCGGAAGATGCCGTTGCCCTCTCCAAAGGAAAGTATTGCTCCGTGTCGATGATGCTGGAGAAGTCCGTCGAGATCGACTATTCCATCGAATACGTGGACTAATACTCCGCCAATATTCTTGTGAAAGTAGAATAAGAAGCAGGAATGTTTCGCGCCTTTCAGTTTGGGCTTATTGTGCTGATGCTCGCCGTGCTGGCGATGATCTCGGCCGTGGTGACGATGCACTTCGCCATTCATGGTGCTGAGGTGTCAGTCCCCGATTTCAAAGATCTGAGCGTCGCCGAAGCCACCAGCAAGGCAGCATCGCTGGGCCTCGAAGTCGATGTCGAGAATCACTTCTACAGTGTGAATATTCCGCTGGGCCGGGTGGTCAGCCAATCGCCTGCTGCGGGTGCGGTGGTGCGGCGCGAATGGCATGTCCGCCTGACCGAGAGCCTTGGTCCGCAGCGGGTCGCCATCCCCAACCTTACCGGCTCCGACCAGCGACTCGCCGCCATCGAGATTCGACGCGTCGGACTCGAACTCGGCCAACAGGCCGAGATGCCGGATGCCTATGCAACGCCGGGAGCGGTGATCGCGCAGAACCCTGCCCCCAACGCTTCCGGAGTGGAACGACCGAGCGTAAGCCTGCTGGTGGCCGCGGAGCCAGCCACAGCCGCGACCGGCGGATTCGTAATGCCGGAGCTGACCGGGCAGTTGTTTTCCTCCGCCGCGCTGACCATCACGCGCGCCGGACTCACGCTCGCGCCGATGAAAGAGCAGCAGGTGTCGGTCCAGCCGCTGCAAAGCACGGATACGATTGCAGCGCCATTGCCACCAATTCCCATAGGCTCGGTGATTGCACAGAAGCCGGCTGCAGGCCATCGCATCGACGCGTCGACACCGATCGAGCTTACCGTCGCGCAGTAGCCTTCAGATTCTCGGCAAAGACCCGCTCCAGCCGGGCATTGCGCGAGGCAAGAACCTTCAGCCGCTGCACTGTGTCGTCAGAGGGCATGGAGCGCAGCAGTGCCTCAATGGCCTGATCCGCGCGCATCGCTTCCCTCTCTACCATGCTTAGCAGAAACTCGGTTGCTTCGCTCTGCCGTGTCAATGCGATCGCGGACAAGAGCACGGAAGAGAACCAGACATCGGGCGATTTGTTCCACCTGTCTCGGAGCAGTGCAAAAGCCTCAGGAGAGTGCGTCGCAGCGATGGCCAGAGCAGCCTCGCCGCTGGCGTCGTCTTCGCCTTCGAGAAATTTCGCGGCCCACTCCAGCGCCGCGTTGCCATCGAGCCGGAGGACAGCAGCGTAACAGGCTCCCGGAATCTCGGGCTCGTTTTTGTCGCTCTCGGAGCCGATCTCCGCGCGCAGCCGCAGCAGCAGAGACGCTGCGGGAGAGCCCACCTGCTCGATGGCCCGCACCGCGTCCGCTCTCACTCCTTTGTCAGCATCGGCGAGAGCAGTGATCAGATGCCGCAGGAGCTGGACTTCGGGGATGTCGCGGCATTGCACCAAGGCCAGCGCACAAGTGCCGCGCAGCGTGCCCGCGGTGTCCGAACGGCCGCCCCACACCCGCTCCAGCTGGACATGGCGGAGGCCGCGTAGGAACGGTGCGGCGTCTTGCAATTCGAATGCGGCCAGCGCCCGGCTGATCGCATTTTTTGCCCAGCATTGCGGATCGCTTTTGACGGCATCTTCGAAGAATCGATCGAAGGCGGCCAGCAGATCGGGAGTGAGCTCGACAAGGCGCTGACGAGCTGCGAGATCCGCAGCCTTAGCCACGACATAGTTATAGCGCTGGCGCAGTGCAGCACGCAGAGGCTCGATCCATTCGGCAACCGGCTGCTCGGACAGCCTGTCGAGCGCTTCTAACTGAACTTCAAAGCCCTTCTTCGCCATGGCATGCCCATTCTCTCAAAGTCCCTGCATGCTGATTTTTTCAGGCTCGAACCAGAAGCGCGGCGAAGAATCCATCGCACTGCAGGGTTCCGGGCAGCGTGCGGAGAAAACCATCCTGAATGGCGTGATCGCGCAACCGCGCCAGGCCGTCGTGAGAAATGATTTTTTCGCTCGCCAGCCTTTCTAACTCCTGATCGAGCGGAACGCGGTGAAATTCCGGACGCTTGGCTAGAACCGCCTGCACGACTGCTTCATTCTCCTCTGGTTCCAGAGAGCAGGTCGAGTACAGCAGCCTTCCGCCGGATACAACTCCATTCACCGCCGCCGACAGAATGCGAACCTGCCGATCATGATGACGCGCGATTGCATCTTCATTCATGCGAAAGCGAATCTCCGGATTGCGCGCGATGGTTCCAGTGCCGCTGCACGGCACATCGCAAAGTATCAGATCGTATTCCGGTTCCATACGCGCGGTCATCGCGTCCTGGACACTGAAGCGGATGCGCTCTCCAAGCGGAGCCAGCGATGTGCGCATCGCATCGAGGCGTTTGCGGCTGGCGTCGGAAGCGGTAATCTGCGCGTCAGGATTACGCTCCGCGAGGATTGCTGTTTTTCCACCGGGCGCGGCGCAGGTATCGAGAATGTGCGCGCCATGGCCGGCTAGCTCCGCTACCAGCTGCGAGCCTTCGTCCTGTATACGAAACCAGCCTTGCCGAAAGGCATCGGTGCGAACAACGTCTCCGCGCACCACGCGCCTTGCTGACGCTAGGAACTCTCCAGGTGACAGCTCGACTCCGGCATCAACTAACGCGGATTCGGCCTCGGGATGAAGGAGGCGCAGGGTAATTCCGGCGGGCTCCTGGTCGAAGGCGCAGAGAGCGCGTGTTGCGCCGGTTCCATAAGCACGAATCCATCGCTCGACCATCCATGCCGGATGCGCGTAGGTTTTGGCAATCGATTCGCGCTTGGTAGCCGCAGGTGGCTTTATGGCCAGCTTGCGCAGAATGGCATTGACCAGGCCCGCGGCAAAGGTTTCTCCCGCACGCTTGGCTAGCTCCACGCTCTCGCCGATAGCGGCATGCGGCGGAATGCGATCGAGATAAAAAAGCTGATACGCGCCGAGACGAAGAGCGACTTCGATGGCCGGATTCAGTTTCGCGTCGGGTCGCGTCAGCAGCGGGCGAATCCGCGCATCGAGCGCCAGCTGCCAGCGCAAGGTCCCGAGAACCAACGTCGTAGTGAGGGCGCGGTCCTGCGCCGATAGCGCGTCCACCTCGGGCGCGCGTAACAGCTCGTCGCTGTGCGCATCCGTCGTGGTGGTGGTTTTGAGCAAGATCTGAAAGGCCGTCTCGCGTGCCCGGGCAATCATGGTCAGCCGAGCCTATCGCCGGGCTTGAGCGCATGGCCGCGTAGAAATTCAGCGGCGGAGATGCGCCGTTTGCCTTCCATCTGCAGCTCGGCAATCTCCAGCCAGGTGTGTTCGCCGCAGGCAACAAACAGCCGGCTGCCTTCGACGTGCAATTCCCCCGGCGTCACGTCGCGGCGCTGCAAAGCGCCGGCGTCGAGAGGCATCAGCCGTTGCGCGATCAGCTTCTTGCTCTCCAACGTGCTCCAGGCGCCGGGCCAGGGCTGAAAGCCGCGCCAGCGGTTGTAGATGTCCATTGCCGGCCGCGAAAAATCCATGCGCCCGTCGTCGCGCGTCAGAATCGGAGCGTAGGTGGCGAAAGCATCCTCCTGCTTTTGCGGGATGATCGATCCCGAAACAAGCCCTTCCAGTGTTTCCACCATCAGCGCGGCGCCCATCTCAGCAAGCAGGGGATACACATCTTCCGAGGTGTGGTCGGGAGCAACCGCCATCTCGCGCTGCAGCAGCATATCGCCGGTATCCAAGCCCTCATCGATGCGCATCGTGGTCACGCCGGTCACCGGCTCGCCGCTCGCGATGGCCCACTGAATGGGCGCTGCGCCGCGATACTTCGGCAACAGCGATCCATGCAGATTGAGGTTTCCGTAGCGAGGCAGATCCAGCATCCACTTGGGGATGATGCGTCCATAAGCGACGATGAGGATGACGTCGGGAGCGAGCGCTTCGAGCTGCGCGCGGAACTCAAGATTGTTTTTGATCTTCTCCGGCTGCACTACCGGGAGACCAGCAGCCATCGCCGTTTCCTTCACCGGAGGGGCGACCAGCTGCATGCCGCGTCCACTGCGGCGGTCCGGCTGCGTGGCCACCAGCAGGCATTCATGGCCGGCGCGGAGGACTGCCTTCAGGGTTGGAACAGCGAAAGAAGGCGTCCCGCAAAAAACAAATCTCATAGTCAGTTCAATTCCGGTTGCGAGATGGGCATGTCGAGTCTCCGCTTCTCTCGCATGCGGTCCCTCGGCGGCTGAAGCCGTATTTCTTCGGGGTATTTATGTAGGGGCTGAAGCCCTTACCTACCCTGCAAAACCAGAGCGTCCCCGCTCTGCTTCCAGGGCTGAAATCCTTTTTGTTGCTCCATGCTCTAGCCTACAATTCCGTACTTACTCGAAAATCTCCCGCAACGCTTCCCTGCTTCCTACCAATCGCCGGCCTTCTGCAGCTTGCGAATGCGTCGCAGGATCAGGTCGCGCTTCAATGCGCTGACGCGGCGAAAGAAGAGTACGCCGTCGAGATGATCGATCTCATGCTGAAAGGCCCTGGCCAGCAGCTCTTCACCATCCATCTCGAACCATTCGCCGTCAGCGTCCTGGGCCTTCACCGTGACCTTGGCCGCGCGCGAAACCTTCTCGCGAATATCCGGCAGGCTCAGGCAGCCCTCTTCCTCATACTGCTTGCCTTCGCGGAAGATGATCACGGGATTGATGAGGACGATCTTATCTTCGGGATCCTTCTGGAAGCTGAGGTCGATGACCGTGATGCGCTTCGCGACCCCGATCTGCGGCGCAGCCAGCCCGATGCCCTTGGCCTCGTACATCGACTCGAACATGTCGTCGACCAGCGTGCGCAGCTCTTCGTTGAACTCAGTCACCGGCTCGCTGGGCCGCTCCAACACCGGGTCAGGATATTTGACGATCTCTCTCAGCATCTTTACTTCATCAATCCGTTCAGTAGGCGCGAATCTGGTCGACGTAACCGTCATAGTTACGTTTCACTTCGCGCAGGGAATCTCCGCCAAATTTCTCCAGCACCAGCCGTCCGAAGGCCAGGGCAACCATCGCCTCGGCCGCCACACCAGCCGCTGGGACCACACAGACGTCGCTGCGCTCGTAAGCCGCCTTTGTCGCTTCCCGAGTATCGAATTTCACCGAAGCTAGTGGACGGCGCAGCGTGGATATCGGCTTCAGATAGCCGCGTACGACGACGTCCTCCCCATTCGAGATGCCGCCTTCGATGCCGCCGGCGTTGTTGTGCTCGCGGGTGAAGCGGGTGTGCGCACCATTCTCCGCGCTCTCGGCATAGCCGATGGCGTCGTGGACCGCCGATCCGAGCGAAGCCGCTGCGGTTACACCGCGGCCGATCTCAACCGCCTTCACGGCCTGCAGCGACATCACCGCCTGGGCCAGAATTCCATCCAGCCGCTCATCCCAATTGGCGTATGTTCCAACGCCCGCGGGAGCACCGTGGATCACCACTTCAAAGATGCCGCCGATCGAATCGCCAGTGCGCAGCGCGACGTCGACCTCGGCCTTCATCCGCTCTTCGGATTCCTCGTCGACGCAGCCCAGCAGCACTTCTTCCTTATCGCGCAGCGCACTGATCTCGCTCCACGCCGCATCCCGCGAAAGCTCCGCGCCGCCGACGCGTACGACGTGGCTGGCGATGTCGATGCCCAGCTCCAGCAGCAGCGACTTCGCGACCGCGCCTGCAGCCACTCTGGCCGTAGACTCGCGCGCCGAAGCCCGCTCCAGTACATAGCGCGCATCGGGAAAGTCATACTTCAGCGCGCCTGCCAGATCTGCATGTCCGGGACGGGGAGACGCTACAACTTTGTGCTTGGCGGGATCGCCCGTTTCGACCGGCAGCGATTCCGTCCAGTTTTTCCAGTCGCGATTTTCGATCTCGATGGCAATCGGCGATCCGATGGTCTTGCCGTGACGCACGCCGGAGAGGAAGTGCGCCGTATCCTGCTCGATGCGCATGCGGCCGCCACGGCCATAGCCCTGCTGACGACGCCACAACTCGCGGTTCACGTAAGCACCATCGATCGGCACCCCTGCGGGCATGCCCGAAACCAGTGCAATCAGGCTTTCGCCGTGGGATTCCCCTGCGGTAGAAAAACGTAACATCCTTGCCTATCCCGTCTTATTCCGAAGCGATGGAGTGTCGCGTGCGAGCGCTTCGTCTGAATTATTTATTTTAGATCAATCGGTGAGCCAGTCCCACTGCGCCTCGGTCAGAGGAACCACCGAAAGCCGGCCTTGATTGATGAGCGGTGAGCCGGTAAAAACCTTGTGAGCTTTGATCTCCGTCAGATTGTGCGGCGTTTTCACCGGCTTGCCCACCTTAATGCGAACCAGCGGCACCTTAGGATCGGTGGGATCAACGGAGACTACTTTCGCCGTGCCCATCGCGGTCCGCTCATCGCCGGTGTGATAGATCACCAGCCGGTCGTTGGGCTTCATCTCGCGCAGAAATTTCACCGCCGCAGGATTCGTGACGCCGTCCCAGATAGTCTCGCCGTCGCGCTTGAGATCGTCGAAGGAATAGACGCTCGATTCGGTCTTCAGCAGGTATGCCGTTGCTCGTTCCATCAGATCTTTTCCTTTTCGAGGAATGCCGCGGTGTTCAGCAGCGGCCGTTCCATCGAACGCACCCATTCGGTGACCTCACCCGCAGCTCGGCCGGAGGCAACGTTGCGCCCGAATTCGTTCTGCATGGTCTGCATCTTGGCGTCCATGTCGTCAAGATAGTGCAGCAGCACCGCTTCGGGGATCATGGGCAGCTTGGGCGAACCATATTCATACTTGCCGTGATGGCTCAACACCACATGCTCGACCAGCACGCGCAGGCCGGGCGGGAAATCCGGAATCGCCGCGATCTTTCTTTCGATCATCCCGATGCCGATGGTGATATGCCCCAACAGCTGGCCTGGAATGGTGTAGTCGAAGCTGGTTCCCCAGCGCAGTTCCTCGAGCTTGCCGATGTCATGCAGGATCGCCCCGGTGAGCAGCAGGTCGCGATGTACGGAATAATGCTTCGCCGCCAGTTCGCAGATGCCGATCAGCGAGACTACGTGCTCCAGCAGGCCGCCAATCCACGCATGGTGCATGCTCTTGGCCGCGGGAGCTTCTCTGAATGCCGCAGCAATCTCGGCATCATCCAGGAACGACCGCAACAGAGCCTTCAGATGTGAATCGGTGAAGCTGTTGACGCAGGCGTTCAGCTCCGCCCAGAGCTCATCGATGTTTCGCTCCGTATGTGGAACCAGATCGGCGAGGTCGTATTCGTCCCGCGTCGCCGCACGGATGCGCTCGACATTGAGCTGGAGTTTTTCCTTGTAGCGGCAGACCTGGGCACGCAGCTTGACCACGTCGCCGACTGCGAATTCGCCGGCTTCGCTCGTCTCCCACATCACCGCATCCACCTGCCCGGTGCGGTCTCCGAGGATCAGAGAGAAATAGCGGGAGCCGTCCTTCTTGCTGCGCACCTGCTTGCCGGTGACAGCATAGAACGCCGTAATCGCCTGGTTTTCAAACTTGGCCAGGTCCGCGATGGTGGTTTCTTTCATCGATTTTCTTTACTGCTTCAAGGCTGCACAGGTTTACGGCTGAGTGGGAGCAGACGGCTGCGCCGGCGCGGGCGCAGCTGCCGGAGCAGGTGCAGGTGCAACAGCTGGAGCAGCAGGTGTCTCAGCCGGAGCGGTGGTGCCACCCGGCTGATCCTTCTTCTCATCCGTCATGCGGCGCTTGGGACCGGTCTTCGACAGATTCGGCTTCTTCTGCTTTGACGTGTCGCCATTCAGACCGAGCGGCTTTTCCTGCTGCTTCTGGGCCGCCACTTCGTCGTCGGTAATCGGCGGAGGGGCGAAGGGATCGACCTTGTCCTTCTTGGACTTCGGATCCTTGGGGCGAGCCGACAGGCGAGTCTTTGCCTTCTTCTCGCTTGCCTCGTTGGGGTTGGCCAGCGAGCCGTCGGGATTCAGCGTCTTCAGATCGGAAGGAGGAGTGTTCGAGGCAACCTGATCCCCGGTTTCGCCGGTATTGGCTCCCGCATCCTCGCTCTTGGTCGCGGCGGCGGGAAGGGTCTCGCGGGGCGCCTGCCCGTAGCGAATCTTCTCTTTCTTGCCTGGCTTCTGTACCGGAGCTTTCGCGGTTGCAACCTGGCTGTTTGCAGATGTGCCCGTTGCCGCCGGGGTCGTCGTCGCGGCTGCCGTCGTTCCTGAGCTGGTGCTTCCAGGCGTTGCCACTACCGGTGCTGCCGCCGCGCTGCCCTGCGGTACGTCCGCCAGCGATGGCACACCCTTCGGAGCTTCTGGCGCAGCAGGAGCGGCCGCGGCCGTTTCCGTCGTCTTCTGCTTTGCGCCCCGGCCACGCTGCTGGTAATAACGGGTGCGCGTCACCTTTACATGCTTCTTCGGAGTCGGCGGCGCATAGGCGCTATACACCGGCTTCATCTCGTTCGGGCTGGCGCCGGAATCCTCGTAGCCCGCCTTGATGTTGATGTAGGCGTCCTCGCGCAGCTTGGTCAGATAATCGCGCAGCGCCGGACCCATCTTGGTCATGCCGACCGCGTCTTCGATCTGCGGCTCCACATCCTTATAGGACTGAACACCGCCGGCATTGTGCTGCACCACCTGCAGGATGACGAATCCCTGCTTGGTGCGAATGGGCTGCGTATATTGTCCGGGCTTCAGGTTGAAGGTCGGATCTTCGAGCTGCTTGGCCAGCTGCCCGCGCTTGAAGTCGCCGAGGTCGCCGCCCTGCGCCGCAGTGGGACCGCCCGACGTGCTCTTGGCCAGATCCGCAAAGCTGCCGCCCGCCTGCAACTTCGCATACACATCGTCGGCCTTCTTCTTGGCCGCATCGACCTGCGAAGCGTCGTCAGGATTCGCGGTAGAAATCAGGATCTCGCTCAGCCGCACCTGCTCAGGCAGATCGAACTCCTGCTTGTGCTGGTTGTAATAGCCCTGGAGCTCGGAGGGAGTCACATTGACGTGCCGCCCCACCTCATCGCGAATCACCTGCTGGGAAATGATCTGATTGCGGATGCTCTGCTTGAAGTCTTCCCAGGAGACGCCCTGATCCTCGGCTGCCTTCTGCAAGGCTTCCATCGAGGGCAGGTTGTTCTGCTTACGCATGTCATCCAGGCGCTTGACCAGCTCGGTCTCGCCGGTGATGTCTAGCTCCTTGGCCTTGGAGAGCAGCAGCTGCCGGTCGATGAGGTCGCGCAGCAGTTCGCGCTTCTGCTCAAAGATCTGCTGCTGGGTCCATTGCTGCTGCTGAGCCTGGGTCTGCAGGTCCTGCTCGGAGCGCGCGTAATCCGACCGGCTGATCACCTGATCGTTCACGCGTGCAACTATTTCTTCCACCACCGTTCCCTGGTAAGGAGATTGCTCCTGCGCAGTCGGTTTTGCAGCTTGGGCAAAGGCGGGTGGGATGGAAGTCACGGCCAGGCTGGCAACCAGCGCGGCGCAGGAGATTGCAAATCGATTCGGCGTAAAACGAAGGGTCATCTGTATGAACGTCTCAGTCGGCAGCAGCCGGAAGAAGGCCGGAAATGGAGTTGAATCACCGGAGTTGGTCCGCGCTGTGCTTTCGCCATTCTAAACACCCGCCCCAACGAATGCCAATGAAGCTTCGGGAACCCCATTTCCTCGTAAGCCTGCTACTTGCTTTGACGTTCGATCAGCGCCGCCAGCGTGGGCTCCAGCTCCACTTTGCCCTTGCGCGAGCCGGCTTCGCCCTTTTCGAACTCGATCCAGCCCCGATTGAAGCCGTCGAGCATCTGGGCGCGAGTTCTTCCTGCCCTCAGGATGGCGAATCGCCGCGGTCTCCGGACGGATACTAATTTGCTACTGCTGCGCTCTCAGGCTTCCGCGCGGGCGGCGTGGAACGCCACAGCCAACAGTATCCGGCGGCGAAGGCGACTACCAGCACCAGCGTCTCGTACGCACCCCAGGCGTCTACGTGATGAGAGCGGTGGCGGATATACAAAGTCAGCATCGAAGGCAGAAAAATCGCGGAAAGCAGCAGCAGATAACGCCGCGTTTGAAGGGCTTCGGCCAGCAGGATAAAGGCGGCCAACAAGCCGACATAGGAGTCGTACCGCTCGATGCGCGGGTTGCAGAGAATGATGGCCGTCAGCAAGAGCGCCAGCCAGACGCCTCCTTGCGCCTCCTCGGGGAGTCGGCGGCGAAGCAGATACAGTGCGACAACAATCGCAACAATAAATGCGGCCTGCACCACAAAAGGCAGCAGATCAACCCCGCGGTGGAGCAACTTGCGCTCCATGGTCGCGGCGGTGCCCAGGATGCCGTATCCATAATCGGCATGCGCTCCCACCTGGATATTCGCAGCCGCCACGAAAGCCCGGTAGCTGACGGGAGCGATCCATCGCTGCAGCGGATACGTCGCCGCAGCCGCGACCCCGCACAGGGCGCTCTTGATCCACTGCCGCCTGCCCGCGAAGACCGGCAGGATGAGCACCAACAGGAAGGCGATCTTCACCATCCCGATCAGAAATGCCGCGGCGTAGAACCATCCCCAACGATTCCGCCGCAAACCCGGCAGCGCGGCCAGGAGTGTCAACAGATAAAAGATATTCGCCAGATTCCCGGCACGAAGCGACACCAGCCCTGCAAATCCCGGCTCGGCAACATAGAGGGTGTAAGCAAATGCCACACTCAGCCACGCGCGGCGGAAATAGAACTGCGCCAGAACCAGCGGCAGGGTCAGAGTCGCCGCGATGTGGCACGCGATGAAGAGATACCAGGCCCAATGCTCCGGCATCAGGCCGGCAAGCGCTCCCGCAATCCATAGAAAGATTGGCGGATAAACAAAGATCAGGCCTTCCGCAGCCGTGTAGGCGTCGCGATGGGCCCGCCAGTCGCCGATGGCCCGGGCATAGACCTGCGCATCCCAGAAAAGGTGGCTTCCGCCGGGGTTCAGATAGGCGTAGAGCCCGAGAACAGCAACAAAATACAGCGCGAGATACAGCGGCTTAGGCGGCTGGAGCCGCTCAGCCGGCGAGTCAATACTCATTCAGATTCATCCGGAGGATTCGACGCAGGGGAGCCCAGTCTACCATTCGAATCCGGCGGCGAATGCTATACTTTGGGGTAATGCGCTCCCGATAAATCCTTTCCCTGCAAGCGGGAGCCGAAGGATTTCTCTAAGCATGTCTTCCCGCGCCCGCCGCACCGCTTTCTCTCTTGTCGTCTTCTTTTCCGCATGCGGACTGGCCGGTATGTTCATCAGCCAGAAAGTCGGCGCGCAGTCCTCAACGGACGAGTCTTCCTTTCGCGATAGCCTGAAGAATTTCACCAGCGTCTATCAGATCGTCTCGGAAAATTATGCCGAGCCTCTCACCGGCGACAAGCCGGACACCGCGATCTACGACGGCGCCATCCCCGAGATGCTGCACGTTCTCGATCCGCACTCGAACTTCTACGATCCCAAGGCTTACGCCAAGATGCGCGAGGACCAGCACGGCCGCTACTACGGCGTGGGCATGGTCATCCAGCCGCAGAACAACAAGATTGTCGTCGTGTATCCCTATGAGGGAACGCCATCGTTCAAGGCCGGCCTGCGCCCCGGCGATGTAATCGTTTCGGTCGAGGGAAAATCCACTGACGGCATGGATTCCGCGGCCGTCGCCGACATGCTGAAGGGCCCCAAGGGCACGCATGTCCACCTCACCGTTTCGCGTGAAGGCGCCGCCGCGCCCATGACCTTCGACCTGGTCCGCGACGAGATTCCCCATCCCTCCGTCGATTTGAAATATGAGATCAAGCCCGGCATCCTCTACCTGCACATCACGCAGTTCCAGGAGACCACCGGCCGCGAGTTCTCCGATGCCATCGACCAGGCGGGCGATCTGAAAGGCCTCGTACTCGATCTGCGCGGCAACCCCGGCGGCCTGCTCACCGAGGCGGTCAGCGTATGCGATAAGCTCCTCGCCCGCGGACAAGTGATTGTCTCGCAGCGCGGACGCGCCTATCCCGAGCAGATCTATCGCGCGACCCACGGCAACGGCGGCCGCGACTTCCCCATCGTGGTGCTGACCAATCACGGAACCGCTTCCGCTGCGGAGATCGTCTCCGGAGCGCTGCAGGATCACGACCGTGCCGTCATCGCGGGCGAAATCACCTTCGGCAAGGGACTGGTGCAGACCGTCTATCAGCTCTCCGACAACACCGGCCTGGCGCTAACGACGTATCACTACTACACGCCCAGCGGACGGCTTATCCAGCGTAACTACAACGGCGTCTCGCTCTACGACTACTACTACAATCACGACCAGTCGCAGAACGCCAAGGACCGCGAGGTCAAGCTGACGGATTCGGGACGCACCGTCTACGGCGGCGGCGGCATTACCCCCGACGATAAGATCGACACGCCCAAGTCCAATCACATCCAGGATGTGCTCGACGCGCATAACGTCTTCTTCAACTTCACCAAGCACTATCTGGCCAACCGGACCGTCACCAAGGACTTCCAGGTGGACGACGCTGTGCTCGGCGAGTTCAAGCAGTTCCTGACCGCACAGAACATCAGCTATACCGACCAGGAGTTGAATAGCGTAATGGACTGGCTGAAGACCAACATCAAGTCCGACGTTTTCACCACACAGTTCGGGCAGCTTCAGGGATTGCGCGTCCGCGCAAACTGGGATCCTATGATCGCCCAGGCGCTCACCTACATGCCCCAGGCCGAGGCGCTCGAGCAATCCGCCGAGAAGGCCGCGGTAGCCAAGCAAACCGCCCGCAACAACAACCCAGCCTCCGAATAGGGACTCGCCGTCCAGGCGTATGCGCCTTTGGCGCGATTCCTGGCGGCTTCGCTCCCTTTGGTCGCTTCGCTTTTATGCTTGTGGATGTGGCCAACGGGTGGTTTTAAGCAGTCACCATTCTGAGCAACGCGAAGAATCCAAACTTCGCTGGCGGCGAAGCCGCGGACGCCTGGACGGCCAAGTCCCCTAGTTGTTTCGGAGCGCTACCAGCGGATCGATTCTGGACGCTCTTCGCGCCGGCACATATCCGGCTACGAAGGCCACCAATGCGAGCAGCACCGTCATCGCCGCAAAGGTTATCGGGTCGGTTGGCGCGGTCCCGTAGAGGAGGCTCTCGATCATGCGCGCCAGCCCCAGCGAAACCAGCCCGCCCAGAAAGATCCCCATCGCCGCCAGCGCCAGTGTTTTTCGGATCACACCCAACTGAACTCGTCCGGTGGTAGCTCCGAGCGCCATGCGAATGCCAATCTCCTTGGTCTGCTGGGTCACCGAGTAGGAAATCACTCCGTAGATGCCGAGCGACGCCAGCAACAGTCCCAGGCCGGCGAAGCTGGCGACCAGCACGACGAAGAATTTTCGCGGCGAGACGGCGCGATCCACCACTTGCGCGATGGGACGAAACTCCGCTGCCGGCTGATTCGGGTTCAGCTCCCGCAGGGTGTGCAGCACAGTGCCCGCCAGAGCCGCCGGCGGCACAGCGGAGCGAATGACCAGCTGCGCGGCGTTCGGACCCTGCTGCGTGATCGGGTAATAGATTTGCCAGCCCGGATCGCCCTCCACGCTATCGGCATGCACATCGTCCACCACGCCGACCACCACGCAATCCCCGCCGTTGGCCTGGAGAATCTTGCCCACCGCGTCTTCCCCAGGCCAATAGACGCGGGCCGCGGAAGCATTGATCATGATCACCCGCTGGCTGTTCGGTCCATCAGACCAGGTGAAGTCTCGTCCGTGCAGCCGCATTCCCATGGCGCGCATATATCCCGGGCCGATGACGTAAACCAGCGGCCCGTGCAGAACTCCCTCCGGATAGACCTTTCCCTTCGGAGTCGGCGTTCCCCATGCCCGGTTCCTGCCCAACGGAAGATAATCGGCAAAACCTGCCGCTTCCACTCCGGGCAGCGCGCTTACCCGCTCCGCGATTTGCCCGAGGATCACGCCGCGCTTCTCCGCTTGCGCGGCATCGGTCGGCGCGCTGTCGTCGTACTCCACCTTCATCGACGCGCTGTGCTCCGGCTGGAAGCCCAGATCGATATCCACCACCTTCAGGAAGCTGTGCAACAGCAGTCCCGCTCCCACCAGCAGCACACAGGCCAGCGCCACTTCGCCGATCACCAGCGCCGTGCGTATACGCTCGTGTTTGCGTCCTGCGCCCGCTCCCGCACCTGAATCCTTGAGCGTCTCATGCAGATTGCCGCTGGCCATGCGCAGCCCTGGAACGAGGCCGAACAATATAGCCGTTGTAGCTGCGATCACTACCGTCCAGCCCAGGGCGACTCCGTCGATGCGCACCGAACTCAGCAGCGGCAGTGCAATCGCCTGCTGATGAGAGAGCCAGAAGATCACGCCCGATGCAAAGCCCAGCCCCAGCAAGGCTCCCGCTCCGGAAAGGATGAGAGCCTCGGTCAGCAACTGGCGCACCAGCCGACCGCGTCCTGCGCCCAGCGCCGCGCGCATGGCAAATTCCTTGCTCCGCGATGCGGCCCGCGCGAGCAGCAGGTTCGACAGATTGACGCAGACGATCAGCAGGATCGTTCCCACCGCGCACCACAGTACGACCAGCGACCGGCGCAGCCTTCCGCCCACATAATCCTTCAGAGTCTGCACTTCGATCGAAACGCCGGTTTTGTTCACGTAGCTTCCGCATGTATTCGGTTGCTTCGCGCTCCAGCAAAGATGCGGCACCACCATCTGAGCATCCGCCGCTGCCTGGCTCACGCTCACACCCGGCTTTAACCGGCCGATCAGGGTCACGATGTTGCCCCATGTCCGCTCATCGTCCAGAATCAGCGGCACAATCATGTCCACCTTGGAGCCGGGAGAAAACACTGCGCCGAAGTCGAAGCTCGCCGGCAGCACACCCACCACGGTTGCCGGGTGTCCATTCAGATCGATCTCCTTACCTACGATGTTGGGGTCCGCCGCGAACTGCCGCCGCCAGTAAGGGTTGGCGAGAAGCGTGACCGGATGCGCACCCTGCCTCGCTTCCTCTGCGGTGAACAATCTTCCCATCGCCGGCTGCACGCCGAGCACTCGAAAGAAATTCCCAATCACTTCTATCCCGGTGGCTGGCTCCGGCTGGCCGCGCCCGGTCAGGCGAAGATTGTCCGGACTCGTGAACGCCATGTAGCCCGTGATGTCCTGGTAGGAGCGGCTCTGCGCCTTGAACTCCTCATACGCGTCGACGGAGTAGGTCGCGCACGACAGGCCACACTTTTGCGGCGGCGGCGCGATCCACACCAGCTGCTGCGATTGAGGAAACGGCAGCGGCCGCAACAGGATGGTATTCACCACACTGAATACCGCGACGTTGGCGCCGATGCCCAACGCGAGAATCAGCACGGCGACGATAGTGAAGCCGCGGTCTTTGCGCAGCGTGCGGAAGGTGTAGCGCATGTCCTGCATCAGCACATCGACCCAGGGCAATCCTCGCGTCTCACGGTGTTGTTCTTTGGCCTGCATCATCCCTCCAAATCGGATCAGAGCGCGGCGGCGCGCTTCTTCGGCTGCCATTCCCCGCTGCATGTTCTCTTCGATCGCGAACTCCAGATGCGAAGCCATCTCCGCATCTAGGTCGCCGTCCAGCGGCGCCTTGTGAAAGAACGCCAGAATGCGATTCCAGCCTCGCCGCAGGGAATCGATCATCAGCTTTCCTTGTCCATGGCCAGGACATTCATGGCTAAGACGCGGCCCATCACACCGGACAGCCGCTGCCAGTAGGCCGCATCTTCGGCAAGCTGCTTGCGGCCGCGCTTCGTGATCTCGTAGAACTTGGCCTTGCGATTGTTCTCGGATGTGCCCCACTCGGCGGAGATCCAGCCTCGCTGCTGCAGGCGGACCAGAGAGGCGTAGATGGTTCCCTGGTTCAACAGCACCTCATCGCCGCTCACCTGCTCGATGCGCCGGGCGATGCCGTAGCCATGCTGCGCGCCCATGGCGGCAAGCGTCTGCAGCACCATCAGATCCAGGGTTCCCTGCAATAAATCCAGCTTCGACTCGCCCAATCTTCCCTCCTGTGGGATGACCACACTTATAGCACACCTGTGCTTACGCCACAGGAGAGAAAAAAGTTCAAAAAAATAAAACGGCGGGCTCGAAAGCCCGCCGTTGCAGAGGAAACGCCCTTGGCGCTGATTCCGCCAAAGCCGGAGGTTTGAGAGGCTACCAGCCGCGACCGTGATTGTCGCCGCCGTCGTGTGAAGCCGTTTCGGTCTCCGGAGTGAACGAGACGCCGCGCAGCACTTCGCCGAAGCCGGCCTCGCGCAGAGTCACAAACTGTTCCTTCGCAGCAGCCGGCGCGCTGGTGTTCTTCAGCTCGTCGGTGATGGCCAGCAGCTTGTTCGGATCGGCGCCGGTATCACCACCGCCGCTCACCGTCGACGTGATAGCCCAGATGGTCACCGTGCCATCGTGATTCACCTGGCCGGTGATGTTGCGCAGGCCATCGGTGGCGGGAGCCCAGGGCAGGCCAGTCGCCGCGTTCGTACCCGTTGGATATCCGCGCACGGTGTACGGCTTGCCCAGTTCCAGGCCAGTCTGCAGCGTGTAGGCCAGGCTCCAGGTCTTAGTTGTGGAATTGTAGATCCACTTCTGGAGGCCGGCGGTCGTCTGTGCAGCCGCAGTGGCATAGAAGGTGGAGCTGCTGGTGTCGCCGCTGCCTTCATCGGCGACATAGACGGTATTCGTATCGGCAAACCAGATGCCGAATGGGAATGCGGTCACAGTCGTCTGGCTCTTGTTCGCAATCGCGGGAAAGCCGGCGAGGATGCACATGTTGCTCGGCAGCCCGTCGGTTGCCGGATCGGAAGGAGCAGCGAGCGGCGTAGTCGGCAGTGTGGCCGAGGGTGAAGGCACGCCGACGCCATTGGGGCAGGCTGTTCCCGTGGTGTCCAGGAAGTAGACGGTGTTCACGCCATTGCTGCCGCTGCCTTTGGAGTAGTACAGCACGTTGTCGAAGATGGTCAGGCCGCGGAAGTTATCGTCCTTGCCGATCTTGTCCGCCTTGGTCTTGGGCAGCTCGGTCACCGAAAAGCTGCCTACCGGCGTGGGCAGGCCCGGAGTCTGCTTCGATTCCGCCTGCAGTGAGGGGTCGATGATTTGCGCGCCAGCTCCCAGCACAACGCCGCTGGGCTGAGGATTGCTTCCGTTGCCGGCGTTGCCGGTCGTGTAGAAGAAATTCGCTCCGTTGCTGTTGTTCAAGATCGCCGCGCGGCCATTGTTTCCGCTATAGGCGTTGGTTTCGGTGAAGGTGAAGCGTCCGCGCGAGTCGAGCGTCGCCACGGCGCGGAAAAAATTCTGGCCGACCGGATTCGTTCCGTCCACAGCATCAGGAGTGTTCGAGTTCGAAACGTCGATGGTGTTCACCGGCGCCACGTATCCCATGAAGGTGAGATATTTTCCGTCGGTCGAGAGGTTAAGCGCGATCTCCGACTTCGAGCTGAAACTGGTTACCAGCTGGTTGCTGGTGTTTCTAACTCCATACTGCAGGCTGTTAGGGACCTCGATCGAGTTCAGCAGCCGGCCATAGGGTGTGATCTGATCCAGAAATATCCGCGACGTGATGCCGAAGCTCGGGTCATAAATCACGTTGTTGAAGACGGCAGGATACGCTCCGTTGTCGGGAGCACCGCTGGGCGCAGAGCATCCGCCGGTGGTGCCCGAGCATCCCGGAGGCAGAACGGTGCCCACCTTCACATTGTTCGGATTGTTGTCATAAACACTGCGGCTGACCACCAGGTTGCCCGGCAGGAGCACGCGATCCTCGCCTCCATGACCAAAACCGAATCCCTGCGCGCTTGCTGAAACACCGCTCGCTACTGTGGCGACAGCGAAGACAGCGGCTGCGCCTTTCCACACTCTCTGGGTGCTTTTCTGTTTCATTGCTCCTACTGACATTTAAGAACTTCTCCTGATTTCATCTCGCGCTTATAGAACGCCATCGCGAAAATTAGCACCGCACTGTTACAAATTCGTGACCGCGGCCAAGCCGAAGAGAACGCCTTTTCTTTCTATCAATCGATAGCGTTTATAAGTGACAGAAGAATGGCGTATTTGTAATTGATCGAAGATTCATGAGCGCTCAATCATTCCTGTTACCTAAGTCGATAAGTCTTCTTGGCTAGAGGTAAATATGAAGCTAACTACCCCCTTGCTTCTTCTTCTGGCTGCGTCTGCCGCAGCCAGCGCCCAAACCAGCGATTCGAGCCGCTCGGCGATCAAACATGTGCTGCTCATCAGCGTCGACGGCATGCACGCCGTCGATTTCAAAAACTGCTCGCAGGGCGTGGATGGCGGCCAGCCTTACTGCCCGAATCTCGCCAACCTGGGCACCACCGGCGTGAACTACGTTGCCGCCAGCACGTCGAAGCCCTCTGATTCATTTCCCGGCCTGATGACCATTGTTTCCGGTGCGAGCCCACGCACCCTTGGCGTCTACTACGACGTCGCCTATGACCGCACTCTTGCTCCTCCGGCCGTGACCACCGGTAATGGCGTTGCCGCCGGCAACTGCACGCCGAATGTAGCTTCCGGCGGATCGAGAACCGAATTCGATGAAGGCATCGATATCGACCAGACCAAGCTGAATGGCGGCGCTCCCGGCGCGAGCCTCACCGACGGCGGCATCGCTTCGATCGACGCTCAGCGCCTGGACCGCAATCCTGCCGCGGGCTGCGCTCCCGTCTATCCCTGGAACTTCGTTCGCACCAATACCATCTTTGGCGTGATTCATAATGCGGGCGGCTACACCGCATGGTCGGACAAGCATCCTGCCTACTCGGCGGTCGCGGGCCGAGGCGGAAATTCACTCGACGATTATTACGCTCCCGAGATCAACTCGACGGTAGTTCCCTTGCCCGGTGTCAAGACTCCCTCGGGTATTGGCTGCTCGCAAATTCCGGACTCCGCGCGAACCGGCTCCTGGACCAACAGCTTCGTCAATATCCAGTGCTACGACACGCTGAAGGTCAATGCCATCCTGAATGAGATCGACGGCAAGACCCACGACGGCAAGCGCGCGCAGGTCCCGACCATTCTCGGCATGAACTTCCAGGCGGTGAGCGTCGGCCAGAAGCTCATCGAGGCCAACACCGCAATCGGCGGCTATCAGAACTCAGAGGGCATCCCGACGCCCCCGCTGCGCAGCGAGATCCAATTCGTCGACGACTCGATCGGCGAGATGGTGCAGGAGCTGAAGGACCGCGGTCTGTACGAATCGACGCTGGTCATCATCACCGCCAAGCACGGCCAGTCGCCTATCAATCCCAACCTCTACCAGGCGTTTCCAGGACATAGCGGCACCAACGGCACTACACCCGCGACTCTGCTCTCCAGCGTGATCCCGGCGTCGGAATCGCCGCTCAACCCAACCGGCATCGGCGCGACGGAAGACGACGTTTCGCTGATCTGGTTGTCTGACGCCGCCAACATGCCGTCGGCTGTCGACACGCTGGAAAAGAACGCGAAGGAAATCGGCCTGGGAGAGATTTATGCGGGACCGACGCTGTCGCTCAACTACAACACGCCGGGACTTCCGCCGAACGATCCTCGCACCCCGGATATCATCGTGACGCCGAATGTGGGTGTGACCTATACCGGCAGCGCCAGCAAGCTCTCCGAGCATGGCGGTTTCTCGCATGACGATACCAACGTCATCCTGCTCGTCTCCAACCCCGGCTTCGAGCCGCGCACGATTTACTCCGATGTGGAAACGATGCAGGTTGCTCCCACCATCCTCAAGGCCCTGGGACTCGATCCCGGCAGCCTCGACGGCGTTAAGCTGGAGGGCACTTCCGTGCTGCCCCACCTCAACTTCTCCTCCAACAACTAACACGCAGGGATGCGGATCATACCAGGCTCGCATCCCTTCCCTCGTTTCCATCCCGCTGCGATAATTTCAAGCATGAATATCCGCCTCGCCACAGAGGGCGATTTCGACGCGGTGATGCGTCTGATCAACGCCGCCTTCCAGATAGAACGCTTTTTCAAGGCCAAAGACCGCGTCGACGCACCGATGCTTCAGGAGTACTTCGACAAAGGCGTCTTTCTGCTCGATGAAGAAGGAGGCCGGCTCCTCGGCTGCGTCTTTGTCGAGCTCAAGGGCGACCGCGCCTATCTGGGCCTGCTCTCGGTCGATCCCTCACGCCAGAAGAATGGAATTGGCCGCCGCCTGACTGCGGCTGCCGAAGAATTCGCGCGCGAATCGGGCGCGCACTTCATGGACATCACCGTGGTCAACCTGCGCACGGAGCTGCCGGCGATCTACGAGAAGCTCGGATATACGGTCACAGGGACTGCGCCATTCCCGGGCGTCCAGATGCCCATCACCCAGCCCTGCTACTTTATCTGCATGAGCAAGGAGCTGGGGCACAGGTAAGCCGATGGCGTATCGGCTATTTCGACGTAGTCTCCTAAATTATGCCCATCATCTTCACGATCGCGAGAGCATTGGTCTCGTGCGAAACGCCAGGCCGGAGCCTGTAATCAAAGTCCAGCGGCTTTTCAGAACTTCGGCTGGCCATGTGCAACAACACGGTGTCCAGTGCATTGGTTGCGATCTCGGTCAACGCCAGATCGTGTGTGGATAGAACACCGATGCCGTTGCTCGCGAGCAGCGTCTTAACAATTATCTCAGCCGCCACTTTGCGATCGTAAGAATTTGTGCCGCCCAAGATTTCGTCGATTAAGAACAGCACGTTCCGGTTCGACCTTCCCAACTCTACGGTGTGCCGGATACGTTCCACCTCGGCGAGAAACTTAGATTTTCCGCCGGCAAGCGAATCCGTCAGAGCAATCGAAGCGCAGATGGTCAACCCAGAGAGGCACGCTTCGGTCGCGCGCATCGGAGCGCCGGCGAAAGCCAGAACCGCATTCAGTCCCACAGCGCGCATCAACGTACTTTTGCCCGCCATATTCGCGCCGCTGATGATATAGAGCCGCGCTCCATCGCCGAGCGCGACGTTATTACCCACGCAGAAATCGGCGAGCAGTGGATGCCCAAGTTCCTTTGCCTCAAAGTGCGGCCGCCCTTTTACGCAAGAAGGAAATACATGTCCAGGATGCTCATATGCGTAGCCGGCCAGACAGTTGAGCGCCTCAAATTCCGACCAAGCCTCCATCCACGCCTCTAGATTTTTCCCATGCTCTGCGCGCCAACGCTCGCTACTGAGAACCAAGTGTGTCCCCGTAGCCAGCAGTCGGGCGAGAAGATAGAATTCAGGCTTCTCCCGCTGGTCTAACCAACGATTTCTCTTCTCCAGTCGGCGAACTGCGGCGCTTGCCTGCTGCCCACGCAGACGCTCGACAATCTCGCGAAGTTTAGCGGACTCGAAACGCTGCTGCTCCAAGAGGACGAATCCTTGCTGCAGTATCGTCAGTGCTCCGGTCAACTGACCAAGCAGATGTAAACGTGGACGCACACCCCTCGCCAACGTCCAGCTCCAGACAATCTGAACCAGTAGCAGGAAAATCAACGGAAGTAGCCAGTGACTCCACAGGAGAGCGCGGGAGGCGATACACACTCCTATCGCGACGCTTGCGAACGTGAACCCTAGGATCAAATTCTGGCTCCTCGCTGAAATGTCCAATATCGGCAGGTCCTGCCAAGTGCGAAACGTGTCCGCGCTGCAATCCTGAAAGCGATAGTCTCCCAATGCCATTACCGCTTCGCGCAGTCCTGCTGAATCGCAAAGCTCCTTCACCGCCTCCTGCCTTCTTATCGACTCCTCGATAGTGGCAGGATCGAGCAGATACGATGCCAAACGCGAAGCTCCGACTTCTGTTCTTGTAGTGCACAACAGTTCGAAGAGCGATCCTTCTCCCAGCACATTCAAATCGTCCTGATATAAATGGCCTTTCCTGGCAAACTCCGTGCCTTTGCGTCCATTGCCCTGCCATCGGTGTGTCAGACGCTCGATGCCCCGTTCCAAGGACTCGCAATGTAGAGCCAGCTGCTTCCACTTTTCGCCACGGTCTTTATATAGGCGCAAGAAATACAAGGCCGCCACTCCCGCAGGTAACACAATCGCTAAAGCAACAGTATTGTGCCAAACGAAGAAAAGGATTATCAGGACCAACAAACAACATCCAGCGAACGCGGCCAAAGCACGAAGGCGTGCTGGTTCTATTTGGCGAATCTCACTCTGTGCCTCCAACATCCTCCGCGAATAATCATCGAGCGGCGAAGTCACATCGGCGCCGGGACGAGCTCCGGCTACTCCATCAAAAAAGCTCATGGCCAGTCTCCTTTGTCTGTGCTTATGCGCAGCAGGAGTGCAGGCGCTGCGAAATTCGCGCCACACACCATGCGATTAATGCCTAAGCTTGCAGAAAAGGAGGAGGACGCTGGAAAAGGGAGGAAACAGCGAGAACTTATGCAGTGAACCACGGGCGGTGCTCAGAGACAGAAAACCATGCGCTCGCGGTTCGCAAAGAAGAGCCTTAATAAGACAGACGAGACATGCGGCGGCAACGCGGCAAAGGCTCGTAGCATTATGAATAACAAAGAAGAGAAGACCAGCGAACACGAGAAATACAACAAATCTGCCTAAGCCAACGACAAGGAGCTGGCTTCCCTTACCGGTTGCACAGAAAAGGAAACAAGCACAGCCCAAACTCAAGGCGATGCGATGATAGAGTTGCTTGCTCACCGGATTCTCGACCACAGATTAACACGGGGTAGTTGAAGTTCCCGTCCTTTTCGCAACAGATCAATTCATGCGTTTCGCGGAACACAAGAATACCTCCTCTGCCCAATGAAACTACCAAGCCACCTTTCGAAAGTCGTAGCTCATTAATCCTTGGATCTAAGGCTAATCATTAAATCGACGTTTTCGTAAACGCCAACGACCTGATCTTCGTCATAAAGCTGCTGCAACACGATCAACTGCCTCATGCCGCGGTCATGACACGCATCTCAGCGAGCGGATACCAGACTTGGCTCCGACATATTTTCGTTTTGAGCGAGCATCGCGTCCACAGTGCGAGTGATTTCCGCCAGCGCGTCGTAGCGAGAGCAGTCTTCCTGGAGCCGCTTCGCGGCATTTCGATACTGCTCGTTCAACAGAATCGTGCGCACGGCATTGCGGACCTCTTCCGGATTCGCATGCCGGGTTTTCAGATTGATGCCGGCGCCGGCCCATGCAACACGCGCCGAGACCATGTCCTTATCTTCGGTTGTTCCGGAGAGAACCATCGGAACGCCGAGACTGAGAGCGTGGTTCACCGCACCGTAGCCGCCATTCGTGACCAGCACATCGACCTTGGGCAAGATTTTGTCGAAAGGGATGAAGGATGCGACACGGGCGTTTTCAGGCACGTTGAGCGTCTCTGTATCGCTTCGCCCCGCCGCCACGATGACCAGCACGTCCTCGCCTGCAAGGCCGTCCAATGTGGGTTGAATCACCTCGTTGAAGTCATGATTCGCTAACGTTCCCTGAGTCACCAGCACCACCGGCCGCGAGCCATCCAGTTCCTGCCACCAGACCGGCGGCTCGAACTTGACCGGCCGACTCGGCACGATGGGACCGATGTAGCGTATTGTTTCGGGCATCTCGCTGCGCGGATATTCCAGCGCCTCCGGGGCAAACTGAAGAAAGATGTCCGGTAGAAGATAGACACTGTCCACAAAGAAGTGCGGCATGGGCCGGACACCAGAAGAACGCATGATCGCGTTGATGCGCTCGTCCACAGGCTGAAACTTTTCTTGAATCACCTGATTTTCGGTGACGATCTGCTGCTTCTCTTCCGGTGTAGTTGCCGGAGGGACCACCATGCCGCAATCAGCGCTGCTCAAAATCATCGGGTTCACTCCGCATCCAATGACGGGCGGACGGTTCTCCCTGGGCCCCAGGAGCATTGGAAATATGCCCATAAAGAACGTATCCACCAGGATCAGGTCCGGCGGCGTATCCCGAGAAATCTGTTGGATAACCTGGTATTGATCCGGTATGACTTCGGCAAACCTTTCTCTGAACACATGGATCTTCCGATCCTCATCGGACAAATCCTCGCCCCCCGGCACTTCATACATGTGCCGGTAATCGTAGTCGGCCTTGCCCGTCAACGGGACAAAGCGGATACCGGCAGATGCCACTTTGCTGCGAAAGTTTTCCGAGGTAGTGAAGGTGACGTCGTGGCCAATGCGCTGAAGGTGCTCCGCCACAGCCAGCATAGGCCCGACATGTCCGGGGTTCGGTACCGCGCAAACAAGAATATTGCTCAACCGTGTCTCCAAAAATGAAGCTGCATTCGATCTCTCGAATGGGAAACACCTGGCGGCAGTACATTATTCCAGCATGGAAGCAGCGATTCCTCAGAAATTCGCGGCGAGAAAGAGCGTCGGAACCTGGTTTTCGTATGGCACGTTTACCGCGGCGCGCTCTTATATCCTCGCGGCATCGCCGATCGAGAATGACGCCACCATAGCCACACGGCAATGAGCGGCAGATCGGCCAGAGAACTGATCGCTTCTGCCGCGGGGAAGGCGCGAAAGCCCCAGTGATGAGCGGCGCGGCCTTCGAGCCAGGACATGTACGCGATGGGCACGTACGAGCAGGACATCAGGATGGAGTAGCGCAGGCTGCCGCTGTGTCCCACTGCACCGACGACGTCAAGCACCAACCCCATGCAAACGGTCGAGGTGAAGCCGATGGTGAAGAGATAGACGACGGTTCCGATCATGTAGACATCGTGCGTCGGCGGAGCGAAGGCGAGAAAGAACGCCGGTCCTGCGTTGAGGGCACCGGCCAGCGCATACGCAATTTTGCGATCCAGCTTCGTCGGCACCCATCCTCCCGCGAGACAGCCAAAGGCCATCAGCAATCCACCGCCGATGCCGTTGATCCACACGACCGACGCGCCGCTGACGCCGTAGTCCGTGGCAATCGCGGGCAGCAATCCAATCAACGCCCCGGCTCCGGGAGGCGCGAGCAGCAGGATCAATCCCAGTGCGTTTTTCGGCGTCAGGCAGGTGAGGCGCAGCTCCCTTCCTACGGCGCGCCAGTGTGCACCAAAGCTCGGCTTCGACTGCCGAAGGGGCTCTTTCAACAGCAAAACGGTAAGACCGGGAAGGATCACCAGCAGCGCCGCAACGGAAGCCCAGGCGGGCGCCTTCCAGTGCAGCGCGAGATAGAGAATCACGCCGGGCCCGATCGCGCCTCCGCCAAGGTTGCTGGCCTGCGCCCATGCCGCGGTGCGCGTGCGGCTCTCCGGAGCGATCATGGCCGAAATAAGGCCGCCGTACGCTGAAGAGATCAGCATGCAGAAGACCATGCCGAAGAAGAACAGCCACACCGCCGCCTGTGCGTTGCGATAAAGGAGCAGCGAGCCTAGAGCCAGCGAGCCGGCAGAGCCAAAAGTGGCAAGCATGTGCCACCAGCGGCGCGGCATCCAGAGATCGGCGAGTGGACTCCACAAAAAATACAGCGAGGAAGGAATGCCCAGCAGCGCGATGGCGTTGGCCACCTGGTCGGCCGGCATGCCAACCTGGCGCAGTAGATACGACGCGCCTCCGTTGGTCGTAAAGCCCATGTAGATGGCATAGGGCAGCACGATCCAGAGGAAGCGATGCGGCACGGCAAGATTGCGCGCCGGAGGCCGGTCGAGTTGAGGGTCGAGTTCAACCGCGCGAGCCACGCTCAAGCAGATTGCTCCGGATTTCTAATTCGAGAAAGCTCTCCGCGGCGAGCGGCTTGGCATTCACTCGAACACCAAACTGGAATGATCCGCGAGTGACCTTGGGGAGATTCTAGAGCATTCCTCCTTGAGCACGAGCCCGCATGACGCCGGGGACCTCAATCTGTGTGAGGGCTGGGCCTGCGGAGCCGCCGCCGGTGCAGGCCGCTGCGGAGCGAAAAGGCGGGCGTTGCGGAGCGAAAGCTTGAAAGATAACGGAGAGAGGAGCGATTACCACTTGCAGGCCGAGATAATTGCAATTCAGTTCCGGTAACTGCATCCTATGGAGATATCCGGCGACCTAAGCATCCGGTCGTAATGAGGTTGCCATGGACGGGGCGCTGTATCTACTATCCTCAGACTGCCTTGAAGTCGACACCACGTTGTTCATAGAACAAGTTTCCTGGAACTACCGAACCCGTTCTTATACCCGATCGGGGGATGTGAAATCAGTTCAATATCGGGATATAGGCGGATTGCGGGCGAAGCTGACGCTGCTTTGGCTTCCTGAAACTATATGCGAAGAGCATTCGGAAACCCCGGTCTTATGGCTGAACATCCTGCAGGTTCAAATGCTTGGATTCGAGCCACCTGCTGCGCATCCCCGGCTAGCTCACTTGTAAAAATTTTCTCTTGTAGCAGCAGGAGGCGGCCATCGCCTCCATTGGGTAGGGTCAGCGCTGGTCTGTCCCGGCGTGAACTGGCGGAGCTGAAGATATTTGCATATCGATAAACGGAATTGAAATTTCGGAACTACATAATTGCTCACGTTAGACATACTTCATCCGGCGCTTTTCATAACTCCTGGCGAAATCCAGCAGGATACCGCCCCGGCACTTATGCTCGCTCTCGAAGTCGAGTAGCTCCGCTTCAATGGTGGAACTACCGACCGCTCTCGCACAGGTTGTGCAGATCGAATCGTACTGATCCGCGTGCTCATTGAAGCGGTGCACGAAGCGGAGGCCGGACAGATTCTCTGAAAACCTTGCCATGAGTAAGTACTCCGAGGGAGGGAAAACCAAAGGAGTGAGGGAAAATGCGATGCGGGGAGCGAGTCTATCGGCTCCTACCTTCGATGATTTTCACCGGGCTTCTAGACGAAGCATATCCGATGTGGTTCTCAAGCGGTAACTAGGTATTTACCCAGGTTTGTAGATAACCAGTCATCAGAGATAGGACAGGCTATACCAGATCCAGGTGCGGCCTTTTCATCTGATTAGGATTAGTAGTTCAAGGTTATACCGGGTAAGTTCCTCCCCGGAGACATAGCACTCAACTGCCCTTGAGTTATCGAGTCAAAAGGCTTGATGGTGACCCTGGGAAGATTCGAACTTCCGACCTGCGGTTTAGGAAACCGTCGCTCTATCCACCTGAGCTACAGGGCCACAATTCCAGACGCTTGCTTCTCGCCACTTCGACGCTGCGCTCTCCACTCGTGCCAGAAAGCCGCGCTGCTCTCAAGTTTACAACGCGAGCCGCCTTGCAAGGACTGCGAAGGCTCACCTGGACGGGGCCTCTGGCGGTAAGCTGTGGCTATGCGCGCCGCCGTGCTGCACCGTCCCGATCCGTCGAATCGTAATCAGGTTGTCGCCGACCCGCTCCTCATGGAAGACCTGCCGATTCCCGCACCCGGTCCGGGCGAGATTCTGCTGCACGTCGAGGCCTGCGGAGTATGCCGCACCGATCTACATATCACCATGGGCGAGCTGCCTCCGCTGCACGACGCGATCACTCCCGGGCACCAGATCGTGGGCCGCGTCGAGAAGACCGGCGCGAACGTCGATGCCACGATGGTTGGCCGCCGCGTAGGTGTTTCGTGGATGGGCGGCGTAGACGGCAGCTGCATGCTTTGCCGCAAGGGACATGAGAATCTCTGCGACAACCCCGTGTTTACCGGCTACTCCGTCAATGGCGGGTATGCGGAATATGCCGTAGCACGCGCGGACTTCTGCATTCCGCTGCCCGAGGAGGCGCTCCCGGAATCGCTGGCTCCGCTGCTGTGCGCGGGCATCATCGGCTTCCGCAGCCTGCGGGTTGCGGGCGTGGAGCGCGGCGATCGCGTGGGGCTCTTTGGCTTCGGGGCCTCGGCGCACCTGGCCATCGATGTCCTCAAGTCGTGGGAGTGCGAGGTGTATGTGGCGACGCGCGGCGAATCGCACCGGCAGCTGGCTCGCGAACTGGGAGCAACATGGGTGGGCGATGCGCTGGATCGGCCTCCGGAGCCGCTGGACCGGGCCATCACCTTTGCGCCCAGCGGCGATGTGGTGATCTCGGCGCTCAGTTCCCTGCGCAAAGGCGGCGTGGTGGCAATCAATGCCATTCATCTGGACCGCATTCCGGAGTTCGACTACGACAAGCTGTTATGGGGCGAGCGGCAGATTCGCAGCGTAGCCAATATGACTCGCGCCGATGCCAGGGATTTTGTGGCGCTGGCGCACGAGATCGGGATTCGTCCCCGGACGACGCTGTTTCCGCTCGCAGAAGTGAACCGGGCTCTGGAGGCGGTGCGACGGGATGCGGTGGATGGAGCAGCGGTGGTGATGTGCCAGCGCTAGAGCATTTTTCCTATAGGTGTAGATCGAAGAGAGAGGCTTTACGCAGCTTTTCCGTTAAGAAAAGCTGCACTTAGCGAATCTCCGAAAGGACACAGTAATAGGAAAATGTTCTAGGCGTTGACCACGGCCAATGTGAATCCGTCGTAGCCTTTGCTGCCGACGGTCTGGATCGTGGTTGCGCTCACGCGCGGTTCTTTGGCGAGCATTTCATTGAAGCGGCGTATTCCCTGGATGCTGGGGTCGGTGCTCTCCGCTTCGATCACGCGCCCGTCGCGGACGACATTGTCGACGACAATCACGCTGCCGGGGTGTGAGTGTTCGAGCGTCCAGGTAAAGTAGGCGGGGATATTCGCCTTGTCGGCATCGATGAAAACGAAGTCGAATGGACCCTCGGCGTCGATCTTCGGCAGCGTATCGAGGGCCTTGCCTACTCTGACATCGACAAGCTTCTCGAATCCTGCGCTGGCGATATTAGCTTTGGCCACGTCCGCATGCTTTGGGTCGGCTTCGAGCGTGATCAGGCGTCCATCCGCAGGCAGGGCACGAGCCAGCCAGATGGTGCTGTAGCCGCCGAGAGCGCCGAACTCGAGAATCTTTTTCGCGCCGTGGATGCGGGCGAGGAGAGAGAGAAATTTCCCCTGACTCGGCGAGACTGCGATGTCCGGCAGGCCCGACTGCTGGCTGCGTTCGCGGGCAGCGTCGAGAGCCGGATCAGCTCCGACTAGAAGAGCATTCGAGTATTCGTCTACAGCGGTCCAGAGTTCTTGAGTCATTTTTTTGCCGTTCTACTTTTTGAGGAGAGGTGGTTTTCTAAATCATTGATTTTGCGCAGCTTTCCCTTCAGCTTAAGGACGCATGTCATTGATTCTAATAGGTTTTCCAGAAGGCCCGTCGAACCTAGTGGACTTCCACCAGCTGCTCGGTCCGTTGTCCTGAGCCGTAGCGGTTCTGCACGTACTCATCGAGAATTTTCTGGAAATCCGCCACGATGGTGTCGCCCTTCAGGGTCGTCATCAGGCGTCCGTCGACGTAGACCGGGGCCTTGGGCTCCTCGAAAGTGCCGGGAAGCGAGATGCCGATGTTGGCGTGCTTGGACTCGCCGGGGCCGTTGACGATGCAGCCCATAACGGCGAGCTTCAGCTCTTCGACTCCGGGATATTGCTGGCGCCAGACGGGCATCGACTCGCGCAGGTAGTTCTGGATCTGCTGCGCCAGCTCCTGGAAATAGGTGCTCGTAGTCCGGCCGCATCCGGGGCAGGCGGTGACCTGCGGGGTGAAGCTGCGGATGCTGAGCGATTGCAGAATCTGCTGGCCGGTGAGGACTTCTTCCGTCCGGTCGCCGCCCGGCTTGGGCGTGAGCGAGACGCGGATGGTGTCGCCGATGCCTTTGAGCAGCAGCGGCGCGAGGCCGGCAGTCGAGGCGACGATGCCCTTCATTCCCATGCCGGCTTCGGTCAATCCAAGATGCAGCGGATAATCGCAGCGGACCGCCAGCATCTCGTAGACATCGAGCAGATCGCGAACGCCGCTGACCTTGCCGCTGATGATGATCTGATCGTGGCGCAGACCGTAGCGCTCGGCTGCCTCCGCGGAGTCGAGCGCAGAGCGGCACATGGCTTCCATCATGACGTCGCGGGCGTCGAGCGGCTCCGGCAGGCGGGAGTTCTCGTCCATCATGCGAGTGAGCAGGGCCTGGTCGAGCGAGCCCCAGTTGACTCCGATGCGAACGGGCTTCTGGTTCTCGACGGCAACCTCGATCATGGCGCGGAAGTTGTCGTCATTCTTGCGGCCTACCGAGACGTTGCCGGGGTTGATGCGGTATTTGGCCAGCCCGGTAGCGCAGGCGGGATACTTCTTGAGGAGCAGGTGTCCGTTGTAGTGGAAGTCACCGATGATGGGAACGTGGACGCCGAGTTTGTCGAGGCCTTCGACGATGAAGGGGACAGCCTGGGCCGCTTCGTCGTTGTTCACCGTAACGCGCACCAGCTCAGAGCCGGCGGCGGCCAGCGCGGCGACCTGCTGGATGGTGCCGGGAATGTCGGCGGTGTCGGTGTTGGTCATGGACTGGACAACCACCGGGGCCTCCGAGCCCACGCGCACGTTTCCAACCTTGACGGTGACGGTCTTCCTACGATGAATTTCCGGCATTCGAATCCTCTCCTCTAGTTTACAGGGGACTGGCCGTTCAGGGGACTGGCCGTTCAGGGGACTGCGCCGTGGTCGTAATAGCGATGGTGGAATCCCAGGTCTCAGAAGCGAGACCTGGGGCACCCGAATTCCTTGGGACTGTGCTTTATCCCTTATTTTGGTGGTTCCACTCCGAGAGTTTGGTTTCTTCGGGTGCGCCGGTTGGGCTTTCGAAGTGGAGTTTGTAGCCGTCGGGATCGCTGAGGTGGGTGTCCCAAAGGCCATTGCCTACTTCGGGCTCGGAGGCTTCGATGCCGCGGGATTGGAACTCGCGGTAAAGCGCGATGGCATCCTCGCATTGGAACCAGATGGAAACGCCCAGGCCGAGTTTGCTGCCCGGTGGCATTGAATCCAGTATCTTCTGGCCGCAGGTCTGCAGCATGATCGCTGCGCCGCCCAGCTGCAGCCAGCACCAGCGGATCTTTTCCTCGACGATCCACTGGTTGGTGCGGCTGAAGCCCAGACCGTCGACGTAGTAGCGGAGCGAACGGTCCATGTCGGTAATGCAGAAGAATGGGACGGCCTGCTTCACGTTGGCTTCGGACATCGGATGCTCCTCCTGAATTCGCCTTTCTACTGGTCGCGCAGAGTTTTCATGGGGTCGACCCGGCTTGCTTGAAGTGCTGGAGCGGCGCTGGCGAGGAATGCGATGGCGAGGAGCAGGATCGAGACGCCTATGTAGGTAATGGGATCGAAGACCTTTACCCCGTAGAGCTGGCTGGCTACGAAGCGGGTGAGCAGCGCCGATGCAGCAAGGCCGGCGACCAGGCCGATGCCGGCCAGCCTCAGTCCCTTCTTCAGAATGAGCGCCAGCACATCGCCGCGCTGCGCGCCGAGGGCCATGCGGAGACCCAGCTCGCTGGTGCGCTGGGCCACCATGTAAGCCAGCACGGCATAGAGCCCGACCGCAGAGAGCAGCAGCGCCATCACGGCAAAGGATGTGAGCAGCAACATCTGGAAGCGCGGCTGCGAGGAGGCATCGGAGAGCAGGTCGCCGAGCGCCGCGACATGATAAATGGGGATATTCCGATTGATGGAGTTGAGCTGGGCGCGGACGGCCGGAATGATCGCTACGGGATCGCCCGCGGTGCGAATCGCCAGCGACGGCGCGGTGATGCCGGACTGGGTCAGGGGCAGGTAGAACATGGGCGGAGCTTCCTTGGTGAGGCTGCGCAGCTTGATGTCGCCGACGACGGCGATGATTTCGCGCGGGCCTTTCTTATGGATACCGTCATCCAGACCGGGCGTGATGTGTTTACCGATGACATCTTCGCCGGGAAAGTATTTCCGCGCGAAGCCTTCGCTGACGATGACGACATACGGCGATGTTCCGCTGTCCGTGGCCGTGAAATCCCGGCCGCGCAGGATGGGAATGCGCAGCGTGTTAAAGAAATTCGGAGTGGCAATGGTCAGGCGCGCGACGGGCTCATCGCCAGTTGCCGTGGGATGCCCCTCGGCCGTGAAGGACACGCCGATCTGGCTATCGGAAAACGGCAGCGGCCAGCCTGCAGCGACCGAGGTTACTCCGGGCAGCGTGGCCAGCTTGGGCAGGAACTGATCGTAGAGCTGGACGACCTTGGTCGCGTACTCCTTGGTATCGGGATAATTTACGGACGCAGTCAGGACATTGCGGCGATCGAAGCCGGGATCGACCGAGAGCACATGCACAAAGCTGCGTATGAAGAGGCCGGAGCCGACCAGCAACAGAAGTCCAAGCGCTGTTTCGACGATGACCAGCGTGTTGTGCAGGCTATGCTGGCCGCGTCCGCTGGTGACGCTGCGCGTGCCGTCGCGCAGAACCAGCGCGGGATCGAGCTTGGACATGCTCCACGCCGGGAAGACACCGAAGATCAGGCCGGTGAGGACGGAAGCAAGAACAGCGAATCCGAGGACGGTGGTGTCGACGGAGATGGTGTCCAGCCGCGGCAGGTTATGCGGCAGGAAGCGCAACGTGGCCTTGAGAAAGAGCGTAGAGAAAGCCAGGCCGAGCGCTCCGCCCAGAAACGACAGCAGCAGCGATTCGACCAGGATCTGGCGAAGGATTTCGTTGCGGCTCGCGCCCAGGGCGGCGCGCAGAGCGATCTCGCCACGGCGCCTGGAGGAACGGGCCAGCAGTAATCCGGCGACATTGGCGCAGGCGATGAGCAGCAGCAGCGCTACTGCAGCAAAGAGGATATGCAGCGCCGGCCGCGTATCGCCCACCAGGCTTTCCAGCATCGGCTGAACATGCGTCGAGGTGTAGCGCTTGTTGGTGTCGGGATACTGCGCGGCCAGGTTGCGATCGATCAGGCTCATCTCCGCGCGTGCCTGCTCTACCGTCACGCCGGGCTTGAGGCGGCCGACAATGGTGAGCATATTTTCGCCGCGGCTCTGCGTGGCGCCGGGTTCACCGCTGCCGTCGAGGGCATCCGTGGCCAGCGTGGCCCAAAGCTGCGGCGCCGGATTCTGGATGGGAAAAGCGAAGCCTTGGGGCATAACTCCGGCGACGGTATAGCCGCGACCGTCGAGGGTGATGGTCTGCCCGGCGATGTCGCGCCTGGAGCCGAAGGCCGATTGCCAGAGCTGATAGCTCAGCATCACGACATGCTGGCCGGCCTTCTCGTCGCCGGGGATGAAGTCGCGGCCAAGCATGGGATGGATGCTCAGAACGCGGAAGAACTCCGACGAAACCGTGATGCCCTGAAGATTTTGCGCGTCCCCAACATTCGACAGCGTGTACTGCTGGTCGCGATAGGAGGCCATGGCGCTGAAGGAATGATTCTGCGTGCGCCAGTCGAAGAAGTCGGGATAGCTGACGCTGGTGGGATTGGCTCCGGCGGTATTGTCTTCGTGGAGCATCGCCGTCAGGCGGTCCGATTGAGGAAACGGCAGCGGACGCAGCAGAACGGAGTTCACCAGGCTGAAGATGCCGGTGGTGGCTCCGATGCCGAGGGCCAGGGTCAGGATCGTGGTGAAGGCGAAACCGGGATTTTTGCGCAGCTGGCGCAGGGTGAAGCGGATGTCTTGCAGAAGGGTAGGCATGGGCAGCTCCGGTGATGTAGGAGCATGCCGGTCGCCAAGCGACTTCTGCGGCTAAATCATTGAGGGATTGGAGCCGGGATGACGGTGGGATGCTTGGGTTCTGTCCGGATTTGAAATGGCATGTCCGGTGGGAGACAGGGTTCGCCCAGAATCAGTCGCGCTTCCCGACCCGAGCAAATGCTCTGAGATCCCGGGGCGAGGAAACAAGCTGCGCGCGAAGACGGTCTGAGCGCTTAGAAGGCTGCGCCCCGCGGACTCATTTGCCGCGTCTTCTTAATTCCCATTTCGGTAACTTTCGAGGTTATCTCTCTGTAAATTCCTGGGCTATCTACTAGAAGAAACAACGGCTTTTGCCGATAACCCGGCCGAGGATCTGCCGTTCCTCTTAACACCCCACTTAGGAGACGTATGATGAGCACATTCGGCATTAACCTCGGGTCTTCGGCGTCGGCGCTGTCCGACCTTCAAGCCCAGACTCCAACCCAATCTCCAGTAGCAAAAGGGTTAAACCAGCTGCTGAAGGATATCGAAACGGGTAACACCAGCGCGGCGCAAAGCGATCTATCCAGCCTTAACCAGCTGCTGAGCGCAAACCAGTCGAGCAACAGTCAAAATCCGCTCAACACCCTCCTCCAGAAGCTGGGAAAAGATTTGGACGCGAATGACATCTCGGCCGCCCAATCCGACGTTGCCAACTTCCTGAGCTCCCAGTCGAGCACCGCAGCCGGGTCGAGTACATCCGCCACACTAACCCCGGCTACCAACGCCAGCGGAAGCAGCAGCGCCAGCAGCACCGGCGCCAGCCAGTTTCAGCAGGATTTGCTTAGCCTGTTCCAGGATGTGCAGTCGGGCAATCTTTCTGGGGCGCAGGCTGCTTACAGCAGCTTGACCAGCCTGATCTCGGCTAACAGCAACACTCCGGGCAGCACACCGGCTTCGGATTCCACCGACGCTTCAACATCCACCAACTCTGCCAATACAACCAACTCTTCCACACAGACCAGTCCCCTTCAGAAGCTGCTTTCCGAGCTCGGCAACTCGCTCTCTTCCGGCGATATCAGTGGGGCTCAGCAAAGCTTGCAGAGCTTCCTGCAGTCCCTCGGTCAGACCTCCGGGATTTTCCTGCAGACCAATGCTTAACGGGTTGGATCCTTCTTGATTTTGGCCTTGTCAGCAAGGCTAAACAAAGGCAAAAAGACAAACGGGAGGCCGTAGGGCGCTCCCGTTTTGTTCTTGCTCGAGTCTAAAGACTTAGCTGCTGTGCCGGAAAACTATACAGGCTGTACGTTCTCTGCCTGCAGGCCCTTGGGTCCGCGCACGACGTTGAACTGCACGCGCTGCGCTTCCTGAAGGCTGCGGAAGCCGTTGGCGTTGATCGCCGAGAAGTGGACGAAGATGTCCTCGTTGTTGCTATCGCGGGTGATAAAACCGAAGCCCTTGGCGTCGTTGAACCACTTGACAATACCCTGTTCCATGATGAGGTGTTCCTTTGGTGTTGAAATGCGCTTGAAGATATCGAGGAAGGTGTAGCGGCAAGCAGTGCTAAGAGCATTACGTGCGGTGTTAGACCCACTCGGGTACGAGCGTGGCTTTAGTATACCCCAGTTCTTCGCCTAGACAATAAGAAATGGTGGAGGCGGTCCGGATTGAAATATTCGGCCCAGCGGCTTCCCATTTCGGGACTTACCTCGCAAAAATGCCGGCAAAGTTTCCCCGGTAGCGGGCGAAAATGACAAACCACAGGATCACCGCGACGACGCCCGCCTGAAAGCCGACGGGAAGCAGAAACAGGTGAAAGAACAGGATATTCACCAGGACCGGTCCCAGCAGCACCAGCCCTAGTGGAACAAAGAAGCCGGAGAGCAGCAGCGCGCCCCCGGCGATCTCAACTGCGGAGACCGCCAGCAGGTAGTGGGACTCCGCCATGGCTCCGGCGAATTGGCCGGCCAGCCCGGGCGGCAGCATGTTCGAACCGGGGATGAAGTGCAGGAATCCGTTCAGCCCGAAGACCACAAAGAGAAGACCCAGCAGGATACGCGCGATCAGCGCGGCAATCTTCATTGCCCGCTCCTTTCTGGAAGACGAACCTTTGTATCACCGGACCGCTCCATAGGGCAGCGTTTTTTGACAGCAGCTGGGATACAAACGCCGCTGCGCCCACGCCCCAGGTATTTCGACCGAGGCGTGTGCGCATTTTCACTCAGGATTCGGAGAGAAAAGGACTCGCGAAAGCTGACCTTCAGGCTTCCTGAAAGACAGCTGGGTCGCTGGTGCTGGGGCGTCCGGTTTCGACGTGGCCGGCGTAGCGGCGCAGGAAGGCCGGAGCTTCGGCCGACGTCACCGATAGATCGAACCAGCCGGAGCTGGCGGCGAGCTGCCAGTGATCCTCGAGCATGCCGCCGGCAGGGATGCTGAAGCTGCGCGGCGCGGCGTCCGGCGCATAGGCGTTCGCGACCCTCAGCGTGCAGGCGGAAGGACCGGCGTTGTTCAGCAATAGACGCACATCGCCCGACCGGGAATCATACTTCAGCTCGACTTCTGCATGTGCAGACTCGGCGTGGTTTCCGCGGAACTGGCTGTGATAGCCGTTTGGGCCGTAGAGCGAAATATCGTACTTGCCTTCGGCGAGCGTCCAGTAATCGGAGAGCTTATCGCCCGCGGAGATGGTGTAGCGCCGCGGCGGAGTGAGCGGCTCGCTTCCGTTGAAGGCATAGAACGCCATGCCCGCTCTCCCGGAGTTCACGAAATCGATCCACACCTTACCGCCCGTGCTTTCGACGCCGCCCGCGCTCTCGACGCGGCTGTGCGTGGAGATTTCATACGGAAGCGGCCGCGCCGGGCGGGTTCCGGGCTCCTGCCTGGGCATACTCTGGTTCACCGGCACGGAGTATGGCTGGTGATCTGACGCCAACGGCTTAGGCGCAAGGAACTTGACGGGCTCAGTGCTGGGACGGCTGGCGAAATCGAAGGCCGAGGTTAAGTTTCCGCAGATCGAGCGCCGCCATTTGCTGATGTTGGGCTCGGGGATGTCGAAGCGCGCCTCGAGAAACTGCAGGACCGAGGTGTGATCGAAGACTTCGGAGCAGACCCAGCCGCCGCGCGTCCACGGCGAAGCGATGATCATGGGCAGGCGCGGCCCGAGGCCGATGGGCTGCATGCCGCCGGGATCGGCGCCGGGGATCAGCGGCTTCTTGATCTCATGATATTTGTCGAGGTCGAGGAATTCATCGTTGAGCGAATCGGCCAGATCGGACGAGACCAGTCCCACGGCATTCTGCGCCTGCCCTTGAAGAACGTTCGGCGGCATGGGCGGCAGGACGTGGTCGAAGAGTCCATCGTTCTCGTCGTAGTTGAGGATGAAGACGGTCTTGCTCCAGATCTCCGGATTCGACGTCAGTGCGTCGAGCACGAGATTGATGTAATAGGCGCCATCGGTGGGCGAGGCTTCGGGATGCTCGCTGTACTTGTAGGGCGCGACGATCCAGTTCACCTGCGCGAGGCGGTTGTTCGTCACGTCATCGCGGAATTCATGCAGTGTCCGATTTGTAACTCCCTTGGTTACAAGTGGGCCGGTGGGCGATGCGCCCTCCTGCACCTGATATTGCGAGAAGAACTCGAGCGAGTTGTCGGTGTAGTTGTCGGTCGGCGTGTCTGGCTCGCCGCTGCCGCCCTGATAGAGCTTCCAGCTTACGCCGTGCGCTTCGAGGCGTTCGGGGTAGGTCGTCCAGGTGTAGCCGTTGGTGTGATGGCGCTCGTCGAGGCCGGGACCGTTGGGCTTCTTGCCGTAGGCGTTGCGGGCGTCGATGGTTCCCGACCAGAGATAAATGCGGTTAGGCGCGGTGTTGGCGTGGATGGAGCAGTGATAGGCATCGCAGACGGTGAAGGCATCGGCCAGCGCGTAGTGGAAACTCACGTCCTGGCGCTGCAGGTAGCCCATGGTGATGACGTCCTGCTTCTGATTCACCCACTGATTGTGGTGGCCGTGGTTCCAGGCGAGATGGCCGCTGCTCCAGCCATGATCGGTGCCGGCCTGAAATTCCGTTGTACGCTGGGGGTTGATGTAGAAGGGCAGCACATGGGTCGCGTCATCGGAGAGGCCGCGAGATTGGTAGTGCTTGGTCTTCGTCTCGACGGCGGGTTGATACCAGAGGGGCTTGCCGTCGGGCAGGCGCGCGGGACGAGGATCGTTGAAGCCGCGCACGCCGTGCATCGATCCGAAATAGTGATCGAAGGATCGGTTCTCCTGCATGAGGATGACGACGTACTCGACATCCTTGATGGTGCCGGTCACCCGATGCGCGGGGATGGCAAGCGCCTTGCGGATGCTCATCGGCATCATGGAAGCGCTGGCCGCGGTCGCGGCCATGCGGAGAAAATCGCGGCGGGTATTGGTCAAGGGAGGCTTCACTCCAGATGATTTGAGACGAGAATCTCTTCGATCAAGATAAAGCTGCGGCAATGAAAGGAGCGTGAAGGAGCGGCTGTTCCTCGACTGTTCCTTGATGGGTTCAATTTTTACCCGCGCCTTGTGGACGCGGTAAGAATCGCTGAGATTCCTCGCTTCGCTCGGAATGACGCCCGCTGTCTATGCGGAGCTAGCCGTGCGAAGTGGCTTCGTCGGCGTAGAAGGCTTCGATTTCCTTCTTGTATTTCTCGAGGACGACGCGGCGCTTCAGCTTCAGGCTGGGGGTCAGCTCTCCCGTCGCGAGCGACCATTCGTCGGGGACGAGGGTGAATCGTTTGATGGTCTCGAAGTTGGCGAGGCCGCTGTTCACTTCATTCACGATTGCCTGGTACTCCGCAATGACGCGCGGGTCGGCCACCAGCTCGGGGCGCGTCGGCGCGGCAATTCCCTTCTCCTTTGCCCATCCTTCGAGCGCGGCGAAGTTCGGAGCGATCAACGCCGCGGCGAACTTGTGGCGATCGCCTACCAGAGCGGCCTCGGCGACCAGCAGATGGGATTTCAGCTTGTTCTCGATGGGCTGCGGGGCGATGAGCTTACCGCCCGAAGTCTTGAGCAGCTCCTTCTTGCGGTCGGTGATGTAGAGAAAACCGTCGGCGTCGATGTGGCCGATGTCGCCGGTGCGAAACCATCCCGGAAATTCGAAGCTCTCGGGGGCCTGCGGCGGCTGCTTCCAATATCCGTTGAAGACATTCGGGCCCTTCACCAGCAGCTCGCCGTCCTCGGCAATGCGGCAGGTGACCTGCGGCAGCGGCTTGCCCACCGAGCCCATGCGGTAGTTGACGGGATTGTTGACGGCGAGCACGGGTGAGGTCTCGGTGAGGCCGTAGCCTTCGAGGACGCGAATGCCGACGCTCGAATACCACAGAGCGGTGTCCATACCCAGCGGCGCTCCGCCGGCGATGAAGTAACGGACGTGCCCACCGAAGGCCTCGCGAACCTTTTTGTAGACCAGCCGGTCGGCCAGCCTCCATGACGTCGCAGCAGGCCGCTCTTCCCGCAGGATAGCTTCACGATGTTTGGCTCCTGTTTCGAGAGCCCACTTGACCAGGCGGCGTTTGATCGGCGAGAGCGCGGCGCGGCGCTCCACTTCCTGGCGAACTTTCTCGTAGACGCGCGGCACGGCAACCAGGATCGTAGGCCTGATTGCGGCCATAGCTGCGGGCAGCTGATCGAAGGCCGCGCAGTAGGCTACGGTGGCCTGCTTGGCGTAGATGGCGTAATCGAGATGGCGCGCGGTGATGTGCGACAGCGGCAAAAAGGAGATGCAGGAGTCGCCGGCGGCAATCTCGAAGCCGAGCAGCGACTCGTTGACGTTGCAGGCTATGTTGCCGTGGGTGAGGACAACACCCTTGGGCTCTCCGGTGGTTCCCGATGTATAGATGAGCGTTGCGGCATCCGACGGAGATATGTCGTAGGCACGGCGGTCGAAGGTGCTATCGTGCTCGGACGATCCACCGGCTCCCCCGATGAGCCCGGCTCCGGGAACGAGCGAAGAGAAGCGCACCGCGCCGGGAGCCTCCTCATCGTCCATGATGACGATTTTTTCGAGCGCGGTCTGCGCCCGCACCGACGCCACCTTTTCATACTGCGCACGATTGGAGACAAAGGCCACGCGCGAGCCGGAGTCGGCGAGCAGGATCGCTATCTGCTCGGCGGTGAGCGTGGGATAAATCGGTACGTCGATGGCTCCGATGGCCAGGGCTGCAAAATCGGCGACGGCCCACTCCCAGCGATTCTCCGAGAGGATGGCGATGCGGTCGCCCTTGGCGATTCCCCACTCCACAAGAGCAGCCGCCAGCATCCGCGTCCGCTGATAGACCTGCGCGCTGGAAATAGGCTGCCAGGCTCCGGCGCCATCCTTGGTGAGAATGGCGCGCTCGCGATCGCCGGAAGCGATGGTAAAGAAGATGTCGTTGAGCGTTCGGAAATTGAGCACAGCCGCTTTACTTTAACGGAGATTGGGGGATCTTCACAAGTGAACCGGCGCTCTCCGCGCGCTCTTCCTGTCCGCTCGCCGCCCATCTTCGGGCTGCGTTTTTATCGGCTGGAAAACACGAACTCGTTGCCGTCGGGGTCCTTGAATTTCGCCATCGTGCCCCAAACCTCTTTTTTCGGCTCGGCTACCAATTCCACGCCCCTGGACTGTAGCAGCTTGGCGGTGGCGAAGACGTCGTCACACCAGAAAGTGAGCGGTTGAAAGCCTCCGATGCGGCTCTCATGTCCTTCCGGGGTGAAGAGCGCAAGGCTGGTATCCGCACCGGGGATCAGCAATTCGATCCAGCGCTGTTTTCCGTTGAAAGGCTGGTCGGTGGCGACTTTGAACCCTACTTTTTCCGTGTAAAAACGGAGCGATTCATCCTGATTGCGTACCGGGATGCTGACGATTTTGATGCCACGAATCATGGCGGCCTCCAGACTGGGATGCCTGCACCATAACCGCTCCAGATTGGGGTTGCAATCAGGCAAGCACTGCTATATCAATGGCCGGTATAGATATGCCGCTTGTCGATGACTACGTGACGGACGTATTGATGCGGGACCTAGTCGGTCACGACCGGAGGCCGGTCAGCTTCCTCGTCTATTTATGGCTGTTCGCCGAGCAGCAGCGGCGGAATGGACCGGTCGCCATCAGCTACCAGTACCTGGCGGAATCCATCGGCGTTTCCAAAAGCTCGGCGCAGAGCGCGGTGGGCTGGCTGCTTCGGCGGAAGCTGTTGGCGGTGAAGAAGTCGAGTGCTACCGCGACGCCCGTCTACTCCGTGCAAAAGACCTGGAAGAGATAAGTCTGGACCAGGTATGTGGACCAGGTAATTGATAGCCCATACGAATCCGGCGTTTTCCGGAGCATCCTTCGCCATCATTTCGCGGGCAAATTCGCCGCGCGCCTGCTAGCCTAGAGGGATGAAGATTGGCGTTCTGGTCTTTCCTGGATCCAATTGCGATCACGATACCTATCATGTTGTAGCCGAACTGGCGAAGCAGCCGGTCACCTTCCTCTGGCATGACTCGCCGAGCCTGGAGAACTGCGACGCGATCCTGGTTCCCGGCGGATTTGCCTATGGCGACTACCTGCGGACAGGCGCGATTGCGCGCTTCTCTCCGGTAATGCAGTCGGTGAAGAAGTTTGCCGCTCAGGGCGGCCCGGTGCTGGGCATCTGCAACGGATTTCAGATTCTCTGCGAGGCGGGACTTCTGCCCGGCGCGCTGATGCGCAATGCGGGGTTGAAGTACATCTGCAAGCAGGTCCATCTGCGCACGGAAACGGTCGACAGCCCGTTCACACAGACGCTCAAGGCGGGCGAGGTGGTGAAGATTCCGATCGGGCACATGGAAGGCAACTACTTCTGCGATGAGGCAACGCTCGCGGAGTTGCACAGCGGCGACCGCGTGGCCTTCCGCTATGCAACGCCGGAGGGCGAGATCACGCGCGAAGCCAATCCCAACGGATCGCTGGATAACATTGCCGGCATTCTGAACGAGGGGCGCAACGTGCTGGGCATGATGCCGCATCCGGATCGCTCGAGCGAAGCCCTGCTGGGCTCGGCGGACGGCTTCGAGATCTTCCAGTCGCTGGTGGGAACTCTGGCAATCGCGCGCTAAGGTTCTTCGCAACAAGATTGCTGCTGTGAGCCAAGATTGATGACGAACCTTTGTAGTGCTAGCGGGGCGTTCCCTCAGTGGCTAAAGCCGCACTCCTTTTGCTTGATTTACGCACGGCCTGAAGGCCGTACCCTTCCCAATTCAAGACTTTGTCAGCAATCTGGTGAACGGTTTCTTTGTCTTTAGCCATGATCGATATTCATCACCATCTGCTGTTTGCTCTCGATGACGGCTCGCCCGACCTGGAAACATCGGTGGCGATGGTGGAGGCTGCGGCAAACGACGGCATCACGCATATCGTCTGCACGCCGCATGCGAATTCACGCTTCCTCTTTCATCCCAGCCTCAACCACGAACGCGTGGAGATGCTTCGGGCTCGCATCGATAACAAGGTGACGCTGGGGCTAGGGTGCGATTTCCGGCTCTCCGAAGAGAATGTCGAAGACGCGTTGCAGAACCCGGCCAAGTACACCATCAATCAAAAGCAGTACCTGCTGATCGAGTTCGAGGACCAGCTGATCCCGCAGAGCGCGACGGGCACACTTCATCATCTGAGCAAGTCGGGGCAACGGCCGATCATCACTCATCCGGAACGCAACAGCGCGATCCAGCGGCATCCCGAGCGCATGAAAGACTGGCTGCGCGATGGCGCGCTGGTGCAGGTGACCGCGTCGTCATTGACCGGACGCTTCGGGCGCACCGCCCAGTCGCTTGCCGAGCAGTTTCTGGACAAGAACTGGGTGCACTTCCTGGCTACGGATGCGCACAATCTGGAGTCGCGTCCGCCCAAACTCAGCGAGGCCTACGGGATTCTCGCTACCCGCTACGGAACCGAGACGGCGGAGCGGTTGTGCGTGACGAATCCCCGCGCCGTGTTCTTTGGCGAAGAGCTGGGAGCGCAGCCGGCGCTCCTGGACCTAGAGAACACGGAAGAAGCGCCAGAGAGCCATAAGAAAGGCCTTCTGAGCCGATGGTTCTCGAGCTAGCCTTCAGAATCCCAAGCGCATGGGATATTGACGCGGCTCTGCTGCAGCGCCGGCCTTTAGGAAAACTGCAGATCCCTCCACTACGCTTTGCTGCGGTCGGGATGACAATTGAGGACAGGAATCGCTGACTCAGGAGATTCTCCTGGCACAGGCGCTAAAGTCCCAGGCCGCCATCGACTCCCAGCAACTGCCCGGTGATAAAGTGCGGCCCCGTGGCGAAGAAGAGAACTGCAGCGGCTACTTCCTGCGGGCTTCCATTGCGCTGCATCGGAGTTTTGTGGGCGAAGTGTTCGTATTCCGCAGTGACCTCGCCGTTCACGATCATGCCCGGCGCAACGCAGTTGACGCTGATCTCCGGCGCGAAGGCCTTGGACATGGTCTGAGTCAGCATGTGCAAGGCAGCCTTTGAGGTGCAGTAGTGCGCGTGAGTCGCCCAGGGATGGATTCCGCCGAGCGATCCTATATTGACGATGCGGCCGCGGCTCTCTTTTAGATAGGGATGAGCGGCCTGTGCCACGAGAAACGGTCCGCGAGTGTTGGTTTCAAACATCGCATCCCATTGCTCGACGGAAATCTTTTCGAGAGCGGCGGTTTCAAAGCGGCCGGCATTGTTGACGAGGATATCGAGCCGTCCGAATCTGCCTGCCCCCTCTTCTACCGCAGTGCGAATGCTGGCGGGCTGGCGGAGATCGGCAGCTACGGCGTGGGCGCGAACACCCAGCCCTTCGAGCTCCTTCACAGTCTGCTGCGCCTCATCCGCGGACTCGCGGTAGGTAATGACGATATCTGCGCCGGCTTCGGCCAGTGCCAGAGCGATGCTGCGCCCAATCCGCTTTGCTGCGCCGGTGACGAGCGCTGCCTTTCCTTGTAACATCTGCATCAGTAAATTCTAAATGCCGCAGGCATCGTCGATGTCTATCTCCAGCCTGTAAGCAGCCCGAATAACAAACGCGGCATCGAAGCGCAGAGAGTCTGACTCATTCACCTGATGAAAGAAAAAGCCAGTGCCTTTTTGATCGGCGGAGCGTTATTCGCTGTCCTGCTGATCGTCTGCTTCAATTCCTGGCTGGCATTGCGCTCGGTCCAGGTGCTGGGCGAGGACGAGTATTGGGTCGCCCACACATGGCAGGTGATCAACGCAGTCGAGCAGGTCATCGGATCGGCCAAGGATGCCGAAACCGGCAATCGCGGCTTTCTGCTCACCGACGACGACAGCTATCTGGAGCCATACACGCGCGCGGTTCGGGAGCTGCCCGCAGAAATCGACAAGATTCAGCAGCTGACCGTCGATAATCCGCGGCAGCAGGCGCGAATTCCCGAGATGCGCGCGGTCGTCGACCAGCGGCTCAAGCTGCTCGAACAAGGCATCGATGCCAGGCGTGCCGGTGAGGGAAATACCCTTCGCCTGCTGGTGCTGAGCGGTACAGGCAAGAGCGAGATGGATCACCTGCGGAGCATTGTGGCAGCGATGCAGGATGAAGAGCAGCGCCTGCTCACGCAACGCACAGCGCGGTCGAAGACGGCGCGGGTGCGGGCGCAGTGGACGGTGCTGGCGGCAAGCATCTTCGATGTCGTCATGATCGCCCTATCGTTCTGGCTGCTGAGCCGGGAGCGCGGCTTTCGCCAGCGCGCCGATCAGGCGGCGCAGCGGCTGGAAAAACTGCAGGCCATCAGCGATGTGGGGCTGACGCAGTTGAATATCGCCGATCTCACCTCGGCTCTGTTAGAGCGGCTGCGCTCGGTCATCAACGCCGACGGCGTCGTGCTTTGCAACTGGCATGGCGGCGAACTCGAAGTGGTGAGGGGCAACGGAGTTGCGGCGCGGCCGGGACACCGTCTGCAGCTGACGCCTCAAGATCCGCTCTACATGGCGGCAATGGAGAATCGTCTGATCACCGCCTCAGGCAGCGCTGCACAGGCTATCCCGCTGGAGGGTCTGCGTAACCAGATGCAGACGGTGCTGATCATTCCTCTGACCATCGAGGGTCGCGTCGCATCCCTGCTGCTGGCGGGACGGCGCGAGGAAAATGCGTTCAAGGATCAGGACCGCGAGCTCCTCACCGTAGCCGCCGATCGCATATCGATGGCGCTCGATCGCTCCAATGCCTATGAGGCCGAGCGCGTTGCCCGGCAGCTTGCGGAGGCCAGTGCGCTTGAAGTGCAGACGCTCAACTCCGAGCTGGAAGACAGGGTTCGACTCCGCACCGCCGAGCTCGAAGCCATCAATCGCGAGCTGGAGGCATTCAGCTATTCGGTTTCGCATGATCTGCGCGCACCGCTGCGCTCGGTCGACGGCTTCAGCCTCGCACTCGAAGAGGATTTCCAGGAAGCCCTCAATGCGGAGGGTAAGGACTTCATACGCCGCATTCGCGCAGGTGTGCAGAAGATGGGGCAGCTTATCGATTCCCTGCTGCAGCTTTCGCGAATCACCCGGGCGGAGATTGTGCGCGAGGATGTGAACGTCAGCGAACTTGCGGAAGATGTAGCCCGTGAATTGCGTCTTCAGAATCTGGACCGCAATCTAGTTTTCACTATCCAGCCGGGCCTTGTGGCGAATGCCGATCCGCGGTTGCTTCGCGTGGCCCTGGAGAATCTTCTCGGAAATGCGGTGAAGTTCACCGCCAACGTATCGGAAACGCACATCGAATTCGGGCGGTCGGAGGAGACCGGCGAGTTTTATATTCGCGACAACGGCGCCGGCTTCGATATGAAATACGCCAACAAGCTTTTCATCGCCTTCCAACGGCTGCATGGCGATAAGGACTTCAAAGGATCGGGAATCGGGCTGGCCACCGTCTCCCGTGTCATCCGCCGTCATCAGGGCGCCATCCGGGCGGAGGGCGCAGTGAACCAGGGTGCGACCTTCCGCTTTACGTTAGGATAGTAAGGAATTATGGCAGACACACCGAAGACCATCCTGCTGGTGGAAGACGATCCGGATCATGAAGTATTGACCGTCCGGGCATTGCGAAAGTCAAATATCGTGAACGATATTCTCGTGGCCCGGGACGGCGAGGAAGCGATTCGACTGCTCTTCGGCGAAGGCGAGGAAACGCTGCAGGCCGTTCCTCAGCTCATTCTTCTGGATTTGAAACTCCCCAAGATCGACGGGCTCGAAGTTTTACGGCGCATCCGCGAAAGCGACAAGACGGGGATGCTGCCGGTGGTTATCCTCACCTCTTCCGATGAAGAAAGCGATATTGTGCGCAGCTACCGACTGGGCGTAAATAGCTACATCCGCAAACCGGTGAACTTCACCGAGTTTGCCGAAGCCACGAGGCAGCTGGGCATGTATTGGCTGGTATTGAACGAATGCCCACCGAGCGCCAACTGAACGATACTCCGCTCCGCGTCCTGCTAGTGGAGGACAACACGGAGGACGCGTTTCTTCTCACGCGACACCTGCAGCGCGCGGGCTACGATCCGACATTGCTGCGGGTCGAGACCGCGGAAGCCATGCGGAATGCGCTGGAAGAGCCTGCAGGCTGGGATCTGATTCTGGCCGACTATCATTTGCCCGACTTCAGCGCGCCCGCGGCGTTGGCGCTGCTGAAGTCCACGCGGCACGATATCCCCTTCATCATGATGTCGGGCGCAATCGATGAAGATACCGCGGTATCGGCGATGCGCGCCGGCGCTCACGACTACGTTGCAAAGCAGAATTTGAGGCGGCTGGTTCCGGCCATCGAGCGCGAGCTCAAAGAGGCGGAAGGGCGGCGTCTGAAACGGGATGCGGAAGCCGCTCTGCGCTTCAGCGAGCAACGCTTTCATCGCCTGGTGGAGGCCATGCCGCTGGCTCTGCTGATCAGCGACGCGCAAGGCCGCATCACCTATGCCAACGATGCAGTAGAGCGTCTTCTGGGCTATACCCAGGGCCAATTCGAGAGCGGCAACGTCACCTTGACCTCCATCTTCGGCACCCAGGGAAGCGCCTTTACCCTGACCGGAAGCGACTGGCTGCGCGACAGCAGCGAGCCCTTCGAAGTGGAGTGCATCAACGTACGCGGCGACAAAGTAGCGGTGTTGATTGGAGCCGCCGAACTGAACCCAGAGGCCGCTCCGCAACAGCGCCAGATTGCCGCATTTCTCGCCGATCTCACCGAACAGAAGCGCAGCCAGGAAGTGCTGCGGCGCACGGAAAAGCTGGCAGCCGCGGGCCGGCTCGCCGCATCGATCGCTCACGAGATCAACAACCCGCTCGAGGCGGTCATCAACTGTCTCTACCTGATGGGCCACGTTCCCTTGCCGGAGCCGGCACAACATTTTCTTTCGCTGGCGCAGCGCGAGCTGGACCGCGTGGTGCATATCACCACCCAGACCCTTCGCTTCTATCGCCAGAGCACGAAGCCGATCGAGACGGATATCCACGAACTTTTCGAAACCGTGATCACCCTCTATGAGGGCCGACTGCGCTCGCTCTGCATCGCGGTCGACCGCCGGTACGGAAAAATCCCGCCTATCGTGGCCTACGATGGAGAGATCCGGCAGGTGCTTTCCAATCTGGTCGGCAATGCTATCGACGCCATGGCCCAGCAGCAGCACGGCCGCGTGATTCTGCGAACCGCCCCCGGACGCGACTGGAAGACCGATCGCGAGGGCGTGACCATCACTCTCGCCGATACGGGAGCGGGCATGGATGCGGACACAATGAGCCGAATCTTCGAACCGTTCTTTTCGACCAAAGGCATCACCGGAACCGGGCTCGGACTGTGGGTGAGCCTTGGAATTATCAACAAGCATCACGGCAAGGTCGCGCTGCGCTCCCGCACCGGACAGAACGGCGGCACGGTCTTCCGCGTTTTTCTACCCTTCGATTCTGTGCGGGTCGAATCCGGCGAGCCTCCTCTGCTGCAAGCTTCGGCCTAAAATCGATTACCGCGCTCCCCGCGCATACGAGCAACACCGCGGCGCATCCCTGCCTCTGATTAGAGAACCTCTAAATCAATTCACAGCTGAAAGAAGAGAACGAATGACGAAACACACGCTTCTTCCAGGCAGGCCGTATCCATTGGGCGCGAAATGGGACGGCACGGGAGTCAACTTCGCGTTGTACTCAGAGAACGCTACCTGCGTGGAGCTATGTCTCTTCGCCGAAGACGGCGCGCAGAGCGACAAGATCGAACTGAAAGAGACGACGGCCTTTGTCTGGCATGGATATATTCCGGGCATTCAACCGGGACAGCGGTATGGCTATCGGGTGCACGGACCGTGGGAGCCGGAGCGCGGGATGCGCTTCAATCCGGCCAAGCTCTTAACCGACCCTTACGCGCAGGCCATCTCCGGGAAAGTGGATTGGAAGGAGCCGATCTTTCCCTATCAATTCGGAGAGAAAGATGCAGACCTCGTGCGCGATGACCGTGACAGCGCGGCGGGCGTGCCCAAGTGCATTGTTGTAAATCCTTATTTCGATTGGGAGCACGATCATCCTCTGCGCACCCCTCTATCGGACTCGATTATTTACGAGACGCATGTGCGCGGCTTCAGCATTCAGAATCCCGAGGTCCCGGAGCAGTTGCGCGGAACCTATGCCGGTCTGGCCTCACCCGCCAGCCTGCGGCACCTCAAGAAGCTGGGCATCACCGCGGTCGAACTGATGCCGGTGCACCACTTCATCAACGACAGCTACCTTGTCGAAAAAGACTTGACCAATTACTGGGGATACAACACGCTCGGTTATCTCGCGCCTGCAGGCCGCTATTGCTCGACCGGCGATCTGGGAAATCAGGTGGCCGAGTTCAAGGCCATGGTGAAGGCGCTGCATCGAGAAGGCATCGAAGTAATTCTCGACGTCGTTTACAACCACACCGCCGAAGGGAATCAACTGGGCCCCATGCTCTCGATGCGCGGCATCGACAACTCGACCTACTACCGGCTGGTCGCGGACAATCCCCGCTACTACATGGATTACACGGGCACGGGCAACAGCCTGAACGTGCGCCATCCGCAGGTGCTGAAGCTCATCATGGACAGCCTGCGCTACTGGGTGCTGGAGATGCACGTCGATGGGTTCCGCTTCGATCTCGCCTCCGCGCTGGCCCGCGAGCTACATGATGTCGATCGGCTCAGCGGATTCTTCGACATCATTCACCAGGACCCGACCCTGGCCGAGGTGAAGCTGATCGCCGAGCCCTGGGACGTGGGCGAAGGTGGCTATCAGGTGGGCAACTTCCCCATTCTCTGGGCGGAGTGGAACGGGAAATATCGCGACACGGTGCGACGCTACTGGAAGGGCGATGAAGGGCAGCTCTCGGACCTGGGATATCGCCTTACGGGATCGAGCGACCTTTATCAGCACGATGGGCGCAGGCCTTATGCCAGCATCAATTTTGTAACCGCGCACGACGGCTTCACGCTGCGCGATCTGGTCAGCTACAGCGAGAAACATAATGAAGCGAATGGGGAAAACAATCAGGACGGAGAAAACGATAACAACTCGTGGAACATGGGAGTGGAGGGGGAGGCCCACGACGAGGGCATCTGCCAAGCGCGCGAGCGGCAGATACGCAACCTGCTGGCGACGCTGCTGCTTTCGCAAGGCGTGCCCATGATCTCCGGCGGCGATGAAATCGGACGCACCCAGAACGGCAATAACAACGCCTACTGCCAGGACAATCCCACCAGCTGGTACGACTGGTCGCCGACCGAGGAGAAAGAGGCGCTGGTCGAATTCACCTGCCGGCTGATCGAGATGCGCAAGAAGCATCCCAACCTGCGGCGGCGCAAATTCTTCCAGGATCGCGCCATCCACGACTCGAATGATATCGCCTGGTATGGCACCAACGGCCGCGAGTTGAGCGGGACGGCGTGGACCTCCGGCTGGGTGCGCAGTTTCGGCATGATCTTAAACGGACAGACACTCAGCATTAGCGATGATCTGGGCAATCCGGTCATCGACGATACTTTTCTGCTGCTGTTCAACGCGCATCACGAGGCAGTGGGCTTTACCCTGCCGCTTGCTCCTGCGGGCGGACGATGGCGGGTATTGCTCAACACCGACGACCTGGTCAATCCGTTTAAGGTGGGCCACACGCGAACGCGCGTGAAAGTGGAAGGCCGGTCGCTGATGCTGCTCTGCGAGCGCAAGGCTAAGGAGAATATTCTGCCGTAGCGTGGCAGCTTGAATTCCGTGGTCTCCTACCCTTCACGATGCAGATGTGAAGGATGGGGCCACCCGGCGAGCGCTCGCCGAAAAAGCTTTTCAGCGCAGACGCCCTGCGTTCTTGCGCAGCTCGGCGAGCGGGTAGAGCGTGCCGCGCCATTGCACCCCTCCCCGCGCCAGCGTGACCACCATGGAACGTACGATCGCGTACACCACCAGGCAGGCTGCGACGGGAAAGGTGATCGCGTAGTACGTCGCAATGGATGTGTAACGGCGATAGTAGCGATAGAGCAGAACCAGCATGAGCAGCACCAGTGCGGCGGGGATGCACATGGCGAGGCCGCCGGCGCAGGCTACAAAGGGTCCCGCGCAAAATACGAAGAGCAGCATGCTGGCGATCAGGGTCAGACCCACGCGGAAGCGGAAGACGGCAAAGAAATTCTTGGTGATGTTGCGGATGATGCCGGCAAGACCGACGGCCCAACGCACGCGCACCAGATCACGTCCAAACGCGACACGCTGCCGGAATCCTTGATGCTTGACTTCGAAGCCGAAGCGCAGATCTTCGAGGACCTCCATGCGCAGCGCCTCGAAGCCTCCCATCGCGCGATAGATGTCGGCGCGAACCATGTTGAAGGCGCCAACACAGATAGATTCCTTGGCCTTCGGATCGGGGATGCGCCAGAAGCGGGAGGATATTCCGCCGATCCCTTGAAAGAAGGCCATGATCATGCGCTCGCCGAAGCTCTTCAGGATGAGCGTCGGCAGGATAACCATGTGATCGGCACGCTCCGCTTCAACGAAATTCAGAGCGCGAAGCAATGCGCCGTTATGGAACAGGATGTCGGCGTCGGTGAAGAGCAGCCAGGGTGCGGATGCCTGACGAGCGGCGAGGGCCATGGCGTGCGTCTTGCCCATCCACCCACTCGGAAGCTCGGTCACGTGCAATACTCGCAGGATCTTTCCCGCTGCTTGCGCCTCGGCCGCAATCCGTTCCATGATCTCGCCGGTCGCGTCGGCCGAACGATCGTCGACAGCGATGATCTCGATGGTCACAGACTCGATTGCCAATAGAGAGCGCAGACAGGCCTCGATCGATTCCGCTTCATCGCGGCCGGGAACGATGACCGAGATCAGCGGCACGTGCGAGGGCGGCAGAGCTTTGGCGTAGCGGTCATCCAGCAGATCGGGGATGCGCGGCAGATTGCGGAGCGCAGTCAATGTGGTCGCGGTCCATAGAAAAGCGATAAGCCAGTCAAGCGTTAGAACGACAATATGCAAATACATTTCGAAGTGGGTCACGCTTCCTTGGCGAGAGGCTGCGCGAAACGCGCGCCGGCGAAGAGAATAATTCCGGACAGCGTGAGCGTGATCAGCGTAATGCTCAGGCCGACACGCAGGTTGGTCGCGTCGGAGATTCTTCCGATCAGGTGCGGAGAAAAGGCGTCGCCCAGCGCATGGATGATAAAGAGATTGACCGAGATGGCAGTGGCGCGAATGGGCGCGGCCACCGAGTTCACGATCGCGGCGTTGAGTGGGCCGGTGCCGAGGAATAGAAAAAATTCCGCAGCGAAGGCGGCGGGAAACAGCATGCTGGGCGGCCCGAAGAGAACCAGTGCGACGAAGGGAATGGCCAGGATCGATCCCCAGGCGGAGAGCAGATAGAGGGCGCGGTGATTGCGGCGCATCCATAGCTGGGCGATCCATCCTCCCACCACCGTGCCGAGCAGGCCATCGATGACCGTCAGGCCTCCTGAGACCGTGCCAGCCTTAGCCACCGACATCGAGCCGAAGCGCACGAAGAAGGTGGGCAGAAAAGTGGAGATGCCGCCGACGGCGAAGGTCCACATGGCGAGTCCCAGTGTGGCAGCCCAAAATGCGGGATTGTGGGCAAGACCTGCAATCGTTGTCCGGTCGAGCGTCTGGGCGAGCTTGTCGGCGCTTCCCCGCTCCGGCTCGCGGACGAAGAAGTAAAAGCCGGCGGCGATGAGCACTCCAGGCAGCGCAGCGATGAAGAAAGGCATGCGCCATCCGTATTGCTGGCCGAGCACTCCGCCTAACACGTAGCCGAGAGCGCCTCCTACGGGAATCGTGACGTAGAAGATGCTGAGGACGCGGTTGCGATCGGCTTCAGGATAGAAGTCTGAGAGCAATGCGGGTGCAAAGATGCTGAAGGTCGCCTCGCCGATGCCAACCACGGCGTGTCGGATAAGCAGAGTTTCGTAGCTGTGGACCCTGGCTGTGAGCAGCGTGGCGAAGCTCCACAGCAGCGCCCCGATCACGATCAGCGGCTTGCGGGGATAGCGGTCGCCCAGCCATCCGGTCAGCGGAGCGGCGAGCATGTAGGTGAAGAAGAACGCGGTGGTCAGCAGGCCGATCTGCGCATCGTTGACGTGGAATTCCTTCTGCACCAGCGGCTGCACGCCAGGCAGGATGTAGCGGTCGATGAAGTTGAAGAGATTGAGGCAGGTGAGCAGGAACAGAGCCGTGCCTGCGGTGCGGGCCGCACTGATGCGCTGGGTGTTGGGGGTGGACACGTCGGCTGCCATGAACTGATGTGAGAATAGTGGTATCTCGCCCTATGCGCAAAGTGCGTGCGCAGGAGTGAGCATGCCAGCCATCGTCGATTCCAAACGCCAAGCTTCGAAAAGGCCAAGCCACGAGGCTTCGCTCTTAAGGCAGACTTAATATCACACCCGCACGATGATGCAGGCATGGAATTTTTCGGCGCAAATTCTGTTATCTCTTTAGCGCGAAGTTGGGGGGCTCGACAATGGGGCGCGGCCAGCGGGCTTCGACGATCGTGGAGATGCCGCCGCGCGGACGGAAGTCGCCGTGGACGTGCGCCCATACCGGACTGCAGGCCTTGACCACGTCTTCGAGGATCTGATTGACGATGTTTTCCTGAAAGATGCCGAGGTTGCGGTAGCTGAAGAGATATTCCTTCCACGACTTGAGCTCCAGGCAGAGATCGCGCGGCATGTAGCGGAGTTTGATCACGCCGAAGTCGGGGAGGCCGGTTTTGGGACAGACCGAGGTGAATTCGGGATCGTCGATGAGGATTTCGTAGGCGGGAAACTGGTTCTGCCAGGTTTCGATGGCGGGAAAGGCAAAATCCAGACCGGCCTTCGCGTGCTCATCGGTGTAGCGGGAGAGATTGGTGTTTGCAGCCGTTACCATAAAACTATTGTAAAAGACCACGGCAACCGGTGGCTTCACGAGGATGGAGGCGATATTTTGACGCCGAATCGCATCCTGATGAGTCCTATACCTGTTAGCGATATACTTACACTCGATCGACGTATTTCAGGCCTCCAACCCACGCATGGTCACGAAGAAGAGAACGAGCAACATTTGGTGGATCTGGCTAGCTGCGGCGATCGCGGTCGCGGTAGTCTTTTACCTCGTTCACTTGGCTACCAGAACGCGCGTTCCTATTCGAATCGCAACCGTCGTCCGCGGGGAGTTGAAGAGCACCACCGCGACTAACGGCCGGGTCGAACCTCAGGTCAACTACGAGGCGCACTCCCCTTTTCCGGGGACGATCAAGCAGCTTTATGTGCGTGAGGGCGACAAGGTGCCGGAGGGCAAAGTGCTGCTTTCCATGGATGACACCGACGTCAAGACCCGCATCGCGACCGCACTCGCGGCCCTGCGCAATGCCCAATCCTCATACGACTCCACCATGAAGGGTGGAACGCAGGAAGAGCGGCTCTCGCTCAGCAGCGATCTGGCCAAGGCGCAGGTCGATCGGGACCAGGCGCAGCGGGACGTGAATGCGCTGCAGAAATTGCAGCTTACCGGCGCGGCATCGGCCAATGAGGTTGCCGCGGCGCAGCAGCGCCTGGCGGCTGACGATGCCTCCCTGCAATCGCTCCAGCAGAGGAAGACACAGCGATACGATGAGGGCGATGTGGCCCGCGCGAAGAGCGTTTTCGCAGAGGCGCAGGCTGGATATTCCGCCGCACTGGAGCTGTTGAAAGAGTCCAATCCGCGCGCTCCCTTTGCGGGCACGGTGTATTCGCTGCCTGTCTCGCGCACCGAATATGTGCAGCAGGGCGACAAGCTGCTGCAGATGGCGGACTTGACCAAGATGCAGGTGCGGGGCTACTTCGACGAGCCGGAGATCGGCAAGCTGCAGATGGGCCAGCCCATCACCATCGAATGGGACGCTCAACGGAACAAGGTATGGCATGGCCACGTGGCACGGGTACCTTCAACCATCATCACCTATGGAACGCGCAACGTCGGCGAGGTTCTGGTGACGCTGGACGACGCCGATGGCGCTCTTCTTCCGGCGACCAACGTGCGCATTACGGTCACCATTGCCAATGAGAACAACGCGCTGAATATTCCGCGCGAGGCGCTGCACACCGAAGCTGGGCAGGATTACGTATATCGAGTGGAGAAGGACGTGCTGCACCGGGTAGTGGTGAAGATTGGAAATATCAATCTCACGCAAGTAGAGATCACAAGCGGCTTGAAAGAGGGCGACGTGGTCGCGCTGGGCAGCACCAACGGACAGCCGATCGGCAACCGCGTGGCCGTCGTGCCCATACAGTAGGCAGAGAATCAGCAGTGAAGTCGCGTTTGTATGCAGGAATCATTTTGGGTCCGGTCATGGCATTGACCGCGGCCGGCTGGTGTGCGGGCATGTCACAGGAGGCAGGCGATGCGGCGCGAACGGCGCTCAATCGCGGCCAGGCCGATGACGCGCTCCGGCTGCTGGATACCGCCCTCCAGGAGAATGCCTCCGATGCCGAAGCCTTGAATTTGCGCTGCCGGATGCTGTTTGCGGAGCAGCGATGGGATGAGGCTATCGGGGCGTGCGAGCGTTCGGTGCAGATCGCGCCGGGCAGCAGCAGTTATCACATGTGGTTGGGCCGGGCATACGGAGAAAAGGCAGATCGCGTGAGTTTTGTGACGGCATACAAAATGGCCAAGCGGATCCGGGCCGAGTTCGAAGCGGCGGCCACGCTCGATCCGCATAATGGTGACGCGCTCTCCGATCTCGGACAATACTACGTCGAAGCGCCGGCATTTCTGGGCGGCGGCGAAAATAAGGCAGAGGCGCTCGCTGCGCAGCTCGATGGCTTTGCGCCGGAGCGATCTCACGAGTTGAGGGCGCGCATCTTCGAGCAGAAGAAAGATTACGTGGGTGCGGAGAAGGAATTTCGCGCCAAGATCTCGGCTGCCTCTCATGCTTCGGGCAATGCGGCCCAGGCCTGGATGGATCTGGGAAGCTTCTATCGGCGAAGAGCGCGCTGGGACGAGATGCTGGCCGCATTGCAGAGCGGAGCGGTCGCAGCCAGCGCCGATCATGGCTCGGCATTGGCCGATGGCGCCTCGACGTTAACCAAAGCCAGCCGCGAGCCGGAGCTGGCATCCGCGTGGATGCAGCAATATCTTGGTGGCAATGCGCTGAGCGAAGAAGCTCCGGCGTTTGTGGTGCACACCGAACTCGGCAATCTGTATAAGCGCCAGGGCGACCAGCAGCGGGCGGAACATGAATATGCCGCGGCCCGGGCGCTGGCTAGCGGATTTGCTCCAGCACAACAAGCCAAGACGAATACAGGTCGTTAAGACCCGCATCTGCCGCCGGACGGTAAAATCGGTTTTGCCTTTGCAGTGAGAGGGATGGCGTTGAAGAGACAGCTCGGCTATTGGATCGGGATTGGTGCGCTGCTGGCAGGACAGCAGGCGAGCGCCCAGGTTTCCCTATCCACCGTCGTCGATCTGGCGGTTCGTAACAGCACGCAAGTACACATCGCCATGGCGAATGTGGAGCGTGCCCTGGCCGGCCTCACCGAGACGAAGGACGCCTATCTTCCCAGCTTCGTGCTGGGATCGAGCCTGGGATACTCTTACGGATTTCCGGTCGGACAGCCTTCGGTTTACAACGTTGGCTCCCAATCGCTGATCTATTCCTTCTCACAGCCCGATTACATCCGCGCCGCCCATGCATCATTAAGGGCCGCCCAGCTCAGCCTGAAAGATGGCGAGGAGCAGGTAGCTCTGGATACGGCCCTGGCTTATGTCCAGCTCGACAACGACCTGCACGAACTGGCCGCTCTGGAAGAAGAAAAAGGCTTTGCCGAAAAGCTGGTGGAGATAGAACAGCAGCGGCTGGAGGCCGGAGTTGACGGGCGCATGGAGTTGACCAAGGCCGAGCTGACCTCTGCGCAGGTGGACGAAAAGCGGCTTCACATCGAGGACGACGCCAATCAGCTTCGGCAGAAGCTGGCGCACCTGAGCGGCCTTCCTGCTACGAACCTGACGACCGAGGGCAAAAGCATTCCGGCAGATCCCAATATTCTGCCCGATAGTCCGGGCGAAAACCGGGCTGCTTCGAGTGCCTCGATTCAGGCCGCGTACGAAACCGCGAAGTCGAAGGCCGAGCTCTCCTTCGGCGATGCGAAACAGAACTACCGGCCGCAGTTCGCCTTCGGCGCCGAATACAATCGCTACGCCAAGTTCAATAATTACGCAGAATATTACCTTCGTTTCCAGCACAACAACTTCGATATCGGCGTGCAGATTACGATTCCCCTCTTCGATGCCAGCCGTCGCGCCAAGGCGCGCGAATCGGCGGCCGAGGCGGTTAAGGCGACCTCAGAAGCCGATCAGGCAAAGAATCAGGTCAGTGAGCAGGTGTTGTCGCTTCGCCACAGTATCGACGAGCTGAAGGCGCAGCGCAGAATCGCCGCGCTGAAGAGCGATCTGGCCGGGGAACAATTGGCCGCAATCCAGACACAGATGCAGAACGGCAGTGGGTCGCCGAATGCTCCGCAGGTCTCGCCAAAGGATGAGCAGCTGGCTCACATCCAGGAGCGCGAGCGCTATCAGGATGCCCTCGACGCCAGCTTCCAGGTCACCAGCGTGGAGCTGAACCTTATGCGGTCGCTGGGAGAGATTCAGGACTGGGTCCACTCCAGCGCGCCCAGGACGCAGGTTAACCCCTGATATTGCCAATCATTGGCCCACGGTTGCGGAATCCTGGGTCAAGTCGGCATCCTGTGCAAGTACCTCTACCGATACTGCAATCCAGGCCCCAAAAGCGGCTTCAACCCTACGCAAAGTGATAAAATTACGGTTACTGACATGCCTCTGAAAACACTGTTTTTGAACCCACCCTCATTCGAGAATTTTGACGGCGGCGCGAGTTCGCGCTGGCCTGCGACGCGCGAAATCGAGTCCTATTGGTATCCGGTCTGGCTGGCTTATCCGGCTGGCATGCTGGAAGGCTCGCGCCTGCTGGACGCGCCTCCGCACCATGTCACCGCGCCGGAGACCATCGAGATTGCCAAGGGGTTCGATTTCCTGGTGCTTTTCACCAGCACCCCCGGTTGGACGGGCGATCAGAAGCTGGCCGAGGCGATCAAGAAGGCCAATCCGAATATTCGTGTGGCGTTCGTCGGACCGCCGGTCACCACGTCGCCGGACCGCGCACTGAATGAGTGCCCGACCATCGACTTTGTCTGCCGCCGCGAGTTCGATTTCTCCGTGGTGGAGTTTGCCAACGGCAAGCCGCTGAATGAAATTCTCGGCATCAGCTATCGCCAGGACGGCAAGATCGTGCACAATCCCGACCGGCCGCAGGTGGAAGATCTGGACGCCATGCCGTGGGTCACAGACATCTATAAGCGCGACATGGACGTGACCAAGTACAACGTCCCGTTCCTGCTGCATCCTTATGTTTCGCTCTATTCGACGCGCGGCTGCCCGGCGCAGTGCACCTTCTGCCTTTGGCCGCAGACGCTCTCCGGCCACGCCTGGCGCAAGCGCTCGACCGATGATGTAGCGGCCGAAATGGCCCACGCCAAGAAGCTCTTCCCGCATGTGAAGGAATTCTTCTTCGACGACGACACCTTCAACATCCAGAAGGCGCGCACTGTCGAGCTCTGCGCGAAGCTCAAGCCGCTCGGACTCACCTGGTCCTGCACCTCGCGCGTTACCACCGACCGCGAGACGCTGAAGGCCATGCGCGAGGCCGGCTGCCGGCTGCTGATCGTTGGCTACGAGTCGGGCGATCCGCAGATCCTCAAGAACATCAAGAAGGGCGCCACCGTCGAGCGCGCCCGCGACTTCACCAAGGACTGCCACGATCTCGGTCTCACCATCCATGGCGACTTCATTCTCGGCCTGCCCGGCGAGACCAAAGAATCGATCCGCAACACCATCAACTTCGCCAAGAGCCTGGACGTCGAGACCATTCAGGTTTCGATTGCCCACGCCTATCCGGGAACAGAATTCTACGACTTCGCCCGCGAGAATGGCTTCATCGTGAACGACGGCCAGATGGTCGACGACGAAGGCCACCAGCTGGCGCACATCGAGTATCCGGGACTGCCCAAGGAATACGTTCTGGAGATGGTGCATCGCTTCTACGACGAGTACTACTTCCGTCCCAAGGCAGCGGCGCGCGTAGTTTGGAAGGCCATCGTCAATCGCGATATTCCGAGACTTTATGCGGAGTCGAAGTCCTTCCTGAAGCTGCGTGCGCAACGAAACAGGGTTGTGAAGCAGGCCAAGTCGGATTCGACAGCGAAGACCACAACGCCGGCCAACGCCGGAGTTTAGTCCGCGATCAGTGATACGAACGGCCAGCCATTCACGCTGGCCGTTCCTGTTTATGAGCAGTAGATGACCAAATCGACGATGACATTCCGGCGCTATGTGGTGCTAGGCGTGGTGGCCGTGACCGCTCCGCTTGGCGACACGCTGTTGAGCGCGGGGATGGAAAAGGTCGGGCCGGTTTCGCTGCACCATCTCTCCGCTCTTATCTACGCGATACAAACGCCGCAGATCCTGCTGGGCATCGTTCTCCTGATCGCCTTCTTCGCATCGTATCTGGCTTCCCTCTCCTGGGCCGACCTCACCTATGTGCTGCCGGCGACCTCCATCGGCAATGTAATCGTCGCCTTGCTCGCGCGGTTCTGGCGGCATGAGCAGATCTCGCCGCTGCGCTGGCTGGGAATTCTGCTGATTACGGCTGCCGTCGGCTTTGTGGCACAGGGACCTTCGTACACCGAAGTCGAGGAGAAAAAGCCGGTTCCTTGCGAGATTTCGCCTGAGTCTGTCGGCACACCAACGAGGCAATCCTCATGATTCAACATGGATGGGCGGACGCCGCCATGATCGGGGCTATCGTTGTCTTCGCCACCATCGGCGATGTGTTGATCGCAGCCGCCATGCGCGCCATCGGTGACCTGGATGACATCAAGGCTGCGCGCGGGCTAGGCGGAGCTATCCTCGCCGTGCTGGGCAGCGTGCGCTTCGTCTCCGGCGTCTTCTTCATGGCGCTCAGCTTCTTTTCGCTGCTCTTCGCGTTGAGCCACGCGGATCTAAGCCTGATCGCGCCGGCTTCTGCATCGCTGACGTTTGTAACGAATGCGGTGGCGGCGAAGATCTTCCTCAAAGAAAATGTCGACCGGCGCCGCTGGATTGCGGCGGTCTGCGTCTGCGCTGGCGTCATCCTGATGGCGCACTGAAGCTACGCTCGTCAGGCTCGCGAATCTCGATCATTGCAATGGAGGATTACTCAAGTGGCTACCGTAAAGCTCTGGAGCGATGAGGAAGTCGCTGCCGTTCCAGCCGTAAAAGCTGTGTTCGACGATATCCGCGCCACCCGCAAGTCAGATTTTGTGAACAATTTCTGGCGTGCTCTCGCGAACCAGCCCGCTCTTCTCGAGCGAACTTGGTCGAGCGTCAAGCAGGTCATGATTGAGCCTGGCGTGCTCGACCCGCTCACCAAAGAATTGATCTACATCGCGGTGTCTACGGCGAACAGCTGCAGTTATTGTGTTCACTCTCATACCGCCGCGGCGCGAGCCAAGGGCCTGTCCGGCGAGCAGTATGCGGAGTTCCTGGCTGTTATCGGTATGGCCGCGGAGACAAATACTCTAGCCAATTCCATGCAGATTCCTGTGGATCGTGAGTTCCTCCTCGGCTAAGCGCGGCACTCGATTCGAAACAACCTCATCGAGTGCCGCGGGAAGACCTCACCGCCACGGCGTGTTGTCTTTCCCCGACAAGGCGCGATCGAGATAGGAAGCTGCGCTGATCAGAGCGAGATGAGTGAAGGCCTGGGGAAAATTCCCGAGGTGCTCGCCGCTCGATCCCAACTGCTCGGAGTAAAGCCCGACGTGGTTGGCGTAGCCAAGCATCTTGTCGAAGAGCAGCCGCGCTTTATCCACCTGGTGCGAGCGCGCGAGGCACTCGATGAACCAGAAGGAGCAGGCGGTGAAGCTGCCCTCGCCGCCACGCAGTCCATCCACCGGCGCATCGACGTTGTTGTAGCGATAGACCAGGCTGTCTTCGGTGAGATATTTCTCGATCGCATCCATTGTTGAAAGCCAGCGGTGATCTGTGGGACTGATGAAACGCATCAGCGGCATCAGCAGCACCGACGCATCGACCGCTTTGCCGCCCTTGAACTGCACGAACGATTGCAGATCCTCATTCCAGAAGTTGGTGTGAATGTCGTTGTAGATGGTGTCGCGAATCTCCCGCCATTTCTCCACCGGCGCGGCCAGCGATCGTTTTTCGGAGAGCCGGATCATGCGGTCGAAAGCGACCCAGCACATCAGGCGCGAGTGCAGAAATTCGCGCGCTCCTCCGCGAACCTCCCAGATGCCTTCATCCGCTCGCTGCCAGTTTTCGGCCAGCCAGCCGAGAACTCTCTGCATGTTCTGCCAGCCGCGATAGGAGATGCCGTCGCCATACTTGTTCGCGAGATACACAGCGTCCATCAGCTCGCCATAGATATCGAGCTGCAGCTGCTGATACGCCGCGTTGCCGATGCGCACCGGTTTCGAATTTTTGTAACCGCACAGCGAATCGAGAATCTCCTCTTCGAGCTCCTGCCGCCCATCCGGGTGATACATCACCTGCAGCGGTCCTCGCTGCGCATCGTCGTGGAGACGGTCTCGTATCCAATGCGTGAAGCTGCGCGCCTCTTCGACGAAACCGAGGCGCATAAAGGCGTACAGGCTAAACGACGAGTCTCGCAGCCAGGTATAGCGATAGTCCCAATTGCGCTCGCCGCCCACGCGCTCCGGAAGACCGAAGGTGGGCGCCGCGATCAAGGAGCCGTATTCGACGCTGCACATGAGTTTCAGGATTAGCGCAGAGCGGTTGACCATCTCGCGCCAGCGGCCTGTATAGTTCGAGCGCGCAATCCACTTTCGCCAATAGCGGGCGGTCTCCTCAAAGCGCATGTTTACGCTGTCGGCATCCAGGCTCGCCGGCCCCGTCTTCTCTTCTTCGTCCACCTGGCCAAAGGCCAACATGGCGGTCTCGCCGGCATTCAGAGTGAAGGAAGCAACCGCATCGCTGCCATCGAGCTGCATCGGGAAGGTCGCATGCAGCGCCATATTCGAACATCCCGCCGATTCCGGCACAAAACAGATGCCGCCCTTTTCCAGATGAGCCGTGTGCGCGGATCGAGCATAGTTAAAGCGCGGTGCGCAGCGCATCTCGAACGCAACCTGCCCCTTGATGACACGAAGCATGCGCACGATGTGATGCCCGTAAGGATGCTTGTCTTTTGTTTCCACCACCGGCATGAAGTCGGTGAGTTCGGCGACGCCATCCTCGGAAAGAAAACGGGTGAGCAGGATGTTCGTTTCCGGCAAGTAGAGCTGCTTGATGCGCATGCCATCTTTGACCGGCGCCAGGCGAAGCGAGCCTCCGCGGTCGGGGTCAAGCAGAGCAGCGAAGACGGTGGGTGAATCGAAATTCGGGAAGCAGAGAAAGTCGATGCTTCCCTCGACGCTCACCAGGGCGACGGAGCGCATGTTGCCGATGACGCCATAATTTTCAATGGGCTGAAAGCGCGAGTCCTGCTCGGTCTCTGACATGTCACCGGGTTAGATGTGCCGGACGAGGAAAGGTTGATCGCCGAAAAAGATGTTTCCGACCGCATCGATTCAGGAAGTGGAATGTATCCCGGAGCTGAAGTCATCCTTATAAGCTCAAAGCGGCACGACTGGAGTCGTGCCCTGATACGAGCCATTCGTGATATGGCTTCGCTCCGCTGGCATGATTTTTTAAATTCAAAATGCGGGCGCAAACACAAGATTGATGATCGTACAGGCAAACTACAGGTCCTTCGACTCGCTTCGCTCGCTCAGGATGACAACTTCCGAGAGGGAGTTTGAGTATCGGACAAAACCATACAGCCTCCAGCGGGGAAACCGTGGCTCAGCTACCCCTGATGCGATTGAAGAACGATTGCGCCATGCCGCAGGCCAGTATCGACAATTTCTTTGCCGTCGAGACCTGGACGCGCTTCGCGAAGACCTCGTAATTGTGCCGCTCGATCTCCTTGAGCAGGCAGTGGTAGATCGAGATCAGCACCCAAAGCGCGGGACGGGCATCGGCCGAGATAAGCGGCAACAGCGCGCGGCCGGATTCGTAATAGTGTTCGGCACGTTTTGCCTCCATCTCCAGCAGTTCACGCGGATTCAGCGTGAGATGGCCCTTACCCTGCGCCAACTTGCTTAGATCCTGTATAGAGACGGAGTGGCTCTCGAGATCTTCCAGAGGAAGATAGACTCTTCCTCGCTCCAGATCCTCGCGCACATCGCGGAGGATATTGGTGAGCTGGAAGGCGATGCCAGTCTCTTCGGCGAGCTTCTCCGCGCCGGGATCGGTATAGCCGAAGATGCGGATGCAGACCAGTCCCACGACCGAAGCCACCAGGTAGCAGTAACGATAGAGATCGTCGAAGGTCTCATAGGTGTCGTACTGCAGAGGATGAACGGAGTCTGGCTGATCGCGATGCAGATCCATGGCTGTACCTTGAACCAGCTGATCGAGGAGCTGCGATGAAATCTGAAAGCGGGCCTGCGCATCGGCGAGCGCGATGAAGACAGGATCGGCTGTCGGCTCACCTTGTGAAGCGTGGTGCCACGCATCGATCCAGGCGGCCATGCGATCGCGGCGCTCCGCTATGGGGAGCGATTCGTCGTCGGAGAGGTCGTCGGCGTGGCGCATGAAGGCATACACCGCGCAGATTGCGTCGCGCTTGGCGCGAGGCAACGCGACGAAGGAGTAGTAGAAATTCTTGGCTTCGCGCCGGGCAATCTCTCGACAGGCCCGATACGCGTCTTCGACGGAAGGATTCACGCGGCCGATCTTCCCGCTGCTGTCGCCAGCTTCCCTCCCAGAAATTTCTCTGTGTGAGCGTGCCGCGACCGCGCGGTCGAATCCTGTTTCATGGTATCTGTAACCGTTTCTGGGCTCATTTATTCCTACGGATGATTCCTACGGGATGATCGCGGTCTTGATGTCGCCCAGCCCGTCCTGCCGCGAGCGGTTCATAAGTCCGCGCAGAACGCCATCGAGGTCGGCCAGCGGCGCACGGCCGGTGATGGTCTCACGGCAATTGAATTTACCGCTGCTGATCAGCTCGAAGGCGCGGCGCGCCGTTCCCGGCGTGTGATGGAAGCTGGCCTTGAGCGTGATGTCGTGATAGTGCAGCCGGTTGGTATCGAGCTCGACTTTGGTGCCGGCTGCGGGGCCGCCGAAGAAGTTCACCGTCCCGCCCTTGCGCACCATCTCCACCGCCCACTGCCAGGTTTCGGGAACGGCTACGGCCTCGATGGCGATGTCGACGCCGCGGCCTTCGGGAGTGAGTGCGCGCACCGCTTCAATCGGATCGTCGACGGCGACGGTCTGCACCACATGCTCGGCGCCAAAGGTGCGGGCGGCTTCAATCTGCTCATCGTGCTTCACTACGGCGATCACGCGCATGCCCGCCAGCTGCGCCGCGTGCATGAACATCAGCCCGATGGGTCCGGCGCCGATCACGGCGAGCAGGTCTCCGGGCTGCGCATTGCTCTCTTCCAATCCGCGCAGGACGCAGGCCAGCGGCTCGGTGAGGGCGGCATATTCGAAGGGAAGCTCGTCGGGAATGAGCAGCGTGTTCTTGGCAACGATGCGCGCCGGAATGCGCAGGAACTCGGCGTAGGCTCCGTTATTGAAGAGCAGATCGTCGCAGAGATTCTGCTGACCGCGCAGGCAGAAGTAGCAGGCGTCGCAGGGAGCCGAGTTCAGCGCGACGACGCGGTCGCCGGGCTTGAAGCAGGTCACTCCCGCGCCAACCTCATGCACCGTTCCGGCCAGCTCGTGGCCAAAGGGGATTGGCGGCTGCAGCATCTTGGCGTGATAGCCGCGGCGATAGACCTTCACGTCCGTGCCGCAGGTGAGTGCGGCGTGTACACGGACGACAATTTCGCCCTCATCCGCCCGGGGTATGGGCAGGCGCTCGATGCGCAAATCCTCGCGTCCATAAAGGACCGCGGCTTTCATCTCCGGGGCCATCTGTCGTCTTTCGTACTCGTATCTATTTTCTCAGAGTTGCGGCATTCCGCGCCGGGCGTTCTGTTCTGGGGATGGGAATTAAGGCTCGATAAAAATTTTCATAGATCCAGCCGTGGGGTGGGAGGCGACATCGATCGCCTCAACTGCGTTCTCCAGGGAAAAACGGTGCGAAATCAAGCGAGTGAGGTCGAAACCATCATGATAGCCCTCAAAGACCAACTTCGCTCCCTCCTCCTGAATTTCAACCGAGGCGCTGTAGGAGCCGAGCAGGGATTTCTCGTCCATACAGATGGCGGCCGGGTCGACCATAGCATCGCCATGTTGGGTTTGCGCAAAAAGCAGGACACGTCCGCCGGGCCGCGCCGCGTCCATGGCGGTTTTGATGAGGGCGTCCACGCCCACGGCAAGGATGACGGCATCGGCGCCGCGGCCTTCGCTGGCCGCGCGGGTAGCCGCGATCACATCCGACTGCCCCGAGAGGATGGGATGCTTCAGGCCATAGGTTGCGGCGACAGCGTGGCGCTCGGCATAGAGGTCGGACGTCAGGACCTTGGCCCCGGTCCGTGCAGCCAGCGCGGCGAGCAGGATGCCGATGGGTCCCTGGCCGATCACGAGAACCGTTTCGTCCGGCGCAAGTGACAGATTTTTTATGGCCTTATAGCAGGTGTTGACGGGCTCCACGAACGCCGCCTGCTCGAAAGGAACGCCATCGGGAATCTTGAGGAGGCCGCCCTCGACGATCCAGTCCATGACCCGCACATACTCGGCAAAACCGCCGCCGGAGGGCTCGAAACCTGCGGCGCATCCGACCTTTTTATAGACCGGGCACTGCGCGAAGGTTTTTTTGCGGCAGTAATAGCAATGGCCGCAGGGGATGTGGTGGAAGACCATCACGCGGTCGCCGACGGCGAAGTTTCGCACGCCCTCACCTACCGCGGCGATGGTTCCGGCCGTCTCATGGCCGAAGATGCGCGGCGCGGAGTGGGAGCCGGTGTGGATCTTCTTGAGGTCGGTTCCACAAACGCCGCAGGCGGCGACGCGGATCAGGACTTCGCCCCGTCCGATCTCGGGCACGGGAACCGTTTCTACGCGCACGTCATTCACGCCGCGGTATACGGCCGCGCGCATGGTTGCGGGGATTTTCTCCTGCCCCGCCGAATACTTTACTGCTGAAACTGTCGCCATAAATGCTCTTTAGATTATAAAGTTTGCGTCAACGATTCCCGTGCCAATGTGGCTAACGCCGAGGCGGCAGCGCGGCTGGCGGTCCCAAGCTTGACCAGCGACGGCCAGTACCATGGGCGGAGGCCAATATAGGCCAGGAAGGCTGGCATGCGCAGCTCCCCTTCCCACGAGATGAAGCGGCTGAAGTCCGGCAGACGGTCGGTATATCCATCGGAAACGCCTTTGAAGCAATAGAAACGGCTCTTCTGCTGGCTGGCCAGCCGGGCGACCGCAGCCGCTTCCATGTCGACCAGGACGGCCTGGTTCCTCTCCGCCAGCTTGCGCTTTTCGTGTAGACGGGCGACGCGGTTCAGGGTGAGCAGGCGGGTTCCGGCGGAATCTCCGGTGGCGAATCGCTTTCCCGACTGGAGATCGATCACCTCGGAGATGGACGCGGCCATGCCCGGCTTGATGGCGCAGGTCAGAGCGCCAGCCCATCCGTAGGAGACGAGTACGTTGGGGTGAAACTCGGAGTTCGCCTGCGCCACGGCGCGATTGGCGGCAGCGGCGCCCATGCCTCCGGCTATGGCGATACAGGGGTAGTCGCCAATGGAGCCGGTCCAGGCATGCTTCCCGGTCTGCTTCCATCCCTGGACGAGCGGCTTCAACTCGCCGGGAAGAGCGGCGATGATGGCGATGCGTGTTTGAGAAGACGATGGAGGCGTAGATTGAACCAGAGAGCGATCCCTCAGCGGCTGAAGCCGCACAGATTTGGTTATTCCATGTACGGGCTGAAGCCCGTACCCTTCAACTAAAGCCCGTACCCTTCACGATAGCCCGCACCCTTCACTCAAACCCGTATTCTCAACGCAAGACGGCACCCATCGCCCGGATTCTTTAGGTCCGACCCCTGCGACTTGACGATCGGGCGAATGTCTCTCCGAAGGTCATGCCGGCGGCGCGTATCCGTGCGCGCGAAACCAGGCGATGGCGGCTCGCAGTGCCTCATAGACCGGGACGATGCGGAAATCGAGTTCGCGCTGGGCCTTGGCAGATGAAGCGAACATCTTCTTCCTGCCCATGCGCACCGCTTCCATGGTAGCCCGCGGCTCCTTGCCCAGGATGCGGCCGGTGATGGTTTCATCGAAGAAGGCGAAGATCATGGCGACGGAGTGCGGCACCTTCATTGTCGGCGACGGGAGGCCGGTAATAGCGGACATCTTGTCCAGAATCTGCTTCAGCGTGAGGTTCTCCCCGCCGAGAATGTAGCGCTCGCCGGAGCGGCCTTTTTCGAGCGCAGCCGCATGGGTTCTGGCGACCTCCGCCACATCCACCAGGTTCAGCCCGGTATCGACGTATGCGGGAAATTTCTTGTTCAAAAAATCGACGACGATACGGCCGGTCGGCGTAGGTTTGACGTCCTGCGCGCCGATAGGTGTGGTGGGGTTCAGGATGATGACCTGCTGGCCGGCGCGGGCGGCTTCGATCGCCACCTGCTCGGCCATGAACTTCGACCGCTTGTAGTGGCCGACCATGTCGGCGAGTGAGACGGGCGTGGTTTCGTCGACGATGGTACCGTCCGATTTGAATCCCATGGTGGCTACGCTGGAGGTGTAGACGACGCGCGCGATCCCCTCTTCCCGCGCAATGCGCAACAGGGAGCGCGTGCCCTCGACATTGGCGGCATACATATCCTGCGGATCGCGAACCCAGAGGCGGTAGTCGGCAGCGACGTGCATCAGGGCGTCGCAGCCGCGGATCGACGAACGCAGCGTTTCGGGCTGCCGCAGGTCGCCGACGATGGTCTCGGCCTGCAGCCCCTCCAGATTCGCCATGTTGCTGGTGGGCCGCACCAGCAGGCGAAGCTGCGCTCCCTGCAATGCAAGGTGCTTCGCGACATGCGCGCCGACAAAACCTGTAGCTCCAGTGAGAAAGACCTTCATGTGATAGGGAAAGAACTTCTGCCCGAACGGTCATTTTACGGGAAGCAGGCCTGGACCGTATTCAGGATGCGCGAAGACGTCCCGCCAATCGAATGACATTCCCGTGACATCCGCGCCGTCCGCGTGGCGATACCCTGAAGAGGTCCCGATATGACGACTTCTCTCGTCCAGATAGCGACGCCTCCTGCCGCCTCTTCGCTTGCCTCGCAGGTGATCGAACAGCTGCCGGTGCTGGTGCTTTTTCCGCACAATCGCTGCAACTGCCGGTGCCTGATGTGTGACATCTGGAGGATTCGCGAGGTTCGCGAGATCCGGACTGAAGATCTTCTGCCTCACCTCGAGTCGTTTCGCGCGCTGGGCACGCGCTGGATCGCGTTGTCTGGCGGCGAAGCACTGCTGCACCAAGACCTGCGCGGCTTCATGGAGGTTTTGCGTAACGAAGGCATCCGCATCACGATACTTTCGACCGGCCTGCTGCTCGGCGAGAAGGCCGCAGAGATCGCCGAGTTCGTCGACGACGTGATCGTCTCACTGGATGGCCCACGCGAAACCCATAACAAAATTCGCCGCGTTCGCGACGCCTTCGAGCAGATGGCGCATGGCATCGCTGGCCTGCGATCGCTACGCAAAGACATGCAGATTGCGGCGCGCAGCACCGTACAGAAGAATAACTTCCGGCAGATAGCGCAGACCATCGACGCGGCGCACGAGCTGGGGTTGGACTCCATCTCGTTTCTTCCTGTCGATGCGACGTCGGAAGCCTTTAATCGCGAGGATGGATGGAGCGATGACCGGCAGGCGACGGTCACACTGAGCCGCGAAGAAGTCACCGAGCTTTCGGATGGGCTGGAACAGTTGAGCATCGACTATGCCGAGGATTTCCGGAGCGGGTTCATCCGCGAGAGCCCGGAGAAGATGCGCCGCATCGTCCATCATTTCCGCAGCGCGCTCGGGGATGCGGAGCCGGTCGCTCCTCGCTGCAACGCGCCCTGGGTCTCGGCGGTCGTCGAGGCCGATGGAACGGTGCGGCCCTGCTTCTTTCATCCCAGCATCGGCAATTTTTATGAGCGTCCGCTGGCTGAGATCGTGAACAGCGATGCCGCCCTGCGCTTTCGCGCTTCGCTGGATATCGAGAGCAACGCCATCTGCAAGAAATGCGTCTGCTCGCTCTACTACTCGGAAGCTCCTATCAATTCCGAAGACGCCGCGAGATAGCTCGCCTGAGCTGAGTTTCCTCGGCTTCGCTCGGAATGACCTCCTGAAGAAATAAAGGCGCGGCATTGAGATGCCGTGCCTTTTTCATTTCCGATTCGCTGGAACGCGATTCAGGGTTAGTCGTAGTACTCGAGTCCGAGGTGGGTGATCAGCTCATGCCCCATGATGTGGCGGAGGGTGTTCTTGAGCTTCATCTGCTGGATGAAGAGATCGTGCTCGGGATACAGGCCGGGGGCGCTCTGCGGGGACTTGAAGTAGAAGCTCAGCCACTCCTGAATGCCTAAGTGCTTCAGCGCCGGAGTCCGCTGCGCGAGGTCCAGAAGGATGACCAGATCGAGGGCCAGAGGCGCGGCGAGGATCGAATCGCGGCAGAGGAAATCAACCTTGATCTGCATGGGATATCCGAGCCATCCGAAGATGTCGATATTGTCCCAACCCTCTTTGTTATCACCGCGCGGCGGGTAATAGTTGATGCGAACCTTGTGGTACAGATCCTTGTAGAGATCGGGGTAAAGCTCGGGCTGGAAGATGTAATCCAGCACACCCAGCTTCGACTCTTCCTTGGTCTTGAAGGACTCGGGATCGTCCAGCACCTCGCCATCGCGGTTGCCGAGGATGTTGGTCGAGTACCAGCCGCTGACTCCCAGCATGCGCGACTTGAAGGCCGGAGCGAGAACCGTCTTGATGAAGGTCTGGCCGGTCTTGAAGTCCTTGCCGCAGATGGGTGCGCCGGTCTGCTTGGAGAGCTCGATCATGCAAGGCAGGTCGACGGTGAGGTTCGGTGCTCCGTTGGCGAAGGGAATGCCCTCCTTAAGGGCGGCATAGGCGTAAATCTGCGAGGGAGCGATGGCGGGGTCGTTGTCGACCAGTCCCTTCTCAAAGGCGACAAGGGTCTGGTGAACAGCCGTGGGCTCGAGGAAGATCTCGGTCGAGCCGGTCCAGATCATGACCACGCGCTCCACCTTGGACTTGAAGTTCTGGATGTCGGCAATGACCTGCTGGGCGAGATCGCACTTGTTCTTGCCAGTCTTCACGTGCGTGCCGTTCAGCCGCTTGACGTAGTGCTGGTCGAAGACGGCGGGCATCGGCTTGATGTTCTCGAGAAACGGCTTGATGGTGTTCAGGTGGTCGTTGTCCAGCACCTGGGCGTGCTTGGCCGCCTCGTACATGTCCTCGGGGAAGATTTCCCAGCCAGTGAAGACGATGTCGTCGAGTGAGGCCAGCGGCGCAAAATCCTTAATCAGCGGCGTGTTGTTGTCGGTCCGCTTGCCGAGGCGGATGGTCCCCATTTGGGTGAGTGAGCCAATCGGTTTGGCCAAACCTTTGCGGACCGCCTCGACCCCGGCAATCAGCGTGGTGGCCACGGCGCCCATGCCGACCACCATGACTCCAAGTTTTCCTTCTGCTGGCTGAATGTTTTCAGCCTTGGGTGTAGACATCGCGTGCTGGTCTTCCTCTCAATTGAAAATGTTTGAGGTTACAAACATTTCAGTGTCGCCCGCGCCGCGCAGGTTTGGCAAACATCGCGGGCTCAAGCGGTGGATTCCGCACTTCAATGGAGAAGACCGGCCATCCAGTGACAGCCGGTAGGTTTTCCTCCCGGCCATCCCTGCTTCGCGGCCTAATCTTCGGGGATCTGGGGGTTCTAGCGGATTACGCCGTTGGCGATCTTCATCCAGAACGGCGGAGCCTTCAGCAACAGTTGAATGGCGAAGGTCTGAACGACGATCAACGCGGGTAGCGCGTAGAGATACACCGGATGCACTCGCCTGTTGAGGATCAGGTCGCGCACGACGCCGAGAAAGATCAGCAGGTCAACGCCTGCATAGAACCACGGAAATGGCAGAAGGTATTCCGGAAAACGCCCAAAAGCGGCCGCAGTAAGCGCGCAGGAGGCGATCAGGACCAGGCGGCGATGAAACTCAGGCTTCTTCCGCCAGAAAATTGCCAGCGCAAAGGGAACAGTGAACGAGGCGATATCACAGAACTGTACGCTCAGAAACGGAACCACCGAGTCGTCATGGAGATAAAGGATGTGAAACCGCGCCATGCCGACGGCGGCGGATATCCCTAGAACGGGAATTACCACACCCAGAGCGGCGCCGAACCAGCCGAGGCTGCGATGGATACGCACATTGCGGGTACGGACCAGCGCAGACTGCAGGATGAAAAATACTACCCATCCCGAAAAGACCGTCGCGTGAAGATAGAGGAGCCATGGACGGCGAGGTGTGGCATGGATCAGGTTGTGGTCAATGGTATGGCTGAAGCCATAAATCACAGTCACCGCAATCAGCAGGGACATGAAGAAGTAGAAGTACTTGTTCAGCAGACTCACGAATGGAGTGGTTCCAGCCTGCCTGGCAATACCCGCGTACATGGTATTCATAGAGGCCTCAATGGAGTCCGATTAATTTTTTGTGGGGAGAGAAAAATGGTAGCACGCAGGCATTAACACCGGCTGCCCGTCCTGTATTCCTGCAGGCAGCCGATTCAAGTACTGTTTCCGTTGCATGGGGCAGGCGTGAGCGCCGCAAACAGCCGCCAGTTCACGGCGCAGCGCTCAGAGAAGAATGGAGCCGGCGCATTTTGACACCGGAAGCGGGTTCTTATGCCTGGCTAGGCCGCACGCGGTCCTTCCAGTGTGTCCAGACGAACCAGACGATGCCAGCGAGAATCACGATTTCGACGGCGAGGTGGAAGCGATGGAAGGCGGTCTTAAACGCGGGATTGGTCTCCCAGGCCTGACCGAGCTTCATGCCTACGTAGGCCAGGACGAAGCACCACGGCCATGATCCGAGAAATGTGTAGATATGGAAGCGAAGCTGGTTCATGCGCGCGATTCCGGCGGGAAGCGCGATGAATGTGCGGATGACGGGGAGCAGACGGCCTACGAAAACGGTGATCGATCCGTAGCGGCTGAAAAAATGTTCGGCGCGATCCAGATCGCGTTGATCGAGCAGAACGAACCGCCCATATTTGGCAATGAAGGGCCGACCTCCCCACGCGCCGATCCAGTAGGCGATGGCCGAGCCGAGATTGCAGCCGATGGCTCCGGCGGTGGCCACGCCGATCAGAGTGAGTTGTCCGGCATGCACCAGATAGCCGGCGAAGGGCATGATGATTTCAGAAGGAAGCGGGATACAGGCGGATTCGATGCCCATCAGCGAAGCGACGCCGGCATATCCGGAAGCCGAGATAACAGCGATGATGAAGTGGGCCAGAAGAGCGATGATTTTCTCAGACATTCGTGGGCAGTATACGTGAGGACTCCGCGTCGCAGCGATACGCGCCTCAGCGTTGGCATTGGTTGGCCGCGTCGCTGTAAAACCTGAGCGGCTCAGTCAATCTGCGGTTTGTCGCGGCGCACCGCGTACCAGAGCCCGCTGCAGACGAAAACGGCGGCGAAGCCGGCTCCTGCGATGGATTCGGTCATGGTCTTTGCCGTAAGCCCGGGCAGCATGGACTCTCCCGCATGCGCGGACAGCGCACGCATTCCCCAGGCGATGAAGATCACGGCGTAGAGCAGGCCTGCGCCTTTGAGTACACGAACCACGCGCTCGGCGCGATCGAGCGCAGAAACTCTCTGACGGCGCTGGACAGCGGCCCACAGCTGCATGGCGGGCGGCAGCTCAGCACGAGCTTTCAGCTTCGCGGCATCGCTGCGGAGGGCAGGTGCGATCTCCAATGCCTGCCGGCAATCTGCGCAGGCATCTTTGTGGCGCAGCAGCGCGGCCGGCCAAGCGCCGGAGCGCTGCGCCCGGATCATCTCGCCCTCGAACTTGCATCGCATCGCGCTCATTTCTTCTCCATTGTAGACAGAGTTCCTTGATTCGCCGGACCTCCCGGCAGCAGCATCGAAGCTGCGCGGCGGCGCGCACGAAAGAGCAGCAGCCGGATGCTCAGCGCGCTGAGGCCGGTGGTCGCGGCGATCTCCGCGTGGCTCATGCCTTCCACATACGCCAGCCAGAGCAATTGCCGCTCCCGCGGCTTCATCCGCTGCATGGCGCGCTGGACATCCATGCGGGCGGCTTCGTCTCCCGCCAAAGTTGGCAGGTCGGGCATCGGCTCGTCATCGATTGCGTGGCCATAGATTGCCTGATCGTGCATCGCCTGCTCGCCGCCGCGCCGCCACCGGTCATGCAGAAGATTGGTGGCGATGCGGAAGAGATAGCTGCGGGTCTGCGCCTCGTCGAGGCCACGCGGATTGCGGACGAAGAAGCGGCAATAAGTCTCCTGCAACAGATCGTCGGCGACATCGGCACGCCCGGAAACTCTTCGCAGATAGGCCCAGAGCGGACGCGCCGTGCGGTCATAGATGACCTTGAAGGCCTCTTCATCCATGGCGGCGTCGCGGCTGCTGCCTCCGGCGTAGTTCGTGATGGTGTCGGCCAGGGTCATTGAAAAAATTTGCGCTAGCTTCGCGGTCCTAGCTCCGTAGTCCTAGCTCCGTGGCCCACGATCGAAAAGCCCGAACGAGCGAGAGAGGAAGAACGACACAACGGCAGCGACGCCGAAGCCCACGCCTAACGCCACCGCCAGGATTCCGAAGATGGTGAAAGCTTCGTCCGAGAACGGCAGCTTCGAGCGCAGCACCAGTAGCGCCGCTCCAAAGCAGGCGATGATGATGCCGGCCTGCGTGCTGCTGAGAATACGTTCGTAAGGCGTAACTCGTTCCGTGGTCAGATCGGCAACGAACTTCTGGCCAGAGGGCGTGTTGACATAGGCCAGCACATTTTCAGCCGAGCCCAATTGGTGCAACAGCCGACTCTGCACATCGGCTTGAAATCTTGCAATTTTGTAGCGGCGGATCGAAGAGAAGAGAACCCAGACGATCCAGCCGATCATGAAAAATAAGCTTCCCGGTACGAGAACATCCTGCATGGCGTGCGCTCCTGTGGAGGAAATAACCGCGTTCATCCGATAAAACGAGCGGATGGGTGGAACGGTTAACAGGGGGAGCAGATTTTTATTTTGGGGACAGTCGCCGGCTGCGCCGCAGGCTGATATTGGCGGGCGCGCAATCCCCGCCGCGTGCTAGAAAGCATACCGTTTTCGCCTGTAATTCGGATGCGTTCGGGAGAGATGCTGGACTGGTTGCCTTAGGCGCTCCGCAGCCCAGCTTCGGCAATTGCTGCCGAGATAATCTCGTCCTTCACGCCACGCCTGCGCAGGCTCTCAGCAAGTGCTTTGGCCGGTGAATTTTCCAATCGCGCCAGATCCTTCCGCAGGCCCTGTCCAATGTAAGCGCGGATCAGAGGTTGATAGCCGGAGAAACCAAGCTCCGGTGCTATTTCTTTTAGATCCTCGATGACATCTTCAGGAAGACGCATACTGATCGTGGTCATGGCGCGATCCTTCACCAGCCGCTTCTTCATCCGGTCATTCATCTTCATATCGCCTCCGCTCCTGCGCCGTTGCGATTCGAGCCGAAACGATCCGAATCGTCTCTCCTTCGCGCATGAGGTGAATTACATACAGCACGTTCCAGTCTTCTGTCAGACCGATAGCAGCTTCCCGCTGTTCTTCATCAGTGCCGCCATCTTCAATCCGAACAAAAGGATCGAAGAAAACCTCGCACGCGTGCTCGAAAGCCACGCCATGCTTAGCCAAATTGGTCGCAGCCTTCTCCAAATCCCAGGTAAATTGCTGCCCGTGATAAAGGAAAACTGCGTTCATCTGCCCTCTTAACGTATATACGTTGTATATATTAGCAGCAGCACTGTTCAAAACGCCCGCTATGCTTGATACGAGCACCCCATGCCCATCCTCCTCGATACCGATGAAGTTCGCGTGCTCGGCGCGCTGATCGAAAAAGAGATCACGACGCCGGAGTATTACCCGCTCTCGCTCAATGCGCTGGTCAACGCCTGTAACCAGAAATCAAGCCGCGATCCGGTGATGCAGCTGGATGAAATCGCGGTCGAGAGGGCGCTCTCGCGTCTCGAAGAGATGGATCTGGTGCGGCGGGTTCACGACAGCCGCGTGCCCAAGTTCGAACACCAGTCACGCAGCCGTCTCGACCTGAAGCGGCCGGAGATCGCGGTGCTCTGCCTGCTGATGCTGCGCGGGCCGCAGACGCCGGGCGAGCTGCGCAACCGCTCCGACCGCCTCTACACCTTCGACGACATTGCCACCGTGCAGGCCACGCTGGAGCGCATGATGCGTCAGCCTACTGAGGAAGACTCCGCGCAGCGCAAGGAACAGGGGCCGCTGGTAACGCTGCTTTCCCGTCGCTCCGGGGAAAAGGAGGCGCGGTATGCGCACACGCTGTCCGGAATTCCCGAGGTGACGCGGAGCGAAGTCGCCATTGCGAGCACAGCCAATGCCAGCACCGATCGGCTTACGCTGCTGGAGGGCGAGGTCGCTGCTCTGCGGGAGCAGCTGGAAGCAGCGTTAGAACGAATCGCTGTGCTGGAAGCTCTTCGGGGATAGAGAGTTTTGCCGACCTTTGAGATACCGACATTTATGGCGAAACCGCACGATAAGGCTCTTTATATTCACACGTTGTTGCCCGTTGCGCTTGGGGTGCTGCTTCCGTACAAGGCATCCAGGCTGGTAAGACTTTGGTCAATTGCTGTTCCTGATTTCGACTCCAGGAGAGTCGAGATGATGTTGAGCAGTGGGCTGCTTGATATCGTTCCTGGATTATCCCCAGCGTAGGTTGCGAGGTCGGTGATTTGCTGAGTCCGAGTCTGCGCCGAGGAAGACGGGGTGTCCGTAGCATGCTCGGAAAGACCATTGATCGTGATGGCGCTAGCCTCCGCTGCTGCGCTCGTGGCGCTGTAGCCTTGCTGGACTAAATAGTCGCTAATATTTGCTGTGCCTTCTACCATAAGCGCTGCTTCACCTGCAGTATCCCCTTTGCTTATCGCCGTGGATATTCCGCCCGCTACATTATCGGGCGCGGCAAGCTTTGCCGTGGCGAGAATTGACTGCGCCTCCCCCAAATTGCCTGAAGCGGCCGCGTTCTTTAGGTCGGAGAGATCCGTCAGGTACTGGGCCGAAGGGGTTGTATACGGACTATCGTATACGTTCGAACTCGACAGGCTCGACGTATACGTATCGATCGCGCTCCCCACACCGGCGAGGTTGTCTGAGTTCAATATGTCTGTATTGAGAACGGAGAACAGGCTGTCGGCATTCGACGCGTTCACCGTATTCGCATCTCCACCCAAAGCGAAATCGATGCTCTCTGTGCTTAGTGATACCGGGTTCGAAGCTGCTGTGTTTCCTCCTACGTAGCCTGCGTTACTGCCTAATCCAGAAATGCCGGTCATGAAAGTACCCCCTGATCAGCTCCAAGCACGCCGGGAACCATTCCTTATACTGGCTTCCCTTTAACCTAAATTACAAATAATGTTGAGATTTCTTATTGAGTTAGTAAGTGGATAACTCACACAATGGCTAACTCAGCCCATACGGCACTTCCAAATCAACAAGCATAGGGCGGCAAAACTTGCCGATCAAAGATGGGCAAGTTTTGCCGGGGGTGTGCCAGTTGCGTGCGACGATCCGTTGAAAAATCTCCGCTGCCGGGCGAGTCCTGATACATCTCGCCCGGAGAAGCGGGGGGCGCGTGACGTCCTTTGTCGATCACTACCACGCAGTTGTGCCGTCCTCATGGAACAAGGAGCCTGCATAGTTGGCTTCCTGTCGATGCACTTCCCAATCCCATCCCGAAGCACACCTGATCGAATTCCTGTAAAACATTCCTATCGCCATGCCAATCGCCAAGAAAGCCCCGACCAAGCCAACAAAGACTGCAAGCAAGAAGACGGCTTCCGCAAAAGCGGTCGAGAAGAAGCCGCTGACCGCACAATCAAAGGCCGGCGCGAAGTCTGACCTGGCGCCGGAGCGCATTGCCGACATCCTGAAGCGTCTGCAGGAGGCGTATCCCAACGCGGAGTGTGCGCTGCACCATCGCAACGCCTGGGAGCTGCTGGTGGCGACCATCCTCTCGGCGCAGTGCACCGATGTTCGCGTGAACATGGTCACGCCGGAGCTCTTTCGCAAATACCCCACGCCGAATGCCATGGCCGAGGCTTCTCTGCCCGCCATCGAGGAGGAGATTCGCTCCACCGGCTTCTACCGCAACAAGGCCAAGTCCATCTCCGGCGCGGCCAAGAAGATCATCGGCGACTTCAAAGGCCAGGTCCCACGCACGCTGGCCGAACTTACGACAGTTCCGGGCGCGGCGCGCAAGACGGCCAGCGTGGTGCTTGGCGTGGCATATGGACTGGCCGAGGGCATCGTGGTCGATACGCATGTGCTGCGCCTCTCGAAGCGCCTGAGTCTTACCCAGGCCACGGAGCCGAAGAAGGTCGAACAGGATCTGATGCAGATCATTCCTAAAGACCACTGGATTCAGTTCTCGCACGAGCTGATCCATCACGGACGGCAGGTGTGCATCGCGCGCAAGCCACGCTGCGTGGATTGCACGCTGGAGACGGTGTGCCACTCATCGGATAAGACGTGGAGTAGCTGGTAGGGAGCAGCTAAAAAGCGGGTGGCTGAGAAGCGGTTCGCTTAAGTCCGGTCAGCTAAGAAACGGTTAGCGAACGGCTAAAACCTGCACGGTTGCAGCGATCAATCCGTGCAGGTCGTGGGGGCTGGCTTCGGTGGATGGTTCCCATTGATGGTCGCGTAGGGTTTGGCTGGTGACCGGTCCAATCGAGATGGCTTTCATCTCCTCAGGAGGACGGTCGATTCCGGCTTCCTGCAGCAGCAGAAAGAAGTTTGTCACCGCAGAGGAACTGGTGAAGGTTGCCGCGTGTGGAATTGTCTGCTCCGAGGCAAAAACTTCTGCGATCCTTTTCGCTGAGTTTTCCGGAACCATCGTCCGGTAAGCATCGATGACGTCGATATGTGCCCCGTGCGCAAGGAGCGTCTCCGGAATAATGTCCCGCGCTATCGCCGACCTGGCCAGGAGCACGCGCGCGCCGGAAAGATTATCACCGAGAGAAATCAGGAGCGATTCCGCGACGTATTCCTTCGGCGTTATGTGAACGCTGAGCGCAATTTCGCGCAAGGCGTGCGCGGTTGCCGATCCCACAGCAGCGATCTTCAGATGTGTAAAAGCGTTTGCATCGATTCCGGTCACGGCCATGCGCTCGGCCAGAACGCGAACCGTGTTGGCGCTGGTCACAATGAGCCACTGGTAGCGATCCAGGCTGCGAAGAGCGGCGTCCAGCGGGTCGTAAGAAGCAGGCGGCAGAATTTCGATTGCGGGAATTTCGATAACCTCTGCACCCTGCGCCATGAGCTGCGACGAGAGCTGTCCGGCCTGGTGGCGGGCGCGGGTGACCAGAATTCGTTTCCCGGTCAGCGGCTGCATTCCGCTTTCGTCTGCGATCACGGCGTGGTGACGCCGGTCTGAAGCGGCGGCGATTCGATCAACGCGAGAATTGGCCCAGCTCCCTGCTCGACGAGATGAGCAGCCAGCTTCTTCCCCAGAGCTTCGGGACTTTCATCGTGGCGGCAATCGAGTTCAGCGCGCAGGATGCTGGCCCCGTCCGGCGAAGCGACCACGCCCAGAATGTCGAAGCCATTCGAGATCGGCCAGCAGTGCACGCCGATGGGCACCTGGCAGCCTCCGCCGAGCGCGGCGAGCGTTGCGCGTTCCGCGGTGACGGCGAAGCGGGTCGCGGCGTCATCGAGAAAGGCCAGGGCTTCGAGGGTCGCGGTGTCCTCCGCGCGCGCTTCGATGGCCAGCGCACCTTGGCCCGGCGCGGGGCAAAGGATCAACGAGGGAAAGCGCTCGCGAAGATCTTCCGTACGCTCCAGGCGATCAAGGCCGGCGGCCGCGAGGATGATGGCTTCCACCTGGCCCTCGGCGAGCTTGCGCAGGCGCGTGTCGACGTTGCCGCGAAACTCGACGTATTCCAGATCGCGGCGCTGCGCGCGAAGCTGCGACTGGCGGCGCAGGCTGCTGGTGCCCACGCGCGCGCCCTGCGGCAAAGAGGCGAAGGTCTCATACTTCACCGAAACGAATACGTCGGAAGCATCGGCGCGTACGGGGATAGCAGCAATCGTAAAGGGATCGGCAAGATCAGTCGGCAGATCCTTCAGGCTGTGGACGGCGAGATCGATGCGTTTCTCGAGAAGTGCTTCTTCGATCTCCTTGGTGAAGATGCCCTTCGAACCCGTCTGCACGCCAACCTGAGCGAAGGTTAAATGCTGCATCGCGTCGCCAGTGGTGCGGATAATCTCGATGGAAACTTCGTGGCCGCGGGCGCGGAGTTTGTCCGCGATGTGATGGGCCTGCCAGAGAGCCAGCTGCGATCCGCGTGAGCCGATGCGCAGGGCGCAGAGTGCAGAGTGCGGAGGATTGCGATCAGTCATTCTCTTCCTCAAAGGAATGCGGGTGCCCCGCCTCTCGATGCGACGTGGGACTCACTGACTCTTGAGTCTCATTCAACTGGAAGGCGGTGCGGATTGCATTCAGCGCGTCAGTGTTGCCATCGCGAGCCGCGCTCTTGAGCGCCTGCAGGGGATGATGCAGGAATTTGTTCACCAGCCCACGCGTGACGGCTTCGACTGCGGCCATCTGATCTGGAGTGAGCGACTGCAGCCGCGAATGCGCGCGCCGCAGCTCGGCCTGCCGCACGCTTTCGGCATAGGATTGCAGACCGACCAGGGTCGGCACCACGTCCAGCGACTCGATGCGGCGCTGGTAGCGAGCCACTTCCTCCTGAAGAATCGTCTCAGCGCGCTCGGCCTCGCGCGAACGCCCGGTGAGATTCGAAGTTGCCAGCGATTGCAGATCGTCGATGTCGTAGAGGAAGATGCCGTCCAGCCGGTTCATCTCGGGCTCGACATCGCGCGGCACGGCAATATCGATGAAGATCATGGGGCGGTTGCGGCGGCGGTGCAAAAACTGCTGCGCGTGTGGCGTGCGGAAGAGGAACTCCGGCGATCCGGTGGAAGTGATGACGATGTCGGCTTCGTCGCCGCGCGTGTAGAGATCTTCGAAGCGGATGACGTGGCCATCGAACTTCTGCGCCATCTTCACCGCCCGCTCGTGGGTGCGGTTGGATATCAGCAGCGAGCTCGCACCGTGTCCCAAGAGGTGACGGGCAGCCAGCTCGCTCATCTTGCCTGCTCCCACCAGGAGCACGCGCTTGCCTTCGAGCGAACCGAAGATCTTTCGCGCCAGATCGACAGCTACCGATGCAATGGATACCGAAGAAGCGCCGATCTGCGTCTCGCTGCGGATCTTTTTCGCGGTGGAGAAGGCGCCCTGCAGCAGCCGTTCCAAATTTCCGCCGACCGCGCCGACGGAACGGGCGACGGTGTAGGACTCTTTTACCTGGCCGAGAATCTGCGGCTCGCCAACCACCATCGAGTCGAGGCTGGAGGCGACGCGGAAGAGATGGCGGACGGCTTCAGTCTCACGATAGTGATAAAGATGCGGAAGCAGCGAAGCAGCGTCGACCGAATACTGGCGATTGAGATACGTCTCCAGCTCCGGGTCATCGCCTTCGTAGGCGACCAGCAGCTCCACGCGATTGCAGGTGGAAAGAATCAGGCCTTCGCGAATGCCGGGATGCGAGAGCAGCGAGCGCGTCTCCTCGGCGAGCTGATCCGGAGCGATAGCCAGCCGCTCGCGCAACTCGACGGGCGCGGTCTTGTGATTCAGGCCTGTGAGCAATATCTTCATGGAGCGCTGAACCTGTGCACTGTACTGAATAGATTCGCGGCCCACACACTCAGCATCACCAGAAAGACGATGGAGGATAAATAAACGGCGCGGCGGCCGCGCAGGCCGGTGCTGCGGCGCACAAAGAGCATCACCACGTACAGGCCCCACATCACGAAGGACAGCAAGACTTTAGGATCGGCGAAGTAGGCCGCACCTACGCTCTCCTGGGCGATGAGCGAACCGGCGAGAAGTCCAATGGTCATGCCATGGAAACCGAGAATGAGCGTTCTTTGGGCGATCTGATCCATCGTATCGAGGGGCGGCAGCCAGTTCAGGAAGCCGGGCGAGCGCTTGTCCTTAAGCCGCCTCTCTTGAATTAGATAGAGAAAGCTGGCGATGAGACTGAAAATAAGCGCCGCGTAGGCCATCAGCAGGGCCGTGACGTGAACGAAAAGCCAGCCGCTGCGAATGACGGGCGAAGCAAAGGTGTACTTGTCAGGCCCGAGCGCCGGCACCACGACCAATAAAAAGGCCAGGGGAAGCGCAAAAATCCCGAAAGACAGGGTCCGATAGCGTAAGGCAATGACCAGAAAGACCGTGGAAATCAGCAAGGCCAGCATGGACTGAACCTCATGCATTCCCACCGGCATCAGGCGGTGCGCAAGGGCCAGCATTTCCACCGAGGAGACCAGGTGCGCAAACCAGGCTAGCCCGGCCAGCGGAAGGCAGATCGTTCTCCATCGCGGCCGGTTGCCGAAGACGGCGGCGAAGACCGACACGGAGGCCAGTCCATAGAGAACCGCAGCCAATCGGAGCCACAAGAGAAACATAATTGCCTTAAACGGAAGTAGATTCTTCAGTATAAGCGTTTCTGTGCAGGCGTTGCGGGGAGCAGCGGTCGCGCGCAGCGCATCCCCGGACCGTGATCCCGCGAAAAAGGATCGCCGAAAAGTTTGACCATGCGTCAATCGTTGTTATTCCTGCACCGATGGTCGTATCCGGAGCACATCCAAGTCTGTGAGGCATGTCACAATCCTGCCGAATCGGAGAGAAATTTATGGATTATCGTGTGAAACCGGGCGACCTTCAGGAAGATCAAGTTTCCTCTTACCTGGAAAGCCAGTCGGCGAAGCTGCCTTCGAGCTTTTATCTGGGAGCAGCCATTGCTTCCATGGCCGCATCGCTGGCCCTGAAGGCTGCGGGGAAAGACAACTACGCGCTGTTCATCGGGCAATGGGCAGCCCCATTCCTGATCATTGGGACATATAACAAGATGGTGAAACAGCACGGCAGCGACCCCACGGCACGAGCCACCAACTAGCTCCCGCATCCGCCTTTCCGGCCCCCCCTTTCCGACAGCAAAGTCGTAAAGAATGGGCGCTCAAGCATGGGCGAAGCGAGCGAAGCAGTAACCGAACGCGCCGAAGGCGCAGACGTCTGGGCGACAAGTGCCGGCTAGTCCCACTGGTGGCCAGCATGTCCTTCGCGATATGCTGGCCTTTCCGTGTCCGATATTTTGATTCCCCAGAACGAGGCGGCTCAGACGCCGCTGATGCGCCAGTATTGGGCGGCCAAGCGCCAGCACCATGATGCCCTGCTGTTTTTCCGCATGGGCGACTTCTACGAGCTCTTTTACGAAGACGCGAAGGTCGCTTCGCGCGAGCTGCAGATCACGCTCACCGCCCGCGACCGCGAAAAAACTCAGCCCATGTGCGGCATGCCCTACCACTCGGCCGAGAGCTATATCACGCGGCTGCTGCGCAAGGGCTACCGCATCGCCATCTGCGAGCAGATGGAAGACCCGAAGCTCACCAAGAAGATCGTGCGCCGCGATGTGATCCGCGTGCTCACGCCGGGGACGGCCATCGACCCGGCACTGGGGTCCAGCGAAAATAACTATCTGGCTGCAGTGCACGTCGCTGGTGGAATGGTGGGCCTGGCCTATCTTGACCTCTCGACCGGCGATTTTCGCGCGACCGAATTTTCTGGAGCCACCGCGCTCCTGCAGTGTGCGGATGAACTCCAAAAGCTGGGGCCGACCGAGGTGCTGGCCAGCGCCAGCAATCCTTTGCTGAGCGAGAGCAAAGAGCTGGCCGAGGCGTTGGGACGAGCCCGCACCAAAACCAGCGTCGACGATTGGGCTTTCACGACGGATTACGCAATTCCACTCTTAGAACGGCAGATGGGCACGATGTCGCTCGAAGGCTTCGGCCTGGCGCAGCATCGAGCCGCGGCGGTTGCTGCCGGCGTGGTCATTCACTACGTGCGGCAGACGCAGCAGAACGACGCCGGCCACGTCGACGCCATCCGCTACTATGAACGCAGCCAGCACATGCACCTGGATCAGGTGACAGTGCGCAATCTGGAGCTGCTCGACCCCATCTTCACCGATGCCGGAACAGAGGCCACGCTCTTTCGCACTCTCGACTGCCTGATGACGCCGATGGGCAAGCGCCTGCTGCGCTCTTCGCTTCTGCGGCCGCTGCTTGAGGCCGCAGACATTCAGCAGCGATACGACGCCGTTGCCGAGGCCAAGCAGAACCTCATCCAGCGCGAGCAGTTGCGGCGCAGCCTGGGCGGCATTCTGGATCTCGAACGGCTGCTGGCGCGCATCTCTCTCGATAGCGCAGGGCCCCGCGATGTGCTGGCGATGGCTGCATCGTTGAAGCACCTGCCGCAGCTGTGCCGGGATGTGGCCATGCTCGCGGCTGAATTATGGCGCGGCGCGTACGCGCGTCTCGATACCTTGGAAGACCTTTGCGCTGCGATCACGAAGACGTTGGTGGCCGAGCCTCCGCTCACGCTTGCCGATGGCGGAGTGATTGCGGCAGGCGTAAACAAGGAGCTGGACGAGCTGCGCGACATCAGCCACAGCGGGCGCTCGTCCATTGCCGCAATCGAAGAGCGCGAACGGCAGCGGACAGGCATTCAATCGCTCAAAGTGAGATTCAATTCCGTCTTCGGCTATTACATCGAGATCACCAAATCGAACCTCGCCCATGCGCCCGCGGACTACGAGCGCAAGCAGACGCTGGTCAATGCCGAGCGCTTCACCACACCGGAGCTGAAGGAATACGAGACCAAAGTTCTCACCGCGCACGAGCGCTCCATCGACATCGAGAAGCAGATTTTCGCCGAGCTGCGGCGGCAGTTGATGGAGAACTCCGGCCGCATTCGCAAGACCAGCGCGGTCGTTGCAGAGATCGACCTGCTGGCGAACTTCGCTCATCTTGCCTCGCTACGCAATTACACGCAGCCGCAACTGGAATCGTCGCCGGTGCTGGAGATCGCGGCAGGGCGGCATCCTGTCATCGAGTGTTTGATGGAAGAAGCGGGTGAAGGCCGATTCATTCCGAACCATCTCTATCTCGATTCCGAGGGGCCGAGCCTGCTGCTGCTGACCGGGCCGAATATGGGCGGCAAGTCTACCTATCTGCGGCAGGCCGCGCTGCTCGCGATCATGGCGCAGATCGGCTGCTTCGTTCCTGCCGAACGCATGCGCTACGGCATCGTGGACCGCGTCTATACGCGCATCGGCGCCAGCGATAACGTCGCGCGCGGCCGCTCCACCTTCATGGTGGAGATGATGGAGACGGCGACCATTCTGAATACGGCCACCTCGCAGTCGCTGATCCTGTTGGATGAGATGGGCCGCGGTACGTCCACCTTTGATGGCCTGGCCCTCGCCTGGGCCACGGTCGAATACCTTCACGCGCGGGTGGGCGCCCGCACTCTCTTTGCCACGCACTATCATGAGCTCACCATTCTCGCCGAGCAGCTCACCAAGCTGAAAAATCTGCGCGTGGCGGTGAAGGAATCGCCGCAGGGGATCGTCTTTCTGCACTCCATCGAAGAAGGCCCGGCGAACAAGAGCTACGGCATCGACGTGGCGCGGCTGGCGGGGCTTCCGCCGCAGGTCATCCAACGCGCACGACAGGTTTTGAAGCAGCATGAGCGAGCCGAACGCATGAATGTCGCGGTCGAAACCGAGGCACCGTTGCAGATGACCATGTTCACTCCGTTGTCGCAACACGTGATCGATCGCCTGGAAGAGACCGATATTAACTCGCTGACTCCGTTGCAGGCGCTGAATCTGCTGGAAGAATTGAAGGCCGAGATCAAAGCCGGACAGGCAGGAGCGGCGAAGGCATGAACCTGCGACAACAGGTTGGGCAACTCATCATTGCCGGCATAGAAGGCCCCCAACTTACGGCGCTCGAGCGCGCGTGGCTGAGGTTGATCCAGCCCGGTGGAGTGATCCTGTTTCGCCGCAACATCGAGGGGGCAGCGCAGGTCGTGAATCTGCTGCGCGAAAGCGCAGACATAACACCGGTAGCGCAGTTTCGCTGCATCGATCTCGAAGGCGGGCTCGTCGACCGGCTTCGCGATCTGATCGCGCCGATGCCATCGGCGGCAGCGGTCTTTGCCACCGGCCGCAGCACAAACTATGTGAAGCACGGCCGCCTCATCGGCAAAGAGGCGCGTGCGCTGGGCTTCAACATCACCTTCGCTCCGGTGCTCGACCTGGCTCTGCCTGCGTCGGAAGCCGTGATGCGGACGCGGGTGGTTGCCGATGATCCGCAGGACGTGATCGCGTACGCCGACGGCTTTCTCGACGGGCTTGCGCAAGAGCATGTGCTCGGCTGCGGCAAGCATTTTCCTGGTCTCGGCGGAGGAACGCTCGATTCGCATCACGCCATGCCGGTCATCGATCGCAGCTGGAACGAGCTTTGGGATAACGACCTGGCTGTCTTTCACTCGCTGGCTCGCAAGCTGCCGATGATCATGGTCGCGCACGCGGCTTATTCCCTGGTGAAGGATAAGAAACCGGCATCGATCTCGCCTTACTGGATCTCCGATGTTCTTCGCAAGAAGATCGGGTTCAAGGGGCTCATCCTCTCCGACGACATGGAGATGGGCGGCATCCTCACGCAGACATCGATTGAGGAAGCCGCGGTGCAGACCATCGCAGCGGGCACCGACATCGTTGAAATCTGCAGAGATCCCTCGCTGGTGTTGCGCGCCTATGAATCTCTGCTTGCTGAAGCCGAACGCTCGGCGGCCTTCCGCAGGCGAATCGAAACAAGCTGCCGTCGAGTCCTGTCCTGCAAGCGCCGCAACCTCACTTCGCCTCTTCCTAAAATCCCCTCTGACGCCGCGATCTCGCGTCTGCGCCTTGCCGTAGAAAAATTCGCCAAGGACGTGGCGGCATGAAGAAGAGCATGATCGTCGCCGGTGTAATGAGCGGGACTTCGGCCGATGGGATCGATGTTGCGCTGGTGAAGATTTCTCGTGGCGCAGGTCAGCCGCGGCTCAAGCTGCTCGCGCATCACTCGGTCTCCTATCCGAAAGCTTTGCGCAATGCCGTGCTGTCGGCCATGAACGCGCAGGAAACATCTGCTGCGGAGCTGGCGCGATTGAACTGGCGTCTGGGTATGGCTTACGCCGAAGCAGTGAGCGCAGCGGTGGCCGCATATCCTGTGAAGCTGGATCTGGTTGGCTGCCATGGACAGACCATCTACCACCAGGGCAAGCCGGCAACATACGCAGGACGCTCGTTCGCATGCACCTGGCAGTTGGGCGAGCCGGCGTTGATTGCGGCTGAACTGGGCGTGCCTGTTGTATCGAATTTCCGCCCGGCTGATATGGCTGCGGGCGGGCAGGGCGCGCCGCTGGTTCCCTTCCTCGACTTCACTCTCTTTGCACATGCGAAGCGGGCGCGCGTGCTGCAGAATATCGGTGGCATCGGCAATCTCACCTTCCTTCCCGCTGGAGCAAAACTCGGTCAGCTCATTGCCTTCGATACCGGCCCAGGCAACATGGTCATCGACGCGCTGGCCGAGCAGCTCTTTCAGCAGCGATTCGATCGCAACGGCAGTATTGCAAGGCGGGGACGGGTCTTGTCCGATGTGATCGAAACGGTCGTGCGAGACAAATATTTCGGCGAGGCTCCTCCAAAGTCGGCGGGGCGCGAGCAATTCGGGGTGGAATTCACAACGCGATTGCTCGACATGTGCAGAAAGCAAAGCGCGAGACCCGAGGACGCTATCGCAACCGCAACCGCGCTAACCGCGGCGACCATCGCGGAATCCTATCGGCGTTTTGTTCTACCGCTTGCGAAGAATTCCGCGGTTGACTACATCGTCTCCGGCGGAGGCGCTCGGAACGGGGCGTTAATCGCCATGCTGCGCGAGCGGCTGGAGCCGTTGGGCTGCAAGGTTTCGCTGATCGACGATGCAGGCATGCCTTCGCAGGCCAAGGAGGCAGCGGCCTTCGCATTGCTTGCTTGGCAAACATGGCATCGGCTACCTGCGAACGTCCCCAGCGCAACGGGAGCGGACCGTGCTGTGATCCTAGGTGAGATCTGCTATGGCTAGCAGCCTCGCGCGGGCTCTCTGCGCCTCACTTATGCTCGCTTGTGTGGCCTCCTGCTCCCGACACGATGCGGCGGAGAACACAGTCACCATGCTCATCGAGAGCAGCCCTACCAATCTCGATCCACGCGTTGGCACGGATGCGCAGTCGGAGCGCATCGATCCGCTCATCTTCGATTCCCTGGTGGAGCGCAATAACAACTTCGGGCTCGATCCGGAGCTCGCGGAGCGATGGGAGATTCCGAATCCACTTACTTACATCTTTCATCTGCGCCAGGGAGTGAAGTTTCAGAACGGCCAGCTTCTCACCTCGCGCGATGTGAAGTGGACGCTCGATTCGCTTTTGAACGGCACAGTTGTGACCATCAAGTCGGGCGCCTACCGAACCATTCAAAATGTTGAAGCACCGGATGACAGCACGGTTGTCATCCACATGAAGAAGCCCGATCCCGCATTCATCTGGAATCTCTGCGATGGAGCCTTTGGCGTCGTGCCTTATGGCAGTGGGCGCGATTTTTGGCGGCATCCGGTCGGCAGCGGAGCGTTTCGCTTTGTCAGCCAGGAGACGGACAAAGACGTGGTGGTGGAACGCTCTCCAAATTATTGGGGACCCGCGCCCCATATCGACAAAATCCGCTTTGCGGTTGTTCCCGACTCGACCACGCGGGCGCTCGAGCTCGAAAAGGGCTCGGCAGATATCGAGATCAACGCTCTTCCTCCGGACATGGTCGATGCCCTGCGCAGAAAGCCCAGCCTGGCCGTTGAGAACGGCCCCGGCACAGTGCTCAACTATATCGTCTTCAATGTTCGCGATCCGCTGCTGAAGGACGCGCGGGTGCGCCGCGCCATTGCCCTGGCCATCAATCGGCCGCTGATTATCCAATCGCTGCTGCGCGGGCTGGCGCGGGAAGCCGACAGCATCTTTCCGCCCGAACAGCCCGCCTACTGGAGCTCGAAGAACGATCCCACTCGAATTACCTTCGATCCAGCTCAGGCAAGCGCATTACTTGACGCGGCCGGCTATCATCGCGGCCCGGATGGCATTCGTTTTCACCTAGGGATGAAGACTTCGACCGACGAGACCACGCGGCTGCTCTCGGTAATTGTGCAACAGCAACTGGCACAAATAGGGATCGCGCTCGATCTGCGCAGCTATGAGTTCGCAACATTTTACGCGGACCTGACCAAAGGCGCGTTCCAACTGGCTCCGTCACGCTGGATCGGCGGCAACGAGCAACCGGACATCTTTCATTACGCCTATTCCGCCGCCAGCTTTCCTCCTCACGGCGGCAACCGTGGATACTATGCCAGCGCCGAGCTCGATCATCTGCTCGACGACGCAGCCGCAAGCATCGACCCGCAACATCAGCGGGCCGATTATGTGCAGGTGCAGCAGATTCTGGCCCGCGATCTGCCTTCGATCAATCTTTGGTATCTGGATACGGTCGTTGTCCACTCGCGTCGATTGGGCGGCGTACACACCTCGCCCTCCGGAAACTTTGAATTCCTGCGGACGGCAACACTTACTCATTAATGTGGGATGGCCTGCGTGAGGCCACTAACGATAGCGGCCCCACGCACAGATGCTTAACAGAGAACGACGTTGTCCGAGGCGATGCCCTTGGTGGCGTTGCGCGTGTCCACTACCAGCCGGGACTCTCGCACGATGCGCGCATAGTCGTAGTCGGAGTGGTCGGTCACGATTAGAACGCAATCGTATTGACCCAGGTCATCGAGAGGCACGCTGCGCATGTCGAGGTGATAGTGGCGTCCATGACCGACGTACGGAAAATATGGGTCGTTGTACGAGACAACCGCGCCCCGCTTGCGCAGCAGCTCGATGATAGTCAGCGAAGGAGATTCGCGCAGGTCATCGACGTCGCGCTTGTACGACATGCCGAGCACGAGGATCTTCGAGTTCTTCAGCGCCTTGGCCTGCTCGTTGAGCGCCGCTGCGGTCTGCTCGATCACGTAATACGGCATGGCGGTGTTGACCTCGCCGGCCAGCTCGATGAAGCGTGTGCGGAAGTCGAATTGCTTCGCCTTCCACGAAAGATAGAACGGATCGATGGGAATGCAGTGGCCGCCCAATCCGGGGCCGGGATAGAACGCCTGAAAGCCGAAGGGCTTGGTCTTCGCAGCATCGATCACTTCGAAGATATCGATGCCCATCCGCTGGCAGAGCTGCTTCAGCTCATTGACCAGCGCAATGTTGACGCAGCGATAGATGTTCTCGAGAAGCTTGGTCATCTCCGCGGTCGCGGGAGTGGAGACGGGAATCGTTCGATTGAAGATACTCGAGTAGACGGCCGAAGCCAGCTCCAGCGCCACCGGTCCAGCTCCGCCGATCACCTTGGGCAAATCGCGGCGCGCCACGGTGTCATTGCCTGGATCTTCGCGCTCCGGCGAAAAGGCCACATAGAAGCCGTTTGCAGACGCATCGCGCGCCGCACGCAGACCATGCGCGTTGTCCTCTTCCAGGATCGGAATCAGCACTTCTTCCGTAGTGCCCGGATAGGTCGTGCTCTCGAGGATGACAAGCTGTCCCTCATGTAGATGAGGCGCGATAGCCTCGGCAGTATCGCGAATGTAGCTCAGGTCCGGTTCGTGAAACTCAGTGAGCGGCGTGGGGACGCAGATGATGATCACATCCATCTGCGCGATCTGGGCATAGTCGGCAGTCGCGCGAAATCCACTGCGCTGTGCGGCTTCAATCTCGGTTGCGGGAATGCGAACGATATACGAGCCGCCCGCGTTCAGCGTGCTCACCTTCTTCTCGTCCACGTCGAAGCCGGTCACGGCGAAGCGTTCTTCACTGAAGAGCAAGGTGAGAGGCAGCCCAACATAACCAAGCCCGATGACGCCGATCCGGGCAGTGCGGTTGTCAACCTTGTTCAACAGCGACGGGCTTGCGGCTGTCGAGGGTAGCGCGATTTTCATCTCTTTTTTTGTTACCATCGGGATCATTCAATGATATCCAATATCTAAACAACACAAAACAAGGGGTCATAGTAAAGAGCAAGTATATTTACTAATCAATAAACAGATAGCCCCGCTCAGGTAACATTCCGATAGTACTGTTGAGTGTTACCGCCCCCTCTGCTACTTTACGTTGTGTCACGCTCCTTACTTCCACACTGTGAGCGGACAGCCTTCGGCTTAGTGAATATTCCACTCTTTCCCTTTTAGCGTCTCTGCGCTTTTGCTCTTGTACGTCTGCCAAAACTGCTGATTTGTGGCCCACAACGCCGCGGAAAGAGCTGAGAATGACTCGCTATCGGTCCCTTGATTGGGCGCGCAGGATATCCCTGCTTATTTTTGGAATTCTTGTTTTGGCTTTCGCTGTTCGCCCTGGCGAGGCCGCGACGCAACTTGCGATCAAACTCAATGCCGCGAGCGTAGACGGAAACAACAGCGGCACAGCCCGGCTGGGAATGCACGTCTCCATGACGGCAACGGTGGCGGCCACGGCGAATGCTCCGATGACCTGGAGTCTGCAGGGCGCGGGAACGCTGACTTCGGCCGGCCTCTATGCGGCTCCCGAAGAGATGCCGGCAAATCCCACAGTCGTTATCACTGGCACCTCCGTAACTGCGCCGTCTTCCTCGGTCTCTTATACCTTCACGCTGGTGAACGCGGTGCCGAATATCGTTGGGCTAAGCCCGGCGGCCGTGGCTGGCGGCGGAGTGACATCGCAGATCGGCGTTTACGGCAGCGGCTTTACACCGGGCAGCGTGGTGATGGTCAACGGGACCGCGGTCCCGACGACCTTCGTATCGTATGTGCAGGTCAACGCTAAAGCGGTCGTGAATTCAACCACTAATGCGCCTCTTGCCATCACTGTTTTCAATCCTGCTCCCGTTGGCGGAACGAGCAACTCGTTCTCGATGCCGGTGACCGTGCCTGCGCTCAAATTGAATGCGGCAAGCGTCGATGGAAACAACAGCGGCACGGCGAGGATGGGCATGCACGTCTCCATGACGGCGACGCTCTCCGGAACGGCTACCACGGCTATCAATTGGACTCTGCAAGGGGCGGGCACCCTGAGCGCTGCCGGACTTTACACCACTCCGACAGAGATGCCGGCCAGCTCTGCTGTCACGATCACCGGCACGACCACGACTTCTCCGATTGTCTCGGCTTCCTACACTTTCACGATCATCAACGCCGTGCCGAACATCGTCGGCTTGAGCCCGGCCGCCGCCCTCACCGGCACTACGCCCTTCAAATTCGGTGTCTACGGCACTGGTTTCGTACCCGGCAGCGTAGTCCACATCAACGGCTCTGCGGTCACGACGACATTCGTCTCCGATGTCCAGGTCAACGCGCAGGCTACGCTCAGCGCATCGACCGCTGGACCATTAGCGATCACGGTTGTAAACCCGGCTCCGGGCGGCGGAACGAGCACCGGCTTCGCCATGCAGATAGCGAACTCGTCGCTCAAGCTGAATGCCGCAGGCTCGGACGGCAACAACAGTGCGCTCGCTCGTTTGGGCATGCACCTAACCTTAACGGCCACCCTCGCCGGAACGCCGACCACCGCGATCAACTGGACATTGCAGGGCGGCGGCAGCATCAGTAGCGCCGGTCTTTACAGCGCGCCAGTCACAATGCCCGCGAACTCCAGTGCGACCATCACTGGAACAACGACATCGTCGCCAACCTTGTCTGCGACCTACACCTTCACTCTGATCAATCCCACACCGGCGATTGAAGGCTTTCAACCAGCGGTTTTGACTTCGACTTCGAACAAGCTTGAGGTATGGGGAACGGTGCTGGTTCCGGGAACCACGATCCTGGTCAACGGATCACCCGTGGTTACGACTTCCGTCTCGTCCAACGAGGTTTCGGCCATCGTGCCGGCAACCGCAGGACAGACCACTCCCCTGTCGGTCACGCTGATGAATCCAGCGCCCGGCGGAGGCACCAGCTCCGCGATCAGCGTTCCCGTTGCGGTTCCCGGTGGCGTTTTAGTCTCGCCAGCAACTCTGGGAACGGGCACAACGACCATCACCATCACCGGCGCCAACTTCAGCTCCGCATCCATCGTTTATGTCAACGGAGAAGCGGCGCCGACGACCTTCGTTTCTGCGAGCAAGCTGACGGCCTCAGCCTTTGTCGCGCCGTGGAGGACCGCAGCCGTTCCGATCGGCGTGGGTAACAGCACTGCCCCCACAAGCACGGTCAGTGTTCCTGTCGTGAACACCACGGCGGTCACCTACGATGCGGCTGCTCGCTTCACCACACAAGCCGCATTCGGTCCGCGGCCGGACATCGTTCAGCACATTCAGCAGGTCGGCTTCACGACGTTTCTGAATGAGCAATTCGCGCAGCCGGTCTCGGTTTATCCCACGCCGACATCCACCACCCCCGTCGATCAGCCAAAGATCCAGTTCACCCTCAACGCGGTGACGGGCAACAATCTCCTTCGTCAGCGGGTGGCCTTCGCCTTTGAGGAGTTCATCACTGCGGCGATGACGAACAACGCTTCGTGGCAAACCGGTGTGCCCTGGCAGCTGATGCTGGAGAACGATGCATTCGGGAATTTCCGCGACCTGATGACCGATGTCACGCTCAGCCCCACCATGGGCTCGTGGTTGAACCTCGGCAATAACTGGGCTCCGACTACCCCCGGTGTTCATCCCAACCAGAATTACGCCCGCGAGCTGATGCAGCTCTTTACCATGGGCCCGGTCCAGCTCAACGATGACGGAAGCGTGGTGATGGGCAGCAACGGGGCGCCAACACCGACCTACGATGACGCGACTGTGATTGACCTGAGCCGCGCGCTCACCGGTTGGGGACTGCCAGCTGCGAACGGATCGACCGACAGCACATGGTGGGGTGTCAATTACGGCACGCCGATGATCGCGAACGACAGCCAGCACGATCACGGCGCGAAGACGCTCTTCGACACCGTCAACCTTCCTGCAGGACAAACCATCCAGGAAGACTTGAAGTCAGCGCTCGACACGGTCTTTAATCAGCCGAACGTTCCGCCCTTCGTGTCGAAGATCCTCATCCAGCACCTGGTGAAGAGCAATCCTACTCCCGCGTATATCGAGAGAATCTCGCACGTCTTCGAGAATGATGGAACCGGCGTGCGCGGCAATCTCAAGGCCGTGGTGCAGGCGATTCTGCTCGACCCCGAAGCCAGAGCAGGCGACAGCGGCAGCGTTCAGGTCGCCGACGGACATTTGCAGGAGCCAATCATCTACTTCCTTTCCGTGATGAGCGCTCTGCAGACGGCGCCGACCAATACCATGCTCGTCTATGCAGAACGTGGACTGGCGGAATCGATCTGGCAGCCTGATTCGGTGTTCAGCTTCTACAGTCCATCGTTCATGATTCCCGCCACGCAGATCAACGCGCCCGAATTTCAGATCTTCGATGGCAACTACGCGATGCAGCGATCGCAGATTCTTTACAACATTCTGCGCGGCAGCCAATCTGGCTTCTCCAATGGTTACCGCACCTCTTCGTGGATGATGCAGAACTTCGTCAGCATTCCCGATCTGCTCGACGCAGTGAACCACACTTTCTATCACGGGACTATGCCCGCAGGAACGATCAGCGCGATCGAGACCTTCTGCGCAACTCTTCCCAATGCTTACACGCAGCAGCTGGAAGCGCTGTACCTGGCGCTGAACTCCGATACGTTCCAGGTCTCGTACTAGAAGCTGCAATTGACTTGCTGAAGAATTCAGATCATTTCCGAAGGTGGGACTATGTTTGACAGACGCGGATTTCTAAAATTCGGAGCCAAGACCGGACTCGCAACGGCCTTCATGCCCCTGTGGATGCGGCTTGCAGGAGTTGAGGCTTACGGGCAATCGACGAGCGGCTACAAGGCCATCGTTTGCATCTCCCTGGTCGGCGGCAACGACGGCAATAACATGATCGTTCCGCTCGATGCCGCTACTTACAACCAATATGCCAGCGTGCGCCAGTCGCTCGCGCTCTCGCAGAGTTCGCTGCTGCCGGTGCAAACCTCATCAGGCAAGACGTATGGATTTCACCCCAGCCTGCCCAACCTCAGCTCGATCTTCAGCAGCGGAAGCGCTTCGATCATCGCCAACTGCGGCCCCATGGATCAGCCTGTGACCAAGCAGGCTCTGCAGCAGAATCCCAATCTGCTGCCCCAGCTCTTCGGATCGCATCCGGTGGGCCTGGCGCAGTGGGAGAGCGCGACCGCGGAGAGCGCACCCAGCAGCGGATGGGGAGGACGCATCGCCGATCAGATTGCGAGCCAGTCGGGGCTGTTGCCGCCGGTTCTCAGCCTCAGCGGTGTGAGCACCTTCACGGTGGGCGAATCGGTGCAGTCGGTTTCCATGATGCAGGCCTCGGCGGGAGATCAGCCGCTTCCCCCGGAGCTGCTCGATCCCACCATCAGCATCGCCAATATCGACAGCCAGTCCAACAACGAGATCGTGCAGCGCGCTGCACAGCTCCGCAACTCTGCACTGCAGATGCAGACCATCCTGCAGCAGAGCCAGACGCTCGGCTCGACGATCAAGACGGTATTTCCGACTAGCACCCTCGGACAAAATCTGCAGACCATTGCGCAGGTCATTAACGGAAAACAGGTGATCGGGGCGTCGCGCCAGCTCTTCTATGCGAACGTCGGAAATTACGATACGCATGGTGCTCAATCGGCGACCCACGCCTCTCTGCTCTCGGATCTCGACAGCAGCCTCGGCGCATTCGTGGCCGCGCTGAAGGAGATTGGCATGTTCCAGAACGTGCTCATCCTGACTCTCTCAGATTTCGGGCGCACCATGGAGTCCAACTCCACCGCCGGCAGCGACCACGCCTGGGGCAATCACCAGTTCCTTATCGGCGGAGGATTGGCGGGCAACCGCATCATCGGCAGCCTGCCCGATTTCGATATCGGAGGCAGCCAGGATTACACCGGCCAGGGCGTTTGGATTCCGACCATCGCCACGCAGCAGGTGGCGGCCAATGTTGCAACGTGGCTGGGCCTCAACTCCTCGCAGATCGCGAGCATCTTCCCCAACCTCGCAAGCTTTTCGGCAACGCCCGTTTCATTCTGATCGAATCCTGCTTTCGTTCTTTCACAGAGGCCGCTCTCTCGAGAGCGGCCTCTGTGTTTTGCAGGCTGCAATCTCCGGGGACTGGCGTCTAAAATAGAATTCATTGACAAACACACATGTGTAGTAGATATTCCTATACATATCGGAGGCCGCATGACGAAACCGAAATTGTCCAAACTCGAATTTCAGATCATGGAGACGCTCTGGTCCAAGCGCGAAGCCTCGATTCGCGAAATTCAAGATTCTTTCTCGACTAAAAAGAAGCCAGCCTACACCACCATTCAAACCACCGTGTACCGGATGGAAGCCAAGGGAGTGGTGCGGCGCGTAAAGAAGGTTGGCAACTTCCACGTCTTCGCCGCGTCTATCACTCGCGATGCGGCTCAGCGAAGGCTTATCGACGATCTGCTGGCTCTTTTTGGAGGAAGCTCGCAGCCGGTCATGGCTCATCTCATCGAGTCCGGCAAGCTCTCTCTCGAAGATGTGAAGGAAGCGGAAAAGACGTTAAAACGGCTGTCTCTCAAGGAGAAGTAACGATGGTGTTCCCGGCGATCTGGAATGAGACTTGGACCGCAGCATTGGTCAATCATCTCTGGCAGTCAACCGTAGTTATTGTTTTCGCGTGGCTGCTCACGTTGGCGCTGCGAAAAAATCAGGCGCGGATGCGCTACCGGGTCTGGATGATCGCCTCGATCAAATTCCTGCTGCCCTTCACTCTTCTCATCTCCGCCGGCGAGTCTCTGCAGACTAAGCTGGCAACACCAGTCCAACATCCGGCAATCGCGGCCGCGATGCAACAGATCACGCAGCCCTTCCCGGCATCCTCCACAAGCAATGCAGCTTTTTTTGACGGCGAGGATGCGTGGACTGCGACGCCGCAAAGCCATTCCCTGCCTCTGATTCTGGCCACTCTCTGGCTGTGCGGTTTTCTTGCCATCACCTTTTCTTGGGCCAGAAGCTGGTGGAAGCTTCGCGCCACGGTCCGCACCTCTTCGCCGATGACGATCTTCGCGGACGTGCCTGTTCTCTCCTCTGCTCGCCTTTTCGAGCCGGGCATCTTCGGAATCCTCCGCCCGGTGCTGCTGATGCCGGAGAACATCACGGACCGGCTCTCCGCGGATCAACTCCGCGCCATTCTCGCGCACGAGATGTGCCATGTGCGGCGGCGCGACAACCTTACGGCAGCGATTCACGTGATGGTCCAGGCGCTCTTCTGGTTTCATCCCGCTGTGTGGTGGATCAAGGCACGCCTGATCGAAGAGCGGGAGCGCGCCTGCGATGAAGCCGTGCTGCAATCGGGCAATGAGCCAGAACTCTACGCAGAGAGCATCCTGAATGTCTGCAAGTTCTACGTGGAATCCCCGCTGGCCTGCATGTCAGGAGTAACCGGCTCGGATCTTAAGAGGCGCATCGTTCGCATCATGACAGAGCAGGTAACGCGCAAGCTCGATTTCAGCAGGAAACTGTTGCTCGGCGCCGCTGCCGCTGCTGCGGTCGCAATCCCCATGATCTTTGGATTGACCCACACCGCACAGGTGCGCGCTCAATCCACAGCAGAGACGGCCGGTCTATCCGGGACCTGGCAAGGCACGCTGCACGCGGGCAAAGACCTGCGCATCGTAGCCAAATTTACAAAGGGCGATGACGGCGCATACAAGGGCATGTTTTACAGCATCGACCAGGGCGGCAACGGCATTCCTGCGGACAAGGTCACGCTGGACGGCACGACCGTCAAGATGGCGGTCGGCGCCATCGGCGGCACGTATGACGGCAAGCTGAGTTCAGATGGCAACACGATTACAGGCAACTGGAGCCAAGGGCCTACTCCCGTACCTCTTGTCTTCATCCGGGCCACTCCCGCGACAGAATGGACTATTCCTCCGGCGGCGCCGCCAACGCCACCCATGGCAGCTGACGCCAATCCCAGCTTTGAGGTCGCGACCATCAAGCCGAGCACTCCTAATCGGCCCGGTAAAGGATTCGGGTTCCGCTCCGGAAAGGTCATGACGATGAATACCAATCTGAATGATCTGATCGCCTTCGCCTATGGCCTTCACACCAAGCAGATCGTAGACGCGCCCGCATGGTTCGGCACCGATCTCTATGACATCCAGGGCAAGCATGATGCAGAAGGCCGGCCAAGCCCGAAGCAGATGGAATTGATGATGCAGAAGCTGCTGGCAGAGCGCTTCAAACTCACCTTTCATCATGACAAGCGCGAGCTTTCTGTTTACGTAATTACCGTTGCAAACGGTGGACCCAAGATGACAAAAACCGCATCCGCTTCAAATGCACCCCCGACTTTCGTTTTCAGAAGCCTCGGGGACCTGCTGGTGAGAAACCTCAATATGGCCGAGTTTGCGACCTGAATGCAGGCAGGCGTGATGGACAGGCCAGTGGTGGACCAGACCGGGCTCACAGACAAATACGATTTCCAGTTGAAGTGGACTCCCGACGACTCGCAATTCGCTCAGTTCCGAGGGACCGGCGCGACACCGACACCGCCAACCGATGATGCCAAAGCACCGCCGAGCCTTTATACCGCCATTCAGGAGCAACTCGGCCTGAAGATGGGACCGGCGAAGATTCCCGACGACGTAATCGTCATCGACCACGTCGAGAAGCCTTCGGAAAATTAAGGCTCATTCGATGCCTGGGCAGAGCGTAAAGAGGGTGAGCGGCGTCTCGTAATTGTTTCTCCTCTATCGGGAAACATAAGTTCCGGTTATCTCTCCGGAGAAGCGAGTCGCGCGATGACCAAGCAATGGTTCGGCACGGTTTGTCTGGCTTTCGTGTTTATACAGTCACTGACTCATGCGCAAACCGCCGCCTCACAGGAGACGGCGGACGCAAAGATACCTGTTTACGACGCGGTCGCGATCAAGCCGAATGACTCGGGCAGCGGTTCCTCGCGCATTTCGAGCAATATGGATCGCTACAGCGCTACCAATGTTTCTCTGAAGAGCCTTTTAGAGGATGCATATGGCGTCAAAGAAGACATGATCACGGGAGTTCCCAAGCCGATGGAATCCGCACACTTCGATATCGCAGCAAAAGTAATCGATCCCGACCCCGCTGTACTGAAGAAACTGGACCGTGAGCAGCGACAAGCCATGCGACGGGAAATTCTGCTGGACCGTTTCCAGTTGAAAGTCCACACCGAAGTGAAGACGCTGCCGGTGTACGAAATGTCGGTGATGAAAGGCGGAGCTAAGTTGAAAGTATCGTCCAGCACCGGGAACGGCTCGAGCACGCACACGCATAACGTCGCTCACGGCACAGAACTCAACGCCCGCAATGTTTCGATGGCTGCCTTTGCAAGCACGCTCTACTCCCAGGTGCATCGCACCGTGGTGGATAAAACCGGCCTCGCCGGCAAGTATGATCTTGACCTCACATGGTCGCCCGATGACCGCTCCGCCCCTGACCCCGATGCTGAACCGTCTATCTTCACTGCGTTGCAGGATCAGCTTGGGTTGAAGCTGCAATCGGCCAAAGGGCCGGTGGAGATTCTCGTCATCGATCACGTTGAAATGCCGTCGGCTAACTAGGATCGGATAGAAAACCGATGACACGGCCCCCCGGGCATCGAATCCTCGACTTGGTTTGCATCCTGGCTGCGCTGCTTTTCCCCAGCCTGGCCGCGGCTTCGGAGTATCACGGCGAAATTGTCTTCGCCGGTTTTGCTGTTCCTGGCGCTACGATCACCGCGACACAGGAAGCGACACAGGGCGCAAAGACATTCAGCACCATCTCCGACCCAGGCGGCCTCTATAACTTTCCCGATTTAACGGATGGGCCCTGGACGATCGAGATCGAGATGCAGTGTTTCGTCACGATCCATGCCGACGTGAACGTCACACCTAAGACCCCGGCAGCGAAGTGGGAGCTTACACTGCTCCCCGCCGATCAGATCATGGCGCAGTCAAAGCTCGCGCCCAGAATATTGATCCCCGCGCCTGTGCAGCAGGCGAAGAAGCCTGAGACCTCCGGCTCAACCAACGCGCCGGAGATACCGAAGCCACAGGAGGATGCAGGCCAGCAGTCTTCCGATGGGCTCTTGGTCAACGGCAGCGTGAACAATGCGGCAACGTCGAAGTTCTCCATCGATCAGGCCTTCGGCAATCGAAGGTCGAACAGCAAAAGCCTCTACACCGGCGGGCTCGCGGCGATTCTCGACAACTCCGCACTCGATGCGCGGCCATATTCGCTCAGCGGTCTCAATACACCCAAAGCTTCTTACAATCGCATCACCGGCATCCTGACACTCGGCGGACCGCTCAAGATTCCTCACCTGCTGCCGCACGGACCTAACTTCTTTTTCGCCTACCAGTGGACGCGCGATCATGACGCCGCGACAGAGTCCGGACTTGTTCCCACGGCTGCCGAACGAAGCGGCGACCTCTCCGGCTTGCTCAATGCTCTGGGCCAGCCGGTGCCCATCTTCAATCCCATGACCGGAGCGGCCTATCCCGGCAATATCGTCCCCGTCAGTGGGCAGGCTCAGGCGCTGCTCAAGCTTTATCCGCTGCCGAACATCGCGGGCGACTCGCTCTACAACTATCAGGTGCCGGTGCTCAACAGCAGCCATCAGGATCTGATTCAATCGCGCCTCGATAAAACGCTGGGCCGGAAAGACCAGCTCTACGGAGGCTTTAACCTGCAGAGCACGCGCGCCAGCAGCGCGAATCTCTTCGGCTTCAATGACACGACGGACACACTCGGCATCAACACGAATATCAACTGGTCGCATCGCTTCAATCAGCATCTTTTCCTCCACGCGGGATATCACTTCAGCCGGCTGAGAACGCAGATCGTGCCTTATTTCGACAATCGCGAGAACATCTCGGGCGCAGCCGATATCACGGGGAACAATCAAGACCCAACCAACTGGGGCTCGCCTGCGCTTAACTTTTCAAGCGGCATCACGGCGTTGAGTGATGCGCAGAGCTCATTCAATCGCGCCCGCACCGATTCCTTCTCGGGCTCCACGGCCATCTATCGCGGCCGCCACAACCTCACTCTTGGTGGCGATCTGCGCAAGCAGCAGTTCAACGATTTCTTCCAGCAGGACCCGCGGGGTACTTTCACTTTTACCGGCGCAGCTACGCAGGGCACCGCAAACAATGCGGCCACCAGCGGCTCCGATCTCGCCGACTTTCTCATCGGCGTGCCAGACACCAGCTCGATCGCGTTCGGCAATGCGGACAAATATCTTCGCGAGCCGGTCTACGATCTTTACGGAACGGACGATTGGCGCATCCTGCCCCAACTCACCATCAACGCGGGCATGCGCTGGGAGTACGGCGCGCCGATCACGGAGATTCACGGGCGTCTGGTCAATCTCGACCTGACGCCGAACTTCGCCGCCGAAGCTCCTGTGCTTGGCAACGATCCGATTGGTCCGCGCACCGGCAATCGCTATCCCAGCTCGCTCATTCGTCCGGACAAGCGGGGGTTCGAGCCACGCGTGGGTGTTTCGTGGCGTCCTATTCCAGCTTCGACCATCGTGGTTCGCGCCGGCTACGGTGTCTATCACGATACTTCCGTCTATCAGACGTCCGCACTGCAACTCGCACAGCAAGCGCCGCTCTCGAAGAGTCTCAGTGTGCAGAACAGCGCCTTGTGCCCGCTTACGCTGGCCGATGGCTTCAACCCATGTTCGTCGATCACCTCCGACACCTTTGCGGTCGATCCGAATTTTCGCGTGGGCTATGCGCAGACCTGGCAGCTGGCGGTGCAGCGCGACCTTCCCAAGGCGCTGCAGCTCACTGCGACGTATCTTGGAGTAAAAGGCACGCGCGGCGTGCAGCAGTTTTTGCCCAACACGTATCCGATTGGCGCAAGCAATCCGTGCCCCACGTGTCCGGCGGGCTTCGTCTTTCAGACATCGGGCGGAGACTCGACGCGTGAAGCTGCGCAGATCCAGTTGCGCCGCAGGCTGCGCAATGGCATCACCGCATCGGTGCTTTATACCTATGCGAAGTCGATCGATGACGACGCCTATCTCGGCGGCCTGGGTCACGTTACGGCCAGCACGCCAACGCAAGGATCGTCGCAAGCCGCGCCAACTCAGGCTGCGGCAGCACCTGCGGCTTCCATCGCGCAGAACTGGCTTGACCTGCGCGGCGAACGCGCCCTCTCCACCTTCGACCAGCGCCATCTCCTCAACGCGCAGCTGCAATATACCAGCGGCGAGGGACTTGGTGGCGGCGATCTGATGAGCGGCTGGCGCGGACGCTTGCTCAAAGAGTGGACGATGCTAACGCAGATCGTGACGGGCACCGGCCTGCCGGAGACGCCGGTTTATCTCGCTGCTGTTCCCGGCACTGGATTCACCGGCACAATTCGACCCGACGTCACCGGGGTACCGCTCTATAACGCACACGCGGGGTTGCATCTTAACGCCGCGGCCTATGCGGCTCCAGCAACAGGCCAATGGGGAACGGCAGGCCGAAACTCGATCACCGGCCCGGATCAGTTCAGTCTCAACGCTTCCCTCGCCCGCACCTTTCGCCCGAGCACTCGCTATTATCTCGACGCTCGCGTGGATGCTACCAACCTTCTCAATCGCGGCGTCTTCACTGCCTGGAACACGGCAGTGAACAGCACGCAATTCGGGCTTCCGCTGGCCGCCAACCCTATGCGCAGCCTGCAGACCACGCTGCGGCTGAGGTTCTGAGATGAGATTGCTGGGCACTTCACTCACTCGTTTCGCCGCCTGCGCTCTCTTAGCTGCTGCGAGCGCAGCCGCGCAGCAGGTGGGACAAAACACGTCGCCCAACGCTTCTGGAACCTATACTCTCTCGGTGAAATCGCAGCTGGTGGTCGAGACGGTGGTGGTCAAGGACAAGCAGGGCAATTATATTCAGGGACTCACCGAGAAGGACTTCGCGCTTACCGAAGACGGAGTGACGCAAAAGATCAGCTTCTGCGAACATCAGGACCTCGTCAAAAATGCGGAACCGATGCCGGTCGCGGCACCCGGCTCCGAAGAGATCAAACTGTACAATCGCCTCACCCGCACGCAGGTTGTACCTGAATCGCCCGACAGCGAGCGCTATAAGAATCGCCGGCTGCTGGCTCTCTATTTCGATATGTCAGCCATGCGGCCGGCGGACCAGCTTCGCGCCCTCTCGGCCGCGGAGCAATTCGTTCGCACCCAGATGACGACTGTCGATCTGATCTCTATCTTGCGCTACCAGGGCGGCTCGGTCGACATCCTTCAGGACTTCTCTTCGGACCGCAATAAGCTGCTCAGTATTCTCGAAACGCTCGTTGTTGGAGAAGGCCAGGGTTCGGCCGAGACCATCGACGATGCCAGCAGCGCCGATACCGGAGCGGCGTTCGGCCAGGACGACAGCGAGTTCAACGTCTTCAACACCGACCGCCAACTCTCCGCCCTGCAAACCGCGGCACAGATGCTTGGTCAGCTGAACGAGAAAAAGTCGCTCATCTATTTCGCGGGAGGACTGCGGCTCAACGGCATCGACAACCAGGCGCAGCTTCATGCGACCGTCGACGCCGCGATCAAGGCCGGTGTCACGTTCTGGCCGGTCGATGCGCGAGGCCTCGTCGCCCAGGCGCCGCTGGGCGATGCCACCCAAGGCTCGCCGGGCAACTCAGGTTTATACACCGGAGCAGCCGCGCTCGCCACCACTACCAACTTCCAGCAATCGCAGGACACGCTCTTCACACTCGCGGAAGACACAGGAGGCAAAGCCCTCTTCGATAACAACGACCTTACGCGCGGGATTGTGCAGGCCCAGCAATCGGTCTCGGACTACTACATCCTTGGCTACTACACGACGAACACTGCCCGGAATGGACACTTTCGCAAGATCAAGGTTGCACTCACGAACGATGTTGGCGCGAGCCTCAGCTATCGGCAGGGTTACTATGCAGACAAGGAGTTCAGCCGCTTTACCGCAGTGGACAAAGAGCGGCAGCTGGAAGACGCGCTGATGCTGAAGAATCCCATCACCGAGCTCTCCATCGCCATGGAGATCGATCACTTTCAGCTCAATCGCGCCGAGTATTTCGTTCCCATCATCGTGAAGATCCCCGGCCGCGAGCTGGCTCTGGCCAAGCGTGGAGGAGCCGAGCACACGCTGATCGATTTCGTTGGCGAGATCAAGGACATGGTCGACGGCTCGACTGTCTCCAATGTCCGCGACAACGTCAACATCAAGCTCTCCGATGCAACGGCTGCCGAGCTGGCGAAGCGGCCTATTGAATACGACACTGGTTTCACGCTGCTGCCCGGCAAATACATGATCAAGTTCCTGGCGCGCGACGATGAAACCGGCAGGATCGGCACCTATCAGACTGTCTTCGTGATCCCCAATCTGAATAAAGAAGAGAAGCATGTTCCCATCAGCTCGGTGGTGCTCAGCAGCCAACGCGTCGCTCTGCAAGATGCACTCTTCGACACGGAAAAGAGCAAGGATCGCGAGAAAGAGATAGCCGTCAATCCCCTGGTGCAGGATGGGAAGAAGCTGGTCCCCAGCGTGACTCGGGTCTTCAGCACCAGCCGTGAAATCTACGTTTATCTGCAGGCGTATAAGCAGAGCGCTGCCGGGAGTGCGGTCTCAACCGCGACGGCGAGCGCATCTGCGAACCAGCCGCTCTTCGCTTTTGTCAGTCTCTATCTCGCGGACAAAAAGGTCTTCGAGACGCCGCCCACTGCGACTGTTCCCAGTACAGCCAGCCGGCTTGGAACCATGCCGCTTACCTTCAGTCTCGGCGTGGCCGGTCTCGCTGCCGGAGAATACGACTGCCAGGTTACAGTTCTCGATCCTGCGACCCTGAAGACGACTTTCTGGCGCGCTCCGATCGTACTTGTTCCATAAACTCTCACGTTTGGAATTTGTTTGATCGCAGCGCCTTGCGCTTGGCCAGGATTTTGCTTCTCATACTAGAGATGAAATCCCTTATCCCCCGCGGGAATGAGAAGCGCTGAATGATGGCTGCCGGCTTGGCTCATACCCTCCTGGTTTTTATCGTGGCCATCAGCATTTTGCTTATGCTGATTCGCCCGCGCGGCATTCCCGAAGTCTACTGGGTCGGCGGTGGCGTTCTGCTGCTCCTCTGCCTGCGATTGATCTCGCTGCGCGTGGCGGGAAAAGCTGTGGCGGAAGGAACGGATGTCTATCTCTTCCTCATCGGCATGATGCTGCTCTCGGAGCTGGCGAAGGAAAACGGTGTTTTCGATTGGCTTTCTTCCGTCGCCGTCGGAAGCGCTCGCGGCTCATGTTCACGGCTATTCGCGCTGACCTACGGAATCGGCATTGTGGTGACGGTATGCCTGTCGAACGATGCGACGGCGGTTGTTCTCACCCCCGCGGTTCTCACCGCGGTGCGCCGCGCGAAGGTCCAACCACTTCCTTATCTCTTCGCGTGCGCGATGATCGCAAATGCGGCATCCTTCGTTCTGCCTATATCGAATCCGGCGAACCTGGTCGTCTTCCACTCAGCCACGCCTCCTCTTGGACACTGGCTGCTGGCGTTCTTCGTTCCTTCGCTCGCGTCGATTGCCGTGACCTTCGCGGTGCTGCGATGGTACTTTCGCCGCGATCTGCGCGCGTCGATCGATTGCGAGGTCGAGAAGATCAGACTCAATGGAAATGGCCGTCTGGTGCTGGCCGGGCTTGCTCTGGTAATTCTCGTTCTCCTGACCGCGTCGGCGCTTGGCAAGGACCTCGGCCTGCCTACCTGCCTTGCCGCCGTCGCGATTACCGCTGTGCTCGCTATCAAGAGCCGCCGCAGTCCCTTGAAGCTCGCCAGAGAAATCAGCTGGAGCACATTGGCGCTGGTGGCGGCGTTGTTTGTCATGGTTCACGCCGTCCAGAGCATCGGAGCGCTGCAACTCGCCCAGCAAGCGCTGGCCGCCGCGCAGAGATTGCCGGCTTCCGTTGCGGCCTGCTTGATCACATTCGCCGTGGGCATCGGCAACAACCTCGTGAACAATCTGCCGCTGGGGTTGATTGCCGGCGCTGCTCTCACCGCTTCTCATATTCACGGCCTAACAACAAATGCGGTGATGATCGGCGTCGACCTGGGACCGAATCTTTCCATTACCGGCTCACTGGCGACAATCCTGTGGCTGATCGCGCTGCGCAAAGAAAATCTGAATGTAAGTTTTCTGGATTTCCTCAAGACCGGCATCCTCGCGATGCCGGCAGCGTTACTCGCCAGCATCGCCGCGGCAATCGCAATGCATGCGATCCTGCCGAACAACTGAGTTCAGCCAATTCAGATTGCGCGGTAAGCTTTGCGGGAATTACAAGCTTCCGGCCACGGATGCGGCCTCGGGCTCCGTCTTTGCAGGCTTCGGAGCGTTCGGCGCGGGATTTAACGGCAGGAATACGCGAAAACAAGTTACATACTTCCCGCAGTTGCTCTGGCTGCGAAAGGTAATTCGGCCTTCATATTTCTGAACGATGCCCTTGCTGATCCACAAGCCGAGACCGGTCCCTTTGGTCGACTTCGTGCTGAAGAAGGGCTGAAAGAGCTTTCCGGCATCCTGCGGGCGAATGCCCGTGCCTGTATCAACGATCGAGATGGCAACACCACGGCGGCCGATGGTCTCATCCGTGACCTCTTCCACATGAACCCGCAGAACGCCGCCCTCGGGCATGGCCTGGATCGCGTTGCCGATCAGGTTGAGGAAGACCTGGCGAAGCTCCACGGGAAATCCATAGATGATGCCATTGGATCGATATCGCTTTTGCAATTCGATCCCGCCCGCCTGCAGCGCTCTCAGTTGTAGTTCCAATACGTTGTCGAGGACTTCAGGCAGCGAAACGGGGATAGGCTGTTTCGACTCGCGATAGAAGCTCAGCGTCTGACGAGTGATGTGCGACGCGCGCTGCAGCTCCTGCTCGGCCAGCGAGGCGTAATATTGCGCTTCGCTATCCAGGGATGGATGCGTCCGCAACAGATAAAAGGCGTTGGTGATGGCTTCGAGCGGGTTATTGATTTCGTGGGCGATGATTCCAGCCATGCGGCCCATCGCCGCCAGCTTCTCGGCCTGACGCAGCGCCTCTTCCGCACGAAGCTCGCCGGTAATGTCGCGATTGATCTCCAGCACCACGTTGGTTTCGCGATCGAAGGCTTTGCGGCAAGCCACAACCACTTCGCGATCATCGCTGGTGCGCTGGATCAAGTTGCCGTGCCATGAGCCTTCCGTATGGAGAATGTGCTCGATCTCCTCGCGTGGAACCGGAAAGACCGTCTTCAGCAGCTGATGCAAGTCTTGTCCGAGAGCATCGTTCCGCTTCCAGCCATAAAAAGTCTCGGCCCCGGAACTCCAATAACGAATCGCGCCTTGCAGATCGCGCACCATGATTGCTTCGGAGGCCAGTTCGAGCAATTCCGCCCGCTGCCGCAAAGTATCCTCGAGGCGCTTTCTGTGGGTCACATCGAAAAAGACACCAACCGACCCGCGTACATTGCCGGACTCTTCGAGAAGAGGGCTGGCGCTGGCAAACACATGCTTGTTGGACCCATCGTCGCCGCGCAGCTGCATCTCTGCATTCATCACAGGCAAACCCGTATGGATGGCCTCGTCCATGAATGAGAAGGGTGATTGATTTTGCTTCAAAGCCTTTGCGGCGTTTCGAGCCGCAGGCAGAGAGACGTTTTCTTTGCCGAAGATATCCCCGAAGGCAGGATTGGTGGTGACGTTTGAGAACTTCGCATCGGTCGATATGGCCACACCGACGGGCAGCACCTGCATGATGGTTTCGAGCTCCGTCACCCTCTGCTCCAACTGGCGATTGAGCGTACGGATTTTTTCCTCGGCAATAATCTGCGATGTCACATCGGTGGCCGTGCCGAACCAGCGCGCCACCTGGCCCTGAACATCCAGGATAGGCACTGCACGCGCCAGAAACCAGCGATACTCGTCCAGGTGATTGCGCAGAGGAAATGTATCCTCCCACAAATCTCCGGTGCCCATGGCGCTTTTTATCCCGGCTTGAATCCGATCGGCGTGCTCGGGGTGCCGCAGATGCACCCAGCCAGTTTCTTGCAACGACTCCGTCGTCGCTCCTGCGAAGTCGCACCACCGCTGGTTGTACCAGAAAGCATTGCCGTCGGCATCGGCCATCCATGCGAGCTGAGGGATGCTGTTCGCCAGGGTGCGGAACTGCGCCTCGCTCTGTCTAAGCTCTTCGGTTCGTTCTTCAACGCGCTGTTCGAGTTGATTGTTCAGCCGCTCCAACAGGCGCGTTTTGCGATGCAGTTCGACGAATACACCAATCTTGGCTCGCAAGACTTCAGGAACCACGGGAACCGAGATGTAGTCCACCGCTCCGCGCCGGTAGCCGTTGATGGTGTCCGATTCGGAGAGATGCACGCCGGAGATGAAGATAATCGCCGTCTTCTGGAAGCGCGGATGTTGCCGGATCATCTCCGCCAGCTCGAAGCCATCGAGCTCCGGCATGCTCACATCCATCAACACCACGCCGATGTCCGTCCGCAGCAGGATCTCAAGGGCTTCCCGCGCGGAGGCCGCCTGGATGAGGTTCTCCCCCAGCTCACCGAGAATTGCTTCATAGGTCAGCAGCTTCCCAGGCTGATCGTCGACCATCAGGATATTGACTTTTTCGTGCAACGTCATAGCCCAGACCTTCTCTAGCGGTGCAGCCACATGCGAAGTGCAGACAGCAATTGTTCAGTATTTACCGGCTTGGCAAGATACTCCGACGCACCGGCTTCAAGACATTTCTCGCGGTCGCCCTTCATGGCCTTGGCTGTCAAAGCAATGATGGGAAGCCGCCGCAAAGAAGCATTTTGACGGATCACCTGCATCGTCTCGTAACCATCCATCTCCGGCATCATGATATCCATCAGTACGATCGCCAAATCGGGTGTGGAATCTATTGTGGCAATAGCTTCGCGCCCGGTGCCCGCCGTGAGCACGGTCATGCCGCGCCGCTCAAGGACACTGCTCAGCGCGAAGATATTCCGGATGTCGTCGTCCACGACCAGCACCTTGCGGCCCACCAGCGCTTCGTCCGATTCATGCAGCTTGTCGAGCATCCGCTGCTTCTCGACGGGCAGATCGGCGACGACGCGATGGAGGAACAACGCGGTCTCGTCGAGCAGGCGCTCTGGCGATTCTACGTCCTTGACCACCACGCTGCGCGCCAGCGTGTGCAGCTGCGCATCCTCTTCGTGGGTCAGGTCTCTACCGGTAAATACTACGACGGGAAGATCCCGCAGCTCTGCTTTCTTGCCTAACTCCTCAAGAACTTCGAAGCCGGTCATATCGGGGAGCCGCAGATCGAGAACCACGCAGTCGTACGTTTCCTTTTCCAAAATACGCAGCGCCTCGGCTCCTGAGCCGGCCGCCTCGACATCGATGTCTTCATGCCATAGCAATTCGCGGATTGCCATCTGTTCGGTGGCGTTGTCTTCGACCACCAGCAGTCGCTTGCGCAAACGCTGCGAGTATTTCTGAATGCGCATCAGAGCCGCGTCCAGCTCGTCCGCTGAAGTGGGCTTGGTGACGAAGGCAAATGCGCCTCTCGACAGACCGTGGTGCCGGTCGTCGTCGAGCGTCAGAATCTGCACCGGAATATGCCGGGTCTTCAAATCCTGTTTGAGATGATTCAACACCGTCCAGCCCAGCATATCGGGCAGGAAGACATCGAGCGATATGGCCGACGGATGATATTCCGCCGCCAGCGACAGAGCCTCTGCGCCGGTCATCGCAACCAGCACCTTGAAGCCTTTGTCGCGCGAAAGATCGCAAAGCATCCGCGCATAATGGGGATCGTCTTCGACGATCAACAGAACGGCATCGCCTTCCTGCAGCTGGTCGCGGTCATCTTCCACGCGTGTATCCTTCTCGACCGCGGCGGTGCTCGCCAGCAATGCGGGAACGACGGAGTAATTGCTTTTCTCAGGCCGCGGGACATTCGGCACAACCGGCCCGACATACGTCTGTGGCAGGAAGAGTGTAAACGCGCTGCCTTTGCCGGGCGTACTGACGAGTTGGATCTCGCCGCCCAGCAGGCTGGCGAGTTCGCGGCTGATGGCAAGTCCCAGACCGGTGCCGCCATATTTGCGGCTGGTGCCTGCGTCCGCCTGTTGAAAGGCCTCGAAGATGATGCGCTGTTTCTCGGCGGGAATGCCGATGCCAGTGTCCGTGACTTCGAACGCGATGACGGAAGCAGCGCCGCTTAGAATCGGATGGTCGGGGCTCCAGCCACCTTGCACTCGCGATAGCGAAAGCCGTACGGTGCCCTGATCGGTGAACTTGAAGGCGTTGGAGAGCAGGTTCTTGAGGACCTGCTGCAGACGCTTGGAGTCGGTGACCAGGCTGCGACCCAGACGGGCATCGCTCTTGACATCGAAGATAACCTTGCGATTCTCGGCTTCGTGACGGAAGGGACGCGAGACGGTATCGAGAAGGCTGGCGAAGAAGATCTCTTCAGCCTCGACCGAGACCGTGCCGGATTCGATCTTCGAAAGATCGAGAATGTCGCTGATGAGATTGAGAAGGTCGGTGCCGGCGCCGTGAATGGTGCGCGCAAACTCCACCTGCTTGGGAGTGAGATTGCCGTCGGGATTTTCCGCGAGCTGCTGGCCCAGCACCAGGATGCTGTTGAGCGGCGTGCGCAGCTCGTGAGACATGTTGGCCAGGAACTCCGACTTGTATTTCGAGGTGAGCGCCAGCTCCTTGGCTTTGGCCTCGAGCGCACGACGCGCCTGTTCGATCTCCTGATTCTTGCGTTCGACTTCGGAGTTCTGCTCGGCCAACTGCTGCGCCTTTTGCGCAAGCTGCTCGTTGGTCTGCTGCAATTCCTTCTGCTGCATCTGCAGCTCGATGGCGAGCTGCTGCGATTGCTTCAACAGGCCCTCGGTCTGCATCGTGGCCTCGATCGAATTCAGCACGATGCCGATGCTGGCCGTGAGCTGCTCAAGGAACGCGAGATGCGAGGCGGTAAACGCGCTCAGAGTCGCGAGCTCGATGACCGCCTTCACCCGGTCTTCGAAGAGCACGGGCAGCACGATCACGTTGCGCGGTATGGATTCGAACAACCCGGAGCGGATGGGCACGGCCTGCGCAGGAAGCTCGGTGATCAGCATGCGGTTCTTCTCGGTCGCGCATTGTCCTACAAGACCCTCGCCCGCTTTGATCTCCAGCGGATGCCCTTCCGTGGAATTGGCGAAGGTGGAGAGCAGCATCAGCTTTCCGGACTCTTCGCTTTCCATCTGGTAGATCACGCCCTGCTGCGCGTTGACCAGCGGAGCAAGCTCGGAGAGCAGCATGCGTCCCACGGTGCCCAGATCGCGCTGCCCCTGCAACATGCCGGTAAAGCGGGCCAGGTTGGTCTTCAGCCAATCCTGTTCCGTGTTGCGATCGGTCGTGAGCCGGAGGTTATCAATCATCGTATTGATGTTGTCCTTCAGCTCCGCCACTTCGCCGCGCGCTTCCACCTGAATGGAGCGCGTGAGATCGCCCTTGGTCACGGCGGTCGCAACTTCGGCGATGGCGCGCACCTGGTTGGTGAGGTTATCGGCGAGCAGGTTCACATTGCCGGTCAGATCCTTCCAGGTTCCGGCAGCTCCGGGAACGTTGGCCTGACCGCCGAGGCGGCCTTCGACACCGACTTCACGCGCCACCGTCGTCACCTGATCGGCGAAGGTGGCCAGCGTGTCGGTCATATTGTTGATGGTCTCGGCGAGCGCCGCGACCTCGCCCTTTGCATTCACGGTGAGCTTCTGCGTGAGATCGCCGTTGGCGACGGCCGTCACCACCTTGACGATGCCGCGCACCTGCTCGGTAAGGTTGGCGGCCATGACGTTGACGTTGTCGGTAAGATCTTTCCAGGTTCCGGCTACTCCCGGCACCTGCGCCTGACCGCCGAGTTTTCCGTCGGTGCCGACTTCACGGGCCACGCGTGTCACTTCTGCAGCGAAGGCGTTGAGCTGATCCACCATGGTGTTGATGGTGTTCTTCAGCTCCAGAATTTCGCCCTTCACGTCCACCGTGATCTTGCGCGAGAGATCGCCGCGAGCGACGGCGGTCGTCACTTCGGCGATATTGCGCACCTGGCCGGTGAGATTGCCGGCCATCGCGTTGACGGAGTCGGTTAAATCCTTCCACGTACCCGCGACACCAGGGACGTTGGCCTGTCCGCCGAGACGGCCTTCGGAGCCCACTTCGCGCGCCACGCGCGTTACTTCGGCGGCGAAGGAGCGCAGCTGCTCGACCATGGTGTTGAGCGTTTCTTTGAGCTGCAGAATTTCGCCGCGCACATCGACGGTGATTTTCTTCGAGAGATCGCCGTTGGCGATAGCGGTCGCCACCTCGGCAATGTTGCGCACCTGGCCCGTCAGGTTGCTGGCCATGAAGTTGACGTTGTCGGTCAGATCCTTCCAGGTTCCGGCCACTCCGGGCACCTGAGCCTGGCCGCCGAGCTTACCGTCAGTGCCTACTTCGCGGGCGACGCGCGTCACTTCACCGGCGAAGGCGTTGAGCTGATCCACCATGGTGTTGATGGTGTTTTTCAGCTCCAGAATTTCGCCCTTCACGTCCACCGTGATCTTGCGCGAGAGATCGCCGCGGGCCACAGCCGTGGTCACTTCGGCGATGTTGCGGACCTGCGCCGTAAGATTGCCGGCCATGGAGTTCACGGAATCGGTCAAATCTTTCCACGTACCGGCAACGCCCGGCACGTTCGCCTGTCCGCCCAGCTTGCCGTCCGTACCTACTTCGCGGGCCACGCGCGTTACTTCGCCGGCGAAGCGGTTCAGCTGATCCACCATCGTATTAATGGTGTCCTTCAGCAGCAGAATTTCGCCGCTGACATTCACCGTGATCTTCTTCGAGAGATCGCCTGTCGCAATGGCCGTCGAAACTTCCGCGATGTTGCGGACTTGTCCCGTGAGATTGCTGGCCATGGAGTTGACGGAGTCAGTCAGGTCCTTCCACGTACCCGCGACACCCGGCACCTGCGCCTGACCGCCGAGCTTGCCGTCCGTGCCCACTTCGCGAGCCACTCGCGTCACTTCGCCAGCGAAAGCGTTGAGCTGATCCACCATCGTATTGATGGTGTCCTTCAGCTCCAGGATTTCGCCTTTCACGTCCACCGTGATCTTGCGCGACAAGTCACCGCGAGCCACGGCTGTAGCCACTTCGGCGATGTTACGCACCTGGGCCGTGAGATTGCCGGCCATGAAGTTGACGTTGTCGGTCAGATCCTTCCAGGTTCCGGCGACGCCCGGCACCTGCGCCTGGCCGCCGAGCTTGCCGTCGGTGCCGACTTCGCGGGCCACGCGCGTCACTTCGCCCGCGAAGGCGTTGAGCTGATCCACCATCGTATTGATGGTGTTTTTCAGCTCCAGAATTTCGCCCTTCACATCCACCGTGATCTTGCGCGAGAGATCGCCGCGGGCTACGGCGGTCGTCACCTCGGCGATGTTACGGACCTGCGCCGTCAGATTGCCGGCCATCGAGTTGACGGAGTCGGTGAGATCTTTCCAGGTTCCGGCTACTCCCGGCACGTTGGCCTGGCCACCTAACCGTCCTTCCGTGCCCACTTCGCGGGCCACGCGCGTCACTTCGCCGGCGAAGCGGTTCAGCTGATCCACCATCGTGTTCAGCGTTTCTTTGAGCTGGAGAATTTCGCCGCGAACGTCGACCGTGATTTTGCGTGAGAGGTCGCCGTTGGCGATAGCCGTTGCCACCTCGGCGATGTTGCGGACCTGGCCGGTCAGATTGCTGGCCATGAAGTTGACGTTATCGGTGAGATCCTTCCACGTTCCGGCCACGCCCGGCACGCTCGCCTGTCCGCCCAGCTTGCCTTCTGTGCCGACTTCGCGGGCTACGCGCGTCACTTCGCCGGCGAATGCGTTCAGCTGATCCACCATCGTATTAATGGTGTCCTTCAGCTCCAGAATTTCGCCCTTCACGTCTACCGTGATCTTGCGTGACAAGTCGCCGCGGGCGACGGCCGTGGTCACCTCGGCGATGTTGCGGACCTGCGCCGTCAGGTTTCCGGCCATGGCATTGACGGAATCAGTGAGATCTTTCCAGGTGCCGGCCACGCCGGGCACCACCGCCTGGCCGCCCAGCTTGCCATCGGTGCCGACCTCGCGAGCGACGCGCGTCACTTCCGATGCAAACGACCGCAGCTGGTCGACCATGGTGTTGATGGCCTCCTTCAGCTGAAGAATTTCGCCGCGCACGTCGACCGTGATCTTGCGCGAGAGATCGCCGCTGGCCACGGCGGTCGCCACCTCGGCGATGTTGCGAACCTGGCCAGTAAGGTTGCTGGCCATCGAGTTGACGGAATCGGTGAGATCTTTCCACGTTCCCGCAACGCCGGGAACGACGGCCTGACCGCCCAGCTTGCCGTCCGTGCCCACTTCGCGGGCCACGCGCGTCACCTCGGCGGTAAAGACACCGAGCTGGTGAATCATGGTGTTGACGATGTTGGCGGCGCGAAGGAATTCGCCTTCGAGCGGACGGCCATCCACATCCAACCGCACGGTCTGGGTCAGATTGCCCTGGGCCACGGCAGCGATGGCTCGCGTGACCTCATTCGTCGGCCGCAGCAGGTCCTCGACCAGGGTGTTGACCGAGACTTCCATCTCGTCCCAGGCGCCACTGCGCTTCTGAATGCGCATCCGCTCGCGGGTTTTTCCCTCTTTGCCGACGGTCTGGCCAACCCTCTTGAGCTCGAAGGCCATCTGTTCGTTGGCAGAGATGATCTCGTTGAAATAATCGGCGATTTTGCCCGGCAGCCCGGTCCACGAAACCGGCAATCTGGCACTGAAATCGCCGTCCTTCATGGTCTGAAGCCCCTGAAGAATGACGGCCAGGGTCTCCGATTCCAGGCTCTCAACACCATTCCGAGAGCGGTTTTTACGCACCGGTCCCTCGCTAACCGAGGGTTGCGTGGTCGTCGCCATACAAGTTCAACTCCTGAGTTCGCCGATACGAGATTCTTGTCGCCAAGCAGAAAGCTGCAGTCATTTGACTGGAAAAGTTGCTTGCGGTGTGATGCAGGAAATTTGCTATCTGTTGTTTCAGGCGGCAAGATTTCTTCTCACCGCGCATTGGAACGCTGTAAGGATCGCCTCATCGGATCACGGAGCCGGAGGCGGCGTCAATGGGGAGAACTGGACTCGGACTCATACCGGCACAAGCGGGCTTTCTAAGGGAGCAGCCGCGACCGGTCAGATTTTTCGGAGTGGGCCCTACCGGCCGCCATCATCGTCGTCATCGCCGGGTGCGGCTTTCGAGTCGGACTTTTTCGGCTCCTGCGGCTTCAGCTTTCCGTCCAGAGCCTTCTCTACCGCGATCTCGAAATCGGGGTCGTCGGGAGCGACGTCCGGGGCGAAGCGAGCCAACACCTTGCCCTCGCGCCCAACGATGAACTTCGTGTAGCTCCAATGCACTTCTTCCCCCGGCTTCCCGTCCGGGCTGCCGCCGGTGAGAAAGCCGAATACCGGCAGCGCTTCCTTGCCGCTGACAGCGCTCTTCGCGGTCACCAGAAACGTGGCATGCAGATCGTCATGGTAGTGCTTTTGAATCTCGACGTCGGAACCGGGCTCGCCTTTGCCGAAATCATTCGACGGAACGGCGATCACCGCCAGACCCTTATCCTTATATTGATCCTGCAGCTTATTTAGAGCTTCGATCTGGCCGCTGAACATGGAGTCGCTGGCCACATTCACGACCAGCACGACCTTGCCCTTATAAGTAGACAGCGGGATTTCCTTACCGCCGCCATCCACCAGGGAAAAGCTGCTCAGCGTCTGTTCGGGATGCTTGGCATGATCGGGATTTTCCGCAGGAAGCGCAGCAGCCGCGGACCACAACAAAGCGAGCGAGAGGAAGACTCTTGTTGCGTTTCCAAATCGACTCGCGAATGTTGTCCTGATGAGACGCACTGCCAACTTACCTCTTCGTCCTGGCCTGTCTGGCCTTGTGCGGGTGCGATTCGCGAGCGCCAGCGCTGCCGTCGCGACACTACAAGATTAAACGAACTATAAGGTCTGCGGCCGAATGCGGATATCGCATCCGGCCTCAATGGGAGGGATCAGAAGCTATAGCGAAGGGAGAACTGCATGCGCCGCCCCTGCGTGAGCAAAGGAGAAGCGTAGTCTCCGAAGGAGCTCGGGCCGCCGAAGGGATCGCTCTGCACGGTATTCGGATCGAATTTCACCTGGTTGAAGGTGTTGAATACCTCGGCCGCAAACTTGACCTGGTGGTGCTCCGCGATGCGAAAGACCTTCGCCATGCCGGTGTCGACACTGGAGTAGCCGTCGCCGCGGAAGAAATTACGCTGACCGGTCTCTCCAGGATAAGGAGGACGGATGGACGCAATGGCCTGGGGCTGATTCTTGAACGCGTTCGGCTGACCATCCTGCGAGTTGGGCTGATGCCCTCCGACCGCAATTTTGGCGGTGGCCACGTCCCAGCTCTGATCACTCCAGTCGGTTCCCCAGCCAAGGCCATCGATGGCACTGAAGGGCAAACCGCCGGTCCAGTGAACTAACCCGTTGAACGTCCAGTTATTGATGAAGGCGTTGATCCAGCCATTCACGCCGTTGCCCACCGCGCGTCCTCGTCCAAAGGGCAGCTCATAGTCGATGTTGCCGGTAACCGAATGGCGCACATCGAAGTCCGATGGCCCGTAATTCCCCCGCGGATTATAGATATTGATGATCTGGCTGAAAGACTTCGAGCCTGATGTCGCGGTGCGCTCCGCATCCGAACCCAGATCCAGTGATTTCGAAAATGTGTAATACGCATCGAACTCAAAGCCATGCTTCGCCGGATGATGAACCGAGACCTGCAGTCCGTTGTAGCTGCTGGTGCCGCTCGAAGACCACGCGTAGAGCGAGGCATACTGCGGATCGAAGTAGCGGAAGAGCTGGCCATTCGGAGCACCGGGAGCGTAGCCGAGATCGAGATCGTAAAGACCCGCCGTCTCGTTGCCGCGGAATGGGAAAATCTGCGATTCGTAGATGCACTGTGTATTGCTGCTGCCGTCAGTGCATCCGGTGGCCGCCAGCGGGAACATGTCATCCCAGTACTGGACGTTCGGGACCGCCGAGACCGGCGTGTTTTGATCCACCAGCTTGGCCAGCTTGGTCGCGGCCGAGAAGTAATCGCCGCCGCCCTTGGGATCGACAAGATCGAGGGGCGTGGCCAGATCGCGCATCTGCAAAAGCCTGCGGCCCAGACGCCCAGTATAAGTAAGCTGCAGCGTATTGCCGCCGGCGAACTCGCGCTCGATGGAGAAATCGAAGACGTGCGAGTACGGCGTCTTCAGGGTTCCATCGATGCCCCACGCCAGGGAGAGGTTATTGCCCGGCGTTACAGGGAACTGCCCAGTGGAAGCGATGGGAGGAATGATCGATGTGGGAGGGTTGTTAAATGTGGTGAAGCGCGGCGCTGTATCTACACTCTGATCGACACCGTTCTCAGCATCGGTCGAGAGACCGAACGCGCCTTCCTGATCGAAGGCATCGATTACACCTTCGCCGAAGTGGTCAAAGTACAGGCCGTAGCCTCCGCGAATTGAAGTCTTGCCATCGCCGCCAAACAGCTTCTCCCAGATCCCTGTCCCGGACGTGTTCGGAGAGAAGGCAAACGACACGCGCGGCGCGAGGTCGAGCTTATCCATCGACCATAAGCCGGGCTGGTTGTTCGCCTTGCCCGCAGGAACAAACGAGAAATCAGGCTGGACGGTTTCGCCTAGCTTCATTGCCGCCGCACGGGTAGCGAACCACTCCCCCAGATTTACATTGGGACGGACCTCTTGTCCGTCTCTTTCATACGGAACCTGGAGCAAGGTGTGACGAATTCCATAGGTGAGGGTAAGGTTCGATTTCGCCTTCCAGCTGTCCTGCAGATAGTACTCGACTTCGTTCGAGAAATAATGCCGGTTGGTCCACTGCCCTGGAGGAAGCGGATTAAGATTGTTTCCGGCTACCTGATAGTTTAGAAATTCCGTGGCATGCGTGATCAGGCCCGTGATGTCGGCAATTGCGCGGTTATATGCGGTGTAGAAGCTCTGCGACACGGCTGGGAGATTAAACGCGCCAGGATCGAGGCTGGTTCCCTGCCCTGCAATGCTACCGATGGTCAAAAAGTCATAGGTGACGTTTGCAGAAGTAAACAGAGTGGCATCGCTTTGGCGGTTGTTGAAGATCGCGCGATAATTTCCGCCGAACTGGAAGGTGTGGTTGCCCCTGTTCCAGGTCAGGTCGTCGATAACATTGTGCACAGGCAGCGAGACGATCTGCGAAGTATCGGTCGTCGGCGTCAGCGAAGTGATGGAGCCAAACGTTACATAGTTAGAGTTGGTCGCGCCGCGATCTGCAAAGCCCTCGCGAATGAATCCATAACGAACGTTGTTGACAAGCGAGCTAGAGATACTCCAGACATCTCCCGCTGCGATTCCCTTGTTATTCGAGTAAAGCTCCGATGTTGGCGAACCTCCGGGAAACTGCTCTGGCGACAGAACATTGTCGCCCTGAAGATTGCCGCGAACAAAGAGCCGGTGCTTGCTGTTGAGCGCATAGTCGAGCTTCACGATGAGGGTGTTCAACGACTGCGGTGCCGGCGAAGCAAAGCTGTATTGCTGCTCGTTGTAACCGTCGCCGAGGCCGCCGGCGTTGATATTCGGCTGCGGATACATGTTCAAATACTGGAGCACAGCAGAATTGACGCCGGCCCCGAGCGGGCAGGTGCCATTGCCGGCGCAGGAGGGGTCCATGCTGGCGATCTGCGCAGGGTTCAGAGTAGTAAGCGAGTTAGATGAATTGATATAGGAGAGCAGTCCCTGCCGAAATGCAGTACTCGGAACTGTATTCGTAATCTGCGAGTCCTCTGCAAGCTTTTGCCCCTCATAAGTAAAAAAGTAGAACAGCTTGTCCTTGAGGATCGGGCCGCCAACTGAACCACCGAAAGTGTGGCGAAGAAACTTGGGTGGAATATTAGGCTGCCCAGCCGTAGTTTCCGCCTCTTTGTTGAACCAATCGTTGGCGACAGTATTTGTCGGACGGTAATACTCATAGAGGCTGCCGTGAATACTGTTGGTTCCGCTGCGTGTCACCAGCGACACCTGCGCTCCGGAAGATCGCCCCGAATCGGCATTCGCGTTGGTGGTCACAACACGAAATTCGTCCACGGAATCGCGCGTGGAACGCAGCACGCCGGTGAAGGCATATCCCTTGCTCTGCGTGTTGTCGTCCAGTCCATCAAGGGTGAAGTTCGTCTGGTCGGAACGAGCGCCGTCAACTGCGCCGCTGCGGCTGTCGGCATCCTGCTGCGTCGTCGATTGGTCTCCGAGAAAAAGGACTCCAGCCTGGAGACTGAGCAGATCGAGCACGTTGTTGCCTTCAAAGGGCAGGCTCTGAATCTGCGCGTTGTTGAAGGGCGTTCCGATGGTGGCATCGGTGGTGTTCAGCGCCGCTGCGTCCGCGCTTACCTCAACGATGGTGTTGGTGCTGGTGATGGCCATCTTCAGCTCGAGAGTGACTGGCTGGTTTACCAGCAGCTCCAGCCGTCGCTGTTGATCACCGAAGCCGGCGGCTGTGGCCGTTACTACATAAACGCCCGGAGGAATCTGTTCGAAGATATAGTCGCCATGCTCGTCAGTCAGCTTGACCGCAGTAAAGCCGGTGTCAGGCTTGGCGATCTTGATTTCGGCGCCCGCAATGACCGCACCGCTTGGATCATGAACCGTGCCGCGCAACGAGGTTTGCGCAGTCTGGGAAAAACATAGATTCAGGGGAAGAATCGCGAACATCGCGGCATACAAAGCTGACTTCAGTGCTCTCATTCGGCAACAACCTCCTCACAAATGGCACAATCACTTGACACGTAGGTCGTAAGAAACAGACTTCAAGCCGGATAGCCAGTCACCCGCAGGTTTTTTGTTCTGCGTAACTACGAATAGAAGCGGGTATTGAGCACTCGCTGGCCTAATGGAATTTGATCTGGAAGTTTGTTCCGGAAAAAACTACGGCTAGAGTGCCACAAAGAGCGCGGCCTTCTGCGGAAGTAGAAAAGAATTATTCAGGGAACAAGTAATTCTTATGCTGATTCGCGTTTATTTCCGCTCTAATGACGAACGACCGCGGCAACAACCTTAATGAGCGAGATACTTTGCCACGGGAAAATCGACTTTCTTCTCCGAGTCATAGAGCCTGCTTATGCGCCGCATAATAAGTTTCCCCGGAGGCAACCAGATCGGCAAAAACTCTTTGTATCGCCTGTCGAAGGCTGGCAATTTCTTCGTCCGACTTTTGGTATACATAACTCAACCTTCCCACCGGCCAATCAACGGCGCTTCCGCGCTACGACTTTTTTGAGGATCCTTCGATGAATCAATGGACGCGATTTGCGCTGATGTCAGGCGCGGTGATCTTGGGTGTGAGCTGCTGCCTCGCGCAGTTACCGGAGTCCGATGGCGGCTCTATCCAGCGCGGCACTCTACCGAAACGCTGGGCAACGGGCGGTCCCAGATGCATGGAGATGCCGGAGTGGCAGATTCACGAGTACAACCCCGATCTCTACATCCTTCGCCAGTCGGGGTGCACCGATTTCGAGAAGCCCTTTGTCTATCTGTTTTTCGGAAAAGACAGGGCCCTGCTGCTCGATACCGGATCTCGCAACGGCAACCTGGCTCCCACGATTCAGCACACCATCCATCGTTGGCTGGAGCGGAATTCCCGAGCCAGCATTCCGCTGGCGGTGGTCCACACCCACGAGCACGGCGATCATGTGGCCGGCGACGCAGGACTGCAAGCGCTGAACGATCCAGCGATTCCGCTCACGCTCATACCTGCCAAAGTTGAGGCTGACCAGAGCTTCTACCGCATTGCACATTGGCCGGATGACATCGGAAGCATCGACCTGGGCGATCGCATCATCGACGCCATTCCAATCCCGGGCCACTCGAACGCGAGCATTGCTCTCTACGACCGCAAGACGGCAATTCTCTTTTCCGGCGACACACTTTATCCGGGGCGGCTCTACGTCCGCAACTTCTCCGACTATGTCGCGAGCGTCACACGACTCGTGAACTTCACCGAAGGTAAGCCCATCGCGCAGGTTCTCGGAAACCACATCGAAGAGACGAGAACACCCTACCTCGATTATCCGGTGGGTTCGCTCTACCAGCCCGACGAACATGATCTGCAGCTGTCACGCGGCTCCCTGCTTGAGCTGCAGGATGCGCTCACTTCCCTGCACGGGCATCCGGCCCGCGTTGCCCTGCGCGATTTCACTATCTGGCCGTCGCCAACCGATGCGGCAGAACGCGCGGCTGAAGACAAAGTGTTTGACGACACGCAGAAGAAGCAGCTAAGTCATAAGTGGGACCAGACCCAGCCTTAGAAGCTACTTCGCCGGGGAGCCACCGTAGACGGGCGGCTCCCCGAGACTGCCCGCCTGGGGTAGATGCCGGATATAGAGAACCATCTTCCACATGTCATCTTCGGCGAAGAGACCGTCGGACGGCGGCATGCCCGAAGGCGAAAGCCCATGCTGGATGATCCACTTCAACTGACCGTCGGTATAGCTTTGTACTTCCTTCGAAGCGAGCGAGGGGACGGGCGGATCGATGGTTGCAGCGAAGGGAACGCCGGTGTTCTGGCCGTCGAGCCCGTGGCACACCATGCAGTATTGCGTGAAGGCCTGCTTGCCCTCTTCAATGTTGGCCGCAGTCGCTGAGTGAGGATTCTTCGCGTCCTTATCACCCACCGTGACATGATGCTTCACCCAATCGATCGATTGGGTCTGAACGGCGCCCGGCTTGCCGGCTTTGCATCCAGACAGAAGTACAAGAGCAATGCCGGCCCAGCAGAGCGATGTTCGACGAACCATCTCCGACTTACTTCCCGTCGACGACGTGCACGGTAAATTTCATCTTGCCGTGTCCGAGGCCGCAGAACACGCCGCATTTTCCGGCGAAGTCGCCAGTCTCCTGCGGTGTGATTACGGTGTCCGCCGTGGTGCCTGCGGGGACTTTGAGGTTCACCTTCAGCCCATCGATGCGCAGGCTGTGTGTGACGTCGTCCGAGATGACCTCAAGCTTCACGGGCTCACCCTTTTTCAGCGTGATCTCCGCGGGCTCGAAGGCATAACGTTTAACATGGATCTCGATCGTGGTGGGAGCTTGAGTCTGAGATACGACGATACCCGAAGACGCCACGAGGATCGCAGCAATGGATAGCAATTTAGGAACTACTTTGAAATTCATGAGCCTCTGAACTTATGGTTTGATGGGATTGAAATGGGAAACGGAGCTACTTAAGTACAAAAGCAAGTGCTGCGCGGAAGCAGCCATGCTGCTTCCGCGCAGTGCGATTCAAGCAATACTTACGCGATGATATCGTGAATCACGTTGCCCGATACATCCGTGAGCCGGTAATCCCGGCCGCTGTAGCGATAAGTAAGTTTCGTGTGCTCAATACCCAGCAGATAAAGAATCGTCGCGTGGATGTCATGAACATGCACCGGCTTATCGACGGCCTTCCAGCCGAAGTCGTCGGTCGCACCATAGCTCATCCCGCCTTTTACTCCGCCGCCGGCAAGCCACATCGTAAATCCATGCGGGTTATGATCGCGGCCGTTGTGTGTGCCGCCACCGAAGCCTCCGCCGGTCTCGACCACCGGAGTGCGTCCGAATTCCGATCCGCAGACGATGAGAGTTTCGTCGAAGAGGCCGCGTGACTTGAGATCCTTGATGAGCGCGGCGAAAGGCTGATCGGAATCCTTGGCCGTCTTACGATGCAGCTCAATGTCGTAGTGGTGATCCCAAGGGTCGCCCATGGAGTAGTAAACCTGCACCATGCGAACTCCGCGCTCGACCAGGCGGGCCGCAGTGAGGCAACCGCGCGCAGTGCTGCCATCGCCGTAAAGCTTCTGCACCGCTTCGCTCTCCTTGCGCACATCGAAGACATCTGGCGCTTCGGTCTGCATGCGATAGGCGGTCTCCATCGACGAGATGGTAGCCTCAAGCTGCGGATCGTGGTTGGCCGAAGAATCGCTTGCCAGATCCATCTTGTCCAGCTGCTCGACCAGATCCAGTTCCTTGCGCTGCTGCTTCAGGTCGAAGCGATCGTTGTAAGCATCGAAGATCAGCTTCTTCGGATCGAACTCCTGCTTGTCTACTTTGTCGGAGACGTAGGTGCCCTGATACATCGGCGAAAGAAAAGTAGAACTCCACAGCGGCGGGCCGACGGTAGTCGGCGTCTGCGGACAAAGCACAACGAAGCCGGGCAGGCTTTGGTTCGTTACACCGAGTCCGTAGGTGACCCACGAGCCCATCGAAGGGCGGCCGGGAATGTTTGCGCCGGTATTCATCATGCGCAGCGCCGGCTCGTGATTCGGGATCTCGGTGTACACCGACTTCACGAAGCAGATGTCGTCAACACACTCGGCAAGATGCGGCCAGATTTCGCTGACCTCCGCGCCGCTCTGCCCATACTTCTTGAAGGAGAACGGCGATTTCATCACACCGCCAACCTGGCGTTCATGCGATAAAATCCCGCCGGGCATGGGCTGGCCGTTGTACTTCTCGAGCGCAGGCTTGTAATCGAAGCTGTCGATGGGCGACATGCCGCCATTCATGAACAGAAAGATGACCCGCTTGGCCTTGGGCTGGAAGTGCGGATCCGTGGCCATCCAAGGATTGCCCGCGGAATTCTCAGCAGCGCGAGCGAGCGATTCACCAAGGATGCCGGCCAGGCTCATCATGCCGAACCCAGCACCCATCTTGCAGAGCGCCTGGCGGCGATTCATCAAAGCTGGCTTAGGACGAAGTGTCATTGCGATTCTCTCCGTGCTGTTTTAAGTATGACGCCATCGGCCCCGGTATTCGTACTTAATTAATGAATTCGAATTCATTGGAACTGAGCAAAACCCGCGCATATTCCTTCCACGCCGTGACCGGCTCGCCTTGAATCGTGTAGCCGGGCTTCTCGGGAGTGGTTTTGACGAAGGCTTCGCCCAGCGTCAGTTCCTTCTCTGTAGGCTGCCTGCCGAAGAGGATCATGTACATCTGCTTGATCCTTGTTTCGTCCGTGGGCTGCGAGTAGACGCGATCCGAGAGCTTCCCAGCCTGGCTGTAAACGAAGGCATCGTTCATGAAATAGAGGCGCTGCAGAGGCACATTGCTGCTGAAGCGCTGGTCCGCGGAGAATCCGGGATTCGGAAAATCGAAGACCTCCAGATACTGGCTCAGACGGAAGCGGCTTACCTTGCAGAAGACCGTCCGGCGATCGTTCTCCGGGCCGAAGTCCGTCGATGGACCCGAGACATCCTTCAAATTTAAATCGCCGGATGCAAAGAGAACCGAGTCGCGCAGCGTTTCCGCATCCATGCGCTGGCGGTTGAAGTGCGAGTAGAAGCGGTTGGCCGCATCCTTCTCATGCGCCTCGGGCGATTCTTCATCGGACATCTGATAGACGGAGGAGAGCATGATCTCCCGCTGCAATTTCTTCAGCGACAAACCTTGCTTCTGGAATTCGGCGCTGAGATATTCGAGCATCTCGGGGTTCGATGGAGGATCGCCACGTACGCCGAAGTCGTCCGGAGTATTTACGATGCCGGAGCCGAAGTGCCACTTCCATACGCGGTTCACGATGACCCGCGTGAAGATCGGGCTCTGAATAAGATCGTTGGCGAACTCCAGACGGCCGCTGCCTTCGTTGAAAGGCTTCGCGTCCGGAGTGCTCAGGACGGCGAGAAATTTACGTGGAACGGGATCGCCGAGTGAGTGAGGGTTGCCGCGCAGATTGAGCTTCACGTCTTCGGGCTTGGGCACATCGGCGATGCCGTTGACGAAGGGATATTTGGGAATCGCCTTCTTGGCATCATCGATCTGGCGATCGAGCTCGGTCAGATAATCCTGCATGGACGTGCCCAACCTGCGCTTCAGCTCCCATCCGCGAAAGACAAACACAGCAGACTTCGGCATATCGCCATCGGCGCGGCGAGCGCGAAAGAGATCCTCAAAGAGCGCGCCATCATCCGAAGGGAGGGATTTGATCTCAAGCGCACAGCCTGGGCAGAATTGATCGAAGGTATCGAACTTATCCGGCGTCGTATCGATATAGCGGGATCGATCTTCCGATCCGGCCTTGATGCGAATCTCCTCATTCGCCTTCTCGATCTCCTTGTCCGCAAAATTCACGCGAAGAACGATCTTTTGAAAAACGTCGCCGAGAGCTTTGGCCTGATCCTCGGAACCGCCGGTGGCGATCATCGCCTTCCAGTCCTTGAGATAGGGATACTTCACATCGGACTTCAGATAGTCGACCCAGCGATCGAGAAGCTGCGGATCGAGATTCGACTTATCCGCCGCCTGCTCGACCGTCAACTTCGGCTTGCCTGCGACCTGCCACGCACCGACCATGTACTTCGAAGTCTGGAAAGCCAGCGAGTCGGCCAACGACCGGCCGGCGAATTTGTTGAACTCATCGCGCTCGGTAGCCAGATCGACATAGTGCTTCACCTTGAGGTGATAGGCATCGACTTCAGGCGGCGAGACCACCGGGTACTCCGTGAAGTGAGAGTTGGCGAAGAGGCCAACCATGGAGTAATAGTCCTTCTGCGAGATGGGATCGTACTTATGGTTATGGCAGCGGGCGCAGCCGACGGTCAGCCCCATCAGTCCGCGGGAGACGGCATCGACGCGTTCCGCGCGCTCATCGGCACGGCCCTGCACCGGTTCGGCCTGATCCCATATCCAGGGGCCATCGCCGATATAGGCCGTCGCAGCAATGTCATCATGCCATGCATCGCCCTTCGCGTTCTTTGCGAGGAAGTCGCCAGCGAGCTGCATGCGCACAAACTGATCGTATGGCACATCGGCATTGATGGCCTTGATGACCCAATCGCGATAAACGAAGGCGCCCTCGAACGGCATGTAGCCTCGGCCCTTGGGATCGAGGCCGCGCACATCGTCATCGGCGTAGCGGGCAATATCGAGCCAGTGGCGTCCCCAGCGTTCGCCGTAACGAGGCGAAGCGAGAAGACGATCGACGACCTTAGCAAAGGCATCGGGTGATTTGTCTTTCTCAAATGCCTCTACTTCTTCAGGAGTCGGAGGAAGACCGGTGAGATCGAAAGTTGCGCGACGGATGAGAGTACGGCGGTCAGCCTGCGGTGCGGGCTTCAAACCTTCAGCTTCCAATTTAGCCAGCACAAACTTATCGATTGGCGTCTTCGCCCAATGTGCATCCTTCAGCTTTGGTTCTTCAGGCGCGTGAATCGGCTGAAAAGACCAGAAGGCACGCTGCTGCGGAGTTATAGTTTCTTTCGCGGGAGTGACCTTTGCCGTGACAGCCGGCCAGGGCGCGCCTATCTTGACCCAGTCGCTCAGAGTTTGCACTTCCGCGGAGGTAAGCTTGCCTCCCTGCGGCATCTTCAACTTTCCGGTTTGGGAGACGGCCACAATCATCAGGCTCTTCGAAGGATCTCCCGGAACCACCGCCGTTCCGGACTTTCCACCCTTTAGCAAGCCTTCGCGAGAATCGATGTGCAGGCCGGCGGCTGCGCCGTCTGTGTGGCAGGAGTAGCAGTTGTTGGCCAGGATGGGCCGGACTCTATTTTCGAAGTAGTCGCTGCCGCCAGCCTCCGTTGCCGAAGCCAGACTTGGAGCAGCATGCTCAGGCTGTGCGGCAGTATCGGCTGGCCACACAGCGCCCGCCTTGATCCATGCCTTAATATCGGCAATCTCTTCGTCGCTGAGCTTTGCGCTGCCTTTCGGCATCTTCAGATCGCCCGTCTGCTCGATAGCCTCAACCAGCAGGCTGGTCGAAGGATCTCCGGGCACAATGGCCGCGCCGGAGTTGCCACCATTCACCAACGCGTCGCGAGAATCGATGCGCAAACCTCCGGCCATCGCATCGGTGTGGCACTTGCCGCAGCGCGCAGTAAGAACCGATTGGACTCTGGTCTTGAAAAATTCCGGAGTAGACGGGGCAGGCGTCGCAGCAGGAGCCGCATCTTGCGCGGCAAAGACGCTCACACCTACCGGCGCAGCGACCGCAGCAGTCAAGATCATCGAAGGAAGAAGTGCAGCAAGCAGTCTCATTGCATTCAGCTCTAAAAGTGGCTTATGGTTGACAACTTATGCCGTACGAAAGCTCTTCAACGTAGCTCTGCAGCTCAATAAACTCTTTGGTGTGACGCCGCTCCAGATAGGGCAGGTCGGAGCGCTGCAGATGCATATCGGCAATCACGTTCGTCTTTCCACCCATCATTTCCGAATAAGCTCCGAGCACAATCAGGCGCGTACCTAGAAACAGTGCTTCGGCGACATTGTGCGTTACAAAAACCATCGTCGGCCGCTGCTCTCGCCAAATATCGAGCACCAGCTCCTGCAAACTGATGCGCGTTGAGGGATCGAGCGCACTGAATGCCTCGTCCATCAGCATCACCGAAGGCTTCATGATCAGCGCCTGCGCAATCGCGACGCGCTGTTGCATGCCACCGGACATCTTATGGGGATATTTGTTTGCATCTGCAGCGCGCAGCCCCATGCGCAATAGTTGTTGCGTGGCCTCAGTCTTTAGTTCTTTGCGATAGGCATGGAAACCGGGATGAAGCCACGGCATCAGCGGATACTTCGCCGTGCGCGGCCCGAACATCACGTTCTGCAGCGCAGTGCGATTTGGGAAGAGCGAATACTTCTGCGGAACATAGCCGCAGCGTGCGTCGATCTGCTTCACCGGCTTGCCTGAAACCTGGATGCTGCCGAAAGACGGCGGCTCTTCGCCGAGAATCAACCGCAGCAGCGTGCTCTTGCCGCATCCCGTTTCACCCAGCACGACGACAAACTCGCCCGCTTCAATCTCCAGGTTAACTGCCGAGAGGACCGTTCGCGTCTCACCCTTCTCGCTCCGATAGGTCTTCGAGACGCCCTTGAGGCCGATCTCGCACCGTCGCTTCCGGGCAATCGGCAATTCCTCCTGCATGAGAGCTGCGGCTAGAGCCACGGGTGCAGCCTCCGATTCAGGAATCGTAACAGCGTATCGAGACCGAAAAGCAGCAGAGCCACCCAGAGCAGGTAGGGGATGATAATGTCCATGCCCATGTGGCGGCGCATGATCGCGATTCGGTAAGCCAGTCCATCGGTCGATGCGATCATCTCGCCCGCGAAGAGAAACAGCGCGAGCGGCTTCAGGCTCAAGCGCACGCTGTTGATCACGTTGGGAAGGATCTGGGGGAAGACCACGCGATACGCAACATCGAGATTGCTGCACTTGAGCGTGAAGGCTTTCACAATCTGCTCGCGAGGCACGGCGCGCGTGATCTGACAGGTATCGAGGATCAGCGTAGGCGCCACGCCGATGACCATCAGCATGATCTTCGACCACTCATCGATCCCAAAGACAATAAATAGAATTGGCAGCAGCGAAAGCGCAACGATTTTGTCGAAGAACAGCACATAGCGCAGAAAGAAGGCGCCGAAGTAGGGGAAGATCCCCATGTGCAAGCCCAGCAGAATAGCCGGAACCAGCAAAGCCATCGCGATGAAGAAGCGCGAGCCGCTGGCCACGGTGTCTTTCCAGATCATGCTGTGGCGAATCTGCTGCCAGCGCGTCGCGCCGGGATCGAGATCGTCATCTTCCTCGGCAGGATGAAAGACCGACGACTGTATTCCCTGCACCAGTTGCTTCGCCGAAGGAACGATCCGGTCTTCGCTGTTCTCCCGATGACGAACCGAGGAGAAGTGAGCATAAAGAGCGATGCTGGCCAGGAAAAGCACCCAGGAAAGTATCTGCGTCGCGCTGCGCTTGGGGCGCGCCTGAATGTCGACCAGGTTCCTGGGATCGAGGACCGAGGTCGCCATGGCTATAGCTTTCCCTGCCCCGCGAGATGCATGTAGCTCGAATCGAAGCGGAAGCGGACACGATCTTTCTTGCCTTGAATTGAGCCATCGGGATAGAGGATGGCTACATCATCCACCGATTGCGTGCCCTCGCCGAGAAGATTGTGATGGAAGCAGAACTGCCGCACCAGATCCATCTTCTGCTTGAACGCTGCGCTGTCGTTGAAGTCTGTAGCAGCCTTGGGCGTATAGAAGAGATGCGTAGTTTTGAGCTGCTCGCTATAGGAGGCAGGCGTGTCCCCTGAGGCCGCCGCGCTTTCGTTCAATGCCCGCTCATGCCCGGGTCCCGTGCCCGACATCTGCGCCATAGCCTCGTACCAGGCGCCGGTAACAGCCTTGGCGAACTTCACCCCGGAGCCATCCTGCCGGTGCAGCACCTCGGTGCGCACCATCAGCAGGTCCATGATCTCGCCCGGAATTTTCGAGGAATCGAAGATGTTGGCCACACCTTTGTCCTGATCCAGAATTTGTGAAACGAGAGGCTTCCAGGTGACAACAACTTGATTGGAATGATTGCCCAGGAAAGCGCCGGCAATATCCGAATCCGACGTGTTCACCAGCTTAAGCCGTGAAGCCTCGTCCTGCAATCCATTTAGTACCAGCGCCCGCTCCAGCAGGTACTCCGAAACTGTTTTCTGCACCAGCATCACGTGCTTGCCGGAGAGCTGATTCAGCTTCAGCCCGCTCCGGGTCAGGACGGCATCGTTGCCATCCGAATAGTCGCCCAGGATGATGGCCGTGGAGTCGACGCCCGACGCTGCAGGCATATCCAGCGCCTCCATATTGGTCATGGTGCAGGCGTCTATATTTTTCGCGACGAAGGCGTCGAGCGAGGCAGCGTAGTCGAACCGCTGCACTTCAATCTGAATGCCGTACTTGTCCGCCCAGCGCCTGAGGATGCCGGACTTGGCCATGTAGAAGAACGGATTCCAGCCGGCATACACCGACCAGCCGATCACGAACTTCGGCGCACTCGCTGCAAATGAATTTTGAGTCAACGAACAGAATAAGATGGAGCAAATTACGGCAAGACGCAGCCAGCACGCAGCCGCACTCTTTTGAGGCAATCTCCAGGGTGTCATGAATTCCTCCACGATAGGTCGAAAGGCGCGTTCGTCAAAACGACCTCCTGATTTTCTTATGTGGGGTATAAAACACGACGCAGAACGCGATTGCCCGAGATCTACAGAAACCACTCTGGGATCGGGCGAAATGGTTCTTGTTTATTTGCGCGATAAATGTTTCTAATTATCGAAAGTTAGAAGCAATGGATTTACGTCGCCGCCGGTAGAAGTCAAACCTGCCCGATAGTTTGGGGCTCATGTTAAATATTGAGTTGCGTTTGACTCCTTTACGGCAAGGCTTCCATGCACATCCCGATATCCCGCGGACTCCTAACGCGTTCTCTTGTGCTCGCTTCTCTGCTCGTGCCTCTTTCCAATTCGCAATTGTCCGCCGTCGCTCAAACATCTGACGCGGCACCGAAGGCGACTGGCGTTGCTACGCCTAGCGTCCGCCGCGAGATGGCCAATTTACACATTGACGCAACGCTGCACCTCCCTTTGAATCCAGACTGGTTTACAACCACCGACGACGCCATCTGGGTCACCAGCTCGCGATCGAATGTGGTCACCCAGATTGTGGCCGCGACCAATCAGACTGGGCTCAGCATTTCGGTTCAGCGGCCATGCTCGGGCCTCGCCGTGGGCTTCGACAGTCTCTGGATTCCAAGTTGCGGCTCGCATAATCTGGTGCGCGCCGATCCTAAAACCGGCAAGGTCCTCGCTGAGATCGCCGCGGTTCCAGCCCAATCCGAGGGCGGCATCACTACCGGAGCCGGCAGCGTATGGCTCGTCACCGACAAAGCAGGAATACTCTCGCGCATCGATCCGTCGACAAACAAAGTTGCCGCCACAATCACCATCCCTTCCGGTTCTTACAATCCGCTCTTTGCCGATGGCTACGTTTGGGTCACCTCGAACGAACATAGCGAGCTAATTCAAGTGGACCCGGTGACAAACAGCGTGGTCACATCCATCCCCACTGGTAAGAATCCACGCTTCCTCACCTTTGGAGAAGGATCGATCTGGACCCTCAACCAGGGCGACGGTACGATCTCGCGAATCGATACGCGGACCGCAAAGAACATCGCGAATATCGAAGCCGGAATTCCAGGCGAGGGCGGCGAAATCACTTTCGGATTTCACTCCGCATGGGCTACGCTCTTCGGCTTCCCCATCACGCGCGTCGATGCGGCAACAAATAAAGTCATCGAGCAATGGGTAGGCGACGGCGGAGATAGCATTCGCGCGGCTCACGGCTCCGTCTGGCTCACCAACTACAAGACCGGTGCAGTGGTGCGATTCGCTCCGGAGCAAAAGTAGCGGCGTGGCCTCCGGAAATCCGCGTGGTAAGCTAATCGACAATGCGCAACAAGACCGTCCAACAGCAGGTGGCGCGAAGAGTCATACTCCGTATGACTCACATGGACGTGTGCTGCGGCCCGCCGCGCTAGACTTCGCCCCTTATCTCTTCCTGTTCATCTTTTTCGTCACCTCGTGGTGTCGGCGATTTGTGTTTCTCACGCGCCAAACCGCAGAGTAGGAGCACTTATGGATACCTCCATTCTTTGGAGCGAAGTTATTCCAGGCGCAGGCACGTGGTCGCATGTTTTGAAGCGCGGAACGGCGCTGCGGCTCACCGATCTTGAAGGTGGCGCGAATGCCGGCGCTTACTTCCTGAACGCCGATCTCTTTGCCGAGCGCTTCAATCTACCCGACACGCTTAAAGCGCAGCACACCGCCAAACTTACCGCCGGGCATGTCCTCATGTCCGACATGGGCCGCATTCTCTGCTCCATTCCCGAGGATTCACTTGGCTGGCATGATCCGCTCTCCGGCTGCTCCAATGCCGCATCTGTCGAGAACAAGTATGGCAGGGCAGATTATCAGGAGTGCCGGAACGGCTGGCATCAGAATGCATTCGATGGATTTCTCATTGAGTTAGCAAAATATGGCTTAGGGCCGCGCGACTTCCAGGCTATCGTCAATTTCTTCAGCAAGGTTGCTGTTGCGGATGATGGATCGATGCAATACCAGGCGCAGCACTCGACGCCCGGAAGCTATGTTGAGCTCCGCGCAGAAATGAACACGCTGGTCATTCTCAACACCTGCCAGCATCCACTCGATCCGAGCACGACTTACAGTCCCAAGCCGGTAGAAATAACCATCAAACACGTTCCGGCGCCCTCACCGGATGACGTGTGTTTTATCTCCTGCCCTGAAAACATGCGCGCTTACACCCTCACCCGGCGTTACTTTCTCTAGAGAGAGAGAGGCATTGAACATGACAAACATCAATCTGGTTCTCAGCTCACTCGATCCCAGAGATGCAGCACACAACTTCATCGTCAAGGCCGGCGATCCGTTCGTCCAGGAGATTAAGCAGGGGCAGTATGTCCGCATTGTCGACCTGATGGGAAATCAGGCCGTCGATACGCTTTTCTACAACGCACAGGATTACTCCGACCGATACAGCGCGCAGGATACGATTCGCAATCAGCGCAATATCTATCTGACCACCGGCACGCAGCTCATTTCCAATCATGGCCACGCGTTGCTCACCATCGTCGCCGATACCTGCGGCCGCCATGACACGCTCGGCGGAGCATGTGCGACCGAAAGCAACATGGTGCGCTACGACATTGGCAAACGTTACATGCACGCGTGCCGCAATTCTTTCCTCAAAGGCGCATTGGCTTGGGGGCACGGACTCGATAAACGCGATCTCACGAGCAACATCAACTTCTTCATGAATGTGCCCGTAACTCCCGACGGTAAGTTGACCTTCGAAGACGGCATCTCCGATGCGAAAAAGTATGTCGAGATGCGCAGCGAGATGGATACGCTCATGGTGATCAGTAACTGCCCACAGCTGAATAATCCCTGCAATGGATACAATCCGACACCTGTACAAATTCTCATCTGGAATTAAACGCTCGCGACAAACTACCGCAGCTCGACCACGAACCACCAAGGACACAGATGTTTTCGAAATTACTGATCGCCAATCGCGGCGCGATTGCCTGCCGCATCATTCGCACTTTGCGGAAGATGAATATTCCGTCGGTCGCTGTTTATTCGGAAGCAGACGCACATTCATTGCATGTCCTGCAAGCCGATGAAGCGGTGCTTCTCGGCGAAGCTCCCGCCGCGCAAAGCTATCTTGCAATCGATAAGGTTCTCGCCGCGGCCAAGCAAACAGGTGCGGACGCCATTCATCCCGGCTACGGCTTTCTCAGCGAAAATGTAGGCTTCGCGCGGGCATGCGAACGCAATGGTATTACGTTCATCGGGCCCAGGCCCGAGCATATCGAAGCGTTCGCGCTAAAACATACCGCCCGCGCACTCGCTGAGCGCGCCGAGGTCCCGATCCTGCCCGGCAGCGGTGTGCTCTCCAGCCTGCAAGAAGCGCTGGATAGGGCAGAAGCGCTCGGATTTCCTGTCATGCTGAAGAGTTCGGGCGGAGGAGGCGGCATTGGCATGCGCGTTTGTCATAGCGCCGGCGAATTACGCGAGGCCTGGGAACCGGCACTGCGGCTAAGCCAAAATAACTTCGGAGACAGCGGCCTCTATATCGAAAAATTTGTCGCGCGCGCTCGTCATCTTGAAGTTCAGATCTTTGGCGATGGCAAAGGTGGGGTCATCGCGTTGGGTGAGCGGGATTGCTCGGCGCAAAGACGTCACCAGAAAGTTTTAGAGGAGACGCCCGCGCCTGAACTCGCCTCGGATATTCGCCAGGCTATGCTGGATGCAGCGATTTTGCTGGGCAAAACAGTAAGCTACGCGAACGCCGGAACCGTCGAATTTATCTATGACGAGGACACAAAACATTTCTACTTTCTCGAAGTGAATACTCGCCTCCAGGTCGAACACGGAGTCACCGAACAAGTCACCGGCATCGACTTAGTCGAGTGGATGGTAAGACAGGCTGCAGGAGATTTGGAGAGCATCACCACACATCCGGTCACGCCGCAAGGCGCATCTATCGAAGCGCGCTTATATGCCGAAGATCCATTCAAAAACTTTCAGCCTACGCCCGGCTTGCTCTCGCATGTCGCGTTTCCGGAAAATTCCGCGCGCATTGAAACATGGGTCTCTTCCGGATCACTAGTAACCCCGTTTTACGATCCTATGGTTGCAAAAATCATCGTTACCGGGGGCGACCGTGCAGACGCCGTAAGAAAGATGCAGGAGGCTTTGGCTTCAACCATTCTCTCTGGAACTGAGACGAACCTTGCCTACCTCCGAGAGGTCACTAAGTCACAGGAATTTATAGAGGGCACGATCACCACAAGCTTTCTCGGTGACTATCAGTTCCATCGACATGCGTTCGAGATTCTTGAAAGCGGCCCGCAGATGACGATCCAGGATTATCCCGGACGCCTCGGCTATTGGCACGTCGGCGTCCCCCCGTCGGGTCCGATGGATGCACTTGCCTTCCGCATCGGCAATCGCCTGGTCTGCAATTCTGATGATGCCGCTGCGATTGAGATGACCACGATCGGCGGCCGCATCCGCTTTAACACCGATGCTGTCATCGCCATCACCGGCGCGGATATGAATGCAAAACTCGACGGCGCCCCGATTCCGTCATGGCAGGCGATTGAGACCGGCGCAAACAGTATTCTTCACTTAGGAGCGGTCCGCGGTCCGGGGGCGCGCAGCTATCTCTCCATTCGCGGTGGAGTTGATGTGCCGCAGTACATGGGAAGCCGCGGCACCTTCATGCTTGGACGATTTGGTGGACATGCCGGGCGCGCGCTTTCCCCGGGCGATGTGATTTACGTCGGTAAATCTCGGAGTGAAGGCCTGCCAGTCGCATTGCCTGAAGAATCGATGCCTCGCTACGACAAACACTGGACACTAGGCGTACTCTTCGGTCCGCACACCTCGCCCGATTTCTTTACGGAAGAAGACATTGAGATGCTTTTCTCCACCGACTGGAGAGTGCATTATCAGAGCGACCGCACGGGAGTTCGCCTGATCGGGCCAAAACCCGTGTGGGCACGTTTGGATGGCGGCGAAGCCGGCTTGCATCCATCCAATATTCACGACAATGCCTATGCTGTCGGCACAATCGATTTCACCGGGGACATGCCCATCTTGCTTGGCCCCGATGGACCAAGCCTCGGCGGATTCGTCTGTCCCGCCACCGTAGTGCAAGCAGAGTTATGGAAGTTAGGCCAGTTGAAAGCAGGCGATCTTGTCCGGTTCCAACGGCTCTCGCTCGCCGATGCCGAACGCCTGGAGGCGGAGCAGGAGCAATTTCTTACCTCGCTTACCGGGACGCTTCCGCAGCTTCCACGGGAGTCGAAACCCGAGCCTTCCGTCCTGAGACGTGCAGAGCGAAAACCTTCATTCACCTGTCGCGCTGACGGGGACAAATACTTACTAGTGGAGTTAGGTGAGAACCACCTCGATCTTACCCTTCGTTTTCGCGTCCACTTACTTGAACAATCGTTGCGAAAGGCGAATCTTCCGGGAATTATCGACATAACTCCCGGCGTGCGCTCCCTGCACATTCACTATGACAATCGCAAGTTGCCTCGCGAGGAATTGCTGGAGGCGCTGGACTCCTTCGATCGCAGCACGCCGGCAATCGCTGATATTACGGTCCCTTCGCGCATCGTACATTTGCCGCTCTCATGGGACGATCCAGCCGCGCGGCTGGCGCAGACGAAGTACATGCAGGCGGTCCGCCCGGATGCACCATGGTGTCCGAGCAATATCGAATTTATCCGCCGCATTAACGGACTCAACTCCATCGAAGATGTCTATAAGACGGTGTTCGATGCAAGCTATCTCGTCCTCGGACTAGGCGATGTCTATCTTGGTGCTCCTCTGGCTACTCCGATTGATCCGCGCCACCGGCTGGTGACAACCAAATACAATCCCGCTCGCACATGGACTCCCGAAAATGCGGTCGGTATCGGTGGCGCATATCTCTGCATCTATGGCATGGAAGGTCCCGGAGGCTATCAGCTGGTCGGACGAACGATCCAGGTCTGGAACACCTATCAGACAACGCCCGTCTTTCTCCCGGGATCGCCATGGTCGCTGCGCTTCTTCGATCAGATTCGTTTTTATCCCGTTTCAGGCGAAGAGTTGCTCGACGCTCGCAGTAACTTTCCCTACGGGAAGTTCGACATCAAGATACAAGACACCGACTTTAACCTGCTCCGCTACCAGTCATTCCTCGATTCGATTCAAACGGAGACCGAAGCCTTTCGCAAGATTCAGAAGCAGGCGTTCAACGAAGAGCGCGAGCGCTGGAAGTTGCTCAAGCCCGTAGTTGTCGAAGAATTCGAAGAGATGCCGGAAAGCGACCAAACCACTCTCGTGCCAGAGGGATGCGAAGCCGTGTATGCGCCAACCACCGCGAGTGTATTTCAGGTTGCGGTGGAGGTCGGCCAACCGGTTCGAGCGGGCGATAAGGTGATCGTGCTCGATGCCATGAAGACCGAACTCGTGGTAACTGCAACGGTGGCAGGCACGATTGAGCAGATCCTCTGCAAACCCGGAAGCCTGGTCAATGCCGGCCAGCAGCTTCTGTTGATTCGAACCAACTAAGAAAGGCCCGCATGGATATCTCGACGCTGCAATCTCTTTATCGCGATTCAAAGCTGCATCCTGTCGCACTCGTGGAAGAGATATACGACCGCATCGAAGCTGACGGCTTGCATCCGGTCTGGATATCGCTGGTTCCGAAGACTGAGAATCTTGCACGCGCGCAGGAGCTCGCGTCCGCGGGAAGCGTAGACACTCTTCCGCTCTTCGGTATGCCCTTCGCGGTCAAGGACAACATCGACGTTGCAGGTCTGCCTACTACCGCCGGGTGCCCTGCCTATGCTTACCAGCCCGTAACGACGGCTACAGCAGTTCAACGGCTGCTCGATGCCGGCGCAATCCTCATTGGCAAAACAAATCTTGATCAGTTCGCAACCGGGCTTGTCGGTACACGCTCTCCGCACGGTGCATGCTCGAGCGTCTTCAACCCTCTATATATTTCCGGCGGATCAAGTTCGGGATCCGCTGTCGCTGTCGCCAAGGGATTAGTTTCATTCTCCCTGGGCACGGACACAGCAGGGTCAGGCCGGGTGCCTGCCGCGTTCAATCAGATCGTCGGCCTTAAACCCACGCGAGGTGCGCTCAGCACTACGGGCGTTGTTCCCGCGTGCCGCACGCTCGATTGCGTTTCTATCTTTGCGGAAACCTGTGCTGATGCGGCGAAGGTATTTTCGACCGCACAGGCCTTCGATGCGGTTGATTCCTATTCCCGCGATTCGAAGACGATGTCGCCGCGCGCCTGGGATATAACTTCATTCCGCTTCGGAGTGCCGCGGCCTGAGCAGCTTGAGTTCTTCGGCGATTCGGATTCCGCGATATCGTTTGCAAAGTCTATTCAATCGCTCGAGACGCTGGGAGGCACGAAAGTTGAAATCGACTTCGCGCCTTTCCGCGCTGCAGCCAACCTACTATATTCCGGAGCCTGGGTTGCGGAACGCCTGGCCGCGATTGGAAGCTTTCTTTCTGATCATGCGTCAGAGATAGACCCAACCGTTTACAAGATCATTGCGGGGGCAGAGCGCTTCACTGCCGTCGATGCGTTTCAGGCCACATACAAGCTTGAAGAGCTGCGCCGCGTCACAGCGAAAGTCTGGGATGTCATCGATCTGCTCTTGTTACCCACAGTCCCGCGCACTTATACGATCGCGGAAGTGCAGGCTGCGCCCATCGAGACGAACACCAATCTCGGCTATTACACTAACTTCGTCAATCTGCTCGATCTTGCGGCTGTCGCTGCTCCCGCTGGATTGAAATCAAGTGGACTTCCCTTCGGTGTATCCCTCATCGCACCTGCATTCAGTGAGGCTTCGCTTCTTCTAACGGCCGACAGCCTGCATCGCAAACTAACCGCCACGATCTCGGCGTCAGCCCGTAAGCTTTCCGAGACGCCGGCGCTCGAAGCGCAGAAACGTCCTCCAGAAACAATGCCCATCGCCGTTGTGGGAGCCCACCTTACCGGGCAGCCACTCAACTGGCAGCTGACAGAACGGCACGGCAAGCTGCTCGCGACGACTAAAACATCGCGGGAATATCGATTGTATGCGCTGCCGAACAGCACTCCGGCCAAGCCGGGCCTGCTATACGAACCCGGATTCGAAGGTCCCGGCATCGAGGTCGAAGTATGGGCGCTTCCGATAGAGACAGTAGGCAGCTTTCTTGCCATGATTCCACCACCCCTCGCGATTGGAAGCCTACGTCTCGAAAGTGGAGAGATTGTAAAAGGATTTCTATGCGAGCCAGCTGGATTGGCCGGCGCCAAAGAGATCACGCATCTGCGAGGGTGGCGGAATTACATCAGCCAGTTATAAAAGCATGTATTTCTAAATGCGCGAGTGGAAGCGGCTGATGGCGCCCCGGGCTCGTCTATAAATGCTTTTCAGCTTCCCGGGTGATACTCACGCTCGACGTGGCCTTTCAGATCGGCTGGGTAGAAGTAGACGTCGCGCAGATTGCCGGTGCTGTAGCGCTGCGCTTCGTCATCGAAATGGGTAGATGAGGGACGCCCGCTCTCGCCTCCTGCCGTAACTGCTCTCGCGCGCACTTTGGGTCCGAACTCGACGACAGCAACAAAGCTGTTACCGCTGGTTCCATACCACTTTTTTGTTCCGGGATAAGGACGCGCGCCGAAGGATGCCAGCGAGCCCCAGAGTGACGATGTAAATCCGACGGGAATACTCGGAACCGCATCGTTAAAGGGTTGAACGATGTCTCCGTTGATGCGTTGGAATCGATTGATCTCGCCCCACGGCGTCTTCCATCTGCCAAAGTCGGAATCGAGCCTATCGATGGCCTTAGAGAGTGACAAGAGCAACTGGTTTGCCGGCATGCGCGTTGCGATGTATTCCTCTGCCGACATGCCCGCCTTCTTTGCGTCGCCGGCGGCAAAGCCGCGAATGTCCTCACCCCAGAAGACAGCAAGAGATGTAGGAACCGAGTCGACGCCCCAGCGGAAGTTCCACGCCCGCAACACTTCAATTGGAGCGGCGAGCTTCGCCTTCAGCGGATCGGATGCCGGAGCTTCATCCCATGCCTTGAGGAGCGCCGGAATCGGCTTCTCGAACCATGGCAGGTAGCTGTCATAAGCGGCAGCGATCAGCGAGTCCAGAGTGAAATCTTTCTTGTCTTGCAGCACTCGAACGGCGTGCAGACCACGCGCCGTTTCCGTGCCGGTTTCTACATACGCTGGATAGTCTTCTTTGCGCAGGCTGCTCGTGCCCGACCCGGACCACGGCCAGTTATTGCTGTTGTAGAGCCAGCCGCTCTTAGGATTCAGCAGATGCGGCGATTCTTCAACCGTTAGCAATCCCTTCCAGTCCGTTTCGGGATTGCTGCCGTCGACGGGCTTTGTGAAATCGAAGCGCGTGTCCCGGCGTGGAATGAAGTTGCCGTGAAAGTAGGCGATATCGCCGTCGGAATCCGCGAATACCGTGTTGTTCGACGAGTTAGCCTGAATCTCCATCGTCTTCCGGTAAGACTTATAGTCGGTTGCTTTGGTGCGCAGAGAGGACTGGGTCAGCGCTTTGATAGGCAGATTCATGAGCTCGATGCTGACCCATTTGCCATTCTCTTCGCGAATGACCGGACCATGATGCGTTCGATAGACCGTGAACTTCTTCTCCGCCATGCCATGGTCTGTCTTATAGGGAACCGTAATCTCCGTCGCGATAACCGGACGCTCTTCACTGCCGTACTTATAAGAGAATCCATCGCCTTTTTTCACGACGGATTCGAGATATTCATCGACGGCATCGACGCCGCTCGACGTGTGCATCCATCCGATACGATCATTGAATCCCTGATAGACGAAGAACTGGCCCCAGGTGACCGCGCCATAGGCGTGCAAGCCTTCTTCGCTGGTCATCTCGAGCTCCGAACGAAAGAAGAAAGAGGTGTGAGGATTGATGAGTAGCAGCGCGTGGTGCCTTAAAGTATTCGAAGGTGCGATGGCCATGCCGTTCGAGCCGGTGGGCTCGTCGGGTTCGCTGTCGTGAACGAAGGCTAATTGTTCCGTCTGCGCCGCGCTTGCATAAGCTTCGATAATTGGCGGCTTGCTGTAGAACGCCTCTAATTGTTTTAGATTGACGCGCTCGATGTCGCCGCCGATGCTGCCTTCAGTGAAAGATAGGGCCATCCACGGCTCAAAATGCTGGATAACTTTCGGCTTTACTTCGGGATGTTTATAGAGATAGAAATTCAATCCATCGGCAAAGGAGTTCATCAATGCTTTGAGCCACTCTGGGCTGGCCGCGTAATCCTTTTTGAGCACCACCGGATCGATGAACAGCTTCATGCGTAGATCCTGGTAGATTGCCGCTTCGCCTTCGGCCTCCGCGATCCGCCCCATCGCATTGAGATAATTCGTCTCGATGCGATTGAAATCGTCCTCGGCTTGCGCGTATTCCATGCCGAAGACCGCATCGGCATCTGACCTGCCGGAGATATGCGCGATGCCCCAATCGTCGCGGACAATGGTCACCCGTGCCGCCTCCTGCTCCCAACGCGTAATTTCTGCATTCGTGCTTGCATGCAGCAGCGGAATCGAGAGCGTGAAGAAGAGAGCGAGTCTTGCTGCGGTCCGGCCCTTAGGCATGATCAGGTTGTCTCCAGAAAAAATATGAGGGTGGTTCGATGAGGATCGGATTCAGTCCGATCAGTTTACCGTCATGACAGAAAAAGCTCGCTCCGGATTTCGCTTAGTTGCGGAGCGATGGCGTACCTCTTACATCTGCGGCAGCGGATATAAGCTGACCCTGCCCTCATCCAGGATCGCCATCCAGCGGCCGTCCGGAGAGAGTTCGCCTGCGCTCATGTAAGGCGTTCCCCGCTGTTCGAAAAGAAATTTCCGCGCATCCGGCTCAGCCACCACGAAGAAATTCGCGATGATGCAATCGGTGCAGCCGCCCAACGCATACATCTCCATTCCAAACCGGCTCCCGTGCTCTGCAATGCCCGCAATCTTCCGGGGATAAAGTTCGCCGATGGAGGGAAGCTGAATACGCGATCCATTGGGAGTAACGATCAGCATCTGCGCGTTGTGAAAAAAATTCTTGTCCTCGCGGGTAATGATCAGGTGCGTTGCGTCGAGAAAGCCGATGGGCTGCAGCGATACCGGCTTCCCGGTCTCGCGATACGACCAGGGCGCGCCATCGGGCTCCAGAAACTTCGCATCCGGTGTCTGCACATCGATCTTCGTGCAGGAGTAAGGAGACTTGTCGGCGCAGCTGCTCCCCGCAATCCGCTCGTCGCCTGCCACCCAATCCGGAATCGCCCTGACTTCATCCGACGAATCGAGCGAGATGGTGTCGAGCAGACGCAGAGGGCCGGCCGTGTAGAACTCATATTTTCTGCCGTCGCTGGTGAGCAGAGGAATGGTGCGCCGGCGTGGAGTTGACCACAGACCTTTCGGAGTGGAGTCCAATTCGCCGGAGTCCGCCATCTGCAGCTTCTCATTCAGCAGCTCGAGCTTGTTGCCATCGCGCATGACAACGGTATGATCGGGGCCGGGAAATATGGCCAGGTCTTCGGTCAACGGCCAATCGTGGCTCGCGACCTTGATACCGGTGGTGGTATCGAAGACCAGGCCGCGCAGCATCGGCATTTCTTCCGCCGCGTGAAAAGTGCAGGGGGCGATGGTGGTGAACGCAACGAACAGGTGAGTCGCATCGAGCCAGAACAAGCGCGTGCCTGCCGTGTGCTGATGAAGGCACAGTGCGGGACCGCCTCCACCGAATAGGCTTTTCGGAATTCCGAATCTATCAAGATAGATGACCAGCGGCTTGCCGGTTTTCTCCGCATGGAGCGCCGATGAAGCGAATACGAACCCCGAGAGCAGCGTCAGCACTGCACACAGGCGAATCCAGCGGTGATTTCGGAGCATCATCGAAACCAGTATAGGAGGTCGGCGCCGAGCGCTGAACAACACTCAGCTTCATAGCCCTGGAGTGACATCTGTCACCTCCGATTGGTGACACACCCCACTGGGTTGGGCGGCTGATTGCGACGATTCTGTAATTGCCCGATCGGCTTCGCAGCGCGCCCTCTCCCGCGAAGAGCATCGGCAGGAGACCCACCATGTCCGCAACCGCATTTGCTTCCGGCCTTCAGCAGGAGCCGCTCACACCGCCCTTCAAAGCTCGTCGAGGCGAGGTCATCGCCCGGCTGCACTCCGTCACCAAACGCTACGGCCAGACTACGGCGCTCGAAGACCTGAACCTCAGCCTCCATCCCGGCGAAGTGGTTGCGCTGCTAGGGCCGAACGGCGCGGGCAAAACCACGGCGGTCCGTCTTCTGCTGGGGCTCACCGCGCCGACCAGCGGCAGCGTGCGCGTGATGGGACGCGATCCCCGCGATGCGGAAGCGCGCACCAGCATCGGCGCCATGCTGCAGGTCACGCGCATTCCGGAGACGCTGAAGGTCCGCGAGCATATCGATCTCTTCCGCAGCTACTACCCGGCTCCGCTCTCCGCGGCAGAGATTGTTCACATCGCTCGCATCGAAGGCCTCGAGGACCGCTTGTTCGGCAAGCTCTCCGGCGGGCAAAAGCAGCGCGTACTCTTCGGACTGGCGCTGGCCGGCAATCCCGATCTCGTCTTTCTCGATGAGCCGACTGTGGGTATGGACATCGAATCGCGCCGCGCATTGTGGGACCAGATACGCCTGCTCTCCGCGCAGGGCAAGACAGTTTTGCTCACCACGCACTATCTCGAAGAGGCCGACATGCTGGCCAGCCGCATCGTCGTCATCAACAAAGGCAGCATCATCGCGGAGGGCACACCCGCCGAGATCAAGCACCGCGTCGCCGGTCGGCGCATCCGCTGCATCACGCAGCTCGATGCGGCATTGCTGCTCCGCCTGCCTTCCGTCGTCAGCGTCGAGCGCGACCGCGAGGCCGTGTTGATCACCGCCGCTGAAGCCGAGCGCGTGGTGCGCGAGATGCTGCGCCTTGATGAGACGCTGCATGGGCTTGAAATCTCGGCGCCGGGACTCGAAGACGCCTTCTTAGCTCTCACTGGCTCGGACGCGGAAAAGAATTGACGGGTGCCCCACATCTCGCGTTTGAGATGTGGGATCGAGAACACCGCAACCAAACGAATTTGTAACTGAGGAGGATCTTATGGCCACCGCCGCCGTCATCGCTGCACCCGCCCCGAAGCTGGGCTTTGCCTACTACGCCAATGTGCTTGGCAAAGAAACGCGCTACGAATTTCTTCGCATGCTGCGCCTGCGCGTCTTCTCGCTTTCCGTCGTTGGCTTCCCGGTGATGTTCTATATGCTCTTTGGAACCATCAACAGCCATACCGAATATGCGCGTTATCTGCTGGCCAGCTACAGCTGCTTCGGCATGGTCGGCGCATCGCTCTTCGGACTCGGCGCGGGCATTGCGATGGAGCGCATGCAAGGCTGGCTGGAGTTGAAGCAGGCCAGCCCCATGCCGCGCTTCGCCTATCTGGCGGCCAAGACCATCTCCTGCGCCGCCTTCGCCATGGTCATCGTCTGCCTGCTCACCGTCATCGGCCTCACCCTGGGCGGGGTACACATGACGGCCGTCGAGTTTCTCAAGCTTGCCGGCATCACGCTGGCTGGAGCCATTCCCTTCGCCAGCATGGGACTGCTGCTCTCCTTCCTCATGCCGCCGACCGCAGGCCCCGGCATCATCAACCTCATCTATCTGCCCATGTCCTTCGCTTCCGGTCTGTGGATGCCCATCAACATCCTTCCCCGCTGGATGCAGCACGCCGCTCCGGCGCTGCCCACCTACCATTATGGTCAACTGGCTCTCAACATCTTCGGATATGCTCAGCCAGGTACTTCGATGTCCACTCATTGGGAGGCTCTGGTAGGCTTTACATGCCTGATGCTGGGCGCGGCGTGGCTTCTCTTCACTCGCAGCGAGGCCAAGGCGTAAAGCGCTTCTGTGCCAGGCTCAACACGGCCACCCCTCGAAAGATGGCCGTTCGTTCCAGCCGCACGATAGCTAGAGATGCTTCGATCATGAGAGCTAAGACACAAGCCGCAGGCCTCGGACTACCCAGGAAATGCCGTTCGTTTGACTGGTGGGATTTCGTCTGGCTCTTCTACTCCGTTTTTTTCTTTATCGAGCCGGTCTACCGCCACGACACGCGCTACTGGCTGCAGTTCGGCGGCGTCTATACCCTTTTTCTAGCAATTTACACGGGCGTCATCGTCCTCCACTCGCGCCGCATTCAATACCTCCTACTCGCCGCGCTGGAACTGCTTTCGATCTACTACTACCCGCATAACCAGGGCGCCAGCGGGATGTTCATTTACGTCTGCGCCTTTGTCCCCTTCGTCACGGAATCTCTCGCCATCTCGGTTTCGACCATCGTGTTCACCTGCGCCACGGTCCTGATTGAGTCCTTTATCCTGCACGTTTCGACTCTGACCTGGGCTTTCCCCGTCGGATTCAGCATCGTTGTTGGCTGCACCAACATCTTCATGGCGCAGCGAGTCAGGGCCAACGCCCGTCTGCAGATGGCGCAGGAAGAGATCGAGCAGTTGGCCAAGCTCGCCGAGCGCGAACGCATCGCACGCGACCTGCATGATGTGCTGGGACACACGCTCTCCGTCATCGTGCTCAAGTCTGAGCTGGCGGGACGGCTTTTCTCGCGCAATCCCGAGCGCGCCGCAGCCGAGATCGCCGATGTGGAGCACATCGCGCGTACGGCTCTGACAGAAGTACGTGAAGCCATCCGCGGCTATCGCACCGAAGGGTTGGCGGCGGAGATTCAGCGCGCTCACGGTGTGCTCGATGCCGCTGGCGTAACGTTGGTCTGCGAAGAAACTCCGCTCGCGCTCACACCCGCAGAAGAAAGCGTGCTCTCACTGGTGTTGCGCGAGGCGGTGACCAACATCGTGCGCCATGCGCAGGCCAGCCATTGCAACGTGCGCTTCGAAGAAAAGGATGGCCAGACGCTCTTAGTCGTCGAAGACGACGGACGCGGCGGGGTGAGGGAAGACGGCAACGGCATCCGCGGGATGCGTGAGCGCATCGAGGCGCTGGGCGGCCATTTTGCCGTGGATGCGCCGAATAAAGCCGGCACACGCCTCACCATTCAGATCCCTGCCACGCAAGTTCCCATTGGAGCCACGCAGCTGCACTCCGCATAACCTATGCCTCAATCGATTCGCGTCATCGTTGCTGAAGATCAGGCCATGGTGCTGGGCGCACTTGCAGCCTTGCTCGAAACCGAGCCTGACATCTCCGTGTGCGACAGGGCCGCCAACGGCCGCCAAGCGCTCACCTCTGTCGCCAAGCACAAGCCGGATGTGCTGGTCACCGATATCGAGATGCCGGAAATGACCGGGCTCACTCTGGCCGCCGAAGTACGCGACCGCTATCCTCAGACCCGCGTGGTGATCCTTACCACCTTCGCGCGACCCGGATACCTGCGCCGCGCGCTCGATGCCGGAGCCAAGGGCTATCTTCTGAAGGACCGTCCGGCTGCGGAGCTTGCCGACGCCGTGCGGCGCGTCCATCAAGGCCTGCGCGTCGTCGATCCCGACCTCGCCGCCGAAGCCTGGGACAGCGGCCCCGATCCGCTCACCGAGCGCGAGCGACAAATTCTGTGGCGGGCGGGAGAGGGCAAATCCAGCCTCGACATCGCAGGCGAGCTGCACCTCTCCGAAGGGACGGTGCGCAACTATCTATCGGAAGCCATCAGCAAGCTGAGAGCGGCGAATCGCGTCGACGCGGCGCGGATCGCACGCTCCAAAGGCTGGCTGTAAGATCCTGGCCACCGGAATTGGTACGCCGCATCGATTTGAGAAGTGGTGAGGCATTCGCTCCAGGAAACGTCGTCAATCGTTCCGAAGGATATCGATGGACGGATGGCAATACATCATTTATTCATAAATCCTGCATAGAGTTTCCACTCGGGGGAAAGAACGAATGGCCATCGAACTAGCTCAACTTGACGCATTGCAGCAAGCTTACAAAGCCGCGGTCGACGAATGGGTCGCCGCCATCCGCCAGGAAGAAGCTTTGGCTTCGGTCAACCATACTGTCGCGGAAGTCGACGAGTGGGAGAACGCAGGTTTTCGCGAAGAAGAGGCGAGAAAGAAAGCCAAGGCCGCCAAGCAGGCCTACGAAGACATCCTGCGCGAAGAGTTCTTCAACTTCTAAGCCACACCGGCCACTGATAACGGCGACTGATAACGGCAGGCAGCCCCAACCTGCCCGGATGTTCTCGCTAAGCTATCGCGAAAAGGCAACTCGTACCCGTACGTAGCCGTTGGCTTTACTTCTCACATTCCCTCGCCAGTGAAGGGATTCACCTCGTTGGCCTTGGCCGCTGTGGGATCGGCTTGTTTGATCGCCGTCTCGGCGACCTCGCGTGACGCGGCTCCTGCCGACTCGCCCATTCCTGCGGAGAAGACACGCAGCGGATCGCCGGGAAGCATGCCGTGTTCCGCCAGAGCGATGCGGATGCGCCGCTGCGTCTCACGCATGGCCGCCCATTGCTGATTGGCCTTGGTGCGCAGCTGCACTGGATAAATCACCTGCGATCCTTTGATCGCGTCCACACCCAGCAGTGTGGGATCGGCGAGAAACACATCCTTATAGGCGGGGTCGTTGCGGACCCCCATCGCCACCTTCGTCAACAGCGCCATCACCTCATCGGGATTGGCCGAGAAGTCGACCGACACGTTGATTGTCGCCACCGAGTAGTCGCGAGTCAGGTTGGCCACGGTCGTGATCTGCGAATTGGGAATCACGTAGAGCGTGCCGTCGCCGTCGCGGACCTGAGTTTTGCGCAGCGACATGGCCTCGACCGTCCCGGAAAGCCCCGCCAGACGGACCACGTCGCCGATGTTGTACTGGTCTTCCATCAGAATCAGCATGCCGTTCAGGCAATCCTTCACGATGGTCTGCGCGGCCAGGCCCAGCGCCACGCCGGCAACGCCAGCCGAGGCCAGCAGCGGCTCCAGTTTGAAGCCGAGAAGTGGAAGGATTTCGAGCGCGGCCAGGAAGAAGATGACGCCGATGCCGGTCGCCCGGATCACCGAAGTCAGGGTCCGCACCTGCGACAGGTGCCCGGCGCTGCCCGAATGGCGCTCGGCCACGCGGACCACGCGGTTAGTGATCAGCTTCAGCACTCTCGCCAGCAGCCATGCCCCCACAGCCGTCACCACGATCTTCGGCAGCACGCTGCGGACGAACTCCCGCAGGTCGGTAATCCACTCCGTATTCAGGGAATCGAAAAAACCATGAGGGGAGAGCCAAAGCAGCACTTGCGTAACCTGATTCATCACGGCATTATCCATCCTGTTCCTATAATCATCGCAGGCAATTCCGATCAATTGCTCAGCAGGAAAATTCCGATTGACGGGGCAGCCCAATTGGAGACCCAATGCAAATCAAAGTAGCCGATCCGACTCTCGTTCTTGCCATCCTCCTGGCCGCTTTTGCCGCTGCATTCGTCTCCCCTCCGGCGGAAGCGCAATATCTCCAGCAGCTCCCCAACCAGCCGGCCCCGCAAGTGCACCCCGTCGTGCCCGGTGGCGCGTCGCAATCGGGCACGACGGGGATCGATGACGATCCTATGGCTCACCACATGGCGACGCAGCTCGCCAAGAGCCGGAACGCCCAGCGTCAGCAACAACTGGTCAGCGATACGGCAAAGTTACTGGAGCTGGCCAACGAGCTGAAAACCGAGGTCGATAAAAGCGGAAAAGATACCCTCTCCCTGGCCGTCGTGAAAAAGGCCGAGGAGATCGAAAAACTCGCCAAGTCGGTCCGAGATAAGATGCGCGACGCGCAATAGGCTATACCCCCGCGGTCTATGGAATAAGACCGCGCGATGGGGTGTCCCTCCGGCAGCCATCGTCGCCTAACTGAAGTTTCCGGGAACCGCCGTGAATTATGCGCTTCTCCGCGACTTTGGGCCTAGGGTGGCGTTTTAGAATGTAAGACAGCAAGTCAACGCTGCCGCAGGAGCCCTCCCCATGCCGCAACTGCCGTCTGTTACTCGCCGGGCCTTTATGAAGGGAGGCGCGATGGCCGTGGTCGGCGCATCGGCCATTCCTTCGTTCCTTACCCGCAGTGTCCTCGCTCAGGCGACCACCGCCCAGGCTCAGGGCAAGAAGCTGGTCGTCATCTTCCAGCGCGGAGCCGCCGACGGTCTCAGCATTGTGGTGCCTTACCGCGAGAAGTCCTATTACGATCTGCGGCCCAGCATTAACATTCCGCAGAATCAGGTCATCGATCTGGACGGGTTTTTCGGCCTGCACCCGGCCATGCAGCCGCTCAAGCCGCTGTGGGATCAGGGTCATCTGGCCATGGTTCACGCCTGCGGCTCTCCCGACCCCAGCCGGTCGCACTTCGATGCCCAGGACTTCATGGAGTCCGGCACGCCCGGCTCGAAGATCACTCCCGATGGCTGGCTCAATCGCGCCCTGGCCGCCGAAGATGCCGCCAGGCGCACGCATAAGGATTCGGCCTTTCGCGCCGTCGCTCTCGGACCGCAGATTCCCCGCACCCTCCAGGGCAAGATTCCGGCGGTCGCCGTCGGCAACGTGCGGGATTTCTCCGTGGGCGGTCAAAATCCCGCAGCCACGCCCATCGCCTCCAGCTTCGAATCGATGTACGGCGACTCGGTCAACTCCGTTCTGCATGGGACCGGCGCCGAGACATTCGAGGCGGTGAAGATGCTGAAGGCAACCGATCCGGCCAAGTATGTGCCGGCGGCGGGAGCCAGCTATCCCGGCGGAGCCTTCGGCAACAGCATGAAGCAAATCGCCCAGCTGCTGAAGGCGAACCTGGGAGTCGAAGCCGCCTTCGCGGATATCGGCGGGTGGGATACGCACCAGAATCAGGGCAACGTCAACGGCCAGCTCGCCGGCCGGCTCAAGGAATTCAGCCAGTCGATCTCCGCCTTCTGGACCGACATGGGCGATCAGGCGGAAAGCATCACCCTGGTGACCATGTCCGAGTTCGGCCGCACCATTCAGCAGAATGGAACCGGCGGAACCGATCACGGCCATGCCAACGTGATGTTCGTCCTCGGCGGCTCAGTGCAGGGCGGGAAAGTCTACGGAAAATGGCCGGGGATGGAGAAGAGCCAGCTCTTCGAGGAGCGTGATTTGGCCATCACCACCGATTTCCGGCAGGTTCTTGGTGAAGCATCCTACAAAACGCTTGGGGCACAGAATCTGGAAGTTGTCTTCCCCGGAGCAGGCTTGCAAAACAGCCGCTTCCTGAATCTTCTTAAAGCATGACTTGAAGGCATCAAGGTAGTAACGGAATCTCTGCATTCCTTCAAGTGATGGATCAGGAAACGACATCTATCCTGCAGGGCAGGTGGAGCATTCGCCAGGAAGCTCTCTTCCACACAGGTCATTCTGAGCGTAGCGAAGAATCTCAGCGTCGCTAGTGCACAAGCCGAGCTGAGATCCTTCCTCCTTTTCGTCGTCAGGATGACGTCATATGGCGGCCAAAGCGGCCTGTGAATCAGCCGGCGGTCTCTTCCGGTTCCAGTATTTGCAGGTGGAAGGGTTTTTCCAGCAGGCACTTCATGGCACCTATTCTGGCCAGCGCTCGTTTGAGCGCGGAGTTGGCGCAGGGCTCGACCGTCACCACAAACGGGAGGTTGCCCTTTCCGAATCCCGGCTTTTGGAAGATGGCGTGGATATTAATCCCCTGCTCGGCCAGGGCCAGGGCAATTTCTGCGATGATCCCCGGCTGATCGTTCACCACGAAGCGAATCGAGTGGCGAAGGAGGAATTCTCCGCCGATGGTGGTCTTACGGCTGGGCAGATCGACTGCCCGGGAGCCGTGGGCGATGCTGATCACGTCGGAGACGACCGCAACTGCGGTCGGGTGACCGCCTGCTCCGTGCCCGGAGAAGACCACGTCGCCGCCGTACTTGCCGCCCACCAGGACCGTATTTTCGGTCCCGCGCGACCAGGCCAGGGGCGACGCCTTCGGCACCAGCATGGGGCCGACGCTGGCCAGCACATCGCCGGTTGCCAGGTTTGCGCCGCGGATCTCGGCGCGGGAGATCTGGCGGATGGTGCAGCTCAGTTCGCGGGCGTAAGCAAAATCTATCGCCGATACATCGCGGATCGAGCGGCAGGGGATCTGGTTGGGGTCAAGATCGGCCCGCAGCGCGAGGCGGGAGAGGATGACCAGCTTGGCGCGGGCATCATAGCCGTCCACATCTTCCGTAGGATCGACTTCCGCGTATCCCAGGGCCTGCGCCTCTTGCAGAACATCGCCGAACTCGGCCCCGTCTTCCATCTTGGAGAGGATGAAGTTGCAGGTTCCGTTCAGGATGCCCTCGATACGCATGACCTGATCGCCGGCCAGGCCCTGCTGCAGTCCCGGAATGACCGGGATGCCGCCGGCTACCGCGGCTCCGTACAGCAAATGGCCGCCCTTGGAGCGCGCCAGCTTCTCCAGCTCGATGCCATGAAAGGCGATCAGCTTTTTATTGGCGGTGACGGCCGACTTGCCGGCTTCGAGAGCGCGCCGAACCCACGAACCGGCGGGATCGAGTCCGCCGACCAGCTCGATGATCACATCGACATTCGATGCCAGAATGTCTTCGACCTCTTCGGTCCACTGCACCTCGCACGGAACCCAGTCCGCGAGCTTGCGGCTGATGTTCCGGTTATAGATATGCGTAAGCTCGATGCCCTGCGGCTTGAGGTCGCAAAGAATACGCGCAACAGAGCTGCCAACGGTGCCAAAACCAAGAATGGCGACTTTCAAATTCGATCCGGATGCCGACACTTTCTACTCCATAGTGGGAAGGGTTCAAAGTTCAGGGTATAGGGTTCAGGGTATAGGGTATAGCGATCCATGTTCGCGGTATAGCCTTCGCCCCGGTTCCGATTAAGCCCGCGAGGCTGGCTGGTTCTCGGGCAGCGGGTTGACCTGGTCGGCAGGCTCCGGTGCGAGCGCCAGCCGCAGCTCGGCCTGGCAGCCGTGCGCGTCGACGCGATTGTGCAGCTCAAGCGTGCCACCGTGGGCCTCCGCGATCTGCCGCGCCAGCGCCAATCCGACTCCGCTGCCGCTCTTCTTCGTTGTATAGAACGGCACGAAGAGATTCGACGGGTTGGTGATGCCGGGACCGTTATCTTCGATCACGATGGCCAGAATTTCGCCCTGTTGTTCGACCCGTATCGTGACCTGCGGCGATTCGATGTTCTGTCCGGTCGCGATCAATTCGTCGATCACGCTGAAGGCCGCCTCCGCACCGTTGCGCACCAGGTTGATGAGCAGCTGCTCCATCTGGTCGGGATCGACTGCGATGTGGAGACCAGCCAGTTGGACAGTGTCGGCCTCCAAAGCTACTTCCAGCCGGGTTTCGAGGCTGACAACTCGCTCCAGCAGAGGCGTGACCGCAACGCGCCGCACTTGCGGAGCAGGCAGCTGCGCCAGCTGGCGATAGGCCTGAACGAAACGGTTGAGCGATTCGGCGCGGCTCTCGATAACCCCGAGACCGCGATCGAAATCTGCCAGCGGCCGAGGCGAGTCTCCATTCGTCGTTGCAGCCATTTGCGGCAGGCGGCTGCGAAGGCTGCCGGCAATCGATTTGATGGGCGCAAGCGAGTTGCTGATCTCGTGGCCGAGTACACGGATCAGCCTGCGCCACGCGATGCGCTCTTCCTCGCGTAGCGCGCTGCTCACGTCGGAGAGCAGCAGCAGCGTGTGCGGCTCGCCATGCTGGCGAAAGGTGCTGCGGCGTACCATCCACCGGGTCGGACTTCGCGCCGGCTGTCCCTGCGAATCCGGCTGCCCGTCGAGCTGCAGAATCCCCTCATCGGGCTGCTGCAGCAGAGTGTCGAGTCTGAGGTGGGAGGCAAACCGCCCAAGGTCGCGCGGGGAGTTGAGCTGAAAGAGACGCTCGGCTGCCGGGTTCATCAGACGCAGAGCCCTGTGCTGATCGAAGGCCAGAACCGGCGCGTCGAGCTCGGTGATCACGCGGCGAAAGAGCGCGGCTGCTTCAAGCGCGCCCAGCCGCTGCGCCTGATGCATATCGGCCAGGGCGTTGATCTCGATGGCCAGGTCGCCGAAAGGGTCATTTTGCTTCGCGCCTCGCGCGCGAAAGGAGTAGTCCTCCTCGCGAAGTGCTGCGACGACGTTGGCCAGCGTCTGCAGCGGTCGAACCACCTGATCCATGAATGCGGCGATGGCCAACAGCATGGCCAGGCCCGCGATGGTAAGCACGCTGAGGATGGCCGCCAGCGAGAGCCGCTCAACAATCATCAGCCACAGCATCAACCCCAGTGTGGGGAGCGAAAGCAGCGCCGCGAAGAGCTGCAGTTTCAGCTCAAAGGAGAGACGTCCGCTATTATGCCTGGCGTGCTTTTTGTTCTGGGCGCGCGCCCTAGATGCCATATTTTTCCATCCGCCGGTAGAGCGCCCCGCGGCTCAGGCCGAGGGCGTCTGCAGCCTGGCTCACATTCCCATTGGAACGCGACAAGGCTTTGCGGATGAGGATACTCTCAACGGCCTCCAGGCTCATCTCTTCGAGCCCTTGCGCTGAACCGCCTCCGCCGGGGCGCGACTGGCTCAGGCCGAGGTCGACGGTTTCGATCTGGGTGCTTCTTGCCATCAGCACGGCGCGCTCGATGGTGTGGTCGAGCTCGCGGACATTGCCCGGCCATGAATACTGCAGCATGGCCTGAATGGCTCCTGGATCGAGGCCGGCGATCTGTTTGCGATAGCGCTGGCCGTAGCGGTTGAGGAAGTGGGCGGCGAGTGGCGGGATATCCTCGCGGCGCTCGCGCAGTGGCGGAATGTGGATCTCGACGGTATTCAGGCGGAAGAGCAGGTCGCCGCGAAAACGGCCGGCATCGACTTCGACGCGAAGGTCGGCGTTGGTCGCGGAGAGCACGCGCGCGTCGACACGGCGGGTTTTCGACGATCCCACACGCTCCATCTCCCCGGTTTCGAGAACGCGCAGCAGCTTGGCCTGCTGGCGCAAGGGAACGTTGGCGATCTCATCGAGAAAGAGCGTGCCGCCATCGGCCAGCTCGAAGCGTCCGATGCGCTCGGTGCGTGCATCGGTGAAGGCTCCCTTCACATGGCCGAAGAGCTCGCTTTCAAAGGTGCCTTCAGGCAATGCGCCGGTGTTCACGGCTACCAGCGAACGCGAGGCGCGCGCAGAGAGCGCGTGCAGCGATTGGGCAACGACTTCCTTGCCCGTCCCATGCTCACCGGTGATGAGCACGTTAGCGTCGGAGGGGCCGATGCGGGCCATGGTCGCGAGCACATTCTGCATGGATGGCGCGGTGGCGATCATCTCCGGCAGTCCCTGGGCGCGGAGAAGACGATTTTCGGCCTCCAGCCGTTGCGCGCGCCGGACGGCGTCGTGCAGATCCATTTGCGTTCGAAGGATGGTGAGGAGACGGGCGTTGTCCCAGGGCTTCTGGATGAAGTCCTGAGCGCCGCGGCGCATGGCCTCGACCGCGACTTCGACGTTGGCCCAGGCGGTCATCACAATCACCGGCATCTGGCTGTCGTAGGCCTTGACCTGGCTGAGCAGGTCCAGACCTTCCTTGCCGGAGGTGGTGTCGCGGGTGTAGTTGAGGTCAATGAGCAGCGCGTCGTAGCTGCCCGATTTTAAGGCCTCGATCACCATGTAGGGCGAGTGCGCCCGCTCCATGCGGAAGCCCTCGGGCTCCAGCAACAGTTCGAGCGCATCGAGGATATGAGCCTGATCGTCGGCGACCAGCAGGCATGGCTTGCGGCGCGCTGCCGGACTGGCGGCAGCGCCTTCGAGTTGGATGGGAATTGCCATGGGCAGCTTTCAGACTACAGCGATATTTACATGTGAGTGACTACGCCGGACTTGGCGTCGTCGAGCGAGACCCCGGTGCGGTCGAGCGTGGAACCGGTGGCGCGATCGATATCGACCTTGGCTTTTTCAAAGGCATTCTGCGCCACGACCACGGCGGATTCGGAGAGGGCCAGCGCCTGTTCCATGGCCAGCGTGTCGTAACTCGACATGGCGCCAAGCTTTTGTTCCTGCTTGGCGATGTCAAAGGTTCTCTGCGCCAGGTCGCGAGCCTTCTGCGCCGCGTCGACGCGGGCCTGCGCCTGCTGCAGCGCGTACTGCGAGTTGCGCACATCGAGCAGAATGCTCTTCTTCTGCTGCTCGAATGACAGCTCTTTCTGGCGATAGTCCAGCACGGCGCGGAACTGGTCGGCCTTGGCGACGCGGTTGCGCAAGGTGACGCTGAGTTGAAAGCCGACCTGATACTCCGGCGAGGAATAGTTGAAGGTGTTCTGGAATGCGCCGGAAAAGCCGCTGGGAAGAGTGGTGGCGCATTCCGTATTCAGTGCACAAACCGGATTGACCTGACCGCCGAAACCGGCGCCGATCAATTGCCCGTAAAGCGATAACCTGGGCAGCAGCTCGTTTTTGATGGTTTTGAGATTGTTCTGCGCGATCTGCATTGCGATCTGGTCTTCCGAGACATCCGGCCGGTTCTTCTCGGCTTCAGCAATTAGCTGATCGACAGGTTCCGCAGCGTGCGGGTCTGGTGGCCCGAGAAGATCGAGCGGAATCACCGGCATTTCGGCCAGCGCAGGGTCGTCAATGGTCTTGGTGATCGCATTCTTGATGAGCAGCTCATTCAGCTTGAGAGTCGCCCGGGCGACGGTCAGATCGCCTTCGCTCGAGGCCACGGCGGATTGATCCTTCATGACCTGCATGGCGGGGACGTTCTGCAGCTGCAACTGCTTCTGATCGTCGGAGAGAGTTTCGTTGGCGTAGGCCAGCGAGCGCTCCTTGATCTGAGCATCCTGATAAGCATTCACAAGATCCCAGTAGATGTTTTCAACCTGCGAAATGGTAGCGATCACCTGCGCCCGGAAGCCGAGGTCGGTGAGTTGAATGTTCTTTTTCGCGATGTGGATGAAGCGCTGATTGGTGGCTAGTCCGAAGCCCTGCAGCAGAGGCTGATTGACGGTGAGGTTGAAATTCGTGGTGAGCTCGGGGCTGAGAATGTTGTAGATGCTGTTCGTGGTCTGGCGAATCCCGTAGTCGGTGACGTTGAAGCTTGTGCCCAGCGAGAATGCCTGTGAATAGCTGGATGCCAGCTCAATGGTGTTTTGTTTCAAGATCGGAACACCGTAGTTAATAGTGTTGACCTGAGTCAGCGTGGTGTGATCGACAAAGCCCTGCACGCCGAGTTGAGGATCGAAGGAACTGATTGCGGCGCCGTTGCCGAGTGTCGAGGTGACCAGACCGCCAGCACCGGCGGCGGTCGCTCCGCTGCTGGAACCGCCTCCGCTGCCCACTCCGGAGGAGTTGAAGCCGCCCTGCGTTCCCTGCGCGATGCTGGTGTTCACGCCGTTGGCCGCGCCTCCAGCCTTGGTACGCAGAAGATCGGCCTGGGCGATGGGCAGGTTATAGCGGAAGTAGGCTAGGTCAAGATTATTCTCGAGCGCCAGCGCAATCGCATCTTTGAGCGATAGATAAAGCTTGCCGTCACGTTCCAGGTTTTGCAGTCGCGGCGAGTTGATCAGGTTGATCGCGGGCACCGTGCTCGGCATGTAGGGAGCGAATGGGTTGCGCGAATGCGGCAGATCGATATGAAACGGCATCTGCGGCGCGGAGACCGGCTGCGATTGCTGCTGCTGGGCCTGTTGCGCCTGTTGCGCGATGCTGTTGGTCTGCGACGCAGCTGGAGCGGGAGGCGCGTCGGGAGCCGGCGCGGTCGATTGCACCTGTCCGAAACCGAGAGGCGCGACGGAGAGGCACAACACGGCAGCGCAGGCGCGCTCCCATAGCCGAAAATGGAAACCAGAACCGCTCAAGATGCTCCTACCTCCGGTACAACATTCGATCCAGCAACTAATCCCGGATTTGCCAAGTCAGGATTTGCCGAGTCCATGGTCATCCAGCCATCGCGAACTTCGATCACGCGATTGCCGAAGCCCGCGTTGACCTCAGAGTGCGTGACCTGCACGATGGTCGTGCCCTGATCGTTGAGCTGCTTGAAGAGCTCCATGATCTCCTTGGCCTGGCTGGAGTGCAGATTGCCCGTGGGCTCGTCGGCCAGCAGCAGAACCGGCTTGTGAATGACCGCGCGCGCGATGCCCACCAGCTGCTGTTGTCCGCCGGAGAGCTGCGACGGATACAGATCCTTCTTGCCGACAATCTGGAAGCGGTCGAGGGTATCGGCAACCAGCCCCTGGCGCTCGTTGCGCGGCATGTTCTTGTAGGAGAGCGGCAGGTCGATGTTTTCCTGCACGGTAAGGTCGTCAAGCAGGTGGTAGCTCTGGAAGACCATGCCGATGTTGCGCTTGGCAACCTCGGCGCGCTGCTTGCGATTCATGGCATGCACCGGCTCGTCTTTGAGCCAATACTCGCCGAGCCACTGGTCGTCGAGCAGAGCCAGCACATTGAGCAGCGACGACTTCCCCGCTCCCGACGGCCCCATGATGGTGAGGAACTCCCCCTCGCGGATATCCAGGTTGATGCGCCGCAGAACCCAGGTCTGTCCCGCCCCGGTCTTATAGCTGCGCTCGATATTTCTTAGCTGAATCATGTTGATCCTTCAATCTGCCAGTCTGCAATCCGGCATGGCGGGCTGGGAAACACCATGCAGCGAAACTGCCGTCTTTCCAAACAAACGCCCACCTGAGCGCAGCGAAGAATCCCAGCCATACTGACGCGGAGTGTCCGCTGGGATTCTTCCTCCCATCCGATCGTCACAAGAACAACTTTGCGTAATGCCCCTCGGCGCGGCTTACCGGGCTTCGAGCACCGGCTCGAGCGCATCGCCTTCCGCGACCACCTTGCCGTCGAAGAGGTGAACATTGCGCTCGGCATGGCGTGCGAAGCGGGGATCGTGGGTCACCATGCAGATGGTTGCGCCTTCCCGGTGCAGGTTCTGCAGCAGCTCCATGACCGCTTCGCCGTTGCGCGAATCGAGGTTACCGGTCGGTTCGTCAGCCAGCAGGATGGAAGGCGATCCAGCCAGGGCGCGAGCCACGGCGACACGCTGCTGTTGACCGCCGGAGAGCTGCGAAGGATAGTGCTTCATGCGGTGCGCCATGCTTACGCGCTCCAGCGATTCCTGGACACGTCTTTTCCGTTCGGGCGCCGACATGCCGGTGCGATAGGTCAACGGCAGCTCGACGTTCTCGTAGACGGTGAGGTCGCCAATCAGGTTGAAGCTCTGGAAGATGAAGCCGATCTCCTGGTTGCGAATGCGTGAGCGCTGCGCGAAGTTGAGGTTCTCGACTGCATGATTGTTGAGCAGATACTTGCCGCCGGTGGGCGTGTCCAACAAGCCGATGATGGAGAGCAGCGTCGACTTGCCGCAGCCCGATGGTCCAGACATGGCGACATATTCACCCTTGTGAATGGTGAGGTGGATGCCCGAGAGCGCATGGGTTTCGATCTCGTCCGTATAGAAGACCTTGGTCAGGCCTTCGATCTCAATCAACGACTGCCGTGTGTCCATCATGCTCAAACGCTCCTTAGATTTTTGTTCTGCTCCAACTTGCTACGGCCTTACTGCCGAGCAACGCGAGGCCAAAGTAAGCTATTACCAGAAATGGCGCCGAAGGCGCGGCTACCTTGACGGTCAGTCAAGGCGAACCTTGTCCGTGTTGTCGTACCTCGACATGTCCGAAAGAATGACGCGATCGCCGTCCTTGAGACCGTCGAGGATCTGAATCTGCGTAACCGATGCCCTGCCAACCTTGACCTGTACCCTGGTTGCTGTCTTGCCGTCCGGATCGATCCGGAAGAGGCTGATGGTGCTGTTCTCGTTGCCGAAGGCCGGGCGTCCGACATAGAGAACATCCTGCAGCCGCTGTAAATCGATCGTTCCGTCGACGCTCAACTGCGGAACGGCGCCCGGTGGCAGCGCTCCATCCAGTGTTACGTCAACGACGCGCGTTCCGTTCAATACCCCGGGATCGATTCTGGTAACGTGCCCGGGAACGATGCCGTTGTGAGTATCGATCTCCGCCGGCTGATCGAGCTGGATGTCATGGGCCTGGGTCTCGGCGATGTTCAGAGCGGCCTTGAGCTTATCCGGTTGAACCACCTCGGCGACCGAGGTGCCTACGGTCACGTGCTGACCAACCTGGAGCGGTGTCGAGAGGGTCGTAAGAACACCAGAGATGCCGGCGCGGACCTGCAGCGCGGCTTCTTGTTTTTCATAAAGGTTGAGGAGAGCCTTGGCCTGATCGATCTTTGTCTGCTGCGAGGCCAGCTGTATCTGAATGGCCCTGGTGTTGACGTCGATCTGCTCCTGACTGATCTGGTGCTGCGCGGTCAGCTGCTCGGCCTTGTTCTTGGAGGCGTTCATGGACACGCCGGAGATCACTCCGAGGTCGAAGAGCTTTTTGTCGGTATCCGCCTGGAGCTGATCCTGCGTGTAGTCGGAGTTCACCGCCGCGGCCGCTGCCTTCTTATCCATCAAGGTCGACTGCAGCGTCGCACGGAGATTTTGATAGTCGGCCTCTGCACCCTTGAGCGCCAGCTGTGCGTCGAGCAGCTTCTGCTGGAGTTCGGGGTCGGCCAGGTCCATCAGGATGGTGTCGGGCGTCACTTTTGTGCCGGGAAGAACACGGATGCGAACGACGGTCGCATCGGTCTGCGCGGGGATGAGCTGGATGCTCTCTTCGCGGGGAACCAGGGTGCCGAGTCCACGCACCTGGCGGATCATGGGCCCGCGTTTGACCGTGTCCGGCCAGATGGTGCTGGCGTCGACGGTGGGTGCGGCAGGCTTGAGGCGGTAGACGCCGGCGGCCGCAGCCGCCAGGACAACAACTCCAGCCGCGATCCATGAAGCGTTGCGGCGGAACTTCTTCTTCTTAATATCAGGCCGGGCGATATCCATCACGCTCCGGGAAGTGCACGCTGTCCGCCAATCCAACGGCGCGGCCAATCGTTTGAAACTGAACCACTTGGCGGACACCACCGGCGGACAGAATGGCTTCCTCCTGATCATTTCCGGAACCAACTGTCCGTTTCCGGACAGCTGTCGCAGTTTGCGGGTTCAGGCTACGTCTTCCAGATTTTTCCGTTGGGATAGCTGTAGTTCCGCAGGGTTTCGGGATAGATTTCCGCGCTGTATCCGGGCTGCGTGGACAGCAGATAGTGGCCGTTCTCCACGTGCACCGGATCGACGAAGTGCTCGTGGAGATGATCGACAAACTCGGTCACGCGATTCTCCAGTGTTGCGGAGACGCGGAGGTAGTCGAAGACCGAAAGATGCTGCACATACTCGCACAAGCCCACTCCGCCGGCGTGCGGGCAGACCGGGATATTGAATTTCGCAGCCATGAGCATGACAGCCAGGTTTTCGTTCACGCCGGCCAGGCGGCAGCTATCGATCTGGCATACGTCGATGGCCTTGGCCTGCATGAGCTGCTTGAAGATGACGCGGTTCTGGCAGTGCTCGCCGGTGGCGATGCGCACCTGCGGCACTTCGCGGCGGATGCGCGCATGGCCGAGGATATCGTCGGGGCTGGTCGGCTCTTCCATCCACCAGGGATGCAGCACAGCCAGCTCGCGGGTGCGCTTGATCGCCTCTTCGACATCCCACATCTGGTTGGCGTCGAACATCAGCTTGTTGTGGCTGCCGATCTTCTCGCGCACCAGGCGCGCGCGGCGCATGTCGTCCGCGGGATCGCCTCCGACCTTCAGCTTGAAGTGAGTCCAGCCCTCGGCCAGAGCCTGATCGCAGAGATGGGCGATCTTCTCATCGCTGAAGCCCATCCAGCCAACGGAGGTGGTGTAAGCGGGGTAGCCGCGCTGGCGCAGATATTCGAGGCGCAGGTCCATCCCCGCTTTGTTCTTGCGCAGGATCGCGCGCGCTTCGTCCGGAGTGAGCGCATCCGTGATGTAGCGGAAATCGATGGCGCGAAGGATCTGCTCGTCTTCCATGTCCGCGAGGAGTTGCCATAGAGGCTTATCTTTTTTGCGGGCGTAGAGATCCCAGACCGCATTGAGCAGCGCGGCCGTAGCCAGATGGATGACACCCTTTTCCGGACCCAACCAGCGGAACTGCGGATCGCCGGTCAGCTCGCGGGAGAACGCCGCGAAGTTATCGGTGATCGAAGACAAACTGCGGCCGATGACGAACTTCGAGAGATAGCGCAGCGCTTCGACGCACAGCTCGGTGCCGCGGCCCAAGGTGAAAGTGAGTCCGTATCCCTTCAGCTCCTGATCCGTCTCGAGGATGCAGTACGCGGCGGAGTAATCCGGCGATGTATTGACGGCGTCAGAGCCAATTGCGTCTCGCGAAGTGGGAAAGCGGAGGTCGATGACCTCGACGCCGGTGATTTTCAGATCGCTCAAATGAGTTCTCCAGTCCTTGTCTGCGGCAGCAAAAGATCCTGCACGCTCAATCCTTCCATTGCCTGTCTCCACTTCGGCAGGATGGCGTTCAGCTTCCAGTGCCTTCTGTGCGATAACCGCAAAATTGGATATCAACACCGCGAAATCGATGACCGAGCGTGAAGGGCGGTGAAAAACTAGGCGGCGGTCCAGCCGCCGTCGATGGGCAGCAAGGCTCCGGTCATGAAAGCCGCTTCATCCGAGCAGACATATCGCACCAGCGAGGCTATCTCCTCCGGCTGGCCTACGCGGCCGATGGGCTGGCGTGCATTGAGCTCGGCGCGCACCTTGTCTTTCTCATGCGCGTGATACTTCTCCAGATAACCCTCGACAAAGGGCGTCTGCACGGTGCCGGGGCAGATGCAGTTGACGCGCAGCTCCTTGGGATACTCGACGGCGAGCTGCCGGGTCATGGCGATGACCGCGCCCTTGCTGGTGCAGTAGGCAAAGCGCTGCTTGATGCCCACCAGCCCGGCCACCGATCCGATATTGACGATGCAGCCGTGGGCAGCCAATAAAAGCGGCAGAAAAGCGCGCGTGACCAGATAGACCGACTTCACGTTGACTTCCATCACGCGGTCGAATTCGTCAGGCTCGATCTTGGTGATGTCTCCCACGCTGGCGATGCCCGCATTATTCACCAGGATGTCGAGCTTGCCGATAGCGGCGACTGCGGCCTGAAGCGACTCTGGCTTGGTGACGTCGAGATGCAGCGCGGTGGCGTTGCCCAGGGTTGATGCCAGCGATTTCGCCTGCTCATGATGGATGTCGGCGACGATCACCGATGCGCCGGCGCGAGCCAGCTCCTTGCAGGTTGCCTCGCCAATGCCGCTGGCGCCGCCGGTTACCAGCGCGTGCCGGCCGTCGAGACGAAACGATTCGTGGGTTGCATTCATAGATTCTTGGGACATGCCTTCCTCTTCTGTGCCGTGACGATGCGGAGGCTTGCTTACTCCAGAGTCTCGGGATCGATGCCATCTTCCTCGCTCGATCGGTAGGCCGCCTCGACCACTTTCATGGTATCGAGTGCATCTTCGACGCGGGTGGGAAGAACCGGGCTCGCGCCGGTGACGTAAGCCTGCAGCGATCCCATGGAACCGATGAAGGCGTGCGGAAACCAGTTCCCTTTCGTGGGCAGGGTGGTCCAAGGTTCGCCGGGCGATGCGAAGTCCAGCGAGTCAGGCTTGCCGCGGGGATAGTCGAGGTTCACACCCATCACCGCGTGCAGCGCGCCTTTGGTTCCTTCCCATTGAACAAAGCTGTGCTGCCGTCCTACGAAGGTGTGGTTGTGGTTGGCAGTGATGAAGACGCGCTTCCACTCGCCGTAGTCCATGATGATGACGCTCTTGGCCGGCGCAAGCTTGGGAGTGCCCGGATTGCGCACGGTTCTCGCCAAAACCCGCGATGGATTTCCGAACCACGAGCGCACGAGATCGACATAGTGAATGCTGTGATAGAGAATCTCCAGGCGGGGACTGGACAGGATGAAGGTCCACAAATCCCAGGGCATGAAGTCCGAGACGCGGACCTCCATGTCATGGACTTCGCCCAGCAGATTGGCGTCGGTGATCTTCCTCGCCGCCAGCATCACCGGCGCATAGCGAAGTTGAAAATTCACCGCGGCGGTGAGCTGCTTCTCACGGCAGATGGAGACGATCTCCTGGGCCTCGGCGAGATTGTTGCCCATCGGCTTTTGAATGAGCACCGCCGACCCGTTCGGCAGCTGACGAAGCACCCCGGCAATCGCGCCCGCAGGCAGGGCGAGATCGAAGATCCTCCTCGCGGGCGTCTGGCGGATGGCTTCGTCGACGGAACCTAGAGCCAGAGGCACATCGAAATCCGCTGCCAGCTTCAGAGCTTTTTCCGGCTCAACGTCGACCACCGCGGCGACCGGAAACGAGGCCAGCCGGTACGCCGGCAAATGGGCGTCGCGAACGATGCCCCCCGAACCGATGCAGACGATCGGCAGCGGCTCTTTCGGCATCGGAGGTGCGGCAGCACGCGATGCCTCCTGCACTTCGTCGAGTGAGGATGAAATCATATCCAGCTAACTTTAGAAGACTCGTGTTCGCGCGTCCAGTTCGGCCCGGGCGTTCAGAAATGTTGAGAATTCCGGTAATGAAAACGTATACACTGGACGCGCCGATTTTCTGTCTTCAAGGCTTAAAGCGAATTGCATTCCATTTAAAGGTCTTCTGATGCCTATTCTCACTCGCCGCGATCTCGTGCTCTCCGGACTTGCTCTCTCTGCTTCTTCCGCCATCTCGGCCAGCGCCTGGGCGCAAACGAATGCGCTCCTTTCGACCGTTTCCGAGGCGGCGGCGTTTTCTCCGGGGCCGAGAGAAAAACTGCTCTTCGATTTCGGATGGAAGTTCCAGCTCGGCAATGGATGCGACCCGGGGCACGATCTGGATTTCGGCAAGGGCCAGGGCGATTTCGCCAAGACCGGCGAGTTCGACTTCGCCACCGCCAAGCTTGACGACTCGAAGTGGCGGTCTCTGAATCTGCCGCACGACTGGGCGGTCGAGCTGCCCTTTGTCTGGGATAACGAGCAGCAATCGCATGGGTACAAGCCACTGGGGCGGCGCTATCCGGAGACCAGCGTGGGCTGGTACCGTCGCACCTTCGAGATTGCCGCAGCAGACCAGGGCAAGCGCATCTCGATTGAATTCGACGGAGCCTTCCGCAGTGCGCTGATCTTCGTAAACGGATGCTTCATCGGCCGCAACGACAATGGATATGCACCTTTCAGCTTCGACCTTTCGGACTTTCTGCACTACGGAGAGAAGAACTATCTTGTGGTGCGCATGGATGCGAGCTTCGGCGATGGATGGTTCTACGAGGGCGCGGGAATTTACCGGCACGTCTGGCTGGTGAAGCAGGACAAGCTGCACCTGGGGCAATGGGAGAGCTACGTTCGCGCGAAGATGGAAGGTGACGCGGCTGTCCTGAGCCTGGGCACCGTGGTGCAGAACGCCGGCGACAACCAGGAGTATGCGCGCGTCCGCTGGCAGATTCTGGATCGCGAAGGCAAGCAGGTGGCTTCGGCAGAAGCTGCGGCACAGCAGGTGAACTCTGATGGCTCGGCCACATACACCGCGACCGCGCGGCTGGCACATCCCGAGCGGTGGTCGCCTGAGACGCCGATCCTTTACTCCGCCATCGTGTCGGTCGAGGCTGCGGGAAAGGTTCGCGACGCCGAACGCGTGAGCTTCGGCGTGCGCTCGCTGCGCTTCGACAAGGACAAGGGCTTCTTCCTGAATGACGTGCCGGTCAAGATCAAGGGCACCTGCAACCACCAGGATCACGCTGGAATCGGCGCGGCACTGCCCGACCGGATGCAGTATTTCCGCGTAAGCGTGCTCAAGGAGATGGGCTCGAACGGGATGCGCACTTCGCACAACATGCCAACTCCGGAGCTGGTCGAGGCATGCGACCGCATGGGCATGATGATGCTCTGCGAGACGCGACAGATGAGCTCCAATCCTGAGGGCATGGCGCAACTTGAAGCGATGATCAAGCGCTACCGCAACTCTCCCGCGATCATTCTCTGGTCGATGGGCAACGAAGAGGGCTATCTCAACAAGGATGTGGTGGGCGAGCGCGTGATTGCGGAGATGCAGCAGCGCAGCCACGAGCTCGATCCGACGCGGGTGTGCACCGCCGCGGTAAACAACAACTTCGGGACCGGCGTTTCCAAGGTGCTGGATGTGATGGGCTTCAACTACAACCTGAAGGTGCCGGACGATTATCACAAGGCGCATCCGAATCAACCTTCTATCGGAACAGAGACGGCGAGCGCAATCTCCACGCGAGGCGAATACTTCACCGACAAGCTGCGCAACGTGATGAGCGCTTACGACACCAACCAGCCGGGATGGGGCGAGACGGGGGAGGAATGGTGGAAGTTCTACATGGCCCGCGAGTGGCTGGCCGGAGGCTTCGCATGGACCGGCTTCGACTATCGCGGCGAGCCCACGCCCTACGGCTGGCCCTCGGTCAGCTCACAGTTCGGCATCATCGATACCTGCGGCTATCCCAAGGACACCTACTTTTACTACAAGGCCTGGTGGGGCAAGGAGCCGGTACTGCACCTCTTCCCGCACTGGAACTTCGCAGGCAAAGAGGGCATCGAGATCCCGGTGTGGGTTCACTCCAATCTCGACTCCGTTGAGCTGTTCGTCAACGGCACGAGCGTAGGCAGCCAGAAGGTCGAACCGCTGACGCATCTGCAGTGGAAGGTGAAATATGCGCCCGGCGTGATCGAGGCGCGCGGCACCAAGGACGGCAAGGTGGTGCTCACCGAGAAGCGCGAGACCACCGGAGCCGCCAGGAGCATCAAGCTGACCGCAGACCGGACGACCCTCCACGCTGACGGAGAAGATGTCGCTGTACTGCGGGTCGAAGCCCTGGACGCGGACGGACGGCACGTTCCAATCGCAGATGATCTGATCGAGTTCAAGATTACGGGCGCCGGAGGGTTCCTCGGAGTGGGCAACGGCGATCCGAATTGCCATGAATCCGACAAGGAGCCGAAGCGGAGTCTGTTCAACGGGCTGGCGCAGGTGATTATTCAATCGACGAAGAAGCCGGGAGAGATCATCATCGAGGCCAAGGCCGGTGGTTGGAACGGCAAGCTGACCGCGACCAGGCTGACGATCACAACGGAGAAAGCCGAACTACGGCTCTCCGTGGGATAAATGGGGCAGTAAATGGGCGTTTGCCAGACCGGGCATCGTCTTGCATGATGAGAAGGAATGACTACGCTCCCACCTCCTGCCCGGCTGGAACCACGTTGGCCGGCGATGCTGGCTCTGCTTGCCGTGGGAGGCTTGCGGCTGGCTCTGCCCGAGTCGCTCTCCGTCGGTCCGGCGTGGATGCTGATTACCGTAGTTGTCGTCCTTATGGTCCCCACCGCATGGGCGCGCCAGAAAGGCCTGAATACCCTCAACAGAGTGTTGGGGTATCTGGTGACCTCCATCGTCACGGCCGACATGGTCTGGTCGCTGTGGCTGCTGGTGGCGGCGCTGCCCTCGCACAAAGAATCTCCGAAGGATCTGCTGCGCTCGGCAGCCGCGCTGTGGATAGCAAACATCCTGGTCTTTGCATCATGGTATTGGCGGCTTGACGCAGGCGGCCCGCATGCCCGCGAGCTGCGTGGCGTGCATACCGACGGCGCTTTCCTGTTCCCGCAGATGACGCTCGATCAGCAGGCAAAACGGGCGATGGGCGAAGAAACGTGGAGTCCGGGCTTCGTCGATTATCTATTTCTGGCCTTCAACACCAGCACCGCCTTTTCGCCGACCGACAGCCCGGTGCTCTCGCGATGGGCCAAGATGATGATGATGGTGCAGGCGCTGATCTCGTTCGCTACAGTGGCGCTGCTCGCGGCTCGCGCGGTGAATATACTTTGACGCTTCGGCCGGAGAGAAGCTTCTCTGACATTCTCCGGCAGGTCTCCCTCACCCAGCACAAAAAACAACCTTCTGCAATATCTTTCGATCCCGCCGCGCAAATTTACAGCGGTTTTCGACAAGCCAAGGACGGAATTCTCGCCGTAAGATTGAGACCTGTTGCGCGGAGCGGCCTTTAAGCGGTTTGCGCCTGGAGAGAATCGACGATGGTAATCGCATTTGCATTTTTGATCGGAGTCATTACCGGCCTGCGGGCGCTGATGGGCCTGACCATGGTGAGCTGGGGAGCTGGGCTGGGCTGGATTCCCCTGGGCGACACCCCGCTGCACTGGCTGGGCCTGCCCATAACGCGCTATATCCTCAGCTTTTTAGCACTGGGTGAACTGGTGAACGACAAGCTGCCCAAGACGCCCAGCCGCAAGGTTCCGCCGCAATTCATCATCAGGATCGTAATGGGAGGCTTTTCCGGAGCTGCCATCGGCCTGGCCAAAGGATCATGGATTGTCGGACTGATCGCCGGCGCGGTGGGTGCGGTTGTGGGTACACTGGGCGGAGCGGAATTCCGCGGGCGGCTGGCCAAGGCAATCGGAAAAGATCTTCCCATTGCACTGCTGGAGGACGCGATAGCCATCATTGGCGGCTTTTTGATCGTCTCACACTTGCAATGACTACCATTCGATTCGACGACATCATCATAGGGGCCGGCCAAGCCGGCCCCTCGTTGGCTGGCCGGCTTACGCAGGCGGGGCGCAAAGTGGCCATGATCGAGCGCAAGCTCTTCGGCGGCACCTGCGTCAACACCGGCTGCACTCCTACCAAGACCATGGTGGCGAGCGCCTATGCCGCGCACCTCGCCCGGAGAGCCGCGGATTATGGCGTGGAGATTGGCGGCCCCATTGATGTCGACATGAAGGCCGTGAAGGCGCGCAAAGATGCTGTGGTAGCCAAATCACGCAATGGCGTGGAAGGCTGGCTGCGAGGAATGGAAAACTGCACGGTCTACACCGGCCATGCTAGCTTCGAATCCGCGAACGAGGTGCGGGTCGGCGATCAGCTGCTCTCGGCGGAGCGGATCTTTCTCAACGTCGGCGGCCGCGCCGTGAAGCCCGACCTTCCCGGCATCCACGAAATCAAATATCTGGATAACGTGAGCATGATGGATCTCGACGTGTTGCCCCGGCATCTGGTGGTAGTCGGCGGGAGCTATGTCGGGATCGAGTTCGGGCAGATGTTTCGCCGCTTCGGCAGCGAGGTGACCATCGTCGAGAAGTCGTCGCGGCTGGTCTCCCACGAGGATGAAGACGTCTCGATAGCGGTGAAGGAAATTCTGGAGAAAGAAGGCATCCACGTACGCCTGCATGCCGAGTGTATTCATTTTCACGCGCACGGCACGGATGTATCGGTGGGCGTCGAGTGCCATGATGGCGATCCCGAGGTGCTGGGCAGCCATGTGCTGCTGGCTGTGGGGCGGCGTCCCAATACCGACGACTTGGGTGTAGAAAAAACCGGCCTCAAGTTGGATGAACACGGCTTCGTCGTCGTCGACGACCAGCTGAGAACCAGCGTGCCGGGCATCTGGGCGATGGGCGATTGCAACGGTCGCGGCGCGTTTACGCACACGTCGTATAACGACTTCGAGATCGTCGCTGCAAATCTGCTTGAAAATTCGCCGCGTCGTGTCAGCGATCGCATCCTAGCCTATGCGCTGTATATGGACCCGCCGCTGGCCCGCGTAGGCATGACGGAAGAAGAGGTGTGCAAGTCAGGCAAGCCGGCGCTGATCGGCACCCGGCCGATGACCAAGGTGAGCCGCGCCGTCGAGAAGGGTGAGTCCGAGGGATTCATGAAGATCCTGGTCGACGCAGAGTCGAAGCGCATCCTGGGCGCGTCCATTCTCGGAGTAGGCGGCGACGAGGCGATTCATTGCATCCTCGACGTGATGTACGCCAAGGCTCCCTACACGACGATCCAACACGCGGTACACATTCACCCCACAGTGTCGGAGCTGATTCCAACTATGCTGGCCGATCTGAAACCTCTTACTTAGTCAGACGGATTCAGTGGGTATCGGTGCCCCACATCTTGACTTTGAGATGTGGGGTTTTCAATTGCTGCGATCTGCGCTCGCCGATCGCATGCGCCAACGCGAACATTGTCACGAAGCTGACGATTTCTTTATGCGATGCCCTGCTACGATTTTGACAATCTCTTAGCGAAATCGCACTGGGAGGCGCGCGTGAAGAATATTGTCAGCCAGATTGTCGCATCCCCTGCCGGAGCCTTTGCTGTTCTGGCCTTCGCCGCTTTTCTTGAGGTCTCGGGCGACGCGTGTTTCCAAAGCGGGCTCTACCGGGCTTCAGGATCGACGCGCGCACTGTGGTTTCTGGCAGGAACTCTGGTGCTTGGAGCGTATGGACTCTTCGTGAACCTTCCGCAATGGGACTTCGGCAAACTGCTGGGGGTCTACGTCGTGCTGTTTTTTCTGATCGCGCAGATTGTGGCCAAGGTGCGATTTCATCAGGCTCCCACAACGCCGATCTGGGCCGGCGGAGCGTTGATCGTGGCCGGCGGCTTGGTGATTACGTTCTGGAAGGCCTAACAATCGCAGCAATCGACTTTCAATCGTTTCATACCGATTGCGGAGATTCTTCGATCCGCTCAGAGTGACGGAACTGTCTCGGCGCGATCCTGCGGAACATGGCGATAGGTGGGAGTAAAGCCAAGCCGGCGCGCCACATTCAATATCTTGTCGAATTGCAAGCTGATGGTTGCGCCGGCCTTCTGCGTAACCTCGTCCTCGATGGGAAGATCGAAGTCGTCCGCTCCGTAGAGCAGTCCTTCGAGAGCACGCTCATTCTGCGTCAGAACTGAAGTGCGGATGCGCGAAACGTTGTCGAGATAAATGCGGCTCAACGCCAGATGGCGCAGATATTCCTCGGTGCCGATCTCGATGCCGCCGATCTGCGTGAAATACGGCTTATAAGTCCAGCAGAGAAAGCTTGCAAGACCGTTAGTCTCATCCTGAAATTTGCGTGTGCGCTCCAGATGTTCGAGGCGTTCGTCGATCGATTCGTCGAAGCCGATGACCATGGTGGCGGTTGTACGCAGACCGGCATCGACGATAGCTCGCTGCGCTTCGAAATACTGCGCCACCGTGTACTTGAACTTGCTGTGGCGGCGGCGAAAATCTTCGGTGAGAATCTCCGAGCCTCCACCGGTAATCCAATGCACGCCGGCTTCTTTGAACTTCTGCGCTGCCGCGGCGTAATCGAGTTTCGCGTGATCGGCGAGATACATGAACTCGGCGATGGTGAGCGCATAGAACTCGAGGCTGTCGCCATAACGCGCGCGAATCGCAGAGAAGAGGTCGCAGTAATACTCCAGCGGAAGATGCGGATTGAATCCGCCGTTGAAGGCCGCGAGATCGCCGCCGAGCGCGAGCAATTCATCGAGCTTGGCGAAGACCTGCTCTTCGCTAAGAACGTATCCTTCAGGATTTCCCGGCAGCCGGTAAAACGCGCAGTAGTCGCATTGCGCCACGCATACGTTGGTGTAGTTCACAATGCGCATCACCATGTACGTGCATGCGGAGGGCGCATGAAAACGGGCGCGCACCTGCATGGCCAGATCGCGCAGCTCTGCATCGGAGGCGTTATGCCAGAGCCAGCGGGCTTCCTCCGAAGAGATGCGCTCGCGGTTCTGGATCTTCGACCTGATATCGTGCAGAGCGCCGCCTAGGGTGATCACGCTTCTATTCTAAAATAAGCCGCGGCGAGTACGCGGATCACCGAACGCTTCACGGTGATCGGAGCGCGTTCATTTCATCCTGCACGAGACGCGAGAAAAGCGGCAGCTCCCAGATCGAGCGGCGGAGAATGCTTTTCAGCGCCCTGCGCTCCACAGGATTGGCGCACCACCAGGTTGCAGCTCAACAGTACATCCCGCGCGGGAAACTCGGAATTCTCCAGACGGTCGAGCATGGTGGCCATGGCCACTTTGCCCAGATTCAAACACGGCTGATGCTGCGTGGTGAGAGGGATGGGCAGCAAGCTGGCGTACTTCACGTCGTCGATGCCGACGATGCGAATGTCCTCGGGGATGCGCCGGCCCAGCCTGATCAGCGTATGCATAAGGTTGGCCGCGGTGTGGTCGTTGGCGCACAGGAACGCATCCGGTTTGTGAGTGCGCAGCACGAAGCGAATGAGAGCGTCATCGCTGGGATCGGCGCGCGTGACGAAATTGCCCTCCTTGTAAAGGCCGTGGACCAAAAGCGCCTCGCGGTAGCCGGCGATGCGCGCGTCGACCGTCGACGCAGAGAGCGGCTTGCCGAAGAAAGCGATGCGCTTCGCCCCCAGCTTCGCCAGATGCTCAGTAGCGAGATACGCGGTGCGCCGGTTGTCGATGCCCACCAGATCGTAGCGGCTGCGCATGGGATAGGGAGCGAAGCAGCGGTCGAGCAGCACTACGGGAATCTTCGCCGCCTCGAGCGCAGCAATGATCCTCCTGTTCACCTCGTCCCGGACGGGCGTCAACTCAAGCGGAGCGAAGAAGACTCCCGAAACCCGCTGCGCGATGTAGCGATGGCAAAGCTCCTCGGCCAGCTCCGCTTTCTGCTCCGCCTGTGCGGCCGCGTTTCCCCACAACAGCGCGTGTTTGCTGGCCAGCGGAAAGTTCGCCATGCCCTGGCAGATGGGCTCGAAGATTTCCGTCTGCCCCAGCTCCGGTATCAGCAATCCGAAGAGCCGGTTCTCGTGAGCCGCCGACGAGGCCACATAGGTGCCCGATCCAACGCGGCGAACGACCAGCCCCAATTGCTGAAGTTCTTTGACGGCCTTGACGATGGTCATGCGCGAAACGCCGAAGCGCCTCACCAGCTCCGTCTCACTGGGCAAGCGAATGCCCTTCCGATACTCGCCGGAAAGGATGCTATTTTTGAGGCTCTCGAAGATGAGGCGATATTTAGGTTGATCGCCGTGGGCCGAGTCTTCAAGCGCCTGCCGGGTGCGCGTCATGCGGTTGACTGCAGCGTTCATAGGGGTCCTCACGCTGTGCCGCGGGGAGCGAAGAACCGCGCCAATTAGTTCCGATACTTATATACAGCTTGGCAGGGATTTGTATAGTTGATTCCTGTACCGATTCGACTGACAGCGTCTGCTGATGTCAGACTGGACCGCGTTTTGCTTTCCTATCGACCGTGGTTTAGAGTCGGTCGCACGCGAACAAATGCAATTGGGGCACCTCAAACCACGGCCATGACGCAGCGAATCGATGCCCATCATCACCTCTGGAGATATTCCACCGCGGAGTATGGCTGGATCGACGACACGATGCAGACGCTGCAGCGCGACTTTCTCGTCGAAGATCTCCGGAGAGAAATTACAACGGCAGGCGTGACGGGAACAATCGTCGTGCAGGCGCGGCAATCGCTTGAGGAGACGCATTGGCTCTTGTCTCTCGCCGCAGAGCACTCGATTCTTCGTGGCGTCGTGGGCTGGGCGCCGCTGGCAAGCGAAGATTTTCCCCGTCACCTGGAAGAACTGGCGGCGCATCCCAAGCTGAAGGGACTGCGCCACGTACTCCAAGGCGAAGCACAGGATGACTTCATGCTGCGAGAGGATTTCAATCGCGGCATCTCGGCATTGGCCGGCTCAGGATTGGTTTACGACATTCTGATTTACGAGCGGCATCTGCCCTTCGCCATCCAGTTTGTCGACCGGCATCCGAATCAGGTATTCGTGCTCGATCATCTGGCCAAGCCGTCGATCACGGAACGAAAGATGTCGCCATGGCGCGAGCAGATTCGGGAGCTAGCCGCGCGTCCGCACGTCCACTGCAAACTCAGCGGCATGGTGACGGAAGCGGACTGGAGCCGCTGGACGATCGACGATCTGCGCCCATACTTCGAGACCGCATTGGAGTGCTTTGGTCCATCGCGGCTGCTCGCAGGATCGGACTGGCCGGTTTGCACGCTGGCGAGCAGCTACAGCTGGTGGTGGAAGACATTAGCCGAGCTGGTATCGAAGCTGCCTGTCTCCGAGCAGGACAGCATTCTTGGCGGCAATGCGGTCAGTGTTTACAGGCTGAACGAGAGCGCTTCTTGACGATGCAAACGACCGAGGACATCTCGACGAGATGCCAGCACCGCGCTGCTCAGACTATGATGGCTTTCGACTAAAAAGATGAGCTAAGAGAACCGATGCCGATGTTGCCCGCTAGCTCCGCCGCTCCATCCACACCGGCCGCCAGGTCCGAGGCTCGGTTGTTGCCTCGCGGCTCCGTCATTCCATTTGTGCTGGTCACTGTGCTTTTTTTCCTCTGGGGCATTCCGAACAATGTGAATGACGTTCTCATTCGCCAGTTCATGAAATCGTTCGTGATTACTCGCTTCGAGGCTGGATTGGTGCAGTCCGCGTTTTATCTGGGTTATTTCCTGCTCGCCATGCCTGCCGCGCTGCTGATGCGCCGATGGGGATACAAATCGGGATTTCTGATTGGCCTAGCTCTCTTCAGCACGGGGACATTCTTGTTCTGGCCGGCGGCGGTCGCTGGACGCTACATCTTTTTTCTTATCGCCCTCTTCGTCATCGCCAGCGGACTGTCGTTTTTGGAGACGGCCGCCAATCCCTTCATCGCGCAGCTCGGAGATCCTGCCACGGCTGCTCGGCGTCTCAATTTAGCGCAGGCCTTCAATCCTCTGGGTGCGATCAGCGGCGTGTTCTTCGGCACGCTCTTCATCTTTTCCGGAGTGGAGCTGCAGCCGCATCAGGTCGCGGAGCTACAGGCACGGCACGCCTACGCGGCATATCTGCAATCGGAAACGATGCGCGTCGTGATCCCATATCTGGTTCTGGGAGTTCTTGCGCTGGTGATGCTGATTCTAATTGCCATCACCCGCTTTCCATCGTCGCTCACGCGAACCGAAAATGCCGAAGAAGCTCACGGGAGCCTTCGCGCGCTGTTTGGCTATCCTCATTTTCTGCTGGCCGTAGTTGCGCAGTTTCTTTACGTGGGCGCACAGGTCGGCACATGGAGCTACTTCATCCCCTACGTTCAGTCGTATGCGCATGAGCCGGAGAAGATGGCCGGCTATCTGCTCACCGGCTCGCTCGTGGCATTCGGCGTGGGACGCTTCAGCTCCGCGTGGTTGATGCAATATGTATCGCCCGCGAAACTGATGGCAGCATATTGCGCGATCAACGCAGTCCTTGTCGCGATCGGTGTGATCTTTCCCGGATGGGCCGGGCTGTGGGCGTTGCTGATCACCAGCTTCTTCATGTCCCTGATGTTCCCCACGATTTTCGTCCTCGGCCTGCGCGGCCTGGGCGAGAATACGAAGGTGGGAGGGTCGTTGCTGGTGATGGCGATTGTTGGCGGCGCAGTGCTGACCCCGATCATGGGTATGATCTCGGTGCGCTCCGGGAGCGTAGCTCTGGCTTATCTGGTGCCACTGCTCGCTTACATCTTCATCGGCTGTTATTCTTTCGCGGACCAGAAGCTCTTCTCGGCACACACGAGCGAGACCTCCGCATCGGCCGCCTGATCCTTATGCTGAAAACCGGAATCCTCAATCCAGCTATCAATTCCCTGCTCAGCCGCGTGCGGCACACCAACACGCTGGTGATCGCCGACCGTGGATTTCCCTTCTGGCCGCAGATCGAGACCATCGACATTTCGCTGATCGACGATGTTCCGCGCGTGCTCGATGTGCTGCATGCAATCCGAGCGAATTTTGTCGTCGGTAGAGCTTTCATGGCGGAGGAGTTCCGGCAGAAGAATTTCCCTGCAACCGTCGACAGCTTTCTCGGCGCGCTGCAAGGCGTTGAGGTGAGCTACGAGCCACATGTCGAGTTCAAACGCCGCGTGTCGCAGGCCATCGGATTGATCCGCACCGGCGACACGCTGCAGTACTCCAACATCATCCTCGAGTCCGCGTAAATCGCACTAATTAAGCCTCGCTCACGACTTCTTGCCTTGAATGAAGCTCTCCGGAGATCCATCTTCGGGATTCACGAAGATGATGTCCTTCGGGTTGCGCCGGGGCGTGTCGATGGCGAGGAAGACCACCGGCTCTTCGATGATGGTGGGCAGCGCGTGAACGGTGTTGCGCTTGAAGACGAGAAAATCTCCCGGTGCAAACTCGCCTCCGTTCTCGGCCTCGCCCATCCAAAAGGTGCCTCTTCCGGAGAGCACATAAAGATGCTCATCGGAGCCTGCGTGATAATGAGGCGGCGTTTCTCGATAGACGCGAAAGACGCGAGTGCTGGCCGTCTCTCCATCGGTCAGGTAGGTATCCAGCAGCAAGCTCTCAGCGTGATCTGGAAATGATTTGGCGATCTCAGGCAAATGAAAACGTTGGTAGCTCGATTGTTCCGCCATAATGCCTTTCTTCTTGCGATAAAGCCTGCAGAGTGTCCCTGCGTCGATAGGTAATAGATGCCGAACGAGCCTTTTGGTCGTTCAAAAAGTGATTCGGAGTCGAGCATACGAGGCAGACTTGACGGACCAACTGCACTAAAGGTGTACTGCTTGCTGAGACTACGCTTCGATGAAAGAGCCTCTCTAGAAATATGAAATACGTTCTTGCGCTGGATCAGGGAACAACAAGTTCGCGAGCGATTCTTTTCGGGCACGATGGCTCCATCGCTGGCGTGGCACAGCACGAATTCAAGCAAATTTATCCCGATGTAGGCTGGGTCGAGCACGATCCCTACGACATCCTCACATCGCAGTTAACTGCGGCCGTCGAGGTGTTGGGCAAAGCACGGGTGCGTCCTCGAGATACGGTCGCGCTCGGCATCACCAATCAGCGCGAGACAACAATTGTCTGGGAGCGCGAATCCGGCAAGCCGGTCTATAACGCGATCGTCTGGCAGGACCGGCGGGGCGCGCCGCTCTGCAAGGAACTTGCAGATGACGGCGCTGAAGATACGATCCGCAAAAAGACCGGCCTGCTGATCGATCCTTATTTCTCAGCGACGAAGATCGCGTGGATTCTCGACAATGTGAAAGGCGCACGCGCGCAAGCCGAGCAGGGCAAGCTGGCTTTCGGAACCGTCGACTCCTGGCTGATCTGGAATCTCACCAGCGGCAAGCGGCACGTCACGGACCGCACCAACGCCAGCCGCACCATGCTCTACAACATCGTCGAAGACGGCTGGGATAACGAGTTGCTGAAGCTGCTCAATATTCCGGAGAGCATGATGCCGGAGGTTCATTGGTCGAGCGAGGCGCTGGGCCAGGTGACGACCTCCCTCGGCCTCGGTGAAGTGGAGATCGCGGGCATCGCCGGAGACCAGCAGTCCGCGCTCTTCGGCCAGCTATGCGTTTCACCGGGCGATGCCAAGAACACCTACGGCACTGGCTGTTTTCTGCTGCAGCACATCGGCGACAAGTTCACGCTCTCCAACGAACGGCTGATTACGACGCTCGCCTGCAGCGTCGATAAGAAGCTTGAATACGCTCTCGAAGGCAGCATCTTCGTTGGCGGCGCGGTGGTACAGTGGCTGCGGGACAATATGCATTTCTTTCCGTCGTCGTCCGATGTTGAAAGCGTCGCCGCCTCGGTCGATAGTGCCGAGAACGTGGTCTTCGTTCCCGCATTTACCGGCCTGGGCGCGCCCCACTGGGATCCCTATGCGAGCGGATTGATCATTGGCCTGCAGCGCAGCACGCAGATGGGACACATCGCGCGTGCCGCGTTGGAGAGCATCGCGTTTCAGGTCACCGATGTGCTCCACGCGATGAACAAGGAAACGCAGCAGCCCTTCCGCGAGCTGCGCGTGGATGGCGGAGCGGCGGCGAACGACATGCTGATGCAATTCCAATCCGACTTGTTGCAACTGCCGGTGCGGCGTCCCGCGGTGCTGGAAACAACAGCGATGGGAGCAGCGTATCTGGCCGGACTCGCCGTGAACTTCTGGAGCAGCACTGAGGAGATTGCCAAGCTGCGGGGGCAGGATACGGTCTTCGAACCGAAGGCCGATCCCAAACAGATGGAAGCTCGCCAGTCGAAGTGGCAGGACGCTGTGAAGCGCGCAGGCGGCTGGAACAAGGAGAACGCATGAAACGCGAAGAGATGATCGCTCGCATCCGCGAGCGTCGCGATCCGTGGGACATCGTCGTGATCGGCGGCGGAGCAACCGGCGCGGGCGTGGCCGTCGATGCCGCATCGCGCGGGTTTTCTGTCGTGCTGCTGGAGCGCGAAGACTTCGCAAAGGCTACCTCCAGCCGCAGCACCAAGCTGGTGCATGGCGGCGTGCGCTATCTGGAACAAGGCAACGTCTCGCTGGTGATGGAGGCGCTCAAGGAACGCGGCATCCTGCGCCAGAATGCGCCTCACCTGGTGCATGACGTGCCCTTTGTCGTACCCAATTACTCCTGGTGGGAAGCGCCTTTCTACGGCATTGGGATGAAGATTTACGACCTGCTGGCCGGAAAATACGGCTTCGGCAAATCCAAGCTGCTTTCTCGCGAAGAGACGCTGGAGCGTCTGCCCACGCTGCGCCAGGATGGCCTTCGCGGCGGCGTGGTCTATCACGATGGGCAGTTCGACGACTCCCGCCTGCTGATCCACCTGATGGAGACGGCGGTCGATCACGGCGCGGTCGTGTTGAACTATGCTCCGGTCGTCGAGCTTCATAAGGATGACGAAGGCTTCCTCGACGGCGTCGCTGTAGTAGACAGTGAGACGTCGGAGCGCTTCCAGTTGCAGGCCCGCGTCGTAGTCAATGCAACAGGCATTTTTACCGACGAAGTGCGGCGCATGGCCGATGAGACGGCCACTACCATGGTCGCTCCGAGTCAAGGTATTCATCTGGTGCTCGACCGATCGTTTCTGCGCGGCAACACCGCAATCATGGTGCCGCACACCAGCGACGGCCGCGTGCTCTTCGCGATTCCCTGGCACGAGCATACGGTGGTAGGCACGACGGATACTCCGATCGAGCAAGCGTCCTATGAGCCGCTGCCGTTTGAGCAGGAGATCGAGTTCGTGCTCGAAACAGCGCGTGAATATCTGAGCCGTCCGCCGAAGCGGGAGGATGTTCTCAGCGTTTACGTTGGCATTCGCCCACTGGTGAAGGCGGCCGGATCGGATAGCCAAAAAACCTCGGCGCTGTCGCGCGACCACACCATCCACATCGACCCCTCGGGACTGCTCACCATCGTCGGCGGCAAGTGGACCACGTATCGCCACATGGCGGAAGACGCCGTAAACCATGCGGTCACGCTGGGTAAACTCGCGGATACACCATGCGCGACCGAGAACCTGCACATTCATGGCTACGAAGAGAATGTGAACATGGCGAAGAATCTCTGGGTCTACGGATCGGACGCAGAGAAGATTCGCGAGCTGGCCAGGTCATCGCCGGAGCTGGCCGAGCAGCTTCATCCCGATCTTCCCTACATAGCGGCAGAGATCGTATGGGCGGCGCGGTTTGAGATGGCGCGCACCGTCGAAGATGCGCTGGCGCGGCGCACACGAGCTCTCTTCCTGAATGCACACGCGGCCATCGCCATGGCGCCGAGGGCCGCTGCGCTATTGGCCGCGGAGCTAGGCAAGGACGATGCGTGGATAGCAGCAGAGGTGAAGAGCTTTCAAGCTCTCGCCGCACAGTACACCCTTCAAAAAACCGCTGTACGCGAGAGCAATCTCGTCGAGAACTGAGGAAATTTGGGAATGCGTTCTCCGATGCTTGGGGAGTTCATGGGCACGCTGGTCATGATTTTGCTGGGCGACGGCGTTGTGGCGGGAGTACTGCTGAAGCGCAGCAAGGCCGAGAACTCCGGTTGGCTGGTCATCACCACAGCCTGGGCCTTCGCGGTGCTCTGCGGCATCTTCACTGCGCTTCTCTTCGGCAGCAGCGATGCGCATCTGAATCCTGCGATCACCTTGGCGGCGGCGATCCAGCGCCACGATTTCTCCAAGCTGCTCCCGTATGCGGCAGCACAGATCGCTGGGGCTTTCTGCGGCGCGGTGCTGGTGTGGCTCTTTTACCTATCCCATTGGAGCATCACCGAGGACGCCGATGCGAAGCGCGGTGTCTTCTGCACCTCTCCGGCGATTCGCAATTACCCCGCAAACTTGTTCTCGGAATGCGTCGCGACCTTCGTGCTGGTACTGGTCATCGGCGCGATGAGCTCGAAGCTGGTTTTATCCAGCGGCGCGCCGGCCGGATTCGGCCCTTACCTGGTGAGCTGCCTGATTTGGGGCATCGGCCTTTCGTTAGGCGGCACGACCGGCTACGCACTCAATCCCGCTCGCGATCTTGGACCGCGCATCGCGCACGCGGTCCTTCCCATTGCCGGCAAGAGCCATTCTGATTGGGCTTACGCGTGGGTGCCGATTCTCGGACCCGCGATCGGAGCCAGCGCGGCTGGATTCGTTCTGTACCTCATCGGTGCTTAAACCGTCTTTATCCTATTCGTTTACCGGCGTGGTGATCGCTTCCGGAAGCTGAATCGTCGTCCTCTGCTGAATATTCTGCGATGAGTCCCCGAGCAGCACAGTGTAAGTCCCCGCGTCCGCGTGCCAGGAAGATGACTTCACGTCGTAGTAGCTGAAGCTGCGTGGATCGAGACGCAGCGCGACGTGCTTCGTCTCACCCGGCTGCAATTGGACCCGCTCAAACCCTTTGAGCTCCTTCTCCGGCCTTTCAATCGCCGCCTTCGCTTCCCCTGCCGCCTTGGCTTCTCCGACATAGACCTGAGCCACTGTCGCACCTGCGCGCTTCCCGGTATTTGTAACATCGAAGGTTACGTTATATCGGCCGTTCCCCGCAGCCTCCCTTTTCAGTCCGCTAAACGAAAAGGTGGTGTAGGAGAGGCCGAAGCCGAATGGAAATTGCGGCTCGACGTGGTTGTGCTCGTAGCCTCGGTAGCCCACGAAGATGCCTTCACGATAGACGACCTTGTTCGTGCCGGGATCGGGATAGTAATTGTTGTAGCTGGGATTGTCGGTGATCTTCTTCTCCCAGCTGATCGGCAGATGGCCGGAGGGATTGTCCTCCCCGAAGAGCAGGCGCGCCGCGGCGGTTCCGCCTTCTTCGCCCGCATACCAGGTCTCGAAGATGCCCTGCACTCGATCTTTCCACGCGGAAACATCGACGCTGCCGCCTGACGTGATCATGACGATGGTCTTCTTTCCGAGCGCCGCGATCTGCTGAATAAGTTGTTCTTGTCCCACAGGAAGTTCGAAGCTGCGGTCGCCGCCCTCCGATTCGGACGCGGCGTTGAAGCCGACGGCGAGGATCACGGCATCGGCTTGTGACGCCATTTGCAGCGCATCCTTCTCGACGATGGTATCGAGAGGAGCGATTCCCACCCGCATGCCGGAGACCGAACCCAGCTGCTGCGAGAGCTGCTCCAGAACTACCTTGTGCGGTGCTTTGCTGAGCTCCATCGTGGCCTGGTTCAGGATGAACTTGGGTACGACTGAGCTGTCGAAGACCACCGCATCGTCAACGAGCAGCCGATACTTTCCATCTGTCTGGACGAAGACGGCATACTTACCGGCTTCTTGCGGCGTATAGTAGCCAACCCACCGGCTGCTGGTAGTGGGGCGAGTGTAGGGATTCGTGCTCTTATGCGCGGTGAGTGCGTTGAGCTCCTGTTCCTCCGGCTCGCGACGTGTCGAACCTGCGGCCCACAATCCAGATTCGGTGGTCGTGCCGGTGACGCCTCCCTGGAGATCGGCCTTGGCGAAGGTGGTGTGCTCCACTCCCGCAGTCGTGCCCTGTGCATCGGTGGTGAAGTGAGTGAGGCGCGACATCTGGTTCACGCTATAGAGGCCGCGTGCATACAGCACATTGGTGCGCTCGCCGAGATAGTTGCTCACGCCTACGAGCAGGTTGGTATTCGCAAAGCTCACCACTTCTCCGCTGCCGCCGCCAGTGGTGATGGTCTGGGCCGCGGTCGGTCCGATGATCGCAATCGTCCTGATTGCATTCTTATCCAGCGGCAGGATGTGATTTTCATTTTTGAGCAGCACCGCGCCTTCGGTCGCACCCTGCATCGAAGCGGCGCGGCCCTCCAGATTGTAGCGCGGGATGTTGGTATCGAGCTGCGGACGGTCGAGCCAGCCGAAGGCCACGGCAACGCGCAGGATGCGGCGCACTTTGTCGTCAATGGTCGCTTCCGTGACGGTTCCATCTTTCAGAAGAGGAAGCAGCTTCTCGCGGTCAAAGTACACGCCGAAGGGCATCTCGAGATCGAGGCCTCCGTTCGCGTCTGCGGCGGTATCGTAGGTCGATACCCAATCGGACATCATGATGCCGGGAAAGTGCCACTGCCCTTTGGCCACATCGATATTCAGCTCGCGATTCTGCGTCATGTGCTCGCCGTTGGTCAGATTGTAGGAGTCCATGATGGCGCCAACCTTGGCTGTTTTCACTGCGGCTTCGAAGACCGGCATGTAGATCTCGCGCAGGGTCCGCTCGTCGATCACTGAATCCGTATCGTGGCGCAGATACTCGGAGTTATTTCCCAGGAAGTGCTTCACCGTCGCGGAGACGCCCTCCTGCTGCACGCCGCGGATGTAGCCGACCGCGATGCCGCTGGCCAGAAATGGATCTTCGCCGAAGTACTCGAAGTTGCGGCCATTCATCGGCGCGCGATAGATGTTCACTCCGGGACCGAGAATGAAAGCCGCGCCGCGCGAGCGCGCATCGCGCCCGAGTTGCTGACCAATGCGCAATGCCAGCGCGGGATCCCACGATGCGGCGAGGCCAATTCCTGCGGCGTAGGCAATGGTGGGTGCAGGGATGTGCGCACCTACGGGTCCATCCGCCATTTGAAAGTAGGGAATGCCGAGCCGCGGAATCGCGTGCGTGCGAAACGGCGTATCGCCCCCGATCAGATCGATCTTCTCCTCGATGGTCATTTTGGCGAGAAGATCGTCGACCCGCTTCTCGACCGCCTGAGGATCGCTAGCTGCGGGCTGCGCATGAGATGGAAGGCCGGCTAAGGCGAGGATTCCCACTGCCGCGAGGCTGCGGACGAAAAAGATCGAACGGCGCATGAACATAGGAACGGCTCCGGGCTTAGAAGAATGCGAAATTCTGGGAATGGATAGCCACTATACGGGACGCTTGATTTCCCGCACAAGTATACCGGCTGCGATTCTTGCCGGGCCGCGGCTACTGTCTGACCGAGCGGCGGGGAAGGATGATCGACATGCAGGTGCCGGAGCGGGAGGGCTCAGTACAGCTGCGCACCCGCAGGCGTCCTCCATGTTCGTGGACAATGGTCGAGGACAGCCAAAGCCCCACTCCGGAGCCTTTAAGCGCCTTTGTGGTAAAAAAGGCTTCGAAGATCCGCTTCCTGTTCTCGCTCGGAATTCCGAGGCCGCGATCGGCGATGGTGACGCGCACCTCCGGCTCCGCCGTTCTCTGACCGAGGCTGCTGGAAGAGATTCTGATCCTTATCTCTCCGCCTATGCTCGAAGCCTCGACCGCATTCCGCACCAGGTTGGAAAATACCTGCCGCAGCTGTGCCGGGAACCCCTGCACCAGCAGCTCGGAATCCCATTCTTTTCTGAGTTGAATCTGACGGTCGACGAGGGCTCGGTTGTTCAACGCCAGCACGTCATCGATGAGATCGGAGATACGAATATCCACCGGGGTGCTAGATTCGCGATGAAAAGACAAAATCTGTCTCGAGATGCGGGACACGCGTTCGAGTTCTTTGGCCGTGGCATTGATGTAAGTGCGCGCCGTCTCCGGCTTGTCGAGCGAATTCTGCAATAGGTATGTGAGGTTGGTGATCGCTTCCAGCGGATTGTTGATTTCGTGCGCAATCGTATGCGCCATGCGGCCGGTCGCCGCAAGCCTTTCGCTGGCGAGAAGCGCCTCTTCCGCCCGCTTCTGCGCGGTTGTCTCCGCGATAATGAGGATGCCTCCGGTGGCTTCGTCCTGAGAGACGATCTGATCCAGACTCAAGCGAAAGAAACGCGATCCGGCCTGTACTTCGCGGGGAAGGCGGACCCCTTCCTGTTGCAGATCGAGAGCGAAACAGCTGCGCACCAGATCCTCGAGAGAGGAATTCTCGATCTCTCCATAGGTGCGGTCCAAGAGCTCAACCATGGCGCGATTGCAACGCAGAATCGTGCCGGAGCGATCCAGGATGGCCACCCCCTCGCTCAACGCATCGAAAGTGGCCTGCCATTGCTTCGCCGCCGCTTCCGCCTGCGATTCGGCGCGATGCATGCGAACCAGCGATCGGACGGTCGCCACCAGCACCACGGGATCGGTGGGTTGGATAAGGTAGGCATCCGCGCCGCTCTCCAACGCATAGAGCTTGCTTTCGTTGCTTAGGAAAGACGCCGACAATTGGAGAACGGGGATGTGCCTGGTAAGGGAGTTGCCTTTGATCCTCCGGCACACTTCATATCCAAGGATGTCGGGAAGTTTGACGTCGAGAACAATGACGGCAGGCAGCTTCTTCGCGAGTTCCAACGCCTCTTTGCCGCTCGCGGCTTCGATGATGGTGAAACCTGCGCGAGCGAGAGCGTGAGTGGTGGTATATCGATTCGCCGCTCGATCATCGACAACCAGGACGGAAGTCGATTCCGATGTCACAGCCCTATTCCTGCACTGGCCAGAATCTCTTGCAGCCTGCTGGAATCTTCTCTACTGCTGAATTCGCGCTTCGCGTAAAAGACCGCGCCTAAGTTGGTGAGTTCGTCCATTTCCTGCGGTGTCAGTTCCTTCGATGTATGGACAATAACCGGGATTGTCGCGGTGTAGGAGTTGCGCCTCATCTCCCGAAGCACTTCAAGACCGGTGAGACCAGGCATGATTACATCCAGAAAAACACCAGTTAGGATGTGCTTCTCCATCATTTGGATGGCTTCGCGCCCATTCTGAGCTTCCACAACGTTATATCCAAGCCGGCTAAGCGCCTCGCCCAGGATGTAGCGGGTGACCTCGTCGTCATCGGCCAGCAGCACGGTATGGGCGGGCTCGCCCTCCAGCAGTTCCTTGAGCGTAATCGTCAGCTTGTACGGGGCGATTGGCTTGACCAAAAACCGGTCTGCCCCGGCTTCGAGAGCCGATTGTTCGTCGTCGACCACGCTGACTACGACAATCGGCCCATCGTACCCGCCGGCTTTCAACTCCTGGATATAGAAGAGGCAGTCCTCGCCGTCGAGAAATCGATCGAGGGCTACGGCGGCCGGCTTCAGGCTCCTCATTGCGACTCGGGCTTCGGGAATGTTCATCGCAAAGATAGGCCGATAATCGCTCGTCTTCAAAGATGACGCGTGGACGAAGCTGGTTTCAACGTTGTCTTCGACAAAAAGAATGATGGGTCCTTCCTCGGAAGACAACACTGCCTGAAGATCATTCACTGGCCGGGGGCCCGAACCGCCGTAGAGGATCGGCAAAGTCACCTGGAAGGTCGAGCCGATGCCGACTTCGCTTTGCACGCTGATGGTTCCGCCAAGCAGCTCCGCCAGCCGCTTCGAAAGCGGGAGACCAAGGCCGGTTCCCTTCACCTTGCTCTGAATCTCGCTGTCGATCTGGACGAATTCCTGGAAGATTTTTTCCTGATCTTCGGGAGCGATGCCGATGCCCGTATCCTCTACCCGGAAGACGATCGAACCGCCGCCTTCCGACTGGGCGGTGAGACGGACGTGACCACGGCGCGTGAACTTCAGGGCATTCGAGATGAGGTTGCGCAGAATCTGCGAGACCTTGCCTTCATCCGTGTAGAGAGAAGGCAGGTTGGGCTCAGCCTCAAAGATCAGCTCCAGACTGTTGCCGGTCAACAGCGGCTTGAGAGCGCCGCGCAGGGCGCCGAAGAGATCCTGAACCTCGAAGTTTTTGGTCCGGATATCGGTCTTTCCCGCCTCTACTTTGGCCAGATCGAGCAGGTCGTCGACCAGTTCGGAGAGATCGGCCGCCGATCGCTGGATGAAGCCTACCTGCTTCTCCTGCTCCGTCGAGAGATCGCCGTCCGAACGGCTCATCAACATCCGGCATAGAGAGGTGATGGAATTGAGCGGGGTCCGGAATTCGTGCGAGAGATTGGAGAGAAAGCTGGTCTTGAGATCGGAGACGCGGCGCAGATCGTCCGCATTCTGGTCCAGCTCCGCGTAAAGCGCAACGACGCCGCGATTGGTGTCTTCGAGCTCACGGTTGAGCTCGGCGAGCTGGTCCTGTTTTTCGCGGAGTTCGGCCAGGGTGCGGAGAAGCTCCTGATTCTGGCGTTCCACTTCATCGAAGGGATCGATCGCGCCGCTTCTCGACAGCTCCTCGACAATTTTCCGGATGCGGACTTCATCGACTGCAGGAGCGGTGTTCGGCAGCAGCTTCCCTGCCTCGACCCTGGTCCCCGCCGCCGAGGAGGTGATGTCGAAGGAGTCCATCAACCGCTTGGTGCCGACGATTCCCTTTCCCAGCCCGGTCCGCGAGACATACCTGCCGTCCAGAACCTCTGCGAGGTTGGCAATCCCCGGTCCGGAATCGGATACGGAGATGACAAAGAGCGGGTGCGGCTGTTTCCGGACAAGAAATTCGACGACCCCATCGGTCGCGTAGCGGAAGGCGTTGCGCGCCAACTCGGAGGCGGCGGTCGCCAGGCGGATCTGTTCCTGGTGCTCAAAGCCTAAAAGGGCGGCAATGTCCCGGGCTCGTTGTCGCGCATGCACAACGTGCCGTTCATGGCGCAAGCGTAACGTAAAGATCGAAAGGGCCCGCAAGTCGTTCATTTTACTTCACTTGTTTGATACAAAGAGATATTAAAGCTAGATCCCGGAGATCAGGACGGTGGCGTCATCACGCTTTCTGCAATAGTCCCGAAAGAGGACTCCTGCCAGAAGCGCGGGATGCCGCGAGGTCAGCCCCGGATATTGTTCTACATTCCACCGGGTGCCAAGTCCATCGGAATGCATGATTAATGCGGATCCTGGCTCCCAGGGGTAGGAGAATTGCTGAATTTTTCCGATGACGTGCCCGACGGTCCCGTTCATCGACACCATGCTTCTCGTCTTACCGCCAAAACTAACTGCCCCGGCAATGTTGCCAGCTCCAGCGTAATTCAGGATTCGCCTTTGAGGAAAAACTTCGGCGATGGAAACCGCGGCTCCGCGCGTTTTGGTCAGAGCTCCGTGAATCTCGTTCAGTATCCGATCGGGAGACTGCGGTGCGAACTGGCGGAAGACACGCACCGCCTCCTCAGAAGCCTCGGAAGCCAGCGGGCCGTGTCCAAGACCGTCAGCCACAATATAGATGCTGCGCTCCGGAGTGTGTACCGCGCCCCAGGCGTCTCCGCAGACAGATTCGCCCGGGATAGGGGTGGAGATGGCTCCGAGCCGATAGGGACGGGTCTCGCTCTCCGTGTCTTGTCCGGTTCGGAGCACGCGGGCAAAAACAGCGGTCCCATTTCCCGGTACGGAGTAAATCTGGTAGCTGCCTGACAACCTGGCGATGGCGCCGAGGCCATTGCCGGGGGTGCCGGCCGTCGAATATCCGTCCTGCATGGCAGAGGACAGGTTTTCGATACCCTTTCCCTTATCCAGGGCCAGCATATCGATTCCCGTCTTGCCCTCGTAGCTCCACGGGGTGAGCACGATCTCACCGCTTCCGGCGTGTTTCGCAATATTGCGGGCTGCTTCGGTGACCACGATGTTCAGCTGTCCCTGGCGCAACTCGTCGAAGCCCGTGGCGATGGCCAGCGAGAGCGCCTGCCGGCGCGCGTCGCCGGCCTGGCTGAAATCGTTCGCGGTGATGGGAATAACTCGGCTGGGAGACGGCATTACTTCCATCGGATGGCAGTAATGCTGGTGCCGACGCCTGGCTTGCTGTCGATTTCGAATTCATTCATGAGACGCTTGCTCCCGCTCAGGCCCAGCCCCATTCCCTGACCGGTGCTGTATCCATCCTTCAGCGCCTGGGCAATGTCGGCAATGCCGGGCCCCTGATCGGAAAAGCAAAGCTGGATTCCCTGTCGCGCGCCGTTTACGACCAGCGACAGCTCCATCTTTCCGCCGCCGCCATGCTCGAGCGTGTTCCGCCCCAGCTCGCTGGCAGCGGTAATGATTTTCGTCTGCTCCACGAGACTGAACTTCATGTCGGTCGTCCAGGCTCGGACGCGCTGCCGTACTACCACCACGTCAGACGAACTCTGGATGGGGACCGTTTCAGTCTTCTGTACTGTCCCCGTCGTCCTCATCGCTCTCCTCGTGGCCCGTTACTGTTTCCCGCAGATACTCCATGCCGGATTCGACATTGAGGGCGGTGCGAATCCCTGGCAGAGACATACCCAACTCCACCAGCGTGATCGCTACGGCCGGCTGCATGCCTACCACAACCGTCTCGGCGTCGAGAACCTTGGCCATCGACGCAATGTTGGCCAGCGTGCGCCCGATGAAGGAATCGACGATCTCCAGCGAAGAGATATCGATCAGCACTCCCTTGGCATTCACTTCTGTGATGCGGTTGGTAAGGTCATCCTGCAGGGTGAGCGCCAGCTTATCGTGCATGTCGACCTGGATGGTGACCAGCAAGTAGTTTCCCATCCGTAAAATCGGTATGCGTTCCATCAGACCCCCCGCGGCGCCGCTGCAACGGAGCCGTTGGCCTTGTCGGCACGCGTCACCTTGCGGCCGCTGCGCTCGAGCGCCAGGCGAAAGGCGTCGGAGAGCTTGGCCTTGGTGATGACGTCTTCCAGGTTGATGCCGAGATGCACGATGGTCTGCGCAATCTGCGGCCGGATGCCGCTGATGATGCACTCCGCGCCCATCAGCCGGGCAGCGGTAATGGTCTTGAGCAGATGCTGCGCCACCAGGGTATCGACGGTCGGCACGCCGGTAATGTCGATGATGGCGAACCGCGAATTGGTCTGCACGATGGCCTGCAGCAGGGACTCCATCACCACCTGCGTGCGCGCGCTGTCCAGCGTGCCGATCAGCGGCAATGCCACGATGCCATCCCAGAGCGTGACTACCGGGGTGGAGAGCTCCAGCATCTCTTCCTGCTGGCGCGCGATCACCTGGTCGCGGCCGTGAATGTAGCTGTCGGTGGTATAGAGCGCCAGCTTGTCGACAAAGTCGTTCGCCACTGAAACTTCGACGAAGAGATCGTTGGCATCCTTGCTCCAGTTTTGACGGGCAAGAGCAAACAATGTCGGCTTGAGCGACAGGACGAAGATTGCCGTCTCCGACGGCGTAAAACCCGCGGTAGCACGGGAGATCGACAGGGCCGCGAGCATCTCCTTCAGCGGCTGCCACCCGGCGCTGCCAAAGTCCTCAAGGGTGGTGCCGGCTGGAACAGAATCGATGACCGAAAATATCTCCGAGGCCTCGGACTCCAATTCCCGATCGCTGATGAGATCCCGGCGCCTGACCGCCTGCCTGAGACGCTGCACCCAATCCTGCAGCACCCATTCGCGATTCTGCTGAATCGCACTTAACAGCTTGCTCATTGTTTCTCCTTGTTTGAAGCAGGCAGGTCTGTCTACGCCCTAAGGTCGAAGCCCGATTGTAACAAAATCCATACACCTTCGATCCATGCCTATTGGCCTCGCGTGAGGGAGGTTTCAGTTCCAATCGAGAGACGAGAAGGCATGGCGGCCGTGATGGGCTATGCCTTTGAGGCTAGAGCCTGTTATGCCCTTTTGGACAGCGTCGCCGGGAGCCAATTTTTCTGGATTCTAGGAGTAAGGAGCGACGAATATCGGGAATCTTCGAGCGACGAGGGACAACGAAGCCGGGCCCTGGAAATGGAAAACGGGTGTCCCCGGCCCTTCGGGTCGCGGCGCAAAGTGGTCCATACTTCGTTGTCGCCCTCGGCGGTGGACCCGCCACAGCCTTCGGACTCCGCCTCGTCTGGACCGCTTTTCGCTCGCAACGACAAATGCCCAAAAGGGCATAACAGGCTCTAGATGAACCCGAGATTGCTGGCCGTGAAATTGCCGATGGTTGGGAACACAGTTGGCAGCTGGGCTGCGCTCACCCCGAACCACTGCGCGAGCGTGGCGGCATACTGCGAGGAGCCGGTGGTCGGCACCCAGCGCCCGTTGGAACCGGAATCGTCGGGACCGCCCAGCGCTAGGGTCGGAAACGTACCGTACATCTGGCCGCCTTTGACCGCACCGCCCATTACGATGTGGTGAGCACCCCAGGCATGGTCGGTGCCGGTGTTCGAATTCGGCTGGAAGGTTCGGTTGAAGTCGGACATGGTGAAGGTGGTCACATTGCTCGCGATATTCATCTCTTGCGTCGCCTGATAGAACGCCGCCAGAGCCGCGCTCACATTGGCAAGAAGGCCGTTTTGCTGCGCGAGCTGGTTGGCGTGAGTATCGAAGCTGCCGACGCTGGTAAAGAATATCTGGCGATTGACGCCAAGCGCCGACTGCACCTGCATGAGCTGTGCAACCTGCTTCAACTGCGATGCCAGGGCGTTGCCGCCCGGGAAAACAGTCTGGAGCGGAGTGACCGAGCTGGTGGCGGCGGTGAGAATCTTCGAGTAGTTATAGGCATTCGTCGTAATCTGATCGTCGGCCTGGATCAGAGTCAGGCCGGTGTCGAAGGTCAGCAGCGCCTGTGCCGCCTCCAGCTGCGACCCGCACTCATTCGAACCCTCCGAGCAGCTGGCATTGCCCAGGTTCCCGGCATTGACCGAAACCGGGGACGTGCTTTGGCCGTTGCAGAAGACGGTATCGCCCGCCACCGACGTAATCATCGGGATCGAAGCGCTGGGGTTGGAGCTGGGCGTTAACAGGTCCGCAATGCGCCCGGCCCATCCGGTCGGAGTCGTCGAAGTTTGAGAGGCGTTCTGCCACTCGAGCTGCTGATCGGCATGCGAGAAGAGGTTCACGGGCAGAGATTGGTTGGCCATGAACTGCGCCCGCGTGGTGGGCTCGACCAATGTCCCGACATTCGCCACGATAGCTGCATTCTGGCTGTTGAACAGAGTCTGGATTTCGGGAAGGTTAGGGTTGAGAGCGAAGTTGGGCAGCGGCGTCAGCGGGAGCAGCTGGTTCTGCGCAATGGCCAGCGAGCCACGGATGCTGGAGTAATTGCCATAGCCGGTCGCGTCGAAGGGAACGACCATGTTGTTGGCGTCGTTGCCGCCGAACAAGAACACACACACCAGCGCCTTGTAGTCGGTCGCGCTCTGCGCCATCGCATTCAGGGCTCCGAACGGCCGCAATGCCGCCATACTTCCGGCCGCAGCCAGCGAGGCGCACTTGATAAAACTCCGTCGATTCGCGCGCATGGAATACTCCTTATTCGTACTCAATCTTGTTATTAAGATTTAACGACCAAGCTTGTTACTGGGATTGAATGACTAATTTTGTACTGGAATTAGTGCTCAATCTTGTATTGCGATGAAGTTATGACCAGATAAACGGCGACCCGCGCGCGTTCTCCCAAATCGGTCATGGGCGTAATCTGATTGACGATTTCGGTTTGCATGTCAGCCGGCATCTGCCCGTGCATGAAAATCGTTCCCAGCGCATTCACCAGATTTCCAGGGCTGCTGGCCAGCGTTCCAAACGTGCCGGTCGCGGACAGGTCGATCGTGAAGCCGGCGATCTTGCTGTAAACGATAGTGTTCGTCAGGGACAGGCGCAGCGTTGCATTGGCCGTATTCTCCAATCCGAACTCCGGTGCGTTGGCGGTCGTGCCTGGTATCACGTAGTTCGGTGGGAAGAAATTGAATACGCTGCTGGCCCCATACGGTAACTGCCCCAAAGAGGATAGCGAGTTTGCCACCGTGCTGTACGAGGCATTCGCGACGACGTTATTGCCCGCGGTTGCGTCGTTGTTGGTGGCGCCGAGGCCGCGCATCACATCCGTCATCCAGAGCACCGGCTCACGCAAATGACCGCCGTCCACGGTGGGATCGGTGTCGCCCGCCCGTGCTTCCGGATCGAGGAGAATCGCGGTAATCACAGCCTGCAGATTGCCGCGCACGCCGTTTCCGTCGTTCGAGAAGACGGCTGAAACCCGCGACACGTAAGCCGCACTGGGATTGCTGGTCACCAGATGCTGAATCAGCTGGCGCGAGATGAACGGCGCAACATTGGGATGATTGAAAATGCTCTGCAGCGCACCGGCCAGATCGTCTTCGGCGGTTTGGCCGGCAGGCAGCACGGTTCCATCGAGCAGCGTCTTCGATGTTTCATCATGTGCGCTCTCGACCGCCATCATCGGCGATGCGTAGTTTGTCGAGCTATAGATGAAGTTCGTCGGGACCCCGCCCGATGCCGTTGCAGAGGTCCAACCGGTATAGGCACGAGCGTAGGCCTGTACCTGATCCTGAGTGTAGGTCGGTATAGGATTGCCGTTTCCGTCCAGCTGCAGGCTTCCATCCTGGTTGAGCAGATCGAGGCCGAGGCTGAAGAGCTGCATCGCCTCGCGGGCATAGTTTTCGTTCGCAATCTGCCCGGTGCCCGGCTTGTTGCTGTTCATCATGTTCAGATAAACCCCCATGCCCGGTGAAAGAGTTACATCGTTCAACAGGGTGGAGAAGTTTCCGAAGGCATCGTTCACCAGCATGTTTTGATAACTCACCACACCTGCCGAATTGACCGAGTCGGTGGAGATAACGAACATCTCGGAAAGCGCGAAGGCCACGCGCTGCCGCAGCTGATCCGGGGCGGTGAGTGCAGCCTGCCACCACTCCGACTGCAGGCACGGGATCTGATCGCCGGTGCAGGGCGTCGGAGGAGGCGTGGAGATAGTCGCCAGGGTGGTCGCAGGCAGCTGAAACTGCTCGCTCAGATATCCCGAAAGGCCCACCGTCTCGACATGCTGGATGTCGTTCAGGGTAGGACCGAAGGTGGCTTGGTCAAGCAGCCGGGCCGCGGCGATTGCGGTTGTCAGAGTCGCTTGCACGGGAGCGTTTGCAACCGCCGACGTCGTTCCGCCGGGATCGGGATTGACCACTGCCACAGGCACGGTTGCGGTGCCCGAAGCCAAAGTCATGCTTATCGTTGCAGTCAGCAGAGTGGGAGAAACAAAGGACGTCGTTGCCGCAGTTCCCTGCACCTGCACCACGGAGCCGTCGACGAATCCCGTGCCGCTGACCGAAATCGTATAGCTGGGATTCATGCCGCTCGCCGTAGCTGAGCTGATAGCCGGCAAGGGATTCAGGATCGTCTCGGTAAGCGAACCCGACGCAGTCGCCGAAGCCTGGCTGACTGCGGTGATCGTCACGGTGTTCGGGTTCGGAGTTGCGGTCGGCGGAGTAAACAGGCCGCTTGAGGAGATGGTGCCGGTGGTGCTGGTTCCACCCGCTACATTGTTGACCTTCCAGCTGACAGCGGTGTTCGAGCTGTTGACTACGGCCGCCGTGAATTGAACGGTCGATCCGACTCTCACCTGCGCGTTGCCGGAAACCGACACAGTAACAGCAGGCGCCACTACCGCAAGCTTGGCGTTGTAGGTCGCAGAGGTATCCGCTCCGGGATCGGGATTGGTGACCGCAAGCGCCAGGGTCGTGGTTCCAGCAACCAGACTAAGGTCAACGGTAGCCGTAAGTTGGGTGGCCGAGACGAAGGTTGTCGTCACCGGCGTGCCTTGAACCTGAAGCTGAGACTGCTGGATATACCCCGTTCCCTTCACCGTGATGGAATAACTCGCTCCACTTGCGGAGACCGTGGCGGAACTGATCGTCGGAGCAGGATTCAGGATGTTCTCCGTCGCCGATGCGGTTGCGCCGCTGGAAGCCTGGCTGACCGCGGTGATAGTCACAGCGTCGGAGCTGGGAATCGAAGATGGCGTTGTATAGAGACCGGAGGTGGAGATAGTTCCGGTAAGGCTCGATCCACCTACAACTCCGTTGACCTCCCAGCTCACGGAAGTATCGGAGGCATTGGTCACGGTCGCCTTGAATTGTGTCTTTCCGCCCAGCCTGACCTGGGAGTCGCCTGTAACCTCGACGGAGACCCCATCAGACGTTGTCGACGAACTGGAACCTAAAGCTCCTTTGACGCTTGTCGAGCAACCCACTATGCCGGTCAAAAAGGCTGCAAAGGCTCCAGCAACAAGACCACTTCCGGCACACTGCCACCAACACTTACGAGAATGCATGAGTGAAACTCCGCAGGGGAAACAATAAACTGGCGAGAATCGACCCGTTCACTCGCGTTCAGTCTCTATCTTAACGACAGTGTTGGGGCTCGAAAGTCGCGCTGCTTGATGAAATAGCGTCAGTTGAAGATACAACTTCGGTAGCATTCCCATTTACCGGTGCTCATGTTCTGCTCCTTCTGCTTAGAACTCTTTCTGCTCGCGAGTCTTCACTTAGTCGACATTCCTTCCCATTTGTTCAGTTTCAGTTATTTATTTCCCGTAGTTCATTTCGAGTAGTTCATTTCCAGTTGCTAGCTTTCAGTTGCCAGTTTCCATCTGTTAGTTGCCAGCCTTACTTGAGAAACTATCTTTCTGCTTGCGATGGGAATCGCCTTTGCCAAAGAACTATGGGGACTTTCCCCGCTGCATTGCAAACATCCGCTCGATGGGACGCATGCCTGCAGGTTGCCCTACCGATTCTCGGAACCATTTTCCTTTCACAAACGTAGAGACTCCCAGCACACCGCGGCAGCTGCATCTACGCCGCCCGATTTAATTCTGCGGAGTCTTCACCCATGGCATTGTTGAGCGATCATTTGAAGCAGGTCTTGCGCCGGCTCGGCCGGGCGCCGCTCTTTACCGCGATCACGCTGCTCACGCTGGCTGTGGGAGTGGGTGCAAACACCGTTATCTTCAGCGTCGTCGAAGGCGTGCTGCTCAAACCGCTGCCCTATCCTCATCCGGAACAACTGATTGGCGTCTGGCACACCGCTCCCGGTATCGGACTCAAAGAGCTGAACATGGCGCCATCGATTTACTTCATCGATCGCGAGCAGAGCACCACGCTCCAAGACATCGGTGTCTACGGCGGCGACTCCTTCAACGTGACCGGCACAGGCCAGCCCGACCACGTCCGCGGACTCGATGTGACTGATGGCACTTTGCCTATCCTTGGCGTTCGCCCGGCGCTCGGGCATCTCTTCACTCGCAAAGATGACTCGCCCGGCTCGCCGGAGACGGTGCTTATCTCCTACGGCTATTGGCAGCGCAAATTCGGCGGATCGTCATCCGTGATTGGCCGCTCCATCACCGCGGACGGGCGGCCGCGCGAGATTATCGGCGTTCTTCCTCAAGGTTTTCACTTCCTCGACTGGCAGGATGCGGACATCGTCGCGCCTTTCCAGTGGGACCGCGGCAAGATCAAGCTTGGCAACTTCAGCCAGCGCGCCATTGCCCGGCTGAGGCCCGGCGTAACCATGGCCCAGGCCAGCGCGGACATGGCGCGACTGCTTCCTGTAGTCCTGCGTAGCTTCCCCTCGCCTGAAGGATTCAGCATCACCATCTTTGAAAAGGCCCGAATCTCCCCGAACCTGCGGCCGCTGAAACAGGATGTCGTCGGCGATGTGGGCAAGGTGCTGTGGGTGCTGATGGGTTCGATTGCCCTGGTTCTGCTGGTCGCCTGCGCCAATGTCGCGAACCTGTTGCTGGTCCGCGTCGAGGGCCGCCGGCAGGAGTTGGCCATCCGTTCCGCGTTAGGCGCAGCCTGGACTCGCATTGCTGGAGAGCTGCTCTTCGAGAGCATCGTGCTGGGTGTTGCCGGCAGCCTCATCGGATTGGCCTTTGCATATGGTGCACTGCGCATTCTCGTCGCCACAGCGCCGACCGGCTTGCCGCGCATTCATGAGATTGGCATCGACCTTCCTGTGCTGCTGTTCACGATGGGATTGGCGCTCTTCACCAGCCTGCTCATCGGCTCGATTCCGGTCATCAAATATGCGGGCGCAAGCGTGAACAGCAGTCTTCGCGAAGGCGGCCGCGCGCTGAGCCAGAGCCGCGAGCGTCATCGTGCGCGCAAGGCGCTGGTCATCGTTCAGGTTGCGCTGGCGCTGGTGCTGTTGATCTGCTCAGGCCTCATGATCCGGACTTTTCATGCGCTCATGCACGTCTCTCCTGGCTTCGATTCGCCGGATTCCGTACAGAGTTTTCGCTTCTATATTCCCGATACACAGATCCCCGACAAGGACCGCGATCGGATCGTCCATATGCAACAGGCCATTCTGGATAAGCTTGCAGCAATTCCCGGAGTCTCCGCAGCAGCCCTTTCCAGCGCCGTTCCTATGGACGATAGCGATACGAACGATGTGCTCTTCGCCGAGGACCACATGCAGAGCGAGGCCGAACTGCCGCCGATACGCCGGTTCAAGTTCGTCTCACCGGGAAGCTTCGCCACGCTGGGCACCAAGCTAGTCGCGGGACGCGACCTGACCTGGACCGATGAGTATCAAAAGCTTCCAGTTGCGATCATCTCCGAAAATTTCGCGCGCCAATACTGGCATGACCCTAGGAGCGCGCTCGGCAAGCGCATTCGCGTGGCCACCACTGACGACTGGCGCGAGATTGTAGGAGTGGCCCAGAATGTTCACGACAACGGCGTCGATCAGCCGGCGCCGAGCACGGTGTATTGGCCCATCATGCAGAACAACTTCGAAGGGCAGAAAGAGATGGTCCAGCGCGGCATTGCCTTCGTCCTCCGCAGCCCGCGCGCAGGCTCACGCACCTTCATGGATGAGGTGCAGCAGCGAGTCTGGTCGATCGATCCTGATGTTCCGCTGGCAGATGTCACCACCCTAGGCGAGCTGTATACCAAATCGATGGCGCGCACGTCATTCACGCTCGTAATGCTCTCGGTCGCGGGCGCAATGGCGCTGCTGCTCGGGATCGTGGGAATCTATGGAGTCATCTCTTACTCGGTATCGCAGCGGACACGCGAGATCGGCATACGCATGGCGCTCGGCGCACAACGAAAAACGCTCACCGGAATGTTCGTGCGCCAGGGATTGTGGCTGACCTGCATTGGCGTCGCATGCGGCCTGGTCGTCGCGTTTGTCACCATGCGGCTCATGTCGTCGCTGCTTTTCAACGTGAGCCCGGTCGATCCGGTCACGTACGCATCGATCACCGGCTGCGTAGTCGCGACCGCATATCTCGCCTGCTATCTACCCGCGCGGCGAGCCGCGACGGTCGATCCCGTCGACGCATTGCGCTCGGAGTAAAGCGGCACCTCTGAGACTTCGCAGGCCAGCAGCTGCCGATCATCGGGCTTCTACGGCATGATTCGCAAAGAACCTGCTTCTCTCGTCAGCGTTACAAAAAGCTGCGATGCCTCCAGCCTGCGTCGTGGAGAAAGCTCCCGCCAGATTTCCAAATGCGAGACACCGATCGATAGGCTCACCTTTCAAATACGCATGAAGGAAGCCGGCATTGAAGCTGTCGCCCGCGCCGACAGCATCCACCGGAGTAACAGGGGCCGCGATTGCGGTATATCGTTTGCCATTCGTTAAGGCGACTGCCCCTTGCGCCCCCCGCTTCACCACAACGGTGGGAACGATGGCCGCCAGATTGTGGAGCGCGATATCGAGTTGCGGCACGCGGGCGATGCGGCAGGCCTCTCTCTCATTCGGCAGGAGGATATCGACGTATGCGAGCGCTTCGTAGATGGAGCTGTCCCATTCGCCGCTGGGATCGTCATTGGGGTCGAAAGAGATCGTTAGGCCTGCCTCTTTGAGCTCCGCGAGGAGACGGGGAATATCGGGGCGAAGATTCTCCTGCAGAAAATAAGACGACAGATGGAAGTGGCGTGCCGAGCGCAGATACCCGAGATCGAGATCGCAGTAACGAATCGAGTGAGTCACGCCGGGATAGGTCAGCGTTCGGCGAAAATTCGAATGTTGAAGGAGAACAGTGAAGCCGGTGCTCAAGCCGTCGTCTTTACGAATGGCGCGTGAGAGATCGACTCCCGCAGTCGTCAGATCGCGAAGGCATAAGTCAGCGAAGGTGTCGCCGGCTGAGGCCGTGACGAAGCCGACGCGGCTGCCGAGCGCGACGAGATTATGCGCGGTGATAGCAGGCGATCCGCCGAGATGCATGGCCATGCGGTCCGCAAGCAGCTCGCGCTCGGGAGGAAGGTCGTCGGGGAGACCATAAAGCAGCAGATCGATGTTGCTTTCACCTACCAGCGTCACATCGAAGCGCTTTTGCGAGTCTGCTCCACTCACGCGACCGCCCCTGAAGTATTTCCGGGCCCATCTCCGGGCGGATCTCCGGGAAGCACGGTCTGCTTTCTGCGGATGATCCAGAGAAGTACTCCGGCAAATGCCCACGCCGTGCCTACGATACGAGCCATGTTGCCCAGGTTCAGCCAGATGAAAAAGCAGGTTACGAAGCCGCCCAGCGAGATAAGCATCGGCAGCCACTGGCCGAACTTGCCCTGTCGCCATCCGAGAACCAGCGAAGAGATGTTAACGCCCATAAACGCGAGCAGCGCACCGTAATTCAGCAGCTCGGTGCCGAGCTGATAACTGAAGGCCAGCGCGCCGACGATGCAGATGCCTCCGACCAGCAGCACGTTGTTGCGCGGAATGCGATTCTTCGCATGGACTGCGCCGAAGAAGCGGCGAGGAATGGCTCCATCCTGGCCCATGGCAAGCAGAAGGCGCGCCGCGCCAAGCTGCGAAGCCATGCCCGAGCCAACATTGGCGAGCAGAAGCGATCCGTTGACGATGGCGAAGAGAATCGGGCCGCCGATGCGCCCCGAGATGTGAACGTAGGCGGTGTCGATGTCGGGGAATGCGTGTCCGCGCGGCCAGCATAGCTGGCCTAGATAAACTTCGATGCTGGCGAGCACGCCGGTGATGAGGCACGTGAGCACAATGGCGCGGGGAACACTGCGCGCGGGATCTTTGGCCTCATCGGTGAGCGTGGAGATGCCGTCGAATCCGATGTAGGTGAGGACCGCGATGGAGGTGCCGCGGAGCAGACCCTGCGACGAGAACGATGACGGATCGTAGAACGGCAGCTTGTAAAACGATGCAGGCTGATGTCCAAGATGGAAGAGGTAGCGTAGAGCCGCGACGATGACCAGCACGATGACCACACCGAGCGCCGCAGCCATGGCGGCATTGATGCGAGCAGAAGTTTCTACCCCGTTGAGATTGAGCGCGGTGAACATCACGGCGAAGAAGATTACGAAGACAACGTAAGGAACTTCAGGCAGAAAATTCTGTGCGGCCTTGCTGCACCAGATGGTGCAGATGAGCGGATTAAGAATGTAATCCATGGCCAGGCACCAGCCGGTGAGATAGCCGAGGCTGGGATGAAGCTCTTTGCCCACATACATAAACGCCGAGCCGCCGTGCGGATACATGCGCGCCATGCGCCCATAGCTGACTGAGGTAAAGAGCATCGCCACCAGCGCGCAGAGGATGGCCGTAACCACATGCCCGCGCGCCTCCTGATAAATGACGCCGAAGCTCGGCATGGGCGCCGTGGGTTGGATGAGGATGATGCCATAGAGCACCAGGTCCCAGAAACGCAGGCTGCGTTTGAGCGTGACTTGCCCCGGATTGATCGCGGCTGCTTCTGCGGACATGATGCTCTCAGTGGTCGAATTCTTAACGCGATGCTACGTTGCGCTCGCTGCCCCGAAGCAATGTCTCCGGATGCAATGTCTCGGTGGGAATATTCCATCCGGAGAGCACAATGTCAGGATTCGCGGGAGCATCTTTGGCTAGAATCGCGGTGAGGGTCCGCGACTCGCCCGGCATCAGCTCGATGTAATTGTCCGACCAGAAAACCGGCGCAATCAAATCGCCGGACTTGGTGCGCGCCGCAAAGGAAACCTGGAAAGCAAGCGCCTGCGAAGGATTCTGCAGTTGTAGCTCGACCTTGTGTCCCTCGGGTGAGTCCGTGATCTTCACTCGTGACGTGATCGTGGTCTTGGGCAGCGAGAGCAGCGCGGTCATATCCTCGTGCTCCGAATCGGGAGTATGAGTGTAATCGGTCTTCGCCCAGTTGAAGGTTGAAGGCTTCGACGGAATCCAGTAGAAGTTGTGGCTTACTGTCTCATCCTTGGCGTTCTTCAGAGTGAGATCGGCGAAGTAGACCTTCGATCCCGAATTGAATGCATCGGCGGGAATGCTGATCACCCGCGTGGTGCTATCCGAGGGCGCTTCGAGCTGTTTCTGCTGCGTAAAGAGCGGCTTCAGGTTTAGATCGTAGAGGTGAACTTCGGCGGTTACCGCAGGCGACGGCTGATACGTGCTGTTCACGACGACGACGCTGTGATCGTCATACGAATATTGGATGTGCAGCGGCTCGCACGCCTTCTTGGTGCCGAAGTATCCGCCATCCGCTTCAAGATAGTAATCGTAGAGGTGCCAGATCATCGACGGCCATGCGTTGTTGAGCATCCACTGAATAACGCCGGTCGAGGTGTACTTGTTGCGGCTATAGGCCTCGTACATGGCGCGCTCGCTGTCGTACGACATAGTCTGCGCCACGCGAACATAATCGTCCACCGAATGCGCCTGGCCGTAAGTTGCGTTCATCGCTTCGTCGAAGACAGTGAGCTTAGTAAACTCTCCGCCGCCGAAGTGATAGGCCCACGTCGCATTCTGCGGCCAGAGCTGATCGGCAGGAATGAATCTACGCAAGCTGGCTACACTGGGAACCGCCGGACCGGGGCTGATCTCGGTGCTGAATCCCCAGCCGCCGCCGTTCTTGCTGTCGACATACCAGTACGAAGGATCGACCCAGTCGTAGGGGCCGTTCATCTTCACACCGTTCTTTCCGCTGGGTTGCGTATTCTGCGAAGACGCAGCAGAGAGCGTGGGATTCGGCCAGTGCGTCTCCGCCTCGATCTTCAGATAAGCGCTCTCGACAAAGGCGGGCGGCGCATTGTCACTGCCGTTCAGCCATACCAGCAGGCTGGCGTGGTGCCGGATGCGCAGCATCTGCGAGCGCAGCGATTCAGCCGCGACGGAGTAGTTCTCCGGCGTCCAGTCCTTCCAGTGCTCCCACTGGTCGCAGCAGCACCAGCCCAGCATGACGAGGACTCCCTGCTCGTCGGCGAGCTGGAAGAAGTCTTCCGTCTCCAGCTTCCCTTCCAGGCGGATGGTGTTCAAGTGCATGTCGCGCACCAGTCGAAACTGATCGCGTAGCCGCGTGGGCTCCTGACGCAACAACATATCCTGCGACCAGCCTGCGCCGCGAATGAGAATGGGCTTGCCATTGATGTGGAAGAGCCGATAGCCCTTGTCGGTCAACTCCGATGTCATCTCGCGGATGCCGAATCGAACCGACTGTTCGTCCGAAGGCTTGCCGTTCGCGACGAAGCGCAGGGTCAGCGTCTCGAGGTTCGGGTCTCCCATCTGGTAGGGCCACCAGACGCGAGGATTCTTCACGCGCAGCTGTGCAAACTGCTCCGGAGTGAATGCCACGGTGCGATCTTCGTGCGGAGCAAGATCGACCTGCTGCTGTAGAGGGATATTTGCAACTGTTCCGGTTACAGTACCGTGGATCGCCTTGTCGGTGGCGTTGTGCAGCTCGGCGTAGACCGTGAGATCTGCCTCCTGCAGCGACGAATCGGTGAAATGAGTGACGGCCAGCGGAGAGCGCAGCGAGACTGGCCCGGTGGTGGTCAACTCGACCGGTCCCCACAGCCCCATGTCCTTATCCGGAGGGCAGGGATTCCAATCGACCCAGTTGATGCCCAGATCTTTGCCGTCCGGAGCGAAGGTTTCAACAGCAACGACATTCGGCTTTCCAGCTTCAACGAATCCGGTCACGTCGAAGTTATAGGTGCGATAAGCGCCAGCGACCTGCGTCTTATCCGCGATCTTCTTGCCATTCACCCATACTTCGGCGCGGTAGTTGATGCCGCCGAAGTGCAGCCAGATGGTTCTGCCCTTTTCGGCCGCGGGGATGGCGAACTCTTTGCGATACCACCAGCCACAGCGGTAAGGACTATCCGCGGGAATGTTGTCGTCGGCAAAATCGTGGCCGATGGGATAAGTCGTTCCCGGAATGCCGCGCAGATTCTTGGCGTAGTACGGCTCCTTCACCTCACCGGCGGCTACTTGCGTGGCCAGCACGGTTGCCGGGACGGAAGTCGCGTACCAGTTCTCGGGATGAAAAGCAGCGGTCGAAATCTGTGCTCCGTCCGCTTGCAGTTTGCAGGCAGACTGCACATTCCAGCCGTCGTGAAGCGGCGTCGTCGTAGCAGCCAGGCTGGCTGTTGCCTGGGCCAAGGTCAGTAGAGCAAGGACCATCAATCTCTGCATGCGTGCAAGTGCCTCCAAGGCGTGGCTGCGATTAGAAGTTATATTTCAGTGCCACCTGGAGGATACGTTTTTCACCTGCGCCAAGCACCTGGCCGGTTGTGCCGTCGTCCATCGTGGTATCGATGTTGTTGAAGTTCGTGTGGTTCCACACGTTGAAGGCCTCGGCGCGGAACTGGAACGATTGGTTTTCTACGATGCGAATGTTCTTGAGCATGGAGAGATCCCAGCGCTGGCTGCCCGGCCCCAGGATGCTGCCGCGCGGAGAGTTACCGGGGCGAAACTCGTTCGCCGGCACATCGGCAAAGGCTGACACGTTGTACCAATCGGCTACAGTATGTGGTGCACCTTTGTTCGGGTTGCCGACCTGATCGGGGCGCGGGAAGTTCGGTGCTGTCGCTGAGGTGAAGACGCCGAGGCCACCCGGATCGAGCGACGAATTGCCGATCGCGGTCAGCCATTGTCCGGACTGCAGCTCGACGATGCCGGAGAACTCCCATCCGCCAAGAGTGCGGCCCACGAGGCCCTCCTGCTTGGTGAAGAACGGCAACTCGTAAACCCAGTTCGCGTTGAAGACGTTGCGGCGGTCAAAACGCGACGGACCGTATTCAGCATTCAGGTTGTAGGTGTTCTGCGGAACGGGCAGGTTGCCGCCCGGCTGGTCGGGGCGGTTCGTCAGCGACTTCGCCCAGGTGTAGTTCACGCCGACAAGCGATCCGCCGCCAAAGCGCTTCTGCAGGCTGCTCTGCAGCGAGTTGTAGTTGGAGCTGAAGACCGGCTCGTAGAGATCGATCGGACCATACCCTTGGAAGGGGCGAATGATGTTCAGCAGGTTTTCGTTGGAGGCGGTCATCTGTCCGCCGATCTGCCCTTCAATGACCGCATTGTTCGCGTACGCTCCGGGCAACGGCTCGTTGATGTCGACCTGCGACAGCTGGTGAACACCGCGCGAGCCGTAGTAGCCCACGTCCACCATGATGTCGTACTTCAGTTGGCGCTGCACATCGAGATCCCATTGCTGCGCATAGGGCTGATGCCACTTAGTCGAAACTCCGCCCACCGACTGCACGCTGTTGTTGGTCGCACTGCCCGCGGCTGGGTCGTTAAAGAAGACGTTCGGCGCGTTGTTGATGGTGGTGTTGCCCACAAAGGGTGGGTTGATGAACTCACTGTTTTCAAGGAAGCCCACCCCTGGCGAATCCACGAAGAGTCCGTAACCGCCGCGTACCGCCGTCTTGCCGTCGTTCCACGGATCGAAGGAGAAGCCGATACGGGGCTGAACTCCGCTGTAGGTCTGCGGTGCAATGGCGGTGCCGAATGGCGAGTTGTGCGCTCCGTTGCCGCTGCCGCCGATGATGATTCCGTTGAGCGGGTCGTAGGTTGGAGTTGCAACCACATTGCCGTTATCGTCGATCGCCGGAGCATTCGCGGAGTTGTAGCTGCCGGGCGCAAAGTTAGTGGCGCGGCCGCGGCCATCCGTAGGCTGGCGGAAGAGCGAGTAGCGCAGGCCGAAGTTCAGAGTCAGATTAGGCAGCGCTTTGTAAGAATCCTGCCCGTAGAACTCGATCTGATTTTGAAAGATGAAAGCGCGGAAATCATTCGCGGTCTGGGTGAACTGCGAGAACTGGCCCGACAGGAAGAGCGCGAACTCCTGCTCAAACTCCGCCTTCTGATCACCCCCGGGCGCTCCGATATAGGGCGTGGCGGCGAAAGAGAAGGTTCCGGCATTGTTCGATGCCGAGTTCTCCGATTTTTCGTAGTGGTTGTAAGCAAATCCAAACTTCAGACTGTGGTTGCCCACGGTCTTGGTCAGATTGTCGAAGATGGCATTGTTCTTGTTGAAGTCCCCGTAGGTGCCGAAGCCAAAAAAGCTTGCGTTCCCGACGCCATAAGCGATGCTGGGAATGCGATCGAGGCTCTCGGCGAACGGCAGCGTGATCGCGCTTGCAACATCGGGTGAGTTGGTGGCCGCAAGCTGTCCCGAGTTATGACTGCGGATTGCGCCGAACGACCACGCGTACTCCACTTCATTCAGCAACGTGGGTGTGATCGTCCAGGTGAGGTTTGCTGCAACATTTTGCCCGGGCGAATCGGTCGAGGTCTGAGTGATGTTCGGCAGCGGATTGCCGCTGAAGAGACCGCCGCCCTCGACGGTTGGAATCGAATCCTGAATATAGCGGACGAAGCCGGAGAGCTTGGAGTTGAAGGTGTGATCGATGCGGCCGATTTCCTGCTGGAAGTTGAAGATATTCGATTCGTTCGCGAAGAGCAGATCCTGTCCGGGAGTAGTCGGCAGGGGCACATGCGAATAAACGTCTTTCAAATACGCAGCGGCTGCGGGATTGATCTGCGTGACGGAGTTGATGACCGTGCCGGGGCAGGTTCCGTCGCTGTTGGGATACGTGCTGCAGACGGGATTCTCGAAGTTGCCGGCGCGCTCGTTGGCGTCCGGCGCAACACCTGTCACCGGATTCTGCTGGACCACGCGGCGCAGCTCCTCCGAGTAGAAGAAGAAGGTCTTGTTGCGCTCAGTGTTGTAGACGTGAGGAATAAAGACCGGGCCGCCGAGGGTCCATCCAAAATCGTTATAACGGAAGGGCGTGCGCGGTGCGACGGGATCCTGCTGCTTGTTGCCCCAATCGTTGGCGTTCATCACGTCGTTGCGGAAAAACTCGTATGCTCCGCCATGAAACTTCGAGGTCCCGGAGCGGGTAATGACGTTGACCACGCCGCCGGCGCTGCGTCCGTACTCGGCGCTGTAGTTGCCGCGCAGAACCTTGAATTCTTCGATGGCGTCGACGCTGGGGTAATTCAGCAGCGAGAAGTTTCCGCCGCGATCGACGTTGTCTGCGCCGTCGACAGTCCAGCTGTTCGCCGAGCCGAAGCTGCCGTTCAACGAGAATGCAGTCTCGTTGGTGTTGCCATTCGGCGCGCTGACGCCGGCGTAAAGGGCGTCGCCGATGTCGGCGCTCACACCGGGCATCAGCTGGACCAGTTCTTCATAATTGCGGCTTTGCAGCGCCAGCTCGCGAACTTGCGTGCCGGTGATGAGGCCGGTCGCCGCATCGGATTCGGTGTTCACCTGCAGCGCGCTGGCTTGCACGCTCACCGTCTCCGCAACGCTGCCAATCTCCAGCGCAGCATTGACGGCGCGTTTGTCATTCACGTTGAGGATGATGTTCGATTCGGTTATTTTCTTGAAGTTCGGCGCCTCGATGGTGACGTCGTAGTGCCCTACCGGCAGGAGCGGGGCTGAGTACTGGCCCCCTTTGTTGGTGGGCAAGGTGCGTTCGACAGCGTGGCGATCGGTGTTGGTAATGGTCACCTGGGCGCCGGGCACCACTGCGCCGGAGCCGTCCGTAACCGTTCCGAGAATGGTGCCGGTGATTTCCTGCGCTCGGCTCGCGAGTGGAGCAGCAAGAAGCAATGCAGCGGCGAGTAGACGACAACGGATGGGGAAGGAGAAGGGCATGGCGACGGCCTCCGAACGGGAACTCCAGAAAATTTGCGTGCATAACCGGAATCGTGGTTCCGGTATTCAAACGTTTGAATATCCGAAAATATCGTCTTCTCGAACGAGACTGTCAAGAGTTATTGATTTTTTTTATACGGCGCCGTCGATTCCCTCTCGACGACAACCGGCGCCAGCAGGCGCAATTTAGGCTTGGAAGCCGCGCCAACACTGGTCTTTTCTCCGGCCTCGATAGCCTCCAGAATCCATGACGCTGCGATCTCTCCCATGGTCTCCATAGGCTGCCGAATGGTGGTGATTCCGGGGCTGCTGACCGCGGCGGGAAGAACATCATCGAAGCCGATGACCGAACAGTCGTGCGGAACGCTTAGCCCCGCTTCGGTGAAAGCGCGGACCGCGCCGAGGGCGGTCAGGTCGTCGAATGCGACCATGGCGGTAAAACTTTTTCGCCTGTCTGCCTCGGATCGAAGAAGCTCCGCCGTCAGCCGTCTGCCGCCCTCGAAGCCGGAGGAGGGATCTTGCGCCCCGGGAAGCTGGCGAACCCACCGCGGATCGAGCGCGAGCCCAGACTCTGCCGCGTATCTCTGAATGCCGGCCCAGCGGCCTTCGCTATCGGAGAGCTCGCCGGGGCCGCGGATGACAGCGATCCGCGTGTGTCCCAGGCGATGAAGCTGCTGGATGGCCATGTATCCGCCCGCATCGTTGTCGACCAGCACGGAATGGATGTTGCTCGCGGTCAGATCACGATCGACTACGGCTACCGGAACATTGTTTTTCTCGATATCGGCGAGCAGATGGAAGTCGGGGAAGATCCAGTTGGCGACAACGATGAGGCCTTCCACGCGGCGCTCCAGAAGCAGCTCGAGATACGCTTCAAACTGCTGTCGCTGGTTCTGCGCGTCCATCAGCAACGGAAGATAGCGCGTGCCGATCAGCTTGCTCTGCGCACCGCGAACGATGGGCGTGCAGAAAGGATCGGAAAGATCGAAGGCCATCACGCCGATGGTGTTGCTGCGGCGGCGGCGCAGCGAACGGGCGAAAGCATCAGGGTGATATCCGAGTGATTGCGCAGCCTCGCGAATGCGTTCCTTGGTCGCGGCAGCGACGTAGCGCGACAGAGGCGCATTGTTGAGCACGATTGAGACGGTCGAAGCGGAGAAGCCGCTTGCGCGCGCCACATCGAGCAGCGTGACATGATTGGAACTGCGTTTCTGGCCGGCCACTACGCGATTCGTCCTGTCGCCAGCCCGTAAATGAGCATGGCGTAGTTACTTATACCAGTCACCGCATGGCATCGCCGCAAGGGGGTCTCGCTCGATGGCGCGATACGAGCCTGTTGCGGGCGGCATTTTTCACGCATCGATGAAGGTACGAGCCAATGTTCCTGCGACAAGCCCAGGGCTCAAGCCCTTTGGATTTCATCGGCTTCTTCGTGAGGCTGAAGCCTCACGCTCCCTTCGGAAATAACAATCCTCCGAGGTCTCCATAAACCTGAAGGCTCGCCGACAGGTAGGCCGTAGACAAGAAAAGCCCCGCCAAAAGCGGGGCTTCTCTTGTCTACGGAAAAACTACTGGAGCTTCGACATGATTTCCTGCAGTACCTGCTTCGAGGGGCGGGTGCGCGATTCGGGCAGCGTACCCAGCGGCTGATCGACCAGGTTCAGCATGTCGGTGAAGCTGGGCTTCTCGGTGTCGAGATAGAAGACGCCGGTGAGGACCTCGCCCTTTTCGTGCGCTTCCATCAGCTGCTTCACGGCAGACGCACGATCATTGGGGTTATAGTCGTCGCGCAGCTTGCGCAGGCGAAGGTGTGAGCCATCGTGCATTTGAACGTCGTAGGTGGTGCCGGCGTCGTAGTCTACCGCGATGTCCTCGAAGTGCGGCACGAAGCCGACTTCGGTGATGGCCTCTTCGTGCTCCTGCATGTACTTGTAGCTCTTGGTCGAGCCTTCGTGGTCGTTGAAGGTGACGCAAGGCGAGATGACATCAAGCATCACGGTCCCCTTGTGGGCGATAGCCGCCTTCAGCATGGCCAGAAGCTGCTTCTTGTCGCCGGAGAAGGAGCGTCCAACGAAGGTTGCACCCAGCTGAATGGCAAGCGCACACGTGTCGATGGCCGGCAGGTCGTTGATGACGCCGGTCTTCAGCTTCGAGCCGAGATCCGCGGTCGCCGAGAACTGGCCCTTGGTGAGACCGTAAACGCCGTTGTCCTCGATGATGTAGATCAGCGGCAGGTTGCGGCGCATGAGGTGGATGAACTGGCCCACGCCGATCGAAGCCGTGTCGCCGTCACCTGAGACGCCGAGCGCCTTCATGGTCTTGTTGGCCAGCAGCGCGCCGGTCGCGACCGAGGGCATGCGTCCGTGCACGCTGTTGAAGCTGTGCGCGCGGGAGAGGAAGTAGGCCGGGCTCTTCGAGGAGCAGCCGATGCCGGAGAGCTTCATCAGGCGCTCAGGCTGAACGCCCATCTCGTAGAGCGCATCGATGATGCGCTCAGAGATGGCGTTGTGGCCGCATCCCGCGCAGAGGGTGGTCTTGCCGCCGCGGTAATCGAGGACCTGCAGGCCCAGGCGGTTGACCTTCGGATTTGGAGCTGTCGTAGTTGCCATTAGATTCCCTCCTGCAGCACGAACTCGTCGGTGAGCGAAAGTGCGTCCATGGGCAGGCCGTTGAAGTGCCGGATGCTGCGCAGCTTGACGATGTCTTCCGCCGGCAGGTCGAGCTTGAGCAGGCTCAGCAGCTGGGCGTCGCGATTCTGTTCGACGATGTAGACCCGGTCATGCGAGGCGACGAAGTCGTGGACCTCACGGGTGAATGGGAAGGCGCGGACGCGCAGATAGTCGGTCTCGACGCCGTACTCCTTGCGCAGCTGGTCGCGGCCTTCGATGACTGCGAAGTCCGAGGTGCCGAAGGCGATGATGCCGATCTTCGACTTGCCATCCTGCACCACGATGGGATGCGGAACCAGGGTGCGCGCAGTCTCGAACTTGCGGTTGAGCCGCTCCATCAGGTTCTGGTAATCGTCAGGACGCTCGGTGTAGAGAGCCTTTTCGTTGTGTCCGCTGCCGCGTGTGAAGTAGGAGGCCTTGGGGTGATCCGTGCCGGGCAGAGTCCGATAGGGAATGGCATCGCCGTCCACGTCTTTGTAGCGGGCGAAGCCATCGAGCCGGGTGAGGTCTTCGGCGTTGAGCACCTTGCCGCGGTCGAGCGGCTTTTCCGGATACTCAAAAGGTTCGGACATCCAGTTGTTCATGCCCAGATCGAGATCGGAGACGACAAAGACCGGAGTCTGCAGCCGTTCGGTCAGATCGAAGGCCGCGATGGCGAACTCGTAGCACTCCTTCACGCTTCCCGGCAGCAGCATGACGTGCTTGGTATCGCCGTGCGAGAGATAGGCGATGGAGAGCAGGTCGGATTGCGCGGTGCGCGTAGGCAGACCGGTGGAGGGTCCGACACGCTGAATGTCGAAGATGACGCCGGGCAGCTCGGCAAAGTAGCCCAGGCCCGCGAACTCGGCCATGAGCGAGATGCCAGGGCCGGAGGTCGCGGTCATCGAACGTGCGCCGGCCCAGCCTGCGCCCAGCACCATGCCGACAGCGGCCAGCTCGTCTTCCGCTTGAACCACAGCGAAGGTAGCCTTGCCATCGGGCTCGACGCGATACCTCTTGAGATAGTCGATCAGCTGCTCGACCACCGACGACGACGGAGTGATGGGATACCAGGTCACCACCGTGACGCCGGCAAACAGCGCGCCCAGTGCGGCGGCAGCATTGCCGTCGATGATGATCTTGCCTTCGGTCGCGTGCATGCGCTCGAGAACGAATGGGTCCTGCTTGGGGAGTGACTCGGCAGCGTAGTTGTAACCGGCTTCAACCGCGGCCCAGTTCAGGTCCGCAGCCTTCTGCTTCTTCGCAAACTGGCGGCGCAGCGCGGTCTCGACCGCCTTCATGTCGAGCGAGATGATCTTGGCCACCACGCCGACGTAGATCATGTTCTTGACCAGCTTGCGCAGCTTCGCCTCGGGACACACAGCCGCGGTGAGCTTGTCGAAGGGGACGGGATAACAGACCACGTCGCTGCGATATTGCTGGAGGTCGAGAGACGTCTCGTAGATCGCAACCGCACCGGCGGGCAGCGAGAGGATATCTTCCTTCGCCGTCTCCCCGTTCATCGCGACGACGATGTCGATTTCCTTCTTGCGCGCCACGTAGCCGTCTTTGCTGGCGCGAATGGTGTACCAGGTGGGCAGGCCGGCGATGTTCGACGGGAAGAGATTCTTTCCGCTGACCGGGATGCCCATCCCGAAGATGCTGCGCAGCAACACGCTGTTGGCGGACTGCGATCCGGAGCCGTTGACGGTGGCTACCTGGATACTAAAGTCGTTGATGACCGGCTTGCGCGCGGATAAGTCGTCCTTCGTGCCTGGAGTGGGCTCTGCATTGCCCAAGGCAACGTCTCCTGTCGCCATTTGGCGGGATTCCCTTCAGATTTGGATGGAAAGAAATCAATCTTTCTAACTACTGATAATTATAGCCATCACGGCGACAGATGTTTGTCTCCGCGATGTCAACGGAAAGTATTTCCACCGAGCGGTGCCAATGCCCCGCTGAACGGTAAGGAGATCGTGCTCGGCGTTCCTAGTTGCGCACATCTTCCATCACACGAGCCACTTCCGCCTGCTGCTCGGCGTTAAGCGGCAGCAGCGGCAGGCGCGGCCTTCCGCCGTAATATCCGTTCAGATCGCAGGCGTGCTTGATGCCCGGAATGCCTAGCTGTCCGCTGACGTAGCGCGAAGCCTGCACCACGCGCTGCTGTTTCTCCGCAGCCAGCATGGGATCGTTGTCCTTCCACGCAATGTAGATCTCCTGGCAGGCCTGGGGCGCGCACGCGGCCAGCGCGAGCACCGCGCCGGACGCTCCGGCCTCGACGGAAGGCAGCAGATGCTCCGCCGAGCCGCACAGCACCTGGAAGCCGACGGGTTTCTTGCGCATGCCCTTGACCGTAGGCGCGGGGGGCGCAGCGACGGCTGCTCCTCCGCTCAGCACATCGGTCGAAACAAAATTTCCGGGAAACATATCCACCTCGAGCAGCATACGGCCGGTGAATGCAGTGAAGGTGGATGTAACCGGCACCTCGCGCGGAGGGATGCTGCGCGTCGCGGCGACCACATCGGCGATGCGTTGCACATTCCCGCTCGAGTCCTTCAGGCCGATGATGTTGGGATGCTGCGCCAACTCGGCGATCACCTCGACGGGCAGATCGTAGTGGGTGAACTTGGGGATGCTGTACAGCACCACCGGCAGCGGCGAGCGGTCGGCGAGAGCGCGATAGTAGGTGAGGATACCGAGTGCATTCGATTTTCCTCCGCCATATTGCGGGCTGTAGTAATGCGGCGTGCGCACCAGCACGGCATCGTACTGATGTTCAGCGGCGAATTCAGCGAGCCGTAGCGTCTCGATAAAGCTTTCGCGGGCTACACCAGCCAGCAATACCTTCTCTGCGGAAGCGGCCTCACGTGCGGCGCGCAGCACCCGGCGCGATTCCTCATCGCTCAGCATCACCGCTTCACCGGTTGAACCCAGCAGCACCAGTCCGCTTACCGGCGTGCGCGAATAGTGATCGATATTCTGTTCGAGCTTGGTCCAATAGATCCGTCCATCCGCGTCGAATGGCGTGGTGGCGGCAGTGAAAATTCCTTCGAGCAGCATAGGAAGATTTTAAGCCGCTGGGCCAATATCCCCAAAAACCAAGGACAACTACGGAGCGGACTCGCCCGGAAATGGCTTCGTCTGCTCTTCGATCACTGTAACGACCTGCTTGCGGATCAGGTCGTAGTCGGGCATGCCGGAGAACATGCGATAGTCTGTGTGCGTCGCGGCATCGTCCCCCACCAGCTGGAACTGGCGGTTGCCTGCGGCCGCATCTTCCGGATGAGCCGCAGCCCACGACTTCTGATCGAAGTCGTTGCTCTCGGCATCGATCTGCCAGACGCGCTTGCCTTGCGCATTGCGGAGGACGAAGCGATAGTAGACGCGGAACTTCCCTACCGGCTTGAAGTACTCCACCGCCTCAACGCGATATTGCTTGACGGGAAATATCTCGAGCAGAAATCCGCTAGTCTGCATGGCATCGCGCGCCTGCGGGTCGGCATGCAGCTTGCGCAAAGTCTCGCGCTCGTTATCCCGCTGCTCCTTTTTGCCCGCGGCTGCATAGGCCGCGACCAGCGTGGTGTGGACCTTCCAGTTATCGGGATCGAGCTGCCGCGCCTTCTCGGCGTACTGGACGGCGAGATCGCCTTTGTAGAGATTGAGCGCTGCAGTCGAGGCCAGCAGGTTGGCAGCGACGTCATTGGGATTCGCCTGCAAGGCCTGCTGGAAATCATCAAGCGCCTGTTGCGATTGATTCAACTTCAGCGCGGCCAGCCCCTGCTCGGTAAGAGCTGCCGCCGATGGGGTCGATGAGGCTGACGAAGGCGATGCGGGAGCGGCCGTTTGGGCGCTCAGAGCGCTGCCGCAGGCAAGCGCAAAGGCGAGGCAGGCCGCGATGACAAAGATTTTCTTCTGCAACAGAGGGTTCATCCGAAGTTACGGTAACACGCTCAGGGGCACAGATTGATCCTGACCGTCTCCGCAACTTCTGTGCCGGAAACGAACTCTATTTGTGCTGGCCGCTGTGCTCGGGGCTCGAACCGGGCTCGGGGAAATCCGAGTCGGCGCCGTCGAGATCGCTGCCACCGCTGCGATGCGGCAGCTGGTCGGCGAGATTGCTGTGCAGGTCGCTCCGCTCCGGAGTGTCGTGCGGAGATTGGCTTTCGACTGCGCCCTTGTGAGCGTCAGCATCGGGATGGTTGATTTTTTTGTCAGTCATAATCTGGCTTGGATGCGAACGCGTCAGACCCGCTTGTGAATTTTGTCTAGCGATAAGCGGAGGGCTTGGATGCCACAATCTTCACGCCCAGCCCGTTCAGTTTACTGCGCGCCTGCTCCGCCTCCGGCGTCTGCGGATAGCGCTGGATCAGGCTGCGCAGATCGCGAACGCCCGCGTCGCGCTGATTACCGGCAAGCTCGGCAAGCCCCTTGCGCAGCTGCGCGGCGGGAGCCTTCGGACTGCCGGCAAACTGCTCGAGCACCGCGTCGTAATTCTGAATGGCAGTCGGATAGTCGCCCTTGCGATAGGAGATTTCGCCGAGATAGAAGTAGGCGTTCCCGGCGAGGTCGTCCTGCGGATAATACTTGAGCACGTCGCCGAACTCGCCGGTGGCTACGTCATAGCGGGCGCTGGTGTAGTCGCGCAGCGCGCTCTGGTAAAGCTGGTCCACGGGAGGAGCCTGCGGCTGCAACGATGCTTGCGGCTGGCCTGGCTGCATAGTTCCCGCCGGCGCCGGCTGACCGGGTTGCCCCGTCTGAGGCGCTGCGCCTCCGGCAGGCTGCGCATTGATGTTCTGCAATTGGGACTGAAGATCCTGCAGCGACTTGTCGACCTTGGCGACCCGCGTCTTCAACTCATCGATCGAGTCGTTGACGCCCTGAATCTGCCCGGAGATCTGGTCGACCTTTCCGCCCTGCCCGTTCTGCGCCTGCACCTGATCCTGCAGCGTGTTCAGGGTTTGCGACATGCGGTTCACGCTGTCGGCGGTCTGCTCGATGAGGTGCTGCAGCACGCCCATGCGTTCGTCATTCGACTGCTGCAGATGCTGCAGCGCATCCTGCAGCTGCTGGACCTGCGTCTGCAGCTGAATCATCTCTTTGGACACGGCGTGGGCCGGCGGGGCAGGCAGCAGAAGGGCCAGTGCGGCGACGGCCGAAAGCGGTATCAGGCTCTTGCGCATAACTTGATCTCTCCGTTAGCAGAATACGCGGAATTGATGGTGTCGTGGCCACCGATAGCGCACAGCCCAACATGGTGAAACGGAAGGCTGCTCGCCAAAGTGAGACGGCAGCACCGCATCTCTGCGGCGCTGCCGTCGGGTCTCAGGATGACAGAACGCTACCGGTCGACGGAGAACTGTGCGCGGCGGTTCTGCTGCCAGCAGCTCTCATCGTGATCCGTGCAGAACTGCTTTTCCTTGCCGTAGCTCACCGTACGTAGACGCTCCGGGCTCACGCCCGCAGTTACCAGCGCCTGCTTGGCGGCATTGGCGCGATTCTCGCCCAGCGCCAGGTTGTACTCGGTCGATCCACGCTCGTCGCAATATCCGCCGACCACCACCTTCAGATGCGGGTGCTGATTGAGGAAGTTTGCATCCTGCGAGATCACCGACTGCTCCTGGGAGCGAACGTCGTAGCTGTCGTAGTCGTAGAAGACATCCTTCACGTTCTGGTGGAAGAGATTGTCGTCGACGTCGCCTTCCGACATGTTATTCGCAGGAGGGGCGGCCGGAGCATTGACCGTTACCCGAGCCGTCGCATCCGTCGATCCGCCTTCGCCGCGTGCGATCAGGTGATAGTTCGTCGAATCCGCAGGCTTCACCGACTGCGTGCCCGAGCTGGGGACTTCGCCAATGCCTTCGATCGACACATTGGTAGCGTTGCTGGTGTGCCAGGTAAGCACAACGCTGTCGCCAGGGTTGATCGAGGTGGGATTCGCCGTGATGTCCGCAGTCGGAGCCGGAGCACTGTTGGTCAGCGGCGGCGGCGGCGGCGGCGGTGCAGCCTTCTTGTGGCAGCCGGAGATGGCGACGAGCGCCGCCAGGCTGGCGGCAAGGGCGAGTGAGCGGTTGGATGAAAGTCGACGATACGAGAATTTGCGCGATACGAAGTGCACGGTCTCCTCCTTGGGAGCTATGTTTTTTGGCACTGCGGCCAATTGGTGGTTCAACCAAAGCAGGACAAGCGGAAACATCTCCGCCTGTCAACGATCGTAAGTTTATTTCCAGCTCCAGTTGGGCATCGAATTGGCGCCTCGAGTCGTCAACCGCTGCTGTTCGGTTCCATCGGCGAGCATTGACCAGATCTGTGTGCCGCCTTCTCCCTCGCGTTGAAAGACGATGTGCCGTCCGTCAGGCGACCAGGAAGGAAAGTCGTTGGCGCCGGATTCATGCGTGAGCTGAATCCAGCGCTTGCTCGCGATATCCATGATGTAGATATCCTGTCCGCCCGGCGCGCCCGGCCCATACTTCCGATTCCACGCGAAGGCGAGGAACTGTCCGTTGGGAGACCACGAGGGCGAAGTCGCATAGCCGCCATCGGTCATGCGCTGCACGTTGGCTCCGTCCGAATCCATTACATAGATCTGCGGCAGGCCTGTGCGTCCGCTCACCCACGCGATCTGAGCATTAGACTTCGGATTCCACACCGGAGATACATCCGGACCGCGAAAGGCAGTGATGCGATGCAACGAGCCGCCGCTCGCGTCGGCAGTGTAGATTTCAGAATCACCCGCGGGGCTGGAAGAAAGCGCCAGCTTCGAGCCATCGCTCGACCACGCGGGAGAAAGCGTCGTGCCGCCCGGCGAGCTGAAGCTCACCATGCGCCCCAGCACCAGCGAGTACATGCGGATCGACCAGCCGTTTTTGCCCAGCGACGAGAAGGCTACGCGCGAGTTATCCGGCGAGACACGCGGAGAGATGGAGATGGTTCCCAGATGAGTGACCGGCTTCGCGTCCGCGCCGTCGTAATCCATCGACCAGATCTCTTTACCGCCCGGTCCTCCGGAGACATAAAAGATCTTGGTTTCGCAGATGCCGTTCAATCCGCCGCCGAGCTGCATGATGATTTCGTCGGCAAAGCGATGAGCGATGTGGCGCGCATTCTCCTCGGACGCGGTATCCGAATACTGCTTGCCGAGAATCTGCGGCGATTGCGGGTTCTTGGTGTCGAAGACAAAGCCCTGCACGGTGATCTGGCCGCCATTAACCGCGAAGGAGCCGAAAGCCACCATCTCCGCATTCGAAGGCGCTCCGGACCACGCGGAGAGATTCATCTCCTGCGGGCCGCCCGGCGTCTGCCCCGGAGCCATGCTCTTGGCCACCATGTCGAAGACGCCGGAGTTCTTCAGATCACTGAAGAGGACGGAGTCGAAGACGGTCTTGAGCGGCGCAGTCTGCGGGTCAGCAGAGGCAGCCTTGAAGTCTGCTGCAGCCAGACGAATGCGCTGCACCCCTAAATTCGTGCCGGTGCGCACCCAGTCTTGGGCCGAAGCGGATTTGGAGAGAATCAACAGGAGAGAGAGTACAAGAAAGGTATTCAGGAGGAACTTCAACTTCGCGTACTTACCGTTCATCGTGCCTCTGCATTCACAAGATTGGTTGGCCAATGATTTGGACCAATTGCGGACGAACGCATGGAAGGCTCAATGCGCCGGCTGATCGTAAGTAAAAGTGTACTCCACCGAAACATTGGACTTGTTGTATCCCGGGGGTAACGGACCAAAGCTGTCAATGCGCTGCACAGCCCGAACCGCCGAGCTGTCGAGCGTGGGCGAATTGCTGGACTGTGAGATGCGGATATTGCTCGGCGTGCCGTCACGGGCGATGGTAAAAGTTACTTTTACCTGGCTGCCCACCGGCGTGTTGCCCGCAGCTTCGCGAACATACCAGGCCTGCTGCACCTTACGCTGAATGATTCCGACATAGTAGGGAAAGTTGAAGCCCGTGCCGCCGCCAGTGATGTTGATGGGATTCGTCTGACCCTGGTTTTGGGCCAGCGAATGGGGAATCGACGTAGGCGGAGCCTCGCCGTACTGCGCGCGATGCTGCAGCGGCGTAGGCTGCGAATGCTTGGGTGCAGGCTCGACCTTCTTCTCTACCTTGGGCTTTTCTTTCGGCGGCGCCTTCACCGGAATGGGAATCGCGTCCGGCGGCGGAGTCACCGGCACCGGCTTCGGCTCAGGCGGAGCCGGCGATGGCGAAGGCTGATCGGTCGCCAATACATTCGGAGTCGGCGGCGTGTCCTGCGGCAGAGGGATCGAAGGAGCCGAGCTCACCAGGGTCGCCTGGATAGCTCCGGGAGCCTTGTTGTCGCCCCATTCTGCGCCGTGGATGCGTCCGGCGAGAAAGGCGTATCCGGCGGCCAGGACCACGATGAGCAGATGCAGCCCAAACGACTTGGCCATGGGCGCGGCAAATGGCTCGCGCTCCAGATCGAAAGTCGTTCTTTCTGTCATAGGCGAGGCTCGCTTACCGGCTTGCTGCCCGGCCCTTTTGAATAGGCTGGGTCACGATGCTGATGTTGGTGATGCCGGCCTGCTTCACTGCGTCCATCACCGAGGCGAAAGCTCCGAAGGGAACCTTCTCGTCGGCCTCGACATAGATCGTCTGGTGCGCCGGGTCTTTGCCCGAGCTCGCCAGCTGCGAGGTCAGATCGTTCAGATTGATCGGCTTGTCCTGAAGAAAAACTTCCGAGTCGCGATTGATGGTCACCACCATCCGCTGCTCGGTGATTTCCTTCACCGTCTTGGTCTTGGGCACCGCGACTTCAATGCCCGACTGCAGCACGGGCGCGGTGAGCATGAAGATGACCAGCAGCACCAGCACAACGTCGACCAGCGGAGTGATGTTGATTTCGGCGAGTGCGGTCTGGGTGTGCCCGGCTTTATTGGTGAAGGCCACGTGCGGCCTCCCTCTCGACCGGCTCCTGACCGGGCTTGAGCGCAACTTCTTCCATGCTGTTTAGCAGCTCGCGTGCGAAGTCATCCATTCGCGAGCCGAATTCGCGGCAGCGTGCTGTGAACTGGTTGTAGGCGACAACCGCAGGCACGGCGACGATCAGACCGGCTGCGGTCGTGATCAATGCCTCGGAGACGCCCGGCGCGACGGCGCGCAGCGTTGCCGATCCCGCCTGTCCCAGGCCATGGAAGGCATCGACGATGCCCATGATGGTTCCGAAGAGACCGACGAAGGGAGAAATTGCGCCGATGGTTGCGAGCCAGGTGAGGCGGCTCTCCATCAGCGTCAGCGATTCGCTGGATGCGGTCTGCGCGGCGCGCTCGAGCGCAACAATGTTGCGCGGCGGACCGTATCCGCCGGTCTGGCGGCGATAGGTCTCGTAAACTTCGTCGAAAACATTGACAAGTGGACTGGGCTTGAACTGCTCGCTGACCGTGGCAATCTCCTGCAGGCGAGTCGCCTTGCGGAAGGCACGGAGAAACTTCTTGCTCTGCGCTGCGGCACGGCGGAAACCGCCCAGCTTGCCCAGAATGATGGCCCACGACCAGAGGCTGGCGATCAACAGGATGCCCAAGACCGAGAGAGCGATGGGGCCACTGTTGTGCAGCATCTCCACAATCGCGCTGCCGTTATTGGTCACAGGAGCGGCGCCGGCATCTGCGTCGGTCTGAAGAAGGAGAAATGCTATACAGGCAAACAAAGGTGTCATCGCGCTCTTAGTTCAACGTTACCAGACGCTCAAGAAGCCAACCAAGTTGTCTCCCTGCTCGTTTACTTTTTACAAACGGTGCCGGGAGAGGCAGAAAAACAATACGGTGAGACCTTCGAACTCCGGGAGCCTCCCGCGAAAACCGCAGAATCTACGATACAAGTGATAGACGCGCAAGGACGTAGAAAAGGATCATGATTCCAAAACCGATCCGCATTTCGCTCCCGGCCATGCCTCCTGCTATGCTGCGCGAAGATTCACCCAGAGAACCCGAATGCTGCTGGAATTGCGCGCTGAAAATTACGCTGTTATTGACCACGCCATTGCCTCCTTTGGTCCGGGCCTCAATCTGCTGACCGGCGAGACCGGCGCGGGCAAGTCGATCCTGGTCGACGCCCTCGCCTTGCTGATGGGCAGCAAGGCTTCGTCGGACGTGGTGCGCCACGGAGCCGACAAGGCCGTCGTCTCCTGCGTCTTCGAGAGCACCCCGGGGGCCGAGGCCACGCTCGAAGCCAACGGCATCGACGCCGACGGCGACGAGATCATCCTGCGCCGCGAAATTCTCGAAAACGGCAAGGCCCGCGTCTACGTGAACAATCAGCCGGCCACCGTCGCCGTGCTGCGGCAGCTCGCGCCGGAGCTGGCCTTGGTCCACGCGCAGAGCGAGACCATGGGGGCCTTCGATCAGCTTCAGCAGCGCCAGCTTCTCGACCGCTTCGCCGGCCTGTCGACGGATTCCGTCGCCGCAGCTCACGCCGCCTGGCGCGCCCTTCAAGCCAGGCTTGAAGACCTCGAGCGCGACGAGCAGGACCGGCTGCGCATGGTCGACCTGTGGAGCTTTCAGCATCGCGAGATCGAAGGAATCAAGCCCGAAGCCGGCGAAGACGAAGCTCTCGAAACCGAGCGCCGCGTACTGGCAAACGCGGAAAAGCTCTATGCCGCCTCGATGTCTGCCTATGACCTGCTCTATGACGGAGCCGGCTCGGCCGAGGCCACTCTGCGCTCCGCGCTGAAACAGGTAGAAGAGCTCGCTCGCTACGACGCGAAGTTCGAAGAAAGCAGGCAGCAGCTCGCGTCGACGCTGGCCGTCGTCGAAGACGTGGGCGCGACGGTGCGTGATTACGCGGAAGGCATCCAGTCGTCGCCCGAGCGGCTGGCAGAAATCGAAGACCGCCTCGCAGCTCTCGGCCGCCTCAAGCGCAAGTACGGAACGACGCTGGCCGATGTGATCGCACACGGCGAGGAGGTCGCACAGAAGCTGGCCGAGATCGAGAACCGCGACGAGATCCTCAAGACCCTGCGCGCCGATCTTGATCGCGCCGCGCAAGCCTATCGCGAAGCCGCGCAGGCATTGCACGCGGAGCGCGAAGCCGCAGCCAAAAAGCTGGAGAAACTCGCCGAGGCGCAGATCAACGACCTCGCCATGAAGGTGCGTTTCGCCATTGGCGTCCTCGCCGACGAGAAGCCCGCAAGCTGGACCGCCTATGGGTGGGACACCGTCGAATGCCGCATCGCCACCAATGCCGGCGAGCCGCTGAAGCCGCTCGACGAGATCGCCTCCGGCGGAGAAATGTCGCGCGTGTTACTGGCGCTGAAGGTAAGCGTCGAAGAGGGCGCGGCCAAGGGCAAAAAGAAGCTGCAGATGCCGCGAACGCTGGTCTTCGACGAGATCGATATCGGCATCGGCGGCCGCGCGGCGGAAGCTGTAGGCCAGAAGCTGAAGGCGCTCTCGCGCGCCCAGCAGGTGCTGTGCGTGACCCACCTGCCGCAGATCGCATCCTTCGCCAACCAGCATTTTCTGATCGAGAAGCAGGAGAAACAGGGACGCACCCGGACCTCGGTGCGATTGCTCACCGACAACGAGCGCACCGAAGAAGTAGCGCGCATGTTGAGCGGCGCGAAACTGACGGAAACCTCGATCAAACACGCCGAACAGATGTTGAAGACCAGCCGCTGAAGCTCTGCGGAGAGCGGGAAAAACCGCCGCTCTCCGCATGAAGCACCTATTTCGCGAGCGTATAGATCACGTTGATTGTCGTCTCGACTTCGACGGGCTCGCCATTCAGCAGATACGGCTTATAAGTCCATTGCCGCACCGCATCGAGCGACGATTGCTGCAGCTCTTTCGGTCCGGAGAGAACATTCAGCTGTTCTATAGCGCCGTCCTTGCCGATCACCGCATTCAACACCACCTTGCCCTGAATCCTTGCCTTCTTGGCGTCTTCCGGATATTGCGGAGCAGGTCCGGATAGCTTATTGCCCGCCATCACTCCGGGAGAGACGTTGATACGGCCAGGTGCAGATGGATGGCTGTCATTCGCCGTCGATACTGCGCTTACGTGCATGCTCAGCGCCAGCGCCGAACCGCAGATCCCGGCCCCGAGTAGAGCGCAGGTTGCCACAATGGCCAGCCTCCGCGCACCTCGAATCTCGTTACGCTTTTCGGTCAGCTTCATAAGTCTCCTTTCAAGAGCGTTGGCATCGAAGATTCCGATGGCGTGAGGAACTCTGACCGGCATCCCCTCCAACAGCAGAGAGGCCAGCCGCAGCAGCGATCTTGCATATTCGTTGGGTCCGGCAAATTCAGCCGCCATCTGGTCGCAGACCATCTCGCGGGTTTCCATGATGCGTTCCCGCGTAAACCAGAAGAGCGGGTGGTAGCTCACCGGCAGTGAGAGCACTTCATAGAGCAGGTTGATAAGGAAGTCATTGCGGCGAATGTGCGCGAACTCGTGCGCGATCACCGTGTAAAGATCGCTCTCCGGCAGACCAGCGAGCATCTTCGCAGGCAGCAATACCAGCCTGCGCGAGAGCCCCATCGTGACCGGCCCGAAGACCTGGGAAGACGCGGCAATCGATGCGTCTTCGATCCTGAACCGCTGAGAACAACGCTGCCAGACAAGAGCGGCTTCGCCGGTAAGCTCGACCGGTACGGCCGCTCTTCGAATGGACAAGAGCCGGAACCAGCTCCAGAGAAATCGCGCGGCGAAATAAGCGCTCACCAGGACGTAAGCGGCTGCAGCCACCGTCAACAGCATGGCTGAAAAATTGTGACCGCCTAGTCCCGTGCCGGAACCCATCACCACCGTAACGCTCGCGTCGGCCACCCCACGGGAGCCGGCAAGCCGTGCGATGAGATTTCGCAGCCACTGCCATGACAGCGTAGAGCAAGCCGGAAGCAGGCTCTGCAGCACCAGCACGCATACCCAGACGCGATGCTCGGCCAAGGCTCCCGCTCGTCGCAACAACCGCGCTGCCATCCAACCAGCAGCCAGCAGCAGCGGAACTTGCCACAGGGAATTCAGTAGATAGGACAGAATCCACGACTCAACATTCGTCATGACTTATCCCCCTCCCGGTTGTATCTCTCCGTGAGCTCGGCAAGCTTCCCGGCATCGATCTGCCGGTTCTTGAGCAGGCTCATCACCAGCTCTTCGCTCGATCCACCGAACATGCGGTCGATCAAGTCGCGCACGCCCTGCCCCAGCGCCTTGTTTTCCGTCACCTTCGCGGAGTAGACATAGGCGCGCCCCTCGAGCTCGCGCTTCAGCTTCCCCTTGCGCTCCAGGATGTTCAGCATCGTCTGCACGGTGGTGTAGGCCAGCGGAGGCTCGAGCTCCGCCTGCACGGCGCTCACCGTGCTGCTGCCGCACCGCCAGATCACCTGCATGATTTTCAGCTCCAGCTTGGTCAGACCGGGCTTCTTCGGCTCCTTCGACTCTTTCGCCATGCCTCCTCCTAATGAATTAGGACATTAGGCTTGACAGATGGACCTTGTCAACTAAAACTTTAGGACTTTGTTGAATAATTTTTTCACTGCACGACCGTTTGCATGGTTCGAGGGGCTTAATCTTTGGGAGGGACTGAACAGCTTTAGCTGTGCCATAACGTATCCGAACAAATCGCGGCTTTAGTCTCTGAGGGATAGATTTTCGGCTGCGCGACGGCGCGCCCGTCATCGCAGGGCGCTGATGCGCAACAAGACCCGATCCAATCAATGCCGAGATCAGCTTCATCGGAACCATTCGTCCGTTTTCCGAACCGATCGGAACCGGCCTCCTTATGGGCTCGTTATTTTTCAATCAATCTTCGCCCTGATATACTCCGTGGTTGCGGGAGTTGCTTCAAAGCAGCACTGTTTTCCAGCATTTACCGCAAAAATTCATCTCAACACCGAGTCCTGAGGTCTCTATGTCCGGCCATTCCAAATGGGCGACAATCAAGCACAAGAAGGGCGCACTGGACGCCAAGCGCGGCAAGATCTTTACCCGCCTGATTAAAGAAATCACCATCGCGGCCCGCACCGGAGGCGGCGACCCGGACGGCAATCCCCGCCTGCGCTCTGCCATCCTTGCGGCCAAGGCCGAGAACATGCCGGCAGATAACATCAAGCGCGCCGTGCAGCGCGGCACCGGTGAAATCCCCGGCCTGCAGTACGAGGAAATCTCCTTCGAGGGCTACGGTCCGGGCGGCGTCGCCATCATCGTCGACGCCACCACCGACAACCGCAACCGCGCGGTGAGCGAAATCCGCCACAGCTTCTCGAAGCACGGCGGCAACCTGGGCGAGCCGAATTCGGTGCGCTTCATGTTCTCGAAGAAGGGCGTCATTGCCGTCTCCAAGGACGTAGCCGACGAAGACACACTGATGGGCATCGTGCTCGAAGCCGGCGGCGAGGACCTGAACGACGAAGGCGATACCTGGGAGATCCTCACCGAGCCGAATTCGTACGAAGCGGTAGCGCAGGCAGTGCGCGACGCCAAGATCGAAACCGTCATGTCCGAGATCACCATGGTGGCCTCGACCTACACCAAGCTCGAAGGCGCGGTTGCAGCGCAGATGCTTCGCCTCCTCGATGCCCTCGACGACAATGACGACGTGCAGAACGTCTACTCGAACCTCGACATCGATGCGAAACAGCTGGAAGAGGTCGCGGGCTAACCACGCTTACTCTACCGTCAGAGCGGCCGCCGCGATTGGCGGCTTCTCTTTTTGCCCCTTTCATCAGTTTCCGAAAGAGACGACACGACTCGATGCGCATGAGATGTTTTTCTATCCTTTATGCGGCGATCTTCGCCGCGGCTTGTGGGAGCACGCAGATATCGCAGGCACAGACGCCGGCGCCCGCCAACGATTCACCGGCCAAAGCGGTCATGGCCACCGATCCCTGGGAGTTCGGAGCCTTCTTTCAGGGCGGACTCGGCCAGGGCGATCGCGACGATTTCACCTTCACCTCTGCCGGCGTGCGCCTGGGCAAAGTGATTACAGATGAGCATCTGCCCGGCCTGCTGCGCGGACAATTCGAATACGCCGGCGAGATCATGCCCTACTGGCAGTCGTTCACCCCCGGGCCTCATTCCGCATCGACAAAAATCTACAGCCAGAGCGGCCAGTATCTGGGCTCGCAAGTTCTGCCCTACGGCGGTGGAACCTTTACGGGCGCGAGCATCACGCCCATCATCCTGCGCTGGGATCTCAAGCCCAGGAAGCGGCTGGCTCCATGGCTGCAGGGCGCGGGCGGACTGGTTTACACCACGCACAAATATCCGCCGGACATTCTGGTGCAGCACGGCACGCCGGGCGCAACCAGCGTCTTCAATTTCACTCCGCAATTCGGCGTCGGCTTTCACTACTTCGTGAAGCCGCGGCAGTCGATCGACTTTGCCGCGAACGCCATCCACATCTCCAGTGCCTCGCTCGGAGATCGCAATCCCGGTATCAATGCAAGCGTGCAGTTCCAGATCGGCTATAGCTGGTGGAAATGAAAAAAGCAGGGTATAGGGGATAGGTTTTAGGGTGTAGGCTGCTCATCGGAGAAACGTGACGGCCGCAAACCCTGTTGGCCGATGCTTAGTTTTCTACACCCTCCCACCCTAAACCCTGTACCCTACACGCTATACCCTGAGTCCACATGTCCGATCCGCTTGTCGAATGCGTGCCGAACTTCTCCGAGGGCCGGAATCGGGCCGTCGTGGAAGCCATTGTTGCCGCGATGGCGGTCGACGGCGTTTCCCTGCTCGATTATTCGCTCGACCCCGATCACAACCGCTCCGTGGTGACGATCGTCGGACCGCCTGCGGCGGTAGTTGAGTCGGCAGTGCGCGGAGCCGGCAAAGCGGCCGAGCTGATCGATCTCACCTCGCAGCAGGGCGTCCACCCGCGGATCGGTGCGGCCGACGTGATCCCCTTCGTTCCCGTCCGGGATATCTCGCTGGAGCAGTGCGTGCTGTTCGCCCGGCAGGCTGGAGCGGCATTGTGGAGCCGGCACGGAATCCCGGTTTATTTCTATGAAGCGGCCGCGGCCCGGCCCGACCGGGCGCTGCTCGAAGATGTACGTCGCGGCCAGTTCGAAGGCCTGAGAGATGCGGTCCGGCGTGAGGTTGCCCGGCGTCCCGACGTCGGCGGCCCGGAGCTGCATCCTACGGCCGGAGCTTCGGCTGTGGGCGCGCGGCGCTTCCTGATCGCCTACAACCTCTATCTCAACACCTCCGATGTGGCTAAAGCTCGGGCCATTGCCCGCGAAGTCCGTGCATCCGGTGGGGGCCTTACCGGCGTTAAAGCTATGGGGGTATTGGCCCACGGCGAGGCGCAGATCTCGATGAATATCACCGACTTCCGGCAGACGCCGGTGAGCCAGGTGTACGCCGCGGTAAGAGATAAAGCGGCCCGTTTTGGCGTGGAACCGGTGCGCGGAGAGCTGATCGGCCTGATTCCGCTGGCTGCCGCTGAGCAGGAAAGCGAATGGCTGCGTCTTTTTCATGAATTCGACCCGGAAGAGAAGATTCTGGAACGAAAGTTGCAGAGTCCAAAAGCGTGGCCAGAAACGAAGTCTTCCAATCCGGGTCTAAGATAAAAACTGGGATAGAAACTGTCATAGCTAACATAAATAGATAGAAACTAGAATTTAGACCGATAAAGTAAAGATAGTTACGGTTGGAACCGCGTGAACGCGGGCGGCACACTAGAGAAGGTAGGGCCCAGCGCAGCGGCGCGGTCCGGAGGAAATCTGAAAATGAACTTGAACAAGACAATGCAACGGTTGACGATGACTGCGCTTCTGGCCGCTGCGGCCGCCGCGCTTGCCGGAACTCCGGCCATGGCTGCGCAGCTGGACAGCGACGCGCGAACGGCGATTCCCAAGGACGTGCAGCAGATTATTGTCGTCGACTATCGCGCCATGCAGAATTCGCCGGCCGCTATGGACCTGAAGGCGCGCATCCTGCCTCCCGAGTTGAAGCAGCTGGAGCAGGCCCTGAAGGTCTCGGGCTTCAATGAAAATCACGATGTCGAAGAGCTGGCCTTTGCCGCCTTCCGCGTGGGCGATAACAACGCCAAGATCGTGGGTATCGCGCAGGGGCAGTTTTCGCTGCCCGACATCATGGCGACCATCAAGAAGAATAAGGTCAAAGCCACACTCTGGCACACCAACAAGCTATATCCCATGGGCGCCAGCGGCATGCTGGTCACCTTCCTGAATCCCACCACCATGGTCTTCGGATCGACTGATGCCATCAAGCCGGCGCTCGATGCGCGCGATGGCTACGCGCCGAACCTCCTGACCAACCCGGACATGGTGCAGCAGATGGGCACCGTCGATACCCAGCCGCTCTGGAGCATCATGGACCAGAAGGGCACGCAGTTCATGATGCGCAGCCTTCTCGGCCAGGCGTCGCAGCTTACCGACTATGAAACCATCAAGAAGCGCCTGCTGGGTTCGACTTACACCATGAACTTCCAGAACGGCGTGAAGTTCAACCTCACCGTCTCCACTCCGGACACCTTCACCGCAGCAACCATGTCCTCCCTGTTGAACGCCGCGGCCATGTACAAGAAGGTAAGCGGAACGACGGTCGAGAAGCAGGCCATCGACTCCACCACGATCGATTCCAGCGCCGGACTGCTTGAGGTAAGCTTCGTCGCCTCCGACAGCGAATTCTCCAGCCTGCTGCAGTCGCCGCTCTTTCATTCAGTCGTGCAGTAAGTTCTATCTGCGATATATCATGGAAAAGAAGGCTCCCCAAGCCAGCGGGCTCGGGGAGCCTCTTTATTTTCAATGATTTATCGCTCCGGCTCGACTTCGATGGCGTTGATGAGCGGATAATTTTCCACCGGCGCGAATTGAAGCTCCAGCATGCCATGGGCGGTCGGCTTGATTCCGTCGAATGTCATCACTGTCACTCCCTCCTTTTCTTTCCGCAGGATGTCGAAGTTGCTTAAAAGCGTTTCCCCGTTGCAGTAGACATCGAACTGCCGGCTGCCGATTCCGCCGGGGCCGCCGTTCGTGCTGCCGAACCATCCTTCGGAGAAATACAGGCGCAGCCTGTATTCCTCACCCGGAACGACGGGGATCAAGTAGCGGAAATGGCCGTATCGCTCCCATTCGAAGATCTTAGGATCAGCGACTTTGGGCAGGTTATCCGGATGGAAGGTTCTTCTTCCGCCCTCAAAAAAGAACTCCGGACCCCAGACATTCCCCGAACTGTCTCGAACGACTGCTGGTCCCGCGAGCATGCGCAGGGGCGCGCCGCCCTTGGAGCGGGATGGTGTGAGCTCGACGGCATTGACGAAGGCGCCATCGGACAGGAAATTCAGATGGATGGTGCCGTCGCTTAAGGGATGAATTCCCGCATAGGCCTTCCCAATCGCGATGTCCGCTCCACCCGCCTCATCCACCACGTCGATGGCTTCGGCGCGCCGATCGTTGATTGAAAAGTCCACCTGCCGCGCCGCCTCTTTGTCGCCGGCCGTATCGGCAAAGAGCAGCTTGATCTGGTATTCGCCCGGCGGCGCTGGAATTCTGCACTGGAATTTGCCTTCCCGGCCTTCGCGAAAGATGACGGGGTCGTCGGTGCCCTGAATCTCCTGCTCGGTGTGCGCAAACGCAGTGCCTCCCGTGCAGTACCGCTCGGCCAGCCATTCCTGCCCCGCCGCGTCCAGATAAGGATGGGCCGCCGAGCCAAACCGCATGCGCAGAACGTCATCCAGACCCGCGGCGGCTTCCGGGACGGCAGCCGCCCGGCCGGCCAAGGCTGCATTGCGGCCTCGCATGTGAAGAAACACCGCGACCGCAGCGAAGAGAATCATCCCCGCCCCTGCACCCACCCAGACCAGGCGCAGCCCGGACCGTTTTCGCACGCCCTCCAGCACCGAGGCGGGCTCATTCTCCTCGGACGATGACTCGAAGAATGGAAACGTGGGCAGAGAAGACTCCATCGCTTGCAGCTCGGCAGAGGTGCCCTGCTCCGGCGGCTTCCGCTCAAAGGTCGGCACGTACTTGCCTGCGGGAAGCTGCATCTGAACCGGGTGGCTCGAGCCCTCCGCTGCGTAATACTGCTCCAACTTTTTTCTGAGCGCGTGAGCACTCACGCGAACGATCGTGTCCGATTGGGGATCGAAGCGCTCTGACCGGTGAAGCGCCTGCACGGCGATGTTGTATTCCTTGATCCCGTCAGAATTGCCTGCAAAATACTCCGCTACGACGTACTCGAGAAAATGCTGTAAGTTGGGCGCTTTCTTCAGAATTCCAGAATCAAGAATGGCTTTGACTTCCTGCCGTTCTTCGTCCTCGGTAACGCGACTTTCCGGGTACGTCCAGGGCATGGGGGGATATTCCTTTCGTAATCAAAACGCGCATCAGTATACCCAAGGCCATCTGCGCCCGGCGATAGGTGCCTTAACAGCCCGACTAACTGTTAATGACTGAAGGAATACTCCGCAAATATAGGTCTCGATTTCTTGATCTTGAGAAGGCGACAGAAGTTACTTAAGTCAACGGAATCAATCGGATTCACCATCAATGAATCGCCATTTGGCGAATGAATCCTATGGCGCAGAACGAAGACCGGTGATATCCCGGGCGTTATCGGTGAATGAACCAGCACTTACTTGCCAGAAGACGCTCGGCTCTTCGAGTCTCCTGCCACCGCTCAGTAAGGAATGGATTTCCATCGGCGGCCAGGAGCTCGGAATGAATTCCCCCAACCCAAAAGAAACGCCAGAATTTTCCGCCTTTTCTCCGGAACGCGCCGATGCGGATGTCCCAACAAGCGTACGGAAAAGCTCCCTTGCCGATGCGCAGCGCAGTATTCGCCAATCTGTATTCAGACGATCTGTCGCCAGCCGATTGAAATCCACGATAGGCCTTACGGTGAGTTTCGTCGTGCTTTTGGCAAATTCCCATGCTGCCGTGGCTCAGAACTCCACGATCTTCGGCCCGAATGTGTACGTGTTCACGCCCAGCAACTCGGTTTCCTCGATCAACTCGACGCTCAACACGCTCAATGGAAACGCGCAGTTCAGCACTAGCCGCTATGCGGTGCTCTTTGCGCCCGGCACTTACACCGGTGTCGAAGCTGAGGTCGGATATTACGAGTCGGTGGCGGGGCTGGGAGAGACGCCGAGCGCCGTCACCATCAGCGATGGCTATCTGACTTCGAACCAGACTGACTCCAACGGCAACTTGACGACCAACTTCTGGCGCTCCATCGAAAATATGTACATCACCCCGCCCTCGGGCGACGTGCTGCAGTGGGGCGTCTCCCAGGGAGCAGCGTTCCGGCGCATGTATGTCAACGGCGCGATGGAGCTGACCAACACCTACTGCGGCGAGGCCAGCGGCGGCTTCATCAGCGATACGGTGATCACCGGGAACATCAATTCCTGCTCGCAGCAACAGTGGTACACGCGCAACAGCTCGATCGGCAGCTGGACGGGCAATCTGTGGAACATGGTCTTCTCCGGAGTTTCGGGTGCGCCGGCGCAGAGCGTCCCCTTCGGCTCTGCCGATTCCTACACCACCCTCCCCACCACGCCAGTAAGCCGGGAAAAGCCCTTTCTCTACATGGATAGCAGCGGCAATTACTGGGTCTTCTCGCCTGCACTGAGAACAAATTCCACCGGCACCAGCTGGTCCGGCGGAGGGTTGGGCTCGGGAACTTCGCTGCCCATCAGCAGCTTCTTCATCGCAACTCCCACGAGCACGCTGGCTCAGATCAACGCCGCACTCGCCTCGGGACAGAACCTCATCCTGACACCCGGCATTTATCAGTACAGCGGATCCATCAACGTCACCAACGCGAACACCGTTGTCCTCGGCCTCGGCTACGCCAATCTCGTTCCGCAATCGGGCACAGCCGCGATCAGCATCGCTGATGTGGGTGGAGTACAGATCGCCGGTCTGCTGATCGATGCCGGGCCGGTGAACTCGCCGGTGCTCTTCCAAGTAGGCGTGGCGGGCGCCTCGCGCATGAGCCATGCGTCCAATCCCACCTCCATCAGTGATACCTACTTCCGCATCGGAGGAGCCGTATCCGGAACCGCGACCGAGAGCATGGAAATCGACAGCGACAACGTGATTCTCGACAATATCTGGGCCTGGCGCGCCGACCACGGACAGACTCCCGTCGGTTGGACGGTGAATGTCGGCGAGAACGGCCTGGTGGTGAACGGAGACAATGTCACCGCGCTCGGCCTCGCGGTCGAGCACTACGAGCAAAACCAGGTGGTGTGGAACGGCCAGGGCGGCGAAACCATCTTCTACCAGAGCGAGATGCCATATGACGTCCCGAGCCAATCCGCATGGATGGATGGCAGCGTCGACGGCTATGCCTCATACTATGTTTCTCCTTCCGTCACCACGCATACCGCCTATGGGCTTGGTGTCTATTCCTACTTCGATCAGGGCGTCGCCATTGTCGCGAACAGCGGAATCTCGGTTCCGGTGGCGACGGGCGTCACGGTCACCGATGCGGTGACCGTCTTCCTCTCAGGCAGCGGGCAGATCACCTACACCATCGCCTCCGATAGCCCCACCGTCGATAACGCGGGCACCACCGCCGACTCGGCCTCGTACATCAGCTATGTGACCTCGTACGGAGGCTCGGGTGGAAGCTGCGCCGCGGCTCCCACCACTCCCGCAGCTCTTTCCGCGAATGCAACTTCTGCAAGCCAGATCGGTCTTAGCTGGAGCGCCAGCACGGCTGGATCGGGCTGTACTGTAAGCTACAACGTCTATCGCAGCACAACCTCGGGATTCACGCCTGCGGCGGGCAATCAGATCGCTTCCGGCCTTTCCTCTGCCTCTTACCAGGACTCCGGCCTGACTGGCTCGACGACCTACTACTACATCGTCGAGGCGGCAGACGGCGCAGGAAGTTCAACCGCTTCGGCGCAGGCCAGCGCAACGACGGAAGGCAGCACCAGCTGCAATGCGGTGCCATCCGCGCCGGGAGGTTTGACGGCGGCGGCATCCTCCGCAAGCGCGATCGGGTTGAGCTGGAGCGGAGTCATGCCTCCCTCGAACTGCACCATCACTACGTACAACGTTTTCAGCAGCACCACCAGCGGGTTTACTCCATCGTCGAGCAGCCGGATCGCCAGCGTGACCGGAACCAGCTACACCAACACCGGCCTGGCCGCCGGAACCACTTACTACTACAAGGTCGAAGCGACTGACGGTGACGGCTCTTCGGCTCCCTCCGCGCAGGCTTCGGCGACGACGCAGGCCGGCTCATCGTCGGGCGCGGAGATCGTAGCCATTGCCGCAGGCGCTCCTGCTGAAAGCAATGCCAGCGGAGGCGATTATCCCTTTGTGGCTGACGAGGACTTCAGCGGTGGAGGCGACAACTCCGCCGTCTCCGCCGCCATCAACCTCACGCAGCCAGCAGCCAACGCCGCTCCCATGGCTGTCTACCAACACGGTAGAGCCGGAGTTTTCACCTACACCATCCCCGGTCTCACTGCGGGAGCGCAATACACCGTGCTGCTGCACTTCGCGGAAACCTATTGGACCGCTGCCGGGAAACGCGTCTTTAACGTGGCCATCAACGGCACTACCGTGCTGGCCAACTTCGACATCTTCGCCACCGTCGGAGGCAACGCGGCACTCGTCGAACCATTTACCGCGACGGCAAACAGCAGCGGCGATCTCGTCATCGCTTTCACCCGAGGAACCAGCGACCAGCCCGTGCTCGCCGGCCTCGAAATCCGCTGAATCTCCTTTACTCATTCAAGGCCGGTGACTTCCTCTCACCGGCCTTGAGCATGTTCAACGTTCGCGACATAACAGTTTCAGCAGTTCACCCCTAAGGAGATGGTTGTGAATCAGCAAATCCCCAACAGATATCGGACCGGCCGTGCGAACGCAGCGATAAGCCAGGCGCAAAATGACCTGGTCATTTCAGACCATCGAGTGAGAAACGCATTCTTTCTACTCGCTGCCATTTGTCTTTTCTGGCCGCACGCGCTGCATGCGCAATGGACCCAGGTATGGGGCGGCCCTTTCACCGGCTCCGCCAACACCACCTACAACCACTCCGAGTGGTGGAACAACGTTGAGGACAACACCGGGAATCAGTGGGGCGACGGCACGATTCAATCCACCAGCGACAGCCTGCAGAACGTCTATCTCGATGGCAATGGCAACCTGGTCATCGCGATGACTTATAACGCGAGTCCCGGCGCTGGCCAGAGCGCATACACCTCGGCCAGGTTGACGAGCACCTACGCTGCCGGTCCCTACGGGCGCGTCGACGCGCGCATCCAGAATCCTTCGGCAACCGGTATGGGCGCAGCCTTCTGGGCATTGGGCGCGAATGCTTATCCCGCGGGCACCGGCCCGGGCTCGGCCAACCCCAGCAACAACGGCGGCGTGCCCTGGCCCTGGTGCGGCGAGCTGGACATGATGGAGATTCAGTCCGTGACCTCGCAGCACAATGGGTCGACGGTGCACGGCGGCGAGACCGATTCGCAAACCAGCTACGAGTACGGCGGCCTCAGCGCTACCGTCAACCTGACCGGAAGCGCGACCTTCGATAACGGCTTTCACATCTTCAGCACGCAGTGGGAGCCATACCAGCTCGAATACTTTCTGGATGGCACAGCGTATGGCACGGTGAATCTCGCCGATCTCGGCGCGACCGATCAGTGGGAGATGAACCAGCCGATCAATTTCATCCTCAGTTCCGGAGTGGGAGGTAACGGCGGAACGCCGACTGGAACCGGCTTCCCATCGAATATGCTCGTCAACTACGTCAATTACTCGACGTGGTCTGCAGGGCCACCCAGCCCGGTGAGCGCCTTGACTGCAACCGCGACATACAGCAACGCAGTTACGCTGAGCTGGGATGCCAGCCCCACGACCGGCGTAACGTATGACATATACGGCAGCACCACTCCCAATACCCCGCCCGGCATCGGCACGCTTGTGGCGCAGCAGGTGACCGGCACCTCGTATACGCAAACCGGACTGCAGCCCAACACCCCTTACTACTACACGGTGGTGTCGGCGAACTACGGCGGCGAATCTACGGCTACGAACGTGTCCGTGACCACTCCCGCTCCCGGCAACAGTACCGGGATGCAACTCAGCGCCGGTGGATACGCCGTCGGCACATACATGAACTCGGGATTCGTCCTGGGCGGCAACAGCAACTATCACTATCACGTTGCAATCAACACTGCGCAGGTTACAAACCCCGCGCCGCAGCAGGGGTATGACAGCGAGCGCTGGGGACCGGCCGCATGGACCATCACCGGCCTCAATCCGAAAGCTGGTTATAACGTCCGGCTGCACTTTGTCGAGAACGCCCACACCGCAGCTGGGCAACGCAACTTCAATGTGTCCATCAACAGCGATACGGTGCTGAATAACTTCGATATCTTCTCCGCGGCGGGCGCCGCAAGCACCGCCGTTGCCGAAGAGTTCTATACCCAGGCCGACGAGAACGGCATCATCGAGATCCAGACCAATCTCGGAACATCGACCGTCGCCGATCTGAATCCCACCATCAATGCCATCGAGATCATTCCCGCTACCGGCTCCGATCCAGTCGGAGCAGCACCGGGAACGGCCACGGCACTCTCCATCAACTCGGGTGGAGGAGCGGCGAGTAACTCCGGCGGCGGCGATAACTCCTTCATCGCGGATGAAGACTTCAACGGCGGCGACACCTCCACAACCACCAACGTCGTCTCCACTGCGGGCGTGGCCAACGCGGCTCCCGAGGCTGTCTACCAGTCGCAGCGCTATGTTCCGTTCACCTATATCCTCACCGGCCTGACTGCCGATGCCACGTACACGGTACGCATGCACTTCGCGGAGACCTATTGGACCGCGGCGGGCCAGCGGCTCTTCAATGTGGTCATCAACGGAAACCAGGTGATCACGAAGCTCGATCTCTTCGCCACCGTGGGCGCGAACAAGGCTCTCGTAGAGCAGTTCCCTGCGAACGCCGATATGTACGGCCAGATCATCGTGCAGCTGGTCTACGATGGAGCCGACCAGCCGGAGATCAATGGCATCGAGGCTCTCCTTGCTTCGAGCGCCATCGGCACTCCGGGCAATCTCACCGCAACGCCTTCAGGAGGCAGCATCGCTCTAAGCTGGAGCGCAAGCTCGACCTCGGGAGTGACTTACTCCGTCTACCGCGGCGCGTCTGGAACCGCACCCGCACTGCTAACCAGCGGCTTGTCTACCACCACTTACACCGACTCCACCGTGACCAACGGTACGACCTACGTGTATTACGTCGTGGCGGTCAAAGGCAGCGGTCTTTCTTCGCAATCGAACTGGGCTACAGCTACCGCCGGAGCATCGGGGAGTTGCGGTGCGGTTCCTTCGGCTCCGGGAGGTTTGACGGCAGCGGCATCCTCCGCAAGCGCGATTGCCTTGAGCTGGAGCGGAGTAACGGCTCCAGCGAACTGCACTATCAGCTCCTACAAGGTGTATAGCAGCACCACCAGCGGCTTCACACCGTCGTCGGGCAACCTCATTACTAGCACCACTGCCACCAGCTACACCAATAGCGGTCTGTCTGCCGGAACCACTTACTACTACAAGGTCGAAGCTGCTGACGGTGACGGCTCCTCGCTACCCTCGGCGCAGGCTTCGGCGACGACACATGCGGGCTCGTCGTCGGGTGCGGAGATCGTAGCCATTGCCGCAGGCGCTCCCGCGGAAAGCAACGCCACCGGCGGCGATTATCCATTCGTGGCTGACGAAGACTTCAGCGGTGGAGGCGATAACTCCGCCACCACGGCCACCATCAACCTCACTGAACCCGGACCCAACGCCGCGCCCATGGCTGTCTACCAGCACGGTCGAGCCGGGGTCTTCACCTACACCATCCCCGGTCTCACCGCCGGCACACAATACACCGTGCTGCTGCATTTCGCTGAGACCTACTGGACCGCTGCCGGAGACAGAGTCTTCAATGTCTCCATCAACGGCACCACCGTGCTCTCCAACTTCGACATCTATGCCAATGTCGGAGCCAACGCCGCGCTGGTCGAGGCGTTTACGGCAACTGCCAACAGCAGCGGCGATCTGGTCATCGCCTTCACCCGGGGAACAAGCGATCAGCCTCTCCTCAGCGGCCTCGAAATTCGATAACTCTCCCTTACACACTCAAGGCCGGTGAGCTACAACTCACCGGCCTTTTTTCCTTCTAACGTCTGGACCCCGCGCTTCAACTACGTCAGTTTTTTTCGTGTCCGAACATTGACAATATCATCAATGTGACAGCATCTATCACCAAGCATTTCAGTACGTTGACGAAAATATATAGCAAGAAATATATGGACGATGTCCTAACACCAGTGAGAGCATCTCGATTATGTTAAAAATTCAACGGCTGAAAGATGCCATAGATTGGGTGATTCGGCTTCAGGGGGCCTATGCAATATTCGCCGCCATAGTCGCAGGCGGTGCAGGCACCGCTGTGAGGGCAATTCTGAATTATCACACCCATTTGCCTGCACTCTGGATAACTCCGATTTGGTTGCTGTCGGCAGCGCTGGTTTTGCTAACTCTGCTTTTTCTAGCAAGTGGGATTTGGCGCAATGGAGAAAATCCGGCCTTCGATTTCGTTATAAGCACGATCATCTGGATATACAACGCAGAAAAAGACATGACCGTGTTTTACATCGGCGCGAGAATTTTGAATAGAGGCGGTCCGTCAATCACTCTGAGTTGGTCTGCCACCTATAAACTTGGTCCGACCTCAGAACCGATGAAACCCTTCTATCTTGTTGGCCCGACGGTCCTGACTATCGGCGAAGAAAGACTCACGATCGAAAACGACGACTTATTGAACGTGAAAACTTCTGAAAAGGCTATTGAACGAGGAGGAGCAGTCTACGGCAGGCTGGTGTTTGCTGTTCCAGGAAACAGAGATGCTCAGATTAAATCGCTCCAACATCAGATAGAAGTGTGCGTTCACGATTACCTCTCAATCCCGTATACAGCCATTTACGTGCCCAGTTCCGTACCTTCGGTCGGCCTAATTAGGCACCCACACGAAAAAGGTGAATTCATTAAGAAACAAGAAGTAGAAGGGGAAAATGCGAAGTTATTGACGACCTCTAAAGAACAAACGTAATACGTATTATCTTGCAATCTTGCCACCCCGCGTCCATCCATGCTAAAAACAGGAACACAGCATGTTGCGTCCTTCCCAATTCGTTTTTCGCGTCATGCCTAGCAGGCTCTCCGCCTGTTGTTGTCGCTAGTTCTCTTCTGAGTTCGTAGTTCCCTCCCAGAATCCATGTAATTCCAATCCGGCTTCCCCGGCCTCGGAGTTTTTCCATGACAACACCTGCCGTCACTCGGCGCATTTCTCTCGACACCTGGGCCGTTTTGCTCGCGTTTGCCGCCGCCCTGCTCGTCCGCTTCGGCATTCTCAAAACGGTTCCCTGGTAAGGAGACAATCATGGCCAGCTCCGTAGCGCTTCCCTCTACCCAGACCAAGCCCACCGCCGGCAGCTTCTTTGGGCTGATCCCCGGCATTCTTCTGCTCGCTGTTGTCGGCTATGCCGGCAAGTTCATCGAGCAATCGATCTCCCATTACGGCAAGGCTCACCACCTGGTCCTGCCGAATATCGAGTATGTGCTGTGGGCCATCCTGATCGGCCTGGTCATCTCGAATACCGTCGGCGTGCCGGCTCTCTTCCGCTCCGGCGTGGCCACGTATGAATTCTGGCTCAAGGCGGGCATCGTGCTGCTCGGCGCACGCTTCCTGCTGGGCGATGTGCTGCGCCTGGGAGGTCTCAGCCTGGGACTGGTCTTCATCGAGCTGGCTCTGGCGCTGACCTTCATGACTTATCTCGGCCGGGGATTCAAGCTGTCGCCAAAGCTGATCACCCTGCTCGCTGTCGGATCCTCCGTCTGCGGAGTATCCGCCATCATTGCGACCCAGGGAGCGATCGATGCGGACGAAGAAGATTCGTCGTACGCCATCGCCGCAATCCTGGCGCTGGGAGCGCTGTCGCTGTTCGTGTTTCCGCTCATCGGGCATGCGCTGCACATGAGCGATCATGCCTACGGATTGTGGACCGGGCTGGCAGTCGACAACACCGCCGAGGCTACGGCCGCCGGCGCGCTCTATTCCGACGCAGCCGGCAAAATAGCGGTGCTGGCCAAGACCTGCCGCAATGCACTCATCGGCTTTGTCGTGCTGGGTTACGCGCTTTATTGGGCTTCAAAAGGACAGGCCGCCCAGGTAACCAACAAGGGCGCCTTCCTGTGGCGCAAGTTCCCCAAATTCGTGTTGGGCTTTCTGGCGATTTCACTGCTGGCAACGGTCGGATTCTTCACCAAGCCGCAGCTGGCAGCGGTGGGCAATCTTTCGCGCTGGGCCTTCCTGCTCACCTTCGCCGGCGTGGGCCTGCGCACGAACCTCCGCGAGCTTGGCAAGCAGGGCGCAAGGCCATTCCTGGTGGGAGCCATCGGGGAGGTGGCCATTGCGCTGATCACTCTGGGACTGGTCTTCGGGGCGGATCATTGGTTTCACCTCTGACCCTAATCTGATCAGATCGGACCTGATCGGCCTCTGGCTTCTCGGAGATCTACATATTCGCGACGGCGCCATCGACAGAAAATGCGCCTGCACCCTTCACCATGAGCAGAATGGTGATGGCGATGGCCAGAAGATGGTACTCGTAGCCTTCGCCCTTCTGCGTGCCGGACCAGTTCATGAAGAGGCCGACGGCCAGGTGAACCTTGACCACTGCAACGGCCATGGTTGCGGCGACTCCAAAGGCGGCGATGCGGGTCAGGAAGCCGAGGATCAGCCCCAGGCCGCCAAGAAACTGCGCGGCTATGGCTAGAAAAGCAAAGACGGCGGGAATGCCCATGGACTCGAAGGCGCTCATGCTGGCGTGGAAGCCGTAGCCGCCGAACCACCCGAGAACGAACTGCGCGCCATGCGCGAAAAAGACGATCCCGAGCACCAGACGCACCAAAGCCAGGGTACGATCGTCTGTCGTTGCAAATAAGCTTTTCATTCTTCTCCTCTTGTTCGTGAGATGGGATGAATCTTGAGCAGATTCTAAGAGATAGTTCATCGAGAATCTGGCGCGCAAGCGAAATTTGCGGCCGATGCCACGATGGGAAGAAGGGTGATAACGCCCGAGAAATTCGGGAACGCGGTCCCATCAAATTTCGAGGCTGTAAGAAGATTGCCTCCGAATGATAGAGTGTTGGGGTACTTTATCGATTTACTTAGGAGATTTCCGTGTTTCTCGGTCTGGACGTAGGCACTGGTGGCACCCGCGTGGTGCTGGTCGATGAGCGGGGCCGCGTGGTGGCCTCGGCAGCAGAGGAGCACGCGCCCTTTCGGAGCGAATATCCGGGATGGGCCGAACAAGATCCCGAAGACTGGTGGAGAGCCGCGAAAAAGGCGATCGGCGAAGTGGTCGCATCGAGCGGCGGGGCGAAGATCGACGCCGTCGGGCTCACCGGCCAGATGCACGGCGCGGTCATGCTGGACGCGGCAGGCAACGTGCTGCGTCCCTCGCTGATCTGGTGCGACCAGCGCACCGACGAAGAGTGCGACTGGCTGCACAAAGAGATTGGACGCGAGCGCCTGATCGAGCTCGTAGCCAATCCTGCGCTGCCTAACTTCACACTCACCAAGCTGCTGTGGGTGAAAAAGCATCAGCCTGAGATCTTCGCCAAGATCGCGCACGTTCTTTGTCCCAAGGATTATGTCCGCTACCGGTTGACCGGAACTTACGCCATGGATGTGCAGGAGGCTTCGGGAACGCTGCTGCTGGATGTGGCGAATCGCCGCTGGTCCGCAGAAGTGGCGCGCATCTCGGGAATTCCGGAAGCGTGGCTGCCGCAGCTCTTCGAATCGCCTAAGGTCTGCGCGCATATTTCTCCCGAAGCCGCGGGATTGACCGGGCTGACGTCAGGCATTCCGGTCGTGGCCGGAGCCGGCGACCAGGGGGCGGGCGCGGTCGGCATGGGCATTCTCGCTCCTGGATCGGTCTCGGCCACCATCGGCACCTCCGGCGTGGTCTTTGCTGCGACTGCAACGCCAACCCGCGATCCGTTGGGACGGCTGCACACCTTCTGCCACGCAGTTCCCGGACGCTGGCATGTGATGGGAGTCACCCAGTCCGCCGGCCTTTCGCTGCGCTGGCTGCGGGACACGATTGCTCCCGACGAAAGCTATGATGCGCTGACTGCTCTGGCGGCGAAGGTTCCAGCGGGCAGCGACGGCCTGCTCTGGACGCCTTATCTGCTCGGCGAGCGCACCCCGCATCTGGACTCCCAGGCGCGCGCGGCTTTTGTGGGGCTCACGGCCGGCCACACGCGCGGACACCTGGTACGCGCGGTGCTGGAAGGCGTGGCCTACTCGCTCAAGGACACATTCACGTTGTTCTCCGAGCTCGGCATTCCGGTCAAGGGAGTACGCTTGGGCGGCGGCGGCGCTCGCGGCCCCTTGTGGCGCGAGATTCAGGCCTCGGTCTATGGATACACGACCGACATCCTGGTCGCCGAAGAGGGCGGTGCCTTCGGCGCGGCGTTGCTGGCCGGAGTGGGAGCGGGTGCATGGCCGGATACCGAGGCCGCCTGCGCCACCGCGATCACCATCGCGCAGCAGATTGCACCTGATCCCGCGGCAAAAGAGCGGTATGCTGTTGGCTATCAGGGCTACCGCAAGGTTTATCCCGCACTGCGCGAGATACGCGGCTAGCCGCAGGCTCTTTTCATCATCGACTGAGGTGCGACTCCTCGCACCTCAGTCGATGGAAAAAGGACAGGCGAGGAGGCGGTCATGCTTCTCGAAATCGGCAGGCTCATTTCGCTGTTGGTGAGCATTCTCTCGCTCGCCGCGCTCCTCACCAGCGCTTTCTTCGTACCCGGTTCCCACTGGGACGAGAGGCTGATGAGTTCGCTGATGCGGATTCTGTTGGCCGGCTGCATCTGCTTCGTCAGCGGCCTGCTCTTCAGCTGGCCTGAACAAAAGAACCCGGAGGCCCACTCCGACGTTCTTCACACCTTGCCGGTGCAGCTTTACTTCTGGTCCCTCGCGGGGATGGCGCTGCTCTTCGCCGTCTCCTGGTATCTCGAGGAATATTACGTTCCGATGCTGTGGCGTAATCAGCCGCACTAAAACGATTTCGTAGACGTTCTGCTGCTAAGGGCTCTCGATTCGAGCCCTTCATGTGCCGATAAAACGAAAATTAAGGGGATGCGAAGAGCCGGGTGTCTCCGGCAGCTGGCAACTCGCATGCCCAAAGAAGCCCCAGAAAAGGTTCGCAAATGCGGAGCGGAGCATTAGAATTTCAACTGAATCAGACGAAATTCAGCTCATTCCTCAGGGCTCACCGGGCCTCTTCGCAACTGCATAGCAATGGCATCTTCGCCGCCCGGAAAATGCGCGCCAACCAACAAAGCGAGCCCGGCGAATAATTTTAGGTAAAGGGAGACTCATGGCAGGGGAAGGCAAAAAGCCTTTATACCGGGAACTGTTGCTGTTGGCTTTTTTGCTTTCTGTTATCTCGGCCGCGTCCTCGCTTATCAGTGAGCAGAGCTGGCGCGCGGGAGGTGTCACCCTCCTCTGGCCTACGAACGGCTTCCTGATGGGCTATCTGCTGTGCGCACCGCGTCGCCGCTGGCCTGCGTATCTGGCAATTGGCTTTCTCGTCGATCTTGGCGTCAATCTCCTCCTGGGAGAAAGCTGGGCCTCGCCTTATCTCGCGCTCTGCAACATGGTCGAGGTCGGCCTGGCAGTGGCGTTGATGTACCGCTCGATCTCCTCTCCGCCGGACCTCACGCAAAGGAAACAGCTGACGGCGCTGATCCTTTACGGAATGGTCGTGGCCCCGGCCGTCGCCAGCGGTCTTGCGGCGCTGACGTCTTTACTCTTTGCACACCATAGCTCTCCCTACCTCAGACATCAATTTCTCCTTTTCCGCACCTGGTATCTGGCCGATGCCCTGGGAGCCGCCACCGTCACTCCGCTGTACTGGTCTTATCGCTTCCGGGTTGGCTATAACAGCCGTTCGTGGGGGGAAAGAATCGGCCTTTTCCTGCTGGTGATTGCTGCTACCCTGCTGGTCTTCCTGCAGTCTCGAGTGCCTTTGCTGTTTCTGCTGCTGCCCGTTCTGTTGCTCCTGGGAGTGCGGCTCGGTCTCGCGGCTTCGGCTCTGGGGCTGCTCATGGTTTCGGTTATCGGCGGCCTGCTCACGACCTGGGGCCACGGACCCGCCATGCTGATCCAGAACAGCACCCTGGCCTTCCGCGATCTGTCGCTGCAGATTTTCATCGCCATTGCCATGCTGCTGCTCTATATCGCAGAAGTGGTGACGTCAGAGAGCACGCGCCTGCAGCTCAGCCTCAAGGCCAGCGAGTCGCGTTTTCGGCTGCTCGCAGAATCGTCCCGCGACATTATCGTGATGTTGGGTCTGCATGGGGAGCGGCTGTATGTCTCTCCGGCTATCACCGAAGTGCTGGGATGGCAGCCGCAGGAGATACTCGCAGAGACCTTCCGCGACAGGGTGCATCCGGAGGACGCGCAGAAACTGACGCAACTGCTCGAAGATTGCGCAGCGGGAAAACCCACCCGGCCTCTCGCTTACCGGAGCAGAACCAAGGGCGGCGAATACCACTGGCTGGAGACGAATCCCCGGCTCTATCACGACCCCTTGACTGGCGAACCCGCCGGAATTGTGAGCATCCTGCGGGACGTCGCCGAACGCAAGACCGCCGAGGAAGAGCTGGCCCGGGCCTTCCGCATGGTGCAGAACCTGGCCAGCATCGACGGCCTCACCAGCATCGCCAATCGCCGGCTCTTCGACGAAACGCTGGAGCGGGAATGGCGGCGCGCGGTGCGGGATGGCCGGCAGTTATCCCTGGTGCTGCTGGATGTGGATCACTTCAAGCTCTACAACGATCTCTATGGGCATCTCTCCGGGGACGATTGCCTGCGCCAGATTGCCGAATCCATCCGGAATGTGGTGACCCGAGCCGCCGACCTGGCTGCGCGCTACGGCGGCGAGGAGTTCGCATTGATTCTGCCCAACACCGACCGCAACGGCGCCCTGAAGATATGCAACGAGATTCTTGCCGCGGTGCGCAAACGCAGTATCGTTCACAACGCCAATCCCCATGCAGTGGTGACGGTAAGTGCCGGATGCGTGACCTGCATTGCCCGTGACGATTCGAGTTATCGCATCGCGCTGGAGGCAGCGGATGCCGCGCTCTACAGAGCCAAAGCTCTGGGACGCAACCGCGTTGAGGTTGCGCACTCCGCTGACGGCAGCTGCGGAGATCCAACCTCTCCGCAGCTGCCACCTTCCAACGCAGTCTCGTCCTGATGTTGATCGCCTAGTTCGTGCCCGCTCGAATTAGGGAACGGCGTTGACCAGCTCCTGCAGCGGATCGAGAACCGTGAAGCGCACCAGGCCCACCGGCTTCTTCGCCTCTTCGATCAGGGCCAGCTTGCTTTGCTTCCAGTCTGCCGGTGCGTTCTGCTTCTTATCCAGATAGTCGAGCGCCTGCAGGCCTGTCGCGCCCAGATCGCCGAGCTGCTGCGCGCGTGCAGCAGCGCTCTCCAGCAGCGGAGCGGCCATCAATTGCTGCGCCTTCGGCGCAGCATCGACCCACTGCTGAAACCATGCTGCTAACTGCGCCCGCGCTGCTGTTGCGCCGGCAGGATCTTTCAGATATTCGGCGACCGTGATTTTTACCTGATAACGCGACGGTGGATCGGGACGCACCGCATCGATGAGGTGATCCATCGGCGTCAGTTGCGAAGTATGCTGCAACTGATAGCGCTCGCTGAAACCAACCGGCTGAAGAACGCCAGCCAAAGTTTTCAGAGGTGTGATCTCCTGCGTGCCGGCCAGCTTGCGCAGGCCCATATCCTCAGCCGCGAGATGCAACAGGCCGAAGTCTTCCAGGCGCACCGACTCCACCCACAGCCGGCGATACATGTCGTCGACATCGCGAAGGTTTTGCGGAGACCACAGCCGCTCGGCGATGGCCGCCGTGCGCGGCCAGATGCGCGAGTCCACACTGCGCGGCGAGATGTGCTCGCTCCACATGCAGGCCTCGCCGCCCAGAATATGCGCCGACTGCTCGGGCGTCAGATCGCTGCCCGCTGGCAGCGGGTCGACCAGATAGTGCTCCTCCGCGGAGTTGATGTGATCGAGATAGTAGCCCGCGGAGAGAATGCCGCTGTATCCGGCCTTGGCGCTGGCGGCCAGCGAATCGAAGCCGCGCCACGATTGAATGACGGCTTCCTTATCGAGGCCGGGAGCGAAGATTTCGTCCCATCCGATCATCTTCTTGCCGTGCTTTTGCAGGATAGGCAGCAGTTTGTGATTGAAATAGGTCTGCAGCGCAGCGGTGTCGGCGAGGTTATGCGCCTTCATAAACTCCTGAATGCGCGGATTGTTCTTCCACTGCACGCCGTTGTTCTCGTCGCCACCGATGTGCATGTAGGGATCGGGGAAGAGGTCGGCCATCTCGCCGAGAAATTTGTCGAGAAACTTGTATGTATTTTCGCGAGTGGGATCGAGCACCGGATCGAAGATCCCATAGATCCGCGAAATGGCATACGGTCCCTGGTTGTTGCCTTTGCCGTCGGAGCCCACGCCGCTGGCTAGATCGGGATAGCCAACCAGCCAGGAGAGCGCATGGCCGGGGATATCGAACTCCGGCACCACGCGGATGCCGCGGTCGCGCGCGTAAGCAACGATCGCGCGCACCTGGTCCTGCGTATAAAAATCGCCGTCCGATCCCAACTCAGTGAGCTTGGGGAAAACCTTGCTCTCGACGCGGAAGCCCTGGTCGTCGCTGAGATGCCAGTGGAAGACGTTCATCTTCACTGCGGCCATGCCGTCGATGGTGCGGCGGATGACCTCGATGGGCTGGAAGTGACGGCTGCTGTCGATCATCAGGCCGCGCCAGCGAAAGCGCGGCGAGTCCTGAATAGAGACGGCAGGCAGGATGAAGCCCGCGCCCTGCGGCTGAATGAGCTGATAGAAAGTTTCGAGGCCGTGGATGGCTCCCACCACTGTGGCAGCCTGCAAATGCGCACCAGAGGCGGTTACATCGAGCGAGTAGGATTCATTCTCATCGTCGGATTGAATTACCTCGCCCGCGCCATCAACTGTAACCGTGAGCGTTGCACTTCCCGATGCAGGCGCAGTCGCAATCTGCAGACCGGTCTGGTTCTCGACCCGCTTCAACAGCCGGGCGACCGCGCCGTCGAGCCGGGCATCGTGGAATTTGTCTTCCGATGCGGTGAATTGCGTCGTGAGTTCCAGCGTTCCGGACTGCACGGAGAGGTGCGCCGGCTGGGGCATCAGTGTGTTCACGAATTGCGGGCTCGAGGATTGGGCCATAGCGCCGGTTCCCAGAAGTGTTCCAAACAGAAAGGCTGTTGCAAGTCTTACAGTCACGATTCCTCTTTTCGCTGGCAAGCTGCGATGCGGGTAAAAAGAAGGATCAGTATACCTGTCTATACGTTCTCATCACCGAGTGAGGAAGCAGATTCTGTCGGTCCAATTCCAATGCCGGGCATCCTTCGCGAGGCGAGCCAATGCCACTACCAATCCTCCAATGTCCGATGGGGCGATTGTCTTGTCATCGATGAAGATCACACCGGTGTGGCTGAGTCCAGATTCTGCCCAGGTCTTGAGTAGGGGCGGGATCGTGCGCCGGTCATACGTCACGAGCGTCAATTTCCGAGCGGCAGCTTCGGTCAGGCAAGCAGCGTCATCCCGGCCCAGAAAATTCCCGTCCTGCCATTCCGTCATGGCATAGACGGTAAGCGGCTCATCCCTGCGCCGCAAGCCTTTGGCTACATCCGGCGATATGTGCTCGTCGAGCAGCAGCTGGAGCATATCAACGCTTAGCGGAACGGAACTCTTCTGCCTGCGGGAGCATACGCTTCAATGCGTCGAAATCCGTCGCATCGTTTTCAGCCAGTGCGTTCTCTATCTCTTCCCCAAAGGCCTCGGCGTAATGCACGGCGGCCTGAACCTTGGCGGCAGGCCATCCGAGATGCTTTGCTCCCGCGGCGACGTTGCCCTTATAGCTGCGGACGAGCAGCATAATCTCCCACACGGAGAGCGAGCTTCCCTGGATGTACGCTTGCCGGCCAGCGGGCGAATCGCGAAAGTCGATAAAGGCAAATTCCGAACGGCGCAGACCTTCCTCGACCAGTCGCGCGCTCGCATCGCTTGGAGTCCATCCATGGCGATTGGCCATGCGCTTCAGGCGTTTTTCGCTCTCCACCGGAAGGCGCATGCTGATGACCGTAGAACGGGTGGCTGACATAGGCTCCTACGTTGTTGCTACTGTAAGCATTGTAACTAAAGTGAGGGTCAGAGTATTGCGGCCGCAAGGGTATGCCCTTCCGGATCTCTACGATACTTTCTCAGCCCAAGCCATCCAAGGAAGATACCGAAGATCACCCCAAGAATCCCGGGCCACAAACGGCCACTCTTAATAATTTGCGGCAAGGGACCGAGACACAGGGCCGCACCTACGCAAAGCGAGCCTAAAAGCCGCGTTCTACCCTTGAATCGTGACGATGGTTGAAACGCAGCCGCGACAACACATAGGATCGCGAGGAAAATCAAACCGAGCGGGGCAAACCGAAGAGTCATTTGGAACTGCCCAGTCATCTCTTACTCCGCCTTCTTCATATTGTTGCTGCGGTCGTCGTCGGGAAGCACATGATCGGGGTCGACCACGGCCGAGGCAATCGGTTTCCCGCCGCCGACGTTCCACACGTAAACGCCCTTGGACAACCAGGTCTCGACGGGCAGCTTCTGACGAATGCTGGTACCGTCCTGGAATGCAACTTCGATGGTTGCGGGCAGCACCAGCTGTCCGCGATTGCTGATGGTGACCTTGTCACCTTCGATCTTGTCCACGGCGAGGTCCAGCTTCCAATTGTTCATGTACCAGCCGCGCCAGAAGTAGCTCAGGTCCTCGCCGCCTTCGCTCTCCATCTCGCGGAAGAAGTCCGATGGCGAAGGATGCTTGAACGCCCAGTCGCGAATGTACTTGCGGAAGGCCCAGTCGAAGCGTTCCGGCCCGAGGATCTGCTCGCGCAGCAGCACCATGCCATACGCGCCTTTAAAGTAGCTGACAGGATGGCCCTGAGCCCAAGAATAGGCATCGGCGCGGTTGAGAATCACCGGCGCGTCGGGATTGTCCAGCACCTTGAGGATCGTATCCTGCGGCTCGCCGGCGGCGGAGTACTCAGAGTCACGCTTGGGTCCATAGACACCGCCCTGGAAGCGCGCCGACTCGTCGATATCGATGAAGGTGTTGAAGCCTTCATCCATGAATGCATTGCGGCGCTCGTTCGAGCCTACGATCATGGGAAACCAGCTGTGCCCGATCTCGTGTGCGGTAATCCAGAAGAGGGTTTTGCTCTTATCCGGAATGCCATCGAAGACAATACCCGGATACTCCATGCCAGTGGAGAAGCCGGCCACGTTGATCGCCGCAGGCCACGGGTACGGATACCAGTCCTTCGAGAAACGCTCGACTGTGTCTTTGACATACTCGGTCGAACGCGACCACGCGTCTTCGCCGACACTCTCCGGCGGATAGACGGACATGGCCAGCGACTTCTTTCCATCGGGAAGATTGATGCGGGCCGCATCCCACACGAACACAGGCGAGGCGCTCCACGCCACGTCGCGGGTGCTGTCCATGTGGAAGTGCCAGGTGAGCGTGCCGCTCTGTTTCGGGCGGCTGGCGGGATCGGTGACTTCAGCTGCAGAGCGGATCACGATGGTCTTATCGCTGCTGCGCGCCTGATCGAGACGCGAGATTTCCGCCGCAGTCAGCACCTCTTTCGGATTCACCAGTTCGCCCGAGCCGGCGACGATCATGTTCCAGGGAACGGTCGCGTAGTAATCGAAGTGGCCGTATTCCAGATAGAACTCGCTGCCGATGTAGGGCTGAGTGTCCCAGCCGCGCAGGTCATCGTACACGCACATGCGCGGATACCACTGCGCCATGTCATAGATGTCGCCGGTCACAGTGGGCTTTGCGGTCGAACCCTCGATCGTTCCTGTCGTCGTGCCCCAGGAGGTGCGGCCGCCCCACACGCCGGGGATCTGGTAGTGATACTTGATGTGAATCCTGAGCTGCGTGCCGTGGCCTTTCAGCGGCTCGGCGAGGCGAATCTGCATGCGGGTGTCGGAGATGAGGTACTTGACCTCCTTCGTCTCCTTGCCCGACTCGATCGCGACCGACTCGAAGACATAGCCCTCGGTTGATAATTGCACGGGATCATTTGCCATGACCGCGCCGCGCCTCAGACGCACGCCGCCGTTCATCTCCTGCGCGCGTGAATCCTTGCGATACGTGTTCTGGTCGAGCTGCACCCACAAGCTGGGCAGCGTGTCCGGACTGTTGTTGGTATAGGTGATGACCTCTGTCACGCTGAGTTGCTTCGCGGCTATGTCGAGATCGGCGTGCAGCTCATAGTCGGCCTCGTTCTGCCAATACGCCGGCCCCGGCGCTCCGTTGCTCGAACGATAGGCATTCACAGGATCGGGCAAAGTCAGAGGCGCGAAGGTCTTCTCAGGATTGTAGGAAGACGCTGTCTGCGCGAATGCCGGCAGCAGAAGAGAAGATGCGGCAAGTATCAAAAGAAATGAAGAGGAGGTGCGAACGGGCATGGAGCTCTCTTTCAGCGGTTATCGTTTCGATTCGGGTCAGTTTGTTGTCGCCGCGCTAATGATTCGTCATTCTTATTTAACGATGAAGGCCCTTATTCTGAACGGAGCGAAGATGGCGAGCCGGTATCGCTGAAACCCTTACTGCCTTGGGTCGTCAGAATGACGGCCTCAAGATAAACTCCGTTCGTGTGCCGAAATTCCCTCGCCCTCACTTGCCATATTTCTCGAGCCACTTCAGCTCTTCGCGCACTTTGATGTATCCATGCCAGGGATTTTTATCCAGAGGATGATTCTCTCCGGGAAAGACCAGCAGCGTGTGCGGGACGTTGAGCCGCTGCAATGCGCGTTCCAGCAAGACCTGTTCGAGATAGCTGACTCGCACGTCCGCGTTGCCTCCGACGATATGCGTGGGCGTGGTGACCTTGTTGATCTGGAAGAGAGCGGCCTCGCTCTGGTAAAGATCGGGCTTCTCCCACGGCGTGCCGGAGAGATACCATGCGTCGTCGAAGGTGAGATCGTCATTGCCCCAATTCGCGGCGTGCTCGACCGCGCCGGCTCCGGTGACCGCAGCCTTGAAACGCGTGGTCTGCGTGATGAGCCAGTTGGTCATATAGCCGCCATAGCTGTATCCGCCGATGGTCAGATGATCGGGATCGGCGATGCCATCCTTCACCAGCGCATCGACGCCGGACAGGATGTCGCGTCCCGGTGCTGAGACCAGATGCGGCATGATGGCCTGCGAGAAGTCGTCCCCGTAGCCGGTCGATCCGCGATAGTTGGGCCGGAAGACCAGCCAACCGTTGGTCGCGGCCAGCGTGGCCCAGTCGTACCAGTCGGCGCCGAAGCGGTTGCCGTCCGCGTCTTCCGGTCCGCCATGGATCAGCGTGAGCATGCGCAGGTGTTTCTCGCCTTTTTTGCCGGGCGGATAAATGAGCACTCCCTCCACGCTGGTGCCGTCGTCGGACTTCCAGCGGTAAGGCTCCCAGCTCACCTGCGCACGTTCGGCGAAGATGGGATTCAGCGATGTGACCGGCTTGACCTCGTCGAGCTTCGAAACAGAATCCGCGACATAAAGCTGCGCCGGATCGGTGATGGTCGAGTGCGTGAAGAGGATCGTGTTGCCGTGCAGTGCGGCGTCCACATGGGCGTAGTCGCCGGAGACGGTCGCTATGCCTTCGGCGTGAGCGCCGTCGATGCGATAGAGATGCTGGTCGATGCCGGTCAAGCCTGCGGCGATCAGCTTGCCATCGGCCATGACGGTGAAATCTCCCCACGATCCTGGGAAATCGGCTCCCAGCCGGGCAGGCTTCTCAGAATTCAGATCGAGCGCGTAGATGCGCCCCTGCGCATCCTGATAGGGGCCTTCGATGGACCCTCCGCCGGCCTGAACCAGAAAGTAAATTCGCTTGCCCGCGGGATCCCAGGTGAGGTGACTCTCCAAGCCATTGTTATGCGTGAGCTGCTTCGCGTCTCCTCCACTCGCGGCGACGAGAAACATCTCGGTCTCCGACGGATTTTCGAGGCGATGCGAGATCGAGCCTGTTTCGAAGGCGATCTGGCTGCCGGAGGGTGATGGCACAATCTCATCGATAGCCAGCGAGCTGTGCGCGATCACTCGCGCTGCCGCTGGCAGCTGTGGCTTATCTGCGGCGGTCTTCTCTTCCTGATGCGCCTCGGGCGTCTTGCTGCTTTGTTGCAGGGCAGTAGAGACGGGGATGGCCAGGAGGACATCGCCGCGCTCCTGCTCGCGCCAGCGAATCACATCTTTCCACTCCGCTTTGTGCGCCTCGTCTTGATCCTTGGATAACGGCTCGGTCACGGAAAAATCGATGTTCGAACTATCCGCCGACCAAGCGAAGGTGTGCGCGTCGAGCTTTTCCCGATAGAGCGGGAAGGCCTCTCCGCCATTCACAGGGATCAGCCAGATACGGCTGGGCTCGCCATCTTTGTCGTCATCGCTGCCGCTGTCATTCAAAGAACGATCCGAAAGGAACGCAACGTAGCGTCCGTCCGGAGACCACGCAGGCGAAGAGTCATGCCCGGACTGAGTGAGCGGAATAAGCTTCCCCGTCCTCTTCGTCCACAGCCATAGTTCATCCTTGAATCGGTTGTGCTGCCAGTCCGGAGAGCTGAGCGCGAGAACCGCTGCCGATCCATCGGGCGCGATGCGCGCGTCATGGATCTCGGTGGCGTTCATGAACTCATCGAGCGAGATGGCGGGCTTTTGCGACTGTCCATTCGCAAAAGGCAGAAGACCCAGGGCTAAAAGAGAGACCGTGCCGAAAACTTTCATAGTGGATTGTGAACACTATAAATGGAGGGCGCGCAGACGCAGTTTGATGAGGTCGCAAGGCTCCAGCTGCAAGGATATGCCGATATGGTCCGAGGCGAGCGATGCCCTGAATGCACCGGAGAATCCCGGCGATCCCTCGTAACAAAGGTTCGCCGAGATTCTTGCTCACTTCGTTCGCCAGAATGACGGGGATAGCTTTTCAGAATAAGGTGGATGAAATTGTCAGAATGCCGGGGATAAGATTGTCAGAACCACCTGCGGGAGATAGGAGCGACACCAGACTGCGGACCGAAATCTACAACCTCAGCCCTATCCGCTACACCCTGCCTTATTTGCCGCGATAATCCTTGAACAGCTCCGGAAACTGCTCCTTCAACGCCTCGATCCTGGGGCGATCGCAGACCTGAATGTAGGGATTGTCGGGATTGTGCAGGGCGTAATCCTGATGGTAAGACTCGGCGTCATAAAACGCTTTGAGCGGCACCACCTGCGTTGCAATCGGCCGGGGGAAAATGTGCGCGTCATTCAGTTGAGAGATGTAGGCCATGCTGATCCTGCGCTGATCTTCATTGCTGTAAAAAATGACCGACCGGTAGGACGAGCCCACGTCCGGGCCCTGACGATTGACCTGTGTAGGATCGTGCGCCACCGAGAAGAAGATACGCAGCAGCTCACCGTAAGTAATCTTCGATGGATCGTAGACTACCTTCACTGATTCCGCATGGCCGGTAGTTTCTGAGGATACCTGGTCGTAAGTCGCGGTAGATGCCGAGCCACCGGAGTAGCCCACCGTGGTATCCACCACGCCCTTCACCCGCTCAAAGACCGATTGCGTGCCCCAGAAGCAGCCTCCGGCGAAAATGGCGGTCTCCTTGGCCGGCTTGGCGGACAGGTTTACATCGGCCTTGGGTGCGGGAACCGCAGGATGACCCGCCGCGAGTGCAATGGGAGCCAGGGCGAGAGCGGTAATAAGAGTGACAACCTGGTTACGAAGCTTCGATACGAGCGGCATTTCGTTCTCCTGAGCCATTTTTCCGGCCCACATCATGAGACGCTGCCACTGCGCCGAAGTTACGAATTCTTTGCTAGCCAGCGTTACGAGCGGTCGCTGCGCTTGGCTTCACGCCACTTCCATGCAACGTATGCCAGGTAGACAAGGTGGAAGACCCAGGTAACCGTGTAAGCCGCAACCAGGTGACGGTGGAACATCGGGTTCACGGGATTCATGCAACCTCCAGCGCCGCGACCGCGGCCTTTTCCTGAGCGCGCTGGGCGCGGATTTCAGCCGAGTAGCGCAGGCTGACGATGAGAATCCCCCACATGATCCAGCCCGCCATGTTCCAGAAAAGAGCCGGCAGCATGCTTGGATCCAGGCCCGAATTCGGTCCACCGAAGAAGACCGGCGAGGGATGCTGGGTGCGCCACCAGCGCGTGGACATGTAAACAATCGGCACGTCGGCATAGCCGAAGATGGCCAGAACCGCGGCCAGCGTGCGCATCTCGGCTCCGCTGGTGAAACGCCGTAAAAGCAAATAGGCCACGTAGATGAGCCATAGAACCAGGGTGGTGGTAAGCCGTGCATCCCAGGTCCACCAGATACCCCATGCCGCGCGTCCCCAGATGGAGCCGGTGGTCATGCCGATGAGGCAGTAGACCACGCCCATCTCCGCCGAGGTCAGCGCCAGGGCATCCGCCTTCAGCGCGATTACCTTGTTCCGGTTGCGGAGGGCGAGGTAAACGATGGAACAAATGAGGTTAAGCGCAAAGAAGATGGCCATGCCACACCACGACGGCACATGGTAGTAGAGTATCCGCGAAAGGTCGCCCTGGTCGCGGTCCGCCGGAACCACGTACATCGCGACGCGAAATCCATTGGCTAGCACTGCCAGAGTAGCTGCCGCCCACAACCAGCGAAAGACCTTCATCATCCATCCTTTAGAGCGTACGTATCAGTTTACTGGACAGAGGGTTACGAAAAACCCTCGAAAAAGTGAGAAAAACGCTTTTCAAGACTTAGTGGAAAGGAGTAGAAAGGTCGCCCATGGCATGGTTCACACTCATCTTCGGCGGCATAATTCTTCTCATCGGTCTTTCGGGACAGATCTTCGGCATCCGGCGTGGCGCGCCCTCACACCCACACGACCGGCAGGCGCGTAGGCTGGTCATGACCATCGGCTCGGCAGTCGTAGGGCTCTGGCTCGTAGCCTTCTCCGCCGCCCGCCTGCTCCACCTACACCACACCGGCCACTGGTAGGGGCTGGCCGTCCAGGCTTTGCGCGCCTTTGGCGCCTTTGAACATTGGACTTGCCTCTGCTTCTAACCTGTAGTCGCTGAGCGGATAGCTCGGTTGAAGTGCCATGGACAGGGTGTATTGAGTCGTGTGTCTTGGCAGATCAACATCTCCTTAGCTGGCCAATCCTCTTTCTATTTATAGGGTTGGCATCCTAGGCGAGCGCAGCGAATCGAAAGACCCGCGGCATCTCCGCGCAACCAAAGTCCTGATGAACACAGAAAGCCAGTCCAATGTGTAAAGGCGCCAAAGGCGCGCAAAGCCTGGACGGCTAGTCCTCGGCGTAGAGGATTGTGTCGAATAAGAGCAGGCTTATGGTGGTGAAGATCACGTCGTAGCTTAGAAGTACTTTGATCCACAGCGACGGGTCGGACTCCCCGCTCAGGATGGCTGCGATGGCCAGCACCATGGCCAGCAGTGCGGGCATAAAGATGGGAAACAGGATCAGCGGCAGCAGCAGCTCCCGGTTCCTCGACCGGATGGAGAGCGCAGCGAAGAATGTGCCATTGATCAGGATCGACCAGGTCCCCAGCGGAACCGCGAGCAGCAGCAGCCAGACATTTCCCAGCGCATGCAGGTTGTAGAAGATCACGAAGAGCGGCGCGAGGATCAGTTCGATCACGCTGACAAAGAGAAAATTGGCCAGCACCTTTCCTAAGAAGAGCGCGCCGGCGGGTGACGGCGACATGCGGTGCGCGTCCAGCACATTGTGGCGCAGCTCGCGCGCCCAGGTCTGGTTCAGCGCGCTCACCGCCGCGAAGAGAATCGCCACGCACAACACCGGCGCGGAGATCTGCCGCGCAAACGATCGCGTGGGATCGAAGGCCAGCGAAAAGATCACCACCACCAGCAGCGCGAAAAAGAGCATGGAGTTGATGGCGTCGCGCGACCGCCATTCGATGCGCAGATCCTTGGCCAGATGGACCCAGAAATAAGGCCGTTTCATCGCAGTCCATCCGCAGGGAGCACATCTTTGGTCAGCGACGCGATTTGTGCGTTCGAGGCTTTCAGATAGTCGCCGGGAGCGAGCAGCATCTGCACCCCACGCGTGCCGGCCGAGACGGAGATGACGTCGAAGAGCTCGATGGTCTCATCGACATACGCTGGATAATCCTTCTTCGCACCGAAGACCGTGACGCCGCCGCGCAGGTAGCCGGTAAGCGGCTCCACTTCTTTGAGGGAAACCATCTCGACCTTGCGCGCCCCAGCAGCCCGCGCCAGCTTCTTGAAGTCCAGCTCGTCATTGCCGGGCACTACGGCGAAGACGTGCTCGCGGTCGCCGGTCACGCACAGCAGCGTCTTGAAGACCTGCTCCGGTGGCAGTCCGATTTTTTCTGCGACGATGATTGCCGAGAACTCTTCGGGGTCGACGGTATATTCGCGCAGCTCATACTTGATGCCCAGCGAGTCGAGATAGCGCGCCGCGTTGGTCTTCATGAACTTTTACTATCTCCCGTTACAAATACTTGAGGCTGTCATCTTGAGCGACTGAGTCGAAGAGCGTGCGCTCGTTCATTCCACCCGCATAAGACTGTCTCTCGACCAGCGAAGCCACGCTGCCTGCCTGCAAGGTGAGCAGAAAATCGGCGATTGGCTCGGCCAGCTCGCGCTGGTGCGTGGTGAGGATCACCGTCTTCCCTTCTCCGCGCAAGCGCCCCACCAGCGCCAGCATCTGCTGCGCGCTGGCCGCGTCCATATTCGAGAAGGGCTCATCGAGCAAGAGCAGTTCGGGCTGCGCCAGCAGCACGCGGGCCAGCGAAGTTCGCTGCCTCATGCCCTGCGAATATTGGCCCACGGGCCGAGGCAACGCCGGGTCCAATCCGACGGCCTGAAGCGCCTCTGCAGGAGTGAGACACGGCTGCTCGCGATAGAGGCTGGCAAAATAGCGCAGGTTTTCCGCGGCAGAAAGCTCGTCGTAGAGCATGGGAGCATGGCTCATGTAGCCGATGCGGTCGCGGGCGTCAGCCGGCGGCCCGCCATCCCCACTCTGCCGGAGAAAGACGCGCACGCTGCCATAGGTAGGCCGCAGCAGACCGGCGATCATGCGCAACAGCGTCGATTTCCCAGCGCCGTTCTCGCCCAGCAGAACGTAGCAGCGGCCGCGCTCGAACTGGAGCGAGATGGTGCGCAGCGCCACGAAGCTTCCATATAGCTTCGATACTTTGTCGAGCTCTACCAGAGACGCCATGCTCTTCGGAGTATAAACAGGCGGCCGCTCAGGGGAGACTGATGTGATGACACGCCCTCATCCTTCCCTCTCTCATCGGAACGGCGGTCGCCTATGCCTGCTTCGGCTAGGGTCTCGAAAGTCTTCGAGGCAAACCGCGCCTTAGCGAACCTTGCCGGCGGAGTTTTCCAGGATCACATCCGACAGTACTGCCGTGTCCGACTTCTCCGGCAGGTGCGAGCAGAAGCCGATGCCGACGTAGAACGGTCCGTCGATGTGCAGCTCGATCGGCGGCCCGAACGGGTGCATCGGTTCACCCTCCAGGCTGACGAAGAGCGAGAAGAAGTCGCCGCGCTTCTCGATGCCGATGCGCCTGGCGAAGACCGGAACCAGGCTGTCGGGACTGGCTCCGCCCGGACGGCCTCGGCCTCCGATGCGATATTCCATGTCTTTCACGCGGATATTCTTCTCCGGCCGCTGCGCGAGCTGGATCATGCCTGCGCCATGCAGTGCGGCGACGACCTCTTTGGAGCCATCGTCGAGGTCCTGGCGGATCACCAGCACCGCTTTCCGGTCGTCGTAGCCGCTTGGATCGGGAAATGCGATATCGGCCGCAAGCGAGACATCGCCGGAGATCTTCTTCCAGAGGAATCGAAACTCATCGCGCGTGTACCAGACGTTGTAGCCGGCGGAGTGGATGGTGTACTGATTTTTACTCGCGTCATAACTGGCGCTGCCCGGCACCAGGGCGCTGCCGATGTCCGACTGGCCGTCGAATATGCCGATGGGCGTGTCGAAATTCTTGCTGGGCCGATGAAAATCAGCAGGAGGCGCGACCTGGGTATGCGTGGCCGAACCCGGAGCGGCCCAGGCTGGCGCAGCCGGCTTCTGCGCGGCCTGCGGATCGGGGGCCTGCGCGCGAAGCAGGTTCGGCCCTGTACATAGGATCAAACCCAAAACAGCCCCGTGGCATGCGATTTTCTTTGCCTGGTGAACAATAGAGATCGCCATTGCAGAGAACTGTAGCAGAATCATGGACGGCGAGCGTCGCGACCGGTCTTACTTGGTGGTTGGCACGGACATCATCGCGGTTGCCGCTCCGGCGGCGGCGGCAGCGGCGGGTGCGCCCGGCTTCGCTCCGGGATTTGCTCCCGGATTTGTTCCGGGTGCGGGAGCGTACTTCGACGCACATTTGGCCTGCAGCTGGGTGGCGTGGAAAACGCCGTCACGTCCGTAGGTGCCGATGGCCAGCGCCTGGGCGTTGTCTTTGAAGGTGTCCGGCGGAGGCTCTTCGCCTTGATACGAGACGCGCAGCTTGTTGGTGTTCTCGACCAGAACGAAGTCGGCGTTGGTGCCATTGTGCGTAATGGACCCCGGCACTACGTTTCCGGCCACGCGCAGGTTACGCGTGTAGGCCTTCTGCCCCATCGCGTTCAGCTCCTGGATGGTCACGTAGTAGCTCTTGGTTGCGCTCGCTCCTGTCACCGCCAGATAGACGATAGCGCCCAAAATGATGACGACTGCGACACCGATCTTTACGCCTTGGTTCGACTTCTTCATGGCTCTCTCAAGTTTACCGCAATCCGGTCTATGGCAAGACTACGCGGCCGTGAGCCCTCTGCGCTGTGTCGGCGGTCACATCGCTGCCGCCCTCTTTGCCGCATCAATTTATAATCCCCAAAAGACATTTCCTCGAACAAATCGGCGTGCGAACGAGCCCGGGCCTCATCTAACTTAATCCAAGACAAGAGCGAATCCTCAATCCGAGACAATAGCTCATTCATTTAGGAACGATTTTTCTCCAAAGGTAAACATCAGGAGTGGATATGACGACCAACGGCCTTACCAAGAATGCAACTCTCGAAATTCTCCAGCCACGCGCCGAATGGATCGTGAAACGCAAAGAAGAGGCGGCTCGCACCGGCGACATGAACATGTCGCAGATGCACTTTGCCCGGCAGGGGAAGATCACCGAAGAGATGGCGTATGTCGCCAGGCGCGAGAGCATCGCGGCAGAGCTGGTGCGCGATGAGATCGCAGCCGGCCGCCTCATCATCCCGGCCAACATCAACCACCCTGAGCTGGAGCCGATGGGCATCGGCGTGGCCACCCGGTGCAAGGTCAACGCCAACATCGGCAACTCCGCCATCACCTCCAATATTGCCGAGGAGCTGCGCAAGCTGCACATGGCCGTCCAGCACGGCGCAGATACTGTCATGGATCTCTCCACCGGCGGCAGCATTCCGGAGATTCGTGACTCCATCCTGCGCCATTCGCCGGTGCCGATTGGGACTGTTCCCCTTTATGAGGCGCTGAATCGCGTCAAGAAGCTTGAAGATCTCAACATCGACGTCTACCTCGAAGTGATCGAGGAACAGGCGCAGCAAGGCGTCGACTACTTCACCATCCATGCCGGCGTGCTCATCCAGTACGTGCCGATGGTGGCCAAGCGTATCACCGGCATCGTCAGCCGCGGCGGCGCGATCATGGCGCAGTGGATGACCCACCACCACAAGCAGAACTTCCTCTACGAGAATTTCGACCGCATCACGGCCATCATGACCAAGTACGACGTCAGCTATTCGCTGGGCGACGGTCTGCGTCCCGGGTCGGTTGCGGACGCTTCGGACGAAGCCCAGTTCGCCGAGCTCAAGACCCTGGGCGAGCTCACCCGCCAGGCCTGGAAGTCCGACGTGCAGGTGATGATCGAGGGCCCCGGCCATGTGCCCATGGACAAAATCAAGGAGCAGGTGGACAAGGAAGTCGAGCTCTGCGACGGCGCGCCCTTTTACGTGCTCGGCCCACTCGTGACCGACATCGCCCCCGGCTACGACCACATCACGTCCGCCATCGGCGCGGCCATGATCGGCTGGCACGGCGCGGCGATGCTTTGCTACGTCACGCCTAAGGAGCATCTTGGCCTACCCAATGAGCAGGACGTGAAGGACGGCATGATCGCCTACAAGATCGCCGCCCACGCTGCGGACATCGCGCGTCATCGCCCCGGCGCGCAGGACCGCGACGACGCCATCAGCTATGCCCGCTATACCTTCGATTGGGAGAAGCAGTTCGCGCTCTCGCTCGATCCGGAGACGGCGCGCGCCATGCACGACGAGACCCTGCCTGACGACTACTACAAGGAGACGGCCTTCTGCTCCATGTGCGGGCCGAAGTTCTGCTCCATGAACTGGTCGAGCAAGGTGGACGAGTTCAACAAGCAGGTTCACGGCCTGGAGAAAAAAGACCTGAGCCAGCTCGTGGTGCTGCAGGCGCAACAGCTGGCCGGCAAGAACTAGATAAGAAATCCTCGAAAGAAAAAGGCCGCTGGTTAGCGGCCTTTTTCTTTCGTGCTATGCATAGTATCTGGATAACGACGGGGCTTTACTGAAACCTCACAACGAGTGAACGAAGGATTGCGGACTGCGATCGATGGGAATTGACTAGCTTCCTCTTACTGGTTTTGCTGCTTACAAAAATGACGCTGCTTTCTTTCTCAATCAGAATCGTTCAATCGAGCGCAGCCGGCCATAGCACTTCCGATCCCGCGGCTTCCGGAAGGTGTTAAAGGTAGCTAACACCTTGGAGTACACCGGCAATCGGATGGCATCGCGAGGCTGGAGGGCGGGTCCGATCCGGGATTGGTTCGGGTTCGGTACAGTTCGGGGAAAGAATGCCCTCTCAGCAACCCAATCAAGGCTTGCAGCTATCTCATAGCGGGTATACCGTTTGAAGACGGTCGAATAAAGAGATAGGAGCGTCCTTATGAATGCTATTAAGTTTTGGGCAGTGTTTACCGTGGGAGTGGCGGCCGGCGCGGCTGTCGCATTGATTTACGCACCGCAGTCCGGGGAGAAGACTCGCCGCCAGCTGCGCCGTGGATTCGAAGACGCAGGCGATTACCTCAAGGACGCCGCAGAGAACCTCTCCGATCAAGCAGAGAAATACGTCAAGCGCGGTAAGGACATCGTGGACGATGTGGTCGACACCGCCTCCAACGCGGTCAGCGCCGCCAAGAAGGTCGTCCAGATCTAAGAGGCGCTACAGAGAAAGGAAAAGGCCCTGTTCACTGGTTGGTGAACAGGGCCTTTTTGTTCGTCGATTGAAAACTAGCTATAGAGCAGCACCCCTTCGACCTTGTCTGCGCCTTCCTGGCCGATTGGGCGGTAGAAGAGCTGGTTGTTCTCGAGGTAAACCTCGAGGAACGCCGGCCGTTCGGTGATGCCGCCTGCGATCAGAGCCTCGGAGAGCGGATCTTCGACATACCGCTGCAGTGCGCGGCGCAGCGGACGCGCTCCGTAGCTGCGGTCGATCAGCGTTTTGTCGAGAATCCACTTCTTGGCGTCTTCGGTGACCGAGATGGTGATCGCCTTCTGAACGAGGTTGGCGTTCAGCTGGGCCATCAGCAGCTCGACGATCTGGATCAGGTCGGCGTCGGTCAACGATTGGAAGAGGATGATTTCGTCGACGCGGTTCAGGAATTCAGGATTGAAGGTTCGCTTCACTTCCTGCTTGACCAGATCTTCGATCTTGTCCATCACCATGTCTTCGCGCTCGCTCTGGAAGCCGAGACCCTGCTTGCGCTGCAGGTGACGCGCGCCGATGTTCGAGGTCATGATGATGATGGTGTTCTTGAAATCGACGGTGTTGCCCAGACCGTCGGTCAATTGGCCATCTTCAAAGACCTGCAGCAGGATGTTGAAGACATCGGGATGCGCCTTCTCGATTTCGTCCAGCAGGACCACGGAGTAGGGTGAGCGCTTGACGCGCTCCGTCAGTTGACCGCCTTCCTCGTAGCCGACGTATCCCGGAGGCGAACCGATCAGCTTCGAGACCGAGTGCTTCTCCATGAACTCCGACATATCGAAGCGGATCAGCGACTTCTCAGAGCCGAATAGGAATTGCGCCAGAGTGCGCGCCATTTCCGTCTTGCCGACGCCTGTCGGCCCCAGGAACAGGAAAGATCCGATCGGCCGGTTCGGCGACTTGAGGCCGGCACGTGAGCGGCGGATAGCGCGGGCCAGGGCCGAGATGGCCTTGTCCTGCGAGATCACGCGCTTGTGCAGCTCTTCCTCGACGCGTAGCAGCTTCTGCGTTTCCTCTTCCTTGATCGAGGTGATCGGCACGCCGGTCCAGCGGCTGACCACGTCCTCGATGTCCTCGCGGCCGACGATGCCGGCGGTCGAATCATCGAGATGATATTTGTCGCGCAGTGCGCGCAGGTTTTCGCGCTCCTTGCGTTCTTCGTCGGAGTAGAAACGCGCCTTCTCGAACTCGTGATTCGCGATGGCGTTTTCCATGCGGTGCACGATGAACTTGATGCGCTTCTGGACTTCCGTGATCTCTTCGGGCAACGAAGTCTGACGCAGCTTCACGCGCGCGCCGGCTTCGTCGATCAGATCGATGGCCTTGTCCGGAAGGAAGCGATCCGGGATATAGCGGTTGGAGTGCGAGACCGCGAACTCGATGGAGTCATCGGTATAGCTGACCGCGTGGAACTTCTCGTAGCGGTCTTTGATGCCCATGATGATCTTGATCGCGTCTTCCTCGTTCGGAGGCGGCACTTTGACGGCCTGGAAACGCCGTTCGAGCGAACGATCCTTCTCGATCGACTTGCGATATTCCTGGGGCGTGGTTGCGCCGATGCACTGAATCTCGCCGCGCGAGAGAGCCGGCTTGAGGATGTTAGCGGCGTCGAGCGAGCCCTCGGCCGATCCCGCACCCACCAGGGTATGAAGCTCGTCGATGAAGATGATGGAGTTCTGATTCTCCATCAGCTCTTTCATGATGGTCTTGAGACGCTCTTCGAACTGGCCGCGATACTTGGTTCCGGCAACGATCAGCGACAGGTCGAGCGCCAGCACCCGCTTGTCGGCGAGGAAGCTGGGCACGTCTCCATCGGAGATGCGCTGCGCGAGGCCTTCGACGATGGCGGTTTTGCCTACGCCGGGCTCGCCGATCAACACCGGATTGTTCTTGGTGCGGCGGCACAGGATCTGCACCACGCGCTCCAGCTCCTGATCGCGTCCCACCAGCGGATCGAGCTGGTTGTCGAGAGCGGCCTGGGTCAGGTCGCGCGAGAATTCCGCCAGCAGGCTGGATTCGCGATTGCGCTGCTGCGCCGGAGCCTTCTCCTGTGTGGTGCGGGCCAGCTCCTCGCGAATAGCGAGCAGCTTCAATCCGCGCTCGTGCAGGATCTCCGCGGCGAAGCACTTCTCTTCCCTCAACAGGCCGAGCAGCAGATGCTCCGTTCCAATGTGTTTGTGCGAGAGCCGTTCGGCCTCTTCCGCTGCATAGGCCAGAACCCGCTTGCATTCATTCGAGAGTGGCAGATCGACCGAGGTTGACACCTTCTCGCGAATGGTGGTGTGTCCCTCAATCTGTTTGCGAATTGATTCAACCGATGCATGTGAGCGAAGGAAGCGATTGGTCAACGCCTTGTCTTCGCGCAGAAGACCGAGCAACAGATGCTCTGTCTCGATGTACGGGGAACCAAACTGGCTTGCCTCGTAACGGGCGAAGAAGATTACGCGCCGTGCCTTTTCCGTATAGCGTTCGAACATGTTCCCCCTGGCAATGCCCGGCTCGCCTCATCTTCGATCGCGGAAGCTTTCCTCCGGGTATCGAAGACTTTGAGAGCCTTCGTCCTATATCACCGCGCCAGACCAAAAAGTGGGTCCAGAAATGCTGCTCTGTGGTGCGGCCCCCAGGCTGGGTGCACTCTTCTGCATCCATCCCACATCCAGACCGACGGCTTTCGCCTTCGGCCCCTTCACTCCTCCGCGGTTAAGCCAGCTGCGGAGCAACTTCTTCCAAGCGCCCCTTATCCAGGCGCAAAATCCTGCTACATCGAGATGCCAAATCTTCGTTATGCGTTACTACAACCGATGTTAGACGGTGCGATTTATGCAACCGCTGAATTAGATCAAAAACTACACCTGCTGTCCGGCGGTCCAAATCCCCCGTTGGCTCGTCGGCCAGTAACACTTTGGGTTCGGTAACCAGAGCACGGGCGAGGGATACCCTCTGCTGTTCTCCACCCGAAAGCTCTCCTGCGCGGTGGCTGGCGCGATCCGCCAACTCCACTTCATTCAGCCACTTAGCTGCGCTCTTCAAAGCAGTGCCGCGATTTTCGCCCCGCGCCAGCAGGGGCATGGCGACGTTCTCAAGGGCTGTAAACTCCGGTAAAAGATAGTGAAATTGCCACACGTAGCCGACCTCGCAATTGCGAAAGGAGGCTGCTTGACTGGGAGACAGGTTTCTCAACTGGGTTGAGGCGGAGTATACGTCACCGCTGGAAGGGGTATCAAGAGCGGCCAGGATGTGCAAAAGTGTGCTTTTACCCGCTCCCGACTCGCCAATGATCGCCAGCATCTCTCCCTCGGCGACCTCGAAGCTCAACCCGTCGAACAGCACCAGCCGTCCCCGGCCTGTGGTGTATTCCTTACGCAAGTTCCCAATTTTTATGACGATTGGATGTTCCGGAGCCGCGAAACGACTCATCGCAGCGCCAAAAGGCTGCGGGTCAGGCTGCGGCGCGGATAAGGAGGATTCCATATCTACCTGTATCACTCCTGAACACGAAAGGGAAGGAAACGATTCCATGCCGTCTAATTTTCCGCACACGCATTCCCAATGAGATACAGGCATCCCAATCGGAATAGATTCGCAAGATAATTCAGCGCTTCAACATGAAATTTGATTGCGACGAGGGAAGGCCGGGCAAAGAAAGCCGCCGCGTTTATTCCGCCTGATGCACAGGAACAGCCGGGATCGCCTGCAGTTGGAGCAGCTCCGCCTGCACTCGGCGCCAGGCCTTCTTGTTCTTCCTGGTCGTAATCGGAGCGGCAGGATCGGCGTAGTAGCCCTCGATATCCTGCTTCAGGCGATCCGGAATCGGCTCGCCTACCTTGACCACACGGTCCAGCAGCTTCGCGTAGGTCTGGTCGGTCAAGGGATACGATCCCGGTTTTACCCGGTATCCGGTATCGAGATCGCGGTTCTCCAGGTTCATGGTGACCAGCGGATCGGCTGCTGGAGCCTGAACAAGATCCTTCAGCAGCTCTTCATATCGATTCAGGGTCCGATTGACGCTGACCACATAGCTCTGTTCTGTCGCCTGCGACGGACCGCGGATGGCCAGATCCGATGCCGGACCGATCTTGGGCACAATCACAATGACAAACGCCAGCAGGTGTGTCTTCACTCCCGCCTTCTTGCGGTATTTCTCCCAGCCGTTGCTGAAATCCGCATCGGCCAGCCGCTTCTGGAACTGGTCGAAGTCCGGCGACGGCAGATCGTCGGGAAAGCTCTTCTTGTGCAACAGAACCTCGGCATGGGCGAACGACGGGAGGAAATTCCGCACCGACCATCGATAGCTGTCAACTGCGGCTCTGCGGTCGACTCCCATGGTCTGCAGACGAAGTCCATATATCTCGTAAAACGCCTGCTCCAGCAGCCGCATCGGCACCCTGAGGCCGATGTGCTGCAGATACGCCGAGGGAGCGAAGCGCCGCTTGCTGAGCTGGTTGATGTCGAAGGCAAACTCGGTTCGCACGTGGCTGTGCGGGCTCTCGTCGTAGGTCACGACCGGCCCATACTTCGCCGCCAGGTTGGGAAATTCAACAGCCGTCGACGGATTCACCGCGTCCTGATGCCCGTAGCTATCACCCACGTAGTGCGAAAGCGCGCCCAGAGCGAAGGCCAGCTCATCCACGTTGCGCGAATCGCGAATGAACGCTGCGACGAAATCGCCGGTGCGCACATAGTGGGTGAGGTCGCTCATGAAGACCTTGCCGAAGGGATAGTAGCCGGCGTCCTGGATGGCGCAGCCGCCGAAGGCGAAGGCCTCGGCCCGGCGCAGCTCTTCGTCGGTGGTGTTGGGATAGCGATTCAGCAGCACCGGCCGGATCGATTCCCGCCATGCCAGGTCGATGATCTGCTGATGGGTGAGCACCGAGTAGCCGAACCCCGATGGGGCGCAGCATGCCAACAACAGGAGAAGGACCGCCCCGAGACGCCGTGTCATTCGTATCGCAAAGCCTCCGCCGGGAGCACGCGCGCCGCCGAACTCGAAGGATAAATCGTCGCCAGCAGCGAGACGCCCAGCGACACCACCGTGACCGTGATGCCGTCGATCAGGCGCGGCGCAAAGGGCAGGTAGTCGATGGAGTAGACCTCGGCCGAGAGATGGATGAACTGATAGTGTCCGCCGATCCACGAGAGCAGATAGCCGAGCACCAGTCCCAGAGCCGTTCCCACCACGCTGATCAGAAAACCCTGCATCAGGAAGATACGCCGGATCTGGCCGGGCTTCACCCCCAGCGACATGAGCACGGCGATGTCTTTCGTCTTCTCCATGACCATCATGGTCAGCGCGATGAGGATATTCAACGCAGCGACGCAGACAATCAAGCCGATCACGATGAACGTGACCACCTGCTCCAGCTTTAGGGCGCGAAACAGCTCGCGGTTCTGCTCCATCCAGCTGGTGGTCTCGAAGCCCGGGCCAGCCGCGGCCTCGATTTCTTTTCCGATGCGGTCCGCGTGGTAGAGATCGTCGACCTTGAAGGAGATCACGGAGACGAGATCGGGCTCGCCGAACAATGCCTGCGCGTCTTTCAGGCGGACGAAGCCGAAGGTGGCGTCGTATTGATAGAAGCCGGAATGAAAGACACCCACGATGCGGAAGCGCTGGTACTTGGGGACCAATCCGTAGGGAGTGAGCTCGCCCTGGGGGCTGATGGCCATCACCGTCGATCCAACCTTGGCATCGAGCGTGTTGGCCAGGTCGTAACCTACGACGATCGGCGGCGTGGCTTCCCCGGCGCTGTCGGTGGTTTCGGCTGCGGCCGGGTCGAGGTCAGCGGCAGAGCCCGATTCCAGATGCGCGAGGATGCCGCTGACCGTGCTCTCGTCCTTTGGAATGATGCCTTTGAGATAAGCTCCGCCCGAGAGCGAGCCGCGCGACACCAGCACCGGCTCGTAGAGTCCCGGCGCGTCCGCCGTCACGTGCGGCAGACGACGAAGCCGGTCGGTGAGCTCGCGCCAGTCGCGGATGCCGTCATTCTGCACGCGCAACAGATCGACGTGCGCGGTCGAGCTGACCAGGCGGTCGCGCAGGTCCCGGCTCATGCCATTGGTGATGGCCAGCGCGACGATCAGCGAGGCCACGCCCACCGCCACGCCAATGATGGAGATGACGGTAATGACGCCCACCACGGCCTGGCGGCGCTTGGCTCTCAGATATCGCGCGGCGACGAAGAATTCAAAACGCATGCTTCCCTGTCAGCCGGACGCTTCGTGTCCCCTTAGACTGGGCGCCCCGCGTCTCGTCCTTGAGACGTGGGATCAGCTCACTCATCGCACGACCTTCTTCGCCGTCACGGCGTTATCATAGCGGTCGTAGACGCGCACCGTAATCAGGTGCTCCGCAGCGTTTGCCGGTGAAGGCTGCCCCGGCGCAGGCGGATTCAAGGGCGCATCGAAGGCGAATTTCTCGGCTAGCGAATCGGAGATGCTGCCTACAGGCTGCACATACTGCCAGGGACCGGCGTCGACGGAATATTCGGCATGAGCGATCGGCGTGGCCGCATCCGTGGCGGTGAGTTCGACATGAATCCTGCCGCCGATGAAATGAGCCTCGAGGCCACTGATGACCGGCGGAGTCGTGTCGATCAGGAAACGCTCGCTGACGTGGTCGCCGGTCAATGCCTCGCCGGGATTATGCGAGGGCGCGTCACTGGCCAGCACCTTGAGCCGGTAATGCCCATCGGGCAAGGTACCGGCGTCGAAGCTCAGGTAGCGCTCCGTCACCTTGTCTTTCAGCAGACGCCAGGTCTGCTCTCCGTCGCCGCGATAGTAGACGGAGAAAATCAGCTCGTCGCCATTGTCGTCATGCGCCAGCCAGCGCGCCGTCACGGAGGTCTTGTCCTTCACTGCGGGCAGCGGCTCGCGTCCCGGCTCCTGCACGAAGCTGATGACGTTGGCGTTCTGCGAGGAGGGGAAATTGATGGTGGTCTGCTGCGGGAGCGATGGCTGCATTCCCGGAGAGTTCACCCGCGCCCCTACTTCGACAACCAGCTCATCAACAGCCGGAGCTACATTGACCGGCAGATAGTTGAGACCCACCGAAGCAAGGTCTGCGCCGGGATGCAGCACGGCTTTCCACTGGACAAAGCGGGCCGGTTCCAATCCTAACGCGCCGTCATTCGGCGTCACCTTCTTCCACTCGGTCCAGGCGCGCTCGGGATTGTCGACGTTGCCTGCACGCGCATAGAGATCGAAGTCGCCGCTCGTGCCGCTGACTTCGGGGCGTCCCCACTGCGAAAACACGCCGGCATCGAAGACGTCGCTCGAGTATGTACCTTCCGGCGCGTCGCCATGTGACAGCAGATAAAGCTTTCCGGTGTTGGCGGTCGCGATATAGGTCCCGCGGCTGCTGTCGGCAAAGCCTGTGGCCTGCGAGGCTTCGAGGTGCGCGATATCGGCAAAGGTGCCGTCTTCATGGATGCGGTAGACACGGCCGCGATTGCCGGTGGCGGCCACCAATCCCTCCGGCGTCCAGCGCAGGGCGTAGACGATGTCGTCATGACCGGCCCAAAGCTTGCGCGGAGCGCCGTTGGCAGCGATCTCGTAGACCTCCGAACCATCCGGGATTACGGTATTGCCGTTAAATGCCTGCACGGAACCCGGCTGCACAATGGTAATCGTCGCAGTCACAGTTGCGTTTCCCTGCACCGGCAGCGCGGGCAAGGACGACCGCCCCTTTTCGCCGACCGCAGCGGCGTATACGATGCCCTGCGGCGAGACGGCGACCGAGGTGATCTCGCGCTTGGGGGCGTCAAAGATCACGTAGCCCTTGCCGCTCTTGTCGATGCGGTAGACCAACCCCGTGCCGTCGGAGCCGGCAATCAGGTTGCCGCTGGCGTCGAAGGCCAGCGAGCGGATGTGCTGCTCGTCGCTCTTGAAGAACAGCTCCGGCTTCTGGCTGTCATTCTTTGCGATCCGATAGATCGCGGCCGGTCCTCCGGTGGCGATGTACAGGCGGCCCTCCTGATCGAAGGCCATATCCCAGACGTACTTCGGCTTCTCCGCCGTCGCAGCCGGGTCGAAGACCACGGTGGCGTTGTCCTCATTGCGGTCGGCGACCTGCGGATCGAGCTTGTAGACCTTGCCCGAGGGCAGCGTGGCAGCGTACACCGCGCCGTCTGGTCCTACGCGCACCACTTGCACGCTCAGGTCTTTGGAAGTGAAAAGCTTGGCGGAGGTGACCAGCTTGGTGGACTTTCCATCCGGCGTCACGCGCAGCACGGTCGCGGGCGTGCCCGTCGCCACATATGCATTGCCGTCACGGTCGGCCGCAACCGACCACACGTAGGTCGAAGGCGTGGTGAAGACCATACGGCTCTCAGGACCGGCAACCAGATGTCCGTCGCTGGTGATGGCGACGCCATTCGGCTTCCCTTTTTCCAGCTCTTCGAACCTGGATTGCGACCACAGGCGCGTGCCCTGAGAATGCGCCAGCGACGGGAGAAGAGAGAACGAGAGGAGAGTAAGAAAGAGCGGAGAGAAGCGGCGCATCATGCTGGAGAAAGTCTAGCAGCTAAGTCGCGGGTAGCTATAAAGCGGGCCGCTCAAGTCCGGTTGGCTATAAAGCGGTTGGCGAAAAGCTTGCAAAGCTGAGAGGAGTGGTTTTTGCTATCCGCTTCTTAGCTGACCGGACTTTAGCTGACCGGTTTTCAACCACCCGCTTTCCAGCTGTAGTTAAGCACTTAACACTGCCCGATAGCGAATCTGGCTCTTCCTGAGCCGGTTGACTGCCTGGTTGGCGTCGGACATCTTGAACTTCTCGATGTGCGCCTTCACACCGTGCCGGGCGGCTACATCCAGCATCTCTGCAATTCCGGCCGGACTGCCGGTATTCGAGCCGCAGACGCTGCGCGCCACGGAGATGAGCGGGAACGCTGGTAGCGAGATCGGCTTGGCCGGCGCGCCGACGAAACACAGCGTTCCGTGCGGACGCAGGGTGTTGACGAAGGCCGCCCAGTCGAGATCGGCATTGATCGTGGAGATGATCAGATCGAAGCTGCCAGCCAGGCCATTCACCGATTTCGACTCCCGCGAGTTCACGAAGTGGTGTGCGCCCAGCTCCAGCGCTTCCTGCTCCTTAGCTGCGGAGGTTGAAAAGGCCGTCACCTCGGCTCCGAAGACCCGGGCGAACTGAATTGCGAGATGGCCAAGTCCCCCGATGCCGATGATGCCCACGCGGGACGAAGGATTGATCCCCATCTGCCGGATCGGGGTGTACACCGTGATGCCCGCGCACATCAGAGGCGCGCTGGTCTCGCTGTTCAGGGCGTCGGGGAGGCGGATGGCGAAGCGGGCGTTCACACGCAGCGCTTCGGCGAAGCCGCCGTGGCGATGAACGCAGGTGGGCTGGGCGGTCGCGCACAGGTTCTCTTTACCCTGGCGGCACCACTCGCACCGTCCGCAGGAGTTGGCCTGCCAGCCGATACCCACGCGCTCGCCGATGGAAAGACCGTGCACGGCGGAGCCCAACGCCGAGACTGTGCCGACAATCTCGTGACCGGGAACCAGCGGATATTGGCTGGTGCCCCAATCGTTGTCGATCAAGGAGGCGTCGGAACGGCAGACGCCGCAATGCGTCACCCGCACTTCCACGTCGTAAGGATTAAGTTCACCGGGATCGTACTTGAAAGGCAGAAGTTCAGCCCCGGCCGCGTGTGCAGCATAGCCCTGTATCAATGCCATTGGAATTCGACCTGTTGTGTCCTTCTATTCGGAGCGATATCCGGAATTGCGACCCCCATGATGGCCCATTCTGGAATCGCTTTGCAACCCGTGAGGAATCAACTCATTCTACCCGGAGTGTGATCACCTGTTGACCACTTAATACCGCATCGGTGCCGACCGACCCCAGAGGGACCGCCGATTCACCGCTCAAGGACATGCTGTGATTCTCACGCGCAGGCTCTAAAACATTGGCCAGGGACAAGGGAACGGCGGTCAATGTCCGGCCATCGATGGCCACCTGCGCATCCGGGGCCAGAAGGGTGACATAGAGCCGGTCGGTCGCGTGCTGGCTGTTCAGCTGGGCGATGGTGGCCGCCACATCCAGAGCCGTGCCTCCCAGCTGCGCCGGCTGCATCAGGCGATCGAGCGTGCCGCCGTCGCTCACCAGCAGGCGCACCTTGCCTGCGGGCAGAGTGGAGGGCAGTTTGACCGGAATGCGGACATTTCTGACCTCGCCGCGCCAGGGCTGTAAGGTTGCTTCAATCGAAAGCGTATCGCCTCCGCGCACCTCGGACTGACTGGACTGCACGGCCTGGATCTGCATGGTGCGCCGGCCGGGCATAGCATCCACACTCAGCTCGATGCCTTCGATCGGGGTGCGGCGGGCGGCGTTGGCGTAGAGCCGGTTGAAGCGCTCGCCGAGTTCCAGAGCGGTCAGCAGGTTGGAGGGTGCAAAGTCGCTGGGTGCGACTAAATTTTCGAACTTCACCGCGGGATAGCCTTTTAGCCGGACGGCGGCGCGCACCCGGTAGGTGGTCTCCGCACCGTACCAGTTCGACTGCATCAGCCCCTGGAAGACCGACACCATCACTGCCGAAGGCGTGATCTGCTCCTGGTCGATGACCTCGAGATGCAGAGTCTTTTCCGCCGCCTCCGCGCCGTCCTGGGCGATGTGTACGGTCAGGGGGATCATCTGCGCCTTGAGCCCGAACTCGCCCTTGATGGCGGTCTCGCGATCTTCGGTGAAGGAGCCGACGGTCTCCGTCGTATTGATGATCTTGAAGGCGTTGTAAGGCGAGGGCAGGGTCGCCACCACCTCGGCCTTGGTCATGGGCATGGAGACGGGACCGAATTGCGTGATGGGATGACCGCAGGCCAGAAGTGTCTTGGGATCAACGTAAGTGACGGTGCAGGTTGCCGAGATATCCAGGTCGCCACGAACCAGGATGGCGCTCACCGCCGAGCCGGGAACGATGGGATCCGGCGTGGGTGCATCGCTGCCCGCACCACCCAATCCCGCGACCGGCGTCAGGCCTAGCCCGGGAGTGTGATCTTTCCAGAGCGCCAGCGCTTCGGGACTGAAGCCGGAGAAGACCAGCGGCGTGTCGATAGGCCGGATCAAGTCGGACCGAATCGGATCGGGGCTGTGTGCGTCGCCGATGTGGCTGCTGCTGGAGAGATCGGCAGCGAGCGAAGTCTCGGTGAGAACCGGCTTCCCTGCAGCTTCATCGCCAATTTTGGGGATCCAGTTCCCTGCGCCCGCTTCCTTATCGCCGCCCCTCTGGTCGCGCACCTGGAGCATCTCTTCGATGGGGGTGATGCCGGCAATCGGCTCCTTGCTGAATTCTCCAATGCGGAAGGCCAGCGCTCCGGCCAGCTTGCCATCGATATACACGGGGCTGCCGCTCATGCCCGCCACCACGCCGGTATATTCGGGCTTGGTTCCATGCAGCCGGGCCAGGATCATGTCCTGACGCGGGCCGATGGCGTTGTGCAGTACGCCGAGAATCTCCACGTCCATCGGCTCCGGCTGGGTGCCTTCAAAAACGGTATATGCCGTCCCCCGCAGGCCGCGATGGATATCCTTCAGCGGGAAAAAATGAGTGGCAGACGGAGGCGGAGCGTTCTGGCCGGGGGTGGCATTCTGGCCAGTCATAAACGAAGCGTGCATCACGCCCAGCAGCACGGCCGCCAGGGAGATGTCCTTTCGAAGGCTTTGCACGTCTCTTAGACTAGAGCAATTCCGAATTTTCCGTATCGGGGAAGAGAATTCCGCGAACTGGAAATACGGAATTGACGATGTCGCAAGGTAGCCCTTGCCGCAAAGTTGATGTAGTCCCACAATTGAGGCTAGTTATGAAATTTGTCTCCGGTCTGTCCGCGGCTGCGTTAACCGCGCTGGTGCTCTCGAGCCCGGCGTTCGCGCAGCAGAGCACTCCTTCGAGCCCGACTCCTCCGGCTCAGCAGCAGCCCAGCACCCAACCTCCCAATCCGCAGGATCAGACCGCGCCCGAGGCTGGAGGACCCACCGGAGACAACGGCTCCATCGCCATTCCTAAAAAGAAAGAAAAGGAGCCCGAGCCGCCTCCACCGCCCGAGCCGACGGTGAAGAACCCTCCCGGATTGCAGAACTTCTCCCTGCGCGTCGATGTCCCGGTGGTCACGCTGGATGTGGGTGTGATCCTCGAGAAGACCCACCAGTTTGTGCCCAACCTGAAAGAAGAGAATTTTCGCGTCTATGAGGATGGAAAGCCTCAGGAGATTGCCAGCTTTCAGCAGATCAAGGCGCCCATCACCGCCGTTCTGCTGGTCGAGTTCGCAGCCAACAGCTACTCCTTCATCTACGATATGCGGAACGCGGCGTACACCTTCGCTGAGCAGCTGCGGCCGGACGACTACGTCGCCGTCATGACCTATGACATGCACACCGAGATCCTGACCGACTTCACTACCGACAAGCGCGTGGTGATGAGCTCTCTTAACCAGCTCACCATTCCCACATGGCACGAGACCAATCTCTTCGACGCGCTGTACCAGACGCTCGATCGCCTGAGCCGCGTGGAAGGCCGGAAGTACGTCGTTTTGGTCTCCTCGGGCCGTGATACCTTCTCGAAGATCACTCTGGACAAGGTGCTGCAGAAGATCAAAGCCACTCCCAACGTCACCATCTTCGCCATTGGCACCGGACAGTTCGCCCGCCTGATGACCGAAGGCCGCGGCGGTATGGGCGGCCAGATCCGCGAAATGGACTATCTCCAGGCCGACAACCAGATGACCACCTTCGCCCGCATGACCGGCGGCATGGCCTTCTTTCCCCGCTTCGCCGGAGAGCTGCCTGACGACTTCGGGCTCATCAACGAGTCCATCCGCAACCAGTACGTGCTCACCTACAAGCCCAGCAACAACAAGCAGGATGGCACCTATCGCAAGCTGCATGTCGAGCTGGTCGACAACGAAGGCCATCCGCTCAAGATGCAGGACGAGAAGCACAAGCCGGTGAAGTACGACGTGATCTCCAGGGACGGGTACAAAGCCAAGCAAGAAGTGGAATAGGACTGGCCGTCCAGGCACACGCGGCTTCGCCGCCAGATCATCCAGCTGCACTCCCTCCGATCGTTTCGCGCTCGATATTATGGGTGCCCAGGTCTCGCTTCTGAGACCTGGGATTCCACATCCGCTGGATCACATTCTTTTGCTATTCCATAGTTGCGCAAATCATGGGAGACTGCAGTTCCCTCCCCAACCGACTGTCATTTTGACGACCAGCGGGAGGTAGAATCTCAGCGGCGTTTCACGAACAGCATCGGGAAGATACTTCGTTGCGACCCGCACAAAGGGGAAAGAGTATGACTACGCAAGTTCCAGGCGCAAAGTGGATATTGCCCGTCGTCTTTGCAGCGTTTGTCTATCCGGTCAACTCTCAAGCGCAGCAACGTGCCATTGAGTCAAATAGTACTCAAGCGCAAACACAGCAGACTGCCCCAGAGGAGCCGAATCCAAGCTCCGCGAACGACCCTAATATCTCAAAGACAGATCAGAGCAATAAGCCGGCAAAGCTGGTAGTGCCGGATCGCGCCATATATCGTTTTTTTCTTCAGCATGTAGGAGACGAAGACGAACGCTTCCGCGAGGCGGAAGCGGCTGGGAAGGATACCTCGAGCATACGTTGGGATTATGCCAAGATATTTAACTTAAGCGATGAAGAGACGGCTCAGATGCTGAGCACGGCCATCGACGGATATTATTCCATCCACGCAAAAGACCAGGAATTTAACGACTTCATCCAGGCTGAGAGAAAGAAATATACCCCCTACGAATGGTCGCGGCTGCCCGTTCTGCCCGAAGCACGCAGGTTAGACAGTGAACGATGGGCGCTGGTGATGAGCACGATGAATCGCATTCATGAAGAACTGGGTGACGAGTCATTCTCGCGGCTGGACGCGGCTATACACCGGACATGGGGCGGCAAACTTTCCGCCGTTCAACCAATTTCTCAAGATAGTACTTCCGTTGAACATCCTCTCAGCAGGCAATAGAGAGCTGGAAATCCTGAAGGACGATTCGACGTCTGACCGATCGGGTGAGCTTTGGCGCGCAGCGCGATGCCTGGACGGCCAGTCCTCCTGTACTCCGCGTCTTTGGCCTGCCATCATGGGTCATGCCTCTTGTCTATCTCCGCGGCTTGATCGGCACCCGGCGCACCGAATCCGCTAATCGCCACCTGGCACGCATCCTGGCCTTCATCGCCGGAGCAGTCAATGCAGGAGGCCTGCTGGCGGTGGGACAATATACCTCGCACATGTCGGGCATCATCTCGTCGATGGCCGACAATCTTTCCACCGGAAGCCTTTCGCTGGTTCTCGGCGGGTTCGGCGCGGTCGGATCTTTTCTCTCCGGCGCTTTCGTCACCACTCTGCTGATTCGATGGGCGCGCGCCCGCCAGTTGGAGAGCGAGTATGCCCTGCCTCTAATGCTTGAGTCGGCGCTGCTGGTGGTCTTCGGCCTCACCGGGCGGGTCTTCGTGGTGGGCCACGCCTTTCTGGATACGGTGATGCTGCTCTGCTTCACCATGGGATTGCAAAACGCCATCATCACCAAGATCTCCGACGCCGTGATCCGCACCACTCACATGACCGGGATGGTGACCGATATCGGCATCTCGCTGGGACGGATCGTTACCACGCTCTATCGACGCGACGGCGATTCGCTCGATGCGGATTATGCGAAGCTGCGCCTCCACACCTCGCTGGTCGGCCTGTTCTTTGCGGGAGGGTTCACCGGCGCCCTCGGCTTCAAACACGCAGGCTTCCTCTTCACCCTGCCGCTCGCCGCGATATTGCTTCTGATGGCAGTCATGCCGGTCATCGATGACGTGCGCCGCTACCGCCAGACGGCGGCCTGAGCAACGGCTCGTAGCCTATTCACTCGAGGAAATTGAATTTCGTTCGTTCGACGTGGGTACATTCCATCCAAGAAGTCCTTGAGCCCATCGACAGAAAAACCATACACATCGATCATGAGGGAATAACTTGTCCCACTGGCCGTTCATTAGTTAGGAGTCATGCGGCGGAGGAATGTGACCTTTCTCTCGCGCCGCAAGTGGCTTCACTTTGTTCCATCTGCTTCCAGGCCTGAAAGGCAATGTATGGCATTCGATCAAATTCAGCACGTCTTCGTCTTAATGCTTGAAAATCGCTCCTTCGACCATCTGCTTGGATTTTCCGGCATCACCGGAACCGACGCCGCCTCCGGTGTTCCAACAGCCTTGAATGGATTGTCGGGGAAAGAAACGAACTCCTTCAATGGAATAACCTCGACAGTCTCTTCCCCTGCGGACTACGCAATGGTCGTCGATCCAGGTCACGAATTCCCGGATGTGCTTGGCCAACTTTGCGGTTCCGATGCCAAGTACACTTCCGGGGGAGCTTATCCCCCGATTGATGATTCCGGCTTCGTCGCTTCCTATGCTGCAGCCTGTCAGAAAGCGCGGCAGACGAGAGATGTCTCGGAAATATTAAAGTGCTACTCTGCCGATCAGCTTCCCGTTCTCAATGCTCTCGCACGGGAGTTCGTAATTTGCGATCAGTGGCATGCGTCCATGCCTGGCCCTACGTGGCCCAACAGGATGTTCGTCCATGCGGCCTCATCAGGCGGCCTCGATCACAGTCCCACCACTGCCGAAATAGCCGAATGGGAGACCATAGCTCCTTTTGCTTTCCCGAATGGAGATATCTTCGACCGTATCGCCGCGAAGGGGTTGCAGCGGCGCCTCTACGCGGGTGACCTTTTCCCGATGATGTCTGCGTTGAAGGGGATCCGGCTGGGCGATATCCGGCAATATGAGCATTTCGCTGCCGACCTGCAGTCTCCCTTTCCTTATAGCTACATCTTCATCGAACCGAGTTACAGCCTGCTCAACGACTACAAAGGCAGCACATCCCAACATCCGCTCGACGATGTCAGGCTCGGAGAAGCCCTGATTAAGGCGACCTACGAAGCTATCCGCAATTCGCCGGTTTGGGACAAGTGTGTACTGATCGTGACGTGGGATGAGCATGGCGGCTTCTACGACCATGCAGTTCCTCCTCCGGCAATCGCTCCGGGAGACACCACTCCGACGAACAGTCATAGCAAGTTCGGATTCACCTTTGAACAATATGGACCGCGGGTTCCGGCTGTCATCATCTCGCCGTGGATTCCCAAGAACATCGTGGACCATCGACTCTATGACCACTCGTCCGTTCCGGCGACCCTGGAAAGACTGTTTGGGATGCCGTCGCTGACAGAGCGCGACAAGGCGGCAAACGACTTGCTTTCCCTTTTTTCACTCAATGCGGCGCGCACCGATACTCCAACCGTCTTGCCGGCGCCGGCGGCGTCCCCGGCTGGCGGGGCGTTCGCACCCGCGGCCATGCCAGATGCAAACGAGGCTCCATCGTTCCCAGTCAGGCCTACGGATTCGGTTGACGACGGCAACCTTCCTGTCGTGGTTGGAGCTGCCATGCAGCAGGATCTCGAACTCTCGCCGCTGGCAGAGCGGGAAGGCATTATCGCGCGGGTTGCGGCCCTGAAGACGCGCTCCGACGCGGCCGCCTACCTGGCAAGCGTTTCAGCAAAACGAAAGGCAGCCCTGGGTCAGCCACCCCGTTGAGGTTGCGGTTTGATGCGGCTTAGGCAGGCAGCGGATGAAGCGATGAATCGCACCTCATCCGCGCTAGACTGTTGCAGCTTCCCGCACCTTTGCGCTCCTCCTCCAGATCACCACCAGCCGCACCATCAACGCCAACGCTCCGCCGATGGCGGTGCACAGGGCGCGGCGGTGGGCGATCTCCGTTTCGGGAATGGTGGCCAGCGCCAGCAGGAAGACGATGTATGCGGTGATGAAGACGGCGAAGAGGGCGTAGTTCACGTTGAGGGTGGCATACGAGAGCCAGGCGAAGATCACGGTGAAGATGGCCAGCCACAACAGCGACGGCGTGAAGTGGGCGACCAGAATCGTGACCAGCCAGGCTCCGGCGATGGTGCCGAGGGTGCGGGCAATGGCGCGGCTGGCGGTGTCGGCGATGGCCGGCTTCAGCACCAGCAGCGCGGTCATCGGAATCCAGTAGCCGCTGGCAAAATTCAACTCGCGATAGATTTCCGTGCTCACCGCCAGGGTGACCATGAGGCGGATCGCGTAGGGTACGACCGAGCCGGTGGCCGATCCGGGGAGACTTCCGGTCTTCACATGACCGGCGACCTCGGCGAGCATGGCGCGCAGCGCCTCCTGCTCGTCGCGGATGTAATGGTGCAGCTCCGTCAAATCGGTGCGGAGCTGACTCCACAGGCTCAGGGCCAGGGTCGACCACAGCACCTGGATGAATCCGCCGGCCAGCAGAAGAGAAGCTCTGACCAGGGCGGCCCGCGCCGAAAAGGGGAAGGCCGAGCCCACCAGCAGGGTCACCACGCACTGCTGCCCTACCCATCCATAGCCTGCCTCGCGGGCGGTGAGCATGCCGTAGCCGAAGCCCCACAGGGCGGCCAGAGGAATCAGGATGGCGTTGCCGTGGCCGGCGATCATGCCGATGAATGTCGAAAAAGCGATGCCCAGCGAGGCCAAAATCATAGGCAGCAAACGAGATTCCCCAATCTGCTGTTTGGCGCCGAAGCCGATGGTCATGGCGCCTCCGGCCGAGATCAGGCCGGCGCCGGGATGGCCGATAAGCAATCCGATGGTCAGGCAGAGCGCTACGGGCAGAACGAAGACCAGATCGGCGGTAAAAGTCTGCTTCTTCCAGTCGAAGATCAGGACGTCGCGGAAAAAAGCCGGGATGCGGGAGGTTTGGGGAGCCGGGGCGGCGATCTCGCCGATGGATTCAGAAGGCATAGCTATCTCAATAAGGATGGCACGAACGTCCCAAGGGTAGGCGCCGAGCGAGGAAGGCCATGAGCCGAATTTGCGGGCAGCCGCATCCAATTTTTCGGATAATGACGGTCCCGGCTCCGTTCGCTCGAGGGCCGGCCGGGATTTCAGGAAGAAAGAACGTGAGGCGCGCCATGGCAATTATTCAAAGCTGCAAGAACTGCGGAACCAAGAACCGGACTCCCACCGCGCATCTCGCCGACACCGGAAAGTGCGGGTCTTGTAAGGCCAGTCTGCCGCCGGTTCATGAGCCTTTGGCTGCGGACGTCGCGCTCTTCGACGACGTGATTCAGAATGCGCGCGTTCCCGTGCTCGTCGATTTCTGGGCCGAGTGGTGCGGACCGTGCCGCATGGCCGCTCCAAACGTGGCTCGTGCCGCGGCGAATATGGCGGGGCAGGCGGTAGTGCTCAAGGTGGATACGGAGGCCAATCCCCAGCTTGCCGCGCGATACAACGTGCGCGGCATTCCTAATTTCGCGGTTTTTGCGAACGGTAAGCTGGTGCAGCAGCAGGCAGGGCTGGTCGGCGCGGAGCAGATGGAAGCGTGGCTGAAATCGGCCGCATCCACTGTTGCGCACTGAGGCAGGAGCGCGCCTTCCCATGGCCGAGCTGTGGCATTGAGCTTGGCTGAAACTGCAGGTCCCTCCACTCCGGTCGGGATGACAATGAAGTGCGGTATGCGAGAAACAAATGACTCGGGGAGCTAGGTAATCACTCCGGAACCTGCCAGCCTGCTCCTACCGTGGCCAGGACGATCTGGTCGCCGGCATTGTCGGAGATGGAGTTTGCCATCTTGGGGAATGCCGCCTCCATGGCATCGGTCTTGGCCCACACCGGCACGTCCATCATGGTGTAGTGGTAGCTGACGTTGCTCTCTACGAAGCCGTTCTGCTTGGCGGGCGGCGTGAATGAATCGATGCTCTTGACGACGCGATGGCCGTAGCAGAAACGTGGGGCGACACGCTCGCCGAGCGGGGTCAGCGTGTAGTTCTCTACATGAATCGCCGGAGCATCCTGCCGCTTCAGCAGCCCGGCGTCGGTCATGGCGTCCATCCGCTTCTTCTCTTCCTTCGCGTCACTGCCCGGGCTCACTTCGTAGGGAAATTTGAGGCCAGTGGGGAAGAGGCATTCGTTGCGGCTCTCGTAATAGGCGTCGATCGCTTTCTCCAGCTTGGCGTTGGTCGGTTTCGTATCGGGGCCGCAGCCAGCGATTGCTAAAAGTCCAAAAAAAAGAGCCATTCCTGTTATCCTGCCGTGCATTCTTGTCCCTCGTTCTTTCATCTGGACGTAAGAAGCAGGTTGCGGCGAAACGGAAGCCTCGTGAAATTAGAAACTTGCAGCTTGAGCTTGGCTCCTCAATGACCCTCATTCCGAGCGCAGCGGGGAAAATCGGCGATATATCGCCGATATATCGCCGATTTTCTTTCTTCCAGTGTTCCTCATAATGACGGGATGTTTCATCGCTAACTGCGGCTGGCGACGGCTGCTCGCTCCCTCTGCTCGCTGGGCAGAGCGCGCTCGGCCTGCGGCACGCTGATGATGGTGTCAGAGGTGCGAATGACGCTGTAGACGACAGCTGCCAATGCTGCACCGATCAACGGAGCGACGATGAACAGCCATAGCTGCTGGATGGCCCAGCCACCGACAAACAGCGCCGGTCCGATGCTGCGCGCCGGATTGACCGAGGTGTTGGTGATGGGAATGCCCACGAGATGAATCAGGACCAGCACCAGGCCGATAGGGATTCCGGCGAAACCTACGGGAGCCTTGATGTCCGTCGATCCCAGGACGGTGAGGACCAGGAAGCCGGTGAGGACGACTTCGGTGAGGAAGCAGGCGGCAAGCGAGTACTGTCCAGGAGAGTGGAGCCCGAAGCCGTTGGCTCCGAGGCCGGAGACGGCTGCGCTGTAACCCTCCGGCGCGCCCTGGGCGATGAAGAGAATCATCGCCGCGGCGATGATCGCTCCGATGATCTGGGCGATGACGTAGCCGATGGCATCCTTGATCCCGATCTTCCTGGCGATGACGATGCCAAGGGTCACGGCGGGATTGATGTGGCATCCCGAAATGGGACCGATGGCGTAGGCCATGGTCAGCAGGGTGAGGCCGAAGGCCAGGGAGACGCCGAGAAATCCGATGTGAGTGCCAGCCAGCACCGCGCTGCCCACACCGCCGAAGACCAGCACAAAGGTGCCGATCAGTTCCGCTGCATATTTCTTCATATTTGTGACCTCGCGAGGGAGTGGATCGTACGGCGAGGTCACTATACGCCCGATTTCGGACAGACCATAGAAAAAATCGCGGCTGCAAATTGTTCCGGATTGGGAAAGAAAGGATAGGTCTGGCAAAGTCAAACCCATTCCTCAGCGGCTGAAGCCGGATCGTTTCTATTGGATTTAATGTACGGGCTGAAGCCCGTACCTACCCTTTAAAATCTTTGTTATTCAAACCCTTTTGTTCTTCGAACCCAAATGCTCCGGGAGTCCATGGTGGCCTTGGTTGCTGGTAGGACCTCTGGTCGCCCTCAGGGGTTAAAGCCCTGTCTTTCTGCCTGATTTGAAGGGAACGGGATGAAGCCCGTACCCTTCCAATCCATTTTGATTGGCCCCCACTGGGATCATGCAATAGTGGTCATTTGCTGGGCAACATCGGCGGCCTTTCCATTGACCGGTTTGGTCAACCATTTCGGCGGTTAGGCGCGAACGCTTTCTGCCGCGTATTGCTCCTTGTACCAGGCGACCGTTCGGCGCAGGCCTTCCTCGAAGCCGATTGCCGGGGCGTAGCCGAAGGCTTCGCGGGCGGCGGAGATATCTGCCAGAGAGTTCTGAATATCGCCGGCGCGCACGGGTCCATAGATTGGCTGCTCTTTGAAATCCAAGAGATCGGCCAGTACCTGAAATGTCTTGTTCAGCGTGTGCCGATCACCACAGGCCACGTTGAATACCCTTCCCGACACCTTTTCGGCCGGGGCGGCCATGGCTTTGAGGTTGGCGGAGACGGCGTTTTCGACATAGGTGAAGTCGCGTCCCTGTTCGCCATCGCCGAAGATGCTGGGCCGTTCGCCGCGCATCATCTGCAAAGTGAATTTGGCCATCACGCCGCTGTAGGGCGAGTCAGGCACTTGGCGCGGACCAAAGATATTGAAGTAGCGGAGGCAGACCGTTTCCAAGCCGTAAACCTGCCAGAAGCTCTTCATGTAGAACTCGCCGGTCAACTTTTGCACCGGATAGGGCGCGATGGGCATGGGGACCATGGTCTCGACGCGCGGAAAGCCGGGCTGGTTTCCATAAGCCGACGATGACGCCGAGTAGACGACGCGCTTGACTCCAGCGGCACGCGCTCCTTCGAGGAGATTGAAGGTGCCGTCGATGTTGGCGGTGTGGCTGGTGCGGGGATCCGTAACCGAGCGCGGGACGGAGGGCAGGGCGGCGACGTGGAAGACTGCGTCGATTCCTTCGCAGGCCCGGGCGGTGCGTTCGGCGTCGCGCAGGTCGCATTCGACGAAGTCGAATTTGTTCTCGATGGCGGACAGATTCTCGCGCTTGCCGGTCTCGAAATTATCGAGACCGCGGACGTCTTCTCCACGCTCGACCAGCGCCTGGGTGAGCCATGAACCAATAAAACCGGCGCAGCCGGTGACTAGATAACGGGGCATATTCCATTATGGTAATTGCTTGGCGGGCGCGAATGCCTCTGCAGATCTCGACAGCGCTACAGCCGGGGCTATACCCGGGCTATATCCAATCTGGGGGCTCGGGCACAGTATCGGCAACCTTCGACAAAACACGCTTCAGTCTATCGACGGAACCCCGCGTGGCGCGCGCCTGCACCTTCGACCAATCGCCAACGCCTTCGCTCACCAGAGCTGCTACCAGCCTGTCGACGGAAACGTGATCTGATTCCGCAAGTTTCGCGGCCTGTTGATAGATTTCGTCCGGCAGTTGAATCGTCTTCATGGCAGATCCTTCAACAGTATGCTCGTATGTCGCACGACCTGATACACGAGGCAATTTTCCCCTTCCTTTGTGTTTCTGGAATCATGACACGCGCTAAGGCATACTGGAGATGCATGAACGAACTCCTCCCATTCAGACTGGAACCTTACTTTCGCACCCGCATTTGGGGATTCAACGATTTAAACCCCTGGTACGACTACAAGACCGATGGCGAGCCCATCGGCGAGGTGTGGCTTACCGGAGAGATGTGCACCGCGGCCACCGGGCCGCTGGCTGGACAATCGCTCACCGAGATCACCAAAAAGCTGGGCCGCGGACTGCTGGGCACGGCTTACGGCACGGGCGAGTTTCCCTTGCTGATCAAGCTGCTGTTTCCCAAGGAAAAACTGAGCGTGCAAGTGCATCCCGACGATGCCATGGCACAGAAGTACGGTGAGCCGCGCGGCAAGACCGAGTGCTGGTATGCGCTGGATGCGAAACCCGGCGCAGCGGTGGCGTTGGGCATGCGTCCCGGAGTGACCGCCGACCAGATTCGCGCGTCCATCGAATCAGCCACGCTCGAAGATTTGCTGGAGATGGTGCCGGTCAGCAAAGGCGACATGCTCTTTGTCGATGCCGGCACGGTGCACGCCATGGGGCCGGGGGTGGTCATCCTCGAGACGCAGCAGACCAGCGACCGCACCTATCGCATGTATGACTACGGACGGCCGCGCGAGCTGCACATCGACAAGTCCCTGGAAGCGATGCGGGTGAAGACGCGGGCGGGAAAGATTCCGGCACACGCGGAGAACGGCCACAGCGTGCTGATCGACGAGAAGTATTTCAAGATCGAGCGCTGGGATGTGCCGAAGCCGGGCGACACCGGCAGGCTTGCCGCAAGCACGGGATCGGTGCAGATGTTCTTCGTCGTCGACGGGGCGCTGCGCATTTCGGCCGAAGGCGGCGAGATATTTACGGTTGGGCGCTGCGAACTCGCGGTGGTTCCTGCCGAGTCGCACGAGGTGCGCATCGAGGCTGAGTCTCCAGCGACCGTGATCCGGATCTATCCCAATTCTGTATGAAGTGCTGGCCAAACTCTGTTTAAAGTGCCAGCCAAACTCGGCATGAATTTTTAGCGTTCGCTGGTGTTCCTTCAGCATGAGACGGACTGGGCGGCAATCGCGCCGGCCAGTCCGCCTCGCAGATGTATAACTAGCAGTCCCTTCTTCCAAAGAAAGGCGACAACGATTGACGATCGACTTCCGCCCAGTCATTCTTGCCGGAGGCAGCGGTACGCGCTTCTGGCCACGCAGCCGTAAAGCCCGCGCCAAGCAGGTCTTGACCCTCGACGGCGAGCGCAGCATGATTCAGCGGACGGTCGACCGGCTGCAGCCGCTGGCTAAGCCGGAAGACGTCTGGGTGATCACCAACGATCTGCTCTCCGACACCATCTGCGGGCAGCTCGAGGTGGTTCCCGACGAGCAGGTGGTTTGCGAACCAGCTGCGCGCAATACCGCTCCGGCAGCGGGACTGGCGGCTTTGATCATCGAGCGCAGCAATCCCGACGCGGTGCTGGGGATGTTCCCCGCCGATCATGTAATTGCCGACGAGCCGGGCTTCCGCGCGGTGATCGAGCGTGCGATTCAAGTCGCGGCGTCCGGCGAAACTATGGTTGTGCTGGGCGTGACGCCGACGCGTCCCGAGACCGGCTACGGCTATATCGAAACCGGCCACGTGCTGGAGGGCGGCATGGCCCGCGTCCGCCGCTTCACCGAGAAGCCGAACCAGGAACGCGCGGAGCAGTTCGTCGCTGCCGGGAATTACCACTGGAACAGCGGCATCTTTATCTGGAGCGCTCGAACCCTGGCCAACGCGGTGCGCGAACATCTGCCGGAGATGACTCCGCTGCTCGAGGAGATCGCGGCGGCATTCGGCACGCCACGTTTCCAGGAAGTCTTTGCCGAGAACTACCCGAAGTGCGAGAACATCAGCGTGGATTACGCGATTCTCGAACCGCGTTCGGCCAAGGGCGAGCATCATTCGAACCTGTATTGCCTGCCAGCGAACTTCGGCTGGAACGACCTGGGGTCGTGGGCCGCTCTCTTCGAACACCAGCATGGCATGCAGGTGAATACCGATGAGCAGGGCAATGTGAGCGAGAGCACCGGCAGCCTGGCTTTCGACGCGAGGAACAATTATGTCTTCGCCCCCAATAAATTCGTAGCGCTGGTCGGAGTCGATGACCTGGTGGTGGTGGAGACCGAAGACGCGGTGCTGATTACCAGCCGCCATCACTCACAGGACGTCGGCAAGGTGGTGAAAGAGCTGGCGGCGCGCGGACGTAAAGACCTCATATAGTCAACTTCCGGTACGGTCGCGCTTCGATTGATATACTTTCCTCGACGTATATCCAGCCGGGAGGTTGAGTTATGCAGGTTGCAAAATGGGGTAACAGTCTTGCGGTGCGGCTGCCCGCCGCTGTCGTGGAGGCTCTCGATCTGAAGGAAGGCGACCAGATCGAGATCAGGGTTGCGGGGGAACGCGAGTTTGAAGTGAGCCGCGACGAGACACGGGAACGGGCACTGGCAAAACTGAGAGAGCTGCGTCGGCCGTTCCCTCCCGACTTCAAGTTCGATCGGGAAGAGGCGAATGCCCGCTAATGTTTTTTTCGACACGTCGGTGGTAGTTTATGCCTTGAAAAAGGATGATCCGCGAGCGGCGACGGCCGAACATTTACTTTCCTCCGGCGGCTTCATCAGCGTGCAGGTACTGAATGAATTCGTGAATGTCACACGTCTCAAACTGAAGATGGACTGGCATTCGATCGGAGAAGCACTGCAAGGTTTACGCGACCTGTGTTCGCCCGCAGCGGCGCTTACTCTCGAAACCCACGAGGCGGCGTTCAAAATAGCGCAGCGCTATGGTTTTCATATTTACGACTCGCTGATTCTTGCATCTGCCATCGAAGCAGGATGCGCAATCCTTTACTCGGAAGACCTGCAGCATGGACAGAAGATTGGTTCGCTCACGATCCAGAACCCCTTTCTTCACGTGTAGTGTTTAACTTCGAAGCGATGTCGATGACCTTTCAGCCTTAGAACCGGATCATCGTCTTTGCGTCGCGGTTCGTAATTCCTAATTGACTCGATACATCCTACCGGTAGACATAAGGAGGAGCATGGGTACACCCACTGCCATCAAGTTTGGAACCGACGGCTGGCGCGGACTTATCGCCGACGACTTTACCTTCGACAACGTTCGGGTCGCGGCATCAGCGATCGCCAACTATCTGCATGCGAGCACCGATCCCAAGGAAGATCCGAAGAAGGGTGTCTGCATCGGGTACGACACGCGCTTTGCTTCGGACCGCTTCGCGAAAGCTGTGGCCGAGGTGATCGCTGCTTCGGGGATTCCGGTGAAGCTGGCGACGGGCATTACCCCCACGCCTGCCTTGTCTTATGGAGTTCGGAATCTCGGCGCAGCGGGCGGAGTGATGATTACCTCCAGCCATAATCCCTTCCAGTGGAATGGCGTGAAGTACAAGGCCTACTACGGCGGATCGGGCAAGCCTTCGATCATCTCGGCAATTGAGTCGCACCTCAGCGATCCGGTTCGCAAGGCGGAGAAGCCGGCGGCCATCGAGAGCTACGACTTTCTACCCGAGTACCTTGCCGCGATCAAGAAATTCGCCGATCTTCCGCTGATTGCGAAATCGGGGATGAAGTTTGCCGTGGATTGCATGTACGGCGCGGGCAGCGGGATCATCTCCGGCATCTTTCAGGAGATCGGCGTGGACCACGTCGAGATTCGCGCCGAGCATGATCCGCTGTTTCCGGGCATCAATCCCGAGCCCATCGAGCCGCACATCAATGCCCTGGAAAAGGCTGTTGTCGAGCACAAGTGCGCGGCCGGGCTGGCTACCGACGGGGATGCCGACCGCATCGGCGCGGCGGACGAACATGGAAACTTCGTCGATCCGCACAAAATTTATGCGGTGCTGCTGGAGTGGCTGCTCTCGCGCAAGAAGTGGCCGGGCGACGTGACGCGCGCCTTCAACACCACCTGCATGCTGGACCGCATCTGCGAGCGCTATGGGCGCAAACTGTATGAGCATGGCATCGGCTTCAAGTATGTCTGCGACCTGATGCTCGAAAAAGACATTCTGATCGGCGGCGAGGAGTCGGGCGGCATCGGCATCTCGCGCCACCTGCCGGAGCGTGATGGACTGCTTAACTCGCTGCTGTTAGCCAACGTGATGGCCGAGGAAGGCAAGACGCTGGGGCAACTGGTTCAGCATCTTCAGGAACAGTATGGCGAGCATCAGTATGGGCGGATCGATCTGCATATTCCCGATGCGCAGAAGAATGCGGCGATCGCTCGCGCCAGGGCCGGGGTCAAGGAGTTCGCCGGCATGAAGGTTGAGCATGTCGAGACTCTCGACGGCATCAAGTTCTTCCTCGACAATCCCGAAGCCAAGACCAAGCCGAATGCCGCGAAGACCTGGCTGTTGCTGCGCGCCTCGGGAACCGAGCCGCTGATGCGCATCTACTCCGAGTCATGCTCGAAGGAGTCAGTGACGAAGTTACTGGAAGCGGCGCGGGCGTTTGCGATGAATTCGTAAAGGAATGTGAATCCCACGTCTGAAAACCAGACGTGGGGCAGGACTGGCCGTCCAGGCGGTCGCGCCTTTTGCGCTGCGGGATTGTGTCATCCCACATCTCAGAAGCGAGATGTGGGGCACCCGGCTCGTCGATAGCGCTAACATGGAGTGAAGCTGCCAGGAGGTGCAACTATGGCCGATTCCGCTCCTGCTTATCCTTACGAAACCCGCTTAAACATTCTCTTTCCGGCGATGGAAGTGATCGACGAAAAGGCGATCGCCGATGGCAACCAGTACAAGTGGTTCAATCAGACGCTGTGCAAGGTGAACGATTCGGTCGTCCGCATGGGCGTGATCGAGGGTGAGTATCACTGGCATAAGCACGACGAGGACGACGAATTCTTTTACGTGGTCGAAGGGCAATTGTTGATCGATTTCGAGGACCGCGAAATCGCGCTGTCGCCTAGACAAGGGTACGTGGTGCCCAAGGGGGTGGTTCACCGCACCCGCGCACTGCAGAGGACGGTCATCTTGATGGTCGAGAATGCCGGGATTATCCCGACCGGCGACTAGGAATCAAAATGACATGCTGATGCTTTAAAGTTCATCCGATCTTTGCATTTTCGCGCTGCCTGCCGGACGGTAGCGGAATCAAAGGTATATAAAGCTCGAAGAGTTAACTCCGAAAGGTTTGAGGCACGATCATGAGCACATCTCCTGCTGTTACCCAGACTCCACTGACCGAACTGAGCGCCTGGAAAGCCCTTACCTCCCATCACGAGAAGATTCATACCAGGCACCTGCGCGAGCTTTTCGCGGAAGATCCCAGCCGCGGCACCCGTCTGAAGGCCGAAGCCGAGGGCATCTATCTCGACTACTCGAAGCACCGCATCACCGATGAGACGATCAAGCTGCTTCTGCAACTGGCCGAGGAGAGCGGACTGAAAGAGCGCATCGAGGCCATGTTCCGCGGCGACAAGATCAACATCACGGAGAAGCGCGCCGTCCTGCATGTCGCGCTGCGCGCTCCCAAGGGCGAGAAGATTGTCGTCGACGGGCAGGACGTGGTTCCCGAGGTGCATGCCGTTCTCGACCACATGTCGGCCTTTTCGGAGCGCATCCGCAGCGGCGAGTGGAAGGGGCACACCGGCAAGCGGATCAAGAATGTCGTGAATATCGGCATCGGCGGCTCCGATCTCGGCCCGGTAATGGCCTATGAGGCGTTGAAGCACTACAGCCAGCGCGATATGACCTTCCGCTTCGTCTCCAACGTCGATGGAACGGACTTTGCCGAAGCCACGATCGATCTCGACGCCGAAGAGACCCTGTTCATCATCTCGTCGAAGACCTTCACCACGCTCGAGACCATGACCAACGCGCACACGGCGCGGGAGTGGGCGCTGAAGAAGCTGGGCGACGACAAGGCAATCGCGAAGCACTTCGTCGCCGTCTCGACCAACGCCGAAGAGGTGACCAAGTTCGGCATCGATACGGCGAACATGTTTGGCTTCTGGGACTGGGTCGGCGGCCGTTATTCGATGGATTCGGCGATTGGGCTCTCCACCATGCTGGCGGTTGGGCCGGAAAACTTCCGCAAGCTGCTGGCCGGCTTCCACGCGATGGACGAGCACTTCCGCAGCACGCCTTTTGCTCAGAACCTGCCGGTGCTGATGGGTCTGCTCTCCATCTGGTACAACGATTTCTTCGACGCGCAGACGGTGGCGGTGCTGCCTTACGACCAATACCTGAAACGCTTCCCTGCGTATCTCCAGCAGCTGACCATGGAGAGCAACGGCAAGCATGTGACGCTCTCCGGCGAGCATGTGAAGTACGAGACCGGACCGATCTTCTGGGGTGAGCCCGGAACCAACGGCCAGCACTCGTTCTATCAGCTCATCCACCAGGGAACGAAGCTGATCCCCTGCGACTTCATCGGCTTCGCGAAGACGCTCAATCCGCTGGGGAATCATCATGACCTGCTGATGGCGAATGTGTTTGCGCAGACGGAAGCGCTGGCCTTTGGCAAGACCGCGGAGGAAGTGAAGGCCGAGGGAACCCCCGATTGGCTGGTCCCGCACCGCGTCTTTGAGGGCAATCGTCCATCGAACACGCTGCTGCTCGAAGAGCTGACTCCTGAATCTCTGGGCAAGCTGGTGGCACTCTACGAACACAGCGTCTTCACCCAGGGAGCCATCTGGCAGATCGATTCCTTCGATCAGTGGGGCGTCGAGCTGGGCAAGGTTCTGGCCAAGCGCATCATTGGCGAACTGGAGGGTCCGAAGCCCACCGACAAGCACGACAGCTCGACCAATACTCTGATTACGCATTACAAGAAACAGCGCGGTTAGAGCATCAGGAGCAAGAACTTCCGGGGACGGTCTTCTGGGAATACTCAGGAGCCGTTCCCAAAACTTTTTCGGCCGTCCAGGGTTCAAACTGGTAACGCTTTGGACAGAATCCGCGTCCATGTTGAAGTGGCTTGGAGCGGAAAGTCATGAAGTCAAGAGGGTCAGCGACATGAGTATCAATCGCAGCAATATTCCAAGTATCCGTCGGACAGGTTCCATTGTTCTTCTGTCCGGCTGCCTGTGGTTTTCAGCGGCACCTGTCTTGCTGGCGCAGACGGCTCCGGCATCGGAGCAGATGTCGCAGAACGATAAAGACCTGCAAACAAATATCGCCGGCGCGTTGAGCAAGGATTCGACGCTGCAAGGGCAGCAGATTACCGCGGCCGTCTCGGGCGGGCAGGTGACGCTCAGCGGAACGGTGCAGACCAATGCGCAGCGCCTGCAGGCGGAGACGATCGTGGCCGGGATGCAGGGAGTCAGCGGCATCCTGAACAATATTGCGGTCAGCAATCCGAACTCGCCTCTGCCGTCGTCCGCCATCAGCGCACAGCAGCAGCAAGATACTACGGCGCAGGACCAGGCTCCTCCTGCGACGCAAGATCAGGCTCCGCCGCCGCCGCCAGATCCGGCTACCGGCGCGCAGCAGCCTGGACAGAATCAGGGCTACGGCGCTCCGCCGCCGTCCGCCCAGCCCTATCCTGGCACGGGACGGCCGCAGTACCAAGCGCAGCCCGGCTATCAGCAACAGCCTTATCCCTACCAACAGCAGGGCTACAACGCACCTCCTCCGCCCCAGCAACCGAGCGGTCCGGTTACGCTGGGCGCAGGGACTCTGGTGCGAGTCCGCCTGAGTGAGCCGCTGGATACCGCGCACGTGAAGAATGGAGCCTACTTCCAGGCAACCGCCGCCGCGGACGTTTACCAGGGTGGCGTGCTGGCCATTCCGCGCGGCGCTGTGCTGACCGGGCAGGTCGTCGAAGCAAAGGACGGCGGCGCACTGGGCGGATCGGCGATTCTGCGCCTCAACCTGACCAACATCAATCTCGAAGGCCGCAGCTATCCGATTGCGACCGACGTGTGGTCGAACAAGGGACCGAATAAGGCCGGCTACACTGCCGCGAATACCGTTGGTGGAGCAGCCATTGGCGCGATCATCGGCGGCATTGTGGGACGCGGCGCGGGAGCGGCTATCGGCGCAGGCGTAGGCGGAGCCGCAGGCCTGGGAGCATCCGCGGCGACCAACGGTCCGCGGCTGGTGCTGCCCACGGAAGCGCAGGTGGATTTTCACCTGACGACTCCGGTCACGGTGCAGCCGGTCTCCTGGCAGGAGGCGCAGCGCCTGGCCACGGCCAGCACGCCGCAGCAACCGCGGCTGGTTCGGCGGGCTTATCCCTATCCGTATGGCTACGGGTATCCGCCCCCGCCGCCTCCGGGATATTACCCTTATTAATCAGCTAAGCTATTTTGAATCAGCGTGGAAAAGGCCAGATGGGATCTCCCATCTGGCCTTTTTTATGATGCCGTTGCGCTGGGTTTGGGAAGCAAATTTCCGGGGCTGAAGCCGTGAAATTGTCTACAAACCCTCCTCTATCTCGCGAGCAAGAGCATTCCCTCAGCGGCTGAAGCCGCGCTCATTTTGTTTGGTTTATGTACGGCCTGAAGGCCGTATCTACCAAGACCGGACTTTGTCGGCAATTTATTCGTGAGGCTGAAGCCTCACGCTCCCTCCGAACCTCTCTGAAAAGAATCGCCGATTGATTCGCAACCGATGACCGGATGGAATTCTTTAACTGGGATTCACACTGATCTTTATCCATTGTGGATAACGCTGGCCTTTCCTTTCTGGTGCTTTTCATGCGCTCTTGCCTAAGGTCCAGCTAGAATTAAAGGATGGGCATACCTGCTCCGGAGCCGAACCCAGCGATCTCCAGACGCCGCTTTCTGGCTTTGTCCGGCGCCCTGGCGATCGGCCTGCCACTGTATTCGGCGGAGATTGCCCGGCATGAGATCAGCGTCGAGCATGTGACGATTCCCATGCCTCGAATGGCGGATGTCTTTCGCGGCACGCGGATGATTCAGATCTCCGATCTGCATTACGCGAATTACACCGAGCCGTTTTTCATCAAGCAGGTTGTGGAGCATGTGAACCGGCTGAAAGGCGACATCGTCGTCTTTACCGGGGATTATATTTCCGTCGGCCTATGGACTCCCCAGGATATTGCCCGCTTTGCCTATAGCTGTGCCGAAATCCTGAGCGGCGTGACCTGCCCGATTCGCTATGCGGTTTTGGGAAATCATGACTACGCCTTCAACTCGAAGATCGTTACAGATGCGCTACTAAGCCATAACATTCCCGTGCTGACCAACCGATCCGAGCCCCTGGAGCGGGATGGGAAACGGCTGTGGTTTGCCGGCACCGGCGACGCGCTTTCGCACTCGGCGGATCTGGATCGCGCCATTCCCCGGGCCTCAATCACGGGCGGCGAACCGGTGATTCTGCTGACCCACGAGCCGGATATCGTGAAATATGTTGCGCCTTACGGAGTCGACCTGATGCTTTCGGGACACACCCACGGCGGGCAGATTCGGATACCGTTTTTACCCCCGCTTTTTCTTCCCCAGCTGGGCGCGGAGTTCATCGAGGGGCTGTTCCGGGTGGGCAATACCAATCTCTACGTCAATCGCGGAATCGGGTCGGTCGGCCTGCCGCTCCGGTTCAACTGCCCGCCTGAGATTACGGTGTTGACACTGGCCTAACTGTCGCTGACAGTTCACACTACCGGCTACCGGGTCATTTATACTGAAGGCACTTCCTGTAAAAGCCAGGAAAAATCTTCTCGCGCAGCCCGATGCCGTGGGCCTGGTGCTGCAGCCGAGCTTTTGACAGTAAAGGTCGTCACCCATCCATGATTCGTTTCCTTCAAAAAGATAGCCGCTTTGTGAAAGGCGTTTTCGTCGTCATTATCGCGGTCGCCTGCATCACCATGGTCGTCACCCTGGTGCCGGGAATTTTCCAGGACGATGCCAGCTCCGCCGACACCTACGCGGTCATCGGCCACGGCGGAGTTCTGGGGCGTTTCATGCCCGCTCAGGATGAGATTTCGAACACCGACGTCCAGCAGCTTGCGCAGCGCATGCTGCAGCGCCAGCAGCTGCCCGACATGCTGCTGCCGTACATGATGCAGCGCGTGGGCCAGGGACTGGTCCAGCAGCACATTGAACTGCTGGAGGCGAAGCAGCTTGGCCTGAACGTGACGGACGAGGATATTCGCCGCTTCCTGCACTCCGGACAGTGGGGCATGATGCTCTTTCCGGGCGGAAAGTATATCGGCGATGCGCAGTATGCGGAGTTCATCTCCGAACAGTTCGGCCTCAGCCGCGACAAGTTCGAGAACGAGGTAAAGAAGGAGATCCTGGAGAATCGCCTGCGCTCGCTCATCACCGGCAGCGTGACGGTCTCCGACTCCGAGGTTCGCGCCAGCTACCTGCAGCAGGCGACGAAGATCAAGTTCGATTACGCGGTGCTGAGCTCGGACGACCTGCGCAAGACCATCAATCCCACCGATACCGAGCTGCAGGCCTTCTTCAAGCAGAATGCCTCCCGCTACGCGACGGCAATTCCCGAAGCGCGCAAGATCCAGTACATCGCCTTCACGGACAGCAATCTGCCGCAGGGAGCGCCGCAGGTAAGCGATGCGGAGATCCAGCAGTACTACCAGGCGCACCAGAAGGATTATCAGATCGATGACCAGGTGAAGGTGCGGCATATCCTCATCAAGGTCGACGGCAACGATCCCAAGGCCGATGCCGCGGCCAAGGCCAAGGCGCAGGGCATTCTCGATCAGCTGCATCATGGCGGCGACTTCGCCAAGCTGGCCAAAGAGAACTCGGACGATCCGGGCAGCAAGGAACAGGGCGGCGAACTGGGCTGGATCAAGCACGGAGTGACCGTGCCGGAGTTCGACCAGGCTTCGTTCTCCTTGCAGCCGGGGCAGACTTCCGGCCTGGTGAAGTCGAAGTTCGGCTATCACATCATCCAGACGGAAGAGAAGCAGACCGCGCACACACGTCCGCTGGACGAAGTGAAGCCTGAGATTCAGGCTCTGCTGACCCGCCAGAAGGAAGGCCAGCAGGAGCAGGCCTTTGCGCAGCAGCTGGCTGCCGAAGCGCAGAAGACGGGGCTGGCGGCAACTGCCGCGGCTCACCATCTGGAGGTTGTGACGACGGACTTCCTGTCGCAGGCTTCGGTGGTGCCGGGTCTTCCCGATGGCTCGAAGCTTTTGTCGGATGCCTTCGCCGCGAAGAAGGGTGCGGCTCCGCAAAGCTCGTCGACCGGCGGCGGTTATGCGGTTTATCAGGTCACCGATATTCAGCCGGCACACGCGCCGACGTTCGATGCCTACAAGTCGCATCTGGTTGAGGACTTCCGCGATCAGCAGCTGCCTCAGCTGCTGGCCAAGAAGACCGCAGAGCTGGCGGATCGCGCCCATGCCGAGAACGATCTGGCCAAGGTTGCCAAGGAGGTCGGCGCGACCATCAAGACCAGCGATTTGGTTGGCCGTGACGCGCAGGTTCCTGAGATCGGTGCGCTGGCTACTGCCGCGCCTCAGCTCTTCGACCTGAACCCCGGGCAGATCAGCTCGGCCATCAGCACCGGCCATAGCGGGGTGGTGGCGAAGATCGTCGACAAGCAGCAGCCTACCAGCGATGAAGCGGCGAAGAACTTCGACTCGACGCGGGAAGCGCTTCTCGATCAGCGCCGCGAGGAGATGTTCTCGGTCTTCGTCTCGAACCTGGAGCAGACTTACCAGAAGCAAGGCCGCATTCGCACCAACCGCAAGGCGCAGCAAGGGCCGGGCGGCATGAATCTGCCGGGCTAATTCCCAGCCTGAATACAGGCAACCGGAACGAGCAATCGGCAAATAAGCAACCGGGGCCCGTGGTTTTCGAATCTCTCGAAGCGCGGGCCTTTTTTCTTTGGAACGTCTGCCTGGGAAATTATCTATGCCTTTCGACCGCTCGTCCGGACTTCTGCTTCACATCACTTCCCTTCCTTCTAACGGCGGCATCGGCGATCTTGGCCCCGCAGCCTATGAGTTTGCGGACTTTCTCGCTGCCGGCAAGCAACGGCTCTGGCAGGTGCTTCCGCTGAGTCCCACGGGATACGGCAACTCGCCGTATGCCGCGCTCTCCGCTTTCGCCGGGAATCCGCTGCTGGTTTCGCTGGAGCTGCTTGCTGAAAAAGGATGGATTGCAGCCGACCGTTTGAAGGGACTGCCCGGTCGCAATGGCAACGTCGATTTCGATGCAGTGGCTAAGGCCAAGATGCCGCTCCTAGAAGAGGCGGCAAAGAACTTTCTCCATCAGCATAGCGATAAAGACTGGCAGCGTTTCGAGTCTTACCGCAAGACCAACTGGACGTGGCTGGATGGTTTCTCACTCTACAGCGTGCTGCGGCGCAAATACCATCAGGCTTCGTGGAGTGAGTGGCCGGAAGACCTGAAGACTCGCGACAAAGATGCCATCCAGAAGGTGTGGGAAGAGCATCACGACGAGATCCAGATCCAGCAGATCATCCAGTTCGTCTTCGATGAGCAATGGTGCGCTCTGCGCAGCTACTGCGGCGAGCACGATATCAAGCTGATCGGCGATGTGGCCATCTTCGTCAATTACGACAGCGCCGATGTATGGAACAATCCGGGCATCTTCGAGCTGCGAGAGGACCTGTCGCCGATTCGCGTTGCCGGCGTGCCTCCGGACTACTTTTCGGCAACGGGCCAGCGCTGGGGCAATCCTCTTTATCACTGGGATGTGCTGCGGGAGCAGGGATTCAGCTGGTGGGTGGACCGAGTTCGCCGTGCGCGCTCCCTCTATGACATCATCCGCCTCGATCACTTCCGCGGCTTTGAGGCCTTCTGGGCGATCCCCGCTGAGAACGACACGGCCGTGGTCGGCGAATGGATCAAGGCTCCAGGTGCGGAGCTCTTCCAGAAGCTACGCGATGAGCTGGGCGAGCTGCCCTTCATTGCCGAAGACCTTGGAGTGATCACTCCCGAGGTCGATGCGCTACGCGAGCACTTCAATTTTCCCGGCATGCGCATCTTTCAATTCGGATTTTCCGACAAGCATGCGCACAACTATCTGCCGCATCATTACGTGACGAATTGTGTCGTTTACACCGGCACGCACGACAACAATACGACGCGGGGCTGGTGGGACGAAGAGGCAACCAAGGTCGAGAAAGATGCGGCTAAGGCTTATCTCGGCACCAACAAGAAGGACTTCGTGTGGGATATGATCCGGGGGGCCGAGGCGTCGGTCGCCGATCTCTGCCTGGTGCCGGTCCAGGACATTCTTGACCTGGGCACCGAGGCGCGGATGAATATGCCGTCGCGTGCCGGAGGAAACTGGAGCTGGCGCTGCCCTGAAGGCAAGCTCACTGCGGAGATCGCTGCAGAACTTGCGGCGATCTCCGAGGTGACGGATCGTGACCTTGTCGTTGCGCATGACAATGGCGAGGCTTCGGCTAATTCGTGATGCTCGCTCATGCTGAGCGGTGTGGAGAATCTTGGCGCGGATGGCGAATGAAACGCCGCTGAGATCCTTCCTCCTTTCCGTCGTCGGGATGACGGTGCGTTACAAAAAACATGGCGATTGCTATCGTTTCCTTCTGAAGAAACGATTGCTGCCAGGGCTCTCATCAATGGTTTATCGGCGCCTGCGCTAACTCTCTTCCGGGGCTGAAGCCCGGTCATCACAGGTTCGAAGCGGCACGACTGAAGTCGTGCCCTGATTACGACCATTTCTGAGACAGCCAGTAGTCTCATGAGTCACAAATGCATGGGGTATTTACGCGGCTCTGCTGCAGAGCCGGACTTAAGGAAAACTGCAGGTCCTTCGACTCGCTTCGCTCGCTCAGGATGACAATTTTTGAGAAGGAGCCGAAAGGTATCAACATAGCCCAACAACCGTTACTCGACGCCCTTCAGAATCGCGACCGGGTAAGTCTTGAATACCTCTTTTAGTGGAAGCGTTCCTTCGCGTGTCACTGTGACCAACTCATCGGTGAACACATTTACGAAATTCTTTCCTGCGTAGTCGGAAAGAGGTAGCGATTCCGTGCCCCAGGCCTCGCCTAGCGGCAGCTTTGCCTGCTTGCCCATCATCGTGCATGCGAGGCGCGGGACAACCACCAGCACCGATTGTCCTTGATGCCGTCGCACGAAGGAGATTACGTGCTGGGCGATCGTGCCCTCCGGGGTCACGGGCAGATATTCTCCGCTGCGGAAGAGTTCGCCCAGATCGTGGCGAGTGCTCAGCGCACGATGCGCCGTCCACAGCTTCGACCGTCCATCGCTCATATCATTTAAAAGCTCACCACAAAGAGCCGCAGCGCCTTTCTCAGCCGCAGTCTCGCGTAGGGTGTCTAACGCGTTTGCATATACCGAATAGTCCACAGGATGCCTGTTGTCCGGATCGACCAAGGTCAGATCCCACATCTCCGATCCCTGATAGAAATCCGGCACGCCCGGCGAGGCCACCTTGAGCACCACCTGCGCCAGCGAGTTCACGGCGCCGAAGATGCGCAGCAGCGGAAGGATCTCGTTCAGCGACTCGACAAATCGCGTCTCGCGGCCGCGTTCCGTGGGGATCAACAGCGACTCGAGAAATGCATGCACCGCAGTTACGTATTTTTCATTCGGGCTCACCCAGCTGAGATTGATCTTGGCCTCGCTCAGCGCCTTGCTCATGTACTCCTTCAGGCGATCGAGAAAGCTCTTGCGGTCTTCCTCCGAATTCATCACCCAGGGCCATGCGCCGGCGATGGTCTGATAGATCAGATACTCTTCGTTCGGATCGGGAGCGACGCGCCCATCCTCGAGCGTCTGACGCGCCTTCGCATTCATGCGATACCAGCGGCGGATCAGGCTCGGCCAGCGATTTTCGAGCTCGGAAATTACGTTGAGCCGATTGCGTACGTCTTCGCTGCGCTTGGTGTCGTGCGTCGAGGTGCCGAGAATGGCGTCAGGAGAATTGAGCAGCCTCTCTTCGTTGCTGGAGTGGAAGCTTTCGACCGAAATCCCAAAAGACTTCATCGAACTGCCGACTTCATTCGAGGAGATGAAGCGGTTGTAGATGTAGAACGCCGTATCTTCGACGCCCTTTGCCATGACGGGTCCGGTGAGCTGCTGGAACTTCAGTGCGAAGTACAGCTCGCGCTGGTCGATGTCGGAGCCTTCGTGTTCCTGCAGCAGAAGCGTGTTCTCGAGAAAGTCGAAGGCTGAGGCGTCGATATCCGGATTGCGATACTTGGCGCGCGCGATGGCGTGATGAATGAAGGCGCGGTCGCGCTGCGTGTACCTGCCACGATCATCGATATAGGTTCGATAGACGGGGAAACAGGCGATGGTCTCACGGATAGCGGTTTCGAGAACATTGTCGGTGAAGTCGCGGGCGCGACGGTCGGAGGCCGCAAGCTGGCTGAGCAGATTGGTGAGCACATAGGTCTCGCTGGAGAGCGCATTCTGCATTACCAGCAGCTTGGAGCGATAGATGATGTCGTCGGGATCGGAGGTGCGGCCGATGATGGAAGCATACAGGCTGTCGAATTTTTTCAGATTGTTGGGCTGAATAAAGACCTGGTTGGCGAAGTGAACGAAATCGTATCCGGAGGTGCCGCGCACCGGCCATCCCGCGGGGAGAGCCTCGCGCGGCTCGAGGATTTTTTCCACCACGACATAGAGCGGGCCGCTGATCGAGCTCCAGTCGAAGCCGCGCACCGACTCGCGAATATCGGCCTCAATTCCGTTGGGAGAGAGTGGTCCGGCGGCTTCGGGACCGGCGCACTGGCTGGCGGCGAAGAGCAGCTGCAGGCGGATAAGATACTGCCGCGGATTGAACATGCCGTCGCAATGATCGATGCGCAGACCCGTGACCTGCTTTTCAGCGAGAATCTTGCGGATCAGGCAATGCGTGGCGGCAAAGACGGTGGGGTTTTCCATGCGCAGGCCGACGAGATCGTTGATGTCGAAGAAGCGGCGATAGTTGATTTCCTCAGACGAGACGCGCCATAGCGCGAGACGATAGGGCTGCGCTTCGAGCACCTCATGCAGGCGGTCGAAGCTGCGCGCATCGCCTTCGACTCCGTTGACCTGGGTGAGTGCTTTATCGATGATGGGCCGGAGTCCCGGATCGCAGAGAGCGGCGCGGAGACGTGGCTTCAGCTCTACGAGCTGCTGGCGTCGGTGGCTGGCCAGGTTGGCATCGGCGGTATCGTGCGGAGGAATATGCGACACGTCGCGCAGCAGGCTCGCGAAAGACTCCGGCAGTCCCCACGCTTCCCATTCGGATTGAGGAAAAAGGAGTGGCAGCGAGCGCGGCGCAAGCGGCATGATGTGTTCGTAGTAGCGCACTCGCAGTTTGCCGTCTTCAATCTCGATTTGAATCTGCTTGTTTTCGAGCTCTTCTCCATACTGCTTGCCGAGGATAGGAAGAAGAAGCTTGCCCTGCATGTCTGCTTTAAGCGGCGTCCAATCGATATCGAAGAAGCCGGCGTATTCCGAGGCGCGGCCATTCTCGAGCACATCCTGCCACCAGACCGAATCGTTGCCCACCCCCATGTGGTTGGGAACGATGTCCATCAGGTAGCCCATGCCGAGCTCTTTCAGGCGGCCGGTGAAGCGCGCGAAGCCCTCATCTCCACCGAGCTCGGGATTGAAGCGATCGTGACGCGCGACATCGTAGCCGTGCATGCTGCCGGGGCGCGCCTCAAAGACCGGCGAGGTGTAGACATCGCCGATGCCCAGCTTTTTCAAATAAGGGAGAACAGCCTCCGCATCCGCAAAGGTGAAGCCAGCGTGCATCTGCAGCCGGTAGGTGGATAAAGGCGCGCGCGCGTTGGAGCGAAGCATGCGGTCGACGCATTCATTGATGGTCTCATCCATAAATTTACCTGTCGGTTAGGGTGGGAGTGGTGGGCTGACTTTGCTGGCTATCTCCGCATTTGGATGCGCAAATCCGCCGATATGTTTTCGAGGCTTCCGCCATTATGCGAGCTATATTGGAATTTATGGGCGACAAGCGGCAAACGAGCGTTTCGAAGAGCAGATTCGAGTTCGAGGAGAACGGCGAAGTCGCCTATCTCGAAGTGGAAATGGACGGCCACGGGTGGATGACGCTTTACCACACCGAAGTGCCTCCGGCCATGCGCGGAAAGGGCGTCGCGGGAACCTTGGCCCGGACGGCTCTCGAACATGCGCGCGATCAGGGGCTGAAGGTGGACGTGATCTGTCCGCTGGCTGCCGACTATATCCAGAAGCACCCGGAGTTCCAGAACCTGCTCGGCAAATAACCGCAATCAGGCCGCGGCTTTACTTGGCAGGGCGGGTCGACGAAAATAGAGATTCAGACTTGAAGAGAAAGATTGAGGAGTTGCCATGCCACTTTCCGGCGAAGCCATCCGCATGATGAATTACGTTGACGATGTATCGACCACGCTGCGCCGCATTCTTGCTCTTGTCCCCACGCTGACAACGGAGGAGCGCCTTCGGGTGAGCGAATATATGGGTAAAGCGACCCCCAACGTGGAGACGGTTGTCGCGGCGCTCGAAAAGCAGTAGTCCCTTCCATCCAATCAGCTTTCCGTCCTGCGTCGAGGCCGGCTGATCCCGGAAATCGGATTTCCGAGAACCGGGTCAGCCAGCCTCTGACTGCGGCAGGCCGCGCTCACATTCCGGCGTGGCTCCCGTCCTACCTCTGACGCGGCTCGGCAGATCCGAATCAGCGAGATTCGCGGAACTCTTTTGTCTGCGCAGCCGTATTGCAGATTGGCCATGCAAAGCCTCGGCGATACTTTCGGGCAGGTGCTTCGCGCTATCTGGGCGAATAAGCTACGCTCCTTCCTCACCATGTTCGGGATCGCGTGGGGCGTAGGCTCCATGCTGCTGCTGGTTTCGGTGGGCGAAGGTTTTCGCTCCGGCAACCGGCGCGAGCTGGCCAGCTTTGGCAACGACCTCATTATGCTCTGGAGCGGGACAATTCCCGCGGTTCCGAACCAGCACACTGGCATGCGGCCCTATAACCTGACCGTCCGCGATGCCGATGCCATTCGCACGCAGGCGCCGGACGTGCGCGCCGCCGTTGCATATCTGGACCGCGACGACATCAAGCAGCAGAGCATTTATCAGACCGCGGGCGGCGATGTGGTGGGCACGGAAGCAAATTATCTTGGGGTTCGCTATCTGCCGATGGCGGAAGGCCGGTTTTTGCGCGATGACGATCTGAAAAACCGCAGCTATGTGGCTGTTCTCGGCGAAAAGAGCGCCAGGCTGCTCTTTCCGGGACGGCCTGCGCTGGGCGAATGGATCACGCTCAACGGAACTCGCTTCCTGGTGATCGGGGTCGCCGCAAAGAACGGACACGGCAACAATGACGGCGAAAACCAGAAGGTTTATATCCCGCTCACGATCATGCTGGAGATGTTTCCTATCAAGGGCGAAAACATTCCCTCCGATGCATTGACCTCGATCCAATACCAGCCGCGCCTGCGCGGCGACAATGTGATCGCCAAACAGGAAGTGCATGAGATCGTCGCGCGCCGGCATGGCTTCGACGCCAATGCGACCGAGGCTTTCAACGAATGGGACACCATCAAGACCGAGCAGATGGTGGGGAAGATCTTTACCGCGATGGATGTCTTCCTGGGCGGAGTGGGAATTGTCACGCTGGCTCTGGGCGCGGTCGGAATCATCAACATCATGCTAGTTTCGGTTTCGGAGCGCACGCGGGAGATCGGCCTGCGCAAGGCCATCGGCGCGACCAGCCGCAGTATTCTCTTTCAGTTTTTCCTCGAAGGCCTGATTCTTACCGGATTCAGCGGACTTATCGGCATCGGAGGGTCGGCGCTCTTCATGTACCTGCTTCGTGCGGCCATCGGCACGGGGATGCAGGGCTTCGATCCGCCGCGTCTGGTGCCGTGGTCGGCGGCGCTGGCTTTGGGAGCGCTCAGCATCAGCGGAATCGTCGCAGGGCTCTATCCGGCCGCGAAGGCCGCAGCGCTTGAACCGGTGGAAGCGCTGAGGCGGGAATAGAAGCCGGGAATAGAAATCGACAGGAGTCCGAGAATGTTAAGCGATCTTTGGCGGCAGGCTTACGAGGCAATGATCTTCAACCGCCGGCGCACCGCGATCACCATGATCGGCATGGCGTGGGGTATCGCTACGGTCGTGCTGCTGCTCGCTTATGGATCGGGCTTCGGCCGCGCGGTGGAGACCATCTTCGCGCAATGGGGCACCCAGCTGATCGGTGTCTTTCCCGGCCGGACGTCGGAGCAGGTAGGAGGGTCGAAGGCCGGCACTCCGGTTCGATTTACGCAGGACGATGTCGACCGGCTGAAGCAGACCGTTCCCGGGCTGGTGCATGTGTCGCCCATGCTCAGCAAGGACATCGCCGTTTCCACCGGTCTGCATAGTTATACGTGGACGGTGAACGGCTATCGCTCGGAGATCCAGGATATTCTGCGCCTGGACATCGACTATGGGCGCTTCTTCACCGATGAAGACGATGCCAATCGCGCGCACGTCGCCGTGATCGGCTCGGAGACGAAGAGCAAGCTCTTCGGCGGCCTCTATCCGATCGGCCAGCATGTGCGCCTGAACGGCATCAGCTTTGAGGTGATCGGCGTGCTGCAGCCCAAGATGCAGGAGAGCGACAGCGATGTCAATCGCGAGACGTACATCCCGTTCAGCGCAATGAGCGACATCAAGGACCCGAAGTATCTCGATGGCATCTGGCTGAACTATAACGGAGACCATGCGGCGGTGCAGCAGGCCGTGCGCAATGCCCTGGCTGCGACCCATGATTTCCGGCCATCGGACAGCCAGGCCATCTATGTCGCCGACCTGGAGCAGCAGCTTTCGCAGTTCAAGATCGTGACCATCGCGCTCGAGGTGCTGCTGCTGTTCATCGGCGCGCTCACGCTGGGGATCGCCGGCATCGGCCTCATGAACATCATGCTGGTGGCGGTGCAACAGCGAACGAAGGAGATCGGCATCGAAAAGGCTCTGGGCGCGCGCAAGCGCCATATCCTGATTCAGTTCATGGCGGAATCGCTGGTCATTACCGGCGTCGGGGGCTTTGCCGGCATCGCCTTGGCTTACGCCGTCTCCTTCGGCGTGGGCAGAATCACCTTTTACAGCGCGTTGGCGACCCATGCCGAGAGCGCGGACATCCAGTTGCTGATCTCGCCTTATACCGTGATGCTGGCCACGGGAATTCTGGTGGTGGTGGGCCTGGTGAGCGGCATGATTCCTGCGTTGAAGGCGGCGAATCTCAATCCTATCGAAGCCCTTCGCTACGAATAGCTCCTCAACCAGCTATTCAAAAGCTCTGCGAAATCGTTTGAGCGAGGCTACTCTCAATCAGCCGCCGAGTGCTCAAGCTCGGCCCCGTTTCTCTAAGAGTGCGTCAGGATAAAACGGCCGCAGCGATTGAGGTTGCAGATTTGTTCATAAGCCGCTACAAAGGGCTGATATGCCGAAGCGCAAGCAGGCAGCTCCAGCAGGCGATAAGAACGAGCTGTCGACGGGTCGTCCGATCAGCCTGAAGATTCTGGGCGAATATCTCGATTTATCGCCGGCCACCATCTCGCTGGTGCTGAACAACGCGCCGGGCGTGCGCTCGATTCCCCAGGAGACGCGCGATCGCGTGCTGGCTGCGGCGCGGAAATTCGATTACCGGCCAAGTTTCTATGCGCGCTCGCTGCGGCGCAAACAAAGCTTCTCCATCGGCGTGCTGGTGCCGGAGTTGAGTGACGGCTATTCGGTGCAGGTGATGAGCGGCATCGAAGAGGTGCTGCTCGAGGAAGGATACTTCTATCTCGCGGCCAGCCATCGGCGCAAGGCGGATCTGATCGAAGAATATCCACGGCTGCTGATGGATCGCTCGGTGGAGGGGTTCATCGCCATCGACACCGCGCTGAAGCATAGCCTGCCATTGCCGGTAGTCGCGGTAGCCGGGCCGCGCAAGATCGAAGGCGTCACCAGCATCCTGCTGGATCATCGCCGCGCGGCGGAGCTTGCGCTGCGGCATCTCTATCAGCTGGGGCACAGACAGATTGCGTTCATGCGAGGACAGACTTTCAGCTCCGACGCCGACGACCGCTGGAAGAGTCTGTTGGCCGCAGCGAAGGAGCTGGGCATCGAGGTATATCCCGAGCTGGTGGTGCAATTGCAGCTCAACATTTCGTCGCCAGAGCTGGGTTATCCGGTGGTTCAACAGCTGCTCAGCCAGAAACGTCCGTTTACGGCGCTGGTTTCGTTCAACGATATCGCGGCGATCGGGGCCATCCGCGCGTTTCGCGACCATAACATTCGCGTTCCCGAAGACGTTTCGATTGTCGGCTTCGACGACATTCAAGGCGCTGCGTATCACAATCCGAGCCTGACCACGATCCGCCAGCCGCTCCACAACATGGGCACGACCGCCGCGCGCATACTACTGCAAAGACTGCGTGGCGCCAAAGACTACCCGGAGAACGTCGCCATTGTTCCCGAGCTGATTATCCGCGAGTCGACGCTGCCTCCTAACCCGCGGCGGCCTGCGCGACAAAGTTGAGCTTTCCGTTCATGCAGTCCCGCTCCAAACCGGCACAGTTCGAATCTCTTCCCTCCACTCCTTTTTATGCTGGCATGTCTTTGGGCGGGCTGGCCACGGTGCTGCTGGGAGCGGTGCTTCCCGCCATCAGCACGCGCTGGCAGCTCACCGATGCGCAGGCGGGGTCGTTGTTCACCGCGCAGTTTACGGCCTCTATTCTCGGGGCGATCGCTTCGTCGTACTATCGCCGCTACTGCGTGGTGTTGGGATATGCAGCCATCGCCATCGGGCTGGCAGTTTTCTCGCTCAACAGCTATCGCTCTGCGCTGGTGGGGTTGTCGCTGATGGGCATGGGCATCAGCGGGGCGGTCACGGCGACCAACGTCATCTTTGGGACCGAGTATCCCGAGAAGCGCGGGCCGCTGCTGACGCGCACCAACTTCTTCTGGGGACTGGGCGCGGTGGTCGCTCCACAACTCGTGGCCATCGCCGAACGGCAGAACGCGCTGCGAATTTTTCTGCTTACGGTTGCCGCAGCCAGCCTTCTGCTGGCCGGCAGGTTTACTCCGCTGTTAAAGAAATCGGAATTGCCCCTCGATCGGGCGACGAAGAGGGTTTCTCCAACGATGAGTGCGCAGATATTCCTGCTCTTCAGCGTCATTCTCTTTGTCTATGTCGGAGCTGAGACGGCCATCGCCGGCTGGATCGCGACCTACGCTCACCGTTTCGAAAATCTCGGCGTGGCCAGGTCCAGTCTCGTGGTTTCGGCTTTCTGGCTGGCGATAGTGGCGGGACGGGCTGTCCTTGCCACGCTCTTACTCGTCCTCTCGGAGATGTGGGTGCTGGTGGGCGGCATTGTCGCCGCAATGGCTGGCATGCTCCTCCTGCTCCGGCCTCATAACGCGACGGTTGCTCTGGTGGCGATTGTCATAGCCGGCCTGGGATGCTCCCCGATCTTTCCGCTGGCCACTGCCAGGATGCTGGCCAGGGTGGACCGGTCTCGCAGCAGTGGCTGGATCTTTGCCATCTCCGGCGCCGGCGGGGCGGTTCTTCCCTGGCTCACCGGTCTTTTATCGGAGGGCTCAGGGTCGCTGCGCATCGCGTTCGTCGTGCCTCTGGTAGCGATGGCAGTCGTTCTGTTCGGCGTGCTGATCGAAAATATTTTGCCGGCATCCTTGCCGGCCTCGGTTTCGCATAGCAGTAAACAGTTTTACTAACGTAACGCTGGGATGCTAGGCTTTCCTTTCTCACAGGAGAGCCGACGTTGATCAACCGCCGCCAATTTCTCAACTACTCTGCCGCTGTAGCCGGGAGCGCCGCCTTCTCCCGATACGCCATGGCTGCGAACCCTATGCCTTTCGGTGCAAGTGACGGAGCGATGCCTGCCATCGATGTGGCCGGTGCGCGCTTTCCTGAGGGATTTTTATGGGGCACCGCAACCGCTTCCTATCAAGTGGAAGGCGCGTGGAAGGCGGATGGTAAAGGCCCATCGATCTGGGACACATTCTCGCACACCGTGGGCAAGGTAAAGGGCGGCGATACGGGCGATGTAGCCTGCGACTCCTACCATCGCTACAAAGAAGACATCGCCCTGATGAAGCAGATGAACCAGAAAAGCTGCCGCTTCTCCGTCACGTGGGCGCGTATTCAGCCGACCGGCACCGGGCAAGTGAATCAAAAGGGATTGGATTTCTATAGCCGCTATGTCGACGAGCTGCTCGGCGCAGGGATTCGCCCCATGTGCACGGTGTTTCATTGGGATCTGCCGCAGGCTCTCGAAGACCGGGGCGGCTGGCCGAATCGCGATCTGTACAAGCACTTCGCCGACTACTCGGCAATCGTCGCGAAGACCCTGGGCGACCGGGTGACGACATGGGCCATCTTCAATGAGCCGTGGGTGTTCACGAATCTGGGATACGGAACGGGCGTTCACGCTCCGGGAAGGAAGGACTTCAATCTATTCCTGAAGGCAGCGCACACCGTTAACCTGGCGCAGGGCGAGGCTTTCCGCGCAATGAAGGCCGTATCGCCGAAGGCGCAGATAGGCTCGGCTTACAGCATGTCACCGCCGACTCCCGCAAGCGACAGCGCGGCGGATCGTGCCGCGGCGGATCGCTACCACGCCATCAATAATGTCTTCTTCCTCTATACGGCGAAGCACGGTGAATATCCGAAGGCATTTGTCGGGAATCCTCCCTACGACGTGATGGGTGTGCGCGACGGCGATGGAAAGATCATGCAGGCGCCGCTGGATTGGATTGGCATCAACTACTACAACCGTCACATCGTCGCAGATGCAGGCAATGGCGGCGATCCTTACACGCACTACCATGAATGGATGCCGGCGGAAGGGCCGGTCACCTACAACGGATGGGAGGTGTGGCCGCGCGGCCTTTACGACATCGTGACGCGCATCTCGAACGAATACGACAAGCCGATTATCGAGATCACCGAGAATGGCTGCTCCTACTCCGATGGGCCTCTGCCGGAAGATCCTTCGAAGGCTCCCGACCCGCGCCGCATCGAATTTTATCGCGGGCATCTGGCGGAGCTGGCGCGCGCCATCAAAGACGGAGCGAATGTGCGCGGCTACCATGCGTGGAGCCTGCTTGATAACTACGAGTGGGCCGAGGGCTACAGCCAGCGATTCGGTCTGGTGTATGTCGATTTCCGCGACCAGAAGCGGACGATCAAGGATTCAGGCCACTGGTATTCCCGCGTCGCCTCGACGAGCCGGCTCGACGGTTAGCACGCATCGGGGAAAGTCTTTGCGGCAGCTCCTACGTGGGCTGCCGCAACTGTCTGCATTCCATCCGCACGTCACTGCGCGATTTCTACGGCCTGCGGAAAGATCGATGCGGATCGCGTGGCGGCAATTTATACTCCGAGGGGTTAGAAGAAAGGGTCACTCTCGATGCGTTTTGTTTCCAGTATTCGGGCTGTCGGACTTCTGCTCTGTCTCACTTTTTCGGTTGCGACGCTTCCCTCTCTTGCCCAATCCGCCACGCCACAGCCGGAAGCTATCCTGCACTCCGCCGATATGGTGAAGCTGATACCCGGTTCTGTTTTCTTTCGCGGGCAGACAGCGACCACGCAGATACGCAACGCCGGCGGCGTTCGATTTGCAGACGGACGCTACGCTCTCGCCAGCCTGGTCGATAACTCGGGCTACTCCACCGGCATTCAGGAGAAGTATCAGGCTTATCTCATCACGGAAGTGCCATTGTCTTTTGGTGGGCACACACTCGCACCGGGCGCGTATGGAGCGGGCATTGTGAGGAGCGCGGACTCACTGCAATTTGTGGTGCAGGATCTTGGCGCTCACGATCTGATCCAGACCGCGGCGGCGAACGACGCCAAACTGCATCGCCCTACTCCGCTACAAGTAGTGGCGGGAAGCGCCCCAGGCAAGTATCGGCTCTATTTCGGGCGCAATTACGTGGAGTTTGAACGGACCCAATAAGGCAGGGTAGAGGGATAAGGTTTAGGGTGTAGCTTCCCCGCCTATCCTCTGTTTGGATAGGCTCTCCACGTTTTCGCAACTGGGCGTGGCTGCACGGATGGTTCCGCTGCAAGATCCAAATCCGATGCGTGCTTGCCCCTCGCGTTCGCAGTAGCCGCGAAGCGTCACTTCGTCTCCGTCTTCGAGAAAGCTGCGCGCCTCTCCGTTGGGCAACTGAAGCAGCTCTGCCCCGCGGCGAGTGATTTCGAGCAGGCTGCCTCGCGAATCGTCAGTGGAACCCGAAACTGTTCCGCTCGCAAGCAGATCGCCGCTGCGCATGTTGCAGCCGTTGCCGGTGTGGTGCGCGAGCATTTGTGCCGGTGTCCAGTACAAATCCTGCAGATTGCTTTGACTTAGACGAACAGCCTCGGTATTCTCGCGCCGCATCCGCTCTGTGCGCAGCCAAACTTCAAGCTTTACATCAAAGCCCCCACTGGTTTGATCGACTGACGAATTGAGATACGGCAATGGCGCAGGATCGCCCTCGGCGCGTCGAAAAGCAGGAGCGCGGAATGGCGCCAGGGCATCCATCGTTACTACCCATGGGGAGATGGACGTAGCGAAGCTCTTGGCCAGAAACGGTCCCAGCGGCTGATACTCCCAGGCTTGAATGTCGCGAGCGGACCAGTCATTCACCAGGCAAAATCCAAAGATATGCGCTTCGGCTTCATCGATGGGGATGGAGCATCCATGGGCGTTTCCCCCGCCGATGAAGAAGCCTACTTCCAGCTCGTAATCGAGCGCTTGTGTGGGAGCGAAGTGCGGCGTGTCTGCTTCTGCAGTCTTAGTCTGTCCGCTGGGCCGATGAATGTCCGCTCCGCTCACCACAATCGATGAGGCGCGGCCGTGATAGCCGATGGGGACATATTTGTAACTGGGCAAGAGCGGATTGTCCGGGCGGAAGAGACGGCCTACGTTTGTGGCGTGATAGATGGATGCGTAGAAGTCAGTGTAATCGCCGATGTGAGCGGGCAACTGCATCTCGATGTCGACCTGTTTCTGCAGCAAGGGCTCGACTTTCTGTTTCGCACCTGGATCGGAGAGCAGATCCATCAGGCGTGCGCGAAGCGAAGACGAGGCTTTCCTGCCGAGAGACATCAGGTGATTGAGCGAATCTCGACGGCAGGCCGCGACGGTTTCTTTCGCCAAGCCGTCGAGCAGATGCGATTCATCTGCGGCGAAGAGATCGAGTAAGGTGTCGCCGATGGCGACGCCGATCCGCGCATCGGAAGACTTGCCCGTCCGAAATACACCGAAGGGCAGATTCTCCAGCGGAAAGTCAGTGAGCGGAGCGTTGGCGCTTTCAATCCAGCTTTGCATCAAGAGCGTCTCCGCGCGATTGCGCTCATCCTTGCGGCGTCCGGAAGTGTTTTTTCAATCCCTGCCAGCATTCGTAATACTCATGCTGCAGAATCTTTGTCTCCAACGCAAACTTGGTCGGTCGCATGACCAATTGTGTTTCGAACATGAAGGCCAGCGTGTTCTCGAGATACTGCGGCTTGAGTTCGGCCGCTGTCGCTCGTTCCCAGGTCTCGGCATCGGGACCGTGGCCGGCCATGCAGTTGTGCAGGCTCGCCCCGCCGGGCACGAAGCCTTCGGCCTTCGCGTCGTATTGTCCGAAGACCAGCCCCATAAACTCGTTCATCATGTTGCGATGGAACCACGGCGGGCGAAAGGTGTGCTCAGCGACCATCCATCGCGGCGGGAAGATGGCGAAATCGACATTCGCGGTGCCGGGGTTTACGGCCGGGGCCGTGAGGACAGTGTAGATCGATGGGTCGGGGTGATCGAAGCTCACCGAGTTGATGCAATTGAAGTTTTTCAGATCATATTTGTAGGGCGCGTAATTGCCGTGCCAGGCGACGACATCGAGTGGAGAGTGATCGATCTCGGCGACCCACAGGCCGCCCAGGAATTTGCTTACGATCTGAAACGAGCCGTCGCGATCCTCATATGCAGCGACAGGAGTGAGGAAGTCCCGAGAGTTCGCGAGTCCATTCGCGCCGATGGGGCCAAGCTCAGGCAGACGGAACGGCAAGCCATAGTTCTCGCAGAGATAGCCGCGTGCAGCCTTCGCTTCGATCTCAACGCGGAACTTCACGCCGCGCGGAATTACGCCGATCTCGCCGGGAGCGATCGAGAGAATTCCCAGCTCAGTATGGAGAAGCAGGAGGCCATCCTGCGGGACGATCAGCAACTCGCCGTCGGCGTTGTAGAAGAAGCGGTCGCGCATCGATGCATTCGCCGCGTAGAGATGGACGGCGACGCCGGTTTGGAAGGCAGGATCGCCGTTGCCTCCAAGGGTGACGATGCCATCGACGAAATCGGTTCGCGTTTCAGGAATCGGCAGAGGATTCCAGCGCAGTTGATTCGGCGGAGTGGGGACTTCAGCGAAGGGACCGCTGCGAATCATCTTCGCGTCGATTTCCTGATACGGCTTGTGGGTTACGGAGGGACGGATGCGATAGGTCCAGGTGCGCCGATTGCTGGCGCGCGGAGCGGTGAAGGGTGTTCCGCTGAATTGCTCGGTGTACAGACCGAGCGCAGATTTCTGCGGCGCATTCTGCCCGTGGGGCAGAGCTCCGGGAACAGCTTCGGTGGCGAACTCGTTGCCAAATCCGGACTGGTAAACCAACTGTTTTTCGGACATTCCTTCTCCCTGGCTGCGAAACTCACCAAGTTATCCGGATACGGGGAGGTTTGGCAAACTTACATTTCTAACCCACGTCTCATCGCGCTCCCACGTCCGAAAATCCCATACACCCGGTCGATGTTTCACGACGTAGAGGCGCTGAGATTCTTCGCTTCACTCAGCGACTGTCTGATTTGTCAAGGTTGATTTGGGGGTTTGGTTGCAGGGTTGATGGAA
>NZ_LBHJ01000021.1 GCF_001006305.1 Silvibacterium bohemicum
ATTTCCGTTGTCCGGAATCGCCGTGCTGCTGATGTTCCTGTTTCTTTCCAGTGTCACCATGCTGCCCCGACTTTTGATCGTTGGGCTGCTGTTGCTGCTGCTGATGGCCGGCGCCTTCCTTCTCTTTTTTGTGGCTTCCCTGGTCATGCCCGGATTGCTGAGTGTTCGACATCGATACTCCTCCACGGGATTGCTCCCTGAATAGTTGGACCCGATCCGCAGGTGCAGGGTTGCCCGAAGCGTTTTCTCTGCGAAGTCGGCTA
>NZ_LBHJ01000005.1:0-251 GCF_001006305.1 Silvibacterium bohemicum
GATCCGTTAGCTATCGTTCGCGAGAAAGTTAGTAGACACACAGGACCCAGGCGTGCAAGTCAATTTCAGCTGACTACACCGATTCTGGTTAAAAGAGCCTATGGCCACCCTTATTTTAGAGAAAAAAAACCACACCTCTAATGTGTTGGGCACTAGAAAAAGCTAACTACCTAGTCCGTTTCTGGACGACTTCATTGGGAATAACATACCCCCCACTGTGATTAAGACTGGCACTGTCCTAATGCTTTCTT
>NZ_LBHJ01000005.1:354-531 GCF_001006305.1 Silvibacterium bohemicum
TGCCTGACAGTTAATTATGAGCATGTCTTGCCCTTCATGGTGGATATTCACAGCTGAAAGTGGTATTGGCATTTTTTTCTGAGGACACAACGAGGAAATCTGATAAATACGGCCACCTGAAGTCTAGCTCGGAGTTAACAATTTACCACGTTTAGAGCGGCCGCGATATCCTGCAGA
>NZ_LBHJ01000004.1 GCF_001006305.1 Silvibacterium bohemicum
GGGAGCAATACAAAGTGCTCCCCCACCTCAACAGTCTCTACCTAAACTGTCGATCCTTCATAGATACAAGAATGACAGGCACTTCTGGCACCCGGTTTGTATTAAGCAAGAATATCGAAGAGGGAGGGTAAGGCTTCGCCGGCCTTGGCGAGAAAGATTTCTGTGAAGAGATCGGCATTGATCGGTCTCTCCGGGCCAACGTAGAAGGTTCGAACGCCGCGACGCTGCGCCCATTGCGCGAAGCTGGCCGCGGGATGCACGGTGCCGGAAGATCCGGCGACGAGCAGCACGGTGCAGCGATCGAGTTCGTTCAAGATCAGGTCCATGGACAGCGGCATCTCGCCGAACCAGACGATGTGCGGACGGATTCGACCGCCGCATTCGCAGCGCGGGATGGCGCTTGCAGTTTCATAAATGCCCTGGTCGGCGAAATCTTCGCGACCGCACTCGCGCGAACAGCGGGAGCGGAAGAGCTCACCGTGCATGTGGAGCACGCGCTTCGAGCCGGCGCGCTCGTGGAGATCGTCCACGTTCTGGGTGCAGAGAAAGAGGCGATCGCCGAGTTGTTCTTCGAGATGAGCGAGCGCGATGTGGGCCGGGTTAGGCTCGGATTGCAAGCCATCCTTGCGACGCATCGCGTAGAAGCGCCACACACGCTCCGCATTCTCCTGCCAGGCCTCCGGAGTCGCGACCTCTTCGACGCGATAGCCATTCCATAGCCCGCCGTTATCGCGAAAGGTGGGCAGCCCGCTCTCGGCGCTTACTCCTGCGCCGGTCAAAACAAAAATGCGGTCTTCGGGGCCAATCTCGATCTTGTTTCGCATACACCGAGATCATAGATCAGCGGCAACCGGTCAGGCGTAGCGGAAGAGCATCATGAAACCGAAGTCCATGTGGTTCTGCTGGTGGCAGTGGAAGAGCGTGGGGCCGGGATTGGCTGCGACGAAATCAACTTCAGCGGTGGAGTTCGCGGAGACCACGATCACATCCTTGCGCAGGCCGGAGAGCGGCTTGCCATCGAGGCTGGTCACCTCGAAGGTATGGCGATGAAGATGGACAGGATGATCGTCCGAGCTTTTGTTGCGCATGGCGAGGCGATAGCGCTTCCCTTCCTGCAGCATCGGTGTGTCGGTCTTCGGATAGGACTTGCCGTTGATGGTCCAGTAATCGAAGTCGCCGTGGCCGCGAAACTTCGACTGGAAGAGCAGAGGCACACGCTGGTCGGGCTGCGCGCTGGCTGGCTCGGGGTGCGCGAAGGATCGGTAGTCCCATAGCGTCTCCTGCGGCTCGGCCCACCTGGGCTCGCCCTGCTGCCCGGCGTATTCGATGACGATGCCCATGCCCGATTTGCGAATGTCCGCGCGCGTCTCGCCCAGCACCCACACTCCGGGCTGGTTCATCTCGACGATAACCTCGGCGCGTTCAGCCGGAGCAAGGCGAATGGCTGAGACACGAGCCTGTACCGGCACAGGATTTCCGTCGAGTGCGATCACTGTCATCGAATGACCGGCAAGCGCCAGCCAGTGCGTTATTGTCGCGCTGGCATTGACGATGCGGAAGAGAACACGCTGGTCCTGCTTCACCTGGATCGGCGCGCCCGCACCCAGCACGCGGTCGTTGATGGTCGCGTGCTCGTAGGAGGCGTCCATCGAGGCATCGGTCGCCGCACCCATGTAGGCGTTCCAGTCGTGCAGGGTGAGAAAAACTTCCTGATCGTATGCGCCGGGCTCGTTCCGTGGCTCGATATAGAAACATCCGAACTGGCCGGTGAACGAGCTTCGCTTCAGGTCGTGTCCGGCGTAGGTGTGGGTGTGATACCAGCGCAGGCCAGAAGGACGCGGCGTGAAGCTGTAACGCTGCTGTCCACCAGGCGCGATCATCGGCGAGCCCTCTTCCATCGCGCCGTCCTGATCGGAGGAAATCCACAGTCCGTGCCAGTGCACGATCTCCGGAACATCGGTGCGATTCGTCACGTCGATGGTAATGGGCTTGCCCTCCGGCCAGCGGATGAGCGGTCCCGGCACCTGTCCGTTGTAGGCAATGGTCTCGACATGCTTGCCGGGGGCGATCTCAAGCTTGAGCGGAGCAATCTCCAACCGGACATCGGCCGGAGTTTGCGCCCAAAGCCTGCGCTGGCCTGAGGCAGCCAACAAGCCCGCGGCTGCGGAGGACTTCGCGATGAATTCACGCCGGTTCATTCTATGCATGAGACTACTGTGTGCTTTCCGAGCCGCCCGCGCGATGATGCGTCCAATCGAAGCGTCTCCCGACAATCGCTTTCACGATCAGATGATCGGTGCTCGCGGTGGGCCCGACGCCGACGCCGAAGTTGATCTCCCAGTTCGGCGAGACGTTGAGATCGACGGCGGGAAAAAACTGCTGCTGTTGATTGTGAAGTGAATAGAAGCCGTGCAGCGATCCGTAATCGGCATAGTATTCGAGGCCGCCGGAGATGTATTTGTTGAAGTCGTAGCTGAATTTGGCGTTAGGAGAAAATCCCACTCCTTCGCTGACGCTCTGGCCATGAAAGGAGCGCTCGAGCGCTGGATTCACAGTGAAGTACCAGCGGCCGATGCTCTTATCGATGATGGGGCGAATCTCCCAGGTCCATGTGTCGGTCGAAAAGTCGCGCCTCTGATAGCCGATCTCGGTGGACAAGCTCACGCCCACGGGCCAATGCCAGCTATCCGGAACCCTCACGCGCGGACGGATGTGGTCACCGACCCATTGCCAGCCATCGCCGTCGCGCGCGCTGGTGAAGATATAAAAGCCCACCTCGGACCAGCTGTTGATGCCCTGCGTGATTTCCACCGTTTCATGCTCGGCGTGATCGGTGGGATAGAGCCGGTCGGCTGCAAATTTAGAACCGGGCAGCGGCTTGCTGCCGTCGGCAGTGAAGTTGCTGTGCAATTCAAGCATCGTGGTCTTGGGAGCGACGGTGTCCGAGCCGTAGACCTGAATCTCGTAGTTATCCTGGCCGTACGCGGCGCTTTCGACAGAGATGCCGAGAATAACTCCAGCAATGGCCAATAAAGAGACCACCATTGCACGACGCGCTCGCCGAGGCAATACTTGCCTCCTCCAGTTAGCGCGGAATATGACCGGGGCTAGTTGCATAAATCTAAATTGGAGAATTCAAAAACACTCCTCATCTCTCCACAAGGCCGTCCTTCTCAACGCAGTTGATACGCGCAGATCGCTGAGATTCCTCCTCCCTACGGTCGTCAGAATGACGGCGATCTTCAGCCGTCCACCATGATCTGGCTTCCCGACAGACCGAGTCATGAGCGAATCAAAGCTGTGCGCTGATACAAGCCATTTGTGCAATCGGTTATCAGAGGCTCTAAGCAAAAAGTAGCATGCACAAATGACGTGGTTGTCATCTTGCATGCCGCGTCTTGGGATGGTCTATTCGGCTGGTCTATTCTGTTGTTATGTTGTTGCGTGCGGATGCCGAGCTGGTGCAGATCGTGGACGCTGCGTCGGCGGATGCGGCGCGCCGATCGGGCACGTGGTTGAAGTGCCGTCCGGGATGCACGCAGTGTTGCCATGGCGTCTTCGCCCTCAGCCAGCTTGATGCGTTGCGTCTGCGCGCGGGCTTGCGCGAGTTGGAGCAATCCGATCCAGAACGGGCGCTTGCGGTTCGCTCTCGCGCCGAGCAATCCAGACTTCGCTTATCCGCTCAATTTCCCGGCGATCCGGCCACGGGTATTCTTTACGACTCCGAAGAAGATGCGTTCGAGGACTTCGCCAACGACGAGCCTTGCCCGGTGCTCGATCCGACGACTGGAACCTGCGATCTTTACGCGGCGCGTCCGATGACCTGCAGGGTCTTCGGACCTCCCATACGCTCGGAAGACGGCATTGGTGTCTGCGAGCTTTGTTTCGACGGCGCAAGTGAGCAGGAGATTGTGGCGGCGGAATTGAATATGGACTGGTCACCGCTCGAAGACTCGCTCAACGCTGAGGCTGAGGGCGACTCTGGCTTTCATGGCACTACAATCGTTGCTTTTGCCCTCTTATCCCAACCGTAACGGGTCTCGCGGCAGCAGTGCCGGCGCCAAATCTGGATAAGGCGTCCAGCATTGGACATTGTGCAAAAAAGGAATGAAAGAACGAAGCCCGCGAAAGATCGGATTTATAGATTTTTGTGTTGTTTACGGGCAGAAAATCTTTCACAAAAATACATGTCGAATGCTGTAACCTTAGTCGCGCTACCGTAGTCCTATGCGGTAGACGGCCTTCCCACCGGCGCTTTGCGCTAGGTCTTAGGCCTCAATATGGAGGAATGACAATATGAAGCACTCAATGAAGACCCTGATGGTTGCCGCGGCGGTCTCCGGCATGCTGAGTGGCGCTGCGACTATGCAGGCAGCCACCTCGCAGACCACCACCAACCCCGTCGTCAAGGTGGGTAAAGCGTCGTTCGGAAGCTCTTCGCTCAATCAGGACACCACCAAGCACTCCTGTAAAGGCAAGAATGATTGCAAGGGCCAGGGCGGCTGCAAGAGCAGCGACAATGGCTGCAAGGGCAAGAACAGCTGCAAGGGCAAGGGCGGCTGCGCCACCGACGGCTCCAAGCACCCCTCCGCATAACTTCAACTCCCACGATTTTTTTCCAGGGCCAGATCTGTTCCGGGCTGGCCCTTTCACCTACAGCGATCTTCTTTAACTTGTGGAGTTCTCCCCGTGCCCGCAAATCGCTTCAATGGCTTCACCGAGTATGGCGTCGGAATCGGATTGCGCATTCCGCACTATCAGCACATCCTGACCAGGAAGCCTCTCGTCGACTGGTTCGAGATTATCTCGGAGAACTACATGATCGACGGCGGACGCCCGCTCGAGGTGCTGGATAAAATTCTCGACCAGTACCAGGTGGTGCAGCACGGCGTATCCATGTATTTCGGTTCCGCGAGCGATCCGGACCCGGAGCATCTCAAGCGGCTTAAAACTCTTGTTCGACGTACGAAAACGCCCTGGCTCAGCGATCACCTTTGCTGGGGATCGGTAGACGGCCGCTATACGCACGATCTGCTGCCCATGCCGTACACCTGGGAAGCGGTCAAGGTCACCGCGGACCGCATCCGCCATGTGCAGGATACCCTCGAGATCCCAGTTGTCGTCGAGAACGTTTCGAGCTATGCCGAATATCACGTCTCGGAGATGACGGAGTGGGAATTCCTGAATGAGGTCGTCGAGCGCGCCGACTGCGGGATTCTGCTCGACGTGAACAATATCTATGTCTCATCTCAGAATCACAGCTTCGATCCCTTCACGTATGTGAATGCCGTCCCGGCTGAGCGCATCGCGCAGATCCATATCGCGGGGCACTCGAAGTTCGAGAAATATATTCTGGACACGCACGATCACCCGGTGCTCGAACCGGTGTGGCAGCTGTATGCACGGACCATCGAGCGTGCAGGACCGACGGCCACGCTGCTGGAATGGGACGACAATATCCCGACCTTCGATGAGGTCCACGCCGAGGCGCTGAAGGCGACGCGATTCCTCGATGCTGCGAAGGCTAAATTGGACGCTCCGGCGGTTGAACCTGCTCTGGAAGGAGCGATGCGATGAGCGAGCTGCTCGAGCTGCAACGGCGAGTGGCCGCGGCCATCATGCATCCGCTCACCGGCAACGAGACCATGCCGCGCAAACGCCGCGATGGGTTGTCGAATACGGCGGAAGCCGATGCCCTCATCAAACCGAATGACCGGCTGAGTTCCTTCGAGCGACTGGAGATTTATAACCGCCAGTATTGGTTTCGTCTTTACTCTTCTTTCGAGGAAGATTTTTCGGGGCTGAAGGCGATTCTCGGCCAGAAGAAGTTCGACCGCCTGATGCGAGATTATCTGACCGAGCGGCCTTCGCAATCGTTTTCGCTGCGCAACCTTGGGTCACAACTCGAGGCCTGGCTGACCGAGCATCCTGAATACCTGGACGCGGAAAATCGGGAGCAGCAACGCGATCTCGCAATGGATATGGTGCGCCTGGAGTGGGCGCACATCGAGGCGTTCGACTCTGCGCAGCTTCCTCTGCTCGATCCCGACGACCTGGCATCGATCGACGAGAATTCGCAGCTGCGACTGCAGCCGTATCTTCGTCTCGTGGAGCTGCGCTATCCGGTCGAAGATCTGCTCATCGAGCTGCGCAGCGAGAGCGGAAGCAGCGATGCTTCGAGCAACAACGCCAGCATCAGCCGGAAAAGCCGGCATGTGCGGCGTGTGGCCATGCTCAGGCCGGAGCAGATTTACCTGGCCGTGCATCGCCACGAAAATTCCGTTTACTACAAACGGCTCGGCCGCGAGGACTACACGCTTCTTCAGTCGCTTCTTGCGGGAGCACCCATAGGCACAGCCATCGATGCAGCCCTTGCGGACAGCGCAATTGCGGAAGACGATCAGGGAGAATTTCTCCAGCGGGCCTTTGCGTCCTGGGCGGCGCTTGGCTGGTTCATTCAATAAGAGAGGTTATTTATGAGCAGCACTGCATTATCTTCCCGGAACAGCTCCGGAATTTCGGGCCTCTGTGGCCGTTTTGCGCACTACGCCGATTTTCTACAGTCCCCCTTTCTGCTGCTGGTGCGGCTTTACTGGGGATGGCAGTTCGCACAGACAGGTTGGGGCAAGCTGCACAACATCGGCCGAGTGAAAGACCTTTTTGTGAGCCTCAATATCCCCGCCCCCGCGGTCATGGCGCCGGCCATTTCGATGCTTGAGTTCGTCGGAGGCATCCTGCTCATCGTGGGACTGGGTTCGCGCCTGATCAGCTTGTTGCTGGCGGGAAATATGTTCGTCGCTTATGTCACGGCCGACCGCGAGGCGCTCGGTTCGGTGTTCAGCGATCCGGGCAAGTTTTATATTGCCGATCCCTTTACTTTTCTTTTTGCCTCGTTGATCATTCTCGTCTTCGGCGCGGGTCTATTCTCTCTGGATGCGCTGATTGCCAGGAGGAATAAGACCGCGGTATGACCGCGACCGAAACATTGGGAGCCGACGCACAGAACAGCTCGGAAGCAGCGCTGATCGCGGCGATCCTGGCCGGCGATCGCGAGAAGTTTCACATTCTGATTCTTCCCTATGAGTCGCAGCTCTTCCGCACGGCCTTTGCCCTGGTGAAGAATGCGGAAGAAGCGGAAGATGTTGTCCAGGATGCGGTGCTGAAGGCTTACCGCAAGCTGGGCAGCTTTCGCGGCGACGCCAAATTCAGCACCTGGCTGATCGCGATCACGCTGAACGAAGCACGCGGCCGGCTGCGCAAAGAGAACCGCACAATTGTGGATTCTCTGGACGAGCAGCGCGAAGAGAATGCCGACTTTACACCGGCAGCGTTGACCGATTGGAATGAGATTCCCTTGGCACTGCTGGAGCGGAAGGAAATCCGCGAGCTGGTGCAGCAGGCCGTTGCGGAATTGCCCGATACGTATCGCGAAATCGTAACGCTGCGTGACGTGGAGGAGTGCAGCGTCCTCGACACGGCCCATCTACTGGGCATTTCATCGGCCCTGGTTAAAGTACGGTTGCACCGTGCCCGCATGCTGCTGCAGAAGAGGCTTGCTCCTCAGCTCAACCGCGCGATCAAAGCAAGCTCGAAATCGACTTCCGATCGTCCCCGCAAGCGATCGTTGTTCCGGAGGACGCCATGGTTCTGAAATGCCGGCACGTGTGGGACCACATCTCTGGATACATCGACGGCGCACTCGATCCTGAAGTGCGTGCCAATGTCGAACGCCATCTCGCGACCTGCGAAATCTGCTCGGCGATCCTCGACTCAACGAGGAACATCATTATCCTGATGGCCGATGATCGCGTCTTCGAGCTGCCGGTGGACTTCAGCAAGAGACTGCACGCGCGTCTCGACGATGTGCTGAAGCATGAATATCCCGAGCCGGCTTGATGGGTGCGCGATCAGCCGTGGTGCGGATGATGAAGCATGTGATGAATTTGCCACTCGGCAGCGAGAAGAATCAATGTAACCGCGGCTAGAAAGATCTGCCAGCGTTCGGAGCGTATCTCTTTCGCGGTGGGCAGCTGAACCCGCCACTGCGCGGCCGGCCGGCTGCGTAAGTTGCGCACTCTCCAGATCACATAAAGATTCACCAGAGTGCCGGCAAGCGCGAGCACCATCATCGGTATGCGGATGGCATCGCGGTGCCATCCTGCGGCGGGCGCATCAGTGCCTGCAGCAGCGGCCAGAGCTCCCAGCCCGATGAGCACACGTACACCGCTGATGGTCAATACGGCTGTACAAAGGCTTTGCAGAAGGGCAAATACAAAACTCGACCAGCTTAACCAACGGGTCTTCATCTGTTGCAAATTTCCTGGCGAATCATCCTGTCTATCGTAGCAGCGCAACTGGCCGTCCGGGCTGCTGCGCTTTCGCGGACTTCCGGTGCATCGCGCTGAAGGACCTTCACCACAGGGCACGGAGAGCACAGAGGTCTTTGATGATGCGTTCGCGTCTTTGCGGAAAAAGTCTCTGTGACCTCCGGGTTCTCTGTAATGCATGCTCTGCGACTTTCTTTTTGAGATGAATTTCACCGCTAAGACGCTAAGTTCGCAAAGGGATGCATCGGCGGATTCAAGAGTAGGATGGCCGTCCAGCTGCGCTCTCGCGGTTAAAGCACATTCACCACAGAGGACACGGAGAGCACAGAGGTTTTTGATGATGCGTTCGCGTCTTTGCGGAAGATATTAGGTGAATATCTCTGTGTCCTCTGTGGTGCATGGTCTGCGGCTTTTTCATAAGCCTTCGCCCATGGCCGGGACTTTTTCTTCTCGCGGAGATGCGCTATTTAGAACGCACCGCGATCACTTCAATTTCGACCAGCGCCCAGGGAGCCGCGAGCGCCGCCACCTGCATGGCTGCGCGGGTGGGCTTGTTGGGCTGATCGGCGGTTCCGAAGTATTTGAGATAGGCCTTCTGCAGCCCGGCGAAGTCCAGCTTGTTGCCCTTCTCCGGATCGCCTGCCATGAAGACGTGCATGCTCACGACATCTCCCAGCGTGAGGCCCTGTTCTTTCAGGATGTCCTGTATCTTCAGGAACTCGCTGTTGGCTTGCGCCTCGGTATCTCCGTAAACGGCTTGCGTTCCTTTGGCTGGATCGGCGGGAGTGACCGGAGACGCGATTTGGCCGCTTACGTAGAGCGTGTCTCCAGCCCATACCGCCGAGGCCAGAGGCGATCCTTCTTCTGGATATGCGTGACCTTGGTTTGTGCTTGCATCGAGAGTCCAGCTCCACACATCGCGGCGACTGCTGCCGCTTCAATTCCCTGCTTCCAAGTCATCATCGTTCCTTTTTTCTTAAGCATCGTGTGTGGTCGTTGAGCCGGCGAGCCGTGCCATCTTTACGTGCTCGGAGATCATCCTGGTGGCGCGGTGCGATGCGAGCGCCGCACCCTCCTGCCAGCCGATGATGCGGCTGCAGTGATCTCCAGAGAAGAAAATGCGGTCGTCCGGCTGGATGAATTCTTTATAGGCGCCATCGTAGTACCCTGCGCGGCGATTGCGTACGAAGTTCGGCGCGGCGCCGACCCATGAACCGAGGTTATAGGGCATCATCCCCCAGTTCATGTACATGGGGTTTTTCAACTCATGTCCGTGTCCCGGATGCAGCTTCTCGGCTGCCGCGCGCGATGCTTCGAACTTCGCCTGGATATCGGGCAGCTTGGCGAAGTCCGATTGGTTTTCCACGCCGTAGCCCGCAATCAATACACCGTTTTCGGAAAAGATCTTGGCGCTTGGATACCAGAGCATGTTCACCGGGCCCTTTACAACGAATCCAAGGCCGCCGTAGAGGTTATAGTCCTGTTCCCAGAAGCGGCGCGACTCCCATGCGACCTTGTAGGCATGGTCGTATCCAACTTCGGCGATCGCCTGCTTGACGCGCGGCGAAAAGTCATTCGGAATATTCTTCAGAATGGTGATGGGCAGCGCGCAGATGCAGTAATCGGCTTCGATCATCTTGACTGCGCCCGATGGGTCGGCGTAACTCACCTTTACACCGTTTGTGGTCTTGCGAATCTCCTTGACGGGGCATCCATACTGCACGATATCGCCGAGCTTCGCGGCGAAAGCATACGGGATGCGATCCATTCCACCTACTGGCTGGAACATCGTCGCCTGCATGTCGAATATCTCTTCATACATCATTCCCTGCCAAAAATCGGCGTCGAGGAGCGAATGCATGGCGAGCGGCGCGCGAAGTACTTCATCGTCAGGACCCGCGCCGGGCAGCTTGTCTACGCCGCTGCGCTCCGAGTCGGTATAGGAGTAATCGGGCTGCAGATCGCCATAGATTTTAAGGAATGCAAGCATTCGCTCATGATCTTCCTTGGTCATCTGCTGATCGAGAGCGTTGCTTTGAATGCATTTGGCGAGAAGCTCGGAGACGTGGCCGCGCGTATCGTTGATGGCCTGCCGCTGTTCGATCGCCTTGCCGCCGAAGGCATCGTCGTTTTGCAGGAGTGAAGAGCGCGAAGTATTTACTTCTACTTCGAGAGGCACGCCCAGCTCTTTGCAATAGCCGAGCATGGTTTTGTGGATGGAGGGAAGCCGCGCCGGACCGGCGTTGAAATAGCTGGAGTCGTCCCAGTTCGCAGTCTGTACGGTGCCGTCGGTAAATTCAATCTTGGTGCTGTTGCGTACAGTAAAGTTGCGTCCGCCCGGGCGTTTGCGCGCCTCGAGCACCGTACAGGAATATCCAGCCTTGCCCATCTCGTAAGCAGCGACTAAGCCGGCGATGCCGCCGCCCAGAATCACCACCTTGGTTCCACCACCCGCAGCGAGCTCAAGTCCAGTCTCGGCCAAAGCCTCCGGCATGGGCATCAGGCCCAGGTGCTGCATGGTGATGAAGGCAGCGCCGAAGCCGCCAGCCTGCCCTACTCGCATCAGAAAATCACGCCTTGAAAAGCTCATCTCGACTCCAGCATTTCGGTAAACGATATTGAGACAGTCCAAAGCGCCTGTTTGTCTACAGGCGCTTGAACAGCGGTTGAAAGCAGCGGATCAGAAGATGATCTTCAGAGCCAGCTGCGTGTTGAAAGGCTCGCCAGCACCGATGCCGGGAGCACCGTTGAAGCTGCCGATGGTGGTGAAGAGTGTGAGCGCATTGTCCTGCGTATACGAAGGGTTGAAGTTGCCATTGAGTGGCGGAGCATAGTTGGTGCGGTTGAAGAGGTTGAACATCTCGACGCGGAACTGTGTCGTAACTCTCTCTCCGATTGGCGTGTTCTTGAACACGGAGAAATCGACGTCCCCAAAGCCTGGGCCGTAATATGCATTGCGGCTCGTTGTTCCCCAAGTACCCGCGGGCGCATCCGCAAAAGCTGCTGGATTGAGCCAGTTCACACCCACGCCTCCCTTGCGGAAGCCGGCGTAGGGATCGACGCCTGCAACAGGATTCGCGCGCTGATTGCCGTCATCGGTTCCGGACGTATCTGCCGAGCTATAAACCGAGAAGGGCAAGCCGCCGTGGAAGGTCATCAGGCTGTTCAACTGCCAGCCTTTGGTCAATGGCTTCCAGTGCTGAGATCCGGGAACTTCGTATGTAATCAGGGTGTCGAATATATTCCGGTTATCGAAATCGCTGGGACCGTAATCACCTTTGAAGTTCGTGCTGTCCTGCGGCAGAGCGCCGCGATAAGCGGTGACTTCGTCAAAGCTGTGCGACCAGGTATAAGCGGCCTGCAGCGTCAGTCCGTGATAGCCCGAGGCACGAATGGTCGCCTGAAGCGAGTTGTAATTTGAAGTTCCGATGCTCTCGATCTGGTTGATGAAAGTGTCGTTGGGAAACTGAGAGAAGTACGGACGGCTGCAGTTTTGCGGTGTGAAAGCTGCAGGGCAGGCGAACCCTGGCGCCGAGTAAACACTGCTTAACGCGGCCTGGTTGATGTCCAAAATTGAAAGCAGATGACGTCCCTCGCTGCCGACGTAGCCGATCTGCGCTACAAGCTTGTTCGAGAGGCTCTGTTCCACCTGGAAGTTATAGTTCACATTCCGAGAAGGAACAAAATTCTTGGCGATGGAAAACAGGCTGTTGGATGGAGTGCCCTGGGTGAATGGGTCGACTCCGGACATCAGTGTCTGGGGTACGGCGGTTGCTGTCACGACCGGATTCGGGCCGCCCGGATTGCCTTCGACACCATTCGGAGCACCGTTGCCAGGACGATTGTCGAGGAAGGGATTCAGGTTGGGAGTGTCGAAGTACAAGCCGGCGCCAGCGCGTACAACCGTGCTCGGAGTGACCTGATAAGAGAAGCCAAAGCGCGGACTGAAGTCAGTGTAGGTTGAATCGTAAAGACTATCGATCCCCGCGCCTTGATATACGATGCCGCCAAGATTGGGACGAAAGACCGACAGGTTTTTGTACTGATTATGCAGAGGGCCTTCGTAGTCCCAGCGAAGACCATAGTTGACGTTGAACTTTGGGCTGAGCTGCCAGGAATCCTGAGCGAAGAAATCAAGAGTATTCACGAAGACCTGGCGATCGGGATCGCCCAAAGCGATCGAACCGGTCTTCAGATTTCCCGCAAGGAAATCCGACAGCGCATCGACGCGCGGGTCTCCGCTATCCCACGCAACAGCGGGGAGGCCGGTGGCCGGATTCAACGCCTGCGGTGTCGGTCCCTGCGTGCCATCGAAGATGAAGCTACCGAGCGCATGCCGGTGATAGAACTCGTCGAGCTGCGCCTTGCGAAACTCTCCTCCGAACTTGAACTGATGCTTGCCTACGGTCCACGAGAGATCGTCGGTGAGGTGGCCGGTTATGTCGTTGCGGCCCTCGGGAGGAGTAAGACCAACCTGGTCGAAGCCGGAGATCTGAATATTGGGCGAGCCAGCAAGTCCGGACCCTGTGACCAGTCCGAGCGAAGCCGAATCGAAGCTGTTATTGAAATCGTTGAAGACCTGGTTGAAGTAATTCACCCCAGCCAAGACCTGGTTGGTGATCGTCGGCGTGAAGACGTGGTTGTAGACGATCGCATAATTCTGCACGTGGATGGGAGCGACTTCATAGTAATAAAAGAGAGACGAGCCGGTGACCGGCGCAACCTGATTTCCCTGGCCCACAAACCAATGCGCGGTCAGGCTGTTCTTATCGTTGATGGTGTAATCAACTTTGGCGAGCCCGTTGTAACTGTATCCATATTCGGGCTGGGTGCTGGTGTAGTTATTCGGGCTGGCAGGACCCGCGCCGACCGCATCGGCTGGCCACAACGTACTGAGCAACTTTGCAGATAAAGGGTTGACGGGAACACCGAACTTCGCGAGCGTGGCTTCTGCTGCTGATTGGTAACCTTGCGTGGGCTCAGTCGCGTTGTTCGGAACGCCGATGGTGAAGCGCTGATGCTCAAAAGTCGTGAACCAGAAGAGCTTGTCCTTGATGAACGGGCCGCCGGCAGAAAATCCATAGTTATAGTTGCGAACTTCCTGCTTTACCGGAGCGGTGAATGGGTTCGTTGCGCCGAAGAATTCGTTGCGATTGTAGTAGTAGAGACTTCCATGAAGCTGATTGCCTCCCGACTTCAGCGAGAGGTTGACGCTGCCGCCTGGGTTACGCCCTGACTCCGGAGAGGCCTGCGTCTGCGCCGAAAACTGATCGACTGCGTCGATAGGCAAGACAATGCCCGCGATGCCGGAAACGCCGCCCTGATTGACCGCCGGAATGTTGTGCCATAGATCGTTGTTATCGATACCGTCGATCTGCCAGTTGATCTGGTTGGCACGTGTACCATTCAGCGATCCAAAACCGCCGGCGCCGGAGTTGGAAAAGCCGGGCGAGAGGATAATGAGCTGCGTAAAATCGCGGCCGTTGAGGGGAGTATCCTGCAGCGGCTTTCCGCCTACGCCGGCAGTCTGCGTTGTTGAGGTGGTGTCGAGCGTAAGTGCCGCTGCATTGACTTCAATCGTGGTTGCGGTTTGAGCCACGCCGAGCTTGATGGGCAAGGTATATACCGTTCCAGCTGTAACTGGAACTTTGTCGACCTTGATCTTCTGGAAGCCGCTGGCCGTTGCACTTACCGAGTAGGAACCGAGGGGCAGATCCTGAAATGAGAATTCACCACCGCTGGAAGTGATAGTCGTATGCGCAATGCCGGTGGCCACATCGGTTGCCTCCACTTGAGCGGCGGCAACGACGGCTCCGGACTGGTCAGTAACGACACCATTGATGCTTCCTCGAAAGGTCTGTGCACGCAGGGTGGGGGACATAAGAACAATGCTCACTACCAATAACAAACCGGATGGAAAGATATTCCTGCTTCGGAATGACATAGGTAAAGCCTCCAAAGGGGTCTTGAGTGGGTTTTTATGTTTTCGTTGTCTTGGGCTTTTGAACGAATGGCGACAGCTAGAGAGCCGTCAGATCAACAACTCTGACAATTGCTTGAAGGTTCCTCGCAAAGTTTCGCGGGATGAAAAAGCGCAATCGCGATTGCCATGACCCAACGTAGGTCAACCCATCTACCGATACAAGGAGAAAATACACTGCTATCAGCGTTTCATGAGGCCATTAATAAGCAGTGTTTATTGGGGAAAGTGAGGCATAGTGCAGAAGTAGTAATTTGCAACTCTCACAGATACTGATTCAGCTACCCATGCGTAGGCGCACTCGCCCCATATCATCAATCCACGAGGCGAGCTATAAGTCTTATTTATAAGGAACGCAGGCCAGCCGGTTTTTGATGGGACTACTCCGGCTGGATCAAACTGATTCACTTACATATAAGGACTATTCCACTCGCAAAGTTGTTGCGGGATCGATGCGCATGATGCGCGCAGCGGGCAGGATGGTTGCGATCAGGGCAACGAAGGCCAGCAGGAGAGGAGCTCCCAGTAGCGTCACGGGATCGTAGACGCCTACGCCGTAGATCTCGCTTCGCAGAACACGCAGCGCCGCGAAGGACAGGCTCATGCCGACAACAAGTCCCAGGCCTGCAGCCAGCAGGCCGGAAAGACTGATCTGCGCCATCGCGCGTACCGCTGACGATCCCAAGGCCATGCGGATGCCGATCTCCCGCGTGCGCTGCAGAACGAGATTCGACACCAGCGAGTAAATTCCGACGGCAGAGAGGAGCAGTGCCAATCCGGCCAGCACGCTGAGAAGCAGCACTTCCACGCGCTGCATCTGCAGCTCCTGCTTCATGAGGTCATCCATGGAATAGAAGCCGGAGAAAGGCAGGTTGGGATCGGCGTCAGCCATCGCCTGCTGCATCTCACCGGCGATTCCCGCCACTTGGCTGCGAGTGCGGACGATCCAGGAGGGCTGAAACCATGTGTGCGCTGCCAGCAGTGCCTCCGTTGGAAATTGCTCCACCGGCACATAGAAGACCGGCTCGGTGCCAAGCGGCCCGACCGGACTCATGCCGGACGCCTTTGCCACATCGCCAACCACGCCTATGATCGTGAACCGCGGATTGCCGCCCTTCGAGCCCATCAGAAGACCGATGTGGCGGCCCAAAACGTCACTGGTTCCAAAAAACTTCTTTGCGAAGGAAACATTGACGATGATCACGGGCTCACTCGCTGCGGAATCGCTATCGAGAATATCTCGGCCGGAGAGCAGCGGGATGCGGAATGCGGAAAGATATCCGGGAGTGACGTAGACCAGGCTCGTTCCGCTCTCTGCGCCGGCATGTTTTCCGTCGAGGACGCGGATACCCCAGTTGAGTCCGCGCTCATAAGGCACGCTCAGACCTACGGCAGCTGCTTCGACACCGGGAATTTGGCGCATCACGGTGAGGCTCTTCTTCAGGAGAGCTTGAAACGCCGCAGGAGTTTTATAGCGCGCGTCATCGAGAGAGGCCTTGGCAGTCATTACATTCTGCGAATCGAAGCCTGGAGGCATGGTTTCAAGATGCGCCAACGTGCGGACAAGCAAACCTGCGGCTGCAACCAGCACCACAGTCAAAGCCACTTCCGCGACGATGAGAGCGCGGCGAAGAGATCCGGTGCCGCCCGCAATGGAATGGCTGTTCGATGCGATGGACGAACGAAGATCCACGCGTCGCGTCGCCAGGGCGGGCAGTGCGCCGAACAACAGCGTGGTGAGAAAGGTTGCGGCTGCAGTGAAGCACAGCACGCGTCCATCAATTGAGAGTCCTCCCATCGGGATCAGATTGGGTGGCAGGAAGTTCTGCAGCCCTTGCAGAATGATCGCGGCGAACATCAGCCCGGTGAGCGCGCCGAATACAGCGGGCAGCAGGTTTTCGATCCAAAGCTGGCGCAGCAGCGCAGCACGCGTTGCCCCCAGCGCCATGCGCGTGGCGATCTCCTGGGTGCGGCGCGAGATGCGCACCATGGCTAATCCTGCGAGATTGGCGCAGGCTATGAGCAGGATGAAGCTTACCGCCAGCATGAGCACCAGGACTTTCGGCTTGCTCTGGCTGCCCATGGATCGCTGGAGAGGCTGCGCATAGATCCACGCCTTCGCCGATTTCGATTGGTTATCGGGATGGGCCTCAATGCGTGACAGCTGCGCCGCGGCCTGCTCCCAGGTCGCGCCAGGTTTCAATCGCATGAGGATGCCGCAATCATGGCCTCCACATGCTCCTTCGCCGTCACCTGGCTGGAGCGAGGTCCACAGGTCGCTGCCCGCTTGTGGTGTGACAGTGTTGGCAGGCAGCACACCAACCACGGTGTACGGCGCGCCCTTCACCTCGATTGACTTGCCTAGGATGCCAGGGTCGCCGCGGAAGGTCGATTGCCAGAGGTCATTGCTTAGGATGACGGCCTTTGCACCGCCAACGCGGCTTTCCTCCTCGAGAAAGTCGCGGCCTAAGAGCGGACGTATCCCCAACACTTCGAAGTAGTGTGCCGTGACGGCGGTCGCGTGAACGAAACGAACCGCGCCTCCGCTATCTACGCCGGCTTCGAGGTTCACGCCGCCTTGCGTCGCATCGACTTGCCCCTCATAGGCAGCGGCTGTGACCGCTGGAACTTGCTCCCGCACCATGCGCCAGTCGTAGGTGCCGTGGCTATCGTCTTCGTCAATCCAGTGGCGGCCGTTGTCGGCGCCCTCAGCGTGCGTGAAGAGCGCAGCAATCCGATCAGGCTGCGGGTAAGGCAGGCGCCGCAGCAGAAAGCCATCCACCATGCTGAAGACGGCGGTATTGACGCCGATGCCCAAGGCCAGAGTAACCACTACCGCGAGCGCAAAGCCCGGGCTCCGATGCAACTGCCGCACGCCATATCTGAAATCGTTCAGCATACTCGTCTCCATCACAGTTACATCTTTAAGAAGCCTATCGCAGAGATTGTCTAGGCCTACTCGCTGCGCAAAGCCTTCATCGGTTCTATATTGGCAGCCCGTCGCGCCGGCAGCGATGCCGCGACGACGGCGACCACGGCAATCAGGCTCATGGCGAGCAGGAAGACCATAGGGTCAGCGTTGGACACATTGAAGAGCTGGCTCTTGAGCAGCCGTGTGGCCAGCAGCGCCAGAGGAATCGTCACCGCAATGCTGATCCCCGCCAGCTTCAATACATCGCGCAGCACAAGTTTCACGATGCCGGCCCGATCCGCGCCCAGAGCCATGCGCACGCCGATCTCGCGGGTGCGCTGTGCGGTGGCATACGCGAGCACGCCATACAGTCCGATGCCGGCAAGCAGTGTGGCCAACGCGCCGAAGCTCACCGCGAGCAAGCCGATCATGCGGTCGTCGCTGATGTTCTCTTCGATTTTCTCGTCCATCGTGGCTAGGTTATCCGCAACCAACTTGGTATCGATCCTGGCTAAGGTGCGGCGAACTTCGCCGATCGCCATCTCGGGAGACTGATAAGTCCGCAGGTAATAACTGGTTCCCGAAAGCGGTGTGTCCTGGGCGAAAGGCGAATACATCGTTTCTTTCACCTGATCCTTCATGCCGCGATGAATGTAGTTGCGCGCCACGCCCACAATCTGCAGATCGTACTTGACGCCGTTGCCTCCGCCCGAGCCCAGCATTCGCCCGAGTGCTTGCTGCGGAGTGCCGAAGAAGCGTTTGGCGAGCGCCTCGTTGATTACGACTACCTTGGGGTGGGCAGCGTCGTCGGTCTCATTGAATTCACGGCCAGCCAACATCGGAACCTTCAGCGTGGCGAAGTAGCCGGGAGTGACGATGGGCACCTCGACATGCGTGTCCTCGTCTTCGCGCGCGGTGTAGCCCTGGATGCTGATGTTCGAGCCCTCGCCGTTGTCGGCCAACTCGGGATCGTCGGTCGCGGCCACGCTTACGACTCCCGGTATGCCGGCCAGTTGTTCGCGAATATTTTTGTGCAGCGGCAACAGGGCGTTGGCGGGATATCCGGAGAGGTTGGGATTAACCCCGAAGGTGATCAGATGATCGGTCGCGAATCCTACATCGACGTTATGAAGATTCTTGAGCGTCCGCACGAACAGGCCGGAGCAGACCAGCAGCAGCAGGCTCAATCCAATCTGCAGTCCGACGGTGATGCGCCGGAAGGTGAGGCTTCCGCCGGTGCTTGCCGCACTTTGCTGCTTCATCTGGCCGACCAGGTCCGGCTTCCACAATTGCAATGCGGGCGCGAGCGCGAACAAGAGGCTCACGCCGAGGGCGACAGCAAAGTTGAAGGCCAGCACGCGGTCGTCGACGCTGGTGGAGAACGGCGGCTGGCCCGCACCGCTGGTCATCCTACTGACCAAGATGCGGGTGGCAATCGGGACCAAAATCAAACCGACGACGCCGCCTAACACGCCGAGCAAAAGTCCTTCGATGAGCAGTTGCCGGATAACCCTCCCGCGTGGCGCGCCCAACGAATAACGCATCGAAAATTCACGCAAGCGGCTTGCCGAGCGCACCAGCACCAGGCTCGCCACATTGACGGCGGCCATCAACACCACCAGCACCACCATGCCCATGACGACGAGCAAGGGCGTGCGGAGGCTGTCGCGCGAATAGGAAAATCCCCTGGAGCCGTCATTCACCAGCAAGTGGCTGTTGGTGACAAAACCATCCACGAAGCGCTTGGATGTGGAACCCATTGACAGCAGCTCTGCGGCACGCAGCGAATGCCATAGCGGGGCGATCGCGACCTGCGCCTGTTCCCGCGTCTCGCCAGACTTGAGGCGCCCCAGGATGTTCAGCCAGCGCGAGCGGTGATTGTCGAGATCGTCCCAGTTCGGGGTGACGATCGGCTTCATGGTCATGGGCACGAAGATGTCGGCGGGCGATCCCCAGATCGCGCTGTCGAAGCCGGGAGATGCGACGCCGAGAATCTGAAAAGGATGTCCGTTCACGGCAATGGTCTGCCCGATCACGCGCGAGTCTTCGCCCAGATGATTTTTCCAGTAGTCGAAGCTGAGGACGACAACCGGATTTCCATTCTTTGACACGTCGTCGGCCTGCACGAGAAGTCGTCCCGCTGCGGGCTTCACGCCCAGGACATCGAAGTAGTTGCCGCTCACCAGCTCGGCTTCGACCAGATCGGAGCGCTCGTGCCATACGACTCCGGCTTCTGTTTGCAACATGGCGATCAGACCGTCGAAGACCCTGTTCTGGTCGCGCAGATCTTTGTACATGGGGTAAGAGAAGTAAGCTCCCTCGTCTCCGCCATTGTTGGAGGTGCGGCCGTTCCAGGCCTTGCCGGTGTTTTCGAGCAACACCAGCTGCTGTGGCTCGCGCACGGGCAGTGCGCGCAGAAGCGCCTGATCCAGCAGAGAGAAAATCGAGGTATTCGCGCCGATGCCAAGGGCCAGAGTCAGCACCGCGGTCAGGGTGAATCCGGGCGATTTGCGCAACTGCCTCAGAGCAAACTTCAGGTCATCCAACATATTCGTCACTCCGAATTTCAAATGGTTTTGCAGCAGCCTGTGAGCACGAGCTGCTACTCGCTGCGCAATGCCTCGATGGGGTCGACCGATGCTGCTCTCCGTGCCGGAATCCATGCAGCTATGAGCGCGGACAGAGCCATCAGCAGCGGGACGGCACAAAATGTAACTGGATCGATCACATTTACTCCAAAGAGAAAGCTGCGCAGAGACTGCGCTGCGATGGCGGAGGCCGCGAGTCCGATAAGGCAGCCGCCGGATGCGAGCAGCAAGCTCTGCTTCATCACGCCGGCCATGATCTGTCTTCTCTGCGCGCCGAGCGCGAGCCGGATGCCGATCTCACGAGTCCGCCAGCTTACGATGTATGCGATCAGGCTGTAGACGCCGATCACACCGATCAGCACGGCGAGCGCGCCGAAGCCGAGAAGCAGATAGGTTAGCGAACGCGATGCGGAGTCGGAGATCTCGACCACTTCCTCCATGCTGCGCACTCGCGTCACCGGGACCAGGGGATCGATGCTCGCCACGGCCTCGCGGAGCGAAGCCGCCGCATCCTGTACACCGGCACGCGAGCGCATCAGCACATACATGGCCGGCTGTTCGTTCGCCGGAGTGATGGGCAGATATACCTCGTCGCCCAAGTCGTCAGCCAGGCTGCCTTCGTGCGTGTTGCTCACAACTCCCACGACGATTGCGCCCATGCTGACATTCCATATTCCCGGCTGGGCCTCATCGCGCACGTTGTTGATGTGCCTGCCAAGCGGGTCTTGGTGCGGCCACAGGATCTCGGCCATGTGCTGACTGATGACGACGGCGCGGCTTGCTCCGGAGGCATCCTGATCGTCAAGCAGGCGTCCTCGCAAGAGCCGCATGCCCATGGTGGCGAAGTAGCCGGGAGAGACAGTTCGCGCCGTGGCCTGCATGGCCTCCTGGCGCGCGTCTCGGGGATGCCCTTCGGCATCGTAGACATAGTTGTCCGCGAGACCGGTGAGCGGCAGCGAATCGCTGAGAGCGACGCCCTGGTTTCCGGCAACGCCGTGCAACTGATTCAAGAGCGTATCGAAGAAAGCCTGGCAGCGGCCCTGCTGTGCGCATGCCGTCGAATCCAACGAAACTTCCGCCGTCATCAGGTTGCCGGTTTGGAAGCCCGGATCGACACGCGACAGTCGATACAAACTATGCAGCATCAGGCCCGCCGCAGTAATGACCATGACCGACAGGCCGATCTGTCCCATCACCAGCAGCATCGCGGTGCGGAACTGCGACGCTTTTCCCGCCACGCTGCGGCTGCCCGAGCGCAGTGAATCCTGCAGATCGGGCGAAGTCATTTTCAGCGCAGGCACCAGTCCGAACAGGAGGCCAGCGAGGAGCGACGCTGCACCGGCGAATAAGAAGACATGCCAGTGCAAGCCGAGATTTGTCATCCGCGGAGTATCGGAAGGAAGGATGCGCGCCAGCAGCCTCAGGCCGCCGGTTGCGGCGAGAAGTCCCACCGCTCCGGCCAGCGCACCCAGCAGCACGCTTTCGGCGAGGAACTGTCGCATCAGACGCCACGCCGATGCGCCGAGCGCTCCGCGAATTGCGATCTCGCGCTCGCGACCCGCAGCCCGGGCCAGCATCAGATTGGCCACGTTGGCGCACGCGATCAGCAGGATGAGCCCCACCGCGGCAAATAACAGCAGCAGGCGCGGACGCACATCGCCGACCAGCGAATCGAGCAGCGGAACTACAGTTGTCTTCGCTTCCCACTCGCTCGGCATCCGCCAGGGAAAGAGCGGCAGCAGCAGCGGATGCAACCGGTTCAGCTCGGCCTGGGCTTGCTGCGTCGTCACGCCGTCTTTCAATCGCCCCAATGCGCGTAGATCGAAGATTCGCCATGGATCGATAGTATCGCCGCCCTTGAAGGCGACGGGCGTGACAAACTGCGTTTCGGAATACGGGAAGTGAACCCCTTCGGGCATTACGCCGACAATTCGCCGCGAGATTCCATCGACGCGGATGGTCTGTCCTACCGCGCTCGGATCGGAGCCGAAGTGCTGCCTCCAGTATCCATTGCTGATGACGATGACCTGGTCCTGACCGGCAGCAGACTCGTCCGGCAGAAAGAATCGTCCGATGGCAGGATGGATTCCGAGCGTGTCGAATATGTTGGCTGTAACCTCCGCTCCGAAGACGCGCTCAGATGCGCCGCTGCCGGCTATATTCGACTCTGCGCTGGGGCCGTATCCGCCGATGGAAGCAATACCATTCGCGCGGCGTCCCAGCTCCCTCACCCAGCCCTTGGGGAAGATCCCCGAGATGCGCACCAGACGGTCCTGCTGCGGATAAGGCAGCGGACGGAGCATGATGGAATCCACCAGAGAAAAGATTGCGATGTTCGCGCCGATGCCAAGCGCCAGCGTGAGCACCGCGGTGATGGCGAACGCCGGGGAGCGCTTGAGTTGTCGCAGAGCAAATTTAAAATCCAGCCACATGGTTGCCGCTCCTGCCTCTTGGGATTCTTCGTGCCCGCACTTTTACGGCGCAGTCTTCTCGCCAGAATTGCGACTTACTGATCGCGCATGGCCTGCACCGGATCGATCAAAGAGGCCACGCGCACGGGCAGCCAGCTGGCGGCCAGCGCGATTCCGAAAATTGTGACGGGAATGGTTACAAATATCGCGAGGTCGCCCGGATGCACTCCATAGAAGAGGCTGGCCGCCAGCCGGGCCAGGCCCGCGGCCATCACCACGCCGGCAGCGATGCCGATCGCCGCCAGCCTTCCAGCACGGCCGAGAAACATTCGCGATACATCGCCGCGGCGTGCTCCAAAGGTGAAGCGTATGCCGATTTCGCGCCGGCGTTCGCCTACCAGGTTGGCCATCACGCCGAAGATGCCGATCGCCGCCAGCAGCAAGGCAATCGCCGCATCGACGCCCAGCATGGAGGCAACGTACATGAGCCCGGTGAGGGCCTCGCGGATATAGCCGTCATAGGTCTGCATCGCATCGAGCGGCAGCGTGGCGTCGATGGCCGCCAGCGATTTACGCACCGCGGGAGCCAACGCCAGAGGATCGCCTTCGGCCACCACCACATACTTCGTTCCCGTGGGAGGAATCTGCGCGGAGTTCAGATAGATGGCAAGAGATCCGGACGGATTCGTCCAGTCATAGCCGAGGTTCTCGGCCACACCCACAATCGTCATCCATGGCTCGTCGGAGTGGCGCGACGCGCCCATCCTGATGCGGTGCCCCAGCGCCGTGGTGCCGGGGAAATACTGTGCGGCGAAAGAGCGGCTCACAATCGCGACCGGCGCGGCAGTCAATCCATCGCTCTCCCGAAATGTGCGGCCTTCTGCCAGCGGGATGTGCAGCGCGTCGAAGTATCCGCCGCTGACGGAAAGGCGCGCGGCGCTTTGGGATTTCCCGGGGATCAGTGCCCGGTTGTCGATCCGGAAGTCGTCCTGCCAGGTGCCGTCGTTGCCTTCCGGCAGATAGGTAGCGAGCGCGGCGGTCTTCACTCCCGGCAGCGCGCGAATCCGGCTGAGACTGTCTGCGTACCATGCCGCTTGCTTGGCCGGTGTGTTGTAGCGCTCCACGGGCAATTGCCCCTGGAAGGTGAGAACCTGCTTCGGATCATGAACGTCGGCGATGTGCAGCATGGCCCACATGCCTTTAGCCATCAACGCAGCGCCGATGACCAGAGCCACGGCCAGTGCAATCTGGCACACGGCAAAGATATTCCGCAGCCGGTGCGCGCTCCCCGAGCCGGTGGAGGTGCGTCCGCCAGATTTCAACTGGTCGACCAGATTCACGCGCAGAGCTTCGAGTGCGGGTGCTACTCCGGAGACGATGCCCGCGACGACGGCCAAGACTATGGAGAGAGCTAGAGCGCGTCCATTCAAGGAGACGTGTCCCCAACCGGCGACGTAGCGAGCCACGCGCTCGGGCATGAATGCGAGGCAGATCTGGAGATCGAGCTTTGCCAGCAACAGCCCTGCAGCGGCTCCGGCCACTCCCAGCAACACGCTCTCTGCCAGCAGCTGGCGCAGCAGCCGGAGGCGCTTAGCTCCGAGAGCAGTTCGCAGCGCCATTTCGTTGCGGCGTCCCAGCCCGCGAGCGAATTGCAGATTGGCGATATTCGCGCACACGATCAGCAGCACGAAGCCGGTCGCGCCAAGAACCATCCGGAAATAAAGCGGGGTCAGCGTGCCGCTCACAGCGACCAGCAGCGGTGTGACCTTCACTCCCCACCCCAGGTTGGTCGCCGGATAGGCCTTAGCCAGGCGCACGGCGATTCCCTGCAGCTCCGCCTGGGCCTGGGCAACCGTCACACCCGAGCGCAGCCGCCCCACCACCTGGTAGTCATGCGCGCTGCGGTTCAGCCTTTGATCGGCGGCCGGAGCGAAGGGCACGAACATATCCGCTTCGGAGGGATAGGCCAGGGTGCGCGGCATGACGCCGACCACTGTGTATGCGCGCTCGTTGATCTGAATGCTCCGGCCCACGATGCCGGCGTCGCCGCCAAACTGGCGCTGCCAGAAGCTGAAGCTCAGCACCGCCTCGGCGTCGCGGCCGGGTTGCGCTTCGTCGGCACGAAAGACGCGGCCCATGATGGGTGTTGCGCGCAGGACCTGAAAGAAATTGGTGGACACTTCGGCTGCATCGATATGCGTCGCGCCGCCGGCCTCGGTCAGGCTCATCGCACGATTCGCGCGTACCGCCAAGTCTTCAAAAGAGCGGCTTTGAGCACCCCAGTCCTGATAGTTCGCGAGGGTGACCCATTGGCCGTCGGCGCGATCCTGAGCCTCTTCTTCCACGGTAACGACGTGGCTCATGTCCGGCACGGCGAGCGGGTGGAGCACGAGAGCATCCATGAAGCTGAAAACGGCCGTGTTCAGGCCGATGCCGAGCGCGAGCGTGAGGATCGCGGTGATGGCAAATCCGGGCGACTTCCGCAGCTGCCGCAGTGCGAATTTCAGGTCTGCATACATATGGCACTTCTCCGAGTGGGGACCTCAGCGGGATGGAAGCAATCCCGTGCCCAATTGGTCAGTGCGCGTAAGCACCTGAAACCGCGTGAATTAAGGCGCATTCAGAGCGGGAAGGATGTCCGCCCGCGACAAAAACTGTTCAGAACTGAACAGCAATTGAGGCGCCGGGCTCCTGGAACTGCCTTATTTCGGATCGGATCGCGAAGACGCCAGCAAGGTGCTTACGATTTCATCCCACTCGCTTTCAAGCGACAGCCGGGAATGCGGTTTTCGCGCCTGGCCATACCAGTAGCCGGCGTTGCCTTCGTCGCCTTCCTTGCGGTGCAGGTAAGCATGCACCCAGGCCCCATCGGCTGAGGAAACCTCCTGCGCGATGTTGTGAGCGCGGTGCCAGTCCCCTTTGCCGTCCCACCACATCGCGGCGAGAAGCGAGACGATGCCCGCCGGCGGCTGAGCTTCGTGCAGCGAGATGCGGAAGTCTTCGAGGGTCACGCCTGCATTGTATCTATGCGGGTATATAAGGTGCCGGACGAAGGAGTTCTGCCTACGAAGTTGAAAAAGAGACATTTTAATTACCTGGGTGTGCGTTACCGGAGCTCAAACTACGAGCGAAGTGGTCGCCATTGCGTTATGATGAAAAAAGTTAGTGAAAACATCTGGCGATCGCCTTGAACAGTGCGGCGAATCCCAGTTGGAAGAGCTTTGAGAGCATTGAGCGATTTGGAAATCGGCAGGGTAGCCATCGTGGAAACGCTGGAAATGCCGGACGAGATGGGGCATCACCTGATGCACATGGGCTTCGTGCCCGATGCGCGGGTAATCGTCATCCGCCGCGCACCGGCCGGCGATCCGACGGTTTACGCGATCGATGGCTTTGAAATTGCCCTGCGCCGCGAGACCGCGCAATCCATTAAGGTCCGCCCGCTCGAGGAAGGCTCCTGATGAGTGACTGCTGTGTCACCGAAACCATCGATATCCAGGTAGAGCCGCGCGTTCCGGGAAAGATCCGGACGGTCGCTCTGGTTGGTCCGCCGAATTCCGGCAAGTCCACGCTTTTCAATCGTTTGACAGGGCTGCGCCAGAAGGTTGCCAACTATCCGGGCGTGACTGTCGAGCAGCATGTGGGAAAGCTGAGCGGCATCGGCCGCAGCGATCTGCTGCTGATCGACCTGCCTGGCATCTACAGCCTGGAGTCGTTTTCGGAAGATGCCCGCGTGGCCGTCGACGTCCTCCGCGGCCGGATGCCTGGAACCCCGGAGCCGGACGCCGTTCTGCTGGTTCTGGATTCCCTGCACCTGCGGCGCCAGCTGATGCTGGCTGCCTCCATCCTTTCGCTCGGCCTGCCTACCCTGATCCTGCTCAACATGAGCGATCTGATGGAGACGCGCGGCGGCGAGGTGGATACTCTGGCGCTGGCCCAGGAGCTGGGCGCGCCGGTAGCAAAAATCAGCGCCTCACGCGGCACCGGTCTGGACGCGATCACGCACTTTCTCGACCGCAAGAGCGAGCCCGATGTACCGCGCAATGCCGGCCGGCTTGAATTGCCGGTGATGGGAAACGCGCGCTCCTATCGCCAGTGGGCGACAGGAATCAGCACCCGCACAAAATATAAGGCTCCGCTTTCCTCCGAGTGGACGCGCAAGCTTGACCGCCTGCTCCTGCACCGCATCGTGGGTCCGCTGCTCTTTTTGGCCGTGGTCATCACCGTCTTTCAGGTGGTCTTCTCGGTCGGACAGCCGCTCAGCGATGGCTTCGGTGACTTTCTGAACCGCGCGGGGGATAAGGTCGGAGTGTTTCTAGGCCATGGATGGCTCGAATCCCTGGTCATCGACGGCGTCTGGAAGGGTGTGGCGTCGGTGCTGGTCTTCCTGCCGCAAATCCTTCTGCTCTTCCTGTTTATTGGAGTTCTGGAGGACTCGGGCTACCTGGCGCGCGCGGCCCTGATTGCGGATCGCGTCATGCGCTCGATCGGGCTGAACGGCAAGGCTTTTATTCCTCTGCTCTCGGCCTACGCCTGCGCGGTGCCGGCGATCATGGCCACCCGCACCATCGAGAATAAGCGCGACCGCTTCGCGACAATCCTGGTTGCGCCCTTCATGACCTGCTCGGCGCGGCTGCCCATCTATTTATTGATGATCGCGGCGTTCATTCCAAATAAGCCCATCATTGGCGGCCTGCTTGGCATGCGCGCGGCGGTAATGCTGTCGCTCTACCTGCTGGGATTCCTGGCGGCGCTGGCGACGGCGCGGCTGCTCAAGTCATCGATTCTGAAGACATCGTCGGCGCCGTTCATCCTGGAGCTGCCGCAGTATCGGCTGCCTACCTTGCGATCCCTTGGCCTGCGCGTCTTCGATCGCGGCAAGGTCTTTCTGAAGCAGGCAGGCACCATCATTCTGGCCGTCACGCTGGTTCTCTGGGTTCTCAGCCATGTACCGTTTCACTCCACGCTTCCGGATAGCGTGATCGGCCGTGTGGGGCACTGGATCGAGCCGGTGATTCGTCCGCTGGGCTTCAACTGGAAGATCGGCATCGGACTGCTCAGCTCGATCGTCGCCCGCGAGGTGATTGTCGGAACGCTGGGAACGCTTTACGGAGCCGACTCGACCGGCCTGCAAGTGGCGTTGCACCACGACCTGACCCTGGGCGGCGCGATGGCGCTGGTCGTCTTCTTCGCCTTCGCCATGCAATGCACCTCGACGCTGGCTATCGTGCGGCGGGAGACGAACAGCTGGAAGTGGCCGGCCCTGCAGTTCGCCTATATGAGCGTGCTGGCGTACGTGGCCGCGCTCGCGACGAATCTTCTGGTTACGCATCTTTTCCTGTAATCAAACGCGGGATAACCTCGGCCGTTACCACATGACGTTCGCTGTAAACTATGAATTCGGTTTAAGACGCTATGTCTCAGAGCCAACGCAATCTCGCTGAAGAAATCGAGACCCTCAGCTCCGACGAGCGGGCAGAGGTTGAACGATTTCTTGACACCCTGATGTTCCGGAATCAAGAGCGTGTAACCGCCCGAATCGCAACATCGGTGAGTGAGCCGGCCTTCGAAAAGATCTGGAGCAATCCCGAAGACGACATCTATGACGCCCTATGACTTCGGCGATGTAGTGCTCGTTCCATTTCCTTTCACGAATCAACAGGCCTTTAAGAAACGTCCAGCCGTAATCGTGAGCAACCGGTCCTATAACCTGGCAAAGCCGGATGTCATCATTATGGCCATCACGAGCCAGATCCGCCCCAATCCTGCGGCTGGCGATTTCCAGCTCACCCACTGGCAAAATGCTGGTTTGCTCAAGCCTTCTGCTATCAAGCCAATCTTCGCGACACTCGAACGGCAGCTCATCCTTACGAAACTAGGCGCCCTCGACCCACAAGATCAGTCGGCGCTCCGCATCACGATTTCATCCATTCTGGGATAGGCCAAACACATCATCTATAGCGAAATCCCAGCTACAATAAGAGTGGAAGTTTTCTCCGCATTCTGCGGCTCCCTCACTTCATCGCCTTGAGAGAAACATGATTTCAGTCAGCAATGTAAGCATGCGCTACGGCGCAAAGATCCTCTTCGAGGAAGTCAGCGTAACCTTCGTCGCGGGCCGCCGCTACGGCCTCACCGGGCCCAACGGCGCCGGCAAGTCGACGTTTATGAAGGTGCTCACCGGCGAGCTCGATGCACAGAAGGGCAACGTCGTTCGCCCGAAGAAGCTGGGCGTTTTGCGGCAAGATCAGTTTGCCTTCGACGCCTACCGCGTCATCGACACCGTCATCATGGGCAACAAGCCGCTCTGGGCAGCTTTGGAAGAGCGGGACACCATCTACTCGAAAGCCGAACTCACCGATGACGACGGCATGCGCCTCGGGGAGTTGGAAGGAATCGTCGGCGAAGAGGATGGCTACACCGCCGAGAGCGACGCCGCCATACTTCTACAGGGATTGGACATTCCCGACGAACTGCACGAGCGCAAAATGGGCGAACTGCAGGGCGGCCAGAAGGTTCGCGTGCTGCTGGCGCAGGCTCTGTTTGGAAAACCGCAAGCCCTGCTGCTCGACGAACCTACCAACCACCTGGATCTCGACTCGATCCACTGGCTGCAGGACTTCTTGCTGAATTACGAAGGCACGCTGATCACCATCTCGCACGACCGGCACTTCCTGAACAGCGTCACCACGCACACCGCGGACATCGACTACCAGACCATCATCACCTACTCCGGCGGATACGACGATATGGTGATGGCGAAGACGCAGATCCGCTCGCGGCTGGAATCGCAGAACGAGCAGCGCGAAAAGAAGATTGCGCAATTGAACGAGTTCATCGCCCGCTTCGCCGCCGGTACCCGCTCCAGCCAGGTGACCAGCCGCAAGAAGGAAGTGGAACGCCTGCAAACCACGGATCTGGCGCGCTCGAACATCCAACGCCCCTACCTGCGTTTCGATCTGATCCGGCCGTCCGGCAAAACGGCGCTCGAGTTCGAAGGCGTGACCAAATCGTACGGCGACCTGAAGGTGATTCCCGGCTTCGGAGCCAACATACAGCGCGGAGATAAGATCGCGCTCATGGGCCGCAACGGACAGGGCAAGACCACTCTGCTCAAATCCCTGCTGACCGAGTCGCCTGAATATGCCGAGAAGGATTTCGCGCTCGATGCGGGAACCATCAAATGGGGACACGAGGCCCAGGTGGGCTACTTTCCGCAGGATCACACCGGCGTTATCGAGCACGGCCTCACCGTCTCCGACTGGCTGCATCAGTGGGATCCGAAGGTGACGAAGGAAGAGATTCGCGGCATCCTGGGACAGATGTTGTTCCGCGGTGAAGAAGGCCTGAAGCCGACCTCCGCGCTTTCCGGCGGCGAGGCTGCGCGCCTGCTCTTCTGCAAGCTCATGCTCCAGAAGCCGAACATCCTCATCTTCGACGAACCCACCAACCACCTGGATCTCGAATCGATCAACGCGCTCAATATTTCGCTTCAGAAATATGAGGGCACGGTTCTGCTGGTCACGCACGATCATGATCTGATCGACGAAGTGGCGACCCGCATCTGGCACTTCGAAAACGGCGCGATCGAGGACTTCAAGGGGCCTTATGAGGAGTACGTTACGGCTTCCTCAGGAGCCAAGACCTCGTAGTCGATGCAACTCTGTTGCGCGCCCACTAGCGGTCCCGCCGGGCGCGCAACAATGCAGTTCCGAGCTCGTTCGTGCTACCGGAACTGATGGTGGATGCGAGAGTCGAAGGGACTGCCGAGGAACGGCTGGATATCCTGACGAAATTTCACTGTATGCTCAGACCCTACATGCCGCGCAAAGGCATTTGCGTCGCGCCATGTCTCTACGATCGTGAAGTGGTTGGGAGCAGCTGTCTCTTGCAGGATGACATAGGAAACTAAGCCCGGGTCCTGCTTCGTGGCCGCGATCTCAGCGCGAAACAGTCTTGCTGAATTCTCCTCTGCCTGTGGCAGATAGGCATCGGGCTTGATGTCCACATGGCTGACAATCGTGACCGGCTCGGCTTTTTCATCGGCACGCGAGCTCGCAACGAGTAGCAAAGCACTGACGACAGCAAACAGAACAGCAATAGATTTGGAACCGTACTTCACGGGAGTGCTCCTTGAATGTTGAGAGGGTTCTTATCGATGTGCCCGCTCCCGGATGCTCTGAATGATCCGGATGAAGCTGATCGACTCGCCTTCTTGTGGCGGTTGATTTGCACTTCGCGCCGAAGTTTTACGCCGCGTCATCGACCGGACGTAGATCTATTGTGACTACTGGTCGTAGTTTACTGAATCGCAGGCACCGCAACATGAGGCGAACCATCCACTAAGTGAGAACTAAAAACCGGATAGTCTCACTCGTTCAATCTCTAACTCGCGCGCCGCTGCTAAAGTCGGCGTCATCCCGTTCCCGGTTTATCCGCTCCATTCAATCGGATAGTTTCGAGCTTGGTCGGCGCAAATATATTGCGAGCAAGCTCGGATCGGTGCTAGGCTCTTGCCATGACGATGCTCCACAGGACCGTGTTTTGCCCGGCGCCATCCAACACGCCGGCAAGTTCCTGTTGTTGAAGCAACGTTCTACCTTCCCTCGATAAGACTGTTCTCCGGCTCGAACGTATCGACTTCGATGCCGTTCTCCGCCATCCATCAGGAAGTCTTCCTCTGAAAGAGGTCTCGCCAATGATGATTCAAGGCTCAAGGTTAGTTCTTCCCATCACTGTCGCAATCGGGCTGCTTACAGGCTCCCCCATGAAAGTATTCGCCCAGAGCTCATCGAGCAGTGCTACTACAGATGCATCGCCTGCGGGTATATGGAGCGGAGCGACGCAGGTTAACTCCCATGAGGTTCCATTCCGTCTTGAGATCGCGGGAAGTGGTGATCAAGTCCGCGCGGCGTTCATTAACGGAAAAGAGAAATCGGCTGCGTCGAGTGCCAGTTATGCGAACGGGCACCTGATCGTCAATTTCGATTACTACGCAAATACACTCGACGCCACGCTTGAACATGGAATCCTGACCGGCACCTTCAGTGGGCGTGGCCGTAGCATTCCCGTCACGGCTGAACTGAATGGGAAGTTGCCGGTTGCGGATGCGAATCCGCCGCACATTGGCGACCTATGGGAGGTTGCGGTAGACAACGGAGCCAAGGGTGAGCATACCTGGAAGCTTCGGGTGCGGCAGGCCGGCCCTAATGTAAATGCGGTGATCGAACGCATCGATGGAGATACTGGAAGCCTATACGGCGTCTGGCGCGGCGGCGTCTTTACCGTCAGCCACTTCACTGCGGCTGGTCCGAGTTTTGCTATCCTGCGCCCGCAGCCCGACGGAAGTCTCCAGGTAGAAACCTCCGCGCATGGCGGCACGATGCAGGCTTCTACGGCCCGTCGTGCATCTCCGGTGCGAACGGTTGCATTGGAGAGCAACGATGACCCTTTGCACCATACATTCTTGAAGTATCCCTACGAACCGCTGAAGTTCCGTTTTCCTGATCTCAGCGGCAAATTGGTTTCCAGTGAGGACTTTGCGGATAAAGCTCTCATCGTATCCATCGGAGGTAGTTGGTGCCCGAACTGCCAGGATGAAGCTCCTTTTCTCGAAGCGCTCTACCGCAAATACCACAGCCGTGGATTGGAAATTGTGGAGGTCAGCTTCGAAGAAGCGGCACAACTTCCGAATCCCGTACGTTTGCGGGCAGTTATTCAGCGCTATGGCATAACTTATCCGGTCTTACTCGCGGGCACGCCTGATCAATTGAACGAGAAGATTCAGCACGTCGAGAACCTAGACTGCTGGCCGACAACATTCTTTGTCGGGAGAGATGGACTGGTGAAGGCGATCCACACCGGTTACGCAGGGCCCGCCACAGGCGCAGACAATCGTGAACTTGAATCTCACGTTACTGCGCAAGTTGAGCAGCTGCTCGCGGGCAAAGCATCTTCCCCTCGCGCGAAAGCAATCCAGGTCGCGCAGAAGCAGTGAAGAGATAGCCCGCACCAAGGCAATACTGATGACTCGAGCAGCGAAAGCCTTTGGACGTTGCGAATTACCCTCTCCCGCATTTCGGGAGAGGCGCTCATTTGGCTCATGCCTCCTGGGTTTGCCGCGAATCGCCCATGCGTTCGGCCGGACGGTAAAGTTCTTCCGGAATTTCGGCCAAGGTAGAAGGAATGATCTGGCCATCCGCAAGACCGTAGAAGTGAGCGAAGCTCATGATGAGCGGCTTCCACTTGTCCGAATCCACATGGTTGGCTTTGCCGTCGAGCAGAAGATTCTCTTCCACATGCACCCGGACGATTTTGAGTTCGAAGGCCGTGACGAATGCCTCTTCGAGATCAGTACCGTAGGCTCGTTGCACTTCGAATCCGCCGAAGGGGTGTCCAGCCTGAAGTACGGCTTCCATCTGCACGGGGCATTCGGTAATGCGAGGAGTGTGGATGAGCTCGGAGGGAAGAGTGGTGAGGCCGGCCGCGCCCAGCTTGTCTTTTACATAGCGATAGCCGGTGGTTTGCTTCCACGCGGGGACAGGGTTGGAGCCGGTGGTTCTTGCCAGGCTGTTCACGGCCCCGACCTGTGCAACAGACGGGAAATTGAGCACGCATTCCTGCTCGCGTAGAAGGTTCTCCGTCGTCTTCGAGCCGGAGGCAAGGCCGACCATGCAGCTCCAGCCCAAAAACCATGCGGAAGACATGGGCGCAACGTTGATCGTGCCGTCTTCGTTGCGAGTACTGATGAGAACAACCGGGGTGCCGAAGTAGAGGATCGAGGGTTCGATGGTCTTGTGCATAGAACCAATTTCGAGCATCTTCAGATTTGAGACATCCCGATTGTTGCTGTCGAATTTCTAGATTTTCGCGAAGGGCCGCACTATAACTGCGCTTCGGCGGCCACGCAAAAAGCTGCAGACCGAGTTATTGATTAAGTTTCGGCGCAGACCCGCTCATGCGCTTCGCTTCGAGGTTGACGATCACCTCGACGCGATCGGCGATCTTGATGAAGGGAATGCTGCCATTGATTCCGTAGTCCTTGCGGTCAAAGGCCATGGTGCCCTTGATCTCTCCGGTGCCCGTACCATAGCCGGAAACGATCAGCTCCAGCTTCTCCGGCTTCGTGACTCCGCGTATCGTGAAGTCTCCGTCGACTTCAAAGTGGACGGGTTGGCCCGCCACCGCTGGACTGGTTTGAACTATCTTCGTCGAGTGGAACGTGATCAACGGATTATTCTGGACGTCGAAGAAGTCTTTGCTCTTCAGCTTGCTGTTCTTCATGCCGCTTCCGGAATCAACGCTGGCCGCCTGAATCTTGATGTCCAAAACTCCACTGCTGATATCCGCGGATGTAAATACGAGAGTGGAATCCCACTTGTCGAATTTGCCGGTTATCGAGACAGAGGACTTCACGTTGAACACAATCGAGCTGGACATCGGCGTGATTGTATAAACAGGTGCCTGCGCGTGACTGAACGATGTCAGCATGGCGGACACCACGAGAAGGAGGCCAGCAAATCGCATGTTGCGTGTGAGTCTCTTGGACATAACCCTCATCCGACTGGTTGCTATTCGATCGCGTATTGAAATCCCGGCAGCCCTAGCCTACTACGTCAGCCGCTCGGAGACGCTTTCAAATATCACAGCGTGCCGGACTTCGCACCGAGCAACTCAATTTTCGTTCATTAGCGAAGTCCCAGCCTGAGCGGAAAGTCCTCCTCGTCTCCATCCAGATCTGCGCGGGCGATATGTTCGGCAATCGCGGCCTTATTGAATGAGTGAACGCCGAGGTGGATTGTCAGGATCATCAGCGCTGTGACAATCAGGTGAGAGTTTTGGCTTTCGATCCACGGTTCGAGGGCTACAGTGGCGAATACAATTGCCGGAAAGAAAGCCAGATATGGGATGAGGTGCAGCGTGAAGTTCGTCGTCGACGATGAGGATTTGTAGGTGAACGGGATTGTCTTTATATCGAAGAAAAATGCATCCGTGAGCAGGATGCAAAGCCCAAATGCTACGACGACCTGGCCTATGAACGCTCGCCAATTCGGGTAAGAGTTGGGCATTACTATGGCCGCAATTCCAAGTACGGCCAGGCTTAAGCCAGCAGCCCAACAGACGACCCACCTGCGCGCGGTAGCCAAATGCTCATGTTTTGCTTTCCCTGCAATGACTCGGAATACCCACGTTGCCTTCTGGTCAGCTGGGGACATGAACGTCATTCGAAAACCTGAAACAGTCCAGAAGGCAACGATGGGAAGCGCGGCCCGCAAACCATCATGAGAGAAGGCGACGGCCAGGCGTTCGTGTTCGACATCGATTCGCAAAACAGCTGAAACAAGAAGCGCCAAACCTATACCGCCGTACATCACGAGATAAAAACGATAACGCGCCACCCCGAGCAGCGTTTGACCAATGAAATGCCAAATCGCGCGCGCGGGCGCACTTCTAACAACGGTTGCGTGCAGTCCAATCCGTATCAACTTGCGGCGTTGCTCCTGGCGTGCCGCTATCCCTTCCATTAAGCCGCGAATCTTGCGCACGTAAGCGATCGGATAAAAGAGTACGGCCAGGAACGTTGTTGAGAGCGTGGCACACCACCCGATGTGAGCGAGCCGCACGAATGCAGGCGATGTGGCATGACCCTCGAGTATCTGCTGATAGATGCCTAGAAACCAGAGTGGCGGCAAACCGTACTCAACGCCCTGCTGAGACGTGATCAGCGCGCGGAGACTTCCAAACATCGCCGCATAAAGGAAGAGGATCGAGAGCAACGCTGCCACCGAGGCGCCTTGCAGCCAGAGAGCGACCTTCCTGAATCCATGCTCCCCCAGCACCGCGAGAAGAATTCCTTGAAGGGAAAGAACACAGGTTGCGGCGAATACTCCGCTGATTCCAACTGCAACGACATGAGCCAGCAGGAGCCTTCCTAAATGAGGTGGTTCTGTCGCCGCCGGAAGCACGAGCGGCGCAAGGAAATTGGAGTCCAACAAAAAGCCCGTGAGAAGAATGAGGACGGCCGCGATTCTCGCCCTGATCAGTCTTCCCTTCCGGAAAGGCAGCGTGGAGAGCACAAGGACGTCGAGCATATCTGGGAAAAAGAAATCCCACGCGAAGAAAGTAAGGATCCCAGTCGCCACGAAGGAATATAGGACGTAAAAATAATGATCTCCTACCTGTCCCCAATAGGGTCTCGTTCCGCGCGGAGGGTGGTACGGCGCATACAAATAGAGAGCCATCACAAATCCGGGAAGGCCAATGGCACAGGCCATCTGTACGAGTCGCGTTTTGGCGTCTACATCTAGACTCATCAACTCGTTATTGAAAAACCGCTCCAGAATATGGCGGACTAGCACCCAGAATTGCTGAGGCTGGTCAACTTTCGTCTGCGTGGTTCGCGCCAGCACGTCGAGCGAGAGTACAGAATTTTTCATGCGAACAACACCTCTTAGCTGTTCAGTGATTTGCGACCTGCATTACGGCAACCATTTCGCTGGCAATCGATTTTGTATCCTGCTGCTCGACCAGTTGCGCGAAGACACGCTCCAGACTGGATAACTGCATCACCCGCGTCAATTCCAACGGCGGCGCATCTGCCAGAATTTTCCCTTTCGAGATCACGAGTACCCGAGTGCAAAGCTGCTCTACGATCTCGAGTACATGAGAGATGTAGAAAATGGCCTTTCCGCTTGCGGCGAGCTCCTGCAGGAGATCTTTGAATAGACGGGCAGAAAGAATGTCCAAGCCGGATAACGGCTCATCGAAAACAAGAAGCTTCGGATCATGGAACAAGGCGGCAGCCATGAGCACCCGCTGTCTCATGCCTTTCGAGTAAAGCGACATGGGGGAGTGCCGCCACGATTCCAACCCGAGAAGCCGAAGCATACCGTTCGCCTTGATATCGATTGTCTTCTCGCTCATTCCACGCAGTCGCCCTACTAATTGCAGATACTCCATCCCCGACATGTAGGCATAGAGGTGCGCTTCTTCGGGGATATATCCGAGCGATTCCCGATAGCGAGGGAGATCATCCCTGATATTCCGACCGTTGAACAGCACGCGGCCGTCACTTGGCTGTAAAAGTCCAGTGATGATTTTGACCGTAGTCGATTTGCCGGAACCGTTTGTTCCGAGATATCCGACGATCTCGCCGGCGCGGAGACAAAAGCTCACATTCTGAATTGCCGGAATGTTGCGATAACTTTTTGACAGGTTTTCAACCTTGAGCATGGCCACGTCAGAGATCTCCATGCACCCTATGTAGCATACTTCTATCGACCTAGGCAAGAAGCTTGCTACATAGGTAAAATGCCGTCATGCCGGTAGAGCCTAAACTCTCACACACCGCGGCCATGATTCTTCAGGCCATTCACACGGGCCGAATTTACGGATTTAGTGTGATGGAGGCGACGGGCCTTCCCAGCGGAACCGTCTATCCGGCGATGCGCAGGCTAGAACGCGACGAACTGATTGTGTCGAAGTGGGAGCAGCAGTCGATCGCGGACGCTGAACAACGGCCGCTCCGCAAATATTACAAACTCACACGCGCAGGAAAATCCGCGCTCGAAGGTCTTTACAAGCGTTACCCACTGCTTGAAAGAATGCTGCCTTCGCCTGAGGAGCAGAAGGCATGACGCCATCTTCACGTCGCCTCTCGCAAGTTGCAGCATATGCGCTTCTACGCACGGCATCTGCGCTGGTTCCCAGGCGACAGAGGGCCGAATGGCTGGCGGAATGGCGTGCAGAGCTTTGGCATGTGTGCCATGAAGATAAGAATATTTGGCCGGGAATCACTTTTTCCGCCGGCGCCTTTCAAGATGCACTTTATTTCCGCAGAACGGGTGGTAGCGGCGTGACGATGCCGACCGCTCCGCGCGGTTCGGCCGCACGATGCCTGGGCGCATTGTTCGTCGGCGCATTCGTTGGGCTTGTGATTTGCATCGCTCTCCCCAATGCGCATGAAGCGCTGCTGCAGTTCCACTCTCGAAATTCTGACTCCGTTTGGATATCCGGAGATGGCTATCACGGAGTTGAAATCCCGACCGTCCGTATTGCCGACTATCGGCAATGGACCGTAGAGACTCATCGGCTATTTACTGAACTCGCTTTCTATCAACCGGCGGTCAAGAGAATCCATGTCGATCATTACGACGTCGATGGGATATCCGTAGCCCGTTCCAGCCCTAACTTGATAGATTTTATGGACCTGCCCCCGACGGTAAAAGATGCGATTCGCATTCGGCCCTCGGCCTTACCGCAGCTCTTCCTCACCGAAAAAACCTGGCAGCAATCTTTCCACCGCGATCCCAATCTCATTGGACGAAGCATTGAAGTTGGTGGTCAATGGGTGACGGTCGCGGGGATACTGCCGAACGCTATCTGGCCATTCCCGTCGCAGATCGATGGGTGGCTATCCGAGAATCAGACATGGCTCGATAGTCTCGGCGCGCGTACCAAGGGATTTGTCATCGCATTCATCAATCCAGACGGAATTGCAGCGGCATACGGCCCGCGGTGGTTCATGACTGTTCCCGGGCCTGAGAGGAGCTTCGAGCAGTTCGACTGCATCGCTCTCTCGGAGATATTCAACCTGCCGCGCTTCATTCTCGTTTATACGCTGGTCCTGGCCATCGCAGCTCTTCCTGCAACCACGCCGGTGCCATTAGGTGAGTATCCAAGCCATTCAAACTCCAGCTCCCAATCGGCGTCATACTTACGCTGGTTTTTTCTGGTTGCGAAACTTGCACTTGTTGTCGCGGCCGTCTGTTTCTGGTCAATTGCTATCGCTTACTTCGTGAACCCAATTGGTTCGTCCTTATCTATCTATATTTTGATCGCTCTCTCGTTTACGGGATTTCTATTATCCTTCCGCTGGGCGTGGCAAGACCAGCGCAAACGCTGCCCTGTTTGCCTCCGCCTCTTATCGAATCCAGCCCGCGTTGGTCAGGCCTCGCGCAATTTCCTCGCATGGAATGGCACTGAGTGGATCTGCGCTCAAGGACATGGTCTCCTGCATGTTCCGGAGCTTTCCACCAGCTGGCGGAGTTCGCAATGCTGGCTGTATCTTGATCCGTCATGGCGTTCTCTGTTTGCTGGCGCCTACTCGCGGCCCTCGAGCATGCGTTAGATCACGCTCCAAGGAAAAGATCGCGTCCTGTTTCCGCAAGACGCGATCTTTACATGTGCTACTGAGCGGAGTCAGGTTTGAGGTACTTGTTGAGAAATGCCAGTTCACGCTCGTCAGCATCTTTGCGATGCTCCCGCTGTTGGAAGCCATGACCTTCGTGCGGATACGTAATATACGTGAAGGTCTTCCCTTCTTGCTTGAGGGCAGCGGCGAACTCCTGCGACTCCTGAGGGGGCACCTGAGGATCTTCTTCGCCATGCAGGATCAGCAACGGCGTTTTGATTCGCGCTACATCCGGAAGCACATTTGCTTTGCGATAAACCGCGGGCTTCAGCTCTGGAGGGCCGCCCATCTTCGTCTCCCAGCGAATAGCTGAGTTGCGATTGGTGTAGCGCAGAAACAATGCGCGATCGACGACTCCGAACTTCTCAATGCCCACAGCGAAGAGATCAGGATATTTGGATACGGCATTGGCAACGACCGTGCCGCCGTGGCTGCCTCCTGAGATGCCGACGCGCTTGGGATCAGTGAGGCCGGCATCGACGAGATACTGTACCGATGCCGCGATATCATCGATCTCCCCGCCGCCGGAGTCTTCGACATTGGCGTTGCGAAAGCGCTCGCCATAACCCGTGCTGCCGCGGAAGTTCGGCTCAAGTACGACATATCCCTGATCGGCCAGAAATGCTGACCACGGCGAAACGCTGAGGCCCACTTGGCCTTCGGGACCGCCGTGCGCCAGGATCACGGCCGGATAGCGAGTGCCAGCATGGTAGTCAACAGGTTTGTAGAGAATGCCCGCAAGCGGCAGGCCGTCCTTTCCTTTGTAGCGCACAACTTCAGGCGTAATGCCAAGCTGTTCGAACTTCGAAGGACGGATCGCTCCCAACAGACGCGGTTGATCCTTTCCGCTCGCGGCCGCAACGTATGCCGCCGATGCTCCCAGCGTGGAGCGCCATTGAAAATGGATGCTCTCGCTGTTCGTTGTCCAGAGCGGGTCGAGCTCAAAGCCTGCCAGCTGAGTGAGACGATGCGGCTCTCCACCAGCAGCCGGAACAACCCAGATATGCCTCTCCTCGGGAAGATCGCGGTTCGACACAAATGCGATCCACTTTCCATCGGGCGAATAAACAGGCTCTTCGTCTTCGCCCGTTCCATACGTCAACTGCCTGGGCTTGCCGCCTTTGGAGGGTATCAGCCATATCTTGTCCCAGTGCGTTTCCTGCAGCACCACAGCGAGCGTGCTGCTGTCCGGTGACCATGCAGCGGTATTGATGGCCCACGCGCCTCCCGGATCGTTCTTCGCGATGTAGATATCCAGGGACGCGCCCGCTGCAGTGCCTGTCTTCTGGTCGAAGGGAAGCACCTTCAACTTACCCGAAAAGAATTCTCTCGATCGCTCGGTGTAGGAAATACGAGTTCCATCGGGAGACCATAGAGGCCGCGAATCGAAGCGGTCAGAAGATACCGCATCGCCTTTGTCCACCGCTGTATTCGCGATGATGTCCTTGCCGTGATAAATCTCGGTTGCGGCCAGCAGGTTAAGTATCTTTCCGTCCTGGCTCACGACATACAGCTCGTTGTATCCCTTGCGTCCTGACTCGTAGAGGATCCAGTTTCCGTTTGGGTTCCACTGCGGATGATGATCCGTAGCTCCACGCGGATCGCCCGGCCCGACAGGATCGTGCGTCAACTGCAGTGATTCTCCTCCCGCCAACGCAACGACCCATACCTGTCCCTGACTCACATAAGCGATCTGCCGGCCGTCTGGAGATAACGCAAGCTCCGACTTAGGCTCCTGCGATGAGGTGAGCACCCTCTCAGCGCTTCCATCCGCCGGCTTCAAAGCAATCTGTCCGCGTTCCTGGACCACTGTGTATTTACCGTCAGGAGTTATCTCCCCCTCGGCGCTCCGTCGTCCATAGCCGGCGCCGGAGAGGCTGGGGTTCAGTAAGTCATCAATGGTAAGTTTTCCCGCCTGTCCAATAAGAAGCGCGGGATAAAGCAGCGCAAGTGCAAGCACACTCTTTCGCATAGCAGCCCTCAATTCTTTCTCGAAGGGCCGTTCGCGCTCTGTGCGCAACGGCCCCGAATGTGGTTGGTTTAGAAGACGAACTTGCCGAAGACAACTAGCACGCGTCCGGAAACGATAGCTCCCTGCCCGGTGCCGTAAATACTGGTCGGCACGCTCACATCGGTCGTGACTGTGCCCAGCGTCTGCCCTTTGTTTACATCCGAGTTCGGCAATCCGAAATTGGGATGGTTCAGCAGGTTATAGGCATCGGCGCCGAGTTCGAAACGGGTGCTCTCCGTCACTGTAATCTCTTTGGCAAGCTGGGATGAAATGGAGAAGAAGCCCGGACCATAGAAGCTGTTCGGCTTCGTATTGCCCCAGTCCGTCTGCGTTGCTGCTGTCTCGAAGTCGCTGGTGCTCAAGCAGGGCGTATGTACCGCCGAGCTGCCGCAATGGACTCCGATCACGGATGGGTTTGCCGTGTCCGCAAGTACGGTTCCGCTGAACGAACTCGAAAAGACATTCTTGGCGCTGATTCCACTGTCCGTCACCGTGAAGGGACGTCCGCTGTAGAGGTAAATCTTGCCTCCGAATTTCCATCCGCTCAGCGTTTTTTTCAACAGAGTCCGACTCAGCGTGGGTGTCGTGTATACGAGGTCCGCCGTGAAGTTGCTCCGTGTATCGAAGGCCGTGGCGCCATAGCCATCCGTCACCTTGCCGACAGGCGTTCCTCCGTTCAATGCATATACGGTCGGATTGTAGATGGCTCCTGACGCAGCAGTCGTGCCAGCGCCCGGTCCAAGCTGCAAGGCTTTGCTCCACGTATAACTGGCTTGGCCTTGCAGTCCGCCTGCGAAAGAGTGCCGTTCCAGAACCGTCACTCCGTTGTAGTTTGAATAGCCGTTAGCGAAAATCTGGGTCACTGTCGAGAAGCGGGGATCGGGGATGCCGGTTGGCAATCCGCCGTATCCATTCGTAGCCCAGCCGTTGGCGCCAGTGTTCGAAAGTGGCTCATCGTATCCATGATTGCCCGCGTAAGAAATCGTCGCCACGTCGTGACGCGTTAATGGCTGCTCGACCTCGAGACTCCACTCCAGCGTTTTGATGGTGTGGTAGTTGTCCGGGTTTACATAAAGCGTAGGCGTAGAGAAGGTCACGCCAGCGGGAACAGCAGCCTTGAGTTGATTGAGTGTGTCGCCGGCTGAGAATCCTGCCTGGAACGCGGCGTTCGAAGCAGCCGCGGTCGCCTGCGATGTTCCCGCCGTGGGAGATAGACCGACAATTCCATTCGTAACTTTGGGCGCAAATTTGTTTGGCGGATTGCCGTAGACGTTCGCGGCGATATTGGCCGGGATGGTATTTGCAAAGAGCCCGACACCGCCGCGCACAACAGTCTTGCCTTCGCCGATTGGTGACCAGGCAAAGGCGAATCGAGGCTCAACGATGACGCCTTCAAAGGACTTGAAGTCCTGCTGTACTCCTGTTTGAAGCGTTGCGTTATAAGGAATAGTGCTGCCGGCCTGGTAGCCATTGGCGAGGAATTCCGTATTCGCCCGGGAATAGCACTTTTCTTTGCACCATGGATTGCCCTGGTATTCGAAGCGCGCTCCGTAAGTAAGATTTAAATTCTTGAGAATCTTCCACTCATCCTGACCATAAAAGCCGAGGGAGTCGACGCGCAAATGAACCGTGGGTATCAGAGGAAATGACTGGGTAAAGCTGTTGTAGTTGCTGGGGTCTGAGATGTTGCCGTGCGCAAAGTCGGAGACGCTGCCGAAGTTGTAGTCGCCAATGATTGTGCCCGTCTGATTCGCGGTGCTAGTGATGCGGTTATTCCGATTGTTCACGCCAAACTGAAGCGTGTGACGGCCATGCTCCCACGACAAATCGTCGATGATGCCAAGTTGTTGGCCGAGTCGCCCTTCGGGTGCGGCCGGGCCGAGATTTTGAAAGCCCGCATTCCCTGCGCCGCCATCGCTGAAGCCTGTCGCGCCCGTGGTTCCATTCGTAAATGAAACTGGAAGAAGCTTCTGTGCCTCCTGAAAATTGCTGGAGCCGAAAAACACAGCGGAATAGTAGTTGCCATTCAAAATAAAGTTATTCACCAGCCGCGGTGTAATCACATAGGTGTAGTTCAACTGCGGAATTACCCAGGGCTGAGGACTTACTCCGCTGAAGAGCGGATTGATTGGGCTGGTGCCGCTTGCCTGCACGCCCGCGTCGCGGCTGATGCGAAAGTAGAGCTTCTGCTGGGTGTTGATGTTGTAGTCGATGCGCAGGCTGGTGAGGTATTCGGTGTTGACGCTCGAGGCCGTCGATACGAATGCGACGGCGCAAGGGAAGCCGCTGGCTCCGCCAAATGTTGTCCCGCCGCCACCCGGAACCGGTACGCCGGAGAGCCCGTTGTTCTTGCCGCAACCCTGATTACCTGTACCATCCTGCAGTTGCCCGGGACCGTTCGTCACAGCCACCGCACGGCTAAGGCCAGGCGCGTTGTTATAGAGACTGAACAGCTGCTGATAATACGGAAGCGACGCCGCGGGCACATTCGCCAATACATACGTCTGCAGCGCCGGGGATGGAATCGATACGACCTGGTTGGTGGGCAGCGCGTAGCGTAATCCTTCATAGTTGAAGAAGAACGACAGCTTGTCTTTGAGAATTGGACCGCCGACCGACCCGGCATACTGGTTTGCCACCGCACGGCCGCGCGGAGTATGTGTGGCATTGCTGAAATAATCATTCGCATTCAGCACATCGCCGTTGTAGTTTTCAACCAGGTTTCCGTGAAACCGATTGGTTCCGGATTTACTGATGTAATTCACCTGCGCTCCGGCCATCCGTCCATACTGTGCACTGTAGGCGTTGGTGATCACCGAGGCCTCGGCAACATCGTTCTGACCAAGCGTGTTGTTGCTGGAACCGGACTTATTATTGTTGCCGTAAGGCTCGACAATGTCCGCTCCGTTGTAGGTGAAGAGCACAGAGCTGAAAGGCAGGCCGTTGACGTTGAAGTTGTTATTTCCTCCGCCCACGTTCACGCGCACACCGGGAGTAGAAAACGCGACGTTGGTGATATCGCCGCCATTCACGGGCGTGTTCTCAACGTAGTGCAGATTGTAGTCAGTAAGATTGTTTCCGTTTTCCGTCTGCAGAAGGCCGCTGGCCGACTCAACCTCTACCGTCTGCTGCACCGCCTGCACTCCCAGCTTCAGGTCGACTGACTGCTCCTGTCCCACGAGCAGATGGATGCGCACAGCAGGCGTAGAGAGACCCGCCGCTTCTGCGGTGATCTCATAGTCTCCCGGCTTGAGAAACGGGAAACGATATTGTCCCGTAGACTCGCTTATCGTCGTGCTGACGGCATCTGTATCAGGCTGGCGAATTCGCACGGTAGCAGACGTCACGACCGCACCGCTCGAATCCTTGATGGTGCCGACGACGGTGGCGCTGGTAAGTGTTTGGGCGATCAGGAAACGTACCGGCGAAATGACAAGAAGCAATGCAAAGAACAAGCTGCAAAACTTAATAGTTTTCATATTTTCTTTCAGTCGCGCTTTATGTGCGCAGGCTGTGCGCGTGAAGACACGCGGATGTTTGAATGTGTCAGCTTGCGCTCATCCAATGGCGGCGGGGAACGGCAAATATGGAGGAACGGCAATTGTCTTCATGAACTCAACCGTTCGCGGAGCAAGAGCCCGCGAACAGTGAAGTTACGACACTTGATCTAGAAAAAGATTTTTCGAAGGGATGCCGTCAACAGCTTCGACAAGGACAACAACACACGCGGCTCGCGATCAACTGGATGGACATGATGGGCGCGCGGTTCATGCACTCTATATATCACATATTATGACGGAGGCAACAAAAATCCTCGCCACAACTTTACCGCTTAGATCGGGAGCGGCCGCCGGGGGAGCTCCTCAATTCGCAATCTGACCGTGCTACACTCCAACCAATGAAGCCTGTCTCGCAGAAGATCTCCCTTTGTTGTCGCGCACGTTTGTGCGGAGGGTACGCGTCTTCGGGCATGAGGCGATCGCATCGCTAGTTAGCTGAAAATCCGAGAAGACTCTAACGACCCACCGCCAGAAGATGAACTGGCAGGTGGGTTTTGTGTTTATGAGCCGAAGGAGGTTGACCTGGTGAGCGATCCTGAAAAGCCGAGGTGGAACGAAATACATTGCCGCAACGGGCTGTTCCCTTCCGAATGTTTCTACACGCGGAAGACGCCAACGGGGCTGACGTTCCGGCGCGAGATCCAACTCATAGCGATGCTTTGCTGCACGCTTCTGCTGTCCTCCTTTGCCGTTGCACAATCGCCGGGAAAGACGCTGCTGGTCGTCGCGCATCCTGACGACGAATACTACTTCGCTGCGACCGTCTATAGGATGGCGACGCAGCTACATGGGCAGGTGGATGAGCTCATCATCACGGACGGCGAAGGCGGCTTCCGGTACTCCACTCTTGCAGAGCCTTACTACAAAAAGTCTCTGACTGTGGAGGCGATCGGCCGGGAAGACCTTCCTGCGATTCGTAGAGAGGAAGCGCTGAACGCCGGCAGAATATTGGGGATCAAAGAGCATTTCTTTCTGAATCAGAAAGACGATGCTTTCACAACCGATGAAGAAGATGGTCCGAAACATGGCTGGGATGCAGCTCTCATAAGAGGCAAGATCGAAACGCTCATCAAGAAGGAACATTATCAGTACGTCTTTTCGATACTTCCTCGCACAACAACCCACGGACATCATCAGGCCGCGACAGCCCTTGCGGCACTTGCCATTCATGATGTGCCCGAGAACATTCGGCCTGTTTTGTTCGGATTCGACACCGATGCGACAGACTTCATCCCGAGCCGGCAAGTTCAGCATCCCCAGGGATGGCGTTCAACGTATGCCTACGCGTTCGACAGAACGACCAAGTTTGGCTTTCATGACGCACTGAGTTATCAGATCGTCGTCGATTGGATGATCGCCGAACACAAGTCCCAGGGACTTCTACAGACAATGTGCGGTAAAGACCCCAAAGAATATGTGTGGGTAGATTTTGCGAGTGCTCCCAATGCAAACGCGGCTGCAAATTCTCTCTTCGGCCTGCTCGATTTCGGCGCCATACACCAGGCCGGATTCAGTGACCACTAAACCCGTTATCGACTTCGCCCAACTCCAGTATGAGTAATAAAGAACATCCTCGAAAGAATATGAGAGAAACACTCGTCTATACCATCTTGACCAGCGCAGATCAGGCCCGAGCACGTTTGGGCTGGGTTTCCACGTCGACCGGATTGACTTACTGCGGCATCTGCCTTCGTGCAGAGGTGACGCCTGAGGTCGGAGCCGACTGCCGGGTCTGTGGAGCTCGCGTCGCGCAGGTCTTCGAGCTTTCCTCCGGTCCCGCTTCAATACGCCGCGCCTGGAAATCTGCATGTCCGCAAACGGAGCAGTTGGAATTGAAACGCACCGGATCGTGACCTACAGGCGCGTCGACTTACGCAATGCGACGCGCATTTTCGTTCACAATTATTGTTCGGCCTCCAAGAAGGTCGCGCGCGTAGCCCATTCGCTTTCTATTCTGGAACGCAGGTTGGAGAAATTATGAAACAGTTATTCGGCGCTCTCCACGAGTGGGTTTGGTTTGGCGCCTTCGTCTCCTCCTTCGTAATTGCGCAACCTGCTCAGCCACAAATTCCTGCAATGAAAGTAAGTACCTACCCAACGCGCGGAAACCCAACTTCTGCGCTCGCTTCGCACGACGGCCGGTATGTTTTCGTGTCTGTCACCAACGTCGATCAACCTAACTTCAGCGGCCCTGACTCTTCTGCTGGAAGCCGCAAAGATGCGGTGTCGGGGATTCAGGTATTTCATCGCAGCCGGTCATCTTTCGGTCAAGACAAACTTGCCCCCATCGCTTTTGTCCGCACTGGATCGACCGGAGCCAATGGCCTCGTATTGCTTCGCGGAGAACGCACCATTGCAGTCGGGGTTGGCGACGACGGAGTTGCGTTTTTCAATGTGCACCATCTTATTCGTGGCACGGGCTCTCCCCATTTCGCGCCTCAAACCAAGGGAGCAGGCACGTTCGATGTTGTCGCAACGCCGGATGGAAAGTTTGTCTTCTCCTCAAACGAATATGGCGCGGTCGATGAACAGCGAGGCAGCGTCGGGATTATCGAGACACACATAGATCACGACGGACGAGTGGAAAACCCGCAGACGTTAGGCCAAATACCTACGGGCGATGTTGTTCCGAGCCTGGCTCTTTCTCCCGATGGAGACCGCTTGTATGTCGCCTCTGAATTAATTCCCGCACACGATCCGCCGCCGATAGCAGGTGCGGGCAATCCATTGCTTTCAAAGAATAACTGCGTCCAGCGCCAGGGAGCTCCAGCGCGATCGAATGGATACATCTCTGTGATCGACACGCAGAAAGCGATTGCGCTCAGCAAAGAACCGGTCATTACCCGTGTCGCCTCGGGGTGCTCTCCTGTGCGGATAACAGAGCCCGCCGACAAGTCAATCCTCATTGTGTCCGCGCGCGGCGATGATGCAATTCTTGCGTTCAGTGCGCCTCTTTTGGAGCGTGATCCTGAGCATGCACTCCTTCGCTCGATTCCATCAGGCGGCACAGCGCCGGTGGGAGTGCGCCTCTTTTCGAATGACAACTTGCTCGCTGTTGCGAACTCAAACCGTTTCGCGGATTCAGACGGCACCCTCGCGATCCTCAACCTGTCTGACACTATAAAGACTGGACAGCCGCTCTTACTACCGGCAGGCCGCTTCCCTCGCAACCTCAGTCTAACTGCGGATGGTTCCACTCTCTATCTCACCAACTACACTTCGCGCAGTCTCAGTGCGATCGCAATCAAGAAGAGATGAGATATATACCTTCGAATAAGTCTGGCCAAAAAAAAATAGAGTAGAAACTTCTAGACATCCGTATAAGCCTAAGCTATATTCCGCTCATGCTGCCCGCGTACATCTATCCCGCCTGTTACTCCTGTTCGATCGACGTGGGCACAGGTTTGCATACGCACTGACCTAAGCGTAGAAGCGATACAGACCTCCGGACAGCCCGCGACCTCAACATCGTGGGCCGTTTTGTTTCTGCCCTCAACCCGCTCTCCATTCCCACTCCACGGAGAAATCATATGCCCCCCAATAAGCGGATCTTGCCATTCGCCGGCTGTCGATGTCGCCGGTTGATCTGAACATAACTTACTCAGCATAAGGGCAGGATGTAACTCCTTCCTGCCTGTCTTCGAGAGCATCGCTATCTCTCTCGCGAGTGAGCGGTTCTGCGTCTGGAGAGCGTTGCACAATGCTGGTCTCGGATATGCGGCGCGCGATCCGCCGCCTCTTCGAGACGACGCCCTCCCATGCTCTCAAGCGGCTATTTCACTTAGTTAAACTTTAGGAGAAGACCATGACGTTTTCAAAGAGAACCGTGAGCGTTGCTGTGCTATCAGCGCTCTTCGTGTCTGCGTCAGTTACTATGCCTTCCGCGTCGGCGCAATTGCAGAACAATGTCTCCGCCGCTACGCATTTAGCCAGCGACCTGGGACCGGTCGATGCATCGCAGCCGATCAATATCACTGTCCATCTCAAACCACAGAATGAAGCTTTATTCCAAAAGACTGTCGACGCACTTTACGATCCCTCCTCACCCACTTATCACCAGTGGCTTAGCAATGAAGATCTGAAAAAGTTTGCCCCCCCGCAAGCACAGCTTCAGGCGGTAACAAAGGAGCTGCAGAGCCAGGGGCTCACCATCCTTTCAACCGACGAGAACGGTTTCTCCATCCGAGCCAGCGGCGTTGCAGCTAACGTGGAGCAGGCCTTCCATACGCAGATTCACCAGTTCCAGCACAACGGAAAGGTCTTCCGCGCCAATGTACAAAATGTCCAACTTAGCGGAGCGGCTGGATCCTATGTCGCATCTGTCTCCGGCATTGAAAGCCATACTGTGCGTCCGCTCGCAACTCGGGCTATCAATCTTCAAACCAAAGAACCGCTACCATCAGTAGCGCTAACCAAAGTGCAGGCCTCAGGCGGCCTTTCTTCTATCATCACGAACCAGATTCTCTCGGCGCCCACAACCTTCACCTTCAACTCGCCCGGCGCATCGCTGCCCATCGGCATCTACTATGGCAATGTCTACGGGGCGAATCCTAACCTCACTCCGGACTACACTCCCGCGCAGTTGCAACAGATCTACGGCCTCACCGCTGCATACAAACAAGGCCTCAACGGCACAGGACAGACGATTGTGCTGCTTGAAGCCTACGGCTATCCCACAATCGAACAGGATGCCAACGCCTTCTTCAAGTTGGCGGGCCTGCCGCTGCTTAATTCTTCTAACTTCGAGATCGTATATCCAGAAGGCCAGCCGGTGAGCTCCCAGGCCGGTATCCTCACGGGATGGAATACGGAGATCGCGATCGATGTGCAATGGGCACACTCCATTGCACCTGGAGCGAAGATTGTCGTAGTCGCGGCTGCAGGTCAGGACAGCGAAGACTTTCAGGACGCCATCAGCTACATCACCAATCACAATCTCGGCAATTCGGTCTCCGATAGTTGGGAAGAGGATACTGACCTCATCGCGGGTCCGCTGGAACAAACATCTTTCGATCAGGTTCTCGAGCGCGCCGCGGCGAAAGGTATCTCCTTCCAATTTTCTACCGGCGATGGTGGTGATGGCGGTCTGGGCACGCCGCTCGGAGCGCCGGGCGTCCCGTCCGATTCGCCGCATGCAACTGCGGTGGGCGGCACTGCCATCCTGAACATTGTTGGAGGCACCGGAACAGAGCCGGTCGGTTGGGGTGACACGGTCACGTATGTGAGCGCTGGCGGCGTTCTCGATCCGCCAGAAGTTCTGGGTCTGGTCGGAGGAAGCGGTGGCGGCGAAAGCCTCTTCTTTTCCAAGCCATCGTGGCAAAAGTCTCTTCCGGGCACCGGTCGTCAGACACCGGATGTTTCGGCATTGGCCGATCCTTACACCGGCGTGCCTATTGTCATCACCTCCGGCAGCCAGCAGGTTGTTGAAGCAGGCTGGGGAGGCACCAGTCTTGCCAGTCCCATCTTCACCGCCATCTGGGCCATCGCCAACCAGAAGGCTGGCCACGCGCTGGGACAGGCCGCACCTGCAATCGCGGCTCTCAAGGAAGGCAGTGTGCAAGATGTTCTGCCACTCTCCAGCCCCACCGATGTTTCCGGAATCATTGTCGACAAGAGCGGCTCTAACTACTACTCGCCCGCGTCGCTTTTCGAAGGAGCGTTGTATAGCACCACCGGATTTACGAGTGCTATATGGAATCTGGGCAGCAGCGAATATGTCGATTTCGGATTCGGTATCGACAGCTCACTCACTGTAACTCCTGGCTGGGATGATGTGACTGGTTTCGGCACGCCGAATGGCCTCACCTTTATCAACGCAGTCGCTGCAGAGAAGTAATTTCCGCAACACTCTATCGGGACGGAAGAGTTCTAGCCTCCAACTTCCGTCCCGCATTTCTGTATGGAGCAATGGCCTTCGCGATTAAGGAGCCGGCTCCGAACTGACTGACGGTCTTTTCCGCACACATTATAATTAGGACATCACCGCAGCCAGCGTGGCTCGGTGATTTTCATGCCGGACGCCAAATCTACAAGCTATCCACCGCAGGCCATCCTCGGATTCCATCAGGATGAGCATGACGACTGGGTTGCGGATTTAGCCTGCGGGCATACGCAGCATGTGCGGCATCGCCCTCCATGGGAGCTGCGGCCGTGGGTCATGACGCTCGAAGGCCGGCAGCAGCACATCGGCATAACTCTTCTCTGCGCGAAATGCGCAGAGTCATAAAACAAAGCTTTCGAGCCTTCTCGAATACTGGAGCACCTTGGCACTTCTGCTCAATGCACAATCTGTTTCAAAGTCTTTCGGCGCGACGAATCTTTTTCGCGAAGTCTCTTTCACCGTCAATGACGGCGACCGCATCGGACTCATCGGCCCCAATGGCAGTGGCAAATCGACGCTGCTGAAAATGCTCTCCGGAGAGATCGATGCAGATTCCGGCGAAGTGACGCCGCGCAAAAATCTGCGCATGGCCTACGTCGCGCAGGAGTCGCAATTCCCTGACGGAGCCACGGTGCGCGCGGTTCTCGAAGCTGCGCTGCAACGGGCGCGGGTCCGCGAATCCGAGTGGGATCAGCGTCTGCACTCGACCTTTGGGTTGACCGGGTTTGAGAGCCTCGAGGCAGATGCTGGAACCTTCTCGGGAGGATGGCGCAAGCGGCTGGCCATCGCCGAGGCATTGGTTCAGCAGCCTGACCTGCTTCTGCTCGACGAGCCAACCAATCACCTCGATTTCGTCGGCATCGAGTGGCTGGAAGCTCTGCTTACGTCAGGATCGTTCGCGTCGGTGGTCATCAGCCACGATCGCTATTTCCTGGAGAACGTGGCCACGCAGATGGCCGAGCTGAATCGCGCCTATCCCAATGGGATGCTGCGCGCGAAGGGCAACTACAGCGAATTTCTCGAGGCGAAAGAGGAGTTTCTGCATGCGCAGGCTCGCCATCAGGATGCGCTGGAGAATCGAGTTCGCATTGAAAAGGAATGGCTGCGGCGCGGCCCCAAGGCGCGCGCGACCAAGGCCAAGGCGCGCATCGACAATGCGAACAAGCTCATTGCAGAACTGGCCGACTTGAGCAATCGCAGCAGGGTGACCAGCGCCAATTTCGATTTCGCGGCAACCGGACGGCAGACCAAGCGGCTGGTCGAGCTCGAAGACCTGAGCTATGCCATCGAGACCAGAACGCTCTTCGACAAGCTGAATTTTCATCTCACCGCAGGCATGCGCGTCGGGCTGGTTGGCCCCAACGGCAGCGGCAAAACCACGCTGCTACGCCTGCTCACCGGCGAAATTGAGCCGACTGCCGGACAGATCAAGCGCGCGAATCTGCTGCGCTTTACCTATTTCGAGCAGAACCGCACGCTCGACGGCGACCAGACGCTGCGCCGTGCGCTTGCTCCGGACAGCGATGCGATTGTCTATCAGGACCGCGTGATTCACGTCGCATCGTGGGCATCCCGCTTCCTCTTCACCGGCGAGCAGCTCAACCAGCCCGTGTCGCGGCTCTCGGGTGGTGAGCGGGCGCGCGTGTTGATCGCCCAGCTCATGCTTCAGCCTGCGGATGTGCTGCTGCTCGACGAGCCCACCAACGATCTCGACATCCCCACGCTGGAGATCCTCGAAGAGACGCTGCTCGAATATCCCGGCTCGCTGGTGCTGGTCACGCATGATCGCTACATGCTCGACCGCATCGCGAATATCGTCATCGGCCTCGACGGCGAAGGCAATGCAGGCGCCTTCGCCGACTATGCCCAGTGGGAGGCGTGGCTTGAAGAGCGCGAGCAGGCCAAGAAGCAGGCTAAGGCTCCAGAGCGCGCTGCTAACGCCGCGCCCGCGAGTTCGAAAAAGAAGCTGTCGTATCTGGAAGAGCGCGAGTGGTCGACCATCGAAGAGCGTATCGCTCAGGCCGAAGAGGTGGTCAATCGGCATCACGCGGAGATCGAAGATCCCGCAGTAGCAACCGATGCTGGACGGCTTCAGACAGCGTTGGCAGATGCAGCGAAAGCGCAGGAAGTTGTCGACGATCTCTATACGCGCTGGGGACAGCTCGAAGCCAAGAGGAACTAGCTTCCTGCGGGGTTAAACCCGCAGGTCGTCAGACACGCAGGTCATCGGCGCGCCACAAAACGATGGCTTGCTTGATCTGCTTCCGACCCAGGTTCTCGCGCAGAGTGCGCTCGACCAGCGCGGGCAGTTCGGCATCGGAGGCAAAGCGCAGAGCGACCAGCTGATCGATGGTCAAATCGGGGATTCGGGCCTGCAGCGGCTGGGGCAATATCGCAGCGAGGCGCAATCGCTCCTCAAGACGGATGACGCGATCCTGCACCATCATCGGATTGATGCGCGCGAGAAAAAGTAGCAGCAGGAACGCCACCGCCATCACCAGATTCCATGCCATCGGGAAGCCGGGAGAACGCACCAACCACGTGACGCTCACGATGAAGTTCGCAAAAAATAACGGGAGCAGAATCAGATGAAAGAGCGGGTGTACGCGTCCGTGGCTGGCAAAGCTTTGCTGTTTGTCTGACATCGGCTTCGACCTCGATTGGATTGTATTGCCAATCAAAAAGCTCATCCGAAAGGAGGACGGCAAAACCGATCTCCGGACCCATGACGGCGGGGAGGTATCGAAGCTAGTCTGTATCTGTCTCTAGCACATAACACCTCCTGGCCCTGGTCCAAAGCGACCAGGGTTATTTTTAGAGCATTTTTCTATTACTGTGCCCTTTTGGAAACTCGCTAGGTGCACCTTTTCTTAACGGAAAAGCTGCGTAAAGTGCCTCTCCTCGGTCGACACCTATAGAAAAAATGCTCTGGCCCCTGCCGCTCGGGCGACAAAGGCAGAGCTCCGCGTCAAGCGGCTCTTTTCCAGGAAACATCTTCAGTCTTGGGGCTTCACAGGTGAAGGGGTGGTTTGAGCTCCGCTCTGCGCATCGATCTTGGCTTGCTCCCGGGCCAGTTTTTCGGCGTGCTTGCGCTTGTGGTAGCGGGCGTAATCCGGCCAGAACTCGATGACCTCCGCGCCGATGACTCCCTCGGCGGAGGTGGTCAGTCCGCGCGAGATGGTATCGGCAAAGGTATGCTCCGAAGCGGGATAGTACACGTTGGAAATAGCCGCGCCGATCAGGTTGCCGCCGACATTGGCGTAGTTCGGCCCCCAGGTTCCGTTGTCGCGTTTGCACCAGACAGTACTGGCCGCAGCCCACCAGAAACGGCCCAACTTACTGCCTGTGCCCTTCTGAAAATAGCGGGGATCTTCATGCAGCAGACTGGTGAGGACGGCGTTCCCGAAGAAGTTGCCGATGAAGTAGTCCGCGTAGGCTGCTCCGTACCGCTTCGCGTAGCCCTGAACGCCTTGGCCATAGGCCGGAAAACTATCATCCGCCTGGCCGATGCCGGAAATCACTCCAGACAAAAGAAAAGGCCATGGGTCGATGGCGCTCTTGAAGAAAAGACTGAATTTCTGTTTGGGAGTCAAAGGGAGAGCGTCGCGGTTATTGGTGGTGTTGAACGTCGCCATGACGCCCATCACGCGCTGGTGCTCCTGCTCTTCGAGTTGCTCCTGAGCCTTCTTGCGCTGGATGTCATCCGCGCTTTGGGCGGTGGTGCTCTGGTCGCCGGACGCTGGCGTGCCGGCGCTTCCGGCTGACGGAGCCGGGGATGTCGATTGCTGCAGGCTAACCGCCGGATCGTCCGGCAAGTTGAGCAGAGCATCTGCCGACTGCGCTTGCGCCGTATGAACCGCGAAAACGGAAAGAGCGACAAAAGCAGCCGCGAAACAACAATTTCGACCCAATCAACTAACCTCAATCCTGTGGATAGGAGTCTCTCCCGCGTACGTATATCCGGCAAGCCTGCTCAATCTGAGCTATAGACGTGACAAATGCTGAGCGGGTTGGTCCCCGTTGAAATATTGACCTAATTTACTTGCATCTGCCGGAAAGGCCCGCGTGCCTGGGCCGGTCGAGGGAAAGAACTTCTCTATTTTAATTGATTTCGCTCGAACGAGGCTAAGTCTACACTTTGGCGTCGGTTTTTGCGCCAGACTTGGCCCCGTTTGAATTGATCCTGTTGTGCTACCATCGACCAACCTTGAAGCGGAGCAGGCTAAATGTCCAGCGGTAACAGTTGGGTCGGCACCGGCTATGACAATTCGCAGCAGTCCGCTGTTCCGCGCGCGCAATTCGATTTGCGGCCGCTTTCTACGGGAGAGCTGCTCGATCGCACCTTCCAAATCTATCGGTTGCGCTTTAGCCTTTTTGCCGGGCTAGCCGTTCTTCCGGCCGCGGTCAATGTGGTCGCCCAGTCGCTTCGCCTGTGGTACGCGGCGCACCAGAGTATTCATGCCCCTCATGGTGCGGACCTCTACCGCGGTCAGATTTTGACCGCCTCGCTGACCCTTGTTTCTGTGCTCATCTCGCTGGTTTTGTATGGAATTGTGCAGGCTGCCACTGCCTGGGCGGTTTCTGCCGTGTACCTGGGCGAAGCGGCCTCGATCAAGGCCGCCTTCGCTGTAGCCGGCAAGCACTGGTTCCGGTATACGCTGATCGTATTGCGGCAATTGTGGGCCGGCTTCTGGCTGCCCATGTCGTTGATGATCGCTGCGCTGACCGTTCAGCTCGCCAACCGGCGATCGCGCGAGGCAGCGCTGGCCGCAGGCATCCTCGTCTTTGTGACGTTCCTCTCGATGATTTATGCCGTATGGGCTTACATCCGCGTCTCGCTCGCTGTGCCCGCCGCGGTTGTGGAGTCGCTTGACGTCAGGGCCTCGATCAAGCGCAGCAAGCAGCTGCTGATCGACCGCAAGGTACGGATCCTCCTGCTCTTCCTCTTCCTCTTTGCGCTCTATCTCGTAATCGCCGCGATGCAAGCTCCCCTTGCGCTGATCGCGCTGCGCTCGCGAGGAGCGCAGGCCTTCCTGACGTACACCTTCAGCTTGGCTTTAGGCTTTGTGACCGGGACCCTGGTCGGCCCCATCGGCGCGATCGCGGTCTGCCTCTTCTATATTGACGAGCGCGTGCGCCGCGAGGGCTTCGACATCGAATGGATGATGTCGAAGATCGCCCCAGCCGCCGCGATTTCGGCTCCGCCTTCTGGGGAAATCTCTCTGTAGCTTCGTCCGATCCTGCGAAATGTGATGGCCCTCTTTCAGCAACGCAATCGCATCTTTTCGATTTCCATGTTGGCTCTCTGCTGTTCGGCCACGGCGCTGGCGTTGCCGCAGTCGACGCTGACTGCCTACACCGCGCATCTCGAGGCCCTGCGCAGCCTGGTGCAGAGCTGCCGCTCCAACGCCGCGGCATGCGACGCAAATACGGTCGGCAGCGACGAGCAGGTCCATCTGGCCGGATTGAATTCAGGCGCCAATGTCGATGTCTTCGAGGCCCACTACGATTGGCTGCGTGAAGTCCTTGGGCAGGCGCACGACCCGGCGATGAAAGACCGAGCAGACAAACTGAATGCCGCTGCGAGCCGCATTCAGGACTCGCTCGACGATGCACAAGGTCATGTTTCGGACGGGAACGCTACGGACCAGTTCCATCATGCCCGTGCTGACGCGGATGCCATCCTTCGCCACCCCGAATTTGTAACCGTCTCCGGCACATCCTTCTGGGACCGCGTGATGGCGCATATCGCTCTCTGGATCGACAGCCTCTTCAACAACGTCGCAATGTTCGGACGCCGTTCGCCGTGGATCGGACCGGTCTTCGAGTGGGGGCTTATCGCGCTCGCGGGCACCGGCCTATTTGTATGGGCCATGCGCGTGCTGCGGCGGCAGCGGCTGAAGGTGAGAATCGAAGCCGGGCGGCAGATCGAGCCGTGTGAAGAGGCCTCGCGCAATTGGCGCGCGCTGGCAGCGGAACAAGCAGCACGCGCGGACTGGCGGGAGGCCGTTCATTGCCTTTACTGGGCCACAATCGTGATGCTGGAGGGGCGCAGGTTCTGGGCTCCCAACCGTTCGCGAACTCCGCGCGAATATGTGCGCCTGCTTGAGGCGGGATCGCCCGGCTGGAGCTTGCTTCGTCAACAGACGCTGGGTTTCGAACGCATCTGGTATGGCCTGCAAGCAGCCGAACCGGGCGATTATCAGCGTGCGCTCGATGCGCACGAGCAGTTGAGGACAGTGTGAACAAGAAGCTCGGCAAAGACGCTCGCATCCTGCTCGGAGTCACCGTTGCCGCGGTATGCGTGATTGTGATCGGGGCTTTTTTCGCGCCGGCACAGGTCGACACCGACCACACGCCGAGTACCTTCAACAGCGGATCGGCCGGAGCCAAGGCCGCGTATCTGTTATTGAACCGGCTGGGTTACCGAACCGAACGGCTTGATGAATCGGCAGCCGCGCTCGACCATGTCGATGCGCCGCACGCCACGCTGATTCTGGCTGAAGCGCCAAGCCTCGACTACCGCAAAGAGAAGCCGCCCATCGCCGACTTTCTGCGCCTCGGAGGCCATGTTCTGGCCACGGGCGAATCGAGTGCGGCGATGCTTCCCGACTCTCACATCGCGCAGCCTAACGGCCTCCACACCGCGCTCTGCTACACAACGCCGCAAGGATTGAGTCCACTGGCGCGGGCCGGCCGGGTTGCGATCGAAGTGCCGATGCGCTGGAGTTCGAACGACGCGACCACGCGGATCGATCAGCTATGCGGCGACGATGCCGTGGTCATCCATTACGCGGTAGGAAAAGGCGAGGTGATCTGGTGGAGCTCGCCGCTGCCGCTCAGCAATCGCGGACTGCGAGAAGATCCGAGCCTGAAGCTGCTGCTCGCCAGCGTGGGGCCGCCCGGGAGTCTGGTCATCTTCGACGAATATATTCACGGCGCGCGGCCCGATCTTTGGGCGACCGCTTCTGGAACGCCGGTTGCCGCGATGGGCTGGCAGCTCGCCGGTGTGGCCATTCTGCTGGTGCTCAGCTTTGGCCGCCGCAACGGTCCGCTGCGCGCACTGGTGTCTTCACCGCGAACCTCGCCGCTGGAATTTGCCGAGTCCATGGGCGACCTCTACCGCAAGGCGGGCGCAGTCGATGTGGTTACAGGATGCGCCGAGCGACGCCTGCTGCACTTCCTCGAGACGCAGGGAGGAATTCCTCGCGAGAGGTTGCGCTCCGCGCCGGAAGCAATCGCCGCTACAGTGGCCGAGCGCTTTCGTTATCGCGGCACAGGGCTGGCCGAGGACATCAAGGCTGCGCGGGAGGCGGAGTTTGCCAAGCTGGCTCCAAAGAGCGCGCTCGCACTGGTCAAGCGGCTCGACCATCACATCGCCAACCTCACCGGACTTATGAAACATTCAAAATCAGAAAACCCTCACGGAGAATTGCGTGACTGAAGAAAGCCAGCACCAAACGGAACCGCGTGCCGCCATCACTCTTTTCGAAAAAGGTCGCGCCGAGCTCGGCAAAGTGATCTCCGGCCAAATCGAAATGATCGATCAGGCCCTGCTCACGCTGCTCTGCGGCGGGCACGCATTGATCGAAGGGGTTCCCGGCGTAGCCAAAACACTTGCGGTGAAAACCCTCGCACGCTTTCTCTCGCTCGACTTTCGCCGCGTACAGGGAACGCCGGACATGATGCCGGCCGACATTCTCGGCACCAGCGTTTTTTCTTTGAAGACGAGCGAGTTCAGCTTCCATCGCGGACCGGTCTTCACGCAGTTCCTGCTGGCGGACGAGATCAACCGCATGCCGCCGCGCACCCAAGCCGCGCTGCTGGAAAGCATGGAAGAGCGCCAAGTAACGATGGACGGCGAGACCAACGCGCTGGACGAATACTTCACTGTCTTCGCAACGCAAAATCCGCTGGAGTTCGAGGGCACTTATCCGCTGCCCGAGGCGCAGCTCGATCGATTCCTGCTCAAGATTCGCGTCGGCTATCCTTCGGCATTGGAAGAGAGAGCGATCCTCGAACGGCATCACGCCGCACTCGATAGCACTCATCTCGAACAAACGGCGATCGAATCGATTTCTGTCCCGGAACTCGCTGCCGCTCGCCGGGAAGTTCGTAGAGTGCGCATCGAGCCTGCGATCTTCGATTACCTGCTGGCCATCGTGCGCCGCACCCGTGAGTGGCCGGCCATATCGCTCGGAGCGAGCCCACGCGCTGCGGCCGCGCTGCTCATCGTCGCGAAAGGCAATGCGGCGAAGGAGGGACGAGACTATCTGCTGCCCGACGACATCAAGGAAGCCGCGCCGCCTTGCCTGCGTCATCGCCTCATCCTGAAGCCGGAGGTCGAGCTGGAGGGCTTCGATCCGGATCGCGTCATTGCCGATCTGCTAGCCGCGGTGCCGCTTCCGAAATGATTCAGACACTCGTCCCGCTGCCGGTACAAGCTGCGGCACGTCCGCAGGGCCGGTGGGGAAAGATCTTCGGCTACGCGCTCACGCCGCGGGCTCTCCTTCTGCTGGCCGGCGGCTGCCTGCTCGCTGTCCCCGGATTCTTCTACGCCAAGTGGATATGGACCATGTTCGCCTGGGATGCCCTGGTGCTGCTGCTCGCAGCATATGAAGCGGCAACGCTACCGGCGCCGGCGGCGATCCAGATCGAGCGCAGCTTCGATAACTCGCCGGTTCTCGGTGAGCCTCTGACGATCCGGGTCGAGGTCACACAATCTTCGAATACCATCCTCGACATACGAATCACCGATGCTTTGCATCCCGCACTCATCCCCATGCCGGCGACGAAGCGAGTCGCCGCGTATCCACGCGATCCGGCGCGCGCGACGATCGGCTGTACACCGAATACTCGCGGCGACATCGCTCTCGGCAAAGTTTTCCTCCGCTACCGCGGCCCGTTTCGGCTGATCGAGCGCTGGGCTGCGGCCGATCTCGAACAAAATGTTCGCGTCTATCCGCCGATGGAGCGGTCGCCCGAGGATACGGCACTCTATCTGTTACGAATTCGGCAGATCGCACTGCAAAAGCGCCGTCTGCGGCTGCGCGGTACGGGCCGCGAATTCGAAAGCCTGCGCGAATACCAGCGCGGCGACGAGCTGCGCAATATCGCGTGGCCTGCTACGGCCCGGCGCGGCAAAGTCATCACTCGCGAGTTCACGACGGAGCGCAGCCAGCAGGTGTGGGTCGTTCTCGATGCGGGAAGATTGTCACGGACCGCGTTCGAGTTACAGCCAAGCCCGCAACGAGTCGACGCGGGCAGTGCAACGATCCCGCAGCAGCTTTTTTCGGATACTCGTCTCACGGTCACGCAGCTGGATCAAGCTTCGGGCACTGCATTTGCGCTGGCACAGACGGTGATGCAGGCGGGAGACAAAGCAGCGTTACTGGTTTATGGACGCGGGATCCAGCAGCAACTTCTGCCAGCATCGGGCCCAGGCCATCTCCGCCAGTTTGTCGATTCGCTCTCTCAGGTTCGAGCCGAGAGCGCGGAGGCCAACCATCTCGGTGCGGCCGCGCGTTTGAAGAATCTTCAACGGCGGCGTGGGCTGATTCTCTGGATCACTGAGCTTGCGGACAGCGCGCGACGTCCCGAAGTGGTTGACGCCGCCGTCGACCTTGCCCGCCGCCATCTTGTCCTTCTTGTGATCCTCATTCATCCGGAACTTGACCGGCTATCCAGCCGCGAGCCCGCGAACGTCGAAGAGATGTTCATCTCCACCGCCGCAACCGAGATCTTGGAGCGGCGGCGAGAGACGGTCATGCGACTGCGCGCGCAAGGAGTTCTGGTTATCGAAACCACACCCGGAGCGATGAAGACCGATGCCATCAATCAATACCTTGAAATCAAAGCGCGCGGACAGCTATAAATCCAAATTGAGACTTTTTACTTCCGTTCGTCTCCGAGCCCGTGTTCGCGATCGAATTCCTTGGCACGTGCGGCCTTCAATTCTGCGTCGGCCTTGGCGACTCTGGCTCTATCGATGAGGGCTTCGCCCGCATCTTTAAGATTTCCCCACGCCTCGCGCGCGTCGCCTTTGATCTGATCTTCCTGCCCAGCGATCTTTAGTCCCTGATCGCCCACTAGCGCGCCTGCCGCCTCTTCGATTCGACCGCCAACCTTTTGCAGCACGCCCTTTATCTTGTCGTCATTCATCGATAGCTCCTTCAACCACCCTGATAAGGTGCGGCCGAAGGCCTCAAGGTTGGCTCGCATGCGATTGCGAAGAATGTATGCTTGCCGAAAAGCTTTCACACTGCTTCGAATGTTGTAACAGTACGTTCAACGAATCAAACGATCGTCATATGGGAGAACGATGGATACAGATGCGCAGAGAGTAAGGTTTCGCATCCTTCGCCCCACTCTTTCGCGTCTATAGTGATGTGTCTTTTTCTTTTTTCATTCCAAATGGCATTCGCGCTGCGGTGCTCACGTCGCTTTTTGCGCTTCACGCTGGCGGATTTCAAGCGCGGGCAGCGGATGCTCCGGCTGGCGGCGAGCCCATTCTTGTCGGCTACTTCGGACAATGGGGTGTATACGATCACTTTTTCGTTAAGAATCTATTGACCAGCGGCGCGGCGGACCAGCTCGATCAGATCAATTACTCGCAGGGCGCGGTGCGGGGCGGGCGCTGCAGCGTAGCCGATCCCAACGCCGATCTCAATCTGACCTTTCACGCCGAGGACTCGATTGACGGCATAGCGGACAATCCGAGTAACGCATTTCGCGGCAATTTTCATCAACTCGCCGCACTCAAGAAACGCTTTCCTCATCTCAAAATTTTGATTTCGCTCGAAGGCAGTCCCAACGATTTTGCAGCCGGTGCGCAGCCCGCCCGGCGCTCTGCGTTCGTCGCCTCCTGCATCGATACTTTTATTCGCGGCCACTTCGCGCCCGGCGCGGAGGATGCGAACCTCTTCGACGGCATCGATGTCGACTGGGAGTATCCCAAAACCGAGGACGCTGCCAACTACATCGAGTTTTTAACCCAGCTGCGCGAAGCCATGAATATGGTTCGGCCGGGCTTGCTACTCTCTGTCGCGGTAGGAGCTTCGCCGCGCATGTATCCCGGCGTCGATATGAGAGTCGTGAGCTACATCGCCGACCAGATCGGCATGATGAACTACGACTACACGGGGCCGTGGAATCCCAAGACAGGCTTTCTTGCGCCGCTCTATTCCAATTCCGGTGGCAGCGTCGAGCGCAGCCTTCTCGCCTATCGCGAGGCGGGTGTGCCATCGAACCAATTGCTCATGGGCATGCCGTTCTACGGCTATGGATGGCAGCAGGTGGGAAGCGATGGCCACGGATTGTTTCAGCAGGGCCACGCCATTCACGAAGATCGCCCCTATAGTTTTCTTGAAACCCTTACCACGTCTGCGCCTGCACTTGATCCAGATGCTGATGATGACGACGATCCCCCACCCGCAACGCCGCCGGTCTCGCCTGCGCATGCCGGGGAGAAACGTCCTACAACAGCGGCGCAGCCATTTGCCATTTACCGTGATCCGCGGTCGCAGGCGCCCTGGCTTTACGACGGAAATACATTCTGGACCTTCGACGATCCCACCTCCATCCGCTTCAAGGTGCAATTTGCAATCGAGCAACACCTGGGAGGCGTGATGGCATGGGAGTTGAGCGAAGACACGGCGAGGGCAACGCTGCTGCGCGCAGCGCGGTCGAGTCTGCAGCGGCATTCAGCAGCAAATCGACCGGACGTAGGCATCCCTGCCATCTCCGCCGACAAGACTCTGGCTCCGTAGCACCCGCCATTCCCCGCACGAACAGCTCCTCGAATCGCCGGATAGTGCGACTCAACATTCCGATGGATTACTTCACCTTTCCGGAGCGTGCTATTGTCGGTTACCGGGAGGGGGAAGTCATGGCCGCGCCGACCATAGATGGAATCCAAAGAGGTGAAGCACGTTGAAGCTGAGTCTCCGGTTACGCCCGATTGCGTTTATCGGCGTCCTGCTGCTGGCCTGGCAGATTGCCGTGAGCCTTCATCCGGGTCACTTGCTGCCCACACCGCTTGAGGTTTTGCGCGGCATCGGCGATCTTCTACAGCATGGCCTTCTGCTGAAGTACATCGTCGCTTCGCTCTTTCGCGTCACCTGGGGATTCGCGCTGGCCGCATTGTTGGCCATCCCGCTCGGATTATTGATCGGCTGGTACAGCCGCGCCGAGATGGCCTTCAATCCGCTCCTCCAGATCCTTCGTCCGATATCGCCGCTGGCCTGGATTCCAATCGCGATCTTGTGGTTTGGCGTCGGCGATCTCGCTGCCGTCTTTCTGATCTTTCTTTGCTGCTTCTTTCCGCTGCTCCTGACTTCGATTCAGGCGGTGCGCAGTGTTCCTGCGGTGTATATCCACGCCGGACGCAATTTTGGATTGAGTCCTGCAGCCATGATCGGTCGCGTGCTGTATCCCGCGGTGATGCCGCAGCTCATCATCGGATTGAGAATTACATTGGGCATCGCGTGGCTGGTGGTGGTTGCGGCAGAGATGATCGCGGTCAACTCCGGGCTGGGCTTTCTCATCGTCGATGCGCGCAACGCCGGCAGCCGTTATGACCTGGTGGTGGCGGGCATGATCATGATCGGCGTGATTGGATGGCTGCTCGATCTGGGTATGCGCTCTCTGGAACGTGTCAGATCGCTGCGCTGGGGCTATGCGGAGGATTAATCTTGTCGTCATCGATTAAGGAGGGCGCTATTTCGCCGTCACCAGAGACAAAGTTAGTCGTCGAGCACGTGAGTATGATCTTCGCGCGCGATGGCAAGAGCGTGCCGGTGCTCGCGGATATCGATCTCGATGTTCGCCGCGGGGAGTTTCTCTGCATCGTGGGTCCTTCGGGCTGCGGCAAATCGACGCTGCTGAATCTGATGGGAGGTTTTCTTCCGCCGACCAGCGGTGCGATTCGTATCGACGGCGAAATCGTGCGCGGCCCCGATCCGCGCCGCATCTTCGTCTTCCAGGAGCGGGGAGTTTTTCCCTGGCTCACGGTCGAAGGCAACATCGGCTTTGGTCTCTTCAAGCTGTCGCGCGAAGAGCGTGAGCGGCGCATCGCGCACTATATCCAGATGGTCGGATTGAAGGGCTTCGAGCAGGCTTATCCAAGCGAGCTTTCGGGCGGCATGAAGCAGCGGCTGGAAGTGGCACGGGCGCTGGCCGTCGACCCCGATGTGCTCTTTCTCGACGAGCCATTCGGCGCACTGGATTCGATCACACGCCTGACCATGCGCGGCGAGCTGCTTCGCATCTGGGAGACGGAGGGCAACACCATCATCTTCGTCACTCACGATATCGATGAGGCGGTGCAGCTTGCGGACCGCGTAGCCGTCATGAGCAGCCGCCCAGGCAGGATTCAGCAGATCGTCGACATCGACATTCCCCATCCACGCGACATCAGCTCGCCGCGATATCTCGAGCTGCGAGCCGGCATTTACGACCAGATTGGGCTGGCCCACAGAATATGAACTCGCTGCAACAGCCGCGCAAATGGGAGAGCTTCTTCTGGCCGCTGCTCACCGTCGCGGCATTCCTCGCGCTGTGGCACTTCGCTGTCGTGTGGACGGCGACGAAGATTTTTCCATCGCCCCTCGATGTCGAGCGAGGCATTGTTACGCTGGCACACAAAAATGTTCTCTGGCTCGATATACGCGACTCGCTGCGCCGCGTTGCGATCGGATATGGTGCGGCGGTCGTTCTCGGCATTCCGATCGGCCTGATTCTCGGCTGGTATCCAGCGATCAACCAGGTGGTGAATCCGGCTATGCAGATTCTGCGGCCGATCAGTCCGATCGCGTGGATCCCCGTCGCCATCATTTTCTTCGGAATCGGCGACGATTCTGCTGTCTTCCTGATTTTTCTGAGCGCTTTTTTTCCTATCGTTGTCGCGTGCATCGACGGAGTGTCCAATGTGCCGTCGATGTTTCGCCGCGCGGGTCGTAACTTCGGGCTTTCTCCTCTGCAGTTGCTGGCAAAGGTGGTCTTTCCGGCGGCGCTTCCACGCATCCTGATTGGATTACGCATCTCGCTGGGCATCGCATGGCTGGTGGTGGTCGCAGCGGAGATGATTGCCGTCGACTCCGGGCTCGGCTACCTCATCATCGACTCGCGGAATTCCGGAAAGCATTATGATCTGGTGGTGGCGGCCATGCTGATGATCGGCGTCATCGGACTGATTCTCGATCTCGGCTTTCGAAGGCTGGAGAAGATGAGATCGGTTCGCTGGGGATTCCGCTATGAGTCTTAAGCGCAAGATCATTCTCTTCGGCTGCGGATGGCTCGTGCTCATCACCGCGATGCACGGCTATCTGAACGTCAACTGGCCGGCGCTGCTCAATGACTATCAGCCGCTCGCCAAACGAAAGATTACGGTGGCGTATATCCCCGTCACCTGTCAGCTCACCTGCCCGGTCACCGATTACATCTCGAAGTATTCGCAGAACGGCGAAATCTTTCTGCCGCGTATGTTCCAGGGATTTCCCGAGATCAAAGAAGCTCTCATCTCGGATAAGGTGCAGGCTGCCTTCATCGTCGCTCCCATGGCCATCGCTCTCAAGGCGCAGGGCGTGCCGATCAAGGTTGTGTATCTCGGCCATCGTTACGGCAGCGCTGTGGTGGTTCGAAGGAACGGGCCGGTGAAGACCTTCACCGATCTGCGCGGGCGCACCGTTGCCATACCCAGCCGCTTCTCCGATGAGCGGCTGTTGTTGTTCCGCGCGATGAAGGTCTGGGGGATGAAGCCGGGAGATATCAAGATGGTGGAAATGGCTCCGCCCGATGTCTCCGGGGCACTGGCTGCGGGCGCCATCGATGCGTTCTCCATGGGAGAGCCCTTTCCCTCGCAGGCCGAGATGTCGGGCTTTGGCCGCGTACTTTTTCAGGCGAGAGAATACTGGCCGGACTATATGTCCTGCATCCTCGTCGTCCGCCAGGACCTGATCGACAGGCGTCCCGATGAAGTGCAGACATTAGTGGATGGCATTGCCAGATCCGGCCTCTGGCTGGACCAGGGAAAGCCCTATCGCGAAGACGCCGCCGATTTTGTCGGACGCTTTTATTACAACCAGAAGCCCGCGCTGCTGCGATGGGCCCTGACCAAGCCGATGGACCGCGTCGTTTATAGCCCCCTCGCACCGAGGAAGCGCGACTTCGATCTGGTGCGCGACATGATGATCGAGACCGGCGTGCTGGACAAAAAGATCGAGTTCAACGAATACACCGACACACGCTTCTCCGATGGAGCCACCAGCCAGACGGCGTGGCGATATCAAGCGGGCATCGCAACGGCGCGTTGATCGTGGATCATTGATCAAGGCTTTGCTCTCCGTAGTCGGGTGATTTCTCCGTTTTAACTCCTCTTCGCATTCTGATTTGCCCGGCCACTCCAGGTCGCCTATAGCTTCGCAGGCAGCGGGATCTTTTGCGATAAAACTCCTCGACATACGGTTGATCGATGAATCGATGGGAGATCTCCACGGACGAGATTTTTCAGACCCGCACTAGAATCCCGAAAACGAGAAGCCGATAGATTGCCCGTAACAACAAACCACCTGCTCCAAGTAACGATTCTGGACCTCGATGGCGGAAGGGTTCGGTGCAGGCGGAATTCGATATAAGGAGCAATACCACATGAGCATCACCCTGCTGAACAACATTTCTGCACTGGTCGCAGAGAACGCCGTTTCCAACACGCAGGCCAGCCTGCAGAACACGCTCACCCAGCTGTCCACCGGTTTGAAGATCAACTCCGGCGCGGACGATCCGGCCGGCCTGTCGATCGCTGACGGCCTCGGCGCCAACATCGCTGCCCTCACCCAGTCGAGCCAGAACGCCTCCAACGGCATCGGTCTCTTGCAGACCGCCGACGGCGCGCTCTCGCAGGTCACCAACGTTCTCAACCAGGCAGTCACCATCGCGACGGAAGCCTCGAACGGCGGTCTTACCACCGACCAGGCGACCGCTCTGAACACCGAGTTCACCGCGATCCTGAGCGAAATCAATACCATCGGCCAGACCACCAACTTCAACGGCACCTCGGTCTTCAACAACAACAACACGGACTCGCTCGCCTCCGCTCAGGGTTCGGTAGCCTCTCCTCTGGCCCTGACCACGGTCCTGACCACGGGCGATTCGGTCACCATCAACGACAGCGCAACCGGCGGCACCTTCAAGTTCACCGCTGCTGCGGGAGACACCGTCGGCGACCTGCAGACTGCGATCAACAACGCGGTAACCGCTGGAACGCTGAGCGCCGGCACCACGCTGACCATCCCCACCGCCGGCGGCGCAGCCGCCAACCAAGGCCAGGTTGTCATCGCGACGACCACAACCGGCGACTCGCTGCAGATTACCAGCAACGATCCCACGCTGGGCACCTTTGCCGCTTCCACCAACTCCGCGGATAATGCGTCGTTCTTCACCAGTGACGGCACCGGCGGCGGCGCCTCCACCACAACCACCTCCATCAGCAACCTCTCGGCGGCGGCACTCGGCCTGACTGCGACCGGCGTCGACCTCACCTCCGCTACCGATGCCAAGACCGCTCTGACCGCGATCACGGCTGCGATCAGCACCATTGCCGCACAGCGCGGCGACATCGGCGCCTCAGTCAACCAGCTGACCGCCGTAGGCAACGTCGAGAACACCGAAGTCCAGAACCTGACCAACGCGCAGAACAACGTCCAGAACGCGGACATTGCTTCTACAACCTCCAAGCTGACCCAGTTCAACATCCTGGAGCAGACCGGCTTCGATGCTCTGTCGCAGGCGAACTCCGCCGAGCAGAACGTCCTGAAGCTCCTGCAGTAAACTCTTCCCTTTCACCCAAGCCGTGGCGCTTATGCGCCACGGCTTTTTGTTTCCCCGCTGACTGAAAGCGACGGGGAAATATGCCGATAGAGAAGTGCGGTTAAATCGATGAATTCGGACGCGTGACAAGATTCGCGCTCCGAGCAAAGGAACCGGTCAAATTTATGAGCTCATCTTCCCTGCTTAGTTCACTTTTAGGATCATCCAATTCGTCGACGGGCATCAACATCAGCGACATTCTGCAGGCGCTCACCGGCGCATCGACGCCCGGTATCGACGTGACCGGTGCCGTAAATGCGGCGATCAGTGCCGCCGAAGCGCCGGAGAAACAGTGGGAGGCGCAGCAGAGCACACTGCAAAGCCAGGCTACTGCCCTGACCGCGATCCAAACCGACATTACAAATCTCGACAACGACATGCAGTCGCTGAACAGCCTCACCGGACCATTGGCGGGTGTGAGCGTTACCTCTTCCAATTCAAGCGTGGTAACGGCATCGGCGGCTCCCGGAACCTCTGCTGGAGACAACACGGTGACGGTCAACAATCTAGCAACGACGGCCGCCTGGACCTCAGGCGCTGTCGCGGACTCAACAACCGCATTGCCGGCCGAGAGCTTCACCATCACCAATGGCAGCGGTACTTCCAAAACCTTCACCACCGACGGCACGCAGACACTGGGCGACCTGGCGAGCGAGATCAGCGGCGCCGGTCTGGGAGTTACTGCCAGCGTAGTTACTGACACCACCGGCTCTCGCCTGTCGATCGTAGCCAGCGCTTCGGGCAGCGCTTCGAATTTCACTGTCAGCTCGACAGATTCGGCGGACTTCGGCTTTACCCAAACGGTAAATGCTGTCAATGCGTCGCTGAAGGTGAACGGGGTTGACATCTCCAGCGCGTCAAATACAGTGACCGGCGCGTTGCCGGGCGTCACGTTGAACCTGTTGAGCACCAGCACGAGTCCAGTCACCCTTGACGTTTCTGCTAATACGTCCGCGGTCTCCTCGGCCATCAACCAGTTTGTTTCGGACTACAACACGGCGATCAACGCCGTGAACGCGCAATTTACGGACACTGGTTCAGGCGAGGGTCCCCTGGCCGGCGACTCCACGATTACCGATCTGCAGAACGATCTCCAGCAGGCATTGGACTACACCAACACGCCGACCACTGGAACCACCACCATCCCCAACCTGACTTCCCTGGGCATATCCGTGAACAAGGACGGCACGCTCAGCGTGAACAGCACGACTCTGAACAGCGTTCTCGCCAATAACTTCGGCGACGTTCAGAGCTTTTTCCAGGGCACCGCGCTGAACGGCTTCGCCAACACGCTGGATCAGCAGCTCACCAGCTTCCTCAGCCCGGCCGATGGCGCATTCACGGTGGATCTGCAGAGCATGAGCACCCAGAACACTTCCCTGCAGAGCGACATCAACAACTTCCAGACCAACGTCATCAGTCCCCTGCAGACACAGTTGCAGAGCGAATTCAGCCAGGCCGAGATCGCACTGCAGCAGCTGCCGGGAGAGATCAAGAACATCGACGCCGAGCTGGGCGAGAATAACTCCTCAAGCAACTAGCCGGAGACAATGATGGGTCCCTCAGAACTTGCATACCGTAAAACCTCGATCGAGGGCGCCAGCGGCTTCGGCCTGTTGATCGCCCTCTACGACACCCTGGCGGGCAATCTGCGCCGCGGCGCGGAGGCCGAGCGCCGCGGCGATATCGAGACACGCTGCCGCGAACTGAACCACGCCTTTCTGGTCATCGGCTTCCTGAAGGACCGGATCGATCGCGGAGATGACGGAGAGCTGTCACAGAAGTTGATTTCCTTCTATGCCTCCTTGCGTCGCAAGCTTATCCTGGCCCAGGCCAAGAGATCGCCCAAGATGCTGGACGATATGATGGCGGAGATTCTAAAGATTCGCGAGACCTGGCAAGCGGTCGAGCGGCGCGCGGCCACTCCTCCCGAAACACCGGCGTGGGGCGAGCAGCAGAGTCATCCTGCCGGATCGCCGGCGCAAGAGCCGCGGACGGCCTCCAGCTGGTCGGCATAGATTCTTTTCCATCAACACAGACAAAACGAAAGGCCCTTCTTCGAAAGAAGAAGGGCTTTTTGCTGCTGACAAAGTTGTATCGGGTTTAGGAAGCAAAAGACCTTGCACTCACAACATTGGGCAGAGGCATCGGGGCTCAAGCGCACGGAATTGGACCGGCTCATTCGTGAGGCCGATCCCTCACCCTCCCTCCGAAAAACAAATGAAAAGCCCGGACGAGGGATACTCGTCCGGGCTCGTATGCCGAGGTTTTGAAGCGTTTCCCGTGGGCGATCTACCCACCGTCATCCGCTTTAGTCTGGAGGGCTCAGGAAGTTGAGCAGGGTATTGGGCAGAACCTTCGCTGTGGCAGCCAGCGCGGCGCTGTTGTCGGCCTCCGCCTGGCTCAGGTTCGTTGCGGCCGTTGCCGGATCCACGCCGATGAGATTGTTCTCCTGCGAGGCGAGGGAGACGGTGTCCTGCTGCAGGAACGAATCCTGAGCATTGAGCTGATTTTCCGTGTTGGCGTAAAAGGCCTGCTGCTGGCCCAGGACGCCCAGGGCTGAGGTTATGGAACTCGACGCTGTCTTGATATCCGCGGTGTTATCGCTTTGTATCGCAGTCAGCAGCGAGCTCAGAGACCCCAAGATGCTGCTAGAGGAGTTGGTAAAGATCTGACTACCGGGCAGATTGACCTGGATGCTGCTCTGATCGCCGACGGCCACGGAGTTGGTGTCGGTATTGCCGTTGTAGGTGTAGCCGGTCGGCGAGCTCGAGTCTACGGTGAACGGAGCGCTGCCGCTGGCTGTTCCCCCGAAGAGGTACGTGCCTCCGACCGAGGTATTGGCCTCGCTCACCACACTGGTCAGGATTCCCTGTACCTGTTCGGCAAGAGCCTGCAAATTGGCACTGTTGTTCGTGCCATTCGCGGCTTCCGTCGCAACCGACACCGCCTGGGTCAGAGCAGTGGCCACGGAGCTTAACGCCGCGCCGGCCGTCTCGACCGTCGACAATGCACTGGTAACGTTCTGCGTGTACTGGTCGACGTTCTGCGTCTCTATGTTGTTTTGCACCATCGCGGCGGCAGCAGCCGGGTTGTCGGATGGCACGCTTACGGTTTTGCCAGTGGACAGTTGCTGCAGCGCCGTATTGAGAGACATCTGGCTCTGCTGCAAGTCCGCGAGAATTTCAGGGGCCATGTTTGGATTAACGCGCATATCAGTCAAAAGCTCTGTGAGGATCCCATGTCAAGGGTATCCGTGCTGAGTTGCTGGATAGTGCTTACAATTCGCGCAGCCGCCTCGTAGGCGGTCTGGTAACGAATCAAGTTGGTGGTCTCTTCGTCGATACTCACAGCCGACTCCGAGCCCTGCTGGTTGGTAAGCTGCGACAGACTTTGACCGATCGCGGTGGATTGCGAGCTGGCATTGGAGGCGGCTTCGCCGACCTGAAAGACCAGAGTGGAGTAGGCATTGGCTGCCGTCTCTCCGGAGGGGAGCGCGGTCGTCAGCGCGGCAGAAAGATTGGCCACGTTGCCGTTGCTGCCCGAGGCGCCATCCGAGCTGACCGCAATCTGCGAGGCATTGGTGAGCGCTACGCTGATGCCTGCTGCCGCTCCACCAGTCGTCGGAACCGTGAAGAAGGGCTGTCCTGCGTTGCCGTTCGAATCGGTGCCCTTCGCTTGAGCGGCATTGAATGCCGTGGCGAACTGGCTGGCCAGCGTGTTCAGCTGGGTGAGAACTCCAGGAATCGTCTGATCGCGAACCTGGATTGCTCCGCCGAGCTGACCGCCCTGAATGGCGGTGGTGATGTTGTTGCCGTTCGAATCCATCACCTGCTGGAAGCCATTGGTGCCGGTCGAAGTCTGCAGGTTAAAGCTCTGCGTACCTGAGACGAGCGGCGTTCCATTGCCGGTGGTGATGACTTCTCCGTTGCTGCCTTGCGTAACGGAGATCCCCGTCAGAGTGGAGAGCTGCTGCACCAGTTGATCCCTCTGATCTTCAACCGTGCCGCCGTCCTGGGAAGCCGGAACCTGCGAGACTTCTCCGTTCAGCTGCGCAATTTGCTGGGTCAGGTTGTTGATCTCGGCGACCGTCTGCGTTACTTGGCTGTCTGCCGTCGATTGCGCGCCGGTCAAGCCCTGAGCTGTGGTATTGAAGGCTTCTGCGAGGCTCTGGGCGGCAGAAAGAACGCCCTGCTGATCCGCCACGGTCGACGAGCTGCCCGAAAGCGCCGCGAGGCTGCTGGAAAGCGAACTGAGAGCCGTACCGATGTCGCCGCCGCTCGTCGAGAAGAAAGTCTGCACCTGACTCATGCTGGCGGACTCCGTGTTAGCCGCGCTTTGGGCCGAGGTCTGTTGCGCAATCTGCAGGTTGAGCAGCTCGTCGCGGACGCTCTGAATCGCGTCGATATTGACGCCGCCGCCGGTCACCTGGCCATCGTTGAACGTTTCGGCGTTCTCGCTCAACAGCGCTTCTTCGCGAGTATAGCCGGGGGTGTTCGCGTTGGAGATGTTGTTGCTCGTCGCGTTCAATGCTGCTTCCGACGCGTCCAATGCCTGCATGCCGATCGAGAGAGAAGTATTCAATCCACTCATAGCGTTTACATCTGGCAGGACCAGGTGTGATGCTTCAACCCGGCGCCAGGAGCCTCCTGAAATTGTCCTTTGAATGAGCTGAAAAGTGATGCCATCAGTGCAACGGAATGGCTGGAAAGCTTGAGCAAAATCGAATAACGGTGATTCAGGTTTTGGAGCCTGTCGTTGGCAGCGTAGATCTGCTGCATAAGGTCTTCGTCGATGCGAGTCTGCGAGGCCGCAGGACTCGCATCCACGGGAGCATCCAGGTCGTCCGCCCACTCATCAAGCTGGGCGCTTAACACCTGCTGGTTAGCGACGCTCTCCTCGAGTTCTGAGAGAGCATTGTGAGCGATGGCCTGCATCGCTCGTTCCAGCTCATTGGCGAGAGAACGGAGCAGCTGCAGATGCGACGCCGCCTTCTCATTTCGATCCAGAATGCCTGTCATTGTTCCTCGCCCCTTTAGTAGGTATCCTTCTCCTGGAACGAGTCACAACGTTCCAGTTTCAGGCTTTTTCGTCAATCATCGATGCGGCGATCTTCACCGGATCGAGAACATACTGCCCGCTGCTGATGGCCTGCTGCAGGCTATCCACTTTGTCCTGCCGGACCTCAGGGGTGCTGAGGGCCGTGCTAACCAGGGAAGCCACCGACGTCGAATTCGACGTGAGTGTCGCCCGGTCTTCCCCGCTCACCGAGCTCGAGGCGGCGCTGCTGTGCGCGTTTACCTTTTGCGAACTCGGCCCACTCGAAATCTGATCTGCTGACGAATTAAATAGGTCGATTCTCATTTCAACTCCCTCATATGAACTGAACCGCCGTTACTATCGGCACGTCCCATGCTGGAGTTTAATGAAATCCTCAGTGTTTTCCGTCAACCTGTTTAGAATCTGTCGCCGCCGGCGCAGCATGCTGCGCGTAGGCCTTGTCCGCCGCGGCGTGCATGGCTTTTGAGACCATTTTCGCGATCCCAATCCCTCCGGAAGCCGCCAGGGATTGCGACAGCGCCTGCACCCCGTAATTCATCACCTGGTCCCTTCCCGCCTCATCCTCATCGTCTTCTGCGCCCGGAACGCTGGCGAACGACTGCTCCGCCTGTTGCAGCCAGCTCCCCAGCAGCACCGACTCGAATTCCTTGGATCCCTTTTCGATCTTGGCGTCGTCGGTCTCGGCCTTCTCCGACCGCGCCTGCTGAATCAAGCGATCCTGCCCGGACTGGAGGGCACTGCTCTGGGCGGCGAGTGAACCCAACCCCATCATGCTGGTTCCCATTTACTGGACCTCCAAATCGGCCTGTAAGCCACCCTCAGCCTTGATGGCTTGAAGGATTGCCACTACGTCGTGAGCTGTCGTACCGATAGCGTGCAGACCGTTCACCAGCTCTTCCACGTTGGCGCCATCGTCGAGCCGCATCGACTGGGCCGGTCCGTCATTGACATTGAGGTTCGTCTGCGGCACCAGAACCGTTTGCGGCCTGCCCTTGTTGTCCGGAACGATCGCCGCACCATAGTCGGTTACCACTTGAATCGAGAGGGTTCCGTGGATCACCGAGACCGGCGACAGCTTGACATCGCCGCCCAGCACGATGGTGCCGGTGCGTTCGTTGATTACGATCTTGGCCGGCGTGTGAACACTCAGCATCAAATTTTGCACTCGGGAAATCAGCAGGGGCACGGAGGGTGAAGAGGCCTCGGCCACGCTGATATCCACGCGCCTGCTGTCGAGAACGGTAGCCACGGGGCGATGGAAATCCTGGTTCACCACGTCGGCGATGGACTTGGCGGTAGTGAAATCGGGATTGTGCAGCAGCAGCGAGACAGTTTTGAAGTCGTGGAGATCGACGGCGGTGTCGCGCTCGACGATGCCGCCGTTGGGAATCGAACCCACCGTGGTCGAGTTCACCTCCCGGTTGTTCTGGCCGTTGCCGGCCAAATATCCTCCCAGGACAAGCGGCCCCTGGGCCTCGGCATAGACCTGGCCGTCCGGACCATGAAGCGCGCTCATCAGCAGAACGCCGCCTTCGAGGCTCTTGGCGTCTCCAACGGAAGAGACGGTGACATCGAGCTTGGCGCCCGGCCGGGCAAAGGGTGGAAGCGATGCGGTAATGAAAACCGCGGCCACATTCTTCACGATCACGACGCTGGGTTGGATGAGCACTCCCATCTTCTGCATTGCGTTCGCCAGCGTTTGCACGGTCAGAAAGGTCTGCTGGCTATCGCCTGTTCTGTTGAGACCGGTAACCAGTCCGTAGCCCACCAGCATGTTGTCGCGCACGCCTTCAATGCTGGTGATGTCGCGAACCAGAACCTGGCGATTGGTGTCAGCAGCGGCAACACTCGGCGTGAGCACGGACAACGCAAGGTTGATGGCCACAAAATATCCGATCATCGACCGGAGCCTTGCTTTCGAATTGGAGAGTTTCAGCTTCATCGATATCAGAATCCAAAGAGCCACAGGATGGCCTTGGTAATGGGGTTAAGAGGACGGGTGGCATCCGAGATGATCCCCTTGCCTTTCATCTCGATCTCCAGATTGCTCAGTGCCGAAGAGGCTACGGTGTTGCTCGGACCAATATCGTTGGGCCGCACCACTCCGCGGACGGTTATATCTTCATGCTGGTTGTTCATGAAGATCTTGCGTTGCGCCTCGACGACCAGATTGCCGCTGGGCAGCACGGCGATCACCTGGCCGGTCAGGCTGGTTTGAAAAGTCGTGTTCGAATCCGTCGAACCGGTCCCCTTCAATGCGGTCGAAGAGTTGGCATTGAACAGAGAGCCGAGCGTCTTGGTGCTGATATCCCCAGCCAGGCCGGTAATACCGGAGCTGGTGGCCACCGTGCGCTGATAGTTCGAGTCGCCGCTCTGCGCCGCAGTGGTTTGCACCGCGACCAGAATCACAAGGGTGTCGTTCAGCTTGCGCGCCTTGTAGTCGATGGAGAGATCCGCCAACTGTCCGCCTGCCGACCAGAGACTGCCGACTGTCTGACCCGTATCTGGCGTGCCATGCTCCTGGAGCCGGGCGAGATAGTCCGCGCGCAGCTGGGCCGGATCGTTCTTCTTTTGCTTGGCCGCTTTCGAGGTATCGGTAGTATCGGCATGCGATATCGGCGCGACAGCCATACCGAGAACGAGACCGGTCGACAAAATCTGTGCAGCGAGGTGTTTCTTCATCATCTTCATAGGCTTCCTCGCAGCAGGGTTCCGTCCACTACCTCGGCGACATAGGTCAGACGATGATCCTTGGTGGCAACCCGGATGGTTTGGCCGATCGTTCCATTCTCGAGACTGACAACGGGAAGCTTGATATGCACGCGGGGGCCATCCAGCAGGAGCGTCACAATGGAACCGGCGCGCACTGCGGGTGCGGCGGTGGCTATCGATCTCGCCGGAGCAGTCATGGGCACCGTAGCGGCTGCAGGTAATAGATGAGCTGAATCGGATGAGACGGGCTGCGCCTGACCGATCGGATTGAAGCGGACAGCGACGAAAAACGGCACACACTCTTCGGACCTAGCACAATCCAGGCGGACCATCATGCGATGATCTCCCCACGGCTCCATCGAACGGATCTTGAGCGTCGGAGTGGCGGTGGTTGCCACCACATCCGTGAGCAGTTCGACTTGCTTCGCAGATACCTGCATGCCGGCGTTGGTCATCGTGGCAGCGACCTGCTCTGCCGTAATGACTTCGCGTCCTGCCGCCGCCCCAGCCGGCAATGTTAATGCCGCGGAGAGAACAAGAGCCGAGATTGAGTTGCGTATCGTCATCGCATTACCGTCCTACTGAGCGAGCTGATTTAACTGCTGAAGCATTTCGTCGGAGGCCTTGACTACGCGCGAATTCGCTTCATACGAACGCTGCGCCAGGATCATGTTCACGAATTCGTCGACGACGTTGACGTTCGACTGCTCCAGCATGTACTGGTTGATCGTTCCCAAACCATCTGTGCCGCCCGGCGTGCCGACGGTTGGATTGCCGGAAGCCGTGGTCTGCAGATAGATGTCGTTGCCGATGCTGTTCAAGCCGCCGGGGTTCTGGAACGAAGCCAGCTGAATGGTGCCGATCTGCTGTGCCTGGGTCTGTCCCGGGAGCGTGGCGCTGATCGTTCCATCGCTGCCGACCGTGATGTTTGTTGCCGAGGGCGGGATGGTGATTCCGGGCTGCAGAGCATTGCCGTTGGCGGTAACCAGGTTCCCCTGCGCATCGGGCTGAAAGGAGCCGGCGCGCGTGTAACCGATCTGGCCGTTGGGTAGAAGGATCTGGAAAAAGCCGGCGCCCTGAATGGCGAAGTCGAGACTATTGCCGGTGGTCGTGAAGTCTCCCTGAGTTTGCACGATCTCGGTATTGCCTGGGCGCGTGCCCAATCCAAGCTGCAGTCCGGCAGCGACCGTCGTCTGCTGCGTTGCCGCGGCGCCGGGCATCACGTCGCTTTGATAAAGGAGATCGGAGAACTGCATGCGACGCGACTGAAAGCCATTGGTGCTGGAGTTGGCAAGGTTGTTCGCAATGTTGTCCAGGTTGATCTGCTGTGCGGTCATGCCGCTGGCCGCCGTATAAAGTGCATGAAACATGGTCGAGCTCCTTTTAAGACATTTCTCTCGTGGTATTTCCTACCAGGAGTAGTTAGCTTTTCTTCACCGAACAGCAGATCTCTCTTCTCCGCTCGTTCCCGCTGGAAGAGATGTTTATCCGATCTTGGGTAAATCCTGAGTTGCGGTCTTATCGATCTCCGAGTTGAACATCGACAGAGCGCGCTGCATCATCTCCGCCTGCCGCTGCGCGGTGATGAGCTCCACCATGCCGGAGACAGGATTGACGTTCGAGCTTTCCACCGCGCCTTGCCGCACCTCGGTGTTTGTAGCCGCGATCACGGAAGTGGCAGGCGCCGCATAGTAGTTGCTGCCGGCGCTGGTTACATCCGTTCCGGCAGTAAAATCCACAACCTTCACTTTGCCGAGGATGGCTCCATTCTGCGAGATGGTTCCGTCGGAGCTGATCGAGACCGGCCCCGGCGGCAGAGTGATAACTCCCTTTTCCCCCATGACGGCGTCACCGGTGCTGGTGATCAACTGTCTCTTGCTCGAAACCTGGAAGCTGCCGTTGCGCGTATACATCGGACCGTTCGCAGTCTGAACCACGAAAAAGCCCGAGCCTTCGAGCGCCATGTCGAGATCGTTGCCGGTCTTCTGCAGTGCGCCCTGGCTGAAGTCCAGGGTCGTTCCGCCGAGAACCCCATAATTGTTGATCGCCTGGTTCAATAGCGAGCTCGGCGCGCCGTTGGCGGACGCAAGCACGGAGCTGAAGATATTCTTCTCGGCCCGATAACCGGCGGTGCTTGCGTTGGCCAGGTTATTCGCGATCGTATCCAAAGCCTGCATGCGCGAAACTAAACCTGTGCATGCTGCGTAGTAACCACTGTCCATTTGGCCCTCTCGGCTACAGGAGAGTGCACGGGGCGTGCCATCCCGATAGGCAATCTTTGCCCAAAAAACAGGCCAGATTGCGGCAAAAACCAGGAGTTTGATGAGGGTTCAATGAGAATCGTTCAGAACCTGTCGAACGCTGTTCTAAGATCGTGCCGAGTCGCTCATCAAGAGGCAATCATCTTCGGGGAGTGTGATGGCCTGCACCATCAAGCGTGATCGGCCTAAGCCCGGAGAGCTTAGCCGCGCCGATGCAGCTGCGGCCGGATGCTGTATTCGAAGGGGCAATCGATAGAAGATCGATCGGCGCGCTGATGTGCGGTGCGCACGATCCCCGACCATCGGACGGGATAGCCGGCGAGATGCATTTCGCAGAAGAGCTCCATCACGCAACGGGGCAGCGACCACTGCTTGGCGATCCTGAAGCCGGTGGCGACGCTATCGTCGGAAGGAGATTCCATCCAGTCCCATCCCAGGATAGACGGCAGCAAGCCGATCCCATGAAGCAGGCCGGCCAAGTACGCTTCGTCGGGGTTAACGTCGGGCATCTCGTCTGCGACCAGCTTCGCATGCTGCGCAATCTGTTTGGAGTGGGCCCAGGTTTCAGCAATGGCATGACCGCCACCATCGCGAGACACGGTCATTGCGGACACGGCCCCGAAGCAGGTCACCAGCCCCAGGTCCGAGATGCAATCTTCAATGCGTGTGGGACGGCCTTCAGCATTGCCGTATTCGCGTCCGGCCAGACGCAGTATCTGCACCGCAGCGCCCATATCTCCGAGCACTAATCGAGATATCTCGGCGAGATCGACGGACATCTCCTGCATCCTGATGTCGAGAAGCAGTAGCGTCTCCGGCAGGACAGGAACGTCAGGAAAATCGCAGGAGAAATCGACCTGCAATAGCTGGTGTTTTTCTTCAGGTGGCTTGCGCCCTACTTCAGTATGGAAAACGGAATTCTTGAGCACTGTGCCACCACCTGGCACAGTTATCGGCAATTTATTGCAATCCTTTTACCCTAAAGAGCCGACGCATTCATCAAGAATCACGGAATTCTTCACATACCGTACATCTGCAGCGTTTTTGAGCTGAAAAAGGAGATCGATTCGGCGGCTCTTTCCCGCCAGCCTTGCCCAAATGTAATTTCGGCAGTAAGCAAAACTGGCCTCTCGCGCCGCTATCTCCGACGCATATCCTCCCAAAGTTCTTGCCATCTGAGTCGGAGTGCCCGGATCTTCGACAACCGCCTCTTCGCATCCCGAGGTTACGGCCAGATGGTCCATCTGCTCGCCGAATTGCGAGGGAGTGATAAAGCAGGGTTCCGCGCGGCACCCGGTAATCTGCTCGAGCGACTGCAGGAAGCTATGATCGACACGATAAACAAAACCCAAAACCAACCGCTTGGCTGCCGCCGCGTAATGCAGAGGAACTGCAGCATAGGTTTGCATCAAAGTTGTGGGGATCTCGGCTTCGATCGGCTCCGTCACGCGGTCACTTCCGCAAAAGGGATATCCCCACTGCGCGGCCCTGGCCGCGGCAATCTGCTTCTCATTCGCAATGCCCAGCCGAATCAGCGTGCCTTCCAGCTTTTCGCCGTTGCGCTCACTCTCCACAATCGCAAAGCGAAGCTGATCGTCCGTCAAATAATTCTTCGACAGCATGATGAGACCGATGGACAGCCGCGGGTCCCGCGGCATCTCCATTACCCGGCGCCGCGACAATGCGGAGATCCGGGTACGCGCCGATACAATGAAGCAATCAACGCCGCAATACCAGGAGTCGCCGATGGTGATGCCGATGCGGCTCTGGGGAACGCTCCGCATCAGCATCTTGTTATGACACGTGGGCAACCCGCATACCGCGCGCATGTTTTTCCATCCCCGGCTCATCGATGGCAGGAAAGATCCAAGCGACAATCTCATCGGACTTACCTCTTTCAACGTGCGAAATGCGACGAAATGGGTTGGGTGATTTCGGTGACGCGGAGACCATAATTGCCGTCGACGATGACGGCTTCTCCGCGCGCGATCAGCTTGCCATCCAACAACAGCTCCACAGGCTCGTCGACAAGACGATCCAGCTCGATGACCGCACCGCTCTCCAGCTCCAGCACCTCGCGAAGCGGCAACTGGCGTTGACCGAAGCGCAGAGACACATTCAGCTCCACATCCATCACCAGCTTGAGATTGGTGGGATCAATCAGAATCTGCTCGGACTCGGAAGCAGCCTTCGATTCCGATTGAGACGTAAGCTCGTTCAGAAGCTGGCCGTCGAAGTAGAGCAGCACGGGAATGGCGGCACTTCCCTTTTCGGAAGCTTCGAGAGGAACGACAAACATTCCCCCGAAAGCCAGGCCCTTCACCTTCTCGACCTTGAAGGTCAGCTCTCCATATTGATCGGAGAGTGCAGCCGACAATCCTGGCGTGGCGGACACGATCGCTTTCTGCAGTGCATCCGCATGGTCGTCGGTGTAAGCCTCCTCAGGGTGATCCAAGATCTTCGCACCGAGAAGAGCCACCTGCGGCTCGTAGGACTCGATGAAGCATTCGCCCTGGCGCGCTCCATCGACAGTCAAACGATAGTGGACCGGCTGTCCCTGACGAGTGGCAAGGTCGGGGCTGTCTAAAGTTTTGAGATGCCACTCCGACCCAACCAACTGAGTGAGCGAATCGGCAAAGGATTCTGCGAAAGCCGCTGCAAATACATGCGCGGCATTTTTATTGCTCTGGTTATCCACGATGTCTATTCCCCTTCCCAGCTTGACCGTTGCGCCCTGCGGCCGAGTTGCGCCGCCTTCTGAGTGCCATTCCTGACTGGCACCGCCTCGAATACTTCTTCTCCTTTTACCGTCAACTTTCCAGGGCTACGAACCGGCGCACGCAGCTTCAAGACCGATCCGGGCTGCAGGGAGATCAGATCCTTTACCGCTACTTTGATATTGAGTAACTCAGCCGCCACTTCGAAGTCGCAATCGAGAATGCGATCACGCAGGCTGGGTGTGGGGAAAAAGCGAGCTCCGCGCTTCTTCTGCGGCTGCTCCATCTTGATCTGTTTGATCAAAATATTCAGGAACAGCGTTGGAAAAACCAGCTGAAGCGAACCGGTGACGCCTGCAATCTCTATCTCGAACTTCACGAGCGTGACTTTTTCGTTGGGCGGGCAGTATTGATGCAGCACCGACGCCTTGATGCGGCGATTGGGAACGAGAGACATACTGGGCATGCGCCACGCATTCTCCGCCTGCCGCGCGATCAGCGTCGTCACATCGTGCATGATCTCTTCTTCGATCTCCGAGAGCTCGCGCGTCTCGTTGACCGGTCCGCCACCGTTGCCGCCCATGAGCAGATCGATGATGGGAAAAACCAGGTGGATGTCGCACTCAACGATCATGGTGCTCGGGACCGTGCTCAAAGAACAGGGTGCGATGTAACTAAGCGGTGGAATGCTGGAGATATGATCCTTGATCGGCAGCTGATCCAGCGCCTGGAACTTCACTTCCAATCCGGAGCCCAGATACACGTCGAGAGCGCTCGCGAAATGCCGCGCAAACGTCTCGTGGATCGCAGTCAGTGCGCGGGCGTTTTCATTGGACAATCGCCCCGCCGACCGGAAATTGCAGGGATAGACAGATCGCGGCTTGCCACCCGGCTTGCGCGAGTCCGCCTGGCGCGACGCTTTCAGCATCGAGTCAATCTGCTCCTGATCAAACATGCTCACGATAGCCTCCTACTGCCGTTTCCGCCGGTATTGGCCGTGCTTTCAAATGCGCGAGTGATTCGCGCAGCTTCTTCATCGTCGCCTGGCGTATCTGCGATACCCGCGACAACGCCACGCCCACGACCTCCGCGATCTCCTTCATGGTGAGCTCTTCGCGGTAGTAGAGGGAGATGATCAGCTGTTCCCTCTCGGTGAGCTTCGAGATTGCCTCGGCGAGATGCGCCTTCATCTCACCCTGCAGGCAAAGATCGAATGGATCGGGGTCGTCGAGATTCGGCGCCGATTCGATCACGTCCAGTGCCTCGGCGCGATCATTGGACGCGACCAGCTGCTGGCCGGCCAGATGCAGCCCATCGAGCTGCTGGATGATCTTGCGCAGGTGATCGGTCTCGATGCCCATCTCCTTCGCGATCTCCGCCTCGGCAGGATGCCGCCCATACCGGGCCTCGAGCTTCGCCGTGGTGTCCGCAATTTCGCGTCCACGCCGGCGCAGCGAGCGCGATCCCCAATCCGCTTCGCGCAGGCTGTCCAGGATGGCGCCTCGAATGCGGAACTTCGCATAGGTCTTGAACTGGGCGTTCTTCGAGCTATCGAAGGTCCGGCTGGCCTCGAGTAATCCGATCACACCGGCATTCACCAGATCCTCCAGCTCCACATGCTGGGGAAGGCGCTCCCGGATGCGCGATGCAATGTAATAGACCTGTGAAAGCTCCTGCATCACCAGATCATTACCCTGGTCCACTTCTGCCAAGCTTGTTTTGTATGCCACTTCGGCTGGCGTCATTTGTTCACCTCATTCAACGTGTAAATATCAAGTAGCTTCATCGAACAGAACCTAAGGACTGTACCTGCGTCATCGGTGGAATCTCCGAGGGTGAAATAACCACGATTTTTGGAATGAATGGCTCCAGGAGCCGCTTCAGGTAGAAGCGTCCCGGTGAAGCACAGAGAAGCACAGGGGGAGCCATCGTAACCTGATCGCCAAGCATCGAGCGCAAACCATCGAGCACCCTGCGGGCTACGGAAATCTGCATCGCGCCACCGGCGATCAACTGCGGGTTTTGCGTGCGCGAGCACTCTTCTTCAATCGAGCTATCCAGAGTGACCACCTTCAGCTGGCCGCGCTCGTTGAGCAGAGGACGAATCAGGGCGCGTCCCAGCGAGTGTCTTGCCGACTCGACCAGGGCCACAGGATTCTTGTTGATCGCTGCCGTCTCGACCAGCGCTTCGAGAATGCTTCCGATGTCGCGGATGGAAACCTGCTCGCGCAGCAATTGCTGCAGCACCTTCTGAATTTCGCCCAGGCTCATGAGCTTCGGCGTCAGCTCTTCGACCAACTTGGGATGCGAATCTCCAATGCGATCTACCAGGCGCTTCGTTTCCGAACGGGTAAGCAGGTCATGCGCGTTCTGCTTGATCAGCTCGGCGAGGTGAGCAGCCAGCACCGCAGTGTGGTCCACGACCGCATATCCAGCGGAGATAGCCTGCGCCTGCAAGTCGGGAGTGATCCACTTCGCGGGCGAATCGAAGGCCGGCTCGCGCGTCTCCTGGCCGGGAATATCTCCGGGCTTCGGATTGGAATTCACTGCAAGCAGCCGGTCCCGGCGCATCTCCCAGCGCGCAATCTCTACGCCGCGGAGATAGACGACATACTCACGCTCCTTGAGCGAAAGATTGTCGGTGATATGGATCGAAGGCACCAGAAATCCCAGCTGCTGCGCGAGATTCTTGCGCAGCGACTTCACTCGCGCCAATAATTGGCCACCCTGCTTCGCGTCGACCAGCGGCACCAGGCCGATACCGACCTCAAGCATCAGCTCGTCGAGCTTGAGCACTGCATCCATCGGATCGATGGAGGGTGCGCCCGGAACTGCGCCCTTGCCTGCCGCTCCTTTGGCTGTTACGGCGTCGGTTGCAGCGGCTGGCTTCATCTTACTGGCGGCGTACATAGTGGCTCCGCCCAAGGCAAGGAATGCAATCTTTGGCATGCCGGGAATGAGCGCCAGAGCCACCAGCACGCCGCTGACAATCCACAGCGGTCGCGATGTTCTGAAGACCTGCTTCGTGATGTCGACGCCGAGAGAGCGGTCCGAAGCGGCGCGGGTGACGACAATGCCTCCGGCGACCGATACCAGCAGCGAAGGAATGATTGCGACGAGTCCATCGCCGACGGTGAGAATGGTGTAGGTCTTGAGCGCCTGCGCAAACGGCACGCCCTGTTGAAAGACGCCGATCAGGAAGCCGGCCACGATGTTGATGGCCATGATGAGGATGGTGGCCAGCGAATCTCGCTGACTGAAGCGCGCTGCGCCGTCCATGGAGCCGCAGAACTCGGCTTCGCGTGACACCGCTTCGCGGCGGGTGCGCGCCACATCCGCAGTGATGAGGCCGGTGTTCAGGTCGGAGTCGATCGCCATCTGCTTGCCGGGCATGGCGTCGAGCGTGAAGCGCGCCGTCACTTCAGCGGTACGAACCGCGCCGTGGCTGACGACGAGATATTGAATGGCGATCAGCGCTATAAAGATGACGAAGCCGACGATGTAGTTTCCGCCGACCACGAACTGGCCGAAGGCCTCGATCACCTTTCCGGCTGCTGACGGACCTTCATTGCCGTGCAGCAGGATGCGCCGGGTGCTGGCCAGATCCAGCGACAATCGCATCAACGTCAGCAGCAGGATGAGACTTGGGAATACCGAGAACTCCACCGGGCGCAGGATCTGAATCGCGGTCAGCAGCACCAGCACCGAGGCCACGATATTCAGCGTGAGCAGCATATCGAGGATGAAGCTCGGCAGCGGCACGAGCATCACAAACACCAGGGCCACTGCCGCTGTGGGAATGACCCACTCGGATGAGGTGCGAAGCGAATTGAGCAGTCCGGATTTTTTGTTCACAGCGGTCTCACTTCTCCTTGCGGATTGGGTGTTGGCGGTTTGGGTGCGGGCGGCTTAGCCGCAGACGGATTCGCATACGCTCTTCTTTGTGCCTCGCGCTGCTTCACCTCGGCCTGTGCCTTGTAGACCAGGACCAGAATTTCGGCAACGGCGTGATAAAGAGCAGCGGGAATGGTGTCGCCAACTTCGACGCCCTTGTAAAGCGCCTGCGCCAAAGGCTTGTTTTCCATCACCGGGATATCGTTTTCCCGGGCAATTTCCTTGATCTTCGCGGCCAGCAGGTCGAGCCCCTTGGCCACGACGATGGGAGCGGCCATGTCTGTTTCGTAACGCAGGGCAACCGCGTAGTGCGTCGGATTCGTAACCACGACAGTTGCAGTTGCCGCAGCCTTGATCATCTGCTTGCGCCGCGCGGCTCGCTGCATCTTTCGAATTCTCGCCTTGTTGGCGGGATTGCCGTCGGTATCCTTGACCTCTTCGCGGATCTCCTGGCGGCTCATCTTGAGGTCACCCTCGCTCTTCAACCGCAGGAGCGCATAATCCACGCCCGACCACAGCAGGAGGATCAGGCTGGACTTCCAACAGACCTCGACCAGCATGGCGCTCACCAGATTCGCGAAGGCGCGGCCATCGATAAAGGCGCTGCCCAGAATTTCGCCCCAGTGGCTGCGCATACAGGCCACACCCACCCACACGATAGCGGCGAATGGCAGCAGCGACTTGAGAACGTTGCTGAGCGCGGCTGGCGAAAACATCTGCTGCAGCTTGTTGGCCGGGCTGAAGCGCTCGAACTTCGGAGCCATGGCTTCGGCGGCAAAGACGAAACCTCCCTGCGCCACTCCCGAGGCCAGCGACACGACGAGACCAGTCATCAAGATAGGGACCATCCAGCGGAATACTTCGACGCTGGTCCAGAACAAGAGCGGTCCATTCGGCTCGATCGTGTCGGTGCTCGCCGAGTCCAATGTGTTTCTGAAGAAGTCTGTCCAATGAGGTCCGACCTGACGGCCGACCAGCGACAGCACCGCGGCGACGGCAACCAGGGACAGAGAGCCGGTCAATTCGCGCGAACGCGTGACCTGGCCCTGCTGCCGCGCTCTTTGGCGCCGCCGCGGTGTCGCCTGTTCTGTTTTGCTCGAATCAGCCATGGTGTCTCAATGTGCCAAATGCAGTAAACGTTCGCCGTTTTGTATGGAGCCCAGAAACAAGCGGTAGAAAAGATCCGGCCAATACTTCAGCGTTGCGATCAGAATGAGCAGCCCCAGCAAACTCTTCACGGCCGGTCCCAGCATCATGAGGGGCATCTGCGGTGAGGCCTTGCCCAGCAAGCCGAGGACGATATCCGCTACCAGGGTTGCCGATAAAACAGGCGCGGCAATCTGGATGCCCAAAGCGAACACTTCTCCGCCTGTCTTGAATACATTCGTCGTAAACAGGCTGCTCAGGTGCGTGGCGCCCGCGGGCAGATACAGATAGCTATTACCGATTGCATGCAGCAGCCAGTAGTGAACATCCATGCGAAGAAACAGCAGCATCACGATGCTCTGATAGAAGAGCGCGACGACCGTGGTGTCTACCTGCGTCTGCGGATCGAGGATGTTGATGAGCGAGTAGCCCATTTGAATGCCGAGCACCTGTCCGGTCAATTGCACTGCTTCAAAGACAACGTTGGTCGCGATGCCCATGCCCACGCCGATCAGAAACTCAGTGAAGACCAGGAACGGCCAATCCGACAGCGCATGAACGCCAAGCTGCTGCCCGCAGGTGGGAAATAACAGCACGCTGAGAGCAAGAACCAGGATGGCCTTCACACGCGACGGAATCACGACGCTTCCAAAGAACGGCGCGAACAGCATGAGCCCAGTCAGGCGCACGCCGATGGTCAGCAGACCGCTAATGATCGTGAGTAGGGGTATCTGAATCATTGCAAATAACTTTGAAAGTTAGACAGCATGGTCAATGTGTAGTTGGCCAGATGACGCCACATCCACGGCATCATGAAGAACAACGCGGAACCTGTAGCAAGAAGCCGAATCACTGTCGAAACGGTGTTGTCCTGCAGCGAAGTGAGCACTTGCAGGATGTTGATCACCAGGCTGACGACGATTGCGACGACCAAGATCGGGCCGACCAGGATCATCACTTCCTGCAGCATCTGTCGTCCGAGCAGTACGACCTGATCTACACCCATGGTTAGTTGAAGCTCCTCATCAGCGAACTCACCAGCAGATGCCAACCATCCACCATCAGAAAAAGCAGAAGTTTGAGCGGGGTGGAAATAACCACCGGCGGCAGTTGCAGCATGCCTACCGAGGTGGTGATCGATGCCACCACCATGTCGACGATCAGGAACGGCAGGAATAACACGGTGCCGATCTGAAAGCCGGCCTTCAGCTCGGAAAGAATGTAAGCCGGCAAGAGTACGCGCATCGATAGATCATTCACGGAAGCCGGGCGCGGTTCCTTGGCCAGATCGATAAAGAGGGCTACGTCTTTCTCGCGCACATAGTGGGCCATGAACCCGCGCATCGGCTCTTCCGCTCGGCTCAATGCATCGAGAACGGAGATCTGACCCGATTCCATAGGCACAAAAGCATCGCTATAGATCTTGGCGGCAATGGGCTGCATGACAAAGAAGGTCATGATCAGCGAAAGTCCGATGAGCGTCTGGTTGGACGGCGTGGTCTGAAGTCCCAGAGCCTGACGCAGAAAGTGAAAGACGATGAGCAGCCGCGCAAACGGAGTCATGCACAGCAGGATGGAAGGAATCAGCGTCAGCCCAGTAAGCGTGACGATGATCGGCCAGGGGAGCGATTGCCCCGGCACACCCGGTGCGTTCGGCATCTGGAAGTTGAGCCCGCCAGGCGCGGGACTAGCCGACAACTGTGAGTTGCCGAAATTCGATGGCATCTTGGAAAGCTGGCTCATCGCGGATGAGGAAGCATTGGATGATTGAAACTGGCGGCCGAGCGATTGCGATGTCTCGATTCCGGGCAGAGAAAAGCGTGCCTGCGCCGCACCGGGAATGGTGGCGGAAAGGAGCAAAGAAACGATCATCACAAGTCGCCGGGCCTTGAAGCGGTTCATTCAGAGATCCCTTCGATGCGCAGCGCGGAAGCATTCGCAGTCTCCTGCCCCGCTCCCAGTTGGGCCAGCAGCGAAACGCCGGCCGTGCCGCCGCCAATCAGGAACTCCCGGCCTTCGATCGTGATCAGAGCGACGAATCGCTTCTCTCCGAGCGAGACCGTTTCCGCTACGCGAAGCCGCTTGTTGGTCGTCACGGTGTATTTCTTATGCAGCCATGCCCATACGCGAGTCACCGTATTCACCAGCGGCTGCTGTTGCTGCTTGAATCTCGCGAGAAAATCCGGAGCTATCTGCAGGCGGGGCCACTGTAATACGGAGTGGCTCTGTGCAATCTGAGACAACGAGGCTCGAAAGGAGGCGCCTGCGGTCGCAAACTGCGGCATCGGTGAGGACATGCGCGGGCGCGAGGCCGGCGCAGAAGAGCGGCGCTTACGATTCTTAGCACTCATACTTGATCCGTAATTCGTACGGCGAGGCAGTCTCCGATAACTTCAAACTCGGTCCAGCCAATCAATAGTTGATTCACACGCAGCGGAACGTCGCTGGTGTGATGGCAAGCAGTCTCGACGATCGAGCCCTTGGTGAGCTTGAGAAGATCGCCGATCGTAAACTGCACCACAGGCAGGTCGAGACTCAACGTGCATGGCAGCCAAGGCATGGTGTCGAGCAGATCGCCCCCACTCGGAATCGGGGTAGCCGGTGGATAGGTCTCAGCAGGCTTTACTTCCGGGTTCGGCATTGCAGTACTCATTCGTCCTCGCGCGTCCTGGCGCCACACTTACCCCCCGAGATTTGGCCGATAAGATACCGGTCTGAACTGGAAGGCAATGAGTGGAGCGATTGTGCCGATGTAAATGCAATCGAAGGGCCGGAATTTTTAGCGCAGCACGGGCATCCGCGCATGTGCATTGCGCGGTGCCTAGATCATTGTTTTTAAAAGATTTGCGGATGGCTGCGTGTTAGCTGCGCAAGCCCGCTGCCGGTGAGACAGCGATGAGATAGGCGGGGCGGTGGAAGTAGCCCGCCAGGCAGAGAATCCGCCTGGCGGGAGTTTCTAATCGTACGCTAACCACTGCGAGACACGAGCCTCGACTAGCTGATGAGCTGAATCGTTGCCTGTGACACCTGATCGAGCGTAGTCAGCACCTTGGCGTTCGCTTCATAGCCCTGCTGCGCGACGATCATGTTAGCGAATTCGGCGGAGAGGTTCACGTTCGAACCCTCGACCGATCCGCCAGTGATGACGCTGGTGGTGCCATTGGCCTGTCCGACAGCGGCTTGTCCCGAGGCAAGCGTGGCCTGGTAGTCGGTGCTGCTGGATTGCTGCAGTCCCTGGACGTTGGCAAACTGCGCCACCGCGACCTGTCCGAGAGCCAGGGTCTGATTGTTGCTGAACGTACCTTCCACGGTTCCGTTGGACTCGACGGTGTAGCTGGTAAGCGTTCCGTCCGGGAAGCCGTTTGTCGTCGGGTTGCTCGAAGTGCTGTCGGACGCCAGCTGCGTGATGATCGGGCTGGTGCCGGTGCCATTCAGGTTCCAGCTCATGCTCATGTTGGCTGCGCCATCCGCCAGGCCGGTAACGTTGATGCCGGTAACGCTGCCGGCAGGAGAGGTCAGTTGGCCGCTGGAATTGAAGGTAAGAGTTCCGCTGCCCACTTGGGTAGTAGTTCCGGTTCCGCCGGTGATGTTAGAAGAGGGGACGGTAACGCTATAGCTCCAATTACCGGCCGAGTTATTGGTGAATTGCACATTCAGCTGCAGCGGATTGCCCAGCGAATCATAAACGGTGATAGGCGCGTTGAAGGTAGTGCCGGCCGCGGCATTCGAATTGAGGTTCGCTTCCACGGAGAAGCTCGTGCTGGCCGTGCCTGGAACCGTGTTCGATTCACCTACGTTGATCGGTGCAAGCGCACCGCTGGTCGAAACCACACCGTTCGTCGCGGGGAATCCCATGACCAACTGACCGCTGGGAGTGACAAGCTGACCGGCATTATTGGTGGTGAAGTCGCCGGCGCGTGTGTAGCTCTCTGTGCCATTGCTATTCTGCACCACGAAGAAGCCGTTGCCCTGCAGCGCCATGTTCGAAGGAACACCGGTCGAAGTGGGGCTGCCGTTGGTGAAATTGGAGGTGGTGCCTTCAACCTCTACGCCGGAGCCGATCTGGATGGGATCGCCATTTCCAGAATTGCCTGTCGCGGCATTCATGATGTCGCCGAAGTTGAGCGTTTCATCTTTGAAGCCATCCGTGTTGAGGTTGGCCAGGTTGTTCGCGATGACGTTCAGCTCTGACGAGGTTGCTGAAAGACCAGACAGTGGAATCGAGAATGCGGACATTTATCTTCCTCCTAGGTGTGTGGAGCTTGAAGTCGTGGCTTGGGTCCCGACGTTGCCATACAGATTCATGAACCCATTCGTATTTACGCCGTTCGTTGCTGCTGGCATCTGGCCGAGGGCCGCAGCAGCAGCAGCAGAAGCGGAGTGGGGGGAAGCTGCTCCGTTGATTGCGTTCGATGAGCCGACGACGTCAGGAGTGCCGGAACCAGAGCCGGAGCCGGAGCCAGAGCCCGAACCGGAACCTGAACCAGAGCCGGAACTTCCCGATGCGCCGCCGGTGAGGCTCGTCAACGTCGAGTTGATGGAGATAAGTTGATCCAGCTGGTTGAGAGAGACCATCTGACCGACCATCTCGGTGGGATTAACCGGAGCCGTGGGATCCTGGTTTTGCAACTCAGTCACCAGCAGGCTGAGAAAAGTCTGCTGAAGGCTGGCCGCCGAAGTGCCGTTGCCCGCGCTGTTCGAACCGCTCGAGCTATTCGCATTGCTCGTTGCCGCAGCAGAATTGGCTGTCTGTGCATGCACCGGAGCGGACATAAGCGGGGTAAATCCTTGAATACTCATTTGCCTTTCCTCTCTTGAAAAACTTTTCGTTATGCCTGGATATCCAACCGATAGCCATCGCCCGTTGCTGCCATTGCCACCGGACTCAAGCTGCTGTCGGCTTCCATGGAAGCCTCAACACTCTCAACCTGCCCAGACCGCGCATATGCTCTGTGGTCCTGCTGCGACTGCGACGACTGTCCCGAATTGCCGGAGAACGATGAACCCTGGTTATTGACCTCGATCACCGTGTGAAGCCCATATTCATTTCCAAGCTTCGTCTGCACCGAGGAGATATGAGCAGAGATAGCCTGGCTCAAATCGCCGTGATCCAGAGAAATCTGAGCCAGCATCTGCTGTTGCGAAACCGAGGTGCGAATCGAGATATCGCCGAATTCGTTCGAGTGCATTCCCACACGAATCTCGGACTCGTTTATGGTCTGAATGAGTTTTGCGGTATTCACTCCGGAGGTTGCCGCGGCCTCGCCGCTCTCTACTTGAGCCGGCACCGTCTCCGCTTTTGTCTCGCTCTGGCGAGGAGCGATGTCCGCGCCATCGGTCGCACGGCTCGCGGACGCCGTCTCGTGAGAGGCCACGTGCGCCTGAATTGTCTGAGCCTGCACCTGCATCGCCGCGCCGCCATCTGCAACCTTTACCGCCGGCAACGCCGGATCGGAAGCTCCGGATTGCGAATGCGGCGTGGGCTGCCCGTTGTTCTGGGCGCTTTGCGATGAGGCATCGGCTGTACCGCTGACCGCGTCGCCTGAAGGCTTCTTGCCCAGATCCGCAACGCTGGTGACATCGGGATTCTTGGAGGCGGAGTCAGAAGACAGCTTCTGCACCGATTTATCCATCGCCTGGCCGGCATCGCTGTTACCGGCGAGACCGGTGGTTGCCGCCAGGTTGATCGGCAAGGTAAAGGTCTGGCCCGCGAGCTGCGTTGCAGCATTCGCCCCATCCTGCTGCGCGACACTTGCTTGTGCGCTCGCATTCGCGCTAGTCGCTGCAGATGTCTGTCCATCGAGAGTCGCATCGGGAGAAGATGCCGAGGGCTTCGCTTGCGGTACGGCATGTTCCGCGGGGCCCGCTTCCACTTGAGGCGTAACCGCTTGCTGCGGCACATTGCGCATCAAGGAGGCGAGGCGTGCGTCGAGGGTTTCGGTGGCGGACAATGACGACCCGTTCGCGGCCGTTCCGCCAGAAACAGCGCCGCCGCTGGCCTGTTGGCCGCTCTGTTGCGAGTTGGCCACACCGTTGGGCAGATTCCATGGAAGGGATACGGCTTTATCAGTGGGAAGAATCGGCGAGGCCACATTGGCGCCCGCATTTGTAACTGCCGCAGATACTTGTGTCTTTTCCTGCTTGGCCGGCCCGCCGCTTCCTGCATTCGCAACAGAGTGCGCCTTCGCGCCTGCGAGCGCAGAGCTGTCTTCTGTAGCGTCCTGTCCGGAGGCGTTCGCAACGACCGCCTGCAGGATGAGGTTGGAGGGAATGTTCTGCGTCGATGTCAATTGCGCCGAACCTGTAGTGGCCGCTGAACCTGTCGCTGTCGACAAAGTCGACACGCCGGTTTCGTCGGACGCTGCACCCGAAGTCTGCCCATTCTCAATCACGGATGAGGCATCCCCATCTTGAGTGCCTGACTTCGCCTCTGCCGCGGCGTTCTTCTGATCGAATGCGGCGAGCGTCTTCGCATCGCCTTTGATCAAGCCGTTTCCGGGAGCCGCCACTTCGGCGACGCTGGCGAGAAGCGCCTGAAAGGCGCCTCCCGCAGAATGGGCCGCCGCCGCCGATTGCGGTGCTGCCGTACTGGAGTTCGTCGATGACGCTGCGATTCGCACGCCTGACATATTGCACGTTGCGCGCCAGCATCGGACCAATCTGCGTGCCATCTGCGGCCACAGAATCCACTGATTCGAAAGCACTTCTATGCTTCCGATTTTTCGGCCATGCAAAGCAAATCGAGCAATCGGCAACCGTTGCCGAATGCACTGGGCAATGTCTGCCTAGTTGATCGCAAGCATGGCAACTCGAGCCGCAGATACTTGCAAAATAAAAAACGCGCGACGAGGAATACTCGTCGCGCGGAAGAGAGAGGGATTGAAATTTAGCTGCGGTGATGGCGGGCAATGACGATGTCATCGAGGCGCTTTTGCTGCGCGCGATTTTGCTCCAGATCGTACAGGCCGCGCTGACGATCCATCATGTCGGTGAGCGTTTCGCGGTCGCGATGCGCAGCCTGGTATGCCTTCATCTGTTCGCCGCGCTGCTGTTCGAGAGTTTGAAGTATCTGCAGGAGGGTCTGCTTTTTCTCGGCCGCCGATTGCATCTCCCACTGCATGGTGTGCAGGTGGCCTGCTGGAATCATCAGCCGCATCGCATCTTCGCGATCGATGTGAGCACCGGCGATCATTGCGTTCAGAGCTTCGATCATCTGCGTTACACGGGTTATCTCGATCAGAATTTTTTGCAGCGCGCGCTCTTCGCGCTTCTCGATACTTTCGCGAACCCGAAGAACCGTCGCCAGTGGGAATTGAAAGCCCATCGCCTGTCATGCTCCTCTCGACATCGCGCCACAAATATCGGACGCCACTATCTCAACCGGCCTAACCGGGCAGTTCCATCAAGAGCTTCACAACCTCTGCGTACTTAGGGAGATTGTTCGGTTTTTGTTGCAGAAACCCATTGAGCGCGGGCAGATTCTGCACCGCGCTATCCAGAACCGGATCGGTATTTTTCTGATAGGCGCCGATGCGAATCAGATCTTCCGATCGCGCATACGTCGACAGCGCCAGGCGCAGCGACTTGGCCTTCGCAAGATGCTGCTCCGAAACCATGCTCGACATCAATCGGCTCAGGCTTTCCAGAATGGAGATGGGTGGATAATGGCCGCGCATGGCGAGATTTCTATCCAGCACGACGTGTCCGTCGAGGAGCGAGCGAACAGTATCCACGACTGGATCCTGTTGATCGTCGCCTTCCATCAAGACGGTATAGAAAGCGGTGATGCTGCCCTGCGAAAAATTTCCCGCTCGCTCGACCAGCCGGGCCAGCATGTTCAATACCGATGGCGTGTAGCCTTTGGCCGTAGGAGGCTCACCGGCCGCCAGTCCAATCTCGCGCTGCGCCATGGCGAAGCGGGTCAGCGAGTCGACGATGAGCAGCACATTCTTGCCCAGGCTTGCAAAATATTCGGCGACCGCAGTGGCCGCCAAAGCTGCGCGGATACGCAGCAGCGGCGATTGATCGGATGTGGAGACAAGAACGACGGCGCGGCGCAAACCTTCTTCGCCAAGCACCTCCAGAAATTCGCCGACCTCACGGCCGCGCTCTCCGACCAGCGCAAGCACCGTCATGTCGGCCTCGGTGCCGCGCGCCATCATGCCGATGAGCGTGCTCTTTCCAACGCCGCTGCCGCCAAAGATGCCGACGCGCTGGCCTCTGCCGCAGGTGAGAAAGCCGTCGATTGCGCGGATACCGCAACCCAGCGGCTCGCGGATAGCAACGCGATCGAGCGGAAGCGGCGCCGAGCCATCGATGCTCACCGAATGTGTTGCGCGATAATCGCCTTTTCCATCCAGGGGATTGCCCGTCGGATCGATAACGCGCCCCATCAACTCCGGTCCTACTCGGACTGAGGGGCGTGCGCCCCAGGTCATGATTTTGTCGCCGAAACGAATACCCTGCGGATGGTCCGCGGCCATCGACAGCATGGTCGATCCGCGAAAACCGATGATCTCGCCCGAGAAGCTTCGTCCGCTCGCGCCAACGATCTCGCAGGATTCACCAACGTAGCAGAAGGGACCATTGGACTCGATCAGATTGCCCACTACCTGATTGATCCGGCCCTTCCAACGCAGCGTCGAGCCATTCTGAAGGTAGTGGGTGTAAGAGGCCAGCAGCGGACGGTTCATCGAGTCGCCGGCCTCAGCGCGAGAAGGTCGAAGAAGCCCTTTTCGACTTCCTTCAATTGCGTATCCAGCCCGAAGTTTGCCGAACCCAGCTCCGTTTCCAAAATGCAATCGTAGTCCGTTAAAGTCACATCCTCGACAATCTCGACCTTTGCGGTGCTGGCCTGCGCATTAAAGTATTGCTTCCACTTGGCTGCCTGTGCGGCGGCAACTCGGATGTTCACGGATGAGCCTTCGCTCATCTTCTCAATGGCCATCCTCACCAGCGCTGCAACCAGCATCGGGTCCACCTGCGCTTCCCGGTGCAGGATCTTCTTGGCGATGGCCAGAGCAAGCTGAACAACCTCCGCTTCCACTCGCGAATAGTATTCGGTCCGCTCCGTCTCAAAGGCGGAGATGGCAGTAGCAATCGTTCCGCGAGCCGCCTGCAGCTTGGCTTCGTATTCCTGACGCAGACGCTGTTCGGTCTGCCGCATCGCGTCGGCTCTCTCGTTATTGATGCGCGTCGCGAACTCTTCCTCCGAAAGCTCTACTTCAGCCGGCCCCTTGCTCTCCGCATCCAGGGTCGCCTGCGAGCTCTCGGAAGATGGAGCGTCCGAGATGTCGCGGTATTCCAGCGTCATTACCGGAAGCGAGATCAGATTTCCGAACTCTGCGCTAGAGGACATACTCGTCTTCTCCCTCACTCTTCAATATGATCTTGCCTTCCGATTCGAGCTTGCGCGCGATGGCGATAATCTCCGCCTGGGCTCTGGCTACTTCCTTATTGCGCACCGGCCCCAGCACCTCGGAGTCTTCCTTCAGCATCTCGAGAGCGCGTGAAGACATGGTGCGATGAAAGTGGTTCCGTAAGTCCTCGCTCGCTCCCTTGAGAGCGATCATCAAAGTTTTCTTATCGATCAGATTCAGGAGCTCGCGGAGGTCCAGCTCTGGAACCTCCATGAAATCCTCGAAGGTAAACATCAAGTCGCGGATGCCGATGGCCAGCTTCGGCTCTTCCCTTTCGATGTGATCGAGGATCTCGCGCGCCGAGATGGCGTCGAGCCGGTTCATCAGCTCGGCGACATTCCTGAAGCCCGTATCCGACCGCTTTCCGTTATCGCCGGTTGATCTCAGGCGGCGATGCAGAACTCCCGAAACCTTGCCGGCTATCTCCGGAGAATATTGGCCCAGATTCGCGAGACGCCTCACGCAGTCGGCACGCTGTTCCGGATCGAGCTTCATCAACAGCGCCGATGCCTGCTTCGCATCGAGGTGCCCGAGGATCATGGCCTTGGTCTGAGAGTGTTCCCCGACCAGAAATCTTGCCAGCTGTTGCGGGTCCACCTTCTTCAGCATGTCCGGCTTCACCGCTGGCTGGTCGTCCGCGCGCGCCATCTTCTGCACCATGGCCCTCGCGCCGTTTTCGCCAAAAGCCTTAATTAACAGGCGGGTCGCAACATCATGCCCGCCTTCGGCAAAGAAATCCTGAGCCATCAACATCTGCTGGTATTCCTCCAGCACATTGAGCGCGACTTCAAAGGGAATCGTGCCCAGGTTTGCTACCTCATCCGTAACGCGCTGCAGATCGTCTTCGGGAAGGTTGCGCAGAATCGTTGCGGCCGGCTCATCTCCGAGTACGGAGATCAGAATCGCGGCCTTACGCGGCCCGCTGAGAGATGCGTGTTCCATGCTTGTCATGAAGGCTCCTCCCGCAGCCATGCCTGGACGGCACGCGCGGTGTTGACCGGCTTCTGCTTGATAAGCTCAACCGTCTGATCTTTGAGTTCCGTAGCTCTGCGCGAGTCGTCGCTGGGCTCGGGAATACCTGCGGTAAGACGTTCCACCTCAGGTGCGGCTGCAAGCACAGGTTGGGGAGCCTGATTGGGCGCACCGGGACCAAGCGCTTTCTTCTGAATGGGGCGAAGCACAAAGAGGTAGGCGAGCAGGAAGACAGCAAGGAGTGAAACGGGCCGCAGAACAGGCGCGAAATCCGACACCATCTTCTGTGCCTTGTCCGTCCACTTCGGAGCCAGATCGTCGTTCACATCCGAATCGAACGACATGTTCTGGACGCTGATGGTGTCGCCGCGTTTCGCATCGAAGCCGATCACCGCCTTGGCCAGCTCCTGAATCTTGTCCAGCTCTTCCGGCGTTCTCTTGTGCATCGCAAAACTAACCTTGCCGCTTTTCACGGTTCGCACCACGGCATCGTCTACCAGAATGGCTGCACTTACCCGTTGAATGCGTCCGGCAGGTGTCACCGTATGCGTCACGATTTTGTTCACACCGTATTGCGCGCTCTCCGACTTCGACGACTGAACGGAATCCTGTGTCGTAGTCGTAGTTGGCTTGGCCTGTTTCGGCGAGGGAATGTTACTCGCAGTTCCCGGCACACCGCCGAAGCCTGCTCCACCGCCCGCCTGATCTTCAGTTCTCTGCACGTTCAGCAGAGCACTGACTGCCGGATCGTATTTCTCTTCGCTCTGTTCGGTGGCGCCGTGATCGTAGTCGATGTTGACGCTGGCGCGAATCTTATCCAGCCCCACCACCGGCTCGAGGGTCGCGACGAGCCGCTGCGTCAGGCCCGTCTCACTGCCTTCGCCGTCCGGCTGGCCATCGCTTCCTGTGCCTAGCGACCGGTCGGAATCCGCATCGATGATGGAGACATCTTCTGGCCTCAGTTCATCGACCGCTCCCGAAACCAATCGGCCAATCGCCTGAATGGCATCTTTCGAAAGGCCGCCCCGATCAAGCTTCAAGATCACTGAAGCTTTCGCGCTGCGCTGATGATCGATAAAGACAGAGTCGGTGGGCATTACCAGATGCACGCGTGCGCTCTGTACCCCGTTCATGGTTTGGATGGTGCGCTCCAGTTCGCCTTCAAGCGCGCGCTGGTAGGTCACCTTCTCATCGAATTCTGTCTGACCCCACGACATCTTGTCGAAGAGCTCGAATCCCATGCGTCCGCTGTGCGGCTGTCCATGAGAAGCAGTTTGAATGCGAGCCGCATCAAGCTTGTCAGCAGGTACGCTGATGGTCTTGCCGTCGGCGCTGGTCTGGTGCTGAATCCCCTCGGCGTCAAGCTGCGCAGAGAGCGTCTGCGCATCCGCGGGTTCCAGACCGGTGAAGAGTGGCTTGTAGTCGGGCGTTCCGATCAGTCGCACGAAGAGCGCCAGAAGCGCTACTGTGGCGCCCACGCCGGCGAGAAGATATCCTCGCTGGCGCGGGTTGCGGCTTGCCCAAAACTGTTTTGCCTGCGCAGTTGCGTCTTTGAAGCCTGGCATAATGTTTCAGTCCTAGAACTGCATCTTTTCGATGTCTTGGTAAGCGTTCACGATTTTGTTCCGAACCTGCATCATGAGCTGGAAGGAAACATCCGCTTTTTCGACTGCGATCATTACGCTGTTCACGTCTCCGTTGCCTTGCAGCAGGTTGTTCGCCTGTGTAGCAGCATCGTCGTTGACTTGGTTTACGCTGTTGACGGCATTTTTCAGCACATCGCCGAAATTTACGCCGCCGGCGTCACTGCCGCCGTCCATACTGGACATATCCGGCAGATACGAACTCGGAATTCCACCCAGACTTACGCTCATTGTTCCGCTCCAGGAAAATTGTTATGACGATTTGAGTATGTCGAGCGACTGCTGAATCATCTGCTTCGCTGCACTCACTGCCGACGCGTTGAGCTGATAGGCGCGAACCGCTCCCATCAGGTCCACCATCTCGGTGGTCGGGTTAATCGATGGATAGGCCACATAGCCATCCTTATTCGCATCCGGATTTCCCGGCTCATAACGCAGAATCGGAGCAGAGCTGTCTTCTACAACTTGCGACAGCTTCACTGAGCCGGTCGGAGGCTGAGAAAATTTGCCGATGCGATTAAACACGCTGCGAAAAGGCAAGCCATTGCTGGCGCTGAAAACTACTTGCTTGCGAACGAAGGGACCACCGGTATCGGTATGCGTGGTCTCGGCGTTGGCAAGGTTGGTCGAAGTGATTTCCGCTCGCTGGCGCTCTGCGGAGAGAGCGGAGGCGCTGATGTTCAGCATGTCAAACAGGCCCATTGTCAGTTCCCATCCTTAATGGCGCTGTACAGGGTGTGAAGAGAAGACTTCACCATCTGCACGCCGAGCGAATACTGAAGTTGGGTTTGCGAAAGCAGCATGCTTTCGCGATCGATGTTCACGTTGTTGCCGTCGGGACGCTCCGGCAGCCCTACAATTTCCTGCGATGCCGGCTCGAAGCGTGGCTCGCCTTCGGTGTTCATTACCTGCTTCATTGCCGCCTGAAAGTTCAGATCCTTGGTGTGATATCCAGGCGTGTCGATGTTGGCCATGTTCGAGGCGATCATCTGCTGGCGATCGGAGACCACCTTGAGATAGCCCTGCAGGACTTGAAGTGAAGAAAATGCTGACATGTTATGCGTATCTCCTTGGTGGAAGGCCGTATTCGCGAATTTTGTTGCGCAGCGTGCGCAGGCTGATGCCCAACATCTCAGCTGCGTGGGTGCGATTTCCGTCGGTGAGCGCTAAGGTGTTTTCCAGGTGCTGGCGTTCCACCTGGCGGATGGGAATACCTGCAACCGCAGCGGATGGCGACATCGGTGCGGGCGGTGCGAGCTGCGGCCGGGCTGCCCCTTGAAACTCCATGTCGAAACAGCCGGCGTCGATCTCATGCGTTCCACTGAGCGTGAGAACACGCCGCATGAAGTTACCCAGCTCGCGAACATTTCCGGGCCAGCTATGCGACTGCAATCGCTCCAGAAATTCTTGATGAAGATGCGGAATCTGGGTCTGCTGATGCGCGGCGAACTTAACGGCAAAGTGCCGTGCGAGTATCGGAATATCTTCACGGCGCTCGCGCAGCGGAGGCAGCGTGAGAGGAATCACATTCAGTCTGTAGTAGAGATCGGCGCGAAACTGTCCGCGCTCGACCATCGCCCCCAGTGAAACGTTGGTGGTGGCAATGACCCGGATGTCGACCTTGACCGACCGGCCTTCGCCGAGCCTCTCGAATTCGCGCTCCTGCAAAGCACGTAACAGCTTCGGTTGCAGATGAAGCGGCATTTCACCGATCTCATCGAGCAGAATCGTGCCGCCATCCGCCAGCTCAAACTTGCCGGGCTTGGCCGCGACCGCGCCGGTAAAGGCGCCACGCCCGTGACCGAACAACTCGCTCTCCAGAAGAGATTCGGGGACCGCGGCGCAATTCACGGCAACGAATGGCTTGCGGCTGCGATCGCTGGAGTCATGAATGAAGCGCGCCAGCAGCTCTTTGCCGGTGCCGCTCTCCGCTTCGACGAGAACATCCGCGCCGGTGCTGGCGGCGGCGCGCGCACGCTGAATCGCACGCAGCAACGCGGGTGCGCGTCCAACGATGTCGCCGGCCGGAGCCACTTCTTCCTCCGCGGGCATCTCTTTCGCGCGATGCATCACCTGCGCTGCGGTAGCCTGCAAGCGATCGAAGGAGATAGGCTTGGTCAGATAATCGAGCGCTCCATCGCGCATGGCGCTGACTGCATCCGGCACCGAGCCGTAGGCGGTCAACAAAATGACCGCTGTTCCCGGAGAAGACTGGCGCGCGGACCGCATCACTTCCATGCCTGTGCCATCAGGCATGCGAATGTCAGTCACCACCAGGTCGAATTCCTTGCCCTCGAAATTACGGACAGCCTCGCGAACACAGGACGCTGTTTCGACCCGCCATCCGTGGCGCAAGAAGTTCGCGCGCAGAGCGGTGCGAATGCCTGGTTCGTCGTCTACCACCATGACTGAAGACGGTGCGTCATTGGTCATAAGGTTGGAAACTCCAATTGAAAAGTACTTCCGCAGTTCACACGGCTGGAGACTCGTATCTCTCCGCCGTGTTGCATCATGAGCCGTTTGCAAACTGCCAGCCCCAATCCAGGTGTATCGCCGCTCGCGCTGAAACCGGCATCGAAAAGGTGCTGCATCAGCGAAGCTGGAATTCCGCAGCCCGTATCCGTGACCTCGACCAGCGCGCGAGATGTTCCCAATGGCCGAATCGAAACGATGATCTTTCCGCCGCAAGGCGTGTGGCGAATCGCGTTGCAGATGAGATTGAGAATGATCTGGCGCAGGCCCTCTTCGTTACCCTCGATGGTCAGCCTATCGTCTTCGCTTATAAAGGAGAGCGATACGCCAGCCTGCTCGGCGATGGGCCGTACGAACTCCACGCCGGTCTGCATGCAGGAGATCAGATTCAGCGGCGTGAGTTGGGGATTGGTTCCGCAGTGAATGCTAAGGACGTTGCTCACTGTCCCCGAGAGCATGCGAATGCCGGCGCGAAGATGAGAGACCCACTGCGAAGTCTGCCCCGGATCCTCAGCGATGAGGCCGGCAAACAATTCCATACTCGCTAACGGATTTCTAATTTCATGCGCCAGGATCGTCGAGATTTCCGCCAAAGCCATGGCGCTCCGCGCGGCTTCGCGCTCCTGCTCGGCAAGTTTGTTCGCGGTAATGTCGCGGAGAATCCAGATGCTCTGCAGCGGCGTTCTTCCGCTGCCCACTTCCTGGCTTGCGGGTGCGCAGGACAATTTTTGATTACCGATGGCCAGCCAGCGCTTGCCCGTGCTCGACGACAGGCACAGCTCGTTGTCGAGATGATCGTCCGATCTCGCCAGCAGAGACTCGAAGTTGATCTTGCTGATTGCAGAGAGATCGCGTAGGCTCTTCACTTCTGCGTCGCCAAGTTCTAATAATCTGCGCCCTTCCGGATTGATCATGACAATGATCTCGGCGGTATCGAGCACCAGCACGCCACAGGGCATGGAATCGATCATCTGCTGCAAGGCCGCGCGCATGCGGTCGTTTTCCGCGAGGCTGCGGGTAAGAGCAGCGTTACGCTCCGCCAGCTCGAATCCCAGGTGCGCAACCTCGCGCTGCAAGTCGCGATAAGACGCTTCGAGCAGAGAAGACGCAGAGATGAACTCCGAGAAGGCATCCGCCAACAGCCGCGGACTGCGCAGGGAGTCTGGGCCTACGTTCTTTATTGGAGCAACATGAGAACCGGGCAGCATTTGCCTATTCCATATGCACGATGAGTGCCAAACTGGAACGGCGACCCGGAATGGGTCATTGAGCTAAAGAATGATGTGTTCGGGCTTGATTTCGTGACCGGAACCGACCAGGATGGTCGCCCGCTCGATGGCGTTGCGCAGTTCGCGTACGTTTCCCGGCCAGCGATGTTGCGCCAGCACGTGCAACGCTTCGCGGCTGAGTGAGACTCCGGGATGAAATCTCACGACGAACGCCGTCGCCAGCTCGTCCAGATCGCTGAGGCGATCGCGGAGCGGCGGCAGGTGGATTGGAAAAACCGCCAGGCGGTAATAGAGATCTTCACGAAACTGCTGCTGACTGATGAGCTTTTTAAGATCGGCGTTGGTGGCCGCTACGACGCGCACGTCGACCTTGAGATTGTCGTTGCCGCCCAGGCGCTGGACTTCGCCCTGCTCCAGGAATCTCAGGATCTTGCTCTGCAGCGAGAGCGGCATGTCCCCGATTTCATCCAGAAAGAGCGTGCCGCCGTGAGCGGCATGAATGCGTCCAATACGGGATTGAACGGCGCCGGTGAAAGAACCTTTGGTATAGCCGAAAAGCTCGGCTTCGAGCAGCGTCTCGGGAATCGCGGAGCAATTCACGACGATGAACGGCTGCTTGCGGCGCGGGCTGATGAGATGGATTTCCTGAGCCACGAGATCTTTGCCGGTTCCGCTCTCTCCGGTCACAAGAACAGTGGTGTCGCGAACAGCGACCATCCGGGTCACGATAGACACGCGCTGCATCGGCTCGGACTCGCCGATCATGCCGCGCAGCTTGAATCTGCCGTCCTGCAGATGGTGGCGCGAGCTCTCGTGATCGACCACAGTGGGTAAGACAGTATTCGTGTGGACTGCGCCGTTGCGATTAACGACGTCCACAAGTTTTGTCGATATAGGAGTCGGCGAGGCGCTTCCGACCAGCAGCTGGCCGGTGTGCGAATTCAACATCAAAATCTGAGTATTGGGAAAGCGATCCCTGACGATGGCGTTGAACTCGTTGGGCTCCAGATCCGGCAGCAGAGGATCGAGCAACAGAACTCCGTCGTCGGTGCCGTGCTTGTGAAGGACCTCGAGCGCGCCTGAGCCGCTGGTCGCCTGGATCACGTTCCAGCGCGGCGGCCCCAGCTTTTCCTGGAGCTCCTGCTGAAGCTTGGGATTCGGGCTCACCACGAATACATCGATGGGAACCCGATCTTCAAAGCGGTCGAATTGAGTGATAGGACTGCTCATAGAGTTATCGACTGCATAATTGTGCTGAAAACTCATTAGAACCTAGAACCCAAATCTCTGCACCCTGGAAAAGTTAATGAACTTGGTGCGCCTGCACTTCGGATGACAGCTCTTCTTGCCAATGCGGGTCGGCGTCCTGAAGAGGCAGCATCATGGACACGGAAAATGGATCTTCGGCACATGTGAATTGGCCGCGCTGGCTGCGGATGTTCGCCTCGGATAAAGCCAGGTCGAGGCGATCCGTCGAACTCAAGCGCTTTCCGTGGGAGCGCAGGTTCTGAATCGTTGCCTCGATCACATGACCGCGGGTCAACACCAGCAGTTCGATAATGTCGCCCGCAGAAGAGCAGGAGGCTGCGATCTTCAGCGAAGCGAAAATTGCTTGCAGCGTTCTGTCCTTGTCTCCCAACACGAGCGGCAGATCGGCCGCCATTATCGGTTGGAGCTGAAGCCCTGCGGCTTCGAGGATTTCCTTCTGCGCTTCCACAACCGGCGCTAGCAGTTCTGCAATGTCGATCGGTTGATTGGCCGCTTCGGTTTGCCTGATGATCACCAGCTGTTGCAAGGATTGAAAGAGGCCGCAGGCGCGCTCGACCTGCTCCGCGGAGATATCCAGATATCGCCGGTGATCGGCCGGCGGCAAGTTCGGCAGGGTGCAAGCCACCACCGCCGAACGAAGGATGGTGAGCGGCTGCGCCATGGCATGGAGGCCGTTCCCAAGATCAGCGTAAAACTTTTCCAACTCCGCGTTCTCCATGCTTGCAGCCTGTCCGTTCTCTGGCTTCTCGCTAGGCTTCACGAAGTTCGTACCCCACACCACGTATGGTGTGCGTCAGCTTGGACTCTCCCGGAAGATCGACCTTGTCACGTACGTATTTCATGTAAACGTCGACAATATTGGTCGAGGGATCGGACGGCATGTTCCAGACCTCTTCGAAGAGAGTGGCCCGCGACACCGGCCGGCCGGAATTCCGCATCATGTATTCGAGGATGGCGAATTCGCGGGGGGTCAGATCGATGCGGCGGCCATTCCGCTCCACGCGGCGCTCCTGGCGATGAAGAACCAGGTCACCCACTTTGGAGCAGTTGGGAATCAAGCCGGAGTTGCGGCGCATGAGCGCCTGCACCCGGGCCAGAAGCTCGACCAGCGAAAACGGCTTGGTGAGGCAATCGTCAGCGCCGCTGTGGAAGGCGGAAACTTTGTCCTCCACCCGGCAGCGCGCCGTCAGCACCAGCATCGGCAGTCGAGGTTGGGCAGGGCGGACTCGTTCGAGCAGGCTGATGCCGTCCAGCTTGGGCAGGTTGAGATCCAGAATCAGCAGGTCGTACCGGTGGTCCTGCAGGCTGCTCAGGGCCGCTTCCCCATCGTGAATCAATTCCACGGTGAAGCCTGCCATCTGAAGTTCCCGGCAAAGAAAGCCGGCCAGCGAGACATCATCCTCGACGATCAGGATGCGGCGGCCGGCTACTTGATGGAATTCAGAAGCGCGTCTCATATTCGAGATGCCCTGGGCGGGTGGATTAGAGATACTTCTGGCAGAAGGCGTACAGAGTTCCATGTGTAATTCCGTTCCCAAAGTTTTAATTCGTTATCTGAACTACAGTACTTTAGTACTTGGGCCCTTCTAATAAATCAATACATATTAAGTGCCATGCCACCCGTTCGACCGGATGTATCTGCGTGGATACTACCCAATCGGAACTAAATTGCGACACAAAAGGCACAAATTTGAGATGACTTTGGTCACATCTCATGGATGCCTAATCGGGTAATTTGCACCTACGATAGGGCATTCAATAACTTGTTTTGGTTAATTCCCTAGGAAAACCTAAGGAAATCTGGACAAGAGGCGATGAGCCCCGGCTTCTTATGCTCGCAGATCGAATATCTCAACAGCCATCGCCGCTGGAAAACGCGCCACGTCGGCTCGTTACTAGACAGTTATCGCTGGCGCAGATGGCTCACCTTACAGCTTTTCCCGGAAATGCCGATAGTAAAGGCTCGAACTACGCTCTAATAAATCAACGACACCCTACCCATGGGCAGGCGATAGCCAACTATGCAGAAATTTGAATACAGATCCCCGCGATTTCCCGTCGATCTTCCCGTGCATTTGACCGTGCAGAGCGCCACCGTCACCGGCCGCTGCCGGGAGATCAGCAAAGAGGGCATGAAGCTCGAGCTTCCTAAGCCGATGGCCGCCGGCTCTCGCGGAACCGTCTCGATGATCTATCAGGATCAGACGCTTGAAGTGAGTGTGCGTGTGGCGCACGCTGGAAACATGCACGGCCTCAAGTTCCTCTACGAGTCCGACAAGGAACGCCTGGCGGTGGCCCGCCTCGTCTCCGCACTGGCCACGCCTCAGAACCGTCTCGGCCCAGTGCTTCTAAGCTAAACGCAATTTACTTCCGTTTTACTTCTTCGCAATTGGCATAGCAGCCGGGCTTGATTTTGCGGTCTGGGTATTCTGACTCACCTGCGTGTTCGGGCTCGCCTTGGGAGCCTGAGCGCTTACGCTCGTTTGCGCAGCCGGGCCCGCTTTCGAAGCCGGCGCATTCTGGCTTACCGGGGCCGCGGGAGCCGCTGCGGCGCTCTTCGTCTGCTGCTGCTGGATTTTGAGAAGCTCGGGCGAGGCTACTTCGCTTCCATCGATCACCTGATACTGAACGATCAGCGAGATTCGCCGATTGGACGGGTTCTGCGGCTGCAGGGGCAGACGCAGACGCTGGTCGGCGAAGCCGCGCACCTGCGATATCTGGTTTGGCCGGACTCCTTGAGCCTGCATCAGCCGCCGCGCTTCATTCGCCCGGTCCGAGGACAGGTCCCAGTTGTCGTAGGTGTGAGCGACCGAGTAGGGCGTCGAATCCGTGTGCCCCTCGATCGAGATCTTGTTCGGCAACTTGCCCAGCTCCCCGGATAAGACCTGGAGGATTTCCGTCAACGCCGGCGTGGGCTTCGCGCTTCCCAGCTGGAAGAAGGTTCCCTTTGCCGATTCCATCAGCTCGATGCGCAGGCCTTCCTGGGTGATGGTGATTTCGATCTGGTTTTTCAGCTTGTCGAGCGGATCGAGGCGATGAATGGACTGCAGAAGCTGCTCTTTGAGCTTGTGCATGTCTTCTTTCTTCAGCTTGGTGAAGTCGCCAGGACCGTTTTTATCCGTCCCCGCCTGCTTGGCGAGGCCGTGAGGGTCCCGGAAATACCCGCCCACCGCTTCCTGCACCGGCTTGCTGGTGTTCATTAGCCAGAGGACGATAAACAATGCCATCATCGCGGTGACAAAATCCGCGTAGGCCACCTTCCACGCGCCGCCGTGATGGCCGCCGTGGTTGTGCTTCTTCTTGATGACGATGATCTCGGGTGTCTCTGACATGGTCTAGCGCCTTTTCGACCGCGTTTATGCCGCTACCGCTGGGGTGGGTTCATCCTTCTGACGGCACGCTTTTTCTACTTCCTGGAAGTTGGGACGAACGTGTTCCGGAACCGCCCGCCGTCCCATTTCGACGGCCAGGGTCGGGGACATGCCCTTGATGAAAGCCAACATCACCACCCGCAAAACGTGGTAGTAGCCATGCTCGTCTTCAATCAGCTTGCTGAGGTTTGACGCTAAAGGTCCGATCATTCCGTAGCACAGCAGGATGCCGAGAAACGTTCCTACCAGGGCCGCCGCGACCTTGTGGCCAATCTCTTCCGGAGGGCCGCCGAGCGAGCCCATGGTCACTACCACACCGAGAACGGCAGCGACGATTCCGAGACCGGGCAATGCGTCGGCCATCGATGTCAGCGCCGATGCGGGGAGCGTCGCGCCCTTGTGATGAACCTCCATGTCCAGATCCATCATCTGGTCGACGTCGAAGGAACTTGCGCCGCCGGTAATAGCCATGCGCATGGTGTCGCAGACAAAGTCCCGCGCATGATGATTCTTGAGGAAGGCCGGAAATTTGGCAAAGAGCTGGCTCTTCTCCGGCTCCTCGATGTCGCTCTCAATCGCGGTCAAGCCTTCTTTGCGAGCTTTATTGAAGAGATGAAACATCATCCTCAGCGAGTCGAGATAACTCTGCTTGGAAAACTTCGATCCACTAATGACGCCGCTCAGACTCGCGACGATCTTCTTCAGCACGTACATTGGGTTCGCGGCCAGCATCGTACCGATGGCTGCACCACCGATAATGACCAGTTCCGACGGCTGGATAAGCACCGCGATCGGTCCCTTCTCCATCAGGAAGCCGCCGATCACTGCGCCAAATACGATGAGAATTCCAATGATTGAAAACATGAGCCTCGTCCCCTGGCAAGGTACGCCTGAAAGGTAATCCCCCCTTCGGTGGAGCTCTTAACTAGCGGCTGTCCTGGTGTTGGGTGGTCCACCAACTATCGGCACGGAGGGTACTGATTTCTAGGCCGATTACTCATCTGCCAACAACCGAAAGGTGGGAGATAGCGAGGAGCTAAATAGTCCGCGGCATGATGGCCCGGAGGTGGTCAATGCTTCGTATCGAGGCACGATTTCAATCGTGTCACTTCGGACTCTGGAACGACCGGACTCGAGCATGATCGAGAGTCGACGCCCGTAAGCCGTCATGAGACCGGTTTAAGCTGTGCTCGAAGCAGGCTTGATCGATACCGCTCGCAGCTTCTCTACAACTTGATCGACCGCAACCGGCTTGCTGAAGTAGTAGCCCTGGATCACATAGCAGTGCTGCGCTCGCAAAAACGAGAGCTGCGCTTCGTTCTCGACGCCCTCGGCGAGCACTTCGAGGTTCAGCGCTTTCGCCATGCGGATGATCGCGGTGGTGATGGCGGCGTCGTCGGGATTGACTGCAACATCTCTGACGAACGAGCGGTCAATCTTGAGCCGGTTGACCTGAAACTGGCGCAGATAGCCGAGACTCGAATAGCCGGTGCCGAAATCGTCGATGGCCAGCTTCACGCCCATCTCGCGCAGGTCCTGCAGGATCGAGAACATCACGTCGGCGTTGGTGAGCAGCAGGCTTTCGGTCAGCTCCAACTCCAGGTATTGCGGGTCGAGGCCGGTGTCGTGCAGAACCTCGCGGATGAGCTCTCGAAATCCCTGCTGGCGAAACTGCACGGCCGAGACGTTGACCGCAATCGGCACGGCCAGAAGTCCGGCGTCCTGCCATTTCTTCGCCTGCGCGCAGGCAGTCCGCAGCACCCATTCTCCGATGGGCACGATCGAGCCGCTGTTCTCGGCCACCTCGATAAATGTTGACGGTGGCACCAGGCCCAGCTGCGGATGCTGCCAGCGCAGAAGCGCCTCGAGGCCAGTAATTGTTCCGGTGCTGATATTGACCTGTGGCTGGTAGACCAGGAAGAGTTCGTCGCGGTCGAGCGCCAGGCGCAGGCCGTTTTCCAGAGTTAACCGCTCCAGGATTTCGACGTTCATCGCCTCGGTAAAGAACCGGAATTTGTTCGGCCCATCTTCCTTCGCGGAGTACATGGCCACGTCAGCGTTTTTCAGCAGAACCTCGCTGTCCAGGCCGTTTTCCGGGAAGATGCTGATGCCGATCGTGCACGAAATATTGAGCGAGTGGCCCAGGGCGGCAAATTCTTCGACGCTCAGCGCGTCGATAATTCTCTGCGCGATCTCGCCAACTTCGTCAGGGTCGTCGATGTGGGGCAGGACGATGGCAAATTCATCTCCGCCGATTCGCGCCACGATGCTCTGCTCGCCTGCGCCAATTTTGATCCTCTGCGCGATCTCCTGGAGGAGCAGGTCGCCAAAGGCGTGTCCCAGCGAGTCGTTGATGATCTTGAAGCGGTCGAGCTCCAGTAGTAGCAGCGCGGCCTTGCCCTTCCTGCGGCGAGCGTCGGCCAGGGCGTTTGCGAGCCAATCGCGGAAGAGCGTCCGATTGGGTAATCCGGTAAGCGTGTCGTAGTAGGCGAGAAACTGAATTCTCTGCTCGTCTCCCTTGCGCGCGGTAATGTCTTCGCCCGTGCCCTCGTAGCGGAGAATCTTGCCGCGCTCATTGAAGACCGCGCGAATATTCAGCAGAATCCACTTCGTTGCGCCGTCGCGGCAGCGAATCTCTGTCTCGATACCGCACTCCACGCCATTGCGCGAAATCGCCTCTCTCCACTCGCTCAGCTTGCAGGGAGAGACCAGGAGCTGCTGGCCGATATCGGAGACCTCGGCCATCATCTGCTCGGGCGACTCGTATCCGTAGATGCTCGCCATTCGGCGATTGATGGTGAGAGGCTGCCCGCGGCGGCTTATCTGAAATATCCCTACCAGCGCCTCGTCAAAGAGGGATCGATACCTCTCTTCCGACGCCCGGAGCTCTTCGTTGGTTTTTTCGTAATGAAGAAATAGCCGGTTTACGGAGTTCAGCGCTTCAAAGCGCCACTCTTCCGCGGAACGGCTGCGCCGGCGTTCGTGAAAAAAACGCGGACGAGCAGTTTCGGGAGACAGATTTCCCGCTTGCTTCTCGCCATTCGCAGGATCGGTATCGGGTTCTGAGCCTCGACCGAAAGAAGGAGCTTTTGCGAGGCCGCTGACTTGCATGGTTCCTCATCGGCTTTTTCTCAAAAGAATTTCAACGGCACGAAGGCCCCCGGGGCCGAAGGCGGGTGCGGCCACGTAGGCATCTTTCGTCCTTACTGGGCAACTGTTGCCTAGTAAGACAGCCTCTCGAAGCTGTTCGCGCTTGCGTGAAAACTCATTGGCTTCAATGATTTAAGGGGCAATTCTCAATTTTTCGCCGATCTTGGAAGGCGAATTGCAATATGCAGTGGCAACTCAGCAAACCAACCGAGCCAGCAGCAGCCTCACCCAGGAGACCGACCATGTCCGTCGCAGGAATTCTTGCCAGCAGCCTTTTCTCAAGCTTCGGCTCTCACCAGACCCAGAAACCTTCCGGAACCTCGTCTTCGAAGACAGAGAGCTTCGAGTCGGATTTGCAGTCCGGGAACCTCTCCGGTGCTCAATCGATGTTTTCCATTCTCCAGCAGAAATTGACCGCTCAGGGCTTGAACGTCAGCGGCAGCGCCGTTTCGTCCGAGATGACTCAGTTGGGGAGCGACTTGAAGTCGGGGAACATCACCGCCGCGAAGGGCGATTACGCCACCCTCAAACAGACACTGTCCCATAACAATGGAGTTTCGCAGACGCAACACCCCAAATCGACCGGAGCCTTGCAATCGGCGGTCGAAAGCCAATCGAATCAGTTGACTGTGGCTTTGCAAGCGTATGGCTCGCTGCAGCAGAATCCGCTGGTCAGCGGCCAGAGCAATTCCCTGCTTCCAAATAGCAGCTCCCTCGGGCTCTACGCCTAGGGACTGCTGGTCGGGTCCGGCAAAGGGGTGCGGAATCCGCACCCCTTTGTCTTTTCAACTCCCTGTCTGAAGACTAGAAGGTTTGCTTTCATCTGCCGATAGAGAGGTCTCTCCTGGATCGGGCCGCGATTGACTTTACGGCCGAGACCCAGGAGTATCCGATCTTCCTATTTTCGGATGCCGGGCGAACTGCAGTGCATGTTATCGGCCCGTCCGGCTTCTCGTTCTTGCGTTGATTAACTGTCTTGGTGGACATGACTATGGATAAGAGCACCCTTGGCGGCCTAGTCATAGCGCTGGGTGGAATTGGCGTCGGCTTGATGCTCGATGGGGGCAAGCTGACCCAGGTTTTGCAGCCAACAGCGGCCTTAATTGTTTTTGGCGGCACAATCGGCGCGGTGATGGTGCAGTTTCCATTAAGCGTCGTATTTCAGGCGGTCGTACAACTCAAAGATGTTTTCTGGAACCGAGTCCCGGAGTCGGACTCGCTGGTTAAGAATCTTCTGCAGTACGCATACAAAGCCAGAAAAGAAGGTCTGCTCTCCCTCGATGCCGAGCTGGAGAGGATTAAAGACCCTTTCCTGCGCGAAAGCCTGATGCTGGCCGTAGACGGCGTCAGCTCCGACGACCTGCGCAAAATGATGGAGCTGCAGCTCGATTACCGCGGCGAGCGGGACGAGCGCGTAGCCAAAGTATTCGAAGCAGCCGGCGGCTACTCTCCAACCATCGGCATCATCGGTGCAGTGCTAGGGCTGATCCAGGTAATGCAGAAGCTGCAGGACATCAACGAAGTGGGCAAGGGCATCGCCGTCGCGTTCGTTGCGACGATCTATGGCGTCGGCGCGGCCAACCTCCTCTTCCTGCCCTGCGCCGGAAAGCTCAAGATCAAGATCCGCGAGAGACAGGTGATCCAGGAGATGACGCTCGAAGCTGTCGTCTCGATCATGGAAGGCGTCAATCCTCGCGCTCTGGAGTTGCAGATTGGCAGCTATCTGCTGGCTCCTCCAGCCAGCCGTGAGAGCACATCGAAAGTCGCGGTCATGCAATGAGGAGAAGAGGGAGAAGGCACGCCCACGCAGACGAACATGTGGGCCACGAGCGGTGGCTGGTTTCGTACGCCGATTTCATCACCCTGCTCTTCGCCTTCTTCGTTGTGTTGTTTGCCTCCGCATACAAGGACAGCCAGGAGGTTCGCCGGGTGGCCCAGGCCATCCACGCCGGCTTTCAGCAGATGGGCGCCTTTGATAAGGGCAACAATCTTCCCCCGCCTCCTCCCTCGATGGGAGAACACGACGGAACAGCGGCTTCGGCGGTGGATATCGAGGAGCTTCGCCGGCAGCTTCAAGCAGCCATCGGGCAAGAGATTAAAAATCACGAAGTGGAGCTGCGCGTAACGCCCGAGGGCTTTGTCATTAGCCTTCGCGAGATGGGCTTCTTCAACAGCGGTCAGGCTATCCTCCTGCCGGGCGCAGGCGACAAGATCAAGCGGATTGCCAACGTTCTGCTGCAGCACGGTCTGGTTATCCGCGTCGAGGGAAACTCCGACAATCAGCCGATCCACAATGCGGAGTTCCGCTCCAACTGGGAGCTGTCCACAGCACGCGCCATGGCCGTGCTGCTGCTGCTCGTCGATGACTCGGGATTCGATCCCAAAAACATATCGGTGGCAGGATACGGCGAGTACCGGCCGATTGCCGACAACTCCACACCGGACGGTCGCAAGCAGAACCGCAGGGTGGATTTGGTCGTGGTGGCGTCAGTTGCCAAAGCGTCGGCCGCTCTCGCAGCCGCGACCAAGCCAGTCCCTCCCACTGCCGCACCGGCACCGGCCGAGAAAAAGACACTGGTTCAGCGATTGGCTTCTTCTTTCAAGAGGTAATCGATCGGCTTGAGAAATAGAGGAAATCAGGAAGAAATAACAGGAAATAAAAAGCTATGATTCGCGGGCGCGGAAAATCTGCGGCCAGCGAAAACGCCTAGAAGGCGTTTGGAACCGGGGACTCGGCTGCCAATTTGACCGGGCGTGCGGCTGCAACCGACCGGGCGTGAATGCGGAAGAGAGCAAAGGCTGCCCTGCAGATTCCGTAAGCGGCGAGCACTCCAAAAGCCAACGAGGCTAAACTGGCACAGACAAGCATAAGTGTATTCATTGCGTCCTGCATGTTCTTCGCTTCTGGCCCGCTTTCCTTTCAGGCCGGTGAATTCATTATTTCCCGCTTATGGCACACCGCTTTGCCAGGCACACAGAGACTACGATGCAATTCTGACAGAACGAGAGCAAATTGACCCTCGTTTCTGTTGCCGAATAAGATACGGAGAGAGGTTTCTGTTGCTGATTCTCCCGTTTCCGTAACTTCTTTGCAAGGCGATGCCCAGCCTATATCGACAATTCATCTGAAATTTTTAGGATGGTTCGATCGAAATTTTTCTAGCCGCATCTATTTGATCCCCTCATGTCAATCACACACATCACGGTGCGCGGCGCGCGTCAGCATAATCTGCGGGACATCAACGTCCGCATTCCCCGCAACACACTGACCGTCGTCACCGGTTTGTCCGGCTCCGGGAAGTCCTCGCTGGCCTTCGACACCATTTATGCCGAGGGGCAGCGCCGCTACGTCGAGACGCTCTCGGCCTACGCCCGCCAGTTCCTGGACCAGATCGAGCGGCCGGATGTGGACTCGATCGAGGGTCTCAGCCCGGCTATCTCCATCGAGCAGAAGACCACCAGCCGCAGCCCCCGATCGACGGTCGGAACCATTACCGAGATCTACGACTACCTGCGCCTGCTTTACGCCTCGGTCGGTGTTCCCCACTGCCCCGGCTGCGGACGGGAGATCTCGCGGCAGTCGGCCGAACAGATTGTCGAGCGCATTCTTTCTCTGGGACAGGGCGAGCGGGTCACGATCTATGCGCCGGTCGTACGCGGCCGCAAAGGCGAATTCAAGGATCTGCTGGACAAGATCGAGCAGCAGGGCTTTCGCGCCCGCATCGACGGCGAACTCCGCGATCTCTCCGAACCGATTCAGCTCGAAAAGCGCAAGAACCACACCATCGAAGCGGCCGTCTATCGCGCTGTCCTGAAACCGGGCATCGAAAAGGCTCTCGAGTCTTCGGTAGCCAAGGCGCTGCAGATGGCGAATGGACTGGTGCTGGTGGCCACGCAAAACAACGAGCAGCTTTACTCCTCGTCGATGGCATGCCCTGATTGCGGACTGGACATCCCCAAGCTCGAGCCGCGCAGCTTCTCCTTCAACAGCACCTACGGCGCGTGTCCGGAGTGCCACGGGCTGGGCAGCATCTACGACTTCGACCCGGCCAAGATCATCAACGACTGGTCGAAGCCGCTGCTGGATGGCGGATTGGGGCCGGGCTCGGCGTCGCAGTACCTGCTGAAGCTGATCAAGCTGGCGGCGGAGCGGTACAAGATCGACCTGAAACAGCCATTCGAGCAGTTGACCGCGAAACAGCAGGAATTGCTGCTTTATGGTCCTCCCAAGGGCGAAGGACCGCGCACCGGCTTCCACGGCATCCTGGCTTATCTGCGCGATGCGCTGGAGGAATCGAAATCAGACGCATATCGCGAGTGGATGATGAACTACATGTCCGCTTCGGTCTGCCCGGTTTGCAAGGGACGGCGGCTGCGTCCGGAATCTCTTGCGGTCAAGGTGAGCGGCCTCTCGATCGCCGACTTCACCGCTCTCCCGCTCAATCGCGCACTCAATGCGGCGCGGGCCATCGGATTCTCGACGCGGGAAGCTCTCATCGCCGACCGGCTGCGGCGGGAGATCGTCGAGCGCCTGGAGTTCCTCACTGCTGTCGGACTGAGCTACCTCTCGCTCGACCGCAATGCGGCGACGCTCTCCGGCGGCGAAGGCCAGCGCATCCGGCTAGCGACGCAGATCGGCTCGCGGCTGCGCGGCGTGCTGTACGTTCTCGACGAGCCATCGATCGGGCTGCACCAGCGCGACAACCAGCGGCTGATTACGGCGCTCGAATCGCTGCGCAATCTCGGCAACACGGTGCTGGTCGTCGAACATGACGAAGACACCATCCGCCATGCCGACTACGTTCTCGACCTCGGCCCCGGCGCGGGCAAGCTGGGCGGCCACGTGGTCGCCGAAGGCACACCGGCGGAGATTATGCGCGTCCCGGCGTCGCTGACCGGGCAGTACCTCTCCGGCGCGACCGCTATCCTGCACCGCGATGAGCCGCGGCCGCTCACCGGCAAGTGGATTACCCTTGAAGGCGCTCGCAGCCACAACCTGCAGGACGTGACAGCGAAGTTCCCTCTCGGCGTGATGACCGTCATCACCGGCGTCTCCGGCTCGGGCAAGAGCACGCTGGTCAACGACATTCTTTATCGCGCGCTGGCGAAACAGCTCTATGGCTCACGTGAAGAGCCGGGCGAGCATAAAAAGATCAGCGGATTCGAGAACATCGACAAGGCCATCCGCATCGATCAATCGCCGATCGGCCGCACCCCGCGCTCGAATCCGGCGACCTATACGGGAGTCTTCACCGCCATACGCGATCTCTTTGCCATGCTTCCCGAATCGCGCGAGCGGGGATACAAGGCCGGCCGCTTCTCCTTTAACGTCGCCGGAGGACGCTGCGAGGCCTGCCAGGGCGACGGCCAGCGCCGAATCGAAATGAACTTCCTGCCCGACGTGTACGTCCAATGCGAAGTGTGCAATGGGCGCCGCTATAACCAGGAGACGCTGGCCGTGAAGTTCAACGGATACTCCATCGCCGATGTGCTCGATCTGGCGATCGAGGACGCGCTGCCGGTGCTGGTGGATATTCCCCAGGTCAAGCAGAAGCTGCAAACGCTGGTCGATGTCGGCCTCGGATATATCCACTTGGGACAGGCGGCGACGACTCTTTCCGGAGGCGAGGCGCAGCGCATGAAGCTGGCCCGCGAGCTCTCCAAGCGGCAGACCGGCCGCACACTCTATCTTTTGGACGAACCGACGACCGGCCTGCATTTCGACGACGTGCGGAAGCTGCTCGAAGTGCTGCACCGGCTCACCGATCTGGGCAATACTGTCATCATCATCGAGCACAACCTGGACGTCATCCGCAATGCCGACTGGATTCTCGACCTGGGTCCGGAGGGCGGCGAAGGCGGCGGCCAGATCGTTGCCCAGGGAACGCCGGAACAGATCGCCGTCGCATCGGATTCACACACAGGCGAGTTCCTGCGGCGGTATTATCAGGCGACCGGCGCTACGCCCAAAGTCGTCGCCGGCACGGCTGCGTCGACCGATGGAACAGGCACGAACGGAAACGGATCGAAGCGGCGAGGGAAGGCAAAGAAAGACTGGGTGCAATGACGCCTGAGACGGATCCGAACGCGGCACACGAACGGTGGCAGAGGGAGATTGAAGAAGCTGCTCTGGCGGCCGCGCGAAGCAATTCTTCCGCCCAGATTCGCGACTTCGATGTCCGCGCCGCCTACGAGGAACTCGAACCTCGCGGCGAAGATGTTCCTTACTGGAATCCTATCCACAATCCCGCTCACGGTTCCACTCACGGCGCGGACCCGGTGCAGGTCGTTCCTGATTTCGGCGCGCCGGATTTCTCGGAGCCGCCGCACGCGTGGCCCCGGTGGCCGCGGCTGATTCCGCACCTCGGCCACACCCTTCTCTTCTTTGTGATTGCCCTTCTGATATTGGCTGTAGGCCAGGGCCTTGGCATCCTGCTTTTGGAGCAGACTCACCTCTTCGGCCATCGCAGCTTCCAGATGCTCTTCCGGCTTTCGGCCGACGATGCCCGGCTGAGCCTTCCCGTCCAGCTTTTCTCATACATTCTGGTAGCCGTGGTGGTGATCCCGGTCTTCGGATTGATCTGGCGTGAGCCGTTCAGCGAAGGCGTTCACTGGAATGCCGGCAAAGCGCGGCAAAAGTTTCTTCTGCTCGCCCTCATCGGACTGGCCTCCGGCTTCGGCATCGGAGCGTTGGGGAACTTTCTACCCATGCCGCAGGATCCCCCCATCATGCAGGACATGATGAAGTCGCCGCTGGGCGCATGGATGATGCTGGTCTTCGGCGTAACCGCGGCGCCGCTGCTGGAAGAACTCGCCTTCCGGGGATTTCTGCTGCCCGGCCTGGTCAACTCCTTTCGCTGGTTGGGGCGGAAGGATGTCATCTCCGATGCCGTAGTGAAGTGGATCGGCATACCTGTTTCGATTCTCTTCACCAGCGCCTGCTTTGCTCTCATGCATTCGCCGCAGGTATCGCATGCCTGGGGACCGCTGGTGCTCATCGGCAGCGTGAGCATCGTTCTCTGCATCGTCCGGCTGACCATGAACTCGGTCGCCGCGGGCGTCATCGTCCATGCCGCTTACAATTTCACGCTCTTTGCCGGAGTGCTGGCGCAGACGGGCGGCTTCCGGCACCTGGAGCGTTTGACTACTTAGCCTCGCGAGCTACGATTTGCGCTGCCCCAGCGGCTACAATTCTCTGTGATGACTACCAGTAACCGCGCTGCCCTGCTGCACCTGCTTTCGCGCATCTCTTTCAAGTTGGGCGATTTCACGCTCTCTTCGGGCGCGAAGAGCGACTACTACATCGACTGCCGGACCACCACCCTGCATGCCGAGGGGGGACGGCTCACCGGCCTTGCGGTCCTCGATCTCCTGCATGAGCACAAGCTGAAGCCTATAGCAGTCGGAGGCTTGACCATGGGCGCCGATCCTATCGTCTCGAATGTGGCGACCGCCAGCGCCTGGAGGGTGGTGGAGCATCCGAACGCGCATCTGCCGCTCATCCACGGCTTCCTGGTCCGCAAAGCGGAAAAGGCGCACGGCACCGGCAGACGGATCGAGGGATTTTTCGAGAAGGGCGCGCCGGTCGTGATTGTCGATGATGTCTGCACCACTGGCGCATCGACGATCAACGCGATTGAGGCAGCGAGACAGGCTGGGATGCACGTAATCGCCGCCGTGTGCCTGGTGGAACGCGAAGAGGCGAAGGGAAGACCGGCAGTGGAAGCAGCATGCGCAGGCGCGCCGTTTCTACGGCTGTATACCGCCGACGATGTGAGAGCTGCTCACGTCGCGCAGATGGCTATGTAAGGAAGTCTGCAGAGACACGAAAGCGGGAGGCGCCCGGGGAGGCACTTCCCGTTTTCATGTCTTTCCGCAGTAGGTCCGAGTCCTTACTGATTGCCGCTACCAGCGGGCATCCTCAGGCTACTCGTTGTCTGGCCGGGCGCCGTGGGCTCCTGGCCGTTTACGTTGGAAAGAAGCTGAATGTCGACCCGGCGGTTCTTGGCGCGGCCGGCGGGAGTGCTGTTCGTCGCAACTTCCTTATCCTTACCGATGCCAATGAGATAGAACTTGTGTGCAGGAACGTTGTGTTTGGAAGCTAAATATTGCACGACTGCCTGCGCGCGACGCTGACTTAAGTCATAGTTGTAAGCCGCCGAGCCGACTGAATCAGTGCCGCCGGTCACTTCGAGCAGATAGCCTCTGGCGCCGTTAAGCTGAGCTGCGAAGTCGTCGAGTTCGGCCTTGTCAACTTTGCTCAAATCAGCCTTGTCAAAGCCGAAATTTACCGACGTCATTGCGACCTGCTTATAGCTGTCGAGATTGCCAACGACACTCGCCAGAGAATCGGCGCGGTTAACGGCCTCCTGCGCCGACTGCTGCGCCTGGGTCGCGGACTGGCTGGCGGTCTGCGCCTGCTGATTGGCAGAGTTTGCCGAGCTCTGTGCCTGTTGAATTCCCTGCTGGGCGCGCTGATCGACGTCGTGGATATTGCGGTTATTGGCGGCTGTCGCGTCGTCCAGTTCGTTGGTGTGATTGATGACGGGAGTCGTCTGGCTGCGAACGTAATTCTTGGTGGTGCAGCCGGAGGCCAGAAGAAGAGAGATTGTGCCTATCGCAGAAGCGGTGGAGAAAATGGGAAATTGCTTTGTGATACGAGTCATTTTGTCTAACTCCGTACCTCCGCGGTTCAAAGCCGCGCGAGTTTTTTGTTCAAGTCCTTGGATGCTGCTAAATCCAGCCTGACACATGTCAAATCGAGATTGGACACGCGTCGACTGACGTTATTCGTCTTTCGAGATGCAAGACGCTTGCCAAAGGGGAATGACAGGTGCAACCAGTATGTTTTCAGAGGGTTAACTTTCAAACCGAAACTCATTCCTCACCTTCAGATATCTACTTTGCCGGTATCTTTTACGCACTTCGGGGCAAATTGAGCGGAGAACGGGTTTGTTCCCGGCCACTAAAATGAAAATAGATCTATGGACCTCCACGAAAAGATTCGAACTCTGCCCACGAGGCCCGGGGTCTATCTCTACAAAAACGCCGAAGATGAAGTCATCTACGTCGGCAAGGCGAAAAACCTGCGCGCACGGGTTCGCTCCTATCTTCTGGAAGCTTCGCAGGCCAATGCCAAAACCGGTTCGCTCATGCGCGAGGCGGTCGATGTCGATTACATCATGGTCGACAACGAGCATGAGGCGCTGGCGCTAGAAAACAATCTCATCAAGCAGCGCAAGCCTCGCTTCAACATCCTGCTGCGCGACGACAAGACCTATCCTTATGTGAAGCTCACGCTTGGAGACCGCTATCCCAAGGTCTTCGTCACGCGGCGACTACGCAAGGATGGTGGCGCGTACTACGGCCCGTATTTTCCGGGCAATCTTGCCTATCGCATTGCGGAGCTGATTCATCGCAGCTTTCTGCTGCCCAGCTGCAAGGTGGATCTGCGGCGCTACTATCCTCGACCCTGCCTGCAGTACTACATCAAACGCTGCCTGGGGCCGTGCGTTGAAGGATTGACCACGCCGGAGGCCTATCGTGAGGCGGTGCGCGACGCACAGATGTTTCTCGAAGGCCGCGGCGCCGACCTCGAAAGCTCGCTGCAGCAGCGGATGGAAGAGGCTGCGCTCGCCGAGCAATTCGAGCTGGCGGCCAAGTATCGCGACCTGCTGGTGACCATCAGCCAGCTGCAGGAAAAGCAGCGCATCGCCTCGGCCGACGACGACGATGCCGATGTCTTCGGTTATCACTACGAGAACAGCATGCTGGCGGTGAACCTCTTCCACATGCGCGGCGGCAAGATCGTCGACCGCCGCGAGTTCTTCTGGGAAGAGCTGCAGGAGCTGGTTCTGCAAGAGGCCGATCCGGAAGATGAGTCTGGTGCAGCACCTGCTTCGACGGCGGCGCCATTTGAAGCTGGGGCATTCTTCGCCGCGCTGCTCAAGCAGCTTTATATCGATCAACAATATGTTCCGCGCATGGTCTATCTGCCAGTGGAGTTTGCCGATCGGCCCGCGTTGGCAGCGCTGCTAGCCGAGCGCAGCGGGCATCGTGTGGAAATTGCCGTGCCCGTTCGCGGGGATCGCCGCTCGCTGGTCGATCTAGCCGGCACGAATGCGAAGCAGAGCTACGATCAGCGCTTCCGCGTGATGAAGCCGACGCAAAAGGCAATCCAGGAATCGCTGCAGGACATCCTGATGCTTCCGGAGCTGCCGAAACGCATCGAGTGCTTCGACATCTCGCATATTCAAGGCGCGGAAACGGTCGCGTCGATGGTGGTGTGGGAAGACGGCGATATGAAGAAGTCCGACTACCGCAAGTTCCAGATCAAAACCGTCGAAGGTGTCGATGACTTCGCCTCCATGCGCGAGGTGGTGACGCGACGTTATCGCCGGGTGATCGAAGAGCAGCGCACCATGCCCAGCCTGATCCTCATCGACGGCGGACTGGGCCAGCTCCACTCTGCCGCACAGGCCCTGGAAGAGCTGGGACTGACGACACAGCCGCTGGCCTCGATCGCCAAGAGAGAAGAGATCATCTACCTCTACGGGCAGGAAGACGAGCCCATCGTGCTGGAGCGGCGCTCTCCTGTGCTGCACCTTATCCAGCGCGTTCGCGACGAGTCGCATCGGTTCGCCATCAGCTACCATCGCAAGCGCCGCGAGATGCGCGACCGCGATTCCGAGCTGCTCAACATTCCCGGAGTAGGCGCGCGCACGCGGACGAGGCTGATCGAACACTTCGGCAGCCTGCGCAGCGTGCGACAGGCGGACCTGGTCGCTCTCACCTCGGTGGTGCCGCAGAAAACGGCGGAGGCTATCTATGCGCATTTTCATGTGGAAGAGGTGGCCGCGGAGCCGTTTCCTATCTTGACTACTGAGCACTAAGACGAATCAACATCCCGGCATGCACTTAGAGCACAGGGTTGTAAAAGTCCGCAATGAACTGCACCCCGGATACATAGAGTTTCTGCAATTGCTTGTCGCCGGTAAGGAACAAATCAATCCCCGCAGAAGCTGCACAAGCCAAATGGATAGCATCCCCTGCCTTGAGCTTCTCGACGGAACGCAGCTTGCTGAACGGCTGCACGGAGCCGTCATCGAAGGGCAAAAAGGTGAACCCCATTTCATCCAGCGTTTCTCGGATGACAGAGGCAGTAGGAGTGTTCGCCGTTTTTCCCACGCCCGCCATCAGTTCCCCCAGACCGAGATAACTTGAATAAAGAGAGTCGCCACGTTCATACGACTGCTTGAGGAGCTGTTGCACTCGCGGGAAATGCTGCGGATGACCCTCCAGAAGATAAATGAAGAGCATCGTGTCCCAATAGATGCGACTCATTCACTATCCTCATCGTGTCCACGAACCCACCGCATGAACGCCTCGGCCCCGCCATAAGCAGCGATCTCATCCTTCAGGAGGCCACGCAGCTTGTTGGTCAATCGATGAGCGCGAGCTGCCGGGTCTTCAGGCAGGTGAGTCTTGGATTCTATGGATTGTGGCTTTCTCGCCTGTCCCTCGGACCCGACTCGGTAGTGAACCACGACGGTTGGGCTGGTCTTCGACTGTGGACCGTCAATGCCGGTGATCTCCAAGTCATTCTCGCGCTGAAACCCACGAGTCTTGATCGCATTGCACACCAGCGGCACGTAGTTGCCGGGGAATCTGATTTCGTCGAGGTCTCTCAGTAGATCTTTCACCGCAATCGATAACTCGCTCTTACCGGCCTCTTTTGCAGGCTGCACGTATTTTCTTAAGGCCATTGCTCGCACTTTTTCACTCAGAGAAACATCCATGGCCTTATCCTCTCAGATACTCTAGCAAGAATGTATCTGTGAATAAAGAATATTCTTTCTTTTCCGTGCCGAAACTTTCCTATTTATTAGACGTATGCTCCACACATGGCCACCACGACCATCGCAGCCTCTGTTTTTCCACAGCCTGCCAATCTACGCGCCATCGTCCAGTTGAGCTTCGCCTTCGCTGCGCTCAAGATCGCCATCCACATCGTGACCAACATCATGGCGCAGCATGCCGGGTATGGCATCTTTCGCGACGAGATGTACTACCTCATGTGCGGACGCCATCTGGCCTTTGGTTATGTCGACCAGCCTCCGCTGGCGGCGATTCAGGCGCGCATCACCGACGTTCTCTTCGGCTATCAGCACATGTGGTCGCTGCGGCTGATTCCCGCCATGGCAGGCGGCGCGAAGGTTTTTCTCACCGGCATGTTGGTGTGGGCGCTGGGCGGCGGACGCCGTGCCGCGGCTCTGGCCATGCTGGGGGTCATCGTCGTCGGAGTTTATCTCGGCATTGACAGCTTCCTCTCCATGAACTGCCTCGACCCGGTCTTCTGGATGACCTGCGTTTTGGCGCTGATCCGCATCGTGCAGGCCGAGTCGCAGCAATCCGTTCGTAACTGGTGGATCGTGCTCGGCGTGAGCGCCGGGCTGGCCATGGAGAACAAGGATTCGGTGGTCTTCTTCCTGGTGTGCGCGCTGGTTGCCGTGCTGCTCACGCCGCAACGGCGCATCCTGGCCAGCCGCTGGTTCGCCGTAGCGGTGCTGATCATGGTCGCGGTGGCGTTGCCGAATCTTCTCTGGCAGATTCACTATCATTTCCCCACGCTGGAGTGGCTGCGCGACGTGGCCAAGAGCGATAAGGATGTGAAGCTGCCGCCGCTGGCATTCCTGAAGGCGCAGCTCTTCATGCTCCAGCCACTGACTGTGATTCTGTGGCTTCCCGGGCTTTTGTGGCTGCTCTTTGCAAAAACTGCAAAACCCTATCGTTTTCTCGGCATCCTTTATCTTCTGTTTTTGCCGCTGATGATGGCTTTGCATGCGAAGGACTACTATCTTGCGCCGATTTATCCGGTGTACTTCGCAGGCGGGGCAGTTGCGCGGTTCTCATGGGCTAAGAATGTTCGCTGGCGGAATGCCGTCAGCGGTGTATACGGCCTGTTGTTGATTTGCTCTTTGATCGTCTTCCTGCCGCTTTCCGTTCCCGTGCTGCCGCTGCAGAAGTTTCTCGCCTATGAACACAGGCTCGGCTTCAAGCCGGAGGACTCCGAGACTCACGACCCCACGATCCTGCCGCAGTTTTACGCCGACCGCTTTGGATGGACCGATATGGTTGCGCAGGTAAATACCATCTACCACTCGCTGCCGCCATCGGAGCAGGCGGTCACCGGCATCTTCACGGGCAATTACGGTCAAGCCAGCGCGATCAATATTCTCGGCGAGCATGACGGCCTGCCCACGGCTATCAGCGGCCACCAGAACTATTGGATATGGGGTCCGCGCGGCTATAGCGGGCAGGAGATGATCATTGTCAACGAGGAGTCGCTTGCGGATATGAACCAGTATTATGCATCGTGCAAAGTCGCGGCGATGCGCACCAATCCGCTGGCCATGCCCTGGGAGCGCGGGCCCATCTATCTTTGCTATAGCAGGAAAACCGCGTATACGGCAGACTGGAAAGACCTCAAGTACTATCACTGATCGTTTCAGCTTGGGGATTCTCCTCGTCGGAGCCGTTTCGTATTGGATATCGAACGACCGCAGACCTCGCCGGATCAGTCCGCTTCTCAGACGCACGAACTGCCGCGGGTGCTGCGTACCTCACATGCCACGGCGATTGTCGTCGGCACGCTGATCGGCAGCGGGATCTTCCTCGTTCCTCACGAAATGATGCAGGCTACGGGATCTTCCGGACTGGTTTATCTCGCCTGGATCGTCGGCGGCCTGCTCTCGCTCTTCGGAGCGATGACGTACGCGGAACTCAGCAGCATGCTGCCTTACACCGGCGGCGAGTATGTGTATCTGCGCGGAGCCTACGGCGACCTTACCGCCTTCCTCTACATGTGGACGTGGTTCGCGGTGGCCAAGCCGGCGTCGATCGCCAGCGTTACCACCGGGCTGGCGCGCACGCTGGCCATCTTTCCGGCTTTCGCGTGGCTTGAGGCCATCGCGTTCCGGATTCCCTTCTCGATCACCTGGGCGCAGCTCTTCGCCATTGCCGCGACCTGGCTTATCACCGGGTTGAACTACCTGGGCATCAAGAAAGCGGGAGACTTTCAGCTGGTCTTCACCTGGTTGAAGGGCATCCTGATTCTGGTGATCGCCGGATTCTGCTTCGCCTCGGCTTCCGGACATTGGAACAACTTCGGAACCTCTTTCGTTGGGGCACATGGGGGCTTCGGCGGCTTCATGATCGCGCTCATCGCTGCACTGTGGGCCTATGACGGATGGAATGACCTGACCATGGTTTCGGGCGAGGTGCAGCAGCCGGAGAAGAGCCTGCCTATCGCCCTGATCGCCGGGCTCGGCATCGTCGGCGTGCTCTACATGGCGACGAATGCGGCGATCCAATACATCCTGCCTGCCGCCGCGATTGCTGCCTCCCCGCGGCCTGCGGTATCGGCTCTCTCGGTGGTCACTGGACCCTGGGGAGCGGCTTTGGTTTCGGGCGTCATGGCGCTGAGCATCTTCGTGACGCTGAACGGCACCATCATGTCCGGCGCTCGCGTGCCGTTCGCCGCCGCGAAAGACGGCCTCTTCTTCAAACGCATGGCCGATATCAGTCCGCGCTTTCAAAGCCCGTCGACTTCGCTTGTGGTGCAGGCTCTTCTGACCACAGGATTGCTGCTTGCAGTGGGGCGCTTCCAGCAGCTCTTCGAGTTGGCCATCTTTGCAGAATGGCTGTTCTACATGATCACTGCGACAACGATCTTCCATTACCGTCGCAGCCTTCCCCAGGCAACGACCTATCGGGTGTGGGGCTACCCTGTGGTTCCGATTCTTTTCGTTGTCGCGGCGGCGGTGCTCCTCTATTACTCCTACGCGGAGAACCTCAAGAATTCGCTACTGGGAACGGCAGTGATCTTACTGGGAGTTCCGCTGTACTATGCGTTGCGGCCGCGTCAGGCGACCGCTTCGTAGATAAGGCGAGCAGCAGCGAGGTCTTCCGCCGCAATGCCCAGCGATTTATAGACGACTCGCCCCGTGTCCGGACGGGCGATCTCTCCAGCGAGTATCTGGCCCAGCTCCGCGTAGATGGGCGCATTGGAGCTCAGGATGTCGCCAGACTCCTTCAACGCGGCCTCGCGGGACTCGACGATCACGTGTGCGTCCATGGCCCGATTGTCCAGCTCACGCTTGTGGGGGCCTATTGCGCCAACGGCAGCTACAAAAGCATGCGGGGCGAGGTGCTTTCCGCGAATCAACGGTTCGGATACGTTCGACACTCCGATGACTACATCCGCTCCGCGAACCGCATCTTCTAATTCCATTGCTCGGCCGCCGCACTCTGCGGCAAAGGCCTGCGCATGCTGTGGGGTTCGGCTCCAGATACGGACTTCGGGGAAGCTGCCGATGAGGCGCAGCGCCTGCAGATGCGCACGCGCCTGGACTCCCGAGCCTAGGATGGCGAGAGTGCGCGCATTGGGACTGGCGAACAATCGAGTAGCAATTGCCGAGACCGCTGCGGTGCGCATTTCGGTGATGAGCCGGCCATCGAGAGTGGCCAATGGTTCCCCGGTAGTTGCGCGAAAAAGCTGGATAACTGCCTGATGAGTTGGGAGTTGGGTATTCCCTTCATAAACAGTTACAAGTTTGATTCCCATTAAGTCGCCGTCGACTGCGGGCATGAGTCCGAAGAGCCCGTGATGCGCGGGTACGGGAACAATGGTGCGAACCGGTTGATTGATCTCCCGGCCCGAATAGCGGATAAGTGCCGATTCTAGCGCCGGAATCAGAGCCTCGTAAGAGAGATGGCGGCGAACAGTTTCTTCGTTGAGCAGGAGCATAGGCTATGAGCCGATGATATCGAAAGGCGCTCGAATACGAGTAAGAACGGGGCTTTCCAACCCAGGGAGGGCAGGAGTACTGTCTCCGCGAGGAAAGAATTTTGAAAATAACTCCCCAAAAGTTGTAGCGTGACCATGGTTCTGCCGATAAAGATCCTGAATCAATCGATGAAGCAGCAACTGTTGTAACGAACTAAACCGTATTAGTAACTTTACGTAACGGTAGCTGGCTCCAAGCAGAAGAAATAAAAAGGCTTAATAGAGCGATCTAGAATATTGAGGAGGGTGGGGCCGGCTGGAACGGAGAAATCTTACCTTCATACTGCACACAACTTGTTGTTTTGTATTGACATACGCCTTACCGAAATACCATTCTTTCCATAGCCGTACAAATAGTTAGAGTTTCAAACCATTTCTCCTGTATCAGTTGCAAGTTAACGAACACAGGTTTTAAGGGTAGTCCGCAGAAGTCGAACTTAGTTCGACTCGCAAAACAGACGGACGATCCTTTTCAAGTTTTACGTTTCTGCCTCGGGATGACGCCAATGAAGCTTTGCGGATCTTTTCGTCTTAACCTTGTCGCTCTCTCAGTTCTGCTTGGGATAGTCGCTTCCTACACCGCCTTCGGATTCAGCGACGTGTTGCTAATTTCAACGGGTCGACGCCGTGCGCTATGGCTTGCCGGCGGCGCATCTTCCATGGGTTTCGGAATCTGGGCGATGCATTACCTGGGAATGCTGGCCTTCGACATTCCAGTGCCCGCCAACTATTCCGCCGCGCTGGCTGCGCTTTCTCTGCTGGCTGCAATCTTCGCCTCGGGCGCCGCGCTGCTGAGTGTTATTGAGCAGCCGGGCAGCATTCGTCACATTCTCGGCGGAGCGGTTCTGATGGGCATCGGCCTCTCGGTCATGCACTATGCCGGAATGGCCGCGATGCAGATGGGAGCGATTTCGTCCTACGATCTGCGCGTTGAAGCTCTCTCTCTGGCCTTCGCGATCGCCTTTTCCGCTATCGCCATCAAGATCGCCATCGACATCCGCAAATTGAGCGACAACCGTGTCCTGGTGCGCGCCATGGCGGCCAGCATCATGGGCCTGGGAATCGCAACCGTTCACTATAGCGGAATGTTCGCGGCGCATCTCACCGGCTCGCACGCGCCGCTCGATTTCCACTGGGGCGCAGGAATCTCTTCCCTTAGCGATCTGGGAGTGGCCGCAGCCGCGGCTCTGGTTCTCGCCGCCGCTCTCATCTCTACCTCGATCGACCGCTACCTGACGCACGAAGAATCGCTCAAGGCCGGGATATTAGGAGAGCTGCAGGAAGCCAACGCGATGCGGGCGGCCATTGTTGATAGCGCGTTACTGGCCATCATTGCCACCGACCGCAACGGCATCATTCAATCGGTGAATCGCGCTGCTGAGCGGATGCTGGGTTACTCCGCCTCCGAATTGGTCGCCAAGACCTCGCTCACCGAACTCCATGATCCCGCTGAGATCGAGGAACAGGCGATCCGGCTCAGCGTTCAGCTGAAATACGGTATTCCTGCCGACCTCGAAGCCATCACCACACCCGGCGGCAACGACAAGATCGATGAGCGCGAGTGGACCTATATCCGGAAAGACGGCACGCGCATTCCGGTCCGGCTCTCGGTAAGCCCGTTGCAGGACGAGAGCGCAGGGGATCTGGGATTTCTGGTCATCGCCCAAGACATCACGGCACAGAAGGAAGCTGAGCATTCGGTTCGCCACCTGGCGCTGCACGATCCTCTCACCGGCCTGCCGAATCGCGCTTTGCTGGAAGAGCAGATTGTGCGTTCCCTGGCGCTGGCCGGACGCCACAAGCTGCAGGTCGCTCTCGCGGTCATCGACCTGGACCGCTTCAAGCACATCAACGACACCCTAGGACGCCATGCGGGCGACCAGATCCTGATAACCCTGGCCAGACGCCTCAGCGAGGCCGTTCGGGCGTCCGATATGGTTGTCCGGCTGGGCGGCGATGAGTTTGTCATCCTGATGCCCGGCATCGATCACCCGCGCCAGTCGAACGAGGTGATGCAGCGGGTGCTGCAGGGTCTCTCCGAAGCCGTGGTTTATGAAGGCCAGGAGCTCTACGTCACGCCCAGCATCGGCATCAGCGCCTTTCCCTACGACGGCCACGACCTGAACACGCTGCTGCGCAAAGCCGACCGTGCCATGTACAAGGCAAAGTCCCGCGGACGCAACAGCATCGCCGTCTTTTCGAACGAGCTCGAGAAGGAAGCCACAAGCCTTCTGGCCATGGACAGCGCATTGCGTCGGGCCATTAAGCGGAATGAGTTTTTCCTGGTTTACCAGCCTATTTTCAACGTCTCGACCGGCCGGATTTCCGGATTGGAAGCCCTGATCCGCTGGCAGCAGGCAGACGGCAGCGTTCTTCTGCCGGCAGGATTCGTTCCCCTCGCCGAAGAAACGGGACTGATTCTGAAGATCGGCGAATGGGCCTTGCGCACGGCGTGCTCCCAGGTTGGTCTCTTTTCGCGGGCCGCGGGCATACCGCTGCGTATGGCCGTGAACATCTCCCCGGTTCAGTTCCGTGAGGCCACTCTCATCGATGCGATACGGGAGGCGGTCGATTCCAACGACATGGCGCCTCATCAGCTGGAGCTCGAAGTTACGGAAGGCGTGCTGCTCGACAGCAGCGACGAGGCCGAAGAGACCATCACGCAGATTCGCAAAATGGGCATCCAGGTTGCTATGGACGACTTCGGAACCGGCTACTCCAGTCTCGGCTATCTCAAGCGCTTTCCCATCGACCGGCTCAAGATCGATCGCTCCTTCGTCACGGGAATGGAAAGCACGCAGAATGACCTGGCGCTGACGGAGGCGGTCATCAAGATGGGACACAGCGTCAACGCCAAAGTGACGGCGGAAGGCGTCGAGACCGCGCTGCAGTTGAAGTATCTGTCGAAACAGGGCTGCGACGACGCGCAGGGATTCTATCTCGCCAAGCCGATGCGGGCCGAGCAACTGGTGGAGTATCTGCTGACCGGCTCGCGGCGCACGGCCTACCCGCTGGCCATGCCCGCGCCGGTCGCACTTTGATGTAAACTATGGGCTGCGAGTCCGAAGTTCTTCTCGATCGTCCCCGGTCCAACCTTCCTGCAATCAGGATGTAATCAAGGGTGAAAGATCTCGAAGCGCGGCCGCCGTGCGCCTCCGAGTGGGAGAGCCCGTTAAGACCGTATCGATGAGGAGATTAGCCTTTCATGGCCAAGATTGCCAAGACCGCAGACCGCAAAAAAGTGATGGACACGTCGAAGAGCACCGACTGTCCCAAGTGCAGCAAGCCGACCCGGATCGTGAAGCGGGTCAAGGATCGTGAGCGCGGCACGCCGGGCGGAGTTTACATCTCCTGCTCCGCTTGCGATTTCCACGAAAAGCTTTAAGACTAGCCGTCCAGGCGTTCTCGGGACTAGCCGTCCAGGCGTTCGCGCCCTTGGCGCAAAACCCAGGAAAGCTTCGAACTTGCCTCTACATGAGAAGGCTCGGTTTTTCCGAGCCTTTTTTCTGTTTGGTGGAATGACCCGGCGTTGATCCGTCCTTTCAGGATTAGGACGATACGGTCGTGATCGGGGACGTGCTCCGCAGATCGCGGGAAACCGCGCGACGGCGTGCCCAGACGATCAGTCCGGCGCCGACAATTACCGATCCGACGCTGGCCACCTGCGCGTTGCTCATGCCCCAATAGAGCTTGGGATTGATGCGGATGAACTCCACGAGAAATCGCGCCAGGCCGGTGAGGATGAGGTATTCGCCGGTGAGCTGACCGAGCGGCTTGGGGCGTTCTGGAGCGCCGCGACGCCAGAGCACCCAGCCAATCAGCAGGGCCGCGATCAACTCGTAAATCGGCGTGGGGTGGACGCGCGCACTGGTGGGAACGAGGCCGTTGGGAAAGCTCATGCCCCAAGGCAGCGTGGTCGGAATACCGTAGTCGCCATCGCCGGAGGTCAGGCAGCCTAGCCGGCCGACTCCATATCCGACGGCTGCGCAAGAAGTCGCCAGGTCGAGAATTCTCAGCCCGCCGATGCCATAGCTGCGTCCTTGCCACAGCAGGGCCAGGATTCCCGCTACCAGTCCGCCGAACCAGGCAAAACCGGCCCGGTCGAAGATCGCCGCCACCGGCGAGTGGATCAGCGCCTGGGGATCTTCGAAAACATGCCAGAATTTGGCTCCGATTACGCCGGCAACCGTTGCAATTGCAACGATGCCGATGGCATCTGCGTCAATCTTCCAGCGGCGGAAATTGCGATGCAAGACAAAACAGGCTGAAACCGCTGCCAGCCAGAGCATAATGCCGAAGGTCCCGATGGAAAATCGGCCGATGTGAATAAAGGGATACATGAAGGTTCTACTTTTTCGAGTATATCGCCCACAGGTTGCTTTGGAGCTATCCTAAGGATTGTGGCGAAATGGGGTGTAACCCCGAAAGGCCGCAACGAGCAGCGCGAACACGAAAGACGATCGGAACGACGTGAGCCCTTCGAATATTCATAAAGACTTTCCTATTCTTTTTAGCGAGCAGCAGATTGCGGAGCGGACGGCCGAGATCGGCCGCCAGATCGATGCCGACTACGCCGGCAAGAGCGTGGTACTGGTAGGCGTGCTCAAGGGAGCAGCCATTTTCCTGGCCGATCTGGCCCGGTCCATCACCGTTGATTGCACTTTCGACTTCGTCGCGGTTTCGAGCTACGGCAAAGGCCAGAAAACCAGCGGGGCCGTGAAGTTGATCAAGGATCTGGATCTGCCCATCGAAGGAAAGAACATCATCGTCGTCGAAGATATTCTCGATACCGGCCTGACGCTGTGCTTCCTGCGCAACCTGTTCGAGCAGCATCGGCCGCGGAGCCTGCGTGTGGCTGCCCTTCTGGACAAGCCCTCACGCCGGCTGGAAAAAATCGAAGCCGATTATGTCGGCTTCAAGATTCCGAATCACTTTGTTGTCGGATACGGTATGGATTATGCGGAGCGCTTTCGCAATGTCCGTGACATCCGGCTTATGCCCCCCGATTATCCCGAGATGCACTGAGGCAGCCACCAAGGAGTTTTTCACCATGAGCAGTACAACCGTGGACACCCACACTACGGACATTTCTACGCACGAGAGCGGCTCCGCTCATCACTTCGACGCGGCGGATTTCGCCCGGCACGCACTGGCGACCCCTCAGGCCCTGGCATCGGTCATCGACCATACTTTGCTCAAGCCTGAGGCGACACGAGCCCAGGTGCTCCAGCTCGCGCAAGAGGCTGCGGAATACAAATTCGCATGCGCCATGGTGAACCCCGTCTGGGTCGCGACAGCCTACGCGGCGTTGGTTGGAACCGGCGTTCCGGTGGGAGTGGTGATTGGATTTCCCCTGGGCGCGAATCTAAGCACGACCAAGCGCGAAGAAGCAGCCGCCATGGTGAGGCTCGGAGCCCATGAGCTGGATATGGTGCTCAACATCGGGCTGCTCAAGTCCGGTGAGAACGCGCGGGTCGAGAAGGACATTCGCGGAGTGGTGGAGATCGCACACGATGCCGGAGCGCTCGTCAAAGTCATCCTTGAAACCTGCCTGCTTTCGACCGAAGAGAAGCTGCGCGCTTCGGAAATCGCCTGCGCTGCCGGGGTCGATTTCCTCAAAACCAGCACCGGCTTCTCCGTCAGCGGAGCAACCCCGGCGGATGTGGCGTTGCTGCGCGGCGTAGCGGGAAACCGCTGCGGCGTAAAAGCCTCGGGAGGTATCCGCACCCTCGCGGATGCCCGCTCCATGCTCGAAGCCGGGGCTAATCGCATCGGGGCCAGCGCCAGTGCGGCCATCGTGCAAGCCCTTCACAGCAATTGATCCAGCGCGCTTGATCCCACGCATTTTGATGGGCTGATTTCGCATGCCGGCAGGCGGTGCGATTTTCCAGCCCGGCGCGCTATGATGGCTCGTCTGGAAGACGAACCCGTTTAGTCCTCTGGAAATACGGAAGGGACTTTTCGCGTTATAACTACGCAGGCAAACAGGACACGAGTGACCGACGAACCGACACAAACCGCTGCAGGCCAAGAGGTCTTCGAGGGCGATTACCGTCCCACCACCGCTGCGTCGGGACCTACCCAGGTTCGCATCGAGCCCCTGTCTACGGAGTTTCTCATCCGGCTGGCCGATGCGCTCAACACCACGCTCGATCTGCAGACCCTGCTCAAACGCACCGCCGACCTGGTCCGGGCGGTGATCGATTACCGCATCTTCGCCATTCTGCTCCTCAACGACCGCACCAGCGATCTGCGCATGCGCTTTCAGATCGGCCACACGCTGGAAATCGAGAGGATGCGCATCAAGCTGGGTCACGGCGTGGTGGGGCAAGTCGCCCAGCAGCGGCAGGCGATCCTCATTCCCGATGTAGCCCAGGCTGAGAACTACATCAACGCGAATCCCAGCGTCCGATCGGAGCTGGCGGTGCCGCTGATCGTCAAAAACCGGCTCATTGGCGTGATCGACATTCAATCGGAACAGCCCAATTATTTTTCTCCCGAGCATCTTCGCCTGCTTCAGCTCACAGCCTCGCGCGTCGGCCAGGCCATCGAGAATGCGCGCCTGTACACCCGGGTCGCCCGCCAGGCGCAGACGCTTGAAGTGCTGAACGAGATCAGCCGCGAGCTTACCTCGATTCTCGATGTCGATGCGCTCTTGGAACGCGTCGGCCAACTGCTGCGCCGGATTATCGACTTCCAGATGTTTTCGGTGTGGCTGTTAAACGAGAGCGATCAGGTGCTGGAGAACCGTTTCGCCGTGCGTTTCGGAGAGCGCTTTTATCCGACCGAGACAATTCCCATTGATCGCGGGCTGGTGGGTGCGGCCATGTCCGAGCGCCGCGTGGTGCACGTGGCCGACGTCCGGAAGGATCCGCGCTACCGCATGGTCAATCCCGAAGCCCGTTCGGAGATGGCCGTGCCGCTGGTTTACAAGGGAAAGGTCATCGGTGTGCTAGACATCGAACACACCCGCACCAATTACTTCAACGAGGATCACGAGCGGGCCATGAGCACGCTAGCGGCGCAGATCGCCATCTCGATCGAAAATGCGCAGCTTTACCAGCGTGTGGCGCACCAGGAGCAGCGGCTGGAGCGAGACCTGGCCATGGCGCGCGAGGTACAGCTGCGGCTACTACCTCCCACGAAGCCGCAGCACAAGCAGGCCGAGTTCTCGGCCCGCTTCATTCCGGCGCGCACCATTGGCGGCGACCTTTACGACTTCATCTCCTACGACGCCAATCGCAGTGCCATTGCGCTGGGCGACGTCAGCGGCAAGGCTGCGCCGGCCGCTCTCTATGCCGCCCTGGTCAGCGGCATCATGCGTTCCGCTGCCAACCAGCTGCTTTCGCCTTCGGCGCTGCTGGCCACGCTCAACGACGCTTTGCAGGAACGAAAGCTGGATTCGCAATACGTCTGCATGCTTTACGGCCTGTGGAACGACGACAACCGCACTCTGCAGATCGCCAATGCCGGTGCTGTCCAGCCGCTGGTCTGCCGCGGCGGCGAAGTAGAGACGGTGCATGCCGAAGGTTTCCCGCTGGGCATGTTCCCCAACGTCACCTATGAAGAATTTTCGCTGGCCACCCAGCCTGGCGACTCGATTATCTTCTTCAGCGACGGCATCGTGGACGCACAGAATGCCGAGGGCGACATGTTCGGCGACGACCGGCTGAAGGCCATAGTGAAGAAATTCAACCAGAAAAGCGCGTCCAAGATCGCGGACGCCATCCTGGCCGAGGTTTCGAAGTTCCAAGGTGGCAAGGAACGCTTCGACGACGAAACCGTGGTTGTGCTGAAGGTCCTCTAAACCGGATGCACGCGAACCGCTGGCTGCTCTGGGCCGAGCGGCTGCTCCTGCTTTAGGATAAAGAGGAAGATCGTCATTAAAAGAGATCATCCTAAAGAGAAGATCCTCCTGGAGTGAGCATTGACCTCGACTGAAGTCCGGACTGAACGTGTGATTGCGCCGGCGCGCAATATTCTTGGCAGCCTTCGTCTGCCCGGCGACAAGAGCATCTCGCATCGCTATGCACTGCTGGGCGGATTGGCCGCCGGCAAGACCCGCCTCACCAATTTCTCCACCGGCGCCGATTGCGCGAGCAGCCTGGGATGCGTGGAAGCCCTGGGTGCGAAGATCACGCGGAGCGGCGAGGCCATCGAGATCGAGGGTGTGGGCGGAATCTTTCAGCCATCCGCGCAGCCTTTGGACTGCGGCAACTCCGGCTCGACCATGCGCATGCTGGCCGGCCTGCTGGGCCCGCAAAACGGGAGCTTCACGCTCATCGGCGATGCCTCGCTCAGCCGCCGCCCCATGGAGCGCGTGCGCAAGCCGCTGATGCAGATGGGCGCGGATATCCAGCTCACCGACGGCCATGCACCCATGGTCATTCGCGGAGGCAAACTTCAAGCCATCGACTACACGACACCGGTGCCGAGCGCGCAGGTGAAGAGCGCGGTGCTCTTCGCCGGCCTGCAGGCGGCGGGCAAGACCACGGTACGCGAAGCTGTTCGCACGCGCGACCATAGCGAACTGGCGCTGCGCGCCTTTGGCGCCAATGTAGAGCGTAATCTCGAGTCCGTCTCCATCGAAGGAGGGCAGCAGCTGCAGGGCATTGAAGCGGCGGTGCCCGGCGACATGTCCTCGGCGGCGTTCTTCCTTTGCGCGGCTGCGCTTTTCCCCGAGTCCAACCTGGTCTTCGAAGGATTGGGCCTGAATCCGACGCGCGCGACTTTGCTCGACGTACTGACCGCTCTGGGAGCGCACATCGGCGTACTCAATCTTGAAGACAAGCATGGCGAGCTGGTGGGCACGGTGCAGGTGAACGCGCCGGCCGGCGGGCTTACCGGGACCACCATCTCGGGAGCGCTGGCCGCGCAGCTCATCGACGAGCTGCCGGTGATCGCCGCCATCGCACCTTACACGCAGAACGGCATCCGCATCCGCGATGCGAAGGAGCTGCGCGTCAAGGAGTCCGATCGCATCGCCCTGGTGGCACGCAACCTGCGCGCCATGGGAGCCGAGGTGGAAGAGTTCGAGGACGGCCTGGATGTTCCCGGCAAGCAGACACTGCACGCTGCGGAGATCGATGCCGGGGGAGATCATCGCATCGCGATGGCCTTCTCGGTTGCAGCTCTGCGCGCGACTGGCGAGACGGTGATTCAAGGCGCGGAATCGGCTGCGATTTCTTTCCCGGAGTTCTTCGACTTGTTGGATCGGGTGACGGAGCGGTAGGCAGCGGTTAAAGGAAGGGATTTTTTACCTGCAGACGGCCAAAATACTGGCCGTGCTGCAGGTCCTCGCTGTAGAGAATCGCGGATTCTGCGCGTATGGCTGCTGCAACAATGAGCGAGTCGTACCATGACAAACGATGACTCCCCTGCACATGCAACGCTTCACCAAAGAATGCTTCGGACGAATGCAGAAAAAGGAGCGGGCGCAAGATGATGCGCAGATACTGCTCGGCGTCAGGGATGGTCATGGGAGTTTTTGCTTTGCGCAAAGCAAAGTTGAAGAACTCCTGCACTACCTGATAACTGATGATTCCCCTGCCGCTAGTCACTCCTTCACTGATGAGTTCTAACGCGCGATGAGCTTTCTTGGGGGCTGTCCCATCAAGCGAATAAATGAAGATATTCGTATCGAGGAAAAACCTACCGCTCATTCAGTTCATCCCGGGAAAAATGGCGCCCGGCTTCTACGTATTTGAGCCGCTTCATCAAGGCGCCGATTTCTTTGGCACTGGAAGGCGTAGACGTAAATTGCACAAGCCACTCACGAAAAGCTTCATTGAGCGTCGTCCGCTGGGATCGGGCCTTGGCCCGGGCCTGCTCGATAAGGTGCTCGTCGGCACTGAAAGTGATGTTCTTCACGACGGGTCCAGTGTACACGAGAATCGTGCACACTAATCCAGGCAAATCGAGATTACGCTTATGTCGCCGTCTGAACTTGATCGAATCAGTGGATGAGGCCCATGTTGTCGGCTGGCCAGTAGATGAAGGCCGCTTTGCCGTAAATCAGCTGGCGGTCGACCGGGCCGAAGTCGCGGCTGTCGCTGGAAATCGACCGGTGGTCGCCCATGACGAAGTAATCGCCCTGGGGGATCACGATCTCCGGCATGGAACGGCTGTCCCGGTAGCGCTTCGGAACGTACCCTTCATCCACTCGCCCGCCGTTGACGTAGACCCGGCCTTCCTCGATGCGCAGGGCGTCTCCGGGCAGCGCGATGACGCGCTTGATATAACTCTTCTCCGGATCGCGCGGATAGTGAAAGACGACCACATCGCCACGCGAGATGTTCTCGAAGTGGTAGGCAAACTTGTTGATGAAGAGGCGGTCCTGGTCGCGCAGTTCCGGCTGCATGCTGGTGCCTTCCACGCGAACCGGCTGGTAGAGAAAAGTGATGATCATGAATGACGCCGCGACCGACACCAGGATGTCGCGCATCCACAGGCGAAGGTTTCCTCGCGCAGGGCTTTGCGGTGCAGGACCGGGTTGTTCGAGGAGGGGCGGCTGGCCCGCTTCCTGATTCTGGTCTGTCATTCTGAACCTGACTCTTGTGGATCTAAACGCGCCAACTCTATTTTAATTCCACTTGAGCCTACCTTCCAACCGGGCCCCCCGCGGCTGGTCAGTTTACGGGCGGCTGAGGCTTGGGTAAGGGCTTCGGCTGGTTGGGCGACGGGACAAACTGGACCCCAGTGGGCGTCGGAGGAACGTAGACGTCCTTCTGGTCCAGTATCAGCGGTCTCTGTAAAGCCATCTCCAGGGGTTGCCCGACCTGCAGGACCACATCCTTACCCCGGGTCATGAGCGTGTAGATCACGCCGCCGCCAAGTCCCGCAGCAGCGCCGATGCCAACACCGGCCCCCACATTGCCGGAGGTCAGGGTGGCCAACCCGCCGAAGGCCGCACCGGTGGTGGTTGCGGTGCCGACGTTGCGGGCGTCCTGAATGTTTCCTCCCGGCTGCACGATGGTGTTTTCCTTACCCTTGACGGTTGGCCCATTGGCGCCGGGCACGGCATTCACGCTGCCCGGAATGCCAACTACGGAACCATTGGGCAGGATGAGGGTGGTGAAGTGCATGGTGATTTGGGCCCGTCCCTTCACACGGCCCGGACGCACTACGCTGTCGACGACGCCCTGGACATCCATCCCCGCTGGGATCACCACGCGGTCTCTCACGACCACCGGAAAGGTCGAGGTGAGGTAAACCGGATCGCCAGGCTGCGCGGTCTTGGTATCGACGGCAGACTTCAGAGCCAGAAGGATCTTGCTTCCCGCGGGAATGACAACGGCTTTTTCATCGACAGCCGGAGCGTCGGGCTGCGCAGGGACTGCACTCGCTGGCGAGGCGCTAGCTGGAGCTGCGCTGCCAGATATTGGAGCTGCGCTGGTCTGTGTCGGAGCTGCGCTGTTTGGGGCTGCGGGCGGCTCGGCCGCTGGAGTTGCCGCCGTCTGTGCCGGAAGCGAACAGGTGAGAGAGGTCAATGCCGTTGCTAAAACCCAAAACTTCATAAAGAGAATTCGCCTCATCTTTTCTATATCCTTCAGCGGTCCCCTACGCAAGGAAAGATCGCTGTACTCTGGTTCGACTTTCTTACTATCGGCTGCCAACTGTGAGCAGCTTCTGATTACTTTCCGCCCGGAAGTTCAAGTTCCGCCCGTCTTAGTTCGACTTGCTCAGTTGGCCTAGCTCAGTTGGCCCAGGCACTCACAATTTCCTTGGCCATCTTCGCCATCAAGACTTCGCCTTCGTTATCCGGGGTCCAGCTGTGATCCTGGTTCTGGTAGGTGAACTCGGAAATCAGAATCGGACCATTCCTGGTGATTACCACGCCGACGTCGTTACGCACTGCGTCGAGCGCCCCGGTTTTGTTGGCTATTTCCGAATCTTTCTCCGAACTATCCTGCGCCTCCAGATAGCGCGGGATGCTGTTGCGATAGAACTGACTTTTCAGCATGTGCATGGCTACGTCGCAGAGCGGCTGATCGGCCCGCGGTGCGGGTGACTTCGGATTGGGCGCCGTTGCCCCGGCGCTGGGTGGATCGAGATCGCAGGTAACCAACCTCTTCATCACGGTCGCCATCTCGTACGCGGTCGTCTTGCCCAAACCGAAGGTCTTTTGATCCGCAGGCATGGGACCTGAAGATGGCAGATATATCTTCTTGTACAACCAAGTGTCCTTCAAACCCAATGCCACTATCTGGTCATCGATACTTTTCAACCCCAGGTGGTCGATGGCGAGGTTGGTCGCCGTGTTGTCGCTGAGGATGATCATCAGCGTAAGCGCGTCTTTGAAGGTTAGCTGCTGAGGAGTATCGAAGAAAGCCAGCACTCCCGATCCCGCTACCTGGTCACCGTGGGTCAGAGTTAGCTTGTCGTCAAAATGAACTTTACCGTCGCGAACCTGTTCGAGAGCTTCGTAGAGCACAGTGAGCTTGATGACCGAAGCGGTCTGGACCGGCGTGTCCGCATTCAATGCGACGGTTTTCCCGGTAACCAGATCCTCGGCATAGAGTGCGACTTTGCCGTGGTGGCCTGCAGCCAAAACGCTTAGCTTCGCCTGCAGCGCCTGATCCGCCTCAGAAGAAGCCGCCCCGGCGCTGAGTAAGGACATCCCCAGGACACACGCAATTCTCATCCATCTTGCCATGTCGGCTAATATAGAGCCTCCGATGCCGATTCCACCCGTTTCCATTCCCGATACTGCCTCCGATGGACACGAGCGCTTCCGCGCTGTGCGCGAGGTGCTGCTCGGCGGCGTCGCTGAACGCGCCTTCCCTGGCGCATCGTATGGAGTGCTGCTGGGAGATTCGATCGTCGCGCTGGATGCGGTTGGCGCTTTCACCTATGACAACGACGCGGCGGCAGTTACCCCTGCGACGGTTTACGACCTGGCCAGCCTCACCAAGGTTCTCTCGACCACGGCGATTGCCATGCTGCTTTACGATCGCGGCATCCTGGGTCTGGATGCGCGTTTAGGCGATATTCTTCCCGGCTTTGTGGTCGGGGGCGGCGACGGTAAACGCAGAATCGGTGTGACGCTGCGCATGCTGCTGGCTCACTCCTCCGGCTTGCCCGGCTACGGGCAGCTCTTCGCATCGCATTCCACGCCTGCCGGAGTCTTGCGGGGAGCGCTGGCGATGCCGCTCGAAGCGGCACCAGGCACGCGGACTGAATACTCCGACATCAGCTTCATTCTTCTTGGCAAGGCGCTCGAAGTTCTGTGCGGAGACAACTTATCACGGGTGTTCATGCGGGAAGTAGCGAAACCGCTGGGCCTGGAGAGCACCTGTTACTGCCCGCCTTCCGATTGGAAGACCAGCATTCCGCCTACCGAACACGACTACCTCTATCGCAATCGTGTGATCCAAGGCGAGGTGCAGGATGAAAATTGTTATGAGCTGGGCGGTGTGTCCGGGCATGCCGGACTTTTCTCGAATGCTCTCGACGTGCTTAAGTTTGCTGCGTGCATTCTAGCCGGCGGACGCACACACGATGGCCGTCAGCTCTTTCAGCCCGGCACGGTGGCGCTCTTCGCGACGTGCCAATCTGAGCCTGCGGGAACAACCCGCGCTTTAGGTTGGGATACACCGAGCGAGACATCTTCCTCCGGTAAGTTCTTCAGCTCTCGATCCATCGGACACCTTGGATACGCGGGCACATCGCTGTGGATTGATCCCGTCCGCCAGCTTGCTGCAGTGCTGCTCACGAATCGCACGTGGCCGGACCGTTCGAATAAATCGATTCAGCAGATTCGTCCCGCTTTTCACGATGCCCTCGCTCCTTGCATCTAAGTAACCTGTAGCCTCAGATGTTAACTATCTGCACGGTTTAGCGATTTCAGGTGTCAGAGACGTCTAAGAGAGATAGAATGAGGCAGCACACGTTTGGATGCCGAAGGCGACAATGGTCACCATGATTGAACCGCAAGCTGGCTTAAAAAGTCCTAATGGTTCGCCAGCCAACTCCCATACCCACCTCCACGATCTCCTCACCGAGAGCCCCAATGACGCATCCCAGGGATTCGATACCAAGTCGGCCTTGGAAATTGCGCGCATCATCAACCATGAAGATTCCAAAGTAGCGGCAGCTGTAAAGAAAGCTCTTCCCGAAATCGCGCTGGTCATCGACTCCGTGGCTCGCAGTCTTCGCGAGGGCGGAAGACTGATCTATATCGGCGCTGGTTCCAGCGGACGTATCGCTTCGCTCGACGCCTGCGAATGCCCGCCGTACTTTTCGACTACGCCACAGACCGTCCAGTACATTATGGCGGGGGGACCGAAAGCATTGGCCTCGCCAGTCGAAGTGAATGAAGACTCCGAAGAGCTGGGCCAGCGTGACATTGCCCGCCGGCGTCCCACGCGCAAAGACATGGTCATCGGGCTCTCTTCGAGTGGCCGCACTCCTTACGTCGTCGCTGCTGTAGCCTATGCACGGGCGCGGGGCGCAAAGACTGCTTGCATCACCTGCAATTCGAATACACCACTGGCGTCGGCCGCGGACATCGCCATCGTCGCCGAGGTTGGTCCTGAAGTGATCTCCGGCTCTACGCGCATGAAGGCTGCAACCGCGCAGAAGATGATCACCAACATGATCACCACCGGCGCTATGACGCGGCTCGGCTACGTGTACGAAAATCTGATGGTCAACGTGCACATGCAGAACTCCAAGCTGGTGGAGCGTGGCATCGGTATTCTCATCCGCGCCTGCGGCATTGATCGCGAGCGCGCAGTCGACGTTATCAAGTCGGCAGGCCGCAGCGTGCCGGTAGCCCTGGTGATGTTGAAGGCCAACGTGGACAAGCCCGAGGCGGTCCGCCGTCTTACGAAATCGGGCGGAAATGTTCGGTTAGCGATTGAAGATACGGTGATGGATTTCTAAGCGCTTCGTCTATTCCTCAGACACACAGAACCCGCCGTTTTCCAGGCGGGTTTTCTTTTCCTCGTATTTTCGCTTCAGGTTATTTTTGCTTCAGGGAGCAGTGTTCCGATGCTGAGCGTCACACCATCCTGCAAGAGGCTTATCGCCGCAGCCGCGCTTGCCGCACTCTCCCGCATTGCCCTGGCTCAGACAGAAGCTCCTGTTCAGCAGGAGACCCCATCTTTCCGCGCCGAGTCCACTCTGGTCCTGGTTCCTACGCTGGTCAAGGACAAGTCAGGAAAGCCGGTATTCACGCTGAAGGCCGACGACTTTACGGTGACCGACAACGGCGTGGAACAGAAGATCGCGTTGGAAGACGATACGGATGCGCAGCCGCTGGCCCTGGTCGTCGCTCTCGAGACCGGTGGCGGGGGCACGCGGCAACTGGATCTCTATCGCAATCTAGAACCGCTCATCGAAGGACTGGTTGGCAATGTGCCGCATACCATCGCGCTGGTTGAGTTCGACAGCGAAGTGCGCCTGCTGCATGGCTTCACGGCCGACTGGAGCGAGGTGACTGCGACTCTGCACTCGCTGTATCCCGGCGATAAGGGCGCGGCCATTCTCGATGGCGTGGACTTCTCGGTCGGTTTGTTGCGGAAGCAGCCGCCCACCTATCGACGCGCCATTCTTCTCCTGAGCGAGACCATCGATCATGGCAGCCAAGCGGGACTGGCGGAGACGGTGCGCAGCATCAGCGATACAAATACGATCATTTACAGCCTGGCCTTCTCCAGCACCAAGAGTGAATTCAAGCGGGAGGCGCCGCGCATCTTGAACGACGACCGTCCCGGACCGCCGCACGGCTGCATGGGCAAAGATCCTGCCGATCCCGATCAGAACAAACTGATTCAGGCGTGGAACTGCCTGGGCCTGCTGGTGCCTCCGCTGAAGGCCGCGCAGCTGGTCGTCAAGCTGGGCATGGACGGGCTCAAGAGCAATGCGCCGGAAAGCATTTCGCGACTCACCGGCGGCGAATACTACAAGTTCAACAACGATCACAGCCTGGAAAGAGGGCTGGTGACCATCTCCAATCACGTTCCGAATCGGTATGTATTGAGCTTTCGTCCGCAGTCGCCTGTGCCGGGTCCGCACGTGCTCGATGTACGGCTGAAAGAATATCCGGATTTGGAGATTACGGCTCGGAAGACCTATTGGGTGGATAGTGGCGATTCGGGGGATTCGAGTCAGTGAGCGAGGCATCTCAGTTATAATGAATGTTATAATTTCAAAAGATCGAGGAAGTCAGCGGAGGGTCTTATGAGCTATAGCGTGAAGGTAACCACGGTCGGCAGCTCCGCCGGTATAGTGCTGCCGAAAGAGCTGCTCACCAAGCTGAATATTCAGAAGGGTGACACTCTTCATGTCACGGAGACGCCTACCGGTTTGCAGCTCTCACCCTATGATGAGCAGTTTGCCAAGACAATGGAGGCGGCGCAGGACATCATGCGGCGTTACCGCGATACTCTTCGCAAATTGGCGCAATAATGCTTTACTGGCTCACCCTTCGCGAAGTACTTGCCATTCACGATCTCCAGCTCACCCACCATGGTGGAGCTTCGGGAATTCGTGACATGGGGCTGCTTGAGTCCGCGATGGCGCGCGCCCAAAACATCGCGGCGTATGCGGAAGTAGCTCCAGCGCTCGCCGTGCTGGCCGCGGCTTATGGCTCAGGCATCGTCCGGAATCACCCGTTCGTAGACGGCAACAAGCGCACGGGCCTGATGGCTGCCTTTGTGTTTATCGAGCGGAATGGCAGCCGAGTGATCGCCAGCCAGGAGGAAGCGTATTTCGTCTTCCATGATCTGGCGGCCGGGAAGCTCTCCGAAGGTAGTCTGGCGCAGTGGCTGGACGCGAATACCGAGCCCGCTCCACGCTAGCGATCAAGGCCTTTCAGCCCCAGACGCCGAGCCCGCCTCAAACTAGCCACTGCCACGCATTTTTTCGCACCCTCTTCGCGTTTACACTTATCATCTGAGCGTGCGATTTCGACGTGCCACCTCACAGGATGTTATGGATAAATTTGTCATTCGCGGCGGCAATCCGCTGCTCGGAACTATTCGCGTCAGCGGAGCGAAGAACTCTGCCCTTCCCTGCATGGCTGCGGCCATCCTTACCGAAGACGAGGTTGTCCTCGAGAACATTCCGCAGGTGCAGGATATCGAGACTGAGCGCAAGCTGCTGGTCTCCATGGGCGCCGAGGTCGAGCTTGGCTATGGACGCGCACAGCATCGCACCAGCATCAGCTGCCGTGTGCTCTCCGATCCTGTGGCCAAGTACGAGATCGTCAAGACCATGCGCGCTTCCTCTCTTGTGCTGGGACCGCTAGTTGCCCGTACCGGTCTGGCGCGCGTGGCCATGCCTGGCGGCTGCGCCATCGGCGGGCGCCCCATCGACCTCCACATCAAAGGGCTGGAGACTATGGGCGCGACCATCGGCTACGAGCATGGATATATCGAGGCACGCGCCGAGCGCTTAAAGGGCGCGCACATTAACTTCGATAAGATCACCGTGACCGGCACCGAAGACCTGCTGATGGCCGCCGTGCTTGCCGAGGGTGAGACGATCATGGAGAACTGCGCGCGCGAGCCCGAGGTTACCGACCTGGCCGCGCTGCTCATCGCCATGGGCGCGAAGATCGAGGGTGCGGGAACTTCCGTCATCAAGGTGCAAGGTGTGGACAAGCTGCACGGCGCGAAGCATCGCATCAACCCAGACCGCATCGAAGCGGGAACTTTTCTGGTAGCGGGCGCGATCACGGGCGGCGATCTGAACGTGGCCAACTGCAATCCCGCTCACCTGGGCGCGTTGATTGCCAAGCTTGAAGAGTGCGGCGTGCGCATCGACATCACCAGCAAGGATTCGATCCGCGTGCGCAGCGAAGGCAATCTCAAGGGCGCCGACATGTCCACGGAAGAGTATCCCGGCTTCCCCACCGACATGCAGGCGCAGTACATGGCGCTGACCACACAGGTCGAGGGGACTTCAGTGGTCGTGGAGAATATTTTCGAGAACCGGTTCATGCATGTGCAGGAGCTGGTGCGCATGGGCGCCAACATCAAAGTGGATGGCCGGACGGCGACCATTCGCGGCAAATCTCCGCTCTCGGCAGCGGCTGTGATGTGCTCCGATCTGCGCGCTTCGGCATCGCTGGTGCTTGCGGCGATGGTCGCTGACGGGGAATCGATTCTCGACCGTGTTTATCACATGGACCGCGGTTATGAGCACATCGAAGAGAAGCTGCGCGGCGTTGGCGCTCAGATACGGCGCATGGGCAACGTCTTCGGCAGCAAGGCAGAACACGCGGCCGATTGAGGAATCCGCCGGTTACGACGCGATAAAAGTATCGTTACCGGCGATCCGTGATCTAGTAATCCTTCATTGCCATAGCCCCGCCATCCGGCATCCCACTGTTTGTGAGCCAAGATCCGGAGCAGAACATGGGAGAACCCACCAACATGGAAGATGCCATCTTGCGTAATCAACTAGTCGAGTTTCTGCGCGGAGGAAGTGCACACGCAGATCTGGATACTTGTCTCGACCAGATGCCTCCCGAACTTTATGGCAGCAAACCGGCGGGGACACAGCACAGCACCTGGGAGCTGCTCGAGCACCTTCGCTTCACGGTGCGCGACTTGCTCGCCTTTTGCACCGACTCTCATTACATCGCACCGAAATGGCCGGATGACTACTGGCCCGAGCGCGAAGCTCCTGCGTCTTCGGCGGAATGGGATAAATCGGTAAAGGCGATCAAGGCAGACATGTCGGAGTTCGAAAAACTGGTGCAGAATCCGGCTACGAACCTGTACGCTAAAATCCCCTGGGGCGAAGGCCAGACGGTGCTGCGCGAGGTGCTTTTAGCAGGCGATCACAACAGCTATCATCTCGGCCAAATTGCCATGCTTCGCAAGCAGCTTGGGGCATGGAAAGGGTAATCTCGCGGGTCCATTTCAGGCGCTATTGATCGAAGTTCGCGAAAGCCCCACATCTGAAAATCCAGATGTGGGGCACCCGGTCGAGCGCTGGCCCTCATCCTTCCATAGATCCTCATCTCTCCATCTGCATCCCCATCCCTCAGTGTCCGAATCTGGGCACCGTTCTTCTCGCTTTATACTCGGCATACGGTTTGCGCAGGCCCATGAGGCTTGAGGCGCAACCTCCGAGGACGAACCCTGATGCATAAATCTGCTCCTTTGCTTGCTGCTTTCATGGCAGCCGCCCTAACCACATCTGTATTCGCCGCAGACGACACGGCCAAGGCCGCAACGCCAACGATCGCTGCCGACTCCACTACCGACGGATCTGTCACCGTGGGTGGACAGAAGATCGCCTATCAGGCGGTCGCAGGAACCATTACCGTCGGCGCGACCGAAGATGCTGATGCCCAATTAGGCCCCGATGGCAATCCTCAGCCGGGTACGGATGCCGCATTGGCTGCTGCCTCCGACAAGGATTCCAAGGACAAGCCCCCGGTCGCGCGCATGTTTTATGTGGCGTACTTCAAGAAGGACGTGACGAAGACGGAAGACCGGCCCATCACCTTTCTGTATAACGGCGGTCCGGGCAGTTCGACGGTATGGCTGCACATGGGATCGCTGGGTCCGAAGCATGTGGTCACTTCGAGCGACCAGCATCTGGCCGGCGCGCCATACAAGCTGGTGGACAACACTGACAGCCTGCTCGACACCAGCGATCTGGTGTTCATCGACATGCCGGGCACGGGCTTCGGACGGCTGGTGGGCAAGGATAAGGAGAAGGCGTTCTGGGGCATCGACGAAGATGGCCACGCCTTCGCGAGATTCATCGCTCGATTCATCACCAAATACAACCGCTGGAACTCGCCCAAATATCTCTTCGGAGAAAGCTACGGTACAACGCGGTCATCGGTGGTATCGAATATTCTCGAGAACGAGAAAAGCATCGACCTGAATGGCGTAATTCTGCTGTCGCAGATCTTCAATTTTGGAGCGGACATCGATGCTTCGCGCCTGAATCCGGGGATTGACCTGCCCTTCGAAACCGGCCTGCCGACTTATGCGGCGACGGCTTGGTATCACCATAAGCTGCCCAATCAGCCTGCGGCGCTGGAGCCTTTCCTCAAGGAAGTGGAAGAGTACGCCTTCGGCGAATACGCTCATGCGCTGGCGCTCGGAACCGATCTTTCGGCCAGCGAGAAGCAGCAGGTGGCAGAGAAGCTGCACGAGTACACAGGACTTTCGGTAGCCTATCTGCTCAAGGCCGACTTGCGCGTAAGCGGCGGCGGGTTCACCAAGAACCTGCAGGATGACGAGGGCCTGACCACCGGGCGTCTCGACACTCGCTATTCCGGGCCTTCGCTCGATCCTTTGAGCTCGGAGTCAGAGTACGATCCGCAGAGCTCGGCGATCTCGTCGGCCTATGTCGCGCTCTTCAACGACTACGTGCGCCGCGACCTGAAGTATGGCGAAGGACAAACGTATCTGCCCGAAGCACAGTTCGATGGACACGAATGGGACTTCAAACACGCCGGCAATCCTATCTCGGTTAACGTGAGCGCGGATCTGGCAACAGCGATGAAGACCAATCCCCGGCTGAAGGTGATGGTCAACGGCGGATACTATGACCTCGCCACACCGTTCTATGCCGCGTATTACGAGGACAAGCACCTGCCCATTCCGCAGAGCCTGGCCTCGAACATCGAGTTCGATTGGTATGAATCGGGACACATGGTTTATGTGAAGGATGATTCGCTGAAGCAGCTGCACGATCGGGTCTCGACCTTTATCCGCAGTACGGAAGGCGGGAACAAGTAGGCTGAAACCCAGCAACTCAGAAACGAGAGGATGGGCGTCCATCGGTTGCGCCTTCGGCGCTATATCTGCGGTCGTAATGGCGATCTTGGAATCCCACATCTCAACATCGAGATGTGGGGCCCAGTTCGTCGAGATTCTTCCTCCCTTCGGTCGACAGAATGACGTGCAGAGGTTACGGCGTCAGAATTTCGGTTCAAATCTTAATATCTTCGTGGGACGGGCTTTGGCTCGTCCCCATTTATTTTTAAAAAAAGCTTGACCCTCCCGTTGCTGGAGACTCTACAAAGGTATCCATGCTGAAGATCGGCGACTTCTCGACGCTGGCGCAGGTATCGATCAAGACGCTGCGTTTCTATGACCAGATGGGGCTGCTGCTGCCGGCGAGCATCGATTCCAATAGCGGCTACCGCTACTATTCCGCGGATCAGCTTTCCCGGCTTCACCGCATTCTCGCGCTCAAGGACTTCGGCTTCACGCTGGAGCAGATTGGGCAGGCACTGGATGCGGGCGTAACAGGCGAGCAGATGCGCGGCATGCTGCTACTGCGAAAGACAGAGCAGGAGCAGCGGGTCGAAGAGGAACTCGAACGTCTCGGCAGACTGAACAGCCGCATCCGGCTGATCGAACAGGAGGCAAGTATGGCGAATGAGGTGATTCTCAAGACGGCACCGAAACAGTGGATTGCTTCGGTGCGCGAGACAATTTCCGCTTACAACACGATAGGCCCGCTCTATCTCAAGCTCTCGGCTGCGCTGGGGCCGGCGATGGCAGCGTGTCAGTTCGGCGTAGCACTCTGGCATGATCCGGAGTTCAAGGAAAGCGATGTGGATGCCGAAGCCGGTTTCTACTTCAAAGAAAACGTGCCGGCAGCGGACGGCGTAAGCGTGTACGAGTTGCCGGAGACGACGGTCGCATCGGCGATGCACAATGGCTCGTATCAGCGGCTCCCTGAGGCGTATGACGGGCTGTTGCGCTGGGTTGCGGAGAATGGATACTCCGTGGCGGGACCGATCCGCGAGTTGTACCTCAAGATATCGATGCCGGTGCGTCAGGATGATGAGTCGTATGTGACGGAGATTCAGGTTCCGGTACGCAAGAGCGCTTGAGGGTCAGGGGATCTCACATCTCAGAGTCGAGATGTGGGGTTCCCGGTTTTGATGATTGCCCCACATCCAACTGACACGCCTTTTCACCTAGATAGACACGTAACATCCTGCTCCGCTCTCGACCGCACATCGATTACACTCCCTCCATGCTCAAGATTCGCTGTGTATCGATGATCTTTCTTGCGACGCTGTTCTCTGGCTTATGCGCTGCGGCGCAGAGCTTCTCGGTTACCTTTCCGTCGGCGCTGAGCGCGCAGCCGCTTGATGGGCGCGTGCTGCTGGTGCTTTCGACTGACGATTCCGATGAGCCGCGCAACCAGATCAACGACACACCGAAGACTCAGATGGTCTTCGGTGTCACGGTTGATGGATGGAAGCCGGGCCAGCCGGTGACAGTGGACGAAAATGCCTTCGGATATCCGGTGCGGAGCTTGAAGGATGTGCCGCCCGGCGAGTACACGGTGCAGGCCGTGCTCAACAAATACGAGACCTTTCATCGCGCCGACGGCAAGGTCATCAAGCTGCACATGGATCAGGGAGAGGGACAGCACTGGAATATCTCGCCGGGCAATCTGATGAGCAAGCCGGCGAAGATCACGCTGAAGGCCGGCGGCGCGGCGATTGCTATTTCACTTGATAAAGAGATTCCGCCGATTCCCAAGGCGAAGGATACGAAGTATATCCGCCACATCAAGATTCAGAGCGCGGTGCTGACCAAGTTCTGGGGGCGGCCGATGTTTCTTTCCGCGATCGTGCTGGTGCCGGCGGGATTCGACGAACATGCCGATGCGCACTTTCCGCTGATCATCTTTCACGATCACTTTGTGGATGGCTTTGACGACTTCCGCACCGAGCCACCCGATCCGAACCTCAAGCCTGTTTACAGCGACCGCTTTCATTTGGCCGGATACAACCGCATTCAGCAGGAAGAGGCGTACAAGTTCTATCAGCAATGGATCAGCCCGAAGTTTCCGCGTGTGTTGATCGTGAAGATCCAGCATGCGAACCCTTATTACGACGACTCTTACGCGGTGGATTCCGCCAATGTGGGACCGTACGGCGAGGCCATCGAGACGGAGCTGATTCCGGCCATCGAGAAGCAGTTTCGCGGCCTGGGTACAGGCTGGTCGCGCTTCGTTTATGGAGGATCGACGGGCGGGTGGGAGTCGCTCGCTGTGCAGATCTTCTATCCGGACCACTACAACGGCAGCTTCGCGGCCTGCCCAGACCCCATCGACTTTCATGAGTACACCAACATCGATCTCTACGACGATAAAAACGCATTCTATCTATACGGCGCGCATAAGCAGGTAGAGCAGCCATCGATGCGCGACTACTTAGGGCATACCTTTATCACCACCAAACAGATCAACGAATATGAGCTGGCTCTGGGCGATCACGGCCGGTCGGGGGAGCAGTTCGATATCTGGCAGGCGGTGTATGGGCCTGTGGGCAAGGATGGATATCCGCAGCCGATCTTCAACAAGGAGACGGGCGAGATCGATCACAATGTCGCGGAATACTGGCGTCAACATTATGATCTCGAGCACATTCTCGAGACTAACTGGGCAACGCTAGGACCGAAGCTGCAGGGCAAGATTCACATCTACGTCGGCAGCGACGATACGTACTTTCTGAATAATGCGGTGTATCGCATGGAAGACTTCCTGAAGAGCACCACCAATCCTCCGTACGACGGTGAAGTCACCTATGGGCCGCGTGCCGAGCATTGCTGGAACGGCGATCCTACATTGCCCAATGCTTATTCGCGACTGCATTACAACACCATGTATCTGCCCAAGATTCTCGATCGCATCGAGAAGACGGCTCCGGCCGGAGCCGATTTGACCAGCTGGAGATATTAGCGGATGACGGTCTTCGTGCTGCTCACGCTCTTCCTCATGGCGCTGCTGCTGGCCGGCATAGAGACCGGTCGGCGCATCCGTCTGCGCCAGCGGGAGGAACAAACGAGCAGCGGTCTCAGCGTAATCGACGGCGCGATCTTCGGGCTGTTGGGACTGTTGCTGGCGTTTGCGTTCTCCGGAGCGGATGCGCGCTTCGAGGCGCGACGACAGTTGATCGTGCAGGAGACCAACGCCATCGGTACGGCGTGGCTCCGCGTTGATCTGCTGCCTGCTGCAGCACAGCCGAAGCTGCGTCAGGATTTTCGCCAGTATGTGGATGATCGCATCGCCTTTTATCGCGATTTGAATGACGATCCGGGGAAGGCGGCGAGGGATTTTTCGGAGTCGAATGCTCTGCAGATGAAGATATGGTCGGAATCAATTGCGGCTGCCCGGCAGGATTCGAACCCGGCGGTGCTTTCGCTGGTGCTGTCGTCGCTCAACGACATGATCGACATCACCACCACGCGGTCCGTCGCTCTGCAGACCCACCCGCCGCTGCCGATTTACATCCTGCTTTTCGTTCTCGCCCTGGCCAGTTCGCTGGTAGCCGGATTCGGCATGGGCGACCAGAACAAGCGTCCCTGGCTGCACGTGATCGTTTACGCAGTGGCGCTTACCATCACCATCTACACGATTCTTGATCTCGAATTTCCGAGAGTTGGGATCATTCGCATCGACCGCTACGATAAGACGCTCGTCAATCAGCGTGACAGCATGAAGTGAAACGCCTGGGCGGCGAGATTGATAACGAACCTTTGCAATGCGAGCGGGCGTTCCCTCAGCGGCTGAAGCCGCACCCTTTTGCTCGATTTACACACGACCTGAAGGCCGTACCCTCCCAAGACTATGACTTTGTCAGCAACCCCACCTAAAAAGGCGAGACTGAGCATATTCCGAAAGCGGGGTTAATCCCTGGCGCCCGCTCTTCGCATCTTGGCGAACATGCCGGTGAGCGTCTCCGCGTCGGACGAGTTCAGGTTCAGCCGCCGCACCAGACGGCGTACCTTTTCCTCGGTTGCTATTTCTGTGCCGGGCTTGGTGTAGCCGCTGACAGCCAATGCCACAAGCAAGGATTGAGCCATACGATCCAGCTCTTCGGCATGCGCGGGTGCAGGTGACTCAAGGCGCGGCTCGCTCCTCGGCGTGACATCGGTCCGAATGAGTTCATAGAGGCAAACGGCGACTGCCTGGCCGAGGTTCATCGAATCGTGCTCGGTGCGAGTGGGGATACGCATAAGCCAATGGCAGTAGCTGAGGTCGTCATTGGAGAGGCCGCGCTTCTCCGATCCGAAGAGGAGTGCCACGCGCTGGTCAGCAAGGTGGGTGCGAATCGGTCCTGCGCCTTGCTCTAACCGCTTTACCGGCTGCTCGACCTGCCGCGATCCGACCGCGGCGGTGCCAACAACGAGGGAGCAGTCGGCTACCGCCTCCGCTACAGTCGAAAACATCTCGGCATCCCTCAGTAGACCGGGCGCGCCCACCGCTGACCGCGCTTCGCGGAATGCCAAGTCAAAGGGCTGTACGACACGCAGGCGCAAAAAGCCGAAATTGCTCATGGCGCGCGCGGCCGCTCCGATGTTCAGAGGATTGCGCGTAGCTACCAGTACCACGCGCAGACGGTCGAGCTGATCGGGGGCGGCCAAAATCAGACGGCGAGAACCGGCTGAGCGCAGTGCGAGCAGCGCTTGGCTTCGATCGGGATATCGCTGAGGCACTCGGGGCAGGGGCGCGTCTTGGGCGGCTCGGCCTTCGCGGGATGGAACTTCTTCAGCAGGGTATTGAGCGGCAAGACCACAAGAAAGTATACCGACGCGGCCACCAGCAGGAAGGAGATGGCGTTGTTGAGAAAGTTGCCGTACTTGATCTCGGCGCAGGCATTCGTCGCCTTTGGATCATTGGTTGCGACGCAGCCGTAGCTGTGGATGGTCATTACCAGATAAGAGAAGTTCGGCTTTTTGATGATCGCTGCGATCAGCGGGTTGATGATATCGCCAACAATGGAGTTGACGATGCTGGTGAACGCCGCGCCGATGACGACAGCGACGGCCAGATCGACGACATTGCCCCGGAGAATGAAATCGCGAAATCCTTTTAACATTGCTACGCTCCTCGGTTCCGATCAGTAGTGACGATCATTCTTGGATGCTGATTTGGATGCTGGTTATGAAGTGTCCAGCCCGCAGCCATCCTATCGCAGTCCGCGTTCTCATTGAAGATTTTCGCCCATCTTCCGGCTTGGGTTTGATCGGACGGGATGAGTGGGTCGAGACGAGTTGGCGTTCCTCCAATGCCCTCGCGTATTCTTCCCGGTACGCGTAGTCGAGACTTTTCGTGGTATCGAAGGGAGCTTACGTTGAAGAAGGTCTATCCCAGCGCCGAAGCGGCGGTCGTAGACATACCGGACGGCGCCACCATCATGGTTGGGGGCTTCGGGCTTAGCGGCATCCCCGAGAATCTCATCGCCGCGCTGGTAGAGCGGGGAGTCAAGAACCTGCACACCATCAGCAATAACATGGGCATCGACCACTTCGGAATAGGCCGCATGCTGGAGACGGGCATGGTGGTCTCCCACATGGGCAGCTATGTAGGCGAAAACAAGTTGCTCGAACAGAGGGTCATCAAGGGAGAGCTCGATCTCACGCTCGTTCCTCAGGGCACTCTGGCTGAACGCATTCGCGCCGGTGGCGCGGGTATTCCGGCCTTTTACACGCCGGCCGGCGTTGGCACCCTGGTTGCAGAAGGCAAGGAGACGCGCATCTTCGATGGCAAGCCTTATCTGCTGGAAAGCTGGCTGCGCGCAGACTTCGCGCTGATCAAGGCATGGAAGGGCGACACGGCAGGCAACCTCGTCTATCGCAAGACCGCGCGCAATTTCAATCCCATGATGGCCACCGCCGCGCGCATCACCATCGCCGAAGTCGAAGAGCTGGTCGAACCCGGGGAGATCGATCCGGATCACGTCGTCACGCCCGGGATCTATGTGAAGCGCATCCTCCAAGGCGAGCGCTACGAGAAGCGCATCGAGCGGCGCACGGTGCGGCGGCCTGCGGCTATCTAGATCTCAATTTGCGGATAGTGCATCGGTCTCCCACCCTTCACGATAGTGCAGTGAAGGATGGGCACCCAACTTAGGGTGAAGCGACCGAAGGAAGCGAAGATACACGCGCCACCGGTGCGCACGCCAGGACGGCCAGTCCTTTTTTGGTTTGACGAATCAAACCATCGCGAGCATGCTTTCGCCTATGTTGGATTTGCAAGTCAGACGCCTTCAGCAGGCTTATCCCGCGATCTTTCTCGCGTGCCATCGCAAACATGTGCGCGAGGATGGCGGCGGCAACACGGTTACGGAGCGGCAGGCCAGCGTGCTCGATCATCTGGACGAGAAGCAGCCGACAACGCTTTCTAAGCTGGCCGAGCACATGGGTGTAAGCCGCTCGACGATGAGCATCACGGTTTCGCGGCTGGTACGCGGCGGTTATGTGGCGCGCAGGAAAGATGCACTGGACACGCGCTCGGTTGCGCTCACGCTTACGCGGGCCGGGGTGCGGGTACGCGAGGAGAATGCGCTGCTGCATCCGGAGCTGGTGCGGCAGATTCTGCGCAGGATGCGCGCAGAAGAGATGGAGGGCGCGTTACACGGTATCGAGAGCCTGGCGAAATATGCGCGCATCGTGCTGCGCGAGCGAAAGAAGGAACAAAAAAGATGAAGATTCTGATGATTATCATCGCGGCGCTGGTGCTATTGATCCTGATCGTTGTCGTGACCGGCGCGCTGCTTCCGAAACGCCATGTGAGCTCGCGAAGCGCTCACTTCAACGCCAGCGCTGAGCAGCTTTTCACACTGATTGCCGGGTCGCAGACATGGCGGCCCGACGTTGCAAAGTGCGAGGATGTGCCCGACAGCAGCGGCCGTCATCTGCAACGCGAGACCAGCCGGCGCGGAGAGAAAATAACGTACGAACTGCTGGCCATCGATCCGCCGCACTCCATCCAGCGCAAGATTGCGACTCCGAATCTTCCTTACTCCGGTAGCTGGAGCTTCATTCTGAGTCCAACTTCGAATGGAACCGAGGTGCGCATCACGGAAGATGGAGAGATCTACAATCCCATCTTTCGCTTTGTCACTCGCTTCATCATGGGAGAGACGGCGACGCTCGATGCTTACCTGCGCGCGATGGGCAAAGCCACTGGGCAGGATGTGACGCCGAAGGACTGAGCTTCACTTCGCGGGATGAAATCGCTGCTGGATCGTATCGCAGATATCCCGGTAGCGTCGTACGTAGCGGAAATCAAAAAAAAGCGTAGTCGCGGCGATCAGCAGGCATACGGCGAGGAACCAGCGCTGGGAGCGCTCCTTGTGCCTGGCCATCTGGCGAAAGCAGATCGACATCAGAAATGCGGCGATGGTTGCAAGGACGGTCAGGGGAGCCAGATGATTGCAATCGACTCCTCCTACCTGCCGCATATACCAGGCGGAGGCGGCAGCGGCGAGGAGGCACAGGATTGCCGTGCTGAATAGACGAAAAGGAAAACCAGGACGATTCAGTGCTGCGCTCCTTACGAGGTCATCTGCTTGATCGCCGGGCTGACGATCAGCCTGGCTTCTGTGGCGCGCTGCACGTCCTCGATGGTGAGGTCGGGAGCTATCTCTTCGAGCACCAGGCCCTCGGGAGTCACCTTGATCCACGCCATCTCGGTGGCGATGGTATCCACGACTTTCAGTCCGGTGATGGGAAGCGTGCAGCGCTTTAGTATCTTGGGGCGACCGTCTTTGGTGGTGTGCTCCATGGCTACGATGACGCGCCGCGCGCTGGCCACCAGATCCATGGCTCCGCCCATGCCCTTGACCATCTTGCCGGGGATCATCCAGTTGGCCAGGTTCCCTTCTTCATCGACCTCCATCGCGCCCAGGATGCTGAGATCGATATGGCCGCCGCGAATCATGGCGAAAGAATCTGCGCTGGAAAAATAGGACGTTCCGGGCAGCTCGGAGATTGTTTCTTTGCCGGCGTTGATGAGGTCTGAGTCCTCGGTGCCTTCGACCGGATAAGGCCCCACGCCCAGCATGCCGTTCTCGGACTGGAGCACGACCTCGACGCCAGCCGGGACGTGGTTTGCAACTAAAGTAGGCATGCCAATGCCGAGATTCACGTAGAAGCCGTCGCGCAATTCACGCGCTACGCGAGTTACGATACGCTCGCGTTTGACGATTTCGGCTGAAATGGGAGCCGGGACCCCAGCAACTTTCGGAGAAGCAGCCGAGACCGGCGAAGAATCGCCCGGATTCGATAGAGTAGTACTCATTGGCGTCTGATCTTAGCAGTTTCCCCATGCCCTACGCTGTCTTCAATCTCCGGGCTCGTTCGCTGGTGCGCGGCACCGTGACTGTGCTGGGCAGCCTGCTGGCCGCCTTCGTTCTTTCCGGCTTCCCCCACGCTCATCCCGCGTGGCCGATTGTCTTTCCCGCCTTCACCGCGCTATGGGGCACCTATGAAACGCTGCGCTGCCTGAGGCTTCGCTGGAGCTTCTACCATGGCGGGGTTTTGCTGCTGCTCTACATGGACGTGATGGCGCTGGCGATGATCTTCTTCCTGCTGCTCTTTCCCTATGCGGGATGGATTTAGTAAGCCCAGAAAGCACTCGGTCCTTTCGCAAGCACGCAAAAGGACCGGAGGACGAACTAGCCGTTGACTGCCGCCGTCTCTAGACTCTGCAGCGCTTCGGTATAAGGAGCTCGCAGAACGCCGCGTTCAGTAATGATGGCAGTTACATATTTGGCGGGCGTGACATCGAAGGCCGGATTCTCGACTCCGACTCCGTCCGGAGTGAGCTGCTTCCCAGCGTGATGCGTGACTTCGACAGCTGCCCGCTCCTCAATGGGAATGTCGTCTCCGTGCGCGGTTTCCAGGTCGATGGTCGACCAGGGCGCCGCGACATAAAACGGAACGCCGTGCTCCTTGGCTAAAATCGCTACGCCATAGGTGCCGATCTTGTTAGCGACATCGCCATTCGCCGCGATCCGGTCCGCGCCGACGATCACCGCCTGAATCTTGCCCCTGCGCATCAGGCTGGCCACCATGTTGTCGCAGATGACCTTGGTCGGAATGCCGTCGTGCATCAGCTCCCAGGCCGTGAGCCTGGCGCCTTGCAGAAAGGGCCGCGTCTCGTCGGCAAAAACCTGGATTTTGCTTCCCTGCTCGACCGCGCTCCGGATAACGCCCAGAGCCGTGCCGTATCCGCAGGTGGCGAGCGCGCCCGCATTGCAGTGGGTCAACACCCCGCCTTCTTTGGGAAGCAAGGATGCCCCATGCGCACCCATCGACCGGCATGCAGCAATGTCCTGGTCGTACATCTTGAGAGCTTCGGCGATCATGGCCGCGCGGATGCCGTCAATGGTCGCGTCCGGCTTGCGCTCCAGCGTGTAGAAGAGCTCTTCCATGCGGCTGATGGCCCAGAAGAGATTGACTGCCGTGGGCCGCGTTGCCGCCAGCACCTGGCAGATCTGCCGCACTTCGGTCGACAGGTCGCCGATCGTCGCAGCCTGGCTTCTAGTAACGCCTAGCGCTACGCCCATGGCTGCAGCAACACCAATTGCCGGCGCGCCGCGAACCACCATGGTGGTGATCACGTCGGCTACCTGCTGGTAGCTGGTGGCAAGAACATAGGTTTCTTCAAGGGGAAGCTTGGTCTGATCGAGAAAGCGAACGCCTTCCGAGGTCCATTCAAGTGTCGGAATCATACTTCTTTTAGTGTAAACGGTTGGCTCGGGCGGAGAGCATGGCCTTCCCGTTCCACGCTGTCAAAAAATGGAGAGGCGAAGTCAATCCCGGGTCTCAGCGGGCGCCATTTTGATGTCTGTAATGGCGCCCGCAAAGCGTTGAATCGCCTACCGCCAGTGTCCTTGAATCCAGATATATCCGCCGGGACGGCGATCCCAATGACCGGGGATCCAAACCCCTCCGCGACGCGGCGGGATTACCCAGCGTCCGCCTACCCAGACGTAACGATGACCATCCCAACGGTGATAGCCATCGATCCACACATGGCGGGGGCTAGGCGCAATCGGCCGGGCTTCGACGACGGGCGGCGGAGGTGCAACCCGCACCACTATCTGCGCAAAGGCAGCACTTGTTCCCAAGATCGCGGTGGCAACCAGAGCCAGCATCCATTTCTTCATTTGAATTTCCTTTCTTCTTCGTACTTCGTGAGTGTTTTCCTGTTTGCGATGGCATAAATCATATTCGCCTGCGGCTTGAATCACCCATCGCTCACTGTTGAATAACACGCTCCCCGCTCCCAGGTTGCGCCGCATGCGCGGCCCGCAGGAGATTCTCTCCAAAAGAACGGCAGGCAACCGGCAAAACGGAATCAGAACCCTCAGATGCATCGACTCATATACACTGTTGCCAGAGCGTCGGCATCGTTCGCAGATGGAAAACCAGCCCGATTTCTTGTCCGGTGTGGAAGCGAATCTCCGGAGTAGTCGACCAGCACTCGACTCTCAGCTTGGCAACACCATCCGGATCACCGGGGAAGAAAAGCTTCTGGATTGACTCGCAACTTCAGAAGGCCCGCAGCGTCTTCTGGTGCCGTCTTCGGGTGTCGTCTCCTGACGCCGAGGATAGGAGTATTGGATCATCTCCATCGCTTCGCAGCATGGACGTTTGCAACAGACATCAGTCGAAGCAGTATCGCTGTGACAAAAGTTTTTCGTATCCAACCGGAAATGGATGATCTTCCTGGTAGACACGAGCATCATTGAAAGAGCACCGAGCAATACGTTCTCATGGATGACATTGTGCCTATGGTTTTCAGAGCAGCCCCCCCTCTCTCTGCGGCCCTTGCTGCCTGGGAGCCAGCCAATCGTGCGTTGACGAGTCTCGTCAGCGTTGCAACACTTCCTGGCTGGTGGACGGAACGCCATTTGCTCTTCGTTCTGTGTGCGCTGTGCAGCTCAGTCGTTGCCGCGCTCACCTGGGGCGCCATTCTGCGCCATCGCATGCGCCAGCAGACGGACATTCTGCGCCGAACGATGGAAGAAGAGGCAGCGCGTGAGCGCCGGCGGGCTTTTGTGGAGAGGGAGCGCGGCCGGGTTCTGGAAGCCATCAATAGCTCCATGCCTCTGGAGCAGGTGCTGGGCATGATTACCAGCTTCATCAGCGAGCAGATGAATGGCCTCTGCTGCTGGTGCGTTCCCCACAACGGCGGCATTTTAGGATGCAACAAAACCCGGGGCGTCGACTTGCCGGTCGAAGGCATGCCTCACACACGGCGGGACATTCATTCCAGCAGCGGTGAACAACTCGGCATCTTCATTCTGGATGGAGTTCACCCACCCGGCGATCCTCTCGCAGGCAGCGAGCTTCTCGACCTGGGAGTGAGCCTGGCCGCGTTGGCTATCGACAATCGCCGGCTTTATGAAGATCTCATTCATCGTTCGGAATACGATCAGCTCACCGAGATTCCCAACCGGTTTCTGCTGGAGTGCCGTATCTCCAGCTCTCTTACCAGCGCGCAGCGCCACCAACAGCGCTTCGCCCTTATCTATATCGATCTCGACCGGTTCAAGAGGATCAACGATCAATACGGACACCGGATTGGCGACGTCTTTCTGCAGAAGGTGGCGAGACGGCTCACCGACCGGCTGCGCAGCCGCGACACGCTAGCAAGAGTGGGAGGAGATGAATTCATCGCGCTCATTCCCATCGTGCGCGACCGCAGCGAGGCGGAAGAGATCGCGCGCCGACTGGAAAATTGCTTCGAATCGCCGTTCGTCATCGACGACCTCATCCTCCAGGGAAGCGCCAGCGTCGGCGTCGCAATCTATCCCGAGGATGGAGGAGACGCCCACGAGCTGAAGCTGGTCGCGGACGCCGCCATGTACAGCAGCAAGCAAAAGGTCGAGGGCTATCACCGGCATGAACGGGAGTTTTTCTAAGATTCAATGCTCGTGGCGCGAGCCGTCGCCGCGCTACAATCCTGGGGTGAGTTCGCCCCGCTCTAAATCGCGGTCTGCGTGGTATTGGATCCTGATCCTGCCGTCGATCGGATTGCTCTTTCCCGCGTTCTATGCCCGGTCGGCACCCGAGCTTTTCGGTTTCCCTTTTTTCTACTGGTACCAGATCGTATGGATCCTGGTTACGGCTCTCCTCACGGCCATCGCCTACTTTGCCAGTGAGCGGAAGTAGTTCCGTCCGGCGAAAATCGGGACTGCGATAGTTCGAACGTTACGCCTAGAAACTATCCTCTTCTTTTGCCTGATGCGACCTTTGCAGAGAACAGCCAGTCGAGCGAACAGTCCAGACGCTGCCATTGAAGCGAAGGTCGGTTAGCGATAGCGGCGCGATATCGATCCGCCAGAAAGTCTGCGGCGGTGAAACCAATGCGTGGACGATGGCGGCGCGCACCACCGCCGGGTGCGTCACGGCTAGGACATGCCCCGCATCGCGCTGACCCTCCTGCTCTATCTCTTGCATCCAGCGGCCGGTCCTGCCGATGAGGGTCGCGATGGATTCGCCTCCATGCGGAGAGGCCTCGGGTTCCCTGAGCCAGGCGACGATACACTCCGGATCTTCGGACTGAACCTCTTCGATGCCGCGTCCACGCCACGAGCCATAGTCGCAATCGCGCAGGCCGGATTCGACTATAGGGGACAAACCCAAAGCGCGGGCGGTCTGTTGAGTTCGCAATTCAGGGCCTGACAGGGTTTGTTGCGCCCTGGGCGCGATCCAATTAAACGCGGCTACTTTCGCGAGCTCCTGATCCGTAACCGGTTCATCGAGTGGGAAGGCTGCCTGGCGCTGGGCATTCGTCGGTGCGTGGGTGATGAGCGTCAATCGTGCTGTCACTGGATTCGTTTCTCCGCTCCGGTTCCCTGCGATCTCTCTTGGAGTGCTATCACAAAGCACGTTCCTGGAGCTTGACATCAATCATACGGAGACATAGGGTTAAATCAGCTTTTGAAACGAAGGAAAGAAGCCGGTGTGAGTCCGGCACGGTCGCGCCGCTGTGATCGACGGAGCATCTTCGAGAGTCAGACCTTCCTTCATCCACAATTGAGCTCTGCATCGGGACGCACGATCCCTGGAGGTTTCTATCATGCCGCAGTCGGCAGCCGGTTCCATTGCCATTGAGCCTATTTTTGTTCCCGCCATTCCGGTGCGCGAGTTATTGCCCTGGGCAATCTTCGGCGGACTCCTGATGCTGCTCGCGATTTACTTCGTCGGAGCGGAGCAGGGTGCGACGGCGCTCATCCATGGCCGCGGTGTCCACGAGTTTGTACACGACGGGCGTCACCTCCTCGGCTTTCCCTGCCACTAAGGCGCATTGAATGACTCGCACGCTGCTGGTGCGCGGGATGCTTGTGGGCATCGTCGCCGGCCTGCTCGTCTTTGCGCTTGCCCGGTGTATCGGTGAGCCGCAGGTGGAGCGCGCCATCGCCTTTGAAACCGGCATGGACCGTGCTGAAGGCAAAGCTGCCGAACCGGAGATGGTGAGCCGCAAGATTCAGCGTGGCTTCGGCCTTCTCACAGGCACGGTCGTGTACGGAGCCGCTATCGGCGGCATCTTCGGGATCGTCTTCGCCTTCGCTCGCGGCCGAATTCGCATCGCCAGTCCTCGCGCGCTTGCAGCTCTGCTGGCCAGCATGGCCTTTGTTGCTATCGTTCTCGTTCCCGCTCTCAAGTACCCGGCAAATCCACCTTCGGTCGGCAATCCCGACACGATCGGAATACGCACTGCGGCGTATTTTCTGCTGATGGCGTTCTCGATTGCCGCGATGGTTATTTCGTTTCAGGTTGGGCACCGTCTTCGCAGCCACTTTGGAGCCTGGAACGCTTCCCTGCTCTCCGCATTGCTCTTTGTCGTCATCATGGGAGCCGTCTGCCATTTTCTGCCGGAGTTCGACGAGGTTCCCGCGGGCTTTCCCGTGACCCTGATGTGGCGATTTCGTGTCGCATCGCTGGAGATGCAGACTGTGCTGTGGGCGACGCTGGGATTTCTCTTCGGCTGGCTTGCAGAACGAGACAGCGCATGGACACAGCTTCGCAATTGACCGTGTTTGACGCAGCGCAGCAACGTGCGGGCTCGATCATGCCAGCGTGGTACAAATAGACTGATCCATTGATTATTGATCATTAGATCATTGATTCGGGGTGCCCTTTCAGGGCTTAAAAGGGAAGCCGGTGCAAGTCCGGCGCGGTCCCGCCACTGTAACAGAGAGTAGCCGCGCACAGTACCACTCAGCGAATTGTTGGGGAAGGAATGCGGCTGGGCACGCAAGTGCCATCTTTGAGCCAGGAGACCTGCCACGGGTTAGCAGCAACTTTCTGCGAAGGACAGAAACGATGCGCCCTATTTCTCGCTTCATCCTAAATTCCGCTCTCCATTCTCACTTGGCTAAGGTGGGCGATAACGCCCCAGCGGTGAGCGCATGACCGTACATCGGCAGCGCGTGATTCGCGCCGACGGCCGCACGCTGAACATCCTTCAGCATCGGGGACATCTCTCCTATTGCTTCACCGGTTGCTGCTGCGGCCGCACCGATCGCGGCTACGCCGAAGTGCCGGTGGATGTCTACAAAGAGGAGTGGACCAAGCGCAAGATGCGCAATGCCGTCCATCTCACCAAAGGTGGATGCCTCGGGCCGTGCGTGTTGGCCAACGTCGCCAGTCTGGTCTTCGATGGCCAGGCTGTCTGGTTCCACTCGGTCAACAGCCCCTGGCAAGTGAGGCAGATCTTCGACTACATCGACTCCATGCTGCAGGCGGATCGTTTCCTGAAGCCCCCGGCGGAGTTGAGCGAATACGTCTTCAACTATTACGACTGGGATGTGAGAGAGCCAGCAGCGCTGATGGATGCGACTCAGCCGCAGCAGGCGACTGGCGGCATCATGCTGCTCTCGCATGCAGACACTGATCTGCTCACACTGACGAAGGCGCGCGAGCTGCTGCCTCCGGAGTTTGAGGTGAACGGCTACTCGCTGAATTCGCTCCGCAGCGAAGACCAGATGGAGGTCTTGCTCGCAGGAGAGCTTGGCTGCGCGCGTGCAATCGTGCTGCGCGTTCATGGTCCTCTGAGCAGCATCCCTGGCTTCGATCGGCTTCGCGCGGTGTGTGTGGAGCGCGGGCAATCGCTGGTCCTGATAAGCGGCACGGGAGAGCTGACTCCGGAATTTTCGCAGACCGTAAATGTACCTGCCGACGTAATGGAAACTGCGGCCAGTTATCTCTCGCTTGGCGGTGTGAGCAACTTTGTCGAGATGTGCCGCTTTTTATCGGATCGGCTGCTGTTGACCGGGCATGGCTACGCATTGCCGAGCCCGATGCCCGAGCATGGCGTTTATCTGCCGGACATGGAAGCAGCGGACATCGAAGAGTGGGAGCGGCGCGCCGATCCGCTCAAGCCTACGGCTGCCGTGCTCTTCTATCGTGCCCATCGGATGAGCGGCAACCTTGCTTTCATTGATGCGCTGGCACAGGCGATCGAGGCGCGTGGCATGAATGCGCTTTGCATCTTCACCTCCAGCCTGAAGTCGAAGGAAGCGGGCAGTCCCGCAGTCTTTCGATGGATTCGGGGCCGCGCCGATGTGTTGATCTCGACGCTTTCGTTCGCGTTGGGTGAGGTCAACACCGGCGACGTTACAGAAGCAGGCGATGCGATTACCTCACTCGAACGTCTCAATATTCCGGTGGTTCAGGCAATTGCCAGCGGCATGGCGCGAGGCGCGTGGGAAGGATCACGGCGAGGACTCAACTCGCTGGAAACTGCGATCAACGTTGCCATCCCCGAATTCGATGGACGCATCATTACGGTGCCCATCTCTTTCAAGGAGCGCGGGACATCGGGGTCGGACGGCTTGTATGTCGCGCATGAGGAGCGAGTCGATCGAGTTGCTGGCATCGCTGCGGGCCTGGCAAAGCTGCGCCGCACGCCGAACTCCGCGCGGCGAGTTGCCTTCGTTCTCACCAACTCCGCGGCCAAGGCCTCACAGGTTGGCGGTGCTGTCGGGCTCGATACGCCTGCCAGCCTGCTGACCACGCTGCATGCGATGAGGAGCCGCCGCTACACCATCGATGCGTTGCCCGAGACTTCCGACGCGCTCATGCAGCGGCTGCTCGAGCGCGGAAGCTACGATGACCGCCATCCGCTCGATCCTGACCATGCGGAACATTTTTCGCGGGCAGCGTATCTCAAGGAGTTTTCCGCGTTTCCCGAACGTTCTAGGCGAAGGATGGAAGACTTCTGGGGGCAGCCGCAGGAACGCGGCTTCAGCGTGCGTGCAGCGAAACCGAAGACCGACAAGAAGCTTCTTGGCTCGCTCGCCGGCAAGATCGCTTCGCTCGAGAATGAGCCGTGGGGGGATCCGCAGCACTATCACTTCGCTTCCCTCAATTTTGGGAACGCCTTGATTGCGCTGCAGCCGCCGCGCGGATACGGAATCGATCCGGACGCGATCTATCACACGCCTGATCTTCCGCCTACGCATCACTACACTGCCTTCTATCGCTGGCTCGCGACTCCGCAGTCGGATGGAGGATGGGGAGCGGACGCGATCGTCCACATGGGCAAGCACGGCACGCTGGAATGGCTTCCCGGCAAGGGCATTGGGCTCTCAGAGGAATGTTTTCCCGATCTGCTACTGGGCGATATGCCTCTTCTCTATCCCTTCATCATCAACGATCCCGGCGAGGGCAGTCAGTCGAAGCGCAGGGCGCATGCAATTATCGTCGACCATCTCACTCCGCCGATGACCACGGCCGAAACTTACGGCTTGCTTGCAGAGCTGAATCAGCTGGTCAACGAATATTATGCGGTCGAGAAGCTCGATCCTTCGAAGCTGCCCTACCTTCAGCAGCAGATATGGGACCTGGTGCAGAAGGCAAATCTGCAGGCCGATCTCAATCTCAAAGGCATGCTGACCCGCGACCACGGCGACCACAAGCATGAGTGGGACGATGAGCTCACGCCCGAAGGCGTACCTACAACGCTGTCGGAGATGAGCGGAAGCGACGTCGCGCATCTCATCGAGGACCTGGATGGATATCTCTGCGAGCTGGGGATGGCGCAGATTCGCGATGGGCTGCATGTTCTCGGACAGATGCCTCCGATGGCGGAGATGCTTCGCTCTCTGACTCGTCTTTCAAATGCCGGGATCGGCAGTCTACAGTCGACTCTTGCCGCCGCTTTCGGCTTCGATCTTGCCCTGCTCCTCAAGAATCCCGGCGAGCCTTTGCCACAAAGCGGCCATCTGCTTGGCCAGCCTATTCATACATACTCCGACGTTCTCGAAATTCTCGACAAAGCTGCGCTCGATCTCTATGCGATGCTTGAGAACCTCGGCTTTCGTGCGGAGGCGGTGCCCGATGTTCAGCGCGCTGTGCTTGGACTCGAGTCCGATGATCTCGGCAGAGTTCTTTTTTACGCATGTACTCAGCTTGTGCCCAAGCTCGAACAAGCAGGCGATGAGGTCGAGCACCTGCTCGATGCGCTGGAAGGAAAGTATGTGCCTGCAGGACCGGCGGGCGCTCCGACGCGCGGCATGGCGCACATTCTGCCGACCGGACGGAACTTCTACGCTGTCGATCCGCGCGCGCTTCCCTCGCAGGCTTCGTGGCGGGTCGGGCAGCAGCTGGCGCGCGAGGCTATCGAGCGCTTTCGCAAGGAAGAAGGCTCTTATCCGGAGATGATGGGACTGAGCGTGTGGGGAACCTCTCAGATGCGCACCCACGGCGACGATATTGCCGAGGCCTTCGCTCTGCTTGGCGTTGAGCCGGTATGGAATGCGCAATCGCGGCGGTTGGAGAGTGTCGCCATTCTTCCGCTGGAGCAGTTGGGCAGGCCACGCATCGACGTCACGCTCCGCATCAGCGGCTTCTTCCGCGATGCATTCCCTCACTTGATCGATCTTTTCGACCAGGCTGTCTCTCTGGTGATCGACCGTGATGAGCCGCTCGACCAGAATTTTCCGCGCAAGCATTACCTTGCCGATCTCGAGAAGCGCAAGGACTTGCCCGCAGATGAGGCCGAGGCGCAGGCACGCTATCGCATGTTCGGAGCAAAGCCAGGCGCATATGGTGCAGGTATTTTGCCGCTCATTGAAACCGGCAACTGGAAGGGCGACGAAGATTTCGCACGCGCCTTTCTCGAATGGGGCGGCTATGCGTACAGCGCGAGCGCAGCGGGAGTGGATGCAAGGCCAGTCTTTGCCGAGCGGCTGCAATCGATCCAGGTCGCGCTGCACAACCAGGACAATCGCGAGCACGACATCTTCGACTCGGACGACTACTTTCAGTTCCATGGAGGCATGGTTGCTTCCATACGTGCGCTCACCGGCGTGCAGCCGAAAGCGTATTTCGGCGACAGCTCGCGTCCCGATGCAGTTCGTGTTCGCGATCTTAGAGAAGAGGCTTTGCGCGTCTACCGCTCGCGCGTGATCAATCCGAAGTGGATTGAAAGCATCAAACGCCACGGTTACAAGGGTGGACTCGAGCTCGCAGCGACGGTCGACTACATCTTCGGCTTCGATGCTACCGCGCAGATCGCTCCGGACTTTGTGTATGAGGGGCTTGCTGAGCACTATGCGCTGTCCCCGGAGATGCGAGAGTTTCTCGGAACCTCGAATCCATGGGCGCTGAACGCCATCGCCGAACGCCTTCTAGAGGCGGCGAATCGCGAGCTATGGGAGAACCCGAATCCAGAGACGCTGGAGGCTTTGCGCGGCATCCTACTTGAGACCGAAACGCTGCTCGAGGCTCACGGAGAGCGCAAACGGGAGGTTGTCGAATGAGACCGCCCATCTATCCATTTTCAGCCATCGTCGGCCAGGATCAGATGAAGCTCGCGCTGCTGCTCGCAGCCATCGACTGGCGCCTGGGCGTGCTGCTGCGCGGCGATAAGGGAGCTGGCAAAACCACGACTGCTCGGGGTCTCGCCGCGCTTCTACCTGAACCAGCGCCGTTCATCAATCTTCCCATCGGAGCTACGGAAGATCGCCTTCTTGGCGGATTACATCTCGAGCGAACGCTGAAAGGCGACCCGGTGTTGAAGCCCGGCCTTCTGTCCGAAGCTCATCAGGGCGTGCTGTACATCGACGAGATCAATCTACTGCCCGCGCATCTTGGCGACGCGCTGCTCGATACGGCAGCAAGCGGCGTAAACGTGATCGAGCGAGAAGGCCTCAGCGCATCGCATGCTGCGGAGTTCGTCCTTCTCGGCAGCATGAACCCCGAGGAGGGCCTGTTGCGTCCGCAGTTGCTGGACCGCTTTGCACTCTCCGTCGACATCGCCGCGCCTATGGAAACTGGCGAGCGCCAGAGAGTCGTCGAGCGGCGAATTGCCTTTGAGCGTGACGCTGCGCAGTTCATGAACGATTGGACAGGGGATCAGCTGACGCTGCGCGAGAAGATCAGCGCGGGAAGAGAGCGGCTGTCCACGATTGTTTGCTCCGGCGAAATCCTTGCACAGATCAGCACAGCGATCTGCGATGCGGGAGTGCGGTCGTTGCGGGCTGACCTTGCCGCGGTACGCGCCAGCATTGCTCTCGCGGCTCTCATGGACGATGGGGAGGTGCAGCCGCAGCATGTCGAAACGGTTCTGCCGCTGGTGCTGAACCATCGCGCAAGGAGCGGCAGGAACCATGCTCCTCCTCAGCCGCCGTCTTCTTCACAACAACCGCAGACTCCAAAAGAAGACAAGGCTCAGGAAGCAATCGAGCGGGTGTTTGCGCCGCGAGAGACCGAGACTCCTGCAATCCGTGCAGCCCTCAACGAGCATTCTGCGCGCGGCAACAGCCAAACAATGCAGACCGAAAATCCTGGCCCTGTCGTGGCAACTCGCCGCACGGAAAATCCTATCGAACTGGATCTTCGCGCGACCTTGAATCACACGTTGCTCGATACCGGGCAGCTTCATCCACGCTTGTCGAATTTGCACGAGAAGGTACGCCAGCCGAAGACCGGCATGCGCTACCTCCTGGTCATCGATTCCAGCGGCTCCCATGCGGCGCAGGAGAAGATGCGACGCGTAAAGGGCGCGGCTGTGAGCCTGCTCAACCGTTCCTTCAGAAAAGATGACGAGGTGGCCATCATCGTCTTTCGCGGCACCGCTGCCCAGGTGCTGCTTGAGCCTTCGCGCATCGTGCAGGATGCCGTGACCGCACTCGAGTATCTTCCCACTGGCGGAAGAACTCCGCTGGCGCAGGCTCTCGATCTGGCGAAGACCTACACGACTGAATCGACGCTACTCATCCTCATGACCGATGGGCGCGCCAATGTTGGCATGGGTGCGGAAGATCCGTGGCAGGAGGCGCTTCAAATCGCAAGCCAGCTGCACTGTTCATCGCTGGTGATCGATACGGAAGACGCCGCACAGCCGCTGGGCCGATCCCGCGAATTAGCGGAGGCACTGCGAGCCGAGTACGTCGCGCTTGAAAACCTTCAGGACAGCGATGTCCTGCAGATCGCTCTTCCGCAATCAGCCAGAGTTTGAATCGCTCAACCGCTGGATACGCGGCACATCTGCTGCGTACCCAGCGGCATATCCTCAAAAGTTGAATTTCACGGCACCCTGCAGGATTCTCGGCGGAGCCGCGCTGATGGCTTGGCCGAAGGTTGAGCTGCCGATATCGCCGTCTACCGAACTGGGACCGCTGAACTGCGTGTGGTTGAAGACGTTGAATGCCTCCACGCGGAAGAGGATCGACTTCGATTCGGTGAGTGGCAGCTTTTTGGCTACAGCCATGTCGAAGTTGTTCGTTCCCGGACCGTAGAAGAAGCGCCGCTTTGCCGTGCCTGGCGTACCGATCGCGTTCGGGGTGAAGGCCGTTGTATCGAAGTAATTGTTGTTATTTTTGCGGGGATTGTGGTTCAGGTGCAGCGGGCCGCCGTTGTAATCGGGCTCGTCGATGCTGGCGTTGTTGACTCCGTTGGGATTGGTTCCGATCAATGAATTGTCTCCGTTATTCACCATGTCGATGGGAAAGCCGGTGGCAAAATGCGTGATGCCGGAGAGCGACCAGCCTTGACTGATCCGATTGGGATGAAACAGCTGATCGAAGGGAAGCTGGTACTCATAGCTGACGACGAAGTTGTGCTTCACATCGAAGGACGAAATCGCATAACTGAGCGCGGGATTGAACGGATTCACTTCCTCGCCCGGGTTCGAAGACTGATCGAGCGACTTGCCATAGGTGTAAGACGCGGAGACTTCCAAGCGGCCGCTGGTGTGACGAGCGGTGACTTCGAGAGCGTTGTAGTTGGCGCTGCCGATGGTTGACTGGAGCGCATTGCTGCCGAAGTTCGACCCGAGAGGACCGCGCGTCCCATTCACGACTCCGCCAGCGATTGGGAAGTAGACACCGTCTTCCCCGTTGGGGCCGCAGGTCGCCGTTCCCGGCTGAACCTCGCTCTGCTGGCTGAGGCTCAGGCATAGCGCAGGATTTCCAGGGTTGGGCTCGATGAGAACGCGCTGGTGATGGCTTGCCGTGCCGACATAGCTCGCGCTCAAGACGGTATTCGGACCGGCCTGCCGCTCGATGGAGAGCATCCACTCTTCGGTGTAAGGCGTGGTGTTGTGGATGTCATATCCCGGGATACCCGAGATGGGCTCGTAGGTGCTCCAGTTGATATTGGGGTCGGGATTGCTGCGCGAGGAATTCAGCGGCGCAAAAGTATAAGGGAAAGGCTGGCCGTTGTTTTGTCCATCGGCAGCATTGATGAACGGCGTGGCAAAGAGTGGCGGCAGCGGACTGGTGTAGGTGGTGCCATACGGCGCATTGGCTGCCAGCACGCCGATCGAGAGCGCATCGATAGCGGTGTAGAAATTTCCAAAGCTGGCGCGGACGCTGGTTGTTCCAGGCGCACCCAGCATCTTTCCAAGCACGCTGCCCGTCTCTGCCTGCGGCGACCAGGCTACGCCGACGCGGGGCGCGAAGCTATGTTCGCTGATCGGCGCGAGCGTGTTGGGAATGCCAGGATCGCCGGGATAGAGAATGCCCGGAGGCGCTCCCGGAAAGACCACCGACTGTGCGCCGGGAACGAAGGTCGAAATCTGATTGTATTTCTCCGACCAGGGCGCGATGCGGTCCCAGCGCAGACCGTAGTTCAACGTCAGATTGGGCAATGCGTGCCAGCTGTCCTGCGCAAAGAGCCCGACGTATTTATTGCGGGCATAGAAAGGGTTGAGCTGGCTCTGGTTGTACTCGTTGGGCGCGCCGACGAGGAAGTCGGCGAAGTCTACGCCCGTCTCCTGCCCTTGAAAGACGAAGCTGCCATTAAACTGCGCGATGGGATGGGCGTTCACCTCATCGGCGTGAAACTCTCCGCCGACCTTCATGGTGTGATTGCCCAACACCTTGGAGAAGATATCCGAGGTCTGCCAGATATTGTTCGTCTGTATGAGCTGGTTGGCCGCTGCTCCGGTGGAGTAGCCGTTGAAGTTGAGGTTCTCGACGCCCTCGCCCTTGGGGTCCAGGGCGATGATGCTCGGCGTGCCATCGGCATTGGTAAAGCCCTGCGAAGCCAGGCTCACACCGAGACCACCGATCGGCTGGCCAAGATTGGTAACATCGCGCGCATAGCTGAAGTGCAGCTCGTTGACCGCTGTCGAACTGAAGGTCTTGGTGTCGCCGAGCGAGATGAGCTGGGCGCGCCCCGTGGTGAGCGCATCGAAGCCGGGGACGCTCGCCCCGCTTTGCGCTACGGGATAAGGATTGTCGAGATTGAAATCGTCGATGAAGTAGTACGCTGAGAGCAATCCCCACCGGCTGTTTGCATCTACGCGCGCGGCACCTTTGTCGTCACGAACCGTCTGGTTGAACGATGACGTGGCAAAACCATTCGCGGTGTTGGGGGCGGGAATGTATTGGAGCATGCGCTGCGCAGGAGTGGACCACGCACTCTGCGGGATGATGGCGTTGGGAAAGACGCACTGCGATGAAGTTACGCAGCCGGGAACATAGTAGGACTCGCCGGAGACAACGGAGTATCCCAGCTTCTGCGTGAGCAGATTGGCAAAGTAAGGACCGCTGACAGCCTGGGTCAAATTTGCGGCCTCGTCAGAGAGATTTCCCGTGCGATCCGCATTCGAAGGGACGCTGATGTTTCCGGTATCGATGCCCTGTGTCTGCCGTGTGCCCTGATAGTCGACGAAGAAAAAGATCTTGTCGTGGCGGATCGGGCCGCCGAAGGTTCCACCGAACTGATTCTGGCGGAAAGCTCCGCGTGTGGGCGAGAAGTAGTTGCGCGCGTCGAGGTCGGTATTGCGCAGGAACTCGAATGCGTTGCCATGGAAGGCATTGCCGCCCGACTTGGTAATCACGTTGATCTGGCCGCCGCTGAATTCTCCATACTCAGCGTCGAAGTTGCCGGTGATGATGCGAAATTCGTCGATCGAGTCGAGATTCGGAATGATGGCCGTACCCGCGTTCACGTCTTCTTCCACATCGGCGCCGTTCACGCTGAAGAAGTTGGCGAACTCACGCTGTCCATTGACCGAGACCGTGCCGGGATTCAGGTCGCCGGAGGGATTGAGAACGGTCGCGCCCACGTCCTGGACGGTCGTGTTGGTAATCGAAGTCTGCGGCGCCACGCCGGCCTGCAGCGAGAGCAGATCGGTAAAGGCGCGGCCATCCAGTGGAACAGCGGTGATCTGCCGTCCGCTGATCACCTGTCCCATCTGAGTGCTGGTGGTCTCGGCGTGCAAGGTGTTGTCGTTCACGCTCACCGTCTCAGCCACACTGCCAAGCTGGAGTGAAGCATCGAGGGTGAGCGCAGCGCTGGTGTCGAGCACGATATTCTTGCGCTCATATCCGCGGAAACCGGCGGTCTGAATGTCCAGGTCGTAATGGCCGACAGGCAGAACAGGCAGGATGTAATATCCCTTGCTATCGGTGCGGGCGTGATACAAGAGGCCGGTGTTGGTCTCGCGGACCGTGACCTCCGCGCCCGGGATCACTCTTCCGGACGGATCTTTGAGCGTGCCGGAAATGCTTCCTCCCACACTGGCCAAGGCCATAGAGGCGGACAGAAGCCCGACCACGCACAACCAGCCGCCCATCCTGCGAACGAAATCACCGACTGCCTTCAACATTTCCTTCTCCTATATTTCTTTTGCCGATAACGAGCAGGCCGCGCCTACTGAATGGTGATGGGGACATTCACGCTGGCCTGGCCCTGGCCCGTCCCACTTCCGGTGACAACGACCATGTAAATTCCCTTGGCCGTGCCCGGATCTGTTTTTGCTGTGCCTCCGCATCCCATCGCAGTGAAGGCTATCGCCGTGAAGGCCGACACGAACATGGCCCTGCTCCGCCATCTGCGCCGTGGGAAGGCGAGCAGGAAGACACAGGCCAGGCTTGCCCCTCCGCTGGCAGCAAACCAGCCCGGGCCCCTTGTCCGCATACTGCTCAGCGGATGCGCCGGCGTGGTGTTGACGGTAAGCGAAACCAGTCCTGTCCCGGTGATCGAGTTCGGATTCACAAAGCACGCCGACTCGGTCAGGTTCGCGGGCATAGTGCAGCTGAGATTGATAAGACTGGTGTAGTTATTAGCGACATTGATCGTGACCGTAGCCGTGGCCGCCGAACCAACAGCAGCAGTTGTTCCCGGAGACGAAAGCGCGAAGTTCGAAATAGTGAGCGGAATCGCTGCCGATGCCGATTCACCGTATGTCGCATCTCCCTGATAGAACGCGGTCAGAGTGTTGGCGCCCGCATTGCCGTTGACGGGCGTCATCAATGTGGCCTGTCCGTTCGCGAGAGAAACGGGATCGCCAACATTCGTGCCGTTGATCTCAAATTGCACCAGTCCGGTGGGTGTCGCGTTGCCGGTGGCCGCGTCTATGACATTCGCGGTCAGCGTGACATTTCCATTCGGATCGATGCTGGATGCGGAGGCCGTCGCGGTCGTCGTCGAGGCCGAGCCCTGCGGCAGCACCTGGACCTCGCCCATCATGCCGCCGTCTTCGTGTTCGAGGATGTGGCAGTGATAGACGAAGGTGCCGATGACGTTGGGGTCGCGAAAATCCATGCGCACTTTCACGCTGGGATAAGGGCCGCTGCCGTTCCAGTAGGGGATGTCGACGGTATCGCGAATGGCAGGATCGTTCGCCGGCTGTCCATTCACTTCGAGAACCTGGAAGTGCAGCTGATGAATATGGAAGACGTGATCTTCCTGGGCGCGATTCTCAACCACCCAATCTTCGACCGTACCGGAATGCACCACGATGTTCGGCTGCTGATCCATGGTGAAGACGGTGGGCGTCTGTCCCTCTTCAGTGATGAAAAATGTGGTCGGGCTCAGGGGATTGGTAGGATCGAGCAGAACCTCAGAGAAGTAGAGGTTACGCTGCGCCACCGGCGTTGCGCTGGCCAGCGCGGAGAAGCGTGTGACCTTCGTCTGTTTCGCATGCGATGGCAAGCGGCGAACAGCAGCGGTACCCTTTGCAGCGGAGTTCTCGATGCCATTTTGACTCACGATGTTTGCGATGGGCCGCGCCGGATCAAAGTCTCCGTCCGGGCCTGTATTCCAATACTGCGTGACCAGTTGCGCCTGATCGCCGACATTCGGCGTGGTCACCACAAACTCTGCGCGCGCGCCGGGCCCAAGCAGGATGCTGGTTTGGCTCACTGACTGCTGTCCGCTGCTTCCGGATGCTATCGGGTATCCGTCGATGGCTACCACCTGAACGGTCTGAGCCACTCCGTTGACGATGTATTGCAGGTTCAGGATGGTGTCGGCGCCGGTGTTGGCCACACGCCACAGTTCCTGTTGGCCGGGATTGGTCTGGATCACGGCGGGCGTGTAGCCCGGATAAGTCACCGGCACATAGTTGATCGAGAGATCCCACGCCGGGATGTTGGAATCGTTCATCTCGGAAGGGGGCAGGATCTGGTCACGCAGAACGAAGGTGCGCTCCGGCAGTCCGGCCAGCGCGGTGTCTACGTTCTGCAGCCCCTCGACGATCAAGGCTCCGGTTGCTCCACCCTGCACCTGTCCTTCGGAGATGCCATGCGGATGCGGATGATACCAATACAGTCCTGGAGGCTCGTTGGCGGGAATCTGCACGTTGTAATCGAAGCTTTGTCCCGGTTGCACCAGGGTGTGAACCACCTCGTCCTGGCCACAGACCGGGGCAACATTCATTCCGTGGAAGTGAATGTTGGTGACGCTCGTTCCCATCGCTCCATTGCAGGCGCTGCTAGTGCTGGTGGTTGGAGTGTCGTTGGCAGACAGCGTCATCTTCATGCCCGCCATGTTGTCGCTGGCGGCGGTTGCAGGGGGCAGGTTGTTCTGGAAGTGAATGATGAGCTGGTCGCCGGGGTTCACTCGCAGCGTAGGAGCTTCCAGGCCGGTGTTGGTCACGTAGCAATAGCGGATGAGGCCCTGCGAGTCGGTCACGGTCTGAAAGGTGAAGGTGACTTCGAGCACGCCATTCTGACTTTCCAATTCGGGCGGAGCTGAAACCACCGAGCCGGTCGCGTAACGAGCGCAAACCTGGTCGGCTGCGTCTGATCCAGTGACTGCGGTCGAAACCATCTTCGCCAGGTCCTGCGCGGATATCGCGCCGCGTCCGGGGTGGGAGTTCCGCGCGATCGCTCCGAATGGAGAGAGTAAGCAGAAGAACAGGATGGAAGAGGCTACTCTCGCAAACAGGCGCTCACGCCTGCGCTTACGCTGAAGTTCAATCTGACTCATCGCTGACTCGGCCTCACAAAGCACACGTTCGTCCTCAGGCCACCGAGGGAGTCTGTGACCATCATTGACAGTTGAAACTTTGCGGGCAGCGACCCTATAGTGAAGGAAGCCCGCAGTCTATCCGGCTGTGGTTCCCAGGTCCTCGCGGTCTCCGCCAAGAGTCAGCCGCGAGGATCTGGCGTTTTGTTCAAAGACTTACTGCAGAACTGGTTTCCGCGCCGCACATCGTTTGCAGAGCCCCCCGACTTCGAGGCGCATGACCTTGATGTCGAATTCGTTCTTATCTGCGATCTCGCGCTTCAATCGCTCAAAGGTTGGACTGGTAAACTCCTCGATCTCTCCGCAGTTGAAGCACGCCAGGTGGAGATGATCCTTCTGCGTTTTAACTTCGTAATAGTGCTTCTCGCCATTGAGGTGCATGAGATCCAGCTCATCGATCATGCCCAGACGCTTCAGCAGCTCAAGCGTTCTGTAGACCGTGGCGCGGTCGATCTTGGGATCACGCTTGCGGGCCAGCTCCAGAAGACTCGCAGCATCCAGATGGCTCTTCGCTTCCTGAATCGTCTCGATGAGAGCGCGACGCTGGGCGGTCAGGCGAACTCCCTGTGCTTCTACGGCATTCAGCAAATCGTATCTTTTGAGCATGGCGATCTAGTTGCGACTCATTCGCAATAGACATAATATACGACAACTTTAGTCGGATTACAACTGCGTCATTGAAAATTCATCCGAATGAATGATTTCCGCCCCCACGGTGGCCATTTTTTTTGCGGAAATGAGGAGCTCCATGCACGCCGGCAGCGTATTTCCAGAGCGTCGGGAGAGGGCGGCGGCAGTCGAGGCAATGCCGGATACCGCTCGGTATGCGAGAGCGAACGCGTTAGCGGGCAGCCGCTCGCTGCGTTGCAGCCTTGTCCAGCTCACGATAAATCTCTTCGTTGCGGATGATGGCCTGCACGTATTCCCTGGTTTCGGTGAAGGGGATGGACTCGACAAACTCGTCCATGTCGCGGAAGTGTCCCATCGCCTGCCAATCGAGAACGCGGTTGTCTCCGGCGTTGTATGCCGCGAAGGCGTACTCGGGATGGCCGCCGAATTTGTCCAGCGTCTGTTTGAGGTAGCGAGTACCGAGGCGGATGTTGGTAGCCGGATCCACCAATTCATTCGTCTCGAAGCGGCCCATGCCTTCCTGCTTGGCCATCGTCTTGCCTACGCTGGGTAGCAGCTGCATGAGCCCATAGGCGCTTTTGTTAGAAACGGCGTTGGGATTAAACTCCGATTCCTGACGGATCAGCGAGGCAACCATGTAAGGATCGAGGCCATTGCGAGCGGCGCTGTCTTTAATCTCCTGCCAGTACGGCTGCGGGAAGAGGATGCGCCAGTAAGCCATGGGGATGGCATCGATCGCCGCCGAGGTATAGAAGGGCACGGCGCGCTTCATCAGGCGCATGGCGTGCGCGGTTTCGCCATAGGCCGCGTAGATGGCGGCTTCGGCAAAGGCTCCCCATTCGTCGCTGCCGTCGGCGGCACGAATCTCTGCGGTGATGTATTCGTTCAGACCGGCATTGGCAAGCAGCTTGGCCTTCACCAGGTGCGGATCCTGATCGGGAACGTCGTCGCTCAGCTCCGGAACGTCTTCAGGCTGGAGCGCGTCGAGTTGAGCGGTGCTGGGTGCATCCCCCGCCTGCGCGACGGAAGCGGTCTGCAGCAGTAACGATGGATCGCTCTGAGCGAGACGCGCGAGGTGCTCCTGCGCCAGCTCGGCATAGTAGTAGTGGCGATAGACGCGGGTGAGTGTGCGATAGTACTTCGCAGCCTGCGCGGCCTGATGATCGTCTTCATAGAGTCGCGCGCGCCAATAGAGCGCGGAGGGGATCTCCTTGCCACCGGCGTAAAGCGTGATCTGTTCGTCGAAAAGAGTCGCGGCCTGTGCGGAATCGCCCTGCCGGTAGGTCAGCCATGCGGCCCGCCAGTGGGCGCTGGGTGAGTAGTTCGAGCAGGGACCGCTATGCGGCGATTCGCAGGATTTGGGAAAGCGGTGCGCTAGGTCGCCGTAATAGAGAATTGCGGTGGGAAAATCCTTGCGCAACAGATACATGTTGCCGCTGGAATAGAGGGCCTCGGCGAGCCATGGGCTGGAGGGAAAACGCGCCTTCATCCCTTCCACGATGGAGCGCTGCGTCTCGGTGTCATCCTTGTCGCGGGCCAGCTCCATCAGCAGGTATTGGCGGCGCGCACCGGCATCGTCGCTGGTGTCGGGCAGGCGCTCCAGTTCCCTTCTGTCGAGCCGCTTCAGCTTCCAGTCGCAGGCGGCAGCAGCCACCAGCATGCTGTTGCGGGCATTGGAGTCGAGCGAGGAATCATCGCCGAGCGAGCGGTATTCCTCGGCTGCACCTTCATAGCGGCCGGCCGCGTACAGGGCATCGGCATGGTGGCGGCGTTCGTCGGCGGAAAGCGACGTAATGGCTCCGGAAGAGACCAGCTGCGTGCGCGCCGCAGCCGCTTCACTGCTGAGCGGGAAGCTGAGATAGATGTGGCGGAAGGCCTGCAGTGCGTCAGCGGAGCGGCCGGCCATCAACTTCACTTTCGCATCGGCCAGCTGGAAATCGGCCTTTCCCGCGATGGCTTCGCTGCGATGGGCATCGAGCACTCTCAGCGCTGCCTGCGGGTCGCCCTCCTGCAGATAGAGATTCGCCTGCAAGACAGGCACGCTGGCGACGAAGATGGAGTCGGGATGCTTGGCGATGAAGCCATCAAGTATCGTCTCGGCCGCAGGCAGCTGGTTGCTCTGCAGATAAGCCTGCGCGGTGAGGTAGTCGGCGTAATCGTCGAGCGCATCGCCCACAGAATTCGCCGAATGCAACGCGGAGACTGCCTCGGGGAATTTGTGGTCGAGCAGATAGGCGTGACCGATCGCGAGATAAGCAGCAGCAGCAGCCTCACCGGTATGCGAGTGGGCGTATGCGGCTACACCTTCATACGCTGCGGCTGTCCGGATGGTCGAGAGCTGTTGCGCCATCGGCCTGAGCTGCGAGGACGCGACAAAAGCCTGCTGCAGCTTGCGGCTCTTCGCGATCTGCTTGGCGGACAGGGGGCGACGGGCGCGCTTTCGTGTAGCCGCGCGCCGAATTGCGGCAGCATGCGAGGCGTGGCCGGCAGCGGCCTTGTGCGTGGTTCCGGAAGACTTCTTCGTCGTGCTCGAAGCGGAGTGGCCGGCCGCTTTTTTCTTATGAGTAGTTGAGGACTGGGTTTGCCCCATGAGCAGAGACGAGCCAAGAAGCAGGATGCTTCCCGTCTTCGTCCATCTCCTCAGTCGTGAAAAATCCGCGCCTGGCAATGGCTTTACTCCCTCTTCCTACTTTATGACGAAATGCTCTCGGGATTTGCGTTGATCTATCGGCAATCGAGAGAATGTTTCCAAACTGGATAACCGAGAAATATTGGGTGCCAGTTAGGTAAGTCGTGGTGGCAATAGACTGTTACTGAAACCCGGCCCGGTCGAGTCGAACGCAGCTAATGGGATGCTGCAGGAACGGCAGCAGTCACCACGATCACACCGGTCATCTGCTTGTGGCCTGTGCCGCACAATATGCTGCAGCTCATGGGGTAAGTTCCGGCAGTGTTGGCTTTGAAGCGGATGACGGTCTCTTTTCCGGGCTGGACCGGTTCGCGGATATCTAGGCCCGGGATGGCGATGCCGTGTTCGACGTCCGTGGTAGTAACCACCAGCTCCACCTCGCCTCCCTGCGGGACTTCAATGCGGTTGGGCTCGATAGTCCATTTTTTCATCACGATCCGCTTGATTATGTCGGGCTGAGCGTCATTTCGGGGCGCCGTTCTGCAGCCTCCCAATCCCAGAAGCGTCAAGAACAACGTTGCCAACAACTTTGCCCTCGCTCCCTTGCCGCATATAGGATGGAAAGAGGAGCTGTCGCGGGAAACCACGCCAGTGCCGAGGGCCCTTTTTCTGAAACTATCTGCCATGTCCACTATCCAAACACAAGGGACCGAAGAAGTTCAGCCGGAAGAAGTTCATCCCGACGTAGCGCTGGTCAATCGCGCGCGTGAAGGTGACACTGCGGCGTACGAGAAGCTGGTGCGGCAATACGATCGCCAGATCTTTCGTATCGCCCAGCACATCACGCAGAACCGCGAGGACGCGGAAGACGTCATGCAGGATGCGTTTCTGAAGGCGTACGAGAAGTTAGACCAGTTCCAGGGGAATTCGAAGTTTTATACCTGGCTGGTGCGCATTGCGGTGAACGAATCGCTGATGCGTCTGCGTAAACGTCGCACCGGCAAGATGGTGTCGATCGATGAGGATGTCGAGACCGAGGAAGGATCCATGCCGCGCGATCTGGCGGACTGGAGCCCCGATCCGGAGGCCCAGTACGGGCAGTCGGAGATGGCCGACATCTTACGCAAGACGATTCAGGGATTGCCTCCGGGGTTCCGGGTGGTTTTCGTCTTGCGCGACGTTGATGGGCTTTCGACCGAAGAAACGGCCGAATCCCTGGGTTTAAGTATTCCAGCGGTGAAGTCGCGCCTTTTGCGGGCGCGGCTGCAGTTGCGGGAGCGGCTCAGCCGCTACTTCCGCAAAAATGGTAAGGATGGTGCAAAGTGACCTGCTCAGAGTTTTTGGCTCAGCTCGACGACCTGATCGACGACCATGTGACCGCGACCATGCGGGCCGACCTCGAAGAGCATTTGAGCGGATGCGACCACTGCGTCGTGACCCTCAGCACCACGCGCAAGACCATCGAGATCTACCGCAAGCACGAGCTCTATACACTGCCCGACACCATGCGCGAACGGCTACAGAAAGCCATCCTGGACCGCTGCAAGAAATGCTAGGGATTGGCCGTCCAGGCATCTGCGCCGGTGGCGCGTGTGTTTAGGCTTCGCTTCCTTTGGTCGCTTCGTTTGGCTCAGTAACTGAGCAAAGTTTGTTATTTTGTCTGATCGGAAGCAGTACTGCGGCGTGCAACCGCTGACAGCCTTCGTTTCGCGCTGGTGATGGCCACTCTCTTAGGGTGAGCCAGGTGAAGCAATAAAACTCACTTCATGCGCCACCGGCGCGAACGCCCGTGACGGTCAGTCACCAGCGGCCTTCCATCAATTTGAATATTCTTTCGTTCTGCTCTTTCGCGATTTGCGGCTGGTAGGGGCGGCTCTTGATGAGTCCGTTGACACGCTGAACTGCCGACCATGCAGCGCCTTTGACCCCGTCCTTGAGGGCGTTTTGGCCGGGCGGCGTGGGATGAAGCCCGCGTTTGCGCAGAATGTGGTTGGCCTTGTAGATATTTCCCCAAAGACTGTCGTGGAAGACGAAATTCAGGTTCATGGAGATGGAGATGTCGTCTCCGTTCCTGAGCCAGTGCGGCGTGTTGACCGGAAGATGTACGCCGGTGCCGGGGCGCAGGTTGTAGACCAATGCGCGCGATTCGAATTGCGGCTTGTAGACGCCTGCCTGGTTATCGACCGCCCAGAAGCGCTCTAACTCCTCATCGGGAACGGCCTCTTTGTCGGCGCGGTTGAAGAGATGGATCTGCTTGTCGCCGCGGATCTGCAGCAGCCAGGCGCACTCGCGGTCTACGTGATAAGGCGTGGCGCGACCGGGGGACGTGACAAAAAGAATGGCTTCGAACCACTTGATCTTGTTCTTGACCTGACGGCCCGCGAGCTGGAGAACGTCGGCAATGCCGTCTTCGAGGACCTTCTGGTAGGCCGGGTTGCGCTCGACGTGATTGAGCATGATCCAGCCGTTGGCATTCTGGATTGCCTCGATGGTTTCGGCGACGGCCCGGATCGGCTTGGAAGACTCCAGGGCTTTATCGCCATGTTCCGGGGTGCCGATGAGGCAATACGCATCGCCGTGCGGACGATGGGGATCGTTGCGGGAGGTGATTTCCGCCGCCAGTTCGACCAGGCTCGAAAGCTCGAAGAGCGGATGGCCGCTGAAGCGGTGCGCAACCTCAAAGGGGACGCGGTTGAAGTTTTCGCGGAAGATCCGCTCATCGCAGGAAATCATGGGCTCGGGGGTGGCCGGCAGATGAGGACGGGAGATGCTTGAATCGGTACCGCGATCTTTTGCGACGGTGGTGGATGCCATAGGTTCCGGAGACCTCGAGTCGCCGTCACCGGTCGCAGAACCGGCTCGGTCAGCTTCAGGATATGCCCGTGACAGGCCGCAACCCAAACAAAAAGTGGTAACACAAGTTGTTGAGGGGTACCCGATTCGAGGGATTACCAAAGCAGCATCAGGGGCTCACCGTATCGTTTGCCCCTGATAACGGCAGAGCTATTGCTAATTGCTGGAGCTGTTTCCCGTCCCTGAACCAGAGCCGGTGCTTCCGCCGCTGGTTCCAGATCCGCTCCCCGAGCTGGACCCTGACCCGCTGCCAGTCCCGCTTCCCGAGCCCGTGCCCGTGCCGCTCCCCGTTCCAGTGCCGCTTCCGGTTCCGGTCCCCGTTCCAGAGCCCGAGCTGGGGTTGGATCCCGAACCAGTTCCGGAATCGTCCCGGCGGTGGAGCGTGGGACGCTCGTCGTCGCCGCCGTTGCTACTGCCACTTCCATTCGAGTCAGAGTTGCTGACCCTGCGCAGGGTCGGCTTCTGGCCATTCTTGCCGTCCGTCAACTTGCGCTTGTTTTCGATGCGGGCCAGCCGCGCCTTCACATCGTCAAACTCCGACGTCGTCACGATGTATTCGTCGCGTGGAGGCAGGATGGTGGCGATCTCCTCCTGCGAATGTTGAATACGGTCCGGTGTCTGAGGGTGATCGGAGAACACTTTCGCGACCGCGCCGGGCTTGTGTTTTTCGAGATCCTGGATCTTCTCAAAGAAGGTGATGAAGGCCTGCGGATCGTAGCCTGCCCGGTACATGTACTGGATCCCCAGGTAGTCGGCCTGAGCCTCGAACTCGCGCGAGAACTCCAGGAACGTCACGGGGATAGCGATGTTCGCCGCTTCGTAGATGCCGTAGCCTGTCCACCCGCCGATAAAGATGAGAGGAATGGTGCCGAGCTGCGCGTAGTTCGCGCGGGTCATCTCGCGGGCCGCGTGGTGGGCGCAGACGTGGGCGGTTTCGTGAGCCATGACGCCGGCCAGCTCCGCTTCCTCATCGGCGGCCAGAATCAGGCCGGAGTTCACATAAAAGAAGCCGCCGGGCAGCGCCATGGCGTTGATCTCGTCGGTGTCGATGACCTTGATGGTGAAGGGAACCTTGCAGTCCGAGTTCTTTACGATGTTCTGGCCGATGCGGTTGATGTACTCGGTCACCATCGGATCGGTGATGAACTTGGTGCTCTTCTCGAGCTGCATGGCATAGGACTTGCCCATCTTGATTTCGGACTCGGTCGAATACCAGTTGCCCATGCCACGCGCGCCTATATTGCGCGTGCCTACCGCATTCACATCTTCGATACTGCCCTGCTTGATTCCGGGCATGCTTCCGTCGGCGTTGGGCGTTTTGCTAGGCGGCGGAGGCGGCGGTGTAGAGGATGGGGGCGCGGAGTCGGAATTGGCGGCCGGGGTGTCCGTTGGCGGCACCGGCGAAGTCTGGACCGGACCCTTCTGCGCCGGGGTCTGGGTGCTTGCTGGCTGAGTCGACTGCGGGGAGGTGCTCTGCGGCGCGTTTTGCGCGGGCGTCGAAGCGGGCTGACCGGACTGTGCGAAAGCATGTCCTGAAAGAGCCAGAGTGGCAGCCAGAAGAATCGATGCCGGACGGCGATCGGAAAAAGATAGATTGCGCATGGAGAACTCCCGAAGCAGTCGGAACCCTGCTTCATTAGACGTAGTATGCGCCCAATTGTTGCGGGGTGTCATCCGGCTGCATGCCGCGGAGCGGACGAATTTCGCCTGTTTTCATGGGATCAAGCAGTTTGAACCGATGAGGCCGGGGGGAACTCCCCGAGTTCTCCACCCAGCCTCGCCGCAGATGTTTTCTGCGCGCCTACTGGTCGAGCGAAAACTGATAGGCCACGATCTCTTTCAGCTTTTCATAGGGCAGCTCGCCGTTGGCTACTTCGCCTACGGGAATCTGGCGGCCGTTGATGAAGAGCATCGGCGTCTCGTTCACGTTTAGATCGCGAGCCAGCTTCACTGAGGCATCGACAGGAGTTTTCCCGGCGCTGGTGTAGCTGCAGGAGCCGATCTTGGCGGGGTCCAATCCGGCTTTCGTGACAGCTTCGCCAAGCGCAGCGTCGGAACCCTCCGGAGTCAGATTCTGCTGATTCGCGAAAACAGCGTCAGCATATTTGAAGAACGCCGCGTCGCCTCCCTGCTGCGCGACACAAACACCATAGGCCGCAGCCTTGTAGGCCTCGCTGTGAATGGAGACCAGCGGGAAGTTCTCAAATACAAAGCGCGCGTTGGGGAAATCCTGAACGAGCCGTTCGATGGTCGGCTGCACCGCCTTGCAGTGCGGGCATTGAAAATCGGCAAACTCGACGAACTCGAACTTCTTGTCGCTGGCTCCGCGGCTGGGACCGGCGGCCCGCTCCTGCAGGGCGCGGCGAGTTTCGGCATAAGGATGCGCACCGAAGGGGAGCACCTCGTTGGCGATAAGGTGATTGCCGTCAGGAGTTACGTAGAAGACCAGCGGAGCAATCTGCTGCGCATTGCTTTTCTGCGCCACATAGATAGTAACTTTGCTGACGTTCGGCGCGGGCGTGGGTTCAATTGCGAAGACCTCCCATACGCGGTCGGTGTCGTATCCCCAGGAAATCTTCAGGAACTGCTCTACGGTTTCGCGAGTCGGCGTGGTGGCAGAAAAATTGTTGGGGCCGACGGGCGGAAACTGCGGCGCAGAAGTTGCGGGAGCTGGAGTTGGAGCAGCGGGAGCCTCCTGCGCGTAAAGGAAAGACCCATGAGTCGCGCTCACCAGCAGCGCTCCGGCAAGTGCAGACCTCAGAAACATCTTCGTCACACCCGTGCTCGACAGACGCAGAACAACACCCATCTTTCCCTCTTCCTTTTCGACTTCGCTTATACCTGAACTTTGACGGCGATGGGGAAACGGCGGCCCATTCCGAATGCCTTTGCGGTGACTTTCAGTACCGGCGCTGCCTGCTGCCGTTTGTACTCGCTGCGTTCCACCAGTTTGACGACCTTGCGCACCATTTCGAGATCAAGGTTGTGGGAGGCTGCGATGGCCTCGGGCGTTTCGTAGCGCTCGACGTAGGCCTCGAGAATGGGATCGAGGATCTCATAGGGCGGCAGCGAGTCGGTGTCTTTCTGATCGGGCCGCAGCTCGGCGGAGGGCGGCTTCTCGATGATCGACTCGGGAATGATTTCCCCGTCACGGTTCACATAGCGGCAGAGCTCATAAACCTCGGTCTTGAGCACATCTCCGATCACAGCGAGCGCGCCAACCATGTCGCCGTAAAGAGTGCAGTAACCGGTCGACATCTCGCTCTTGTTGCCGGTGGTTAGCACCAGCGCGTTGAACTTGTTAGAGAGCGCCATGAGCAGGTTGCCGCGAATACGCGATTGAATATTTTCTTCCGTAATGTCGGGCTGGAGACCGGCGAAGAGCGGGCCAAGCGACTTATTGTATTCGGCGAAGAGGTCGGAGATGCCGATCAGCTCGAAGCGAATGCCGAGATTCTCGGCGAGATGGCGGGCGTCGTCGATTGAGCCTTGCGACGAATAAGGGCTGGGCATGCCGATGGCCAGTACATTTTCTTTGCCGAGCGCCTCAACGGCGATCGCGGCTACCAGGGCTGAATCAATGCCGCCGCTCAGTCCAATGATGGCTTTCGAGAAGCCGCACTTGCGCACGTAGTCGCGTGTGCCGGTGACAAGTGCATAGAAAATGGCTTCGTGTTCCGACGCGGATTTCGAGGTGTGCAGATCGCCGGTGAGCGCCTGGGTATCGATGAAGATCAGATCCTCTTCGAAGGACTTGGCCTGGGCGATCACCTCGCCGTCGCGATTGAGTGAAATGCTCGATCCATCGAAGATGAGGCTGTCGTTGCCGCCGACCTGATTCACCATGAGCACCGGCGCATGGTGACGGCGGGCGATGGCAGCCAGCATTCGCTGGCGCGTCTCACGCTTGTCGCGCCAGTAAGGCGACGCTGAGATGTTGAGGATAAGGTTGCCGCCGGCGCGCATCAGCTCTTCGATGGGATCGACTGTGTAGAGACGATTCTCCCAGAAGCTCTTGTCGTTCCACGCATCTTCGCAGATGGTGAGCGCGACGTTCTCTCCGTTAAGACAGAAGAGCCTTTGTTTTTCTGTGGGAGCAAAATAACGCTGCTCGTCGAAGACGTCGTAGAACGGGAGCAGCATCTTGGATTGCACAAACTCGATGTGCCCGTTGCGCAGCAGCGCAGCCGAGTTGCGAACGTGCTTGCCGCTCCCGTGGGGAGCGGGCGTGACGTATCCAAGAATGATAGCGATGGAGCTGTTGGCTGTCTTCGCGGCGATCTCTTCGACGACCTGCCCTGCGCGGGCCACAAAGGCCGGCTTCTCGAGCAGGTCTGCGGGCCAGTATCCGCTGACGGAGAGCTCGGAGAAGATGACCAGATCCGCCCCGCCCTGCTGCGCGCGAGCGGTGAAATCGAGGATTTTGCGGGCGTTTCCGTCGAAGTCACCGACGGTGGGGTTCATCTGGGCTAGCGCGATCTTCACAGCTCCAGTGTAACAACCGCGGCATTTATTGCAGGAGCGTCAGTGGGCGACGAAAACTTCCCGCTCATCGTTAATGACGAGTTCGCCGACCCGCGTCCTGCCAACCAGCAGGGTCACGAGTGCCACGAGAGCCGTGCCCGCCATGAGGGTGATAACTGCCTGAACACCGAGCAAGCCGATGCCCATGGAGATGAGCGCGCCGATGCCCGTCTGCAGAAATCCCATTAGCGCAGAAGCACGGCCGGCGTCGCGCGAGAACGGCCCCAGGGCGATAGCGGCTCCATTCGGATAGGTGAATCCGATGCAGGCGAGAAAGACAAAAAACAACGCCAGCGTTCCTTTCAAATCCACGACATGAGCGCGGGCGCCGAGCACGAAGCCGACTCCAATGAAAACCTGCATCACCAGCGCGGCAAGAAAAATCCCCTGACTGCTGTAACGGCGCAGGAGGAAGACATTCACATTGTTGCCGCCGATGAAGCCCATCACCAGCACCGCGAAGGTGATGCCAAAGGCTTTCGTGCCCATGTGAAAGCCGTCCATGAAGATGACCGGCGAGCCGGCCACAAAAGTGAACAATCCTGCGAAGGAAAAGGCTCCGGCCAAAGTGTACGTAAGGAACTGCGGATTACGGAAAATATTCCAAAAACCGAAAAAGATAGGCCCTGGACGCAGAGAGACGGAGTGGTCTGGGCGATGGCCTTCGGGCAGGAAGAAAAATGTAACCACGAGAATGACAAATGCGATGGCTGCGAGCAAAACGAAGATCCAGTGCCAGCCGAGACCCGCCATCATGGCGCTGCCGATGGTCGGAGCCAGAAGCGGCGAGGTGCCGATCATCAAGAAGAGCAGCGAGAAGATCTTGGCGCTCTCTTTCGCCGGGAAAAAATCTCGCACCATGGCAATGGCGCCGACCTGGGCTACGCATCCGCCCAGCGCTTCGAGAAAGCGAAGTGCGATGAATGTTCTGAGGTTGGGAGCCAGTGCGCAGCCTACTGAACAGAGAATGTAGACAACGAGTCCTACATAGAGCGGCTTTTTTCTACCGAAACGGTCGAGCATCGGGCCATAAATCAGCTGGCCCAGCGCAAAGCCGACAAAATACGTCGAGAGCGAAAGGGAGATGGCCGAGGTGGTGGTGCCGAACTCCGCCGCAATACGCGCGAATGCCGGCAGATACATGTCGATGGCGAACGGCGTGACCACGCACAGGGAGCCGAGCAGCACGATGATCCAGGTAAGGTTGTGTTTCGAAGAGGCCATCCGCGCCAGATCTGCTCCGTGGAAAATTCCGGTGAAATTGTCGGTTGAGTTAGGAGGCGTTGTTCAGGCCCGCCGGCACCGAACGCTTTCTACATTGGATAACAACAATCCCTCGCGGGATTCATTCCGCATACGAAGCGCTTTCCTGCACACATTCCTCTTGCACCCGCTCCCAGACGAGCTGCGCGACCATGGTGTGTCTCGCCTGCTTGAGCGGGCCGGTGCGAAGCGTTAGCCGATCGCCCTCGAACTTGTAATTCCTCACCTCAGGGCGGCCGACCCAGTGAGGAAAGAGGCTGGCTTCGACATGATGAATCACCTTATCGCCTTCGATCGTGTAACGGCCGGTATAGGCGATGTAGCTGCGGTTGCGGCGGGGACGGTCTGTTGAGGCAGGGTCGGGGCTGATGCGCTCGATGACTCCGCGCTTGCGGCGGGCCGGCCCCAGATTACCGCTCATGTAACCCTCAGCTGAATAGATGAGGTAGCCGCGCACGTCCGTGCCCCAGGGCTTTTCAATCACCCCATCATCGTGAACGAAAGAATAATCGAGGAGCCGCCAGGTTCCAATGAAATCTGCTGTGGTGGCCGGAGAGGTCGTCATGCGTCAAGAATTTAGGCTTTGGGTAGAACCAGGGCGTCGAGGTCGAGGAACTGCCTGAGAATTTCGTCGTCGGAGGCTTTCATCTCGTCCATGGTGCCAAAGAAATGAGCCTTGGCCTGATGCAGGAAGAGCACGCGGTCGGCGAGGCGCTCGGCGAAGCGCATGTCGTGGGTCACGACGATGCTGGTCAGGCGCAGCTGATGCTTCAGCTTTTGAATCAGGTCGCCGAGGAGGCGGCCGATCAGAGGATCGACCATAGTGGTTGGCTCGTCATAGAGAATCGCATCGGGCTGCGCGGAAAGGGCGCGCGCAATCGCCACGGAGCGCTTCATGCCGGTGGAGAGATCGGAGGGCAGCAGTTCGGTCATTCCGGAGACGCCCACCATATCGAGAAGTCCGTTGACGATTTGCTGGATCTGGTCCTCGGCCAGTTCGCGGCGCTCACGTAACGGAAAGGCCACGTTTTCGCCAACACTCAGCGAATCGAAGAGCGCGCCGTTCTGGAAGACCATGGTGACCTTGCGGCGCACCTGCTGCATCTGTTCTTCGGAATAGCCGCAGATATTCTGGCCGGCAACCAGAATTTTTCCGGAATCGGGCCTGAGAAAACCCATGATCTGCTGCAGCGAAACCGACTTGCCCACGCCGCTTCGGCCGAGAATGCAGAGGGTTTCACCCGGCTTGACGAAAAAACTGACATTATCGAGCACGGTGAGGTTGCCGAAGGACTTCGATACCTTGTCGAAAGCAATATAGGGCGCGTTGTCGTCGACACGCGCGATCTCTGAGTGCCCGTTGCCGTAAGTGCCGCCATTGCGGCCGTTGCTGGCGCCGACGGTTTCGATTTCCGGTAAACCCGGTTCCTGATGGGGATTGCTCGCCAAAAAATCGCTCCTCACTCCAGAGTAAGGCAAAAGCTCAAATGCCGTCATAGCGATTCGATAAGCCTTTTGGTAACGAATCGATGAAACCCGATTGAGCCCCGCGATTACCTCTCTGGGCTTTGCGAATCCGGCGCGAGCCATTTATCCGGACACAGGGACGTTGAATTTTTTGCAGGGTCGTAATTATCAGCTGCCTTTTTGCACCAAAATCGCGGTTTCCAGAGTCCTATGGAAGGTCATCCGGCCACGGGGAGAACTTTTTTCGAAAATGCGCATCAGATTGCTCTTTTCCATCTTAATGATCTGTGCGCTCGTGCAGCATCTGCCGGCTCAGCAAGTCTCTGCGCCCGAACCACAAACCGGAACCATCGTGGGCACGATAACGGATGTGCGAAGCGACATCATTCCGGAGGCGGCTGTCTCCCTCGAGAGCCAGGACTCGGATAGCCCGTTGACGCCCGCGGCGAAGGTAGCTGCAAACGACAACGGTTTTTTCATCATCAACTACGTTCGACCAGGTATCGCCTATCACCTCGTTGTGAGCGCCACCGGATTCGCGCCGTGGACCTCGCCGTCCATCACGCTGCAGCCAGGGCAATATCTGGAGCTTTCGAAGATCACGCTGCAGGTTGCCGCGTCGATAACCACGGTGACCGCCGTCCTGAGCCCGGAAGAGATCGCTACCGAACAGGTTCACATCGAAGAGAAGCAGCGTGTTCTGGGCTTCGTCCCCAATTTTTACGTGGTCTATGACCAGCATCCTGCGCCGCTCACCGCGAAGCTGAAATTCCAGCTGGCTCTGCACACTTCGATCGATCCGGTCACATTCCTCGGCGCGGCTTTCATATCGGCCGTCGATCAGGCAGGCGACACGCCCGATTACGGGCAAGGGGCGAAGGGATACGCCCAGCGCTTCGGAGCCAACTACACCAACGGTGTAACCGACATCCTCTTCGGCGGAGCGATTTTGCCGTCGCTCCTGCACCAGGACCCACGCTATTACTATCAGGGAACGGGAACGACGAAGTCGCGACTGCGCCACGCGCTCACCAGCTCCATTATCTGCAAGGGCGACAACGGTAAACCGGAGTTTAATTTTTCCAGCATCGGCGGCTTTCTTATCTCGGGAGCCATCGCCGAGAGCTACTATCCGGAGAGAAATCGCGGACCGGGCTTGGTTTTCAACACCACTGCCATTGATATTGCCGCAAACATGGCGAACGGCGTAATTCAAGAATTTCTCTTGCGCCATCTCACCCCCTCGGCCAAAAAGCCCTAGAACGGATCGGCAGAACCTTCTGGCTGCCTACTCTGCGCCCGCGGAGACATTTCGAAATCAATTCTCTCTCAAGATCCGTTAGCCCGCGCCAGATCTGCAGGTGTGTTGAGGTTCTCAAACCACGTGTGGGCTGGTGGACTGTGAGGCCAATCCTCACTCGGCAAAGACCCGCTCCGCTGCGCGGCTGCAACATGTTCAATCTGAAAGTTGTCGATGGACATGTGTTCCGCCTGCGCGGCCTGTGCGATGACGCGCATCACCTTGCCGTCGCCTTGAGAGAGCGCTGCGCTTATATGCGCAAGCAGGCGGCGGTGATAGACAGCGCAGAGCGGCTGGGGATGGCCGCTGTGCCAGGGGATGGTGGCCGCGGCATCAGCGATTGCAGAACGTGCGGCCATCCAGCGCAGAAACTCCACGGGGAGACGTGGAAGATCGACGGGCAGGAAAAGATTCAGATCGGCATCGGTGAGGCTCAGCGCGGCCTCGATACCGCCGAGAGGTCCGCGGGCCGGAATGTTGTCAGGGATGACGGGAGCGAAACGCGCCAGATCGGGCCGCACGCCGAGGATGCGCGGCGTGAAGCCCAGACTGCGCAGCTTGTCGAGCGCATGCTCGATGAGCGGGCGGCCTCGCCACTCAAGGAGAGCCTTATCCCGCCCCATGCGCGAGCTCAGGCCGCCGGCGAGGACGAAGGCGTTCATCGCGCTATTCTGTGCCTTCGCGGGCGCCCTTCCAAAGATCGAGTTCGCCTTCCCGCGCATAGCTATCGATCTCTTTCAGCTCGGCATCGCCGAAGTCGAGTTTCTTCACCGCATCGAGCGAGTCGTCAAGCTGCGCAACATTGCGCGCCCCGATGAGAGCCGAGGTGACGCGATGGTCGCGCAGCACCCAGGCAATCGCCATCTGCGCCAGCGTCTGGCCCCGGCCTTTTGCGATTTCATTGAGGGAGCGGACGCGCTTGAGGTTTTCCTCGCTGAGATGCTCCTTCTGCAAGGAGCCTTCGGCCTTGGCCCGTGAGTTCTCCGGAATCCCGTGAAGGTATTTGTTGGTGAGCAATCCTTGTGCGAGCGGCGAAAACGCGATGCAGCCCACGCCGAGCTCGTCCAACGTAGCGAGCAGGCCGTGCTCGATCCAGCGATTAAGCATGGAGTAGGAGGGCTGATGAATGAGCAGCGGCACGCCGGCGCTCTTGAGAATCTGCGCCGCCTCCCGGGTGCGTTCAGGGCTGTAGGACGAGATGCCCACATAAAGCGCCTTGCCCTGATGGACAGCGGAGGCCAGTGCGCCCATGGTTTCTTCGAGCGGCACATCCATGCTGGGTCGGTGCGAATAGAAGATGTCGACGTAGTCGAGGCCCATGCGCTCAAGGCTCTCGTCGAGCGAGGCGAGCAGATACTTGCGCGAGCCGCCGATGCCGTAGGGGCCGGGCCACATGTCCCATCCCGCCTTGGAGGAGATAAGCAGCTCGTTGCGCAGGCCGCGGAAATCCTTGCGCAAAATCTCGCCAAAGTTTTCTTCTGCCGAGCCGTAAGGCGGGCCGTAGTTGTTGGCTAGATCGAAGTGCGTAACGCCGCGGTCGAAGGCGCGGCGGATGACGGCGCGGCCGGTTTCGAAGACGTCGGCGCCGCCGAAGTTCTGCCATAGGCCGAGGGACACCGGCGGAAGGACGATGCCGGATTTTCCGCAGCGGCGGAAGGTTGCAGTGTCGTAACGCTTAGAGTCGGGAATATAAGTCATTGGTTCAGTCTCCTGATGCGCGTTGGCACGCGGTTACTTGTAGCAGCCGCCGAGAAACCACAGTTTCCTAGGCTTCGCTCGGGATGACAATAGCAGCTACTAGGCCGAGCCCAGCTTCTCGAAAAAGACGATGATCGATTCGATACCGCGGTAGTAGTTGGCGATATGGAACTTCTCGTTCGGCGCGTGGAGATTGTCGTCAGGCAGACCGAAGCCCATCATCACCGTAGGGATTTTCAGGTGGCGCTCGAAATCGCCGACGATGGGAATCGAGCCTCCGCCGCGCACGAAGACAGTATCGCGCCCCCAGACATCTTTCATCGCATCTTTTGCCGCTTCGATGTAGCGATTGTCGGTGCCCACGACGATTGCGTCGCCGGAGTGAATGAGGCGAACATCCAGCTCGATGCCCTTGGGCTTGAGCGATTCAACATAACTTTTGTATTGCGTGAAGGCCTGCTGCGGAGTCATATCCGGGACCAGGCGCATCGAGACCTTGGCGACCGCTTTGGCTGGGATGACGGTCTTCGCGCCGGCTCCGGTAAAGCCGCCGGGCATGCCGTGGACATCAAGCGTGGGGCGCGCCCAGGTGCGCTCCAGCACCGAGAAACCGGGCTCGCCGGTGAGCTGGGACGAGCCGACTTCAGTGGTGCGATAGTGCTCCTCGTCGAAGGGCAGAGTCTGCCAGGCTTTCAGCTCGTCTTCACTGGGCGCCTTTATCGCGTCGTAGAAGCCCGGAATGAGAATGCGGCCTGATGGATCTTTGAGTTGGGTGATGATCTGCGCCAGCGCGACAAAGGGGTTGGGCGCTGCGCCGCCGTACATTCCGGAGTGGAGATCGGTTTTGGCGCCGCGCGCTTCGATTTCGGTGTAGATCATGCCGCGCAGGCCGACACAGAGCGTGGGCAGCTCCGGGGCGAACATCTCGGTATCGGAGACCAGGGCAAAATCAGCTTTCAAGCGGTCGCCGTGCTCACGAACGAATTTAGCGATCTGCTCTCCACCGACTTCTTCTTCCCCTTCGAGAATGACGCGGACATTGAGAGGCAGCTTGCCGTTGTGCGCCTGGAACAGCGATTCCAGCGCTTTGACGTGCATCAGCATCTGGCCTTTGTCGTCGACCGCACCGCGTGCGTACAGGTTGCCATCGCGTTCCGTAGGCTCGAAGGGCGGAGTTTTCCATTCGTCGAGCGGGTCCGGCGGTTGGACATCGTAATGTCCATAGCAGAGGGAGGTTGGCTTCCCGGCGGCGTGCAGCCAGTCGGCATAGACCAGCGGATGGCCGGCAGTCGCGATGACCTCGACGTTTTCCATTCCGATACGCTTCAGCTCGGCAGCCAGCCAATCGGCAGCGGCCTTCACATCTTTTTTGTGTTCGGGGAGCGTGGAGATGGAAGGAATGCGCAGAAGCGCCTTGAGCTCTTCGAGGAAGCGGGTGTGATTTGCGCGGGCAAAGTCTACTGCGGGGGAAGACATTCTTGACTCCTAAGGCTTGAAATCGCGACAGCTGAGTATAAATTGCGCGTGGGACTCAATGTGCTTTGACCAGGTTCGCGTTTCCAGCTCAATCACAGGCTGCGGGAGGAGATGCCAGAGTCGGCGCATCTTCGCCGAAGGAATACGCGCGGGTGGCGTTGATTTTGGTCTTATCGAGCTGAACAACAACGAAGTGACCCTTGCCGAGACCGGACTTCATTCCGTTCTCAATCTCTCCAGCACTTCCCTTCAGCCAGACAGCGAAGAGTATGTCCGATTCGTGGAGCACGGGGAGGGGAGAAGTGATGGTCTGCTGCGCATTGATGAAAGGCACTCCCAGCTGCTGAAACTCACATCCTGCGTCCTTGCTTACGACTAAGGATTCGAAGTAAGGCTGGCCGCCTCCGAAGGCTTGCGGGACAGCGGGATAGAACGTGAGGGTAAAAAGATAGACGTATGCGATGAAGGAGGTGATCGTGCAGGTCACGGCCACTGCAAAGGAGACGATCTGCACTCCGGTCGCCGACCTGCCTGCATCTTGCTGCATGCGGACGAATGCCCGCTTGGACCAGAAGGCGGAGAGCGTGGCGATGCATACCGGAGAATAGATTCCGGCGGCAACGACCAAGGTTCCCAGGAATTCCTTGGGTAGGGTTCGCGTCCCCATTCGTTTCGACACGGCCCAGACGGTAATCTGACCTAGGCCGGTAGGGTCCTTGAAGCACAGCGAGGCGGATGCCGCCACCAGCAGAACGATGGGGGTAAGGGTCCACGGGGCAATCTTCCAGAAGGTGGGAAGAGTCCGGGTTCCAATTTTGCGAGAGCCTGCAACTCTCCAGGCGAAAAACATCGGGGAGAAGGCCAGCAGCAGAAAAGTAGCCAGCACCAGAATCCCGGTGAGGATCAGTTTCGGCTTCGCGAACGAGAAGTCCGTGATGCCGAGCTCATACAGGTAGGTATTGATGGCAAGCGCGCCGGTTGCATACGCCACTGCGGCGGAAACGGTCACTGCCGTAGCTACTTTGCTTAGGTCAAGCTGAGTGTCGCCAGTCTGCTGCGATGTATTGCTCTGAGCCATCGTGCCACCCCAGAATTTCCTGGCCGGAAAGAATTCCTATCCGGAGATCTTCGGTTAATACCGCGGCACAGACGGATCGATCTCCGCCGACCAGGCATCGATGCCGCCACGCATGGACTGAGCATTTTCGAAGCCCTGGTTCCGCAGCCAGACGGCCACATTCAACGAGCGCACTCCGTGATGACAGATGGTCACGATGTGCGCTTCGGGATCGAGCTCCTGAAAAGCTCTACCTGGAACGTCGCCCATAGGCATCAGCGTACTGCCCTCGATGTGTGCGGCGTCGTACTCCCAGGGCTCGCGTACATCCAGCAAAATCGGCCTGGAATGCACGTCGGCATTGGGCGGGATAGCGATGATCTGCTTCAGCTCGGCGGGGGAAATTTCGAATTCCATACGTCTCCTCAGAATACCTCGACACGGCCTCCTGAGCGCGAGAGACCATCCTTGCGTGATACAAGATAAGAAGACCCCTTAGCAGTTTTATGGCCAATCAAGAGAAAGTTCTGATCGTCGAAGATGAATTACACGCACTGACCGGTCTTGCGGAGTTGGTTTCTGGTTGGGGTTACCGCACGGATACGGCTCGGGATGGGTTGGAAGCGCTGGAGCGAGTACAAGCGTGGCAGCCGGGCATTGTCGTCACCGATTTAAAGATGCCCAGGATGGACGGACTCGAGCTGCTCGAGCGCCTCAATGAACTGAACGAGAAGCAGGCCGTGGTAGTGCTCACCGCGCAGGGCTCGATCGAGCTGGCGGTTGAAGCGATGAAGATGGGCGCCTACGACTTTTTGCAGAAGCCGGTGGACGCGACGCGGCTGCGCACCATTCTTTCCAACGCCACACGCCAGCGCGAAACCGAGCGCGAGCTCGAAGTCACACGGCGCAAGCTCCGCGATACCGGCGTGCTGGGGCCGCTGGTCGGCTCGTCAAAGAAGATGCAGGAGCTCTTTGCGCTGATCGAGCGCGTAGCTCCGTCGAATGTTTCGGTGCTGATCACCGGCGAGAGCGGGACCGGTAAGGAATTGGTCGCACGTACGCTGCATGAACTGAGCCCGCGCAAGTCGAAGCCCTTTGTCGCCGTGAACTGCGCCGCTATTCCCGAGACTCTTATCGAAAGCGAGATCTTCGGGCACGAAAAGGGCGCTTTCACTGGCGCTCTGGAACGCCGGGCGGGATGCTTCGAACTGGCCGAAGAAGGCACGCTGCTGCTCGACGAGATTGGCGAAATGCCAATCGGGACGCAAGCCAAGCTGCTTCGAGTTCTTGAAGAACGTAAGCTTCGCCGGCTGGGTAGCAAGGTCGAGTCGCCGGTGGACGTGCGCGTTCTGGCCGCGACCAACAAGGAGCCGGAGACAGCGGTCGAGGACGGACATCTTCGCGGTGATCTTTATTACCGGCTGAATGTATTTAATTTGCAGATGCCGCCCTTGCGTGAACACAAAGAGGATATTCCGTCGATCGTCGACTCCATGCTGGTGGACATGAACCGCAAGCACAACCGGCGGGTAAGCGGAGTAGGCAGCGAGATGATGTCCCGGCTGGTTGCGTATGACTGGCCGGGCAACGTGAGAGAGCTGCGCAACACCATCGAGCGCGCCGTCGTCTTATCTATGGAAGACCAGTTGGAAGCGCATCATCTTCCACCCGGCTTCGGTGTTCGAACGGTGAGGCCCTCGGGAGAAGTGGATAGTAATGCGATTCAGGTGAAGGTCGGCGCGACGGTGGACGAGGCCGAACAGCTTCTCATCTTGAAAACTCTCGAATCGACCGGCAATAACAAGACCCGAGCCGCAGAGAAACTCGGCATCAGTCTCAAGACACTCCATAATAAGTTAAAAGAATATGGCAGCAGTATCGACTCCGACGCGCCGCAGGAACAGTAAATGCGCTTCTAAAGCCTGTTAGGCTCTAAAAGTTTCCGTGGCGAAGTCAACAACCGGGTTTCCCCACCATTGCGAATCTTCGTCTTACGAGGGTTGCCGGGCTTACACTAGCGCTGGCACCTTGAAAGGGCGGAAATCGCCTTCGATATGGAGCCGACTGCGCATGCGACTTAAGACTAAACTTTCGGCCGCGATCACGCTTCTGGTCCTTGTGATAACCACCGTCCTGTCGTGGCTATACATGACCCAGTTGCTGCAGCAGCATATCGAGCAGGCCTATCAGTCGACGGACGTCATTGCCCATCAGCTTCAGTTCGCGACTCGCGAAGCTCTGGAGAATGGCCTGCGCAACCGCCAGATCAATGTGAATGATCCGGCCGCGCTGCGTTCGGCGGTGGCAGATTCGCTCCGCCGCGATCCCGGGCTCGCAGCTTTCATCAACTCGGTCATCAGCTATTCGCCCACGGTAATCGATGTCGCTATCGCCGACCGCGACGGCCGCGGAATTATCACGGCGCCCGATCCGGCACAGGAAGATCAGCTTCTTCCGGTGCGCCCCGATTACGCAACTCTGCTCAAAAGCTCGCTCTATCGAACCATCGGAGTGGTCTTCGGAGCGCCCCGTGTTTATAACCTCACGCTGGGGCTGGAGCGGGATAACCAGCCGTTTCTCACCGTACGGGTGGGCATCCGCAATACATTTCTGAAGAACGCCTTCTATCCGTGGCTGAGCGATGCATTCACGTACATTGCTCTCGCCATCGCAATCTCGCTGGTGGTGGCGGTCTTCGTGGCCAACCTTGCCTTGCAGCCGCTTGCCCAGATCAGCGCCCGCCTCGATGCATTGTCCCAGGCCGAACCGGCAGGCGAACTCGATTCGGGAGCCTCAACCGACACCGTGCTGCAGGTTTCGCACAAGATCGAACGCTTGGGCCGGCGCATGCGCAACGTCGAAGAGGTATTCTCAGCTCTGAAAGAAAACCTCGACCAGATTCTCTCCAACTTGCAGGACGGCATCATGCTGTTTACGCGGGACGCGCGTGCAGTGCTGGTTTCCCGCTCGGTGGAGCGTTTTCTCAGCGTGAACCGCGATGATGTCCTGGGCGCCGAAGTCCACGACATCTTCGACCGGCACTCGCTGTTGGGACGGACGGTGCGGCAGGCCTTCGACGCCGGCATGTCCGTCGTTCAGGAAGAGATCATCACCGAAACCGGTCGTCGCGTGGAAATTTCTCTCGACTTCATTCATGACGATCGCGCATCCGATAACGGCCAGTCGCTGGGCGCGCTCCTGACTCTGCACGATCTTGAATCGGTGCGCGAGATCGAGAGCGAGCTGGAGCTCTCGCGACGCATGGCGGCGATTGGACGGCTTACCGCCGGCGTGGGCCACGAGGTGAAGAATCCGATCAACGCCATCGTCGTCCACCTGGAGCTGCTCCGCAGCAAGATGGATTCGGAGTCCGGCGCGCTGCGGCACCTGGAGATCATCCAGAGCGAGATCCGCCGGCTGGATCGCGTGGTGCAGACGCTGGTCGATTTCTCCCGTCCGGTCGAGCTGCAGCTTCAGGAGCAGGACCTGCGCAGGATCGTGTCAAGTGTTCTCCTGCTGGCCTCCGCCGAACTGGAAACACGTAATATCCACCTGGTGAGCGAGCTGCCCGACCACCCGGTAATCGCCAAAATCGACGCTGACCTCTTCAAACAGGCGCTGCTCAACGTTGTGATCAACGGAGCACAGGCCATGAACCAGGGTGGCCAGCTTTCCGTCCGGCTCACCGAGGACGGCCGTACCGCGCGGCTGCGGATTGAAGATCAAGGGGAAGGCATTCCGGACGATATCCGGCCGCACATTTTCGATCTTTACTTCACCACGAAGCGCGAGGGAAGCGGAATCGGTCTGGCGATGACCTATCGAATTCTGCAACTTCATAACGGGCAGATTGACGTAGAATCGAAAACAAGCGTCGGCACCACCTTCACGTTGAGCATTCCCGTCGCCAGCCTGTCCGAATTAAGACTTCGCGGTTTACTGGAAACAAATTTACCTGCCTTCAAGGGACCACTGGAATGAAATCCGCACGCAAGATGGCGGCCTTCATGCTGCTAGCCACGCTTCTGGCTGGCTGCACACACAAGACCCCGGTTGTTACGCCGGTGGCGGCGCAGGCGCCACCGCTGCCGCCCAAACCTATTGGGCAGGTCGCTGCGCTTCCTCCAGTTCCCCAGCCTGAAGTACCCAAGGTCGGTCCTCCGGGATCAGATGAACCTCCTCAGCCTCCGCCCTCCAAGCCGAAGCGCACAACGCGCCGCAAGCCAACGAAACCGACAACCACCACTCCGGCTTCCGGCGACCAGACCACGGCGACGAAGGACCCGGCCAAGGAAACTCCTCCTGCCGCTGTTACCCAACAGGCTGCCGCAGGCGACGCTCCGGAAACATCTCCTATCGGCCAGCTTTCGACGGCGGGTGAGAGCACGGGCACGCCGACACGACAGACTGTTCTCGACATCATTGCGTCAACCGAGAAGGGTCTCGGCGATCTGAAACGGACGCTCTCTCCCGCCGAGCAGCAAACGACCATGCAGATTCGCACCTTTCTCGGCAAAGCCAAGCAGGCTCTCACTCAGGATGACCTTGACGGGGCGCATACTCTGGCGGTCAAGGCAAAAGTCCTGTTGGACGAGCTGACCAAGAGCTAGGGCTGTCCTTCGAAAGCAGAACATCCGCGCACATCAACCGATAGAGGCGCGGATGTTGCTTGGATCAAAATCCTCAAAAACTTGTGGCCAGTATGCATTTCTTTCGCATCTCACCCCTTTTATTGATCGCTTTTTCTGCCAGGGTTAGTTGCCGTCGAGAATGTTGAGTTCGCCGCAGACGGGCAGAACTGCAGGGAAGCGTCGATGGAGGCCCCTTGCCAAAGAATGCGCGTCTGGCTTGCTCGATTCTCTGCCTGATTCTGACAGCTTGTGGTGGATCGTCGAAATCCACCCAGACTTCCCCTCCAGCTCCGGCAGCCGATTTTTCTCTCACCGCATCTCCGGCGACGGCCGCCCTCGTCCTCGGAGGGGCTGGGCAGGCGATCAGCGTTAACGCGGTCGCGGCCAATGGCTTTACCGGAACAGTAGTGGTCGCAATCAGTGGACTTCCCACCGGCGTCACCGCAAGTCCAGCAACGCTGTCATTGACGCCCGGGACAGCGCAGAATGTGACTCTCACTGCCGGCGCGACGGCTGTGGCCGGAACCGCTACGATCACCCTGAGCGGGGTTTCGGGAACACTTGGCCATTCCGCGACTGTTGCGCTCACCGTCTCTGTTCCCGCGCCGCCGGCCGCCTTTTCGCTGAGCATCACGCCGACGGAGTCGACCATAACCGCTGGGGCAGCCGGCTCCTCTATCAGCGTATTGGCAACTGCGGCCAATGGTTTTACCAGTTCGGTGGCGGTCGCGATTACGGGGCTCCCATCAGGAGTTACTGCCAATCCCGCTACTCTGACCCTTGTACCGGGAACGGCACAGAACATCACACTCACCGCCGCGGCAACCGCGGCAGCCTCTGCATCGACGGTCACGTTCACCGGCACTTCGGGCATCCTCACCAGCGCTGCCCCACTGAACCTGACCGTACTCGCTGCGGGCACCACCGCCACTACGCCAGACGTGACGACGTATCACTATGACAATGCGCGGGACGGCTTGAATGCCCAGGAGAGCATCCTGACACTCGCAAATGTCAATTCGACGCAGTTCGGCAAGCTCGGCTTCGATACCGTCGACGGCAAGGTGGACGCGGAACCTCTGTATCTGGGAGGTGTGACCATTGGAGGAGCACTGCATAACGTTCTCTATATCGCTACCGAAAACGACAGCGTCTACGCCTTCGACGCCGATAGCGGTACGCAGCTCTGGAAGATCTCCGTTCTGGGCAGCGGAGAAGCGACTAGCGACGACCACGGATGCGGACAGATCACTCCGCAGATAGGAATCACCTCGACGCCGGTGATCGATCGCAAGCTAGGCACAAACGGCACGATCTTCGTCGTCGGCATGAGCAAAGACGGAACCGGTGCCTATCACCAGCGCCTGCACGCGTTGGACATCACGACAGGAGCGGAGATCGGCGGCAGCCCAACCGAGATCACGGCTACTTATCCGGGAACCGGAGCCAACAGCACGAATGGCAATGTGGTCTTCAACCCGGCGCAGTATGCGGAGCGTGCCGCACTGCTGTTATCGCAGGGGAACATCTACCTTGGCTGGACCTCGCACTGCGACGTTTCGCCTTATACCGGCTGGGTAATGGCCTATAGCGAGTCGACGCTGCAGCAGACGCAGGTGTTGAACGTCACTCCCAATGGCAGTGAGGGCTCGATCTGGATGAGCGGCGACGGAATGGCCGCCGACAGCAACAACAATATCTACTTGCTCGACGCGAACGGAACCTTCGATACCACGTTCACGAACGGCATTCCGGTGAACGGCGATTACGGCAATGGCATGCTGAAGCTTTCAATCACGAATGGAAAGCTGGGAGTTGCGGACTACTTCGAGACGTTCAATACGGTTAGCGAATCAGCCGACGACACCGATTTAGGATCGGGCGGTGAACTGCTGCTGCCAGATGTGGCAGATGCCGCCGGCGTTGTTCATCATCTGATCGTTGGCGCGGGCAAAGATGGGAACATCTATCTCGGCAACAGAGATGATCTGGGGCAGTTCAACCTGAACGTCTCCACCGACAGCAACATCTACCAGGAGGTTACCGGGGCGCTCTCCGGCGGAGTCTTCTCCTCACCGGCGTTCTTCAACAACACTCTTTACTACGGAGCGGTGGACGATTCCCTGAAGGCCTTCCCGGTCACGAATGCGCGTCTTGCTGCGATGGCATCGAGTCAGTCGGCGATTACCTTTCCCTACCCTGGAACCACTCCCGGCATCTCCGCGAACGGTACTCAGAATGGCATCGTATGGGCGCTCGAATCCAGCCTCACCAGTGCCTGTGTTCTGCATGCCTATGATGCCACGAACCTGGCGCATGAGCTTTACAACAGCGGACAGGCGGCGAACGCACGGGACAGCTTTGGGAACGGAAACAAGTTCATCACACCGCTGATCGTCAATGGGAAGGTGTATGTCGCAACACAGACGGGCGTGGCCGTCTTCGGGCTGCTCCCTGCCAGTTGACTCTAGCGCTCGCCCCACTTGAGCTTGGCGCGCAGGACATCGAAGAAGCTGGCGTGTCCCAAGCGAATGAGATTGACCTTGTACTCCGAGCGGCAGCAGTGCAGCTCGTCCCCGACCTTTAGCGGGATGGCCTCCTGGCCATCGACGGTGAGGAAGGTCTGGTCGGGAATGCCTTCGATATTCAGAGTCAGCCGTGCATCGCCGCGCACCACCATGGGACGGATGGTCAACAGGTGAGGGCAGACCGGCGTTACGATCAGCGCATCGACATCCGGCACCAGGATGGGACCATTCGCAGCCAGCGAATAGGCGGTCGAGCCGGTGGGTGTGGAGACGATGACACCATCGGCGCGGAAGACGGCGGCCAGCTGGTTGTCGAGCAGCACCCGGAAGTCGCCCATGCGAGCAATCGCGCCCTTGGCTACCACCACATCGTTGAGCGCCTCATGCGAAGCATAGAGCCTGCCGTCGCGCCAGAGCTCGCTGTGCAACATCGAACGCGAGTCTGTGGCAAAACACTCCGTACACCAGCCTTCGAGCGTCGAATAAAGATCGGCGAGACGGACCTCGGTGAGAAAGCCGAGCGAGCCGAGATTGACGCTGAGGATCGGCGTTCCGGTCTTCGAAAAGACCCGGGCGGCAGAGAGAAGTGTGCCGTCTCCACCCAGGACGACGACCAGAGCGGGATTCTCACCCGGAAGCAGATGGCGCGGAACGACCCGCGCTGCCTGAGTGTAGTTTCCGCTGACGGGATCGAGAATGGGGTCGAGGTCGTGAGCCTTCATCCAGAGCACGAGCTCCGGAAGCAATGTCTCCAGACCTGCTTTCTGCGGCTTTGAAATGATAGCTACTGGTCGCATGAACCTTTAGTGTACCCAAGCTGCGCGTAAAGAATATTTATGGATGCGAGGATTCGTTTCCAAAAGATTCGTCGCTGGGGTCATTTCCGATTTTTGCTTCTTCGGATGGCAAGCTCGGCCGCGTGATGACCGCACATCCCATGCACCCCGCCTCCCGGCGGCGTGGAAGCCGAGCATAGGTAAAGATTGGGATCGGATGTGGCGTACTGGCGCAGACTGGGGCGGAAGAGCAACTGTCCCGCGCTCATGGCGCCTCCGCTGATGTCACCGCCGATCAGGTTGGCGTCGCTGGACTCCAGTGTCGCCGGAGTGGAAACATGGCGCGCCAGCACACAATCCCGGAAGCCGGGAGCGAAGCGCTCGATCTGGCTCTCGATAATCTGCGTCATGTCTGCCGTGCATCCATTGGGAACGTGACAGTAGACCCAGGCCGTATGCCTGCCTTGCGGCGCGCGGGTGGGATCGAAGAGAGTGGGCTGCGCCAGAATCATGAATGGCCGGCCGCTGATGCGGCCTTTTGCCATCGCACTCTCGGAGCGCGCAATCTCTTCGAACGATCCGCCCAGGTGGATGCAGATGGCGCGGTGGCAGCCGGACGCCGTCCAAGGGATGGGTTCCGATAATGCGTAATCGATCTTGAAAACCCCCGGCCCCGGCTTGAAGCGCGTCAGTTTCTCCTGAAAGGCGGGAGTGAGCCGGCTGCCGGCAATAGACAGAAGCTGGCGCGGGCTCACGTCGCACAAGATGAGGCCGTCTTCAAGATCAGCCGCCGATGTGATCCGACTGGACAGATGGATTCGTCCGCCGAGTTCCTGCAGATGACCGGCAAGCGCATCAGGGATCGCTTGCGCGCCTCCGCGCGGCACGGGCCATCCGACCGCATGCGCCGTTGCTGCCAGTACGATGCCGACCGCCGAGCTGAGTGGTGCATCGAGGCTGAGGAAAGAATGCGCGGCAAGACCGGCAAAGAGCGCGCGAACGCGGGCGGAGCGGAAAAATAGCTTGGATAACATCGTCGCAGGCAGGACTGCCTGGGGACCGAATCGTGCCAGCAGAAACGGATGCCGTGGCAGATGCGGAACCGGACCGAGAATCTCCTCGGCGAAAGCGGGCCAGCGAGCCACGAAGGGCTCGACCATCCGCCTCCAACTTCGGCCATCTTCTCCAAACGAGTGAACGGCATCGTTCAAGTCCCGCTCGAGTACAACTGCCGTGCCGTCATCCAACGGATGAGCCAGCGGCGCAGAGCCGTGAACCCACTCCAGGCCGTGTCTGTGCAGCGGAATCGAATTGAAAAACGGCGAACCTACCGCCATGGGATGTACTGCCGATCCGAAGTCGTGGCCGAAGCCAGGCAGCGTGAGAGGCAGCGTTCGCGAGGCTCCGCCAATCTGCTCCTCAGCCTCATAGACATCGACGCTGAAACCCGCTCGAGCCAGCTCGATGGCCGCGGCAAGACCATTCGGGCCGGAACCGATGACGGAAGCTGAGCGCATAGGCTTCATTATCAGCTATGGCCGGCATCAGCTATAGGCTGGCGATCAATCATGCTGGGGCAGCGGCTGCGGCATCTGCACTACGCCCATTTTTCCATCCGGCAGGCGTGTGAGTGCCGGAGCATACAAGCCAAGAAGCTGCCGCTTCCACCAGTTCCCTGTCTGCCGCTTCTCACTCATCGAAGTAAACCAATACTGCCAAAGCAGGGCGCGCACGTACTTCGGAGGAGCTCCGGAAAATGGGTTGCCCCGAAAGAGCGCCAACACATCTTTGTCGTTTTCGAGCAGCCGCTCCTCAGTGAGAGGAACGATATTGTTTTGCTGCCAGTCTCCCAGCGAAGCGAACCAGAGGTTCCAGTCGAAGCGCGGCTGATAGGGAGCATAGATTCCCGGCCGCTCGTTGAGAGCCTGCGGCTTGTAGCGGAAGGGATAGGCCGTCCAGTGCTCTCCGTCGTTCGAGCCCTGGAATTCGATCTCGTAGCGGCCTCGGGTCATCACGGCAAAGAGCCCATATTGATTGGCGATGCGGAAGGGTTCGAGCACTCGAACGGGACCGGCTGGCAGAGGAAGAATGTGCTGCGGCATCGCGATCAGCTCGGTCGTAGTGGCGTACGCGATCCATGTGAGCATAACGGCGCAGGTGGCGAGCCGCAGCGCGTCCCAATGGCCGGCGAGACGCTGCGAGGTCGACGTGCGGCCTGCAGTTTTCTTTCGCGCCGGCCCGCCGGCAAGCAGAGAGAGAGGTGCTTCTTCCTTCGATTCTGGTTCATCTACTTGAAGATCCTCTGTCACAGGCGCGGGCGGATGCAGAAATCCTGGGATGAATCGCCGCAAAGTCCGGTCGTCGAGCAGCAGAATGCCGAGCGAGAGGACCAGGTAATTCAGGAAGGTGTAGTTCGCGGTGAGAATGACGCCGATCTCCCATGGCGTCACGATGCAGAAGCAGATGACACGCCATCGCCGCGGAAAAAACAGCAGCAGCACGACAACGAACTCCATCGCCAGCGTCGCGGCGACGGTAGCGGCGTGGAACCAGTGCGGCAGATGCTGCACGTACCATCCCACCCAGGTCGGCAGCGGACCATTCTGATAGTAGTTGTCCATGGCGGTGAAGTCGCGCCATTGCGTATCGCCGCTGAGCAGCTTCACCATGCCCGACTCGAAGTAGATGCGAAACCACTCCCACTGCAACAGGAATAGGCTGGCGCGGGAGGGCGGCGAGGCCGCTCCCCAGCCTGGGCGCAACCCTCCGGGGACAAAGAAGAGCGCCAGGAAGCCGGCCTCCAGCAGCATGCCATCCGACTGATAGCCGGAGAAGTCTCCCGCGGCGGCGACGAATGAGAGGTAGCAAGAGAAGCAGATAAAGAAGCTCAGCCTGGGCCAGAGATTCAAGAGGGCTGCAATCGATGCGATGACACCCGCCCAACAGAGCAAAAGCAGCATGGCTGAAGATGACGAGATCCACAGGAGGGTTGGCGCAAACCAGAACCGCGCCGGCCCAAGCGCGTGGCTGACCGCGTCGAGATAGTGCCCAGCGGGCAGGATGCCGTCAGGCCCGATAAGGCCGCGAGCCTGAAAGAGGAGCGAGTAGAAGGCGGAGAAGTAAATCGCCGCCAGCGCCCGCAAAAACAGCCAGCGCGGGATCAGACGGTTGGACATTCCCGACTTCGAATCGAAGAGCCAGCGTAGAACTCCGCGGGGCGATCGCATGGCTGAAGACTCAGTTGTCATCGACGCTCAGAATAACCCTTTTGCGCCGGGAATGTTGGCTACCCCGATTGCCCTATGGGTAGTCACGCTGCCTGCTTTCGGTCCTGTTTTGGAACTCTCTTGATTACAAAAGTTCAATGCTTTCCCGATTTGCTAAGGAAGTCCGATTTGAGTCTCGACTATGCTGAGGCCACTTTCACAAACATTGACATAAAGTATGTCCACAGCTCCTCAACCAGAAGCGGGGCGCGCTGTTTCGTCACCGGAAGAAGCAGCCTTCGTCACCGCGATCATCCCGACATGCGGCCGGCCCCTGCTGGCGCGTAGAGCGATTTTGAGCGCCCTCGGGCAGACTTACCGCAGCCTCGATGTTGTTCTGGTCATCGACGGGCCGGACGATCCAACCCGGGAGCTGGCCGCGGCGATGCATGAGCCACGTTTGCGGGTTATCGAATTGAAAGCCAAGGTCGGAGCTGCCGAGGCAAGAAATATTGGAGTGAACGCTGCGACCGGCGAGTGGATGGCCTTTCTCGACGATGACGATGAATGGCTGCCTCAAAAGGTGACGGAGCAGATTCAGACCGCATACGGATCTCGAGCAGTCTATCCTGTGGTCTCGTCGCCGACCATCGTTCGCACCGGAGCCTTCGACTGGATTTCGCCACGGGAGCTCTACGACTCTCGCGAGGCGATGAGCGAATTCCTCTTCTGCCGCAGGAGGTTCATCGATGGTGCGCGCTATATGCAGACGTCAACGCTCCTTACGCCGCGGAGGCTGATGCTGGACGTTCCTTTCCGGAAGGATCTCGCGCGCCACCAGGATTGGGACTGGCTTCTTCGCGCGGCAGCGCATCCTGGCGTTGAATTTCACATGCACCCTGAAGCGCTTTCCATCTTCAACGTCGAGGAAGGAAGAGCCAGCGTAGGCAGGTCATTGGACTGGGAGTTTTCACGAAGCTGGGCCCGGGAGATGCGCGGCTCATTCACACCGCGCGCGTACTCCTTCTTCCTCGCAACCGAGTGCATCTCCCGTGCGGTGAAAGCCCACGCCGGTGGCCGAGTTTACGCCAAGCTAATTTTGGAGTTTTTTTCCAAGGGCCGAGCTACGCCTCGTTCCCTGCTGAGTATCGCCAGTCTTCTTTGGATACCCGAAAGAACACGAGCGGCGATCAAGAGCCGGCTTCGAAATCTCCATCCCCATCCGTCGTCACGCCGAGACGCTCAATCGCCGCAACGAGTGTGACCGGAACCATCCTTAGTCGTACCCAACCTGAGAAAGTGAGGACCTTCCCAATGCAGATCACCGACTACACACGAAATCATCTGATCGAAACGTCGGAGCTTTCACTCAGTCTCGACGGCGAAGCCATCGACAACGTCATTTATCTTCTTCGCGACACCCGCGACCGCGGCGGACGAATCTTTTTCTTGGGAGTGGGCGGCAGCGCCGCGAATGCCAGCCACGCAGCCAACGACTTCAGAAAGATCGCAGGAATCGAATGCTACTCCCCGACGGATAATGTGGCCGAGCTGACCGCCCGCATCAACGACGACGGCTGGGATACCTGCTATGCGAATTTGCTGCTCGCCAGCCGGCTGAGTGCAGCCGACACCGTATTCATCCTTTCGGTCGGCGGCGGAAATGTGAAAGCGAATATCAGCGTCAATCTCGTCGAAAGCCTGCGGGTCGCGAAGGCGGTAGGCGCGAGCATTGCCGGAATCGTCGGCCGCGATGGCGGCTTCACCGCCAAGATGGCAGACGCATGCGTGATCATTCCCACCATCTCATCCGAAACGATCACTGCGCATACCGAATCATTTCAGGCCATCGTCTGGCATCTGATCGTGTCGCATCCGCTTTTGAAAAGGAACGAAATGAAATGGGAACGGACCAACATGGCGGGAAACGAGCAGTCTTTCTCGATCGCGACGGTGTAATCAACCGCAACGTCTGGAATCCGGCGGCGTCGCAATATGAATCGCCGCTGACGGCGGATAGATTCGAGTTGCTGCCAGGCGTTTTGCATGCGCTCATGAAATTGCAGAATGCCAATTTCCTGCTGTTTGTCGTCTCCAATCAGCCTAACTATGCCAAGGGTAAGTCCAGTCCGGAGGCGGCTTCGACGATCCATCGCAAGCTGCTTTCGAATACCTCATCGGCCGGCATCCACTTCGCCGATTGCTACTACTGCTTTCATCATCCCGACGGAAGCAATCCAAACTATTCCGGACCGTGCATCTGTCGCAAACCGTCGCCTTACTTCCTTTACCAGGCACGGCAGTCTTTTGATGTGAACCTCGCAGAGTCCTGGATGATCGGGGATCGCGAGTCGGATATGCAATGTGGAAGAAAGGCCGGAACGCGAACCATCTTCATCGACGATGCACCGGCACGGAGATGCCAAGCAGACGCAGATTATTTCGCCAAACATCTTGCCGAGGCGGCGCGCCTAATTCTTGAGCGCTCCAACTCGGCCAGGAAGCTTCGCACCTGCGGGACGTGAAAGCTGCAGAGGCATCGCGGACATCAGCGGATGAACATCGGGACGAATATGACTCTCGCCGGTATCGATGCAATAAGCAGCAATCGAGGCATCGCGGTGAAACATGGCGACCGTTTCCAGCGAATATTCTTTTAGGTCTTTCCCGATCAAGTCGAGCTTCTTGAGCAGATCTGGCGGCACGGTGATGATGTCGCATCCGGCTTCGTCGGCCTGAAAGATATTCAGCACCTCGCGCGGGCTGGCCCACAGAAGCTCCACTCTGGGCAGATGCCGGACGATGGTTACCGCGCGTTTCATGATAGGTACGGGATCCACACCGGTATCGGCAATGCGGCCGGCAAAGACGGAGACAATCGCCGGAGTTCCCGGGTACAACGCCCGAACAACCTCCTCGACTTGGCCGAGGGTGAGAATCGCCGTGATATTCAGGGCCACACCAGCGGCGGAGAGCCGGTGGATCAAAGGCCCCATGAATTTCCCTGCCGGGTTGGTCACCGGAATTTTCACATTCACGTTGGAGCCCCATCCAGCAATGGCCAAAGCCTGCGCCTCCATCTCTTCGGGATTGTCCGCGAAGACCTCGAAAGATACGGGGCGCGGATGCACCAGACACAGGAGACGGTGAGCGAAAGCCTGATAGTCGACGATTCCAGCTTTCCTCATCAGCGTCGGATTGGTGGTAAAGCCCCTGATCCAAGGATTACAGCAAAGACCTTGGATGTTATCTAAGTCCGCGCCATCGCAATACAGCTTTACGCTCAGGTTCTCAAATCTGATCATGATTTTCTTCCTCCTAAAGTGAAGAAACACCTCACTCGACTTTCTCGTTTGAACATTTCCAGTTCAATATTTGCTTTTTCGGCGAATAGTCATAGATCGAAGACGAGGCCTTGGCCAGAGAGATAAGAACCTGTTGTGCCAACTGGCCGGCGAGCAGAATGACGAATTGCAGATTTCCGATGAGGTAGCGGCGCCACAGACGCCGCGGCTCGCGTATCAGACGATAAAGCCATTCCATGCCGACTCGATGGGTCCAACGGGGCGCCCGTTTGCGCAAGCCTGCATATGTATCAAGCGCCGCTCCAACGGAAATGGCTGCCCCAATCGGAAGAGTCGGGCAATTTTCCTGCATCCATATCTCCTGTTTCGGAGCTCCGAATGCAACGCAGAGCAGATCAGGCCTGGCTTCCGCTATTAACTGGCGGATTGCGGCCAATTCGCTGGGATCATTTTCAAATCCGTGCGCCGGACAATAGCAGCCTGCTATTCGCAGCGAGGGATAACGGCGTTTCAGCTGCTCGGCCGCTCCTGCCGCTGCGTCCGATAATCCGCCGAGAAAGAAGACGCTCAGGCCGAAGCGTCCACACTCCTCACAGAGACACTCCATGAGCTCGCCGCCGGGAACACGTTCGGGAATCGGCAGGCCCAGCAATCTTGACGCCAGCACCACCGAGATGCCATCGGGAACATTCAGATCAGCGCTCGCTAGAGCGGCTCTGAACTTCGCGTTTTTGTTTGCCAGCGTCACCAGATGGGCGTTGGGGCCCATGACCAGCAAAGGAGAAGTGGATGCTCTCTGTCGCAAACGCTGGATCACCCACTGAACCGATTCAGCCATCGTCATGCGATCGATGGGAACCCTTCCGATTTCCACCCGTTGGCGTTTTTTCGGATGATCTACTGGCAGCAAAACAAGAGCGTCTGCAAAATCCCCCGGTCTTTCCGGCGGAGACGCGATAACTGCGTTACCTAGCATTGCGGCCACAGTGTTTCCTTCCTCTCCAGAAACAGGTGGGGACGGACGCCGTTCGCGATGCGATGCGAGGAGGATAACTCGTCGCGCAGACGCCCTACGAAGTAGGCAGGAGACGCTTTCACCGAAGCGCAGAGAGAGCGCACTGCCTCACCGTAGTTCCTAGCAACGAGATGGATATTAAATGCCCTCAGCCCTTCTTTAGCCTCAAACTCTCCCTTTGGAAGCAGCCCAGCCAACTGGTCGCGAATTTCGTCTACGGACTGCGGCGGACGCCGCCATAAGTAAGAAAGCAGAAGATACTGAATATAGATGCCCGCGACCATTTGCTCGCAAAGGTTCCTGGAACTTATGCTGGTTGCGCTTTGACGAAATCCGACCAGCTCTTCTGGGATGCAGTGAATGTCATAGAGCAGAGCCATGCGCCACCAGAGATCAGCGTCTTCATTATGTAATTCAAGTCTGTAACCTCCTATGCCCATGGCTTTTCGCACATTTAAGATAACGGTGGAATGACATATGGACAGGAGATAGCCATCCCGTACTATGTCGCGTAGCTCCGCGGGGGTTCCACGCGAGCAGCGAAACGAACCCACTGCGTGACCTCGCGGATGATAGTTCGCGAAAGAATAGAACATTCCTGCATCGGGATACTGTTCGATGGCGCCGAGAATCCTCTGGAGCCGATCTGGATGCGAGATATCGTCGGCGTCCTGGCGAACGAGCCAGCCGGTCTTGCATTCCTCGAGCATGCGATTGAGCGTGTAAGTCAATCCCTGATGCGGCTGGTTCAGGATACGAAGCCGCGGATCGTGGATCGACTCCAGATAGGCGAGGCTGCCGTCGGTGCCACCATCGACGATCGCCAGGATCTCGAAACAATCCGTAGTCTGGCCCAGGAGGCTAGCCATCGTCTCCGGAAGGTACGGCATTGCGTTATGAACGGGCAGACCTACGGTTATTCGATCCAACAGCCACCTCGTCCCAGCGGAGTCGTAATTCATTCGCAGCCAGTGCCGACGACAGCTTTGCGAAGAAGCTATCTCAAACAACTTAGCCTCAAAAATAGGCTATGTTGCGGCTGCATCAGCTAACTTATGTTTTGTTACGCCTATATAGCCTTAAGTACTTACCCTGCGTCAATCGCCAATAGGGTTGATTTATAACTTAGGTAATCTGGGCGTCCCAATATCGGCATGCTACATTTCCCCAGACTCGCGAAAACAATCCACTCAACATAGTTATTTCCACTTGTAGTCAAGGGGGACTGACCATTGATCGCAGATACAGACACCTCTGAAAAAGCTGAGCAGCAGTTGCCTTACGCGACGGGGCGCAACAGATTCTTCATCGTCGGTGGCGCCGGGTTTATAGGCAGCCATCTGGCCGATCGCTTGATGAAGGATGAGCGCGCCCTTCATGTGACGCTTTTCGATAACTTCTCTTCCGGCCGCGAATGGCACATTCAGAAGCACCTCGCGCATGGTGAGAAGCGATTCCGACTCACGCAAGGCGACGTGCTCGACCTAGACCGCCTCATCCAGGCGATGTCCGAGCACGATGTAGTTGTTCATCTAGCTTCGAATCCCGATATCTCGCGTGCAGTGGAGGAGCCCGAAATCGACTTCCATCAAGGCACGGTGCTCACCAACAACGTACTTGAAGCGATGAGGCGTGCCGGCGTTCCCCACTTGCTCTATGCCTCGGGCAGCGGCGTGTACGGCGAAGCGGGCGATTCGGCCATTCAAGAGGAATTCGGTCCGCTGAAGCCCATTTCCACCTATGGGGCGAGCAAGCTGGCAGGCGAGGCGCTGATTGCCAGCTACTGCTCGATGTTTGGGATATCGGCATCGGTATTCCGTTTCGGCAATGTAGTCGGAGCCCGGCAAACCCACGGAGTGGGCTTCGATTTTCTGCGCAAACTCCGCTCCGACCCGGCCCGGCTGAGAATTCTGGGAGATGGCAGGCAGAGCAAAAGCTATATTCATATCTCCGATGTAATCGAAGCTATCCTGCTTGTCTGTGAGCGGTCGCGGGAGAACTATGAGGTCTTCAACGTTGCCACGAACGAGACGGTTACAGTTACCGAGATCGCGGAGTTAGCCGTAGAAGCGTTAGGCCTGCGCGAACATCCTCAGTTTGTTTATACCGGAGGCAGTCGCGGCTGGAAGGGCGATGTGCCCAACGTGCGGCTGGATACCACTCGTATTCGCGCGCTGGGCTGGAAACCTGCTTTCAACTGCCTCGAGGCAATCCAACGTTCCCTTGAAGAGATGGTGGCCGATGAACGCGTCCTCGTTTCGTAACGACATAACGGATCACTCTCCTACCGTAGCGATTCTCGCGGGGGGCTTAGGGACGCGGCTGCGGCCCCTGACGACTACCATCCCGAAGTCAATGGTGCCTGTTGCCGGCGAACCCTTTATCGCCCACCAGCTTCGGCTGTTGTCGCGGCAGGGTTTCTGCAGCGTCGTTATGTGCTTGGGACATCTTGGGGAGCAGATCGAATCTTTCGTCGGCGGCGGCTCTCGCTTCGGATGCCAGGTCCGTTACTCCCGGGACGGATCGGAGCTTCTCGGCACGGGCGGAGCGATTCGTCAGGCGCTGCCGCTCCTGGGTCCGCAGTTTGCCGTGCTTTATGGCGATAGCTACTTGACAGCTCCGTTTCGCCCGGCGCTTCAGGCTTTTCTCACATGCGGCAGGCCCGCGCTGATGACGCTTCTGCGCAACCGGAACCAGTGGCAGCCAAGCAACGTTCAGTTCGCGGGCGAAATCGTTCGCTACGACAAGGATCGTCTGGTCCCAGCGATGGAACATATCGACTATGGCTTGTGCTTCTTCTTCGCGGAAGTCTTTCAACGCTGGCCGCAGTCTTCGCGCTTTGGTCTTTCCGAGGTGTTGCAAAGTTTGATCGGAGAGCAGGCTCTTGCCACCTTCCAAGTCGCCGAACGTTTCTATGAAATCGGCTCGATCGTGGGTCTGCAGGAGACTGATCAATTCTTGAGGGGTTCTTTTCGGAGACGGTTTGCGCCGATCCAAGACTTTTCCGCTCCTTCCATCGGAGCCGCGGCCGTCGGGAGGGATCGAGCATGATTATGACGCGAACACCGCTACGCATCTCGATTGGCGGCGGCGGCACCGATCTGCCCTCTTACTACCGCCAATACGGAGGCATGGTCATCTCGGCTGCGATCACCAAGTATGTCTACCTCACCATTAATCGAAGTTTCCTTCCCGGTTACTTTCTTCGCTACTCGGAAAACGAGCATCGGTTTAGCAGTGATTCCATCTCTCATCCTCTCTTCAAGGGAGCGATCGAGATGCACGGAGTGCAAAACCCCGTCGAAATTGTGAGCATCGCGGATGTGCCGGCGGGCACTGGACTGGGATCCTCGGGCTCATTTTTGGTCGGGCTTATCCACGCTTTGCATGCTTACAAGCGCGAGCCAGTTACCGCCGACAGGCTGGCGCGCGAAGCCGTGGAGGTGGAGATGGAGCGACTTGAGGAGCCGGTTGGAAAGCAGGACCACTACATTGCTGCCTACGGAGGCCTCTTATGCCAGTGCTATCACTGCGACGACACCGTCACGCTGAATCCTCTCAAGATGAATGAAGCCGAAGTTCGCGAGCTGCGCGACTCGCTGATGCTTTTCTTCATTGGCCGCACCCGTCAGGCATCTTCGCTCCTGCGCGATCAAAAGAAGCGCACCGAAGAGGCCGATGCCGCGATGCTGGATGGCCTGCATTTCACCAAGCAGCTGGGAGCCGAGATCCAGGCGACGCTCGAAAGCGGCAGGATCGGCGAGTTCGGCCCTCTGATGCATCAACACTGGCAACGGAAGCGATGCAGGTCGAAGGGCATGAGCAACGACCAGATCGATGAGATCTACGAGATGGGAAGAACCAAAGGCGGTGCCTCAGGAGGGAAGCTCGTCGGAGCCGGCGGCAGCGGATTTCTGCTCTTTCAGGCGACAGACCGCAAGCGCTTACGCGACTGCATGAACGACGCGGGATTGGCGGAGATGGAGTTCAATTTCGATTTCGACGGATCCGTTGTTCACACCAGAAGCGCATAGGACGCAGGCAATATGACGACCGGAGTACGCATCCTCGAGCTTGCCGATCTGCTTCAGACAGGAAGGCAGGAGTGGACCTTTACCGATCTGATAAATGTGCTGCGCCGCCGGCGCGGGTACGTCATCGGATGCGTGGGGACCATGCTGGCGCTCGCGACCATCTACTGCATCGCCGCCACGCCGCGTTTTCAAGCGATAGGAGAGATCGAAGTGCAGAAGGAGCCTCCGCCTGTCTTCGGTCTTGAAAACAGCGTAACCGGAGATACGCCCACAGCAGCCGCAGATTCCCTCGACTACAGTATGACCCTGGAGACGGAGGCGAAAATACTGGAGTCGCCCACACTTGCGCTCCAGACCATCAAGGATCTGAAGCTAGAGAATTCGCACGATTACTTCCCCGCGCAGCAGAGCGGCTTTCAGCTTCCGGGATGGATCTTCTTCTGGAGACGGCCCATCGAGCCGCTTACTATCGATCTTGAAGATGCACCCAATCGCCGCTATGTAGCCCTGAAAATCTTCGCCTCTCATCTCAAGATCACACCCGAGACAGGTACACGCCTCATTGAAATCCGATATTCCGATCCCGAACCACGGCTGGCTGCGGAGATTGTCAATCGACTGATTCAGGGTCTCATCGACTATGGATACCAGGCGCGGGTTCACGCCACCGCACAGGCCTCGAAGTCGCTCGCGAACGAATTACAGGATCTGAGGCAGCAGACCGCAAAGTTGCAAAGCAAAGCGAATCGATTGCAGCGGGAGGCCGGGATATACGGAGACGATGCCCCGCACAATATCGTTCTGGAGCGCCTCGATGCATTGAACCAGCGCCTCGTGGCGGCCGAATCCAATCGTCTGCTGACGGATGCAATCGACCGCATTTCGCAGACGGGCGATCCGGAACTGATCTCCACATTGGCGGGCGGCTCAAGCGCCGAAGGAGCTCCAGCTCTGAACAATTCCCTGGCGACGCTCCAGACCTTGCGCTCCCGCGAGGCCTCTGTCCGCGCTGAGATTGCCGAGAACGACGCTCGTTATGGTCCCGCGCACCCCCGGATCGCAGAGCTGCATTCCGAACTCGATGGTGTCCAGGAGTCCATTCACGAGGAGATCGTTCGCGTGGGCCAGCGGGCTCATGCAGGCTTCGAAGTAGCCAAGGCGGCTGAAGATTCCGCTCGCGATGATTTCGATAAACAGCAAGATCTCGCCGACCAGATCAGTAGCAAGGCCGTCGGGTATCAACTGGCGCGGCAGGAGGCGGAAGGCAACCGCGGCGTGTATCAAGGACTGCTGACCAAGCTCAAAGAGGCGGGAGTCCTCGAAGGCCTGCACTCGACCAACCTTACGATTGTCAGCCCTGGCCGCATTCCCCCCACCCATCGCCCCAAGAGTCCCAATCTGCCTTTGTGCTACGCAGCTGCCGTGGTGGGTGGACTCTTCTTCGGCTGCGTGGGCGCTGTGTTTTCCGAGCTCTCGGATCACACGGTCCGCTCCCTGGATGGCCTGGAGCGACTTACCGGTTCGCAGCTTCTCGGCGTGCTTCCGCAATTGAAGCAAGCTGATCGCTTGAGACGACGGCTGCCCGTAAGCCGGAAAGCATCCAGGGACAAACCGCTCTTCCTATCCGAGGAAGGCTCGAACGCGGGATCTCGCGATGCGCTGTTTCTCGAGTCGCTGCGTGCCTTGCGGACTTCGCTTCTTCTGCTGAGAAATGGGCGCCGCTCGCAAGTGGTTTTGATCACGAGCTCCGTGTCGGGTGAAGGCAAGAGTAAGGTTGCAGTCAATCTTGCCGGGATGCTCGCCCAGCTTGGCGCTCATGTGTTGCTGGTCGACGCGGACCTCCGCCGCCCGTCAGTCTGCGACGAGCTTCACATTGAGGGCGATGTTGGACTCGACGCCGCGTTGATCGCGGATAATGAACCGCCAATTTTCGCTTATGCGCCACTGCGCAATCTTTCCTTGTTATGCGGACAGCGTATCGCTCCCATGCCAGCCGAGCTGCTTGCCTCGAAAAAGATGGCGCGCCTGCTCAGCGAATGGCGCAACGAATACGATTTCGTGCTCCTCGATAGCCCTCCCGTATTGGCCGCCACCGATGCGCTGGTTCTTACTCAGATGAGTGACATCACCTTATTGATTGCGCGCCACGGATTTACCCCGAAACAGGCCATCCATCGAACCTTCATGACCCTTCGCGAGCAGATTCCTGAGTCCTGCCTGATGCGAGTGGTACTTAATGGCGTCCATTTTGATTCATACGATCTTCGCTCGTACTACGGTTACGAGCCGATGCATCACGATCCGCCGCCACCGAGACCTCCAGAGGAAAGGAGGATGTTTTCATGACCAGGCTGCTGCTTGCTGCAATTCTGCTGGTTTCCTCTCTGCAGGCGCAGGCGCAGAGCGATTCAAAAATTCAGGAGAGCCTGCGCATCGCACCTGGAGATTTGCTTCATATCATCGTGTTGCGCGAGCCCGACCTGGAGCGTCGAGTGAGAGTGTGCGACTCCGGTGAGATATCTCTGCCGTTGATCGGTGCGATTGAGGTACGCGGATTGAATGTGCCGGAAGCTGCTGCCGAAATCTCGCGGAGATACCTCGACGGCCAGTTTCTGCGCCATCCGGATGTTTCGGTCTCCCTCGAAGAATTCACTACTCAGCAGGTTTCGGTGCTTGGACAGGTTGTCAAACCCGGCACGTTTTCAATTCCAGCGCCGAGAAGCCTGATCGATATGTTAGCCATGGCAGGAGGCTTCACCGACATCGCCGATCGACATCTCACCATAGAACGCGCTGATCGTTCACAAGCAGCTGAAGTTTTCGTATCGAACCGGGCAGACGATGCGCTCGAGGCCAATGTCCTGATTTATCCGGGAGACAAGATTCTGGTGCCGAAGGCGGGCATTGTTTACGTACTCGGCGACGTCGGGCGGCCGGGCGGCTACGTTATGCAGAACGAATCGCGGATGACGGTTTTGCAGGCCATCGCGATGGCGACGGGCACTAACCGCACCGCTTCGGAATCGCATGTACGGCTGTTACGCAACAAGGATGGTGAGATCGAAGAGCAGCAAATTCCGCTTAAAGAAATAGAACGAGGGGCTGTTCCCGATCCTCTTCTCGAAGCGAACGACGTTCTCTACGTTCCCTTCAACTTTGGAAAACATATTGTGATGGGCAGCGGCTCGATCATGGCTTCCGCCAGCTCGGCATTGATTTATGCAGGACATTAGACCAGGCAACGCGGGAACGCCTCGCATAGGACGAAGCTCCTTAGCTATCGAGGATTGCGTCTGCGCCATCATCCTGGCATTCTTTGCCGTGCAGGGAGCGGTGCCATTCATCGCCCCTCACCAGGCGCTGGAAGTAAACAACTCGCCGGCATCGGGTGTGACCTTCTGGGGAGGGATTGCCTCGCAGGTTTTGGTCTACGCAACGATCTGCTTCTTTCTCTGCGCCAATTGGAGGCGAGTCGTTCACTGGTTTCCGGCGACGCGCTGGACCGCGGTCTTTGGCTGCCTTGCCATCATCTCTTCTGTCTGGTCGCAATTTCCGCTTTATACCTTGCGCCGGTCGATTCCATTTTTATTCGCTGGCCTCTTCGGACTTTTTTTTGCCGTGAGGTTTCCGGTGCGACGGCAGCTTTCCATTCTTTTTATGGCAATGCTTGCCGTCGCGCTGGGAACGATCTTGCTCGCCGTACTCGTTCCACGTATCGGCCTGGACGCAACATTCGGACACAGCGCCGATTGGCAGGGAGTCTTCACCTCGAAGAATGCGTGTGGCCGGATGATGGTTTTGGCCACGGCTATTACGTTGAGCCAGTCGGAGGGAACAGGACGCAAGGTCCTGAGCCTTGCATTATTCATCTTCGTGTTGGTGATGAGTGGTTCACGTGGCGCATGGGCTATCGAGGCCGCTGTTTTTGCGAGCTATGTTGCGATCAAGGTGCTGGGCTTAATGGACAGCCGGAGCCGAGTGCTTCTGCTACTCGGCAGCCTGATTGCCATCACCACAGCAGCCGTCGCTGGCGCTATGCATCTTTCTGCTCTGTCTCAGTTAGTGGGACGAGACGCAACACTCACCGGGCGCACGCAGATATGGAAGCAAGTCTGGCCCTTTATCTTGGAGCGACCCATCCTGGGCTGGGGCTATGCGGGTTTCTGGAGGGGAATTCAGGGCGAGTCTTTTCGAGTCGCAGCCGCAATGCGGTTTGTCATCTTTCACGCGCATAACGGGTTTCTCGAAATATGGCTTGAGCTCGGCGCTGTCGGCCTCTTCATCTTTGGGTGCAGCTATCTTCGCGCGTGGCGCAAGCTTTGGCCCAGGCTACGATCGGGACGCATAGAACGCGTCTCGTGGATGTTCTTCGTCCTGGCGCTCGTCGCACTCTACGATCTCGATGAGAATTCGCTTCTCATCGACAACGGATTGTTCTGGGTTATCTACGTGGCGACCTTAGTCGATATCGAGTTGCTGGAGGTTGAAGAGCAACTCATCGAGAACCTTTCCACTCTGCTTTCTAATACGGGCGCATTGCAGAACACTCACTCATCAACAATCGATAGGGTGTGGGCGTGAAGCAGATCGTGATTTACCGAACCGAGCTGTTGCCAGCTTCGGAGACTTTCATCGCTGCTCAAACCGCCGCGCTCAAAAAGTATTCGCCATGGTTCGCGGGACTGAAGCGCCTTCCGGACGGCCTGCCACTCGATCCTGGCTGTGTGCTTTCGCTGACGAAAGAAAACCTGCTCAAAGACAAACTCCGGCGTCGTTTCTATCTTCGGACCGGGGTGGCTCCAGATTTTCATCGTAGCCTTCGCGATCTTCGACCATCGCTCATCCACGCACATTTCGCAGTCGATGCCTGCGTGGCGCTTCCTCTGAAGAGAACGCTTCAGGTTCCGCTAGTCGTCACCCTCCACGGATACGATGTCACCAGAAGCGACGACACATTCCGGCAAACGGTATTCGGTCGAATCTACCTCGAGCGGAGAAACACCATGCTGCGGGAGGCATCACTCTTCCTCTGCGTCTCGGAGCACATACGCGGTCGGGCGCTCGAACGCGGATATCCCGTGGAGAAACTCGCGATGCTGCCCATTGGTATTGAGCTGCCGGAAAACGACGCGGTGGTGGAACGAGAACCGATCGTCCTCTTCGTTGGCAGAATGGTGGAGAAGAAGGGATGCATCCACCTGCTCCGCGCCATGGAGCGGGTCGAAGCGATCCTGCCGGCATCGCGGCTCATTTTGCTGGGTGACGGGCCGCTGCGCACCGAGCTGGAGCGCTATGCCTTCACTCGCTTGCGGAACGTGACATTCCTGGGAATGCGCCCGCAATGCGAGGTGCGCAATTGGATGAGGCGGGCGCGAGTACTTGCCGCTCCCAGCATCGTTGGCGGCGATGGAGATTCGGAAGGATTGCCCATAGTCCTCTGCGAAGCTCAGGCGAGGGGATTGCCTGCTGTCTCGTGCTACGGGCCGGGAGTGAATGAAGCAGTCGTAGAAAATCAGACCGCACTGCTGGTGCCGCAACGAGATGAGCAGGCATTGAGCAAAGCCATCCTGAGACTCATGACCGAACCGGCGTTGCATCGAGAGTTGGCCGAAGCCGGACGGCAACGCGCGGCGAATCTTTTCGACATTCAAAAGCAGACGGCGCTGTTGGAAGACCGATACGACGAAGTGGTGAGCCGCTTCGCGTGGATCAGAAAGTGATCTAAGAAACCGCCGGTTCGAGCAGAAAACGCGCGAACACCTCATTCGACATCAATCGGCCGCGTTCGGTGAGACTTACGCGATCGCCGATCCAAGCGATGAGAGAATCGCATTCCAGATCGACCAGAACAGACTCGAATTCCCCCGTGGCAGCGGCACCGAACTCGGCACGCATCGCCGCAAGATCGACTCCACGGTTCAAGCGCAGGCCCAGAAACCAGGCCTCCTCCATCTCTTCCTGGCTGGAAAGCGTTCGTGCTTCGCCCCCCCCTGGAGTATCAAGGAACGGCTGCAGCTCATCGCCGGTCGCAAACCGCACCGCGGCTCCGCCTTCGCTCCGCAGCATGGAGTGCGCGTCCAGTCCAAGCCCGAGGTAGGGCGCCCGGGTCCAATACTTCAGATTGTGTCGAGATTCGGCTCCCGCACGCGCAAAATTCGATATCTCATACTGGTTGAGACCATGCTGCTCGAGGAAGCTACAGGCCGCGAGATACATCTCCGCGATGGCGTCGTCGGATGGAACATGCGGCGCATAGTACTTCAGACCGCCGCTACCCATCTCACGCCCCAGGCGCGAGTCGTCATCGACTTCGAGCATGTAGACGCTGGCGTGATCGACATTCGCGCCGACGAGCATTTCAAGTGATCGGCGCCACGAGTCAGGCGTCTGCCCCGGAAGTCCGGCGATGAGGTCAAGATTGATGTGGGGAATGCCAGCGTCGCGGACCCGCTCCACATCGCGAAGCGCGACTTCGCACGTATGCAGGCGCCCGGTATGCTTTGCTTCCGCGTCGACGAACGACTGCACGCCGAAGCTGATCCGGTTCACTCCGCATTCCACCATAGAGGCGAGCGTTGCATCTTCGACTTGGCCTGGAGCGCACTCCACGGTGATCTCCGCGCCTGGCAGTACGACAAATTCGCGGCGGATTGCCGCAAATAGCCTTTGCATCTGCTGCGGTGAAAGCAGAGAAGGTGTCCCGCCGCCCAGATAGATAGTGTCGACAATCTCTGGAACCGTCGCCTTCCATCCGGCTGCTCGGCTGCGGATCGACCGCAGGTCCTCTTCCAGCCGATCGATGTAGCGATCCATGGATGCGAGCGGAAAGACGCCCGAAGCGAAGTTACAGTAAGTACATTTGGATTTGCAGAACGGGATTGAAACGTAGACGCCGAGACTTTCCATCTGCTTCTATTTTCCCACGAGGATTGCGGCCCCAAACCTGTCGACTCTATCGATTTCGCGCTTCCAGAACAGCCACGCGCTCGCTGAGCGAGGCCAGGAGCTTCACATTAGTCAACTCTGCTTGGGCTTTGGATTCTGCGATGGCCGCCATCACAGCCTGGAATTGGATGTCCATCTTCTGCTCGAGACTGGAGAATCGCTGGTCGACTGCATCGAAGCGGGCGTCGATCGTCTTTTCTAAAGCACTAAACCGGCTATCGACCCCGCTAAATCGCGTATTCATCTCCCGTTCCAAAGACGAAACCCGCACCTTCAGTTCGCGCACGTCCGGTGCGATCACGTCTTGCACGAGTTGCTGGAGCGTCTGCAGGATGTTGTCTGTCATGCTGTCGCGGTCCATCTACTCCTTTCATCGTAGGCCTGCGTCCGGCGAAAAACCAGCGCGAAGCCCGGTTTCGCCTCATACTTCTCACCATCGGTAATCTTCGGCTGTTTCGCGATCTCTTCGCATCGCCCGGTGTGTCCGCGCATCCCTAAAACGGTCCTTCCGCAACCCGGTAAACTAGATCCAGCGACCGAATGGCAGAGCAGGCAAAACCGAAGCAGCCGCAGCAACAGGACGACGATGTCGTCGGCAAGGCCTATGACGCGCGCCTTATGGGCCGTCTCCTGACCTATCTCTACCCCTACAAGTTTGCGGCTATTGTCTCGCTGGTCGCCATCCTTATTAAGGCCACCTGCGACGTCCTCGGTCCTTACCTGACCGAAATCGCCATCGACCGTTATATGTCGGCGCATCCTTCACCGAAGTCGGCCTTTCTGGCGCGTTGGCTCAGCAGCAATCCGGTCACCGGCATCACCCAGATTGCCATGATCTACCTCGGCTCGCTGCTGCTCAGCTATCTTTTCGAGTTCATCCAGACTTACCTTATGCAGTGGACCGGCCAGAAGATCATGTTCGACATGCGCAAGCAGATCTTCGGCCATTTGCAGACCATGCACGTCGGTTTCTACGATCGCAATCCAGTAGGCCGTTTGGTTACGCGCCTCACCAGCGATGTCGATGCCCTCAACGAGCTGTTCACCTCCGGCGTCTTCGCCATCTTCGAGGACATCTTTGTTCTGGCCGGCATCGTCTTCGTCATGCTGCGAATGAAGTGGTGGCTGGCGCTGATCGCTTTTGCCGTGCTGCCGCTCATCCTTATTGCCACCCGCATCTTCCGCAAGCATGTTCGCGACTCCTATCGACGGATACGCTCGGCGATTGCCCGCATCAACAGCTATACCCAGGAACACGTCACCGGCATGAGCCTGATCCAGCTCTTCAACCGCCAGGATCGGGCCTTTCGCGACTTCGAAGCCGTCAACCGCACCCACATGGACGCCTTCAAGGACTCCATCCTGGCCTACGCCCTGTACTATCCCGCGGTCGAGATCTGCAGCTCCATGGCCATCGCCGCGATCATCTGGATCGGCGGCCGCGGCGTCATGCGTGGCGCAGTCACCGTCGGCGTGCTGGTGGCCTTCATCCAATACGCGCAGCGCTTCTTCCGCCCCATCCAGGATCTGAGCGAGAAATACAACATCCTGCAGGCGGCCATGGCGGCCAGCGAGCGCGTCTTCAAGCTGATAGACACCGAGCCGGAGATCGTTTCTCCCGCGCATCCCATCGAGGGCGACCACTCCGGCAGCATCGAGTTCCGCAATGTCTGGTTCACCTATCAGCGTATGGATGAGGAACGGGCGGCGCGCGTAACCCGGGCGAGTGAAGCCGAGATCGGCCGAATGGAAGACATCGAGTGGATTCTGCGCGGCGTGTCGTTCACGATCCGGCCCGACCAGACCGCCGCTATCGTGGGACACACTGGAGCCGGCAAGACCACCATCATCAGCCTGATGATGCGCTTCTACGACATCCAGCACGGAGAGATTCTGATCGATGGCGTGGACGTCCGCCGGCAAGACCTGCGCCAACTGCGCGAGCACTTCGGCGTCGTCCTGCAGGACCCGTTCCTCTTCAGCGGGACCATCGGGAGCAACATCAAGCTGGGCACCAGCCGCATCACCGACGAGGAGATGGAGCGCGCCGCCGAGCAGGTCAACGTCCACGACTTCATCGCGTCGCTCCCGCAGGGATATAACGAGGAGCTGCGCGAGCGCGGCAACTCGCTCTCCACGGGACAGAAGCAGCTCATCAACTTCGCCCGGGCTCTGGCGCACAACCCGCGCATCCTCATCCTCGACGAAGCCACATCGTCGGTCGATACCGATACCGAGATCCGCGTAAGAATCGCGTTGGATCGGATGATCCAGGGCCGCACCTCCGTGGTGATCGCTCACCGCCTGTCGACGGTGCAGCGGGCGGACGTGATTCTGGTCATGCACAAAGGCCAGCTAAGAGAGACCGGAAGCCACCAGCAGCTCCTCACCCAACGGGGACTCTACTGGAAGCTCTACCAACTGCAGTATAAGGATCAGGAGCTAGGGTTGCCGAGCGATGGGCTTACGCCTACGTTGGCGCTTGGGACGGACTGATCCCCTGGTCGTTCTCAGATGCCTCGCCTATAAGATGCTCCATTTTTTAACGAATTGATACAAGCCATCTAATCCCTCTTTGGATTTACGGGTAACATGGTTTCCTATGATAGACCCGCTTACGTCGCTGGCTTTCTCGATTTACTCCAATAAGGGTGTATACGCACTTCTGATTGGATCAGGGATTTCGCGGGCCGCAGAAATTCCAACCGGCTGGGAGATAACGCTCGACCTTATTCGGAAGCTTGCGGCTATTGAGGGGGAAAAGTGTGGTCTTAGCCCAGAGCTTTGGTATGCGAAAAAATATGGTGGGGAAGCGGACTACTCAGATCTTTTAGAAAAAGTCGCGATTACGCCTTCCGAGCGCGTCAATATACTTGCCAAATATTTCGAGCCTACGAGCGAAGATTTGCAATTGGGAAGAAAATCTCCGACTCAAGCTCATAAAGCAATCGCGAGGCTCTCTGCGATGGGCTATTTCAAGGTTATTTTGACGACAAATTTCGACAGACTAATGGAGCAGGCACTGGCCGCTGAAGGTATCAATCCGACCGTTATTTCCACTGTCGATATGGTACGAGGAGCGATGCCACTTGTTCATGCCCAATGCACGCTTATAAAACTACACGGCGATTACAGGGATACACGAATTAAGAACACAAGCGAGGAGCTCACGAATTACTCCGGAGAGATGAACTTGCTACTCGACCGAATATTTGACGAGTACGGCCTGCTCGTCTGTGGATGGTCCGCAACATGGGATCACGCACTCAGCGGTGCCATGCTGCGAAGCCCCAATCGGAGATTTACTTGTTTCTGGACTTCAATTGATCGCCCTGCGGCCAAAGCGGCTGAGCTGATCCATTTCCGCCACGCCACCCTGTTGGAAATAAAATCAGCCGACACTGTTTTCATGGAGTTGGAGCAGAAGATTGAATCCTTAGACTCCTTTTTATCTCCTCACCCCTTGGCTATACCAGTTGCTGTGGCCTCTCTCAAAAGGTACTTAGTAGAAGAGCGTTTTCGAATTGAGCTATTTGAGTTGGTTAATGATGAAGTCGAGAAGCAGATTAAAAATTTGTCCCCGCTTGCCACTCAATTCAAGCACCAGGACTCCGATCAGATGCAACAGGAATATCTAAAACGAGTTGGAATATATGACGATAATTTAGAGATGCTTATTGCTTTGATCTCTCACGGATGCTTCCATGGAAATGGATTGCAAGCTCCAATCTGGCGCGATGCTATTGTGAGCATGACCAGGTTGTCACGAGTACTGTCGGGTGACACATTACTTCTAAATTTAATGCGTTATCCATCAAGCCTTTTGTTGTATGCCGGCGGAATTGCTGCCGCATCGGCAAAAAAATATGTAGCCCTTAAATCTCTGTTAAGAGACTCCAAGGCTCCGAGATTAAACATCTTCGAGAGTCAAGGCGAAGATCTGATTTTTCATGTTACGCCGGGGCAAGTTATAGACGGTAACAGTCTCGGTGCAGAAAATCTCAGGTTATCATTCACTCCCGCAAGTGACCACATTTTTAATGTGCTCCGCGAGCCACTACGGAAGTTAATACCAAGCGATGATGAGTATGCCGAATATTTCGATAGGTTCGAATATTTTTTCACACTCACATATTTCGATAAAAGATGGACGCAGAAGGGTGTCGTTCCTCATTGGGCTCCCGTAGGTCGTTTCGCCTGGAGACGAAGTCTAGGAAGTCGAGCTAATATCAGCGAACTCATCACGAAAGAAAGTAAAGAGGAAATTGATAATTGGGGGCCAATTCGTGACGGATTATTCTCCAGCTTCAAGAGATTTACGGAGGTCAATGACACGTATCGCGACAGTATCCTATCTAGAATACCGTGGTGATCTGCACCGTAAAAATCAACCCGTCGTACTGTAGTTTGGACCGAATGTAAGCTCATCCAATAATTTCCAATCCCAACGACTCATCCGTTTCACACCCTCACCGCACCCAATCTGTTCTATAACCGCACTCTGTTCTCGTTCGTAAGAGAAAACACCAGGTGCCCTCTGTTTTATTGCCCATACCTACGGCAACGCCCGCAGCCATTCGCCATCCTCAGCTATCAAATCCCATAGACCGGAATAAAGCAGCTAATCCTTATGTTTTCCTTACATACCCAGGAAATCGCTCGGCGTGAGGCAGCAATCCTGAGCTGCGCAGGCGGAATCGTTCCGCTTCCTTTTGCAATCTAATAATCACGCTCCGACGAGAGAGCGCGGCTCCGCAGCTGAAGGTGATCCGGAGGCAATTCGGAGATGACTTGGGGAACTGAAGCGGGAAGGAATTGGCATGAGATTGTTGAACAAAGTTGCACTGATTACTGGCGGGAACAGCGGCATTGGCTTCGAGACGGCGAAGTTGTTTATCGCCGAAGGAGCCAGGGTGACCATCACCGGCCGCAATCAGACGACCCTGGACGCGGCGGCTGAAGAGCTTGGGCCGAATGCGCTGGTGTTGCAGGCCGATGTCTCCGATCTCGCGGCTACCCAGCGGGTGGTCGAGGCGACCGTGGAGCGCTTCGGCAATCTGGATGTCATCTTCGCCAATGCCGGGACCGGCGCTCCGACTCCGGTCGGCGCGGCCGAGGTCGAGGTCTTCGAGGAGATCCTGAAGGTGAATGTGACGTCGACCTTCTTCCTGGTCCAGGCGGCCGATCCGTACCTGAATCCGGGCGCGTCGATTATCTTCAACGGCTCGCAGATGAGCCTGAACGGGCGGCCGGGCTTCTCCGCCTACGCGGCGAGCAAGGGAGCGCTGCGCGCCATGTCGCGGGTGATGGCCTCGGAGCTGTCGCCGCGCGGCATCCGCGTGAACGTGATCACGACCGGCTCGACGGACACGCCGCTGTGGGCCTCGGTCGCGCATACTCCGGAAGAGAGGGAGGCGCTCTTCGAGCAGGTCGAAAAGACCATCCCGCTGGGCCGCGTCAACAGCGCCGCCGACGTGGCCAAAGCCGTGCTCTTCCTGGCTTCGGAGGAATCCTCATTCGTGCAGGCGGCGGAGCTGGTGGTCGATGGCGGAGCGACCGGCGCGCCGCTGGGCGCTCCGATCTACCGCCCCGAGCCGGTGCTCAGCGAAGCGTAAGCACTCTCTACGATTACCCTGTGCTCGTCATTCTGAGCATAGCGAAGAATCTCAGCGATGTTGATCATCCAGCATTGCTGAGATTCTTCCTCCCTCCGGTTGTCAGCCAATAACGACGACGAAACATCCACTCCACAAATGATGCCGGTCACGGTAACCTGCCTTGTAGATGCGATTGCGTATCTTGCGACTGTTCGGTCGTACGCGACCTGGAGTTGGGCTGCGATCCCAAGCTGACGAACGGTGGCTAGTCCACCTCAGAATGTACGGGAGACGCACGCACGCGGGGGAATCATACCCTGGTTCCCCCACCGCGACAGTTTCCTACATACCCCCGCCGCTCTTCCATAGATACAAGAATGACGGTACATTTCAGGGAAAATCAGGCCCGGCCGGCGAACTCCCGCGTCTCGGTCGCGACCCGAACCTTGTCGCCTTCCTTGATGAACAGCGGTACAGCGATCTCCAGGCCGGTCTCGAGCTTCACGTTCTTGGTCACGCTGCCGCTGGACGAGTTGCCCTTCGCGCCCGGCTCGGCATAGGAGACAGACAGCTCGACGAAGAGCGGCAGCTGCAGTCCGATGGGGTTGCCGTTGTATTTATGCAATTGGATGATCGCGCCCTCGATGAGCAGCTCCAGATCGTCGCCCATCATGTTTTCCGAGAGGGTGAGCGTTTCAAAGCTGGCCTGGTCGAGGAAGTGCGAGCCGTCGCCGTCAGAGTAGAGATAGGAGGCCTGCACGATCTCGAGATCCGGCTCCTTGAACTTCTCGCCTGCCTTGAAGGTTTTTTGAAAGACGGCCTGGGTGAGCAGGTTGCGCATCTTGAGATGCACGAGCGTCTGGCCGCCGCGCGCAGTGGGGGTGGAGATGTCGGATTCCAGACAGTAATAGGGAGCGTTCTCGAATTCGAAGAACGCTTTACGCTTGATATCGATGGCATCGATCAGTGCGGCCATAAACTCCTCAACTTTTGTCTCAGTATAAAGTGCGGCGCGGCTGCGCGAGTCGGCCGGGTTCGCGCGTGGATTGCGAGCGCGGAAAGTCATAAAATGGAAGGGCTATGGCCTTCCCTATCAAAGTTTGTGTCGTATGTTCCGAAGAGTTCGAATTGAAGCCGGATAAGCCCGGTTTTGCCAACCGCTGCCCGGAGTGCAGCGCTCCCGAGGCGAATGAAGCGCTGACGCAGGGCGCGGTCGGCGCCGATGGTCTCGGCAAGGAAGTGAACGAGGCCCGCAAGAAGGCCATCCGCGACCTGCTTTATCGCAAAGACAGCTAGCTCGCTGAGCCGGCGTGCCCGGCATATTTTCACCGGTAACTGCGGTGGCCACGGTGGAAAACTGCGAGTCCCTTCGCTACGATCGGGATGACAATTTACCCGGGAATTATCGGGGAATTGTCCGGGAAATCGCTGAGTCAGGGAACTAGCTTTCCGTCCGTCACGCGTGGTCCGAATACAATCAGACCGGATACGGTGGAACGCATGGACGAACGCGCCCCGGCGGCTAGACGCTGCGCCGGCAAGATACTTCTGGCTACTGCCGGCTTTTCGCTGGCTTGCAGTATGGCATGGGGGCAGGCCACGACCAACAGCGCCCCGGCACAACCTGGCGCGGATCCGCCGGCAGTTCTCCGTTACATTGAAGATGAAGTGTGGGCACCGGTGCCCAACTCCTTTCCGCGCGGCCTCGACGTGCTGGAGGTCTATGCCGATCGCCCAGGAAAACATCCGCTCGCGTTGTTGACACACGGCACCTCGAATATCGAGCAGGAGCGGCAGCACGTGACGCCCTGGGCTCAGCTCGGGCAGGCTCTGTGGTTCGCTCGCCGTGGGTACGTGGCCATCGTGATCGTGCGCAAGGGCTATGGGCGCTCGGGCGGGGAACCGGACAGAAAGCTTGGCGGGTGCAAAGTAGGCGGAAGCTTCCGCGAGGCGGGCGAAGCCTCGGCCCAGGATCTGCGCGCCGTGGCGAAGTGGGCGGCGCAGCGGCCGGAGGTGGACGCCTCGACTTTAGTGAGCGCGGGCGTATCCACAGGAGGCTTTGCTCAGGCGGCTTTGACGGAAGATCCACCGAAGGAGCTGAAGGCTGCCATCAGCTTCGCCGGCGGCCGTGGCGGCGATGGCAAGGAGCATGAATGCAATCTTGGCGGCGCGATCGATGCCTTCCAGGACTTCGGCAAGGGCGCAGCCAAACACGGCGCGGTGCCCATGCTTTGGATCTACTCGCAAAATGACCACTGGTTTCCGCCGTCCATGGCCACACAGTTCGAGGACGCGTATCGAAAGGCCGGTGGATCGGTCGAGTTCGTACTCGCGCTGCCAGACGGCGAAGACGGTCACCATCTCTACGCCCATGTAGAAGCTTGGTCGGCGACGGTCGAGTCCTTTCTCCGCGCTCGCGACCTCCTGCCTCTTGGTGACGAGGTGCTGCCATTGCCTGCCGCGCCGAATGTTCCGCCCCCGGCTGGAGTCAGCGAGCGTGGGCTCAATGCGTGGAAGCGGTATCTGGTCTACGGTCCCTATAAGGCATTCGCTGTTTCTTCCAATGGCGAATGGGGCAGTACAAACGGCGCCTTCGATCAGCAGCTGGCCGATCAGGATGCCATGGATCGCTGCCGGAAAGCAGCGACCGAGGGAGCCGCCTGCCAAATCGTCTCCCGAACTGCGCCTTCAAAATGAGTCCCGACCAAATGATAAGGAAAATTCATCAGCATCACCGAAATACCTCCATCGTCGCGCACTCACCCGTCGAGATGCGATAGCTTTTGATGAGACACCCCATGAGCACGCATCCCAAAATCTTTCTTTCCGCCGGCGAGGCCAGCGGCGAACACTACGGCACGCTGCTCATCCCGGCCATCCGCCGCCTGGAGCCGGATGCAGAGTTCTTCGGGCTCGGCGGGCAGCGCATGGAGGCGCTCGGTTTCCGGCGCATCGTTCGCGCCGAAGATGTGGCGGTGATGGGCATCACCGAGGTGATCCGCCACATGCCGCGTATTTATGGGGAATACCGCAAGCTCAAGGCGTCCATTGCCACGGAAAAACCCGACGCGGCCGTGCTCATCGATTTCCCGGACGTGAATCTTTCGCTGGCGAAGCATCTCAAGCGGGCGGGAGTGCCGGTTATTTATTTCGTGTCGCCTCAGCTCTGGGCGTGGAAGAAATACCGCATTCGCGAGGTGCAGCGATATGTCGATCGCATGCTGGTGATCTTTCCCTTCGAGGAGCGCTTCTACCTCGACCGCAAGGTGCAGGCCGAATTCGTCGGCCATCCCCTCGCCGAATTGCCCCTTCCTACCATCAGCCGAGAGACTTTTGCTCGCGAAGCTGGTTTAAATCCGTCCAAGGGCTGGATTGGTCTTCTGCCCGGCAGTCGTGCGAAAGAAATACGTCTCAACCTACCCGAAATGCTTCGAACCGCTGAGCTGCTATCCCAAAACGGACCGGGCTATGAGTTCCTGCTGCCGCTCGCCCCCACTCTCACCGCATCGCATCGGGCCGAAGTACAGGCGATGCTGCCCCCGACCCCTCGGATCACGATTACCAATGAAGCCCGCGCCACGCTGCACCATGCCCGGGCCAGCATCGTTGCCAGCGGAACAGCCACGGTCGAGGCGGCGCTGATCGGCAATCCCTTTCTGGTGGTTTATCGCGTCTCACCGCTTACTTATGCAGTCGCCAAGCGGGTTGTCGATGTCCCCCATGTTGCTATGGTCAATCTGATTGCGGAGAGTAGGATCGTTCCCGAGCTGATCCAGGGTGACTTTACCGCCCGGAATGTCGTCTCACATTTGCAGCCGCTCCTGACCGATAAATCCGTCCGCGCACGGATGCAAAGCAGCTTGCGCTCAATATCGGATATGCTCATGGCCAAGGGGAAGGACGATCCGTTGGCTCATGAAACCACAGCAGTCGACCGCGTGGCCCGCGTCACCAGCCAGATGCTGCATGCGAAGCAGCCCGGAAAATGATTTGAGCGCCCATTCCATAGCCCGGATGAAACCGCAATCTGCCTTCAGGCCCGCTACCTATCTTCCTTCCGGTGGGCGATTGCCGGCTCGTTTCGGCATCCTTCTGCTTGGCATCTTTCTCTTCTCTGCCCCAGGGCTGTTCGCGGCCGACAAGGCCACCATCCAGGTCACCGGCTACTCCATCGACGCCGAGATCAAGCCTGCCGACCACACGCTCAATGCCGTCACCAAGGTGACCTTCACTGCGCTCGAGCCTGTCGAAACGGCAGTCTTCGAACTGCATGGCGCACTCAAGGTCGACAAGGTTACGGACGCCGCAAATACGCCGCTGAGCGGCGAGCGCGGAGCCCAGGCGTCGCTGCGCATCACCCCCGCCACCCCGCTCAGCCAGGGCAAATCGTATACCTGGACCTTTTATTATTCCGGGGCGCTGGAAAGCGATGCAGGCGGACCGGTCGAGGGGCTCAAGCTGGCCTCTATCGGCGATCCGATCACCTATCTGCTCTACGCAAGCCGCTGGTTCCCGATGGTGGGATACCAGACGAACCGCTTCAAGGCTGCGATTCACGTCAAGGTGCCTACTGGATACACGGTAATCGGCAGCGGCGTGCAGGGTTCAGCCAAGCCCGCAGGAGATGGCGAAAACGAATACGACTTCAATTGGGAGAAGCCCGGCTTCCCCGGCACCATCATCGCCGGCAAGTTCGAGCCAGCTGTCTCGCCCGCTCCCAATATCCACGTCTACACCACCGCCGCGCACAAGGCGGGCGCTGAGGATTATGGCCAGCAGGCGCTGCGTGTCCTGGCCTACTTCACCTCGACTTTCGGCCTGCCTGAATCGAGCCGGCTCAATGTCGTCGAACTGCCGGACGACACGGTGCCGGTTTATTGGGCGCCTGAGATCGCAGCTATCGCCGGAGCGCGTATCGGCGGCAAGAACGATTTCCGGCTGCTCGCGAACACCGTGGCGCATCAATGGTGGGGCAGCGAGGTCAGCCCGGCATCGCTGAACGATACATGGATAACCAACGGCATGGCCCGTTACGGCGAACTGATGTATCTCGAAGATGCCTCCGGCAGAAATGCTCTGGACGCGGCGATCCTCGACGTCTCCGCAGCCGCCCTGGCCTACGACACCATCCCGCTGGCCAGCGCTGGTCGGCTGAACGCCTTTTCACCCGAGTTCCAGTCCATGACCTTGGACAAGGGCGGCATGGTCTTCCATATGCTGCGCGGCGAGGTCGGCGAGGACAGCTTCGTCAAGATCCTTCGCGCCGCGCTCTCGCAGTACACCGACAAAGGTATCAGGACCAGCGATTTCGAGAAGGTTGCCGAGGCCCAGTCGCAGCAGCAGCTCACTCCCTTCTTCGCACAGTGGCTCGACGGCACCGGCGCTCCGACCTTTACCAATAAGTACGCGATCTACCGGCTGGGTAATAATCGCGGCTTTCGCACCATCGGCGAGATTCAGCAGGATCTTGATCTCTTCAATATGCCGGTAGAGCTGCGCATCGAGACGGACGGCAAGACCGAGACGAAGAAGATCTCGGTCGTCGGCACCGACTCCCAATATGTCGTCGACACCTTTGGCCGGCCGCGCCATGTGCTTATCGATCCCGACAACTGGGTGCTGAAATCGACGCCCAACATGCAGGTGCGAGTCGCAATCCTGAAAGGCCAGCAACTGGTCGCCCAGGGAGACGTCTCCGGCGGCCTGGCCCAGTTCCAGATTGCGCTCCAGGCCAATCCGCAGAGCTCGCTGGCCAGCTATCGCATCGCCGAGGTCTTCTTCAACCAGCGGAATTACCAGTCCTCCGTGAATGCTTATCGCGATTGCCTGCGCGGCGATGACGATCCTAAGTGGACCGAGGTCTGGAGCCACGTGCAGATCGGCAAAATCTTCGACGTAACCGGCCAGAGAGATCGCGCCATCACCGAATACCGGCAGGCGATCCAGACAAACGACAACACCGCCGGAGCCCTCAACGAAGCGCGCCACTATCTACAGGTGCCTTACCGCCGTCCGGATACGGAATAACAAAAATATCTGCGCGGAAGAAACGGGCATGTGGTCTCAAAGCAGACAACATGCCCGTTTCATTTTGGGATGTGAGACGTGACTCCGGTCATGATCCGATCGGCTTTCCAGCTCGCGTAAAGCCGTGTGCTGATGACAAGCTTGACCCATAAGCAAACCATGAAAACCACCTCTGCCGATATTGCGCTCGAATTCATCGACCGGATCAACTCTCACGACCTCGCCCTGCTGTGCGGCCTGATCACTGAAGATCACGTCTTGATCGATGCTCAGGGAAGACAGTTCCACGGCAAACGTGAGATGGAGCGAAGCTGGCGCGCCTGCTTCGAGTGGTTCCCTGATTATTCGATCCAGGTGGATCAGGCCTTCGCGAATGGGAATCTTGCGGTCATCACGGGCTGCGTCATGGGCACTTATTTGATCCATGGCCGTCTGAGCCGCGAAAATCGCTGGAAGACTCCTTCGGCATGGCAAGCCACGATCCGCAAAGAGGAGATCGCCGAATGGCGCGTCTACGCCGACAACGAGCCCATCTGGAAGATCATGCACGAAAAGCGATATGCCGGAGGAAAACCCGTTCAGCGTGAGCCGGCGCCCTTTCGCCAGGCTCTGGTCAATCACAGGAATGCGCCGTAGGCAGCGATGCGGTTCGCAATTGCTTTTAGCCTGCCGATTTTTCCGACCCTCCCTCGGCGAGCCAGAATGCGAGCCCCGAGAGGAGCGCGGCTCCGACAGCGAACTTTACACCGGCGGGCGCGCCCGAGGGAGACAGAAACGCCTCCAGCATGCCCGCTACAACCAGCAGCGGAATCACACCCGCGAGCAGGCGGATCGCTTCCCTGCCGCCTTGGGCCAGCGAGTCGCGGCGCGAAAGCATACCCGGGAAGAGCAGCGCAGTTGTCAGCCGTAACCCTGCTCCGCCGGCAATGAAGATGCTGGGTAGCTCCAGGGCTCCGTGCGCGGCGACGAAACTAAAGAGATCGAGAGCCATGTGCGCCCGCGAGCAGGCGGTGCTGATCACGCCCATCTGCAGCCCATTCTGGAACATCAGAAAAATGGTGCCCAGGCCGGCGAGAATGCCTCCGGCAAAAGCGGCGAAGCTGACGCTGATGTTGTTAGTCAAGATGGCGCTCGAGGCCTGCGGCTTCATCGAGACGATGGAGTGTGTCCACATCTCGTGGCGCTCGATGGTTTCGAGCATCGCCGGACCCAGCATCAGACGCATGAAGTCCGGCCGGCTCAGAGTCAGCAGGGTTCCCAGAACCGCTCCCGCCAGGAAAATCAGAAAGGAAGCGGCAACGTAGGGAAAAAGCTGCCGGAAGACGGGCGGATACTCTCTGGAGAAGAAGCGATAGACCGAGCCCAGGCCGGCCTTGCGCCCGGAATAGATGCGATTGTGCGCCCGGCTCAGCAGCCCGTTCAGATATTCTTCGAGGGTGCCGGAGGCGCGATCGGAGCGCACGGCTGAGAGATCGGCGGCAGCCTGGCGGTAGAGCAGTCCTAACTCACGCAGCTCAGTGCCCGAAAGCACTCGAATGCCTGAGCTTTCGACCTGGCGGGTGAGCGTATCGAGCCGTCCCCAGGAACCCTTCCGTTGTTCGATCCACCGATTCGAAATCATAGCGTCAATGAGAGTCTGGGATAATCGAAGAGCGTCGGGAACAGATACGAATGACCGAATTCGCCCAGCACCACGCGGCCAGCCCCCTTAGCCAAGACCAGCTTACTATCGACACGCCGGAGCAGGTCGCTCTCCGCTTCCCTGTGGCCGGCGTAGGCAGCCGCTTCCTCGCGATTTTCGCCGATACCGTCGTGCAAATTACGGCTTATGCTGCCCTGATCCTGGTCTTCGTTTTGATCACTGCTTCGGCGCCAAAATCGATCGCCGGGGATTTCACTCGCAGCGGTGAGAAGTGGCTGATTGCCCTCGTGATCCTCATCCACTTCCTGATGTATTGGGGATATTTCGCGCTCTTCGAGGCGTTCAAGAACGGCCAGACTCCCGGGAAGATGCTGTTCAAGCTGCGCGTAATCCAGGACTCCGGCCGCCAGATTACCTTTTTCGAGGCGATGACACGCAACCTGATCCGCGTGATCGATATGATTCCCTCGTTTTACCTGGTGGGTGTCATCAGCATGCTGTGTAATCGCCAGCATAAGCGCCTGGGTGACCTTGCGGCGGGAACGCTGGTGGTCCACGAACGGCAGAGCGTCGAGATGGGCTGGAGCGGTAACAGTGCGCGTACTTTCACGGCAGCGAGCTTCGCGCCGTCTCCGGTGGAAGCGCTTCTACAGAGCCAGCTTGCTCCGGAAATTACTCTTCCCGCCGATGCTGTCGCACGTCTCTCGGTCGAAGACCTGAGCGTGATCGAGCGCTTCTTCTCGCGCGTTCTCGACATGGACCTGGAGACGCGGGCAAATCTGGCGGCGCGACTTACTCACCAAATGGCCGCGAAGATGGGAATAGAGATGCCAGACGACTGGAAACCGGAGCGGATACTCGAGGCCATCGTCCACCAGATGCGCGCCCAAGGCGGACGCTGACGACTGGCGGGAAGAAGAATCTCAGCGATGGTTGATCGGCGAACGTCGCTGAGATTCTTCGCGTTGCTCAGAATGACGAGTTGATGATGCCATGGTGGATCTCGCTCCAACCACGCCGTATCAATTCGCCAGCAGCTTGCCAACTTCGCGCGCGATCTGCGCTTCTTCCTGGCTCGGCACGATGCCAACCTGCACATTGCCAGAAGAAAACACTGCTTCGGATGCCTGATTGCACGCGGAGTCGATCTCGATGCCAAGCAGCTTGAGCCGCGCGCATATATTGGCCCGCACCGGGGCGCTATGCTCGCCGATGCCTCCAGCAAAAACCAGCGCGTCGAGTCCGCCCAGTGAAACCGCGAAGGCAGCCGCAGTGCGCGCGATGGCGCGACAGAATATCTCGATGGCAAGCGCGGCATCATGATCGCCGCCATCCGCGGAACTCTGCAGCTTGCGCATGTCGCTTGCTCCACCCAGAGCCAGCAGGCCCGAGTTGTGATTGAGCAGCGTCTCCAGAGCCTGGTCGTTGAGCTTGTGCGCCCGCATGAGATAGAGCAGCACGCCCGGATCGAGATCGCCGGTGCGCGTTCCCATGGGAATGCCGCCGGTCGGTGTCATCCCCATACTGGTGTCGATGGACTTGCCGTCAAGCAGTGCTGCCAGACTCGAGCCATTGCCTAGATGAGCAATCACCGTGCGGCTTTTCAGCTCGGAGCCGAGTTGGTGAACGATCGACGCGTACGAGAGCCCATGAAATCCATAGCGCCGAACGCCTTCTTCGGCGAACTGGGCCGGCAGCGGATAGCGATAGGCCTCTTCGGGGAGAGTCTGATGAAACGCCGTATCGAAGCAGGCAAACTGCGGTATGTCCGGATAGATCGACTCGGTGCTGCGAATCAGATCGAGCGAAGTGGGGATATGTAGCGGCGCGAAGTGGATCGCCGCTTCCAGCGTTTTCAGCACATCAGGAGTGACGCGCACATGATCGACCAGCTTCGGTCCGCCATGAACGATGCGGTGTCCAACGGCGATGGGGCGATCCACCTTGAGTGCGGCCATCGCATCGGTAACGTGCTGTAAAGCCTCTTTTTGCGAAGCATACTTTCTTTCTTCCTGGTGCAGAGGCTTTCCATCAGCGCCTTGTATCTCGAGCTTGCCGCCGTCTTTTCCAATGCCTTCGGCGCTGCCTTGCAGCAGCGCCCGTTGCTCTCCATTGTCTTCGACGAACAGCCCGAACTTCAGCGTCGAAGAGCCGCTATTCACTGCCAGTATGGGCCTCACGCGTTGTCGCCGCCGGTGTCCAGAGCGGACGCGTCGGAGCCTTTGCCGCTCCAACGCCAGTCCCGGACTTCAGGCAGGTCCTCGCCAAATTGCGAGACGTATAGCTTGTGTTCCTGCCTCTTCGCGGTGAACTTGTGCATCGCCTCTTCCCGCAGCGCAGCGAGCTTTGGAACGCGGAGGTGTACATCCAGAACCAGCCGGAAACGGTCGAGGTCGTTCAGCACGCACATGTCGAACGGAGTGGTGGTAGTCCCCTCTTCCTTGTACCCGCGGACGTGAATGTTGTCGTGGTTCTTGCGGCGATACGTCAACGTGTGAATCAACGCCGGATACCCGTGATAGGCAAAGATGACCGGCTTATCCGTAGTAAACATGCGGTCGAAGTCTTCATCCGGCAGTCCATGCGGATGCTCGGACGGAGGCTGCAGCGCCATCAGGTCGACGACGTTGACCACGCGGATTTTGAGATCGGGATGCTGCTTGCGCAAGATGGAGACAGCGGCCATAGTCTCGAGAGTTGGCACATCGCCGGCGCAAGCCATCACTACATCCGGGTCGCCGCCATCGTCATTCGAAGCCCAGTGCCAGATGCCGGCGCCTACCGTGCAGTGACGGATCGCATCGTCCATCTTCATCCAGACGGGCGCCGGTTGTTTGCCCGCGATGATGAGATTGACGTAGTTGCGGCTTTGCAAGCAGTGGTTGCCGACCGAGAGGAGGGTGTTCGCATCTGGCGGAAGATAGATGCGGACGATATCCGCCTTCTTGCTGGCGACGTGATCGATGAAGCCGGGGTCCTGATGACTGAAGCCGTTGTGATCCTGCCGCCAGACATGCGAGGAGAGCAAATAGTTGAGCGATGCAATCGGCTTGCGCCAGGGCAGGTCGCGCGTCACCTTCAGCCACTTTGCGTGCTGGTTGAACATCGAGTCGATGATGTGGATGAAGGCTTCGTAGCAGGAGAAGAAGCCGTGCCGCCCGGTGAGCAGATAGCCTTCCAGCCAGCCCTGGCACATATGCTCGCTGAGCACCTCCATCACTCGGCCGTCAACGTCGAGGTCCGTGTCCACCTCTTCGAGCTCGGCCATCCAGCGCTTCTCTGAGACTTCATAGATGGCCTGCAGGCGGTTCGACGCCGTTTCGTCCGGACCGAAGACGCGGAAGTTGCGATGCCCCATGTTCGACTTCATCACGTCGCGCAGGAACTCGCCGAGAACCTCGGTTGCCTCGACGTCCACCGCTCCGGGAGATGGGAACTTCACCTCGTAATCGCAGAAGTCCGGCATGCGCAATGGCTGCAGCAGCAATCCGCCATTGGCGTGGGGACTCATTCCCATGCGCAGGTCGCCCTTCGGAGCGATCGAAGCAAACTCTTCTTTGAACTGCCCCTGCGCGTCGAAGAGCTCTTCGGGATGATAGCTCTTCATCCAGTCTTCCAGCTGCTGCAGGTGTTCCGGCTTGTCGCGCACGTCGGCGATGGGAACCTGGTGTGCGCGCCATGTGCCTTCGACCGGCTTGCCGTCGACGAACTTTGGCCCCGTCCAGCCTTTGGGAGTACGCATCACGATCATCGGCCAGATAGGACGAGTCGTATCGTTGTTCTCATGCGCGTTCTTCTGGATGGCGCGAATCTCGTCATAAACAATGTCCAACAACGCGGCCATCTCCTGGTGCATGGTCGCGGGATCGTCGCCGGTGATGAAGAATGGCTTATACCCATAGCCTTTGAACAGATCTTCAAGCTCGACCTGAGGGATACGCGCCAACACAGTTGGATTGGCAATCTTGAATCCGTTCAAGTGAAGGATGGGCAGCACTGCTCCATCGGTGATGGGGTTGAGAAATTTGTTGGAATGCCAGCTGGTCGCGCATGGTCCAGTCTCAGCTTCGCCATCGCCGACGATGCAGGCAACGATCAGATCGGGATTGTCGAAGGCCGCGCCGTAGGCGTGAAGCAGCGAGTAGCCCAGCTCTCCGCCTTCGTGAATTGAGCCCGGTGTTTCCGGGGCAACGTGGCTGGGAATTCCGTAAGGCCAGGAAAACTGCCGGAAGAGCCGCTTGATGCCGTCGCGATCGCGTTCGATGTTGGGATAGATCTCGGTGTAAGACCCTTCGAGATAGGTGTTCGCTACGATTCCCGGCCCGCCGTGTCCCGGACCGATCACGTACATCATCTTGGTTTGGCGCTCGCAGATGATGCGGTTCAGGTGGACATACAGGAAGTTCAGGCCGGGTGTGGTCCCGAAGTGTCCCAGCAGCCGCGGTTTCACGTCTTCCAAAGTCAGGGGCCGGTCCAGCAGAGCATTGTCCTTGAGATAAATCTGTCCGACGGAAAGATAGTTGGCGGCGCGCCAGTAGGCATCCATTTTGTGCAGAAGTTCTGGAGAGAGAGGTAGGGCCTGCGGCCCCGCAGCGGGGTGACCGATTGATGCCATCTGCTTAGCTCCTGGAAGAGAGTGTCCCTGCAGCTTAGATGCTACGCCTGCATTTGCGGGAGTAATGTGAGCAGCGTCACAAGCCTCCGCCTCCGTAAAAATGCGGTGAATTTTTTATTTGGCAGCGACGCGTAGCGAAATCAGGGCGCCCGGAACGACTTGACCGCGATGGAACTCGGCCGCTTCCCTGCCGGCAGCATGGTGAAGAGGGTTCCGATCCGTATTGCTCCATTCGATGCGTAGCTCTGCGTTCGTACCACAGAGACATCTCCCGATGTGGCGTCGGCCGCAAGCAGCAGGAAGCCGTTGGACGAGAAAGCCAGCGCATCCGGCCCGCTTCCCACGCGCACCGAGGGCTTGACGAGCCGCCCGTCATCGATGGAGTAGACGCTGATCGAGTCGGCGTTGAAGTCGCTGATCCAGAGCAGAGAATTATCCGCGCTCACGACGGCGGAGGATGGATGCGCGCCAACCAGGTACGCGCCGCCCACTTCATTCGTGACGGTGGAGATCTCGGAGATGGAGTCGCTGTCAAAGTTTGAAACGAAGATCTCGCCGCCGTCCGGCTTCATCGCCAGCTGTACCGGCGTCTTGCCTACATCGAGGAAAGCGAGCAGGTGGTCAGTGTGGTCGGACTCGTTGGTGCTCTCTGGACGCACCAGACTAATTGCCATTACCTGATGTCCGCCGGAGCAGGCGATGAAGGCCTTCGAAGAGTCCGGCAGAATGACTGCATCAGTCGCCTGCGGACAGCCAGGAAAGACGGCGCGAACTCGCATCTTGAGCGGATCGACGATCGAAACGCTGCCGCCGGCGCGATTCGTAACTACCAAGGTGGAGAGGTCCGGAGAGATTCTGGCCAACCCCGGGGCCTCGCCGACACCAATCACGCCAATCTCCCGCCGGTTCTCGAGGTCGATCACCGACACGTTGTTCGATCCGGAGTTGGCGACATAGCCGCGCCGTCCCTCACGATCGACATCGATGGAGAATGGCCGGCGATGTACGGGGATTGTAGCCACGACGCGACTCTTTTCGGCATCGATGACGCTGACTGATCCGTTCCCGCCCGTACCGCCAGCGTTGACGACATACACCTCGTTCCGCACCGGACTGACCGTCACGCCGCTCGGTTCCTGTCCGACGGCCAGCACGCGATCCTGACGAAGATTCACGAGATCCAGGACAGAGACAGTATTGCTGCCGCTGTTGGTGACATAGGCATATTCGCGATAGTCCGCTGGATATTGAGGAAAATGATTGCGGCGGCAGCCGCTCAGGATGAGCGGCAACATCAGCGGCACGATGAAAAGGCGGCTCGAGAAAGGCCGCCTTTTCCGATGCTTCCCGTTTCTTGTCTCTGCCAAGATCGTCCTTGTGCCCGGCCTACGCCTTAACGCCCGCGGTAAGCTCGATCCCGTGCGGGATATTGCGGCGCAGTACCGTCGCGATCTGGCTGCATTCGTCCATCAGCTGCACAAACTGCTCGGGGTAGATCGATTGCGCCCCATCGGAGAGGGCCTTGTCCGGGGCGTGATGCACTTCGACGATGAGACCGTCGGCTCCGACGGCAACTGCCGCGCGTGCGAGCGGAATCACCTTGTTGCGCTTGCCGGTGCCGTGGCTGGGATCGACGATGATGGGCAGATGGCTCAGGCGCTGCACGGCCGGGACGATGCTGAGGTCAAGAGTATTCCGCGTGTGGTCGGCAAAGGTGCGGATGCCGCGCTCGCAGAGAATCACCTGGTAGTTCCCCTCGCTCATCACGTACTCGGCAGCCATCAGGAACTCTTCCAGCGTTGCCGCCAGACCGCGCTTGAGCAGGACCGGCTTACGCTTGCGTCCCGCGGCCTTGAGCAGCGAGTAGTTTTGCATGTTGCGCGCGCCGATCTGGATCACGTCGGCGTAATGATCGACCAGCTCGAGGGCTTCAGTGTCGATGGCTTCGGTCACGATGCGCAGGCCGTAACGCTCGCGAATCTCGACCATGATCTTGAGAGCTTCTTCACCTAATCCCTGAAAAGCGTAAGGCGAGGTGCGCGGCTTGTAAGCGCCTCCGCGGAAGAACTGCGCGCCGGCTGCGGCAACCTGCTCCGCTGCAGCGAAGGCTTGCTCGCGCGTTTCGATGGAGCACGGCCCGGCAATGACCGCGAGGTCGCGTCCGCCGATGGTGGCGTTGGTGCCGGGGAAGGTGATGACCGTGTCTTCTTCCTTCAAATCACGGCTGACCAGCTTGTAGGGCTTCGAAACGGCGATGACTTCAGCAACGCCCGAGAGCTCTTCCAGATTGCCCTGATCGATCTGCCCCTGATTGCCGGTGATGCCCACGGCGGTGCGCTGCGCGCCGGGCATAGGATGCGCGCGAAATCCCAGCTGCGTGATGTGATCGCAAACCGCCTGCACTTCCTCCGGCGTCGCCTGCGCCTTCATGACAACTAACATGCTGTGCCTTGCCTTTCGCTCTTCCTGAAACCGTAACTTTCAGTTTAGCTGCTGGTTGCTGATGGAAGCAATGGTTCCTCCCGCTTGACAATTGACGGATTCGGTCGGCCGTCGCTTGCCAATATAAACAATATTGTTTATACATAACGAGTGAAGAGCAGCGAGTTCAAGCGTTGGCTGGCCGATCAAGGCGCTATCTTCAAGCCAGGCAAAGGATCGCATCTGAAAATTTTTCTGAACGGGAAACATTCGGTATTGCCCATGCATAACAAGGAACTCGGAACCGGCTGGTCGAGGCTATCAAGAAGCAGCTGGGACTGAAGTAGGAGCAAAAATGCGCTACCCGATCAACATTAAAGCGGATGGAAAGTTCTTTCTCGTCACCTTTCCGGATATTCCGGAGGCAATCACCCAGGGGAAAACGCAGGAAGAGGCCGTGAAAGTTGCAGCGGCCGCTTTGGAGACCGCTTTGGATTTCTACTTCGAAGGTTCCCGCGCCATTCCTCTCCCTTCCCGGGTCAAGAAAGGCCAGGAGTTTGTGGAGCTGCCGACAAGTGTCGCAGCCAAAGTGCTTCTATTAAATGAAATGATCCGGCAGAAGGTACGTCCTGCCGAGCTTGCACGGAGACTCCGCACTACTCCGCAAGAGGTGAACCGGCTCACCAACATTCGACATACGTCGAGGATTGATGGAATCGCGAATGCGATGAGGGCGTTGGGTAAGACTTTGGAAGTGCGGGCTATTTGAGTACTTGCGAGCTTCTAGTGTTCTGGCGAAAACAGTTCTCGCACTTGAAATGTGAAGTCTTTGTCTGATATCTCGCCGTGAGCAAACTTGAACGAAATGTCGACAAGATCGCGTACTGTCAAAAGACCATTTGCACGGCGTTCCAGGTCAGCGCGAAGTTTCTGATCATGACCCGGCTTGAATAGACCGCCAGACGTTTGTTGCCCACAACCGCAATTGCAATCCATATCTCTTAGCCTCTTTCGATCTACGCCACGTCCATCCGCTTGAGCTTGATCCGGTCTGCTGGAACCTGTGCAAGATCGTAGTGAGCCTGCTGAACCAGCCATGTTTCTGCGCTCCCGCCGAAGACCTTTGAGAGACGCACCGCCATCTCCGGCGAAATCCCGCGCTTGCCATTCACAAGCTCGGAGAGCGTCGTACGGGTGACACCGAGCGCCGCAGCCGCGTCGGTGATAGTCAACCCTAAAGGCTCGATACATTGGCGTAATACAAAGCTACCCGGATGCGGCGGATTCTTCATCGGCATGACATAACCCCTTCAGTGATAGTCCAAGTAATCTACGTCGAATGCGTCGCCATCGACGAACCGGAAGATGACACGCCAATTGGCGCGAACCGTTACCGCCCACAGACCTTGAACTTGCCTTTAAGCTCATGGAGTCCGATAACCAGGTAAATCCATATCTGCGACTGAGCCGGCGGCATCGAGGCGGGCAAGAATGTCGCGAAGTTTCTCCGCATGTTCTCGAATGATCTCGCGGGTGCTGTCTTCCTCGTAAAGCCGCTTCAGTCCCTTGTGGCGGATCGACCGGATCATTTCCAACCGTAATGCGTTACGTTACGCCGGTCAAGATAAAATCAGAGCACCTTATCCCCAACCGCCAACAGCGTCTGAAAGTGCGGAGCCTCGGCTTCCCTGTGAACCACCGAAGTCTGCACGCTCTGGAAACCGGCTTTTTCCAGCGCAGCGTCGAGTTCGGCTTCGCTGAAGCCTAGCCACTCGTCGGCGTACATCTCCCGGGCCTCTTCGAAGCGATGCTTGGCCAGGTCGAGAATGGCAATCCGTCCGCCGGGCTTGAGAATTCGCCATGCCTCCTGCACCGCTCTCTCCGGATGGAGCGCGTGATGCAGCGACTGCGAGAAGAAGACGAGATCGACGGTTTCGTCCGCGATAGGCAACTCTTCCATGTCGCCTAGCCGGTATTCGAGGTTCTTCACGCCCTGGCGCTCGGCCTGTTCGCGACCGACTTCGATCATGCGCGCCGAATTGTCGACGGCAATCACCTTGACCGCCCTCTGCGCCAGCAGCAGAGAAAATGCCCCTTCGCCGGCTCCAAGATCGGCGATGACCATGGGTGGCATCAGCCGCAGAAGGGCCTCGGCCACCGCTTTCCAGGATTTGCCCGGGACGTAATTCCGGCCGAAGCGCCCGGCTACCTCATCGAAAAAGCTGCGCATCTTGTCCTGGCGCTTCTTCACCACGCCTCGCACCGCGGCTTGATCGATCTTCGCCTCGGAAATCTCCTCGCGCGCCTGATCGAGCAGCCCGGTCAACAGATTCGAGCCATTCTGGGCCGTCAGCCGGTAGAGACTGTATTTGCCGGTGCGCCGGTCCTCGACCAGGCCGGCCTGCTTGAGCTGCGCAAGATGCGTGGAGATGGTGCTCTGGCCCATGACCAGGATTTCCTGCAGCTCGGCCACCGAAAGCTCCTCGCGTTCCAGCAGCAGCAGGATACGCAGCCGATTGGAGTCGGCCGCAACCCGCAGGATTTTCACAATTGACGCCATGGCTCTGTGGGTTAATATATCAACATATCTCGATTCGTCGATATGAATCTGGACATGAGGTGATTAGAAATGGCAACCGCAACCCTTGAAACCACCGCCGACTACAAAGTCGCCGACCTTTCCCTGGCCGACTGGGGCCGCAAAGAAATCTCCATCGCCGAGCACGAGATGCCCGGTCTCATGTCGATCCGCCGCAAGTATGCCGCGCAAAAGCCGCTCGCCGGCGTGCGCGTGACCGGATCGCTGCACATGACCATTCAGACCGCGGTGCTGATCGAGACGCTGGTCGACCTCGGCGCCGATGTGCGCTGGGCCAGCTGCAACATCTTCTCGACTCAGGATCACGCCGCAGCCGCCATTGCCGCAGCCGGCGTTCCTGTCTTCGCCTGGAAGGGCGAATCACTCGAAGAGTATTGGGACTGCACCTATCAGGCTCTTTCGCACAAGGGCGGCACGGGACCGCAGCTGGTGGTCGATGACGGCGGCGACGTCACGCTGCTCATCCACAAGGGCTACGAGCTCGAAGATGGCGACGGCTGGGTCAACACGCCTTCCGGCAATCATGAAGAGCAGGTCATCAAGGATCTGCTGAAGAAGGTTCACGCCAAGGACCCGCAGCACTGGCACAAGGTTGCCAAGGAGTGGCGCGGCGTTTCGGAAGAAACTACGACCGGCGTTCACCGCCTCTACAAGATGAAGGAGCAGGGCAAGCTGCTCATTCCCGCTATCAACGTCAACGACTCGGTCACCAAGTCGAAGTTCGATAACCTCTACGGCTGCCGCGAGTCACTCGCTGACGGAATCAAGCGCGCAACCGACGTGATGGTAGCCGGCAAAGTGGCCGTCATCTGCGGCTACGGCGATGTGGGCAAGGGTTCGGCGCATTCGCTGCGCGGTATGGGCGCACGCGTCATCGTTACCGAGATCGACCCCATCAACGCGCTGCAGGCAGCGATGGAAGGCTTCGAAGTCACCACCATCGAGGACACGCTGGGACGCGGCGACATTTATGTAACCTGCACCGGCAACCTGGACATTATCACCTTCGAGCATATGAAGAAGATGAAGGACCAGGCCATCGTCTGCAACATCGGCCACTTCGACAACGAGATCCAGATGGACAAGCTTAATCAGGCGAAGGATGTGAAGAAGCTCAACATCAAGCCCCAGGTGGATCAGTACAACTTCCCCGCATCAAGTGGAAACGCCGGGCACGCGATCTTCGTTCTCGCCGAAGGCCGCCTGGTGAACCTGGGCTGCGCCACCGGCCATCCCAGCTTCGTAATGAGCAACAGCTTCGCCAACCAGACTCTGGCGCAGATCGACTTGTGGGCCAACAAGGACACCTACAAGATCGATGTCTACACCTTGCCCAAGAAGCTGGACGAAGAAGTCGCGCGCCTGCATCTTGAAAAGATCGGCGTAAAGCTCACCACTCTGACCAAGGATCAGGCTGACTATCTCGGCGTAGCGCTGGAAGGCCCCTACAAGCCCGATCACTATCGCTACTAAACTGTTTGAAAACTAAAAGGCGCGGAGGTCATCCCTCCGCGCCTTTTCTTTTTGTAGTAGCCCTGATGCCCGCCCGTAACAACTTGCTTCTTCCTAATTCCTGATCGGCACCTGACTTTGGGAGTAAGGTTCGGCCACTCCGTACGAGGTGGCAATCTGGTGGATCTCGGAACGCGCCTTCTCCCAGCTCAGCGTTGTCTTACTGTCCAGTTCGAGGGAGTAGACAAGGCGGTCGAGCTCCCCGGCTGAGCGAACTACAGGCCATACATAGGGATCTGCTGCCTTTGAGCCCTTGAAGTGCTTGTACAGTTCGTCCGTCTGCTTTTCGAATTGCTCGGCAAGCGCCCGAGCGTCCTTATCCTGGCCCGTATTCCGGATCGAGCTTTTGTGGATCGAGGCGCTGAATGCAGAGCGGAAGTCTTTGGAGTCGTCGCGCAGATTTTTCATCATACGCTCGAGGTCTTTGTCGTTGAGGCGTTGCGCATGGACCGCTGCCCCTGAAGACAGCAGGATGAGGGCGACGACGCCACACAGCGAGTTGCGAAATAAGCGGCAAGCTAGCATGCAAACTTTCTCCAACCCGAAAAAAACGAAAATGTTGCCCGTTGAATGAGATTGTTCCAAATACTTTTTCGATGCCCGCTCCGGACTGGAAGATGATCCGAGGGAAGGAACAATCCCGGTCGAAGAATAGGGATAGAGCCGGAATCAGGTCAAGTGAAAGCTTTCCAGACACGCTACTCTGGGAACATGACACGATACCCTGAGAAGATCAGGAGGAATTCATGTTGAAGACTGCACCTCGTCTCTCCCGCGTTGCCCGTACGGATGCCCCGGCGCCTGTATCCGAAATTTATGACCGCTATATGCGCACTCGCGGCAACGTTCCCAATATGTTCCGCACCATGGCGCACCGGCCGGAGATCCTGGCGACGATGATTGCGCACTTCGAGGCCGTCCTCAATACAGGAACACTACCGGTCAAGCTCAAGGAGCTGGTCATTGTCCGCACCTCGCAGATCAATCGCTGCGAATACTGCCTCGCCTCTCACAGCCAGATTGCTCTCAAACTAGGCTGGTCGAAGGAGCAGATCGAGGATCTGGAAAACTATGAATCCCGATCCGACTTTACTCCCGCCGAGAAGACCGCTCTGAGCCTGGCCGAGCAGATGACGCTGGACTCCAACCATATTTCCGATGAGTTCATGGAGCGCCTGCGCAGCTTTTACGATGAGGGCGAAGTAGTGGAGTTGATGGCATCCATCGGCATCTTCAACTACTTCAACCGCTTCAACAACGCCTTGCAGATGGAGCCGACCAAGCCGGGTCAAGGAGCTTAATAGAGCAGCACCGCGACACGATAGCTGGTGAAGCTGCCTTCGCCCGGCCCCGGAGAGCATGATCCCACCGCGGCTTTGGTATAGTTCCCTGACCTCAGCTGCTGCGCCACCTGTGACGGCAGCTGCTTCAGGTCCGATGTCTGAAAGCGCACGATGGCGCGGGCTGCACCGCCTTGCGGCATGCCGCTGCCGGACGCGCAGGCTTGCTCCGCCTGATCGCGCGGGCCGGAGGGGTCGATGTTCTGGTCGTGAAGGAGAGCACCAACTTTGTCTTCGATCTGGTCTTTGCTCAGGCTTTGAGCTCCATTCGCGAAATCTTCCGTTGCGAAGAGATATCCGCCTCGCTCCACCACTCCGATCCCAATCGCGTTCATCTGGGGGTCGAGGATGTTGGTCCGGTGCGGGACCGAATTCATCCACTGCTTCTCGATACCTGCCGGGCTCGGGCCCATGGCCGTATTTTCTGCGATGGCCTGGAAATGCGCTCCTGCCTGCGCCGCGCGCGCGGAAGGATCGGGTTCGCCGGGATACTGGTGGGACAAGGTCCTCTCGTTGGCCATGCGCTCGGTGTGCGTCTCCGCGGCTGCAGCCAGGGATGCCTCCCATTTCAACGGCTGCAGTCCATGCGCGGCGCGATCCTGGTTGGTGAGGTTCAAAATCTGCTGCGCCTTATCGTCGGTCTGCGCCGGGGACTGCATGTTCATCGTCGCAAGAGCAACGGCTACTGCGGCAATCCCGAGTTTTTCGCGTACGAGCATTGTTCTGTCCTTTCTGCTTCCCGATCTTAGATTCTGAAATCGCCAGGTAAAATGCCTCCATCGATTCTTTTTTCGGATTTGCTGAACCTGTAGACGGTAAGAACCAAATTCGGGGCATTTCGATTGCGAGGCTCATCTGAGGCTGAAATCGATTGCGATCAACCTGCAGCTTCGACCCGGCTTCTCTCGTCTAACCTCCTGCGCATACTTCGCTTCCGCGCAAAATCCAGGGAATACCCTTTCTATGACTGTATTGAAGAACTTCTGGCTGACGGCGCCCCTGCTCCTTGCTTCCACCTTGCCTTTGGCAACAGCTCAAGAGGCTAAGCCCCCCGCCGCCGACGCGGCGCAAAACCCTCCCACGACCACCATGCACGTCGACGTCAATGTGGTCACCATGGCCGTGACCGTCCGCGATAAGCATGGCGCAATCGTTTCCAACCTGACCAAGGACGACTTCGATCTGCAGGACGACAACCATCCGCAGGCCATCAAATATTTCAACCACGACACGAATCTCCCCCTGACCATGGGACTGCTGGTCGACACCAGCATGAGCCAGCGCAACGTGCTCGACGACGAGCGCACGGCCAGCGATCACTTCCTCGACCAGATGCTGACAACGGATAAGGACCGTGCATTCTTGATTCAGTTCGACCGCGAGGTGGATCTGTTGGCTGATCCCACGTCGAATAAAGACACGCTCCGCCACGCCATCGACCGGCTGGGCGCGCCCCAGTTCAACAACGGATCGAACAGCGGTTCGTCGAACGGAGACGACAGCTCCGACCAGAATTCGAACCATCGGCGGGCAGGCGGCGGTGGAACGATGTTGTATGACTCGATCTATCTAGCCTCAGACGAGCTGTTGAGCAAGGAGAAGGGGCGCAAAGCGCTCATCATCCTTACCGACGGCGTGGACCGCGGCAGCAAGGAGACGCTGCATACTGCAATCGAATCCGCGCAGCGCGCCGACACGATTATCTACGCGATCTACTTCAAGGGCCAGGAACAGCACGACAACAACAGCGGCTTTCCCGGCCGGCGCGGCGGCATGGGCGGTGGTGGATGGCCTGGGGGCGGAGGAGGATATCCCGGAGGGGGTGGATATCCAGGAGGCGGCCGCGGTGGCCAGCCTCAGCCGGCAAAGTCGAATGTCGATGGCAAGAAGGTTCTCGAGCAGATTTGCGGCGAGACCGGCGGACACATGTTCGAGGTAAGCAAGAAGGAAAATACCGAGCAGATCTATACCTCCATTGCGGAGGAACTACGCAGCCAGTACGTTCTCGGCTACACGCCGGACAAGTCGGTTGCCGGGGGCGGCTACCATCGCATCACGCTGACCGCGAAGAAGAAAGATCTATACGTCCAGACCCGGCAGGGATATTACTCGGAGCAGTAAAGGCGGGAGCTCAAGCCGGCGGCGGTTTGTTTGACGCCGTCGCAGTCCGATCTGCATGACAGAAGCTGGTTGGTCCTTGCTCCGATCTCGTTGATGTATGCTCGAAGCGAGAACTCCAGTGCGCCGCCTGCTTGCCATCCCGATGCTGATGCTGTTCCTGCTGCCTCTTGTCTCCGCGCTGTTTGGAGCAGGAGATCTGGCGGCGAGCCTTCCTGCCTGCTGCCGCAGAGGCGGGAAGCATCAGTGCGCGATGACGGCTGAGCAATCGACGAAGGACAAGGGCGTCGGCGCTATCGGCGAGAAGTGCCCTTTCTTGCCTGCAACGCTGTCCATCGTGGTGCTGCCATCTTTCGCCCCGTCTACAGCGGCGGCTATTTACGCCGGAGTTGCAAAGCACACGGCCGTCTCTCCGCAGACGGAGGCGCGGCGCAGAATCTCTTTCGATCGCGCGCGCCAAAAGCGCGGCCCTCCTTCCCTTCTCTCCTAGGCATTACGCGGAATCTCCGCTCCGTTTCTATCCGTTCCTGTTTTTGACGATCAGATAGCGGCGTGAGCCGGTTCATATTCCGGAATTTGTAACTGTTCTAGATACGAGAGCCGCGCTGCTGGCGGCGGAGGGTTGTTTTCGATGCGAAGACTCGCATGGATTGCTTTATTGTTTTTCTCGGCCGGCCTTGCCGCTGCCGCAATCTTCGGAAGGATCGATGGAGTGATCCACGATCCCAGTCATCGTCCCATTGGCGGAGCAAATGTAGTGGTTCGTTCCGCACACTCCGACTTTCATGCGGAGACCACAACCAATCGCGAGGGAGAGTTCTACTTCGTCTCGCTCACGCCCGGCGACTACCTGATTTCCATCCATGAAAAGGGATATCAGCCCATTGAGGAGGGCCTCACCGTCGAATCGTCCTCGGGAGCGGTGCTCCATATCCAACTGTCGATAGCAGCCGTGGAGCAGTCGATGACAGTGACGGGCACGGCGTTGGCTGCGAACCCCGATTCGTTCACGCCGGAGACGCTGATCAGCCGAGAAGATATTGCCCGCACCCCAGGCGCGGATCGCACCAACAGCCTCGCCATGATTACCGACTACGTTCCCGGTGCCTATGTTACGCATGACATGCTGCACATGCGCGGCGGTCACCAGGTGAGCTGGCTCATCGATGGCGTCAACATTCCGAACACGAACATCGCCAGCAATGTCGGACCGCAGATCGATCCCAAAGACATCGATTATCTCCAGGTGAATCGCGGCAGCTATGGCGCGGACGAGGGCGACCGCACTTACGGTATCTTCGACGTCGTCCCGCGCAGCGGATTCGAGCGCAACCGCCAGGGCGAGCTGGTAATGACGCTCGGCAATTACTACCAGACCAACGATCAGGTCAGCTTCGGCGATCACACCGAGAAATTTGCTTGGTTTGCCAGCGCCAACGGCAATCGCAGCAACTATGGGCTGCAGCCGCCCATCGAACAGCCTATTCACGATGCCGAAAATGGCTATGGCGGCTTCGGATCGTTCATCTACAACCATGATCCGGCAAACCAATTTCGCCTGGTGACGCAGCTCTCGCGCAACTACTATCAGATTCCCTACGATCCGAACGTGAACGACTGGCAGAACCAGCTCTATAACTCGAGCGGTCTTCGCGATGGGGAACATGAGACGGATGGTTACACCGCGCTCACCTGGGTGCACACTTACAGCCCCAACACCCTGCTGAACGTTTCGCCGTTTTATCACTTCAACCGTGCGCAGTACGAGCCGCAGGCCAACGACTTCCCTGCCGCTACGACTTCTGACCAGACCGGCAACTACGAAGGCGGTCAGGCCTCTCTCTCCACCATCGTCGCGAAGAACTCGCTCAGCGGCGGCATCTACGGCTATGGCCAGCGCGAGAACGATCTCTTCGGAGCGGTGTTCAATGATGCCAGCTTCAATAACTTCTCGGAGCGGCAGATCGTCGGAGGCGGAGTCGAAGAGGCCTGGGTTGAAGACAATTATCATGCGGCTTCGTGGCTCACGCTCATCGGAGGCATGCGCCAGACCCACTTCCAGGCGGCCATTACCGACAACGCGACCTACCCACGCATCGGCGCAACGATTCTCATCCCAAAACTTCACTGGGTGCTGCGCGGCTTTTATGGGCACTTCTATCAGCCGCCGCCACTCACCAGCATTTCAGGATCGCTCCTTCAATTTGCGAACAGCACTAATACCGGTTTCGTTCCGCTGCACGGAGAGCGCGATGAAGAGCATCAGTTTGGCCTGCAGATTCCCTGGCGCGGGTGGCTGCTCGATGCCGACACCTTCCAGACTCGCGCCAACAACTTCCTCGACCACAGCAATGTCGGTGAATCCAGCATCTTCATTCCGGTCACTGTCAATGGAGCGCTCATTCAGGCATGGGAGCTGACGCTGCATTCGCCGCGGGTCTGGCACTACGGCCAATTCCACCTGGCCTATTCGAACCAGATAGCCCAGCAGCGCGGAGCCATTACTGGAGGCCTCATCTGCGCGCCGGCCAATTCACCGGCGTGCGCTCCGGACAACAACTACACGCCCCTCGATCACGACCAGCGCAATACGCTCAATGTGGGCCTCAATGGAAACCTACCTTACAACATCTTCGGATCGTTCAACGTGTACTACGGATCGGGATTCTCGAATGGCTTTCCCGATCCTCCATCGCCTTTCAATGGAAACTATTTGCCGGAACACACTACGGCGGACCTTTCGCTCGGACGGAAATTTGGCGAGAAGTTCACGGCCTCGGTGAGTGCTCTGAATATTGCGAATACCCGCGTACTGCTGGACAACAGCCTCACCTTCGGCGGCTTCCATTACAATGACCCGCGCGAGATTTATGGGGAGGTCCGTTACCGCTTTCATTTCTGAAGTGCTGGCAGTCCCATCCTTCCCGGCCTCCTCGGAAGGGATGGGCTCGGGCGTTTTCGTGCTTACTGAGACGCGCTGCCGGGGACATGCGGCAAAATAGAGCAGGAGCGCCGGTTGTCCATGCGGCGTCGACGCAAGCATGAAGATCATCTCCCTGCAGCCCAGCATCAGCCTCATTCTGGATCGGCTGGGCGCTCTCGACTCGCTGACCGCCTGCACCCGGTATTGTCTCGATGCCGTTCCCGCACTCCGGGAGCGTAACCTGGCCATCGTTCACGATTCCTGGTCGACCCGCGCGGACGAGTTGATGCCGGTCGCGGCCGACCTGATCGTCGCCTCGGTTCCCTATCGCCAGGAGTCGCTGGCGGCAATTCTCCGCTCCGGCCGGCCCGTGCTGGCCCTGGCGCCGCACTCGCTTGCGGACATCTACCAGGACATTCGCCTGATCGCCTCAGTGGTCGATGCGACATCTCGCGGCGAGGCTCTGGTTACGGAGATGGAGTCGGCCGTCGCCGGAGTGCGTGCGCGCACAGCCGGGATCGAGTCCAAGCCGGTCGTCTACTGCGAAGAGTGGGGCAAGCCGCTCATCCACTCCCAGCTTTGGGTCAAGGAACTCGTCGAGGCGGCGGGTGGGATTTTTCTCGGCGAGCCCGGCACCCATACCCAGCCGGAAGCCATCGCGGAGGCCAATCCCGATATATTTCTGGCGGCGTGGTGCGGAGCGGGAGACAGGGTTCCGCTGGAGAAGATCGTTCAGCAGCGCGGCTGGGAGCAGTTAGATGCCGTTCAGAATCGCCGCGTCTACTGCATTGCGGATGAGCTGCTGAACACTCCCGGCCCCAATCTTCTGGAAGGCCTCCAAGCGCTGGCTCAAGCCATCCATCCTGACGTATTTGGTACTATCACAACGGCTTTCGGACGGCAGATTGAGCCACATGTGCCAGCAGGAGTCTAAACTCTTAAATACGGTGGAAGAACTGGTCTCCCAAAACGGCGTCAAGACGGTGCGCTTTGTCGCAGCGGGTCTGATTCTGCGCGGAGAAGAAGTTCTGATCTGCCAGCGGCGTCCCGATCAACCCATGGCGCTCAAATGGGAGTTCCCCGGCGGCAAGATCGAAGCCGGCGAGAGCGCCGAACAGGCTCTGGCCCGGGAGCTGGATGAGGAGCTGGGCATTGCCGCAGAAGTTGGCTCGCGCGTAGCTCGCACTCGCCACACCTATCGCAGCGGCGGCGCGGTTGACCTGCAATTTTTTGCGGTTCACGCCTTTCGCGGCGAAGTGACCAATCGCATCTTCCACGATGTGCGCTGGGTAGCCTTGCGAGAGCTGACGTCTTACGACTTTCTCGCCGCCGACCGCAATCTCATTCGCGATTTGGCCGCGGGCAAGTTGCTTTGAAATAGGGGATAGGGTTTAGGGTGCAGGCGGTCTATCAGTGGCTGCTGTGCAGCATCAGCATCACTGACAGGATGCTGACCACAATTGCTGTCAGCCATGCGATGGCATTGAACCAGCGGGAGTTCACATGCTCACCCATCAAGTCCTTGCGATTGATCAACAGCAGCATCAGAACAATCACGATCGGCAGCAGAATTCCGTTCAGCACCTGCGATTCAACAGACCACTTGATGAGCGGGAAGTTGGGGATGAGCACCACCGCAGCGCCCCCGGCGATCAGGATGGTATAGAGCCAGTAAAAGATCGGCGCTTCTTTGAACTTACGGTCGACGCCAGACTCCAACCCCAAGCCCTCGCAGACTACGTAGGCTGTAGAAAGCGGTAGCACCGACGCGGCAAAGAACGAGGCGTTGAAGAGGCCCACGGCGAAAAGCAGGAAGGAATAAGCTCCGGCGAGCGGCTTCATGGCCTGTGCCGCGTCTGCCGCTGAGCGGATCGAGCCTATGCCATGGACGTAAAGCGTTGCCGCGCAGGCCACGATGATGAACCACGCCACCACATCGGTGAAGATCGAGCCAACGATCACATCCAGCCGCGAAGCCGCGTAGTTCTTTGCGGTGACACCCTTCTCTACGATGGAGGACTGCAGGTAAAACTGCATCCAGGGCGCGATGGTTGTGCCGATGACCGCGATGACCACATACAGGTATTCGTGATTCTGCCAGGTCGATCGCGCCGGAAGCTTGACCGTATCCACCAGGGCCGTGTGCCAGCTGGGCTGCGAGAGCACTCCGGCGATGATGTAGCTAACGTAAAAGACGGAGGCCGCGAGAAAGACCTTTTCTACTTTCTTGTAGTCACCCCTCACCGCCAGCAGCCACACCAGCGTGCTGCAGATGGGCACGGAAATATATTTACTCAGCCCGAACAGTTCCAGGCTCTCGGCGATACCCGCGAATTCGCCGATGACATTGCCGAAATTGACCAGCACCAGCAGGAACATCACGATCACCGTGATGCGCAGCCCGAACTCCTCGCGGATGAGGTCGCTCAGCCCTTTGCCCGTCACCGCGCCCATGCGCGCGCACATCTCCTGCACGACATAGAGCGACAGCGTGATGGGAATCATCGTCCACAGCAGCTCGTAGCCGTACTGCGCGCCGGCCTGCGAGTAGGTGAGGATGCCGTTGGGATCGTTGTCTACATTGGCGGTGATGAAACCTGGCCCCAGCACGGCGAGGAACAGCAGAATCCGGATTCGCCAGCGCTTGAGCATGGGTAGGGTGACATCAATCTCTTCAATTGAATTTTGAGCGGAGTTCCTCAGCCGAACATACCAGAGACCGGCGTTATCTGCCTGCTCTGAGGAAGGCAATTACGTGATCGGCCTCGATCACGCCGGCGAGCCTTCCTTTGCTATCCAAAATGGGCAGCGCCCGCAAGTTATAGCGATCGAAAAGATCCGCGACCCGGTCCTGATGCGCGTCGGCCGGGCAGGTGATGAAACGAGATTCCGACAAGACTTCCAAGCGGCTCTCGGGCAATGCCAGCACGATGCGGGCTAGAGGAACTACTCCTTTGAGTACTTCTTCCGCATCGAGCAAGTACACCTCGGTAATAGTTTCGATGTCACCTTCAAACTCCCGAAGAGCCTGAATCGCATCGCCCACGATAGCCGTGTTCGGCACCGAGACATACTCCGTGGTCATGCGCCCGGCGGCCGAGTTCTCGCGGAACTCCAGCAGCTCTTCGACCTCTTGCCGGTCTTCCGGATCCATCTCCTCGAGAATGGCCTCGGAGCGCGCCTCCGGCAGCTCGGCGAGCAGATCGGCCGCAGCCGATGGGTCCATCTCCTCGACGATGCCCGCAGCAGTCTCCGAATCCAGCGACTCCATCATCGATTTCTGCAGCTTCGGTTCGACCTCTTCCAGCGCCTCGGCCGCAACCTCTTCATCGAGTGTGGTCAGGATGGCCTCGCGCTCTGCTGGAGCCAGGTCCTCGAGGATGTCGGCAATGTCGGAAGGATGGAGCTGCGCCAGGCGTTCGTGCTCGATGTTCAGCTTCACGCGGCGGGCGGGGTCGACTTCGATCATGTCGACGAAATCCCATGGGATTACCCGGGCGGGCACCTTTCGAGCCAGGGAATCGATGGTCGCCTTCGGCAATGCACCCTGGAAGATCCGCCGCACTGCACCGCGCAGGCCAACTTCGACCTCGCGCACCCTCAGGTCTTCGACCGCGCCACTCCGCGAACCGCTATCGATTGAGACATCGCCGGCGACTGCATCCGCGGCAAACCACTGCAGGTCGACATCGTTGACGCGCACCACTTTGCGCCCGTGTACATCGATGATCTGGCGATCGAGCAGGTCCTGGCGCAACAAAATGTAGTTCTCGTCACCGCGAAGCGGACGCAGCCCGGCTTCGGGCCGCAGCTCGAGTGTGCCGCTTGGCGTCTGGCGAACTTCTGTCGCAGCTACCAGCTCTCGCCCATGCCGGGATTTCAACACCAGCCCTAACACCTTGCCGGCGTCGCTTCCCGTGCCCACAGCTAAGTCCGCCACTTTTCCGCGCAGCTTGCCGTGAACGTCGGTGACCGGCGTCCCCATCAGCGAGGTAAGAGTCGTCGTGGGCTGTTTTTCATGCATCTTTGCGGTTTCCCTACTCCTTGGCGAAGGTCATTTGCGGGCTGCTTCCACCCGCTGTCTCCGATGAAGTCTATAACGTTTCGCTGCGCATTTTCCGATGGGCTGCGCTCAATCTATGCGACTATTTCCGAACCATGTCCGAAGTTCTTCCTACCTCTTCCGCGGCTGAGCACCGCCTCCACCGGCAGCTCGGCCTGCGCGACCTTGTGCTCACACAAATCCTCTGTGTCGTAGGCAGCTCCTGGGTCGGAGTCGCGGCCGGCCTGGGCCGCGCTCAGACGGTGACCTGGGTCGCAGCCATGCTGATTTTCTATGTGCCGATGGCCGCAGCCGTCATCGGCCTGAATCGTGAGATGCCGCTCGAGGGCGGCCTCTATGTCTGGGCACACCAGGCATTCGGCGATCTCATCGGCTTCCTCACCGCATGGAATATCTGGGTCTATGGGATCGCCGTCACCGCGACAATCCTCTACGCGACGCCTACAGAGATCGCTTATCTGGCCGGCCCCTCAACCGCATGGCTGCCGGAGAATCATCTCGCGTCCCTGGCCATTGTCACCGTCATGATCGCCGGCATCACCGTCTCCGCGCTGCGCGGCCTCGAAATCGGCAAGTGGATCCACAACATCGGCGGCATCGCGATCCTCATCGTCTTCGCCGCTTTGATCCTGCTGCCGGTATGGGCGCTTTCCCGCCAAATGCCGATTCACTGGACGCCTTTCGCCATCCAGCTTCCATCGCGCGATCTGCGTTCTCTCGCTCTCTTCGGGCAGATGATCTTCGGAGCGCAGTGCGGCCTGGAATACATCGCCATCCTGGCTGGGGAGAGCAAGCATCCGGCGCGCAGCATCGGCCGATCCGTCTGGATCTCCTCACCCATCATCTGCGCCATGTTCATTCTGGGAACCGGCTCGGTGCTGGCCTTCAGCCGGCCCGGCCATATCGACTTCATCGCGCCTATTCCGCAGACCCTGCGCATCGCGCTGGGCAACACCGGCATCGGCAGCGCCGTCGCGATCACTGCGATTTTTCTTCTCGAACTGCGGCTGATCGGAGCCTCCAGCTACATCTTCACCGGCATCACCCGCCTGCCCATGGCCGCGGGCTGGGACGATCTCGTTCCCGCCTGGTTCACGCGCCTGCACCCGCGCTGGAAGACGCCGTCGAATTCCATCCTCTGCACCGCCGCCCTGGTTTTTTTGCTGGCCGTGGTGGCCAGCATCGGCGTTCATGCGCAGGAGGCGTTCCAGCTGCTCGCCAACGCCAGTTCAACCCACTACGAGCTGGCCTATCTGGCCATGTTCGCCATACCGCTAGCAGGAGCCGCCACGCTTCGACGGCGGTTATCGACATCGCTCAAGGTGCTCTCGGCCGTCGGTTTCTGCGCCACTCTGTTCAGCCTTTTGATATCAGCCTATCCATTCGTCGACGTGATCAACGCCAAGGCCTACGCCGCCAAAATCCTCGGTACGACCCTCGTCAGCAATTTCATCGGCACGTTGTTTTACCTGCGACGCAAACGCATCGTGCGGGAAGAAGTGAAAGCGCTGCCCAGTTAAACCGCCAATCAGCATCGGGTGATGCTGATTGAAACGGCTCGGGTCTGGATGGGGTGAGAGCGTGCTTGCGCCGCATTACTTTTATGAAAAACTTATTGGTTTGAATGAAGCCAGCGGCAGCCTAGATCAACACTTGCTTGACATTAGCGCCCCCAGCAAGCAAACTGCCTCGTACGGGCTGGTTTGGTTTTAACCAAATAAGGACGTCATGCCGCATCGCGAGGAAGAGCACTTGACGGGACAACAGGCAAGCCGGATCACTTACACACTCGAGTCCTCGCTGGACAGCGTGAACAAGGTGGAACAGACCGCCGAGCAGATGGCCAAGAAGGCCGGGATCGACGAAGACGAAATCTTCAAGATCACCATGGCGGTGCGCGAGGCAGCCGTCAACGCCGTGCTGCATGGCAACTCGTACGACCCTGACAAGCGCATCACGGCATCCTTCGAAAACACCGGAGAATCGCTGGTCATCCGCATTGCCGATCAGGGCAAAGGCCTGGATCCCGCCACCCTGCCTGATCCTCTTGCACCGGAAAATCTTCTGCGTGGCTCCGGCCGCGGCATCTTCCTCATTCGCTCCTTCATGGATGAGGTACACTTCAAGCAATTACATCCCGGAACTGAAATGACGCTCATTAAACATCTGGGGACAGCTCAAACAGGCAGCTAAGGAGGGACTTTACGTGAGTATGAAGGTATCTACCCGTCAGGTTGACGGCATCACCATTCTTGATCTCAGCGGACGCATCACCCTCGGTGAGGGCAGTGTGCAATTGCGCGACTCCGTCAGAGATCTGTTGGCCAAGGGTTCGAAGTACATCCTGCTGAACCTCGCCGATGTGAATTACATCGATAGCTCGGGGATCGGCGAACTGGTCAGCGCCTACACCACCGTTCGCAACCAGGGCGGCGAACTGAAGCTCTTGAACCTGACCAAAAAGGTTCATGATCTCCTCCAGATCACGAAGCTTTATACCGTCTTCGACGTCAAGGACGACGAAGCCAGCGCCATCGCGTCTTACACCCGCGCCTGATCCTTTCGTTCGACATAGGGATCAGCCTCCTCCCGATCCCGACAGATTCCGAGCCAGATCCGGACCGTCATTCAGTACGAAAGAGCCGCTCCACGCAATGTCATCGCGGAGCGGCTTTTCAGTTTTGCGCAAGGCTAGCGGAAGAGAGCGGCGCGCAGAGCCTCGAAGCAGATGGGGTCCAGCTTGGCTGGGACATCCTTGCTCATGATGGCGAAGACCTCTTCGTCGCTGAGGCTAGCGCGGTAGGGCCGATCCTCGGAGAGTGCGCCGTAGACGTCGGCGACAGCTATGATGCGGGCCTCGAGCGGAAGCTGTTCTGCGGTGAAGCCGTTCGGATACCCGCTGCCGTCCAATCGCTCGTGGTGCCGGCTGGCTACTGCGGCCAGTTCGATGAAGGGCTCGATCCTTTCCAGGATCTTCTGGGTGTGTATCGGATGCTGGCGCACAGACTGCCATTCCTCGGCAGTGAGCTTTCCTGGCTTGTCCAGGATGGTGTTGGAAACAGCCAGCTTGCCTACATCATGCAGCAGAGCGGCACGCCATACCAGCTTCTGCCTCTCGGGAGCCAATCCCAATTGCACCGCGATCTTGACGGCGGCGCGGGTCACTCCGATCGAGTGACGGTAAGTGAATGACGACTTGGCGTCCACTACGTCAGCAAAGGCTTCGCAAACTCTGTCCACCTGCGAGGCGGTCGTCGCTCCGGCCTCCGGGGCGAGATCCAGCACTTCCCAGCGATCCTCTTCGGCGCTTCGTTCGCACCACAGATTTCCAGCGTGATGGAGCGACTCGGCCGCCATCACCAGCTCTGGGTCGAACCAGCGGCCGCTGCGCTCTCGCGCCACGCGAACTGCCGTCTCCGGTCCCCGATCGGTGGCGAAGACATCCAGATTCTGTGCCAGCGACATGATCCGCGACGCCAGCGGGATTTCGTCCCTGCGCAGGCTGCCCGGATAACCGCCGCCGTCCCAATGCTCGTCGAGATGACGGATGGCATTGGCCGTGGTTTCTCCCAAACCGATCTTGAGAGCGATCTGCGCGCCGCGATCGCAGCGCAGCTGGATCACCTCTTCATTGTTGCGGTGTTGATGGATACCCATTTCGGCAATACGCAAGGCACGCGCGACAGGGTTGGCGTTGGGCAACACGTTCTTCCACAACACCGAGAGGGTTCCCATGGACACTTTGGTCCAGTCTTCGAGCTTGATGCGGCGTTTGATCTCCCGGTCGTCTCCGCCGACGATCTCGCACATCCTCGCGGCGTTGCTGCTGCAGCCCGAGTCCTTCAAAAGGAGCGCGTAGTAGAGGGACTTTCGCTCGTCGGAGGTCAGACCCAGCTCTTTGGCAAGCTTCATGCCAATCACGCAGCTGCGCAACGCGTGTCCGGGCACCGCGCCCTCGGTCAGATCCAAAGCCAGAGAGAGCGCCGACACGATTTCAGACAGCGAGATGCTAGACCCTTCGGCGGGCGGCGGCTGCCATAAATAAGGTGCTTCTATTAACGTTTTCGCGCTCACGGAAGCCATTTCTAGGGATATATAGGGCAGACTAGCATCGGGCAGGAGGCGCAAAAATGGCTCGATGGTGGGATAAAAGGAATCTCCTGCTACCGCGTCAAAAATGATTTAAAAGAAAAAGCCCGAGGCAAAGGCCTCGGGCTTCGATAGTGCTGTTTTCGATCTTCTAGTTAGAACTTGACCGTTGGGGCTGTCTTCGACGCCTCGCTGGCCTCGAAGTAGGCATTGTTCGGCTGGAAGCCTGCCATCCCCGCCCAGATGCTGTTGGGAAATTGGCGGATGAAGGTGTTGTAGTCCTGCAAGGTCTGGTTATACCGGCGCCGTTCTACAGCGATGCGGTTTTCCGTGCCTTCCAGTTGGTCCTGCAGCTGCAGGAAATTTTCGTTGGCCTTGAGATTCGGATAGCTTTCCGACAACGCCAGTAGCCGTCCGAGAGCCCCATCCAGCTGGCCATTGGCCTGGATCTTTCCTTGAGGATCATGGGCGTTCAATAACGCCGAACGTGCGCTCGCGATATCATCGAAGACCTTCTCTTCGTGCGTCGCATAACCCTTGACCGTCGCCACCAGGTTCGGGATCAGGTCAGCCCGCCGCTGCAGGACGACGTCTACCTGTGACCACTGGGCGCGCACCGCCTCCTGTTTCGCAACCATCTGATTCTTGGCGCTGACATAGCTGCCGAAGACCATCAGCACTATGATCAGCAGCACCGCCACAATACCGATTCCAACCCACAAGCCGCGACGCATCATCGTATCGTTCTCCCGATTTCCAAACCTTTGAGTATCGTTATCTTACCAATCGCCGCCAGCACCGCCGCCGCCCGTGCTTCCACCGCCAAATCCGCCGAAGCCGCTGCCTCCACCGTCGCCGTCACCACCCCCGCCGCCGCGACCACCTCCGCCGAGAAACATTCCCAGCAGAAAGCCGATAAGACCCGATCCTCCCGTCCGCACCAGGAAGACAAGCACCAGAATCAGGAAGATCCCGAAGACGATGATGTGGAACAGGCTGATGTGAATCTGCTGCGGCTGCTGTGACCGGCGGCCGAGCGGAGTCAACGTGATACCGGCGTCGGTCGCGATGATCTGGGATATCGGATTGACGGCTGCCGTGACCGCGCCGTCGAAGTCGTTAGCACGCAGATACGGAACCATCTGCCGGCCGATGTCGCCTACCCGGGCATCCGGCAGGATGCCTTCCAGGCCATACCCGGTCGCTATCCAGCGCTTGCGGTCGTTGACCGCCAGGAGAATGATGACGCCGCGGTCTGACTTCTTCGGACCTACGCCCCAGGCGTCTTCGAGATCGACGGCATACTGTTGAATCGGTTCGCCATCCGTCGAGTGAATGGTGACCACCGCAATCTGAGCGTGGGCCTGGTGATCCACTTGGCCGCAGAGCAGGTTGATCCGCTGCTTGACCTCGGGAGACATGACATGGGCCAGGTCGCTGACATAGTCTGTCGGCCGGGGCAGGCTCTTGACCGGCTCCGCGAATGCAAAAACGGTGGCAAAACATGCCAGCAGCGCAAAGACGCCGCGAAATGCAATCTTTCTTACCATCGTGCTCATTCTACCCGCTTCAGTAGACACAGAAACGGCGTCCCGCGAGGAACGCCGTTATAGAGGAGATCGAATGTCCTCTACTGGCCAGAGACCAGCTTTCCTTTATCGTTGACCAGATTATGGCTCTTTGCGATCTGCTCGATCATCTGCAGATGCTGCTCGATCACCTGATCGCCCTGCTGGGCAACCTGCTTGAGTGCCGGATTCTGAGTCTGTGCGATTTCGCCCTTGAATTCGTCGCTATCCTTTTTATGATCCTTCACCATCGCGGCGATGTACGCGTCGTCGAACTGCTGTCCGGACAGCCCCTGTAACTTGGCCATCAGCTGTTTATCCTTCTTCGAGACCTCTTTCGGCGGATTGACGCCTAGTTGTTGAGCGACCTGCTTCATCTGTTCGCCGAGCTTGGTGTGATCGTCAACCATTTTCTGGCCGAACTGCTTCACGTCATCGCTCGAACCTTTTTGCGCGGCTAGTTGTCCTAGTTGGACCTCGGCCATGCCTCCCTGGAGTGCGCTGTGAACGAAATCCTTATCCTGCATGGCGTTGCCGGCTGCGGCATTTTGTTGCGTGGCATCGGTTCCCATGCCCGGATTGTTCGCAGAGCCGGTAGCGCCCGGGGAGGTCGGCTGCTGCTGTTGGGCGCCGCCGCCGGGAGCCATCTGCGCGAAAAGCGTGGCTCCGCTCAGCAATGCCGTTCCTGCGAAAACGGCGAATCCACTTCTGATTCTCTTTGAATTCATCTCGAATCTCCCATTGCTCGTTGCTTTTGCACGTTGCCGGGGAAGCGACCTCACCCAGCATGTAAACTACGATTCTCGCCGTCGTTGCGATCAGGCCTGTGAACTCTACCCGATACATCTTGGAATGCCGCAACCTCGGCCGCGAGTTGCCTTCGCCTCAACATCGTTTGTTGCTACGGAATGTCAGCTTCACCCTGCAACAGGCGGAAGTCCTTGCAGTGATAGGACCTAGTGGCGCGGGCAAGAGTACGCTGCTGCGTCTGCTCAACAGGCTGAACGAGCCCACGCAGGGATCGGTTTATCTTCACGGACGCGATTACCGGGAGATGCCGGTCCTCCAGCTGAGGCGGTGCATCGGCATGGTGATGCAGCGCGCATATCTCTTTCCCGGCACAGTTTCGGAAAATATCGTCTTCGGTCCCGCGCAGCAGGGCAAGACCATGAACCCGCAGCAGGTTGATGACTTGCTGGCACGCGTCGGATTGGAGGGCTACGCCTCGCGCGATGCGCTGACTTTATCGGGAGGCGAAGCGCAGCGCGTCGCCATCACCCGCGCGCTCGCAAATGAGCCTGAGGTCCTGCTGCTGGACGAGCCTACTTCCGCGCTCGACGAAGTCTCCCGCGACGGCGTTCAGAGCCTTCTGGCTTCGCTCATCCGCGAACGCCGGCTCACTTGTGTTTGGGTCACGCACAGCCTCGATCAGGCTCGCGCCATGGCCAATCGAGTACTTGCCCTCCGCGCCGGCGAGGTCGAAGCCATCGGCACGCCGGGGGAGATCCTTCATGCTTGAGCGCTGGTTTCCCAATCAAATGGAGCGAGGCGCGGTGCAATGCCTCATCGCAGCTCTGATCGCGGCGCTGGTCATTCTTCTGGTTCGCCGGCGCGCTCCGAACCTGGTGACCGAGGTCTTTGTCGCCGAGCTGCGCGGCCTGCTCCAAATCATTGCGGTCGGCACGATTCTGGCTTTCCTGCTGCGCGGCCCGCAGTGGACCGCGATTTTCGTACTGGCGGGCATGGCGATTGCCGCAGCTTCCATCGTGCGCAAGCGCGCCGGCAAGATTCCGCGTGTTTATACGCTCGCCCTGGCCTCCATCACGGCCGGCGCCGGAAGCATTCTGGGACTCATGATTGCGCTCGGCGTCATCCCGATGCGCATCTCGATCCTGGTTCCGGTGGGAAGCATGGTGATCGCTAACACCATGAATACGCAATCCATGTTTCTCGATCGCTTTCGCGGAGAGATCCTGGCGCATATCGGCGAGATCGAATCGGCTCTGGCGCTCGGAGCTACCGCCGACACCGCAGTCGGCCGTTACCTGCAGGCGGCATTTCGTGCCAGCCTCATTCCCTCCATCGACAACCTGCGCTCGCTCGGCATCGTGTGGATTCCCGGCCTGATGGCGGGCATCGTGCTCTCCGGGCAGTCGCCGCTGTACGGCGCGCTTTATCAATTCGTAGTGCTGACGACTATCTTTTCGTCAGCCGGGCTCTCCTGCCTGGTGACCAGCTACCTGATCACCCGAAGAGTCTTTTCTCCGCAGGATCAACTCTTACTGCGCGGGTAAAGTCAGCCGCCAACCTTAGGCAGATTCCAATGCAGCCACACGCTCACCATGCGCAAGAAGAAGCAGACGATCGCCCCGGCAATGGCTACGGGTGCACGCGGCAGTTTCATCTTGAGTCCTAAGACGACGACCGCAGCTCCGGCGAGAGCTGCGGTCGCGTAGACGTCAGCGCGCAGAACCGTCGGCACCTGGGCCAGCAGCAGATCTCGGATTGTGCCCCCGCCGACGCCGGTGATGCCGCCCATCAGGATCGCTATCAGAGGATGGATCTCGAAATTGAGCGCTTTTTCTGCGCCGGCCACGGCAAAGAGGCTCAGACCCGCGGCATCCAGCAGGACGAGCAGCGAAGCGGGCAGCTCCTGGACCACGGAGTGAAAGAAAAACGCCGTCGCCGCTCCGGCAAACGCGATGGACGCATAGCGCCAGTCGCGAATGGAGTTGGGTGGGATCGCTCCAATCAGCACGTCGCGAATGATGCCTCCGCCTAGCGCCGTCGCGAACGCCAGCACCGCCGCGCCGAGCAGATCGAGATGCCCCCGCGCAGCGGCCATTCCGCCCTCGATGGCGAAAAGGAAGGTTCCGGCAAAATCCAGGGCCAGCAGAAGGGCATCCGCCTTCGGCCTAAGCATATGTTCTCCTTTTAGTTATGCCCCTGAATTGTAACGTCGACCCGTGGCGGGCAGGCGGCTGTGAACTCGCAGACAAGTGTCGCAATGCCCCACCCACATAGTTTTCCGATGGACTGTCTGTCCGTCGAGACTTCACAACTAGCACCGCTGAGCTGGTCCATACTCCGGGAACTTACCCGCCCCGCGTTGTTTGCCTCGACAAACTACGTTATAGTCCTGTTAAATGTCCGTTTTTTACGCACGACCGCGCTCACGCTCCTGGCTCGCACTGCTGGGAATCGTTTGCATTGCGCTCGTGCTGGCCAGCAGCGTCGTCCAGGTGGCTCACAGTCACCCGTCCGGTGAACCGGATCACGACTGCTCGCTGTGCGTCACGGCGCATCATGTCATCCAGATTGCGCCCTCGGTACAACTGGATCTGGTCAGCCTGCCGGTCGCCGTTCTCACTTCCGAACCGGCATTGGCGCTGCCGCATCGACGGTTCTTCTTCAAGCTTTCCTGCCGTCCTCCGCCTGCTGAATCTGCTTTCGCCTAGTCAAAGCAGCCTTTCTCAAATTCACAATTCAGCAGTCTTTTCGGAGGTCGTTCCATGCGCACACTCGTGCGATGCATCACCGTCTCTCTCCTTGCATTGTTTTTGCAGGCGGTCGTTCCCCAGCTTTTCGCGCAATCCGCAGGTAATTCCGGAACCATCGTCGGCACCGTGACCGACGCATCCGGCGCGGTCATTCCCGGGGCCATTGTCACCATCGAAAACCCGGTCAGCGGACTCACTCGTACCATCACCACCGACGCCACCGGACAATATCAGTTCACAAACGTTCCGTTCAATCCCTATCACGTCCAGATCAAGAAGGACGGATTCGCCTCTCAGGCACAGGATGTGGGTGTCCGCTCCTCCGTGCCCGTTACCCTTAAAGTGGCTTTGCAGGTAGGCACCGCGGCAACTACGGTTACCGTCACCGGGAGTGACCTGATCGAGCAAGATTCGTCTCTGCACACCAATCTGGACCGCGATCTCTTCCAGAAAGTCCCGCTCGAAAGCCAGTCATCCTCCCTTAGTTCATTGGTTACGATGGCTTCGCCAGGTGTCGCGGCAGACTCCAACGGCCTCTTCCACGGTCTGGGGGATCACGCCTCGAATTCGTTCTCCGTCGATGGGCAGCCCATCACCGATCAGCAGAGCAAGGTCTTCTCCAATCAGATTCCCTCGAACTCGGTGCAATCCATCGAGGTCATCTCCGGCGCACCACCAGCCGAGTATGGAGACAAGACCAGTCTGGTCATCAATGTGACCACCCGCTCAGGACAGGGCATCACCAAACCGACCGGCAGCGTGACCAGTTCCTACGGCAGCTTCGGATCGGCCACCACCGGAGTCGACCTCAGCTACGGCCAGAAGAACTGGGGCAATTTCTTCGAGGCTGACGGCCTGAACACGGGGCGCTTTCTCGATCCTCCGGAGTTCATCGTCTTTCACGACAAGGGCAACGAAGAAAACTTCTTCGATCGCGTGGACTACCAGTTCACCCCGAAGGATTCTTTCCATGTCAATGGGAACTACACCCGGTCGTGGTTCCAGACCCCGAACGCCTTCGACAACCTCAATGTGCAGAATGTGGTGAGCGGCGGGACCAGCGCCTCGCCGGTCTTTGCCAGCGTCGGCGATACCGACCAGAATTCGAAGATCGAGACTTTCAACATCGCTCCGACCTATACCCATCTCATCAGCGATGCCGCGCTCTTCAACTTCGGCGCCTATGTTCGCCGGGACGCCTATAACTACTACCCGAGCGGCAATCCTCTCGCTGATCTGGGACCGCCCAACCTCCAGACCTCGTCGATCGCACAGAACCGTACGCTGACCAACGCCGGCTTTCATACGGATATTTCGTACTCGAAGGGCATCAACACAGCAAAAGCCGGAGCCGTTTACGAGCAGACCTTCCTGCGTGAAAACGACAGCTTGGGCATCGTCGAAAATACCTATAACTCACCTTGCACCGATCTCAACGGCAATCCGGTGAACGGTTTCAACGATCCGTCGCAGTGCGCCGGCGTTGGGTTAGCCCCGAACGATGGGTCAATCAATCCCGGCCTCAGGCCGTTCCAACCCCAGCTTCGGCCGTTTGACCTTACCCGCGGCGGCAGCGACTACAACTTTACCGGCCGCACGGATGTGAAGGAGCTGGCGCTCTATATCGAGGACCAGATCAAGGCCGGCAACTGGCTTTTCAACCTCGGTATCCGCGGCGACCTGTATAACGGCCTCACCGTAGCCAGGCAGGCCGAACCCCGCGTGGGCATTGCCTATAACATCAAGCCCAGCAATACCGTTCTCCGCGTTTCGTATGCGCGTACGCTCGAAACTCCCTTCAACGAGAATCTGGTTCTCTCCAGCAACGGCTGCTCCAATGCAGTTCTCTCGCCGCTGCTTCTTTGCACACCTGGCGTCTCCGGCACTTTGACCCCTGGTTACCGCAACGAATTCCATGCCGGTTTTCAGCAGGCATTCGGCAAATTTGTGGTTATCAGCGGCGACTATATCTGGAAGTACACGCACGGCGCCTTCGACTTCAGTGTGCTCGGCAACACTCCGATCACTTTCCCGATCGATTGGCACAACTCCAAAATCCCCGGATACGCACTGCGCGCCGATCTGCCTAACTACCATAACGTAAGCGCCTATGTCGTAATGTCATCGGTCTCGGCCCGCTTCTTCCCGGCTCAGATCGCCGGAGCGGGTGCGACCGTTGGACAGAGCGGATTTCCTTTCCGCATCGATCACGACGAGCGTTATAACGAAACCACGCATGTGCAATATCAGATGCCGTGGAAACGGACGCCGTGGATCGGCTTTAACTGGCGCTATGACAGCGGCCTGGTTGCAGGCTCTGCCCCCTGCTTCAACACCGTCGATCCGAACAGCATTTGTAATCCCGCTAACGGCGGTCCGTCGATCACCCTTCCCAATGGTCAGCCTGGAATTAATCTCACCGGTCTCACCTTCGACCAGCAGTTCGAAGCCGGTCTGATCTGCGACGGCGTTCGCGCCACTCGGACCGCGGGCTTCGCCAGCTGCGATGCAGCTGGACTGACGTCCAAGCTGATCAATATCCCGGCTCCTAACACCGAAGATGATGATAAGAATCCGCAGCGCATTGCGCCGCGCAATCTTTTCGACGCTTCGGTTGGCGAGGACAACCTCTTCAATGGCGACAGATACAAATGGAGCCTGCGATTCACCGGCGTCAACATCGCCAACAAGTACGCCCTTTACAACTTTCTCTCGACCTTCAGCGGCACGCACTACGTAACCCCGCGCGCATTGACGGCCGAGCTTGGATTCCACTTCTAAATCGAAACGCTCTGCAAAGAAAAGCCCCGGCCTGCGCCGGGGCTTTTTCTTTGTGTGGAAGAAGCACTGTCGAGGAGTTGATAGCGCTCACCAACCTAGTCAGACCCAATCGGTCCACAAACGATATCCTGTACAAGTATGCCTAGCCGCACCGAGATCGTTCCGCCCGTTGCCCCCGTCCGCCATACAGAGAAGAAATTGCATGGCCATACCCTCATCGACGATTACGCATGGTTGCGCGACAAAGAAGATCCCGAAGTGACGGCTTACCTCGAGGCTGAGAATGCCTACTGCGCCGATGTAATGGAACCAACCAAGGCCCTGCAGAAAACTCTTTACGACGAGATGGTCAGCCACATCAAGGAGACGGATGTCTCGGTGCCGTTCCGCGAAGGCGCGTTCTGGTATTACTCGCGCACCGAACAGGGGGCGCAATATCCCATCTACTGCCGCAAGCCGATCTCTGCGGGAGCAGAGGACCAACTCCCGAGCGACGCGGTGCGCGAAGAGATCATTCTTAACATCAATGAGCTGGCCAGGAACGAGTCCTATATGGCCGTCAACGCGCTCACTGTTTCCGACGACGGGAATTTGCTCGCGTACTCGATCGACAACAAAGGATTTCGCCAGTACACGCTGCAGGTGAAAGACCTGCGCACCGGCCAACTGCTGCCAGAGCAGGTGGAACGCGTCGGCTCGATTGTCTGGGCTGCAGATAACAAAACACTGTTCTACACCGTAGAGGATGAAGAGCAGAAACGCCAATTTCAATTCTATCGGCACACGCTGGCAATGCCGCACGCCGAAGATTTATTGGTCTTTGAAGAGACGGACGAGCGCTTCAACATCGGCTCAGGCCGTACTCGCGACGGGAAGTACATCATCCTCGAAAGTTCGAGCCACACCACGACCGAGGAGCAATTTCTCGCCGCAGACGATCCGTTGGGCGAGTGGAAGCTCATCGAGCCGCGCCAGGACGACATCGAGTATTACGTCGATCATCGCCATGGACTCTTCTACATTCGCACCAACGATACCGGCCGCAACTTCCGCCTGGTGACTGCGCCCGTAGAGGCTGCGAGCCGCTCGAACTGGAAGGAAGTGATTCCTCACCGCGATGCGACGATGCTGGAAGAGGTCGATCTCTTTGGCCCTTTCTATGTAGCCTGCGAGCGAACGAATGGACTGCAGCACATGCGTGTCTTCACTTTTGAAGGAGTAGTCGAAAGCACGGCGGCGCCACGGGAGATCACCTTTCCTGAGCCTGTTTACAGCGCGCACCCGCATATCAACCGCCTCTTCGATACTCACAAGTTCCGTTACGGATATCAGTCGCTGGTCACGCCCAGCTCGGTTTACGAGTACGATGTCGCAGCCGGCGAATCCACGCTGCTCAAGCAGCTGGAGGTTCCGGGCGGCTTTGATCGCACGCAGTACAAATCTGAGCGACTCTTCGCGACCGCGCCTGACGGCACAAGGGTTCCGGTATCCATCGTCTATCGCAAAGACATATTTAAAAAGGGTGCGAACCCGCTCTACGTCTATGGCTATGGATCCTATGGATACTCTCTGCCCAACAATTTCAGCAGCAATCGGTTGAGTCTGCTCGATCGGGGATTCGTGATTGCCTACGCTCACATCCGCGGCGGCGGCGATCTCGGCAAGCCCTGGCATGACGAGGGCAGATTGATGAAGAAGCTGAATACCTTCACCGATTTCATCACCGTGACGGAGTTTCTGATCGCCAATGGCTACGGTGATGCGCAACGAGTTGCCATCGAAGGCGGAAGCGCCGGTGGCTTGCTGATGGGCGCCGTCAATAACATGCGACCTGACCTGTTCCGCGCCGTGCTTTCTCACGTCCCCTTCGTCGATGTGATGAATACCATGCTCGATACTTCGCTGCCGCTCACCGTTCCCGAATACGAGGAGTGGGGCGATCCCAATCAGGCTGAGGCGTTCGAATATATGCTGAGCTATTCGCCCTACGACAATGTCGAGGCCAAGAAGTATCCCGCGATGCTGGTCAAGACCTCCCTTTACGACAGCCAGGTGATGTATTGGGAGCCGGCCAAGTATGTGGCCAAGCTACGCGCACGAAAGACGGACAGCAATATCCTTCTCTTCCAAACCAACATGACTGCCGGGCACTCGGGAGCGTCGGGCCGCTACGACTATCTCAACGAAATCGCCATGGACTATGCCTTCCTGCTGCGCGAACTGCAGCCAGAAGGCTGAAACTGGCGCAAAGAGCAAACTATAAAACGCTCAAGAAAGACGACTGAATAAATGATTCACGAAGAGCAAGAAAGCGCTACAACCAAGATCGATCTGCGCAGCGACACGGTTACCAAGCCCACCGAAGAGATGCGCGCGGCCATGGCTTCAGCCGAGGTTGGAGACGATGTCTACGGAGAAGACCCGACCGTCAATCGTCTGGAAGCTCGCGCCGCAGAAATCTTCGGCCGCGAGGCAGCGATCTTCGTCCCCACCGGAAGCATGGGCAACCAGATCGCTATCAAGCTGCATACTCAGCCGGGGCAGGAGGTCGTCTGCGAAGCACGCGGCCACATTGTCGATTGGGAGATGGCCATGGTCTCCGCCTTCTCCGGATGCCATCTTCGCACCGTCGCCGGCGAGCAAGGCGTGCTCACCTGGGACCGGATTCAGCCTGCGCTCTCGCCCAAAATCTACTATCGCGCGCAGACCGGTCTCATTGCCCTGGAGAATTCGCATAACATGGCGGGAGGTACGGTCACCTCCCCGGATATCTATGAAGAGATCTGGTGCGGTGCGCGGGATGCAGGCATACCAGTCCACCTCGATGGAGCCCGCGTCTTCAATGCGGCCACGGCGCTCAGCGTAGGTGTAGCCGAGCTTACCAGCGGGTTCTCGAGCGTCATGTTTTGTCTCTCGAAGGGCCTGTGCGCGCCGGTGGGATCGATGCTCGTCGGCAGCCGCAAGTTCATCGAGCGCGCTCGCAGCGTGCGCAAGATGCTGGGCGGAGGCATGCGTCAGGCCGGCGTTATCGCTGCGGCTGGGCTCATCGCTCTCGAAGAGATGCCAAAGCGTCTTCATGAGGATCATGCCAACGCGCGTCTCCTCGCCGAAGGAGTTGCTGCACTTCCCATGGTGGATATCGATCTCTCGACAGTGCAGACAAACATCGTGATCTTCAAAGTGCGCGGCGTTTCGAACGTGGCGCCATTACTGGCCAAGCTCAAGCATCGGGGAGTGCTCGGCGGCTCGGCAGCAGCAGACCAGATTCGCTTTGTAACCCACAAAGATGCGAATCAGGCTGCATGCAAAGAGGCGCTCCGCATCACCAACGAGGTGCTCAACGGGAACTGAGCAACGCTGTTACCATGCGAGGTTGCTATTCATAAGCATTCGACGCATATCATTCTGACGGGCGAGCGGCGATATCCGCGAGACTTATCCGGAAGCCGTGTTACTGCGCAACTCGGCTTTCGCGCGCTTGAGAAAATCTGCGAGCGTCTGTCCTGGCTTCTGCACGAAAGTCTGGACGAGCACATCGAAAGAGCGCATGCGGTCGACGCGAAAGTTGCGAAAGTCATCTCTCAACTCGCACCAGCCGATGAGGGTCCAGACGCCACCCCAGAAACACAGCGCCAGCGGACGAATCCGGCGCTGCGTAACTTCGCCGCCCTCGTTCGCATACTCCGTCTCCAGCACCCGGCGATCGATCGCCGCCTGGTGCAGCCGGTCGAGCGTGTGGCGCAGCTCCTTGGCCAGCTTGTAGCCGGGAGCGTAGAGCTGCACCTGATCGATGCGCTCGCGCAGATCAAGAGGCAGCACGGCTTCAATCTTCCGCAGCGCGTCGTTCGCTGCCTCCGCCATCTCCAGGCCGCCCCACGCCTGAACCATGCGCGCGCCCAACACCAGAGCCGTAATTTCCCGGCGATCAAACATGAGCGGGGGGATATCGAAGTCGCGTCGCAGCGTGTAGCCGACTCCAGCCTCGCCTTCGATCGGCGTGCCGGCAAGCTGCAGTTCCTGCACATCTCGATAGATAGTGCGCTCGGAGACTTCGAGTTTCTGTGCGAGGCTGCGCGCGGTCGTAAGCCGGCCGGAGCGCAGCATCTGCACAATGCGAAATAAACGATCGGCGCGGCGCATATCGACTCATCCTACCGGGGACCGGCCGGCCAGGCATAAATACTTCTAGCCAAGGCAGCCAGTCCGATGTTGTGGGCTCCGAAGATACATCTTGCGGGATACGCAGCCATGTCCATGTCTCGATCCCGAAGCTCGAAATTACGGGTATCCTGTGTTCGGGATTCGAGACGTGGAAGTGAAGACTACACGACAGCATGAAGTCCTACCCGGTTGCCCTCCGAATCGCGGATTTGGGCGACCCAGCCCACGCTCGGGATATGGTTTTTATCTTCGAGAATAGCCCCGCCAGCTTTGGGAACGCGGCTCAAAACGGCGTCCAGCTTGCCGTCGCAATTCAGATAGACGGTCACGCCGCCATCTGCAGGTCTGGCATCCTTCTGTTTCACCACACATCCGCTAACAGCCGGCGGTTGATAGGGAAAGATGGCCATTCCCGGCCACTCCGGCTGGCGGAGCAGGGCTACGCCCAGCGTCTCCTCATAGAAGCGCACTGCGCGCTCGTAGTCTGAAGCAAGTATTTCGAACCAGGTGACAACGGCATTGCGGACAGCGGGAACGGATGCGGTCTCGTGTTCAGTCGCAGCAGCGGTAGTCATAATGTCCTCTCCTTAGGCGTGAAGTGTCACGCTCAAGAAAGACATTAACGAACCCCTACTGACAGCATGGTGTCAGTAGAGGCCGGGACGCGCAAAAGAAAAATCGGAGATGCCTGGCCGATGCGATATGCGCAACGGGAAGACATCTCCGATCGTTGGAGCGGCGGTTGTAGTTAGAACGCGTACTTCAGCGAGAGCTGAATGTGGCGTTCGGTGGAGTTGGTTGAGGTAACGGCGCCGAAGTTGGTGTCGGTTATGTTACTGTCCGGCGCACCATAGCTGACGATGTTGAAGGCGTTGAAGAAGTCACCACGGAAGTCCAGACGCTGTTCCTTCCAGACCGGGAATGACTTCGACACCGACATATCGACCTGCTCGAAGCCCGGTCCGCGCAGCGACATGGGACGAACATCGCCGAAGGTGGTGTTGGGCTGTTGGCCGAAGACGCAGGTGCTGGTGTTTTGGGTCGGACCGCAGGCTGCGCCGGGGTTGCCGGGAAGCACATAGGTTCCAAACCAGGCGTTCACCGAGTGGTTCGTGATCTTAAGCGGGTTGTACTGGTTGGGGCGGGCATCCGCAGCGAAGACCTGGCTCGAATAGTTGGAGGGCGAATTCGCGGTAAGCGGGAAGCCGGTGTAGGTCACATTCGTACCGGAGAGCTTCCAACCTCCCACGGCCTCATCCAATATGCGGTTCATGTTCCCGCCGAAGCGCTTTCCGCGACCGAAGGGTAGATCGTAGGTGCCGGTCATGCTCAACGCCTGACGGATGTCGAAGCCGGCAGGCCCCCACTCCGCAGCCATGTTATAAGCGTTCTGCTGATAATACTGACCGCTGATTTGTGAAACTCCGTAGTATCCGAAGCTGTCGGTTAGCGACTTTGCATAGGTGTAGTTCGCCGTCAGTTCCAGGCCCGAGGTAAGACGCTGCCGGAAGACGGCCTGCAATGCGCTGTAGTTGCTCGCCGAATTGGTGGCGCTGATCTTGATGACGCCATTCTGTCCGACAATATTGGCATAGGGAGCGACCGCTCCCGGAGCCGTCAACTGATTGCCCCAGTAAGGGTTGGTCAGGTGATGGCCGAGGATTCCAACGTAGCCGACCTGGACGGTCGAGGACGGAGTTACTTCGTATTCCGTCGTCAGTGTGAACTCCTGCGTCGAGGATGGCTTCAGATCCTTGGGCCATACATAGAACGTTGTGGTGGGCACCACTGTGGTCGGGAAGCCGTTCGCAGCGCTTGAGAACGAACCGTTCGAGGTCGCAGTCGGGTTTTGGCCCTGTACCTCGAAATCGGTGTGGAAGGGCGGGTTCTGTGTGAGGCGAAGGTTCGCGCCCATGCCTTCGAGGTAGCTGGTGATACCGTAGCCACCGCGAACCACCCAGCGCGGCATCGCCTGATAGGCAAAGCCGAAGCGCGGCTGGAACTGGGTGTAGTCAGGGTCGTAGAGAGCGCGGCTGGCGCCATTGACACCGGCATATTCGATCTGCTTCGTCACCATATTGACGTTGGCCATCTTATTATTCACTTCAAAGATGGGTTGGTCATACTCCCAGCGAATGCCGAGGTTGAGGGTGAACTTCTCAGTCACTTTGAAATCATCCTGAGCAAAAATACCGTCACGCCACTGACGCTGGCCGGTCAGACCGGTAACATTGCCGACCTGGGCGTCGTTGGCGCGATCGAGGACGAAGTCCGCAAAGGGATAAAAAGTGGAGGAACTGGGAAGCGCGGAGTACTGGCCGTTATAGGTGAAGTCGCCCAGCTCGCCGTCGTTGCCCGGATAGAAGCTGTTCTGCTGATAGCGGGTGAACTCAGCGCCAAACTTGAAGAGATGGCGTCCGTGCTGCCAGGTGAGGTTGTCGGCATATTCGAAGACGTTGTCGACGAAGATTTCCGGCTGGGGGTTGGCGCCCACCGCATCCGGGATACCCGGGCCGGAAGACTTCGTGCTCTCAATTCCGTTGAAGGACTGCAAGCTGAAACCGGCGGCCTGCTGGGCGACGCTGGGAATTCCTACCAGCGCGTTGCCGCCCAATCCGAAGATGCCGCTGGGATCCGTAGTGACACCGCTGTTGAACTGGATGCGCGAGTAAGAGGCGCGAGCGTTGTTGACGATGGCGGGAGACAGGGTGTGCGTCCAGGTGACGGTTCCCAGGTGATCGGGATAATTCGATGCACTCGGAAATTCAACCGGCACAGGATCGCTGACCGTTGCGTCCTGGGCATAGCCTTGGGAGTAGCGGCCGGAGATTACGTCGTTGCTGCGCAGATGCCAGTCGATTTTGGCATCGCCCTGATCGTTGCGCGAGAAGACTTTGTTGGGTCCGATGTAGTTTTGATAGACGTTCAGATACGGATCGCGCGGGTTGACGCGGTTGGGAAGCGGATACGCCTCGGGGTGAGCAAAAAGGAACTTAGCCACCGGGCTGAGGATCGGCACCTGATTATTGACGTAAGCCGGACGACCGGGAGCCTGGGTGTCATAAAGTTGCAGACCCAGACCACCATGGTTGATGCCCGATGCATCGATGTTGGGCGGCGTCAGCAGCGCGGACAAATCGCCGGTGCGGAATGCAGCGGGAACAACGCTGAAACTCGTCTCACCGGAAGAGTGGTAGCGGAAGGCTTCGTAATCGAGGAAGAAAAACAGCTTGTCCTTGATGATCGGGCCGCCGATGGTTCCACCAAAGATGGTCTGTGTATACGCCGGCTTGGCTATGCCGCCCTGATTGTTGACCCATGAGTTGGCATTCAGCTTATCGTTCGACAGGAAGCCGAAGGCGCTGCCGTGAAGGCTGTTGCTGCCGCTCTTCATGACCATAACGACTTCGCCACCATTTACGTTGCCGAATTCGGCATTCGCGTTGGACGCGATCACGCGGATTTGAGCAAGTGAATCCGGGCTGGGGCTGTAGCCGATGGTGTTGTTGAGGTTTTCGTTGATCTCCTGGCCATCGAGCAGGTAGTTGTTCGACTGCTGGCGGCTGCCGTTGACGTTGGCTTCGTTGTTGTCGTTGGTCGAGCGCTCTGACGAGTTCGATGAGCTGCCGCTTACCGTTCCGAATTGGCCGTATCCAGTCGATACAGCTCCAGGAGTAAATGCCGTAAGTTGTGCGAAGTCGCGACCGTTCAGCGGCACGCTGTTGATCGTGTTCTCGGTGAAGGTTTCGCCGTTGGTCGCGTTCTCCGTCTGCAGGATGGGCTGAAACGCTTCGCTGACAGTGACGGTTGTATCCGCAGAACCTACGTTCAGCGGAATATCAATCTTTGCCGTCTGGTCGATTTCAAGCGAGAAGGGCCCATAACTGGCGCTCTTGAAGCCTGAGGCCTCGATGGTCAGCTTATATTGGCCAATCTGCAGGAAGCGAATCGAGTATTCACCCGCTCCGTTGGTCGTGTCGATGGTTTTGACGCCGGTGGCCGTGTTCAGGGCGGTGACCTTTGCGCCGGGAACGATCGCTCCGCTGGGATCTGTAATGGTGCCGCGTACGGCGCCGGTCACGGTTTGCGTCACTGCTGGAATACAAGCAGCTAACGAAAGGACGATCGTCCACACCAAACACATGGATTTGCGTTTCATTATTGCCTCCAAGTAGGTCTTGCCACTTCGTCGAACACGTTGAGCCGAGTGATAGAGCCCCGGCACAGGGGGTTTCGCGGACGTCTCATCTACGGGTTAATTTCCCATGACTTTTTACGTTCCACAAAATGTATAGACAACTGGACACGGATGCAAGAGTTATCCGCAGCTAAAAGGTTGACTTTATGAGGAGCATTTCCAAAGTCCGGACTTAGGACTTCGCGGCGCGAAAAAACCGAATAGCGGCGCAGGTCTGGTGTTTTTCACTAGCAACTCGCCTTCCAGAGCAGAAAGCGTTACATATCTACAGATATATAAGTCGCGCCGGGAAGCATGCTTCCCGGCACCTCTACCTACAGAAAACACCAGTCCGTGGGAGGAAAAGCTCCGTAAAGCTGTAGAATTGGTGTATGCCGAAGTATTCCATCGTCGTCCCTTTCCACAACGAAGAAGAGAACGTTACCGCCATGTATGACCGCCTCAAGGCAGTCATGGAACAGGTAGGAGACAGCTTCGAGCTGGTATTGGTAGATGATGGATCGAGTGACCGCAGCTACAAGCTTCTGGAAGAGATCGCGGCCGTGGACAGCCGCGTGCTGGTCGTCAAGCTGCGCCGTAATTTCGGACAGACTTCCGCACTCGCCGCCGGCTTCGACCACGCGCAGGGTGACTTCATCCTGGCTATGGATGGCGATCTGCAGCACGACCCCGATGAGATTCCGAATTTCCTCGAAAAGCTTGAAGAGGGCTATGACGTGGTCAGCGGCTGGCGCAAAGAGCGTATCGACAACTTCGTGATGCGGCGCATCCCCTCCCGCTGCGCGAACTGGCTCATGGCCAAGCTCTCCGGGGTGGATATTCACGACTTCGGGACGACCTTTAAGGCCTATCGCCGCGAAGTGATACAGAACATCCCCCTCTACGGCGAAATGCACCGTTTCATCCCTGCGCTCGCCGCATGGTACGGCGCCAGCATCTGCGAGATTCCGATCAAGAACGTAAACCGGGAGCGGGGCAAGTCGCACTACGGTATCGGACGCACCTTCCGCGTCTTCTTCGATCTGCTCACCATCCGTTTTCTGCTGAAGTACATGAGCCGTCCGCTCCACTTCTTCGGCGTCTTCGGTGCGATTGGTATTTTTTTTGGATCGGCAGTCGCCGTTTTCCTCGCCGCTCTGAAGCTCTTCACTCACCAGCACGTTATGGATCAGCACGGTCCGCTCTTCGTGATTGCCGGTGTGCTCATCCTCGGCGGCATCCAGATGCTGGCTATCGGGCTGCTGGGGGAATTACAGGTCCGTCACTACTTCACCGGCTCGCAACGCTCCCCCTATACGATCGACCGCCTGGTCCGTCTCCGCGCCCCGGGCGAGCCCAGCATGCTGCAAGAAGATTGATTCCACGCTTGCGGTGAGTTTTCGGTAAGTTGTTCCGCAAACTCCGCGGTCGTCCCTTGCTCGCCTGGGCTGGGAAATCTACTGTATTCCTCTTCAGAACTGCGGTATCCTCGACCCCGCAAGTCTTGCTCCTAACGGCGCCTGCTGGCCGTGGGCAAGAAGGAAGCGGCATGACCGACATTTCTCCGCACGATGCTCTTGTCCCTCCCACCGGACAGGGTCAGAGCAAGTCTCCAATCTCTTTCATCATTCTGGTGGCCAGTCTTATCCTGATGATTTTGGGGCTTTTCGACATTTCACGCGACCTCAACCGGATTTCTCTATGGGTCAGCGCGCCGCTGTGGATATTCTCAGCTGTAGTCACGTTGGCAATCTTTCGTGCGCTCTTCCTAGGACTGCGCCGCGAATGGAAGACAGGCAGATTCCTCATGCCTTCTGCCGAGATCGCCGCTCGTCGCACGAATTCCATAGCCAGAATGGGCGCAGGCAAACCTCTCGGCCCGCAACTGCGGTCTTGGAGCTTGCCCCTGTTCTTCCTGGCCATGCTCACATACTTTGCAGTATTGGCTGCGGTTGTTGCATTCCGTAAGTGTCCGTCCTCACCCGGCTTTACAGGACTAATGCTGGCGATTTCCGCCGCTTTCCTGTTTCTGCCCGGCCGCTTCCTTTACAAAGCTGTTCGCCGGAGATTCGAGACTGCCTACTTCCTGCCCAGCGAGGCGGAGATCGCGAAATCGCGCGCGCGATCCGCTCAGCCCCGCTCCGCACGTGGCGCACAGCTAGAGGCGGGTGCGTGGACATTGGTCTCCCTCCTCTGGACGTACGGCGCGTGGCGTCACTACACCCGACACCTCCATACGCACTCCACGCAATGGTCCATTACGGAAAGCGATTGGGTCGTTGCGGCAATTTACTGGCTAATCGCTATCCCCAGCCTCCGTCGCGCCCTGCGCCCCGCTCAGTCGCCAGAACAGCCCTGCTAACCTGATATCTCCCCAGAGTGCATCGCATACCCATCGGCACGCGATGCAAAGAATCTGCATACTTCCAGCGTCCTCTACAATCGAGAGACGATGAAAGCCATTCAAGTCAGTCAGATCGGCGGTCCGGAAGTCCTTGCCTTTGTGGACCTTCCCATTCCCTCGCCCAAAGCCGGCGAAGTGCTGGTCAAAGTCCACGCCTCCGGCGTCAATTTCATCGACATCTACTATCGCGAAGGCCGCTATAAGACTCAGCTTCCCTTCATCAATGGCCAGGAGGCGGCAGGCACCGTCGAGGCCATCGGCGAAGGCGTCGAGGGTTTCGCCATCGGGGATCCCGTCGCCTGGTGCAACGTTCTCGGCACTTATACCGAATACGGCATCGCTCCCGCCGACCGGCTGGTGAAGCTTCCGGCCGGACTCGATCTCAAACTGGCGGCTGCGGTCATCCTGCAGGGCATGACTGCCCACTATCTGGCACACGCGACCTTCCCGCTCAAGGCTGGCGATACGGCTCTGATTCACGCGGCGGCCGGCGGGATCGGACTTCTTTTGACTCAAATGGCAGCACAGATCGGGGCACGCGTCATCGCCACTGTCTCGACGGAAGAAAAGGCTGCGCTGGCTCGCGAAGCCGGCGCCTCGGAGATTATTTTTTATACTCACGAGGATTTCGAGCAAAGGACGAAGGAGTTGACCAACGGCCGCGGCGTCGATGTGGTTTATGACTCGGTCGGCAAGACGACCTTCGAGAAGTCGCTCAATGTACTGCGTCCGCGAGGGCTGATGGCGCTCTTCGGGGCATCGAGCGGGGCGGTTCCGCCCTTCGATCTCATCGAGCTCTCCACCAAAGGGTCGCTCTACGTCACCCGTCCGACGCTGAGGAACTATACGTCGACCCGCGAGGACCTGGTGGCTAGGGCAACCTCCGTGTTCGAGGCCGTGGCTGCCGGCAGGCTCAAGGTCCGTATGGAACACACTCATCCGCTGGACGAAGCCGCGCAGGTCCACGTCGATCTCGCCTCCCGGAAGACCACCGGCAAGGTGCTTCTGATCCCCTGAACTGCTCGGGCCGTCTTTCTTTACACTTACCAGTGATTTGAGAGGCGGCTAGTTTCGGGTTTCGCGCTTCTAATCCAGCGAGATGACAGAACGGTTCGATGCGCGCATTCTGGATTCTGACCAGGCGCAGCATTCAGAAACAACGACACCTCGACCGCCGGTGGAGAACGACAGAACGATGGCCCTCAGTACGATCAGCGGGACCCGCATACCGGGGAGCGTCTCCGATCCTTTCTGGTACAAAGACGCGATTATCTATGAGCTGCACGTCAAGGCGTTTGCAGACAGCAATAATGACGGCATCGGCGACTTTCAGGGGCTGATGCAGAAGCTCGACTACCTGGTCGAGCTGGGCGCCACCTGCATCTGGTTGCTCCCGTTCTTTCCTTCGCCCCTGCGCGACGACGGATACGACATCTCGGATTACATGAGTGTCCATCCCAGCTACGGCACGCTCGAGGACTTCCGCCAATTCCTCGGCGCCGCCCATGATCGGGGTCTGCAGGTGATGATCGAGCTGGTCATCAATCACACCTCCGACCAGCACCCCTGGTTTCAGGCGGCGCGCAGTTCTCCTCCCGGCTCGCCGGAGCGGGATTTCTACGTGTGGAGCGACACCGATCAGAAATACAAAGACGCGCGCATCATCTTTACCGACACCGAGAAGTCGAACTGGTCCTGGGATCCGGTGGCGCAGGCTTATTTCTGGCATCGATTCTTCTCGCACCAACCGGATCTGAACTTCGACAATCCGCAGGTGATGGAGGAAGTCCTCAAGGTGCTCCGCTTCTGGCTGGATATGGGGGTCGATGCGCTGCGCCTGGACGCAGTTCCATACCTCGTCGAGCGGGATGGCACCAACTGCGAAAACCTTGGCGAGACTCACCAGATGATTAAGGCCATCCGCGCGGCGCTCGACGAGCGCTACGAAAACCGGATGATCCTGGCCGAAGCAAACCAGCCTCCTGCCAATGTTCGCGCCTATTTCGGCGATGCGGACGAGTGCCACATGGCTTTTCACTTTCCCTTGATGCCGCGCATCTACATGGCGCTAAGCCAGGAAGACCGGCTGCCAATCACCGACATTATGGCGCAGACTCCCGCCATCCCGGAGGGCTGCCAGTGGGGCATGTTCCTGCGCAATCACGATGAGTTGACGCTGGAGATGGTCACCGGCGATGAGCGCGACTACATGTACCTGGCCTACAGCGCCGACCCGCGCATGAGAATCAATGTCGGCATTCGCAGAAGGCTGGCCCCGCTGCTCGATAACAATCGCCGGCGCATCGAACTGCTCAACAGCCTGCTGTTTTCGTTCCCGGGAACGCCCATCCTGTACTACGGCGACGAAATCGGCATGGGAGACAACATCTATCTCGGCGACCGCAACGGAGTGCGCACGCCTATGCAGTGGTCGGGAGACCGCAATGCCGGATTCTCACGAACCAATCCAGCCCGCCTTTACAGCCCGGTCATCATGGACCCGGTATGGGGCTATGAGGCCATCAACGTCGAGGCCCAGCAAAGCGATTCCTCCTCGCTGCTCAACTGGATGCGCAACATGATCGCGCTGCGCAAGCTCTTCCAGGTCTTTGGGCGCGGAACGCAGCGCTTTCTCGAGCCTTCCAACCGCAAGATTCTCGCTTACGTGCGTGAATACCAGGGCGAGCAGGTGCTGTGTGTGGCCAATCTTTCGCGCTTCTGGCAACCCGCACAGCTGGATCTGAGCGGACTGGAAGGCCTGACCCCGGTTGAGATGCTGGGATACATCGAGTTCCCGGTTATTGGACGAGACAGTTATCCTGTTACGCTCGGCCCATACGAGTTTCTGTGGCTCGAGTTGCAGGCTGGAACGCAAGCCGAAGCCGTTGCCAGCGAAGTAGGAGCCTAGAGTTCGATGGCAAGGATTGAGCTTCCCGAAGAGACGCGCAAGAGAGTCGAAGCAATTGGCACGACGGAGTTCGTGCTGGGGATTGCCGGCCCTGTTCATCCGCAAGATCTGCGCGCCAAGGCTATCGAGTGGATTTCTTCTCTGGCTACCACGCCGCTCAAAACCGTGATCGTTTACATGGGAGTGGATGAGAGAGCCCAGACCAGGCCGCCCGCCGGCGTGATTGAGTTCGTGCCTTACCCACCCTCGCAGGGCGATCCGTCGACCGGCCCGTGGATGGAAATCGCCAATGCGCAACGGAGTGCGCTGGCACTGGCTTCGCTGCTCCAGGCCAAGGTCTGCGCAGTCGTCCATAGCGACCTCGCGGCGTTGCTCGATCCGGCATCGCGCTTTCTGGTTGCGCCGGTTTTCGATGGTAAATTCGACCTGGTAAGCCCGATCTATCCGGAGAGCAAGTACGAGGGGCTGATCAACAAGGGCTTGCTGGCGCCGCTATCCCGCGCTTTATTTGGCCGGCGTGTCCGCTTTCCTTTACCCTTCGATTTCTGCGCCTCGGCGCGCCTGCTTCCCAAGCTCGTGGATCCCAATCCGCCGCGCAGCCAACCCGGTGCACAGCTGCTTTGGCCTTCGAATATCGTCGCGATGGAAGGCGGCCAGATCGGTCAGGCTCATATCCGTGCCAGCCATACCACCCAGAGCGATGGCCTGGAGCTGAGCGCGGTTCTGGGACAGCTGGTTGGCAGCCTCTTTCAGGAAATCGAAGCCTGTGCTGCCCAATGGCAAAGGGTACGCGGTTCGCAGCCCGCCGAAATATTCGGCGCGCCGCCGCCCGAGGGGGAAACGACCGAAACCCCGGCTGACGTTAAGCCGCTCGACACCCATCCACTCTTCGATTCTTTCCTGCTCGGCTCGCGAAATCTGGAAGAGGTCTGGCGGCTGGTGCTGCCTCCGGTCTCACTCTTCGAACTGAAGCGCCTTACCCGTCTCACTCCCGAGCAATTCCGCATGCCTGACGAGCTGTGGGCCCGCATTGTCTACGATTTCGCGCTGGCCTATCGCCTGCGCCGCATCGGACGCACGCATCTGCTCGGCGCACTTACGCCGTTATATCTCGGCTGGGTAGCATCGTACGCACAGGACGTAGGCAGCACTTCGGCTGCCGAAGCCGACCAGCGTCTCGACCGGCTGGCGCGCATCTTCGAAAGCAATAAACCATATTTCTTATCCCGGTGGAGATGGCCGGACAGAACTAACTAGCGTCCATCAAGGAGGAACAGTTATGTGGGAGCATATCGAGCAGGCGCTTCAGGATTCGATGGGGCGGGTGACTACGAAGATCGCCACGCTGCTACCCGGGATTCTCGCATTTATCCTGGCCCTCTTAATCTTTCTCATCCTGGCGTGGCTATTTTCCGTTCTGGTCCGGGCGCTGCTGAAGGCGGTCAAATTCGACGAGCGGCTGGGCAGCGGAGCCAATACTCTCACGGAATGGTCGCCGGCCAGCACTCCTACCTCGCTGGCCACGCGCATCGTCTTCTGGGGATTTGTCGCCATCGGCGTGCTGGTGGGCGTCTCAGCATTTGAGGCAGCATCGGCCGAACCAGCCGTCTCGGCCTACATGTTCACTTACCTGCCGCATATCGTGGGAGCGGCGCTGCTCTTCTTCGTCGGGAATATCCTGGCGCGGTTCCTCTCGCGCAGCGTGCTGATCACCGCGGTCAATCTGAACCTGCACTACGCCCGGCTGCTGGCGACAGGCGCCAAATGGCTGGTGCTGATCCTCACCACGGCCATGGCATTGGACCATCTCTCGATAGGGGGCCAGATCGTGGACCTGGCCTTCGGAATTCTCTTCGGCGGAATTGTCCTGGCGCTGGCCCTCGCCGTCGGCCTGGGATCGCGGGACCTAGTGAGCCGCTCGCTTGAGCGCGAGGCCAGCCGCCCCATGGAAACGCAGCAGGAGGAACGCCTGCACCACTTTTAGAAAAAAAGCGGTCCCGGAGTCGATCCAGACGGAGAAATGACTTGCAGGCCCTGTTGGGCTAAATGGAGGGAGAAAGAAGCAGAGGATCGATGAGCGGCAGCGGTTTGATTGCCGGCACGGTTACCGCGACATAGCTACCGCTGGCAAGATCGGCGAAAACGCGGTTCGCGGTGTCTTCAACGCGCGTGGAATTGATATGAAGTCCATGAACGGCTCTCATGGCAATGGTGGATAGGAGAAAGCGATTGGCTACCCGTGATCCTGCGGAGAACACCAGCTCTGAGCGCACTGCAGCCTCAATTCATTGCAAACAAAGGGGAAGAGGGTCGCAACCGGAAATTCGAAGGACCGAAAGGGTGAGAGGAAAGCCCACCGCACCCGGACGGCGCGGATTCTTCGATCATACGCCCGGCGATCACGATCCCCTACAAGAATCGGCGGCAGCGGCAATCATTCGCCAGCGATGGTAATCATTAGCCCGAGGCAGTGATCATTCGTCGGAGCTGAGGATATCGACCAGAGTCTCTCTATGCTTAGACTTGCGCTTCAGAGCTCGCGGGCTGTCGACGATGATTTTCTCCGGTTTGGGCTGGCCCACACGCTCGCGGGCGTTAGCCTTGACCGCTTTGACGGCCGAAAAGGTTTTTTTCTTTGCTTTTTTGGCGGCCATTCTGCGCGTCCCGATCCTGTTTTCCCAGCTTCCGACAAGTCTAGAGCATTTTCTTCCGATCTGATTCTCTGAAGGCGGACCTATCAAGCGTGGTTTTTCTGCAAACAATATTGCGCCGGGCTGGCTTCTGCCATGCGCAAAAAAGCGGCTTGAGTCAAAGCTTCAGATTGGGGGCTTCCCTGCACGGGTGCTGATCCATACAATCGAAGCTGGAGCAGAGACGGTACCCCTTATGGAAGAGCGCGATTTCTTTGACGAGAAGGCAGAGCAGCGAAACCACAATTTGACCTGCCCACACTGCGGCAAGGCAGATGAATATCAGCTAGGCTGGCTGGTCCGCCGCAAGAAGAACGGTCTGCCGCGCAACGCCGATGAACGCGATCGCGCGCGCTTCGCCAAAGCCCAGTCGTACATGGTGCGGAAAGACGATATGGTCGCCTGCAAGAATATCCGCTGCCGAAAGCGCTTTGAAGTTGCAGGCATCCAGTCGGTAGCCTTCCTGCAGTCCGCCTAAGGATTCGCCGTCCAGGCAACCGTGTCCTTCGGCGGGACTGGCCGTCCAGGCGTCTGCGCCTTCGACGCTTATCGTTTCTCAGAATAGCTGGAGCTATTGAGCAAAAAACCGGCTCTCATTTTTTCGCTCGATCTGCGAAAGGATGAGAGCCGGTTTTCTGTGATGCCAATGGTTCTTAGCGAAGCGACAGATCAGCGCGACGGTTCGAGGATCTGTATGCCCTCGATGCTTCCGATGACCACCTGGCTTGCCATCCCCAGGAATAGCCCATGTTCGACGACGCCTACGGTCCGGTTAAAGGCCTCGGCGGCGTTCTCCGCGGACAGGCCGGACTGCGGCAGATTGCAGTGCAGGATGTAGTGGTGGCCATCGGTGACGTAAGGCTCGCCATCCTCTTTCACCCGCAACTCCGGCGCAAAACCTTGCTCGCGCAGGCGAGCGGCCGTAGTCTCCCAACCGAAGGGGACGACCTCGACCGGCACGGTGAAGACCGATCCCAGCTTGGTCACCAGCTTGCGCGGATCGACGGCGATGAGCAGGCGTCCACTGGCCATGGCGACGATCTTCTCGCGCAACAGCGCCCCGCCGTGGCCCTTGATGAGGTGTAAAGTTTCGTTCTGCACCTCGTCGGCTCCGTCGATCGTGAGGTCGAGATGGGGCTGGTGAGCGAAGTCGGTGATAGGGATGCCCAGGCTAAGCGCTTGGCGGTGGGACTGTTCCGATGTGGCAATGGCGGTGATGTGCAGGCCGGCTGCAACGCGGCGGCCTACCTCTTCGATAACGAGGGCGGAGGTGCTGCCGGAACCGAGCCCGACGGCCATGCCCTCCTTCACTTGCGAAGCGGCCCATTCCGCGGCTTTCCGTTTCGCGGCCTCGGCCGGATCCTGTTGCTTTGGGAAACTCATGCTCATGGTGATATCACGTTGAACGGAAAAGCTCCAGTTTGGCGGGCAGTGAGCTCACCGCAGGTTCTCGGCGGTGATTTTTTAGCGGTCCGAAGGTCAGGGTTGGAAGACGAGACGAGTGCCTTGTTCTTTGGTGTTCCAAAGAGCTTCCACATCGCGCAAGGGAGCGGTTGTGACTTTAAATTGGAAGGGCTTGACTGCGGCGGCCTGAAAGAAGTCGCGGAGGGCATTCACGATCTGCTGCAGCGAGGCACTACCGAATCCGCTGCCCAGGAGTTCGAGGCCGGAGCTGCGCAGGGTGGCGGCGGGCAGCGAGATAGTCCCTCCCGCGCTGGAGCCTATCTGTACAAAGCGCACGCGCGGAGCAGCTTTGCTCAGCCCCTTTTGTGAGATAGCTGCGAGCAGGGCCTCAGCCGGCAGCCCCCACAGATAATCGAGGACAACATCGATTCCGCCTTCGAGGTGTGCGGCGCGAAAGGCGGAGATCAGAGCATCCTGCGGCTGATCGAGAGAGATGACGGCATCCGCTCCCAGCTCCTTGAGCCCTTCCAGAGCCTGCGGATTGCGTCCTGCAGCGACAACCCGGCGCGCTCCGAGACGTCTTGCAATTTGAACCGCGAGCTGTCCGGCAACGCCGGTTGCGCCCAGGATAAGCACGCTTTCTCCCGCGGTAAACCTGGCCCGTTCGGCGAGCGCGACCTGGGAAGACATGCCGGGATTGGCGATACCGGCCGCTGTTGCGTCGTCGAGTCCCTCGGGCAATGGCAGGCGCATCAACCCGACGGCCACTGCCCGCTCGGCGAATGTTCCGTAGGGGCTGCGCGATGCCCCGAAATAGACACGCGTGCCATCTTCGAGACGGCCGACTCCGTCGACTCCGGGAATGAACGGCAGCTCGCCGGTACTGCCGTAATGCGTGCCGTTGGCCAGAGACTTCACGATGGCATGCAGTCCAGCGGCGGTCACGGTGACCAGGGCTTCGCCCTCCTGCGCAATCGGATCGGGAAATGTCGTGTAGCGAGGCGGGGCATCGAAGGCTTGGACCACTGCTGCATTCACGCGGATTTTCTCCTCAAAAAATAGGTTAGATCAGTCTGCAGATTCACGTTTCACAAGCGCGAAGATCGATTCGATCTGAACTTTATCCTCGCCGCCTTCCGTGAGCAACCGGCAGGGTGCGCCTGCATCAATTTTTTCTCGAATATTCCTCCATGCTGATGACTTGCTAAAAGACTCCGATGCAGACGGAGCGGATTCCGCAAAATACCGCGTTTGGACGATCAAAAGTGAGGCCGGCGGGTGATCGGCTGAACGGCATGTGCCGATAACTGAAAAACCGCCGCATCTTTTGGTCGCAGCGCCGATGGCTGGGCAATAAAGAAGCGGTGGGCGTATCTCAAAGAACGAAACGCGTGATTTAATGGTTGGCAGAGGCGGACGGGTGGATTCCGCGCCTCGCCAGATTTGCAAGGGAGTGAACCACGATGGCTAATCCTTTAATACCTGTGAGTGAGCGAGCCGCATCGCCCGATCAGATTGAGGCAATCGACAATCGCCGCCGCTGGGGCCTGGCCTTCCAGGTGATTGCCGGTCAATTCGCGTTCTTCGCTGTGCTGCTGACATTGTGGTCGGGGCAAGACCTGACCTACTCCCCGCACTGGATGCACCCGATGTTCTATTACAACGTGCTGGCCGGCGCTCTGGCGCTGATTCTGGGGATTTACGGATCCTATCTGAAGCGCGGCGCCCCGGAATTCTAGGGGACTCGCCGGGACTGGCCGTCCAGGCGTTCTCAGCCTGCGGCGGGTCTCTTCTCTGCGCCTTCGGCGCGAGCATGTTCCGGTTCACAACGCATAGTGTTACAAAGTCAGGCAGGGCTTCGGCCCTGCTTTTTGTTTGCTAGCTCCGAAAGAGGGAGTGAAAAGAGTGCGACGAACCCAGATCGGAAATTCTAAAAATCCTATAGAAGGATTCACCATGGATCGCCGGGCGTTTCTTCAAAACGCGGCCAAGGTCGCGGTAGGATCTTCTGCACTGCTGGCTCTGCCTTCCCGCTCGCATGCCTTCTATGCTGATAATCCCACCGCAACCTTCATCAGCACGACCGAGACCTCGCCGTGGCAACGAAAAGATCTGCGGGCTCCTGGCTGGCTCTGGGATACGCTCGACCTCCAGATTGCAACCGAGAGCAGCAGTCCCGCGATGGAAGGCTTCGGTGCCTGCTTCAACGAGCTGGGCTGGACTTCTCTGCAGATACTGAGCGCGGAGGACCGGGAAAGCATTCTGAAAGAGATGTTCGCTCCGGATCAGGGCGTGGGAACGGGCGCGAACTTCACCCTCTGCCGCATGCCCATTGGAGCCAATGACTTCTCGCGCGGCTGGTATTCGTACGACGAGACTCCGGGCGATTTCTCGCTCGATCACTTCAGCATCGCGAACGATCGGGAGACCCTAGTTCCCTTCATCCAGAACGCACAGAAGTACAATCCCGCCCTGCGGGTATGGGCATCGCCGTGGAGTCCTCCTTCGTGGATGAAGAAGAACAAGCACTATGCCGAGGCCATGCAGCGGCCCGGCCTGGCGCCGAATGGATTACGTCCCGATCAGGTGGGCCGCGAAGGCGAGGACATGTTCATCCAGGAGGAGCGCTACTTCGCGGCGTATGCGAAGTATTTCGGCAAGTTCGTCGATGCGTACAAGCAGCAGGGGATTTCCATCGGCATGGTGATGCCGCAAAACGAGTTCAACTCCGCGCAGCCGTTTCCGAGCTGCACCTGGACTCCGGAGGGATTGGCGCGCTTCGTTCGCCACCTGGGCCCGGCCATGGATGAGCGTGGGGTGAAGCTCTTCTTCGGCACGCTGGAGCGCGGAAATCCGCAACTGCTGGACCGCGTCCTTGCGGATCGCGATTCGGGCCGCTGGATCAAGGGTGTCGGCCTCCAGTGGGCGGGCAAGAATGCGATTCGCACCATTCACCGGGAGCATCCCGAACTGGTGCTGTATCAGTCCGAACAAGAGTGCGGCGACGGCAAGAACGACTGGAGCTATGCCGGTTACTGCTGGGACCTGATGCGGCACTACCTGCAGAATGGCGCGACCGGCTACATGTACTGGAACCTCTCGCTGCAGACGGGCGGCGAAAGCCATTGGGGCTGGCCGCAGAATTCATTAGTGACGGTCGATCCAGGGACGAAGCACTATCGCTTCAACCACGAGTACTACCTGCTGAAGCATGTGAGCCACTTCGTGCAGCCAGGGGCGCGGCGGCTGGATACGGATGGCACCTTCGAGAACGGGCTGGCTTATCTGAATCGGGACCGGAGCGTGGCAGTGATCCTGCGGAACGAGAGCGATCGCGAGCGGCCTATCAACGTCTCGGTGGGCGAGCGACAGATCGCTGCAACCATGCAGCCGGATTCGTTCAATACCCTTCTCATACCCGGATAGAGCTCATCCCCGGTTAGAATGGGCAGCTGCTTTCTTCAGGAGATTCATGGCAAACTTTTCAGGAAACGTATACCGCGCGAGTATCGCCGCACTTGTTGGCGCGGCAATGCTCGGATCTTCGTGCTCCGTCGCCGCACAGGCTGGATCGCCGGATGTTTCGCAGCCTACGATTCTGTATGGCGCGGCCTACTACGAGGAGTACATGCCCGCCGATCTGCAGCCGGGCCGGCTGGAGAAGGATGTGGCGCTGATGCAGGCCGCGGGGATCACCGTGGTACGCATGGGCGAATCGACCTGGAGCCTGTGGGAGCCGACCGACGGCCATTTCGAGTACGCGTGGATGGATCGCGTGGTGGACGCCATGGGCAAGGCCGGGATCAAAGTCATCATGGGTACGCCGACGTATTCGATTCCCACATGGATGGCGCATGCGCATCCCGAAATCCTGGCGCGGCCGCTGGGCGATGGCTATGTCGGCTACGGCATGCGGCAGAACATGGACTACGACAATCCAAAGTTCCGTTTCTATGCCGAGCGCATGATTACCAACCTGGTCAGCCACTACAAGGGCAATCCAACGGTGATCGGGTGGCAGATCGACAACGAGACCTCGTCCTATGGAGCTTCGAATCCCGATGTCTTCGCCGGGTTTGTCGATCACCTGAAGAAAAAGTTCGGCACGACCGATGCGCTGAACCAAGCGTGGTTCCTGAATTACTGGGGCGAGGACGTGAACGACTGGGCGGACATGCCCACGCGCGACAATGCCACCAGCACGAGCTACAAGCTGGAGTGGACACGCTGGCAGCAGATTCGCGTGACCCGTTATCTCGCGTGGCAGGCGGAATTGGTGCGCAAAAATCGCGGCCCGGGACAGTTCGTCACTCAGGACTACGGCGGCATGATGCATGCGGACGTAAACGAGCCGGATGTCGCGGCGAATATCGATGTAGTCGCCAACAACATCTACCACGGCACGCAGGATCACATGGATGGCGCATGGCAGGCCCTGCAAGGCGATTTCTCCCGCTCGCTCAAACATACGAATTATCTGGTGACCGAAACCAACGCACAGACCCTGGGGTGGGATTCGGCGGGGCAGTTCCCTCCGTATGACGGACAGATGCGGTTGGATGTTTATACCGACGTTTCGAGCGGCGCGAACATGGTCGAGTATTGGCACTGGCACTCGATTCACGCAGGGCAGGAGACCTACTGGAAGGGCGTGCTGAGCCACGACCTGGAGCCGAATCGCGCGTATGCCGAGGTTTCGCGCGTGGCGCACGAGCTCAAGAAAATCGGACCACAGCTGGCCGACATGAAGATCCGCAATCAGGTGGCGATTCTCTATAGCGTGGATTCGCTGAACGGCCTCAGCTTCATGCCGATCGAACGCCAGAACAGCACGGGATGGATTCCAGGCAAGGCCGGTGGGAGCTATGGCAGCCTTGTCAGCCAGCTTCATCACTCACTCTATATGGCAAACGTGGGATGCGACTTCGTCTTCCCCAGCGCGACCTCTGCGGAACTTTCGCAATATAAGCTGCTGGTAGTTCCAGCGTTGTATATCGCGGACGATGCGCTGTTGAAGAGGATCGCCGACTACGTTCACAACGGCGGCCATGTGCTGATGACCTTCAAGAGCGGATTCGCGAATGAAAACTCCGCGGTGCGTTGGGAGATGGCTCCCGGGCCGCTACGCGAGGCCGCGGGATTCACCTATCAGGAGTTTTCGAACCTGGAGAAGCCTTTGGCGCTGAAGGGCGATCCCTTTCACGCCGGCGATGAAAACCAGGTGAGCATCTGGGCAGAGTTTCTGCAGCCCACGACTGCGAAGCCGCTGGCGTTCTACGATCATCCCTTCTTCGGCCGTTGGCCGGCCGTTACGTCGAACCACTTCGGTTCGGGAACACTTACTTACGAGGGGACGGTCCTCTCCGACAAGCTGCAGGAAGCCGTGGTACGGGATGCACTTCGCAATGCGGGTCTGACGGGACCTGACCAGCAGTTGCCTGCCTCAGTGCGCGTAAAGCATGGAGCCAGCCGCGATGGGCACAAGATGCACTACTACCTGAACTATTCGAGCTCCTCCGCTTCCGTCACGTATCCTTACGCGGCAGGAACCGATCTGCTGACGGGGCACTCCATCGCGCAAGGGCAGGCAGAGACTATTGGCCCGTGGGATCTGATCATTGTGAAGGAGAACGCGCCGCTGCCTTGATAATGCCTTATGGACGAGGCACTTCCTTCCCGAACGGCACTGCGCGTAGCTTTACGGCGGGCCGCGCACCAGATCTACGATTCGCCGGTAGTCTTTTCCGATCCGATCGCCGTGCAGATTCTCGGCAAGAGATATGCCGAGGAGCTGTCGCTCACGCGATTCCGGCTGGAGAAGCCGTTTTCCGTAGGCCTGCGAGCGTTTCTCGTATCGCGCAGCCTCTACGCAGAGGCAAACCTGGCGCGCGCCGTTGCCGCAGGCGTAACGCAGTACGTGCTGCTGGGCGCGGGACTCGACACCTTTGCCTATCGCAATCCGCATCCGCAGTTGCGAGTCTTCGAGGTCGATCATCCCGCGACCCAAGCGTGGAAGCGCGAGCTGCTGCAGGAGAACAGCATCTCTATCCCCGGCAATGTTCACCATGTGCCGGTCAACTTTGAACGACAGTCTCTGGACACGGAGTTAGAGCGGGCAGGCTTCGAGATGCAGGCGCCAGCCTTCTTTGCGTGGCTGGGCGTGGTGCCATATCTCACACTGGATGCATTTCGCTCCACAGTGAAGTTTCTCGCCGCAAGACCTGAAGGAAGCGGCGTGGTTCTGGACTATGGCCAGCCACGAGAGATGCTGCCCCCGCTCGAACAGCTGGCCCGTGATTCGCTGGCCGCGCGCGTACAGCTGGCGAACGAGCCCTTCCAGCTCTTCTTTACTCCGGAGCACATTCGCGAGGAGCTCTCCGAGTTCCGAAGCGTTGAGGATATTGGGTCGGATCAGATCAACGCGCTCTACTTCGCTGGCCGCTCGGATCAACTTGGCGTGCGGGGCGCATCCGGCCGGATGCTTTGCGCCTGGAGATAGCGCGAATGCCGGCGAGTTCGGCCCCGGCGAGCTCCTGATACCGAGTCTAGCCACTTAGACCCGCATCCAATAGAGTGGATATAAGGGAATGGAAGCTTTAGCCACTTCGTCTGACGGCACTCTGATCGAAGGATCGAGCGATCGCCGCACAGGCCTGATCGACCGTCATGGGCGCTCCATCACCGACTTGCGCGTCTCGGTAACCGACCGCTGCAACTACCGCTGCGTCTACTGCCGGACAGGTAATGAAGGCGCGCAGTATGCGGAGCTGCCCATTGCGGATTATCTGCGTCTGGTGCGGGTCTTTGTCGGGCTGGGCATCGAGAAGGTGCGCCTGACTGGCGGCGAACCGCTGCTTCGAGAAGGTCTGATAGATCTTGTTCGCCAGCTAGCAGATTTGCGCACCATACAAGGCCAGCCGCTGGATCTGGCGATCACGACCAATGGGCATCTGCTGGCTGATCAGGCGCAGCGATTGAAAGATGCCGGCTTGAGCCGCATTACCGTAAGCATGGATGCCGTCGATCCGGACACCTTCACGCGGATTACCCGAGTTCCCGGCAGTTTCAATCGCGTGTTGGACGGGATCAAGGCGGCACAACGCGCAGAGCTAGGTCCTGTGAAAGTGAACTGCGTAGTGCTGCGCGGCTTCAATGACAACCAGATTGTTCCCTTTGCAGAGTTCTCGCGGGAGCACGGCGTCATCGTCCGCTTCATCGAGTTTATGCCTCTCGAAGAGGACCGGCTGTGGACTCCCGACAGCGTGGTGCCGTATTCGGAAGTAATCGCGCGGCTCGAAGACTTTCGTCCACTCGTGAAGCTGCCACCAACGACGCCCGGAGAGACCGCGGTGCGCTTCACCTTTGACGATGGACTCGGCGAGATCGGAATCATCGCGCCGGTATCGCGTGCGTTCTGCGGAGCCTGCAGCCGAATCCGGCTGACCTCCGACGGAAAGATTCGCACCTGCCTCTTTTCGCAGACCGATCACGACATCTACGGAGTGATGCAGCGTGGCGGGAGCGATGAGGATCTGGCCTTGTTTATCGCCCGGACCGTGGCCATGAAAGAAGCCCGGCACCACATCGGCGAACCGGGCTTTCTGAAACCATCTCGCAGCATGGTCCATATCGGCGGCTAAGCTTTCGCCAATCTTGCTTAATCGAGCATTCTCAGCCCACTTCGCAGGGCCTTGCCGACCTCGGAGATCTGCGCTTGCGAAAGGCGATTGAAGAAAGGCAGCGCCAAAGTGCGAGCCGACTCGCTTTCCGTCACCGGCAAATGGGTCTCCCGCCACTCCGCATAGCTGGGCTGGAGATGAATAGGCGCGAAATAGCGCGCACATCCAATGCCTTCGCTTTGCAAATAGCTCATTAGCTTGTCGCGGTGGTGTGCGGTGAAATTCCCAGCTAGTCGAACTACGTAGACAAACCAGCTGATCCGGCTGCCCGCAACATGAATAGGCGGCAAAATCAGTTCACGTATGTCTTCGAGCTCGCGGTGGTAGGCTTTAGCTACTTCTTCGCGCCTGCTCAGAATTTCTGAGATACGCTTCAGCTGTTCGATGCCCAAGGCGCAGTTGATTTCGGAGATGCGGTAGTTGTAGCCGATTTCCTGATGCTGAAACCAATCGTCTGAGTCGTAGCGGCCCTGGTTGCGCAGAGCGCGCATCCTGCAAGCGAGGGCAACGTCGCCAGTCACGATCATCCCGCCTTCGCCGGTAGTGACCTGCTTGTTGGGATAAAAGGCAAAGACCGCCGCGTGGCCGAAACTACCTGCCTGGCATCCTTTGTATTCTGCTCCAACGGCCTCGCAGGCGTCTTCGATGACGAAAAGATCGTGGCGTTTAGCGATAGCGAGAATCGCATCTATCGGCAGCGGTACACCGAAGCTGTGCACGGCCATAATGGCACGCGTCCTGGGCGTAATTGCTGCTTCAATCTTTTCGGGATCGAGATTGAGGGTGTGCGGCTCGATGTCGACGAAGACCGGCCGCGCCCGTTCGTAGCGAATAGCGTTGGCCGCGGCGATGAAGGTGAAGGAGGGAACGATGACTTCGTCTTCATCGCCGATACCGAGAGCGCGAACGCAGAGATGAAGACCACTGGTGCCGGAGTTCACGGCTACCGCATGCGGCATGCCGACATAGGATGCCATAGCATGCTCGAACTCTTCGAGCTTCGGGCCCAGGCTAAGCCGTGACGTGCGCAGCACCGCAGTGACGGCTTCGATTTCGGCCTCGGTGATGTCGGGCTGTGAGAGTGGAATCTTCATACCGATATATTTTCGATCAGACTGGCAGCTCCGGAGCGCGCTTGATTAACAGCCCATCGCCGAGCGGGATCTCAGTAAGAACACGCACGATGCGTTCGGTAGCATGACCATCGCCGTAAGGGTTTTCCATGCCGGCAAGTGAGTTTCGGAAGGCCTCACTGCCTGCCCGAGCCATTTTTTCGAGAATATCCGCGCTCTCGGGAGCGGCATCGAGAACATTCTTCGCCCTCTCTCTTCCCTTCTGACGAAATCCGACATTGACGGTAGGAAGTGCGAAGGACGCAGTCTCCATGATGCCGCTGCTGGAATTGCCGATCAGCATCTTCACACAGCGAAGGAGGCTCCAATAGGTCACCGCATTGAGATTGACGAAGACACGGCAACCCTCTCGGTGGCCGAGGAGTTCGCTTGTCCGCTGAATGAGGTGATGACTGCCGGCATCGGCATTGGGATAGCAAAAGAACAATCGATCGGTTACATTTTCGAGCGCGGAGAACAACGCTTCTGCTTCTTCGGTAGTTTCGCGGCGCAGCGTCACCGGATGATATGCAACCAGGATAGGCGGCTGCGCAAGATCGATTCCCAGACGCTCTTCCAACTGCTGCCGACTCAGAAGAGTGCTGCGGCGCGAGTGATCGAGCGACGGCGCACCGGCGCGATGCACACGCCACTCCTCCTCTCCCATGGCGATAACGCGGGCGCGAGCCTGAGCTGTCGAAGTGAAGTGAATATGACTCATCTTGGTGAGCGCGTTGCGTACCGCGTCATCGATGGCTCCTTCACTGATTTCGCCGCCCTCGATGTGGGCAATGGGAATGCGCAGCGCCAGCGCAACCGAGGCAGGTGCGAGCATTTCGTAGCGATCGGCGATGAGAAGAAGGATGTCGGGGCGGATGCGTCCGAGCAAATCGGCGAGGCTTTGCACGGCAATGCCGATGGTCTTGGCCATGCCGATATCAGTATCAGAGCCAAGCAGGCATTCCACGCGGCCAGCGAGCAGAAAGCCATCTTTCTCGATCTCTTGAACCGTCGATCCAAAGGCCGGCGAGAGATGCGAGGCCATGGCGATCAGTCGCAGGTCCACATCGGGATGCGCGGCAAGGTCCTTAAGCGGCCAATAGAGATGGCTATAGTCGGCGCGCGAGCTGGTGATTACCGCAATAGTGCGCTTCATCGACCGATTCTCCCGGTCGCATATTCCTGAAGGTTGGCTTGAATGACCTCGCTCGGCCGGTAGGCAGGCACAAGTTGCGAAACAATGCGCAGCAGCTGAGGCAAGTTCCTATCCTGGACGGCTTGTTTCAGATCACTGAGCGCGTGTACAAGTTCCTCCCGATGTACAGTGGGGCTGGCAATCATACGCAGCGGGGATTCACTATCGGCTAGAAACGCTTCGTCCTCTGCGATCAGCTTTTCGGTCAGCTTGTCTCCGGGCCTTAGGCCGGTAAAAGTGACTGCGGACAGATGCGAATTCTTGACATTGGCCAGCATGCGGCGGGCTATTTCTTCGATGCGGATCGGATCTCTCAGCATCGGCACCAAGATGCCGGTGGAAAATTCATCCCCAAGCGCGAGCAATAGCAATTGCGCAGCATGCTGCATGGTGAGGAAATAGCGGCTGGCCCGCGGATGGGTGACGGTGAGCGGCTCGCCGCGATCGATCTGGCTTTGGAAGAGCGGCAGGACGCTGCCTTGAGAGCCTAGAACGTTGCCGAGTCGCACCGCCTTGAGTCGGGTCGCGTCCGACTGCATGGCAAGAACGATCAGCTCCGCGATTCGTTTGGACGCACCCATGATGCTGGCCGGCTCAACTGCCTTGTCGGTGGAAACTACTACCAGTTGTTGAACGCGATGCCGGATTGCGCTTTTTACCAACGTGAAAGTTCCTAGGATATTGTTTTGAGCAGCCGCAAACGGATTGAGTTCCATCAGCGGTACGTGTTTGAAGGCTGCCGTGTGGAAGACAATCTCCGGACGGTATCGTTCGAGAAGTTCGTCCAGTAAAGATTGATCGCAGACGCTGCCCAAAACCGCATTATGAGGCGCGCGGAGGTCCCGATCGATGCGATAGAGGCTCTGCTCAGACGCATCGAAAAGGATGACACGGCGCGGCTGATGCTCACTTATCTCATGGGCGAGCGTCGACCCGATAGACCCGCCTGCTCCGGTGATAAGGATGGTTTTGCCGGCAATGTTTTCCGGCAAAGGCATCGGCACCGATGGAGCGGGAATCATCGCCAGGATCGATTCCCATTGCTTTGGCTGGTCCTGCTGCATCATTCCAGTCTATCTTTTCCCTCTTCTATAATTGGCCGCGACGATGTTACCCACAATTCTTCGTAATTCAACCCGCCTGCGCCAATTTTTTCTGCTCGTCGCTTGCTTCCAGATGACATCTTTGGCACTCGCTGTCGATCAGAGCACAGCCGCCGATGCATCAAGGCTGAACAATATCGGCGTTGCGCTCATGAACCAGCAGCTTACGGAAAAAGCGCTGGCCAAGTTCGAGGCAGCCCACACGGCTGATCCCTCAGCGGTTGTGCCGGTCGTAAACAAGGGCATAGCGCTGCTCTATCTGCAGAAGATTCCCGATGCAGAAGAGGCGCTGAAACAGGCCGCGGCCGCCGATCCCAACAATGCGCGGACCTGGTATGCGCTTGGCCTGACGCACTTGAACGGCGGCAATCCCAAGCTGGCGATCGATGACCTGCAACATGTGGTGAAGATCGATCCCAATGATGCGGATGCTCACTACTTCATGGGCTCTTTTTATCTCAGCCTTAACGACTATGCACACGCGAAACAGGAGTACGAGGCGGCCCTGACTCTAAATCCGATTCATGCCTCGGCACATTTCGGACTTGCCCGCGCGCTGCAGCGCATGGGAGATGTGAGTGCGTCGCGGGAACATTTGAAGCGCTTTCAGGAACTGACGGAAAACAAGATTTCGAGCCCACTGAGCGCAGCCTACGGCGAACAGGGACGTTATGCGACGGTTGAGAACATGCTGGCGCCGCCGGTTAAACCGGGGCCGATGATTCCCGTCACCCTGGTGGCAGAGGCGATTACGGGACCCATCTCGCCTGCTCCAGAAAGTACGTCAGTGCCGCGTGGCTCTGGCGCATGTTTATTCGACATCAACAGCTCAAGCAGCAAAGAGCTCATCCTGCTCGGCTCAGGCGAACGTGCGATACGAATATATGAGATCGATGCGAGCGGGAAGTTCACCGAAACGCCAGCCGCGCCGATGGGGCTGCGGACGAGCGGACAAGCCATTGCCTGTGCCGTCGGCGACTACGACAGCGACGGGCTTCCCGACCTCGCAATTGCCTTCAGCGATCGCGTGGCGCTCTTCCACAACCTTGGCAAGGGAAGATTCGAAGACGTGACAAAGGCTGTGGGCATTCAACAGTTAAATAAGCCGGCCGGAGTACTGTTTCTGGACTTCGACCACGATGGGGATGTCGACTTATTTGTGACTGGAGCAGCGACGAATAGCGCCGCTGGGCCCAGCGTGTTATGGAGAAACAACGGCAATTCCACCTTTACCGAGTGGACGGGACTGACGGGTCTCTCCGGCAAGGAAAGCACCGCGGGAGCTACGCTCTCCGACATCAACAACGACCGCGCCATCGATCTGGTGGTCACCGGCGCGGATAGCTCACCCGCCATCTACCTCAATCAGCGCGAGGGGAAGTTCAAGCCGATGTCTTTATATTCGGATGCGACCCTCTCGCCGACGCGCGGTGCGGCGGTCTTCGACTTCAACAAAGATGGATGGATGGATATTGCGGTGACGCATGCGGGTGCGCCTGGCATCAGCCTATGGCGCAACGTGGATGGGAAGGCGTTTGAACGCGTTCCCTTGCCGATTAAGGATGCTACCGCCGCGTGGGGACTGACGGCGATTGATATTGATAACGACGGATGGATCGATCTCGCTGCGATCGTCCAAAGTTCTACGGGACCAGGGCTGCGTATCTTTCGCAATCGCGGACCAGAGGGATTTGAGGACGTGAGCGCTGCGGTCGGCGCGACAAAACTGAACTTAAGCAATCCCCGAACTCTGATTGCAGCAGACGTCGACGGCGACGGTGCGGCAGACTTAATCGTGACCGAGGCCGATGGTTCGGCAACCGTGCTGAAGAATGTCGGCGGAAATAAAAACCACTCGTTGCGCATCGCATTGACCGGTCTTGCAGACAACAAGACCGCGATCGGAACCAAGGTCGAGGTCTTTGCGAATGGGCAGGAGCAGAAGTTTGAAGCTACTGGCGGAGCAGGCTATCTGAGCCAGGGACCGACGGATATTCTTGCTGGATTGGGCCAAACAGAGCAGGTGGATGTGGTACGCATGCTGTGGCCCACTGGAGTGCCTCAGGATGAGATCGACATCTCGGCCGCAAAGCCGCTCGCACTGAAAGAGCTCGATCGCCGCGGCAGTTCGTGTCCGGTATTGTTCGCTTGGGACGGAAAGAAATATCAGTTCATCTCGGATGTGATTGGCGCGGCGGTAGTGGGGCACTGGGTATCTCCAGCGGCTACAAACCAGGCGGATCCCGATGAGTGGATTAAGGTGGATGGATCGCAATTGAAGCCGCGCAACGGCTATCTGAGCCTGCGCTTTGGCGAGCTTATGGAAGAAATCAACTTCGTCGATCAGCTGCGATTGGTGGCCATCGATCATCCGGAGAACACGGACGCTTATCCGGACGAGAGATTTCTCAGCGAGCCTCCCTTCGCTTCAGGCAAGGCAGTAGTTGCGTCAGCGAAGACACGGCCAGTAGCTGGCGCCTGGGATGATCGTGGGCATGATGTACTGGCACTGATCGCCAAGCGCGACCACCAATATGTGCGAGACTTCGATAATCTCAGCTACGCCGGTTACGCAAATATGCACACGCTGACTCTGGATGTCGGCAAGTGGACTCCGGACAATCCAATTCGTTTATTCATGCACGGGTTCATCGAATATTTCAGCGCCAGCTCGATGTATGCGGCATGGCAGGCAGGTCTGGAGCCGATTCCTCCGTATGTCGAAGCGCAGATGCCGGACGGCAGCTGGAAGCGCATCGTGGACGACATGGGATTCCCAGCGGGACTACCGCGCACCATCGTCGTCGACCTGACGGGCAAGCTGCCTGCGGGCGCTACCAAGATTCGCATCGCGACGAATCTCCAAATTTATTGGGATCAGGTGCTGGTGGACAACGGACCGGAGAATGCGATGCAGACGAGAGAAACAGAATTGCCGCTAAGTGTGGCGCATCTGGCGTTTCGCGGTTATCCCCAACAGATCGACGGCGCGACGCCGGGCGACCTGCACTATGACTACGAGAAGATCAGTGAGACCGGGCCGTTCCAGTGGCAGCGCGGACCTTACACTCACTATGGAAACGTGACACAGCTCTTGGATAAGCCGGATAACAAGTATGTGATCTTCGGCAGCGGCGAGGAGATCGACGCCGAGTTTTCAGCCGAGACACTCCCGGCGCTCCCCGCTCACTGGAAACGAGATTACTTCTTCTATGCGAATGGCTTCGTGAAAGATATGGACTTCTACGAAATATTGCCTTTCACTGTCGCCCAGATGCCGTTTCACGAAGAGAGCACGTACCCGTATCCGGCGACCGAGCACTATCCTGAGAATGCAGATACCCTTCAATACTTGCTGAACTGGGACGAGCGCTTCGAGACCGGAAATCGCTCCCAACGCTTCCAGTTCGACTACAAGCCGACGGTGTCGCAACCGATTACGGAACCATGACGGTTACGATTCTTCCAGCGGTAGAACAACTTGCGCTCCTTCAGCAAAGAAAGATTTCGGCGCTGGAGTTGGCGGAGGAGCACATCCGGCAGATCGAGCGGATGAATCCTGCACTGAATGCATTCATCGAGTTCGATGCGGATGAGGTGCGGACTCATGCTCGGCTCGTCGAAAAGAGCACCGTGGGTGGCCCACTCGCGGGCTTGCCGCTCAGCGTCAAGGCGACCATCTCTGTTCAGGGTTATCGCTGCGAGATCGGAAGCGCTCTGCATCGCGGGGCAATCGCGGAGCAGGATGCGGAAGCGGTATCTCGTTTGCGCTCGGCCGGGGCAACTCTGCTGGGCACGACGAATTGTCCGGAGTTTCTGATGGCTTACGAAACGGACAACCTGCTTTATGGGCGGACAAGCAATCCGTGGAGTCTTGCCTACTCGTCGGGCGGGTCGAGCGGAGGCGAGGCTGCGGCGATTGCCGCGGGCATGTCGGCTGGAGGCCTTGGCAGCGATAGCGGCGGCTCGGTCCGCGAACCTGCGCACTTCTGCGGCATCAGCGCCCTCAAGCCGACTCCGGGGCGTATTCCGGGACGTGGGCATGTACCGCCATGTGTCGGTCCGTTTTCGATCCTGGGGGCAGTGGGCCCCATGGCGCGCACTGTTGCGGATGTTTCACTGTTGTTTGAAGTGCTTGCCGGGCAAGACATACTCGATCCCGTCAGCCCGCCCGTCCCCTATCGACATGTAACTTTGGACGACGCGAAGCGGATTCCCATCGGATGGTTTGAAGACGATGGACTGATTCCGGTAACGGACGAGACTCGTGCGGCGGTGCGCAATGCGGCGCAGGCGCTCGAGCAGCAGGGCTTTCATGTAGAGCGCTTTCGTCCGGCCGCGCTCGAAGAGGCGCGTGAGCTGTGGTGGAAGTTTTTCATGCAGTGCGGCGCGATGTTCTATGCGCCTACCATCACCGGCCGCGAGGCGGAGCTGAGCCCCATCTTTCGCGAATTTCTTGAGCTTGGGAATGAGGCTCTGCCGCTCACTGCAGCGCAACTCTTGGACGCGTGGGCGCACTGCGACATCGTGCGCGGCAAGCTGTTGGAAGAGATGCGGCGGTTCCCTATTCTGCTATTGCCTGTTTGCTCCATTCCGGCATTCAAGCACGGTGAGCGCGCGTGGCAGATCGACGGAAAGATAGTCCGCTATCTCGACGCCATGCGCTATACGCAGTGGTTCAATCTCCTGGGAGCTCCGGCGGCTGTTGTTCCAGTTGGAAGCTCGAAAGACGGGTTACCGATTGGCGTGCAGATTGCCGGCCGTGCCTTCGAAGACGAACTAGTATTGGCAGTTGCTGCTTGCGTAGAACGCGCGTTCGGGTTTCGTGCTCCGCCACTCATAAATCTTTAGCAGAATTACTACGCGGGATCGTGGAGCAGCACATCCAGAGCGCGTTCGAGGCGAACTCCGCGAGAGGCTTTCAGCAGAACCACATCCTCGGCTCCAAGATTTTGCCGCAGCCATTCGCCTGCTTCCTCGGGCGTTTCGAAGAATATCGATGGGATGCCATGCGCCGCCGTCTGCTCGGTGATGTTCTTCGCGAACCCGCGCACTCCGATCAATACGTCTATGCCCGACTCGACCGCTTTTTCCCCGCAAGCCGCATGCAGCGCCGTCGACTGCGCTCCCAGCTCAAGCATCTCTCCGGCTACCAGAATGCGGCGGCCTCCGGCGGCAATCGGAATCGCCGCAAGCGTGCCAATCATGGCTTTGAGGGCCTCGGGATTGGAATTGTAACTATCATTGATCACTTTTGCGCCGCGAATAGTGACGACTCGTCCACGCTTCTCATCGGGCTGCAGCTCCGCGAGCGCTGCGCAGCAGGTTTCGAGCGGAATACCGTTGGCGACTCCAACGGCTATCGCAGCCAGGGCATTGGAGACATTGTGTTCACCCAGCAGATACAAATGGAGGGCGGCCTTTGATTCTCCCGATCGCAACTGAACCTGAACGCCCTCGGTTCCCAACGATTCGATCGATTCCGCACGAGGATCGGCGCAAGGTCCGCGGCCGAAGTAAACGACGCGGCCAGTGAAGTCGCGGCCAAATTGCGAAACGAAAGGGTCGTCGCAATTGAGAAATGCGATGCCGTGCTCCGGCAACGCTTGAACAAGCTCGTATTTGGCGCGCGCCACCCCAGCGACTCCGTCGGCAAAGAACTCGGCGTGCGCGTTGCCGACATTGGTCACCACGCCCCACTCTGGAGCCGCAATCCTGGCGAGAGCCGCGATCTCACCGGCGGCAGACATGCCCATCTCGATAACGGCAATATCGTGCTCCGGCTGGAGCTTCAGGAGTTGCAGAGGCAAGCCGAACCCGTTGTTGAGATTGCCCTGCGATTTGAGCACATTGAACCGTGCGCCGAGAACGGTGGCAATGGCTTCCTTGGTTGTGGTCTTTCCCGCAGATCCGGTGATACCGACAACGCGTTTGCCCCAGTGGCGGCGTACGCTGGCAGCAAGCCGCTGTAAGGCGGCCAACGGATCGGCAACGACCAGCAAGGGCGCGATCCGGGCGCCGAGTTTGTCGAGGCTGCCCGGGGCGACAACGGCGGCGACCGCTCCTTTTGCTATCGCCGCTGTTACAAAATCATGCCCATCAAATTTCTCCCCGCTCACAGCAAAGAAAAGATCTCCCGGCTGAAGGGTGCGGGAATCGATGGAGTAGCCTGTCGCGCTGATGGCATCGGAATTGGCGCCGACAATCTCTGCGCCGCACCATTGTGCGATCTGAAAGAGTTCGAGCTTCATCGGCTCCCCTGGCTGCGAAGTTCGCGGAGTGCTGCAGCTGCGACTTCCGCGTCATCGAATGGAATGGTCTTTCCCTGCATGGTCTGCGTCTTCTCGTGCCCTTTGCCGGCGAGCAGGACAATGTCGCCTGCCTTCGCTTCGTGTATGGCGAGACGAATAGCAACGGCGCGATCCGCTTCGACGGCATAGCGCGTGTGGGTGGCGGCCAGTCCTGGCAAGGCGTCTTGAAGGATGGCTTGGGGATCTTCGCTGCGTGGGTTGTCCGAGGTAAGCACAACGAAATCGCTGCCCTCACCCGCAGCTTTTCCCATCAGAGGCCGCTTAGCCCGATCACGATCGCCGCCGCAGCCGAACAGTGTGATCACTTTCCCACCTGTCGTGGTTACGAATTCCCGCGCGAGCGCAGTAAGGTTGCGAAGAGCGTCATCCGTGTGAGCGTAATCGACGACTACCGTGAAGGGCTGGCCTTCATCTACCGTCTGGAAGCGTCCCGGCACGCAAGCGAGAGCGGCGACTCCTGAGCGAATTTCTTCTAGAGACAGCCCACGCGCTGTAGCGGCGGCACATGCTGCGAGCAGATTGTAGACATTCACCTTTCCGGTGAGGCGCGTGCGAACTTCGACTTGGCCGTATGGGGATTGCAGCGTGAATGTCATGCCCGATGCACTCATCTGAGCCCGTTCGGCGCGAAACTCGCCGGCATTTAGGCCATAGGAAAATACTTCTGCGCCAGCCTCGCGAGCGACCGTTGCCAGCTCCGCACCGTGGGGATCGTCGATGTTTATGACCGCCTCACGTGGCGGATGCAAGAGCGATCCATCGAAGAGACGACGCTTGGCCGCGAAGTAGTTGTCCATGGTGCGATGAAAGTCGAGGTGATCGCGCGTGAGATTGGTAAAGATCGCGACGTCGTAAGCGATGCCGTAGACGCGACCCTGGGCCAGCGCGTGCGAGGAAACTTCCATCACCGCTTCTGAGGCTCCGGCATCGACACCTTCGCGTAATAATTCGAGCAGGTCTCGCGATTCCGGCGTAGTGTGCGGCGATGGACGAACTGATCCCGCGACGTGATATTCGATGGTCCCTACCAGAACGGTCTTGCGGCCGGCATGGTTGAGAATGGCGTCGAGCAAAAATGCCGTGGTGGTCTTGCCGTTGGTTCCAGTGATACCGGTGAGCTTGAGTTTGCGTTCAGGATGCCCGAAGAAACTCGCCGAGGCCAGAGCCAGAGCATTCCTTCCATGGGCAATCTCTGCGATCGGAAACTCCGGATGCAGCCGCGCTATGTCGTCGAAGGCCTCGGCAGAGTCGGTAAGAATCGCTGCGACTCCCAGCTCGATGGCTTTGCCGGCATATCGATTGCCGTCCGTCGTTTCGCCTTGCATGGCGACAAAGAGCGAGCCCGGTCCGACGCGGCGCGAATCGTATTCGACGCCGGCGATCTCGGTGTCGGTTCCCCTCCGGCGCACGATCTCAATGCCGGCGATAACGTCGTTGAAGGTCATTTCAGTTCGAGATTAATCGATGTGGATACGATTGCCCAACAGTACCGTCGGGGACTTCAAGAATAGCGTTCCTTTAGCGAACGAAACGAACCACTACGGCGGTTCCCTCAAGGACCATGGTCCCGGCGGCGGGCGCCTGATCGCGGGCGATTCCTGAACCGAGGACCTGGACGCCCAGCCCCATGCCTCCGGCCTGCTCGATGACCTTGCGCACCGGCTCACCCGTGAAGGAGGGCACGGCAATGCGCTTTCCCGCGGCAAGCACTACGCCTCCAGCCGCATTCGGAGGCGGGGGCGCAGTGGGTGCAACCAGCGGCGCTGAAGTATCTGCCGCTTTGGCTGCTTCTGCGTTCTCTTCTTCCAGTTTGGCCTTCAGCAGATGCGCATCGAGTGCCGGAGGTGCGCCTGCGGGCGCGGACGGGATTGAAGTGGCTTGCTGATTGCCGGATTGCGCAGAGGCTCGAGCCAGATCGCTCTTTGAAATTGGCGCGCGTTCCTGTGCTGGCTGATTCGCGCGCAACGGGTCATCTGCGGGCAGATTGTTCACCTCGGCGAAGAGCAAATCAAGATCGTCGACGTGAGGCTGAGGCTCATCTTCGTCGCTTGCGACGGGGGTCTGCAATTTTGCGAGTACGGCCGGTGACTTGAGTGGTTCGTCGTGCGGCACGCTCAGATATTCGAGGATTTGCTGGGCCAACTCCTGGAACACGGGCGCGCTGGCCTGCGCTCCAAAGTGCATGCTGTGTTCTGGCGAATCCATCACGATCGCCATGGTAATCGCTGGATTGTTGACCGGCGCGAAGCCGACGAACGAGGCGACGAAGTTGGTCTTCGAATAAGTGTGGGTACGAGGATCGATCTTCTGGGCCGTCCCAGTCTTGCCCGCCGCGCTGTATCCGTTGAGATGAACGGCGTCGTGCGCGGTGCCGATGAGCACCACTTCCTCCATCATTTTTCGCAACTGGGCGGCGGTCAGTTCCGAAACTACGCGCCTTGCGCCCTCCGGCAACGGGTCGGGCAAGCTGATGTCGGGATGGAAAGCCGCGGGCTTCAGCTGGGGATCGCCCTTCGCCAGCTCTGTGCTCTTGAGCAGGATGTGTGGAGGCATGTAGACCCCGCCGTTGGCGATGGTTGAAACCATGGTGACGATCTGAACAGGCGTCACAGCAACTTCCTGCCCCATGGGAATTGCGCCCATGGAGGCCGGACCCCAGTGACGCAATGGTTCCAGCAATCCCCTTGTTTCGGCGGGCAGTTCAATGCCGCTGCGGTCTCCAAAACCAAACGCGCGGATGTATTTGTAGAGATGCTCCGCGCCCACGCGCTGTCCTACGCGGATGGCGCAAACGTTGCTTGATACCGCAAGGGCCTTCCAGGCCGGAAGCATTCCGTAGTGCTCGCCGGGAGCATCATGCACGGTGTGGCCGGCAATGTTGAGCGCCCCGCCACCGCAATCCACCATGCTGTCCGGAGTGATGGCTTTTTCCTCCAGCGCTGCCGCATAGGTTACGGGTTTGAATGTCGAGCCGGGCTCGTAGACATCGCTGACCGCGAGGTTTTTCAGCAAATCTGTCGTCGCGTGGCGAAAGTCGTTCGGGTTGAAGGTCGGCCGCACGGCCAACGCAAGGATCTGACCGGTGTGCGGGTCCTGTACAACTACAGTACCGTTCAACGCATGCGTGCGTGCCATGTTCGCATCGAGCGCCTTCTCGGCCATGAATTGGATATTTTCGTCGATGGTCAGAACCAGATTTTCGCCAGGCAGCGGCTCACGCTCTTCGCTGCCAAGAACGTGGCGGCGCGCGTCAACAGCGGTGAGCATGCGGCCGGGCGTGCCATGCAGATCTTCGTCGAAATCTTCTTCGAGCCCTCCGAGGCCGTTGTCATCGATGCCGACATAGCCAAGCACCTGCGCTGCAATCTGATTATTCGGATAGAAACGCTTGAATTCTTTGACCTCGTAGACGCCCTTCAAGTTCAACGCCTTCACTTTGGCCACCAGCGCAGCGTCCTGCTTGCGGGCAATCCAGGTGAAGTTGCGTGAGGCATTTAGGCGGGCGAGAATCTGAGACGCTGAAGTGAAGCCGTCGGTCGGGTCAGTGTGGAGAAGAGAAGCTAGCTCCGTCGCAGCTTCCGGCTTATCGGCGCCGACTTCCGAAGGCACCGCAAAGATCGAATCGGCCTGAACGGTCATCGCCAGTTCATGCAGATCGCGGTCGTAGAGGACGCCGCGGCGTGGAGCCACTTCAAACGTGCGCTGCTGCTGCCTTGCGGCCCGCTCAACCCATTCGCCGTGACACACTACCTGCAGCCAGAAGAGCCGTCCACAAATGAGGATGCACCAGAAGCTGAAGAAGACGAGCACATTGAGCACGCGAAAGCGGCGCATCGGCGTAACCACGCCGGTCTTCGAAACAGCTTGTGGGATGGGCGGATTCGATGAGGGATGTTTCATACGACAAGGTTTGAAGAGTCGCGACGATTGGGGTCAATGAACATCGCCGCGATTCTTCCTCCCTTCAGCCGTCGGAGCGACGGCCTATATCATTACCATTTCCTCTCAGCGTACGGACGGAAATATGGGTGTGGCTTCTGCGAGCGCCGGCGCATTCGGATCGGATACCGCATCGGGGCGGACCACCTGGCCCGGCTGAGGCGCGGTGAGCCCGAGCTGGCGCGCCATGTGATCGATGCGCGCGGGGTCGCCAAGCTGCGCTTCGTTCAGACGGAGCTGCCGGTTCTGCTCCTCCAGTTGCTGCAGCTTCTGCTTCTCGCTTTCAATTCGATAGCCGTACTCGATGGAGCTGAGGTGCTGCCAGCCGTACATCATGATGAGCCCGAAGAGGACGGCCATGGCACAGGCAAAGAGACGCATCTCCTTGACCCGCACCGGATCGGCGGCCTTCACCAAGCGCGTGTTGTCGAAGCGCTTGACGAAGAAGATCTCAGGCGTGGGGCCGCGGCGTGCGCGCTGCTGCGCCGCGAGCAGCGAAAGATTGCGTTCCACCGCCCAGTCCTTCGACCGGCGAGTGATGCTCTCGAATCCTGTGGGGGCCGCAATTGCCTGTGTCGCCATAATGCCTCCTCCGTCGGCAGCTTCTAGCTTTTAGCCTTTAGCCGACTCGCTGCTCACTTCAATCCCGCTGCTCTAACTCAATCTCTGTCTTACACAGCTTTTCCAGCTAGAAGCTGTTCTCTCCCACTTGCGACCGGGCCTGGGCCGCTGACGTTCGGGGAGGGTCTTACGGGGCTCGTCGTACGCTTTGTCTTTCGCCGTTTGCTGCGGTAGGACGACCCAGACCCGATATTTAGGGTGTAGGGGATAGGGTTCAGGGTGCAGTCAAAATCTCTACACCCTCTACCCTGTCTCCTACACCTGGCTTTTCTCCGCTGCTCTTAACTTCGCGCTTCGAGCTCGCGGATTGCGATCCGTTTCCTCTTCTTCCGCAATAACCGGCTTGCGGGTGAGCACTTCATAAATTCCCTGCTGCGCGCCTAGCCGGATGGCGTCTTTGGCGCGGCGGTCTTCGAGTGAGTGGAAGCTGATCACCACCAGGCGTCCACCGGGCTTCAGTAACCGGGGGGCTGCACTGAGCAATGATTCGATCTCTTCCAGCTCGTCGTTCACGTAAATTCGAAGAGCTTGAAAGGTCCGCGTTGCCGGATGAATTGCATGACGGAATTTGTCATGTTTCATTGGCGGGGCCGCGGCCGATAAGATTCTGGCCAATTCTGCCGTCGTCGTAATCGGCCGGGCCCTGACAATGGCTCTGGCGATTCTCCGCGACCTCCTTTCCTCTCCGAATTCGTAAATCAGATCGGCGAGCTCTTTTTCGTCCATCTGATTTACCACTTGTGCGGCGGAGACGCCCTGGCGCGGATTCATCCGCATTTCCAAGGGGCCGTCCGCCTGAAAACTGAATCCTCTATGCGCTTCGTCGAACTGCAGCGAGCTCACGCCGAAATCGGCTAGCAGCCCATCGAGGCTGGCCGGTTCGAGAAGTTCGGCGGCCTGCGAAAACTCGACATCGTGCAGGATCACTTCCGGCATCTCCGGGCCGAGCTCTTCTCGCAATTGCTCGAGCCTGGCTTTCGCCAGTGCCATGGCTTCGGGGTCGCGGTCGAAGGCAATCAGCTTGCCCTGGGGACCAAGCAGCCGCCCGATGGCGCTCGAATGTCCTGCGAGTCCCAGGGTGGCGTCTGCATAGGTGCCGCCCCGGCGCACATTCAGGTATCGGATCGCTTGTTGTAAAAGAACCGGCACATGGCGTTCACGTTCTGTCATGCGCTCCCCCTTGGGGGTTGTTTACAGCCCAAAACTTTCGAGCATCTGCTCGTCTTCCGCGGTCATCGGCGTTTCATCGATCTGCTTCTCGAAGCTCCCGCGGTTGGTGACCTTGAGAAACGTGTGCATGCCGAAAACCAATACATCGCCTAACGTGTTCGTCTTCTCACGCAGGATCTGGGGTAATAGAACTCTTCCCTGCGTATCCATCTCTGTGGCTTGGCCGTAATAGTTGATGTAATTCATCAACTTTTTCTTGGCCGGATTGGAGTTGGGAATCGCTGCGATTTTCTGCTCGATGATTTCCCACTCTTTCATCGGGTGGATTTCAGCATCCACTCCGTCCCGGCTCGTGATGTAAAACTTGTCGCCATACTGCTTCTCGTCGATTACCCGCTTGAAGTCGGCCGGGAGCTTGAGGCGCCCCTTTTCGTCGACTCGAGTTGGGTGATTGCCGCGAAACATGGAAGTTCACATTGCCTTTCCTGTCCCGGACGTGTCATCTTTCCACAGCGTCCTAGAGGAGGTCGATTCGAGGTCATCAAGAGCCACTTTGGCCCCTTTTTGACCCCTTTCGTCCACAATCGTAGCGCAGCGATGGATCGCGTCAAAGCGGAAAAGCTGTGGATTCAGAAATTAGCGGGAAAAGCTCGGTGAGAGCGCCGGGAACCTCGGAAGAAAGCCCTATATCTAGCGCTAAATTCCTGGCAAGACCACCACATGGTGGTGTTTATAGAATTGATTCTTCCCTTCGTAATGGAGCTTGCCAGATCCTACACTTCAAGGTAAGCCGTATTCCACCAAAGTTGTAACTATTCCGATTTTTCAATCCTCGGAGCGGGCTCTTTGCTCTTCTCGCATCCGAACATAGAACATCAGGAATAGCACCACCACGATGTTGATCAGGGTGAGAACAACTTTGATCCAAGTGAAGCGGCGGATGAGCTCGAAAAGCTCCCACGGCAAGAAAGACGCCGTCAGAATGAGAGTCACGTATTCCGCCCATTTTTTGCGCAGCATCAGGCCGGTTCCCTCCAGCGTGTGCAGCCCCGCGTAAAAAAAGATCCCCGCGCTGATCTGCTTGAGGCGGTGCGGGCTGATGAGCGCGATCTTGTCCAACACGAGATTGACGAATCGGCCTTCGGGATCGAGGCGAAGAGCGGTGATGATGCGCGTGGCCTCGTCGACCAGATCCTTGTGCAGCAGCTTGATTGCGCCAATGCCCAGCAGAATGCACAGCAGCGCCTCGACCATCTTGAGCGCGCCAATGGCCATAACCCAGCGGTCCATGGAGGAAACCGTTGAGGAAGCAGCTCGCCCGTGTTTTGCAATCGAGGTAGAAGCGGACATGGAATTCAAATTCTAGCTCGCGGACCTGCGTGCCAACCGGCGAGAAGGGGTTCTCTCTAGGATAACCGCTTACGGCGCTTTATGAGCGCATCAACAGACCGCCAAGAATTGTGCACGCCCGAAAAAGACCATTCCGATTAATCAAATCCCCGAACCGGAAAGCCATCCACGAGCGAAGTCCAGCCGTACCTCTCGCGGAAGTATTCAGGGCCCGACAAAACCTCGAAAGGAAGATTTCCTATGAAAAAGTATTACGCAATCACGCTGGCGTCCGTTCTCTGTCTGGCTGGAGCCTCGGCACACGCTCAGAAAGATCCAATGGTAGGCGGAGCGGCGATGTATCCAACCAAGAACATCATCGAAAATGCTCTGAACTCGAAGGATCACACCACGCTTGTCGCTGCGGTGAAAGCGGCGAGTCTGGTGCAGACGCTCGAAGGCGCCGGCCCTTTCACCGTTTTTGCGCCAACGAACGAGGCATTCGCGAAGCTCCCCGAAGGCACCGTCGATACGCTGTTGAAGCCTGAAAACAAAGACCAGCTGGCCAAGATCCTGACCTACCATGTGGTTGCAGGCAAGGTAACCGCCAAGGACCTGATGAAGCAGATCAAGGCTGGTGGCGGAAAAGCCGAGCTGAAGACGGTCGAAGGCGGAACGCTCACGGCAAGCACAGACGGAGGCAAGATCATCCTGACCGACGAAAAGGGTGGCACGGCGACGGTTACGATTGCGAACGTCTATCAGTCGAACGGCATAATTCACGTCGTCGATTCGGTCTTGATGCCTAACTAATGTTGTCCCAAAACGGAAGTCCCGCAACTCAGGCTGCGGGACCTTTCCTTGCCGTCAGAAATGCTATGCGTCCGCAAGCGATTGGAATCACACCTGGTCCTTCACCCCGGAAGCTCTCTTTCCGATCCGGATGCCATGGGATCATTGCCAGCTGTAGTGGACAGTGTAGGAAACGTCCTGGCTACTGTGAGCGGGAACGGTGACGGGAAAGGCGATCGTGGAGCTGTCCCGCTTTTCAAAAGCAATACTCTTTTCGACGATATCCCAGTTGGCCGCGCGGAAGAGGTGCTCGACGACGTCGACGTTGACGGGCTTGTCCTTCGCGTTCTTGACGGTGATGGAGTAGGACTCGTCGATGACATGCTCCTGGTTATTGACTTTGAAATTGGTCCGCTTGCGCTCGCCGGTCACGTCGAAGGCGCTGCCTGTGGTGAGCTTGACCTTTTCATCTTCCGGCGTGTGATTGATAGCGTTTTCTCCGACAAATTCCATTTGCCCGTCGGCATCGCGGCGATAAAAACGCATGGTCCCCGCTGGCAGCGGCATGCCGAGATGATTTTTCTTGCTATTGATGAATTCCTGCTCTACATGCACCTGCTTGCCGCTGGCAGACCCGAACTCCAATTGTGTGTAGACGCCTTCGCCGATGGGGCCGGGTAAATTCTCGGCGCCGTCGTAGATGTATCTGCGAGTAACGGGAATCGCCGAAGCTCGAATGAACTCGATCTGCTTGGTCTCGCGGTCTTTGAGCGTCACCTGGCGGTTCAGGTCGTAGAGGTGGAAGTCGTCGAAGGATTTTTGAGTCACAGGCGATGGCGCAGCTTGATCCATCGTTAACATTCCAGCCATTGCGCGGAACATCGGTCGAGGCGGAGGCGGAGCTGTCGCAACGTTCCCTGCCATCAGCTTCACTTTCGCATCGGTGAAATCGGTGCCGCTATTGTTGCTGATCGTCACCCAGCCGACCATATCCATCCTTTCGTCGCCGGAGGTGGAGGCTTCCTCGCCTGAAGCAACGACGTTGTAGGTGGCGTTCCACGTGAAACCGTGGGTGAGGTAACTGAGTTCGGCGGGGAAATGCGCGGCGCTGTCGGAAAAAATCTGCCAACGCAGGGTCGGCTTAAGCAGCAGGCCGTCAATCGAAGCGGGGAAAACCGGTATACCGGGGAGCTGAAATTGCAGTTTACCGTCAACCTCGATCATCGGGGAGATGCCGGGACTGGGAGCGCGCACAATCTTGCCCGGAGTCGTCACCAGCCGCTGGCCTTCCTGGTCGCTTCGATAAAGCAGGTTCTGAAAATCGATTGTCTGCCCCTCAAAATGGCGCAGAAGCGCATCCTGATCGATCACGGCAGCATCGTAATTCTGCTCCAGGATGTCAATCACCCTGCTGCCGCTCGGGTCGCGCAGCACAACTGAATCCGGCTCTAGTTGCCGGGTTACCTGGGTCGTAGTCACCTCGCTGCTTCCCCGCTTGAGATCAAGATCAATCATGGTTCGTGCGACCGCCAGATCGCTGTTGTAGATCGTCAGCGAAGTGCCGGTGGCTTGATTGGCCGGAGAAGAGTCTGCGGTCTGGTTATGCTGCGCGAATCCGGGAATCGAAACAGCAAGGAGAAAGACAGCGAGAGCCTTTGCTTTCAGACCACACCTCCACAATGCATTGCTTTAGACACCGTAGGATACAGGTTTGTTTGGGGAACGGCTGTCCCTGGTCCGACATCGCGCCCATGTCTCAGAGGCGAGACAGGCAGCACCCGCAATCCTGGATGAGATGACATCGCCATGAAACCTCAAGGAGTGTTCACCCTATGAACCTCGTCCTGGTCAATAGACGGGCGATACCTCGATTTGTGTATGGTGTAAGGCATGGTGCATCGCTTCACAGCGAGCCAGTGGCTCCCCTACCCCGTTCCGTTTGTCTTCGCGTTCCTGGCTGACCCGCAAAACCTGCCTGGGTTGATGCCGCGATGGCAGAATGCCCGGGTGGAAGAGGTGCACATCGTCGCACCTCCGGCCCCTGCGAATGAGTTCAGGGCAGGTAAGCTGCGCGGAGCGTCAGCCGGAGCGGGCTCGACCATCACCCTCAGCTTCCGGCCATTTCCCCTTTCTCCCATTCGTCTATCCTGGGAGGCTGTGATCTCGGAGTTCGCGTGGAACGATCGTTTCTGCGATGTGCAGCAACGCGGGCCATTCGCCGCGTGGCGGCATTGTCATTCCGTAAAGGCGGAGCGGCGCGCTCCGGGCGACGGAACAGCCATCACCGACGACGTGAGCTACGAGATGAAGTTCGGCGCGCTGGGTGAGCGCGCCCACTCGCTCTTCATGGAGGGGCAGATCAAAAAGACATTCGCGTATAGGCAGCGACGGATGGCAGAAATCTTCGACCGGATCGCACCTGCCGCGATGAAGCTGGCGCGGTGAGCATTCTCATTCGTACGCAGCTCTTGCCGGGATTCTTCGCTGCGCCCAGATTGACGGCCTAACCGGAAGGCCACAAGCCCGCTGGTCGAAAACCTAGTGAGCGACCAGTCTTCTTCCTTTGCTGGCCTTGAGGTAGGGTTCCAGCTTCTCAAGCGCAGCCTCGACGCTGATTCCATTCTTGGCGCGCAGCTGTTCAACCTTCCCGTGCTCGACGAAGTGGTCGGGCCACCCGATGCGAACAACGGGGACTGTGAAATTCATCTCGCTGAGTGCTTCAAGCACGGCGCTCCCGAATCCCCCCATCAGTACGTGGTCTTCGAAGGTAACGAAGGCCGACACACGCTGGGCATAGCTGGCCAGCAGATCGCGGTCGAGCGGCTTCACGAATCGCGGATTAATGACAGCGGCCGAGATTCCCTCTGCCTCCAACCGGTGGGCCAGCTCATCCGCCATGGGCAGCAACGCTCCGAGCCCGAGAATCGCAATCTCTTCGCCGTCGCGAATGACTTCAGCTTTGCCGATGGGCAGCGCAGCAGGATGAGCCTTGACGGCGGTTCCGGGTCCCGTTCCGCGGGGGTATCGCACCGCTGCAGGTCCATCGTGGAGCATCGCCGTGTAGAGCATGTCGGCGAGCTCGTCCTCGTCTTTGGGAACCATGTGGATGATATTGGGGATGCTGCGCAGATAGCTGATGTCGAAGAGACCGTGATGTGTTGCGCCGTCGTCGCCGCTGAGCCCTCCGCGGTCCATGCAGAAGACGACGGGCAGGTTCTGCAGGCAGACGTCGTGCACGATGGGATCGAAGGCTCGTTGCAGAAAGGTCGAGTAGATGGCGCAGAAGGGCTTGTATCCGCGCGTCGCCATGCCGGCAGCAAAGATGACGGCATGCTCTTCGGCGATGCCCACATCGAAATATTTCGCCGGGTGATGCGGGCGGAAAAGATCGAGCGCGGTGCCGTTGGGCATGGCTCCGGTAATCGCAACTATCTTGTCGTTCTCGTTGGCCAGCTTAACCAGCGTGTCGGCGAAGATTTCCGAATAAGTTTTCTGCCCGGTGGGATTGGTCTCGCCGGTTTCCGGATGATAAGGCCCAAGGCCGTGAAACTTCTTCTGCTTATCGAGCGCCGGCTGAAAACCCCGGCCTTTCTGGGTAATCGCGTGCAGCAGAACTGGCTTGTCCTGCTGCTTGAGGAACTTGAAGGTTTCGATGAGCAGGCCGATGTTGTGGCCATCGAGCGGACCGTAGTAGGTGAGGCCGAATTCTTCGAAGAATACGGACGGCCAGAGCATGCCCTTGGCGGCTTCCTCGGCGCGACGCACAACATTGATTGCGGTTTTGCCGCCGAGCTTGTGCAGCAGGCGCGCCGCGCTGTCATGCAAGTGCGTGACGTGCTGGTTGGTGACGATCTTGTGAAGATAAGTTGCGATGGCACCCACGTTGCGATCGATGGACCACTCATTGTCGTTGAGAACGACGATGAGGCGTTTGGTGTGCTCCGAAATATTATTCAGCGCTTCGAAGGTGATGCCGTTAGTGAAAGCGGCGTCGCCGGCTAGCGCAACGATGTTTTCCTTGCCTCCGGCGAGATCGCGGGCCGCCGCCATGCCCAGCGCTGCGGAAAGAGCGGTTCCCGCATGGCCAGCTCCGTAAGCATCGTGCTCGCTTTCCGTGCGCAGCATGAAGCCGTTGAGACCGCCCGGCTGGCGAATGGTTTCAAACCGCTCGCGACGCCCGGTAAGAAGTTTATGGACGTAGGCCTGGTGGCTGACGTCGAAGACAAACTTGTCGGTAGGCGTATCGAAGACGTAATGCATGGCAAGCGTGAGTTCAACCACGCCAAGGTTAGGGCCGAGATGGCCGCCGGTCTTCGAAAGGGCAAGGATGAGTCGCTCGCGAATCTCCTGCGCAAGCTGTTCCAGCTGGGGGATAGAGAACGATTTGATGTCCGCGGGGGTGTGAACTTGATCGAGTAGATTGCCCATGTATAAATTGAAGATGCCCTCCTGGTTAAACACCAGACAGCAGTGCCTGTCGCTCTAAGCAAACCCAAATATCAAAAAAGACCCCTTTCTTTGGGGTCCGTCATAGCACAGGTCGACAGGTTTTCTTCCTCCGCTCAGTATATCAAGTTGGCGATAGGTTCGGGAGGAGAGCATTGGCAGCAACTAGATAGCCACGAACGCGGCCGCCGCCATGGCGTCGCTCTGGCTATTCAACGATGGCTGGTAAGCGCGCGCCTCCGCGCAACCGTCCTGCCAACCATATGGCCAGGAGGACGAGTGCGCCGCCTAAAAGCTGCAAGGGAGTCATACGCTCGCCAAAGAGCAGGAAGGCGAGGATCGCGGACATGGGCGCAACCGCCAGCAGCAATACCGAGGTGATGGTGGCGGGAAGGTGGCCAAGCGCATAGGTCAAGGAGAGATAGCCGATCACCTGGCAGACAAGCGCGAGACCGAAGACTGCTCCCCAGGACGCAACGCTCGGGACATGAAAGGAGGTATGCGTGAACAGCACAATGGGCAAAAGCGTAATCGCCGATGCGGTGGAGGACATGGCGAGCAGAGCGACGCTGTCCATCGTGTCCCGCAGCCGCTGCGTGACCATCAGATAAAGCGCGAAGCAGATCGACGTACAGAAAGCGAGCATGTCGCCGGTTAACTCGAGTCCCAGGCGCTTCGCATCCACCCGCATGATCAGCATGGTTCCAATCGAAGCGACGGCCAGAGCGGTCCAGAAGGTACGAGGAGGCGACTTTCGGGTGATCGCCCAGGTAAGCAGGCCAACGAAGACCGGCGCATTGTTGCCGAGCAGTGTCGCTGCGCCTGCCGTGGTATGAAGAACGGCAATGTTGTACGTGCCGACATCGCCGGCAAAGAAGAGACCGCCGAGAGCCGCGAGGCGGAGCGTAGGCATGTCGAAACGGCGTGATGGGGATTTCGAAAGAAGCGCGAGCGGCCAGAGGACGACTGCTGCGAAAAAGACGCGATAAAAGGCCGAGGCGAGTCCCGGCATGTGAGTCCAGCGCACGAAGATCGCGGACCATGCGATGGCGATGACTCCGACGGCCAATGCGGCATAGGCGCGAACGCCGTGGTCACTGGACATCCGTAACCATGGAGCGCACTTCGGGCGACGGCAGCTCGGAGCCGAATTCACCCTCCCACCGCGCGACGACGGCGGAGGCGAGGCAGTTGCCTACGACATTCACTACCGTCCGACCCATGTCCATGAGAGCGTCGATGCCCAGAAGGACAAAAATCGGGCCTTCCGGCAATCCGAAGATGGAAGCCGTCGCGAGCAGGACAACGAGGACGGCGCGGGGCACTCCGGCGACGCCCTTGCTGGTAAGCATTAGCGTACCGAGCATGACGATCTGCTGCGAGAGGCTGAGGTGGATTCCGGCCGCCTGTGCCACGAAGATCGAAGCCAGGGCCAGATATAGCGCTGAGCCGGCCAGGTTGAAGCTGTATCCCGTGGGGATCACGAAGGCGACGATCTTGCGCGGCACGCCGAAGGCCTCCATCGCCTCCATCGCTCGGGGTAAAGCAGCTTCGGAGGTGCTGGTGGCGAAGGCGATGGTGGCAGGCTCGGCCACAAAGGCGAGAAATCGTCGCACGGGAATGCGGGCCAGCAATGCCGCGGGAAGCATACCCAGAAGCCCGAAGGCAATCAGCGCGGCATAAAGCGTGAGCAACAGCTTGCCCAGGTTGAGGATGACGCCGAGACCGGAGTGGGCGATGGTATAGGCTAGGGCAGCGCCGACTCCAATCGGAGCGAAATACATCACCAGATTGGTGAAGGCGAACATGGTTTCAGTCAGCGACTCAGCGAGGCGCAACAGCGGGGCTCGCTTTTCTTCACTGAGACGCCCCAGAGCGAGGCCAAACAAAATAGCAAAGACGGCGACCTGAAGAATCTGATTGTCGGCGACCGCTTTGGCAATGTTTTCCGGGAAAATGCGCAGGAGAAATTGCTGCCAGTTCAATGTTTCCGGTTGCGGCAGAGCACCGGCTTCGGAGTGAGCAGGATGAGCTTCAAGATGCTGCGCGACGATGGCACTAGAGTCAGCCGGCGCATTCAGGCCGACTCCAGCCTTGGAAATATTGATGGCGACCAGGCCGATCACCAGCGCGACCGTGGTAAGAACTTCGAAGTAAATCAGGGATTTCAATCCGAGCCGGCCGACGCTGCGGAGCTGTCCGTGCCCGCAGATGCCGGTAACCAGCGTTCCGAAGATAAGGGGCGCCACGATGACCTTGATCAGGCGCAGGAAGATGTCGCTAAGCACACGGAGCGACGAGGCGAGATGCGGCGCGTCCAGGCCGAGCTCGACCCCGGCAATCATCCCGAAGAAGATCCAGACTGTGAGGCTGCGGCGACGCAGCGCGTAAGCGAGGAAAGCAGCGATTCCCGCCAAGCGGATCGCCTCTCCGGCGTGAGAGAACGACTGCTGGGCGAAAATCGCTCCCAACGCATAGAGCACAATGCCGACTGCGATGAATAAGTGCCGTTGACTCTTCAGCATCGATTTCGCACGTCTGGATCCCGTTCTATCAACATGTTTATCGCCGCGAAGAGCGCGGCGTTTCTAGGCGAGTATCTCAGAATGATCGGTTTGGATAGCATAGTGTCGGGGATCGGAATTTTTGGACCTGATCTTTGCATAGTACCGGAGGTATTTCGTGAGCCGCCTCACACTTCTCTGCTTATCGATGGTCTTCGCCGCTCCTCTTGCAGCCAGCGCGCAGGTTGGAATCGATCCGCTATCGTCCTCCCCATCTCCCGCAAATGCACTGACCAATCCGTCTTATAAGGTGGATATTGCGTTCCTGTTCGATCTCGAGAAGAAGTTTGCCCACGATACTGCGACCGGCGGAGGGGCGGCCTTCGCGAAATGGTTCGCCGACGATGCGGTGACGTTGGCCGACAGTGAGGCGCCGGTCATCGGCCTTGCGGCAATTGCGGCCAATACGACCTGGTCGGCGGATCAGTATCAGCTGATCTGGACCCCGGATGGGGGCCGAATGAGCCCCGCAGGTGACATGGGATTCACCTGGGGACACTATGCCGGACACGGGAAGGACCGGAACGGCAATGCAGTCGATACCGGCGGCCGATACATGACCGTCTGGAAGAGGCAGGCTGACGGCACGTGGAAAGTGGAGCTCGACGCGAGCAACCGGGAGCCCGCTCAAAAGGATGATTGCTGCAAGCTGCCTTAGCCGCGTTTCTTCCACTACCGCCCTCGGATATCTGGAGCGGATATCCGGAGCGGATTCACCGCCAGAGCGGCTATAATCTGCTCTATCGCAGTCGAACTGCAGGTCCCTCCACTCCATGATGTTCCGGCCGGAATGGCCGAAGCTGTTCTGGGACCGAAGGAGTGTGCCGTTGTTTAGCACAACGACACGATGGGAGAAGATCGAAGTGGGATCGATCCCTTCAGCCGCATCAACATTTGGTGAAATCGCGTTTATTTAGAGCGCCCGGTTCCCACTAAAGTGGGAGAGTCTCCCGGATCAGGCTTTTGACACAATTCTCTCTGAGAAAGCATCTCAGCTGAATGCCAGACAGCACGACAAGCCTAAATCATAGTGAGGTGGAGCGACTCAAGGCTCTGCTGCATTACGAAATTCTGGACACCCCTCCGGACCCTGCGCTGACCGAAATCGCAGCACTCGCGGCGCAGATAACTCACGCCCCGTACGCTTATATCGGGTTTGCAGATGCCTCTCGCCTGTGGTTCAAAGCGTGTATTGGTTTTTCGGAATCTGAGCAGCCAATCATCTCTTCCGCCTGCCAGTTCACCATGCTTGCTGCGCAGCCTCTGCTGATTGAAGACGCAGCGAACGATGCGCGCTTCCCGGCCGGCGCAATTCCATTGGGAAAAAACATCCGTTGCCGATCATACCTGGCCTCACCGCTCGTGACTTCTTCCGGCGTAGTCCTCGGAGCCCTGGCGGTGCTTTCTCCCGATCCCGGTGCTTTCCGAATCGCCGACGGGACGGCCCTCGAAGTTTTGACGCGACAGATTCTCACCCGGCTCGATTACTACAGCAGCACCCGCCGAGAGGGGCAAGCGCGCAGGCGAGTGGAAGAGGCGCTGACCGCCGAAAGAAATTTTGTCTCCGCCGTGTTGGATACGATCAGTGCCTTGGTTCTGGTGCTGGATACTTCGGGCCGCATCGTTCGTTTCAATCGCGCCTGCGAACAGATTTCTGGATTTTCCTTTGCGGAGTTAATGGGCCGGCCCTTCCCCGAGGAGCTTTTTGGCCCCGACGACCGTGTTCGTGCCCGTGAACTCTTCGATGCCGCACGGAGTGGAGCGGCGGCTGAACCGTTTGAGCTGCACTGGATTTCGAAAGAGAGCTCCCGGCGGCGTATTGCATGGACCGCAACCACCTTGATGGATGCAGCGGGGACCATCAACTACATCATCGCCACCGGAGTGGATGTAACCGAGCAGCGTGAGGCGGAGCTGGCTCTGCGCTCCAGCGAGCTACGCTACCGCCAGCTGATCGAAGGCTCGCTGGGCATGATCTGCACCCACGACCTCAATGGATACCTGCTATCCATCAATGCACATGCAGCAGCAACCATGGGATACACGCCCGAGGAGCTGGTCGGCCGCTACATGCTGGACTTCATTCAGATCAGTCATCGCCAGGGATGGGAGACTTATTGGAAGGCAATGGCCGAATATGGCGAAGACCAGGGCTTGCTTTATATCAACAGGAAAGACGGAACTCCCTGCGTCATTGCCTTCCGCAATAAGCTGGTGCAGTTGCCCGGTTCTCCTCCCTTCGTTCTGGGGCATGGCATCGACATGACGGAGAAGATCGATGCCGAGAACAAGCTGCATGCACTTATGCGTCAGCGTGAATCGATTCTCGACTCGGTCGGCGACGGCATTTATGGAATCGATATGGAGGGCCGCATCGTTTTCGTAAATCAGGTCGGCGCTCACATTCTCGGCTATACGCCGGAAGAGCTGCAAGGTCAGTTGATCCATCCACTGATTCATCACAGCAAAAGCGATGGAACGCCGTATCGGGACGAGGAGTGCCCGATCCTGAACACCCTCCACCGGAATCATCCGGCCCGGGTTCGCGATGAGGTTTTCTGGCGGCGCGACGGCAGCTCCGTTCCGATCGAATATGTTGCATGTCCCCTGATCGACGACGGCAAGATAACGGGAGCCGTGGTCGCCTATCAGGACGTTACCGAGAGGCGGCGGCTGGAGCGCATGAAGGATGAATTTATCTCGACCGTAAGCCACGAGCTGCGCACCCCGCTCACCTCGCTGCGCGCGGCTCTGGGCCTGGTCGCAAGCGGAGCACTCGCATCGCGGCCGGAGAAGAACGAACAGATGATCGAAGTTGCGATGGGCAACTGCAACCGCCTGGTAAATCTCGTGAACGACATTCTGGACTTCGAGCGAATCGGCACTGGCAAGCTTCGCCTCGATTCGTCCGATATAACCGCCAGCGAATTGCTGCGGAGAGCGACAGAGCGCGAACTTACCGATGCCCAACGAGCCGGACTACGCTTCCGCATTGAAGCCGAGCCCATCAACCTGTGGGTGGACAGCGAACGCATCGTACAGACGCTAACCAAGCTGCTGGCCAATGCCATCAAGTTTTCTCCCCCCAATAGCGAGATTCGCCTGAGAGCGCAAGCCATCAGCGAAACTGAAGCGCTGATCGAAGTTCAGGACCAGGGCCGCGGCATTCCGGCGGAGATGCTGGACAACATCTTCGAGCGCTTCCAGCAGGGCGATGCGTCGGACTCCCGCGCCAGCGGTGGCACCGGTCTGGGGCTCGCTCTGTGCCGCAGCCTGGTAGGGCTGCACGGAGGAAAGATCTGGGCCGAAAGCACGGTTGGCCTGGGCAGTTCCTTCTTCTTCACAGTGCCGCGTACTCGCCATCGCTCGAAACAGATCGTGAATTAGACTTTAGCCGCACACAATCACGGAACCTGCCGGTTCCGTTCTTCGTAATCCTCGATGACATGCAGCAACTCTATAGCTGGTCGTGGATCGAAGCCCAGGTTGCGCAGACCATCGAAGTCTGGAAGGGCTGCGCCTCGAACTCAGCGCGAAGCGGTCCGCGATATACCGCGAATGAGCAAGAGGTCCGCGAGGCAGCCTATGACGAGGCACTGGCAACCGTCGAGCGCGAAATAAAGAAGACTCCCCGGAACAGAGCGGACCGCATTGCAACGCAGGATCGCCTCATAGCATCGTTCGGCCGATTCTCCGCTTCGGCGCTCGATCTGAACCCGGCGGCGGTCGAGCTTCTGACCAAAGATTTCCTACCGGTTGGCACCACGCTCGCGCAGTGGGCAAGACGCTTCGACGCAAATCTGAGCATGGCCGACATCATTCAGGCATGCCGAAACGCGTGGACCGCGTGCGGACTGCAGCCGCTGCTGGGCGAGCCCGTAAAAATCACTCCGTCGATTCTGGGATACAGCCTTCTCTATCCCTACAGCGACAACTACCTCGACCGTGAGGACATTTCTGCAGAAGCCAAACTCAGCTTCAGCGAACGCTTCCAGAGGCGTCTCCGAGGTGATATTCCCGTTGCACAAAACGATCGGGAAGCAGCGCTGTGGAGGCTGGTGAGCGTGATCGAAGCGCAGTATCCGCGTGCGAGATACGCTGCGGTCTTCGATTGTCTGCTGGCCATTCACCGCGCGCAGGAGGAGAGCATCGCCCAGCTGGCGAGCTCCAGCCAGTGCAGCGATGACGAAGTGTTGCGCATGAGCTGCGCGAAGGGGGGCAGCTCGGTGCTGGCCGACGCTTGTTTGGCTCGTGGCTGGCTCGATGAGGAACAACGCCGGTTCTCGTTCGAGTGGGGCGTCCTCTTGCAATTGGGAGACGATCTCCAGGATGTGCGCGAGGATCTGCGGCGCGGCTCGGTGACCTTGTTTTCTCGCGCGGCTGCTCAGGGCCAGCCGTTGGATCGGCTGGCGATTCGACTCCTCAATTTCAGCGAGGCCGTAGGCGCCAGGATGGACTTATTGCCCGACGGAACTTCCACGCTGAAAGGGCTGCTGAAGATGAGCTGGCGATCGTTGATCGTGCGAGCTGTTGCCGACTCACATGAGTTCTTCTCTCCCGAATTTTTAAAGGAAGCCGAGTCGCGTTCTCCCTTTCGATTTGAGTTTCTTCGCGCGAGGCAACAGCGACTGACCAGCCGGCAGGGGCTTTATGCAAAGCTTTTCGATGCTTTCCTAGAAGAATGTGACGATCACGATACGAGCCTGTCGCTCCCGGATTGCAGCAATCTTTATCGCGAACTCGAGAATGGCCCGGGCGCGGTTGTCACGGAGTAGCGTCCTCAACGGTCTTTAAAAGCCGCATTTTCGTTTTATGGACATCTACGTTCTGGAAAGGCGTTCCCGCCCCGATATTGGGGGAGTAAGATAGTCGCATGAGGCGCTTTTCCGCGGTTGCGCTGCTTCTGACCGGACTCGCACTACCCGCGTGCGCGCAGCGGGGCGGAGGTCACGGTGGCGGATTCAGCGGCCATGCAGCGTCTTCCTTCCATAGCGGATTCAGCGCGCCTTCGGCTTCAGGATTCGCGAGCGCTCCCCGTTTCGGCGGCAGCGCATCCTTCAGACCTCCAGCCGCGGTACCTGGTTTTGGCGCATCGGCAGCGCGTAATTTCTATTCCGCAGGACGAGCGCCTTACTCCGGGGGACGGTCACCGTATTCGGGATCCAACCGCTATCGCAGGGGCTATAACTCTCCGTACTTTCTCTCCTCGCCTTACTTTTATCCTGGCTATTATCCAGGTTATTATCCGTGGTCGGGATACGACTCGCTGCCTGACTCGAGTGATTATGCTCCTGCAGCCAACGATGTCCAGCAGGCCTACGCTCCGCAGCAGGAATTTGCCGGAGACCAGCGGCCTCGCATGCCCTACTTCGGCTCTGCGCAGGGGCCGAGTGCGGTTCAGGTCCCGCAAAACGAAGATGCGGTCACACTCGTGTTCAGAGACGGACGGCCGTCGGAGCAGATTCATAACTATGCTCTGACTCGCACCACGCTCTACGTGCTCGACGAGCATCGTCGCGATATCTCCGTGGATGAGCTTGACCTCGATGCTACGGCGAAGGTGAATCGCGACGCAGGCGTGGACTTTCAGTTGCCCATCGCGAGATAGTCTCCGTCAAGCCTAAAGCACGCGATGAAAGTACCAGAAATGTTCTTCCCGAACATAGCCGAGCTTGCGGTAGATGCTCTGCGCCGCTGCGTTGTCATGCGCCGTGGATAAGGTGATCCGCTCCGCACCGGTGCTGCTCGCGAACTCTTCGGCATGGCGCAGCAGGCTGATAGCAATTCCCTGGCCGCGTGCGGACGGATCAACGTACAGGTCTTCGAGCAGCCAGATGGGACGCATGGCCAGCGTATTCGTCGACGGCATGAGATGCATGAAGGCCATAGCTTCTGCATCCTTCTCGGCAGAAGAACTGAAGGCCAGGAAGTATGCGCCGGCGCCGCGCTGGATGCGGTCGCGAAGGAATTCTTCGGACGCTTCCGAAGCCGCAGGCTCTCCGTAGAAGAGACGATAGCTCACGTAGAGCTTCGTCAACGCGGCGATGTCGGGCAACGCAGCAGCGCGAATGATCGCCGGCTGTCCATGGATGGTCATCCTTTTCCGTCCGATGCAGCTATCAGAAGAGCTCTTAAGTTTTGCTTGACAGCGATTAATTTTTCACTAATCTTGCTGAATATATGTAAGGTTCCTGCGCTTCGCAACCCTGCATATTTCCACCGCTTTCGTCGCTCACCAGATTCGCAGGCATTGCCAGGTCCTCATCCTCCTCAACCGAGGTGCAGAGAATGCTGTCTCCCGCAGGTCGTTGTCGATCAAGCTATTTTTCCGCCCTCGCCTTCACGTTTCTTGCCCTGGCACTGCTTTGCTTCCCTTCTCGATCAGTAGCTCAGTCAACCAGCGGACGCTTGTTAGGGCGCGTGCTCGATCCCAGCGGCGCGGTGATTCCCGGCGCCAGCCTTACGCTCACCAATGCTGACTCGGGCGTGACGCAAACGGTGGAATCCACCAAGGGCGGCGAGTACAGCTTCATCTCTGTGCCGGTGGGGCGCTACCGGTTGACGGCGAAGAGCGCAGGCTTCGAGGAATTCATCGCGAACGGCATCGTAGTGCAGTTGAATGCAACTGTGTCCTACGATGTGCAGCTGACCGTAGGATCGAATACACAATCGGTGGAGGTAACTGCGGCGCCTCCTCTGGTGGACACGACGAGCACGCAGCTGGGTGCGGTGGTGAACACGCGAGCAGTCGAGAACCTGCCGCTGAATGAGCGCAACACGTATCAGCTGCTGCAGCTGCAGCCGGGCGTCACCGGGGTGAGCGGGTCGGATCTGTTCTACGGCAGCGACCAGGCGGGCGCGGTTTCGGTGAATGGCGGACGCGGACGCTCGAACAACTTCAGCGTGAACGGAGGCGATGGCAACGACCTCTTCGTGAACTCGCCGGGAATCGAGCCTTCTCCTGACGCCATCGATGAATTTCGCGTCATCACCAATACCTTCGATGCCGAGTACGGACGCAACTCCGGCGCGGTCATCAATGTCGTCACCAAGTCGGGCACAAACGATCTGCATGGCAGCATTTACGATTACGTACGCAGCCAGGCAATGGATTCGAAGGGCTACTTCGACCTCTCGACGCCGGAAGACAACCAGCAGCAGTTCGGCGCGACCATCGGTGGTCCGATCAAGAAGGACACGACATTTTTCTTTCTCTCCTATGAAGGCCGGCAGCTGCGCAAAGGCATCAGCTCGGATCGTGTGCGCGTCCCGACCGCAGACGAGCGCTCCGGCGCATTCGGAGGCGATCCTTTTTCCGGCTCCCTGACCGATGCGACTGCAGCTTCAGTCATCGCCAATCGGGCGGGATGCTCGGCCGCGATTTCGGCCGAAGGCGGAACACCTCCCGATCCCGTCGCCGTGGCGCAGGGCAATGCCGTACCGTGGGCCTCGGTGTTTCCGGGAAATGTAATTCCGCAATCCTGCTTCGACCCGGTCGCATCGAACATTCTGCAGAATTACGTACCGCTTCCAGATACGGCCGGCGATCAATATCAATCTGCGCCATTGCAGCATGCGCGTGAGAGCCAGGGGACGGTCCGCTTCGATCATAAATTCAGCGACAGCAACTCTTTCACCGGATACTACTACGCGGATGACAGCTTTGAAGCGAATCCCTTCACCCGCTTTCAGGCCGAAATACCGAACCTGCTCCCCGGCTTCGGAAGTGACAACGCATCGCGCAACCAGCAGTTCAACTTCTCCGACACCTGGACGCTCAACGCCGCAACGCAGAACGAAGTGCGCGTCACTTATTACCGTGAAGGACAGCAGACATTTCTTCATCCACAGCGGACGAATCTGGTAACGGCTTCCTGCACCGGCGGCGCAGCAGCCTACTGCTTTACCGGCAACACCGATACTCCGCTCATCTCCTATGCCAGCGATGGCACAGCCACGCCGATTGCGAACAATCCCCGGTTGGGCATTACGCCGGGGTTAACCGCGGCGCACGAGGGAGTGCCATATATCAGCGTCAGCGGCGGCTTCACCATCGGCAACGACAGCGAGGGCGAACTGCCGCAAACCGGCAATACGTATTCTCTGTCCGATAATTTTTCGAAGACGATTGGGAAGCACAGCATGAAGTTCGGAGTCGACGCCCGCAACCAGCGCTTCGACCAGACGCTTTACTACAACCTCAATGGCTTTTTCAGCTATAGCGGGGGCAGCGAGAATGACCTGGGCGCCGAGAACCTCTTCGGCAACTACCTGTTGGGATTTCCCGACAGCTATGCGCAAGGCTCGCCACAGACGGAGAACATCCGTGCCTATGCGGTGTATCTCTTCGCACAAGACAGCTACAAGGTGCGGCCGAACCTGACGGTGAACTACGGATTGCGCTGGGAATTAAATCAGCCGCTGGCCGACGTATCGCATCGCGTGCAGACCTTTCGTCCGGGACAAGCGGATACGCAATTCCCTTGTCAGCTCTCGCCAACCAGCCAGGCAGCACTCGGAGCGACGGACACGGATTGCGGACCGGGCAGCGACAACGAATCGGTATTTCCTCTCGGACTGGTTGTTCCCGGCGACAAGGGCGTGCCTGCTGGACTAACGGCCACCTACTACAAGGCCTTCGCGCCGCGTGTTGGAGTGGCCTGGACTCCGGACAGTTTCCATGGCAAGCTGGTCGTCCGTTCCGGCTTCGGCATCTTCTACAACCCCATAGAACAGCTGGTGCTGGAGCAGTTCCAAGGCGAGCCGCCCTTCGGCGGAAGCAACAGCATATCGGCTCCGCTGTTCCAGACCCCATTTGTAACTCAATCAGGCACAGTTAGCCCGAACGCATTCAATGGATTTCTCGAGCCCAAGCGGGGAAATCCCGTGGATTGGTCGGCATTCCGCCCCATCATCATGTTCGGCGAGTTGCAGCCCAACCTGAGAACCCAATATACCGAGCAGTACAATCTGCAGATTCAGCAGCAAATTGCACCCGACCTGGTAATGACGCTCGGCTATGTGGGCTCACAGGGACATCGGCTGCTCGCGACATACGATCTGAACCACGGCAATCCACAAACCTGCCTGGATCTCGCTGCAACCGCGGCCTACAACGGCGACAGCAGCTATAACTGCGGCCCCTTTGGCGAAGACAGCTCCTACTACATCCCGGGAGGCGAGACCATCGCGCCGCAGGGATTGCACCTGCCTTACGGTTCCACGACGTTTCTGCAAGGGGGCACGCCGGTGCCGGCCGGGGGCGTCACGCTGGTCGGGCTGCGCAAGTATTCGTCACCTTACTGCGATCCGCTGTCGGGCTCGGGCTGCCCGGCAGATGGCGTGCCGGTCTTCTCCAGCATCTTCGCGCAGGATGTCGTAGCCAACTCCAACTACAACTCGCTGCAAGCATCGCTCGAGAAGCGCTTCTCGCACGGACTGCAATTCCTGGGTGCGTACACTTTCGCGAAATCGATCGACAATGCGTCGAGCTTCGAGCAGAGTCTCGACCCCACCGATCCTCGCCGCGACCGCGCGGAGTCGCTTTACGATGCACGCCATCGCTTCGTCTTCAGCGGCGTATGGGATCTGCCAGTGCGTAAGTTTGGCGGACCCAAAGGCGTTTTTGCCGATGGATGGGAGCTGTCAGGCATTCTCACCCTGCAGAGCGGCTTTCCCATTCGTCTCGACTCGAATTTGGACCAGGAGCTCCAGGGCAGCGGCGACTTCGAGAACCCCGGACGTCCGGATATTGTGAAGCAATTCACCCACCGCAATCCGCGCACGCCACTGAATGGAGTGACAGGCTACTACTTCGATCCCTCTACCTTTGCGGTGCCGGCGTTGGGATCGCCGGGCAATGCGCCGCGCAGCATTTGTTGCGGACCGGGCATCGATGGCACGGATATGGCGGTCCAGAAACTAACCCCAGTCGGAGACAAAGGAACGCTGCAGTTGGTCTTCCAGGTCTTCAATGTCTTCAACCATACGCAGTTTCTCAATCCAGATGGACAACTGGGCGACGCGCAGTATGACGGCAACGGCAATCCCATAGCCGGGGGCCTGTTCGGCGAAGTCACGCGGGTGCGCGACCCACGCCAGATCCAGCTGGCGATTCGCTTCCGGAGATAGGCCGTTTTGAATGCTGGGGTTCACCCCTCAGCCAAAAGAATTCTCACAAGACGTTGCAGAATTACGATCAGGTGATCTGCGCGCGCAAAGCCTTCCCTGTGAGGTAGTCTGGACTTCGAGCCTCGCGATCCCACTTGACCGATTCCGCACAGACCGCCCTCGAACGCAAGATCGGATTGGGCAGCGCCATTTCGCTCAACATGATGAACATGATCGGCGTGGGGCCGTTCATCACCCTGCCCCTCGTGGTCGTTGCCATGGGTGGATCGCAGGCCATCCTCGGCTGGCTGCTCGGGGCGCTCATCGCCATCTGCGATGGCCTGGTATGGGCCGAACTGGGCGCGGCCATGCCCGAAGCTGGCGGCTCGTATGCTTTCCTGCGTGAGATCTATAACCGCGACGGCGCCGGCCGCATGATTTCGTTCCTCTACATCTGGCAGCTCGGCTTCAGCGCTCCTCTTTCCATCGCTTCGGGATGCATCGGCCTCGCGCAGTACGCCGCTTATCTCTGGCCTGCACTCAATGCATCCGTGCTCGGCAGTCCCATCCATGCCAGCAGCCTGCTCGCCGCCTCCACCTGCGTGCTCGCCGTCACCATGCTTTATCGCAACGTCAGCGCCATTACGCGCATCGCGTGGGTGCTCACAGGCGGAGTGCTTCTTACCATCGGCGCGGTCATCCTTGCCGGTGCGACCCACTTTCATCCCGCGCTGCTTGCGCCGTCGCCGGGAGCGTTCACTCTGAATATCGGTTTCTTTGAAGGGCTCGGTGCAGCAACGTTGCTCGCCACCTACGACTATTGGGGCTACTACTCGGTCTGCTTTCTCGGCGGTGAGGTGCGCGACCCGAGCCGCACCATTCCGCGCGCGATTCTGTGGTCTATCGTCATCGTGGCGGCGCTGTATCTGATGATGAACGTCAGCGTGCTCGGCGTAATCCCGCTCTCCGACCTAACCCATGTAGGAGCGGCCAAGTTCGCCGTCGTCGCCGTCCTCATGGAGCGGACCTTCGGGGCGACCGCCGCACGCGTGCTGGCCTTGCTCGTCATGTGGACCGCCTTTGCTTCGGTCTTCTCACTCCTGCTCGCCTACTCTCGCGCGCCTTATGCAGCGGCGCTCGATGGCAACTACTTTCGCATCTTCGCCCGCCTGCATCCGCGCCACAAATTCCCATCCGCGTCGCTCCTGGCACTAGGAGCAGTCGCTACCATCTTCTGCTTCTTCAGCCTGGCGCAGGTCATCGCGGCGCTCGTAGCGATTCGCATCCTTCTGCAATACGTGCTGCAGCAGATTGGGGTCATCGTGCTGCGCCGGCGCCGCCCGCAGATGCCGCGGCCCTTTCGCATCTGGCTTTATCCCTTGCCGCCGCTCCTCGCTCTCGCCGGATTTCTGTTCATCGTCTTCTCGCGCCATGAAGCCTCGCGTGAATTGCTGGACGCTCTCGTTGTGGCCGCGACCGGATCGGCGCTCTATTTCATTCGAGCGAAGAAGCGCAGCGAATGGCCTTTCGCTGAGGCATCCTATCTGCCGGAAGGCAAGTGATCGAGATACCCGCTCCGGCGAGACGCTAACTCACCGCGACCTTGCCGACCTTCAATTCCGTCACAGCGCGATAGGCCTGATCGATCGCGCAATCGGTATATGCATAGGCGTCGGCATCCGCGTTGGCAATCGCAACGCGGCCGTAGGACTGACGCGCAATGACACACGGAGCTTCGGTTCCCGCCAGCCAGAACGGGTCCCATAGCGAGTTGTACTGGTAAGCATATCCGTGCGGCCAGCGATTCACCGTGATCGCGGCAATGTCTTTCGCCGAATCGAAACCTCCCGCGCCCACGCTGCGCGTGAGTTGCTCGCGGATATTTCTTTCGAAGGTTTCGAACGAAGTGGCATAAAGATCCGCCCGTCCCGCGCGATGCTGCTCGCGTCCGGAAAGACCTGGCTGGCAGGGATAGCGATGCATGGTGAGCACAATGGGTTCATCCGGCTTGGTTGTGCATTCGTACTTGCCGATGCTCACGCGATGATCGAGGCTGGCCTCGGAGAAGTAGCAGCCGGGCGAGTAAATGCTTGCAGCCTGAAGCTTGGCGAAGCTCGTCCAATTCTGGATCGCGACATTTGTATACACAATCGGCACTTTCTCCGCGAGCCGCAAAGCGTCTCTTTGGTGCGCGGATATCTCGTTCGTCAAATATGGAATCACCGGATGCCAGCAGGCCAGCACGCAGTGCGCGGCCTTGACCGTGTAAAGCTTGCCTTGCTGCACATAAGAAATCTCGACCTCTTGCGCAGTCTCCACCTCGCCGAGGTGCTTCACCCGCACCACCGTGCTGTTCAGGCGAATTCTCGTAGGGTTTGCGGGTTGATCTAGCTGGTCGTAACGCACCTGTTGCGAGACGATATCTTCTGCGGTGCTTCCGCCAATGGCATTCGGGACCAGCCCGCGCACCAGCATCCTCGCGATCGAGGCATTGCCGTCTGGGAAGTGGAAGAAGTATGCCTCGGCCTCATCATTGTGCCTGGCGTCCCGGCCCATGCCAGGACCATACTCGGGCGTTAGTTTCAGCCCGTTGAATCCCGGCAGCCCCAGTCCCCAGGCATCCTGCGCCGAGACCGCATCGATACCCAACCCATACAACGGTTGCGGATGCGCATTCAGCAGCGCCACGACCTGCGGATCGACCTTCACCACATAATTGAGATAGCTTGCATAGCTCATCCGCGCGAGCTTCGCCTTCTTCACCTCTGACGATAAGCTCGGATAGGGATCGCTATCCAGTTCATACAGCCGCTTCAGATCCGCCTTGGCCTGATCCGTCATCGGAGACTGCGCGGCGAACTCCTGCCAACGTCGTGCCGCATCGCCAGGCAGCGCGCCGCCCCACCGGCTATAAGGACTGATCGCGAGCCGGTCCGCGCCGAACGTTTCCTTATCGAAGAAGATCTTTTGCTTCAACCCGAGCTGGCCATAGAGCTGATCGTTGGCGTGCTTCGAGTACGACGGGACATCAATTCCGAGCTCCCCGATGACGCGCTTAGCAACGGCACTATAGGGCGCAGGGCTCTCGATTGCGTAGGTTCCACCGTAGCCCAACATAAATTTGCCATTCACTTCGAACTCGTTGCGCTTGGCGTGTCCGCCGAAGTCGTCATGGTTTTCGAGGATGAGGACGCGCGCATTCTTGCCCGCCGCCTCGCGAAAAAATCGCGCGGAAGAAAGCCCGCTGATACCGCCGCCTACCACTATCAAATCGTAGCTTTCGCCGGTCTCCATTGGCGCACCGGCGCTGTGCCAGAAGCTTCCGTCACGCAGGCTATGCGCGACTTGATAGGAGCCCTCATGGCTTCCCCGCATTCCATGCAATGCGGGAGGATCGTAGCCCGCTCCGTTCTGCGCCTCGCCCGCTGCTCCTGTCTGCGCCAAAAGAGATTTGTGCGACGCGGCGGCTGCACCGATCGTCATAGCCGCACCCTGCATAAAATCGCGGCGGGTAATCTTGCGGTCCATCCCCAGTTCTTTGTCCGTAAAACCCATCAGTCTCCTCAAAACATCACTAGAAGTTTTAGTCGAAGTTTTTGAAATGAAAATTAAGCGCGATTCCCGGTTACAAATGGCATCAATGCAGCAGATGGCCTGCCGCGGATTCTCCGGTGCTCACCGCGCCCTCCATGAAACCCTGCCAATCGCCGATATGTTCGCCAGCAAACAACACTTTGCCGTGCGGCTCTTCGAGCAGCGGGCGAATGCGGAACCACTGTCCTGGACGATAGATGGCATACGCGCCGTGGACCCAGGGGTCGCTCTGCCACGGCTGGTCGAAGCTGTCGATCAATGCTGCAGCGGCATCGGGAGAGACTGCTGCGAGATCGCGCATTAGCTGCGCCTGCCGATCAGCCTTCGACTGCGCGGCCAGCACATCGGCCTTATCACCGCACGCATACGAGCACAGGATGCCATGCGGCCCTGCCTGCCCCAGCGTCGAGTGGTAATACTGATGCGAGGTCTCATCGCTCATCAACGAGAAGTCTTCCGCCGGCCAAAAGCGTTTGTCGAAGAGCATTTGTGACTTGATGATTCGCCCATACTCGAGCTCATCGGCGGCAAGAGCTTTGAATGGTGAAAGCGCGGGCTCAAACTGGATGGAATTGAGCACCGATGCGGGAGCCGCGAAGATGCAGGCATCGGCGGTAAAGGATTCCGTGGCGGTTGCAGCGGTGACTTTGCCGGGCTTTTGCGTGATCGACGTCACCGCCGAATTCAAATGCACAGAACCCGCAGGCAGCCGCGCCACGAGCGCATTGACCAGTTCGCTGTTGCCGCCGCGTACGTGGTAGTCCATCTCATCCGTGTTGTTGGGATTGATGTAGTCGGTGTCCACATACTCATCGGCGGCCACGAAGGCTGACACCTCGCGGATCGACTCGCCATAGTCGGTTGAGTCCATGATCTCGCGGATGCGGCGGTCCTCCTCCGTCATGCCGATCTTGCCCAGCCATGTCCACCAATCGTAGTCGTCGAGCCTGCGTTTCTCATGTTCGTCATATTTCTTATATTGCTCCATGAACTTTTTCCACGCGGCCTGCGACTTCTCCGAGAAACCCCAGCTTCCCGGCGCACGAAGTTGATCCTGCTGCAGCAGCCATACTCGATAAGTATGTGGTTCGAGGGCAACATTCAGTTCGCGCGCCAAAGCCAGAATCTGCTTGTGATCCTTGCCGATCCACTCGCCGCCCATCTCGCAGGTGAGCTCCGGAGCCTGCGCAAAGCGATACGTCCACGCCCTGCCTCCCGCGCGATTGCGCGCTTCGAGTACGGTTACCTTCCATCCCGCCGCGGAGAGCCGGTAGGCAGCGGTAAGCCCGGCCAGCCCGGCGCCGACAATCACGCACGAATGCTGTGGCCGCGCAGTGCGCACCCGTTGCGCCTCAAGCGATAGTCCGCATGCGGCCATAGCGGAGCTGACCAAAAAAGATCTGCGGCTGACCGCGGAAGACTTCATCCATGAGGTTCTGTGAATCATCACTCAGCCGCTCCTGTCACCAACGCCTCCGATAGCGCCGCAGTTTGTTCACCGCCCTGGCCGCGACCGATCAGGCGCTGTGAAACAAAAATCATCGCCACTGAAAAAAGAAAGATCAAGGTGGAGATCGCGTTCATCTCCGGCGTGGCGCCGCGACGGAGCCGCGACCAGATCTCCAGCGGCAAAGTATTTTCGCGACCGATCAAGAAAAACGTCACGGCGATTTCATCCATCGAGAGCGTAAAGACCAGCAGCGCCGTTCCTATCAACGAGGTCCGCAGCAAAGGCAGTGTGATTCGCCACAGCGTCTGCCACGCGTTCGCCCCGAGATCTGCGGAAGCTTCTTCGAGCGATCGATCAAGCTTTGAAAATCCCGCGAAGATCTCCGTCGTCGCTACTGCGGTCAACGCGGTGGCATGACCGAGAATTACCGTCAACAGGCTAAGCCGCAGGCCGGAGCCCACCGCGAGCAACAGCAGAGAAATGCCGGTAATGACGCCGGGCACGATCAGCGGCAGCAAAATCAATCGCTGGAATGCGGCCTTGCCGGGAAAGTCGTAACGATCGAGCGTATACGCTGCGGGGAAACCGATCAGCATGGATAACGCGACCGCGGCAATCGCAACGATGGCGCTGTTTCCCACCGCATTCCACATCGCGAAGTCGGAAAAAAGCATCGCGTACCAATCGAGAGTCAGATGCCGGGGAGGAAAACCTCCGACGCCGTCGCGATTCAATGAATAGAGAATCAGCACAGCGATGGGCAGATAGAGAAACGCATAGGCGCACGCAGCAAAGCTGCTGAGGGCCACGGGGCGGCGATGCGCAGTCACGCTGTCCTCCATCGCCGCTCGAGTCTTTGTGTCACCGACAGGATCGCCACCACGATCAGCAGGATGACAACCGCCACGGCCGCACCGAGGGGCCAGTTGTAGTCTGCGCCAAACAGATTCGCGACAACATTCGCGATCATCACGCTGCTCGGTCCGCCGAGGAGAAGTGGTGCGAGAAAATCTCCGAAGCTCAACAAGAAGGCGAATGTCGCTCCGGAGATTACTCCGGGCAACGAGAGAGGCAGCACTACGCGTAGAAATGTTTGCCACGGCCGCGCGCCCAGATCACTTGAGGACTCCAACAATTCGCGCGGAATTTTCTCTAGCGACGCTACGACAGGTAGCACGACGAATGGCACGTAGATATGCGTGAGCGTTACGATCACCGCAAACGGGCTGTACAGAAGAAAGCCTAAAGGATGTTGCGTGGCATGTAGCCACAGCAGCAGCGTGTTCAGCACGCCTTCGTTGCCGAAGATCACCTTCCACGCGTACGCGCGCACCAGATAACTGACCCACAGAGGAACGATCACTGCCTGATAAAGCAGGTGGCGGTGGCGCCCTGCATGAAAAGCCAGAAAGTAGGCGAGTGGATATCCAAGGAGCAGCGAAAGCACGACGACCGAAAACGCAATGCGCAGCGACCGCAGAATGACGGTGAGATAAAGCGGCGTCGTCAGAAGATGAAGATAATTGGCGAGCGTGATGTGACGCTGGATTATCTGGAACTCATTCACGCTCCAGAAGCTGTAGCAGAAGAGCAGGCAGTAAGGGGCGAAGAGAAAAAGGGCAATCCACAGGAACGGCGGAGCAACCGGCAGCATGGTCATCAGCCGAGCTCTGAATGTGCTCGCCCGCATCTTATGGCCGCTCCGTTCGTTGTGGACGAGGTTCATCCTGCTCCAGCAGCACGCAATCGGCGATGCGGAATGCAAACGTTCGCACACGTTCGCGCGGAGCTTCGCCATCTACTCGCGCCATCAGTTCGCAATCAGGAGAACAGCGCAACCTGAGCAGCGATGCGGCTCCGTGAAACTGTTCATCGACAACCTCTGCCTCGAAACGCACAACACCGGGCTCAGAAGGGATCACTCCCGACATCATTACCTCGGGACGCAGCGAAAGCGCAATGGGACCATCTTCGACCGGTAGAGGAAAAGAGAAGATGCTGCAGTTCGCGACGCCGTCGGTGACGAATCCCCGAATCAGATTGCTCTTACCCAGGAAGTTTGCGGCGTACACCGTGCGCGGGCGCGCATAGATTTCGCGCGGTGCTCCGCTCTGCTCGATCCTTCCGCGGTGAAGCAGAACGATGCGGTCGGAGATCGCCAGTGCTTCGCTCTGGTCATGGGTGACAAAGATAAACGCGATGCCCAGCTCGCGCTGGAGCTGTTTCAGCTCATGCTGCATCTCGACACGCAGATTGGCGTCCAGCGCGGAGAGCGGCTCGTCCAGTAAAAGCACCTTGGGGCTGTTCACCAGAGCTCTTGCCAGTGCGACGCGCTGCTTCTGTCCTCCACTGATCTCCCGCGGATACCTGCTCGCGAATGTCTCCATGCGAACCTTCCCCAGCGCCATCTCGACCTTTGTTTTGATTTCGTCTCGCCCATGGCCGCGCACGCTCAGCCCGTAGGCTGCGTTGTCGAAGACGCTCATGTGCGGAAATAACGCATAGCTCTGAAACACGGTGTGCACCGGACGCCGATATGCAGGCTGGTTGTCGATGCGTTCCCCCTCAAGCAGGATGCGACCCTCCGTCGCCTCTTCAAAGCCAGCGATGAGGCGCAGCAACGTCGTCTTTCCCGATCCGCTCTCTCCGAGCAGCGTGAGAAATTCACCGCGTTCGATGTCCAGCGAGATGGACTCAAGAACCTTATTTGCTCCGAAGCTCTTGCTGACATTTTCGATCCGCAGTAATGCCGGTCCGGTATTGCCCGAGTCCGCACCGGGAGCGACCGCGGCAGGCTGAGTACTCAAACAGCACTCCTTTTGCGAGCATCGTTCATCGAAACTGCCGTTCCCGCGCTCATTGCGCCGCCTTTACTTCATTCCATATCTCGGTGTACTTCGCTCGGCGCGGCACATCCTGCCAAAAGACGATCTGCTTCTGATACGCGTCGATGTCATCGAGATGCAGCCCATGCCGCTGCTCTGCGGTCATCAACGCCGCAGCCTGCGGATTCGCCGGATCGTACCCGGTCACATCGCTCAGCATCTTCTGCGTCTGCGCCGAGATCATATAGTTCAGCAACGCGTAGGCAAGTTCCTTGTTCTCGCTCGCTGACGTGATCATCAGATGGTCGATCCAGCCTGTTGTTCCTTCGGCGGGAATCTCTTCCACGATCGGCAGGCCGGCTTTGTGCAGCTGGTTCGTGACCAGCGGCCAGCCCATGGCTGCGATCACTTCATGGTTCTGGAAGAGATTGGTGAGTTCGCCGCCCGTGGTCCACAACTTGCGGACATTTGGCTTGAGAGCAAGAAGCTTTGCTTTAACCTGCTCCAGCTGCGCATCGCTCAGGTTGTAGATCGCCGCCGGATCTTCCTTGCCGAAGCCGAGCACCTGCGCGGCCATGTACACGGTCGAGAGATCGTCCCACAGCGAGAGCTTGTCCTTGTATTTCGGATCCCATAGCGAGGCCCATGTTGCGGGCGCCTGTGGGAAAGCCGTTTTGTCGTACAGGAGAGGATTCGGTCCCCAGGTAAGTGGCACTCCGTAGACCTGGCCGGCATTCTTCACCAGCGGCATACCGGTCAGCGTAGGCGAAAGCTGCGAGTAGTTGGAAATCTTACTCAGGTCCAACGCCGCCACGAGCCCGGAGCGCGTCAGCATCGTCGCAACATCGCTCGACGGCGAGATCACATCGTAGTTGGAAGCCGCGCCGCCCCGCAGCTTGGCCACCAGTTCGTCACTCGAGCCCATGTAGGCAGCCGTCAACTTGCATCGGCAAGTGGCCTCGAAGCCTTGAATGAAAGAGGGATCAGCGTAGCCCTCCCACACCAGCAGGCTTAGCGTGGGCGTGGGCTTCTTGCAGCTGGCGAGGAAAGCGAGCAGCACAAAACTGCAGCATAGGAGGAGACGCTGTGCCTTCCCTCGCAAGATTGACAAATGCTGCTCCTCAAATCGCAGAGCGCTCGACGTGAGTTACCGAAGGCGGCCCATAAGGATGATTGACGGAAGACAGATGCGCTGCGTTAAGCATTGTGCGGCAAGAGTGAGCCTAAAGCCAGCCGCGGCGAAGGACGATCACGTTTTACTTGACACGCAATGCGAAATTTACTAATTTTTGCAAAATTACTACAAGCTTTTCCGCGTGGCAACGTCTTTCCTGAGACACTAGGAAAAGGGTTGTGTTCTGCGGGCTTCCGGGCCGGCCTCATCCGCCCGAATTAACAAGAATAGCCAGAAGAAGTAAGCAAAGGACCTCACCGCAGTGGCATTCTCTCCTCAATGCGATGGTTGTCGCCGCTCCGGTATCAATCGTTCGGGAGTCATTCCCGTTCGAGCGGGAGAGCCTGCCTTCCGTCGCCTTCCCGGCTTCCTTCGCATCGGCAAGGCGATCTTTCCGCAGATCATCGCCCGCCACTTCCGCATCGCCGGAACCTACTGCCGTCAGCGCTGGTTCGTCCGGTACGCCCGCAGCGAGTCTCTCCTGTGCGCTTCTCGCGCCTGATTCGCAGCCGACAAGTACTTCAAGATTCGCATTCGCGCTGCCTGGTTAACCCTAACGCCCTTCCGGGCAAAGGATGATCCCCATGCACCAGCTTCTCGAGAAAGAACTCGCTTCGTTTGAATCGCGCACACCCGCATCGCGCGCCGCGCTAAAGAAAGCGGAGCCGCGCCTGCCCCTCGGCGTCGCCAGCAACTTCCGCAGCTATGAGCCCTGGCCGCTCTTCGTAAAAGATGCGAAAGGCTCGCATATCCACGACCTCGATGGCAACGAGTACATCGACTTCAACCTCTGCTTCGGCGCGCTCATGGCCGGGCACTGCCATCCCGCCGTGGTCGCCGCGGTGCAGGAACGCCTTGAAGTGGGAACGATGTACGGCATGCCCCACACTCTCGAATACGAACTCGCCGAAGAGATCTGCACCCGCTTTCCTCTGGAACAGGCGCGCTTTGGCAGCAGCGGGACCGAGGTCACGATGCATGCCATTCGCCTGGCTCGCGGCTTCACCGGCCGCGACAAGATCATCAAGATGGAGGGCGGCTACCACGGCGTGCACGACTCGGTGATGGTCAGCATGAAGCCCAGCGCCGAGCACTATGGCGATCCTGATCGCCCCACCCAGGTGCCGGCCGGTGCAGGAGTTCCGCATGACACGGTCAAGAACACGCTGGTCGCGCAGTTCAACGATCTCGACGCCATCAAGCGCCTCTTCGCGGAGAATCCGGGCCAGATCGCCTGCATCATCCTTGAGCCCATCATGATGAACATCGGCATCTGCATACCGGTTGCAGGATATCTAGAAGGGCTGCGCGAGATCTGCACCAAAGAAGGCGCGCTGCTGATCTTCGACGAGGTGAAGACGGGGGCCAAGCTCGGCCGCGGTGGCGCCTGCGAGTACTTCAACATCAAAGCCGACATCGTCACGCTGGCAAAATCCATCGGCGGAGGCTTTCCGCTGGCCGCCTTCGCAGCGAAAAAAGAAGTGATGAACATGATCGCGCAGCACAAGGTCTTCCACGCCGGAACCTACGCGACGAATCCGCTGGTGATGGCCGCAGGACTCGCGACGTTCCATCATGTGCTGACGCCCGAAGGCTACGCACATATCGCGAAGGTGGGCGAAGCACTGGTCGAAGGCTACAAGCAGATCGTGAAGAAAAATAGCATCGAGGGCTACATCGAGAGCGCCGGAGCCAATGGCGCGCTGCTCTTCTACAACAAGAAGATTCGCAACTACCGCGAATGGCTTACCGTAGATACCGATCTCTGGCGCCTCTACTGGTTTGGCATGGTCAATCGCGGTGTGATGCCGCAGCCTTACTGGTGGGACGAGCAGTGGACGCTATCCGTCGCGCACTCCCTGGCCGATATCGATCGCCATCTCTCGGCCTTCGAAGAGCTGGCACCAGCGATTGCGCAGGCGCAGCAGGAGAGTGCAGTGCACGCGGCGGTATAAGAACGAATAGCGGGCCAGGATGGCTTCATCTTGGCTCGCCGAACTCCAGGAGGCAACGATTGGGAAAGATCGTGCCGGGCAGCAACCACACACCGGGTCTCAAGCGCGTCCTCGGGCGCGGAGACCTCATCCTGCTGTTCATCGTTGCGGTCGCCAACCTCAACATGGTGCCGCCCATCTCCGCTTCTGGCCCGATTACTCTTTGGCTGTGGATCGCGGCCATGCTCTTCTTCTTCTGGCCGCAGGGCGCAGCCGTTACCGAGCTTTCGCAGAAGTGGCCGGGCGAAGGCGGCATCTATCTGTGGGCTAAACGCAGCTTCGGCGAAGAGCATGGCTTCTTCGCTGGATGGTGCTACTGGCTATCGAATGTTTTCTATCTGCCTACAGTCGTTCTCTCTTGTGTCGGGGTCGGCGTTTATGTCTTCGGCCCGCGCATTCAAAAGCTCGCTGACAGCCCCGCGTTCACGGCAAGCATGGCTATCGGCCTGCTGCTGTTTCTGCTGATCCTCAATGTCCGCGGTCTCGAACTCGGCAAGTGGATCAATAACCTCGGCGGGGTCGGCACCATCGGCGGAGCCGCTGTCGTCGTCCTGCTCGCCGCGCTCACGCTGCATCATCATGACAGCGCCTTTCATCGCGCGGACCTGCGTCCGCAGTTCCATGACTGGCGTCTGCTGGCAGCCTTCGGGACGATCTGCTACAGCCTCGTGGGCCTCGACCTCGCGTCGATCATGGGAGACGAGATTCGCGAGCCCAAGCGCAATCTCCCTGTTGCTATCTTCTGGGGAGGGCTCGCCGCGGCTGCCATCTATCTCGGCACCACCATGGCCATGCTCATCGCGCTGCCTCACGAACAAATCGGCATCCTCTCCGGCATACTGCAGGCCATCAATGTCATGTCCTTGCGCAATGGCCTGCTGTTCATCGTGGCTCCCCTGGCCTTCCTGGAGTGCCTTGCGATCCTGGGCACTGCATCCGCATGGTTCAGTGGCGCGGGACGTCTGCCCTTCGTTGCCGGCATCGACCGCTATCTGCCCGCCATCGTTGGCCGCGTGCATCCGCGCTACGGCACGCCTTATATCAGCCTCATTGTCTATGCGGCTCTCTCCGCTCTACTTACGTTGATGAGCTTCCTCGGTGTCTCCGTTGGCGAGGCATATCTCACGTTGCTTGATCTCGCAGTCATCCTGCAGCTCTTGCCCTCCTGCTATCTGTTCGCCGCGCTCCTCAAACACACCTTCGATGAGCGCGTGCCGCTGAATGCGTCCAAGCCCTATTTACTGGCCAATGGATTCGCCGGCATGCTGGCCACGCTCGTCGGACTCTGCGTGGCCTTCGTGCCCTCGCGGCAGGTCAACTCCATCTGGCTTTACGAAACCAAATTGATCGCCGGATGCACGCTGGTCTTCGGCTCCGCTTATCTCTTCTATCGCCACGCGCGCAACACCGCGCCGGCATCGGAACCCATCGCCGCTGTCACCCCTGCATTCTCCGGCTCTGGCAAAGGAACTCTCTAAGGACTGACCTATGGCAGTTACACAAAGCACTCCCGAAGCAATGTTTATAGATGGCAAGTGGATCGAAAGCTCATCGGCCAAACGCATTCCGGTTTATGATCCTTCGACCGAAGAGATTCTCGCCGAGATTCCAGACGCCACCAACTCCGAGATGGACACGGCCATTGCCGCAGCGCGGCGAGCCTTCGATCTCGATGGATGGCCGCAGACCACCGCTCAGGAGCGCGGACGCATTCTCTTCCGCATCGCCGAGAAGCTGCGCGCCGAGGCGCCGCAGCTTGCCGAGCTCGAATGCCGCAACACCGGCAAGCCCATCGTCGAAGCCGAATACGATATCGCCGACGCGGCGACGTGCTTCGAGTATTACGGCGGCCTGGCGACCAAGGTCTCGGGAACTGTGAATCCCGTGCCCGACAACGCGCTTAGCCTGTCGCTCAAAGAGCCGGTCGGCGTTGCCGGCCAGATCATCCCATGGAATTATCCGCTGCTGATGGCCGCGTGGAAGCTGGCGCCCGCGCTGGCCGCAGGCTGCACCTGCGTGCTCAAGCCGGCGGAGCAGACCCCTCTTACCGCTCTCAAGCTCGCCGGATGGCTACCCGAGCTGGGAGTGCCGCCGGGAGTGGTCAACATCGTCACCGGATTCGGCGAGACTGCAGGCGCGCGCATCGTTGAAAGCCCCCGCGTCGACAAGATCGCCTTCACTGGCTCGGCGGCAGTCGGCAAGCTCATCATGAAGTCGGCTGCGGACACCCTCAAGCGCGTGACGCTCGAGCTCGGCGGCAAGTCGCCCAACATCTTCTTCGCCGATGCCGACTTCGAAGCCGCCATCGATGGCGCGCTCTTCGGCGTATTTATCAACCAAGGAGAAGTCTGCTCTGCGGGCAGCCGTGTGCTGGTGGAGCGGTCGATCTATTCGAAATTCGTCGAAGCCATGACCGAGAAGGCGCGCAACATCAAGCTCGGCGCACCGCTCGACCGCGAAACCAAGATGGGCCCGCTGGTCAGCCGCGAACAATATGAGCGCGTCTGCAAGTATCAACAGCTCGGCCGCTCGGAAGCCAAGGTCGCGATTGGAGGCGGCCAGCCCGCAGCGTTCAAACGCGGCTACTACGTAGAACCCACCATCTTCTATGACGTCGATAACTCCGCCCGCATCGCGCGCGAAGAGATTTTCGGCCCGGTGGCCACGGTCATTCCCTTCGAAGATGAGCAGGACGCGCTGAGGATTGCCAACGACACGCCCTTCGGATTAGCCGCTGCCGTCTGGTCCCGCGACATCTACAAGGCGCTGCGCATGGTCAAGGCTATTCGCGCCGGCATCGTCTGGGTCAACCACATGCAGCCCACATACGTTGAAGCGCCGTGGGGCGGCTACAAGCAATCCGGCTTTGGACGAGAGCTCGGCCTGCATGGCATCGACGAATACTTAGAGACAAAACAGGTTCACATCAACCTGAACGAGCAACCGATTGGCTGGTATTAGAAATATTTGCAACAGAGATGGTTCCAAATCATGTCCAACATCAAGCTCAAGACGGAAATTCCCGGACCCAAGTCCCGCGCTCTCACCAAACGGCGCAGTCAGGCTGTTCCGCGCGGCCTCTACGCCTCGACCCCGCTCTTCATCCGGCACGCCGAAGGCGCCATGCTCGAGGATGTCGATGGCAATCGGCTCATCGATTTAGGTGGCGGCATCGGCTGCACAAATGTCGGACATCGAAACCCGCGCGTCATCCAAGCGATCCGCGCGCAGCTCGACGCCTTCCTGCATCAATGCTTCACCGTGAGCGGTTATGAGAGCTATGTCGAACTGGCCGAGAAGCTGAACGCGCTCACCCCCGGCAACTTCGCGAAGAAGACCTTCCTCGCCAACAGCGGGGCCGAAGCGGTCGAAAACGCCATCAAGATCGCCCGCGCCCACACCGGACGCCACGCCGTGCTCTGCGTGGAAGATGCCTTCCACGGCCGCACCATGCTGGGCCTCGCACTCACCAGCAAGACGCATCCCTACAAGGATCACTTCGGACCCTTCATGTCCGATGTCTACCGCATCCCCTTCGGCATTCCTGCCGATCAGCGCCTCAGTCATCGCGGACCGGTCAAGCAGAAGGAGGTCGAGGCCATGCTTGACCACACCTTCCGCCGCCTAGTCGCTGCCGAAGATGTGGCCGCCGTGATCGTCGAGCCTGTCCTGGGCGAGGGCGGATTCGTCGTACCGCCCGACGGCTTTCTGAACGCGCTCGCCGATATTTGCCACCGTCACGGTATCGTATTCATCGCAGATGAAGTGCAGACCGGCTTCGGGCGCACCGGCGAGCTCTTCGCCTGCACCCACTTCGGCCTAGAACCCGATCTCATCCTCACCGCAAAATCCCTGGGCGGAGGTCTGCCCATCGCAGCCGTTACCGGCCGTGCGGAAATTATGGATGCGCCCGGCCCAGGCGGGCTCGGCGGGACGTTTGGAGGCAACCCTGCTTCCTGTGCGGCAGCGTTGGCCGTCATCGAAGAGTTCGCCGACGGCAAGCTGCTCGCTCAAGCTCGGCTGCTCGGAAAGACTTTTCAGCAGAAGGCGCGTGTGTGGCAACGCCAACATCCCTTCATCGCTGACGTGCGGGGAGTGGGCGCCATGCAGGCGCTGGAATTTGCGCATCCTGACGGATCGCCCAATGCCGCTGCCGCCAAAAAACTTGCGCAACACTGCCTGCAAAAGGGAGTTCTCATCCTCACCGCTGGAACGTATGACAACGTCGTTCGCCTGCTCATGCCTCTGACGATCTCGGAAGAGGATTTCGCCGAAGCGCTCACGGTCATCGAAGATAGCCTCAGCGCGATTGCTCCGGAGATCAACGAAGTAGCTGCTGCTACTCACTAAAGATGCCTTAACGGCGCACGGCCCAGGCCATGCCGTCCGGTCCATGGCCGGCATCGACATGCCCTACGACTGTAAACGTGCGCAGATCGATGACCGCGACATCGTTGTCGGGTGTGCAGGCCACATAGGCGCGTTTGCCGTCCGGCTGCATCACGATGCCCGCCGCTCCATGACCGACAGGCAGGCGCTTGATGACCTTGCGCGTAACCGCGTCGAGGATAGTGAGATCGCCTTGCTCTAGACTCGCAACCAGCACATGCTTCCCATCGGGCGTGAATTTGAGCCGATTCGCGCTGTGCACATTGGCATCGAGCGTATCGACCACCTTCTTCGCAGCAATATCGATCACTGAGACGGTCCCATCCTTGGCATTTGCAACCCAGATTTCCTTCTCGTCAGGCGAGACGTCGAAGCCCTCCGAGCCGTTGCCCACCTTAACGACAGTTTCATTCCAATCCATCGTCGGAGCGGGCTCGCCGGGCAGCGCCGCGGGCGGGCGCGGCAGCGGCGTGGGCTCGATGATGCTTACCGTGGCGGAGTTCACGTTGGTGGTTACGATGCGCTTGATATCCGGCGCAACATAGATCATGTGCGTGCGATTCTGGCCGGTGCCGAGGATCCAGTCAATCTTGTTTGTCGCCGGATCGTAGCGGCCGATGGCTTTCGCAAGTTCGGCGGTGAACCAGGTCTTGCCTCCGACAAAGGTAAGTCCATGTGGGCCGCGCAGCGCGCCAAGATCGATCGGGGGCAGCGGCTTCTGCGCTACAAGATCGACTACAGCGAGGGTATGAAAGGCGCCGAAGCCGTAGTTTGAAACGTAAGCAGTCTTGCCATCGGTCGAGGCGACTACTTCGTGCGGGTCCTCGCCTACCGGCACCTTGGCAACAACCTTCAGCGTGACAGGATCGACGATGGCCAGCGTGTGATCCTGCTTCGACAACGCGAGCAGTGCGGCCTTCGGCGTCGACTGCGCGGATATGAGTCCGGGAAAGCAAAGGATGGCGGCGAGAACGGCGGACGCAACTCTCATATTTCTAGGCTACTCTCAACTCTGCGGCTTCGGCGAACCGGCTACTCCGTCACGCCCGCCAATCGCAATCGGGGCAATTCCATTTACAGTTAAAAGATGGCGCAGTTTTCCAGGGTCGATGTAGTGGGCGTGGGGCTAAATGCAACCGATACGATGATCCACGTATCGACCTACCCCGAGCGGGGCGCGAAGGGCGAGTACCGCAACGCAGTTGTGCTGCCGGGAGGGCAGGTGGCTACTGCCATCATGGCCTGCGCGCAGTGGGGCCTGCGTACACGCTATGTGGGCAAGCTGGGCGAGGACGATGCGGCACTGCTGCATCACGAGGAATTTGCACGAGCCGAAGTGGAAGCGCGGATCGTCACCGTTCCTGGCGGATCGAGCGCGCAATCGCTGATTCTGGTCGACGCCACGGGCGAGCGCACCGTGCTCAACCGCCGCGATGAGCGGCTGGCACTACAACCTGCCGAGCTTGACCGCGAATGGATCGCAAATGCGCGGGTGCTGCATATCGATGGCTACGACACGGCCGCGGCCACGGTCGCGGCAGGCTGGGCCCGCGAGGACGGTATTCCGGTCGTCGCCGATTTGGACGAGATTTATCCCGGAGTCGAAGCGCTGTTAGAAAACATCGACTACCTCATTGTGAGCAGGGATTTTCCCGGCCGCCTTACCGGCGAACGCGATCTCGAGAAGGCGCTGCGACGGATGCACCAGCGCTACGGGAACCGCATCACTGCGGCCACCCTGGGTCCGCAGGGTGTGCTGGCCTGGGATGGTCGCGCATTTCATCACGTCCCGGCATACGATGTCCCGGTGGTGGATACGACCGGCGCAGGAGACATCTTCCATGCAGGATTTATCTATGGGCTGCTGCAGGGCTGGCCACTCGATCGGCAACTGGATTTCGCTTGTGCGGCAGCCGCTCTGAATTGCAGCGGCGAAGGCGCGCGCGGCGGCATTCAGACCGTAACAGCCATTGAAGAGCTGTTGGCTGTTGGCGTGCGCCACGACGCGGCGGAGTTTGCATCGAAAGCTGATAGGTTCTGACGGAACCAACGCTGTTGAGTGGTCTCTCCTTTCGCCCAAGATTGCGCGAAGGAGGGGCTCGCATCGGGACGGCCTCAGGCTCCGTAGCGGAATGTGGTCGGCCCAGGTCTCAGAAGCGAGACCTGGGGCACCCGGGAAACGCTCGTTAGCACACGGACAATCTCGATACAAGAAGAGTGCAGAACGCGTTTACTTCGACGCTGCTGGTGGGGGTGCGGGAACACGCGTGCTATGGATGAACATTATCCTCCACCGGCCCGCTATCTTTTCGAAAAACGCAGACTCCAGCCATTGTTGATTCATAGTGGTGGATGCGCTTGTGATCGTGCCTTTATTGACATAAGCGATCCAGGCGACGTTTCCGTTCATAATGTGAACGTCAGGTTCGGTCACGGACCACTCATAGTGCTTGCCCATGGCGTGCAGACCCTTGATCAGATTCATTATGGAGTCACCATTGAACCGAGCGCCGTTGTCGTAGATATAGAACCCCGGCGCGGTGACGGAGTGGAACTTCGTGAGGTCGTCATCATGAGCTGCAGCGAAGAACGTGTCCATGACGTCTACGACCTTTTGCTGCTCCGCAGAAGGCTGCTGAGCCATTGCTGAGTATCCTTTAGCAAGAACCACGATCAGGCAGACCGCAACCGCAAGGGTCCTGTTAATACGTCGGGTCAACACAAACTCCTTTAAATAACAAATACTCAATATTTACTATGCCTTATACTATTTAACAAATGGTAAACAACTCGCACTGTGAGTTACTCAAATACTAATATTCGCTATCGATGAAACCGATCGAACGGGCGCGATGCACGACGACTGTACACTGCAATACATATGAACGTTGCCGCCTTCATTCGCCACTGCTCAGCGTCTGTCCTAGCGATTGCTAGCTTGCTTTCTGTTCCCGCCCTTTCAGCGCAGGTGACTCCATGGCAGACGGCGATTACGGCTTCTCCCGATGCGCAAACGCTACCCGAGGATCGCGGGGCGGACGGCCTCGCGCAGACATTGAAGAAGCTGCACACCTGGGCCAGCCTGATGATGATCGTGGCGCATCCGGATGATGAAGACGGCGGCATGCTCACTTTTGAATCCCGAGGAGTCGGGGCGCGAACGGCCATTCTGACGCTGAATCGCGGCGAAGGTGGACAGAATGCGATGTCGGGTGAGGCGGACGACGCTCTGGGACTGATCCGGACTAATGAACTGCTCCTTGCCGATCAATATTCCGGAACCGAGCAGATGTTCTCACGCGTCGCCGACTACGGCTTTTCGAAGACTCTGGACGAAGCCCATGAGAAATGGGGACGCGACCGGGTGCTTTACGACGTAGTTCATGCGGTGCGGCTGTATCGTCCCCTCGTGCTGACCTCAGTCTTCACGGGAAACATTACCGACGGGCATGGACACCATCAGGTGTCGGGTGAGGCCGCCCAAGAGGTCTTCAAGATGGCCGGCGATCCCTCCATCTTTCCCGATCAGATTGCCGCGGGCCTGCGGCCCTGGTCTCCGCTGAAAGTGTATGCGCGGTTGCCCTTCTTCTCCATTACCAGCAAGGGCATGTACGACTATGCCACCAACAAGTGGGCGCCGGTACGCTTCTACGATTACGTGAAGGAGCAATCGTCGGACAAGGTCCCGGCCGTTGATGTCGCGATTGAGGAAGGGCGCTTCGATCCGATCCTGGGACGCTCCTATATACAGATGTCGCGCGAGGGATGGAGCCAGCAGAAGTCGCAGAACGGCGGGGGCAATCCTCCGCTGGCGGGAGCATTCGACGTGGAGTATCACCGCTATGGGTCGCGAGTGGATTCGCCCTCTGGTGGACAACCGGAACAGGAGTCCAACTTTTTCGACGGCATCGACACTTCGCTTCCGGGCATCGCTTCCCTAGCCCATGGGAATACGGCCTTTCTTACCGCGGCACTGAAGGCAATCGACCAGCATGTGGCGACTGCGACGTTCAACTATTTGCCCGCAAACCCGGCAAAGATCGCTCCCGAACTAGCGCAGGGCTATCTGGAGACGAAGGCCCTGATCGAAACGGTGAACGCCAGTTCGTTGAGCGCTGACGACAAGGCAAATGTGGTGTACGAGCTGAATATCAAGCTGGCGCAGTTCAATACCGCGCTGGTCGAGGCTCTCGGGCTGCAGGTGAACGCGCTCGTGATTCCCAAGACCGGAAATCAGCCGACCAAGCTGGGTATCAGCGCCGAGGAGACGCCGACGTCGGTGACTCCCGGCGCGCAGTTCGATGTCCGGCTACACATCACCAGCGCCGCGCCGTGGACGACGGGTGGACCTCTTCGCCTGACGGGCAGCTGGTTGGCAACGCCAGAAAAAGAAGGGTGGAAGCTGGAGCGGATGGGCGCTCCGGGGCTCGACACCGCAAGCAGCCAGGAAGGCGATGTGCTGTACCGGGTGACGGCGCCACGCGACGCGGAATATACGCGTCCCTACTTCACAAGGCCCTCACCGGAGCAGCCTTATTACGATATCGCTGACCCCAGCCTGCTCAATCTGCCTTTCGCACCCTATCCAGTTGCGGGCTGGGCGAAGTTTACCTACAACGGCGCTGAGCTGCGTGTAGGACAGGTCGTGCAGACCAATCACCGCGTGCATGGATACGGAAACCTTTTCCAGCCGCTGGTAGTTATGCCGCGGATTTCGGTGAACCTGAGTGTGCAGGCGGGGATTGTGCCGCTGGGAACGGCATCTTTTCCGCTCGCCGTCTCCGTTAAAAACTACCAGCAGGATTCCGCAGACGGAACGTTGCGCCTGACGCTGCCGGCGGGCTGGACATCCGATCCACCGACCCAGACCTTTCACCTGCGTCCCAATGAAGTACTGCCGGTGGCGTTCATCCTTCATCCTGCCGCGCTGGCCGCGCAGAGTTACGACGTCAAGGTTGTAGCGCAGAGCGGCAACAGCGAGTTTCGCGAGGGCGTTGAGACAGTTGGGTACCCGGGGATGCGGCCGTACTTCCTCTACAAGCCTGCAACCTATACGACTCGCGGCGTCGACGTAAAGGTCGCGCCCGGCCTCAACGTGGGATACGTGATGGGCACGGGCGACGAGACGCCGGCAGCGCTCTCTCAACTCGGGATCCATCCGCACATGTTGAGCGCAGTCGATCTGGCCAGCGCCGACCTCAGCCGCTACAACGCCATCCTCGTGGGAATCCGCGCCTATTCGAACCGGCCCGATCTGACGGCGAACAATCCGCGTCTGCTGGACTATGTGAAGCAGGGGGGGATCGTGATCGTGCAATACCAGAGTCCGGAGTTCGACCACAATTACGGTCCCTATCCTTATACATTGAGCGGCAACGCGGAGAAGGTGGTGGACGAGACCGATGCGGTGAAGCTGCAGAACCCCTCGCAACCGCTGTTTTCCTGGCCGAACAGCATCTCCTCGGCTGACTTCGATGGCTGGGTAGAAGAGCGCGGCCACGGCTTCATGCAGTCGTGGGACGAACACTATCAGGCGCTGGCCGAGACGGCGGATTCAGGTCAGGACCCGCAGCGGGGTGGATTGCTCTACGCCCGCTATGGAAAGGGCGCCTATATCTACGCTGCGTTTGCACTCTACCGGCAGTTCCCTGCGGCGATTCCGGGAGCTTATCGGATACTGGCCAACCTGGTGAGCCTCGGAGCTAACCCAGCCTTCAACTCTGCTGCCAAATAACGAACTTCGACGCTATAAGGGCCCGTATGAGGTCGTTACGAATCTATTCTGAAGCACAAAGTCTTCCAGTGATACTGGAACCCGCGGACCGCATTGATTGCGGCGCTCGAGTGACTTGTACTTCAGTTGTGACCACCAAGTTCGGGAGGAACATATCCGAAGAGCCTGAGCCGCTCGCTTTCACGGTCCAGGGATCGACCTCTCCCACGAAGCAAATCCTTGAGCGACAAATCACCGCATGTTTGCCCAGTCGCCCGGTCTACGACCGGTATGGTTTCCAAGCCCTTTGTCGCCATGATCTCTGCCGCTCCTCGCGTGGTTGAATCAGCGTAAGTAAAAACACCCGGTAGAGGAGCGCTCGAAGCTTTTATTGCAAGCGGCGACATGACCTCTCTTACGAGGACAAGCTCGAGAGGATCGACACCATATTCGCGAGTAAGATGACTGCCTCGCCGGCTAAGCTTTTCAGTCAGAATTGAGCGGGGCATGATAAGTGCCGTGACAAGGTAGGACGCAATGCAGGCGACCGCTAGAGGCAGCAACGCAGGCAGACAGTGAGTGACTTCCAAGCTAAACAAAATCGCGGTGAGGGGCACGCCAAGCGATCCCGCAAGCATTGCCCCCATGCCGATTAAGGCCCAGAACGCCTGAGTCTCGGCTGGTGCGTGAGCCAGATGCCCCGCCATTGCGCCCACAGCTCCACCAATCATGAGCAGAGGTGCAAGCACGCCCCCGGAGGTTCCTGATCCCAACGAAAAAGCCCACATCAGTGATTTCGCGATCAAAATCCCAACGATGAGCCCCAGGGGTGCGCTTCCTCGGAGCAGCTCTGCGATGTTGTCATACCCAACTCCGAGGCCGCGCGGGAAGAAGAGGCCTCCTATTCCAATGCCTACACCCCCAACCGCCGGCCACCACATCCAGTGGAGATGCAAGTGCTCAAACATATCCTCAAACGCATACATCAACCGGCTCATTCCCGCGGAGACGAGACCCAGGAATGCGCCCAGAAAGAGAGCCCCAATTACAAACGAGACGTGCGAAGTGTCCGCCAAGTGTGGCATCTGAAAGAGCGGTCCTGCGCCAAGCCAATAAACACGGAGAAGCGCTGCTGTGGCGCTGGCGATGGCCACGGGAACCAAGCTCCGGGGACGCCATTCAAAAAGAAGGAGCTCGACCGCCAGTAGAATTGCGGCCACCGGCGTAGCAAAGGTTGCAGACATACCCGCCGCCGCTCCGGCGACCAGAAGCGTGGTTCTTTCTGCATCGGTCACATGCATCCATTGGCCTATTAACGATCCAACCGCGCCCCCAGTCATGATGATGGGACCTTCTGCGCCGAACGGCCCACCCGAACCAATTGCAATTGCAGCCGAGACGGGTTTCAGAACAGCGATCTTCGGATCGACTTTAGCTCTGTGAAGGAGAATCGCTTCGATTGCTTCCGGTATTCCGTGCCCACGTATTTTGTCGGACCCAAACCGAGCCATCAAGCCAACGATCAATCCGCCCACAACGGGAACCACAACCATCCAATGCCCGAGAGGGCTTCCGGACGGAGACACCGGACTGATGCTAAAGCGGTGGTAATAAAAGATGTTTGTTGAAACCGCAATGCAGCGCAGAAGGAGTACGGCGAGGACAGTCGCACAGGCCCCGATGCCAACCGAAACGCTGGAGAGTAGCCAGACCCGTCTATCAACCGTAAAATCCCTGAGAATCGATGGCTCCGACTGCAAGAATGCCTTCTTTCATCCGCGCGGTATATCAGCGCGCTACTGTTTATTGGAATTGCGTATGCGTGTAAGCGCCTGGATCAGGCTCGGGGCCAATTCGCGCAATTGTTGAGAATGAACGTCGGCGAGTTGACGAAGCGCCCGGTTGCCTTGGGGGGTCAATTCCAGCAATACGCACCGGCGATCGTTGGGGTCGTGAGTTCTGCGCAAGAGTCCCGCCAGTTCACACCGTTTGCTGAGTTCGACGACGGTATGGTGTCGAAGGCCCATTACATCAGCGATGTAGCTGATCGTAACCAGAGACTCGCCAGGAGCTCCAGCAATCTGCAATAGAAGTTGATGCTGTTGTGGTTGCAGGCCGGCCTCAGCCGCAGCTTGCTCGCTGAACTGCAGGAAGCGCCGGATTTCACGACGAAAGCTAGCCAAGTGTTGAATGTCATCACGTTCAGTGGGCATAGACAAGAGCTTCTTCTTGATCTATCGTAACACGATATCATTTGGCGTGAAACGGACGGCCTCCGTTGTGAGCACTCTTAGGGCCTTTCATCCGGCCGCCGTTGTGGCTGAGGGGTGCCTCAATGAACATCTACATACTGGCGTTTTGCTTGCTCCCGCTTATCGGGATGATCGGCGCTGTAGCGATTCTGGCCAGGGACAAGAGGGTTCGCGATCATCACCATCCAGATTTTCGGAGATAGCGACGGCAAGTCGTGGCTTAGCTGACTGCACGCATCGGCGTTGACCATTGCTGGCTATCACAAGCCAGGCAGTTTCGTAACAGCCTCATATAGCCGCCCTCTTAAACCATAAAAAGAGCGGGCCCTTGCCGCAGCTCCCTCATTTGCGCGGGGTTGAAACGTAGTTACTTCGGGAACTTATTCCATTTTCAACAGCCGAATCGCAACACTTTGCCGGTTATTCACTCAAAATTCGCAGGATATTTACATTTGACTGCGACCATCACATTCGGGCTTCGTGTCGTTATGTCCCTGAGATTGCGCGACTCCCTCAACGCGCAGAATGCTATGCAACTCGAAATGGGAGTCTGCAGGCGGGCCATGACACGCGCAGCTTTTGACCTCAAGTTCCTCGGTAACACTTGTTCGTCAACTGTAAAGAAAATATGAGAGGCCTAATGAATACGAATTTAAAGGCGCTCGCAAGTCTGGTGCTGATGACGGCGGTAGTCGCCGGACAAGCACAGACCACGGCGAGCTCCACGAGTACGACCGCCAAAAAGTCGACCGCACGCAAGACCCATCGAGTGGTTGAAAAGAAGCCTTCCGTCGAGTCCCAGATCAATGAGCTGCGTCAGGATCTTTCCTCGCAGCGTTCGCAGATCGACTCGCTGAAGCAGCAGCTGACTGACCGCGACTCGCAGTTGCAGCAGGCACAGCAGGCTGCGTCAGCAGCCCAGGCGGCCGCCCAGCAGGCACAACAGGCTGCGCAGGCGCAGCAGGCCGCAATCAGCGACACCTCGCAGCAGGTTTCCAGCCTCCAGGGTGCGGTTACCGATCTGAAGGGCAACACCCAATCGATCGTGACCACCATCCAGGATCAGCAGGCGCAGGTCAAGAAAGCGATCGAGAGCCCGGATTCGATTCACTACAAAGGTGTGACCATTTCGCCCAGAGGCAGCTTCGTTGAAGCCGCGACTGTATTCCGGAGCGGGGCGACGGGTGGAGATATCAACACTCCCTTTACCGCCATTCCGCTGGAAAGCTCCGACGACGCGCAGATCAGCGAGTTCTTCGGATCGGGCCGTCAGTCCCGCATCGCCATCAAGGCATCGGGCAAGGCCGCCAACGCCACTCTGACCGGCTACTACGAAGCTGACTGGCTTGGAACCGGCATCACCTCCAACAATAACCAGTCCAATAGCTATGTAATGCGCCAGCGGCAGATCTGGGCGCAGGTTGCACTCAATACCGGTTGGAATTTTACAGGCGGCCAGATGTGGTCCCTGGCGACTGAAACCACCCACGGTCTGGATAACGGCACGGAAATCCTTCCCGGCACCATCGATCCGCAATACACCGCGGGCTTTGTGTGGGAACGCCAGTACGGCTTCCGCGTCTCGAAGAACTTCAGCGACCGGTTGTGGGTCGGCGCATCGGCAGAAAATGCCGAGACTCTGAACCCAGCGGGTGCTGGACTGCCCCTGAATCTGATCATCGGCTCAGCCGGCGTCGGAGGCGGTCTCTATAACGCATCCGCCAACTACTCTTTCAACCTGGCCCCGGACTTGATCGCCAAGATCGCATATGAACCGAAGTGGGGAGGACACTACGAACTCTTCGGTATCTCGCGATTCTTCCGCGATCGCATCTATCCGAATGCTTCAGCTGCGGCTGGCGCTGCGGGCACTCTCACCGGGAACTCTGTAGGCGCCTATAACGACAGCACCATCGGCGGCGCTGTCGGCGCCAGCGGGCGCACGACGTTCCTCCAGAAAAAGCTGACCGTTGGCCTGAAGGGTATCTTCGGAGAGGGCACCGGACGCTACGGCACCTCGACCATCGCAGATATCACGCTGCGACCCGATGGACAGATCGCCCCGCTGCATAACTTCTCCGCTCTGAGCACGGTTGAGGCGAACCCCACCAAGCGCCTGAATCTTTACTTCAATTACGGCGGCGACTATGTAGGCCGCCGCGCCTTCGGCAAGGAAGGCTATGGCTCGTACTTCACCAACATGAGCGGTTGCAACACGGAGCCCATCCCCGGCGCCGCTGCAGCAGCTGCATACGGTGGTGGCGGCACAGGCTTCTCACCCTCCACTCCTGCCAACTGCGGAAACCAGAACAAGGACGTGCAGGAAGTCACTGCCGGCTACTGGTACAACATCTATGACGGTCCCATGGGACGCATTCGTCAGGGCATCCAGTACAGCTACTTCGTGCGCAACCTTTGGTCTGGCGCGGGTGGCCCTCTGAATCCGACCGGCGGAGCCAAGGGTACCGACAACCTCTTCGAAACCTCCTTCCGCTACTACCTCCCGTAGTCAGCAGCAGGATTTAACCAGAAAGGGCATCCGCGAGGATGCCCTTTTTATTTGCGCTTGGGATGTTTTCGGAAACTACGATTGCGCAGTGTCAGCGGCCTGCAGGCTTGTGCTTCTCGGCTCCGAACGCAGCGAGGAAAGTGTCGGCAACATGAACTTCAAGATCCTTGGGCCCCTTTTCGCCGAGTCTTTTTGTAAAGACATGGCGGTAGATCATGGGGCCGAGGAGCAGAGCAATCCCAACCTCAGGATCGATACCGCGGCGCAGCACGCCTCGTTTCTCTCCGCGCTTGAGGATGGCGGCCAATGCCACACGCGCGGGCTCGACGACTCGCTCACGCCACGCTGCGCCGAGAGTCTGGTTGCGTGCGGCATAGGCGATCATATGCGGCACCATCTTCTCGCGCAGCGCCTTGCGATCGAGTGCCGGCTGATATTGAAGCTGGGCGATGAGGTCGGCGCGAAAGTCGCCGGAATCGAAGACCGGCGGCTCTTCATCGATACCGTGCAGATAGCCCATGACCTCGAGGCAAAGGCTGTCCTTGTCCGGCCAGTGCTTGTAGATGGTGGCCTTGCTGACGCCTGAGGCCTCGGCAATGGCGTCCATGCTGGTGGCATCGATTCCACGCTCGGAAAATAGCTGCACTGCCGAGTTCAAAACTTTTTTGTGCGCCTGTATGCTTCTCGGTCTGGCCATCCGCGACTTCAGTTTCCTATGCTTCGATCTTAGAGAATAGATAAGCGCCCGCGCTCAGGAAGACCGCGGCGATACATGCCAGCAGAGCCACATCGTAGAGCAGATTGAAGTGCCAGATGTTGATCAACGAGCCGCGCAGGCCGTCCACTCCGTACGCCAAGGGATCGATGCGAGTAATCACGGTCATCACTAGAGGCAGATTCGCCAGCGGGAAAAGCGCTCCAGAAAGAAAGAAGATGGGCATGACCAGAAAATTCATCACCAGCTGGAAGCCCTGCATGTCCTTGATCACCGAGCCGATGGCCGTGCCCAGGGCCGCGAAGACGATGGCAATCATGACCACGAAAAGAAACGCCGAGGGGATGGCCAGCCAGCTATGCGGACGAAATCCCGCGATGAGGCAGATGATAAGGATCAACGTTCCCTGGATGATGGCAACGGTTGCGCCGCCGAGCGTGCGCCCGACCATGATCTGCATGCGCGAGACCGGAGCGACCAGCGTTTCTTTGAGGAATCCGAACTGGCGATCCCAGAGCATGGCGATACCAGAGAATACAGAGCTGAAAAGCACAGTCATACCCACCACTCCCGGGGCCATGAACTGCAGATAGCTGCCGTGACCGGCCTGCTGAAAGACCGGGCCGAGCCCGAAGCCCAGCGCAAGTAGATACAGACATGGCTGGCCAAGCGAGACGACGATCTGCACACGCGAGCGCACATAGCGCTTCAGTTCCCGCAGCCACAAGATGTAAATCGCACCCATGATTCTTCCTTTCGAATAAAATCGCCTTCAGTGTTGACCGACTGGCGTGCGAAATTCTGACCGCGACCAACGGGAGCGGAAACAGTGGTCGAAGCCGAACTGGCGCGCATAGCGCGCGGTTGCCCGGACGGCCAGTCCTAGCGCCGAAACATCTGCGCAACCTGACGCAATGCGGCCTTCGAATCCGCGCCTTCATCGCGCAACGAGGAACCGGTAAGCGCCAGGAACGCGGCTTCGAGCGTTTCGGTCTTCGTCTGCTCCTTCAACTCCGCCGACGTGCCCTGGGCGACGATGGTTCCGTGATCCATGATGGCAATGCGATGGGCCACACGATCGGCCTCGTCCATGTAATGCGTGGTGAGAAAGACAGTGGTTTTTTCCGTTTCGTTGAGACGCTTCACGTGTGTCCACAGCTGGTTGCGGCTCTGCGGATCGAGTCCCAGCGTAGGTTCGTCGAGGAACAAAATTTTCGGTGTGTGCAGAAAACCGCGGGCAATCTCCAGGCGCCGCTTCATGCCGCCCGAGAAGGTTTTCACATAAGCGTCTTTGCGATCCCAGAGCTCGAAGATCTTCAGCAGCTCTTCGGTCCGCTCAGCGCGAATCTTGCGCGGAACGTGGTAGAGCACCCCGTGCAGGTCCATGTTCTCCCACGCCGTCTGCTCGCTATCGAGGCTTGGGTCCTGGAAGACGATGCCGAAGCGCTGGCGGGCCTGCCTCTGCTTCACCGTGGGATCAAGGCCGTCGAGCTCGATGCGTCCGCTGGTGGGGCGCAGCAGCGTAGTCAGCATCTTGATAGTGGTGGTCTTCCCTGCTCCGTTCGGACCGAGGAAGGCGAAGATCTCGCCTTGCGCCACGTCGAAGGTGATGTCCTTGACGGCGGTGAAATCTCCAAACGTCTTGACCAGATTTTGGACGGAAATCATTCGAGGAAGTCCCTCCTTCGCTTGCAGACGTCTTCCTGACATAGGCAATACTGAACGGTTCAGTTTAGTTTGTCAACTGGGTTTTTACCCGCCAATCAGGGCAATTGCTTCAAGAAATACGTCCGCAATCCCCGATTGCGACGTTGGACAAATGACTCGTTGACAGCTTCGCCGATTAACATCACAATGTAGTTCTAATTATGCTTGGTGAATTCGAATACCTCACCCTCACGGCTGCGGCAGGCCTCGGCGAGCATGCTTACGGAGCGGCCATCCGCGAAGAGATCCAGTCGATCACCGGGCGGGTGTGCTCCATCGGAGCGCTGTATACCACCATCGATCGTCTCGAGAAGAAGGGCCTGCTCAAAACCTGGATGGGCGATGCCACGCCGCAGCGTGGCGGCCGCGCCAAGCGCATGGTGCAGGTAACTCCACAAGGCATCAAAGCGGCGAAGACCTTTTACGACGCGGTGATGCGCGTGAGCCGCGCAGCGCCGTGGGCCGCAACGTGGGAAAACGAGCCACAGGAGAAGAAGTCATGAGAATGCTGGAGATGGTCGCTTATCCATTGGCCCGGGAAGAACGCGATGCCGTCCTGGGCGACATGCTAGAAATCGGAGAGACCGGATCGAAGGCCATCTTCGCCGTAATCGGCCTGGTTTTGAGGCGTGAAATGCTTCTGTGGCAAAGCTGGCGGCCGTGGGTTGCGGGATTGGGCATCGCCCTCCCCTTCAGCTTTCCGTTGATCGGATCGTCGCTAGGCGTGAGTTGGAGTTATCTGCATGCCGTCAGTACAAATTCGACCGGCTATCCTACGACGACCTTGCTCTCTCTTTTGTGCCAAGGTCTGTTGCTCATTGGCTGGTCATGGAGCGCCGGATATGTCACCGGCTTGATTTCGCGCAGGACTCTTTGGGCGAGCGCCGTTCTATGCCTCGCTCCCTGCCTCTTCTGCGAAACGCGATTTCATAATCCATCGCTGTCGCGTCTTTCGCTCCTGCTGTTCCTGGCGCCCGCTCTGGCAGGCGTATGGATGGGCTGGCGCAAGATGCGCATCGCCCCAGGTGCTGCAACAGCCCTAGCAATGACTCTCGCAGCACTGATGCTTGCGAGATGGAACCACGGTGGAGTGTCGATGCTTAGCTGTTTTCTTCTTTGGCCCACGTTCTACCTGATGTCCAATTCGATGCGATCCAGTGTGCGTACAACGCAGGCTTGAAAATACCGCGATAACTAGAGGAACACTATGTCCAGATCGATGCGAACTGCGATAGCTCTTATCGTTGCCACGGTGTTCCCTTCCCTTTTTGCTCTCGCCGCGCCTCAGGCCTTGTCGCCGAGTCACGTGATCGAGCGTGAGCTGCAGTCGCAGAAGTTTTCTCAGAACAAGTTCGGCATCAGCCCCACGCGGAAGATGGCAATCTATCTACCGCCAGGCTATGACGAATCGACCGAGCGCTATCCGGTAATCTACTTTCTCCCTAGCCCCATCGGAGAAACCTATCGTTCGATCTTCGACGAACGCCATGCACAAAGTCTCTTCGAGCGGGCGATCAAGGCGGGGGTAACCGGCAAGTTCATTCTCGTCTCGGTGGACATGACAACGCCGCTTGGGTCTTCGTGGTATGTGAATTCTCCGGTCACGGGTAACTGGGAAGATTTCGTGATCGACGAATTAGTTCCTTACATGGACGCGAGCTTTCGCACGCTGCCCAGCGGCGATTCGCGCGGCATTGCCGGAATCGGGATGGGCGGCTACGGCGCCATTCGTTTCGGCATGCGTCATCCGGAGACTTTCCGGTCGGTCTATGCGATGCATCCGGTCGGCACTGGATCGGGCGTGCAGATCATGGATTCGCGGCCTAATTGGGATCTTCTGGCCAATGCCAAGTCGCTCGACGATGTGAAGAAAGACGGCTTCTCCACCATCTTCACCAGCATCTTCCAGGCTCATCTTCCCGACACCAGCAAGCCTCCGCTCTTCGTCGATCTACCGGCACGCATGGACGGGAATCAACTGGTGATCGACGCCAAGTTGACGGAGCAGCTGCGCGATAACTTTTTTCTTGAAACGATGATTCCGCAATACGCGGAGAATCTGAAATCGCTGCGCGGATTCAAATTCGACTGGGCGCGCAGCGACACCAATCAGGATCACGTGTATTCGAACCAGGCATTCACGCATAAGCTGAACGAGTTCGGCATAGTCCACGAAGCAGAAGAATACAACGGTACCTGGGGAGAGCCTAATTGGGGTTCCGACGGCCGTGTCTATACCGAGGTGCTGCCCTTCTTCGCCCGGCATCTGGTTTTTCAGAAGGGTTCTGAGCGGGCTTCTGAATAGAGCCGCACTGCTGGTCTAGTCATTGTTGGCGGCTATAGCGCCGAAACTTCTGTACCTTGCCTGCATGGCATGTCCCTTGTTAGCCTTAACCCGCATTTCGGGGGCTAATTCTTGCGTAATCAAACGCTTCAGCGCGCTGTCGTTGTTTCCACTCTGATATTTTCCTTCCTCATCGTTCCAGCATCGCGGGCGCAGGCCCCCGTCGAGGACAATTCCGCTATCGACCAGCAGGCCGAGTCGATGCTCAAAAAGCTGACTCTCCAGCAGAAGCTGGAGCTGATTGGCGGCGAAGACAGCATGTTCATCAGAGCGGAGCCCGATGCGGGCTTTCCGCGGCTGAAGATGTCGGACGGGCCGGATGGCATCCGCACCTGGGGTCCGGATACAGCCCACGCTGGCGGCGTGGCATTGGCAGCAAGCTGGGACCCGGAACTGGCCCGGCGCATGGGCGTGGCTATCGCTCAGGATGCGCGTGCGCGCGGAGTTCACTTCCTGCTGGGTCCGGGCGTGAACATCTATCGCGGACCGATGAACGGGCGTAACTTCGAGTACTTCGGCGAAGATCCTTTTCTGTCCGCGCATACTGCGGTTCCCTATATAGAAGGGGTGCAGAGCCAAGGCGTGATCGCCACGGTGAAGCACTTTGCCGCCAACAACGAGGAGTATGACCGGCACAACGTCAGCTCCGATGTGGATGAACGGACACTGCGCGAGATCTATCTACCTGCCTTCGAGGCCGCGGTAAAGGATGCGCATGTCGGCTCGGTGATGAACTCCTACAACCTCTTAAATGGCGTACATGCAACGCAAAACATCCATCTGAATAACGAAATCCTCAAGAAAGAATGGGCTTTCGACAGCATCCTGATGTCGGACTGGGATGCGACCTACAGCGCTGTGGGCGCGGCCAACGGCGGACTGGACCTGGAGATGCCGTCGGGCAAGTTCATGAATCCCAAAAATCTGACGGCTGCCGTAAAGAGTAGTGAGGTAAGTGAGGCGACCATCGACGACAAAGTGCGGCGCATCTTTCGCACTGCAATCCGCTTCCACTTCCTCGAGCGCGACCAGACCGACCTGGGCATTCCTGCTTACACGCAAAGCGGCAAGCAGGTAGCGCTGGACGAGGCGCGGGAGAGCATCACGCTGCTGAAGAACGAAGGCGATGTGCTGCCGCTGGATACCGGCAGGGTTAAGACGCTAGCGGTCATCGGGCCGGACGCATGGCCCGCGGTATCTGGCGCGGGCGGCAGCTCGGCGGTAACCGCGTTCGCTCCGGTGAGCATCATGACCGGCCTCTCCAATTATCTTGGCGAGCGCGTCAAGGTGCTCTATGTGCGCGGACTGCCTTCAACCGAGGATATATTCAACGACACGAAGTTCGTCGAGCCCGCAGGCGAGCCAGCGCCGCAGCGCCGTCGCGACAGTCATGCGGTGAAGGTGGAAACCTTCAACAGCGAGAACTTCGGCGGAGCCGCAACGCTCACCTATGCCGGGCGCATCGCAAACTTCAAGTCGGAAGAGTGGACGCCGTCTGCTAAAGAGCATAAGAGCATCCGGTACACAGCTGAATATATGCCCAACAAGACGGGCAGCTATCTGGTGTTGGCCGGAGCGGGCGGATCGGATGCCTACACGGTGACGATCGACGGCAAGAAGGTGATCGAGCAGCTCAAGCGCGAGGGCCAGGCTCCGCAGTTTGCCGAGGTGAATCTGACCAAGGGCAAGCCGGCGAAGTTCCAGGTCGACTATCTGCCCGATGCGGCATATCCGCGCCTCGGGGTGGGAATCAAAGCCGCCGATGAGTTGGTCTCTCCTGAGGCTGCGAAGGTCGCGGCGATGGCCGACGCGGCAGTCGTATCGGTCGGCTTCGATCCACAAACAGAGAGCGAGGGCTTCGATCGCACGTACTCACTGCCATGGGGACAGGATCAGCTCATCCAGGCGGTGAACGCGGCGAATAAGAAGACGATTGTCACGCTCACCGCAGGCGGCGGAGTCGATACGCATCGCTGGCTTGGGAATACTCCGGTGCTGCTGCACAATTGGTATCCGGGACAGGAGGGAGGTACGGCCCTGGCAGAGATCCTCTTCGGCGAGCGCTCGCCGGAGGGTCACCTGCCCATGAGTCTCGAAAAGAGCTGGGAGGAAAATCCGGTTCACGATAATTACTACGCGCCTCCGGTGCCTGCCGGTGAGACTCCACATGTGAAATATGCCGAGGGCGTGTTCGTGGGCTATCGCTACTACACGTCGATGAACAAGGAGCCGCTGTTTCCTTTCGGCTTTGGACTCTCCTACACCACGTTCGCCTTCTCGGGTCTTAAAGTGTCTCCGGAGACAGCCTCAGCGGATGGTCCCATCACCGTGTCCTTCGAGGTAGAAAACACCGGCCATCGTGCCGGAGCTGACGTGGCACAGGTGTATGTCGGCGATCCCTCAGCCAAAATCAAGCGGCCGGTGAAGGAGCTGAAAGGCTATCAAAAGGTACGACTGGAGCCGGGAAAGAAAGAACGCGTGAGCGTCACCCTGGACCGGCGGTCTCTCGCCTACTGGGATGTCGATTCCAATGGATGGAAGGTCGACCCGGGCCAGTTCACCTTGTTTGTGGGCGATTCTTCGGCAAATACTCCTTTGACCAAGGACTTCACGGTCAAATAACCAGCGATTGAGAGACACGCCCGGAGTGAGTCTCCGGGCGTTTTTTTTCGTGTGAAATTGGTCTTTGCGCCGAAGGCAGATCTCGCGCATCCATGACAAGAACCAACAGCGTTTAGGAGAACCAGAATGGCAGAGGTACGTGTGATTGCGCGGGCGGTGGCTCGCGAAGATAAAGCTGACGAGCTAAAGGCGTTGCTCAGCGGACTGGTCGTGCCCACGCGGGCCGAGGCAGGCTGCGTTTACGACGATCTCTTCGAATCGAATCTACCGGGCATTTTTGTATTCAACGAACTTTGGCAGAGCCAGGCGCATCTGGATGCCCATGCGGCGAGCAGTCACTTTAAGCAGATCTTCGGAAAAGCCGATCAGATTTTGGCCGAACCGCTGGAAGTGAATCTTTTGACCGCTGTTGGTTAGGTGGTGGCCTGGATATCACGATAAACCTCGGGCTATCGACGTTCTGTGTGCGAAGCATAAAAGGAGGGCCATGGCGGCCCTCCTTTTTATGTTTACCTTCTTGCCTTACCCGAATCGGCAGAACTTGCACATGCTAAGACAAAGCCACTCCAGTTAGACGGAAGATAGTAACAATCATAAAAACATTGGCAATCTTAATATGTATCCAGTTATCTATCTAATCGGGGCTCCCAGATATCCGTCCACATAATTAAAGGTTTTTTTGAAACTATCCGAAGGTTATCGTGCTAGTGTAGGAGAAATTTTCAGGCCAGTAGCTAAAGGTATCTTCCCTCTAGCTTGCAAGGGGCTTCATGACAGTTTCTCCAGAAAGACATAAGTTTCTGCTTCTCGACGTGTTGCGCGGGTTAGCTGCCGTATTGGTTGTAGGACGCCATATACCAGACACACTTAACAAAAGCCTCGTCCCCTTTGGCAGCTATCTCTGCGTCGACTTATTTTTCTGCCTTAGTGGGTTTGTGATTGCCTACTCCTACCAGGATCGACTGGCAGATAGGATGGATTTCTCATCCTTCAGCCTGGCGCGCCTGATCCGTCTTTATCCGCTCTACTTCCTCGGATTGCTATTGGGCGCCTGCTTCAAACTTATGGGGATCGTGCTAACTTTAAGCGGAAGGCAGGAAGTATATCCGGGGCCGGGGCTACTACAACATTTTATTTCAGCATTTGGTATGGCCGTTCTGTTTCTTCCGAGCTTTTCAACTTCGCGAGTTGCAGCTACTCCGTTCTCTTTCAATCCGCCATCCTGGTCCTTGTTCTATGAACTGGTAGCCAATTTTGTTTTTGCGATGTTAGTGCGGCGGCGTCTGGCGTCGAATGCGTCGGTTGTGGGCCTGATGACCTTATGCTTAGGTGTGCTCAGCGTATGGAGCCTGATATACGCCACGACTCTCGATAATGGGGTGCTTCCCGGAACCTATTCCATTGGCTTTGCCCGAGTCGGATATTCGTTCTTCGCGGGAGTTTTGTTGTTCCGGATCTATCGCGCCGGAGTGCGGATAGAAATCAAAGGCCTGTCGCTGATTCTGACGACACTTGTTCTGCTCACAGGCACCGGTATCCTGCTCGCGATCCGCGTCCCCAAATCTATCGACGGCATCTATGGTCTCGCGATGATCGGGATCATTATCCCCACAATTGTTTGGGTGGCCGCCTGCTGCAATGTAGGAGATCGATTCCGACCTACCGCCGCACTTATGGGTGAGGTCTCGTATCCTCTCTACGTCATCCATATGCCGCTGCTCTTCTTCGTCGCGGCGGCGTCGAAGAGCAGGCCAGGCTGGGCCTTGAGTCCCTACACTGCCCTTTTGCTGATACCGATGTTGTGCCTGCTGTCATTCTGGATTTCGCGAAACTTCGACAGGCCTATCAGGATGGCACTTAACAGGAGGCTCAGCCAAAAACGAGCACTCACAAGTCCCTTGCCAGCGGTGGCCGATGTTTCAATGAGCTGACCGTCGTTTCGCTTCTTTGGATCGGTTCCAGCCGAGCCTCAAGGTATTTCAAGGCTGCGCCAAGGCTAACCCTTTGCTGAACCGACGAAGGGCAGTACGATTGTGGATATTAGGCTACTTGCGCGGTAGAGATCCAGAGTCCGGCTCGTTCATTGCGCGTAGAAGGCGATCCCGCAGGCTAGCGGGGGCGGAATAAAGGGGCCGCGATCGGCGTAGAACGCGGGATAACTCTTTTTCCGCCTCGAGCGTTTCTCTGCAGTTTTCGCAGAGTTCTAGATGGGTGCGTAGTTCGTCGGCTTGCGAGACACACAGCTCTTTATCGAGATGAAGCAGAATGTTCTCGCGATAGTCAACGCAATCCCTCATTTCGCACTTTCCCCACGGACGATTCGGGCTTCGTCAAAGTAAGAAGTTCGCGAAGCTTCGCACGTGCTCTTGCCAGCCGCGACATCACTGTCCCTACGGGGCAGTCTAGGAGGCCAGCAATCTCATGATACGGTAATTCCTCGAATTCTCGCAGCAAAATGATCTCGCGAAATTTGGCCGGCAGTTTCTGAATTGCCGCGCGTACTTGTTCTCCCTCAGTCTTGCTCACTAAGGCAGCGTAGGAGTCTGGAGATGGCTCCGCTATCTCTCTTGCCGAACCATCTTCTCCATCGATCCAGGAGATTTCAGGACCGGTGCGCCGCTTCCTGAGCTGATTGAGCCATGCGTTCCGCAAAATCTTAAAGAACCAGCCCTTGACGTTGCTTTCCGGCCGCAGTCTCTTCATTGCTGGCATCGCGCGGACGTAAGTCTCCTGGACCAGATCCTCAGCCTCCGCATGGTTGCGGGTCAGAACCATTGCGTAGCTGTACAGTCCATCCAAGTATTCGATGCCTGTCGTTTCCGAATCGTAGTGTGGGTAGGACATAATGTGCACTTCCTATGCGATTACAACGTGACTTTGCACGGTTGATGACAATGAGTCGTTACCTGATAAAGCCGTCGAGTTAGCAATCATGATCTCGATGCAGATAACGGTAGTAAGAACTGCATATTTCGATCGAAACATAACTTCGTTAGAGAAACAGTAGTGGCGCTTTTACAGGCAGACGACGATAAACCAGAGGAGCAAGTTCACGATTTCGAATTTATCCAGCCCGGGCATTTGAAGCTTTTGAGGCAACCGCATCTTCATAGCGTTCTCTCCTGTACTTAAGAGTGCGCAGAAGGACTGGAATATCGATCACCTATTCCTGTTACAAAATAACTTTTAGGGAATTCTCCGAATGAGGCGCAAAGACGATTCGCTCCGCTCGACCTGGGGCGTTTCCGGCGGAGTATCGCAGGCCTGCAATTCCTGAACGCTGCCCGTCAAAATACCGATATGGCCTGTGCATTCGCGTGACAACAGGCTGGCCGCGATTGTCGCGCGATATCCGTCCTGGCAGTAGACAAAAATTGGCCTGGAAGGATCGATCAATCTTGTTCGTGGGTTCAGTTCAAGCAGAGGCACGGAGATCGCGCCAGACAATTGTCCCTGCAACCATTCTGCCCGGCTGCGGACGTCGATAATTTGCGGCGGCCAATCTGCTCGCGGAGCGCGGATATCCTCACACTGATAGATGGGCAGGCTGCCGAGCTCTATCCCAGTCTGTTGCCACTGTTCCTTGTCTGCCAGAGCATACCCGTCGACATTTTCAAGACCAACTCTGGCCAAACGGCTCTGTGCCTCTTGTGCACTATTCTCATCTTCGGCAATGAGCAGAATTCTTTGCGAGGGGCGCAGCAGGATTGCGGCCCAGCTCGAAAATGACCCCATGAGACCGATTTGCATGGATCCAACGATGTGGAAGGAGGCAAATTTTTCTGTCGGTCGCGTATCCAAAATAAGAGCGCCTCGGTGTCGTTCTTTCTCGAGTCGCCCTGCCGTTAGCTGCTGAAGTTGTGACGGTTCCGGCAAGTGATCCACTCCTCTCTCTACATATGCGCAAGAGCTCGCATATTTCGATCACCGTGACCGTCACTTTTTTTATTTTTTTGTCACCGCCTGTTGAGGGACGGCCGCCGGCTCTCTGAGAAAAGCTTCCACCTTGTGCCGTTCGCGTTCGCTTTCCGGCGTGGCGGCCCCACGCTTGTTCCACATAGACCACACTTCGGCGCTTTTCGTATACCAGGTGCGCGACTCGGCATCAGCCGCGAGTCGCTCTGTTGAAGAGAGTTTGCGGTCCATGGCGACCCGACGCGGCACCGCGCCCTCGCTTTCATAGCAGAATCCTAGATCTCGCAAAACCAACAGGCTTGGCGAGTTCACACTGAACGCATCAAGAAAGGGCAAGGCTGCGTTCGCGTATTGTCGGGCTGCGGGGAGATCGTTCGCCGCCAGTTTTACATCGCTCAGCTTGCAATACGACCTCATAAGGTGAAGCCGTCCATGGGGACTTGATTCTGCGAATTCCTGCCTTATGACATTTGCTTCTTGGAGAAGGCGCAGGCGCTCGGAAGACTTCTCTTTTTTGACAAGCACTTCAGCCAGAGCTTCATCCCGTACTGCGAGCCAGTGTCGCGCCCCCGCCCCGTAAAGCGGAGACAGTTGCTTGGTCATGGCAATAGACTTTCGATACCAGACGCTCGCGGTCTGTGGATTGCTCTGGCGGAAGGAATCGCCCATCGATGCGTAAACAAGAGCCAGGTCGTACTGCGCCTGGGCATTTTTGCCGTCGACTCCAACCAGCATCTGCGCGATCGAGAGAGCTTTACGTGAGTAAACCTGCGCCTGGGCTGAGTCGCTTACGTTCAAAACATCTCTGCCTGCCAGAGGAAAAACAATCTCCTCGCACGCGAGAAAGAGCGCTCGTTGGGCTCGCACCGATGACGGAAATTTTTGAACCAATGTTTCTGCAAGAGCAACGGCCTTCCGCTCGCTCGCAAGGGCTTCCGATTGGTTGCCCAATTCGTTGAGCGCCCTGCCCCGATCGAGATAGAGGTCGATCAGCATTCGGTCGTGATCTTCGACACCATTTGGAGCCTCTCCAAAGACCTGAAATGCCGAAGAATAATTTTCGAGCGCCTTATCAGGGTTAAGGCTGTTTAGATTGACATCGCCGATTCCGGCATAACTCGTTGCCAGGAGGCGCCTACGATTCGGGTCGTTAGGCTTCTGCTGCCAGAATTTGCGCGCCCAGGTAAGCCCCGCCTCATAGTTGTCATTTGCGGCATGCAGATTTCCCAGAAAGGACTCGATGCTGCCCAGTCGCTGATAGGTTTCAATTACAGCTTCGGTGCTTTCGTCTCCGGGCATGCGAGCTTGCGCTTCGAGAGCTATTCGCGAAGCTTCCTGATAACTGGTAACGGCTGTTCCGGAGTTGCCCAAATTCGCGACCAGGGGTGATCCTTCCAGATCGCCGACGCGTACATAGGCTTTTGATAATTCAAGCAATAACCGAGGATCGCTTCCGGTTGTCTTCCGCAATTCGCCCAGGTAGCTGAGAGCGCTCTGAAAAAGCGCTGCCTGCGTTTCGGTGGAGGCCGACGAATGCTGAAGCTTGTCCGTCATGTCCAGAATTGCTGAATCGGCAAGCGTTCGAACTTGCTTGACCCGGCGATCAACCCTGCGGGATTGCCTCCAGTAGAGAAAAAAAAGACTACTAAGAATCACAGCGATTGCGCACGCCGCAAATACGGCAGCCTTATGCCGCCGAACAAACTTGTTCAAAACATAGACTGGGGTTGTCTTTCTCGCCGAGACCGGTTTTCCCTGGAGATAACGAGACAAGTCCTCATTAAAATGCTCGACTGTAAGGTAGCGCCGAGACGGATCAATATCCATTGCCTTCAAGACAATGCTGTCCAGATCTCCCGACAGTTCTTTTCTTACCTCGTTCGATATATTCAAAGCCGAACTTGGTTTCCGGCCTCCCTGCTCAGCGATAACTCGATCAGCTGCAGCCGATGAAAGGTTATCCAGCGTATAAGGACGTGAACCGGTGAGCAATTCAAACAGCAAGACTCCGAGAGAATAGATATCCGTTGCTGTTGTAAGTTGTTTTCCTTGTATCTGCTCCGGACTTGCATAGTCAGGAGTCATTCTCCTCAGGCTGGTTTCCGTTGGAGAGTTATCGCTCAAGACTAATTGCGGCGCCAGAGGCTTCGAAATTCCAAAGTCAATGAGCTTGACCATTCCGTCCGGCGTCACCATTACGTTGCTGGGTTTTATGTCGCGATGGATTATCAGCTTTTGATGCGAGTAGTGAACCGCGGAGCATACCGACTGAAACAGCTCAACGCGCTGCCGGATTGACAGGGCGCGGCCTTTGCTGGCCTGCGTGATCGGCTGGCCTTCTACATACTCCATTACGATGAATGGGCGACCGTCCTCAGTCTCGCCCCCATCAAGAATGGTTCCGATGCTGGGATGGTTCAGAGTTGCCAGGATCTGCCGCTCGGTACGAAACCGGTGAACCAGCTCCGGTGAGTCGTGCCCCCTGCGGATCGTTTTGATGGCCACGACTTGGAAATAGTGATCATCCGAGCGGACGGCGAGATAGACGATTCCCATTCCGCCACTGTCTAACTCGCGGACCAGGCGGTAGGGACCAAGTTGTAAACCCGTCTCTGAATGACTCGAAGCTTGTGCTGCCTCTTTAATGTCGTCCGCTATAAGAGAGCGGAGCGTTCTCTCGGAGTCATTGTCGCTTTCGAGCAGCGACTCGATCTCGGAGAGTAAGCCCTTATCGCTCTTGCAAGCGTTCTCCACGTAGCGCCTTCGCTCGGCAGGAGGCCGCTCCAGCGCACCTTGAAAAATCTCTTCGACTAAGCTCCAACGATCACTCTTCATCTTGTTTCATGCTGGGGCTTCGTGACATTTCGCGACGTATCCACGCTTGCCCGAGGCGAAGCTCACGGCCGACAGTCGCTACTGAAATTCCCAGGACCAGACCTATCTCTTCGGTCGTCATTCCACCGAAAAACTTGAGCTCGATCGCCCGGCTCTTCCTTTCATCGATTTCTTCCAGTCTTCGGAGCGCGTCATCGAGCACAATCACATCAGGCGCCGGCTGTGCAGCAATATCCATTCCGGTTTGGAGGGTCACTTTGATGCCTCCTCCTCGCTTCTGCGCCAGGCGTTTTCGCGCATGCTCGATCAGCACACGTCTCATGGTGTTCGCAGCAATGGCGTAGAAATGCACGCGATTTTCAGCATGCAACTTCGTCTGATCAGCTAAACGAAGATAAGCCTCATGAACTAAACCAGTGGGCTCAAGAGTATGCTCGCCGTATTCCCGTCTCAGGCGCGATCGCGCCAGGCGAAGCAAATCATCGTAGATGATGGGTGTGAGTTGCTCTAGGGCTGAATGGTCTCCCTGGCTCCAGCGCACGAGCAGGCCGGTTACGACATTTGAACCGCCACGTGTTGTGTTGACAGAACCGCCATTTGACATCCAAAAATATCTCTCTCTCGCCCTACCATGATTTTACCGGAAATGATCCGGAAATCAGGGTCTTTAAGCTCTCTACATCAAATGTCGTTTTAATAATTTCGGCGAAAAAGCTGAGCCTGAATAAGGATGAAGAGAATCCGTAAATACAAAGTGCGAGAGGCGTAGAATTTTTACATAAAGAAGAAATTTTCCAGACAATCGCGGGAATAAATATCCAGCTGATGTGTAACGCGCCGGATAAATGCTGGTCCGCAATGCCAATTGCCTCTGAGTCAGAAATGGTGCCCTTGTCTGATAAACATAAAGGAACGCGCCCGTGGTTACCTCGCTACCGGCGGCGAGTTGATCGATAGCGACGATGCGATGAGTATCTCTATATAAGGTTGCATCGGAAACTAAGACGCTAACCGCAGCGCCAATTGCACATGACGCGATGGATTGGCGTTTGTGCTTCCGCTGAACGGGCAAGCCGCCGCTGGGGGATAGGGCTCCGGTGCTCCTGTTGATGGTGCGTGCCGATGGAAGAGCCGGGGCCGATGTCGTTCGTTGCGTTCAACACATTGCGGAGCTACGCTCATCTGCAGCCCGCAGCAATCTGCTCGAATCGCCCGCTATGAATTAACGCCTCCTGCTAATCTTCGCATCCTGTTTTGAGACGCTTGATTTCTTGCGCTCAACACCGCAATCGTCTCTCGCCGATTGGTTCAAATCATTCCCGAGTAAGAAGGAATAAAGGAAGCCGGTCGTTGGTTGTTATCACCAGAATTCAAATTTCTGGCTGAGCCGGTGCAGGCCTCAGTCATTCAAGGAGCCTCATATGGGAATGTTAGGAATGATCGGTGATATGGGAGGAATGATGAAGGGCATGGACGAGCTCATGCAAGGGATGCAGGAGCTCGAGGGAGGAGCAGGGAGCGGCGGCGGACAGGGCGAACCTCCTTCCATGTCCGGCAGTCAAGGTCCGGGAGGCGGCCTGCAGGGGCTTGAGCAGGAGGTTCAGCAGGCGCTGCAGGGGCTGACCAGCGAGCTTGGCGGTGGGCAGAGTGGTGGTGGAGCCGGACAGGTCGGCGGCGGACAGGGAGGACAGGGCGGCGGCCTGGAGCAACTAGCTCAGGAATTACAGCAATTGCTCGGCGGACAAGGACAGGGTGGCGGCGCACCATCCGCGGGCGGACAGGGCGGCGGTAGTGGTTCCCAACCCGCAGCCTTTAGCGGAAACGAATCTTCCGCGTTGCCGGACCTCAATAACCTGATATCGGATGCCTCCGGTGATTCGGGAAGCTCGCGTCCGACACACGTCGGCGGCGATCTTGAGCGCTTGCGCGGTGAAGTTCAGACTGCGATGCAGAACGGGCAAATGAGTGAACAATCGGGCGCAAAGGCTCTGGCAGACATAGGCAGCGGCAACATACAAGGTGTAGAGCAAGATCTGACCGGTACCAGTGGGCCTGTGACCCAGCAAGCGCAGGCTTCCGCAGATGGCAATCCCTTGGCAGCGATGATGTAACGCGGCTATCGCTGTGATTGGTGACCGCCGTCGGGGTGCGGAGAAGTAGGAACGCATGAGCGTTTCAACTTCTCCACATCCCATATTTATTTCTGGCAGCAGTGCTTGCGGTGATCGGGGTTTATAACCACACCAAGAAATGCGATTGAGCCGCGTTAGCTGGAGCGGCTCAATCGCGAATCACTACAACTCTCCCGAAAGCTGCGACGGAAACCACAGAACTATTGCGCCGTTGCCAGCCGCCGTTACGAACAGAATTCCCTCGCCAGCTCGGACGCGGGTTTCGTTTTCCAATGCCGATTGTAGTTATCAAGGGAGCAGAAGCTGCGACTGCACATGCGGTCGATGTATAGAGTTCCGCCGAGATGGTCGATTTCATGTTGCAGAATGCGGGCATACCAGCCTTCTGCTTCGATCTGGACTGGTTCTCCCAAGTGATTGAGAGCTTTTACTCGAACTTGACTAGACCGCGGCACCAATCCTCCGAAACCGGGCAGGCTAAGACAGCCCTCAAAGAAAATCCGATCCGGAGCGGAGAGCAATTGAAGCTCGGGATTGATCAAGACGTGAAAAGGCACCGGCCGTCGCTCGCGTTCCGCCAGCTCTGACTCTGTGAGCGCCGCTTGGTACTCCGCCTTGTCTTCGACAATGGCGAGCTGCAGCGACTCGCCAACCTGGGGAGCGGCGAGACCTACACCCGGCGCATCCGCCAGCGTCTCGCGCATGTGCTCAATCAACTCACGAATCCGTCCGCTTGCGATCTCCTCTGCGGTAAGAGGGCGGGCTGTATTTCTCAGGACAGGTTCTCCGACGTGCGCAATCTTTATTCGCATCCTGCAGCAATTTTCGCAGATGGGAAATTCGTTGGCGAATCTCGATGCGGTTCAAGGTTATCGGAGATAGACGAGCGTCCATTGCATCCGTTGCCCGATCTTGATTGGCTGAGAATCCAGGAAAAATCTGACGGCAATCGCACTTAGATCATTGATCCAAAAGATCTTTCCTACAACCCTCGCCGGCCTTGTACTAGACTGGAACACATTCCTGTTGAACTTGAGAGCGCACCTGTCCATGAAGAGATTTTTCGTCTCCGCGTCACTGGCCCTCGCCACATTCTGCAGCGTCGCGGCAATCGGCACATATGCCCAAACCACTTCCGCGTCTCAAGATCGACCATGGATGAACCGGGCTCTTTCACCGGACGAGCGCGCCAGTCTGGTGCTGAAAGAAATGACGCTGGATGAAAAGCTTTCGCTGCTTCACGGCAACGGCATGGCGCGCGAACCTCAGTGGACGATGCCTCTCACCAGTCAATCCAACGGCGGCGCCGGTTACATCGCACCCATCGCTCGCCTCGGTATTCCAGCGATCGACATCTCCGACGCCGCTTACGGGGTGCGCGCGGCCGGCTCCATGGGACGTTACGCAACCGCACTGCCGAGCAATCTCGGCGCGGCCTGTAGCTGGGATCGCAAGGCTGCCTATGCGTACGGCTCCCTGATTGCCCGCGAACTGCGCGCGCAGGGCTTCAATATGTCGCTCGGCGGAGGCGTCAATCTCACGCGGGAGCCGCGCAGCGGGCGCACCTTTGAGTATCTCGGCGAAGATCCCATACTGGCGGGCACCCTTGTAGGCCAGCTTATGGCTGCAGAAAGAGCCGAGCACGTCATCTCCGACATCAAGCACTATGCGGTCAACGACCAGGAGACGGGGCGCTCCGTGTTGAGCTCCGAGATCTCAGAGCGCGCCATGCGCGAGTCGGATCTGCTCGCTTCCAGATCGGCATCCACGACGCGCAGCCGGGCGCCGTTATGTGCTCTTATAACCGCATCAACGGCGACTATGCGTGCGAAAACGACTATCTACTGCGAAAGGTCCTCAAGGAAGATTGGCACTATCCGGGTTTTGTCATCTCCGATTGGGGCGCGGTTCATTCGACCTTGAAGTCTTCGCATGCGGGCCTAGATCACGAAGAGCCCACCGACGAGTTCTATGGGCCGGCACTGCGGAAGGCGGTCGAAACGAAACAGGTCTCCATAGCGGAGATCGACGATCATGCGCGGCGCATCCTGCGCTCCTACTTCGATGACGGCGTGGTCGACTATCCCGTCGAAAAACGCGTGATCGATGTGGAGCGCGACCTTGATATCGCGCAGCAAATCGAGGAAGGCTCTATTGTCCTGCTCAAAAACGAACGTTCGATCCTGCCGCTCGATGGCGCGCATGTTCATTCCATCGCCGTTATCGGCGCACACGCCGATGTAGGCATGCTTTCCGGCGGGGGCTCCGCACAGGTAGATCCACCGGGAGGCAACGCGGTCGATCCGTCGCAGGGCGCCATTGTCTTTCAGAACCATACGCATGTGTTCTTTCCGACATCGCCACTGAAGCAGTTACAGAAAGCGCTGCCGCAAGCTCAGGTTCAGTTCAACACCGGTGACGACCGGACCACTGCTGCGGCGCTTGCGAAACATTCCGATGTGGCCATCGTATTTGTTCAGCAATGGCAGATGGAGGGGATGGATCTGCCCACGCTGGCGCTTCCCGATAATCAGGACGCGCTGGTTGAAGCGGTTGCCGCAGTCAACCCTCATACCATTGTCGTGCTTGAAACCGGCACAGCCGCGCTGATGCCCTGGGCTGGCAAAGTAGAAGGCATCGTCGAGGCCTGGTATAGCGGCGCTCGTGGCGCTACGGCGCTGGCCCGGGTGCTGACCGGTGAAGTGAATCCATCCGGCAAACTCGCGATGACCTTTCCTCTCAGCGATGCCGATCTGCCTCACCCCACGATCCCGCCTCTTCCAGCCGAAGATAAGGGTGCGGGCGCAGATGCAGTGAATGCCGGCGGCAATAGCCATTCGAGCTATGCCATTCATTACGATGAGGGCTTGAAGGTCGGCTATAAGTGGTATGACGCCGAGCACAAAGCAGTGCTGTTTCCCTTCGGCTTCGGCCTGTCATACACCAGCTTCGCCTATTCGGGGCTGCAGATCACGCCGGGCGCCACGACCGCAGTTCGCTTTACGGTCAAGAATACGGGCAAGCGGGCCGGCGCGGAGGTTTCCGAGATATACGTGACGATGCCGCCTTCGGCCGACGAACCTCCCAAGCGTCTCGTGGGATATGACAAACTCATGCTCGAGCCAGGCGAGAGCCGTGAGGTGACCGTACAGGTCGATCCACTCTATCTTTCGGTCTACGACGAGGCTAGCCACGCGATGAAGATCGTGCCCGGCTCCTATACCTTTGCCGTGGGCGGATCGTCGCAATCGCTTCCTCTGAAGGTAGAGGCCGAGATGCCGGGCAGGCGATAAGCGCGTGAGCCCACGAAACGAGGGTGCGGGGATAGGGTTTAGGTGTAGTAAGCGGCTTCGGTCTTCGCGACTTAAGCGTGGCCGAAATGCTCCGTAGACAGTCAGTTCGATAGAGTTCTGCCCGGATAACGGGGTGGATTCGAAACATGGTCCCGCTACCCGGTAAGGCGGTCAGCCGCACGAACCATTGAAAAGATTGCAATATTTTTTTGCAGGGCGCGATACCAACTGTACACTCTCACTTGTATTCGAGCCTTACTCCCCAGGAACACAGACACGAAATAAACGCTTTTAGAGACCCTTTCCTATGGTCACTTTCTCCACCTCTGCGACGACTCCTTCTCCGGACGAAGTTCTCATACCGGGAGAATCTTTCAAGCCGGTCGCTGAGCCAGAGGCTGGAGTGCTCACTCTGCTCGGGGAGATCTGGCAGGGTTGCTGGCAGGGCGACTCCTGGACTATCGCCTCCATTCTCCGTCTCGCCTGGGTCTTTCCGCTTGTCGCCCTTTGCTCGTGGCTGGGCATCGTGCTCTCTCATCAATCGGAGGGCGTGGCCACCATCTGGCTCTCCAATGGCATGATCTTCGGCCTGCTCATCACGCAGCCGAAGCGCCGGTGGCTAGCCTACTTTATCGCCGGCCTTACCGCGGATACGCTTGCCGATATGGTTTACGGCGATTCCTTCCGAATCGCGATCGGCGTATCGCTGGCGAACTCTATCGAAGTAATCACTTCCACTCTTCTGCTCACACTGTGGTTCGACTGGCCCTTGGATCTATCGAAGCGTAAGTCGCTCGTTGGCTTCCTCATGGTGTCGGTTCTGGGAGCAACAGCACTGACCAGTGCGCTGGGGGCCTGGTGGACTCTGCTCATGGTTCCCGGTCCTGCCTGGTGGCAGATGTTTCGCACCTGGTACCTCGGAGATATGCTCGGCATGGCGGTCCTGGCGCCGCTGGTCATCATGGTGCAGCGGCCGGCCTTTTTCTCGATGTTCGATCGCAGGCACCTGAGCCACACGCTGCTTGTTCTTTCCACTACGGTAGTGGTCGCGGCATTGGTCTTCACGCACAGCCAAGACCCTCTGATCTTCTTCATGTTCCCGGCATTTCTGCTGGTGGCATTCCGCCTGGGATTGCCGGGCACGGTGGTCAACATTCTCCTGGTTACGCTCATGGCCATCGGCTTCACGGTGAAAGGGCATGGCCCGCTGATGCTCATCTCCGGCGAGCACATGTTGCTGCACCGGGTTGTAATTGCCCAAATCTTCGCAGCGGTCGGAATCTTCACCATGTTCCCGGTTGCGGCTCTCCTTGAAGAGAAAGAAGCGCTCAAGAATTCACTCGCTGCGAGCGAGGAACGATTCCGCAATCTTGCGCACATCGACGAGCTGACCGGCCTGCCGAATCGGCGCGCCTTCAATCTCCGTTTCGAGAGCGCCTGGGTCGATGCCTTCGCCAGCGGCGAACCACTGGCCGTCGTGATCGTCGATGCCGATCGATTCAAGCAGTACAACGACGTCGTCGGTCATCTGGGTGGAGACGCATGCTTACGTTCGATTGCCCAGACAATCGCCGGCATCGTGGAAGAAACAGCGGGCACCGCTGCTCGCATCGGCGGCGAGGAGTTTGCTGCTATTTTGCCTGGCACTACGCCGGAACAGGCGAGAAATATCGCTGAGAAGATTCGGGTCTCTGTCATAGGGCTTGCCCTGCAGCATCCCTTCAGTCCGTGCGGCGTACAAACTGTCAGCCTTGGAGTGGCAGCCCTGGTGCCGCAGAGCGATCAATCTTCGATCAACCTCATGAGGTTAGCGGACGAGGCCTTGTATGTGGCCAAGAGTGCCGGGAGAAACCAAGTAGCCTGCAGTTAGGATCATGTCCCTCAGCGCCTGCTTCCGAAGATAGGAAGAGCATGCAGCCTCAAACGCCAGGACAATACGGCTAGAGCGCGTACTTGCGGCACAGGTACTTGATCCGTTGGCCATCCAGGCGCAGCAAACGTGCGGCGGCGGCCTTTCCACCTTGGCTGCGACGCAGAGCGGCCGTTAACAGCGCAATCTCCAGTCGCTGCACCTCGGCGTCGAAGTCCGTACCCGCTTCCGGCAATAGCACCGCCTCCTGAACCGCTGCACTGTGAGCTAGGAGACGCGGCGGGAGATTGCTGGCGCGAATCTCCTCTCCGCGGACAGTAATTACGAGGCGCTGGATCAGGTTTTCAAGTTCACGGACATTGCCCGGCCAACTGTGCTCGTCGAAGACGGCCAGCGCATCCGCAGCAAACTGCTTCACGGGCAGGCCATTGGCAATGCAGTGAATCTGCAGAAAGTGTTCGCAGAGCAGTGGGATGTCGCCGGCACGTTCGCGCAGCGACGGCAGGTGAATGGGCACGACGTGGATGCGGTAGTAGAGGTCTTCGCGGAAGCGTCCGGTGCGCGCCATCTCTTCCAGTGGTTCGTTGGTGGCGCAGATCAGGCGGAAGTCTATTTTTCGCTGCGCACGGCCCCCCAGCCGCTGCACGTGACGATCTTCGAGTACCCGCAAAAGCTTGGTCTGAAGCGGCAGCGTGAGGGTCGCGATTTCATCGAGAAAGAGCGTGCCGCCATCGGCCAGTTCGATCTGCCCGGGACGCGATTCCGTAGCACCGGTGAACGCTCCGCGCTCGCTGCCAAACAACTCTGACTCGATCAGGTTTTCCGGCAGCGCTGCACAGTTGAGCCGGATATACGGCTTCTTCGCGCGGCGACTCAGCGCCACGATCGCCCGCGCGGCAAGCTCTTTGCCTGTCCCGCTTTCGCCGCGGATAAGAACATTAATGCTGCTGTCGGCCACCTGCTCAATGGCGTCATACATGAGCCGCATGGGCTCGCTGGCGCCGACGAAATCCTGAAAGCGGCTGGTCTCGAAGACCTGGCGTCGCATCTGCTCGCGAGCGGCCTCTTCGCTGCGGCGTCGCAGCGTCTCGGCAAGCGTAAGACGCAATTCAGAGAGATCGACGGGGCTGCGGAAGTGCGCGTCGGCACCGACTTCAAGGGCGCTCTTCTCTACCGCGCGTGTACGAGCGCGGCTGAGAGAGAGGAGCACAAAATTTCCGTTCAGCTTACGCAGCTCATTCAGAACGGAAAGACCGCCGCGAGGATCCTCGCCGTCAGTGTCGATGTCCAGGATGACAGCGACGACATGCGCCTCTTTTGTCCACCGCGCAAGATCCTCGTAGTCATTGCGGATGACCACCTGGAACCAGGGAATCAGTTCGAGGATCGCTTCGCGGATGAAGTCATCATCCGCAGTGACGATGCAGACGACAGGAAGCGATGTGTGCGCGATCGCCGGAGCCTCCGAGCCGGCGCGATTCCGTCGCAAAGCCATGCCGCATTCTAGACGAACGCTGCGCAGCAGTGGCAGACATTCCGCAGGGGCTCGCGTGAGAGGAAGTCAGCTCGATCCGTTTCCTTCAAACCTGCGCCGATCAGTGCCCGGCGGGAGCTTTACCGCCTACCTTGAACTTCTTGGTCAGAAGCACGAGAGGTGCGGCAATCAAGGTAATCACGCCAATGATGTGAAAGCAATCCATGAAGGCAAGAAGCTTCGTCTGCGACTGCAGCTGATCGTAGTAGTGGCTATAGCTCGCGTTGAGAGCATCGGCATGTGAGAATCCATGAGCTTCGAGGAAGGCCGCGGTTTGCTGCACCGCTTGTTGCAGAAAAGGCGACGATGGCGGCAGGTTTCCGCCAACCCTGGATTGATGAAAGTCCTGGCGCCGCTCGCTCAGCGTGGTGATGAACGCGATTCCGAAGCTGCCACCCCAGTTACGGAAGAAGTTCGTCAAGGACGACGCCTTGTTGTTCTGATCGGGCCGAAGCTGGGAGTAGGAGATCACCGACAGCGGCACGAAGAAGAATGCGTATCCCAAGCCCTGAAGGGCGCGAGCCAGCGCGTAGTGGTTGTAATCGGTGTCGAGGTTGAAGTGGCTGTAGTGAATGAAGGCGATGCCCACGACCATCACCGCGCCGAAGAGCAGAATCCGCGGATTGACGATTTTGCGCTGTACCAGTTGCGCGCCCACCGGCGCTAAAAATGTGATGACCAGCGCGCCCGGGCCAAGCACCAGTCCGGCATCTATGGCGCGATAGCCATAAAGCGACTGAAGAAGCTGCGGGATCATCGTCGTCGATCCAAAGAGACCGAATCCGAAGACAAAATAAAAGACGCAGGAGATGGCGAAGTTGCGCCCCTTCAATAGATGAAAATCGATGACCGGATCATCGTGGCGCAGCTCCCAGAAAACCGCGACGGTGAGACAGGTGATGCCGATGGCAAACATCCAGCAGATGAATGTCGAACCGAACCAATCGTCAATCTGACCGCGGTCCAGAAGCACTTCAAGGGCGGCTGATCCCAGGCCGATGAGCGCAATGCCTACGCCGTCGATACGGAGCTTCCCGTTCGCCGAGCGCACCTTGCTTCGCTCGGCGGCGAAGGCTGGCGGGTCACTTACAAATCGATTGGTAAGGAAGATCGAAAGAATTCCGATGGGAATGTTGATCAGGAAGACCCAGCGCCATGTGTAGTTGTCCGTAATCCACCCGCCCAGCACTGGCCCGATGGCCGGCGCGGTGACGATGGCCACGGTATAAAGGGCGAAGGCCGAAGCCCGCTTCTCTGGCGGAAAGGTGTCGACCAGAATTGCCTGCTCTACCGGGGCGAGACCGCCTCCGCCAATGCCTTGCAACACGCGCGCCAGCAGCATGATTCCCAGGGTGGGCGCCACACCGCAGAAAAACGAGGTGATGGTAAACAGCGCGACGCAGGCCATGTAGTAGTTTTTGCGGCCGAAAACGCGAGAGAGCCATGCGGACATCGGCAAGACTACGGCATTGGCCACGAGGTACGTGGTTAGTATCCATGTAACTTCGTCGTAGGAGCGGCCCAGGCCGCCGGCGATATAAGGCAGCGAGACATTTGCGATGGAGGTGTCGAGCAGCTCCATGAACGTGGCCAGCGTAACGGTAAGTGCGACCACCCAGGGATTGATGGCAGCTCGCGGCGCAGCGTCGGCTGACATCGATAGGCTGGCTGTGGCCATAGTTCCGGGGATCTCCTGCGATGAAAAGAGACCGGATGGTCTCTGGTAGCATCTGATTCACAAAGCGAGCCAATCGATGCGGTTTTTTCACCGCATCATAAATTTGCGTAGCCAGAGGGCGTGGCAGAAGGTCCAGCGAGATGAGCAAAGGTGAAGCAACCAGGCAAAAAATCATTGCCGAAGCAGCGCCGATCTTCAATCAACGAGGCTTCGCCGGCTCGTCGATGCAGGACATTTTAGACGCCACCGGCCTCGAAAAGGGTGGGCTCTATCGCCATTTCTCGAGCAAAGAAGAACTGGCCGCCGAGGCCTTTCGCTACGCGCTAAACCGGTCGGTAAAGGTTCGAACCGATAATCTCGAGCAGGTCAAAAATGCTTTAGATAAACTGCGCTGCGTCATTCGCCGCTTCACGGATGGGCCATCGATCATCCCCGGAGGCTGTCCGCTGATGAACACGGCCGTCGATGCGGACGACGGCAATCCGACGCTTCGCCGCCTGGCGCGTGAGGGCATCCGCGACTGGCGAGAGCGACTGTGCAACATCATCGAAGACGGCGTCGAACGCGGTGAGATCGACTCTGCCGCCGAGCCTCGGAAGGTTGCTAACACCATCATCGCGGCGCTCGAAGGAGCGCAAATGATCAGCCGCATCGAGGGCGATAAATGTGCCCTTCGCGATGTGGCTGCTTCCTTAGATCTCCTTCTAAGACAGATCGAGCCGCAGGCAGGTCATCCGTGATTCGCTAATACCAGGCCTCGATAAGACCTGCCCGAGTAAGTGGGCCGAAGGTTAGACCCAACCTCCATCGATGATGTAAGACTGATTCGTGATGGCGGAGCTGTCGTCGGAGGCGAGGAAGAGAATGAGCCGGGCCACTTCTTCGGGAGCGAGCATTCGCTTCAGTGCCTGTCCGGCCAGGATTTCGGCTTTGTAAGCTTCCGTGAACCATAGCTGCCGCTGACGCTCGGTCAGAATTGCTCCGGGCATCACGCAGTTCACGCGGATATTGTCCGGGCCAAGCTGATGTGCGAGCGCGCGAGTCATGCCGACGATGGCTGCCTTCGCGGTCACGTAGACTGGAACATCCGTCGAGGGAATGACCCAGCTGATCGAGCCCATGTTAATGATCGAGCCCCGGCTCGCGCTTTTCATCGCCGGGATAACGGCCTTGGCCATGAAGAATTGATGCTTGAGGTTCACTGCCATCGACCGGTCCCAATACTCCGCGGTTACATCCTCGATGGAATGGCGAGCGTCATTGCCGGCATTGTTGACCAGCACATCGATGGTCGAGAAGTGCGCCATCACTTGGGACATGACACCTTCGAGCGTGGCGATATCGGTAAGGTCGCAGTGATGGTAAACAGGCGAAGGCGCACCGACTGATCCGACTCTCTCGATCAGCTGTGCGGCCTTCTCATCTTGAATATCGAGGAAGACGACCCTCGCGCCCTGCTTCGCAAACGCTTCAACGATAGCCTCGCCGATGCCGCTTGCTCCGCCGGTCACCACCACGACGCGATCACGCAGGCTGGGATAGGTAGCAAAGTTTCCCGGGCTGGCCATAGCGACAATTCTCCCCTGTCAGTAACATCGAATTGCTTCTGAAATTCACAGACTACTCCCTCCGACAAAAACTACGATGGAAGGCAGGCACTCGAATTGAATACAGCAACTCTCATCGCGGATTACTCGTGCGAGACTGGCGAGAATCCGCTATGGCATCCGCTGGAACAGCGGCTTTACTGGACGGATATTCCGACCGGACGACTCTTCCGCTACGACCCTTCATCGGATCGGCATGAGCAGTGTTATGAGGGAAGACCGGTCGGTGGCTTTACCGTACAGGCCGATGGCTCGCTGCTTCTGTTCATGGATCGCGGCACGGTTGCGCTTTGGAAGAATGGCGCGCTGACGGAAATCGTGCACGAAGTACCCGAAGAGCGTGGCTCGCGCTTCAACGACGTTATCGCCGATCCGCGCGGGAGGGTCTTTTGCGGGACTATGTCGACGGCGGAGCAGAAGGGAAAGCTCTATCGACTCAATCTCAACGGCAAGCTGCATCCGGTTATCGATGATGTGGGCTGCTCTAACGGCATGGCCTTCACACTGGATCGCCGCGGGTTCTACTTCACCGACTCCTTCGCTCGCGAAATCTATCTGTTCGACTACGAACCGGAAGATGGTTCGATTCGCAATCGGAGAGTCTTCGCCCGCTTCCGGGAAGCGGATGGCATGCCCGATGGCATCACGATCGACGCCGACGGCCGTCTCTGGTGCGCCTTCTGGGATGGCGGTTGCATCGCGCGTCTTTCATCCGAAGGAGCCGTCGAAACCAAGATCGCGATTCCTGCGCCTAAGACATCGAGTTTGACCTTCGGCGGCGAGGATTATTCCGACCTGTATGTGACGACGGCCGGCGGAGACAGCAAAAAAACAGATGGCCCGCTGGCGGGTGGGCTTTTCTGTCTTAAAAATTTGGGCCGAGGATTGCCCGAATTCCTCTCTCGGATCGCAATCCCTTCGTCGTAAAAATTACTGGGAAGACTGGTCTCCAAGCATATGGCTGTGGATGGTGGCCTGCACTTCGGGAACGGTGCCGTCGTTCACTATGACCTCCAGCGGAGTTCCCTGCACCAGCATGCGATGCGCGGTCCGGGTTTTTCCCGGCAGCCGGACGCGCTCGGTGAGAGTTCCCTTCTTCGAGCGCACGGTGACCGGAACTTCCGTTTCGGTGAATCCATCGTTGAGAATGTCGATGCCGACCAGGTATTCTCCACTCTGCGCTGCCGGGCTGGGATAGACAGCGGCGATAGAGAGATCGGGAAGGCCGCGATCCTGATACACCCAGTTATCGAAAAACCATTTCAGGTCTCCGGCCGGATTGATTCCGCTGGGCCGTTCGACGAGATGCTCAAAATATTCGGGCGTAGTGTCGGCTTCCGGATCGTACGCCTGCAAGGCAGCCGCCAAGGCATTATCGCCGACGATGTCGCGCAGCATCCATAAAACGTAAGTAGCCTTGGTGCGGTAGTAGACAACATCGGAGGCATGAAGGAGATCCTGGCCGGGACCCGCGCCTGGGGTAGCCGGCTCGGCAAAGGTCAACGCACCGCGGCTGTTTTCCAGGCTTTCGAGCGCCAGATCGCGGTCATGGGTCTGCTCGGTCCAAAGGGTTCCGAGGAAGTTGGCAACTCCTTCGTTGAGCCATTCACGCTGCGACTGGAAGTAGACGTGGGCGAGCGCGTGGGCCAACTGCGGAGCGATTTTCTCTGGCGGGTCGGCCGCCAGGCTGGTAAAAAGCGCGCTCCCCTGCTCAAAAGGAGCGTCCTCCGCTTCAGGCAGATCGATGATGGTGAGATCGGATTTCGGCTTTGCCACCAGCCATTGTTGCAACAGGGGCTGCACCATGGTCGCTGCGGTCATGTACCCCTGAGTATTGGCCTGATCTTCGCTGCGGGGATAGATGCTCAGCCCATTGCCCTCCCTCGGCGTGCCGGTCGAAAGAAAGAGGGTTGGAAGATTGAAACCCAGGGGTATAGGGCCGAGTTCGCTGGTGACGACTCCGGGAAAACCTTCGGTGGGCATCGCCGTGGGTTTGGCGATCCGCATCACTTGCCCGTCGAGGACGGCGACCGTCGGAGGAATGTCGAAAAATTCGGCGCTCACCCGCATCCGGATCGTGGCCGAGGACTGGCGCGACTTCTGTGCAGCGATTTCAGAGAATACCTTGGCTCCGTCGCCGAAGAGTGCCGGCACCGAGCTGACCGGATACCAGAGCACGTTGCCAAAGCCGCGCAGGCCGACGAAGTCAGCCGAGATTTCGTCCCAATCTGACCGGGCGGCGAGATCGGCCGGGGTTCCCAGCTGTTCGAGACGGCGTGCATTTGCTTCGATAGTGCCGCTGTAAACGACGTCGAGCTTCAGCTCGGCCTTGGGAGCGAGAGGTTCCTGCAGCTCTACGACCGCCTCGCGAAGCTGGCCGGTGTGATCCACATCGCTGTTGATGATTTGCTGGCCGAATTTGAGGCGCTTGCCGTTGAGGATGACATCTTCGAAGTTGAGCGCTGAAGTCAACTGCAGGGGAATTACCGGCAGCGGGTGGTCACCATCGTTCCGGAGCGCAATCCTGGCCCGAACTGAAATCGTATGCTGCTGGGGCGCAAGATGAATATCGAGATCGTAAGCGGTGTAGGTCACGGCCGCGCGCTGCTGATCGGTGACCTTGGCTGGGGGAGTATCAGCTGCCGGTTTCGCGGCGTCGGCCTTTTGCTCTGTAGCGTCATCGTCGGAGCGCGAGAAGAGGATCTTGGCGTTCGGATTCGACGGCTTCGGAGGGCCCGGCTGCTGCGATTGCTCGGGGGACGGCGGTGGCGCGGAGCTTTGCTGCTGGCCTATCGCGGTATAGCACACGCCGCACAAAACGGCTGCGGCGAAAAACTTCCAATTCCTCATGAACCTAAACCTTTTCTCTCCTTAACCGGCTTGTCGGGACGCGGCGGGGGAACGGGGGACGGCTGGTTTTGTCCGCGGCGCTGGCGTGCGGCCTCGAAGAGTACGACCGCTCCGGCGGCAGAGACATTCAAAGATGCAACGCGGCCGGCCATGGGTATACGCAAGAGGTGGTCGCAGGTTTTGCGGACCAGGTCGTGAAGGCCATCGCCCTCCCTGCCGAGGACCACTACGGTATTCGACGTAAAGTCGTACTGGTCGTAACCCAGGGTGCCGCGCTCATCAAGACCCACGCACCAGATATTTCTCTCTTTGAGCTGTTCGAGGGCGCGAACCATGTTGACGACGCGCGCGATGCGGACGTGCTCGGCAGCGCCCGCCGAAGCCTTGACCGCCACGGCGCTCAAGGGAGCCGCGCGGCGCTCGGTGACGATGACGCCATCCACGGCCGCGGCGTCGGCGGTCCGTAATAACGCGCCGAGATTTTGCGGATCTTCCACGCCATCCAGAGCGAGGAGCAGGCGCGGCGTCGATTCGGCCGCTCCGGGAGCGGCTTGGAAAAGATCCTCGAGCTCCAGAAACTCCCGGGTGCGGACGACGGCAACGACCCCCTGGTGGCCGGAGGTTTTGGCGAGGCGAGTCAGCTCCTCCCGCGCCTCGAGGCGGAGACGGATGTTGTTTTTCCGGCAGGTATCGATGATCCGCTGGAGTTTTTGGTCGTTGCGGTCCCGGGCCACGCACACATGGTCAAACTGCCTGCTGCCCGACCGAAGGGCTTCTTCCACCGGATGCAGGCCGTACAAAATCTCCATTGTTTGAGTCTAATTGGTCCTTTCGCAGCGAATTGGTGGACAAAAAAAGACCATCTCGTGAAGGCGGAAGCAAATATTATGAAGCACTTGCGATGGCTCGCGCATCCGCTTCATAATAGATGTGTTAGCGAATTCTTTCTCATGGGCTCACGACTTCGCTTTCCGTCCTGACACGACAGGCACAAGGAACGCCCCATGAGTTTCGTCCGCAATCTCGAGAATCTTGTAGCAAAGAGCGTCCTTGGCGGAGTTTCATCCGTCTCTGAAAATGAGATGAGCACCGCTTCGATTTCGCTGATAGAACAGTCACGCACTGAAAACGTCCTGATCGCGCAGGGCTTGAAGCGGCACGATGCGGAGTTGCTCGATCGCCTGATCCTGCAATATCAGCATCGTTTGTTGCGCTATCTTCTCTTCCTCACCGGCAATCGCGAGATAGCGGAAGATCTCTTTCAGGAAACATGGATGCGAGTGCTGACCCGCGGTACGCAATACAACGGCGCGGCGCGTTTCGACACTTGGCTTTTCACCATCGCGCGCAACCTGGTCATCGACTTTCGCCGGAAGCGCACAATGGCAAGCCTGGAAGAGATGTGCGAAAACGATGGGGACGAGCGCCCCTTCGAGGTCCCGAGCAACGATCCGAATCCATTCGACCAATATCAGAGCAGTGAAAATGCGGAGCGCGTCGCCGAGGCGCTGCTGACACTCGATCCTTTGCATCGCGAAGTTCTAGTGCTGCGATTCCATGAGGAGCTTTCACTTGATGAAATTTCTCAGGTAACTCGATCTCCCCTTTCTACGGTGAAGTCACGCCTCTATCGGGGCCTGGCCTCGCTCAAGCCGCGGATGGCGCAGCAACCGGCGCTGGAGGCCAGGTGAATACTCCAGGTACAGGCGAGCCTCGCCCCGCAGGAACATCCGTAGATCCGGATCTGGTTCGTGCACTGGCAGGTCTCGATGTCGAAGCGAACATGCTGGTGGTGCAGCGCACCCGTCGCACAGTAATGGCAGCCGCCAACGAACTGCGGGCGGCCAAATTGCGCTCACGCCGCCAGGTAGGGCTAATTCTTCTTGCGGTGGGAACGCTCGTCATGCTGCTTACACCGGCAATCTGGGTGGTAGCGGATGACTTGTTCGGAGGAGAGCATTTTCAAGACCCCCCGGCACTGGCAATTTCTTTGGTAGTCACTTTTTTTTCTACGATTTTCGCAGCGCTGGTGGTCACCTGGCGGCATCGAGAATCGAGCGGCCGAGAAGGTCACTGAATCCTGTTGAGGATCGGCTTTAACGATGGACAGTACACGGGATACGCTGGGGCCCAAACGCGATATGAAAATGGACGCTGAGCTTACGGACGATCTGCGTCTCATTCCGCGATGGGCAATCGCCGGAGCCTTGGCGGCTTTCGCATTAACCGAGTATTACTTTTGGGTGATCGTACCCCAACACCGTCACAACCCCAGCCCGCTTCCGACAGCGCTCCGCTTCTATCTCCTTATTTCGTGGGGAGCGCTGGCCTCCCTTTACGTGCTGATGATTGGCTATATCAGTAACGATGCGCCGCGTCGCGGCATGAGCACTCGTCTCTGGATGGTCTGCGTCGTCATGCCGGGCGGCATCGGAGCGGTTCTCTACTTCCTGCTACGGCAGCCGATCCTCTCTTCCTGCCCATCCTGCGGCACGCACATCGACGGTAGCTATCACTATTGCCCGCAATGTTCCTACCAGGTAACCGCCTGCTGCGGAAACTGCTATAGGACTGCCCGCATCACCGATCTCTACTGCGTACACTGCGGACACGATCTCGCGGCGGATCATCCTCCGGCGCGGCTCCAGGCATTCAGCCGATGAGAAGGCGGCAATCCTAGTGGCTACGCTGGACGCGCGCGGCTTCGCTTCCTATACTCAAAGCTTGGCCTCATCCGCACCCATCACGGCGCTGATCATCGACGACGAGCAGCTGGCTCGTGAAGAGCTGAAGTATCTGCTCGATACGACCGGCAACGTTGAGGTCCTGGCACAGGGCGCCAACGGCATCGAGGCCGTGGACTTGATTCGCGAATACCAGCCGGATGTCGTTTTCCTCGATGTGCAGATGCCCGGGCTGGACGGCTTCGCGGTCCTGAAGCAACTGATCGAGCACCGCGATCCCATTCCGCAGATCATTTTTGCCACGGCGTTCGATCAGTATGCGGTGCGCGCCTTCGATGTGAATGCTATCGACTACCTGCTCAAGCCCTTCGACAAGAACCGCGTGATGCAGGCTCTTGACCGCGCCCGTCTGCGCCTGCAGGAAATTGCGCAGGCAGAAGCCGAGCCGCACATTCGTAACGACGGCACCAAGGGCAGCGATCTGAAGATCGACGCGCTGATTCGCCTGATCGAGCAGCAGCAGTTGAGTCCGCGTCACCATAGCGGCAAGATCGTACTGCAGGCGCAAAGCCGTCTGCTGCTGGTGGACCAGAAGGATATCTGCTTTGCGTCGATCGACGAAGGCATCATCTCGGTGGTCACGCCGACGATCGAGGGCCAGTCGAAATGCCGCACCCTGGAAGAGCTGCTGGAGCTGCTCGATCCAAATGTTTTCTGGCGGGCACACCGGTCGTTTGTGGTGAACATCAACCACATCAAAGAAGTGGTGCCATGGTTCAAGAGCAGCTATCAGCTGCGCATGGACGACAAAAAGCAGACGGAAATTCCCGTGAGCCGAGCTCAGACCAAGCGTTTGCGCGAGCTTTTCAAGCTTTAGTCAATTGCTTAAACGAACTAAGGCTTAAATCAACGCATTTTCTGTCCGCTCAGGGCAGAGAAATCATCCTTTCGCTTACTAAAATTTGATTGTGGCGATGGGGCATTGGACGCGCTGTATCTGCTCCCCTGGTTTGCCCAGTTTGTACATGAAGGCGCAGCTCAGGATCGAGTTGCCGACCACCGCCCCCGGATAAACGTAGATAGTTTGGGTGCTGGGATAGTAGAGGGTCAGGGTGCTATCTCCGCCGACGCTCTGCAGCTGATATCGGACGTTGTCGTCCGAGGCCTGCGCCTGCACGGTTCGGTGAGTGTGCAGCTGCCATCCCAGAAGAAATACCAAAACCACAACCAAGAGCGCGCGGAGATTTCTCGTCATCGTCGTATCCCTCCCTGGTTTGCAGGGGCAGGAACCATCGTATGACGGATCTCTCCGGGAACGGCTGAATTCCTCTAGTCGTAGCGCTCGAAGATCACCTGCTTGCGCTCCCAGCCAAGCTCCATCAGGCGATCGCGGTTGCCGGAGACCATCTCGTTCAGGCCGCAGATGTAGGCGTGAATATCGTAGCCGCGTGGTTCGGCAGCGGTCGAAACAACATCGGCGCGATGATTTTCATGAGCGCGGCGGGTGACGATCTCCGCGACATGATCCTGCACGTAACCGCGCAGCCCTTCCCATCCTTCGTGCGGACGGCTCAGCGTGGAGAGGTAATGAAAGTTGGGGCGTTCTGCAGCCAGCTTTTGAAAATACTTTTGGTAGTAAAGATCGGTTTCGTGACGGGTGCCATAGACGAGCCAGATGTGGCGGCCCTCGCTGCGATCTTCCCCACTCTCAGGGAAAAGATATTCGGCGAAGCCGCGCATGGGAGCTACTCCCGTGCCGGTGGCGATGAAGATGCTGTCGGTGAGCGGCTTGCGCAATGTGAAGAGGCCATGCGGACCATGAAAGTGGACCTCGGCGCCCGGCTCGAAGTCACAAAGCTTGTTGGAAAAGAATCCCTCTTCGACCCGGTTGACGCATACGGCAAATTTGTTCGCGGAAGGCGCGGAGGCAATCGAGTAAGCACGCGTCTGCTGTTTGCCGTGGCTGTCTTCGGCCACCATCGAGACGAACTGTCCGGGAAGGAAATCGAAGGCCGGCAGTTCGGGCGCGGAAAATTCGAGATGGTAGCACTGGGCGCGCTCCGAGAGTAGAAGCTTGTTTTCAAGACGAGCAGTATAGAGTTGTCGAGCCAAAGGCGTGAACCTGCTTTCACATTTCTAGATTCCAGTGTACGAAAGCCTAAGCGACTCCTCCAACGGTTTGACGGTCGATGCGTTGAATTTGTGTCCATTCTTGCCAGCAACGGATCTGCCTACAACCGGAAGAGACAGCGCCGAAGCGCTGCCTCTTCCGGTTAAGGACAAAGGTTAACTAGAACTGGACGCGCATGGCGAATTGCAGCTGCCGTGACGAACCGGCATCGCCGACAGCCGTGCGAGTTGAGGATATCTGTCCGAAGGTGCTGGTGGCAGCGCCTGTCGCGGTTAAGGTGGGGTTGCCGAAGTTGGCGTGGTTCAACAGGTCGAAGGCATCGACGCGCGTCACGAGCGCCGCTCCCTCTGCCAGCTTCGTCGTTTTTTGCAGCGAAAGATCCGAATCGGCAAAGCCGGGACCGGTCAGAGCATTGCGCTGGAGATCGCCGAAACCAGTTGGCTGCGCGAAGAAGGAGCACCCGGCGACAGGCGTGGAGCATGCGGCGCCATGAATGAACGATACATTGCCGTCGGACAGGATTGCGCCGCGGCCGGTGCTGTACTGACCAATCACGGTCGGCCGGATGGTTCCCGACGTGCCGTTAAAAGTGGAGTTCGTCGTCACATTCAGAGGATTGCCGCTTTGCAACTGGGTAATATTGGCCAGCAGCCAGCCGTCGACAAGACGATTGCCGTGGAAGGGCAGGTTCCAGGTGCCGGAAAAGACGAAGTGATTGCGGGCATCGAAGTCCGAGAGACCATAGTCGCCCTTAGGGTCGAAATTGTTCTGCAGCGAGTACACGCCCTCAGAACCGAGAGAGTTGATGTCCATGGACTTGGACCAGGTATAGGTGGAGTTGATTTGAATACCGTGCGAGAAAGCCTTGCGCACCGTCAGCCATAGGGCGTTGTAATCGGAGAGCGAATCCGAATCGATGTAGGCGATATTGCCCAGATTGGATCCGGGCCGGATTGTCGCGGTAGTCGGAATCGAGGCGAAAGGCCGCGTTGCCGCGCCTTCTGGATAAATGAACTGGTTAATGTCGCGCTGGATGCGGAGGTGCTTGCCTTCGGAACCAATGTAGCCCAGCTCCAACACGTAGTCCTGACCCAATTGCTGCTGCAAATTCAGGTTGTAGCTTTCGGTATACGCATTCGTCAGCTTGGGGTTGACCGCGTTTGGCGCAAGCGCGGCGAACTGCGCATTTTGATAGAGCGTACCTACTGGCAGAGATCCGCTCTCGCTCACTGGGTTGGCATCGGGAGGATTGCCGGCCAAACCGGTAATGACATCGGTGACCGGTTCATCCGCCATGAGGCCGTAGCCACCACGCAGGACCGTCTGTCCGTTGCCGCGAAAATCATAGATGAAGCCAACACGCGGCTCATAGTTGAAGTTCTGATTGTAGGCTTCACTTACAGGTGTGAGCGTACCGCTGAATTGATCGAAGTTCACAAAACGGCCACCGCCTTCTGTCGGCGTGCCGTTCCATTCATAGCGAAAACCCAGCTCCGCCTGGAAGCGCCGCGTGACCTTGTAGTTGTCGGAGACAAAGGCTCCCAGCGAGTTCTCGAAGACCCGGCTGGTGAACTGCGTCGGTGTTACAGCGAAAGCGCTGGCGATGCCGTCGATGAAATTCGCGGTAGTACTGAAGGTGAGAGTGCCCGCAGTTTGCGACAAATTATCGTTGATGAAGCGGCGAAATTCACCGCCCGTCTTGATGGTGTGCTTTCCGTAGTTCCATGAGAGCGTATCGGAGAAAATACCGGTGGTATCAAAGCGTCCGTTCGGCTGAGCCGAGGGTCCGCCAAAATTAAGGCCTATGTCCTGCACTGTAATTTGGGGTAGAGCGGCGTTGTAAGTGACACCATTATCGATGCCGAAATTCATAGGATTTTCGGGTGTATTGGGCACAAATGAGATGGCAATGCGGTTGAATCCGAGGCGCGCCTCATTCACTAAACTCGACGAGAAGATGTGAACCTCGTTCAGTGTTGCGACCTGGCGGTGCGCGGTGCGGTGGTCGCCAAAGCCGGGCACGGTGTTGCCTTGAAGATTAGGCTCGGTACGCGAATCCTGCTGCCAAGCATAGTAGGCGTGAAGGTTGTCTTTCGCAGAGATAGTGTGGAATAGATCCCCGGAGAATTGATCGGTCTTTACCGGCCCCGGTTGCGAACCCTGGAAGACATTTCCGGTCGCGTTGTTGCCCACAGGTACGAGATTGATTAACTGTGCGTACGCGGCGCCCGCGGGACTTGCGGCAAACGCGGCCCGCTGCGCGGGATTCAATACATCTCCGTTGAAAAGAAGAGCTTGGTGCTGGCGCAGACCTTCATAACTCAGAAAAAAGAAGGTGCGGTCTTTGAAGATAGGCCCCGAGAATGCTCCGCCAAAATTATTGCGGATGAAAGAGTTTTGCCGTGCAGGCTTGCGGTTGAAGAAGTTGCGCGCGTCGAAGTAGTTGTTGCGGAGATAGTCGAACGCCTCGCCGTGAAAACTGTTCGTGCCCGAACGAGTCGCTACGTTCACAATCGATCCAGAGGCATGGCCGTATTCTGCGGAATAAGTGGAGTTGGAAATTTTGAACTCAGCAGTGGTATTGATCGATGGCTGAAAAGTGATCTGGTTCAGAAAGGCGTCGTCTAAGTTGATGCCATTGATCATGAAGTTTACGGAGTCTTCGCGCTGCCCAGCGGTGTCAAACGAGCTCGCACCAAGGCCGCGGCTGGCTACGGTGAGACTGCCGGTGACCGGTGGAATCACGGTTCCCGGGGTGAGGTTCGTCAGGTCAAGGAAATGCCGGCCATTCAGGGGGATTTCCTGCACAGTTTTTTGATCGATTACCTGACCCACGGTGATGCTTTGCGCATCGAGAATCGGCGCGGCGCCCTGTACGCGGATCACCTCGCCTGCAGACGCCAACCCGAGTTTCACATTTGCGGTCACGCTCTGATCGACACCCAGGGTGACGCTGGTGAGTTTGTAGTCCGCAAAGCCCGATACGGTGACAGTCACACTATAGTTGCCGGGCTGTAAAGAAGGAACGGTGTAGTCTCCGGCCGAATCGGAAGTCACTACCCGGTCGACACCGGTCGACAACGCTCTCACGATAACTTGCGCATTCGGAACAATTGCACCTGAAGGATCGGCGATGCTGCCGGAAATGGTTGCGGTCGATTGAGCATGACCCAGCAGCGCACCTATGAAGAAGATAAGGACAAAGTTCGCGATAACTCTGATGCGGTAATTCAAGATAACCCCCAAAAATTTGGCACATTTACGGTTACGTGTTTAATTTAGGGAAGGGTACTGCAACGCGCGGCTGACGGGGCAGGCGCATTGAAGTACGTCCCTTTTCGATTTGATTCAATTGACTCGAGTTGCGGAGAGCAACTCACTCATCACAGGAAGAAATGCCGCAAAATTAGTTTGATGTCGAAGCGGCTGGTTCGGATTCCGCTAAAAGCTCGGCGAGATACTGCGACCAGATAGCCGGCAGCGTATGGGTGCCATGTCCCCGAGTTGCATCCGTGATGGGCAGAATCACGAACTTTCCCTTCGGCACGCGCTGAATTTCTTTCGGAACGATGCCCAGCTCCGGGGGGTTGATGAAGTCGTCGGCGGAGTTGATCGCCATCACCGGGACTGCGATCTTTTCCAGATCTTTCGATGGATCATAGTTCCGTGAGGAGTTGAACTGATAGAGGAAGTCATTCGCATCTAACGTTTCGAGGTCAGACGCCCAGGTCTTCTTCAAGTATGCATCAGCGGCGTCGCGCGTGGGATAGTTCTTCTGCATCTGCAGAGGCGAGGAGCCCATGATGATAAGCATGTCGGCGGCGGTCTTCAATCCCTGCCGAGGCTGGGTCTTGTACTCGCCTCCCATCCAGCTGGGATCGCTGATGATCGCATCGATCGCCATCTCCCGTGTCATGCGGTTTCGGCCTGCAACGGGTACAGGCATGCAGGCCAGCGGCATCAGCGCATCCGCAAAGCCGGGGTAGGTTTCTCCCCAAACCCACGAATGCATGCAGCCCATGGAGGTGCCCATGATCAGCCGAAGATGATCGAGTCCGAGACCTTGAGTTACGACAAGGTATTCGCCGAGAACCATGTCGTCGTAATCGTATTGTGGAAAGTGAGCATGCATACCGTCACTCGGCTTCGACGATTTTCCGTGCCCAATGTCATCAGGCAAAATGATGAAATATTTCGATGCATCCAAAAGGCCGCCTGGAACGAATAGAACGCCGGCGAAGCCCGGACCCAAAAACTGTGTGCCCGCGCCACCGGTGCCATGCAGGATAAGGACAGCGTTATCTACATGCCCTCTATTATCACGATGCGGCTGTCCGAGAACGCGGTAATGCAAGCGCAGCTCGGCCATAGTAGAACCATCTTTGAAGTGAAAGTCCTTTGCAATGTAGTTAGCTTCTCTGGGCTGGGGCCATGTCGGAGCAGTCTGAGCAAACCCAGTGTTTCGATACCCTAAAGATGCCAAGACCAGCAACAAAGAGACAGGAAATTTTGAGGATCTTCGAGACAAGAGGCTGCCGATGCGCTGGGGCATCGGCGGGGGAGTTATAAGACGGTATTTCATGATGATTCTGCTTCGGACCTCTTATTTGGTGAAGATGTTCTTAGGACAAATGGCGTGCACGCCTACATTGCCATCGACAAGCTGTGTGATATCGACGTCTATGGCAACGCTGGTCAACATATATGCGTCATCGCGGCTGAGATGTTTTTGTTCGACCAAGAAGTTAATCATGTCGCGCACCGCAAGAGTTGTAGCCTCCTTCAGATCGGGACTGAAGCCCATACTGATGTAGCTGGTCGGCGTCTCTGCCCGCGGCCATAGCAGATGTTGATCTTTGTGCACGATGAACCGAAACGTTCCGCTGAGAAAGGTTTCCATCGCAGTAATATCGACCTCGCCGTTCCCCTGCCCCGCGTGGCCGTCCCCTACTTCGAAGAGCGCGCCCTTGGCATGCACCGGAATGTAGAGCGTAGTGCCTGCAACCAGCTCCTTGTTGTCCATGTTGCCGGCGTGCATCCACGGCGGCGCGCTATCGATGCGGCCCGCGGAAGGAGGGGGCGCGTCTCCCATACTGCCGAAGAATGGATGCAGCGGAATATCGATACCGGGGGCAAAGTGTCCAATCATTTTGGTGCGATCGAGCGGAATAATTCTAGACTTACCATACGGATAGTCATTGGGTAGAAAGCCACGGCCGGCTCCGAAGCCGTTGCAAGCCCAGGGCACATCGATATCGATCTTCAGGATCTGTACTTCCAGCACATCGCCTGGTTCAGCTTCAGCGATGTCGACGGGGCCGGTCAGAATATGTCCACCCGGGCCCTTGTCTTTTACCTCGCGATAGATATCTGCGTTATAGGAAGGGATATCGGAGGCGGCGACGCCTTCTTCTTCCAGGCGGTCATTAGGACCGCAGGTAGACAGCGTCTGTATGTGCACGGTGTCGCCAGAGTGAACTGTAATTACCGGCTTGGCTTTTGCCGAGTAATAACCCCAGACGACAGTGGATGGAGTAGCAGGCAGCGTGATCGGCGCAGTCTGGGCAGCGGCAACGGCTGCAAGCAGGAGCGGCGCCGCCGCAGCGAAAACTTTCTTCATCGAGTACCCCTATCTATTGGCAAGCTCTGCTTGCCCCGAGTCAGAACTGAATTTTCGCCGCTAGTTGGATAATACGCGGCGCTACCGAGGTGCTTTGGATAAATCCGAAGTTAGCCGCTCCATAGGCGGTAGCGGGGTCTGCATACTGAACGTGGTTGAAGGCGTTGAAGAACTCGCCCCGGAAATCCAGAGTACGCTTTTCCGAAAAGAGTTTGAAGACGCGGGAGACCGTGAGATCGGTGTTGTTTTGTTCGGGACCGCGCACCACGCCGACGCTGCTGTTGCCGTAGCCAGTTCCGTCTCCAATGATGGGAAGTCCGCAGTTCGGGTTGGGGTTGGCGGCAGATGTGGTGCAGAAAGCATCATCGTTGAAATAGCTGCTCAGTCTGTTGCGAAGGGATCCTTTCGTCTCGATGTTATCGTTGGTGATTCCCGGGCTTAGCTGAGCGCGCGCCGTGCTGACAGAGCCGTAAATCGAGCCCGCGGTTGCATCCGTGATGGTAAGGCGGTCTCCGCTCTGAATGGTGGTTACGCCTGAGACCGCCCAGCCATTGACTGCCTGACGGAGTATGCCATTGCCCTCGTGGAGCTGAGGCAATTCCCACCGATAGGCGAGCACAACGCGGTTGGTGCGGTCGAAAGCTGCGGGGCCGTAGCGCTGACGACGGTCGTCGGAGTTGTTGCTGTCGCCGCTGCCACCTTCAAAGACCGCGTTTTCACCCGATCCCTGCACGTCGGTCATGGCCTTGCTCCAGGTATAAGCAGCCTGGACCAGGACTCCATGACTCATCTGCCGGCGCAGGTTGACCTGCATGCTGTTGTACATCGAGGTGCCATAGGACTCGATGCGGGTGAGGCCGCCCGGTGCAAAGCCCGTGTAAGGGACACGTTCAAATGCATTCGCGACAGTGTTCGTAGTTACCCCATTCACTGGATCAGAAGAACTGGCGAGCACTGCTTCGTTGATATTACGGCCCTCGAGCAGGCGCGTCGCACGGGTGCCGACATAGGCCAGATCGAATACCGTGGACTGTGACAGCTGCTGCTGCACGTCGAGATTGTACTGCTGGGTCATCGGCGAGTCGTAGTTATCGGCGATAATGTCAGCCGCAAGCTGGGAGGTTGGCGTACGTGCTTGAAACGAACCGGGCACGGGCGCGGGATTGTAGGGATTTTGGAATGTAGCGGCACCGTTGCCCGCACCGATCAATTCGCGAATGGAGACAAACGGCGGACTCGTCAGCACCTGCAATGTTGCGTTTCCATTGGGGCGTGTGTAGTAGACGCCATAGCCACCGCGCACCGCGGTGCGTGACGAGTTACCCGGCTGCCAGGCGAAACCGAAGCGGGGACCGAAGTTATGCAGGGGCATATCTTGATTCGTTACCGACTTGCCCGAAAGACGATCAATTCCTGTAGGAACGGAAACCGAGCTGGGGAAGTTAGACGGAATGACATAGCCGGCGTAGGTTCCGGCCGCAGTTGCCGGTGTCTGCGCTACAAGCTGAGGAAAGACATTGCTGATGCGTCCGCCATTTTCGCTGATGTTACTGTTGATCTCCCAACGCAGACCATAGTTAAGAGTCAGATTCGGACGGATCTTGAAATCGTCCTGGACGAAGGAGGCCATATCGACGGCGCGAAAGTCCTTCACAATGTCACCGGCGATTCCGTAGCTCAAGAAGATATTGCTTTGGCCGCTTCCATTCTGCGCGGCGCTCTGACCAAGCAGGAAGTCGGAAAAGGTAAGGAACTCTAGTTCCCCGCGACGCGGGCCTGGATCTTCAAAGTTAAAAATCTGGCGCTCGAACTCATATCCCGCACGAATATTATGGCGGCCGTGTGACCAGGAAATCTGATCCGATGCCTGATAGGTATTTACGGCTGAGTTTGAGAAGTCATTGAAGCCACCGCCCAAGCTGAAGAGACCCTGGATGATGGTGACCGGCAGGAAGGGGAAGCCGGGATCGCCGGGAGCGATACCCAGCGAGGAATCGGTGATCGAGGACTGGCTGTTAAGAACGCCGGTGTTGCGGATGAAGGCGACGAAGCCTTCATTCAGGAAGTTTGGTGTAAGAGCCGATGTCAGCTTTAGCAAGCCCGTGTCGTTAGTGAACTGCGTCTTCAATGCGAAGCCCGGAGGACAACCTGGACTGCAACTGCTGAAGGGATCGAGCTGCGGGTCGCGGGAGTAGAAGTACCGCTCACTCAGGCGGTGCTTTTCCGAAAGCTGATAGTCGGTATTTACCAGCACCTGATCTTCGGTGAAGTTTCCGGGAATACTGTAAGAGGAAAATCCATATGGCGAGCCAGCCGTTGCAGTTCGCGGTGAGGGAACCAGATAGCTGCCGTCTGCGTTTTTGAGATTGAGCAAGGAGAGTGAGACAGGATTGATATTCGTGCCGTCGCAGCTAACTTGAACGCCGCCAAACTGAGTGGGCTGGTTGCAGAAGATACTGCCGATAGCTGCTGCCGAACGGTCGGATGTGAGCGCGGGGAGGGTGTTGCTGGAAAACGAACTCGGGCTGAGGCCGTTGATCTGCCGCGTGCCCTGGTACGAGCCGAAGAAGAAAACGCGATCGCGCACGATGGGCCCACCAATAGCGGCGCCGAATTGGTTCTGCTTCATGTCCGGACGCGGTAAGCCCTGCGAGATGAGAAAGGCATCGTTGGCATTGAGCTTGTTGTTGCGGAAAAACTCCCAGGCTGCACCATGGAACCGATTGGTGCCGGTCTTGGTGATGACTTCGACGTTGGCTCCGGCGTCGCGTCCGAAGCCTGCATCGTAGAGTGTGGTCTGAATCCTGAACTCTTCGATGGCGTCGGGGTTGGGGATCGGGATGCCGCCTTGCTGCACGAAATCGCCCCCGCGGCCGCTACCGAAGTTGTTGATGTCCGCGCCATCCATGACGAAGTTGTTGCTGATGTTGCTGGCGCCGTTCACATAGACGTCGATCGTTCCTCTGCCGAGCTGCGCCGCGTCGTTGACGTTGCCCGCTACGCCCGGAGAGAGAGTAAGAATCTGCGTGTAGTTGCGCTCAGTCAGGGGCAAAGACTGAATCGTGGAACCTTGAACCGTAGTGCCCAGCGTGGCGTTTTCAGTCTGTAAAGACTGTGCCGAGGCCAGAACTTGTACCGTCTCCTGCTGTTGACCCGGCAACAGCGAAAGACTCACGGTGCTGGTTTCTGTAACCGTGACGGTGACATCGCCGGGCACGCCGGTTTTAAATCCAGCTGCGGAGAAGCGCAGCTCGTACGTTCCGGGAGGCAGCAGATTGAAGCGGTAGTTTCCTGTCTGGTCGGTCGTGGTTCTGCTCTGCGTCGCGGTAGCTCGGGAGGTCAATGTGACGTTTGCACTTGAGATCACTGCTCCGCTGCTGTCGGTGAGGCGGCCGGTGATCGAACCGGTAGTCTGGGTTTGAGCGGAGGCAAGTCCCGACGATAAACACAGGCCAGCCGAAAGAAAGAAACTTATGAGGCTTGAAATTCGCCTTTTATTGCGCTGCATAGAATCTCCAAAATCCAAAATTGGGACACCGAGACATAGGTCGCGCAGCGATTCGAAAGGGGTCCTCCGCGACAGAGGGTTTGAGTTTTTGATCTAGGCCCGGAGCTCTCCGAGCGTCATGCGCATCTGACGATCTTTCTATGCTGGAACGATGCAGCTCGGCGGAAGGGTGCCATCGGCATCCGAGCTCACACGTTACAGATTTATTAAGGCGTGGTTCGATAGTGGACCCGAGGTCCATCGGGGACAATTAGGAGATTCCCTGTTTTTTGGGAAACTATCCCTTAGTAACCCCTAGGGACGGCGACGGCGGAGTGGCATAGGCGTGGAGGGGGTGTTCGATTGCGCAATCTTAAGGAGCGACGATGCCGTTGCGCACCGCATAGCGGACGAGGTCGGAGGTAGAGCGGATCGAAAGCTTGCGATTGATGTTGCTGCGATGCGCTTCGACGGTCTTTACGCTGACCTGCATGGCGACAGCAACATCTTTGTTGCCCTTGCCTTCCGCAAGCAGCTGTACGACCTCGCGTTCCCGGGTGGTGAGTTCAGGAAGCTGGTCCTTCACTTCCGTTTTTTTATTGCGGTAGAGATATCCTTTGAGGACCACCTCAGCGACATTCGGAGTAAAGAACGGTTTTCCATCCGACACGGCTTTCACCGCTGTGACCAGATCCTGCTCTGCGTCGCTCTTCAGCACATATCCGCGCGCCCCGCTTTCCAACACCTCACGGATCGCCTGGTCGGTATTGTGCATAGTCAGGAGCACCACTTCGACCTTTGGGAACGAGCGAAGGATCTCTCTCGTCGCGGTCAACCCGTTCAATTCGGGCATCGCCAGATCAATGACCAGGACATCGGGTTTAGCTTTTGCGACAGCCTCGACGGCCTCTCGACCGTTGGTCGCCTCTTCCACCACTTGCCAGCCGGGCTCCGCTTCCAGCAAATCGCAAATGCCTCTTCGCATCAACGGGTGGTCGTCCGCGACCACGATTCGCAGCTTACGCACTCGCACGCACCCCCGCAGGGAGAGATGCAACGACCGTCATGCCGCCGCTTACGGAGCGCACCTGCAGATGGCCGCCCAGTTCCTGCATGCGCTCCCGCATGCCGGCGATGCCCACGCCGTGGGAACGTACTGGGTCGGCAATCGCCGCGCCGCGATGCTGGCGTCCGCGATCTGTGACACTGAGCTCGATGCTCCCTGTGCGCCGGGAGAGCCGGATGTCGACGATTTTATTGGTGGAGTGGCGAATCACGTTGCTGAGGCTCTCCTGGACTACGCGAAAGATGGCTAATTCCGCGATCTCCGCCAGCCGACCCAGCTTAGACGAAATGCGCACATTCACGCGAATCCCGGTTCGCTCAGCGAAGCCTTCGGCCAGCCAGGAGATCGCGGGAATCAGGCCCGCTTCCTGCAGCAACGGCGGGTGCAGCAAGTAGGACGCGCTTCTGATTTTCTGTGTGCACTGGCGCGTGAGCTCTTTAATGTTGTCGACCAGTTCCACCAACTCGCGATCTTCGGAGCCTAGCTTGCGCTGCAATTTGCCTAGACTCATACTCAAGAGCGCAAGCTCCTGAGATGTCGCATCATGCAATTCACGAGCGATGCGGCGCTTCTCTTTTTCCTGCAGGTGCATGAGTTCAAGCGAGAGCTGACGCAGTGAGGATTCCGCGCGCGTCCGGTCGGTGATGTCGATATAGAGCCCGTAGACGCCGCGCAATACGCCGTCGATGACCAGCGGGATGCCGTGAACGTCGACATCGATCCAAAGACCGTCCTTGCGGCGGCGGCGTGTGACCAGATGCATCTTTTCGCCGTGCAAGACGGATAGCGTGCACTCCCGCGCCTCGTTTAGGGTCTCTTCCGCGGCAATGAGTTCATCAAAATTGCGGGCGACGATTTCCGCGCGCGTGTAACCGAACATGCGCTCAAAGGTGGGGTTGCACTGCTCGGCTTGATGGGCGGAGTTAAGAATTACAATCGCAACCGGGCTGTGCTCAATCAAGAGTTCCAGATACGCCCGATCCGAATCGGGGTTTCCCCCGAAAGGTGAATCCACCGGCAAAGAATTCCAATGAGTCTGCATTTCAACCTCACTTCAAAATCCTGTGAGTTTAAAAAACCGCCTTGATCCCCTGGGCGGATAAAGAACTGCCGGGAACCGGCGGCCCGGCTAATTTGCTTTGAAATTATGCTTTCGGTGGAAGAGATGACACGATTCCTTCCGGAATCGTGACGGGTTCGTGAATATGAGATTACTGGCATATTACCCGGGCTGCAAGATTATTTGGACAAGTGGCTGGGCAGTTCACGCGCTCAGTTCGATAGGGCCAAACTCTACGGTAATGTGAACTCTCAGCATACGTATTTTGTACGAATAGTTAGCTACGTTGGGTCATACCATGTGCCATCTTGCCTGAGGAAAGGCGTGGCGGCCAGTCCAGCGGCTTGCCAAATAGAATCAACCACGGGTCGTAATGAGGTTGGATACGGTTGCCCCTCGGATAGATTTTGCAATAGAACATCGGGCGATGTAATCAAATCCCGATCAAAGGCCTCGCTGAATCCGCGAAAGTCCGCTCCGAAGGAGGGCAATTTTAGTCGCCGTCCCTTCACAGCTATCAGTGTGACAGATGTGTAGATTGGATTTGCTGTCTCTAATCGCTCCAACAGGGCGAGAGCATGTACCAATGTGCGTTTGATTTTCCCTTCCAGCTCCTTGCCTGAGATATCTTCGCCACCAGCAAGTGAATACGAATCACCATACTCGAGGCTGCCGTCACGAAATATTTGCAAGTATGACTGCAACCCGTCATCTGTCAATTTTGAGACAACGAGGTACCCGTCAGCGTTATAGCGCTCAGTCTCCATGCTCAGGCTCATTAAGCGGTAGACCTGATGCTGTTGCCATATTGTCTGCTCAAATATTCTGGGGAACGTTTGTTCGCCTATTAGTGCTCTTGCGGAGACGAAATGGAAAAGAATTCTAGAACCGTGCAACGCTATCGGGCCATCGTCTGCAACTGCCTTCGCGATTCTTCCGGCTTTCCACGCCCGCAGGCGCTCCCCGACGTCACGTTGAGCGGCAAAGGCAGCCCCTATCTGTTGGACATCGAGCTGTACCTTGCCAGTGCTACTGTTGCGGGAATAAAACCTTGAGCGGTTCCCATAGGTAACCATGTGGGGAGCAACCCAGCTTTTTCCGATCCTTGCAACGATCACAGGTCCATGCTCGGGTATGTCTATAGCCTTCACGTGGAAAACTGGGATGCGTGGCTGTAATCCAGTCTCAACGATCTGCTCTATACGATTGCATTCGCTTGATGCATTTTCGATTTGGAGGGCTACTATCTTCGCGGGAATGCCGGTGGGATTGCCGCTGGCATCTCGTTCATCGGATATGCCGAAAATTATGTCTCCGCCGGATGCGTTGGCGAAGGAGGAGATGTCTGCGAGAAATTCCGCTGTCTCTTCTCTGCCTCCGATGGAGAGCTTTTCCTTAAACTCAATGGTTTTTTGTTCTGCGATCTTGTCTGTAACCAATCGCAGGATATCCCCAGCCGTTATGTCCTTGAATCGTGCAGGCAGCATCACTCGTTCCCCGGAGGTAACCTTCTCGCAGCACTAATCCTTGCATATCCAAGATGCCGCCTTCTTCGGATCAACCCCGAAAGGCTTAGTAATACACGCACCATTTAGTAATGCAAAACAGCCTCACCACCCTTACGAAGGCGCATCTTGCGCGTTTTACGCATAGAATACGTAAGCCATATTGTCTTTGTTTTGCTGGATTTAAAGCAGAATGAAGAATTCAGGGAGGATGCTGGCGGAGAGAGGGGGAGTCCACCACTAAGTACATTTTTAGGCTTATTTTGCATGTATTTCCTCCGTGGTACGATCAAGGTACGATTTCCCCGGAGGAGATGTCAAGAAAAATGGCCAACAGAGCCGTTAAGTTGTATCGCAAGGTCAAGACGACACAGGGATGGAAGCGATATCCGGCAGTCATGGCCGCGAATGGAAAAGTGAAGCCCGATATTGCGCTAGTGGGTGACAGCGAACAGAAATTCCCCATCGGTCACTATGAGCTGCGCTCGTTCCAGGGATCGAAGACGGTTTGGACCCGGGTGAACGGTGGACCTTCCGAAGCTCTTGCTGCCCTTCGCACAGCGCAGCGCAAGGCTGCGCTCCGAATCGAAGCCGAGCAGACCGGTATCAGGGTGATTGAGGAGGAGAAGCGGATCAGCCTCCAGAGCGCCCTGAAGCAGTTCAAAGAGGCTGCCGAGGCTCGGGGCTCGCTGGAGGCTTCCGAGGTCTACGGTCGAACGATCGGAGACTTCATCACCGTCACCGGCAAACAATACGCCGACCAGATCACGAGCGCAGACGTCACTCAGTTTCAGGCTGCAATGCGTAAACGCAAGCTCTCGGATCGCACGGTCAGCAACCGGCACGGACATCTCAGATCATTCCTGAGATTCCTCAAGCTGGATGCCGACGCCGTTAAGGAGATTGCTGGATCGAAACCGCGCTTCGAAAAGACCCTCCCCGAAGTTTTCGAGCCTGACGAATTGTCCACGTTCTTCGGCTCACTCGATGAGGAATATGACCAGCTGCTCTTTGACGTGCTCCTGACTTGCGGTCTGCGGGAGCAGGAAGTGATGCATCTGGAGTGGACGGACTTGAACAAGGTCAGAGGAACACTCAAAGTTCAATCGAAGCCGCGCTGGGGATTCAAGGTGAAGGACGCTGAAGAGCGCGAGCTTCCGGTCAATGCTGACCTGATGACTCGTCTATTTTCGTATCGTGAAAATGATCTGGAAGCCCGGCTTGTCTTCGGATCAAAGGGCGGGAAAGTCGATGTTCCTGACGGCCACCTGCTGCGCAGATTAAAGGTGCTGGCGCGGGACGCCGGGCTCAACTGCGGATCGTGCAAGGGTTGCGTGGCTCGGCGCGAGTGCGAACACTGGTTCCTGCATAAGTTCCGGGCGACCTTCATCACCACGCTGTTGCGCAACGGACTCGACCTTCGCACCGTGATGTCGCTCTCCGGCCACACAGACCTCGAAAGTGTGATGCGCTATCTCCGCCCCGCCGAAGGCAAGCACGTCCAGGATCGCATCAATGCGATCAAATGGCGTTGACGGTCTGACGCTCCAGCCAATCGGCGACGAGGGCCGGATCGAACCGGATCGACCCGGCTATGCGTGTGGCCGGGATTGTTCCGGCTTTGACTTTCGCATAGAGGGTTTTGCTGGAGATGCTGATCAGGTCCGACAGTTCGTCCACCGTCATCATGTGACCGGTACTCTTGATTTTCTCGATAACGCCCATGAGGGGTAATACCCATGCTGCCACGGAAAACTGAATTATGAGTTACCGCAAAGTTCATGTCAGGCTCTAGGTTGACTGTGCTGGGCGCAGACGCCTCAAGGCTTTCTCAAATAGCGTCTCGAAAGATTAGAAGGATACCGGAGGTCTTTTCGATCCGCCTTAGCGTTTTCGAACACCGATTCGAGCATCGGCGGCGTCGATGTGCCCCTGAATCCAGGCCTCAACTTCAGACTCGACCCAGAACGCGCCAGTGCCACCGAGCTTGATTTGGCGCGGGAACTTCCCTTCCGCGATCAGATTGTAGATGTGTGCCCGCGATACCGGGATACGTTCGAGCACGTCTCGGATTTTCAGCAGCTTCATCACAGCGCCCATGAGGGTCAATGCCCATGCTTCCCCGGAAAACTGGCTTATGAATTACCGCAAAGTTCATGTTCCCTATCGCGGGATCGCCATTTAGACAAGGAAAGGCCCCGGACTTTGCCAGGGCCTTTCCTTCCCATTTCTGTAAATCAAGTTGAGTCTAGTGATCCATAACCGAGGGTCCAGCGAAGACCAACGGGTTGGGTCGACTATACCATCCAATGCCCTCGTGCAGAATTGGCTCTTGGCGGCGCTCCCATACAAAGCTCCTAGCGCTTGAGCCGCGTGTGAACACGGATGACTACGCTCTCCGGGATTCGCAGGGTGCAATAGGACCTGAGATACCGGGAAGGCGTGTTCTCATGCTTCAAGACACCGGGCTCGTCCGCAAAATACTTGGTTAAGGTCTGTCGAGAGATGTTCCAAAGCTTCGCGATCTCTGCAACCGTGTAGTGACGTTCGAGCGCTGGATTCGTTGAGGAACGTGGGAGGATGAGTACTTCACCGGCTGTGGGACGTTCAGCGAGGTTGTGCATGGCGCAATCCTAGCAATCGCGTTGAGATAAATCTCGATCAAAATATGTGGATATTCTGGGGAATTTCAGCCATTTGGCTATGAATATCCTCGGTGATTGTTCGGCGTTGTCCGATGCGCTGCTCGAACTTTTTCGAAGATCAACGGTGATTTGTTCGAGGGCTTCGATCGAAGTCCTCGGTAGCACATCTGTGGAAAAGTACTACCTAAGTGGGAGGCGGCACCAGGAAACTAGCTGTTATTTCACAATTCACCGAGACTCAAAAACACCCTTGGTTGAAGACGAAGTTTCTTCACGTAAAGTTCAACCGTATTCGGTGAGGCTCCAGCCCGCTCTCCGAACGGCTACGCGGCAACTATGATTCAGGCTGGCTGATCCTCAAACCGAATCTTCTTCGCGCTGCCTTCGTTCGTGATACGACGCAGGACAGGACCACCCAGCGCTTCCCCCCACGTGTCGATGAACCACTTCACATCGCGGTTCGACGTAGCGATCACAATTCCATTCGCGGCGTAGGTCTTATCGACTAGCGAGAACAGTGTCTCAAGCTTGAACTCCGAAGGCTTGCCACCCAACTTGTCCAGCTCGTCCAGGATCAACACCGGCCTATCACCCTGGGCAACGATGTCCCGGATAAGCGCTACGTCAATGCTCGGGCGCGGCACGTTGTGATTCTCGCCGCGCATCTTCCACGCGTGATGCTGGTCGAGCAGCTCACCGACACCGGCACGCATCACGGGGCAATAAACGCGATTACCGTACATGCTCATCGGGAGCCACTTGCGCAGGTGGTAATCGTGCAACGCGACGGAGATGTGCGTCTTGCCGCTGCCGTAAGTTCCGTACAAAAGGTACGAGGATTCTGGGTTGGCCTTGATCCAGTCGATGATCTTCTGCTGGCGTCCAACCGACAGGCGGACATGATTGGCTTCGAGCGGTGCCAGCGTCGCAAACCGAACATGGCGGAAGCGTCCATCGATGGCCTTGTTCCAGTTCAGCCAGTAGTTGCGATTGAGCCAGCAGATGCACCGCACCGAAGCGACACCCACCAGCCTGGTGTTCTTGCCCTCCTGCCGGAACCAGCGGTACTTGTTGCCCTTGCAGTTCGGGCACTCGATTGTACCCATGCCGATTCCTTCCCGGTGCTCACTAGGCGGCTTGATCCAGTCTTCGCCGGTGGTCCATTCGGTCTCCGACTCGACGAAAGCGATGAACTCGGGCGTGTACAGGAAGTCATGATCTGGGTGGATCGTCATCCCGTCTGTGGTGCGAATGAGGCGGTGAGGACGGGCCGTGTCCATCTTCCACTCGTGGCCGCGCTCGGACCAGATGTTTGTAGGGGCGGTGATCATGCTCATGGTGGTCTCCTTAAATTTCGTTCCAGTCGGGAACGTGCGGTTTCAGTTGTGCGACAGGCGTGCTGGCCTGCTGCGGCTTGGCCGTCTTGATCTGGCGTGCTCGGTCCATCGAAGCGAAGTGTTCCCGGAACCAAGTAGCCGAGCAGCCAGAGAAGCGAGCCATCTGAGCAGCCCATCCGTGCCCTTCGGCATTGATATCGGCGTCTCCATACTCAGCCGTCAGCTTGATGCGCTCTGTACCGTATTCGTCGATCAGGCTCCGGAAGATCGGTGCCCAGGTCGTCCGGCTGGCTCCGGCTTCACGGCTCGGCTTCCCGATCAGGCGGAAGTACCAGTTGGCCAGCTCCTGTTCAGGCGTGCTCTGTACAGGAGGTACGGTTTGAGCAGGCTTAGACGATTGAGCAGGAGTTGTTGTCTGCCCGGTCGCGAACTTGCCTGTCGGTCTCAGGACTGTCTTGGGCCTCTGCATTACAGCACCGAACTTGCCACGGGTTGAGGTCAGCGGTTCGGTAGGTTCTTCCATCTCCTGATTCACACGTATCGAAGGTTCGGAGTCTTCCGGCGACCGGCCTGCAGTTGCACGTGTTGGATACACCTGTTTAACTCCACTTGTTAAATACACTTGTTCGTGTCCGCCGCGCGGAGTATCAATGTCCGTTTGGCGGAGTATCGATACTCCGCCGCGCGGAGTATCAATGTCCGTTTGGCGGATATTCCGCCGCGCGGATACTCCGTCTCCCGGAGTATCAATGTCCGTTTGGCGGATATTCCGCCGCGCGGATACTCCGTCTCCCGGAGTATCCGTGGAACGGACTACCTGTTTCCAGACCAGTCCATTCTGCTCAGGCAGGACCTTGTAACGGGTGTTCTGCGGACGCGGACGAACCTCACGCTTGATGATCTGAGCCTGTTCCAAGTTAGCCAAAGCTTCGTTCAGCGCCGACTTCTTCAAACCAGACAACTGAACAAGTGACTTCTGCGATGGCCAAGCCTCGGTACCATCGCCGATCTTGGTGAACGCCATGATCGCCATTAGAGCATCGCGCTCCGCACGATCCATTCCCAGTTCCACCAGGCGCGGGAGACGTTCCCACGCCCAGATCATGCCGGTGCGGTGCCTGTCCTGGCCGACAACGACACCATGCAAGGTGGCAAGCTTATGTTCGGTGGTTGACTCAGCCATTTGATCCCTCATCCTTGAGGCGGAGAGAGTACTTAAGGGAGCTATCGATCACCGTCTCATGGATATACCGTGGATCGTTGGAAAACGCTAACTCTAATGCGGCGAGTCCATACGCGACCTCACGCCTACTCATCCGCGTCACGATTTCGAGCTCGGCCATTGTCAATCCCTGGGGGAATGACTTACCCCACTCATCGACAGAGGCGGATAAAAGGACTCCGAACACCCTCTCCACAGGATCGTAGTCGAGCTCATCCTGCCGGATAAGGTTATGCAGAATCTGGAAAAACGGTCGTGCGTCAACGTTGTAGCTCATAGGACAAAGCTCTCCCGTCCTCTCTCTGAGAGGTGTTGTGTGGCCAGCGGCCAGTGATGGACTGTGTGGTTAGGAACGGGTAATCCCGTCCCCTATGGTGCTATGCGGAGGGAGTCGAAGGAGTATAGGGAGTGGTGAGGGAGTAGGCTTCTGTCGATGCGTTGCGGACGATGATACCGGCGCTAACCATCGACCGGAGGATTTTAACGATGTTCTGCGGCGTAGTACCGGTGGAGTCGAGAATAGCGCCAACCGTCATGGGGCCTTCGCGGAGTACGAGAGAGATGAGTCGTTCGGTAGGAGTGAGCTTCGGCATAGTAGTCAGGTCCTTTAAGTTCAGGGTCCTTATCGCGGCCCCAATAAGTGCTAATACCGGGGGGCGAGGCAGTATCCCAATTATTAGGTGGTTATTCTCGTCGGAGAGCTTGTTAGTAACCGGGAGAAAAACTCCTTACACCTATGTGACTACTTAGGAGAAAACAAGTTGCAGTTATAGATTGCGTTTATCTGGTGGATGGAACCGGCTGACGGATGGCGTATTGGGCAGGTGCGTCAGGGGTGTTTAACGGGGTTTGTCAGGCCCAACCGGCTACGCACATGGTGCGTATCTGACACCTGCCGGTTACGCACAATGGGCAACCACCTACGCACACTGTGCGTAACCACCTACGCACAGTGTGCGTAGGAATAGAGCTTAAAGAGAGTAGAAGAGAGCGGCTCGCTTCCCCTTTCAGGGGAAAGGCAACAGCAAAAGCAAAGACGGGTACAGGACTACGTTCGCCTGAAGGCTCACTACGATCCTGCCCCAGAGACAACGGCAAAAGCAGAGACGGCTGCCGCCCGCCGCCCACCTGCGCCAAAAAATCACAGTTAGTTTTTGAAAACCATCTTCCGAGTGCTGGTTAAGGAGGCAAAACAAAAATGCCTGAATCCAAACCCAGCACCAAGCGCAAACAGCCAGCCAGCCGCATCCCGAAGTGGCGCACCCTGCCCGATTCCATCCTTCTCGCCGCAGCCCCTGTATACCGGGGTCTGCCCAAGCCTCAATCCCTGAGCCCCGATCATCGCGTGATCGAAGCCAACGCTGCCGGTGACATGGCCGCGATGTTGATCGTCGCCGCGTACAGGTTCTCGTGCCCCGTGATCGAGGTGCGGGCATGAGCGCATCCCTGCAACGCCTGATCGCCAAGCTGCGCTTGAGCGGCTGGACAGATGAGCAGATCAAGGCCCTCCTGTCCAACGTTGATCCCGTCCTCCTCGCAGAACTGCCGGAGATGCAGGCATGATCAAGGACCTCGATAAGCTGTACGCGCGGTACGTGACCGATCCCAATGTCCTTGGTGAACTCCTTCAAGCCGTCAGCTCATACGGTGCATACGTATCTCGATACGCCGGTCACAGCGATCCTGAAGACGCAGGTCAAGAAACAATGCTGCGCTTCTGGCATAAGCTCGGGGAGTACGATCCTTCTCGTGGGAGCTTAAAACCCTGGATCAAGTCCATCGCGACAAACCTGGTGCGTAATGACATGGCATCCCTGGAGCGCCGCAGCACGGACATGCCCGGCGAGCTGCCCGAACCTACCACAGTCTCATTCGACGCTATCCATGTGGACTTGAGGAAGTACACGATGAAGGAGCGTGCTGTCCTGTATTGGACCGCTATAGACAAGGACTTTTCCCTCACAGCCCAGCGGTTTGATTGCACTCCTCAAGAGCTCCGTCGTCTCCTGCATCGGATCAAGGTCAAGTACAATCCTGCTGCTTGAATTTTTCTTCTGATAGAAACGACAATCCAGACTCACAAATCTGTACTCATCTACAGAGAGACGTTTCCGCTCCCCCTATCCTCCGTGGTGGTTGACGCGGGAAATCCCGCCCCGGTGGTTGCGACCGCCGGGGTCCATCCTCAAGCTTACTGACTTAACCTAATCGATTGACCATGCACATACTCATCCTCGTCGCAATCGTTGCTTTCATGCTCATCATCGCTGAACACACCCGCCTCGCATCCCGCGTTGCCGCAGCCGAAGCGAAACTGAAGTCTATCGATGACAAGATCACTGAAGCCGTGAAGACCGACGTAACGACCGTCTTTGCTGACGTAAAGACCGTCGAAGCCGAGATCAAGAAAGCGCTGTAATCATCATGATCGATAAACTCAGAGCATTTTTCGAAGCCGTGCCTGAGCACGTCTGGGCGATCCTTATTATCATGACCGGCGCGGCAGTAGCTGTTTTCCACGGGCTGCATACGTTCGAGGTCGGCTCGTCGCTGACCAGCGCAGGTCTCGCCCTTTACAAGGGAAAACAGGAGTAATCAGTGCCTGTACGAGCAAAGCGGCCCTGCCGAAAGGCGGGATGTGCCGCGTTGACCGATTCAGGTTACTGCGTCGATCACGCATCGCTCGGCCAACAAGATCGAAAACAACGGGAACGCTGGCGTGGGTCAAGTAGCGCACGCGGTTATGATGCCGATTGGCAACGCGTCAGGGGTCAAGCGCTCAAGCGCGACAGATACCTGTGTCAACACTGCCAGACTAAGCAGCGCATCACCGCCGCAACTGAAGTACACCACCTTTCGAAGATCAAGACTCATCCTCATCTCCGTCTCATGCTCAGTAACCTACTCAGTGTGTGCCACGACTGCCACGAAGAGTTAGAACCGACCGCCTGACCGGGGTATGGGGTCAAAATCCGTAAGTCCTTTCGAATCTATAGACCACGCCCCGGTTCAAAAAACGCGCAACCGTTAATCAAAGTTTTCAGCCCATGCCAAATGTAAAAGGTGCGACACGAAAAACGACGGCGCAGCTTGCTCTATCCGGCGCACTTGAGGCCAAACCAGGCAGATACGGTCACCGCAAATATGAACCGAAGCCGACCAAAAAACTCGGCGCGGCTCCAAAGTATTTCAGTCCCGAGCAAGCGGCCATCTGGAAGGAAGTATCCAGGCAGGTTCCTCCTGATGTGTTGTTCGGATCGGATCGAGTCCTCCTAGAGATGGTCTGCCAACTAATCGCGAAACTGCGATCCGGCAGCATCAAGGCGATGGAGCAGCATCTGCTGCTCAGTTCGCTCCAGCAACTTGGAATGACACCGATCGCTCGCTCCCGAGTGTCGGTACCCGCTAAAGATAAGCCTTCGACGGACATGGCGGCGATCCTTCTTCCTCCGAGGCCGCCCCTCCCGCATGACCCACACGGAAAGAGCACGATCCTACATTGATGCTGTACTGACCGGCACCATCCCGGCGTCCAAGCAAATCAAGGAAGCCTGCAGAAGGTCCAAAGAGCTATTCGAGCGTCAAAGCGATCCGACCTTCCCCTACTTCTATCATGCAGATCAGGCAGAGCGAGTATGCAACATCATCCAGATGCTGCCTCACGTCAAGGGACGGTGGGCAGCCCAAGGTAAAAAGCTCCTTCTAGAGCCGTGGCAGTGTTGGGTGGTCACCAGTCTTTACGGTTGGCTTCGCAAGGACAACGGCACACGCAAGTATCGTCGGGTAACGCTGGTCATTCCCCGTAAGCAAGGCAAGTCCCTAATGATGGCCGGACTGCTGATCTACCATCTCCTCTTCGATGGGGAGACAGGCGCTGAATGCTTCTGCGGAGCCTCGAACCTTAAGCAGGCCAAGGAAATTTTCAACGCTGCCAGGCAGATGTTGATTATGACTCCTGAGATACGGGAGTTCACCGGCTGCGAAGTCAACGCAGCCTCAATAGTTTGCCCCGGCACTAACTCCAAGGCCGAGCCAGTAATTGGCCGCCCCAAGGATGGGTCGAATGTCTCATTCGGTGTCATCGATGAGACTCACCAGCTTCGTGACCTGGCACTTTATGAAAGTTTTGAGACGGGAACCGGCGCACGCGAACAAGCGCTGCTCGTAAGTGTGAGTACGGCTGGATTCGGCACTGAGAATCCGTGCCGTGAACTTCAGTTACAAGCAGAGAAAGTCCTGTATGGCACGGTCGAAGACGAGGAACTCTTCGCCGCGATATGGACTATCGACGATGGCGTTGATTGGAAGTCGGACCTTGCGCTGCGGATGGCGAATCCTAACGCGGGTATTTCCGTCACCATGGATTACCTTCGGTCGCAGCAACTCAGTGCGATCAATAATCCAGCGAAGTACGCCAGCTTTGCTACAAAGCACCTGGATATAACAGTCGGCGCGTCCTCTGCATACTTCTCTCTTGAGAAGTGGCGGGCATGTACCGACACGGTGAAGATGGATGATTTCGCCGGAGAAGATTGCTGGGTAGCAATCGATCTCTCTCAAAAAATCGACCTGTCTGCGATGTCCACAGTGTTTCGTCGAGAGATAGACGGCCACCCTCACTTCTACGTCTTCTCTGACTGCTTCACGTCGGAGGAGGCAGTTTCGAACAACCCGGTGTACGCGCAATGGGCAGCCAAAAGCCTGCTGCATGTAAACGACGGGAACGTGGTCGATAAGGACGCCATACTTGAGGTCATCGAAGGGTACGCGGCCAAATATAAGTTAGCTGAGTTCATATTCGATCCGTTCAATTCCGCATTTATCGAACAGGACATCGCGAAGCTGTTTCCGAATGTGGCTCAGGTCGAATTACTGCAGCGGGCGATCAGCATGACGAACCCGATGAAGCTGCTTCAGGAACTCATCGTCCAGCAACACATCCGCCACAACGGAGACCCTGTCCTGCAGAACTCGATCTCGAACGTGATCGCGCTGCGTCGCGGCAATTTGATTCAGCCGGGTAAAGAAAAGCCTGAGCAGAAGATCGATGCGGCGGTAGCCGCGATCATGGCGGTATCGCGTGCTGCCACAACTACACCAAAGAAGCGTTTCAGACCCTTCGCAATTTAGCCCTGCAAGATAAACTTTCCGTTTAATCAGAAAACATTTAGGACCTCGTGGGAATTCGGACAGTCAGCTCTAAGCTTGTTGGTGAACTGCGCCAGCCCAAGGTCACATCGTTGGAACTGCGCGGCGATCCGCTCAATAACCCCGACGTGCCGATCAATTCGGCTGGACTGTGGGCGGCGATGTCCGGCGGTGAACCCACTGCAGCCGGGGAGACCATTGGTGTCCACACGGCTCTCCAGCAGATCACCGTCTACGCATGCGTTCGGGTGCTCGCTGAATCGGTTGCGAGTCTACCGCTCAAGGTTTATGAGCGCCAGGCACGTGGCAAGCACGAAGCCGCAGACCATCCGCTCGCCTACTTGCTAGCCGTCGAGCCGAACGAGGAAATGGCGGCGTTCACATTTTGGGAGTCGTTGGTCGGCTCTCTGGCCCTCACGGGCAACGCCTACGCACAGATTCAACGTGACGCCGGTGGGCGAGTCATCGCCCTCTGGCCTCTGCATCCACAGCTTACCCGCGCGGTACGGCTCTCGTCCGGAAAGCTAGTCTACGAGACCACCGACGGTATGAACGCCGGGGACGTGCGGTACATCCGGACCGCCGACATACTGCATATACCCCTATTCAGCTTCGATGGGCTGCACGGGCTGTCACCGATTCAGCTTGCACGCCAAGGCATCGGCCTGGCTCGCGCTTCTGAGAAATTTGGGGCCAGATTCTTCGGCAATGGTTCGAAACCAGGCGGCGTACTATCGACCGAGTCTGATCTGTCAGACGAGGAACTGAAAGCGGTCCGGGAGACATGGCTTTCGACGCAGGCCGGAGACAAACAAGGCTCTACCGCTGTCCTGCCGGGCAATTGGAAATATGACTCGATCGGCCTCTCGCCGGAGGATTCGCAGTTTCTCCAGACTCGCCAGTTCCAACGCACCGAGATCGCTGCATTGTTCCGTGTCCCGCCGAACATGGTCGGCGACACCAGTCGGTTGTCGAACAATAACCACGAGCAGATGTCTTTGAGCTTCGTGACGGATACGCTTCGGCCCTATCTCTGTCGCATCGAAGCGGAGATCGCACGCAAGCTGCTGCCGAGCGCTGGACGCAATTCTGGGCGTTACTTCATCAGCTTCGATGTGACCGAGCGTCTGCGCGGCGACTTCAAGACGACCATGGATGGTTACGCTACCGGCAGAAATTGGGGCTGGTACTCAGCGAATGATGTTCGTTTGGAACTCGGGGAAAATCCCGGTGGTCCGGAACTAGATGTCTACCTGGTGCCCGTCAACATGCAGAACGCGGCCCGCCTGCTCGACACCGAAAGCCTCCAGGACCAGCCGATCAACAGCGATCCACAGGTCACGACGACGCCTGAAGAGCGCAACCTTCTCGGCACTTTTACTCGAAGCTGCATCACGGTCTTTCGCGACGGCATGGGACGCCTTGCACATCGCAATAAGCGCGATTTCGAAGCTATTTCGACCATATTCAAGCCGGTTTTGCGCTCGATTGCGAACCTTTCGATCGAGCATAACGGCCTGCCGCTTACCGGCTCTGCCGATCCCGCAGACGGTGTTATTGATGATGCGCTCAAGGCCATCGAGAAGCGTGCAGCCAAGTGGCCGGAATCCGTCACTGATGCAGAGATCGACAGTCTCGCGCAGACAGAATTCACGAAAGCCGTGCGCTCGATCCACGCCAATATCACCCGCGAGATCGCCGCATCGCGAGCCATCTCCGCCCTGACTCCAGGAACATCGAATGAATAAGAAACTCGAACTGCGACACATCCCAGCCCGCGAGCTAAGAGTTGCACAGAACGCTGACGGCTCCCGCTCGATCACTGGATACTCTGCCGTCTTCAACCTGCTCTCTGTGGACTTCGGGGGATGGAACGAGATGGTGTCGCCTACGGCGTTTACTCGTAGCCTGACCGAGCAGCCCGATGTCCTCTGCCTGTACAACCACTCTTCGGGAAAGGTGCTCGGACGCACGAAGTCCGGCACACTGACCCTCGAAGTAGACAACATCGGCCTCAAGTTCACCTGCGTTCTGCCTGACACGAGCGTCGCTCGCGATCTCGCGGTCTCCCTCGAACGCGGTGACATCGATGGATGTAGCTTCGGTTTCGTCACGAACTCCGATGTCTGGACTTCACTCGAAGACGGCACGCCGCTTCGCACACTGCTCGACGTGACCTTGTATGAGGTCACGATTACCTCGGAGCCCGCGTACCCGGATACATCTGTTTCACTCCGCTCTGCACCGAAGGAGCTTCGCTCCAGGCTGCAGAAGCGGGACGATGACGGGGACGATGTCGCCACCGATTCCTTCTGTTCCTGCACATGCCCGGAATGCACTGCGGGTAACTGCGAGAAATGCAGCGACGAGACTTGCAGCGCTCCCGAATGCCGGTGCACCGATATGCGCAGTAAGCGAGCCATGAAACACAAGATGGAAATGCGCCTGAGACTCGCGCAGGCCCGCACCAAAGCTTAGATTTACCCAGCTGCGACGATCGACTCCCGTCGATGCATTCGATTGCTTCGTCTCCGCTGGCCGCAAAGAAGTGGTGCCCGCCGCTCCACTGTCTCGCTACACACAAACCACCCAAGACGCCGATCCTCTCGGCGCAAAAGGACATACCATGCCAAATCTTAAAGAGCTTCGCGAGAGCCGCACCCGGCTTATCACAGAAGCACAGCAGATCGTTCTCGCTGAGAACGTCACCAATGAGCAGCGGGCCAAGTTCGACGTTATGATGAGCGATGTCGAGCAGATGGAAGCTGACATTGCCCGCATTGAGAAGGTTGAAGCGCTCGAAGCAGAAACCCGCAGCACCCAGCGTCCCCCGCGCGGCAACCCCGGTGCCAATGTTGATGGGAATGAGCGCGAGCAGCGCGATCGCATCCGCGCATCCGCCCTGCACAAGTACCTGACCGGCGCAGACCGCTCGGAGATGGAACCTGAAGAGCGTGCGATCCTGCGCGAACAGCGCGATATCACGACCGGCGGCGCGGCCACTGGGGGCGTCCTGATCGGCCAGCTTGGTCCGCTCGTGTGGGACGCGCAGAAGGCCATCGGCAGCCTGGCTGGGGAGGTCTTCAAGAAGTCGACTCCCGGCAACGCCGCGCCGTTGAAGATTTCTTCTATCAACGACTCCGGCAACACGCTCGTGACCCTGACCGAGGACACGTCGATCACGGACACCGATCCGTCCTTCGGCACGATCACTCTTCAGTCAACCGACACCATCGCCACTCTCATCACCGTGACGTGGCAGGAACTCGCGGACTTCGATGCGCAGATCGTCTCAAATCCCAGCGCAAACCTCGAAGCCTTCCTGCGCAACAAGATTGGCCTGCGCTACATGCGTGGTGTTGAAACCTACCTGATCAACGGTAACGGCAGCAACTTCGCTTCGATCGTCGCCGGTGCGACTCTCGGCGCGACGACCGCCGCCGCGACCGGCCCGGTTTACTCCGACTTTGTGGCAACGTGGGAGAACCTCGATCCGGCATACCTGCCGAACGCGAAGTGGGCGATGAACAACAAGACCCGTGGCTACCTCATGGGCCTGCTCGACGGCTTCGGTCGTCCGTTCTTCATCCCGAACCCGAACACCGGCAGCCTGGACTCGATCCTCGGCCACGAGATCGTGATCTCGCAGCCCATGGCTGCGGCCAATGTCGCGGGCGCTACCGGTGTGTTGTTCGGTGCGTATGACCAGGGCTATGTCATCAGGGATTCCGGTCCGCTCTTCGTGAAGCGCCTCGATGAGCGCTTTGCCGACAAGCTGGCGACCGGCTTCCTGGCCTACTCCCGTCTGTCTGGCACCAGCGTGGATGCGGGCACTCACCCTGTCCTGAAGATGGTCACCCACGCCTAAAACCGAGGGAGCGTCAGCGATGGCGCTCCCATCCCCCTATGAAGATTCAGATCACTCAGACTTTCACCGACCCGTCGTCGGCATCGCCGGTCTTCGCCGGACACAAATTCGAGGTCGGCGACGATCTCGGCCAACGCCTCATCCGCGAGGGCAAAGCAGTTGCTCTCGACGTTGTGCCGCAACCCGCCAAGCGTAAGCGTGAGCAAGCCACTCGATAATGCCTCTGTCCCTTCAACTCGTCACTCCGCCCGCAGCGGAGCCGGTCTCGCTTTCCCTCGCGAAGCAACATCTGCGCGTGGACTTTTCGGATGACGATGTTCTAATCGCTGCCCTCATCACGGCAGCCCGGCAGTATTGCGAAAAATACACGCATCGCGCGTTTTTCAATCAGACCTGGCTGCGGACGCTCGATTACTTTCCGCTTTGGTACAACCCGGACGGTACGGTCAATCCACGCTATCGCAGCGACTGGCCTTACTATGCCGACTTTTGGGGCCGCATCGCCATCGACCTGCCTAGGCCGCGCACCGTCAGTGTCACCTCGATCACTTACGTTGATCCAACCGGCACGACTCAGACGCTCGATCCATCCACCTATGTGGTGGACACGACGTCGATGCCAGCCCGCATTGTGCCCGCGAAGGGTTTTTATTGGCCAAGCGTGAATGTGTATCAGCCCGGCGGCGTGAAGATCACTTATGTTGCTGGAAGCTACGGTGACGGAGTAGACGTCAACACCTGCCCGCAGACCATCGTGATGGCGATGCTTCTTCTCATCGCCCACTGGTATGAGCATCGTGAAGGTTCATCGGAGTTGAACCTTAAGAATATTCCCCTTGGCGTGCAAGCCCTTCTCGATACGGAGAAGTTGCAAGTCTTCGAGTACCGGCCATGATCGCGGGCAAACTCAATCGCCGGATTCAAATCCAGCAGCAGGCTACGACGCAGGACTCGTTAGGCCAGCCGCAGCAGACATGGACAACGATCTATACCTGCTGGGCAGAGATCGATTTTCAGCGGTCGCAGCTTCTGTACGAGACGAGCGCTTTTGTCTCCAAAGTAACGCACCGGATCACCATCCGGTGGACCTCATCCGTCGTGATTCAGCCACAGATGCGCATCGTTTACACCGAAGCGACCACCGGCGTCATGCACGTCTACAACATCGAGGCGCTTTTGAATACGAATCAGCGCAATCGTGAACTCATCGCGATCTGTTACGAACTGGACGCCGCTGAATGATCGAGACCGATCTCTATTCCGTTCTGTCGAGCGCAACGCAGATTACGACCATCACCGGCACGAACATCTATCCGGTAGTGCTGCCGATCAACACGACGGCGACCGCGCTGACCTATCGCATCGTCGGCACGATCACCGATCCGACACTCGACACCTCTGGGCTGGTGAAGGCTCGTGTGCAAATCGATTGCTGGGCGGCGGACTATAACGATGCCGTCACGCTCCGCGCAGCAGTCATCTCGGTGCTCAACGGGTATGAGAATGCTGCCACCTTCGCGGCGCAACTCCTGAACCAGTCCGACAGCTTCGCGCAAGACCTCTTGCGTTACATCGCGACTGTCGAATTCTTCGTTCTATACGACCTATGAAGCGAAAAAGTGTTGTGAAACAAAAGGGTACTTGGCTGCATATTGACGAAAAGCCCGTAGCGGAAATTGCATCATTCGACCTACACGGCTCAACGATCATCCTCAGCGGTCATTCTGAATTCGGTGATCCTCCCGTTGCTGGAAATGAACTTCGTTCGATGCTCATCTCCATCCATCGCGGCGGGTGGCGTCGCCTGAAGGTTCTCGTCTCGTTGTTCTCCCAGGACATCAATGGCTGGACCTTGCATCTGGAACCACCTTCCCGTAGTTAGTCCCATCTCCGCCGGGTCCTCCGGCTAACTCTCCGCCCACCCAGGGCACAAGGAAAACGAACCATGTCTTATACAGGATCGAAGGCCCAATCGGGTCGCGGCAGTGCTCTGTCGATCGGCGGGGTAACCGGCTCGACCGGTACCGAAACCTTCACACTCGTGGGCGAAATCAAAACGTCCGGCATCAGCGGCGCACAATGGGGCACCGATGACGTAACGAACTTTCAGTCGAACGCGGATCAGGAATTCATTACCACGATCCGGAATAACGGCTCGCTTCGTCTCGACGGCAACCGCGTATCTACCGACGCTGGTCAGGTAGCGGTCGAAGCCGCATTCGCATCGGGATCGAAGTACGACTTTAAGCTGGTCCTGCCTCTCGCGCTGGGTCAGACCACTACCGGCGACACCTATACCTTCTCGGCGCTGGTCGAATCCCGCGACTTCACCGTCGATGTTTCAAAGGCCATCTCGTGGTCCGTCACGTTGAAGGTGTCCGGCCCCGTCACGCTGACGACCGGCAGCTAATCAGTTATGGGTCGCCGGTCGCTCCGGCGCTTCTTGTTCCCAAATCATAAGGAGAAATCTCCATGCCAAAGCGCAAAGTCGCGGACACTCCCGCAGACCCCACCCTCCCGACGTTTCCCATCCAGATCGATGGCACCACTTATACGTTGTGTCTGGATTTCGCCGCGCTCGCCGAGGCGGAATCCGCTCTCCAGCGGGCAGGCCATGATGTATGCATCCTGCGCCACATGCCGAGCCTGAGTTTTGAACTCGTGAAGGCATTCTTTGTCTGCGGCGTGCAGCGCTTTCACCCGGACCTCGCATTTGAGGACGCGTCCAAGCTGGTTCGTCTCGATACTGTCTGGCTGATCGCCAAGTGCATTGACATCGCGTACGCGATGGCCATGCCCGCGACGGATGAAAAACCGGGGGAAGCTCAGCCGGGCGAGTAGTCCCGGCAAAGCCTCTCACCCGCGAGGAGCAATGGCTCCGGCTCTGGTCGATTGCCCGATACGATCTGAAGCTCTCGTCGGAAGAGTTCTACTCTCTGACACCTCGCCAGCTGGACGCGCTGGTCAAGCGCCGCGAGCGCGAACTACAGACCCACGAATTTCTTGTCGCGCAGCTGACGGCGGTCACGGCGAACTTCTCGATGGCAAGACCGAAAGAGCCGTTCTCACCGAGCGACTTCATGCTGAGCGTGCCCAAGGCTGCCGCTCCCGAGCAGATGAAACGTAAGCGGCGCAAACGCACCGTCATCGCCGATGAACTCCGGCTCACGATGGCTCACTTCATGAGGACGAACATTGGCTGACGGACTCACCATCGACATCCAGGGGCTCGACCAGCTTCAACAGAGGCTGACCGAGATGGGGACCACAGCAGCCGATCGCTGCGTCCGCACCGCGCTCCGCGCCGGTGCCATCATCGAGCAGTCCGCCATCGTTGCTAGGACGCCGGTCCGGCCCGAGCTTCCATCGGGAACAGCATTGCCAATCGGCGCGATGGCCGCTGACATCGTGATCCGGAACACACGTAGCGATCAGGGAAATCTCGCCGCAATCGTCGGCCCGGATAGCCTAACCCGGCACGTGGCACTTTGGGTCACCCGAGGTCACCGCCTGATTCGAGGCGGCAGGAGCCGTATCAACAAGCGAACCGGCAAGGTCTCCGGTCCCGGCCAGCAGGTTGGCACGGTCGAGGCTCATCCCTTCGTCACCGAAGCCTGGGAGCAGTCGCGCCAGGAAGTCACATCGGCCATCATCACCACTCTCCAAACAGAGATCGATAAGGAAGCGAAGAAGCGAGGACTATGAGCACCCAAGGCGTAACAGTCAATTTAGTCCTGAACAGCGCCTCGTATTCCGCCGCGATCAAGGACGCTCAACGTCAGATCGACACGTTTGCTGGGAAGGCTCGCGGAGCCGGTCACTCGACCGTTTCTTCCATGCAGGCTAGTTCTGCTGCAATCCGCACCCTCGAAGGCGGAATGGCGAACAATGTCCGCGCGGTCGAGCGGTTCATCACCATGATTCCCGGTGTTGGAAAAGCTCTCCAGACGGCATTTCCGTTGATTGGTGGTTTGGCGTTTGCCGGTCTGCTCGTTCGCCTCGGTACTGAACTCAACGAGTTCATTCGGAAAGCGAATCAGGTCCCGCAAGCGCTCCTGAACGGCTTCCGTGAACTGAGCACGTCCAGTCTCCTCGCGAACGACGAGCTCCGCAAGACTAATGACACACTCCAGGCGCAGATCGACAAGCTATCTGGCCGTCATGAGAATACTCTTGCCCTCACGCTCGACGAGGCGCGGATCAACGCCGATAAGCTGGCTCAGAGTCTCGATCGGGATAATCAGCAGATACAGCAACTGCTCAAGTCCAATCAGGTTTCGATCCTGGGTGGCATCTTCACCAACCAGATTCCGACCGCCGCCGTATCCGGCCAGGTCAATTATTGGAACCAAGAGCTTGCGAATCTCGGGCATGCCTATAATCAGGCGGTACACAATGCAGGCGGCGACACGAATTCTCCCGCCGTGCAGCAAGCGCAGGCCGCGCTCACGCAAAGGCGGCAAGATGCGATTCGCTCGTTTCAGTCTGACTTGACTCTGCGTCGGGTTGGTGCTGGTGCCGGTGAGGAATACGCAGGAAACCAGCAGGCGAATATCAACATAGACGCTGGAGAGCTTGACCTGCTCAACAATCAGCAAGATCAGGCGAACCTTCAGACCGATAACGTCAAGCTGACCGCCCGCGAGAAGTCTATCCAGGCGTCTAAAGAGTTCGCCGACCAACAGAAGGCTCTGCAGGAACAGATCGTTCAGCAATGGCACCAACAGCTAGACGATCTGAAATCCGCAGAAGGTCTGACCCTCAGCCAAGAGGCTGATTTCTGGATCTCTCGCGCGGCGATGGCACAGCGAGGCTCGAAGTCGTACACCTCGGCACTCGACGAAGCGAACAAGGATATCGCCCAGGTACGTGCGGAGAATCGCCGTGGCGAAGATGCCTTCGCGAAGACCTCCGCCGAGCCCCTCGATACCAATGACCTTTCGGTCACGGATCGCTCCTCGATCCAGTCGTCTTCTAAGACGGCCACCGATTACCTGAAGAACTTGAACGAAGGTATCGAGCTTCAGAGGCAGAACGCCCAGGCCATCGCCGAAGCTTCACTGCAGATGGAGGTGGCAACGGGGCGTATCTCTGCCTTCGACGCCGCGAACATTCAGGCGGCACTTCACACGCAGGAATATGAGCAGTCACTCTCCCAGTTGCAGGACGCATTGGGCAACGTTGCGAACGACCCCGGCCTTTCGCAACTCGATAAGAATGCGCAGAGCGCGGCGCTCAACAATCAGATCGCCGCACTGAACGGCCAGCGCAGCACCCAGGTGCTCCAGGATCAGCAAGCGACCAGTGCCAATACGGTCACCGGCTCCATGAGTATGGCTATCAATCAGATGGTCCAGGCCTGGACGAATGCCTCACAGCAGATCACGGGATTCTTCTCGAACTCGGTGGGGACACTTAACGACACGCTGGTCAACGTGCTCACGACTCGTGATCGGGGCGGCAACACAGCCCGTAGGCAATTTGAAGCGGCTGGACATTCGGTCTTTACCGACCTCACCCGTCGCGGATTGCAAGCAACGGAGGGATCGCTCTTCTCGTCGCTCGGCTTCGGTTCGCAGAAGGCCGATGGCAGTTCTGCAAATCCCTTCTACGTCCGCATCGCTAGTGGCGCGGGCGGAGCTATATCCGGTGCTGCCGGTGAAATCGGAGGCTTCGTGCGCGGCATCTTCGGCGGTGGAACAGCCCCGAGCATGACATCACAAGCGCTGAGCACGACCTCATCCGCCGTTAGCTCCGTCCTCGACTCCATTCCGCTGCAGGGCTTCTTCGCTGCTGGTGGCGATGTTGTGGCCAATCGACCAGCCATGATCGGTGAGGCAGGCCCCGAAGTCTTCTGGCCGCACTCTGCAGGCACGATCATACCCAACAACCAACTCGGTGGATCGACGAATCACAACATAAGCATCGACGCTCGCGGATCAACCGATCCAGCGGCAACCGAAGCGGCGGTACATCGTGCGATGAGCCGTTACTTACCCTCAAGCGTCGCCGCCTCCGTCGCTGCGGTACAAGATCGAAACCGTCGAGTTCCACTCTCCACTAGGTAATGTAACCGAGCGTATTTCGCGCATCCCGCCTCCCGGCGATAAGCAACAGGAACACCTCCCTCCATGAAAAAGCTCCTCCAACTCTTCGCATTCGTGTGTCTGTGCATCGCTCCCCTGATGGCTCAGGCCCCTGCCGGTTATGTCACCGTCAACGGTTCACACCTCACCGACTCCAGCGGGAACCCCGTCGTGAACGGAACGATTTCCTTCGCTCCGGTAACCTCTGCTGGGGCTGCCGCTTCCTTCAGGGTCAACGGAAACGGTCAGGCGATATCGTCTCCTGTATCCGCCACCGTTACAAATGGTGCGTTCAGTCTCAATCTGGCGGACACCAATCTGACTGCTCCGCAGAATGTCTGCTTCGCGGTGACCGTCGTTGATAACGTATCGGGAAACCAGCTTCTCGGTCCTGGATATGGATGTGTGCAGCCCTCTGCCAACACCACGACATCTGCATGGTGCGCGTCCGGTGTCTGCGACTTCGACCAGTATCAGCCGAACCTCGCGGCGCAAACCTTGATTCAGACCGGCCCAGCAGGTCAGGCTCCGACGATTACTGTCGGCACCGTCACAGTGGGAACTACCGCTGATGATGCAGTTGTCGCTTTGGTGCAGACGAGCGCCACACAGTTCACGCGCAACTACCAGATGAACATCACCCTGCCTCTCGCTCCCTCGGCAACGGATACGACCAAGGTTCCTCTGGCGGGCGGCACGATGACAGGAAACCTGAATGTGCCTTCGGTGAACAACTTGCCATCCACTGAATACAAAACAGTCAGCGACAACCCCGGTCAATTGCAGAACCTGTGGCGCTACCTGCACTCAGCCCAGGTGTACCAAGGTGACTATCCGTCCGCAGGTATGGATGTCATCATTCAAGGCGACTCGCTATGGCGTGGAGATCAGGCGAACAGTGTCGCTCAGGGAAGTTGCAGCCCCGCTAACATTGCAGTGCCTCAGTATTCTCAGAACCGGCAGGCGGAACAGATTCGCATCGCCCTGCAAGCGCAATATGGTTATGGTGGCACAGGTCTACAGCCGGTTTTCGCACAAGCGTTGTCTTGCGCCATTCCCGACCCCGAACTTTACACGATCACCGGAACGACCGCGCAGAGTACGATCCTTGGTCCGCAGTTTTCCTCTCCTTCAGGATCGAGCGCAGCCAGTTTGCTCCAAATGAGCGCGGGGCAAGTCTTGACGTGGAATGCGGGAGGTCTACCTTACACGATTGCGCGTGTGTATTGCGGCGACACCACATCCTCCGGAGCGTTGAGCATTGCGATCGACGGAGTTGCTTCCGGTACGGCATGTGGCGCTTCGAACTCCACTCCGATTGCTCGTGTTGCAACATCAACGCCTATCGCGGCGTACACGAATCACACTCTCACGCTGACCTGCACGACTGCTCCTTGCTACGTCTACGGCATCGAAGGCCGCCCATCAACGGGCGGTGGCGTGGCTGGCGTGCGTGTCCACAACCTTGCCACAGGTGGCGCACCGTCGCAGTGGTTTGCTGGACACAACGATTTCGAGAGCCTGATCAACAACGGATTCACGACGACCGGAAGCGCTCAGCTTGTCATCTATGCGATGGGCACAAACGATGTGGGTTTGGGATACTCGCTTGCGCAATATGAGGCCAATGTCCAATCGACCTTCAGCTACGAGCTTGCGAAGGGCAACTGCGGATCGGCTTGCGCTCCTGTAGTGCTCGCCTATCGTCCGGGACTCGATGTTATCGCCAGCCAGCCTGAGTTTGCCTATCTCACGTCCTATGCGAAATCTCTAAACCTGCCTGTGGTGGATCAGACAAACCGTTGGGGAACTTCCTGCACTACGGGATGCTGGTGGTTGGGTAACGACAACATCCACATGAATGACGGCGGCAATCTTGACTCGGCGCACACGATCCTGAACGCGCTAACCGATGTGATGCACGGACAACCTATCAATCCAACGTTCGGAGATACCGGATTGAATCCCGGAGTGGTCGGCGTTACCTCCCCTGCCGTAAGCGGCTTCATTGGACCACCGGGATACGTTTGGAATCAGGTTCCAGGCATTCCGTCACAGAAAGGTTTCTACGGATGGCAGACGGGCAACGGACTGAATCTCGCTGGCACCATTGGCCTGTCAGACCCTCACTACTCGGGTGTCGTATTCGGTGCGAATAGTCGTAACGACTTCTGCGTCCATACGCCAGCTTCGGGTGGCGATTTCCTGAACTGCCTCGATGCTCACTTTCGAGTGCGCATGAATACCGGAGAAGTGGACACAATCCTAAGCGTTCTGGACGACGGCAACGGAAACATGGGCGTCGCTGGAGTCATCACACCGAACGGTGGGGTCTCTGGGCCTGCCACCGCGCCATCAGGAGCGTGCCCGACAAGTGGTGCTTGGGTCTTTTCGAAGGACGGCCACGCAACCTTCTGCAATGCAGGGACGTGGGTGACCAAGATTTAGTCTCTATCCCCATCACCCTCTGATCCACCGACCACGCAGCCGCTCCGGCCATCCGTAAGGACCACTTCAACATGAGCATTTCTTCGATCACTGTCGGATCGAGCACGGTCAACCTCGTCTCGATGCCGACTAAACCCGGTTTCCGCGATATCACGTTCGAGGTCAACGACACGGTCGCGACTGTTCGCTCTCCCTTCACGGGGACAACGCAAACGCAGTCGTGGCCGGGCGCGGATTGGTGGTCGGCTACCGCGACGCTTCCGCCGCTTACAAGGACGCAGGCCGCGTAGTGGACTTCCATGCTCATGGAGCTTCGCGGTATGTCAAACGCTGTGATGGTCGGTGATCCGCTGTACGTCACGCCGCAAGGTAATCCGTCTGGCACTCCGGTCGCGAATACGGACGGCGGCACCGGCTTCAACACCGCAGGCACAACAACTCTCTACACACGCGGCTGGACGCCGAATCGCTTTCGCCTTCTCCTGCCTGGCGATGCGATCCAGGTCGGATTTCGGCTTCATCGAGTTCTTGACCAGGTCAACTCTGACGGCGCTGGCGATGCTGCTATCAGCATCTGGCCTAGTTTGCGTGAGACCCCGGCGGATGCCTCACAGATCATCCTCAAGAATCCGCAAGGCCTATTCAGGCTCGCGAACAACAAGCGGACATGGTCGATCAGCAATGCTCTCCACACGACCATGTCGATCCAGTTCGTGGAGTACCGATAGATGCCCCGCAACGTAGACACGCTCAATCAAGCTCAACTGGTCAGCAATCAGGTAAGCATCGCTTTCCTGCTTCAGATCACGTTCAAGTCGCAGACGGTGTACGTCTCCTCGACACCATTCAATCTCGCTTGGAACGGTCAGACGTGGCTAGGTGTCGGTGATCTAGCGAGCCTGAGCACGGTCAACGAGGGAACGGACATTCAAGCTTATGGAACATCGGTAACCCTCTCAGGTATCGATCCAAACCTGCTTAAAGAATCACTCACCGACATTCAACTCGGCGCGACAGCTAACCTCTATCTGGCATTCCTCGACCCGAACAACAACATCATCGGCACACCTACCTGCATGTTCGGAGGCTGGGTGGATCAGCCGAGCATAACTCCCGGTGTGGACTCAATCACCATCTCCCTGGCGCTCGAAAGTTCGATGATTAACCTCCAGCGCGGTCAGATGCGGCGACTCACCAATGCGGACCAACAGATTGATTTCCCGACCGACATCAGCATGATTTGGGTGCCGCAACTGAACTTCCTGGCCCTGAAGTGGGGCACCTCGTAATGGTAAATATCAAACGTATCGGATCAGACAAAGACAACCACTGGCATACCCGCCTGTACCATCCCTGGCTGATGGAAGTAGCGAACAAACCTTTTAAGTGGGGCGAGTGGGACTGCTGTCTCGCCGCTGCCGATGGGATCAAGGTTCAAACCGGGGTCGATATCGCCGCCGACTTCCGTGGAAAGTACACCGACCAAGCTTCTGCGTTCGCGACGATCAAAGCGATCACAGGTGGATCGACGGTAGCCGACGCCGCCGCGTACTGCGCGAATAAGTTCGGCCTTAGCGAGTGGAAGTATCCCCTCATGGCGCAGCGCGGTGACCTCGTCGTAGTGGAGGACGCGGGCAATCTTGTCGCTGGTCTCGTACATCTCAACGGTCGCCATGTTGTCGTCGTCGCCGAGGACGGCCTGCACCGTGTCTCAATCTCTAAAGTAAAACGCGCCTGGAGGGTAGCTTAGTGAGCCGTGCGATCGAAGGAGCGGTTCTTCTCGGTGGCGCGGCGGCGCTCGGCACCGCTGCGTTTTTCGACCCGGCCCTCGTCGGGTCGCCACTATTCGACAAAGCGATTGCCTCGCTCGCGCTTGGTGGAATCAGTATGGAGGCCGGTGCCATTGCGACCGCTCTACTTGGGAACCAAGGCAATGCGGTCACAGTTAGACAGCCAGCCGCATACCGTCCCATCGTCTACGGAACCCGGCAGGTAGGCGGATCGATGATTTATCTGTCGACCACCGGGAGTCACCACGATCAATTCAACTTTGTCATTGTGCTCGCAGCGCATGAAGTAAATGCGATCCAGAGTCTGTACCTCGATGGTCGCAAGGTCTTCTGGGAGGTTGGCAGTAATGCGAATACAACTCGCAACGGTATCAACTTTGGAGGCCAAGCCAACAGCAATACGTATGTCGGCCCCGATGGCTCGCACTACAACTTCGGCGGTCTAGTCTTTTGCGAGGCTCGTTTCGGTGACCAGGTAGAAGGTGATGTCATCGCATCCTTGACAGCAAACGATCCAACCTGGGCCGCCTCGTCGAACGGATCGCCTTGGGTAGGTGGCTGCTGCTACGTCTACCTCAAGATCGAATACGACGCGAACATGTTCCCGCAACAGCCGCAGATTCGGTTTGTGGTTCAGGGAAAGAATGACATCCTCGACCCGCGTACCGGCACAACCGGTTTCACCGATAACTGGGCTCTATGCGTTGCTGACGTACTCCAGAATCCTATCTGGGGATTGGGAGCGGCGGCCTCCGAGATCAACACCGATCAGTTGATCGGTGCGGCTAACGTTTGCGACGAACAGATACCACTCGCGAACCCAGCCACCGAGGGTGGCGCGACGGAGTCACAGTGGACCTGTAATTGGACCGGAGACACCAGTTCTTCGCCGGGCGACATCCTCGCTCAGATGATGCCCGCCGCTGCGGGCCGGATATCGAGAGTCGGTGGACAGTATTACATTTGGCCAGCCTACTTCCAGGGACCTTCATTCACATTCGATCAGTCAGCACTGACCGGCACACCGCAACTATCGCCGAACAGGAGCATCCGCGACCTGTACAACCGCGTGAAGGGCACCTATGTGGCTCCGTGGTTTCCCTATTCGGTTGCTGGCAACCTATACGACTCGAACGGATTCTTTGACGGCTCAACTGCGAACCTTTTCAACCTCGCGTGGCAGCCTACGGATTATCCCTACTATGCGCAAGACGCATTGCACGGATTCACGTCCGATGCGTTCCTCGCTGAGGATGGCGGTCGCACTCTCTACAAGGACCTGAACCAGCAAGCGTGCATTTCGGTCGCGACTGCACAACGGGCGGCCAAGGTTGACTTGATGCGGAACCGCTTCCAGCAAACGGCCACGCTGCCGATGACGCTGGCTGCGTACCGGATGATGCCGACCGATGTCATGACCTTCACCTTCGCGGGCATCGGGTGGGACAACCAGATGCTCGAGGTCAATAAGGCTGGTTTGAGCGTGACTACACAGGACGGCACGCCTTCCTTGGGCACGTCCATTACGGTTAACCAGACCGATCCTTCGATCTACGAATGGTCAGTGACCGAGGAGCAGACGATCGATGATGTACCTGCGTTGACTCTGATTCCTCCGTACACTGTCGACCCTCCGACCAATCTTACCCTGAGCCATCAGAGCGTGAGCTTTGGACTCGGCGCATCGGGTTCCGGCATTCTCGTGTCCTGGACGCCATCAGACGATGCCTTCGTCGTTTCGACTGCGATTCAGTACATGGTGAGCGGCGGGACTACCTGGATCAGCGCTGGCTCTGTGCCGCAGACCAATACACAATCCGGTATCGCTCCACTGGGCAGCGGTACTTACAACGTCGAAATTTATGCGGTACGGGCGAATGGCGCTACATCCCCGACCGTCGAAGCTTCGATCACTTTCTAAAAATGGCTGGGTATACCGGCCCACGACTCCACCATTCGACTCCAAGGAACATACCCATGCCACCTGACATCGCCGAACTCATCCTCTCCGAAATTCGATCTCTCCGCGAACGATTCGACGAGTTCTCCATCTCCTCTGAAAACCGTATCTCGACGCTTGAGTCGCAGATGTACTCAGTTTTGGGTAATGGGCAACCAGGCCGACTGACAAAGGTCGAATCCGACGTGAAGCGTCTTGACCGATGGAAGTATTGGGTGCTCGGTTCTGGTGCTGGAATCAGCACGGTTGTCGCAGTGGTTTGGGAGTTGTTCAAGCAGACGCATTCGTAACAACGGAAAAACACATCACACGGCGCTGTCTCTTCGGGGATAGCGCCGTTTCTCTTTTCGCGGCATGCGTGTACGGAAACGGCTACTTAGCTGCCTTCTTTTCCGCTGCCCAACGTTTCTTTTGAGCATCAGCAATCCTCTTGCGAGCTTCAGGGCTCAAAGTCCGTTTCTTCTTCGCAGCGGCTAGTCCATTGCCTGTTCCATGGCCGAGTTTGGTGAGCTCTGACGACCTCGAACTACCGCCAATCAGGTTCCTTGCTTGCTGAAGCCGAGCGATTTCCTCATCGATCGCCGCAAGTATCTCTGTAGTTTGCATTAAATTCTCCTACCCCAAGAGTACCCCATGTCTAATCTCAAGATTGCTATAGACTTCGTTTTGAAGCAGGAAGATTCGCGCCTCCTCGGGAATATAACCACCATCCCCGGCGACCGTGGTGGCCCAACCCGCTTCGGACTCGCCTCCGCGTCTCATCCAGAATTAATTGCTCAGGGCTACTATGACCCGGCAAAGGTGAACCGTGATGCCGCGCTCGCTATTGCGGAGCAGGTATATGAGAAAACCTATGCGACTCCGATGCGGATCGCCGACATCAACGATCAGGCGCTGGCGACCGCCGTGCTGTCGTTAGGAGTAAACGCTTGGATCGTGAAGCCGATCAAGCTTCTGCAACAGGCCGTGACAAAGCTGGGCAAGCCTATCGTGGTTGACGGGCATGTTGGCCTGGTCACGCTTCAGGCGGTTAACGACCTGAATCCGACTCTGCTGCTCAATCAGTTCTGTGTAGAGGTGGGGCAGTATTACAGGGATCTCGTGGCCGCAATGCCCTCCGATCAGCGGTTTTTGAAGGGGTGGCTCAATCGTGTGGATGCGTGGCTTGGGGTCAACACCACAGACACAGCAAGGCCGTCTCTTCGAAGAGACGGCCTTGCTGCTGAGATGTCTAGGGAGACACATGACAGGCATGTCCGGTGCTTGCCTTAAGCTCCCTCTCCGACAACACACTCTCGACGTGCAGTGTGCTACTGTTTATTCGCAACCCGTAACAGTAGGTGTCTAGAGGACCAGAGTCCCCAAGGTATGTCTCCCCACCCACTGCCAGTAACATGCTGCTATCCCTCCAAGAAACCAGCGTCGGCAGATAGAACTGGACATGCTTACCTTTCCCCAGCCGTTCTGCCAGCGTCTCAGTGACCGTTTTGTCGAGGTCGTCTGAGGCGGGTTCGCTCGTCTGTGCAGGAGATCCTGGCACGGGAAAGAGCAGTAACCTGTTCGTCCCGCTCAAGGGCTGGTTGACTACAAGGACATGCTTGCTATCGGGACTCCAGAACACCTCCGCGCTCCGCTGAAGCGTAAAGAGCGGCCACGATTTCGACTCTCCACACTTGCGGATAGTGACAGGCGACCTGTTTTCATCCGCATCCAGAACGGGATGGACCTTTACCTCCCATACACGATCCGGAGAGCTAACCTTTGCTTCTTCGCTCCAGTGAAGATTCGCGTGCGTCCTGACAGGGCCAGAACACTGCGCCCGCGATGTCCCTGTTAACAGCAACGACAGAATGATAAGTATTAGATATTTCATCACTGAACCTTAGTAAAACCGGCTGGGCAACTTCCGCCAGACGCGGCTGGGAAGCTGATCGTTGTATTCATTGTTTGCCGCCCAAATTGCCTTCCGGCAGTCACAGTTGGGAAACGGTATAGGTCGAAGGCTACTCCTGGAGTATTTTGGATGTTTACATCCCCGTAATCAGAAACCGACAATGGACCAGTCGGCCCTCCGTACTGACTAATCAATCCCTGATTGCTTGGAGTGATGAAAATCTGAGTCCCATAAGTTCGGAGTTGGCGAGTGCTCAGTCCTAAAAAGCCATTCTGAACAGCTACCGTTCCAAAAGCGCCTCCTGGGATAGACCCTCCAACTTTGTCAGGAAAAATGGAATATAGTGCCCCGCTGTGGCCTGTATACTTCGCTTGATTTCCACCAACACCTGTAAACATTGCTGGCCCCGTGCAGGTAATCCTCCCTTTGCTTGGGGCTTGCAGAGTCACTTGAGAAACATAGTAGACGGTAGCATCGAGCCAAACCTGGCTTTGGTCTGCGCCTTAGACAGTGTCTTCACAATAGTGCCGTCATGTTCACGAACTATGAGGCTAATGAAGTCTTCAGGCGTTCCGCATGGCTCGTTTACCGTTGGCTGTACCAGCAAGAGAATCTGCCTACCATGGTCGGCCCAGCCAAAGCCCCATACATTAGGATCAGCGGCGGATGGATTACAGTGTGCCCTGCTACGGTAAAGGGAGACCGCTGCTCGCTCGATGGATGTATCTTCTTCAACCCTGTTATCGTTCAGCCTGAACAGACGAAAGGCGCTAGACATGCCGGAGCCGTCCCCATCGTTCAGAAAAAACGTGCCTGACCCAGGAGACCAAGAGATCATTGCGGGAGGTTCAAGCCTCGGAGCATCCCACTGGAACTGCTTTTGCTCGGACGTTGTCCAAAGCGACAGGGCTCCTTCATTACCGATCCGTAGAACAAAGCGTTCGCTTGGTGAACTGAACTTTTCAGGACAGTCCGCAACGATGTTGCGGAGTTCTGAGTTCCACGCCTTCGTGCCGGAGAGGGCACAGTTCTGTCCTTGCGCGGAAGAACAAACACACATCAGAATCATAGCGATGCAGAGAGCTATTGTGGGCATCTGACCCCCGCAGTATTGGCTGGAATGTACGTCGTAACCATGGCCGTTCTCGTTGAGGCAAACGCCTGTTTGAAAGACGGATAGTTATAGACATCGAAAGCGTTTCCCGGAGCATTGCGCACTGAGGCCGGCCCAATATTGTCGACTGGAAAGAATGGCCCTTGAGTCGGGATACCAGAAGGCACGGTAGTACCGCTCCAGTTCACCGTGAACGTCATTCCAAGGAATACGCTCCGGTTAGAGCCGTTTATACCTCCTACACCGAAGTTGCCTGGCTTAATGGCTACTCCGCCGTTAGGTATGCCGCCCCGAGGCGTTTGACTGATCGCGGTTGTACCGGGCGCTTGTCCTGGGGCGACACCCGTGATTTTGAATGGAACGGCAGGGCAGGTCGTCCCGTTGTTTGGGGCGGAAGGTCTCGTTCCACCACCGCTAGGCTGCTGAGAAGGGATACCTGGTCCGGGGGGCGGCGGGTCAGGCTCAGGGCCAGGGTCAGGATCACCACTAGACGGCGCGTCGACGCAGATGGTTCCATCGTCAGTGCCTGGCGGACAATCCACGACTTCCAACCCCGACGGATCAATGAAGGCGAGTGGATTGTTTAGCACATAGCTGTAGCGATTCATGCTTTGTGGGTTGGTGAAGTCGTAGCTTCCGCTGTAGGGATCGGGGGAGAGCCAGCGCCCTTGGGTCCCGGAGTACTGACGAAACTGGCTCAGATGTGTCAAGGCAAGGCTGTCGAGCATCATTCCGCCGAAATGGTAATAGTCCCAGCTTGCTCCATGGTCCGTGTAGCCGTCTCCAAAAGGAAGTGAATCGAACGTCGCCTCCACGCTGCCATTATAGGAGGTGGTCATCCGCGTCGTATTGACCCAGTCTTTATGTTCAAAATGCATTGCATTATCAGCGTAAGCCCCGATCTCAGTCCCTCCCCAATAGTACATACCCTCAATGAGTTGGTTCACATTAGGAGTCCAGGTCGTAGTTAACTGTCCAGACGGACTCCAATAAAACTCGATTGGGGTTGCGATGTTTGCAGGAAAATCAGCACGAGCGATATGCCCGAAAGCATCGCGGGTGTATGTCTCCGTTTGGCCATTGTCAATGGTCAAAACATTGCCATCTGCATCAAAGCTGTAAGAGTGAAATCCATCATAAGTCACGTTACCAGCCGCATCCGTCACGTAGCCACCGGTGTTGACGCGGTTCGTCGTTGAATCGAAGGAAATCTGAGGTTCGCCGCCGTTTCCTACTACCGTATTTTGTTGCCAACGGTTTCCATAGCGGTCGTATACTTCATTGAATTCATAGTTGGAGCCCACGTAGTTTGTCAGAGAGAGACGATTGAAGTCATCGTAGGTATAGACGCCATTTGCAGGAAGAACGGAGTCTGTCGAACTCTTCAATTGCTGCCCCTGCCAGGTCATGGTGAATCCATTCACCATGCTCGAAGCGGAACAAGCAGGTTGTGGATTATTGCCGGTGCACACCCATTTCCCGTTCAGGCGACCTAGCGAGTCGTAAGTGTTATAACCGGACAGTCCGTTACCAAGTAAAAAGCTGACCGGCCCAAATGGTCCGTTCGTAATCGATGACACAAGGTTTGGTGGGTGCGTTGCATCATTCAATGAACTGGTGATACTGCTGACCTCGTTCGCGACGGTGTAACTGGTCGTCAACGTCACGGCATTGTCATTGGTAGCTGTGAGGATATTGCCCAACCAGTCGTATGTATATATCTGCGCACGTACTGGCGCTTGAGCCGCCATGTAACCGGGGCCTGCTGTCCACTTATTCAATACTCGCCCCATTGCGTCATAGCTAAATGCATTTTGTGTCAGGCATCCATTTTGCGCAGAGTTCTCATGACAGGTCCACGCCATCCTGCCTGCCTGATTGCTCAATGGCACAACAACTCTTAAAGATGCGTTGGCAGGAACAGGCTCGAAGACGACTTGCGGAATGTCATATCCGTAGAAGATTGGTCCCTCATCGTCGCTATAGCTTTTCTCGGTAAGCCTTCCCATACTGTCGTACTGAAACGTGGTAGTTAGCAGTGTAGATGCGCTCGCTTGATTGGGGGCGGGGCGTGCCCGTGTGACTACGAGCCCTTGACTGTTGTAAGAGTAGCTGTACGTCGTGGTTCCTCTTTCCGGCTCCTGTGTCATGATTGTCCGTCCAAGCCAATCCGTCTGAAAGACGCGCGTCTGGACGCCTTGGGTCACGGTTGTTGTATGGTTGGGCAGACTATAGGAATACGACGTTAAAAAGCCAGTCCCTGGGATAGTGGCTCCGCAACTTACTGGCGAACCAGAATTGGGCATCGTGCTGTTTGCTGATATTTCGCAAACGCTGGTGGTTCGGCCAAGAGGGTCGAGTTGGTAGATGCGGCTGACGCCGTTTTCGTCCGTGGTCTTGACCGCGTTGGCGTTGTAGATGTAGCTCACTGCGGTGCCGTCACCATGTGTCACTTTGGTGACGCGGCCCAGTGCATCGTAGCTGTAAGTATCGCCTGCGCCAGAGCAGACCATCGGCATTCCCCACCCGGTTCCCGGATAGCGATAGGACTGAAAAGCTATTCTTCCGTCAGCGTCGTAACAGGCGTCTTGCTGATAGTACGGATTGGCACCTTGGCCATTAAGCAACGCAGCCCGGGTTATTCTTCCATATCCGTCCAGCAGTGGTTCGACACCCCCACGGACACTCGCGCTTTGGTAGTTGTATACCCCGATCTGGTTGATTGATTCGTGACTATAATAGGTCTCTCCCACCATGTTTCCACTGCTGTCAAGGTTAGTGACTTGCAGCGGGTCCAGCATTCCTGTGTAGCTATACCTCACCTGAGTTCCGTTTGGGTCAGTCGTACTACTGAGCAATCCTGTGTTCGGATCGTACTGCGCAGAAGTTGTCAGTGTCACGCCGCTGGAAGGTGTTGGCGGAGTCACGCTAGTCGTGAAAGTTCCCGTGCTGTCATGGCCGAAGGTGGTCATGCCCGTTGGTCCAGTGCTCGACAACAACGTTCCGGTTGTGTCATACGCGTTGGTGGTATTCAGCGTCGCACCGGACGAGTTGATCCACTGATGAACAGAGGTTACGTTCCCGCGTTGAGTTGAAACTGCGACAGGTGCTGGAGAACCGGAGAATGTAGTTGGTGCGGTCTCATCGTAGCCGTATGTCGTTTCTTGGTAATTACTCCCCTGTGAAGAGGCTATAACCGAGGCGACGCGGTAGAAGGGTATACCGTTGGGACCGGTGTAGGTATTGTAGTTATAGGTTGTAGTCGAACTCGCATTGCCGTCGGAGGACAACAATTCGGGACCAGTGTAGTTCTGAGTATCGACCGAAATAGCTGTGCCGTTCTGATAGCCTGTCGTCACGATCGAGGCAAATCCCGAATTCACATTACTGCTCGCGCAGTTCGTTGCGACGTTATAGCAGGTTGTCACCTCGGCGAGCGGGGTGCCGCTCGCTGCCCCGGCGTAAACAGCATGATCAAACTCGTAGAAATATCCAGCCGAGTTCACGAGAAAATTGGACGTAGTGGTGTTCCCGTAAGGGTCCGTTGAGGTGGTGCCTGATTGCGTGCTGCTGATTCCGGAACGTGTGTAGGTTGTAGCGCCATCTGATGTCGTTCGTGTCAGGGTGGGAATAGTTCCATCCGATTCGATGCCCGTGTTGTTGGTGCCGCCTGTATAGGCGTAACTGATTGTTCCTCCGGTGCGCAGCTTGATGCTGGCGATCCGGCCAGTGACGGCAGAGGGATTGCCGGGTGTCGGCTCGTAGGTAAACGAATAAGAGCTACCGTCTCCTGAATAAACGATGGAACTCACCAACGGGATGCTGGACTGGCTATATTCGGAAATACCATTGACCCCAAAAGCTGTTTGGACAGTGTAGCTTTCGTAATTCACCGTGACCGTTTGGCTATTTCCATTTGGGTCGGTGTACTTGTAAAGTACAGGGCTCGGCGCTGCTCCAGAAACGGTGAGCGCGGTCTTGCCCATCGTATCGGTAAATACGCCAGCGGATGATGCTGAAATTTGATTGCCGTTGGTGTCCGTATAGACGCCAGAGCCTGGGGAGATTTGTTCTTGATAGCCATTAAAGCTGGAGTAGACAGGCACAGAGAATTCAGCGCCAGACTTTGTGAAGATGGTGAAGCTGTTGTTCACGCGGTAAATCGAGAGCCCGGAATTGTCCGTCAGCGCATAGGTTCCGGTGCCGGTAGGACTGCCGGTGTTCCCGCAGGTATTGACGAAGGCAAACGGAATCGCATGGCTGTTGCCCTTGTTATCGTGATAAACGTAGTTGCTGTAGCTCGAAAGAAATTCATTAAGATGTGGCACTGATGGCGTGGTGCAAGATTGCAAGCTGACGCTGTATGTGAGGTAGCCCCATTCAGCATTTGTTGCATCTGTCCACCCCCACGCAGGGGCTGGCGTCCAGCCAGGAAGCCCAGATGATGATCGTGGGCTCCAAACAAGCCCGTCGTAGTTAAGGGCGTATACGAAATTCGTGCCACCTCGCCCAGGCTTGCTAAAGATCGGAATGGAAAAGTGAACGTTCAGATTGCCACGATTGATGGTGTCGAATCCCGGAGTGTCAAATGGGCCGAATTCATAAATCCCTGTGACCTGAGCATGAGCCACGCTGAAGAGTCCAAACGCGACAAGGCAGACGTAGAGCGCTTTCAAGAATCGCATGATCGTGTTCTCTCAGGAAGTTATTGATTGATCGAGGCAGTTGAGACAGTGATGTCCAATGAGAGAACACCGTTGAAATAACGCTGAATTCGGAAGGGAATATTCACACCGTTGACGGCCCGGTAGTCTGAGTAGGCGACCGAAACGGGGATATCGATGCAAGCGTTATCGTCGGGATGGGCTGCATACGAAAGCGTCGCTGGAAGAAAAGTTGAGGGGTCGAATTCCAGATCGTAGACTCCGATATGGGCCAGCAGTTGCGTCAGGTCGGCGCTCGCTGAGGTGGGAGATAGCATCACCCAGTGGAGAGGTAGCTTACTTCCGTTCGCGTTTGATGAAAGGCTGAAGGTGCCGCTAGCGGGTAGCTGTGCGCTGAAGAGCGCTATTTCAGGAAAGAACCAGGCAGGGGCAACGATGCAATTGTGCCCCGCAGTCGTATGAGACACGCCGTCGGGGCCGGACCAAGAACAAGTGTGACCGTTCGCGAATGTGTCTTGGCTCTCCGTCTTTTCGCCTGAAGCGAGTTGCATCTGAAGACTCGACGAGCCATCGGCTCGCGCCGTCAGCGTGATCGTGCCGTTCTCTTGACTGGAGCCGATATGGCTTTCTACTTGGCCGGTCAGCGCAATCGACGACACCGTGCTCCCCGCCGAGAAAGCCTGGTTCGCTTTCGAGAGAAGCTGCTGAAGGCTATTTGTTTGGGCGAAACTGATGGCAGGTGAAAGGACACATCCGAGGCACAAAAGAATAGCAAAACAAAGGCGCAGCTTTTTCGCACACACTTGCACTCGATCTCCAGGAGCAGTCTCTTTGGCTTGGGGGTGTGCCGCAGAAAACGCTTAAATTTGTGTATACCCTTGAGAATCGTAAGGCTCCGCCAAAACCCTTCGCGACATTCGAATAATTTGCGGATTGTTATGGAATATTCATAAAACAGCCCCGACGATGAGCCGGGGATGTTTGTCGTTATGTTGATTGCCGCACTTACCTACCAGCCAAACGCGCCGCTCGCCGTGACCGGACGCTCTGTATTTGCTCGGCCAGCGGAGCATCGCTGCTTGGCTTGCGGTCCTGGTACATGCGCCGTGTACTACTCAGGCCATTCTTCGTTCGGTCCCTATGAGCCCTGCTTTCGCGCAGACCAGCGATGCGCACACCGCCGCGCGTCCCGTCACGGTTACGCTTGCCGCCGGGGTTCGCCCTCAATACCCCGACTCCATCCTGAACTTCGAGCAGCCAGGGGGACGTGGTGTCCGGATTCGATGCGTATTCATCGGAAGTGAACCCATCCCGCACGAGCTGCCCGAGCATATCGCGTGATACGTGCAGCCGCCCGAGCACTCCGTCGATGTAGAGCTCCTTGACGTGATAGCGCTCCATGTCTGAGTAGAGCTGAGCGATGGTGTACCTCATTTCCGTCCTCCCAGCTGTCGACCAGCCCAAGGAGAGGTTGCAGTATCCGGAGTTGGATTCTTCTTAGCGAGAACGCGGTCCACGATCGGGAGCGCCCTCTCGATGAGAAGAAGCGAGATGATGTGATCGTCGGTCGCCGGGCTGACTGTGGAGTCGGGGCAGGGAGAGAGCTCGGCCTGCATCTGGCGCAGGCGGGCGCGGGCGATGCGGCGCTGGCTGCGGATCGTAGGCGGCGGGACTATCCGGGCGAGGGCGATCTCATTGGAAGGCTGGAGATGGCGGTCGACGATCGGAAGGATTCGATCAAAGAAGGGAATGTTTCCGACGCCGCCAGGCGAGGCGGTCTCTACTGAAGAGGAATGACGTGGTACGGCTTTTCCCGCGTGGTACGGATTTTCGATAGAAAGTTGGGAAATGGAGGGTAAAATCGAGAATATAGAGAACACCGAAGGCCGATGTAACTCGTTTATTTCCCTGTATTTATTTGATTCTAGGAGATTTAGGAAGGTTTCTGGCGGAGAGAGGGGGATTCGAACCCCCGATAGAGCTTTTGACCCTATAACGGTTTAGCAAACCGCCGCCTTCAGCCACTCGGCCATCTCTCCGGCTATTTCTCCCCAAGTATATAGGAGATTGAGGCGATTCCCTCACCCATATCGTTTTCCTGGCCCATTCCGGGCAAACTTTTGCGCGTGGAGGAACTCTGCCGCGTTCCGCCCCGCATCTTACAATGCTGTGCGGCAATTGACCGAAGAGATTCTGCAGCGGAATTCGAATCTGCGGCTTCGATCCTGGCCGCGGAGATAAATTTTCAGACTCGAGGGTCAATCATGGCAACCGGCAATTTGGGCAGTTCTTCTCGTCGCAGCGTTGTAGGCTACTTTTCTCAGGGCGAAGACGCGCAGCGCGCCATCGACGATTTGTTGACCGCAGGATTTCGTCCCAGCGAAATAGGCGCGGCCTTTCATTCCGGAGCAGCATCCTCATCCTCAGCTCAAACCATCGCGGACGAACAAGAGCTGCGGCCCGTCGTCGGCCCGAATGCTCCGGGCGCAGGGTCTACCGTCTCTGGTGCGGCATCGGATTCAAGCGCAGTGACACCGGCGGGGCTTTCGACTGGCGGGGGCACGGTCAATTCGGGCGCGGATCGTCCTGGACCCATCCCCGGCGCGGAGATTCCGAGCAGCATCCCCAGTACCCTTCCCCACACGATTCAGAGCACGCTGCCCAGCACTTTGCATCCGAATCCTTCGGCGCCGCTGCCTTCGCAGGGTGCGGTCGCGTATCCGTCGACTGGCGGATTTCATGAGGAGCGCAAGAGCGGGCAGACAAACTGGTGGGAAAAGCTCAAGCATGTCTTCGGCGGAGACAGCGACAGCAGCCGGATTACCAGCAATAACATTGTGGACAAGACCAGCACCAACTTCGGAACCGGCGAAGGACATATCGGCATCCTTCCCGAATACGATTTTGCCTATTCGAGTGCAGCTTTCGAGAGCGCCTTTTTCGGCATGGGTATTCCCTCCACGCACGCACGGCAGCTGTCGTCCAGGATCGCGCGCGGCGGCGCGATTGTCACGGTTGACGCCGGGGGATTGAATGCAGATGCGGAGCAGATTCTGGAGCGCAATCACGGCATCGTGGACTACGAAGAAGCCACTCCTGCAGCAACCTCTACCCTTCGCTCCGAAGACGCGTGGGAAGAGGCGAATCGCGAGGGGCGCGTGCAGCTCTTCGGCCGGGTGCAAAGCGTTTATCCGGGCTATGTTTCCTCTACCGGATCGGCAGCCCGCAAAGCATCGTAGTTTCCATCCGCTGGCTTCAGAACGTTAGAAACCACACCCAAAGCCCCGTCGCATCCCGGCGGGGCTTTGCTGCATCTTTTCCAATATTTCCTCATGCCGGCCCGTCGTTCCGCGATAATCTTTTGACTGGAGAACAGGGAAGTCACCCGCTTACTACATACCGCCTCGCCAACCAAAAAAAGCCGCCTCCTCCGGCTCATTCCGCTTGCCGCTGCCACGTATTTCATGGTCTCAGGCGGTCCTTACGGGATTGAAGACATTCTCGGGGGCGCCGGATATCTCAAAGCTCTCGCCATCCTGCTTATCCTTCCCCTGGTGTGGAGCTTCCCTACCGCGCTGATGATCGGCGAGCTGGCCAGCGCGCTGCCCGATGAGGGCGGATTTTACGTCTGGGTGCGGCGCGCATTGGGGCCCTTCTGGGGATACCAGGAAGCGTGGCTCTCGCTCACCGCCAGCATCTTCGACATGGCGATCTATCCCACCATTTTCGTGCTTTATCTCAGCCGGCTTTTTCCGGCGTGGACCGCAGGGTCACGAGGAACGATGTGGGAGCTGGCTTTGATCGCGCTTTGCGTTCTTTGGAACCTGCGCGGCGCGCCGGCGGTAGGCGATGGATCGATCGCGCTCTTCGTCACGCTCCTTGCGCCATTCGTAATCCTGGTGGCAGCCGCGGCCTGGCATGGATGGCATCTGCATGGCAACGCGGTATGGACATCTCCACCCGGCGGCAAGGCAGGCACGGGTGAAGGACTTTCGACCGCGATTCTGGTCGCTCTCTGGAATTACATGGGCTGGGACAATGCGTCGACGGTGGCGAAAGAGGTCGACAATCCGCAGCGGAACTATCCTCGCGCGATGCTGATGAGCGCCGGGGTCGTTGCTCTGACATACGTCCTCCCGCTGGCCGCCATGGCCTTTGCCGGAATGGCAATCGCGCAGTTCACTACGGGCTCCTGGGCGGACGCGGCAACCACGCTGGCCGGACCGTGGTTGGGCGTGGCCATCGTGCTCGGCGGCACCATCACCGGCCTCGGCATGTTCAATGCGCTCATGATGTCCTATGCGCGGCTGCCTGTCGCCCTGGCCGAGGATGGCATGCTTCCCTCTTTCATGACCGCGCGTAACCGTTTCGGGGTGCCGTGGATCGCGCTGCTGGTCTGCGGGACGGCCTGGGCGCTGGCCTTGCAGTTCAGCTTCGAGCGCCTCATCTCCATCGACCTGATTCTCTATGGCGCGAGCCTGATCTTGGAATTCGTAGCGTTGGTGGTGCTGCGCATCCGCGAGCCCAATCTGGAGCGGCCCTTCCGCGCCGGGAACCTCGCGATGGCGATTGCGCTCGGAGTGATGCCGACCGCGCTCATCGTGTACGCCGCGTTCGCGTCGCGCGATGAACGCATGGGACACATGCCCGCTCTACTCTTCGGCCTGCTGGTAGCAGCGGCAGGACCTGTCTGCTACTGGATTTCGCGCAGCGTGTGGTCGGGGCGACCGACGCCGAAAGAACTGCCGGTCGCGTCTTCGGGCGACTGAACCGGCGGCCGCGTAAAAAATCTCCTGCAAACAAAGCGCCCCGGAAGCCCGGGGCGCTTTTGTCTGGACGCTGTATCAACACCGGTCGCACTCACCTCACGGCAACGGCGCGAAGCGCGGGAGCCTGGACGGCCAGTCCTACTTCTTCGCTGCCTGGGCTGCTTTGTTGTCTTCGAAATTCTTGGTGGCCTTGATGACCTGATCCCGGGCGTAGGCGGCATCATGCCAGCCGTGAATCTCCACCCGCTTGCCTTCAAGGTCCTTATAGATGGAGAAGAAGTGGGTGATTTCCTTCAGCATGTGGGGATAAATCTCGGAATAATTCCAGACATCGGTGTAGCGTGGATTGTTCTTGCCCACGGCCAGCACTTTCTCGTCCAGAACGCCCTGATCCAGCATCTCCAGCAGGCCGATGGGGCGTACCTGCATCACGCAGCCCGGAAAGCTGGCGGCATCGACGAGCACCAGCACGTCCAGCGGGTCGCCGTCGTCGCTCAACGTCGATGGAATAAAGCCGTAGTCGCCGGGATAGTGCACGGGCGAATACAGGTTGCGATCCAGCCGGAAGACGTGCAGCTGCTTATCGTATTCGTATTTGTTGATGCCTTCGGCGGGAATCTCAATAACCGCGTTGACGACTTCAGGCGATTTGTCGCCTACGGGTAATTCCAGATAATTGACCATATGTTCCGTTTCCCGATCTTTCTGTCTCTGAATTTGCGTACGTCGCTCGTGGGCGATCTTCGAGCCGTGTTTTCAACCAGTCTCAGCATTTATAATCAGTCACGATGAAGGCTCATGTCTACGTAACCCTCAAGCAAACCGTTCTCGACCCGCAGGGGCAGGCCATTCACGGCGCCCTTACGAAGATGCAGTATCAGGGAATCGAAGAGGTGCGCCAGGGGAAATACTTCGTATTAACGCTCAGCGATTCCCTGGACGCCGCTGCGGCGAAAGCCGAGGTGGAGCGCATTGCCACGGACGTGCTCACCAATCCGGTCATCGAGCAGTTTACCTTTCACCTGGAAGACGCCAACTGACGCCCGACTTCTGGTGCAGGACCGCACGTTAGGATTACAAGATATTGACCGCGACCCGCCGCCTATAATGATGCGATGTGCGGCATCGTCGGTTACGTCGGCAACAAACCCGTAGTTCCCCTCATCATTGAAGGTCTTCGCCGGTTGGAGTATCGCGGCTACGATTCAGCGGGCATCGCTGTGGGCAGTCCGAGATCGGATTTGGAGCTGCGCCGTGCCCCGGGCAAGCTGCGCAATCTCGAAGAGGTGATCCGCGAGCATCCGCTGCATGGCACCTTCGGCATCGGCCACACACGCTGGGCAACGCACGGCCGTCCTACCGAAGAGAACGCCCACCCGCACCGCGACTGCAGCGGCCGCCTGGTGGTGGTGCATAACGGCATCGTCGAAAATTACCTCGCGCTGAAACATGAGCTCATCACCGAAGGGCACAAATTCGTAACCGAGACAGATACGGAAATCATTGCTCACCTCATCGAGCAGGAACTCTCCTCGGCTGCGGAATCCGGCAAGACTATGCCTCTCGAAGAAGCCGTGCGCCGCGCCGCTCGCCGGCTGACTGGGGCATACGCGATTGGTGTTATCTCGGCCGACGATCCAGACAAAATCGTTGCCGCGCGTAACGGTCCTCCCGCGGTCATCGGTCTCGGCGAAGGCGAATATTTCGTCGCATCCGATGTGCCCGGCATCCTGCACCACACGCGCGATCTTTACTTTCTGGCCGACGGCGATGTGGCCATCCTCACCAAGGCCGGAGTACAGCTCACCAATCTCGCTGGCGAGCATGTCGAGCGTCCAGTACAGCGCATTCTGTGGGATCCGATCCAGGCCGAAAAGAGCGGCTACAAGCACTTCATGCTCAAGGAGATCTTCGAGCAGCCTCGCGCCATCCGCGACACCACGCTGGGCCGCATCTCGCTCGATACCGGCAAGGTCTACCTCAGCGAGATGAAGATCACCGAGGATGATTTCCGCAACGCAACCAAGATCAACATCGCGGCCTGCGGCACCAGCTGGCACGCTGCCACCGCAGGCAAATTCATGATCGAACGACTGGCCCGCGTACCGGTCGAGGTCGATTACGCCAGCGAATATCGCTATCGCGACCCTATTGCCGATCCCTCCGCGCTCGGGCTACTCATCACGCAGTCCGGTGAGACCGCCGATACCATTGCCGCGCAACGGGAGATGGTTGCCAAGGGCATGAAGACCATCGCCATCTGCAACGTGGTTGGAGCCATGATCGCGCGCGAGGCACATGGGACCATCTACACCCACGCAGGACCGGAGATCGGTGTCGCCTCGACAAAGGCCTTCACCGCTCAGCTGGTTGCGCTCTTTCTCTTCGCCGTGCATCTGGCCCAAAAGCGCGAGACGATCTCGACCGAAGAGAGTAGCCGCCTGCTCGAATCGCTCAGTCTTCTGCCCGGCAAGGTCGAGGAGATTCTGCGCACTGTGGACTCGGTCTGCGAGCAGTTGGCCAAAACCTACTCGACCGCGCGCGATTTTCTGTTTCTAGGCCGCGGCATTCACTATCCCATTGCTCTCGAAGGCGCGCTCAAGCTCAAAGAGATTTCCTACATTCACGCGGAAGGCTACCCTGCCGGCGAGATGAAGCACGGCCCGAACGCGCTCATCGATGAAACACTGCCGGTTGTCGTCCTGGCTACCAAGGACAACGACAATCGCGACTCCCGCCTGCGCTACGAAAAAACGCTTTCGAATATTCAGGAAGTCACGGCACGCTCCGGCAAGGTAATCGCGGTCGCCATCGAGGGGGATGAAGAGATCAAGCAGTTAGTGGATCACGTCCTCTACGTGCCGAGCGCGCCCGAACTGCTGTTGCCGGTCCTCGAGGTCGTTCCCTTGCAGTTGCTTGCATACCACATAGCGGTTCGCCGAGGCTGCGATGTCGATCAGCCACGGAACCTGGCCAAATCGGTGACTGTGGAATAGCTCTCGTTATTGATGTGTTGTGCTGCTGGAGACGGGCAGCATAATAATCCCGAACTGGATCTGTATATCAATGTCCACCACTGTTCATCAATGATGGCAACTCTGAAGGTCTTCCTGGCGCGGCAAGATAGCTTGCCCTGAGGTTTAGCTATCTTTCCGCAACGGGTATTTGAAGTTAAAAGTTGTATTTCAACATTAGTTCAACAATGCGCCGGCCGGTCTTGTAAGGATCGGTGCCAAACCCAAGGCTGCCGTTGCTTGCGTTCTGAGCAAAGGCGCTACTATTGGGGTTTGTGAAGTTTAGCTGGAACTGATTGTTGAAAGAGTTAGAGATTGTATTCAAGGGATGGTTCAAGAAGTTGAATGCAGAGATGCGGAGCTGGAGAATCTGCTCGCGCACGACATGGAAAGACTTTTGCGCGCTCAGATCACTGTTGAAGAACGCTGGTTCAGAAAGAAAGGGCAGCTGATACTGTCCATTGTGCAGAAGGTTGGGTAATCCAAAGCAGTTGGGATTCATAAGTTGCCCCTTCGACCTACCAGCGCGTGGATCGCAGAGAATGGTGGGCTGCAGGTCCACATCCGTTGTACCTAAGTACACGGTGTTGCTTACGGTGATGGCGTTTGGATTGGCCGTGGTCGGCGTGACGTTCGGAAGGTTGATGGGGCCGATAGTGCCGGACGGGCTGAGGTTCGGCGTTGTGATCGCTGAGATATCCCCGCCTGATTGAATGTTGGTGATACCGGATAGCTCCCACCCATTGGCAAACCCGCCAAGGACCCGGTTCTGAATAGGATTGCCCACCAAGAAGGTGTAGCTCGCATTGAAGATGTGGCGACGGTCGAAGCTCTCGGAGCCATAGTTGTTATGTAGGTTGAATGGATCCCCGGGAAAGCCGTTTGCATCGTTCGCGCCTGCACCCCGAACGCCAAGAGACTTTGAGAAGGTGTAGTTGATGTTGAACAAAACGTGTCCGGTCTGGCGACCGATACCCACCTGCAGGCCGTTGTAATTTGAGAATAGATTGTGATTGGTTACATTAATGGCCGAATATTGGACCGATGGCGTGTTGAGCGGTCGATACTCATTGATCTGCTGGGCGCTTGCAGAGCCTGCAGTCGTGGACTGATTTGTACTGCCCGTATTGGTTCCTGTTGGAGTTAGAACTTTTCCAAAGTTTGGACTCGCCGTATCTGGATCTGGCTTATACAAGCCGCCTATCGGGATCGCGTTCACGTTGTCCAAGGCGACAGTCTGGGTGCTGCCCCCGTTAATTAAAAACCGGCTGTTATCCCCAACATAGCTGAGTTCGAAGATCATATGCGACGGCAATACCTGGCTGAGGTTGAGGCTATATGTATCAGTCAGCGGTTCCTCACGATCACCGCTTGTTGTGCCGAAAACCGCTCCTGTGGTTGCAAAGCTATCGACATTTGGCAATGGACCACTGGCAGGGTTGACATTTTGCTGACTGATTGCCTTCAGAGAAGAGGCTGCGTAGGACACCGTGGTGGCATGCTGGGTAAGTCCGACTGATGGAGACGTGTCGTTCCAGGAGTCGTGACCGCGATACTCGCCCCATCCACCGCGAAGGACGGTCTTGCCATCCCCGTGAATGTCCCATGCCACCCCGAAACGAGGCTCGACAAAGAGAGGATAAGAGTTATTGCCGGAATTAGGGATAGACGGGTCAATGGAGTGCCAGAGGAAGCCAGGGTAAGGCGAAGTGGCAGCGCCACTGACGATGAGGGCGGGGTTGAAAGTGACGACGCCGTTGCCATAGGAATCGTTCCAGAGCCCCAGATGCTCGAAGCGCGATCCCACATTCACGGTTACCCTGGGCGTCACCTTCCACGAATCATTGGCGAAGAAGGATATATTCCAGAAGTAGAGATTGACATCCGGAAGGATGTTTTGTTGGCTATATCCGCCAACGAAACCCTCGAGCTCGTCGGTCACATAGTTTCCCGAGAGGGTGTAAGAGGTGCCCGTGCTTTGGCCCGGCAAGGGCAGGTCGACAAGCGGCTGGCCGGCGCCGGGCAGGAAGTAGTTCGTGATCGCGCCATTGGTGGCCACATTGTCGTTGGTCTGATTGTTTGTGGTGCGTGCGCTGTAGACGCCGAAGCTCGCCGTGTGTTTCCCCCAGACCTTCGTCAGGTTGTCTCCGAATTCGGGGATAAATTTGCGCGTAAAAATCGGGCTTAGCGTGTAGTCAGGGGTGATCGCAAGAGGCAGACCACCGGATCCTGAAGGCGAGTTGTATGCCTGCAACTGGGGCAGCACATGACGGCCATTCGCGAAGGCTCCCTGATAAGGAAAACCCGTCAAGGCGCTGGGATTGTTGCTGGAGAATACAAGATTCAGGTAAACAAGGTTTGCGAATATTTGATTCGTCAGGGTAGGGGTGATGACCGTGGCAAGGTTCGCAGCTGCCGCTTCTGAATTCGTACTAGACGAGCCACCGCCCGGTGTGTTGACTCCGTTCGGATTGTAGAAGATTGCCGCAGGTTCACCCGAAGTGCCGCGCTGGACGCTGTAGCGTGCGAAGAAATGATTGCGCTGAGAAATAGCCAGGTCAACCCGGGAGATTGCCTGCCAATTGTCATTATTGATGTAATCAACGCTCTGCCAATTGTAAGGATTCGATGCCGTGGGCACGTTGTTCGGGATAGGATACGTGCTCATGATGTATTTAAATCCCGGATCCTGAAGCGAAGATGGAAGCTGGCCATTCACTAGCGTAGGCGAGCCGGCAATGTCGCCTTTGGCATAGGTAGGAACAGTCGCGACATTAGCATAGGCCGGGTTGCTGTAGAGGCTGGACCCTAGGTAGTTCTGGATCGCAGCCGCGCTGAAGTCCCCGCCCCGCATCGCCGGTGTGGGCACAAGGGCATGCACCAGAGCGCTACCGGCATTTCCGTAGGCATATACGTTTCGTTGCGCATAGTCTTCTCCACCAATAAAGAAGGTGAGAGCGCGACTATGATTGAAGTTCGTTCCGGGGACCAGCACGGGGCCGCCGAGGGTACCGCCTGGATACACTTCCCGATCGGGATCCTTCGTTTGCCCCGTTGGCCCGTTGAGCGCATCCGACGAATCAAGCTGATAGGTCCGAGCATAGGTGTAGAGCGATCCGTGAAACTGGTTCGTGCCGGATTTGGTGACCGCGCTAACTACCACCGGCCCTTGAGAGATATCCGGACCGAAATTGGAAGTTTGCACTTTAACCTCGGCGACTTCGTCGTAGTTAACCGTCTGCAAAGCGAGATTGTTGCTGCCCGGGTCCGTGATGTTCGCGCCGTCCAACTTCAGGCTGTTGCCGGTTCCAAGATTGCCGTTGGCTGAATAACTGCCGATTAAGCCTCCGGAGCTGACTTGCGATGCATCGGGAGCCGAATTATTGACGTTCGTGTTGTTTTGGCCGCCGATCGCAAAGCCCGGCAGGGTTTTGAGAAGCTCGGTGACATCGCGCCCTTCGACGGAGAGATGCTGGATTTGTTCAGCAGTGATCAGATGAGAATTCTCGCCCGTGTCGAGCGGGATATATGTTTGCGCCTGGACCGTGATAACCGTGTTGGCCGCACCAATTTGCAGCTTGAGATTCGTCAGATCACGGCTGTCGCCAGGATCGAGGTGAATGCCATTCTCGGTAAAAGTCTGAAATCCCGAGTCCGTGATGCTGATGGAGAAGTCTCCAGAAGGCAAGCCGGCGAAGGAAAACAGTCCTGCACTGTTGCTCGTAATGGTGCGATGGTCCCCTGTGGCCGAGTTCGTGAGAACAACCGAGGCATTGGGGATGACCGCACCGCTTGAGTCCTGCACGGTTCCAGAGATGGTACCGCTAATCACCTGGGCAAAGGTGGATGGCATGAACGCGCTCGTGGCCGCAGACGTAAGTAGACAGACAAAAACAAAGCGTATCCGTAAAAAGTTTGATTTTAGGATTCTTTCTTGCGTGGTGTTTCTCAGCCTCATAACTTCCTTCAACTCCCAACTAGTCGTTCTTAGAAAACCTTGCTCAGCGTGAAGATATAGATAAGTCAAATCAGAACTGTCAACTATATTTCGCACTTCGAAATAAATAGATGACTGCGCAGTTTAATGAGATCAAACCGCGCGGGATTACTGACGTTTTATGGCTAATATCATTGGCTATTCTGAATTGTTTATGACGAAGAACTATATATTTTGATATGCATAAAAACTAGCGCACAACCAGAAGATCGAAATAAGCCAGTCTTATCTATGCTGTGCTATGTTCCTTCAAGGAATTTGTCGCAGTTATTGTTAGATGTTAGGAATGGTTTCACAAACTGGGCTGACATCAACCGCGCGTGTGGCGCTGATCGGCAGCCTTGCCAGCCTGAAGCAGAAACTCGGAAACCTGGATCGATTCGCAGCTTGGTGCATGTCTAAGATAGGGTTTCGCCGGCTCCTGGTTTACGCGTTTCATTTAATGATGAACGGTGCCGCAGTAGCACAAAAACTCCTCCGTAGCGTCGATGGTGTTTCGCATACGAAGACGCCCTACGCCGGAGGCGAACATTTACCGGCGTTGCTTCGCAACTCTCCGGCGGAAGGTAAAGTAGGAACACTTTCGACCGTATGATATTCAACGACCAGATGTGCAACCGCGGCATTATGGAACTCTGGTAGTTACATCTGACTATGGGATGGTTGAAGAAGCTCTTCCTCGGGTTCGATGTGCACGAGTACTTTGGCGACTCGTTCCACCCTTTCGAGAATTCGGTCTTCCACTTGATGCGAGATTAAATGCCCAGATCGAACTGTCAGGTCGCCTCTAACCACGACGTGAAGGTCTACGTAATACTGGAAGCCGACCTTCCGGACAAAGCACTTGTCGAGCCCAATGACCTCAGCGACTGATGCCGCTACTTCCCTTACATGGCGCTCGATCTCAGGCGGTGGGGCGGTATCTAAAATCTCTGCAAATGGCGCGCGGATCTGACGCCAGGCGTTGAATAGGATGACAAACGATGCGCAAAGAGCTGCCCAGTCGTCTGCGCTGGCATCCTTGGTCCATAACGCAATCGAGATTCCTACGAAAGCGAAAAGCGATGTGATTGCATCGCTCAAATGATGCCAGGCATCTCCCCTGACCGCGGTGCTGTCGATGCTATTGGCGACTTGGGAGACATAGCGGGAGAGCAAGAGCTTTATCGCGAAGACGGCTAATAGAACCCAAAGCGTATACCTGACGGGGAGCGGGTGAGGCGTGCGAATAAGAGAAACGCTCTCGACCGCGATCAAGACAGCGGCCGCGGCCATAGCCAGGCCAACGACCGTCGCAGCCACAGGTTCGGCCTTGCCATGTCCATAGGGATGTTCTTTGTCAGGCGGCTTGATGGCGTACTGCAGGCCGAAGTAGACAACAGCGGAGCTGAAAACGTCTGAAAGGGATTCGATGCCGTCAGCCACTAGGGCAAACGAGTGCCCGAGGAAGCCGGCAGCGCACTTGCACATGGCGAGAAGAGCGTTTGCGACAATGCTGAGGAGCGACGATCTAAGCCCGCTCTGCACCTGAGCTTCGAGTTTTTGAGTGTCGACCACCGCGCCGTTTTACCAGACAAGTGCAAATTTTAGTCCAGCTCCGATTTTATTACGGGTTCAGGCCCCTGAAGACTTCCCAAATGCGCCTAGCGACGGAGACACGCGTTCACAATGAGGATCACAACGAGAATCCTCCCCAGACATCCTAAAAGGAAAAGGAGCATGATTCTTTAGAGAGCATCCCTTAAGAGAAGACGAGAAAGATCGCCTCCCCTACTCGCTTCATTCCGTGCCCTACTCTCGAACTTCTCGGCCTAAAAAGAAAGAAAGCGATTGAGCGCCCCGAACCGTAGGGACATCTCAAGATCGTGGAGAAATAGAAGATTAACCCCAAAACTTCTACTCCGAAAGGAAGCTACAACATTCTTCAGCTCGAACGATGTACCAGTTTCTCGCGGGCGAGCAAAAAACGCTTCGGTCATCGAAGTCGACGGAGATCCCATCGACATGGACATACCGCATGATCTGCCACCGATCGCCCCCGGTCACCGACGCATCAAAGCTCAAATCGGTAGGGCTCTAGAGAAACGAGAGCCCCTAGAAGACCTTCATTTGATGAAAGTGTTCTTTCCTCGCCTTTGGGTCTTGATAGTTGTTTGATTTTCCTTGCTTTTCATCCGCCAACTATAATTCCTGGAGGTTTAACATTGAGCCTGCCGCCGAGTAAGTCAAACGGTCAATAGAAATGTACGAATAACCCGCATGATCGCAGGAGATGTTCTCTATGCTGTTCCGCGAATTTGTCGAGTTTATTCAGTCCGACAAAGGTCCTGCTCCTTCGCCTGAGGCGATGCATCCGAATCCTCCGTCCGCCATTATCGGGGCGGACTTGCCTCGCATCGACGGTACTGCAAAAACCAGTGGAAACGCGCTCTACGCTTCCGACTATCACTTCCCCGGTATGGTCTACTTATTTCCCGTGCGCGCGACTGTCGCCAGCGGCCGGATTCGACGCATCGATAGCAGCAAAGCGGAGAAAATGCCCGGCGTTCTGCTGGTACTGCATCACGGCAACATCATGCCGCTCTATCGCAATGCTTCCGGCGGACGAAACAGCGAAGACCGCCCTCCATTCGAGGACGAGACCGTGTACTACTGGGGTCAATATGTTGCAGCAGTTGTAGCTGAAACTTTCGAGCAGGCGCAAGCGGCCGCCGGCACAGTGCGCGTCGATTACGATCCGGACAAATTCAACGTTGCAACTTCACTAGGCGACGCATTGCCTGCAGAAGGGCAGCCCGGCGGCCCACGCGTGCTAAGTCAGCGTGGCGATAGTGAAGGTGTTTTCATATCCGCTCCAGTGCAGGTCGATGAGACCTACATCACTCCCGTAGAAACGCACAATCCCATGGAGATGCATGCGACGGTTGCCGTATGGGACGGCAGAAATATACGCTCTATGAGTCGTCGCAGGGGGTGATGAATCATCAGACCGTTTTGGCGCAGGTTCTGGGAGAATCGAAGGAAAACGTCGAAATCATCTCGCGTTACATCGGCTCAGGCTTCGGAGGCAAACTTTTTCCGTGGCCGCATTCCGCTCTTGCTGCAGCCGCAGCGCGGAAGCTCAATCGTCCGGTCAAGTTCACTCTCAACCGCAAGATGATGTTTTCGAATGTGGGCCACCGGCCGCGCACCCAGCAACGCATTCGCCTCGGAGCTACTGCAGATGGCAAGCTCCTTTCACTGCAGCATGACTATCGCAACCACACTTCGTTCGGGGACGACGTACGCGAGAACTGCGGAGAAGCAACCCCATTCCTCTACAGTACCGCCAACTTGAAAGTCACTTCCGCGCTGGTGCGCCGCAATGTCGGCACACCGACACCGATGCGTGGTCCAGGCGCAGTGCCTGGGCTGTTCGCTCTGGAATCGGCGATGGACGAACTTGCAATCAAGCTGAACAAAGATCCAGTCGAGCTACGTCTTTCGCTCGATACGCTTACCGATGAAGAGAAAAACAAGCCATTTTCTTCCCGCCATTTGAAGGAATGTCTGCAGATCGGCGCGGAAAAATTTGGCTGGTCGAACCGCACGCCGGCCATCGGCTCCATGCGGAAAGGGGACGCTATCCTCGGATGGGGAATGGCATGTGCGTCCTGGGGAGCAAGTCGCGGAGTTAGCGAGACAGCTGTCAGCCTTCGCAGCGACGGTACCGTCCGCGTCAGCTCTGGGACACAGGATATCGGCACGGGAACCTATACCGTGATGGCTCAGATTGCTAGCGACAAGACCGGAATTCCCATAAAGAATATCGAAGTGGTTCTTGGTGACAGCAGCTTGCCGCCCGGACCGACCTCCGGCGGGTCAACCGCAACAGCTACGATCCTTCCTTCTGTGGTTGAAGGGGTAAATGCTGCGGTAAAAGTGGTTCTTACCGTGGCGACCAAGGCCAAAGGATCGCCGTTTGCAGGAAAAGATCCTGCTGATCTGGCCTTGAGCGAAGGACGTGTTCACGAGAAGAATCAATCCGCAGCTTCGGGCGTTCCTTACCAGGACATTCTTCGCATGGCCAATGTCGGTACGGCCGATGGTAGAGGACAATCCGGAGGCCTGGGTGCCGACCCGCGGGCCAAAAACTTTTCCACCCACTCCTTTGGCGCGCAGTTTGTAGAGATTGAATGGAACCCCTTGATTGCTCGTCTTCGCGTGAGCCGGGTGGTAAGCGTAATCGATGGCGGTCGTATCATCAACAAACGGACGGCCACGAACCAAATGGCCGGAGCCATCGTCATGGGCGTCGGAATGGGACTCTTCGAAGAGACGATGTACGATCCTCGCGATGGGCATCCAATCAACGATAATTTTGCAGATTACATCGTTCCGACGAACGCGGATCATCCTGATATCGACATTCACTTTCTCGATATACCGGATCCGGTCATGGGAGAATACGGTGCACGCGGAATTGGAGAGATCGGCCTCGCCGGCATTGCGCCGGCGATTACTGCCGCCGTCTACCATGCGACCGGCGTGCGAGTCCGGACCCTCCCGGTGCGCATTGAAGATCTACTGGGCGTTGCCTGATCCATTGGAGCTACTATGGCAATGAGAGAGCGCCGCGAAATCGTTCAGTTGTGGCAGCAGGGCGGAAGCTCGGTGCTGGCTACGCTTGTACGCGTGGAAGGCTCGAGCTACCGGCAATCGGGAGCACGCCTTCTGTTGCGCGGCGGAGGCGAGTACGCCGGTACAATCAGCGGCGGCTGCCTCGAGACGGAGATTCTTCGCAAAGCCGAATGGCTGGTGAGGAATGGTGCAGTAATGGAGCGTTATTCCACTCTCTTCGACGACTCCGCTGAAGTTCCTTTCGGACTGGGCTGCGGCGGTGCGATCGACGTTCTTTTCGAGCCGGCTGAAACTCCGGAGTGCCGTGCCCTGATGGAAGCTCTGGAGAACACTCTTCGCGGTCACGAGAGAACAATTCTGACCTTTCTGCCTGCGAAAGAGCGCAAAATGGCGCGCGCGGTGTTCGATGGCCGAGGCGACGTGCTTTTCGTATCCAAGGGGTGGAGTGAGAGCTCAGCGCAATATGCCAGAAAGTGCGCCGTGCACAGCCTTGAACCGTCGCAGGATAAGTTCTTTTTTGAACAGCTGGTTGGTCCGCCTAGGTTATTTGTGCTGGGGGCAGGAGATGATGCGAAGCCTCTCGTAAGCATGGCTGCGCTGATGGGTTGGAGCGTTACAGTGATGGATGGACGGGCACAGCTCGCCAAAGCAGAGCGCTTTCCTTCCGCACAACATGTATCGGTAATTCGCACCCCATCTGACTCGTTGCGTGAAATACAAAGTGATGATGCGGTAGTGATCATGACGCATAGTTATGAACAGGACCGAGAGCTCCTGGCGTCACTTTTACCTCGGCGTCCGAAATATCTTGGCGTGCTGGGTGCGCGTCATCGCAGTTCCTTACTTATTGCAGAAGCTGTTGCACGTCTTGGTTGCTCCGTGGAGGGTTGCTGCGAACAGATCAGTGCGCCGGTGGGTCTCGACCTTGGCGGTGAAGGGCCAGATGCCATTGCACTTGCCGTGATCGCTGAGATCCAAGCATGCCACGCGGGACGATTGAAAAATGTGCGAAGCCTCTCCGCAGAGGATGTGGCCCGACATGTTTTGGAAGGCGGTGCATCGCGATATCTGCGGACATATTGTGCGAGGGATGTTTCATGAGCCGCACAGGAGCAGTGATTCTCGCCGCAGGTTCTTCCACCCGACTGCAGGAGCCGAAGCAGTTGGTGATGATAGGAAAAGAGAATCTTTTGGAACGGTCGGTAAGGGTGGCAATAGAGGCAAATTGTTTGCCCATCGTTGTGGTTCTGGGCTTTTCTGCAGAGCTAGTCGGGAAGAGCTGTAACTTATACGGATCGGATGTGGTCATCAACGATGATTGGGCAGAAGGCATGGGAACATCGATCAATGTCGGCATCCGTTCTCTTCGCGATGTCGATGGCGCGATGGTAATGACCTGCGATATGCCTGCGGTTACTGCAAGCCATCTGCGGAAGTTAATGATGACCGGCGAAACAACCGCATCTTTATATGCGGGAAGACGCGGAGTACCCGCCTACTTTCCGCAGTCGATGTTTCCTCTGCTCGTGAAGTTGAGAGGCGACATCGGGGCAAAAGATTTGTTGCAATCCGCACGGACGGTCGGTTTGCCGGGCGGAGAGCTGGACGTAGATACAGTGCGAGATGTAGAACAAGCACGCGCATTATTCAGCTAACGACGAGAGCAACAGGAGAGAAATATGGCGATTGACGAAAAGGACGAAAAAGAACCGGCATCCTCGTTAGGCAAGCTGAGCCGCAGAGCCTTTCTGTCGCATGTGGGGGCAGCGAGCGTAGCGACAGCAGCAGGCACTGTTGTTCCACTCGCTTCCCATGCCTCGGTTGCTGAAGCGCAGACGCATGTCGAAGCCGCTCAGGCGATTCCAGGAACCGTGCCGGTTACTTTAAAGGTAAATGGCCAGACACATTCCGTGCAGATCGATCCTCGGGCAACGCTGCTTGATACATTGCGCGAAACGCTGCATCTCACAGGGACCAAAAAAGGCTGCGATCACGGTCAGTGCGGCGCATGTACTGTTCACGTAAATGGCCGTCGCGTGAATAGCTGTCTGACCTTTGCCGCGATGTTGCAGACTGCCGCAATTGAAACTATCGAAGGACTAGGGCAGCCTGGAAACCTGCATCCGATGCAGGCAGCTTTTGTGGAGCATGATGGTTTTCAGTGCGGGTATTGCACCTCGGGACAGATCATGTCGGCCGTTGCCATGCTGAAGGAGCCATGGGGACCGGCAGATGCAGATGTGAAAGAGGCAATGAGCGGCAATATCTGCCGTTGTGGCGCATATCCGAACATCGTCGCCGCAGTGCAATCCATTCGGCACACAGCATAGAGAAGGAGCCACGGAATGGAACTCTTCAAACTGGTAGCAGCAAGGAATATACCGGACGCAGTGAAAGCACAGGCGGCAGCGAACACAGCGCAGAACGGCGCAGATATCCGCTTCATCGCAGGTGGAACCAACCTGATCGACTACATGAAGCTGAATGTAGAGCGGCCGAAACAACTCATCGATATCAATGGCCTTTCTCTCGATCGCATTGAGAAAACTCAGGATGGCGGGCTCCGTATTGGGGCTCTTGCCCGCAATGCAGACGTGGCTCACGACCCAATCGTAAAAGAGCAATATCCGGTGCTTTCCCTAGCACTGCTTTCCGGGGCTTCTCCGCAGCTGCGCAATATGGCTACAACGGCGGGCAATTTGCTGCAAAAAACACGCTGCGTCTACTACCGGGATACAGCAACTGCATGCAACAAGCGCGAGCCGGGTTCCGGCTGTTCGGCGATCGGTGGGTATAACCGGATGCTAGCGATCCTTGGCACCAGCGAGCACTGCATTGCGACGAACCCTTCCGATCAAAACGTTGCGCTCACCGCGCTGGAAGCAGTGATACACATCCAAGGAACGAAGGGTCAGCGTGCTGTTCCGATCGCCGAGTTTTATCTGGTTCCTGGAACAACGCCTGAGCGTGAGACCGTTCTTGAGCCAGGAGACCTTATTACCCACGTGACTTTGGCGAAGCTCCCCACTGGAGCAAAAAGCACATATCTGAAGCTGCGTGACCGTGCTTCCTATGAATTTGCGCTGGCTTCCGCTGCCATTGTGATGAAGCAGGAAGGCGGCAAGATCGACTTCATCCGTATTGCCATGGGTGGGGTGGGTACGAAGCCCTGGCGAGCAACAGAAGCCGAAGCTGCTTTGCGAGGAAAATCTGCTACTGCCGAAAATTTTCGTGATGCCGCGGAGATCGTTCTGCGTGACGCAACGCCTCAAAGTCAAAATGGTTTCAAGATTGAGCTAGCAAAGCGTTGCTTGGTGCACGCGATGAGCCAGGCGAGCCAAGCGGCATAAAGAGGCTACGATGCAAGAGATAACCGAGTCCAAAATCATTGGAGTTTCAACGCCGCGCGTCGACGGCCCCCTGAAAGTCAGCGGGATTGCCAAGTATGCTTCGGATCATCATTTCCCGGGGCTTCTCTATGCATGGCCGGTATGCGCCACAATCGCAAATGGCACAGTCACCAATCTAAATTTGTCAGAAGCGGAGAAGATGTCCGGCGTGGTCGCGATTTATCATCGGGCCAATATCGGGCCGCTTTATCGGGTTCCTCCGGCAACGGGTTTTTCCCTCATCCTCGATGAAAAGCGTCCTCCGCTTGAGGATGATGTCGTCCGCTACTACGGTCAGTATGTGGCTGTCGTTGTCGCGCAAACCGTGGAGCAGGCTCGTGCTGCGGCGGAAAGTGTAAGGGTGACCTATAGCCGCCAGAAGCCGGATGTGAGCGAAAAGCTCCTCGGCTCCCCTCTGACCACAGAGAAGCCTGATCAGAAGAGCAAACGCGGGGATGCGGCGTCGGCATTGCAGTCGGCACAAGTCAAAGTAGACGAGATCTACACCATTCCGGTAGAAACCCATAACCCGATCGAGCTGCATGCTTCTGTCGCAGTCTATGACGGTCAGAAATATACGCTCTATGAGACGTCTCAGGCGGTCGTGAACCACCGTGATGTGCTCGCGCAGATGCTTGGAGTGCCCACAGAGCAGGTTCAGGTCATCACCAGATTTCTAGGCTCCGGCTTCGGCGGAAAGCTATGGCCGTGGCCACAAAGCATTCTGGCCGCTGCATGTTCGCGCAACCTCGAGCGTCCAGTCAAGCTCGTGGTCAGCCGGCAGATGATGTTCCAGAGCGTAGGGCATCGTCCCGCTATCGATCAGCGCATTCAGTTGGCGGCAACGCCTGACGGCAAATTGACGGCCGTCGGGCAGGATTACGTCAATCACACCTCCATCCTCGATGACTATGACGAAGGATGCGGAGAGATAACGCCCTTCATCTATAGCACTCCGAATTTGTTAGTGACAGGCGGCCTCGCACGCCGGAATGTTGGCAATCCAACAGCAATGCGCGGTCCGGGAGCCGTTCCGGGCCTCTATGCACTGGAATCCGCCATGGATGAGTTGGCGATCGCGCTGAAAATGGACCCAGTTGCGTTGCGGTTAAAAAATGAGCCGGAAGTCGACGAAAGCCTCGAGATCCCTTTCTCTTCGCGTCATATGAAGGAATGCTTGACCGTGGGCGCAGAGAAGTTTGGATGGTCCAGTCGGACGCCCGAAATAGGTTCGATAAAACAGGACGGCGTCACATTGGGATGGGGCGTTGCAGCTTGTTCGTGGCTAGCCGCGCGGACGGAGACGGAAGCAACTGTAGAGTTACGGCAGGATGGTTCCGCGCGCGTTGCTTGCGGTACGCAGGACATCGGAGGCGGCACATATACAGTGCTCGCGCAGGTTGTCAGTCATGAAACTGGAATTCCGGTAAATAAGATCGAAGTGGTCCTTGGAGATTCGGCGCTGCCTCCCGGTCCGATTTCCGGGGGCTCGTGGGTCACTGCATCCGTAACTCCATCTGTGCTTGAAGCTGCGCAGAACGCAACAAAATCTGTCCTGCTTGCCGCAGTGAAATCAGATGGCTCTCCCTTCAAAGACAAGAAGCCGGATGATCTCGAATTCATCGATGGGACTATCCGTCTGAAAGGGCAGTCGGCAAGCACGGTGCCGATGTCTGAGATATTGCGCATCGCGCGAGTGAAGTCGGTTTCAGGGTCCGGGAAGTCTCAGGGAACATTTGGAGAGGCGAAGCCGAAATACTCGTTTCACTCCTACGGCGCCCAATTTGTTGAAATCACATGGCAGCCGGAGATCGCACGTTTGCGTGTAAGCCGGGTCGTCACAGTGATTGACGCGGGCCGCATCATAAACCCCGCTCCAGCACGCAATCAAATCGAGGGCGCGGTTGTGATGGGTGTTGGCATGGCAATGTTTGAGGAAACGATGTACGACCCGCGTTCCGGCGCGCCCATCAACAATAACCTCGCCGACTATGTGATGGCTGTGAATGCCGATTCCCCGAAGATCGACGTCACATTCCTTGATTATCCCGACTACAAGCTAAATGCTCTCGGAGTTCGAGGTGTGGGAGAGATCGGTCTTGCGGGCATTGCTGCGGCAATCACCAACGCCGTATATCACGCGACCGGCGTCCGCGTGCGTAATTTGCCAATACGGATCGAAGACTTACTTGCTCCTAAGAGCCTCAGCGTGGCATAGAGCTTCATGAGGGTTATAAAAGCGCAAGCTGCTTAGACACACTCATTAGGGTGCCCACGAAAGTCATAGTGGACACTTCAAGGATCACTCCGCACACAGGTTAAGAGGAGAGATCAGGATGTTTCGGTCTCTGCCAAGAGATGCCGATAGGAAGGAGGAAGACGCTGCGATATGGAAGCACAAACCAATAGTCGTGCTCTTCGCGAGCGCGCCTATGCGATGAAAAAACATCATGCAACGCGCCTTCATTACGACCTCAGGCTGGAGTGGAACGGAGTGCTGCTGAGCTGGGCGCTTCCGGAGGGGCCTAGTTGCTGTGCCGGGGCGATTCGTAAAGCCATCGAGATGGAGGATCACAGCAGGGCGAACCTGCTGTTCGAGGGCGTGCATGAGACAGGTCCCATCATGCTCTAGGATCGCGGAACTTGGGAGCCACAGCTGGAATCTGAAAATATCCAAAACGCTCTGCGCGGGGGCGTCCTGCGATTTACGCTACATGGAGAAAGGTTGAAAGGTGGCTGGACGCTCGCCAGAATCAACAGCGCCGGAAATGCCTCACGCCCTATTTGGACACTCTCGAAGCAAGTCGATTCGTTTGCCAAAAGCAGCCCCGACAAGTGCGTCTTAGAAGAACTGCCGAACAGTGCCGGCACTGAAAGGACTATGAGCGAAATTGTTCGAGATTGGACAAGCCCCAAGGACAGATACAAGCAGCAAACTAGGCTTTTCGACGAGATAAGTTAACTAAAACCATTTCTTCGCGGGATCAAACACCGGCAAGTCAATATGGGCAAACCATACGTTTACGTTTCTGGCACACACCTATTCCACCCGATGTTCGCAATCATCTTGCAAGGTTGGCATATCAAATCCGCCAAAGCCGAGGAGCAACGCCTCGGATTCAGACGTCTCAGGGTGCATCGATCGACTTTCCGTAGCAGGTTTACCAAGCGGCGTTATAGCCTCATAGAGCAGTAATCCGACCTCTACTAGCAACCTGTTTACACTGGCGGTCATAATCTGTCGGGTAAATTTTCTGAGCAAAATTGCGCGCTTATTTTCAGATAGATCGGAACGCTTTGCCCTGAAATTGTAGCAAAGATGGATTGACAGGCTAGAGCTTCGAAAGCGAACATAAGGCGAAGAAACCATGCCTGCCGCCACAGTTCGCCTGCAAATCGAAGCCGCCCTTGCCCACCGGATACCCTCCGCGCTCACGCCGGCGCCTCGAACGATTCGGCCGGTTGCAGCTACGGGCATTCCGGCGATCGATGCACTGCTCGAGGGTGGCCTGCCGCTCGGAGCCATTACCGAAGTGGTTGGTTCGGAGTGCTCCGGGCGCGTTTCCTTGGCTCTGTCTTTTCTCGCCGGCATGACGCAGGCCGGCAAGGTCTGTGCCTGGATCGACGTCTCCGATGCGCTCGATCCTGAATCGGCAGCGGCCGCCGGTGTGGATCTGTGCCGGCTTCTCTGGGTGCGGTGTGGAGTGCAGCCACCGCTTCAGCCATTAACGCCAGAACAGCCTGGATTCTCGCTGCCGAAGACATATCTCGTCGCTCCTGCTGCCAAAAAAGGGCTGCACGGTGGCGGCTTCGGATTGCATCCGCGCAATGAGGTCAAAGGACTCTCCGATGCAGTCGGGGGCCTGCTGCAACCCGAGTCCCTTGCGCCTCGGTGCGCAGAGCCGCAGCGCCGTGTTCGGCGGCAGAAGGAAGTGTTCGAGCCGAATATGAAGCCTGTAGTGCAGCGAAACCAGAAGCCGCTTTCGCCTGCCAGGCCATGGTCGCGCATCGAGCAGGCGCTCCGCGTGACTGACCTGCTCTTACAGGCCGGCGGTTTCAGCGCCATCGTTCTGGATATGGGTGGCATCGCCCCGGAGCATGCCTTGCGCGTGCCGCTCGCAACATGGTTTCGCTATCGTGCGGCCGCCGAGCGAACCCAGGCCAGCATTCTGCTGCTCACGCAACATTCCTGTGCCAAGAGCAGCGGAGAGCTGCTGCTGCGCCTTCAACCTGGCGACGCGCGCGGTGAGGAAGCCACCGTTTTTACTGGAATCAGGCACCGCATCGAAGTGGTGCGGCGCCGGTTTACGCAGGAGCCGAGCAATGTCGTCTCGCTGCGCAAGCCGCCGCAAAGCGTAAGCACGGCGGATTGGCAAAGCCGGACAACGTGGGCAGGTCCCAGATGAGTGGACGTAATGAGCTTTATGCCTGCCTTTATGCCAAGGAGTTTCCCGCGCAGGCGCTGCTTCGTTTGCGGCCGGAGCTGCGCGAGAAGCCATGTGTGGTGATGGAAGGCGAGCCGCCCTTGCAGCATGTCTGCTCGCTCAACAGGAGAGCGCGCAGCCTGGGGTTGACGCGTGGCATGACCAAGGTGGAAGTCGATACTTTCTCTGCGGTGAGCATGCTGGCGCGATCAGAGAAAGAAGAAGCAGCGGTGAAGACCGTGCTGCTGGAATGCGCGGGCGCATTTTCACCGCGCGTGGAAGACAGGAACGAAGACGGCGCATTTCTCTGTGGCCTCGACATTGCCGGGACGGAGAGCCTGTTCGGTAAGCCCGAATCGCTGGCGCGCAATCTGCTTACCCGTGTCCGCTCGCTGGGCGTAGCCGCTTGCGTGGCCATGAGCAGCAATTTCGAAACAGCTGTCGCACTCGCTCGTGGGCTATCGCTGCGGTCCGCAGTTCAGATCGTTCCCGCAGGTGAGGAAAGCGCGGCGCTCGCACCGCTGCCGCTAGCCATCCTAAATCTTACCGACGAGCAGGCGGAGACCTTTTCCGCATGGGGAATCCGCACACTGGGCATGCTGGCTGCGCTGCCAGAAAAAGAACTTATCTCCCGCATGGGTCAGCAGGGTAGACGTTTGCGCCAGCTGGCGCGTGGAGAAATGCCGCACCTGTTCCAGCCGGTCGAGCCGGCTTTCACGCTCGAAGAGCACATGGAGCTGGAATCCCCGGTGGAATTGCTCGACGCTCTGCTCTTCGTTGTGAGCGTGATGCTCGATCAACTCATTTTGCGTGCGAAATCACGCGTGCTGGCGCTGGCCTCGGTCAGCATTACTTTGATGCTGGAAGGCGGTGCTGTGCACACGCGCACGGTTCGTCCCGCGCTGCCAGCCAACGACAAGCAGCTCTGGATCAAGTTGCTCCATCTCGATCTCGAAGCGCATCCACTACTGGCTGCGATCCTGGCTCTTACGCTGACAGCGGAGCCGGGCAGCACCAGCAAGGTGCAGCTGGGATTGTTCTCGCCGCAGCTGCCGGAGCCGGCGCGGCTCGACGTGACCCTGGCGCGCATTCGCGCCATAGTCGGCGAAGAAAATGTAGGCCGCGCGGTGCTTCAGGACACGCATCGGCCCGAAGCATTTCGCATCGAGCCTTTTACTCTTCCCTCTGACTCTCCATCGGTGCATTCCCCGAGCACTCTACAGTCTGCAACGCGCAGGCTGCGTCCGCTGGAGAACATTCTTGTTACGGTTCAGGGGAGACATCCGAAAGCTTTCGTTTTCAGGGATAAATCATATGTTGTGAACCGGGCATACGGTCCATGGATTGCCAGCGGTGACTGGTGGAACCCAACATTGTGGGGCGTGGAGCAATGGGATATCGAGGCGCGCGCACAGGATAGTGCGCTGTTGCGCTGCTGCATCGTGAGAGATCAGATGGCCAACTGCTGGAAGATGACGGCGCTCTATGACTGACCGCTATGTAGAGCTCCACGCCGCCAGCGCATTCAGTTTTCTTGAAGGAGCCTCGCAGCCGGAACAGCTTATCGAGCGAGCCGGCGAGTTGGAGATGCCGGCGATGGCCCTGCTCGACCGCAACGGCTTTTATGGCTCTGCGCGCTTTCATCACAGCGCGCAGATGAACAAGATCCGCGCGCATGTTGGTGCGGAGATTGCTGTCTCCAGCTTCGGCTCGCGTCTCGCTCCTCCTGCATGGCTGCCGCACCAGCATCAGGCGGAGCCTGTGCGCCTGCCGCTGCTCTGCGAATCGAGGGAAGGCTACCAGAACCTCTGCCAACTCATTACGAAGTTCAAGATGCGCGAGAAGACAAAGAGCGAAGGCGCAGCGTCCATCGAGGATCTTCATCAACACGCGGCCGGGGTGGTGTGCCTCACCGGCGGTGATGAAGGACCGCTCGCTGCAGCTCTTATACGCGGTGGAGAAGAGGCTGGACGTGAGACGGTCGAGAAGCTGATACGCATCTTCGGGCGCAGGAATGTTTACGTCGAGCTGCAGCGCCATCGCGAGCGCGAAGAGGAGTGGCGCAATCAGGCTGCGATCCGCATTGCGACATCCCTCAAGCTGCCTGTGCTGGCTACGAATGGCGTTCGCTATGCAACTACATACGACCGCGAAGTTCTGGATCTCTTCACCGCAATCCGCCACCATACAACACTGGACGAGGCCGGTCGCCTGCTCACACTCAACAGCCAGCGCCATCTGCGCCACGCGCGAGAGATGGCGGCTCTCTTCCGCGATATTCCCGGAGCAGTCGAAAATACGGCCGAGCTGTCTTCCCGCCTTCCCTTCGAGCTGAACGACTTGGGTTATGAGTTTCCGCGTTATCCAGTGCCCGACGGTGAGACCATGGACAGCTTTTTACGCAACCGCGTCGATGAAGGCGTCCGGCTCCGCTACGGACCGAAGAACGATCCCGATTTAATGGAGCGAGCCAAGAAGCAGGTGGATCGTGAGCTGACGCTGATTGCGAAGCTGGGCTTTGCCGGATATTTTCTCATCGTCTGGGACATCGTCAAATACTGCAAGAGCAACGGCATTCTCATCCAGGGCCGCGGCAGCGCTGCCAACTCCGCGGTCTGCTATGCACTCGAGATCACCATCATCGATCCCGTCGGCATGAATCTGCTCTTCGAGCGTTTTCTCAGCGAGAGCCGCGGCGAATGGCCCGACATCGATCTCGACCTGCCATCGGAGGAGAAACGCGAGCAGGCGATTCAATACGTTTATCGGCGTTACGGCGAGCTCGGCGCCGCGATGACAGCCAATGTCATCACCTACCGCGGTAAATCGGCTGCGCGCGAAACCGGCAAGGCGCTTGGCTTCGATGAAGAGACGTTGTCGCGATTGACGAGCCTTACCGGCCAATGGGAGTGGCGCGGCAAAGGCGAAACCATGGCCCATTCTTTTCGCGATGCCGGTTTCGATATCAACCATCCGCGCATGGCCAAGTATCTCGAGCTCTCCATGCGCATTCAAGATCTGCCGCGTCATCTTGGGCAGCATTCGGGCGGCATGGTGATCTGTCAGGGCCAGCTCAATCAGGTTGTTCCGCTGGAGCGGGCTTCCATGCCCGGCCGCACCGTCGTGCAGTGGGATAAGGAAGACTGCGCCGATCTCGGCATCATCAAGGTGGATCTGCTCGGCCTCGGCATGATGGCAGTCATTCACGACTGCACGCAGCTGATCCCACAGCACTATGGGCAGACCGCCGATCCAGCGCAATTACCCGAAGATGATGAGGTCTATCGAACGCTGCAGCGCGCCGACACCATCGGCATGTTCCAGGTGGAAAGCCGCGCGCAGATGGCTTCATTGCCGCGCAATCATCCGGAGAAATTTTATGACCTGGTGGTGCAGGTCGCGATTATCCGTCCCGGCCCGATTGTCGGGCAGATGATGCACCCTTACATGCGACGCAGGCAGAGAAAGGAAGAAGTCACGTATCCGCACCCTTCTTTAGTGACCGTGTTAGAGCGCACACTCGGCGTGCCGCTCTTTCAGGAGCAGCTTTTGCGCATGGCCATGACGGTGGCGAATTTCTCTGGCGCGGAGGCAGATCAACTGCGCCGTGCCGTGGGCATGCGGCGCAGCTGGGAGCGAATGAAAGATCTTGAAGGCAAATTGCGCGCGGGCATGACGGCGAATGGACTCGATGCCAAAACGCAGGACACGATCGTACAAAACATCAGCTCTTTCGCGCTCTATGGATTTCCCGAATCCCATGCCGCTTCGTTTGCGCGCATTGCTTATACGTCGGCCTACTTTAAGGTGAAATATCTCGCTGCCTTCACCTGCGCCATCCTGAATAACCAGCCCATGGGCTTCTACTCGCCCGCTGTGCTGGTGAAAGATGCTCAACGGCATGGCTTGAAAGTGAAACCGATTGATGCGCAGGTTTCCGAATGGCCATGCACCGTCGAGCATGAAGCCGACGGATCATTATCGCTGCGCATGGGCCTTCGTTATGTCAGGCGGTTGCGCAGGCAGGATGCCGAAGCTCTCGTTCAATCGCGCACCCTAGGCGGCCCATTTCGCTCGGGGGAAGATCTCGCGCTGCGCGTTCCCGCGCTGGATAGAAAAGATCTCGTGCTGCTCGCCCGCATTGGAGCGCTGAACAAGATTGATGGAGTTGCACATCGCCGCGATGCTCTGTGGCAGGTGGAGCGCGCAGGAAAAGTGGAAGGCCCCTTGCTCCGGCAGCAAAGCGAATGGCTGAAGGATGACAGCAAAACACTTCCCCTACGCCAGATGAGCACGGAAGAACGCCTGGTGGCCGACTACGCGGGCACCGGCTTGACCACAGGCAAACACCCCATGCACTATCGCCGTCCCGAGCTCAGCCGTCAGGGCATTCTGTCAGCAAAGGAGCTGGTGCACCGTAAAGATGGAGAGTTTATCCGTACGGCAGGCTGCGTTGTCGCAAGACAGCGCCCTGGAACAGCCAAGGGATTCATCTTTATCTCGATGGAAGACGAAACCGGTATCGCCAACGTAATCGTCACGCCCGATTTGTATGACCAAGACCGTCTGCTGGTAACACGCAGCAAATTTCTGCTGGTAGAAGGACAGCTGCAGAACCAGGACTCGGTGATTCATGTCAAGGCGTGGCGGCTATATTCGCTCTCCGATCAGGCACTCGAAGTCTACTCGCATGATTTTCATTAGCAAACCTGACTAGATCAAACGTTGGCTTGCGAAGCCTCGCCGTGAACACCTGAACCCAGTTGGTCATAGCTATTCTTCTCCTTGGAGACTGAGTACGCGGGCGATGACGCCGGAGATACGCTCCCCCAAATTCCTATCCGCGATGTCACGACGTGGCATAGTCCGATGACGAAGGGCCATGGGACCGCGCTAGTTTTCAAACTCCATCTCCGGCATGGGCAGAACATCATTGTCGCGTGCGATCCAGACATAGAGCGTTGGGAGTAAGAAGATGCTCATCACGAGGTCGGAGATGAGACCTCCAACGATCACGATAGCAAAGGGACGCTGCGAATCGGAGCCGATACCGTGGGACATTGCGGCCGGCAAGAGTCCTAATGTAGCCACCAGCACGGTCATCATGATGGGTCGCAGCCGGAGTACCGCGCCTTCGACCGCGGTCTGAAGCGCATCTTGAATATCGGCGACATTGATGCCCCAGCGCGCGGCGGCCTTGCGGTCAACTGTGAAGGTGAGGTTGGGCTGACCGATGATGCGGAAGAGGCAAAGGTCTTTCACGCCGGCGACCTTACTCATGACGTTCACCACGTTTGACTATGTGCAACCATCAGATCGGGATCAGGGCTGGCTCTTCCATGCACCCGCAATGCGGTGCACTTCTCCTTCTATTCTGCTGGCTTCCTTCCGCTGTATAGTGCGATGTATGACTGTTCGCATGAAGGATATTGCCAAGGATCTTGGGCTGTCCATTGTCACTATCTCCAAGGTACTTCGCAATCACCCCGATATTGCCGAGGACACTCGCGAAAGAGTGTTGAAACGTGTCAAAGAGTTGAACTACGAGCCTAATCTAATGGCGCGCAGCCTGGTGACCGGCCGCAGCTATTTGATAGGCATCATCGTGCCCGATCTCCTGCACCCGTTTTTTGCCGAAATTGCGAAGGCTCTTTCGCAGGTTCTCGCAAAGCGTGGATACTCGCTCATCATTTCTTCTTCTGAAGAAAATCCAGAGCTTGAGGGCCGCGAGATTCAGCAGTTGATGGCACGCCAGTTGGATGCACTGGTCGTGGCCTCATGCGGCCAAGCGACAGCTGCCTTTGAGCGTCTGACTCGCGGGACAGTGCCCTATGTTCTCATTGACCGCGAGATTCCTGGAATTTCAGCTAACTTTGTCGGTGTGAACGACGAGGTGGCAGGCCAGATCGCAACAGAGCACCTGATCGATGTCGGGTGCCGAACCGTGGCCCATATCCGGGGCCGGGATAACAGCACGGGAACGCGCAGGTTCGAAGGCTATAAGCGAGCCCTGGCAAATCGTGAACGGCCCTTCATCGCGGATCTGGTCGTTTCCAGATCGAGTGTCGACACGGACAGCATTCGACAGGGATCTGAGGCCATGCGCCTTTTGCTCGACCGTAAGCGCCGCCCCGATGGCGTATTTGCCTATAACGACCCCTTGGCCATTGGCGCCATGCAGGCCATTCTAGACGCCGGCTTACGCATCCCCGAAGACATCGCGGTGATCGGCTGCGGAAATTTGCACTACAACACCTCTCTCCGCGTTCCGCTATCCAGCGTTGATCAGCACACCTCGATGATCGGCGAGCGTACTGCCAATATCCTGCTCAACGCCATAGGGGCGAAGACTCCCCCGCAGCCGATGAGTATCATCCTCGACCCGTCTCTGGTCGCGCGTCTATCGACCGAGAGGACCACGCCTGGCAAAGCGAATCGACGCAAGACGCCTGTCAGCAAGAATGCGAAATCCCGCTGAGAGGCCAATTCAGGCAAAGGAAAGATGGAGTCAACTGGTAAAACACGTCAGCATCCGCGCGCTGGCCTGCAACAAGCTGCATTTCATAAAGCTCCTTTAATTAACGATAACTGTATCGTTGACACCGCTTCAATCGATTGCCTATAGTTGCGAGGGACGAGCGTGGCTCGACAGCGGTGACGGCCACTGTGTCGCTTTGCGCTGCCGAAGTGTTCTCAAGGGGGATTCGTGCAGCGGAGAGACTTTTGCAAATTGGTTGCCGTTGGAGCAGCGGCCAAGATAGCGCCCGCTCTGGGATGGAATGTCGCATCGGCACAGACCATGCCGCAAGGCTTTCACACACTCAGTCAGGACTATGCAGATTTCTGCGCTACCCCGCCTGAAAAGCGTGTGTTTTACGTCGTAGCTGACGGCAAGATCGTCCCTGTAAGACTCGATGAAAAAACATGGAAGCCGTCCGCGTGGGGCAAACCGCCTAGCCTTCCCACTCCAGGAGATTCCTGGGACGGCGTCCCTATGGATGCTCCCATTTCCGGCCTCGCGGGGGAGGGTCCCTATCAGGCAACATGGGATTCTCTCTCGCAGTATGACGCGCCGGAATGGTATCGCGATGCGAAGTTCGGGATCTGGGCCCATTGGAGCCCACAGTGCGTGCCGGAAGCCGGCGACTGGTATGCACGCAATATGTACACGCAGAACTCGCGAGAATACCGTTACCAATCCCAGCACTATGGCCCACCTTCACGCTTCGGCTACAAGGACCTGTGTCCGCAGTGGACCCTTCTGAATTGGGAGCCGGATGCCTTGATCCAACGCTACAAAGATGCAGGTGCGCGACTGTTCCTCGCGCTGGCCAATCATCACGATGGACTCGATGCTTGGAATTCGAAATTTCATCCCTGGAACTCAGCCAACATCGGGCCGCATCGCGACGTCATAGGCGCCTGGGCGGCGGCGGCACGGAAGCAGGATCTTCGCTTCGGCGTTACCGTGCATCAGGCCCGGAACTGGTGGTGGTTTCAAACCGCGCACGGCGCAGACGATGCATCGGGAGCAGCCCCGGGAGTTCCCTATGATGGGAACAAGACCGTGACGCAAGGGCAGGGAGAATGGTGGCAGGGCTATGACCCGCAACAGCTCTATGCTCCCAAGCATCCGTTCGAGGCTCTCCCTGACGCTTCATTCGTGAAGAACTTCTACGATCGCACCCGCGACCTGATCGATCAGCACGATCCCGATTTACTTTACTTTGACAATTCGCTCCTCCCGCTCGGATGGGGCGGCATGAATATCGGCGCTTATTTTTACAACCATAACCTGAAAACCCGCGGCGGGAAGATGGAGGCCGTGGTGAACATCAAAGAGGTTCCCGATCGCCTCGCCAAGTCCGTAGTTGCGGATTACGAACGGGGCCTGACCAACCAGATCATGCCTTACGCCTGGCAGTCAGAGACCTGTATCGGAGACTGGCATTACAACCGTGCGCTCTACGACAAGCCCGGCGAATACGGCGGCTATCTGTCTCCGCGCGACGCCCTGCACTGGATGATCGACACGGTCAGTAAGAATGGCACTTTCATCTTGAACGTCCCCGGAAAGCCTGACGGTACCATCGACAGCAAGGAAATGGCTGTTCTCGATCAGATCGGTGCCTGGATCAGAATCAACGGCGAAGCAATCTATGCAACGAGACCATGGACAATTTATGGCGAGGGCCCGGATACGATAACCAGCGGCTCCTTCCAGGGCAATAGCATCGCGAAGCTCGGACCTAAAGATATTCGCTTCACGCAAAACAAGGCAAAGACCAATTTATATGCCCTCATTTTAGGTTGGCCGACGGAAGAGGTCGTAGTTAGTTCGTTGGGGACAGCATCCGGAACAAATGCACCGAAGGTCGCGAACGTTTCAGTCTTGGGAACCGATGCCAAAATCAAGTGGCGTCAAACACCCCAAGGCTTGCGCGTGCAGCTTCCCCCTCAATTCCACTCGGCGAATAACCATGCTGCCGCAATAAAACTATCTCTTGCGTGAGCAACTAAGATCGAGGGCGGTGCGATTTCGCGACATCAGGTCGAGGGAATCAACTGGGCGTCCCGCGTGGCCCACATTGCGTTGAACTTAGTCGTTAGGAAAACCAAATCGATCCCGAGAGACTCGAACCTCAATCGGTTGGGTGACTTGTTTAGCTTCCACTCCCGGCGAGATTTGTAACGACGGCAACCGATCGAATTCCATACCGAAGCAGGATAGATAAGCCTCGCGCAAATCCGATTCGGTATTCAGCCGCTTCTTAGTCGTGCGACCATCTTCTTGCAGGATCAGCAAATTACCGAAAAGCGTGGCACGTCCTCTTTCTCGAGGCAGAACACACATCAGGCGAGTGGCGAATGGAGATTCCGGCGCGGTGCGATGCCACCACACACTGGGTATACCAAACTCGGCGTCTCGAGGCCTGATCTCGAGGCGATAGATAGGGCTATCGTTTACCAAGACATCGATATCCCCTTCAGGCGCGTCGGACAACAGGTAGCTTCCATGGGCGTCGGCCTGAGGCGTCCGCAGATCAAAACGCAAGGGCGTTCTACTATTGCTGCCGTGTCCAACATCGACGAGCCATGCCTCTTGGCTTTTCCAACACAATGCTTGCCGGCCTGCTGCGGGCTCGGACAACGGCGAGGTTTGCTCCTGCACCCAGAGCGCAACGTGGCCTATTTGCTCGCAGAGCATTTGATCTCTATAGTTTCGACCGTAAACCAGTGCGACGTGAAAGCCGAGTTCCTGGAGTAGAAGAGCAAATGCGGTGTTGTTCTCGAAACAAGAACCTCCGCGTCTCCTGTACACAATCTTCTCGACCGCCTCCACAGAGTGCGGGACAGATTCGTTCAGATGGAAAGCGAGATTATCAAATGGCACGGAAAGTACATGCCGCTCCTGGAGATATCGCAATGCGGCAGCATCGGCACGATCTGGCCTTTCCGCGCCGATGCGCTTCAAGTATGCGTTAATTGTCGCGTGGTCCAAGCCCACTTACGCAAAAACCTCTAGACTGCGGGCGGATGTGGCGTCCTGCTCAGATTCAACTTGCAAGCTAAGTGTCTGCCGCAGCGCCTGCAGAAGCAATCTCTGTGCCTCATTTACGTTTGACGCGGGTTTCTGCGCTCGCCAGGCGACGAATCCATCCGGACGAACCAGCAGGCAGCCACCTTCTTCCATCTCTCTTGCCAGAGCCCAATCTCCGTAGAGATCGGTGATCTCCTGACCGGGGCCGATTATGCAGACGGTGATCGCAAAGCCAAGCACGTTGCTGGATTCTTCAGCAGCCTTCGCCCAAAACCTGCCGTCGATGCCCGTGAAAATAGAAAAACGTCCCTTTCCAGCGATGTCCAATGTCGATACAGCCTTTCCATCGCGCTGCAGCCATACGTGCGGCAGACGCGCGCCAGGAGAAGTTGTAGGGTGGAAGTAGAGTTCAGGATCGTCCTCATATTGAGGAACAGGCACTCCGTCTGAAACCACCGCGGAAGAGCTGTAGAACTGTCCCATCTCGACGCCATGGGCGTTATATTCATGTGTCTTATTCGCAACTGCCACGCGAATTTGTTCACGCTGTGCAAGCCCGTCTGAGGTCGCGGCTTTGCGCGCGTCGATTGCACTTTGTTTCTGGGCTGCGTTCCCTGGAGCGAGAAGTCCGATGGTTTCAAACACCGGCAGATACGACTCGATGCTCTTGTTGGCACGCAGCACCACTTGCTTGCCGACTGGCGCGCGTTCCGCGCTATAGCTGTCCAATAGTCCAGCGCCTGACTTCCCTTGAATCAGGAAAGCAAGCTTCCAGGACAGATTGTAGGCGTCCTGCATTGAGGTATTCGACCCCAGACCATTATTCGGCGGATGCCGATGCACAGCATCCCCCATGCAAAATACCCGGCGATCCCGATACGAAGTGGCGTATTGATTATTGACGGTCCATAACGATGTCGATGTGATCTTCACCGCTAACTCAGGGTCGCCCACCATCTTGCGAACTAAGCGGATCGCTTCCGCCTCGGAGAGGTCAGGAGCAGGGCCATTCAGATCGTATCCACTCACCAGCATCCATTCATACCAGCGACGGACCAGCCGGATAAGCCCGATACCTAATCCATCTTTCTCGAGGCCACTTTGCAGGATGAAATAAAGTAGTCCGGGCCGGTGCGCCGCATATTTTGTAAGATCAGCATGAAAAACGATGTTATAGCTGCCGGCATTGCCCATCGTTCCTTCCATAGGCAGCGCAATGTCTTCCGCTACCTTACTGCGCCCTCCATCCGCGCCAATAAGATATTGAGCTCGAATCTCGTATGACTCGCCGCTGAGACGATCGCGAACAGTCGCCGTTACGCCACTCTCATCCTGGACATGAGAAACGTATTCTGTCCCGAAGCGTATGTCTGTCCCTCGAGCGGCCGCGGCTTTGACCAGGATCGGCTCTAAAAGATTCTGCGGCAGATCCATAAGCTCACAGGGACTCGTCGCAACATACTCTGACCTGCGTGATGGGTGAGCACCGAAGCCGTGAAGCCGGCCGAATTCTTCGCCGGCCAAAGAAGAACAAAATACAAGGGACGGCAAATCCTTCATGGGAGTGGCCTGCGAAAGCGCTTCTGCTTCCAGGCCAAAATCGCGAAGGACCTCGATTGTACGTTGATTCGTAACGTGCGCGCGAGGCGTGTCCGCAAGCCATCGATATTTTGTAACAACGAGATTGTTGATACCGTAAGTGCTTAACGCTAAGGCCGCAGTCAAGCCTGCCGGACCGCTCCCGATAATAAGTACATCCGTCTGAATCACGAAAAGCCTCGATATCTTTAAATCCACATATGCACGCGTAGGTGGACGAAATTGTGACACTTAACACTGCTGCGCATTTTTGGACGCCAGTCCGCTTTAGCGCTCAAAGCGAAAGCGCTTGTCCAATCCGTAGCTCACCTTATTGGGAAAACACACGGATGCCAGAATTATTCCTCGCAGGACCAACGGAATTCTCGATTTCTCGAGACGACCAAGGCATCTCCGGCCTCATTCACTGAGGGGGTCTTTGCGGGGATATCCGTTTCAGGATTCGATGTGAGTCAATTCCGGGCATGGCCTTCGATACTCAGGCGAGTAGAAGGCGAAAAGTAGTTTCCGCTACTATGCGAAAAATTGATAACTCAGGCGAATCGAACTGACAATCGCTCTCTCAGTACCAGAGATATCACCATCGCTCTAAACCGGCATGCGTGTTTTTTTACTGCGCGATCGTCCATGATGATTCTAAAATTGCCCGTTTCGCCGTTAGCGAAGACGTCATATCTTTGCTTGGAGCGGTCGCCGACGGAGAAGCATTGTGACACCTGGAACAGGAGCTGCCGTTTCCCATGACCATGGATGAAACGAGCGCATAAGTTAATCCCTTGTTATTCCATGTAGCAATATGGAGATTGTCGATGTCTCTGGCATGAAACCTTAGTCCATCGGAAAGAGAGACCTTCCCCCCACTCGCTTTTGCGAGCTTATCGGAGGCCACTAGCAGGCTGATTCGGTTGTTTCCCACCTTAAATACCAGGAGAGCTGCGCGTTCGCCACCGAAGTTGACGAGCCGTCCGCCCACCAGTTTGTATTTCGCCCGGTCATCGGAGGCGATACCTGCGTTCGGCATTCGAAATGGGAACGAGACTCGTTGAGAAAACCAGGAAGAAACGACTTGAGGAGAGTCGGAACTCACGTCAAGAAAAGCGTCATCTGCAGATTTACTGTGATCTGCCATTGCCGCCTCGACAAATCTCATGGCGCGATCCTGGCGTCGCCAGTAAGAAAAAGACAGCATCCCGCCGACTACGATGCAAAACACCGCAGCAGCCGCAAGCGGCTTCCAATAAGTGGGAGTGGACGGCTTTTTACTGTACGCCTTCGCCGAATCAATGCTGTAAGAATTACTCTCTCTCTTTGAAAAGTCGGCGATCTCTTTTTCGATTCTCTCGCGTAAAGCTGCCGGCACCTGGGTTTGCGGGCGGGAAGCCCTGATTCGCTGCGAAAGAGCCCTCTCCTCTTCCCATATCTCACGACAGTCGGCGCAGGATTCGATATGACTGAGCAGATCTTCGCGCTCTTGGCCTTTGATCTCATCATCGACAAGTAACTGAATCGTATTTTTATAATCTTGATGGTCTTTCATGATCGGGCGGCCTTTCCAGAATCTACGGGCTTACCCCACGTCGGGGCTAACAGGGTACGCAGTTTTGCTCGTGCTCGTCCTAACCGCGACATTACCGTACCTATCGGACAGTCTAAGATACTAGCGATCTGCTGATAGGACAACTCCTCAAGCTCGCGCAGCATGATGACTTCCCTAAACTCGGTAGAAAGCTGCCCAATGGCGATCTGGACCTGCCGCGCATCCTCTTTACCGATGAGAATCTCATGCGAGCTACGGTCATTGGCTGGCAAATAATCAGCTCCGCCCTCCTGGCCATCCACCTCGACGAGGGCGGGATTGGACTTTCGCTTTCGCAGCTGATTCAGCCAAAGATTTCGCATGATAGCAAAAAACCAGCCTTTGATATTGCTGTCATTGCGAAGCCGCTCACGCGCCTGCAAAGCACGCACATATGTCTCCTGCACCAGATCTTCTGCTTCTGTGCGATTTCGCGTCAGCACCAGAGCATAGCCATAAAGCGCGTCCAGATACTCCAGCCCAAAAGCACTGGCCTCGTCGCATTCGGCGATTTCCTGAGACATCATTCTTGCATTCTCTACGGATCGATCATTTTGTACTAGGGCACCGTTTAAGGGACACCTCCGTCAATCTGGATATCTCAATGAACCCCAAGAGGGCGGCTTGACTTGAGATGATTGAGCGAGGATCGACGATGCATTGATAAGTCAAGGGGGATATGAATCCCCGAAGGCTGAACCCGGCTGGCCTGCGGACGCCGATTTTCAATAACTCAATCGATCCGGGCATCGATCGAGGCGTATGGAGTGGCGCTAAGTACGTCTCGCGTTGCAAAGAGGAAATATACCGAAACGGCTACCAACGCCACTCCCGCAGCTGCGAGAGAAGTTGAAATGCCGAAGACAGGAATCAGCTTCCCGAGTGCCAGACTGCCGAGAGGAATTCCCGCACGAAAAGCCAAGCTATAAACGCTCATCACACGGCCGCGTATCGCGTCGGTTGCGATGAGCTGCGCGAGGGACAGCATCAGCGAAGCAGAAGCGATGATCGCTCCTCCGCCTAGGAAGAGCAGAACGCATGAAAGCGGAAGCCACTTCGATTGGGCAAAAACGGCTGTTACGATGCCGAGCCCAATCAGGATCAGCAGCGTCAGATGTCTTTGTCCTTTTGTCTTTTCCATTGCCGCTACAGCAAGCGCCCCACATATCGAACCGGCTCCGGATGAGACCAATAACAGCGTGTATGTCTCAGGCCCCCGATGAAAGATGGTCTGCACAAAGACCGGTAAGAATCCGTTCAAGGAAAAGCCAAAGAGTGTCGTACAAAATGCGAGCACGATCAAAGAACTCATCCCGGCGCGTTGCCGTATGAACTGGATACCCTCCCCCATGCTGGTCATGACTCGCTCCCGGGTTTTTGGTGGAACGAATTTAACTTGGATTAAAAGGAGGGTCGCAATAACCGCGATGTAAGAGACGCCATTGAGAGCGAAACACCAGGTCGCACCAAGCGCAGTGTAAGCCAAGCCTCCAATCGTCGGGCCAATGATTCGCGCGAGATTGAACTGGATGGAATTCATAACGATCGCATTGGACAAGTCAACAGGTTCGACCAATGTGGGCAGGAGTGCCGAATAAGCCGGCCCCCCAAACGATTGTCCTAAGCCCACCACAAAAGAAAGTGTGAGGATGTGCCAGACCTTCACCACGTGGGTCGCGAATAGCAGTGCCAGCAGGAAGGCGCATGCCATCTGTATGTACTGCGAGGTGAGCAACATCTTTCGCCGATCCATGCGATCTGCGAATACTCCGCCAAAGAGCGAAAACATCATGATCGGCAACTGACCTAAAAAAAGATCCAAGCCAAGAAAGAACGGATCTTTCGTGAGGTCGTATACCAACCAGCTCTGCGCAAATTGCTGCACGAAGGTGCCAATGGTGGAAGCACACGCGCCCATCCACATAATGCGGAAATCGCGATAGCGAAAAGCTCTAAAGGTGCGTGCAAAGAACGAAGGGATCAAAGCCACCGTACAAAGCCGTCTCTTTCTATGCGCAACTGTTGAGATCCTCGAGACGTTGCATGAATACGCATCTGACGTGGCAGGCCTGAATCCAGTTGATACGCTTCAGATGAAACTGTTCGTATTCGGTTGCAATTTCTCTCGGGTCAGATCTCTGGGATCTATTGATCATATCGGGCCATCAGGAGCGGCCGGGAACGCGCCGTGGCTGAGGAGTCAATCGAACACTCCCCTGTTTTCTTTCATGCGGGCCGAGGTTTTTCTCAGGCCGATCTAACAAGTTTCTGCCGCTTTACGGCTTCGACAATTCATAGTTCGGAATTTTAGGAGTGAGCTTGCGGACAAAAAATTCCTGAAAGATATTTTGCACCGCGCTGCCCGCAACACCGATAAGTGCATTTTCGAAGGTCAGGGCCGCACCGTCGCGATTGCTCGCCGGATAGTAGAGGTTCGAAACGCCGCCCGCTGCAAGGCCGCCGATGATGCCAGAATAATTCACCTGCCACCGGCCATTGTCGCCCTTACACATGACCGACATGGAGATGGCATAGAGCACCCGTGATCGAGTAGATCCGGTGCCTTTGTAAAAATATCGAGGATCCTGCTTCAGGAGGGCCGGAAATATGGCCCCGCCCATCATCGTACTGATGAAGCTGTCAGCGTAAACGGCGCCAAACCGTTTTGCATAGCCCGGTGCGCCTTGCCCGTATCCGCTGAAACTGCCGGCGGCCTGTTCGATTCCCGCGAAGGCTCCAGCTACCACGAAAGTAACCGGGTCGATAGATGACTTCCAGGCCAGATCGAATTTTTGCTTTGTGCTAAGAGGAGCGGGATGGGGCGCATAAGTAACAAAATAGTTTGGGATAACGCCAAAGACCCGCTGCTTTTCCTCTTGTTTGAACTGCGCCAGTGCTATCTCCTGCTGCGAGGCCGTTACCCGCACCTGGCTCACAGCTGTGTCGACCAGCAATACCACCGGCTGTACATCATAACTTTGGCCAAGGTTCAGGGAACCGGAAATTACCTGAGTGGCAAACCCTTTGGACGAGATGGTGAGCTCGAATGGGCCAGGAGGAAGACCGGTGAAAACGAAGCTTCCGTAGCTGTCGGTTGTCGCCTCCCGCGGAGACTGGCCAAGTGAAACTGTGTCCGCGAGCTGTACCCGGACACCCTCGTAAACCGTTCCTTCTCGATCAACTACGGTGCCGTGAACGCTGCCTGAAAACTGGCTAGGTGCTTGTTGCGCAGGAGCTTGCCGGGCTTCGGGTGCACTTGAAAAAGATGCGTCCGATGCCATATCTAGCCCAGATGCCGATTGCTGCTGCGGCCATGCGCAGGTCGCCGGCCAGCAGATCGCCAATGACATGAGGATCGGAATCCCCCTGTGAAATCGGAGGCGAGGACCGTTCAACTTGCGAACCAGATTTGCTTCAATTGCGATCAGCTCCACCCTCGGTCCCTTCAAGCATTTCACAAGTGATGCCTGCAGAGAGAGTCTCCAACAGTACATGAAATGGTGCTGTCACAAGACCTGAACCCACTTGTTTGCAGAGATCTATCAGTTGAGAGGTCGGCGGGATCAGCCTTCCAGCACAACAGCCACCGATAGGTTAGACGGAGGTTGCAGACAGAAGATGAGTGGATGATTTCTTCGCCGTAGTCAAAATTGGCCTGTCCAAAGGTAGGTTGCGACCGATCATTCCTCCTCCGCCAGCTAGGTTCTGGCCAGGCTGAGCATAGTTGAGGAAGCTCAACTTGGTTCCCTAAAAATACTTAAAAGGGATTTTGTCGCGAAATTCGATGCATATTCCGTTAGGATAGGGGGCGAGACAACCGTGTGCAAGAAATGACGTAAATGGTTGTGACTAATGGGAGGCGTATGGAAACCACACAGGTACTGGCAGCAATTGATGAGGAGATATCCCGTTTGACCCAGGCTCGCGCCTTACTGGCGGGCACCAATGGTCATGGGACGGCGAAGGGCACAACATCGGGCGGCCTCAAAACATCGGGAGTCAAGAGAATACTCAGCCCGGAAGCGCGCAAGCGAATCGCCGACGCTCAGCGGAGAAGATGGGCCGCGCAAAAAAAAGCTACCAAATAGCTTTTTTGATGGCTCGGGCAGATGGCTTCGGGTTGTGTGCAAAAAGAGTGCCTGACGCACGAGTTTTGTTTCTCTAGCCTGGGTGCAGTCCGAAATGCCATCCAAGCAACGGAGTTTCCCCGCTCCGCTCGTCTCAACAATCTGGGAATGGCGCGCGACTCCCTCAGCGCCGTTCCTAAAGTGATGTGGGCATCGGCCATCCTCAGGCCCTGCATCATCACCCTGTTCAGATCCCACTAAACGTATTGCCGGGAACGAAACGCAATCTCATCCTTATCGATATCTTTTCGGTCTCGGTCGGAGCATGGAAGCGCTCCAACGCCAGACCCTACCAGCGAGATAACCAATAACAGCGAAATTACAGGACAACTTCTAGGTATCCAGCTCGGCCGGCAAGTTAGGCCACGCAGAACCACACGTTAGCGTCTCTCGAAGCCGAAGCTCTCTTCGGGCTTACGCTGTGGGCAGAAGACGCCAGAGCTGGCGGTACATCGGACTCGGTATGGCGCTAGCCCTGATGCTTCTGACTGCAGCTGTGGTGATCGGCTGCGGCGGATCAGGAATTCAACTCCGCGGAACATACTCGATCGCAGTGAACGGAACATCGGGGAACAACTCCCTGACCGCGACCTATAGCTTGACGGTCAAAAAAAACTACGGGCGCGAAACCAGTGATTGAAGATGCTGGCACCGCGCCCTTTTCTCGTTCAAACGATCAACAAGACGGAGAAATATGTCTGCCCTGGAGCCGCACAGGCTCCCGAGCAGCCGCCTCTTTCTTAGTGAGTGGCCATGTTGTGCGCACGCAGATAGGTGGCTAGCTCCGCAGGCAGATTGGTCTGAATGCCGTCCGCTCCGGCGTCGATGGCTTTCTGCCAGGTTTCGGCGTTATCCGCATCGCCCAGCCTGTCGACGTAGATTTTCGCATTCGCCTGCTTGGCACAATCGATGACCGCATCTTTGAAATCGTTGGCGTCGAAGGCCAGAACCTGGGGCTGCATGCCACGCACGAGAAATTTGCAGATATCCGGGCTGAGAGCCTCGGGCATGACCTTCAGCGCCGGGTTGATCTTATGCACATCGTAAAGGAAGAAGGGATTTCCGTAGATCACGACATGGTCCTGCATGTCATGGCTCACGATGGTGTCGACCAGCTGCTGGGGATCGGCATATTTCGTGTCGACATAGACGTTGATCTTTCCGTGGGCAAGATCGAAGGCCTCGTCAAGCGTCGGCACCTTGGTCCCTGCGAAAGCGGGCGAAAACTTGGCTCCCGCATCGAGTGCCCGGATCTCGTCGAAGGTGTGCTTATAGACTTCGCCGGTGCCGTTGGTGGTCCGGTCCAGGGTGCTGTCGTGCATGATGACGAACTTATGGTCCGAGGTGGTCCGGACGTCCAGCTCGAAGTAGTCGGCCCCGGCATCGATCGCAGCCTGAAATGCGGGCATGGTGTTTTCAGGATGGTGCAGGTGCTCGCCGCGGTGCGAGATGACCTTGATCTTCTTTCCGTCTTCCGACGGTGTCCAGGCGGTCTGCGCAAAAGAGACGCCGGTTGCGAGCGTGGAACAGAGGAGGAGCGGCAGGATTGAGTTACGCATTTTGTCCTTTTGTAGGTTGGAATACTGCGGTTCAGAAGCGAAAACGGCCGACAAGGAGCAACATGCGCGGATCCTCTGCGCCTGTGACGTGACCGAAGGTTGCCAGATTGGTCAGAGAGGTTCCCAGTCCGTCAAATTGCGGATGATTGAAGGCGTTATGCGCATCGGCGCGGAAGGTGAAGCTGACGCGTTCCCGGATCGGGATGTCCCGCATCAGGCTGAGGTCCCATACATTTTGTCCGGGGCCGTAGAGCGAGGCGCGCGGGGCATTGCCGAGCGTGTCTTGAGGAGTGATCGCAAAGGCTGCCGTGTTGAACCAGTTTTCGATGGTGCGCGATCCGCGCGCGATGTCGGGATTGCCCAGCTTGGTGGCGTACTGAGCTCCGGAGAAGAGGCCCAGCGTATTTCCCTGCGAGACGTTGTAAGGATAGCCTTTCTGGAATTGGGCTACGGTGCTGACCTTCCAGTGCGCAATGGCCTGCGAGAGCACCGGGGTGTGCGCAACGAACCTGCCGCCTGAGCCCACGGGAAGCTCATAGACCGCGGAGAGCGAGAAACGCTGGGGGATATCGGTCATGGCCGTTCCCCACTCCGCACGCAGGTTGTAGACATTCTGGACTCCAATGGCGTTGGAATACCTCGGAGCATCGACATCGTCCAGGCCGTGAGCCCAGGTATAAGCGGCGCGCACCGAGATGCCGTTGGTCCAGCGATGGGTCAGGGTTGCCAGCAGGGCCGCGTAGGCCGATGCGCCGCCGTTGACCAGTGAAGTTACGGTAAGGAACTGAGGATAGGGGCGAAGGCTCTGCGCATTGGCCACTCCGTTGCAGCAGCCCGGGGATGGAGCAATCTGGTTGACGGGCAGCTCGATCGGCTGATGCACGCCGTGATTGCCTTCATAGTCGACCTCGGCAATCCAGTCATGGCCAAAATCCTGCTGGACGCCAAGCTGCCACTCCTGCAGGTAGGGAAGGATCGCCGTCCGCGGCAGCTCCGTGGGGCTGAAGGTCGGCTTGGTGAGGCTGGTGGGAATCAGTGGCTGGCCATTGGGGCCGACATTGGGAGAATATGCAGGAACTCCCTGCGAAAGCTCATAAGCAGGGGTAACGGTGTTGGAGCTTTGGAAGGTTGCGTTGACCGTTGAGGTCGATGTAAAGCCTGCCGTGCCGAAGCCTATGCTTGGTAGTTCATAAATACCGTAGCCGCCACGCACAACGGTATTGCGAAAGGCGTGGTAGTTGAAGCCTATGCGCGGCAGAATTCCGGTATAGACATTGGGGATCAGGCTGTGAGGCGCCCCGTTAAAGCCGGCGAAGAGGATTCCGCCTTGCTTCTTCGTGGCGGGATCGATGACGGACGGGTCAAAGGTATACATATTGTTGTGCTCTTCGGAGTAGGGGCCGTCGAACTCCCAGCGAATTCCCATGTTGAGGGTGAGCTTTTCGGTAATTCGATAATCGTCCTGGGCGTAGCCCGCGAAGTAGTTCAGGTTTTCGTGGAAGACGGTATTTGTCGTGCTAATCGAAGTGGTTGCGGGCAGGCCCAGCAGGAGATCGGCGAGGCCGATTCCGGATTGTGCGCCTTCCGTGGTGAAGGTTCCGGTAAAGGTGTATTTACCGCTAAGAACGCCTGGAACGTAGTAGCTGTAGCCGTAGCGCATGAATTCACCGCCCAGAGAGAGGTTGTGGCGGCCAAACTGCAGCGCAAGCGCATCATTCAGGATGTAATGACCATCGCGGGTTCTTTCAAAAGAGCCTGCGCCGAAACTGGCATATTCGGTTGTCGAGACAGAAGGAAACTGCGTGAGCGGAACTCCCTTGAGTCCAATGGAGCTTGAGTTCACAGGAATCGGGGAGCTGAAGTTTTCTTCCGAGACGTAGCCGAAGCGCGCCTCATTGGAAATCCGGGGGGAAAAGATATGGCTCCACGAGGTCTCATAGTGGTCGTCAACCCATCCGCCCAGTGCCGAGGGGTTGGCGGCGTTTGGAATTTCAACGGTGGGCTGGTTCGTCGGACCATCGCGAGAGAATTTCGCCCAGATGTGGTCGTAGTCGGAGTAGTTATAGTCGACGCGATCGGTGTTATAGAGATAGCTGCTGTCCGCAGTCGGATTGATGCAATAGTTATCGTTATTGAAGCTGCAGTTCGCCTGCGGGAAAAAGGAGGCGATATTCGCGCCTACGGGATCGATCCGCGACTTGGGAATGACGTTGCCGGGAAATTGTGTCCGGACAACTTTTCCACCGACAATGGCAGTCGTCAGGGGGTCATAGATCGCACTTGTTGGACCACCCAGAGGTGAGGTGCCGGAAAAGTCTCCGCTTAACTCTGCCGCCGTCGGAACGACTGAGTTGAAAGGCGAAGTTGCATGGCTCAGGGTGTCTTCCCAGTCCGTAAAGAAATAGAGACGGCGTGCGCGGCCGTCAAGAACTTTGGGGATCCAGACCGGGCCGCCGACCGATCCGCCGAAATAATGGAATGACGATGGGTTGACGACCGTGTGGGGAGCGGTGAAATAGTTCAGCGCGACAAGATCCTGCGAGCTGTAGGACTCGAACGCGCTGCCGTGGAAGCGGTTGGTGCCCGATTTGGTGGTGGTGAGCACGGCGCCGCCGCCGCTCTGTCCGTACTGCGCCGAAAAGGGCGAAGTGAGCACCTGCAGCTCTTCGGTGGAGTCCGGAGTAGGAACAAAGCCGTAGGTTCCGTCGACGCCCATATTGCTGGGCAGGCCGTCAATGATAAGCGGGTTCGAGTCCGATCTTCCGCCGCCCAGCGTGAGGTCGTTCACGTTGGAGTAGTCCGCAGTGGCGCTGCCTGCGCCCGCGAAGGTCTTGGTGATAAGGAACTCATTCGCACCGTGAGTATTCGTAACCTCGGGCAGATCGATCAGCTCCTGAGTACTGAGCTCACCGCCCACCTGCGGATTGGTGTCGTTCAGAGCGCTTCCCGCATCGGTAACCGTAACGACCTCGGCCGTTGCTCCCACCTTCAGCATCTCGTCGACGACCAGGTCCTGGTTCAAAACGAGGTCGAGCGGGTCGGTAACGTACTGGACGAAACCTTCCTTCTCGAAACGGACTGTATAGCCGCCGGGCTTCAGGAAGGAGATGCGATAGCTGCCGCTCTTGTTGGTGACGGTTTTGTATTCCGTGGAGGTGGTGGTCTCATGCACCGTGATGACTACGCCCGGCACGACGGCGCCGCTGGGATCTTTCACCACGCCGTTCATCGATCCATAGAAGGTCTGGGCGTGAAGAAGAGCAGCGGGAAAAGCCAAAAAAAGAAGCAAGGCCCATCCGCAGATGGCCTGAAGGACAGAGCGGCCAAGACGTCCGCCCGTTCGGCGAATATTTCCGGAGGGCACACTGGCAGTCACTGAAGGGGCGAGCGAGACGCAATTCATATGAACCTCAGAATTTCGAAGGTGTGTTTGTAGCGGAGTTAGACCGGGAAGCAATCTGACCGCGACTGAGCCACCGACAGGCATCAGGCCCGCTGCGATTCAATTGCGATGTGTGAAACATAACCGACGGATGTTAATAAGGGACAAATTTAGATCGGTTAATGATAAAAAATTACATATCGAGAGCTGAAAAACAGTGACATGGTGCCCTATAGGAGAAGAGAGCTCTTCTTTGCCGCTTATTCCAACAAGCAGCGTAAGATACTGGAGTTGCGGCTGAAATCTGCACTTGAGAACGGGCCAAATGAGTGAGATTACTGAGCGTTCCCGATTAGATTCCATTGTTCAGATGTTAAAAGTGAACACTTCTGCATCGATCGGTGAGATCGCAGAGGCATTTCACGTCTCGCAGATGACCATCCGGCGCGATCTGCAAAAGCTGGTGGAGGCCGGGCAGGTTATCCGAATTCCTGGCGGCGCGCGGATCGAGCATTGGCGAGGCGCGGAACGAAGCTTCTTCGAACGCTTGCAGAAGATGTCTCACGCCAAGCGCAGTATCGGCGCTGCAGCATCGGCGCTCGTCCACGATGGTGAGTCGGTGGTCCTCGATTCGGGAACCACCACTCTTTATGTAGCCCGGGAGCTGCGGGCGCGGCGCAACGTCGTCGTCTTTACTTTCTCGCTGGCCGTCCTTGAGGAGCTGTCTTCAGCGGAAGACATTCGTGTCGAACTTACCGGTGGAGTCTATCGATCGAGCAGCCACGACCTCATCGGACACGCCGTCGGACGGAGCCTGACCTCGATCTACGCAGACACAGTGATCTTCGGTGCGGCCTCCATCTCTTTCACCCGCGGCGTTATGGTTCACGATCCTGACGCGCAGCGCGAACTGCTCCAGGCGGGAAAGCGAAAGGTTCTGGTGGTGGACAGCAGCAAGGTCGGGACCGAGGCGACCTACCGCCTCTGCGGAGTCGAAGATTGCGATCTCGTTCTGACCGACAACGGCATTTCCGCCGAGGATCTCGCCCGGCTCAAACGAATTGCGCAGGTGCAGGTCGCCGAGTGAGCTTCTATTAACGTTGTGTGTACAGCAATTCGATAACCTGATGGGAGATTGCCATCTTCTGTCGAAAGCTAATCGGAATTGCGTCACTTCGAAGACCAGGTTGCCAGTGTCGTTGCGGCACACGACTTCTTTGCACCGGAGAAGCCGATCTGGGTAGCGCGAGCTCCCGGCCGCCTGGATGTGATGGGCGGCAACGTCGACTACACCGGCGGCATGGTCCTGCAGGGCCTGCTCAACGAGGCCGTCTGGATCGCAGCCCAGCCTCGATCGGACGATGTCATCCGCATCCTCAATCCTGGCGCCGCCCGGTTTGGCTGGGCGTCCTCAATCGACCTTCTGACCGAGGATTGCGACGACCTCGATAGCTTTCGTCTCCGTTACAACAAAGACGGGCATTCCCGCTGGGCCGGCTATGTGGCCGGCGCGCTCCACTTTTTGCGAAGCCGCTACAGATGCGGAACTCAAGGCGGGATCGATCTCTTCATCTCATCGGACCTGCCGCCCAATAAAGGCGTAAGCTCCTCGGCCGCGCTCGAAGTAGCAGCGCTTAAAGCAGCATCGGCGGCATGGGGTCAACCCATGGACGGAGTCGCTTTGGCGACGGCTGGGCAGTGGGTGGAAAACGTGGTCGTCGGTGCCGCGTGCGGCATCATGGACCAAGCAGCGATCGTGCTGGGGCAGGAAAACCATCTTCTTCCTCTACTCTGTCAACCGTGCCAGCACTTCCCTCCCGTGAGGCTGCCGGCCGGACTTCGCATCTGGGGCATCGACTCCATGGCTCCCCGCTCTACAAGCGGCTTTGCCTACGAAGCAGCGCGCGCCGCTGCCTTCGTCGGATATAAGCTCCTTTGCGACCTCGATGGCATTAAAGTGACGCCGGACCCAGAGTCGGAAATACCGCGGTGGACCGACTCCCGGTGGCAAGGCCATCTGTCGAATCTTGCACCTTCCGAATTTCGGGCTAGGTATGAGCGCCGGCTGCCCGAGTCGATGACCGGACGCGAGTTTCTGGCCAAGGGTGGCGAACACGTCGATCCCTTTACGCGCATTCATCCGGAAACGGAATATCCCGTCCGCGCCGCGGTTCGATATGCAACGGAGGAGAATCTTCGCGTGCAGATGGTAAGCGCGCTTCTGAGTGCGGAACCGTCGGAGGCGACGGCCCGGCTGATCGGCGAGATCCTTTGCCAGTCGCATGCCGCCTATGCCGAATGCGGCCTGGGCTCCGACGCCTGCGATGAGCTGGTGTCCCGTGCGCTCAAGGCCGGCTTTTTCGGCGCAAAGATGACTGGAGGCGGGAGTGGCGGCGTGGTGGCCATCCTCGGCCGAACCGGCGACCGGGAGTCCATCCGCCGGATCGCTGAGGAATACGCGGCGGAGCGAGGTACGATGCCTCACATTTTTTCAGGAAGCTCCGAAGGAGTCGACGCATTTGGAGTTCGCAGCCTGCAGCTTTCTCCTCTTGCAGGAATGCGATAGTGCGCTGGCCCCGGGACAACCGCGCGGCTGCGCCGATTCTGCTGCTAATAGCGGCGAACCTCCTGTGGGCGGGACAGGGCGTCGCGGTCAAACTCCTGGTAACCGGTCTTTCACCGCTCGCTACCGCGCTCCTCCCCCTTTATGTCGCCACTGTTCTCGGCCTGGGTCTTCTATCTATCCGTGGAGCGGTAGCGCAACAGTTCCAGGCCGCCTGGCGGCTTCGGCGGGGCTTTTTCCTCGCCGGCATCGGCGGCCAGCTTGTCGCGCAGGTAGGCATGACGCTTGGGGTGAGCTGGTCTACTGCCTCGAACGGAGCCATACTCAGCCTGCTGATTCCGATCTTCGGCGCCGTCATCGCCGTTTGGCTGCTGCGGGAACGCCTCTCGCTACTGCGGGTCGGCGCTTTAGTGCTGGGACTGGCGGGAGTTCTCTTGCTTTCTCCGTTGCGGCGCGCGACCGGCGCAGGAATGCAACCTCATGAATTTGCCGGAAACCTTCTGATCGTTACAGGCTGTCTCGGATCGGCGTTTTATAACGTTTATTCGAAACGCCTTCTGAACCAATTTTCGGCGCCGCAGATTCTATTCTTCAGCTATTTATCCACCACGGTCTTCAGCCTGCCGATTCTAGTGGCTCTTGATCGACATTGCCTCGGCAGCCTGGCACATCTGACCTTGACGCAATGGTCCGCTTTCGGATATCTCGCGGTCTTCTTTTACGGACTGTCGATGATACTTTTTCTCAAAGCGCTGGGGTCCGTGGACGTGGTAATCGCGTCTGCTTCCCTCTACTTAACGCCGCTCTTCGGCATAGCGCTGGCATTCAGCATTCTTGGAGAGCGGCTTGCGCCTCGGGCGCTGGCTGGATCGGCGATCGTTCTCCTCGCCACAGCCGTGCTGTTCCGGTTCGACTGCGCGTTGTAACGCCGGCCCGCTATTTCCGGCTGCCATTTCCAGGGATTGCCGATGCTGTGGTTTGGTAAAAAAATCTATAGCATCAGAGCCCATTATCAACAGCCGCGATTGTTAATTTTTAACAGACCAGCGCCCGTCCGGCGTGAAAAAGATTATCCTTCTCCTTTGAACCGCTTTGCATTGGTCTATGCGTAGAGCCTATCGATGCCAGCGAGAGGAGCAGGCCAAGATCGCCTTGAGGAATGTGAATTATTTTCGCCGTAAACAGAATGACTTTGTAATCTCGACCGATCCGGCATGCCTTGACGTCGATACGGTTTTCGGGTTTCTGGAGCAGGCAAAGTGGTGGGCGGAGCTGACCCGGGAGACTCTCGAGCGCGCGCTTCGTCATTCTCTCTGTTTTTCACTGAAAGAAGGCGAAAGCCAGATCGGTTTCGCCAGGGTAATCACCGACTACGTCACGTATGCCTACCTCTGCGACGTTTACATCCTGGAAATGTACAGAAGGCAGGGCCTGGGATCGTGGTTGATCCGTTCCGTCCTTGAGCATCCGGACTTGAAACATTTGAAGAGGGTGGCCCTCATCACGCACGACGCTCAGACCTTCTATCTGCGTCTGGATTTTCGCTTCGCGTCACCCTGTGACAGATATATGGAGCGTCTTCAATAGGCCGGGCAGCGATCCGCTGCCTCATTTCTCCACGTGCCGATCAATTATCAATGAAGTAATCCGCTCGCGTGTGGGACAAGCGCCAGGGCGGAGGATCGATGCAAGAATCGATCCTCCGCCCTGTTTTTCGCGGCCTAAGCCTCTCGATAAGGCTTGCTGTAGTGAGTCGACCACTCGACGAGGCTTTGATTCATGAAGCGCCATGTGCCGCGCCTGGTGTCCACTTCCATCAGCATGTAGGCGTTGGGATCATAGCGAGTCGCTGCCATTACATAATGCTGCGGACCGTAGGTGTGCGCGAAGTCGATCCACTTATGCATGTGGCCCGAGACGACCAGCTGAATATTGTCCTGGTACTTGCGCAGAAGCGGTTGCACGCCGTAGTCGCCGAATTCCGTGGGCTTGTCCTGAATCAACGGATAGTGGATGAACACGAAAGTCGGCTTGCGCTGCGCCAGCTGCGCCTCGAACCACTGCAGCTGCTCCTCACCAAGGGAGCCGATGCCCGGATTGAAATCGGTCGATGCCTTGTCCTGCGTGCTGCCTAGAAAGTTATTCAGGTGGATGAACTTGTATCCCTTGTAATCGAGGACGGAATAGGGCTCGGCGTTGAACTTGGCCTTGAAGAGCCGGTGACTCATCTCCCGCGGAACGCGATGAACATCGTAGTCATGATTGCCGAAGCCCAGATGCACGGGCATCTTGAATCCATCGGAGATGACCTTAGCGTTATCCAGGCGCGTGGTGTTCTTGAAGTAAAAGTCGTAGTCGGTCGACGGGTAGTTATGGAAATAGTCGCCTATCAGGAAGACCTGTTCGATGGCAGGACTCAGCGAGTTGATGAGGTCCCGCGCCGCGGTCATACGCGGCGTGGTGACCAGGATGCTCTCGTTATCTTCGACGCCGTTCTCACTGCCTTTGACGTAGAAGTTGTCGATGATGTGGGTATCCGCAACGAGGGCGAAGTAAAACTTCTCCGAGGAGGCCGTCGTCCGCACCTGCTCCGCCCAGAGCTTCTGGACAAGCACGCTGCCGAGCGATGCGGCGCCGAGGGTGGTGAATTGCCTGCGATCCATCTGTGACGACCTCCGGAGAGTTGCAGTTAGAAAACGATCTTGCCGGCGAACTGCAGAACACGAGCCGGGAAGGTAGATGCCGCGGCGACGACACCGAAGCTGCTGGAACCAACCGTGCTTTGCGGGAAAGCGTAGTTGGTCACGTTAAGCACATTGAAGGCTTCGGCGCGGAAGTCAAAGTTGACATGCTCGGGCGTGATTGCGAAGTTCTTATGCAGTCCGATATCGAGTTGGTAGAAGGGATCGAAACGAACCGAGTTACGACCCACGTTGCCGTACGGCTGATTCGGTCCAGGAAGGCTATAAACCGCCGAATTCAAAGCAAGGATGTCTTGATTACCGTTGATTTTGACGCGCTTGCTCTTGGGAATGACAGGATTGCCGAATACCTGGTTCGGACGCTGCACCAGAAGCGGACTCGTCTGCTGGAAGCTGTTCGGCGAGTAGCTGACGTTGACCGGCAAGCCACTGCTGAGGCTGTTGATGGCAGTCAGCTGCCAGCCTCCAAGGGCTTCCTGCGCCCAAAGAGGAGCAGCGGTACCCCAGGTCCGGCCTTTGCCGTAAGGCAGGTCGTAGACACCCGAAAGAATGTCGTTCAGCGGCTGGTTGTAAGCGGAAGGACCGATATCCCCCTTCGGATTGGCGAGGTTGATACGGGAGTTGTCGTTGTCCGGCGTATCGAGGTGACCTGCAGCGTTGTCGATTGCGTTAGACCAGGTGAAGGAGTTGAGCAGGTAGAGACCATGGCCGGTACGGTGCTCGACCTTGGCCTGCAGGGCGTTGTAGTGCAGGAGGCCGGCGGGAAGCGTCTCTTCAATGGTGGTGAAGGTCTGAATCGGACGGCGTTGCGCAAGGGACAGGCAGCCAGTGTTTACCTGCGCGTTGCAGGTAGCGGTCACCGGATTGGCGATGGACTGATTGAGATCGGCCAGGGTTTCAAGCTTTACGCCGTGCGATCCGACGTAGGCCAAATCGAAAGTAGTCGAAGGTCCGAGCTGCTGCTCGACCGTGAGGTGATAAGCCTGAACATAACCAGTCGGCAGGTTCTTCGGGATATACCGAGCCTGGGTGGTCAAATTGCTGGCCGCGGTGACATTCGACGGGCTGGTGAAGCCTCCGGGATATCCCTGGGCCGTCGTGCGGAAGCAAGGAGTCTGATCCGCCGGACTGTAAGGTGCAGCGGCTTGAGTGGCGGTGCACTCCGCAAGAGCAGCTTGCTTGCCGAGCACGCCGGGGTTGGCAAACTGTGGGCCCTGCACGATGTTCGTATTGACGATGGCGGGCAGGTTATAGACAAGAAGATTCTCGCCGCCTTCCCGGTTGAACTGTGCGTAGCTGAGGCCGTAACCGGCGCGGATCACCGTTCTGGGAGTCGCAGAGTAGGCGAAGCCAATGCGCGGTGCGAAGTCCAGCTTCGGCATGTTGACCAGGGCGCGATCATAGATGGAGCCGGACTTGGCCTGGATGAGAGATTGTGTCGTCGGGTCGTAGTTGGAGAGCAGGTTGTTCGACTCCCACTGCGGAGTGACCAACTCGTAGCGAAGGCCGGCATTCACGGTAAGACGCGAATTCACCCGAACGTCATCCTGGAGGTACATGAAGTTCATGCGCTGATTCAGGTGGACGTGGACGAAGTTATTGAGCTGGAAGGTATCGCGCGCGCCAAAGAGAAAATCGGCGAGAGCAACGGCTTCCTTGGTGCCGCTATCAGATCCACTCAGAACGCTGGAGGAAGCTCCGGTGAAGCTGTAGCCGCCGTTGTAGGTGTCCTGTCCATAAACCGGATTGAAGTCATCGATGGTAGTGAAGATGGATTGATACTCATAACCGACTTTGTACGTGCTCCGGCCAACGATCCGGGTGTAGTTCGCCTTGGGATTGAAGATGTAAGGATCCTGAAACTGCGGATTGCTGCCCTGATTGCCGAATTGAGAGTAGTTGTTAACGCTCTGAACGTTGAGACTGCGAACTACGGCGGGATCGGTGGGCAGACCCGGAATGCCGGCCATCAGGCTGGCCATGTTTTGACCGTAGGGGAACTTGCCACCATCGGTACGGGTGAAAGCGAAGCGCGCATCGAGAATGGAGTTCTGATTGAAGGTGTGGGTGACGCCACCGGCAATCTGCTGGTTGAAGATGTTCACGTTGCCGTTGCTGTTGCCGCCTGCGGGTCCCTGAATATTCGGTGGGGCGGCAATTTTGCCCTGATGCTCGCTATAGCGAATGAACGCTGTCGTCTTTGCGCTGAAGGTCTGGTCCACGCGGATATCGCCCTTATCGTCATTGATGGTGTCGGGCGGGAGCGAAGCATAGTTATTGGCGAAAGGATCGCCGGGAACATTGGGTGCGGGAAGGGCCGCAAGCACACCCTTAGCAAACGACGAGACGGAAGGGTCGTTGAAAGGGATGACGCCGTTCGGATACTTCTGCCCTGTAAGCGGGTTGAGCAACGGAACGGCTGCGCCGCTTTCGGTGCTTTTCCCCGAGAGAAACGTGAAGCCGCCATTCGTCTTGGCCAGGGCACTGATGCCGCTCTGATCGGCCGTCGGTACGGTCGCCTGGTTGATAGCGTGGACCAACTGACGAGTTCCTTCGTAGTCGCCGAAGAAGAAGGTGCGATCCTTCCAGATGGGTCCGCCGAAGGTTCCGCCAAACTGGTTACGGATCAGAATCGGCTTTAGCGGCTTGCCGGTGAGTGGGTCGTTCGGCGGGGTGAAGGGCCCTTCTGCGTTGAAGACCGTGTTACGGATGTAGTCGTAGGCTTTGCCGTGGAACTGGTTTGAGCCGCTGCGAATGCTGACGTTGATTACAGCGCCGGCAGAGCGTCCATATTCCGCGCTGTAGTTGTCGGTTTCGACGCGGAACTCGTTGATGGCATCCGGCGAGGGTGGAATTGCCTGGTTCGAGAATCCCTGATTCGAGGTGCCGTACGCGTTGTTGTCGATACCGTCGAGAAGGAAGTTGTTGAACTCACTGCGCTGGCCGTTGACGTTAAAGCTGGCATCGCGGCTGGAGTCGGTGGTGTTCTCGAGAACGTTACGGCGAACGCCGGGGACAAGCGCCGCCAGATCGGCATAGGCGCGGCCGTTCAGCGGAAGGTTTTCGACCTCGCGGGTGCCGATGACCTGGCCACGTTCGCTTGAATCCGTTTCCAGCAGATCCGCGGCGGAATTTACAGTTACCGTTACATTTGCCGATCCGATCTTCAACATTACGTCGACGCGCTGCTTGGCATTGACTGTCACGACGAACGACTCAGTCGAGCTGGTGTCGAAGCCACCTGCGCTCGCTGTAACCTTATATTCACCTACTTTGACATCGGGAAATTCGTACGCGCCCTGAGCGTTGCTCTTGACCGTAACGGACAGCTTTGTTTCCTGGCTGATTAGGGACACCGTTGCGTCAGAGACAACAGCGCCGGACGTGTCACGCACATAGCCCAGCACGGAGGCAGTTTCAAATTGTGCAAAAAGGGGTGCGGCACTAAGGAATAGCAGGCAGACCATCGCTGCCGTAAGAACAAAACGTTTCACAATTCGCTCCAGGTTTCTTTCTCTGTGTTGGTTCAAGAGTGATCGGGGCCTCGTAGAGATAACCGTTCAGCAGCCGGCCAGCGGGTCATGCCCTGGGGGACAGATGGAATGATCATGACCGGTGGTCTAAAAGGAAAAAAAGGGTGATCTACGGTGCTCTTCCGCCTCACACTGTGTGTGTACCCCCCTTTACCCCCCTATTTTTTGGGGAGATTCAGCGATGCGGGGTTGTTCTGTTTACAGGAATTTCATCCACGCCCGCTATATTGAAACTCATGGAGAGCGATCGAGAACGGTCGCACGGAGATCGGCCACGCGAGCCTTTTGGCAGGGCTAACGGCATCGCAGATCCGCCAGCTCGCATGTCGAGTCACGCCGTGCTACTCGAGGAAGACATTGCAGAGGTCGAGGCCAATAGGCTTCTCGCCAAGCCGGAGTGGCAGCTTGCGTGCCGCGTGGCGGCGAGCAAAGGCCTCAACAAGTCCGAGCTGCTGCCCAAGTTTCTGCTGTACGTTTGCGAGCAGTACCTGCTGGATCGAGCGCATGAGGTCACGGAACAACGTATCGGCATTCAGGTCTTCAATCGTTCCGAAGGCTACAATCCTGGCGAAGACAATATCGTAAGAAGTTACGCGCGCCTGCTGCGCAAGCGTCTCGATCAATACTTCGAAGGCGAGGGACGCGACGAATCGCTACGGATTGCGATACCGCGTGGCGGCTATCTCCCCGTCTTTGAGAACAATTTCGAATTCCCAGAACCAGAGACGGAAAGTTCCGATTTCCAGCCTCCTGTGCACTTCGCGAGCCGCGAAACTCATCCCCCGGATGCTGCCGCCACTCCGAAGGACTTACAGGAGACCGCAACCCCTCGGCCTAAATGGAATCCAGTGTGGGTTGCAGCGCTTCTAGGGCTATCCGCAGGCATACTTCTGACCGCGCTGGCATGGATCTTGGTGAGGTCGGGCGCCCCATCAAGCGCTGCGCAAAGCCCCGAGCATGCGATCTGGTCCCAGGTATTTCAACCCAATCGCAATACGTTGATCGTAGCCAGCGATAGCGGCCTGGGCATCATCGAAAACCTCACCGATCATCTGGTAAGCGTGGAAGAGTATGCGAACCAGTCCTATCTTTCGGAGCTGAAGGCTCCCCCGGGAATCGATCCGCGCAATTTCAATGATCTCCGCCGCCAGCGTTATACCAGCGTCGTTTCTCTCGACATTACTTCCCGGCTGACCCGTCTTCCAGAGTTCATCGCCAATCGAGCGCAGATCCGTTACGCACGATCGATTACGGCGGAAGACATAAAGAATGCGAACGTGATCCTCATCGGATCCAAGCACACCAATCCCTGGGTTGCGCTTTTCGAGAAGAGGCTCAATTTCAATCTCGAGTACGCGCCGGAAGTGGATCAGTCCTATGTGCAGAACGAACATCCAAACGGCGCGGAGCAGCATTTCTATAGAAATGGCACCGACCCGGAATCGAACCGCACATATGGTTCGATTGCATTTTTGCCCGGGCTGGATGGCGCCGGACATGTCCTGATCATTCAGGGACTCAATATGGCGGCAACCCAGGCCGCCGCCGATGCGCTCTTCGATTCCAAGCTGATGAATCCAATCCTGCAGCAGGCGACTTCGCCGAATGGAACGATCAAGCCATTCGAGCTGCTGATAGAAACCAGCAGCATCGGGGCGACAGCTCCCGGCGCGCAGGTCATCGCCACTCGCGTCTACTCCCAGTAGCGCTTCGCAGAAACCTTCCCGATGCGAGCCTGAACTTCCAGTTCGAACTAGAGCGTTGACCCGATTCGGTCCACGCTCCAGTTCGGGTGAACAACACTCGTTCACATCTACTCCGGAAGCTTCTGTTCTCCATCGATCGTGAACTGAGCACTGGTGGTCGCAGCTTGTGTCTGAGGCTGTCCGTCGCCGATAACCAACTCATACGCACCCGGCTCAATCAGGCGATCGCCCGCCTCGTTCACAAAACTCAGGTCGCGAGGCTGCAGAATCAGCTTGACATGCTCAGTTGCCCCTTTAGCTACGTGTACGCGCTGGAAGCCTCGCAGCGCACGGAGAGGATTGCCGGGTGTTTGCGGCGGGATGAGATATGCTTCGACGACCTCATCGCCGTCGCGATAAATTTGACAACGGCTGGACCGCTGGCCAAGGGTTTCCCACCCGGGCCCCGTCTTTGTTACCGCATCTCTTTTCGCCTGAAGCAGCTCGCGGAGTGATCGTTGACGATCCCGGTCGCCTGCATCCAGGCGTAGACGATCACCGGCCCGACGAATTTGAAGCCGCGCTTCTTGAGCGACTTGGACATCTCTTCGGACAGTGGCGTTTTAACCGGAACGTCGCCCTTGTTCAGGATCGGCTTGCCACCCGCCATCTTCCATACGAACTCAGAAAAGTCTTCCCCAGCGGACTGCATCTCCAGGTAGGCGCGCGCTCCGCCAATCGTCGCTTCGATCTTGGCGCGAGAGCGGATGATGCCGGCATTCGTCAGCAGCCGAGCAACATCGCTCTCCTTGAAGCGCGAGACCCGCTCCGGATCGAAATCCTTGAATGCCTCACGAAAAGCATCGCGCTTGCGCAGAACGGTGAGCCACGAGAGGCCCGCCTGGAAACCATCCAGCATTAGCTTCTCCCAGAGGCCCCGGCTGTCGTATTCCGGCACTCCCCACTCCTCGTCGTGATAGGCGCGCAGGAGAGGATCGCTCTCGGACCAGGCACAGCGGCGGACGGTACCTTTGGACGTGGACGCGGCGCTCATATCCCTCCTGGGAGAAAAGAAAGTTCGTGGTTCAACATACCGTGCCAGTGTACGCACGCCGCGATCTGAGAAAAAGGGTAGCGGAGCTTTGGTATTCTGGTGGTCAAGAAAAGCTTTTCTGGCAGCAGACCGAGCGTTCTCGCGAGCGCCCCTCAACCGGAATTCCGAGCGATTGCATGAAATCCTTACTTCTCTCCGAATACAACCACTTCGATATCGTTGACGTGCCCGTTCCTGCTGCAGGAGCGGACGAATTGCTGGTGAAGGTGGAAGCCTGCGGCATCTGCGGAAGCGATGTGCATGGCTACGATGGCTCGTCGGGACGACGCATTCCTCCGATCGTCATGGGACACGAGGCCGCCGGGACTGTCATCTCTGTCGGAGCCGAGGTGAAAGATTTCTCTATCGGCGACCGGGTCACCTTCGACTCCACCGTTTATTGCGGCCGCTGCGAGTTCTGCGCCCGGGGACAAGTCAATCTCTGCAATAACCGCCAGGTAATCGGCGTATCCTGCACCGATTACCGCCGTGCAGGCGCATTCGCAGAATTCATCACCATCCCGCAGCGTATCGCCTATCGGCTGCCGGATACGATTCCATTCGTCGAAGCCGCGATGCTGGAGGCGGTTTCGGTCGCGATGCATGCGGTGAAGCTGACTCCAGTGACTGACGGGGAATCCGCACTGGTGATCGGAGCTGGCATGATTGGCCTGCTCACGTTGCAAGCCGCGAAGGCCGCAGGCTATTCGCGAGTCATCATCACCGATGTCGACGCTACCCGGCTGGATATGGCTCGCCGCGTGGGCGCGACCGAGGTCATTCATGCATCCGGCTCCGAGCTGTTTGCCGAAATCATGCGGCTCACCGACGGCAATGGTGTCGATATGGTTCTCGAGGCCGTAGGCAGGAACGAAACCATATCGGCAGCGATCGATTGCGTTCGCAAAGGCGGTACGGTCACTCTGATCGGCAACATCACGCCCGAAGTCACGCTTCCTTTGCAGAAGGTGGTCAGCCGGCAGATCCGGCTGCAGGGCTCCTGCGCGTCGTCGGGCGAATATCCGGAGGCCATCGAACTGATGGCGAGTGGAAAGATTCAGGTCAAGCCTTTGATTACCGCAGTCGCATCTCTGGAAGACGGTCCACGCTGGTTCGATCGGCTCCATGCACGCGAGCCGAACCTGATGAAGATTGTGCTGACGCCACACCATGAATAATTCTCTCTTCGATCTCAGTGGACAGGTGGCCATCGTCACCGGAACCAGCCGCGGGCTGGGCCAATACTTTGCCATGGCCTTGGCCAAGGCTGGCGCGGATCTGGTGCTCACCAGCCGCGATCGCGCGTCTCTGGCTTCCTTCGAAAAGGAGGTCCATGCGCTAGGGCGGCGAGCCGTTTCTCTCGAACTCGATGTAAAGAATCAGGAGAGCATCGAGCGCATGGCCGCGGAGGCCGAGGCGGCCTTCGGGCAAATCCACATCCTGGTGAATAACGCCGGCTGCAATGTGCGCAAGCCCGCGCTCGATGTCACGTGGGACGACTGGAACCACGTCGTTGATACCAATCTTCGCGGAAGCTTCTTTGTCGCGCAGGCCGTGGCGCGTCGCATGATCGCCAAAGGCTACGGGCGCATCGTGAATATCGGGTCCGTGACCAGCGTCTTCGGCTACGCGGGCCTTGCCCCTTACGGCGCCAGCCGGGGCGGCATTCGCCAGCTCACCATGAGCCTCGCCGACGATTGGGGAAAGCATGGCGTCACCGTGAATTGCCTGGCCCCCGGATGGTTCCGCACCGAGCAGAACAAGGTGCTCTACGAAGATCAGGAGTGGGTCGACTACCTCATCGACCGCATACCGGTGAAGCGCCCCGGACAGCCGCATGATCTGGACGGCGCGGTTGTCTTTCTCGCTTCCGAAGCCAGTCGCTACGTCACCGGCCAGACTCTGCTCGTCGATGGCGGTATCTCCACTGGAGCCATGCGGGCTACGGTGAATCGACCTTTATCGTCCGGAAATAAAGCTTAAAAGCCAGATCCTAAATGGACCGCAAGGCTGCCGATTGATCGGGTACCCGTTCGATCCGTCCCAGGAGAACGATGTAGCCGGCGATGCCGACCAGCAGATAGCCGGCGGAAATAGCAAAGGCCCATGCGAAAGAATGCGTCGCCGAGACGACATATCCGGTAACGATAGGCGCAGCAATCCCGGAAAGCTGATTCGAGAAATTCATGATGCCGCCTACCTTGCCCACGCTGCCACGCGGGGCAATGAGCGACGGAATCGACCAGCCAACCGGCGCTGCCGCAGACAATCCGCTGATGGAAATGCTGATCCAGAGCAGAGCCTGAGTCGCATCGTGTGCATGGGCTGCGCCTAGAATACCCAGACCAAATGCGGTCCCCCCGATCAGCGTGATCTTCCGCACGCGGTTGGCGTCCCACCCGCGCGCAATCAGAAAATCGACCAGCCAGCCGCCAACGATTAGCTCGATAACCGTCGCACATAGCCACGGCACTCCCGTATAGAGAAAAGAATGCCGGAGATCGATGTGCAGAGCTGCGGAGAGATAACTCGGGAGCCAGGTCAGCAGCAGATAAAAGATGTAGTTATAGGAGCCGAAGCCGAGCGCAAGGCCCAGCACCTTTCTCTGCCTTAACAGATAGCCGAGAGAGGAGGACGACTCCGCCGACATGCGCAACTCGACATCGGAAGACTGCGTGGTATCTGCCGAAGCGGTCTGTCCGACACCGCCTCGTTGCGCCTGGTCTTCGGGATCGCGATAGGCTTTTACGAAGAGCAGGAAGTAGCCCAGGCTGATCAAGCCGGTCACGGCGAAGCTCATTCGCCATCCCACGCTGAGCAGCATGAAGCCGATCAGCGGCACGCCGATGGCTGACGAGAATTTAGCCGCAGCATCGAAGATTGACGTGGCGAAACTTCGCTCCTTCGCAGGAAACCACTGGCCGATCGCTTTGGCATTCGCAGGAAATGTCGGAGCCTCTCCAACGCCGAGCACCAGGCGCGCCGCAAAAAATCCGCCAAGGTTGGGAGTAGTCGCCGCGCCGAATGAGGCGATGCTCCAAAGAAAGGTGCTGATGCGCCCGACGCGCTTCACACCAAACCGGTCGAGCAATACGCCAATGGGCAGCTGGCAGAGAGCATAGGTCCAGTTATAGGCCCCGGAGAGATATCCGAAAACGATGTTGGAAATTCCGAATGTGGTGATGAGTGCTTCGTGCGAAACCGACAGGTTGACGCGATCGAAGTAGTTCACCAGGACTCCCAGCCCCAGCAACCACGCAATGTTCCAGCGGTACGGCGATAGAGATTTCGAATCGCGGCGGTCTACAGTGGTCAACGATGCCCTCGTTCCTGCAGCAGTGTAGCGGCTGGAGACGTCTCTGCGCATTTCTCTGAACGGCCCAGCGTGCGGAGAAGCGCGAACAACGTGCATGCCACGGCCGCGAGTCCCGCGTACCAGATTACTAGCGAGACGTTAACCACCCACGCAGGCGCAATCCCGCTGCGCTTCAGCAGGAAGGGCAGGACGTTCCAGGTGGTGATGTGGACATAGTCCCACGGATCTTGCGTCATCGCCGCGTTCGTCAGTCCCCACGCGTTCATTTTGCCGAATGCAAATGCAAGGATGTTCTCGAAGCGCAGCCCGACGACGAATGTGGGATGTCCCAGCGTTTCCATCTGGTAAATTTCCAGCGGCAGCCAGAAGGCCAGTGAAGCGATCTGGATAACAATGCTGATCGCCAGCAGCGCAATTCCTGCGATCCAGACCGGCCTGCCTATTGCTCGACGAAATCGCAGCAGCAGCGGAACGGCAAGCAGAGACGCCGACTCCACGGCCGTCGAAACATAACGGTCGCCCCAGGCGAAGTCGCCGCTCCACACCGTGTAGCGCGCGTAGAAGCTGATGTAGGCGAGAAGAAGCAGCGCCGTAGTCAGGACATAAGCTTTCACGGCGGGAGTGAACCGCCTCCATCCGACGACAGCGACCAAGATTGCAAGAATGAGTAAGGGGTCGAAGAGAAAGATTGATTTTTCCGGAGCGAAGAGAGCTCCGAAGAAGCCCGTGTGAAAAGGCTTCTCAAAGGGATAGCTGACCGGCAGAGCAGGATTTCGCTGTTTCGCCTCCTGGGCGTAAATGCCCAGGTACGTGCTGAAAAACGAGCCGAAGCGGTAGAACTGGTAGAGGCGATCGATCAGCCCGAAAAAGATGTATATCGGGATCGCAGTGGTCAGATAGATCCGGATGCGACTCCATAGATCGTTTCCGCGCACGCCTTGGCAGGCCAGCACGAGAAGCACAAAGAGGCCCCCGGCCAGCAGATCCAATCCCGTGGTCAGCCGGGTAAGCAGATTGAGACCGAAAGCAGTTGATCCGAGGACAAGCGCGCGGCGACTGCCGGTGCATAGCCAACGATATTGATAGCAGAATCCGGTGAGCGTGAGCAGAAAGATGTAATTGTTCTCCATCATGTTCTGCGTGTAGTGCAGGTGGGTTGTGGCGAACAGCATAGCCAACACGCCGGCCACGGAATGATCAACCGCAAAGCCCAGGCTTAGCAGGAAGCGGAAGCAGACCAGAGCCGTTATCACCGTGACGAAAATATTGGTGCTGTAACTGACGACGATGTCACGCACGCTGGGATCGTTTCCGTTGTATCGGGCGAAGACGGGAAGGCGCTCGATATATGTTCCGGCGATGTCAGCCGGCAGCATGAGCAAAGATTGGCCGATGCCGTACCAGCTTTGCAGCTTTCCTCCGCGGCCATGAATGCCGAATTCCGGATACTCCTGAGGAAAGACCGGCGGCTCAAAGGTCCACAGGGCATGGGTGGATTGCAGGCGGTGCTGAGTATCGGCGGTTCCCAGCTCTCCGGATTGAACAACGAACGCCACCAGGGCCGCGAGCAGGGCCAGCAGGAAAGCCGGTTTACGATACCAGAGAAAATTTCGGGGGGAGACTCGGCGCACCATCATGGGTATCTTCCGAGTTTAGACGGATGCCTCTTTCCGGCTGCAACTCACGTCCGGCGGCGTTGCACGATGTGGCTCCACCTATTGTTTTTTTCGTTACCCCCTACTTTGCCCGTGACGGCGGCAAACCAGTCGTGACATGCTGGAGACACTTCTATTTTTTGAAGAACATAGCGCCCGAAGGAGCTTGGACAAAAGCATGTCCATGAGGCATCTATTAGCCGGATACGCCGTCGTGCTGATGCTGTTCATCATTGCCTGCAGTGCAATCGAGAGGAACGCGGCTGGCCTGAACGGTGTCAGGTGGGTCAGGCGGGCGTTTTGCGTCGCCCTCGCTGGATTGCTGTTGGCGATGTGTCAACCCTTCGCGCCGGCCTTCTTCTCCGCCGCGCTGCCCCAAGTCTCCGTTTTCGCGGCCCTCGTTCTTTTCCGTTTCGCAGTCGAAGAGACGCTGGAACATAAGACGCAGCATCCATATCTCAGCATCGCTGCAGGCGTTGCAGTTTTCTCAGGGCTGCTGTTTTGCAGCGCGATTCACGCCCACGCCCGCACTCGCATCTACGTTAGCGATACGGCGGATGCGATCCAGGCCATGATGACCGCCGTCGTGCTGTTTCGCAGCAGGAATACCGCGCTACGTTCGGCCATTCGCACCACCGGGTATCTGATGGCCGCAGTTGCCGTGATTCATATCTTCCGTATCGTAGCCGCTACCGTGCGTCCGCCCCAGCATGGCATCATGCACGCCGATCCCTTCCAGGCATATTTCATCTTTTTCAATTTCACCTTCGGCATCGGAGCAGGTCTCAGCCTCATCTGGCTTTCTTTCTGCTGCCAGCGAGATAACCTGCAGGCGCTGGCGCTTACGGACGGATTGACCGGCCTGCTGAATCGCCGGGCCTTTGAAGAAGCGCTGCAGCGAGAGCTGGTTTACGCCCGCCGCTACGGCAAAGGCACCGGCCTGGTGCTGATCGATCTTGACTATTTCAAGCGAATCAATGATGCCCATGGCCATCCTGTTGGAGATGAGGTGATCCGCCGGGTAAGCGCCGCACTCCAGGCTGGAACCCGGGGCTCAGACGCGCTGGCGCGCTTTGGCGGTGAAGAGTTTATCGTGATGCTGCGCGACACCGATCCCTTCCACGCATCGACGGCAGCGGAGCGGATGCGGATGCGAGTGGAAGCTCTTCGCGGGATGCCCGCCGGAATACAAGTCACCGCCAGCCTCGGGGTTGCCGTCGGCGACTCCTCCGACACGATCGAATCCCTGTTGAAGAAGGCAGACGATGCTCTCTATGCATCCAAACGCGCCGGCCGCAACGCAGTTACTTCTCATCAGACTCCAGCCGAAAATATAGCCGCGATTGCCGACCCACAATCCGAGCTGCTCGCTACCTAAATCTAGGCGACTTTGACCCAGACCTGTCCGTAGTTCGACGGCACCGTCACGCTGACGGAACCTCCATCTGTGACTGGCGCAACTTCGTATGGAGTTGCACGGAAGGAATCGTCCACCATCTCACGCCACGTCCCGGCCACCGGAAATGGCGCGGCGCCCGTGCTTGCAGTACCGCCAAAGTTGAGCAGCACCAGCGCCCACGATTCTGCATCCGTGCCACTCGCCGCCGCATGGCGCGAGTAGATGATGACTTCTGTTCCTTGCAGAGACTGTTGCCAGTAGTAGTAAGACGAGCGACTGCGTAAGGCACGCACGCTGCGGCGCAACGATCCAAGCCGACGATAAAGGCTCACCAGCGGAGAGCCGTACGAGTCGTAGAAGTACTCCCAGTGCATATCCCGCTGGAGATGAACCCTGGAGAGGCCGCTGTCCGGAAGGTTGTAGTTGTCCGCAAACTCCTGCCCCTGCCAGAGCATGGGAATGCCCTGCAGTGTGTAAAGCGCGATGGCATGGGGCTGCAATTTGAAAAACAGGCTCCGGTCGCCTTCCGGCGTAGGATCGTTCGCGTCGCCGCCCGTTCCAACATAGACAATTAACTGGCTGTGATCATGAGATTCCAGGTATTGAAAGGGTGCAACGGGCATCTGGATCGCGTTCCCTGCGGCATCCACAGCCTCTGTCGTCGCGGGATACCCCATAAAGCTCGGATCGAGCTGATGCGCGTAGCTATCGGCCGGTGGCGTACCGGATGCGATCGCCTCGGCAAGATAGAGCAGACCGTTCTGCCACGCGCTGTTGGTGTAAGTCTGCGCCAGCACGGTCTGCGCGCTGTCGAGAGCTTCCGCGCATTGAATGATGCGGCTGTAGCCGCCAGCCCCTCCCTGAAACCGCGGCACGGTGAGTGAATGAAGATAAGTTTGCTCCACTAGCGTCCGGTAGCCCGCATCCATGGGCGGAACGTAGAGGTCCGTCACCTCGTCGTAGCGGAAGCCGTCGACATGATATTCGTCGATCCATTGCTGGTTGGCATTGAGAAAGTAATCTTGCGTGAACGCGATGGTGAAGTCCGGCTTCGGACCGAATCCATAGATGTTCCAGCCATCCATCATCGGATTCGCCACCTTCGGCGCGCCGGTGGTATTGGCCAGGTCGTTGTAGACGCAGTAATACGGAAACAGCGTGTCCACATGTTCGTAAACAACATCGAGGATCACGGCCATTTCCTGCTCATGCGCGGCGTTAATCAGCCGCTTCAAGGCAACGCTACCGCCGAAACGCATGCTCGGCGCAAAATAATAAAGCGGGCCGTAGCCCCAATCGAAATCGAGCTTCATGCTGGTGACCGGCATCAGCTCGACGCAATTGACGCCGAGACTTTTAAGATAGACCAGCCGGTCGGTCACACCGTCGAAGGTGTCGTTGAACTCCTCGACTTGCAGCTCGTAGACGATCAGGTCATCCAGCTCAGGTGTTTTGTAAGCGTTGTCCGCCCAAGCAAAAGGCGCCGGGGCCGGTCCCACATCGAACGCCGCCATGTTTCCGATTTCGGCATCGCGAGCGAATGGATCGGTAATCCACGGGCTCACCAACTGGCGAGTTCCGCCGACCGGCGTCCACCAAAGCTCATACCGATACAGATGCATTCCCGCCAACCCGATGTGTGTGCCCGCCACTGGAGTCAGAGGAACGGTTACCGTCCATAGATCGAGCGGATGGCCCGATTGCCATGCCAAAGAAAAATTCACGGGAGGAATGCTGGGATCGAAGCGGTCTTCGCTGTGAATGACCCGCGCAATCACCTCGAATTGATCGCTCGAATGAATGCCGGGAAGATAGATGCCGAAGCGAACGCTGAACTGATTCGCTCCAGTAACGGCAGGAAAGGCACCCACTTCACTCAGATCGATCATGGGAAGGACCTCGGTACGCGGGAGCATACCTCAGTTTCCCGAGATCCCTTGATGAATTTCGTGAAAAGCGCTGGATAACTGTTGCTCACGCTCCGCGCATCCCTGTCAAAGTTGTGCGGTGGCAGAGGTTACGGCTACCATCATCGGTGGATTGAACGGAGTGAAGGAAATGCGGATGATGACCCTGATTCGCCAGGTCCTGGACGCCGAGCAGAGCGTGCGCACGCGGGATGGCGCAGTCGATCTGGCGAACAGCAAGCTGGTGATGGACACCATGGATGAGTACGGCCTGGAGGAAGCGCTCCGCCTGCGCGAAGGTGGCATCGACGCCGAGGTGATCGCTGTCGGCGTAGGCCCCGCGCGGCTTCGTGAGGCACTGCGAACCGCGCTGGCTATGGGAGCCGACCGCGCCGTTCATGTCGAGACGGAGATTGCACTCGATCCTATCGCCCTCAGCAAGGTCGTGGCCGAGATTGCCCGGCAGGAGCAGGCGGAGCTCATCCTTTGCGGAGGACAGCAGGCCGACTGGGATAGCCAGGCGCTCGGCGCGGCCACGGCGGAGCGGCTGAATTGGCCGCAGGTGACGTGGACCAGCGCTCTCAGCCTGCAGGACAGCACGCTCACCGGAAAGCACGACGTCGACGAAGGCCGCGAGGAGTTTTCTGTTGCCTTGCCCGCTGTGATTACCACGCAGCAAGGTTTGAACGATCCCCGCTACCCCACGCTGCCGAACATCCTCAAGGCCAAGAAAAAAGAATTACGCAGCGAAACGCTCGAGCAATTCCAGGTGCAACCGATGGTCAAGATCACGGGGGAAGAGATCCAGGTGAAAGAACGGCTGCGCAAAATATTGGATGGCAAAGACGCAGCAGCGGCGGCAACGGAACTTCTGCACCTGCTGCGTGACGAAGCCCGGGTGATTGCATGATCCTTATCGCCGCTGAACATGCAAATGGAAAATTAAGCCGCAGCACCTATGAGATAGTGACGTGCGCACGCGAACTCGGCCGCGAAGGGCCGATCGCAATTCTCATTCTCGGCAAGGATGTCGTGGGAGCAGCCGCCGAAGCCGCGCTCGTCGCGGATCAGGTGCTGGTTGCAGATCGAGCCCAGTTTGCCCAATACGACGCGGAGTTGTGGTCTGCCGCAGTCGCGCAGATAGCATCCGAAGGAGAGGCTCACACCGTCCTCATCGGAGGCAGCCGCAGCGGCCGCGAATATAGCCCCAGGGTTGCCGTCAGGCTCGACGCTGCGCTGCTCGAGGATGTCACTTCCCTTCGCTTCGCGAAGGATGCAGTCTCCGCCCAGCACTACACCTATCTTGCGCGCGTCACGGAGAAGATCGAGACGCCGGCCAAGACCATCGTCGCGACGGTGAAGCCGGGATCCTTTGCTGCGGCGGCTCCGGGCAGCAACCATGCCGAGCAATTCGATGTGGACTTGAACCTGCCGGAGCGGCGCGTAAAAGTAATCGGAAGATCGCTGGAGAAGACCGCGCGTATTTCTCTGAGTGAAGCGGATATCGTCGTCGCCGGCGGCCGGGGCGTAGGAAGCGCCGACGGATTTACGAAACTGGTTGAGGGACTGGCCGATCAACTTGGCGCCGCGGTGGGCGCAACTCGCGCGATTGTCGACGCCGGATGGCGGCCATACTCCGAGCAGGTAGGTCAGACCGGCAAGACAGTGCAGCCCAAGGCGTACATCGCCATTGGTATTTCCGGCGCGGTGCAGCATCTCTCCGGCATGAGCAAGAGCAAGATCATTGTCGCAATCAATAAGGATGGCGACGCTCCCATCTTCAAAGTGGCGGACTACGGCATCGTAGGCGATGTGCAGCAGATTGTGCCGGCCCTGATCGACGGCCTGCGCAAGTAGTGCTTCAGCTTAGATCGATTTAGAAACGCAGGTTCATGCTTCCTCTCAGACAGAGATACGCGTTCCTCCTCTTTGCAGCGATCACGCTGGTTATCGGAGCACGCGGTTTCTACCGGCTCTACCTGCATATTCGCAGAGGGCGCGGCGACGCGGAAAGCCGCACCGACCGCTTCCCTGCTCGCCTCTGGTATGCAATCGTCACCAGCCTAAGTCAGTCCCGCACCTTCCGCAAAAGGACAGCGGTCAGCTTCTTTCATTCATTCATCTTTTACGGATTCGTCTTCTATCTGCTGGTGAATCTCGCCGATGCGATCGAAGGCTTTGTACCATTCGCCATCTCATCAGCAACGACGCCGGGAGCAATCTATAACTTCGTCGCCGATATCCTGAGCCTGCTCGTGCTCATCGGCGTGATCGCTCTCGTTGTTCGCCGCTTCCTGATCCCCGCACGGCACGATTTCCGTTTCAACGAAAAAACGCTCCTCCATCCAGACATCCAGCACGGCTACATCACGCGGGATTCGATCATCGTCTCGGCGTTCATCCTGTTTCACGTTGGCAGCCGCGCCATCGGAGCGGGAGCACGCATCGCTGCGGACGGTCCAGACCGGTGGCAGCCATTCGCCACGGCGCTCTCGCATCTCTTCGACGCGCAGAATGCCGAAGCCTGGCGAGTCTTCGGATACTGGGGCGCACTGGGCAGCGTTCTTGTCTTCCTCGCGTATTTTCCCTACACGAAACACGTTCATATCTTCATGGCCCCGGCAAATTATCTGCTGGCCCGCCGGCAGCCGAGCGGCGTGCTGCCTCTCGTAGAGATCAACCTTGAAGTAGAAGACCAGCAGATCGGTGCAAAGCGTTTGGAGGATCTCGCATGGCCTCGACTGCTCGATGCCTATGCGTGTATTCAATGCAATCGCTGCCAGGATGTGTGCCCGGCCACGGCCACCGGCAAATCGCTGAGCCCGGCTGCGCTTGAAATCAACAAGCGCATGGAGCTGAACCGGCTATCGAAACAATCGTCCGGCGCAGAAAGCCCGCAGCCACTACTCCAGTTCGCACTCACTCCAGAAGCTGCCTGGGCCTGCACCACCTGTGGCGCCTGCATGGAAGTCTGTCCGGTGCAAGACGAGCAGATGCTGGACATCATCGACATCCGCCGCAACCAGGTGATGATGGAAGGCGAGTTTCCTATGCAGCTGCAGAGCGCCTTTCGCGGCATGGAGCGCGCGAAAAATCCCTGGGGCATCAATCACGATCGGCGGATGCAATGGGCTGAAGGGCTCGACGTCAAGACAACGGAGGAGAATCCTGCGCCCGACCTGCTCTACTGGGTCGGTTGCGCGGCAAGCTATGATCCGCAGGCACAGAAGACGGCGCGAGCCTTCGTGCAACTGCTGAACCACGCGAAGGTGAACTACGCAGTGTTAGGCAAGAAAGAATGCTGCACCGGCGACAGCGCACGCCGCGCCGGCAACGAGCATCTCTATCGCGAGCTTGCCGACCAGAATGTGGCAACGCTCAATGCAGCGAGGCCCAAACTCATCGTAGCCAGCTGCCCGCACTGCATGAATGCGATCGGCAAAGAATACTCGCAGATCGGCGGCGATTACCCGGTCATGCACCACAGTGAATATTTGGCGTCTCTCGTCGCGAATGGTAAGTTAGCTTCCGATCCGCTGGACGCCAGCATTACGTACCACGATCCCTGCTACCTGGGCCGCCACAATGGCGTCTACGAAGCGCCGCGAAATCTGCTTCATGTCTTGAGCAATGACGTGAGAGAGCTTGATCGCAATCGCGAGAACTCCTTCTGCTGCGGCGCTGGTGGCGCACAGTTTTGGAAGGAAGAAGAAGCGGGCTCCGAGAGAATTTCCGAAAATCGTTTTCGCGAGGTCAAGCAGCGGTTGGCCGACGCCGGTCAGCAGAAGACGCTCGCCGTCGGATGCCCGTTCTGCAAGAGCATGTTGAACAGCACGCCCGGCAAGGGCGATGCGGATGAGATCGTAGTAAAAGACATCGCAGAATTGCTGCTGGAAGGCGTGCAGAAGAAAGCCGGCATTGCTTCTGTCGCGCTCATTGAAGCTGCACCGTCATCCGCGAACATAGATGTTGAAACCGCACCGGCGATCCTTCAAGAAGAGCCCGTAGTCGCAGAGCAATCAGCGGCCAATCCAATTGCAGCAAATGAAATTCCGCTGCCGGCAGAAACAGTACAGCGCAAAAAATGGCAGCCGAACGCACGCACGACTGCGCCAACTCAAGTAGAGCCAGCAGCAAAAACTGAAGCCCAAGCGCCTCCAGCAGGAGCTCTCACGCCGAGCACTGCTTCAGCACCGCCTCCATTACTAGCACGGAAGAAGTGGACACCCAAAGCTTCTGCAACCAGCCCAGAGAACGGTCCCACAACACCTATCGCCGATGCAGCTTCGCTCGAAAACAAAGCGGATGAAGGAGCGAAGGCGGAACCGGAACCATCGACTCAGCCGCCCGAGCGAAAGAAGTGGCAGCCTAAGTCAAAAAATCCGCAGGCCTAAATCTCAGGCCCAGATCAAGGCCTGATGGCCGCCGCGCTCCATTCGAATCGCAGACAACTAACGAGGGGGCGCCGAGTACCCGCGCTGCGCAAGTTGCTTACCCATCTCGGCGTACATCGTCTGATCTGTTGGTTGCCAGGTGCCCAACCCGTCGACATAGCGGTTGTACATGCAGAACGCCGCTGCAATCAGGACCGTATCGTGAATCTCAAGATCGGTTGCTCCCTGGCTGCGCGCCTCGGCAATGTCTGCCGGTGTCACTTGCTTTCCGTCGATCTGCACCTTGCCGGCAATCGCCAGCAGAGCCTTCAGCTTCGGAGTAATCGGCGCACGCTGAAAATCCGCAGTCACTTGTTTGACCACGGCGTCTCCACCCAGATGAGCGGCTGCAGCCGCGCCGTGACTGGTCTGGCAAAAATAGCAATCGTTCTTTGAGGAGACATAGGTCGCGATCAGCTCGCGCTCGCCCCCACTCAGACTGCCCGGCTGGTGAAGCAGGATGTCAGCCAACTCCCGCATCGGTTTTGCTGTCTCCGGACGAAACGCGAAGCCTCCGGTAATGCCCGGCAGTCCTTCAGGAAGCGCGATGTGTGCCATGATTTCTCCTCAAGGTAGTTTGTTCTAGCGCGCCAACGCTTCCGTGGGCAGATACGTTTTGCTCACGCTGATATACCCGTCGCGGGCCACCTGCTTGCCGCGCTCGCGATAGAGTGCTTCGTCCTGCGGCTGTGTTGTCCCCAGGCCGTCGACATAGCGGTTGTACATGCAGAATGCCGCTGCAATCAGCACGGTATCGTGAATCTCCCGGTCGGTTGCTCCTACGCTGCGTGCGTCTGCGATATCTTCCGCAGTCACGTTTTTGCCGCCGCGCTGCACCTTGCCCGCGATCACCAGGAGTGTCTTCAGTTTTTCTGAGATAGCGGCGTAATGAAAGTCGGCCTTCACCTGCTTGACCAGGTCTTCATCCCCATTGAGATGAGCCGCCGCAATCGCGCCGTGCGCGCTCTGGCAGTAGTGGCAATCGTTCAGATAGGAGACATAGGTCGCGATCAACTCGCGCTCGGCGGGCGTGAGCGTGCTCGGACCAAGGAGCAATATCTCTACGAGCTCGTTGAGCGGCTTTGCTGTTTCCGGGCGAAAAGCCATGGCTCCACGGATTCCGGGCAGCCCCTCTGGCAATGCAATATGTGGCATAGACTTGTTTCCTTTCAGGAGTGTGAGGACCTGGCCGACAACCCGCCCGGTTTTCGGTTATTGATAAGTTCCATCGAAGGCGAAATCAGAAGAGCATCCTACGCGAGAGCCGTGGGGGCGGGCATCCACCGTAAGGTTGAGACCGCCGCCCCGAACCGCAAACTGGATTGAGATCTATTCCGCAATGGAAAAAGCCGCCAGAAAATCTGGCGGCTTCGTCCAAAAAGAACATACGTCGTAATAAGGAAAACGTACAACAAACGCACTCGCACTCCCAAAAGCTATTCGGGTGTGATGACCACTTCCTTTTTGCTGATCTTGCGAAGGAAGTCTTCGCCTGTTCCCAGATGCTCATCGACCAGACGCGACGGGGTATGAGCCAGCCATTCGCCGAGCGAGATGTCCTGATAATCCGGTGTGGGGAAAACCTCGAGGAAGACCAGATCGGTGTCGCCGATGTTTTCGATGAAGTGCGGCTTCGATTGCTCGATGTAGCCCACATCGCCGGGATGGAAATCCATCGTGCGTGCATGACCGCCCGCGGCGAAGACCGTCATACGCGCGGTCCCCTTCACGTAATACTGCCATTCGTCGTCATTCGGGTGCCAGTGCAGCTCGCGCAAGCCGCCCGGCTTGAGCGTCACGATGGCCGCCGCGATGTTGGTAGCGGGAAAGTTAGATTGATCGATGATCTTCACGCTTCCGCCCGCGGTCACCTTGGTCGGCTTCATCTTGTCGGTAAAGAAAGCAAAGCTGTCGGGAACCGGGCCGGTCGCGGCATAGACCTCTTTCTTCTCCTCCTCGAGCGGCCGCGGCAGGTCGCGCTGGAAGATGAAGAGCTCCCGGGACGGAACATTCGCGAACGTCGATTCGGGAGTGTCGAAATTCTTGGCAAGCACTTCCTTCGGAGTATGGTGCAGCCAGTCAGTCAGTAGAAAGGTTTCAAATTCGTTGAAATTGCCGTCGTTGAAGACCAGCAGGAACTGGCATCCGTCAGGGCCCAACCCCTGAATCGAGTGTGGAACGCCGCCGGGGAAGATCCATAAATCACCTTCGTGGACATCCTCGACGAAACCTCGGCCTTTCGCGTCAACGGCCGTGATGCGGGCGCTTCCGGCGGTCATAAACGCCCACTCGGCGCCTACGTGCCAGTGCAGTTCGCGGATGCCGCCGCTCACCAGCCGCATCTCCACGCCGGCCATCTTCTTCGATATAGGCATGTCGCGCACCGTCACCTGGCGTGTCCAACCGCCCGCTTCGACTCGCTTATGGGCATAGCTGAACGGGTACTTGAACGGCGGCTGCCCCCCCGCATCGGTAGTCGGCGGCCAAACGGAGTCGGGCTCGGCGCTGTCCAGGACGGAATTCTTAGGCCCCGGCTGCTGCTCATTGACACCGGTATGGGTGTCTTTGCTTTTATCCATCGTCTGCTGCGCCGCCGCCACCACCGGCAAAGAAGCTGCTGCGGCCAACACCGCTGAGCTCCTTCCCAGAAATGTCCGTCTGCTCAACCCGTCCTTGCTGTCTTGCTCTGCCATGCTGCTTCCTCCGATTGCGCCTTCATCTTTGTGTACATTGCTGTTGTTCGGGGGCCTTCCATACTCGGAGCGCGGTCTCCCAGCGGCCGCCGAACGTAGAGAATATATCGGCGGCTATTGCTGCCTTTCTATCCCGTAAGGCGGGAAGAGGGCATTAACTTCCGCTACATCAACAGACGGGGCTGGGTTCGTTCAAAGCTACTGGCTAAATCTTCGGGGGCGCAAAGAATTTCTGGCCGGGAGGAGCACACCGGAGTCGAGCCGCGGATATTGGCAGATACCTCCGAGCCTTTGTGCTTTCCTTATCGCCGCATTTTTGCAAGCGAACGGCGCCCCTTCCTCAGACCGTAGTTCGAGAACCGCCCATAAACATCCAAGCCAGCGAACAAAGCGTAATGAGGGCGATAATTCCTTGCGAGATGACGCAGTAGAGGCACCAGACCTCGAGCTTGTGAGCCTCAATATTGCTCAGGTAGAGCGCGAATCCCAGACCTGCGAGCGCGCCCAGAAGCACCACCCCGCGACGCCTTGCTAGAGCCAATATTCCCAGGGCAACATATCCGGCGATGCCGATCGCGGCGACCGGGATATGCTTGATCTCCGCGTAGCGGCTATGATTCACGATCCCGCAATCCCAGTGCGCATTGATATCGCAGGGCTGCACATCATACGAGTAGTGAACATGCAGCGCGAGACTGGAAACAATTACTCCGGCCAAGGCGAGAAAAAACACCAAAAATCGCATCAGGTTGACCTTCTCCTTCGTGCTTCGTCGATATTCTTTTGACGTCGCGGGCTGGCTCGCGAGACAACCCACCAAAGAGATAAGATTAAATCACCGTATGCTACGCAATGTTGCCATTCTCCTTACCGGTGCTGTTCTCGCGCTGAGCAGCCAATTGAGCCACGCCCAGCAGGATATGTCTCCCCTGAAGCCGTCCCCGGGCTCTCATGTTTCGCTGTTCGAATTTGCCGATCTGGAGTGCCCCATGTGTGCGCGGCAGAACCCCGTCCTCAAGGATGCGTCTGCCAAGTACCACGTACCGTGGATACGCCATGACTTCCCGCTGCAGATGCACGTGTGGAGCTTCCAGGCCGCCGTCAACGCCCGCTGGTTCGACACCCAGCCCAAGAAGCTTGGCAACGATTACCGGGATGCAGTCTTCGCCAGCCAGTCCAGCATCGAGACTAAGGACGATCTCCGCTCGTTTACGGATAAGTTCGCGCAGCAGCACGGAGTGGCATTGCCCTTCGTCCTCGATCCCCAGGGCAAGCTGGAGGCGGAAGTGAAGGCCGACTATGCGCTGGGAGTGCGTCTTGGCGTGCATCAGACCCCGACCGTCTGGATCGTGACCGACCGCAGCGGCGGAGCTGCGCCTTATACCGAGGTTACAGATTTCAACAAGCTCTACACCGCGCTCGATCAAGCTGTGGCCCAAACCGGCCACGGCAAGAAGTAAGAGACCAGGAAGCCGCCGCTCCGGCGGCGGATGGGTGCATTCCTCTCCAGGCAATGCACCCGCTTGAAATTCGCCTCACAAGAAGACCTTCCGTAACGGGGCTCGGTTAGACTTGGGCTTCACGGGAGATTCTCATGCAGATCGACGCTATCCAAGCCGCTCTTCGCGAACAGGCCATAGATGCCTGGCTCTTCTACGATCACCACCATCGGGATCCCATTTCTTACCGCATCCTCGGCCTGCCCGCGAATGCGCACGTCACCCGTCGCTGGTACTATGTGATTCCCGCAGAAGGAGAGCCGCGTAAGCTGGTGCACCGCATCGAATCCGGACGACTGGATTCCCTGCCTGGATCGAAGGGTGTGTATTCCTCGTGGCAGGAGCTCGAGACCGGCCTCGACGCCATGCTTCAGCCCTACACCACGCTAGCCATGCAGTACTCGCCGCGCAATGCCATCATGTACGTCTCGATGGTCGACGCAGGCACCGTCGAGGTCCTGCGCGAATTCGGAAAAAATATTGTGAGCTCGGCCGACCTGGTCAGCCGCTTCGAAGCGATTTTGACTCCAGAGCAAATTGCCAGTCACTACGAGGCTCAGGCAGCCATCGACCAGATCCTCGCCGAAGGCTTTCGCGAGATCGGGCGGCGGGTTCGTCCTGCAAATGGCAATCCTCAGCGAGTCACGGAGTACGACATCGTGCAATGGCTTTCGGAGGCGATGCGCCGCTCCGACCTGGTTTGGGAAAACGGCCCCAATGTTTCCGTCAACGCAAACAGCTCCGACTCTCATTACGAGCCGACCGCCGAAGGGTCAAAGGAGATCCACGACGGCGACTTCGTGCTCATCGATATCTGGGGGCGCAAGAATCGTCCCGGCACCTGCTTCTACGACATCACCTGGACGGGCGTGGTCGGCCGCGAGCCATCCGAGCGCGAGAAGAGAGTTTTCGAAGTTGTCAAAGGCGCCCGCGATGCGGCCGTCAAAGCCGTCAAGGATGCATTTTACGCCAGGGAGCCCATCGCTGGATGGCAGGCCGACGATGCCGCACGCGCAGTCATCCAGGAGGCCGGCTTCGGCCAGTATTTCACCCATCGCACCGGCCACAATATCGGCAACGATATCCACGGCAGCGGCGCTCACCTCGACAACCTGGAAACCCACGACGAGCGCCTCATCCTGCCTAACACCTGCTTTTCCGTGGAGCCAGGCGTTTATCTCGATACCTTCGGCATACGCAGCGAGCTGAACATGATCACCACCGCGGAAAGGGCCTCGGCCACCGGCCGCATTCAACAGGAGCTGGTGAGAATCTAGAGTCGACTCTCGCCGGAGGCGTGAAAGCCGCCGCATCCTGTATATTCAAGAAAGAGATGGCCTCCAAGGTTCAAGTGCCCGCGAAGACCCAGACGCAGGGCTTTCAATATTCCGCGCTGATCGTAGGCTGGCTGGTTCCCGGAGCAGGCCATGTTTTGACTGGCCGCTGGCTCCGCGGCCTGCTGCTCTTCGTGTCTATCGCGACGATGTTCTGGCTGGGCATCGCGATGCAGGGCAAGCTCTATCTGCCCAACACCGGTGACGTTCTGGATATGCTCGGCTTTGCCGGCGATCTGGGCAACGGCCTGTTTTATGCGCTGGGACGCTTTCTCGACCTTGGTCACGGCGCGGTACAGATTGCCACCGCAGACTACGGCACCAAGTTCATCGTGGTGGCAGGCTTGCTGAACTTTATCTCCGCCGTAGACGCGCATAACCTGCGGATCGGCAGGAAAATCTGATGTTCGCTCCCACACACTTCACCGCCGTTCTTCTTTTCGCCACCTTCGCCTCGGTAGTCTTCGGGATTACGCAGCGGTCCACTCCAAAGGCGATGGTTCGCTATGGCCTTTACTGCTGGGTGATGTTTGTCGGAGTGGTGATTGCCGCCAGTTGGGCGATGTGGCTTATCCGGCGCTAGCCGGACACTCAATCACTATTTCTTTCGTTCCCACAGAACCGCATCGAAGCTGTGCATCTCCACGAAGCCGGCATGGCGGTACAGAGAAACCGCGCCTTCATTCCCCTCGGTGACGGTCAAAGTCAGCGCCCGAAACTCCCGGCGACGGATGTCGTCCACACACGCATCGATCAGAATGCGGCCGCAACCGCGGCCCTGGTAAGGCCGGGCAACGCAGAGCTGGGTAATGTGCGCTACATCTTCGCGGACCCGCGAGCAGAGCAGTACTCCGGCCAACTCATGACTGCCCGGCCGCACCAGAACCCGCGAAGCTGCGGGGTCGAAGAAGCCGCAACCGGGAAAACGCACAATGTTATGCAGAAAGCGGAGCGAACCAGCCACGCTCCTGTATTGGTCGTTGATATGGCTGTCCAGATGGCCTTCGTAGGCTGTGGATATCAGATGGGCCGCTGGGTTGAAGTCCTCGTCTTTCCAAGGCCGCATGACAAGGTCGTCGGGCAGCTTGCGCACGATGCGCGGACCTGTTTTGTCCCGGACGGACAGACGCAGAAAGAGACGCTTGGAAGTCTCGAATCCTGCAGAACGAAAAACACCGATGTGCAATCCATGGGGATGAAGCAACAGCTGCGACTCGATGCGGTCCACACCGGGCGAATTCTGCAGCAGCTCGATCAGGTTTTCCAGCAGCCGGTTCTCAACTTCGGTAGCGGTGGCATCGGAGTTATGCGGGGGCACCGCAAAGACATCTCCGATTACTGCCTTGTGATCTTCGTAAACACAAAAGACGTATCCGGAGATCCGTCCGCCCTCGATAGCAACATACCCCGGCAGCACGCGGGAATCGAGATACTGCAGCAACAGATTCGCTGACGCCCGATAATCCCACTCCAGCCGTTCGCTCCATACCCGCGCTTCAGCTTCCAGCAGGGAGCGTAGGCTGGCAGCGGAGAAGTGCCGCAAATCGAGAATTTCGAGTTGGAGCGCGGGAGTCATTGCAGTATTTCGATGTTAAGGCAAAGGGACGTTTGCCGTTAACGCGATCCTTGCCTCCGGCATCAATGAGGTGCTGAGAATGAAAGGCTGCATCCGCCAAATCCAGCAACGGAACGGAGCGTTCTATGCCGCCTCCGCCCGAAATCCATCTTCGTCACCTGTTGAGATAGACGAGCTATGCCATCCTGAAGGTGCAAATTACTGATTTCACTTCGCACATCTCGAAGATATTCCAAGTACGGCAGCCGCCTCGGGACAAGGCGCTTATTTGGCAGTGGAAACAGAGTACACAATTAAGTCTTGTGCTGGATACGTGAAAAGCGGCTCGTAGGTTCGACCTTGTAACAGGTGATTCAGCTGATCGACATAACTCCCGCGAACAATGAGCAAATGCTGCTGAGGCGGAACCCCGTCATGCTCGTAGTTCACGACCTCATGGTTGCGATAGAACGAGAGACCATACTCCACGTCTCGGCGCACCCTGTATACAGCCACAGTCCCACCCGGAGGCAAAATCTCGTCGATAATCTTTGCCAAAGGCCGCGCGGAATAAGTGAGATCGATCAGGGTAATGTTTCGCTTTGTACCCGCTATGGCATGGATGCCAAAAAACGGCCCTACGCCGAAAAGGTAAAGCAGCATGATGACTAAAGGCACCATGGTCGCGATCCGCAGCCGCTTCAGCCCAAAGCGATAGACGGTGATGAGAATAAAGACCGCTGCCGCAAATGCGGTCATTGCTCCCGCAATCACCGCGCTCGCCGGAGGCATGGCCTCGGGATGCTGCAAATGCAGTGGCAGAAGAATCACAAATGCCGTCAGCAGCCCGGTCAACAGCGCATGGGGGATAAGGAGCCATGCCTTTAACCCGCGCTCGCGCATGCGGTTGAGATAATCGCCGGTCAGGATGGTCAGAGGAGGGATCGAAGGCAGGATGTAACCGGGAAGCTTGGACTGCGAGAAGGAAAAGAAGACGATGGGAACCAATGCCCAGAGCACCAGAAACTCCGGAAAGGCATCGCCGGCGCGAAAGGTTCCCATGTAATGCCCCTTGGCGCGTCTCGCTCGCCACTCCGCAATCGATCCTCGGACCGCATCGCTGAAAGCGGCAATGGCGATGACTGCCCACGGGGTCAGCGAAAGCAAAACGATTGGCAGATAGAACCAGAAAGACTGCTCGTGCTGGAAGCGATTGGTGGCGAAGCGTTCCAGATTGTGCTCAAGGAAAAAAACGTGCAGGAAATTGGGGTTGCGCTTCTGAACCGCAATAAACCACGGCAGCACCATGGCCAGATAAAGAACCACGCCCGGCCACCAGATAGTCCTTCGCAAGATCGACCATTCGCGCCGCAGCGCCGCAAACGCAATCAGGATCACCAGCGCGAGAAAAGGCGCCACCGGTCCCTTGGCCAGCGTCGCAGCGCCAACGAAGAAATACAGGTCGAAGAGCCAGAACTTGCTGTCGGTCTCGTACCAGGCATACCAACCGAGCATCCCGATACAGAGCGGCGCAGCCAACTGCATATCCGTCGAAGCGCCCCGGGCGAAGGCGATAATACCCGCCGAAGCCGCCGTAATGAGCGCAGCGTCGAGCTGGCCGCCGCGACGAAATCGCCGTATGTGGAGATAAATCAGAGTTACGAGAATGAACGCAAAGCTGGCCGAAGGCAGACGCGCCGACCAGTCATGCACGCCGAACTCCCGGAAGGAAAACATCGCCCGCCAATAGTAGAGAGCGGGCTTTTCCAGCCACGGCCGGCCCCAGAGGATCGGCGTGACGTAGTCGCGCCGCGCCAACATCTCCCGCGCCACCTGGGCATATCGGGGCTCATCGGCCCCCACCAGCCCGATGCCGGCGCCGCCAAAAATCGGCACCAGTCCGTAAAAGAGAAAGAACGAAGTCAGGATAAAAAGCGTAGCCGCTTCGAGGGTTGTCGCGAGCGACGGAAAACGACCCAGCAGACTATTTGGATTCTGCGATAGAGCTTTGATTCTGGAAGAAATACCCACTGTTCTCTTGATCTCGAAAGGAACTCCCGACAAGGCTAACAGATTGAGTCGAGTAACAGAGTAAAGGCGGCAGGTCTTACAGGCGGAATCGTGGGGCGAAGCTCATACGACAACGCCCGCGGAGTGCATGGAATTGCGCGCTGTCGCCCGTAGGAGATCCAGGATACGGCTTTCCGCCGCAGACAATGGCCCGTCGATGGTGCAGCCGCTCGCATGCAGATGGCCGCCACCGCCAAGCCCCTCCGCGATGCCCGCCACGTCGATCGATCCCTTACTGCGGATCGAAAGACGCACGCGTCGATTCGGAAGCTCGCGCAAAAATACGGCGACATCGACCCCGGAAATCGAAATCGCGTAGTTCACCAATCCTTCGCAGTCTTCCTCGGCAGCCGAGGTCCGCATCATGTCGTTGTGGGTGACCCACATCCAGGCCAGTCGCCCTTCGCGCCGCAGATTCGAAAGCGCAGCTCCTAAAAGCAGCATCTTGGAAGTCGGGTTCGAGAAATAAGTATGTTGCGCAATGGTGGTCGGGTTTGCCCCTTGGCGCACCAGATCGCCGGCCAGCTCAAACGTATGAGCGTCGGTGCCCGCGTAGCAGAAAGAACCGGTATCGGTGAGCACCGCCGTGTACAAGCAGGTCGCCATTTCGGTGGTTACGCGCACTCCAGCCAGGGTAGCCAGATCGTAGACCATCTCCGCAACAGCGCAGGCGTCATTGTCGATCCAGTTGATGGCGCCAAAAATACGGCCGCTTACGTGATGGTCGATGTTGATGATGAAGCGGTCTTCGAGCCCCTGCAGCCGGGAACGCTCGATGCCGTCGCACTCCAGCAGGATGACCGCGTCATAGTCGCCCTCCACACACTCCACCTGGCGGATGGACGAGGCGCACGGAAGACCGCGATAGATCAGCGGCACGCCGTCGCATGACACCATATCCACCTGCTTCCCCAGCTGATCCAGGATCATGCCGCAAGCCAGAATCGATCCGACGGCGTCTCCATCCGGCCGCGCGTGCGCGGAGATCAGGAACCGCTCGCCACCGTGGATGGCCTGGAGAACCGCGTGGATGTCATCGAACTTCTGCATCAGGTATGGGCCCTAAACTCCTACTCGGACGAACTATTCCTTCGGCGCTTCCTTCTGGCGCCGGCGCTGGCGGCCCAGCAGCTCATCGATTCGAGCCTTCATTTTTTCGGAACGGTCGATGTGGAAGGTCAAATCCGGCACATGCTTCTTCCCGGTGCGCTCCAAGAGCTCATGGCGGATGTATCCGCGCGCGGCCATCAGCCCATCGATGGTCTTCGCTTCTTCCTCGGTGCCGCCGTCGACCGCGACATAGATTAGGGCCGATTTACCACCGGGGTTCAACAGCACCTGGGTTACATATGCAAAGCTGATACGCGGATCGGAGAGCTCACCTTCGATCATTGCGCCAATTTCCTCGCGAAGCGTCTCCGCGACACGATCCTGATGGTACTTCCGAGCCCTCTGTTCCGGCATCTAAAACTTCCCCTAGCTAAACTTCTGAGAATATCAGATGAAAGATGCCTGACAAAGCGGCTCGTTGAAAATAAAACCACTTACGCATCTTCCAAAAAGTCCCACCACGCATCGGCGACGATGGCGCCCAAATCGTTGGCGATGCGGTTCACCGCGGCCTCGACCTGCTGCATCTGCCCAGTGAGATAATCGCGCGAACCGGAGATAGCGGCAATCCCGATGGTCGCGGAGCGCCAGGTAACTGCCTCGTCCAGCTCGGCGACTGAGATATTGAAGCCGTAACCAAGCTTTTCCTTCAAGCTTCGGACGACCTGCCGCCGGTCTTTCAGCGATTGTGCATGCTCAATGCGCAGCTCGATGGTCATCGCAGCAACCGGCATCTTCGCCTCCCATTTCTAATACAGGATATCGAAGGGCTGCACAGACTCGTAACTCCGCTCTTTGTTCGTCATTCAGAATCTCAGAGCTGCGACCAACCAACATCGCCGAGATTTTTCGCTGGCGCTCAGAATAATGTCGCTGGCCCATGCCAGCGGTGAGCCAGCGCAACTGATACTCAACAAAAAGCGGCCAGCGATACCGGATCAGCACTGAGCTGACCGAAGGATCGCTGACCGCCTTTTCGCTAACCGCTTCTTAGCTGACCGGACTTTCGCTAGCCGCTTCTTAGCCGACCTAGCTCGCCGTCAACTCCGCCGCCACCTTCTCGGTTACGAAAGCCTCGATGGTGTCGCCGACCTGGATGTCGGTGAAGTTTGAGATGCCCACGCCGCACTCCATGCCGTTGGTGACTTCCTTGGCATCGTCTTTGAAGCGCTTCAGCGAAGAAATCTTGCCCTTGAAGACTGATTCTCCGCCACGCATCAGGCGCGCTTCCGAGTCGCGCTTGAGTACGCCGTCGAGAACCCGGCAACCGGCGATGGTACCAACCTTGGGAATGCGGAAGACGTTGAGCACTTCCGCGCGACCGAGGTGGTTCTCCTTGAAGACCGGCTCCAGCAGTCCGAGCATGGCCTTGGTGATCTCGTCCTGCAGCTCGTAGATGATCGAGTGCAAGCGAATCTCGACATCTTCCTGCTCGGCAAGATCGGCCGACTTGCGGTCCGGCCGCACGTTGAATCCGATGATGATCGCATTCGACGCAGAAGCCAGCAGCACGTCGCTCTCGGTGATCGCACCCACGCCGGAGTGGATGACCTTGATGCGCACCTTCTCGGTGGACATCTTCTGCAGCGAGTCGGCCAGCACCTGAACCGAGCCGGTGACGTCGCCCTTGATGATGATCGGCAGTTCCTTGATGCCGGCTTCCTTGATCTTCTCGGCAAGCCCTTCGAGCGAGACGCGGGAGGACTTGGCCAGCTGCGACTCGCGCTCCTTCATCTTGCGGTACTGCGAGATGACCTTGGCCTTGTCGCGATCCGCCGTGACCAGGAACGTGTCGCCCGCTTCCGGCATGCTCTCGAGACCCAGAATTTCTACGGGTGTCGAGGGTCCTGCCACTTCGATCGCACGACCTCGGTCGTCGAACATGGCGCGGATCTTGCCGAAGGTGTTGCCGACAATGAAGCTGTCCTGGTTGCGCAGCGTTCCGTTCTGTACGAGCACCGATGCCACCGCACCGCGTCCGCGATCCAGCTTGGCTTCGATGACCGTTCCGACCGCCGAGCGTCCCGGAGTTGCCTTGAGGTTGCCGAGATCGGCGACCAGGCAGATCATTTCCAGCAGCAGATCGAGATTCTGCTTCTTCTTCGCCGATACATCGACGAAGACCGTCGAACCGCCCCACGCTTCGGGAACCAGCCCGCGATCGCCCAACTGCTGCTTCACGCGATCTGGCTGAGCATCGGGCTTATCGATCTTGTTGACGGCCACAATGATCGGCACATTCGCGGCCTTGGCGTGATCCACGGCTTCGAGCGTCTGCGGCATCACGCCGTCATCCGCTGCAACCACGATGACGACGATATCGGTGACCTTCGCGCCGCGCGCACGCATGCGGGTAAAGGCTTCGTGACCCGGCGTATCGAGGAAGACAATCTCGCGGCCAAATGCCGGAGAGCCTTCCTTGTTGATCTTCACCTTATAAGCGCCGATGTGCTGGGTAATGCCTCCAGCTTCTCCGCCAGCTACGTCAGTTTCGCGGATGGCATCGAGCAGCGAGGTCTTACCGTGATCGACGTGGCCCATGACCGTGACCACCGGCGGACGGGTGACCTCATGCTCGTCAGGATTTTCCTGCGCCAGCACATTTTCGATGGCTTCGTTCGCCATCTGGTCTTCGAAGGTGATGATCTCGGTGTCGGCGCCGAACTGATGCGCCACATCCTTGACCAGCTCCGCATCGAGCGACTGGTTGACGGTGACGAATACGCCGCGCATCAGCAACGTGGCGATCAGATCCTTGCCGCGCACACCCAGCTTCTCAGCCAGGTCTTTCACGCTGATGCCTTCGGTCACTGTAATGGTCCGGGTGATCGGCAAAGGCTCAGCTGGAACAACCGCCCCGCCAAATCTTGACGGCGGAGAGAAGCCCTTCATCGGGCCTTCTTTAGTCTTCGGATATTGCTGCCGTCCACGGCGGGCGTTAGGTCCCGGACGCTGCGGACGCGGTGCCTCACCGCCGCCAGGCGGCAAAAGTCCAGGTGCGCCGCCGGGGCCAGGGCGCGGGCCGAAGCCGGGACGCGCTCCCATGCCGGGACGCTGACCGAAGCCGGGACGTGCTCCCGGAGGTCCGCCGCCAGGCTGAGTGCGGGTCGGATGCATCGGGCGCCGTGCGCCAGGAGCTCCCGGAGGGCCACCCTGGGGACGCTGGCCGTAACCGCCAGGACCGCCGGGTCCACCACCGCCAGGACCGCCCGAAGGCCGGCGATCGAAGATCGGACGTCCACGCTGGATCGATCCGCCAGGACCGCCCTGTGCGGTTGGCCCGCTGGGTGCCAGATTGGGTCTTTGTGAAACCGGAACCGGTGGAGGCGCGGTATAAACCGGCCGCGGTCCGGTCTGCGGCATGATGACACGGCGTGGCGCGACCGTCGGCACCGCCGGAGCGGGCGCAGCTGCCGCTGGAGCTTCCGGAGTTTCAGCAGCGGCGGCGGGAGCTTCAGGTGTAGATGCCGGCGCTGAAGTAGAGGGAGCTGTGGCCGTGGGTGCAGCGGCAACCACGGGAGGCTTAGCCGCTACCGGAGCAGCCGGGACCGCGGCACTGACTGCGGGTCTTGATTCTGCCGGGGTAGCTGCCGTTGAAGTGGCTGCTACCGGAGCAACTGCTCCAACCGGAGGCTTGGCAACGACCGGCCCAGCCGGGGGCTTGGCGGCAATCGCAGGCGTCGGAGGCGGCGCGACAATCGGCGCTGCCTGCCGTGGCTGCGGAACAATGCGCCGCGGAGCTGGCTTCGACGGATCCTGACCTGCCACACCCGAGGTTGGCATGCCTGATGTTGTTACAGCCGGAGCTGTCACATTGGGAGTTGCCGCATTCGGAGTGCCGAGGCCGGGACCACCGGTACGAGCCGGAGCAGGACTTGAGGAACCCCCGTTGGAAACGGCTGGGGACGGTGCCGAAGGGCTGGCTGCCGCTGGCGTTGCTGCGGGTGAGCTCGCAGCCGCAGGAGGCGCTGCTGCAACCGTTGCCGTTCCTGCTGGGCGTGGAGCTTGAGCCGCAGACACCGGAGGTACAGAGACCACAGGGCGAGCGTTGGCAGAGGTGGTGACCACAGCCGGATTGGCGGGTCTAACCTGTGTGGAGGGCGGAACAGCTTGAACCGGAGCAACGGGCCTCGGTGGCGCAGCCGCCTCTTCTTTTCTCTGCTGGATCGCCTTGAGCACGTCGCCAGGTTTGGACACGCGCGACCAGTCAATCTTCGGCTTGGCCGAAGCATTGTCGTTGGCGCGATTGGCACTCGCACCGCCAGATCTTCCGCGCTGAAAATGTGTGCGCACACGCTCGGCTTCATCGAGCTCAAGCGAACTGGAGTGTGTCTTCTTCTCGGTAACGCCTACGTCATCGAGCACGTCGAGGATCGCCTTGCTCTTCACTTCCAGTTCACGCGCTAAATCGTTGATTCGAACTTTACTCATCCGCCCCTTTGTACCTGCTCCCAAAGCCTCTAGCTGTTCATAACAACCTCTTGGCTGCGGGGTTTGACGATCTATCTATTATGGCTCGAAAACCGCGATTCGCATCGATCTTCTGAGCCCGAAACGTGGAGAAGTGGCGCATATTACGCGCCATTTCCCGAGTTGTGATCGCTTTCTTCCTGCAATTCTGCCGATTCCGCTACATCTTCGAGAACCGCGGTCTCCCGAAGCCGGTGGCTGGTATCGTGACCGCCGGGCGCAACCGCCTCGGCGCCGTTATCGTCTGCGCCTTCGCCGGTTTCGGTAATCTCGCCAATCTGCTCCTCGGCAACATCGTCATCGATCAGGCCCGAACCCTCATCGGCCGCACCTTCTGTATCGATTTCAACGTCATCCTCGCCGTCGTCCTGGGTCAGGTCGAGTTTGAGAGCCGCTTCTTCTTCATCCAGGCTGGCGTTGGAAGCAGCCTCTGCAGCTGCCGCCTCGCTGTCTTCGCTCGAAGCTGCGGCGACGATAGCCGGACGATCTTCACCCTCTTCGTACTGTCCGAAGTAATGGCGTACCGCTATGCTGATCTTTTCCAATGTCTTCTCGCCAATCCCTGGAATCTCTTCCAGCTGTTCGGGAGTCATGTCCGCCAGCGCCTCGACCGTGGTGATACCGGCAGCCACCAGCTTCTGGATGATCTGTTCGCCCAGCTCGCTGACCTGCTCGATCGCCGTCGCCGGACCACCTACACCCTGCATCTGCTGCTCGACTTCCTGGCGCTTCTCTTCTTCGCTCTTGATGTCGATCTTCCACTCCAAAAGCTTCGCCGCCAGACGAACATTCTGCCCCTTCTTTCCAATCGCCAGGGAGAGCTGTGTATCGTCGACGATCACTTCCAGCTGCTTTTCGCCAAGGTCGGTAATGCTGACCCGGCTCACCTTGGCAGGCTGCAATGCCTTCTCGGCGAAGGTGGTGATCTCTTCGCTGAACTCGATGATGTCGATCTTCTCGCCGCGCAGCTCGCGAATGATGGACTGGACACGCATGCCCTTCATGCCGACGCAGGCGCCGACCGGATCCACATCCTTATCTCGGGACATGACCGCGATCTTGGTTCGCTCGCCGGCTTCGCGGGCGATGGCGCGAATCACCACGGTGCCGTCATAGATCTCCGGCACTTCGCTCTGGAAGAGGTTCTGCACCAGCTCCTTCGCTGCACGGGAGACGATCACCTGCGGCCCCTTGGCAGCGCGGTCGACGCGCAGCAGAACCACGCGCACCCGCTCGCCTACGGCAAACTGCTCCAGACGGGACTGTTCCCGGCGCGGCATGCGCGCTTCGGCCTTGCCCAGGTCGAAGATCACGTCCTGCAGTTCGACCCGTTTGACCGTCGCATTCAGCACCTCGTTTACGCGGTGGTTGTACTCGTTGAATACCGTGTCCCGCTCGGCCTCACGCACCTTCTGGAAGATGACCTGCTTGGCCATCTGCGCGGCAATACGCCCCAGCACATCAGTCGGCTTGTAGTAGCGAATCTCGCCACCGATCTCGACCTCGGGAGCCAGTTCCCGCGCGGCATCGAGCGCAATCTGGTTCACCGGGTCTTCGATCAGCTCCGGCGTTTCGACCACCGTCTTATAGACATAGGCACGGATCTCGCCCGAGTCCTTGTCCAGCTCGGCGCGCATATTCTCCTGCGTCTTGTAATACTTGCGCGTGGCGAGGGCGATGGCGTCCTCGACTGCTCCCACGACGATCTCGGGGTCGATGCCCTTGTCGCGGCTTAGGATTTCGATGCTCTGATACAGCGCGCTTGCCATATTTCTCTCTCGGTTCTCTTTTCGGTTGGCCGCATCCCCGCGGCCAAAAGATTCACGCCCGGATCAAACGCCGGACAAAGTTAAAACTCAGGAATCAGGCTGGCCTTCTCGATATTCGAGAATTCAATCTCGACCGCATCCTTATTCACCGCCTGATTGGCCTTTTTCCCTTTGCCCTTTTGCTTAAGGGCGCTTAAATCAACTGTGATGCCTCGATCGCCCACCTGGGCGATTCTGCCCTGCCAGTGCCGGTTCCCAGACACTGCCGTAAAGGTCTGCAGCTTGACCAGGCTGCCGGAAAAACGCTGGTAATCGGCTGCAGAATAGAGCTTTCTGTCCAGTCCTGGCGACGAAACTTCCAAAGTGTATTCCGCACCCGGCACCAGCTCCTCGACATCCAGAACGGTTCCAAAATCGCGGCTGAAGGCGGTGCAGTCATCGTGTGTAATACCGGCCAGTTGCTCCGTCTTGAAGCCCTCCGGTAACGGAGCGCTCTCGTCGGATGCTTCCCCGCTTTTCGCCGCCAGCTTGGCCCGCTCTTCCGCATTCTTCTCGATGAAAATACGCAGAGTCCGGTACTTCGCAGCTCCCTGATACTCCACCTCGACGAGGTCGAGGCCGTGAGAGGCCGCGACACGCTGGGCAAGGACGCGAATTTGGTCAAGGTTGAGGGCCATAGGCAGTTCAGCTGGCGAGTTTGACGGAGATTCTTCAGGCCAAATAAAAAGTGGGCTATAAGCCCACTCATCTCTCCGAGGCTGCCGGAAACTCACGGGCCAGGCACGGACAAACTCGTCTGCTCTTACAGACTACGCCGTTTGTCAATAGAGTTCAATCTGCATGACATTGACTCCTTGCCGGCCGACAGGCCTTGGCCAAACTTAACAAGCGGTACCCAGCAGGTATGCTATTTTATCGCTGGCTCATGATCGTTCACGTTCGCCCTGCAAGCATTCTCTTAGGCATTTTGATCATCGGCTTTTCGCCGAATGTCTACGCTTCCAAGCTACCCACAACTTTTGACGGCTACGTAACCAACATCGCCTCGGCGCACGAATTCGACGTAGGCGCCCGCCATGTCGTTTGGGATGCGAAGACCCAGCACGAAGTAACGTATGTCAATCACGACCCTGGCGGCTTTCTCAGCACAAGTATTGGCCCGATCGACACGGATTTACATGTGGGATCGCATGTCCATGTGGAGGGTACAGTCGATAAGCGGACCGGCGGATTTACGGCTACGCTCATCCACTCCTTTCCCGAGTCCGTGGACAGCAACAAACGCAAGCTGGAAGGCGCGGGGTTGATCGAGGAAACTCCGCAGCTTCATCAAGACGGGCAAAGTTGGTCGGGAACCGTCTGGATCGATGGATACCCCCTCCAGTTGACGCCTCAGACGAAGCTTGCTTCCGAGGACGGCAGCCCTTTCTCCCCAGACCATATCGGCACGAATGTCTGGGTCGAGTACCAGGCCACGCGCCGGCCGGACAACTCGCTGTCCGCCACTTCTCTCACCTTGTCCCCGCTAAAGATCGAGGATAAGGAGAAAAAGTTCCGCGAAAAATCAGAGCCGGAAATCGAGAAGCCTGACTACGAACATCATGTTCCGGGCAATCTGAAGTGGCATTGGAACTGGGCGCTCGAGATCGTGCCCGATGAAAACATTCAGAACTACGTCAGCGGCGTGGGCAGCCGTCTCGTTCCGCAATATCAGAAGGATCTTCCCTCAGCGGATCCCTCCAAGATAGATTTTCGTTTCTATGTCGTACATCGCCCCGCGAAATGGAAAGAGGCGCTGTGGACGCAAGCGATGAGTGACGCGACGGCGAGTCCGGGCGGCGTGGTCATCGTGCCCGACAATGTACTGGCGGCGCTCGACAACGAGGCGCAGCTCGCGGCCCTCCTCTCCAACTGCATCGCAGTGACGCTCGAGCGGCAAGCCTACACTCATCGAACCCGGATGCACGTACAGCGCGATCTCAATTGGATAGGTCTGGCTACGATCGGCGGCGACCTCGGAGCGCCACTCCTGATCGGAAACAGCATCGCGTACAACAACCTCATGCTGCAGATCAACGAACAGGCGGGCCGCATCGGCCTCCGCTATATGCTGCAGAACGGCTATGACCTCCGCGAAGCGCCCTTTGCCTGGACCATCGCCGCCAACAAAAGGGCCGAAAATCCGGACGAACCCAACATCCCTGCCCCACAACTTGCCCAAAGCCTGATGAGCGACTTGCTTCTGGGCTACAAGACAACTGACTATGGTGCGCTCACGACGAATCGCGAGCCGTATCAGCAAATGCTGGCTCAATTGCATGCCGCGTTTCCCGATCTTCCCAAGCCGAAAAACCACTCGTAACCACGTTCTCATGCAGTTTCTGTGGGATACTGTGCCCAAACTCGATCAAAATCTATGAGCCAGATCAATCCTTACGCCTCCAACCTGGGAAAAGACGATCCTCTGAAGGTTCTTTCCGCGACCCCTCGCAAAATAGAACAACTCATCGAGGACCTGGGCTCCGAGCGGATGGATCAGCCCTCCGCGCCGGGTAAATGGAGCCCACGTGAGATCGTCTGTCATCTCGCCGACACCGAGCTGGCGTTCGCCTTCCGCCTCCGCCAGACGCTGGCCGAAGGCGACCATGTCATCCAGCCCTTTGACCAGGAAAAGTGGGCGGCCAACTACGCCGCCTACGATGCCCGCGAGGCTCTGACGCTCTTCTGCGCGATCCGGAACTGGAATTTGGCCCTGCTCCGCTTTACTTCCGAGGAGCAGCGGAGCAAGACGGTGACCCACCCCGAGCGCGGGGCCATGACCTTCTGGATCATCGTGGAGACCTTGGCCGGCCACGACCTCAACCATCTGACCCAGCTGCAGGTCATCGCCAGGAACTTCGCTCCCGCGCACTGAGGTCCTTAAAGTAGAGCGGGCGCTCCATCTCTGGATTCTCAGACGTGGGATAACACCAACTTTCTCCCGGCAAAACGCGAACGCCTTTATACTCGGCTGCATGCTCAGGCTTGCTCCTCTCACCTCTCTGCTTGGAATCGTTGCGCTCAGCGCTGCTGCACTTGCCCAAACCGCTCCGCCCGCGCCCGTGGCCCCGCATCCCGTCACGCTGGATGACATCTTTCGCTTCCACGACGTAGGCGACCCTCAAATCTCGCCCGACGGCCAGTGGGTCGTATATACGGTAGCGACGACCGATGAGACTGCGGACAAGCGAACGACCGATCTGTGGATGGTCAGCTGGGACGGCTCCCAGGACATTCGCCTCACCTATAACATCGAATCCTCTGCCAGCTCGCCCCGCTGGAGCCCCGATGGCAAGTACATCTCGTTTGAAACCGACCGTCCCGGCAAAGCAAAGGGATCGCAGGTCTGGGTTCTCGATCGCCGCGGTGGAGAAGCCCGTCAGCTCACCGACGTCAAAGGTCATCTCGGCGGCTATGCCTGGTCACCTGATGGCAAGAAGCTGCTGCTCACCATCCGCGCCGACGAAGACGAGGACAAAGCCAAGGACAAGAAAGACGAGAAAAAGGAAGAGAAACCCAAGCCCATAGTTATCGACCGCTACCACTTCAAGCAGGACGTGCAGGGATACCTGAGCGGCAACACGCATGCCCTGCTTTATCTGTGGGACACAGACACGCACAAGCTGGAAAAGCTCACCAGCGACAAAGATCACGACGAGAGCAATCCATCCTGGTCGCCGGACGGCAGCAAGATCGCATTCGAGAGCAATCACGATCCCGACTGGGATCGCACCATCAACTCCGATGTGTTTGTCGTGGACGCGACCCCGAACTCGACGCCCAAGCAGCTCACGACGTTTAAGGGCTCCGACGGCGGCCGGCGGCTTGCCTGGAGCCCGGATGGCCGATGGATCGCCTACGCTCAGGGCAGCGATCCGAAGTTCGAGGAATATAACCAGGACGAGCTGGCCATCGTTGGCTCCGACGGAAGCGGTCAGAGACTACTCACCACGAAGCTCGATCGCAGCGTCGCAAATCCGATCTTTTCGCCCGATGGCAAATCCATCACCGTACTCGTTGAAGATGACCGGTCCGAATACCCCGCTGTGGTCAGCATCGAAGACGGATCGACCAAGAAGCTTTTGGATGAGCCCGGAGTCGTGACCACGATGAACGACGTTTCCGGCAAGCAGGCCCTTATTCAGACCACCGATACCGCTCCCGGAGAAATCTTTGCATTCGAAGACGGAAGACTGCGCAAGCTCACTAGCCAGAACGACGCGCTGCTCGCACAACTCAAGCTCGGCGCCACTCGCGACCTCGACACCACTGAAAAAGACGGGACCTCGGTCCATGCACTGCTGACCTTACCGCCTAATGCGAAGCCCGGACAAAAGTATCCGATGCTGTTACGAATTCACGGCGGCCCTAATGGCCAGGACGCGCACAGCTTCACCCTCGAACGCCAGCTCTTCGCCGCACACGGATATGCGGTGCTGAACGTCAACTATCGCGGCGGCTCCGGCCGCGGCCGCGCCTATTCGGAGGCGATCTTCGCCGACTGGGGCCATCATGAAGTCGCCGATCTCCTTGCCTCCGTCGATGAAGCGGTGAAAGAGGGCTATGCCGATCCCGATCACCTCGGCGTGGGCGGATGGAGCTACGGCGGCATTCTTACCGACTACACCATCGCCAGCACCACGTGCTTCAAGGCAGCGATCAGCGGAGCAGGCATGGGTAATCCCATCGCGCTCTACGGTGTCGACCAGTACGTGCATCAGTACAACACCGAGCTGCTTCCGCCGTGGAAGGGCCAGGAAACCTACATCAAGCTGGCCTATCCTCTCTATCACGCCGACAAGATCAAAACGCCTACGCTCTTCATGGGCGGCGACAAGGATATGAACGTTCCTCTGGTGGGAGGCGAGCAGATGTACCAGGCGCTTCGCACTCTCGACGTACCTACGGAGCTGGTCGTCTATCCCGGCCAATTCCACGGCTTCACCCGCCCCAGCTTTATCCGCGACCGCTACCAGCGCTACTTTGACTGGTACGACCAATGGATCCTCGGCAAAAAGCCGGTCCCGACGCCCGCTCCAAAGAGTTAATCTCCTCACCGAATGCCCCCACGTCTCGCTGCAGAGACGTGGGAGCCGTGCTCGCGCACTTCCAACATCGAAGCGCCCAAAATGCTAACCTTTTTCTGTTACCCAAAGCATGACAGACAAAGCGAAAATCTCATCTCCCCCCGGATTCCAGGCGCATGCCGGCGCCGAGATTCCCATCGGCGGCTCCCGCTTTGTGCGGGCATGCCTGAAGCAGCCCGTCGACAGAACCCCGGTGTGGTTCCTGCGCCAGGCCGGCCGTTACATGCCGGAATACCAGGCCGTACGCCGCCACCACACCCTGCTTGAAATCTGCAAGCAGCCTCAGCTTGCAGCCGAGGTGACGATTACCGCAGCCGAAAAGCTCGACGTCGATGCGGCCATCATCTTCGCCGACCTGCTTTTGCCCTTCGAGTGCATGGGATTGGATTTCGAGTTCCAGGCCGGTGAAGGCCCGGTCGTACACCATCCCGTTCGCACCGCCGACGACATTGCCCGCCTTCGCACCGACCGCGCAGGCGAGCTCGGCTATGTCGCCCAGGCCATCGAGCGTGTCGTCGCACACTTTGGCGCCCCCCGCGGCGTTCCCAGGCAGGACCGTCTGGGCATCATCGGCTTCTGCGGAGCGCCGTTCACCCTCGCCAGCTACATGATCGAGGGCGGCGGCTCGCGCAACTATGTTCATACGAAGACGCTGATGTACCGGCAGACCGACGCCTGGCGGCGCTTGCTCGACAAGCTGGTGACCGTGCTCACGCAATATGCGCGCCAGCAGGTGGAGGCCGGCGCCGATGTCATCCAGGTATTCGATAGCTGGGCCGGTGCGCTGAGCGTTGAGGACTATCGCGAATTTGTTTTGCCCACCACCAAAATTTTGATCCGCGAGATTCAATCCTACGGCGTGCCGGTTATTTATTTCGGTGTCGACACCGCCACTCTCTTGCCCGCGATGCGTGAAACGCAAGCGGATGTTCTCGGTCTCGACTGGCGCACGCCGCTCGATATTGCCTGGCGGCAGCTTGATTACTCCTGCGCCGTTCAGGGCAATCTCGATCCCATCACGCTTTTCGCCGAGCCCGAGCTAATACGTAACCGTGTCCGGCACATTCTCGATCAAGCAGCCGGAAAGCCAGGGCATATTTTCAATCTCGGCCATGGCATTGTTCCCGAAACCCCGGTTGAAAATGTTCAGCATGTCGTGAAATTCGTTCGCGAATATGCGGCGGAGAAGGCAATCCGGGACCAGCGCCATGTCTGAGCGTGCGGCGGTTCTACTTCTCGCGCACGGCACGCCTGACACCTTGGACGAAATCCCGGAATACCTCCGAAACATAACCGGAGGACGCCCGCTTCCCGATAGCGTGGTCGAGGAAATCCGCCATCGCTACTCGCTGATCGGCGCCAGCCCACTGACACAGCTGACGCTCGAACAGGGCCGTCTTCTTGCCGAAGAGCTGGGCATGCCGGTTTACGTCGGCATGCGCAACTGGAAGCCATACATCGCCGATGTCGTAGCCAGGATGCGCGAAGATGGGATTACCAAGATCGTCGCTATTTGTCTCGCGCCGCAGAACTCGCGCACCAGTGTCGGTCTCTACCGACGCGCGCTATTTGCTGCGAGCGGCGCAATGCGCATCGAGTTCATCAATGGCTGGGCCGATCATCCACTGCTTGCCGACGCCTTCGCAGAAAGACTACGCATCGTGCTGGAGCCATTCCAACTCGATGCAGGCCAACCCATACCGGTCCTCTTTACTGCGCACAGCGTGCCTTGCCGGACCATCCAGACGCCTGCGCCATCGGATACAGGAGCTGCGCTCGATCCCGATCCCTACGCTGTCGAAGCTAAACGCACCGCGGCTTTGGTAGCAGAACGCGCAGGCGTTCAAGAAGATCAGTGGTGCTTCGCCTTCCAGAGCCAGGGCATGTCGGGAGGCCCGTGGATCGGCCCAACCGTCGAAGACACATTGACGGCGCTGCATCAGCAGGGCGCCGGTAAAATCGTTCTTCAGCCCATCGGCTTTCTCTGCGACCACGTCGAGATCCTTTATGACATCGACATCGCCTTCCGCGAGTTTGCTAACAAGCTGCAGATGGAATTGAAGCGCCCCGAATCGCTGAACGACTCGCCACTGCTGATCGCGGCCTTGGCCGATCTCGCCCGCAAGGGCCTTGAACGGCTGGCCTGACACGCAATTGATATGAAGCGCATCGCCATTATCGGTGGAGGGCTAAGCGGCACCGCTGCTGCGTGGCAGCTCGCGCGCGATGGACAATCCGAATTCGTTCTCTATGAAGCTTCTTCCCGCCTGGGCGGCATCGTCGAAACAGCGCGCGTCGAAACAGAGGACGGCCGATTCATCATCGAGTGCGGACCCGATGCGTGGGTGACAGAAAAGCCCTGGGCGCGCGAGCTGGCCATCGAGTTAGGCCTCGAATCCGAGATCATCGCTTCAAACGATGCCATGCGCCGAACCTACATTCTGCGCGACGGACGGCTCATCCCCATCCCCGACGGCATGCGCATGATGGTTCCCACGCAATGGGCTTCTATCGAAGAATCTCCGCTCTTCAGCGAGGAGGCGCGTCTCGCCTATCGCAACGAATTCCAGAATGCAGAATCCCTCAGGCAATCCGCGCTCAAAGAGGACGTAGACGAATCGGTAGCCAGTTTTGTCCGCCGCCACTTCGGAGAGGAAGTCACGCACACCCTCGCCGGCCCGCTGCTTGCCGGCATCTTCGGAGGCGACGTCGAAAGGCTCAGCGTTCGTGCTGTGATGCCGGCGTTCGTGAAGATGGAGAGGGAACACGGCAGCCTCATCGCCGCCTTGCAGAGGAAGCAAGCGGCCCAGACGCAATCCCCGGCTGTCTTTACTACCCTTAAGGGCGGCTTGCAAACACTTGTGGAGCGGATGCAGACTGCATTGCCTTCCCACGCTGTCCGCTTGCAACATTCTGTCCATGCAATCACGCGACGCAGCGGGCAATGGGAGCTCGAAGCCCAAGGCACGAGGGAAAATTTCGATGCCATCATCGTCGCTACGCCCCCGCATGTTACTCGACAATTGCTTCGGGCGCTTCATGAAGACATCGCCACATTCCTGGAGATGGAGTCGACCTCGGCGATCGTCGTGGCCCTCGCTTTCTCCAAAGAGCAATCGCGCGGCCTTACGATCCCATCCGGATTCGGCTACCTGGTGCCGCCTTCATCCACGTCTGAAGACATCGGGAACCCGCAGCTCTTAGCCTGCACCTTTGTCGACCAGAAATATGAACACCGCGCCCCGAAAGGCACGGTGCTATTGCGCGCATTTTTCGGAGGATCCGCTGCAAAAGCTCTCATGGGTGACGCCGACGGCCGTCTCATTGCGTTGGCACGACAGCGGCTTGCCGAGGCCCTGGTTCCGCTGCCCGAACCCGCAGTATCCCTCGTTCGCCGTTGGCCGCTCTCGCTGCCCCAGTATGCGGTCGGCCACGTTCGCCGCATCGAACGGCTGGAAGAGCTGGTGCAGACCATGTCCGGCCTTCATCTCGTCGGCAACGCCTATCACGGAGTGGGCCTTCCCGACATGGTCCGCCAGGGTCGAGATGCCGCGCGCAAGGCTGTTCAGACCGCGTAAACAAAGCGAATTTCATCCGCCGGCTCTCCCTTGCTTTCATTCAGCGTTAACGTTCAAGTAATGGAACCGCGCTTCCCATCAACGCATCCAATCCGCTATGACGACCAAAGAGCTTAACGCAGCGGCGAGCGGTACATTTACCCTCGGCGGAGATATCCACATCAACCGTCTCGGCTTCGGAGCCATGCGCATTACCGGCGAAGGCATCTGGGGCGAACCGAAAAACCCAGAGCAGGCGAAGAAGGTTCTCCGGCGCGCTGTAGAGCTCGGCGTCAATTTCATCGATACCGCGGACGCCTACGGCCCCGAGGTCAGCGAACGGCTTATCGCCGAGGCTCTTTATCCGTATCCGAAGTACCTCATCATCGCCACCAAGGGTGGTCTCACGCGCTCCGGCCCCAATGCCTGGGCTCCGGTGGGCCGTCCCGAATATCTCCGCCAATGCGTCGAGCTGAGTCTCCGCCATCTCAAAGTTGAACGCATCGATCTGTGGCAGCTCCACCGCATCGATCCAAAAGTCCCGGTTGAAGAATCTCTAGGTGTAATCAAGGAGCTGCAGCAGCAGGGGAAGATCCGCCATGTGGGCCTCTCTGAAGTCAATGCCGATGAGATCAAGCAGGCGAGCAAGGTTCTTCCCATCGTCAGCGTTCAGAATCTTTACAATCTCGGCGACCGTCAACACGAGAAGACGCTGCAATACTGCGAACAGCAAAAGTTGGGATTCATTCCCTGGTTCCCGGTCGCGGCCGGTAAGCTGGCGCGCTCCGGCGGACCGCTCGACGCAGCGGCCAAGCGCCACAGCGCCACCGTCGCGCAGCTTTCGCTGGCATGGCTGCTCCATCATTCGCCGGTGATGCTGCCCATCCCCGGAACGTCCTCCGTCGATCACCTCGAGGAGAACATCGCTTCCGTCAATGTTCAACTCAGCGCGGACGAGTGGAAGGCCATCGAAGAAGACGGTAAGGGTAAGGCTTAATACCTTGCATAAATAAAAGAGGCAGGCCGCAGGGCCTGCCTCTTTTACTTGCATCGATCTGGATTGCCCAACTACTGCTGTGTGATCAACCCGCAGGCGATTCTTCCACCGGCATTTCCGGTCGGATCGGTCTTCATATCGTCCGCTTTCTCATGGATGATGAATGCGGTGCCGCCGTTTGCGAATACCGAGTTCGGCGCGCTGGGATCAAGGGTGACATCCTTGGCCAGAAACGCCGTCTTCACCGTGCCATCCGCGCCCACAATCAGATTCAGCGGCATATCTCCATTGTGATGGCCGTCAGGACTATCGATCCCATGCTTCTTTCCTGACGGATTGAAATGGCCACCCGCCGTCTTGAAATCAGGTGCATCGCACTTCGCGTTCTGGTGAATGTGAATTGCGTGCTCGCCCGGAGGTAGATTCTTCAACGCGACTTTGACGGCTACAGCGCCCTTCTTTCGTTTCAGAACTGCCGTCCCGGCATCTTTTCCATCTGAGGTCTTAAACTGGACCGTCACCGATTTCGGCGCTGCGGTCTGGGCGGTCATCGGCAAGGCTGCCGCGGCGGAAAGCGCCACAGCGAACCAAATCTTCGGGAATGTCTTCATAGAAAATCTCCTGGCGCAACGAACAACGGTCCCTGGAACTGAATGATCTCAGCTGCTACTTCAGGTGCTAAGTCAGATGTGCGCATGTGCACACCTCGATCTCGTTCAGGATACGCGAATCGATGCTGGTATCAATACCGCCGCGAAACTTCTGTTTAAGTGTTTTTCCTCGCCCCTTACAAGACTCTGTGACCGCCTCAAAACCGCTTAACCGAGAACGCTCAATAAGGGGCAGGACTGGCCCGGATCACCCCGGCCGCCGGCTTCCGTAAGGATGCAGAATTTCGTCCGGGATATTTCCCCTTCAGCCTTACGCAACGTCTCTTTCCGACATCAAAACTTGATGATGCTGTGAGGATGAGCTAGAACTGCATGTTCGTCCACGAAAGGAATTCCTTATGGTAAGGCCCTGTTTCCTGGTTATCGATCCGGAATTTCCCGGAAGCATCTCGACCCGCAAGCTGGTCATCGAGACCGCCAAATTCAACGTGCTGACCGCGTATAGCGGACGCGAAGCCATTGAAACAATGCGACACTTCCCGTTAGTGAGCGGTGTAGTCCTGGACGCCGACGTACGCGATCTTCCGTGCGACGCATTAGTATCGGCGCTCAAGGCGATCAACCCTGTAATCCCGGTGATCGCGATCTCCGGCCCCCGGGGCACACGGTGCACAGGCGCGGATCATCATCTTGAAAGCTTCGATCCGCGCAAATTGCTGGAGATCCTTTCCGCTCTATATCCGGAAGAAACCACGCAAATCGAGAAGCGCAATGAGGAGCTGGAAAGAGAAAACTAGGAATTTGAATCATTTGGTGGAGCTAAACGGGATCGAACCGTTGACCTCCTCGTTGCGAACGAGGCGCTCTCCCAGCTGAGCTATAGCCCCACGAAGGCAGGAGACACTCCCCTTAGCTTATCAGCGCAAGCGGAATTCGAAAAGCCCGGCGGCTGCACCCATCACCTTATTCCGCCCGCAGCGCGTCCACGGGATTCACCGAAGCTGCCCGGCGCGCCGGCAGATAGCTCGCCGCGGCAGCCGCTAAGGCCAACACTGCCGCAACCCCGGCCAGAGTCGGCACATCCCAGGAATGAACCTGGAAGAGCAGTTTCTGCATCAGCATGCCCGCAAATACTGAACAGCACCCTCCCAAAGCAATTCCGATCACGGCCAGCCATCCTGCTTCGAACAAAATCAGCCGGTAAACTCCGCTCTTCTGCGCCCCTAGTGCCATGCGCACACCAATCTCCCGCGTCCGCTGGCTCACCGAATACGCGATCACACCGTATAGCCCGACCACTCCCAGCAGCAGCGCAAACGCGGCAAATCCTCCCACCAGCCACGCCGAGGATCGGTGCAGGTAGGAGGATGGCGAATCGTGAATCTTCTCCGTCATCGTGATGCCGCCAAAGGTCGCAATCGATGGATCAATCTTATGAATTGCAACATCCAGCAGAGGAATCGAGGACTCCTCTGCCTGCGAAGTACGCACAATCACCGCAAACTCGCTCGTGGGGTCCTGGTTGAAAGGGATGTACATCGCCGCACGCGGAGCCGCATCCAGCTGTCCTTCCTGGATATCGCTCACCACGCCGATAATCTCGCTTTTTTTCTGCATAGAAGCGTCAACAGAAATCTGTTTACCGATCGGATCTTCATCGGGAAAATACTGCCTCGCCATCTGCTCGTTGACTACCACCACACGGGGCTGCGACTCGTCCTCGGCGTCAGTGAAGTAGCGACCGCGCAGCAGTTTCGTCTGCAGCACGGAAAAGTATCCGGCGCTCACCTCTCGATAGACCGTCTCATACCGCTCGCCATGAAAAGACCGTCCCACAATTCGGAAATCCTTGATGCCATCGCCGTCGCCCAGCGGAAGCTGGCTGGCAAAGGCCACAGACTTCACCCCTGGCAGACTAGAAATCCGAGTTGCCAACTCGCGCTCCAATGCGATCTGTTGCGCATCAGTCGAATAAGCATTTCCGGTCGCCGCCGCCTGGATCGCAGCCACGTGCTCCGGCTGCACACCGGTATCCACATGCAGCAGCCGATAGAAGCTCTTGCCGAGCAAACCCGCGCCCATCAACAGCACCATGGCCGTAGCCAGCTCCACCACTACCAGATGGGCTCCAAAACGCCGCCATATCACCCCCGAAGATCCGCGGCTGCCTTCCGCCAGCCCATCCCGCAGATCTGAGAGAGACAGGCGAAGCGCGGGAGTCACCGAAAAAAATACGCTCATAAAAAGTGCAATGGCTCCGGCAAGCAGCCGCATAGCCGACCATGCAAACGCGATGCCGACCGTCGTTCCTGCGGTCACCAACGCCACACCTTCAATCGCGAACTGACCTACCAGCCGCGCCCGCGATGCCCCCAGCGCGCCGCGCACGGAGATCTCCCGTCTCCGGCTCTCCGACCGCACCAGCAGCAGACTCGCCACATTCACAGTGGCAATTAGCAGCAGTAGACCGGCTCCGCTCAGCAGCACCAGCAGAATCGGACGAATGTCACCAACGATTACTTCGGTCAGTGGCAGCATAAATGCGAGCCGATCCCGGTTCGTGTCGGGATATTGTCTTTCCAACTGCCCCTCGACGTCCTTCAAATTCGCCAGCGCAGACGCAGAGGAAACACCATCCTTGAGCCGCGCGATTCCGAAAAAGTCGTGGCAGCCTCGATTCTTTTCGCAGTTGCCGGAGGCGCGAGTAGTGGCCCAGAACTCCGCCGGCTCAGCAGGAGCAAAATGAAAATCGCGCGGCAGCACGCCGATGATCGTCGTTGGATTGCCGTCGAGCGTAACCGTCTTCCCCACCACGTCTCTTCGTCCGCCATATCGCTTCTGCCACGCCGCATAGCTCAAGAGAGTGGTGCGCGGAGCCGCCGACTGGTCTTCCTCAGGACCGAAATCACGGCCCAGTATCGGCGTCACACCCAACGTGCGAAAGAACCCAGCGGAAATGCTCGCTCCCTGTGTCTGCTGCGTGCCTTCGGGCGTGCTTAAGATAAAGCCGCCAACCGAATAGATATCAAGAGAACTAAAAACCTGATTCGATTTCTTCCAATCCAGGTAATCGAGATAAGACAGATGAAAGCGCGGTCCCACAGGAATGCTTTCGAAGAGAACCGCCAGCCGCGAAGGATTCTCATACGGTAGAGGCTTGATCAGTGCAGCGTCGACAAACGCGAAGATAGCCACGTTCACGCCGATTCCCAAGGCCAGCATCAGAATCGCAGTGACCGTAAATCCCGGATTCTTTCGCAGTTGCCGAATGGCGAACACCAGATCCTGCACTACACTCTCCCAGCGAAAGCCCACCATCTCATGGCTCCGTTCTTGTAGGCGTGTCATATTGCCGAACTGTCGCGCCGCCGCGTACCGGGCCTCGTCCACAGACATGCCCTCGGATTCAAACTGCTTCGCCGCTTCTGCTCGATGGAATGCCATCTCTTCTTCCAGATCGCGGCTGAATCGGTCACGGCGAAAGAGAATCTGAAGCTTGCGAAGCATTCGAACGATTCCATTCATAGCGGAACTCCTTACGCGTCCTGCAAGACACGACCGATCGCGGCAATCATCTGCTCAAACTGAGACAGCTCGAGACTCAACTGCTTCCGTCCCGCGGCAGTCAACGTGTAGAAACGGGCTCGCCGATTGGTTTCCGTCATCTTCCATTCGCCCTTCACCCAGCCCTGCAGCAGGAGCCTCTGCAATGCGGGGTAAAGCGATCCCTCTTCCACCGTCAGCACATCGTCGGAGAGGCGCTTGATCGAAAGAGCTATGCCATAGCCATGAAGCGCGCCCCGAGTCAGCGTCTTCAGGATGAGCATGTCCAGAGTTCCCGGCAGCAATTCGGATTTCTTCCCCATGGGCCATATATAGATTATCTATGGGTAGAGAGTCAATGGCGAAAATGTAGAGTGCGGCGCTTCACCGATAAGTGAGGCGGCTGCATTGTCGATGTGTAAGAGATGAGACGGAAAAGAGCGATCTACTTCAGCTGGACCTGCACCGCATCCTTGATCTGAATGTCTTTGCTGTGCGCAGGCACGCTGACCTTCAGGCCGTCCGGTAGATAGTGGCCGATCACTTCGGGACGAGCCCAGTCCAAGGTCCATCCATCGGCGATCGCTACTACCGTGTATTCGCCGGGGATCACCCGTTTGAGGGCGAAGCTGCCGTCTGAGTCGCTCTGATCGCGACGAAACAGCTCTCGACTGCCACCGGGATTCACCGGAACCAGCAGGATCATCACGCCAGCCGCCGGTTTGCCGTCGGCCTTCGCAAAACCAGTCACCGTCGCCGAGCTTTCTACCAGGGTGGCCGCGAGGGTTACCGGCGCGTTTCCTACCTTCAGCATGTGCTTGTCCATCGTCGCGCCTGAGGCTGTTGCCTGGCTGATCGCCACAGCCGCATCGCTTGCGGTAGGTATCACTTCATACGTACCCGGACGAACGTTGCGAATCTCGAACCCACCATCTTTGTCGACACGAGCGCTGCTGCTAGCTTCGCCCTGCTGAGGTGTGAGGGCGATACTGAGTCCAGGTGGAAGATTTCCTCCGCCTGCCATGGCGACCTTGCCGGTTACATTGACCAGAGTTTCTCCGCCGCCGACGTCGACGACCTGATGACCGGAGGATGCATCCACGCTCATGAGGCGCCCGGCTTCGCCGCGCGGCGACTGGACTTCCAACTCGTAGTGACCGGGAGCGACGCCACTCAGCTCAACGGTCGTCATGCCCGGTGCTGTCTTGCCGTCACCGCGAGGCATGTACGTGGTGCCCTGCATACCGCCAGCTTCCATCGATCCGAATACGTCCTGGTGGAGCTGCATCATCGGGTACGGCCCTCGCTCCGGACTCGGGATCTGAAAAGATATATGCACTGCCGGCACCGCATGCAGGGTGAAGTTCACCGGAATGCGATCGCCGGCTTTCACCGGGATGGGTGTCGCCGAATCCGAATCGGTCACGTCGGCATAAAATGTCGTGGCGTAGGCTACATCGAGCGGCGATCGCGACTTCTCCCCGGAGGTATCGTTTTCCTGACCTATCAATGTTCGTGATCCCACGGCGTACCACGGTTGCGCTGTGACTGCGATGTAGTAGTTTCCAGGCGCGAGGCGAGGAAATTCATAGTTGCCCAAATCATCGGAGACGACTGCGCTTGCGCGCACGATTTTCCCCGTACCGCTTCGTTCATCCTGGCGATAGAGGGACACACGCGCCTGCTGCACTGGATCGCCGGAGTCATCGGCGACGACTCCGTAGAGAACCGCCAGAGGCTGGACCGTAAATCTCAGGCCGGTCGAAACCAGCCCTTCACCCGTAACGATCGCTGTCGAGAAGCCGTCGTGCTCGTCGAAGGCAGCGGCCAGATAGCCACGATGCGTGGCGCGTAGGGAGTACTTTCCGTCCGCCAGGCGCGGGAAGAGAAATCGCCCGTCCGCATTCGTGTTTGTTTCCGCAACCAGCGTGTCTGTTTTGGAATCGTTCAGCGTCACGTCAGCGCCTTCGAGCGGCTGTCCACTCGCGGCGCTAAGAACGGTTCCGCTGATGATGCGGCCTTCGTTCGAGGTGGGCGCCGTCTGCGCCGAGATGGAAACGTGCTCCGCGCATACGGCCCACAATGCGAAGACGCATCCGACGAGCAAGAAACGTTGCTTCAGCGATCGAGTCCGGCAGATCATTCTGGAGTCGAGACCTCGCCGCCTGTTTGAATCACATCGAGTTGCACGTTCACCGTGCCGTTGGCTTCTACGGTAACGGTCGGTCCCTTGCCGGTGTATTGCGCAAGACTTTCCGTATCGTTCGCATCAATCTCCCTGGACTGATCGAGAGCAATCACATGATAGGAACCCGGAGCGAGATTGGTCATCGTGAACTGGCCGCCAGCCTGCGTCGTGCTCTGCGGCACCTGCGATGTAGTCGGGAAAAGCGGGATGGCATAGATATAGATTCTGGATATCTCGCCCGACGAAGTTGATGCCGCCGCCGTGGAAGATTGATTGAGCTGGCCCTTGAGTGTGCCAAAATCATTGCGAATCGTGATCTCGATTGGAGCCGTCGTGTTGCCCGGCCCGATAACCAGCGGCTCACGCGTCAGGTCAGTACCTCCACAGGTGATCGAGCTGACATAGCCCTGAAACGGATATGTCTCAACCCAGTAGCGTCCCGGCGACACGTTTTCCAACTCGAAAAGCGAGCTGTCGTTCGATCCCTGCTGATGCCGCAGTCCACTTCCCGTCTGGTTTTCGAATGCATCGGCCGGAGACAACGTGAGGTTGATCCCTGCCGACAAATCAATCTGCGATCCCGCGGCAATAATCACCTGAGGCTGATTATTGCCACCTTCGCTATCCTTGCGGATAACCACCGGGATGGCGTGCAGCGGCAACAGGGTCATGGTCAATCCTGAAACCGGACCGCCTGCGACCGTGAAGTCGACGCGTCCATACATCTGGGACTCGCCGAAAGTATGGGTCTCGGCATAATAATGTCCGTTCGGTAAATTGATCTCCGCTGTGCCGCGCTGCGGGTCCCATCGCGTCCCGGCCTCCAGAATGCGGCCGCTCGAATCGTGAATCTGAACCTCCGCACCTCCTGCGCGCCCTTCGGCACGTTGAGGCATGGCAATACTCACCGGATAAAACGGCTGGCGGGTCAGCGTGAAATCCGCCTGCGCCTGCTGGCCAGGTGAGACCGCGATCATGCCGGCTGCGGAAAAATCCGCGACACTCGGATAAAAGACCGAGGCATAGCCGTATCCAACCGAACCCGGCGCGATGCGTCCCATGCGAGCATGCGCCGGCATGCTGTAAATGAGGTAAGAGCCCGGCGCTTCGAGACTCGCCAGGCGAAATGCTCCTTCGCTGTTGGTCATGGCCATAGTCTGCATCGTCCAAGCCACGCGACCGTTGACTGCGCGCTTACGATACGCCATGATGCGGATGCCGTCCGCCTCGTCTCCGGTCGAGAGCGTGACATGGCCGGTGATGATGGCTTCGGGAGTCAAGCTGAACGTAAGATCCGGCATATTCGCGGCAACATTGACGGAGTTCATCATCCCTCTCCTACGGGCTGTGTAGCCAGGACGGCGCAGGTTGATCTGGACTTGACCCGCGGGAAGATTCAGCTCGAAATGCCCGTCATTGTCGGTGAGCACCGCATCCGCATTCGCATACACGAGGACTCGTGCAATGGGCTGATGAGTCACGTTATTGAGCACGACGCCCCGTACCGGATAGGTCGCAGCAGCGTCTTGCGCCGCACAGCGAAAGGTCGCAGCGCCGAGCGCACAAGCCACCACTGCAACGTAGAGAGCAAGACTCCTCTTGGGCAGAATGAGCACGGGAGCAGACCTTTGCCGCCATTCTCAGCTATCTCACTGAAAATTCAAACTGTAAGTTTTGTGAAATCTGTGGCCGCACAGGTTGGACGGACGTTTGTCAAAATCGGAGACACAATCAGAGAGAAAAACTTAAGGAAGAGGGTCGAGGGGGTCATCCCTCAGGTTCGGTCGCGAAGGCAAAGACTGCAGGAAGAAGCAACTCCTGGACTAACCGAGAAGATTAACCGAGGAACGCCGGTTCGGGCATGTCCTGTTCTTCGCCGAAAGTGAGCGGCGACACGGACGCGTCCGCGTCATCCGCCGTCGACTGCCGATCCTCGAAGAACCGCTCGACCACTCCCAGAACGGCCTCGCTGGTCTTCGACATGTAGATCGCCTTGCGCAGCGCAGCGCCGCCCGGCACGCCATGCGTGAACCAGGTGGCAAATTGTTTCATCTTGCCTTGGACTTCGGGATACTCCGCCGCCACCAGCATCTCGAAATACGTGCGAATCATCCGATAGCGATCCATCTCGGTCGGCTGGTCGTAGCGACCGGTTGCGGTGTACTGCGCAATCTGGCGGAAGATCCACGGATTGGCCGGCGCGGCGCGTCCGATCATCACCGCATCGCAATGAGTCTCTGCCACCAGCGCGCAGGCGTCTTCCGGCGTGCGGATGTCGCCATTGCCGATGACCGGAATGGCGACCGCATCTTTTACTGCCCCGATCCACTCCCAGCGCGCCTGGCCTGAGTAGCCCTGCTCACGCGTGCGGGCATGCAGCGCGACGGCGTTGAGTCCCGATTCCTGAGCCAGCTTCGCGAGTTCGACACAGATGATGTGCTGATCGCTCCATCCCAGGCGAAACTTCACCGTGAACGGAATCGAAACCGCAGCACGCACCTCGGCAAAAATTTTGGCAATCAGCGGAAGATCGCGCAGCAGGCCGCTGCCTCCATTGCAGGAGACCACGCGCTTCGCCGGGCAGCCAAGGTTCAGATCTACCATGTCGAAGCCGGTGTCCTGGACAATCTTTGCCGCATCCGCCAGTGTGGCCGGATTCGACCCGAAGAGCTGCGCCGAGATCGGATGCTCGTCGTCGTAATAGGTGAGATACCGCTTCCGCTTCGATTCGCGCATGCGGGCGAGGCCGTCGGCCGAGGTGAACTCGGTCATAATGAGGCCGCAGCCCGACTGCTGATTGGAAGTCTCGGAGTCTACCGAGGCGGGAGTTTCGGCGTCACCGCTGAAGATGCTGGCATTCTTGATAAACCGCCGGAAGATGGTATCCGTGACTCCGGCCATGGGCGCTAGCACCGTCGCCGGAGCCACCTGCACTCCGCCGATCGAGACAGACGCCGGCACACGCGCGCCCGTAGGCATCGCATGCTCGACCGGGTTGTCCCAATGCTTCTTCATAAACTGTCTCTTCACACCACCAAACGAAAGCCGTCAGGCCCGAACTTCCCAGTCAGCAGTATGCTCGGCGACATATTGATCAGCTAACTCAACAATTTCCTTTGAAGAACGGAATCGTTCGGGTTTCACGAGCACATTGACAGTCGGTTCATTCTCTATCGCATTGAGCGAAAGAATTCCAATGCGCCCAACGCCATCCATGGCAAGAGCGCGCTGGGCTGTACTTGCCGGCGGTGAATATAAGGCATCGACAGTATCGGAGTCGTAAACCGCCACATAGCGGAACTGGCAAGGAAGCGATCGCAGCTCTTCTATAGACCCACCCACGAGCTCATCCAGGCCCCGAGGAGGCGGCGTTCCTTTAATCCCAAACGACTGATTGACTCGCTCGACAAAGAGCACGGCATGAACGTCGCCAACACCCGCACGATCAATTGCTAGCACGGGAATGGGGATACCCCTCCATTGCGCATCGAAATATATCTTAGGAACAAGGAGTTTCTGAATGAAGTAGTCGAGCAGGGCATTCTTGGCTCTTCCGAATTGCTGAATGTTATTAGTCGGCCCCATCGCGCCACCCCTCGATCTTCAGATCCGCCCCTGTAATCTCCGCCCACGCAGCAAAACGTTCGGCCCGGTCGGTGAGTGCTTTAAATTTTTCCTGAGCGACCCTTTTGGACCCGTATGCAATCGCGTTTTTGTCGCCTATCAGATCGCTCAGCCTCTTGAGACCATCCAGTTTCGGATACCGCTTATCTCTCAGGAGCTGCTCGAGCCTCGACACCGCTTCTCGGTGGTCGTCGGCTGACACATTATCATCTCCAAGACCGGTCCTCAGAGCGTCGCAATAAGAAACTGCCCCGTGGACCGCCAGCAACGCTGAAGAATAGCCGTAAGCGATGCAATCATCTCGAAGCAGCTTCATGCCCTCAAGAAAGTCTTTTGCGCGTTTTAGGTACAACTGAACCTGCACGTCCGACATGGCCGCATTCTCGCACAAGATGCCACGAACGAAAGCCCCCGCCACAGCGGAGGCTTCGTCGATTCGACTGGCAGCTTGGTCTTACTTGGCTGCGGGCTCCGCCTTGGCGTACTTGCGGCGGAAGCGCTCGACACGGCCTGCGGTATCCACCAGCTTCTGCTTACCCGTAAAGAACGGGTGGCAGCTGGAACAAATTTCAACGTGGATGTCGCCCTTATGGGTCGAGCGAGTCGCGAAGTTCGAGCCACAAGCGCACATGACGCGAATTTCGTTATAGTTCGGATGAATTCCTGCTTTAGGCATGATTCTGTTTGGACCTTTCCAACAATCCTTTTATTTTAGGCTGTTTCGACTTCGGCTGCAAGATTGGATGTGCGGTCGCTTATGAAGATTCAAACTGTCCCCAGCTGCAAATAAGGATCGCATTCGTGACAAACCCCTTGGAACTCGCGATTTCCGATATTCTGCGGTACTCTCCGGGAGTACAAAGGGCGACCAATCGTGAAAACTCTCCTGCTGACTCTCGGTCTTCTTCCCTCTCTGGCCATCGCGCAAACCGCAGCGCCGGCCATTTCTCCGACTACCGCCCAGACCGCCGCGCAATCCGATACCAGTTACATCGACGCCGATGGCGCCGCGCACATTACACGGGTCATTCCGGTGCCGAAGACCCTCAGCCCGGAGGCACAAAAGCTGCTATCGCGGCAGACTTCCGATGCGCCCCGGCCGCAACCCCTGGCCGAACGCCGCAGCGGAACTGATGCCTGGCAGGCTCGCGCCGGAGCTGCATCCAAGGCGGTCTATCCAGTCAGCATAGAGAAGAGCGCCGTCGCCGGCGTTCCGGTATTGCTGGTCACGCCACCGGTTATCGGTCCCGGCAAGAGCGACCGCGTGCTCATCTGCGTGCATGGCGGAGGGTTCAACTCTGACTCCGGTTCGCTGACCGAGAGCATTCCCATCGCCAGCCTCACGCAAACCAAAGTGGTTTCCGTTCTCTACCGCCTGGCGCCCGAGCATCCCTTTCCCGCGGCAGTAGACGACGCCGTTGCCGTCTATAAAGAGCTGCTCAAGACCCACAAGCCGAAAAATATCGCGCTCTATGGAACCTCAGCCGGCGCCATTCTCACCGCCGAGACGACGGCCCGACTCAAACAGATAGGTCTGCCGCTGCCCGGCGCGCTGGGTGTCTTTTCCGGCATGGGCGATTTCAGTCAGGTCGGCGACTCGATCGCGATGTATGCGCTCAATGGCCTCGCCGGCCATCTCGATCCGCCTCAGCCAGGAACGAACGACAAGGAGTATGTCGGCTCGACCGATCCCCGCGACCCCGTTTTGTCGCCCCTCTACGCCGACGTGCATGGCTTTCCGCCCACGCTATTCATCACCAGCGGACGCGACATTCTGCTCAGCGGAACCAGCATCCTGCAACGGCATTTTTATGAGTCGGGAGTCGACGCGCAGCTCATCGTCTTCGACGGCCTTTCGCACGCCTTCTGGAACGACGTTAGCCTGCCGGAATCGAAGGAGGCTTACAAGATCATGGCCGATTTTTTCGACAAGCATCTCGGCAGATAAGCCCAGCCAGAGTTACAAGTCTTCGGGACTCAGACCCGTATGTTTGGCGATTCGCGAGAGCATTTTGGGACCGAGCTCTTCATTGACGTTCCGCAAGCGCACGCAGCGCGATTGCGGAACTGCAGCCAATGCGATTTCCCTGGTTTCACCATAGGCCATCGCTCCTGGGAGGTTGGTGATTTCCGCAATCCAGCGTCCATCCTCTTCGCGGTCGAACGCGACTTCAAATCGCATGACAGCTCCGTGTTTGCATTTTATATGTTCTGCACACACACTTCTGATTTTCCACGACCGCCCTACCGCGGATCGCTGCGATACTGGTAGAAGCCTTCATGCCTCAGCCCTGCCCCAAATGCGATGGAATGGGAATGCGCGTCCAGCGCCGGCCTAACGGCCGCTTCGCCGCCGAGCCCTGCGAATGCCGTTTTGAGCAGCGACGGGCGACGCTAGTCGAGCGCGCCCACATCCCACGCCGCTACCAGCACTGCTCCTTCGACAGCTACGAGGCCAGTTTTCCCGGGGCCGACCGTTCGCTCGCCGCCGCGCACCTTATGACGCGCCGCTTTGTCGATGGCTATCCCGCAACCACCGAAGGCCATGGGCTCCTGCTAACCGGCTCCATTGGCGTGGGCAAAACCCATCTCGCCGTCGGAATCCTGCAGTCCCTCATCGTGGAAAAAGGCGTTCACGGACTCTTCTGCGACTATCGTGAGCTGCTCAAGGAGATCCAGCATTCCTACAACCCGCAGGTGCTGACGACAGAGCTCGACATCCTGCGTCCAGTCTTCGACGCCGAGGTTCTGGTGCTCGATGAGCTCGGCGCATCGAAGCCCACGGAGTGGGTGTGGGATACGGTAGCGCATATTCTGAACACGCGCTACAACGACAAGCGCACCACCATCATCACCACCAACTACGCCGACGCTCCTCCCGGCGGCGTGGCCACCAGCCCACAACGAGCCATGCGCGATGAAACCCTCGGCGACCGCATCGGCGAGCGCATGCGCTCTCGTTTAGCAGAGATGTGCGTAGTGGTAGAAATGCACGGAGCCGACTTCCGCCAGAAGGTCGGCAGAGCCCGCTTCGCGTAGTCAGCAAAGCAGTCTCCTACCCGCGTCACGCTCTTATCGGAACTCTCCAGCCAGCATTTTCTTTCGCTCACTCGGTGCGAAGTGCTCAATGGCATATCGCAACGCGGTCCGCGGCAGCCGGCGATAGTGCGTCTGCAGAAAGCCTATCAACCGTCCGCGATCCTGCCGTCCCACCTCACGCAGCACCCAGCCAACCGCTTTGTGGATGAGATCATGATCATCATCGAGCAGCATTTCAGCGATGCTGAGCGCATCTTCTAGCTCGCCGTTCCGCACCAGCCTCATGGTTGCGATGATCGCGATTCGCCGCTCCCACAGAGATTGTGACCGGGCGAGTTTGCGCAGAATCCTGCGCGGGCGCGTTCTCAAATGCTCGCCAAGGATGTAGGGAGCGGAGCCATCCACGAGATCCCAGTTGTTGATGCCGGCCGTATTCTGCAGATAGAAATCGACGATCTCCGCCCGCTGCTCGTCGCTGCCGCGTTTGTACTGCGACACAAGAATTTCAAGCGCTGCGGATCGGCATTCGTGAATCTTCGAGCTCAGCAATTTTGCGATGTCAGCCAGCGGAAGTTCGCGAAAACGGAGAGTTATCTTACGCAGCATCGGCGTCGAGATACCGAGGAAGATGTCTCCTTCGCCGTATTCACCCTTGCCCGTTTTGAAGTAGGCCGCGCTGGTTAAGGCCCGGCGCGGATCACCCGCAGTCTTAAGATCTTTCTCGAGATTCGCGCGGGTAACTTTCTCAGGCATGAGCTTCTCCCTACTCCAGAATTACTTCCGCTTCGATGCGGCCCGTTGCCGTGAGCACCACTGCGGCTGCGATGATGAGTCCGCCGCCGACCCAGGCGCCAGGTCCGAGGCGGTCGCCTAACAGCTCCACGCCGAGAATCGACCCCAGCGCCGGCTCGATATTGAGAAAGACGCCTGCTCGCGACGCCGGTACGTGGTGAATGCCCCAGTTCCAAAGAAAAGTTGTCGCAGCGGTGCAAAACAAGCCGCTCGCCACCAGCGCAAACCACACGCGCCCGCTGACGCCGTGCACCGGAGGCCATCCATCGATCGGTACGACGCAAAGCACCAGCATGATCAGTCCGCTGAGGATTCCATACGCGGTGACCACCATGGCCGAGTGCCCATGCATCAGGTGACGGTTCAGCAAAATCCATCCCAGCGAAATCACCACCGAGAGCACCACTAACATATCCCCCACCAGCGACGGCCCATTTGCTGCCAAACCATGACCGCCGCTCAGAGTAATCAGCACAACACCACAGGTGGATCCGAAAAGAGCCATCCATCCTTTCCAATCCAGCCGCTCGTGCGTGAAGATGGTTGCTCCGATCGCCAAGATCACCGGAGCAGTGCCCACCATCAATGCCGCGTGACTGACAGTAGTCAGCGAAAGACCATAGAACTGGATCAGAAACTGAACTGGGATGCCTAGAAACGAAGCCAATAACAGCAGTCCCCATTCCTTGCGGTTCAATCCGGGACGACGCGGTCGAACCAATAGAGCAGGCAACAAACCCAGCATCGCGAAGAAGAAACGGTAGACGACCATATGGCCCACGCTCATCTGGGTGAGCGCGATCTTGCCGAAATAAAAACCAGTGCCCCAAAGCGTGCCCGCCAGCGCGCAGGCTCCGTAACCAAGCGCAGTGGTGGAACGGGAGGATCGAGTTTGTATTTGCGTATTCATGAGCCGGGATTGAATGAAAGAACTGACTTCAGAATAAAGGCAGTCGTATGCCTGCGCGGCGCGAGCCAAAGAAAGCGCTCGCGCCAAACGAATCTCGACCAATGTTCAAGGCTTTGGGCCGAAGGCGCGTGTGCCCGGACGGCCAGTCCCGGCCGGTCCTACCAGACTTCGCAGCGGTTGGCTGGCGCCATCGGCTGTCCGGTCTTGCACCCGAATGCCTTCTGGAATTGCGGCACGTTGACCACCACGCCGTTTACGCGAAACTCTTCCGGCGAGTGAGGATCGGTCTGCACCCGCAGGCGCAGATCGGCGGGCCGGTTGTTCTGGCACCATCCCTGCCCGTACGAGACGAAGAATTGCTGCTCCGGGGTGAGGTTGCCATACTCGGCGCTGCCCTTTTGCGTGAGGCTCACTCCAGCCTTCTGTGCGCGATCGAGATACGCCAGGAAGGCGAGCTTCAGGCCCCCCAGGTCAGCCAGGTTTTCACCCAACGTGAGCTGTCCGTTCACATGGAGATTGTCGACGGCGACAAACCCGTCGAACTCCTTCACCACGCAACTCGACCGTTCACTGAATTGCTTGCTGTCCGCCGGGGTCCACCAGTCGACAAAGTTCCCGTGCGCATCGAACTGCCGTCCCTCATCGTCGAAGCCATGCGTCAGCTCGTGGCCAATCACGCCGCCCACATCGCCGTAGTTGACGGCGTCGTTCTGCGTCGGATCAAAGTAAGGCGGCTGCAGAATGCCGGCTGGGAAGTTGATGTCGTTCATCTGCGGGTTGTAGTAAGCATTGACGGTTGGCGGGCTCATGCCCCACTCCCCGTGGTCCACCGGCTTGCCGATCTTCGCAATGTCGCGCCTGGCTTCGAAGGCTGCCGCGCGCTGGGCGTTGCCAAGTGCGTCGCCGGCCTTGACCTCGAGTGTCGTATAGTCGCGCCACTTATCCGGGTAGCCGATCTTGTTGGCAACTCCGTGCAGCTTTTCTTTCGCCTTCACTTTGGTCTGCGGGCTCATCCATACCAGCTGATCGATATCCCGATTCATCGCATCTTCAATGTCCTTGGTCAGCTCCAGCGTACGGGCTTTGTCTTCCGGACTAAAGCGCTGCGCCACATATGCCTGACCTAGCGCCTCACCCAGCGCACCATCCACCGAGCGCACACACCGTTTCCAGCGGGGCTGTTGTTGTGGCTGGCCGGAGAGGATCTTTCCATAGAAAGCAAAACTCTCCTCATCGAGGTCGCGGGGCAGAGCCGTCGCAGGCGTGCGGCGAAGCATGCTCCAGCGCAGATAGGTCTTCAGATCGGCGAGGCCGGTTGATCCCAGCAGCTGATTCAACGCGGCAAAATATCCCGGAGTAGCCACATTCAGCGACTGGATCGGCGGCGTATTGGCAGCGCGGAGAAAACGGTCGAAGGCGAAGTTCGGCACGCCGGCGTCGAACTTTGCCAATTCCAGCTTGTGATAGAGCCGGGCCGGATCGCGCCGTTCGACATTGTTAAGCGAGGCCGCGGCCAGTGCCGTTTCGAGGCGAAGCACAGTGGCCGCATCCTTCTCGGCTTGCGCATGCGATTCGCCGATCAGCTCGAACGTACGCTCCACATGTTTTTGGTACTGCTCGCGCAGCTGGACCGATTGTGCATCCGTGCGCGAGTAATAGCCTTTCTCCGGCAGCCCTAGCTCAGCCTGGTCTAACACCCCAATCTGCTGGCTGGCATCTTTAAAATCCTGGTCGCTTGAAAAGCTGAAGAAAGATCCGACACCTTCCAGTTGCAGTGCGGCGGCTAGCTCCGGCAGTCCGTCTTTCGACGAAAGAGCATCCACTCGGCCGAGCAAAGGCTTCAACGGCACGAGCCCTGCCTTGTCAATCGCGTCGGCATCCATGCAGGTCGCGTAGTAGTCTCCGATCTTCTGCTCCTCCGCCGAACGGCCGGTGTTACCCGCCGCCGCTTTCTCGAGAATCGATTTCAACACCAGGAAGTTCTGATCCAAAAGCTCCGTGTCCCGCCCGTACGAGGAGCGATCCTCTGGGATAGGATTCTTTTTCAGCCAGTTGCCGCAAGAATATTGGTAGAAGTTAACGCAGGGATCGACACTGCTATCGATCAGCGCCGGATCGAGTGCCTTCGCTGGAGTCGCCGGCGTATCCTTGGTATTCGTCTGGGCATAACAGACGGCCAATGCAGGAAAGATCATCATAAAGAACACGAAGTGAAATCGAGAGAGCAGACGAATCATTTCAAACCTCTAGAGTGCGATAGACAAGCTGGAAGCTAGCAACGTGAACAGCGCAAGTCAAGCATCGTCTGCAATTTCCGCCCGCTCGCGAAAACCCCTGTCACCCTCGCTTCGGAAGGATTTGCACGGAGGTCGCCGGATGAGGAAAATGCTCATGATGGCTTTCGGCTTCATGTCCGCACGTTTTCCCGCAACGATCGTCGCATGCTCGATGCTCGCTTACGCTTCTCTCACGTCCGCGGCCGCAGGCAACTCCAAATCCAAGCATCAGGCAGAGTCGGGACCACCTCCCGTCGCCCGCATTGAAGTCGGGCCTCTCGGGTATACCGCGCCCAGCAGGTTCTATCTGGTGGGGCGCTTTGCTTCGGCGTCCCTTGATTTCATCGACAGGGAGCACCTCCTCTTCACCTTCCGGGAAAGCGGCCTGATGCAGCGCGTTCCCGAAGCTTCCAGAGACGACGACGATCAGGCCATCTGCGCACTCGTGCTGGATATTGCCAGCGGCAAAGTTGTCCAGAAGGCAAAGTGGCGTATGCACGATCGTCAGAGGTATCTCTGGGCCATCGGCAGGGGCGAGTTCCTGGTGCGCCAGCGAAATTCTCTCTATCTCACCGACAGGCGGCTGGAGCTCCATCCGTATATGCAGTTCGATACTCGGCTTCAGAGTATCGCCGTCGCCCCAGACCACCAACTGATCACCCTGGAGTCCGAGAAGCACGATCCCTCCGTCGAGGATTCCGATACCGACCAGAACTCACAAGTCCCGCTCTCGTCGAAAGACGTCAAGCGGCCCTCGACCCAGATCCTCATCGTGCGCATTCCCGACCAGGCTCCGATCGCGAGGAGCGAAACACGCCACGTCGTCGAACTGCCGCTGGTTCAGAATGGCTTTCTGGAGCTGCTCGAAGGCGATCATCCCGATAAGTGGGTAGTCCGGAACCGACCGTTCACCGGCAGCGGGAACAATGTCGTCGAAGTTACTTCCGCCTGCAATCCGGAGATCACTACGCTCAGCAACACGGTGGGGCTGGCCATCGGCTGCACAGGCGGATCAAGCGACCACATGGTGACGGCCTTCTCTACTACGGGAACCGTTTTGTGGCGGGACCGCTGGCAGCCGCGCTACATCTGGCCAACCTTCGAATTCGCTGAAAACGGCACCCGCTTCGCCTATGGCTCACTTGAGCTAAATCACACCATCGGCACCATGGATCCCTTCGGGGAGGATGATGTCGTGGCGCAGATGGTCGGCGTCTTCGATACGGAGACAGGAAAACTAGAGATGGTGAAGACAGCCTCCCCGATCTTGAGCGCCGGCCACAATTATGCTCTCTCCGAAGACGGCGAGCGGTTCGCCATCCTTCGCGAAGGGGCAATCGAAGTTTACGACCTGCCCCCCGCGCCGACCGGCCCGGTCATAGCGAAATCCTCGCCGAAGTAAGCGGTTTGCCCCATGGGTACTCGACGCGCAAGGATTGTCGACGGCCCACCCCGTTGCACACGAGGTACTACGCCGGAAGCTTTTCTACTTCCGGATACTGGTGCTGCTCACGCCCGACCTTGCCGTCGTACATGGTCGTGGTTTTGAAGCGCTCCAGCCGGCCGTCGGCAGAGAGAGCCCGGCACCTGTCCTCCAGCGCTTTGCGTTCCCCCGCGGACATCGGAGTGAAGCTCGAAGCGATGGCCAGATTCTGATCGAGGATCAACTCTGAATCCATGCCGCTGATCGTGGTGGCCACGGGCAGGCTCATCGCATAGCGAAGTCCCTCTTCTGGAGTTACGCCCCCGTGCGTCACCAGCTCGCCGGAACCTCCGAGGCTCTTCATGCCCAGCACGGCCATGCCGCGGCGATTGGCGTCCGGCAGCACATGCTGCTGAAAACTGCGAAAGCGCGCGTCAAAACAGTTGAGCGGCATTTGGATGGTGTCGAACGGAAAATCGTGGGAGAGCATCTTGAGGTGAATCGCCGGATCCTTGTGCCCGGTAAAACCGACCCAGCGAACTTTCCCATCCTTCTTCGCCTGCTCCAATGCCTCAATGGCTCCATCCGGACGAAAGATCAGATCGGGATCGTTGTAATAAACGACCTCGTGAATCTGCCACACGTCCAGGTGATCAGTCTTCAATCGACGGAGCGACTGCTCCAGCTGTTCCATGGCAACTTTCTTATCGCGGCCATGCGTGCAGACCTTGGTCATCAGGATGACCTTGTCGCGCTTGCCCTGAAGCGCGATGCCCAATCGCTCTTCCGCTTCGCCCTCGTGGTATTCCCATGCGTTGTCGAAGAAATTCACGCCAGCATCGACGGCCTTCCCGACCATGGCATTCACCGTCTGCTGGTCTTTGGCCGAGCCGAGATGAAATCCTCCAACTCCGAGGATAGACACCTGCTGTCCAGTCTTCCCAAAGGGGCGGCGCGGCACCTGTCCGCTCGAAGTTTGATTCGCCATGGTGGTCTCCTGCGGATTTTCCGATGTAGCGGCGGCGTTGGCATCGCGGGCTGCCAGGGATCCAGCTCCGGCCAATGCGGCTGATTTTAAAAATGTGCGGCGGGAGAGGGCGTCGTTTGATTTCTCGGGGTTCGTCATAGCTAGTCTTCAGCCCGCCTGCACTGCGGGATAAGGCTTTCCGGTATTGTCGGTTTCTTTCAGCATCTGCTTGACTTCGATGGATTGGTCGTCAAGGGGGAAGCCGTGCGCCAGCCGCGCTTCGGGATTATCGTATTTCAGCGACATCTTATAGAGCTCGAAGCGTCCGTCTCCCGCAACGGTGCGGCAGCGATCGCGCAAGGCCTGCATCTGCTGTTCATTGAGCGGTTGAAATCCCTGGGCGATGGCCAGATTCTGCTCGACGATCTCCATCTTTTCCATGCCGGTGATGGTCGTCGTCACGGGAAGGCTCATGGCATAGCTCAATGCCTCTTGCGCGCTCAACATTCCCTTTTTCACCGATTCACCGTGGCCCACGATGGGCTTCATCCCTAGAGCTGCGATGCCACGCTTGTTGAGTTCCGGAAGCACCTGCTGCTCAAAGCTGAGGAAGTTGGCGTCGAAGGGATTGAGCGGCATCTGCACCGCATCCCATTCGAATCCGCAGTTCAGCATTTTGAGGTGAATCTCCGGACGCTTATGGCCGGTGAATCCGACAAAGCGAACCTTGCCTTGCTCCTTCGCCTTGCGCAGCGCCTCGGCTGCGCCATTGGGACGAATAAAGAGATCGGGATCGTTCTCGAATGCCACGCCGTGTACCTGCCACAGATCGAGATGATCGGTTTGCAGGCGGTTCAGCGACTCTTCCAGCATCTGAGTGGCAATCATGGCCTCGCGCCCGTGGGTGCAGACCTTGGTCATCAGAAAGACCCTGTCTCGCTTCCCCTTGAGAGCCATCCCCATCCAGTTTTCTGATTTGCCCCGGTTGTACTCCCAGCAGTTATCGAAAAATGTGACGCCGCCCTCGATTGCACGATGCGCAATGCGAATAGCGGTGTTGAGATCCTCGGCCTGGCCCAGATGGTGGCCGCCGAGACCCAGAGCGGAGATTTTCACGTCGGTGTGCCGGCCAAACGGCCGCAGGGGGATGGAAGAACTCAAGGCGCACAGCTCCTTTGCATCGAGCATGATCCCATCGAACAGATCGCCCAATAGGCAATAAGTTCTTCGATGCGATAAATCGCGACGGAGGTTACAAGTGCTACTTCAGTGGATGAATGTAACGGAGGAGAGTGGATCTATAGAGACGGCGCTGCCTGGATCTATAGAGATTGCCGCGAGTGATTATGGGTAGAAGAACGATGCGCTTGAGAATAGGAAATGGTTCGAACTCAGCGGGCCCGCACAGAGCCGTAAACGAGAATGGTCCAGAAGTGATATCAAACGTCCCGTTGACCCCCTCTTTGCGGCCACCTACAATAAATAAGGAGAAGTTTATCCATTCGGCGCCGGACGCTTAAGCTGAAGTGGAGAGGCTGAGGGGCCTATGTCTTCCGATCTGCGAATCAGCCCGCGCGAGCGGCTGGTGCTGGTTACGATCATCGAAAACTATATCGACACCGGGGAGCCTGTGGGCTCGCAGGCTATCGCACGCCAGCTTGGCAACAAGGACGGCATGAGCGCGGCGACCATCCGCAACGTGATGGCCTCGCTCGATGAATCGGGCCTGCTCGATCAACCCCACACCTCGGCGGGACGCGTTCCCACTCCCCAGGCCTTCCGTTTCTATGTCGAGCAGCTCGCCGCCCAGACCCGTTTGAATGGAATGCCGCAGGAGCGCATAGAGCAGATTCACGACAGCTTCGCGGGCGTGAGCTCGGGACAGCAGTTTCTGGAACGGACCTCGCACGTGCTCGCGCTCCTCTCGAGCGGCGTCGGTGTCGCGATCACTTCGACCCCGGAAACTCAGACTCTTGAGCACATTCATTTCGCCCGTCTGGGCGCGGGCCGCGTTCTTGCCGTGGTAGTCACCATGGAGGGAGCCGTGCAGGACCGGGTGATAGTGCTCGACCGCGACCTGTCGCTGCCCGACCTGGAGACCGCCTCCCGCTTTCTGAATGAGAATTTTCATGGCTGGTCGATCGAACGGATTCAGGGAGAGCTCGCCCGCCGCATCGAGGCCGAGCGCAGCGAATATAACCGCCTGATGCAATCGCTCGAAGAGCTCTATCGCAAGGGAGCGCTGGAAAGCCAGGCCGCATCGGCGACCACCATCTTCGTCGAAGGAGTGGCGAATCTACTCTCGACCGAGATCGATCGCGGGCGCCTGCGCACCATGCTTCACGCGCTGGAAGCGAAAGAGAGGCTGATCGAGCTTCTGAATGCTTACGTGGACGCACGGCAGCAGAATGTTCGCGTCGTGGTTGGACTCGAAGAAGCCATCCCCGGTCTGCATAACCTGGTCCTGATCGGAGCACCTACGCGCATCGGCGCTGAAAGCCTGGGCACAGTGGCAGTTATCGGCACCACCCGAATTCAGTATGAACAAACCATCAACGCCGTGTCCTACATCGCACAGCTTTCGGACCGGATTTTCCAGACTCCGCAGTAGCCAACCGCGAAGTAAGATGCGTATGCCACCCCTGTCGCATCTAAAGTAGGCCGATGAACCTCCGGGATAGACTGAAAAGAGCAGCAAATAATTACCAGCAGAAGGACGTTGCCGGAATTCCAATGAATAATGAAGCAGTTGAAACGAAACAAACGAACGATTCTGCCACCGACGTCACAGAAGTAGGGGTAGTCGATCCCCTCGCGCCGGCCGATGCCGTATCTCAGGAAGAGTTCGAGCGCCTTAAAGCTGAGCGCGATTCCCTGATCGACAGGCTGGCCCGCCTGCAAGCGGAATTCGACAACGCGCGCAAGCGCGAGACCCGCGAGCGCAATGAATTTCGCGACTACGCCGTCTCCGGCGCCATCGAGCAGTTTCTTCCCGTGCTGGATAACTTCCAGCTGGCGCTCAAATCCACCGCCTCGACTGAACAGCTCCGCACCGGCGTCGAGTTGATCGTCAAGCAGATGGAAGAGGCGCTTCGCTCGCTCAACGTACAGACCGTGGAGACGGTAGGATCTACGTTCGATCCCCGCTTTCATGAAGCTCTCGAAATGGTCGAAAAAGATGATGTACCCGACCACCAGGTCATCGAAGAAGTGCGCCGCGGCTACCGCATCAAGGATCGCCTCCTGCGTCCTTCTCTGGTTCGCGTGGCCAGCAATTCGCAACAGAAGGAAGCATGAGTCAATCAGCCAACACGATGAAAGCAGATTATTACGAAGTACTGGGTGTGGCCCGAACCTCCTCCGATCAGGAATTGAAGACTGCCTATCGCAAGCTTGCGATGCAGTATCATCCGGACCGCAATCCCGGCGATCAAAGCGCCGAAGAGCGATTCAAGCAGTGCAGCGAAGCCTACCAGGTGCTCGCCGATCCGGAGAAGCGTGCGGTCTATGATCGCTATGGTCATGCCGGCGTAGCCTCGGCCGCGCAGGGTGCAACCGGAAACCCCTTCGGCGATCTTCAGGACCTCGGCGATATCTTCGGCGATCTGTTTGGCTTCAACGTCAGCGGCGGTGGCGGCGGCCGCAGGGCCTCGCGCATGCAGAAGGGCCGCGATGTGCGCTTCGATCAGACCATCGAATTCGAAGAGGCGGTCTTCGGTAAAGAGGTTCAGGTCAAAGTACGCCGCATGGAGGCCTGCACCGACTGCCGCGGCACCGGAACAGCGACCGGGCGCGGTCCCGTCACCTGCCAACAGTGCCAGGGACGCGGCCAGGTTCGCTACCAGCAGGGCTTCTTTTCGATTGCCCGCACTTGCAGCGCCTGCGGAGGAACGGGCAACGTCATCACCGATCCCTGCCATGTCTGCCGTGGCGATGGCCGGGTCGAACGGCAGCACACGGTCAGCGTCAATATTCCGGCCGGCGTCGAGGACGGCACTCGCATCCGCTACCAGGGTGAAGGCGATGCAGGTCGCTTCGGAGGACCCTCCGGCGATCTTTATATTGTGCTCGCCGTCAAGCCGCATCAGTTTTTCGAGCGCGAAGGCAACGACCTGCATTGCGTGATGCCTATTTCCTTCACGCAGGCAGCGCTGGGAGCCGAGATCGATATTCAAACGCTCGAAGGCGAGACTGCGCTGAAGATTCCCGAAGGCACGCAGAGCGGCAAGCAATTTCGCGTTCGCGGCAAGGGTGTGCCTTACCTGAATGAACATGGCCGGGGAGACCTGATCGTGCAAGTGGCGGTTCAAACGCCAAAGAAGCTCACCCGCATCCAAAAGGAACTGTTGCGGCAGCTCGGCGAAACCGTAACCGTGGAGAACACACCAACCTCTCGAAGCCTCTTCGAGAAGGTGAAAGAGATCTTCTCTTAAACCGGACGACAAAGTATCAAAAGCAAAAGAGCGGCGGCCTGGAAGGCTCGCCGCTCTTTTTGCTTGAAGCATTTCTGAACCCCGTCCCCTAAACCCTGTCCCCTGTTTTATTCCAGCATCGCAGCAACCACCGCCATTGCCGTAATCGCCGCCGTCTCGGCGCGCAGGATGCGCGGTCCCAGGCTAACCGCCTTCCATCCTTCCTCATCGAAGAGGGCTTCTTCCTCCGCAGCCCATCCTCCCTCCGGTCCTACTGCCATTCGGATGCGAGGCATTTCGTCGCCGGCCTCTTTCATTGCTGTGCTCAAAGCCTGGCGCAGAGTGGTCGAGCGTTCCTGCTCGGCTAGGAGAAGACGCAGCCCCTCGCTTTCCCGGCGAGCCGCCGTCTTCAGCAGCGTGGGATCTTCGATCATTGGCACATCGGAGCGGCGCGATTGCTGCGCCGATTCGCGTGCAATCCGGCGCCAGCGCTCGACCCGATTCTGCGCAGATGCAGCAAGATGCTTTTCACTCCGGCGCGCAACGATGGGAACGATACGCTCGACTCCGAGCTCGGTGGCTTTCTCCAAAGCCCACTCCATGCGATCAAACTTGAAGATGGAAAGCAGCAAGGTAACCGGTAGTGCTGGGTCAGCCTCTACCTCCGCGATCAGGTTGAAGCGAACTTCGTCGCCGCTGATGCCGGCAATCACGCCACGCCACACGCGATCCCCGGCTACGATGTCGAACTCCATGCCGGTCTGCGCTCGCAATACGCGGATCAGGTGCGCAGCCTGTTCTCCGCTCAACGAAGCTGTAGCTTCATCCCATCTATCGGCAATCCAGCGGCGTCTTGTCATACCCATATTGTCCTTTATTCATCGCGGTGTTTGCCGAAGGGAGCGTGCAGAAACACGAAGGGGAACGCTTTGCAGCGTTCCCCCTTTGTGTTGCCTTTTTTTATTGCCTACTTACTTCTTCTTCGCTGCCTTCTTTGCTGCCTTCTTCGCCGGTTTCTTGGCTGCCTTTTTCGTTGCCATGGTTTCTATTCTCCCTTTTCGATGTGACATCGAGTCTGCAGCACTAATGCTGCAGTTAACGAATGTATAGAAGTCTGAAAAAAGAGTGTCAAGAAAAAAATCACATTTCGTCGCAATCTATTTTTTTAGTGGAATCGTTCAGGTCAACCATGCAGCGTTTTTTCTTCTCAAAGAACGCGAAGATGCTTCACGATTGCCAACGCAATTCCGGTTAACGAGTCATGCCACGCGTGCGCCATCATGCCCGCACGCAAGCTTCTTCTTTTTACAGCAAGTATGCTGAAAGCCGCGCCGTACGCGGTGATGACGATCATTCCGCCGATGCCCTCATAGCCGTGAGAGATGCCGAAGAGGATCGAGGACGCGACAATACCGCACCACAGCTTGCTAGCAGTGCTGCGTCCTAACGACGAAAACTGCTGCAGGAAGTAACCGCGAAAGACAAACTCTTCCACGATTCCGGCGGTGAGGCACAACGCGAGCCAGGTAACCATCTCTACCCCACTCTGCGGAGCAAGTTCGATTACCGCCTTCTGCAGAACTAGAAGATGCATGAGCCGCAACACAGCGGCGAGCGCGGCAAGCAGGATCATTGCCATCAGCCAGAAGATCATAGCCACGCCGAAGTCGCGCGCCCACATTCTCCATCCTTGGCGCCGCTGCCCCAGCAGCCGCCGCACGGGAACGTGACCCATGCGTATTCCCCACCAGGCGAGAGCAGCCAGCAGCCACTCCCACGCAATCCCGAAGAGATAGCGGCGAGTGTGCCCGCCCGAAAATCCTTTGGCCTTCGACTCGATACTGGTCAGCACCGAGACGGTAATAAGAAATGCGACGAGAAACACGGTGTGCCACCACGGTGCAATCGGATGAATGCGTGCCGGCCACTCGGCAGCATATGCTGCCGCTCCGGTCGTATCAACCACTGGGGATAGTCCTTCGCTTGTGTACTCTGATATCTTCATTCGTTCCCACTCCGAGTTTAGACCGTGGAAAGCCGATGAAGGCTGCATAGAATCAGCAAATCGGATGGAGCATCGAATAGAGGTGAGGCAGTCATGAATCAGCAGTTGTTGGAAGACATCGTTATCGTTTCGGCCGTCCGCACACCAGTGGGCAAATTTCAAGGTGCGTTCTCCGATCTGAAGGCTACGCAGTTGGGAGCGATCGCGGTGCGCGAAGCGGTGAAGCGCGCTCATCTGGCCCCATCGGAAGCGAATCAACTTGTTGACGAGTGCATTATGGGCAACGTGTTGCCGGCCGGTCTCGGGCAGAACCCGGCGCGTCAGGCGGCTCTGAACGGCGGCCTTCCGGTCGAGGTCAGCGCACTCACCATCAACAAGGTCTGCGGATCGGGTCTGAAGGCTGTTGCTCTCGCCGCCCAGTCCATCCAAACCGGCAACGCTGAGATCGTCGTCGCCGGCGGCATGGAGTCCATGACCAATGCGCCCTATCTTCTGCCGCAGGGGCGCAGCGGCTTCCGCATGGGCAACGCGGTCGCCGTCGACTCCATGGTCCACGATGGGCTTTGGGATATCTATAACGACTACCACATGGGCATTACCGGGGAGAACGTTGCCGAGAAGTACGGAATCACCCGCGAAGAGCAGGACGAGTACGCTCTGAACTCCCATCGCAAAGCCGCCGCGGCTTGGAAAGAGGGCCGCTTCGCATCGCAGGTAGTTTCCGTCGAGATAGCAGCGAAGAAGAAGGGCCAGCCGCCAACCCTGGTTGAGCGTGACGAGTCGATTCGCGAAGATGCCAGCATCGAAGCGTTGCGAGCGCTCAAGCCCGCATTCAAAAAAGACGGCACCGTCACTGCGGGCAACGCACCCGGAGTCAACGATGCCGCGGCGGCGCTCGTCGTCATGTCGGCAAAGAAGGCGGCGGAGCTGCAGCTTGAGCCGATGGTCCACATCCGCGCGCAGGCCACCAGCGGCGTCGACCCTAAATGGGTCATGCTGGCTCCCGTCACCGGAGTTCAGAAACTGTTAGCGCGAGCCGGTTGGACTGCGGACAGCGTCGACCTCTTCGAATTGAACGAGGCCTTCGCCGTGCAAGCCCTCGGCGTCACGCGCGAACTTGGTCTTCCCCTGGCGAAAGTAAACGTCAACGGCGGTGCCATCGCTATCGGCCATCCCATCGGCGCAAGTGGAGCGCGGGTGCTGGTTACGCTTATCCATGAAATGATCCGTCGCGACGTTCATCGTGGAGTTGCCGCGCTCTGCCTTGGTGGAGGAAACTCCGTCGCCCTAGCTATCGAGCGATAAGGACTTCATGAAGCCTACCGAGCGATTCACCAGCCGGGTCGACAGCTACCGCCGGCACCGGCCTCACTATCCCCAGGAGATCGTCACGCTGCTGGAGCGTGAGTGCGGGCTTCATCGCAGCTCAGCCATCGCCGATATCGCTGCCGGAACCGGCCTGCTCGCGGAAATCTTTCTCGAGCAGGACTACCCAGTGACCGCGATCGAGCCAAACGATGCGATGCGTGAAGTCTGCCGGGAGTTGATCGCGGAATATCCGCAACTCCAATGCTTATCAGGAACTGCCGAAGCCACCGGGCTCGGCGACAACTCGATCGATCTGATCACCGTGGCGCAAGCGATGCATTGGTTCGATCTGAAGCGCACACGTACCGAGTTTCGTCGCATACTCCGGCCCTCAGGCTGGTGCGCCGTCATCTACAACAATCGCCGCATGTCCGGGGACAGCTTCCACGAAGGCTATGAACAGATCCTCGCTGATTTCGGCAGGGATTATGCAGCCGTTCGGGATAGCCATCTGACACCGGAAGGGATCGCCGCGTTCTTCGCACCAGATGGGATGAAGGAAGTCACCTTCCCTAACGCGCAGGATCTCGACCTGCAGGGCCTGGAGGGCCGGGTGCTCTCTTCGTCCTACATGCCGCAGCCCGGACATCCCCGTTGCGATGCAATGCGCCTCGCGATCGCGGACTTATTCAAGAGCGAAGAGAGGAATGGCCACGTTCGGATGGAATACGAGTGCTCCGTCGCTTACGGCCAACTCACAACGTCAGCATTCGATGACATTGAGAGCTAAGCCGGCGAGTGAAGTCTCCTTATAGCGCGACTGCATATCGAGGCCGGTGAGATACATCGTCTTGATCACCTGATCGAGCGACACCTTGTGCCCCTCGGTCTCGTTCATGGCGATCCTGCAGGCATGCACCGCCTTGACCGCGCCCATCGCATTGCGTTCGATGCAGGGAATCTGCACCAACCCGCCAATGGGATCGCAGGTCATGCCCAGGTTGTGCTCCATCCCGATCTCGGCGGCATGCTCCACTTCGCTGTTGGAGCCGCCCAGCGCGGCAGCCAATCCACCGGCGGCCATCGAACAGGCCACGCCCACCTCACCCTGGCAACCCACCTCGGCTCCGCTGATCGATGCGTTCTCTTTGTAGAGCACGCCAATCGCGGCCGAGGTTAGAAAGTAGCGCAGGATTCCCTCTTCGTCCGCTCCGCCGATAAAAGTCCGATAGTAACGGGCGACTGCGGGAATGACTCCAGCAGCTCCATTCGTCGGAGCCGTGACCACGCGGCCGCCGGCAGCATTCTCTTCATTGATGGCCATGGCATAAACGGTCACCCAATCCAACGGCGCTAGAGGATCTACTGAGCCCTTCGCACCTAGCCTCTGCGCCAGGCGTGCAGCGCGTCGCCGCACCTGCAATCCGCCGGGAAGAATTCCCTCGGTGGCGATGCCGCGATCGATGCAAGCCTCCATCACACTCCAGATATGCAGAATGCCCGCGCGCACTTCCGCCTCGTTGCGCAATACGCATTCATTGGCCAGCATCACCTGCCAGATGGCGAGATTCTTTTCAGCAGCAAGTTCGAGCAGTTCCGCCGCACTGCGAAAAGGAAACGGCAGCGTCGCTGTCGTCATCACTGGAGCAGCGCCCGCGCCCTCAGCATCGGCCACAATGAATCCGCCGCCGATGGAAAAATAGATATTGCTGAGAAGCTCAGTTCCCTGTGCATCGACAGCGGTGAAGCGCACCCCGTTGGGATGCTCCGTCTTGGCACCCGGAGGAAACATCTGATCGCGATGAAAAAACAGGTGCTCGCTCTCGCGAAAAGGAATTGTTTGTTGGCCCAGCAGAGCAAGCATGCCCGACGCACGAATTGCCGCCAGCTTCGGCTCGATGGTTGCAGGATCGATTGCGGAAGCCTCTTCGCCGCTGAGCCCCAGCAGCACCGCGCGGTCCGTCCCGTGGCCTAAACCGGTCAGGGCAAGCGATCCGTAGAGGTCGACGCGAAGCAAAGCGACACGATCCAACAATTTCGATGCGGCAAGCTCCTCGGCAAAACGCCGCGCCGCACGCATGGGCCCCATGGTATGAGAACTGGATGGGCCGATGCCCACCTTATAGAGATCGAACAGGCTGGTCTTCACAACAGATCATTCTAGTCCGCGTGGACTGCACATCCAACCCGCCGTCAATTCTGTTTCGCGACCGGCTTCTTCTTTGATGTCTTATGCGTAGTCTGATGGACCTCTTCCGGAGTCAGGGGCGTTGTCACGCGAATGTACGATGCAGCCGACATATACCGCACCGAGGGCTTGGGATCGTCGAAGCCGTCCACCAATGCATCCGTCACATCTTTGCCGTGGAATTTTCCGAGCGCCTTAGCCGAAGCCAGCCGCAGAAAGGGATCTTTGTCCCGCAGCGTCTGAATCAGAGCCTTCTGGTTCGACTCATTGGGATCGCTCGCCAGCAATCCGGCAGCAATGACCCGCGGTGAATTGGCCGACGGTCCCGGATGCGCAAACTTGACGGCCGCCAGCGCGATTCCCACCGGTCCGAACAACATCGAAGCTCCTTCTTCCGCGCCCATGGTGGCCATCGTCGAGGGATCATGCAGGTCGCGGTTCACCGTGTGCATCCCCGACTTGAGCATGCCCGAGGTGGCCTTCATCTGCCCCGTCAATACTCCCTGCAGCACGTTCATGCCGGTGTGATCTCCCATCTTCCACAGCGAGGCCGCCGCAGTCACCACCACCTCCGGCGCCTGGTACTCCATGGCAATACGCAGAGCGGGAATGAACGCGTGATCTTCCGTCGTGCCCGCCGAAGCCACCGCTGCCAGCTTTACATCCAGGTTGTTGTCCTTCATGGCGGAGGTAATCATCTCTTCGGCCTGCTTATATCCACCCAGCGTGCCCAGAGCCACCAGCAGGCTCACGTGCTCGCGCGGCTTCGACGCCTGGCTGGTTGACTGCAGCATCTGCCATGCAGTCGTCAGCGCGTCTCCCTGGTTGGACTTGAGCTGGTCGGAGTGCGCGGTCACTGGCTGATCCGGCTCGTCGCTGCCCTGGCTGGCTTGCGCAGCCTGATTATTGTTGGAACTGCTGTCACTCTGAGCCTGAACCACCGGGACTGCGGAGAGCAGGATGGCTGAAAAGATGACCGTCTGAGCAAAGTTTTTCATTGCGGTATTTCTCCTTCGCAGGCCTTCGATCGAGGCCGCTCTTACCCGAACCAAGACTCCAGGTTACTAACGCTACCTGAGCAGCATCCATTCCACGCGTTTGCATGAAAGAGCATGTCGTTCGCGAGTGTATACTCCAGCCACTTTTACTCCCAAGAACATTATGCTTTTCAAAGCCTTCAGCGCCTCCGTCTACGGCATCGACGCGAACATGATCGATGTCGAAGTCGATTTCTCCGGCATCAAGACCACCGAGGATCACTTCCACACGGTTGGACTTCCCGACGCCGCCGTACGCGAAAGCCGCGACCGCGTACGCGCCGCCATCAAAAACTCCGGCTTCGACATTCCGCCCACCCACATCACCATCAACCTTGCGCCGGCGGATATCAAGAAAGAAGGCTCAGGCTTCGATCTCCCCATGGCCGTAGGCATTCTCGGAGCGTACGGAGCACTGCAACTCCGCGATCTCAGCCAGTTTCTGCTGGTGGGCGAGCTCGGGCTCGATGGCGGCCTGCGCGCCATCTCGGGCATGCTCTCGGTAGCAGTCGCCGCACGCGAGCATGGCATTAAAAACCTGGTCGTCCCCAAGGCCAACGCTCGCGAAGCCGCCGTGGTCGAAGGCGTGAACGTCTATCCAGTGGAGACGCTGAACGAGGTTCGCGAACTGCTCAACGCGGCGGGCAACGGCGGAATCCACGTCGCTCCCTTTCAAGTAGAAGCAAAGCACGTGCTCGGCGAGCTGCAGCATTGTGCGCTGGACTTCGCCGATGTTCGCGGCCAGCAAACGGCCAAGCGAGCGTTGGAGGTTGCAGCCGCGGGCGGCCATAACATCCTGATGATCGGACCACCGGGCTCAGGCAAAACGATGCTCGCCAAACGTCTGCCCTCTATTCTCACTCCGCTCAGCTTTGAAGAAGCTCTGGAGACGACCAAGATTCATTCCGTCGCCGGTGTTCTCGATCCCGAGGCGGGACTGGTAACCCAGCGGCCCTTTCGCTCGCCACATCACACGATCTCTGACGCCGGGCTTATCGGAGGAGGCGTCATTCCGCACCCCGGCGAGGTTTCGCTCGCGCACAACGGCGTGCTCTTTCTCGACGAGCTGCCGGAGTTCCCGCGCAATGTGCTCGAAGTGCTGCGCCAGCCTCTTGAGGACCGCACAGTCACCATTGCTCGCGCTTCAATGTCTCTGAGTTTTCCATCCGCCTTCATGCTCGCCGCCGCCATGAACCCCTGCCCCTGCGGCTATTTCAATGACAAGTCGCGCGAGTGCCACTGCACTCCGCCGATCATCCAGCGTTACGTCTCCAAGGTCTCCGGACCGCTGCTCGATCGCATCGACATCCACATCGAGGTCCCTGCCGTGCAGTATCGCGAGCTGCGCGCCGGCGCATCGAGCGAGAGTTCGGCGAGCATCCGGGCGCGGGTTCTCAAAGCTCGCGGGCTGCAGAGCGAACGCTTCGCCCACGCTCGCGAAAAAATCTATTCCAACGCGCAGATGAGCACCCGCCAGATTCGCGCCTTCTGCGAACTCGGCCCCGACGCCGAGAAGCTTCTGGAACGCGCCATGCAGCAACAGGGGCTCACAGCCCGCGCTCATGACCGCATCTTAAAAGTGGCTCGCACCATCGCCGACCTCGAAGGTCAAAGCGCGCTCACCGTAGCCCACATCGCCGAAGCCATCCAGTATCGGACGCTCGACCGCAGTTATTGGAGCTAGGCAGACGTATACCTTAAAAATCGAAAGCTTAACGTCGCGTCCCTTGAACGTTGAGCTCAGGCAACTCAGACGGAGAACCTCCCCTGAGACAATGGAACGATGAACGAGACAACTGGGAGCGAGGGAACGGGGCGCGAAACAACGGGGAGCGAGCCAATTGCCGAGTATCGCCGCCGCTTGAGCGCGATCGCCGATTCTACAAACCGCTACCGCGGGCGCGATAAAGTCTTTGCAGCGGCCAAGCTGATTCTCGGCGTTTTCATCGTCCTCGCTGCAATCTGGCTGGTGAAGTACCACGCGGCCCGGTTGTACTTGCTGCTGATCCCCATTTTGCTTTTCGTCGTTCTTGGCGTACTGCACGAGCGAATCTTAAAGCGGCTGCGCTCCGATGCTCGGCTCCAGTCCTATTACAACCAGGGCATCGCTCGCATCGAGAATCGCTGGGCTGGCATTGGAGAAACCGGCGAACGATTCCTCGACCCTTCACATCCTTACGCGCGCGATCTCGATATCTTCGGCCCTGGCAGCCTCTTTCAATTGCTCTGCACGGCTCGAACCAGTTCGGGGGAACAGACCTTGGCTGCGTGGTTGATGGCCGCAGCGCCTGTCCCCGAAATCACAGCACGCCAGGAAGCAGTTCAAGAACTGACCCCGAAGGTGGACTTGCGCGAACGCCTGGTTCTCGCCGGAGAAGAAGTCAAAAAAAACGTTCATCCCGAAGCACTGATCGCATGGGCGGAGAACGCACAGCCATTGAACCGTGCCTCGATTCGCCTCACTACACTCCTTCTGACTGCTTTGTGGCTGCTCAGCCTGGTCGCCTGGTGGAGATGGGACTGGATGGCCGCTGCTCTCGCCATAAGCCTTGTCAATTTCGGAGTGAGCTACAAGCTCCGTTCGCGAATGAACCGCGCCGCGGAAGGTGTCTACGGCGCGCAGCATGATCTCGCCTTATTGGCGGGCATCTTGAAAATCATCGAAGCAGAGGCGGCAACTGCGCCGAAGATCGTTCAGCTGCAGCACAGGCTCGGCCGCTCCGGCGTGCTGGCCTCGCAGGCGATAGTGGCTTTGAGCAAGCGCGTCGAATGGCTCGAATCGAACGATAACTGGTTTGTGAAGATATTCGACCCATTCATCTTCTACTTTCCCCACTGCGTGATGGCGATCGACGCCTGGCGTACGCGCCATGGCGCGGCGATTCGCGAATGGCTCGCCGTCACCGGAGAGGTCGAAGCACTCACCTCGTTCGCACTCTATTCCTACGAGCACCCCGCGGACACCTTTCCGCAAATGCCGGAAGGCGGACCCTATCTTGACGCCGAGGGTCTCGCTCATCCCCTGCTCGCGCGCGCAAACGCAGTTCCGAACGATTTGAAGCTCGACCGTAATCTGCAACTGCTGGTCATCAGCGGCCCCAACATGGCGGGCAAGAGCACGTTCATCCGCAGCATCGGCATCAATGCCGTCCTCGCTCTGGCCGGAGCGCCGGTTTGCGCCCGCCGCATGACGCTCTCCAGCCTTCAGGTAGCTGCCTCGATCTGCATCCTTGATTCGCTGCAAGGGGGGCTCTCGCGCTTTTATGCCGAGATCTCCCGCCTGAAACAAATCGACGAGTTAAGCAAAGCGGATACTCCTGTCCTCTTCCTGCTCGATGAGCTGCTCTCGGGCACCAACTCCTACGACCGCCGCATTGGAACCGAATCGTTCGTGCGCAGCCTGCTCGGGCGCGGAGCAATCGGTCTGGTGACCACCCACGACCTGGCGCTGGCCGAGATCGCCGAGCGCATCGGAACGACTGCTGCGAACTTCCACTTCGAGGACACCTTCGAAGACGGCAAGCTGCACTTCGACTACAAGCTGACACCCGGCATCGTGCAGACCACCAACGCGCTGCTGCTCATGCGCTCGATTGGCCTCGACGTGTAACGTCGGCATATCGCCCCGATCCCCCGAATCATTTAATGATGGACGAATGGAATTTTGTCCTCATTTAGCTGTTCTTAAGCTGTACGCTGCCGAGCGCCGAATATCCGCTGGCAAATGAGTGAAATGCGGCCTTCGGGTTCCGATGGCGGAGAAATAAGAGTAAGAAATCCAGAAAATATATGAAAAACAGAATAAGTAAACTTGCTGATCAGTTGGTAACTCCAACGCAAACCCAACAAACTTAGGTAATTAGTTTCATTTGGGGAGCATTTGCTTATCTCCAGTTCCTGGAATCACACTCGACACATTTCTATGAAAAAAGTATTGACCCACGGCGGAGAGAGGTTTATTTTCAACCTTGCACTTAGGAAATGTTCCTTCGAAACAGGCCTGTTGCAGCTGAAGTCACTGCATCCTGTCGGTATTTCCCGCCATGACCATGTTTCCGTAGATCCAGAGAACCGGGTCCATGGAATTACTCGGCCGTTGTGAAGTCGCGAAGGAATTCTGAAAGTTCAATTGCAGTTTGCTCAGCGTGAAAGTCCGTAAGGTCAGCTAGGTTTTCGCGCAGATGTCAGAAAAAATGTTGACCATGAATGCTGTCTCGCGCGTCTAAAGGGACAGAAAGCAAAGACCGACATAGGGTAGCCGTAGATAATCCCGGAACTACCTTTCCCAGCCCGAGAATGAAAGGTTGCGTGAAGCGGTCGAGAAGGAGAGTACGAATATGCGTTCTGATTTAATTTTTGGGGCTCTTGCCCATGTTGAAAACCGGTATCAGCTCTGCCAGTTGGCCTCGAAGGCCACTCGCAAGCTGCATAAGCCGAACACTCGTCTCCAGGACACGACGAATGATGTGCTACTCCGCTTTCACGAGACCAACCCGGCGGCCGGTTCGGCCGTTTCCGCCCACCAGACAGCAATCCAGCAGCGCCGCGCAGCTTAATCGCGCGGCTTTGCCGTCCCACCAGCTCCCCCTGATCGATCCTCCAGAGAATCTAGAAACAAGGGTCCACCGAATTGCCGTTCGATCCGTAACTTCCTTCCTGGCACCGCCCCCCATCCTAAAAAACCCACCGCAGGTAAAAAATGACCATCTCCGAACTAAAAGAAAAGAACATTACGGAGCTGAGCCGTATCGCCCGGACCCTCGAGATCCCCGGCGCTAGCGGACTCCGCAAGCAGGACCTCATCTTCAAGATTCTTCAGGCCCAGAGCGAAAAAGAAGGACACATTTTCGCTGAAGGCGTGCTCGAAATTCTGCCCGACGGCTACGGCTTCCTTCGCTCTCCGGACTATAATTACCTGCCCGGTCCCGACGACATCTACGTCTCCCCGTCCCAGATCCGCAAATTCGACCTCAAGACCGGCGACACCATCAGCGGCAATGTGCGCCCGCCTCATGAGGGTGAGAAATACTTTGCCCTGGTCAAAATCGAGGCGATCAACTTCGAGTCGCCCGAAGAGACGCGCAACAAGATCCTATTCGACAACCTCACGCCTCTTTATCCGCAGGAGCGGATCAAGCAGGAGACGGTGCGCGAAAACATCAGCGGCCGCGTGATGGATCTGCTCACCCCCATTGGCAAGGGCCAGCGCGGCCTGATCGTCGCCCCGCCCCGCACCGGCAAAACCATGCTGCTGCAGTCGATTGCCAACTCCGTCACCTCGAATCATCCTGAAGTGGTTCTGATTGTGCTGCTTATCGACGAGCGTCCGGAAGAAGTCACGGACATGCAGCGCTCGGTGAAAGGCGAAGTCATCAGCTCGACCTTCGACGAGCCTGCGGCACGCCACGTACAAGTTGCAGAGATGGTCATCGAGAAGGCCAAGCGCCTGGTCGAGCACAAGCGCGACGTCGTCATCCTGCTCGACTCGATCACCCGTCTCGCCCGCGCCTACAACACCATCGTTCCGCCGTCAGGAAAGGTCCTCTCGGGCGGTGTCGATTCGAATGCCTTGCAGCGTCCGAAGCGCTTCTTCGGGGCGGCCCGCAATATTGAAGAAGGCGGATCTTTGACCATTATCGCGACCGCACTCGTCGATACCGGCTCGCGCATGGACGAAGTGATCTTCGAAGAGTTCAAGGGCACCGGCAACATGGAAGTCATTCTCGACCGCAAGCTGGTCGACAAGCGTGTCTTCCCTGCCATCGACATCCAGCGCTCGGGTACTCGTAAGGAAGAGCTGCTGATCCCCAAGGAAGACCTGCAGCGCATCTGGGTCCTCCGCAAGGTGCTGAATCCGTTGTCTCCGGTCGAAGCTATGGAATTGCTCGTCGACAAGCTGGGCAAGACCAGAAACAACGCCGAGTTCCTGCTGAACATGAGCTCGCTCTAACAGCCTTCACTTCGTCGTTCAAAACGGAGTGAGGGAATCTCAGCGATCTCAAGCAGCAGAAGGGAGTCCGCGCGGACTCCCTTCTGCTGCTTTTCTGCTTGTTATCCCAACGGCTTGAAGTGAACCGAAGGATCTGCAGTCAGCTCGTGGCGCTACCGAGTTCAGTATTCCACTCGCACCGCATCCAGCGAAGGCAGAAATACCGGGCGAAGCTCCATCCTTAGCCGCCCTGCTCGCGCTCCCGGATCGTCATTCGCAAGCTGCGACGCCTCCTCCAGATTTTCCGCCTGCAACAGTGTGATCCCTACCAGATCGTCGGCATCGTCCACGACCGGACCGGTGATCATGAACCGCCTCGCCTCCAGCTGCGTCCGCAGGAACGCCAGATGCGCGAGCATTAGCTCAGGCGAATCGCCGGTCTCGTTCCATTGCGGTCCCTTGCGCATCAGGCAAAGGAAATAGCCCTTGAGATTGCGGGGCACGTCTTTCATTCTTGCGGATTTGGCTGACACGTTCTTCTCCGTCACTCAGCTTCCAGAATAACGGCAGCAAGGAGCAAGCGTCCGCGGATCAGTTCTTCTGCTCTTCGAAATCATCGCCGGAGAAGCGGGGAATGCCGAAGTGCCCGCGCAGGTGCAACAGATCGAGCGGACTCAGCGTTCCGTTCACAGCCACCAGGTTCACATTGGTTTCATTCGCTATAAGCAAAACCATTCCTTCGACATTGCCGTGCGCGAAGCGTATCCATACATCGGTACGGCCGGGATGCGGCGCGGCGGCGTGCGACTGCTTGGTGACCAGGTGCTTCCAGCCCCGGTCATGGTACTGCGAGCGCACCGAATCGAGAATGGCCGGATCATAAAGCCCAGGCTGGGGATAGCGGAAGGTGTGTACGGATATCCCGCGCAGCTTCGCGACCACACGCCTGGTGTCGTCATCGCCGAGAAAATTGTTGGCCATATCCAACATCGACTTGTCGAAGGTGACATCGGTATGGAAGCTGGCATGTTTCCCCAGCGCTTCCATCCCTTGAGGTATCCAGCTGTCGTCGGGGAAGCTCTGCTCCTGTGCATGCATCGGGGACAACAGGGCGAGGAAGGCGATAACTGCAAGTAACGTTGATCGATAGATTCGTGGCATGAAGTTATAGACGACTACAACCCTCTAAACGCATATTCCCACCAAAAGTTGGTAGAAAAAGGGGAGAATCTCTCTGTCCAACTCTCAGCCAATCAATGACTTTCTCCGCTACACTTGAGAGCTGGTTGTACTTTTCACCTTTGGAGAAGTAATGACGGACCGCTTGTTTTATCGCGACTCGTTTGTTCGGGCCTTTGCTGCAAACGTAACCGATATACGGGAGGCTTCGCGGGCCGACGGTATATCGGTCTGGCAGATCGCCCTGGATCGCACCGCTTTTTACCCAACCAGCGGAGGCCAGCCTCACGACACGGGAGTCCTGCGCGCGACCTCCCGCAATGGGGCGATTCTGGAAGCCGCCATCGAAAGCGTGGAAGAGGACGAAAGCGGCCAGGTCTGGCACTACACCCGCAAGCCTCTGCAGGCCGGAACTACGGTTGAAGGCGAAATCGATTGGTCGCGCCGGCTAGACCACATCCAGCAACATTCCGGTCAGCATCTTCTTTCGGCGGTCTTCGCTCGAGAGCTCAGCGCGCCCACGGTGTCCTTTCACCTGGGAGAAACGGTGTCGACCATCGATCTGGCGACGGCGCCCATCGCGCGACACACCCTCCAGCGCATTGAAAGAATCGCCAACGAATTGATCGCGGAGGACCGCGCGGTCTCTGTCCGCACCGTCGAGCGCGCCGAGGCCGAAAGCCTCCTGGCTACCGGCGATCTGCGCAAGCTTCCCGAGCGCGAAGGCTCCATCCGCCTGATTGAAATCGCCGATTACGATCTGAATGCCTGCGGCGGCACGCATGTGCGCTCCACCGGCCAGATTGGAGGGCTGCTGATCCGCTCCGTGGAAAAGGTGAGCCGGGGCTTCCGCGTCGAATTCCTCTGTGGACTCCGCGCCGCTGACGCCGCCAGACATGACTTTGAGCTGCTGGGACGCGCCGCGGGCACGCTCTCCACGAAGCCCGAGGAGATTCCTGCTGCCGTCGAGCGCCTGGTGGGCGAGGCCAAAGCCGCCGCGAAGGAAAGACAGAAGCTCCTGGAAGAAGTGGCGACCTATCACGCCACGCGTCTAGTGGTCGAAGAGCTATTCCAGGAAAATCTCCGCCTGGTTTGTCGCATGTTCGCCGATCGAGGCAACGACTACATTCGCCTTCTGGGTTCGAAGGTCACCGCATCTGTTCCTCGCACGGTTGCGCTGCTTGCCTCGACGGAGTCCTCTCCGGCGCGGGTGGTGCTGGCGCGCAGCGGCGACATCGATATTCACTGCGGAGAGATGATGAAGAAGGCGCTCGCGGATTTCGGTTTCCGTGGCGGCGGCTCGCCGGACCTGGCGCAAGGCGATCTTCCCCAGGATGAAGTGGTAAATTTTTTGGCGATCGTCACCCGCGAACTTCGGGCAGCATTGATTCCACATCGCACTTCTCTATAGGTTTTCCCGCAACCACTGACCGCATATTGGCGATCTATCGCCGATATATCGCGAGCTGCTCAAGACCGAAGTCCGAACCATCCGCTTCTTGGTTACAGGACGCTGATCACGATCAGCGAAGCGTCGTCTTGAAATTGTCCGTGGCAGAATGCGGTCACGTCATCCAGGACCTGCTGACGAATTCCGTGGGCTCCCGAGGCTCGGCTCGCCACCACCGACTGAATCAGCCGCTGATAGCCGAACTCCTCTTCGGCTTCGTCGGCGGCCTCGAGCACGCCATCCGTCAAGAGAAGCAGCGTATCTCCGGTCTTTAATTGTTGGTCACGATCGCTGTAGGTCCAGTGGGAGAATAGCCCCAGGACTCCGCTGTAGGCGGCGGGAAAGTCCACTGTCCCATCGGCATGCACCAGCAGCGGTAGGCAATGTCCGGCATTCTCGTACTGCATCACCCTCGTGTTGGCATCGAGCACGCCGTAGAACAGAGTCACGAAGCGCCCGGGCGCGATATTGTCCGAGAGCGCCGCGTTGAGCCGAGCGCACATCGCTCCGGCAGAGGGATTGTCCCGCGCAAATGCCTTGACCGATGCCTGCAGATTGGCCATGAGCAGGGCCGCAGCCATGCCCTTGCCCGACACGTCGGCGATACATACTGCCATCTTATCGGCGCCTACGGGAAAGACATCAAAGTAGTCTCCGCTTACGCTCTTCGCAGGCTGCCAGGCGCAGGCGATCTGAAAACCTCGAAGCTGCGGCGTCTCGCGCGGCAGCAGATGCATCTGGATCTCGCCGGCTTGTTCCAGTTCGGAAAGATGCGCCTGCTTTTCTATCAGCCCCAGATGAACCTGGCTCTGCAGCTTCTCATTCTGGGCCTTCAGCCGCGCCTGGCTGTCGTCGAAGGCAAAGATCAGGGAGCCCACAATCAAAGTCACCAGCATCGCGAATGGCAATCCGCCGATAAACTCCTGCCAGAACGACACCGGAGGATGAAGCAGCAGGTAGATAGGAACTTCGGACAGAAGATCGCCCGCCAATCCGGCACACATCAGCAGCAGGAGATAGACAACCCAGTTCCACGGACGCGGCCGCTTTACATAGACCGGCCTGGTAGCCGATATCGCAAAGATCAGAACATTTCCAGTGATAAACGTGCCCAGCAACACTCCAACCAGCGTCCCTCGTGCGTGCAGTATCCACTCGACTGCCCATACGGACACCGACACCGCCGCGAGGACAAGCTGAAAGCCCAGCAGGCTGAAATTTCCTAATACTTTTTTTTGATCGTTGGCCTTGGGCATGGACGGATAACACTCTGGGGGCAGGCAATACGATAGCAGCGCGGTGACGGCGAGGCCAGCGTATTTCTTGGCTCAAAAGAAAAGCGCACCCGCAAACGGATGCGCTGAGACTGATGACAAACCTTTATAGCGCGAGCGGGGCGTTCCCTCAGCGGCTAAAGCCGCACTCATTCTGCCTGATTTATGTACGGCCTGAAGGCCGTACCCTTCCCAAACCAAGACTTTGTCAACTATCTGAGGCGCATCCGCGAAGGGTGCGCTTGAATTTGACCGGTTGAAATGAGTCCCGATCGGACGAGCTTAGGCCTGCTCTTCGCCGCCAGCGGGCTGCTGCTCTGCCAGCTGCTTCTGCAGCTCTTCGCGGCGCTTCTCGCGGGCTTCGGCACGCTTCTGCCGCTTCTCGTCGAGGATCTTTTCCGCGCCCAAAAGCTCGATGAAGGCCTTCTCGGCGCCGTCGCCCTTCTGGAAGCCGGTGCGGACGATGCGCAGATAGCCGCCGTTACGATCGCCGTAGCGCGGGGCTACGGTGTCGAACAGCCGCGTGACCGCTTCGCGGGTCTGCAGGAAAGAGAGAGCCTGACGCCGCGCGTGCACGTCGCCCTTCTTTCCCAGGGTGATGAGCTTTTCAACGTGAGGACGCGCAGCCTTGGCCTTGGTAATCGTGGTCTCGACGCGGTCCTCAAGAAGAATCGACGTGACCAGATTGCGCAGCAGAGCGCGGCGATGGCTGGTGTTCCGTCCCAGTTTGTATCCTGCATTGCGATGACGCATGGCGTTTCTCTCTTTATTAGGGCTCAGCGTTCAGGGCACAGGGTTCAGGGAGTTCCTGCCCATCACCTGCACGCCACGCGCCCGTCTTTAAATTCGTACTATCTTGTCAGTTAGCAGCGCTCAGGGTCTGGGTCTTGCTGCACCCTGAGCCCGGAACGCTGCACCCTGTAATTAAAAGTTCTCGGTTTCGTTCTGCAGTGCTACGTCGTCTTCCAGCTCATCGTCTTCGTCATCGTCGTCGAAGTGGTTGTAGCTGGCGGCGAGCGTCGCGGCCGGCAGCACGGAGGTCGGTCCGGGTACGGCGTTGCCGTGCTCGTCGATCTTCATGCCCAGGGAAAGCCCCATCTGCGCGAGGATTTCCTTGATCTCGTTCAGCGACTTGCGGCCGAAGTTCTTGGTCTTCAGCATCTCGGCTTCGGTCTTCTGCACCAACTCGCCGATGGTCTGAATATTTGCGTTCTTCAGGCAGTTGTAGCTGCGGACGCTGAGCTCCAACTCTTCCACCGAGCGGTTCAGGTTCTCGTTGCGCAGCTGCATGCGGCCTTCTTCGGCGTGGCTCTCAGCTTCGATCTCTTCCTCGAAGTTGATGAAGATGCTCATGTGGTCCTTGAGCAGCTTCGCCGCGAGACCGACTGCGTCTGCCGGAAGCACGGAACCGTTGGTCCAGACTTCGAGCGTCAGCTTGTCGTAGTCGGTGATCTGGCCGAGACGCGCAGCGTCGACAGCATAGTTCACCTTGCGAACCGGCGAGTGCACCGAATCGACCGGGATGAAGCCAATGCCCAGGTCGGAGTCGAAGTTCTTGTCCGCGGAGATGTAGCCACGGCCGCGCTTCAAGCGCATTTCCATGTCCAGTTTGCCACCTTCGCTGACGGTGGCGATATAGACATCTTTGTCCAGGATTTCCACGTCTCCATCGGCTTCGATCATGCCCGAAGTCACAATCCCCGGCTGCTCCGCGCGCAGATACAGCGCCTTCGGGCCCTCGCCGTTCAACTTGAAGGGAATCTGCTTCAGGTTGAGGATGATGTCGGTCGCGTCTTCCACGACTCCGCCAATCGACTGGAACTCGTGCAATACGCCTTCGATCTTGACTGCCGTTACCGCCGCGCCTTCGATTGACGAAAGCAGGGTGCGGCGCAGCGCATTGCCGATGGTGGTGCCGAAGCCGCGCTCAAAAGGCTGGGCGCTGAACTTCCCGTATTTATCGGTGAGCGTTTCTGCCTCGACGGCCAAACGCTTGGGTTTTTGAAATCCTCTCCAAAGCATATCGATATCCTTTTCTCATGCGCAGCGAACGCCGCGAAGCATTCTGCAACGGCTGCGCGTGATTCTCCTGACTTGAGATACCGCTTTCGCGGTTTATTGCTCTCCGGATCGTCTTCGATCCGAAAACTTTCGGTCTGGCAGAGCACAAAACTGAGCTCTGTGCTCTGCGCCCTGATTACTTGCTGTACAGTTCGACGATCAGCTGCTCGTTGACCGGCAGGTTGACATCTTCGCGCTTCGGCAGAGCAATCACCTTGCCCGAGAGGTTCGCGCCATCGACACTCAGCCATGCCGGAGCCGGCTGATGGCTCGCGAACTCGCGAGCGCCTTCGACAACCGTCAACTTCTGCGAGTTGGGACGAATCTTAATCTCGTCGCCCACACCCACCTGGAAAGAAGGGATGTTCACCTTGCGGCCATTCACTTCAATGTGTCCGTGACGAACGATCTGGCGAGACTGGCGACGCGAGCTGGCAAAACCAAGCCGGAATACCACGTTGTCCAGGCGACGCTCCAACTGCTGCAAGAGCAGCTGACCGGTGACGCCGGGGGTACGCGCTGCCTTCTCGTAGTATTCGCGGAACTGGCTTTCGAGGGTGAAGTAGATGCGCTTCGCCTTCTGCTTTTCGCGAAGCTGCAGGCCGTAGCCGACGATCTTCGCCTTGCGGTCGCGGCCGTGCTGGCCGGGGGCAAAGTTACGCTTCTCGATGGGGCACTTGTCGCTAAAACACTTGGGGCCCTTCAAAAAAAGCTTCATGCCTTCGCGGCGGCAAAGGCGGCAGACTGCTCCTGTATAACGTGCCAAAACAATTCTCCTCGTCCCGGCTTCAGCCCGGACGTTTCATTTCAGAGGCCGACAGGTTTACGCGCTGGCAAGCGCTTCGTCCCAGTCCATCCACAATTTTACAGCAACAGGGTTGCGGGAGGGTGTTTTACTAACCCTCCCCTAAGCCCTATACCCTACTCTTACACCCTGCGGCGCTTGGGCGGACGGCAGCCATTGTGCGGAATCGGCGTAACGTCACGAATCGAACGCACGTCGATGCCTGCGGCAGCCAGTGCACGAACCGCAGACTCACGGCCCGATCCCGGACCGCTCACGCGGACGTCGACCGAGCGGAGACCATGGTCGCGAGCCTGATTGGCCGCATTCATCGCCGCCTGCTGCGCGGCAAACGGGGTTCCCTTACGCGATCCACGGAAGCCGAGCGAACCCGAGCTCTTCCAGGAGATGGTGTTTCCCTGACCGTCGGTAATGGTCACGATGGTGTTGTTGAACGACGCCTGAATGTATACCAAACCGTAGGGGACATTCTTGCGTTCGCGCTTCTTGAACTTCTTGTTCTTGGCCGCCTTGCCGGCAGAGCCACCCTGCTGCTGTGCTTTTGCCATTAGGTCTTCGCCGTCGCTTTCTTCTTGCCTGCTACCGTGCCTTTACGCGGTCCCTTACGGGTGCGCGCATTGGTGTGCGTCCGCTGCCCGCGTACCGGCAGGCTGCGACGATGACGGATGCCGCGGTAGGACTGAATGTCGATCAGCCGCTTGATGTGCATCGAGACGTCTTTGCGAAGATCGCCTTCGACGTTGCCTTCCTGCTCGATGATCTGACGGATGCGGTTGACCTCGTCTTCGCCGAGATCCTGGATCTTCTTGAGGGGGTCGACATTCGCGGCCTTCAGAATCCTGAGTGCGCGCGGGTTACCGATCCCGAAGATGTAAGTAAGGCCGATCCGCGCCTGCTTATTGCGGGGCAAATCGACGCCAGCAACACGTGCCATGTTCTGTCCTTCGTTTGCTTCCGGAAGCTTCACCGCCGGAAGCGGTTAGGCAGGTCTGAATTTCAAACCTGCAGTGATGAGTCGGGGTTCATCGCAAGCCTTTCTACGGCTAACTAGCCCCTGCCCTTAATCTTGCCGGGCGCGACTCGAATCATTCGCAGCCGAAGCCGCGCCAGAATTTAGCCCTGGCGCTGCTTGTGCTTCGAGTTTTCGCAGATCACACGCACCACCCCACGGCGGTGAATGACCTTGCACTTGTCACAAATCTTCTTTACCGATGCACGAACCTTCATAACTAACTCCAGCTTCCAGCTTCTAGTTTTTAGCTATCAGCCTGTTCCTTGCGCTACCGGCGTTTTTGGCCGCCCCGCAGCACAATGTTGATGAAGCCGTCACTCCAGCTAAAGCGAGGAGCGAACGGCTAAAAAGCTACTTGTAGCGATACACGATCCGCCCGCGCGTAAGATCATACGGGCTGAGCTCAATCGCTACACGATCGCCGGGAAGTATGCGGATAAAGTTCTTCCGCATGCGGCCCGAGACATGCGCCAGCACCTGGTGCTTGTTCTCGAGCTCAACCTTGAACATAGCGTTTGGCAGGGTCTCAAGGACCACTGCCATTACTTCAATCGCATCTTCCTTCGACAAACCTTATCCCGTTTCCGCCGGACCTTAGCCCAGCCCCGCTCGAACAAATATCCTGCTAAAAGCATCGCGTCAAAGCGCCTACGTCAGAATCACGGCGCCTTCGGCGGTCACTGCAACCGTATGCTCGAAGTGCGCGCTCAGACTTCCATCCTGCGTAACTGCTGTCCAGCCGTCGCTCAACACCTGCACATCCGGCTTGCCCGCGTTCACCATGGGCTCGATCGCGATTACCATACCCTCGCGCAGCTTCTGCCCTTGCCCGCGGCGTCCGTAATTCGGCACCTGCGGATCTTCATGCAGACGCGTCCCGATCCCGTGCCCTACAAAATCCCGAACCACGCTGAAGCCCTCGGCTTCAACGACTTCCTGAACCGCAGCGCCCACATCGCCCAGCGTTGCGCCCGGCCGGATGGCCTGAATGCCGCTCGCCAGGGATGCCTGCGTAACGTCCAGCAATTTTTTAATCCGCGGATTGACCTTGTCGCCTACCGCCACCGTAATCGCCGAATCGCCGTAAAAGCCGTCGATAATCACGCCGGTGTCGATCGAAACAATGTCGCCATCGCGAAGCACCCGCTCCGCCGACGGAATTCCGTGAACCACTTCCTCGTTTACCGAGGTGCACAGCACGCAGGGATAACCACGATATCCCTTGAATGCCGGCTTGGCGCCAAACTCGTTCATCTTCTCGACAGCCGCGTTTTCCAGGTCCAGCGTGGACGCGCCTGGCTTTACAAACTTGCGGACATGCTCGAGAACATCGCGAACTACCTGTCCGCTGCGCCGCATCTTCTCGATCTCCTGCGGCGTCTTGATCATGATTGCCATGCGCCTATCAGCTCCTCAAGCGCACAACAGCCTTCATTACTTCGGCTGTAACCGCGCTCACCGATTGTTCCCCGTTTACCTCTTCGAATCGGCCCAGCGCACGATAATGCTCAACGACCGGAGCCGTCAGCGCGTTATAGGCGCGCATCCTCTCCTCGAAAACCTCTTCCGTGTCGTCTGAGCGCCGCGCCAGGGGCGTGCCGTCAAGGTCGCACAACTCATCCACCCTGGGCGGCTGCAAGTAGATGTTGTAAATACTCTTGCAAACGGGACAGCTGCGTCGACCGGTGATGCGACGCAACAACTGATTATAACTTACCTGAATGCTGACAGCAATCACCGGCAAAGCATCTTTGCTGCCTGCCAGATGAAGGTCGAGCCAATCGGCCTGGCCGAGGGTCCGGGGGAAGCCATCCAGAATATAGCCGGCAGTCGTGTCCGGGGACTTGAGGCGGTCGGCGACCATCTCGTTCACCAGGTCGTCCGAGACCAACTCGCCACGGTCGAGCACAGACTTGGCGATGATACCGAGAGCGGTTCCCTGGCTGACATTCGCCCGCAGGATGTCTCCGGTAGAAATCTGCGGAATGCCCCAAGCCGCCACCAACTCCTTGGCCTGCGTGCCTTTACCGACACCGGGAGCTCCCAGTAAAAGGATAGGACCCGGAGCAAGTTTCCTTTGCGCCGGGTCATGAATTTGTGGATCGGTTGCGGTCAAGGCCACTTACCAGCTCCGCCTTCCGCGCACTCGTCCGCTGCGGGGCGAGAAACCTTCATAGTGCCGCATGATCAGCTGCGACTCCACCTGGTTCACGGTATCCATGGCCACGCCCACTACGATCAGCAGCGATGTGCCGCCGAAGTAGAAGTTGAAGCCGAAGCCGTTGGTCACCCATAGCGGAAGGTGCTCGAAGAAGCCTCCAACCAGCCATAGGTGGTTCAGGCGAATACCAGTGATCAGGAAGGTCGGGATGATCGAGATGATGATCAGGTATACAGCGCCAACCAGCGTGATACGGGTCAGGATGTCGTTGATGTAATCCGAAGTCCGCTTGCCGGGTCGAATTCCGGGGATGAAGCCGCCGTACTTGCGCATGTTGTCGGCAATGTCATCGGGACGGAAGACGATCGAGATATAGAAGTACGCGAAGAAGATGATCGCGACAATATAGAGCAGCTCGTACCACGGCTCTCCCGGATGCAGCGCATCGAAGATGCGGGTCAGCGGAGCGCTATTGCGGATGAACGACGACTGCGCGAAGAGCAGAGGAGCCGACAGGACGGAGGCCGCGAAGATAACCGGCATCACGCCACCGGAATTGACCTTCAAAGGCAGGTGGGTCGACTGACCGCCCATAAGGCGGCGTCCAACAATGCGCTTGGCGTACTGCACGGGGATGCGGCGTTCGCTGCGCTCCACGTAGACGATGAAGGCCACGACCGCAATCATGCCGACGACCAGCAAGATGAGCGCAGGAACGGTGAAGGCTCCGAACTTCTGCGTCTTGGCTACATCGACGAGCTCGGCAATGGCGCGAGGCAGGCCGACCACGATGCCGGCGAAGATCAGCAAGCTCATACCGTTGCCGATGCCGCGGTCCGTGATCTGCTCACCCAGCCACATGATGAATGCTGTACCCGTGGTGAGTGTGAGAACGGTCATGATGATGAAGCCGACACCGGGATTCAGGACCAGATTGCCCGAGGAGCTCTTGAGCGCGATGGCGATTGCCGCGGACTGCACCACACCGAGGATGACGGTCAGGTAGCGCGTCCATTGCGTGATCTTGCGACGGCCCAGCTCGCCCTCTTTTTGGAGGCGCGCGAGCGGCTCGTAAACGACAGTCAGCAGCTGGAAGATGATCGACGCCGTGATGTAGGGCATGATGCCCAGCGCAAATACTGTCAGGCGGCGAAGATTACCGCCGCTGAAGAGGTCGACGAGCGCAAGCGAAGAGCCGCTCTGCTGGTTGAAGAAGTTCGCGAGGGCGTCCGTATTTACGCCCGGCGTAGGAATGTGCGCGCCAAGGCGGTAGATGGCGAGCATGGCCATGGTGAACAGGACACGCTTGCGCAGATCAGGGACGCGGAAGATATTCAGGAACTTTTCAAGCATGGAAGACTCTCAGGATGATTCGGGGTAGACCGTCTCAATCATACCGCCTCGCTCCCCGAAGAGGAACGAGGCGTATGGCAAACCTTAACCGACCAGAACGACTTTGCCGCCGGCCTTTTCGATCTTATCCTGCGCCGTCTTCGAGAACTTGTGCGCGTGCACGGTGAGAGCAACACTCAGATCGCCGTTGCCGAGGATCTTCAGCAGCTCGCCGCGCTTCTTGAGGAAGCCCTTGGCGACGAAGGCCTCGAGCGTCAGCTCGGTCTCGTTCAACTCGGCCAGGCGGTCCAGGTTCAGAACCGTGTACTCGGTGCGGAAGATGTTGGTGAAGCCGCGCTTGGGCAAACGGCGGTGCAGCGGCATCTGGCCGCCTTCAAAACCGCGCATCATGCTCGAACCGGAGCGGGAGCGCTGTCCCTTGTGTCCACGAGCTGAAGTTTTGCCGTGGCCGGAGCCCATACCGCGGCCGACACGCTTCTTGCCACGGTTCGCCTTTTTAGGCGCCCTAAGATTTGAAAGATTCATGATTTCCTCGCTCAACGCCGGAAGAGCTGAACTCCACCGACTCGCTTTTTTTATTTTGCTTTTAGCCAGAAGCTAAAAGCTGGGTGCTAACAACTAGCCAATGATCCGCACCAGGTGCGGAATCGTCTTTACCATGCCGCGAATGGACGGCGTGTCCTCGCGCTCGACGACCTGATTCAGACGTGTGAAGCCCAGGCCTTTGACGACCTTCTTGTGCTTCACCGGCGCCTGGATCATAGAGCGAAAGTATTGGATCTTGATCGTTGCCTTTATCTCTGCCATGACTCTTACAGCTCCTCAACCTGCTTGCCGCGGGCCGCAGCAACCTCGGCACGATCGCGCAGCTGAACCAGCGCGTCGAATGTAGCCTTGATCACGTTATGCGGATTCGCGGAACCCAGGCTCTTGGTCAAAATGTTCTGCACACCCGCCGAGGTCATCACCGCGCGCACTGCGCCGCCAGCGATCACGCCCGTACCTTCCGGAGCCGGCTTCAACAGCACCTGTCCCGAACCGTAGCGGCCCAGCACCTGGTGCGGAATGGTGGTCTCGGTGAGGTTGATGCGGACCAGGTTTTTCTTCGCCGACTCGATACCCTTGCGGATAGCCTGCGGCACTTCCTTGGCCTTGCCCGAGCCGTAGCCAACCACGCCCGCGCCCGGATCGCCCACCACCACCAGCGCGGCGAACGACATATTCTTGCCGCCCTTCACTACCTTGGTGACGCGGTTGATGGCCACAACCTGATCCTTCAGATTGTAGGAGCCTGCATCCAGTTTCTTCTTCAGTGTCGCCATGAAATCCCCTCTTGATTCAGGGTGTAGCGTTCAGGGTTTAGGGTGTAAAAGCGAAATGCACCCGTCGGCTACACCCTAATCCCTAACCCCTATACTCTGCTTAAAAGTCCAGCCCTGCTTCGCGAGCGGCATCCGCCAGCGCCTTGATGCGGCCATGATAAAGATAGCCGCCACGATCGAAGACCACCTTCTTGATGCCCTTCTCCTGTGCGCGCTCAGCGACCAGCTTGCCGATCTCTTTTGCCGCGGCGACGTTGCCGCCGGTCTTCGCCTTAGCCGCGACCGTCGAGGCCGAGACAATGGTGACGCCCTTGGAGTCGTCAATCAGCTGCGCGTAAATGTGGTTCAGCGAGCGGTATACATTCAACCGCGGGCGCTCCTGTGTGCCGGAGATCTTGGCCCGGATGCGGTCATGCACGCGCTGCCGGATTTCGTTTCTTTTCCTCTGCGGAATCATCTCTTCTCTTCCTTCCTAGTAGCGGAACCGCCCTGCGGCCCCGTTCGGCTTTGAATGCAGGATGTAGGGTACAGCGTTCAGGGTGTAGCAAAACCGTTTTCTAAACCCTAGGCCCCACACCCTGTACCCTGCTTATTTCGCTCCGGTCTTGCCGACCTTCTTCTTCAGCTTCTCGTCCGAGTAGCGCACGCCCTTGTTTTTGTACGGATCGGGCTTGCGCAGCGAACGCATGTCGGCTGCAACCTGTCCAACCTTCTGGCGATCGATGCCGGAGACGGTCACACGGGTCTGCTTGGGGTCAATGGCCACTGTGATGCCCGTTGGCAACACGAACTCGATGGGGTGCGAATACCCCAGCGTGAAGACCACCGTGTTCTTGCCCTTCAGCTCGGCGCGATAACCGATACCGACGATGTCCAGATCCTTCGACCAGCCCTTGGTTACGCCTTCAATGGCGTTGAAGACCAGCGCGCGGGTCAATCCATGAATAGCTGCCTGCGAATCGCTCTCGCGAATTGCATGCACATGCCCATCCTGAGTTTCGAGCTTGATGCCGGAGGGGATGGCCTGCTCGACCTTGCCCTTCGGACCTTCGACAACGATGGTATTGCCGGTTACCGTGTACTTCACGCCGCTAGGCAGCGGAATCGGCTTTTTTCCAATACGCGACATTTCTAATCCTTAAAGGCTTGCGAGTCCCGACTCTCATCGTTCCACTGCAGCCAGAGGCCTGGTGCCTCCGGGGCTAAAGCCCCTCTTGCTTTGCTTCGGGTGCGAGGGCTAAAGCCCCCGCCTACCCTTACTCTTATCAAGCGCCAACGGCGCGAGATCACAACAGTTAATCATCCCACGAATGGCGCGCAAAGCGCGCGTACGCCTGGAGGGCCAGTCCTACCAGACTTCGCAGAGGATCTCGCCGCCTACGCCTTCACGGCGCGCCTGGCGTCCGGTCATCACGCCGCGGGGCGTGGTGAGGATGCTGATGCCGAGTCCGCCTTGTACGCGCTTGATCTCATCGCGGCCGACATAGACGCGGCAGCCGGGGCGCGAGACGCGAGACAGGTCGCGGATGGCAGCTTCGTTGCTGGCGCTGTACTTCAGATAAACGCGCAGCACGTTGCGGCCGTTCTCTTCAGCGGCCTTGTAGTTGGCGATATAGCCCTCTTCCTTCAGGATGCGGGCGATCTCGGTCTTCAGCTTGGAGGCCGGAACATCGAGCTTCGCGTGCCGCGCACGGATGGAATTGCGAATACGCGTGAGGAAGTCTGCTACAGGATCGGTCAAACTCATCGTTTCTCCTTCATCCCCCGTTCGCTCGGCATCGTTCTACCGAGAACCAGCGGGAATGTTTAAGACTTGGAGCCGAAGCTCGAAGTCAAACTTGTCGTTGCGCGCAAAGCGCGCGTATGCCTGACGCGGTCAGTGTCACCAGGACGATTTGACGACGCCGGGAATCTCGCCCCTGAGCGCCAGCTGGCGGAAGCACAGGCGGCAGATGCCGAACTTGCGCAGGAAAGCGCGGGGACGCCCGCACAGCTTGCAGCGGTTGTGCTGCCGGCTCTTGAACTTTGGCTTGCGTGCATCCTTCACTCGTTTTGCAGTCGTTGCCATATCTCTTTAATCCTTATCCCAATCTCAAAAAAGCGGCTTCGTCGAAGAGCTTACGCGGTCTGGCGGAAGGGAATGCCAAACTGCTTGAGCAGAGCGCGCGCCGAATTGTCATCCTGGGCCGAGGTCACGATGGTGATGTTCATGCCCTTGAGCTTGTCCACCTTCGAGTAGTCGATCTCGGCGAAGATCAGCTGATCGCGAACGCCCAAGGTGTAGTTGCCGCGTCCGTCAAAACTTTTCGTAGATACGCCGCGAAAATCGCGCACGCGGGGAAGAGCAACGGAAATCAGGCGGTCAAGAAACTCGTACATCGTATCGCCGCGCAACGTGACCATTGCGCCGATCGGCATGCCTTCGCGAACCTTGAAAGCCGCGATGGACTTCTTGGCGCGCGTGGTTACGGGCTTCTGTCCGGCAATCGAGGCCAGATCGGCCACCAGCGGATCGAGCATCTTCGAATTCTGCGTCGCTTCGCCGAGGCCCATGTTGATGACGATCTTCTCGAGACGCGGCACCGCCATGCTGTTTTCGATGCCAAGCTCTTTTTGCAGAGCCTGCTTGAGCTCGCTGTGATACTTCTCTTTCAGTCGTGCTGCCATGTTTCCCGTTCTTTCTCTCCGGTGGTCGGAGTGGTATTGCTACCGTGTACCGTTACGGAGGGTCTTCAATTGGACTTGCCGTCTGGACTTGCCGTCTGGACTTGCCGTCCAGGCAATCGCGCCTTACGGGGCAAAACCCTTTCGGCTTGTTACTTCTTGCCCTTGGTTGCGACGGTGTTCCCGCACTTCTTGCAAACGCGGACTTTCTTGCCGCCTTCAAACTTGTGCCCTATGCGGCTGGGCCCGCAGTTGGGGCATACCAGCATCACATTCGAGATGTGAATCGGCGCCTCCTGCTCGGCGATGCCGCCCTTGATGTTCCGCTGCGGATTGGGGCGAACGTTCTTCTTCACCATCCGCACATGCTCGACCAGCACGCGGTTGGTATCGGCATCGACGCGCAGCACGCGTCCAGTCTTGCCGCGATCCACGCCCGCGATCACCTTCACCTGATCATTGCGTTGTAAGCTCAAACTCATAAATCTATCCTCTGGGGCTTTCCCCACCGGGCCCGGACTTTGAACTTCCGGAGCTCCGTTTTAAAGAACTTCTGGAGCCAGTGACACGATCTTCAGAAACTTCTTCTCGCGCAATTCACGGGCAACCGGCCCGAAGACGCGCGTTCCAACCGGCTCACCGGCGTCGTTGATCAGCACCGCGGCATTCGAATCGAAACGGATATAGGTTCCGTCGCGACGGCGATATTCCTTGCGGGTGCGCACGATCACCGCCTTCACTACTTTGCCCTTCTTCACCTGGCCATCGGGCGAAGCTTCCTTCACGGCAGCCGTCACCACATCTCCGAGACCGGCCTTTTTGCCGCTCGAACCGCCCAGGGGAAGAATCATCTGCAGCTTGCGGGCGCCCGAGTTATCGGCGACCTCCAGCATGGTTCTCATCTGCACTGCCATAGCAAACTCTCCTTATATCTTCCTGCAGCGTTTACTTGGCGGCCGCGGCTGCTGCTGCCGCTGCTTCTTCAGCCTGAGCCAAAGCGGAGCGGCGAACGATCTCTTCCAGGTTCCAGCGCTTCAACTTGCTCAACGGCCGGGTTTCGCGGATACGGACCACGTCACCAACCCGGGCGGTATTCTGCTCGTCGTGCGCGTAGAACTTCTTGTTGGTCTTCATCACGCGCTTGTACTTCGGATGGGCCTTGCGCATTTCGACTTCGACCACGATGGTCTTGGCCATCTTGGTCGAAACCACGTTGCCGACCTTCTCGTTGCGGCGCGATTCCTTGACCGGCTGCGCCTGACCTGCTGTTGCAGGGCTCGTCTGTGTGGCTTCGCTCATAACCTAGCGCGCCTCCTTCTTGGTCTTGCTCTTGGTGGTTGCCTTGGCCTTGGTAGTCGAAGCAGCCTTGGTGGTCGAAGCGGCCTTCTTGGCAGCCTTCTTCGCCGGCGGCGCGCTGGATTCGGCCTTCGGCGCTTCGCCGTATAGCCCCAGCTCGCGCTCACGTGCGATGGTCTGAATGCGCGCAATGTCCTTCTTGAGACCACGCAGCTTCTTGACGCCTTCGTTCTGGCCCAGCTTCATCTGAAAGCGCAGGCGAAAGAGCTGCTCGGCGGCCTTGACCTGCTCCGTCTTCAGCTCGCCGTCGCTCAGATTACGAATCTTATCGAGTTCCATTTCTCTTCTTCTCTCCGGGACGACGGGGCTAGAAGACCCCGCGTATCCCAAACTACAATCCCCAGTGAACAGCCGTCAGTTGCCAGTATCGTCGACCGTCAGGCGAAAACCGGGGACTAACAACCGACCACCTACTTCGCGGTGGCAATCACCTTGGCGTCGTGACGCTGCACGAAGCGCGTCTTGAGCGGCAGCTTATGGGAGGCCAGTCGCATTGCCTCCTGCGCCATCTCGACGGAAACGCCTTCCATCTCGAAGAGCACCTTGCCCGGGCGAACTACGGCGACCCAGTGATCGGGAGCTCCCTTACCCTTACCCATACGGGTTTCGGCCGGCTTCTTGGTGACCGGCTTATCGGGGAAGAGACGCAGCCAGATCTTGCCGCCGCGCTTGATGAAACGCGTCATCGCGATACGGCTGGCTTCGATCTGCCGGTCAGTGATGTAACCGCACTCCAAAACCTTCAGGCCGAAATCGCCGAACGACAGCTCGCTGCCGCGCCATGCTTTGCCGCGCATGCGGCCGCGCTGCTGCTTGCGATACTTGACCTTCTTTGGCATCAACATAACGAAACCCTCAAAAAGCAGCCATCAGCGGTCAGCCAATAGCGATTAGTATTTCTCTTTCGTACCAGCAGCGCCGCCATTCGGAAGAGATTCACCCGGCATTGCCGGAGCCAACCCCTATTCCTAATGGCTGAACCCTGCCTTTAGAATACCGACGTGCCCACTGCCGCCTGCGGCTCGCGCCGCTTCTGCTGGTAGATATCGCCGCGATAGATCCAGGTCTTCACACCGATAATCCCGTAGGTGGTGTGCGCCTCGGCAAAACCGTAATCGATATCCGCGCGCAGCGTGTGCAGCGGCAGACGTCCCTGCAGATACCACTCGGAACGCGCGATCTCGTTGCCGTTCAAGCGGCCCGAGACGCGAACCTTGATTCCCTTGCAGCCGAAACGCAGGGCCGAATCGACCGACTTGCGCATGGCGCGACGGAAGCCGACGCGCTTCTCGAGCTGCAAAGCGATATTCTCGGCCACCAGCTGGGCATCGAGCTCCGGCTTGTTGACCTCGAGGATATCGATGAAGACATCACGATTGGTGCGCTTCTGCAGGTCGAGCTTGAGCTTATCGATCTCCGCGCCCTTGCGTCCGATGATGATGCCCGGACGGGCGGTGCGGATGATGATGCGCAGCTTGTTGCCGGGACGCTCGATCTCGACCGAGCTTACGCCCGCCGCTTTCAGCTTTTCCTTGAGTTCCTTCTTCAGCTGAACATCTTCGATGAGCAACTTGTCGTAGTCGCGCTCGACAAACCAGCGCGAGCGCCAGGGCTTGTTCACACCGAGCCGAAATCCGTAAGGATGGACTTTCTGTCCCATAGTTTCCCCTTAACCCTTCTTCCCTAAACCCTTCCAAGTCTTGCCGGCCTTCTTCGGAGCCGCCTTCTTGCCATCGGCTCGACCCGAAAGCTTCCGCGCCGGAGCTTTCTTGGCGGTCGCCTTCTTCTTCTTGGCCGTCTTCGGAGCCGATCCAGCCTCAGCCGTCTCGCCTACCGTGTGCACCAGGCTTTCGCCGCCCTCGCCACGCTCGGCGACAGCAATCATGATGTGCGACAGCCTGCGCTGATAGCGATAAGCGCGGCCCATCGGCGCGGGACGGATACGCTTCATGCGCGGACCGTCGTTCGCGATTGCCGTCTTCACGTAGAGATTGTCCACATCTACGTCGAGCCCCTGCTCCTGGCTCAAGTAATTCGCATTCTGCAGCGCGGAGCGCAGCACCTTCTCCACCATCGGAGCGACGGACTTCTTGGTGAAGGCCACGGTATTCAGTGCCTCTTCAACGCCGCGACCCTTGATGAGCTCGAGCACCAGTCGCGCCTTCTGCGGGGATACCCGCTGGAAGCGTGCCTGCGCCCGGAATTCTCTCGTTTCCAATGCCATGACTTAATCCTCTATCCAAGAGCCTGCGCTCTCGTGCTCAACCTCGAGTTATTTCGGCTTCGCCGAGCTCTCCGACGACTTGGCCGAATGCCCCTTGAAGGTCCGCGTCGCCGCAAACTCGCCCAGCTTGTGACCCACCATGTTTTCCGTCACGTACACCGGCACGAACTTCTTGCCGTTGTGCACTGCGATGGTATGACCCACCATGTCGGGATGGATGGTGGACCGGCGCGACCAGGTCCGCACGACCTTCTTGTCGTTCGCCTGGTTCAACACCTCAATCTTGACCATCAGGTGCCCGTCGATGAAGGGACCCTTTTTTGTCGACCGTGCCATGTAAAAACCTCTTAGCCTTTAGCTATTAGCTCCTAGCTTTCAGCTAGAGCTGTTCTGTATCCAACCTACCCTGCTCAGCTTCTTGCGCTCACACCCTGGCCGAAACAGCTGATGGCCAGGAGCTAAAAGCTGTCCTACTTGTTCTTGCGGTTCACGATGAAGACATCAGTCCGCTTGTTGTTACGCGTCTTGTATCCGCGTGTGGGCTGGCCCCACGGGGTCACAGGATGGCGTCCGCCCGAAGTCTTACCTTCACCACCACCGTGCGGGTGATCGACAGGGTTCATCGAGACACCGCGGTTGGTCGGGCGAATGCCCTTCCAGCGGTTACGGCCGGCCTTACCGATCGATACGTTCTCGTGATCGGTGTTGCCTACCTGCCCGATGGTCGCCATGCAATCCACCAGCACCCGGCGAGTTTCACCGGAGGGCAGCTTGAGCAGCGCGTAGTCGCCTTCTTTTGCGACCAGCTGAGCCGAAGCGCCAGCCGAGCGTACCATCTGAGCACCCTTGCCAGGACGAAGCTCGACGTTGTGAACCGTCGTACCGGCAGGAATGTTCTTGAGCGGCAGCGCGTTGCCGATCAGGATGTCGGCCTCGGGGCCGCTCGTGATGATCTGGCCAACCTTCAGGCCTACTGGCTGAATGATGTAGCGCTTTTCGCCGTCCGCGTAGCTGATGAGAGCGATGCGCGAGGAGCGGTTGGGATCGTACTCGATCGTCGCCACCTTGCCCGGCACGCCGTACTTGTCGCGCTTGAAGTCGATCAGGCGCAGCTTCTGCTTATGTCCGCCGCCATGATGACGGATGGTCAGGTCGCCCGCGTTTCGGCGGCCGCCGGTGCGCTGCTTCACAGCCAGCAGCGGCTTGTATGGCTTATCCGTCGTGATGTCGTCATTCACCAGCGTGGTCTGGAACCGCAGCGTTGGTGTGATCGGTCGATATGTCTTAATCGGCATCGTTTCTTCTCTCTACCCGCAAGCTGCTTACACTCGCGTCTGCCCTGCTAATCCCTGAGGCTGTACCCGCACTCAGGTCTTCTTAATCCTGCACCCTATCCCCTGCAATCTGGGTTTAGAGGTTGTTTACGTAGTCCGGCATCTTCTCGCCCGACTTGAGGCGCACATACGCCTTCTTCCAGTCGGGGCGAAAGCCGGAGAACTTACCGCGGCGGCGCTCTTTACCGGCCACGTTGGAGGTGCGAACACTATCCACCTTCACCTTGAACAGCAGCTCGACTGCCTGCTTTACGGCTGTTTTGCTGGCCTTGGGGTCTACCTCGAAAACCAGGGTTCCCTCGGTTTCCTTGACAGTCAGCCCCTTCTCGGTGATCAGGGGGCGGCGAATTACGGTATATGTCGACGACATTTAGGCCACCTCCGCATTCTTCTCGGCCAGCTTCCGCTTGGAAACGGACTTCTTAAGCGATTCCTGCAGGCTCTCAAGCGCTGCCCGCGAGAAGATCGCGCGATCATGCTTGAGCAGATCGTAAGGATGCACTTCGTTGTTAAGCACCAGCTCCACATTCGCCAGATTGCGCGAACCGAGCACTACGGACGGGCTCAACTCTTTGCCGCTCTCGACCAGAAGCACGGTGCGCTTCGCGTCGAGCGTGTTCAGGGCCGCGCGATACAGCTTCGCCTTCGGCTCCTTGAGCTCCAGCGTGTCGACCACAGTCAACTTGCCGTCCTGCAGCTTTGCCGCCAGCACCGCGCGCAGAGCGCCGAGCACCTTCTTGTGGGGGAAAGCATAATCGTGCGAGTGGGGCTGCGGTCCGTGAACCGTGCCGCCATGCCGCCAGAGAGGCGAGCGGATCGAACCGACGCGTGCGCGGCCCGTTCCCTTCTGCTTCCACAGTTTCTTGCCCGCACCCGAAACCAGCTTACGATTCTTGGTAGCCGCGGTGCCCTGGCGCAGCGAAGCACGATAATGCTTGACCGCTTCCCAGACCAGCCCCTCGTTCACTTCGCTCGGCGCGAAGACTTCGTCGGCCAGCTCCATCGAGCCAACCTTCTTTCCGCCGAGATCCAATACGTCAATGTTTGCCATCGCTGTCTCTTTCAAGCCGGAGTAGCAACCCCGGCTCTGATCTTTAGGCGCTCCTAAGAGCGCAACCGCCTGAACGGCGAGTCCGTCCTACTTGAAACCTGAACTACTTCTTCTTGCCGGCTGCCTTCTTTGAAGCCTTCAGCGGATCGACCGTACCCGAACCCGCAAACCCACGACGCTCGCGCGGCGGAGCCTTAGCCTTCGAGATCAAGACATATCCATCACGAGGCCCCGGAACCGCACCCTCGACCATGATGAGATTCTCCTCAAGGTCGATACCGCGAATACGCAGGTTGCGGACGGTGATGCGATCCACACCCATGTGCCCAGGCATACGCGTCTTGGGTAGCACGCGCGACGGGAACGATGAAGCACCGATCGAGCCCTGCACCTGGAACATATGTCCGTGCGACTTGGGGCCACCGCCAAAGTTATGGCGGCGAACGACGCCAGCGAAACCGCGACCCTTGCTGGTGCCGATTACATCCACATACTTCTCGTCGGAGAAGATGTCGACCAGAACGCGGTCGCCAGCCTTTACATGGCCATTCGACTCGACTTCGCCCTCAGCAGCATCGGCGCCCGGCTTCACGGTCTCGACCGATACTTCCTTGATCAAGCGAACCGGAGCGACATCGCTCTTGGCGAAGTGGCCAGCCTGCGGCTTGGTCACCTTGTGAGCCTTGACAAATTCAACCAGGCCAATCTGCGCGGCGTCATAGCCATCACGCGCAGCTGTCTTCAACTGCGTAATCACGCAGGGTCCGGCCTGCAGGACGGTGATGGGGTGAACTTCACCCTTCTCATCGAATACCTGCGTCATGCCGATTTTCTTACCCAGAATTCCAGTAACTGACATCTCGTCTTCTCTCCCCATCATGCCTACTCAACTACTGTGGGCACTGAAGGCATTTCGTATTTGCGCCGGAGGCGCGTTTGCCTGGACGGCCAGTCCTTATTTTTCGAAGGCCTTGATCTCTACATCCACGCCGGCCGGCAGGTCGAGCTTCATCAGTGCGTCCACCGTCTGCTGCGTGGGCTCGAGGATATCGATCAGCCGCTTGTGCGTGCGGATCTCGAAGGCCTCGCGTGATTTCTTGTCGACGTGCGGCGAACGCAGCACGCAGTATTTGTTCTTGACCGTAGGCAAGGGAATCGGACCCGCCACCTGCGCACCCGTGCGCTTGGCCGTGTCTACAATCTCGCCCGTCGAAGTGTCCAAAACCCGGTAGTCATACGCCTTCAACCGGATTCGAATTCTCTGTCCAACCATGAGCTTTGTATCTTTCCGCTGCCGGCTGGAACTACTCCAGCCGGCTCGCTAACTTGCTCCGCGGGCTAAAGCCCGCGGCTACCGCTATTTAATAATTTCCGAGATGGTGCCGGCGCCTACTGTGCGTCCGCCTTCGCGGATTGCAAAGCGCAGGCCCTTCTCCATTGCCACCGGAGTGTGCAGCTCGATCTCGAGCGAAATGTTGTCGCCCGGCATCACCATCTCCGTGCCCGCAGGCAGGGTCGCCGAACCAGTCACGTCCGTGGTGCGGAAGTAGAACTGCGGACGATAGCCGTTGAAGAACGGCGTGTGACGGCCGCCTTCTTCTTTGCTCAGTACGTAAATCTCGCCCTTGAACTTGGTGTGCGGCGTGATCGAGCCGGTCTTGGCCAGAACCATTCCGCGCTCTACGTCTTCCTTGGCAATACCGCGCAGCAGAAGCCCCGCGTTGTCGCCGGCCAGACCTTCGTCCAGCTGCTTCTTGAACATCTCAACGCCAGTGACAACCGTCTTGCGCGTGTCGCGGAAGCCTACAATCTCCGCTTCCTCGCCCACCTTCACCTTGCCGCGTTCGATACGGCCCGTAACCACAGTACCGCGGCCCGAGATCGAGAAGATGTCTTCGATCGGCATCAGGAAAGGCTGATCGATCGCACGTGCAGGCAACGGGACATTCGCGTCGACAGCGGCCATCAGCTCGTCCACCGACTTTTCCCACTGGGCCTCACCATTAAGCGCTCCCAATGCAGACCCGCGAATCACCGGCACATCGTCGCCGGGGAAGTTGTACTTCGACAGCAGTTCGCGAACTTCCATCTCGACCAGGTCGGTCAGCTCGGAATCTTCGACCGCATCACACTTGTTCAGGAACACCACGATGTACGGCACGCCTACCTGGCGAGCCAACAGAACGTGCTCCTTGGTCTGCGGCATCGGTCCGTCGGTCGCAGCGACGACCAGGATTGCTCCATCCATCTGCGCCGCGCCGGTGATCATGTTCTTGATGTAGTCGGCGTGGCCCGGGCAATCGACGTGCGCGTAGTGACGGTTCGCCGTCTCATACTCCACGTGCGCCGTCGCGATCGTGATACCGCGCTCGCGCTCCTCGGGTGCGTTGTCAATCGTGTCGAACGAGCGGAACTTGTTGTTCGGGTTGTGCTTCGACAACACCTTCGTGATCGCCGCAGTCAACGTCGTCTTCCCGTGATCAATGTGTCCAATCGTTCCCACATTCACGTGCGGCTTCGACCGGTCAAATTTCTCCTTCGCCATCTTGACTCCCTCTCTCGTTCCTTCAGCGCTGCTGATCTTCCGTTTTCTGTTCCGAACCCCAAGGGATCCGCTATTTCCAAACTAAGTAAACCGGCTATTTACCCTGGTTCCGGCTGATGATCTCTTCCGAAATCATGCGCGGCGCCTCTTCGTAGCGGGCAAACTGCATCGAGTACGAAGCGCGGCCCTGGGTCGAGGAGCGGATATCGTTGACGTATCCGAACATCTCCTTGAGCGGCACCATGGCCTTGATCACCTGCGATCCGCCGATGTGCTCCATGCCTTCGATCCGGCCACGGCGCGAGTTGATATCGCCGATGATCGTACCCATATGCTCTTCCGGCACTGTAACTTCAACTGCCATCACCGGCTCGAGCAGAACAGGGCTGGCTTTTTTCGCCGCATCCTTGAAGGCCATCGATCCGGCAATCTTGAAGGCCATTTCATTCGAGTCGACATCGTGGTAGCTGCCGTCGAAAAGGGTGGCCTTGAAGTCGACCATCTCGTAGCCGGCGAGCACGCCGTTGTGCAGCGCCTCACGGATACCCTGCTCGGTCGGCTTGATATATTCCTTGGGGACCACGCCGCCCCTGATGGCGTCGATAAACTCGAAGCCCTTGCCCGGCTCGTTGGGCTCCAGGCGAATCTTCACGTGGCCGTAGTTGCCCGAACCACCGGTCTGACGGATGTATTTACCTTCCGCCTCAGCCAGCTTGCGGATCGTCTCGCGGAATGCCACTCGCGGCTCGCCCACATTGGCCTCGACCTTGTGCTCGCGCTTCATGCGGTCGACAAGAATTTCAAGGTGAAGCTCACCCATGCCGCTGATGATGGTCTGACCCGAATCGATATCGGTGCGAACCTTGAACGTAGGATCTTCATCCGATAGCCGCGCCAGCGCCATGCCCATCTTTTCCTGGTCGGCCTTGGTCTTCGGCTCGATTGCCACCGAAATGACCGGCTCCGGGAAGGTGATGGCAGACAACGCAACCGGATGCTGCGGGTTGCACAGAGTGTCGCCCGTCTTGATGTCCTTGAGACCCACCGCCGCGCAGATATCGCCGGCCATGATCTCGGTGATGTCTTCACGCTTGTTGGCGTGCATCTTCACCAGGCGGCCTACGCGCTCGCTCTTGCCCGTACGGGGATTCAGAATCGTATCGCCAGTCTTCAAAACGCCCGAGTAAATCCGGATAAAGCTCAGCTTCCCGAAGGGATCGTTGATCAACTTGAAGGCCAGAGCCGACAGCGGCTCCTCGTCCTTCGCCTCGCGAATCAGAGTCACCGAAGGATCGCTGGGGTCGATACCCTCAACCGCCGGCACATCCAACGGGCTGGGCAGATAATCGACGACCGCATCGAGCAGCGTCTGAACGCCCTTGTTCTTGAAAGCCGTGCCGCACAGGACCGGGAAAACCTTCATCCCGATGGTCGCGCCACGCAATGCTTTCTTCAGCTCTTCCGGAGTCGGCGTCTCGCCTTCCAGGAACTTGTGCAGCATCTCATCGTCATTCTCGGCGACGGTTTCGATCAGCTGCATGCGGAAGGCTTCAGCCTTCTTGAGCAGATTCTCGGGAACCGGCTCGACCGAGTACTCCGCGCCCATCGTCTCGTCATGCCAGACGATCGCGCGCATCTCGATGAGATCGATGACGCCCTTGAAATTCGCTTCCGCGCCAATCGGAATCTGAATCGCCACCGGCCGCGCGCCCAGGCGCTTGCGGATGGTCTCGATCACATGCTCGAAGTCCGCGCCGGCCTTGTCCATCTTATTGACGAAGCAAATACGGGGAACCTTGTACTTATCGCCCTGCCGCCAGACCGTCTCGGTCTGGGGCTGCACGCCGGAGACGGAGTCGAAGAGCGCGACCGCGCCGTCCAGAACACGCAGCGAGCGCTCCACCTCGGCCGTGAAATCCACGTGGCCAGGGGTGTCAATAATATTGATACGGATATTCTTCCAGGTGCAGGTGGTAGCAGCGGAGGTGATGGTGATGCCGCGCTCCTGCTCCTGCTCCATGTAATCCATGGTCGCCGTACCCTCGTGCACTTCTCCGATACGGTGCGTGATGCCCGTATAGAAGAGAATGCGCTCGGTTGTCGTCGTCTTTCCGGCGTCGATGTGAGCCATGATTCCGATGTTCCGGCAACGATTTAGCGGTACTTGGCGAGCCACAGTATTCTTCTCTCTGCTTCTCTCAAGCCTTTCAGCTCAAGGTTGAAATTATTCTTCCCAGACCAGCGCGAAGCGCAATCGCCTGAACGTCCAGTCCCGGCTAGTCCTACCAGCGGTAGTGCGCGAAGGCCTTGTTTGCTTCGGCCATGCGATGAACGTCTTCCTTCTTCTTCATCGCCGCACCGCGGCCATTGGCCGCATCCAGCAATTCGGCGGACAGCTTGTCGATCATGCCCTTTTCGCCGCGGGCGCGACCGTAGCTCACCAGCCAGCGAATGGCGAGCGACGTACGGCGCTCGGGATTCACTTCGATCGGCACCTGATAGTTCGCACCGCCGACGCGCCGGGTCTTTACCTCGAGCAGCGGCTTGCAATTCTCAACAGCCTTCTTGAACAGAGTCAGCGCATCGGTGCCGCCGCCCTTGGCCTCGAGGTTCGTCATGGCGGTATAGAAAATTCCCTGTGCCGTCGACTTCTTGCCGCCCCACATCATCGAGTTCACAAACTTCGTCACGAGCGACGAGCTGTAAACCGGGTCAGGAGCAACCTCACGCTTGGCGATATGACCTTTTCTAGGCATAAATCAAATCTCTCTCTACTTCAAAACTTGTTTCGGCCTGCGCTTTGGCTCTTGCGGCAAAGCCGCGTGTCGCCGTGCGCGCAGCACCTATTTCTTCTTGCCGCCTGCGGCTGGTGCTCCAGCCTTGGCGCGCTTGGCACCGTACTTCGACCGGCTTTGCGTCCGCTTCACCACGCCGACGGAATCCAGCGTGCCGCGCACGATGTGATAGCGCACGCCGGGCAGATCCTTTACACGGCCGCCGCGGATGAGCACAATCGAGTGCTCCTGCAGGTTATGGCCTTCGCCAGGGATGTACGACGTCACTTCAATCCCGTTCGTCAGGCGAACACGCGCCACTTTACGAAGTGCCGAGTTCGGCTTCTTTGGCGTCTGCGTGTAGACACGCGTGCAGACTCCGCGCCGCTGCGGCGAACCCTGCAACGCAGGGGAGGCCGTCTTATACCGCGGTGCGGTGCGACCCTTCCTTACCAGCTGACTGAATGTAGGCAAACCCGACTCCTTACCAATCCAAACCGTTTCAAATTCCTAACCATCGGACGCGGCCCAAAAGCCGCCCCACAACACGATCCGGACGCGCAAGCATCCGAACCAGCGAAGCTTCGCTTCGCGCCTTACCCCAAAACTTCAATCCCAGACGAGAACCCCGACGGTGGCCGCGCGTAACTTCGAACCCGCTTATTCAGCAGGCCGCAAAAGTAGCCGACTCCGTTTCGCTGATTCCGGCCCACATAGTTTGCCAAGGTGGCAAATGTCGCAGGCGCCTGTGCGATACGTCCCCATCCTTGCTTCCGGCTGGGGCTCACAGAAATTACGCGCCGGAGATCCACTGCTACCGGCTGCTTCTGTGATGGTTGTTGCCTGAGCCTCTCGTCTCTCCGCTCATACAGGAAAAACAAGCACACTCGTGGAACCTTTTAAGAGTAGCAAGAGCAACCCCGTCCGTCAACGGGACGAACGCGAATTTCGCTTCCCTGCAGAGATTTTCTCACGGTTCCAGGATATTTCGAACGAATCCCCTTCCCCTGCTCTCTGAAAAGCGAAATACAAGGGAAGATTTGCGGAATTTCCAGCATACGCAAAACGCCTAATTCCTCTCTGCTAGATTGCAAAGTATGCCCCTTCATCGCCTCGCTGCCCCTGCTCTTCTTGGCACCTTTGCATTTGTGTCCTTTGCAGCCTTCGGCCAGACCGCCGCCGCCCCGACACATGATCCACGTATCGCAGCCATCATTCATTCTCTCGAAAAGGTTCGCACTCTCGGGGAGACTGAACTTTCGCCTGATGGCAACCTGATCGCCTGGGAAGTAAGCGGCGATGGCATCCAGGTGGCGTCGCTCGACAACCCAAGCCATCCCCATCCCGTTACGGCTTGCGCAGCCGGCGCTAAAGGCGAAGAAAGCGGCCTTGCCTGGTTGCCCGATTCCAAGCACCTGGCCTTCTTTTCCGACTGCACCGAGAACGGAAAGGCGGGAGACAAAAAGACCGCCATCTTCGTTGCCGATGCCGACTCAACGGCAGCCCCACACCTGCTCGCCCCTCTCAACGGCTTTGCCGAGAGCCTTGAGTACTCTCCCGATGGCAAGTTCCTCAGCTTTCTCTATGTGGAAGGGGCGACGCGTCCGTCGGGAGCCCTGGCCGCCATGAAGCCGCCGTCTGGAGTGATTGGCGTCGAGGGGTTGGAGGTGCAGCGGGTGGCCGCGGTCGACGCCAGCGGCGGCAATCTGACCCAGATCACCCCCGCCAATCTCCATGTCTACGAGTTCAGCTGGTCAAGCGACGGAAAGAATCTGGCGTTCATAGCTGCCCCGCCCCCCGGAGAAAACAATTGGTGGGTGGCGAAGCTTTACACAAAGCGGGTTGGACGCCTGTATCAGGCCGCCAGCAGCTCCCAACCGGAAGAAGCCCTGATCACAGAAAGTCCGAAAGTCGCCTTTGACCCCAACACAACCCCCGGCCCGCTTCACGGCCTGCAACTCGCCGTGCCGCGCTGGTCGCCTGACGGGTCAGAAATCGCTTTCATCGGAGGACTGATGTCGGACCAGGGCGTGACTGGCGGCGATATCTACGTCATCCCGGCTGCCGGCGGCGAGGCCAAGAACGTCACTCCCGACCGTGCCTCCAGCCCGGCCTGGATCGAGTGGGTCGACAATCAGCAGCTGGGCGTAGCAGAAACCAAGGACGCGCAGTCGCACCTCTTCGTTTACAACATCGAAACCGGCCAGGAGTCATCGGAGTACAACGCCACCCTGCCAGCCACCGTAGGCGCGGGCGGACTTCAAATGCGCATTTCTACAGCGGGGAACGAGATTGCTTATATTCAATCTTCGTTCGAGCATGCGCCCGAAGTCTGGGCCGGCCCCCTCGGCGATCTCAAGCAGATCACGCACTACAACGATGCGCTGAAACCCTCATGGGGCAAGTCCGAGTCAGTCGACTGGAGCAATGACGGCTTCCACGTGCAAGGCTGGCTGCTTTATCCGGCCGATTATGACCCGGCGAAGAAATACCCCATGATCGTCCTGATTCATGGAGGCCCATCCTCGGTCACGCTCCCCCGCTGGCCTTCGACCGGCTTCGGCGGCGTTCCCTTTTCCGCGCTCGGCTACTTCGTGCTTCTGCCCAACCCCCGCGGAAGCTATGGCGAGGGAGAGAAATTTACCGCAGCCAACCGCAAGGACTTCGGCTACGGCGACCTTCGCGACATTCTTGCCGGAGTCGACGCCGTTACCCGCAAATATCCGGTCGATCCCCAGCGCGTGGGCGTTGCCGGCTGGAGCTACGGCGGGTTCATGTCCATGTTTGCCGTCAGCCAGACCCATCGCTTCCGCGCGGCCGTCGGCGGAGCCGGCGTCTCCGACTGGCTCAGCTACTACGGAGAGAACTCCATCGACCAGTGGATGCTCCCCTTCTTCGGCGCATCCGTATATGACGATCCCGCCGTTTACGCCAAAAGCTCGCCCATCAACTACGTCAAGCAGGTCAAAACGCCAACCCTACTCGTCGTAGGCGATCGCGACGGCGAAGGCCCCGCGCCGCAGTCCTTCGAGTTCTGGCACGCATTGCGGGACGAAAATGTTCCGACGCAACTCGTGGTCTATCCCAACGAGGGACACCGCTTTGTGGACCCCGCACACCAGATCGACGTCCTCGAACGGGCGCTCGGCTGGTTTGACGAATATATGAAGTAGGGCTCAGGGCTCATATTTAGGGTTTAGGGTTTAGGGTTCAGGGTTCAGGGCTCATAGTTAGGGTTCAGGGTTCAGGGTTCAGAGCTCTGAAGAGCCTAAATCGCCTTGGTCCGGACATGGCAGAGAAACCGGCAGATGCTTGACCCCTTAACCGAGCCCGACGGCCAAAGGGAGCGGTAAGGACAGGCATCGGCCGGGTGGGGAACAGGCGGCGCGGCCATGCACGCCTGAATGGCCAATCCTGATACACTTTTTCTTCGAACCCTTACGTCTAATAAGGACTGTTCGACACTTTCGGTTGGAAAGACCGTCCGCGCTCCCTCGCTCGGGCGGGGAGGTTTCATGCAGCGGTATCTCGCCCTCATAGCTTTGTTTGTTTTCTCTCTTCCCGTTGGCCTTTCTATCTCAGGTTGCGCCACCCAAGTCGGGGATTTTTGTAACGGACTCGGATTTGGCCCGAAGACGAACGCGGTAGAGTTCATTACCCTGCAACCTGAAACGACCGGTATCTCGTTGTCCTGGGGACAGACCGGGCAGGTTTCGGCGCCATCCGCTTTTAACTGCAAAAAAGCCGCCGCCACCGTCTCTACCTTCACCTACGGCAGCAGCAATCTCCTTCTGGCGGATATTTCTCCGACGGGAGCCCTTTGCGGCGGCACCTGGAACCGCAACAGCCCTGGTGGAATCGCGGACTTCACCATCTGCACCCCACCCACTGGCTCCGCGGCCGAGCAATGCAACGCCACCAGTTGCGGCGTGGCCCAGATTACGGCGTCGGGCTCCGGCGTCACCAGCAATCCCGTTCCCGTCTTCGTTCATCCACCAGTGACGGCTATAAGCGTGCCAGCACAGACCGCATGCGTTTCGCAGAATAATCCCGGACCCACTTTCACAGCGACGGTGTCTGGTCCGAACGGTGTTGTCATACCGGCCGCCAGCGTCGGCACCATCGATTACACCCCGGTCACCAGCTCGATCGTGACGATCAACAACACCACCGTCACCGGTACGGGCACCAACGGAACAACTACCGCCAATATGCCGGGGTCGACCGTCGTGAACGCCACGGTTGCCCTGGTCAGCGCACCGGCCGGGTACTTCTACACCTGCCCGCCGACTAATATCGCCCTGTCGATCAATGGCGCCACCAGCGCGGTGGTCAACCCCAGCACCCCGCAGAACATCCTGGCTGTCGCTACCGACCAGAACAACACCATCCTCAGCGGCCTGACGCTCGATTTCACATCGACGCGGCCGCAGGAGATTGCCGTCAGTGCGGCGGGACAGGTCTCCTCGACCTTCCCCAGCGCCACCGCGATTACCGCCATCTGCCAGCCGACCACCTGTAATCCGTCGCCTATCGGCCAGATAGGTGTTCTCGGCACCGGCATGCCGGTGGTGAGCAACACGCTCAACGTCACATCGCCGGGCCGCAGCAGCACGATCATGTGGATGGCCTCCACGCAATCGCAGTATTTCAGCCAGATCGACCTCACCACGGGTCTGCCCAGCTCTCCCATCCGCACACCGTTCCCCCCTAACTCCATGGTCCTCGACCAGGCTGGGAACAACCTCTATTTCGGCAGCTTTCGCGAGCTGATGATCTACAGCGCCTCGACCAATGGACTGTCCAAGGAAGACGTATCGGTTCCGGGAGTAGTCCTCGCAGCCTCACCGGACAGCACCACGCTGGTCATCAACGACCAGCTGCGCCAGGTCATTTATCTCTATACCGTCTCGACCGGCGCGAATACCAGCGTTGGCGGCCTGGCTACGAAGGCGGTCTTCTCGCCGGACGGCAAGAACGTCTACATCACCGGACCCAATAACCTTTACGTGCATAACGCCAACAGCGGCTGGAGCACCTACCCCATCAACGCAACCGAGCAGAGTTGCACGCTGAACAACAATAGCCCGCTGGCGGGGGGCACCTACGATCCCTTCTGCGGATCGGATCTTGCGCTGACCATTCCCGCGGTTGGACAGTTCATCACCGGCTCCCCAACGACGGCGCACAGCTTCTGCCCCAATGCTTCGGCGAATCCGCCTTACTATCCCGCAGCCGGCAGCGTGGGCGCCCAGACCGATAAGTTGGCCAACACCAATGACGGCCTGCACATCCTGGGAGCCAGTGTCAGTGGGAACACCTTCACTGATATCGGTGTGACCGTTCCCACCGGGGCGTGCCCGGCTTTCAGCGGCGGCACTCCTCGAACGTTCCCGACCACTCTGAACCAGACTCCTTTTCCGGCGGGTGTTACTCCTACGGAGATCGACGACGTGTTAGCTTCGCCCGACTCCAGCGTGGCCTTTGTGCTCTACAACGCCACCGCAGCAACCGGACTTCTTCCCGCCTACCAACCGTCGGCAAGTCCAGGCGCGGCGGGAACCCTCTCCACGGTGCAGTTGTCGGGCACTGCCCAGGCACCCATTGCCGGTATCTTTTCTCCCGATGACACCATCTTCTTCGTCAGCACGTCGGGCGACAATCTTATCCATTACGTTGACCCGGTTGCGCTCAAGGACACCCTGACCATCAATCCCGGCTTGACCAACGCCAGTGGCCAGACCGTGCCGGCTCAGATGCTGGCCGTCAAGCCAAGGCCGACTACCTAGAACGAATTGCAATCCTAAAAGACGAAAGGCCTGCCACAAGTGGCAGGCCTTTCGTGTCCTGAGAGCTGTTGTTCCCCCAAACCGCAACCCTCGTGACATCTCTGAGTTTGCTTCAGCCGCCCTATTGAGAGAATCCCCCATATCTCGTACCCAGATAGCACGAGAGTGGTACCTGAAACGCGCTATACCAGGTACTTTTGGGTTCTCGTCGCAAAGGAAAACCGCCGCCATTTACGATTTTCAATGCAGGAGTCCCACTCAATCTCACCGCTGCAAAAGACCCATTGGTCGATTCCGGAAGTTTCAGTATCGTAGGGACTGAAGAAAGCGAAACAAACGCAAACGCTCCAAAGCGTCGCTCTCGATTCAGGAGATCCTCCTCCCCTGCATGGCTCGAAGAACCGCGAATTTCTGCCCTGGGCTTTTCAGGCTACGTGAGCGTGCTGCGATAGAGATCTCGCAAACGCTTCGCATCGCCGGACGGCCGGTCGCGCCTAAATTCTTGCTTGCAACCTCGCTTGCTCGACTATCGATGCCGGCCCGCTCTTTTTTCGCTTTTTGCAGGCAGTCCAGGCCCAATTCAGTTACTCGTCTCGCCATAGCTGCCGCAAAGGCGGCCATCGTTCCCTGCCTCTTCGTTGGCTGGATGGGATGGACGGTAGCCGTTGCTCAGGCGCCCGCTTCCTCGCCACAATTGCCCGGCGCTCTTACCGGCGTCGTCGCCGACCCCTCCGGGGCACTGGTGCCCTCCGCGGTCGTCACTCTCGAAGGCAGCGATCACTCGCAGCTTTCGACCTCCACTGACACTCAAGGAACCTTTCGCTTCGCCACTGTATTGCCGGGAACCTATCAGCTCATCATCGTGGCTCATGGCTTTCGCAGCGAAGCGCGCGATGGTGTTGCAATTCAAGCGGGAGAGACGCTCCGGCTGCGGATTGATCTGCGCATCGATATCCAGCATCAGCAGATCGCGGTTTCCGGCGAAGAACTGGATGCCAGTCCCGACCTCAGCCCGGGAGCGATTGTCCTCAGCCCCTCCGATTTGAAGTCGCTGCCCACCAATCCCATCGACCTCCAGACCCAGCTTCAGCTGATTGCCGGCTCCGACCCCACCACCCCGCCCCAGCTTTACATCGACGGATTTACCGGCACTCGCCTCCCGCCCAAATCGTCGATCCGTGAGATTCGCATCAACCAGAATCCATACTCGGCTCAATACGACACTATTGGACTGGGGCGTATCGAAGTCTTTACGAAACCGGGGAGCGACAAGCTGCACGGCGATCTCACCCTGCTCGGCGACGACTCGGGCTTGAACTCCAGCAATCCTTACGTCGTGGGGCAGCCGGCGTATTCCGCTTTTTACTCGCAGGGAGCCATTGGCGGCCCACTAACGAAAAACAGCTCGTGGCTTCTTACCGGCGACCGCCAGGATGTTGGCGCTCAGTCGTTTGTCTATGCGACGACCTCGAGCAACAGCCCGGTGGTCGCGACCACCGTCAATAGCCCTCAGACTTCGACCGATCTCGGTCCGCGGCTCGATTTTCAGCTGGGCGCGGTGCACACCCTCACCGTTCGTTACCAGTTCGGACGGCAGGACCAGGATAATCTCCTGCAGAGCCAGCTTTCTTTGCCCTCTCAAGCCATCGATACCCGGCATACCGATCAGACACTCCAGCTCAGTGATACCCAGACCTGGACGGAACACGTCATCAACGAGACGCGCTTCCAGTTCATGCGCATCAACGACAGCTCGTTGTCACTCAGCAGCGCTCCTTCTGTGCTGGTGCAAGGGGCTTTCAATGGCGGGGGGAACGCCATCGACCAGCTGCATGACGGACAGAACCGGTATGAAGTGCAGAATTACCTTTCGCTGCTGCGCGGCAACCATCTCATCCGCATCGGCGGACGCCTGCGCGACACCCAGGACAGCAACACCTCCAGCGACGGATACAACGGCGTATATATCTTTTCCTCCCTCGGCGCCTATGAGCTCACGACACAGGGGCTGGCCGAGGGACTGAGTCCCGCGCAGATCCGGGCCAATGGCGGGGGCGCCAGCTACTTCACCTACGCCCAGGGCAATCCCAGGGTCAACGTCAACCTGGCCGACCTCGGCCTGTACCTCGAAGACGAGTGGAAGATCACGCCGAACACCACGCTGGACGCGGGCCTGCGCTACGAAACTCAATCGCACATTCACGACCACGCCGACTTCGCTCCGCGCCTGAGCTGGTCCTGGGCCATCGGCGCGGGACATGACGGGAACCGGGACAAACCCGCGTGGGGCGTCCTCCGCGCCGGCATCGGCGTCTTCTATCAGCGCTTCGGTGTGGACTCTGTCGACCTGGCGGAGCGCGAGAACGGAATCACCCAGCGTCAGTATTCAGTCAACGACCCCGACTTCTATCCGGCGCGTCCTCAGCCTGACGCGCTTGGCCCGAATGCGCAGCCTATTATCTACCGCATAGGCGCGCAGCTTCACGCGCCGTACATCGTGCAGCAGGGCGTCAGCCTCGACAAGGATTTCTTCAAGCGCCTCACCCTCTCCATCGACTACAGCTTCTATCGCGGCGTCGACCAGTTTCTTCTGCGCAATGTCAACGCGCCGCTGCCCGGCACCTACAACCCGGACGATCCCAGCAGCGGCATTCGCCCGGTAACTGACGGGGGAAACATCTATGAGTACGAGTCCGAGGGCATTTCCAAGAGAAACCGGCTCCTGCTCAATGTCCACTACCGCACCAAACCGGTCACGTTTTACGGAATCTACATTTTCGGTTACAGCAAGGCCAACACCACCGGCGCCTCCTACACGCCTTCCAACCAATACGACCTGCACGCCGACTATGGACGCGCAGCGAACGATCTGCGTAATCGCGCCTACTTCGGCGGTCTGGCCAACCTGCCCTTCAAGTTCCAGATCGATCCGTTCCTGGTCCTCGAAAGCAGCATGCCGTTCAACATCACGACCGGAACCGATCTGAATGGGGACTCGCAATTCAACGATCGTCCCGCGTTCGCAACCGATCTGAGCCGGCCCAGCGTATATCGCACCAAGTGGGGTAACTTTGACGCCGCCCCGCTGTCTGGGCAGACCATCATCCCGATCAACTATGGAAGCGGACCCTCGGTAGCGATGCTGCAGATGCTCTTGTCCCGCACCTTTGCCGTCGGACCCCGGATTGGCGACTCATCGGTCCAACCAGCAGCCCCGGGCAGCAAGATACTCAAGCAAGAGATCCCTCGCAAGTACCAACTCAACCTGGGAATCGAAGCGCAGAACGTGCTGAACATCGTGAATGGAGGACTGCCGATAGGAGTCCTCGGCGCTCCTCTCTTTGGCCACTCTACGTCTCTTTCCTCGACTCAGTTTTCCAATACCCAGGCCAACCGCATCCTCTATCTGCATATGGATCTGAGTTTCTAGATCTGAGCTTTTAGTTACTGTCCGAAGTAAGAACAGGCATGGCGGACGGGATCCGTAGAGCTTTTCAGCTCATTTTCCTTGCCGGTTGGCTTCTAATCTTTCGATTCTTACCCCCCAAATAACCTATCTTGTTTCAATTTGACGCATGGCAACTTAAACAAAATATTAGGTTGATACCCCTCAATTCATGGGGGGACGCTATAACTTTCAAATTCTGCCGATATAGTAACCGTTCTTGCACAAATCGGTAAGCACCGAGAGTAAGAGCGGTAAAAGGCACTTGGTGATTGAAACGAGGGCTTCGGCCGGTATGATACCCGCTATCGAGGCCGGGATCGCGTTGCGCCTTTAGAACGAGAATCCCGCAGAAAACTCTCTGCGGTACTTGCATTGATTTACTCAAAAAGCTTCTGCGATTCGAACGGTGAATAGTTGTCGGAAACGAATATGAGCTTGAATATCTTTGGTTCCATCTGGCGAAAGCACGGAGAGGCGGAGTCGAGCGTTAGCGCGCAGGAGTCGCGCCATGCTCTTCCGGAAACTCTCCTGCTCGAAGCCAAGGCCAGAGAAGCAAGACGCTTCATCGCGCGGCAGACGATCTTCGATCGCCGCAAGGGAGTTTTTGGATACGAGCTTCTCTTCCGCTCGGGCTGGGAAAACTGCTTCCGCGGAGATACCGACGAAGCTACCCGCATCATGATCGCCGATGGAGCTCTCTACGGATTTCACGACCTGACCCACGGAGCGCCGACTTTCGTTAACTGCACCCGCGAATCTCTGGTAAGCGGCATCGTAACTTTGCTCCCGGAATCGACCGTCCTAGAAATACTCGAGACCGTGGTTGGTGATGAAGAAATTCTCGAGGCCTGCGCCCGCTATAAGAAACTCGGCTACAAGCTGGCTCTTGACGATTTCCGCATGAGCGAAAGCATGGAAGGGCTGCTTCATCTCGCGGATTACGTGAAGGTCGACTTCCGGCTCTCCGATGCCAAGGAGAGAGCTGAAATCATAGCCCGGCTCAAAGGCACGAAGATAACGTTATTGGCGGAGAAGGTCGAGACCGAGCAAGAATTCCAGGCTGCTCTGAACGAAGGCTTTACTCTCTTTCAAGGTTACTTCTTCTGTCATCCGGTCGTTTTCTCGAAGAAGATCATGCCCGCCAATGGGGCGAACTATCTCTATCTTCTGTCCGCTCTCAGCCAGGGAGAGTTTCGCATCTCGCAACTGGCCCTCTTATTGAAGTCCGAGATAGCGCTCAGTTATCAGTTGCTGCGCCTGGTCAATTCCGCGTCATTCGGATTGAACCGCGAAGTGCGTTCCATGGAAGACGCGCTGATGCAGGTGGGAGAGCTGCAATTTCGAAAGCTGCTCATCAATGCCATCGCTACAGAAACCTGCCGAAGCCGCTCCAGCGAACTGCTCGTCCACGTTCTTCATCGCGCGCGCTTCCTGGAATTGATGGCTCCATTCACTGGCGAGAATGCCGCGGAACAATATCTCTTCGGCATGCTGTCTTTGATGGACGTGATGCTGGAAATGCCGACGTCGGACCTGATCGCTGCCTTGCCGCTACGTCCGGAGATCAAGGAAGCTTTGTCCGGAGAAACCAACCACGCGAGCGCCGCGCTCAAACTATTCGAGTGTTATAAAGAGGCCGATTGGGCCGCCTGCATGGAGCAGTGCTCCGCCCTTCGCCTTAGCGAAGCTGAATTAAGCGATCTTTATACGCAATCTCTTGCGTGGGCTGAGAAAGCCGTCACGATCGATCCAAGAAAGTCTCTGGCGCCGAATTAGGACTTGTGCCGAAGGAACGCTGGAAGCCTGCTAACGGCCTGCCTGCTTCTTGAAAAACATTCCCGCCACCAGAAACATCGCCGACACTGCGACCGCCAAAAGTCCCCGCGCCAGAGCTCCACGATGCAGCACCAGCGCCGCGTCCAGAAACCAGGCCGCTGAGCCAACGAACCATATCCAATAGAGATTGCGGCTCACTATAACTCTGGAATGCGGACAGCCCCAACCACTGCCGCTTTCCACATCGTAGCAGCGCAGAATTCCCGAGAGCAAAAGCACACGCCGGTGATTTGAGATGGATGACGAACCTTTGTAGCGCGAGCGGGATGTTCCCTCAGCGGCTGAAGCGGCGCTCCTTCTGCTCAATTTATGTACGGCCTGAAGGTCGTACCCTGCCCAAGCCAAAACCTTTGTCGACAATCCGAACGCACGATATCGGTGATTTGCTTCAATCCACCTGGCAGACCAGGCACTTCAGATACTCGGTCTCTGGGATGGTCAGGACGACCGGATGATCTGCAGCCGCGCCGCGACGCTCCAGAAGACGCACCCGCCGTCCTGCGTCGCCCGCCGCTGCCGCAACAATAGCCTGGAAGTCCGCCCCCGACACATGGTGCGAGCAGGAGCAGGTCACGAGCACGCCGCCCGGCCGCAGCATCTTCAGCGCTCGCAGGTTCAGCTCCTTGTATCCGCGCAAAGCTCCCTCGACTGCCCTTTTGGACTTGGCAAAGGCCGGCGGATCGAGCACGATCGTATCGTAGGCAGCTCCCGACTCGCTCCAGTCGCGCAGCAGGTCGAAGGCATCAGCCTCAACCCAATCGACCTGCGCCGTCAGGCCGGAGTTCGCGGTCAGGTTTCGCTCCGCTACTTCGAGTGCGGCACGCGAAACATCCACGCCTGTCACCCGTGAGCAGGCTCGTGCCAGATGCAACGCAAAGCCACCCTGGTAGCAGCAGACGTCGAGTGCTTCGCCATGCGCATAACGCGCGGCGGCGGCATAGTTTTCCCGCTGATCGAGGAAGGCACCGGTCTTCTGGCCGGAGCTGGCGTCGTAGTGAAAGTTCAGGCCGTTCAGCTTAAAGGCCGTCTGCAGCAGCGGCTCCTCGGAGTTGGCCGCAAACAGCGGAAACCGTCCGGCTTCGGGATCGATCTGCTCCAGCTCGCGAATGCGAGGGTCGGGCCGCTCGACGATCGTGGCCGGCCGCAGTGTCTCGCGCAGAATCTGAGTTACGACAATGCGCACCGCTTCGTCGTCCAACGCCTTGGAGAGCAGCTGCAGAATGACCAATTCGCCATATTTGTCGACCACCAGGCCCGGCAAGGCGTCGGCCTCGCTGAAGACCAGGCGGCAGGCGTTCGTTTCTTCGCCGGCAAGGATATTTGTCCGCCTGGCAACGGCCGCGCGCAGCCGTGTGGCCAGCAGATCGAGCCACGCAGCCTGACCGGCGAGCGGTTCGGTCGTCACCAGCCGCAGAGCGATCTCGGAAAAAGGGCTGTAGAGCGCTGTTCCCAGCAGATCCCCGCGCTGATCGGAGACCGGAAGCAGATGCGGCGCAGATGCGGTAGAAGACTCTTCGCCCTCAGTCTCGAATGAGGGGATCGCAACGATGTCCGATCGATAAACCCACACATGTCCTGCACGCAGCCGGTCAGCAGCACGGCGCGCAATCACCACGGCCCCGTTCTCCGACTCGGCCGGCACACGAGTCTGCGCGCCTGTTGCTTTCGCGGCTGAAATTCCTGCCTTGCGGCGCTGTTTTGACTCATCAAGCTTCATAGATTCAATCCTTTGCTTCAAACAGTTATCGTCGCACAGTGCGGCCTTGCAGGAATCACGAAGATGCATAGGGCTCGTGATGCCTCTTTCGCCTGCTGCGTATAGAATGGGATATGGCAACGGTGGAAACCAGCTCGCTCACGCCAGAGCGAAATGCCGATCTCTTCGCGGATAAGTTCCGCGAGCTGCTGAATTCCGTCCGTGCCAACCGCCCCAACGACGACCCCGAAATCATCCGCAAAGCCTGGGAGTTTTGCCTCGAGCATCACAAGGGACAGCTCCGCGCTTCGGGCGAACCCTACGTCCTGCATCCGCTCGAAGTAGCGCTCGTACTCTCCGAGATGAAGCTGGACTCGACGGCCATCGCAGCCGGCCTGCTGCACGATGCCGTCGAAGATACACCCGTTACGACTGCCGACATTACCGCGAAGTTCGGCGAGCAGGTTGCGCACATCGTCGAGGGCGTGACCAAGATCGACAAGATCGAATTCGCCAACCGCGAAGACCGCCAGGCCGAGAACGTGCGCAAAATGCTGCTGGCCATGGTCAGCGATGTGCGCGTGGTGCTGATCAAGCTTGCGGATCGCCTGCACAACATGCGCACGCTCGAGCATCTGCCCCTAGAAAAACGGCAGAACATTGCACGCGAAACGCTCGATATCTATGCTCCACTGGCTCATCGTCTGGGGATGGGCAAAGTACGCGGCGAGCTTGAAGATCTCGCCTTCCGCTACGTCGATCCATTCCAGTACGAACAGGTGCATGAAGCGGTTGAAGCGCGCCGCACTGAGGGCGAGCAGTTCCTCTCCGGCGTCGAAGCGCTGCTGATCGAGCGGCTGCGCGAGAACAATGTCAAGGCCCGCGTCGAGTGGCGCATCAAGCGTCTCTACAGCATCAACCAGAAGCTACAGAAGTCGCAGGTATCCGTCGACCAGGTTTATGATCTGCTCGCTCTGCGCGTCATTACCTCGAGCGTGCAGGACTGCTACGCGGTCTTCGGCCTCATCCACAGCATCTGGCGTCCGGTTCCCGGCCGCATCAAAGACTTTATCGCCATGCCCCGGCCGAATTTGTATCAGTCACTGCACACTACTGTGATGGGCGAGGCCGGCCATCAATTCGAGGTGCAGATTCGCACCGAAGAGATGCACCGCATCGCCGAAGAAGGAATCGCAGCGCACTGGAAATACAAGACAGCAGGCTCGCCGATCAGCGCGCGCGATGAACAGCGGCTGGCCTGGGTGCGGCAGCTGGTCGAGTGGCAGCGGGAGATGACCGATCCCAACGAATTTCTATCGACTCTGAAGATCGATCTCTATCCGGAGGAGGTTTACACCTTCACTCCCAAGGGCAAGGTGGTCGTGTTGCCCAAAGATGCCAGCCCGCTGGACTTCGCGTACTCGATCCACACCGAAGTTGGAAACACCTGTATCGGCGCCAAGGTGAATGGACGCATGGCGCCGCTGCGCTCGAAGCTGCGCAACGGAGACATCGTTGAGGTCATTACCCAGAATGGTCACACACCGAGCCGCGACTGGCTCAACATCGTCAAGAGCTCGCGGGCCCGCAACAAGATCAAGCATTGGCTGAACGAGCACCAGCGCGAGCGCGCCATCGAGATCGGCCGCAAGCTGCTCGAGCGCGAGGCCAGGAAATACAAGATCGCACTTTCCAAATTCGACGAATCGGACTACGAGCGCATCGCTGCGGAGTACAGCGTGGCCACGCCCAACGATCTGATGGCGGCCATCGGCTTCGGCAAATACTCGGCGCGCCAGGTGTTGAATCGCATCAGCCCGGGGGTCATCAGCCAGCAGCCCTCGGAACAGGAGTCGACGACTCCCGGCGTCTCCGATACCGTCAAACGCGTCTCGCTCACCAGCAATGCGGATTCGCTTCAGGTGGAAGGCCAGGACGAGTTGCTCGTCTACCGCGCGCGATGTTGCAATCCGATTCGCGGCGAAGAGATTATCGGCTACGTGACACGCGGCAAGGGCGTCGCAGTCCACGCGCGAAGCTGTCCCAATGTGCAGAACCTCCTTTATGAATCCGACCGCCGCGTCACCGTCGAGTGGGCGCGCCCGGCGGATGAATCCGTAGGACGGCGCCTTACCTATCCGGTTAAGCTCACGGTCTTCTGCGACGACCGCACCGGCATGCTGAAGGAGCTCACTGCCGTCATCAGCGACGAGAACACCAACATTCGCACCGTCGACTCCAAGCCTGGCCTCAACGATGACGCTATCGTCGAATTCGTCATCGAAGCCGAAGACGTGCGGCACTTGACGCGCCTGGTGCAAGGGCTCCGCCGCGTACCGGGCGTCCGCGACGTTCAGCGTTCGCAGAAGCTGTAGCTAACAGGCAGCGGGAGTAGGATAAACGCATGGAATCCGAGTGGACGAAACTCGCTCGTAAGCTTGCGGAGGGCGCGCGGCGCAAGGCTGCGGAAGAACAACGGCGTATCGACGCTATCATCGCTTCCCGTAAAGATACTCAGTCTCAACAGCCCCAATCAAATTGAAAACCCCGACATTCACGCTTGTCGCCGGACCAAACGGCTCTGGCAAAAGCACTCTGACTGGCGGTAATCTCGACTTCTTCTCAGCTTATCCTCTGCTAGATCCTGATGTGATCGCTAAGACGATTCAAGCCGATCCAGCAAATACGAATCCTCTTACCGCAGGTCGAGAAGTTCTTACCAAAGTTGCCGGCTTTGTTGATCGTCGCGAGAGTTTTGCAGTCGAGACCACACTTTCCGGCAAGAACTACATCGAGACCATGCGGACGGCTGGCAATCTAGGATTCGCTATTCATCTGGTCTATATCGGAACCGTTGATGTCGAGATCAATTTAGTCCGCATCCGTCGGAGGTTTATCGGCGGCGGACACGATGTCCCGGAAGCGGACGTCCGTCGTCGTTACGAGCGAAGTTTGAAAAACCTGATTATCGCGGCGCACGTTGCAGATTTCGTCATGCTCTTCGACAACTCTACGGATGGTGGCTATCGTGAAGTCGCCATGATCGAAAATGGCACGCCCCGATGGTTCGACCCCGTCCCTGCTTGGGCAGGCCCTTTGAAAACATCCTTCAAAAACATCTGAAATACGAGCGGCTATTTGCCTCCGGCCAGCCATTCTCCGACAATCAATCCATGAGCACAAAGACAGCTATCGCCACCACCAAAGCTCCCGCGGCCATCGGCCCCTACACGCAGGCCGTTCGCGTCGGAAATTTTCTCTACACCTCGGGACAAATCCCTCTCGATCCGGCCAGCGGACAGATCGTTTCCGGCGGCATTGCCGAGCAGACTACTCAGGTCCTCGAAAATCTTAAGGCTGTCCTGGAATCCGCGGGCACCTCTCTGGCCGGCGTCATTAAAACGACGGTTTTTCTCAAGGACATGAATGACTTCGCCGCCATGAACGCCATCTACGGCAAATATCTGGCGCCGGAAGGCACGGTCGCGCCCGCCCGGTCGACGGTCGAGGTCGCCCGCCTTCCTAAAGATTCGCTGGTCGAAATCGAAGTCATCGCTGCGCTTTAAGAGAGGTGTAACGAATCGGTCCCGAAGTCCATCCAATATCCAGGAAAGCGAGGGAATGATGACCGACACGAAAGTCGAGAAGATCCAGAAGACGGAAGAGGAGTGGAAGGCGCAGCTTACGCCCGAGCAGTACTACGTCACGCGGCAGAAGGGCACCGAGCCGGCATTCTCCGGAGCGCTTTACCGTAACCACGCGGACGGCATCTATCGCTGCGTAGCCTGCAATGCCGAGCTCTTCACCTCCGATACGAAGTTCGAGTCCGGCAGCGGCTGGCCGAGTTTCTATCAGCCGGTAAGCGCCAGCGCGGTCGACGAGCATGAAGATAGCAGCTACGGCATGCGCCGGGTGGAGGTGACCTGCGCCCGTTGCGGAGCCCATCTCGGGCATGTCTTTCCAGACGGTCCGAAGCCCACAGGCGAGCGCTTCTGCATCAACTCGGCAGCTCTCAACTTTGAAAAGTCGAATTCGTGAGTTTGCCGAAATCACAGGCGAAGCGAACGGCCAGCGATTTTAAGTCGCTGGCCGTTCTCATCTGCACAATCACGCTTGCCGGCATTGCGTTCGCGCAGTTCCACGGCCATCACGCACCCTGGGCTGATTCCGTAGCATCCACACGGACCATCGAGGCGAAAGGTTCGCCCATCCAGATCGATTTCGGACCTGGCGACCCTAGCCTGCCACCGGACCAGATCGTGCACTGGGTCCAGAACGCAGGCCTTGCTGTCACCACTTACTACGGCCGCTTCCCTGTCCCACGCGACCGCGTCCTCGTCGAGTTCGTTCCAGGTGAGAGCGGAGTCGGCGGCGGCACTACGTGGGGCGGAGTGGGAGGCTTTCCCGGCTTCACTCGCATCCACGTCGGCCAAAACAGCACGCAGCAGGATCTCGATGACGATTGGATGATGACCCATGAGCTCATCCACACCGCCTTTCCTTCCGTCGACGATGACCATCACTGGATCGAAGAAGGCATCGCGGTCTACGTCGAGCCCGTTGCCCGGGTGCAAGCAGGTCTGCTCAAGCCGGAAAAGATATGGGGCGACATGATGCGGGATATGTCGAAGGGCAATCCAGGACCGGGCGACCAGGGACTCGACAATACCCATACGTGGGGCCGAACCTACTGGGGAGGCGCGCAGTTCTGCCTCATGGCGGATGTAGAGATCCGCAAGCAGACCGCCAACCGCAAGGGCCTGCAGGACGCACTTCGCGCCATCGTCAATGCGGGAGGCACCATCGATCAGGATTGGCCTCTGACCAAGGCGCTGACCATTGGTGATCAGGCGACCGGGACGCATGTGCTGATGGATCTCTACAACAAGACGCGGGACAAGCCGGAAACCATGGATCTGGACGCGTTATGGAAGCAGCTGGGAGTGGTGAAGGACGGGGATGGGGTGCGCTTCGACAATAATGCGCCACTCGCGAAGATTCGAGTCGCGATTACAAATCCGCCAAAGCCCTAGCGTAAACACAGAAAAGCCCGGGCGCGAAACGGCCGGGCTTTTGCTTCCGAAAGAAGATTTAGGCCTTAACGACTTTGCCGCTCTTGATACAGCTGGTGCACACGCGAATCCGCTTCGCGCCACCCTCGGTCTTGGCCTTCACCGGGCGCAGATTTACGTTCCAGCGACGGCGGCTCACGTTGTGTGCGTGCGAGATGTTGTTGCCGAACTGCGGACCCTTGCCGCAAAGATCACAAACCTGTGCCATGACAAACTCCAAATCCTGAATTGTTCGGGCGATCCGGATCCGTTAGGCCTCTCCGTGCGGACAAAAGCAGCCGCAAAACTGAACCGGAGAGCAGGCAGATCGATGGATGGGATTCCCATCCTGGCGCCGAATCTCCAGTTTAGCCTATCTCCGCTGATTTCTTCAAGCGAACAGCGGATTGCCGCCATCTCCGTGCCTGCCGGCCAGCGCTGGCAATTGCCAGCGCAGAACTAACTCAGCGAAGCCGTAAGGTCTTTATCCTTTGTTTCCTTGATGGCCAGCAGCCCCAGAAAAGTAAGAATTGCCGAGCCTGTCAGGTAGTAGCCGACATATTGAAGGCCATACGTCTTTGCCAGCCATGTGGCAATATACGGGGCGAGCGATGCGCCCAGGATGCCCGCGAAGCTGAGCGCGAGAGAACTGCCCGTATATCGAATGGGCGTGGGGAAAAGCTCAGAAACCAATGTGCCGAGCGGCCCCCAGGTGAATCCCATCAAAGCCAGACCGATGCACAGCATCGCAGTCGTTCCAACGATGCCGGCCGTGAACAGCGGAGCCAGAACGAGGCCAAAGACCGCGATCAGCGCGGTGACGACGAACATCACCCGGCGGCGCCCATGCTCCGCCAGCACAGAGGAGATGGGAATCGTGAGGGCGAAAACCAGGACGCCAAGCAGTTGAATCAGAAGGAAACTGGAGCGGCTGTAATGAAGTACGCTGGTTCCCCACGAAAGGGCGAAGACCGTCATCAGGTAGAACAGAACGAATGTGGCCAGACAGACAAAGACGCTTGCCACCAGCGGCCCCAAATAGCGACGGAAGACTGTGCTCATGGGAACGGCAACCGTTTCCCCACGTTCGATCGAAGCCTGAAAGACAGGGGTTTCCGCGATTGTCAATCGAACATAGAGGCCAAGTATCACCAGCACCGCGCTGGCCAGAAACGGGAGCCGCCAGCCGAAATTAAAGAACTGCTCTTCGGTAAGCCAGCGCGAGAGTAGAAGAAAAGTAGTGCCGGAGATCAAAAATCCGATGGGAGCTCCGAGCTGCGGGAATATGCCGTACAGGGCGCGCTTCTTGGGCGGAGCGTTTTCGGCAGCCAGCAGGACGGCGCCGCCCCACTCGCCTCCCAGGCCGATTCCCTGGCCAAAACGGCAGAGCGCCAGAATGAGCGGCGAGGCAATGCCGATGGAGCGATAGGTCGGCAACACTCCAATCATGAAAGTGGCAAGGCCCATGGTCAAAAGAGCCAGAACTAGCGTTCTTTTGCGCCCGATGCGATCGCCGAAGTGTCCAAACAACGCCGATCCGATAGGACGCGCGATGAAGGCAATGCCAAACGTCGCCAGCGATGCAAGCGTGGATGACGACGGATCGGAGGCGGGAAAGAAGAGGCGCGGAAACACAAGTACGGCGGCGGTCGCGTAGATGTAGAAATCGAAGAACTCGATGGTGGTGCCTATCATGCTGGCAAACAGGATTTGCCTTCGCGAATTAACTGACTTTTGCTGCGTGCCGGCCATCGCTTCTCCCAAACTCGAATTCTGTTTCACGCGGACTGCCTTCTGGGGGTTGTACCACAATCTGTCACAGTAAAAGCTTCCGCGTAGGCGGCGAGAGATTCATCGATAGCCTCCTCTTGCCCCCGGGAAATCTTCCTGCGGCCGAGATCGAAACGCGAAAGCTGGAGAGCTCGGCGAGGAGCGTTGCTTAGCCTTCGATCCCCCAATCCGGATCCTGTCGATAAAAACCTTCGCCCGCCGGTTTCATTCCTTGGCCGATAAGTGCAGACACTTGATGTAGGCTCTTAATTGGTTGTCGTTGCGGATCTGGGCCTGAGGCGGAGTTGGGCCATTGACCTGAGCCTTCCGCGCCGGTAAAATCAAATGGTTTGGCGATTCTGCCTTTCGCTCTGCGGCTCACCCCTCTGGATTGAAGAAGTGCACGACCAGATGCAGCCAGCTCACTCCTGAACTGTTGAGAGTTTGAGCCATTCGTTGAGCGAGCACGTATCTGCCCAGCCTTGAGATTGGAAGCGCGTTCGCACCGTCGAACGCTGGAGGAATTATGTACGCGGTCATCCGCACTGGTGGAAAGCAATATCGCGTCGCCCCGGGCGATGTGGTCAAGATTGAGAAGGCAGCGGCCAACGAGAACGGCGCCGTCGAGTTCAGCGAAGTCCTCGCCTTCTCCGGCGATAACGGCATCGGCAACCCCGCGTCCGCGAAGGTCATCGGCACGGTCCTGGGCGAAGGGCGCGGCGAGAAGATTCTGGTCTTCCACTACAAGCGCAAGAAGCAGTACAAGAAGATGCAGGGGCATCGCCAGGATTACACCGAGGTCCGCATCGACTCGATCGAAGTGGACGGCAACAGCTACAGCGCGGCCAAGTAACGAAGAATTTCGGCAGGCCTGCTGGCCTCCACCAAGAAAAGGATTAAGCAATGGCACATAAAAAAGGACTAGGCAGCTCGAAAAATGGCCGCGACTCGAACGCCCAGCGGCTCGGAGTCAAGAAGTTCGGCGGCGAACTGGTCACCGGCGGCTCGATCATCGTTCGTCAGCGTGGCACACCCCTGAAGCCCGGCCTGAACGTCGGCATCGGCAGCGATGACACGCTCTTCGCCAAGATCGACGGCTATGTCAGGTTCATCGACCGCGGACGGACTGGTCGCTTCGTAGCTATCGAGCCGGTAGCGGCAGAGTAACGCCACAGCCCACAACAAGAATCCAGAACGAAAGAAGAGCGGCCGGAGATCCTCTGGCGGCTCTTCTCTTTTTTAGCGCGTAAACAGCAAAGCCCCGGAAGATTCCGGGGCTTTGTCATGATGCGAGAACTGTTTAGCTGATGGAATTCTTGGTGAGGATCTTGTCGACCACCTTCTCCACGTCCTGGAGGAAGAAAGCCTGCGACTGCCCGAGCGCTACATGCGGTGCGCTGTGCCCAAGGGCCTTGGCGATCTCGTTCCAGCGAATCAGAGGCGAGGAGACAGGCAAGGTCGCTGCGCTGCGCACAGTCGATTCTTCCGGGAGAAAGAAGTAAGCGGTCCAGGTCATAAAGGCGGAGAGGGTAATGGCTTCCAAGATAAGATTTCCAACTGAATAAAGGCCAGCGTGTCTCGCTATGAGAGCCGATGCGACCAACTGCGAAGCGGCTTCCAATCCGAAGCCTAGACCGAGCCCGAAGGTCACGCTTCGAAATGAGCGACCGAGACTATGCACTGTGAGCGCCAAAAAGGCTAAAAGGCAAAGCTCCATAATGGAGACGCATTTCATCATCTGCGTTCCGATGGTCGCAAACACATCGCCGTCTTCGCGAATGGAAAGAGCAGCCCCGATCGATATCAGTACCGACACCACACTCACCCAGCGAAAGGCGATGATGCCAAGTCTTTGCAGGCCGGGGACAGGCGTCATGAGTTCTTTAAATATCTCTTGAACGGCAAAGAAAATCGCAACCGCGCCGACGATGTAAGACAACCAATAGCCGTAAATATACGCGAGGGTCTGAGCTCTCTCGCCGATCGACGAGAAATGGTGAGCATTCAGTATTCCGAGCAGCGCAACACCACTAAAAAATCGCAGGGCCAGATAAAAGGTGATCGCTGGAAACCGCTTTTTCATCCCCGCCTTGAGCGCAGCGAGCAACGCCAGCAGATTGAGCCAAGGCTCGGCGAGCGTCAGGCCGTGAAGTAGCGGAGTTGTCCATGCCATCGTCGCTCACCCTATCGAGATACAGCATAGCTCGACGGAGGGTGCGCACTCAATCAGATAAATCGCCTTTTATCTACAACATTCGGGTGACCGGCAGGTGACCGGTGGAGGTTACTTGCCGCCACGAATGTTGCAAGTAGCAGGGGAGCAAAGAGGAGCCGGCATTCCCGCGAGGACGACCTGATGGCTGAGAGTGACTACCTGCTCGGTACGCGAGGCATGGCTGGAAGCTACGCCGGCGACGGCTCCGGAAACGGCGAGGACGAGGGCGAAGGTGCGGACAGTGGTTTTGATCATTTTGGTAACTCCTGAAAATGGATTTAGCCTTCGACAAGAAAGGTTTCGATACTTTGTAGTATAGCCACAACCCCTAACACTTCAATGGTTTAGGTATATATAGAAAGTTTATACTTAACAACATTACCGAGGTAACATTTTTCTTCTCAAAAATCGCAGTTCCAGCGCGGCTCGAATTGGCATCCGGCCTGCCTTTTGGCCCTGAATTGGAAGGGCCCGCCATGCTACAATCAGGTCAGACTTAAAGGCTGAAACCCACGCGCTTTCAAGGTTTTATTCCCATTATGGACCGTCCTGGTTCGGAAGGCCTTCATAGGGTTCAGCTAGTGGAGTTCCATGCCCCAAAAAGAGATTGAATCCTCGGACAACTTAGCCCTCGTCGAAGGCGATTCCGCCCAAAATGCTATACAAAACGGCAGCTATACCAGCGACAACATTAAGGTGCTGGAGGGATTAGAGGCGGTTCGACTGCGCCCTGCCATGTACATCGGCTCGACCGGTGAGATGGGACTGCACCATCTGGTCTACGAAGTCGTAGACAATTCTGTCGACGAGGCGCTGGCTGGATACGCCAAGAAAATCGATGTCATTATTCACGTCGATAACTCGATCACCGTCATCGACGACGGCCGCGGCATCCCTGTCGACGAAAAGCTTCTGGACAACGGCGAACGCATGCCCGCTGTACAGGTCGTGCTCACCAAGCTGCATGCCGGCGGCAAGTTCGATTCCTCGACCTACAAAGTTTCCGGCGGCTTGCATGGCGTCGGCGTCTCCTGCGTGAATGCGCTCAGCGAGGCCTTCGATGTCGAGATCTGGCGCGACGGGCACACCTATGAGCAGGACTACGCGAAGGGCGCCCCTATTTCCACCCTCCGCCAGTGCGGCACCTCGAAGCGCCGCGGCACCAAGGTCCACTTCCTCGCCGACAAGACCATTTTCACGGTCACCGAGTACAACTACGACACGCTGGCTCAGCGACTTCGCGAACTCGCCTTCCTGAATAAGGGGCTGGAGATCTCGCTCACCGATGAGCGCACCACCGACGCCAAGACCGGCGAGGCCAAGCGCACCGAATTCCGTTACGCCGGCGGCATCGCCGAATTCATCAAGCACATCAATCGCGGCAAACAGGTCCTGCACGAGAAGCCCATCATGATGGAAGGCCTGCGGGATGGCGTCGATATGGAGATCGCTCTCCAATACAACGACAGCTACTCTGAGACGGTCTTCACCTTCGCCAACAACATCAACACTGTCGATGGTGGATCGCATCTTTCCGGCTTCAAGACCGCGCTGACCCGCACCATCAACTCCGCTGGTCAGCAGCTTGGCCTCTTCAAGGACGTGAAGGAAAATCTCTCCGGAGATGACGTTCGCGAAGGCCTGGTCGCGGTGATCAGCGTGAAGCTGTCCCAGCCACAATTCGAAGGGCAGACCAAGGGCAAGCTCAATTCGGACATCGCCGGTATTGTGCAGGCATTGGTCAACGAGAAGCTGGGCATGTTCCTTGAACAAAATCCTCCCGTCGCGAAGCGCATCATCAACAAGGCTATCGAAGCTGCACGCGCCCGCGAGGCAGCCCGCAAGGCTCGCGATCTTACTCGCCGTAAAGGTGCGCTCGATGGCGGCGGCCTGCCGGGCAAGCTGGCCGATTGCAGCGAACGCAATCCCGATCGCTGCGAACTCTACCTGGTCGAGGGTGAGTCCGCAGGCGGAACCGCCAAGCAGGGCCGGGACCGCAAGTTCCAGGCCATCCTGCCCCTCAAGGGCAAGATCCTCAACGTGGAGAAGGCCCGCTATGACAAGATGCTGGGCCACGAAGAAATCCGCGCCATGATCACCGCGCTCGGCTGCGGTATCGGCAAGGACGACTTTGATCCCTCCAAGCTGCGCTACGGCAAGATCATCCTGATGACGGACGCCGACGTTGACGGCTCGCACATCAGAACGCTCCTGCTGACTTTCTTCTTCCGCCACATGCAGGAGCTGATCAAGCGCGGGCACGTGTATATCGCGCAGCCTCCGCTTTACAAGATCAAGAAGGGCCGCTTCGAGCAGTACATCAAAGACGACCGCGAATTCGTCAAGGTCATGGTGAAGCGCGCATCCGACGGGATGATCGTTCGCCACGGCGACGCCGGCGAGAAGCTTGAAGGCGCAGCCCTCACCAAGTTCATGGGCCATCTGAACGATTACATCGGCTTCTTCGAAAAGCTGAACAAGCGCCTGCGCAACGAAGAGATCACTACGCTCCTCGCAAAACAGGAACTGGTGCGCCGCAGCGACTTCGAAGGCGATTCCGTTCCGGCCAAACTCGAAGCCCTGCACACCTCGCTCGCCGCAATCCAGAAGAAGTATCAGTTCAAAGGCCTGTCCCATCCGGTTCGCGACGAAGAACACCAGACATGGTCGGTGAGCTTCATCGATTCGCAGGGAGCGGAACGGCATCTTGACTGGACGCTCGCATCCACTCCCGAGTATCGCCAGATGATGTCCAAGTACGCGCAGATCAAGGACTCGCTCGAGCCACCGTTCTTCATCGAGTACGCTCCCAAGGCATCCTCCGCCAAAGCCGAAGCCGCGGAAGCTGCAGAAGCGGAAGAGACCGAAGGCCAGACCGTTGGAGAAGCCGAGGCCGGCAAGCCCGCGCCCAAGCGCTCCAGCCGCGTATCGTTGGAGCCGGTGGAGAAGCAGACGCCGCAGGAACTCTTCGAATACGTCATCGAGCAGGGGCGCCGCGAGTATCAGGTGCAGCGCTATAAGGGCCTGGGGGAAATGACCGCTCCGCAGCTATGGGAAACCACCATGGATCCCGAACGCCGTACGCTGCTGTCGGTAAGACTAGAAGACATCGCAGAAACCGAAACCATCTTCACCACGCTAATGGGAGAAGATGTCGAAGCGCGACGCAAGTTCATCGAAGAGAATGCGCTCGACGTAAAGAATCTCGATATCTAACTAGCATCTGTAGCGGGAAGCATAAGCAGAAATACTGTAGCGTGGCACCGTTAATGAAACTGGTGCCACGGTGAATGAGAATCTGTGCCATGAAAAGCAAGAATGGCACAGATTCGATCATCGGCGGTGAGTGGAATGCCCGGCGTCGGGCGACGCAGTAGGTGCAATTTGCGTCGCTGTCGGTGGCTGGGGGGTTGGTCGCCTCGGCGCTGCTGGCCAATTTTATCCCTGCGCCGAGTGCGGCGTCGATCCATCCCGCGCAGGCGCTGCGAGCAGATTAACCACTTTATTTGATCTTTTCAGTAGAGCCGCCCAAATCATACATCTTCACATCTTCTTACCATTGGACTCTGGGAGATCAGGTATTGCGTAAAGCGCAATGCACTCGTTGAAGCCGTGTGCGGGGTGGATCACTTCCGACAACAGCGTTTATCGCGACCTTACAAAAAGGACAGACCGCCGGGCGACGGTCTGTCCAAATGAGGTTCTTCCCGCATTACGTTGTCGTCTTCTCTTGTATTGTTTTTGCAGCTTTGCGGATCACCTCGATGACTAAATCCGGCTTGGAGAGCATGGGGACGTGGCTGCTCTCTACCTCCACCACAGTTGCTCCCATACGCTTCGAAACCCACCGCTGGAGATCAGGGTGAACGGTATGGTCCTGCAGGCACAGAATGTACCAACTTGGCTTCGACTTCCACGGGGTGCTCTGGATAGGGTGCTGCGTGAAGAGATCGGCATGAGGCGGGAAGTGTGTCGCCCAGACAAGCTTCTGCTCTTGCTCGGAAAGGTCTCCGCAGAAAAACTCAGTGCCGCTCGGAAGCATCCAGGCGTACCCGTCCTTGACCTCCACGCGAGAGAAGATATCCGAGGGATACTTGTTGAGTTGATCCTGTACCGTCTCGCCGACATCCGGGGCGACTGCTCCAATGTAGACGAGGCCAGCCACGCGATCATCGACTCCCGCGGCCGTAATGGTAGCGCCGCCGTAGGAATGGCCCACGAGGAGGACGGGGCTGCCGACGCGGTTGAGAGTGCGCTTAATCATAGCCACGTCCTCTTCGAATGACTCCAGGCTGTATTGAACCGCAATGACCTCGTGGCCGTCCGCCTGCAATGCGGGGATGACCTTGTTGAAGCACGAGCCGTCGGCCCAAATGCCGTGGCAGAATACGATGGTTGGTTTGTGTTGTGACGACATACCTAATTGCTCCTACGATTTGGATTTCGGACAAGATGATCGTTGCCCGTTGGATATAGGTTCCTCTGCATAAAGGGCTTGTACAAATACTTTGAATGATTTACCTATGCTTGCAAAGCATAGGAGGAAGATGAGATGGAACTTCGTCACCTTCGGTATTTCGTTGCGGTCGCCGAGGAGGGTAGTCTTCTGCACGCCGCAGAGCGGCGGCTCCATACTTCGCAGCCGTCGCTGAGTCGCCAAATCCGCGATCTCGAATTGGAACTAGGCGTGAAGCTGCTGGAGCGAAAAGCACGAGGCATTGAACTCACTGCGGCTGGACGGGTGTTCCTCGATCATGCGCGGCTGGCGTTGATGCAGATAGAGGTAGGGAGCGAAGCGGCCCGAAACACAGAGCGACCTCACAAGCCGGGTTTTGGACTGGGTTTCTTGCCCGGACAGGAAGTTATCTGGTTGTCTGAGGCGTTGCGAATCGTGCGCGAGGAAACGGCTGATGTCGACGTTACGATCATGACGAAATCCTCACCTGAACTTGCCAATGCATTGATGCAGGGCGAAATTGATGTGGCTCTGATGAGGCGCGAAACGCGGACTGCTGGCCTGGAATTCCGATTTCTCGTCAAAGAGCCTCTGATCGCGATCCTGCCTTCTCACCATCGCCTCGCTCGACATAAGACAGTGAAGCCAGAGGACATCTGTCGCGAGGACTTTATCAGCACAGCAGGCGCCGCACCCGTGCTTAGAAAGATCATCGAGGAGTACGCAGCCAAGATTGGTATCAAACTAAAGCAGACTTACGATGCCGAAACTCTATCGGCCGGAATGTCGCTGGTGGCGTCGACGGGCGGCTTCACATTGGTGCCTATCTATGTTCAGAATTCGCTGCTTCCTTCCGTGGTTGCCCGGCCTTTGCACGGCGAGATTCCTACCATCGACCTTGTGATGGGGTACAACAAGTCGAATACCTCTCCGTTGCTCAAAAGATATTTGCTTCGTGCGGATGAGTTGGCGTCTTACGGACCTCGGACACAAAAAGGCTCCTTCAGGAAAACAGAAATGCCCCGACTTAAGAGAGTACAGCCCGGACGGTGATTGAAAGTGACAATATGGCTGGTGTCGACATGTCTGCATCTCGGAAGTAATCCGCGGTTCCGGCTATGAACGTGAACCGCGTCTAAGCCGACTGGTTGGAGAACGGCTGAGCGAGGTATCCTGAGCACGCGACAGTACTATCAAGGGAAAAACCGCAGGGCTTAGTTCATCCAACGACGGTTGTTAAGTTTGGATAAATGAGAGCAGGCTACTGCCGAGCGGCTATGCAGACCACGGTGGTGTGGCCGTCGAAATTGCTCGAAAGCAATTTCGACGACGCTTTTAGCTTACGAGCACCTGCTGATCTTCGACGAGTGCTTCGAGCAAAGTAGTCAGTTCCTGCTCTGCGCTATGAGCCGCAAACTCGCGACGAAGCTTCTCTGAGTTGGCGCGATACTCCGGCTCTGCCAATATTTGATCGACGGCGTCGCGTATCTGTTCCGGGCTCGGCGTATCTGTCGCAAGATAGATGCCGCATCCCGTCGCCGTCACCCGCGCTCCTACTTCCGGCTTGTCCTCGCCGCGGCCTGCCACTACCATCGGCACGCCTAAGCTGAGTGCCTGAGTTACAGTTCCGTAGCTGCCGAATGCGATCAGTACATCCACGTACGGCATGACCTTACCAAAGTTGAGGTATTTCGAAGCCACCGTATTCGGAGTGAGGGCGCAGGGGATGTTCTCGATAGGCTTGCCGCCGGTCGTTGCCAGGATCAGAAAGTCCTCGCGCTCGCCCAATGCCTGGATGGCTGGTGCCAGCAGCTTCCCTAGATCGTTGTTGGCAATTGTTCCCTGGCTGACCAGAACAATCTTCCGTCCTGCATCTTTGGCCTCTTTCAAACCGGGCGGCACATCTCCCGCTCCCTGCGGCAGCAGAGCACCGATGAAGTGAACCTTCTTCGCCGGCTCGCGCAAGGGAAATTCGAAGCTCGGCGCGCATGGCTGAAGAATAATATCGGCGAGCAGCGCGCCAGACGCGAAGACCGTTCCCGGCAAGCCCGGCAGACCGAGCTCAGCAAGCAGGCGGTCGGCGGTCTCTGTCAGTGGTCCCTCTTTCTTCTCATTGACCTCACGCGCGATTTCGGCATACTCCTTCAACTTCTCTGGATCTTCGGTCGGCATCAGACCTGGGCCCCATGGCGCACCATCCGCCCGGTCGAGAGGCGATGCTGAAATTCCAAGATATGCGCACACGGGACGCGCAGAGCGCGGTCCGAGCAAAAGTGGAAACACGCCAGCAAAGGATGTCTCGAACACGATTAAATCTGCAGGAAACTTCTTCAGGACCTTCTGCAACTCGTGAAACTGCGCAGGCATGGGCTCGACAAAAACGGTTTTAAAAATCTCCGCTCCCTCTTCTAAACTGGGCGCGTATATAAACCGTTTGAGCAGTCCGGCAACCTTCTCCAGCCAGCGTTGATCGACCTCATCAGGCAAAGGAAAGAATCGTGATCCGGCAGCCTCAATCTTTTCGTGAAAAAGTGTGCTCGTGTAGAAAGCGGTTTCGTGCCCTGCCTTCTTCAGGATGTTTGCAACGACAAGCAGCGGATTAAAGTGTCCGGTGGCGGGAATGGATGCGAGTAAAACCCTCATTGAAATTCCTCAATCATCAACCAGTGATCAGAGCAGGAGCTCCTCTGATGATGAAATGCGCCGGCGCGAAGAATATTCCCGTGAGGCGAAGAAAACCGCATCCTTAATCGACTGTGGAGTGCATATGGGTCGATGGTGTTGAATGCGGAAACAGAACAGGTTGGTCCTTTGCGGCAGCGATAAAGATCAATCCACCAGCCATGCACACATTCTTGAAGAAGTTAATGAGCTGAACCTGATACATCGACGTGCCCGTCGCCTGCCAGAATGCGTGAGCCATGAGGGTCGCGGGTATCAGGAACAGCAGCAAGGCGACGGCTGAAATACGGGGATATATTCCCAGCACCAACGCAGTACCCGCGACAAGCTGCAGAACACGCGTTCCGATAATCATTGCAGGAATGACGTCGATGGGAACACCGTGCATGGCCATCTCGTGCGCCGCAAGGGTTTGGCCAATGATGTCTAGCCCATTCAATAGGAAGATGGTTGAAATGAGGATGCGAGCTGCGATCAGGGCATAACGTTTCATAAATTTGGATCTCCTTTTGCCGAATTCTCTTGGTCCGACTTGAAGTCTGAATAACTTCGCGTCTACGAAGATCGATGACACAGTATGTTGGTCATCTCTTAGTCAAAAGGTTATCGATGGAGCGAGTGAGTGAGAAGCCGTCTTGATCGCACAGCAGCTTTGCATGATCGGCAAAGGCTATCGCATATATCGCCATCGGCCTGACCTGCGCCTGCGAGGATGTCCGTCGCGCTATCGCGGGTGGGATTTCGTCGAACCGCGACCACTGGCGGCGACAGCCTGAGGCAATCTGGCAACGATGAATTTGAGGAACGCGCGAATACGGGGTGAGAGATGACGGCGGTTCGCGCTGAGTGCAAATAGGTTGATCTCGTCGCACCAGTAATCGCCAAGGCAGGGCACAATCGATCCTTCGCGAAGTTCGGGCTGCAGATCCCAGTCGGCTTTCAACGCGATGCCCTTGCCGGCGCGCACCCAATCGTGGACTACTTCTCCGCTGGTAGTCGTAAGCGTTCCACTCACTACGACCTCGAAGCGTTTTCCCTGATCCTGAAAGACCCACGCATCCATCACACGCCTGCCCCGTACCAGCCGGATGCAATCGTGTTGCAGCAGATCGTCTGGCGTGGCGGGGATGCCATGCTTTCTGAAGTAGTCCGGTGACGCGCAGACGATACGTTTTGCCGTCAAAACCTTTTTCGCAATCACACTGGAGTCTGACGGCAGGCCAACGCGAAGAGCCACATCCAATCCGTCATCGATTACATCCAGCCCGGAATCGGACAGCACAAGATGCACCTGAACATCCGGAAATTTTTGTCTGAACTCCGTAATTAGCGGAGCTACCAATCGTCTGCCGAGCTCCATTGGTGCTCCGAGCCGAAGCATTCCCTTGATGGTCTCCCCTTTGGAAGAAGCCTCGGCTTCTGCATCGGCAATCTCCGCGACGATGCGTGCGCAACGCTCGTAGAACAGCTGTCCTTCTTCGGTGAGTTCGAACGATCTGGAAGTCCGGGTGACGAGGCGCACACCGAGACGGGATTCGAGAGCGGCCAATCCACGGCTCATGGCCGCCGGCGAAGAATTGAGCACCCGTGCCGCGGCGGAAAGATTTCCAGCCCGCACGATTTCGACAAATAACTGGAGTTCGGCAACTTCGTCCGCCACGATTCCTGCCTCCTTCGAAGCTCGCTAGACCATCTCATTCTAGCGACTCAAAAAGGGTGGTTGTCTTTGCCAATCGGAATTCAGGAAAGCCAAAGGGATCAGAACCTGAAGGTCAGGCCGGCGTTCGCAGCGATCGGAGGATGGTTATTCACGGCGTGATTAAGGAAGCCGCCGGGCTGAAGTCCAACGAGATTGAAGGCGGCGATGACATGCGGAGCGGGCGACCAGCGAATCTCCATGTCGCCCTGATCTCCAAGATACTTCGCCGTGGAGATGTGCGCAGGATTCATAAGCGCACCGCTGCCAAAGGCATAGACGCCATCATGGATCGACTCTCGCCAGTACCACTCCCACGCAATCGATCCGGTGACATTCTGTCTCAGGTGAAACTGAAGCATGGGATGTACGTCCATCAGATTTTGCGGCCCGAGAATCGGAACTACTTTAGGCGTGAAATAGGCGCCGCGCGGGAAGAGCGAATTGAATGTGCCAAGCGTAGTCCCGTTCTCGCTCCTGTCGCCGCTATACACATCCGCACGTAAAAGAGGATGCGGCTGGAACCGGGCTTGGTCGAAGGTATATCCAGTCTCCGTGGAGGCACTCCATGCAGCAATCGAATCGCGGCCAAAGGATCCCCACTGATAGTTGGCCTCCCAGTTGTAGTCGAGCCCCTTCGATGGCTGACGGAAGGCTCTTGCACCCACAGTATGGCGAAGCTCTGTGGCAGAGCCGCGATTGTAAGTAGCGTTTTTCGTTGCAAGCACGATGTAGTACAGATCCAGCATCCCTCGCGAGAGTATTGGCGCGGGAACAGTGACATAGCTGCCCCATGTCGTCTGCTGTGCATTGGGAGCGTCATCAAAGAAGCCGATGTTATCTTCCACCGGTTTCAATGCAAACACATCCCAACGGAGATGCTCGCTTTGCGTGATCCAGCGTGCTCCGTCGAAACTGAGTTTCACATTCGGGCCTTCATTGTTGTCGAAGAGGCGGCCAGACCCCAGCACGACCTCTTGCCGGCCGAGCCGTAAACTGCTGCCGCGTTCACGGCTGACATGCGGGCCTATGTCAACAAATGCCTGATGAATATCCCCGGCATCCTCATCGACACCGGGCCTGGGGCCGCCCATCCTGCCTGCAGCGTAGTCGAACTGCCATTCGGAGAAGAGGCGAAAATCCAGGCCGGCATGCAAATCGAAATGCGGCATTACACGGCTGAGAACGTAGCCGTTATGATCCTGAGGACCCGCGCCGAGCATCCAGTTATCGTAGTACTCATACTCTGTGCGATACTCCAGCCCCAGAGAGATATAAGTCTGCGGATCGCCGCTCAGTCGAATGTACTTCGCGGGATCAAAGAAATCCGGATGCTGCGCGGGGCGAGCAAGAAAGCTCCAGTCCTGCTCGGCAGGAAATGGGTTCAGTGCTGGCCGGGCGGGATCGCTCACGGCGCCCGGTGGTTGGGGATCGGGAGTCTGAGCAGCGATAGGAGCGATGCTCAGCAATATCGCAACTCCGGCCGTTATTACCTGCACGCGGGCCGCGGCTTGGAGTTTTACCAGCTTCAGCGAAGGATCTTTCGAGTTCTTCATAGCCGATCTCCCCTTCCTTCAATTGGTCCCCAAGAGACGATGAGTTCGTGAATGCGGAGACTGCTCGCCCGGTTCAGTGCGGTTTCAACACCATGCGTCCATGCTCACCGTTGGCCACCCGTTCATAGGCATTCCGCGCGTGGTTCAACGGTATGGTGTCTGCGATCATCGGTGGAAGGTACGCGCCCGTCTCAAAACCGGGGCGCAACTTCTCCAGGATGCGGGCTGTGGCCGTCAGATCGAACTTCAACGAATCCACGCCAAACAACTGGGACTCATTATGGTAGAAGTCCACGAGGTCCATGCTTACTCGCCGCATTGGTGGAGAGGTAATCTCAATCTGCCGCCCGCGATGCGCAAGGAGTTCGAGTCCAACCTGAAACAGCGAGCCCCCAGCCGTATTCAGGACCACATCAGCACCACGGCCGGAATTGAAGGATCGGAGGGTAGAGGGCAGTTCCGGATCGCCAGAATCGAGTTGCACGTCGGCAAGCCCCACGACTGGGGAGCTGGCAGGCGAGCCCGCACGGTTGATGGCAATAACCCGCGCTCCCAGATTCTTCGCAATCTGAACAGCCGCTCCACCGACACCACCCGTAGCTCCAAAGATGGCCACGGTCTCGCCATGCATCAATCGGGCATACGCGACCAGCGCGCACCACGCGGCCACAAAGGTCACACCCACTGCACCTGCTTCCACATGCGACAACCTCTCGGGCTTTAGAGCGAGACTCGCGACCGGAACCTGGATGCATTCCGCATGCGTTCCGTCTCTGGTGAATCCCACATCCCCACCCGAGCCCCATACCGCGCGGTCGATCCACTTCTTCGGTCCGTCCACTACGACGCCGGAATAGTCCCTTCCGGGTATGCGAGGCAAGGTTGTCTGCGACATGCGTCCGGCGACATTTTTCAAATCGCTGGGGTTCACCGACGCGGCCTCGATGCGCACGATTGCGCTGTTTGCATCCGCTTGCGGCAGCGGCCGTTCCGCGAGATGAAGCTGCGATGGACTTCCGAATTCTTTGAACTCGATTACCTGCATGACTTTGCTCCATTGATTGAGCTCTGAACTCCATCGGCGATCTTAGAGGCATCCTGAGGTTGCCGCGTGAGCGCTCGCTCCGCCGCGATATAACCGACGCTCATTGCAACCACAAGCAGGGAGCCGAGCAGAGCGTTCGGCGCGGGAGATGGAATTTTCACCAGGCGGCAAACTGCCCCGATCGCGAATGCGAGCACAAATCCTAGAAGTACTCTCATATGCCTTGCCTCCAGCGGTGTTGCTTCTTACCGCTGATGTGAGATTAGGCGGGCAGTGCTCGCATGAGTAGACAGGAAAGGTTCATAGCTGCTTTTCATATTCAGCAAAGATCCTCAGATGACAGATGTTCACTACTGTCGGCAATGGCGTCCCATGGAGGTCCGACCTTGGGAGCTTGGTGGTGTGGCTCAGCTATCCGCCGTTATTGATACTTTCCCCATGGCTATTGGCCCGAGCCCGGCGAAGGCATCGTCAAGTCGTGAACGATGTTCTATCTCAGCTAGGGAAACAGATTTCAGTCGCGGCGGAAGTATCTGCATCCTAAGATGATTGAACCTTAAGCTTAAAGCGCTGCTCGTTTCCACAACAGTATCGCGATCTCATCCAGACTCGAGACAGGAAGACGGAGGGAACATATGCAGGGTGAATTCAAAACCGATCGGCGCAGCTTTCTCGCGACAGCAGCAGCGGCGGCTGGTTCAGCTATCACGGTTGGACTGTGCGACGCTGATGCCCATGACCAGGGAGACGGAGGCCGGCCACAACCCACGACTGCGTCCCCTCTTTCTTTTGATAACCTCTATGACACTTCCATCCTGGCTACAACGCTGAAAGGCGAGGCGGCTGATCGCCTCGCACTACGCAGACTTGTCGATGCATGGGCTCACTGTGCCGATAGGAGACTTGCTGAACAGCAGTCAAACCTGTTCGTGCCGGATGGGACAATCCTGAACTATGAGGGGGATCCCAACACTCACCAGCCAAACTCAACAATCAAAGGCAGGACGGCTATCCGCTCTGCTCTAGCGGTCCTCAATACGTTCACGGTCACCTTGCATATGAATGGGCAGAGTGACGTGATGATCCGAGGGGATCACGCCATCGGTGAGACCTATTGTCTGGTCCATCAATTCACGATGCAGAACGATCAGCGCAAGTGCCAGACCCTTGGGATCCGCTACTACGACCAGTTTCTTCGTCAGGAGAACCGTTGGTACTTCGCGGAAAGAAAACTGATCATTGATTGGTCCGATAGTCGTATGTCCACTCCATAAATGCAATCTCCGAAGGGCTACCTTTTCTGGAGGATTTATGGCTAGAAGCGGGGCGCCCCAGAGACGGAAGGAATCGGACCATTCTTGCGGGAAGACGCAGGACGGCTGATCCGAAACTTCCGCATTTTGTAGACCAGCGAAGTCCGCTTCATTCCTAGCCGCTCTGCAGCACCGTTGCGGCCCCCGACTATCCAGTTGCTGGCTTCGAGTACATGCAGAATGTGGTCTCGCTCCAATTCTTTAAGGCCCGTCATTGGCAGGTTAGACCTTTCAGGAATACTGAACCGGTCCAACTCGGAAACCGGCGCGCGCAAGATCGTGTGAGGCGAGAGGATTACGGCACGCTCGATAAAATTCTGCAGCTCGCGAACATTTCCGGGCCATCGATACCGGACCAGCGCTTCCATTGTCTCTGAAGGAATCTCGTCGATCCCTTTCTTCATTCGCCGTGCGTACTCCTGTATAAAGTGTCGAACCAGCTTCGGAATATCCTCAGTACGCTGGCGCAATGCTGGAACGTGGATCGGAAATACCTTCAGCCGATAATAAAGATCCTCCCGAAACGTCCCGTGTTTGACCATGGCAGTCAAATCGCGATGCGTGGCCGCGATCAGGCGGACATTCACCTTGTGCGTGTAATTGCTGCCCAGTCTCTCGAACTCTTGCTCCTGCAGGACTCGCAGCAGTTTTGCTTGGAGCTCCGGAGGAATGTCTCCGACTTCGTCAAGGAAGAGTGTGCCCTTGTCGGCTAGTTCGAAGCGTCCCGTCTTTCGTGCAATTGCTCCGGTGAACGCTCCTCGTTCATGTCCAAACAGCTCGCTTTCGAGGAGCCCGAGCGGAATTGCAGCGCAGTTCAATTTGACGAAGGCACGCTCGCGGCGCCGGCTGAGGTTGTGGATAGCGCGCGCGATAAGTTCTTTACCGGTTCCTGTCTCGCCTTGGATCAGCACGCTCGAATCCGTAGGCGCCACCACGGAAACCAAGTCCAACGTGGTCTTCAACGCGGAACTTTCCCCGATGATTTTTCGAAACTCGGTGCGAGTCTCCTCTTCAAGGAAGAGTCTTTGTTTTATCTCTCTATCCTGAACCCCTATTGCATTTTCGTAGCCCAACTCGCTCTCAAGATCGACCGGCACCCGGCGATCATTCACAGCGCATTCCAAAGCTTGTTGGGAAATCTGATCTAGGCACCCTGGTGTACTTTCGATCATAAAGTGTCTCCGAGGCTCATCTTGGCGCCCGCAGCAGTTGAACATTCGAGCGTACAAACTGAGTGTGGAATGACCTTTGGTCATGCGCAACCGCAAATCGACGCTCGCAGGGCCGCTGTGTTGAGGGTGGCGAACGCGGATGCCGGGGCAAGAAAGGCTATGTTTTTGAGGGGATAAAAAGCATCTAGCGCTGGGGGATCTCAAAATGCTTTCGGCCGAACATACGTGCATCAACGGACCATGCACCCGGTCCGATCATTGCCAACGTTGCGCCTAACGCCGCCAGCATGATGGGAATTGCACCGCTGCCGCTACCGGAAAAAGCGATCCACACTTCAACCACCGCGATTGCCGTTCCGCAGAGAGGTGTCCATAAGCCAATGAGCAGAAGTATCCCTGCACCTGCCCCAATCATGTGCGGAAGGGCTAAGGTAAACTGCGGAGCTTCCTTGAGGTGCTCCAACCCTGAGCAGAACAGGAACGCCGCAGTGACCACACGCTGGAGAAGTAAGCCTCTGCCCGGCCAACTATTTGGAAATGCGGAGAAGAGACGTTGCAAGAGCACCCCTTTTTCCGCCTTCAGCTTACAGTAGCCGCGATAAGCTCAAAACGCCCGAACGAGGCTCTTCGCCCCCTCCATTTGGGGGATCTATAGCTCGATGATTCCTCGCTTCAATCCGATCGTGACAGCATGTGCCCGGTCCTTGGCGTCAAGCTTCGAGAGTATGTTCGCAACGTAGCTTTTCACGCTGGCTTCGCCAATCGATAGCAGATCCGCAATCTCTTTATTGGCGTTCCCGCCAGCGATCAGCCGCAGCACATCAATTTCCCGCGGGGTGAGATCGTCCCTGGGATGATCCACCAGCTCTACAGCAATCTCCTGAGGGATGCGCCGCTGTCCGGCATGAACCGCTCGAATGGTCTCGAGGAGTTCACGGTGCACCTGTCTCTTTAACAAATAACCTCGGGCACCCGCCTTAATCGCGCGCACCACTTGAATATCGCCGCTATACGTTGTCAGAACGATGACCTTTGCATCCGGAAACTCTCTTTGAATCTGGCTAAGGCTCTCGATGCCGTTCAAGCCGGGTAGCTGGATGTCCATCAGCGTCACATCCGGCCGGCAGGCGCGAAACTTCTCGATGGCTTCCTCCCCACTGGAAGCTTCCGCGACCAGCTTCATGTCATCCTCGGTATTGACGAGCGCGGCGATCCCTTTGCGAAGAAGGGGGTGATCGTCCACCGTAAGAATTCGAATCAGGCTAGGGTCGATGCTCATGATTTTCGGTCCTTTGAAACACCCGGAATCCAGAGCGTCCCGGCGTCTTTTCGTAGGCCAGCGAAGCAGCAACGGCCAGTTGAACTTCTGTCCCCGCGCCCGCCTGGCTCCAAACATCCAGTTTCGCACCGATTTGCTGTGCCCGCTCTCGAACGCCTGGCAGGCCCCAGTGCCCGGCGCGTCTGCCTTCCTCGAGTGTGTGCGCGTCCATGCCTTTTCCATCGTCCCGCACACGCAACCGGAACTGATGGTCGTCGTAGAGAATCTCTGCCTCGATCCGCCTCGCCTGCGCATGCCGGAAAGCATTGCGCAATACCTCCCGCGCAATGCGATAGCTCTCATCCCGGATGACCGGAGTCAACGCTCGTTGCTGACCCTCGACAGTAAGTCCGAAGGTTGGAGAATCATGTTCTCCACTTCGCGAGGCCGTCAATTTCTCTCCAGTTAACTTGATGAGCTGTGCGAGATCATCGTCCGTCGTCGCTGTGCTTCGCAAGTCGGCGATGGCGTCCTGGCTCTCGGTGATCGCCTGCTCCGTTCCCATAATCGCGCCATCGAGAGCTTGCAGGGCTTCATCCGGCCGCTTCTGGAACATGTTGCGGGCCGCCTGAACCTCAAACATCAATCCATGCAGGCTCTGAAGCAGGCTGTCGTGCAGTTCGCGCGCGATACGTGTGCGCTCGCTGACACGTTCTTCCAGACGAAGCTCAACGATGCGCCGCGTTATGGCCCAGCCAAAGAAAGCGGCGATGAAAAACGTAGAGATCGCCGTTAGCGGAACGATAAAAAGAATCTGCCGCCGCACGCTTCCCATTTTCAAAACGGCCTGTGCAAGTTCTCCGTTGGCTTGTTGTTGAATGCTGCCGACCAATACTGAGGTCTGAGTCTCGATCGGTTTCAGTTCGTTGTCTAATCGGCGTTGCACCGTTCCCCACTCGCCCGACTCCGCTAAGTCGTTAATAGCGTCGAGTTGTGCCGGCAAAGCAACTTCGATTGTTTCCAGCGTTGGTAAGAATGCCGAATCTACTTGCGTTCCGGGCGGCTGGTTAGCGGAAACGGCCATTCTCGCTTGTCGAACCTGTTCCTGGAGAACCCAGCGCAATGGCTTGGCTGCAGTGGCCAGATGCTGTGCATCGCCGGATCGTACAAGGTCGTCCAGGCATTGATGGAACGAGAGAACGCCTACTTGAAGTCGCAGCACCGCAATCAGTTGTTGATTCGCGCCGGTGAGTCGATCGGTCTGGATGCTGGCTCGATGAAACTGCCAGATGACAAGAGCGTTGCCGGCAAGAATAAGAGCGATTAACAGGGCGAAAGCAAGCGTGAGCCTAGGACCAATCTTGAAATAATCTGCTGATTTCATTCAAGCCCCGCTTCCTCAAGAAGCTTTCCCCTGGCGGCGGTTCTTTCCGCGCATGAGAATATTCATCCTACGAAACACAATGCTAAAGGTAATTTACTTTTACGTCTTGGGCGGTCCGGCATGGAAACCGGTTATCTGAATCAATTGCTTTTCCAACTCCGCTGCCGCTTCTTGCGCCCCTCTCTGGCCGGTTAACACAGAATGCACTGCCTGAATGTAAGCCGCAGTCACGTCTTCATAGGCATGACCGGTGACACTCGAAGGCCGGCTAACCAGCCGGCTGCTCTGTTCACCTGATTGAGGCGAGGGAGCGTAGGCCTGCAGCGTTTGTGGCAGACCATAGAACTCAGCGGCCGGCTCGGAGTGAACGGCGTTCGCTTTTGCTTGCAAGTCCCTGGCAATCAGAAAATGGATGAGGGCAACTGCTTCACGAGGATGAGCCGAGGATTGGGAGACGGCCAAACCAATGCCTCCCAGGGCGCCCACTTGTCCTCCGCGACCTCCAGGCATACTCGTGTAACCCGTGCGGTCTCGCATAGGCGATTCCCTGGGGTGAGTCAATCGATAACCCCACTGCCAGCTGCGCATGAAAGCAGCATTGCCTGAATCCCAAACGCCCAACGAATCCACTTCCTGATAAGCCACAACACCAGGCGGCGATATTCTGCCGATCCAACGGGCAGCTCGTTGCCAAGACTGGATCGCGGCGGGATTGTTTACGCTGATTGTTCCATCATCTTCGATGATGCGGCCCCCTCCCGCGGAGACCTGCCATTCCAGGGCGTTGCAGGTCAAGCTCTCCGTGGCCGCACCTTGCCAGATGTATCCCCAAAAATCCTTTCTGCCCTTTGCCCGTTCGCCCGCCTGAATTCGGGCGGCCATGCGTTCCAGTTCATCCCATGTCTTCGGAGGATGGCTATATCCATACTGCCGGAGTAGATCAGTTCGATATGCGAGAACGCCGACGTGAGTGTCATAGGGCAACGCCACCACCTTGCCGTTCACCGTGTAGCTGGCGACCAATTGGGCATCCAGCGACGAAAGTTCGGAGGCGAAATCTGGCCGCAGATCGACCAGATGGTCCGCGAGAATTCGCGGCCAGATGACGTCAATACCCAGGACATCGGGGCTGAGCGCGCCTTCCTTCAACAACCGGCGCAGCAGGTCCAGTTGAGCCTGCGGGGGGAGCGCAGAAAACAAGGTCTCGGGAAGCGGCGGCGGCTGGATGACAATTCCAGTTTCCCTGGTGAACTCACGAGATTCGCCCGCGGCTCTGGACAATTCGTCGGGCTGCGACCACTCCTGATCGAGAAAAGTCACCGTCGCGGGTGCTGGTGCGGATTTGCGGCAGCCGGAGACAAAGCAAAGGAGCAAGACGATGACGATGGCCAATTTATCTGGCAAGGAACGATGCTCCGGCCCGCGCATGTTCAAAAGATGCGCCAATATCAATTGGAGCACAGGAGATTTTCGGTTCGCGATACTGCGACGAGTGAGGTTTCCCCAGCTCGCACCGCATCGTCAGGGCAGCTGCAGGCTATCCCAGAGTTTGCACCGATGCTCCTCGGACATTTGACTCTCCGACCGCAGAGATAAGGCGGGGATATCTTCCGATAGATAAAACGATGACCGTGGGTTGCGGGCATCGAAGCGCGGCCACAGCTCATCTCCCGCCGCGTTCGGATTGCCCGTGCGGGCGAAGTTAGCCCAGGCCATCACCAGCTCGTCCGAAAGCTTCTCCTGCGCGCTATTGAGCGGGTGCGCTATTCCTCGCGTGCCGCCGTGCCATCCGGGGAATAGGTATTGAATGTCAGCCGTGTGGTAGGCCAGCGACTGGAAGCCCGGCAACCCCGGAAAGAAAAAGGGCGCGGTCCGGTCGTTGAACTCATAGGCATAGAGCGGAACCTGCGAAGACAGCGTCTGATTCACGGCCTGCTGCGGGCAAACGTACGAGCCGGTGCCCATCGCGTCAAGAGCCAGTTGAGGAGTAGCGTAGGAAGCGGGCGTGTAGGCGGCAACCACCTTCGACGCATTCGCTCCATAAGTCTCCACATACCTCTTCACATCCGCTTCGGAGACGGGTGCTTGTGGCGGCGCGGAAAAATACTCGTTGATCGCGAGCAGGAAATTGTATTCGTCGTGGGTAAAGCCGCTCATTATGGGCATGTGGGCGAACTTGCCCGTCTTGAAGGCATCGAACAGCCCCTGGCTCGGCACAATCGTGCCATCCGCGATCGGGGCGGTCGTCATGTAAGGACCGTTGGCGCTTTCTGTGCCTTGCAATTTCAGGATTGTCTCCACCGGCAAGCTTCGCAGGCAAGCCGCGGCATCCGGGCCAGAGCCAGAGCCACACCCGGCAGCAGTTGAGAATGAGGTCCCAAGCTTCTCTCCGGCGCTTAATGAAATCGAGTCGAACAGGATGCTCTCGAAGATTGCACGATTGAACAGGCCCGCCGCCAGCGGTGAAACCACATGCGTCGAGGCATCGACCGACCCCGCGGACTGGCCGCCAAGAGCTACCCTCGTCGGATCGCCGCCAAACGATGCAATGTTCTTCTGCACCCACTTCAGCGCCAGCTGCTGATCCAACAACCCGTAGTTGCCGAACGGATGCCCCTCATGATCCAGCGCGGGATTGGCCAGCCATCCCAGCAGGCCGAGCCGGTAGTTGAGAGTAACGACAACCACATCGCCCTTCGTTACGAGTTTGCTGGCATCGTAGTCGTTGCTCTCACCATCAAAATTGCCGCCTCCATGAATCCACACCAGGACCGCCAGCTTTTCGCTGCCAGCCTGTTTGGGGGCAAACACATTGAGGTAAAGGCAGTCCTCATTGCTGTTCGCCGGTCCGGCAAATGCCCCCAGCGTCGTGACCTGCGCGCAGGTTGGTCCGAAGCGCGTCGCTTGCCGGGTTTCAGTCCATTGCGGATAAGCTTGCGGAGGCTGCCAGCGCAGGCCGCCAACGGGCGGTTGCGCATACGGAATGCCCAGATATTCGTGGACGCCGTGATTATCGAGCCCCTGCAGCGGACCGGCCGAGGTCTGTACTACTGGCGAAAGCGGCAATCCCGCTTGAGGCTGCTGCGCCTGCGCCGGCGATGTTGTTTCCTGTGCGCGTACTGTCTGCGAAAGCGAAGCCAGCACAACCATCGCGATCATTGCAAAAATTTCTAACCCGCTGCATCGCTTCCACCACGATGCGGTGTCGTACTTGCAATTCATATTTCTCCTGAATCAAATAACCAACGGTGTCGCTGGTTCATTTCGGCCGCACATGCCGCCATGCACGGCACGGCACATTTTGTCTTTAGATATGCCTTAGGCCACGCGTGAGCTGACGCTTCCCTTCTCCACGACGCCGGCTAATTGGCAGGCGTCGCGTGGAGAAAGAGTGTTTACTTGCTGCCGTGTGTGGCAGGAGTCGTGGTTTGAGCAAGTGCGGTAGGTTGGAAATCGGGATTCCCGAAATTCCAGAGGAAGAAGGTGAAGATGTCCGTCCAGTCAGAAACCTGCTGGGCGATGGTATCGGTGATGCCGTGGCCCGCGTCGTAGTTCACACGAAAGAGGATGGGATTAGGTCCAGCATTCGCGGCTTGCAGACGTGAAGCCATCTTGGCGCCCTGCCAGGGATCGACGCGCGGATCGTTGGCGCCGGCAGTTACCAAAGTGGCGGGATATTTGGTGCCCGGAACCACATGGTCGTACGCTGCCATTTCCAATAGCCCCTTGAAGCCGTCCGGATCCTTGACTGTGCCGTACTCCGGAATATTCGCCGGCCCATTCGCTCCAGTCTCCTGACGCAGCATATCGGAGCAAGGCACACCGTCAATCGCGGCGGCGAAGAGGTCGGGCCGCTCGGTGATGGAGCGCCCTATCAAGATTCCGCCGGCGGACTGGCTCCAGATGCCGAGATGTGGAGTCGAGGTATATTTTTCGTCAATGAGGTATTGAGCAGAGGCGATGAAGTCACGCCACGTGTTTGGCTTGGTAAGCTTTTTGCCCGCAAGGTGCCAGCCTTCGCCGAGCTCCCCGCCGCCGCGCACATGAGCGATAGCGAGCACGCCTCCACGCTCCAGCCACGCCATGTAACGCCGGCTGAAGCCAGGAGTGAATGCGTCTCCGTAGGCGCCGTAGCCGATCAGCGTCGTGGGAGCTTTGCCGTCGCGGACCAGACCTTTCTTATAAACAATCGACAGCGGGAGCGGGGTGCCATCCAGCCCCTTGATGGTGAGCTCTTCGGAGACGAGATCGGTAGGGTCGACAGGGTTCGGAACTCTCAGGTGCAGAGCAGTGAGCGACGCGCTTGCGGAATCGTAGCGAAAGGAGTCGCCGGGCGTCGTCCAGCTGGTGAGATCGATGACCGCTCCGGAAACGGAGAGCGCGGTGGCGACCGCGTCGGCGTGCTCGGTGGCGGGCAGCGGAAGAGTGGTCGCCCTGGAGTTGGGACCATAGGGCAGACGAAGCACCCGGCCGATGCCGTTCTGCAGACACTGGATGTAAAGAGCATCCGAGGCCGCATGAAGCACGTTCGTGCCAATGAAGCCGCCGGAGAGAACGAGGTCACTTGCAGGAAGCACAACCTCAGCCGTCTTGAGGTCGGGATGAGCGGCATCTACGCGCAGGATCTTGCCATTGAGCGTGTCGCTGAAGCTGACCAGGTAAAGGTCGTTCCCGTGAAGAGCCTCGTCGGTCACCTTGTCGGAGAAGTCAGCGACCTTCTGCCATCCAGTATGAGTGGTAAGAGCGGAGGGTGGGCCAACATAGACCGAGCCGTCGGGATCGACTCCAGGGGTTACAGTCGCAAACGCGAACTTTGATCCCGGCACCGTGAGCGCGATTGGAAAAGAGAACTCCGGCACTTCGATCTCAGGCGAGACACCACGGCCCAGCACCAGGGTATCCTGCGCCACCGGCGTGCCAAGAACATGCTGATGAACCATCGGTCTGCGGTACTTGTCGGTAGGCGGAGCATTAGGGGCAAGCTTTTCCAATTGGAGATAGAAGAGGCTCTTATCGTCGGCAGAAAAGACTGCTCCTAAACAGCGTTCCAAGGTCTCCGGCAGCTCGCGTCCGGTGGCGGTCTCGTAAATATGCGCGGTCTTCTCTTCCGAGCCGCCTGGCGATAGTTCGACCGTCACTAACTCGCCGTCACCGGAGGGTGTGTAATCGTCGAGCGAAACGTGGGAGGTGGCAGTCGAGAGCTTGGGCAGGTCGAGAAGCATGCGCTCGGAACCGCCCGGTGCCAGGCGGACATAAAGACTGGCCTGATTCTCTCCCCTGTTGCGCTTGCGATAGAAAAGATAAGGCCCCGCGACCTTGAGGTCGGTGATGGCGGCCTCCTCCGCGTTCATGTAGCGGGACATCTCTGCGGAAAAATCCTTCCGTCCGGGGATGCTGTCAAGCACCGCACGGGTATAGTCGGCCTGGCCGCGCATGAAGGCGACCACCTCCGGCGACTTCTGATCTTCCAGATAGCGATAGGGATCGACAACCTGCTGGCCAAAGTAGGTATCCGTGACCGGCCGAACCGGCGCCACTGGTGGAGGCGCGATGGATTTCGGCGTTTGCCCCGTCGCATGGAGTGCAAAGAAGAAGATGCCAGCAGGCAGGAATGAGGTCAGCAAGCGACGGCTCGGCGAATCGCAGGTCGTGAACATGAAGAGAGTGTAAACCCCGCAACTTATCGAGGGCGGCCAGGTTTTTCATCCTATCAGTACCGATCAAGGCAGGATGCGTATCAACGAAATCATCAAGCCTGATTGAGTTCATCGACATCGAGCTGCGTGTTCAGGCAATGGTGATCGCTGCGACTTCGTAATCTTCGACGCGCGGTACGGTGAATTGCAACGTCTGACCTTCCAGATGAAATGTCAGGTTTTGTTCAGCCCGCAAGAGTTCGACGGATTTTACTCTTACATCTCGAGGTAACTGCAGCCTTATGGTCTGTGGACCCAGCGGATAAGTCGACTGCATCCATCCATGCTGGGCATCGGGGCTGGTGTAATTAAGGATGTGCACGGAGTATCCGGGAACTGTCTCCCAACAGAACATCTCTACGAAGCCTTCACCTTCGATGTGAACCACGCGCTCGTCATTCGTGACCCAGCTTAGGGTGTTGTGCAGCAGGCGCAGCAAATCCCCGTGCCCGGTGAGCCAATAGGTGCGTTCGATATCTCCGGGGAAGTAAGCCATGCGGCTGCGGCCCGATTCGCGCAGGATCACCGCCGGCTGATCGGTGTGCGAAACAGGCGGATAGGCCAGCTCTGGCGGATAGCGTACGAATCCTGGGACAACCGTGAGTACGGGGTTGTCCACGGGCTTGAGAGGCACGCGATTCTCCGCGCCCGGGAGCCAGTTGGTGTCGGTAAAGCCTTCCAGGATGGGGTGCAGAGGCAATTTATCGGGAGATTCGATGCGCGCGTAGTACGGATTGCCGTTTGTGCCGATGACATCTCCGGCTCTGTGGATACCGAGAAGATCGGCGAGCCCGAAATCCGCTCGCCGGTTCAGATTTTCGTCGTAGAGACTGGTCTCGAAGCTGGTCATGATCGATCCGCCTGACTTTGCATATTGTCCAATCTGCTCACACTGGCGTTCGCTCAGCATGGCGATGTTGGGCAGCACAAGAGCACGATACTTGCCGAGGTGTTCCGCATCGAGCCGGTCTTCATGGACGAAGTCGAATGCGAAGCGGCCACGCAGAAGCGCATCGTAGATGCCCTGCGTGGTCTCGTGCATATAGGCGCGTGAATGCACCGTTGACGGACCCGGATAGAGAAGCTGCGTGCTCTGCCCGATCACCACGCCGATGTTGGCCATGGAGCGCCGGTAGGTAAAGTGCGCGTCGTGCCGGGCCGTCCAGCGGAAATAATCTGTCCCTACCTTCTGCCATCGGCGATCTTCGCCAAAGCCTTTTTCCGAACCGACAAAGTGATAGTAAGGAGCCATGCCGCTGGCCAGGGATTCATTCAACCACATTCTGGCTTCGTCGGGATTCTTCGAGGCATTGCGCCATCCCGGCGTGCCGGTGGAGTAGGCGGCAGTGACATTGGTGGCGAACTTGCCATCGAGCACAGCCTGGCAAACGCGGCCCTGCAGACTGCATCCCCACACGGCGGCATCCTCGTAGGTGCGTCCTTGATTGTCCGCCTGGAACCATGCCGCAACTTTGCCCAGGCGATCGAGGTTCGGGCCGCCGCGCACATTGCCACCTGAGTTGGCGAAGAAGAAGCTCTCCTGCTTTTTCTCCTTGGCGATGGCGTCGTATCTCTGCCAGAGATCGAGAACACGGTCGGTAAAGGCGTGCCAGTAAGCGGGAGTGCCGGAAGCCGGCAGAGTGCTGCAGATAGCGCAATGGCAATCGGGCAGAGTGCCCAGCGGCGGCCAACCATTCGTATAGAAGCAATCGACATCATAGAGCGAGTTGATCTCTCGCATGATCGCCGGGATGTAATCGTCCATGTAAGTGGAGAACATGCATGTCTTGAAGAGGCGCGGTTCTTCGCCGCTGAATTGCACGGAGCCATCCTTATTGCGCATGGCCCACTCCGGATGCGCCTCGAGTGCATCTCCCCAGTTGAGATCGGGGCTCATGCGCGCAACGACACGCATGTTGCGCTTCTTCGCGGCGGCTACGCACTCGCCGAAGAAATCCCGGCCGTTCAAGAATTTTCCGTGGCGATGGAACTTTACCTTCGAGGGATAGAAGGCCAGAATGCCGGTCACGCTGATGAAGACGATGTCCACTTCGGCGGAGTGCCAATAGTCTGCCCACTCCTCGATGTTCATCACCGCCGGGTCGTGCTCGGTCATGTTGCTCTGTCCCACGCGGCGAATTCGCTGCTGCCAGGACAGGGTAGCCGGATCGATCGCAGGCATACGTTGCGGTAGCGGAGCAAGCTTCGCTTGAGGTCCACCGCTGGGCGCGGCCACTGTCTCCTCTGCGGAGAGAGTCGAAAATGGGTTGAGAGCATCTATTGCGGCCGCCACTGGAACGGCACCCGCGCCTGCCTTGAGAAAGGTACGACGGTTGAGCATCCGAACTCCCCTCGTTTTCTACACGGAGCAAGTCTAACCGCGAGATGCGGCGTCGAACCACTCGCCAATCAGGACACTAGAATCCCCAAACGATGCTCCCACCTGTCATCCCGGCGCCTGCAGCAGTCAAAAGCAATCGCTCTCCTGAGACGAAGGGATGATCTTTATGAGCAAGAGACAAAGATAGGGGAATGGTGGCTGCCGACGAGTTTCCGGACTCTTCGATTGTGCGCACCGTCTTGCTCTTTTCCAATCCAAGGTTTTCGCAAACCGCATTCAAGATGCGGATATTGGCTTGATGCGGCACGAAACGATCGATGTTTGCCGCTGTCAGTCCAGCCTGCTCCATCGCGCGAGTCGAGCACTCCGTCATCATGCGCACAGCCTGCGAGAACACCGATTTGCTACTACTCATCGTCATCAATAGCTCATTCGGGTCCATGCCTGCAACGAAAGGCTTCCTGCTCCCACCTGCGGGAATCGCAATCAGGCCATAGAGGCTTCCGTCAGAGGTCAGATCGACGCCGAGAATTCCAACCTCCGGCGAAGTTGAAGGAACCAGCACCACCGCTCCGGCTGCATCAGCAAACAGGATTGAGCTGCCGCGCTCTTCGGGATTGATACGCCGGCTCAAAATATTGGCCGCCACGATGAGAACGGGCTTGCCTTGCGTGCGAACAAAACCATCGGCCAGAGTTAATGCATAAAGGAACCCTGAACAAGCACCGGCGAGATCGATGGCGCCGGAGTGCGAGAGGTTCAATTGATGAGCGAGCAGCGGAGCGGATGGCGGCAACAGGTGATCAGGCGTCGACGTTGCGAGAAGGGTCAGCGCCACTTCGTTGCGCGCGATCCCCGCATCCTCCAGGGCCATCTCTCCAGCCTTCCTGGCAAGATCCGTCAGCGCCTCATCGGGAGCGGCCCAACGGCGAGCGCGGATGCCGGTGCGGCGCTCGATCCAGCCGGATTCAAGACCAAGCCGCGTCTCGATCTCAGCGTTTTCGACGCGCCGCTCCGGAACATAGTGTCCTAAACCAGCAATGCGGCTCGATTGCACCCGCATCATTTCTGGGCCTTGCCAATCACATCAGCTGCCTCATCGATGGCCGCATAAGCCCGATCGAGATCATCGGACGTCACACAGTAAGGTGTCATCAGATAGATCACGTTGCCAAGCGGACGGATGAGGAGATCTCTCTGCCGAAAGAAAGCTCTCAGCTTCGGCCCAACGTCCGAGAGATATCCGGATGTCGAAACATCGAGGTCCAGAGCGGCAATCGTGCCCGTCTGCCGGACGTTGACGAAGCGCGGATCAGAGCGGAATGGCGTTAGTCTCTCACGGTGCATGTGCTCCAGCGTCTCGATACGTTTGAGAACCGGCTCATTCTGCCATACGGTGAGATTCGCAAGCGCCGCTGCGCACGCGATGGGATTGGCTGTGTAAGAGCTCGAATGGAAGAACATCCGGCTGCGATCGGAGGACAGGTGCGCATCGAATATCTCGGCGGAACATAGCGTCGCGGCAAGAGGCAGCGCACCTCCGGTAATGCCCTTCGACACACACAGAATGTCGGGCGTGATGCCTGCCTGTTCGCAAGCGAAAACCGTGCCGGTTCTTCCCCACCCTGTCATTACTTCGTCGGCGATGAATAAGGTTCCGTAGCGCGTCGCGATCCGCTTCAACTCCGCCAGCAGATGCGGAGGATACATCTTCATCCCGCCCGCCCCTAGGATAAGCGGTTCGATCAGCAGCGCAGCTACTTCCTCGCCAAGGCAGAGTTGCTCGAAGGCATCGAGCGTCTCCTGTTCATGGCCGGGCGCAGGAAACGGAATGGTGTCCACATCGAAGAGCAGCGCTCCGTAGGCCGCGTTGAAGACACCGCGTTCGCCAACGGACATCGCGCCAATGGTGTCGCCGTGATAGCCGTGCTCCATTACGACGATGCGTGAGCGCGAGCATCCTCTATTATGAAAGAAACCCAGCGCCATCTTCAACGCTACTTCCACCGATGTCGATCCGCTATCGGAATAGAAGACGTGCGCCAGACCGGGCGGAGCAAGCCGGATCAATCCTTGCGCCAGCTCTTCCGCCGGTTCATGGGTGTATTCGGCGAAGATGATCTGATCGAAGCTCTCGGTTGCCGAACGAATCGCCTCCATGATGGCCGGATGCCTGTGCCCATGCGTAATGACCCACCAGGAAGAGATCGCATCGAGAATTGAACGGCCATGTTCATCGATGAGGTAGGCGCCGTCTGTCCTGACGATCCTGGTGGTTACAGGCTCCAAGGCATGTTGGGTGAAGGGGTGCCATACAGGCGAAGGCGAACGCGTCATGCGATCACCTCTCCGAAGGAAGAAATGTCGAAGTGTTCGCGAAACGCCTGGCGTAGAGTGTCAGAGTTCAATCCTTCCAGGCGGGGCAGCCTGCCGAGGACACGGACATCTCCCATCTCCGCGATGGTTCGTTGCGTATCGGGATAAGCATCCCCCAGGAACGCGATGCCCAGGACAGGAATTCGGCGTTGCCGCAACGCTTCCAACGACAACAGCGTGTGATTGATGGTTCCGAGAGCGGTTCGAGCGCAGAGGACGACCGGAATCTGCCAGCGCGCAAAAACATCCGCGAATGTCTGATGACGTGTGAGGGGAACGAGCAGCCCGCCTGCGCCTTCGATGACGAGAGGCAAAGACGTGTGGGGCAGCTCCAGCGCATAGGGATCGATCGTCACCCCATCGATCTCTGCAGAAAGATGCGGCGAGACCGGTGTGTTGAGCCGCCATGCTTCGGGGAAGATGCGTTCGGACGGTATCCGCCCCAGCCGGAGGACGGTCTCGCTGTCGGTTTCCCCGTCAAGGCCGGATTGAACGGGTTTCCAATAGCACGCATCGAGAGCATCGGTCAGCGCGGCAGAAAACACCGTTTTGCCAATCCCCGTATCAGTGCCCGTGACAACGATCCGCAAGCTCATAGGTGCTCCTGCGCCATAACCTGTGCCAGCCGTTCGAACATATTGGCGATAACCGGGCAATCGACATTCAATGTAATCGCGATTCGCAGGCGCGCCGTATTTGCTGGGACTGTAGGAGGACGGATGGCGCGAATATCGAATCCATCGGCCTGCATCTGTTGCGCAACCCTCAAAGTTCGGGCACTGTCGCCGAGGATGACCGGAAGTATCTGTGAGCCGCTGCCTTGAATTCCGAGATGACGGACCAACTGCTCGTTAGCGTATTCGATCATTCTCTGCAGCTTGTGCCGTAGCTGCGGTTCATCTGCAAGAATGCGCAGAGCCTCACGAACGCTGGCTGCAGCCAGCGGAGACGGAGCAGTCGCATAGATAAAAGGACGCGCGTGATTCACGAGATAGTCGCAGAGAACGCTGCTTCCTCCGACGAGCGCGCCAGATGAGCCAAGCGCCTTTCCACAGGTATGAAGCACGACGACATTGTCGCGCCCTTCCAACCCGGCCGCTAGACCACGACCATCTGCGCCGTGAACACCCGTCGCGTGCGCTTCATCGATCAGAAGAAAACCGTCGTAGCGGTCGGCCACCTCGGCAAGTCCGGCAAGAGGGCTCCTGTCGCCATCCATCGAGTAGAGGCTTTCGACCGCGATCCAGGGATGTCCTTTGCCGCCCTCATCGCGCCAATTGCGGATGACATCTGCAAATGCGTCGAGGTCATTGTGAGGTACAGCAACGGCTTTGGCCCGTCCCGCGGCCATTCCCTCATGCGCGCTCGCATGAATCAATTCGTCATAAACGACGAGATCGTTGCGCTGCGGCAGCGTCGAGATTATCGCGACATTCGCGGCATAGCCGCTGCCGAAATACAGCATTCGCTCGGAATGAAAGAATGCGGCCGCTTCCGCTTCCAGGGCTTCATGCTCGGGATGGTTGCCACGAAGGAGACGCGATCCGCCTGCGCCAACCGGCACTCCCCGCTCGATTGCAGAGATTACACTCGCGCTCAACCGAGCTGAGCCTGCAAGGCCAAGATAGTCGTTCGAGGTGAAGTCTATACCGCTTGGTTGCGTTAGAGTGCGCCGCCTTCCCTTCCGTTCGAGCTGCTCCAGCGTGGCCGCATATCGAGCCAGCCGTTGCGGCATCATTCGACGGTGCTCATCGCCTCTGGCGCCAATCCGAGGCGGTGAAAGAGACTGCTGTCACGGTCTTCTCCGGGATTCGCGGCTGTCAGAAGAGTGTCGCCGACAAAGATCGAATTGGCCCCGGCAAAGAAGCAGAGAGCCTGCAGCTCGTCTGACATGCCTTTTCGTCCGGCCGAGAGGCGGACATGGGATGCGGGTATAAGAATACGGGCAAGCGCGATGATCCGGATGAATTCGATCGGATCGACGGGCGGCGCATCGGCGAGCTTCGATCCCGGAATGGGGATGAGCATATTGATCGGCACGCTCTCGGGCGGTGCAGGCAGATTGGCCAGCGTCACAAGCATGTCGATGCGATCTTCAGCAGTTTCGCCCATGCCGATAATGCCGCCGGCACACACTTTGATGCCTGCCTGCCGGACATTTTCCAGCGTTTCGAGACGATCTCCAAAACTCCTGGTGGTGATGATCTCCCCATAAAACCGCTTCGACGTATCGATATTGTGGTTGTAGTAATCGAGCCCGGCTTCGGCAAGGGATTCAGCCTGCTCGGACGACAGCATTCCCAGCGTCATGCATGTTTCCAGGCCGAGCGCTTTCACGCCCTCAACCATTGCGACGACCATTTCCATGTCGCGCTGCTTGGGGCTGCGCCAGGCGGCTCCCATGCAGTAGCGGGTGGCTCCGCCTTCCTTTGCCTTGCGCGCTTCGGCTATGACGTGCTCAACCTCCATCAGCTTCGAAGCGTTGAGGCCGGTCGCATAGCGGGCAGATTGGCTGCAATAGCCGCAATCCTCGGGGCACCCTCCGGTTTTTATGCTGAGCAATTTACTCAGCTGTACCCGGTTTGGATCGAAGTTCTCCCGGTGCACGGAGTGCGCGCGAAACAAGAGGTCATTGAACGGCAGCTCATACACTGCGCGTGCGGCGGCGGAGGTCCAGCGCGTAACTGAAGTGAGGGGCGCCGCGGCCACCTGTTCGGAAGGCACGAATGCGATTTCTTCATTCATGAGATATTTTCCAGCCTCCTGCGCGAGCAGATCTATCGCTCTGGGAAAGGACTATTAAATAATCGCCTTTTAATCTCTCGACTTTTTGAATATAGCAGTCGTTTTTGTGGCTGCGCAGTCGAGGCGGCATCGGGGAGAGACACCTTGCCGGCCATATCCGTCCATTGACGGAAGGCTTAGCGGGCGGTTCCCCGCATCTCATCGTTAACGGTGCCAAAGACCGAACTTCGATAGATATGCGATTTGGCTCTATATTATGGACGCGTAGGATCACCGGCGCCCGTTCATGGCTGCCGTACGAACTTAAAATGGATATGGATTTTCAATGGTAACGCCGAGCTCGAAGATTGGTCAGGGCGCCGCTCGCCGCCGGTTCTGGTTGGCGATGGTGGGATTCGTCATGGCCCTTACACTGCTGCCCTTTTCTTACAAAGTCGAACGCCGCCTGGAGACAGCCGTTCACATCAGGGGCGGCGAATCCGAAAAGGTTGACCTGGAACTGGCGCAACGCTTCCAGTCTCCTTATGCCCACCGGCTGATTCTGGTGATCAGCGGAATTCCCGAGCCGGATTCGGCAGAAGGCGCGGAGGCATTGGGCTTCTTGACCAGTTCCTTGCGCAGCGTGCCTGGCGTGTCGGGCGCGGTCTCGAGTGTGGATTGGCCGGATCCTCTTTTCACTGGAGACAACGGCGGGGCCTTGATCATCGTCGGATTGGACCCGCACGGTGAAGCTGTGGAGGCGCTGGTCCCGACGCTGAGAGCAAAAGCCGACTGGATGCAAGGTAAGCTCAGGGCGCAATACCCCAAGATCAAGCTGGAGATCACGGGTGAGACACCGATAAACTTCGATATTCGCAAGGTCAGCGCCGATGACGTCCGGCATGCAGAGGAGCGGGCCATGCCCGTGACTCTCCTGCTGTTGCTGCTGGCTTTCGGCACTCTTGTGGCCGCGCTCCTGCCGCTGGGGGTTGGAGTGCTCTCCATCTCAATGGCGATGGGTGCCTCTGCGCTGCTCTCCTATCATCTGCATCTGTCGATTCTGGTGCAAAATCTGGCGACGATGCTCGGCCTTGGCCTGGGCATCGACTATGCATTGCTGATGGTAAGCCGGTTTCGCGAAGCACTGGCTGACGGATGCGATCCCGGTTGTGCTGCCGATCTTGCTGCCGTGCAAGCGGGGCGCACGCTAATAGTGTCTGCCACGACCGTTGCCATCGGATTTTCAGCGTTGTTGTTTGTGCCCATCAGCGAATTACGCTCGATAGGAATAGCCGGCCTGCTGGTGACCCTCTTGAGTGTCATGCTTTGTACCTTCATCCTGCCCTGGGTGCTTGGCCTGCTGGGGTATCGCATCGACGCCGGGAGATTGCGTCTTCCTGGCAAACGAATCAAAAAACGGGACACCCTGTGCGCGCCGAGTCAGCGGTGGGCGCGGTGGGGTGGTATCGTAACCCGCCGCCCCTGGACAGCTTTGCTTGTCGCCGGAATTCCGCTGCTGATTCTTGCCTTCCAGGCGCGCAAAATCGCTATCGGGGTTCCTGACCGAGGCTCGCTCCCGGCCACGGCTCAGTCAGCGCAGGCTCTGGACACCCTTCAAAGCATGGGGCGATCGGGTATTGTGAATTCCCTCCGCGTGGTGCTGGAGTTACCATCGCAGTCTTCCACGCTCTCGCCATCTGGCTGGCTGGCCGTCAGCCGCCTGACGAAGCACTTCCAGAGCGATCCCAGAGCGGAAGAGGTCTTATCTCTTCCCACCCTCTCGGGAATGTCCGACACTCCGGATGGTGTCGACAGCGCGCCCGAAGCAATCCGCAAGAATTTTCTAAGCACCGATGGGCAAGCCACTTTGATCGAGTTGCTGCCAGCGGCTAAACTCTCGCCCACCGATCAAATACGATGGGTGCGAGAGGTGCGCTCCTCGGATGTGGCGGCGATCACCGGCGTGCCCGGTGCAGTGCTGCGAGTTGGCGGCATTCCCGCGCTCAATGCAGATTATGACTCGGTAGTGAAGGAACGCTTGCCCAAGGTGATCGTTGGCGTCGTGGTGGGGAGCCTACTCGCGCTTCTCCTGGGACTACATTCTTTGTTTGCGGCCATCAAAGCAATTTTGCTTAACCTGCTCTCCGTGGGCGCCTCATTCGGTGCATTAGTTCTGGTTTTTCAGCAAGGCCACGGCAGCAAGCTCCTGGGTCTGGGCGGAGCTACAGGCGCAGTATTCCCCATCGTGCCAATTCTCTCGTTTGCCATCGTCTTTGGGTTGAGCATGGACTACGAAGTCTTCCTCGTCGCCCGAATCCTCGAGGAGCGGCGGCGCGGTTTACCCGAGACATCAGCGGTGATCGAGGGACTGGCGCGGACGGCCAAGCTCATCACGAGCGCAGCGGCGATCATGATTGCTGTCTTCATCGCATTTACGATAGGAAGCTTTTTGGTCGTCAAGATGCTGGGCTTCACGCTCGCCGTAGCCGTGTTCATCGATGCGACAGTGGTGCGGATGGTTGTCGGGCCGGCGCTGTTGCAGCTTGCCGGCGACTGGAACTGGTGGCCCTATGGCTTGCATGGGGCTCCGATAATCGCGGAGAAGGAGCTCATCCCCGAGGCCAAACACTACGGCGACTAAAGATGAGCTCAAGACGTCGCAACGGCCGATGAAGCCAGGCCATTCGGCTTATTTCACTTCTTTCCTTGAGGACCGGACTGGCTGATATCGAAGTCCTTCAGGGCAAGTTTTGCCTTCCCCGACCCACCTTCGATGACCATCAGCGAAGAACCGGGCTTGCCTTGCAGCTTGGCTTCCACCTGCGTCGCAGACCATGCGCCGTCAACCTGCCGCAGGCCATAGTAAACGAAGTCCTTCTGCTGTCCAGTTCCGTGAAGCGTCTTCGTCACATGCACCGGGAACAAAATCTTACGGTCGATCCACGACGTCACCGAATCGTAATGAACCCGGTCCTGCGGGCCGGGCGTGCTCTTGAGGACAAAGCAATCCCGCGCGCCGTATTTCGCCGGCGCCAGGAGTTCCTGTTTCTTCCAGAAGAACTGGCTCTCGAGCATGTCTTCGTAGGAAAAATTCGTTCCGACAAGCGAGTCGCTCCAATGTTCAAATGGCAATGCGCTGGCGGTCTGCTGACCCGGAAGCAACGCCTCGATGGTCACGCGTCCGTTCACGCTCATCTGCAAGAGAAGGATCGTCTTGTCTGAGCCAGGACCGGAGATCTCGGACAGCACGCGCAAACCATCGGGAAACCAGTGCGCCTTGCCGACAAACTTATAGTTCGTGCGCTTGCCGTCGCCCCCCACCTGTGTCAGCCGCCCGCTCACGCGATAGTCCAGTTTTTCAATGCGCTGGCGCGAGCTGGTCAACACCGTGTCCAGGTCGGGATTCGCCACTGGGGCCTCTGCTGCCGACATTCTCGGGGAATGCACCAGCAACAAGAGTGCGAGCAAAGCTACGGAAGCTTGAATCGTCCTAAAGGCGCTATTCGTCCGTTTCGCCTCAGGGTACCGGCCAAACTTGCTGTGGGAGAGCATGGCGACGCGGCGGAGGAGGGTCATAAGTTATGTATACAGCCAAAGCCTGTATAGCGGCCATCCACCCTAGCTTCCGATGCAAGGACAGAATGAAAAGCATCGAACGGACGGAACGGTTGCTCCAAGTCTGAAGCAGGATGGATTGAGTCATAAATTGATTCGAAACGCGCCGGATGGCGTTCGAGACTGGAGAGAAGATGAAAGCGATTGCGTTCACGCGTCCGCTGCCGATCGAGGCGGAGGACTCACTTGTGGAATTGGATCTGCCCCAGCCAGAGATCGGGGCACGAGACTTGCTGGTCAATGTGCGGGCGGTTTCGGTAAATCCAGTAGATACGAAGATACGAGGCGCGCGGCATCAAGGCTCAACCTCGGACAACACGGGGAAACCGCGGGTGCTGGGCTGGGATGCGGCTGGTGTGGTTGTAAGCAAAGGCGCAGGTGTCAGCGGATTCAACGTGGGAGACGAAGTCTACTACGCGGGAGAGTTGGATCGTCCCGGTTCGAACGCGGAGTACCAGGCTGTCGATGAGCGGCTGGTGGGACGCAAGCCGAAGTCGATCGGATTTGCCGAAGCCGCCGCGCTGCCGTTGACGAGTATTACCGCATGGGAGCTGCTGTTCGATCGCCTTGGCATTCGCGAGGGCGAGAGTGGCGAGTCTTTGTTGGTGAGCGGAGCTGCGGGCGGCGTAGGCTCCATTCTCGTGCAACTGGCGCGCCGGCTCACGGGACTGACCATCATTGCAACCGCATCGCGGCCGGAAACCGTGCAGTGGGTCACACACATGGGAGCCCACCAGGTCATCGACCACACCGAACCGCTGGCCGAGCAGGTAAAGAAACTGAGCGCGCCTCCGGTGAAATACATCGCCAGCCTGACGGGAACCGCGCGGAACTTTGCGCAACTGGTTGAAGTTCTGGCTCCCGAAGGAAAGCTCGGCCTGATCGACGACCCGCAGACGCTGGATGTAGTTCCTCTCAAGCGTAAGGCGGCGTCTCTCCATTGGGAGTTCATGTTTGCACGCTCCATGTGGCAAACGGCGGACATGGGCGAGCAGGGACGCCTGCTGAGTCGCGTCGCGGACCTGGTCGACCGCGGTGAACTGCGCTCGACTCAGACACAGACGTTCAGCCCCATCAATGTCGAAAATCTTAAGAAGGCCCACACGCTTGCCGAGAGCGGAAAAGCCATCGGGAAAATAACGCTCAGCGGATTCTAGGGTTTCACTGCGGCGTCGGCACAAAGGGACGAAGAAAACTCCCATAGGTGATTCCTATCGTCGACATGGGAACAATGTATTGGAGCTATCTCTCTCTGCGGTGCTACATTCATTGGGCGAGACAAACAGCAGTGCGGTCGCAACGAATGAGCTTTGTTCCGCACATGTTTTGTCTCGCGAGCGGAATGAAGGCAGACGGGAGCAAGAGATCTCGGAGGATGCAGGACGACGCACAAGCAGCCCCGGCAATCCACTCGGGAAACCGCTCTTCATTCGATGCCATGAAAACAAACACGCACTGATCGATGCCTGGGGCTGAATACCAGGCCCTCTAGTTGGACTCAAACCGCAAGAAGGAGAAATAGCATGTCAAGCGAAGCGAAGTGCCCTTTCCATCACGCCGCAGGTGAAGGCACATCGAACCGTGACTGGTGGCCGAGCCAGTTGAAGCTGAAGATTCTGCACCAGCACTCGTCCCTGTCCGATCCTTTGGACGAAGACTTCAACTACGCCGAAGCGTTCAAGAGCCTCGACCTGGCAGCCGCGAAGCAGGATCTCCTGGCGGTGATGACGACCTCGCAGGACTGGTGGCCTGCGGACTTCGGCCACTACGGGCCATTCTTCATTCGCATGGCGTGGCATAGCGCCGGAACCTACCGCACCGGCGACGGTCGCGGCGGCGCCGGATCCGGACAACAGCGCTTCGCTCCTCTCAACAGCTGGCCCGACAACGTCAGTCTGGACAAGGCGCGCCGGCTGATCTGGCCGGTCAAGCAGAAGTACGGCAACAAAATTTCATGGGCCGACCTGATTGTCCTCACGGGCAATGTCGCTCTTGAATCGATGGGCTTTAAGACCTTCGGTTTCGGCGGTGGGCGCGAAGACGTCTGGGAGCCGGATGAGGATGTCTACTGGGGCACCGAGAAGACGTGGCTGGGCGGCGATCATCGCTACGGTAAAGGAAAGCCCGCAGGCGAGGGCGTGCTCGTAGCCGACGCAGAATTGCACGGCACTGAGCACGATCGCACCGGCGGCGGCTCCAATGAGCGCAACCTCGAGAATCCGCTTGCCGCTGTGCAGATGGGTCTGATCTACGTGAACCCGGAAGGCCCCGATGGCCATCCGGATCCCGTTGCCGCGGCCCATGACATCCGCGAAACCTTCGGACGTATGGCCATGAACGACGAAGAGACCGTTGCGCTGATTGCGGGCGGACACACCTTCGGCAAGACGCACGGCGCCGGACCTTCGTCCAACGTGGGGCCTGAGCCCGAAGCCGCCGGCATCGAAGAGCAGGGCCTCGGCTGGAAGAACAGCTACGGCACCGGCAAGGGAGCGGACACCATCACCAGCGGTCTGGAGGTTATCTGGACCAGCACGCCGACGAAGTGGAGCAGCAACTTCTTCTGGAACCTGCTCGGCTACGAATGGGAACTCACCAAGAGCCCGGCCGGTGCGCATCAGTGGAGACCAAAGGGAGACGCAGGCGCCGGAACCGTACCGGATGCGCACGACCAATCCAAGCGTCATGCGCCTTCCATGTTAACCACGGACATTGCGCTGCGCGTCGATCCGGCATACGAGAAAATCTCGCGGCGCTTCTACGAGAACCCCGACCAGTTCGCCGATGCCTTCGCCCGTGCGTGGTTCAAGCTGACGCACCGCGACATGGGTCCGCGCGTGCGTTACCTCGGACCGGAAGTCCCTGCCGAAGAGCTCCTCTGGCAGGACCCCATCCCTGCGGTCGACCACAAGCTCATTGACGAGCAGGACATCGCTGCTCTCAAGGGCAAGATTCTCGCTGCGGGTTTGTCCATTCCTCAACTGGTCTCCACCGCCTGGGCATCGGCTTCCACCTTCCGCGGCTCCGACAAGCGCGGAGGCGCCAATGGCGCACGCATTCGTCTGGCTCCGCAGAAAGACTGGGCAGTCAACCAGCCAGAACAACTCGAAAAAGTACTGAAGGCGCTCGAAGGTATCCAGAGCGAATTCAACGGCAAGCAGTCCGGCGGCAAGAAGGTTTCGCTCGCCGACCTGATTGTCCTGGCTGGTTCTGCGGCTGTCGAGCAGGCAGCGAAGAACGCGGGTCACGATGTGACCGTTCCCTTCGCACCAGGTCGCACGGATGCCTCGCAGGAGCAGACCGATGTGGAATCCTTCGCGGTGCTCGAGCCGATCGCAGATGGCTTCCGCAACTACCTCAAAGGCAAATACACCGTACCGTCCGAGACGCTGCTGATCGATAAGGCACAGTTGCTAACTCTGACTGCGCCTGAATTGGCAGTGCTCGTCGGCGGCTTACGCGCGTTGAATGCCAATGCTGGAGGGGCATCCCATGGCGTCTTCACCAAGAAACCGGAGACGCTAACCAACGACTTCTTCGTCAACCTGCTCGATATGGGCACGGAGTGGAAAGCCGTCTCAAACGCCCAGGACGTCTTCGAAGGGCGCGATCGTAAAACAGGGGAACTCAAGTGGACCGGCACGCGTGTCGATCTCATCTTCGGTTCCAATGCGCAACTTCGGGCAGTTGCCGAAGTCTACGGAAGTTCGGACGCGCAGAAGAAGTTCGTCCATGACTTCGTGGCAGCCTGGACCAAGGTGATGAACCTCGATCGTTACGACCTGGCGTAGTCGCAAAAGGTAGGGCAGTCTTACACCGCTCAACTTCGGTCTGATTCAGGTCAGGCCGAGGTTGAGCGTTTTTCTTGCTCGTGAATAATCAGGCGATGTTGATTCCGTGATCTTCCGTCTCGCCGAAGACCGAGAGAAGATTCGTCATCTTCAGCACATTGCGAAGCTGCTTGCCGAGATGAAGCAACTTGAACTCGCACCCCTGCTGCCGGGCGGACGCATACAGCCGCACCAACGTGCCAAGCCCCGTGCTGTCCACGTAAGCAAGTTCCGCCAAGTCGACGACCACTACTTTTGTCTCGGGCAGCAGGAGCTTCACCTTGCGCTGAAACTCTTCGGTCGTACCCGCTACCAATCGGCCCTGACACTTCACAACAGCGGTATTCCCGTCACGTTCGATTTCAAAGGTCAAAACTTTTTGCACTTCTTCAGGCATATGCACTGCTCCGGCGGCGATGACGAACGTGGGCCTGTCAGTCGACGTGGGAATTCTCGCATACGAAACCTGAATGCTGGAACTAATTTGTGCAGAGGCGTACGCAGATTGATGACGGCACGCAAAGGACATTGATATTCCGGGATTCGCGCTGCTACCGGGCTCATTCGCTGCGGAGTGCGGTCATCGGGTCCGCTTGCGCCGCACGTCGAGCGGGCATATACGATGCCAGAAACGCAATTGCCAATACCATGAAGGCAACGGATACGAAGATCAGCGGATCGGCTGGGCTGACTCCATAAATCAAACTACGCATCACCCGCCCCAGGCCCAGGGACATCAATACTCCAAGCACTGTTCCGAATATCGCCAGCCGCGCCCCTTGAGCCAGGACCAGCCTTAGCAAATCGAAACGGCGTGCCCCGAGCGCCAGGCGAAGGCCGAACTCCGAAGTCCGCTGGCTCACCGCGTACGCGATCACGCCATACGTGCCGATGGCCGCTAATAAAATCGCGAGCGCTGCAAAAAGCCCGACCAGAATAAATGCGACCCGCGGCGTCGCCACAGACTGCTGTACGATCTCGTTCATCATCTCCGGATGAGATACTGCCAATCCTGGATTCAGCCGATGAATCTCATTGCGCATTGCATCCATGGTTGTTTGCGGATTGCCCGAGGAACGCACTACCAACGACATATTGTGAAATTGAGCCTGCAAATGCGGCCACCAGAACCCGGGAGCCGCCTCAGCGCTGTTCGGTTTGTCCTTGACGTCCGCGACCACGCCGACGATCATCAGCCAATCCTTTTCTGCAGGCTTGTCCTCGAAGGTGATGCGCTTGCCCACTACATTTTCGTGCGGCCAATACTTCTCAGCCATCGCCTGGTTCACAAGGACAACAGCAGGAGCGCCATCCTTATCGGCGTCCGTAAAGAACCTGCCGCTCACCAGCGGTGTTCCCAAAGCGCGAAAGTAGTCCGGCGTTGCTGCGTGATAGCGTCCGTGAAAAAACTCTTTCGGAGGAGGCTGTTTCCCCTCGATATTGAAACTGGTGTTCTCATCCCAGCCCGTCCAGGGCAGATCGCTTCCTGCGCCCACCGCCTCCACTTCCGGCATCGATTGGAGATCCGACGTCAACTGGCTGAAGAATCGCTCCACCGACGTTTTGTCCCGATACTCGGCGTGCGGCAATGAAAGGCTCGCGGTTAACACATGGTCTTGCCGGAAGCCGGGGTCGAGATGCAGCAGGTTCAGTAGACTGCGCAGCATCAATCCGGCCCCGATCAGCAGCACGCAGGCCAGCGTCACCTCCGAAATGACCAGTGCATTGCGCAGCCGGCTCTGTCGGCCGCTTGCTGTCGCCGAACGGCCGCCTTCATGCAACCCGTTCTTCGGATCGGTTTGCGATGCCTGAATCGCCGGAACCAGCCCGAACAGAATCCCCGTGCTCAGGCTGATCAGCATCGTGAAAGCAAACACCGGTACGCTGAGATGAATATCGTGTACGCGCGGAAAATCATTCGGCAACAAAGAGACCATCGCCCGTACGCCTCCCGCTGCCAGCACCAGACCCAGCACGCCTCCGGTAAGAGCGATCATCAGACTCTCCGTCAACAGTTGCCGGATAAGCCGCGAACGCGGCGCACCGAGCGCCAGCCGCACAGCGAGCTCCCGTTGACGGCTGGCAGCGCGCGCCAAAAGCAGATTGGCTGCATTCGCGCAGGCAATCAGCAACACCATGCCAACAGCACCGAGCAGCACGAGCAACATTTGCCGGCTCGCCCCCACAATCTCCTGCTCCAGAGGAACCGCCAGCACCTGCCAGTTGGAGTCGCCATGGTCACGCGCCATCTGCGCCATGATCGCGCTCAGCTCCGCCTTTGCCTGAGCGGCAGTCACGCCGTCTTTTAATCGGCCGATACCTTCGAGAAAGTGCGAACCGCGATTCGACGGGTCACCCTGAAACCAGAAGGGAGTCCATGCATCCACGCTCTCTCCATACGCAACCGGCTGGCGTTCGTTGCCCGGGTGCTCGGTGCCGGATGGCATGACTCCGATCACCGTGAAGGGCATGGCATTCAGAGTCAGCTTGCGTCCGAGAATTGCTGGATCGGCTCCAAATCGCGTCCTCCAAAGCCGGTCGCTGATAATCACCTGCCGTCCACTGTTCGGAACTTCGTTGCGCTCAGTGAACTCATGCCCCAGCTCTGGATGGAGACCTAGTACCTGGAAATATCCAGCCGTGATATCGAATCCATGCAACTGTTCGGGCTGTCCCGAGCCTCCTGAAAGCTGCAGGTCGTCGCGCGTGAAGCCAGCCAGCCCGGCAAAGGATCGGCTGCGCGAGCGAAAATCGCGAAAGTCAAAAGGATTCAGGGGAAACCGCGGATACATCGGCTCCGACATGAACAGGCGCACAATGCGATCCGGCTGCTCGAAAGGAAGCGAACGGATCAGCACACTCTCGACTACGCTAAAGATCGCGCTATTAGCCCCGATGCTCAACGCCAGCGTCAAGATCATCACCAGGGCAAACGTGGGATTCGCCCACAGCTGCCGCAGCGCATAACGCGCATCCTGTATTGACTGCTCGATGAAAATGGTGCCGCGCGCATCGCGGCAATCTTCCTTCACTTGGTCATGGCCGCCTATCGACAGGCGCGCACGCCGCCTCGCCTCCTGCTCCGTCATGCCCGCCCTCCGATGCTTCTCGATCTCCCGCTCGAAATGAAACTGCAGTTCATCTTCAAGTTCCGCTTCCATTGCATCGCGACGGAAAAGGGCACGCAGCCGATAAAGCAAATCGTTGAGCATCGCAGCCTCACACGCTCTCGAGCACCTGGGCAACCGCAGCGGCAAGCTTGCGCCAAGTATCCGTCTCTACCTCGAGCTGCCTGGTCCCGCTGCGCGTCAGTTCGTAATACTTCGCACGCCGATTGTTATCAGAGATTCCCCATTGCGCCTTGATCCAACCACGCCGCTCCAACCGGTGCAACGCTGGATACAACGAGCCCTGTTGAATCTGCAAAACATCGCTCGAAACCTGCTGCACACGCTCGGAAATCGCCCAGCCATGCTGTGGCCCCATCGATAGCGTTCGCAATATCAGGAGGTCTAAAGTTCCCTGCGGAAGATCAATTCGATCGGTCATTCTCAAACCCTTCCACTTCTACAGGAACGCTACAACCTTACCTGTAGAAGTGCAAGGGGAAAGTTTGCGTTCATCCTTGAGATCAGGGCGGCTACTCGCCGGGGCATACTGCCACAACGTCATCGTCCCGAGATGGTGACGCTCGAGCGAGACACACGCCCGAGCGTATCTGTTCTTTACTTTCCTACGAAGACCTGGTGAAGTCCGGCTTCGCCGGCGAACATACCGAGTCAAACCACCGGCTGATGTACACCTGAGCGTGGGCTTCTCCGCAATAGTGGCGCGCGCCCTCAGCGTTGGCGGTTTCTGAGTCCCACTTGAGAACGGTGAGTGCTCTATCGCCGCATTGAATCACGTACCAGTGGGTGGGATTGCTGGCCACTGTTCCGCAGACTTCACATCGAAACTCTTGAATAGATGCCATAAATTCCTTATCGCGTCTGTTTGCCCGGCTTTGACGGGCGCTTACACTTTCTATCAGATTTTCGCGCGCGCGAACACTCGCCCACGCTGCAGAACAGCCTTGTTCCATGAGCACGCGGAGACTATGCGGTAAACGAACGTCCCAGACCCAGCGCAGCCAAGCCCTTGCGGTACGCGATAGAGCTTCGATCCGCGGGAAAATGGGCTTCCGCGTGGAGATCGAGAGGCAGGTCTTCCGGGTATTGTTGCTCGACAATCGCCTGGTCCTCAGCAAAGACCTGATGATTGAATTCCAGCGTTGCCTGAAGCGGGGCGTCTTTATCGAAGTTTCGGCATATCGGAACAAAGAGCCTTGTTTTTCGCGCCGACACGGGCGAAGCGGCATTGAGGATGTGAAGCTGGCCGTTGGGAAAGAAGACGGTCAGTTTTGCCGTGAATGGCAGATAGGTCTCAAAACGCCGCCGCCAGAGAAAGCCCGGCGGATTGAGATGCTTGAAATCCTTCGAGTAATTGCTGACGGAGCTGATGTAGTCGGCGACAAATCCATTGGCCGTTTTCGTCACGGCGTAGTCGGGGACTTCCGGATTATCGAGTTCGCCAAAGGTCTCCACGTGCACAAATGCAAAGTGGCTCACGTCGAGGAAGCCTTCGACCTGTCTGCCTGCTGCGGCATTCATGGCAACGCTGTTGGGCAGCACCTGGATGTAATCGGGATCGGACCACTCGCTCATCTCCGGCAGTCTTGCCTCGTCGTTCGCAATGAGCTGCACCCAGACCAGACCGAACGCTTCCTGCGCGCGAAACATATGCAAATGGAGGCGCGGAGAAATGGCTCCCTTGGGATGCGCCGGGATGCACGTGCACTGGCCGGAAGCGTTATACCGCAGGCCATGATACTTGCATATAATCTCGTCTTTCTCGACGCTGCCCAGGCTTAATGGAGCGCCACGGTGAAAGCAGATGTCCTTTGCGGCGACGATCTTTCCATCACTCAAGCGATAGAGGACCACGCGTTCATCCAGCAGCCGAGCGGCGTAAGGTTTGTCGCTGACCTCATGCGAGAACGCGACCGGATACCAGTGCGGAGCGAGCGCATGCCAATCCGATACGGAAAAAGTACAGTCACGCGGAAGTGACTCACGGGATGACCGAACGTCGGTGGGAAGAATCGTGGGAATCGTTGCCATAGATCATTATGGGTGCAAGCCTCTCGCTGCAGCAATCGACGCATGGACGGCCGCTTCAGCCAGTTTCAGGTCACGGAATTATATGATTTCAATTGAAAGAGATACGCATGATTCTCCGGCACCTTGAATTCCTTACAGCATTGGCGAGAGAAAGACATTTCGCGCGAGCCGCGGCCTCCTGCCACGTAACGCAATCGACGCTCTCCGCGGGGATCAAGCAAATGGAGGAGAGCCTCGGCGTTCTACTGGTCGAACGCGGGCAGCGCTTCCTGGGGCTCACTCCAGAGGGCGAAAAAGTTCTTGAGTGGGCCAAGCACGTCATCGTCGACTATGAAGGGCTGCAGCAGAGTCTTTCAGAGATGCGACGGGGCTTGACCGGATATTTGAAGATTGGCGCGATTCCCGTCACCCTGCCGGTGATTTCTCTACTCACAACACCGTTCGCCAAACTCCATCCTCACACTCACATTGTGATTCGCAGCCTGACCTCGATTGAGATTCAGAGGGGCATCGACGAACTCACACTGGACATCGGAGTGACTTATCTCGATAACGAGCCACTGGCCAGGGTTCGTAGGCTCCAGCTATATCCCGAGCATTATGTTTTTCTGACCCGTAAAAGTCCAGGTGTCGAAGAGCGGAAGACGATTCCGTGGGCAGAAGCAGCGAACTATCCCCTCTGCCTCCTGACCTCCGACATGCAGAATCGCAGGATCATCGACATGCATTTCCGCGGAGCGGGAGCCACAGTCAATGCGGCCATCGAAACGAATTCTCTAATCACGCTGTGGTCACATTTGAAATTCGGCCAGTGGTCGACCGTGGTGCCGAACTCGTTTCTCTCTCTGATTGGTAACGTGGATGGACTTGTTGCGCTCGCACTGGTCGAACCGGATGCCGCGCACGTAGTTGGCCTCGTGGCATCCGATCGTGATCCCTTGCCTCCGGTCGCGCGGGCGTTTCTTGACCTGGCCAAACAAGTAAATCTCAACGAAGAAATGAAGCGATGACTTGCGCAGCTCTATCCATGATTCACGCATTCGCAATGATGATCGATATCTTCGATTGCCCCATTGAAGTCCTTTGTTTGACCGTCGTTCTTTCACTTTGAGAGCGTTGTTTCCGTAAGTGGAGGAAACAATGGCAAAGATACTTTGTGTGCTGTACGACGACCCTGTTACCGGCTACCCCAAGAGTTACGCTCGCAACGACATTCCCAAAATCGATCACTATCCAGGCGGTCAGACAGCTCCGACACCGAAGGCAATTGACTTCAAGCCCGGCGAGTTGCTCGGCAGCGTTTCCGGTGAACTCGGCCTGCGCAAGTATCTTGAGGGCCTCGGCCACACCTTCGTTGTCACGTCGGATAAGGAAGGCGCTGACTCGGTATTCGATCGCGAGCTGCCCGATACGGATATCGTCATCTCGCAGCCGTTCTGGCCGGCCTACTTGACGCCGGAGCGCATCGCGAAGGCGAAGAAACTGAAGCTGGCAATCACGGCCGGCATCGGCTCCGACCACGTGAACCTGGAAGCCGCCATCAAGCACGGCATCACCGTTGCCGAGGTCACATTCTCCAACAGCATCAGCGTGTCGGAGCATGTGCTCATGATGATCCTCTCGCTGGTGCGCAATTATCTGCCGTCCCACGAGTGGGTGCTCAAAGGCGGCTGGAACATCGCGGATTGTGTCGAGCGCTCCTATGATCTCGAAGGCATGCATGTGGGAACCGTTGCCGCGGGCCGCATCGGACTTGCAGTGTTGAAGCGCCTGAAGCCCTTCGATGTAAAACTGCACTACTTCGATCAACACCGTCTGCCTGAGGCCGTAGAGAAGGAACTCGGTCTCACCCACCACACGAGCGTCGAGGACATGGTCAAGGTCTGCGACGTGGTAACGATCAACGCACCGCTGCATCCTGGCACGCTCGACCTCTTCAACGAGGAGCTGATTGGCAAGATGAAGCGCGGCGCTTATCTCGTCAACACCGCTCGCGGCCTGATCTGCAATCGTGAAGCAATCGTTCGCGCACTGGAGAGCGGTCAACTTGCCGGATACGCCGGCGATGTGTGGTATCCGCAGCCCGCTCCGCAGAATCACCCGTGGCGGACGATGCCTCACCATGGCATGACCCCGCATATCTCCGGCACATCGCTTTCGGCTCAGACGCGCTACGCTGCCGGCACACGGGAAATCCTGGAGTGCTTCTTCGAGAATCGTCCTATCCGCGAGGAGTACCTGATCGTGGACGGAGGTAAGCTCGCTGGAGCCGGGGCGCATTCCTATACCGTGAAGAAGTAAAGCACCACTCAACCGAATCATGACGGGCGAAGCCAACCTTCGCCCGTCAATTCATTTAGGAGAAATCGATGACGCGCGAAGAACTCACCGCAAAGATACTGGATGCGAAGCGAAAGAAGGGTCTTTCATGGAAACAGATTGCAGAAGCTGTCGGACCGGGATCGCCGATCCTCTATACGGCCGCGCTGCTCGGGCAGATGACACTGACGAAGGAAGAAGCCGGCAAGCTGGCAAAGTTCCTGGAATTGGATGAGTCAGAGGTCGCGCTGCTTGCTGAGCCGCCCTACAGGGGTTCCCTGCCCGCCGTTCCGCCAACCGATCCGTTGATCTATCGCTTCCATGAACTCGTACAGACCTACGGCACCACATGGAAGGCTCTGATCGAGGAAGAGTTCGGCGACGGCATCATGAGCGCAATCGATTTCGATATGGAGATCAGCCGCGAACAGAATCCCAAAGGCGACCGGGTACGCATCACCATGTCCGGAAAGTTCCTGCCCTACAAGCGTTACTGAGCAACTCTGCGCGGTGTGCTTTGATAGAGATGTGAGCATACCGAGACCGGAAGTTCGGGGAGTGGAGTTGGATGCAGAGACACGTTGCGTCCACTATCATTCAGCGCTCGACATCCTTGCGATCAGAATGCGCTGCTGCGGCGTCTACTACGCCTGCAAGGATTGCCACGAAGTCCTCGCCGATCACGCTATCCAGGTATGGCTCCGCTCCGAGTGGAACGTTCGCGCGGTTCTTTGCGGGGCGTGCGGTCATGAACTGACGATTCGCGAATACGTGGATAGCGGGTCGCAGTGTCCGCAATGCGCAGCCGGATTCAACCCCGGCTGCAGGAATCATTACCACTTCTACTTTGCAACAGAAGACGCCAGCTGAGACCGCTCGATAAAGCCGCCTACGATATCTGCACACTCTTCCAGGAATTCACGATCGGCCGAAGAGAAGGCCGCCAGGTCGTGGCTGTCGATGTCGATCTCGCCAACGACAACGCCGTTGGCTCGCACTGGAACAACGATCTCGGATTTGGTCTCCAGTGAGCAGGCAAGGTAGCGCGGATCGGCGTTGACGTCATCGACGATAACAGTGTCATTCTGCGCGACAGCTGCTCCGCAGATGCCCTCGTGTACAGGGATACGAACGTGCTCGGTGGGCGCTCCGCGAAATGGTCCGAGAACGAGCGTCTCCGGATCATTGGGATCGAGCATGTAAAAGCCTGTCCAATTGTAGTAAGACAAGCGGGCCGGAATGATCTCGACGATGAACTTCTGCAGCGCTTCGAGATCGTTCGCGTGGGAGGCGAACGATCTCACTTCAGAGACAATCTGGACGAAGGCATTTTCGGGCATGCTTCTATTGTGCGCCCTTCAAGGCATCGGCCAATTTCACGAATTTGAGTGCGACAGAATTCATGCAGTAGCGGAGGCCGGTTGGTCTTGGGCCGTCATCGAAGACGTGACCAAGGTGGGCATCGCATCGCCTGCACCGAACCTCGGTACGTTCCATCCCTATAGAGAGATCCGTGTTTTCACGGACATTTTCTTTGGCGATGGCTTGCCAGAAGCTCGGCCATCCCGTGCCCGATTCGAACTTCGTGTCGGAATTGAAAAGCAGCGTGTCGCAGCAGATGCAGTGATACAGCCCCTTGTCGTGCAAGTTCCAGTATTCGCCAGAGTATGGTCTCTCCGTGCCGGCACGCCGTGTGACCTGATAGGCAGCCGGTGAGAGCTGCTGTTCCCACTCTGCATCCGTCTTGATAATCACAGGAACCGTGACTGCATCTTTTCGTTGTCCGGAGGCGGAGAACTCGACGATCTTCACTTCTTTTGGAAGCTCGGGTCTCGCCTGTACTATCTCGGTTCCATGCCGAAGCTTGAGAGCGAACGCAACTGCGGCTGCTCCTCCAGCGATCAGGAACAGCCGCCGGTTCGTCCCATTCTTGTTGTCATCCTGTTTCTGAATCATTGTGTCCTCACTTATCCGAAGGTAAATGAAAACGCCTGTACTCCCGGATCTTCAAACTCGATCGCAAACGTATGGTCTGTGATGGAGCCCTTTTGTCTTACCAATTGATATAAACGGTGATCTTTCACCACACCATTTCCCTGCGCATCCGTATCGTCCCCGTGGTTTTCTCCTGGAGCCTGTCCGTCGATTGTCACTCGGAAGCGGATGGGCTTGCCGTCAGCACTCGGACCCAGTACCAGATGCAGATCACGGGCATGGAAGCGGAAGAGGATCTTTCCTCCGGGAGATCGAAGCACAGCTACTTGCCCATGATCGAGCCAGTCGCCGGTCAACCCCCAATCGTTTAGCTGAAGATGACTCGGCGCAATATAGAGCTGCTCCGCATCGCGCTTGATGCCGCCTGGAGATACAAAATGCTGGGCGCGCGAGTAGCCAATGTAGGTTTCAGGAGACCGGACATCGCTCATGTCCGCGGCGGCCTGGGCTCCCTGCCCATGCACACTCACCAGGCTCGCCGGCATCTGCTTGGCGTTTGCTTCTTTCAGAAGCTCCTGTATCCATCGCTCGGATTGGTCATATTCGCCTTCTCCGAAATGTTCGTAGCGAACCTTGCCCTTGGCATCGATGAAGTAGTGGGCAGGCCAATATTGATTGTGAAACGCATTCCAGATCGCGTAGTTGTTATCCAGTGCGACTGGATACGTGATGCCAAACTTCTGCACCGCTTTCTGGACATTCGGCAATTGCTTTTCAACGTCGAACTCAGGCGTGTGAACTCCGATTACCACCAGCCCGCTGTCCTTGTACTTATCCGCCCACGCGCGGATGTAAGGGATTGCGCGAATGCAATTGATGCAGGAATAGTCCCAGAAATCGACGAGGACAACCTTGCCCTTGAGTTCCTTCGCCGTCAGCGGCTTGGAGTTGATCCAATCTGTGGCGCCCGCGAGCCCAGGCAGCGGAGAGCTCCCGACGATGCTCGGCGGCTCCTGCGCTTCGGAGAGAGAAGAACCGAGCGCCAGGCTGATCAGAACCGCAGCAACGGCCATGACTACGGACGATCTCATAAACCTTACGCGGGAAGGAATCGGCATCTGGCGTTCTGCCCCTCCATTGGGCACACTCTCTATAATGAGCCAAGTCCACATGGCAGACCACACTCGTATAGTAGATAGCTCAGAAGAGCGAAAGGTTACAGAGCTTCGCATCGCACAGGAGAAAGCGAAGCAGCTCTTTGACCAGGTCGAAACGCGCGGCTTGATCCGCTCTGGTATCGCGGAAAGCCAGCTAAACCGGGAGGTTTACGATCTCGCGAAGGAGATGTACGGCATCTCGACGTACTGGCACAAGCGAATGGTTCGCGCCGGAGCCAATACGCTGCTGCCCTACGACGACAATCCGCCAGATCACGTCATCAGAGCAGATGAGATTCTCTTTCTGGACCTCGGCCCTGTCTTCGAAGAGTATGAGGCGGATTTTGGCCGAACTTTTGTGATCGGATCAGATCCTGCCAAGCTGAAGATGCGCGACGACGTCGCCAAGGCGTTTGCGGATGGGAAACGCTACTTCTGGCAACACCCGGACATTACCGCGAGCCAGCTCTATGAGCATGCCGTCTCCCTCGCAGAAAAATACGGCTGGGAGTTTGGCGGACCGATCGCCGGACATCTAATAGGCCACTTTCCTCACGAGCGAATTGCAGAGGATAAAGTGACCCTCTACGTCCACCCGAAGAGCAACCTGCGCATGCGTTCGACCAGCGAGAGCGGCCAGCGAAGGCACTGGATCCTGGAGATTCATTTCATCGACCGCGAGCGCCAGATCGGAGGCTTTTTTGAAGAGCTGCTGACTGTAGACTGAAAATGTACTAATTCTGATGTTTTATTTGGCGTTTCTGAGGGGATTCGGTCCAGCGTTACCGCGTTTGCCGAACTTGAGTTCTATGGGCCGGTGCACAATCTGGGCCAACCCATAGAAGGGAGCCGGACTTATCGCCCGAAGTGGAAGTAGGCACCAGCGCCGAGCCGCAGATCGTTTTGCGTATCGTTGCCGCTGTTGGGGAGTGTGGAGCGAACGTAGTCTGCTTCAATAGCACGAATGCCAAAGGTGTGCGTCATCCTGAGGTTCACACCTCCACCGAACTGCATGGCGAAGGAACTGGCTGCACCCTGCACGCCGGAAGAAGAAGGAAAGACGCCGTTGAAGCCGTGCACGCCTCCAAAGAGGGCTTCACCAAAGAACGACAGCTCGCGGCTGGCGCCCAGGTGATGCTTCGACCAACTGCCGGGGCTGAAAGTATAACGAGGGCCCGCGGCAAACATTACCTTGTCCAGAGCCACTCCGCTTGCGATGTCAGCCGAATGATCACCGGATAAATCTCCAGCCACCCCCAGGCCGTGGAAGAAGTTAAAAGCGAAGTTTCCGCTTCCACCCTGCAGCCAGAAACAGCCGCAGTCAGTGTTCACGATCTTGGCTCTTTCGGCTACATACGTGATGGCTAGATCGATATCTGCCGGATGACTGGATACCGGTTGCTGTTGCTGGGCCTGTGCGAACAGGCCCATGGAGAATGCTCCGCTCAGGAGCAGCATGTTTCTGAAAAACCTGACTGACATTTGCGCTCCTTATTGGACATTCAGCGTTACGGAAGTGGAATGAGACAGGTTGCCGGAGGTCGCCGTAATCACTACGGTGTAGCTCTGGTTTGCCTGTCCCAGGAAGCCGGAGTTATTCGAGCCGCAGCCCGAGATTCCAGCCATGGCCGCTGCGCCGCCCACCAGGATCATCAGCAGGAAGCTCAGCCGCTGCAGCTTTTTGCCATTGCGCCGCAGGCTTCCCGCGAAGGGCAGGAATATGAGCGCCAGGACCGGTGCACCCAGCCGCAGATCACGGCCAAGCGAAGCGCTCTGCGGCGCGGTCTGAATGGTCAGAGTCACAGAGGTCAATGCCGAGCCGGCAGGGAGCGTCTGCGGGGTAAGAGTTGCGGTCGCTCCGGGAGGCAGTCCGCTCACCGACAACGTAACCGGCGCCGGAAAGACAGTGCCAGCGGTGGGACCAAATGAGAGCTGGAAGGTAGCTGTTCCCCCAGGTTCGACGGTCGCCGAGGGGGTAGAGCCAGAACCGGACGATGTTCCCCCTTGGGTTGACAGGGTGAAGTCCTGGACAACCTCGGTGACGATCGGGCTGGTATTGGCGGCGAAGTTGCTGTCGCCGGAGTAGGACGCGGTTATGGGCTGGCTGCCGGTGGCGAGAGCCGTCGTCGTGAACGAAGCCTGCCCCTGCGAGAGAGCGACCGTGCCCAGAAGCGTGGTGCCATCGTAGAAGCCGATGGCGCCGGTCGGCGTACCGGCCGTCGAGGCTTCTGTCGCCGTAAAGGTTACGGATGCCGTAGCCAGAATCGGGTTGGCGGATGCGGTGAGCGACGTATTCGCGGAGGCCATCGAGACAGCCAGCGAAGCCGTTGCGGACGTAGTGGAGTAGGTAGTGGTATCGGTTGGAGTGAAGGTTGCGGTCAAGGTGTACATGCCCGCAACCAGCACCGTCGAAGCGTTCACCGCGACGGCCGAGCCCCCGGCGAGGGTTGCCGTGTAGGTGAAGGTGCCCGGGACCGCTGTGCCGTTATTACTCGCAGTGGCATTGAGCAATGCGGCCAGGTTCGTGCCAAAGGTAATGGAAGCACCGGAGGCGCTCCAGGTGATGGTGGGAGTGATCTGGGCTACGTGGACCGTCACGGTTGCCGTGCCGGAGGCGTAGTTGGCGTCCCCGGAGTAGGTCAGCGTGATGGTGTAGGTTCCCGAAGCCAGTGTGCTCGCGAGAGGCACGGAGGCTGTTGCGTTACCGGCGCCCGCGGTCAGGATCGCTGTTCCCGAACCAACCACGGTGTTGGAAGAGTTTGTGATGGTATAGCTGACGCTTCCGCTAGGAACGCTGGGGGCTGACGTGTTGGCTCCCGTCACCGTGATGGCGACAGAACCGGCGTGGCCCGGAGTGAGAGTGACGGCAGAAGAAGGACCGGCCACCGTAACCGAAGCCTGGCTCACGGTGATGCTGGCAGTGCCGTTACTTGCAAGGAAGGTGCTGCTCACTCCGTCGTAGGTCGCAGTGATGATGTGCGCACCCGGAGTGCTGAGCACAACGTTCGACAGCACGGCCTTGCCCGTCGCATCGAGAGTGACGGCAGCACCGTTATTCAGCTGGGTAACGGTCGAGCCGACCATATCGGTGAAGGTCACCGAGCCGGTGGGCTTGGTGGCGCTCTGCCCGGTCGTAGTATCCGCGACCAGAGCGGTAAGGGTTAACGGCAGCCCGTAGCTGGCCGTGTTAGGCGAGATCGAGAGAGTGGTCGAGGTGGTGTCGCCGGCATTAATGCCGGTTCCGCTTACTGCGATCTGCTGCGTCGAGCTGGCCACGTTGAGGGTGTTATCGGTGACAGTGACAGTTTCGCTCAAGCTGCCTGCTGTCAGCGGCGTGAACTTGATTGCCACATCGCAGTCGGTTCCGGCGGAGAGCGACGTGCCGGAAATGCAGGGGTTCGGGTCTCCCATATTTTCGGAGAAATCGGCCGGAAAGACCGAATTGGCAGAGAAGACCAGCGGCTGGTCACCCAGGTTGGTCACCGTCGCCGTCTTGGGGCTGTCCGAGCTGGTGCTCCGGGTGTTCGTGTCAGCGAAGGTCAGCGCCGCCTGGCCAACATTGATCTTGACCAGGCGACCGTTGTTCCAGTCACCAACCAGGATGTTGCCGTTGGAATCGGGCGTGATGCCGAAGATGGTGGGACCGATGGTGACGCCAGAGAACGCCATCACGGAAACAGCTCCGGAGGTCGTTGTCTGGATGATGCGCTCATTGCCGGAATCCATGACGTAGACGTTGCCGCTAGGGTCAACTGCGACGCCCTGCGGATCGTTGAGGGTGAGGGAAGGCAGATTCAGGAGAGTTGCGTTGCCCAGAGGGTCAACTTTCACGATCTGGTTGTTGTTGCGGTCTGCGATGTAGACATTGCCGATTGCATCCACGGCCGTGCCGGTGATGTCGATCGAGCTGAAGGTGAAGCTGCCGGTCGAGAGCACCGTGCCCTGTCCATAGGGATTGACCTCGACGATGCGACCATTGCCGTAGTCGGTAATATAGAGGTTTCCGGCCGCGTCAAAGGCCAGCGCGGTGGGAAAGCTGATGCCCGTGCTCAGACCGCTGATCGTGAACAGCGAAGCGGTTCCGTTAGTTGCTACCTCGATAATGCGGGCATTGCCGTAATCCGCGATGAAGAGATTCCCGGAGGCATCGACAGCGACACCGGTGGGCTGAGAAGGCGTGAAGCTGCCGGTGTTGACGATCGTTCCGGAACCTCCGCCGGCGGGAATAGCGAGGACCTTGTTGCTGCTATAGCTGGTGACGTAAATGTTTCCGGCTCCGTCTACCGCTTCCTGGAAGGGATCGGTAACCGTCGCGGTGCCGACACTCAAGACCGAGGCGACGCCAGGCGAAAGGGCTGCGATCGGTGCATCCGCGGAGCCGAAGATGGGAATGGTCAGCGAGCCCGGGGGGAAGTCGGTGGAGGTGTAGCTCAGGACCAGCGTGCCCCGGCGCAGGCCGGCAGCGGTCGGCGCGAAGGTGACATCGACGGTGCAATCGGTGTTGGTCGTGGCCGCGGCGCAGGTACTGTCGTTGGCGATGGTGAAGTCGAGATTCTGCGTGCCGGAGGTGTAAACGTTGATCGCGCTCAGCGTGGTGTCCGAGCTGACCGAGATGGGAATAGTGATGGAAGTTCCGGCAGAACCGAGCTGCACATGGCCAAAGTTCACGGAAGAGGTAAAGGTGTCGGAGGTATCGATGGTGTAGCTCTGGAAGGACTGCACGCGACCGGCATTCGATGTGCCGCCGTTATCGACCACGAAAATATTGCCCATGGCGTTCACGGCTAGGGCCAGCGGCGAGTTGAACACCGGGTACCCGGTCAGCAACTCTTCGGCATTCCCCTGCGAGTCGACAATGACAACGCGGCCTGGAGTGGGATGGCCGCCTTCGGTGGTGCTGGTATCGGCGATGTAGAGAATGCCGTTGTTGCCGATGTAAACGCCGCTGGGAGCATTAAGCGCAACGCCAGCCGCTGTGGTAACGGTCGCATTGATGCTGCCGCTCGAAAACGGCGAAGTGGCATTGATTTTCACCACCCGGCTGTTCCCGGTATCAGCGACATACAGGTTGCCCAATGGATCGACGGCAATGCCGCTCGGGCTGGCCAGCGAGCCGGTCAGATCGGCCGAGGCGTTGCTTCCGTCCGAAGGCACCTTCACGATCTGGTTGTTCCCGGTGTTCGAGATGTAGATGTTGCCCGAGATATCGATGGCGACACCCTGCGGAGCATTCAGCGTGATGGTCGGCGTCGCAATGACCGAGGCCGCGCCGCTGATCGAAACCTTGACGATGCGGGAATTGCCCGTGTCCGCGATATACAAGTTGCCGGCCGAGTCGATGGCCAGCCCCTTGGGCGCGTTCAACGCCGGGCTAAGTCCGGTGATCGAAAGAACGCTCGCGGTTACTCCATCGGGCGCAATTTTGATAATCTGGCTATCGGTGGTGTCGGCAACATAAACGTTCCCATAGAAATCAGTGACGATGCCGGCAGGAGTGCCCAGCGTTGAGCTTCCTGTTCCCAGCGTGCTGACTACGCCATTGGATTTGACGGTAAAGATAGCCCATACGGGCCGCGTTCCACCCAGCACAAGCAAGCAGGCCAACGCAAGACGAAGCGCTGACAGTCGCCGTGCAGAGAGCCGGTGGCGGAGGAGGTTAAGTGAGTTTTGCATGCGGATTAATCCTTTGGCAATGCGAGGTTGACTTGGCGGTTCGACACCAACATCTGCGAGTTGGGGCAGATGACGACAATCCAGTGCTATAGCCAAGGTGATAGTGCCCGAAGTAATCATCGTTGTTACTCAAGATTGTCGGCAATCTCCAGCAAGAGCTATTGCAAAGCGACACAAACTATGATCCTAAAGCTTAGGGCTTAGTAAGTTGGCCTGGCCTGTACGCGGAGTGCAGTGCAAGAATTGGCCCTATTGCCGGCGCTGCACATTAAAAGTTTCTTTTCTTTCGGCACGGAAAACTGGTCACTGACAGTAACCATTCGAAGGCAAGCTAAGAGATCGACCCACATTCCACCAGCCTGATCTCGGGTCCGACTAACTCCAACGTGGACCTAATCCGTTGGGCTATATCAAGGCGCTCCAGATTTCTTGAAGGCTCAAAGTATCTAAATGTAGAACGCCAAAATGGCTGTACTTTCCCAGCGAATTTCGACAGAGAGCTACAGCGGAACTTGGGATCTTCAATAGCCAGACCTTACAGTCTGCTTAGTTCGCTTAACTGATATTGATCCTATCGAGTCTGTTGTTCGGGCTGTGAATAGGTAGAGGAATGCTATAAGTGCATTTAGTTCCTGCGTACCTTCCAAGACAACGCTTATATAGGCTCTGCCGAGCCGTACTTTCCTTTACTCCAGCGCCATCCGCGGAATACAGGTTCCACCAACACGAACGTTTTAGGCTCCAGGCATCGTCCAAGCTCTCCCCTCGCCGATCAGGAAGGCAGCGAGCCGGTGGCGGAGAACTGATTCACTCCTGGCCCCAGTGGATTGCCCCAGTGGATTCCATCACCACACGAAGCCGTTTCAGCCGGCAATAAGATTTGAAGTTGTTGATGTATTTGGCGTCCCCGACGGGATTCGAACCCGTGTTATCGCCGTGAAAGGGCGGTGTCCTAGGCCGGGCTAGACGACGGGGACGCGAGATGCGAGGCGGGAAAAAGCACGCACGCACGCACGGCAAGAGCCATCTTGAATGTATCAATTGGAGCGGACGGTGTCAAAACCCGGACGTCGCGTCGAACGCTCGACTCCCAACCTAGAATTACCTTGGTTTCTCGTCTCGCCATCTGTCCCATGCCCAGCCGGAACTTCAGATGGCACGCTTTCGTATCTTTCAGTTAGCATGTTGGCCTGCGACAGGAGCCGGGGAAATTTCCTGAAAATAAGAGCCCGTAGGGCGTATTTCTCGGTCACGGCGCTGGATCGATCGTGAAGCCTATCTCATTTGAAACATTTCGTGAAGCCTTCGCCTTGACGGTGAATCAGTATGGGAACTGGGTTGCCATGCAATCTGGCCGGGATTGCCTAAAATCGATCGACTGTTCTGGAATCAATCGGAAGATTCGAAGAGCGACAACAACATAGGTCGCGAAACCGGGCATCCGAAATCGAGCGGCAGGGGAAACCCGTCGTCGCAAGTTTCCGGGAATCGTAGCGACATCGCTCGCTTGCCACTTGAGTCGGCGGATGAAATTGTAAGCAGACGCAAATACCAGAACCGGGATATTCACCGGAAGGCTTAAATCTAAGGATTTTTTTGATGAGACCGTTACGCATCTGCATTGCCTTAATCCCATTGGCTCTTTCCCTGGCAATCACGGCATGCCGGGAGGCGAAGCCGGCGACCCAGGCCGCGTTTCATGCGCTGCCCGTTCAAACCCTTACCGTGACCTCTTCTCCAGTTGCCACGTCGGATGAATACGTCGCCACCATCAAGTCTCGCCGCTCGGCCACGTTGAATCCCCAGGTGGATGGCAACCTCACGGAGATCCTGGTTCACTCGGGCGATCGGGTGAAGACCGGCCAGACACTCATGGAGATTGACCCGGCCAGGCAAAAAGCTACCGTACAGTCGCAGGCTGCCACCGAACAGCAGAAGCTGGCCGTCTACCAATACAACCAGACGGAAGTTGAGCGCCAGCGTAAGCTCTTTGCCGCGGGAGTGACCAGCCGCGACACACTCGACCAGGCCGAACAAGCCTTTGCCAACTCCAAGGCCGATTACGAGTCGTCGATCGCTTCGCGAGTCACACAAGAGAAGCAGCTTGGCTACTACAGCATCTCCGCGCCCTTCGACGGCATTGTCGGGGATATACCGGTGCACGTGGGCGATTACGTCTCGGCCACCACAATGCTGACCACCGTCGACGAGAATCGCGACCTCGAAGCCTATATCTATATTCCTACGGAGCGCGGCTCTCTGGTGCGCAGCGGGCTCGCGGTCGACATTCTCGACAACAACGAGCAGCTCCTCGAGCACACGAAGATCGATTTCATCTCTCCCCAGGTGGACAACCAGCTGCAAGGAATTCTCGTAAAGGCTCCCGTTCATTCGGATCAGGCAATGCTGCGAACCGCACAGCTGGTGAAAGCGCGTGTGGTGTGGAGCACGAATCCAACTCCCGTTGTGCCGGTGCTCGCGGTTACCCGGCTCGGCGGCCAGGCCTTTGTATACGTGGCCCAGGATAAGGGCGGAAAGTATTTCGCGCAGCAGCTCCCCGTGAAGCTGGGCGATCCGGTGGGGAACAACTACGCGGTTTTGGGCGGTCTGCGCAACGGAGATAAAGTCATCGTTTCAGGCACCCAGTTTTTGGTCGACGGCATGCCTGTGCAGCCTTTGGGCTAAGCGAATCTGCTGTCCCGGAGCGCATTCTCATCCCGTTACAGCATCAACATGAGACCGTCAGGAACATCTAGATAGGTAGGCTCTTCTTGGTAGATTTTTTCATCCACCGGCCAGTATTTGCGACCGTATGCGCTCTGCTGATTGTTCTCGCGGGCGCCGTTTGCATTCCCACCCTGCCGATTTCGCTTTATCCGCAGCTCGCTCCGCCGCAGGTGGTGGTGAGCAGCAATTATGTAGGCGCGAACGCGCAGGTGGTTGAATCCGCGGTCACCATTCCACTCGAAGAGCAGATCAACGGCGTCGAAGGAATGCACTACATCAATTCGACCAGCTCGAACGACGGCACCAGCACCATTACGACGACGTTCCGCACCGGCTACGATCTGAACATCGCCGCGGTCGACGTACAGAATCGCGTAGCTTCAGCGCAGGGTCGCCTGCCGCAGGCGGTCACCAGCACCGGCATCACCATCAGCAAGGCCAACTCCAACTTCGTGTTTGGCGCGGCCTTGATCGCTCCGGGCGGAAAATATAGCGACCTCTTCATCAGCAATTATCTCGATGTCTATATTAAGGACGCGCTGAAGCGCATTCCCGGCGTCGGCGACGTGGTCATCTTCGGTGAGCGCAAATACGCAATGCGTATCTGGCTCGACCCAGCGAAGCTGGCAGCGCGTTCTCTCACCGCTTCCGATGTAACCAGCGCATTGGCCGAGCAAAATGTAGAGATCCCCGCCGGCCAGGTAGGCCAACCTCCGTCGGATGAACATCAGGCTTACCAAATCGCAGTTCGCGTCGTCGGCCGGCTCACCGACCCGAAACAGTTCGACAACATCATCGTTAAGAACACGACTTCGGGCATCGTCCAGATCAAGGATGTGGGCCACGCCGAATTAGGCGCTGAGACCTATTCCACGGATTTGCGCTACAACGGTCTCGAAGGCGTAGGCTTCGGCGTGCAGCAGTTGAGCAACGCCAATGCGCTCGAGGTCGACCGCGAAGCGAAAGCAGGGCTGGATGAGCTGGCGAAATCGTTCCCCCCGGGACTTCAGTATGTAATCCCGTTCGATACCACCACCGTTGTCGGCGACTCCATCCGCGAAGTGGTGCAAACCCTCGGTGAAGCCATCGTGATCGTGATCATCGTCATCTTCCTTTTTCTTTTGGATTGGCGTGCGACGATCATCCCGGCCATCACCATTCCTGTATCGCTCGTCGGCACCTTCGCTTTCATCAAGGCCTTCGGATTCTCCATCAATTCGCTCACCATGTTCGGCATAACGCTGGCGACAGGCCTCGTTGTCGACGACGCCATCGTGGTGATCGAGAACGTGCAACGACACATCAACGCCGAGCACTCAGACCCGCACACGGCCACCTCTGTCGCCATGTCCGAGGTGACCAGCGCCGTTATCGCCACATCTCTCGTGCTGATCTCGGTCTTCGTGCCTGTGTCGTTCTTTCCCGGTACAACAGGAATTCTCTATCGCCAGTTCGCTCTGACCATCGCCTTCGCCATCGCCATCTCCGCGTTCAACGCGCTCACGCTTTCTCCTGCGCTTTCCGCTCTCTTCCTGCGTGGCGAGAAAACCAAGCGCGGGCTCTTAGGAGTCATCGATCGCAGCATCCATAAGAGCACGCAGCTCTACGGGCGCATCACCCATCATGTGCTGCGAGTCCGGTATCTGGTGCTGCTGGTCTTTGTCGCGGGACTATACGCCACCGTTTATCTGTATCAGCGCGTGCCCACTGCCTTCGTCCCCTCGGAAGATCAGAATTATCTGATGTGCATTGTCCAGGCGCCTCAAGGAGCCTCGCTCAGCTACACCAGTGAAGTGGCGTCGCGCGCCGTCAAGGTCATTACCCAAGATGATGATGTCTTCGGAACCTTTGCCATCATGGGATTCAGCTTGAGCGGCGGTAGCGCATCCAATTACGGCCTCATCTTCATTCCGCTTAAAGCTGTCGACCTGCGATCGAAGAAAGGGCCAGGGCATGCGGCCTCGGATGTGCTCGCTACTCTCTCGCCAAAGCTGTTTGCCGTTCCTGGAGCAACCGTTGCCGTTTTTGAGCCGCCCGCCATTCAAGGCCTGGGAACATTCGGCGGTTTCCAGTTCGAGCTTCAGGATCTTGGCCGCAATACGCTCGGAGATCTGGATCGCGTGGCGCATCAGATCATCGGAGCCAGCCGGCAGGACAAGGGACTGGTCAACCTCTACACCAGCTATACGTCGAACGATCCGCAGCTGCTTGTCTCCATCGACCGCGAAAAGGCCAAGGCTATGGGCGCTTCGCTCAGTCAGATCAGCTCGACGCTGAGTGTCTTCATGGGTTCGCAGTATGTGAACGACTTCGATTTCAACAACCGCTCGTATCGCGTCTACGTTCAAGCCGACCAATCGAGCCGCATGACGCCGGGAGATCTGCGTAAGTTCTATGTGCGTACAGATGGCGGACAGATGGTCTCACTCGACAATCTGGTATCGATAGAACAATCCTCCGGGCCGCAGGTCATCTCTCACTACAATCTCTTCCGCTCTGCGGAGATCGATGGGGCCGCGGCTCCCGGCTACAGCTCGAGCGAGGGCCTGCGAGAGATGGAGAATCTGGCGAAGAAAACGATGATCCAGGGCATGACGTATTCCTGGACCGGACTCTCGCTCGAAGAGATCGAGTCGAGCGGCAAAGCAATCATCATCTTCGGACTCGGATTGCTCGTCGTCTATCTGACCTTGTCAGCACAATATGAAAGCTTCGCGTTGCCATTCATCATTCTGCTTGCCGTTCCCATGGCCGTGCTCGGCGCGCTCGGCGCGGTTTCCATGCGCGGCATGGCGAACGATGTCTACTGCCAGATCGGTCTGGTAATGCTCATCGGTCTCTCGGCGAAGAACTCTATCCTTATCGTCGAGTTCGCCGAACAGATACGCGCACAGGGAAAGTCCATCGTCGACGCCGCCATCGAAGCCGCGGAACTTCGGCTTCGCCCCATCCTCATGACCTCCTTTGCCTTCATCCTCGGCGTTATGCCTCTATACTTTGCAACCGGAGCAGGAGCGCTCGGCCGCAGATCGGTCGGAACCACGATCGTAGGCGGCATGCTGCTTTCAACGGTGCTCAACCTCTTCTTCATCCCGGCGCTCTACGTCATTTTGCAAACCTTGCTGGGACTCTTTTCCAAGAAGAAGGGACACCCACCCGCACCGGCTACAGTGGAAACGGCGAGCTAGCGGAGTGGCTGCTTCGCTCCGGCAGTCGGTGGATGAGGTTGAGAGGAAATCTATCCGGCGTCTGAGTCCAGAGTTCGCAAAGATACTCGTAGGCGCGCGCGAGTGCCTCCAGGGCCTAGAGCCCCCGCGTGAAATCGTAGGCCTGGAGAAAGCCGGTCAAGTGCGCATCGAGTTATTGATGGGTGTCGTATAGGTAGCGCTTTCTTCTTTGCGCTTTCGGGCCTTCACGCGTCCGAGGATCGATAACCAGGACGCGGGCATTGACCCCGCACTCATCTAGAAACGATGCAGTACAAAACCGTCTCGCAAGATTGTCCAAAGATGGCTAGGGAACGCAGGCCTTAGAAGAGAGGGACCGGACTGGAAGCCGTCGCAACGATTATGCGATACTGATGTGGCCTCGAGCATAATCGCCACAAGATGGGATTGAACTTTTTAGAGCCCTCGCTCAAGATGTGATGAGGAAGTACGAAACGGCTCAAGCAATTGCACAAGCAGTGCAAAGCCGGGATGGCGGAACTGGCAGACGCAGCGGACTCAAAATCCGCCGAGGGCAACCTCGTGGGGGTTCGACCCCCCCTCCCGGCACCAATAAACTAAAGGGTTTAGATCAAAAAATGATCCCTCAATGCGAGAGGTCATTTTTCATTGGTGGCTGTTGGTTTCTTGGTTACGCGATGAACTAGGGCGTGTTAACACTATCTGAGAGCTTCGACGATGAGAGCGAAGGAGACGAAGGCGAGGAAGATGCAGTCTAGTTTCTCGAAACGGGAGAAGATTCTGCGGAAGCCTTTCAGCCTTCGGAATAAGCGTTCGATTTCGTTGCGTTTTCTGTAGAGTGCCCGGTCGTAGCGCCAGGGATCGACGCGATTGGATTTAGGCGGGACCACGGGGACCATGTCCAGGGCGAGCAACAGTTGACGGGTTTCATTGCCTTCGTAAGCGCGATCCATGATCACGGGCATGCCGGGGAAAGAGCCCAGGTCGCGAAGCAATTCGCGGCCCTCCGGCGCGTCATGAGCATTGCCAGGAGAGAGCGCGAACGTTATTGCGGTCCGAGCATCCGCGGCAACCATATGAATCTTGGTGGTCCATCCGCCGCGAGATTTGCCGATGGCCTGCGGTCCGTTTTTTTTAATGCCCCGGTGCCATCTGGATGCACCTTCACCGAAGTTGAGTCCAAACTGAAGGCTTCGATACGAATGCGAACGATCTGTTCCAACTGCAGTTTCTCAAATACACGATCCAAGGCTCCGCTCTTGGACCAGCGGTTCATCCGGGTGTAGATGGTGTGCCAGTTGCCAAACCGTTTCGGAAGCCCGCGCCACTTGCATCCATGCTCGGCCACGTACAACACCGCATTCAGAAACTGCAGGTTAGATAAGTTCACATTCCCACGCTGCACCGGCAAGCTGTCCTTGATTCGCGCATACTGCTCTTCGCTGATTTCCATCTATACATAACTTACCGCTGCTCTATGGAAATAGTGTTAACACGCCCTGGTTAAAATACCTAGTCGGTCTGCGACCGATACGATAACGGTCACGAAGGAAAGTGATCCTCAAGGGCCACGATCAAGGACATCGCAGCGGGAATTCGACAGAGAGACGTCAGCCCGCTTCTTGACATGATGTTTGAGGGCGACCCGCCGCGTCTTCGAAATGGACATGCAACGGAGAACGAGTTTTGGAACTTCAAAGGAGGCTGTCTTGCGCCAGGTAAGGCTCATTTGGCGGCTTGGGCAGAACTCGCGATAGATGTTATGGCATTTTCACAATGCCATAACCACTGGGGGGACTACGCTCCGGCGGACGATGGACCCCACGTTGCCATCGGTCTATCTCCAGTGCTAGGTGCGCACGACACGCTTCTCTGCCACTCCACCCGCGGCGAATACCCGCTCTGGCAAGGTCAGATAACCGTAGCCACCGCTGCTGGCGCCATCGCCTTCAGCGGTTCCTTCTTCAACAATGGCGCCAGCCAATATCTCGAGGCTTCTGCTCTCTGCAACGGCTCCCGCTGCGGCGAGTCTTCCTTCGACGTCATGCAGATGGGCTTCATCTACAGCCGTCCTGAACCCTCTGCCCTGATCTCACAGTATCCAGAGCGCCCCATTCCAATCCTGATCCGGGCCGAAATCTCAGATAGTTCGCTTCCTGCTGACGTCGCCCGCCAGCGCCTCTCCAACTCCGTCCGTTCCTTTTTGGGCTCTGTCAACCTCGCGTCCCTGACCCAGCCCTACCGACACGACTAAGGCCCTACTAGCGTCTCGAACACATCAGTAGAGCTTTGTCATAATCTCTTTTCACGAAAGATACAGGGTAAACTGCAGGTCCTCAAATATCGGGAAAATGGATCGTCGTTACCGCTTCCATTGCGATGCTTCTCTTCACCCTCTGCAGCGTGCTCCATTCAGGCACGTACGAGACTGGCCGGAAGCGTCGGAAGTATTGCGCATATGTCGTGTTTGGTTTCTCGCAGGATGACAACTTCAACGGCGAGTCAAGCGTCGTCAATGTCCTCCGCTTGACTCGTATCGAGGGGCTTCATGTCTCATATGATTACTCGGCTCGAAGCGTTTCGACCGGATTGACGGCCGCAGTCCGGCGGGCGGGTAGATAACTTGCCAGCGCGGCTGCGGCAATCAGGACAATGGGTACAACTGCAAACGTGACCGGATCGAGCGGGCTGATGCCAAACAGCAATGTTCGCATCAGGCGCATGAGTGCCGCTGCGGCGCCGATGCCTACAGCCGTACCTATCCCGGTCAACACCAGCGCGGAACGAACAAACATCCACACCAGTTCCCTTTTCTTCGCGCCCAGCGCCATGCGTATGCCGATCTCGCGTGTGCGCTGCGAGACGGCATACGAGATTACCCCGTAAATTCCGAGGATGCCGAGAGCGAGAGCCATCGTCCCGGCGATGGCCAGCATGACGAGGGTGAACGAAGTACGCGCCATCGATTGACTGTAGATATCCTGCATGGTGCTCACGTCGGCAACCGGCAGATTCGAATTCACCAACCAGACGGCTTGCTGCATTTCGTTGATGAAGGCCTGCGTTCCAGCGCGGTTGCTCCGCAAGGCAAAGTAGGCAGTACGCCTTACATCGAGAGGTCCCGGGCCATAAAGATCGCGCATGATCGAAGGCCAGTACACGGTTGCAGGCGAGATCTGATCGATACCGTTCTCGCGCACATCTTGAACCACACCCACCACTTCATGCCACGGCATGTTGGAAAACTCGCGGAAGCGCTTGCCGATGGCTGCGAGCGGCGATCCCCAAAGCTCGCGGGCGAGGCTCTCCGAGAGGATACCCACCGGTCTCAGGCCGTAGATCTCTGTCCATGTGAAATCACGTCCCGCAACCATTCGGGTGCCGGCAGTATGGAAATAACCGGGTGAGACATAGTTAAACAGGCGCAAGGGCGGCTCTTCATCACCTTGATAGGTCTTCCCTTCGACAGAGATGCCATCCCAGTTCGGTTCAGCTCCGCTCATGGGAACGGACACGGCAAAGCCCGCGGAGGAGACGCCAGGAATTGTGGCGAGCTTGTCCTGGATGTTGTTCTGAATCCGCGTGACCATCTGCGGATCGCGGACCATAGTCTCTGGTATCGAAATGCGCATTACCTGCAGCGACGTGGGCGCGGAGAAGCCCGGATCGACGTTTAGCATTGCATTGAAGGTGCGGATCATCAGCACGGCGCTGATCAGCAGCACCAGTGCCATGGCGACTTGCGCCACCACCAGCAGGTTGCGGCCGCGTTGGCGCTCGCGGCTTACGCTCGCCGTTCGCATGGAGCCAATCAAAGGCACGGCTTGCTTTGAAGGAGCATAACGCAACACCGGAATCGAGCCGAACAGCAGCCCCGAGAGCACCGACAGTATTACAGTGAATGCGATCGAACTTGCATCGAGCGAGATTTCGCTCAGACGCGGCAAGTTCTCGGGCCCGATCGCCACTAACAGCCGCAATCCCGCATAGGCAACTCCCACGCCGGCTGCGCCGCCCAGCAAGCCAAGCGTCACGCTCTCCAGCAGCAGCTCGCGGGCAATCCGCCATCTGCCCGCACCAAGCGCAGAGCGCACCGCGAGCTCTTGCTGACGTGCGTCGGCGCGTACCAGCAGCAGGTTGGCCACGTTGGTGCACGCGATCAGCATCACCACACCGATCGTCGCCATCACCACCCAAAGGACATTACCGATGCTGCCGACCACCTGGTCCTTCAAGGGCCGAAACGCGGGCGTGATCTTCCAGTTCAGGTAAAAGTGCGGATCGGAGCCTGGTCCGTTCGTCCACGAGTCCATCCATACGTTGAGCAGGCGCGCCATATCGTCGTCGGCCTGCGAGATCGTAATGCCGGGCCGGAGACGCGCGATGCCGTGATACGCAAAGCCTGCAAGAGACTCCTTGACCGGATCGAAGGCTAGCGGCACCAGCAGATCGAAGTCGTAATTGACGACCCTGAATCCGCGCGGCATCACACCGGCGATCTCCCACTGCTGCGAATCGACGTTGATGTTGCGGCCTACCACGCTTGGATCGCCGCCGAAGCGCCGCTGCCAGTATCCGTAGCCAAGCATTACCCGCCGTGTCCCGCGCCGGTCTTGATCGGCTGCAGTCAGCCATTGGCCGGCAGCGGCAGGTACACCGAGCGTCGGGAGAACGCCATCCGTAATCAATGCCGTGTTGACCTGCTCCGGCTGTGCAATGCCCGTGATGCTTGCAGTCCCAGGCAGCCACACGCCTACCGATTGGAACGCATGATTATGCGCGGCAACGGTGAGGTACATCGAGGCCGACAGGCGCAGCTCATCCCGGAAGTCGGTCAGTCCCGGAGCGCCGGGTGCAACCAGGCGCAACGCAACCAGCTGCTGCGGCTCATGGTAAGGCAGCGGCCGGATCAGCACGCTGTTGAGCACGCTGAAGACCGCTGTATTCGCCCCAATGCCGATAGCCAGCGTAAGCACGACGGTGATCGCAAACCCCGGCGAGCGGCGCAGGCGGCGGCCGATGTGCTTGAGGTCCACTAACATCGATTCAAGTCTCTGCCACTGCCACGCTTCGCGGCTGCGCTCTTCGAGCAGCGTCACATTGCCGAACTCGCGACGCGCAGCTCGTGCGGCCTCTTCGCGCGGCATGCCCTCGTCCATCAGCTCATCGATTCGCTCGTCGATGTGTTCACGGATGGAGACAGAGATGTCGTCGTAGCGGCGATTTCTAAAGAAGCGACTGAAGAGTGCCATTCGAACCTCCTACGCTCTGGCAGCGGCAAGCACACGGGAAAAACCGGCAAACATCCTCTCGAAACTTACGACTTCGCTTTCGAGATGGCGGATGCCTGCAGGGGTAAGCCGGTAAATCCGCGTTGGCCTGCCCTTGGACGAGGTTCCAGTCTGCGATTCCAGCAGGCCTTCTCTCAGCATTCGCTGCAGAGCCGGATAGATCGAGCCCTCTTCCACCTGGAGCAGGTCGTCGGAAACCTGCTTGATGTGCTTCACCAGCGCATAGCCGTGCATGGGCTTCAGCCGCAGCGATTGGAGAATCATGATCTCCAGTGCGCCGGGAAAGAGGTCGCGATGTTCAGGATTTTTCGCCATTGGCGGAATAATAGTATCAAAATACCTATTCTGCAAATAGGTATTTCAAGACAGGCTAGCCAGGCCGATTTTCCTCGATAGACTTGGAAATCCGCCAACCATAGATAGGGGCTATGTTTTGCGCGAAGACACTTTGGCGCCGTGGTCTGGTTTCACGTCGTCTTTTTTGCCGGGAGATTCATCTGCAGTATTTCGCTTAGGCAGAGTTTGAGATGACGCGCGACTTCCCGGCTGTCCAATACCTCTGGGTCGAAGAGATGGCCGAGAACCAATCCATCCATAACCCCGCTGATGGCCAGGGAGCCCATCCTCTTTGCTCGGGAGCTCTGCCTGCCAAGCTGCTGTAAAAGCTGGCGAAGCTCAGGGCCGAAGACCTCGAGGCAGATCGCGTCGTGCAGATCGGCGAATCGTTGGCGCTTCCGGGGATGCCGGATGGCATAGAGCTTGAACTCCAGATTCAGAAGCACCCGTTCCCGATCTTGGCTTACGCGAATCAGGTATTTGATCAAAGCTTGAATACGTTTTTCGAGAGTGGAGGCCCGGGCCAGCAGTGAGGCCAGTTCGGTTTTGTCGCGCTCTATATTTTGCTCGAAAATCGCATAAAAAACGGCCTCTTTATTCTCGAAGTTGTCATAAAGAGCGCCACGCGTTTTCCCAATATTCGACGCGATGTCTTCGAGGCGGGCATTTTCGAAACCATCGCGGGCAAAAATCTCCCTGGCCGAAAGAAGAAGCTCCTGCCGCGTAATCAACCCGCGCTTTTGCTTATGAAAAACGGTTTTAAGTTGCCCGGAGGCATTTTTTGAATCAGTCAAGCGGTTCATCGCGTCTGACAGTAAACATACATAGACGTATTTTTATTCCAAACATACATGGACGTATTTTTGCCCTGTCAAACGTTTGATTCGCGATATGCACAGAAGGTTACAAATGAAAGTTCCACGGAGAAAATAATGGAGCAGCGCAGATATCGAGCAGCATCCATCCAGCCTGCCATGAATTTTGCCCGCACGGTGGGCGCTCTGCTCATGGGCGTAGGACTGGTCACAGGCTGCAGCAAAAAAGCGGCCCCGGCCGGACCTCCTCCGCCGATGCCGGTAACCGTCGTTGAGGTTAAGCCCACGGCTGTTCCCATCACGGGCGAGTGGGTGGGAACCCTCGACGGATATGTGAACGCACAGATTCAGCCGCAGGCGAACGGCTACCTCATCAAGCAGGATTATCGCGAAGGCGCGCAGGTAGCCAAGGGTCAGGTTCTCTTCGAAATCGATCCGCGGCCGTTCCAGGCTGCACTGGATCAGGCAGCTGGCCAGTTGGCCCAGGCCAAAGGACAGGTTGGACAGGCGCAGGCACAGCTGGGCCTTGCTGTAATCAACGTCAACCGCGACACGCCGCTCGCCAAGGCTCACGCGATTGCGCAGAGCCAATTGGATAACGACACGCAGCAGAAGGCACAGGCCGAAGCTGCTGTGACCTCCGCACAAGCGTCAGTGGCTGCCGCAGAAGCCGCCGTTGAAAACGCGAAGCTGAATCTGGGCTTTACCCAGGTGCGTTCGCTCATCACGGGTGTCGCCGGCCAGGCGACCACGCAAGTCGGCAATCTGGTCAACACCCAGTCGGTGCTCACTGCCGTCTCGCAGCTCGATCCAATCAAGGCTTATTTCTCTATCAGCGACTCCGAATATCTCGCGCTTACCCAGCGCGCCAGGAAGAATCACGGTGACCTGCTCAAGGATGCTTCAACGCTTCCGCTGACACTCACGCTCTCCAACGGCGAAGTCTTCCCGCAAAAGGGCCACATCGTATATATAGATCGCCAGATGAATGCGCAGACCGGCGCGATCCGCATTGCGGCCGCGTTTCCGAATCCGGGAAATGTCCTGCGCCCCGGCCAGTTCGGCCGTGTCAAAGCGGATACCGAGATTCGCCGCGACGCCCTGCTCATTCCGCAGGTCGCGGTGCAGGAGTTCCAAGGCTTGCACCAGGTCTACCTCGCAGGCTCCGATGGCAAAGCCCATGTCGCCACTGTGCAATTGAACACCCAGGTGGGAACCGACTGGTTGGTCGATTCCGGCGTCTCCTCAGGAGCACTGGTTATCACGGACAATCTGCAAAAGCTGCGCGATGGCGCTCCGGTCAGCCCACACCAGGCTCCCGCCACCGCTGCTTCCGCGGAAGCGGCGAATAGCCCGGCGGGGAGGTAGGAGTCGATGTCGAAATTTTTCATCCGCCGTCCGATCGTCGCCATCGTTATCGCTATCCTTACCGTCATTCTTGGTACGGTGTCGATGTTCACGCTGCCGACATCGCAGTTTCCAGATATTGTTCCGCCTGAAATTCTGGTCACCGCCACCTATCCTGGCGCTGACGCGAAGACGCTCACCCAGGCCGTTGCGACACCCATCGAGCAGCAGATGAACGGTGTCGACAACATGATCTACATGGACTCCGTCAGCGCCAATAACGGCGTCGTCCAGCTCTTCGTAGATTTCGATGTCAAGACGAATCCAGATATCGACCAGGTGCTTGCACAATTACGTGTCGATCAGGCGCAGGCGCAGTTGCCCGCCCAGGTCACAACCGCTGGTTTAACGGTCCAGAAGGCGCTCACCTCGCCTCTCATGCTCGTCGCCGTCAACTCGACGAGCGGCAACATGAGCCAGGATTTTCTCACCAACTACGCCATCATCAACCTTCAGGATCAGATTGCGCGCGTCAAGGGAGTCTCGCGCGTTCAGACCTTTGGCGGCCAGTACGCTCTCCGCGTGTGGGTGAACCCTGACAAGATGGCGCAACTGGGCGTAACTGCGCCGGATGTTATCGCCGCCATACAGACCCAGAACAATGTGAACCCTGCCGGCCAGATCGGCGGCGAGCCCATTCCCATGGGACAGCAGTTCACTTATACCGTTCGCACCCAGGGGCGTCTCGTCACGCCGGAAGAGTTCGGCAAAATCACCATCCGCGCCAACGCCGATGGTTCCATCCTGCACCTCAGTGACATCGCGCGCATCGAGCTCGGCGATCAGGCCTACGGCATCTCAGGCCGCTACAATCAGCGACCCTCAGGCGTCATGGCGATTTACCAGCTTCCCGGATCGAACGCCGTGGCCACTGCCGCCGCAGTTACCGCGCGCATGAAGGAGCTTTCCTCTACCTTCCCCTCCGGCATCTCGTATGACATTCCGCTCGACACCACCAAGGCTGTCACCGCCGGTATCCACGAAATTGTTCTCACCCTGCTTGAAGCGCTCGGACTCGTCGTCATCGTCGTCTTCATCTTTCTTCAGGGCTGGCGTGCCACACTCATCCCGCTGCTGGCCGTGCCGGTTTCACTTATCGGGACCTTCATCATCTTTCCGGCGCTCGGCTTCTCGGTCAACACGCTGTCGCTGTTTGGCCTCGTGCTCGCCATCGGTCTGGTCGTCGACGATGCCATCATCGTCGTGGAAGCAGTCGAACACCATATCGAAGAAGGTATGGATCCGACCGCAGCAACCATCAAGGCTATGGAAGAAGTCGGCGGCCCGGTCGTTGCGATTGCTCTCATCCTGGCTGCGGTTTTCATCCCAACCGCATTCATCCCTGGCATCACGGGCCGAATGTATCAGCAGTTCGCCGTAACCATCGCCATCTCGGTGCTCATTTCGGCCTTCAATGCGCTGACGTTGTCACCCGCGCTGGCGTCGCTGCTGCTGAAGCCGAAAGATAAAGAGGCGAAGAAAGGCCCGCTCGGCAAGGCATACGGCCTCTTCAATAAATTCTTCGGTCGCACCACGGACAGTTTTGTTCACACCTCCAGTGTGCTCATCCACAAATCTTCCGTTGCCATGCTTGGACTCGTACTGGTCGCCATCTTCGCCGTTTTCCTGGGCGCCAGGCTGCCCAGCGGATTTCTTCCGACCGAAGATCAGGGCTACATGTTCCTGGCGCTGCAGCTGCCTGACGGAGCATCGGCTCAGCGCACCGACGCGGCACAACAAAAGATCACCGATGCGCTGCTGAAAACACCCGGCATCCAGGGCGTGATTGCAGTCACCAACTTCTCGCTGCTCACTCAGGTGCAAAGCACCAACGCCGGCTTCTTCTTCGTCGCGCTCAAGCCGTGGGAGACACGAAAGAGCAAGAAAGAGCAGCTCGATTACATTCAGGGCAATCTTCAGAAACAACTCGGCGCCGACCCTGACGGCATCGCCTTCGCCTTCCCGCCACCGTCGATTCCCGGTATCGGAACGTCGGGCGGCGTCACCATGATTCTCGAAGACCGCTCCGGCTCCGACGATCCAATGACGCTCACCAAGAATGTCATGACATTTCTAGGCGCACTCAAACAGAGGCCGGAGATCGGAGCAGCAGTTCCCTCGTTCGAGCCTGCGGTGCCTCAGCTCTATGCCGCGGTCGACCAGGAGAAGGTTCTGCAGCAGCAGGTGTCTCTCTCGGATGTCTACGCCACCATGTCAACCTTCATGGGCGGCTATCTGGTGAACTACTTCAATCGCTTCGGCCGGCAGTGGCAGACATATGTGGAAGCCGAAGGTACTTCGCGCCGGGACATCAAGAACATCAGCCAGTTCTATGTGCGAAGCGCGAACGGCGGCCAGGTGCCGCTGTCATCGCTCGTGAAAGTAAACCAGACGACCGGCCCTGAGTTCATCTACCGGTTCAACGAATACAACGCAGCCCAGCTCAACATCACCGGCGCACCCGGTTACAGCTCCGGACAGATACGGGCCGCGCTCGAAGAAACCTTCGCGAAGACCATGCCGGCCGGCGCGGGCTTCGATTACTCCGGCATGTCCTTCCAGGAGCAGCAGGCGGAGAAGGGTGTTCCCTCGTGGGCAGTCTTCGGACTCTCCCTGCTCTTCGTCTTCCTGATTCTCGCCGCGCTGTATGAAAGCTGGACTCTGCCCTTCAGCGTGTTGCTCAGTACACCGGTGGCTATCCTTGGCGGATATCTCGCGTTACACATGCGCTCGCTCGAGAATGACATCTTCGCCACTATCGGTCTGGTCATGCTGATCGGACTTTCTGCGAAGAACGCCATTCTGATTGTCGAATTCGCCAAGTTGAATTACGAGAGCGGCCAGAGTATCTGCGAGGCAGCGCTGGGTGCGGCACGTCTGCGCTTCCGGCCGATTGTGATGACCGCTCTGGCCTTTATCTTCGGATGCCTGCCGCTGTGGACTGCGACTGGCGCGGGTGCGGCTTCACGCCGCATTCTCGGAACCGTCGTGGTCGGCGGCATGTTCCTCTCAACTGCTCTTGGACTGATCTTTATTCCAGTCACGTTCTCGGTCGTCGAGTATCTCTCGCATCGCTTCGGCAGAGGCGGCAAGGGAACGACGATGGACTCGTTGCATGAATGCGGCCCAAGCAGCGGCGGCAAGGCTACGGGCGCTCATCCGCAGCCCTCGACGCAAGGAGATCAGGCATGAGGAAATCTGCGACCATGCTCAAAAGCTCGTACGCAACTACTCTCGCGGGCATCCTCATTGCAGGTATCGCCGGATGCAATGTGGGTCCGAAATACCAGCGCCCGTCCTATCCCACACCGCCGGCTTTTCGCGGCGCGGACGACGCAGCCGTGACTGGCGAAGCGCAAAATTCACTGGGCGACGAACAGTGGTCCAAGGTCTTTCGCGAGCCGGAGCTCCAGGCCCTGATCCGCACCGCGCTCACGAATAACTATGACGTCCGCATTGCCGCACAGCGCGTGCTTGAACAACAGGCGCAGGTCAAGATCACTCGGTCGCAGGAATTTCCAACGCTCAGTGTCGGCGGAACTGGAATCGGCGCCACCATACCCAGCAGCGTCGGAAGCGGCATCCCGAATCCACTGGTCGAAGGCAGCTTCAACCTCAGCGCCGCGTGGACACCTGACTTCTGGGGTCTCTATCGCAAACAGACCGAAGCCGCACGCGCGCAACTCCTCGCGCAAAGCTGGGCGCAGCGCGCAGTTCGCCTGACACTCGTGCAGCAGGTTGCCACAACCTACCTGCAGCTTCGAGCGCTCGACCGGCAATTAGAGATCACCAGACAGACCCTGAAGGTGCGCCAGGATTCGCTCGACCTCACCAAGACACTCGAGAGCGGTGGCTCCGCTCCACTTTCAGATGTACGTCAGGCCGAACAGCTCCTCTACACTGCGACCTCTGAAGTGCCGCAATTGGAAGAACAGATTCAGCAGCAGGAAAATGCTCTGAACCTGCTGCTCGGAGGAAATCCCGGACCGGTTGCTCATACCGACCCCAACGCGCTCACACCTCCGCCGCAGGATTTGCCCACCGGCATTCCATCGCAACTGCTCGAACGCCGGCCTGACATTCAGCAGGCGGAACAGACGCTGATTGCAGCCAACGCCCAGATCGGCGTTGCACGCGCGCAGTTCTTCCCCAACCTCTCCATCTCTGGCTCTGGTGGCGTAGGGGGCGACTCGTTGTCGAGCATCTTCGATCCTTCCGGCAAGACCATCTACGGCATCGGAACGCTGACGCAGCCCATCTTCGAGGGCGGCAAACTTCGCGGCCAACTCAACCTGGCCAAGGAGACGCAGAAGGAGATGGTCCTCAATTACCAGAAGACCATTGCCGGAGCCTTCCGCGATGTCTCGAACGCTCTCATTGCTCTGAACAAACAACGCGTATACCGCGAGGAGCAAGAGAAGCTGGTCGCCGCAGCACAAGACGCAACACGGCTGGCGCGTATTCGCTACCAGGGCGGGTCGACCTCCTATCTCGAAGTCCTCACAACCGACTCCAATCTGTATTCGGCGCAGTTGACGCTCGTAACTGCACAGCAGGAAGAAGCTCTCACGCTCGTCCAGGTTTACAGCGCACTCGGCGGTGGATGGCAGGAGTAGGTCGCTACGCGACCAGGGCGTCAACAACACTGACGCCCTGGTCCCAAACCCTTTCTCACATCTTCGAACGAAGATTACCCGTTCAATAGCCTCCCCGGATAACAATCACCGCATACGTCCTGGAAGCCCCATCGACCGACGTCGCCACAACGTTGATGAGGTTTTTTCCGGGCTTCAGATTGATCGCCGATGAGGTTCCGCCGCTGGAGATGGTCTGGCCCGCGATGGTTATTGTCGCGTTGGGATCTTCCGTTGTCGCGCCCACCTGAATGCCGGCGACCCTCTGATCCACTCTCACCGTATACGTGTCCACGTTGGCGTGAAACGAAGGATTCAGCGTTCCTGCGCTTACCGTCAGAGCAGTCAGCTGGTTCGCATCGAAGACTGCTCCTGGCCACGCTCGGCGCCTGCACTCAATAAAGGCATCAGGACATCCGCATATACACGAGAGCCGATTCAGTCGGCAGGCACACGCCGCCTTGCCTTCAATAGTGCGATAGCCTAACTCGAGGCTTGCCCACTTCATACCGATCGGTCGTTCAATGTCAAAACGCGAAGGGAATAAGAGAAAGATTCAGATGTCTCTAGTAACTGAAATAGCCAAGGCTCAAAGAATGACTCGTTCCGCACGATCGATCTTCCTCCTCGTTCTCTTGTCCATCACCGTTGCACCTCTCCACGCACGCGTTACTCGTGTCGACATTGCTTCCCGCACCGATGTCCTTAACGGACAATCGTTCGGCGCTGCTGGGGCATATGAGCGCGTCAGTGGACGCATTTATTTCTCGCTGGCCGTCGCAAATCCGCACAATCAGGGAATCGTCGATCTTCGCAATGCAGTGAACCTGAAGGATGGCGAGGTCGAATTCTCCTCGGACTTCGTCGCCATTCGGCCAAAAGATCCCGCCAAGAGCAATGGCTCAATGATTCTGGAGATTCCCAACCGAGGTAAAAGGATCATCGTCGCTTTCATCGACGGCGGCGATGCGGATGTCGCGAAGGATGCCGGCGATGCATGGTTGCTGCGCAAGGGCTACACCATCGTGAGCCTCGGCTGGGAATGGGATGCAACCGGGCCGGGAGCGCTGCGCTTCTACGCTCCGATCGCGAAAGAAGACGGGAAGACGATTACCGGTTTATTGCGCGGCGATCTGATGCCCTCAAAGGTGATGGCGGAGATCCCGCTCGGCCACCTCGTTCTCGGCAACATTGGAGGAACCGAATATCCGGTCTCCGCACCCGATGACCCTCGCAATACGCTTACCGTTCGCGACTCGCCCGATGCACAGCGCACCGCGATCCCTCGATCCGAGTGGCAGTTCGCGCATACGGTCGATGGCAAACTCGCTCCAAGCGATCGATACATCCATCTCAATGGCGGCTTCCTGCCCGGCAAGATCTATGAATATGTCTACGTCGCCGCCGATCCTGTGATCGCAGGAGGCGCCTTTGCCGCGGTGCGCGACCTCGCCTCCTATGCCAAGCACGCGCCCGATTCTATCGTTCCCGTTGCGCGCGTCTATGGTCAAGGCATCTCGCAGGATGGCCGATTCCTGCGCGATTTTCTGTATGAGGGCTTCAATGCCGACGAAGATGGAAAGATCGCGCTCGACGGGTCCTTGCTCACGTCGCCGGAGCCGGCCGCGGCAGTTTCAACTACCGCTTCGCGCAGCCCTCGCGCGATGGGCAACCGACCTCATCTCTCTTTTTCCCCACCGACATCTTTCCCTTCACCGATCTTCCCGAGCGTGATCCAGTCACAAAAGAAACCGGCGGATTGCTCGACCGCGCTGCCGCTGACAAAGTCGTACCGCATATCTTTTTCTCCAACACCTCTTTCGAATACTGGGGCCGTGCCGCCGCCCTTATCCACATCAGCGCGGACGGAAAACACGACGCACCCATCTCGGACAACGTACGCATCTATCACTTCACCGGTCTGCAGCATTTCTCCGGTCCTTTTCCGCCCGCACGAGGCAAAGATGACCTTCTCGGTCAGCAGCCGGAGTCGCCGCTCTCCCATCGATACTTGATGCGTGCCATGATCTCGAACATGGACGCCTGGGCGAGGAACAATACACTTCCACCTGCTAGCAGCTATCCCAGGCTTGCCGACGGAAATCTGGTATCCCTACGCGACTATGCACTGCCGGCGATTCCCGGCCTGAATCGTCCGCACGAAGCCAACGAAGCGTGGCGACTCGACTTCGGTCCGGGCTGGCGCAATGGCATCCTGAGTGTGCAGCCACCTAAGATCGGCAAGGTCTATCCCGTCCTCGTGCCCCAGGTCGACGCGGATGGAAATGAACGCGACGGCGTCCGTCTGCCGGAGATCACTGTCCCGCTAGCAACCTACGCAGGATGGAACCTTCGCGATCCGTCGATCGGAGCCCCCGACCTGCGTGTAGCTTTCGAGGCTTCCTATATTCCGTTCGCTAAAACAGCGGCCGAGCGCAAGAAGGCCAGCGATCCCCGCAAGTCCATCGCCGAGCGCTATGCGAATCACGATGACTACAGCGCCCGATACAAAGATGCTGTCGATGATTTGATCAGACGGCGCTGGATCCTGCCCGAAGATCGGGCCGCGCTTCTGCAACGCGGCGAGCAGGAATGGAGCGAAGCTACGAAGTAAGCTGCCTGCTAAGTGAGATCGCGTTTCCGAACTCACTCCTAAGGGAATAAAAAGATGCTCCAGGTGTTTACCTAGAAGTTCCCCGATATGAAATTGAAGATTCGAAGGAAAAGAACGTGCGCAGCTGTAAGTTGAAACATCTTCTGGCCATTCCCGCTCTTTCTGCCATGGCCTTGATTTTTCCCATAGCTTCACAGGCGCAGTCGGACGCAAGTGCCGCACCCGTTGTGAACATTGCGAAGCTACCCTTTAGTCCGGGTCTCCAGGTCGGAGATACTCTTTATGTCAGCGGCCATCTCGGCGTGCCTCCTGCTGCGAGCAAAGCGCCAGCCGACCCTGAGGATGAAGCGCGTCAGGTACTCACTGCGGTCCAGGAGACACTGCACAAAGCCGGCATGAGCATGAACGATCTGGTCTACGTCGAAGTCTACTGCACAGATCTCAAAATGTACGCGGCCTTCAACAAGGCGTATGGTTCTTTCTTTACCGCGCCCTATCCCGCGAGAGATTTTATCGGCATTAAGGATTTGCTCTTCGGAGCGCATTTCGAGGTTATGGGTATCGCAGTTCGGAACGCAGCGCAGAATAAAGCACAGCCTGTCGCCCAGTAGTTTCTGTCTCCATCCTGTTGCTTGTTGAGAAATCATGCGCTGTTCTTTCTATGTCAAGAATAGCGCATGCCTGGGATAGGATTCAGCGGTCGATCTTCGGCAAATCGTAAACGCTGGCCAAGTCCCGTTTGTCATGGGCTGTGATTTCGATCTATAGATTCAAGATGTCAAACGATCTTTGATGAGGAGTGTTATGAACCGTCGCGCTTTTCTTGCTGCATTCGCTGCTACAGCATTGGCTCCGGCCGCCCATGCCGCTTTCGCCCCGCTGGCTTCACCCCGGCGAAAGGTGATTATTGTGGGCGGAGGATTGGCTGGCCTTTCTTGCGCATACGAGTTACAGAAATATGGTCTCGATGCAGTCGTTCTTGAGGGCCAGGGGCGAGCGGGAGGCCGGGTACAAACGCTACGGGAAGGACTTTATCCGGGACTTACGGCCGAAACAGGGGCGACGCGAATTCCGGATACCCATGATTTCACGCTTTCCTATGTGCGCGAGTTCGGGCTTCCTCTGGAACCTTTCCACGGCGGTGATTATTCCGATGTGCTTCATCTGCGCGGGAAAAATTATCTTGCAGGACAAACTCCCGAACCGGATTGGCCGCTGCAACTGACTCCCGAGGAGCGCCGTCTGGGCCGCAAGGGTATGGCCGAACGCTACCTGGCCGGTCCCGTGCAACTCGCAAAAGGCACAGAGAAATCGCCCGAGATACCTAAGGCTATTTTGGCGCAGGATGGCCCCACGCTTAGCCAATACCTTTCGAAACAAGGTCTCTCCCCTGATGCCATTAAACTTTTGACCCTGGGTGGAGATACGGAAATTAGTACCGGATTGCTCCTGCTCGTTGAATCCAATGAGCAGATCAATCACCAGTATTTCCATATTGCCGGCGGTAACGATCAGCTTCCGGCGGCGCTCGCCAAGCAGGTCGGCGGAGCGGTCCGGTATGGATGCCGGGTAGTGAGCATTGGACAGGACGACAGCGGCGCGTGGGCGGTGATTGAAAACGCCGAGGGCCATGAGACTATTCGCGGCGATTATGTCGTCTCCGCGCTTCCTTTTTCGGTAGCCAGAAATCTCTTCGCCGATGCGCGTCTGCCGGCGGACAAGCAGCGCGTTATCCAGGAGCTGAATTACTTCCCAGTCGATAAGATCTTCCTACAAATGCGGAAGCAGTTTTGGAAGGCCAATGGCCAGAGCGGCTTTGCCAACACCGATCTACTGTCCGATCGTTTCTGGGCACTGGGGCCTGACTCGCTCGACCAACGTGGCCTTCTACTGTCCTATGTAATCGGGTCTCATGCCGTGAAGCTGGACGAAATGGATGTAGAGAGCCGTATCAAACAAACACTCGCCGATGCTGAAACTGTGTTTCCTGGCGCCAACGAACACTTTGAAGCGGCTCGAGTCAAGAGCTGGGCTCAGGATCCGTGGCAGCTGGGCGGTCTGTCGGGATTCGCTCCGGGCAAACTCGATACCATATATGTAAACGCACGCAGGGAAGGCCGAATCTTCTTTGCCGGCGAACATACGTCTCGTTGGAATGGATGGATGCAGGGCGCTATCGAGTCTGGGCAGCGTGTAGCGAAAGAAATTCACGGGTAAGCGTGAGGCTTCACCAGGATTCCGCACAATAGACTTTCACCCCGGTATTCTCTTTGGCTGTGACTAACCAAATACTTTTGTGAGACATATCAACCTCGCAGGAACAGGTATTCTGTCGCAATAGCGATTACAGAGGATCTGTTCCCGCGGTTTAGCTTCGCTTGGACTGTTTCCTTGAACTTCAATGAGCTGCCTGCTCTGGCGATATAGATTGCAGCTCTTCGTCACCGGCTGCTTGTGTTGAGCCGGCCGACTTAGGAGTTAGATCAAGTAGTCTGTGATTTGAAACCAGCAGGACGGCAAGTGTGGACTTTCTATGAGTAAAGGTACTGAAACACGAAATCGGATTATCGCGAAGGCCGCACCCCTATTCAACCGAAAGGGCTTCGAGGGCTGCTCGATACAGGACATCGTTTCGGAAGTAGGTTTGGAGAAAAGCAGCCTCTATGGCCATTTCTCCACGAAGGAAGCGCTTGCTGTTGCTGCCTTCGAATATGCATGGAAAGAAGTCAGAGACGCGCGTCTGGCCAGAATGGATACCGTCGCCAATGCAATCGAAAAACTAAGAATACATGTCGACAATTTTGTATCTACGCCGTCATTTCCTGGAGGATGTCCTCTCATCAACGCCGGAGTAGACAGCGATGACGGAAATCCGACCCTCAAGAAGATGGTGAGAGCCGCGCAGAAAGAATGGCGCCTCTACCTCGAACGCGTTGTAAAAGAAGGGCAGGACCGAAGAGAGATTCGGGCGAAGGTTCAGCCTGAAGATATCGCTTCATTCATCATTGCCTCGCTCGAAGGAGCAGTGGCTATGGATCGATTGGACAAGAAAGTCGGCTATCTGGACAGGGTGTGCGCTCATCTCAACCTCTACCTTGATACGGTGGCTTACCGGCCAGGCTGACGCGAGATTCTTAAACCGGACTCTGTTGCGGACTCCATCAAGAATGTGATCGACGACTAGAAAAATCTCTGCAATTCCATCTCAGGAAATGCAGCCGACCATCCCTTATACCCGCGAATCGCTCTACAGCGATGAGACGATGCTCGCCGCTGAACGCTCCTATCGTCACTACAGCCACGGTAGCCGGGCACTGGAGTGCGAAATCAATCCCGCGCGGGGAATAAAGGCGGAAGCCAGTTGTTATTCAGGGCAAGGTCAGTCAGCATATCTGCTTGGCCTAAAAAAACATCCGAACGTTCGATCTTTTAAAGCTCGTTCGCCAACCTTCCTGGGCCTATCGCCCTGACGCAACGACGAGAAAGAAATTATCTGTAACCGGGAGAGATCAAATATGAAAATCGGCTTTTTATCCCAGCCCATATCCGGGCACCTGAATCCCATGACCGCACTCGCGCGTAAATTGCAATCACGTGGACACGAAGTGGTATTCATTTCTGTTCTGGATGGAGAATCCATCATTCGCGGTGCGGGCCTGGATTTCGTTCCTTTTTGCGAGCAGGAATATCCCCTTGGCTCTGCAACCAGGAGTTGGGGCGGCGTATCCAAGATGCACGGCTTAGACGTGGCGCAATTTACGGTTCACAATGTGCTGCCCGGCCTGATCGCGGCGGGATTAGAGCATTTGGAGAAAAAGATAGTGGAGACTGGCGTTGAGGCGCTGGTTATCGACACCATCTATTTTTACCTCGAACTTGTACCCATGCATCTCGGCATTCCCTTTGTACATATCTGGAATATTCTTCATGTCGATTTTTCCGGCGCGACGCCGCCAAGCTTTTTCAACTGGCCGCATGAGGTGAGCCCTGAAGCGCTCGCCAGAAATAAAGAAGGGGCTCGGCAACTCGGCATCGCATGGAAGCCAATCGCGGAGGCTGCGGCCGGCTATGCCGAAAAAAATGGATTGAAGATCGATTGGAGCGACTATGGTTACACCGCTTCCAAGTTGGCAATCATCTCGCAAACGCCCAAGGAATTCGATTTCCCAGGCTCTCCCTGGCCCCCGCAATTTCACTACGCAGGCCCATTGCATGAAGAGGGAGGCCGCGCGCCGATAGATTTTCCTTGGGAAAAGCTGGATGGCAAGCCATTGATCTACGCTTCGCTGGGAACATTGGTGAATGGCCTCGAGCATATATACAGGACGATTCTTGCGGCGGTCGCTCCGCTTTCAGATGTTCAGCTCGTAATCTCGGTCGGCCGCAATCTGGACCTCGAAGAGCTGGGAAAGATTCCATCGAACACTGTCGTGGTGCGCTCGGCTCCTCAGCTGGAGCTGCTGAAGCGTGCGTCGCTCTGCATCACGCACGCGGGCCTGAATACAGCCCTGGAGGCGTTAGCGCAGGGTGTGCCTTTAGTAGCGATTCCCATCGGTTATGAGCAGCCGGGTGTTGCGGCCAGAATTGCACATCATGGAGTGGGTGAATTCGTAGAAGTCGACGATCTTACGGTCGAGGGTCTTTCAGAGTTGATTGACCGCGTACGCAACAATCCGTCTTATCGCGACAAGGCGCTCTATTTCCAGGATGTGATTGCAAAAACCAACGGACCGGAGACGGCCGCCGATGTGATTGAAAGGGTCTTCGAAGTCAATCGCGGTGTGGATGTGCCTGAGCTGATTGCATCGCAGTCAGAGCGCTGATCCTCACTCCAGGGATTTGTACATGCTGAGACAGCTTCTACTTGAGGCTGTCCCAGCGTCTATCTTTCCGACTTCAACCGAAAGAGCTGACCCGCTTCGGGGCGGAGAATTGGAGTGCATGCTCTCAAAATCGAGCCTGTATTCTGGAAGCAGGCGCTTGCAATCGGATCCTGCCCAAGAAGTCCTGTTATCTAACCAAACAGCAGGTCAAGGTCTTTTTGGGGCAATCTGTCGCCGTAAGGAACTGCGCCCAGGTAAATGAACTTAACCCTGTTTGAAGACGGACGCCTGCAGGAAATTCACGACAGGCTGCTTGTAGCTTATGGCCCTCCTCCTTTGCGCGTGCCGTGGCCTCCGCTGCGGCAGTTCGTATATTCCATGCTCTCGTCCCGCACGAAAACGGAGACTTCGCATGAGGTTCTCTACGCGTTGGAGCGGCACTTCAAAAGCTGGGAGCGGGTGCGCGACTCCTCGGAAGACGAAGTCCTGCGCATCATCGCGCCTGCAACCTTCGCTGAAACCAAGGCGCCTCGCCTTCAGAAGGCTCTGCGCCGCATCGCTCGTCAAAATGGCGGCAAGCTCAATCTAGATTTCCTTCATGGCCAGCCTATCGATCGAATCCGCAAATGGCTCGAAACGTTCGAGGGAGTCGGCCCAAAGACCAGCGCATCGGTAGTCAACTTCAGCACCATTCGCGGATCGGCTCTCGTCATCGACTCTCATCATCAACGCATCGCGGAGCGGCTTCACCTCGTCCCCAAAAACACTCCCACCGCGGAAACAGAAAAGAAGCTGATGAGCCTGGCTCCCTCCACCTGGGGACCGGAGATGCTGGACGACCACCATAGCCTCATCAAGCTTCATGGTCAGCGTGCCTGCACCAAGCTGCAATGGCAGCCGCACTGTCCTCCTTGTCCGCTGCTAACCATCTGCCCTACCGGCAAAGAAGTTACCTCTTCCAGAGATGTGCGAGAGACCATCAGAAGATAGTTCGCATTCGCACGCTCAAGAAAGCCGCCGAGTGCCGAGCGATTTCATGAGGCTTCCAACCATCCGTTGCCTCAATGAAATCGAACGCCGCCGAAGCCGCGAGTCATCGTATACTGCGTCCTAATTTGTCTTCGCAATCACCTTTAGATTTTTTCAGGAGCACACATCGGCATGGCGCTTGATCGTCGTGGATTTCTGGCTGTTTCCGGCCGCTTTGGCCTCGCATCGACGCTCTTTCCCGGAGCCCTCTACACGCTTGCCGCGCAGGCTCAGCAGGCAGACCCCGCTAAGAAATCGCCGGAAGCACCCAAGATCACATCGGAGATGATCGATCAGGCCGCGGCATTGGCAGGCCTCACTATCGCCCCCGCTCAAAAGCAGATGATGCTCGACGGCCTCAACCAGCAGCGCGACAGTTACAGCGCCATACGCAAGCTGCATATGCCCAACAGCGTCGCGCCTGCCTTCATCTTCGATCCCCTGCCGCCCGGCGCGACGGTGAACACCGAAAAGCATAAGCCGGTCTATAGCCGGACTGTATTCACCATGCCCTCCAACATCGAGGACCTCGCCTTCGCAACCATCCCTGAGCTCGCCGACCTGGTGCGGCGAAAGAAAGTTTCCTCGCTCGATCTCACGCAGATGTATATCGCACGGCTGCGCAAATACGATCCGCTGCTGCACTTCGGCATCACCGTAACGGAAGAGCGCGCCATCGCGCAGGCCAAGCAAGCCGATGCGGAAATCGCTGCTGGGAAATACCGCGGGCCGCTCCACGGACTGCCCTGGGGCGCAAAGGATCTGCTCGCCGTAAAGGGTTATCCCACAACATGGGGAGCCGGCGGCTTTGAGAAGCAGCAGATCGATGAAGACGCCACGGTGGTCAAGCGACTCGATGAAGCCGGAGCCGTGCTGGTGGCCAAGCTCACTCTCGGAGCGCTGGCCATGGGCGACAAGTGGTTCGGCGGACGCACACGCAACCCATGGAATCCGAAGCAGGGCTCGAGCGGATCGTCGGCCGGCCCGGCCTCGGCCACATCCGCTGGATGCGTCGCCTTCTCCATCGGCTCGGAAACCCTCGGCTCCATCTCCTCGCCGTCCACACGCTGCGGCGTGACCGGGCTTCGTCCCACGTTCGGCTTCGTGCCGCGCACCGGCGCCATGGCTTTGAGCTGGACGATGGACAAGCTGGGACCGATCTGTCGCGGCGTGGAAGACTGCGCGATGGTGCTGCAAGCGATCTATGGTCCGGACGGCCAGGATCTCTCGGCACGCGAGGCGGCCTTCAACTGGAACGCCGATCTCGACTGGAAGAGCCTGCGCATCGGCTACGTCCAAAGCGAATTCGAAGCGGATAAGCCCGCGGACCCGTCTGCAGATCAGGAGCCCGAAAAGCAGTCTGCGCCGCTAACCGAAGAGGAAAAGAAAAAGCACGCGGAGCGGCAACGTCAGGCAGCCGCATTTCGCGCGCGCCGCGCCTACGACCGAAACTACGATCAGGCTGCGCTCGACAAGCTACGCAGCATGGGCGTGAACCTGATTCCGATCACGCTGCCCGACCTGCCCTACAGCTCGATGACTCCGCTGCTCACCGCCGAGGCCGCCGCAGCCTTCGATGAGCTAACTACCACCGGCCGCGACAAGCTGCTCACCGAACAAAGCCCCGAAGACTGGCCGAACGACTTCCGCATCGCGCGCTTCTATCCGGCGGTCGAATACATCCAGGCCAACCGTGCGCGCAGCCTCGCCATTCGCGAAGTCTCGAAGCTCTTCGATCAGGTCGATGTGATCGTCGCTGCCACCAACAGCGAGCAACTCGTCATCACCAATCTCACCGGACATCCCGCCGTCATCGTGCCCAACGGCCTACGCGGCGAAGATGCTCCGACGCCGCCAAAGGTCGACACCGGCGACGACGACCAGATTGGCGGTCCGGGCACGCCGGTGAGCATCACCTTCCTCGCAGGCCATTACCAGGACGCAAAACTCTGCGCCTTCGCCCGCGCTTACCAGGAGGCAACAGGATTTCAGAAGCAGCATCCCAAGCTCGGCTGAAGAGCGGGTAGCTAAAGGCCGGTTAGCGAAAGCGGCCAGCGGGAATTTTTCTTTCCTTTGAATTGTGCGAGGCAATGCGCGAACCACTCCCTGACATCGCTTTCGCAACCGATCTTTGCTCCGCAACTGAACTTATCGAGTCCAATCTGGCCAAACATTCACCACTGTTTCGCCAACCAGCTTTTAGCTGACCGGCTTTTCCGCTAACCGCTTCTTAGCTAACCGGCTTTTAGCTACCCGCTTTATAGCGATCCGCTCCAACAGCCGCCTTCATTTATCCTCTCTCCATGCCCCTGCTCGAAGCCCGCAATCTCTCCAAGAGCTATGGACCCGAGGCCCTTGTCGTCGATAACGTCTCTTTCTCCATCGCCAGTGGCGAGACGTTGGGGCTAGTAGGCGAGTCGGGATCGGGCAAGTCGACGATTGCCCGCATGGTCCTGGGCCTCATCGAGCCCAGCAGCGGCTCCGTTCTCTTCGATGGCAGCCCCATCAGCGGTGTTTCGCAGCGCAAGCTGCGCCCTATTCGCCGCAGCATGCAGGTCGTCTTTCAGGACCCGTTCGCCGCACTCAACCCTCGCATGCGGGTCAAAGACATCGTGGCCGAACCGCTTGTGATCCACAAAGCTTGTCCGCACTCCGAGCTGCAGCCGCGCACCGCCGAACTGCTTCGCGCCGTGGGCCTCGATGACTCGGCTCTCGCCCGCTTCCCTCATGAGTTCTCGGGCGGACAACGCCAGCGCATCAACATCGCGCGTGCGCTGGCCTTGCGGCCGAAGCTGCTCGTCCTCGACGAACCGGTATCCGCGCTTGACGTCAGTGTGGGCGCGCAGATTATCAACCTGCTTCGCGATCTGCAGCGTGAGTTCTCGCTCACCTATCTCTTCATCTCGCACTCCATGCCGCTCGTGCGCTATCTTTCCACAAACATCGCCGTACTTCATCGCGGACGTCTGGTCGAATCCGGCAGCAGCGCCGAGATATGCGATGCACCACGCGAGGCCTACACCCGCTCCCTGCTCGCGGCCACGCCGGAAATTCGCGTCGATTGATTTGTTCCTGCATCACCTCGCAACGCAATTTCTATATTGAAAAATAGAACTCCGGGTGCCCCACATCTCGATTTTGAGAGGTGGGATTCACAACACCAATCGTCACGAACCTGTAGGCTCGCGATCTCGATAAAATCAAATCAATGCACCTTACATTGAATCTGCCTGCCATCTGGCTGGTTGTGGCCTCCTTTTTGGCCGGAGCACTGAACGCAATGGCAGGCGGTGGGTCCTTCTTATCCTTTCCCGCGCTGCTCGGAGTCGGCGTGCCGCCCATTCAGGCCAATGCGACCAATACCGTCGCGCTATGGCCGGGGCAGTTCACCTCGATCGCCGCTTACTGGGAAGACCTGAAGCACAACACGCATCTTGTATGGCCGCTCGGCACAGCAGCGCTTCTAGGAGGATGCACCGGCGGCATGGTGCTGCTTCACACCGGTCAGGCGACGTTTCTTCATCTCGTCCCATGGCTTCTGCTGCTGGCGTCGACGTTGTTTGCTGCTAGCGGACCCATTTCTCGTTGGTTGAACGCCCGCGCACGCGGAAGGAGAGCCAGCGACTCCCAGCCGTCGCTGATTCCGATCTTTCTCGGAACGATTTTCGTCTGCTTTTACATTGGCTACTTCGGAGCCGGTGCGGGATTTCTCATCATGTCTCTGCTCGCGCTCTTTGGCATCCAGAACATCAACCAGATCAATGCCCTCAAAGTGGTCACCACTACCCTGGCCAACGGCATCGCGGTAGTGGTCTTTATCGTCCAGAAGCAGATCCTGTGGCAGCATTGTGTTTTGATGATGCTCACGGCGGCTATCGGCGGCTATCTGGGCGCACGCGGCGCGCGCAACGTTGACCCGCGGCTCATGCGCGCCTTCGTGATCGTGATCGGCTTCGGCATGGCCGCATATTTCTTCTGGAAGACCGCATGACCCTTTCGGCACAGACGATCAACCTCATCGGCACAGCAGCCGCGTGCTGCACCACCACCTCCTTCGTTCCCCAACTGCTGCGGGTGTGGAGGCTCAAAACGGCGCGGGACATCTCGCTGATCATGTTTCTGGTGTTCTCGGTCGGAGTCTTTTTATGGCTCGTATACGGAATTTATCTGCACTCTTTTCCCATCACGCTTGCCAATGGAGCCACACTGGCCCTGTCGCTGGCCATCCTCGCTCTCAAATTGCGATATGACCGGGGATAACTTCGGAATTTGCAAGATGCAGCCACGAAGTAGCAACGAACCGCGAAGCCTTCCGATACGCGCTGACTGCATTTGCGGGAGAATAGAAGCATGAGCCACGAAGGAATTCGCATGATCAGCGCCGAGCAGGCCAGGAGAGCAGACTGGCAGCAACGCGATCTGCCGCGCGAGGCCACCGATCCGGCCAAGGTACGCGTACACAAGACCGAGGGCACCGGTCTCGAGATCGATTGGAAAGACGGACACCGCAGCTCATGGACCTTTGCCTGGCTGCGCAACGCCTGTCCCTGCGCCACCTGCAATGAAGAACGCGAGGCATCGGGACGTCAGCCGGGCCAGCCAAAGCCGGCGCCAGCTACGCTGCTCCCCATGTATCAGGATCCGCCGCGGCCCAACTCGGTGATACCGGTGGGTCGCTACGCCCTCACCTTCTACTGGAACGACGGGCACACCAGCGGCATCTACTCCTGGGACTATCTCCGCCGCCACTGCCAGTGCGAAGAGTGCCGATCGCAAAATCCGCTGGATTGATTTCTACTTCACCAGCTCATCCAACTTCGGATCATGCACCGGAGTTTCGATCTGTTCCCAGGCTCTTTTGATCTCAAGCAGAGTTCCTGGAACATCTTCGGTCACCAGTACCCGCTGCCGGTTCTCCGTCTTCAGGAAACCCTGTTCGACCGCATGATCGAGGAACTGCAAGAGAGCATCGTAATAGCCGCCAACATTGAGCAGCACACAGGGCTTCGAGTGAATGCGCAGCTGCGCCCAGGTGAGGATCTCGAGAAACTCATCCATGGTGCCGAAGCCGCCGGGCAGCGCCACGAAGGCATCGGCCCGCGAAGCCATCAGAGCCTTGCGCTCGTGCATGGTGTGAACGGCATGCAGCTCGGTCAGCCCGCGATGCGCGATCTCACGATCCATGAGCACATCGGGAATAACGCCGACGACTTCCCCGCCGGCTGAAAGCGCAGCATCGGCGACAGCGCCCATCAAACCCGCCGTCGCTCCCCCATAGACGAGTCCATGGCCCTTGCCCGCAATCGCCAGGCCCAGCTCGCGGGCGGTGGCCAGATATTCAGCCCTTGCACCATTCGCCGAGCCACAGAATACACAGATCCACTTCTTCTTTGACCTACTCATCTTGAAACCCAGTCTACCGATAAACCTGGAGAATTCGTGCGGAGGTATTTTGAAATCTATAAAGAAGACGATCGACATTCAGTCGTTAAAGGGCATCATCCCTAGGCCAAAGAAACCTATATCCATCGAGGATATGAACGAAGCCGTGGCAGAATGCGGAGCCAATTCAGGTGGTCTTGAAAATCTGAACAATCCCGCACGTCAGGAAGAAAATCGCACTGTGAGCAAGAGGCATACCAAGAACAAGCCAGGACGATCAAAGCGGTAAAATAGGGAAAGCTTATCTAAGAATCGGACTTTCCCCTTTGCAGCATCTACTAGCTAAATTGAACCCTGAGCAGCGTGCGGGCGTTGAGAGCGTCGACGGCCCCGTGCTCCTGCTCGCCGGCGCCGGCTCCGGTAAAACGCGCGTCATCACGCATCGCATCGCCTATCTCATCCAGGAGCGCGGCGTGGCGCCCGACTCCATCCTCGCCGTCACCTTCACCAACAAGGCTTCGAAGGAGATGGCCGAGCGCGTCGACAGCCTGATTGGGCACTCGACCCTGGCCAAGCCGCTGGTCGCCACCTTCCACTCCTTCTGCGTGCGCATGCTGCGCCGCGACATCGAAGCCCTCCGCATCGGCAATGAAGGGCTGACGAAGAACTTCGCCATCTACGACGAGGCCGATCAGCAGGCCGTCGTGAAGGCTGCCATGCGCCGCATGGGCCTCGACGATAAGCAGCTCACGCCGCGCGTGGTCCTGTCCAAGATTTCCTGGGCCAAGAACCACATGATCGACCCACAGGAGTATTACCTCAGCTCCTCCGATCCAACCAGCGAGCGGGTGGCGCACATCTTCGAGTCCTACAAGAAGGAACTGCTCAAGGCCAACGCCCTCGACTTCGACGATCTGCTGCTCGAAGCCGTGCGCTTGCTCAAGGTCTCCGGCGAAACCCGCGAGCGCTACAACCGCCGCTATCGTTATCTGCTCATCGACGAGTATCAGGACACCAACCGGCCGCAGTATGAGCTGATGAAGCTGCTGGCTGGACCGGAAAAGAATGTCTGCGTGGTCGGCGACGAAGACCAGAGCATCTATTCCTGGCGCGGCGCCGACATCCGCAACATCCTCGAGTTCGAAAAGGACTTTCCCGGCGCGAAGACCATCCGCCTGGAACAAAATTATCGCTCCACGCAGATCATTCTCGAAGCCGCATCGGCCGTAGTCTCACGCAACACGCAGCGTAAAGGAAAGGCTCTATGGACCTCGCGCGAGGGCGGCTCGCTGATCGGCTATTACGAAGCGCCCGATGGCGAGAACGAAGCGCTGTTCATCGCCGATACCATCCAGAAGTATTTTCGCAAGGCCGGCCCGGAAGTAGACCAACCTCGCGCCGCCGTCCTCTATCGCACCAACTCGCAGTCCCGGCTGGTGGAAGAGGCGCTGCGCCGCTACGGCATCAAGTACACCATGGTCGGCGGCTTCTCTTTCTACGAGCGTGCCGAGATCAAAGACCTGCTGTGCTACCTGAAACTGATCCTGAACACGGATGACTCCATCGCGCTCCAGCGTGTGATCAATACGCCGACGCGGGGCATCGGCAAGACCACCGTGGATACTCTGGAACGGCTTGCACTCGAGACCGGCTCCAGCACCTGGACCGCGATCCAGCGCGCGCTTCGCGAAAAATTGCTGCCGTCCCGAGCATTGATTGCCCTGGACACCTTTCGCCAGGTCATCGCAGATGCCCGTGCCATGCTAACTCCGGATTTTGCCGAAAAACTGGCCGAAGATGTCGCCGCGTCTGCGACAGATGCGGACGAAGATACCAGCTTCGCCTTCGAAGCAGAGGCAAGCGATGCCGCCGAAATCGAAACCGATATCAGCTTTGATTTCGGCGATGAACAACAGCATGGGCTGGCATTTCCATCAAGCTTTTCCCCCGGGCCAGAGCCCGATCTGCCCATCGATGCCGCCGCCTTCAATCCTTTCGCCGACGAGCCGCCCGTTCCGCATGCGGCAGCCTCGCACGCAGCTCCCGCGAGCAAGGTCGAAAAGATCTCTGAGGCGGTTCCCGGCTTTCGCGCTCCCGGCGATGCGGGGACACTGCCGGAGCTCATCAAGTTCGTGATCGATCGCACCGGATACATTCGCTCGCTCGAAGAGGAAGGTACGCCGGAAGCCTTCTCCCGCATCGAGAACTTGAAGGAATTGGCGAACGCTGCGCAGGATGCGCACGAGCGCGGCGAGACCCTCGCGGAGTTTCTGGATCACGCCGCGCTGTCCAGCGACACGGACAAGTACGATGCTGACTCACGCGTCACCCTCATGACCCTGCACGCAGCCAAGGGTCTCGAATTCCCTCTGGTCTTGCTGGCCGGCATGGAGGAAGGGCTCTTCCCGCACTCGCGCACCTTAAACGATCCGAACCAGATGGAGGAGGAGCGGCGACTGTGCTACGTAGGCCTGACCCGGGCCATGGACACGCTGTTCGTCACGCGGGCGCGCTATCGCCGCCGTTATGGCAACGACATGCCGGAAGCCAGCATGGCGTCGCGCTTCCTTGAGGAGATTCCCTCCCATCTGATCGAAGAAGCTGCCGGCAGCACCCGGCAGAGCAGTTGGAACAGCCACGGCAGTTCCGGCTACGACCGGCGCGGGGATGACGGTGCGACCGGCCGCCACTACAGCTACGAGGACGAAGACCAGAGCGCTGGCTCCTACAATGCTCGTTCCAACCAGACCGGCCGAGGCGCGAAACCCGAGAAATCGCTCGACAACATAGCGCAATTCTTCTCTTCGCGCGGCGCCGCCGTGCCGAAGTCGCGGCCCAAGCTGGATGTTCCGGAACCGGCTGGCTCGAAGGGTCTGAAGAGCGGCCAGCGCGTCCGCCACCCCAAATATGGCGAGGGAGTCGTCTTCCGCCGCGAAGGCGATGGGGAAGATGCCAAGGTTACGGTACAATTTTCTAAGTTCGGAGTGAAGAAGCTGGTGGAGAAATTTGCCCAGCTGGAACGGCTTTAGACGCCGCAAGCATACTCCGCAAAAGATAAGGATTCGAATGGCAAACACCAAGACGATTGAAGACAAGGTAGAACGCAAGAAGGTAAAGCGCACCGCGCGCAAGAAGGCAGCTCCCAAGGCAGCACGGACGGCGCCGCGTGGCGCCAACAAGAAGAAGATCAAGAAGCTGAGCCGCGGCCAGAGCAAGCGCTAGCCTCAAGCCCGCTCCGTGCGATTCCACTCGCGGAGCGGGCCTAACTCCGGATACACTCCCCTCAATCCCGCACACGAGGAACCGGACTCTGCCGCCTCAAGTATTCTCCTGCAAATCGATCGACAAGCTGATCAGCGAGTCGGAAAATCCCGAGCACAGCCTCAAGAAGACGCTCGGACCTCTTTCCCTCACCTCGCTCGGCATCGGCGCCGTCATCGGTTCGGGTATTTTTACCGTAATCGGCACCGCGATCTCCGGGGAGAAGTTCGACACCTCGTCGATGCTGAACACTCCGGTGCTGGATTACCTGGTGCATCACACCGCCCTGGCCGGCCGTCCGGGCGCAGGACCGGCGCTCGCGCTCTCGCTGGTGCTGGTGGCGATTGTCTGCGCCTTCACCGGACTTTGCTATGCCGAGCTGGCGTCCATGATCCCCATTGCGGGATCAGCCTACACCTATACCTACGCGACGATGGGTGAGTTGGTCGCCTGGATCATCGGCTGGGATCTCATCCTCGAATACGCCTTCTCCAATATGGCCGTCTCCGTCGGCTTCGCCGAGCATGCCGTCGGATTTCTCGATTGGTTTGGCATCCATCCCAACCTGCGATGGATCTCCCCGGCCTATCTGCCCTCCGGTCTGCAGGATCTGCAGGGAAACACGCTCTACGCCTCGGGCTGGCATTTCGGCTTCAACATCCCGGCATTTCTGATCGTCATGCTGCTCACCATGGTGCTGGTTCGCGGCATCCGCGAGTCCGCAGAGACCAACAACGTGATGGTGCTGCTTAAGATCGCCGCCATCCTCCTCTTCGTCGGCGTAGGTGCGCATTTCATTCACCCCACCAACTGGAAGCCGTTTTATCCGAATGGATGGTCGGGCGTTCTGACCGGCGGCTCGATCATCTTCTTCACCTACATCGGCTTCGATTCAGTCTCGACGGCTGCGGAAGAGTGCAAAAATCCACAGCGCGACGTTCCCATCGGCATCATTGCGACCCTCATCATCTGCACCATCCTCTATATCGGAGTAGCGGTCGTTCTCACCGGCCTGATCCGCTGGGATGCGCTGATCGACGACGCCGCACCGGTGGTCAACACCCTCAAGAAAATTTATCTCGCGCATCCGAGTGCCACGCTGAACTGGACTCGCCTGGCTATCCTGATCGGCGCCATGCTGGGCATGATCTCATCGATCTTAGTTTTTCAGATCGGACAGGCGCGCGTGTGGTTTGCCATGTCGCGCGATCGCTTGCTGCCGACAGTCTTCAGCAAAGTGCATCCCCGCTTCCGCACTCCAGCCGTCGCTACATGGGTCGCAGGATTTGTGGTGGGCATTCCGGCGGGGCTTCTGGACATCGGCACATTCTCCGACCTGTCGAATATTGGAACCCTCTTTGCTTTCGTGCTGGTATCTGCAGGCGTGCTGATCCTGCGCTACAAAGACCCGGGCCGCCGCCGTGGCTTCCGCTGTCCCGGCGGACCGGTCTTCCCCGTTCTGAGCATTCTTTTCTGCATCCTGCTCATGGCCGGACTGCCCATCATCACCTGGATTCGCTTCTTCATCTGGCTGGCCATCGGGCTGGTCATCTACTACTTCTACAGCCGCAAACGCAGCGAGTTCGCACGAGCGAAGTAGGATGGACTCCGAAGTAGCCCGCACGATACTCTGTCTGGCGCTTCTTGGAAACCGATGAACGTCGAGTTGCTGCGCGCCTACCTGCTCTCTCTGCCTCACGTTGAGGAGACGGTGCAGTGGGGCGACAACCTTGTCTTCTGGGTGGCCGACAAGGCCATCGGAGGAAAGATGTTCGCGCTAGCCAACTTGAGCCCGGATAGCCGCGGCGTTCTCTCCTTCGCGGCCGGCCCCGAACGCTACGCTGAGTTGCTGGAGATAGAAGGCGCACACCCTGCACCATACCTGGCGCGAGCCTACTGGATCGCCATCGAGCGCTACGATGTCTTTTCTTCCAAGGAACTCAAAAATCATCTTCGCAACGCCTATGAATTCGTCTATGCCAAGCTTCCGAAGCGCACCAGAGATGTTCTCGGCATGCCGCCGGCAGAGCGAAAAAAGCTGATAGCCGCGCGAAAAAGGCTCCTCGTCTCCCAAGGCAAGTAGGAACTTATCTAGCCCGAGAAAATCTGGCTCCGAACGGTAGCGCTTCCTTCACATCTTTAAATCCCATCTGTGGCAAATCGTGAAGCACGCGCTTTCATGAACGGGTATTCTCATCACCACAGGAGTTTTACCCGATGAATCGAACGCTATTTGCTTGTAGAACCTCCATCCTTGCGGTTGCTTTTCTTGTTTTCTCCCTCGTCCAGGCGCACGCCCAGTGCGATCCTCATGCGGCCAATCCCCCCAGCCCTCCCGCACAAGCCAGCGTCACCCTCAGCGGCAAGTCGATCACCATCGACTATTGCGCGCCCTCCGCGCGCGGACGCAAGATCTTCGGCGGCATCATTCCCTATGACCACTGGTGGCGCACCGGAGCCAACACCTCGACCACGCTCAAGACCGAAACCGATCTGCGCATCGGCACGATCAAAGTTCCTGCCGGCACCTATTCGATCTACTCCATTCCCTCAGCCACGGCGTGGAAGCTGATCGTGAACAAGCAGACCGGCCAGTGGGGAACGGTTTACAAGCCGGAGATGGATCTCGGGCAGGTCAATATGACGGCAGGCGATTCGCCGTCCTCGCCCGTGGAGACCTTCAAGATCACCTTCGAACACACGGCAGGCAACAAGACCCAGCTTCACCTGATCTGGGAAAACACGAATGTCTATGTGCCTGTGGAAGCCGTAAAGTAATTGAAAAAGTGTTCTGAGAAGCAAAGGCTGCACCGCGCGAGCGATGCAGCCTTTTACTTTCGGGAGTTTTCGGCTTCGCGCTGTCGTTCCAGCTCCTGCATGACAGATTGAATCAACTCTTTCGCGCCGTTGATCTCACCCAGTACAGTCTGCAGATCGAGCGCAGGTTTGGAGGGGTTCCGCTGCGATGTGCAATAGACACCATGCTGGCCAATCAGGATCAGCGCATCGGTCAGCATGTCCAGCGTAACGGCCAGCCGCCCACGAGCCGGCCCCATCATGAATTCGTATTTCTCTAACTCGTCGCGGTGATGACTGAGATTAGACATAGACAATTCTCCTGGGCCTGAACTGATTCACCGCAAAGACGCTAAGACCGCAAAGCTTTCTCAACATTTTCGCGCCTTAACGCCCTTAGCCTCCTTGGCGTTCTTAGCGTCTTAGCGGTGAAGTCTCATTGTTTACAAACCATTGACCATGCGCACGATGCCATCCTTCATCAACGGCACATTGAAGTTCATAAGCAGCCCAAGCCGGCATCCGCTCAATCTCAAATACGACAAAAGCTGAGCGCGGTGTATGGGGGCGATGGCATCGATTGACTTAATCTCCAGGATCACGCTTTCGGCGATCAGAATGTCGATTCGATAGCCCAGCTCTAATCTGACACCGTCATACACAACCGGAAGGCCAACTTGAATTTTGACTTCAAGTCCGCGCTTACGCAGCTCGTGCGCCAAACAAGCCTGATGCGTGCTCTCCAACAGTCCCGGACCTAATGCGCTGTGGACTGCGATAGCACTGTCGACAGCCTGTCGCGCAAGCTCGTTCAATACTTCGGGACCGGCCATAACCCAGCCCTACCACTCCTTCGCTGGCGTATCGACTTCAACCGGAGTGGAAGCCGCTGGGGCCTTCCACCGCAGTACCGGCTTGCGCGCCGCAGTTGTTTCGTCAAGGCGCGAAATCCGCGTAGAGTGCGGTGCGGTGATCACCACTTCCGGATTCTCATCCACCTCGCGCGCAATCTGTCGCATCGCATCCACGAACAGATCAAGCTCCTCGCGCGACTCGCTCTCCGTAGGCTCGATCATCAGCGCCCCGGGCACGATCAGCGGAAACGAAGTTGTATAGGGATGAAAGCCGTAGTCGATCAGCCTCTTCGCGATATCGCCAGTCTTCACGCCATTCTTCGTCTGCCGCTTATCGCTGAAGACCACTTCGTGCATCGACGGCGTATTGTAAGGCAGCTCGTAAACATCCTGAAGCTTGGCGCGAATGTAGTTCGCATTCAGCACCGCATCTTCGGTCGTCTGGCGCAGACCATCCGGGCCGTTGGCGAGAATGTACGCGAGAGCGCGCACGAACATCCCGAAATTGCCGTAGAGCATGCGCACACGGCCGACCGATTCCGGACGATCGTAATTCCAGTGCAGCAGCCCATCCGCTCCCTGAGCCAAAACCGGCGAAGGCAGGAACGGTTCCAGGATTTTCTTGCACGCCACCGGACCCGATCCCGGACCACCGCCGCCATGCGGAGTCGAGAAGGTCTTGTGCAAATTGAGGTGCATCACGTCCACGCCGAAATCGCCGGGCCGCGTCTTGCCGACCAGCGCATTCATGTTCGCGCCATCCATGTAGAGCAGCGCGCCCTTGTCGTGCAGCACATCGGCAATCTTGTGGATCTCATTTTCGAAGACGCCAATCGTCGAAGGATTGGTCAGCATCAGAGCTGCCGTGTCTTCATTCACCATTTGCGCCAGGGCCGCAACATCGACTCCGCCTTGCGCATTCGACTTCAGATTGATCACCTGATAACCGCAGCTTGCGGCCGTTGCCGGATTCGTCCCATGCGCGGAGTCAGGGATGATGACATGCTTGCGCGCGTTGCCCTTCGACTGGTGATAAGCCCGCGCCAACAGGATGCCGGTAAACTCACCATGCGCGCCCGCAGCAGGTTGCAACGTGATGGCATCCATGCCGGTAATCTCGATCAAGCAATCCTGCAACAGCTTCACGACGCCCAGCGCGCCCTGTGACAGCGACTCCGGCTGATAGGGATGCGCCTCGGCAATCCCCTCCAGCCGTGAGACAAACTCGTTCACGCGCGGGTTGTACTTCATGGTGCAGCTGCCCAGCGGATACATGCCGAGATCGATCGCATAATTCCACGTCGAGAGCCGCGTGAAGTGGCGGATAATCTCGATCTCGCTCAGCTCCGGCAGCGCGCCTACATCCGCGCGCACCGCGCCATCGAGCAGCGCCGACGCCTCTACTTCGGGCACGTCGAGAGGAGCGAGTTTGTAGCCCTTCTTACCCGGAGACGATTTCTCAAAGCTCAGATTTTCGTTCTGCGTCAGGTGCGCAGTGACCTTGCGCGTCGTACCCACAAATTTATCTGTTGCCATATCTTTCAACCCTCAAATCCGAAACATGCACCGCGAAGACGCAAAGACCGCAAAGTTCGTCCTACGAAATTCTTGGCGTTCTTTGCGTCTTAGCGGTGAAGCGCTCTTACCGAGCCGCCGCGCTTACCAGAGCCGCGGCCACCGCAGCCGCCGCTGCATCAATCTGCGCTCGCGTCATTAGTTCCGTAGCACACCACAGCGTCGCGTTCCCCAACTCCGGATACCACTTGCTCAGCGACAAGCCGCCGATGATTTTTTTCTCCAAGAGTCGCGCGTTCAGCGCCTCGGGAGCCTCGTCCGTTTCCAAAACGAATTCATGGAAGCGCGGTGTCTTCGCAAAGAGAAGCTTGCCCTGCGCACTCAGAGTATCGGCTGCGTACTTGGCCTTAGCCAGATTCTGCAGCGCCAGCTCGCGCATTCCTTCCTTGCCATAAACGGTAAGGAAGATGGTCGTCATCAGCGCGACCAGAGCCTGATTTGTGCAGATGTTCGAAGTCGCCTTCTCGCGGCGGATATGCTGCTCGCGCGTCGACAGCGTCAGCACGAATCCCCGACGTCCTTCCGTATCCTTGGTCTCGCCAACGAGACGGCCCGGCATCTGTCGCAGATACTTTTCCTTCGCAGCCAGCACGCCGCAGTAAGGACCACCGTAGCTCAGCGCCACGCCGTACGACTGCGCCTCCATCGAGACGATGTCTGCTTCGACCGGCGGCCGCACAATTCCCAGCGAAACCGCCTCGGCGATCGAGACAATCAACAATGCGCCCTTCTTATGCGCGATATCGGCGATGGCAGGGATATCTTCCATTACGCCGAAGAAGTTCGGCGACTGCACCAGCACGCAGGCCGTCTGGTCGGTCACTGCCTGCTCTAACGCCGCCAGATCGATGCGCCCCGCGCCCGGCTGCCCCTCGGCGATGTATCCAACCTCGCGCGCATCGTGCCCCTGATGCTGCGCGTAAGTGTGCATCACCTCGCGATACTCCGGGTGCACGGTCCGCGCCACCAGCACGCCATCGCGCCCGGTGATGCGCACCGCCATCATCACTGCTTCCGCCGCACCTGTCGAGCCGTCATACATCGACGCGTTGGCGATATCCATCCCCGTCAGCTCGCAGATCATGGTCTGGAATTCGAAGATTGCCTGCAGGGTGCCTTGCGTAATCTCAGCCTGATAAGGTGTGTACGAGGTAAGAAATTCCCCGCGCTGCACCAGCGAGTCGATTACCACCGGCCGATAGTGCCGGTAGGCGCCCGCACCTAGAAAGCTGGAGTAGCCATTCGCGTTCAGCGCGGCAGTCGCCTTAAAGTGCTCCACAATCTCGGACTCGCCCATCTGCCGCGGAACCTTCAGATCGCGCGTCAGTCGATACTCTTCAGGCACGGTTACAAATAGATCGTCAATCGACGACGCGCCGATCTCGCGCAGCATCTCCGCACGCTCGGCATCCGACTTGGGCAAATAACGCATCAGTTATTCCTTCTTGGTTCGGCGTTTCGCTTAGCGGGTTCTAAACTTGGAGCTCAAGCCACCACAGAGCGCATCGGACTTGTCACGAAACCCTTTGCGCTCTTCGCGTCTCCGCGGTGAAATCTTTTGAAGCATGCAGACCTACTTCGCGGTCTCTTCCGCGATGAAGGCTTCATAGTCCGCCGCCGAAAGCAGCGAGCCAAGCTCCGCGGCATCGCCAAGCTCCACCTTCATGATCCATGCGGAGTGTGCCTCGGTGTTGAGCTTCTCCGGCGAAGCATGCAGCTCCTCGTTCACTTCTGTAACCGTCCCGGTTACAGGAGAATAAAGGTCGGAGACAGCTTTCACCGACTCCACGCTGCCGAACACCGCGCCCTTTTCCACCTTCGATCCGATCTTCGGAGCATCCACGAAGACGATATCGCCGAGCGAGTTCTGGGCGTAGTCGGTGATTCCCACCGTGCCCACGTTGCCCGCCACTTCGATCCATTCATGTTCCTTGGTGTACTTGTATTTCTCCGGATACGCCATCGGCTTGCTCTCCTCTTTCTAATGTTTATAAATAATCACGGCCAAGTCGCAAAGTACATCGAGAGCCTCGTGAGCTTTACGATGTTTTCTTCGGCCGCTTATAAAACGGAGTCGGCACAATGCGCGACTTCACCGGGTTTCCACGTATCTCGACAGCTACCTCGCCGCCCTCCACCGCCAACTCGGTTGGGATGTAGGCCAGCGCGATATTCTTTTTCAGGAACGGAGCGGGCGACCCGCTGGTGATTTCGCCGATCTTCTTTCCTTCGGCATCGACTACTGCATAACCGTCGCGTGCAATGCCCCGCTCGATGATCTCAAGTCCCACCAGCTTCCGCGCAGGCCCGCCCTCTACTTTGATCTTCGTCAATGCTTCAGATCCGAGGAACGGTCCCTTTTCGAGCTTGAGGAAGCGATCCAGGTGCGCCTCAAAGACATTGATCGACTCCGAAATCTCATGACCGTTGAGGGCCATCGCCGCCTCGAGCCGCAGCGTGTTGCGAGCCCCCAGGCCGCAGGGCAGAATGCCGAATTCCCTGCCCGCATCCAGCACTTCATTCCACACCCGCTCGCTGGTCGGCACATCGGAGGGCACATAGATCTCGAAGCCGTCCTCGCCGGTATAGCCAGTGCGCGCAATCAGTGTATTCGCCAATCCGCAGACCGTTCCCCACTTGAACCAGTAGTTCTTGATCGAGCTAAGATCTACGTCGGTAAGCTTGGCCAGCGTATCGACGGCCTTCGGTCCCTGGATCGCCAGCTGCGTGTAGTAGTCGCTGTAGTCGCTCACGTGGCACTTGAAGCGCTGGGCATTCGTTCTAATCCACTGGAAATCTTTTTCGCGCGTGCCGGCATTGATCACGATCAGGTAATCGTTGTCGCTCAGCTTGTGCACGATCACGTCGTCGACAAATGTGCCGTTCGGATAGAGCATCGCCGAGTAGTGCGCCTGCCCCACCTGCAGCTTTGAGGCATCGTTCATCGAGATATGCTGCACCGCAGCCAGCGACTCCGGCCCGCGCAGCTGAATGTCGCCCATGTGGCTGACATCGAAGAGGCCGACGCCCGTCCGAACGGTCATATGTTCGGCGATCAGCCCGGAATATTCGACCGGCATATCCCAGCCGCCGAAGTCCACCATCTTCGCGCCCATCTGATGGTGCATGTCATTGAGAGCGGTTTTTCGAAGCGCAAGTGCAGTTGCAGAAGCCACGGCGGGAATCCTTCCGGCGGGATATCTCGAACTTTTTACGGTAGCACGTCGGAGAGCGGAATTGGGAGCTTGAGGCTATCCGCGGTCTGAAGGGGAGAGCGTGCCGTAGAGACACGCTTCAAAAGTGGTCTGCAAAGAGGGCTTTCACTTCGGGAGCGGGGGGCAGTTGAACCGCGATGGGAGGGCATTCGGAGGGAACAGCAACTGCAATCACATTAAGGCGTCATCGGCTCACAACCCCGCACATTGGCATAAAAAATCGCTTTTCTTCCGTGACCAGGGTAACGACCGCTGAAGATCAAAAGCCGAAAGGAACTCCTGAATCGGGTGAATGCTCCTGCAGATAAAAGCGGAAACACTCACCGTCGATTCAAACCAGCCATTTACCGCTTCAACCCGCGCTTGAGCCGATAGACGACGCCCACTGACAGCGCAAACTGTTCGTGGATGCCGCCGCTTCCGAAATTGGTTAACGTCGCGTCCGGCGAGATGCGGAACACCCAGCGCGGCGACCGGTTCAGGTCGATCGAGCCGCCGATGGCGCTGCCGAAGGTGGTCTGATTGCTGAACAGGCCCAGTGCCGCGGGAGGCACCGGAGCCCCCGACTGATTCTGAAGCGCCGACTCGAAGCTGCCATGGGCGCCCCCAAAAAGGGCGTGGAAAGTCATCGAGACGTGTTCGTTGCTGGGCCCGCGGTATTCCGGACCGGCCATAAACATGTACTCGTCGACAAAAGGTCCCTTGATGCCGTAGGGATTGGGCAAAACGCCGCTGGTTCCGTAATATCCGCGTCCATTGGCAGCGACCGCCCAGCGCTTGCGAAAGAAGCGCGCAGCCTGGATGTCGAAGCCGCCCAGGTTCGAGCCCTGAACGAGGTCGGGACCGGCGTTGAAGTGCGAATAGGCCAGGCCGCCGTAGATTTCCCACTTGTAGTCATAGTGCACGCCCGCCAGGGTGTCGCTCGGGGCTATCACCGGCTGTTGGTACTGGGCATGAGCCTGAGTTTGCAAAAAAGGCAGCAGCCCCACTCCAACTGCCAGCATGAACACAATCTTCCGCACGTCCTTCAACAGACACAACCTCCAAAACCGGCTCCGCGAACCTCCACGGGCGTCTCCATCCGCGCAGTCGCTGCAATATCTCAAGATACATGCCTAGACTGTCTTCTGTCCCGTTCGTTAGCCGTTTCCACAGATCCAGCTTCCGCCGTCGTGCGTTTTGATAGTGCATCATTAAAACCGCGTGCCGGTCTGGTACACGGTACCCTGCGCTGTGCGACAATATGCTCAGCGAGATTTGACAATCGCACTCCGGCAGGACACACCCTGTTGGAATTTCGGGAGATACCACCATGCTCGATAACCTGTTTACGCCCACCCACCTGATCATCATTCTGGTCATCGCCCTGCTGATTTTTGGCCCGCGCAAGCTTCCGGAACTCGGAAAGGGATTGGGCGAAGGGCTCAAGGGTTTCAAGGACGGCATCAAGGGTGGAGGCGACGCCGCCAAGCAGGAAAACGTCGCAAAGACCGAAGCGACTCCGACTCCCCAGCCCAAATAAATCTCTAGTCAGAATCATTGCCGAGGGAGCTCAGAAGAGAACGTCTGAGTTCCCCGCAGCCCCTCCCGTTTCATCTTTTACTGCCGCCATTTGAGCTTTCGCGCCCGCACCTGTGAATTTGCAAGAGCATTCCCGCCCCAAAATGCCGCCCTCGAAAATTGTGTGCGAATTTAGGGGAGTATCATTCCAGCGACGAACAGCGCACAGGCATGGGGAAGGGTTCTAAATGCTGAACCCTATCCCCTGCACCCTGCTTTTACTGCGGCTTTGGTCCGGAAATGATGCTCATCAGGCAGTTGCCCATCTTGTCCTTTGGCTGAAAGACGCCGGCTTCCTGAGTGACCGCACCGATTGACGAGTCGAGGACCAGATCCAGGCCGAGCATTCCGGCCATGGCGTCCGCGGCGCGCCGTTCATGCTGCCGTGTCGGGATATAGGGAACCTCAGAGGTGATGTAGAGGTCGGTAACTCCCTTCACCGGGCTGAAGTCGGTTGAGAAGCAGGCCCCATGCAGCTCCACGGAAGTGACTTGCTTGTAAATGACGATGTGCTCAAGAGCGACCGCTGAAGGGATGATCGTGGCATCCCGTCCGCTGAAGCAGGAACCCGAGGACGGACCCGAGGTTGAGGCGAGGAAATCGCATTGCCAGTCGTCGGGAGGAAGAGGAAGCTTGAACGCGATTCCCCAGTCCGCTCCCATGGGGCGATTCGAAACAACCCAGGGGGTATTGGTGCCGATATTCTTCTGGAGTTGCCCCAGCGTCAGTGGCGCGCTCACGTGGCCTGCAGGATAAACAGGGTCGATGCAGTGCCAGTAGTCTTCTAGCATGTAAGTCGCGCCGCCATTGATTGAAGCGCCGCTGCTGTGTTCGCATACCGGAGTGTAAATTTCAACTCCGGTGAGCTTGGCATTGGCGTCGGAGGAGTTTCCTTCCGTTGCAATGGAGAAAACAAAGGCACCGTTGAAGTGGATACGCAAATCGAATGGGGTCGCGGCCGCCGGAGGCGATCCTGCACCAGACTCAGTCATTGTGTAACAGCTCCTTGAGGTTGGTAGTGCTCATCCCAAAAACGTAATATGGCGCCCAGTAATACGGGTGCCGGTATTCAGTGATCGTGCTCACTGAGTTTTCGGCCTGCAGGAGTGCCTGGGGGACTGCCAGCCCGCGTGCCAAACCGGAGTAGAACTCTTTCATCAACGCGACCGATGCAGCAGAGTCGACGTCCCAATGCGTCGCTACCACCTGCTGCGCTCCTTCAGTGGTGAACGTCTGAACAATGTCCTGGATATCGTCGGATTCTCGCTCTTCCTTTTTCCCGGTAGAACAGGCCGACAGCACGACAAGGCGGCAATCGGCGAAGGCATGCGGACCGAAGGTGCGCGCATCCAGCCAATCCGGGCCGGATCCTGCGGAACTGGCCATCAGGAGCTGCGTGACCCCGTTGACATACCGTGTGTGCCCGGCAAAATGTATCAGGGCTGCGTGCGGGGCAGCAGCCGCGACTGCACCGGCGGCTGCTTCGTCACCGACGAAGACCTTGGGGCGATGCAGGAAACCAGCCACGGCCAGGGCCTCGCTCTTTGCTTCAGGCAGCCGCGAGGCCTCCGGATCGCCAGGGTCCGACGCTCCCACAACCACACCTGGTCGCGGAAGTTTCGCCATCTCCGGCTCTCGACTAGCCAGCAGGACGGAGTGAATCGTGCTCGTGCCGAATTGCAACCCGAGATACCGGCCGTTCACCGGCAGCGCGGCAACCGGAAGAAACTCCATGCTGTCATCCAAGTCGAAGACCAGCGTCCGGTGCGCCTCGAGCGAGGAAGCAACCGGCGTGAGCAGAGAGGCCGCCAGCCGGGCGCCATAGAAGCGAATCTGGGCTTCGCTGCTCGCCGGGGTAGCCAGCACCTCAGAGAACGCGTGACACAGCAGATCGAAGCGCTCCGGCTCAATGCCCACCTCATGCATCCGGACGCCTTGCCCGTCCATGGTCCAGAGCAGCAGCGAATGATCCAGGCGGATGGTGCCGACGATCGTCTCCTGCTTGAGATGTCTGCGGGCCGCTTCGAGCGGCTGCGCGAGACAAGCAAGATCGGCCCCGTGGCACCAGTTTTGGAGCGAGACGCCGCTCGAAAGAATCCGATATCGCTCCCATAATGCAAGGGATTCCAGGGGATCTTTGCCCTGTCGCTGCCACAGAAGCACCAGAGCCGCATAGATCCCGCGGGAGCTCTCGATCCAATCGATGCGGTCCTGCTGATCTTTCACCTCTCCGTAAGCCGCCTCAGCGTCTGCCAGTCCACGCGTGAGCCGGTCCGCGGCCAGTTGATAGTTCCCTTGCTGCAGCGCCAGGCGGCCGGCGGTCGCGGTATAGCTCAGTTCCATTTCGCGGTTGCCGATCGCGTCCACGTCGGATGCAACCGTCTCCAGCATTCTCGCGGCAGCCTGCGCATCTCCGCGAACAAGATAGGCTTCGGCAAGCAGAATCCCTGTGTTCGCGGCGGCTCCACGAAGGGCAACGTGATCCGGCAGAGAAACCAGCTCCGACTTCGCGATCTCCAGGTCTCGCCGCGCTGCCAGGGTGTCACCGGCCTGGATTTCGGCCTTGACCAGCAGAAAACGATTCGAGTTGAGCTGCTCAGGATTTCCCTGCAACGCTGCCACGCTGACAGCCTCCCGTCGCAGCAGCTCGGCGCTGTAGAAGCGGCTTGACCGCTGCTCCGTGTAGGCCAGGCTGACGTATGGCTGAAGACGCCGGATCATCGGATAGTTGCCGCTCCAGTAATCCCGTAGCACCTGCATATTCATCTTCCAGGCGCGGCCGCGGTTTCCCATCGCCTCCTCGTCCGAGGCGGCAAAACCAAGCGCACGCAGATGGATCACCCGATAACCGGCATCGCTGGAAATTGTTAAAGCACGATGCAGGCTCGCCATTGCGTCCGCAAAATCGTTCTGTCGCGCGTAGCAGGACGATTGATCCGACCAGAAGAGCGATTCCTGCCAGGGATACCGGCCACTCGAGACCGAGGATTGCAAGTCGTGGGCCACCAGGAGACAGACGCGCGGATCCAGCAAATGCTCAAGGTCGTAGACCTGCTGTACACGCGCGGCGGCGATGCCCGCAATGTTGCCAGTATGCTGGAAGGCTGCCTGCGCCTCCTGGGCTTCTTTAAGCGCATTCGCTGGATTCGCATACCTTCCATCATCGAGCGCGCGGGCGAGAAGGCGAACTCCGGCTACGTAGCCGGGAGTCGCAGCGCCGGCCAGCAGGTCTTCAAGCCATTGATCGCGATGATGCTCTCGCAGCGAAGCCGCGACTGCACGCAGCAGCGTTCGCGCTGCACTGCAAGTTTCGGTGCATTTCGATTCAGGGGGAGAAGAATTGCTGAAGGAAGAGTCGACTGCAGGAGGGGGAAAGGCGGCTTGAAGCAGGTGCGGGAGGGAAACGGTCGAAAGCTCTTCATCGTAATCGGCAATCATGGCCGGACTACGCGCCAGGTGCAGCATCCCCTCGGGATTGCCCAGAAACGGATCGAGCCGCGACTGCTGCGCTTTCACCTTGGCCTCAAGCGCTTCAATCTCGGCCAGACGTTTTTTGCCATCAGCAACCCAGGCCGGATCGTGTTCCACCGCGAGAAATCTCTTCCAGGCAGCGATCGCATTCGAATATTGGAAGAGGTCCTGCAGCACCAGGGCCTCGTTATAAATCACGATGGAGTTATTGGGCTCGCGCCGCGCCGCCTGCTCCAGATAATCCAGGGCCGTCGCCTCGTCCGTAGCGGCTTCCGAGGCCCTGGAGCGCATCAAGTACGCCGAAGCCAGATCTGTCAACGCGGATACGTTTCCCGGGTCAGCCGCCAGCAGTCGCTTCAGCGTGTCGATGGCCGGGTCGTAGCTCTCATTCAGCAAATCGGAGCGGGCCTGCAGCAGCAGCCAATGCGGATCTTCCGGCGTCTTCATCAGCGCCTGGGTGATCGCGGCGCGCGCCTCGAGCAAGGGCACCGAATCGCTCATGGTGGGTCCAGCCGCGCGGCTATGACGCGACGAGTCGACGGGAGCAAATCCGGCGAGTGGGATACGCGCGTCCATCACGCGATGATCGGTGTAGGCCTCTGCCAGCAGGCGCTCCGGCGAGGATTGGGGGTGCATGCCCCCTAGGAACAGAACGAAAAGAGCCGCCGCTGCGGCCAATCCGCCGGCGCCCAGAAACCATGGCCACAGAACGCGCATGCCGGAGGGGCTCTTCGACTGCCGGGTCGCAGCCAACATCGTCTGGGCCATGCGCTCCTGCCAGGCAGGAGTCAGAGAGGAAAGCTGGCCGAGCATCGCTGTTTCTTCCGGAGTCTGCTCGTCGGAGAGAACACCAGCCCAAAAACTTAACTGCGCGCCACAATGCTGACATTCCGCCGCATGTTCGACCAGCCGGCGGGATTGCTCATCAGCCGGTCCGTTCGAGGCAATTCGCTGCCATTCCGATGGGGCCGGACAGCTCCCCCGGCGCCTCGAAATCTCCAAAATACTATGCGATCCGATCCCCTCGCCGTCTTCACGCACGACCAGCCGGTCAAGGAGTTCCTCGATTTTTTCGCTGGGGACGCGCCGCGGAGGATTCATAGCCACTCACCTCTCTGAATCGTGGACTCGGAGAGAAATCCTTCGCGGGAACTACATTTTTTTACAGAAACTGAGGTTACAAACGGTTTTTGGACGTGTTTGCGTATCAGCGCGGTCATGCGATGAAGCGCACTTTCCACTCCCTTGACCGAAAGCGCGATGCCCGGAAGGTTAGCGATGGCGCTCGCCGTCATCCCCTGCTGGTAATAGAGCCAGAACACGGTGCGATCCCGTCGCCCCGTCTCATCCCGGCCGGAGCTCTCGAGAAAGCTGTCGATCTCCCGTAATAGCTGGTTGCGCTCGATCCACTCCGCATCCTGCACCATGCCCACGTGCAGTTCGGAGATAGGCTCTTCCTTCACGCCTCCTCCGCGCTTCACGGTGTTCCGTTTGCGGAAATAGTCGTTCGCCGTGGCCGCGCTTACTACCTTTGCGAACGCGGTGAAGGAACCATTGTGGCGGGGCTCAAATTCGCGCAGAACCTTACGGTCGTTCTCGCAGAACTTGAGAAAGACATCCTGGACAATATCATCGATGACGGCGGGCGATGTTTCCCCCCACAGCCGGCCCACGCGCAATGCGCTGAGCGCTATCGGACGAGTGAATCGCCGCACGAACTCATTCCACGCATCTATATCGGCCTCAACTGCACAGAGGCTAGCTAGGTCGTCGGATGAAATGTCTTTTATAACCACGAGAATGGCATCAGATTACATCAAAATCTTCATGTTTAGCACGATTTCCGAGCTTCAACCCAATCCCGGTTAAGTGCTGCGGACGCCTGTAAACGGTTACCTGAGAGCAAATTGTCCGGATTCGGATATAGTGGTCCCGTTCTTGGGAGGAACCCCGATTATGGCTCAATTTCCCTCACTATCCCGCCGGGCATTTCTTCATGCTGGAGCGGGTGCGGCGGCGGCCGGACTGCTTGGCATCTCCGAGGTCCATCTCGACGCCCAGACGCCCGATATGGACCTCAGCAACCCCGTCCGCTTCGGCATCATCGGGGTCGGCACTCAGGGTTCCGCGCTTCTTACCAACTCCGTCGCCCTGCCTGGAGTGAAGTGCCTCGCTGCGAGCGATCTCTACGACGGCCGCCATACTCTGGCGCGAGAGATCGCCGGCCAGGACGTGAAGACCAGCCGCCGCTACCAGGATGTCCTCCAAGACAAATCCATCGAATGCGTGATCGTCGCTGTCCCGGATTTCTGGCACAAACAGGTGGTTGTTGACGCGCTCAAAGCCGGTAAAGACGTCTACTGCGAAAAGCCGATGTCGCACACCATCGCCGAAGGCGAGGAGATGGTCTCCACGTCCCAGCACACCGGAAAATTCGTTCAGGTAGGCTCGCAGCGGGTCAGCTCCCCTATCTTCATCAAAGCTCAGGAGTTGATATCGAACGGCTCCATCGGCGATGTTCTGCAGGCCGAGCTGCAGCTGGGGCGTAACTCGCCCGATGGCGCGTGGGAATATCCTCCGCCGCCCGATCTTTCCCCGGAAAACCTCGATTGGGTAACCTGGCAGAAGGATCTGCCCAAAAAGCCTTTCGATCCCAAAACCTTTGCACGCTGGCGCTGCTGGCATGAGTACGGCACCGGCATGGCCGGGGATCTGATGGTGCATCTGGTGAGCGGCATGCAATTTGTGACCGGCATCAACGCCATCCCCGATTCAGCCTATACCGCGGGAGGCATCGAACGCTGGAAGGACGGCCGGAACATGCCGGACGTGCAGTCGACCGTGCTGAAGTACGGCAAGGTTCCGGTTTCGGTGCGGCTGACCCTCGGCACCGAAACTCCGGAGATCACCCGGGTGCTGGGCAGCAAAGGCGTCGTCGAAATCACCAACAACTCCGTGACGTATCTACCTCAGCTGGGAATCAACACCGGCCCCAGCTACTACTCGCAAAGCTATTCCGCAGCCCTGCGCCACCAGTATGACCAGGATTGGCATGCCCAGAACGACCCCATCCTCGCGCAGCATCCGTTAGCCGACGCTACGGTCTACCGGGGTCAATCCTGGGACAACCTGAAACCGCACCTAGCAAACTTCTTCAGCGCCGTTCGCACCCGCAAGCCGGTCGTCGAAGACGTGGTCTTTGGTCACCACGCAGCCGCTGCCTGCCACATGGCCAACGCCTCCTACTTCGAGGACAAACTCATCAAGAGGGCCTGAAGAATTAGCAGGATTTACAACTGGACTTGGTCAATTCTGCCCGGAAAGAATCCGCTCTGCAGAAGCCTCTTCCACCACCTCGTCGCTGACCACGAAAAAGTGGCGGAGATTCGCGACCCCGAAAGAAGTCGTAATCGCCACGTCGGACGCGTCGCGTCCGACCGCCATCAGCACCCGCCCCACACGCGGGCGGTTGTGCCGTGCATCGAAGGTCCACCAGCGGCCGGAGAGATACACCTCGAGCCACGCGCTGAAATCCATCGGGGAGGGCGGAATGTCGATGCGAATGTCGCCGAGATAGCCGGTCGCGTAGCGCGCCGGAATATTCAAGGCTCGCAAAAACGTAATGGCCAGATGCTGGAAATCGCGGCACACCCCCTGCCGCTCCGTGAAAACATCCAGTGCGGTTTTGGTCGGCCGTGCAAAGTGATATCCGAAGGTGACCTTCTCATGCACCCAGCTGCAAACCGCGTGAACGCGCGACCACCCCTTGGGCAGATGCCCGAAGAGATCCAGTGCAATGCCGGAGAGCCGGTCGACCTCGCAGTAGCGGCTGCTCATCAGGTAGCGCAGAACGTCGCTGGGCAATTCGGAGATCGGATGCTCGACAGCGGAGAGGTTAATTGCGTCTGGCTCACCGGAATCCAAAATAAGAGTGTTGTTCGAGAGCCGAAGCCGGCCGGCCGGAGCGTCGAAACGTGTGCAGACGTTGCCGAAGCTATCGATATAGCAGTCGAGAGAAATCGCGGGATCCACCTGCATCAGGTCAGGCTCGCGCAGATCGGCGGAGCGCGAGGGATGGACGTGCAGCATGGCTACAAAAGAAACGGGCGCTGGCAGGTCAAATTGGATATCGTATCCAAGTCGGATAAGCATAGATTTTCTTTCATGGCCCTTTCGCCCTGAATTCGTGCCGGGATGCCCATTATGCAGCAAGGATGGCGATATTAAGATGCGATGAATGGCCTGAAACGTTTGTCGCGGCCGCATTTCGTTTAGAGTTTCACTAGCGACGACTATCGCTACGAGGGACGACTTGACGTACTGTCTCGGCATTCTTACCCACCAGGGATTGGTCATGGCCTCCGACTCGCGCTCCAACGCGGGCTTCGATCAGGTCAACATTTGCCGCAAGATGCACACCTTCGTTCATCCGGGTGAGCGGGCCTTCGTCATCCTCACCAGCGGCAGTCTTTCCCTTACGCAATCTGTCATTGCCCTGCTACGCGATGAATTCGACGCGGGCGAAGGACTTGCACGGGTGAATTCGTTCTACGCAGCGGCACGCGTGGTTGGCGACTGCGTGCGCAAGGTGTCGGAGCTCGACCGCGCCGCTCTCGAGCGCGACGGATTCAACTTCAACATCAATCTTCTGCTTGGAGGACAGGTCAAGGGCGAGCGCCCGGCTCTCTCGCTGATCTATCCCCAGGGCAATCCGTTGAGCGCCACACACGACTCGCCGTATCTGCAGATCGGCGAGGTCAAATACGGCCGGCCCATCCTCGATCGCGGCATCGTCTCCGGCTCGACCACGCTCGAAGACGCGGCCATGTACGCGTTGCTCTCGTATGACGCCACCATGCGCTCCAACGTGACCGTAGGGCCGCCCATCGAATTTCTGCTGTATGAGAACGACAAGCTGGAGTTGGACCGCTATCGACGCTTCTCCGCCGACGACTCGGAGTTGATGCTCATCCACCGCTGCTGGGAGCAGGCGCTGCGCCGCGCCGTCGAGGACCTACCCAAGATCCAGTTCAACGCCTGTCTGCCAAATCTTCCGTAGCCGGACATCAGACTCGAGAGTCAACGGCAAACGCGAAGCGGCAGGCCTGGACGGCCAGACCTATTCGATGTCGCCGACGGCGTAGTAGCCCTTCCGGGACTGCACCTTCAGCCCATCGCCTTTGCAAGAGATATCCAGCTTGCGGTAGCTGCCGTCCAGCTTGTTATTGGTCGGCGTATAGCTCGCAAGGTACTGGGTCCGCAGCTCCTCTTCGATCTGGGCAAAGGCGTCTTCGAGCTTCTTCCCGTTATTGCCCACGTTGATCACGCGGCCGCCGGTCTCCTGCGTCAGCTTCTGCATCTGCGAATCGCCCGAGTAGCCCAGGTTGAATCCGCCATTGCCATAGAAGGGGCGATCCGCGATCAGGATCACGTAAATGATGGCGTTCGCCTTCTGCGCCGCCTCGATCGCCTGGTTGGGCTTGGTCTCGCTACCCTCGTCCTCGCCGTCGGTAAGCAGGATGAGCGCCTTGCGTCCAGTTTCCGAGCGGATCTTGTCATTCGATACCTGCGAGACCGCGTCGTAGAGCAGCGTCCCCTTGGGGGCACCGTGAGTAGGCACCGGCCCCTGGCCGATCCCCGGTACGCCTCCTCCGCCAGCGCCGACATTAATGTCTGTCTTGTCGATGGCGCGCTGCAGCTCGCTTACGTTATTGGTGAAATCCTGTTCCAGGTTCACGCCAACATCGAAGCTGACCACGAACGCCTCGTCCTTTTTGCGCATGAGGCTGCGCAGAAAGTTGTCGGCCGCCTGCTGCTCCAGAGGAAGAACGCGCTGCTGGCTCCCGCTGGTGTCGACCATGATCCCCAGCGTCAACGGCAGATCGGTCTCAGCCGAGAAGTTCTTGATGGTCTGCTGCTGCTTGTCCTCGACGATATTGCAGTCGCTTTTCGCCAGCGTTGGAATCAAACCATTGTGCTTGTCGCGGACCGTGAAGTAGAGGCTGACCAGGTTGACGTTCACCTTCAGCGTCGTTTCGGCCTTCGACTCGTCCGGCTGGTCGGGAAAGCTGCTCGCCGGCGGCGGAGCATCGGCCGAAGGGGTGGTCTGAGCCCGGGCGCTCAAGGCTCCCAGGCCGAGCGGGAGAGACAGCAAGGCGACAAGCGGAAGGCGTAGCGGACGATCGCGAAAAGATAAAGACATGGCCACCTCATTAGACGGGATTCCGCAGGAAAATGTCAGTCCCTGACGGCCGGAATCGATACGGGAATCGACTCGGCGAGGAATCCGTAAAACACAAAGCCGCGTACCTGCATCTGGTAGTCTGAAGCATACGCCCGGGACCCTCCAAGCGATTGGGGATTCGGCGCGTCTAAGATAAGGAAGTTTGACCGGGCCCAACCTCGAGGCAGATACGATCTGAGGCATGCCATCGAGTGCCTGAATTAGCGGTAACTTACGCTGCAGGCGGAGCTTTTCCGCCCGATCACAAGGTTTGAAAGGGTCCGGAACCGCCGGGCCACGTATGGAAGGTAGTTGGAGGATTTCTGGTGACGCAAGGCGCCTTGGCAATCGCGTTCTCCCTGTTCATGATGGGAGCCGCGCAACAACAACCGCAGCAGCAGCAAACGCCCCCTAACATTCCGGACGCGCCTGCACCATCCGGCCTTTCCGATCTCAAAGGCCAGGTCACTCCCGGGTCAGGCACCATTGTCGACAAACAGAGCAGCCCCGACTTGCCTCCCGGACAGACCACCCAGGCGCCCGCTCCAACCACGCCGCCCGCTCCCGATACTTTTCAGACGGAAGCTCCGGAAACGCCGAAGACCGCCGCGGATGCCCAGGCCTTCACGATCCACGTTCCAGTCAATTACATTGACATTCCCGTCACCGTGCGCGACAAGCACCACCAGCTTGTAGCCGGTCTGACCTGGCGGCAGTTCCGCATCTTTGAAGACGGCCAGCGCCAGAAAATCGCTTTTTTCACCGTCGATCCGTATCCGCTCTCCGTAGCCTTCGTCATCGACCAGACGCTGCCGTCGGACATCATGCAGAAAGTCAACGAGAGTCTGGCCGCGGTCACCGGCGCGTTTTCTCCTGCGGATACCGTTGCCGTCATCACCTACAACAACAACCCGCAGACGATCACCGACTTCACCGGCGCTCAGGGCGCACGCCTGCCCGTAGCGCTGCAACAGGCCAAGCGTCCAGGACGCGATATGGGCGTGCCCCAGCCTACCGGCCCATTGGCGTCTGGCATGTCCATCAACGGCAATTCGCCTGATCCCAACCTGGCTCCGCAGCGTGGTAATCCGGGTAACTTCCTGACGATTCCCAGGGAATCCCACCCCCTCAACGATGCTATTCTCTACGCTGCGCAGATGCTCTCCCGGCAGCCCAAGGGACGGCGTCGCATCCTCTACGTCATCACCGACGGTAAGGAAAAGCGCAGCACCGCTTCGCAAAAGGAAGTGCTGAGGTTTCTGTTGACCAACAACATTACCGTCTACGGCACGCTGGTCGGAGACGCAGCCACCTGGGGCGTCGGCTACCTGGATAAGGTCAAGCTGCCCCTGCTGCCCGCGGACAACGTGATGCCCAAATACACCACCTTTACGGGCGGCTATCTGGAATCCCAGTTCTCCGAGAATGGTATGCAGAAGAGCTTCGCCGCGATCACCGGCTCGGTGCGCACCCAGTACACTCTCGGGTACTACAGCCACGCGCCATCTCTCAGCGAAAAGCATCACTCGGTCGATGTGCGGGTGGAAGGGATTTCCGGTCTCGACGTCACCGCCAAGGAAGGTTACTACCCGTCGTTGGCCAATATGACGCAATAGCCGGTCATCATCCGAAAGTTTCAAAAAGAAAGCCTGCCCGGTTGGGCAGGCTTTCTTTTTGGTCGATGACAAACCACCCGATCTGTTTTTGAGAGAGCGCGTGAAGCTTGGCCCGCGGATCAGCCATTTCACTGTCGCTTCGCCGGAATTCTTGCTTCCGTCGGCCATTAGAACGACCTGCCCTGAATGACGGGCCCAGACTTGAGCGATCTCGTACGCGGCTCTGCCAGTTTCGAGCCAACCGGACTAGAGCCAACCGCGCCTTAGCTACCCGCTTCCCAGCTACCTGCCACCCGAATTTATCCACAAATTATTGTGGCTCCGCGCGATCTGAAATGGCATCAATTCAGAGGCGAGCTATTTGCGTAAGGAAGCCGCCAATGATCGAATGCTAGCTATGCATCGCCGGGATTTTCTGCGCCTCTCCGCTCTTGCCTCCAGCTCGACCCTCATCGCAAAACGCGGGTGGGGAGCGCCTGACTCGGCCGCTATTGCCCGGCTGACCATCGACCCAAGCCGCGAAGGAAACGTCATCGGTCCCGACTTCACCGGTCTCAGCTATGAAACCGCGCAGCTCGGCGATCCCGAATTCTTCTCTCCCTCCAACAGAGATTTGGTTGGCCTGATGCGCCGCCTCGGAGGCTCGGGAGTTCTCCGCATCGGCGGCAACACCAGCGAATATTCCCGGTGGACGGCTGAGACGCCGGCAGCCATGGGCGCCGACGCGCCCGCGCAGCCGGGTGCCGCAGTCGGTCCGGATACCGGCAAGGCTCCGCCCAAGCCCACCATCATCACGCCTCATGCCATCCGCAACCTGCGCGGCTTTGTCGACGCCCTGGGATGGAAGCTGATCTACGGGCTCAACCTGGGCACCGGGACGCCCGAGACGGCTGCCGAGGAAGCGGCCTATGTCTTCAACACTTTTGGGCCGAGGCTCATCGCTTTTCAACTTTGCAACGAGCCCGATCTCTTTTCCAGAAACGGCATCCGCAAGGCCGGCTATGCCTATCCCGACTTTGCCAAGGAGTGGCGCAGCTTCTACGAAGCAATCAAGAAGCGCGTTCCCGATGCGCCATTTGCCGGACCCGATACAGCCTTCAACAACGAATGGCTGTTGCCGTTCGCGAACGAATTCAAGCAGGACATCGTCTCTCTTTCGCAGCATTACTACGCCGAGGGACCGCCGACCGATCCTTCCATGACCATCGCTCGGCTTCTCCAACCGAATCCCAAACTGCAGTCTCAATTCGCTGGAATGGGGCAGACGAGAAAGGACACCGGCCTTCCCTTTCGGCTGGCGGAAACCAACTCCTGCTATTCGGGCGGCAAAGAGGGAGTCAGCGATACCTTCGCGTCCGCTCTATGGGGAGCGGAGTTGATGTATCAGCTCGCCCAGGCCGGGGGAGAAGGCATTAACTTCCACGGTGGAGGCTTCGGATGGTACACACCCATCGCCGGCACTCGCGAAAAAGGATTTACGGCGCGGCCCATCTTTTACGGAATGCTGCTCTTCGCGCAGGCCGGAGCGGGTAAGCTGCTCGCATCCAGCCTCGAATATCAGCAGGACGAGCCTCTACTCACCGCCTATTCTCTGCGTTCGGATTCAGGGAGCATCAAAGCCGTCATCTTCAACAAACATAAAGATCGGAGTGCCCGAATCGCTATTCAGCCGCAGGAACGTTCCGAGGAAGCGTCCGTCTTGCGCCTCACAGCTTCTGGTCTGGAAGCAACAACTGGAATCGTGCTGGGCGCGAATGGCGTCGACGGCGGCGGGAAGTGGGAATATTCAAGCCTGGAGCGGGTTTCTATCGTTGACAATGCAGCAACAATCGAAGTGCCGTCTGCAAGCGCAGCGCTCGTCTCGTTCAAGCGGCTATGAACTGTCCGCCGCTCCCCTGCGTAGTTTCGCTTGTTGAACTAGATATGTCGATACAGCCTGGGGCCCTTCAAGTCACGGATGCCGATCGTCCGTAAGCGGCGTTAGCCTTCGTCGATGACTCGCGCAAGTGCCAGAAGTGATGCTTCTCACGAACGCGTGACGACAATCCGGTTGCTAACCGATACTGTGGATGAGGAGTCCATTCGAGCAATGCAACAGTTCGGCGATTTTCGCATCGACCCTCAGAATGAGTGTATGTGGCGCGGAGAGGCAATGATCTCCCTCACTCCGCGCCCATTCGCCGTCCTGCGCTATCTGGTTGAGAACTCGCAGAGGCTGGTCACGCATGACGAGCTGCTCGAAGCGTTGTGGCCCGAAACCTACGTTCAGCCACAGGTGTTGCGCACTTATATTCTTGAGCTGCGCAAGCTCCTCGGTGACGACCCCTCCTACCCACGTTACATTCAGACTGTACCCAAGCGCGGCTATCGCTTTCTCTGCGCAGTGACCGATGTGTCTTCTGCCAGCAATGCGGGATTGTCCGCCACGCTGGTAGGACGTGAGTTTGAGCAGGGTTTTCTTGTCGACCATCTCAATCGCGTCAAGAAAGCAGAACGCTCCACCCTCTTTATTACCGGAGAGCCGGGCATCGGCAAAACCGCACTGATCGACGCGTTCTGCGCACAACACTGCGAGGAAGAAGGCCTTCGCGTCGCACGCGGACAGTCGATCGAAGGCTTCGGAGGCAAAGAGGCCTTCTATCCCGTGCGCGAAGCTCTTAACGATCTCTGCTCCTGCGACGATGGCAAAGCACGCTCCCTGTTGAACTCGCTCGCGCCCGGATGGACCGGCCGCAACGGCGGGTCGTCCGTGGGAGAGCTCTGCGAGGCCTTCGAATCGCTCGCGGCCAATCACCCGCTGCTGCTCATCTTCGAAGACATTCACTGGGCGGACACTTCGACCCTCGACCTGATTTCTGCCCTTGCACGCCGCAGGTCGCGGGCCAAACTCATGGTGCTGGCCAGCTATCGCCCGAGCGACATCGATACCGAGCATCCGCTGCGTCTGCTCGAGCAGGACCTGCTCACCAATCGCCGCAGTGAGGAATTGCGCCTCGGGCCGCTCGACAAACAGGCGATATCCGCATATCTCCGCCGCGAACTTCATTCGGAGAAGCTGCCTTCCGGCCTCTCCAGCCTGGTTCATCAGCACTGCGCCGGCAACCCGCTCTTCATGACCGCGGTGCTCGAGCACCTGCGCACGCAGAACATCTTTCGGCTCGACGATGGGCAGCTGAGTCTGCGCGTGCCGCTCAGCGAAATCGAACTGGGCGTGCCCGAGGGTCTGGCCGGCATCATCGAGTTCCAGCTCGAAAAACTCACCGATGAAGACCGCCGGCTGCTCGAAGCCGGAAGCATCGCCGGAACCATATTCCCCGCATGGGCTGCGGCTGCGGCGCTGGAGATCACGATCGACCAGGTTGAGGAAGCTTACGCTAAGCTGGTACGCCGCGTCCGTCTCCTCACCATCGCCGGACACGACGAGCTGCCCGACGGAACGCAATCGGCGTTTTACGTCTTCTCTCACGCTTTGTATCGCGAAGCGCTCTATGCGCGCATGCCCGCCGCACGGCGTGCGCACTGGCATCGCCGGGTCGCCGAGCGCCTGCGCGCCATGTTCGCCGGGCAGGAATCGAGCGTGGCCTACGAGATCGCCGCACATGCGGAAGCCGGCGGAGTGGCACGGTAACCGCAACTACGTAGTCCATCTTCCAAGGCGATCCGCCGAAGCCTGCTTACACCGCGACGCACGTGCAGCAGCGCGGAGCTGGAACATCCCGGCGTGCGGTGCACGATTTTATCCCCGAATAAAATTTTCGTATCGACAACCCGCCGCCTCAGACTAATATCCGTACATTCGGGCTGCCCCACATCCACGATGCCGAAGGCGCCCTGAGGTGAAAGATGATTGCGAGAGTGTGGCGTGGATATACCAGAGCCGAAGATGCCAGCCTCTATGAGGCTATGCTGAAACCCGAGCTGTTGCCCGGCATCGGCATGGCGAGCGGTTACATCGGCAGTTATCTCCTGCGCAGGCAGCAAGACGCAGAGGTCGAATTCATCACCATCATCCTCTGGGACTCGATCGAGGCCATACGCGCCGTTGCCGGTGAAGATTTTGAAACCGCCATTGTCCCCGAGGAACGCCGCAAATATCTTCTACGGTATGACGAAAAATCGGCGCATTATGAAATCGCGTCGGTCCACGGGCTGGGATTGGCTTTGAACTAATCCCAGGCGGAGCACCTTGTGTCGTCGATTCCGCAAAACATGCGAAACGAATACACTCACCCCATGAGCTCTGAAATAGGAACCATCTTTCTGCGCCACTCCACGTCGAAGCTGGAGGACATGGTCAGGTGCGTCGAAGCATGTCTGCAAAAACTCACCAATGATCAAGTGTGGCAGCGTCAGGCCGACCACGAAAATACTATCGGCAATCTCATCCTGCATCTGTGCGGCAGTACTCGCCAGTGGATCATGCACGGCGTCGGCGCCAACTCTGACGTGCGCACCCGTGACCAGGAATTTTCAGCCGCGGGCAGCCTCACCGGGGCCGAGCTCATCGGCCTGTTCAAGAAAACAATTGCAGAAGCAAACGATGTCCTCGGGCACTTGCCTACGCAGCGGCTCGAGGAGCGCATTCGCCCTCAGAATCGGGACGTCACCATTCTCGAAGCGATTTATCAGGTCGTGGGTCACGTGCAACAGCACACCGGACAGATCATCCTGCTGACCAAGCAGATGACGCAGCAAGACCTCGACCTGACCACGCCACGGCCGCGATAAACTCCTCTCAAGCACGGCCGCTACAGTCTAGTGCAGAAGATAAACCCAGGTGTCGGTTCCATCCACACGCTGCCAGCCTGCCGGCGTGCTCACATCGGATGGCTTATTGGAAGCTACCGCCGCAGCTGCTCCCGCATTGCGAAACAATGTCAGGATTCTTCCCTGCAACTCAGGCGAGCCGTGCCAGAACTCCTGAACTTCCGCACCTGCCGGAGCCTGATGCGGATTACGCTGATCGAAAGGATCGCCGCCCAGTTCGGCCACAATCCGCAGGTGCGCGACATAGGCCCAGGTGCAGCTCGCATTCGGTCCACCGATAGCGGCAACTTCGTCTCCCGGCTTGAGGCCCAGCCGCTGTAGTCCCATGCCCAGCTTCCACTGCGGATTTTCCGCATAAGTGTAGTGATGGGCGATGTGCGAAAAAATATCGCGGTCGACCAGAAGGTAGTTAAGAGCGGCTCCAAGCGTCATGATCGCGAAAATTTGCGTACGCGTTTTGCGCGACGGCAAGCTGCTCAGTGCCGCAACCGTCACGAACGGGAGCAGACAGAGGATGGCGAAAAACGATCCGAGATAGCGGTCCTCAAGGTGAACCTGAACGTAGAGCAGAATTCCCAGCAGCGCCGGAAGATAGAACGGCCAAAAACTTAGCGCCGTCTTCAGCATGGCGCGACGATTTTCCGCCGCAGCAAGTAAGAGCAGAGTAGAAAGAAGCACGGCGTAGAAGATCGGCTGCCCAACCAATATCTTCGCCAGATAACCAAGATCGCGCCCAATCCCAATCGCCTGGTACTTCGCGCTCCAGAAATGCCGATACCCTTCATACCAATAAACAACATTGCCGAAAGGTGGATAGGTATTGTGGTAAGGCTCGCCAAAAACGAAGAGATCAGGCCCCTTCAATACCTCATGCGTAGGATGAACCGGCGTCCCATACCCCGCGGGACCGCCTTGCCAGTTTGTCCATCGCGGCAGATAGTTCACATGGAACGCATAGTTCAACTGGCCCGATTCGCCCGTGGTGAAATGCCCGTACGACCAGGACAGCCCAGCAACATAAGGTGCGGCAACTACCGCGAATACTAGAAACGCTATCAGGACCGGCGCAATTCGCCGCTTCTTCCAGAGGAATGCGCCAGCCGTCACTAGCAGCAGGATGAAAGAGAGCGGAAGGAAAATGCCTTTGATCCAATATCCCACGCCTAAGATGACGCCGAGAACAATGGCGCGTCCATAGTTGGGATTTCCAAGCAAGCGCCAGATCGTAGCCGTTGCAAGAAAGAAGAAAGTAGTGACCAGCAGGTCGGGGCCAACACGAGAAACGGAATCGATGCAGAGCTGAATCGCAATGAAGATACAGACGCCGGCATAGTGAACAAACCTGCGCCGCTGCAAAGCCTCTTCCAGGGGTAAATCTTCGCTCAAAGAGTTGAAGCTCTTCAGGAGATAAAGGAAGGCCAGCCATGTGCCTAGAAAAATAATGAGATTGAGAACATGGATGGCAAGCCACTCCCCGTTGGCGCTCGATGGAAAGAACGGGCGCGCCGCCGCAAGCAATAAGGGATAACCGACGCTCCACAGCGGATTGAATACCATCTTCCAATCTCTGGCGGGGATCGCTCTGCTGATATCGAGATAAGAGATGGCATCGGTGGCGAAGTCGGTGCGTTTGAACCATCCTTCGATGGCTCCGAGAAAGAGGACAAAGCAGGTAAGCGTAACCTGCCGCCCGAGAGGTTCGTTGAGTTCTCTCCTGCGACTGACCGGGCCGGTAGCGGCGGAGCCTTCCGTCGCGTTGATTGCTGACATTATCGATGAGAGCCCGACTTCGCTCCATTCCTCTCACAAAGTTCGGCAACACGCTATACGATACCCTGTGCGTGGCTCACCGCAAAGGAATATGAAACGATGCGAACGTTCGAAATCCTACTTGCTCTGCTGGTTGTTGCGAGCGCCTTGGCCGCATTCTTGCAGAGAACTCCGCGGCGCATCCTGTCCGGCCTGCTTCTTCTCGATCTACTCGTATTGCTGTTGCATGCCGTCTTAGAAGGCCCGCACTGGCAGATGGCTCCCGCGTATCTTGCCGTGCTTTTATTCGCCGCTGCCTTCGCTTTTCGAAGACCGATGATCCAGCGGATCGTTGCTGTGGCGATGTTGCTTCTAACGCTCGGAACCTGCGCCGCGTCGGCAATGCTCCCCATGTTCAAGCTGCCCGCTCCCACCGGTACTTATGCCATCGGCACTCGCATCCTGACACTGGTCAACGATCATCCATCCGATCCCTCGTCGGCGAACTCCACCGGCAAGCGCGAGTTAGTTATTCAGGTCTGGTATCCGGCCGCGCCATCGCATGCTCCGCGTGCCCCTTATCGCAAGCTGGCGGAAACCAATCTCATATCTTCCTATCAAGCCGTCTTGTGGACTCACTCCCGCTGGAACGCTCCTTTCGCGCAAAGCAGCCATCCGTTCCCGCTACTACTTCTCAATCCCGCCTGGGGTGGCCGGCGCACTTACTACACCTACCTTGTCGAGGAACTGGCCAGCCACGGCTATATCATCATCGGCATCGATCACACCGGCAACTCAGGTCCAACGGCTTTTCCAGACGGACACGTGGAACAGCCCGACCTCGGTGAAGGAATCGACTTCGAGACTCACAGCTTCGATCAATTGAAGGTCTACGCTGCAAAGCAGCAGGAGATCCAGGTGGACGACAATCGCATTGTGCTGGATCAGTTCCAATGCTGGAGCGGAGATCAGACCAGCCCGTTTTATCGACGCGTCGATATGGATCGCGTCGGGGCGCTGGGACACTCCATAGGAGGATCGGTCGCAGCCCAGGCCTCTCTCGAAGACAGCAGGATCAAATCTGCGCTTGATATGGATGGATCATTCTGGGGACAGATTCAGCAAGAGGGCTCTGCCAAGCCTTTCATGATGATCGAAGAAGACGTCACGCAATTCACGCCTGCAGAATTACATCAGGACCGCGGTGCGCTCATCGATCTTCTCCTCGATCTCGGCGACACAACGATGATGCAGAAGTCGAACGGCTACCAGATCACATTGCACGGCAGCACACATCCCAGCTTTACCGACCGCAGCCTCTTCTCTCCTCGCAAAAGTTCATCGGGCGCGGGAACAATTCCGGTAGAGCGTGAGTACGCGATTCTGCGAACCTACGTTCTTGCGTTCTTCGGCAAGACTCTTCGCGGAGAAGACCCGGCAATCCTGCGCAACACGGATCAGCCGTTTCCCGAAGTAAGTTTCCGGTTTCTGCAGCGGCAATAGGAGAACTTCTCAAACGCGCGCCGCCAATGCCGGCTCGGAATTACAGTTCAAGACTTTTCAGACAGCGTGCCGGGCTCATGCTCGTTGCTGAGTTGAGGAGCAGCCTCCGGCGTAACGCCAGACGCCCCATGCCCAAATGCCACCGCCGCAGGCCCCACCGCAGTGCGCTCCATCAACCGCCATTCTTCCAAATATCCACTGCAGATCATTTCGAGCGTCTTGGGTATCGGCCGCCCCATGCGAGCCATTAGCTCCAGAATTCTGCTGCCGAGATGCTTGGCCACGGCCGCCAGCCCTCTCTGCTTATCGATAAAAATCGAGCGATACATTTGCGGTGCGCAGAATCGGCCGAAACTCAACGAGGTGCCCCCCATGAACTGCAGCTCTGCATGCCCGGATGAAATCAGGGACTCGACCATGCGTCCTCGCAGCACCACCGATAGACTTAAATGCTCGAAACCTACGTCGTTGAGTTGGGTCAGCAGGTGAAATCGATCCCCCTGGGTAAACCCGCATAGGATCGCCACCCAATTCCCGTGCTCGTCGCGCAAGCCCATCCTCTGGCTGCCCGAGTGAAATGCCAGCAGGCGTTCGTCCCGGACGAGCCTTGCTTCCTCCACCGGAAATGCCGTGCTGGTATTCAGGCGATGGACCCCGGCCTCATACTCCTGCCGGGTCAGCGAGGGCACGAACTCGATACCGGCGCTCGCTGCCTTCCTGATGTAGTTGCGAATATTTCTGCGCGTGTGCTTTCCCATCGTTCCGAGGAACTCATCAAAGCTGCCGGTAAGGATCATGCGGTCTCCCGGCACAACCGCGTCCAGATACTTCATTCGCGTGCCCGGCACCTGCGTCTTCTCATCCGTCCTTCGCAGGACACGAAGGTGAAGCGAATGAACTCCGCCGGAGAGTATTTTTTCGATCGACGCCTTTATAACTGCGGCCTCACGCTCGGGGCGGCACAGCAGCAGCCCTCGACCGACATAGTCGCCGCCGATAGCAAAACCTGTAGCAACTCCGCGTACATAGTGTTGGGTGGCATAGACCAGGCCGATTAACACATCGCCCTCCCAGCAGGCTACCGAGCAGGAACGGCGCGTGTCGTCAGTAGCAGCTAAAAAATGCAGCGGGTCTTGCAGGACATCGTCCTCCGCGCCCACTTCCCGGCGCAGAGCATCGATCTCGTCCCAATACCGGACAAAGCTCCGTGCGTCACTCAGCGTTTCTGTTCGCATGCCAGCGATCGATGTCATTGGAGGAAAGGATGAAGCGTTAAACATCCGAAGTACAGTCCAACTAGACGAGCTAACCTGCAACTTGAATCGGATGCATCTAAAAATATTTCATATGTTACAGTTTGCTGAATAATTCGTAATGACAATATTTTGAAAACGCCTTTTCTGTCGACTGCCATTTACCGGTTTAGGGAAAATAGTTTCGCGAGCCTTACGTTAAAGCTCCCATTACCAGGAATTGAAGACAGTTCGCACGGGCCGAACTACCTTTCCAGTAGTAGTAGATGCAGTTTTCAGAGATTCGTGCAGATTCTGGAGAAACCGCGCGTGCGTCATCTTTCTCTTGAGATCTTTCTGGAACGAGCGCACGTTTTCTGGGTCTTGAGCGCGACTCTGTCCTCCAGATCATCGGCAGACAGGGGAATTCCCAAAGGCGTTTGGCTCGATATACGGCGGCGACGCAATCGATCGCCGCGCTGCAACGCCAAACACGCGGTGGCTCGCGGTTATGTCTCGCATCTCCAGCAATGGGAGTGCGACATCGTCCGAAAAACATCTGGCCCTGAATCTACCCTCTGGATCTACCTTGCGCAGCAAAGCAAGTGGATCCAAACTCTATCGGCCAGCAGTTTGAAAAGTAGATAGTGAGCATTCGATTTTTTGTGCCGCAGGTACATGGGCGAACACGAACGCGCAGCACCAGGTCGGCCGGGCGCTGTCGACGTTCAACCCATCAGCGCACTATTAGGAGATCGGAACCACGCCAGGATGGAAGAACTCCAATCATCTTCTCCGCGGTCTCAGCCCTCGTGGCGATCGAGGATGCGCATCATTTGCAAAACGAACAGTTCTGGCAAAAGCCCGTCGAGAAGTATGACAGGCGCTCCTTAAATGTGATCGGCGTGCGGCAGCGGAAGCAGCGATAATCTTCTCTTTTTCGGATGATCGACCAGAACCAGCGGGGTTTCCACACCGAGGCAAGCTGAATGAACTCTTTCATGGGCTGGAACAGACTAGCGCCCGGAAACAATCACAAAGCTCTATCTTTCGGCTAGAAGAGACTATCTTTCGGCTACTTTTTGTGCGGGCTCAAAAAGAAGGCCCCATGATGCAGTCACGTCAGAAATCTCGGGGAGATCCACCACTCGCGGATGGTCCCGCAGACGCGATGCCCGAGTCATGGATTGACGTATTCTTGTGGATGGTGGACGCGGGTGGAATCGAACCACCAACCTGTCGATTAAGAGTCGAATGCTCTGCCAGTTGAGCTACGCGTCCAGTGGGTGCCGAAGAACCTCGGCTTGAGATGGTGGGAGCGTGTAAAACGACTCAACCGCCTCATTGAATATAACACAAAAATTCGCGTGGATTAGCTCGCTGCCGCAGCAGATCGATGCTCAGAAAGTGAAGGCGAGGCCGCCCTCAACCGCTCGTTCCGCTTGCGCGAAATAGAGCACACTGCCGTCGCTGGTAACCATCGGGCGATAGCCCTGCGCGAGGAGATTTCTCACGTCGATGATCGCCTCCAATCCACTGGGAAGGACACAGCGATAGTGGATCGGCTGCCGGACGAAAAAGCTCAGATAAGGATCGGCCAGATTCCGATTGAACGCATCGACCGAGGTCATCGAACCGGGCTGCTGCCAGCGATACGAGGCCTGCCATTGGGTCCTGGCGCGGGTTAGCTTGCCGCCGAAGGATGCCGAGTACATCTCGGTGCGGACGGGGCGCAGGCTGAGCAATCCATGTTCCAGGGTCACCGGTAGCGGCTGCGCATCCAGCGTAAGAGCGTCGCCCGTCGCCGCGGCGAAGGAGATCCACATGTCGTCCGGCAGCATGTCTTTGAGCTCGAGTACGGCGCCGTTACTGGCGAAGCCTTCACCTGCGATCCGCAGCGTGTCCGTCGCCGAATCGTAGAGCAGATCGCCGCTCTTCCAGTCGGCTTGCGAGATTGTGCCGCCGCCTTCGATCATCGGATTGGCATCCCGATCGTGGAATACCGTCATGCTCCACCGGACATTCCCATCGCCTTTGCTCAGCGAGAGCTCCTGGTGCAGCCCGTGCTCGAGTTCCAGCTTCCCGTTCGTTTCCCCAAGCGCCGGAACCAGCGTACTTGCCCGGTCGATCTGGTCCGCCTGCCGCACACCGGGCGTAGTGGTCATCCGATAAGTAACCGCGGTGTCGCCTGCCAGCACTCGCAGCGACCCAAAGGGATGGTTGGCGACCGCGGTCGTTCCCAGGTGTACAGCCTCAAACTCATTGCCGGCTTCGACCTGAATCGCCGGGGTAAGATCCATCGTCTGGGCGGTGCGAAACACCATCGCCTGCAGACCCTGCATATCCGTTCCACCCGCAATCTCGGGTCGATCCACGAATGCGGCCACCGTGCGCAGAGTTCTGCCCGGAGCCAGCTGCTGTTCATAGCCAACAACGGTATTGAGCGCCGGATCGTCAGCCTGGCTCAGATCGGCGCGCAGGAGCAACTGCCGGGTGCTGTCGTTCGACCGGCGCACCTCGAAGCCGTTATGCACGCCGCCGTCGCCAAATCCACTCGCCCCGCCGCGGATGGTGACCCGCGCCTTCAACGCCGCATTCTGGCCTTCCGCCTCCTGCATCACCACCATGGGACCATCGCCCAGCATGCGCAGTAAGGGCCGGTTGGCAGAAAGGCGCAGGGTCCAGGTCCAGTCATCTTGAGGCTCATCCGCCAGACGAGGCTGGGCCGGAAGCCAGCGAAACGCTTCATAGATCGTGCTGAGCGTGAGATTCACAACCAGCTTGGAGCTGGGGGCTATATGCAGATTCTCGCGCAGGGTAGGAAGAAAAAGCTCCGCCGTAGCCTTGATGCCGTAAACGCCGGGAAGAATCCTGGGGAGGGTGTAGTGACCGTGATCATCGGTGAAGGTCTGAGAGATCACCGAGAGATCGGGCTTGACCAGCTGGACCAGGGTGCCGATCTGAGGCGAACCCTTGGCGTCGCGCACCACGCCCGATACCGTTCCATCCGTCAGGGCATAGGCGGGGAACTGTAGCGCTGCACAGAGCAACACAATGATCGGGGCGTAAATGGAAAACCTTTTGGTCACAGATCCAATCTGTCTATTGCTCCCTGGCTCTTCGCTCCCAAACGTAAGGACCAAAGGCGGATTGACTGCTCTCCGGCAGTTTTTCCGCTTCCGCCTAATCTACCGTAAATGGCGCCGACTGGGCGATCTCCTGTTTCGAGACGCTGTCATTCACCATGACCTTGACAACATATTTCCCAGGCTGAAGGCTGGCAAGGGGGAGGCTCTTTTCCACCGTCAACTGATCGGAATTCGCGCTCATGGTCTTGGAGTTCTCTTCCGTGTCCAGAAGCGCTTTGTTCGAGGCGACATCGATAATCTGATATTTGATGGTCGCCGCATTCTGTTTGCTCTTCTCATCGATGCCCAGGTTATAAATCTGCATCCAGAAGCTCAGACTCTGGTCGCGATGAAAGGTCACCGGCGTGGCTGCATTTGCTGTCACGCGGGGACGAACAAAAGTGTTGCCGATGATGAAATTTCCCGTACCGATCTGCTTCGAAGGCACACGATACATTTTGTCTGCCAGAATCAGCGAAGAGGCCGAAAGCCGGTCATCGTCATACTTCGGAACCGTAACGCCCTGCGCGAAGATGCCGACGTGGTCGGGGTTATTCACATCCTTGATCGCGATATCGATGCGATAGCGGCCCGGCCGCAGAGGCAGCGCCTTCCAGTAAAGCTGGGAGTTGTCCAGGGTCTTCGGAAGCAGCTCCGAAGGCTGCTCCACCTGCACCGTCTCCTCAAATGTCTGGACTATGTGATCGGTAATCGTCGAGACGCGGCCCAGGATATTGACCTCGCCCTTCGATACACCATCCTTGGTCTGGAAGGTGATGTCGCGATTTTTGATCTGGAGCGTAACCGGCATGATCACCGTGTCATCCGTGACCTTCACAAAATCAGTCCGCACGTCGAACGGGAAGATCGGGCCAGTCAACAACTTGTGGTTGGCGAGGAAGGACTCCAGATCCTTGAACTTCACCGGAGGAGGAGCCTGCAGCTTGGCGTAAAGCTCAAGCCGGTCGAACTGCTTGCTCTGCAGCTGGGAGGACATCGGCCCGGTGCCCAGGTTTTCCAGGCCGCCGCGGAAACGATCCGCCTGCTTGGCCATGCCCATCTGCTCGTAAAGTGTCGCGCCGGCCCCAGGAACGTGCTGCAGTGCGTCTTTCTCCGAGCGGTCGATGGTCATGTGGTAATCGCCGCACATGCAGGTGTCGACGAATTCGACGTCGATGTTCTCGCCGATGCCTTCGAGATAGCGATAGTGCCAGATCTCAAAGGGATAAGTAGACGTCTGGCCGCCACCTTCTTCCATGGGACGGTCATACATGCCGCCGCTGGGGTGGGAGTCGATGCTGTCTGCCTTGCCGAATGCAATGTAGATATGTCCGCGATCCGTCTTCCAGCCCGGCTTGCCCGCTGCAAAGTGCTCATTGGCGTAGGCAATACGGCGGTAATTCTCTTCGCGGAACTCATTTTCAGGCGAATCCGGGTTTGGATTGCGGCGCTGCCAGAAGTTTTCGATGAAGTTATCCCGCTCTTCGTCGTTGCTGAGGCTCTTAAACGCCTTCAGCTCCTGGTCCGTGATGATCCAGTGGACATCTTCGTCCACCCACTTCTTATATGTGCCGTGGAGCTCCTGCTTCAATTCCTTCTGTTGCTTGAAGCGCTCCTTGTCCGAACGTTGGCGAGTGAGCGGATCCTGAGCCGGCGCAGACTGATCCTGCGCATCCGGTGTGGCCTGTGAAGGTGTGGCCGGTGAATCCGTCTGTTGCGCCTGAATGGATGGAATCGCTAGAAACGCACCGAAGGCGATCGCAAAAATGGCTGGAAAACGACCCTTTGACATACGCCGTCTTACTGCTCCTCTACAGCCTTTTGATTTTACGGACTTGAAACCCCATATACAAGCACAACCGCAGCTCTGGGGGCGCTAAACCTCAATCAAATTCAGGCTTCGCTGACACCAAATCGCTATCCGGCTTCGGAGTTTCTGCTGCTATCATGGATACCCGGAGGCGATGTAGCTGCTTCCCCATTCACTCGCGCCCCCAAGCCGTGGAAGTAAGACTCCGTAGACACGAAAAAGACAGCAAGGCTTGTTCAAAAAGCTCCGATTCGACCTGACGTTTTGACTGGGAACCATTTCCACTCCTCGTGCGTATATCGGGCGAACGAGGAACGCGGCAAATTAGCCATCGGGAAGAGTGCGCTTGAAGAAAATCATTATTATTGTCCTCGGCGTTGCCGTCGTGGCTGGGATTGTGGCTCTCACCATCGTGCGAGCTCAGGCCGGTTACACCAAGGTGCTTACCGGGAAGGTCGTGCGGCAAAACCTGACCTCGACCGTCAGCGGCACCGGCCAGATCAAGCCCAAGACCTACGTGAACCTCGGCGCTCGCGCCCTTGGCCGCATCACCCATCTCTATGTCAAAGAGGGCGACAAGGTCCATAAGGGCGAAGAGGTTGCGACCGTCGAAAATGTGGAGCAGGAGGCCAATGTCGAAGGCCAGAAGGCAGCCATCGCCGCCGCCAACACCGACATTGCCGCTGCCATAGCCGCGGAGAAGACGCAGGAAGCCTCCGTCGAACACGCCAAGGCCGACCTCGAACAGAAGCGCCTCGACTTCGATCGCGCCCAGGGGCTCTATCAGGCCGGAATCATGGCCAAGCAAGACTATGACGCTAAGAAAGCGGCGTATGACACCGATGCCGCCACGCTCGCTCAGAACCAAGCCGCCGTGGCTCAGGCCAAGGCCAACACCGCCTCCGCCCGCGGCCACATGAATACCCAGGTTTCGAATCTCACCGCCAACGTCGATCTCTTCAACAAGACCATCGCCGTGGCGCCCTTCGACGGCATCGTGACCAACCTGCCGGTGCGCGAGGGCGAAACCGTCGTTCCCGGTATTCAGGACACCAACGGATCTGTGCTGATGACCCTCGCCGACGTTTCGGTGATCACCGCCGAGGTCAAGGTCGACGAAACCGATATCGTCAACGTGGCTATCGGGCAGAGCGCCGATGTCTCCGTCGATGCCCTTCCCGGGAAGGTCTTCAAAGGCCATGTCACGCTGGTAGGCGACCAGGCGCTGCTGCGCTCGACAGGCGTCGCGACCAGCCAATCCACCAGCGGCCAGGAAGAGGCGAAGGACTTCAAGGTCGTCGTCACTCTGGACACTCCCACCGAGGAGCTGCGTCCCGGCCTGTCCACGACCGCCAAGATCACTACAGCTCAGAAGAACGACGTGGTCACAATTCCCATCCAGGCGCTGGCCTTACGCGCCCCTGACGATGGCGCCAAGAAGGGCGCCAATGCGGTGCAGGCCGCCACTGCCGCGAACAGTGCGCAAAAGCAGGTTCAGGGCGTCTTTGTCGTGCGCGACGACAAGGGCAAGCTCCGCGTTCATTTCATTCCGGTCGCCACCGGAATTACCGGCACCACCGACATCGAGATCACCGGCGGATTGCAGCCTGGCGATGAAATCGTCACCGGCACCTTCCAGATTCTGCGCGATCTCAAGGATAATTCGTTAGTGAAGCGCGATACGACACCGGTTGCGCCTCCCAAGAGCGATTCGTCATCCTAGCAGCAGTTGGCTCGATTCCTTTTGGAACTTGAACCGCGTCCAAACCGTATCCTGGCTAAGTCGTAGCCGATGGCTGGGCTAGGTCGTAGCCGGACGCTTGCGCGTAGTCGAATAGGAGTAGTGGATGACCACCGAAACCACCAACGAAACCGAAGCCAGAACTGCGGCCGCCGTGTCGCCAGGCGATGTAATTGTCGTAGAGGATATCTGGAAGACCTACGACATGGGCTCGGAGCAGCAGGTGCATGCGCTGCAGGGAATCACGCTCCGCATCAAGCACAACGAATATGTCGCAATCATGGGTCCCTCCGGCTCCGGCAAGTCCACGCTGATGAACCTGATCGGCTGCCTGGACACCCCGAGCAAGGGGCAGTACTGGCTCAATGGGCACCTGGTCAGCGAACTGAACGACGACGAACTGGCCCGCATCCGCAACAAGGAAATCGGCTTCGTCTTCCAGACTTTTAACCTGCTGGCCCGCGCCAGCGCTCTGCATAATGTGGAGCTGCCCTTGATTTACAACGGCACTCCCGCGGCGGAACGGCTGGAACGCGCCCAGGGCGCGTTGCGCGCCGTCAATCTCGACACCCGCATGAATCACAAGCCGAACGAGCTCTCCGGCGGCCAGCGGCAGCGCGTAGCCATCGCACGCGCGCTCATCAACCGGCCTTCGATCATCCTGGCCGATGAGCCCACTGGAAATCTGGACTCGAAGACCGGCGACGAAATCATGGCGCTCTTCGATCAGCTTCATTCGAACGGAAACACCATCGTGCTGGTCACCCACGAGCCGGATATCGCCGAATACGCTCACCGCGTCGTCCACATCCGCGACGGAAAGATTTTCTCCGATCAGCCCTCCTCGCGCGTGCGCCGCCCCGAAAATAGCTAAATCATCCTCCATCCCCTCTTGCATCGCAAGGCCCTCAATCCTGGGCTCTCAGTTCGCGCCTTGAGCCACGGATGGCTTAGCATCCTTTCATCTCCTCTCGATTCCCGCCGATAAGGGAACGAGAGGATCGATTGATCTTGGTGTCTGGGCAGCAAATTCGGGAGCAATTCGGGGAGCAAACCTCGAAGCAGAGCAGAGACCAGCTGCTTCACCAGGCAGCGTCTGCGGCTGCGAAGCATCCCGAATGGTCGCTTGGCCTCATGGCCGGCCGAAGTCTGGTGATGCAGCGCCTCTTCGCGCAGATGCGATCGACCGCGCCTCACCTCCGCATCGCCACCCTTGAAGGCCAAAGCGGCACCGGCAAGGAGACCGCCGCGCGCACCCTGCATGCACTCGGCCCAGCGGCATCTGGCATCTTTCTTCCCTGTCCCGCTCCACATTTTTTCGAGCATCTGCCCGCGGTCATTCGCGAATCGCGAGATGGAACGCTGCTGTTGAATCACATCGAAGACCTCACCGCCGCCCAGCAGGCTCGTCTGCTGGATTTCCTTCAGTGGCTCGATCACCAGCACGCCCGGCGCCTGCCCGATTCCGCCCCGCGCCAGGTCTTCTTCAGCACGAACCTGCCAGTGCGGAAGCTCGTCTCGGCCTTCTCGCTGCGCATCGATCTGGCCAATCGCCTCACCGTGATCCGCTTCACCTTACCTCCGCTGCGCGAACGTCGCGAAGACATCCCTCTACTGGCCGACTTCTTTGCAGAACGTTTCTCGGTAACCCATAACAAACCGGTTCGCGGACTGGGACCGCAGTCGCTTCCCCGGCTCCTGACCCATCCATGGCCCGGCAATGTACGTGAGCTGGAAAACACGATCCATGCCGCCGCCATGGCCTGCGAAGGTCAATGGATTCGCCCCATCGACATCCCTTCCCTTTCGCCGGGCTTCTCTGTAGGCAGCACAGATCTCGCAGGGCCGGATAACGATGCCGGCAGAGGCAGCAGGCAGGACACTCCCGCAGAGGATCCAAGCCACGATCCGAATCACGACCCAAATCTGGACCGCGCCATCTTGCGCCACATCACGCTCGTCCTGGCGCAGGTGGATGGAAACAAACTCCGCGCCGCCCGCCTGCTCGGCATCAGCCGCTCCACCCTTTACCGCCTGCTCGAATCCCGCCGGTCTTAAATTCACCGACCTCCGGTCTTAGGTTCGACGACCTCCGGTCTTGGATTCACCGGCCCCCGCGCCTAGATCGCGACCGCGCTCCTGGTCGGGTTATCGCCGAAAATCGCAAGGCTCAGCCCTGAAGCTTGCGGACCTCCGCATATCGCAGCCACTACAATGAGCGAACGGATTCGTATAACCCATGCAGAAATCTTTCGCCGTTGCCGTCGTCGCCCTCGTCCTGCCCATTGCCTCGGCCCACGCCCAGACCTTTCCCAAGTCAGTGCAGAAAGAGGCCGCGCAGCACTCGGAAGAGCAGAAGCTAGGAGTTCCTGCCGCTCCAACCGCCGCTCCCGCCCTCGCTCCGGATGCTTCACTCGAAGACCGGCGCAAAGCGCTCAACGCGCTCTTTGCGGAGATGTGGGAGACCCGTCTGCGGCTCGATCCAGAATTCGCCTCAACCATCGGCGACAAGCGCTACAACGATCAGCTCACCGATTACTCCGTCGACGCCTATAACGAAGAGCTGGCTCGCGGCCGCGACTCCATCATTCGCCTCGGCTCCATCGACACCGCCGGAATGGATGATCAGGAAATCCTCAGCAAAGACCTGATGATTCGTCAGCTCGTCGATCAGCAGGCCGAAGCGGAGTTCAAGCCCTGGGAGATGCCCGTCAACCAGTTCAGCGGGCTGCACAACGAGCTGCCCCAACTGGTTCCCCGGCTTAGCTTCGAGACGGTGAAGGACTACGACGACTACACCGCACGCCTCACCAAAATTCCTACCGCCTTCGATCAGATCAGCGCCAACATGAGCACAGGCATCGAAGATGGCCGCGTGCCGCCCAAGTATCTGCTCGAAAAAGTGCTTGTCCAGGTCAACGCCATCGCCACGGCAAAGCCCGAAGACACGCCCTTCGCCAGGCCGCTGCAAAAATTTCCATCTGCAATTTCTCCCGAAGATCAGACACGCATCAAGGCCGCAGTTCTCGACGCCATCCAGAAGCAGGTACTTCCTGCCTACGCGCAGTTCGCGCGCTTCCTCAAGGCTACGTATATCCCCGCAGGCCGCACCGACCCCGGCGTGTCGTCGCTGTCCGATGGCGACAAGTATTACGCCTTCCGCGTCCGCGAAAGCACGACGACCGACCTCACCCCGGCGCAGATTCATCAGATCGGCGTCGACGAGGTGAAGCGCGACGAAGCGGAGATGCTGGCTATCGCGCAGAAACTGGGATTCAAAGACATCGCGGCGCTGCGTGCATCGATCAATACCAATCCCAAGCAGCACCCGCAGAGCAAAGAACAGTTTTTGAATACCTTTCGCGCGGACATCGATCAGATGCGTCCCAAGCTGCCCTCTCTCTTCGGACGGCTACCCAAGGCTCCGCTTGAAGTCGAGGCAGTTCCGGAATTTATCGAGAAAGATCAGGCGCCCGCCTATTACGACCCCGGCACGCCCGACGGCAAGCGTCCCGGCAAGGTCTTCGTGAACACTTACGATTTCGAACACCGCTCGCTGGCCAATGTCGAGTCCATCGCGTACCACGAAGGCATCCCCGGCCATCACCTGCAGATTTCCATCGCGCAGGAGTTGACTGGCATTCCCGAGTTCCGCAAATATCTCGGCTACACCGCATTCGTCGAAGGCTGGGGCCTCTATGCGGAGCGGCTGGGCAAAGATGTCGGCTTCTACCAGGACCCATACTCCGACTACGGCCGCCTGGAAACCGATATCTTCCGCGCCATTCGCCTGGTTGTCGACACCGGAGTTCACTCCGAGCATTGGAGCCGCGAGCAGATGGTCCAGTACTTCCACGACCACTCCGGGCTCGACGATGCGACGGTGCAATCGGAGGTCGACCGCTACATCGCATGGCCGGCACAGGCGCTGGGCTACAAGATCGGGCAGCTCAAGATCCTGGAGCTGCGTGCGAAAGCCCAGAAGGAACTCGGCAGCAAGTTCGATCTCAGCGCCTTCCACGATCAGGTCATCGACTCGGGAGCGTTGCCGCTCGATGTGCTTGAGCAAAGGATCGATGCTTGGATTGTTAAGGTGAAAAGCCACTAACTGCGAGCCTTCAACGATCGCGGTAGCGGCTTCACGTCAGCAATCGATGCTCGCTGGGCTTCAGCTTCGATTGCTCAAAGTGCGCGCGGCCAGCCCCTCAATACACCTGGGGCCGATTCATAGGCAGGCGAACCTGAAAGCAAGTCGAACCCGAAACCGATTGCACGGTGACCGAGCCCAGGTGCTTGTGGACGATGCGCCTCACGGTATCGAGCCCCAGACCTAGAGCCTGTCCGATCGGCTTGGTCGTAAAGAAGGGCTCGAAGATACGCGAAGAGATAGCTGGATCGATGCCCGGCCCATCGTCCCAGAACTCGATGAAGGCCACTTCTCCGTTCAGCGTGATCGTAATCTTCAGCACGCCGTGGCCGTTCATCGCCGCGAATGCATTTTCGATCAACGCCGTCCACACCTGGCTAAGCTCTCCGCCATAAGCCATGATCTTGGGCATGGACGGATTGAAATCACGAATGATGGTGATCCCCTGTGATTGCGAATGCAGCAGCGTCAATGCGCTCTCTACCGACTGGATCAGATCGACATCCTGAACGGGAGCCTGATCCATGTAGGAGTAATCCTGAATGGCCTTGATGATGCTGAAGATGCGCGAAGAGGAATCGGCAATCGTCTTCACGGTCAGGCGCGCATTCAACGAGGTGGAGAAGCTGGCTACGGCGGCGGGAAAAGCCTTTGCTCCGATCTGGGACGCAAGCTCCTCGAGCGATGCGACAGGCAGATGCGCTGCGGCGAAGACTGGCGCAAGCTTCCATGCGTCGGGGACCCGGTGCGCTTCGAGCCAGCGCAACAGCACATCCTCGCGGTCGCCATCCGACAAGGCGCCACCATCTGCGCGCTGGGCAGCGGCTGCGGCTTCGACGATCCTCTGCGCGCGGCATATCCACTCTCGATACAGGGAGAACTCTTCTTCGGAATCGAAGAGCCGGCCCAGGCGGCAAAGCTCTTCGTCGCGGTCGATATTCGATAGCAAACTGAGCGCGGCTCGCTGCGCGGCAGACGCCGGGTTCTTGAGTTCATGAGAGAGATTTGCGGCCAGCTTTCCAAGCGCATCCAGCTTCTCCGCCTGCTGCTCGGCGCGGGTAAAATCACGGGTCCGTTCGACCAGAATCGATGCGCAACGCTGCCCCATGGAGGGGATGGCAAGCAGCATCTCCGGAAACAGATCCTCATGAACATCGAGAATCCACGCCGGGCCCGAGGTCGAGCCGCCACCGCCCCAGGTCTTCATCCTTGAAAAAGGCAGTTTGCCTGTGACTTTTCCAGTGCGTCCAATGGACAGCGTGATAAGGCCGGAATTCTTCCGGTAAACGCAGACTTCGCCCTTCAGAATGACGCTGAAATGGTGCGCGGGCGCGCCTTCTCGAAAGATGATCGCCTGATCGGGACCGACGCGCTCACTGCTATGCGTGGCCAGCCAGAGATATTCCTCGTCGGTCAGGCCCTGGAGCAGTTCCACACCGCGCAGTGCCTCGACGATTTCCTCTACAGGCGTAGGAACCGGGGGAGCCGTGCAGAGCTGCCCGTAGCCCAGACCGAATGGCCGTAGCTCGAGGGGAGAATGATTCGCGGGTTGTTCCACCGCTTCCGGGGTCTGGCTCGTCATATGCTCCGCTCCTTATGTCCGTAAGGTATCAGCCGCGATATCCACAAAGCGTTAGACGCTTTCAACGAATAGATGCCCGGCGGCAGACGATGTAACCGGGTTTTGATCGTCGTCTGCCCAAATTACCTGCGAACATGTTTGCCTTTGATCCTTGAGCCTACTCCCGCTCCTGTCGTCGGAATATCAACAGCAAAGCCCGCTCCTGTACTCTTAAACCACGTATGAACACCGCTGCACTGAATCAAGACCTGTCGCAATTGCGAGTGGCCGTGCTGGGAGCCGGAAAAATGGGCGGCATCCTCCTGCAAGCCTTTCTGAAGCAACAGATTCTCAGCCCTGACCAGCTCCTCGCCACGGTCGCGCACGCCGATCGCGCTGCCGCTCTCTCCGCACAATGGGGTGTCGAAGTCTCGACCGACAATCTGGCTATCGCGCAAAAGGCCGATGTCATCCTCCTTGGTGTCAAGCCCTTTCAAATTCCGGACCTGGTCGAGCAGATTCGCCCCGCGCTTACTCCAGAGAAGCTGCTCATTTCCTTCGCTGCATCGGTGAGAATCAGTGCCATCGAGCAGGCTGCGGGCATGGACATCGCGGTCATCCGCTCCATGCCGAACACGCCCTCGATGCTCGGCGCCGGCATCTCCGCGCTCTGCCGGGGCCGCTTCGTGAACGACGCACAGATGGCCTTCGCCTCGCGGATCTTCGAAACCGTCGGCCGCACCGTCGTCGTCGACGAGAAACACATGGACGCCGTAACCGGCCTCTCCGCCAGCGGTCCGGCCTTCATCTACATCATTCTGGAATCGCTCGCCGAAGCCGGAGTGAAGGTCGGCCTGCCCCGCGATATCGCCACGCTCCTGGCAGCGCAAACCACCTTCGGCGCGGCCAAGATGGTGCTCGAAACCGGTTATCATCCGGCACTGCTCAAAGACGCCGTCACAACTCCCGCGGGATGCACCATCGATGGCATTCTCGAATTAGAAGAGGGCGGCCTGCGCGTGACCTTGATCAAGGCCGTGATGCGCGCCACCCAACGCGCCAAGGAATTGGCCGCGGGCTAAGGAACCATTTGGGGAAATCTGTGTTTATTCTCTAAGAGAATTTTTCTATGACTTTGTCCGTGTGAGAAATTCACTAAATGCAGCTTTTCTTAACCGAAAAGCTGCTTAGAGCATCTCTTTACGGTCTGCTTCCAAAGGGAAATGCTCTTAGCGGGAGATTTCGCCTGTGATCCTTCGCACGAAGATACTGCTCATCGTCGAGTTCCTTGGAATCTTCGTTGCCATTCCCCTGGCCCTGGTCCTCGGACCGCAAATCGTCCCGCCGATGCCGATTCTCTGGCTGGCCGCCGCCTACGGTTTGATCGCGCTCTATCGCGACCCCAACTATCGCCGCTCCGAGTTGTGGAACCCAGGCCCGCTGCGCAGGCAGCTCTCCTCAATGCTGCTGCTCTTCGCGATGGGCATAGCAGTCATTGGCGCCCTGGTTTATGAATTCGCGCATCCGGTGCTGTTCAGCTTCGTCCGTGCTCATCCCATCGTCTGGGCGCTGGTGATGGTCCTCTATCCCGTTCTTTCCGTATATCCGCAGGGCATCCTCTTCCGTGCCTTTCTTCTTCATCGCTATCGAAATCTCTTCGGCGCGCCGCCACAAAAGGAAAAGGCGCTGATTTTGCTCAGCGCCTTTTCCTTTTCCTTGATGCACGTTGTCTTTCGAAACTGGGTCGCGGTCGCCCTCACCTTTGCGGGCGGCGTTCTTTTCGCCCGGCGGCATCTGGCTACGCGCTCCCTCTTTGTTTCGTCCTTCGAGCACGCGCTTTACGGCTGCTTCATTTTCACCGTAGGACTCGGCCAGTACTTCTTCGCCAAGCTCGTATAGCTACTGGGGCTTGGTGGCGTCGTTCACCTTCTGGTCGGTTTCCTTGGTCTTGTCCTTGGTCTTGGTCGCAGTCTGGTGCGCATTGTCCTTGGCCTTGGAACCCGCCTCTTTGTTGGGAGCGAAGACCTTTTCGGTGCCTTCCTTGGTCTTGTCGCCTACCTTCTGTCCGGTTTCCTTGGTCTTGTCGTAGCCTTTCGTGGTGCCTTCCTTAGTCTTGTCGTAGGTCTTGGTCGTTCCCTTTTTCGTGCCGTGATAGGCCTTCGTGGTTCCCTTCTTGATCGCGTGGCCGGTGCTCTTGGCCGCATCCTTGGTGTCGGTCCCTGCGTTCTTGACGTCTTGCTTGGCGCCGGTGTCCTGGGCTAATACAGTCGAACCGGCTCCAAAAGTCAGGGTGGACGCCAGCAATAGGGTAAAAATTCGTGAGTTTTTCATATCAGTCCACAGATTAGCCAAAGCGAGGTGGAGTTGCCTACGGGAATCGGTAAAATAAGTCGATGAGCCTCGAATGAACGCTACGTCGTCCATCCCCGGACCTGCTATGCCCGGACCTGCTATGCCCGGACCTGCTATACCCGGATCTACCATTCCCGGATCTGCGCTTCCGGCAACATTCGCTCCAGCCCCCATGCCTTCTCGGGCGGTGCGGCGATATGCATGGGGCGTTGTCGCGTACAACGTCGCGGTAATCATATGGGGAGCTGCGGTGCGCGCCACCGGTTCGGGAGCAGGCTGCGGCGATCGGTGGCCTCTCTGCAACGGCTCCGTGATTCAGCATCATCCCACCGTGGCCACGCTGATCGAGTTTGCTCATCGCTCCATGAGCGGCGTCGCTCTCATCCTGATCGCCGGCCTGGTCTACTGGACTTTTCGTGCCGCGCCCCGACGCCACGCTGCACGAGCAGCAGCAGTCACGGCTCTGGTGCTCACTTTGAACGAGGCGCTGCTGGGCGCGCTGCTCGTTCTGCTCGGCAAGGTCGCGCACGATCAATCGGCATCGCGCGGTGTCTATCTCGCCCTTCACCTGACCAACACGCTTCTCATGCTCGGCGCGCTCACGCTGACCGCGCACTTCCTTTCGAGAAAAATGGGCTACATGCTCGGAAGCATCGAGTTCCGCCGCCGAAGACTCGCCATCCCCGGACTTGCGGCGGTGATTCTTACCGGAGTCTGCGGCTCTCTCGCCGCGCTGGCCGACACGCTCTACCCGGCGGACAGCCTGCGCGCCGCCATCCTTCAGGATTTTGCTCCCAACAGCCCGTGGCTTCTCCACATCCGCTGGATGCATCCTGTCGTGAGCCTCATCGCCGGAGCCTTCATTCTGTGGATCGTCTTCCGCGGATTCGCCAACTCCTTCGATCGCGGCCTGTCTCTCACCGTCGTTGGCCTGCTCGTTTTTCAATACGCATTGGGGGTCGTCGACCTCGCCCTGCTCGCGCCCGTTGCGATGCAGATGCTCCACCTGCTCGGCGCGGATCTTCTCTGGATCGCTCTCACCGTTCTCACCGCCCGCCTTTGCCTGCGGCCCATCGGGTGCGTCGGCAACAGCTGCTTAATCTAGACGCTTCTCCCCATCTGCCGCCAGATCGCCTGCCGCGTCCTAAAGACGCTTTGCGCATGCTGGAAGAAATGTATTCAAGACCGATCTTTTTTGCTTCCCAATTCAGCGAAAAACCGATTTACTTACGAAGATGCAGCGCGTAGGACAGAATGAGCCGGCTATCTCAGGCCGCTCTTGTTTCGAGACTGCGATGATGGTGGCCGCTGCGATAACTTGCGGTCGATCGAAATGTACGCAACACGTTCAGGAAGTCGGACTATGGTGAATCAGGCAGAGCAACAGGTTTCTTCAGTGATCGCGAACGGTCATGCCCCTCAAGCAGCGGAGCTGGCCGAAAAATCGGAGCGCATTGCCGCATTTCTTGACCGGCACGGATATTCGGCGCTCCTGCTGAGCCGCCATGAAAATATCGCCTGGGCCACCGCGGGCCAGGTCGAAGCGCGCGTCGCGCTGGGATCGGAAGCAGCCGTCACCTCGCTGCTCATCACCCGCGAAGGCCGGAAATACTATCTCGCCCCTGAAAATGAAGGCCCGCGCCTCGCGGCAGAAGAATTCGCAGGCCTCGATTACGAGCCCGTTCTCTATCCCTGGTACGAATCCGCCGCTCCACATTTGAAAAAGCTGACGGGCGGCAAGAGCTTCGCATCAGACGCGGCCACAGCCGACGCTACACAGGTCAATCTCGGCTCGCTTCGCGCTCCGTTGCTTCCTACGGAGATCAACCGTCTGCGCGCTCTCGGACGCGACACCGCGGACGCAACAGTTTCCGTTCTCGAATCGCTGGAGCCAGGCGTCACCGAGTATGAAATGGCCGCGCGCACCTCGGCCGCTCTGCTGGAGCGAGGCATCGCGCCCACTGTTTTGCTGATGGGCACCGACGACCGCATCCGCAAGTACAAGCATGCCGTTCCGCGCAAGGGCGTCCTTGAACACTATGGCATGGTCAATCTCTGCGCGCGCAAGTGGGGATTAGTGGTCTCGATTACCCGCTTTGTTCACTTCGGCTCTGTACCCAAGGAGCTTGCTGCGTCCTTCACGCATGCGGCACAGATCAATGCCGAACTGTTGCATGCCACGCGTCCCGGCGCAACCTCCGCTGCAATCTTTGCCGTGGCCAAGAAAGCCTATGCCGCTGCCGGAGTTCCCGAAGAGATCGAGCGACACCATCAGGGTGGCCCCTGCGGCTACGTGGAGCGTGATTGGGTCATTACCCCACACGGAGAGCAGACTGTTGCCCTTCCGCAAGCGTTCGCCTACAACCCGAGCCTGCGGGGAGCCAAGGCCGAAGACACGGTGCTGGTCACCAAGGACGGCGTCGAAGTCCTGACCGGTACCCCGTCACTGCCCGTTATCGAATCGGAAGTCGGTGGGAAGATCTATCGCGCTGCAGGAGTGCTCGTAAAGTAAGAAGCCCGCGAGCGCTGCAAAACAAATTTACAGGCGTCGCAGAGATGCCATTTACTCGGGCCGCCGGACTTAGCAGCTCTTGAGTAAAGAATCGATTGTTGTCCTCCCAAACACCGGAGACCGCTGGTCTCCGGTGCCTTTTTCAATCGGGAGGCTGACAGATTTACTTCTCGCTGCTCGGCGGCACAAGCCCTTTCAAGCGCATATACAAGGCCAGCGTCGCGTACTGCTCGTTGTCGTGCGAGACATTGCCCCAGGCCAATCCGATCCGCGACCGCTTGGCTGGTCCCAGCTCAATCATCTCCGTGAGGTTCGTTTCGGTTAGAGCACCGTAGGCTTTGTCGCATTCGGAGAAAGAAGCCTTCAGAGCGTCCACGATGACGGTCTTATCTGCCGTATCCGCCGGCGGTTTGACGATGCTGGCGGCAGCCACACCGTTCAGCGACCCGCAAATGTGGAATTGGGCTTCGGTCACATGGTTCACCACGCGCGCGAATGTCCGAATGTCCGGCGTGGGCTTATACGTGTAATCTTCCGGCGGCGTATTTTCAGCCGCCTTGATCACATTTGCTTTGACGCGGCCATAGCCGGTTTGCACTTCTCCCGACAACCCGCTGGGGGTAGCAGGCGCCTGCCCGATAGCCGCTACTCCTGAGACCAAAAGTCCCGCAATGATCAACACCGTTCGTTGCATGTTTCGCTCCTTGTTACCGCATTCAGCCTATCGAGATAGACCGCTAGGAACAAGTGAATACGCGAATCAGGCTTGATACCGGACGGTCGGGAATGAATATCGATGCCAGGAGTTTTACTTACTTCACCGCAACTGGCGCAGCAGGTCGCATGCCCGCTGCAGATCCTCATCGCGTTTGGCGAAGCAGAAGCGCAGCAGGTTCTCGCCTCGGCCGCCGGTGAAAAATGCGGTGCCGGCAACAGCGGCCACTTTGGACTCGCGCAGCAACGTGCGCGCCTTCTCTTTGGCATTCGCGCCGGGGAGACGGGAGACGTCGGCGATTACGTAGTACGCGCCCGAAGGAATCGAAGGCGTCAGGCCGGCATCGGTCAATGCAGAACACAGCTGGTCGCGCTTGGCCTGATACTCCGCAGACAGTCCTTCGTAAAACGAAGCCGGAAGCTCCATCAATCCCGCCGCGGCGCCGTACTGAAAAGGCGAGGGGCTGCAAACATACGTTAGATCGTGAAAATAGCCGATCGACCCCAGCCAGCGGCGATCCGCGGCCAAATAGCCCACACGCCAGCCTGTGATGCTGAAGGTCTTGGACAGACCTGAAATCGTAATGGTTCGCTCCGCCATGCCAGGAAGAGTCGCCGGACTGACGTGTTTCGTCCCGTCGAAGACGAAGTATTCATAGATCTCGTCGGTGAACACGAAGAGATCGTGCTGCTGTGCAAGCTCGGCAATCGCCTCCAACTCGGCGAGAGAGAAAACTTTGCCGCAGGGGTTTGCCGGAGTGTTGATGATAACGGCACGCGTCTTCGGTGTGATCGCCGAGCGCAGCCGGTCAAGATCGAGCGCCCACGTCCCCATCTCCAGCGGAACCGCCACCGGCTTCACGCGCAGGGCCAGCAGCGTGTTCAGGTGGTAGCCATAAAACGGCTCGAAGAGGATCACCTCGTCGCCTGGATCGAGCAATGCCAGCGCAGCCGCATAGAGCCCGCCTGTCGCGCCGGAGGTGACCAGCACCTCACCTTCAGGATCGACGGTGAGGCCGTTATCGCGTTGCAGCTTGCGCGCAATCGCTTCGCGTAGCGGCGCTACGCCATCGAGCCGCGTATAGATGTTGTAGCCCTCATGGATCGCCTCGATGGCGCGCCGCGCGACCGGGGCAGGCAGCTCGGTATCGCACACGCCCTGCGCAAGGTTGACTCCGCCCACACGATCGCATTCGACGGTCATGGAACGAATCTCGGATTGAACAATGTGTGGTGAAATCTGGCTGAGGCGAAGCTTATCGGCGGCTGTCGGCATAAGGGTTCTCTTCATGATGGCACTCCCCATGCCCGGAAGCCAACAGCAAACAGAGCCGTTCCTGCCACCTTCGAGGTTTGGACACGAAATGTGTCATCCACTATGCTGCGAACTGCGGCGGGCTCACTACGTTCAAACCCGGCTCAAAGAGGAATAATGACTTCGATCGGAAAGCTCTGCGGCATAGCGATCCTCTCCCTCATCGCCATCGGAGGCATGAAAGCGCAAGTTGCTGCCGGAACCGCATCCTCTGCTCCGAGCGCTGAAAAGCTGGTCTGGAGCGATGAGTTCAACGGCACGGCGCCGCAGAGCGCGCCTGATCCGCACAATTGGACTTACGATCTCGGTGGAGGCGGCTGGGGAAACGGCGAATACGAAACCTACTGCGCATACGCATCCAAAAGCACGCCATGCGATTCGGCCGCACCCAATGCTTATGTCGGCAACGACGGCTATCTGCACATCGTCGCGCGCAAATCAGGAAAGAACAGCTACACCTCGGCGAGACTGAAGACGCAGGGCCTGCAAAGTTTCCTGTATGGACGCATTGAAGCCCGCATCAAGATGCCTGCCGGGCAGGGCTTCTGGCCGGCCTTCTGGATGCTCGGCGATAACATCGATGCCGTGAAGTGGCCAGCCTGCGGCGAAGTCGACATCATGGAGAGCGTAGGGAAATTTCCCGCTACGAACTTCGGCTCCATCCACGGCCCGGGATTCACCGGCACCTCCATCACCACCAGCTATGCGCTGCCTAACGGCGGAAAATTCGCTGACGCGTTTCACACCTTCGGCATCCTCTGGTCGCCGCAAGAGATGAAGTTCTATGTCGACGATCCCGCGAACGTGTATGCCGATTACACCCCGGCAAGCCTTACCGCGGGCGGCATCTGGCCCTTCGACTCGTCGAAATTTTTCCTGATCCTCAATCTCGCGGTCGGCGGCTCGTGGCCCGGCCCTCCCGACGCGACCAGCATCTTTCCGCAGGAGATGCTGATCGACTACGTTCGGGTCTACCAGGAATCGGCCCGATAGCTCAGCTGAGAGCGACCGTCAGCTTCGTCACCGAAGACGGCGGCAGGGTAACCTTCACCGACTTGCCGCTTGCAGTCGCCTGAACAGTCTTTGCCGTTACAGCATCCGGCTGCTCGAAGGTGTTGTGAGCGTGAATCTCATCTCCCGCGAGGACCGCTGCCTCGACGGAGCCGACCGAACCCTGGCCGCGTAGAAAAATTTCCGTATCGCGGGCATCGGTTAAATGCGGATTTGTAATCGTCACGGTGACGATCTTGCCTTTCACCGATGCCGATCCATTCAGACCCCACAGCGAGCCGGCCTTCTCCGCCGCGTTTTCGTCCCATGGACCATGCACATCGGCTTGTGCTGCAAAGGTCACACCCGGCGCTGAGAACTCGGTGCGCACCGCCTGTCCTCCCTGATGAGCGGCGTACATATGGAAGACGTAGTAGTTGGGAGTGTTCACGAAGTGGTCTTCGTGCGCCAGGAAGAGCGAGTTGATGCAGTTGATGAGCTGCGCGCAGGCCGCCATTCCAACTTTGTCCGCGTTGCGCAGGAAGATGTCCAGCGTGAGCGCCGTCATGATGGCGTCGCGCATGGTGATCTGCTCGCCGAAGATGTGCGAGGGATCGAGCTCGGTGCCCATGCGATACCACGGCCCATACTCGTCGACCACCAGCTTCACGCGGTGCTCCGGATCGTAAACACCCATCGCCGACCAGTGATCGAGAATGATCCTCTCCATGCGGTTGGCCTTCGCGTAGGAGGGATAAACATCCGCCACCTCGAACTTCAACGCTTCGGGAAGGTCCGTGTAGTAATGCAGCGACAGGGCCCACGGCGGAGGGATGGGACGGTCGTGAAGAGTGCTCTCGAAAAACTTCGAGGTCCAGGCCACGTCATCCTGATTGGGACCCGATGCGACAAATTTCAGATCCAGCCCGTAGTGAGGAACCCAGGCCTGAAAGCGCCGGTACTCCGAGGCATACTGCTCGGGCGTAAAGTTGCCGCCGCAGCCCCAGCTCTCGTTGCCGATCCCCCAGTACTGCACGTTGTAGGGATCGCGCGTACCGCCCTGAGCGCGTATGTCCGCATAGGCCGTGCTTCCCGCCGGAGAATTGCAATACTCGACCCACTGGTCGAAGGCGTAGGCGGGCAGGCTGCGCAGGTTCGCAGCTATGTAGGGCTCCGCGCCGCTCAACTTGCACAGCCGGGCAAACTCATCGGTTCCGAACTGGTTGGGTTCGAACTTCACCGGCGAATTGTTGGAAAGCTTTTCCGCATGCGGCTCGTCCGCCCAGAAATCCGTCCTTTTCGGCCGCTTGTCGCGTGGCCCGATGCCATCGCGCCAGTCGTAGGAATCGGCAAAGCAGCCTCCAGGCCAGCGAATGACCGGCGCCTGGATCGCCTTCAGGCGCTCGATCAGCTGCGTTCGTATGCCGCCGGTATTCGCGATCTTCGACTTCTCGCCGACCCAGACGCCGTCATAGATCACGCCGCCCAGATGCTCGATGAAATGCCCGAAGATAGCCGGCGCGACGGTCGCGACCGGCTCATCAAGCAGGATCTCGACATGTGCGTCAGAAGTAGCAGCAAAACCGGGCCGCTGCGAAAAAACGAAGGTGGCGCCGGTAAGGGCAGAGGCTTTCAGAAACTCTCTTCGTTGCATTTCTATCCTTTTGGGAAGCGTGAGTGTTGGACCGGCGGGACCGGCGCGACTCGAATGAGAAAACATTTACCCAACTTCCGTCAAGAATCTTCTCGACCGGCCCCGGCAGCTCAGGAAGAGATTTCCAAGGCAAGCTTCTCACGGAGTGCAATCACCTCGTCACGCGACCCTCGCGCCGCCGCTTTGCGGTCGCCATAGTGACTCGCAATGCCCGAAAAAGCCAGATGCGCATGGATACCACGCAGTCCCAGCGCCGTGAGCAGGTGCGGCCCGAAAGTTATATCCGCGTAATAACAAAGATCTATCTCGCGGCCACCCGGAATTTCATACGCGACTGCCGCAGGAAACACAGGAGTTTCCCGCCGGACCGCGGCCTCAAAGAGCGCTGGAAAGAAGCCCAGCACCGAACTGCCGTCAGTACTGGTGCCCTCGGGAAAGAGCACTACCAGAACTCCTTCTTCGAGCGCCGCACCTATTTTTTTTGATACGGAATCGAGAACCGAACCGCGGCCCCGCTCCACAAAGATCGTTCCCCCGCATCGGGCAAGAATGCCGAAGAGCGGCCAGGATAAAACTTCGGATTTCGAGACGAAGATGCAGGGCATCAACGACGAGAAGAAAAGGATATCTAGGTAACTCAGATGGTTGGAAACGATCAGCCCCGAGGCAGGCAGAGATCCCGATGCGCTTACTCGCATTCCGAGCCTGCGCACGATCATGTTGCAGGCGCGATGAAGCCACAGAGCGCGAAGCCGAGGACTCACATCGCCTCGACACTGCGCCCGCAGAACTGCAAAACGAAGTAAGACTTCAAGCAAGCTGAATAAGAGGACGAGAGCGCGGAAAGCGCTGCGTACACTGCGTGCGATTACTGTTCGTCGACCAGGAACCTGTTTCTCGCCGCCGGCGATAGCTGCGCCAGGTCCAGCAAGGTCAGAAAGTCGATCGTCTTGAATGCCCTGTCCCATGCTGGTGTGCCGCAGATCCTCGCTCCCACTCCAATATAAGTCTTGAGCAGTTTCGGAACCTTGATCGGCATCTCACTGATCAGCGTCTCGCTCGAGGTCGATGCCGGAGGCAGCGCATAGGAGCTGGTGGGAACCGTCCGCAGCTCAGGAGCGACCAGGAACGAAGAAAGCTGTCCGAAAACAGTCCAGCCCGATTGAGGATCTTCCGAGTTCAGCGAGGAGCAGCCGATCAGGTACCGGAGTCCATAAAACTTCGCGTACTGTGCGATGCCGCGCCAAAGCAAATTCAAAACCTCGCTCGAGCGATGGTCGCGGTCGATGGACGCGCGGCCAAGTTCCAGAACTTCAGAGCGAATCCGCTCGTAGGGCGTGAAGTCAAATTCCTGGGCGCTGTAATATCCGATGTTGCGCTTGGCCATGGCTCCGGATTGCATCCGGTAGGTTCCAACAATCTCGCCTCTGGAGCGATCCTCGACGATGAGGTGGTCGCAGAATAGATCGAACTCGTCCTGATCCATCCCCGTGGAGTAAGAAGAGGACAAACCCTCCCCCAGTTCAATATTGAAGACCTTGAAACGCAGACGGCATGCGGATTCACGCTCGGCCAGGGACTGGGCAACTCGAATCTGGTACTTACCCGTCTCAATCGAGATCCAAGGTTGGAAGGCGGCAGGAGGTACTACCGGGACACTCTGGTGAAAATTGCCAGCATCCGCAATCTCGAAAGTACCCGCCGCACTCGAGTTGAGCCGGCGTGGCTTCCTATGCCCGTAAGAGGAGATCATGCGCATATCATGCGCTGAGAATCTTGAACAATTCTTAAAGTATTGCGAAAACAAAGCTAATTCTCGATGAACGAGACACTATAGGATGAGTTGAAGCATTCTTAATTTTTGGAGAAGAAAATCGTCCGATCCCGAAGTCGTAATACGTTGATAGGGTGGACCTGCTGTTCTTCAATGAGTGAAGTAAATGCAGTTAACTAGGAAGGGTAATCAAAACAACACATGACACGTGAACAAATCATTGCGTCGATTGACGACGAACTTGACCGACTTCATCAGGTAAGAAAGCTACTGCAAAGTGCGGGTAGCCAGAGTTTTACTGGAATAGCAACTGGCAAGGCCGCTCCTAAACGGATCCTCAGTCCGGAAGCCCGCCAGCGCATCGCCGCCGCGCAAAAGCGCCGCTGGGCCAAGCAGCGGAAAGAGACGTCCGCTACCGTGGCGAAAAAGTAACAAGGATGTTGAAGGTCAAACTGCTGCATCCTGAAGCTCAGCCGCCAACGGTCAACTATGCAGGGAGCGACCTGGGCTTCGACCTCTACTCTGTAGAAGATGTTCTCCTCCCCCCGGGGGTTCCAGTCAAAGTTCGCACGGGCATAGCGGTAGAAGGGCCGACTGGCTGGGGCTTCGTTCTCGGCGATCGATCCTCCATGGCCGCAAAAGGTATCACCTATGCCGGTGGCCGCATTGATGCGGGATATCGCGGAGAGCTTCTCGTCTGCCTTATCAATATCAATCAGCCTGACTACACGATCCAGTCCGTACGCGACGATTCGGGCCGGCTCACTGACGTGACGCTCGCCCGCACCGACGCCAGCGTCCATATCCGCAAAGGAGACAAGATCGCGCAGATGTCTCCCTTCGAATCCCGCACCTCTTTGGAAATTGTGGTGGTCGAGGAGTTATCGGAAAGCGGCCGTGGCGCAAAGGGTTTTGGCTCGTCCGGCCGCTAACGGGTCTTACTTACAGATAGTTTTTACTTGCGAAGATAAGCGTCGGTTCCATCGAGCCAATCGGCGCGAGGCGGCGTGAAGACATCCAGGTCAACGGTGTCTTCCAAAGCTTCCGCGCTGTGCGGCAAATTTGGCGGTATCACCAGTACCTCTCCGGCGCGAACGACGACCTCCTCGCCGTCTCCTAGAACAAACTTCAATGCCCCTTCGAGTATGTAGGTTATCTGCTCATTGGGATGATTGTGACGCGGCACGATGCAGCCTTTGCGCAGCGTGATTCGCGCCAGCATTCCCTGTTCGCCGTGAACAAACTGACGATCCAGCAGTGGATTCATGTGGTCCACCGGTATCTTGGCAAAGCTGGTGTACTTCCATTTCTCTGACATGGCAATCCCCTTCTCTTCACAGACTATAAGACGAGGGACACGGCGATGAGTCAGTGCGAATCAGGCGGTGATGCTGCGATATTCCGTCCGAAGTGAAAGGTCGGCCCCACCGAATAGCGTACCGTCCATGTCCCATTGGCGAGCAGGTCATTGAAGAGTCTCCAGTAGACGAGATCGGCCTGCAGGCGAATGCCGAAATGCCGCGTCGCATTCCATTCGCCGCCTCCACCGAAACCATAGAAGCCCGTCCAATCCACCTTGGAACCCGCGGGCACAAGCTGCTCCACGATGGCTGTAGCTACCGGATCTGCCGGGCGCGGGGTGACCGTTTGCCGGATCGCCCCCAGCGACGGTCGTACGAAGAGAGTGACCGGCTTGAGATGCCGATACGTGAGTTGTGGCCCCAATGCAAAGGTTTGGGAAAAAGCATTCGTTGGAACGACCAGCTGGTAGCTGGGCGGAATCAACCCTGCCGCGATCAGCTCTTCGATCTCCAGCCCCAGCTCCTGCTGAAGGGATGTCTTGAGCAGGTTCGGCGTGAGCGCGTTGTGGCCGCTCACCACCGAATAATCGAATCCGAGAGAGAGCCAGGTGCGCAGACTCTCGCCGGCCTGGAGATGGAAGCCGCGTTCCGCCAGATTCAGCTCCGGCGTCTCGAAGCCTGTAAATCCTGCGTAGAGATCGTATCGTCTGACGTCCGTTTGTTGAGCGTGAACCTGAAGGGCCGGCAAAGAGACTGCGAGCACGAGAAGGAGTTTGCGTGCGTCCGTTGGAAGGAACATGTGAGCTCCCGGCGGACGATTCGGAACTGCACTACCCTCGTCCGATTCCCGCCGTATCAAACGCGTGAATAGTCTCGCTTGTCAACAAGTTGTGAATTGACGGGTCCAGGGCCTCGATTTGCCGCTAAAGTCCGGTTTCGCACTACAATATTTGGAAGGCACCGCCCCGGAGGAAGCTCTGTATCCTCCCTGGGTAGCGGTGCATCTTTTTTATATGATCGAAATTCCGGTACCTGAAGCCCTGACTTTTGACGACGTCCTGCTCGTGCCCGCTTACAGCGACGTGGTTCCTGCCCAAGTAAGCACCCAGACGCGTCTTACCAGGCGCATCCTGCTCAATACGCCGCTGTTGAGCGCGGCCATGGACACCGTGACCGAGTCGCGCCTGGCCATCGCCATGGCCCAGCAGGGCGGAATCGGGATTGTTCATCGCAATCTCACTCCCGACCAGCAGGCCAGCGAGATCGACAAGGTCAAGCGGTCAGAAAGCGGCATGATCGTCGATCCGGTCACCATGACTCCGGATCAGCTTATTTCCGATGCCCTCGAAGTCATGCGACGCTACAAGATTTCAGGCGTTCCGGTCACCAAGGACAAGAAGCTGGTGGGAATCCTCACCAATCGCGACCTTCGCTTCGAGACGCGCACCGACATCCCCATTCGCGATGTCATGACCAAAGAAAATCTCATCACCGTCCCGGTGGGCACCACCCTCGAAGAAGCCGAGCTCATTCTGCACAAGCACCGCGTCGAGAAGCTCCTGGTGGTCAACGGCGGCTACGAGCTGAAGGGGCTGATCACGGTCAAGGACATCCAGAAGAAGCTGAAGTATCCCAACGCCTCGAAGGACGACCAGGGGCGCTTGCGCGTAGGCGGAGCCATCGGCGCGACCGGCGACTTCCTGGAACGTGCTGCGGAGCTGGTGAAAAACCGCGTCGACGCGCTTTCGATCGACTCCGCACATGGTCATTCCTCGCGCGTTCTCGAAGCCGTGCGCCTGGTCAAGAAGCAGTTCCCCGATGTCGATCTCCTCGCCGGCAATATCGCGACCTATGAAGGCGCGAAGGCCCTGATTGAAGCCGGAGCGGACGCCGTAAAGGTCGGAATCGGCCCAGGATCGATCTGCACCACGCGCATGGTCACCGGCGCAGGCATGCCGCAGATCACCGCGGTCAGCGAGGCCTTCCGCGCGGGTCGCGAATTCAATATCCCGATCATCGCCGACGGCGGAATCAAGTACTCGGGCGATGTCGCCAAAGCCATCGCGGCCGGAGCCAGCGCTGTCATGATCGGATCGCTCTTTGCGGGCGTCGACGAGAGCCCGGGCGAGACGATCCTGTACCAGGGACGAACCTTCAAGGCTTATCGCGGCATGGGCTCGCTCTCCGCCATGGCGCAGGGCTCAGGCGAACGCTACTTCCAGGGCACGCAGGATCTTCCCGAAGCCGCAACCCGCAGCGAAGGCGTCGTCACCCGCGAGCGCAACGGCCAGAATCGCCTCGCCAAGTACGTCCCCGAAGGCATTGAAGGACGTGTTCCTCATCGCGGACCGCTCGAAGCCATGATCTACCAACTGGTTGGCGGCCTGCGTTCGGGCATGGGATATCTCGGCTGCGGAACCATCGAAGAGCTGCAGACCAACTCGCGCTTCGTGCGCATCTCCAACGCCGGCCTACGCGAAAGCCACGTCCACGACGTAATCATCACCCGAGAAGCCCCCAACTACCACGTCGAATAGGACTGGCCGTCCAGGCGTCCGCCGCTTCGCGGCACACATTGGTCCTCAATTTGTTTGAGTATTTACTCGATGCTCCATCCTTCACAGTTTTCTTGTTAAGGGTGGGAGACCGTTAGTTTCTTGGGCCCAAAGATCCGCTCCGCTTGCGTAGAATCACCTTCCGCCGCGTGCGCCAGTCTTCATTCAAACCAATAACTTCCCACGGAATCTCCGCCGCGAGATAGCTAAGAACTGTATCGGTCGCGGGATGAATCCTCAGCGCGGGCGCGATCAGGTAAAGCATCGGCGGCTGATCGGAAAGCTCGATGCCCGGGAAGTAGCCATGCCGCTGAAACGCCTGTTCGCGATGCAGCTTCCGAACCCGGCACCAGTAGTCGAGCGCCTGCAGCGGCAGGTGAAGATCGTCATCGGCTTTCACCTCGATCACTGCCAGCTGACCGGAGTGCGTAACTGTGAGCAGGTCCAGCATTCCCCGATCGCCTGCTGACAATGCCGGCACCTGTGTGTAAATCATCTCCGCTCGAATGCCCGGCTCGAGCTCTGCGATATCCCTTCGCAGCGCGGACTCCAGCCATCGCTCGGGTTGAAGACGATACAGAGGATTGCGCAGGGTTCCGCTTTCGCAGCGATTCTCAAAAAGCCGCTGGGTGAGATCGCGAAAGAGATCCTCGTTCTCGGGAGTGAGCGGAGTTTCATTCGCTCCCGCTCCAAACGTGACTTCATCATGGATCGCGAAGGAATTGGCTGCGAATTCGCGGCGGATGCGGGCAAACTCCAGCCCATGCAAGGCCAGAGAGACCTCCGCCGGTCCGTTGGCTCGCAGCTCCGCCGTCGCACGCAGCCCCGGGTCCAGTAACCCCAGCACGCGGTCGATTGCCTTGCCGCAGCGCTCCAGAGCCGTCCGTGGATTGAAGGCATGCATCAGCTTTACCTGGAGATTGCCGCTCTCGCTGCAGTCGATCACGGCAAGTTCTTCCGACCGCGCGTCCAGTTCGTAGAGCTCGTACTTGGCCGCGAAGCGATTGAGCCACGCCATGCGCGCTTTGATCGTGCGCGATGTCCCGGCGGGAACGACTACCTTCAGCCCCTCGAAAAATCTCTTTCCGTCTCCCTGCTCGCGGCAGTGAGCCAGCCACAGAATGCCCAGGGTGAGAATGCCGTCGATGGTCGCAGGCGATTCTTCTGAATTGACCGCAATCAGAGCCCAGTTCGTCATACCTCGACGCAGCACGCCGCGGGTATAGGCCGGCCCGAAGCTGTGCTCCAGATCGGTTGCGGTGCGCAGGTTGTCGACCGACCAGCCGGGGAAAGCCCGGGTGAGCACCCGCTCCAGCAGATGCTGATAGCGGGTCCGTGCCAGGTCGCGTGTCGAAGGAGAGCGATGGTCGCGAGTCGGAACGATTTCGAAGAATTGCGGGCGGCTTTGACCAAAGCGGCGGCTCTCGATGCGCAGCGAGTCTTTGCGCTCCCGCACACCGCAGACGGTGCGCACCATGTTCCGCTCTTCCGACCAGAGATGGAGCAGGCAGCGCCCGTTTTCGGAGCTCAGAGAATACCGCGCTGACGCCATGTCGAAGATGACGCGGCCATCTTCCAGCACGGCAGCCTGGGGATTTTCGATGAAAAAATCGTCCAGCACACGGACCAGATCCGTAGCAGGGCTTTCAGCTTCGACGGGGGGCATGGCTGCGATGATGCAGCCCGCCAAAATGCCCCGGCAAGCGAATTGCTACCAGCCGCGACTCTTTCGTAACTCGGTGATGTGGGCGATGTGATGGCGGCAGTGCCAGTCGTACATGGCCGCGACTTTGGCCACAGTCGTGGGGCCGCCTTCCGAATGCTTGTAGCCCTTCTGCCAGTCTTCCGGCGTTAGAGACTCGAAAAGCGCAACCCACCGCCGGTGGACCGGCTCCAGCAGTTCAAGCGAGATTTCGACTGGAAGGGTGCGCGCGTCGGAGAGCTCTGCCCACGATTTTTCGTCGTAAGCCAGCGCCACGGGCCAATCTTCGGTCAAAGCCTGTCGCGTGCGGCAATAGGCGTTCATGTGACTGTCGGCGACATGGTGAACGAGCTGCCGGACCGTCCATCCGCCTTCGCGGTAGGGAGTATCGATCTGGACGCGGCTCAGGCCGTCCACGGCGGCGCGCATATTTTCAGGGGTAGCTGCCAGCGTCGCGATGTGGCCGCGAAGCTGCTCGGCGTCGATGGTTTCAGACGAGACAAATCGCCCGATGGGATACCTTGAATCGAAATTCACAATGCTTGCCATGCAGACTGAAGTATCCCACAGGAGAGTTGGAACGGGTGCAGCGTCCAGTTACAGACACCCGTTTCCGGCTTCCGGCTAGGCGTGACGGTGGTGGCGATGGTGACGGCGGTGGTGGTGATGAACCGGCTGGGCAAAAGCCGAAGCCGAAAACACCAGCACCAGGGAGAGCAAAAGAAGCTTCTTCATGGCACCATCCTAGCAATAACAGCAGAGGGAAGGTTGAGAAGGTTTCGACAGGGCTCTCAGAAGTTACCACGCCACGCATTCACTCTCCGACCCCGAAAAGCATAGAATTGAGGAAGCAGCTTCAGAAATCCACAGGGTGGGTATGGCGCAGTCGCAGTCCGGGAACCATAAGCAATATTTTTTCGATAAGTTCGGTCTCACCGAGCGGGTGCTCGAACGCTGCCTGGGCGAGGCTCTTTCCGCCGGCGGAGATTATGCCGATCTCTATTTCGAATCAGTAGCTTCCACCTCGATTGGGCTGGATGAGTCGCTGGTCAAGTCGGCCAGCCACGGAGTCAGCGCAGGCTGCGGAATCCGTGTTGTGAGCGGCGAGCGCACCGGCTACGCTTATACCGATAACCTGTCCGCCGACCGACTGCTGCATGCGGCCAAGACGGCCGCCCTGATCGCCAGCGGACCCGCCAAGCAGCCCGTTGTCGGCTTCAAGGAGACGGTAGCAGCGCCCAGCCTCTACCCCGCTCCAGCGTTCGACATGGACACCGATCTCTCCGCGAAATTGGACCTCGTTACGCGCGCGGATCGCACTGCCCGCGCATTCGACACACGGGTGACCCAGGTTCGCGCCGGCTATTCCGATGAGCTGCGCCGCATCCTCATCGCCGCCTCGGACGGCACCTTTGCGAGCGACACCCAGCCTCTGGCCCGGCTCAACGTCTTTGTGCTGGCCAAGGAAGCGGATCGGACCTCCAAGGGCACCTCGGGCGGAGGCGGCCGCGTCGAAATCGATTTCTTCCAGACCGAAAAAACCCCGGAGCATTTTGCCCGGGAGGCCGCCCGGCAGGCCATTCTCCAACTGGGTGCGATTGCGGCTCCGGCCGGCGAGATGGAAGTGGTGCTCGGCCCGGGCTGGCCCGGAGTTTTACTGCATGAGGCGGTGGGACATGGCCTCGAAGCCGATTTCAACCGCAAGAAGACCTCAGCCTTTGCTGGCTTGATAGGGAGATCGGTAGCCAGCTCTAAGGTCACGGTCGTCGATAATGGAACCATGCCCGGCCGTCGCGGCTCGCTTCATGTGGACGACGAGGGCTCAGCAACCCAGGAGACGGTACTCATCGAGAACGGCATTCTCAAGGGATATCTCAGCGACAAGCTTTCCGCGCGGCTCATGAACATGCCTCATACCGGCAACGGCCGCCGCGAAAGCTACCAGCAGATCCCCATGCCGCGCATGACCAACACTTATATGCTGGCCGGCGAGGACGCTCCCGAAGACATTATCCGCAGCGTAAAACGTGGCCTGTATGCGGTGAACTTCGGCGGCGGGTCGGTGGACATCACCAGCGGCAAATTTGTTTTTTCGGCCAGCGAAGCCTACCTCATCGAGGACGGCAAAGTAACCGCCCCGGTGCGCGACGCGACGCTGATCGGCAATGGTCCGGAGGCTCTGAAGTATGTCTCCATGGTAGGCAACGACCTTGCGCTGGATGAAGGCGTTGGGACCTGCGGCAAAGATGGACAAAGCGTTCCAGTAGGCGTCGGTATGCCGACAATCAAACTGGATCGCATGACGGTGGGCGGCACTGGCAGCAGATAATTAAACAGGAGACACAGATTATGGATGTTGTCGGAATTAAGAGACATTTCACTACGCCCGAAGGCACGCGTATTTATGACTGGGAAACGATCTCGGTTTTTGAGGCCCTCAAGCTGGCCGAGCCAATGTTGCGCTGCTCAGAGTGCCACGGCGCCGTGCGCCTCTATCGCGCCGCTCCCGATGGAAGCACTGCATCGCGCGCCGAGCATCGCAAGCGGAACCCCGGCTGCTCGCTCGACGAACGCTTCGACGGCACCAAGAAGATGGCAGAACTGGCAATCGTCTAAGCGGCTTTTGATTGACGGCTCATGGCCACCCCCTCATGGCCTCATGGGACGTTTCTGAAGGGTACCGGCTTTCGCCGGTACGCACGATTGCGGCTTCGGCCGCCAAGAGTTAGCTGCGGCCTCCGCACGAAAATTCCAACCTCCAGCCCCAATAGCGAACGATGGCGCAATGACCACCTTGATTGATAGCAAGACCGACCTGAAACAGCTGGCTGCCCACATCGTAGAAAAAGCAGTGAAGGCGGGCGCGAGCGACGCCGAGGTAACCATTCGCGAGGGCGATGAGTTCTCCACCCTGGTGCGCATGGGCGAGGTGGAGACGCTGAAGGAGTCCGGTTCGCGAGGCATGGGGCTGCGCGTGCTGATGGCAGCGGACAACGGCTATCGCGTGGCCAGCACCTCCAGCAGCGATTTTTCTACCGAAGGCGTCGAGCATCTGGTCAAAGGGGCGCTCTCGCTGGCTCGCGTCACCTCGGAAGATCCCTTCGCAGGGCTGGCCGAAGCCGGCGAATTCGGCTCGCTTCCCGGCGACCTCCAGCTTTATCACGAAGACGTCTACTCGCTGCCGACGGCCGAGCGCATCGACTACGCACGCCGCGCCGAAGCTGCAGCGCTCAGCGCAGACACCCGCATTACCAACTCTGCCGGGGGCAGCTTCGACGCCTCAACCGGACGCAAGATTTTCGCCAACTCCAGAGGCTTTACCGGCGAATACCAGGCCTCCTCGTGCTCCGTCTCCTGCAGTCCGATTGCGTTGGGCAAGAGCGGCGAGATGCAGCGCGATTACTGGTACACCTACGCTCGTTCGCTGGCCAGGCTGGCCTCGCCCGAATCGGTAGGCATCGAAGCCGCGCGCCGGACTCTGCGCCGTCTCGATGGCCGCCGCGTCAAGACCCAACAAGTGCCGCTGGTCTTCGCCCCGGAGATCGCGCGTTCACTGATCGGAGCCATCTTCGACGCGGCCAGCGGCGATAGCATCTATCGCGGCGCATCCTTTTTCACAGGGAAGCTCGGGGAACAGGTTGCGGCGGAAGCCATCACCGTGATCGACGACGGCACCATGGTCGGCGGCTTCGGAACATCGCCTTTCGATGGCGAAGGACTACCCTCTCGCCGTACGGTGATCGTCGAACGCGGGGTGCTCTCAAACTATCTGCTCAACACCTACACTGGCCGCAAGCTGGGCATGAAGAGTACGGGCAACGCCTCGCGGGGACTGGCGGGCAATCCCGGCACCGGCGCAGGAAATGTCTATCTCGCGGCAGGCGAGCAGACGCCGGAAGAGATTCTGCGCTCGGTCTCATCCGGCCTTTACGTCACGGAACTGATCGGCCAGGGCGTGAACATGGTTACGGGCGATTATTCGCGGGGAGCATCCGGCCTATGGATCGAGAATGGCGAACTGACCTATCCTGTGCAGGAGATCACCATCGCTGGCAACCTGAAAGAGATGTTCCGCAACATCACCTCCATCGGGAACGACCTGGTATTCCGAGGATCGGTGGCGTCGCCGACTTTGCGTGTGGACGGCATGACCATCGCCGGGGAGTAAACAGGGTGTCTTGTAGGATGAACCGGCGTGCTCTCCAGCTCTCTTAACTTCGATCCGGCCAATCCGTCCTGGAGCGATATCCCCGCGCAGGCGGGAATCTTTGCCCTCTTCGCAGCGGACGCGCGCTCCGAGCCATACCTGAGCCGCACCCCCAACCTGCGAAAGCGGCTGCGCCGCCTGCTCGATCCCCGACCCGCATCCAAGCCGGAGCAGTCAAAGCGCCTCCGTCTGGCGCAAAGCGTCGCCCGCATCGAATACACGCTCACGGGCTCTGATTTCGAGGCGTGGCTGCTGCTCTACCATGCCTCGTTCACCGCCTTCGGCGAGCGGGCGCGCAAGCGCCTGCACCTCAAGCCGCCTATCTTCCTGCGCATGACGATGGAGAACGCGTATCCCCGGGTCTGTGTGACCAACCGCATCGCGAAATCTGCGGAAAACGATCTCTTCGGGCCGTTTCCCTCCCGCAACGCGTCCGAGAGCTTTCTCGAATCGACGCTGAATCTCTTCGAGCTGCGCCGATGCACAGACGATCTCCACCCCGATCCTGATTTTCCCGGCTGCGTGTATTCGGAGATGAAGAAGTGCATGGCCCCCTGCTTCAAGGGCTGCAGCGATGAGCGCTATACGCAGGAGGCCGCCGCCGTGCATGCATTTCTGGCCACGCACGGCCAGAGCCTGATCACCGATCTGACCCGGCAACGTGACGCCGCCTCCGCGGATCTCGATTTCGAGCGCGCCGCCGAGATTCACTTGCGACTGGCAAAAGTGGAGACCGCCATTACCGGCATTTCTCCGGCCGTACATCCTCTCGCGGAGTTGAATGGGGTGATCGTGCAGCCAGCGGTGAACACGGCCAACGAGGGGGAGTGGGTTTCTCTGTTCCTGCTGGCCAAGGGATGCCTGAGCGGCCCGGTTCCCTATTCCGTCGCAGGTATGCGCCACCACAACGAGCACTCGGGATCGTCCTCGCTCTTCGCCCAGCCGGTCGCGGTCGAGGCGGTGCCCCTCCAGGAGGGCGGCGCCCCGGCGGTCCAGCTTGCTTCTCGAGACACCTTAGAAGCCCGGTTGGATGAGGTTCTGGGGAGCCTGCGCAGCCGCACAGCCGAAAACCGGGGAGGTCCGCAGACCGTCGCCGATCATCTATGCCTCTTCAGCCGCTGGTATTATCGCCCGCAGGCTAGGCGCATTGGAGAAGTGTGTTTCGCCGAGCCCGGTGGAGAGATTCCGAAAAGGCCGCTGCTACGCGCCATTTCGCGGGTTTACCGGCAGGGGCTAACCCCGTTGGTGCCGGAATCGTAACGACTACGGCTGGACGCCCTGTTCAAATTCGCGGGCGATTTCCTGAACGGTCGTTGCTTGCAGCCACCGATGCCGTTCACGCGTGTAGTCTCCACTCCCTGCCCGGTAGACCCGGAGGAATCGCGCGAGGCCGTCAACGCCGAATTCCCGGCAAAGGAGGTGCAATGCATGGCGCTCGAATTGCTCATCCGTCATCTGGTCGAGAGTAATCATGGCAGCGCTACCTTCAACCATTTTATCGGATTCGCCACCGCAACTCTCGGTTTTCCGAGACCGCGCGCGACCTGACGGAGAAACCGATCATCGGTAGTCAACAGAACATCCACGTGCGCATCCTCGGCGCAAGCGAGGTGCAGGGCGTCGAAAGCTCCAAATCCAAGTGCTTCGAGCGTTTCCGCGCGCTCGATGATGGCAGGGCTGACTGTCAAAATCTCTTGAGCAAACGAGAGTAATGCCAAGGCGTCCTGCCTTTTATCGCGATCAGGATTTCTTTTTATCTCGGATTTAAGAACGACACTCGCCACCCAGAAAACCTGACCTTGCTGTATCCCATGGAAAATTGCCTGGACGGCCTCAGCTTCGTTGCGAATTCTTAGCTGACTTTGATCGTCCGTGAGCCGATTTAAGGCGCAGGCATCCAGGTAAATCTTTCGCACACTCTCTCCCTTGCAAGCACCGTCCTCTGGGGAAGAGTAGGCACGGCCTTTACCGATAGCAAATACTTATTCCGCGATGCCGCAGTTTTCACAGGCGGCTGCTAAACTTGTGTCATCTTGGTTGAGCTTCTTCCATCCATTCTGTCCGCGGACTTTGCCCGTTTGGGCGAAGAAGTCCAGGCCGCCGAGCGCGGCGGTGGCACGGTTATCCATGTCGATGTGATGGATGGCCATTTCGTGCCCAATCTCACGCTCGGACCTCCCGTGGTCAAGTCGTTGCGCAGGGTCACTCACCTGCCGCTCGACTGCCACATGATGATCGAGAATCCCGACGACTTCGTTGAGGCGTTTGCCGATGCCGGCGCCAATTGGATGAGCGTTCATTACGAGGCCTGCCGCCATCTGCACCGCACTTTGGAGCTGATCGCGCATCACGGCATGCAGCCGGCGGTGGTCATCAACCCGGCCACCGAGGTCGACCTGCTGATTCCTATCCTCGGCATGGTGCATCATGTCCTGGTCATGAGCGTGAACCCCGGATTTGGCGGACAGAGCTTCATCCCCTATTCGCTCAATAAGATCCGGCGGCTTAAAGAACTTCGCCAGGAATTGGGCCTGAGCTATAGGATTGAAGTAGATGGCGGCGTCGCTCACGACACCATAGCCTTGGTCGTCGAAGCAGGAGCGGAGCTTCTGGTCGCTGGAAGCGCTGTCTTCTCGGGAGGCAATCCGGAACAGGACGCGCGGGAGCTGCTCGAAGCGGCGCAATTGGCTGCCGAGCGGATGGAGTCCGATTCACGGATCGCAACCGGCAACCAGTCGTAAGCAGCAGGCAAGAGTGTTTTGTGAAGTTTGAGGTGTTATGAATCGCGTTATTACCCAGATTGCCGTTGTAGGACTGTGCGCAGCGCTCATGCCCCCGGCGTATGCTTTCAGCACCAAAAAGAAGAAACAGAGCGACCTGTCCTCGAATCCGCTGGCAAATGTGAAATCCAAGCAGCCGGACAAAGAGCTCTTCGACAAAGCCATGCTGGCTCTGAAGAAGGGCAAGTTCGACGTGGCCCGCCTCGATCTGCAGACTCTCCTGAACACCTACCCGGAAACCGAGTACGCCATGCGCGCCAAGCTGGCCATCGGCGATACCTGGTACCGCGAGGGCGGGTCGGCGGCTCTGCAGCAAGCTGAGGCCGAATACAAGGACTTCATCACCTTCTTTCCCAACACCCCCGAGGCGGCGGAAGCGCAGATGAAAGTCGGCGACATCTACTTCCAGCAGATGGACAAGCCGGATCGCGATCCGCAGAATGCCATTCACGCCCAGCAGGAATATCGGACCATGCTGCAGGATTTTCCCGACTCCCCGCTGATCCCGCGCGCTAAGCAGCGCCTGCGCGAAGTGCAGGAAGTTCTGGCCCAGCGGCAGTTCGAGGTCGGATCTTTCTATGCGTTGCGCGAGAACACCGGAGCGGCAATCGCCCGCCTGCAGACGGTCGCCGATACTTATCCGCTCTTCAGTCATAGCGACCAGACGCTGATCACGCTCGGCGACCAATACGCGACCCAGGCACAGAAGGTCAGCCAGCTGAATATTCCTCCCGGGGCCAAGGCCGAGCTCATCAGGGTCTACAACGATCGGGCCGGCGCAGCCTGGGAGCGTGTTGTGTTGCGCTATCCCATGGCGCCTCACGTGGAAGATGCCAAGGATCGCCTGATTGCCCTGGGCCGGCCGGTGCCCGAGCCTACGCAGCAGGAGTTGGCTGAGAGCGAAGCCGAAGAAGGCAGTCGCGTCAATGTGAAGCTCAAGGACCGCGCCCTGCTGATGATCAAACATGGTCCCTCCACCGTGCAATCGGCGCGCGTGGGCGAACCATTGCTCAGCGATCCGACACCGACGCTTGCTCCCGACGTCAACAAGCAGACGATGGCAACCTTCACGGCAGCGATGAAGGGTGAGCCAATTCCTGGAATCTCGCCGAAGACCGGCGAAGATTCCACCGCCACAGCAATCAGCCAGGGTACGGCTCCGCCGCGTACCGATCAGCCGGCTCCTGCCCTCAAATTTGACACTGTTCCCGATGCCGGCGGCTCTCCGGGCAGCACTGTCACCGTTGAAATCCCGAGTGACTCCGCCGCTTCTACCGGCAACGCTGCGGGATCGGGTGACGGCGGTAATGCCGGCACTCCGGCAGCCAGCGGGATGGTCGCTCCCAATGCGGTTGCCGCTCCAGGTTCGGCTGCAATCTCCCGGCCGCTCCACGAAGGCTCTCCGGACGCAGTTGTGACCGCACCTGCATCGACCCCTGCTGTCGCCGGAGTCGGTCCCGTCGAAAACAAGCCGCTGCCGGCAATCGATAAGCCTGCCGAAGCGCCCAACCAGATCAACGATGCCAAGGGCGGCGGAGCGCAGGTCAACACCGGCGCAACGGCCAGCGGAAAGAAAGCCAAGAAAGCACCCTACAACTCGAAGGATGAATCTTCGAGCAAGCACAAGAAGAAGAAGGGTCTGGATAAGGTCAACCCCTTCTAACGCGGGGTTGCTCTAATGTTCTGAGGGCCGCCTTCGGGCGGCCTTTTGATTTGAGTCTCAATTGTCGAGACCTGCGCTTTGCACTCGAACCACCCGGCTATACACCCGCCGGAGAATCCTCTATCGTGAAGAGTTGGACTGTCAGAAATGCCCCAAGACCTTGAGAAAGCTTATGATCCCGGCGCGATTGAAGATCGCTGGGCCGCCTACTGGGTAAACGAACGCCTGTTCGAAGTGCCGTCGCCGGAATCCGTGCCGGAGCGCGATCCGTTTACCATCCTCTTGCCTCCACCGAATGTGACCGGCCGACTGCACATGGGCCACATGCTCAACCAGACGGAGATGGACATCCTCACCCGCTGGCACCGCATGTGCGGCGACACTACGCTCTGGCTGCCGGGCACCGATCACGCTGGCATCGCCACGCAGATGATGGTGGAGCGCCAGCTTGCCGGAGAAGGCAAGAAACGCCAGGACGTAGGCCGGGAAGCGTTCATCGAACGCGTCTGGCAGTGGAAAGAACATTATGGCGGAGCCATTCTTGGCCAGATGAAGCGCCTCGGCGCCAGCGTGGATTGGTCGCGCGAATACTTCACCATGGACGAGAATCTCTCCGTCGCGGTGAGGGAAGCCTTCGTCCGCCTGTATGAACAGGGACTGATCTATCGCGGCAAATACATCGTCAATTGGGATCCGATTCAGCAGACCGCCGTCTCTGACCTCGAAGTGACGCACGAGGAGCGAGCCGGCAAGCTTTACCACATTCGCTATCCGCTCGCCGATGGCAGTGGTTCGATCGTGATCGCCACCACGCGGCCGGAAACCATGCTCGGCGATACCGCCGTGGCCGTAAACCCCGACGACGCCCGCTATCTCGCCTTCCATGGCAAGCTTCTGCGCCTGCCGCTAAGCGGTGTAAACGGCGGAGCCGAGCGCGAAATTCCCATCGTCACCGATAGCTGGGCCAATCCCGAGTTCGGAACGGGCGCGGTTAAAGTCACGCCCGCACACGACCCCAATGACTTCGCCATCGGGGTGCGCCACAATCTCCCCCAGCTGAGCATCATGGACGAGGCCGCACGCATCGAGCTGCCCGGCTCGCCGTATCACGGTCTCGATCGCTATGCAGCGCGCGAGAAGATTGTCGAAGACCTGCGCGCTCTCGATCTGCTGGTCGACGTGAAAGACCACGCCATGGCCATCGGCCTCAGCCAGCGCAGCGGCGCAGTCGTTGAACCGCGTCTCTCGACGCAATGGTTTGTCAAAATCCAGCCGCTCGCCGACAAGGCCATTGCCGCCGTCGAGCAGGGACACATCAAATTCACGCCGGAGCAGTACGCGAAGACCTATTTCGAGTGGATGCGCAACATCCATGACTGGTGCATCTCTCGCCAGCTCTGGTGGGGCCATCGCATTCCCGCGTGGCACTGCGAAGCCTGCGGGCAGATCACTGTTTCTCGCGCGGATAAACCGGCAAGCTGCGCGGAGTGCGGAAGCGCTGCGATACACCAGGATACGGACGTCCTCGATACCTGGTTCTCTTCCGGCCTGCTGCCATGCTCGGTATTCGGATGGCCGAAGCACACGCGCGATCTCGATATTTTTTATCCGACTTCTCTGCTCGTCACCGGCTTCGACATCCTCTTCTTCTGGGTGGCGAGGATGATCATGCTGGGCTGTCATTTCATGCTTGAGATGCCCATGGCCAACGGCGACAAACGAACGCTCAAAGACGCCGTGCCCTTCCGCGAAGTTTATATTCACGCGCTGGTGCGCGACGCCGACCGCCAGAAGATGTCGAAGACCAAAGGCAACGTCATCGACCCTATTGAGATCGTCGAGAAGTACGGGACTGACGCCGTGCGCTTCACGCTGGCGGCGATGGCCTCGCCGGGCACGGACATCGCCTTCAGCGAAGCCCGGACCGAGGGCTATCGCGCCTTTGCCAACAAGATCTGGAATGCAGCGCGATTCATCTTCATGAACGAGGAGCGCGCCGCGCTCGGAGGCGTCGAAGTCAGCCGCAACACTCTGATCGATTCCTTCGGACCCGACGAAAACGCGCCCATCGAAGCGCGCTGGATCGTCTCGCGCCTCAACCACACTGCCGCTGATGTGAATGAGGCTTTGTCCGAATATCGCTTTCACGAAGCTGCGAACCTCGTCTATCAGTTCTTCTGGGGCGACTTCTGCGATTGGTACCTGGAGATCGTGAAGCTGCGCCTCGACTTCACGGAAAACGCCGACAAGCGGGCCGCAAAGGCCGCGCTCACCACGCTTCTGGCGACCTTCGAAGCAGCGCTGCGCATGCTCTCGCCCTTCATGCCCTTTATCACCGAAGAGCTTTGGCACGCTCTCTACAACGGCAATCCTCCGGCGAAGTCGATTGCCCTGTCGCGCTATCCGCAGCCGTTTGACGAGGCCCTCGACCTCGCTGTCGAGTCTGAGATGGCAACGTTGCAGGATCTGATCGTCAATATTCGCGCAGCGCGCAAAGAGCTGGAAGTGCCCGAGAGAGAGTCGGTGCCGGTGCGTGTTCGCACCACCCACGACAACTCTTTCGGAGACGCACTCCTGATCATTCAGCGCCTCGCACGGGTCTCGACTCTCGATCCCGTCGAGAATATTGAAGGATCTGGGATTCGATCGACGCCTGCGTTTGATGTGCAGGTCGTTTATGAGCGCACTGTCGATGTCGCCGCAGAGCGCGAGCGACTGACCAAGGAGTTGGCGCAATTCGAGAAGGAGCAAGCCAATGCCCAGCGGCAGCTTGCGAACGAAGGCTTTCTCGCGAAAGCTCCGGCACATATCGTTGATGGCATCCGCAAGCGCGCCGCGGAGCTCGTAATACTGATCGAGAAAACCCGCAGGTCGCTCGACCAGCTGGGATAGAGGCTATATGGATTGGAAAAGCAAGAAGATTGAAGCCATCCTGGAGCAGGCATTGGTCGAGGACAAGGCCACCAGCGACGTGACGACCGCCATCACCATCGATCCCGCGCTGCGCGCCTCGGCAACGGTCATTGCCAAGCAGGATTGCGTCATCTGCGGTCTCGGCTGCATTCCACGCTTTCTCGATATCTACGCGCGCCTCGACAAACGTAACAGTGGCCGTTACGAAGTGGTCAGCCATCCGGAGATGTTCGACGGCGTGCGAGTGAAGAAAGGCCAGGCCATCGCCGTCATCCGGCACAATGCCCGGGTGATTCTTGCCTGCGAGCGCGTCATCCTCAATCTCATTCAGCGCATGAGCGGCATCGCCACCCTCACCCGCCAATATGTAGACGCGGTCTCCGGGACCAAAGCCAAGGTACTCGATACGAGAAAGACCATCCCCGGACTGCGCGTGCTCGACAAGTATTCCGTTCGCTGCGGCGGCGGAGAAAACCATCGGCTCGATCTCTCCGACGGCATTCTCATCAAGAACAATCACATCTCGCTCGGCGGCGGCATCGAGAAGGTTCTGGCGCGGGCACATGAGCTTCGTAAGGCCGGCCAGACCATCGACATCGAGGTCCGCACCTTCGACGAGCTGCGCACCGCGCTCGATCACCGCGCCGAGTCGCTGCTGCTCGACAACATGACGCCGGCGGAGATCAAGAAAGCGCTTGCCATTATTGCTGAGCACGGTTCGTCCATTCCGACCGAGGCATCGGGCGGAATTCAGCTCGAGAACATCCGGAAATACGCTCTGGCCGGGGTCGATTACATCTCCGTCGGCGCGCTTACGCACTCCGCGACTGCCGTCGACCTCAGCATGCGCATCACTGCGGAGATCTACTAAAGCATGAGCTTGGATGGAAGCGTGAGCGGGAGCACGGTGTCTGCAGCTCCAAGCGGCTTTGATCTCGCCGCACTCGATGCTGCACTCAGCGGGACGCGCTTCGCCGGCAAGCTGCGCCTCTTCCCGACCATCCCTTCGACCAACACCCACGCCATGAAGGAAGCCGAGTCGGGCGCACCCGAGGGCATGGTGTACTTCGCCGATGAGCAGACTGCGGGACGCGGACGCGGCGCTCATGCCTGGGCCTCGCCGCCCGGCTCCGGCCTGTATGTCAGCGCGCTGTTGCGGCCGCGTATGGCTCCAGCCGACGCTCTGTGGTTTTCACTCGCGGCTGGACTTGCCGTGCATGATGCGGTGAAACAGGTGACTTCGCTCGAAGCCGATCTGCGCTGGCCGAATGATTTGCTGCTGGGCCATAAGGGGAGAAGCCGGAAATTCTGCGGCATCCTCACCGAGCTCAATGCCGAGGCGACACACGTGCGCCATCTGGTCATCGGCATCGGCATCAATGTTCATCAGCAGCGCTTTCCTGACGAGCTGCATAATTTTGCGACGTCACTCTACATCGAGACGGGCCGCGATTGGCCGCGCCAGGAGCTTCTGATTGCCTTGCTACAATCGTTGGACGTAGAAGCGACAGCTCTGACCTCTTCTCCAACGACTGCGCAGGCAAACATCCTGGCGCGATTAGAGCAGGTTTCATCCTGGGTGCGCGGAAAACATGTCTACGTGGAAGATCAGGACGGCTTCGAAGGGGTGACCGAGGGCCTTGATCCTCGCGGCTTCCTGCAGATTCGCACTGCCGGCGGACTACGAACCGTCTTCTCCGGCGGCGTACGCGAACAAAAAACGATCAACCGGTGACCCCATGCTGCTGACGCTTAACGTAAACAATACGAATACGGTTATCGCGCTCTATCCGATTACGGACGGCAAGCCCGGAGAGCTGCGCATCACCTGGCGCATCAGCACGCGGCATACGCAAACCGCAGATGAATACGGCATCCTGATTCGCAACCTGCTTCAGGGCGAAGGCGTGCAGAGCGACGAGATCACCGGCATCGTTATCGCGTCGGTGGTTCCTCCGATCGACTGGATTTTGCGCCAGTTCTGCGAGCGTTATTTCAAGCAGAAGCCGATGTTCATCGAGCCCGGAGTCAAGACCGGTCTGCCTATCCTCACTGACAATCCCAGCGAAGTGGGCGCCGACCGTGTAGCCAATTGCGTAGGAGCCTTTGAGAAATACGGCGGCCCTTGCATCGTCGTGGACTTCGGCACGGCGACGAACTTCGATGTCATCTCACGCAAGGGCGAGTTTCTCGGCGGGGCCATCGCACCGGGTCTGAATATCTCCGCAGAAGCGCTCTTCGCACGCGCCGCGCGGCTTCCACGCATCGAGATCAAGCGGCCAGCAAAGGTTATCGGCACCAACACCGTCGATAACTTACAAATTGGATTGTTTTACGGACACATCGGTCTGGTCGACAGCATTCTCGAACGCATGATCGCCGAGCTGGGCCCAGACACGATTTGCATCGCGACCGGTGGTCTCGCAAACTTGATCGCAGGTGAATCGAAATACATCCGCCAGGTGGACGACACCTTGACGCTGGAAGGATTGCGGATCATTTACGAACGCAACATTGAGCGCAATCTGGAGCGCAGCCAGGACCGCAGCCGCGGCGGCAAACAAAAGCCGCCATCGAGCGCGCACGATACGCGCTCCCCGAAGCTCTGAGCCGAACCTTGCAAAACTATTTCAACTACTTCACCGAAATCGAAGAGCATTTCCAGCGGCGGCGTGGCTCGCTGCTGCTGCTCTCCACACTGGATTGGGCGCTCATCGAAACCTGGCGCGAGGCTGGCATTCCCTTGGAGGCCATCCTGCGCGGGATCGATGCCGCTTTTGATAAACATGACGCAAGCAAGTCTCGCGCTCGCGTGCGGCGCGTGAACGGCCTCGCATACTGCGCGCAAGCGGTGATGGCCGCGGTTGAAGATATCAAGGAAGCATCTATCGGTGCGGCCAAGCCCGATAGCAACGCCGAATCCGCGACTGGAGCTGCACCCGGATTTGAGCAAGCAAGGATTGCCGCTCATCTGCGCGAATGCGCTGCGCAATTGGATGAGGCAAAATTGGCTGGCATAGCGGCCGAGACTGCGCAGGCGAATGCCATCAGTCTGCAGCTCATCGCCGGCGAAGTGATGCTCGCAGCACCTAACCTTGAAGAGCTGGAGCGCAGGATGACGGTGATGGAAGAGAAGCTGCTGAGCGCCATCACCGCGACCGCGCCTGAAGCGGAACTGGTCGCATTGCGCACGGAGAGCGCCCGCGAGTTGGCTCCGTATCGGGCGCGGATGCAGACCACGCAGATTCGCCAGATCGAGCAGCAGTTTCTGCAGAAGAGGCTGCTGGAAAAATATAAACTCCCGCGCCTGAGCCTGTTTTATATGAGGCAGGGATGAAGCTGGCCGGATGAAATTAACCATCGAGAAAAGCATCTACGGCGGAGCCGGCCTGGCGCGCTCCGAGGGCAAGGCGATCTTCGTTCCCTTCACACTGCCCGGCGAAACCGTGGAAGCTCAAGTCACTCGCGACCGCGGAGGCTATGCAGAGGCGGAACTCATCGACGTCATCGGGCCGTCGCCGAAACGCGTGCCCGCGCCCTGCAAGTATTTCGGTGAATGCGGCGGATGCCATTACCAGCACGCGTCCTACGAGCAGCAACTGGAGATCAAGAAGCAGATCCTGCGGGAAACACTGGAACGCGCGCATCTCTCGAACATCCCGGACATAGTCTCGCTCAGTGCCGAGCCGATGGGATATCGCAATCGCGCCCGGTTCCATCTCGATCGCAATACCTCGAAGCTTTCGTATAAGAAGCGCGGTACGCACGCGAACCTTGCGGTCGATAGCTGCCCCATCTCCGCGCCTCTGATTGAAGAGGCCCTAAGCGTCTTCAATTCCCATAGCGATCGCTGGCAGCTTGCGAAATCTTTCGATGAGGTAGAGCTCTTCACGAATGCGGAGCAGAACGAGCTATTTCTCTCTCTCTGGAGTGGATCGAACACTGGAGCTGCACAGACAGCCTTGCAGAAGCTTTGGGCCGTGATTGAAAAAGAACTTCCACGTGCTATCGGAGCAGCTGTGTTTTCCACTGAGCGCGAGAACAAGCGCAGCAGCTTTCTGGCGTCGGCAGGAAACCAATCGATCAGCTATGCAGCCGCAGACCAAATCTATCGCGTGAGCATCGGCTCCTTCTTCCAGGTGAACCGCTTCCTTATTGATCCGCTCGTCGAGCTCGTCACCAAGGATGCCGAAGGCAAGCTCGCATGGGATCTCTATGCCGGGGTGGGCCTGTTCGCACGCGTCCTTCAATCCACGTTCGATCAGGTTGTCGCTGTCGAGGCCGCGCCCAGCTCGGTTCAGGACCTGCGCCACAATCTCGCAGACGGAGCGCACCGGATCGTCGCATCCAGCACGCTCGATTTCCTTCGCCGCGCAGCTAGCGCCCGCAAAGAGATCCCCGACTTTGTGGTGATCGATCCGCCCCGCGCGGGGCTTGGCAAGGAAGTTACCGCGCTGCTCGAAGAGATCCAGCCCGCACACATTACTTACGTTTCCTGCGATCCGGCGACTTTGTCGCGCGATCTGAAATCTTTGCTAGACTCGGGCTACTCTCTTCAGCAGTTACACATGGTGGATATGTTTCCCCAAACATTTCACCTGGAAAGCGTCGCCAAGCTATCGCTGAAATAGGATGCGCAGGCGGCGCGCTGGAAATGGCTCGCCATGGCCACATCCACACTCGTCGAGCCCGCATCACCCATCGCAGCCTGCGGACCAACGCTTTCGCGCCGCGCTCCTAAGTCACACCTTCCCTTTCGCGTGCATACAGCTCCCGCACTGCTGGCGGCGATTTGCCTCGCATTCGGCATTCTGGCCGCTCATTTCGCACGCTTCATGCCGGGACTTCTCTTCGCTGCACTCTCAAGCTGCTTCGTGGTTGCCGCACTCGCTGTTCGTTACGCGCCGCGGCTCGCTTGGCCAACGGCAATCTTGCTGTATGCGATCCTCGGAGCCTTTTGCGGCAGCGTAGCTCCCGGAGTCGATCCGCAAACGCAGCTTGCGATGCTGGCTGACGGAACGCCTCGTCTCGTCGAAGGCGAAATCGTTCGACTCGGTCCGTTGCGGACGGTAGCCTCGGCCAGCCCGTTCTCGAGCAGGATTCGTGAAGAGCGCAGCCGGCAGATCGATCTGCGTTTATCCAGCGTATCGGGCACAGCCGTTCCGCAATTGCCCGCGCGGATCGTTCGCATCGCCGTCTATGCGCCACTCGAAGCCGCCTTTCCAGAGCTTCGTTGTGGTGAACGCCTACGCAGCAACCTCGCCATGCACACGGAAGAACGCTTCCTCGATCCCGGGGTATGGGATACGTCCGAATATCTTCACACCCAAGGCATCGGCGCACTGGCCAGCGTCCAGGTCCAACAGCTCGCGATATTGGCTTTTTCGCGCAAGCTCGATTTACGCTGTCAGCTTCACTCCATCGAACAGCAAGCCAGCGTGAAGCTGATGAGCTTTGCCGAATCTCCGCAGAATAAAAGTCTGCCCTCATGGTTTCGCATCGGCTCTGAAGACGCCGCAATGCTCGCGGCAATGCTCACCGGCGATCGAACCTACCTTCGCCACACTCTGCGCGTGGGATTCGAACGGACCGGCTCGTTCCATCTGCTCGTGGTCTCAGGCCTGCATCTGGCGATCTTCTCGACAGTGATCTTTGCGCTGGCACGGCGGTTGCATCTCTCACATCCACTGGCCTCATTGCTTACTATCCTCGCCTCCAGCGGATACGCGCTCTTCACGGGCTTCGGCCATCCCGTGCAGCGAGCTCTCGGCATGGTGACGATCTATCTCGTCGGCCGCTTGATCTGGCGGGAACGCTCGGCCTTCAATGCCATCGGACTGGTCGCACTCTTCCTGCTCGCTGCCGATCCTGCTTCGCTCTTCGATTCAGGCATGCAGATGACATTGCTTTCGGTAATCGCCATTGCCGGAGTGGCTGCACCCGTCATCGAAAAGACCTTCGGCCCTTATCTTCATGCGGTGCGCAACCTTCAGATCATTCGCATCGATCCGTCGCTCCCGCCGCGTATCGCACAATTTCGTGTGAGCCTGCGCATGATGGCGCAGCATCTTCGGCTGCTCACTGGAGTATTCTTCGCGTGGAAGGTTTTTCCGTGGACCATCAAGCTGCTGCTACGCGTTGCGGAATTGCTTGTCGTCTCCGTGACTATCGAGTTTTTCATGATGCTGCCCATGGCCGTTTATTTCCATCGCATCACGCTGCTCGCGCTTCCGGTGAATCTGTTGGTCGTGCCCTTCCTCGGCGTCTTGCTGCCGTGCGCCCTTCTGACCTTTGCGACCGTGATGTCGGTTCCATCGATCGCCTTCATTCCGGCGGCGGCAACCGCGATGCTCCTGCATTGCATGACACGCGTCGTATCTGCCTTTGCCGCCCTGCATGGCGCCGATTTGCGCATGCCGATGCCCGGTCCGGGTACGATCGCGCTCTGGATCGCTCTGTGCATCGGCGCAATCTGTCTTGTTCGCTTGAGGCGTTTTGGAATCGCAGCCGCCGCTTCGGCCCTCGCTCTCGCGGCATCTCTCATCGTTCTCCCCCATTCGATTCAGCGGCGAGCCAACCTGTTGGAGATCACCGCTATCGATGTAGGCCAGGGCGATTCGCTGCTAGTAATTACCCCTGAAGGGAAGACTTTGCTCATCGACGCGGGCGGCCTAGTTGGAGCTTCGCCCGATTCCAACTTCAATGTGGGTGAAGATGTGGTCTCTCCGGTTCTGTGGTCGCGCGGCATTCGGCGCCTCGATGCAGTCGCCATCACCCACGCGCATGCTGATCACATCGGTGGCATGCCTGCTGTGCTCAGAAATTTTCGACCACATGAGCTATGGATCGGCAAGAATCCCGGCGTTCCGCCTTATCAGCAGATCCTGAAGATTGCCAATGAGACCGGCACGCGAATCGAAACACATCTCGCTGGTGACGAATTCCTGTTCGGAGGCGCGTCGATCCATGTCCTTGCACCTTCCGTCAACTACCATCCCGGGTTCGCACCCTCCAACAATGACTCGCTGGTGCTGCGCGTGGCCAACGGAAAGACTTCGGCGCTTCTCGAAGGCGATGCCGAAGCCCCAAGTGAAGCGCGCATGGTGCTGGTTGGAGGATTGCATTCCGACCTGCTGAAGATAGGGCATCACGGCAGCATCACTTCGACCACGCCCGCATTTTTGGCTGCAGTCTCGCCGTCTTACTCGGTCATCTCTGTCGGCAAACGTAACTTCTATGGCCATCCTCGCCGTGAGGTTTTGATAAAGCTGCAATCCGCGCACGTCAAAACCTTTCTCACCGACATGACCGGGCTGACTAGCTTCTATCTTGATGGAGGCAGGGTCACGGCCGTGCCATGGGCAGCTACGGTGCCTTGACACCCCGCAACCGACTCAATACCGCCGGCCGCCGCGGGCATCTTTTTTCTCCACACCGCGTCTATCCCGTTATACGATGCCTCGCATGGGAGGAAATTGCGTACATGGGCTCACACGAAACCGAACGGTCCGTTGATCTTCCTCATTTATCTTTGAACACCGCACCCCCTCCGGAAACCTCGCTCCAGCAAAGCCCCGAAGAACTGAAAGAAGAGCAGCGCAAGATCCGGCGTCTGCAATTGATGATGGATATGGTGATGTCGGTCATCGGCCAGGATGGGTCGCTCACTGTCGATGAAGCCGCCGAGATGGTTGCCGATAGCCGCCGCGCCGCGCTGGCCATGTTTCCGGATAAGGAGCTGGTCTACAACATCATTTACAAGCCGCGTCTCCAGCGGCTGATGCGCGAGCGCTATCGAATCCAGTAAGACTACTTCTGTTCTACGGAAGTCAGGCGAAACGTTATCGTCCCCCAGAAGAGCCGCGCGCGCATCTGCACCGGCATGTGACGGTCGTCGTCCGTGTACCAGATCCAGATGTTGCCGCGGTTCTTTACGATGCCGGCGTCCGCCGTCGGCTCCACGCGTAGCGTCTGGAAGGCGCCGGCCGGTGTCTTCACCTCTTCCCGCCCTTCGACCTTCATGGTGACAGGGATGGTCTTCATGGCGTCGGCCAACGGCATCTGGAAGCTCTGTCCTATGGTCATCGGTTGTGACGCCGCATAGAAGATCGCGGAAAGCGAGTCGGTCACACATGACGGAATCGCGGCTTCCTGATGCTTGCTGATGCCTGAGATCAGGTTCTTCTCGGTTTGCATCGCTTTGCTTTGCGCGTAATTGAAATGCAAGTCGCTGTTCACCTGGCGACGTCCTTCAATCAGCTGCTTGGAAAAGCTCTCCGAACATCCGGTGCTGCGCTGGAAAGAAGATTGGAAACGGTCGCTGACGCGAAAGATGAGATTGACAGCTCCCACCGTATCCGCGGTCACAGTCACTCGCTGCATCTCTCCGTCTGCTTCCACATGGAAAGAAACGACTCCCGCCGGAAAGACCCGCCAATCGACGGAGTAGTTCAGTGTCTGCCGGGCGGGGAAGGAAAACCCTGCGCGCGGCGGCTGCATGGGAGAAGCAGCCTGCGGCGGCTCCGCACGGAGGTCGGCCAGCAACAGCAAACAAGCAGCAGCGACGAGCAACCTACGAAGCCGAATCAATCAGACACTCACCCGCACGAAATTGGCACCCTCATCGAAGAAATAAAAGCCGCAGCGCGAGAGCGGTATAAATCGCGACCGCTCCTATCAATGCATTGTACTCGCGGTGTTTGCGATAAAGCGCGGCGGAGAACCCTCCGCCGTCGTTGTCTGGCGTAGCGGCTCGGCTCAAACGCGGCAGCAGGCGTGGAACACGCGCCGCATAGTCGTCAAAACCCGCGAAAGCTCCTCGCAAAAACCGCTCTTCACCCTGAATGACCGGTATATAAATCGCAGCAAAAAGCACAGCCAGCGCAAGCGCAATCCAGATACTGCGCGACGCCAGCGCAAAGCCGAAGGCGATCATCATCGAGCCGAGATAAAGCGGGTTGCGCGTATAGGCATACGGCCCGGTCATGGTGAGCTCCGCATTCTTTTTGACGTAGCCCGAGGCATAAGCACGCAGTAAAAGTCCGGGGATGACGAGAAGCAAGCTTAGTCCTATGAAAAGCAGGCTCGGCCGCGCCAGCCAAAGAAAAAATATGGCGAAGGCAAAGCCCAAAGGCACGCGGATTCGTTTTGCAATTCTGCTCCAGCCGCCTGCCATCTATCGCAACTCCTGCAAAAGTTCTTTTGCTGCTTCTATCACGGCCGCCGGAGGAATGGTCAACAATCCTGCCTCCGGCTCCGAACGTCGCGTGTGATCACGCTTGCTTTCAGGATGCCGCAGCACACGAAAGCTCCCACCAAATGGCCCGTTGCGAGCCGGATCGGTCGGTCCGAAGATCGCCACGACCGGCTTGCCCAGAGCAGACGCCAGATGCAGCGGGCCGGTGTCTCCGGCAATGACCAGTGCAGCCCGGCGCGTGATCGCAATCAGCTCCGTCAGCGTGGGCTGGACCGTCTGAACAAACTCTCCGGCAATGTTTCGCAGCTCTGTGCCGAGCGCCTCTTCCCCAGGTCCCGCGTTGACGACGATCGTATAACCGAGCGAGTGAAGTGCGCGCGCAACCGTGGCATAGCGATCGATCGGCCAACGCTTCGCTCCCCATCCCGCGCCGGGATTCAATAGCACGAAGGGCTGCGCTAGCTTATCCGCATTGCATTCCGCCTTCTGATCTGCAGGTAGCCACGCGGGAGCGTACGGCAGAGATTCCCCCGCAACTTGATTGACGACTTCGATCGCCTGCTCGATCACATGCCTGCCCTGGGTCGGCACGCGCTCGCTGAAGAACCATCGTGCCAAGGGCTCGCGCGGCTGGTCTTCTCCGATCAGCCGCGCAGCTCGCGCCCAGCGGGCGATAGCTGCCGAGCGTACTGCGCCTTGTAAATCAAGGCAGATATCGTAATGCGCCGTCCCCAACTCGCGCCGAAGCTGGCGGACAGCGCGAAAGGTTTGGGCCTGCAAAGGTGCGCGCGCCCACTGCTTTGCTGGAACAAGATGAATCTGATCTACCAATGGCATGGCCGGACCGCGCTCCTTGCAATCGTCCGCGCACAGCAAGCCGCGCCACTGCGGCTCGACCGCCCAACCTAGAAACCACTCCGGGTGCGCCTGCCGCAGCGCGGTGACAGCGGGCAGCGCATGGAGAATGTCTCCCATCGCTCCCAGCCGCACAATGAGCACTCGCAACTGCTTTTCTTCCATCGGCAAACGCTTATTTTCTCACATGCAGCGCGAGCAGCTGCCGCACGACGGCCGGCTCATCGGTGAGCGAAACCTCTAATCGCGCCGCTTCCAGATGCACGACAGAAGCGATCTTCGCGCGATGCTCCGGGCTCAGACGCACGAGATCTTTCTCCGTCGTAACGCAGACTTTCGCGCCGGTGGTCTGGCATAGATGGACAATCGTGTCGATGTCGAAATCTGCATAGCGATGATGATCGCGAAAGGAGCGGGTTGCGGTCAGTTCGACCCCATTGGTCTTGAGCGCCGAATAAAAATCCTGATCGTGAGCGATGCCGCAAAAGGCCACGGCCGGGCTCTGCGCTTCGACGAGCAGCCGACGATGTTGAAGCCACACCGGAGATCGGATGCCGCGCTGGCGTATTTTTTCTTCGAGCGCGGCATCCTCGCTGCGCAATACGATAGCGGACGCTCGACGCAGCGACGACAGCGGTTCGCGTAATCGCCCGGCGGGCAACAGCTGCTGCTCGAAGTCGCTGGCATGCACCACCACGATGTCGAAATCCCGCGCAAGTTTGCGATGCTGAAAGCCATCGTCGAGCAGATGCACGCCTGTTCCGGAAAACTCGCGTTCGGCCTGCAGACCAGCCGCATAACGGCTGGCTCCAACGTAAACCGGCACGCCGGTTTTCTGCGAGATCAGCAGCGGTTCGTCGCCAAACAATTCTGCGCTTCCCGCCGAATTGACGCGCGCCACATCGCTGGAAGTGCGGCCATATCCCCGGGAAAGCACGTCGACATGCACTCCCGCAGCCGACAACAGTTGCGCCAACCTGATGACCAGCGGCGTCTTTCCCGATCCTCCCACCGAAAGATTGCCGACGCTCACCACGGGCCAACTCAAGCGGTCCGGAGTGCGCCAGGTTCGGTCGTAGACAACATTTTTTGCTGCGAAAGCCGCGCGATAGAGCGGCACCAGGGGCGCCAGGAAGTCCCGATTCACGCATCTGCTCCGACCAGCTCCAGGAGCTTCGCCAGAGTCCGATCGGTGCCGCCCGCTTCGCTGTCGAAGATGGCGCGGGCACGCTCGCCCATAGCTGCGGCTTCGCCCGGATGCTCCAGAAGATTCGCGATGGAAGCTTGCAGGTTTTCGGAAGTCACGATCTGAATTGCCTGCACCGACCTCAAAACTTCGACCATGCTGCGGAAATTCTCGTAGTGCGAGCCCATCAGAATCGGCACAGCAAACTGCGCAGGCTCCAGTGGATTGTGGCCGCCGGCGGGAATCAAGCTTCCACCGATAAACGCCAGCGATGCCACCGAATAGACCGAAGCCAGCTCTCCGATCGAGTCGAGCAGGAGCACCGTTCCGGGACGCAGCGGATCGGGGGCGCGCAGCCACTCCGAGCGGCGTAGCCAACGCGCATCCCGGCGCTTGAGCAGCTGTGCGACTGCTGAGAATCGGTCAGGATGGCGCGGCGCAAGAATCGTGATGCATGCGGGAGGCACGGCATTGAGCAGCATCTCCTCCTCGCCCTCCAGCGTCGATCCGCAGACGATCACTTTTTGCCCGCTGGTCAGAAACTGTCTCAATGCTTCGGTCACAGGCGCGGGTTTGTGCACGCGAATGTCGAACTTGAGGTTGCCGCTTACCTCGACGTTTCCCGCGCCAATCGCCATCAAACGCTCCGCATCCTGCTCGCTCTGCGCCAGCACCAGCGTGGTCGGTCCCAATAGCTTCTTCCACAGCCGGCGCAGTTTGAAATATCGTGGCCACGAGCGGTCGGAGATGCGAGCGTTTACCACCGTAACCGGAACCTTGGCGCGATAGCACTCGGCGAGCATGCGCGGCCAGAACTCCGTTTCCAGCAGCACCAGCAACGCTGGGCGAAGAGCACGCAGGTATGCACGCACCGCGAAGGCGAAGTCCAAGGGAAAGTAAAAGACGTTCTCCGCGCCAAAGCGGTCGCGCGCAATCTTCTGTCCGGTTCGAGTGGTGGTCGACACGACTACACGACAGCCATCCGCGCGGACCTTCAATTGTGCGATCAGGCTGCTCGCCGCCAGCACTTCTCCGACCGACACGGCATGCACCCAGATCGTCGGCTGCGGCTCGGCCCGGCGCAGCCGACGGGGAACGAACCCCAGCCGCTCGCTCAGCCCTTCGCGATATTTGCCGCTGGTCGCCATCCGGAAAATCCAGTAAGGCGAGCCCACCAACAAGACCAGCAGCAACGCGAAGCTGTACAAGGCAAACATCCGCTAACAAATCCTTCTATACTCAAGTCTCAAGCGAAGATGATAACCGTGCGGAGCAACATGCGCTTGCGTTCCTCGATTTTTCTTCTGTTGGCGCTGGGGATGGTTACCTCCCGGCTCAATGCCAGCGACCATCCTTTGCCTCCCGTGCAGGATGCATCGAAGTACGCCGCGTTCGATGCCCATCCCGACGAAAACACGACCATTGCCGCCGAGCCTTTCGACAGCAAAGAGAAGATGAAGTACTTCCGCGTCGATTACCTCAAAAACTATTTCATGCCCATCCGCATCATCGTCACCAACAACGGCGATAAGCCCATCTCGCTGGAGCAGGCGCGCATCGACTTCATCACCGCGCATGGCGATCGCATCCCCGCCGCCGAAGCGGCCGATGTCGAACGGCGCATGACCCACGTCAGCAACACCGGCAAAAAGATTCCCATGCCTGCGCCGTTACCGCCGGTGGGCGGCAAGCCCAAAACGCCCGACGCCAAAATCGAACAGGATTTCTCGGAGCTCGAATATGCCGACGTCACCGTCCCGCCGCACAGCACCAAGGCGGGATTCCTCTTCTATGACATGGAGGGGCTGGGCGGGAATCCATTGCGGGGCGCGAAGTTGAGCTTCCGCAAGGTGCAGGATGGCGATGGGAAGCAGTTCTTCCCCTACGACATTCCCTTCGACAAGTATCTGGATACCCAAAAGGGATCGACGCAGTAAGGCAACGCCTTCAACTTCATCAGCCCCACACGCAAAGAACACGCGCCGGGTCCCTCGAATCACTCAGAATGACGTTCGTGAGTTGTGAAGGTCGAGGAGAAGCCAGCCTCAAACGCCCTTCTTCTGCGGCTCCCAGACGTACTTGTGAATCTGCAGGCTCAGCCGGGCGTTCAGTTCATCGGCGAGCATCCACTCCACCAGGTCGCGGGGATCGAGGAGGCAGTTGGCCGTGCTCCGTTCCGGCGAGGGCGTCTTGGAAAACGCAGGCGATAAGAGTATCTGCCCCACGCGGCCTTCGAGCGCGTTGTTGCGGATAAATTCCCGCGCGTATTCGTAATCCTCGCGGTGGGTAATTACAAACTTCAGCTCGTCACGTTCGGTGAGCGAAGCAAGATTCTCCATGCGGAACCGACCGGCCTCACCAGAGCCCGGACACTTCACGTCGACAATCTTATGGACTTCCTTGGGCACATTTTCGACCGGACGCTCGCCGCTGGTCTCGATCATCAGCTCATAGCCTTGAGCCAGCAGCCGCTCCATCAGCGGAATGAGCTCGCGCTCCTGCAGCAGCGGTTCGCCGCCCGTAAACTCGACCAGCTTCACGGGAGCCAGCTTCGCCACCTCGGCGACCACCTCATCTTCAGTCAGCTTGTAGCCGCCGGTGAAGGTGTACTCCGAGTCGCACCAGGAGCAGCGCAGGTTGCAGCCCGCCAGCCGCACAAAGATGCACGGCACGCCGGCGAAGCTCGATTCGCCCTGCACGGATTTGTAAATTTCGATCAGATACAAGGAATCACCCGTTCAAGACCTGCAGCCATTACTCGTAATACGTAGCCGTCGTGGTGTCGGTCTCGTAGATGGTGCAATCCTTGACACGCACGCGCCCTTTGGTCAGAGACTCCATCTGCTGATTCGTCTCGTCGTAAAAGTACTTCGCCAGGTTCTCGGCCGAGGGATTGATCTCGGTGAATGGCTCCAGCTCATTCAGCATCTGATGGTCAAGCCGGTCGATGACCGGGCGCATGACATGCTTCAGATCTTTGAAATCCAGCAGCAGGCCGGAGACGTCCAGCGTCTCGCCGCGCAGGGTGATACGGACCTTGTAATTGTGTCCGTGCGGGTTTTCGCACTTGCCGCGGTAGTTCCTCAGGTAGTGGCCTGAGGAAAACTCGCGTTCTACAGTCACTTCGTACATTCTTCTCTATCGACTCTCTCGGGCAATCGCCTCTTACTATTGTAGCTTTTGATGGCTTCAAGGCTGTCTGTTTGGATGATCCAGAGCCGTTCGCGGTCGCTATTTGCGCTTGGCGCGCTCGCGCTGCCGCCGCTCATCGGCGCGGCGGTCCACTTGCTCGAACATGGCCGTCATCACACCCAGGAGTGCCACAATCAGGCCGCCCAGCATGAGGAAAAGCGAAATCGTCTTCCAAATGGAGCCGTTGCCGGGCAATCCCGGCTGGAAATGGCTGCTGGAAAACATCATCCCGCAGGAGACGAGCGCGAAGAGCAGAAGGGTTGAGGCGAGGATGTATAGATTTCGAGCCATGATGCGGTTAACCCAAGACTAGAGCACCGGCGGAACTATCTCAAACGCCGTAATTCGGACGACCATGGGGAGGAATAATCTCAACGATTTCTGTATGCCAGCCTCGCTGAGATTCTTCGCTGCGCTCAGAATGACGAATTGCCTGCGGCGCCTGCAGCATTCTCCTAATGCTAACGGATACCGACCAGCCCCCGCACTGACTCGATCAGCTTCTGCGGCGAATAGCCGACGCCGTCCTTGAACACCACGTCCACCTTTTCAATGTCGTGGATATTCTTTGCCGGATTGCCTGTGACTACGACCAGATCGGCTGTCTTGCCGGCTGCAACGGTTCCAATGCGAGCATCCTCGCCCAGCCACTGCGCGCCGTTCTCCGTCGCGATATGAATCGCCTCTTCGGGTGAGAATCCAGCCTCGACCAGCAGCTCGACATTGCGCTGGTCGCCGAAGCCCGGCAGCACGCCTCCATAGCCGGTGGGGTCGCAGCCGGCCATCAGCAAGCCGCCCTGCTTCACAAAGTCATGCTCGAACTGCATCTCCTGCTTCAGCAGCACCGGCCAGGGCGACGGCCGCTCGCCTTCGGCTATCTCCGCACGCGTGGTTACATAATCGCCCCACGCCTGCGGCAGCAGGGATTCGCGCACGCGCATCTCCTCATCCATCGACGGCCGGTTGGCGACGAAGCTCTCGAAAATAGCCAGTGTGGACGTCACTGCTACGTGGTGCGCGATCAAGTCTTTGATCGTCCCCTGAATCTCCGAGCCCTCCACATCAAGCTTGGCCAGCCCAACCTGGGGTGGGTTCTGTCCGGGGCACACGCCAGACTTCTTTTCGGGGTAAAACTCGGTATCGACTGCCAGGCCGTGTTCGAGGTTGTCGATGCCCAGCGCCGCTGCCTCCTTGAAACCGACCGAGCAGAGATGTCCGGTGACTTTCAGCCCCTTGGCATGCGCGTGATCGATTGCCGCTTTCAGTTCTTCCGGCGTGATGTGCATGTAGGCTTTGAACGAAGTCATGCCTTCGGCCGACCAGTAGTCGACGAGGCGTGCCGCATCATCGGCATCTTTCAGGGCATGGAGCTGCGGACCGATTGCCGGCGAGCCTTCGAGATAAGGCCCGGTTAGAAAAAGGTTCGGCCCGGGAATCTTGCCGGCGTCGATGGCATCTTTCACCGAAATGTCGGTATACGGTTCAAGACTTCCCGCGGTACGCGCCGAGGTCACGCCGCCCGCCAGGTAAAGCCGCGGAGCGCTATCGGCCATCTCGCCGTAGAGAGGCAAAAGTCCGTGACCACCCTCCGGCAGCGGATAAAAAAGATGCTCGTGCATGCCCACCAGTCCGGGGAAGACGGTCTTACCGGCCATATCGATGACCTTTGCGCCCTCGGGAAAGGCATTGCGCAACAGAGCGCTCTGCACGTTCACGATCTTCCCGTGATCGATGTCGATGCGCACATTCTCGCGAGCCGCTGCACCGGTTCCATCGATGAGCCGCACGTTGTTCAGCACCAGCACCGGCGCATCTTCGGCGAGAAACGGCTTGAGAGGGTCCACCTTCGCTGGCTGCTCCTGAGCAAACGCGGCACTCCCGAGAACAAGCATTCCAATGACCGCAGCGGCAATCGCGCGCATCGCATTCTTCCTTTGTGAGCCTGATTTGTAGGACGAATCCACTATGCCGCATTGCGCGGCGCGAGTCACGACTTGGTTGCAAAAAACTGCTCGACCGCCGACCACTCCTGGGTGACGCGATAGGGCGGCAGGCTCTCCAAGAAGACGCGCCCGTAGCGCTGCCGTTGCAGCCGAGGATCGAGCAGCATCAGCACGCCGCGATCTTCCAGCGAACGGATCAGCCGTCCGAAACCCTGCTTCAAGGTGATGACCGCCGACGGCACCTGGTAATCGAAGAACGGGCTGCCGCCATTCTCTTCGATGGCTCGCATGCGCGCCTGCACCACGGGATCGGTGGGCACCGCAAAAGGCAGCCGGTCGACGATCACGCAGCTCAGCGCCTCGCCCTGGACGTCCACTCCCTGCCAGAAGCTCGATGTGCCGAAGAGCACGGCATTCGGCGTCTCGCGAAACTCTTCCAGCAGCGCCTTGCGCGGGGCTGTGCCTTGCAGCAGCAGCGGAAAGCCCACTTCCGTCAGCAGACGGTCGTAGAGGTCGTGCATCTGCGCGTAGCTGGTGAAGAGGCAGAAGGCGCGGCCTTGCGTGATCTCCAGCATGCGACGGATGCGCTTGACCGCCTCGTCCTGGAAATTTGGATCGCGCGGGTCGGGCATCTCCTGCGGCAGGTAGAGCAACGCCTGTTCTCCGTAATGAAAGTGCGATGGCACCACCAGCTCGCGCGCATCGCGAAGGCCCAGCCGTTTCCTGAAGTGCTCGAAGCCGCCCTGGACGGTCAGCGTTGCCGAAGTCAGCACCACGCTGGGAAATTTCTCGAAGAGCAGCTCGCCCAGCAGGCCCGAGACATCGATAGGCGTGGCCTGCAGATGTGTGGTCGGAGCTGAGTTGCGCCCCTTGCCGCCACGTCGCTCCAGCCAGAAGACAGTGTTCCGGTCCTCCGACTCCATCAAAAACTTCAAGTGCTCGCGGATGTCCGCGGCTCGCTTGCGCAGCGGCGGAGCCTCTTCAACGCCGCGCACCCGCTCCAGCTCGCCTTCCAGCCGATGCAGCGCATTCAACACGCCGAGATACAGGTCGCCCTGCGTCTCGAGAAACTCCTCGCGCCCGGAGAACTGCATCCGCCCGTCTGCATTCGCCCCCCCGTGGCCCGATCCACGTGGAAGAGCTGCGAAGAACATCCGCGCCCGCTCGCGCGCGATCTGCGCTGCGCTGGAAATGCCCGCGCTGAGCGCCTGCTTGGCGCGCAGCATTGACTCCAGATCCCGCGCCAGCTCTTCGAAGCGGATATTGCTGAGATTGATGCCAAAGTAGCTCGACGCCACGTCCTCAAGCTCATGCGCCTCATCGAAGATCACGATGCCGGCCTCGGGCAGCACGCCCGCATCGGGAGCGGCCTTGGCCTGCTGCTTGATGGCCAGGTCGGCAAAGAACAGGTGATGATTGACGATCACGATGTCGCTCTCCGCCGCTTTGCGCCGCATCTCGGTGACGAAGCAGCGCTGATAATCCGCGCAGCTCTGCCCCAGGCACGCGTCGCTGCGCGCATCCAGCTTGGCCCACAGCTGGCTGGTCTCGGGCAGGTCGTCGATCTCCGCACGATCGCCGGTCTCGGTTGTCTTTTCCCACTCGGCGATGGCCTGGTACTGCGAAATCTCTTCTAGCCCGGACAGAATGGGCTGGCTGCGCAGCGCGAAGAGCTTATGGCGGCAGAGATAGTTCGCACGGCCCTTCATGTAACAGACCTGCAATGGGCCCAGCAGGGATTCAAGGAAAGGAATGTCCTTGAAAAAAAGCTGCTCCTGCAGATTCTTTGTGCCGGTCGAGATGATCACCCGCCGCCCCGATCGCAGCGCCGGCAGCAGATAGGCCAGCGTCTTGCCTGTGCCCGTTCCGGCCTCAACAATCAGGTGCCGGTTCTCTTCCAGAGCCCGCTCGACTGCCTGCGCCATCTCCAGCTGCCCTTTGCGGAACTCATAGGGCAGCGGCGAACGCGAGAGGACCCCGCCCGGCGCGAAGAAGTCGTAGAGCGAGGGCAGGGACGGCACGGTTTGGAGGGTGGAGGGCATTCAGGTTTCGCCGGAAGTTCTCCTCTAGCATAGCCGTTGCCGGGGAATTGGAAACCTCGCCCTGACTCGTGTCGGCTGCTCTTGCCAAGAGCGGATAAAGGCACGCATTTCGTCATCAAGTGATGATATTATCGATGCTATTGCAGGAGAATCTATGCGCACCACTTTAGCCCTCGATGACGACCTTCTTGCGAAAGCGCAGGCATTCACCGGCCTCGAAGAAAAAACGGCTCTCGTTCGAGAAGCATTGAAAGCACTCATCGAGCGCGAAAGCGCGCGTCGGCTGGCGCGTCTGGGCGGCAGCGAGCCGCAGTTGACTGCGATCCCGCGCCGGCGATCGGAGTGATCCTGGCGGATACTTCCGTCTGGATCGACCATCTCCGCTGCAATGAGCCTGCCTTGGTCGACTTGCTCCAGAGGAGCCAAATCCTCACTCATCCTTTCGTGATTGGAGAATTGGCTCTGGGCTCTCTGCGGCAGCGCGAGATTGTTCTCGGCGCTCTGGGCAATCTTCCCCAGGCCACGATGGCCACGGATGACGAAGTGCTTCGCGCCATCGACCGGTGGAAGCTCTTCGCAAGCGGCCTTGGATACATCGATGCTCATCTCCTGGCCTCAGCCGCACTGACCCCAGGCACCGCGTTATGGACTCGCGACAAGCGTCTTCACGTAGTGGCTGTGCGCCTCGGCTTTGATGCCGGCCTGAATTAGGCCCGGCACGGCGATTGGCCCATGCCAACGCACGATAGAATGAAAGGTGGCCATAATACGGCCCAAACATTCGAGATTCGCGGCATTTGCCGCTGAGGGATGAATCCAATCCCCGTCAGGTCGGCAAGCAAGTTGAAAAAATCCAAGCATATTTCTTCGCGAAACAGACTGTCCTCGGCGGATGTGGGCAATCAGCCTGTGTTCGCCATCGTCGGACGCCCCAATGTCGGCAAATCGACGCTCTTCAATCGGCTTACGGGCTCGCGCCGCTCCATCGTTGGCGACGAGCCGGGCATCACGCGCGACCGCATCTACGGCGAGGTCCACTGGGCCGGCAAGACGGCGCGACTGGTCGATACCGGCGGCATCGTGCCGGACGACGAAGCGCTGATTCCCTCCGAGATCTATCGCCAGGCCAAGGTGGCTCTCGACGAGGCTGAGGCCGTGGTGATGGTCGTTGACGGCCGCACCGAGTTAGCCTCGCCCGACATCGATCTCGCGCGCATCCTGCTGCGCTCCGGCAAGCCGATTTTTCTCGCCGTCAACAAGATCGATACCGAGGCCATGGACGCGGCCGCGGAAAACTTCCGCCGTCTGGGCATCAAGAATCTCCAGGCCATCTCGGCCGAGCACGGACATGGCATCGGTGATCTGCTCGATGAAGTCTTCGCGGTTCTCGCCTTTCCCGAGGAGCCGGAAGAAGAGCCTGCGATTGAAGAGCCTGCAGAGGCAGAAGAAGGCGAATCGCTGCACCGCACCCACGGCGAGTACCAGCAGCGGGAGACGCGCATGGCCATCATCGGCCGCCCCAATGTCGGCAAGTCGACGCTGCTCAACGCGCTCACCAACTCCGACCGCGCCATCGTCTCACCCATCGCCGGAACCACGCGCGACGCTGTCGATGAAGTCGTCGAATATCAGGGCCACATGCTGCGCATCATCGACACGGCAGGCATTCGCCGCAAGGGCAAGACTCACCTCATGGCCGAGAAATTGTCGGTGGTGATGGCGCGCCGTCACCTCGAAGCCGCCGATGTTTCTCTGCTGGTGATCGATGCCACCGAGGGCGTCACCGCCTCCGACGCCACGATTGGCGGATATGCCCACGAGAGCGGCCGGTCGGTGGTGATCGTCGTCAACAAGTGGGATCTTGTAACCACGGGTCGCACCGACGACAAGCCCCCCGCAGACCGCGCTATCTTCGAAGAGCAGCTGCGCCGTCATTTGAAATATCTGAACTACGCGCCGGTAGTTTTTATCTCCGCAGCGCACGCCAAGCAGGATAGCCGCAGCCTGAACCGGGTGCTCGACACCGCAATTCGCGTGGCCCAGGAGCGCCGCAAGCGAGTCTCGACCGGACAGATGAACAAGTTTCTGGAGAAGATCGATTTCCAACGCGCCCCCGTTCCCATGGCCAACCGGATGCGCATCTTTTACATGACGCAGGCTGCCGTTGCACCGCCGACCTTCGTGCTCTTCACCGATCGCGACGTGAAGCTGCACTTCTCTTTCGAGCGCTTTCTAGAAAATCAGATTCGCGAGTCGTTTGGATTCGAAGGCTCGCCCATCTGGTTCAAGACTCGGCCGCGCAACAAGAAGACCGACGACAAATGAGCTAGTCTTAGCGTCATTAGCAGTCAGCAGTCATTCCGAAGTTCAATTCGTTCACGGGGTGAGAGAAGATGCGAGCGCGGTTCGGTCAGCAAGTTCACTCTCTGCTGGAAAGACTCAGCCAGGATCTCAGCTACGCATTGCGCCAGCTGCGAAAGTCTCCCATTTTTTCTCTCACCGTGATCGCGACGCTCGCGCTGGGTGTGGGAGCGAATACTGCGGTCTTCACCCTGCTGCGCGGTGTGGTCTACCCAACGCTGCCGGTGCCGTCGCCCCAACAGCTCTTCGTGCTTCATGGCATCCGCACGCCGAATGACCAGGCTTGGCTCTATTCTCAGCCGGCCTTCGAACGCCTGCGGCAAACAGCCAACAGCGATACGGATCACAGTGCCATCGCGGCCCACTCCTATCTTGCCGAAGGCAATCTGGCCGACCACAACAGTGGAGAAACTACGCGCGCCAAGATGCAGCTGGTTTCGACCAACTTCTTTTCGGTTCTCGATACGCCGGCCGCGCTGGGCAGCGTTCTTTCGCCTCAAGATGCAGCCCAATCGGGGACAGGCTGGCCGGCTGTGCTTCGCTACGGCTTCTGGCAGCAGCATTTTGCAGCCGATCCGGGCATCGTCGGCCGCACGCTTGTTCTCAACGGAGCGCAGATATTCGTGGCAGGCGTGGCGCCGCGCGATTTCTATGGAGTTATCCCCGGCGAATCTCCAGACTTCTGGCTTCCACTCGAAGCGCAGCAGGATGTGCGCTATGCGGGCCCCTTCGATTCGCTCGGGCGTGAAGCCGGAGTGCATCTCGATGCGCCGTACAACAGTCAGAGCGCATTCTTCTGGCTGACGCTCATAGCGCGAGTGCCACCGGGAGCAGCCGCCATCTCGCTAGCGCAGTGGGACGCAGCCTTTGCTCCAGATCGTGAGCTTTATGCGAAGTTCGCCGGCAAGTCATCGGAAGCGCTCGCCAGCCGCTTCTCGCTTCTCTCTGCTGCCCGTAGCGAGAGCCCGTTTTCCGAGCACTATGCGGAGCCGCTTTTCGTCCTGATGGGCATGGTCGCGCTGCTGCTCCTCATCGCGTGCCTCAATCTTGCCAATCTGCAGCGAACAAGAGTGGTTCAGCGCAGCCATGAGTTCGCCATCCGCGCGGCGCTGGGGGCGAGCCAGCCCCGGGTGCTGCAGCAACTGTTGGTTGAAAGCGCGCTGCTGGCTCTCTGCGGCGGCGCACTCAGTATTCTCGTCGCCCGCATGGCTGGGTCGGCCTTGCTTCATTGGTCGCTGCAGAACGACACATCGTTGAGCCTTCATTTCGACGCGGGTGTCTATCTCTTCTCTCTCGGACTGCTCGCAGCCGCCGTGCTGTTCTTCCAGATTTTGCCTGCGCGTCAACTGATCTTCGGCAACGCGCTTCCCCAGGGCGGGCTCACCTCGCGGCGAACGGCGATTGGAAGCGCAGGAGGGCGATCCGCCCATCTCATGCTGGCCGCGCAGATCACGTTGTCGGTCCTGCTGCTCAGCCTCGCGTCGATGTTTCTCCGCACCTTGACCAACCTCAATCGAATGGACGCCGGCCTCGATCGCGGACACCTTCTCACTGTTCGATTCGACTTCCACGATGCGAACTATGACGACGTAAAGCGGGAATCGCTCTATCCGCAGATGATCGATCGCGTGACCGGTCTTCCCGGAGTGCGCGCCGTCGCTCTCGACCGTTGCCCGCCACCCAACTGCCTTTGGAATACGCCGATTCACGCCGCCGGCATCTCCGACGACGCACGCGGTCTCTCGGAAGCACAGCAGGACGACGTGGGTTCTGGATATTTCCACGCGATGGGGATGGCGTTGCTGCGTGGGCGGGAGTTCGACAGCGGCGATCGTCCTCAGGCGGCGCAGGTTGCGGTCGTCAACCACTCCTTTGCAGTAAAGTTATTCGGACCTGGAGAGAATCCCATCGGTCATCGCATCGGCCTCGAAGCTGCGCCGGGCGATGCCCGCTATCTCATCGTGGGAGAGATCGTCGACGCGCGGGTGAACGACCTTCGCTCTCCGGCAGCGCCGATGCTCTATCTCGCCCAGGCACAGCAGTCCCCGGGAAGCGGCAGCTTGGTGATTCGCACCGTGAGCGCGCCCCAGGCCATTGCCGCCAGCGTTCAGGCGGGTCTGCGCGAGGTCGACCGGCAATTGCCGATCACGGAAATCATGCCTCTCGATGCTGCGTACGCCCGCACGCTCACCACAGAGGCGCTGCTCGCCAGACTTACCTCGACCTTCAGCGTGCTTGCGCTGGTGTTGGCGGCTATCGGTCTTTACGGCGTTCTCTCGTTTCGCGTGGCCCGGCGCACCAGCGAGTTCGGACTGCGCATGGCGCTGGGCGCGACGCGCTCGCAGATCCTGCTGCTGGTACTCACGCAGTCCTTTCGCATAACCGCTCTTGGCATCGCCGCAGGCGGCATCCTGGCCGCTCTCTGGGCGCGAAGCCTGCACGCGTTGCTCTTCGGCATTGGCAACGCCGGGGTAAGTGCCTGGCTCACCTCGGCCGGCGTACTCGCGTGCGTGAGCGTTCTTGCCGCTTATTTGCCCGCGTATCGCGCCGCCCACACAGAGCCGATGGAGGCCCTGCGGCTTGAATAAGGCCGAACGCCAATAAGCCGGAGCGAAGCCGCGCTACTCTGATCTCAGCGCCTGCATCGGTTCCGTATTCGCCGCACGGCGCGCGGGTATCGCCGAGGCGACAAAGGCAGCCGCGGTCAACACCGTGATCGTGATCGCCAGAATCAGCGGATCGTAAGGCTTGATGCCGAAGAGCTGGCTGGCCATCGCCCGCCCACCCAGAATCGTCAGCGGAATGCCGATGGCCAGACCGATGGCCACCTGCAGAAACGCCCCCTTCAGCACCATCTTCAACACGTTCATGCGGTCCGCTCCTAACGCCATGCGAATGCCGATCTCGCCGGTGCGCCGCGCCACTGAGTAAGAGGTCACGCCGTACAAACCAATCGAGGCCAGGATCAGCGCGAGCAGGCCGAAGAGCGAGGTGAGTCGCGCGATCAACGACTGCTGACTGAAGTTGTCCGACACCTGCTCGGCGAAGGGCTCGAAGTCGATGACCGTGAGGTTGGGATTGATCTGCGCCAGCGCGTTGCGCACCTGGGATTCGAGGCCCGGGATGGCTCCATTCGTTTGCAGCTCGATGGCATCCATCGCGAGATGGGAGACATCCTCGAACGTCTGCGCGCGCGAATCTTCGTACTTCACCCACTGCGCGCCCGCGAGAAAATACATGGGGCGCATGCGACTGGTCGGCCCCCAGTAGTTCGTGTCTTCGGTGACGCCCACGATCTCGTAGGTATCCGCAACCTTCTGAGAGATCACCCCGAAATGCGCACCGATGGGATTGCCATCCTTGAAGAATTTCTTGGCAAAGGTCTGATTGACGACAGCGATATTGCGGGTCGCTGCTGTGTCCTGCCCGGTAATACCGCGGCCCGCGATTATTTTGGTTCCGATGGTCTCGAAATATCCTGCGCTGGCGCGGATCCATGAACAGCTTTGCTCGTTGCTGCCAGGCGGCGGCGCGGGACGCCCCGCGAAGAAGGCAGTCTCGCCCCAGTTGTCGCCTTCCATCGGGCTATACAGCGAATAAGCCACCGACTTCATGCCAGGGATCGCCGCCAGCGAATCGTGCAGTTGAAGATAGAACGCATCCAGCTGCGGCACTTTATACCCGGCCATCTGCGGATCGATATGCAGGATGTAACGGTTCGTGGTGTCGAATCCGAAATGCTGGCTGCGCATGTTGCGCAGGCTCTGGGTGAGCAATCCTGCGGCGCACAGCAAGACCAGCGATATGGCGGCTTGCGCGACGACCAGCGCTTTTTGTGTCCACAAGCCGCTGTTCTTGGTGGTGCGGTTCGATTCGCGCAGAGCATCGATAGGATCGGCCTGCGCCGTCATCCACGCCGGTGCGACGCCGAAAAGGATTCCGGTTAGCAGAGAAGCAGCGAAGGCGAAGGCCAGCACCGTAGGCGATGGCGCGGCATGAATGGGAAGGTAACTCTTACCTGCCGCAAGGCGCAGAATCAGGCTTGCACCGCCATACGCCACCAACAATCCAGCGAGGCCGCCGAGCACGGCCAGCACAACGCATTCGGTAAGCGCCTGACTTATCAGGCGGCCGCGCGGTGCGCCCAGCGCAGTGCGCACCGAGGTCTGCTGTCTGCGCGTCGTGGCCCGCACCATCATCAGATTGGCCAGATTGGCGCAGGCGATCAAGAGTACAAAGAGGGAGATCCCCATCAAAAGATGCAGCCCGTCTTTGTAGTCCTCCTGCATGCGCTGCACGCCTGCTCCACCTGGAGCCAGATGCAGCGTCTGCTTCGGGATCAGCACAAAGTCGCGAGGCTCGACTTTACTGAGTGGGCTCTGCAGAAACTGCCGCAGTTCCACCTGCATCTGCGACTCCACCTGCTTTTGATTCGCGCCCGGCTTGAGGCGGCCGAGGAGATTGAGCCACTGCATGTCGCCGCGCTCCAGGAAGCTGGCGGTATCGTTCAGGACCGGCTCGTTGCTGAGTGGAACCCAGAACGACGGGGGATCGCTGGTGAGCCGCTCGCCGTAGAAACCTGGTGGCGTGATACCCACAATGGTGAAGGGCTTCCCGTTAAAGACAAACGTGCCTCCCACGACAGAGCCATCCTGTCCAAACTTCTGCTGCCAGGTGCGGAAGCTCATCACCGCAACCGGAACCGCACCTGATTTGTCATCCGTCGGCTGCAGCAGGCGTCCGGCATAGGCATTCAATCCCAGCGTATCGAAGGCATTGCCGGAGACGAAGACTCCGACAAGGGATTCCGCAGGATGATTGCTTCCCTGCCGGCGTACCCCGAATCGATTGGCCCCAGCCTGAAATGCCGCCAGCTGTGCAAAGCCGGGAGTGTTATCGCGAAACTGCTTGTAGTTGAGATTGGAAAAGAGCGACCAGTTGTCCTGCATGCCGCCATTCACGCAGCAGTTTTCGTTGTCGCCCACACGGATGAGGTCTTCCGGCCTGGTCACCGGCAGCGACTTCAGCAGCACCGCGTTCACCAACGTGAAGATCGCGGTGGTCGCACCGATGCCGAGCGCAAGCGTCAGGATCGCGGTCGCCGTGAATCCCGGAGCCTTGGCAAACTGCCGCAGTGCATAGCGGATATCTTCAAAGATCATGTGTGATGCACTCCAATGAATTTGTCTTCTCGAAGATCAGCGGCGAGCGAACGCAACGATGCCTCTGGGACTGCTATACGTGCGAGCGGGGATCATCAGTTCCCGATATCTGTGAATACGAGAGTAAATGTTACGAGCCGTAACAGAACAGCTTTTTTCTTGTCCGTTAGTGGACACTGGTCGTCTCTATAATGGAGAGAATCACTCATGATTCTTATCCGTCCTGCTGTACCCGCCGACATTCCGCTCATTCGCGCTCTCATTCAAGAGCTCGCCGAATATGAACGTGAGCCGCATTCGGTCCACATTACCGAAGAGCAACTGCTGCGCGATGGCTTTGGCAAAAATCCTGAAGACAGCCGCTACTTCGCATGTCTGATTGCCGAGATTGACGGTGCACCGGCAGGGTTCGCCCTCTACTTCCCTATCTATTCCACGTGGCAAGGACGCAGCCTGCACCTCGAAGATCTTTTTGTCCGCCCGGAGTTCCGCGGACAAGGCGCCGGCAAAGCACTACTACGTCAAGTTGCGGCCATCGCCGTCGAGCGGGGCTGTGCGCGCTTGCAGTGGGATGTACTGGAGTGGAACAAACCGGCTATCGATTTCTATCGCAGCCTCGACGCCACGATGCTCGACGACTGGCGGCGCATGCGTGTGACCGGAGATGCGCTCAGCAAGCTGGCTGACGTGAAGATCGAGGCCAAGGCATGAGGATTCGCGTGATCGGCGGCGGACTCGCAGGACCTGAAGCAGCATTGACCGCAGCCAGGCTAGGCTGCGAAGTCGATCTCTACGAAATGCGCCCGGTACGCAACACGCCGGCGCACCAGACATCCGACTTCGGGGAGCTGGTGTGTTCCAACTCGCTCAAGTCGGAAAGCGAAAACACCGCGCCCTGGCTGCTCAAGCAGGAGATGCGCCGTGCCGGTTCTCCGCTGCTCGCCTGCGCCGATGCCAGCGCCGTTCCTGCCGGCCATGCTCTGGCCGTCGACCGCGTCGAGTTCTCGCGCCTCATTGAAGCGGCCATCGCAGCAGAGCCACGCATTCACGTTCACCGCGAGGAAGTGACCACGCTCGATCCCGAAGACGGCATCACCATTATCGCCAGCGGTCCGCTCACGTCGTCTGCGCTGTCGGGAGAGATAGCCCGCCTCACCGGCAGTGAGCATCTCGCCTTCTACGATTCCATCAGTCCTATCGTCGAAGCCGACTCTATCGACATGGAGCGCGTGTACTTCGCCGCCCGCTATGACAAGGGCACAGCCGACTACATCAACTGTCCGATGACCAAGGAAGAATATGACGCCTTCTACGATGCCCTGGTCGCCGCCGAGCAGGTGAAAGAGAAAGAGTGGGAGAAGCTCGACTACTTCGAGGGCTGCCTGCCCATCGAAGAGACCGCCCGCCGCGGCCGCGACACGCTGCGCTTCGGGCCGATGAAGCCGGTCGGATTGCGCGATCCTCGCACCGGCAAGACGCCGTGGGCGGTGGTGCAGCTACGCTGCGAGAATCTGCGAGCCGACTCTTACAACCTCGTCGGCTTCCAGAACCACCTCAAGTACGGCGAACAGGCGCGCATCCTACGCATGATTCCCGGCCTGGAGAACGCGAAGTTCCTGCGCTACGGCCAGATTCACCGCAACACCTACATTCAGGCGCCGCGCGTGCTGACTGAGACGCTGCAGATGCGGCAGTATCCGAGCATCTTCTTTGCCGGACAGATCTCCGGCGTCGAGGGTTACACCGAATCCATCGCCACCGGCATGCTGGCGGGGCTTTACGCTGCGGGATACGCACAGGGAACGCTACTTGCATCCGCGCCGCGCCAGACCGCGCTCGGCTCGCTGATGCACTACATCACGCATGCCGAAGGCAAGCGTTTCAACCCGGCGAATATTACCTTCGATCTTCTGGTTCCACTCGAAGAAGAGACGCGAAAGAAGATTCGCGACAAGCGCGAGCGGCACCGCATCCAGTGCGAGCGCGCGTTGGAGGCGTTCGATCAGTGGTGGCAGTCTTTAACTGCCAATCCGGTCTCGGCTACCTAAGCAATGTCTGCACTCCTTGAACTTAAGTTTCTTGTGGCCACACGGCGATCTCGACTAGAGTGTTCTCATGCATGAGCTTGTGTTTGAGGTTGCCCAAGAGTCGGACGGCGGCTATATCGCAGAAGCTCTCGGTGAGAGCATCTTCACTCAAGGGGACACCTGGAACGAGTTGCGGGAAAATGCTATCGAAGCCGTAAAGGCCTATTATTTTGACCGCCAAATGCCATCCGGTATTCGCCTGCATCTTGTCCGCGACGAAATGCTCGCTGTGGGATGAAGCTGCCTCGCAATCTCAACGGCACGGATTTGGCAAAGTGCCTTTGCCGCGCCTGGGACTATGAGCAAGTTCACCAGGTGGGCAGCCATATCATCCTGCAAACGGAATCTCCATCCTCCCATCGCATCGCGATTCCCGCCCATACCCCGTTGAGAATCGGCACCCTCAATGCGATTCTTCGCGACGTGGCAAAACATAAAAGCATTGACCGTCAGGTCATTCTGGATTCCATCTAGCTCGAATTTGCCCGCACGGACATTTTTTTTCGAATGCGGGAATTTCCTTTTTTGGGGTTCGGATGCCCATATCCGCAGTCAAACCAGCCCGCAAAGGAGTAGAATCCGTCGCGCTATAGCTGCGTAGATCAAACCGACCCCTAAAGAAGTATGTGCCGGCACAGCTAGGCGCTTCATGTCGTGGGAGGATTCTATGCACATCGCTCGATACGCGACCCTGCTCTCCGTACTTACAACCCTGGGTCTGCTGGCGGGATGCCAGCGCCACTCCAACAAAGAGACCTATTATCTCGTCTCGAACAATCTGAGTCTTCCCTACTGGAAGACGGCGGTCGCCGGATTCAACAAAGCCGCGGCGCAGTATGACGTAACCGCCAAAATCGTCGGTCCCGACAACTACGATGCCCAGGCGGAGTCCCAGGCCTTCGATCAGGCCGTTGCCGCCCATCCTGACGGCATTCTGGTCTCCGTAGCCGACGCCTCGTCCATGCAGTCCCAGATCGACTCCGCTCTCGACAAGGGCATCCCCGTCATTACCATCGACTCCGATTCTCCGCACAGTCACCGCATCTTCTTCATTGGCACCAACAATCGCGAGGCCGGCCATCTGGGCGGGCAGCGGGTGGTTGATCGTCTCGGCGGCAAGGGCAACGTGGTCTTCTTCACCATGCCCGGGCAGCCAAATCTCGATGAGCGCCTCAATGGCTACATGGAGATCTTCTCCCAGCATCCCGGAATCAAGGTCGCCGAGATATTCAACATCAAGGGTGATGCCGGCAACGCCATGGACAAGACGCCTCAGTACCTTGCGCTGACCGGCCCGGCCAAGGTCGATGCCTTCATCTGCCTGGAAGCCTCGGCCGGCAAGGATGTGGGCGAAGTGCTCAAGCGCGACAAGGCCACCGACCGGCTGCTGATTGCCATGGACGTCGATCCGGACACCCTCAATCTGATCAAAGAGGGTGTTGTCGATGCGACCATCGCGCAAAAACCGTACACCATGGCTTTCTATGGGCTCAAGATGCTCGACGAGATCCACCACTATCCGGTGAAGAACCTGCGCACCGATTACGCGGTCGACACTTTTTCGCCATTTCCAGCATTCATCGACACCGGGACCGCCCAGGTGGACAAGGGGAATGTGGACATCTTCGTCTCCTCGGCGGCAGCGGCCCAGCACCAGTAGCTGCAGCATCACCTGCTGTGGGCCGGCCGGAGGCGGTCTGTCAGCAGGTCGCTTGTCTCAGATCGGTCGGCCCAGGTCTCTGCCGGAAGAAGCTGGGGTTAAGATAGAAAGTTATGTCCCAGTCCCGCACCCGCGCCGTGGTCTGCCTCTCCGGGGGCATGGACTCCGCCGTCTGCGCTGCTCTGGCTGCGCGCGATCACGACGCCTATGCGCTGCACTTCAGCTATGGGCAGCGCACCGAGGAGCGCGAGTTCGAGAGCGCCCAGGGAGTCGCAAAGGCTCTTGGATTTCGCGATTTCCTGCGCCTGAAGATCGATCTTTTCCGCCTCATTGGCGGCTCCGCTCTGACCGACGCCTCGATCGACGTCCCCAAGGCTCCGGAGCATGAGCCTATCGGGAATTCGGTGCCGGTAACTTATGTCCCATTTCGGAACGCTCATTTCCTCGCTGCGGCGGTGAGTTGGGCCGAGGTTTTGGAGGCCAAGACCATCCTGATTGGCGCGGTCGAGCAGGACAGCTCCGGCTATCCCGACTGCCGGCCGGCCTATTACGAGGCCTTTCAGCAGCTGATTCGTACTGGAACCAAGGAGGGAGACATCGAAGTCGCCACTCCGCTCATCCATATGCGCAAGAAGGAGATCGTGGCGCTGGGCCTTGAATTGAATGCGCCGCTCAATTTAACGTGGTCGTGCTACTCGGGCGCAGAAGAAGCGTGTGGCGAATGCGATAGTTGCGTCCTCCGTCTTCGTGCATTTCGCGAGGCGGGCGTATCGGACCCGATTCCTTACGCCATCAGACAATCCTAGAAGCGGCGTCCCATTTTGGCGTCCGTGAGTGCCCCAAGAATTCGTGATCGTGGCCGAGCGAAAGCGCCCGCGGAAACAATTGAGCAAAAAATGCCTCAGGAAGAACCCAAGGAGATCAAGACAATGGGAGTGAAGAGAATGCGGAAGATGAAAATATGGCTGGCTTTGGCGCTGGCCGTGGTGGCCACGCCACTGATCGCGCCCTCGCTTTTGGCGCAGGATACCGGCAAGATTCACGGCCACGTAATCGATCCGGTGGGCGTAGTGATTGCCAATGTCGACGTCATCGTCAGCACCGACGGCAAGACGGCGAAGTACACCTTCAAAACCGATGCCAATGGCGATTACAAGGGCGACGGCATGGCTCCAGGCACCTACATCATTACGCTGAACAATGCCGACGGTAAGCCGGTCGATCAGTTCCGCGACGTGAAGGTCGTCGCCGGCAACGACGTCACCCAGGACTTCGATCTCACCCGCCCTGAGTACATCGCAAAGATGTCTCCCGAGCAGAAGAAGGCGCTCGAAGAAGTGAAGCAAAAGAACGCGACGGCGAATAAGGAAAATGCTGTCATCAAGAACCTGAACGGCGATCTCGCGAAGGCCCGCGACGATAACAAGAATAAGAACTACGCCGACTCCGAAGCGATTATGACCAAGGACACCCAGGCCAAGCCGGATGCCGCGGTGCTATGGGTCGAGTTGGGCATCGCCCAAAAGGGCTTGAAGAAAAACGACGATGCCGTGACCTCGCTGCAAAAGGCGGTCGCGCTGGACAGCGCCGGCGGCAAGCCGAATCCGGAGGTCGAGGCTGCGGCCAACGACGCGCTGGGTGAGGTATTAGCCACGCTGGGCAAGATTCCCGAGGCGCAGGCTGCGTACGACGCTGCAGCCAAAGCCGCCGGAGCCAAGGATCCTAAACTGGCCGCCATGCACTACACCAACGAGGCCATCATGATGGATCGCGCTGGCAACGTCGACGCCACCGTCGAAGCTGCCGACAAGTCCATCGCCGCCGATCCTACCAAGGCCATTCCCTATTACCTGAAGGGCAAGGCGTTGATCAACAAGGCGACCGTCGACCCCAAGACCAACAAGATCGTCGCGCCCCCGGGATGCGCCGAGGCCTACGAGAAATACCTGGAGCTGGACCCCGACGGTCCCTTCTCTGCCGACGCCAAGAGTATCCTGGCCGAGATGGGCACCACCGTTCAGAACAAGTACAAGGCGGGCAAGAAGAGCTAACTCCCTTTTTTGCATACAGAGCGCCGCCTTCGGACGGCGCTCTTTTTTGTCTACAATTCATTCGGTGACAGCCTCTTTTCCCGATCGCGTCCTTCCCTACCCCGAAGCAGCACAGGTGGTCTTCGATCATGTCCGCACGCTGACTGAAAAGCCTCCGGTCGAAGGCATACCTCTACTCAAATCCCTTGGCCGCATCCTCTCCGAGCCGGTCGTTGCCGATCGCGATCAGCCGCCGTTTGCCCGCGCCACGCGCGATGGTTTTGCTTGCCATGCCGCCGATCTCGACCCCTCTCGTCCGCTCCAGATCGTCGGGCAGCTGCGCAGCGGCCAGTCCTGGACGGGACCGGACCTCAAGGCGGGTGAAGCTATCGAGATCATGACCGGCGCGCCCGTGCCCAAAGGCCTCGACTGCGTGGTCATGATCGAGCATGTCATGATCGAGGAGGTCATGGTCGAGGAGGTCATGGTCGAGGAGGTCATGGTCGAGGGACAATCCATTCGCCCCATTGACGGACGGAAATGGGTGTCCGGAGAGAACATCGTTCCGCGCGGCGCCGAAGCGCGTGAAGGAAACGTGCTCATCGCCCCCGGCACGCGGATTCAGCCTCAGCAGATCGCCATCGCCGCTGCCTGCGGAAAACCGTCATTGTCTGTCTATGCCCGTCCGCGAGTTGCGATTCTGGCCACGGGCGACGAGTTGGTCTCCCTTGCAGAAACACCCTTGCCGCACCAGATACGCAACTCGAACAGCTACTCTCTGGCTGCGCAGGTCGCCAAAGGCGGCGGCGATCCCGTCATTCTGCCGCCTGCGCCGGACGTACTCTCGTCCCTGGAGGAATCGATTCGCGGCGCACTTACCTCCGACCTGATTCTGCTTTCGGGCGGAGTTTCTATGGGCAAATACGACTTCGTCGAGCAGGCGCTCGCCAACCTGGGCGCTGAGTTCTTCTTCACCGGCGTTCTCATGCAACCGGGAAAGCCCGTCGTCTTCGGACGGGTGCCTTTTGAAGCAGGGCATCGCTATTTCTTCGGGCTTCCCGGCAATCCCGTCTCCACCATGGTGACCTTTGCTCTCTTCGTCGCGCCTCTATTGGCGAGACTTTCGGGACAATCCGCAAACGCGTGCAAACCAGATTTCCGCGAAGGCCGTCTGGCTGAGACTGTTGAGGTCAAACCCGGCCTCACCCGCTTTCTTCCCGCCCGTTCCGAATCCGGTATCGATGGAACGCGCGTCAGCCTGCGGCCCTGGCAAGGATCGGGAGATATCGCCGCCGCCTCCGAGGCGAACAGCTTCGTGGTCCTCCCCGATGGCTCTGGAACATTGGCCGCCGGTGCCCAGGTTGCGGTTCTGTATCTGTGACGAATCGTTAGGAGTTGTTGAGGCAGTCCGATCCTGTACCCTGAAGCCTATGGGCAAGCTCTCCCATTACGACAGCGAAGGACAGGCGCGCATGGTCGATGTGAGCGAGAAGGCCCCGACCCGGCGCGAAGCCGTAGCCTACGCCTTCGTCGCGCTTTCGCCCGAGGTATTGGAAGCACTGCCCAGAAATCCCAAGGGAAATCCCTTGGAAGTAGCCAGGTTTGCCGGCATCCAGGCCGCCAAGCGCACCGCCGACCTGATTCCCATGTGCCACCCCCTCACGCTCAGTTTTGTCGATGTGACAGCCACCGTCGTCGAAGCCGGGATCGAGATCCACAGCACCGCCGCAACCACTGCCGGCACCGGAGTCGAGATGGAAGCGCTGACCGCAGCCTCTGTCGCTGCCCTCACCCTCTACGACATGTGCAAAGCGCTCGACAAGGGCATCATCATTCGCGAGATCCGGCTGCTGAAAAAAACTGGCGGCAAGAGCGATTTCTCGGCCACCTGATCTTCTTCCCTCGATCCGCAAATCGGCCCTATTCGCTCAAATTTTCGAATACTGAAGTTTCCACTTGACTATTTCGGGTTTTCCTTGGACACTGAAGCACATACTTCACTGTCCCAGGAGGACATTCCCATGGCAGAGCAATCCGTAATCCACAGCACGTTCGTCATTGAGCGCAGCTTCCCCAAAACACCCGAACAGGTCTTCACCGCCTTTTCTGATCCAGCCAAAAAGCGCCGCTGGTTCGCCGAGGACGAAGGCCACGATGTCGAAGAGTTTGAGATCGATTTCAAGGTGGGAGGTAATCAGCATCTCCAGTACCGTTTCAGAGCCGGCACTCCGTTTCCTGGCGTCGAAATCGTCAGCCAGGGAAGCTATCTGGAGATTGTGCCTGACCGGCTCATCGTGACGGCTTCGACCATGGCGCTGGACGGGAGGCGCTTCTCGGCATCGCTGGTAACCTTTGAGCTTCTGCCGGCGAACACAGGAACCGACCTCATCTGCACGCACCAGGGAGCGTTCTTCGAGGGTGCGGATGGGCCGCAAATCCGGGAAGCAGGATGGCGCACGCTGCTCAGTAAGCTGGCGGCCGAGCTTGCGCATTAGGAGCTGGAGAGGCGGAAAAGGTCCGAAGCATGCCTGAACTCGACATCGACCGTGTTTTCCACGCTCTCGGCGATCCCACGCGCCGGGCGATCCTGGACAGGCTGTGCCACGGGCCGCTTTCCGTCTCACGTCTGGCGGAGCCGCTCGACATCACAGTTACGGCCGTCGCTCAACATCTTCAAATCCTGGCAGAGAGCGGACTGGTTTATACCGAGAAAATCGGCAGGGTACGAATCTGCCGCATCGAGACGGCCGGCTTTACGCTGCTGCAAAAGTGGATCAGCGACCGCCGTTCGCTTTGGGATCGCCGCTTCGATCAGCTCGGCGACCTGCTCGCGGAGCCCGAGGTAGAAAAATAAGCCGCCCGCGTATTGAGATTATCGGAGGATTTTCAGGCACCCATGGTTTCGCAGGTTTGCGAAACCATGGGTGCCTAGCAAGAAGGATTTTCTAAACTGCCGTCGCCAGATAGACGCCGAACCACTCGTGCTCGTCGGTCCAGCAGCGTGTCATGGCGAAGCCGGCGCGCTCGACGATCGAAGAGATGCTGGAGGCGGTGAACTTGTAGCTGTTCTCCGTGTGGATGGTCTCTCCGCGGCCAAACTTGATCTCGAGATCCAGCGCAGGAATAGCGACATGTTGCGCGATGAGGCTTTCCAGATGCATCTCGATGCGCGAATGTTCATGGTTCCAGCGCGCACGATGCCGGAAGAGCCGGAGGTTGAAGTTGGCTCCGAGCTCGCGATTGATGCGGGTAAGAACATTTTGATTGAACGCCGCGGTTACCCCCGCCGCGTCGTCGTAGGCGCGTAACAGCACGGAGCGTTCTTTCACACGATCGGCTCCCAGCAGCAGCTTGTCTCCAGGAACCAGCCTTCGCCGCAGCTCCCGCAATACCTGCACCGCATCACTGGGTTCGAAGTTGCCGATGCTGGATCCGATATAAAGCGCCATGCGTCGCTGCCCCGCGGCCGGAATCTCTTCGATGCCCTCCGTGTAGTCGCCAATCCGCGAGATCACGTTCACGCCGGGAATCTCGGATTCGATCCGCTGTTGGGCGGCGGCCAGCGCCGATTCCGATACATCAATCGCCAGATAGTCGACTGTTTCCTGCCGGCGAACCGCAGCCTCGAGAAGGAGACCGGTCTTGGTCGCGGTGCCCGCGCCCAGCTCAATCATCTTCACTCGCTTGCGGTCGGCGGCTGCGTCCAGAATCTCATCGGCATAGGTTGTGAAGATCGCCCGCTCGGTGCGCGTCAGGTAATACTCGGGCAGCTCGGTGATAGCCTCGAAGAGCTCCGATCCACGTTCGTCATAAAAAAGCCAGGGACTGAGGGTTTTGGGCAGGCCGGTAAGGCCGCGGTATACCTCCGCACCAACCGGAGTACGTGCTACCTCTGGCAGTGAACAGATCGAGCTAAGACTTTGCATAAGGGACCCGAGAAATTCCTGTTTGTGGGATATTTTTATCGATTGGCCAGGCGGATACCAGAGAAATGCCAACGTGTCGCCGGGGAGAAAAAGTTGCGATAGGTGCTGCGGATATGGCTGGCGGGAGTGACCGCCGAGCCGCCGCGCAGGACCATCTGATTGCACATAAATTTGCCGTTATACTCTCCAAGCGCTCCGGGAAGTGCAGCGAAGCCGGGATAACCTAGATATGCACTTGCCGTCCATTGCCATACTTCGCCGAACATCTGCTGCAAACCGTCGATTTCTGCTGCAGGCATTGGATGCAATACGTCAGTTTCCAAAAAACTTCCTGACATAGGCAAATTAGATGCGGCGATCTCCCACTCCTGCTCGGTTGGCAATCTCTTGCCAGCCCAGCGAGCGAAGGCGTCAGCCTCGAAATAGCTGACGTGGCAGACCGGTGTAGACAAAATCTGCTCGAGCGGCAGTGGTCCGCGCAGCGTGTAGAGCTGCCAATCGTCGTTCCCGTCGCGGAACCAATACAGCGGAGCGGTCCACTGCTGCGCTTTGACGGTGTCCCAGCCTTCGGAGAGCCACAACTCGGGACGCTCGTAGCCGCCCGCGCGTATGAAATCGAGGTACTCGCCGCAGGTCGCCAGGCGTGAGGCTAGCGCAAAGGGTTCGAGGTAGTGCTTGTGACGCGGCTGCTCGTTGTCGAAGCAGAAACCCTCGCCCTGATGTCCGATCTCCACCAAACCGCCGTCGTGTCCGATCCATTGAACAGGAGCCACGTTCTGGGTCGCGACGGAAATCTCCCCGACTTTGTAGGCGGGATGCAGCGGATTCGACCAGAAGGCATTTTTGATGTCGTAAGCCAGGAGCTCCTGGTGCTGCTGTTCATGGTGCAGGCCGAGAACCAGCCGGCGTTGCGCTTCTTCCGGCAGGCCGCCGTCGATAAGCCGCTGCATCGCCGCTTCTACGTGGCGGCGATAGTCCAGGATCTCGTCGAGCGCCGGCCGCGAAAAAGACGCGCGCAATTTCTTGAGAGGCTGGTCGGAGACCGCGTTGTAGTAGCTGTTGAAGAGCCAGAGAAAATCGGGATGGAAGGGACGATAGCCGGAAAGAAATTCGGACAGGATGAAGGTCTCGAAGAACCAGGTCGTGTGCGCCAGATGCCACTTGGCAGGACTGGCTTCGGGACACGACTGCACCATCATGTCTTCCGGTGTGAGCGGCTGGCAGAGGGTGAGCGTCTGCTGCCGCACCTTACAAAATTGCTCTCCCAACGAGCCTGCGCTCAGGGAAGAGCTGGAAAGACCTCCGGCAGCAGCTTCGGCTACGGGGGCTGTCACTCGATTCATTCGTTCACCAACCTCTAGTGGATTAGAGAGCGGCCACCGCAACGTGTTGCCCGCAAGACTACTATGGGATGAAGCTACGCGGGAAGAAGTTACCAGGAATTTTCACCTGCTCCAACCGGAACGGCAAGACGGATCTGCGTCTTCTACCAGTGTAAGGGCGTCTATCCTGCAAATTCAGCTTCTCGGCACCGCTTCCCAAACAGCCGGCAAACCGTCCACTGGAAGGAATCTCGACTCACCATGAAATCTTTTGTCCGTGTCTCCGTGCTGCTCCTGTTCACGCTGTGCCTTTCGCTGGGCTACGGTCAGGATGGTGGTGCACCGGCGGGGTCGGGCGCGGGACAAGACAGCGGACCGGGTGGCAGACAAGGCGGCGGACAGAGCATGGCCGGGGCCTTTACCGAACATGGTGTCCAGGGAACGGTCACGGCCATTTCCGGCAGCGACATCACGGTCAAGACGGAAGACGGTGCGAGCTACAAGATCGAGACCGGCGCGAACACCCATTTCCGCAAGCAGCGCGATCCGATCAAGCTCGCCGACATTCATGTCGGCGATATGGTCGGGGCCTTCGGCGACAAGGACGACAAGGCAAAGACAGTAGGCGCTGTTGCCGTTATGGTCTTTGACAAAGAGCAGTACGAAAAAGCTCGCGCGGAATTCGGCAAAACCTGGACCGCGGGCGCTATCCAATCTATCGACGAAACCAAGATCACCATTAAGCGTCCAGATAACGTGGTGCAGATCATAGTGGTCGACGAAAACACTTCCTTCCGAAAGCGTCGCGATAGCATCACGCTCGCCGATATCAAAGTGGGCGACAATGTATCTGCCAGGGGATCGCTGCTGGGTGGGAACTTCCTCGCAACCACATTGAGTGTGGGTGTTCCGGGTGGGGGTGCAGGCGGCCGCGGTCCACGCCGTCCAGAAGATCAGAGCACACCGGCGACGGCCTCGCCCGCGCCCAACCAATAGTCCTCGCCATTTACATTTATATGACGCTTCGCCTCATCCCGATCTCGCTTCTACTGGCCGTGTCGCAATTGACGGCTCCGGCCTTCGGCTCCGCTTCCAGTGGTCGCCAGGAAGCCGCTTCCCAGCCCGCGCTGGCGACAACCACGCAGGCCGGCGGTGTCATCCATGGCAGCGTCAAGTCGGGGAGTGTTCCTCTCCCTGGCGTCAGCATCACCGCCACCAATACCCTGACCGGGAAGAAGTATTCGACGGCCACCGACGGTCGCGGCGCCTTCAGCATGACCATCCCGCAGAATGGCCGTTATGTAGTCAAGACCGATCTTGCTGCCTTTGCCTCCTCGACACAGGAGGCGTTGCTGAACGCAACCGGCCGCGACCGCCAGGTGGACTTCACCCTTGTTCTGGCCTCGCGCGCCGTACAGCAACAGGACGAGCCTAATGCACCGAGCGTCTCCGGCCAGTCCGCGGGTTCAGCAACACGGCAATACGCTGGGCGCGGAACGCAAAATCTCTCGCTACTGGGCGCAGCCGCCGATCTCATCGGTGCAGCGTCAGCAAGTGGAAGCTCCGACTCGACGCAGCTGCCAACACTCGCCAGCAACTCCGATGTTTCGACCGAATCCGTAGCAGTAGCCGGACAGACCGGCTCGACGAATCCCTTTGCAGGTATTAATCCCGGCGAACTGGGCGAAGGCGGCCCTAACGGCGATGGCGGACCGGGTGGGCCCGGAGGGCAAGGTGGTCCGAGCGGAGCAGGTGGTGGTGGTGGCGGCTTTGGCGGTGGAGGAGGAGGATTTGGCGGCGGTGGACGCGGCGGTGGTGGCTTTGGAGGAGGAGGAGGCCGTGGCTTTGGTGGACGCGGAAACTTCCGCAACTTCAACCCCAACCAGCCGCACGGTGCGATCTTCTGGAACGGCGGCAATTCGGCGCTCAACGCCGAGAATTTTTCCATCCGCGGCCAGCAGGTCGAGCAGCCGAGCTACGCGTCCAACCGCTTTGGCGCAACTCTGATCGGCGCACCTTATATCCCCAAGCTGCTGGAGCACGACACGAAGGACTTTCTCTTTCTGACGCTCTCGGGTCAGCACTCCTCCACCCCGTTCGATCAATACGGTACCGTTCCAACTTTGGACGAGCGCGGCGGAAACTTTAACCTTCCAACAGGCAACAGTCCCACCATCTACGATCCCAACACCGGCCAGCCCTTTGCGGGAAATACTATCCCTGGGTCGCGCATCTCTCCCCAGGCAAAAAATCTGCTTAACTATGTGCCCTTGCCCAATTTGCCCGGGCTGGTGCAGAACTATCGTGAGCTTTCCACGGCGCAGACCAACACTACAACCATAGGCGCGCGAGTGATCCATAATTTCGGCAGCGGCGGCACCAACGCCGCCCTCAGAAATTTCATACGTCAACGGCTGAACCAGGGGAGCACACAGTTAAGCCAGAGCATCAACGGCAATTTCAACTACAGCCATTCAGCCAGCGACCTGCTCAACATCTTCCCTGGGCTCGGAGGCAAATCGCAGTCCCATCAGTATTCACTGCAGGTGGGATACACGGTCAGCAAAAATCATCTGACGAATATCTTCAACACGAACTGGAACCGAACCGACTCACAGACGCAGAACTACTTCACCAACACCACCGATGCAGCGAGCCAGATCGGCCTCGCGGGGTTGCCGACGAATCCTCTGCTCTATGGGCTCCCAAACATTACGCTGAACCAGTTCACCAGCTTGAGCGAACAGCAGCCGACCTTCCAGCTCAACCAGACCATATCGCTTTCCAATACGACAGCGTGGATCCACAAGAAGCACAATGTGCGCTTCGGTGGCGATCTGCGACGCGTGCATCTCGACCTGTTGGGACAGACCAACTCGACGGGAACCTACATCTTCACCGGCCTCTACACCGAGGCGCCTGGAACCGATCCGAATACAACTCCGGGAGCAGCCACCAGCGGCTCGTCGCTGGCCGATCTGCTCCTGGGTCTGCCGCAGCAGACCAGCCTTCAGGCTCCGGATCAAAAATCTTATCTGCGCGAGAATGCTATCGACGCTTATGTCCAGGACGACTGGCGCGCCTTGGCTAATTTCACCGTCAATGTCGGACTACGTTACGAATATTTTTCACCTTACTCGGAGAAGTACGACCATCTGGCCACGCTCGACACCGGCAACGATTTCGCTTCTGTGACCACAGTAACTCCGAACAGCATCGGACCGTTTTCAGGTAAGTTCCCGCGGACCCTGGTCAATCCGGAAAAGACGAACTTTTCTCCGCGCATCGGCCTGGCCTGGCGGCCGATCAAGGACACTGTGATCCGCACCGGTTACGGCATCAACTACGCGAACGGGCAATATGTGAAGTTCGTGCAGAACTTCGCCTTCCAGCCTCCCTTCGCCGATGTGCAGACCAACAGCAATCCGCTGACCGGCCCTGCGGTTTTCACTCTCGCTCAAGGCTTCACTGCAACTCCGCAGGCAGACGGCAACTACGCGGTGAACAAGAACTATCGGCTGCCTTATGTACAGGTCTGGAATATCGACATTCAACGCACCCTGCCGATGAACATCGTTCTCAATGTCGGATACAACGGCTCCAAGGGAACGAGGCTCGATATCGTCGACGCGCCGGGACGCACAGCCACCGAATCGCTAAGCGGCGTGCTCTACGACTATGAAGATTCGGTAGCCTTCTCCAACTTCAACGCGCTCGCCGTACGCCTGCGCAAGCGGATGCAGCAAGGTATCTCGCTGGGCGCGACTTATACTTATTCGCACTCCATCGACAATGCGTCATCGATCGGCGGCAACGGAGGCACTTCGGCAGGAGTCGCACAAAACTGGCAGAACCTGCTCGCCGAAGAATCGAACTCCAGCTTCGATATCCGCCACCAGGTGAAGGGCGATTTCGTCTACGAGCTTCCCTTCGGGCCTGATGCTCATTTTCTGACCGGCGGCAGCTTCCTTTCGCACGCGCTCAATGGCCTTTCGGTCTCCGGCACCTTTGACTTCGCGACCGGCAATCCGCTTACGCCTCACTATGAGGCCGCGGTGGCGGACGTTTCCCGCGGCAGCACTGGCTCGCTGCGCCCGGATCGTATTCCCGGCGTCTCTCTCACCACCGGCGGAGGCACGCTCGACAACTGGTTCAACAAGGACGCCTTCACGACTCCACCGGCAATCTACGGATCGGCCTCGCGCTTCTCCATTCCCGGCCCCGGCACCATCTCGACCGACATGTCGTTTTCGAAGACGCATCGCTTTGCAGAGATGAAGACGCTCGAAGTCCGCGCGACCGTCAATAATGTCTTCAACACCGTGCAGTACTCGGGCGTGGATACGACTCTCGGCTCCAGCACCTACGGCGAAGTTACTTCTGCTGCGGCCATGCGCCAGTTCACCTTCCTCGCACGGTATAGGTTCTAGGATCTCCCATGAAGATGCCTGAACAAATTCGTCTTTTCGCTTTCGCCGCCGCGGCGTGCGGCTGTGCGGCAGTGTTCGCCGCCCAGGCGCAACAGCCGTCGAATCCGCAGTCCTCGAATCAGACACCGGATCAATCTTCCTTCACCCTCAAGGTCAACAGCGATCTGGTGCTGACCAACGTCGTGGTGCGCGACAGGAAGACCGGCGAAGTGGTGCGCGGGCTGACGCAGAAAGATTTCACTGTCCTCGAGAACGGCAAGCAGCAGCAGATTTCCAGCTTCGATTTCGAGAGTGTGGATCAGGCCACGCCGCTCAATGAAGCTATCATTAGCGGGCTCGCAGGCAAGGGCCAGAGCATCTTCAATGCGAAGAACGGAATCGCGCGTCCTGAGGAGCTGCGTAATCGGCGCCTGATCGTCATGTTTTTCGACCTCACATCGATGCAGCCTGAAGATATCGAGCGCTCCGTGGACGCGGCGCGCAACTACATCAACAAGCAGATGCAGCCGGCCGACCTGGTCTCCGTTGTCTCGCTCAACAACACGCTCTCGCTCGACCAGGACTTCACGCAGAACAAGCAGTTGCTGCTCAACGCGGTGAATTCCTACTCCGGTGGAGCGGGACAGGGCTTTCAATCGGGCGCGACCAGCACTTCTAATCAGGTGGAAGACACAACCTCATTCACCGCCGACGAGCAGGAGTACAACGACCTGAATACCGATCGCGAGCTCTTTGCGATCGCCGAGGTCTCGAAGTCGCTGGCCTATATCAACGAAAAAAAATCGCTGCTGTATTTCTCCGGCGGCATCCAGCGCGATGGCATCGAGAACCAGGCGTCATTACGCTCTGCGATCAACGCCGCGGTACGCGCCAATCTCTCGATTTATAGCGTCGACACACGCGGGCTGCAGGCCATCTCCCCGCTCGGCGACGCCTCGACCGGCAGCTTGCGCGGTGCCAACAGCTATAACGGCGCGGCCCTGCAGAACAATCTCGATTCGAACTTCAATACGCAGGAAGTGATGGCCACGCTTTCCTCCGATACCGGAGGAAAATCCTTCTTCGACTCGAACGACTTTGCACCGGCCTTCGAGCGCGTGCAGCGCGATACCTCGGCCTACTACGTGATCGGTTTTCGCTCGAGCGACGTGAGGAAGGATGGGCGCTATCGCCGCCTCACCATCAAGGTGAACCGCTCCGATGTGAAGCTTGAATTTCGGCCGGGCTACTACGCTCCAGCCGACTATAAGCACTCGAATCGCGAGGACCGCGAGCGGGAACTCGAAGACGAGTTAGCCAGCGACCTTCCCGCCACCGATGTCGCAGTCTATCTGGAGGCGCTGTACTTCCGCACCGACGAGACGCACTACTTCGTGCCTGTGTCCATCGTCGTGCCGGGCTCGCAGATTCCCTTCGTGAAGGGCGGCGACAAAGATAAGGCGACACTCGACGTCATCGGCGAAGTGAAGGATCCTGCCGGGCATGTCATCGGCCAGGCGCGCCAGACGGTGAAGCTCTCCATCGATCAGGCGCAGCAGGTGCGGCAGAAGAATGTCCAGTACTCCACCGGCTTCAACCTGCCCATCGGCAAATATCATCTGAAGTTCGTGGTCCGCGAGAATGAAACCGGACGCATGGGATCGTTCGAGACCGATATCGCCGTGCCCGATCAGCGCAAGACTCCGCTCAAGATGAGCTCCGTTGTGCTGGCCAGCCAGCGTATCCCGTCGCCAAAGAAGACGGACAATCCGCTCGACTACGATGGGCAGCAGATGGTGCCGAACCTGCCGCATGTCTTCCGCCAGGACCAGCATCTCTACTTCTTATACGAGGTCTACGCGCCATCGCACGTAGGCGCAACAGGCACCGACAACACCAAACAGGAAAAAACTGACGCCAAAAATCCAAAGGCTCCGGTTCGCGTTCTCACCAGCATCGAATTTTTGAATGGCGGCACGAAGAGTTTCGAGACGCCGCTGATCGAAGCCAACAGCCTCAACATTCCCAACCGCGACGCGGTCGCGTTTCAGTTCGATGTGCCGCTGAGTGGCCTCAAACCCGGCCTCTACACTTGCCAGGTAAATGTAATCGACGACGCTGGAGGCAGCTTCAGCTTTCCGCGCACCGCGGTGCTGATCCGCGAAGCAGCACCTGCACCGGTCGCACCTGCAGCCACGCCAGGGACAGCACCGGTTACTCAACCCGCGCCAGCGCCAAGTCACTAAGCTTGACAACGTTCTGCTCGCTCCGAAGCTAAGGCCCGCTGGGCTCTTCGCCATCGCTGTTTTCATCAGTAAGCAGCCGCCAGGGGCAGTGCCGGCAGCCCGAGTTGCAGCAAGATCCGCGTTTGAGATGATAGGCCTCGGTAAACACCAGGTACGGCCCATCCATGTAGAAGTCTTTGCCTTCTACGAGATTCTGCCAATCTTCAGGCACGCGCATCGCCCTCGATCGCCGAAGGCTGCGAAGCAAACAGGCTTGCAGGGATCGCGAGCCCGCGATCGGCTTCTTCAATGGCGCTTTCGGGTTGCGCTGTTTCTGTAAATGGATACGTGACAGTCTTGCCGGGAATGCACGCCGGGCGCTCGCCTGGGATCACAATGCCAACCAGGTTCATGGGATCGGCGGCCGCATAGGTGATGGGTAAAGCTGAAATCGCATTTCTTCTGCGCATTTCGCGCAGCGATTCCAGAGCCTCAGGCAACGCAAATTGCTCCCCTCCAAAACCAGAGACAAAGCGTCCGCCTCGCACTACGCCGCGGGCTTCGAGCCGCCGGAACATCGCGAGCAGATCGCGCCAGCGCGGCATCGAAGTCTCGCGCGCTATCAAATCCCGGAAGACGACGCCGTATCGATGAAGCAAGACCATACATGCCGACTCCATCTGGCTCTCGTGCCGTGCTGCTGCCTCACCCGCGCTCTCTTGCGTCGGAGCCGGAATGCAAAGCATGCTCCAGCGTCCCGCGGCATTGCGTGGCTGCGCGGCAGGCTTCGCGCGTGCCGGCGCGGCGAATATTTGCTTGCGGCGCGGATCGACCAGCACCCGCAGGCTGTCGAAACCGTCCGCGGTGACCAGGCCCGCCGCAACCAGCTCCCATAACGCACGGCTTATGTCCTCGCCGGATGCGCCAACTACCCTCGTCAATTCAGCCGGAAACATCGCGCCACGGTCGGTAAGATACGATCGCAGCCGGTTGGCCAGCTCGCTCAGGCAAGATGTCAGGTTGACCTCCGGGATTTGTCGCTGTGACAGGCACATATCCATCCATAGCGCTTCTTCGCGCAAAAAGAAAGTGACCGGCGCCATTCCTGTCGGAATAATTCTCTTCGGACCGCCATTCTCTATCGACGAGAACGCCGGATGCGCCGATATCCGTCCCCATCCGACGACTCCGGTCAAAGTCAGCGCGTCGAGCCACCGTGGATCGTAGTTTGCTACGCGCTGCGGAAAGATCGACCGTTCCCACTCGACCGCAGGCGCTTCAAATCCCTCCAGGCCGCGAATGGCTTCGAGCAATCCCTGTTCACCCGTGAGCTGACGCTGCGCTCCAAGATGTTGCCAGTCGAGAACGAAGCGCATATAAGCAGCGGGCGTGACCGGCTCGATCTGTTTGCGGAGCGCGTGCAGAGTGCGTTTGTGGATGCGCTGCAACAAACGACGCTCACACCATTCGACATCTTCATCGGCCAGGACTTCGCCAGCAGCAACTTCGAAGCTGCCGCGCAGGATGGCGCCCGACATCTCCAGGCGCAGCATCTGCTTCCATATCTCGTTCGCAGCAACGCCGATTCGTTCGCCCAGGCTTCGCGATGTCACGGGCCCCAGCAATCCCATCCAGCCTTGAATAGCCTTGCGCAGGATGTCATCCGCATTGTTGACGGTGGAAGGCATCGGCGGCAGACTTGGTGTAAATACTGCACCGGGCCACAACAGGAGAAGCTCCTCCCCACGCTCGGCCGCGGCGAAATATTTGCGACCATCGGCATCGGCCACTGCAGCGCGGCCGGTGCGCTCGAGCGCCTGAAACAAATCTCCCCAAAAACGCGTTCGCGGGTCTTCTGCAATCGACACAGGCACAATTACCAGCGAACACAGCAAGTCATGCAGCTCATGTTCGTCCCGCAGATCGGGCCATATCTGCTCGCGAACCTCGGCAATGGCCTCAGGAGAGAGGCGTCCGGCCTCACCCAGCGCTGTTTCCGGCAGCATTCCCCGCATCGCTACCGCGCGCGCCCTTCGCTCCTCCAAGCCTGCGTCGTCGAGAAACGCGTAGGGGTTGGCGTTAAGCAGTTCGTGCGCAAAAACTGATGGCGTCGTGGTGTCGATTGCCACGCAGCGGATCTCCCCCGCATCCATGGCCGCGAGAATCGACTTGAGGCCCTCCAGGTCCATGGCCTCGCTCAACACGTCCTTCATCACTTCACGGATCAGCGGATGGTCGGGAATCTGAATATCGCCTTCGATGTTCTCCTGGCATGCGGCCACCTGAGGAAAGACGCTGGCCAGCAGATCGTCGGAGCGCATCCGCTGGATCTGCGGCGCAACCTTCTTGCCCTTTTGAAACCGCAACAGTTGCAAACTGCGGCTTGCATCCCACCGCCAGCGCGCCTTGAAGATAGGCGAGGCTAGCGAGGCTTGCTCCAGCAACTCGGTGACGGTTTGTGTAGTCAGGAATTGGAAGACATCGCTCAATGGGAAACTATGCTGCTCGGCAAGCGAAATGTTAAGCCCGTTATCCGTAGCTGCCGCCTGCAATTCGAAGTTGAATCCGCGGCAGAAGCGCTTACGCAGCGCCAATCCCCATGCCTTGTTCACGCGCCCGCCGAACGGCGCGTGCAGGATAAGCTGCATGCCTCCGCCTTCGTCGAAAAACCTTTCTGCAACGATGGCAGTTACAGAAGGAACGGTGCCCAGCACAGCTCGCCCGGCGGCGATATAACCTATCATCTGCTCAGCAGCGGAATCGTTGACCGCGCACGAGTCCTTTAGCCATGCCACCGTCTCCATCACTGATGAATTCGTCTGGCTGATGTATCCGGGCATTACATCCTTGGTACGGAGGTCGATCTCGACACGCAGCTGGGAGACAAACTGCGACAGCTCCCAGGTGCGCTGCGGAGCTTCTCCAGTCCAGAAAGGAAGATTGGGCGGCTGCCCGTGAGCATCTTCGACCAGAACCCGTCCTGCGGACTCGATCTTCTGAATACGCCAACTGGTATTGCCCAGCAGAATCACGTCGCCTGGAGAGGAATCCACGGCGAAATGTTCATCCAGCGTGGCAATTTGAACGCCCTCAGGCTGCATGATGACCGGAAAAAGCGGCGTATCAGGAATGGTCCCGCCATTCGTCACAGCAGCGAGCCGCGCCCCGCGTCGCGCCTGGATGTGCCCATGCACGCGGTCACGCAGAATATATGCGCCATAACGCCCGCGGCTCGATTCGATGCCCTCGGCCAGCAGACAAAGCGCTTCCTCGAATTCGCTCCATTGCAGATCTCGATAAGGATAGGCCCGCCGAAAGAGTTCGAAGAGTCTCCGCTCTTCCCAGGGCTCTGCGCCGCATGCCGCAACAATCTGCTGCATGAGCACATCGATCGGCTTCGACGGAATTTCCAGCTTGTCGAGCGTGCCGCGGCGCATCGCGCGAACCAGCGCGGCCGTTTCCATCAGATCATCACGCGTGGTGACGAAGAGCCTGCCCTTGGGGATCGCACCCCGCCAGTGGCCTGCGCGCCCCACGCGCTGCATGGCTACGCCAATGGCGCGCGGCGAACCGATCTGGCATACCAGGTCTACAAACCCGATATCGATGCCAAGCTCGAGCGACGCTGTCGCCACCAGGATGCGAATCTCACCTTCCTTCAGCCGGCGCTCGGATTCCAGGCGCAGCTTGCGTGAGAGAGAACCATGGTGCGCCGCAACATTCTCAGCGCCCAAACGTTCCCCAAGCGCAAAGGCCAGCCGTTCGGCCATGCGGCGCGTATTGACGAAGACCAGCGTCGACCGATGCTCGTTGGCAAGATCAACCAGGCGCGCATGAATGCTTTCCCAAATGGCAGTGGTAGCGACCGCCCCCAGCTCATCATTGGGAATTTCGATGGCCAGATCCATCTGCCGCCGCTGCCCGGACTGGACAATCTCCACGTCAGAGGCGCGCTGCCCTGCGAGAAACTTCGCGACTAGCACAATCGGATTTTGCGTCGCCGACAGCCCGATTCGCTGAGGCGCGGCGTGTCCCGTGATGAAGTCAGCCGCGTTGAGATTATTCTCTCCGCGAACCAACGCATCGAGACGTTCCAGCGTAAGCGCCAGATGCGAGCCGCGCTTGTCGTCGGCCACGGCGTGAATCTCGTCTACGATCACCGTCTGTACGCGACGCAGATTCCGCCGGCTCTTCTCTGAGGTCAACAGAATATAGAGCGATTCCGGAGTTGTAACCAGAATGTGCGGAGGATGTTTGAGCATGGCGCGGCGCTCGGATGGCAGAGAGTCACCCGTACGCACCGCTGTCGATATCGCAGGACAAAGGTATCCCCGCTCCAATGCGAGTTGTTGGATCTCGCGCAGCGGGGCTTCGAGATTTTTTTGCACGTCATTTGAGAGCGCCTTGAGCGGCGAGACGTAAACCACCTGCGTGGCACAATCGAGCCGGCCTTCGATGGCATGGCGCAAGAGGCCGTCGATGGCGATAAGAAATGCGGCCAGCGTTTTGCCCGAGCCTGTGGGGGCGGAGATCAGCGTCGGCTTGCCAGCGAGGATATACGGCCAGCCCTGCTCCTGCGGCTCCGTCGGCGTGCCGAAGCGGCGTACAAACCACTCCTGAACGACCGGATGCGCCCAATGAAGGCTTTCCGGAATCGCTTCGGAATTTGCGCCCCGGCCGACAGCGACAGATGACGACATTCGTGTATTCTAGCTCGATTTTCGATTCTTCTTCGCCCTCAATCACTTACGCGGCTCTTAAGAAAATCTTTATTTCAGTCTTCCCAGATCTTTACGTTTGCAGGTCTTGAATGGAAATTGTCGGGCTTATCCCGGCGGAGGAATCATGAGCGCGTTTCGCACTTGCCGACCGTTATTAGTCGATGCAACGCAATGCAACGAGGAACAGACCATTACCACCGATCTCGGCTTTCGCCACGTCAGGCGCGGAGACTGGATCGTGAAAGGCGAGGACGGTGAATGCTACATCGTCGACGACGCCTTCTTTCAACGCACTTTCACGCCACTCCAGACCTACCCCTGGGAGCAGATGCAGGAAGCGCGCAATTACGGCTCTTAGTCCCCCTTAAAAATTCACAGTGAACGACGAGGTTGAGGGGCATTTTCAGGCCCTCCCCCTGCAACCCCCACGCGGTCCTCTCGGCACCACGTAAAATGCAGAGATATGAACTTGTCTGCATTGCCCACTGCCCAAGACAGTGCTGAGGACCGCGCCCGCCGCATCCGATTGATCCTCTTCGATGTGGACGGCGTTCTCACCGACGGCAGCATCTGGCTCTTCCCCGCGCCTGCGGCCAGCCAGACTACCGCCGGTCACGCCCAATCGCTCGAAGGCAAGGGCGGTTTTGCCTTTGCATCCTCGACCATGATCGAGGCCAAGGGGTTCAACGCCCACGACGGCTCGGGAGTTTCTCTCGCCCGACTGGCCGGCATGAAGTGCGGCATCATCACCAAACGAGTCTCCGAGACGGTCGCGTTGCGAGCCCGCGATCTGCGCCTCGAATACGTCTATATGGGGCAGGCCTTCAAGATGCAGGCCGTGCGCGAGATCATGGCGAAAGAGAATATCTCCATCGATGAGATCGCCTACGTGGGCGACGACATCATCGACCTGCCGGTGATGCGCGAATGCGGGCTGGCCATTGCCGTCGCCAACGCGCGGCCCCAGGTCAAAGCCGTAGCGCATTACATCACCCCCAGCTCCGGAGGACACGGCGCGGGGCGCGATGCCGTCGAATTTATCCTGGAAGCAAAGGGGCTGCTCGATAAGGTCATCGAGCAATATATCGGAGAACGAAATGGCGGCGAGCCCGACCCGGTTGCAGTAAACATGGATGCGGGAGAAGCCGGCGCCTGATCGCACTCCATGATGCCTACTGCCACTTCTCCAACTCCAAACCGAAACAGAAATTCGTTCCGCGCGCCGCTTCTTTTGTTTTGGATGGCCTTTGTCGTTCGCGCAGCTTATGTAACCGTCGCGCATACGTATCGCTTCAGCCCCTTCGAAGATCACTTCACCTTCGGCTACGAGATGGCCCGTGTGGCCCGCGCCCTGGTGACCGGCTTCGGGTACAGCGACCCGTTCAGCGGACACACCGGTCCAACTGCGTGGGTTCCGCCGCTTTGTCCCTTAATCATCGCCGCGGTCTTCAAGCTCTTCGGCATTTACAGCCTCATGTCGGGATGGGTTCTTCTTGTCCTGAACAGCGTCTTTTCGGCTGCGACTGCTTCCTGCGTGTATGAGATCGCCGCGCGCTCTTACAATCACCGCGTAGCCGTGTGGTCCGGCTGGATCTGGGCCCTCTATCCTGCGGCGATGCAATATGCCGTACGGTGGGTGTGGGAAACACCTCTCTCCACATTTCTTTTCGCTGCCATCTTGGCGCTGGCTCTGCGCATGCGGGGCATCGGCAACGATGCGGACGCGGGACAAAAACGCCAAGACCTCTCGCAATGGCTGATCTTCGGCCTGCTATGGGCACTCATCGCGCTTTCGAATTCCACCATGCTGCTCTTCCTGCCCGTCTGCGGCATCTGGATACTGTTGGGTGCGGACAACCGAAGTGCAGCGGCTCTTCACGCCTGCATGGCCGCGTTGTTATTTGTAGCGTGTCTTGCTCCGTGGGTCTGGAGAAACCGGATTGCCCTGCATGCCTTCGTGCCTATACGCAGCAATTTCGGCGCGGAACTCTATGCAGGCAACGGCCCCGGCTCTTACGGCTTTCGCTACGGAGTTCTGATTGGATTGCCGGAGCAAGACCCGCAGCACCGGCTCTACGTGAAGCTTGGTGAGATCGCCTACGTCCATCAACGCGGCGAGCTGGCGAAGGCATATATTAGGACGCACCCCGGCCACTTTGCGGCGCTCACACTGAAGCGGTTCTACTTCTTCTGGGCCAGCGTTCCTCATCCTTCTGACAAGCACTGGGCGCTCGACCTTATCCGCCAAGTCAACTATTGCTTGCCGAGCATCACCGGTGTGCTGGGCCTTTTCCTCTCACTGCGACGGCGCATTGCAGCCGCGGGTCTTTTGGCGTGGGCTTTTGCGCTGCTGCCGCTTACCTACTATTTCGTTACCGTCGAAGCTCGCTTTCGCCACCCTCTGGAACCGCTCATCGTCATCTTTTCGGTTTACTTATTTCAATCGGCATCGCCCCGCGCTTCCGCTAAACTGGCCTGACGGATCGTCTGCGAATATTTGTGACAGCTACTGATACTCAATCGAAAAGCTTTCGCGCGCCCTGGCTGATTTTCTGGGCAGGACTGGCCGTGCGTGTTCTCTACATCACGCTGGCACACACCTATAAAATCCGCCTTTTTCAGGATCATTTTCAATTTGGCTGGGAGATGGGACGCATCGCGCGCGCCCTGGCCACCGGCTATGGCTACTCCGATCCCTTCGTCGGGCATACCGGTCCCACAGCCTGGGTTCCGCCGCTTTACCCTCTGCTGCTCGCCGCCGTGTTCAAGCTCTTCGGCGTCTATTCAGCGCTCTCCGCAGGGGTCGTTCTCACCATCAACAGCATCTTTTCCGCTGCTACAGCACTGTTCGTCTATGAGATTGCCGCGCGCTGCTACAACCGCCGAGTCGCTGTCTGGTCAGCTTGGCTGTGGGCGCTCTATCCAGCGGCCTTGCAGTACGCGGTGCATTGGGTGTGGGAGATGTCGCTCACCGCGATGCTCTTTAGCTGGATTCTGGTGCTGGCATTGCGCATGCGGTCGATTGGTGACCCCTCTCGCGACGACGATGCTCAGTCCATGCAGCGATGGCTGCTGTTCGGCGCGCTGTGGGGACTGGTTGCGCTCTCCAATGCCACGCTGCTGCTCTTCCTTCCCATCTGCGGCATCTGGATTCTGCTCGGATCGCGCGGCTCCCTGGGATCTGCGCTGCTGCGCGTCTCTTTGGCTTCCATCGTTTTTCTGGCTCTGCTCGCGCCTTGGATCTGGCGTAACTGGGTGGTCTTTCACGCCTTCATTCCCATCCGCGGCAATCTCGGCGCTGAGATGTACGCCGGAAGCGGACCCGGATCCAACGGCTTCGCATTCATCGCCACGCTACCGTTGGTCGAGCACGATCCTGAAACAATGCGTTACAAAACCCTCGGCGAGGTCGAATACGTCAAGGAGCAGGGCGCGAAGGCGAATGCCTATCTTGCGACGCATCATCTGCACTATTTTCAGATTTCGTTGAAGCGCTTCTACTTCTACTGGGTGAGCGTTCCCCATCCCGTCGAACACTCTGCCCCCGCCGAGTTTGGACGAGAACTGAGTTACTGTTTCCTCGGCATCACGGGGCTGTTGGGACTCGCGTTGTCCCTGAAGAATAGAATTCCCGCCGCGGGACTTTTTGTCTGGGCCTTCCTGCTGCTGCCGATGACCTACTATTTTGTAACTGTCGCGGCGCGTTTTCGGCATCCGCTGGAGCCGCTTATCGCTATCTTCAGCGTTTATCTCTTCCAATCGGCAGCGCCGCGACCGCGAGCGGACAAACATGCGTGAAATATAGTCACCTATAGCCTGCGGCGCGTGAGCCGTCATCGTGCCCTAGTTTTTGCGCACGTAAATTCGATAGCTCATTGTGGGGTAGGGGCGGCTTTCCCACTTCACCCATGTTTGCGGAGAACGATCTACGGCGAGGTTGTAGTTCGCGCCGAGATAGTCGGCGAATTGCGGCCATTGATTCAACTTGCTGTATGTGGCAGTTGCTTCGGGCCAGTCTTGCTTCATAACTACAAACACTCGCGGAGGCTTCTGCTGTATCGCCGACCAGAAACGCTGCCTCATCGCTTCGGTGACTTGGGTCTGATGCGGAGCCCAGAAATAGAAGTCCACCAGGAAGCCTGTGCTCTGCACCAGATCCATCCGGTATAACGCATTAATGCACCCGGAAAATTCATCCAGACATTGCACGTTCCCCGACAAGCCCGCTCCTCCCTGCTGCTCCAGATCGCTTCGCAACATCGTGAAGAGTTCCTGATTTCGCCAATCGTATCCGGCGGTCTTGTAGGCAGATACCGGGGCAATGATGAGCGCTCCCGCGGCGAGGCCAATCACACCACAAATGCGCAATACGCCCGGCCGGCGTAGCACGGCGGCGAAATCAAGCCCCATCATGAGCAGCAAGAATGCGAGAGCGGGATAGCGGTGATACGGAAAGCCCTTCCGCTGGCCGATATACGACAGGAAACCGATGCCAAGACCGATCCAGAGCGCAACCCGCTCCGGGTTCCATGGCCTTCGCCATGGCAGCTCTCGTGCCGCGCTTACCACCAACATCACAACCCAAAGTAAGACCAAAGGAAGTAGAGGAGAAATACTATGCAGCAGCAGATAGCCTATCGAGCGAGGTGCAAGTTTCGAATAGTAAGGCCACATGCCGCGCACCGCGATCATAAATTCAGGGACAGAACCTTCCCTCTGCAAAAACACCAGAGAGGCAGCAACAGGGCCTGCCAAGCCGACGATGCCTGCGAATAAGTATCGACTTAACTTCAAACTGCGAGGGCCGCGAGGAAGGATGATCGGCAAGAGGAGCAGAAGCCCTAAGGGAGCAGCGGTCGGCTTGATAGTCAGAGCGATGCCCGAACACAACCCACACCCAAGCATCGGCCAACTTTTGACGTTTCGCACCGCATGGATGGCAAACGCGCAGGCACCGAGCATGAGCACCGCGATAATAAGGTCACGCTGCGCCGTCTGCGGAATTCCGTCACGTCCGTGAAGCAGTGCCAGCAGCGCGCCTGCGTAAAAACCGGCGAAGCGACTGTGAGGCCAAGCGATCCAGAGCATCGCCAGCGTAGCTAACACCAGCAGCGTGAAGTCGAACACCCGCAGTCCCAGCGCTCCTCCGCCGAAGATATGAATGACCAGCCAATCCACCAGATAGGTGCCAGGCATTTGCGCGTCTACGATATCTCGATACGGAGCCATCCCATGCTGCAACAGCAAAATCAGATAGTGCACCATGGTGGCATCACCCACCATTGGCCAGTGCCAAGAGCAAACCACGAAGAACGCACAGCTAATAGCCAGAGCGGCAGTGAGCGCGCCTAGAAAGATAGGCTCCGGTTTCGCGAGTTGAGATGTCCATGACAATCGCGTCATTGTTTCGCGTACCGCTACAGGCTTTCTTTGGGATTGTGATGAGCAGGTAGGCGGCGGTTCGGAGCATCGGCAAGAAAGGCGGGGTTCGCCAGCCGCAACTTTTTCATCCGGAAATCCAATGCGGTACGCACGACGCCAAGCCCATAGACGACGCTCCGTTGAAAATTGATCGAGGAAGCCTCCGCAAAATACTTCGTCGGACAGGAAATCTCGCCGACCCGAAATCCGAAATAGAGCGCCTGCACCAGCATCTGGTTATCGAAAACGAAATCATCCGAACAGGCGAGCAGAGGCAAGCGCTCGAGGACTGCCCGGCTCCATGCCCGGTAGCCGGTATGGTACTCGGACATCTTCTGTCCCATGATGAGGTTCTGCGCTAGAGTAAGAACCCGATTGGAAATGTACTTGTAGAGCGGCATGCCGCCGCGCCGTGCACCGCCCCCTAAGATGCGGGATGCGAAGACGCAATCATATTCTCCATAAATGATCATGGACGCCATCGCCGCGACCAGCTTCGGAGTGTACTGATAGTCGGGGTGCAGCATTACGACAACATCTGCTCCCCGCGCCAGCGCTGCCGCATAGCAGGTTTTCTGGTTGCCGCCGTAGCCGCGATTCCGCTCATGCTGGATCGTTTCGATGCCGAGTTGCTGAGAAATCAGAAAGGTATCGTCAGAACTGGCGTCATCGGTCAGAATAATGTCGTCAACGATCTCGCGCGGTATCTCGTCGACCGTGCGTTGCAAGGTGCGAGAAGCATTGTAGGCGGGTAGAACAACCGCAATTCTCTTGTCATTCAGCATGCAGATTCGGTTATTCCATTATCGCCGGTGAGCGACCCTCTTTTGAAAATTCAATATTCTGACCGTCTCTCCTTCTGCGCGTACCAGGCCTTCACATATTTCCAATGAATATAGACGGAGTGGTTGAGGTGATAGATGAGCCCGGCCGTGCCGTCGAGAAATCCCAGGCGGAAAATGTAGTTCTTGAGAAAGGTGACTGCCGGATTGAGTACCGCAAGCGCCAGAAGCGACGCAAGCGACCGGGCCTTTCCTTTTTTCACCAGCGCATCGACGTTTTCTGAGCTGTAGTCGTTCATGTGGCTCAGATAGATTTCAAAGTTGGGGTATGCGTAATGGATGAGGTCGTGTTTCAGTGTGCCCTTGGGCCCATCGAACTGCGGCGTTCCATGCGGCCCGATGTTCGTATCCATATGTGCGCTGCCGCGCTTGAACAGGCGCAATTTGTGATCCGGGTAGAAGCCGCCGTGACGTATCCAGCGATCCATGAATAAATTGAGCCGCGGAATCCAGTACGCCTCATGTTGAGGATTTTGAATGGTCCGACGGATCTCTTCCGCCAGCTCCGGGCTGACCACCTCATCGGCATCCAGCAACAGAATCCAGTCGCTGGTGCATTTGCCGATGGCGATGGTCTTTTGCTGCGGATGGCCGCGAAAATCGCGGTTGAAAGAGTGGTTCGCGCCAAAGGACCTGGCGATCTCCGGAGTGCGGTCGATCGAGCCGGAGTCGACGATCACGATCTCGTCGGCCCAGCGAACTGCTTCCAGAGTGCGCGGCAGGTTCTTCTCTTCGTTGCGCGCGATCATTGCGACGGAAAGCGTAGGAGGCATCTTCGCTTTCAGTTATACCGCGTTCCGGTGTCTTCGATCACGCCAAGCGAAGTACGCTGACGATGAATGCGGACATCACAGCCAGCGCAGGGCACGGAGGAGAATGAGCAGCAGGACGGTGGAAAGCACCATCATGCCTCCGACGATCGCGCTCCCATAGTTGCTATCGAGAAAGGGCAGCCCTTTCAGGTTCATGCCGTAGATGCCGGAGATGACCAGCGCCGGCAGGGCGATCGTGCTTAGCACGGTCAGCACCTTCATCACCTGGTTGGTGCGATTGGCGACACTGGAAAGATAGACATCGAGGGTATTGTTGAGCAGATCGCGCAGCGTTTCTACACTGTCCGCCAGACGAAGCAGATGGTCATAAATGTCGCGAAAGAAGGGATAAAGCTCGCGGTCGATAAGCTCACTATCGCGCTGCAGACGCATGCCGATGTCACGCGTGTTCACGATGATGCGACGAAGGTCGATCAAAGCCCGTTTCAGGTCGAAGATGTGCTGCAAGGTCGAGGGAGATGGATTGTCCAAAACATTGTCTTCCACCACGTCGATTCGATCGTCCATGGTATCGACTGCTTTGAAGTAAGAATCGACCACGGTGTCGAAAATGAGGTAGAGCAGCCGGTCGGGGAGCGTATCGGAGCCCGCACGACGGGCACGCTCGAGCGCCTCGCGAATTGCCACGCATTGCTCATCCCCAATGGTGATGAAAAACTCCTTGCCGACGAACATGGTCAAGGGAGACTGATGCAGCTCCTCTTCGCCCTCCAGAAGCTGCAGCGGTCTTAGAACAATAAAGTGATAGTTATCTCCCTGCTCGATCTTGATGCGGGCATCGGCGTCCCTGCAATCCTGAACATGGAGCGGATGCAATTGGAAGCGCTCGGCGAGCTCGTCCAAACGTGTGTCGTCAGCGCTTTTCAGCTCATACCAGGCCAAGCAAACTTCCTTTCACGAAACTTTCGGATATCCAGGGAGTGGCCGTTCACATTCGCACCATGCGAAAGCGTCCCGCTGTAAATGATAGTTGATGACACCCTGCTGATTACGGAAAATGGCCGGCTTCGGAAGCATCCGCAACATAAGCGACAAGAATTCCCAGAAAAACCGCCCGTAGAGAATGCAGACGCATGCGGCTAACCTATCCGCTGGCGACGCATATCTCCGTCCTAGAGCGCTTCCTCAAAACAAAAACGGGCGGGGCGTCTGCCCTGCCCGTCTTGCGGCTGAGTTTCACGAAAGATCGCGAACTACAACACTCGTTGATACCGATTAAAACGACTGAAAGTTATCTTCCATCGGAAACTCATCTCTCTTGGAGAACCCGTTTTTGGCCGGTGCGCTCACCGTCATAGGAATTTGGGTCCTAAAGAGTGAGGTCGAAGAGTTTGACAACTTTGCGCCATTGAATCGAGACACCGGGGCGAACTGCTCTTTTCTGGAGGTCTGAGATGAGCTCATCCCCCGCGCAGCCGATCTCGCCTGGCGGGCTCCGGAGTCGACCATGGATTGCAACCTTGCCACAACGTCCTTGAGTGTTTCCGACTGGGCATTGAGCTCTTGGGCAGCGGCCGCACTCTCCTCCGCGTTCGCGGCTGTGGTCTGTGTGATCTGCTCCATCTGGGCCATGGCCTTCCCGATCTCCTCTATGCCTCGGGATTGTTCCTCGCTGCCCAGACTTACTTCGTCCACCATCTCTTTCACGCGGGATGCGTCCGCGGTGACGGCGCGGATAGCGCTCGCGACCAGATCGACCTTGTTCTTGCCCTCGTTGGACTTCGCAATCGAATCCTCGATCAGAGTGGCCGTATCTTTCGCGGCCTGTGCGCTTCGCTGGGCCAGGCTTCGAACTTCATCGGCAACGACAGCGAAACCCATGCCGGCCTCCCCAGCGCGCGCCGCCTCTACCGCTGCGTTCAAGGCGAGGATGTTGGTCTGAAATGCAATCTCGTCGATCACTTTGATGATCTTGGAGATTTTGCCGCTGGACTCCGTGATCTCTTTCATCGAAATCACCATATCGGCCAGATGCTGGTTAGCCAGCGTCACCTTGGTCTGCGACTGGGTCAGCAGTTCGGCAGTTGCACGTGAATTGTCCGTGTTTTTCCGAGCCATGGAGTTGATCTCTTCCGAGGAAGCAGATGTTTCTTCCAGGGATGCGGCCTGCTCTGATGCCCCTTGCGCCAGCGATTGGCTGGAAGAAGAAACCTGAGCAGCAGCACTCGCCACCTGCTCCGCTCCGTCGCGAAGCTCAGCGACGCTTTGGCTCAACGTGGTATTGATGCCGCGGACGATGTAGGTAATGACGCCGCCCAAGGCGAGCGAAAGGCAGATCATGGCGATACTGATGTAACGAGCGGGTGCAACAAGCTCGACAGCTTTCTCAGAAAAAGCAGCCGCGGTCTGCTCTTGCATCTCGACCAGCTTATCCCCGGCCGCGCTCACCCCGTCCAACGCGGGCATGATCTTCTCGGCCATCAGCGCGTTCGCGCCCGCCATATCTCCCTTGGCGACCATCTGGTAAAGAGCGGCGTTGTACTCGGACAGCTTATCCAGCTTATCGAGGATTTGACCCTCTCCAATCTCGTGCAATTGCTGCCTTCTCGCACTGCGCAGAAACTCTTCCGTGTCCTGCTTCAGGCTGTTCACGTCTTGCGCATATCGCTCGTTGAACTGCCTCGCGCTGTTGAAATCCTTGAGATACCCCTGCAGCAAAACGCCTCTCGAAGCGGCCACCATATCGGAGCTCAGGTGATTTACCTGGCCAGTCAAGTACAGCCCCCGGGTATAGTGATGGCCCATTTCGTCCACACCGAAACCAAGTTCCCCCACATTACGGATCGCGACGCCACCGATCACCAGGGCAATCATCACAAGTAGACCGAAGCTTATGAACAGCTTCTTACCTATTGTCATCGTTCCCATTGAAAGCTTCTCTCCACAGTTCTCATATCTTGGTATGCCGCTGGATGCGGTGGCTTTATTGCGGTACTCGCCGTGCGGCGCTAATCGCACGAAGTAGCATTCTTCTCATGCCTTCAGAAGTCCACTTACGACTTATTTTTCTCGCTCAACCTCGCGGCCTGAGCCTTACACCCACGCAAGACCGCACTCAGATCTGACGAAGCTAATATTCCGTCCCGACTTAGTTCGCCCCGAGAAAACCGCAAATAGCCATCTGCTCATTGCTGTCTCTCTATCGGCAAATCCAGCACTAACATCCACTGATTGACTTGATCGTCGATCAAACGACAGTGGAGTTATGGTCAATAACCCCGATCGGGCATAAAGTTATCCGCTATCTCATACATGACTGAGACGGCGCGCCGACTCGTTCAGAATTGCGGCTGCTATTGCGTCTAAGGGCAGCACCTGGTCTGCTGCGCCCATGCGGACGGCTTCGCGCGGCATGCCATAGACGACGCAGGTGGCCTCGTTTTGCGCGATGGTGCCGGCTCCGGCTTTCTTCATGCCGAGCAGCCCCTGGGCTCCATCGGAACCCATGCCCGTAAGCAGCACGCCGACGGCATTTTGCTTGGCTGCAACAGCAACCGACGCGAACATGACATCCACCGCCGGGCGCTGATAGCAAACTTTTGGACCATCCTGGAGCTGCACTCGATAAGTACGACCTACCTTACGCAGGACCATGTGAAAGTCCCCGGGGGCCAAGAGTGCGCGGCCTGGACCGAGCTCGTCGCCGTCTGCAGCCTCCTTCACCTCAAAGCTGCAGGCACGGTTGAGCCGCGCTGCAAAGGCCGTGGAAAATAGCTTGGGGATGTGTTGAGTAAGCACCATGCCGGGAATGTTCGCCGGAAGCCTCACCAGCACATCGTGAATCGCTTCTGTCCCGCCAGTCGATGCGCCAATGGCAATCACAGTTTCGGGGTGAAACGGCGATGAGTTCGACAGCACGGGCCGTGGAACGGCAATGGGCTGTCGCGGCTCCGATGTCGTGGACTTTGGAATTCGTGCCCGCGCAGCTGCGCGCAGCTTCGCCGGAAGGCTCTCTCGCAACTCACCGATGGAATAGGGTCCGCCCGGCTTGGCCAGCACGTCGACGGCTCCATGCGACAGAGCATCGAGCGAGATGCTGCAGGAAGATTGCGCCAGGGAGCTGATGATGATGACTGGCATGGGATGAAACTGCATGATCTTCTTGAGAAAAGTAAGACCGTCCATGCGCGGCATTTCGATATCGAGCGTGATCACGTCGGGGTTGAGAGAAAGTATCTTGTCACGTGCGACGTAGGGATCGGGCGCCGTGCCTACGACTTCCATGTCGCTTTCTTCAGCGATGGTTTCACTCAGGATCTTGCGCACGATGCTCGAGTCATCGACGATCAGTACCTTGATTTTGCGTTCACCAGGATTCAAGGTCATCTATGTTTCCAGCCAGATTTGGAGTTCGCCCTCTTCAAGCGTGAAGGTGCGGGCGATGCGATTGAGGGATGCGGGGGCCTTGCCATCGTCGAGACGTGGCGATGTGAGATCGAACGTGTGATGCGTTTCTACCGAGGCCAAAAGAGTGCCGCAGACCATGTTTGCAACCTCGCCGACGACCTCCTCTGCCTGTTCATCCGTTATCTCGGCCGGCTCTTCGCCCAGAAAATTGGAGGCGATGAGACGCGCCGTATTGAGGGATGTGCGCACACCAAAACAGCCCTGATAGGGTCCGCGAAAATCGAGCCGCCGGCCCACCCACGGTTCTGTCTCCGGGTGATGAATGTTCGCGGAACTATCCTCCGACGAAAGAAAGCACATCGACTCGAGGACTTCATTTACGGCGTCCTGAAGGAGAGGCTCAAACTGCGCTGGCTGCATGTTCCGTCCCTCCTAACACCTTGCGTATAGCCTCGCCGAGAGCTTCGGGCTGGAACGGCTTGGTTAGATATCCTCGAGCGCCGAGAGCGAGCATCCGCTGCAGACGTTCATCACTGCGATCTGTGGAGACGACCAGCACCGGTATAGAACGATAGGCAGCATTGCCGGCCATTTTCTCCACCAGTTCCTCGCCGTTCATCCCAGGCATATTAATGTCAGTGAACACCACATCGACAGGCGTGCTGTCGAGCAGCGCAATGGCCTCGATGCCATTGCCAGCTTCATGGCAGCAACTCAGGTCATAGCCGGATAGCGCGAGCACACGGCGAATGATCTTCCGCATGCTGGGCGAATCATCAACGATCATTACTTTTAATGACATTAGACAGCCCTGCTCCTTTCAGTGTGGGTCCGCTGAATCACACGTTCCTGCCGATCGGAAGAAACGATAATGCGGCCGCTGCCTACCTCCATGTGGGCGGTGCGCGGCAAGTTTCCTCCCACGTCCTCTGCGTGCAGCATCACACCCGCCTTCCACAGAATGCGACGCATCGCGAGATAGTTACGCCTCCCGATATTGAAGGCATCGCTGGCCTCGATTACCTGCGCGCCGCCGAGTGCAGTAACAATCAGCCGAGGCTTCGCGGCGCCAAGTCCATAAGCGCCGTGAAAGAGAAGAGGGATGCCGATATCCGCGTACATGAAAGGCCGGCTGTTGTGCTGGTCGCGTTGCAGTCCAGAATCGGGCAGCATGAAGTGCAGAAGCCCGGCAACCTGAGCGACGGGATCATGGATCGCAAGCGCGATACAAGAACCCAAAGCGTGCGTAACAAGAATCGCACTCGGATCGTTCGACACCGCGCAGTCGCTAATGCCAACGGTGATAAGGGTTCCGGTGTTCATCGCATCTTCCCTGAGTGAGTGGAATCCGACCTAACAGCCCCGCGCGCCGATCCGCTCTTGCGGTAGGTAGCGGGGCGAACATACAACAGCGGATGCTCGATGCCGTTCAGGCTCTCGGAGTGGCCAATGAACAGGTAGCCTCCCGGCGCGAGTCGAGAAGCAAGTTTGTTGACGACATTTTGCTGAGTGGCGCGATCGAAATAGATCATGACGTTGCGGCAAAAAATAACTTCGAAGGGCCCCATCGAGGAATAATCGCCAAGCAGATTGAACTGGGCAAAAGTCACCATCGCCCGCACTTCAGGCTTAACCAGGCATTGGTTGGCATAGTTCCCCACACCACGCAGCAGACAGCGCTTCAGGGTTGCGGCGGAAAGTTGTTGCTGCAGATGCGCGGAGGGATAGAGCCCACGCTGGGCCTGGCTCAAGACGCGCGTCGAGATATCCGTAGCAGTGATGGAGGCCCGAGTAAAGGCATCTTCACCTAATGCATCGACTAGAGAGAAGGCGATGGTATATGGCTCTTCGCCAGTTGAACAGGCCGCACTCCAGATTGCGATTTTCGAATTCGCCGGAAGCCCGGGCAATACTGTTTCCTTAAGAAACTTGAAGTGCGCCTCTTCGCGGAAAAAACTCGTATGGTTAGTGGTAAGCGCGTCGATCATCGAGGTGAAGAGCTGCCCTGAAGGGTTCCGCTTCACCTCGGTGCAGTAGGCTTCAAACGAAGGGAATCCAAGCTCACGGACATTCTTCGCCAGCCTCGTACCTACCAGAACCTCTTTACCTTGAAGATCGACACCGCAGAACTGATATACCATCTGCCGTATCTGATCGAAGTCGTGCGGTCGCATCGCATAAGGATCGGGACTCAACGGCGCCTCCCGCGATAGATGCCGTCAATGTCGAGGATGAGTCCCACATGCCCATCGCCGAGAACGGCGCAGCCAGAAAATCCGGGCGCATCTTTGAACACTTCTCCCAGACTCTTGATTACAACCTCCTGCTTCCCTCGCAACTCGTCGATGAGAAGGCAGAAGCGCTTGTTCTCCGATTCGAGAACTACCAACAGCCCCTCGGAAGGTTGAGTCGTCCTGGGCTCGATGCCGAGGCGCTCGTAGAGACGAACCACCGGCATAAGCTCTTCGCGGACCAGAACCATCTCGTCGCGCCCCTCCACAGTGAAGAGCGAGTCGGGACGCGGACGGAAAGTTTCGCGAACTCCGGAGAGAGGAATGATGTAACGATTGATGCCCACCTCAACCACCAGGCCGTCGATGATGGCGAGCGTCAGTGGAAGCTTGAGCTGAAAGGTAGTCCCTAAGCCTTTTGTAGACTGGGTTTCAATGCGGCCGCGAAGTTTCTCCACATTACGGCGGACAACATCCATGCCTACGCCACGGCCGGAAACATCCGTGATCTTTTCCGCAGTCGAGAAGCCGGGCTCGAAGATCAACTGATAAATCTCTGTGTCTGTCAATTGTGCGTTGGGCGAAATCAGCTGTCTTTCCTCCGCCTTGCGCCGGATCTTGGCGCTATCCAAACCGCGCCCATCGTCGGATATTTCGATGAGGATCTGTCCGCTCTGGTGATGCGCCGAAAGGCGGATGCGGGCCTCGGCGGACTTGCCGGCGGCGATGCGGTCGGCCTGCATTTCGATGCCATGATCGACCGAGTTGCGCACCATGTGCAGCAGAGGATCGGCAAGCTCTTCGGCGACCGTCTTATCGATTTCCGTATCCACACCGGAGGTCTCGAGGACCACCAGCTTTCCGGCCTTCCGGGAGAGATCGCGGATGACGCGTTCGACGCGCTGGAAAAGCTGCCCGACAGGAATCATGCGCATGCTCATGGTGGCCCGCTGCACTTCAGCGGTGACACGAGCAAGCTGCGAAAGATCGCCCAAAAGCCGGGAGTCGGCGGCTAAGGCCAGCACCGGATTGTGACGGATAAGCGATTGCGCGACTACGATCTCGCCGACAACGTCCATCAGGTGATCGAGCTTCGCCGTTTCGACGCGCACCGAATTTGTATCTGCGCCACGCCCCTGCTCCTTGGCTGGCGGCGCAGACCGCGGAGCACTGGCAGCCGCGGGAGCCGCTGCAGGCGGTGGCTCCACTGCAGCCACTTTGGCAGCTACAGGCGCTGAAGGTTCCGGCATCGCGATTGGTTCTGCTGCGATCGGTTCCGCCACCACTGTTTCTTCAGGCCGCTCTTCGGAGGGCTGCGATACTGTCTCAACAGAAGCCTGCTTCTTCGTTGCCTTGGGCTTCGCTGCTTTCTTCGGCGGAGGTGGCGCAGCTTCCGTTGCAGGAGGAGCGGCCAGGCTGCGAATCTTCGCGACCAGCGGATGATGATTGCCGATTGCTAGTGGATTGCCTGACTGCAGGCTCTGCTCGACGGAGGACAGCTCGGTCTGAAGAAAATCTCCGCTTTCCAAAACGACATCGATGACCGTCGACTCGATCACCAGCTTCTCGTTGCGCGCCAGATCGAGGATCGTTTCGACTTCGTGTGCGACCTCGCGGATGACCTGAAAATCCAGGAAGCCGGCTAGGCCCTTGATCGTGTGGAAGGCCCGAAACACCGCGTGGATCGCTTCCATGTCGGAAGGTGAGCGCTCCAGCGCCAACAATTGACCTTCGATTGTCGAGAGGTGCTCGCGAGCTTCTACAAGAAAATCCCCGACCAGCTCCTCATCTTCTCCAAAGGAAGACGGTGCACTGCTGCTCTTGCTCGTCTGCGCGCCGGCCGCGTCGATAGAGGCACGCAGCATCGCAATTCCGTCTTTCAGCAGATACGCTGTTCCGCTCTCGCGATCGGCGTCGAGCGCCGCCAGCAGCTTGTTGGCCGTCTCAGCGCAGGAAGAAGCGCCCTGCTCGGCTGCTTCTTGGGCGATCGATCGTAATTCGGGAGCGACATCGGCATCGCTGCCTTCGACCATCAGCCGGCTAGCGAGTTCATCGATGCAGGCCTTCCATTTATCCTGCGTGCTGCTCGCGATGAGAGTATTTGATTGCTGGGACATAACCGTCTCTTAGGTTTAGCCGTACATTTCTTCTATTGGTGGCCGCGCCTGAATCGGTCGGACGGATGCAGGGCAGTTATTACCAGGGATCGCTGTTAACGGCCGCTCGCAGTTTCAGCTTTTGCCGCACAATCGAGCTTCACTTAAAAGGACCGGAAGCTTTCTTCGAGCGGAAAACTCTCCTCTTTGGAGCTGACCTTGGACACCGGCTCGTCAAACGCTGACATCCTTTGCGGTTTGAAAGTCCTGGCCGGCTGCTGTGGCTTCACAGCCATCGGACGCGGCGCGATTGGAGTCTTCTTCCGCTGCGATGAAACTTGCAGTCCGCGATACGGGATCGGCCCGCCATTGCTATCCACCATGCTCTGCAAGCGCGCAACAATCTCCTTCAGCGTTTCCGATTGCGCATTCAGTTCTTCCGCGGCGGCCGCACTTTCTTCGGCATTCGCGGCAGTGGTTTGCGTGACCTGCTCCATTTGTGCAATCGCGCGACCGATCTGCTCGATGCCGCGAGATTGCTCCTCGCTCCCCAGGCTCACTTCATCGACCATCACTTTGATATTGGCGGATTCTTCCGTGATGGTGCGGATGGCAGCGGCTACCTGATCGACCTTGCCTTTGCCCTCGCTCGATTTCGCGATTGAATCTTCGATCAAGGTCGCCGTATCTTTGGCAGCCTGCGCGCTTCGCTGAGCCAGACTCCGCACCTCGTCCGCCACCACTGCAAAGCCCATGCCCGCTTCACCGGCCCGGGCGGCTTCTACCGCAGCGTTGAGAGCGAGGATGTTGGTCTGGAATGCGATTTCATCGATAACTTTGATGATTTTGGATATCTTCCCGCTCGACGTGTTGATCTCGTCCATCGAGACGACCATCTCATCGAGATAGCGATTGGCCATGTTGACCTTTTCGATGGATTGACTCAACAGCTGCGCCGTCCTGCGTGAATTATCGGTATTCTTACGCGCCATGGAGTTGATCTCCTCAGAGGACGCAGACGTCTCTTCGAGAGAAGCTGCCTGCTCCGAAGATCCCTGCGCGAGAGACTGACTCGATGACGAAACTTGCGAAGCGGCGCTGGCAACCTGTTCGGAACCATCGCGAAGCTCGGCTACGCTGTCACCCAAGGTCTTGGCGATTCCGCGCACAACGTACACTCCGACCACGCCAATACCGAGCGAAAGCAAGATCATGACGAGGCTGAAAGTGCGTGCCGGCCCGACAGCGGACACCGCATCGGCCGAATAGTCGGATCCCAGCTTGCCCTCTAATTCGGCTAGCTTGTCGCCCGATTTCCGAATCTCAAGACCGATTGGGACAAGTTTGTTCGCGAATACAGCACTTGCCGCCTGGAGATCTCCCTTAAGCACGAGATCGTACATTTCGTCGTTCAGTTCGGAGAAGGTTGCCAGCTTGTCCAGGATCTCGTGCTGCTCGATATCTAACGTTTCAGGATCCTTGGTAATCGATTTGAGTTCATCGGTTTCCTGCCGAAGCTGAGCGAGCCCGGCAACGTATTGATCGTGGAGACTGCGCGCTGAATCCGAATCTTTCATGTAGCCACGGATCAGGATGGCGCGCGAGAAGCCGATCAAGTCTGCTGTGAGAGTATCGGTGCGCCCGGTCAAATAAGCAGCACGCACCCAATGCCCACCCAGCTGTTGAACCGAGTTTCCCAGATTGCCAATGTTATAGATCGCGAGGCCACCCGCAGCCAAGGTGAGAAGTGCCATCATCCCGAAGGTTGAATATAGTTTTTTGCCGATCGTCATATTCTTCATTACCCTGTCTATCCTTAGGGGGCTCGACTGTTCCCTTGTTATGCCTCTGCCATTCCGAAGCTCTGAAGTTCTTCGCTGCTTAGAACGCGATCCATATCCAGCAGAATCTTGACCTTTCCCTTGTTCTTCGCCATACCGCGAATGTGCGACGAAGCAGTTTCCCGCCCAAAGTCGGGGCGATCTTCGATGTCATCCTGGCTCAGGAGAAGCACTTCAACGACCCCGTCCACGATGATTCCCACCGATTGCTCTCCATCGTCCGTCTGCACACGCAGCACAACGATGCAGGTGCGATCCGTGTAGTCCTGGTCGGGCATACCGAACTTTCGACGCAGATTCATCACCGGAACAATGCGGCCGCGAAGATTGATCACGCCCTGCACGAAATGAGGCGACTGCGGCACTGCGGTCACTTCCTGCATCTTCATGATTTCTCGCACCTGCATCACGCTCGTGCCGAACTCCTCGTTGCCCAATTCAAAGATCAAGTATTTGCCGGCCTGGGCTACGTGGCCTCGACGCTCCATCATTTCAACTGCCATAGGTGTCCGTCCTCGCTTGAGCGACCTCGATCCCATCCGCGGCGAAAGCGCGTGCGTGCTGAGATGTCTGGTGGTGTATGCAACTAATCGGCAGTTGCAGGCCGCCATTCTAGAGTCAGACAGGAAATCGGCCTTTCCCCGCTCTTTAAAACGCGCTTTGAGCAGCACACCGTCCGGCCGGGTGAAGACTGGAAATTTCTTGCCAACTCGCCGATAGAGGCAACACCGCGCGACGCCCTCGCGACGTGTACGAACGAGGGCCTATTTGAAGGGTGAAGGAAGGAATGGCTGATGGATATCCTCTTGGTGGACGACAGCAAAACAATGCGACTGCTGGTGCAGCGCGCTCTACGTCAAGCAGGTTATCGAGACCTGTCGATTGGGGAAGCTGAAAACGGCGTTCAAGCGCTGGAGAAACTTGCCGGCGAGAAGCCGAAGCTCATTCTTTCGGATTGGAATATGCCGGAAATGTCGGGCATCGATTTCCTAAGGAAAGTACGCTCGGAAAAGAACAATGTGCCGTTCGGATTCATTACCTCCGAAGCCTCGGTTGAAATCAAGGATACGGCGATAGGCTCCGGCGCCAGCTTTGTGATCACCAAGCCGTTCACCGCGGAAGATGTGCAGGATGCGCTGACTCCCATCCTCGGAGCGAGGTAAAAATTCAATGGCCGACGTAACGCCAGTCGCGATGTCGCGGCTGCTCACCTCCTTAGTTGGACGCGAAGTTCGCTTCGCTCCGGTATCCGTTCCCGACAGCAAGACCCGGCAGCTCTATGTCACTTATCACGTGCTGCCCGATAATGAGCCTCTCGTAGTTAAGACTGACCTTCCCCTCCTGGGCGCCCTTGGTGGCGCATTGGTCGGGCTGCCATTCGATACAGCCATGGCGCGAGCTGAAGAAAATCCCATGGGAGAAGTGATTCGCGATGCGATCCACGAAGTGCTGAACATCGCCTCCAGGGCTCTGTCGCAAGAACAACGCGTCATCCTCAAGAGCATGGCGCAGGATCCGGTCTATTGCGATGCCGACGTTGTTCGCATCTTGAAAAATCCGGGCATCAAAACGCAGTTCAAAGTATCGGTTGGAAATGAAGTGAGCGGATTATTTTCGATAATGACCAAGTAGTCGATTCAAAAACCCGGCGAAAAGAACGGGAGGTCATTGAGGACTCGAGATGACAGACGAAATCAATGCAACGCTCTCTTCTGCCATGCTTCACAAGATAACGGCCGACGTGTTTCAAAGCGTCGTCGGTATCGAAGTCGAGCAGGGAGTGCCTGAAAACTCAGCCATGGCGCTCGATTTAAGCGCCATGGTTCGCTTTGAAGACGGCGGCCAGGGCGCAGTGATCATGGAGCTCAGCTCTACACTCGCGCAGAAGTTGAGCTCCATCATGCTCTGTCTCGATGATTCGGAGACCGACGATACGCTGGTACAGGACGCCATCGGGGAGATCGTCAACATCATTGCCGGGCACTACAAGGCGGCTCGCGGAAGCAGCTTGCGCTTGTCGATGCCAAAGGTCATCTTTGCGCCGGCGACGCGTGAGCAATGTCCTCCGGAGTACAGGAGCGCCCTGCTATGCGCCGAAGAGACGTTTTTCGTCGGTGCCTGGATCGAGTAATTCGCCTTATCGCTCGCAGATCCATCCATTAGCAAATATCACTGCAAAATACAGAGAGCGCGGCCATCAGCCACGCTCTCTTCTTTAGCAATTCAATCATCATTCTTGGTGGAGATATTCGCTGCTTCGCGCCGACCATCGTGACTCATAGGTTAGGCGCGGGCTGGGACTTAGGGCCTTCCATACTTGTATAGCCCTGGCCATTTGAAGACGATGCGAACCGATTGCCGCATCGCCGTTAGAGAACGTACTCGTCTTCGCCTTCGCTTTTGAGAACGATCTTTCCTTCGGACTCCAGCTTGCGGGCGACGGCGATGATCTCGGTCTGGGCTTTGGCCACGTCTTTGCTTCGAACCGGACCCATGACCTCGGAGTCTTCCTTCATCATTTCCACCGCGCGCGACGACATCGTGCGATAGAAATGATTCCGCAGGTCTTCGCTCGCGCCCTTCAGAGCGATCATCAAAGCCTTCTTGTCGATCAGGTTCATGATCTCGCGCAGTTCCGGCTCTGGAACCTCGAGGAAATCATCGAAGGTAAACATGAGGTCGCGAATGCCGACGGCCAGCTTCGGCTCCTCTCGCTCGATAGTCTCCAGGATCTCGCGCGCGGTCAGCGTGTCGAGCCGGTTCATCAGCTCGGCCACGTTCCTGAATCCGAAATCGGCGCGCCTACTCTGGTCACCCACCGAACGCAAGCGGCGATTCAACACGCTGGAGACCTTGCCCACAATCTCCGGAGAGAATTGACCCAGGTTCGCGAGACGCCTCACGCATTCTGCGCGCGCTTCAGGCTCCAATCTCATCAACAGTGCCGAAGCCTGCTTAGCATCGAGATGCCCGAGGATCAGGGCCTTGGTCTGCGAGTGCTCGCCCACCAAAAATCTTGCCAGCTGCTGTGGATCTGCTTTCTTCAGCGAGTCCATCTTGAGCGAACTCATCTCGTCCGCTCGCGTCAATCGCTGCATCATGCTGAGAGCGCTGCTCTCTCCGAAGGCCTTCACCAATAACCGGCTGGCGACGTCGTGTCCGCCCAGAGCAATGAAATCCTGAGCAGTCATCATCTGATGGAACTCCTCAAGGACTTCGAGCGTTACCTCGAACGGCACATGGCCGAGGTTGGCAACCTCGCCGGTGATTCGCTGCAGGTCTTCGTCAGGAAGATTGCGCAGAATCGTAGCCGCCGACTCTTCTTCGAGTAGCGACAGCAGAATCGCGGCCTTACGCGTGCCGCTCAGGGCTGGATGATCGAGAGAGCTCACGATGGGTCCTTTCGGGAACGCGCCAGGACGACATCCGCGGCGCCGACATGCTTCTGCTGACTGAATCCAACTACGCTCTTCGCCGGTCGCGGCAATCTCCGTCGGATCTCTTCCATCGACTGTGATTCCATGGCCGTCTCGGAGCTCTTAATGCGCACGCGAATCGGCTTCCCTTCCGTGAGAAGGCCATCGAGCGCTGCTATGAAAAAGGTCGGATTTTCAACGATTGAAGACATGTTCATCCCTGGGGAAAAGCACATGCAGATGCCCGCATATGCCCTGTTGCGATCCGAAGAATTTGCCGCCAAGGAGGTCGGATCGTTGGCTCTCTATCGGCAGAAAAGAGGCGGGCTTCTAGAGGATCTCGCCTCCCGGTTAATCTCTGCCAGCGCATTCCTCGACTTAGTAACGACTTAGGCTCTGCGGAGTTTTGTCATTGGAATTCGATACGAAGGAAGCTGTCTTCTTCAATTCTTTCTGCCGATATATGCCGGGATACCTGGCGGCTTGGTTGCATTGGCTCGAGAAGCGGGTAGACATCGTAAATGGAGTGATAAATGCCACCGAAGGTAATTGGTTGTCAATGTCGTTTTGTTGCAATTGTCCTCGTCCTGCTCTTGGCATTGAATGCGCCAAGCAGCGCACTCGCGCAGGATCAGGGAAGCAGTACTGACGATAAGAAGGCGCTCCTGGACCGCATCGATCGCTTGGAGCGAGCCTTAGCCGCAGTGCAAGCACAGTTAAATGCGATGCAAGGCAAGCCCTCCGCCTCAGTAGTAGCGGCAGCTCCCTCCGTTCCAGCAGCTGCACCGGCAGTAAACCAGCCTGCGGCAGCTCCCCAGGAGCCGGCTACAGCTCAGGTAGCGCCTCCGCGTGTTGCGCCCGACACGAATCCCGGATCGACAACACCTTCCAGCGCCGGAGTGTATCCCACAGCTGTTGCCAATCAGACCATCGGAGAAAACCAGCCCACAACAGCAGAGCAGGCTCAGCATCGGTGGTTTGAGCGCAAGCCGGGCAGAGACTTGAGCTTCTACACACACGGTGGAGAAATCACCGCTTACGGCAACCTCGACGTCTCGTTCGATGTGGTGACCAAGGGCATCGGCGGACTGCGAGATTCCAATGGTCTGGGTCCCGTCGGCAACATGGGTTGGTTAGAAGATCTTTCAACCAACTTGTCTTTTGTCGGCGTACGTGGCACGCAGGCTACCGGCATCAACAACCTGAACTTCATCTATCAACTGGAAACCCAGATAGAGATCTCAGCCGCGCCCGGCATTCAGCAAAGTAATAGCGAAGAGCAGAATACGGTCCAGGGCACCCTGTTCACCCGCAACAGTTATATCGGCTTAGGCGATAAGAGATGGGGCGCCTTCCTGTTCGGCAAATCAGACGCACCCTACAAACAGTCCACCGCACGCCTGAATCCCTTCGTCGGCATGGAAGGCGACAACGCTGTGATTATGGGCAACACGGGTGGTGACAATCGCGTTGAGTTCGGCACGCGGTTGGATCACTCCCTCTGGTACTCCTCGCCGAATCTCCACGGCTACGAGTTCAACATTCTCTTTTCGCCGGGGCAAAATCGCTCCAACGATAGCGACAATCTTGCCGCGGGCGAACCCGATTGCACCGGCGGCGATAATCCTGGAGATGGCGCCGATCTACCCGATGCTTGCAACGACGGCAGCTGGAGCGACGCCGTCAGCGCCAGTGTGTCGTACACCAAAGAGCCTCTTTACATTACCGCAGCATACGAACGTCACATGAAGGTCAACCGGCAAAGCGATCTCACCGCGTTGTACGCCACACCCGTGCCGGCCGACTATACCGGACCTGTCAATTACAACTCTTACAATGTGCCGATTTCCTACTACAACGCAGATGTAGCTGACGAAGACGCAGGTAAAGTAGGCATACAGTATGGGTTCTTTAACAAGAAGACCGTGGTCAGCGCGGAAGTCGAAACACTGCACCGGTACGTGCCGTACTATCTGGAATTTCAGAATGAGCGGCAGCGCCTGGGCAGCTGGCTCGCGTTCACGCAAGCTCTCAGCTCCGCCGACAGTTTGTCCATCGGCTGGGCCGCTGCCTACCGGACGCCGGGCGATCCCGGGCAACACAACTCTTCCTTCGTTCAGGCGCCGCTTGGTTTCGCAGGCGATCTGTACGGAGGCCGCGGCGTAAACAACAAGTCCGACATGTATACGGCGGTCTACCGGCACCGGATTGGCGATGGCCTCACGGCTTATACCAACTGGGCCGCAACCTTCAACGATCAGTTCGCGCACTATGACTTAGGAGCCGGCGGTCACGGCGTCAAGACGGATGGCCATGACGCTTTCGACGCGGTGGGCAACGAGTTCTCCGACCCGCACTTGTGGGCCGGCGGTCGCCTGAAGGGGGTTTCCGTAGGCATGGAGAAGCGCTTCTAAACAATTCTCCAACCGCGCTACGAATCTCCACTTGAACTTCAACAACAAACCAAGGGCCTGTGTCCTCATAAAAAGGGGCACAGGCCCTTTACCATTGCACCACGAGAAGATCCGCCTGCTCGACCTTGCAAGCCATTCTCAGCTGCTCATCAAATATTTCAGGGAACCCAAACCTGGAATCAGGTTTCGAGGATTTTGGAGCACCGGGCGGGAATTGAACCCGCGAATACTGGTTTTGCAGACCAGCGCGTTAGCCACTTCGCCACCGGTGCCCATGGTCAATCTGTCTTGCTTCTTTGTCCTGGCGAGCGGAGAACTTAGGCTTTCCCACGTCTGAGAACTCAGACGTGGGATCCGAATCACTTTCCACTCTGATGCTTCCGAAGGATAACTTACTTCGGCTGCGTCGTGGTACGCAGATAAGGCTTCACCGTCTTGTAGCCGGGGAAGATCTTGTCCGCTTCTTCGTTGGAGACGGCTCCGGTGATGATTACGTCGTCGCCCTGCTTCCAGTTCGCCGGGGTGGCTACCTTGTGCTTGCTGGTGAGTTGAATGGAGTCGAGTACGCGGATGATCTCGTCGAAGTTGCGGCCGGTCGTCATGGGATAGGCCAAGGTCAGCTTGATGCGCTTGTCGGGGCCGATGACGAAGACGGTGCGCACGGGCGCATTGTTGGCCGGCGTACGGCCCTCAGAGGTCTCTCCTGCGTCGGCAGCCAGCATGTCATAAAGCTTGGCAATCTTAAGCTCGGGATCGCCGATCAGGGGATAATTCACTGCATATCCGCCTACGTCCTGGATGTCGGTAGCCCACTTCTCATGGTTGGTGACCGGGTCAACGCTGAGACCGATGACCTTCGCGCCGCGCTCGGCAAACTGTTTTTCAAGACCAGCGACTGCTCCCAGCTCTGTGGTGCAGACCGGCGTAAAGTCCTTGGGATGGGAAAAGAGGACAGCCCAGTTGTCGCCGATCCACTCGTGAAAGTGGATGGTGCCATGGGTAGTTTCAGCAGTGAAGTCCGGTGCGATATCGTTGATGCGCAGTGACATGTCTCTCTCGCCTTTTCGGTGAATCCGAATCGTTCTGGATTAAAAAGCCTTGGTAAAAGTAAAAACCCGCCAGAGCATGTTTTATGCCGGCGGGCGTATGAGCTTAAGGATTTACTTTTGCTCTAGAGGCACCCCGGCATAGTGCGGCAACGACAGCAGCAGCACAGACACGCGCGGGTTAGAGCAAATCGGGTCATAGTGGTAATTCGGCGAAGCAGCGGATGCTAAAGCCCTTCTAATATCCGAGAATAGAACCTGAAAGGAGTGGTGTCAATTTCAGCCGTATGCGTGAATTTGAATATCAACTCTGCGACGTATTCACCGCCAGGAGACTTGAGGGCAATCAACTCGCCGTTTTCCTCGATGCCGGCAATCTCTCAGATGCCGAGATGCAGGCCCTGGCGCGCGAGACAAACCTTTCCGAGACAACGTTCCTCTGCCGCCGCGACGCAGCGACAGAAAGCGAGCGCGGGGTGCGGGTGCGCATCTTCACAACCGAGGAGGAGCTTCCCTTCGCTGGACATCCCACGTTGGGCACGGCTGCCACCATTCGCTCGCTCTTTCCGGAGTTTCAGGGAGCGGGGAAGATTGTCCTCGACCTGAAGGCTGGCCAGGTGCCGGTGGTTTTCCATCCCGAAAAGAGCACCGTTACTGCCGCGTTCGGCCGGATGACGCAGCCCCAGCCGGTCTTCGGCAGATTGCATGACGCGGCCGAGATCGCTCCTTTGCTCGGGCTTCGCAAGGAGGATCTGGAGCCAGACCGCACTCCACAGACAGTGTCAACGGGTCTTCCCTTCTGCGTTGTAGTGCTTCGATCGGTCGAGGCATTAACCCGCATGCGATTGCAGGGAGCGGCCAGTGAAGAATATTTTCAGCGCGCAGAGAACAGCGACGCGCAGGGGCCGCACGCGAAATTCTTTTACGCCCTTGCTGCAGAGGCTCCCGGACGATGGCGTGCGCGGATGCAGTTCTATAACGGCGAAGATCCGGCTACGGGATCGGCGGCGGGATGCGCAATTTCTTATCTGGTGCAGCATGGAGTCGTGCCTGCCGGCGAGGAAGTGCACCTGCAACAGGGCATCGAGATTCATCGCGCCAGCGATATTTACGCAACCGCGAATTTGCTCGACGGGAAAGTTGGCGAAGTTCACGTAGGCGGCAGCACTGTTCTAGTTGCAAAGGGACGCTTTTTCCTTGAGTGATTCACATGGTTTCAACAAGCCGGATGCGTGGAAACGCCAGTGTTCATCACAGGAAGCCCATTTGCGGTGGAATGTGCACACGAAAGTCATCCCCTTCTTCGCCTGATATTCCCTATTTACACGCCGTACCGCCCTTCGTACTCTTGGCAAGCGTTCCAGAAAAACGGAACACAACTTTCGCCGACTGACCTACAACTTGACCTAGAGCGGGAGCGTGCAACGTGTGCGCCGACCGCTGCCTGCCATGTTCCGGGAAGCACACCGAGAAGCGCGCAAGCAGCGGTCAGGCGCAGGCAAACACGCGGCATCTCTCTGCTCTCCGCATCCTGATCCCTACGGATATGCGGCCCCGTGCTTTCGCGCGGCACCATGATTCTCATGATGCCGCAACGAGCGTGGCAGGGAGCCTCATTTTTCCAAAAGGGGTCAGGGTGCGGCCACCGAAACCCTCTGCGGGGGCACTTACTCGAAGTGTGCCTGCACATTGATAGCCTTGCGTGCAATGCGAGGCAGCCAAGGAAAAGAATGAGACCTAAAAAAACAATCCTTTGCGTCGATGACAATGAACAAGCCCTTGCCGTCCGTAAATTTCTGCTCGAAACCCGCGGTTACCGCGTACTCACCGCCAACTCTGCCCACGACGGCCTGGATATCTTCCGCAATGGCGGAATCGATTTGGTCGTAAGCGATCTGCTGATGCCGCAGATGGACGGCAATGAAATGGTCCGCCGCATGAAGGACATCTCACCCGAAGTACCCATGATGCTGGTCAGCGGTACGGTCAAAGCCTTTGAGCGCGCCAACCGCGCGGACGCCTTCCTGCCCAAAGGCGCCTGCTCGCCGGTCGAAATGCTGGAGCGCATCCGCGTCATGATCGCCCGCAAACGCGGCCCCAAGAAAGCCGTGGTGGTGCGGCCGGGGATGCTGCCCGTTCCCAGCCATGGCCAGGACGCCATCTTCGCCGGCTCCATTCAGCCTGCGCTTGCTTCCTAAACAGCCGCCACCCTCAGGGCTGCGCCGCATTTACAATAGGCCAGTGCAGCCCATCATTCGCGCCGAACATCTTGGCAAGACCTACCGCTCGGGAAAGATCGAGGTTCCGGCACTCCAGGACGCCACGTTTACCGTGGATCCCGGCGAATTTGTAAGCATCGTCGGTCCTTCGGGCAGCGGCAAATCCACATTGTTTTATTTACTCGGCGGGCTGACGCGCGCCACATCCGGCAAGATGATCATCGATGGCGTCGACTTCGCCACGCTCAATGACGGTGAGCGCACCGAAATGCGGAAGTCTAAGATCGGCTTCATCTTCCAGAAGTTCAACCTGCTGCCCACGCTGACGGCACGGCAGAATATCGAGATCGCCTATGGCATCTCGGGACGCTCCGAGCCTTTGGATAAAGGCCATCTGGCGCATCTGACAGACATGCTGGGCATCACCGACCGGCTCGATCACCGTCCGTCGGAGCTCTCCGGCGGTCAGCAGCAGCGGGTTGCGATTGCGCGGGCGCTGGTTACGCGGCCAGCCATCATTCTGGCCGATGAGCCCACCGGCAACCTGGACACGGCCAGCTCCGATGCCGTGCTCGAGATGTTGCAGCGCAGCAATCGCGAATTCAAGCAGACGGTGTTGATGATCACGCACAATCCGGAAGCGGCATCCATCGCGGATCGGATCCTGCGCATGCGCGACGGAAAGATTACGGGAATCGAGGCGGGATTGGGCCGCGTGGTTCACGCGACGATCTAATCGGTTATCTGCAATAAGTTATTGGGGAGGCCGCGTTGACCTTACGCGCGCCACACCGATATACTTAAAAAGAACCAAGCGGGAGTAGCTCAGTGGTAGAGCATCGCCTTGCCAAGGCGAGGGTCGCGGGTTCAAGTCCCGTCTCCCGCTCCAATCAGCACGGACCCGGTCGTCATTCCAAGGGCGAACACCGAAGCTGTCATTTTCACGCCTCCCGACGTAGGATTACCAGTTGGCTTTCGCTGTCCAGGGGCGCGGTACCCAAGCGGTAAGGGAGAGGTCTGCAAAACCTTTATGCGTCGGTTCGATTCCGACCCGCGCCTCCAATTCTTCTACGGTGAATCCACAGAACAACTGGTTGATGAAACCGCGCCAGCTATCATTGATCGTCTCTGCTGATCGAAAACGCTGCGAATAGAATGAACAGAAATCGATAGCGAAATTTCATGTCCGCCCCCAGTAGAAACCTCCTTCTCGGTCCCCTTCTTAAAAGTGTTTCGCGCTCTTTCTATCTCACCCTAAGGGTGCTGCCCGTCGGAATGCGTGGTCCGGTTGGTCTGGCGTACCTCCTGGCCCGGGCTGCGGACACCATCGCCGACACATCGCTGATCACCCCAGAGAAGCGAATGGACCTGCTGCTGTCCCTCCGCAGCCAGGTGAATGGTCTCCCCGATGAAGACGCGCTGCAACGCATGAAGCTGGAAGTGGCCAGCCAGCAAAAGGATTTGGACGAAAAGCTTCTGCTCGAGTCTCTTGGTCCCGCGTTTGAGGTTTTATCCCAATTGAGCGAGCCAGACCGGGAGGCGGTGCGCGACATTGTCACCACGATCACCGAGGGGATGGAGTTCGATCTGCGCACATTTCCCTCCGAATCCTCCGGGCAGATGGCCGCACTTCAGGAATTCGCCGAGCTTGATCGATACACTTACCTGGTTGCGGGATGCGTCGGAGAGTTCTGGACGAAGATGACCTACGCGTATGCCCCAGGGAGTTTCAGTGACCCGCAAGAACTGGTGCTGGAGCGCGGCGTCCGGTTCGGGAAAGCATTGCAGATGACGAACGTTCTGCGGGACTGCCCAAAGGATCTGCGCATCGGCCGCTGCTATCTGCCGGCCACGATGCTCGCTCGATTCGACCTGAGCCCGCAAGACCTCTTGCTGCCTGAAACATCGTTGCGTTCGCGGCCGGTACTGTTCGAGCTTATCGGCAAGGCCCTCGATCACTATCGCGAAGGCATCGACTACACGCTCTCACTGCCCGCCTTCTCTATCCGGCTTCGCCTGGCCTGCCTGTGGCCGATCTTGATCGGGCTGGAGACGCTGTTGCTCCTCGCGTCCAACGATCGCTGGCTCGATCCGGCGCACCCCTCGAAGATACGGCGCGGCGATGTGTACCGCATCCTGGCATTGTCCCTGCCCATCGTGACTTCCAACACGCTGCTGCGGAGATGGGCTGTGGGGCTGGTCGCAAAAATTGAAGCAGGCATGAAAGCCTGATCAAGCGGGTCTTTGGCTACTTCGTTGTCACACCCGCTGCTTGAACCATTTCGACCAACACTTTCCGCGTCTCCTGAGCGTTTGAGACTTCGCGAATGTAGTTGATGCGAACCCCCTTCATCCCCTCGGCGGTTTTCAGTTTCAGGAAAAATCCAAGACGATCGACCGCGGTCATCGCAGCCTCGCTCGCTTCATGGCCGGCATGCGTTCGGGCGAGAAGAATCATGGCCGGAACATGGTCTGCGTTCATGTGGGCCAGGATGCCTGGCGCCGCCTCGGCAAGCGGATCCGGCTTCGCCAGCTTGTAGTCATCGGCTGAGACCCAGCCCATCACCCCGAAACCGCCGACATAGTAGATATCCAATGGCTGAAGGCGATAGAAACTGAAATCGTCGAAATCAACCCACGAGCGGCTGTTCTCATACCTGGCTAAATACTGCTCACGCACGGAAAAAACTTCAGCCTCTGGGACCGGCTCAACGTCGCCGACCAGAGTGGCGCGGGCAGCGCCAAGCGGATCGCCGTCGGCAGCCTGTCCGATAAACAAACTGGCTCGCGGCTCGCTCTTCAAATTCTGGGTGTGCATTGCCATGGAGCTGATCAGGAAGAGCGGACGCCCTTCAAGATCGAGTGCGAATGGCATCAGCGAACCAAACGGATAGCCGGGCCGTTTCCGCGACATTGTCGATAGCGTTGCGATCGACGTCAGCGCGATCAGCGTTCGAACACGCTCCGCATAGGTCGGCTCCGGAAGCTGGGGCAGATCGGGTCCTGTATACGCGTGGCGGCGAGAAGCGGCGGTAGTCTCAGTAGAGGTCATAGAAGGGTCATCTCTCCTCCCCATCCTACCGCGCATCGCAGCCGGCGCAGATTTTCACCGGCTGCTGTACTTTCGTCGATTGGATTTAGTAACTCCGCGCGACTCTTCAGGCAGCGATATCAGGCGGTCACGATTTCCGAGAAATCGGCGATCGACGAGAATGCCCTTTGAACCCGCAAGATGAGGGCCAAACGAGCATTTCGAATCGCTTCGTCCTCAACCATGACCATGACTTTGTCAAAGAATTGATCGACATCGGGGCGTAGAGTTGCAATAAGTTCTAACGCCTCGCGATATTTATGGGTCCGCTGCAAAATATGGAAGTCCTTACCAACCTGTCCTGCTCTGGTCCGCAAATTAATCTCGGCTAGGTCTGTCAGACTTGAGTCGTCGTAGTTAGGTTCTGACTGCAGCAGGTTTTTCTCCTGCGCCTGCCGAAGAATGTTCTTCATCCGCTTGAATGCCGCGGCAATCGCGATAAAATCATCCGCTCCCCGCACCGCGCTCAGCGCCTCGGCGCGAGCGATAGCATCGCGAATATCGTTGTGTCCCGCAGCGAGCACCGCGTTGACTACGTCGTAAGCAAAGCCGCGGACATCGCGCAGATAAAACTCCACGCGTTCGCGGAAGAAGGCCGGGATTTTTTCCGCCGTTGCCGGGCCGCGAGGCGCAGCCTCCGTCAGATCCCACAACGTGAGCGGCAGACCGGACTCCGCAAGGATCTTCACGATTCCGTTTGCAGCCCGGCGCAAGCCGAACGGGTCTTTCGATCCGGTCGGTTCGAGGCCGATACCAAACATCGCGCTAATGGTCTGGAAGCGATCAGCGATTCCGAGAAGCTGGCCTTCGGCCGTAGGAGGAATCGGGTCTTCGATGCCGGCCGGCGAGTATTGCCAATAGATGGCTTGGGCGACGCTCTCGCCGAGACCCTGCGCTCGCGCATAGAGGCCGCCTACGATGCCTTGCAGCTCGGTAAACTCCTTCACCAGCTCGGCGGTCAGGTCGGCCTTGGCGAGCTTTGTTGCTTCGAGCAGCGCTCCTGTGTCGATCCTCGCGCCCTTCTCGCTCAGGATCCCGGCCAGCTTTTCGGCAATGCGAAGAGTTGCTGCGGTCTTGTCGTGATAGCTTCCCAAATCTTTCTGGAAGGTCACCGACTTGAGCATTTCGACGCGGGCAGTCAGCGGAATTTTCTGGTCCACATCCCAGAAGAATCGCGCATCGTTGAATCTCGCTCGCAGCACGCGCTCGTTGCCATGGCGGATAATCTCATCGCCGTGTTCTTCGGGCTGCGTGTTGAGCACGGTCAGGAAGTAGGGCGCGAGCTTGTGGCTTGCATCTTCAACCGCAAAGTATTTCTGGTGGTCCCGCATGACCATGACCAGAACTTCTTCGGGCAGGGTGAGGTATTCAGGCTCGAAGCTGCCGAGGATGACCGCAGGCCATTCGGTGAGGTGAGTCACCGTATCGACCAGAGGATGATCTTCCCGCCAGCGTGCGCCGGCAACCGACCGCACCGCTGCATCGAGCGCCTTGCGGATACGATGGCGGCGCAGTTCGACATCGGCGGTGACGTGCGCAGCTTCCAGCTGTCCGAGATAGTCGGCGGCGTGCTCGATGGTGACAGACTCGCTGCCGTGGAGAATACGGTGCCCATAGGTGATGTTGGCAGCGCGAACGCCGGCGAATTCCACCGGCACGATGGCGTGATCGAGCAGCGCAACCAGCCACTTGACCGGCCGCACAAAGCGCTCCGGCTTGCCCGGCCGCCAATACATATTCTTGGGCCAATAGAGGGCCGCAAGCTCCTTGGGCAGCTGCTCGGCAAGAATCTCTGTCGCGCTGCGCCCCTTGCGCTGGGCGGTCGCGGAGACATATTCGCCCTTGGGCGTTGTGATCTTCTGTAGCGCACTGAGCTCGACCCCAGCCTTTTTGGCAAAAGCCTGCGCCGCGGGCGTAGGCTCGCCATTCTTGAAGGCGATGTTCCACGACGGTCCGGTGAGCAATTCTTCGGTGTCGGATTGGGCAATAGCTACCGACTTCACCAGCACCGCCAGCCGGCGGGGCGTGGAATAGCTGTGCACTTCGCTGCCTGCTTCCAAAAGCCGCTCGCGGGTCAGCACATCTTGGACGCGGCGGGCAAGTTCCATCTGCGCCGGCGCGATCATGCGCGCGGGGATTTCTTCAAGTCCGATTTCAAAGAGAAAGTCTGGCATGTTTTTAGTTTCAGCTTCTAGCTATTAGCCTCTAGCTGCTAGCTCGTTTGTTGCTCCACTGCTCACTGTTGATTGAAACGAATCCCCGGCCCATCTCGAAAAAATCAAGACTAACTGTTCCGGCTAAAAGTTAAGAGCTAGAAGCCAACAGCTGATTTTGCTGTCCCGCATACGCTTTAGCTACTCCCACCGCCAGGGCGCGGATGCGTGCGATCACCCCGACGCGTTCTGTCACCGAAATTGCGCCGCGAGCGTCGAGCAAATTGAAAAGATGCGAGCACTTGAGGCAGAGATCGTAAGCTCCTAGAACGGGAAAGCGGCGCTGCTGCGCCCCAAAACCCTCATCCTCGTTCCCACCCGCTCCGGGAGCATCGCCATCATGCACCACGCGGTCGTGGATCTTTTCCTTGCGCTCGCCTTGCTTTTCGATCTTGGGCGAAAAGCTGTCGTTGTAGCTGGTGATCAGCGCCTGGCATTCGGCTTCGTACAGACGCAGGTGCTCCCAAAGCTTTTCGACCTCCGCAGCCTCGAAGTTATAGACCGAGAACTGCAGCTCTTCCTCGAGGCGAATCTCGCCGTAAGTGATCTCGCGTCCGGTCTTCGGTTCGCGCGCCCATACGATGTCGTAGATGGAATCGACATCCTGCAGAAAAGCCGCGAGGCGTTCGAGACCGTACGTGATCTCTCCGCTGATGGGATCGAGATCGAGGCCGCCGCACTGCTGGAAGTAAGTAAACTGCGTGACCTCGAGGCCATCCAGCATCACCTGCCAGCCGATACCCCACGCACCCAATGTCGGCGACTCCCAGTTGTCTTCCTCGAACTTGATGTCGTGCTCGGAGAGGTCGATGCCGACGGCTTCGAGCGAAGCCAGATAGACCTCCTGAATATCGGACGGCGGCGGCTTGAGGATCACCTGGAATTGCGTGTGTTTGTAAAGACGGTTCGGGTTCTCGCCATAGCGGCCGTCGGCCGGACGCCGCGAAGGCTGGGCGTAAGCGATATTGACCGGTTTCGGACCAAGCACGCGCAGAAATGTGTCAGGCGACATGGTGCCCGCGCCCACTTCGACATCATAGGGCTGCTGCAGCACGCATCCCCGGTCCGCCCAGAAGGTCTGCAGGCGGAAGAGAAGCTGCTGGAAGGTCAGAGGCTGGGTGCGTTCATGAACGGTCGAAGATGTAATGGTTGAGGACACGTTGCTTTCCGTCGGTAAGGTCTCTGGAGATTTTACCGTGAGCCGCCAGTTTCCTGAGCCGGGCAAGCTTGACGGCATCGATGCCTTCGCGCCGAAAATGCCAGGTCCAGTACGACTCTGCTGAGTTGATCGGCTCACGCGCCCAGTTTGCTTAGGGCGATAGAGGAGCGAAGCCTCCGCTCCAGGTGCCGTTCGAGCGCCTGTGCGGTAAATCGGCGCAGGTCGGCGGCTCGGTTTCGCGGCCAGTCTTCGGCGGCCAGGGCGGAAATTGGCGCCCGAAAGATGTGTTCTGCGACGGCCAGCGATGCTGGTGAGAGCGCGCGGCTGGCGGGATGGCGATGATCAGCACAGACCAGGCCGTCGGACTGGCTCTCAAAATAGGCCGGTTCTCCGGCAAAAGCCCGTCCGCAGAGGGTGCAATGAGAGATATCCGGCATCCAGCCCATGAGTCGAAGGATCCAGAGACCGAAATAGGTCACTGGAAGCCAGATAGACCCTGTCCGGGTGTGCTCGAGGACCGCCAGCGCGAGACGAAAGACGGTGTCCTGCGGGTCGTGATCGGGAAGGGTCTCTTCCAATATTTCGGCGAAGAAAGCCAGCGCGGCAGCGCGTCCGTAATCGACCGGCTCGGAGAGCGGCGAAGCGAGGATCTCGCAGGAGTCCAGCCGGACCAGCTCCTGGCGCGGCTTTTCCACATAAGTCGCGAGCACGTAGGTCATGGGCTCGAGCGCACCGCCGAAGCGCCGCCGCGACTTGGCCGCCGACTTGGCAATGCCCTTGAGTTTGCCCTGATCGCGGGTAAAGAGCGACACGATCTGGTCGGCCTCATGGACCGGCCAGGTGCGAAGAATCAGGGCTTCGGCTTGATGCGCAATCACTTACTACAGGGTATAGGGTGCAGGGGTTAGGGTTTAAGAAAAGCGAGGACCGCTGCACGCTGGTGCAATCGTGCCGGATAAAACTCTTTCATTGTCTCGATCACTTTTGTTTATATCGCTTATCCTTTGCGAATGGGCGGATTAGTCTGGAAAGTGAGAGCCACCCTCGATTTTGTGGGCCTATCCCCAGCTCCCGGTGCGCGAGCTGTTAGATCCTGCGATGGCTATGCCCAAAAACTCATTTGAAGGAGAAGCATGTCCACTGAACTTCGTAATTTCCTGGCGTTGTCCTATGAAGAGCTGGAAGAACTGAACTTACGGGCGAAGGACCAGCGCCGGAAGCGCGTCGCCGCCGACAAGATTCAGGAAGAGCGGCTGAAATATCTGACCGATCAGAAGGGCATCAAGGCCGTAACCGTCCTCTTCAGCGATCTCGAAGGCCGGCTGCATATGCTCGACTACGACAAGAAGTTCCTGGTCAAGAGTTACGACAATCTCACCTTCGACGGCTCGTCGATCCGCGGCTTTACCGCGCAGCGCGAGAGCGACCTCCGCCTCGGCATCGACTGGAGCGCCTTCTACTTCGCGCCGGCCGACTACTTCGGCTCCGGCAAGGTACTGGTCTTCGGCGAAGTGATCGACAAAAATGGAGCGCCTTACACCGGCGACATGCGCGGCGTGCTCAAGACCTATGCCGATAGCCTGCACGCAAAGCACGGCTACACGCTGAACGCGGCCAATGAGATCGAAGGCTTCCTCTTTGCCGGCGTCAATGCTGAAAAGAACTTCCCCCAGACCGGCCGCTTCGACTACGTAAACACCGGCGGCTACTACCATTCGCTGCCCGGCGATCCGCTGCGCTCGTTCATCGATACCGCAGCTGAATTACAGCGCGCTATGGGCTTCGAGAATGAGAAGGACCATCCCGAGGTCGCCCCCTCGCAGTTCGAAATCAACTACGGTTACGGCGAAGTGGTAGCGGCCGCCGACCAGATCCAGATTTACAAGCTGATCTGCCGCCAGGTGGCAACCCGCATGGGCATGACCGCCTCGTTCCTGCCCAAGCCGGTTGTCGGCGTGAACGGCAGCGGCATGCACACCAACGTCTCGATCAGCAAAGACGGCAAGAATCTCTGCTGGGATCCTAACGGCGAAGAGAAGATCTCGAAGTTCGCCTGGGATTTTGTCGACCGCATCCTGACTCACGGCAACGACATCTGCCTGCTGCTGAACTCCAGCGTGAACGCCTACCGTCGTCTCGATCCTCACTTCGAGGCGCCGAATCAGATCAAGGCTTCGGCGGTCGATCGCGGCTCGATGATCCGCATTCCCATCGGCAACGAGAAGTCGTCGCGTGTGGAAGTGCGCTCGGTGGCTCCGGACTCGAATCCTTACCTGGTGCTGTACTCGATCTTCAAGTCGGGTCTGGACGGCGAAACGGCAACGGTCGCCAACCTTCGCCAGGCGGAGCGGTACCTGCCTGACAACATCTACACCGCAATCGAGAACTTCCGCAATGCGCCCTGGACCACCAAACTGCTTGGCGAGGACGTAAAGGCGCGTTATGCCGACCTCAAGCAGGCATCGGCGGATCGCTGCCCGCGTCAACTGGGAACGTTCGTGAAGCCCTCCGAGGTGCAGTTCCACCACGAGGTTTACAACCAGTTCCTCTGGAACCAGTTCTAAACTGCGGCACGCAAGCATGAAAACGCCCCGGAGTTTCCGGGGCGTTTCAATTTGAGTGGCAGCCTCTCTCCGTCGATCCGCTGATCTTGCTGCACGAGGAGTGAAGGAACGCGTCTTACTGCAGGCCGACCCGATATGTGGGAACCACATCAATCCCGCTCTTCAGGCGCGGATCGGGAATCAGCGTTCCGGGCTGAAGGCTCAACGGCAGAACTCCCGCCCATATATCCAGTCCGTAATCTTCCTCATCGTCTGCCGGAGGCCCGGTGCGAACCTTGGCCGAGGCCTCGTCGATGGGAAAGGCAAGAACCGTCGTCGCCTTCAACTCCTGATCATTGGGCAGCCGTACGTCGTCCCACCGGCCGGGCACGATCTGCTCGGAGATAATGCGCAGCGCCTCGCGCTTCGTCTCTGCATCCTCAACCAGTGTTGCAGTACCCAGCATCACCACCGAGCGGTAGTTCATGGAGTGATGAAAAGCGGCGCGCGCGAGCACGATGCCGTCGAGCAGCGTGACGGTCACGCAGGCATCGACACCTTTTTCCAGATTGCGAAGCATCCGGCTCGCTGCCGAGCCATGAATGTAGAGGATTTCGCCATCACGCCCATAGCCGGTGGGAATGACGAAGGGCTGCCCATCGACAACGAAGCCTACGTGGCAAAGAAAAGCCGCATCGAGGATGCCATGAATGGTCTCCTTCGAATAATCGCCACGCTTGGGAAGCCGGCCGACCTGCGTGCGTTTCGACGGTGCGGTTTGCGTCATAGCTTCCTCCGGCTTGCCTGGAACAGTGGGAGTGGAAGATCGAGCCAGCGAATTCCGTACTTTCACTTCACGTAAGGCAACAATCTTCCCATGAAGCAGATGGATTCAGGCGCAAAAAAGAAAAGCGCCCGGCCCCCATGGGCCCGGCGCTTTCTATCTTGAAATTTAGCGGCCGAAGTGAGCTGAATTCTTGTCTGTGAAGCTGGCCCACTTTTCGGGCAGGTCGTCGGCGGCGAAGATCGCCGACACCGGGCAGACCGGAACGCACGCGCCGCAATCGATGCACTCTACGGGATCGATATAAAGCTGCTCAATCTCGCCGAAACCGGCTTCGTCTTTCTTGGGGTGGATGCAGTCCACCGGACAGGCGTCGACGCAAGCCACGTCCTTTGTGCCGATGCAGGGTTCCGCAATTACGTATGCCATTCGAGAGATCCTCTTCTTCGGGTGAGTTGTCACGTTTATTGTAGCGCGATCATGGGGTGAAGACGAAAGGCCAAGCTTTCAAGAATCGGTGACAAGAAAAGAAGGCGGCGGCTCTCCTCTGCAATCACTGACGGCCGAAAGCAGTTGACGGAGAGCGCGCTACAAGATAACGTTTACTGGTCGTTCCCGGCACTCGCCAACCTTCTCTCAGTACATGGAGTGTTCATGCCATCGCTTCTCCGCCAGGTCTTCTGTTCGGTCTCTCTTGCCTCCCTTTCATTTCTCGCTCCGGCGTTCGCCGAGACGGCGCCTCCGGTCACTCTCAATGTCCACGTGCAGCAGGTGAAGGCGAAGTCCAGCCCGACCCTGTATGGACTGATGACCGAAGAGATCAATTATTCCTACGACGGCGGCCTCTATGCGGAGCTGATACGCAATCGCACTTTTTTCGGCGACAGGCATGGCGTGCCCTCGTGGAGGCTGGTGGAGCGCGGCGAGTCGAAAGCGGAGATGGTCGTCGACAAAACGACAGGGCCAAGCCAGGCATTGCCCTACAGCATGAAGTTGACCATCGAGAAAGCTACCGCGAACGATCCGGCGGGAATATCCAACCAGGGATACTGGGGCATCCCACTGCGTCCCAGAACGACTTACAAAGGCTCGTTCTATGCCAAGGCGTCGGACACCGCAGTCGGTCCTGTACGCGTCGATCTGGTAAGCGACGAGACGGGCGCGGTGCTCACCCACACTCAGGTAACGGCGCTCTCATCCGACTGGAAGAAGTATGACTTTACGCTGACTGCCAACGCGCAGGCCCCCTCCTCGAGCAATCATCTAGTCTTCTCCGCGGGTAATCCGGGAACCATCTGGTTCAGCCTTATCTCGCTCTTTCCTCCCACCTATCACGACCGCGAGAACGGCAACCGCATCGATCTAATGGAAAAGATGGCGGCGATGAAGCCCAGCTTCCTGCGCTTCCCGGGCGGCAATTACCTCGAAGGCGATCACATTCCCGAACGGTATGAGTGGAAGAAGACCATCGGCCCGCTCGTCGATCGCCCGACCCATCCGAGCCCATGGCGCTATCACTCTTCCGACGGACTTGGATTGCTCGAGTTTCTGGAGTGGTGCGAGGACCTGCAGATGCAGCCTGTGCTGGCTGTCTATGCCGGCTACTCGATGCAGCAGGAGTTCGTGAAACCGGGCGCTGACCTTGATCCTTACGTGGCCGATGCATTGGACGAGATCGAGTATGTAACCGGCGATGCCTCGACCAAGTGGGGTGCGGAGCGGGTGAAGGATGGGCATCCCGCTCCCTTCGCACTGAACTATGTCGAAATCGGCAATGAAGATTTCTTTGATAAGTCCGGCTCTTATGACGGCCGCTACGCGCAGTTCTACAAAGCAATCAAGGCGAAGTATCCCAACCTCCAGTTGATTGCCACAACACCGGTGAAAGAAATCAAGCCCGATGTCATCGACGATCACTACTACCGCAACGCGCAGCAGTTCTACGATGACGTTCATCACTACGACAAGACAGACCGCAACGGGCCAAAGATCTTCGTCGGAGAATGGGCGACGCGTGAAGGCAGCCCCACGCCCGATTTCGGCGCAGCCCTTGGAGATGCCGCGTGGATGACAGGCATGGAGCGCAACAGCGACATCATCGTGATGGCCAGCTACGCGCCCCTGCTGGTCAATGTGAATCCGGGCGGCATGCAGTGGGAGAGCGACCTGATCGGCTACGACGCGCTATCGAGCTATGGCTCGCCCAGCTACTATGCGCAGGTGCTCTTCGGTGAATACCACGGCGATGAGATCCCCGAGACCTCGACCACCGGCGACGATCTGCGCTTCTTCTACTCGGTGACGCGGAAATCGGATACTGGCGAAATCTTCATCAAGCTGGTGAACGCTACTTCCGACATCAAGCCGGTCTCCATCGCCCTCGATGGTGCACCGGATGTGAAAAACATCGCCAAGGTGGTAACGCTGCGCGCCGGCACGTTGGCCGCGACAAACTCCATTCGCCAGCCCACGACCATCGTACCCATCGAGTCGCGATTCGAAAGAGCAGCGAGCGAGTTCACTTATGAGCTGCCACCCTATTCCATTCAGGTAATTCGACTGGAAACGAAATAACCAAAACAAAAGCGGGATCGATTGCAAATCGATCCCGCTGTCTTATGCCAATTGTGAATTGAAATATTTGAGGCCCTAATTACCAGGGCAGTTCTTGACCCAGGTGAATGAACCGTCCGTTGGGGCCATCCTGCGGAAGCAGTGCCAGTTCGACACTGGTCTTTGCTCCATCGACGATTTCCATCGGAGCCTTGTCGGTGCCCATGTCGGTCTTGACCCATCCGGGATGCGCCGAGTTCACCTTGATCTTGGTATCTTTCAGCTCTGCAGCGAGGTGAATGGTAAACGCATTCAACGCCGACTTCGACGCATCATAGGCAAGACTCTTGACGGCGGCGATGGGGCTGTTAGGATCCGCATGAAGAGTGAGAGATCCCAGAACGCTGGATAGATTCACAATGCGACCGGCATCGCTCTTCTTCAGCAACGGCAGAAATTCACGCGTGACGGCGACAACAGCGAAGAGATTCGTACCGAACACCGTCTGCAGTTCTTCTTCTGTTGTCTCGGATACTGTCAGCGCGAACATATCGGTCTGCGATCCTACGCCGGCGTTGTTGATGAGAATATCGAGCTTGCCGAACTTGTCGCCAATTGTCTTCACGGCTGCTTTACGATCCTGATCGCTGGTCACTTCGAGCTTGACCGGAAATGCATCGATGCCCTCGGCCTTCAGCTTGGAGGCGGTTTCTTCGGCAGAGGCCAAAGTCCGCGCTGCGACCACAACAGTAATACCCTTCTGACCCAACTGACGGGCTGTTTCCAATCCAATTCCACGATTGGCGCCGGTAATCAGCGCGACTTTCTTTTCGTTTGCCATTTGAACTTTCCCTCTCCGCAAAAGATGTACGAGGTGGGAACGAAGATTCAGCAAAACCGAGCGGCGATCAAGATCACGCTTCGCCAGCTAGCTAATTCGGAAATGCTTCGCAATTTACAACGCGCGTGCCGCCCGTTTCGCCGCGAACTCGGCGGGAGTCGGGATCGGCTCCAGTTCATTGCCAGCAAACATCTCCGTAAAGAGTCCGATAAGTTCATCGCGCAGGAGTCCATTGGTGGCGAGCACTTCGCGGCTATCCAGCTTGAAAGGAGCGCCACTGAAGGTGGTGATTGTCCCTCCCGCCTCTGCGACCAGAAGAGCGCCGGCCGCTGTATCCCATGGATTCAGGTTGAACTCCCAATACGCATCGATGCGTCCGCAGGCGGTGTAGGCCAGGTCTATCGCCGCCGAACCCGCGCGGCGTACGCCGTGCGAACGAAGCGTGAACTCCTGGTAAAAGTGGATGTTTGGATTTTCGTGGCGTTTGCGGCTAGGGAATCCCGTGGCCAGAAGAGCCTCGGCGAGATCGGCAGTCTTCGACGCGTGAATGCGCACGCCATTCAAGTAAGCGCCCTTACCTTTTTCCGCAGTGAAAAGCTCATCCCGCAGCGGATCGTAAATAACTCCAGCGACTATCTCGCCATCTTCTGTCGGCGCAAGCGTGGAAGCGCGCCGCTCCAGCCCCATAGAGACGCAAAAGACCGGAAAACCGTGCGCGAAATTCGTGGTGCCGTCGAGCGGATCGATGTACCAGCGATATTCCTTATCGAGATGCGTGCGAGTTCCCTCTTCGCCGAAGACGCCGTGTTCCGGGAAAACATCCATCAGTCGTTGGACGATGAGCTTTTCCGAGGCGCGATCGGCTTCTGTAACCAGATCGACGTCGCCCTTGTACTCCGTTGCGACTCCGCGATGATAGAAGTCGCGAATGAGAGCGCCGGCCTCGATAGCAATGCGGGAAGCAGACGGAACGAAGGCGAAGCCGGAAGGTGCGTTCAAGAGATTTCCTCAATGGTCGTAGGAGAGGCTGCTATGGGCGCGTCCGCTGCTTTGCGGCTGCGGCGGCGCGGCTCTTCGCCCTTGCGCGCGATCTCCGTAATGGTGCGGATCTGATGTTTATAGATGAAGAGATTGGGCTTGCCTTCGCGCGTAAGGCGAATCATGCGATCGTCGAAATACTCGATCCATCCGGAGACCGCTTCGCCATCGCGAAGTTTCACGCTCACCGTCACCTGCTTGTCGCTGAGAAAGCGCAGGTAGAGAGCCTCTTGTCCTGTCTCTCCTGGCGGCGGCGATTTCTGGCGCTTGCGCGACGGTCCCGGCATGGCCTCAATTGTAACGGAGCCTCACAATGGCTGGCGCATCAGCCGCATCCGGCCTTCTTGCGGCGAATCGGAGTAGCCCAGCCCGTCACTGGGGAATCGGCAAACGAGGTTCCCACCGGTTGGCACTCCGGACACCAGTAGGTGGAACGAGCCCCGACGCCTTGCTTGCGCATAAGAACGAGCGTGCCGCAGCGGCGGCATTGCCGGCCCTGCCGCCCGTAGACCCACACCCGGCTCGCTGGGTTGGCGTTGCCAGTGGTCCGGCGCGCTCCGGTGTAGGTTGTAATGCCGTCGCCGGATGTTCCGAGAACATTGGCTCCCATCATCTTTCTCGATGTCTCGACCAGGCAGTCGATCTCTGCATTGGAGAGCGATGCGACACTGCGAAAAGGATGCACCTTGCAGGCGAAGCACACCTCGGATTTGTAGACATTTCCCAGCCCCGCCATGACCTGCTGATTCAGGAGGACGTTGGCAATCTCTTCGTCAGAATGGGCACGGATGCGAGCCATCGCTTCGTCTTCCGAGAACTGCTGGCTGAGAAGATCGGGTCCGAGTTTAGGTATCGCGGCATGGCGCGTCAGAGAGCCGGCGGTGTGAAATTGCGCGACAGGAACATCGAAGGCGACGGCCTCAAAGTTCTTTGTGCGGATCACGACCCGCATGTGCTGCCGCGTCCATCTCCATTTTTCGCCGGTGCGATAGATATGCCAGCTCCCGCTCATGAGCATGTGCGTAACTAAAATGAGATTGCCGGAGAAATAGATGAGCAGCCACTTGCCGCGAGCTTCCACCTTCTCGATGATTCGTCCCGTGACAGGCGTGTTGTCATGCACGCTGGCCAGCGGCGCGTAAGCGGTATCGAATTCAGTCACGGCAGCTCCAGCCAACGCTTTATTCAGGGCGCGGGCGGAGCGAAAGATGGTATCGCCCTCGGGCATCTCTACTGAACCTCTCCGGCAGCAGCTGCCACATCTGTTTCGGATGCAGAAACCGGCGGCAGGATGCGGCGCATGTTGAAGCCCATCGGCGCTGGCGTGAAGCCGGCATCCATGAGGAAGCGCGCGAGAAAGTGTTCGTGCGTCGGCTGACCGTTGATCGTGGAAATGAGCAGGCCTCCGCGGTGACGAGCTTCGTCCTGCCGCATGCTCTCCTGCGCGCTCCGCGCGAGAAACGCCGCGAGATCTCGCGCAGCATTGCCGCGGTCTGGCTCATCCGCCGGTAGAAAGACCTGCAGACTCGGGTTGTTGCGGCGCATGTAGCCGATAAGCTCTCCATTGCGCAGAATGACGGAAGCTCCAACGCTGCGGGTAAGCGAGCGCGGACCGGGTTCGCTGGCTTCCGTCTCAGGAATCGCACTGAGCTCGTCGCCCGGCCGTGTTGTACCAGTCGACGCACCCTGACCGCTGTTTTGCGGCCAGCGCAGAACAGAGCCATAGACATTCGCTGGGTCAGCGGCGCCGAGAGCAACAATCTCCGGCTTGTCGGAGTTGTTGCGCAGCGAGCGAAGCAGGTCGACCGCTGCAGGCAACGCGAACTGCGCGGCTCCAAGCCCTGCGATGAAGTATCCGCGGCGAACCCGCCCACTCTCCTCAAGCGCCTTCAGCACGTCGTAAACAGCGCTGAAGCCACCGGGAACATTCTCCTGAGCCACCGTTTCGCGGGTGAGGATGCCATAGCGATTCAGCATCTGCAGCGCGAGAGCGTGCGACCACTCGGTCTGCTGCGCCGGCGTACTGCGGTCAGGTTGCGGCACAAGCCCCCAGCGGCCTTGCGCGCTGGGCGGAGTGGTGCGCCGCGATCGAAACGTAGGCAGATTATGCTGCCGCTTGGCCGGCCGCGAAGACGAGGGTTTGCTCACATATGAGCGCAGCGCATGCAGAGTGTCATTGGTGACCAGGCCGCGCCAAACAAGATCCCAGAGGGCATCGAGCGTTTCTCCGGGATAGCCGCCACCGAGCGCATCGTGAAGCTGCGCGAAAAACATGGCTCCGTTGCGGGTGAGTTGATCGAGAATCGCTGTTTCTTTTTCCGTGACCGGCTCATCGGTGCGGACGTTGCGCGGCGGCAGCAGCGTGGAGAGCTTGTCGGAGAGATAGAGCGCGATGCGACCGTCATGCTCGCCGAGCGGATCGAGGCCGCACCAGACAACTTCGCCGGCGGCGATGAGGGTGTCGAGGTCAGAGGGCGAATATCTGCTGAGACGTGCGGGCAGGATGGTCGATTCAAGCATGGACGCGGGCAGCGGCGCCCCCTGCAGGTTCTCGATCGTGTCGAGAAGCGCGTCGAGCCCGCGACGGCGTTGCAGCACTCCTTGCCAGTGGGTCTCGAAGCGCGCGAGGAGGTGCTGCTCTACCGGTTCGATCTCTTTTCGTAACCGTGCCAGTGACTTTCTGCGAATCTGGCGCAGGACTTCGACATCGCACCACTCGCGATGAACGCCGTTCGGACGAAAGCCGCCTTCGACAACGCGCCCATCAAGCAGCAGCGTCCGCAACGATGAGTCAACCAGCTTCGTATCCAGGCCAAATCTCTTGGCGGCTTCCTGTAGCGTAAATGGCCCATGGGTGCGGGCATAGCGACGGACAAGTTCGAGCACCGGCGCCGCCACCGGTTCGAGGAATGAGGCGGCAATGCCGGGCGGCAGCGGGATCCCGAGCGCATCGCGGTAACGCGCCGCGTCCTCGATGGCGATGAGGCGCTTCTCTCCAGCGATCTTGACTTCGAGGAGCCGGCGGGCGCGCAACAATCGATCGAGCGACTGCAGCAGATCCACGGATTCGAGCCGCCTCGCAAGATCCTCACGGGCCAGATCGCCGAGACGAAGCAACAGATCGTGCATGCCATCAACCGAGCGGACGCGCTGCGTTTCGCCAAGCGCCTGAATCTGCTCTTCTACTTCGGCGATGGCATCGGCGTCGAGGATCTCGCGGAGATCGGCATCTCCAAGCAGGTCGCGCAGCTGATCCTGATCGATGGAGAGAGCCTGTGCACGACGCTCTGCCAGCGGCGCATCGCCGTCATAGATGTAATTCGCCACGTAGCTGAAAAGCAGTGACGAGGCGAAAGGCGACGGCGTGCGTGAATCGGCCACATGAACGCGAATCTGCCGCTTTTCGACCGAGCGCAGCACCTCAAGAAATGCAGGGATGTCGAAGACATCCCGCAAGCACTCGCGATAAGCCTCGAGCAGCATCGGAAACGACGGATAACGGGATGCTACGGCGAGCAGGTCATAAGCGCGCTTGCGCTGCTGCCACAGCGGGGCGCGGCCCTGCGCGCGACGGCGCGGCAGCAGGAGAGCGCGTGCCGCTGATTCGCGAAATTTCGCAGCGAAGAGCGCGGTCGATCCTAACTGACGAAGGACTAAATCGGTGGCCTCGCCGGCATCGAGGAGGATGAGGTCGGCGTCGGGCGCAACATCGGTGTCAGGAAAGCGCAGAACAAAACCATCGTCGGCCCACATGGTCTCGACATCCGGTCCTCCTGACGCGCGAATGCGCCCGGTGACCGCCATAGCCCAGGGCGCGTGCACGCGGCTTCCAAAAGGTGTGAGCACGCAAACACGCCAGTCGCCCAGCTCATCGCGCACACGCTCGATGACGATGTTGCGGTCATCTGGAACTGTATTGGTTACAATCTCCTGATCGGCCAGGAAGCGCATCAGGTTCTCCGCCGCCTGCAGCTCCAAATCATGCTCGCGGGTCAAGCGGCTGATAGCGGCGTTGCGCGGCACCTCACGCAGTTCCCGAATCAGTGCGCCGATGCGCTGGCCGAATTCCAGTGGCCGCCCCGCCTGATCGCCATGCCAGAAAGGCATCTTGCCGGGTTCGCCGGGCGCGGGCGAGACGAGCACGCGATCGTGCGTGATCTCGTCGATGCGCCAGGACGATGCGCCGAGGACAAAGGTGTCGCCGGTGCGGCTCTCGAAGACCATCTCTTCATCGAGCTCACCCACGCGCACCGGCTTCTCCGAGCCCGAAAGAAATACGCCGTAAAGACCGCGATCGGGAATCGTGCCGCCATTCAAAATCGCCAGGCTCTTGGCGCTTTCGCGCGGGGTGAGCGTGTTGCTCACCCGATCCCAGGTAATGCGCGGACGCAGCTCCGCGAATTCGTCCGAGGGGTAGCGGCCGGCGAGCAGATCGAGCACGCCTTCGAAGGCTGTACGGCTGAGCGAGGCAAAAGGCGCCGATGCGCGCACCATGGCGAAAACCGCTTCGACTGTGATCTCCGGCTGTGGCGGCGGCTCTTTCTTTCTGCGCGGAACAGCCAGCGCAGGTGGATGCGCGACTGTGGCGACGATCTGCTGCGCCAGCACGTCCAGCGGATTACGCAGATAGCGCGCCGACTCGACCAAACCTTCGTGCATCGCGCGCGTAACGGCGGCGCACGCGACGAGGTCGGCGCGGAATTTGGGAAAGATGATGCCTTCGCTCGCCGCTCCCACCTGATGCCCGGCGCGGCCGATGCGCTGCATGCCGCTGGCTACCGAAGGCGGCGCTTCGATCTGAATGACGAGATCGATGGCGCCCATATCGATGCCCAGCTCAAGCGATGACGTTGCGACAAGCGCGCGAATGGAGCCTGCCTTGAGCTGTTCTTCGATCTCCGACCGCTGCGCTGCCGCGAGCGAGCCATGGTGAGCGCGCGCCAGCGGCTGCGGAAGATCGCGCTCCTGCGCGAGTTCGTTAATCGCACCGGCCAGCCGCTCCGCGGTGCGTCGATTGTTGACGAAGATGAGCGTGGACTCGCGCTCGAGGATGATCTCCAACAGACGCGGATGGATGGCACTCCAAATCGATGTGCGCTTCGGTCCTTGCGAAGCCGCGCCGCTCGGCAGCTCCTCGATCTGGCCCAGGCGAGCCATATCTTCGACCGGAACCTCGACCTTCAGCTCGAGGCGTTTTGTCTCGCTGGCATTGATGATTGTCACCGGACGAAAAGGCTGTGCAGCCTCTTCGTCCGTAGTCCATTCATGCTCGAAGGCAGCAACTTCGCTCGCCGCCTTCTGCTGCGGAGTGCCCTTCTCGCGTGGCGCGCGACCGCTGACTTCCACACCGGCAAGAAAGTGCGCTACTTCCTCAAGCGGACGCTGCGTCGCCGAAAGCCCAATGCGTTGCAGCTCTTTGCCAGTGATGGCCTGCAGGCGTTCGAGGCTGAGAGCGAGATGGGCTCCGCGCTTGGTAGGGACGAGAGCGTGTATCTCATCGATGATGACGGTCTCGACCGTTCGCAGCGAAGTTGCCGACTCTGAGGTCAGCAAGAGATAGAGGGACTCCGGCGTGGTGATGAGGATCTCGGCAGGATGGCGGCGAAAACGTGCTCGCTCGCGCTGCGCCGTATCTCCAGTACGGATGCTGATCTCGGGAATATGCACCGCGACGCCGCGCTGGCGAGCCATGTTATCGATGCCGGCCAGCGGCGAACGAAGGTTGCGCTCGACATCGACGGCCAATGCCTTGAGCGGGCTGATGTAGATCACGCGGCAGCCCTCGACGTCTGAGTCGGGCGAATGGAGCATTAGGCGATCCAGGCACCACAGGAAGGCGGTGAGCGTTTTTCCCGTTCCCGTGGGGGCAAGGATCAGGGTGCTCTCGCCACGCGCGATGGCCGGCCAGCCCAGGCGCTGCGGCGCCGTGGGATGATCGAAGACCGCCCGAAACCACTCTGCGGTGACCGGATGAAAAAGCGCGAGCGCGGCGTCGTTAAGCTCCGCGATGTTCAGGCTGGACGGCTTCGGGGCCGCTTCCGCGGCTGTTCGACGCTTGCCCTTAAGCGGGTTTGGCTTCGATTTCATCGCCTGAATTCAGGATATTCCTCACGCTGCTTGGATGCGTTCGTGCGTTGATCCGCCGCAAGTTATGCGCTCCCTTTGCGGCCGAACGGAAACACTTTGAGAGCAGATCCCACAGCAACAAAACGTCGCGAAAATCTGCGCCCGATCTTGCCGTTTGCGAAATTTCCTGCCCGGCTCTAGCCTCTAAGACGATGTCAGACACCTCTCATTTGCTGGATCCAACCCTGGCGCAACAATTACTTGGCGCTGCCCGCGAAGTTGCCGCGCATGCCTATGCGCCCTATTCGCGCTTCCGCGTAGGCGCTGCGCTGCTCTTCGACGACGGCCACATAACGACCGGCTGCAACGTGGAGAACGTATCGTTCGGACTGACCAGCTGCGCCGAGCGCAACGCGCTCTTCCGCGCTGTAAGTGAGCGGGGCGCGGCCCATCGTATTGTCGCCATCGCTGTGACGAATTTGAATGATGCCGCCAGCCCGCCATGCGGAGCCTGCCGGCAGGTGATGAGCGAATTCGTCACTCCTAGTGCGGTAATTGTCTTTCCCGGCGATGCGGGCATCGAGATTCGCAGCTTCGCCGAGCTGCTGCCGTTCAGCTTTCATCTCGAAACAAAGTAAGTGAGTGCATCATGCATCCGATTGATCTGATCCGTAAGAAGCGCGATGGCGGCGAGCTGACAGAGGACGAAATTCGCTTCCTTGTCGAAGGCGCCGCACGACAGTCGATTCCCGAAGCGCAGCTGGCTGCTTTTCTGATGGCTGCTTTCCTGCGTGGTCTCACATTGTACGAAGAAGCGGCTCTGACTGCGGCGATGCGGTACTCGGGCGAGGTCTTCGACCACGCAGGACTGGGACGCACGACGGTCGATAAGCACTCAACCGGCGGCGTGGGCGATAAGACATCGTTCCTGGTGGCCCCGATTGCGGCAGCGGCCGGCGTGGCCGTGCCGATGATCAGCGGACGAGCGCTGGGACACACCGGCGGCACTCTCGATAAGCTCGAGAGCATCCCCGGCTACAACACCCAACTGTCGCTGAAGGAAGCGCGGCGGGTGATCGACGCATGCGGCGCCACCATCATCGGTCAGACAAAGAACCTGGTGCCTGCAGATCGCGTCCTCTACGACCTTCGCGATCGGACCGGCACGGTGGAGAGCCCGTGGCTCATCTGCGCCTCGATCATGAGCAAGAAGCTGGCCGCAGGCTTGAACGGGCTGGTGCTTGACGTAAAGACTGGCTCCGGAGCTTTTCTGAAAGATCTCTCGGCCTCGCGCTTTCTGGCAGCGCTCATGGTCGATACCGGCGAACGCTCGGGCACGCGGACGGCGGCGATTCTCACTTCGATGGATCAGCCGCTGGGCCGCTTCGCCGGCAACTGGGTTGAAATCTGGGAGTCGGTCGAGCTGCTTAAAAATCAGCGCAATGCCCTGAGTGAGGACCTACGCGCGCTATCGCTGGTGCTGGCCGGATGGATGATCTACCTCGGCGGCAAGGCCGCCAGCGCGGAAGAAGGGAGGACCATTGCCGAGGCAAAGCTAACCGATGGCAGCGCGCTGGACATTTTTATACGTATGGTGGAGGCGCAAGGCGGCGATGCCCGGCTTCTGAATGATCCCGTGCGTTTTCATACGCCGAAGTTTCGCCGCGAGTTTCGTGCCGAACACAGCGGGTATTTGAGCCGCGTCGACTGCGAGAAGGTAGGTTGGGCCGTTCAGCGCCTCGGCGCAGGGCGCGAGCGTGCTGGTGAACCCGTTGCCGCCCACGCCGGTCTCGAGATGCACGTAAAGCTGGGCAGCCGCATCGCAGCCGGTGAAGCGCTTTGCACGCTTTTCACCGACGAGGAGTCGCGTTTCGCCGAGCCAGAAGAGCTTCTCGCGTCCGCACTGGTCATTGAAGACCAGCCGTCGGCCCCGCCGGCGCTGATCAGCGACATCATCACACGCAAAAACAGCGCCGAAGTGCTACAAAATCATTTTCAGGAATCACCGGTTCGCCCATAGGATGGACTCATAGGGGAAAACATTGGCAAGATTCACCGGGGTGCTTGGCCTGCTCACCATGCTGACGCTGGCATGGCTCTTCTCCACTAATCGGCGCGCCATCCGGTGGCGCACTGTGATCTGGGGACTCAGCCTGCAGATCGTCTTCGCATTTCTGGTGCTGAAGTGGACGGTTGGCCAACAGATTCTCGGCTCGGTCGGTGCGGCTATCACCCGCATGCTCGCCTACTCCTTCGCCGGCTCGCAGATGGTCTTCGGCGATCTGGGCAAGCAGCATTCGCCCTTTGGATTGATCTTCGCCTTCCAGGTGCTGCCTACCATCATCTTCATCTCCGCATTCTTCGCCGTGCTGTACCACATCGGCGTGATGCAGCTGGTCATTCGGGTCTTCGCGCGGCTCATGCAGTGGACCATGCGCGTCTCCGGTGCCGAAAGCCTCAACGTTGCGGCCAGCATTTTCATGGGCCAGACGGAAGCCCCGCTGACCATCCGTCCCTTCCTGCCTGACGCCACGCGCTCCGAGCTGATGACCATCATGACCAGCGGCATGGCCCATGTCTCGGGCGGCATCATGGCTGCGTACATCCTGTATGGGATCGAGGCGCAGCATCTGCTGGCCGCGGTCATCATGACCGCCCCGGGAACGATTTTGATCTCGAAGATGCTGGTGCCGGAGGTAGGAACTCCCGCGACCATGGGCGTGGTGCACATGCCTCCCGAGGAAGAGCATAAGGAAGAAAACCTGCTGGGTGCGATCGCACGCGGCACCATCGATGGGGGAAAGCTGGCCTTCAATGTGGCCATCATGCTGATCTCGTTCCTGGCCCTGATCGCCCTGCTCAACGGCGTACTGGGCGGCATTCATAACTGGCTCGCGGCACGCCATTTCAGCTACTTCCCCACCAGTCTGGACGCCATCCTGGGTGTGCTCTTTGCGCCCATCGCATGGCTGATCGGCATTCCCTGGCATGACACGCGGATCGTCGGCAATCTGCTCGGAACGCGCATGGTCATCAATGAAGTGGTAGCTTATTCGCTGCTTGGAGCACAGAAAGCAGCGCTCGACTTCCGATCTTTCACCATTGCCACCTTTGCGCTCTGCGGCTTCGCCAATCTGAGCTCGATCGGCATTCAGATCGGGGGCATCGGCGCGCTGGCTCCAAATCGGCGGAACGACCTTGCTCGGCTGGGGCTGCGGGCCATGCTGGCGGGAACCATGGCCAACCTGATGTCTGCATCAATCGTCGGAATTCTGATTCAATAGAGAGTTGACCGATGCCAAATCCCTCCGACCCATCCGATATTCATAGAAAAGCCGCCGAAGCCGCTGCCTTTCTCTCCGAAAAAACAGATTTGAGACCGGCGGTCGCCGTGGTGCTCGGGTCGGGATTGGGTGCATTTGCAACCGCGCTCGAGAGCCCCATCGCCATTCCATTTGCCGCGATTCCTCATTTCCCGCGCTCCACAGTTCCGGGGCACAGCGGCCGCCTGGTCATTGGCAAGATCGGCGAAACACCCGTGGCGGTAATGCAGGGCCGCGTCCATGCCTATGAGGGCTATTCCTCCGAACAGGTGACGTTTCCCGTTCGCGTGCTGGCACTCTTTGGAATACGCGGTCTGGTGCTGACCAACGCGGCAGGCGGGATTTGCGAAAGCTTCGCCCAGGGCGATCTTGTCCTCATCTCCGACCACATCAATTTCACCGGGCATAATCCGGTGTCCGGCCCCAATGACGATCGAATGGGACCGCGCTTTTTCGACATGACCGAAGCCTATTCGCTGCGTCTTCGCAAATTGTCCCAGGCGATTGCCGATAATGGGGAGAGGCCTATGCAGGAGGGCGTTTATCTCAGCCTGCTGGGGCCCAGCTTCGAAACTCCTGCGGAGATTCGCGCCTTTCGCACCTGGGGAGCGGACTTAGTCGGGATGTCGACAGTGCAAGAGAATATCGTCGCGCGGCACATGGGCCTGGAAGTATTGGGCATCTCCTGTGTGACGAATATGGCCGCTGGAATCCAGGGCGAACCATTGAGCCACGAAGAGGTGATGGAGACAGGCCAGCGAGTCGAAGCGCGGCTGGCGGCACTCCTGGAGCAGATGCTGCCGCAGATGTCGAAAATGATTCAAGGAGGCGCGAAGTAGAAGTGAGCGGTCCGGTGATTGTGGGTGTAGCAGGTTGTTCTGGGTCTGGTAAGACTTCTCTGGCGGAAGAGCTGGCGCGGGAGTTGGAAGGCACTCACTTTCACATCGATCATTACTACCGCGACATCTCGCACCTCAGCTATGAGGAACGCTGCCAGCAAAATTTTGACCATCCGGACCAGCTGGAATCCGATCTACTGAATGACCATGTCGGGCAGCTCGCTCGGGGCGAGGTCATCTATCATCCGCAGTACGATTTTGCGAACCACACCCGCGCTGCAGGAATGACGACACGCCTTGAGGTCGATCACCTGCTCGTCATCGATGGCATCTTCGCTCTACATTACGAAGGGCTGCGTAGTCTTTACGATTTCAGCGTCTATGTCGATGCGCCCGATAACACCTGCTATGAGCGCAGACTGCGCCGGGATTGTCGCGATCGCGGACGGACCAAAGAAGCAGTCGCAGAGCATTATGCGGAGACGGTGCGGCCCATGGCCGAAAAGTACGTACGGCCTTCGGCGCAATTCGCGGACCTGGTGGTCGACGGCACGGAGTCGCTCGATTGGTCCATCGAGCAGGTGTTGACGTCCCTCAAAGAGCGTGGGCTCCTGGAACTGCTAAGCGTCCGCTAGCCAATATCGACATACCAAGCACTCTGAGTCATAAGAGTCGTCATCTCGAGCGAAGTCTTTCGCAGTTTTATCGCGAGAGACGTAGTCGAAGGACCGACCGTCTGCTCGCGGCGCAGCGCGCCTTAATGCAGTTAGCTACAGCTTCACTCAGTGTGCGAGAGTAATAGCAGCCACTGACCTATGCCTATCTCACGCTTTCGAGATCTTATGATGCCCGGGAAACGCCTCTTGCTTGCGGCGTTGGCGCTCGCGTCGATCAGCATTGCCGCAGGCAATACCTTCGCGCAGAACTTCGCTGATGTGAAGCCTTCTCCGCAGCAAACCGAGTGGCAGGATTTGGAATTTGGGGTCATTCTGCACTTCAGCACGAACACCTTTCTCGATCGCGAGTGGGGCGACGGCACGGCGAGTCCGAAGGTCTTCAACCCCTCGCACTTCGACGCCGATCAATGGATGCGCGCGATCAAAGCGTCGGGCGCAAAGTATGTCGTGATGGTGGCCAAGCATCACGACGGCTTCTGCCTCTGGCCCACTGCCCAGACCGACTACAGCATCAAGGCGAGTCCATGGAAGGACGGGAAAGGAGATCTCGTCGGCGAGGTCGCACGAGCCGCGCGAGCCAATGGGCTCAAGTTCGGCGTCTATCTCTCTCCATGGGATCGGCACGAGCCCAAGTACAAAGATCCCGAGGCGTACGACAAGTACTACCGCGCCGAGTTGGAAGAGCTGGCGCAAAATTACGGCGACCTGGTTGAGTTCTGGCTCGATGGCGCGGGCAGCGGCGGCCGCACCTACGACTTCCCCAAAATCATCGAGACGCTGCGCACCTATCAGCCCAACACCATCGTCTTCGCCGACACCGCGCTCTTTGAATATGGCGATGCCCGCTGGGTTGGGAACGAAGCCGGCCGCATCGATTACGAGAACTGGAATGTCATCGACCGGCACGGATATCTGCGTTGGCGACCCATCGAAGCCGACACTCCGCTGCGCAAGCTGCACTGGTTCTGGCATCCGAACGATGAAGCGTCGCTCCGCAGCCTGGACGATCTCGTTGCCAGCTATGAGGATTCCGTCGGGCATGGCGGCCAGTGGATGCTGGGCGTCGCTCCCGACGACCGCGGGCTTATTCCGGATACCGATGTTGCGCGTTTGAGCGAGCTTGGGGATGCGCTGCGCCAGCGCTATTCCAACAATCTCGCCACGCACCACCTGCCTGCCGACGACAACACGCAACGCGCGCTCGATGGCGATCGCGACACCTTCTGGTCTGCCCCTGAAAACGAGCGGTCCGCCACCATCGAAGTCAGATTCGCCAAGCCGACTACTTTCGATCACACGTTGACCATGGAGTGGCTGAACGACGGACAGAACGTGCAGCAATACCGGATCGAGGCCTGGCAGGACGGTAAGTGGAAGCCTGTTGTCTCCGATTACGCAATCGGCCACAAGAAGATCGACCGCTTTCCCGCGGTGACTGCGGAACGCGTGAGACTGAATATCGTTGCCGGCGCCGGTCAGCCACGCATACGCGAATTCCAGGTCTTCCGCCTTGACGAAGCGATTTCTGCGAAGAAAGAGTAAGATCGCGACTTCACTCGGTCGCAGGATATGAAATCATCGCTCGCTATAATTCATGCTTCCGCATGGTGACAGTTACCGACCATTTAGCTGCGAGCATCGAAAGACATTTCTGAGGGAAATCGAATATGGCGATAAAGAGACACGACCGAGCCAAGCGAATCCTGCACCTTCTTTTGGAGAAAGGGCGAGGCAGCGTTGAAGACCTCGCCATTGCGGTCGACGCATCGCCGGCCAGCATCCGCCGGGATCTGATCGAGCTGGAGCAGCGAGGCCTGGTGAACCGCACGCACGGCGGCGCGGAGCTGCCCGGGCAGACAGCGTACGAGCCGTTCCGCTTCGACGCCGCGTTCTCGCTGCGCGAAGAGCGCTTCGCCGATGAGAAGCGCCGCATCGCCCTGGCTGCTGCGGAGACCGTAAACGATGGCGACACCATCGCGCTCTCTCCAGGGACAACGACGACGCAGATTGCGCGCAGCCTGCGCCACCGCGAAGGCATTCACATCGTGACCAGCGCCATCAACATCGGCATGGAGCTCTCCAGCCAACCCAACATGAAAGTCACAGTCACTGGGGGAGCCGTCCGCTGGCCGGGATCGTTCTCGCTGGTCGGCGCGACGACGTTCGAGGCCATCCAGCGGCTGTTTTTCGACAAGGTTTTTATGGGCGCTTGCGGCATTCATCCCGAACACGGCTTGACCGTGATCGAATCGGACGAGGCGCTGATTCTCGGAGAGATGGCGAAGCACGCCAAGCAGGTGATCGCAGTGGCTGACGCCAGCAAGCTGGGCCTGGTCAGCGCCACCCGCGTCTGCACCACAAAAGAAATCGACACCATCATTACCGACGACAGCGTGAGTCCGGAAATAGTCGAAGCCTTCCGCAGCAGGCAGGTGCGAGTAGTGGCTGTCTAAGCAAAGCCGGCCGAAGCTGCAACTCGCACAATGCTTACAACTGCATGCGCACCCTGAGCCTGGTGATGATCGATGAAATGGCCAGGATGCAGGCCGTAAACACCATGCACCTTGCCACTCCCGGCCATCCGGTGGTGAGATGGGTTTCGAAATACGTCAGCCCGGTGAACGCAACGAGATACGCGTAGAAGTCCGACAGCAAATACGTCATCAGCGTGTTCGATCCCGCAGAGCGGACGAAGAAAGCCCATCCCGAGTGCTTCTTCACATCGGCAATCCAGTAGATCAACGCAAAGATCAGCGTGGCCGCTCCGATGGAGTAGAGGCACCAGGTAGGCGTGGCGCGAATCTTGGAGATGCCCAGCGGCGTCAGTAACCAACCCGCAACCAGACAGGCCGCACCGAAGATCACAGCGAGAATGGTTTTCTGCCGGTGCGATTGCCACTGGTGCGCACCCAGAAAAATCGCCGACACCACGACACCCGCCATGGTGAGGGAGGAATGGGCTCCATTGCTGAAAGGCCATGCATACATCGACCAGCGTGACGGAAACAAGATCAACTTTGCCGCGGAGAGGCTGTTGAACGCGACCAGCGCAGCGAGCCATGCGAGCGGCGCCCATAGCCAGCGCCGGGTGGGAATGTAGAGGATGGCAACAGCAAAATAAGTGAGGCCAATGAGGCCGAGGATCTCGGGGTAAGAGAAGTTGATCCACGCGGCGTGGCCATCATGCGTAGTGCGGCGGAAGATGGCGAACATCGCGATCATCAGCACCAGACCAATGCCGCGCAGGACGCGAACCAGCGTCGAACGCCGGTCTAACCCCGGATACACATTCCAGAACAAAACGCCGCCGGTGAGCGCGAGCAGCGCCCATGCACCCTGGCTGATGCCCATGCGCGCGGGGTCGCCCGAATCCGCGTTGGCAAGGATGAGGCCCAGCACCAGCAGGCTGAACGAGCGAAGGAAAATATGAAACCAAAGCGCAGGCACGGAAGGATTCTTCTTCAATCGGTGGCGAATAGCTAGCGGCAGAGATAGCCCCACGATAAACAGAAAGAATGGAAAGACCATGTCGACATAGGACATGGCATCGACCTTCGCCGGCATGTGATAAGTCCATTTCGACAGGCCGTGAACACCATCAAGCTCGTTGACGAAGATCATCACCGCCATGGTGAGTCCGCGAAAGATGTCGATAGAAACAATGCGGCTCGAGCCTGCTGCCGGCGTACGCTCTGAGACTGGCGCGAATGTTGTGGTCGTCATCGCGTTCCTCCGTTCGATGCGGAAGGCAGATGAAACTCCTGATCGATGGCATTCAGCAGCATACCCGTCGGATCGCTCTCATAATCCCAGAACATTACTCCGCCGAGCTTGTGATCCAGTACATACTTGCACTTCAGCGCCAGTGACTGCGGGTCTTCGTACGAGACAAAAATATGCTTGGCGGGATTGTAGAGGGTAGGCGCGGAAGCAGCCGCATCCCAATAGCGATCATAGCCATGATTCAGCATGGTGTTGGCGATGTTGCCGAACTTCGCGTAAGTCTCGGGAGCAGACTTGCCGGGCTGAAAGAGGCCGTGGTTCCGATCCTGAACCCCGCCCCACGCATGTCCATAGAACGGAACACCGAGAACAATTTTCTCCGCCGGCACTCCAGCCTGCTCGTAGTTTTGAATCGATTGAGCTGCGGATATCTTCTTAGGATCGGCAGGATTGGCAAACAACGGAGCGTGGTTGCCGGTGATCGGCTCGCTGCCCGGCTCGTAGTAGTCATAGGCCATCAGGTTCACGGTGTCGATGTACTTCTGCACCTTGCCCATCTCGGTATGCTCGATGAAATCGCTCTCGCCGCCGACGGCGATAGAGAGAAACAACTGCCGGTGCAGGCGCTTTTCTTCCTTATCGAAGCGGGCTCGCAGCTCAGCTAGAAGCAACGTGTAGTTCTGCGTATCTTGAGGCCGGAAGTGGTTGGTCGAACCAGCCATGGCCGGATACTCCCAATCGACATCGAGCCCGTCGAGTTTGTATCGATCGATAAACTCCGCGACGCTTTGAATAAAAACACTGCGGCTTTCACTGGTGAGAGCCATGTCCGAGAAGGCGCCCGACCAGGTCCATCCTCCGACCGAAACGAGAACCTTGAGCCGGGGATTCTGTTTCTTCAGCGCGGTGAGGGCCGCGAAGTTTTCTTTGTCATGCGGAAAGCCAGTAACGATGCGGCCGCCAACGATATTAGCGAAGGCATAGTTGATGCGTGTCAGCCTGTTCGCCGCGATATCTCCAGGCTTAAGCTGCACTTCCTGAGGGAAGACGTAAGCGATCACCTCCGGGCCGGAGGACGGCGCAGCAATCGCCGAATGAGTCGCTGCGAAGGCCAAACCTGCTGCGATGGCCAGCGCAGCCCACAAGCGTCTACTGAAGACCGCAGCGCGTTTTAGGCCGGGATAACGATCTGCCGGCTTCCGGTTATCTTGCTTCGCTACCAGGCTTTCGCCTGTTCGAATGGCTGCGTGCGCACGTCCAATTCCAATATGCTCCAGCAAATTGCCCCCGTCGGCCCGACTTGTCTAGACAACCAGTATACTGAGTGCGCGCAGGCTGTGTGGCCGCCTGCCGTTCCCCTCGATCCGGGCTTTTCCAGGAGGCTAGCTATCAAAGGCACTTCGCTACAAACTCTGGTGGTGTGTGGTCTTCTCACCCTGATTCCGGCCGCTCGCGCCGAGGTCCATGTCCTCGTCGACCAGGTGGGCTATGAGACGCACGCGCCCAAAGAGGCGCTGGTGTTGGGCTCGAAGGCGGATCATCCTGACACTTTCTCTCTGGTCGATTCAGCGACCGGCCAGACCATCTTCACAGGCAAGCTGAAGCCTGCGGGAAGCGTGAATAACTGGGGCGGCACGTATTGGATCGCCGATTTCTCGCAATGGCAGAAACCGGGTCACTATGCACTCACCACACCGTCTGGCGCGGGGAACGCCACTTCCTGCGCCTTCGCGATCGAGGACGACGTGCTGGAACGGGAAACGCTTTCAAACGTTCTTTACTACTTCAAAGGCCAGCGCTCCAGCGGATTGAACGACCAGGCCGACCGTCATCTGGCATTGCCCGATGGCTCGGGCTACATCGACGCCCACGGCGGATGGTATGACGCAACCGGTGATTACGGCATCCATCTTTCGCACCAGAATCCCACATCTTATTTCAATCCGCAGCAGGTACCGCTGGTGGCGTGGACTTTGCTCAAAAGCTATCAGGAACTCGAGGCTCGCCACGACGACAACTTCACCGAATATGACAAGCGCCTGCTCGATGAAGGGCTCTTCGGAGCGGATTTTCTAACGCGCATCAAGCGGCCGGGCGGTTCATTCTTCGAGAGCATCACCGCACCGGGCAAGGAGAAGCTGGCGAAGGATCGCGTGATCGGCAACCCCAATTGGAAGACGCAGATCAAAAAGAGCACTGCCGATTCAACCGAGAACATCCACGCCGCCGATGGCCCGCACGCTTATGAGGCAAGCTTTCGCGCAGGCGGCGGCATGTCCATCGCCGCACTGGCGCTGGCCAGCACCATGCCTGCGGATGGGGAGCTTACCCGCAAGGACTATCTGAAAGCCGCCGAAGAGGCGTTTGCCTTTCTCGACGAACACAATCGCGAGCTGCTGAACGACGGCACCGAGAATATCCTTGATGATTACTGCGCGCTCATGGCAGCGACCGAGCTGTACAAGGCCTCGCATGAGGAGAAATATCGTTTAGCGGCAGACCATCGCGCTGCTCACCTGATGGCGCGCCTCATAACGGAAGGCAAGTATCGCGATTACTGGCGCGCGAACGACCAGACCCGCCCCTACTTTCACCCAGCCGATGCCGGCCTGCCCGTGATCAGTCTGATCGAGTACGCAAAGATCGCGTCTCAACCAATGCAGCAGCAGGTACACGACTCCGTCGCACGCTCGCTCAAATTTGAGCTCTCGGTCACGGCGGAGGTCAACAATCCCTTTGGCTACGCTCGGCAGCTGGTGCGCATGGGCGATGGCTCCGTGCGCACAGCCTTCTTCTTCCCTCACGACACCGAAGCTGCTCCGTGGTGGCAGGGAGAAAATGCGCGTCTGGGCTCGCTGGCAGCGGCGGCGCGTATGGCAGCTCCACTCTTTGCCGATGATCCCGCCTTTCACGCGCAGCTCGAAAGCTATGCCTGGGACCAGCTCCATTGGATCCTGGGTAGAAATCCCTTCGATGTAAGCATGCTGATAGGCAGCGGACACGGCGATGCAGCCTATATGTTCTTCCGCTCGTGGAAATACACGAACGCGCCGGGAGCGATCGTCAATGGCGTCACCGCCGGCCTCAACAATGAAGACGGCATCGCCTTCAATCAGGGATTCGCAGTAACCGGACAGGACGAGGACTGGCGCTGGACCGAGCAATGGCTGCCGCACGCCGCCTGGTATCTTTACGCGGTCAGCCTGCCCCATCAATAAACACAATATTTCGATAGGATCCGAATTTCGTGCGGCAATCGGGAATGAGGCTCTATCATGCGTATCCAGACGGCTCACGATTCAGTAAATTGAAAGAACACAGACACCCAGATGGCTCAAAGCATACCCGGCAACACCTCGTCTTCGGCGTCCAGCCACAAGCTGCAAAATAGCCTGCTGCTCCTGGTGGCCGGCCTCGGCGGTCTGCTCTACGGCGTAGATGTGGGCATTATCGGCGGTGCGCTTCCTTATCTGGAAGCCACTTCGGGCCTGAGCGCCGGGCAGCTCTCGATTATCGTGGCGGCGGTGCTGCTGGGCAGCGTCTTCTCTACCCTCTTCGCCGGTCTTCTGGCCGACTGGATGGGCCGTAAACCGCTGATGACGATAAGCGGTATCACCTTCGTTCTCAGCATCCCGGTCATCGCACTATCGCATGGGTACGGCCCGCTCTTCTTTGGCCGCCTGTTGCAGGGAATTAGCGGAGGGCTGATCGGTGTCGTGGTTCCGCTTTATCTCGCCGAATGCCTGACCTCTTCGGTTCGCGGCAAAGGTACGGGCATCTTTCAGTGGCTGCTGACTCTGGGCATCGTCTCCGCGGCCCTCATCGGGATTTACTACAGCTATCGCGTCGAAGAGATCGCGCACGCCGCCAGTGCCTCTGCGCTCTTTCACTTCAAAGACCAGGCGTGGCGGCGAATCTTCTGGGTCTCCCTGCCTCCCGGTTTGCTCTTTGTCATCGGCTCGCTGATGGTTTCCGAATCGCCGCGCTGGCTCTTCCGTCGCGGTAAGATCGAAGCCGCGCGTCTTGCACTGTTGCGCTCGCGCACCGCCGAAGAGGCTGAGTCAGAATTGAAGGAGATGCAGGAGACGGCCAGCGCCGCGCTTTCCTCGTCCGGAAAGAAGATCAGAGAGTCTCTCCTTCAGCGGAAATACGTCTTTCCCTTCCTGCTCACCTGCGTAATCCTCTTCTGCAACACGGCCACCGGCATCAACTCCGTGATCGGCTACAACACCAGCATCCTGCTCCAGAGCGGGCTCTCTGACCTGCACGCCCACTGGGGCTATGTTCTCTTTACCGCGGTGAACTTCCTGGCCACCATCTTCGGCATGACGCTGGTCGATAAGAAGGGCCGGAAGTTTCTGCTGGTCATGGGCACCTCGGGAGTCATCCTGTCCATGCTCTGTACGGGTATTCTTTTCCTGCGCACGGAGAAACAAAACGTCGACTGCCGCTCCGCAATACAGTCGCTAGTCAGCCCGGATCAGACCCTCGATCTGCGCTTCACTCCGGATACTGCCAGGCAGATGCTCGGCGAAGGCCAGAGCCAATCCATCGGCTCGTCGGATGTCTCGCTGGTAGTGATTTACTCCTATGGGGGATTCACCGGAGCCACGAGTTTTGTCCGGGCGGATGACGCTTCCGCTGCTCCCATTCACGTCACGAGGGAGATAGGCCTGCCCTCAAACAAGATCGAAGCATTTTTCGCCAATCCATTTGCCGATCTCAACGCCGCGCAGACGGCTCCTCTTAAAATTCAGCGGGCAGTTGTGGGACGCGTGCCCAATGCGGCGCACGGCTGGCTGGTGGCGATCTTCCTTTATATTTTCGTAGGCTTCTATGCGGCCGGTCCCGGCGTGTGCGTGTGGATCGCGCTCTCTGAGCTGATGCCGACCCGCATTCGCTCGAATGGCATGAGCATTGCGCTCGTTCTCAACCAGCTGGTCTCCACTACGCTGGCCGTCATCTTCCTGCCCGTAGCCAGCAAGTACGGATATTCTGCGATGTTCTTCCTCTTTGCCGGTTTCACCGTGATCTATTTCCTTACGGCCCTGCTCTTCCTTCCCGAGACCAAGGGGAAAACTTTGGAAGAGATTGAAGAGCATTTCGCCAAAGCTGGTGCACGATAGGCCAAGAACCGCGGGATCTAGAATCCTCTTCGAACGGAGTCGCCATGATCATCATCGACAACGAGCACGTGGAGCTGAGCACACCTTATGGGCCGATGCGCACGCACATCTTTCGCCCAGTAGCGGCGGGCAAGTATCCGGGCATCGTCTTCTACAGCGAGATCTTTCAGGTCACCGGCCCCATTCACAGGATGGCGTCGATCCTTGCAGGACACGGATATATTGTTGCCGTGCCGGAGATCTACCATGAGTTTGAAGCCGCCGGAACCGTGCTCGCCTACGACCAGGCAGGCTCCGATCGCGGCAACCAGTGGAAGACCACCAAGGAGCTGGCCAGCTACGATGCCGACGCTCGCGCCGTACTCGATCATCTGAAATCCCGGCCCGATTGCACCGGCCAGCTAGGCGCAATGGGAATCTGCATCGGTGGACACCTGGCCTATCGCGCGGCGATGAACCCCGACGTGCGCGGCGCCGCCTGCTTCTACGCCACGGACATTCACAAGGGCAGCCTGGGCAAGGGCATGAAAGACGATTCGCTGAAACGAACCAAAGACATTCAAGGCGAGCTGCTCATGATCTGGGGCCGACAGGACCCACATACCCCGCTCGAAGGCCGGATGACGGTATTGGCTCGGCTCAATGAGGTAGGCGCGCAATTCAGCTGGCATGAAGTAAACGGAGCTCACGCCTTCATGCGCGACGAGGGCATTCGCTACGATCCCGAGCTAGCGCACCGGCTGTATGACTTGGTGTTCGATTTCTTTCACCGTCGCCTTGGCGCGGGCGATCTGCCAGCACAGGCCCCTGGCGGGACTAAGCATTAGGACCGGAAGATTTGTCACAAGATGAGATGAAACAAAAAGCCCGCTCTTCGGAGCGGGCTTTGTCTTGCGATTCCTATTGCGGTTAATCTTCGAATAGACTCCATACCGATGCCAGATCGAGCACGAAACCAGCAACAGGGCCGGTTCCGACCACGTTCTCCACGACTTCCCGATACGTAGCCTGACCGCGCTCGTAGATCAGAACGTTGCGTAGGTACGGATCGATCAACCACGCCAGCTCCGCTCCGTTCGCTAGCCATAAATCCATCTTTTTCTTCGCGGCAGGCAGGCTGTCGGACGATGAAAGCAGCTCGACCACAAAGGCCGGAGTAAATCGCAAAAAGTGTTTTCGGTCCTCTTTGGTGAGGCCGCGCATCTGCTCGGCGGTCGCATATGCCGCGTCCGGGCTGCAGGATGAGCCGTCGGGAAGGAAGAACCCCGCGTTAGAGTCGAAGACGCGCCCCTGCCGATGTTGCTTCCACCAATCCCTTAGTTGGCCGCCGATCTCGATGTTACCGCTGCTGCTATCGCCACCTGTAGGAGCATTCACGATTATCGCGCCATCCTTCGTTCGTTCTAATTGCACGAAGTCGTTCGCTGCGCACAGCTTCTCGAACTCCTCATCGGTGAGAGGAGGATCCAAAACTACGCTGCTCGGCAGCTTCGGAATCTCGAGGATGGTGCTCATACTTGAATTCTATGTCTGACCCGCATCGGGAAACACGAGAAATGAACTAAAAAACACAAAAGCCCACTCCGAAGAGTGGGCCTTTGCTAGAGACTTATGCCGGCGATCACCTAATCTCCCACACACTTTCGCGTGCAGTACCATCGGCCCAGCGAGGCTTAACTTCCGTGTTCGGGATGGGAACGGGTGGGACCCTCGCAGTATGGTCACCGGCAAACTTAAGGCGTTTTGTACAGCTCGTTACGCCATTGAAAACTTGGACGGCGCTTGGCGGGCTTTTTCTCCCGCAGCCATCAGTTGTCTACGGACTGTTTCTCCCGGACAAACTGAGGCAAACTGGCGCCACACAACCTAATATCTCACAACGAAATCGATTGGTATATTACAGGGCTTGTTGATATGCCTTAGAACCATCTGGCGCATACTGCGCAGAATTAATTCTATGGACAAGCCGAACGGGCGATTAGTACTGGTAAGCTACACGCATTACTGCGCTTCCACCTCCAGCCTATCAACCAGGTGGTCTTCCTGGGCCCTTCAGGGAGATCTCATCTTGGAGCGTGCTTCCCGCTTATATGCATTCAGCGGTTATCACAACCGAACTTCGCTACCCAGCCGTGCCATTGACATGACAACTGGAACACAAGAGGTTCGTCCATCCCGGTCCTCTCGTACTAAGGACAGCCCTCCTCAAATCTCCTACGCCCACAGCAGATAGGGACCGAACTGTCTCGCGACGTTCTGAACCCAGCTCACGTACCGCTTTAATAGGCGAACAGCCTAACCCTTGGAACCTTCTACAGCTCCAGGATGCGATGAGCCGACATCGAGGTGCCAAACCGAAGCGTCGATATGAACTCTTGGCTTCGATCAGCCTGTTATCCCCGGCGTACCTTTTATCCGTTGAGCGATGGCCCTTCCATACAGAACCACCGGATCACTAAGGCCTGCTTTCGCATCTGCTCGACTTGTAGGTCTCACAGTTAACCACTCTTATGCCTTTGCACTCGACGACTGATTTCCAAACAGTCTGAGAGTAGCTTCGCGCGCCTCCGTTACAATTTAGGAGGCGACCGCCCCAGTCAAACTACCCGCCTAACTATGTCCCTCTCCCGGATTACGGGAGTAGGTTAGATTCACAGCACTCGCAGGGTGGTATCTCACCGGTGGCTCCACCAAATCCGAGAATCTGGTATCAAAGCCTCCCACCTATCCTGCGCAGCAAGAGCCATAAATCATAGTTAAGGTGTAGTAAAGGTGCACGGGGTCTTTCCGTCTAGCTGCGGGTAACCGGCATCTTCACCGGTACTACAAGTTCGCCGAGCAACTCGTTAAGACAGTCGTACGATCGTTACTCCATTCGTGCAGGTCGGAACTTACCCGACAAGGAATTTCGCTACCTTAGGACCGTTATAGTTACGGCCGCCGTTCACTGGGGCTTCAATTCAAAGCTTCGCCTTGCGGCTAACCTCTCCTTTTAACCTTCCAGCACCGGGCAGGAGTCAGCCCCTATACGTCGTTTTCGACTTTGCAGAGACCTGTGTTTTTGTTAAACAGTCGCCGTACGCGTTTCACTGCGGCCCACCAGAGGTGGGCGACCCTTCTCCCGAAGTTACGGGTCTAATTTGCCGAGTTCCTTAACAAGCTTTCACTCGAGCGCCTTTGGATATTCTCCTCGTCTACCTGTGTCGGTTTGTGGTACGGTTCCCAACGCCTCTCCTTAGAGGATTTTCTCGGCAGCGTGGAATCAGCAGCTTTCGGCCATACGGCTTACTGTTTTACGCCTCACTGTTAAGCTCTGGCGGATTTGCCTACCAGAACCAGCTTACGCGTATCAAACCCCATAGTCATATGAGGTCCTGCTTATCCTTCTGCGTCTCCCCATCGTCAAACGAAGGTTGGGAGGTCCGGAATATTAACCGGATGTCCATCAGCTACGCCTTTCGGCCTCACCTTAGGGACCGCCTAACCCTGAGCGGATTAACCTTCCTCAGGAAACCTTAGACTTTCGGCGTGAATGGTTCTCACATTCATTATCGCTACTTATGCCGGCAGGGTCTCTTCGCAACGCTCCACCAGTCTTCTCAGTCTGGCTTCATCGCTGTTGAGAATGCTCTCCTACCACGCACACCAGAGGTGTGCATTCGCTGCTTCGGTGTACAGTTTTAGCCCCGTTGTATTGTCGGCACCGGACCGCTTGACCAGTGAGCTATTACGCTTTCTTTAAAGGATGGCTGCTTCTAAGCCAACCTCCTGGCTGTCTGGGCGTTCCGACTTCCTTTCCCACTTAACTGTAACTTTGGGACCTTAGCAGGCGATCTGGGCTGTTTCCCTCTCGACTGTGAAGCTTAGCCCCCACAGTCTGACTCCCGGGCTGGTTGTCACTGGCATTCGAAGTTTGGTTGGATTCAGTAAGCCGGAAAGCCCCCTAGTCCATCCAGTTCTCTACCACCAATGCAAATCACCCGAGGCTAGCCCTAAAGCTATTTCGGAGAGAACGAGCTATCACGGAATTTGATTAGCCTTTCACCCCTACCCTCAGCTCATCCGAGCTTTTTTCAACAAACACCGGTTCGGTCCTCCAATAGGTTTTACCCTACCTTCAACCTGGCCAAGGGTAGATCATCCCGCTTCGCGTCTATTCCTGCCAACTTAATGCCCTATTCAGACTCGCTTTCGCTTCGGCTCGCTTACGCTTAACCTTGCTGACAAGAATAACTAGCCGGCTCATTATGCAATAGGCACGCGGTCAGACATTCCCTTGCGGGCATAGTCCTCCCACTGCTTGTAGGCACACGGTTTCAGGTACTTTGTACTCCCCTAACAGGGGTGCTTTTCACCTTTCCCTCACGGTACTGGTTCACTATCGGTCAGATACGAGTATTTAGCCTTGCGGAATGGTCTCCGCGGATTCAAGCAGGGTTTCACGTGCCCCGCCTTACTCAGGTGCCTGCTTCGAGTCCGGATAGCTTTCGTCTACGCGCCTGTCACGCTCTATGGATCCCCTTTCCAGAGGATTCGACTAACTACCGGATTGGTAACTCTACTGTTGCAGGTCCTACAACCCCCGAGACACCGAAATGCCACGGGTTTGGGCTGTTCCGATTTCGCTCGCCACTACTCTCGGAATCGAGGTTTCTTTCTTTTCCTTCAGGTACTGAGATGGTTCACTTCCCTGAGTTCGCTTGATCCCGCCTATGTATTCAGCGGGTCATTCTTGAGGTTTGCTCAAGAGGGTTTCCCCATTCGGAAATCTCCGGATATAACGCCTGTGTGCGGCTCCCCGAAGCTTATCGCAGCTTGCCACGTCCTTCATCGCCTGTATCTGCCAAGGCATCCACCGTGCGCCCTTAGTAGCTTGACCATAGAATTAACTCCACGCAGGAGTCACTTCTACGTATTGCCGCCTAGCAAATTCCTAAACTTAATAAGGAAATTTGCAAAAGATTATTCTAAAGACACTCAACTAAACAACTTCCTTCTCTCGCGGTACGAACCACGGACAAGGTCATTGCTCAGCCTTGTAATATATTTACCCAATCGATTTCGTTGTCAAACATCCAGGCACGGGCTATCAGACCCATGCTCGCCCTCAGGCGAATTGAACCAGATCAGAGATCTTGATCTTGCGATCGTCTTGCGACTCTGATCCTGCCCAAAGATCGACATCCGGATTTCCGGAAGCCCATCTTCAGGCAGCTCGAAGTAGAGGTTGGTGGAGCTGAGGAGGATCGAACTCCTGACCCCCTGCTTGCAAAGCAGGTGCTCTCCCAGCTGAGCTACAGCCCCATTCCTTAAGCACAGGATAGTTTTGAAGCTATGGTGGGCCTGGGTAGATTCGAACTACCGACCTCACCCTTATCAGGGGTGCGCTCTAACCAACTGAGCTACAGGCCCGGCATCGCCCAAAACTGATGCCCAGGGATTGGGCGTCGCTTAATTATAAGCGACAATTGCCCGCTGAGCCCGACTGCTCGTATTTCTACTCGAGAAGTTTTCGAGGACCAGGTTGAACATGCGAAGCGGCTACGCCGCTCCTGACCATCGTGCAAATTCATGAAGAAGCAGAGAAGGCTCGTATCAGAATTCTCAATCATCCGTCAGGGACAGATGATTGAGATGTGCATGGCAACGCCCTCATACGCCGTTATTCACGGTCCGCGATACGCGGAAGCATGAGAGTGCCATGACGTTCTCTTTAGAAAGGAGGTGATCCAGCCGCAGGTTCTCCTACGGCTACCTTGTTACGACTTCACCCCAATCATGAATTACACCTTGGAAGGCTGCCCCCTTGCGGTCGGCTCACCTGCTTCTAGTGCAACCCACTTTCGTGATGTGACGGGCGGTGTGTACAAGGCCCGGGAACGTATTCACCGCGGCATTCTGATCCGCGATTACTAGCGATTCCAGCTTCATACAGTCGAGTTGCAGACTGTAATCCGAACTGAGGTCGGCTTTTTCCGATTAGCTCCCCCTCGCGGGTTTGCGACGGTTTGTACCGACCATTGTAGCACGTGTGTAGCCCTGGACATAAAGGCCATGAGGACTTGACGTCATCCCCGCCTTCCTCCCCGTTATCCGAGGCGGTCTCACCAGAGTGCTCAACTAAATGGTAGCAACTGGTAATAAGGGTTGCGCTCGTTGCGGGACTTAACCCAACATCTCACGACACGAGCTGACGACAGCCATGCAGCACCTATATAGAGGTCTATTGCTAGACGCCGATATTTCTACCGGATTCCTCTACATTTCGAGCCCAGGTAAGGTTCTTCGCGTTGCGTCGAATTAAACCACATGCTCCACCGCTTGTGCGGGCCCCCGTCAATTCCTTTGAGTTTCAGCCTTGCGACCGTACTCCCCAGGCGGATCGCTTAACGCGTTAGCTTCGGCACGGCGGGATTGGGTACCCGTCACACCAAGCGATCATCGTTTAGGGCTAGGACTACCAGGGTATCTAATCCTGTTTGCTCCCCTAGCTTTCGTGCATCAGCGTCAGTTGTGGTCCAGTGAGCCGCTTTCGCCACAGGTGTTCCTTCCGATATCTACGCATTTCACCGCTACACCGGAAATTCCACTCACCTCTCCCACACTCAAGCCCGGCAGTTTCTCATGCAGACTTCGAGTTGAGCCCGAAGATTTCACATAAGACTTACCGAACCGCCTACGCACCCTTTACGCCCAATAATTCCGAACAACGCTTGCCCCCCTCGTATTACCGCGGCTGCTGGCACGAAGTTAGCCGGGGCTTCTTCTCTCGGTACCGTCATTATCTTCCCGATCGAAAGGAGTTTACGTCCCAAGGGACTTCATCCTCCACGCGGCGTTGCTGCGTCAGGGTTTCCCCCATTGCGCAAAATTCCCCACTGCTGCCTCCCGTAGGAGTCTGGACCGTGTTTCAGTTCCAGTGTGTCCGTGCGCCCTCTCAGGCCGGATACAGATCACCGCCTTGGTGGGCCATTACCCCGCCAACTAGCTAATCTGCCGCGACCCCCTCCTTAAGCGAATTGCTCCTTTGACCCGTAGGTATTATGCGGTATTAGCCCAGATTTCTCTAGGTTATTCCCCACTCAAGGGTAGGTTAGTCACGTGTTACTCACCCGTGCGCCACTTTACTCGTGGATTGCTCCACTTTCTCGTTCGACTTGCATGTGTTAGGCACGCCGCCAGCGTTGATTCTGAGCCAGGATCAAACTCTCGTTTGAAACCTGAAGACTGCTACCGGACGACGGAGGTCGCCGGTGCAATCGTCCTCACAGTGCTCGAAAGACTGTGAGGCATTAACATGTGAGAATGATCGAACCAAGATCTTCTCCCATTCTCACGACTGGCATGTTCAACCTGATTGTCAAAGATCCACGCCGGTGACCGCCTGAGCGGGCCGCTTGGATCGGGAATCACAGCATCGCTGTGGCCCTCGAACTTGTTGCGCTGCATTTTTGCGCGAACTTTTTAAGACTATCGAAGTTCGCTTGCCGTGTCAACCAAAATCTCGATCATTTTCTTCAACTTCCTAATCGATCAATTTGATTCGCTGTCGGCGGGCTATCCGCGCCTTACAGCCCCGCTTCACCTACCAGGATGATTGGGCACGACTCTTGCAGCACTAAACTTTTAAAGATCATCCTTCAAGAGGCGGCTAACTCGAGCGCGCGCTCATGAAGGCGGGCCATTTAGGCCGCCAAAATATGAGGAGTCTTGCTCCTCGACTTGCAATGGATTGTTCGCTCTTATTAGGCGCCCAGCGCCTGTCGAACATCTACTTCGCTCTTATTACTCTGGCAGACTCAAGAGTCCGCTCGGCGAAGCCATCCTGCAATTCCTTACTGCTCTTTACTGCTTATCTCTGCTGCTTGAACTTTTTTAACCTTACCAGCTTTTCTTCAGCTTTGCAACTCGTATCGAGTCATTCGCTCGTATCGAGTCATTTGCTATAAGCCGCTACGACCGAATCAGTTCGTTGCAACAAGATGAATACTATCCGGCGCAGGGCTTCTCTGCAAGTGTTGAAAACCCCGCGAATCTGTTGAAAACTCGAACCGCTACAGAAACGGCTTAATCCCCTATATGACACCCTTCGCTGACCATGCGCGGAGTCGCGCTATTCCGCTACCTGGCGCGCAATCACTCCCAGATCCGTAAGGCCATTGACGAAGAACTGTATCGCCAGCGCCACCAGTAGCAATCCCATGATGCGAACCAGGATGCGGATGCCGGTCTCGCCCAGAACCTTGCGCACCCGATCTGCGCCGCTCAACACCCCGTAACTAGCGAAGGCGGTAATAGCGATAGCAATCAGGATGGCCATCATCTGCCATTTTGAAGGCGCCTGCGCCACCAGCACCATCACGCTCGAGATCGCACCGGGACCCGCCAGCATGGGTATGCCCAGCGGCACGATTCCCGCGTCCTCCTTGGCTGCCGCCTCTTCCGTATCGTCGGAAGACTCCTGAGTAGGCGAGCGCTTGGCCTCCAGCATATCGATGCCGATCAGCAGCAGAATCAGGCCCCCGGCAATCTCGAAGGCCGGCAGCGTGATGCCGAACATCCTGAAGATCAGCCGGCCCGCGAGCGCAAACGACGAGAGGACGATGAAACAGGTAAGCGAGGCTTTGCGCGCCATTCGCTTACGCCGCTCAGTTTCGACACCCGCAGTAATGGAGAGGAAGGCAGGGATCGCAGCAAAGGGATCCACCAGGAAGAAGATCGAGCTCAGCGCCAGGACGGAAAATCTCACGTAGGTGGAGTGCAGCTCGTGCAAAGCAGAGCTCGCAGGACCGTACACCGCGATCATGGCGACACCGATCCATCCCTGCATCTGCCCACCTCCTCGATCAGCGCAATGTGCTCATGCTATCGGAATCGCCCGCGAAGTGAGCCGGCAGGCCACTTAAAGACAGAATGCGCCATGCCAGGTCGAATCCCGGCGCGATTTCTTATCAAGGCTCATTACCGATGGCCTCTTTGCTTTGATTTATGAGTAACCGGCCAAAACTTCCCTGCACCGAGTAGCGATTGCCGGAGAGGAAAAAGTTGCCTGCAATTCGACTCCTATAAGCTCCGCAAGCTCAATCACTTACTGGAATCCCGCGATTGGTCTAATATCTGCACCTTCCATGTCGGCGCGGATATCCCAAGGAGTTCTGTCACTCCGGCTCCAACACGAATTTTCGAGACAGGAAAGCGAGAACGGTTCTTATGTGTACGTATGCAACCGATAGATCACCGGACGACTTCGATAAGAGGGTGAATGCGAGGCCGGATCTAGCCCTTCCGCAAATTCTCCTGGCCAGCGACAACGTACGGCTAGGAGAATCGTTGCGCCGCACCCTGCACGAAGACGGATTCTTGGTCGAACTCGCTTCAAGTTACGAGGCTTTGGAAGGGATCTGGCAGCAGCTCCGACACCCTGTCGTTCTTCTCGACGTATCGCACCTTCAATCTGTCGACGCAGCCGTGGGAATTGCCATGAGCATTAAACGTCATGACTCGACTCAGTTTGTAGGCTATGTGGCCGATCCCATCCTGCGCACCAGTGGTCTCGCCGGCGACGCCATCTTTCCGCGCAATCTGCAGCTGCTGCCCGACGCAATCCGCGCCCACTTCGCCGCGCAAATAGAGTAGCGCCGCCGTTTCCCTGTCAGTCGAGATGGCACGAACAGGGACGGCAAGTTCAGTCAGTGCCCTGTTTCCCGCAGAGATCAGATACAGCAGAAGATAGCCTCCATCTGAGGCGGGAGATGGCCTCCACCTATAGCTTCTCCACGCTTCCTGCATATCGCATCGCAATCGTGTGCAGATATAATTCGCTTCTAGCGGAAGCGGAAAAGGAGCTGCGCACGCATGCCGATTCAGACAACAAGCAAGATCTGGCACAACGGAAACCTGATCCCCTGGGAGAAGGCCAATATTCACGTGATGAGTCACGTCATTCACTACGGCTCGTCCGTATTCGAGGGTATTCGCTGCTACGGACAGCCCTCCGGCGCGGCCGTCTTTCGGCTGCCGGAACACATGCAGCGCCTGCTGGATTCAGCCAAGATCTATCGCATGCCCCTGCCCTATTCACTCGACCAGCTATCTTCAGCGGTCGTGGACTTGGTTGAAGCCAACGGCGTTGCGCCCTGCTATATCCGCCCCATCGCATTCCGCGGTTACGGCGAGATCGGCGTCAATCCCAAGCACGTGCCGGTCGAGGTCTACATGGCCAACTTCCCCTGGGGCAAATACGTTGCCGGAGACGCAGCGGATGTCTGCATCTCTTCGTGGCAGCGCCTCGCGCCCAACACCATGCCTTCGCTGGCCAAGGCGGGTGGGAATTATCTCAACTCACAGCTGATCCGCATGGAAGCCGACGCCAACGGCTACGTCGAAGGCATCGCACTCGATGTGAACGGCTATCTCTCAGAAGGCTCGGGCGAGAACCTCTTCCTGGTGCGCAACGGCGTGCTCTACACCACGCCGCTGGCCAACTCCGTCCTCTCGGGCATCACCCGCGACTCGGTGCTCACGCTGGCACGCCACTTCGGCATTCCGGTAGTCGAACAGGCCATGCCGCGGGAACTGCTCTACATCGCCGACGAAGTATTTTTCACCGGAACCGCCGCTGAAGTCACCCCCATCCGCAGCGTCGATCGCATCATCGTCGCCGACGGCAACCCCGGACCGATCACCAAGCAGCTCGCCGATGAGTTCTTCGGCATCGCCAACGGTCTGCGGCCCGACCGCTACGGATGGCTGACGCCGGTGAACGTAAACGCAGAGCAGCCAGTCACCGCATAAGCATCATCAATCGCAGTAAAAGCAGAAAGCCCGGCTCGAGCCGGGCTTTTTCTCATGAAGCGTCGAGCGACATACGTCTTGAAGATGCAGATACCTCACTGCGGCTTACGCAGCGGATCCCGCCACCGTAATCCCGGGAAACGCGCAAAGTCTCGATCAAGTGAACAAAGTTCTGCGCCATGCTCGACAGCGAGTGCTGCTAAGTGCGCATCAGATGTCAGGTCGCCTCCCGTACCTGCATCGATCAGCAGTGCTCGCAACAGCCGTGCATGCTGTGGCCCCGGCTGCAAAATGGAAACTGCTGGAGATTCCAGCCATTTGTCGACTATATCGAGCGCAGAACTGATTGGAAGCGGCCGGGGAAACAAGCCCGGCTTCGTACTCAGCCTCAAAAAAGCGAGCAAAGCAAGCCACGGAAGGCCCAACATCTCTCCGCCGGAGAGAGCAGACTGCAGCCACGCTCTTGCCTCGCGATGCCGCGGTGCATCTTCGTTCACTGCGTGAAGAAGCAGGTTCACGTCGACAACAATCACTTGCCCATCGCCATCTTCCGCATTATCTCCTCGTCTTCAAGAGCAGCAGCCATACCGAGCGCCTTTTCCCATTGGAAATTCTGCGGTGCTCCCATCGAGAAAGTCTGCTGACGAAAGCGTGGTCGCTTCGTTGCTCCGGCCTTTAGGCCTGTCCGGATCGCGTCGTTGACCGCCTCTTTGAAGGAGATATCCCGCTCCCGAATCGCCTTCTTCAAGAGCTGCTCGACGTCGGCATCCAGAGTGATGGTAGTTCGCATGGAAGCATCATAGCATCACCAGATTGATGCTTTGATGCTTCTTCACGCTTGGCGACATTCTCAAGAGCTGACTGCTCGCGGCCGAACCGCATACCAGCCCAGACCGAGCACGATATACGCAAGGTAGAAATAAGGCAGCCACGAATAAGGAGCCGGCGGCACCGGATAGAGCGTCCCGGCCAGAGCCAGCAGCATCGCCGCAGTTCCGGCAATCGACAGCAGCAGAACGCCCGCGCTCAGATGATCGGCGCCACGCCTCTGTTCGCCGCGCAGATGCAACGGTAGCGCGATGCACACCAAAGCATAGACAGTGATGAATCCGTAGGTGGCTAGCGAACCAAGCCAGCCGTAGATATCCATCGCACTCACCCCGCGTAGGGCCAGCACCACGGCCGGAATCAACGTTGCGACAGCCGTAACCATCACCGCCCAATGCGGCGTTTCGTTTCGCGAATGCGTTCGCGATAGCCTGCGATGCGCCAGCCCGCGATGCGACATCAGCATCAGCACCCGCGAGGCCGCGGTGATGCAGGCCAGCACGCAGGCGAACATGCTCATCATCGCGCCCACATCGACCACTGTGCCAAGAAACGTACCTAAATAGCCGGTGCTCGCCTGGCTGGCCAGCGTATGCAGCGGAGCGGTCGCCTGGTCCAGCCGCTCGCCCGCTCCGCGAAAGCCCAGCACCTCGGCGTATGCGGAGATGACAAAAAATGCACCGCAGCCCAGAGCACACTGCAACACCGCTCGCGGGATGGTCTTGAGCGGCTCGCGCGCTTCATCGCCCAACGCGGTCGCCGATTCAAAGCCGACAAAGCTGAACAACGCCAGCACCAGTCCCAGCCTGATCCCCGTGCCCGACGATCCTTTCAACCGTAGTTGATCCGTGTCCGGATGCCAGCCATGCCGCCATAAAATCAAGCTCAGGATGATCACGATGCAGGCCACCGACGCAGCCTCCATCCACAACATCATCTCCGCCGAGAGCTTGATATCGCGATAAGCCATGGCGCCGGCCAGGATTACGGCAATCGCGATCAGCAGCGAGGGAGAAGCGTTCCACCCCAGCGTCGCATGCAAAAGCACATTGGCGTAGTTGAAGAATCCGGCGGCTACCGATCCCGCTGTTGCCACATAGGCCAGAATCAGCGCCCAACCTGCGATGCTCGCCGCCCAGCCCGGCAGCGACTGGGTCGTATACATGAACAACGATCCGGGAGACGCCGACCTGCGCCCGAAGCAGCCGATCACCAGTCCCACCAGCGTCACCGCCAGTGTCGCGAAAATGTATACCAGCCACGTCCCGTTTCCAGCCAGGGCAAAGACCAGCGGAATGGTCATTGCCGGCGTAGCGGTGGGAGCAATTGCTGAGACCGACTGTGCCAGCGTCTCCCATGGTCCGAGCACATGCCGGCGGAGGCCGTATCCCGAACGGGGTTCATCCGGAGCGACTCCGGCATGCGGCGGAGTAGAAAATGGCGATGCAGTCTCTGGCAAAATCCCAGCGCCCCTCTTCCGGCACCCGAGCCAAGTTGCTTCTCCCGGGAACGATGAATTTTCAATCGGAGGCTTCAGTCTCAAGCGTACCTGTCCGCAAGTCAATCGGAGAATGAGTCCCCCGTTTGGAGAGTGAATCCACTCGCTGCAATGAGCAGAGCCGTCATCTCCCATCCTGCATTACCCTGAAGCCATGAACTTGCCTGACCCCGCCGCCATACTCGCCGTTGCCATTCAGGAAGCACGTCTCGGACTTGCCGAAGGAGGCATCCCCATCGGCGCCGCCATCTTCCGTGCCGATGGAACGCTGCTGGGCTCGGGACACAATCGGCGCGTTCAGCACAACGATCCCTCCGCGCACGGCGAAACCGACGCCTTCCGCAACGCCGGACGCCAGCGCTCCTACCGAGACCTCATCATGGTCACCACTCTCGCCCCTTGCTGGTATTGCTCCGGACTAATCCGCCAGTTCGGCTTTAAGACCGTCATTGTTGGAGAAAGCCGAACCTTCCAGGGAGGCATCGCATGGCTGAAAGAAAACGGCATCGCGATACAGGACCTCGACAATCCGGAGTGCTTCCAGATGATGACCGGCTACATAAGACAGAATCCGGAAGTCTGGAACGAAGATATCGGCGAAGACTGATCCGGCAAGCCGCCGCTGCAACGATTTATAATCACCGTTGCAGCTTATGGAGACTCCAAACCCTATTCTCGACGGCCGCCAGGTGCTGGAAGTCACGGACATCATGTCCATCCTTCCCCACCGGTACCCCTTCCTGCTCATCGATCGCATCATCGAGGTTGAGCGAACCAAGCGTGTCGTCGCTCTTAAGAACGTGACCATCAACGAACCGTTCTTTGCCGGCCATTTTCCCGGCTTTCCCATCATGCCCGGCGTGCTCATCATCGAGTCCATCGCCCAGGCTGGGGGAGCGCTTCTTCTCACGGAAATTCCCGACCGCGACACCAAGCTGATGGTCTTCACCGGCATCGAGCGCGCCAAGTTCCGCCGCCCGGTCGTTCCCGGAGACCAGCTGCGCATTGAAATCGACGTGCTCAATTGGAAGCCCCGCGCCGTTCGCATGCAGGGCCGTTGCACCGTCGAAGGCAAGCTGGCCTGCGAGGCCATCGTGATGTGTCAGCTGGTGCCGCGCCAGAAGCCAGAAGCCCGGACGGAAGCTGCGGCAGCCGAAGTCGTGGCAGTCGTCGAGCCCGTACTCGAGCCCGTGAGTCACGAGTGAGTATTCACCCGACCGCGATCGTCGCGTCGAGTGCGGTAGTTCCCCAATCCTGCACCGTAGGCCCCTACTCGACCATCGGCCCCAATGTCGTTCTCGGCGAAGACTGCGAGCTTGTCTCTCACGTCGTCCTCGACGGACATCTCAAGGTGGGCGCGCGCAACCACTTCTTTCCCTTCGCCTGCGTCGGTGTCGCCCCGCAGGATCTGAAATACAAGGGAGAGCCCACCGGAGCGACGCTCGGCGACGACAATAGCATTCGCGAGTCTGTCACCATCTCGCGCGGAACAGCCGGCGGTGGAGGCACGACCCGCATCGGCAGTCACTGCCTGATCATGGCCTACACCCACATCGGACACGACAGCGTGATCGGCGACCATTGCATCCTGGCAAACGCCGCTACCCTGGCCGGCCATGTTGTCGTTGAGGACTACGCCACGGTCGGCGCGCTCAACCAGGTCCACCAGTTCTGCCGCATCGGCAAGTACGCCTACACCGGCGGCGGAACCACCGTCACCCAGGATGTGCTGCCCTACTCGCTAACCTCGGCCAAGCGCGAAACCCATGCTTACGGAGTCAACAAAGTGGGACTCGAGCGCCGCGGCTTCGACAGCCAGCGCCTGCGCGCTATCCAAAACGCGTACCGCCTACTGCTGGCCGCGAAGATGAACACCTCCCAGGCCATCCAGAAACTGAAGGAAGACGGAATAGCCAGCGAAGATGTGGACTACCTCATACAGTTCATAGAAAGTTCCCACCGCGGAGTGCTGAAGTAGCCTTCAGCTTCTGGGTGCCCCACGTCTCGCACTTGAGACGTGAGTTGAAACGTAACGGCTCCCATGTGAAACATGGGTAGAAACGAACATGACCGACACCACCAAACTCGGACTCATCGCCGGCAACGGACGCTTCCCTTTCCTGCTCCTGGAAGCGGCTCGCGCCCACGGCGCCGAAGTCATCGTCGCCGCCATCAAGGAAGAGACCGACCCCGAGATCGAAGATCGCGCCCGGGCTGACTCCGGAATCCGCGTCCATTGGTTATCTCTGGGCGAACTCTCGCGCCTCATCGAGACCTTCCAGAAGGAAGGCGTGACCCACGCAGTGATGGCCGGACAGGTGAAGCACAAGCAGATCTTCTCCAGCATTCGTCCCGATTGGCGGCTCGCCAAACTGCTGCTGTCGCTACGGACGAAAAACACCGACATGCTGCTCGGAGCCGTCGCCAAAGTCCTGGGCGACGAGGGCATCGAGCTGGTCTCATCCACCTCGTATCTCGAACCGCTTCTGGCCCAGCCCGGAAAACTGACCGCGCGCACGCCCAGCGAACAGGAGCAGCGAGACATCGCCTACGGACGCGAAGTCGGCAAAGCCATCGCCGGCTATGACATCGGACAGACCGTGCTCGTCGCCAGCCAGGCCTGCGTCGCCATCGAGGCCATGGAGGGAACCGACGCCACCATCGAACGCGCGGGAGCCATCATGCAGTCGCTCGACGACGGCGACTCCACAGCCGAATCGACCCTGTCGCGTAGTCTCACCGTGGTCAAGGTAGCCAAACCCAAGCAGGACATGCGCTTCGACGTGCCGGTCATCGGAGTCCGCACGATCGAGGTCATGCGGCAGGCGGGGGCCACCTGCCTGGCTGTCGAGGCCCACCGCACCCTGCTCTTCGACCGTGACAAGCTGGTGACAATTGCTGACGAAGCCGGCATTACCATAGTGGCATTGGAAGACCGGTAAGACCGTCGCACCCTCTAACGACAGGGCAATGCGGAAGTGGTCTAATCATCTTCGGCCCGAATTTCGGCACCTGCATTTCACTATTGGAGAACGTCAATGTCTAGAACTGCTCTCGCTGTAATCGCCCTCGTTCTGCTCGTCGTCGCCGGTGTTGCCATTCGCAGCTACGCGGCCGATAGCGGTACGCTTCCCCAGGTCGGTCAATCCGCCCCCACCTTTACGCTGCCTAACCAGGAAGGCACTCCCGTTAACCTGGATACCTACAAGGGCAAGTGGGTGGTCCTCTACTTCTATCCCAAGGACATGACTTCGGGGTGCACCAAGGAAGCCCATAACTTCCAGGGCGATCTCGACAAGTACCAGGCCGCGAACGCCGTCATCCTCGGCGTCAGCGTGGATTCCGTCGACAGCCACAAGCAGTTCTGCACAAAGGACAGCCTGACCTTCAACCTGCTCAGCGATGAACAGAAGAAGGTCGTCGAGCAGTACGGTTCGCTGGGCAGCTTCGGCCCCATGAAGATCGCCATGCGCAACACCTTTCTCATCGATCCCCACGGCAAGATCGTGAAGGTATGGACCAAGGTCGATCCCTCCGGCCACAGCTCCGAAGTACTGACCGCCCTCGCCGACTTCGAAAAGAAGTAGGACTGGCCGTCCAGGCGACCGCGCCTTCGGCGCAAAATCAGACTCCTCACTTCGGTGAGGAGTCTTTTTTTGCCCGATGATCAGACCTTCACCGGGTGCCCCACATCTGGATTTTCAGATGTGGGATTTCACGGATAGCCGGGCGACCGTATACGTGCGCCAATAAATTTCGCGATCAACTTGCCACGGCCGCTATGGGTTCTTCCGAAGACGATGGGATCTTTCCGCAATCGAAGAAATGCAGCAGCTTTTCCGAGATAAGCCCCGGCTCGCTCATGGGCAGAAAATGTCCGCAGTCGAGAAGAACCTTCTCCGCGTTTGGCAGGAGCTGCGCAGCTCGCTGCGCAAAGCTCACCGGCACTGCCGGGTCCTTCGAACCATGCATGATCAGCGTGGGAACCAGAAGCTCGGGCAGCAGAGAGGGCACCGATGCCAGCACCTGGGCCGGATTGCCCCAGCGCAGCAGCGACATCAGGCGCCATGATCCCGTGAGGCCGCTGAAAGGCGCGTGAAAATTCCTCACGGCAGCATCGAGCTCAGGAGTGTGCTCGAAGGCCCGGCGCATCACCAGCTTCCAAAATATCGTGTTGATAACCGGAGCCATCACCTCGCCCAGAACAGGTTTGCGCAGAATTTCGAATAAGAAGAAGGGCTCGAGCTCCGGGAAAATTGACGGAGTCATCAGCACCATGCGGCTCACGCGCTCCTGGTAATGATGAGCATAGTGAACGGCAATCGCGCATCCCGCATCATGCCCGACCACGTGCCATTTCTCGATGCCGCGCTTCTTGCGCAAGGATTCGATGGCCTCGACCAGATGCTTCAGCTCACCGAAGCGATGATCCCGCTTCGCCGTTTGCCCCAGGCCAGGCAAGTCCACTGCGATGCAGTGATATTTTCCGGCCATCCGCTCGACGACGCCGTTCCAAAGCTGGCAGCTCGTCGGAATGCCGTGCAGGAAGAGGATGGGGTCGCCCGAGCCGCAGGAGAAGAGATGCATGTCTTCGTTACCGGCTCTGAGCTTTTGCATAACCTATGCCTGAGCCTCGAAGACTGCGTCTTCCTGGCGGCAGCAGACGTGAAGAATGGAGGCAATCGCCAGCAAGAATGAGAGCGCACAACCGAAGAGCATGGTCGAGATCACTCCGCGAGGACGCAGGCGGGCATAGATCGCATTCATGCTCCAGGCAGGCACGGTGTAAACATCGCCAGCGTTTCCGATTCCGATGCGATTACGAATAGGCCAGTCGTAGAGCACCTTTTCAATCCCGCTATTGAAGAACCTGGCCAGGCTTGCGACGCGCACGCTGTATAGGAACCGCTTCAACGCAGGAATCTGTCGCAGCTTTCGCGATTGAACGATCAGGCTGGCTCCCTCGACCGCATGGCGCAGTGCAGCGGTAACGCCGTTCGAGGTCATCGGGTCTACCATCGAAGCGGCCTCGCCCATGACCAGCCAATTCGGGCCGGCAATTTTGGAATGAACGCGGCAGCGAAACGATGTAACGTGCGGCGGAGCAGGCTCGCAGCTCTCCAGAAGCGCAGCGAAGCGCGGATTACGGCTCAATTGAGCCCGGAATATTTCTTCGACCGACAATCCCTGTTGCCGCATTGTTTTGACGGAGTCGCCAGTGGCGACATAACCCACGCTGATGACGTCGGGATGGATAGGAATCTCCCAGATCCATTCCATGTAGGGAGGCTTGCGCTCCTGCGTGTAAAGCGTCGTGCCCTCGATCGCGTCGGAGACCGTGAAGTAGCTCCACATGGCCGTTTTGTGCGGACCATATTCGTCGAAGGGCAGGTTGAATGTCTTGGGAAGCAGGCTCGCGCCCGCGCCGGAAGCGTCAATGAACCAGGGAGAGGAAATGCGTGTGCCGTCCGCCATGTGCACAGCCACAACCCGCGCTCCATCGCGATCGATGTTGGCGACTCTCTCGTGCAGAAACTGGACGTCGTGATTCAGAGCAATCTGATAAATCGCCTCGTTCAGAAGCGAGCGATCGACATGCAGGGTGCGCAGTTCGACGTTGAAGGGCGACTGCCCCAGCCACTCCGATGGAACGTAGTGCTGTGTGAAACCATCGGCCAGCTTGAGCGTTACATGCCGCTTGTAGGTGGCGATCCCGTCGGCAATAAGCTTTTCCATCGACAGGCCAAGGGCATGCAGAAGATCGGGAGCGGACCAGTCCAGCGACTCTCCCACCGCTTGCCGGTTCCGGACATCGGGACCGGCACAGATTACGTGGAAGCCTTCTCTCGCCAGATGAATCGATGCCGCCATGCCCGCCAGCCCCGCGCCCATCACTGTCACATCCAACTGCAGCCCACCATCGGGCATGGGTGTCGTTCTCCCCTGTTTTGTCGGCTATTCGTTTTGAAACGAATCGGCCATCTGTCGCGGGAGAATCGTACCGGGTGCCGCTTAAAACACGCATCGATCAAAAGATTGAGGCGGATGCCAGCATCGCGATGGATGTGAGTGACTTCAACTTTCCACGGAGAGTGCCGCCACGGGAGTCAGGCTGTCCGCCGCCCGTTTCGGACTATCTGGATTGCGCCGCAGGACAAGGCTCAAAGCAGCGGCTGCAAACGACACGCACGCCAGATAAACGATGAACCGCGGCTGATAAAAGCCGGCGCGATCGTAGAGGTGCCCAATCACCATAGGGCCCGTAGCGCCACCGATAGCGTAAGCGGTCCACGTTAACCCATACAGAACCGAGAAGTGCCGGCGACCGAAATAACGCGCCAGCAGATAGGGCGCAACGTCGGCCTCGCTGCCAAGGCCGATACCCAGCAGCGTAGCGCCGAGAAGCGCAACCAGCGATGTGCCGGCGAATGCCAGAATCAGCGTGCCTACGGCCGAAAGCAGAAGGATGAATGTCTGAATGCGCTGTGGCGAAAAGCGGTCGATCAGAAAACCCACGAACAGCCTGCCGATGATGCCCGCTCCTCCGCGCACCGAGAGAGCCAACGCCGCAGTCTCCGCAGTAATGCGATGCTCGGTCAGGATCGCCGCCAGATTTGTGACCAGGCCATTCTCACTGAATGCAGAGAGCATGATGATGCCGGCCAGAATCCAGAAAGCCGCGCTGCGCAGTGCGCCAGCTACGGATGTTCCAGTATCGGACGAATGTTCCTGGTGCACCGCTACCGTGTTGGGCCGATTGCGGACCAGCAGCGCAGTAAGAGGAAGACCCAGCAGCGCGATGCCTCCCAGCATGAGGTAGGCGCTGCGCCATCCGTGATGCTGAATTGCCCATAGCGTCAAAGGAGGAATGAGAACCGAACCGACACCGCTCCCAGTCAGGATCAGCGCGAGCGCGAAGCCCCGGTGTTGATGAAACCAGGTGAGCACCGTTCGGGTATAGGCAAACTGAGCGGTGCCGTTAGCCACCAGTCCCAGGATAAAAAACGTGAGATAGAACCGCCCGATATGCGGCCCCAGGCGGCTAAGCGAAGCCAGCGCCAGAGCGAAGATGAGAATCGATGGCAGGATGATACGCCGCGGGGCAAAACGGTCGAGGAGAACTCCAATGCCCGGAGAAACCAGTGCGACCGTGATCGCGGCAAGCGCGAATGTGCCGCCGATGGCCTCCCGCTTCCAGCCGAAAGCGGCGTGCAGCGGATTGAGGAACAGGCTGAAGGTATAGGGGATGATAGGAGCGAAGCTCACCATCACGCCCGTGAAGGCCGCAGCCGTGACGCCCCACCCCGCATAGCGGATGGAGCTTTCGTTTGCCGCCTGCGGATTCATCGCTTCGCTCATCTCTTGCCCCGGTTTTTCATCTGGCTGTTGGTTTACGGCCCGGCGTGAACGTGGAGTTTCAGGTTGCGGATTTCAGACCGCGGCGTCTACAAGTCAAGCCGCCGCGCCATGGTGGCAAGGAGCTTGGGCCGCACACTTGGCCGCGTCCACGGACATTCTGCGATGCAGATCCCGCATGAGGACGCTTCTGCGAAGTAGGGGATGCACTTGTCGAAGTCCACATACCAGCGTTCGACGCCGCGCACCATCTGCTTTTGCGGAAGGATCGCGCCCGGCGGACAAGCATTCGTGCAGATCTGGCAGGTAGCGCAGAACTCATCGGCTCCGAAGCGATCGGGCGCCGTGGCGACAAGCGGCATGTCTGTAGTCACTCCAGCCAGACGCACGCCTGAGCCGAAATGTCTGCTGATCAGCGATCCATGCTTGCCGAGTTCGCCTAACCCCGCAGCGATGGCGGGAGGAATCAGCGCCAGAGCGCCTGCCGAAGGTCCCGGATAGGGATGGGCGTTGTACCCCTGTGAGCGAATCCAGTTTGCGAGCGCGTAAGAAGAACGCGTGCCCTTCGCATACTGATCGCCCACATCGCAGACGCCAACCCCATTCGTTTCGTCAGAGGGAACTTCCTTCAACCGCTCGTAATTGTGGGCTAGAGCGAGAACAATCACCCACGGCTCATTGATCGTGTATCCCTCAAACACGTAGAGCGGATCCATCGGCGCGATACCCACATCATCCGCCTCATGCTCCAGAGCAACGCGCATGAGATTTAAAGAAAGCTGCTCCGGGGACTGCTCACTGCGAACGTCGGCGACCGGAATGAGCTCCGGATAGTTATAGGCAGCCTGAAAGGCCGAAACCGAGCCCGGGCACTTGCGCGAGCTCTCTCGCGCCACGATTTGCAGCCCGCCCCAGGGGTGCTGATCGGGCGGATGCCAGAAGAATGGAGAAGGCCGGCGCGGCGTGGTCTCTCCCACACCATTGATCGGATTGCCGGAAACCTGCAGCAGCGCAAGAGTCTCCGGCTTAGGCCGGTAGCTGCCGCGTTTTGGGCGTCTGGAATTCGCGTGATCGGTCACTCACTCTCCCCACCAAAAGGCTCTGAACGCCATCGAGTATAGGGGCGGCCGCAAGCGACGCGGTATCGATCAAAAGATTGAGAAAGCGCCGGGCTCACCTTGCACAGAGAGACCCGGGCATTTCCCCGTATCTTCATGTGGAAGCAACGGTGATAGGTCAGTTGTCGCAGGAAGAAAGAGACGCGGGACTCAAATATTCAAGGCCGGGCCAGCCCTAAAAGCTACCGAATGAGGTGAGAACGACTATTAATTCGGAGTGGTGGCCAGAGACGGGATCGTTCTTTCCACGGGTCTTTTTATTCTGTAAGTTACAGAAAACACAATGACAAGAAATCCGAAAATACCACCTCTCCCGGCTCGGCGGTACAAAATTGGTACAAAGATGAACTGATGCCCTTTGCTGATTCCGAAGCCTATCCCTACGCACCTTAAGTCTTCATCACCCAAACATGCATTGCTAACGTGTCCGAACCCGCGGATCGCGACGCATGTTAACTTGGCTCCACGCACCACCAAGGGCTATCTCAATACCGTCGGGCCCGATGAAGCTTGCATCATCGATTTGCCTTGGAGGTGTGACTCTCCGTTCCAAGCGAGCTGCAACTGGAACACCAATTGCGACATCGAGGTCATTCAATTCAAGAATTCGATACTCTTCACCATTGCGCTCCTCACGCCGAGCATTTTGACGCACATCTACAGCCGCATCGAACGTTGCGTAATATTGTGCGAGAAAATCTCTTTCAGAGAGTTTGACGTCCCGCCGCCTACGACTCTTGTCCGATGGAGGATCTACGACCGACAGATGCAGTCCGTCAGATCGAAAATAGACAAGACTTCCTACGCGCAATACAGGCTCTATACCGCCTATGGTAGTAATCTCCTGTGCTTGGCCTTTTGCATCGTCCAGAACGGATGTCAAGAATCCGCCGGTTCTACCCTTCGCTTCATAGACAATCCAATTTCCCGCAGCGTTCAGTCCTATAAGGTCCGGCTTCTCGTTTCCTTCGAGAACTGCTTCGTGCTCTTCGCGATATACGTCGAAGTGGAGCAGCCAGGGAGTATCAAGTCTGCGGAACGCAAAGAGTTTGGCAAAAATCAATCCGAGGTAATAGGAGATGGAGCCCTTTTCCGAAGGATCAAGCGCTTCGTAAGCCGGTGATTTGATCAATCGCCCACTTGCCGATTCCATCAGATTTGCCCAGACGATCGTGGTTCTATAGGCCGCTTCGAAGAGCGAGAAGAGGCCGTGCATACCTACATGATGCTCAGCCTTTCCAACTGTCTGGGCTGCCCAGTTGATCTGCTCCCATGAGACATCGAGATCATGCGTGCCCACGAGAAGGGAGTTGCCCCCTCCGAAATCTGCTGCGTGATATCTCAGTATGGGCATTTAGTCACCGTTCTCCAACCCTACATATAAAGCCAATATTCCCTCCTTGAGCAAGGTGTTGTGGCGATTGGATGGGAGCAACTCTCGGTCGATCCGTCCAGGGTGGTACCTCTCTTGCGATGTGCCAGTGAAGAAGAGTTCATTGCTCCGAACAGCGCCTTGCAGATGGCAAACCGCGATCTCGGCACAATTCAATCGATTGACGAACGAGAAAGGGCGGCAGTAGGCATTGATGTCTACGATTACTAGTTGATTACGACCAGCCGTTTGCCCCTAACGGCTCCATCATACCGTTCCCGTATGATGGAGCCGGTATTCCATAGCATCAACAAAAGAGCTCCAGATGAGCAAGGTGAACCATTGAGCATCCCTCCACTCAAGAAAAAGACGCTTGCCGGCGATCTCTACACACGCGATGCAGGTATAGAGTCGATGTTGATTGAACTCTACGCCCTTCCTCGGACGTCTCTAGTGGAGCGCGCACAGATCAGTCGAGCCAGCGACCCTCTCTATGTTCCAAGTGAATGCATCGTCCATCTGATTCGCACAGGCCGGGACGAATTAGACGAAGTTTGGTTTGGCTTGCTTTTCAAAGTTCTCAGCAAGCGAATTCTAAATGCTTTGCCGCGGGCCACCATGCGAGACGGAAAAGACACTTCGCTTACGAAGGAATCCATCCGGGATGAAGCGTTCGGCCGTTTCGTTGAGATCTTATCTAGTGACCGTCAAGGCTACGATGAGCGCCTAGATTTCTTTGAGATCAAGTTCAACGGAGCCGTAGAGAAGCTTCGCCTGACCGCCCAGAAAAGGGCGTGGCTGTCAGAGAAAAGATACGCGCCCCTTGAGTCCGATGAGGATGGCGCAGATCTGTCGCCGGAGGTTGAGCAGGCGGCGGGTGCCTTCGATCCCTTCGATGTATCAAATTTGCAGAGCCACAGTTACCGGTTGTGTCTAGATGCAGCGATTAACCAGTTATCTCCTTTACAGCGCAGGATCATTCACATGTTGAGACAGGGCTTCCAAATAGACTCCAATGACGCCGACACAATGACTATCGTCAAAGCAGTTAACCGTTCCGAAAAGACCGTTAGAACTCACCGCGATCTTGCCTTCGCTGTCATTCGCGACAGCATGAAGGAAGGAGGAACTCTATGAGCGTCCCTACTAAACCTACGCGCGAAGAGGTTCTCGATGCGTTCTCCGTGGAGAAAAAGGCCGATCCAGAGACGCTTGAGCACTACATACGGACGTACCCGGAGTTTGCTGAAGATCTCATCGATCTGTCATGGCAATTGAACAGCCTCACGACACAAGAGGAGGAACACCTCACCTCTATGGACACGGCTAAAATTGAGACAGCGTGGAGCATATACAGAAGTTCCAGCGCTTCTCCCAAGTCGGATCCCTTCGCTGCGTTGTCTGCCACGGATTTACGTTCCGCTGCATTTAACCTCGGTGTCCCACGCCAGGTCCTATCCGCTTTCCGAGAGCATCGCGTGTTGCTTTCAACTGTACCTAAACGTTTCCTGTTACGCCTGGCAACAACCCTGAACACGAGTGTTGAAACAATCTTGTCGCTAAGTTCGGCGTCTTCATTGAACTTAGAGCCGAGCCGAGCTTATAAGGCCGATTCCAAACCGAAGGTTGCCGAGCAGGTCAGTTTTGTCCGTCTGTTGACCGATGCGGGTGTGACGGATGAAAACATCCGTGATCTGACGGTTGACGGAGAGTAGATGGACTCCGTTGAGCTAGCTCGCCAGATCGCCGCCCAACTCCACGCTCGCGCGGTGGCCGATGGGAGCAATCCTTGTGATCCGTACGCCTTTGTTCTCGCTGAGGCGAAGCGCCAAGACGTCGATGTCGAATCAACGGCAAAAGGTGCCGCGATCCTAGATGGGGGACGAGCCGCGATCCTACGGAAGGATCGGCTCATTCTCCATGAGAATTGCGAGTCGTTTTTTGAAAGGGCTTTCCTCACTGCTCATGAACTAGGGCACGTTGTGCTGGAGGATGATCTTGCCGACGAATCGATCCTTGAGGTTGATCCCAGCCGACCATCTGAGCCTTCGCCCCTTGGATTCGATAGGGTCGTTGACTACGGTAGAAGGCAGAGGCGTGAAATCCAAATGGATCTATTCGCGAGGGAGTTCCTCTTGCCCAGATCATGGGTTCGAACGCTCCACCTGGACGACGGCCTCACCGCGTCAGAGATATCAGATAAGGTGGGCGCACCCTTCGAGGTAGTGGCTCAGCAGCTACTTGACGCGCTCCTCTTACCAGCCGTCAACCTCAGCCCATTGGAGTCGACGCAAGAAGCACCGCTCAACGACCTTCAGGAATTAGCGGCCAAGCATCGTGGCGAAGCCTATCTGCTTGAGGCCGGGCCGGGAACTGGGAAGACGCGAACTCTCGTGGCGAGGGTCGAAGGACTGTTGGCGGACGGCGTTGACCCACGGCGGATACTTGTACTCACATTCTCAAATAAAGCCGCCAGCGAGATGGGCGAACGCATCGCGCGAAAGCACAGAGAGGCAGCCGCGGCGATGTGGGTGGGGACCTTCCACGCGTTTGGCCTCGACTTGGTCCGCCGCTTCTTTACAGAGTTGGGACTTCCTCGAGATCCGCGGATGATGGACAGAACCGAAGCTGTTGAGTTGCTGGAAGATCGATTTCCTTCGTTCAATCTTCGTCATTACCGAAACATCTACGACCCGACCCAGATCATCACCGAGATACTGGCTGCTATATCTCGTGCGAAGGATGAAGTCGTTGACGCAGAGGAATATGCTCGCTTGGCAGGATCAATGGGATCAAGTGAGGCCGCAGAGCGCGCCGCAGAGGTCGCACAAGTGTATGGCGCCTATGAGCGCCTGAAAAGAGACGCAAACTGCGTTGACTTTGGTGACTTAGTCTTGCTTCCAGTACGGTTACTGGAGACAAATCCTGATATTCGATCACACATCCAGTCCCTGTACGACCACGTCATCGTGGACGAATATCAAGACGTGAACCGAAGCAGCACCCGCTTGCTAGCGGCCATTAAACCGGATGGTCATAACCTCTGGGTTGTCGGAGATGCGAAGCAGTCCATCTATAGATTCCGCGGGGCATCTCCATTCAGCATGATGCGCTTCGGGACTCAAGACTTTCCTGGTGCCAAACGCGAGCGCTTAGGCCAAAACTATCGATCCTCCGCAGAGATCGTCAACGCTTTTTCGACATTCGCGGCCACCATGCGTCTGGGTGCCGGGAGTAGGGCACTCCATGCCGACCGTGGGCCAAACGGCATTTACCCCAAATTGCTTTGCGTACGGAGGGCAGAGCAGCAGGCGGTGGCCCTTGCAGATTCGATTCAAGTGCTAAGAAGCGAAGGCTTGACGTACAGAGAACAGGCGGTCTTGTGCACGGGAAATGAAAAGCTGTCGACGTTGGCGAGAGATCTCGAGGTTTTAGGCATCCCTGTTCTCTTCTTAGGCAGCTTGTTCGAACGTCCCGAGGTTAAAGATCTCCTTTCATTACTTTCGGTGTTGATTGACCGTCGCGCGATGGGCTTGGTTCGGCTCGGCTGCTGGCCAGAATTCAAAATGCAGTTTGCGGATGTTGCAGCGACCTTGGAGTTCCTTCGCCTAACAGAGGTATCGCCGGGGGCTTGGTTACAGAGCGTCGACGGAATTCCGAAAATAACGGATCAGGGGGCAAGAGCCCTGACATCTTTGGGAGTCGCTCTCCATGGCTTTGATCAGAGTTCATCACCGTGGACAGTCCTTGTAACTCTGCTTCTTGATCACACGCGCATGGCTGCTAGACTTGGCAGCTCAGTCAACATCGCCGATCGCTCTCGTGCCATTGCCATCTGGCAGTTCTTGAACTTCCTACGTGTCCAGCCATCCGGACAAGGCCTGCCAATCGCGCGGCTCCTAGATCGTGTACGTCGGCTAGTTCGCCTTGGCGACGACAGAGACCTTCGCCAGCTCCCCAACGCGGCTCAAGGTCTTGACGCGGTGCGTCTGCTGACCATACATGGTGCCAAGGGACTTGAGTTTTCCGCTATACATATACCTGGCGTGAACGCAGACACGATTCCTCGCGTTTCGTCAGCCCCAATCTGCCCGCCCCCAGAAGGGATGATTCAGGGCGCAACGACATCCTCATTGGAGACGTACCGCGAAGGACAGGTGGAAGAGCAGGAATGTCTTTTCTATGTGGCGTTGTCACGAGCGAAAGGCCATCTGCTTTTTTACGCACCAATGGAGAAGAGCAACGGCCATAATCGGCCCCTCTCTTCATTCTTGGATCGCATCGGCACTACGCTAATAAGGACGGTCGTTGTTCCGCAACGTTCGATTCCCGAGGCAGCGGAGGAGGCTGCACTTCAATTAGTATTCGACGGTCCTATGCGATTCGGGGCTCCGCAGATTGCACTTTATGAAAGCTGTCCGAGGCGCTTCTTCTACACCCACATTCTGCAAGTCGGCGGAAGACGAACCTCCACTGCCTTTATGAAAATGCACGACGCGGTGCGGGTGATACTGGCCACGCTGATCATTGATGGGAAGCCTGCCGGCCCGGAGGACTTGGAGGATCGCATCGAGGCGGCTCTCAAGACTGTGGGACTTGCTGATCACGGCCATCGAAATGAATTCTCTGCGCTCGCCCTAACGATGCTAAGGTACTTCGTCAGTACACAGGAAGGCTGCTCGAACGAGATTCCCGTTGCTATCAATCTCAAATTCGGAGACGAAGAGATCGTGGTGCGAGCTGATGACATCCTCATCAGACCTGATCAAAGTAGAGTTGTACGTCGGATTCGGACTGGACATCTAAGATCCTCTGAAACGAAGGATGTTGGCGCTGCCGCATTCGTACTTGCCGTTCAGCAGGCGTTTCCAGACTCGGTAGCGGAAATCGTCCATCTATCAGACGGCACCTCTCAACGGCTTTTGCTATCCGTGAAAGAGCTACAGAATCGGCGAACGAAGCTCGAGGGCTTCCTGGGTGATATTCGAGCGGGGCATTTCCCAGCGATCACTTCTCCTTTCACCTGTCCCGGCTGTCCAGCCTTCTTTATCTGTGGACCCACGCCCGAGGGACCCCTGCAGAAAAAATTCTCCTGAGTTTACCGGTCGGCCCATGTGCCAGCGATTACTCCTATAGAGCCGAGGCAAAGCCCCGCGCTACGAAAGGATGTGATCTTATGAATACCGAAACCTTCCTCGAGTTTGACGATCTGGGCGTCGCGGTGCGAGAAGGACGACCTCTCAATCCTGCCCGCAATTACCGTTTCCTCTTGGCGCAGGGAAATCTGAACTTCGTCACTCTCACGATCAGCGATCCCATCCCACTTGGCAGCCAGATTCTGGAGGCAGCCGGTCTCCTTCCGAGCGATGGCTATAGTCTCTTCGGCATTCTACCGTCGGGAGATTTCGAGGACATTCGTCTCGACGAGCTGTTCGACCTGCGGGCGAGGGGCGCTGAGCGATTTGTCGCTTTTCTCACGGACCGCGATTTCAAGCTAACTGTCGATGACAAGCAACTCGCTTGGGGCAAACCGATCATCAGCGGCGCAGAGCTCCACAAGCTGGCCATGCCCCGGGAGGGCGAATGCGTCTTCCTCCAAGTACGTGGCGGTGAAGATCGAGTCATTGAGGTCGGCGACTTCGTCGACCTTGCGGAACCCGGAATCGAACATTTCGTTACAGCACCCAAGAGGCCCACGAATTACGAGATCATCGTCAATTCGCGGCCGCGCATCGTGAATGAGCGTCTCGTCACGTTCGAAGAGGTTGTTCAGCTCGCCTTCCCGGGAGTTCACGAGCCCAATGTGGTGTTTTCAATGACCTACCGACACGCGGCCTCTGCCCCACACGCAGGGGAACTCGGTACCGGGGGTAAGGTTGACGTCAAGCAAAAGGGGACAATCTTCAATGTCACACGCACTGTTCAGTCGTAACGCCGACCTCAAACGTCTCCGCGACGAGGGTTATCTTGTGCACGTGCAGGGTGGCTTCCTCGTCATGGAGGAAGTCCCCTACGTCAACGCGCAGGGAGACGTCCTCACGGGTCGCCTCATCTCCAGTCTCACGTTGGCTGGAGATGAGACCCGGCAGCCGGACAACCACGTAATCCATTTCGACGGCGACTTTCCTTGCCGCGCAGATGGCGTTCCTATCCAAGCCATTGCGCACCAGACAAACGTTCAGATCAATTTAGGTAATGGCCTGGCTGCCAGGCAGGCATTCTCAAGCAAACCTGATGGAGGATATACAGACTATTACCAGAAGTTCACGAGCTATGCCGGCATCTTGTCCGGTCCAGCGGCAGTGGTAAAACCTGGAATGAGTGCCAGGGTAATGCGGGCGCCAGATGAAGAGGAAGATAGCGTTTTCAACTATATGGAAACGGCATCCGGTCGGGTCGGCATAGGAGCCCTTACCGAACTACTCAAGGCGGATCGCATCGCCATAGTTGGAGTCGGTGGCACGGGCTCTTATGTGCTGGACCTCGTCGCCAAGACCCCGGTGCAGGAGATCAGACTCTTTGATTCAGATCTCTTTCTGCAACACAACGCGTTCCGTGCGCCCGGTGCTCCAGGTCTGGAAGAACTGCGCGAGGCACCTAAGAAGGTTGACTACCTCAAGGGAATATATTCACGCATGCGTAAAGGGATCACCGCGAATGCGGTGGCGCTTGACGGGAACAATATACATCTCCTCGAGGGTGTGACTTTTGCCTTTCTTTGCTTGGATGCAGGCGAAGAGAAACGCGTGATCGTTCAGAAACTCGAGTCGATCGGTGCTTCATTTGTGGACGTCGGCATGGGACTCGACTTGACTGACGGTTCACTTGGCGGAATTCTTCGGACCACAGCCAGCACGCCGCAGAAACGTGATCATGTCCATAGCAGCCGAGTTTCGTTTGCCGGAGGCGGTCCCGCAGACCTTTATGCTTCAAACATTCAGGTTGCCGATCTCAATGCACTAAACGCGGTGCTGGCCGTTGTGAAGTGGAAGAAGATTCGAGGCTTCTACCGGGATCTTGAACGAGAGCATCACTGCACCTACACCACGGATGGCAACATGCTCGTAAACGGAGATTGCGAATGATTTCCCAAAAACATCTGGAGCACCACTTCGTGGAACATATTCCTGAGCAACTTGAACAGGGTACGCTCTATATCTCCATGCCTTATGCGGTAGCGGCCCATAGCTGCTGCTGCGGATGCGGCGAAGAAGTCGTTACCCCATTCACCCCTACCGATTGGAAAATGATATTTGACGGAGATACGGTTTCTCTTAAACCGTCGATTGGTAACTGGAATCTTCCGTGTCGATCACACTACGTTATCAGCCGCGGAAGTGTAATTGAAGCGCTGCCTTGGACGGAAGATGAGTTTCAGGACGAGCAGCGCCGGGACAAAGCTGCGAAGAAGGAATTCTACGATCAGCCGATGCACGAGCCGATGCCGATGCCGATTCAGGTTCAGAGCCCCCGCCTATCGGAAGCGGCGAAACCACGTCTTTGGGTGCAAGCTTGGCGTTGGATCAGAGAGAGAGGTTGAGCGTGCCTACTTCGAAATCACAACTCTACCGCGGCGCAACACTGGACTCCGATTACACTTCTCCGATGCCTACTTTTCGGTTCATCCATGCGGCGGATATACATCTAGATAGCCCTCTACGAGGTTTGTCACGTTATGAGGGGCTTCCTATAGAAGAGATCCGCGAAGCAAGCAGGAGCGCTTTCGACAAACTCATCCGCTTCGCTTGCTCCGAAAAGGTCGATTTCGTCGTCATTGCAGGTGATCTTTACGATAGCGACTGGAAGGACATGGGAACGGGCCTGTATTTCGCTAAGGCTATGGGCAGACTCGGCGCAGCGGGGATACCGGTTTTTCTGATACGCGGCAATCACGACGCTGTTTCAGTGTTGACACGCTCGCTGCCCCTGCCCGAGAACGTCCATGTATTTAGCGATCGAATTGCTGAAACAAAGGAATTAGACACGCTTCGAGTCGCTTTGCATGGGCGAAGCTTCGGCTCTCGAAGAGAGGTTGATGACATTACTCCCAGCTACCCAGAGCCGATCTCGGGTTTCTTCAACATCGGGATTCTCCACACATCACTCAACGGATATGCGGAACACGAAACCTATGCGCCGTGCAACATAGCAGCACTGGAAGCGAAAGGTTACGACTACTGGGCTCTAGGGCATGTCCATGAGCACGCGATTTTGAATACTTCTCCGTATGTTGTATTTAGTGGCGTTCTGCAAGGTCGACATATCCGTGAGCACGGACCAAAGGGAGCCGTCTTAGTGGAAGTCGAAGACGGTGCAGTGAAGCGTGCAGAACACATCCCTCTAGATGTATTTAGGTGGGCTACCGTCGCCGTCGATTGCACCGAAGTCGACCAGATTGAAGATCTACAGGGCCTCATCCGCAGAGAACTTCGTTCGCACTTGGACATGTTAGGCACGGACCCACCCGTCGTGATCCAGCTCGTTCTCAAGGGTTCAACACCATTGCATGCGCGAATCATGGAGAGTTCTGCCCAGATTAGAGATGACGTACGGGCAATCGCCGTGGAGCTCTCGACCGACCTTTGGCTGGAAAAACTTAGGATCCAGGTAGAAGCGCCGAAGGAGTCAGCGCCCAATCTTCAGGTTGGAGGACTGGAGGAACTTCTCGCATCAGCAGTGTCAGATGATCTCTTGTCCAAGCAACTTCAAGATGAGCTCGCGCCGTTCCTCTTAGCTTATCCGAAGCCACCAAATGAAACTGAGGAAACAGCAATGCTCTTGGCGCGTGCCGGAAGCTGGAGTGAATTAATTTCGTTAACTTCTAGAACTCTTCAAGCGCGGCTTGTTTCGGCGGAGGATTAGTCATGCGTTTCAATAAACTTAAGCTGTCCAAGTACGGAAGTTTTGATGGTTGCGAGATGATCTTTCCTCAAGCAACGAGAGACTTTCACTTCATCGCGGGTCGAAACGAAGCAGGGAAGTCTACAGCGATGGCAGGTGTATCGGATTTGCTTTTCGGGTTTTCGCATGCAAAATCGCAAGATTACAAATTCGATGCAAGTTTATTGAGGGTCGGAGCCTCTCTGAGTCATAACGGAGAAACGCTAGACTGCCAACGCAAGAGGGGTAAAGTTGGGACATTGCTTGACTCCTCGAACCAATCCGTCAGCGAGGACCGCATCATTCGAATGCTACAAGGAAGCACACGCGACTCTTTTCGTCTCGGATGGAGTCTAAGCCACCAACAGTTGCGTGATGGGGGACGTTCAATCGCCGAATCACGTGACGATGTCGGCCAAGCAATCTTCGCGGCTGGCTCAGGGCTGGTGGGCATAGCCGAAACAGTCGATGCCCTGTGCTCGGAAGCTGAACAAATCTGGAAGAAAGGTGCGACAGCGCGCAGATGGAACATCGCCCATCGGGAACTAGTGAGCGCGATCCAGTCGGTGAAGGAGAACAGCATCCGCCCGAAAGACTGGCAGGACGCCCTAGAAAAGAAAGAGTCTTTAGAACTACGCCGGGATGAGTTGACGACAAAAAGGGCTCGTTTACGCGTAGAAGAAAAGAAACATCAACGGCGTCGGCGATTAGCTGCCAATGTTCGGCGTTTCGAAGAACTAAGGACGTACCTCTTCAACAGCACGACGAAAGTTCTGTCTCTTTCTGACGAACGAGAATTTTATGCAGCCATGGAAGCCATTGCGACCGCGCACAGAGCTTGGGACGCCGCGCAAGCACGTCTGCATGATCTGGATGCGCAACTTAAAGCTCTGTCGAGAGATGCCGAAATCGTCGAGCTGTCCAACGACATTTCAGAATTGTTGGAAAAGAGAGGAGCAGTAAAGCAGGCGTTTGACGATCTGCCCCGGAGGCGCACGAATCTCGCGGCGAAGCAATTACAGATAGGCAACATCTTGGCTGATCTGAATCTGGTTTCAGATGCCAAAATCAGTGAACTGAGAAAGCGTCTACCGTCGCGTCAAACTGTGTCGACCATCCGCGACAGAGCCAGAAAGCTCGATAGGCTGAGGGAAGCTAAGCGCTCTGCGGACGATCGTGTGGTGGAATTGAAGGAAGAATCCGAAGCTATTCTGAGCCAGGGTGCCGAAACAGATGAGCCGTTGTCATTGCCGTCTCTGAGATCGGCCGTGGGCATTGCCAGAAAACAAGGAAAAATTGATCAAGAACTTCGCTCTGCCGAGATCTCCAAGAAAGATGCCGAAAAACGTCTTGCAGTCCTGATTACGAAACTAGCTCCCTGGAGCGGTGGGATTGAGGATCTGTTGATCGTCGATGTCATGGCGGACAGTGTGCTGGAATCATGGCGACTTCAACTCGAAGACGCGCAGCGTAATGTTGCTGAGGAGAAGGCCGCGGCCCGTAAATTAGCCGATGATCGTGAGCAAAAACGCATATCCCGTGCGTCACTTGTCGCTTCCGAGCGCGCAGTAACTGCCGAGGAAGTACGTGTAGCCCGGAAGATGAGAACTGACTCCTGGCAACCACTTCGCGATCATCTCTTTGCCCAAGAAGCTCTCACAGATCCCAAATCTTCCGTCTCACAGTATGAAGAGTCGGTCTTGTCGGCGGATGGGCTTTCGGATGATCGCTTCTTGTCAGCAAAGTCTTCTGCTGCTCTGGAGGTGCTGGACGCAGAAATCGCTCTATTGGATTTGAAGATCAAGCAGACTGACGAGCGCCTTGAAGAGGCTGAGAGGCTTGCTGCGGAGTTGCTCGTCGCGTGGGGAAAGGAGCTCAGCATGAGAGCCTTGCCTTCGTTGTGATGGGCCTGGCGAAAACAGTACCAAATTGAGAGTTAGTTTTTGGCAGAGAACTTACCCTGAAGAGGGCGGAGG
>NZ_LBHJ01000023.1:0-462 GCF_001006305.1 Silvibacterium bohemicum
CCTTCAGCCAGGCGGCGTCCTATCCGGATATCCGCATCCTGGAGTATCGGGGAGTGACGGCGCTCGATGTGACGGCTGGAGCCAGTGGAAGCAGTGCGACAGCGAGCAGCGGCGCTGCAACGACGACCAGCGCGAACGAGCTGATCTTCGGAGCGGACCTGGTGGCGACAGCGACAGCCGCAGCGGGCAGCGGCTTTACATCGCGGATCATCACCACGCCGGATGAAGATATCGCGGAAGACAAGACGGTGACCACGGCAGGCAGCAACAGCGCCACGGCGGCGTTAACCTCGGCCGGCGCGTGGGTCATGCAGATGGTGACCTTCTCGGCTGCTTCGGTTCCAGCGCCAACTGTGAGTGGAGTGAGCCCGAACAACGGCTCGACGGGCGGCGGCACAGCGGTGACCATTACCGGGACGAACTTCGCCTCGGGTGCAACGGTGACCTTCGGCACAGCAGCCG
>NZ_LBHJ01000023.1:719-2915 GCF_001006305.1 Silvibacterium bohemicum
CGAGCGGCAGCCTGTCTGGTGGATTTACTTATGTAGGTCAGCCAACGGTGAGCGGGGTGAGCCCGAACAGCGGTTCAAACTCGGGCGGCACCGCGGTGACCATTACGGGGACGAACTTCGCGACGGGAGCAGCGGTGAAGTTCGGCACAGCGGCCGCAACGAACGTGGTTGTGGTCAACAGCACGACCATCACCGCGACCACGCCCGCAGGCAGCGCCGGAGCGTCGACAGTGACCGTGACCAATAGCGTGGGCTCGCAGAGCGGAAGCCTGGCCAGTGGCTTTACCTACGTGGTCCAACCAACGGTAAGCAGCGTGAGTCCGAGCAGCGGTGTCGCGGCCGGCGGCACGGCAGTGACGATCACGGGCACGAACTTCGCGACTGGCGCGACGGTGAAGTTCGGCACCGCAGCAGCGACGAACGTGGTGGTGGTGAGCGCGACGACGATCACGTCGACCACGCCTGCAGGCACTGCCGGATCTGCAACAGTGACAGTGACGGTGAACGGTCAGAGTGGGAGCCTGGCTGGTGGATTTACGTACATCGGCCAGCCCACGGTGAGCGGAGTAAGTCCGAACAACGGTCCAACGGCTGGCGGCACCGCGGTGACGATCACGGGCGCGAACTTCGCCACGGGCGCAACGGTGACGATCGGCGGAGCGGCAGCGACGAGCGTAGTCGTGGTGAACAGCACGACCATCACGGCGGCGACGCCAGCGGGCAGCGCCGGCGCAGCGACGGTAACAGTGACCAACGTGGGCTCGCAGAGCGGCAGTCTGGCCGGTGGTTTTACCTACAGCTCATCGGTGGCGATCGCCTTTGCGCAGGTGGCCTCGGCCACGCCGCAGTCGCCAACAGCGACAGTGAGCGTGAGCTATCCGGCCACGCAGACGCTGGGAGATCTCAACGTAGTAGTCGTGGGCTGGAACGACGTTGCCTCCACGGTGCAGTCGGTCAAGGACAGCGCAGGGAACACGTACCGTCTTGCGATCGGCCCGACAACCGGCTCGGGTCTGGAGCAGTCGATCTATTATGCGGCGAACATCGCGGGCGGCAGCAACACGGTGACGGTGACCTTCAGCCAGGCGGCGTCCTATCCAGATATCCGCATCCTGGAGTATCGGGGGGTGACGGCGCTCGATGTGACGGCTGGAGCCAGTGGAAGCAGTGCGACAGCGAGCAGCGGCGCTGCAACGACGACCAGCGCGAATGAGCTGATCTTCGGAGCGGACCTGGTGGCGACGGCGACAGCGGCGGCGGGCAGCGGCTTTACATCGCGGATCATCACCACGCCGGATGAAGATATCGCGGAAGACAAGACGGTGACCACGGCAGGCAGCAACAGCGCGACGGCGGCGTTAACCTCGGCCGGCGCGTGGGTCATGCAGATGGTGACCTTCTCAGCCGCATCCGTTCCAGCGCCAACGGTGAGCAGCGTGAGTCCGAACAGCGGCTCGACCGGCGGCGGCACAGCGGTGACCATTACCGGGACGAACTTCGCCTCGGGGGCAACGGTGACCTTCGGCACAGCAGCAGCGACGAACGTAGTGGTGGTCAACAGCACGACCATCACCGCAGCCGCGCCCGCGGGCAGCGCCGGAGCGTCGACGGTGACCGTGACCAACAGCAGCGGTCAAAGCGGCAGCCTGACTGGTGGGTTTACTTACACCGCAGGTCCGGCGGTAAGCAGCGTGAGTCCCAGCAGCGGTGTGGCATCAGGCGGCACTGCTGTGACCATCACCGGAACGAACTTCTCTTCCGGCGCAACTGTAACGTTCGGCGGCTCGGCTGCGACGAACGTGGTGGTGGTGAACAGCACGACGATCACCGCGACCGCGCCCGCGGGGAGCGCCGGAACAGCAACCGTGACGGTGGCCAATAGCGGCGGCCAGAGCGGCAGCCTGCCTGCTGCGTTTACTTATGTAGGCCAGCCAACGGTGAGCAGCGTGAGTCCGAACAGCGGTTCGAATTCGGGCGGCACCGCTGTGACCATCACGGGAACGAACTTCGCGACGGGAGCAGCGGTGAAGTTCGGCACAGCGGCCGCAACGAACGTGGTGGTGGTCAACAGCACGACCATCACCGCGACCACGCCCGCAGGCAGCGCCGGAGCGTCAACGGTGACCGTGACCAATAGCGTGGGCTCGCAGAGCGGAAGCCTGGCCAGTGGCTTTACCTACGTGGTCCAACCAACGG
>NZ_LBHJ01000017.1 GCF_001006305.1 Silvibacterium bohemicum
TCTGCAGGATATCGCGGCCGCGAGTCACTGTTAGAAGTCCCGTATCGTTATTGACATATTTCCTGGCCCCACATCCACCTCCTGGTGTTAAAAGTGGATGACTTCTACATGACACAGAAAATCTCTGGCAAGCTATAACTAAAGTAGGCTTCCCTGGGTGAAAAAATAGTGGGGCCCAACAGATCTCTTTCTACATGTAGCCTGGGAAGGGTATGCTAGAAGATAATGGAGTTGCCTCCACTTAAACCAACC
>NZ_LBHJ01000025.1 GCF_001006305.1 Silvibacterium bohemicum
CATCATGCACCACGATGGTCACTTCCACCGCACGCAGAATTTCGCTTTCACCCGGGCTCGCGCTGGTTTCCAGCAGATCGTTAATCAGCGCACGACGGGTGGTTTCATCCAGACGCACGGTCACGGTCACCAGCAGATCAATATCGCTATGCGGTTTCAGGCCGCCATCCACCGCGCTGCCATACAGATGCACGGCCAGCAGGGTCGGTTCCAGATGACGTTCAATCACGCCCACCACTTCAGACAGCTGGGTGCTCACTTCCGCAATCACCGCTTCACGCATAATGTTCAGTTTGGTTTTCGGACGGCTGCCCTGCTGGGTCACATCGTTGCTGCTCCACAGCATCAGGCAACGGCCCACCGCATAACG
>NZ_LBHJ01000024.1:0-251 GCF_001006305.1 Silvibacterium bohemicum
GATCCTTAAGTCGTGTCCTTCTCCTACGATCTTGTGAACGATGGATATTTTCTTTCTAAACTTTAAACAAACAGTGGAGAGATGTTGTTGTGTGTGGAACGACGCTTAGCCTACCGAGGAAGATCCAGACTACAATAGAATATGTGGCCAAAACTCTCCGCAACTTCAGCAGCAAAAAGGATATTATTGACATAACCTCCTCACAAAAAGTACACAAATGGCTAAATAACAGAGCCCCTCTTTTTACTAGG
>NZ_LBHJ01000024.1:353-529 GCF_001006305.1 Silvibacterium bohemicum
ATCAGGTAGGTGGGGAAGTAGATCAGTGAGGATGCTTCACATGTGTGGGCACTGGGAACAGAATGCTTCAATAACACGAGCTGACGAGGGCCCGCTATGAAAAAAAAGATTCTCTGTGCCCCCTGGCGCCTCCGCACTTAAAGAATTGATGACCGTGCGGCCGCGATATCCTGCAG
>NZ_LBHJ01000022.1 GCF_001006305.1 Silvibacterium bohemicum
GATCCGTATACGTTTCTAATTTGTAGTTAACGGTTGGATACCACTTTGAGGCATGTAATATGGTACTGAGCTTCGGCACAGGGCTCAAATTGCATCATTAAATGTCTCCGATGTGGCTATATGTCATGGATAAAGGCAGCCCCCTATATCTTTTTTTGTGGCAGCATGGGTCCATCAAAGCAATTATTCAGGGTCTTAATGACCTCCACAGCTCTAAACGTAATTCATCTGGCTTTGCCTGTACTTACTTCCTCCATGAAAAAAAGTGTTGATAATGCTCATAATGCTGCCCAGCAATTTCCTCCCTTCTCAAGACTATTCTGGCTTCCTGGGTACTTAAAAACAGGGCTTAGAGTATGGCTGCTGACAAAATTGCACTCTAAACGCTAGCTTAGGTCTTCTGCGGCCGCGATATCCTGCAGATGCATCCAGTACTAGTATGGCCC
>NZ_LBHJ01000006.1 GCF_001006305.1 Silvibacterium bohemicum
CTCAGCGACTGTCTGATTTGTCAAGGTTGATTTGGGGGTTTGGTTGCAGGGTTGATGGAAAAGGCGGCGCAAGTGCGCGCCTCGGAAAACGCAAAGGGCGTGCGTTTCCCGCTTTTCCCCCACCCCGGCTGCGGGGAGCCGGATGGATGCGTCCACGGTCTGATGTTTATGCGCTCACCCTCTGGTTGGGCAGGGTGGTTTGCATCAGCGTTCTCACCTGCCGGGCTTTGGCGTTGAGGCGCACCAGCAGCTTGTGCGCCAGCGCGATGCGCACCACCTTGGGCGGTTTGCCTGCGGCTCGGAGCCGCTGCTGAAAGGCGATGAAGTCGGGCTCGTGGCGGCCCACCACGCTGGCCACGATAAACAGGATTTCACGCACCGAGCTGCGTCCACCACGCACCCGGCGCCGGCCCTGATGCTGGCCCGAGTCGGCCGCGATCGGCGCCACACCGGCCAGCTTGGAAATGGTTTTGTTGGGCAGCGTTCCCAGCTCGGGCAGATCGGCCATCAGACGGGCCACGGTGCGGCCGGCCACTCCTTTGATCGAACGCATGGCCAGATTCAACTCGCGCCACATGGGGTCTTCCTCGATCAACGCGGCGATGGTTTGCTCGAGCAGCGTCATCTGTTCGGCCAACAGCGCGAGCAGTTGAGCGAAGGAGTTCTGCACCACAGCATCGGTGATCAGCCGCTGCTGATTCTTCTGCGCGGTGCGCAGCTCCGTGAGCTGGCGCAGGCGCGTCACCAGGGCGCGCAGATGACGTTGCGTATGTGGGGCCAGGGTGACCGGCCGCGGCTTCTTCACCTCCGCATACCAGGCGATCATGCCGGCATCGATGGCGTCGGTCTTCTCCAACCGACCCATGCTCTGCGCAAACTGACGCACAGCGCGTGGATTCAGCACGGCTACGGCCAGCTCTTGATCCGATAGCTGAGCCACCGCCTGCTGCTCGTAGCCCCCCGTGGCTTCCAGCGCCACCAAACTCACCTGGTGGGCATGGCAGAACTGGGACAGCGCCGCGATCCCGGCCGCCGTGTTGGGAAAACTCGCAGAGGCGCCGTGCGGGCCAAGACGCGCCTCCAGTGACGAACCAGAAACATCCACTCCACAAATGATCCCTGTCACGGTAACCTCCCTTGTAGATACGATGAGTTGTCGTGCGACTGTGCGGTCGTGCGTGACTTGGGCAGCGGTCCCGGGGCTGAGCGCCGGTCGATAGACCACAGAATGAACGGGAGCCGTACGCCCGCGGGGGAGCAATACAAAGTGCTCCCCCACCTCAACAGTCTCTACCTAAACTGTCGATCCTTCATAGATACAAGAATGAC
>NZ_LBHJ01000007.1 GCF_001006305.1 Silvibacterium bohemicum
CTAGCCGCGATCTGACTGAATCAAAAACAGGCCAAAGGCTAACCATCTAAGTGGCACTGTTTTTCCAGGCCCATCATTCCAGGCCCTTCAGTATCCCGAGGCGGATCAATTTTACGCGGCCATTCATTACTGTTTGGTCAGACGAGCTAGGATTTACTCAACTTGACGCGAGTAGTGCTTCGACATCTTTCCAGTTCACAAATGCCTCAGTTCTGTCCAAACGAAGGATATCCTCATTGCAAGGAATCAACTCCCCATCGACATATTTACGATGAAGCCTTGCCCCGGCGGGTTCGACAAGGATGATGTTGGGAATTTCCATTCGTTTATACTGTTCCAATTTCTCGAACAAGCGCGACACCCGGTCATCAGGGGAAAGAATTTCAAACACTGCAATCGGCGGCCGAGTTAGGATCTGATCCTGTAATTCTTCGTTTCGAACAAGTGTGATGTCTGGAATCTGGTAATGTTCCGCGGATACATTAACTCGCAATTTCGGCCTCGCACGCAACTGCCACTCTTTTCTATGGCTTCCAAACCATAGGATCAATGCTTCCTGCCACGCAGAATGCTCTTGGTCCTCCATGCAACTCTCCTCGATCCTTCTGTTTACGATATGCCTTATCAGCCAAAAGATAGTGAAAGAAAAGCCTGTTTATTCATGGGAGGACGAACCCCTGCTGGTCAAGATCTTCGAAAGGGTTTTGCGCGCACGGTTTCCAGGGTTTCCGCAAGACCCTCGAGATGTAAGTAACAGTACATGACATCGCATCATCGCCGCGTTTGAACTGCGGGACTAGGTAATATTTCTGCAGTTTGTGTAGACTCATGACATCTTGCATTTGCACGCTCTTCACTCGAAATCGCTTGGGTGCTTTCGATTCCCGTCCCGTGCCGCTTTCTCCTGCCAACGCGCAAAGATCGTAGCTGCTGCGATCTTCGGATTCGAATCTAAAAAATCTAACGGCACCCGCTCGCGAAAGTCACCGACACTGACAAGCGCGAAAAGTTTATTGTCGCGCCAATAGATCGCGTGCGCGACGGGACAATTTTCACAAGGCTTGAGACGCTGTAATTCCTCAAAAAGGCCATGCAGGTAATCATTCGGATTCATCGCTCGATTCCTTTCTTCTGCTCTGGTCCGCAGGTGGACGCGCGATCAAGACGATCGCTTACAGCTGCCGACGGACCGCCATGCGTACTCTGAGGAAAAATTTAGAGTACCGGGCGACATGTCAGCTGCATCTGGTTTGACACCATTTCTGGCTGTGCCTCGTCCGGGTCGAACCATGATTTCCATGCTAAGTCTGTAGCGAGTCTTTGGCTATTTTTTTGAAGGGCTCGATTTTTAGTGTCGTTCTGAGGGCCGTTCCCGGCTTACTTTGTGGCGCCCGGACCGCGGCGCTTGGCTAAGGTAGTCGAGTTCCATCAAGCCAAGGAGAAAAGTCCAGGCCAAAGTGCCTGGACTTTTTCGTTTCAGAACCCGATCGATACGTGTTCCAGATTGGGAACCCTCTCGTGATTTATTGGATTCAAAGTCCCTTCGTAACGCTGCCTACCCCTGCACATAGGACTAGCGTCATCGTGAGCAACGATACCCTGCCGGACTGTTTCATTTTCCCTAGTGTGGATCGTATTTCTGCGGAGGTGCGCAATGCATACAAGCAAAAGGACTGAGGGAAGTCCTGACGTTGTCGAGCCGGTTAGTTTTCTCTATAAAGTACGCGGCGCAAACCAGCCATCGATTATCAGAGCATCCGACGGCAATTTCTAGAGCGTGTTTCATAAACACTTCCGCAGCGTGATCCATAGGCAAGCGAGGTAGAAGAAGGCTCTGTAGGTTGAGAGGAGATGCTCATGGCGTACAAGCAGTCTGCGGAACTGGCCGAGCCAAGCGTTGGTGCGCTCGATGATCCAGCGGCGCTTGTAGAGTCTGAGTTTCCTGCCGTCCTCGTGCTTCCGTTTCTTGCTGTTCTTTCGATAGGGGACGATGAGGTCGATTCCTCGTTTCTTCAGCCGTTCGCGCAGCGGATCGGAGTCGTAGGCGCGGTCGGCGATCACCCGTTTCGGCTTCGTTCGCAGTCGGCCTTTGGGGCGAGGGACTTTGACCTCGGCGAGCGTGGCTTCCGCAAGCGTAACCTCTTCCGGAGAGGCACTTTCAAGCCGAACTCCCAGCGGAAGACCGCCACCGTCGACCAGTACCATCCACTTCGTGCCCTTGCCACGCTTGGTTTTACCGACGGCGGAGCCCCTTTTTTCGCCGGAGCGAAGCTGCCGTCCAGGAACGCCTCTTCCCACTTCAGTAGACCTTCGCCGTCGAGCGCGCCCAGCAACGCTCGCCAGGCATCGAGCCATACATCCTGCTCCTCCCACTGCTTCAACCGCCGCCAACAGGTCGCCGGAGAGGGATACTTGTCGGGCAAAAACCTCCACGCCGCGCCCGTCTGCAACACCCACAGAATGCCCTCAATCAAGGCAGTCACGGTTCGATGCCCACGGACGACCCCCCTTGTCCTTGCGGCGCTTCGGCTCAGGCAGCAGCGGATCGATCAGCACCCACTGCGCATCGTTCAACAACTCAAATCGCTTCTTGCTCATGCAAAAAGTTCATCAAATCACTCGTCTCTCGCAGAAGTCCACAGCTTGAGGCCGAATCTGTTTATGAAACACGCTCTACGTCATGAAGAGTCGCAGGCTCTTCGTCGACAGAAGCTTGCTTAACGAGGCCGTGGGCGTGCAACTCCTACCTCTCATAGGCCTCCCGGTGCCAGCATGGACTTCGGTGCGAGTTTCCGACGAGTATCTGTACCAGAACCCTAAGGGGTACCTGGGCATCTTTCTTCCACGCATCGAGGGGAGCAACGAGAACGTGATCCATGCTCGGAATGCCGGAGAGCGTGGATCGAGGGTCTGCACGTAGAACATTGGAGAAACGAACGAATGAATGTCCGCGTTACCTTTGCTAATCCCTTTTACATCCTGCTGTACTCCGCCGTACTGCTAACTCTTGGTTGGTCCATCGGCGCCGAGTGGGGTCATTCACGCACCGCTGGATGGTGGCTCCTTGCGGCCACCCTGTTGATGCTGATCCACGATACGGCGATGACGATCACGATCTTCCTGATCTCTATTGCGTTCGCGCAGCGGAACAAGGCTACGGGAGAGCAGAAGTAAAAACAATTTCGACTCTCACATAAACTTTCAGTCAACTAGGGCGTGTTAACACTATCTGAGAGCTTCGACGATGAGAGCGAAGGAGACGAAGGCGAGGAAGATTCAGTCTAGATTCTCGAATCTGGAGAAGACTCTGCGGAAGCCTTTCAGCCTTCGGAATAGACGTTCGATTTCGTTGCGTTTTCTGTAGAGTGCCCGGTTGAATCTCCAGGGATCGACGCGATTGGATTTGGGCGGGACCACGGGAACCATGTCCAGGGCGAGCAGGAGCTGGCGGGTTTCGTTGCCTTCGTAGGCACGATCCATGATCACGGGCATGCCGGGGAAAGAGCCCAGGTCGCGAAGCAATTCACGGCCCTCCGGCGCATCATGAGCATTGCCCGGAGAGAGCGCGAACGTTATTGCGGTCCGAGCATCCGCGGCAACCATATGAATCTTGGTGGTCCATCCGCCGCGAGATTTGCCGATGGCCTGCGGTCCGTTTTTTTTAATGCCCCGGTGCCATCTGGATGCACCTTCACCGAAGTTGAGTCTAGACTGAAGGCTTCGATACGAATGCGAACGATCTGTTCCAACTGCAGTTTCTCAAAGACACGATCCAAGGCTCCGCTCTTGGACCACCGGTTCATCCTTGTGTAGATGGTGTGCCAGTTGCCAAACCGCTTCGGAAGCCCACGCCACTTGCATCCATGCTCGGCCACGTACAACACCGCATTCAGAAACTGCAGATTGGATAAGTTCACATTCCCACGCTGCACAGGCAGGCTGTCCTTGATTCGCGCGTACTGCTCTTCGCTGATCTCCATCTCGGCATAACTTATCGCAACTGGATGGAAATAGTGTTAACACGCCCTAGAACAAACATGACCCAACTCGAGATTTCTTCTGTACCCCGCAGCCCTGAACTCGGCGTCTTGTTCGAGCAGGCCGCAATGAACGGCACCGAAGAACGTGAGATCGCACGAACGACCGGCCACCATTCGGTTGACATGGTTCGCCGCTATATCCACGGCGGTCGTGCCTTCGGCGCCAGCGCGCAACTGGGGTAGTAAAGGCCGGGAAGAGAAAGTTTCCGACCCTTAAGCCTATACCCTATAAATTCCATCCCACCGCCGCCACGCACATCGCGTGGCTTTTCTGTTTTTACGGAGGACTTCATGTCATTGATGTTTCCGATTTTCTCGCCGAACTCCAGGAACAACGGAGGCGCGAATAGGCCAGTGCGCTCGCCCGCTTCCTGCCTTCCCCCGACCTCCAATTGCCCGAGGCTCTGGGGGTAGCAATACGAAACCAACTGATGATCCAGCCGGTACTGGGCCGTTCACCACTGGCTTCGAGTGCCTCGACGGTCGGCATACCCTCCTGCGATCGTCTCGCGATCGAGTTTTGGTACTCGCAATATGGACCAGATGCCAACTGGTTGCTGGAGACGTTGTCGCGCAGGCGTTCCTCTGGGGCAACCTGGACGCTCAGCCAACTCCTCAGTCCCCCGCCACGATGCTGCGCGATGCTGTCAACATTCAGGCTGCCCGTGCCGTGCTCACGGAGATGGTCCGGAAGGAATTCCTCTTGAATGTCGCTGACAACCTCGAAGAGGTTGAAGCCATGCTGAAGGAGTGGATCAAGCAGACTAAAACACCGTCGGGCACGCTTTACAAGGTTGGCATAAACCAGGACCGGCTCTGGCTGCAACTGCTTCATGCCGGGTTCTCTCTGGGACAGCAAAGCAAGTGGGATTGCGACGAGGAGTGGCCCTTGTGGGAGGAACTGATCTCGGCCGTTCCGGAGATAGCAATCTCACGTGTCGCTCCGAACATCGAAACGGGACGCCCGTTCCGATATCTTCGCCGCTCCTGCAAATAGCCTCTGGTCCGCCTGCGCCGGACTGCATCTAGTCGCGACTATTCCTCGACCGTTGCTCCTCTGCTTCCCGCTCCGAAGAGACTTTCCGAGCCACTCCTCGCTGTAAATCCAACCTCACCCATAAGGAAACCCATGAATAACATCCTGCGAAACCAGGCCCTCCGCCTGGTGCTCTATCTCTATCGGGTCGGTATTGACCCGCATGTCAGCGGTGAGAGCTACCGAGAATACCTCTCGCAACTCACATCGCTCTATTGCGCAATTCCTTGCGAACTACGGCGAGAAGCTCGCCGGGAAGGCCGCAGGTTGATCAAAGAAGCCGGCGGTGTTGAGCCCGCAGCCGCTCATCTGCTGCCTGAGCCGAGGCTTCCTCCGACGATCACTGGTCCGTGGAAGGAAAGTTATGAGAAGCATCTCATTCGCATACTCGCGTGGCCGCCGGAGACACCGCCCTGCTTGGAGTGCCGGATCGGCGGCGTCCTTCCCAAGCGCTCCTGGCCCAGCCGTGAAGCGGCCGAGGAGTCGCGCATTCTACAGAACGATCCCGATCTCTCCTCCTACCGTTGTCCATATCAGCCAGGCTATTGGCATCTCGGCCATCGCTGATTACTAGCTAAACCAGTGAGCCCTGATTCTGTGCAAACAACGGGACGGTGTATCGGTAGAAACGGAAGCTTACGTTTCCGTAGCACGAAAGCCCGTCGCTTCAAAGCCCTTGAGGGCAAGAAGCGGCGGCCGCGAGTTGGTTGGTCGATGGCGATCAACTCATAGCGCTCCCCAGCGTGCCAGAACTGCAATATTTCAAATCACACGAAGTCCGCTACGTGCCCATGGCCGAGTTGGGCGCCGAGTTCCTCTTCCAGGTGATCGCGGAGCGGGCCGAAAAGGCTGCGGTGATCCTCACAACCAATCTGCCCTTTTCCGAGTGGACCCAGGTGATCCCCAACGCCCGGCTATGCAAGGCACTGTTGGATCGCATCACCGATCGGGCCCACATCATCGAAACCGGCACCGATAGCTACCGCTTCCGGCGAACGGTCGAGAAGGACAAGAGCAAACCGACGGGCTGATCAACGCCCTCGATGTACTTTGGGCTTCCGCTACGCTTCAGCCCGAAGCACATCGCCTCTCCAACCCATGAACCTGGTCCTTCAAACTTCCCTAGATGGGCCGAAGTTAACTTCCGCAAGTGGGCCAATATTAGTTGCCAAACTCACCTAGGGCATGGGAAACACCGAAGAACTCAACCTGAATATCTATCCCTTATAGAAGGAGCCCTATGAACTCTGATCTGTCGTTGGCTGCTATGCGCGGGTGGAAGATATTTCCGCTCGTGTATAGCAGCCGCTTTGCGGTGTCGCAGCCACTCCTGCACGACGCCACCTCGGATGAGGTGCAAATCGAACATTGGGAGAACCAATATCCCGAGTCAACTGGGCGTTGGCAACCGGAGAGGAGTCGGGAGTATTCGCCATCAAGTTCTCTCTCGATACCGGTTCAGCAACCATGCGGGAGTTTGGCGAACGTGATCCTGGCATCTCTCGCACGTTGCAGGTCCGCGGCACAAATGAGCTTCTCACATTTCTGAAATGGCCAGCAGCCGGATTGCCGACATTCACTTGCGGCATGATTGCGCCCGGCGCTTGCCTTCTGGCGGAGAAGAGTTATGCCCCCATTCCCGGTCCAGGTATGCAGATATATCTGCACCGTGAGTACGCTGACAGGGAAGCCCTAGCCCTGCCTGCGTCCGAGTGGCTGATGGAACGTATTCACCAGGGGGCCCACACGTACGGAGGGGTCCAGCTCCTTACATTTAGCCGGCTGCCGAATGTTGTCCAGTGTGTAGTCCTCCGCTTTGAGCGGAAGGGCAACCGTTGGTTTTGTGATTTTTATGAGTCATCTGGAGTTGCAAGGATTCGTGAAACGCTCATCTACCGTTCCAGCGATACGGTCGTTTCGCTAGCCATGCGCGGCGGAGCAATCATAAATTACGAAAATCATGTCCGTCTCTATCGAGAAATGAAAATCGGTCACGGCAGTGTCCTGCTGAATCTCACCTCCGAACAGTACAACAAGCTGATCGCCGCGTAGGGTAGGCCCCCTAAGTTCTCAAATGTTCTCCGCCAAACTCGCGTGTGAATGCGGACGCCCTGCACTGGGAGCTCGTGTATTCGCGTGCCCGAGCGTCAACCAGCCGACAGAAATCGCTGGCCTTGGCGGGATCATGCAATGCACTTGTGCCACCCCTTGCCTGACGCAGCACGCACACAGGCCCAACCTAGTAAAGGAGTCATCAATGCAAGACAACGTAGCGTGGACCTCTTCCCCCGACGGCAGGTATGAGGTGAACGTGACACGCACCGACGATTACCACGGAGAACTCACCATCTCAGAGGGCAATCAGGTTCTCAATCGCAAACCCGTCGGGCTATCGTACGGCGCCATCTTCGGACCGGACGTAGCGGACGTGACTGATTGGCAGAGGATCGCCGTCGAATGTGTGGACGGACAGAAGTCTTAGCTCGATCTGCCGACGCATAATTCGGATGTGGGTCGGTTTTCCACATAACCCTGATAGCGGAGGATTCCAGTGGCCGTGCTCCATGGCCTAGGAGTCCTTCACTTCCACATGAGGCACCAACAAAGTGCCTTGAAGTAGCGCACTGGGAGCGACATGGCCCCTGTGGCTGGAAGATTAACAGATGACTTCATACCAATTATAAAAAGCTTGAAATATGAAGGTGGAAATATAACTAGCGAATCCACTGCTGATCTTTCGCTATAGCCGATCCCTGTTTCTCTGGGGTTGTGCCGCCGGCATTTATTGGGACTTCGCACCGTCTATCGTCGTTGGTCTTGCACTCGAGGGAGTATCTTTGATGATTCCTGCATAACACGCTTAGATTGTTGATTTAGTTCTCGATTGTTGCAATGTGGTCACAGCAGACTGCTCGTGCCATACGAAATGGACTGCCCTAAACCGATGCTCGTCGCTTACGATGAAGCACATAGCCGGTATCCGTCCATCAGGAGGATGCTGGGTCTGATTCTCGGATGGAACATGGATAAAGCTTTTGAACCTGCCTCACGTAACGAAGAAAGAAGACAGGCGGAATGGCGAAAGCACCTTGTGCTCTCCCGTTCTTTCAGCCGCTGCACACCTCTACCGTGGGCTCACGGCGAGTGCGAATGTGTGTATTGGGATACGCATGTAACAGCTGCATCGGATCCGGAACGGAATGTATATCGGAAGGGTTACAGACGCAGATACCTCAATTGGGTAAAAGCGTTTTGCGAATCTCTCGATACGGATGTGGACAATGCCCTCACAAAGCTGTCGCGGGAGGGTCAGTGCATTCCGTGCCTGGGAAGAATGATCTATGAGTGTCTTGTGGTGGAGGTGGAAGCACCATATGCAGCACTGCTGAGCACGTTGCCCGGATTACCAAACACGAGAGTAACGCTTAATCTGGAAGCACCGACTGACCGCGCGGCCATTGAGGCCAGAGATAGTATGCGATCTGGAGCAATCGCTGCGCTCGTTATCTCCGTTAAGAAAATGTGCGAGCGGGCATACCTAAAAGAGCTTGTCAAAGTGCTTAATCATGGACGCAAACAGAACGCGGCGCACCAGCACTTGAAATTTGGTCGTCTACACTTCAATCTGATAACAACCGAATTCACCGTAAGTATGCTCAAGCAGCGAGCGCAGACTGGGACCTACAAGCGTGCATTCCAAGCATTGACCAAGAATCGTCCGATGGACCAATGGGGAAATATGGACTTTCTCCTGTAGCATTCACAGAAAACAATGGGGCTGTTCTGGATAACGAGATCGTTTTACTCGTCCAGAGCAGCTCTTTATTATTTGCGTGCTAAACGTGTGACCAGCGTAAGCGTCCGGAGTTCCCATCTGGCGGCCGACCGGTTATGCGGATGTGCATGTTGCATGATCCATTCAGAGGACGGGGATGCAGCGCGGCGCGCGCGAAGACGCAGGTCTGGGTCGGAGAAGCTTCAGATTGTGCGTTTAACGATGGAGCCGGGCGCCAGTGTCGCTGAGATCGCACGCGCACACGGAGTGAACGCCAACCAGGTCTTCAAGTGGCGTCTGCTGTTCAAGAGAGGCCAGTTGGTTGACGGCGCAAGCAGAAGAGCGGCGTTACTGCCGGTGACGATTTCCGCACAAGTAGAAGCCGCGCCGGAACCGAGCGAAGAAGCTGGTCCCCGGCAAGCGCCGAGTGGCGGCGCCATTCACATCGAGCTCGCCGGCAGAGCCAACATCAGCGTTGAGAGTGGAGCCGATGCAGCCCTGTTGCGCTGTGTTCTGGAGAGCTTGCGCAAGTGATCCATCTTCCAGCAGGAACGAAGATCTGGTTGGCAGCCGGGATCACCGACATGCGTCGAGGTTTCGATGGGCTCAGTGCACAGGTTCAGACGGTGTTGCAGCAGCAACCGTTCTCCGGCCATGTGTTTTTGTTCCGCGGGCGCAGAGGTGACATCGTAAAGTGCCTCTGGTTTGACGGCGACGGACTTTGTCTTTTCGCGAAGCGCTTAGAAAAGGGACGCTTCGTTTGGCCGCAGGCAACAGAAGGCGCTGTATGCTTATCCCGCGCCCAGCTTTCGATGCTGCTGGAGGGCATCGATTGGCGGCGCCCTCAGCGAACATGGACACCGTGAGATCGCGGTGTGATTGATTGCGCAGATTCCCCCGTGTTTATACGGGCGTAGTGGATGCGTTGGTGTTCGATCGATGGCATACTTTTGCCATGCTTCCCGCTCCGCTGCCAGATCTCGATGGGCTCGATCCTGAGGCGCTGAAGGCGCTGTTGATCGCGAAGCATAACGAGTCCGTCGAGCAGCACAAGCGGCTGCGTTCGACTTGGCAAGAGATCGAGCATCTGAAGCTTGTGATCGAGAAGTACCGGCGGATGATCTTCGGGCGCAAGAGTGAAAAGCTCACCAGAGAGCTTGAGCAGCTGGAACTTCGCCTCGAAGAACTGGAGACGACTCAAGCCGCGGATCAGCCAGCTGAAGATGCTGCTGAAGCTGAGCAGCCGGGCCCGCCCAGTTCCGTTTCGAAGCCAGCAGGAACGCGTCCAAGGCGCAGGCCGCTTCCAGAAGATCTTCCACGCGAAGTGATCACGCACATGCCTGAGCACGATTCATGCCCGTGCTGTAGAGGTGAACTTCGTCAGTTCGGAGAAGATGTTTCCGAACAACTGGAGCGCATCCCCGCCACGTTCAAGGTCATTCGCCATGTCAGGCTAAGTTCACGTGCTCTGCATGCGATCGCGTCGTCGAAGCTCCTGCGCCTTCGCGGCCGATCGCATACGGTCTGCCTGGACCTGATCTGCTGGCGCATGTACTGGTATCCAAGTTCGGCGGCCACCAGCCTCTCTATCGACAGTCCGGGATCTTCGCAAGAGAAGGCATCGATCTGGATCGCTCGACCCTGGCCGGCTGGGTTGGTGCGGCCAGGGAGTTGCTCGCTCCGCTGGTGGATCAGATCAGCAAGCATGTCCTGACCGCATCGAAGATCCATGCCGATGACACGCCGGTTCCAGTACTTGCGCCAGGCAACGGTAAAACGAAGACTGGCCGCCTCTGGACCTATGTCCGCGATGATAGGCCGGCTGCACAGATCACCGCCCCCGCCGTCTGGTTCGCCTACTCGGAAGACAGCAAGGGGGAGCATCCGCAGCGGCATCTGAAGAACTACTCCGGTGCTTTGCAAGCAGACGCCTACAGCGGCCTGCGGCACTTGTATGAGGGTGGCCGGATCTACGAAGTGTCGTGCTGGGCGCATGCTAGACGCAAGTTCCACGACATCCACGTGACTCATCGATCACCTATCACCACTGAAGCGCTCAACCGGATCGGTGCCCTCTACGGAATCGAAGAGCAAGTTCGAGGCAGGCCGCCCGATCTTCGCCGCTCTGTTCGCCAGGACCAGGCCAGACCGCTCTTCCAGGACCTACGCCGATGGATGGAGAAGGTGCGACAGTCGTTGTCGCGCAAGAGCGATACTGCCGGCGCAATCGCCTATGTTCTGTCGCACTGGCGTGCTCTCACGCGCTACGTCGATGACGGCCTGCTGGAGATCGACAACAGTGCGGCCGAGAGAGCACTGCGTGCGGTCTCCATCGGAAGGAAGAATTACCTCTTCTTCGGCGCCGACTCCGGCGGTGTGCGGGCCGCGTCGTTCTACAGCCTGATCGGCACCGCCAAGCTGAACGGCATCGACCCCTCGTTCTACCTGCGCGCCGTCCTGGCACGCATAGCCGAACACCCGATCAACCGCATCGCCGATCTGCTGCCCTGGAACCTGACTGCAACCCTCCAATCACACCCCGCAGAAGCGGCTTAAGACCCGAATAGGTGCCCACCTAAATAAGCGGACACCTATTTAAGGGTCGGTCCAGCCCGTCAACATGGGAGCTTCGCACGCTTACTGACCAGCGGAAGCTGTGGCAGTTATTCTTAGTCTGTTAGCGCTCGCGGTCAGATAGTTGTGGTGCGTCCGCCCAGAAGAATCCTCATCCCATTCCATTGAAAACGTGTGCGATGCTGCGCAAACGCGCCTTTTAGATTCCCACAACACCCCAGGCCCAAATCAAGTCGAGACTATTTTAGCGTCTGCACAAGATGCTGGTGACGACCGACCATCCGTGCAATACAACACGCCACTCCACTGAATGGTGCGGTTCCATCTGCGTGCGGCGCATCATCTCCATCGCGCCAAGCTGGGATACAACACAGTGTCTTAGCGCACAAGTCGATCCTTCACCAGCAGCCAGGCTCTTCAGACGCACAAGTTATTGAGCAGTGAGGATACCCGAGCACATTAAACCCACAACCCAACAATAACCGACGAATAATATGAAGAAAAAACAACGCAATCCCAAATCCGCACTTATTGATTCAGGCCAGGAACCGGCTGCCGTTTACGCTCGTATGTCGGACGACCAGCAGAGAAAAGCTAGCATCGATGACCAGATCCGAAACTGCCATGAGATGGCAGAAGAAAAGAGCTGGAGCATCAGTAAACAACACACATATTGCGACGAGGGCAAGACCGGAACGACGATGTTTGATCGGCCAGGTTTTGCGGCTCTACGTGCTGCATACAAACGACCGGATACTCCTTTCAGGAGGATCATCATCGACGACACCTCGCGCATGGGACGCAACGAAGCCGATGTGCATCGCGTCCTCGACGAACTCGAATACTATGGCATCCATATCTATTTTGCGAGCGATGGTCTCGACTCGCAGAACCCATGGTTCCGTGACGCTTTTTCTGCCAAGGCTAGGCAGGACGCGCAATTCTCAAAAACACATGGGAAGCGAGTGCGCCGTGGAAGGATTGGCCTCTTTGAAAAAGGGCTAAACCCTGGTTGGACCTGCTACGGCTATCGCAACGTACCGCTCCACAACGAAACCAATCCAGATGCTCGTGGTCGTGCTGCCACGCTTGGTATGAAGGAGGAGATTGATACGGAAGAGGCCAGGATCGTAGTCCTTATCTACATGTGGTATTCGCAAGGATTGAGTTTGCGCCAGATCGTGGTACGGCTAAACACCGATCGTATGCCACCTCCGCGCAAATGCGGCAGAAAGATTAAATCGTGCTCCTGGGCGCGGAGTGCCGTCGATTACATCCTCAAAAACGAGCGCTACAGAGGGATTCTGGTCTACGGGCGTACCACGCAGATTCGCAACCCCGAAAACGGAAAAATGACACAGCGCAGACACCCGGAGAGGGAGTGGCGCCGCTCGTGTCGTCCGGAGCTTCGTATTGTCGACGAAGATCTCTGGGGAAGGGTGAATGTGGAGCGGACGAGGCGGAGCTGTGTCGGCCTCGCCCGCGCCGGGGGACTGAACCGTACCGACAAGAGCAGGACATACTTTCTGAGTGGTCTCCTTGAATGCGGCGTCTGCGGGGCGAACTATAATCTTCGCAGCCATGGGCGCTACTCTTGCTCGAACTATATGTGGCGCGACGGCTGCTCGAACTCCGCGACATTCCGGCGCGAGGATGTTGAGAGGTCTCTGATCTCTGCCCTTTCTAACAAGCTCCGTAGCCCGGAGCTGCGCGAGTCCCTGGCTAAATCGGTCTTCACGTTTCTGAAATCCGAGAAGGCGCGAAGCAGGCAGAGTCACGACCATGTCGGCTCTCGCAAGGCACAACTGGAATCGGCACTGAAAGTCGAGGAAGGCCGCCGCGACAACCTTGTGCATGCGATCGCAGTAGGTGGCGATATGCGCTCGCTTGTAGATGCTCTTGCTGGCAGCGAAAGCGAGATCGAAGTTCTCGCACAGAAACTCGCAGAACTTACGCCTCCAACGACGAGCAAGGATGCCCGTTTTAACGAAATCCGCAAGTTTGTCGATCGGCATACTGATTCGTTCGAACAAATTCTACTCGGGGCCGCGGAGGCTCTGAAGATCGAGTTTCAGCGCCGGATCTCCCCGGCTCTGACTGTGACACCAGTTGACGAGAAAGAAGGGCGCGTCTTCTGCGTCACCGGAGGTATTGGTCTTTTCTCGCCTGCGGAGGGGGAGATGCTGTCCGAACAGGTAAACCAGATCGGACAGCACTGCACCATCCCCATCGACATCAAGATTCCATTGTGTGTGCTGCGGAAAAGGAAGAGTTCTGAGCGCGTGGCACACGCTGCTAAAACATCGCCACAATATGGCTAAGTAGTAAGTCAGCGATCAGACAAAAGCTAGCGAAGGACTCTACTTTCTTGTTGCAATGCTGGGTTAAATAGCCGCGCATGATCGCGCGAAATATACGGGTGCGTGTGGGGAACAAAGCACAAATCGGTTCGGGGCTGCGCCGGAATAACTGGCCGCGCAATACTGCCGCATCTGGTAGGCAGTCGAAAGCCGCGGAGGGACCATATCCCGATATAAGCCAGCGAGTGAAATCCGCTGCACATGCAGTGCCCGATCAGCAAGTCGCAACAGCAAAGGTAAGAAATGAAATATCTCCCGAGGTACAGGACTGGTTGAATAAAGTTGTCCTACCAATATTGAAGAAAGTGATTTTTAATGCCTGAACAATGTTCTAGAAACTCCTTGGTTGAACGATATGTAATTTATGCACGATACAGTATGGCGGGACAAAATGCGCTCTCGATTGAAGACCAGTTTCGTGTCTGCCGGAAATTTGCTCAGACTCGCGGTTGGATTGAGGTTGGAGTGTATTCCGACAAGGCGAGTTCAGGGGCAGGCGCAGACCGCAAAGACTATCAAGAATTGCTTCGTGCAATCTCAAGTCCGAACTGCCCTTTTACGGTTGTTCTGGTAGACGATACGAGCAGGGCCGGCCGCGATCTGGAAGAGACGCTTCGTCTGCATAACCTGCTGCGATTTCATGGCATCCGCCTGATTGCAATTTCCCAGGGAATTGACTCAACCAGTAAGCAGAGCAAGTTGCTTATTACGGTACACGGCCTTGTCGATGAGATCTATTGGCAAGAAATCGGATTGAAGACACATCGCGGTCTTTTGGGATGTGTTGAGCGAGGGACGAGTACAGGTGGACGATGCTATGGATACAACGCTGGTAAGATCTGGACGGTCAACCCCGAAGAGGCAAAAATTGTAATTGAAATCTTCACGATGAGTGCGAATGGGTACAGCCTCAAGAGGATTGTGGCCGTTCTTAATTCGCGAGCTCTCCCTCCACCCCGCGGGCGGAAAAATAACACCATTAATAGTTGGGCGCCTACCTGTATCCGCGAGATGCTGCGAAATGAGATCTACATCGGCAGGCGCAAATGGAATCAAAAAATGTACATTAAGCGTCCAGGTACGAACAAGCGCGTGGCGCGGGCAAGAGAGGAAGGAGATTGGATTTGGAAGGATTGCCCCGAATTTCGAATCGTATCTGACGAACTCTGGGCCCGGGTTCAACAGCGCCAGCGAATACTGAAAGAGCGTTATGCCAAAAGCGGGAGGGTGTCTCGTGGCGCTCATTCAGCCCATCTCTTGAGTGGACTCCTGATCTGCAGTGAATGTGGCGGCCAGCTTATCGTGATTTCGGGCACTGGCAAGTACACCACCTACGGATGTTCTCGTGCATTCAACCGGGCGGTGTGCTCCAATCGGGCCAAGATCAAAGAAGCTCATCTTGAAGGGAAACTCTTCGCGCAATTGCATACCGCGTTCAATACGTCGGAAGTCTTCGATTCGCTTGTTGAATCATTGATCCAGTTCCAGATGGAATTGCTCGCCGGCACCAAATCTGCCAAAAGGATCCAGGAGATCGAAACTCAACTCCGCAATCTGATTGGCGAATTGGCCCAGATAGGAGGCTCCCAGGCATTGCGAGCGGCAATTCGCGAACGCGAGGAGGAACTGAGAGGTCTTCAGGCACTCAAGAGCAACCGCAAGGAACTTTCACCGGCCGAAATTGCAAAAAAAGTGCAGGAAGCACTTCAGGACATCCCTGCACTTTTCAAGGTCGATCCACTCTTGGCCAAAGCTAAGCTGGCAGAGCATTTGGATCGCATAACTATGTGCCCTCAACCGGACGGCACCTATCTGGTTGAGGGGGAGTGGGACTTGCTCGGCGCTGCCTTTGCGCCACAGATGGTTGCGGGGGTAGGATTTGAACCTACGACCTTTGGGTTATGAGCCCAACGAGCTACCGGGCTGCTCCACCCCGCACTTTCATAATAGCAACCGATTCGGGGTGGGTCAATCGAGGTCGGCTGTTGAAATTCCTGCTCATCCCATTACTGGATCCAAGGCCGCCGCATACTGGACCCCGATCACCCAAGCACCAAAGGTGGAAACCAGCGAGCACAAGTCCGACTGGAGAGATACTCGAGCAGAGAGGGAAGTGGCTACTGCGGCTCGCTATAAGCCGCAGTGGAGAAATACCCGAGCCACATCTCCGCCGCTCCCGCGCATTATCGCGCCGCGGCGATGCGGAAGCTATAGGCATACTCGCCTGCTGGTTTCGCAGGCAGCTGCAAGTGCAGGCCGTCAGCCTCTTGCTTCCATGACACCTTTCCGTCAGAGCCCAGCAGAGTAACCCCTCCTACCTGAAAATTGCTCGCAGGGGTCAGAGAGTGAACGATCAGCTGCCCATCCAGCGGCCAGCCCAGTGCAATCGCATAGAGCGCGCCGTCTTTTGTCGTGAAGCGGATGTCCTGGGCGGTGAAGGTTCCCGCCGCATCATCGTGGAAGGAGCCACCAACAATCTTCGTCGGACCCTCCCCATAGATAGTCCATGGCCGCGTGCCGTAGATCGCGTCGCCGTTAATCTTCAGCCATGCACCGATCTGGCGAAGGATAGTCTGCGCTTCGTCGGGAATCGTCCCGTCCGACTTCGGACCGATGTTGAGCAGCAGGTTTCCGTTCTTGCTGACCACGTCCACGAGATGCCACACGATCGACTGCGGTGACTTGTAGGTATCGCCCTTGACGAATCCCCACGAGGCCTGGCTGATGGAAGTGTCCGTCTGCCAGTGCTGGGTGCGAATCTCATCCAGCCCGCCGCGCTCGATATCCAGCACGGTCGTGCCGTCGGGAAAGGCATCGTTCTTGCGGAAGAGCACCGGCTGCTGTCCCTGCTTGGACGCCTCGTTGTAGTAGAAGGCCGCAAAGCGCTGCAGGTAAGGCTGAAATTCCTTCTGCTCCACCCACCAGTCGAAATACACCAGCTCAGGATGGTAGCGCTCCACCATCTCGCCAGCGCGTGCCAGCCAGTCATTCAAATAAGCTGCATCGGGATGACCAGTGCCGTTCTTTTCCGGATCGATGCCGACGTGAGCCGGCCCATAAAGCGAGGCGTATTTCGGATCCTGCACATCGGAGGGGAACGCCCGTCCGCCATTCATGAACCAGTAGTGCTCGGCGCGATGGTTCGACGCGCCGAAGTGCAGCCCCTCCGCGCGAATCGCCTTCGCCAAGTCTCCGATAAGGTCTCGCTTCGGCCCCATCTTGCCCGCGGACCAGTCGGTAAGATTCGAAGGGAACATCGGAAATCCATCATGGTGCTCGGACACCGGAATCACATACTTTGCGCCCGACTCCTTGAAGAGAGCGGCCCAGGCTGCCGGGTCGAAGTGCTCGGCATGGAACATGGGGATGAAATCTTTATAGCCAAACTTCGTCTGCGGCCCGTAGGTTTCCACCTCATACTTGAACTCGGGCGAATCCTGGCGGTACATATTGCGCGGATACCACTCATTGCCGAAGGCCGGCACTGAATAGAGGCCCCAATGAATGAAGATGCCGAATTTCGCATCCTGGTACCACTCCGGGATCTTGTAACCTTTGAGCGAATCCCAATTGGGCTGGAACGGGCCTTCCCCCGCCTGCTTATCGACCGACTTCAGAATTTCTTCGCGGGCGTGGTCATATTTGGCCACCGATTTTTGCCAGACCAGATCGTCCGCGTCGGGCTGTTGGGCGAGGCAGGGAAGTGCGGCAATGAAAGCGGTACCAATGCAGGATGCCAGGACCATATTACGAATGCGCATTCAGTCTCCTTCAAACCGTGTATCCGTCTTGAAAGCCAGCTTACACCGTGAGGCTCAGGCCCTGGAGCGAGCCGTCACCCACGATTGCAGGCTGATAAACTCTATAACAAGCCATGTTTGAAAATCTTTCCGAAAAACTGCAGCGCGCCTTCAAAAATCTTCGCGGCCAGGGCTCCATCACCGAGGAGAACATTCAGGAAGCGCTGCGCGAAATACGCATCGCACTGCTCGAGGCCGACGTTAATCTAAACGTCGCCAAGGATCTTATTGAGCACATCCGCGAGAAGGCCGTCGGCCAGCAAGTGATGACGGCGCTCTCGCCCACCGAGCAGGTCGTCAAAATCATTCGCGATGAGTTGGTCGCGCTGCTGGGCAAAGACACCGCGCGCTTCCAGTTCGCGTCCAAACCGCCAACGGTGATCCTGATGGCCGGCTTGCAGGGCTCGGGTAAAACGACCACCTCCGGAAAGCTCGCCGCATGGCTGCAAAAGGGCGGCCATCGTCCCATGCTGGTTTCTGTGGACGTCTATCGCCCTGCGGCGCGCGAACAGTTGAAGGTCGTGGCCGCGTCCATCAAGGCCAAAATCTACGAGGGCGACACCAAGGGCGAAGCCGCAGGCACGCCTTTGGTAGAGCGCTTGGCCAAGGAAGCTCGCCGCGAAGCCGTCATCAGCGGCTGCGACACGCTTATCGTCGACACCGCCGGCCGCCTGCATATCGATTCCGACCTGATGGACGAGATGGCGAAGCTCAAGTCGCTGCTCGCACCGCAGGAGATCCTCTTCGTGGCCGACGCCATGACCGGCCAGGACGCGGTGCGCTCGGCTGAGGAGTTCCACAAACGGCTCGCGCTCACCGGCGTCGTCCTCACCAAGATGGATGGCGACGCACGGGGCGGCGCTGCATTGTCGATTCGGCACGTGACCGGCCAGCCAGTGAAGTTCATCGGCACAGGTGAAAGGCCCGATGCCTTCGAGCCTTTCCATCCGGACCGCATCGTCAGCCGCATCCTGGGCATGGGCGACATCATGACGCTCATCGAAAAGGCCGAGGAGACGCTGGATCGCAAGAAGTCCGAGGAGTTCGCCAAGAAGGCGCTCAGCGGCGACGGATTTTCGCTGGAAGATTTCCGCGATCAGCTCCGCCAGATCCGCAAGTTAGGCTCCCTGCAAAGCATCATGAAGATGCTGCCTTCCGTCGGCCCCTTTGCCGGCATGCAGCAAATGGCCGATCAGGTGGACGAAAAACAGTTCACTCGCGTCGAAGCCATCATCAACTCCATGACCCAGAAAGAACGCAACAACCACGAAATCATCTCCGGCAGCCGCCGCAAGCGCATTGCCACCGGATCAGGAACCAGCGTCCAGGAAGTAAATCAGCTCCTGCGGCAGTACGCGCAGATGCGCAAGATGTTCAAAGGCGTAGGCAAGGGCGGACTGCTGCAACGCCGCGCCATGGGCATGCTCGGCGGCATGAAGGGGCGCTAGCGTCCCAAGTCGGCGATTCCTTGCAAAAGTTTGTCATCCCGACCGTAGCGAAGCGGATTGGAGGGAGCTGGAGTTTTGAGCACCGGCGCAGGAGTGCGAAAGGAAAAGCGCTTAAGAGAGTGGAACGCTTTACGGAAAAAGAACCAATGAGCGGAGGGCGCTTCAGACGAAGCGCCCTCTGTTTTTTAAGTGAATTGCGGTAATCTAGCTTAAGCCAGCTTAGATGGAGTAACCTGCCATGACTGAAATCGGCGCTTTTGAAGCAAAAAACACACTAGGCTCTCTTCTTGATCGTGTCGAGCAGGGCGAGGAGATCATCATAACGCGGCATGGCAGAGCCGTGGCCCGCTTGGTTTCAACAGACGGGGCAATCGACCGGTCGCAGGCGCTTGCGGCAGCCGAGCGCATCCGCAAGCGAGCGATAAAGCTTAAAGGTGCGCCGTTCGAGTGGGAAGCGCTCAAAGCCGATCGTGACGCGGGTCGCCCTTGAGCCTGGTTCTCGATAGCTCGATCACGCTCGCCTGGATTTACATCGAAGAAACGACCAAGGAGGTCCGTGAGGTCGAGTCGCTCGTGATACGCGGAGGTGCGTTGGTGCCCTCCCTCTGGCGTCTGGAAGTCGCTAATATCCTCGAGATGGGCATCCGTCGTCGCCGCCATTCCGCAGCTTTCCGCGATGCTACGCTGGCCGACCTTGCGCTTCTGCCGATCAATATCGATCTCGAGACCGAACGGCATGCATGGGGTGCAACCGCGCGGCTGGCTGCGCGCCACCAATTGACAGCGTATGACGCGGCCTATTTGGAACTGGCGCAGAGGCGTGGACTGCCGTTGGCGACACTCGACCGCGAAATGCGAGCGGCAGCAAAAAAAGAAAAAATTGTTCTGCTCGGAATGTGATCTCGCTGCCATGCGAATCGCTCATCGAATCTCCGACGCTTTAATATAGGAAAAGCAGACAATTCCATGCCACACCTTCAAGACCAACTCGACGAGATCACCTCGAATACGCGCACGCTCGTCCAACCTGAGCGGCTGGCTGTGAGTGAACGTGCGGTCGAAGAGCTGTTCGCCACCGGCATCGAACAACAAATCCTGGCGGTTGGTTCGAAGATGCCCGAGTTCTCGCTGCCAGACGCAACCGGGCGCGTCGTTAAGTCCTCCGACCTGCTGGCGCTTGGACCGCTGGTCATTGATTTCTTCCGCGGACGCTGGTGCCCCTACTGTGTGACTGAGCTTGAGGCGTGGCGCGATCTCTATTCCATCGTTCGAGAACGCGGCGGCCTGCTGGTCGCCATCTCTCCGCAGACCATGCGGCAGAGTGACTTCATGCAGGATCAGCACGAGATCCCGTTCGCACTGCTTCATGACGCCGGCTGCAGCGTGGCCGCGCAATTCGGCTTGGCCTACCAGGTTCCGCCCTACCATCAGCAGCATTACCGCAGTGTGCTCGTGAATATCCCTTTTGTGAATGGGGATCAGAGCTGGAAGCTGCTCATTCCTGCTACCTACGTCATCGATCGCGATGGAACGGTCTTGTTCGCCGAAGCCCACGCCGACTTTCGCGTGCGGCCGGAGCCCGAAGACGTGCTGCCCTATCTGCCTTATCGTTCGCGCTGAAAGATCCGCCCCGGAGAAACCGTGAAGCGTATTTTGTGGCTGGTAATTCGTGTCGTAGTGGTGCTCACCATCGTTGTCTATCTCTGCGATTGGGCGCTTCTGCGCGTGAGAATTGCGCGCGGCCAGGGCTATAGCACGGTGCAGGTAGACGAATATCTTTCCACGCCGCTGAAAGGGAACAAAGCCGAGTACGACTACATGGGATCTCAGCCTGTAACCTGTGCCCGCTCCTATTTCCCTCACGGAACCACGCCATGCTGGTGGCTGAGACGTCATCCTGCAAAGTGGGAGTAGCCTAGAGGCTGTCCGGCTTTCTCGCCCCTCACACCCAAAATAAATTTGTCATCCCGACCGTAGCGAAGCGAAGTGGAGGAACCTGCAGTTTCCCTTGAGCCGGGCGACTCGCCTACTTCTCTTCGTGGTACTCCTGCTCGGTGTTGATCTTCCAGAGCGCCTCTTTTTCCAGATTTCCTGCCAGAATATTGTCGACGGCGGTCATCGCAGTGAGCATGGAGTGATCCTGGTTGTTGTACTTGTGCATGCCGTTGCGGCCCACCAGGAAGAGATTCTCAAAGCGGTTGAAATACGCAACCAACTCGTCGAACCTGTCGTACGTGCCGAAATATGCGGGATAGGTCTTCGGAACACGCACCACATGCGCATCGAGAACATCTTCCGCCTTCAGAATCCCGATCTTCTCGACCTCGCCGATAGCGAACTCGGCAATCGCATCGTCGTTCATCTTCCACAGCTCGTCGCTCTCGTAACAAAAATATTCGAGTCCGATCCACACCTTCGAAGGATCGGCGACCATGTACGGGCTCCAGTTATTGAAGATTTGCAGCCGCCCCACCAGCACGTCCGGCTCCTGAACGTAAATCCAGGTGTCCTTCAGCGTCGATCCATCCGGCTCGGTCACTGTCAGCTTGTCTACTAGCAATCCAACAGTGATGAAGTCCCGGTAGATGAGCCCATCGGCAACCTCGCGAATGCTCTCTGGAGCAGGAATGTCGAGACTGCGGATCAAGGTGCGAACCGGCATCGTTGAGAAGACATAATCAGCTTCGATGGTCTCGCGTGAACCGTCCGCGTAAACTGCTTCAACAGATGTCACCCGATTGCCGACGACGTTCAGCCGATCCACTCTGGAGCCAAGCCGCACTTCGCCGCCCTTTTGTGTAACCAGCGCTGCGACATGTTCCCAAAGCTGTCCCGGACCGTACTTCGGATAGAGAAATTTCTCGATCAGCGAAGTCTCGGTCTTCTTCTGCGCGATGTCCTGCGAAGATCGCCTGCTGAATGTGCTCTTGAAAAAGTGAACGATCGCCGTGCGCAGCGAAAGCCCCTTGATTCGCTGCGCTCCCCACGCAGCGCTGATCTGATCGCACGGAACTCCCCAGACCTTCTCGGTATAAGACTTGAAGAAGGTCAAGTAAAGCTCCTTGCCGAAGCGGTTGATCAGAAAATCTTCCAGCGTATTTTCCTGCTTCCGCGGAAACAGCCGGGCAAGGATGTAACTCGCGCCGATCTTCACCATCCGTATTGCGCCTAGTTTGCCCAGCGTCTTCGCGTTCAATGCCAGGGGATAGTCGAAGAAGCTGCGCAGGAAGTAAATGCGGCTCTTACGCGGACGGACCAGCATCACCAAGTCACAATCCGCGTCAGTCGCGGGCGTCTCCACAACGCGCTGTCGATTCCGATAGGAGATGGCCTCCGATCCCGCGCCATCCTCGGTCGAAGCAATGGGCATCAGCTCGGTCCACCAGTCCATCACGCGGTCGACCTTGGAAAAGAAGCGATGGCCGCCGATGTCCATGCGGTTGCCCTTGTACTCGATGGTGCAGGAGATGCCGCCAATGAGCTGCGTTGCTTCGAGGACAATGGGACGTATCTCGCTGCGGCGCAGGAACTCCAATGCCGCCGTCAAGCCAGCCGGTCCCGCACCGATAATCAACGCTGTCTTGCCTGAACTCATCGAATCACACCAACAGATTGGGCCAAAGAGAGAGACTGGCAGAAATTCAGATCGGGCAGATGCATCAGCGTGTTTTCGCGCCTTCCAGAAAAGTACATTTCGTTGTTCGAGCGTGAACGGGTTAGGGAAGCGAAGCGTCTTCCGTCGTGATCGGCGGTCGAGGTGCGCAGCCTATGCGGTGAAAGCCGGCGCTCTCTTCGCTTCGACTTCAGGATTGGTTGCGAGCATAAATCCACCCGCGCTGAGCCTGTAGATTTGATTGCGCCACACGATACGATTGCTGGCGTAACTCGCCGCCCAATAAAAGAAGCCGAATAGGTCGCGCAAAGGGAAGAGAAGCGAGGTGCGCAACAGATTCCGCTCTTGCACCACGAAGGCGCCAAGAGAGGCTGCCATCAGCGCGCGCGTAGTCACGCTGTAGCCCAAAAGCGCTAAGCCCAGCAGAGGATGATGTAGCAGCAACGCTGCCAGGAAACCAAGTATGCCGAAGGGGACGCTGAAAGTGAGGCAGGTTCCGAAATGCCCTTTGGGTCGCGAGAAGCGAGTCGACCTCATCCAGCGAACCTGGTGCTTCTGCGAATCCATGAAGCTCACATTGAGCACCAGATGATCGATCACGTGCGTCGACAGAACGACAGTGTGTCCGGACTCATGGACTCGATTGCCGAGAATGAAATCGTCGGCGCAGTAGGCTCCAAGTTCACCGAAGCCGCCCATCTCTTTCATACAGGCCCGCCGCACCGCCATCGTGGGACCCAGCGTGAACTGCATGCCTTCCATCAGGTCCGCCACTAGCACCCCGGCCGTCATCTCGACCGACATGCCCACCGCTTCCAGCTTCGACCAAAGGCCGCCGCCGGCGATGCCGCGATATAGGCAGGTAACCGCGCCCACTTCCGGCCGCGCAAAAGGCGCTGCAACTTCGCGAATGTAGTTCGGGGTCACGCGCACATCGCTGTCGCTGACGATGAAGATGTCATGCGCCGCGGCCTTCTCCATCAACTCCAGCGTCGAAACCTTGGCGTTGATGTGCCACGGCTCGCCGGTCAGCACAAACTTCACCGGGATATGCGGATATCGCGCCGCCACTCGTCGTGCTGCCTCTAATCCTTCGTCGGAAGCAACGCGCGCGCCGAAGAGGATTTCGTAGCTGGGATAATCCTGCTGAAAAAACGTCTCGAGATGCGCCTCGAGGTCAGGCTCATTGCCATGCAGCGGCTTGAAAAGAGAGACAGGCTCGCGGAAGGTTGGATGGACGGTGCGACGGCGGCGCGCGAAGCGCCGGATTCCAGCCAGAACCAAAACAGTGAATGCCGTTGACGTGAGCAGGCCCAAAACGCCGAGGCCGAGCAGGACTTTAATCATGCAAGCGTGTGCCTTCCACCTTGAACTGTGCAATAGGGGCGGGGGCTTGTTAATAGACTAGCGCAGCTTGGCCAAAGTTGCGCAGCCATCCTTTTGGCCGGGTGTAACGCCACCGGCTACCGCTTGCCCTTGGCGTGCGGCACCACCATCACCGATCGCCGTAATGGAACCATGGCTGCGGCTCCCTGTTGCGGAACGCCCTGCATCCGGGTCAGCATCTCCGTGCGGACGTAGTCGACGAATCCCTGCATCTGGCGATTCATCTCCTCCATGCGCTCGCGCATCTGCAGGATAATCGCGATGCCGGCAATGTTGACGCCCAGATCGCGAGCCAGGTTGAGGATGAACTCCAGCCGCTCCAGATCCTCATCCGTGTACAAGCGGGTATTGCCGTCGGTGCGCGACGGCTTGAGCAGTCCCTCGCGCTCGTAGAGACGAAGCGTCTGGGGATGAATCTCATACATCTCGGCCACCGCCGAGATCATGTACGCGCCTTTGGATTTACGTTTCGTTGGCATGGAATTTTCTCAGTGCGCAAAAAGCTGCGCTTCCGCGAGCTGCGTGCGGATCGCGCCAAATCGAACCACCCGGGGGAAGAATCCGCGCAGTTGTCCTCCTGTAACTTTGTACGGCACAAACGCCTTCACCGAGTAGCCGCTCCGATGCTCGATCTCGATCATGATCGCATCGGCATATCCCTCGTCGGAAGCCTTGGTCGTAGTGACATTCGAGGCCATAGCAATGGCGCTGAGAATGCCGCGATGCGCCTTCTCCGTCAACTGCTGGCGTAGCAGATCCAGCAGCAGCGCTCCGTCCGCTGGCATCTCCTGCTGCGCAATCCGCTCCATCACCACGTCGCCTTCGTCGTTCATGCGATAGCCAAACGGCCCGAACTCCCCGTATTTTCGCAGCATCCGCTTGGCATAGGAGACGCAGGAGTTCAGCAGCTCATTGGCATCGTCCCGGATTTGTTCTTCGCTACTCATCTTCGTTCCGCTTCTTCGATAGCCGGTAAACACAATGCTGGTAATCGTGCCAGAAGACCACTCGATCCAGCGTCAAGCCATTCTTCTCAGCTACGCGTCGCGATGCTCCATTCCCCGGCCTGATCATCGAAATCACAGTGCCGGCTCCGATTCGCCGGAATGCATCGTCGATCGTGGCCTTCGCCGCTTCCGTAGCGAAGCCCCGATTCCAGAGCTGGCGCTTCACGTGATAGCCAATCTCAAGCTCGGCAACACCTTCTACGTCCTGCCATACGGCTCCGCAATCTCCGATTAACTCCCCGGTCCGCTTCTCGACCAATCCCAGCAGCCCGCTGCCGTTCTCATACCGGCCCAGTTGACGTTCGATCCACTCACCGACTTCGTCGCGTGTGAGCGGATGGGGATACCAGAGCATAGTCTCCGCATCCCCGAGGATAGCGGCCAGTGCCGGCTCGTCCGCACTCGTCAGAGGTCGCAACAGCAGCCGGTCTGTCTCAATCGGCGCGCGCATTAGACCTTGGCCCAGATTGCCTCGCGCGGATCTTCCGGATTCAGCTTGGCAAGCTCGCGCAGAATCTCCTTCGAGCGTTCGTCCTGAACCTTAGGAACCACGATTTCGATGGTCACAATCTCGTCTCCGCGCTTGCCGGGAGCCGACACCGAAGTCACGCCGCGCTCCCGCATGCGCAGCTTCTGTCCGCTCTGCGTGCCCGGAGGAACCTTCAGCTGCGCCCGTCCGTCGATGGTGGGAACCTCGATCTTCGCTCCCAGCGCGGCTTCGGCAACGGTCGCCGGCACCGTGACGTAGATGTCGTCGCCCTGCCGGGTAAAGACCGGATGGCTGCCTACGCGGATGTTGAGAAAAAGATCGCCCGGCGTTCCGCCGTTCACACCCGCATTCCCCTTGCCGCCCAGACGAATCCGCTGGCCGTCGCGCGTACCCGGCTTGATACGGAACTCGATGGTTTCGGTGCGCGTCATTGTGCCATCGCCGTGGCAGGTGGGGCAGGCATTCTGAACCTTCCCCGATCCTCCGCAGCGCGGGCACTGAATATTGAACTTCATCCGGCCGCCCATCTGGGTCACCTGGCCGCTGCCATGGCATTCGGGACAAGGCTGCGCGCCGCCCGTCGATGCCTTGCCCTTACAAGTTGGGCAGACCTCCTGGCGCTGAATCTGCAGCTTCATCGGGCCGCCCTGGATTGCGGTCCAGAAGTCCACCTGAACCTGGTATTCGAGGTCGGTGCCGGGTTGAGGTCCTTCCTGCGTCCGACCTCCTCCTCCGCCCTGGTTGAAGATCCCCGAGAAGATGTCGCGGAAGCCGCCCCAGCCTGAACCGCCCGCCGGCTGGCCTTGCGGCGATCCCGATCCGGCCGACGAGGCAAAGTCAGAGAAGTCGAAGCCTCCGAAATCGAACGGAACCTCCTGCGTGGTCGTGCGCCCCGCGCCTCCCGGTCCATACCCGCCGCGTGCCGCAGCTTCGGCCGTCGCGGCGTCGATCTGATCGGAGTAGAAGCCGAACTGGTCGAAAACCTTCCGCTTCTTTTCGTCGCTCAGGATATCGTTGGCTTCCGAAATCTCCTTGAAGCGTTCCTCGGCCTTCTTATCGCCGGGATTGACATCGGGATGATACTTCCGCGCCAGTTTGCGAAAGGCTTTGCGGATCTCATCCGGCGTCGCAGTTTTTTTCACGCCAAGAAGGGCGTAGTAATCTTTTTGCTGGGTTGGTGGCATAGCGTCGTCAGCTTCTCAAACTTTCTGGCATTCGGGGCACCAGTAAACGGTGCGTCCGCCCATCTCCTGTTTCTTGATTGTCGCACCACACACGAAGCACGGCTTCCCGTGGCGCCGATAAACATAGTGCACTTCCTGGTCCTGCACCGCGCCCCGCGGGTGTGGCCTATCTGTCGCCCTGGTGGTTACAATTCGGCGATCGTCCATCGCCGCGCGCATGAGCGTCTTTGCTTCCCGCCAGATCTTCTTGAGCGCATCTCGCCCAACCTCTTTGCCTGGACGCATCGGGTTGATCCGCGCCCGGTAAAGCAGCTCCGCACGAAAGATGTTTCCGATGCCGGAGAAGATCGTCTGATCCATCAGCAGCAGCCCAATCGGTGTGGCGCGCTTTTCGATTACCGCGAACCCAGGCGCCGGGTCGCTCTCTTCTTGTAGCGGATCGGGTCCCAGCCGCGCCAGCAGCGCTTGCCATTTCTCTTCGTCGAAGATGGAGCAATCCGTTGCTCCGCGCAGCTCAACCCAATCCGTCTTGCTCCACATCCTTAGCCGCAATGCGCCCTTTTCCGGCGGCAGTGGCATCTGGCCTTCCCAGAAATCCCCATACATCCCGAGATGGACATGCACGATCAGATCGCGCCCAAACACATACCCGAGATGCTTGCCCACAGCCTCAACCGACTTCAGCGTGCGCCCATCCAGAATCTCCGCATCGGGAAACGCTCCATTCGGAGAATCCACGCGGAGGCGCTTGCCGGCCAGAGCCGCCGCGTGCCGTTCTGCAAAACGATGGATCTCATTTCCTTCCGGCACCGCTTAGTTCCAAACCATCCGAGCCTCGATCGGCTCGATCCGCCAGAAAAGATCGGGCTCGGCCTTGCGCATCTGCGCGGCGAAGTGCTCCGCTTCTTCCTGCGTATCGAAGGTCATGCTGCTATACACCTGCCCGGCCCTCAGCTGCTCGAATTTCCAGACTGTGTTGGTCATTTTGCTCCCCCCCATCCCATCCTTAAAGCGCGAGGGGCACTCGTTACGAGTTGCCCCTCGGTGCTACGCCACGTTTCCGCGTTTGCTGCTGCGTTACTTCTTCTCGTCGACGTCGACATACTCGGCGTCGATCACGCCTTCGTCCTTCTTCGCCTCTTCGGTGGTTCCCGAAGCCGCAGCCGCGCCGTTTTCCGGAGCGCCTGGAGCGGCGTTGGCCTTGTACATGGCCTCAGCCAGCTTGTGCGAAGCGGCGGTCAGCTTCTCCCGCGCTCCGTTCAGGTCGGTCACGCTGGGTTGTCCTTCCAGCGTCTTCTTAGCATCGGCAAGTGCCGTCTCAACATCCAGCTTTTCGGAGCCGGAGACTTTATCTCCGTTGTCCTTGAGCATCTTCTCGATGTTGTAGACCAGGCTGTCGAGCCCGTTGCGGGCCTCGATCTCCTCGCGCTTCGTCTTATCCTCGGCCGAGTGAGCATCCGCTTCCTTGGCCATGCGATCGACCTCTTCCTTGCTTAGACCCGAAGATGACGTGATAGTTACCTTCTGATCCTTGCCCGTGGCGTTGTCCTTCGCCGTTACGTTGAGGATGCCGTTGGCATCGATGTCGAAGGTGACCTCGATCTGCGGAACGCCGCGCGGAGCAGTAGGAATTCCGCTCAGCTTGAACTTGGCCAGCGTGCGATTTTGACCCGCCATCGGGCGCTCGCCCTGCAAAACGTGAACTTCAACTTCAGTCTGGCTATCGGCCGCCGTCGAGAAGGTCTCAGTCTTCTTGGTCGGAATCGTGGTGTTGCGCGGAATCATCGGTGTCGCCACTCCGCCCAGTGTCTCGATGGCCAGAGTCAGCGGCGTCACGTCGAGCAGGAGTAAGTCTTTAACCTCGCCTGCCAGTACGCCCGCCTGCACCGCAGCGCCGATCGCCACTACTTCGTCAGGATTCACGCCCTTGTGGGGCTCCTTGCCGAAGAGCTCCTTGACGATCTGCTGAATGCGCGGCATGCGCGTCTGTCCGCCCACCAGAACCACTTCGTCGATCTTGCTGGCGTCGACACCGGCATCGGAAAGAGCCCTCTTCGACGGCTCAATCGAACGCTGCAGGATGTCTTCGACCAGCTGTTCGAGCTTGGCGCGGGTCAGCTTCTTAACCAGGTGCTTAGGTCCGCTTGCATCCGCGGTGACGAAGGGCAGATTGATTTCTGTCTCCATCGCCGTCGAAAGCTCGATCTTGGCGCGCTCCGCTGCGTCCTTAAGACGCTGCAGCGCCATCTCGTTGCCCTTCGAGCCCAGGTCCAGACCTTCGTCCTTCTTGAACTCGTCGATGAGCCAATCCACGATGCGCTGGTCGATGTTGTCGCCGCCCAGGTGCGTATCGCCGTTGGTCGACTTCACTTCGATGACGCCTTCACCGACTTCAAGAATGGAGATATCGAAAGTGCCGCCGCCGAAGTCATACACGGCGATGGTCTCTTCCTTCTTCTTGTCCAGTCCGTAGGCCAGTGCTGCCGCGGTCGGTTCGTTCACAATGCGCTTCACGTCAAGACCGGCAATGCGGCCGGCATCCTTGGTCGCCTGGCGCTGCGCGTCGTTAAAGTAAGCCGGAACGGTGATGACGGCTTCGGTCACCGTGGTGCCGAGATAGTCTTCCGCCGCCTTGCGCAGCTTCTGCAGAATCATGGCCGAAACCTCGGGCGGGGTGTAGTCCTTGCCCTGCGCCTCGACAACGATGTGGTCGCCCTGCTGCTTCACCTTGTAGGGGACCATCTTCATCTCGTCGTTCACTTCATCCACGCGGCGTCCCATGAAACGCTTGATGGAATAGATCGTGTTCTGCGGATTGGTAATGGCCTGGCGCTTCGCCACCTGCCCCACCAAACGCTCGCCGCTCTTCGTGAATCCAACCACGGAGGGGGTGGTGCGGCCGCCCTCTTCATTGGCGATGACCTTCGGCTCGCCGCCTTCCATTACAGCGACGACCGAATTGGTCGTGCCCAAGTCAATACCGATAATCTTTGCCATTTGTAGGTGCTCCTGAAATCTGACTACTCCGCTACAAGCATCAGCTTCGCACTTGAGTGAGTTGTTGTCAATGTATCTGATGCGAGGAGCATAGCAAGGGATGCAAAGTTGTAAGCGTCCTGTAATCTGCGGCTTAGCTTGGCCAAGACAGGCACTCCGGGGCTTCGAAAACCCGGCGGCATCCATATTCAGCACTCCTGTATCCAACTGATTTCACAGCAATTGAACGGAATCCCGGCAGGCGGCTTTGCGCCGTCTTTCTCTCCAGCTTTTTCTAACCTGAAGCGGAACCATGGCAGACGAGAGCAACCAGCAGGCGCAAAACGCCGGGATCAATCCCTGGCTGATCGCCATTTCCGTAATGCTCGCGACCTTTATGGAGGTACTGGACACCGCAATTGCGTCGGTGGCGCTACCCTACATCGCCGGCTCGCTCTCCGCGTCGAACGATGAAGCCACCTGGGTCCTGACCAGCTACCTGGTCGCCAACGCCGTCATCCTGCCCGCCAGCAACTGGTTTGCTCTCAAGTTCGGACGCAAGAATTTCCTGGTCACCTGCGTCATCATCTTTACGGTTTCGTCTTTTTTCTGCGGAGCAGCGCCCTCGCTGGCCCTGATGCTGGTCGCCCGCATCGTTCAGGGCGCCGGCGGAGGAGCCCTGCAGCCGCTCTCCCAGGCCATCCTGCTGGAGAGCTTTCCGCCGCAAAAGCGGGGCATCGCCATGGCCGTCTTCGCCTTCGGGGTGGTCGTAGCCCCGGTTCTCGGACCCACACTGGGCGGCTGGCTCACCGATACCTACAGCTGGCGTTATGCCTTCTACATCAATATCCCGGTCGGAGCGCTGGCCGTCTTCATGATCAGCCGCTTCGTCAAAGATCCGCCTTATATCGCGAACGCCAAGGTTGGAAAGTTCGACAACCTGGGCTTCGGCCTGCTCGCCGTCTGGACCGGCTGCCTGCAGGTGATTCTCGACAAGGGCCAGGAAGACGACTGGTTCGGAGCGGTCTGGATCCGCTGGGCGGCCTTCTTCCTCGTGACCTCGTTTGTCTGGTTCCTCGTCCATTCCTGGCGCAAGAAAGAACCGCTGGTCAACCTGCGCACCCTGAAGAACTGGAACTTCGCCGTCGGCTGCGCGCTCATCATGATGTTCGGTGTCTGTATTTACTCGATGATCACTGTCCTGCCGCTCTTCTATCAGGAATTGCTCGGCTATACGGCATTTACGGCAGGATTGGTGGTCGGTCCCCGCGGCATCGGATCGATTTTAGGGATGCCCGTCATCGGCTGGTTGGGCGGCAAAGTCGACGCCCGCTATCTGCTTACCTTCGGCTTCATCGTCTTTGGCATCACGTCGCTCTTCTTCGGCAACATCGACCTCAGCATCGGTCCCACGACGCTGCTGCTGCCGATCGTCGTGACCGGATTTGCGCTGAGCTTCGTCTTCGTTCCCATTACCACCCAGGCCTACGGCACGCTTCCCAACGAGCAGATCGGGAACGCCAGCGGCATCTTCAATCTGGTGCGAAATATCGGAGGTTCGGTGGGTATCTCGGTCGCACAGACCCTGCTCACCCGCCGCGCCGACGTGCATCAGAACGAAATCACTAACTCGGTGCCGATCTCGGGATATTGGTTCGAGCAGCAGACGGCCAATCTGAGAAGTTATTTCAGCCATCTCACCAATGCCCCGAATACTGCAGCAGCGGCCGCGAGCCAGCTTTACGGAGAACTCGGGCAGCAGGCGCTGCTCTGGGCCTTCGTAGACGTCTTTCGCTGGATGTCGCTGCTGTGCTTCGCCTGCGTAGCGCTGGTCTGGCTCTTCAAGAAAGTAAAACCCGGCAAGAAGGCTCCAGCCGGTGCTCATTAAGCGAACTCTCTTCGCGGGAGTCGTTCTGAAAACAGGACCTAATACTTCCGCAAAACCCCAACCACGCGCCCTTGAATCGCAACCTGTGCCGCCGGAACGTAGATCGGGTCCATCTCGGAGTTGGAAGGCTGCAGACGGATCGTGGAACCCTCCACGTAGTAGCGCTTCAGGGTGGTTTCAATGCCACCTACCAGAGCGACAATGATCTCGCCCTCGTTCGCCGTGGCCGTGCGTTCGACGAAGACGAAATCGCCGTCGACGATATGCTCGTCGCGCATCGATTCGCCCCGCACCTGCAGCGCAAAGACCTCGCGGTTTCCGACGACATCGCTGAGCGAGATCGAATCCTGGTTCTCGACCGCTTCGATGGGTAGGCCGGCAGCGATGCGCCCCAGCAGCGGGAAGCGCTCGCCGGGGCGGCTCTTCGCCCGCGGCGGCAGCACATCGATCGACCGGCTGCGGTTATGAGCCCGCTGCAGCAAGCCTTTGTTCTGCAGATTTGTGATGTGCTTATGGACAGTGGCCAGGGAGCGCAGGTCCAGCCCGTGCGCAATTTCTTCAAAGGACGGGGAGTACCCGTTGCGTTGGACGAAGCTGGAGATGAAGTCCAGCACTTCTTTCTGTCGTCGAGTCACGGCCATATTTGCATTGTAGCGAATAAAAAGCGAACCGACGAGGGAATCTGGAAGAAATTTCGGCTCTCGAACTGTTGTGAGTAACCGAACCAGCAACAGCCATCGACCGCAATAGGCAACGCCAAATTATTTCTTCTCAGAGCCATTTTGGGATAGCGAAATGCGGCCCAGTTCATTTCGGAATGAGGCCTCATCTTTGCCCTCTTTGCTTCTTGTGTCCGAAAGCCGCACAGGAGAAGGTGAGGGCAAGGACATATGCCATGCGTTTTCTGATCGCCGACGATGACCGGTCATTAGCCACATTGCTGGTACGAACCCTGAACTCCGACGGTCACTCCGTACGCCTTGCCGCGGACGGCCTAGCGGCCCTCGAGAGCTTCGTGGATCAGCTTCCGGACTTCACCATCCTCGATCTCGACCTGCCCCGGAAAGATGGGGTCGAAGTGCTGCGCGCCATGCGCACTATCACCTATGACACACCCATCCTCATCCTCACCGCGCGCAGCGATATGGAAACTCGCATAAAGTGTCTGGATTTCGGCGCCGATGACTACCTGTTGAAGCCCTTTTCGATCGCCGAGCTGCGTGCCCGCTGTCGCGCACTGCTGCGTCGCAGGCGCGATCCGAATCTGATCCTCCGTCAGAAAGATCTCGAGGTAAACCGCGTGGAGCGGAGCGTACGCCGCGACGGCCAGCCGGTAGTGCTCACCAACAAGGAATTCGCGCTGCTCGAATATCTGCTCCTCAACCGCGGCCAGCCTGTCTCCCGTTCCACGTTGCTTGAGCACGTCTGGGACATGCGCATCGCCAGCACCAATGTTGTCGACGTGTACGTGAACTATCTCCGCCGCAAACTGGGCGACGGAGGAGATGTACCCCTCATTCAGACCGTGCGCGGCGAAGGCTACGCCATCGGTTTTCGTAATTAAAGGCGCGATCGCGAAACCCGCTGCCTGAAACGGTGTCGCATTTTGATTACAGAAAGGCAAACAGATGACAGCTTCCTGGGCGCAATCTTTGCCACGGCCGCTCGCACCGCCGCGCACCGCAATTCTGACCAGTGCCGATCTCTCGTTTCGCCAAAGAGTGCGCGACGCTTTGACCGGGCTGCGCTGGCAGGTTCGCGAAGCAGATGGCGGAGCCGAAACTCTGGCCTGTCTGGACGCAGCGCCGGCCGAAGCCGTGATCCTCGACTCCTGGCTGCCCGACCTTGAAATTGGCGAATTCATTGCCGAGTTCGAAAAACTGCACCCGGGTATCGATCTGGTCGCGCTAGGTGATCTCGCGGCATCTTCGCGAAGCATGCGCAGCCCTCGCCGGAATGAGGTCCTCTTCGCCCTGCGCCACGGCCAGGAAGGCGATGAAGTTCTTGGAGGTGATGAGGCTATGAATAGCGGGTCTGTAAGCTGTGAATCACCCAGCGGAGAATCCGCGAACTGCGCTCCGGTCATGCCAATGCGGGAGATAGAAGCGCAGCCCTCGGCGCCAGTGCGCATGCTGGCCCCGCCCGTCATCATTGCTACCCGTCGCCAGATCGAGAGTGAAAATTTTAGTGGCGCAGATTTCGCCGCTGCCCCTCTGAGGTCCGGGCCCTCTTCCGCCTGCCGTCTCCCGGAGTTCATCGGCACTCATCCGGTCATGCTCGAAGTCAGCCGGCGCATCCGCCTGGTCGCAGGCCATCGGACCTCTGTGCTGGTGCAGGGGCCGACCGGCAGCGGCAAGGAACTGGTGGCTCGCGCGTTGCACCGGCTCAGTCCCCGATCCGTCCGTCCTTTCGTCGCTCTGAATTGCGCCGCCATCCCCGAGGCCCTGCTCGAAGCGGAGCTCTTCGGCCACTCTCGCGGAGCCTTCACGGGCGCGGTGCAGGGCCGTGTGGGACGGATCGAGGCCGCTCACGGAGGAACGCTCTTTCTGGACGAGATCGGAGAGATGCCGCTCGCCTGCCAGGCCAAGCTGCTGCGCTTTGTCGAAAGCGGAGAGTTGCAGCGGGTGGGCGACAACGAGCTGGTCAAGGTGGATGTGAGGCTGATTGCCGCCACCCATCGCTCCTTGGCCCGGCTGGCCAACGAGGGCGCCTTCCGCTCCGACCTTTATTTCCGGCTCTCCGTATTTCTTCTCCATACTCCGTCTCTATCTGCGCATATTGATGACCTGCCCCGGCTCACCGCGCACTTTCTGGAACGGATGAGCCAGCAGAGTCCCGCCAAATCCTTATCCGAAGAGGCGCAGTCGCGTCTTCTCGGCCATAGTTGGCCAGGCAATGTGAGGGAGCTCGAGCATGTTCTCGAACGTGCATGGATCTTGGCCGAAGACCGGCCTCGGATCGGCGCGGCCGAGATCGAGTTCGGAGAGGAGTACGTCACCGAATAAGGAGCAGAGCGGCGAATGAGGATCTTTTAATGCTGCTCCCGCCAACATGGGATCGCCTCATGCAACACTCTGCGGCGGCGGCCCCGCACCAAATACCAAAGGCTGAAATCACAGAAGGTGCAAACGACAAAAGCGGTGGGAATGGCAGGGATCGAACACGATTCACGGACAACGATAGGAGAAACGATGCAGATCACCACGTCATTGACCGACCAGCTGGCCAGCTATCTCGATCTCTCCAGTCTGGAGTTAAAGCTGACCGCGCAGAATATGGCCAACATCGATACTCCGGGATACCGCACCATGGGTATCGACTTCGGAGCCGAGATGGAGCGGTCGATCGCCGCAGTGATTGCTGAACGCCGTCGGGAAGAGGACTCGGCCGGAAACCTTTCTCTCACAAGCAAACGCGCCGCGGTCGAAAAGGTCGACGGCCTGCTTGAGCGCCCGGATGGCAACAACGTTTCGATGGACCGCGAGGGCATGAAGATGGCCGAGGCACAGCTCCAGTTCCGCGCCGGGGTGGAACTCTTGAAGCACGAGGTAAGTACCATCCTCGATGCCATCCACGCCGACAGCAAGTGAGCCAGATACAGAAGACTTTTCCCGTCACCATGGCTAACCGCTAACCGGCTTTTAGCCAGCCGGTTCATCGCAAGACACGAGGAGGAAAATCATGAATCTGTTCGGAGTGATGGAGGTAAGCGGCACCGCTCTCGCCGCCGAGCGGCTGCGGGCCGAAGTCGTGGCGTCGAACATGGCCAACGCCGAAACCACGCGCACCCCCGAGGGTGGTCCTTATCAGCGCCAGCATGTGGTCTTTCAATCGCAGGCTCCCCAGCTCAAAAGCTTTGCCGACTCCTTTCCTTCGCAAGCCAACGGCGATATTGGCGGAGTCGAAATATCGGCGGTAGTCGCGGACAAGGCTGCTGGTTTGAGCCGCTACGATCCCCAGCATCCGGACGCTGACGAAAACGGCTACGTCTCTTATCCCGACATCAATCCGCTCACCGAGATGGTCGATCTGCTCAGCGCCTCCCGCGCCTACGGCCTCAACAGCTCCGCCGTGCAGGCGACGAAAGGCATGATCAGCGCCTCGCTGGACATTCTGAAGTAGGACGCCTTCCCGAGAGGCGTTCTGAAGAAGCTTCTTGATCTTTTATTTGAAGAAGCTTCTTGATCTTTTATTTAAGGAGGAATTCGACATGCAAGCCGATCCGTTATCGAGTGCTATGGCCACGCTGAGCGCAGGTCTTGAGTCTCCACTCTCGGCCTCGCCGTCGCTGGGCTCGGGAGCGGCCGGTGCCCCGCCCTTCTCCGATTTACTCCAGAGTGCGATCGCCAATGTCAATCAGCTCGATAGTCAGGCCACCACTGCCGTGCAGGGATTGATGAGCGGAGCCGGAGTCGACGTCCATCAGGCCATGATCGCCACCCAAAAGTCGCAGATGGCCTTCGAGATGGCGTTGGCCGTACGCAACCGGGCAGTCACGGCGTATCAGCAGGTGATGCAGATGCAGTTTTAAAGTCTTTTCTCAGTCCTTGAGCTCTGGGAAAAGTTAATCAGCAGAATCAGGAAGACAACAAATGGACGAAAATCGACAGCCGGCGGCAGCATCAGGAAACAAGGGACTGGAAGAGCGCGCCCTCACGCTCTTCTCCCATCTTGGCCTTCGTCTGAAAGAGCTTCCGCCCGCACAGCGAAAGTGGCTGGCCATCGCCGTAGCCTTCAGCGTGGTGTGCGTTGCTGCCATCGTCTGGTATGCCACGCGTACAGACTGGCGCACCCTATACGCCGGGCTCGATGCCGGCGATGCCCGTGAGATGGCTGCGGAGCTTACCGCTGCGTCTATCCCTTACGATGTCTCCTCCGACGGCACCGCGCTTCGCGTTCCCGCCGAGTCACTCGACAAAGCTCGTCTGACAACTACTGCCAAAGGTGGCCCGCGCAGCGGTCGCATGGGTTTCGATCTCTTCGACAAACCCAACTGGGTGGGCTCCGAGTTCGACGAAAAGGTCAATTACCAACGAGCCCTCGAGGGCGAGCTGGAACACACCATCGGCACCCTGGCCGATGTCGAAAGCGCGCGCGTCCATCTGGTTCTGCCCCACGACTCGCTCTTCAACGAGCAGCAGCGCGACGCCAAGGCTTCAGTAGTGCTCAAGTTGCGTCATCGAACCTTGTCTCAGGACGAAGCCGAGGCGGTGCGCAACCTGGTGGCCAGCGCTGTCGACGATCTCCACCCCGAGCATGTCGTCCTGGTGGATGCGGAAGGACGCCAGCTGGGAAAGAGCAGCGGCAGCGCAGAGATTGCGGCTTATGAGCAACAGCTCGCTGCCAAGCTGGTGGAGACGCTGGAGCCAGTGGCCGGCTCGGGAAATGTCCACGCCTCGGTGAACGTCGAATACGACACCTCGATCGCCGACGAGGTAGACGAGACATACGATCCGAATGGCGTTGTCACCCTATCCATGCAACGCTCCGAGCAGACCGCGGGCGCAGCGACGCCTGCCGGGGTGCCCGGCACGGCCAGCAACGCGCCCAACGTGCAGCCGCCCCTTTATCCGAAAACCACTCCCGAGACGCAGAGCGAGAAACAGGAGAGTGGAACCTATGGAGCCTCAAAGAGAGTCCGTCATACAACTCAGGGAGCAGGGAAGCTGCACCGCCTCACTGCCGCCATCCTCATCAACTATCGGAAAGCTATCAATGGCAAGAAAGTGAGCTGGCAGCCGCGCTCCGCCGAGGAGATGAAGCATCTGGCCGAGCTGGCCCAGGCCACCGTTGGCTACGACGCGGCGCGGGGCGACATAGTCAACGTCGAGAATCTTTATTTTGATGACCAGGCAGCCCCGTCGCCCCCGCTGGTGGAGAGACTTCTGCAGAGTGCTACCGCCTCCCAGCCATTGCTGAAACTCGGTGTTGTGCTGTTGGGGATGTTTGGGCTGCTGTTCTTCGTCGTGCGGCCCGTGATGCGCAATCTGCAGATTGCGGGAAAGGCGCTGCCATCACCCGCTGACTCGGCCCTGGCAGCAACCCACGCGATGCCGGCGCCGGATCCTGCATTATTGGCTGCGGAGAAGCAGCGTGAGGAGGCCCAGGCAATCTTCGAATCGGTGACCGAGCGGCTGCGTCGTGAGCCAGCACAAAGCACCCGGCTCCTGCAGAGCTGGATTCATACGGAGTGAGGGAACCATGAGTACAGCGCCCGCTACCTCCCCGACGCCTCCGCCGACCGGCCTTACCGCGCCCAATCCGACGTTGCGAACGCGGGTGGCCAGTCTTCCGGGAATTCGCAAGGCCGCCATCCTGGTGGTGGCTATGGGCGACGAGTTGGGCAGAAAGGTTCTCCAGAACCTTCCCGAGCCAGATGTACAGAAGCTCACAGCGGAGCTTTCGCAGCTCAGAAATATTACTCCCGACCTCTCCTACGCCGTGGTCGAGGAGTTTCACGAGATGCTCGAGACCCAGCAGTACATGATGCACGGAGGTCTCGACTATGCCACCAAACTTCTCGTCGACTCTTTCGGCAAACAGCGCGCCGAAGATCTCATGGAGATGGTCAAGCGGGCGCACGATGCCAGCCACGGCAATTTGGCCATGCTGCAGAAGGTCGACCCACTGCAGCTGGGCAAATTTCTCGACGGCGAACATCCGCAGACCGTGGCCCTGGTGCTGGCGCACCTCGATCCCAAGCGCGCCTCCCTGGTCTTGAACAGCCTGACGGAAGCCAATCGTGTAGAGGCTATCAAGCGGCTGGGAGCCATGCGCCAGTTCTCGCCGGAGATGGCGCAAAAGGTCGCTCTCATCCTCCACAAGCGGCTGGAAAACGTCGGTGACAGCAGTCGCAAGGCCTATTCGGGATTCAAAGCCGTGGCCGACCTGCTCAATCGCCTCGAAGCCGAGCAAGCCAAGAAGGTTCTGGAGCAGATCGAGGACGACAATCCGGAGATGGCGCTGAAGGTCCGCAACCTGATGTTCACCTTCGACGACCTGGTCACCATTCCCGCCGTCAGCATGCGCGAAATAGTCTCCGCCGTGGATAAGCGGCAGCTGGCCTTGGCGCTGCGCGGCTCGGCTGAGGATCTCCGCGCCCACTTCTTCCGCGCCATGTCTTCGCGCGCCGTCGATATGCTGAAGGACGATATGGAAGTCCTTGGGCCGGTGCGCACCCGCGAGGTGCAGGCGGCCAAGCAGGAGATCCTGAACCTCGCCCGCCAGTTGGAGGCCGAAGGCAAGGTCATCCTCAAGCTGGAGCAGGGCGACGACGTGATGATATAAACCTCGCCGGAGCATGGGAAGCGGAAAGACAGCAGCCATCAGCTGAGAGGGAGAGAGTCTTGATCACGAAGAGCGTCAAAATTGTGCCCTTGGAGTACACGCCGATGGGCGCTCTGCCCGGCGAGCCGTCGGTGCTAGATTTTTCTCTAGAGCAGATGGGACAGATCGAGCGGATCCCCCCGGACCAGGTAGAGTTGCTGACCAGAATCGGGCGTCTGCAGGCGGAGAAGGACGCACTCTCCGCCAGTATCGACCAGCAGTTGGCGGCTGCCCGCGCCCAGGGCTACGAGGCGGCCTGTACCGAGCAAGAATCGCGGAGTGACGATCAACGCCGGCTCGCCTTTGGGGCTCTGGTGCGAGCGGTCGACACATTCGCGGGCGAGCAGAAATCCTATTTCGCCCGCGTCGAGCGGGAGGTCGTGCAGCTGGCGCTATCCATCGCTGCGCACGTCCTCCATCGCGAGGTCCAAATTGATCCGCTGCTCCTCGCCGGGGCGGTGAGGGTGGCTCTGGGACAGCTCTCCGAGGCGACCCAGGTTCGTCTTTGCGTGCCCTCTGAAGAAGCGGAGTTGTGGACCGAAAGAATGCATCTTACGCCTGATCTGCTTCTACGCCTCGCCGTAATCTCCGACAGCCAAATGCAGGCGGGAGACTGCCGGCTCGAAACCGAGTTGGGCCGCGTGGACCTCGGCGTACGTGCGCAGTTGCAAGAGATTGACCGAGGATTTTTCGATCTTTTGGAACAGCGTGGAGCCAATGCAGTTCCTGGTCCCCATGAAACTCACGGCTCCGATGAAACCCACAGAACCGATGGAGTCAGTAAAGCTAGAGACAGGCGGATGGGGCCGCAATTCCACGCGTTATCCGGCGCTCGTGTGATCGCCGGTCCAAGCGTGATATCCAGATCCCACGCCACCTCCGGGGCCCACACTATGTCCGAACAGGGAACGCAGACTTCATATGCCGGCACTTCTTAGCCAGCCCGAAGAGTTTCCTATGCTGGAGGCCTATTTTTCGCGCCTCCCGCATCTTCCGTTGCTGCGCTGGAAGGGGCAAATCTGCGAGGCCTCGGGGCAGACCATCGAGTCGACCGGTCCACCCTGTTCGCTGGGCGACTCCTGTGAGATTGTCGATGGCTCTGGAGGCCGTCATCTGGCCGAGGTCATCGGCTTTCACGGCCGCAACGTGGTATCGATGACCGTCGACTCCTCCGAGGGAATTCGTTTCGGGGACGAGATCGGCAGCCTCGGCGCCATCCCCTGCTTCGAGGCCGGGGATCGGCTGGTGGGGCGGGTGTTGAATGCTCTCGGCCGGCCCATCGACCGCCAGGGCGGACTGGGCCGGGCCATCGCGCTGCCCCTTGAGGGGAGCGTGCCTCAACCGCTCGATCGAGTCGCCATCCGGACCCCGATCGGCACCGGGGTGCGCGCCATTGACGGCCTGCTGACCGTGGGCCGGGGCCAGCGCATCGGCATCTTCGGCGGCTCGGGCGTAGGGAAGAGCACTCTGATCGGGATGATGACGCGCAACAGCGAAGCCGAAATTATCGTCGTAGGGCTGGTCGGAGAAAGGGGCCGCGAGGTGGGCGAGTTTTTGGACGAGAGTCTTGGCGAAGAAGGCCGACGCCGCGCCGCGGTGATCGTTTCGACCTCCGACCAGTCGCCCATCCTGCGCATGCGCGCAGCCCAGGCTGCCACAGCCGTGGCCGAATATTTTGCCGGGCAGGGAAGGCACGTGCTGCTGGTCTTCGATTCGCTCACCCGCTTCGCCATGGCGGCGCGGGAAGTGGGGCTGGCTGCGGGCGAGCCTCCAACTGCCAAGGGCTACACGCCTTCTGTCTTTCAGAAACTGGCCCGCCTCATCGAACGGGCTGGCCAGTTCTCCCGCGGCAGTATCACCGCTTTCTATACCGTGCTGATGGAGGGCGACGACCAGCAGGATCCGCTCATTGACGCGGTACGATCCCTACTCGACGGGCACATCGTGCTCTCCCGCGGATTGGCCGCCGAGGGTTGGTATCCTCCCATCGAGGTGCTGGATTCGATCAGCCGCCTGATGCCGGCCGTGGTTACTCCCGAACACCGGCGGTCCGCAGCAGCGGTCCGCCGCATGCTCGCCGTCTACACCCGATCAGAAGATTTGATTCGCATCGGCGCCTATAAGCCGGGGACCGATGCCGCTCTCGATGCCGCGGTCGCTTCCCGCTCCGCGATTCGCGCCTACCTCGAGCAGGGTGCCGCCGAGCGCATCACCTTTCCGCAGGCGGTCGAAGATCTGCTGGCGCTGTCGGGCAGGCTCTAGCGTGCCGGGCGCCTATCAGCGGCTGTTGCGCCTGCGTGCGCTCTTCGAGGAGGCCGCACGCGCGGATCTGGAGAGACAGGTGGCCCGGACCAAAATCATAGAGGAAGCCGGGAGGCGGCAAGCGGGAGCGGAGCAGAAGCTGCTACGGGAGAGCATCGCTCCGCTGCTCGCACCGCAAAAGCTTCTCGTACAGGAGACGCTCGAAGAGAGCGAGCGAAGATCTCTCGCCGGGAGGGCACGCGAGGCCTCTCTCGTCCGGCGGCATCAACTGGAGCGGATAGCCAGCTGGGAAGAACAGCACATGCTGCTTCTGCGCGAAGAGTTCCTGGCCCGGCGCAAGGAGCGGCAGCAAGTCGAGAAGATTGAGCAGGGCATGGCCTTACAGCGCCGGTTCGAAGCCGCGAGGCGCGAACAGCGCGCGCTTGATGATTGGTACGCGGCTTCACGATCGCGTCCGCGTCGCTGAGGATGCGCCGGAAGGGAATGGATCAAGACTGGTCGAGACGAATAGGTAGGAATTGACTCGAAAATGATTGCAGGGAACGGCCAATCACTAAACTCGCCTATGGCGCGCCATCATGAGATTTTTCTTATCTCCTCACCCGCTCCTTCGGTCCCTCTCCTGCACTTCACGCAATCGAGGTGCAAGCAATGCGACTGGCCAGCGGGCCGCAGCCCGTCACAGCATCGAACCCCGCGGCTGCATTGGAGTTCCACGAGGGCGCTCTCTCAGCCCAGTCCCCAACTCCGCGAACCGGCGCCGCCCCGAATTTCGCCACGCTGCTGACAGGCCATACCGCCTCCAGCCTGCCATCGACCCGGCTGGCCAGCCAAATAAGCAGTCAACTCGTTCAGGAGAAACAAGACAAACAGGAAAAGACGGACGAGGCTGCACCGGATAGCAAGGAAGCTAACTCTGTTCTTCACGACCTGCGGCTGAATCTGTCACCGGATTTGTCATACAAAGACGCGTCACTCAAAGGCGCGTCACTCGAAACTTCTCCGCTCGAAGCTCCGGCGCTGGCGGGCGACGCAACCCGAAGTGTGAGCCCAAATGCGATTCCAGGCCTTAACCTTCCCTCGATCGCGAACGGGAACTCCGGTGGCGCTGCGGCCATCCGTCCGTGGCTCGCGCCGTCACCGGCGCAATCGGCACACGCTTCGTCTCAGCTTCTTCCTGACGAAGCGCGAGCGCCTCAAGAGGCCGATGCCCCGTCGAAAACCCCGCTTGCGTCGCGAACCGGAGCGTCTTCGGCAAGTCTTTCCGCGTCACTCGAATCCGCTTCTGCGGTGGGCAAATTGGCCTCTCTTAAAGTGTCAGGGTCGGACTCTGTTTTTGCGGCAACGGCCCCCCACCCTCCTGCCTCAGTCACAGCGACAGGCTCTGCTGTACTGCTCACGAATACAGAGCCATTCTTGAGGCCGGACGGCGCCCAGATTGCCGCAGCCACGCATAGCGTCGACAACGGTGCCCAACGGGCCGCGGAGAGCGGATTGGCGTCGACTCCTCAGAGTTCCACGATTTCTGCACCGGACGATCAAGCCGTCCCCGAAATCGCCGGAGCGGATGAGACAACGGGTAGCAAAGCCCCGGCTGACGTCCCGGTTACTGACGCCCAGCTTTCGTCATCCGCAGATCGCAACGCTCCGATTGCAGGAGGTGCATCGAGCTTGCCCGGCTCGATGCCGATTTCCCAGCAGGACAGAGCAGAGATGTCGCTCCAGATCCCCCCGGCCACTTCGAAGTCAATCCCCGGGAAGGGGGCGCTCGCTGGCCATCCTGTCCCAGAAGGGATGGCCGCGATCGCCACCCATGACGGAACAACCGGCTCCGCATTGCACGGTCCACTCACGGCAGATCCAGTAATGTCGGACTTGGCAATATCCGGTTCGGCCACCATTGGTCCGACCGTAACAGTTCCGGCTCTAATAGGTCCGGCTGCAACAGGTCCCGCTTCCTCCGCTGTCGCTCATGGCTCGGCGTCCGTCGCGGGGCTCGATCCGTACCAGCGGCTCGATCAGGCGGCCCCGGCCGTCACCCTCCACTCCACTGCCAATCGATTCGCCGTCGGCGTCCACGATCCGGCGTTGGGATATCTCGAGATCGATGCTCACTCCGCCGCCGGCCAGATCTCCGCCGCTCTCGTAACTAACTCGGCTCTGAGCCATGCCAGCCTCGCCGCCCAGCTGCCATCCCTTCACGAGTACCTAGGCGACCAGCAGGTGCGGTTGAGCCATCTCGGAGTGGAACAACAGATGCCGCAGGGCGATCGCAGTGCGCCGCAGCGCGAGGGCGGACAAAGCCCCGGAGGCAGGGCATCGGAAAGTTCGCCCGCGGCCCCCCCTCTTTCCGCAGGTCTCGCCCGAATGTCTCAGTCCGACTGGGCTGAGGAAGGTGAAAGCGGCCCGCTGCCGTCCTACATCAACGTTCGTGTCTGACCGGCCAATCTGGCCAACACATTATCCGGCCGGCAATGTTCGTACTTGAGCAACGCAGAGAAAGGAAGCCTTATGCATATTGCAGCCCATCAACCCCAGACCTCGCCCTGGAAACCACTGCAGACCACGCCCTCCGCGATGACCGCTTCGGCGAAAGGTCCAGGGAGTGCCGGTAGAGGAGCGGCCGCATCCAGTGCGACAGATTCTTCGTCCGGCTCGTCGGACTCGAGCCCAACGTCAACGGCGACCATCACCGCCAATGACTTTCTCCAACTGCTGGTCACGGAGCTGCAAAATCAGGACCCACCGCCGACACAGATCCCAACGAGTATGTCGATCAGCTGGTCCAGGTCAATAGCCTGCAACAGCTGATCCAGATTGACCAGAACACGGAAGGGAGCTCATCTTCTTCATCAGGCTCAGGCTCGTCTGGATCTGGTTCATCAGGTGCGGGTTCATCAGGTGCGGGTCCGTCGGGGGCTGGCTCTTCAGGATCGGGCTCGGTGCATCAACGGACTACCGCGCATGGCAACCTCAGCCCTAATCCCGTCCATCCGCCGAGCTTCTCCGCCTCCGCCAACGAGATCGCCGGCTCGCTGGCCCCGCAGGCCGGAGACCCCGCACATCCATCCCCAGCTGCCGACATCAACCATGTTCCTCGGTTCCAGGGTCTCGGGCTGCAGTAGCTGTATATCCAAATTTCGAATTAAGGAGAGAGATTATGTCCTCGTTTTCCATCCCGTTAACCGGTCTTGAGAGCTCGTCGACCGCCCTTAACACCATCGCCAACAACCTTTCCAACATGAACACCACTGCCTTCAAGAGCCAGAACGTCAGCTTCAGCGACCTGTTTTACCAGCAGATCGGCACGACAGGCTCGGGGGACCTGCTCGAAGTAGGAGCGGGAACACAGATCGCCTCCACCTCAACCGATTTCTCCGGAGGCAGCATCAACCCTGTCAGCGGCAATCCGACGGACGTGGCTCTCAGCGGCAACGGCTTCTTCGTCCTCCAAAACGGCGGAACCAGCGAATATACCCGCGACGGCAGTTTTACCCTGAGTCCGACCGGCTTTCTCACCACCCAGAGCGGCCTGCAGGTGATGGGATATCCAGCCGCGAATGGCGTGGTCAACACCAACTCTCCCCTGGTTCCTCTGCAAATTCCGGTGGGCCAGGTCGAACAGCCGGCGGCCACCGCCAACATGTCGATTACCGCGAACCTCGACTCCTCTGCGGCGGTGGGAACGACCTTTCCCGCGCAGATTAAGTTGTACGACTCCCTGGGAACCCCGCAGCTCGCCACCGTCACCTTTACCAATACCGGTACGAATACCTGGAGCTATAGCATCGCCCTGCCCGCAGGCGCTGCGACCAGCGGAACGAACCTGACCGGCAATCTAACCTTCAATAGCAATGGCGATCTGACCGCGCCCGCAGCCAATGTCGCCGGAATCAGCTTTACCGGGCTCTCCGACGGAGCGAGCAACTTAACCTTCAACTGGAATCTTTATGGTGCGAATGGCCAGCCGACGATCACTCAGTTTTCCCAGCCCTCGGCGGCTCCAGCAACTTCCCAGGATGGCTTCACCAGCGGTCAGTATCAGAGCTTCACCGTCGACGCCAGCGGTCAGATCTCGGCCACTTTTTCGAATGGCCAAACCTCGCCGATCGGGCAGCTGGCGGTGGCCAACGTCACCAACCCGGAAGGCCTGACACTGCTCGGCGGCAATAACTATGAAACCACGCTGGCATCGGGCTCGGCCTCTGTGGCCACGGCCGGAACCGGCGGCCTGGGCACTATCGAGGATGATGCTCTGGAACAGTCGAACGTCAACATCTCGGCTGAATTCTCCAATCTGATCATCGCGCAGCAGGCCTATGAAGCCAGCTCGAAGGCCGTCACCACCTTCGACACTGTTTCTCAGGACACCATCAACATGATTCACTAACGGATGGTCCGGGGCAGAAAACTCCCTCCTCGAAAGGTATTGTTCTGGACTCATCGCCCCAGAGTTTATGGTTCGCTAGCGCGGCTTTCCCAACCGGAAGCCGCGTTTTTTTCGATAACTGTGGTGACAGGTCTTGGCGTTTTCATAGCTCTCTTAAATTCTTCTAATCCCCTCTGACCTATTTCAGGTCACACGAATGCACTTCCTCCCGGCATGACCGCCGATACTCCAGCTGCCCCATCGCCGACGCCGCACCCGGCGCAAAGCATCGGCTCCGCTCTGTTGCATACGCCGGCCAGCGAGAAAGATCAGAGCGAGCAGAATCGAAGCTGGGCCGATCCCAGCCAGAATGCGGCGCTGGCCGGGCTGCCGTTGCAGCTAAACGTGTCGGTGCCCATCCCTAACTTCCGTATCCGTCATCTGCTGGCGCTCGAAAAAGGTGCTGTTCTCGAAACTGCATGGCCCTACGCCGAAGACGTGCCCATTTGGTGCGGCGGCGCACAGCTTACCTGGACTGAGTTCGAGGTTGTCGACGATGTTCTGGCGGTGAGGGTGACCCGTGTTCTTTAGCGCCTCATCCTCGCCGCCTCCCCAGCTGACCGCATTCGGTCCTCATCCCGGCGGTCATGCGCCGCGCAGTTCAACTTTGCAACCGTGGCTTGTCCGGTTCTGGAAGCGGGTAGGCTGGAGTCTTCAACCGGCGCGATCTCTGCGCATCGAAGAGCGGCTGGGCGTAGGCGGCAAGAAAGCCATTATGCTCATCGCCTGCAACGGTCGCAGGTTCCTTCTCGCTTCTTCTGGTGATTCGATGGCTCCGCTCATCGAGGTCCTGCCTCTATCTCGGGACATCGCTGTACCAGTCATCGTTTGGCGGCAAGAGGAGATATCCCGGTGATCCTCCTCGCTCTGTTGAGCACCAAGCCCTTGCCTCCTTTGCCGCATATTTTCGGGCGCGGCGTCGACAGCGGCTCCGTTCCCTGGACCATTCTCTTCACGCTGACGCTGCTGACCCTCTTGCCGGCCATCGTGCTGTCCATGACGCCAATGGTGCGGTTGCTGGTGGTCTTCCACTTTCTCCGCCAGGCTCTCGGAACACAGACCGCGCCCAGCAACCAGGTGTTGATGGGCCTGGGTCTGATGATGACCTGGTTTCTCATACAGCCGGTGCTGGCCGATGTCGAGAAGCAGGCGGTCGATCCTTTCCGGCAGGGACAGCTCACCGGTCTCGAAGCCATCGAGCGCGGCTGCGATCCGCCCCGCCTCTACATGCTGCGTTATGCACGGGAGAAAGACTTGGCGCTCTTTACTGCGGCGGCCCTGGTCCCCAAGCCGAACCGCCCTCAAGACCTGCCGCTGCGCGTGGTCGCGCCCGCTTATATGCTCTCCGAGCTCAAGGCAGGATTTGAGATCGGGGCTGTCCTTTTTCTGCCTTTTCTGCTGGTGGACATGATCGTCGCCTCTATCACCACTTCGATCGGCATGTTTCAGCTGCCGCCGGTGGTGATCTCGACGCCACTCAAGATCCTGCTCTTCGTTATGGCCGATGGCTGGAACCTGCTGGCGGGATCGCTCTTAAAAAGTTTTTAAAGAGAACCCGGCAGAAGTGGGTTGACAGAGAACCAACCAGAGGCCGGTGCCATTTCGAAGTCGGTGTCATCACAGGAGGTCACCGTTGGGAACCGATCAGGCGGTCGAGATCATGCGTCATCTGCTGCGCGAGGCCATGCTGATCAGCGCGCCGATCCTGCTCGCCGCCAGCCTGACCAGCTTTTTGCTGAGCCTGCTGCAGACCCTGACCTCGCTTCAGGAGCAGACCCTTACTACGGTGCCGCGCCTGCTGATTGTCGTCGGCCTGATCCTGGCCGGGCTGCCTTGGTTCGCTCAGCGGCTGGTCTGGTACACGGTGACGCTCTTTACCGACCTGCGTCGGTATCTCGGTTAACGCCATGAACCTCTCCGCGCTGCTGAAAAGCGCTCCCCCCGACTGGCCACGCTTTCTTGCCGCCATGGTCCTGGTCATGATCCGGCTGAGCGGGTTGATGCTCTTCGCTCCTGTCTTTTCGTCCGAAGCGATTCCGGTACGGGTAAAAACCGTCTTTGTGCTAATTACCTCGCTCCTGCTCGCCCCCATGGTGGCTGCGCTTCCCTTGGCCCATGCGGAGCTGGGCCTGCCCTCCATCGCCGGAGAGTTGAGTATCGGTCTGGTCTTCGGCTTCGCCCTCACCATGTTCAGCGAAATACTGATCTTTGCTGGACAGGTGCTGGGCTTTCAGTTCAGCTTTTCGCTGGTCAACCTTCTCGACCCCAACGCGCCGCTGCAGACACCGCTTCTCAGCCAGATGTTCACGCTTCTGGGCACACTCGTGCTGCTCGGCTCCGGCCTGTATCGCGATGTGCTGCTCGCCCTGCTGCGCAGCTTTCACGAAGCCCCAGTGGGTGCGGTGTGGCTCAGCGGCCCCGCTGCGCTCACGCTTGTGGGCATGCTCAGCGGAGTCTTCTTTGCCGCCCTGCAGCTGGCCGCGCCGGTGGTCGCGGCCACTCTGCTGGTCGAAGTCGCGGTTTCCGTTCTCGGCAAGCTCTCCCCGCAGCTGCCGGTCATGATGGTGGCCATCCCCGCCAAAACCCTGCTCGGATACACCGTCCTGCTCGGATCGCTGGCCTTGTGGCCGCGTTTTCTCGAAGGCCGCTTTTCGCTCTTTCTCGACCGCGGCGAGCTCCTCATGCGCCACGCCATGAGGCTGCCATGAGTGGAGAGCGCACCGAACGGGCCTCGCCTCGGCGGCGCCAGCAGGCTGCCCAAAAAGGCGATCGGGTCCGCAGCCGCGAATTGGTCTCGGCGGCGGCCATGGTCTCGGGAGTGCTGGCGCTGGGTGCGCTCACCGGTCGATGGGCCGGCCAGTGGGGCGCGGTCTTCCAGAGTTTTCTGGCGATGGGATCGGCGCACGCAGGGCAACTCGATAGCGTTGGCGAAGAAGTCTGTGCTATTCGCCAAGTCGCTCTGGTCATGCTGACTCCCTTGGCGCTACTGTTCGGAGCCGTCACCGCGGGAGCGCTCCTGGCCGGCGTGGGTCAGGGCGGCGGCGTGGCCTTCCATGCTGAGGCCCTGCAATGGAAGTGGCAGCGCATCAATCCTGTGCAGAATCTGCAAAACCTCTTCTCCCTGCGCGGCCTGGCGCGGCTGTTGAAATCGCTGCTGCCCGCGGCCATTCTAGCGATTCTCGCCATACGTAAGATCGTGCACCAGAGCACCGTCCCGCCGTTGAGCGTGGAGCAGCTCCCCGGCATGTTTTCCGCTGCCTACGACATCCTGCTCGATACCGCATGGATTCTCTTCGCCTGGTCGGCAGTTGACTATCTGGTCGAATGGCGCAGCTGGGAGTCGCGGCAGCGGATGTCCAAGCAGGAGCTGCGCGAGGAGCAGAAGCAGACTGAGGGCAACCCGCAGATTCGCGGCAAGATCAAGTCCCTGCGCCGCCAGATGCGCCGGCGGCTGCTCAAGGCCGACATCCGCCGGGCCTCGGTAGTGATCACCAATCCCACCCACTACGCCGTGGCTCTGAGCTTCAGCTTCGAGACCATGGAGCCGCCTCGCCTCCTGGCCAAGGGCCGCGACCTGCTGGCGGCGCAGATCAAGGACGAAGCCAGGTGGGCGGGAGTTCCGATTGTCGAAAACCCGCCTCTGGCCCGTTCCCTCTACCGCCATCTCGAGCCGGGGCAGTCCATTCCCCACGACCTCTACGCTGCCGTCGCTGCCATCCTCGCCTATCTGTATCGCCGGCAGGTCGAGGAACGGCTGCGCGCGGAAAAACAAAAACACGAAAAGCAGAAACAGGAAGAACCCGATCTTGAACGTTTGAGCCCCAACGCTCGCCGAATCGATGCTGCTGCACTGGCAAATCCGGCAAACCAATGAGACCAGCGACCAGTCTTTCACCGCCGTCCGGCGAGCAGTCCAGCCAGGAGTCCATATGAGCACCCCAATCGCCGTCGCCCCGGCTACCGCGCGCGCTGCCGCCTCGCACGCGAGTGCCGCAGAAAAGCCGCGCCAGAAAGCATTCAGGATGGCCAAAGACCTGGCCCTGCCCCTGGGTGCGATCAGTGTCATTTTCGTCATGCTGATCCCCATCCCCGCCGCCCTGATGGACCTGCTGCTGGCCGGATCGATGGCGGCCTCGGTATTGGTCTTTCTCTCGGCCGTGCAGGTGCGCAAGGCGGTCGACTTCTCCGTCTTTCCCACTCTCTTATTGCTCCTCACTCTCTTTCGTCTCTCCCTTAATATTGCCTCCAGCCGGCGCATCCTGCTGCACGGAAGCGAGGGCACGGCGGCAGCCGGAAAGGTCATCGAATCCTTCGGACAATTTGTCGTCGGGGGCAACTACGTCGTCGGTTTCGTCCTCTTTCTCGCCCTGATCGCCATCCAGTTTTTGGTCGTCAGCCACGGCGCGGTGCGCACCGCCGAGGTCACCGCGCGCTTCACCCTCGACGCCCTCCCCGGCAAGCAGATGGCCATCGACGCCGATATGAACGCCGGGCTCATCGACGAAGCCTCGGCCCGGGCGCGGCGGCTGGCCGTAGCCCAGGAGGCCGAGTTCTACGGGGCCATGGACGGAGCCGCGCGCTTCAATCAGCGCGACGCTTTGGCTACGATCCTCATTACTGCCATCAATATCGTCGCCGGCCTGCTGATCGGGACCATCCAGCAGGGAGTCGCGATCGGCGAAGCGGTCCGCACCTACACCATTCTCAGCGTCGGCGATGGGCTAGTCACCATGATCCCTTCGCTGCTGGTCTCCGTCGCCGGAGGCATGGTTCTGACTCGCGCCGCCTCGGCCGGCGCGCTCAGCTCCGAACTGGGAACTCAGCTCTTCCGCAAGAGGACTACGCTCTATGTCGCAAGCGCCGTCATGGCCGCGCTTTGCCTGGTGCCGGGCTTGCCCAAGCCTGCCTTTCTTGCTCTCGCCGCACTGCTGGCCTGGGGCGCCCGCCGCATCCCGGCTTCGACCGCACTGGAAGGCGTGGCCGTCGAAAAAGAGCGCAAAGCCATCGACAAAGCATCGGGTGAAAACCTGGCCTCGCTTCTTAAGATGGAAGACCTGAGCCTGGAAATCGGCTTTCAGCTCATCCCGCTGGTTGACGAGAAGCAGGGCGGACAGATGCTGGCGCGGGTGCGCAACTTGCGCCGCCATCTGGCTGGCGAGCTTGGTTTCCTGATTCCGCCGATTCACATTTCGGATAATCTGCGCCTTCGTCCCCGCGAGTACGTTGTCTCCCTCCGCGGCATTGAAATTGGCCGCTGGCAGACAGAAGGGAATTCGCTGCTCGCAGTTAGCGCCGAGGCGCAGACCCGCCCCATACCTGGGAAGGAAGCGCAGGAGCCGGCCTTCGGAGTGCCGGCGCGCTGGATTCAAGCAGGGCTCGAGGATCAGGCCACAGCGGCAGGCTACTCCGTTGTCGATACCGCTACCGTGATTAGCACGCATCTGGGCGAGCTGATTCGCCGCCATGCCCATGAACTGCTGAGCCGGGCCGAGACCAAGCGGCTGCTAGACGCGCTCAACGATACCCATCCCAAGCTGGTCGAGGAACTGGTGCCCAAGATGATGACCCTGGGCGAGGTGCAAAAGGTGTTGCAGCAGCTGCTGCGCGAGCAGGTATCGATCCGCGACCTGGGCACGATTCTCGAGGCCCTGGTCGAAGCCTCTGCTGTCCACAAGAACCTGCCTGCGCTGGTAGAAACCGCACGCCAGGCGCTCGGCCGCCGCGTGGTTCAGCCGCTTCTCGATCCAGATGGCTCGCTCCGCGTCATCCTCCTCGACCCTGCCATTGAAGAAGAGCTGGTATCCAGCCTGCAGCCGGCCAGCGCGGCTCGCCTGCTTTCTGATGGCCATGCTTACAGCACTCCGCAGCTGCGGCGCATCGCCGATTCTTTGAAACAACTAATCGGCCCCCCATCCTCCTCGGCCCCACCCGTGCTCCTATGCCAGAGTCCGGCTCGCTATTACCTGCACCGCTGGCTCGAAGACATCTTTCCCAGGGTCGCGGTGATTGCGCCTGCAGAGATTCCCTCCGATGTGCGGCTGCGATCGATCGGTGTGGTGCGTTAGGCGTTGCCGGAAAAGATTTGAGGTGTTGCCAGTGACGCAGGACATGGGGAGCCAAGAAAACCGGGAGCTGCCAACCGGACTGACCGGGCGAACCGGGCGTAGTCCGGAAACGATGGCAGAAGGGCGGGAAGCGGGAGCGATGCGCTCCGTCGCGACGGCTGGTCAAGCTTCCGAGACCAAGCCGCGAGAGGCTGCCGCCGAGCCCTATGCCGGCTCTTCTTCCGCGCCGCCGATCACCCTCGAACAGGAGCGCATGATGATCGATCATCTACCCACAGTGCGTTTCCTGGCGCGGCGCATTCACGAGCGTCTGCCCCAGCATGTGGAGATCGAAGATCTGGTCAGCGCCGGCATCCTGGGACTGATGGACGCGCTGCAAAAGTTCGATCCCGAGAAGAAGGTCCAATTTCGCAGCTACGCGCAGTTCCGTATTCGCGGGGCAATCCTCGACAGCCTGCGCACCTTGGATTGGAGCCCGCGCGATCTGCGCCGCAAGGGCCGTGCCGTCGAGGAGGCGATCCGCTTGCTGACCACGCGGATGGGGCGCGCTCCTGCCGAGAGCGAGGTGGCCGCGGAGCTGGCCATGGGCCTGGGCGAATACCAGCAGCTGTTGGGCGAGCTCAAGGGGCTGGAGATCGGCACGCTGCACGCCGAGCGCTCCGAGGATTCGGGCGAGGAAGAGCTGGCCTACGTGCCCAACCGGCCGGAGGACGTTCCGCTCTTCCGCTGTCTAAAAGGTGAGATGCAGGCCCGTCTGGCGGACGCCATCGACCAGCTACCGGAGCGCGAGCGTCTGGTGATGACCCTCTATTACTACGAGGAGATGACCATGAAAGAGATCGGTTTGACCTTAGGGGTGGTCGAGTCGAGGGTTTCGCAGATCCACGCCTCGGCCGTGCTCCATCTGCGCAGCCATCTGGGAGCTCTGCGCCACGAAGGCGGAGTCGGAAAGAACACCGGGAAGAACACAAAGACGTAGTCGCGCAGTGCCGGGGCGAACCCGTAATAACCCGACGACTCGACGATAGCCAATTCAGATTGGAACGACGAAGCCAAACCGACGAAACCGAAATGACAAAGCTGGGCCCGGGAAACGGCCAGGCAGGCAAATCAGGGAGACAGGAAATGTCAGGCAACAAGAAGGACAAGACGCTCAAGCAGGATGAAATCGACGCCCTCTTTCAGGCCGCCCGGGCTCCCAAGGCCGAGGGCGCGGCAGCTGCCGCGCCTGCCGACCCGCGCAGCAAGGCGCAGCCTTACAGCTTCTCGCGCGCCGGCCAGATCAGCAACGAGCAGATGCGGGCCATCAGTCTGTTGAATGACATCTTCGCCCGCAACCTGACCCATAATCTGGGAGCCTGGCTGCGCAGCACCTTCGAGGTCACTCTGGTCTCGGCTGAACAGATCCCCTTCAACCAATTCATCGCGCGGATTCCCGAGCTCTCCTACGTCTGCTCCGTCCGGCTAGAACCGTTGCGTGCGGTCTCCGTTCTGCAGATGGAGATGGCGCCGGCTCCATCCATCATCGACCTGCTGTTGGGGGGCGCCGGTGCGGCTGGACAGCTGCGCGAACTCACCGACATTGAGGAGTCTATCCTGGCCAGTGTGGTGGAGGTGATATGTCGCGAGTTGAGCGCCGCCTGGGAGCCGGTGGGCCTCAGCTTTCACTACGAGCAGCGTCAGATGCACACCCAGATCGCCCACCTCATGCCGGTTTCTGAAAAGACCCTGTGTCTCAATTTCGAGGTGCGCATGGAAGAGGCCAGCGGTCTGATGAACCTGGCCTTTCCTGCCGTCGTCTCGAACACCATCCTGCACCGCATGGTCGGCGACTGGACCCGCCAGCGCAGCCATAACCCGGAAACCCGCAAGCGCATGCGGGAAAATGTGGGCAAGGCGGCAGTCGGAGGAGCCTTACAGCTGCCTCCCTTTCGTGTTCTGGCTAGGGAGATCGAAGGTCTGGAACCCGGCGCGATTCTACGCTTCCCCCTGGCTTCTTCCCGTCCGGCCGAGTTTCGCGTGGCCGGTGTGCCTCTTTTCGGGGCCACGCCGGTACGGCGTGGGGAGCATCGCGGCGCGCACCTGGCCACGCTCCACAAATAGACCAGGCAGCCTCAGTGGGCCGGCCGGATACGAATGAGGCTGAGGGAATCGGATGAGATAGATCGGTAGATAGATAAATAGCCGGACGGATCGACGAAGTTGGGATTACCTGCAAATGAATAGACAGGCGCAGAAAGAGGTCAGCGGAGTGAAAACATTTCTCGAAAGCTGGTTATCGCAGGCGGAGCAGGTCTTTACACGCGAGCTCTCCGCAACGCTTACTCCTGCCCAACAATTGCCCCTAGCTGCTGGATCCATCAGCCTGACTGTCACCCTCTCCGGTGCGTGTACAGGCAGCTTCGCCGTCCTGGCCGATCGCGCCGCGCTGCACTCGCTGCTGATTGCCGCGAACGTTGCGGAGGAGGGCGCAGAAGCTTCATGGGAGTTCGAAATGTTACAAGGGCTATTCGATCAGATCGCTCATGCTGCGGCTTCCGCCCTGGGAGAAGTGGAGGCGATGCCATTTACGGTCTCCACATGGGGGCTGGGCATCCCCGTCGTGGCTTATCAGCTCACTCTTGGTCGGGCGACGATGCTCATGGCATTTGCCGATCAGACGTATCGGGCCACCGCGGCTTCCGCAACTCAATCCGCGAACTGGCCTGAAGCGCCGACAGAGCGGCCTGCTGGAGGCCAGCACCCGGTTCCTGAAGCAGGCAAGTCGTCGCGCGGCGTCGAGCTATTGATGGATGTCGAGCTCGAGGCCTCGTTGCGCTTCGGCTCTCGAGAAATGTCGCTTAACGAGGTGCTCGACCTGGGACCGGGCGACGTGGTCGAGCTCGACCGTCATATCGCCGAGCCCGTCGACTTGCTGGTGGGAGACAAGATTGTCGCCCGCGGCGAAGTGGTTTTGGTCAACGGAAACTTCGGCTTCAGCGTGGTTGAAGTCGCCGAAGCCGAGATGCGCCTGGAGAGTGTCCGATGCCTCTTCTAGGCGGTTATTGGTCGGGTCGCAACTATGACGGAAATGACGGGAGAGACGGCGCATCTTTCGCGCCACGTTCCGCGGCCGTACCCCGCCTATCACCCGAGCGTCGACCTGCTCCGCTCTTCCCTGAGTGCGCCAACCTGGCCTGTGCAGGCGGCCGGCTTCGCCTGTGGCGCAACCGTCGCACACCGGTCATTGAAGGCGGATGGGTATGCAGCCCCGCTTGCGCCCTCGACCGGATGCGGGCCGCCGTGCGCCGCGAGTTTCAGGGGCATGCGGGTATTACGAGTCACACCCATCGTGTTCCTTTGGGGCTGATGCTGCTGCGCCAGGGTTGGATTGACCATGCGCAGTTAAAGCGCGCGCTGCATGCCCAGAGAGAAGGCGATCCCCAGCGCATCGGAGAATGGTTGATGCAGCACTGCGGCCTGTCCGAACAGCATGTTACTCAGGCCCTGAGCCTGCAGTGGAACTGTCCGGTATTTTCCGGCGAGCCCGATCCGCGGCTGTTTGAGAACTCTCCCATTCCGCGCATTTTGCTCGAGGCTTTCGGTGTAATTCCGTTGCGCTTCTCGACCAGCGGAGCGCTTTATCTGGCCGGGGAAGACCGGGTCGACCATGTTCTGTCTCTAGCCGTGGAACGGATGACCGGGCAGACAGTGGAGGCGGGATTGCTGAGCGGCTCCGACTTTTGCCGTCAACGGGAGCGCATGCTGGTGGCCAACTTTTCCCGCATTCGATTGATGGAGGCAGCCAGCGCGGACGCCCTCGCCGCAGCCTTGGCAGGATTGGTCGAGAAACTGCAGCCGGTCGAATGCAGGTTGGTCCGCGTTCATCAATTCCTGTGGCTCAAGATGTGGCGTCCCGCGAGCCACGGTCCTTCCCATGCGCCCGTAGCGGGAATACGATCTTCGAATCTGCTTCGCCGCAGCGCATCGGAAGACGTGGTCTGCTCCCTCGTGCCCTTTGCCGCCGCATCCTAAGTCGGGTCAACGTAGAAAACAGATCAATCCGGAATCAATTTTGACCTGCGTAAGCTAAATCCGATCACACTCTTCTGGTCGTCTTATACCTGGCCGCTTCATGCCTGGCTGCTCCAATCCTGACCAATTCAACCCTGAGTGTTTCTTAAGATTCATCCCGCTCCTTTGGTTCGACTCTTGCTTCTTTATCAACCGAACGGAGTGAACCATGGGCAGCGGCTATTACGCAGCTTTTTCCGGCCTGTTGGCGCGCAGCGAGGCGCTCGACTCGGCGGCTAGCAACCTCTCGAACTCCGGTACGAAGGGTTTTCGTGCGGAGAGAGAATATTTTCGCAGCGCCATCATGGGACCCGATGCCCTCAACTCCCAGCTCAATCGCACCATCAATGATTTCGGCGTTCTGGGAGGCAATCGGCTGGACCTCGGCCAGGGTGCGCTCGTGCCCACAGGCAATCCTCTGGACTTGGCCATCGAGGGCCAGGGCTTTTTCGCGATACAGACCGGAGCCGGCATCCGCTATACCCGCGACGGCCAGTTTCAGCGCACCGCAGACGGAAGCCTGGTCACTGCGCACGGCGATCCGGTCCTGAACACGCAGAACCAGCCGATCCGCGTCCCGACCGGCGATGTGGCGATCAGCTCCGATGGAGTGGTGTCGATCGCGGGAGCCGCCGTATCCACCCTGGGCCTGTGGAAATTTGCTTCCGCTGATGCGCTCAGCCCGGAGGGAGTGGATCGCTACACAGTTACTGCCGAAACCAAACCGATCGCTGCGACGCCCGCGGTACACCAGGGCTCTGTCGAAGGATCGAATCAGGACGTGATTCAAGGCACGCTGCAGCTGGTCCTGGTGCAGCGCCAGGCGGAGATGATGCAAAAGGCTCTCACCGTCTTCAACAACGATTTCGACAAGTCGGCCAGCGAGGACCTGCCCAAGGTTTAGCACCGCGGACGGCAAGAACGGACAATTTCCGAGAGCAGATACCACCTGAGAACGATACGACCGAGGGAGATAAAAATGATCCGAGCTCTTTACACGGCCGCCAGTGGCATGAGCGCGCAGCAGCTGAACCTCGATACCATCGCCAACAACCTGGCCAACTCTTCGACCGTCGGCTTTCGACAGCGCGCCCTGCAGTTTCAGGACATGATCTATCAGAATCTGGTCACACCCGGCGCGGCGCAAAGCCAGCAGACAGTATCGGCGGGCTTGCAGATCGGCCTCGGAACCAAGTCCGCCGCCACCGAGATCATCATGACTCAGGGGGACATGAACCAGACGAACAATCCCTATGATCTGGCCATTCAGGGCAGCGGCTTCTTCCAGGTCCAGCGTCCCGACGGCACGATTGCCTATACTCGCGCCGGGAACTTCTTCCTCAACGATCAGGGTACGATCGTCGACCCTCAGGGCGACCAGCTGATACCCGCCGTCACCATCCCGCCGACGGCTACGGCCATCACCATCACCCAGTATGGCGTGGTCAACGCCACCCTGCCCGGCCAGCAGAATCCTCAACAGCTCGGTCAGCTCCAGCTGGCCACCTTTGCAAATCCCGGCGGCCTGGAGAGCATAGGATCGAACCTGCTCGCCGCCACCCTCTCCTCGGGCGACGCCGTACTGGGCAATCCGGGCGGGAATGAAGGTCTGGGGACCCTTCAGCAGGGCTACCTCGAAAACTCGAATGTGGACGTGGTGGGGGCCTTCGTGCAAATGGTGCTGGCCCAGCGTGCCTATGAGAGCAATTCCAAGGTCATCCGCGCTGCCGATGACATGTACAGCCAGGTTAACAACATGGTCCGCTGATAGCCCGCTGATCGGAGTCTGTCGATGAAAAGTCTTGCCCGAAGATCACCCCGGATATGTCGATCGATTCTGCTGCTTTCCCTCTCCTGCTCCGGCAGTTTCATTGCTCTAGCTACTGAGTGCTCCGCGCGACCTCTCACAACTTCACCGGATGGCCCCGCCATGCGGCCGCTATCCAATCACTACGCTGTTGATCACTATCTTTTCGACTCCGTGCTCAAGCGCTCCTGGGCTGTGCTCGTCGATTGCCGCCATCCGGAACGGCCGCCGTCGCTGGTGCCGGTCTCTAATTACCTCCCGGCCGGGAAGTGGTCCGCGAATTCTAAAGAGCCTTTGGATTCTAAAAGCGCTATAGATGACAACAGCGCACGAGCTTCCGTCGCCGATTCGTTGTCATCCCCGATCTGGGTCGTCGCTGGCTCATCGGTCCGCGTCTGGAGCGGTGAAGAAAACGAAGGCCATCTGGAGCTCTCCGGCATCGCCACCCGCTCTGCACCCTTAGGACAAGAGGTGACCGTCCGTGTAGCGGCGCTGACAGAAGGATCGGCAGGCGTGCTTCTGCGAGGCATCGTTCGTAACACCTACTCCGTAGAACTCCTCCCCAGCGTTCCCGGCTGGAGCCCGAGAGTAACCCAGGAACGAGTAGACAATGGGGCCGGAAACCGCGCCGGGAGACAGGCAGGCCAATGGAAGGATCAGTAGTGGCTGCCATCGAAAGCGTATTTCTGCCGGTGGGGCGGACATCGCGGCGAACGGGTTTGCACCCGCGCCGGCGTATCGCGCCTTGTCTCGCGATCCTCCTCATACTTGTTTGCAGCGGATCTCCGGGATGGTCGCAGAAGCCGGCGAAAAAAGCGGTTCCGAAAACGACTCCGCCCGACGAGGCTTTGAACGCCTACATCGCCCGGGTTCATGCGGAGAATGCCGCATCTGTCGCCACCCCCGGCTCGATCTGGATCGCGGAGGGACGAATGACCAGGTTGACGAGCGACCTCAAGGCCTCGCGCCTGCACGATCCCATTGCCATCGTCATCTCCGAGAGCCTGACCGCCTCAACCGATGGAACGGTGAAAAACTCGCGCGCCTCGAATGCCAGCTCGCAGGTATCGGCCCTCTTCGGCAAATTTGGCGGCGGCAATGCTTTGAATAACTTGCTTAATCAGAGTTCAAGCTCCGGATTAAATGCCCAGGGGCAATCTGTCACGGATTCAAGCCTGAGTACGACCTTGGGCGGCGAGGTCATCGATGTGCTGCCGAACGGCATGCTGGTGATCCAGGCGGTGCGCCAGGTCTCGTTCAGCCAGCAGACCCAGCTGATCCGGCTGCGCGGACTTGTGCGTCCGGACGACGTAAGCGCTCAGAACCAAGTTCTCTCGACCACCATCACCGATCTCGAGCTTGAGGTGGTCGGCAAGGGCATCATCAACGACTACACCTATCGCCAGAATCCCGTAGTGCGCTTCCTGGAGAAGATTCTGGTTTTCTAACTGATCGAGTGACTCTGGAAGACGTTATGCAAAGAAATTCAATACCGTCCGCCCCCAATGCTCGCTGCGCCTTCATGCTGCTTGCCGGCTTCTTTCTGGCGTCCGGCATCTCTGAGGCGCAGCCCGCCGTTGCTTATCCAGCCGCAGTTCCCCCCTCCCACGCCCCAAAGGCAGCGGCACCCGGCGCTCTGGTTTCGAGAGGTCAAGTTAATGGTGTCCCCATCTTGGGAGTCGCTCTTCCTTCGCAAGCCTTTCCGCGGACCGAATCGTCTGCACCCTCCCGGCTGGCCCGGGTAAAGGACATTGCCAGCATCGAGGGCATTCGCGACAACCAGCTGGTGGGATATGGGATCGTGGTTGGATTGCGCGGCACCGGCGACAGCTCGCAGACCGTCTTTCCCATCCAGACACTGATCACTACGTTGCAGCGCATGGGGGTAACGCTTCCTCAGAATTCCACAACCGCTTCGCTCCAGGTGCGCAATATGGCTGCCGTTTTTCTGGCCGCGACCCTGCCGCCCTTTGCCCGCCCGGGCAACCGCCTGGATGTGACCATCTCGTCGGCCGGCGACGCGCGCAGCATCGAGGGCGGCCTCTTGCTGATGGCGGCGCTCTATGGTCCCGATGGACAGATCTACGCCGAAGCTCAGGGGCCGCTGGTGCTGGGCGGTTACTCGGTGACCAGCAACGGCAGCAGCCGGTCGCTGAATCACCCCACCACCGGCCGCATCCCCTCCGGAGCCATCGTGGAGCGCGCCGTGCCACTCGATCTGGCCCACATGCGTCATCTCTCCTTGCTGCTCAACGATCCTGACTTTCGCACCGCGGAGATGATGGCCGCAGCCGTCAACCACCAGCTGCATCGCGAAGTGGGACATGCCGTGGACAGCCGGAGGATCGAGATCGAAGCCCGGGATTACGAGGACATTCCCGAGCTGCTGGCCGAGATCGAAGCGGTCGAAGTCGATGTCTATCCGCGGGCCAAAGTGGTGGTCAATGAGCGAACCGGAACCGTGGTAATTGGAGGCGACGTGCGCCTACAGCCGGTATCGATTCTGCACGGCGGCCTCTCGGTCAATGTGGTCAGCGAGTTTCAGGTCTCGCAGCCCAACCCCTTCGGCCAGGGAACGACTCAGGTAGTGCAGCAGACCACCCTTCAGACCCAGGACAAGCCAGTCAACCGCATCGAGCTGCGCTCCGGCGCGACCGTCGACGACCTGGTGCAGAACCTGCAGCAGATTGGTGCCACGGCCCGGGATGTGATCTCGATTCTGCAGGCCATGAAGGAGGCCGGAGCCCTCGAAGCCGACCTTGAAGTGATGTAACAGAGCTAATGTGACAGAAGTGATGGGATAAATGTGATGGAGGTGATGTGCGATGGACGTGTCTCCGTTGAACGCCTTAGCCCCTGGAGCGGGCGACTCTCTGAGTCCGCGTCTGAAGTCGGCGGCTCATGAATTCGAGGCCAGCCTCATGCAGGAATTTCTGAAGCCCTTACAGCACGACTCGCTTTTTTCGAGCTCCGATGCCGCAGGATTCAAGGCAGAGGATGATGACGAAGATGCGGGAAGCGGCGGTGCGCTGATGAGCTTCGGCACGCAGGCCATGGCCAGGGCCATCTCCGAACGCGGAGGCTTCGGTATCGCCACCAAGATACTGGATCATTTCCGGACAGCAGCCGGCTCCGATCATCGCGGCAGTGCGACTAAGTTGTGAGAACAGAAACAAATCGCGATTCCATTACTAAAGTGCCCTTAATCATTGCCGATTGAGTAAGTAAGAGGAAGAACGGCATGAACATTTCAGGTGGAATCGAGCGCGCTCCGCAGACACTCGAAGCTTTTCAGACAGTTCCAGCAGCGTCAACGACAGAAACGGCATCGACCGCGGCGAGGACCACGGCATCGCAGCCCGCTGCGGCGGAATCGGCCATCGATCAGGCGCACCTAAGCGCGGCAGCCAACATCATGAGTCAGGCGGCCGGTCAGACGGATGTGCGTATGGACAAAGTGGCGTCGGTGCAGGCCGCGCTTGCCAGTGGAAGTTATCAGGTAAGCTCCGCACAGGTAGCTGGCAAGCTGATCGATCAAATGCTGGGAGAAGGCAAGTGATGCAGGCCACGCAATGTATGAAATGCAGCAATCAGGCTGAACAGCCGGACACGCTGGCAGAGGAAAGCACGAACAAAGATACGAAAGAAAATACAAATACAGATACGAATCTGGCTTTGCTTCTGCGAAACGTCATCGACGCACTGACGCAAAGCGACGCCGAACGCCTGCAGCAACTGTCGCTCTCGATCGTAGATGGGACGTCGCTGTCCACTGGCTCTGCACTGGCCGAGGTTCAGTCACTGCATCGGCTGCTGGGAGCGCTCCTGCAAGAATCGCGGCGAAATCTGCGGGTCTGGCGGCGGGCGTCGGGAATGCACAGCCGCGAATTCTGTAGCCGTCAATCCTATAGCCGTGAATTTTATAGACCGTTTTACCGGTAATTCCAACTTCTGGTTGCGTCTCGCGCGAAGGGAGACTTATGGCAGCACTCAGCATGGCGTTCGGCATTGCCACGGGAGCTTTGGAAGCGGATCAGGCCGCTCTGAACATCGTCTCAAACAACGTCGCCAATGCCAATACCCCCGGCTACACCCGGGAGGTCGCCGTCTTTCAGGAAAACGATCCCGTCACCATTGATGGACAGAGCTACGGCGACGGAGTTGGCATCCCGGCAAATGTCTCGCAGCGCGACAACGTGCTCAACCAGGAGCTCCAGCAGCAGAATCAGAACGTGAGCGCATCGGCTGCGCGGCTAAGCGCTCTCGATCAAGTTCAAACCGTCTTCAATCAGGCGACGAACGCCAACTCCAGCAGCTCGACCGATGCCACCAACGGCATCAGCCAGGACCTGAGCAACTTCTTCGATTCGCTGACCTCCCTCGAATCGAACCCTTCTGATCCATCTTTGCGCGAGGGCGTGCTTTCGAGCGCCACAACCCTGGCCAGCGACTTTCAGAGCGCCTCTTCGCAGCTCACCGCGCAGCAAAGCGCGCTCGATCAGCAGACCGCTTCTGTGGTTTCGCAGATCAACTCGCTGTCGCAGTCCATTGCGCAGCTGAACCAGGAGATTCAATCGAGAAGCCCGCACGCCGATGCCGGAACCCTCGAGGATCAGCGCCAGCAGGATATCTTGCAGCTGTCATCGCTGGTCGGCGTTCACCAGATCCAGACCGAGAACAACGGCCTGAGCATCACCACCTCGAGCGGTGCGCTGCTAGTCTCGCAGAACACATCGTATGCACTGACCGCCGGCCCTCTGAATGGGTCGACGCATGTCTACGACTCGGAAGGCAACGACATCACTTCTTCTCTGACCTCCGGCGGAGGGCAAATCGGCGGCGTGTTGACGGCCCGAAATCAAGATATTCCTCAGATACTGAGCGCCCTCGACACCCTGGCCTATGACTTCGGAACGCAGGTGAATACGGTGAACGAGGCCGGCTCCGACGTCAATGGCAATACTGGAACTGCGATCTTCAATCTGCCTTCGACGGCGGCCGGGGCGTCGGCGGCGATCTCCGTAGCCCTCACCAGCCCTTCGCAGATTGCCGCTGCCGCGGCGGGACAGGGGTCATCGAACGACACCAATCTTCTCGCGATGGCCAACCTCGCCAGTAAGACCGTCATCGCCGGATCAACGCCCACTGATTACTATTCGTCGTTCGTTGCCTCGCTGGGAACGCTCGTCTCCGACGTTACGACGCAGAACACCGCCCAGCAGGCCTCTCTCACCCAGCTCCAGTCCCAGGTGAACTCTCTCAGCGCCGTCGACCTCAATGAAGAAGCGGCATCGCTCGAAACCTTCGAGCAATCGTACGAGGCCGCCTCCCGAATCTTTACCACGCTGGACTTGGTAATGACGTCTGCGCTCAACCTCGGCGTTCAGACCACATATTCCAGCTAGCGGCGGGAGATGGAAAGAGTCTCGGGAAAATTACTAGATGAAATCCCCGAAGGAGATCAGGTTCATGCGAGTCGATCCGCTGTACATCAACAACACGGTGGCCGCGCTGGACGCGGCGACTGCTACCGAGCAAAATCTGACCAACGAGCTCTCGACCGGCGTCAAGGTCAATTCCATCAGCGACGATCCGGTGGCTTTTGCGCAGAACGTGCTTCTCTCTTCGCAATTGAGTGCGGACGATACCTTTGCCCAGACCGCCAGCTCGACGCAAAGCCTCCTTCAGGTGAGCGACACCGCGCTGGGCAGCGTGGTGAGCCAGCTTACCCAGGCCATCTCGCTTGCTACCGAAGGCAACAATGGCACCCTCAATGCGGCCAACCTCCAGACCATTTCAACCCAACTGGTTGGGATACGCGACGAGGTGCTTTCGCTAGCCAATTCATCCTATCTTGGGAGCTACATCTTCTCCGGAAGTCAGGGAGCGACGTCGCCTTTTACACTCGACACCTCGACCACGCCGGCGACGGTCACCTATCAAGGGGACGAAGACATCAGCTACGTGCAGACGCCTAATGGTCACACGATTCAGACCAATCTTCCCGGCGACCAGATCTTCAATGCTCCGGGTGCTAGTGTCCTGGGCAGTTTGAATGCGCTGATCGCCGATTTTTCTTCCGGCACTGCAGCTCCAACCTCGGTTGCGGATCTTGGCCAGCTTAATCAGGCGCTCAATTATGTCGACCAGCAGCGGACGGTGCTCGACGCCTCGATTACGCAGATGACCGCCGCCAGCAATTACAGCGCGAGTGAATCCGTTCAACTGCAATCAGCGCAGGATTTGCTGCTTCAAACCAATACTGCCCAGGTCGCGAGCCAGTTAAGCTCGGCCGAGACCCAGCAGGCGGCTCTGACTCAGGTCATCGCGGCGATCGAGAAGCAGGGAACGCTCTTCGACTCTATCTAGGACTGCCGAGTTGGGCTTCTGTGTCATAGAAGACCGGACGCCGCCTGATCCAGGCATCAAACGCCCTGCCGGATGGGCTGGGCGATCTTTCGATTCGCCTGATGAGTGTGAGCGCCCCTTAGTGCACCGGTCCAGAGGGAACAGGCACCGGATGCGGGTGCGGCTCGATGGCCAGCGTCCCGAACGTCTGCTCATACTGTGCGATGTTCTGGCCGAGAAGATTCCATAGTGCCTTTGCCTGCTGGGGGCTGAGATAGATGCCGTGCGTATTCTCAATGTCGACGATGTCCGGCGATTCCTGATGGACCACCCCGAAGGCCAGAAAGAAATCCCAGACGCTTACGCGAACCTGCACGCTATTGGCGTAGCTCTCCTGATACTCAGCGGCCTTGCTCATTTGAATCTTGGGCTGCGAATGATTCGAAGTCATAGTGGTTCAAGGGTATCGCAATTCCCGAAAGAAACCGGGTCCCCGGAGTAAAGGTTTTGTGGAAGTGCGCTCTCTCGGTTGAGCGTTTGTATCGGCTGGCGTTTCAGATTGTGAGCCGTCTGGCAGGTGGAATCACGGAAAGGATGGTGCGGGAGAAGGGACTTGAACCCCCACGGATTGCTCCGCTTGGACCTAAACCAAGTGCGTCTGCCATTTCGCCACTCCCGCATTCCATTGCAGCAACCTGCCGCGGCGAGGGGCTGGTTGCTCTGATCCTAGCCTACCGGCAAAGGCCGGGCGAATGCAACGCCCACTGCGATCCCGGCCCATCCCCGTGCTCTTCGCTTTCGTTCTTATTTCACAGCCGGTGCCAAGGCTCCGTTCAACGTGACCGCACCGCTCACCGTCTTCGGGTCCACCGTGATCTCCTTCAGCTTGGCTTCGACATCGGCGGGGACGTCCTGCTGGTAGCGCCCGCCCAGATATTTCGCAAGGAATGCCTCCATCGCCGTGACCATGGCCAGGTTGTTGATCGGGCGAGCGAAGCCGTGGCCCTCGTCAGGAGCGACCAGGTACTCGACCGGCTTGCCGTTGTCGCGCACCGCGGCCACGATCTGGTTGCTCTCGCGAACATTGACGCGCGGATCGTTCTTGCCCTGAACCACCATCAGCGGCGTGACGATGGCGGTGGCCTTGGTCAGCGGAGACTCCGCGATCAGCAGCGCCTTGCCCTCAGGCGTGTTGGGATCGGCCATCCGGGTGTACATCTGCTTGCGCCCCGCCTCCCAATACGGCGGAATCGCATCGAGCAGCGTGATAAGGTTCGACGGCGCGACATAGGCCACCGCCGCGGCGTAGAGATCAGGTGTAAACGCGACGCCCGCCAGCGTTGCATATCCGCCGTACGATCCGCCGAAGATGCCCACCCGCTTGGGGTCGACCGTTCCGTCGGCAACTAGCGCCTTCACGCCCCAGGTAAGGTCGTCCTGCATAGTCCTGCCCCACTGGCCATTGCCGGCATTGAGGAACTTCTTGCCGTAGCCAGTCGATGCTCGGAAGTTGGGTTGCAGCACGGCATAGCCGCGATTGGCGAGGAACTGCGCGAAGGTATCGTAGCCATACGAATCGCGCCCCCACGGACCGCCGTGCGGGAAGACCACCAGCGGAAGATTCTTCGCCGGCAGGCCCTTGGGCAGCGTCAGGTAAGCCGGGATGTCCAGTCCGTCGGATGACTTGTAGTGGTACGGCTTGCGCTCCGACAAGGACTCGCGAGGCAGCTCTTCGCGGATGCGGTATTGCAGCACCAGCGTTTTGGCGCTGCGGTTCCATAGATAGGTCTCTCCCGGTTCGGTGTCGCTATGCGCGGAGACGATCCAGATGTTCTCATCTTTGGAACGCGCACCGAAGCCAATCTCCTTGCCCGGCAGCTTGGTCTGCAGCCACTGATATTCCTTTTCGAATTGCTTGTCCTTGAAGTAGAGGCGAACTCGATCGTCCTCGTACTGGGTGAAGAGAATGCGATAGTCGACTTCGGAGGTCTGGACGCTGCTGAGGTCGACGCGGTTTTCGGGGTCGCTTTCCACCTTGATGGTTGCGCCTGTGGCGGGATCGAGCAGTTCAAGCTCGCTCAGATCCAGCGCACCCTTGTTCGTCACCAGATATGCCTGTTTGTTTGCGGCATCGAAGCCTGAGACGCCGCAGCCCTCGAGCACGGTGCAGCTATAAATCTGTTTAAAGCCCTCGGCGGTGACGCTCAGGATCTCCGTATCGCCTGCCTGGTTGGTGCGCTCGGCCAGGCGTAAGTTGCCGTCGTTGTCGAAATCCCATCCAGCGATCTCTTCCGTATTTTTGCGGAGAAGCGTTTTCTCACCCGTCGACAGGTGCAGTTCATACAGGTCATGCCAGCGCGGATCGCGGTCGTTCAGGCCGATGAACAGGATGTCCGGCTTCGACTTGGGCGCGGCATAGATCGCCGTCCTTACACCCTTGAGATTAGTCAGCGCGCGTGTGGGAGGGACACCGGTCTTGGCATCGGCAGGCAGGCTCGGGTCGATGGCGTAGATATTGAAGTTTTCGTCGCCGCCCGCGTCCTGCGAATAGAGAACGTATTTTGAGTCGCGGCTCCAGAAGTAGGCGCGAATGGGACGCGTTGCCTCGGCGCTGACCGGGCGTGCTGCGCTGAAGGGCTCGTCCGCCTTCTTCACCCAGATGTTGCGGGTTCCTTTGTAAGGCTTGAGGAACGAGATGTATTGTCCGTCGGGAGAGATCTGCGCGCCGGAGATTTCAACTTCTCCGAAGAAGAGCTTGCGGTCGATGATAGGCGGTTGCTGAGCATTCATGGCAAGGGGTCCGATCGTACTGGCGAGGGCAACGACAGACAGCAGCAGCTTCTTCACGGGCAACTCCACTGGAAATGAGTGTCCATAAAGATACCTCCAGCTTCCGTCTCTGCGAAGCGAAATAAGTTGCGTGGCGCTTGAGGCTGCGCCACGCGTTGGAGGGTGTGTGTCGGCTAAACCGATGTAGTTTGTGTCTGCGCCGCCAGGAAGGCAGCTTCATGCTCCACAGGAACGACCACCAATTCTCCCATGCGCCATGCTTCCGGATATTCGGTCTTATGAACGATCTTCCACTGCGGGCCGGCAAATTCCACCAGGACGTGATTGTCCACATCGTTGAGCAGAATATTGCCGTTGGGCAAACGAGTGCAGTCCTGAATCCATCCGCCGTCGTACTCGATGGATTCCTTGCGCTTCAAATTGTCGTCGAGGACGATCAGCTCTTTGGCAAGAGTGTTGGCGAGAATCCATCCGCCAGGAATTTTTTCGAGAGCATGAGGACGAGCCAGGCCTTCGAGAATAATCTCGCCCTTCTGTTGCTCGGGAGGCAGGCTCCGGTCGATTTGGATAAGCAGCCCCTGGTGAAAGAGCAGGCACAGGATGTAGCGCTCTTCATCACGATCCCGCACTGTAGTGCAATTGAGATGAGTGGCCTGGAACTTGGTGTGATAGTACTTGTCGCGATGCTCACCGCCGCGGCCGCTGGCACGCGGTTCGCCGGAAGGCGTAACGGAGTATCCGTGCTCCGCAGCCCACCACTCCCACAGCAGATTGCCATCGCGATCCACTTCGATGATGAGATCGGTGCCGCAAGAGGCGGAGAGTAGTCCGCGCTTCGTTCTCTCCAGGCTATGCAAATCGTTGAAGTAAGGGTGCGAGATTCGTTTCAGCAACTTGCCCGGCTCAGCATCGAGGCTTACTTCAAAGATGTTGGAAGCTTCGAAGTCGCTGACGTAAAGCTGGCCATCGGCGAAGCAGACTCCCGCGGGGTTGCCGAGATAGTTTCCCCAATCGGCCTGCCAGATGATACTGTGCTGGTCCCAGTCGTACACGACGAAGGCGCCCATGTAGTTCTGATCGGGATTCAAAGAAGGGCCGAGCTCGCTAACTGGAAGAAAGGTGTAGTCGTCTTTCGTCCAGGTAAGAGGCGATGACGTCGTTTTCGGTCCGGTGACAGCAGGAGTATGAACTTTCTGGCCGGGAACCGCTGGAAGTCCTGATTCGAGCTTCCATCTTGCGCGAAGTTTTTCGCTATTCGTTGTGTATACCGATGCAGCTAGCAGCATATCTCTGAGAGTATGCGACCCATAGCTATTTCGTAAACAATCCGAGCCGCGAATGATTGCGCAATGCCAACGCTATCGCGCAGGGTTTACCTTGTTGCGCGTGCTCCGATGACGATTTTTGCGGGACTGTTGTCCCGCAGTGCAACTTTTTTTTACCTGATGCAGTCATACATTAGATTGGCAACCGGATTTTGTCCCCCATTTCCGTACTAGAGGTGCGCGTTTTTTCTGTGATCGACCTTCACTGCCATACAAACTACTCCGACGGAAGCGCCGGTCCAATCGAGATATTGGATCAGGCTATCGGTCTTGGTCTCGACGCACTGGCCTTCACCGATCACGACACCCTCGAAGGATATGACTGCGCGAAGGATGAGGCGCAGGCACGGAGCTTCGATCTACTCTGCGGAGTGGAGCTAAGCACACACTTCCCATCGAGCACTCGATCCGTTCATCTCCTGGGCTACTTCGCATCCGATCCCGGCGAATGCTTTCGCGCTTGGTTAGGCGGCTTGCAGGAAGGCCGGCGGCTGCGAAATGTTGCTCTTTTGCTTAGACTTCGCGAACTGGGAATGGATATCTCATGGGACGAATTAGAGGCCATCGGGAAGAAGCAGATGGGACGTCCTCATTTCGCAAAGCTCATGTTGGATAAAGGCTATGTAGCCTCGATCCCCGAGGCGTTTCATCGCTATTTGGCCGAAGGCGGACTGGCCTGGGTCGATCGTGACGAGCCGGCCTTGGAAGAAGCCCTGGCGCGAGTGATCAATGCGGGAGGAGTCGCTTCTCTCGCCCACCCAGTGCGCATCAACAGAAATCCATCCGATCTGCATCTTCTTCTCGCCGTGCTGGCGCAGCAGGGGCTCGAAGCGATGGAATGCTTCCACCCGGAACATACTCCGGCCGACACCCAGCTGCTCTTGGGGCTCGCGGACAAGTTCGATCTGGCGGCCACCGGCGGTTCGGATTTCCATGGAAGCTACAAACCCGATGTGAAGCTGGGAAGCGGACGAGGAGATCTCAACATATCGGCCGCGGTCCTCGACGATCTTCGAGAGCGGTTCGCAAAAAATCGAAGCCTTCCCGATTCTCACGCAGCTCCAGCCTATCAACTCAAGGTTTCGTAAATGAAGACACCTTTCTTGATGGGCAATGGTATCTGCGAGGACAAGTCGCCTAGTCTTCTGGCGGCGCCGCATGGCGGGGGATTGGTCCGGCTCATGGTCCCGCCCGAGCGGCGTCAGGAGCTGATGCGGGAATCCGCGGAGCTGCCTTCGCTGCAAATTTCCGCGAGCTCATCGGCGAATCTCGCCATGCTGGCCTCCGGCGCATTCTCGCCTCTCGACCGATTCGTAGGAAAGCGCGAGTGCGAGAGCATCGTGGAGTCTATGCGGCTGACGACCGGCCAACTCTGTCCGGTGCCCATCATGCTGCCTGCGGGGGATCTCAGAAGCATCGATGCTGGCTCGCGGATCGCTCTGCGTGACCTGCAGAATCGCCCCCTCGCCGTCATGACCGTGGAAGAGGTATTTGAAATTCCGCGCGTCTCCTCATCGGTAAAACCTAAGCTGATCGACGCAGCGCGAGACTCGGATTCCACCGATCCTCTGGCTTTGAGCGGATCTCTTCAGGTCTTCAACATCCCGGCTGACATTCAACTACCCGACATGTGGAAGGACCCGGCGGTGATTCGCGAACAGCTCGCGTTGCTGGGCCGCGATCCTGTGATCGCCGTCGACACCTGGGATTCGCGCGACGGCAAGCAGACAGAGTGGCTTCGCAAACTCGCTGAAGAACGGAGAGCTTCTCTGTTGTTCAATCTCGCCGCGGCCGAACCTCGCGTCGATGCCTTCGATCATTTTCACTACCTGCTGGCATGCAAAGCAGCCTTCTCGAGATTTTTTTCATCCAGCCAGGCATTCCTGAATTTTGTCCATCTCTCTGCGAATCTCTCCTCGGAGAATCGCGTGCTGTGGCATGCAATGGTGCACAGGAATTATGGAGCGGGAACTTACGTCATCGACCAGACCCGATGTAGCAATACGGACAGAGCCTCGAAAAGCTACGCCGGTTTTTCGACACCATCGCAAAAGCTTTTCGAATGCGCCGAGGAACTTGGAGTGGAGCTGATCTTTCGCCGTACATCCCAGACCGAGCGGAAATTCTCTACCGATCGGAATGGCTCATCTTCGCCAGCTCGGCGTCATAGTGTTTCGCCTGCGTCGGCAAAGAAATCCGCATCGCCTCGCGCGGTGTTGGGTGTACCTTCTGAGTGGGGCTTGTGCCTGTGGTTCACGGGCCTGCCCAGCGCGGGCAAATCCGCCATCGCAGAAGACCTGCTGATCATGCTGATGGAGAGCGGCTTGCGGGTAACGCTGCTGGATGGCGACACGGTGCGAACCCATCTTTCCAAAGGTCTGGGATTTTCCCGCGAAGACCGCGACACCAACGTGCAGCGTATCGGTTTCGTCGCAGCGGAGATCGTGCGGCACCGCGGCGTTGTGCTTTGCGCTGCGGTGAGCCCTTATCGCGAAACGCGCGATGCCGTGCGCGAGATGATGCCCGAGGGCTCATTCGTGGAGATTTTTGTCGACACGCCCGTCGAGGAATGTGAGCGGCGCGATGTGAAAGGCTTCTACGCCAAAGCCCGCGCCGGACAGTTGAGCCACTTCACCGGCATCGATGATCCGTATGAGCCACCGCAGCATCCCGAAGTCGTCTTGCGTACGGAGCAGACCACGGTGCGCGCCAACGCGCTGCAACTGATGCGGTTTTTGACTAACGAACAGTATCTCAATCCCATTCCGGAGCGAGACAGCTCCTGGCCTGCTTTGCAGGCGGCTGGGAATTCAGCAAGATCAGGGAGATGAAGTGAGGCTAGACTCCTCGCGCCCCATGGCGCAGATATTTCTTTTTCTTTCAGCCTTCGCATTGGCTGCGATATCGGTTTCAGGATGCAAGAGCACTGGATCGGCGGGCACAATCGGCGCCGCTCCTTTTGTAACCGAAACAGGCACAGTTGCATCGACCAAGAATCCGCAGGTGGCCCTTTACACTATCTTCCCGCTGCGGCCGGCGGATGTTGAGGTGCAGTTTGGACCCAGCACAGATTATTCGCTGCGCACCTGGACGCAAGCCGCCGACGGCAGTCATCCGTTATCGCTTCTAGTCGCAGGAATGCGCGCCGATAGCGACTATCATCTGCGCGCCGTGGTTCACTTTCACGACGGTCCCACTCTCACCGATGCGGATCACATCTTCCACACCAGCCATATCGCCTCGAAGCTGATCCCGGTATTCACGACGCATACAGCTTCTGGCGCAACACCGCAGCCGGGCGTGGAGCTGCTCAATTCTGCCATCGGATCGACATCGCAGCTGCTTGTGACCGATCTCGATGGGCATGTGATCTGGGGCTATGACTACTCCGATCGGCGCTCGTCGGGAATGGTGCAGTTCCTGCGCTATGTGCAGGCATCGCTCGATATATTCCCTAATACTTATTACTGGGTGGCCGGCAAATTCGGAGTAACGAGACCGAATGACCAGTCGCCGTCAGATCCGTGGAAGAACGCGCCGCCGGACCAGAAGTCGGGCACGATCATCAATCCGGCGAAGCTCCTGCCCAATGGTGACGTTCTGCTCGTGATTGGGCTCACCGCGCAGTCCCAGCTTCTGGGGCCGCCACCGATTGGCGTTCCCACCGTTCTTCGGGAAATCAATCTGGCCGGTGAAACGGTGAAAGAGCTGCGAGTGGAAACGCTGAACAGGGAACTCGCGTCGGCTGGCTATTCCAACCTTCATCTGGACGTGATTCACCACGACGTCGCCATTTTGCCGAATGGCCATTGGATCGTTCTCGCAAACACCACGCGATCTTTTAAGGATCTGCCGGGATATCCCGGCACCACGCATGTCGTAGGAGATGTGTTGGTCGATGTCGATGCCAACTCGCATCCGGTCTGGGTGTGGAATGAGTTCGATCATCTCGACGTGCATCGTCACCCGATGGATTTTCCCGATTGGACGCATTCCAACGCCGTTCTGTATACGGCCGACGATGGAAACCTCATTGTGTCCAGCCGCAGCCAGAGCTGGGTCATGAAGGTCGACTACCGCAACGGCAAGGGCGAAGGCCAGATTCTTTGGAGAATGGGGAAGGACGGCGACCTGCGGCTGTTGAACGGAACCGATCCCGTCGACTGGAGCTACGCGCAACACGATCCGGAGATCGTTGGTCAGCGCAGCGCAGGAGTTTTCCGGCTCTCCATAATGGACAACGGAAACAATCGCGTGATGGCCAACGGCGGCATCTGCGGAACGAAAGGGAATGCTCCCTGCTACTCTTCCGTCAATGTCTACGAGGTCGACGAGAGCGCCAAAACGGCGAAGCTGGTCTTTCATCAAGCGTACCCGCCGGCTCAATATTCGGTGTGGGGAGGCAGCGTAACACCCCTCGCCAATGGCGATCTCGATGCCGATCTCTGTTTTCAGCAGCACGCCTCGAATGTCTATGAGTTGACCGTGCCCGATTTATCCACGACTGAGAAGCCCCAGGTGGTGTGGCAGCTCCACATGCAGGGGACGAATCTCTATCGGACGCAGCGGCTGCCCAGCCTCTATCCCGGCGTGCAGTGGTGAGTCGCCGCTTCTGAATCCGGCCATAACGGCTCGAACCATCCTTATTCCCGCACGCTAGCCCTTGAAGTCCGCTTGCAAAAGGCGATAGTGTGGACGCTGGACAATGATAACGATCTCACGCCCGCATCTTCGCGTGGGCCGTTACGCCGAAAGGATTGGATGTCGACCTCAAGACGGGATTTTCTGAAGACCACGATCATCGCGGGTGCAGGCATGGCCGTGCCCGCCGCTGCCGCTGCAGCCACTGCTGAGGGATCGGCAGCAACCGGAAGCATGGATGAAGCCCAGATCGGCAGAGCCGGCGCAAGCACCGGCGAATACACGCGCGGCATCGGCATGTATCCCGGCGCACCATCGGAAAACTTCAGTCCTGAGCTCGTAGCCGACAATACGGCCTACCGCAATCTGGCATTGCTGCGGCCGGCCTATCACTCCAGCAGTTACGACTACAACCTGACCGCACAGCTGGTCACCGACGGCATCAAGGATACGCATCTTCCCACCTGGGTCGGGGTCTCCATGAATCGGATGGGCGACCTTCCCAAGGCCGAGCGTGAAGTGCTCCTCGACCACTTTCCCGCCAGCCTTGTGCCCCTGCGCGGAACGAATCCATCGGTACAGGTCCAACTCGGCGGCGGCGAAAGCCTTCCCGCTGTCGATCGAATCGCGGTCTTCGTCGTTCTGTCTGAGGCGGTGCACGCCGAGCAGCTGACATTTACGGTTTCCGTCTCCGACGACGGACGCGCCTGGAAAGAGGTCGGCAGTGCTTCCTCGCCCCAGGCCGTTGATGGTGCGAATTACCCGCCTGACATGATCCATGGCGCCAAACTTTATTTCCCCTCCATCTCTCTGAAAGAGGCCTATCGCAGCCGCTATTACGAGGTGAAATGCGGCCTGTCGACGTCGCAGGAGAACGATGGATCGTCTCCCTGGACCATGGGGCAGATCGAGTTTTACGAAGGAGACCGCCGCGTACAAGTCGGCGGCCCGTACAGCTTTACCAGCGCATGGATGAGCGCCGGCTGCGGCGAAGAGTGGGTGTATGTCGATCTCGGCACACGATGCGAGTTCGACCGCGTTGCGCTCTATTGGATCGCACCCGCCGCCGAAGGTGCAATCCAGGTCTCCGATGATGCACAAACGTGGCGTGACTTGAGGCCGCTCTCGGGCAACGGCACAGTGGACGATATCAAGCTTTCGTCCCCCGCGCGAGGCCGCTATGTGCGCGTGCTCATGACTCGTCCCACTTCAGCCGAAGGTTATCTGTTGAGCGAGATCGAGGTGTACGGCCGAGGCGGCTTCACCGCCAAACCCAAGCCCAGATCGATGACGGCTTCTGATGGAAAGCTCGATCTCGCCGGAGGGAACTGGCGCCTGCAGCGCTCGACGCAGACCGAAGCAGCGGGGGAGTCTCTTTCCAAGGCCGGCTTCAAAGATAGCGATTGGGTGGTCGCAACCGTGCCGGGAACGGTTCTCACCTCGTACGTAAACGTGGGTGCAGTGCCCGATCCCAACTACAGCCAGAATCAGCTTCACATCTCTGACTCGTTCTTCTATTCGGACTTTTGGTATCGCACGGAATTTCAGGCTCCGTCCTTTGCTCACGGCCAGATTGCGTGGTTGAACTTCGACGGCATCAACTGGAAGGCTGACGTCTTTTTGAACGGCGAAAAGATAGGCCGCATCGAAGGCGGGTTTATCCGCGGCCGATTCGATGTCACAGAGAAACTGCTTGCCGGCAAGTTGAATGCGCTCGCCGTGCGCGTCGAGAAGAATGCGACACCGGGCAGCACGAAACAAAAAACCTACGAGAGCCCCGGCAGGAATGGCGGTGCGCTGGGCGCAGACAACCCCACCTACCACGCATCGATCGGGTGGGACTGGATTCCCACCATTCGTGGAAGGAACACCGGCATCTGGGGCGACGTCTCGCTCACGCTGACCGGTGCTGCGACTCTCGAAAATCCATTCGTCTCCACCACCCTGCCGCTTCCTGATACCTCGCACGCCGATGTCAGCATTGAAGTCGATGCCGTCAATCATGGGACGAAGCCGATCATCGGAACCTTGCGCGGCCGCTTCGGAGACGTGCATTTCGAGCAGCATGTGACGCTGCCAGGCTCCTCGCGACTTACCATCAAGCTTGATCCTTCGACGCATCCTGTGCTTCGCCTGCAAAAACCGGATCTCTGGTGGCCGGTTGGCTACGGTGAGCCGCACCTGTACGACGTAGAGCTGAGCTTCGAGTCGAAAGAGAAAAAGCTGCTCGATAAAAAGTCGTTTAAGGCCGGCGTGCGCCAGATGACCTACAGCGAAGAGGGTTCGGCGCTGAAGATTTGGATCAACGGCCGCCGCTTTGTCGCGCGCGGCGGCAACTGGGGCTTCGGCGAATCGATGCTGCTCTATCGCGCCCGCGAATATGACGCGGCAGTTCGCTATCACCGCGAGATGAACTTCACCATGGTCCGCAACTGGGTGGGGCAGATCGGCGATGAGGCATTCTACGAAGCGTGCGACCGCCACGGCGTAATGGTGTGGCAGGATTTCTGGCTGGCCAATCCCTGGGACGGCCCGATACCCGATGACAACGCAATGTTCCTCAGCAATGCGCGCGACTTCGTGCAGCGCATTCGCAGCCATGCATCCATTGGCCTCTACTGCGGACGCAACGAAGGATTTCCCCCAAAGCCATTGGACGATGGAATACGTAGCATTCTGGCGGAGCTGCATCCTGACTTGCATTACATTGGCAGCTCTGCGGATAAGGTGGTCAGCGGACACGGCCCTTACAACGCCCTGCCGCCAGCCGTCTACTTTCAGTTGGCGGACAACAAGCTGCACAGCGAGATTGGCATGCCCAACATTCCGCCCATCGAGAGCGTGCGCGCCATGATGCCGGAGAGCGCGATCTGGCCGCAGGCATTGGATTGGGGACTCCATGATTTCAATCTCACCGGCGCGCAGGGCGGCAGCTCCTTCCTCAACATCATCAAGGATAGTTACGGTGGCGCCGATAGCGGCGAGGAGTGGATTTCGCTCGCGCAGTTCGTGAACTACGAGGGCTATCGCGCCATGTTCGAGGCCCAGAGCAAATACCGGATGGGCGTGCTGTTATGGATGAGCCATCCCTGCTGGCCTTCGTTCGTATGGCAGACCTACGATTATTACTTCGAGCCCACTGCTGCTTACTTCGGCTGCAAAAAAGGATCGGAGCCGCTGCACATTCAGTGGAACCGCGTGGACGAAAGCATCGAAGTAGTGAACTACAGCGGCGGAGATGCGAAAGGACTGAGTGCGCAGGCCGAGATTTTGAATCTGGACGGGACCAAGGCGTGGACGAAGACCGTGTCACTCGATAGCGCCGAGGACAGCACCTCGCCGTGCATCAAACTCGAGTCGGTAGCAGGTCTCACGCCCGTACACTTCCTGCGCCTGACATTGACGCGCGGAACGGATGCGATTTCAACTAACTTTTATCTGCGAGGGATAAAGGAGGGCGATTATCGCTCGATCCGCACGTTGCCCAAAGCGCAGGTGAAGGCCCGCACAAATGCGGTACGGGAGGCCGACCGCTGGATACTGACCACCGAGCTGAACAACGCATCAGCGGCCCCGGCGTTGATGACGCGCCTCAAAGCCGTCCGCGACCGCAGCGGCGACCGCATCCTCCCCGCCATCTACAGTGATAATTACGTCTCCCTTATGCCGGGCGAGCATAAAATTATTACCACGGAGCTCAAGCATGCCGACACCCGAGGCGAGAAGCCTAGAATCGTTGTCGGCGGATTCAATGTCGAATCGAGTTCGGCATAAACTCTGGAAGATTTGCCGCAGTAACCTCGGAATTGCGGGATGATGCATCGCGATCTGGATTTCGGACATCTATATATCCGGTTTCTGCCGCTAAAAATGCCTCCGGCAGGATATTTTGTACGGAATTGCCGATAGAAGGCATGGTAAGTTGGGCCGTCAATGGTAATCAGACTTCTTCCCGCGCCGCATGATTCGACTGCACCATCGGAAATGCCCGGCGTCTCCTCCGTTTCTGCCGGCTCCGGTCCGGTCGCGGTTGTAACCCGGATCAATACACAAGGCGGATCCACATCCGCCGCCGGTGCCTATTCTGGTTGGACACAATCCGCCAAGCAACCCCGTGTCTATACGACACCGGGTCTACAGAACGATGATGCCACGACCGAATACCAGCAGCCCTCTTGGAGCTACCTGTCCAGCGCCGACTGGACCGCTCCGCCCGCAAACAGCCCCGCCGCGCATTACCTGATGTATTCCGGAGCGTTGACCCAGGAAAGCGGGCAGCTGGTCAATCTATATGCCTAAGTTGCGCTAGCCTGGCCGTGCGCCTGGCTTCGCCGCTCTAGCGCACTTTCTCTACGTCAACTCTGTTACAGGATGCGAGTCGCCCTATGCCATTTTCAATGGCCTTCTGCGCCGCGGCTATGTCCCTACATTCATAATTGTCTTCAAGTCAAAGTATTCTGGGGCGGATGCAAACGTCGACAGGAAGTGTTTCTTTATACGTGTCATTGCTGATCTTTGAAAGCGTTCTATCCTGCGTTGATGAGGCTTTATGAGCACATACAAGGTGAGTCAAATTTGCAAGAACAGCTTCTCGTCTTTCTCCAGCCTTGTGTTACGCTACAGTTCGCTGCATTAATTTGCATCATGGAGTAATTGTTGAGCACTGCCCCATTTGATTTAAGCGGTAAGTGCGCTGTGGTAATCGGCGGAACATCCGGCCTCGGAAAAGCGATTGCTCTCGGGCTCGCCGCAGCCGGTGCCGACGTCGTCGCCGCCTCGCGCCGCTCGGAAGAATCTGCTCAGACAGCAGTTGAGATAGAAGCGCTCGGCAGAAAGACCCTGCAGCAGACCGTAGACGTTTGCGACCGCTCGTCGATCGAATCGCTGCATCGGGCAGTCATCGAGAAGTTTTCCAAGGTCGACATCCTGATAAACGCGGCAGGTGTCACGCTGAAAGTGCCCACGCTGGAGTGCGCGGAAGAAGACTGGCTGCGCGTGCTCGATATCAATTTGAACGGCACATGGCGCTCATGCCAGATCTTCGGCAGAACCATGGCCGCGCAGAAGCACGGGAAGATTTTGAATATCGCTTCACTCTCGACCTTCGTCGCCTTCAAAGACGTAGCCGTGTATGGAGTGAGCAAGAGTGGTGTCGGTGCGCTCACAAAATCGCTCGCGGTGGAGCTCGCGCCTTCCAACATTTGCGTGAACGCCATCGCGCCCGGCATCTTTCCAACCTCGCTGAATGCCAATCTTGTCCGGAACACCGACCGCGGGCGTGAATTAAAGATGCGCACGCCAATGAACCGCTTCGGAGAGTTAAACGAAATTGTCGGCGGCGCGATCTATCTGGTTTCCGATGCCGCGTCTTTCGTCACCGGAGAAATTTTGGTCATCGACGGCGGTTACATGGCAAGCGGCGTCAATCAGTAGAGCATCTTTACAGCTCCCTCATCCGCCGCTTCGGAGTTAAGGTGATCTCTGTTTCTCCCGCAGACGGACCGGAGTGACCTTTCGCGGCGATGAGGAATCGGCTGGCATCGACCTTCCTCCATCTGCATAGACTCTCTGCTGTGCCTCCCAGGCTACGGAATCCATCTTCCATGCGAACACAAACATCTTCAAGCCGACGAAGCAGAGGTATGTCCCCAGGATGGCGGTAGCAAGAGAATTGCCTACGTCATCGACGGCACATGCCGCCAGAATGCCCGAGAACGCAATCGATGCGGGACCGAAGAGATAGACAGAGTAGTGACGTGACAGCTGATTTCCAGGTCCGGTCGCGGACACAATCGAAAAGATTCCAAATACGCATGCGTAAATCGCCGCAGCGACCAGCAGCCATCGCGTCGCAATCAGTGGAGAGTATCCTAACACCACTCCAGTGCCGGCCAGAATTGTGCCGCTCATCATGTAAAAGATGAAGCGATGCATACGCCTCGGTCCCTCGCCGAGGGCAGCAAACCAGTCCGAAATTCCAGCCAGTATGAGCGCGGCCATCGCAAGAACCAGCGCAATGGCGACAGACACGGCTTCAAAGAAGAGGTTGGTCATGGTGGCGCCGAGATAGACGAAAGCCGATCCCAGAATGAATGCCAAAGCTCCATGGAAACTAAGAACTGCAGTGCGAATCTTCACATCGTTCAGCATTGGAGTGAAACCTCCTCATTCTGTGAACCGCCGATTACTTGCTGAATAGGCTTTTCGGCTGCGGCTGCTCTGAGCGGTGGGACGCACAATACTGGACATGTCGCGCTCGACACCACTTGCAGCACAGTGCTTGATGGAAAGTCTTTCTCGCCAAGTTCGTTCGCTGGGGAGCCGAGAACAATAAGATCCGCGTGAACCTTGTTTGCATAGAGGCCAATGAGTTTCGCGGGCTCGCCGATGCTAACCAGATGTTCCACTGGAACGGTGTGAGCTTCGTTGAAGGGCGCGAGAAAACGCAATCGCTCCATGCAGCTCGAATGGTCATGCTCATTGGCATTGGAAGCAACGTGCAGGGCGAAGAGCTGTGTGTGGGCAATGCGGTGGGCATAGCGGAGCGCCACCAGCGATGCCGGTGAGAAATCCGTTGCTGCCAGAACGTGACGCCAATGGCCGGCCCACGGCAGCAAACTTTCCGCGCTGGGAGACACTGCCAGAATCGGGCACGGAGCTTTGCTCAGAAGCTGCCGTGCGACCGTACCCAGTGCGACGCGCCCCGCCTCGGTTGTCGCTCGAGTTCCCAGGATCAGCAGATCCGCGTGATGATCGGCAATCGTCTGCAGAATGCGCTCGCAGACTACCCCATTTTCGACCACGGATTGAGTTGCAATTCCCAGGTCTCGGGCTTCTTCTTCGATCCGGCTCAACTCCTGGCGCGCAGCTTTGTCTGCTGCAAGCGTCGAAGGCGCGCCCTCTGGAAACGCATACGCCAACGGATCGATGACGTGGACGATCACCAGCAACGATTGCCGCAGCCGCGCGAGAGCCTGCGCATACTTGAGTGCGATAGAGGCCGGATCGCTCAAATCCGTCGCAACTACGATCGTCCTGAGTTTCAAGCTTGTGTTGTTCATCGCTACACCTCGCTGTCTTGAATATCGAACAGCGAACAACGGTGCCGCAGTGATTCGCATCACGGGAAGATGTGATCGGCGTCACAAAGGAAAACCCGAGATACACGCCTCGCCCTTCAGAGGATGCATCTGAAAAACGTCTCATTCGTTCTTGATCCGGATCAATGGAAAAGCAGAAAAAATCTCCATTTGTCGCAGATACGGACAGATACAAAACGAATATCTACAACTAGATGGGGATTGCTCATCGAATATGCACAAACCTAGAGTCTCCAGAAGAAGATTGGGGCAAGGGCGAAGATTGGCGGAGCGGACTTATGATGCGCAAGCTGGCTGATCGAATCAAATTGCTTGCGCCAATCGTACTGGTATTACTCTGGCACGCCAACCTCTATGCCCAGCAGCCGGCGATAACCACGGCAGCGCGCGTGCATGATTTACCCGCAGACCAGGCGGCCAAAAAGATTCCGGTCCATCTGATTGCTACCGTAACTTATTACGAGCCTTCGGAGCGTACGCTGTTTGTCGCGGATGCCAGCGGCGCGGTCTACGTCAAGACGACGCGGTTCTATCCCATTCATCGCGGGGATCTGGTCAAAATCGATGGCTTCACGGCGATGAGCTTTCGTACCACGGTCGCCCCCGATCCGCACATCGAAGTCATCGGCAAAGGTTCCTTCACCCGAACCAAGATTCAGAGTTATCTCAGTTATCGTGAATTAATGGCCGGTAAGTGGGATTGCCAGTATGTCGTTCTGCATGGAACGGTTCGTTCCGCGCTGATTGAGCCTCACGCCGACACCAACACTCTGGAAATAGAGGTTCTGGTGCCCGGGGGCATTGTGCAGGCCTACCTCCAGGACTTCAGAGGCGTCGATCCGAGTGAGTTGATCGATGCGGAGGTCGAGATCTCAGGCGTGATCGGCGGTGATTTCAACGCGCAATGGCAGCTCATGCGCAGTGTCGTGTATGCCGCCGATCCGAGTGAACTGCTGATTATCCGCAAGCCTCGGATACCGCCGTCTAGCCTGCCTCTCACCGATATCGACGGGGTCATGCAGACCCACTCGATCAAGGATCAATCGCAGCGAGTAAGAGTAAGAGGCACAGTTACCTATTATCAGCCGGGCCATGCCATCGTCATCCAACGGGACGGCCGCAGCCTCTTTGCTTCAACTCGCCAGGTCGACCCTATTCCTCTTGGAGCGATCGTCGACTTGATCGGCTTCGCGGAAGGCGACGGATATGCGCCGACACTGGCGCAGACCGAAATTATACTTACCGGACAGTCGGAGGTTATTCAACCAACGCCTGTCACTTATACGCAAGCAATCGGTGGCACTTATAGCGACGATCTTGTATCGTTGCGGGGAACCGTCATCTCGCAGATGCATGCCAATTCCGCGGATACGCTTTTGCTGATGGTCGATAACCACGCCGTGACGGCTGTGCTGCAAGGACGCGCGGGAAGCCGTTGGCTGCCGAATCTGCCCACGGGGACCGCTGTTTCGGTGAGCGGAATATGCCGCGTCACTCCAGGCGCGGACTGGGGAACGCCTGGTATCACGCCAATGCTTTTCCGGCTGGACCTGCGCACTGCGGAGGATCTGCGAGTTATCAGCTCGCCCTCGTGGTGGACAGTAGGCCATCTGCTTGTCGCGATAGGCGCACTGGTGGGACTATCTTTCCTCATCGCCATCTGGGCTATCGTGTTGCGTAAAAGAGTGGCCGACCAGACGGCAACGATCGAGCGCACCGTCCGTTTGGAAAAGGTGCGCAGCCGCATTCTTGAAGCAGTAAATTCCGAAATACCGTTGGACGAACTGCTCGCCGATATCTGCAACTCGGTGGCGGAGCTGGTAGTCGGAATCCGCTGCTGTTGTTCCATTAAAGATTCGGACAAAGAACAAATCTACGGCGCCGAAGCCAGTGCCTGTTACCTGTCGTCCGGCCAGACTGTCTTCACCCAGCCATTGAATGACGCGAGGGGACGGCAGATCGGCACATTCCTGGGGTGCGGCACCGAGCCGCGGATGCTCTCGCATTTTGAAACAGAGGTGCTTGGAGTGGGTGCGGCCCTGGCCAATCTTGCCCTCAACCAAAGACGGATCTACCAGGAGTTGAACTACACATCTACGCACGATCAACTCACCTCGCTTCCCAATCGAAGACTGTCGGATCTCAATTTCGAAGTCGCGATTCAAGCGGCGACGCAATCGGGAAGCCGCATTGCCGTTGCATACATCGATGTCGACCGCTTCAAACGAGTGAATGACGAGCACGGCCACAAGATCGGCGATCTCTATCTGCAACAGATCGCCTGCCGCCTCATTTCCAGGGTCCGCACCAGCGACAAGCTGGCGCGCATCGGCGGCGATGAGTTCCTGCTCATAGCTACTGAGATCGAGAATCTTGAAGATGCCGAAGCATGCCGGCGCAGGGTCGAGAGCTGCTTCGAGCATGGCTTCATCCTTGACGAAGCACGCGTGTATGGCTCAGCGAGCATCGGCATCGCTGTTTATCCCGATCATGGTTCCAACGCGGAGGAGTTGAAGCGTCACGCGGATATCGATATGTACTCCGCGAAACGTCGCCGCGGAGCGGATCAGGATTACCGGCCGTCGGCTGCTGGGGAGACAACAATCTTCTCACCGGCGGATTTAGATGCGGCGCTTGAAAACCGGCAGTTCCAGCTTTATTACCAGCCTCAGTTTTCCGCGCAGGGTAAATTGCGGGGATTGGAAGCGCTGCTTCGGCTCGACGACCCCATCTTAGGCATCGTAACGCCGGACGCCTTCATCAGTGTTGCCGAGCGCAACGACATCATCATTCCGGTCGGAGCGTGGGTATTGCGCCAGGCTCTACACGATGCGGCCCAATGGGGCCTGCAAGCGATGGATGGAGTTCGCATGGTGGTCAACGTCTCGGCTCGCCAGATCGAGCAGCCTGATTTCGCCGGCGATGTTCTCGCGGCGTTGCGGGAGTGTGAAATGCCGGCGAGTTGTTTAGAGATTGAACTCACCGAGCGAACGATTGCACGCGATATCGCGCAAGCCATGATCCAACTCAACAAGCTTCACGCCGAAGGCGTGCGTATCTCCATCGACGACTTTGGTATGGAACACTCCTGCCTCGGAGTTCTGCACAAGCTGCCGATCGATACGCTGAAAATAGACCGAAGTTTCGTTCGCGCACTGCACAGCGAACCGGCCGTGCTGCCTATCGTTGAAGCGATTGTGAGCATGGGAAAGACGATGCTCAAGCGAATCGTCGCAGAAGGAGTCGAGACGGAAGAAGATATCCAGGCGCTCGCGAAGCTGGGCGAGATGGATCTGCAGGGCTTCTACTTCAGCCGTCCTCAGTCGTTTGAAGTCATCTCCCAAAGACTCGAAGAATGGCGCTCAGGCGTAGTCATGGGAGTATCGAGACCATGGAATTCCGATCGTCCGAAGCAAGATACACCCGCGATGAGAAAGATGCGGAGAGAGCCGTAGTTGGAATTCATTGCGCCTATCCTCGGGCGATCAGGAAATGTAGAAGTCTAATCCAGTGCGATGAACCTCCGTTCGGCCGAACAAAATCAATCTATCGCCCTAACTAGGTGGGTGAACAACCCCGATCTCAGGTGGTAGTTGCGAGCCTATCCCTCCCGCAAAGGTGATATGGCGCTTCTTCATGAGAAGCCGATAATAGATAGATTGAGGATCGCTCATTTTTAGCTACGAATTTCCAGAATGTTAGTGTCTCTTCGCAGTTTCGCTGCCAGATGGAGAAGGCTCACCGTGTGCCTTCTCGTTTTCGGCTGCCTGACTTCATACTGCCATGCGCTGGATCCTAACAAAGCTATTACGCAATATGTGCAGTTTGAGCTTAACGACAAGAATGGTTTGCCGCAGAACTCCGTCTATTCCATCGCTCAAACCAAAGACGGCTATATGTGGTTCGGGACAGAGGAGGGTATCGCCCGTTTCGATGGGCTCCGCGTGACCGTTCTCAATACTCTGAAGAATAAAAAGCTGGTCGACAACTACATCAATGTACTCACGGCCGCAAGCGATGGAAGTTTGTGGATAGGAACGCGCAGCGGAGTGGGACGTTACAAAGACGGCGTATTCCGCACCTACTTCACTCCGGGATCGCCGATCCTTGCCATCCATGAGGACCGAAGCCGCCGCATCTGGGTGGGCAGTGCAGAGGGCCTGTACTGCTTAAAGAATGAACATATACGCCGCTACACAACGGCCGACAACCTGCCCAGCGCAGAGATCCGCGCCATCGCGGAAGATCGCCGAGGCACCCTGTGGTTTGGAACTCCCAAAGGTCTGGTCAGCTTGGTAGGGGACCGCTTCACCACTTACACCACGAAAGATGGATTGTCGGGTGACGCGATTCAGAAGCTCACCCCTTCGCGAGATGGATCTCTCTGGGTAGCGACGCTGGCCGGTCTGGTTCATTGGTCTGGCGGTGTGTTACAGAAGTTGCGGCCATCTGAGTTTCCTCCGCAAGCGCGCATTGCGTCGATGCTCGAAGACCACGATGGAGTGCTCTGGCTGGCCTTCGAGCACAACGGTATTGCCTCTCTGTGGCAGGGTAAGCTCAAGTTTTACACCATGGCGGAAGGGTTGCCCTCCGATGAAGTTGGCTATCTCTTCGAAGATCGCGCCCAACACCTGTGGGTAGGCATGTCCGAAGGGGGAGCAGTGGAGCTGCGCGATGGCCTCTTCAGCAGCTTTGGCAGGCGTGAGGGGCTTTCCTCAAACATGATCTGGAGCGTTCTGCAGGCCCGCGACGGCAGCGTATGGGTAGGCACGAACGGCAAGGGCCTCAATCACATCGATAAAGACGGGAAGGTCCGTATTTATACCGTCGCCGATGGACTCACGGCCGACACGATTTTCGGTTTGTGTGAGGCCCCCGATGGAAGCCTCTGGATCGGTCTGGAACATGGCCAGCTCGTTCATTTCGATCGAGGCCGCTTTACTACCTTCCGCGATCCGGCGGCGAAGGATAGTCGCCTCGCGGCAATTCTTCAGGATCCCAGCGGAGACCTGTGGCTTGGATTTCACGAGGAGAACGGTCTTGTTCGTTTCCACAACGGTCATTTTCAACACTACGCCGCGCCTGGCCTGGTGAACACGTTGGCCATGGCTCCAGACGGCGCAATCTGGGTAGGCAGCGATCACGCCGGCGTCAGCCGCATGAAGAACGGCGCGATCACCACCTACACCACCGCGCAAGGATTGCTCAGTGATTTTGCGCAGGCCGTGTACGTCGACCGCGAGGGCGTGGTCTGGGCCGGCACTTCGCCGGGAGGCTTGAACCGCATCAAGGACGGACATGTCACCACCTATTCCGTGAACCAGGGTCTCTTCGATCTAACCGTAGGAGCCATCGTCGAGGATGATCTGGGAAACCTATGGATGACCTGCAACAACGGGATCTTTCGCGTCACGAAAAAAGAGTTGACCGACTATGCCGAGGGCCGGACGCGATCCATCCACAGCGTGGTTTACGGCAGCGCCGACGGACTGCGCGAGCCGGAGTGCAATTTCGCAGCCTATCCAGCGGTATGGAAAGGCTCCAGCGGCCGGCTTTGGTTTGCGACCGTGGGCGGCGTGGCATCGATCAATCCTGATCACATGCCGCGTCTCGTTGCCGAGCCTCAAATTCATATCGAGAGAGTTCTCCTCAATCAGAACCCGGTGCCTTCGAAGGCGGAAGCCATCGTGGGTATAGGTGGCGACGATCTCGAAGTTCAATTCACCGCACCGGAATTCTCTGACCCGGCGCGAATGCAGTTCCGCTATCGTCTCGATCGATTCGATCGCGATTGGGTTTATGTGGCAGGCCGTCGCGAAGCCTACTACACCAAGCTCCCGCCGGGCCGCTACACATTTCAAGTGCAGGCGGCCAACGGTAGCGAGAGCTGGAGTCCGAACTCAGCCGTCCTTTCTTTTGTCCTGAGGCCGCACTACTGGCAGACAACCTGGTTCAAGGCCGTCTGCACTCTTGTCTTTCTCTTGCTGTGCATCGTTCTTGCCAAGCTGCGTTTCCATTACTTGGAAGCTCGCAACCGCGACCTCGAGAATCGAGTAAATCTCAGAACGCAGGAGCTGCAGGAGGCGATCAAGGTCGCGGAAGCGGCGACGGAGGCTTTGCACGAGCAGGCCACCAAAGATTCACTCACTAAACTCTGGAACCGTCACGCCATCTTCGAGCTATTGGACAAGGAAATACAGCGCAGCAGCCGGGAAAGCTCTCATCTTTGCGTCCTGATGGTCGACGTCGACCATTTTAAGGTGATTAACGATATGTATGGCCATCTCACTGGAGACGCGGTCCTGCAACAGGTAGCGGAACGAGTTACAAAACATGCCAGGCCCTACGATTCCATAGGCCGCTACGGCGGAGAAGAGCTGCTCATCGCGCTTCCGCGGTGCACCCTGCCGGATGGCCTGCGGCGAGCCGAGGAGTTTCGCCACGCCATTGCCGCGCAACCCTTCCTCGTAGGACCGTATGTCATCCAGGTCACCTGCAGCATCGGTGTCGCCGTCAGTGAGGGAGACGCAACGGTTGAAGCAATGATTGCCGAAGCAGACTCTGCGCTCTATCAGGCAAAACGAAGTGGCCGCAATTGCGTCCAGACTCTCGATCCTCCCAGCTCTCGGTTGGCGTAGCGATCAGGGTTGCCCAGCACCCCTGATCGCCTGGCATCCCCGGGAATTGATCTCTTGTCCATCATGCCCATCCCGACCATACCGATAGAGGCTCCTGACATGCGCATGTCCGCGTGACGAGTGGCCGGTTCATCAATGGTTTCGTATCAGGGCAAGGCTTGAGCCGTGCCGTAAAACGCGCATCCCCCAGGGGCTTTGGCCCCTGAGGGATGAATGAATCGACGAAAAGAGAATTGGCAGCTCTAGTGGCGGAGAAAAGCCACAACCAGCGCTACGATCGCGACCAACAATGCAAGCAGAGCCATCTTGTTGCTCGTCTTCGGCGGCTCAGCGGGAGCTGCCACTGGAGCAGCTACAATCACCGGCGGAGGTACCGGCTTTGGCGCCGGCACGGAGACGAACGCGGCGAAGGCCGCTTCGTCCGTATGACTCAGGCTGAGCGCACCTGCCAGCGGCACTCCATCAAGATTGATACTCGGCTTGCCGCTTTCGTCGTGGAGCACTTCGATCCGCTGCCAATCCACGCCGTAGAGTCCCGGAATCGCTTTGCGGACCGCCTCCTTGGCGCTCCACATCGCAGCGAGACTGGCCTTCGGAGAAGGCTGCAGATGCGCGTATGCAATCTCCTGCCGCGTGAACGTCTGCTGGTAGAAGGGTGCTTCCCAAAGATCGACGGCCTCGGGCATCGCGGCAACGCTCTCGATATCAACGCCGAGACTGACCTCTCCGCTGCCCTTGAGATTCAACGGAGCAGATGGCGCAGCGACATGACCGTTGCCATTGCTTGAAGCGTGGCCCAGGCCGCACAGACTGCAGAGATCTCCGAAGGTGGCGACTTTGTAGACTGCGGGATCGGTGATCGAATACTTCGAGCGAAGCATCACTGCCAGTCGTGCGCGAGCCAGCGAGCCAGCCAGGTTTCCATCCAGAGCCGTGGCTCCGGTAATTCTCGATGCGTCCGTGCGCCCGAGCGTTGCGACAATCTCTTTCAGATCTGTTTCGGTCATCGCGTTAGTATCCTGTCAGGCACACACTGCATAAATACTGGTTGGGAACCGATGATTGCAGCAGGTGCTGATCTTTCTCCCTGAGCTCGGCAACGCTGCGCATGCACCGCGAGCAAGACATCTCTTCCTGCAGCTCCTGCAGTGTGCTCTCATAAGCCTTCATGCGATCCTTCAGGTCGTTCAGGAACAACGCCGCAGTTCGTCCATCGCCCAACTGATGATCGAAGGTGAGCACCAGCTCATACCATCCGTACTGATGCCCGGGGATGAACTGCTCTGCGCCCACACCGAGAATCGCTCCCTGGTTTTCGCTGATCAGCGGAAAGAATCCGGAGATCCCCATGCTGGAGAGATCGCTGATGGTGAAGGTGCCGTTGGCGATCTGAGCCGTCGTCAGCTTGTCGTCCAGATAGGCTTCGGTCAGCTCGCGCATCTGCGTCGTGATCTCAGCCAGCGACAGGGTATCCGCATTCGGAACGACCGCGACCTTCAGGCCGCGTCCGTCATCCATGGCGAAGCCCACATTCACCTGCTTGTATTCAAGCCTCATGCCGTCGCGGTAGGTGGAGTTGAACGCGGGGTATTTCCGCAGCAGCCGGCTTACCTCGTAGAGCATGACCGCGGAGGAGTTGCCGTCGATCTTGCGCTTCGCAATTGCGCGCTGCAATCCGGTGGTGACACAAGTGACCGCAACCGCGCTCTGCACCGCGTTGCTCACTCCCGCGGCCAGATTCATGCCCTCGCGGCGCTTGGCCTTTGAGAGCTTGATCTCTTCGTACGGCTGCGTAGGCAGCGGCGACGCTGCTGCTGCAGCACGCGGGGCAGCGTCACCATAAGCAGGTGCTGGCGACGGCTTCGCAGCAGCGGGGTTCAAGAAGTCGAGGATGTCCTGCTTGCGGACCGCGGACTTGCCGGCGAAGTCCTTCTCCGTCAGTCCATGCTCGCGCATCATCTTCACTGCAAGCGGCGAGAAGCGCTGCCGGTATGCGGTCACCGCAGTAAACTCGGCGGCCAATCCCGCTGTGACTGGGATGGGCTCACGCGAAGGCATCTGCAGCGGAGCACTCGGACCCTTCTTCGGAGTGTCCTCAGCCTCGGCAATCACCGCGGCCGTTGATGTGTTTGCGCCCTTCTTCAAGAAGGGGCCACTCGCGGGAGCTTCCGAAGTGATGGTCGCGATCGGCTCCGACACCGGAACGTCCTCGCCCGCCGCGAAGTGATGATTCAGATATCCCGCCGCCGGAGAATGCACCTCGATGTTGGCCTTGCTGGTCTCGATCTCCGCCAGCAGGGCATCGGCTTCTACCATTGCGCCGTGGTCGGCCAGCCAGCGCACCAGCACCACCGACTCGTCGTTAACATTGTCCCGCTCGAGAGCGACAGGGATCGACAGGCTGCTCATCGCACCAGCTCCAATACTTCCTTAATGACGCGCTCAACATTGGGAAGCACAGCCAGCTCCAGGGGCTTTGCCGAAGGAATGTGCTGCGGATGGGAGTACAGCCGGCGCATCTTGAGACCTCGATCGAGTTCGGCGAAGGATGCCATCAGCTCCGCAGTGAAACCGCAAAAGCCATGTCCTTCTTCGACCAGCAGGGCGCGCCCGCTGTGCTGCAGCAGAGGCAGCATGGCCGCCTTTTGCAGCGGATAGAGCTGCATCACGCAGACCACTTCGATTACAAGATCGTGCTCGGTAAAGAGCCGGTCGACGGCCTGCTCCACGCTGGGCAGCATTCCGCCATAGCAGACCACCGTAGCGTCGGGCTTCGACTCAGACCTCATGTAGCTGAGAGGGAAGCTGTGCCCGCTGTGGAACCACTTGTAGCCTTCGACGGCATCCGGCGAAGCCTTCTCGCCGTAAAGAACCTTGTTCTCGATGACCAGCGTCGGCTTCTGCTCAACCTCGTCACTCAACAGCCGTTCGTATACCGTGGCCGGGTCGAAGCGCTGATGCAGCGCCAGCACCCGCGTGCCTGGAATGCCCAGCAGATGCTTCTCGAGCGATTGGCTGTGCGTCGGACCGTAGCCGCGCATGCCGCCCATCGGCGTTCGCAGTACCAGCGGCGTCTTCACCTGGCCGCCATACATGTATTCGAATTTCGCGGCGTGGTTCAAGATCTGGTCCGAGGCGAGCATGATGAAGTCGCCGAACATCACCTCCAGCACCGGCTTCATCCCAGCAAGCGCCAGTCCGTTGGTGATACCGGTGATGGCCAGCTCGCTGATCGGCGTGTTGCGCACGCGTCCCGGAAAAAGCAGACTCAGATCTTTCGTCGCCTTGAACGCTCCGCCGTATGGACCTTCAATGTCCTCGCCCAGCATGACGACGCGCTCGTCGCGTTCCAGAGCAGCGCGCAGGCCGGCATAGATGCGGTTTACCATGCGTTCGCCGCCGAGGAAGATCGTCTCGGTCCAGGAAGCAACGGGTTCCTCATGTACTTGCTCGAGCGTGTTTGAGAGCGGAGAAGTCTCCGCTCGCTCGACCGCGGCATCGAGAGTTGCCAGCAGACGCGCTTCGATCGGCCCCATAATCTCAGGGAAATCTTTGGCGGCGCGATGAACCAGATCCCGCTCCCAGTAGCTCTCGACCTCCGCCTTCTCGCGGTCGTCGTCGCTCTTGGAATGCGCCATCAGGCGGTAGGTGTCCACGCGTAGGAAGAGCGGCCTGGTCTCGCTGCGCACATAATCCACGGCCTGCCCCATGGTTTCGATCAGCTGCAGCGGATCCCAGGTATCGGCGCGCAGGGTGCGAATGCCGAAGGCCTGCGCACGCGCCTCGATATCTCCGCTCAATGTTTGCTTCTGCGAGGTGCTCTGCGCATAGAGATTGTTTTCGAGCACCACCATCACCGGGATGCCCCACGCCGATGCGATGTTCAGCGTTTCGTATAGAGCGCCTTCACCCAGCGTCCCGTCGCCGACGAAGACCACGGCGATGTCGCCGGTCCCGCGCAGACGCTTGGCATAGGCGATGCCCGAAGCCACCGGCACAATGCCGCCCTGAATGCCGTTGCTGAAGACGTTGCCGTCGCAGATATGCTGGCTGCCGCCGCGTCCGCGACAGATGCCGGCTTCGCGTCCCATGATCTCGGCAAAAAGTCCTTCATAGTTGCCGGTGCGGGCCAGGTAATGCCCGTGGCAGCGATGATTGCTGAAGATGACGTCCCCGGGAGTCAGATGCTCGGCTAACGCTACGCCGGTCCATTCCTGCCCGATACATGTGTGAACGGTTCCGAAAAGGCGACCTTCGCTGAACAGCTTCAAAAGCCGCTGTTCAAACATCCGAATGCCAAGCGCTTTTTCCAAAAGCCTAGGCTCCGGAAGCAGGGCGGGCATGAACTCGCTGAGTGCTGGACTATTAGACATTTGGGTAAAAGGTTTAAGAGGACCAAGGAGAATATACCACGGTAAGGACGTTTGCCAATTACCAAAATTGGTTACTGCTTTCCCTGATCTTCTCTCCCTTCAACATGCCTTTCTCTTATTTGCTGTGTCGGATGCAATTGGAGAGCGTCAAGGCTGTGCGCGATTGCGGAGAAAGTAACTTATAGACTTACACATAACCCGGCGAAGCCGCTTAAATTCCAGATACACGAAAACTGGCTCGGCTCACTCGATTCGCCGCTCCAGCGCGACACGCACCAGTTGACTCCTGGTACGAACCCCGGTTTTCGCGAATAACTGTTGCAACACAGCCTTCACATAGCTCTCGGAGATCTCGAGATACACGGCGATCTCTTTATTGGTGAGGCCTTCGAAGACTCCCTTGAGCACTCCCTGTTCTCTCTCGCTCAGTGAAGGGAAGGCCGGCGTCTGGGTCCGGGTCGCGGTCGAGCCCACCAGAGAATTGAGGCTGCTTGGGTCCATCCAGGCTTCGCCGCGCGCCACCCGATTGATGGCGGTGATCAATTCTGCCGGAGGGTTGTGCTTGAGGAAGACGCCAGCCGCACCTTCTTTGAGAACGCGAAACGTGTCGGCGCCCGAGATGCCAGCGGTCACCATGAGGATCTTCCCGGGGAATCCCTGCTGTCGAAAGCTATGGAGAAACTGAAGGCTGTTTTTCTCGCCAAGATCGAAGTCGAGCAGCACCACATCTACGGAATTTTGCTCGAGCGATTGCAGCGCCTCTTCGGTGGAGGAAAAATTCCCCACCATCGCCAATCCGCTCTCCGCTTCGAGCAGTCTGGCCAACCCCTCGCGGAAGAGCGTATGGTCGTCAACCAGCAACAGTCTGATCTTGTCTTCCATGGGTCACATCCGGGTTACTGTACCGCGGCAATCTCCACGATGAAAATCGCGCCCTCATTTGCCGCCTCGTAACGCAGATCTCCTCCGAAGGACCGCATCAGCGCTCGTGAGAGGTATAAACCCAATCCGGTGGCCTTGGCATTCTGTTGGAAAGGCCGGAACAGTACCTCGGCATTCTTTACGCCTCCGCCATTATCCGCCACGAAAACCAACACCCGCTGTGCCTCCGCTGTCGCAGTGATCAGCACTCTCGCATTGCGTTGATCCTCCAAGGCGCGCTCGCAGTTCTTGGTCAGATTCAAAAACACCTGCATGAGGCTGTGCGGATCTGCCCACACCGGAGGCAGATCGGATGGAATCACCCAATCGACCTCAATGTCCTTCTCGCGGAACGACGGGCCGCTCACGATTCGCAGCTCGTCGAGAAAGGATTGCAGCTCCAGCGATGTGCCTTGTTCTCCGGTCTGGCGGAGCTCCATGGCTGCGATCTTTTCGAGCGCAAGCACCAGAGTCCCCAGAGCCTCGAAGTCGGCATTCTTCGCCAGCGTTCCGCTTCGCGACAGGTTTTCGTGGACGACGGCAATGGCGCCGCAGATATTGCGGATCTCATGGCTGACCGCGCTCACCAGAATGCGCGAGCCCGTCAACAACTGATGCAGACCGGCCTCCTCGCGATCACGCAGCTCCTCGGAGGCGTCAACGACCATCGCCGCCAGCCTCGGACCGGCACTGGTGCGGTAAGTTGAAAACCAGACGTCGGCAATGAACATCGCGCCGTCGTTTCTCCGTCCTTTGCACTGCATCACGGTGCGGAACGATTGCTGCCCCGTCCGCAGATCGGGGATATTGACGAGCGAGGGCAGGTAGGGATCGATGGTCTGCCCGACCAGGCTTCCCGATGGCAGCTCGAACAGCCGATGCGCCGCGTCATTGGCCATGAGCACCGATCCATTCGCATCGGTGGTCAAGATCGCGATGGGACTGCTTTCAACCAGGACCTCCAGCTGCTCCTCGGCATCCCGCCGCGCCTGATTTTCGCGCTCCAGTTCTTCGACGTGAGCGACCGCCGTGCGGCGGCTGGCCCCGACTTCGTGCGCGAAGAGTCCAATACCTGCGAAGGCGGCGAGATAGAGCAGGTCGCGAGGCAGCCCCGATTGGGCCGACCACGTCAATCCATCGAAGAGCTCGGCAAGCAGGGCGCAGACAACTCCCAATAGCGCAACCTGGGCTCGATTCAAGATGCGGCTGGCGAGGACGATCGGCATCAGGTAAAGAAATCCGACCGGAACTTCGGAATTGATCTTCCAGTCGGCCAGCGCGATCAGGGTGATTAGCGATACCACTTGCAGGAGAACGATGGGGCGCCGGATGTGAAGGGAAGGGGAGTTCATCGTGTGGTGCCGGAAAAGAAAGCCCTCGCCCCATAGCCTATTCGTTTCAGAGTTGAATACGAAACGAAGGCATCGAGGAATCAGCGTGACTGACCGAAAGATAGTGTCATGTTTATCGAAAGATCAAGAAGTGAATTTGCTCATTTCAAATACACTAGAGCTGTGATGGGGTCCTTTGCTCCGTGCTGGGCAGCCGGCTTTCTGGGCTGCAGCCGTGACGCGTAATGGGTCATACATAGTGAGGACATGTGCGTAATCTAAAAATCGGGGCGGGGTTCTGCGCAGCGCTGACGTTGGTTCTGCTCACGGCCGGTTGTGAAAAAAAAGGCAGCGATCCGGCAGCGGAAGCGCCTCCACCGACTTCCGTCCAACATGAACAGGGCGTGAATGTCGTCCACGTCGACCGGTCCGAGCGCTTTCCTCTTGTAGCCGCGGTCGCGCGTGAAGCCGCGTCGACATTGAATGTGACCGGCAGCGTCAACCCCGATATCTCGCGCGAGATTCCCATCGTCTCCATCGCATCGGGACGCGTGGTCGCCGTTCATGTCCGCCTCGGCGATTACGTCAAGAAGGGCCAGCTGGTAATGGAGGTGCAGAGTAGCGATATCTCCGGTGCCTTCAACAACTATCTGAAGGCCGTTAACGACGAACATCTTGCGAACACGCAGCTGGAGCGTGCCAAGATCCTTTATGACAAGGGTGCGATCGCCAAGAGCCAGCTCGAAATCGCCCAGGACGGCGAGGACGATGCCAAGGCCAATCTGGTCGCTACCGAAGAGCAGTTGCATGTGCTTGGCATCGACAAGGATCATCCCGGCGAGACAGTGAAGGTCTACTCTCCGGCTTCCGGTTTCATCATTCAGCAGAATGTCACCGAGGCCGCAACCGCGGGTGTCGCTCTCTCCGGATCGGCCAACGCCTTCACCATCGCCGATCTTTCCCACGTCTGGATCATCTGCGACGTCTATGAGAACGATCTCTCGACGGTGCATCTCGGCCAGACCGCCGACATCCGTCTCAATGCTTATCCCGACAAGGCATTCACCGGAACCATCGGCGACATCGGTGCGATTCTCGATCCCAACATACGCACCGGCAAGGTGCGCATTCAGGTCGAGAATCCCGGCAACCTGATGCGCATCGGCATGTTCGCGACAGCGACCTTCCACGGCAAAAAGGCGGAGACTCATACCGCAGTGCCCGCATCGGCCGTGCTTCATCTGCACGACCGCGATTGGGTCTACGTTCCTAACGGCGATGGAAGCTTCAAGCGGCTCGCGGTGCAGGGAGGAGCGATGCTGCCCGGCAACCTGCAGGAGATTTCCACCGGACTCGCGCCCGGCCAGCAGGTCGTTTCCAATGCACTCGAGCTGCAGAATTCGTCGGAGCAATAATGATTCGTGGCCTCGTCGATTTTGCGCTCAATAACCGATGGCTCGTCCTCGGCACGTCGATCCTGCTCTTTGCATGGGGAATCGTCTCTTTCCACAATCTGCCCGTCGAGGCCTATCCAGATGTAGCCAATAACTACGTCGAAGTGATCACGCAGTGGCCGGGCCGCGCTGCCGAAGAGGTCGAGCAGCAAGTCACCATCCCCGTCGAAATTCAGATGGCCGGCATCCCGCACATGGAGCACCTGCGCTCGTTTTCGCTCGCCGGCCTCTCCGATGTGAAGATGATCTTCGACGACGATTCGGTCAATGACTGGAATCGCGAAAAGGTTCTGGAGCGACTCTCGCAAGTCACGCTGCCGGGCAATCTGCAGCCGCAGATCGGCACCGACTGGAGCCCGGTCGGGCAAATCTATTGGTACACCGTGGTCAGCACCAATCCTCAATACGACAACATGGAGCTCAAGTCGATTGAGGATTGGACGCTGGAGAAGCAGTTCAAGTCCGTGCCCGGCGTGGTCGATGTATCGAGCTTCGGCGGTATGACCCGCGAATACCAGGTCCGCATCGATCCCAATAAGCTGGTCTCTTATGGCTTGAGCATCGGCCAGGTCGAACAGCAGCTCGCGAGCAACAATACCAATGCCGGCGGCCAGTTCATCGAACAGGGCCAGCAGCAGATCAACGTCCGCGAAGTCGGCCTGGTGACCAGCGTTGCCGATATCGAAAACACCGTTCTCAAAACGCAGACCGGCACCGCGCTGCGTGTGAAAGACATCGCGACCGTCGTGCAGGGTCCGAAAATCCGCCTCGGCCAGATCGGCAAAGCGACCCATCGCGCCGACGGAAAAGTGCTCGATGACGACGACACCGTCGAAGGCATCGGTTTGCTGCAAAAAGGCGATGATTCGGACAAGGTGCTGGAGGGGATCCACGCCAAGCTGCAGGAGCTGAACGGCGTTCCACCCAAGCCTGCGGACCCCGGCGGCTTCTTCAAGGATGGACATTTCTACAAGCATGCGACGCCTGCCACAGCGGCTCAGCCGGGCCTGCTTCCCGAGGGCGTGAAGGTCGTTCCGTTCCTCGATCGCAGCGATCTGCTCCACTACACGACGCATACGGTGCTGCACAATCTCACCGAAGGCATCGTCCTCGTCGTCATCATCCTCTTTTTCTTTCTCGGCAACGTGCGCGGCGCGCTGATCGTTTCCGTCACCATCCCCTTCGCGCTCCTCTTCGCATCGATCTGTCTCGACCTCCGTCACATTCCGGCCAACCTGCTCTCGCTCGGAGCGCTGGATTTCGGCATGGTGGTCGATGGCGCAGTGGTCATGGTGGAAAATATTGTTCGCCATCTGAGCCGGCGAACCGACAAGCAGCACGGCACCGTCATCGAACAGATTCGCGAAGCGGCGCACGAGGTGCAGCGGCCGGTCTTCTACGCGATCGGCATTATCATTACCGCCTACCTGCCCATCTTCACGCTGCAGGCTGTCGAGGGCCGCCTGTTTCGTCCCATGGCCTGGACGGTAGCCTTCGCTCTCCTGGGAGCGCTGCTCTTTTCCATGGTGCTGGCTCCGGTGCTGTCGAGCTTCCTCTTCTCGAACGGCGCCAAGGAGTGGCACAACCCGCTGATGGTGTGGCTCACCAATCGCTATCGCCACGCTGCCACCTGGGCCATCGAGCATCGCTATGTGACCGTCGGCGTGGCGGTGCTCGCGCTGTGTCTCACCGCCTTCCTGTCGTTCAGCGGCGTCATTGGATCGGAGTTCCTGCCGCATCTCGATGAAGGCGCGATCTGGGTGCGCGGCACGCTTGCCCCCAGCGCCGGACCAACCGAGGGTGTTGCCGTGATGAATCAGGCGCGCGTTTTGCTCGCGACCTTTCCCGAGGTGACGCAGGTGGTCAGCCAGGTAGGCCGACCCGATGACGGCACCGACACGACGGGCTTCTTCAACACCGAATACTTCGTCGACCTGAAGCCCAAGGACAAGTGGCGGCCTGTCTTTCATGAAGACAAGGACGAGCTGATCGCAGCCATGGACCGCGAACTCGAAAAGATGCCGGGCGTGATCTGGAACTTCTCGCAGCCCATCTCCGACAACGTCGAAGAGGCGGTTAGCGGTGTAAAAGGTGAGCTAGCCGTCAAGCTTTACGGTGATGACCTGAAGACGCTGGAATCGATAGGCGATCAGGTGGTCGACACCATGAGCAAGGTGCGCGGCGTCGCCGACCTCGGTCTCTTCCGGGTCATCGGCCAGCCCAACTTGAATTACACCGTCGACCGCGTGGCGGCGGCACGCTTCGGCATTAACGTGGCCGATGTGCAGGACGCGATCCAGACTGCTGTGGGCGGTAACTCGGTTAGTCAGGTGCTGCGCGGCGAAGCGCGTTACGATCTCGTCGTTCGCTATTTGCCGGAATATCGCAATACCGAGGAGGCGATCGGCAACATCCGCCTGCTCTCGCCCTCCGGCGAGCGCGTCTCGCTGGCGCAGCTCACCACCGTCAAGACGGAAGACGGCGCCGAAGAGATCTATCGCGAAGGCGGGCAGCGTTATGTCGCCATCAAGTACAGTGTGCGTGGTCGCGACCTGGGCAGCACGGTGGAAGAGGCGATCCGCCACGTCAATTCGCAAATCAAGCTCCCGCCCGGTTACAAATTCGATTGGGCTGGCGAGTATGAAAGCCAGAAGCGTTCGTCGAAGCGTCTGATGCTGGTGCTTCCGATCACCATCATTTTGATCTTCGTCATTCTATACACGATGTTCAAGTCCGGAAAGTGGGCGCTGTTGATTCTCGGCAACGTCGCGATGGCTCCGCTCGGCGGCATGCTCGCCCTGCTGCTGACTCACACCAACTTCAGCGTGTCCTCGGGAGTCGGCTTCCTCGCTCTGTTCGGTGTATCGGTGCAGACCGGCGTCATCATGCTCGAATACATCAACCAGCTTCGCGTTCGCGGCCGCTCCATTGAAGAGTCCGCCGTGGAAGGCGCGGTGCTGAGGCTGCGGCCCATCATGATGACCATGCTGGTTGCCACCCTGGGCCTGCTCCCGGCGGCCACTTCGCACGGCATCGGCTCGGATTCGCAACGACCCTTCGCCATCGTCATTGTGGGCGGACTGATCGCAGCGCTGGCTATCAACGTGTTTCTGCTGCCGACGCTCTACGTCTGGATCGCGGGAGACGGCGACGTGCTGCCGAATCCGGAGACGGAGTTCGAGAACTAATGAGAAAACTTCGCGCTCTCTTTCTGAAGTCTTTTTTCCGCTCTCATGCACTGACTTCCGCATCGCGATGCGCATGGCTGCTTCTGGCCATCTTCGCGAGCGTATCCGCATTGCAGGCACAGACGGGAACACCCGTGCCGATGACCTTGCAGGAAGTGGTGAGCCTGGCCCGCTCGAAGAACCCCAATCTGCTAGCCGCCCAGCAGAACCTGCTCTCGGTGAAGGCCCAGGAGATTCAGGCCGGGCTTCGGGCCAATCCCGTTCTCACCGGCCTGGGCACCGACGTTACCAACTCCGCATCGAACCCCGCCTCACCCTACAACTACAGCGTGCAGGTGTCGCGACTCTTCGAGCGCGGCGAGAAGCGCCGCTGGAGACTGGATAGCGCACGATCCACAACAGATCAGACGCGCGACCAGTATGCGCTGCAGGAGCAGCAAACCATCTTGTCGGTGAAGCAGGCCTTCACCAACATGCTGCTGGCTAAAGCCGCGTTGAAGCTGGCCCAGGACAACCTGAAGGATTTCCGTCATGAGCTCGACATCAATAAGGCGCGCTACGACGCAGGCGACATCGGCAAGCTGGACTACGAGCGTCTCGACCTGCAGCTTGCGCAGTTCGAAAGCGATGAGACGAATGCCGAGGTCAGCCTGAAACAGGGAAGCTACCAGCTGCAAACGCTGATCGGCATGGACCGCGTCAGCGATAACTTCGACATCCTTGGAGACATCCTGCCGCCGGCGCTGGCCACCACCATGAGCGACCTGGAGCAGCGCGCCCTTGCTGCAAGGCCCGACTACAAGGCCGCCCAGGATGCGATTCGCGTTGCTGATGCCAACGTAAAACTCGCCTACGCCAACGGCACCACCGATCCCACTCTTGAAGGCGAGTACGATCGCGTCGGCACCTTCAATTCTGCGGGCTTCAACATCAGCATTCCGCTGCGCATCTTCGATCGCAACCAGGGGAATAAAGAGACCAGCAAATATGTTGCACAGGCCAGCAGGTTCGGCGAGATCGCAGCCAAGGCGCAGGTTTATTCCGATGTCGATCAGGCGTGGGCGGGATACACCGCCTCCAAAGTATTGGCTGATCGCTATAACGGACACTATCTCGATGAAGCCAAGGATGTGCTCTCCATCGCCCAGTTTGCGTATGAACATGGCGGACTGGCGCTGCTCGATTACCTGAACGCGCTGCAGGAAAATCGCTCAACCACTCTCAATGCGCTGAACGCCGATGCGCAAACCTGGCTGGCCATTCATCAATTGAGCTTTGTCACGGCGACTGACGTCGCCCCGTAGTTCACCGGCGTAATGCCGTAATTTACCGGCGTCGTGTCGTCATTTATAGTTCGGAAATGTCGAAGTCGCGTAGGGAGTTTCTGACTCAAGGCTCGGTCGGGCTTTTGGGAGTAGCGGTAAGTTCTGCAGCAGCGCAGCAGCCGAGTCCCCAGCTTAATGCACAGACGAATCCGCAGCCCGGCGCGCCGCCTGCATTTGGAACCGCGCCTCCAGTCGGGCCTGAAGTCTCTGCGGAGACCTTTGCGCAGGCGGAAAGGCTCGTCGAAGTGGAGATGACTCCGGCCGACCGCGCCGAGGCTGCCAGCAACTGGCGCATGCAGATGGCGCCGTTGTACGAGCGCCGCGTAGGTCCGCGCAAGTTGGCGCTCGAGGCGACGCTCGCACCGGCCACGCAGTGGAATCCCTCGTTGCCCGGCCTTCGCAAATTGCCTGACCGCAACGAATTTGTGCGCAGCGCCGCGAACGCGAATCCACTGCCAGCAACTGAAGAAGACATTGCCTTCGCTCCAGTCACCCAGCTGTCGCGTTGGATCGAAAGCCGCAAGCTGACGGCGATGCAGCTGACGGAGATCTATCTGACTCGCCTGCAGCGTTTCGATCCCAAGCTTCGCTGCGTCATCACTCTGACTCGCGATCACGCGATGGAGCAGGCGCGCCGGGCAGATGCTGAGATTGCCGCCGGGCATTACCGCGGCCCGCTGCACGGCATTCCCTGGGGCGCAAAAGACCTGCTCGATACCGCGAAGATTCCCACCACTTATGGAGCGGAGCCGTACCGCGATCGTATTCCGCTGGAGGACAGCGCCGTCGTGCAGCGGCTCAACGCCGCTGGAGCCATCCTCGTCGCCAAGCTGAGCCTCGGCGCGCTGGCGCTCAACGACATCTGGTTCGGCGGACAGACGATGAATCCGTGGCTGCTCGAAGAAGGCTCATCAGGATCGAGTGCCGGGCCCGGAGCCGCGACCGCAGCCGGTCTTGTGGGCTTTGCCATTGGCAGCGAAACCGGAGGAAGCATCGTCAGCCCGTCGATGCGCTGCGGTGTCACCGGCCTGCGCCCGACCTATGGCCGCGTACCGCGCACCGGAGCCATGACCCTCTGCTGGTCGCTCGATAAGCTTGGTCCGATGGCGCGCAGCGTCGAAGACACCATGCTGGTGCTGAATGCGATCTCCGGCCCCGACGCGGGCGACGTTGCCAGCGTGCCCAGCAAGCTCGATTTCAACGCGGGAGCCAGCGTAACTGGTTTGCGCGTCGGTTATTTTCCTGCATGGATGAAGGAGAATCCTGCTACGGATGTCGACCGCGCCGCGCTCGAAACGGTGAAGAAGCTCGGCATGAAGCCGGTCGAGGTCTCGCTCCCTGACTGGCCGTACGACTCGCTCAACCTCATCCTCTTCGCCGAAGGCGCAGCTGCATTCGAATATCTGACTCTCAGTCATAAGGTCGATGAGTTAAAAGCACAGGTGCCCGATGCGTGGCCCAACGTCTTTCGCCAGGCGCGTTTCCTCTCTGCTGTCGACTTTGTTCAAGCAGACCGGCTTCGCCGCAAGGTCGCTGAAGAGATGGCGCGAGTCTTCTCGCAGGTAGACTTGCTGCTGATTCCGTCGTTGCGCGATGAGATGCTGGTAATCACCAACTTCACTGGCCATCCCTCGCTCACGCTGCGCGCCGGCTTCGTCGAAGTAGCGGAGGCACGCAGCGATTGGGCGCCCGACCCGAAAAGCCCGTTGCCCAAGTTCTCTCCGCCGCGCCGCGTACCGCACGGCGTCACGCTGATTGGGAGGCTCTTCGATGAAGGCACGTTGGCCGAAGCAGGCATCGCTCTCGAGCGCGCCTTCGGAGTCAGCAACGAACGGCCGCAGGGATTCTAGGTGGAAGGCCATTCATCCGCCGCCATCCTGACGACCGGAGGGAGGAAGGATCTCAGCAGTGTTGAATGATAAACATCCGCTGAGATTCTCCACTAGGCTCGGAATGACGCTACCAAGTGGGCTAACACTGTCTTACCGGACCTGTATCGTGCCGGTCAGCTTGATGTCCTTCGACGAATCGCCGATCATCACGTCCACCGGCGTAGCTTCGACCTTGAAGCCGGACGTCTTTTCATCCCAGTAAGCAAGATCCGCACCCCTCAACGCTATCTGCACGGTTTTCGTTTCGTTGGGCTGCACGGTCACGCGCTGGAATCCCTTCAGCGCTTCGTGCGGCCTTTCCACCTTCGAGTGCGGATACTTTATATAGAGCTGGACGACATCATCCCCGGCCCGGCTGCCGGTATTTGTCACATCCACGCTTACATTTACCGTTCCATCCTTGGCCAACTCCGCGGAACTCGTTTTCAGATTGGAATAACGGAAGCTCGTATAGCTGAGTCCATAGCCGAAGGGATAGAGCGGCTCGCCCTTGAAATACATATAGGTGCGGCCATCGCGAATGTTGTAGTCCATCATCGGCGGCTCCTGGTCGAGTGACTTCGGCCAGGTCGTCACCAGGCGTCCGCCCGGGTTGTATTCCCCGAAGAGCACTTTGGCCAACGCCATGCCTTCATCCTGCGAGGAATGAGCCATGTGCAGGATCGCTGGAATATGCGCCTGCGTCCAGTTGATGGCGAAGGGGAAGCTCGATACCAGCATCACGACGGTCTTCGGATTCGCCGCGTAGACCTGCTTTACCAGCTGTTCCTGTTCGAGGTCGATGCTCTCGCGGTCGCGGCCCTCGCGGCCGTCGCTGGCTACGGTGCAGGGAAGCGTGCCGCCTCCATCCCAGTCGGTGTTGTGCCAATCGTGAGCCATATCCGGGCCACAGGTGGGATTGTTGCCGACCACCACCACGGCAACGTCGGAAGATTTCGCCGCGTCGTACGCCGCGTTGCCGATTTCATCGGCCGCATAGTTGACCTTGACGTTCGGCCCCACCGCATCCTTGATGCCTTGCAGAGGAGTCGTCGTATACGGCGGCTTCCCGCCATACCAGTCCCAGTGAATGACATCCGCAAGCGGTCCGATCACCGCGATCGACTTGATCTTGTCTTTATCGAGAGGCAGAAGGTTGTCGGCGTTCTTGAGCAGCACGACGGACTCGAGTGCGATCTTCTTCGATACGTCGCGGTCTCTGTCGGTGTTCCAGGGCTCCGGCGAATCCTTGATCTTCGAATACGGAACCATCGCCTGCGGGTCGAGCAGCCCCAGCCGTATGGTCACGCGGAACTTGGGGCGCAGCAGATCGTCGATCTCCGCTTCGGTGATCTCTCCATCCTTCAGCGCGGCCTTGGTTTCGTCGCTATAGGTATCGAGAAACTGATTGATGCCGGCCTTGAGGCATGCCACCACCGCTTCTTTCTGATTGGCAAAGCGCTTATGCGAGGTCACCAGCAGCTTCACCGCTCCGCCGTCGCTCGAGAGCACGTCGACGCCCCACTTGTCCCGCACGATGCTCTTCAGAATGGGATTGATCGCCATCGGCGTTCCGTTCCACGCGTTGTACGACGCCATCACGCCCTTGGCGCCGCCTTCGAGAAACGCCATGCGGAAGGGAACCGAGTAGTACTCCCAGAAGAGCCGCTCATCGAAGTTCGACGACGAGCTGGTACGGTAATCCTCGTTGCTGTTGGCGAGAAAATGCTTCAGCAGCGCCGCCGCCTGCCAGTACTTCGGGTCGTCTCCCTGCAGGCCCTTGGTGAAAGCCACCGCCATGGTTCCGTTGAAGAACGGATCCTCGCCGTAGACCTCTTCGCTGCGTCCCCAGCGCGGGTCGCGAGCCAGGTCCGACTGCGGCCCCCACAGCATCAGGATCTGGCGATCGTACTTCTCGGTCTGCGTGATGAATCGCGCCTCGTAACCTTGAACTCCGCCCGCCTGCCGCACCAGCTCCGGATCCCACGACTCGCCCATGCCTGGCGGCTGCGGAAATTGCGTGGTGGTGATGACGGAGCGTTCAGCCTTCCCTCCGCCGCGCTGCACCACACCGTGAATGCCTTCAGAGCTGCCGAAGTTGGGAACGCCCAGCCTCGGCACGCCGGTCTTCGTCCCCAGGCAATCGATCTTCTCGTCGACCGTCATCTGCGAAAGCAGGTTGTCGATGCGCTTTTCCATCGGCATTGTCGGATCATTGAATGGGTGGGAGGGTTGCTGCGCATGGGCTGGAACCAGCCCGAGGAAAAAAAGGCCAAGGCTTACAAATCGCATTTTCGTCATGAAAGGTTTCCGTCTCGACTTTTCAACAAATCCCAGCTTCGGATAGGAACGCATCTCGAAAAAGCCTGTTTTGCAGACGCACCAAGGCTAACATGGGCTGACCGTTCCGACCGGCACTGTCAGCCTCCTTACCGGACGGCCTATGATAGGGAACGGATCTCCGGACGATGGCTAGCGTGCCGTGCCGGCGTTTATGATCGGGAACTTCAAGCCGGGAGGAAATGTCATGTCAACGAGCGCGGTGTCGCCCGTCACAGTCAGCAATTATGTGAATGGCAAATGGGTTGAATCGAGCACCTCGGATTGGCTGGATGTCGTGAACCCCGCCACCCATGAGCTGATTGCGCGTGCTCCCTCATCCGGAGCTGCGGAGGTCAACGCAGCCGTTGAGGCTGCCGCCGCCGCGTTTCCCGCGTGGCGCCGCACTCCGGCGGAAGACCGCATCCAGCCGCTCTTCAAACTCAAGATGTTGCTCGAAGATCACATCGACGAGCTGGCCCGGCTCATCTCGCGGGAAAACGGCAAGACCTTCATCGAGGCCAAGGCCGAATTGCGCCGCGCCATCGAAAACGTCGAGGTCGCCTGCGGCATCCCCATGATGATGCAGGGTTCGAACCTTGAAGACGTGGCCCGCGGCATCGACGAGATGATGATCCGCCAGCCGCTCGGCGTGGTCGCCGCCATCACTCCCTTCAATTTTCCGGGCATGATTCCATTCTGGTTTCTGCCCTATGCCATCGCCACGGGCAACACCATTGTCCTCAAGCCCTCCGAGCGCGTCCCGCTGACCATGGCCCGCGCCATGGAGCTGATCGAGCAGACCGGCCTGCCCAAAGGCGTCGTCAATCTGGTGAATGGCGGCAAAGCCGCGGTCGACGCGCTGCTCGACCATCCGAAGATTCGTGCCATCAGCTTTGTAGGATCGACGGCCATCGCGAAATACGTCTATGCGCGTGCCGCGGCGAACGGCAAACGGGCGCAATGCCAGGGCGGCGCGAAGAACCACGTCATCGTGCTCCCCGACGCGGAGATGAAGATGGCGACCCAGATCATCAATGACAGCGCCTTTGGCTGCGCCGGACAGCGTTGCCTCGCGGTCTCCGTGGCTGTGACCATCGGAGACGCGCAGAAGTCCTTCCGCGACTCCATCGTCGAGGCCGCCGCCGCACTCAAGGTTGGCAACGGATTGGAAGACGGCGTTCAGATGGGTCCGGTCATCACGCCGCAGAGCAAGTCGCGCATCGAATCCCTTGTTGCGGCCGGCGAAAAGGAGGGCGCAAAGGTGGTGCTTGATGGGCGCAATCCCAAGGGTTTGACAGGAAACTTCGTGAAGCCCACCATCCTCGACGGCGTTCCAGCAGCCAGCGAGCTGACCGACACGGAAATCTTCGGACCCGTTCTGAGCCTGGTCCATGCCCACGATATGGACGAAGCGCTGGCCTTCCTCGAACGCAGCGCCTATGGAAACCAGGCCTCGCTCTTCACCTCGAGCGGTGCCGCGGCACGGCGTTTCCGTTACGAGGCGCCTGCCGGAAATATCGGCATCAATATAGGTGTCGCCGCTCCCATGGCCTATTTTCCCTTCAGCGGTTGGAAAGGAAGCTTCTTCGGCGATCTTCACGCTCAGGGGCGCGACAGCATCGAGTTTTATACCGACAAAAAAATCGTTGTCGAGCGCTGGGCCAGCGATCACTCGCGCAAGTTCTAGCTGCGTGGCGCATCGCTTTGCAGCTTCGCTTCTGGTGCGCATCGGGGCACTGGAAATCGTCCGGCGCGCATCTATGTAAAGAAGCGGCGAAAGTCGCATGAGGTTTCCAAAAGATGGAGAGCGCATGCTTGAATTGCTAGTTGCCAAGAGCGTGCAGACATCTGTTAGGGTAGCGTCTGCTTGACTGCGTGCGTTTGCGATGGACGGACGATCGACTTACAGGAATTCAAAACGGGTTAAGGTACGAGTGAAAAGGCATCCGAGCATGGAATTCCATATCTCCCGCGCCTCGCGCAAGAAATACGGCATCAACGAGCTGCTGTTCAGCTACACGGGAAATGTCGTCTTCGCGAATGTGGCCGCCAGCCGCGAGCTGGCGAACCGCGTGAACGCGGTCCGTGGCGCGGACCTCGCACCCGAGCGCGTCATGCACGCAGCGGCACTCTTTGCCATGGGGCTGATAGACGAGCTAAGCCACGCCATGATCGCCCGCTACCGCGAAACGCGCGACCCGGGCGTGTTGGCCGAAGCGCTGCGCTGGTTCGGAGAGCGGCAGAATCAGACAGAACTCGAGAAGCTGCTCCGCACCTTTACCGATCTCTTTCCCAATGTCGCCATCTACCGCGGCGAACAGACCGTCGAACAATGGCTCAACGCCGTTACTGCGAACCTGCCCAATCGCGAAGCCGCCTTCGAGGAGTTGATCCTCGCGTGGCTGGCCAACATCAATCCCGCATTCAAACCCTTCCGCGAATTCTTCGACGACCAGGAGCTGCGCGAGAAGACGGTCTACTCGCGGATCACGCCTGACTTCGGAGCCTACTTCGCAACCCGGCCGCCTTTCGTTCCCGACGGGGGATCGCTGCTGGAGGCCCTGCAGGAACCGATGCTGGCTTCGCCCGATTCGCTGACCGGGCAGCTCGCATACATACGGGAAAAGTGGGCGCCCTACCTCGGCGAACATCTGCGCCAGGTGTTGCTCGCCATCGATGTCCTGAAAGAAGAAGATATCGCCATCTGGATGCGCTTCCATCCCCCCTCCGCTTCGAAGTGGCATCAACCGCGCGAAAAGGGATGGGGCTCCGAAGGCTTCCAGGGCAACGAGTTCGTCGGGCTCGGCCACGGCCGGTCGGCTACTGCGCCGTCAGGTCCAGTGGTCCACGAATATGAGGCCTTTAGCCCCGATACGGACTGGATGCCGAATGTGGTGCTCATCGCCAAGAGCACCTATGTCTGGCTCGAACAGCTTTCGAAGAAATTCGGACGGCACATCGAGCGGCTGGATCAGATCCCCGACGAAGAACTGGAGCTGCTGGCCCGCCGCGGCCTCAACGGCCTGTGGCTCATCGGCCTGTGGGAGCGCAGCGACGCCTCGCAAACCATCAAGCGTCTGCGTGGACAAGGCGATGCTGTAGCCTCGGCCTACTCGCTGCGCGACTACGCCATCGCCGAGGACATCGGCGGCTATCTCTCCTACACCAACCTCCGCGACCGCGCCGCGCGCTTCGGCATCCGGCTGGCCAGCGACATGGTTCCGAACCACATGGGCATCGATTCAAACTGGGTCATCGAGCATCCCGACTGGTTTCTCTCGCGCTCCGACAGCCCCTATCCGGTGTATTCCTTCGAGGGGCCGGACGTCTCCAGCGACAGCCGCGTCGAGATCAAGATCGAAGATCACTATTACGATCAGACCGATGCCGCCGTAGTCTTTCGCCGCCGCGACCGCGCCTCGGGGCACACCGCCTACGTTTATCACGGCAACGACGGCACGACCTTCGCCTGGAACGACACCGCGCAGCTCGACTACTCCAAGGCCCACGTTCGCGAGCAGGTGATTCAGACCATTCTGAGTGTGGCGCGGCAGTTTCCCATCATCCGCTTCGACGCCGCGATGACCCTGGCCAAGACTCACGTGCAGCGGCTGTGGTTTCCGCTGCCCGGCTCGGGTGGCTCGATTCCATCCCGCGCCGAGTTCAGCATGACCCAGGAAGAATTCGATGCGCTGATGCCGAACGAATTCTGGCGCGAGGTTGTCGACCGTGTCGCGGCAGAAGTGCCAGGTACGCTGCTCCTCGCCGAAGCCTTTTGGCTGCTCGAGGGATACTTCGTCCGCACCCTGGGCATGCACCGCGTCTACAACAGCGCCTTCATGAACATGCTGCGAGATGAGGAGAACGCGAAGTACCGTTCCTACCTCAAAAAGACCATCGAATTCGATCCAGAAATCCTCAAGCGTTACGTGAACTTCATGAGCAATCCCGATGAACGAACGGCGATTGATCAATTCGGAACAGGGGACAAATATTTCGGCGTCTGCAGCATGATGGCGACCATCCCAGGCCTGCCCATGTTCGGCCACGGCCAGATTGAAGCCTTCACCGAGAAGTACGGCATGGAGTACAAGCGCGCCCGCTACGACGAATCTCCCAACGAGGATCTCGTCGCCCGGCACATGCGCGAGATCGCTCCGCTGCTGAAGCGGCGCGCCGTCTTTGCCGAAAGCGCGCACTTTGCGCTCTACGATTTTTGGACCAGCGACGGCAGCGTGGACGAAAACGTCTTTGCTTATTCAAATCGCCTGGGTGAGGAGCGTGCGCTGATTCTCTTCAATAACCGCTACGGGCAGACGCGCGGGACCGTGCATCACTCCGCAGCAATGATGGACAAGCGAAGCGGCCAACAGGTGCAGATCGCCCTGCCGGATGCGCTGGCTCTGCCGCATGATGGCGGAGCGGTGCTGGCTTACGAAGACACCGCGACCGGCCTCAAGTATCTTCACCGCGCCGAAACGATCCGGGAACGCGGATTCACCATCGAGCTTCATGCCTATCGATATGCGGTGCTTCAGTATTGGCGCGAGATGATCTGCACCGCCGAAAAGCCGTGGGACAAGCTGTGCGACATCCTCGATGGCGTAGGTGTGTACAACCTCGATGAGGCGCTGGAACGGCTGCGCCTGCGCCCTGTCCACGAAGCTCTGAGGAAAGTTCTCAGCCCGGTTGTATTGGAGCCGCTGATCGAAGCCGCGGAGGATAAGCACGACCACCCCACCGCCAAGGACGATCATCGGAAGCTCATCCATGACGGCCGGGGCATCGAGGGTGCCGTAGCCGCCATTGCCGAGGATGCGGAGGAGCTCTACCGCAGCATTGCGGAATTGTCGCCGGATGCTCCTGCTCTCCGCACCCTCGCCGAGTCCGCACCCGAGCGTCTGACGAGGTCGCTCGAAGCTGTGGCCAATCTGCCCCGCCTGGTAAGCAGCTCGCAGCTGGATTGGCCGCCAACCGCGCGCGCCGTTCTGCCCAACAGTCATCCGCTCAAGCGCGCGAGTGCGCTCTGGGCGCCGGTGATCGCATGGAGCGTCTTGCACTCTCTCTCTTCCGACAGCGAAGAGGTGCTGGAGATCTTCGACCGGCTTCAACTCCGCACCGCCCTGGCGGAGGCCTTCTCGAAGCTGGGCCTCGAAGGCGAAGGAGCGTGGCGTGCTGCTGCACGCATTCGCATCCTGCTCTCGGGAAGCTACAAAGGGTCCGGATTACTGATCGAGCCAGGAAAGGCCGCACTCGGATTCTGGCAGGAGCCCGACATTCGCTGGCTGCTCGGCGTCAATGAATCGGAAGGCGTTCTCTACTTCAATAAAGAATGCCTGGAAGAGATGTTCTGGTGGCTGCAGCTTCCCGCTCTGACTACGCAGCTGGAGAGCGGAGCTGTCGACCCGAAAACTCTCTCCGGCGTGCGAAAGCTCTACGAGGCCCAGCTCGCAAAAGCCAAACAGGCGGGCTACAAGCTTCAGGATTATCTGGGCGTCCCTGCAAAGGCAGACAAAACCATGTCGGAAAAGGTTGAGGTCGCTTCGTCAAAAGCAGCGGACAAAGATGCTTTGTCCGAACCGTCTTCACTGCCTGGGAAGTCGCAGAAGCAGACGTTGGAGGAAGAAAGTCTGCCCGATGAGGCTGATATGAAACCTACTGAGGCGAAGAAGAAATAGCCTCTCGAGCGATCGAGAGGCTATTTCTCAGTCGATGCCGAGCTTCTTCTGCATCTGCTCCAGAGTCACGCCCTTGGTCTCGGGATACATGAACAGCACCACGAAGAATTGCAGCGCCATCATGGCCGCGAAGAAGACGAACGGCGTGGCCGTGGAATGTTTCGCCACCCAGGGGAAGGCCAGAGAGATGATGGCGTTCATGATCCAGTGCGAAGAACTGCCCAGGCTCTGACCCTTGGCGCGGACGCGTGTCGGGAAGATCTCGCTGATGTAGACCCAGATCACCGCGCCCTGTGAGATGGAGAAAAAGAAGATAAATCCGACCAGCAGCCAGAGCAGATATGCCTGATGTTGCTGCGTATAGAACACAGCCGCAACTCCGGCCAGTGCGGCCGAAGTGCCAACCGATCCCACCAACAGCAGAGTCTTTCGTCCGAGCTTGTCGATCACCGTCATGGCCAGCATGGTCGCCAGCAGGTTCATCAGGCCCACCAACACCGCCTGCTTGTCGCCGGAAAGTTTGCTGTAGCCCGCGTAGTTGAAGATCGAGGGCAGGTAGTAAAGGATGGCGTTGATGCCCGATAGCTGATTGAAGCTGCCGATGGTGACGGCTAGAAAAATAGGCAGCCAGTATTTCTTCCTGAAAAGCGGTTCGGAGCGTGACGCCCGCTCCAGGTGAATGGAGTCGACGATCTCCTTCAACTCCTCTTCGGAATTGGGCGAGCCCATCATGCGCAGAACTTCGCGGGCCTCGTCGATGCGGCTTTGCGTCACCAGCCAGCGCGAGCTGCGCGGAATGGTAAAGAGCAGGATGAGGAAGAGCAGCGCCGGCGCTCCGGCGACACCCAGCTCCCACCGCCATTCGGCCGCGCCCAGCTTCATTCCGGCGATAAGATAATTCGACGCGTAGGCCAGCATGATGCCCAGCACGACATTGATCTGGAAGAGCCCCACCAACCGCCCGCGCAATTTTGCCGGTGCGAGCTCGGCAATATAGACCGGTCCCAGGACCGACGAACCGCCGATGCCCAGGCCGCCGATAAAACGGAAGCAGATGAGCGCCGGCCAGCTCCACGAGAAAGCGCAGCCGATGGCCGAGATCACGTAAAGGAAGGCCATGATCCGCAGAGCTTCGCGGCCGCCGATCTTCTGCCCCAGCTCGCCCGAGGTCATGGCGCCGATCACCGTGCCAAAGAGCGCGGTCGAGACGGTCAAGCCCAGATTGAAGGGGCTGAGGTGGAAGACATCGCTCAGCTGCTGCGTGGTGCCGGAGATGACCGCGGTGTCGAAGCCGAAGAGCAGGCCGCCGAGCGCGCCGACTAGAGTGCCCTTGGCCAGGTAGTAATTCAATCGCATTCGAGTTGCATTCCTTCCACGTTCTGCCCGATCAGCAGTAGCCGTTGAGCTGCGTCGAATCCAGAAAGGGAAGGATACACGCACCGAGTAATCCCGCGTCGGGCCCGAGTTCGGCCGGAAGCACCTGGGTCGCTCCCCGTGGATGCCCCTTGGCAATGGTGCTGCCCGGAGCGGTAAGCCGATAAACGTAGCTGCGGTGGTTGAGTTCGGCGAAGAGGGCAGCCTGCATCAGGTGCCAGGCCTGCACCAGGCCTCCGCCGACAACATACAGAGGCAGATTCAGCGTATTGACCAGCGCGGCCAGTCCGATCCCCAGCGCGCGTCCGGCATCCGCGAAGATCTTTGCGGCATCCGCGTTGCCTGCGTCGGCGGCGTGCGCCAGTGCGCGAGCGGTCCATGGCGTAGCATCTTCCGGCTGAACCAGGGAGGGCGCATTTCCTGCCGCGGCGCGCTCCTTGGCGGCGCGTACCACTGCTGTAGCCGAGGCATAGAGTTCGAGACATCCGTTACTGCCGCACGGGCAGGCGGGTCCGTAGGGATAGACCGTCGCATGGCCGGCCTCGCCCGCCATGCCGTGCGCGCCGTCCCAGACCCTTCCGCAGAGAATGATGCCGTTGCCGACTCCGGTGCCCAGAGTCAGCATGCACAGCGAATCCAAGCCCAGCGTGCGTCCGCGGCCCAGCTTGCACTCCGCAAGAGCGGCCAGGTTCGCATCCGATTCAACAATGATCGGTCGATTCAAGCGCGCTTCCAGATGGGACTTGAGCTCGAAGCCATCCCACCCCGGAAAGTTGGGCAGGTGATGCAGGCGTCCGGCGGGCAGCTCCAGCGGACCCGGAGTCCCAACACCCACGCCGGCCAGCGCCAATTGGGAAGAGTAGCGGCCTTCCAATGTCTCGACAGCGCTGCACAGATCCTCGGCAACCGCATCCCGTCCGGCTTCGAGACGAGTCGGCAGCAGGATGGTTTCCAGAAGACCTTTGTCGCGCGTATAAGCGGCGATCCGCAGATTCGTTCCCCCGAGATCGACGCCAATGCTATAGCTCTCCACCGAAACTTCTCCTCCATTTTGGGCAAGCGTAATGTTGCCGCTCTCATCAAAGTAGCAAAAGATGGGTAATGTTATCGTTATCGGCGTGAATTACTGAAGGAAAGAGTTTTAGCTGCGGTGCCGGTCAGGGAAAAATCGTGGTGTCGCCTTCGCGCAGTGCCTGAATGCGCTGTTGCAGTCCAACCTCGGTTGCGGCTTTCATCAGGCGAGGTAGCGGCTCGTCCATCTCTTCTTCAGAGAGCCGGAAGGTGCCATAGTGCATGGGGACCATGAACTCCGCGCGCAGATCCTGGAAGGCCTGCAGCGCATCTTCAGGACTGGTGTGAACGCGCCGGAAGCTATCCGGCTTATAGGCCCCGATGGGCAGCAGTGCAACCCGTGGCGCAAGGCGCTCGCCGATCTCGCGGAAGCCCTCGAAGTAGCCGCTGTCGCCGGAGTGGTAGACGGAGTGCGATCCGCTGCGTAGCAGATATCCGCCAAAGCCGCGGTGCGAATCCCGCAGCATGCGCGCACCCCAGTGCTGCGCGGGAGTCATCGTCACCTCCACCTGGCGCAGCTTGCACGTAGACCATGGGCGCAGGCTACGCACGCTTTCAAATCCGATCTTGTCGACCAGATCGGCAACGCCCTCCGGCACCACCGCAACCGGCGATCGACCCGACATGCGAAAGGTGTGACGGACGATCTTCCGCAACGAAGGCAGATTGAGGTGATCCATGTGAGCGTGCGTCAAGAGGACGGCATCGATCGGCGGAAGGTCGCGGATCAGCACGCCGGGTCGGCGCACGCGCCGGATCACCACCAGCCGCGTGGCAAATACCGGATCCACCAGCAGCTTGAGGCCGCCGATCTGGATCAGGAACGAGGCGTGTCCGATGAAGGTGACCGCCAGCTCTTCAGGCTTGGCCAGAAGAGGCTTCTGCGGCACGCCCTGCATCGGTTGAAGTGCTGATTTTGCAATGAGATTGAACGCGAACTTCAATCCAGGACTTGAACGCTTATCTGGCAATGAGAAAGAATCCCCTCTACCGCATCATGATGGATGCTGAATGGAAAGCGAGGGTTCAGAATCTCCGCATCCATAATGAGGAATGATGGGAGATGAAAAGGATTGCCAATGAAACGTCTTAAGATCAAAACCACCCGAAAGCGCGAGATACTCGACATCACCGAAATCGTTGAACAGAACCTTAGCGATATCAGCGCGCGTGAGGGAATTTGCTACCTCAATATCCTGCACACGACAGCCGCCCTGACCACCGCCGACCTCGACCCCGGCACCGATCTCGACATGCTCGATGCCTTCGAGGCCATGATGCCCAAGCTGAAGTACCGCCATCCCCACAATCCGGCGCATGCTCCGGATCACATCCTGTCATCGATCCTGGGAACAGCGCTGACGATTCCGATGAAGGACAACTCACTTGTGCTGGGAACCTGGCAGAGGGTGATCGTGGTTGAACTCGACGGCCCGCGGGAGCGGGATGTGGTGCTGAGCTTTGTGGAAACCAGGGGTTGAAAGGCGCGACAGGCGGGATGACGGTTACGATACAAATTTCCGATTCGTCATTCCGAGCGCAGCGAAGAATCTCGGCAGTCTTGGATTCGAAAGACGCGCTAAGATCCTTCGCTGCGCTTAGGATGACGGTGAAGGGTAGCGAGTACCTAACGAGGAAGCCTCGCGCTCTAAGTGTTCTCGGTAGCAGTCTGCGGAACGACCGGCGGCGGTGCGGAGTCCTGCGCCTGGAATCCGATCTTGCTGTGGGCTCCGTCGCAGAAAGGCTTGTTCGCAGATGCGCCGCAGCGACAAAGAGAGATGGCTGGCTTACCGGTCAGGTCCCACTCGCCACCCTGGGCGTCGACCAGCTTGATGGAGCCTTCCACGCGAAACGGCCCGTTGGGACGCACTGTAATTTTCACTTCGTTCTCTGCCACACTTGCTCCTTAGAATACGAATTTCGAATACGAATTTCTTTGAGTCTAACAGTCTGAGCGAGAGCCGAAGCCGCGGTCACAAAGTCTTCAAATAAGCTTTGGCTTGATAGAGTTCGGGAAAGAGATTTTCTTCCGCCTGGAACTCCCGCGAGTGTACGCAGCGCCGTCCGTTGCGCGTCTTTACCGGATGCTTGAGGTGCAGCATCTCGTGGTACATCAGGTATTCGATGGCGTACCGCGGCGTGCCGCGCCGGTCGAAGACCCTGCTGACCATGATGGTGTTGTGCGCGGCATCGTAGTGGCCGAGTAGACGCTTGGCGCGGTGCTCGCTCCAGGTGAGCTGCGGACGGCCAAGCAGTCCGTGGAAGAAGCGGATGTTCAGTGCCTCAAAGACCTCATCGAGATCGTAGTGCTCGCCCTTCGCCGTGGAGATTCGTTTCCGTCCGCGCGATTGGCGGATGCGCTCAGTCTGACGCATCACTGCTTCGCTCGCGGCAAAACGCCGGTAGCGCGTAGCGTGCCCCGTCTCAATGGGTTTGCGATACAGCTTGGCGATGAGGATGTGCGCGATGGCGCGAATGACACTCTCCGGCGCGCCCTCCAGCAGATCGGAGAGCCGCACCTTGATCCCGCCCTCGCGCAGCCGGATAGTGGTGTTCAGACTGGTGAAGCGGTAAAAGCGGACCTCGAAGGCAGGCATCGGGGCCCGGGGCCGCAGGGCGCGATACTCCTCTTCAAACCAACGGACAAACTCGGGGTTCACTCGCTTGAGAATAGCAAAAAGCTAGGGTGCAGGGCTCAGGGCACAGAGCTCAGAAAACAAAGCCCAGAGCTGAGGACAGAGAGATGGGTATAGAGCATAAGCAATTCTGCCAAAGCCATCCGAGCCCTGCACCCTGATCCCTATACCCTATGTCGGCCCAGTCCCATTCTTATTAGCCTCGTCCTTGTGCTCGGCAAAGTATTTCTGCTGGCTTTCCTGCAGCTTTTTGGCCTGTTCACTGGTGCTTTGGGCGGCGTCAAGCGCGGTCTTACGCGGAAAATCGTAACTTGGATCGGTGCCCGCCTGAGTGATGATCTCCGGCCATTTGGCGCTGGCCGGAACGAGATCCTTTAAAGCTTTGCGGATGTCGGCGTGGGCTTCGTCGAAGGTGTCGAGATTGTCCTGCAGCTCATCGGACAGGCGCGTGAATTCCTCCAGCTTCGCCCGCAGCTCGGCCTTGCGATCCTCGGCCTTGGGATTCGGCCCCAGCTGCTTGATGGTCGCGATGCGCTCCTCGATGAATTTCTGATAGAGCTTGATGCGCTGCACCGGCTGGTCGCGCACCTCGCGGATCTGGTCGACCTCGTCATCGTTCAGAGGGTCTTTCTCTTTTTGCGCATGAAGCAACTGAGAGCACAGCGGGAAAAGCAGCAGGGCGAGAATTGCGGCACGCCACTTGAATGTTCGAGAGGTCATGGTTTTCGTGGAAAAGCGGAGCACGGCGGTCCCCTTTGCAATACTGCCAGTAAGATGCCCAATTCGCATTGGCGCTCTTGAGCTTGCCGCGAAGCGTCCGCGCGTGAACACCGCGATCCGCGGGTGGACACATTCGCCGCTGCGCCTCATTCTACTCCGGAAGGGTATCCCGCATAAGCTCAAAGAGATGCGTTCTCTCTGCAGATTGGACCGGCAGATGCTCATTGCCTGCTGAGGATTTCTGCCCATGTCTTCGCCGCTGCTCTCGCTTCGTTTCAGCATCCGCCAGCTGCGCAAATCACCCGGATTCGCACTGACCGCGATTCTTACTCTGGCGCTGGGTATTGGCGCCGCGGCCGCAGTCTTCAGCGTGGTGAATGCGGTGCTCCTGAAGCCCTTTGCCTTCCGCGAGCCCGACCGGCTGGTGGTCGTGCGCGAGACGGTTGCAGAGATGCGCGCCAAGGAGCCGGATGTTCCCGACAACTACCGCCATTATCTGCGCCTGAAGAAGGCTACGCAGACCTTGGAATCGATAGCCATCTTCCAGGATGCCGGCCCCAGCGTTTCCACTGGCACCGGCCATCCCCGCGTCGTAAACGGTCTGTCGATCTCGCCCGATTTCTTTCGCGTCTTCGGCGTCGCGCCAGTCATGGGACGCGACTTCGAAGCGCGCGATGTGGCCAAGGGCGCTCCGCCAGTGGTGATGCTCAGCTATGCAGGCTGGCAGAGCCTCTTCCACGGCGATCCCGCAGTCGTCGGCAAGAGCCTGCGCATCGGTGGAGAGCTGAACACCATCGTGGGCGTGCTGCCGGCGAGTGTGCGCATTCCCGACATTCGCTTTTCCAGCCGGCTGACCTTTGCCGGACAGACTTCAGCTGAGCAGCCGAACATGGTCTTCGGGCCGATCACCGAGGATGATCACAACCTTCAGGATGACGACGGCAACTTCAACTTCAAGGTTGTAGGCAGGTTGAAGCAGGGTGTCACGGTCGCCCAGGCACAGGCTGAGCTTGATGGGATGCAGCGCGCCTATACCGCTTCCTCGCATCTTTCCATGCATCTCGGCGCGGTGGTCACGCCGCTGGCCAGCGACGTCACCTCCGGCATCAGTGGGACGCTTTGGCTGCTCTTTGCCTCAGTCGGCGCGGTCCTACTGATCGCGTGCGTGAATCTGGCCAATCTGCAGCTGGCCCGCGCCGTCGCCGCCGAGCGGGAGACTGCGGTCCGCGCAGCGCTCGGCGCGAGCCGGATGCAGCTGGTGATGGTCCGGCTGACCGAGAGCTTCGTACTGGCGGCAATCGGCGGCATTGCCGGCGTGGCTCTGGCCTTTGCAGGGGTTCGCGTCATCCTGGCTGTTGCTCCGTCTAACATCCCCAGGCTCGCGGATGTTCAGGTCGATCTTCCTGTCCTTGCATTTGCAGTCGGGCTCTCCGCGTTAACCGCGCTGCTCTTCGGAACGCTTCCCGCGCTGCAGTCGCTGCGCGCCGATCCACAAACCGCACTGCGGGCCAGCTCCACGCGCACCGCCGGCTCGCAGCAGGGAAGCCGTGTCCGCAGCCTGCTGGTTGCCAGCGAAGTCGCATTTACAGTGGTGCTGCTTATGATTACCGGCCTGGTGCTGCGCAGCTTCTCGCATCTCCTCACCCAGAATCGCGGCTTCGAGGTTCACAACGTAACGGCGGCTCAGGTCGACCTCTTCTCTCCGCAGTATGGCGACACCAAGCCCGGCATGAAGGAGGCGAAGCTGGCATTCGCCGACCGCGCTCTCGCCGCGCTGCGAGAGCTTCCCGGCGTCGAGAACGCTACTCTAACCAACAACCTGCCTCTCAGCGGACAAACTTGGGTCGACGAGTTGACCCGCCCCGACCATCCGGCGCCGAATGGACACGGCCCGCTCGTCAACATCCGCTGGACCGATCCGCAGTACCTGCCCACCATGAGCATGGCGCTCGTCTCGGGCCGAAACTTCACTGCTGCCGATCGCGCCAATCCTTACGTGGCATTGATTTCCGAGCAGACCGCACGAGAAGGCTTCCCCGGCGAAAATCCGATAGGAAAAAAGATCAGCGATATCGTTCCTGACAGCCAACAATCGCTCACCATCGTCGGCGTGGTGGCGAACACGCGCGTGAACGGGCTAAAAGACACGGCCAACATGGTCTACGTACCATACTGGACCTTCACGCCGTGGACCCTCACCTTCCTGGTGCGTAGCTCGCAGCCGGGCAAAGCCATCGCGCCTGAAATCCAGCAAACTTTATGGAAGATTGACCCGCAGGTGCCGATTCCCGCGGTGAAGTCGCTTGATGATCAGCTCAGCGAGTCTGTCGCCTCGGACCGCTTCCAGACGCTGCTCCTCTCGAGCTTCGGCGCGGCCGCCCTGCTCCTGGCTCTGCTCGGGGTTTACGGAGTATTAGCCTACTCGGTGACGCTCCGCCTGCAGGAGTTCGGCATCCGCGTCGCTCTCGGCTCCGGGAAGGCAAGGTTGATGGGGCTGGTACTGCGGCAGGCGGCGCTGCCGGTCGTAACCGGCGCAGGAGTAGGGCTGGGATTAGCTCTGATTGCCACGCGCTGGATGCGCAGCCTGCTCTATGAGACACGGGTCGCCGATCCGATGGCAATTGCAGGAAGCCTGGTTCTGCTGGGAATCGTGGCCGCGCTGGCAGCGATTCTGCCGGCACGACGGGCATCGCAGGTCGATCCGATGGAGGTTCTGCGCACCCGGTAAGCGGCTCGGAGATTGCCGCGCGTGATCGATCGCCCTTCCGAAACCGGGGAAGAGAGTAAACCAACTTCAGGTTGATGTGACCGCGATTTGTTTTTCGGAGGGAGAGTGAGGCTTCAGCCTCATGAATAAACCGATCCAATCCCGCGGACTTCTAGCCCCGGGCGTTTGCTTCCTAAATCCGGCATAACCGCTTAATGCTTGAACACCTGCACCATCATCTCCCCCTCCACCTGATCGAGCTGTTTGAGAGTCGATTCCAGGGTGGGGCGGTCGTCGAGCGATGCGCCCAGCATGATCTCCTTCAGGCGGAAGGCGGTATGTCTCATCAGGATCTCGGCGTTTTTGAGTCGCTTGGCGTCATCGGCAACGTTCATGTGAATCTTGGCGGCGTACTGCTGCACGGCTTTGAGCGAAGCCGAGGCATCCTGCGCGTTGCCGGCATTCAGCTGTTGTCCGGCCAACTCGGCCATGGAATGGGCCAGCTCGGCGTAGAGAAAGCATTGTTCCTTGGGCGCTGCCTGGGCCGCACGGCTTTCCAGCACGGCCATTTCGTGAACGTCCAGGATCTTGTCATTGGCTGCGTACGCAGCGGGGGCAATGGCGACTGTCGCGAGTGAAAGAGCTAAAACGAACCGCATGATGCACCTCCCAGGGTGCCACGGGAACGTCGAACGCCAGCTTACTTGGCGAGGACTGCCAGCCTTTGTTTGGCCTGCCACTCCTCATCGGGAAACTTCCCCAGGGCAGAACTTAGGAACAGACGATAATACTCCACAGCTTGCTTGCTCTGATGTAATTTATCGTGCGCGGTGGCATACATAAAGTAAGTAGCCGGTGTTTCGGCAGCAATTTTTGATCGGGCTGCAAGCGCATCCAGTTCCAGGGTGCTGTCCCCGGTCTTGGAAGCGGCAAAAGCGATCCCGCCCCATACATCGGCATCTTGTGCGTTGATCTTAACCGCGTGCTGAAATAAGGCAAGGGCGTCGGCGTATTTCTGTTCCCGAATGAGAACTTGTCCGCGGGCGGAGAGCAGATCAGCGTCATTTGGGGAAACAGTCAATAAATCAGCGTAAACGGCGTCGGCCTTTTCCAGATTTTCAGCCTGCATATAGGCATCGGCCAGCATATTCGAGATCTGGCGATCCTTCGGCTGAAGCAGGTGCAGCTTCTCAAGCGTGGCCGTGGCCTCGTCGCTCTTGCCTTCCGCGGCCAGTAGGGCGGCGTACTGCGCATTCAAGGCCGGATCGTCGGGGTCGCGGAGCAGCGCGCTGTGCACCAGAGGCTCGGCGTCGGTGTATTTCTTGTCCTGGATCAGGATATGGACGAGGCCCGCGATGGCCGGCGAAGACTCCGGCTCGCTGTTCAGCACACGCCGATAAGCCTGCTCCGCGATGTCGCGGTCGCCTTCTGACTCCGCGATCTCGGCGGTAAGCAGCGTGTCGTCCGGTGTCTCGGGCGATAGCTTCAGCGCCGCCAGCAGATCGGCCTTGGCCGCGTCAGCATCGAAGTTGCGCAACATGTGGGCGAGTGTGCGGTAAGCCTGCGCTTTCGCGGCTGGATTGGGCGGGTTCGGCTCGAGATTCGTCGCGGCTTCGAGCTCGGCGCGGGCATCGGACGAGTCCTGCTGCGCCAGCAGCAGACCCAGCGCCAGGTGAGACTCGAACTGCTTGGAATCGGCCGCGACCGCTTTGCGATAGAAGCCAATTGCCGCGTCGCTATGTCCCTGCGCATCATCGCAATAGCCGCGGTCGAAGAGCGCGCGCGCGTCGCTGGCATGCGCGGAGAGATAGCTGTCGAGCAGGCCTCGCGCCTTATCGAAATTCTTGTCGTCGACCGCCGCCTCGGCCTCCGTAAGCGGACTGGTCTTAGGGAAGGCAGGCGAGGCTGCGGGCTCCGGGTCGCTGGTTCCCGGCGGCATAGAAGCCGACTGCGCGCTCAGGGCAAGCGGAGAGAGAAGGATGACGAAGATTAGTGCGAGGCGTTGCTGCAAGAAATCACCTTTGTTTCCGAGACTATTCCATGGACGGCTAAGCCACGGTTTCGTTGGCCAGCTCACTGGCCGGCTCGCGCCGCGCCGCCAGAACCTTGGCCAGCCAATATCCGGTATGCGAGAGCTCATTGGCGGCAATCTGTTCGGGCGTTCCGACGGCAACGATCTGGCCCCCCGCCGAACCGCCTTCGGGGCCGAGGTCGATCACCCAGTCCGCCGATTTGATCACGTCAAGGTTATGTTCGATCACCACCAGCGATCCGCCGCCATCGATGAGCTTGCGAAAGGCGGTCAGCAGCTTGCTGACATCGTCGAAATGCAGCCCGGTCGTCGGCTCATCGAGAATGTAGAGCACCCGGCTCTGCTTCTTCGCGTCGCTGCCGTTCGAGCCCCGCACCGAAGCCAGGTGCGCGGCCAGCTTCACGCGCTGCGCCTCGCCGCCCGAGAGCGTTGTTGCGGATTGTCCCAGGCGAACGTAGCCAAGTCCGGTCTCGTCCAGTACGGCAAGCTTTTCGACGATCTTCGGCTGCCCGGCAAAGAAGCGCAGCGCTTCCTTCACGGTCATGCCCAACACCTCGTGGATGTTCTTGCCCTTGTACCTGATCTCCAGCGTGCTGGCTTTGTAGCGTGTCCCGCCGCACTCCTCGCAAGGCAGCTCCACATCGGCGAGAAACTGCATCTCGACCGTCACCGTGCCGTCGCCCTCGCAGACATCGCACCGCCCGCCGGGAACATTGAAGGAAAAGTGTCCGGCAGCGTAGCTGCGGCGCTGCGCTTCGGGCTGCGCGGCGAAAAGCTCGCGGATAGCGTCGAAGGCCTTGATGTAAGTCACCGGATTCGAGCGTGGTGTCCGGCCGATGGGCGCCTGATCGACCAGCACAATGTCATTGAGCCGGTCCGCGCCCTTGATCTCGCGATAAAGGTTGGTCGGGTCGCCGCCTTCGGTCTTGCCTAACTGATGGGAGATGACGCGATACAGCACCTCGTGCACCAGTGTCGATTTTCCCGAGCCGGAGACGCCGGTGATGCACACCAGCATGCCCAGCGGAATCTCGACGTCGAGACCGCGCAAATTGTGGGCGCGAGCTCCGCGTACTCGGATCCAGTCCTTCGCCGCACCGGTCTCGCGCCGCCGCGTAGGGATGGGAATGGTGAGCTGCCCGGAGAGATATTTGCCGGTGATGGATTCGGGATCGCGCTCCACTTCTGCCACCGTCCCGGAAGCGAGCAGCTTTCCGCCGAACTCTCCTGCGCCCGGTCCGAGATCGAGCAGGTGATCGGCGGAGCGGATGACGTCGGGATCGTGCTCGACCACCAGGATCGTGTTGCCCAGGTCGCGCAGGTTTTCGAGGATGCGAATCAGCTTCGCAGTATCGCGAGTATGCAGCCCGATGGAAGGCTCGTCGAGCACATAGAGTGCGCCTACCAGGCGCGAGCCGAGCGACGTGGCCAGCTGGATGCGCTGCGATTCGCCGCCGGAAAGCGTGGAGGCCAGCCGGTCAAGGGTGAGGTAATCGAGACCGACCGCATCGAGGAAGTGCAGGCGCTGCTGAATCTCGGTGAGAATGCTGCCCGCGATCTCCTGGTGCATGGGCGAAAGTTCGATGCCCTGGAAGAACTCATTCGCGGTGCGAATGGTGAGCGCCGCTGCCTCGCAGATATTATGGCCCCGGCTATCGCGACCGGCGCTTTTACCGGCGATGCGCACGGCGCGAGCCTCGGCGCGCAGCCGCTGCCCCTTGCACTCCGGGCACAGCGCGTAGCCGCGATACTTCGAAAGCATCACGCGGACGTGCAGCTTGTACTTCTTGCGCTCCAGCGATTCAAAGAAGCCATGCACTCCAAGAAAGCTGCCGTAGCCATCCAGCACGAATGTCTGCTGATCGAGCGTGAGGTCGTACCAGGGCACGTCCATGGGAATGCCGTGCGCTTTCGCAGTCTTCTTAAGTTCAGTGAAGTAGGTGCGGTACTTCGGACGGTTCCAGGGATCGATCGCACCATCGTCCAGCGTTTTGGACTTGTCGGGAATGATTAGGTCGAGGTCGAAGTCGATGGTGTTGCCGAAGCCCTGGCAGCGCGGGCACGCGCCGAAGGGATTGTTGAAGGAGAACAGACGCGGCTCAGGCTCGCGATAAATGCGATGGCAGTTCTTGCATTCGAAAGCTGACGAAAATCGGAGCCGTTCGCGATCGGGCTCCTGCCTGCCGTCCGGCGCCGGGTCGCGCGGGACAATCTCAAAGAGGATTTCATTCGCCTCGCGATAGCCGATCTCGGCGGCGTCGACGATGCGGGCGCGATTCTCGGCCGAAACTACGATGCGGTCGACGAGGATGAAGACCGGCAGCGCGAAGTTGACCTCAAGCAGCGACTCGGGCGTCGAGAACTCGTAGATGATTCCGTTCTGATACAGGCGGTTGAAGCCGCGCTTGCGCAGATCGGAGAGCCGCTCTTTCAGTTCCTCGGTAAGCAGCGACTCCGCTGCTTTCTTTGTAGTCTTTTTCGCTGCCTTCTTAGGCCGCGCAGGCTTGGCCTCGGGATCGGCAGCGGTCTCTGCAGCCGGAGCGGGACGTGTCACCGGCGTAACCGGGAAGAGCGCATGCAGGCGCGTGCCTTCGCCCAGGGCGAGGACGGCGGCAGCAATTTCGTCGACCGTGTCGCGCTTCACGATGCCATCGCAGACGATGCAGTGCACTACGCCGCAACGCGCCCACAGCAGACGCATGTAGTCGTAGATTTCGGTAGCGGTGGCGACGGTCGAGCGCGGATTGCGCGTCGAGTTCTTCTGCTTGATAGCAATGGCGGGAGCCAGCCCGTCGATGAGGTCCACGTCCGGCTTCTCGATGCGCTCCAGAAACTGCCGGGCATACGCTGACAGAGATTCGACATAGCGCCGCTGCCCCTCGGCGTAGACGGTGTCGAAGGCGAGCGAAGACTTGCCCGAGCCGGAGACGCCGGAGACGACGGTGAGCTTCCCATGCGGGATATCCACGTCGATATTTTTCAGGTTGTGGGTCCGCGCGCCGCGGATAACGATCTGATCGGTCAAACGTAAGCCCCGTAGTGAATGCACCGGGCGTCCATCGTGCAGCAACGCCGCGGGGAGCACAAAGATGTCCAGTTTGATTATAAGGGGCGGCCGGGGAAGCGGGTTGCTGCAGAAGCAGGTTGCTGAAATCCGGGTCGCTAAGAAGCGGATGGCGGGTGTTGTTGCAGTGCCGGCAGTCGATTGTTGGCGAGCTATTTCGCAATCAGGATTTTAAGCCATCCGGTCTTTAGCTACCCGCCTTTTAGCAACCGGCCCTTCAGCGACCCGCCTTACCAGCCACTACTTTGATCTCAAACAACTTTGGCCACAGCTTGCCGGTCACGAAAAGGCGATCGTGCTGCACGTCATAGGCAATGCCATTCAGCACCGCATTCTGATCCTGCGGCACCACGCTTGCGACCAGGCCGCTCAGATCGATCCAGCCCAGAACCTTGCCGGTCTGCGGCGAGATGCGCGCGATTTTGTTGGAGTACCAGATGTTGGCGTAGATCTGGCCGTGAATGTACTCGAGCTCGTTGATCTCCTTCACCGGCGCACCGTGATCGGTAACCGTGATGCGGCGAACCACGGCGAAGGTCTCCGGGTTGAGGAAGCGCAACTCAGCGCTTCCGTCGCTCAGGATGAGATTCTTCCCGTCCTGCGTGAGCCCCCAGCCCTCGCCTTCGTATGGAAAGGTGCGCAGCTGGCGAAAACTGAAGCGGTCATAAACGAACGCGATGTGCGCCTTCCACGTGAGTTGGACGAGCGTGCTGCCCCAGTTGGTGAGGCCTTCGGCAAAGAATTGCGACGGCACATCCTGGCGCTGAAGAACTTTCCCCGTTTCGAGGTCGTCCATGCGCAGCGACGAGCGGCCGTTCAAGCCGGTGCTCTCGTAGAGCTGGCCATTGATGAAGATCAGTCCCTGCGTGAAGGCTTCGGGATCGTGCGGATAAGTGTGGACGATGCGATATCCGTCGGCGCAAAAAGCCAGCGGCAGAAATACAAGACAGAACGAAGCGAGCAGGAGGAGTCGGCGTGACATGGCAATCATTGAGCGGGTACGGTGCGCGAAAGATAAAAACGAAAGAAGGCGTCGGAGTCGGAGTGCAGGCATGCGTTTACGTTAGGCAAGCCGGGAGTGCGCCGCGTGTATCCCTGGTCGTCGACCGAGAGATGCATCGGTGTCGTTGGGCAGAGGCCGGGATCGATTGCATAGCTCACCGCCATGGGATCGAAGAGCGTCGGCATGGTCTGCTTGGTCGCAGCGCTCCAGTATCCATAAATGATCCGCAGTTGCTCGGTCAGCGGCGTGTGCGCATCGAAGAGCTTGGTAAGGCGCGCCTGATTAAACTTCAAAATCGTCGAATCTAGCGGCATGGCGTAAATCGGTACACCCGAGGCAAAGACCTTGCGCGCGGCAGGAATGTCGCAAAGAATGTTCCACTCGGGATCGGGGTACTTGTGATCGTCATAACCGCGATCGACCGACCCGCCCATCATGACAATGCGCTTCAGCTTGCGAAAGGTCGCGGGATCTTTGTCGATAGCCGCGGCCAGGTTGGTCTGCGGCCCGATAGCGATTAGTGTGATCTGGCCGGGATTTTTTTTAATTTGACTAAGCAAAAAATCAGGGCCGGAAACCTTGAGCACCTTCGTGCTGTGCGCATCCTTCGCGTACAAAGCCTGAGTGAACGGCGCCTTCGGAGGTGTAGGCACACCAGCGGCGACAGGAACATTTCCGAATCCCGTCGCATCGAGGAATTTCTGCGCAAACTGCGCGCGCAAAGCCGTGTCGCCGAAGGCGGTAGTCACGCCCAAAATCTGCAGCTCGGGGCTACGCTCGGCCAGAGCCAGTGCGAATACGTCATCGATGTCGTCTCCGATATCGGTGTCGATGATGACCAGCTGTTTTGCGGGTTTCGATGCCTTTGTCTGCGCGTTCGAATGCAGTGGAGTGAAGACCACTGCCAACAGGCCGATGACCGCCAGCGTCCGTAGAATCCCACGTCTCAGAAGCGAGGCGTGGGGCACCCGGTCGCTGGAAACGACATGACGATTTGTTGTTCCACCGCTCTTCGTCATTCCACCATCCTTCGTCATTCTGAGCGTAGCGAAGAATCTCGACAATATCAGTGCACAAACGTCGCTGCGATCCTTCGCTGCGATCAGTACGACGCCCCCGCGTCGACCGTCGCGGCTTCGGACCCACCTAGGCATTCGGCTCTTCCTTAGACCGTAGCGAGTCGAGCAGCAGAAGAATCCCACCGACGACGATGGCCGAATCGGCAACATTGAAGTCGGGCCAGTGGTAGTGGATGATGTGGACCTCGAGGAAGTCGATGACCGTGCCGGTGCGCACGCGATCCCACACGTTGCCGATGGCCCCGCCCAGCACCAGCGCCATCGACAGCGAGGTCATGGTGATGCGGCGTCCCACGCGCAGCAGAACCACCAGCACGACGATGGCTGCCAGCACGGAGAAGGCAGTCAGCATCCAGCGAGTGCGCTCCGGGTGAGGCGAGTCGGTGAACATGCTGAAGGCCGCGCCGCCATTGAGCACGTGCGAGATGCGAAAGACATGCGGGATCACGGTGATCGCCGAGCCTTCCTCGATATGGCCGCTCACCCAGTGCTTGGTGATGCGGTCGAGGGCGATAATGAGCGCGGACAGGCCCAGGAGCCAGCCCCGCATGTCGAATGGTTGGTTGCGGGTCAGGCTCAAGCGTTCACGCTCCCGGCATTCTCAAACGGGGCAAACTCCGGCATCTGGCGAAGAGCATCGGCGCAGCGTCCGCAGACGGTAGACCAGGGACCGAACCGTGCAGTGTCGGTGCGATAGTTCCAGCAGCGCTCGCACTTGATTCCGTCGGCAGGATGGAACGCAAATCCGAAGCTGCTGAGGTCACGTGAAGATTGATTCTCGCGCGGAAGTTCGAATTGCGAAATATTGAAAAGCTCTTTGAGCGATGAGGAGTACTTATTCAAAAGCGCGAGAACTCCATCGGAGCCGTTCAGCACTATTTTCGCTTCGAGTGCTTTGCCAATACGGCCAGCCTTGCGCTCTATCTCAAGAATTCTTAAGACTTCATCGCGAATTTCGAGCAAATTATTCCAGTCAGTCAGCAGCGCTTCGTCTTTGACGGCGATGTCATCCAATTTCGGAAACAGCGCCAGATGCACACTAGCCTCGCGGCCTTCCACATGCGGCAGATACCCCCAGACCTCCTCCGCAGTAAAGGTCAGCATAGGAGCGACCAGCCGCACCAGCGTTTCGGTGATCTTCCAGAGAACCGTCTGCGCTGACCTGCGCTCCACGCTCACCGGCGCGAAGGTGTACATGCGATCCTTCAGCACATCCAGATAGAGCGCGCTCAGGTCGACGATGGTGAACTCGTTGATCGCGTGATACACGCGATGAAACTCGAACTCGTCGTACCAGGTCAACACCTTCTCCGTCAGCTCGCGGGTGCGCGCCAGCATGTAGCGATCGAGAGGCAACAGCTCTTCGTCCTTCACTGCATCGCGGGCCGGAACGAAGCCCTGCAGGTTGCCGAGCAGGAATTTAAAGGTGTTGCGCAGCTTGCGATAGTTCTCAGCTGCGCGCTGCATCAGGTTCTCGCTCGCGGTCACGTCTTCGCGGAAGTCGACGCTCGCCGCCCACAGGCGCACGATCTCCGCACCCAGACGCTTGGCGATGTCGACAGGATCGACGCCGTTGCCCAGCGATTTCGAGAAGGCGCGTCCCTGTTCATCGAGCGTCCAGCCGACCGTCGCGACCTTCTTGTACGGTGCCTGCTCCTTGATCGCAACCGAGCACAGTAAAGACGAGTGGAACCAGCCGCGATGCTGGTCCGCCCCTTCGATGTAGAGGGAGGCAGGGAACTCGAGCTCGGGATTCCCGACGAGCACAGCATTCCAGCTGGTGCCGGAATCGAACCAGACATCCAGAATGTCTGTCTCTTTTCTAAAAGCTGCCGCAGTGTTGCTGCTTACTACACCTTCGTTTGCGCCACTTGAAGCGGCATCTTCCGCTGGCCTGGGCTGCACGTTGCCACACTTCGCGCAGGTGGTTCCGGCGGGCAGAATCTCATCGACCGAATATTTGTGCCATGCCTCCGCGCCCTCTTCATGAAACAGCCCCACGACGCGCCGGTTCAACGCGGCATCATTCAGTGGCGTATGGCATTTGTTGCAGAGAAAGACCGCAATCGGCACGCCCCACAGCCGCTGGCGCGAGATACACCAGTCGGGCCGGGTGGCGATCATGTTCGAGATGCGCTCCTGTCCCCACGCCGGGTCCCAGGTCACGTGCTTGATCTCGTCCAGCGCGCGCTGGCGGAATGTGGTCTCACTGCCGTCTGCGTTCTTCAGCGGCGTCTCCATGCCAATGAACCACTGCTCCGTTGCGCGGAAGATCACCGGATTATGGCAGCGCCAGCAGTGCGGATAGGAGTGGTAGATATCCTGGCGGCCCATCAGCGCGCCGCGCTCCTTCAGCATCTCGATGATGAGCGGGTTGGCCTCCCACACCGTTTTGCCTTCCCACTGCGGCAGGCCATTGCGCAAGCGGCCTTCGTTGTCCACGTTGCAGGTCTGGTCGAGGCCGTAGCGCGTGCCGGTGTAGAAATCGTCCGCGCCGTGCGCCGGTGCGGTATGTACCGCGCCCGTGCCGGTGTCGGCAGTCACATAATCGGCGTTTACCCCGAGAATGCTGCGGTCGAGGAAGGGATGCTGGAAGGTCGAGTGTTCGAGCCTAGCGCCTTTGACCCGTGCGATGGGTTTCGCGCCTTCCAGATTGCAGGCTTCGCGAACGTTCGTCGCAAGGGATTCCGCGACGATGTAGACGTTACCGTCGGAATTCTCGAGCGCCACGTAATCGAATTCGGGATGAAATGCGACCGCGAGCGATGCGGGAAGGGTCCACGGGGTGGTCGTCCAGATGATGGTCCAGACCTGCTTGCCTTCCAAATCCTGATGAATGTTTCGGGGCGGAGTGCTCAACTTGTAGCGGACATAAACACTGGGGCTGGTGTGCTGCTCGTACTCGACTTCGGCCTCGGCCAGCGCCGTCTTGTCGTGCAGGCACCAGTAGACCGGCTTCAGACCCTTGTAGACAAAGCCCTTTTCGAAGAAGTCGTAGAAGCTCTCCAGCGTCTTGGCTTCGTACGGCTTCGACATGGTCAGATAAGGCTTGTCCCAGTGGGCAAAAACGCCCAGGCGGATGAGCTGCTCGCGCTGCATGTCGATGAATTTCTGCGCATATTCGCGGCAGGCGCGCAGCACGGATAACGCAGGCATCTCCAGCTTCTTGCGGCCCAGCTTTTCGTCGACTTTAATCTCGATGGGCAGCCCGTGGCAGTCCCATCCCGGAACCAGCGGCGCATCGTAGCCAGCCATGGTCTTCGATTTCAGGATGAAATCCTTGATGCACTTCTGCAGAGCGTGGCCCAGATGGATGGGTCCATTCGCGTATGGAGGCCCGTAGTGCAGAATGTACTTCTCGGCGCCCTTGCGCGCCTGGCGAATCTGTTCGTACAGTCCCGATTCTTCCCATTGCTGGAGCCGAACCGGCTCATTCTGCGGCAGATTCGCCTTCATCGGGAATTTGGTCTCGGGCAGGGTCAGGGTCGCCTTGAGTTCGGGCGCAGAGGACATCTTTTCTCCCACAATTTGGAATTCGAAGGACAATCGTTCGCGATATTCAAGAAGAACTTGCGCGAGATTTGTCTAAGACTTTTATTGTATCCGGTCAAAGAGATTGCCGAGACAGTGACCTGCGGGCAGTTGATCCGTCTATTTTCAAGGTGGTTGGTGTATCTTGAAGTGTCTTGCTGGCATCCCATGGAAGAAATAGCGGGGATGAATCCAAGACAAGCAGTTCAACGTCATCCATAATGGAAGATAGCGGAGGTACGCCTCCAGCAACGCAATATGGGCAATGAGCCTTTGATATCTACGGATCAGGATCCAACGAAACCTCGCCCCTCAGAAGCGGAGCCTGAACTTCTGATTGAAGCCGATGGTTCCATGTGGTCGTCGCTTCTCGCCAATCTGCGCGACGCCTTCTCATCTTCGCAGCAACCCCCGCTCGAACTCAGCTCCCAACCCATCGACGTTGTCGATGCCACCAAAGAAGAGCCGGTCTGGAAGACGCTGGGCGCCAGCATCCAGGACCTGTTCTTTCCAAAAAAACTTGCTCCGCTCGAGCTGACTTCGAAGCCGATCGCGGTTGCCGACCCCATGGCCGTCAAGCGCGATCCGCTATCCAGCGGCCTGGCCATCCTGCTGCATGTCGTGGTGATCGCGCTGATCCTGCTCTTCGCCTGGGAGCAGTGGAAGACGCGGCCTATCCAGAAGAAGACGGTGGCAACAAATATCGACATCAAGCCGTTCATTCCCATGACCATGAAGATGAACCAGTCCATGGGCGGCGGCGGTGGCGGCGGTGCGCACGAGCTGGTCGAGGCGTCGAAGGGGCATCTGCCCAAGATGTCCAAGACCCAGATCACGCCTCCGCAAATCATCCGCAACGATCATCCCAAACTGGCCGTGGAACCGACCATCGTAATGCCGCAGGAAGTGAAGCTTCCTGATGCCAAGATGCCGGATATCGGCGTGCCGCAGTCGTCGCAGGTGGCGCTGGCCTCGCAGGGCTCCGGTTCAGGTTCGGGCTTCGGCTCCGGACGTGGCGGCGGCATCGGCTCAGGCAACGGCAACGGCGTCGGACCCGGCGAGGGTGGCGGCTACGGCGGCGGCCTGATGCATCCGGGCGGCGGCGTCTCGGCTCCGCAGGTGGTTTACTCCGTTGATCCTGAATTCTCCGACGAAGCGCGGCGCGCCAAATATCAGGGCATCTGCGTGGTCTCGGTGATCGTCGATGCGCAGGGCAATCCGCAGCGCGTCCACGTCGTCCGTCCGCTAGGCATGGGACTGGACGAAAAAGCCATCGAAGCTGTGCGCCAGTACAAGTTCAAGCCGGCCTATTACCAGGGCCATCCGGTGGCTGTGGAAGTGAACATCGAAGTGAACTTCCGCATCTACTAGAGCAATGGGCTCTAGAAATACACCGTCACTCTTGTATCAGTAGACGAGCGGCGGGAGGAAGAATCCCAGCGATGCCCGGGAATGTATCCAGAAACGGCTCGGAGCTAATTCAAGCTGCGAGCTGTTTTCTTTTGAAACACGCCCCTCGATTCCCACCCCATTTGGCTTTTCCATACCGGTGCGTCATCCTATCGAAGAAGGAGATTCACGCATGAGCTCATCCTCCACACCGACTTCCGGGACACGGATTTCCGCCGCCTCCGCCGGAACCATTCAACTTGGTGATCTCACCGTCAACCGCCTGGGATACGGTGCGATGCGTATCACCGGCAAAGGAATATGGGGGCCGCCGGCCGATCAGGACGCATCCCTGGCAACGCTGCGGCGAGCCGTCGAGCTGGGCGTCAACTTCATCGATACCGCCGATTCCTACGGACCCTATATCTCCGAGGAGCTAATCGCCGAGGCGCTTGCGCCGTATCCATCCGGCCTGGTCATCGCCACCAAGGGCGGATGGGAGCGCGTCGGTCCCGGGCAGTGGATTCACAATGCCAGCCCGCGGCATCTGGAGGAGGCTGTCGAAGGCAGCCTGAAGAGGCTTAAACTCGACCGCATCGACGTCTACCAGCTGCACATTCCCGATCCAGCGGTGTCGTTTGAGGCATCCATGGAGACCCTGGCGCGGCTGCAGGAGCAGGGCAAGATCCGCCACATCGCGCTCTCCAACGTGACCCAGGAGCACGTCGAGCGGGCGCGGAAGATCGTGCCCATCGTGTCCGTGCAAAATCGATACGGCTTCGCCGACCGGGAGTGGGATTATCTCCTCAACTATTGCGAAAATAACAAGATAGCCTTCATCCCATGGGCTCCGCTGGGGCAGAACCGGGAGGCTCACGAGGTGCTGGACAAAGTGGCCGGACAGATCGGCGCCGCCCCGCTTCAGGTTGCCTTGGCTTGGCTGCTGCGCAGGTCCCCGGCAACTCTGCTGATCCCCGGAACCTCGTCGGTGACACATCTGGAGGAAAACATCGCAGCGGCCGCTATCCAGCTGCCCGATGAGGCATTTCGCGAGCTTTCGGAGGTTACTCCGCCACCGGCAAGTCTCCGATAGCCGACTTCGCAGAGAAAACGCTTCGGGCAACCCTGCACCTGCGGATCGGGTCCAACTATTCAGGGAGCAATCCCGTGGAGGAGTATCGATGTCGAACACTCAGCAATCCGGGCATGACCAGGGAAGCCACAAAAAAGAGAAGGAAGGCGCCGGCCATCAGCAGCAGCAACAGCAGCCCAACGATCAAAAGTCGGGGCAGCATGGTGACACTGGAAAGAAACAGGAACATCAGCAGCACGGCGATTCCGGACAACGGAAATTAGGCCGGCACGCTAACTGAGATCGATCGGTAAATGTATGGTCCGCCGCGCGACTGCAAGGATTAGTTCGTTCGAGAGACAAGTCTGCGGCAATGTATTCGGCCTTTG
>NZ_LBHJ01000008.1 GCF_001006305.1 Silvibacterium bohemicum
CTCCTCTGAAACCGCTGCTACCATCCTCCGCCTTAGCGGAGACTTACAGCGGCGGACCATCTCATTAGCCGACTTCGCAGAGAAAACGCTTCGGGCAACCCTGCACCTGCGGATCGGGTCCAACTATTCAGGGAGCAATCCCGTGGAGGAGTATCGATGTCGAACACTCAGCAATCCGGGCATGACCAGGGAAGCCACAAAAAAGAGAAGGAAGGCGCCGGCCATCAGCAGCAGCAACAGCAGCCCAACGATCAAAAGTCGGGGCAGCATGGTGACACTGGAAAGAAACAGGAACATCAGCAGCACGGCGATTCCGGACAACGGAAATAGGCCGGCACGCTAACTGAGATCGATCGGTAAAGAAAGAGGGGATGCGGCGGAATGCCGCATCCCCTCCTCGTTTGATCCATAAGCCGATCGTCTACCGATTGAGAAAGTTTGTCATAGCCAGATCGATGACCTCGTCGCCCCGTCCATTCATCACGGTGCGAAGCATGTAAAGGGTGAACCCGCGAGCCTGCTCCAGGGTGATAGTTGGAGGCATGGAAAGCTCCTGGCTGTTGACGATCACCTCGATCAGCGCCGGCCCATCGTGAGCGAGCGCTTTCGTCATGGCGGGGCGCAGTTCTTCCGGCTTCTCCACGCGGATGCCGAGAATATCCGCAGACCCCGCCAGCTTGGAGAAATCCGGATTCACCAGATTCGTGCCGAAGCTCACCATGCCGATCGCCTTCAGCTCCAGTTCCACAAAACTGAGCGCGCTATTGTTGAAGACCACCAGTTTGACAGGGAGCTTGAGCTGCCTCAAAGTGAGTAGGTCGCCGAGCAGCATGGCAATGCCGCCATCGCCGGAGAGACTGATGACCTGCCTGCCGGGGAACGCAGCCTGTGCGCCAATCGCGTGAGGCATGGCGTTGGCCATGGTGCCGTGATTGAACGATCCCAGCAGGCGGCGCTTACCGTTCATCGTGAGATAGCGAGATGCCCAAACCGTCGGCGTGCCCACATCGCAGGTGAAGATCGCATCTTCGTCGGCGAGTTCGTCGACGATCTTGGCCACGTACTGCGGATGAATCGGCGTTCTTCCCGGCTCGCCGGTGGCCAGGCTGTCGAGATCTTTGCGTGTTTCTTTGTAGTGCTCCACGCATTTATCGAGATACCCGCGATCCGCTTTCTCCTGCAACAGCGGCAATAGCGCACTGACCGTATCTCTCACCGTGCCGACTAACCCCAGATCGACAGGAGTTCTTCTGCCGATCTGCTCGCCGCGCACATCCACTTGAATGATCTTTGCTGACTTGGGATAGAACTGCTGGTAAGGGAAGTCCGTCCCCAGCATGAGCAGCGCGTCGCAGTTCATCATGGCGTGGTAGCCGGAGGCGAAGCCCAGCAGACCGGTCATGCCCACGTCGTAAGGATTGTCGTACTCGATGAACTCTTTGCCGCGCAGCGCATGCACAACGGGAGCCTTGAGCTTCTCCGCAATAGCCAGCAGCTCCGCATGCGCCCCCTCGCATCCCGCGCCGCCGAGGATCGTAATCTTCTTGGCGCCATTGAGGATTTGCGCGGCTGCCTTGAGTTCTTTCTCCGAAGGATGAATGACAGTGGCAAGGTCCTTGAATCCCAGTTCAATCGCAGGCGAGGGACATTCGCGCAGAGCGATATCGCCGGGCAGAACCACCACCGCGACACCGCGCTTGGCAATGGCCGTGCGCATGGCGATGGCCAGCACGCGCGGCATCTGCGCCGGGTGCGAGACCAGCTCGCAGTAGTAGCTGCAATCCTTGAAAAGATGTTCCGGACTGGTCTCCTGGAAGTAGCCGCTGCCGATCTCCAGGCTGGGAATCTGCGCGGCGATAGCCAATACGGGCACACGGCTGCGCTGGCAATCATAGAGCCCGTTAATCAGGTGCAGATTGCCGGGGCCGCAACTGCCCGCGCAGACCGCAATCTCTCCGGTCAATGCCGCCTCTGCGCCTGCCGCGAAAGCAGCGACCTCCTCGTGCCTCGTGTGCATCCATGCGATACCATCGCGGCGGCGGATGGTATCCGTCATGCCGTTGAGGGAATCTCCGGGAACTCCGTACACGCGCTTTACGCCTGCCGCGATCATCGTATCTACCAGAACTTCAGCGACGGTCTTGGACATGTCCTCATCCTTATTCGGTTGTATTGAAATTGCCGCCGGCAATCGAAGGGATCACGGCGGACATCGATGGACAACGAAAGAGCGCTTTCGTCGTCCATCGATGTGGATTGCGAAAGTCAGTGGTTAGGGAAGACCATTTTCTTCGGGTCGACGACTTCATCGAATGTCTTCTCATCGATCCATCCCGTCGCCAGCGCCGCCTGCTTCAAGGTTGTCTCTTCATCCATCGCCTTGTGAGCGATCTTCGAAGCCTTGTCGTAGCCGATCACTGGACTGAGCGCGGTCACGAGCATCAGCGAGTTTTGCACGAACTGCGCGATGCGCTTCTCGTTCAGCTTTGTTCCTTCGACAGAGAAGACACGAAACTTCTCGCAGCCGTCGGCAAGAATGCGCGCAGAGTGAAGGAAATTGTTGATGATGATCGGCCGCATCGCATTCAACTCGAAGTTTCCCTGCGAACCGGCGAAGGCCACTGCGGCATCGTCGCCGATAACCTGAATGCAGATCATTACCATGGCCTCACACTGCGTGGGATTGACCTTGCCGGGCATGATCGACGAGCCCGGCTCATTCTCCGGCAGTTCAAGTTCGCCGAGCCCACAGCGCGGACCCGAGGCCAGCCAGCGCATATCGTTGGCAATCTTCATCAGTGCGACGGCGAGAGAGCGCAGCGCGGCATGCGCGTTCACCATGGCATCGAGCGAGCCCTGTGCGGCGAACTTGTTCGGAGCTGTGACGAAGGGCAGTGCGGTCAGCTCCGCGATCTTCGCGGCGATGGCTTCGCCGAACCCAGCCGGAGCATTCAGCCCCGTACCTACCGCAGTGCCGCCGGCAGCCAATTGATAGAGACCGCCGAGAGAATGCTCGATCAACGCCATGGCGTCGCGAATCTGAACCGCATAGCCTGACCACTCCTGGCCCACGGTGAGCGGCACCGCATCTTCGAGGTGTGTGCGGCCGATCTTGACGACGTCATGCCACCGCTTCGACTTCTCCTCGATCGTCGCAGCCAGCGCATCGACTCGCGGCAGGAGATAGTTTTTGATTTCGAGAACGCTGGCGACGTGCATCGCCGTGGGAAAGGTATCATTCGAAGACTGCGCCATGTTGACGTGATCGTTGGGGTGAATGGGCGTCTTGCTTCCCAGCTCTCCACCGAGCAGTTGAATGGCGCGGTTGGAGAGCACTTCGTTCACGTTCATGTTCGACTGCGTGCCTGAGCCGGTCTGCCACACGTAAAGAGGGAACTCGCTGTCCAGCTTGCCGCCGATCACCTCATCGGCAACGGTGGTAATTGCCTCGGCGCGCCACCGGTCGAGATGACCCGAGGCCGCATTCACCAGGGCAGCGGCCTTCTTCACGTAGCCGTAAGCGTGATAAACCTGCTTGGGCATGCGGTCGTCGCCGATCGCAAAGTGGATCAGCGACCGCTCGGTCTGCGCTCCCCAATAGTGGTTGGCCGCAACCTCGATCTCGCCCATCGAGTCCGTCTCTTTACGGGTTCCGGTTGTGCCGATTCCGATGGGGAGCTGCTGCAGTTCGTGCGTTTCTTGCGTTGCCACAAATTACCTCGCGTGGAAGGGGTCGCCCGGGTGAATGGTAAGGGACTTGTGTTGATGGAATGAGCTTAATCGTCGAGGCGCTCATACGTCCGGTAGAACGGCTCCCAGACGTAGCTGTGAAGTTCCTTCTCGAAGGCCTTCTCGTCGCTGAACCCGGAAAGCCCCTCGGCGATAGCCTGCTTGCCCACTGCTTCAGCAACTAGCAGGCTCACCTTTCGTGAATCCGCAAGCGGAGGCAGAAGATCGGCATTCTTGTCGCGGTGCGTGGGCGATTGCGCTGCCAGTGCCTTGGCCGACGCCATGATCATCGCATCGGAGACACGTTTTGCTTTGGATGTGAGAATGCCGAGAGCGAGTCCCGGAAAGATATAAGAATTGTTCGTCTGCGCGAAGTGAACCGTCTTGCCGTTGATCTCGGCGGCAGGAAACGGGCTTCCGGTGCCGATCAATGCCTTACCGTCGCTCCACTTGAGCAGGTCGGCTGGGATGCCTTCCGAGCGGGAGGTGGGATTCGACAAAGGAAAGATGACTGGCCTGTCAGCATGCCTCGTCATCTCCCGCACAATCTCTTCTGTAAACACGCCAGCCTGCCCCGAAACCCCGATCAATACGGTTAATTTCGCATTGCGCGCGACGTCGGCGAGAGATATTTCATCGGAGTTAGAGAGTATCCATCCCTTGAGATCCGATTTCTTGCGCACATACGGAGCTTGGTCAGGCCGAATATCTTTTCCGCCCTCCACCAGCAGGCCGTAGCGATCGACCGCATAAAAATGCCTGTGTGCCTCCGCATCGCTGAGGCCCTCCTCTTTCAAGGCTGCGAGCAAAAGATTCGCGATGCCGATACCCGCCGTACCAAAGCCCAGAATTCCGATGTTCTGCTCTTTCAGTGGAACACCGGTCGCCGTAACTGCGCCTAGAATAGTCGCCGTAGTCACTGCCGCAGTGCCTTGAATATCGTCATTGAACGTGCACAGCTGATCGCGGTAACGCGCCAGAAGACGGGCGGCATTGGTGCCGGCAAAATCCTCCCACTGCAGAAGAATGTGCGGCCAGCGCCGCTTCACTGCTGAAACAAAGGCCTCGACGAAGTCATCGTATTCCTGACCGCGCACCCGCTTGCTGCGCCAGCCGATATAGATCGGATCGCGCAGGCGGTCCTCATTATCCGTGCCCACATCGAGCAGCACCGGCAGGCAATGCTGCGGAGGAATTCCGGCGAGCGCGGTATAAAGAGCCATCTTCCCAATCGGGATGCCCATGCCTCCGGCGCCCTGGTCGCCCAGGCCCAGAATCCTCTCGCCATCGCTGACGACGATGCACCGCACCTTGTCATAACGCGGGTCCGCAAGTATCTGGTCGATGCGATGCTTGTTGGGATAGCTGAGGAACAGGCCGCGCGGCTTGCGCCAGATCTCGCTGAAGCGCTGGCAGCCCTCGCCCACTGTAGGCGTGTAAACAATCGGCAAAAACTTCTCGACATTGCGGGTGACAAGCGCATAGAACAACGTCTCGTTCGTGTCCTGCAGCTCCCGCATGAAGCTGTATCGTCCAAAGCTCGTCGTCTGCAGGTCGAAGGCCTTCATGCGGCGCTCCAACTGTTCGTCGAGCGCTCCCACATGCGGCGGCAGCAGCCCATGCAGCGCAAAGGTGTCCCGCTCAGCCTCGCTAAACGCCGTACCTTTATTCAATGCGGGATGAAGCAGAAGGTCGTAGCCAGCTAGCCTGGTTTTCACCACGCCCGCTTCAGAATTCTCTGTTACTTCGGATGGGGAGCTCATTCGATCCGTCCTTGCTGGATTTAGGAGACAGAACAGCGATGTCTCCACAGCCTAGGATGCGAGTCAAATAACATCGGCTTCAGCAATTTGGCCGTCAGATTTTGCGTGACGGAAACAGCAAATACCATCCCGCAGGATGTGCATCTCCCGCCTGGTGGCCGAGTGCAGATTTCCTAATTTTTATAAAACGAAGATCGAAGCAGAAAGTGTGGGATTTCTTCAAGGAACAAAATTTGCCGCAGAATAATGTCAATAGATATTCATAAGACTTATCGAAAGAGGACACAGCCATCAACACTCGCGCTTATCGGCAATGAAGGCGGCGCATTCCCATGCGCCGTGGTCAAGATACGGCAGATCGTATCTCTTTTTGCGCTGCCGCCCACGGCGCGGTGAACTGCAATGTCCGGCTTGATGTGCCTGGTACTTTAGAGGCGGGATTCAAGAACCGGAGGCGCGGTTACTTGGAGATTTCAGAGGTCTTTCCGCTTCTTCGGACGGCTTCAGCGAAATCGATTAAGATTCCGTCCTTGCACTTGTGTTCAAGCTCGGAGTAAAGCAAGTCCGCTTCCACGCTAGAACTCCCGATAGTCTTGGCACAAGATCTGCAGATCGAATCATGGTTGTTGGAAGCGACATTGAAACGATGAAGGAAACGGGAATCGGGCCGGCTCTCGGGGAATCGCAACATGATGTGCTCCGGAGAATGAGAAGAGCGTGGAGGAATTGGGGAACGGAGACCATGCGGAGCAAGTTGTTTGCCCCACCACGCGATGAGGCTCGGAGCAACTTTAACTGCTGGGTGGAAAGTAGCAGGTAGGAAGCAACGGGAGTAACTAGGCAAATGCCTAGGTTCAAGGTCGATGGAGGTAACAATCGTCAGCATCTACTCCTGAATGGCTGAAGAGGATGCATAAGTGGCAAACCCTTGGTCGCGATTCTTATCCATCCCCATTCAACCATCCCAGTATGGATGGCGCCTGGTTCCTGGGTTGTTCCTGGAGGCTGGTTGTGCCATCACTCAGGCTCAATACTTTCCATCCCGGTCCTTCTATAACCTCTTAGAAAGTCGATAAGGATACTGCCCTGGCACTTGTGCTGATTCTCAAAGTCGAGAAGATCCGCTTCGATGACCGAGCTTCCTACCGTCCTTGAGCAGGCCATACAGATTGAATCGTAGTATTGGGCAACGCCGTTGAATCGATGGCTGAATCGGGAGTCAGGAAGATGTTGAGAGGATGTCGCCATAGTGTGGGGGCTCCAGGGTTGGTAGAAGAAGTCACGAGCTATGTGGTGTAAATGGGGCTATCTGAGGTTTGTGGCAGCTTACTTCTGCATGAGTGTCTTGCCAGCCCATTTGCCAGTGCAGCGGTTCCTTGCTGTCGAATGGCCTTCCGGCAAGGCAGGCCTGCACGCCGTTATAGTAAGAGTTCCAAAATTTTTGAACTTCAGGATGATATAAGGTAAGATTTGCCACGAACTAGGCCTCCACAATTGAGCGGTAGTTTGGGCGCAAATGGCCTTTCATCTAACCTATCTAATCGTAGAGGACTTACTGCCTAGGTGATTACCTAGGTTTCCTTCTCCTTTTCCATAGGCTTCCTGTGGGAAACAACGCCCGCCCGAAAGCGTTCTTTTTGCATCTAAATTTTGTCAACCCAGGCAGACGGGCGGAGAAGGCAGATGCTCCTCGGAACCTGACGGGACCGCCTATGTCCATCCGCCAGATGCCGATGAACATGCAGAGATATCAGGATGAAGGATCGCACGAGTCGACTCCTCAAGGTCCAATACCGGCGCTAAATTGTGATCGCGATTATCGACTGAAAATCTCGGTGACCAGGACAAGGCAGCATGAGGGGCCGGCTAATATATCCCTTTGATTGGAAGATATCTAAAAATCGATGGCGGAGAGTGTGGGATTCGAACCCACGTTAGAGTTTCCCCTAAACACGCTTTCCAAGCGTGCGCCTTCAACCACTCGGCCAACTCTCCTGACTTCTCTATCGAATTTAACATAGCCGGTTGCGGATGGCGCTGCGGGTAGAATCGGGAAATCTTTCTCGATTTGCTCAGGGGCGCGACGCAGTGACCGATCATCTCATCTTCGACGAAAGCGGCAGCGAATTCGGCGGCAAAGTCGACGTCGCCGCCGAGCTGCGCGCGCTGCTGGCCTTGGCCATCCCGGTTGCGCTCTCTGAGATCGGATGGATGACCATGACCGTGGTCGACGTCGTCATGGTCGGCAAGCTGGGACCAGACGCGATCGGCGCAGTCGGCCTGGGCAACGCGATTTACTATGCGCCCTCCATCTTTGGCATCGGCCTGCTGCTCGGCCTCGATACGCTGGTGTCGCGCTCCTGGGGCGCGAAGAACTTCGACGATTGCCATCGCTCGCTGGCGCAGGCCATGTATATTGTCCTTGCCTTCACACCGGTTCTCATGCTCTTCATGGTCGTGGCGCGGCCGCTCTTTGCCGGTAGTGGAATCGACCCGACGGTCAGCCTGCTAGCGCGGCAATATGTGGGCCTGCTCAACTGGGGCACTCTGCCGCTGCTGGTGTACGGAGGATTTCGCCGCTATCTGCAGGGAGTAGGACGGGTGCGGCCGGTGACCTTCGCGCTCATCTCGGCCAATCTCGTGAATCTTGCCGGGAACTGGGTCTTCATCTATGGAAAATTCGGCATGCCAGCGCTCGGCGTGCGCGGATCAGCCTGCTCCACCGTAGTGGCGCGCATTTATATGGCGGGCGTGCTGGTATTTTTCGCATGGCAGCATGAGCGCCGCCGCGGCCACGGATTGTTCGCGCACTGGCCTGGTCCCGATTGGTCGCGCATACGCAGTCTCTTGAGCCTCGGTGTTCCTGCAGCCTTTCAAGTGATCCTTGAAGTTGCGGCTTTTGGAGCTGCCACCATCATGGCCGCGCATCTCAATCCCGTGGCGTTGGCCACGCATGAAATCGCATTGAGCTGCGCCGCTTACACCTACATGGTTCCACTGGGAATTTCCGCAGCGGGCGCGGTTGCTGTAGGCCATGCCATTGGAGCGAAGAACCCGGCGCGTGCACGGCGCGCAGGCTGGATGGCGCTCGGACTCGGAGTCGGCTTCATGGTCGTGACCGCGCTGTTATTTCTCTTTCTGCCTCGACCCATCATGGAGATTTACAGCCGCGATGCGCAGGTGCTGATGCTCGGCAGCCACATCCTAATCATTGTTGCAGCTTTTCAGGTCTTCGACGGCGCGCAGGCTGTAACGACCGGCGCACTGCGCGGACTGGGCGAGACGCGCTTTCCCATGTTGATGAACTTCGCCGGCTATTGGCTGATCGGATTGCCCCTTGGCGCGTGGCTCTGCTTCCACATGCGTTGGGGCTTGCCGGGATTGTGGATCGGCCTGACGCTTTCGCTAGTCCTGATTGCTTCGCTGCTGGTAAGAAGATGGCAGGTCGCAAAGATGCCGGTTCTTTAGAGTGAAAAACTGCACGCAACGAAAATTGCGTGCAGGATTGTTTCGGACACAGTCGACCCAACCACGATCGAAACGATCAGGCCGGCGCTCTAGTGAGTCTTTTTTGATACCTTCTTCGCCAGCTGGCTCAGCGTGGTCTGTGCCAACTCTTTTTCTACAGTCTTGGCTACATTGGCGAAGATCTGGTCGAGAGTGGAATTAATCTTGGCGTGCGACGCTGCTGGAAAAGATCCGGAATGAAAGAGCTCACCGGCATCCAGCGCGCGATGCACATCGCTGAGCGTGATTTCTTTCGCCGGGCGTGCGAGTCTCGACCCTCCGTGCGGGCCCTTCTGGCTTTCCACAATCTCCGCCTGCTGCAGCAGCGAAAAGACACGGCGAATCACTACGGGATTAGTGTTGAGCTTGCGAGCTACGTCCTCAGAGGTCTGCAGTACATCCGGTTCGGCAGCGAGCAAAACGAGGGCGTGGACGCCGGTAGCGAATCGGGTATTGACGGCCATATGTTGCCACGCTACCACAGGTTTTGGAAATTCCAGAAAGGGATTCTGAGGAAAGTTAATTTGTAACAGACGCGGATCGCAGTTTTCCCGAGCAGGAGTCGCATCGATCGCCGTTACTGCCGCAGAGGCGCATCGCGATCGCTGAAGGGATAGGAATCCATGAAAGCCGCGCGGCGTTATAGCATCGATATTGGGTTCAGCCTTCGATCAAAAGCAGGGAGAGAAAGTACTTGCGAATTCTTTTTGTAGGCGACGTCTTCGGCAGCGCGGGTAGACGCATCGTCCGTGAGCATCTGGGGCACGTTGTCGCCGAGCGCGGTGTGGATCTGCTCATCGTCAATGCCGAAAACGCCGCGGGCGGCTTTGGCGTAACTCCCGCGATAGCAGAAGACCTCTTCGATCTCGGAGCACACGTGCTCACCACCGGCAATCATGTCTGGGACAAGCGCGAGATCATCGAATACATGCAGTCGGCGCCCGCCGGCAGCCACGAGCGGCCGCGCCGCGTCATCCGCCCGGCAAACTATGTTGCCGGCACGCCAGGCCACGGTGTCTATGAGGGCGAGCTACCCAACGGACAGGCATACGCCGTCATCAATCTGCAGGGAAGAGTCTTCATGGCCACCAACGACGATCCCTTTCGTACAGCAGATGCTTTGCTCGAGAAGATTAAGGCCAAGGTGATCTTCGTCGACTTCCATGCCGAAGCGACATCGGAGAAGGTCGCGCTGGGATGGTATCTCGACGGCCGCGTCACCGCCGTAGTCGGCACACACACGCACGTTCCGACGGCCGATGACCGTGTGCTTCCCGGTGGCACCGCGTACCAGACGGACGTCGGCATGAGCGGTCCGTACGACAGCGTGATCGGTGTCGAGAAGGAGCAAGTGCTGAATCGCTTCCTCACCGGCATGCCGGGAAAGTTCGACGCCGCCAAAGGCGATCCCCGCATGGCTGCTCTATTGATCGAATGCGATGGAAAGACGGGAAGAGCACAGTCAACACAGCGCCTGTTGCTCGGCGAATAAACTTTATAGAGTTACCGATTTGTAGTTACAATTGAGTAGCGCATGATCTTGTTCGAGTGGGATAAGGCCAAAGCGGAGACGAACCGAAGAAAGCACGGCATTACGTTTGAAGAGTCGACTACTGTTTTCGATGATGCGTACGCCGTTTTTCGGGAAGACCGAGTGATAGATGGCGAACTGCGATGGCACGTGATCGGAGTCGCCTCGAATATGACGGTGTTGCTGGTGGCACATACATTGCGAGATCCATCAGTAGGGCCGGACGAGGTAATCCGCATTATTTCGGCACGAGTGGCGACCAGGAAGGAGAAAATTCTCTATGACGAAAATCGTACGAAAGACCTTGGCTGACATCAAAGTGACTCCAGCCATGAAGCGCCATCTCAAAGAGCTCGCCAGCCGCCCGGACAGCGAGATCGATTTCTCCGATATTCCCGAGCTGACGGAAGACTTCTTCAAGGGCGCAATCAGAAATCCCTTCTATCGCCCGGTGAAGAAGCAGGTCACAGTCCGGCTCGATTCCGACATCATTGCCTGGCTGCGAAAAAAAGGCACAGGCTATCAGACCAGGATGAATGCGCTTCTCCGCTCTGCCATGCTGAAGGAAATTACGACAAAGCAGCGCCAATCTTAAAGGAGAGCCTATGTCCATCAAAACTCCGGAAGAGCTGGCCAGGATGAAGGCCGCGGGCCACGTCGTTCGCAGGATGCTCGAAGCGATGAAGGCAGGCGTGCGTGTCGGCGTCACTACGCTCGAACTCGATCAGATCGGCGCGCAAACCATGCGCGAACACGGAGCCCGCTCCGCTCCGTCGCTGGTCTATGGCTTTCCCGGCGTGAGCTGCATCAGCGTGAATGAGGAGATCGTCCACGGCATCCCCGGCGCTCGCGCGCTGAAGAACGGCGATCTGCTCAAGCTCGATGTAACCATTGAGAAAGATGGCTTTATGGCCGATGCTGCCGAGACCGTAGTTGTCGGCGATGAGAGTGGCGTAGCGAAACAGCTGATCGGCTGCGTGCGGCGCGCCTTCGATGCGGCGATGTCGGTGGCGAAGGCGGGCACGCGCATCTCCGAGATGGGCGCGGCTGTCGAAGCCGAGGTACGCAGGAGCGGCTTCTTCGTCATCCGCGAGCTATGCGGCCACGGTATCGGACGCACCATCCATGAGCGGCCGAACATTCCGAACTATGCCGATCCCAACGCGCGCGGCATTCTGACCGAGGGTCTGGTGATCACCGTCGAACCCATCATCGCCAGCCGCTCGGCAAATGCGTACCTCGCGCAGGATGGCTGGACCATGCGCACCGCCGACCGCGGCCTCGCCGCACACTACGAGCACACGCTGATGATCACCGATGGAGAGCCGTTGCTGCTGACAGCGGCTTAGAGCCTGTTTGGTTTATCGCTCGTCAGTCGTTGTCGGCATAGACAGGTCGCACGTTCGTGGTCTCCCACCCTTCACGATATGACCATGAAGGATGGGGCACCCGACGACTGTCAGGACCCGGTGATTGTCTGAACCTTGATCAATATAAAACTGTGGTCATGAACCTTCGCAGCTGTACAGCTTCGCTCGTCTTGCAACCTGGGTCGTCGTCAAACCTAGGCCGTCATTCTGACGGGCAAAGCGAGGAAGAATCCCAGCGAAGTTTACGCAACAACCACTCTGAGATTCTTCGCGAAGAATGACGCGCAAAGGACGATGGGTGCCCCATCCCTTTCGCGTATTTGCGAAAGGGTGGGAGGCCACAAGCGCTATTACTTTGACGCCTGATCTTCCCGGCGCTCGCCCTCAACCACACTCTTCTGCGGACGCAGCAGCGGAAACAGAATCACATCGCGGATGGACTTCGCGCCGGTAAGGATCATGGTGAGCCGGTCGATGCCGATGCCTTCGCCGCCGGTGGGCGGCAGGCCATAGCCAAGCGCGCGAACGTAGTCCTCGTCCATCTGGTGAGCCTCGTCATCGCCGCGCTCGCGCTCGGAGAGCTGCTGCTTGAATCGTGTCTCCTGCTCGACAGGATCATTCAGCTCGCTGAAAGCATTGCCGACTTCGAATCCCCCGATGTAAAACTCGAAGCGCTCCACCCAGTCCGGCTCATCCGGCTTCTGCTTCGAGAGCGGAGAAACGGCGAGAGGGAAGTCGTAGATGATCGTGGGCTGGATGAGGTGAGGTTCAGCCAAGATTTCGAATAGCGTTGCGATCTGCTTGCCTGCCGGATCGGAGGCTGACAACGATGGCCCCATTCTGCCTCCGCTCTCAATAGTTGTCGCGCCTAAAGATCGGAATATTCCCCTGATTTTGCCCGCTAACAATTGGCGCGAGGACTCGAGTTCTTTATCCGATCCCGCGTCGTCAACTTTTATAAATTCGTAATCTCTAGACCAATGCAGAAATGACTCTTCGGTAGCAAGATCTAGCTCAGTTGGCTTATGAGCCATGTTTTCAGGCCAGAACTTTATGATGGCCTCGCGCATCGAAAGCCTCTTCCACTTATCTAAATCAATCTCAACACCATTGAAGTTCGTAACCGTAGTCCCATTCACTTCCAAAGCCACAAACGTGATCAGCTCCTCCGTCAGCTTCATCAGGTCGTGATAATTCGCATACGCCTGATAGAACTCGAGCATGGTGAACTCGGGGTTGTGCTGGGTCGAGATCCCCTCGTTGCGGAAGTTGCGGTTGATCTCGTACACGCGGTCGATGCCGCCCACCACCAGCCGCTTGAGATACAGCTCCGGCGCGATGCGCAGGAAGAGATCGAGATCGAGCGCGTTGTGATGCGTGGTGAAGGGCTTGGCTGCCGCGCCTCCGGCGATGGACTGCATCATCGGCGTCTCGACTTCGATGTAGCCGCGATCATCGAAAAACTTCCGTATCGACGAGAGCACCTTGGCCCGCTTCACAAACACATCGCGCACCCGGATCGGCTTCCGCGCATCGTCGGAGGGCTCAGCGTTCGATGCCTCGCCGTCAGCCGGCTCCGTCTCTCCATTGAGCACGCCGTTCATGATCAGGTCGACGTAGCGCTGGCGATAACGCAGCTCGATGTCGGCCAGGCCGTGAAACTTGTCGGGCAGCGCCAGCATGGCCTTGGCCAGAAAGGTGATGGTCTCGACGTGGATGGTCAGCTCGCCGGTGCGGGTGCGAAAGAGATAGCCGCCCACGCCGATGTGGTCGCCGAGATCGAGCAGCTTGTAGAGCTCGAAGCCCTGATCGCCCACCGCATCCTTGCGAACGTAGATTTGTAACCGCTCGCCGTTCTGCTGCAGCTGCGCGAAGCCCGCCTTGCCCTGGGCACGGATGGCCATGATGCGGCCCGCGATGGCTACATTGACGCGCTCGGCCTCAAACTGCTCGCCGCTGACCGGATCGTACTTGGCGCGAATCTCCGGCACCGTATGCGTGGCTGAAAAAGAATTCGGATAGGCGCGCTGACCCAGCGCCTCAATTTTTTTCAACGTTTCCTGGCGCTGAGCAGAGAGCTCCCGCTCGAAATCTGATTGGAACACTTGATTTCCCTTGAATTGGTCTTGGGTCAGTATAGATGTTCGGTCGGGAGCATGGGGTCAGGCCTCTCCCGGTTGTGTTTCAATAGGATTTCGGTCAATGCCCGCCAAACCAGAATCATGGATGTCCCGCCACAAAACCCGAACCCCAATGCAAAGTCGGCCAGGGCCAGCGGAGGAGTCCACACCCTCGTCAGGGCGGAAAAACTCACCCAGATCGCTTTCGTGTTGCCATGCGCGCTGCTCATCGGCCTGGGAGCCGGTGTTCTGCTCGACAAGTGGCTGCACCAGCACTGGATTTACATCGTCGGCCTTATCTTTGGAGCGGTTGCCGGCCTGGTCGAGGCCGTCCGTCAGGCATTGCGAGCTAGTTAGGAACACATGACCGATTCTGTAACCACACCGCAGTCTGATTCCATCCCGAATTCCGATGCGACGGCTGAAGCCAATGCCGCCATGAACTTCACCGACGCCGATCTCCGCGCGGCCATGCAGCGTTCGCTGCGTACCTGCGCGGCCATGGGCATCATCCTTACCGGCATCTTCGGATTTGTCTCCGGCTGGCGCTCCGCATTGCTGGCCATCGCCGGGACCATCGTTTCGCTGGTGGGTCTTTACGAGTGGCAGCAGCTCATCGACTTCGTCAACGCGCGCCTTGACCGACAAAAGCCGGCTCGCCCCGCGGCGCGGGTCGCGGTCATGTTCTTTCTGCGCCTGGGATTCGCCGCCGTTGTCATTTATGCTAGTCTAAAGTGTTCTCGCGGTACGCCTTACGCGCTGATCGCAGGTTTGGGACTGGGAGTCCTGGCCCTCGCCATCGAAGCCGTGCGGCTCATCCGCTCCTAAAACCAATCTTCGCATTTCAGGGATTTATGCTCAGCCTCATCAACGCGCTCACGCGACTGCTGAACCTCTACTTTGCCGCGCCGCTGGTCCCGTTTCTCACGAAGCTCGGCATTCACATCGCCCATCCCAACGCTCCGCTGCGCGACAACACGCTGACCCTCGAACTTCTGGTCACGCTCTTCCTGCTGCTCTTCTTCTTCGTCGCGCGGCTCACGCTCAGCGTCGACAAGCCGGGAACGACGCAGCATCTCGCCGAGATCGTGAACGAATTTGTCAGCAGCCAGGGCGAGGCCATCATCGGACACGGCTACGAGCCGCATCTGGTCTTCGCCACCATGATTCTGCTCTTCGTCGGGCTCTGCAATCTCATCGGGCTTCTGCCCGGTCTTGAGACTCCGACCGCGAATCCCGTGGTTCCCCTGGGCATCGCGTTGCTCACCTTTGTCTATTACAACTGGAATGGCGTCCGCACCCAGGGCTTGTTTCGATATATCGCGCACTTCGCCGGACCTATCTGGTGGGTCGCGCCACTGCTGTTTCCGATTGAGATCATCTCGCACCTTGCTCGCATCATGTCGCTCACCATCCGTCTTTACGCGAACATGTTTGCCAGCGATCTGCTCACCCTGGTCTTCTTTTCGATGGTGCCTCTCGGACTTCCAGTAGTATTTTTGGGCCTGCACTTCGGTGTGGCGCTGATCCAGGCTTATGTCTTCATGCTGCTGACTCTGATCTACCTCTCGCAGGCGGTCGCGCAAGAGGACCACTAGAATTTTGTTTTAAAAGAAAATTCTTCCGCGGCGGAGCGCTTCCGCCGCCGCCGGAAGCGCCGTTCAGCGTGAGGGGGCCAGCACGGTGAGCCTCAACCACCCACTGGCGGCATATCACCCGGGAAGCAAGGAGATACACGATGCGCAAACTGCAATATGTTCTTATGACGCTGGCCGTGCTGTTGATGGCCGTGCCGGCGTTCGCACAAACCGGACAGGGCGGCGGATCGGCCAGCCTGGTTCCCATCGGAGCCGGAATCGGCATGGCCATCGCTGCCGGTCTCTGCGGCCTGGGTCAGGGCAAAGCCACCGCTTCGGCAACCGAAGCGCTCGCCCGCAATCCCGGAGCCCGCGCCGGCATCCAGCTCTTGCTGGTTCTCGGCCTGGCCTTCATCGAGTCCCTCACCCTGTTCACCCTGGTTGTGATCTTCCTCAAGGCCAAGTAACGCAGTTGGTAACATCCATAAGAAAAGCCTCCGTCGACGGAGGCTTTTTCTTATGGCAGGTTCAGGGGAACAACATCATTGGACAGATTCGTCGGCCGTGGAGCCATCGCCGCTTTTTTGTAACGTCCCGTCATCCTGACGACCTGAGGGAGGAAGGATCTTAGCGATGTTGCGCCGTCAACGGAACTGAGATCCTTCGCTGCGCTCAGAATGACGAGCCTATAGCGCTATCCTTCCTTTAGCCCGCAGCCTCGGGATGTCCATATAGGGCCCCGGCGCTTTCCACTCTCAGGGGCGCGAGCAGCTGCTCCTCCGGTGTTACCAGGAAGCGGCGGACGTAGCGCAGTGGCTCGTCCAGCGTTGCCATCTCGCGAAGATGATATCTCCAGGCATGCGGTTTCAGCGTCCGGCGAACATAGGCCTTACGCGTAATCGTGATCGTCTCGCCGCGGCTGTTAAGCCGGGAGAACTGCTGCATGGGAACGACGAACTGCGTCGGCTGGCCCTGCTTCCAGAAATGCTTGGCGAAGTCGTGCGAGAACAGCAGCGCATAGTAGCGGTGGCCGCGGGCCAGGGTATCGACGGCGGCCTGCGCGTCGCGCCACTCGGGATCGATCATCGCCTCATACCATGGGCGCAGATCGAATCCGTTGGTACGCGCCTGCAATAGAAGCAGGCGGAGAAGCTCTCTCTTGGTCATTCCAGCACCTCCGGGGGCACGTTGGGGATACGTCAGACAGCCGGTTCCACGGATAACTCGACAATAGCACCGAAAAATTAATTTCGCGCCCGGGTTCGAGGAATATCCAGCTGAGACTCACAATCTACAAACCGATTTCCGGCAAGAAATCCCTTTCTTTGGGAGCTTTTTCGCCGCATCTAAAAGGTCCCGTGATCTCGTCTATCGTTGGAGTACAGTTGTTCGGTCGGATTCTATTTTGAGGAAAGACATTCATTTTGGTGGAGTTGCTCACTCGAGTTTTTAGAAGATCAAGCCGCGGCCTCGGCCGCCGGACGGCCATTCTTGTGTTTGGAATCGGTATTTCCGCGACTGCAGGCGCGCAGGCCGTCGACACCAACCCGCTCAACCGTGCGCCCGAAACGCGGGCCGCCTTCGACCGCTTTTATGTCATGGACTACGACGGGGCGCTCTCGCGCTTCCAGGCCATCCAGGCCGCGCATCCCCAGGATCCCATCGCCACCGATTACGTGCTGGATGTGACTCTGTTTAAGGAACTCTTCCGGCTTGACCTGCTGGATACCACCTTCTATGCCAACGACGGTTTCCTCACCGGCAAGCACACCGTCGTCGAGGACCCCAAGGTCCGCGATCAGATCAAATCCTTGTCGGACAAGGCCTTCGACCAAGCCGATGCAGCGCTGAAAATCAACTCCAACGACGCGAATGCACTCTTCGCGCGGGGCTGGGCGCGCAGCCTTGAAGCCGCTTACCTGGCAATGGTTGAACGGAGCTTCGGCGCAGGCCTAAAGCTGGCTCTGGGTGCCAAGAACGATCACGAAAAGGTGCTGCAGCTCGATCCCAACTATATCGACGCCAAAATGGTAGTGGGGATCTACCAATATGTTGTCGGAGCCCTGCCCTTCGGCTTCAAAATACTCATCGGCTTTGCAGGCATCCACGGCTCGAAGAGCGCCGGCATGACCTTGCTTCAGGATTCGTCGGCGCGCGGGGTCATCACCAGCGTCGAATCGCGGACGGCGACGATGCTGTTCTTGCGCCGCGAGGCCAAGTATCCGCAGGCCGGCGAGATCGCCCGCGGATTGGCTGACCAATATCCGCACGACTTCCTGTTCAGCCTGGAACAGGCGAATCTATTCAAAGACGCGGGAGATGGGCCGAAGGCCATCGCGCAGTACCGGCTGGTCATCGATAACTCCAAGCGCCCCGGCTACTTTCCCGCCTCGCATCTGGAGCTGGCGTACTTCGGCTTGGCCGATACCCTGCGCGGCCAGAAGATGTATCCCGCCTCCGTGGACGCCTATCGCGAGGCAGCCTTTATACCGACCACCAGCCCGGAGCTGAAGCGGCGCTGCCTGCTGGCAGCCGGCCAGGTCTACGACCTGATGAACGATCACGACAAGGCCCGCCAACAGTACCAGGCAGTGATCGACGCCGGCAGCGACAGCGTGCAGGCGGAACAGGCGCGCAAGTTCCAGCATTCGGCCTACACCGGCCATTGATTCGGGAGCGCCTGCCGCACCAGTCGCATCGGGGAACTGCGGCTCCCTTTCCCGCGTACCTTTTACTGACCGGAAATCCGCAAAGCCTAAGGGCGCAGCGGACGACTGGGTGTAAGCTTTCTTTCCAAGAGGGAATCGCAATGGCGGTATTCTGCAAAAACTGCGGCAATTCGATGAACGAAGGCGCTCGCTTCTGTTCCGCTTGCGGCGCACAGATGAACTTCGCTGCTCCACCGGTCTACACCGCGCAAACCCGGCTCATTCGTCCGCGCGCCGGGCGCATGGTCGCCGGCGTTTGCCAGGGGCTGTCGAACAACTATGCTTGGGACGTAACCTGGGTGCGGGTGATCACGGTGCTGCTGTCCATCTTCGGCGGCGGCGCGGGAATCGTCGCCTACGTGGTCTTCTGGGTGGTTATGCCCGAGGAGCCGCTGGCGCTCCCGTCCGGAACCACCTACGTTCCGCCGGCAAGCTAGAGTCTTCTCTAATCGGGAATCGCTCTGAATGCAGCGACCTGCCGTTTGCAGATTATGGCGGCAGGCCGGGCTAAACTATTCTTCGTGTTCTACAACTCCGGCGACGCCAAGCTCTTCTATGACATCCAGGGCGAGGGGCAACCCCTGGTCCTGCTGCATCCCATGCCTTGCAACCACCGCTTCTGGCTGCAGGTAGCCGCCGCGCTTACCCCGAAATACCGGGTGATCCTGCCCGACCTGCGCGGCCACGGCCAGTCCGAGGCCGGCGAAGGCTCCATCACCATGGAGAAGTTGGGCCGCGATATCGAGCGCCTTCTCGATGAGCTGCAGATTCCGCGCGCTCTCTTCGCGGGATGCTCCATCGGCGGATACACGCTCTATGAGTTGTGGCGAAAGGTTCCCGGCCGCGTGACGGCATTGGCCTTCTGCTGTTCGCGTCCTCAGGCCGATACCGAAGCCAATCGAATCAGGCGTGAGGAGTGGAATCGGATGATCACCGAGCGGGGAACCGGCGATTGGATCGAGTCCATGCTGGCGCAGCTGATCGGGTCAGCGGCCCGGCGGCGGGAGCCGGAGAAGATCGGCGAGGCGCGCGAGATGATGCAGATGGTACGGCCGGCAGCAGCGATTGCACTACAGCAGGGGCTAGCCGCGCGGCCCGATTCGGTGGAAACCGCCAAAACCATTCGCGTGCCGGCCTTTGTGCTGGCCGGCGGCGAAGACCAATCCTCGACCACGGCCGACATGAAGCTGCTGGCCGACACCATCCGCAATGGCGGCTACAGCGCGGAATTTACAGAGATACGCGACGCCGGACACTACGCCCCATGGGAACAGCCGCAGATGGTCGGCCGCCTGCTCCGGCGGTTCTTCGATTCAGTAAGCTAGCCTTCTGAGTCAGCGGTCTTTCGCAGCAGTTGTCCCCCCGACCGTAGCGAAGCGAAGTGGAGGGACCTGCAGTTCTTTCCTACAGGTGATGGCACCAGCGAAAATGCAGATACTCCTCGATCCCGATAAGCAACAGGGTCGCGACGGAGAGGGCGAGCTGCACACGCTCCATGCGAAGCTTGTGCCGGCTCGGCGGCTGCTGACGCCACTGCGACGCCGGACGACGGCGCAGCCGTCGAACCTGGAAGAGGATGCCGAGATTGGCGAGCGAGCCGAACAGCGCGAACGCGATCATCGGCACGCGAATCCAGTCAGCGTGAAAACGATCGAAGGCCGCACCCACCTCGGCGCTTAGCGCCAGAGCGCTTATCCCAATAGCCAGACGGAGGCCGTCGAGCGCTGCAAAAAAAGTGCATATGCTCTGCAGCAGCGCAAATAAAAAGCTGGACCATGCAATCAGTCCTTGTGCGCGCCCATTGTCCTGCGACGTTGCCGGCGAAATGGCGACTTCGGATTTTTCTGCTACCGCAAGAAGGTTCGGCATCGAAGAGATAGATTCCACGCGAGCCAGATTCGGTTCTTCCGTCGAGTATTATTCTACCGGTTTCGCCGTTGAGCTTTCCTAAAGCGCGTTCTGTACGTCGAACCACCCGCAAGTGGAAATGAAACCTACGCGTGTGCCGGCGTGGCTTCGCCGGGAATGGGCAATCCCTCGAGCAGGTTGCGCGCTTCGAGATCCTGCCGCAGCTGGCCGATGGAGTGAAACAGTACCGCGTTCAGCCCGACGCTGGTCGCCGCCTCGATATTCTCCGGTTTGTCATCCAGAAAGAGCGTCTGCTGCGGGGCAACGCCCAGCCTTTCGCAGGTGTGAACGTAGATCGCGGGATCGGGCTTGCCGATGCCCAGCTCGCACGACCAGGTGTGGTGCTGGAAGTGAGCCAGCCAGCCGAACTCCTGCCGCATGTAGCAGAGCATCTCTTCGCCCATGTTGGAGAGAATCGCGGTAGGGAAGCCGGCATCCTGCAGAGCGACCACCCAGGCCAGCATCTCTTCGTTCAGAGAGGTCCACATGAGCACGTCGGTCTCGATGAGGTACTGAATCCGCTCCGGTGTGAACGCAACTCCGGCATCCTTGGCCACACTGTTCCAATAGGTGATGCCGTTGAGCTGGCCGAGGTCATACTCGTGGCGAAAACGCCAGTAGGACGCGAAGAGCTTGGACTCGTCAAGGCCGGTGAGCGCAATCATTTTTTCTTTGGCAACGGGGTCCTCGCTGTTGCTCAGCACGCGTCCGTAGTCGAAGATCACCGCTGTAATGGCCATGAAGGAATTTCTCCTGTCGATCGGTTGTGAAGCGGATGAGGAGTGGTCGTTGCAGCCGGCCGGTTGCAGGCAGAATGTTCGCTAGCCGTTGCAAGCAAGCTGCTCCTTTCATTATGCCTAATCGGACTGCGCCGCTGCTCATGAAAAGATAGTTGCGATGAGAGCGGTTCCTAAATTGTCATCACGCACCGCCTGGGATGTGGCGGAAACCGATCTGACGCGGGCCATACGCGAGCGGCGCACAGCGGGCCTGACGCTGATCGATCTGACCGCGTCCAACCCCACGCAATGCGGCTTTCTTTATGACGAGGCGGCGATCCTGTCGGCGCTGAGTGATCGGCAAGCCCTGCAGTACGATCCCGACCCGCGCGGGATGGAATCGGCACGCGCGGCAGTCGCCGGTTATTACTCCGATCACCGCATTGCAATCGATCCGGAGCGCATTTTTCTCACCACCAGCACCAGCGAGGCGTACAGCTACCTCTTCCGGCTGCTTGCCGATCCCGGCGACGAGGTGCTGATCGCGCAGCCCAGCTATCCGCTCTTCGATTTTCTGGCGCAGCTGGAGGATGTGCGGCTGGTGCCCTATGCGCTCTTTTACGATCACGGCTGGCATCTGGACATCGAATCTTTGCGGCAGCGAATCGGGCCGAAGACCCGGGCCATCGCCCTGGTTCACCCCAACAATCCCACAGGACATTTCACCAGACCCTCCGAGCGCGAGGCGTTGGAGGAGCTATGTGTCGAGCATGGCCTGGCGCTGATCGTCGATGAGGTTTTTCTGGACTACGCGCTCACCGGCCAGGCCGCACCAAGCTTCGCGACCGGGGAGCATCCGGCCCTGACCTTCGTGTTGAGCGGGTTGAGCAAGATCGCCGCACTTCCGCAGATGAAAGCGGCGTGGATCGCAGCCTTTGGACCGGAACCGGAATTAGCCGACGCCCTTGCGCGGCTGGAAATTATTGCCGACACGTTTCTGGCCATGAACGCGCCCATTCAATGCGCGCTGCCCGCATGGCTCCGGGGACGAAGAGAGATACAGCAGCAGATTCGCTCGCGCCTCGCAGGGAATCTCGCCATTCTCGATACAGCTCTCGCCTCGCAAAATATGGTGACCCGGCTCGATGTCGAGGCGGGATGGTATGCGATTCTGCGCGTTCCAGCGCTAGCGCCCGACGAAGAGCTGGCGATCCGCCTGGTGCGCGAGCATGGCGTCTCGGTGCATCCCGGCTCGTCCTTCGGATTTGCCGACAGCGGATGGCTGGTGCTAAGTCTGCTCGTGCCTCCGGCTGATTTTCTAGCGGGAGTTCAGAGTATCCTCGATATCTTCCGCTAATCGCGAGCCGGGTGCCCGACGCCCCGACTTTCGGACGTGGAGTTCCACAAAACCGAATGGCAGTTCAGGAATTCCATTCGCGAAAAAGAGTCGCGCAGAAGCTACTCATCATTCAAAAGAAACGTTTTTCTAACGAGGGCAGAGAGAAGAAATCTCAGCGAACGATGCGTATCGAGTTCGCTGAGAATGACGGCTTTATCTGCCCAAGGGTCGATTCCTAATTTCGAATGGCAACGGGAAGCGACTTGAGAGATCGGAGAAAGAAAACAGGCTCGTATTCGAATTGATCGGTCCTAAGCTGGATGTGAGGCATGCGCTGCGACAGATGCAATAACGCCACTTCTGTCTCCATCCGGGCCAGCGCTGCACCGAGGCAGGTGTGCGCGCCGTAGCCGAAAGCGACTGAGGAGACATTTTTCCTGGTTACATCCAACACCTGTGGATTGGAAAACTTCTCCGGGTCGTGGTTGGCGGAACCGATTCCCATCAATACCTCATCGCCCTTGCGAATAAGCTGCCCACGCATCTCAATGTCCTCGGTCGCGACTCGCTGAACCCAGAGCACCGGGCTTACAAATCGCAGTAGCTCCTCAACGGCGCCAGGCCACAATTCGGGAGCAGCACAGAGATGCTCCCACTGTTTTCTGTCCGACAACAGGAACCGCAACGATCCCCCCAACAGATTTACGGTGGTCTCCTGTCCGGCGACGAACATGAACATGGAGAGCACCACGATGTCATTTTCCGACATACCCAAAGATGCGGTGTCCGCATTCACCAGCGCGGAAATCAGATCGGCCTTGGGTTCCCGGCGTCTTTCCTCGAAGAGCCGCAGCAGAACTGCCTCGGCAACGTGGAGCTGCTCGGCGATACGTTCCACCTGTGCATCGTCCAAACGTAGTATTGCTCCGACAAAGCTTATCTGCAGGTCCGCGGCCTTCACCATCAGCTCGCGGTATTCCTCGGGAATGCCCACAATATCGGCGATCGCCTGCGAGGGTAATGGCTTGGCAAAATCGGAAATGAAGTCGCATGTCGCGCTTCGTTCCATGTTGTCCAGCAGGTCGTTAACCCGCCGCTCCAGCGAGCTCTTGATCACGTTGGTGACCAGAGGTGTAAATGCCTTCATGACTGTCTGCCGCTGCGCCGTGTGCGCCGGCGCATCCAACGCCTGAATATGCCGGAGCAGGAGGCGTCTGCAGATTTCGAAGCTCGGACGCGTACTCGCCGGCAGATTCTCTGCGCGCCGTTCTACGATTTCGCTGTTATTGTTTGACAGGCGTTGGCTGTCGCGCATCGCCTGTCGCACGTCCTCGTATCGGGATAAAAGCCAGAAGGAATATGGCTCGCCCATGCGATAGACAGGATCTTCTGCCCTCAATTGCGTAAACATGGCAAAGGGATCCTGTAAATTCGACGGCGCATGCAAATCGTATTTATGTGCTGCCGGAGCCGATATCTGCTGACTTTTCACTTGAACCACACCCCTGTCTTACCCATATTTGCGATAACGTGAGTTTGCCAACTCAACCCGACCGCTCTGATATGTAAACCGGGCTCTTTTCTTTTTATTCCCCGCAGGAAAGATAACCCGCCATCACGTCGTCGTTCTGACGAATGGAGTGAGCAAAAATTCCCGCGGTTAGAAGTCTTGAAATTCACCGGTTGTTATCAGGCATCGCACCGGCCACAGGGATAGCGGCCTGAGTTGGTAACGGCCTGCCGCTTTTTTGGGCGAACGAAGAGGGAACTCATTAGAATTGCTGATGAATGCTAGCCTCTAAGCTGCTCTGCCGCTCCGCTCTGACTCTGATCTTCGTGCTGATGGCCGCTCGCCTGTCGGAAGCTGTAGCGGTGCATGGCACGGTCTCCGATCCATTGGGCAGGCCAGTCTCGAATGCGACCGTCGCTCTGGTGCAAAAGGGACAAGTCATCGCCACCGGGCACACGCTTTATGACGGCAGCTATCAGCTCAGCTCCTCGGCCTCGGGGCAATTCAATGTTCTGGCTGGCGGGGTCTCATTCAGGCAACTGCTTTCGAAGAACTTCTACGGCGCCACGCTCGACTCCATCGAGCAGAATATTGTCCTCGAGCCGGAATGGGTGCATCAGTCCATCGTTGTGACGGCCACGGGAACGCCGCAGCCCCAGGCGCAGGTCAGCGCGAACATTGCCACCATCACCAAGACCGATTTTCTGAATCGCGCCGAGATGGTCGATCCACTGCGGCAGATCAACGGATTCGACGTGGTGCAGACCGGCCAGCGCGGCGGCGTAACATCGGTTTTCATCCGCGGCGGCAACTCCGATTCGAACAAGGTGCTGCTCGACGGCATCCCGATCGAGGACATCGGCGGACGCTTCGATCTTTCTACTATCTCGAGCACCGGCATCTCGTCGGTCGAAGCCTATCGCGGACCGAACAGCGTGCTGTGGGGCTCGGATGCGGCCGCGGGAGTGATCGCCTTCGATACGCCGCGAGGCACGACTTCGTTTCCTTCGTTGCTGTACGAAGGCGATGCGGGAAGCTTCGGCACCTATCGCAACGAAGTGCAGCTCGGCGGTACGTTGCGCAAATTCGATTACTACGGCGGCTTCGCCGATCTGCAGACCAAAAACTCGCTGCCCATGGACGAATATCACAACATCACAAGCGTTGCGAATCTTGGATATCAGCTTTCAGGTGCGACTTCGGTCCGCTTGACGGCGCGCAATGCCGATGTTGCGACCGGATTGCCGGGAACCTACTCGTTCTTTGGCATGTCCAATGACGGCAAGCAATCCGACCAGGACATATCTCTCTCGGGAACTATCGATCACAGCTTCAGCGATGCCTGGCATGGGTTGGTGCGGTACGGCATGGCGCGCAAGAGGGAAGAAGAGGAGCAGTGGTATCCGGCGGGACACCTGATCGAAGGTAATTACTACGGCAATCAGGTAACGATCCACGGTGCAAATGGATATTCCGCGTCGGGCCAGGCTCTCATGAACTTCGGCGGCACCTATCCCTATACTCTCGATCTGGTTTCGAACCGCGACAATCTCTATGCGCAGACGGATTACAGCATCACTCCGCACCTCACCGCCATTGCCGGCTTCCGCTATGAAGATGAGCGCGGCGCGGAGAAGGAGTTTGCCTACGGTCTCAACGAAACTCTGGAGCGGGCGAACTACGACTACATGCTGACCATCAATGGCGAATACAAGCAGCGCATCTTCTATTCGCTCGCTGGTGGTATCCAGAAAAATCAGCTCTACGGCACACAGGGGACGCCGCGCGCGGGTGTGTCTTATTACGCGATCCGTCCCGGCAAAGGCATCTTCCACGGCACCAAGGTTAATTTCAACTACGCTCAGGGCGTAAAAGAGCCGACCATCGACGACCAGTTCGGCTCGCTCTACACATTCTTGCTAGAAAATGGCGGAGCGTCGACCATTCACCGGCTGGGCATCACTCCCATCGGCGCGGAGCAATCGCGCAGCTACGACGGCGGCGTTGAGCAAAGCCTCTTCGATGAACACGTCTTGTTGCGTGCGACCTACTTCCACAATGAATTCGGCAGGCAGATCGAGTATGTCGGCGCGAACCTTGTGCCCCAGCTTCTCCCTCAGCTATCGTCCGCCGAACAACAGCAGCTGGAGAGCTTTCTTGAAAGTGAAGGCGCCTTCGCGCTCACTTTGAATTCGATGGCCTTCCGCGCGCAAGGTCTGGAGACTGAAGTCGAGTACGGCATCGGAAAGAATATTTTCATGCGCGGCGGATATACGTACCTCGATGGCCAGGTACAGCGCTCGTTTTCGTCGGATGCCGTAGGCCCGAGCACCAATCCGAATATCCCCGGCGTGCTGATCGGCAATGTATCGCCGCTGGACGGAGCGCGGCCGTTCCGCAGGCCGCCGCATACCGGCTTCGCCAGCGTGAGCTATACCGGCAAGTCGCTGACCGTCGTAGGCACAGGCGCATTCGCCAGCCGCAGCGACGACTCCACTTATCTTGGCGGAGAAGATCCGTTCGGCGAAAACACGCTGCTGCTTCCCAATCGCAATCTGGATTCCGGTTACGCCAAGCTGGATCTCGGTGGAACCTTCCGGCTTACGTCCTGGCTGGGAATCTATGCTCAACTCGACAATTTACTCAGCCAGCAACATATCGGACCGATCGGCTACCCCTCCCTGCCGATGAATTACCGCCTCGGGCTGCGCTTCTCGATCGGCCACCCGCGCAAGACGCAGTAACGGTTACAGATACCGGTCCGGAAGACGTGGTTTCTATTGATGAAACTCGTTTTTGCGATTCGATCAACAAATACGCTGCCCCCGCGGCGTGAATCGTAACCGCCGCCGATAATTTATCCCGTCCTTAACATTCCCGATCCGGCTGCTTTGTAGTCTCGTCTCTGACGTTGAAGCTCCCCCGTCGCATTAACAGATAGTTAAGAACGATTTCATCAACTCCTTTTGAGGCTGATCAATGAATTTCCTTATGCGCACTCGCGCATTTCTTTTACTTTTTCTCATTGTGGGTGTGTCGCTTGCAGTCGCGCCGCGTAGCTGGGCGCAGCAAACCCTTGGGACTATTAACGGTACAGTCACGGATAAGTCGGGCGCTGCGGTCGGAGAAGCAACTGTAACCGTCACCGGCGACACTACCGGGCTGACTCGTTCCGCTAAGACCCAGAAAAACGGATACTTCGAGATCCTGAATCTGCCCATCGGTCCGTATACCGTGAGCATCTCTCACGATGGCTTCGACACCACCAATATCCCTGCGATTACCGTGCAGGAAGCGCGCGCCTCGACCGTCAATACGGAATTGAAGGTCGGTAGAGCGTCGGAGTCGGTGACCGTCATCGAGAATCCGATGTTGAATGCAACCGACACCACCAACGGCTATACGCTGGATCGCGCGCAGATCGAGGCGACTCCGCTGGCCACCGGCAGCTTTACCCAGCTGGCCATTCTCGCGCCCGGCGTTAGCGCCGAGCTCCTCGGCGGAACCGGCAGCAACGCCGGCCTCGGCAATCAGCCCATCTGGGCCAACGGTCAGCGCGACACCAGCAACACCTTCACCGTGAACGGTGTTGACGTAACCAACCTCTTCAACGGCAAGAGCTCCAGCCAGAGCGAGTCGCAGCGTAACAATTTCAACATTGGCGAGAGCGGCCAGCCGGGCGGCAGCGACCAGACCAGCACCTCGGTCGCCGGTTCGAACGGCAATGGCCTAGCTTCGCCTCCTCCCGATTTCATTCAGGAGCTGCGGGTGAACACCTCGATGTATGACGCGCAGCAGGGAACCACGAGCGGCGCGCACATCGACGTCAACACCATCAGCGGTGGAAATAAATTTCACGGCACTGCCTGGGGAACGCGCGGCACCGACTGGCTGAATGCCGATCCCTTCTTCTTCAAGCAGGATGGATTGGCTACGCCACAGCTGCACCGATTCACCGCCGGCGGCACGGCCAGCGGTCCCATCATCAAGGACAAGCTCTTCTTCTTCCTCGGCTATCAACATACCGGGTCGGACGATCAGTTCGCCGGCGTCTCTCAGTTCCAGGTTCCTTTCGGCCTCACCGACGACCGTTCCACAGCCGGCATTACCGCTGCGCTTCAGTCCTACTACACGCAATCGGGAACGAAATACACACCCATCGCGAAATACAATTCGGCGGCGGTTGCTCTGTTAAATGCCAAACTGCCCGATGGAAGCTTTTTATTTCCGTCAGCGGGCGCCAATGCTCAGGCCCAACTCACGGCTGACAACCCGGACGTCACCCTCTCTTCGACTTCCACCTTCAAGGCGGATCAGGCGGATGCCTCGCTTGACTACAGCCTCAGCTCCATTGATCATCTTTCCGCCAAGTATTTCTACCAGCATTCTCCGGCCTTCGCCCCGTTCGGCGTCTCTAGCACGGAGGGTTTTCCTCAGAACGAAGACTCCGGCGCGCAGGTCGCAGCCCTGAGCAACAACATCGTGCTCGGCCCCAAGATCAATTGGGAGCAGCGTCTTGGATTTTCCCGGCAGAAGGTCTTCAGCAACTTCAACCCACAGCTCGGCGCCAACCAGGGCGGAATCACCATTCCCGGATTCAATAACTTCCCCGGTCTCGAGTTGAAAGACTTTGCCTACAGCAGCTCGAAGACGGTCGACGCTGGTCCGGAGTCGGCATTCGTCGACGCCGGATACTTTGAGAACCGGTTGTCGCCCTCCTCGAACGTCATCTTCACGTCGGGATCGCATACCATCTCTGCCGGTGCGAACTACAACTATAACCAGCTGAATATCCGAAACAATCGCGGGGGTTTTTCTGAGCTCGAGACGAAGAACTTTCCCAGTTTCCTTTCCGGTAAATTAAGCGACGGCACCATCCTGCTGGGTGATTCGCAGCGCTACTACCGCTCCCACGACATCGGCGCTTATGTCCAGGATAAGTGGCAGGCGAGATCCAATCTCAGCATCACCGCCGGATTGCGTTACGACTTTAACGGTCCTTTGACGGAAAAATACGGCAACCTCTTCAACTTCGATCCCGCTCTTTATTCGGCGACGGATTCCGTAGTTACGAACAGCGGTTTCATCTGCGCGGGCAATAACAAGAACTGCGCAACTCCCGGCGTCAGCGACTCGACGCTCAAGGGACGGCAGTGGGGTATCGCGCCGCGTGTGGGCTTCGCCTACGCTCCGCCGTGGAACCAGGGCAAGGTGATCATCCGCGGCGGCTTCGGCATCAACTATGATCGCGGTGAGCTCTTCCAGTACCTCTCGCCGCCGGCCGGACAGGGCATCGGTGGTCCTTTCGGTGTGACCGAGGAAGCCCCGCTGGCCTCGTATCAGAATTTCAGCGGCACTCTCGATGCGCCCTTCGGAACCAAGCCGCTTCCTCCCGGTGGAGTACCAGCCGGCAGCAGCATAACCCAGTACTTCAATAGCGTGCTGCCTACCGCGAACCAGATCAAAAACGCTTGCACAGCAGCGAATGTCTACAACTCATCCTCTTTCGCTTGCTCGGCGATCCCGTATGTGATCGGCGACTACGACGTCAATAACAAGCTCCCGTATGCGGAAAACTGGAGTCTCGATTTCCAATGGCAGCCGCGCAGCGATCTGGCTTTGACCTTCGGCTATGTCGGCAACCGCGGTCGTCATGCCGTGATTCCTCTGCCCTTCAACGAGCCGCAGATTGCTACTCCCACTCACGCTATTAATGGGGAGACCGCATCTTACGGCTACCAGGTGCTGGCCGCGACTCCAACGACCTCGTGCCCGAACCCGTACCCGGCTAAATCCAGTCAATTTAGCAATGGCTGCGCTCTCTCCACGGAACCGTACAACACCTTCAGCGGCGGTAACGTCGATCTACGCGTGCCATTTGTTGGTTACGATCCGAACTCGACGCAGTTTAAGGCGGCCGGTGTTTCCGCTTACGACGCCTTCCAGACCCATGCTGAAAAGCGCATGAGCCATGGCGTGCAGGTGGGAGCCTCATACACCTATTCGCACACCCTCGACGAACAGTCCGATGTAGGACTCTTCTTCACCGGCGACAACCCGAGTAATCTCCGTAGCTCCTATGCTTCGTCGGACTTCGACCGGACGCACATCATCACCTTCAATTACGTCTTCGCACTGCCCAATCTGGAGCACCGTAGGAATCTGATCAGCTACGCCACGAATGGATGGTCACTGATCGGCCTGACTGTATTGCAGAGCGGACAGCCGTTCAGCATCTATGACTTCTCAGGTTCGGTAGGCAGCCAATACTTCGGCAACAACATCGAGCTGATCAACCCTGTTCTGCCTCTGGCTCCGGGAGTCACACCGCACCAGGCGAAGACCGGACATTCCGGCGCCTTCTTCAATTCCAACAACCCGCTTTCCTCATCACTCAATCCGACCAAGTTCCAGATCCCGTTGGTCAACCCGGGCAGCAACGGTGTTCCCAGCTGCGATCCCAGCGGCGGTCCTGGAGGCGGTCCTCTCTGCGACGTATACGAAACGAGTTTCGTACCTGGACAGCGTAATATCTTCCGCCAGGCCTTCCAGAAGCGTGCAGATATCTCACTGCAAAAGGTCACGAAGATTTCCGAGAGGGTGTCAGCTCGTTACACCTTCGATGTCTACAACCTCACCAATACGCCCAGCTTCGATATCCCGACCAACAACATCACTCTCAATCCTGAGTTCGGTGAGCTGAATGGAAACGAATCCGGAAACCAGGTGCAGCCGGGTACAGCGAACACGGGTGGACCGGCTACCGTAACCACGCCAACCGGCTCTGCAACCTGTCAGGGAGCGTCGCCGAACTGCGCTTACCAGCTCTATACCACTCCGGGCGCCAAGTCCAACTCACTCGGTGCGGTCAAGAACACCATCGGCAGCCCGCGCATCGTCCAGATGTCGCTCCACGTCAACTTCTAACCTGTTTCTCTTCTTACCGAGGGCCGGCCATGTGCCGGCTCTTTTCTTTGCGGGGGAACCTTGCACATGCTGCTGGCGTATTCTTCGAGTGCGGGCCAGCGCCGATACGTTTTATCGCGTCTAAGCTAAGTGGTTCGCCACGCATGATGAAGGAGAAAGTATGACCCCGCAGGAAGCGCAGATGTTGCAGGATTTAGTGAACAAGGTAGAGAGCACTCAGCTCTCCGAGAAGGACCCGGATGCCGAGGCGCTTCTCAATGACGGATTGGCGCGCGATCCCGATGCCCTCTACAAGCTGGCGCAGACCGTGCTGGTGCAGAATTTGGCCCTGAATCAGGCGCGTGCGCAGTTGCAGGCGCAGTCGGATCAGCTTCGCCAGCAGCTGGCGCCTCCACAGCAACAGCCGGCCCGCGCCACTAGCTTTTTAGGCAGCCTGTTGCATCGCCAGCCGGCCGCAGCGCCGCCTCCGAATCAAGCCCCGCAGTATGCTCCGCCGCAATACCAGACGGTGCCGCAGTATTCCTCCATTCCACAGGCGGGACAGCAAGTGGTCTATGAGCAGGCACCCAGCAGCGGCGCAGGCAGTTTTCTGCGCTCGGCCGCGACGACGGCAGCGGGTGTTGCTGCAGGCGCATTGGCCTTCGAGGGGATCGAGTCGCTGATTCATGGCGGTCACGAAGGCGGATTCTTTGGCGGTGGTCCGGGCTACGGCGGTGGAGGATACGGTGGCTACGGCATGGGCGGCGGCGCGCCGGTCGAAGAGACGGTCAACAACTACTACGGCGATCCGAACTCGCAGGGCGGTTATACGGATGGCCCCGATATGCAGCCTCAAGGCCCCTATGAAGGCAGCGGCCAGGATCAGGACATGCAGCCGCAGGGACCGTACGACGATTCCGGGAATACCGAAGAGGCAAGCTACGACGATCAGGGCATGGATGCCGACATGGGCGACGACGGCGGCGGCAACTACGGCAGCGACGATATGGGCTAAGGCCAACTCTAGGCCTTGAAACCTCACCGTCATTTTGACGACCAACGAGAGGAAGAATCTCAGCGACTGTATTTTCACGCAGCATCGCGGAGATTCTTCGCTTCACTCAGAATGATGACTGGAAGCAGTATTAACCGCAGGCGAATCCGGTCAGCGTTGGCTAAGCTGGCTGGGTTCCGCCACTGGCGGCTTCAACGTCAGCAGCAGCTTGACCGCGTCCTGATATCCCCAGCCCGCCGAAACCGGAGCGAAATCAGTTTCGTCCTCAGTGGTGTCGAACTCCAATGATTTCAGCATCAGCGCTTTACCGTGAAGGTTAAGCTTGAAGTGATACTGCTCCCAATGATCGTTGCCGACATCCTTCTGCTCCACCAGGATTGACCCGCCCTTGTAGAGCTTGCCCAGAATGCCCCAGCCGAAGTTGACGTAATCGATCAGATGCACGTCGAGCTTGACCATGCGCTCCTGCTGCTGGTCGATCCATAGCTCGCCGGCCATGCCTGCATACACTTCCGCCTCGCGGTCCGGAGGATGGAATGCCGGGTTGGGCTTCAGTGAGAGCCTGACCGCTTGGCCGCTCGGGCCCTGCTCCATGCTCTCGAAGTGATAGAGAAAGGCATCCGGCAGCAGCCGGATCATCTCGTTGGCACGATTGCTGTCCGCCTGTTCCCGCTTGTGGCGATGCTCCTGGACCTCGGGATGCTGAAGCAGGTTGTTCAGCCGGTCGAGCTCGTCCTGGTTAGCCACTGGTCCCAGAGGATGGCCGTCATATTCAATGAGTCGCGCCACGTCGCCATCTTTCGTCTCGATAATTTCTTTGGTGGTGACGCGGTTGTTATCAACCTTATGAAGCTTGTAGCGATAGGGATGAGCACCGTTGCCGGGTTTCAGCTCGTTGGCCACCGCGCGCCGCACCAGGGCCACGGGATCGGCGGCAACCGCATCCTGGGTCATCGCCTGGCCCATCGCAGCCCGGGAGCAGGCGTACAAGGAAAACGTCAGGCAGAGCAGACTTACGACAATGCTGAATGGAAAAACAGGCCGTTGGATTCTGTCGCCCTTATCTCTCATTGACCCCTGATGAAAAACCCGCTTGGTTGCTTATCTTACGGGCTTTTGCAAATCATCGAACGCTGCAATTTGTTTAGACGCAAGAAACGCCATCGGAGTCTGACCACCCTGACCGGATATACCTATCGGCAGGGCGGCCCTCGTCTCTCGACTATGTCTTGCGGCTACGTCGAATAATCCGCATTGATGCGGACGTACTCTTCCGTGAGATCCGTAGTCCAGAAGCGGCACTTGCCCTGTCCTATGCCGAGATCGATGCGTATCGTGTATTCGCGATTTTTCAGGTATTCGTGGGCGCGCTGCTTGTCGAAGTCGGGAACGCGTCCGCCGTTGATGCAAATCTGCTGTTCGCCGAGCCAGATGGCGATACGCTCGGGCTCGATCTGCGCTCCCGAGTATCCGGTTGCCGCCATGAGGCGACCCCAGTTGGGATCGGAGCCGGCCCAGGCGGTCTTGACCAGTGGCGAATGCGCGATGGCCTTGGCAACCTTGAGCGCATCGGCATCGCTGGTTGCGCCTTCGATCTGCAATTCGACGACGTGCGTCACGCCTTCGCCGTCATCGACGATCTGCTTCGCCAGCGAGGTGCAGATATCCTGGAGAGCCGCGCGGAATGCCGGATGCTTCGCATCGACCGCCGCTCCGCTCGCTCCTGAGGCGAGTAAGAGAACGGTGTCGTTGGTCGAAGTATCGCCGTCGATGGAAATGCGGTTGAAGCTGACCTCGACCGCATCGTGCAGAAGAGTATTCAGCTCTGCAGGTTCGATGGCGGCATCGGTAAACACGTAGACCAGCATGGTTGCGTGCGGCACCAGCTGGGGATGAATCATCCCCGCGCCTTTGGCCACTCCGGCGATCCGCACCGTCCGGTCGCCGACGCTCACCAGCGCATGCGCAACCTTGGGCCGGGTGTCCGTGGTAAGGATGGCGTTCGCGAATGCGGCAAAGTTCTCGGTGGTCCCGGCAAGCTGACGCTCGACCTCGGGCAGAGCAGCCACCAGCTTCTCCGCAGGCAGCGGCACACCGATGATCCCTGTCGAAGAAGGGAAGACCTCATGGCCTTCCGCTCCGAAGGTCCTGGCCGCAGCGGCGCAGACTGTCTCGCATGCCTGCATGCCAATTTCGCCCGTGGCGCAATTGGCATTGCCCGCATTCACGGCAACGACGCGCACGCGTCCTCCGCTGCGCTGCAAATGGCGGTCTCCAACGTGAATCGGGGCAGCCTTTACGTTATTGCCAGTAAACATGGCAGCGGCGCTGGCAGGTTGGTCGGCGACGGCGACCGAGAAATCGGGTCTGCCACTGGGTTTGAGTCCGGCGGTTACGGCGGCAAAACGAAACCCGCCGGGGAGCGAGTTTTCGGGGAGCAGAGATCTTTGCATCATGGTCTGCATTTACTTTATCAACTGAAGAGATGACACGTTTGCAGAGTGCAGAATCCTTACGCTTTCTTGATATGCAGCACGTCGATGTCGCCCGCGGCGAAGCGATCGTGCTGCACGATATCAACCTCAAAATCGATGCCGGTGAGCACGTCGCCATCCTCGGCCCGAACGGCTGCGGCAAGTCGACGCTGATCAAGACCATCACCTGCGAGTGCTATCCCATCTGCGCGCCGGGGACCAGCATCGAGCTTCTGGGCCGCGCGCGGTGGGATGTCTCGCAGCTTCGCCAGCAGCTGGGAGTCGTCGAAGCGCATCTTCCCGGCGAACGCACCGGCGTCACCCGCGGCATCGATGCAGTGGTGGCCGGCTTCTTCTCGGCTTCGACGCTGTGGCCGAATCTGCACGTCACGCCAGAGATGCGCGAGCGAGCGCACGAGGCGCTGATCCGCATGGGAGCAACGTATCTGGAACAGAAATTCGTTGGACAGATGTCAGCCGGCGAGCAGCGGCGCATCATGATTGCGCGAGCCCTGGTGCATCGGCCCGGTATGCTGCTTCTCGACGAGCCCTCGAATGCGCTGGACATTGCCGCGCAGCGTGAGCTGCGCGAGGCGCTGCGGCTGGTGGTGCAACAGGGAACCGGCGTCATCATGGTGACCCATCATCTCGCCGACATTCTGCCCGAGATGAATCGCGTCATCATGATGCGCGAAGGACGCATTTTCGCCGACGGAACGAAGGCGGAACTCATCACCGCGCAGAAGCTGCAAGAGCTGTTCGGAGTCGAGGTAACGCTCACCCAACGGGATGGATATTGGCACCACTGGTAAAGGCAGGGTGTAGGGAATCGGGATTAGGGGGCAGCAAATCAGGGTACAGGGGGCAGCAAACTAGGGTATAGGGGGCAGCAAACTAGGGTATAGGGGATAGGGTTTAGAAGACAAGCCTGGTCGGCCGCACTGAACGCTATCCCCTATACCCTGTTTTCTGCACCCTGAACCCTATCCCCTGTCCCCTGTTTTTCCGCCCCCTACACCCTACTTCTTATCCGCTGTCTTTACGCAGCTGAAGTTCGTTGCATCCGAAGTGTCTCCAGTTCCGTTGTACTTCGGCTCCTTCGGATAGGCGCAGACTGGCCGGGTCATGGTTAGCTTGGGAGCGCTCTTGCCGTCGCTCTCGATCTTGGCGGCGATAACCTGTTCCGGCGCCATGCCCCCATCGACCCACTGCTCCAGCGCGCGGTAGATATCGTGCTGGACGTCATCGGGTCCGGTGCCGGGACGCCATCCGAACTGGCCGAAGCTGCTCGCGCCGGGTCCCGCATAGCAATGCTGCATTCCGGGAACCATGAAGAGGCGGACAAACGAATCCGCATTGCTGTTGGCCTGCTTCACCTGCTGGTAGTAGTCGATGGTGCTGAGCGGCGATATGGCCGGGTCGTTCCAGCCATGATAGAGGATCAGCTTGCCGCCGCGGCTGGCGAAGGGCTTCAGGTTGGGATCGGTGGCGTTGAGCGCCGTTGCCGTTTTGGCAATCGCGGTTTTCAGGCCGTCGTCGACGGTGAAAGTTTTAAAGTCCCAGTGCGGGTTGTCGTAGACCATGTTGGAGAAATAGCCGATGCCGTAGCCAGCACCCTGGCTCCTGCCGGGCTCCGCTCCAAAAATCCATGGCACCCAGCCGTTAGGACCCAGCTCGCCGCCGGGCAGGCCACCCGGATAAATCTGCCGGCCGCTTGAGTCCAGCGTCGGAGAATAGATGGTCTTCAATATCGCCACCTGAGGAGGCGTCAGGCAGCTGTTCGAATCCTCGCCGGTGCAGGCCAGCATCTCGGGCTTGAAATGGCAGGTACGTGGATCGTTGACCACGCCGTCCTTTAGCCCATCGTTGGCGTCGCAGGCATCGAGAACGGCCGAAGAAAGGGTGACAAGCTTGGCCGGAGAGATGTAGCTTGCGGGATCGGACAGGAGCGCCTGCGTCTTGTGCATGCCGGCGGTGAGGTTGTTGGTCCAGATATAGGCGGGTGCGCCGGCCAGAATGCCGTCGTAGTCTTCAGGGAAGCGCTGCGCTTCCATGAGCGCCTCGCGGCCGCCGTCTGAACAAGACGCGAAGTAGGAACGCGCCGCCGGCTTGCCGTAGTAGGCGTCGAGGATGGCCTTGGCGTTGGCGGTCATCTCATGGATGCCGCGATAGCCGAAATCGATGATCTTCTCCGGCTGGTTAAGCGCCCACGCTGCGCCTCGGGTCGCGTGCCCGGTATCGGTTCCCGCTGTGGCGTAGCCCTGGCTCACAGACAGTGCCAGCAGCGAGTAGTTGATGTCGCCGGCGAAGCCGCCGTTTCCCTGTCCGCGGAATTTGCTGTTCCAGGCGGCCGCCGACTGGCTGCTTTCCGGCGTACCGTTCAAGGGCAGCCACACTTCAATCTTGATCTCGGAGGCGGGTGTCGGCGCGGCTTCTACTGCGACCCGGCAGAAGGCGGGAATGTGCTTGTAAATGGCGGCGTCCGCAGGCGAGGCCGCGTCTCCCGGAGGAACGAACTGGCCGGCTGGGACTTCCTCGGCGAGAAGAACCTTGGTGTGGGGCAGATTCAACTTCGCGAGGTCGGCGCACGACGTCGCCTTCTGACCTAGAGCCGCGGAAGCCAGCAAAAACGGGGCGATCCCTAAATGTAACCACCGATGCATTCAATTCCTCCAGGAATGGTAGAGGTATTGAAACATCTTTCATGTCGCGCTGGAATGAATACTGCGGCTTCGCATTGGCTGGATGAATCCGTGCGCCGCTTGCCCTGTTGTTGTCATCCCGGCGGTAGCGCAAGCGCCGGTGTTTCCAATCCTCAAAGGCTATCGGGGCAGGCGCCGAACTTCTGTTCGAGAGCGGTGACATCTTCAGATTTCTTGGATCGCCATGTCTCTTCTTTCCACTTCTTGGCCTCCGGCGAAGCGTCGGTCTGCAGCTCCTGATAGACGCAGCTAAGGACGCGGTCCAAAGGCTCCTCAACCCAGGTGTTGCCCTGGCCGTGTACGCGGGTTGCGCCCTTCTCCCAGCCACGCGGGGTGAGATGCCACTCGGTCCACTCTTTTCTTACCGGCATGTTTGCTCCTGTTCTGTCGTCGATTGCGCACGTTCATTTTAGTGCAATCGGAGTTCGTTCACGCGAATCGGGCGAAGCCATTTGTACTCCCGGAGCGGCTTTCCAGACAATCCGGTATCGACGACAATGGGCTCATGATCTTTGAGACTTTTCCGGTAGGCCGGCTGCAATGCAACTGCTCGATTGTGGGCGATGAGACGACACGCGAAGCCATGGTGATCGACCCCGGTGACAACATTCCCGACATCCTGGCGCGGCTGGCCAAACATAAGCTGACGCTGAAGCAGATCATCATTACCCATGGGCATATCGATCATGTGGGCGGGGCTCTGCAGTTGAAGCGGATAACCGGCGCACCGGTGCTGATGAACGAGAAGGATATGGAGCTGCTGGAGATTATGGACGTGCAGGCGGGATGGCTGGGCATGACTCCGCCCGAGGTCGCTCCACCAGATATGAGCGCGGACGATGGCATGGTGGTCGGCATCGCCAACCATGCGGCGCAGGTGATCTATACGCCGGGACATACCCAGGGATCGATCTGCCTGCACTTCGCGCCGGAGAAGCTGCTGATCGCGGGGGATACGCTTTTTGCCGGCTCAGTGGGGCGCACCGATCTGCCCGGAGGCAATTCGGCGCAGATTCTGGCCTCCATCCACAACCGGCTGCTGGTGCTTCCGGAGGAGACGCGCGTCATTCCTGGACACGGATACGAGACCAGCATCGGAGAAGAGCGGGAGAGAAACCCCTTTCTCCAGGGAGTCTGAAGAAAGGGATTTTTCTCGGCTCCTATGGCTCCTATGGCTCTATGGCTGCTGCTGTTCTGGCGGCTGAGCCTGTTGTTGCTGCTGGCGCGACTGCATGTCCTGCAGGATCTGCTGCGGGGTTCTCACGCCGCCGTTAGGTTGGCCAGGGACGCCGGGTCCTGGTGACGAAGGCGCCGGTTGTGGAGGCGGCTGGTTGTCCTGATACTGCGTCGGGGCCGGCTCTTCGTCCTCGTCGTCCTGATTGGAGCGGACCGAATTTCGCATGCCGCCGGCGGCCGCGGAGCCGGCACTGGCGCCGCGTGGGCTCAGAGTCAACTGGCTCGGCGTCCCAGCCGTCGTCTTGCCGAACATCACGATGTTGTAGCCGGTGCCGTCGAGCAGCGCCGAGAGGATCTCGCGCGGATCGCCGGGGCCGTAGGTGCCAAAGATGCGCTGATCTTTATTCATGCCGTCGACGGTCATGCCGGCGGAGGTGGAAAGCTGATTCAGAATGGCGCTCAGGCTGGAATTGTTGGCAGCGATGGTCAGCTTGCCTCCGGCCAGATCGACCTTGGCAGCCTCCGCGGGATGGTCGAGAACGGAAGCGGGCAGGCCCGATGAGGAGGCCGGCGCCATCGCGCTTGGTGTGGGAGCGGCTTGCGCCCCGGCGCCCTGTGGTGGTGGAACAGACTGGTTCTGCGGCGTACCGGCTTGCTGGGCATTGGGCTGCTGATTCGGAAAGCCGAGATGGCCGTGTCCCTGAAAGGTTCCCGGCGGCTGCATCACCTGCCCCGAGGCGGTCGCGCCGAGCAAAAAGGTCAACGTCGAAGCAAGAAACAGGCGGCTGGGGGCATTCGTCCGCAGGCAGGCGTAATGCGCGATGGACGTTAGGGGAGCAGCTACGGACGCGCCCTTGCCTTCGTCTCCGGACCGAAATTCTTCATCCAACCCGAGCTGCGGAATACGGTTCATGACTCTACCAGCTTCCGGGCATAAGCCTTTCTGCCCTCTCTGTACTAGACTAGCAGTGGTTTCGATTCGCTCACCAATTTTGCGTGCCGGTTTCTCAATCTATGCATCCAGTTAGCCGCGGTTTTTCCTTCACCTCTCCTTATCGGCGCTTTGCGGAAATAGGACTCGCCGTCGCAGCAATCTTTTGTGCTGCCACCCAGGCTCACGCCGTCACCTGCACCACAGAAAGCCAGATGACCAACGCCGAGCGTGCGGAGTACGTTCGCGCGCTGCGGGCCTTGGAAGCTCCCATGCAGGCCGGGAACACGGAAGCCGTCAAGGCTCTCACCATCGCCCCGGTCGCGGCCTCCTTCGAGGGGATCGCGCAAAGTATCCAAACCCTCTCGCCGCAGATCCAGGGCGCGGCCTTCACCGTGAACGTGATGTACCGGCTGGATTCCACCGACCTCAAAACCACGGAGGAGGAGACGCAGTTTTTCTGCTCCGTCGGAGGATCGTCGATGGTAGTGACGGTCACCATCCCCCAGCTTCCGCCCGGGGTCTATCTGCTGGCCTTGTCGCATGCCACCGGCGTCGAGCATCCGCAGCAGGTTTCGTTGATTCTGCAGAAAGAATTGCCGCCTGGCGCAGCGACTGTAGGGGCAGGGGCCGTAAGTGCGACGGCTACAAGTGCGTCGGTTAAGACGCCGCCTGCCAGTCCGGAAACGCCGGCAAGCTGGAAGCTGGCCGGGTTCTTCGTCAAGCCCATGAGCCTGGGAGGCAAAGAAGGCACCTGGTATTGGTCGGAGGCGCGGCAGTATGCGCAGAAAAAGCAGCCATGGACCGCCTATTTCTACTATCAGACCGCGGCTTTTCTGCTCATCCCGGTAGATTTTCTCTCCAGCCCGAACCTGGAAAAGCTGCAGAAGGAGATGCAGGGTGTACGTCCCCCGGATCTTCCCGGCGCCGAGCCGATGAAGCTGGCTGCGGGTGGAAAGACATTTGAGATTACGAATCTGCGTACCGAGGCATTCTCCGGCGAGCTGGACCTGGTCGTGAATTACAACTCGAAAGACACCTCGGACCCGGTCGCCACGCGTGCGGAGATCGTCGAGCTCATGAAAGCCCTGATCGCCGCGCACCCCGAGATTCGACAGGCATTTCACGGCATCTGGGTCTATGCTCAAGCGCAGGGGCAACGTACCTTCGCGATCGAGCTTCCCATGGGACAGATTTCGTAGTGGTCACTGCGACAGAACGTACTTTGAATTGACGGGGTATCCCTCATCCCGCTGTTATTTTGCTTTTACGGCATCGACTCTCGCCCCCGGTCGAGTCATGCGATGGGCGTCGCATCTTATCGTTGGTGTCTTTGGAAGCGGAAGTGTCGATAAGAGTGCGCGCTCGATCAACCTAGACAGCCAGAGATGAGTCAGGTTACAACCAGAAGGGACCATCTGCCGCATGGGGAATATGACGGAAAAGACACTCTCGCAGGCAATCGCGGGCCGGCGCGACACTCCGAGTTTTGACGGAACGCCTGTGCCGGAAGCCGACTTGAAGCGGATTCTGGACGCGGGTCTCCATGCGCCTTCAGGCTATAACCTGCAGCCGTGGCGCTTCGTCGTGGTGCGCAATGTGGAGCAGAGGCGCCGCCTGCGGGCTGCGGCCTACAACCAGGCAAAGGTGGAAGAGGCTCCGGTGGTGATTGTGGCCTGCGGAGACGCCGATGGATGGCGCAACGGAGATCTCGAGGAGATGCTGCGCATGGGTTGCGCCGGCGGCATGCCGGAAAATTACGCCGAGCGGGCACGGCAAAATATCCCCAATTACTTCTCTGAGCTGCCTGACATGGCGGCCTGGCTGAACAAGCAGGTGATGCTGGCCTTCACTACCATGATGTGGACGGCCGAGGTGATGGGCTACGACACCGCTCCAATGGAAGGCTTCGAAGAACAGAAGGTTCGCGAGGCGCTGAAGCTTCCCTTGAGTTATCAGGTAGTCGCGCTGCTGGCCATCGGACATCTCAGCGGTTCGGACAAATACTTCGGCGGACGCTTCAGCATGGGACGAACGGTCTTCGAGGGGGAATACGGGAAGCCCATCCGCTTCAGCTCCTGACCTTTCGATCCTTCTCTCTTGTCGTTTCCGCTGTATCCTCCTGTAGCCATCTCCTTCCGAGGTAGCAGCGCCACAAAATTCCTGCCGCCACGCAGTTTTTTGCAGCTCATCACAACGATTTTCGGACACAGAGAAGAAATTTCCTGAAGGTTAGTTCTATCGCTATGAAAGAAAACAGCGTTGGCGCCTTTTCGCGCCCTCACGGCGACATCGCGCGATGGCATATTGTCCTTGCGTTCACGTCAGCGATTTATCTTTACCTGAATCTCTTCAGTTCGCTCCGGTTTCCGTTCCTGCTCAGCGGCGATCAGATTTATTTCTGGATGGGAGCCCAGCGGATCGTGGGCGGGCAGGCGATCTACCGTGATTTTTTTCAATGCACGCCTCCCGGCACCGATCTCGTCTACGCAGCCTGCTTCAAAGTCTTCGGAGAGACGATCTGGGTGACCAATGCAGTTGCTCTCGTCCTTGGGGTGCTCTCGGCCTGCCTGTGCTTTTCTCTCGCGCGGCAGCTCATGAAGAATGCGCCTGCGATGCTGGCGACGGCCTTGTTCCTGGTCCTCATATACGGCAAATTTTTGAATGCTACACATCATTGGTTCGCCGTCCTCTTGATTTTCCTCGCAGTGCGCGTCAGCATGGAGCGATTGAGCATCGGAAGGATGGCATGGTCAGGCGCGCTTCTGGGGCTTGCCAGTTTTTTTAATCATGTCCACGCGGCAGCAGCTCTTTTCGCCTTTGTGATTTATCTCTTGTTGAGCGGCGTGCGGAAGCACGAAGAGCGCGTGCATATGGCGAAGTCTGCAGCGGCTCTCATCCTCACTTTCGGGGCTGTTGCGCTGTGTCTGTATGCCCACTATCTCGGCACCGTCGGTTTCGAGCGGTTATGGTTCTGCCTGGTGCAAGCCGTATCCCGATATGCCGCCGAAACTCCTTGGTCTTTTGGTCTCCCCGGGCGGTTAGGATGGCGACTCTCCCCGGATTGCTGCCGTATTTGGCTGTTTACATCCTTCTGCCATTGGTCTACGCGTTTGCCCTCTGGAAATGCTGGCGCCTGCGCAGCGACTTGCTCTTTCCCTGGAACCAGGCCACGCTCCTCAGTCTGACCGGACTCTTACTCCTCCTTGATGTGGCAGTCAGCGTCAACGTGCTGAGGCTCTTCGCGATCGCGATGCCTGGAATCGTGCTGGTGGTGTGGGCGGCCGGAAGGTTGCGCCTTCCTGCTAGAGCAATGTTCCTCGCAGCCTCGGTCGCCGTGATTGTATTCGGCGCCTATCAGACGATCGAGAAGCACGCCGTGAACAGCTCGCGTGGCGAACTGGCTGGCGGGCAGTTTGCCGCCACTCGCGAAGTCTACGGGAAGTTGCAGCTGTTAGCGCAGCGTACACAGCCGGGAGAGTTCTTTCTTCAAGCCGGGTGGCCCGGCGGCTATCTCCCATTGAAGGTACAGAATCCGCTTTACCTGCCGACATTGTCTCGATGGGATCCGGGCTTCAACAAAGACATGAAGCCGGTCATCCGGCAGCTGGATGCGAGGCAGGTCCGCTATGTGTTGTGGACGCACCACCTGGATGAGCGATGCGATTTCACGGCTTGCAGGGACGATCTGTCGCCCGTTCGATCCTATTTAACAGCGTCTTTCCGGCCGGTGCAGGCATTCCCGGACGGAGACGTCCTTTGGCAGAGAGTAGAGGGCAGGGAACCCGCCGATGGCCGTCCGATGATGTGAGGTCGCGATGCAGACTTACATCGGTCTGCTGTCAGACGGCCGTTTCCACTCTTCTGACTTCGGCGGCGATCGCACGCAGCTCGGGCAGCACATCTCCCAAAGCCACTGCCCCAGCGCCACGGCTTCCCAACGCGAAATAGAGATCGCGATAGTGCCTGAAGAGCCGGTCGTAGATCGCGACCGCTTCGGGCTGCGGTTTGTAGGTCGTGTAGTCGAGACACATCGCCGCCTGGGCGTCTTCAATCGTCTGGAATGCCCCAGCCGCCAAAAGCGCAAAGATACCCGAGCCCAGGCTGGTGGGAATCCCTGCTGGCACCAGCACCGGCTTGTTGAGCACGTTAGCGTACACCTGATTCAGGACTTTATTGTTCTGCGGGATGCCGCCGGCGTTGATGACCCGGTCGACGGGCACCTCATGCCCCGCCATCCGTTCAAGGATGATGCGGGTGTGAAACGCCGTGCCTTCGATGGCCGAGAAAAGCTCGTCCTGCGCGGTGTGGATGAGATTCCATCCCAGCGTCACGCCGCCCAGCTCGGAGTTGACCAGCACGGTGCGGTCACCGTTGTCCCAGCTGAGACGCAGCAGCCCGGTCTGTCCGGCGCGATAGGCTTCGAGTCCCTGAGACAGGTCTGCGACCCGTGTTCCGGCACGCCGCGCAATGGCCTCGAAGATATCTCCAGTGGCCGAGAGCCCGGCTTCGACGCCAGTGTAGTGGGGATGCACGCTGCCGGGCACGATGCCGCAGACGCCGGGCACCAGCGTGGTCTTCTTTTCCATGGCGATGATGCAGGTCGATGTGCCGACCACGTTCACTACGTCGCCCTCGCGGCAGCCTGCGCCGATGGCGTCCCAGTGTGCGTCGAAGGCTCCGACCGGAATGGGAATGCCTGCTTTCAGTCCCATGGCCTCCGCCCACTTCGGCGCGAGATGGCCGGCAATCTTGTCCGAGGTGAGGTATTCGCCATCGAAGCGCGCGCGGATGCCGTCGAAGAGGGGATCGAGTGCGGAGAAAAACTCCTGCGGCGGAAGCCCGCCCCACTTCGGGTTCCACAGCCATTTGTGGCCCATGGCGCAGACGCTTCGCTTGACCTGGGTCGCGTCGGTAATGCCCGCCAGTGTGGCGGCCACCATGTCGCAATGCTCGAATGCGGTAAAGAAATGCTGGCGTTTCTGGGCATTATGGCGCAGCCAGTGCAGCAGCTTGGCGAATCCCCACTCGTGCGAATAGACGCCGCCGCACCACTGGATGGCTTCGAGCTTCTGCGCGTGGGCCAGCGCGGTAATCTGCTGCGCTTCCTTCTTGGCGCGGTGATCGCACCACAGGTAGTAGTCGTCGAGGGGCTCGAGCTGCGCGTTCACCGGCACCACGCTGGAGCCGGTGGTGTCGAGCGCGATGGCCTCCACCTGCGCTCCGTCGATACCAGCGCTGTCGAGGGCCTTTCGCGTGGCGCGCACCAGCGCGTTCATCTGATCGGTGTGGGACTGAGTGGCGTAGTCGGGGTCTTCACGCTTGCGCTTGAGAGGATATTCCGCGCTGGCGGTGCTCAGGCGGCCGCAGTTCACGGTGCCCGCTCCGTGGCCGCTATCCAGCAGGGTTACGCGAACGCTCAAGGTTCCAAAATCGACTCCGGCTACGACTGCCACACAGGCTCCTTCAACGAAAATCGGTTAAAAAAATCAGGCCGGAACGAGTAGTCCGGCTTTCGAGAAAACGTTTTATCATTCTAGCCGGAAAAAGGCTACCGTGGAATCAACACGGCAGCCTTTTCTCTTCGAACAACAAACTTTCCCGCTGCTTGAAACAGTGGGATTAGTCTTGCGGCTGCTCGTGATAGTGCATATCCCAGCCCAGATAGCGGGTTGCCGCCTCATAGACCGAGCTGGCCACCGTAGAGAAATTCGCCGCGACGTGATGCTCGAAGCCCTTCTCGCAGATCATGCGCAGCAGCTTCTGCATCTTGGGAATCTTCACCACGCCGGCTCCTCCGAAGGTCTCCAGCGGATCGTTGGTGAACTCGCCTTCGCCGATGTAGCCGCGGATCTTGCCGGTGTAGTCGTCGGTGGAGAAGCGCAGGTAGCTCATGGCTCCGGCCTTCACGCGGCCCACGCAGGTGCCGAAGGTGTTCTCCTTGCCCACGGTGCCGGCAATGATGGCCTGGAAGTCCATGACCACGTCGGCGAAGAAGTGCTTGGGCAGGTTGGAGCAGTGGAAGCAGACGGCTTTATTGTGATCTTCGCCGTAGTTGTTGTTCCAGTCGAGGAGCGCAGAGGGCGTCTCTGAAGCCAGCGCGAGGCCGTACATGCTGAGCACCCCGACCACGTCCACTTCGCAGGCGCTCGAGAAGAGGTTCTCGCTCATCATGCTCATGATGGTGCAGGGCACCACGCCGAAATACTCTTCCAGCGATGTCCAGCACTGGATGGCACTGATGGTGCAGTAGGTTTCTTTCATCCAGCCGTCGATGACCGCGCCCAGCTTGGACATCTTGAGCAGCGCTTCTTCGGGGATGCCGCTGGTCGGCACGTAGGCCTTGATGGCCGCGAGCTTGGCCTGCGTGGCGTCGTCCGAATCCTTCAGGCGGGCGATGCGGCCCAGTACTTCGGAGAGATCCAGCGTCTCGACCGAAATGCCCGCGCGTTCCAACTGCTTCTCGCTGTAGCGGACGGTGTTGAAGGCCGCGGGGCGAGCGCCGATGGCGCCGATGCGCAGGTTCTTGAAGCCGCCGACCACCCGGCAGACGGCGGAGAACCAGGCCAGATCCTTCTTGAAGGCCTCGGAGCTCGGCGACACCGTGTGCAGCGCGGTGATTGAGTAAGGGATGCCGTACTGCATGAGGTTGTTACAGGCCGACATCTTGCCGCAGAAGCTGTCGCGGCGATGCGAGATCTTCATGGTGTCGGCGCGGTCGGGCGTGGCCTGGACCAGCACCGGCACCTGCAGCGTGGAGAGGCGGATGGCGTCGACAATCGCGCGCTCTTCACCGAAGTTGGGCAGCGTCACGATAATGCCGTCGATCTCTTCGCGATGCTTCTTGAAGAGCTCGGCGCAGTGGCGGGCATCGTCCGGCGTCTGCACGGCTCCATGCTGCGTCTGCTCGGGTGTGAGCACGATCGACTTGTAGCCGGCCGCGTCGAGCACCTTGATCATCTCTTCGCGGCCCTCTTTGGCCAGGTGGTGCGGGAAGAATCCGCGGCTGCCGACGATGACTCCGAAGGTAAGTTGCTTTTTCATATGCCCCTAATCTCTTTCAATTGCTTAAAAATATCGATGGAACTGCCTAGCGCAGTTTCCGCGGCCAAAAACGAATGGTGTAAGAAAGTCCGGCAACAAACATCAGCCCACCCCACCAGATGGGAGCATGCAGCGAATTCAGCACCGGAGGGTGAACGAGAGGATGGCTGAGCTCCCATATCCCCTCGGCGGTAATGACGACTCCGTAGATGAAGAACAGAACTCCTGCAAAGAACCAAATTGAAAGTGCTTCACGCATCGGCCTGCTCCCCTCTACCAGAAGATGATGTTGAGAATAATGAAGAGGACGGCGATGGCGCCCGCCCATACGATCGGTTTCTGATACCAGTGCTCGTCATGTTCTTGAGGGATTGGCGATGCTCCGTAAACCAGGCCCTCCAGCTCCGCCACCGGCCGCGCCGGAGTCATATAGCTGACCACCACGGTTACGATGACGCACACCAGCCACGACCACAGCGCGCGATACATATCCAGAGCCAGGGCCCTGGCGTCTGGCGAGAGCGCTACATAACGCACCGCCGAAGGATCGTTGTGCACCCACGCCCACAGCCCGACTGCGGTAGCGGTGCCGGCGAGGAGGCCCCAGAACCCTCCCGCCTTAGTGGCGCGCTTCCAGAGCATGCCCAGGATCACCGTCCCAAAGAGCGGCGCGATGAAGAAGCTGAACAGGCTTTGCACGTAGTCCATGATGCTGGCTGCGTGCTGCACGAGATAAGCCGTGCCCACCGAGATGAGCACACCGACGAAGGTGCACCAGCGGCCCATCGAAACATAGTGGCGGTCGCTGGCCTTCTTGTTCAGGAATGCGCCGTAGATGTCATAGGTCCACACTGTCGAAAAGGCGCTGACATTGCCGGCCATGCCCGACATGAATCCAGCGATCAGGGCGGTTACGCCCAGGCCGAGCAGGCCGGGACCGCAGTAGCGCACCAGCATCAGCGGCAGCACTTCGTTGTAGCTGTGCTGACCGGTGGCCACGGCTTGCGATTCGCCGACGAGATGGAAGGGAAGCACCGACAGTGCGATCAGGCCGGGCAGGATGACGATGAAGGGCACGGCCATCTTGAAGCCCGCGCCGATGATGGGAGCCATGCGCGCGGCGCGCAGGTTATGCGCGGAGAGCACGCGCTGGACGACCAGGAAGTCGGTGGTCCAGTAACCGAAGCTGATCACCAGCCCCAGGCCGAAGACGATGCCCGACCAGTGCACGCCCATGGGATTGTCGCTGAAGTGGCCCAGGCCGCTCCACATGTGAACGTACTGCGTGTTGCCAACGTTGGTGAGGATCTGCGCTTTGAGCTTGGTCCAGCCGCCGGCCTCGATGAGCCCCAGGATCGGCACCAGCAGCGCTCCCAGCCAGATGAGGATGAACTGCAGCACCTCGTTGTAGATGGCCGAGCGCAGTCCGCCCAGCGCGACATAGAGCGCCACGGTGATGGACGAGACCCAGATGCTGAAGTTCAGATTCCAGCCCAGGACAACCTTCATCACCAGCGCCATCGAATACATGTTGATGCCGCTCATCAGCACCGTCATGAAGGCGAAGCTGACGGCGGAAAGAGCGCGCGCGCCATTGCCGTAACGCAGGTAGAGATAGCCGGGAACGGAATTGACCTTCGAGATGTAATAAAACGGCATCATGATGATGCCGAGAAACAGCATCGCCGGAATCGCGCCGATCCAGTACCAGTGTGTGGCCAGGATGCCGTACTGATAAGCCGAGCCAGCCCAGCCCATCAGCTCCAGCGATCCGAGGTTTGCCGAGACGAAGCTCAGGCCCGCGATCCAGGCGGTCATCTCGCGGCCGGCCATGAAGAACTCTTCGCTGGTGTTGGCCGACCCTTTCAAGTAAAAGCCGATGAAGAGGACGATGCCGAAGTAGATGGCAATGACGGCGATGTCGACCGCGTTGAGGTGGGCGAGCTGCTTGGTGACGGGCCCCTCGAAGAGGGCCAGCATGAGACCGGGTAGAAGGTGCATCTATTTACGTTCCTTAGGTTGTGACAAAATGCAAAGCCATAAAGCCGGAAAATATGTGTAACTTCTTACCCTGCGTGAAACGTCTAGCGAGCCTGTCCGTAGGTGGCATCGGCCCCATGCTTGCGGAAATAGTGACGGTCGAGCAGCGCCTGCGAAACTCCGCCGCAGGCAGCGTTGAGGGTGACGGTGAAATAGGCCATGCGGGCGATCGATTCGAGCACCACGGCGTTGTAGGCGGCCTCGCCGGGCGTCTTCCCCCAGGCGAATGGCGCGTGTCCCCGCACCAGGACGCCGGGCACTGCGGCTGGATCGAGGTTTTGGAAGCGCCGGATGATCGCCACGCCGGTGTTCAAGACGTAGTCGCTGCCGATCTCTTCGTCGGTCAGCTCCTCGGTCACCGGGACCGGGCCGTAGAAGTAGTCGGCATGGGTGGTGCCGAAGGGTGGAATCTCGCGGCCGGATTGCGCCCATGAAGTCGCATATTCCGAGTGGGTGTGAACAACGCCGCCGATGGCAGGGAATTCGCGGTAGAGAAGCAGATGCGTTCCCAGATCAGAGGAGGGACGGAGGGTGCCCTCGACGATTTTGCCGTTGAGATCGGTGACCACCATGTCGCTGGGCTTCATGGTTTCGTAGGGCACGCCGCTGGGCTTGATGACCACCAGCCCGGCCGCGCGGTCAATGCCGCTGGCGTTGCCGAAGGTGTAGAGGACGAGGCCGCGGCGCACGATCTCCAGATTGGCTTCGAGCACCTCGCTGCGCAGTTGGTCTAACATCGAGCCGAAAACTCCTCCCCGAGCATAATGCCAGTTACTAAAGCGTTTTACCACCTAATCTTTGGCAAACGTTTACTGGAACTTTGAAAGTATGCGCTTTAAACTGTTCAAGTCAAGCAAGAGGTAGTCTTTTTGGCCATCAAAAAACGTCCGCGTCAACCGAAGAGTGAAAACCGCCGTCTGGATATCCGCGATGTGGCGAAACACGCCAAGGTTTCAATCGCCACCGTCTCGCGCACCATCAACCGCGTCCCCACGGTCGACAAGGAGCTGGCCGACCGCGTGTGGCTCGCCATTAGCGAGCTGAATTATTTTCCGAACACCCAGGCGCGCGCCCTGGTCTCCGGACGCACCCGGCTGCTGGGCCTGCTCATCTCCGAAATCACCAACCCGTTTTTCCCCGAGCTGATCCGCGGCTTCGAGGACATCGCCGTCGAGAATGGATACGAGATTTTGATCGGCTCAACGAACTACCATCCCGAGCGCATGTCGCTCGCCGTGCGGCGCATGATCGAGCGCAACGTCGAAGGCGTCGCGGTGATGACCTTCGGCGTGGAACAGCCGCTGCTGGAAGAGCTGGCCTCGCGCCATGTGCCCATGGTCTTCGTCGATTCCGGACCGCCGGGCGACCTGGTGCGCCCGCTGCTGGTGGATTACCGCAAGGGCATTCAGCAGGGCGTGCAGCATCTGGCCGTGCTGGGCCATCGCAAGCTGGGATACATCAGCGGCCCTTCGCAACAGCGGTCGTCGCAACTGCGGACGGCCGCGTTTCTCGAATCGCTGGAGCAGATCGGGGTGACGCCCAATCCGGAGTGGATCTTCGAAGGCGACCACACGCTGGAGGGCGGCATGCGCTGCATGGAGCAGCTGCTGGCGCTGCCCGAGTTGCCCACCGCGATCATGTGCTCGAACGACATGACCGCCATCGGCGGCCTGCGCGTGCTCACCCGCGCCGGCTTGCGCGTTCCCGAAGACATCTCGCTGATCGGCTTCGACGACATTCACCTCGCGGAGTTCGTCAATCCGCCGCTGACTACGGTCCGCATGTCGAGGAACGACCTTGCCCGCTCCGCATTCGGCGCGCTGCGCGCCATCGCCGAACAGGAGCAGGGAGGCCATCCTCGCGAATGGAAGGTCACCACCTCGCTCGTCGTCCGGCAATCGACCGGCTACCCTCGCGACAGCGCACTGGCGCCGGCCGCAGGCACGCCGAGCACAAAGAAAAAGAAGAGCAGCAAGAAGGTGTAACGAGTACCGGGATTTCGACGAGCAGGCTATATGCTGACATCAACACACGGCTGGTTATCTCATGAAAATCACGCATCAGTTTTCCGCTCCATCGAGAAAAGTCTTGACCGCGGAGATGGTGAACTGTCCTTTGCACTCGAGCACTACATGGCCGCAGCCGGGAATGATGGCCAGCTCTCCTTTGGGCAATAGCTGGAAGAGCTCGACAAACTTGGGAATCTGATTGTAGGGATCGTGATCACCCGCAATGATCAGAGTCGGAATTCTGATCGACTGAATCTGATCATCGGTCACGTAGACCGGACCCAGCCACATGGCATTGAGCTTCTCGTTAAACTCCAGCCATCGTTCCGGCTGCGGCATCAGCATCTTCCGGGCGGACGCGAACTGGGGCGAGTCTCTTTCCACATCGGAGGGCTTCGAATTCCTCTCCTCCGCTTGCGCGCTTGGAGTCCAATCGGCAAACTTCCGAGGTCCACCGATGGCGACTAAGCGCCGTATCAGCTCCGGATGCGCGCTTGCCAGGGTGTACGAGGTGATTGCTCCGTCGCTGAAGCCCAGCACGTCGACTTTGTCGCTTGTCTCGTGACGGATCACCGCAAAGGCGTCGTCGGCGAACAGGGAGTAGGAAAAAGGCTTCGTCCCGATATCCGATTTTCCATGGCCGCGAGTGGCGATCGCAATCACGCGGCGATGCTTGCTCAACTCCCCAATCAATTCGCCGAACTCTTCGATGTATCCGTACAGGCCGCCGTGCAGCAGCACGAGCGGAGTTCCGCCGCTTCCGTAAGTCTCGTAATAGATGTTCGCGTCATCCACGCGCAGAGAATGCCCAGCCGCCGGGTTCGCCCCATACGGGACTGTTTCGACCTTGTTTTGCGCTTGCGCACCGAACACGATCAGCGTGGCGACAAAGATGGCGCACAGGGCCATCCTCACATTTCGATATTTGCTCACAGAACATCTCCCCTCGGACGCAGTGCGTCCGCATGAATGTTCAACTTGCGGGAAGATTGAGGAACTTCACTCGATGGGGTCGGGTAGCTTTGGGCGAGCCCTTCCCCCAAAACGGCAAGGGAAGCTCGCATCAACCATCGCTCTAGACACGCACCTGTTATTTCAGGCCCCTGCGTCTATCGCTACCCGGGTTGACGAGATCAGACTAGAGGAGCGGCAAATCCCTGTCAACGAAAAGCGATAGCCCATCGTATCCGCGCGTTTTATTTCAGCGCATCGACCGCGCGCAGCTCGTCGGCGACAACCTCTCGCGGCAGCGGAGCGTAGCCCAGCGCAGAGCCTTGCTTCTGCCCGGTGGTGAGCATCCAGCGCAGAAACTTGCCTACCGCTGCGCGACGCTCGATGTTGCCGCCTGTGGTTGGCACCACCAGGGAAGTGAAGGTTGCGATGGGATAGGCGTTCCTGCCTGCGGCGTTCAGGATCGAGGCTCCCGGTGTGTGCGCATTCGCGGCGGCCGCAATGATGCTGTCGAGATCGGCCTTGATAAATCGTCCTGCGGGATTCTGCACGGCGGCATAGCTGAGCCGATGCTGAATGGCATAGATGAGCTCGACATATCCGATGGCGTTGGGGGTGTGCGCGACTTTGTCGGCTACGCCTTCGTTGCCGGAGGCATCTTCACCGACCGGCCATGTAACGCTCGCGTCCACTTTCGTCTTCCACTCCGGGCTGGCTGTCGCGAGAAATGCGGTCCAGGCATAGGTCGTACCGCTGCCGTCGGAGCGATGCACGACGGCGATCTCCGTATCGGGCAGTCGAACACCGCTGTTTGCTTCCCGAATGAGTGAGTCGTTCCATTTGCGGATCTTGCCCGAGTAGATATCGGCGAGCAGACGCGGCGTAAGGTTTAACGACCGGCCGGAGCCGGGCAGGTTGTAGATCGGCACCACGCCGCCGACGATGGTGGGGAAGTAGAGGAGACCGGGCTGTGCCGAATCCTGCTGCGCTGGGATATCGGAAGCTGCCATATCGATCTTGGACGCGGCGAGCTGCTGAAGACCATCTACCGAGCCGATCGCGCCGTAGCCGATCGGGAATCCGCCCGGCTCCGCGGCGAAAGATTGGAACCATTTCTGATAGAGCGGAGCAGGGAAGGTCGCGCCCGCAGCCCGGAGCGATACGGTTGTGCTTCCAGTTGCCCCCGGAGCTGTCGCAGCGGTGGAGACACCGGCCTTCAATGCGGCCAGCAGCCGGTCGCTCAGATTGTCCGCGAGATCGTCGAGGATATTCGTCATGCGGAAGCGGCTCGGCGTTACGAGATAGGACCAGAGCGTGCGATTCGAGGCGTCAGTGAGCTCGGCCGACAGGTATCCCTGATAGTTGGTGAGCATTACGCTTTTCGAACGCGGGTTCGGTGAAACCGTTCCCGTCGGCCAGATGACTGCGCTGCTATGCAGAATGGCATCGGCCGATGCCGCGTCGTTTACGACCCGGACCGCGCTGCTCTTCTTTAAGCGATCGATGAGCCGCCTGCGCGTCGCCTCCGCAGTCGGCCCGCTGCCTGCCGGTGCTACGAAGACGGAATGAACGGTATGCAAGCCTGTGCTGGTCTGAGATTGCGCGCCGCTCTGAAAAAGCGAGAATGCGAAAAGAACAGCGAAGAGCAGGAGCTTCCCGCCGCTGGTGCGATAGCCCGGAATTCGTCCGCCGCAAAAAGTCAATCTCATGGCCGAGAATAGCTTGCAACAATCTTTATACAAATTGGATGAATTGGAGCGATTCTCGCCGCCGATACGCTATTTTGCCTGGCGGCCGCTCTTCACCGGTGGAGGCGGAGGCGTGTGCGGCCGCGCGCGGCCGGTGGCGATCTCCAGAAAAGCATGCGCGGCTCGGGTGAGGGTCTTGTCCTTGCGGAAGACCAGCGCCAGCTCGCGGTTCAGCCGCACCCCTTCGAGCTTGATGATCTGCACCAGGCCGGCCTTTTCGTCGAGCAGCACATTGGTGCGGGGCAGAAAGCCCATGCCCAGCCCGGCAATGATCAGGCGCTTCAGCAACTCGCTCGATTCGACCTCCATGGCCACGCGAGGATGCACGTCGTAGCTGCGGAAGAGGTCTTCGATCAGCTCGCGCTGGCGCCCCTGCTTGGGCAGCAGCAGCGAGTGCTGCAGAATCTCGGGGAACTTCACTACCTCGCGCGCGGCCAGCGAATGATTCTTGGGGGCGACCAGCACGATCTCATCGCGATGGATGAGATCCATTGTGAGCCGGGGATCTTTGAGGGGAAGCGAGATGACGCCGAAGTCGACTTCGCGATTGAGAACCGACTCCAGGGTGCGGCCGCGATCCGCGCGCACGATGCTCAAGCCCACGCGCGAATACTGCCGCTTGAACTGCGCAAAGACGGTGGGCAGCACGTAGAGGCTGGTCGCCTCGTTCGCGCAGACGGAGATCTCCCCGCGCGGCGAACGATGTAGCTCGCCGATTGCCACCATGATGTGGTTGTGTACCTGCAAGCAGTGCTCGGCGAAGGGCTCGAAGACCTTGCCCGCGGCGGTGAAGGTGACCTTGCCGCCGTCGCGGTCGAAGAGGCGCGCGCCGACTTCGTTTTCAAGCGTGCGGATCTGGGCCGAGATCGCCGGCTGGGTGACCATCAGCTTTTCCGCGGCGCGGGAGAAGCTGCGCAGCCGGCAGACTTCCAGAAAGGTTCGCAGTTGCTCAAAATCCATGCGTGACTCGAATCCATTCCCGCGGCGAGAGCTGGCGAAAAATCTCCGTCGACAGGACCAGGCCGGCCAGACAACGCTATCGCAGCTCTCTCGCTTGCAAAATTAATGCAAGCATAAAGAACTTTTTTACGGATTGAAAGGATTATCGTTGTGCGTCGATCGCTCGTCCCGCGCCGTTGACGAGGTGTTACTTAACCTTGGCTTCCTCATCAATAGTCGTTTGGAAATATTCGAGGCTAAGCTGCAGCCCAGTCTCGAGATCGATCTTCGGCTCCCATCCAAAGAGACGCTTCGCCTTTGAGATATCCGGCTTGCGCTGCATGGGATCATCCTGCGGCAGCGGACGATAAACAATCTTGCTCTTCGAGCCTGTGACCTTGAGCACGGTCTTCGCGCAATCCAGGATGGTCCACTCATTGGGATTGCCGACGTTGACCGGCAGATGTTCGTCAGAACGTGAGAGACCGAGAATGCCTTCGATCTCATCGGCGACATAGCAGAAGCTCCGCGTCTGATCGCCCTCGCCGTAGACCGTCAGGTCTTCGCCCTTGAGCGCCTGCACTACAAAATTTGAGATGACGCGGCCATCGTTCTTCTGCAGACGCGGACCGTAGGTATTGAAGATCCGCACCAGGCGCGTGTCGACGTGGTAGTAGCGATGGTAGGCCATGGTCAGCGCTTCGGAGAAGCGCTTCGCTTCGTCATAGACCGAGCGCGGTCCGATGGGATTCACGTTGCCCCAGTAGTCTTCAGTCTGCGGATGGACCGAAGGATCTCCATAGCACTCGGAGGTGGAGGCGTGAAGAAATTTGGCGCGATACTTCTTGGCCACTTCGAGAGCATTACGCGTGCCCGACGAACCGACCGCCAGCGTTTCGACGCCCAGCTTCGAATAATCGACCGGGCTGGCCGGCGACGCGAAGTTGAAGACGTAATCGACGCGGCCCGGATCGAACGCTTCGCAGATATCCAGCTCGCGGAACTCGAAGCGCACCTCGTTGTCGAGATGCTTCAGGTTGTTGAGTGATCCCGTGGCCAGATTATCGACGCCGACGACGCTGTTTCCGTCCGCGAGCAAAGCATCTGCCAAATGTGAGCCTAGAAATCCGGCGACTCCGGTGATGAGTATGCGCATTTGTGCAATAAACTCGCTTGTCGTTTGTATTTGAATGGCGATGAAACGCGTGCGTGAAATAAATCAGAGCGTTGACGACGCAAAGACCCTATGTACAAATACTCTGCCTCAATAGTAGGCAAGCAGCGCAGAGAACGCAACAACTCGAAGAGGATTATCAAGCAGTTAGCGGCAACCCAAATTGCGGCTATTTATTCCCGAGTTATGCGGAGAATCAAGATGTGCATGGGCGCGATGCGTGCGCAATGCTCTAATCGTTTCAGCTAGCCTGTTCTGCCACCTGCCCATGCACACTATGCGAACGATATTGAGCCGCCGCCGTTTTCTTGCCGTCACCGCTCTTGCTACGCCTGCTCTTCTTCATGCGATGCCGGAGGAATTCAGCACCTTGCCTACAGCTCTCGCGCGGCTCGAACAGACCAGCGGCGGCCGCCTCGGCGTGAGCGTGCTCGACACTGCAAATGGTACGCGCACAGGCCATCGTGCCGACGAGCGCTTTCCCATGTGCAGCACCTTCAAGTTTCTGCTGGCCTCCGCGGTGTTGCAGCGCGTCGATAGCCATGTCGAGGGCCATCGCGAGACGCTCGATCGCGCCATTTCAATTCCTCCCAAGCCGCTGGTGCCCTACTCGCCGCTCACTGAGCCGCATGCCGGTGGAACCATGACCATCTCCGATCTCTGCCACGCCGCGTTGACGCGCAGCGACAATACCGCCGCGAATCTTCTGCTCGAAAGCATCGGCGGTCCCTCGGGCATCACCGCGTTTTCGCGCTCCATTGGAGACCAGGTCACGCGGCTTGATCGCACCGAGACATCGCTGAATGAATCGCTAGCCGGCGATCCACGCGATACCACTTCGCCTCGGGCTATGGCCGACGATTTGAAATCCGTGCTGCTGGGAAATGTGCTTTCTTCGGTTTCGCGCGATCAGCTGACACAGTGGATGGAAGCGAACCTCACCGGCCTGGAACGCCTGCGGGCAAATCTGCCGCAGGGCTGGCGCGCAGCCGACAAAACCGGCTCGAACGGCGAGCACACCACCAATGACATCGGTGTCTTCTGGCCTGTGGGGCGCCCGCCGGTCATCGTCACCGCCTACATCACGCAATGTCCCGGCCAGGAGAGCAAGCGGGGAGCGATGCTTGCCGAGGTCGGCAGGCTGGTTCGACTGTCGCTCGTTTAACAGGCATGTGCCGATCCGCATCGGCCGTGTCACTCTATCTCCATGGCACTCACCCAATCCCTCATACGCGAGCTGGCCCGAGAGGCGGGTTTCACGCTGGGCGGAGTGGCTGCGGTGCCGGATGCTACCTCAATCGCGAGTCAAGAAGAGCGCGAGCGTTTCGCTGCGTGGGTCGATGCCGGACACGCTGGCGAGATGGACTACCTGAAGCGTGTGAACGAACAGGGAGATCCGCTGCGGTCTTCGGTTCGCGCCCCTTTTCCGTGGGCGAAGTCGGTGATCGTCTGCGTGGCCGATTACAGCTCGGAGCATCCGCGATCAATCGATCCTGCGCCCGAAGGCGCGGCGTGGATCGCGCGCTATGCCTGGTCGGGTTCTCAAAATATGGGCGAGGCGCAGCGGCCGTCCGATTATCACAAGATGCTGCTGAAGCGCCTCAAGGCCATCGAAGCCAGGTTGCAGGAGCAGTTCGGGGCCATCGAATCGCGATGCTACGTGGACACCGGCCCCATCGTGGAGCGGGTCTACGCACGCTATGCCGGCCTGGGCTGGACAGGAAAAAATACCTGCCTGCTGAATCAGCAGCTAGGGTCGTGGCTCTTTCTCGGCGTGATCATTACCTCGCTCGAAGTCAGAGCCGATGAGCTGGCCTTGCCGGCCGCCGACCGCTGCGGAAGCTGCACCCGCTGTATCGACGCCTGCCCCACCCAGGCGCTTACGCCCTATCGGATGAATGCCACGCGCTGCATCTCGTATCTGACCATCGAGAAGCGGGGAATCATCCCGGGCGCCGTTCCGGGCGACGGCGGCATCACCGATCTGCGCGAGGGAATCGGCCGCAATGTCTTCGGCTGCGATATCTGCCAGGATGTCTGTCCCTGGAATAAGAAGAGCGCTGCCGGAAGAGCTTTCATCGTCGCCGACCCGGAGCTTGCTCCGCGCACGGCGCTGATCAATCCCGCACTCGACTGGCTGGCTTCGATGAGCGAACGAGACTTCGGCGAATGGTTTTACGGCTCGCCGGTGAAGCGGGCGCGGTTCGATGGTTTCCGGCGCAATCTGGCCATCGCCATGGGCAACAGCGGATTGCAGCGATTTCTGCCACAACTGCGCGAGTGGGCAAGATCCGCCGAATCGGGACTTTCCGATGCGGCGGAATGGGCGGTACGCCGGCTGGAAGGCGAGAGCACCCCGGATGATGCCGCAGAGACACGAACGGCCCCTTGACCGATAGGCGGGACTGGCAAGAGGCCGCAGAAGATTATGCGGGCTTATCGGCTGGGACTGCGCCGAAACGACCCGTCTGGAGATGCAAGCGAAAGAGTGTCAGCTGCCTCGGACGACGTTCGCGGCGTTGAGGCCCTTTGGACCCTGCTGGCATTCGAATTCCACGGGCTCGCCCTCGTTCAACGTTTTGTAGCCGGTGTCCTGAATCGCGGAAAAATGCACGAAGACGTCTTCGCCCGTCGCACGTTGAATGAACCCATAGCCCTTTGCGCCGTTAAACCACTTCACTACGCCACGTTCCTTCACATCCACTCCTTTGGTGAACAGACCAGTCATGCGCCGTCAGTTCTGTTCTGAGACACCGAGAGCCGCCAACATCGCGCCACATCGCGACGATTCGGCAGCTCGCGTCGACTACGAACAGTTCGGAAAACGCCGGAACCCAATACCGAAAAAATGGCCTTCCAAGTAACCTAAAAACTCTCAAAAAAGCCAAGTGGTTTACCAGTTATGTCAGGAAACGGTTTGTGACGCAAGCTAAAATTTCGTAAGGGAAATGCTCGCAACATCATGTTACTGAAGGACATTGTCCATCCGTACTCATCATTTAGGCGGGCTGAGCCAGCAGCGGAAGGCGGTAGCGGGGAGCTACCACTGACCCCAGTCGCCGCGCAGCAGAACCCATGCCGCGAGCAGCAGATTGCTGGTCGCGTGGGCCACGACTGCGTCGCCGATTCTGCCCCGCCACTTGAGTACGCCTGCGAAGGCGAGCCCGGCCACGATGCCCGCCAGCCAGTGCCGGCCGTGCATCGCGCCAAAGAGAGCGGAGGAGATGCAGACGGACAAGATGCTCAGCGTACGAAATGGCACCTCGTCGAAGCTGCGGCTCATGAGGCGGCGCGTGAGGTAGCCGCGGAAGGCAAGCTCTTCGGCGATGGGCACCGTGATGATCGCAGCGGCGGTGCGGAAGGCGATCCAGGCCACTCGCGCGTGCGGGGTCAGAGCTGCCAGGGAGGCGCCCAGGGTGTTGGCCGCATCTTCCTTTTTCAACCACTCCGGTGCGATCCAGACCAGAAAGATGGCCAGTCCGGTCACTGGCGCCAGCCAGCCGAAGCGCCAGTCGAGTTTCTTGTACTCATGCCGAAAATGCCAGAGGGCGATGGCGGCGGCCAGAAAGCGCAAAGGATAGAGCCATTCGAAAGTGCCCGATGCCGCCTTGGAGACAAAAGATGCGGCCAGGATGGCAAGGAAGGGAACCAGATAGGCTCCGGTTGCTGCCGACTCTCCGCTTTCGGTGTGGACTGCGATTTTGCTATCACCCGTCGCTGCGATTTCCGAGCTATGCACTCCGTCTGCCGGAAGCCCGGCGTAGGTCGGCGTGGCGCGCACCCAGGAGAGCTTGCGCGTCGCCATCGAAAAGGTGAGGGCGACACCGGTGAAGGCGATCCAGCCCGCCTGCGAGTGGAAGCCGACCATGGCGATATCGCCCGCGCCCGCGTTCCCGATCAGGATGATGGCGCAGATGCGGACAATATTGAGCACCCAGACGAAGAGCATCGCCGCTGGAATGAGCAGCAAGGCCTGCGGGAAGCGATTTTCCTTGCGGAAATACCACAGCCAGACCACGGTGAAGACCAGCACCAGGCCCAGGCCTTCCAACCCCGAGCACTGCTCCCTTACCGTAACGGCAAAGCGCTGGGTGCCGATGATGTAGGTCTGCGGATCGACGATGACGTTGGGCAGAAAGATACGGAGCACCGCGTCGACGGATCGGAACGCGATCGCCTGCAGAGCGCTGCCGCCGCCGAGCAGGGGATTTCCCCACATCGCCTGCAGCGGACTGCGCAGGAGTGCCGCCACCAGCCCGGCCAACGTAGCGATCAGCCAGATGGGATTGGTGATGCGAAAGGCTCTGATCCACGCCTGAAGCGGCAGGCAGGAGAGAGCCAGAAGCGTCACCGAGATAAGAAGAACGCTGCTGGCGAAGATGTGTGCCGGCGCTGCGTAGGGGTGATACTTGGGGCCGCGTGGAGCAATCACATAGGGCAGCCAGATGATCAGCACGCCGGCCAGGTGATAAATGTACCAGCGTTTATTGAATGGGATCTCGAGGCGATCCGCCTTCAATGCCGAGTAGCCGAGGCCCAGAAAGACCGCGAAGGCGACGATGCCGAAGGGTGCGAGAATGCCGAAGATGGCCGCGCGGCGCGAGATGGTCGCCAGCAGCAGGCAATCGCAGCACAGGGTTGCGGCGAGGAAATAGAAACGGCCGAGGAGGTAACGCGGAAGACTAAAAACCAGCCTTGGCCGAAAGCGAGCATTCCCGGCCAAGGCTGAGTTTGAATCCATAGACAATGGTGCTCCGCTTACTTCCTCTTGCGGGCGCGCATAACTGTCAGCGTTCCTGCCAGCAGGGTGATGCCACTGAATGCAAGGCTTGGATCAACTTCAGGAGCCGAAGGGGCCTCGTGGCCTGGGCCTGGGTCATGGGGCCAGGGCCTGTCGTACGCATGAGCCATCACACCCGTACCAAGCGCCAGTCCTACAGCCAGGGTTGAATACCTGAAAAGTTTCTTCATAGTCACGCTCTCGGTTTTGTTATCGGCAAGACCACTCGGTCATTCCAGCAAGGATTGCGGATTCCCCTGAAGGCGAAGCCTCATTCTCCCGGTTCGACAGTGCGCCGGTTAAGTTGACCAGACACCTTGCGTCTGGGGTGGCTGCAAACTACAGAATTCGGGGGAAGTTCCGCGGTGCGAAGCTCGGGTCGCTGCTCATATGCGGCTATCGAGCCAGCTGGTTCTTCTCAGCAATAACAAGATTATGCACCCAGATTCTGGCCGTGCAATCCCATTTTGGATTGCCCCAGGGGCGCTAAAAAGTAATAAATCGGTAACACGGAGAACGCTGGATTCGGCAGTGAAACGCTAAATTTGCTTCAGTTTTTTTGCTTCTATATGTAGATCCGGACCATTTTCAATCGCGATGAACGATTGGACCTGTGGTCTCGCCTAGTCTCGAATTACTGCATACTACTACACAGATGCTCACCATTAAACCTGCGCTGCCCGAGGAGCGTGCGACCTATCCGCCGTCGCGTTCGGCCGCCAATGCCAGCTTTGCGGGACAGCTGAAGACGCTGGCAATCTACCTGGCCCAGAGCGAGGTCCATACCTACGCATTCAGCGTCGCGGCGAATACCATCCTCTCGCTCTTTCCCTTTATCGTCATGACCTGGACCATCGAGCGCCGCGTCTTCCATTCGCAATCGATGGAAAGCGTCCTGGGAGACATGCTGCGCTATTTCCTGCCCGCCCACCAGGATTTTGTCGTCAAGAACATGGCGTTGCTGGCGCATGCGCGGGGCAAAGTGCAGGTCATCTCCATTGTGACCTTGCTGATTTCCTCGACCGGCGTGTTCATGCCTCTCGAAGTGGCTCTGAATCGCGTATGGGGCGTGACCAAGAACCGCTCTTATCTCGTCAACCAGCTCATCTCCCTGGGACTGGCCGTTTCGGTCGGTGTGCTCGCACTTTTCTCCGTGGCCTTCACTGCTGCCCAGAACCGGGTGCTCTCGATTCTCTTTCTCAACCGCACGCAGGGCATTGTCTTCCATCTGCTCGGTGGAGCGATCCTGCGCATGTCGGCGGCGCTTTTCAGCATCGGCATCTTCTTCCTTATTTACTGGGTGCTTCCCAACCGCAAATTGCCGGTAGCCGCCGTGCTTCCCACCGCGATTGTGACCGGGCTGCTTTGGGAGATGGCCAAGACCATCTATGTCTTCGTCCTGCCGTGGATGGATTTGGAGTCCGCCTACGGGCCTTTCTCCGTCTCGGTGAGCCTGATGATCTGGGCCTTTCTCACCGGATTGATCCTGCTGGCAGGCGCACATCTCTCGGCGACGCGGTACACTCTACGGCTCGCTCACCAGGCCGATCTCGAAGAACAGCAGGCCAAGCCGTAGACACGAGCAGAGAACCAAGGGGTGAGGGTTTGGACACCTGCACCCACGGCCGGGTCTTATCGGTTTCTTAGCTGTCCAGTTTTCGCTAAACTCAGCAGCAGATGGGACACCTACGCAACTTCGAGACCGCCGTCTTTCGGCGTGTACGTCGCGATCCCCCGCTCGGAAAAGTTCACCGGATTGCGTTCTGGCTCTTCGTCTTCTATCTGGCCCTCAGTGCAGGGAGGCTGCTGCCTGGCCAGGCCGGCGTGTTTTTCGGCGGAGTGAGCGTTCTCACCCTGCTTTTGCTGGTCGCCTTCTGTATCCCGCTGCTGTGGCGCTGGGTCTTCGGACGCCTGATGTGGAAGGTCCGCAACCGGCTGGTGGTCACCTATTTATTGATGGGTCTCGCCCCGGTGGTGCTCTTCGTCACGCTGGCCTCGATCCTGCTCTATGTGTTCTCCGGGCAGTTCGCCATCTTTGCGGCGAGCTCCGAGATTACCTCGGAGCTGGGGCACATTGCCACGCAGGACCGCGCCTTCGCTCTGCATATCGCCCACATGGTCGCCCAGCAGCCCAAGATCAAGGTGGTGGATCTCGCCGAAGCCGAAGACTCCATGCCTGTCCACGAGGATTTCGGTATGACTGTCGCGGCCTTCGAGGACGGCCAACCCCTGGCGCTCACGCCCTCCAGCCTGCATGACGCCAGCATTTCACAAGCACCGGCGTGGTATCACGACAATGACCGGGGAGATCGCTTCAAGCGCATCGTGATCCACGAGGGCAAGCTGTATCTGCGCGCTATCGATACCCAGACGCTGGGCGGCCACACCATCACCACCATCACCAGCCTGCCGCTGCATCGCGAAAATGTGGACCAGATCGCGCGGGGGCTGGGCACCGTCACCATCGTTCCCGATGTCCAGATCGACGATGACGATATGCCCAGCGACGCGAAGCCTCCCAAGAAGGTGCAATTCAGCTACCAGCGCACCGCCAGAGGAGTAAAGGTCAACGGCGAAGACCTGGACGAGATGCAGACCCGGCGCCGGTCGATCACCGGTGGTATGCTCCCTGGCGCTCAGCACTTCTACGACGTTACCGTTACCTTCTGGGCGCCGCTCGACACCATTGACTGGGAAACGGGAAAACCGATCCAGACCTACGCCAAGGTCAGCTCGCGTCCCTCGCTGCTGTACCAGCGCCTCTTCATTACCTCGCTCAAGATTGCCGCCGTGATTCAGGAGATCCTGATCGGCATCGCCATCTTCTTCGGCGTCATCGAGCTGTTTGCGTTCTACATGGCCGTGCGTCTCAACCGCACCATCACGCGGTCGATCCGCGATCTGTATCAGGCGACGGTGGCCATCGATAAGGGTGACCTCTCGCATCGCATTCAGGTCACGCGCAACGATCAGTTGGCCGCTTTGAGCCGATCCTTCAATCGCATGATTTCTTCATTGGAGCGGCTGCTCGAAGAGCAGCGCCAGAAGCAGCGGCTGGAGAATGAGCTGGCCATTGCCCAGGAGGTGCAGGCCAATCTCTTTCCTCGCGGCAATATCAGCGTGCCATCGCTGGAGCTGCACGGCGCTTGCTATCCCGCCCGCACCGTGAGCGGCGACTACTACGACTTCCTGGTATTCGGCGGCACCAGCATGGGGTTGGCCATCGGAGACATCAGCGGCAAGGGCATCTCCGCTGCTCTATTGATGGCGACGCTGCACTCCGCGGTGCGTGCCTACCGCTTTGCCGGGGAAGAGCTGATCACGGCGGGAACAGCGGCATTGGCCATCGCTTCGACCCGCGCCATGGGCGAAGATGAGGTCGAGTGCGGCGAGCTCTTCGAGGAGCCGTCGAAGATCCTGGCTCTGCTCAACCGCCATCTCTATCGCAGCACGCAGCCGGAGAAGTACGCCACGCTGTGGCTGGGCCACTATGACGGGCTGACCAGCCGCCTCATCTACTCGAATGGCGGGCAGCTACCGCCGTTTCTTCTGCGCGCCGACGACTCGGTGACGCGCCTCGATTGCGGCGGCACGGTAGTGGGGCTGCTCAACAACATGAGTTACGAGCAGGCCACGGAGCAGCTCTATCCGGGAGACATTCTCATCGCCTATAGCGACGGTGTGACCGAGCCCGAGAATGAGTTTGGAGAATTCGGCGAGGACCGCCTGCTCGAAGTGGTGCGCCGCCATCGGCATCTGTCGCTCGAAGCCATCTCAGAGCAAGTGATGCAGTCGTTGCGCACCTGGATCGGCGGCCAGGAACAGCCGGATGACATCACCCTGGTATTGGCACGGCAGCGGTGAGGCAGGTTTAACACCGCTCCTTCTTGCGGAGAAGTATTGATGCCTTCTATCGATGGTGAAACGTACTCCTCATTCTGAGCTAAGCGAAAAATCCCAGTGATGCGCTTTCCGCCTGCATCACTGGGACTCTTCTCGTCGGTCGTAAGAGTGACGAATTACTGAGACTCTAATACAGTCCTACCGCCCTGCCACCGCTGCCGAATCAGCATCCGGATTGATCACCGGATAAGTCGCGGCTGCAGCCTTGGCTTGCGCCAGGATCCGTCCCGGAGCGATACCCAGAATCAGCGTGGAAGCGACCGTGATCAGCAATGCGAGCAGCAGCGGCAGGGTTGCCGCAGGCACCGCCATGACCGGTGAGGATTCCGCCGGCTTGCTGTATATCGCAGCCAGCACTCGCAGGTAGTAATACGCCGCGATGCCGCTGTTGATGAGGCCGATCACCGCGAGCCAGACAAATCCGGAGTGAATCGCGGCCGAGAAGACATAGAACTTGCCGAAGAATCCGCCGGTGAAGGGAATCCCAATCAGCGAGATCAGGAAGAAGCCCATCGCGCCACCCAGCAAAGGAGAGCGATAGGCGAGTCCCTTGTAGTCCTCGATCAGCGTCAGGCGATCGTCGTAGCCGCCGGCATGGCTGACCACAGCAAAGACGCCGACATTCATTGCGGCGTAAGAGACGGCGTAGAAGCTGGCCGCGGCGATGCCGTCGGCGGAGAGCGCGGTGAAGGCGACCAGCAGGTATCCGGCGTGTGCGATGGAGGAGTAGGCCAGCATGCGCTTCACGTTCTTCTGCCGCAGCGCGCCCAGGTTGCCGACGGTCATGGACAGGGCGGCAAGCAGCCAGAGCAGCGGCACCCAGTGCAGGTGGAGCGCGGGGACCGCGCCGTAGAGCACGCGCAGGAGCACGGCGAAGGCTGCGACCTTGGGGCCCGTTGACATCAGCGCGACGACAGGAGATGCCGCACCCTCATAGACATCGGGCGTCCACACCTGGAAGGGAGCGGCCGAGACTTTGAATCCCAGGCCGATCAGCATCATGGACACGCCGATCAGCGCCAGCATCGGAGTGGTGCTCGATCCGAGTGCCTGCGCGATTCCGGAGATGTCCGTGGTGCCGGTTGCGCCGAAGACCAGGGCGATGCCGTAGAGGAAGAATGCTGTCGCAAACGAGCCCAGCAGGAAATACTTGATCGAAGACTCAGGAGCTTTCGCGCTCTTCCTGCGGAAACCGGCGAGGATGTACGTCGAGATCGACGAGATTTCCAGGCCGATGAAGACCAGAAGCAACTCGACCGCCGAGCTCATCAGCATCATGCCGACTGCTCCGAAGCAGACGAGCGCGAAGTACTCGCCGAGAAACGGCGTGCTGTCCGGGGCTGAATCCAGCGCGATCAGCAGGGAAGCGAGCACGATGCCGGCAATCAGCACATGAAAGAAGATGCTGAAGGGATCGGTCTGCACGGTTCCGAAATACGCCGTGCCCGAAGGCAGCTGATATTGATAGAGACTTCCCGCCAGCGCGGCAATTACGCCGAGGACGGAGAACCAGCCCAGCGGCTTGCGGCTCGAGGACTTCGCGATCAGCGGCTCGACCAGCATGATGATCACGCCGACGAGGGTGAGGATCACCTCGGGGAGAATGCGAAGGATCTGAGGTGTCGTGTTCATCGCTTCTCCAGAAGATGATCAGCGGGAAGATGATCAGCGGGAAGATGATCAGCAGTATAAGTAACCGTCTGTGTTGCAGTATCGGCGAGTCCAGTCACTGCGCCGTTGATGGCCTTGATCCAGTAAGGCGAAGCCACACCCATCACCAGCATCAGGATGGCCATGGGCCACAGAATCACATGTTCGCGGAAGCCAAGATCTGCCACGCTATGGCGCGTGATCATGGCCGACTCCGGACCGTAGAAGATCTTCTGTACCATGCTCAGCATGTAAGCCGCGCCCAGAATCACTCCGATGGTCGCCGCGAAGATCCATCCGGCATGGTGGGCATAGCTGCCGCTCAGGACGAGGAACTCGCCGACGAAGCCGTTCAGCATGGGCAGGCCGATCAGCGACAGCGTGGTGATGACGAAGAGCGTCACCAGCCACGGCGTCTTCGCCGCGAGGCCGCCGTATTCCGATAGCTCGTAGGTTCCGTAGCGGTTATACAGGATGCCGATCAGGATCAGCATCGCCGAGCCCGAGAGCCCGTGATTGAGAATCTGGTAGACCGCGCCGTTCAGCCCCGAAAGCGCGAAGGAGAAGATGCCCAGTGTGCAGAAGCTCAAGTGGCTAAGGATGGAGTAGGCCACCAGCCGTTTCATATCGCGCTGCACCAGCGCAATGCAGGCGCCGTAGAGCAGGCCGATGACCGATAGAGCAATCATTAGCGGAGCAATGGCTCGCGCCTGCGCTGGGAAGAGCCCGAGATTGAAGCGCAGAATCGAGTACAGCCCCAGCTTGCCGGCGACGACCATGGCCATCGCAGTTGGCGCATCGGTAATGGTGTCGCTCAACCAGCCGTGCAGCGGGAAGACTGGAACCTTCACTGCGAAGGCGACCAGGAAGGCCAGCGAAACCCAGCCCAGCGCGTCGGCCGTGAACAGGCTGCCGTTGGCGGTCAGCGCCTGCTGTAGCTTCACGTAATCGAAGGTGCCGGTCTTGGCGTAAAGGTAGAGGATGGCGACCAGGAACAGCGCCGACGGAATGAAGGTGTAGGTGAAAAACTTGAGAGCCGTCTTCGGGCCACGCTCTTTGCCGAACATGGCGATGAGAATCGCCATCGGCACCAGCGACAGCTCCCAGAAGCCGTAGTAGAGGAACATGTCCAGCGCGACGAAGACGCCGATCATGGCCGTCTGCTGCAGCAGGAAGAAGAAGTAGAACTCCTTGGTGCGCGTCTCGACGGTCTTCCACGAAGCCAGGCAGCCGGCTACGGCCAGGAAGCCGGTGAGCACCACCAGCCACATGGAGATGCCGTCTACGCCAAGGTGATAGCGGATGGCCGGGTTTGCGATCCAGGCATAGTTCTCTTCGAACTGGAAGCCGCTTTGCCCGTAGATGAAGTGAGCGGGCAGGTGCAGAGTCAGCAGGAAGGTTACGACCGATACCAGCAGAGTCCACCACTGGATGATGCGTCCCTTGCGCGGCAGCAGGGCCACGACCACCGCGCCCGCGGTAGGTACAAAGGTCGTCAGCGTCAATATGGAGTCAATCAGCACGAATATATTCCTTGTCTTTCAAGCATTGCGGTCATCGTGTTGGTCATCGCAGTGAAAGATGCGCCGTCAGTCCGAAGTAGGTTACGACCAGCAGGACGGCCGCGCCCAGCGACAGCCAGCCTGCATACGAACGAATGTTACCCGATTGAATGCGTGCCACCAGCGCGCCGAATCCTTGCGCCGTGTAGCCGGCCACATAGCCGGTGCCGTCAACAATTCCGGTATCGACGAGCGCCTTGAGCAGATAGCGCGAGATGATCATCAGGGCCATCACCACCAGGCCGTAGAGCTCATCCACCTTGTACTTGTTGAGCAGCAGAGTGTAGACGCCGTGCAGCGAATGCGCCAGCTTACCCGGCAGCTCCGGCTTGGCGAAGTACAGGATGTGCGCGGTAAACCAGCCCGCAATGGCAACCAGCGTCGAAACCACCGCCAGTATGAGAGCAATCTGGTTCGAGCCTCCGGATTCCGCGGAGCCAAAGACCGGCGAGAGGAAGTTCGCAATCTCGTTGTGGCCATGCAAAGCGGCAGGAACGCCGATCCATCCGCCGATAACGGAGAGAATCGCCAGAATCACCAGCGGTCCGGTCATGATCCAGGGGCTCTCATGAACGCCGTGGCCGTGCGCATGCCCGTGATCGTCGTGCCCTTGTGCGTCGTGAGCCTGTTCAACCGCGCGGCTCTCGCCAAAGAAGGTGAGATACCAGAGGCGGAACATGTAGAAAGATGTCAGAAACGCAGTGACCAGTCCAACGAACCACAGAATCTTGCCGCCGTTGGGCGAGATGAATGCCTGATACAGAATCTCGTCCTTGCTGAAGAAGCCCGCGAAGGGCGGAATTCCTGAGATAGCGACGACGCCCGCGGTCATGGTCCAGAAGGTGACGGGAATCTTTTTGCGCAGGCCGCCCATCACGCGCATGTCCTGCTCGCCGCTCAAGGCATGAATCACCGAGCCGGCCGCGAGGAAGAGCAGCGCCTTGAAGAAGGCGTGCGTCACGAGATGGAAGATGCCCGAGGTGTACGAGGCCACGCCGCAGGCCAGGAACATGTAGCCCAGCTGCGAAACAGTCGAGTAAGCCAGCACGCGCTTGATATCGGTCTGCACCAGTCCGATGGTCGCAGCGAAAAAAGCAGTAGCCGCGCCGATGATGGCGATGATGCTCAGCGTAAACGGCGAGCGATCGAAGAGGACGTGAGTCCGCGCGACCATGTAGATGCCGGCGGTGACCATGGTTGCCGCGTGGATGAGGGCGGAGACTGGCGTCGGGCCTTCCATGGCATCAGGAAGCCAGACATAAAGCGGAATCTGCGCCGATTTACCCGTTGCGCCCAGCACCAGGAAGATCGCAATCGCAGTAAGGAAGCCGCCTTGCCACTCAGGATGCTGCGTGATCTGCGCGAAGACGCCGCTGTAGCTCAACGTGCCGAAGTGCTGGACCATCAGGAACATTGCCAGCAGAAATCCGAAGTCGCCGATGCGGTTGACGACGAATGCCTTCTTGCCTGCATTGGCCGCGGAGTCGCGCAGGAAGTAGAAGCCGATCAGAAGGTACGACGCGAGTCCCACACCTTCCCAGCCGACAAACATCAGCAGGAAGTTCTCCGACAGCACCAGCGTCAGCATGAAGAACATGAAGAGATTGAGATAGGCAAAGAAGCGCCAGTATCCCTCTTCGTGCGCCATGTAGCCGGCCGAATAGATGTGGATCAGGAAGCCCACGCCGGTAACCACCAACAGCATGATCATGGTCAGGTGATCGAGCTGCAGCGTGAAGTCGGCGTGAAAGGGTCCGGCCGAAATCCACGTCCCGAGGTTCTCGACGTACGGCAGCGAGGTCGAGCCGAGGTGAAACCAGATGTTCGCGACTTGCAGGAAGGGAATGAGGGTCGCGATCAGCGCGACGCCGGTCACCAGCGCCTTGGGCAGCCGTCGGCCGATTAGACCGTTCACCAGAAACCCGGCGAAGGGAATGAGAGGAAGAAGCCAGAGATGCAGGGAAGCGGTCATGATCTCGCCAAGCTCACAGTTTCATCAGGTCGACCGCGTCGACGTTCAGGGTATTCCGCGTGCGGAAGAGGGCGATGATGATGGCCAGACCCACAGCGGCTTCGGCCGCAGCGACGACCATCACGAAGAAGACAAAAATCTGTCCGCTCACCTGGTGCCAGTGATGTGCAAAGGCCACAAAGGTGAGGTTGACAGCGTTGAGCATCAGCTCAATCGACATGAAGACGGTAATGATGTTGCGCTTGATGAGGAACGCCGCTACTCCGATAGAAAAGAGGATGGCGCTGAGGATCAGGTAGTAATAAATTGGGACGTCCACAGCTCAGTGCTCCCTTCGTGCCAGCGCCACAGCGCCGAGGATGGCAACCAGAATCAGGACCGACGTGACTTCAAAGGGAAGCAGCAGGTTGCGAAACAGCACGCGGCTCAGGTCTGCCGTCGTCACCAGCTGATCGCCGAGCCGGGCAAAGCCGAGGGCTCCGCGATTCTGCAGGAACATGTAGGCCAGAATGGCGAAGAGCGCAGCGGCTCCGGGAAAGCCGACGATATATGCGGCTCGGCTGCCATGCGTCCGCTCTTCGAGACCTGCGTTGAGCAGCATGATGACGAAGGTGAAGAGGACCATGACCGCGCCGGAGTAGACAATCACCTGCGCCGCAGCCAGGAACTCCGCGCCGAGCAGCAGATAGAGCACAGCCAGCGAGCTCATCACGACGATGAGCGAGAGTGCGGAGTTGATGGGATGGCGCTGCAGCAGGAGGTTCAATGCTCCCGCCACACATAATCCGCCAAAGATGAAGAACAGAATCAGATGCATCGCTTCAGTCGCTCACAGGTGCCGGTTGCAGGGACTTGGAAAGTTCAGTAGACCGGAAGGACGATTGTAAATCAGCTAAGTAGTTCGAAACGCAAGCCACAGGCTGGTAGCAATAATATTCAGAATGGCCAGCGGCGTAAGAAACTTCCAGCCGAAGCCCATCAGTTGATCGTAGCGGAGGCGCGGCAGCGTGCCGCGCACCCATACATAGAGAAAGAGGAAAAAGAAAACTTTGGCGACAAACCAGAAGAGCGGCAGCAGAGCCTGAACAACGGGCCCGCCGAATGCGGGGATCAAGCTGCCGAAGGGGCTGCTCCATCCACCGAAGAAGAGCAGCGTGGCCACGCAGCTGACCGTGATCATGTTGGCGTATTCCGCCATGAAGAACATGGCGAACTTCATCGAGCTGTACTCGGTGTGGTAGCCGGCGGTAAGTTCGCTCTCTGCTTCAGGCAGATCGAAGGGCGCGCGATTGGTCTCCGCGTAAGCTGCCGTCAGATAAATGAAGAAGGCAACGAATTGAAGACCACCGAAGACGTTCCAGGAGAGCAGGCCGTGCGTCGACTGCACGTCGACAATGTCGCGCAGACGCAGCGACTGCGAACGCAGAACGACGCCCACCAGCGAGAGTCCGAGGGCCAGCTCGTAGCTAATTACCTGGGCGCTGGCGCGCAGTGCGCCGAGCAGCGAGTACTTGTTGTTGGAAGCCCATCCGGAGAGCGCAATGCCGTAGACGCCCACCGAGGTGATGCCGAGCAGAATCAGCAGGCCGATGTTGACGTCGGAAATCTGGAAGAGACCCACGCCGTGGAACTGCACGTTCTCGGGACCGAACGGCACCATCGAAATCGACATCAGCGCGCAGGCCAAAGCAATGATCGGCGCCAGCACGAAGAGCGGACGATAGACCGCGGTCGGCATCAGGTCTTCCTTCAGGAAGAGCTTGAGTCCGTCGGCAAGGGGCTGCAGCAGACCGAAGGGACCGACGCGGCTGGGTCCCCAGCGGTTCTGAATGCGCCCGACCACCTTGCGCTCCAGCAGAACCGTATAGGCCACGGCGGTGAGCAGGATCACCGTGACCACTAACACCTTCAGCACGCTCAGCAATAAAAAAATCCAGATGCTAACTTCCACAGGGCCTTCCTGAATAACGATCTTCTTGAGTTACGTTTTCAAAATCTGTTCTGGCGCAGTTCCGAAAATCTATTCTTGCTCCGTCTTAGTCGGCCGCGGTTTCTGCGGAGTCGGTCAGGATGGTGTGCGAGGCCACTACTTCGGCGAGCTTGGCGCTGTAACGGCCCAGCGTGCCGGAGGTGTAAAGGCGATCGTTCGCTGGCAGCACCAGATCGCGCCGCTGTGCGCCAGTGTCGATCTGCACCAGCTCGGACTTCAGGTGCTCGTCGTTGCCGAGCAGCAGATTGAGCCGCGGAACATCGTAAGCCGGGACCAGCCGCTGAATTTCGTCGAAAATGGCGAAGGGATCGAAGGGGCTGAGCTTGGGCTCGAGGCTGTTGGCGGCAAGCCAGACGGCATGACGATCGGCCTCGCCGGACTGCGCGCCGCGCGTCTGTCCGAAGTCGGCGTGTACGCCCTTGCCCACCGGAACCAGCTCGCGAGGATTCGCGCCCAGCTTGGCGGAGAGCCGCACGATGATTTCGAAATCGGTGCGAACGCCAGCCTTGTCCGCGCCTTTCTTCACCAGCTGCAGATCGCCGTAGGTATTTGTAACCGTACCGGATTTTTCGTAAAGATTGGCAGCAGGGAAGACCACATCCGCAAGCACCGCCGTCTCGGTGAGGAACATTTCCTGCACGATTAGGAAAGTGTTTTTGAGCGCCGAGGGATCCACACCGTAGCGGGCCACAGGATTCGAACCGACGATGTAAAGCGCGGAGAGATCGCCGCTGCCTGCGGCATCGAACATCTGCACCAGATCGAGACCCGCGTCGGACGGAACGTTGCCATACTCGGCGCCGAAGTGCGCAGGCGAGTTGACAGGAACATAGCCGGGCAGCAGATCGGGCAGTAGACCAAGATCGGCCGCGCCGCGCGAGTTGGCATAATCGCCGAGGCACGCGAACTTCGTATTGGGCAGCGAGAGACCGAATTCAACCAGAGCCTGAATATCGCGTCCGCGGAACTCCGAGCCGAAGGCGATGACCAGCGACTCTTCCTTGCGGATCGCCTCGCGGAAGCTGGCAAAGCTCTCGTCCGCCTGCAGCGCGTCGTCTTTGCCGGCGAGATATTGCACGAAGGATGCGTAGCCGGTCGAGGGAATCTCCACTGCGGCCTTGGCCTGGCGGCGCAGTTTGATCTCCTCGTGGTTCGCGATGTAGATGCGTCCGCCATGCAGCCGCACGTTGCTGCGAATCTGCCAGGCAAGCGCGGGATGCTGATCGGTCGGATCGTTGCCGAGGAGCAGGATGGCCGGCGCGGTGAGGAAGTCGCGTAACGAAGCCTCACGGCCAGTGTGTCCCTTCAGTGCTCCCGCAAAGGCCGCGTAATCTGCGGTCCGATGATGATCGACGTTGTTGGTCTTGAGCACCGTGCGTGCGAACTTCTGCAGCAGGTACGCCTCTTCATTTGTAGTCCGGTTGGAACCGATCACGCCGATGGCCTTGCCGCCGCGCGTATCGCGAATCTCGGCCAGCTTCTTCGCCGCGAAGTCGATCGCGTAGTCCCAGCTCACAGGAGCCAGCTTGCCGTCGGCTCCGCGCACCAGGGGCTTGGTGAGGCGCTCGGTGTGATTCGCGAAATCGAATGCGTAACGGCCTTTGATACATAAGAAGTCGCCGTTGATGCCGCTCTTGTCGCGGTTGTCGCCGCGCACAATCTCCATGCCGTCATCGGCGCGCTTCACGCCCAGCGTGGTCTTGCAGCCGTCGCCGCAGTGCGTGCAGACGGTAGCCACGTGATTCATCTCCCAAGGCCGTGTCTTGTAACGATAGGTGCCCGAGGTGAGCGCGCCCACCGGGCAGATGTCGATGCACATGCCGCACTCTTCGCAGTCGAGATGATCGCCTTCATTGGGTGCGATCACGGAGCTTGCGCCGCGGTTCTGCACGCCCAGCGCCCACACGTCCATGCCCGTGCCGCAGACGGAGACACAGCGATAGCAGAGGATGCAGCGCGGGCGATCGTAATAGACCACCGGCGACCACTGCTGTTCTTCGCGATGCTGCTTGGTCTCGACGTACTTCGATTCGCCGGCGCCGTACTTGAAGGTCATGTCCTGCAGTTCGCACTCGCCGCCCGCATCGCAGACCGGGCAGTCGAGCGGATGGTTGCCGAGCAGCAATTCGATGGTGGCTTTCCGCGACTGCTTGATCTCGTCCGTCTCGGTATGCACGACCATGCCTTCGGCTACCGGGGTCGAGCAGGAGGTCTGCAGCTTGGGCATCTTATCGATGCGCACCACGCACATGCGGCACGCGGCCTGAATGGCGAGGTTGGGGTAATAGCAGAAGGCCGGAATTTCGATGCCCGCGGCCTTGCAGGCTTCAATCAGTAGTGTTCCCGCAGGTGCGGTTAACTTCTTGCCGTCGACAGTGAAATTTACGTCAGCCATAAAATCCTATGCAGAGATTGCTTCGCCCTTGTGATGTTGAACCGGCATTTCGACCTGCAGATGCTCGACAACGAAATATTCGACATCTTCAAAATCGTCATCCTTGAAGTCAACGCTTGTTGTGGCGGGTTCAGGAAGCCGCTCACCGTATTCGGTCATTACCTGAAAATGCGATTCCAGACCTTCCCGCATCATCACGCGCATCTCTTCCAGCGTATCGCCGGCGGAGACGCAGCCGGGAACATCGGGAGCCTGCCCAGCAAAGTTTTTGCCGGGTACTTTCGCGTAGACAACCAGGAATGTTTTTGTCATTTCAATCCCGCCTGTTTCAGAATACTCGCGACGATGAACTTGGGAAGATCCTTACTGCCGTGAAAAGGAACAGTTACGATTCCGGGCTTGCTCAGATGAGCAAAGTGCATGTGACTTCCGGTCTGACGCTTTAACTTCCACCCGTCTTCTTCGATAACGCGGATGATCTCCCGCGCCTTCATGCTTGCTTACACCAGCGCCGGTTCATGCGCCGCAGAAATCTGGTAGAGGCTCTGCTTGCCGTTTACGTAGTCTTCGAACTCGTTGCGGAACTTCTTCACAAATCCCAGAATCGGCATCGCCGCCGCATCGCCGAGCGGGCAGAAGGTGCGCCCCATCATGTTCTCGGCCAGGTACTGAATATTGTCGATGTCCTTCATCTCGCCGCCGCCCGCGTTGATGCGGCCGATCGACTTCTTCAACCAATCCGTACCCTCGCGGCAGGGAATGCACCATCCGCAGCTTTCATGCTGATAAAACTGGATAGTCCGCAGCGCGAACTCGACCATGCTCACCGTCTCGTCGAGCACCACGATGCCGCCTGAGCCCAGCATGGTTCCGGCTTTGCCCAGCTGGTCGAAGTCCAGCCCTACATCGATCTCATCCGCTTTCAACACTGGCGTTGAAGAGCCTCCGGGGACAACGGCCTTGAGCTTCTTGCCTCCGCGTACGCCGCCGCCAACCTCGTAGATCGCCTTACGCAGGCTGTATCCCATGGGCAGCTCATAGACGCCCGGCTTTTCCACGTGGCCACTGATGCCGAAGAGACGCGTGCCGCCGTTGCGCTCCGATCCCACCTTGGCGTAGGCTTCGCCGCCCATCAATAGGATGTGGGGCACGCTGGCAATGGTCTCCGCGTTATTGATGACCGTCGGTCCGCCGTAAAGTCCAACCACGGCAGGGAAGGGCGGCTTGATGCGCGGCACGCCGCGCTTGCCCTCGAGCGACTCCATCAGAGCCGACTCTTCGCCGACCTCATAGGCTCCCGCGCCGGTCTGCGTTACGACATCGAAGTCGATGCCTGACCCAAAGATATTCTTGCCTAGAAAGCCCTTGGCATAGGCATCGGCAACCGCCTTCTCCATGATCTTGAGCAGGTAGCGATATTCACCGCGCAAGTAGATGAAGCCCATCTTCGCGCCGATGGCCAGGCCCGCAATCATGGTGCCTTCGATCACGGCATGCGGATCGTGCAGGAAGATCACATGATCCTTGCACGTTCCCGGTTCGCTCTCGTCGCCATTCACCAGTACGTACTTGGGCTTCACCGACTGCTTGGGCACGAAGGACCACTTGAGTCCGGTAGGGAAGCCGGCGCCGCCGCGTCCGCGAAGGCCGGACGCTTTCATTTCACTGATGATCCAGTCGACGCCCTTCTCGATCGCTGTCTGCACGGCCTTGTAGCCGTCGAGTTCGACATACTTATCGATATCCGTCGCGCCCTGTCCAAAGCGGCGGGAGATGATCTTCACTTCATCGGGGTGGGAGACGAGCGTTGGCATGTTAAACCGTGACCTTTCCGCGTCCCGCCTGGTAATCGTCCAGGACCTGGTCCAGCTTTTCCGTCGTCAGATTGTCGTAGAAGTCGTAGTTCACCTGGATGGCAGGCGCCCAGCAACAGGCTCCGATGCATTCCACTTCTTCGAGTGAGAAGAGGCCATCCGGGGTTACGCCCTTGTGTCCGATACCCAGACGCTTCTTGCAGTGCTCCATAATGCCGTAGCCGTCGCGCAGCATGCAGCTGATGTTGGTGCATACCTGGACGTTGTACTTCCCGGCCGGCTTGGTGCGCAGCATGGAGTAGTAGCTGAGCACGCTCCTTACGTCGTGGTCTTTGATCCCGATGCGCTCGGCGATCTCCGAAACAACCGCATCCGAGATATAGCCGACCTCGTCCTGCGCGTAAAGCAGCATGGGGATCAACGCGGAGCGCCGCACAGGGTAGATCGTGACCAGGCGGTCGAAGCGCGCCGCAAGTTCGGGTGAAAATATGCTTGTCTTTTCTGTGGCCAACGCTTACTCCTCGTCAAAAACCTTTGCCGTGAATGCCTCTGCCGCTACTTCCAATTCCAGCTTGCCGCGACGGTCGCTAAACTCCACCTGGCTGTCTTCGCCGATCTTGAATTCGCCTCTACCGATCAACCTCTCCGGTCCGGGATCGTCTTCGTAGATGGCCCAGCTTCCAGTGCCGGTCGCGTCATCGAACTCCAGCGTCAAAATCTTCTCGTCGCTGCGCAGCGTCAGGTGACCGCCTTCGCCTTCATCGATGAGCGCTCGGCCAACCGGCCTGCCGATATCGTGAGCCGCAACATAGGATCGGATCAGCGACGCGAACGAGATCCATAATTCGCGATATAAGTTACTTGCCGCGGGCGCTGTCACGCTTCGCCTCTTTCCTGGCAGCTTCTTCCTTGGCTTCGGCCGCGTCCGCAGCCGCTTCTTCCAGGCCCAGTATGCTCGGATATCCGCCCAGCAGCTGCTCCACGCCCCAGCGCGCGACCTGATCGGCGAGCGACAGATATTGCACGCTCTGCGGATCGTCGACAAAGGCCTTGGGCACATCCTCGCCGGGATTGTCGATCACACCCCATGCGCCTCGCGTCAGCTTGATCTGGCCGTAGTGAAAGATCGCGGTTTCGGTCGGAACCAGCCGCTTGAGCTGGGCTGAAGTAAAGGCGTAGAAGATCGTGTCGCTGAAGTTATCGGTCGCGAACTTGAGATCGAAGAGCCCTGCGGAGACGACCAACAGACATGGGTCTTCGTCCGCAACGTTTACCTTTACATGACTCTTCGCCGGCTCGTGCCCGGCAAGCTCCAGAAACGCCCGCTTCAGTTCAGGCCAGAAGGCGAGCGCGGCTCCGGTACGCTCGCCGAAGCTCTTCTGCTGCAGCTCCGCCCACTTCGCGTTTTCGACGATGATGCTCATCGGTCAATTTCTCCCAGCACGATGTCGATCGACCCGATCACCGCGACCACGTCGGCGATGAGCTTGCCTTCGCACATAGCCTGCAATGCCTGGAGCGACGCAAACGAAGGATTGCGCATGTGTACGCGGTAAGGCTTTGCCGTGCCGTCGCTGACCACGTAGTAGCCCATCTCGCCGCGCGGCGATTCCACTGCCTGATAGACCTGACCGGCGGGTACGGTGAAGCCTTCGGTCACGATCTTGAAGTGGTAGATGAGCGACTCCATCTGGGTCTTCATCTTCTCGCGGTCGGGAAGCACAACTTTTGGCGCGTTGGCCTTGATGTCTCCTTCGGGCATGCCGTCCAGCGCCTGCAGGCAAATCTTCACCGATTCGCGCATCTCTTCCAGGCGGACGATGTAACGCGCCCACACGTCGCAGTCGTTCGAAACCGGCACCTTGAACTGGAACTTCTCGTAGCTCGAATACGGCATGTCGCGGCGCAGATCCCAGTCCACACCCGATGCGCGCAGCGGAGGCCCGGTTACGCCGAGAGCGATGGCGTCTGCCGCGCTGAGATGGCCCACACCCTTGAGGCGGCTCACCCAGATCGGATTGCCGGTGAGCAGGTTTTGATACTCGTCGATCTTCTCCGGCATCACGTTGAGCAGCTTACGGATTCTGCCGAAGAGATCGAGCGGCGGCTCGAGCGCCAGGCCGCCGACGCGGAAATACGAAGTCATCATGCGCTGTCCGGAGACCGCCTCGAAGATGCGCAGTATCTCCTCGCGTTCACGGAAGCAATACAAGAAAACGGTGAGCGCGCCGATGTCCATGGCGTGCGTGCCCAGCCATACCAGGTGCGAATTCAGCCGCGTCAGCTCGTTGAAGAGCACGCGAATCCACTGCGCCCGGTCCGGAATCTCGATCTGCAGCAGTTTCTCGACTGCCAGGCAGTAGCAGAGATTGTTGGTCATCGGGCTCAGGTAGTCGATGCGGTCGGTCATCGGCACCACCTGCTGGTAGAACTTTGCCTCGCAGGTCTTCTCGATGCCGGTATGCAGGTAGCCGATATCCGGCACCACCTTCAGCACCGTTTCGCCGTCGATCTCGACCACCAGGCGCAAAACGCCGTGGGTCGAAGGGTGCTGCGGGCCCATGTTGAGGACCATGGTGCGGTCTTTAGAGCCTTCCTCGGGACGCGGCGTGATCAGCGAAGAGGTAGCAACGAAATCGGGTAAATTAGCGCCCATCAGCGGTACCCCTCAACCGGATAGTCCTTACGTAGAGGATGCCCATTCCACTCTTCGGGCATCATGATTCGGCGCAGATTGGGGTGACCGTGGAAGCGCACACCAAAGAGATCCCATACTTCGCGCTCATAAAAATTAGCTGAAGGCCAGACCGGAGTAATGCTGTCGATGGAGGGATCGATGCTTCCGACGAAGGCCATTAGGCGAATCCGCTCTTTCAGCCCGTGCGAAAGAATGTGATAGGTCACCTGAAAGCGCGGCTCGCTGGGATACCAGTCGACACAGGTCACATCTTCGAGAAAGTTGTATCCGGCGGACTGCACTGTGCGGCAGGCATCGCGAATCTGATCTTTGTTGATGGTCAGCGTCAGTTCGTTGCGGTCGAACTTCGCGTCGGTGATTGCGTCAGGAATGGAAGAGAGAAGAGAAGCGATGGCCCGGTTTTGCGCGTGAGCCTCAAGGACGGCGTCTTTATCGTGCCCCGGTTCCTGAATCGTGTCTGTCATGGTCTACAAATCGCCTTTGTCCGTGCCCCAATCGAGGATGCCTTTTTTCCAGATGTAGAAGAAGCCGACCAGCACGAAGCCGAGATACACAAGCATCTCCCAGAAGCCGAAGAGTCGTGAGCCGGTAAGTGCAGGCAGCTGACGATAGATGACGGCCCAGGGCATCATAAAGACCGCTTCAACGTCGAAGAGGATGAAGAGCATTGCGACCATGTAAAAGCGAACCGAAAATCGTCCGCGCGCGTCGCCTTCCGCAGGGATGCCGCACTCGTACGCTTCGAGCTTGGTCTTGATGCGGCGATGGCGGCCGATGAGGAACGACACTGTCGTCATCGAGCAGCCCATGCCCGTTGCGACCAGAATCTGGATCATCAGCGGGATGTAATTCCATGTATAGGGGTGGGATTGCATGATGCTGTGTGACCTCAAGAAAGGAAGCGTCGAACGGCTACCTTTTGACTCTAGTTTTTCGACTGTCAAGAGTCAAGTTGTGGATTGCTAAGAACAAACATCAAGTGGAAGTTCTCGTCAGTCCAACCGGATGCCTCGGGTGGTAGAGGCCGATTTGGCCTCCGCCAGGAAGCTGGAAGTTCAGTGTTCGAAACCCACTGCTCTTCGTCTATCGCCGTAAATTCGGCGCTTTTTTTGCGAGCGCCGCTCTCTCGTTCTTCGGATCGTCACACATGAAGTAAAGTTCATGACGGCCGCCACAGTCGCCCGGATGGGCAGTGATTTCGCACCTGTATATAGAAATAACTTGCGCAGCAACAACCATCATGAGCCGTGCTCCTTACTCTTTAGATCTTTCGAACGGGACAAAGAGTTCGCTGTACGTTGGTCTGACTACCCACGTTGGTCGGACTACATTGACCTGGGATGAAAATGCACCGCCGGCATCTCTGCCTCGTAACCGAATACGCGTTCGATCCATCCAATGGGCAGGATTAGTCCTAAGGAGAAAGAACATGGTGAAGTTTGGATTGTTGGTTTTGCTGGAAGCGAAACCGGGTAAAGAAGCAGAGGCTGCAGCCTTCCTGAAGAGCGCACTGCCTCTGGTCGAGGCGGAGCCGGAAACCACGGCGTGGTTCGGCATTCAGATCGGCCCTTCGACCTTTGGCATCTTCGATGTTTTCCCCGATGAAGCCGGACGTCAGGCGCATCTCACCGGCAAGGTCGCAGCAGCCCTGATGGAAAAGGCCGCCGATCTGTTCCAGGGTTCGCCGAACATCCAGCAGGCAAATGTCTTGGCATCCAAGCTACCGAAGTAGCATGATGACAGCGGGCCCTGATTGCGAATCCTTCGTGAAGCAGGGCCCGGATCGCCCGAAGCTGTAATTCGATTTCGGGCCGAGGGGACGCGATGGCCGCCTGCACACATTTGAATCACATCCATAAAGTAAAGCCGCACACGCCGAAAGGCTGCGAAGAGTGCCTGAAGTCCGGCGACCGCTGGGTCCATCTTCGCATGTGCCTGGAGTGCGGGCATGTTGGCTGTTGCGATTCGTCCAAAAACAAGCACGCGACCAAGCACTTCCACGCAACCGACCACCCGATCATGCGCTCTATCGAGCCGGGAGAGAAATGGGGATGGTGCTATATCGACGAGATCGAGGTCGACGTCGCCTGATCTAAGCCTCATCAATTGATAACACTAGGGAGGAACGGCAATCCTTTCCGTTAAGATTAAAGTAGCGAAAGCGTAAATCCCGGGAAGAAGTTTTGGAATATTTTCCCAAAACTGGAATTTTATGCGTAGAATGCCGATATGGGCCCCCAGACGGAGGGATGTAATTCCATGGGTACTCCAACTATCGTTACTGGCCACTTCGAGAAGCCCAGCCTGGGCTCCGTGGCCAATCGCAAAGAGCGCTTCGCTCCTGCTGATGATGTCTATACCGAAAATCCCACCGGCGCCTATCGCGGTCTGGCCTTTGCGCTGATCTTCAATGTCCTGCTCGCGCTCATAGGCGCGGCAGGATGGATTCTCTGGCGTGTGATCCGCTAGATTCGCGCGACTCGACCTCAGCTTAACCCTCTGTTTGATCCTCTCCACTGCTTGATCTTCCCCTGATAGATTCAGAGAATGGAAATCATTCTCAACGGGCAGAGCCGCAATCTCCCCGATCTTCCTGAGACAGCTACAGTTACGGATCTGGTCGCCAGCCTGGGCCTGAAGGGCGACCGGGTTGCGGTCGAACACAACGGCAGCATCCTGCCGCGCTCTGAATGGGCGCGGACTTCGATCCATTCCGGCGACAAATTCGAGATCGTCCACTTCGTCGGCGGGGGCTCGCCGGCTCGCGGACGGTCTACATTCTGGCTTCTGGCCATCGTGGCGGGTGTTCTCAGCCTGGGACAGGCGCGAGCCCAGCATTCCCCGCAGCCTCCGCTCGTCGGACCGACCTTTTCTGTAGACGGCATCGAAGCGACCCAGCCGCTGAAGATCGTGGCTTACGGCGATACCCGCTTTACCCAGGTCAAAGACGACTACGATACCGATCCGAGGGTGCGGAAATACCTCGTCGATCAGATTGCCCGCGAAAAGCCTGACGCCGTCTTCATGACCGGCGACCTGCCTTTTAATGGAGCCGATCCCGCCGACTGGCAGATCTTTCGCGAGGAGTCTGCACCCTGGCAGGCCGAGCATCTGCGGATCTATCCCACGCTCGGAAATCACGATGTGCGCGGCGGATGGGATGCTGGAATTAAAAACTTCAACGCCACCTTTCCGGAGTTGAAGGGCTATCTCTACTACTCGGTGCAGATCGGGAATGTCTATCTCATCACCCTCGATTGCACGCAGGGCTACCCGGAGGGATCGCCGCAGCGCGAATGGCTGGGTTCGCAGCTCACCCACCTTCCGAAGACGGCGAACTTCGTCTTCTTTCTCTCCCACATGCCGCTCTACAACGACCTGCAAAGCCAGGTAGTGGCTACGCTGCCCACTCCCGCCGAGCTATCGCTGCGCGAATACATTCTGTCGCTAGCTCCGAAGGTCGACGCGAAGATGGTCGTCGTGAATGGCCACATTCACAACTACGAGCGATTTGAAACCGGCAAAGTTACGTATTTGATTACCGGCGGCGGCGGAGCTATCCCCTACCGCATCGCTTTCCGCGGTCCGGAAGACAAGTACCGCGACCGCTCTTATCCCAACTACCACTACCTCGTCCTGCAGATTCACGGCAAGGCTGCAGATGTCACGATGTATCGGGTAGCCAATCCCAAGTCAGCAAACTTCCGCCTCGAAGTGAAGGACAAGTTCACGCTGACCGCTCCTTAAATCGCACGATCGGTTTTCAGGTGGAAATCGCTTCCGTAGCGCCGTAAAAACCGATTCAAGGCTGCCTTTCGGGAATAAATTCAGGTCCGCGAACTTATGTCTCTTATGACTCTCGCGTGATGCCATCTCCTCACGCTGAAGGAAAGAGATAGCATCGATGAAAATTGGTTTTTTGTGTTTGCCCGTGCCCGGTCATTTGAACCCGATGACCGCACTCGCCCGCAAGCTGCAATCGCGGGGACATGAAATGGTGTTTGTCGGAGTGCCGGACAACGAATCGGTTATCCGTGCTGCCGGTCTGGATTTCGTCCCCTTCTGCGAGGAAAAATTTCCCATCGGCTCCATGGCCAAGACCTGGGGTGGAGTGGCGAAACTGCGAGGTATGGAAGCGCTCAAGTATTCGGCAATGAGTCTAATTCCCGATCTCCTCGAAGCGGGGTTGAAGCATCTCCCGCAAAAAATAAGAGAGACCGGTATCGAGTTTCTGCTGCTCGACGTCTCATATCGCTTTCTTGAATTGGTGCCCATAGCGATGGGTGTTCCTTTCGTGCAGATCGTCAATATCGTTCCCGGCGATCGCTCCGGAACGACTCCGCCCTACTTTTTCAGCTGGCCCCACGAAACAACTCCGGAAGCTCGCGCCAGAAACATCGAGGGCTTGAAGAAGATAGGCAGCCTTTTCGGACCAACGCTGGCGCATGCGAAAGCTTATGTAGAAAAGAACGGCCTTTCGATCGACTGGAGCGACCCCAACGCAACCGCTTCCAAGCTGGCCATCGTTGCGCAGACGCCAAAAGAATTCGATTTCCCGGGCATTCCCTGGCCTCCACAGTTCCACTACGCCGGTCCGTTTCACGACGATCGCGGGCGAGAGCCGGTATCTTTTCCATGGGAGAAGCTGACCGGCCAGCCTCTCATCTATGCCTCGTTGGGAACACTTCTGAATGGCCTGGAAGAGATTTACAAAACCATCCTTGCTGCGGTGCGACTGCTCCCCGATGTTCAGCTAGTGCTTTCGGTGGGGAAGAACATCAATCCCGCGGATCTCGGACCAATTCCATCGAACGCGATCGTCGTCAGCACTGCACCTCAAATCGAATTGCTGAAGCGCGCTGCCCTCTGCATCACGCATGCGGGACTGAATACGGCGCTCGAATCCCTTGGACAAGGCGTGCCGATGGTCGCCATCCCCAACACGTACGATCAGCCCGGTGTTGCCTCCAGGATTGCCTATCATCGGGTGGGGGAGTTCATCGAGATTGATGAACTGAGCGAAGAGCGTCTCACGGAGCTGATTCTCAAAGTGATGAGGGATCCAGCCTACAGAGACAAGGCTCTTTACTTCCGGGACGTGATCGCGAAGACACATGGCCTCGACATCGCTGCCGACGTGATCGAGCAGGTCTTCCGCGCAAGTTAGGCTCTTGCAACGGCAGACCGAACACATGCAGGCATGCCCGGCATCCCAATTTCGCGATCGGGAGGCCAATTTATAGGACAAGTCAGAAACTTAGGAGGCTCACGGCTGCGCGTAGTAGCCGGTGCGGGTTCTGACGACTAAGCCGGGCTTGTCGATCTTGACCTCCAGTCCGTGATACTCGTCGGGATGCTCGGCCTTCGCGGGATCGATGGAGAGCTCGTAGTAGATGTCGGCGTCTTGCGAGCAGCGGGTGATCGATCCTGTGATGTCGTTGCTGGAATGGAGAGCCAGACCTCCGCTCTGCACGGCGAGCACCTGTAGAGCCAGATTTCCCGCCTGCACTTTATTGGGAGAAGGCACTCCCTTGAGGAACTCCTCGTAGTAGATGGTGCGAAGCCCGCCTGCGTCTGTCGTTCCCAGCGGATCGATGCTGTAAAGCGTGATGCGCGCCTGGCGCAGAGCGGTGGAGAGCCCGACGACGGAGTTGAAAATCTGGCGCTCCTCGCGATTGGTCAACTCGATGCGCGGACCGGAGAGAATGGGCCAGCCTGGGCTGATCCAGATAACCACCTTGCGCCCTGGCTTGCGTGCTTCGTATTCCGTGAGGGTGCCGATGGTGCGCAGCGACAGCTGCAAACGATCGACGGCGCCGTAAAAGCCTTCCGACCGGGTGATGGTGCGCAGGCCGGTCACATTCTGGTCGAAGGAGGCAAGCAGCGCTTTCCCGTCTCGGGTGGGAGCGGTCTGCACGCGCGTGTTTTGATCGGTGAAGAAGATGATCGAAACCGGCTGCGCCAGCTTTCCGCTGTTCTGCCCCAGGAATTTTGCGATCTCGTTGCGCTCGTAGGAGACGGTCGTGAACCTTGCGTTCACCGCATCGATGAGGAGAATGACTTCGGTTGGAGCCTCGGCCGTGCTTTTCTCGACAGCACGGAAGGAGACTAGCTTCTGCGGCAGCTTGTTATCTAGAACTGTGAAGTCCTGCTGCTGCAGACCGGCAACCGGCTTATCCGACCGGTCGGACACCACGACGTTGAGCGAGATGTGCGGGTCGGGGGAGAAAGCCGGTGCTGCCGTTGCTTCAGGCGGCGCAACAGGCTGCTGAGCCATGACTGGGAGAGAGAGCGGCAGAAACAAGAGAACCATCCAGCGAACTGACCTGCGCGAAAACCATGCTTTCATCGACGTACCCCGAGAGATTCTTGAAGCGGTCCGTAATTGGGATGCCTGCAACGAATCTCGTGGATTATTGAGACGTTGCACCCGCTCAAAAGACCCTATCACCCGAAGTTATCGTTTGATAGGGAAGGACATGGCTACAGTTATGCCATCACGAATATGAAAGGAGTTTGGCCTCAGCCGCCGAAGGAAGTTCTCCCGGGCCGAAGACCGGGATTTGATTGGTGCTGTAACCGCGGTGCGGCCGCAGCGTCCTATCGATAGCAGGAGTTTCGCAATGGCAGATACGAAAAAGCAACTCGGGAGATGGTTATCGGCGGCGATCACAGCGTTGGCTGGCTTGGCGTTTTTGTTCTACGGGCCAGGTTCGCATCGCCTGGGCGATGTTCGCGCCGCCAGCGCCGAGGCCCCGGTCTTCGTCGAGCTGTTTACCTCCGAAGGATGCTCGAGCTGCCCGCCGGCGGATAACCTTCTGGCCCAGATCGCGCAGAAGGTGCCCAACGCTGTGGTTCTCTCTGAGCATGTCACCTACTGGAACAACCTCGGCTGGCATGATCCTTTTTCTTCGGATGAATCGACCTTGCGGCAGGCCGACTACGTGGACCATTTGCGCCTGGACAGCAGCTATACGCCGCAAATGGTGGTGAATGGAACCAGGGAGTTTGTGGGCAGCGATGGCCGCGCCGCCGCTCAGGCCATCGCTCACGTTTCGGAGGAGGTTCGTGTGCCCGTCTCCATCTCCGGGCTGACCGTCGATGGGAATCGCCAGGCCAGCTTTCAGGTCCAGATTGGTGCGTCCAAAACATCGGCGCAGCTGATCGTCGTCGCAGCGCAGGATGAAGGGACCAAGCACATCTCGACGGGCGAAAATGGCGGACACACGCTGCGCCATGTCATGATCGCGCGCAGCTTCACCGAGGCGGCACAGATTCGCAGCGGGGCCGGATATTCAGGGCGCATCACCGTTGCGCTGCCTCAGGCCATCGCGGGCAGTGGCTGGCATGTGGTTGCGTTCGTCGAAGAAGGCCGCGGAGGGCCGGTGGTGGGTGCGGCTTCAGCCGCTGTGCTTGTGGCCGGGCGGGTCTGATCGAGTCTTTCCCCCCGGCTCAGTCTTCTCTGGGCCGGCTCTGTCGCGCAATTACCAGAATGGCGAGAAAGATCGCTCCAGCCGGAATTCCGAGGACCAGAATAGCCCGGCGCAGCCCCTCGCGCGCTCTTGGAGCTGAGCCGGCGGTGGCATCTTTGCAGAGGCTGCAGCCTTGAGCATTCGAGACGTGGGGAAAAACCAGCAACAGGCCAAGCGCCGCCGTCACCCAGGCTCGTCGTAGCCAGCTCATTTATTGGAAAACGACCAATAGGGCAAAGAGAAAGACCCAGAAGATGCCCATGGTGTGCCAGTACCATGCCGTGCAATCGACGACAATCTGGCGCAACTCGATGCGGCGCAGGGTGAAGAGCCCAATCAGCGCTCCGCCAAGCGCGAGAACGCCGAGCACCAGGTGCAGCCCATGGGTTCCGGTAATCAGGTAAAAGAAATGGCTGCTGGGATCGGGCGAGTCGAAGTGAAAGCCGGCCAGGACCAGCTGCTTCCAGGCGATCCATTGGCCGACGAGGAAGATGACGCCGAGAACAGCGGTCGCTATCAGCCACGGTGAAGCACGCTTGACTGCCGGACGGCCAAGCCCCAGCCATTCCTCCATGACGTCGATCTCGCGGAAGAGCTGGCGGCGTGCTATCTCGACCGTGACGGTGCTGAGCAGGAGAACCGCGGTATTGAGCCAGAGAATGGGAGGAACCGCGAGCGGATGCCAATCGGAGACATAATTCTCACGGGCGTCGAAGTGGCCGGCGCTCTGCCGTACAAAGAATGCGCTGACAATGGCCACGAAGAACATCAGGTCGCCGGCCAGGGCGAAGATGACGCCTAACCTGTAGCGGCTAAGCAGCTCGCGGGGCCCGCGGCGTCCGGAAGGGCGATTTTCCCAGTTATCGCCATCGCCTCCGCCACCCGTAGGCCGCCGGTCGACCGGCGGTTTGCCGCCGATGCCGGGGTCTTTGCGCTCGATCTCAACTGGATGACTGGTGAAGGTGGCCGGCATGGGGCTGCTCCCTACTGCATCAGATTACTCCTGTTTGGATGCCGATTCCCACTGCGGAAAAAACTTTGCGTTTCCGGCGGTTACTTCGTACTCATAAGGTCCACGTTGAACCCGGATGGTTTTACCCTCAGGCGCCCACTCGAGCGTCGTCGCCTGCCAGGGATTCGGCTCAGCCTTCCGGCCGCGGCGAGCGCTGTAGATCATGTTCCACAGAAATATCAGCTGCGCGGCGGCCAGCAGCAGTGCCGAGGACGTGATGCCGCGCTCATTGGCCAGGATCGAAGAGAACGAGGTTGCCGGCCCGGTGAGGCGCTCGTAATGGCGCGGCTCACCCGCCAATCCTGAGAGGTGCATGGGCAGGAACGTGCCATAAGCGGCAATGAGGCTGATCCAGAAGTGGATTTTGCCCAGAGTTTCGCTCATCATCCTGCCCGTTACGAGAGGGAACCAGTAGTAGATTCCGGCAAAAAGGGAGAAGACGCCGGCCATGGCCATCACCAGATGGAAGTGGGCGACCACAAAAAAGGTGTTGTGCAGGTAGCTGTCGAGCGCGGGCTGGGCCAGGATCGGCCCGGTGAGGCCTCCCGCGATAAAGAAGGAGAGAAATCCCAGCGCAAAGAGCATCGGAGTGTGCAGGCGCAGGCCGCCGCGCGACAGCAGGAAGAGCCAGCCTAGAACCTCGACGGTACTGGGGACGGCAATGGCCATCGTGGTAACCGCGAAAGCCGTTCCCGCGTAGGGATTCATGCCGCTGACGAACATGTGATGTCCCCAGACGAGCAAACCGAGGAGTCCGATGGCGACGAGCATCCCTGCCATAAGGCGATAGCCGGGGACATTGCGCCGGGAAAAATTCGCAAAGAGCGAGGTGGCCAGACCCATTCCGGGAAGCACCGCGATATAGACCTCGGGATGGCCGAAGAACCAGAAGAGATGCAGCCACAGCAGCGGCGAGCCATCGCCGCGCCCAACGATGCGGCCGTTCACCAGGTCTCCGAGCGGCACGAAGAAGCTCGAGCCGAAGTGGCGGTCGGAGAAGAGCAGCAGAATCGCCGCCAGCAATACGGAGAAGACCAGCAGCGTGAGGATCGAGGTCACCAGCCACGCCCAGACGGTCATGGGCAGGCGCGACCAGGTCATTCCCGGGCAGCGCTCGGTGAGGATGGTGGAGAGCATATTGACCGCGCTGAGCCACGACGAGAGGCAGAAGACGGCGATGCTAATCAGCCAGAGATCCATGCCCGCGCCCTGGCCGGGGCCGGCAGAGGGAATCGCGCTCAGCGGCGGATAGCTGGTCCATCCTGAGATGGGCGCGCCCTGCGGCACGAAGAAAGCCGCCATGAGGATAAGAAAAGCAGCGGCAGCGAGCCAGAAGGCGAGGGCATTGAGCCGCGGAAAGGCCATCTCCCGCGCGCCGATCTGCGCCGGCATGATGAGGCTTGCGAACCCACTCTGCGGGGCTGTGGTCAACACGAAGAAGACCATCAGCGTACCGTGCATGGTGACCAGCGCCAGATAATCCTCGGGCTTAAGCAGGCCGTAGAAGGGAAGCGGTACCTCAGGCCACAGGCGATGGATGCGCATCACCAGCGAGAGCAGCGTTCCCACGACGACCGCCGCAAGCGAGAGTCGCAGGTAGAGAATCCCGATCGCGCGATGGCCGGTGGTAAAGATGCTGCTCACCGTGAGTGCTCCTTCGCGTGCTGCTGGAGCCATTGTCGATAGGCGTCCGGTGAGACCACGCGGAGCTGTGCCTGCATCCGGGCGTGGCCCGATCCGCAAACCTGCGAACAGAGAATGGGATACGTTCCGACCGCGATTGGCGTGAAGTGGACGTGCAGCACCAGTCCCGGAACAGTATTTTCTTTGAGCCGCATGGCTGGGATGAAGAAGCCGTGGATGACGTCGAGCGAACGCAGGCGCAGATCGACTTCCCGGCCGAGGGGAAGCACCAGCACGCTCGAAACGATATCGTCGGCTCCGCGCGCATCCTGCGGATCGAGGCCAAGCGGATTGCCGGCGGCGGCATTGACCAGCGACGGACGCGCAATGCCGAAGGCTGCGTCGGCTCCAGGGTAGCGGAAGTACCACTGGAACTGCTGTCCGACCACCTCAACCTGCATGGACTCGGCCGATGCGCCCTCGAAGCGGTTGACCGCCCAGAGATGCTGCGCGGTGATTGCCATCCAGAGATACATTGCGCAGAAAGCGGCGAGGAGGAGCCGCTCGACGAGATGACTGTATGTCTTGAGGACGGCCGCTTTCTTCCGACGCACCATCGCGAAGATGATCCAGGCCTGAGCTGCGACGAAACATGGCAGCAGCGCGGCCAGATTCCAAAGCATGAGGTGGTCGACGGCGACGCCGTGTAGCGACGCATTCGGCGGCATCCGAAGGAAGAGCAGGGAAGCGCCGTGAATGGGAAGCGCAGCCATCTCTTCGGCCGCCTCAGGCTTTGACGGCAGCGCGGCTGCGGACTAGATCCACGAATCGTTGATGAACGCGGCGGTCGGAAGAGAGCTCGGGGTGAAAGGTCGCTGCCATGATGTGATCCTGCTCGACCAGAACGGGAGAACCTTCGCGCTCAGCGAGCACTGCGACCCCCGGCCCGGTCTTCACAATGCGCGGCGCGCGGATGTAGACCAGCTCCAGAGGGTCGCCGCCAAGCTTGGTCGACGACATCTCGATCACGCTGTCATTCTGCCTGCCGTAAGCATTGCGCTCGACCGCGATATCGAGAACACCGAGGCTCTGCTGCGCGGGGCGCGTCACTTCCTTGGCCAGCAGTATGCAGCCGGCGCAGGTTCCGAAGGTAGGCTTGTTGCGGACGAAGTCTTCCAGAGCATGGAGAAAGCCGTCGCGCTCCAGGAACTTCAGAAATGTGGTGGATTCGCCGCCGGGGAGGATGAGTCCGTCGACGTTCGCCAGCTCGCCCGGTTTACGTACAAGAACCGAATCCGCTCCCGCTTCGCGCAAAGCAGCAGCATGAGCATCGAAGTCACCCTGGATGGCGAGTACTCCGATTTTGGGTAGGCTGTTTTCCGGCTCGATTGACATTTCGACTGTATGATCCTGCATTCTGGCCAACTTCTTATTCTAGATGATGACGTTCCGCAAGCACTCTTCGCAATGCTGCAGACATATGAAAGTTGGTTTGCTCAAGATCTTTGAAGGCAGTTGCGAAATTAATCAATTGAAGCTTGGCAGCGCGCTCCAGCACTCCAATGGTGCCGAGGACTGACAGCCCCAGAGATTCAGCTGCACCGCGTCCTTCTATTTCGTCCATCAACAAGAGTGGATGTCCGCGATCTTTTGCCAAAGCAATTGCCTGCCGTTCGCCCTCATCGAGATGATCGAGGCGGGAATCGGAGGGAAAGGATGACCTTGGCGCGACTAAAAGCCATTCCGGAGGATGCTTTATCCAGAAGGTTACAGCTTCCGGCGTTCTGCTATGAGTCAACTCGTCGACGACAGCGGGTGGGATCACAACTTGCTCGAAGAGTTCGCCAGGCAGTTGAGATTTTCCGATGAGCACAAGATATCGAAGTGGCCCTGCGTCCGCTACGACGATCATCCGTGGGGATTGCTTGGAGGGGGCACGAGCGTGTCGAGTAATTTTTGATCTCTCTCATATTCCGAGACATCGTAAGCTCCACGCTCGATGTTGTGCTTCTTGAGAAAGCCATCCACCTCATAGCCGGTAACAAAGCCCAGCATATTGCGAAGCTGCTTCCTGTTCAGTGCGCCATTGCGGTAACCTTCGGCCACCAACGCTTCCAGGGCCTCGCGGCCTGGATTTGCGTGCTCGGCAAGATCGTCGGGTAACTGGACCGTGATTTCCATGACGTCCTTTCCTCATCGACCTTTGCGCCAAAGGCGCGATTGCCTGGACGGCCAGTCCTGCGTAGTCCCGGCCAGTCCTAGTTCCCTCGAGTCTGTAGCAGCTGGCTCTCTTCGATCGCGGCGACGGCCAGGCCCTTCATGGTTCCCGTCACCTGTTCGCTGGCTTCGGAGAGAATCTTCGCATCATCGTAGTGCGTGGTCGCGATGACAATGGCCTTGGCGCGCGATTCGGCTTCGGCGCGCTCCTTGGGATTGTTCGGCTCGCCCTGTTCGTTGATCGAAACATCGAGCGGCGTGGCGCGCTCTTTCATGAAAATGCCCGAACCGACGAAGACCGACTCGGCGCCGAGCTGCATCATCAGGGCCGCGTCGGCAGGAGTGGCAATGCCGCCTGCGGAGAAGTTCGGCACCGGCAGTTTGCCCGTCTTGGCCACCATGCGCACCAGCTCGTAGGGTGCCTTGTGCTCCTTGGCTGCGACGTAAAGCTCCTGATCGCTGAGCACAGTGAGAGCCTTCATCTCCAGCACGATCTGGCGCATGTGCTTCACTGCGTGAACCACATCACCGGTGCCCGCTTCGCCTTTGGTGCGGATCATGGCCGCGCCTTCGGCGATGCGCCGCAGAGCCTCGCCCAGATCGCGCGCGCCGCAGACGAATGGGGTTTTGAAGGCATGCTTGTCGATGTGGTGCGTCTCATCCGCCATGGTGAGAACTTCGCTCTCGTCGATGAAGTCGACGCCGAGATGCTGCAGAATCTGCGCTTCGGCGAAGTGCCCGATGCGGGCCTTGGCCATCACCGGAATCGACACGATAGACATGATCTCGCGAATGAGCTTGGGGTTGGCCATGCGGGCTACGCCGCCCTCGGCGCGAATCATCGCCGGCACACGCTCCAGCGCCATCACCGCAACTGCTCCGGCCTGTTCGGCGATCTTGGCCTGCTCCACGTTCATCACGTCCATGATGACGCCGCCCTTGAGCATTTCGGCCAGGCCGACCTTGAGCCGCAGCCCGGTTCCGTTGTTTGCGTAATTGCCGTTAGTGTTGATGTGATCTGCCATGAGGTACCTCTCGTTTCCAAGCGCGACTGCCGGACACCTTTCGTGGAGCCGGATGCGTACATTACGAAGATTTCGGTGAAGCATCAGTTTAGCAGTTTTGACACAAGGAAGGCCGCCCGAAAAAGGGCAGCCCAAGTCGATGAAAAACCCTGCGATAGGTTTTTGGGAGGGAGCGTGAGGCTTCAGCCTCACGAATAAGCCCGGCGAAATTTAGAGGGCTTCAGCCGCGGGTCTTTTGTACATGCCGAGATTCTAGGCCGCCGCCGCTCTCTCCGCCGGGCTCGATGGCTCCGCAGAAATCTCTTCGAGGCTCTTGCCTTTGGTTTCGGGCAGCATCGTCACCGTGAAGATGAGCCCGAGAATGCTGGCGATCGCCGCTGCCGATTCCGCGCCCAGCAGGCCTTTCCAGTGCAGCAGGAAGGGAAATGCGAAGACGCCGAAGAATCCGCCCAGCTTGCCCATAGCCGCCGTAACACCGTGGCCGGTGGTGCGGACCTGCACCGGAAAGATCTCCGAAGGATAAACAAAGGTCGTCGAGTTAGGTCCAAATTCGGTGAAGAAGAAGCTGAATCCGTAGATGATGAGGAAGGGAAGCGCCATCTTTTCGAGGTTCGGAATCAGCGCCAGCAGGCCGAAGGTCATGGCCATCATGGCGAAGCCCAATACCTGAATAGTTTTGCGGCCCAGTCTGTCCATGGTGAGCGCGGCCACCGCATAGCCGGGCGCGGCGAACAGGGCGAAGATGCCCAGCTGGGTGAGGGTTTTCTGCAACAGGGTGTGATCGCTGTTCAAGGCAGAGAGCACGAGCGGGCTGGAGACGGTATTGCCGTAATATGCGGCGTCCATGAAGAACCACGCCGCACTGGCTCCAAATAGACGCAGCGCCAGCTTCTTGTCGTTCACCAGGCGATGGTAGCCGTCCCAGAAGGAGACCGACTGCGGGCCTTTGTCGGACTGATCGATGCTGGTGATCTTCCCGGCTTGGTCTTCCTGCTTGCCCGAGGCGGCTAGAAAGCGTGGCGTTTCCTTCAAGTGACGACGCGACCAATACACGGCCATGGCCGGAACCGCGCCGAAGCCGACCAGTATTCTCCAGATGAGATTGTGCGGCAGGCCTGACGCAATCAGCCCGGCGGCCAGCAGTGGCCCGACGATCAGGCCCGCTGCCTGCATGGCGAAGACCAGCGTAACCAGCATCCCGCGATGGGTCTTGCCCGCATATTCGCTCATGATGGTAGCCGACACCGGATAGTCGCCACCAATGCCGATGCCCAGGATGAAGCGTAGTCCGATCAGCCACCAGATATTCGGCGAAAGCGCGCAGCCGATGGCTCCGACGGCCAGCACCAGCACTTCGACTCCGTAGATCCGCTTGCGCCCGAGCATGTCGGCGACGCGGCCGAAGAGCAGAGCTCCAAAGGCTGTGGCCAGCAGAGCAGTCGACTCGACCAACCCCTCTTCCAGCTTGCCGGTATGCCAGATGGGCTTGAGAAGCGACATCACCACACCGATTACGAACAGGTCATAGGCATCGGTGAAGAAACCCATGCCGGAGATGAACATGATCTTCCAGTGTTCTTTGGAGATGTGTGCGTTATCCATCTCCGAAAAGTCGTGTGCGGTGTGTGATGTCGCCATGGGAGGGCCCTCTGTCCTTATACGGATGCAAGGAAAGATGAACGCCATGTTGCAGGAGTGTGAATTCGGGCTGGTTGCGAGGGCTTTCAGAGAGTCCGCACAACAGCGGACTCTCTATCGCAATGTGCGGCGTGCCACTTGAACACTAAGCAGGCTTGGCCATGTGGTTGCTCAGCACATCCACCAGACCTTTGTTAGGAACGCACTGCTTCGCGGAAAAGGACGAAAGGATGTGGTCCAGCTCTGTCTCCGACAACCCTTTGAATAAGCCGGCATACATCGGCTGCATCAGCGTTCCGGCATAGAAGCATAGCAATGTCTGGCTCATGCTCTTAGCGTTGAGAAGAGGATCAATTTGCGGATCATCCACCACTCGGCGGATCTGCTCTGCGAGCTGTGCTGTGGAATCTTTGATTGGTGTTGCTGGCAGCCATCTCATCCAATCGTCCGTTCCGATAGCTCTTTTCTTACTGAGAAGATCTTTGATCCGCTCCACGTAAGGCGACTCAGGATTGAGCGTCAGCATACCCATCACGCCAATGTCCTTGTAGTTCCACGTCGTCCAATGTGCGCCGTTGCTCTCAAAGATGCTGAGCTGATCGTCCAGTGCGCGGAGCCTGTCGCCGGCCTCGTCGGCTGGCCCATTGAAGACCGATCCAAATTCGCCTACCCACAGTGGAACGTTATTCTGCTGCGTGAATTTTGTGCCTTCCGCATCGAGGAAGAACTGTTCCTGCTTCTTTAGATCCCACTGCACGGAGCCGCTACCCAGCGCAGTTCTAGGATGTATCAAGCCAGGGTATTGGCCAGGGCCAAATCCCGGGGCGGTGTAATTATGCGAACTGTAGGCGAGATTGTCGTCGAAAGGCTTTTCGAGTCCAGAGAACAACGAGGCGTAGCTATCACCTTCGAGGAAAATGATGTGCCTGGAATCTATCTTGCGGATTTCTGTAACCACACGCCGGTAGACCGCATTCATTACGTTCCAGTTGGGCTTGTAATTTGGAGGCACATTCCAGGGGTAATCGCCCATCTCGTTGTTTGTGCAAGGTTCGTTCAGCACGTCGTATCCAGCAATCACTGACCGGTTCGCGTAACGCCGGGCGAACTCCTTCCAGAGAGCGACGTAGCGGTCTTGATACGACGCATCCCTCCAAAGCAAACTGATGCGCGAGGCGTTATCGGAATGCCAGTGGACGTTCTGCCAGCCTTGCGCCGCATGAAGATCGAGAATGACGTAAAGATCATGTTTCTCGCAGAGATCGAGAACCTTGTCGAGGCGCGCAAACCCTGACTCCTTGTATTTAAAGGGAGCCATGTCATCTTCGAAGTGCCGGTAATTGAGGGGGAATCTGACGACGTTTACCCCAGCCTGGCGTAGAAAGATCACATCGTCTTCATTGAAGAAATAATCGAGCATCCGATCGAAAAAGAACTGAGCCTTCGACGCGCCGAGCGTCTCCACCATCTGTGCTCGCAGAGTGTGCTCCGAACCCGGATGACCATTGATGAAGTCCTCCATGTTCATCCAGCCGCCTGGGCAAGTTCCCCTGAGCCGAACCTTTTTCCCTTCGCTGTCGACGATGTCACGGCCCTTGACGCGAAGGAAACTCATCTTCTGCTCTTTGTGATCTATGGCCGAGGCATGAGAACTGTTGGGTGAGATCGTTTCAGCGACAGATTCGTTGGTAGTGAACACTGCCGCTCCGGTGAGAGCTGCCAGCTTTAAGAACTCACGCCGTGGTTGACCGCCAATCGATCCCTTTATCATCTACCGTCTCCAATCACGCGATTCTACATCGTGGGCAGCTATCCATATGCTGGTCTGCACTTATCAATTCTTTAACAAACCTTGGTATGGCGAGATATCGTCCGATCGAAGCGCTACTTTCGCGTCAGTAGAACATTCAATCTATCTATGACGCAGTAGCGGATTAGGACTTCGACGCGCCGGAGGTTTCAAGCTCCGTCTTCTGCAAATAGTCCACCGGGATCGCGATAAACAAGGCTTTGCCGCGCGCCAATACCGTCCCGTCCGCTGAGGCAATCTCCGCCTCGCAGTGATGCTTGCGGCCTGATGCGCTCACATGGCGTGCGCGGATTTCGATTGGCGTGCTCAGCGGAACCGGCTTGAGATACTCGACCTCCATCTGCCGAGTCATGGCGAGGACGCCGAACTGCCGGTTCGATTTGCTCATGGCCTCATCGAGCAGCGTCGCGATCACGCCGCCGTGCACATATCCCGGAGGACCCTGAAAGCGCTGCGGAATGCGCACCCGGCACAGGATGCGCTGGTTCTCATCGACAAAAAACTTCAGGCGCAGACCGGTCTTGTTGGTCTGTCCGCAGCCGAAGCAGTTGTGAACGGCACCGTGAGCGAAGAGCTGGGGCATGGCCACCGAGGCGGAGCCTTTTTGTGATCGGGACTTTTTCGAAGAAGCCGTCATGCTGTCGTCAACGCCTGCAGAAATACCTCCCGGTCGACGTTGCCGCCGGTGATCACCGTTCCCACCCGCTTGCCGCGCACAGCTTCCGGCTCCGATAGAATAGCCGCCACGGCCGCGGCTCCCGCGCCCTCGGCAACATTGTGGGTGTCTTCGTAGAGGGCGCGCATCGCAGAAGCAATCGCCTCGTCGCTTACCTGGACAATCCTCTCCACATGCTTGCGGATAACGCCCAGCGCATCTTCGACCGGAACACGGCAGGCCAGTCCGTCGGCAATCTTTGTGCCCGCCTGATGCTCGACGACCTTGCCGGCGGCGAAGGAGAGCGCGTAGGACGGCGATGCCTCGGCTACCACGCCGACGATCTTGGTCTTCAGCCCTAGCGCCGCGCGCGCCGCAGCTACGCCGCAGATGGACGAGCCCATCCCGATCGGCACATAGACGGTGTCGAGCTCCGATGCGGCTTCGAACATCTCCATCGCATAGGTTCCCGTGCCTGCGACCAGCAGCGGATGAAAAGATGGAACCTTATGCGCTCCACGCTCCCTCGCCAGATCGGTGGCGTACTCGTTGGCTGCCTGAAAGTCTTCTCCGTGCTCGATCAGCTCCGCTCCCAGTGCCAGCATGGCGCGATTCTTCTCCCGGCTGTTGCCGAAGGGAACCACGATAGTTGTTGTCCATCCCTTGCGCCTGGCAGCGAGAGCCACTCCCTGCCCGTGATTGCCGCGGGTCGCAGCGACCACCCCGGTCAGCGAAGGCTGCTCGCGGGCCAGCCAGTCGATGTAGACCGCAGCCCCGCGCAGCTTGAACGCGCCGACCGGCGAATGGTTCTCATGCTTGAGCCACACCTCTGCGCCCGCCCGCGCATTCAGCAGCGGCCACGTGTAGGTGGGCGTGGGCGGCATCACCGTGCGCACCAGAGCAGTGGCGCGCCGCAACTCGGGCAACTCGGGAAGATTCATGCCTTCACTGTAACGCCCTGGAGCCGCGGCGTCAGCATAAGGCCGATCCCTTCGCTGGAATGGCACTTTCGGTGTAGCGTGTGGCACGCTGCGGCGAATCGGAATTCCTTATCATGAGAAGTGGGGCAGGTTTCTGCGGATGTGGCCGCCTATGTTTTTCAAGGGAGGTTCCGGAGCTCGACGATGTCCATGCGGCTGCTTATGACGGGGTACTCGCTGGCTCTGCTCGCCGTGCTGCTGGGGTGCGTGATCGTGGCGCGGAGCCGGTATGCGTATCGCGGCATTCATTGGCTGACGGCCTCTGTGAGCGCCGCTTTGATCGGAGTGGCGCTGGTCGATGGCCGCGGCCTGATTCCCGATTTCGCCTCCATCGTTCTCGGAAACGAGGCTATTCTCGCCTCTTTTGTTCTGCTGCATCAGGCGATTCTCGTCATAGTGCGCTCGCGCCGCAGCTATCCCGGGTTCAGTCAGGGATTGGCGGCCCTGGTTTGCGCGGCGCTCATGTACTTCACTTACTCCGCGCCCGATATCGCGTCGCGCATTGTGGTGATGAGCGCCGCCGTCGCGCTCCAATGCGCCATCAGCGCCTGGGTTTTGTTGACCACCGATGAACCTGCGCTTCGCTCACCCATGCGCATGCTGGCCGGGGTGCTGATTTCCTTCCAGGTACTGGAGATCGCTCGCATCGTGGCGGCGATTCTCCGGCCGCCACCGCCGGACATCATGCATGCGGATGATGTCCACTCCTTCTTCATGCTGCTGCAGTGCATCATGGGACTGGCGAACATGGCCGCGGTCTTATGGCTCGCCCTTTGCTCGCAGCGAGACGATCTTCATGCCATGGCCTTCACCGACGGCCTGACCGGCTTGATGAACCGGAGAGGTTTCGACGAGCTTCTGGAGCGCGAAATACAGAGAAGCCAGTATGGCAGCGAGCCAATAGCGCTGCTGCTCATCGATCTCGATCACTTCAAGGCGATCAACGATCAGTTCGGGCACCAGACCGGTGACGAGGTTATTCGCTGCATGAGCAAGCTGCTGCATGCTCAGACGCGGGCTGCCGATTCCGTTGCGCGCTACGGTGGCGAGGAATTCGTGATGCTGTTGCGTGGCTCGCAGACCGGCCATGCCGAGTCGGTAGCGGAGCGGTTACGAAACCAGATCGCGGCCATTGAAGGGCTGCCGCACGGCATTTGCCTTACCGCCAGCATCGGCATTGCCGTCTACGGTCCCGACGACACGATAACGTCTCTGGTCAAGCGCAGCGATGACGCCCTCTATCGTTCCAAGCGCCTGGGCAGGAACCGCGTAAGCACGGCCACGGTCTGAAGAGGCATTGTTCTATACTTAAAAGAATCATGCCATTAGTAAAAGCTCCGGACGAGGCATCGACGAAGACCTTTTACATCGAGACCTTCGGATGCCAGATGAACGTCCATGACTCGGAGAAAGTCATCGGCACGCTGGAGCAGCAGGGGTATACCAAGGTCGAGACCGAAGAGGCCGCGGACCTGATCCTTTACAACACCTGCTCCATCCGCGACAAGGCCGAACAGAAGGTCTTCAACCGCCTCAACGATTACAAGAAGCTGTACAAGCAGGGGAAGCGTTTCGGCGTCCTGGGATGCGTGGCGCAGCAGGAGGGCGAAAAGATCTTTGAGCGCGCTCCTTATGTGTCGCTGGTCTCGGGATCGGCCTCCTACCGCAAGCTGCCCGAGATGCTGGTCCAGCTGGAACTGGGCGGCCAGCGTATCACCGGCCTCGACGACCGCCAGACCGACCAGACTTTCGAGACCGAGTTCACCGCACGCTCGAATACCCACCGCGGCTACATCACCATCATCGAAGGCTGCGACAAGTTCTGCGCCTACTGCGTGGTTCCGTACACACGCGGCAAGGAGCGCAGCCGGACTTCGACTTCCGTGCTTGCCGAGGCGCGCCGCATGGCCGATGCCGGATACACCGATATCCAGCTGCTCGGCCAGAACGTGAATTCCTATCGCGATACAGAAGGGAAGCGCAGCTTCGCCGAACTGCTGGTAGCCGTTGGCGAGATCTCCGGCATCCGTCGAGTGCGCTTCACCACCTCGCACCCGCGCGACTTCACTCGCGACATTGTGGAAGCCATCGATGCCGTTCCCACGCTGTGCGATCACGTCCATCTGCCGGTGCAGAGCGGTTCATCCAACGTGTTGCATCACATGCAGCGCGAGTACACCCGCGAGTGGTATCTGGAGCGGATTGCCTGGATCAAGAGCGCGCGCCGCGAGATCAGCATGACCACCGATATCATCGTCGGCTTCCCCGGAGAGACTGGCGAAGACTTCGAGCAGACCATCAGCCTTCTCGGCGAAGTTCAGTACGACGCAGTGTTCGCGTTCAAGTATTCGCCGCGTCCGAACACACCGGCGATCACCATGGCCGATTCCATTCCGGAAGAGGAGAAATCAATCCGGCTTCAGGCGTTACTTGATCGCCAGCGTGAGTGGCAAAGGGCCAATTACGCCAAGCACATCGGCCAGGAGATGGAAGTGATGGTCGAGGGCTATAATCACGCCCGCGGCCAGGTAATGGGGCGGACCTCGCAGAACAAGACGCTCAATTTCACAACGCGCCAGCCGATTCTTCCCGCGGTCGGAAGTTATCAGCAGGTGCGGGTAACGCAGAGTTTTCCAAACAGCCTGGCGGGAGAAGCGGTTTAGAGCAATCGGGGATGTTGCGGCGAGACGGCGCAACATCCCATCTGGAATTCGGGTTCAGTAATTGGGTTCAAGAGGTGCACGATGGAAATCGAGATGAAAATTCGCGGACTCATGGTCGATCCTTCCACGCACATGCCGATCGTGCTGTTGAAAGATCCCGAGACCGAAGCCTTGCTGCCCATCTGGGTCGGCCTGTACGAGGCCAATGCCATCGCGCTCGAAGTGGAGAAGACTCAGACCCCTCGTCCGTTGACGCATGATCTGCTGCGCAATCTCATCCGCAGCTTGAACGCAAAGGTACAGCGCGTGGTGGTGACGGAGCTCAAAGACGACACGTTTTACGCGGTGGTGTGGATGGAGCAGAACGGCGAAGTCATCTCCGTCGATGCGCGGCCTTCGGACGCACTAGCGCTGGCGCTGCGCACCGACTGCCCGGTCTTCGTGGACGAGGATGTTCTTCTCGCCGCGAAGGTGCTGCCCAATCCCGCCGAGCAGGCCTCAGCGCAGGACGTACGCAAATGGCTCGAAAATCTGAACGACGAGGATCTCGGCCGCTACAAGATGTAGGCCGTAGAGCCTAGCGGGATGCTCCATTCTCGCGTGTAGAAAATCGGCATGTTGAGAATCGCTTCGCATCCCGCGCCGCCCATAGGTCGGCCGCGCTCTTTCATCTCATCAACTCCACTTCTCTTCATTTCAGACCCCTCTCCGGCCACAAACGTGGCAGACTAAGTCAATCCCATAATTTCTTGTTTTTTAACCTCTTGCTTTTTTTAGCTTGTTGTACGGAGAACGCTGTTGAGACAAGTGGCCCCCAAGCTCTGCGCCCTGATGCTGGGCGTTTCCGTTGCTCTCCTTCCCGCCTTTGCTCAGGATCAGAAAAAATCGGACGATCCGCCGAAGCACGATGACGACAAGGCCGCTTCTATCCCGCCGGAAAAATCGTCGGTCACGCACCACGAGATGACTCTGGGCGGCCGGAGCATCCACTACACGGCCACCGCCGGAACGCTGCTGATCCACAATGACGAAGACAAGCCTTACGGCAGCATCTTCTACGTCGCCTACACCGAAGATGGAGCCGACGCGAAGAGCCGTCCCGTGACCTTTCTCTACAATGGCGGGCCGGGATCGGCCTCACTATGGCTGCACATGGGATCGGTAGGGCCGGTGCGGGTCGCGACCGCGAGCCCGGCGGCCACCGGAGCGGCTCCGTATCAGGTGGTGCCCAACCAATACAGCCTGCTCGACAAGACCGACCTCATATTCATCGACGCGCCGCTCACTGGATACTCCAAAGCAGTGGGCAAGGGAACGGACAAGGACTTTCGCGGCGTCGACCAGGATCTGCAGGCCTTCGACAAGTTTATCCAGCGCTACATCACGGTGAACCAGCGCTGGAACTCGCCCAAATTCCTCATGGGTGAGTCCTATGGCACCACGCGCTCCGCTGGATTGGCTGGGATGCTGCAGGAGAGCGGCGTTTCGCTGAACGGCGTGATCCTGGTGTCGTCGGTCCTGAATTACAACGTGAATGTTCCGGGACTGGACATCCAGTATGTCGGAAACCTGCCGTCGTATGCGGCCATCGCCTGGTACCACAACAAGATTCCCAATAAACCAGCCGATGTGAAGGCATTCCTGAATGAGGTTCGCGCCTTCGCCCGTGGCGATTACGCCGAGGCGCTGGCCGAGGGCGATCTGCTGCCGCAGGATAAATTCGACACCATCGCAGCCAAGGTTGCAGCCTACACCGGCTTGAGCGTGCAATATGTGAAAGAGTCCAAGCTGCAGATTTCGCCGACGCGCTTCCGCAAAGAGCTGCTGCGCGACGAGGGAGAGATTCTCGGCCGCTATGATGCGCGCTTCGAGGGAACGGACGTCGACAATGCCGGCGAGAATCCGGGATACGATCCCTCGGATTCAGGCATTGCCGGCGCATTCACCGCCGCTTTCCACGACTATCTCTCACGCGAGCTGAAGTACGACACCACCGACACCTACTATGTTCACTCCGAATCGAACACGCCCTGGGATCAGACCCATCACCCCTCTGGGAGTGGCGGAGGACGCGGCAACTTCGGTGGTCAGCGGCTGCCGGATGTGGCCATCGACCTGGCAGACGCCATGCGCAAGAATCCCAAGCTGAAAGTCTTTTCGGCGAACGGGCTCTTCGATCTGGCGACGCCCTTCTTCCTGACCGAATACGATCTGAATCACATGATGGTGACTCCCGAGCTCGCCAGGAATGTCGAGTTCGGCTACTACCCGGCAGGGCACATGATCTATCTCAACGTCGACGCGCTGAAGGATCTAACCCACGACCTGGATAACTTCTACGCCTCGCTCCTCCACTAAGGACTTGCCGTCCAGGCAAATGCGCCGGTGGCGCGGGTTGTTGCTGCTTCGCTCCCTTTAGTCGCTTCGCCTTTCCTCATTCCGTGCGCGAATGTATTTCGTGCACGGAATGTTTTTCTTTGAGTGGCTAGAAGTTGGACGGCATTGTTGACGGCTTCCGGCTCTCTCGGAAATTGTCATCCCGATCGTAGCGGAGCAGAGGGACCTGCAATTTTCCCTAAGTTCGACGCTGATACCGGCTGCAAATTAGAAAAATACTCTAGCTATTCAGCCGCAGCAGCTTGTCCGCGTTGCGATGGACGAATTTCTCCCGATCCTCCGGCGACAGCGAAAGGTTATTAAGGAAGGCCTGTCCTTTGCTGGTATCGCTGTAGGGATAGTCAATCGAATAAAGCAGCCGGTCTACGCCCAACACCTGTAGTGCGCATAGAAAAGGTGGATTGGTGAAGTAGCCGCTCGTAGTCACGTGGAAGTTGGAGTGGAAGTATTCCGCCACCGGCCGTTGCAGGTGCTTACAGGCGGGCGTGAGAACTCCCGCGGCGCGTGCGAGCGAGTAAGGAAGGTTCTCGCCCATGTGGCCGATGATGACCTGCAGGCGCGGAAACCGATCAAAGAGGCCGGAGACGATGAGGCGCAGGCAATGCAGGCCGGTCTCGACGTGCCATCCCCAGCCAGCGATGGAGAGCAGCTGACCGGTGTGCCCAGGAAGTCCGCTGAAGTAGACCTCCTGTACCGTTTTCGGTGGCAGCGCGGGATGCAGATAGATGGGGACGTCGAGCGCTTGAGCGACCTCGAAGAGGGGTGTAAACCGCGGGTCGTCGAGGAAGGCTCCGCCGGTAAGGCCGTCCACCAGTGCTCCGCGGAAACCGTGCGTGCGGATGCAGCGCTCGAACTCCTTTGCCGCTTCTTCGGGCTCCCGCAACGCAAGATTCGCGAATCCCGCGAAGCGCGCCGGATGCGCTGCAACCGCTGCGGCAAGCTCATCGTTGACGTCGTGCATTACGGCTGTGGCGTTCGCAGGAGCAAGGCTCTCGATGCCCATCGATGTGAGCGACAGGACTTGAACATCCACGCTGCCCGCGTCCATGGCCGCGATGCGGCCCGCGCCGAGATCCAGCAGCTTCTCGCGAATGGCGGCCATCTGTGGATTCGGCGGCAGGGAGGATTCTGCAGCCTTCAGGAAACTGGAAGTGAGGAAGTGCTCTTCGAGCGTGACAGTGCGCATGAGCATTGGACGCGAAGCGGAAGAGCAGGGTTCTCTTTGTATAGGCAGACCGCGTCCGGCTCTCTCGATATTCTTCAAACAGCAATGAAGGCATCATTCAGAGAGAGCGCAACGAGTCGAAAACCCAAAACGCAGCTGTTGCCGGACTTTGCGAAGCGATATTAGAAGCTGGAAGGCGCGCCTGTTGAAGCACGCCCACACTTAGCCGACGAAATCCACCTTGACCGGATGGGGAATGATGCCTCGCTCGTGTCCCATCTGCAGCAGCTTCCGGATGGCTTCTTTACCGTCTTCGCCGTAGTTCAGGGTGCGCTCGTTCACGTACATGCCGACGAACTTGTTGGCCAGGTTTTCATCCAGGTCGCGGGCGAACTGCATGGCATAGGCCAGCGCCGCCTCGCGATGATCGAGTCCGTGCTGAATGCTGTCACGCAATGCCTGCGTCACCGTCAGCATGGTCTTCTCGCCCAGCGACCGGCGAATGGCGTTGCCGCCCAGAGGCAAGGGAAGACCCGTCTGCTCGCGCCACCACACGCCGAGGTCGAGGACCTTGTGCAGTCCGCTGTGTGCGTAGGTGAGCTGGCCCTCGTGAATGATGAGGCCGGCGCTGAAGTTTCCTGCCAACACCTCGGGGATGATGCGGTCGAAGGGCACGAGGGCCGTCTCGATCTCCGGCGCGAAGAGCTTGAGCGTGAGGTGCGCGGTGGTCAGCGTGCCGGGGATCGCGATGCGCTCGCGCTTGATATCGTCCAGCGTGAAGGGCTTGCTGGATACGATCATGGGACCGTAGCCCTCGCCCACCGAGCCGCCGCAAGACATCAACGCGTAGTTCTCCTGCAGATACGGATACGCGTGGAAGGAGATCGCCGTCACATCGTAGAACGCCTCATGAATCGCCTTCTGATTCAGGGTCTCGATATCGGTAAGGGTGTGGGTGAACTTGAAGCCGGGCACGCGCACCTTGTTGGTGGCGAGTCCATAGAACATGAAGGCGTCGTCAGAGTCCGGGCTGTGTGCGATGGTGATTTCGCGAGTCTGCGATGCGGCATTCTGAGTTTCGGTCGGTATTGAAGGGGTTGTGCTCACTGCTGTTCCTGATCCTTTCGACTGTACGGCGGCCGGGGTGCGGCGGGTGCTTCTCAAGAGTGTGTTCAAAGAGACCGAAATGTAACAACGTCTCTCCGGGGCCGTTGCCCCTCGGACTGATTGTGCTTCCAGCGCGGCTGAAGCCGCGACGTTTTTGGAAACTTACCTATATGCAGTCGTCACAGAAGTCCAGTAAGTGTGGAATCGTCTGGATCGATCGGCTTTATGCGCCGATACGCCTCCGAAATTTGGTTGTGGCAGAGACGATGCCCGCTGCCGTAATGACTTTCAGTGCATCTCCGGGAAGAAACGGCAGCACGGTCATCTTGAGCGTGGCGGCCAGAGAGAGATGCGAGAGAACGGTGAACCAGGCCGCACCGCATAGATAAAGAAAGACACTGGCGGCCGCGGCGGAGAATGCGTAGGTAGTAAATGATGCCGGACGAATGCGGCGGCTGAGCATGCTCGCGCCGGCAGCAACAAAAGGATACGCCAGCAGAAATCCGCCGCTGGGTCCGAGCAAATGAAGCAGACCCGCGCCTCCGTGTGGAGTGAAGACCGGCAGTCCGGATGCGCCTTCAATGAGATAAAGAGCCAGTGCGGCAAAGGCCGGTGCGGGCGCCAGGAACATGCCAACCACCAGCACCGCAAAATTCTGCATGGTGAGCGGGACCGGCGTAAACAGCAGCGGGACGGAGAGGTGCGCGCACACCGCCACGAAAGCGCTCGCGCCGATGACCAACGCCGTCTGGCGCGACAGGTGCGAGGCCAGCGTGGGCTGCAACGGGGAGCATACGGCGGATACCGTTCCTGCGGTTTGTATCTCTGCCATCTTTCTCTTCTCCCGGGAAGTTATTTACTCGGCGTTTTTAGCCGGTTCTTCGGTCTTCGATCCCTTTAATTTCAGCGGATCGGCGGGCTGCAGGTCGTGATTCCGGATGTGCCTCCTCACGGAAATGACGGCCCACACCAACGCACCCACGCTCAAGACAAACACCACATACAAAACGCGCATGAATTCCTAGAGTCTAAGAATATCAGGCGGCGGCAACGCGGAACAGGGTGGCAGCTCCTTCGCAGCTCAAGGCATCAAAGAATCATGCAGCCATCGCAGGTAAAGTTCGCTCCCGGATTCGATGGAGAGCACCAGAAATTCGGGAAGCTCATACGGATGAAGCTCATGCAGAGCGGCCTCCAGCGAAGGCAGCTGCTCCTCCTCAGTCTTGATGAGCAGCAGAATTTCAGAGGCGGTTTCGACCGCGCCCTGCCAACGGTAGATCGAGGTCAGGCCGGGAAGAAGATTGACGCAGGCGGCGAGCCGTTGCTCGACAAGGACCTGGGCCAGGCGTTGCGCCGCGTCGGCGCTGTCAATGGTGGTGAGAACGATCCGCGCAGTTCTGTGAGACATGGAGATGGCTAGAAAATATTCCTTTCCCGCTATTCCTTCGCAGGATCGAAGCTCCTGAATTCCCCGCCGGAACCACTGAATTCCCGATGCGATCGTCTAAAACCAGGAAGGGAATTGTTGAATGTATAGCTGTGCTTCAATTCTGGAGCGGCGATGCACATTTTCTTGTGCATTTAATATCCTTCTCTCGATTCCGTATTCAAACTCTGACACCCTTGCATCATAATTTTTATATTGCCTGAGAGGTGGATACGAATCATGCTTTCGCGCGCGTCCTTCGTAGTCTTTCTCCCATGTTTTCTGGCTTTCAGCGGTGGATCGATGCTGGCGCAGACGCCGGTCGGAACACCTTCCCAACCCGCTCAGCAGCTCGTCGCCGACGTCATCTATAACGAGTTGCATGACCGTGCCTCCGATAGCTTCTGGGCCTATCGGAGCATCCGCGTCTCGGGTCCCCAGGACATCGTCCGCGTGCAGGTGGAAACCACCGAGGGTCCGATCTTTCGGGTACTCGAAGATCACGGCGCGCCTCTGAATCCGACCGAGCAGCGGAAAGAAGAACAGCGTCTGCAGGATCTGGTGCAGCGCCCCGGCGCGATGGCCCGCACCAAGCAAGAGCACGAGCAGGACGAGGAGCGGCTGAAGAAAGTGATGGAGCTGCTTCCGAACGCCTTTCTCTTCGAGTACAACGGAGCGAGCGAGGGCGAGCGGGTGCAGATTTCCTTCCGTCCCAATCCGGCTTTCGTCCCACAGGGATACGAGGCTCGCGTGGTACACGCGCTCGGCGGGACCGTGACCGTGAATCAGCGTTTGAAGCGCATGGTCGATATGGATGGACGGGTGATGGAGCGGGTCGATTTCGGGTACGGCATCCTTGGACACGTGGAGAAAGACGGCACCTTCGAGATTCATCGTCAGCAGGTAAGCGATACTCACTGGAAGACTGACCTGGTCGAGGTCCACATTCAAGGCAAAGTGCTGCTCTTCAAGAACGTCACCAAGGATCAGCGCGAATCGCGATCGGACTTCCGTGCAGTTCCGCACGATATTAGCCTGATTGCGGCGAAGGGCCTTCTCGATCAGAGCGGCCAGCAGACAGGCCACGAACAAAACCTTGCACGCGTTTCGGGCGGCAGCCGCTAAACATTGAGTAGCAGCGAAAAAGGCGGAGCCGTTTCCGGCTCCGCCTTTGTGTTTCGATGCCCGCTGTTTATGCGGCGGCTTCGTAGTTCACCCGCTCCGAAATCTGGGTGAGCGTCTGATCGGCCTTCACTTCTTCAGCCTCGATGCTCTTCAGGATTGCCGCATCGTCATTGAGGCCGAGCAGGCGGGCCCAGCTGCGCAGCGTGCCATAAACGGCAATCTCATGATGCTCGACCTGTTGCGCGGCACCCACCAGCGCGATATCGCGCACCGCGGGGTCCGTGACGTCTTTAATGGTGTCGGAAGCTTCCGTCGTAAGGCCGTTGATGACTTTGCAGGTCTCCGTCTCGCTTTCTCCGATATGTTTGTGCAGCAGGGCTTCCACCCTCGTGACGTGACCGCGAGTCTCTTCGAGATGGTTGGAAAAGGCAGCAGCGAGCGTCGAATCGCTGGACTTCTCGATCAGGTCGGGGAGCGCCTTGGTGATCTTCTGCTCCATGTCGAGAGCCTTCTTGAGGTTTGCGATATACAGGCTGCGGAGGTCTTCGATATTGGCTGAAAACAGTTTCATGTCATGTTCCTTTCGCTTGGGATAAGAGAGTTTGTGCGCGTGGCCGCGCTCTCGGTAATTCTTGAGGTGTGTTCAGAACTTGCGAAGAACATCGACCCCGAAAGGGGCGTTCCGGGCGAATATTTCCAGGCTTACATTCCTGACTTGCCTGCCCACTTGTACGATGCGAAGTTGGGAAGGGGGTTTGCTAACAAAAATTCGGATACGTGAAGCAGGGAATGGCGTGGTGCAGGCGTGCGAGCTCCACAGAAAATTTCGCATGAGTACGCGCGGCACGAGCGCGTCCGGTCCAGCCGTTGTTTTCCTGCCCCTTCATCCTTCGACGTCGATATCCCGGCTCCCTCTCAAACCTTGTTATTCTGAGCGAGTCGAAGGACCTGCAGTCTGCCTGTGCCATCCCCGATTTGTGTTCCCAGTCCGCATCCAGAATCAAAGTAAGCACACTTTCGATCTCAAACGAGGAGTCCTCGATCCGCTTATGTCCCCGATAAGGAAATTTAGGGGCAGACTAAAAAGTTTATTACTAATGTTGACAAAGTAAGTTTCGAGCGCTTTAAATCATTCCACGCAACGTGATCGCCTGGTGCAATCCGGCAGTGTCCGGAACCGGGCACGTAAGCGAAGACTCCGGCTATGCACGTCCCCCACCACGGCTTATCCGGATCAGAAACTACAGAATGGCTTGATCGTTCCCAGAGGTAATCGACTATGAGCAAACTGAAATTCTTTAAGGCCGTCGGCGTAAGCGCACTTCTTTGTACAGCGATGTGCTTCACCGGAACTGCTCATGCCCAGAGCACCAATTCCGGCGATATCCGGGGCACCGTCACCGATTCGTCCGGCGCGCTGATCCCCGGCGTGAAGGTCACGGTCCTCAATGTCGATACCGGCGTGGCCAAAGACTACGTCACCGACAATGACGGGCTCTTCGACACCTCATCCATCGTTGCGGGAAATTACAAGCTCACCTACACCAAGGAAGGCTTTGGACAGATCGTCCGCGGTCCCCTCACCCTGCAAGTAGGAACGACCACAGTGAACGCCCAGCTAAGTGTGGGCTCGACCACTCAGCAGGTCGTGGTCAACACCAACGACATTCCCCTGCTCAACACCGAGACCAGCGAGCAGTCGACCACTCTCGACTCGAAGTCCATGTCGCAGCTGCCCAATGTGGGCACCGATTGGGAGACCTTTTCGATCCTGCTTCCCGGAGCCCAGGGCAATACGCAAGGCACATCGCTCGCGAACGGCTGGCAGGGCAGTAACGACCCGCAGCAGTTCATCTCGGCCAACGGAAATCTCCCTTACAGCGCTATCCTCGCTGACGGAGCGGTGACCACACTGCCGAGCAGCGGCAATGCTGACGTCTCCATCTTCGAGACGGTCTCCGAGCTGCAGGTCATCACCTCTGGTTTCTCCGCACAGTACGGAATTGGCGGCATCATCTTCAACCAGATCAGCAAGGGCGGCACCAATCAGTTCCACGGAGCGGCGTATGAGTACTTTCAGAACGACGCCCTGAACGCCGCGAACTACGGCTTCGGAACCGCGGTGCCAGTCACGCCCATCCGCTATAACAACTTCGGCGGATCGATCGGCGGACCCATCCTCAAGAAGAAGATGTTTTTCTATTTCAACTTCGACAAGACCAATAACAACACTGCCTATTCTGGATTCTTGACCGTGCCGACGCAGGCCATGCGCAACGGAGACTTCACCGGCCTGCCCACCATCTACGACCCGACCTCGCAGGTAGTGACGCAGACGCCCAACGGTCCTGTCGTGACGCGCCAGTCATTTGAGCAGGAAGGCTACGGCAACAAAATTCCTGCGAACCTGTTGGACCCGGTGGCGAAGGCTTTGAACGCCTACTTCCCGTTGCCGAATGCCACGCCATCCAGCTTCACCCAGGGCGTGCCCAACTCCAACTTTTATTACTTCGCGCCGGTCACGCTGCCTTACACCAAGTATTTCGGACGCCTCGATTACGACGTCACTCCGAACAACCGCCTGACCATCACCGACACGCAGCGTGACAACCCGACCACCAACGATGGTATCGGGCTCGCCTATTGCCCGATGGATTGCGTGAAAGGCGACGTCGACAGCAATGCCGCGCAAATCTCCGATGTATGGAACATCAACCCCACGACCATCAACGAAGCGCGCATGGGCTTTACTTCGGAGCTGAACTACTACATCCCTGAATCGCTTAACCAGAACATTCCCCAACAGATCGGATGGCAGTTCGCCAAGGCGAACATCTTTCCGAACCTGAACTATTCCGGCAGCTGCTGCTTCGGACTGAACTCCGGATTCCAGGTCTTCCAGAAAGAGTTCGTCTACGATCCGTCCGATGTCGTGACCATGATCCGCGGCAAACACATCCTGCACTTCGGTGGCGAATTTATGATGTGGCAGGCCAATCAGGTGAACGGCAGTGAATTCAACGGCGGCACCTTCACCTTCAGCGGCGGATACACGCAATCGACAGTGGGTGACTCGACCACCGGCCTGGCTTACGCCGACTACCTGCTCGGGCAGGTGAACTCGTGGAACGCGAGCGTACAGCCGGAGTACGGAGCTCGCCTCAAGACGCCGCAGCTGTTCGTTCAGGATGACATCAAGCTGCGTCCCAACCTCACCGTCAACCTTGGCTTGCGCTATGAAATTCAGCGCGGCTGGAACGAAGTCAAGAACAACATCGCGGCCTTCGATCCCGAAGTACCCAACGCCGCGACAGGAACCGACGGCGCCATCTGGTATGCCGCAACTGGGGCGCACGGACGCAAGGCGCTGCAGGCCGATGTCTACACCACGGTGATGCCGCGCGTCGGCTTCAACTACTCGCCCGATCCGATGACCACCATTCGCGGCGGCTTCGGCATCTTCTCTTACAACTGGAGCACCAACACCTACGGCGCCGGCCTTGGAAACTCCTTCATCACGCAAGGCAACGCGACCGATCAGACGAACGGCATCTCGCCTGTCGTCATACTCTCCTCAAAGGGGACGAACCTTCCGTACATCGGCCCTACCACCGATCCCACTGCGCTCAATGGCCAGGGTGTGACATACAACCAGTTCCACACACCAGTTCCCAAGATTTACCAGTGGAATTTCGCCATCCAACACACCGTGGGAACGAACATGGTTGTCGAGATGGCCTATGTGGCCAGCCACGGATTCAATCTCAGCTTCCCGGTCGACATCAATCAGGTTCCGCAAAATCTGCTCGGTCCGAACGACAGCCCGAACTCGCGCCCCTATCCGATTTATCAAAGCATTTCGGGCAGCACCAACAACGCTATCTCTAACTACAACTCGCTGCAGACCTCCATCACCAAGCGCCTGACCTCGGGGCTGAGCTTCAACTTCAACTACGTCTGGTCTCACTTCCTCGACGATCAGGATTCGTCGTCGGAAGGCGGTATTGCCGGCACGCAGATCTATCAGAACTCGTTCAACCCGTCTGCAAACTATGGCTCGTCGAACTTCGATTCCCGCAACGCACTGAAGGGCAACATTGTCTATCAGCTTCCTGTCGGCAAGGGCAAGATGTTCCTCAACAACAACCGTTTGCTGGATGAAGCCGTTGGCGGATGGCAGCTCTCTTCAACGATGATCTTTTCCTCGGGCAATCCATTCACGCCTTATATCGGAAGCAGTAATAACTCTTTCTCGCAGGCCGGAAACTGGTATCCCAATGTCATCGGCAATCCAACTCCCGCGCATCGCACCATTCAGAACTGGTACGATCCATCCGCCTTCGCTCTGCCCGCGAACGGCACCTTCGGCGATATGAAGAGAAACAGCCTGATCGGTCCAGCGCTGAAGGTTGTCAATCTGTCGCTCGGAAAGACCTTCACCGTGCGCGAGGGAATTCAGCTTCAGATTCGCGCAGATAGCACGAATGCCTTTAACCATCCCAGCTTCGGACCGCCGAATCAGGCGCTCATCCCTGACAGCGCGCCCAATGGTCAAGGCGTCACGACCTTCTCCGGGACCGGCACCAGCATCTCCCAGGTGACAGTCGGTGGACGCACCATGCAGTTGAACGCGCACCTGTCCTTCTAGTGGTTTCTCGTTTTTCCTCCTTGCCTGCCGGCATTAACTTTCCGGCAGGCATTTTATTGTTAAATCCTAGTTGTCCTAAGTGGCCATCCTTAAGTGACCAACTAAGATAGATTTTTGATCAACCGACTCAGTGCACGAACCAAGGGGAAGAGAATGAATCGAGGGCTCCTTCGCAGAAAAATCAATCCGCGGCAAGCAGGTCTATCTGGTTTGCTGGCTTTCGGCGTGTTGCTGGGCGGCGTCTGCCAGCGCCTTTCCGCAGAGGATGGCAGCCCGAGACAGCCCATGCAGGCCAAACTCGAAGACGGTGCAGAATATCGCTGGCTGAATAAGAAGGTGCTCGATTCGCGTGTGCTCGACAACATGGAAGATATTTCCACTTGGTCTTTTAAGGGCGAGGGAGATATGGCGCTCTCTGACGAATACAAAAAAGACGGCCAGCACTCCTTGAGAATCCGTTCAACCTTCAGCGTTGCTCGTGTCGATGGAGGCGGCGAATGGGAAGATCTGATCGCGACGCGGAAGTTTCCGTCTGAAGATTGGAGAAAATACAATCGCATCTCGCTGTGGGTCTATGCCGACGTCGCCGGAGCTCCCGCTCTCGCCGCATCACTTACGCTCCATAACGAAGGCGCGCATATTTTGCCCGACCAATACAACGAGGGCCGCAACGAATCTCTTCTTCTGAACAACCACGCGTGGACCCATCTGGTGTGGGAGATTGCGCCGCTCGATCGCGACAAAGTCACGGCCATCGATTTTGCCTACAGCCTGCCGAAGATGTTCCCCGACCCCGGGGATCACACGACCTTATACATCGATCAGCTCGAGCTGCAGACTGTAGATCCCGATCACGTCGAAGGCTGGGACGTAGCTGCAGGCAAGATCGCCTTCAGTCACAGCGGCTATACCGTCGGCGCCTCGAAGTCAGCGATTGCCAGCGATCTCACTGCGCGCGAATTCTCCGTCATTGATGAACACACAGGGAAGGTGATTCTCACCAGGCCCGTCGAAGAAAAGACGGCCAGCCTGGGTAAGTATCAGGTGCTCGATTTTTCGGAATTACGGCATCCTGGAACCTATCGCATCCGCGCTGGAAGCAAACTTACTCGTCCCTTCCGCATCGGCGATGACGCGTGGAGCGACAGCACCTGGAAGGCGCTTAATTTTATGTATAGCGAGCGCTGCGGAACGGTCATCCCCGGCATTCATGGCATCTGCCACCAGGACGACTACAGCATCCACGGCGACAAGCGCATCGTCGTCAACGGCGGTTATCACGACGCAGGCGATCTGACGGCAACCGGAAACGTCACGGGCATGACGTATGCGCTGTTCTCTTATGTCGACCGATTGCAGCAACAGCAGGAAGATCCCGCGCTTCGGAACCGACTAACGGAAGAGGCGAAGTGGGGTCTGGCGTGGATTCTCAAAACCAGCTTTGGAGACGGCTATCGCACCACCGGTCAGCTCATCAGTTATTGGACGAATGGCATCATGGGCGATGCCGACGATCGCTTCGGGCAAGCTGTGAACGATCCCGAGTGGAACTTCCGCGTGGCCGCAGTTGAGTCTCTGGCCGCGCGTGTCTTGAAGGACAGTGACCCGGAGCTTGCCAACCGCAGCCTGGCGACGGCGAAGGATGATTGGAAGTATGCAGTCGAAGGACTGAAAAAAGCAGCGCCCAAGCCTGAGGTTTACGGAGCTCAAGATGAGCTGGAGCGCATCTCCTTCGGTGCGATTGCTTCCGTAGGTCTGTTTCGCGCCACCGGCGAGCAGCAATACGCGGATGAAGCGATGCTTCTAGGAAACCTCATCCTGCAATCGCAGGAGCGCAAGCTGCAGCCGTGGTCTGTTCCAATTACCGGGTATTTTTACACCAGCCCTGAGCGCAAGAATCTCTTTCACCGCTTTCATATCGGACAGGAAGAGCAGCCGCTGATCGCTCTCTCGGAACTGTGCAGAGCGTTTCCAGATAATCCAAGCTGGATCAAGTGGTACTCGGCCATCGTTCTGCACTCCCAGTATTATCAGCAGGCGGTAGCGAGGCTTGATGCGCCCTACGATGTTCTCCCCGCCGGAATTTACAGCGAGAGCGAAGTGCGTCTGCTTCCCAATTCCGAAGAGTGGAGGCCGCTTCGCGCCTCCGATCGCAATTCTTATCTCGAGCAAGTGCATACCGGACTCCACTTGGGCGGAGATTATTATCTGCGCAGATTTCCGGTCTGGTTCAACTTCCGCGGCAACTCCAGCGTGCTGCTTTCCGAAACCAAGGCCTTGTCCGCAGCCGCGCAGATACGCAACAATCTTGATGCGGATGATCTGGCGCAAAAGCAGGCGCAGTGGTTGACGGGGCGCAATCCGTTTTCGGCGAGCATCATGTACGGCGAAGGCTACGACTGGACTCCGCTCTACAGCGTTCGTTCGGGCCAGTTGGTGGGCGCGCTTCCGGTCGGCGTCGAGACCAGGGGAAATAGCGACGCACCTTATTGGCCCACGCAAATCTGCTGGACCTATAAAGAAGTTTGGACGCAGCCGGTGGGCGAATGGATATGGCTCATGCGCGACCTCAACGGTTCTGCGGTGGTGCGGGGCATGACGGATAAGGGCAATCATGATCCCGTCGTCGTTCGGAACTCACACACGGGCTTTAGCAAATCCGTGACTGCGTCTGATGGAGCCTTTCGCATTCTTCTGCCGCAAGGAAACTACACGGTGCAGCATGGCACAACGCACACCACGCTAACCGCAATTTCCGGCAAAACTTATGATCTCGAACTAAGGCACGATAAGGCTCTCGACTTTACTGTCACCACGCAGGCAGAAGATCCCGGCGATGTTACGCTGCGGGTTTCGACTCGCGGTGTTGGACAGCATCGGCTCTCCATTCGCGCAGACAACCTCGCATTCAAGGAAGCCGAACAGCAGGCAGTCAATCTCAGTACTCAGACATCAGGCGAAGTAGTGTGGCACGCTCATATCGTCTCTGCCGATACGCCGTGGGTCGCCGTCATCGTTCCAGATGACAAACTCGACGGGCGCAAAGAGGTCACCGGCGTCTCGCACTGAAGATATGCCAGAGTTTGTAAATGCGGACTATCTCTCGCTTAGGTATTCAACGTTTGTCCTAAACGCAGGATGCACGAATCGAATGTTCCCCCTCGCGGCGAATCTTCGATTCGTGCATTTTCCTTGCGTTGCTAAGAGAAGCCCTACTTTACCAGTGAAGCGTTCTTGCAGGATGCCGGAGCGTTGACCGGGTTGCACCGGGCGACGACTCCATCGGGCAGGCTGACGGAATATCCTGTCCACGAGGCCGGCTCGGATGCCGGATAGTCGGTGCTGAGAAGCTGAGCACCACTGGCGATTGCGGAGTCACGCTGCGTGGTGCTGTTGGTGCGCGCTTCCTTGGTGTCGGAGTCGGTGCGCGTGCGGATCAGATATCCCTTGCGAACTAGTGCTGCGATCTCTTCCTTTGAGCCATCATTTTCTTCGATGAACGCGGCATCCGGCTCGCCCGGCTTGGCATTGGTGAAGATCACACGGCCGCGCAACGAAGGATGCCCTTCGAGATAAACAGGCCCCACCGGCCGCTGATCCATGAGGAAGACCACCTTGCCGCGCGCCGCATCGAGCGTGGGCCATCCGTTATTGAGGATCGCTTCTTCCAATGTGGCATGGTTGCCGCGGACATCATCCGGAGTAATCAGTTCGTTCGCTGGAAAGACGGAGCGGATTTCGGCATCGAGGGCATCGAAGGTTGCCGCCGTGAACTTCTCGGCCGTCGCGGCGTGATACTGCGGAGGCAGATCGGACTGCTTGGTCTCGACCAATATATAGACGGGCACATGGTTGGGATGAGCGTGCGACCAGGTGCGCACCACCTCCAGGCATGCGGTGAAGGGCTGGCAGGTGCTGCGGTAGTCGAAATCCTGCACATGCATGACCTTGAAGCCCGGCTTCTTCATGACACCGTTCGGATCGAAAGGCGGATCGGCGGGAAGTCCGGCCTGTGCAACACCTTTCGGCCCCAGTGGGTCGGCAAAGCGGCCTCCCTGGCTATCGGCGTAGACGTCGAGCTCGATCTGGCGCACACCCGCGTCGAATTGCTGATCCAACGGCTGGTGACGGTATTCGAGGCCTTGATAGAGCCGGGGATTTTTCTCCTGCATCAGCTTCACTTCGCTTGGCGCAATGCCCGCGTGATAGCTGTTGTGAGAGCCGATCACTTGAATTTGATTGATGTGTACGGAATCGTCCGCGGCCGTTTGTCCATCGGCGAAGGGAAGAGTCGAGAAGGAGAAAGCGGCGAGGGACAGAGCAGCGAGGCGCAGGAAAGCAGGCCTATTCGTGATCACTAAAATCATCTCCGGAGAACTTGTTCAGGAATCATAAAATCCCGGCAGGCATAAGCCTTACCAGGCTAGGCAAGAGTTCACCTAATCGGACGAGTTGAAGCATCAACGCGAATACGCGTTGATGGAAGTTGGTCAGGGCGAAAAGGTGAACGACGGGCTTGCCGGCGTATGAAACTTTGAGCGTTATGTTCTTCGAGACGCGGCGTAGTCAATTCGCAGCATCATCGGTGTCAAGTGTTTCAAGCCCATGCCGGTGTGCCGTTTGACCCGCTAAAAAAATGCGAATTACGCAATATTTTTATCACTGTTCAATGACTCCATTGTGAAACCGCAGGAGCGATACCCGTCTTCATCATCTGTTCATATCGAGGAAGCGTGTGAGATAGGGTTCAGTTTCAACCTGAGAAGAAGTGAGTGAGAGGGAGTTTCATCGCTGCGCGATTCTCCAGAACCGATTGCAGAAGGGATTTTGCATGGGGCAGGGCTCGGCTTTTAGCCGGGTATCCTATGCCGCCCCTAATTTTCTGCGGCAGGCGCGAACTCGGGCGATGCCTGGTCGGCGATCTCCGGTTCGGCGATCTCCGGGCAATACCAGCAGAAGCTGTTGCGGCGGGTCCGCTTCGCCGCGTACAGCGCGAGGTCGGCGGATTTATAGAGGCCTTCCTGCGTATCGCTGTGGTGCGGGAAGACGGCGACGCCGATGCTGCATCCTGTGCTGAGGTGTTCATCTTTAAAAGCGACGCCGGCCGAAAGGCCTTCTATGATGCGATGGCAGATTCTTTCTACGGAAACCGGGTCGTATGCGCTCGTCAGCAGGATCGCGAATTCGTCGCCTCCCAGGCGAGCCACGCAATCCGACTCGCGCACCGCAACGCGCAGCCGGGCCGCAACTTCGAACAGGACCGCGTCTCCCGCATCGTGCCCGAAGGTATCGTTGATTCCCTTGAAGTGATCGAGGTCGACCAGCAGCAGTGCGAAAGGCTTGTCATAGCGATAGGCCGTTGCCGCGCGAGAACGAAACTGTTCCGTAAACATCCGCCGATTTGGCAGGGAAGTCAGCACATCGCAGTACGCGAGCTCTTCCAGCTGGCGATGGCTCTCGATCAGCTCGGCCGTCTGATCGGCTACTTGCTTCTTCAACAACTCCTTCTGCTTCATTAGTCCGCGCACCCGGAACTGCCACACTACACGCGCCAGGAAGAGAACCGTGAACATGCAAGCGGTCAGAAACCACCATGACTGCCACCACGGAGGGCTGATCGAGAAAGCGAATCGGGCCGCGACCGGGCTCCATTCGCCGCTTGGTCCGCATGCGATGACCTCGAAGACGTAGTGGCCTCCGGGCAGTCCTTCGAAGTGGACGCTTTTTTCGCTGGTCTCGCTCCAGGAGGTCTTGTAACCCAGCAGCCGATAGCGAAACCGCATCCTCGTCTCCGAGGAGTAGTCCAGCCCGCTGAAGCGGATGAGGAGAGAATCCTGCGCGTGCGGCAAGACCAGCCGGTCGCCGGCCTGGAACTCGCGCGAAGTCCCTTCAATCGCTGTCAGTACCACGGGTGGGGCGGAGGCGGTCTTCTTCACAAGCGACGGCGACAGACGCGAGAGTCCTCCGGAGGTGCCGAACCAGATGCTGCCGTCATGATCGACGGACAGGGCGAGGTCGTTGCCGTCATCCCAGATCAGCCCGTCCTCTCTTCCGTAGTGCCGCCATTGATTTTGATCGAACACATCGATGCCGTTATCGGTGCTGGCCCAGAGCCTTCCGGCCGGATCGAGCGCGAGCGCGTAAATCAGGTCGGACGAGAGGCCGTCCTGCTGGGTAAAACGCGACACTGCGATGCGATCACCGTGCAATTCGAGCCGGGCGATACCGAGAGCATCGCGATAGCCCAGCCAGAGTGATCCGTGACCCTCGGCGATGGCGCTCAGATCGTTCGATCTGAGACCGTCGGCGGTGGTGAAGATCCTCCAACTGCTGCCGTCGAAGCGGGCGACGCCTTGCGAGGTGGTGATCCACACCCTGCCGTCCTCGTCGGCGAGCACATCGCGAAAGACTGTCTGCGGCGGAAGACCGGGGATATCGATTCTCTCGAACTCCAGATCGGAGGAGCCATTGAGAGGTTTCCGGCTGCGCAAACAGCCTGCCGCCAGCCCCGCAACCCACAACCGGTGCTGCTGGTCGACTGCCATCGCAATCACCTGATCGATCTTTTGCCCGGCCGCGCTTCGATAGGTCTTTAGCAGCATTCCATCTTTACTGAAGCGGCTGATTCCGCCGGGAAAGGTTCCGACAAAGAAATCTCCAGCCGGCCCCTCCGTAATCGCCCTCACCCAGTCGCCGGCCAATCCATTGTGGGAGCTCCAGGAGTGTTCCAGCTTCCCGTTTGCGCCAAAGATGCTGAGACCCCCGCTGGTTCCGACCCACAGCCGCCCCGCGCGGTCGTGATGCACCGACCAGACGCTGTTATGCAGCAGGCCGTCTGCCTTCTGCCAACTCATCCATTCGCCGTGACCCAGACGGCGAACCAGGCCGCCGCCAAACATGCCCATCCAGAGGGAATCTCCGCGGTCCATCAGAATCGGGGCTACCGTATCCGAGGGAAGTCCGTGCTCGGGATCGATAAAGGTTTTGGCGCCGCCCCGGAAGATGACGACTCCCGAATCGCTGGAGACGTAGAGGCGTCCGTGCGTGTCGGCGAAAAGCCGGGGACGTGTGGCGTGGGTTATTCCCTCAGACCGGTCGACAAAGCGCGCCTGCGTAGAGGGACGCTCGTAAAGGTGGGTTGCACTCCGCACCCACAAATTGCCCTGGCTGTCTTTGGCGATCGCGGTCCACTGATCGTTGGGAAGTCCGGCAGGAGAGCCTATCTTATCTGCCTTCTGCCCTCTTAAATGCCAGATGTCTCCATCTCTCGCGAACCAGACATCGTCGCCGCTCACGTACAGCGCGCTCATCAGCCCGTTGGCCACATCGCTGAAGCGGTACCATCCAGCACCATCGGCCAGCCCGCGGATAATCCCGGCATTGTGTTCGAGATAGACATTCCCCGACCCATCGAAGGCGACCGCTTGGAATGCTTCCTTTTTGGTTCCGTCCACGACCTTGAATTGATGGCCCTCGCTGCGCACGATTCCGCCCTGGGTTGCTACCCAGAGAACGCCCCGCGGCGATTCAGCCATGCCTAGAATTTCAGAATTGGGCAGACCGTCGGCGTGACTGAAAGCCCGGAATCGATTCCCGTCATAGCGGAAAAGTCCGTTGTCGGTGCCCACCCAGATATAGCCGGTCTGGTCTTGAAGCAGGCAGGTGGTGGAGAGATTGCCGAGACCATCTTGGGAGCCGTATTGCCGAAAAGAGTACCGTTGAGCCCGCGACTCCGCGCCTGCTGCAAGCGCCAGCAGCGCCCCAACGCCGGCGGCTCGAATGTAACCAGCCAGGCTCATGATTTGGGATTTATCGGCAATCCGGCGTTTTCATTCCAACCGGCGCAGCATTTCCGCGAATCGTGTGTTCTCATAGGGATACCAACGATTTTGCAATCCTGTCAGCAACCCTGGATGCGATCGGAGGGGACTTCCGAAGCGAGAGCTTTTTCACGATCCCTGTTGCCACGCCATAATAATCATTTTCACGTAAACCTCATACAATAAAAAGAGATCCCGTTCGTGCCAGGAGCCAGTCTATCCATGAAGTTCATCTCGCGGACGATAGCGACCCTTACGGGAAGAGGGCTCTGTTGGATGGGCCTGACCGTCTTTACTGTGAGCGGGGCTGCCGCTCCCCTCCGCGCCCAGGAGGTCAGTGGGCCGGGAATGCCGGCCGCCGCCCAACCGGCGCAACCCACTCTCGCCGATATCCTCGCCGCCATGCAGAAGATGCAAAAGGAGCTCGACGACTCCCACCGGCAGGTGGAAAATCTTCAGCATCAGGTCTCGGATCTGCGTGCCCAGATCGGCTCCGGCAAGAATGCGGACGAAACTGCTGAGAAGCTGAATGACGCCGTCGATGAACTCCGCGACAACCAGGAAATGCTGAAATCCGAGGTAAAGACCCTCAACCAGGCCAAGGTGGAGACGGCTTCGAAATACTCGCTCACCCTCTCCGGGATGGTGCTTTTCAACTCATTCGTCGTTGACGGCGCGGTCGATAACCCGACTCTGCCAATAATCGCCCTGCCCAGAAATGGCGGGTATGTTCACCACTCGATCGGCGCCAGCATTCAGCAGACCCAGTTTGGTTTCTTCGCCAACGGTCCTGAAGTGTGGGGGGCGCAAACCTCTGCGGAAGGCACAGCGGACTTCTTCGGCCAGCCCAATTACACGACAGTGACCCAAAACAATGGCACAAACCTGCGCCTGCGTACCGCCGACATGAATCTAGACTGGCATAGCACCAATGTCTCAGCCGGACTGGAGACGCCCTTGATCACTCCCTTGTCGCCCACGTCGTATGCCACTGTCGGAGAGCCATCCCTGGCCTGGGCGGGCAATCTCTGGACGTGGCTGCCGCAGATCAAGATCGAGCACCGGATGCCGGTTTCGGGACAATCCCACGTTGCGGTTGCCTTCGGGCTGATCGACCCTACGACCTGGAACTACATCAACCAGCAAACCTACGGCATACAAAGAACCAGCCTGCAGCCCGGCTATGAGGCACGAGCCGCCTACGAATGGGGAAATACCGACCATCCCTACGAGCTAGGTGTCAACGGGTATTACACGAAGCAGCGGTATTCCTATACCGCAGCGATGAACCCCGAAACCCGGGACCTCGATTTTTGGAATACCGGCGCCGATTGGAAGCTTCCTTTGGCGCCCATCCTGACACTTTCAGGAGAGTTCTACCGCGGGCGCGGAATCGGCGACCTCGGAGGCGGAGCCTTTAAGGATGTGGTGATCGATTCGGATGAGAATTACGCGTACGGCCTTGACGCGATCGGCGGATGGTCGCAGCTTAAGCTGCGGCTCAATAACCTCACCGAGCTGAATGCATTTTGGGGCGTCGACAACGCCAACTCGAGCCAGGTCCGCAATTCGGCTGATCTCGCCACGACAACCCCTACGCCGTACCTCTATCTAACAAGAAACCGGGCAGTCGGGTCGAATATCGTCTTTCGGCCCAAAACTTACTTGCTCTTCTCCGGTGAATACCGGAATCTGCGGTCATGGTACTCCGCCGGTCCCTATGACTCTGCTCAAACTTTCACTTTGACGATGGGCTACATTTTCTGATGCGTGACTTAAAAAAAATATCCCCCTGGTTATGTTGCGTTACGGCAGCAATTGCTTTTGCGCTGCCGTCGTTTGCTCTCGGAGCCGAAATTACGGCGCAGGTCCACGTGAGATCCTCCGACGCGGTAAAAAAGTCGATGCATTTCTCCGACGAAGGCGTCGTCATCTGGTTGACTCCAGTGAATGCCGCCACTGCCGGAGCGGATACCGCCCCTCCTAAGGGACGCTTACAGCTCGCACAGAAGAACAAAGAGTTCGTTCCTCATCTTTTGGTGGTGCAGGTTGGAAGCGTGGTTGAGTTTCCGAACCTCGATCCGTTTTTTCACAATGTTTTTTCGCAATTCAATGGCAAGCGTTTCGATCTCGGCCTGTATGAAAGCGGCACTACTAAGTCGGTGCATTTCAATCGACAGGGTGTCTCCTATATCTTCTGCAACATCCATCCCGACATGAGTGCAGTCGTCGTCGCCGTTCCTACTCCCTACTATGCTTCGTCATCGGCAACCGGAGCGCTCACCATTCATGACGTTGCGCCAGGTGTTTATGAAATGCACGTATGGGCTATGGGCAGCTCGGAGATATCTCTGTCCGACCTGGAACGCCGCGTGGTGGTATCGGCCGGAAGTGTCAACCTGGGAACCGTAACTGTCGACGAAGCTGCGGTTACGCCGCACAGCAACAAATTCGGCGAGCCTTATCTGAGACAGTCGAGCAACTACTGAGGCTGCCCGGTCCGCTATTCGCCGTCGCCATGGAAGTGCATCTCGGCCAACCCGGTCATTCCCATGCCTCGTTCGCAGTCGGTAGCGTAGAGCAGCGTCTCTTCATCTTTCCAGGTGGGTGTACAGGCGTTGCAGTCACTGAAGGTGAGCTGGCGGTTTTTGCCGGATGCCGGTTCGAAGACCACGAGTTGCCATCTGCCCGCAATCATCCGTCGCAGGATAAGGCGCGATCCGTCGGGAGAAACTGCGGGTGAATCGAAATCGGAGCTCTCCTGTGCAAGCAAGCGCGGCGATCCATCAGCTGATATCTGGAAGAGGCTTTCGCGGCCATGCGTCTGCGGCGTGACCGCACTCAAGAGCCAGCCGCCTCCAGGCGCAGCGGAGAGCGTGCGCACATCCCATTCGGCGGGCGTCAACCGCTGCGGCTTGCCTGGTGTCGCCGTGGCCCCGTCGCACGAACGCGTCGCAAAGATCCACAGGCTTCCTTGTCCTCTCTTCTCGCGGAGAAAAGCCAGTGTCGCGCCGTCCGCCGACAGAGCACCATCCTCCGCGTCTTCGACCGTGCAGGAGCCTGCAGCAGGATTGGCCGAGCTTGTTCGCGCCAGCCGCGATCCTTCGACCGATGTTTCTTCCACCCAGATATCTCTGCCGTCAGAGCTGGCAGCAAAGCTCAGCTCGTCATTTGAGAGGGTGGCGTCATTTTGGCGAAGAGCGAGGGGCGAACCATCGCGGAGAATCTCGTACCCATTGCTGCGCATGGCCACATAGAGGATGCTTCCTGACGCGGCCTTCGGCGCGCTGCGCAAAAATGCGGAGTCCGCAACAACCCGATTGGCCATGCTGCTCGTCGGCACGCGGTCGAGGTGCTTGTGCGCGGAATAGAAAGTGACGAGCCAGAGCGCGACGATCACCGGAGTGGCGCGGGCCAGATAGGTCGGAACCGGCGGCTTCTTACGATCGCTCCGTTGATCGTTCTGGGTAGCGACATCGCTCGACATCAACTGGGCGCAATAGAAGGCAACCAGAGCTATGCCGATCCATAGCTTGAGGAAGTGCAGCGGCGTGAGAAATGTTGGACCGTGACCTCCATCGGAAAGATTGCCCACATTGCAGAAAGCCACGTACAGCGTCAAGAACATGATGGCCGCACGTGATTTCCCGCGATTGCAAAGCGCGGCTACGGTTGGCGCTGCTGCGCCGATAAGAACGACGAAATGATAAGTAGCGGGGTTCGACGACACCAACAGGAGCAGCGTGAGATAAAGGCTCCAGTCCAGCGTCTCCCGATCGTCGCTTTGAAAGCCCAGACGCAGAAAGACCAGCGCCATCGCCGCAAGAACAGCCTGCCACAGCGGATAAAGAACCGCATACAGCAGCGGCGAGTAATGGAGCGGATGAGGGTTCAGCTCCGGTTCGAATAAGAAAAGCCGATGAAAGAGAGCAGTCGACGAAGTTCCCGTCTGCAGAAAGGGATTGGTGCTTTCGCCCTGCAGTGTTCGCGGCAGTTGCTGCACCAGGTAATCGGTCATCGCAGTGTGCCCGACCACCAGAAACGATATGCCGATGCAAAGAGCGAAACATAGCAGCGCGGCGTTCAGCGATTTCCAACGCCTCTTGAGGAGGAAATAAAGGCAAAAGAAGATCGGATAAACCTTGAGCGCGCCGGCAATGGCAATGCAAACCCCGCTCAAAACCTGCTTCCGCCGCATGTGACTCACATACGCAACCGCGAGAAGAGCGAAAACAAGCAGGTGCATCTGTCCCAGCAGAAAACTGTTGCGTAGAGGAAAGACGGCGCAGAGCGCGATGATCCAGGTGCGGCGAATCGACAGGCCGGTGAACTTTCCCAGCAGCTGAAGCGTGGCAATCAACAACACAACGTTGAAGACGAGCCACAGATGTTTTGCCTGCAGGACAGGGAAATAGGAGAAGGGAAGCAGCGGAAGCGCGGAAAAGGGAGTGAGCCCGAGAAATCCCACCAGCTGATGTTCGACTCCGAAATGATCCGCTACGCGTTGCAGCCAGATCCAGTCGTAAATGCGGCTAAGATTGAAGCGTTCGCGGATCAGTCGCGCGACGACGTAGTATTGCGAGAAGTCAGAGTTGATCGACATCCAGCCGCGATAAATGCCCTTCCACAGCAGCAGAGTCGCCAGTCCGGCGGCGGCGATGATTTCGAAAAACGTCTGCGCCGTCCCGCCGACCTTCGACCGGGTCTGCGCAGGCAGAACTGTGGATTGGGTCGTCATGCCTTGCTCTCATCCGAACGGCATGCGATGGAACCACACGGCGATTCCGCGAGACCAGCCCATTGAAGACGTGCCGTAAGGTAACGAAAATCGGATGCCACGTGATACCAGATGCGGCTTAACTGGTATCCGAGATTTTCCGCGCTGTAAGAGAAGGAACGCTTCATCTTCGTGCCTGCGTGATCGCTTAGCGCATGAGCCTTGCGTGCCGGTATCAGCCGCCGCAGAAGATAGCGTCGCCAGGTCTGCCGGTCAGGGAAAAATTGCCGCTGTAACAGCAGCGAAAGTTTTGTGCCCGGTGGGTTGGCGAATAGCCACTCCTGGGCATAGTTCTCGACCCACAATTGGCTTTGGGGCGAAAGCGTTGCCGGCCCCAGTTCAATGACGGAAGTCGGAAGCTCCGTTGGAAAAAAACGCTCCACCAAAGACAGCACCAGGGCGGCAGCAGCGGCGAGATTTCGATCCGCATTGAGAATGCCATTCACCTGTGCCCAGAATGCGGAATCCTGCCGCCGGTTTTGGATAAATAAAAAAACTTCGTACAGAGAAAGCAGACGGCTCCACGAGCCGAGAAGATGACGAAAGATATGGAGCAGCAGATAGACGAACTGATAGGCGGGAAGAAGACGCGAGAACTCCACGCCATCGACCTGGTGCGGCTCGACCGCATCGAGAAAGCTGGGCAGAGACGGAAAATCGACGATGCCGTCTTCCGACTCCCACGCTCGCGTGTGCACTTCGATGGCGGGCGGTCCCGGGATCTGATAGAGGTACGCGTTCACTCCCATGTGACGATTCCACGGCTGTGTGAAGCGCAGCTCACCGGAGTCGGAGCTGTACTGCGTGCGATAGCCCAGCGACTCGATAGCCCGCTGCGCCTTCTTCGCATCCCGTGGGTCGATAAGAAAATCGATATCCACCTGGTGTCGTTCGCGGATATCCGCGAAGCATTCGGGAAACAGGCTGAAGCCTTTCACGCAGCCGTAGTGGGTTCCCGAAGACGCGAGCGCGGAACAGGCCTCACCGAATTGGCCCAGCATGACTCGCATACGTTCCGCGTTATCGGTCAGCCGTTCTCTGAGCGCTTGCTGAACAGGAAGAGGAATGCCGCGATAGTTCTCCGTGTCTGCGGTTTGTGTTTGCAACAGAGAGGCGAGCGGCAACGCGAGTCCGCTGCGATCGAGCCAGCGCAGATTCTCATCCCAAACGCGGCCTTCGATGTTTTCGCAGGGAGTAAGCCGGCTCGCAGCCAGAGCTGCTACCACGGCGGATCGAAAGGAAATCGACTTGCTCATGTCATTAAGCCCTCGCGTTGTCCGCTGTCCACCAAGGTTCCCAAGGCGTCTACCAAGGCGCGGAAGTAGAGCGTCAGGTTGGCGTCCGTGTGGGTGGGGTGTTTGCCTATGGTCACAAAGCCCGCGCCGTCTCCAGTCGCCCGGTCGAAGGCAAACCACTGCGTATGTCCCACACTCACGTAGATCGAGCGTGCATCGCGAAATACTTGGCAGGTGCAGTCACCGGCGGCATCGTCGACCGATGACTCAGCGGTAATCTCCCAGCGATAAGCCTGGTCGTCGACTGATTCCTGCTTCGTAAATCCCGCATGTTCGGCCGCGCGCAAGACCGATGCCGAATTTGTAGAAAGAGCGACCAAGGCGCCGGACCACGAGAAGCGTCCGCATTCCGCAAGGCGAACCCGTCGATGCATGAGATCAGTGGAAGAAGCATCCCGGTCGTTTGAAGTATTCATCGGTAACCTCGATTTGAAAGCGTATGATCCAGCAGCTGCGCAACCGTCGTCGGATGATCGTTGAACGAAAGCCGCAAAGTCGGTGTTGTTTTCAGCCGGCTTACAATCGCGGTCTGGCGTTCGAAGTAAGTATCGAGAGGAGGCTCGAGCGGTTCTAACTCGCCGATCAGCTGTGCGGCGGCCTGGGATCCGCAGACCGGCGTGATTGTGCAGCCGGGATCCTTTGCGCGGTCGAGCAGGACAACACAGTCGACATTGCACTTGAAGGCCCTCTGCACGCCAAAGCATCTCTCCGGATCCACTTCGTACGCAATCTCGCCATTCAGCGACTCTGCCTGCCGATACTCCGAGAGCTCGGGAAAGAACCGCACCGCATCGGGAAGCAGCTTAACCAGCGTGGGTAGTCCCGAAGCCTCGATCGCGCCGTTGTCTGACAGGTACGTCCATTCATCGCTGAGCAGCGAATAGCCTCGCTTGGCGAGCGTGATCGTGAGTGTCGACTTGCCCGCGCCCGATCGCCCGTTGAGCAAAACTCCGCGGCCATCGCGCACCAGGCATGCGGCATGCACCGGAACGACATCGATCGCAGCGGCCAGAACTCCCATCAACGCAGGAAAGATGTCTTTATGCCAGCGCTGGCGATCGTCGGCAAGCGCGCGGGGGAAGTGTCCCAGCACCGAACGGGTACGCAGGTTGAACCAGAAGCGATCGCTCCTGGTGAATCGTGCAAAGGCGAAGTAGCCGCGGCCGCGAAACCATGGAGCATCCTCCAGCTGTGAATTCGGCTGGTCGTCAGCGGTCAAGCTTATCTCTGCCGCGATGTCTGAACTGCTTCCGGCTTCGATCGCAGGAAAGTACTCGCGAATACGGCGCACCATCTCCGTCGCATTCGTGCGAAAGAGAATTGTGCGTCCTGCGAACATGGCCGGCTGCGTGAAAATTCTCAAGGTATCCATCCGCGATTATCGCGACTGACAACACTTTCGTCAGCCTCGTATGCACAAAGGCTATCGCTGAAATCCGCTGCTTTTTCAGCCTCCTGGCCGAAATGACAAAGGAGTGACATTAGGCTGACACCGCCCTAGCGTGGCAATGGGAAAACAATAATTGCACACCCATGGAGCATCCGATGCCTGACTCATCGCTCATCACGCAAATATCGCCGGCCCCCAGAAAGCGTCTCAGCGGAAGTTCGTCCGGGAAGAAGAAAGTTGTGCTGTTTTATCCGGCGTACGATGGCCCGCCGCTTGGCCCGCCCCTTTGCATGCTGGCGCTCGCCGCTCCGCTCCTCGACAACGGATTCGAAGTCGTGCTGATCGATGCGGCCATTGACGCCGATGCCGACGCACGTGCGGTACGTGAGTGTTCAGACGCGATCTGCATGGGTGTTTCGGTGTTGACCGGGCCAACCATCAACGCGGCGCTGCGAGTCTCGCGTAAGGTCAAGGCCGCGCATCCGCAGCTGCCCGTCGTCTTCGGAGGATGGCATCCGACTCTCTCCAGTGAATCGACTCTGCGCAACGAATTCGTCGATGCCGTGGTTCGAGGTCCCGGTGATTGGACTTTTCTGGAGATGGTGCAGCGCTACCAGGCGAACGAGGATCTTGACGGAGTCGATGGAGTCAGCTACCAGCGGGATGGAAAGTTCATTCATAACCCTGAGCGCAGCGTCACTCACCTGAGAGACCTGCCCGCGCCGGCCTTTCATCTTGCCGACCATGACGCCTACGAACGCGCATGCGGAAAGAGGAAGCTCACCTACGCCACCAGCGTCGGTTGCCCTTATGCGTGCAACTATTGCACCGATACTGTTTTCTATCACCGCCGCTTCAATGCTTATTCCGCTGAGCATGTGGTTGCCGAGCTCGTCGACCTGGTCACTCGCTATCGCATCGAAGAAGTCGCGTTGCTCGATTCAAACTTTCCCGTGGATGTGAAACGTGCGGTCGCGATTGCGCGCGGCATCTATGAGTCGGGCGTTCGTTTTTCGTGGACCTTCCAGGCATCGACCGATTTCCTTTCGCGCATGACCGACGAAGAGGTGCGGATCATGGGAGCGAGCGGCGTCACCTTCATGGGCTTCGGGACAGAAACGACCTCGGAGTCGGTTTTGAAGCTGATGAACAAGCGTCATCAGCGTCTGAACGAGTTATATGAAACCGCGCGCAAGGCCGAACTCGGCGGAATCCGCGTGAGCTTCAACCTCATCTTCGGCTACCCCGGCGAGACGGAGCAGGATCGTATCGAAACTCTGCAGACCATGAACGAGATCGCGCAGAAGCATCGCAACGTCAGCTTCTCGCCGAACATTTTCACGCCCTACCCAGGTATTCCCATCTGGCCGCAGCTGAAAGAAATGGGAGTGAAAGAGCCGGAGTCATTGGAAGAATGGGCCGGGCTTCCTCTCGGCAAAAATGTACTTCCCTGGCTCAAAGGCGCCGAGCTGAGACGGCTGGAGCGCATGCTCGACTACTTCATGGTCAACAACAATATCCGCGTCACGATGCAGCACAACCGGTTCGCAGGCAAAGTATTGAATACGATCCTTCGCGCGCCGATGAAGCAGCGCATGAAGTCGCGAGTCTTCTTCTTTCCGTGGGAGATCTGGCTGGCGCGTGCGACCGACCGGGTTGTTTCCCGCCGCTCCCTCATTACCGGAGCACCGCTACCGGCCAAGCTCAAGGAGGCTTGCTAATGGCAACCGTTCCCGACAAGCAAACTTCTGTCGACGTCCTGTTCACCCACTCGTACCATCTTGCCTACGACCGCAAGCAGGCGCAGAAGCAGCAGCCCTATCCTCCGCTCGGAACGCTCTATGCGGCTGCGCTGGCCCGCGAAGCCGGATTTTCCGTCGCTCTGTTCGACACCATGATCGAGGATCCCGATAACGACTTCGATCATGCACTGGAAAAATATCAGCCCAAGATCGTGGTGATCTGCGAGGACAGCTTCAACTTCCTCTCCAAGATGTGCCTCTCCCGCATGAGGGAAGTGAGCTTCGACATGCGGCGACATGCAGCGCTGCGCGGAATTCCCACGATCGTTCACGGCTCGGATTCGAGCGATCACACGCAGACCTATCTCGACCAGGGATTTCTCGCCGTCATGCTGGGCGAGTGCGAGCAGACCATCGTTGAGTTGCTGGGCGCATACCTTCACGATGGCCAGCATGCGAACTGGAAGATTCCCGGTCTTACCTACCTGCGCAGCACTGACGGCGCCTTCACTTCGACTGGCGCTCGCACTCCATCCAAGCAGCTTGATCTCTATCCGCTTCCGTTGCGGAGTCTGGTCGACATGGATCGCTATGCCACAATCTGGCGTATTCATCACGGCCGCGCTTCCACCAATATCGTCGCGAGCCGCGGTTGCCCGTTTCGCTGCAACTGGTGCGCAAAGCCGATTTACGGCAATAAGTTCGTGCTCCGTTCCGCCAAGTCGGTGGCGACGGAAATGTATCTGCTGAAGAACGAATACGGCGTCGAGCATCTGTGGTTCGCGGACGATGTATTTGCGCTCGACCGGCACTGGATACTGGAATTTGCCGAGGCCGTGGAAGCGCTCGATGCCGCCATTCCGTTCAAGATTCAGAGCCGCGCCGATCTCATGTCGGAAGAGACTGTGGATGCGTTGCGGCGTGCCGGATGTGAAGAGATCTGGATGGGCGTCGAGTCGGGCTCGCAGAGCATCCTCGACGCCATGGACAAGGGGCTGAAGGTGAGCATCGTCCGTGGCGTTCGCGAACTTCTGCGCTCGCACGGCATCCGCGCTTCGTTCTTCCTGCAGTTCGGTTATCCCGGCGAACAGCTTGAAGAGATCGAGGAAACCATCGCTCTGGTCCGCAGCTGCCGTCCTGACGATATCGGTGTCTCCGTCTCTTATCCGCTGCCGGGCACCGGTTTCTATCAGAAGGTGCAGGATCAACTCGGAGCCAAGCAGAACTGGGTCGATAGCGAGGATCTGACGGTGATGTTTCGCGCCGCCTACACCGACAAATTTTATCTTGCGCTTCGCAATGCCCTGCATTCCGAGGTGTCGTATTACAACCTGCCGCCGAGTGCGGAGGAATCACAACGGGTCGCCGCACTGTGGAACGAAGTCTATCGGCTGGAGAAAAGCTGCAGAAATCCCCGCTCGATGCAGCTTCCCATCTTCACGCCGAGTAAAACCGAAGACCTGTCATTGTGCGCGTCGGGTGACTGAAACAAAGATGAGCAGTACCGGAACTGAAGGAGCCAAACGATGGACCTGCTGTTAACACACGGATATTTTCTGTACGAAGATCCCAAGGAGCTTCAGATCATGAAGCCATATCCGCCGCTGGGTCTGCTCTATATCTGTTCCCATCTCAGGAACAAAGGCTTCGCCGTCGACGTTTTCGACAGCACCTTTCAGTCGCGCGCCGCGTTGCGCGAAAAATTGACGACCACGCCGCCGTCGGTGCTCGGTATCTACGCCAACCTCATGACCCGGCCCAACATCGTCTCCATCATCCAGGAGGCGAAGCAGGCGGGTTGGAGAATCATCGTTGGAGGACCCGAGCCCGGAGCCTACGTGGATGAATATCTCGATGCGGGCGCCGACCTGGTAGTGCTCGGCGAAGGCGAGATCACGCTCGAAGAGCTGCTTGGAGCATGGCGTGAGGATAAGAATGCGCCGCTCGATGGGATCGATGGAATCGCCTTCCGGTCGAATGGAATTGTCGTGCGCACTGCGCCGCGCGCCCAGATTGCGGACCTCGATGCGCAGCCCTGGCCAGCGCGAGAGGCGATCGATATGGATCGCTATGTCGAAACCTGGCGGACTCATCATGGCAAAGGTTCCGTATCGATTATTACTGCGCGCGGATGCCCTTATCGTTGCGAATGGTGCAGCCATCAGGTCTTCGGACAGACTCATCGCCGCCGCCGTCCCGAGTTGGTTGCCGAAGAGCTTGCGTGGCTGATCGAACGCTACAAGCCCGACGCGCTTTGGATCGCAGACGACGTCTTCACGATCAACCATGATTGGCTGGCGCGCTGGGCCGCGGAGTTGAAGCTTCGTAACATTCACATCCCGTTCGAGTGCATCTCTCGTGCGGATCGGCTGAATGAAGTTACTATTCGAACTCTCGCCGAGTTGGGATGCCAGCGCCTGTGGATTGGGTCGGAGAGCGGATCGCAGCGCATCCTCGATTCCATGCAGCGCGGCGTGAGCGTACAGAAGGTGCGGCAATCCATCGCCCTATGCAAGGAAAACGGGATCGAGACAGGAATGTTCTTGATGTGGGGCTATGAAGACGAGCAGATGACCGACATCGAAGAGACCATCGAGCATGTGCGTCTCTCGCAGCCGGATATCTTCCTGACCACCGTCTCCTATCCCATCAAGGGAACGCCGTATTACAAAAAAGTGGCGTCGAAAGTTATTCAAATCAAGCCTTGGGGGCAAACGTCGGACCGGGAGTTTGAAGTCGCCGGCCGCAAGCCGCGTGAGTTCTACCGTGTCGCCGATGAGTTGCTGCGCTACGAAGTCGAGTTGGCGAGGCTGCAGACAAAAACAGCGGGCCGCGAGGCAAACAGCGGCGATCCCGAGAATGAAGTTGTTTCGCGCATGCACACGCTATCGGAATTAGTAGAAGACAGGCGGCGCACCCTCTATGCATACCCCGAGGCTGAGAGGGAATTGCAATGCAATTAGCTTGCGAAAGCGCGGAGGATTACATCTCTGCGGGCCACGCCTTCGATGGTATTGCCAAAGAATACGACGAGATCTTCACGCGCTCTCTCATCGGGAAAGCACAGCGCTCCCTCGTTCACGAGGTGCTGAAGACCTTCTTCTACCGGGGAGATCGAATCCTCGAATTGAATTGCGGCACCGGTGAGGATGCCGCGTTTTTAACCTCGCACGGTGTTTCGGTGCTGGCGTGCGATGCCTCGGAGGGAATGATCGAGGTTGCCTCGCGTCGGCTTTCCACGCGCTCCGCGCGGGTGTCGGTTTCGTTTGCCGTATGCGCCAACGAGCGCCTCGATACGCTGCAGGGCAGTCATGTCTTTGATGGCGTTCTGTCCAACTTTGGCGGATTGAACTGCACTCGCGATCTATCCGAAGTTGCCGGCGAGCTCGCACGTCTCGTCCGACCGGGCGGCCGATTGTTTCTTTGTCTCATGGGCCGCGTATGTGCCTGGGAGCAGCTCTGGTATTGCCTGAGAGGCGAGTGGAGGAAAGCCTTCCGCCGCATCGCGACCGGAGGAACGAAGGTCTCCCTCGGCGGCACGACGATCGATGTTCATTATCCATCGGCGCGAGAGATGCGCGCCGCCTTCGCGCCTTATTTCCGGCTCGAGAGCCGCCGCGGCATCGGGGTTGCGCTTCCGCCTTCCTGGATGGAGGCTTCTTTTCACAATCGTCCGAAGTTAGTCGATCGTCTGACGGCGATCGACCGAAGACTTGGCGCACTTCCCGTGTTTCGAGGAATGGCCGACCATGTCTTATTTCAGTTTGTACGTGAGGGTGAGTGAGTTCCGTAAGTTTACATTCCGTGTCTCCTATGCTGCCAACAGTGACAAAAGGGTTATCGCTGCTGTGTCCCGCCTGCTCCAACGAGCTGAGGCCGCTCTCCGATTGCGAGGAGACCTTCAACACTGCGTGGATTCCTTGCGACTGGTGTCCCGAAGTAATTCGCAAAACCAACGGTGTGTGGAGAATGCTTTCCACGCAGCAACGTATCGATCACGCGGCTTTCCTGCGTGACTATGAAACCATCCGCCGCACCGAGGGCCGCGGTTCGGATCGGTCCGACTTCTATCTTGCCCTGCCCTTCGCCGATGTGACGGGAAGGTTCAGCGAGCAGTGGAAGATTCGGGCGCGCAGCTATCGTTTTCTCGAAGAGACCCTGCTGCCTAGCCTCGAACAGCGCCATGGAAGCCAGATGCGCGTGCTGGACATCGGCGCAGGCAATGGGTGGCTTAGCTATCGTTTGGCGCTGCGCGGCTATCTCCCCGCTGCGGTCGATTTGTGCCGCAACGAGTGGGATGGCCTTGAAGCCGCGAAGCACTACACGTCCGCGATCCCCGGCCTGTTTCCGCGCATCGAGGCTGAGATGGATAATCTTCCCTTTGCCAATGCGCAGTTTGACGTGGCGATTTTCAACGCGTCGTTCCATTACTCGGCGGATTACAGCAAGACCTTGCGCGAGACGCTGCGCTGCCTGCGGTCCGGAGGAACAATCCTGATCGTTGACTCACCGACCTATCGCAGTGCCGCTGGAGGCGAGGCGATGCGGCGTGAGCGCCAGCGTTCGTCGGAAGCCAGGTTCGGCGTGTCGGGCGATGCGCATGCGACGCAGGACTTTCTGACGCCGGAAATCGTGGAATCGCTGTCCGGATTGGGCATTCAATGGACGCGGCACCTTGCCTCGTACGGTCTCCGCTGGAGCATGCGTCCGTTGATCGCCCGGCTGAAGCGGCGCAGAGAACCATCACAGTTTTATCTCTATGAAGGGCGGATGCTCTCAGCATGATACTTCTCTATTACCCCAAGCTCACCAGCCCCAAGAATCGGCGCTTTCCTCTTTCCATCATGGCGCTTGCCGCGGTGCTCGAAGGCCGCGAGAAGTACGAAGTCGTGGATGGCAATCTCGACCCCGAGCCCGATAAGACACTGGCACGCCTGATCGAGACCAATCATGTGGAGTTGCTCGGCGTCAGCGTGATGCCGGGTCCGCAGATGGTCTCCGCGATGAACTCGTGCAAGGCGATCCGCGAAAGTTATCCAGATGTGCCTATTGTGTGGGGCGGATATTTTCCGTCGACTTATCGCGATGCGACGCTCAACGCCAACTACGTGGACTACGCGGTGCGCGGTCAGGGCGAGACTACGCTCCTGGAGTTGATCGAAGTGGTGCGCGGCCAGCGCAGTCCAGCTCAGGTGGCTGGGCTCTCTTATAAAGAAGGCCGCCAGAAGTTTCACAATCATGAGCGCGCTATGCAGGGTCCCGACGAATTTCCCTGGATACCCTATGAGCGTGTGCCGGTAGCCAGCTATCTCCGCCCGTCGTACTTCGGCAAACGCACGGGCGCGCACCAGGCCAGCATCGGATGCCCTTTCCAATGCAGCTTCTGCGCCGTACATGAGGCCTTCGGCAGCCTGCAGAAGATGGAATCGCCAGCGCGCACCGCTGCCATCCTTCGCCATCTCGTCGACAACTACGGAATGGATGGCGTGCAGTTCTACGACATGAACTTCTTCCTCAGCGAAAGCCACACTCGCGAGCTGATGGAAAACCTTGCGCCTCTCGGGCTGCACTGGTGGTGCGAAGGCAGGATTGATGCCATCTCCCGCTACTCCGACGAGACGCTCGAATGGATTCGCCGCGCCGGCTGCACCATGATCTTCTTCGGCGCCGAGTCAGGTTCGAACAAGACGCTGAGGGAGATGAAGAAGGGAATCACGATTGAGCAGACCATAGAAGTCGCCAAGCGGATGCGCAAGCTGGGCATCGTTCCCGAGTTCTCCTTCGTGATCGGAAACCCGCAGAATCCCGAAGAAGACACCCACGAAACCATCTCCTTCATCCGCAAGCTCAAGCGCCTGAATCCCGTTTCCGAGATCATCGTGCAGCACTACACGCCCGTTCCCCAGCGGGGCAAGATGTATGGCGGCATCGATGGCGGCATCGTCGGCTTTCCCTCGACTATTGAAGAATGGGCCACACCGCGCTGGTACAACTTCACCATTCGCGTCAATCCATCGATGCCATGGTTGCAGCCCAAGACCAAGAAGCTCATCGATAACTTCGAAACAGTGGTGGCCGCACGCTGGCCAACCGTGCAAGACATCCGAGCCAGCAAAGCGAGTCGCGTCTTTCTGAAGACCATAAGCGCCTGGCGGTATACGACCGGCTTCTACAACAATCCGAAGGAACTGACCATGGCTCAGAAATGGATTCGTCTGCGCCGGCCAAAGGTTGAGAGCATATGACGTCCACCGCGACGCAGGGGAAGAGGGGCATCGGCGCAAAGCTCATCGATTCAGACGAGGCCTATCGCCATTGGGCGCCAACCTATGATTCCACTGCGAATCCGCTGCTTGCGCTCGAGCAGCGCATCGCCCCGCTCGCGAAGGGAATGTTCCAGGGCAAAGACGTTGTTGACTTGGGCTGTGGAACCGGCCGGTGGTTATCTCGGATAGAGGCATGCGCTCCGCAGTCTCTGACCGGTGTCGACAGCAGCGAAGCCATGCTGCGCCAGGCGGCGCAGCGATGCCAGACAGCCACTCGCCTCAAGCAGGCAGATTGCGCTGCGAGCGAACTTCCCGATCGCAGCGCCGATTGCATCGTTGCTTCCTTCGTTGTCTCCTACGTCACTGACCTGCAGGCTTTCGCAGGCGAGGCGGCTCGCCTGCTGCGACCCAATGGCAGCATCTTTGTTTCCGACGTCCATCCCCACGGCCGCTCTTACGGCTGGCGGCGCACCGTCAAGATCGCCGCGGAGTCCTTCGAGATTGCCACTGAGGATTACACCCTGCAACAATTGATCGCTGCGATGCGCGAGGAAGGCTTCTTGCTCACCGAGCTTATCGAACCATGCTTCGGGCCTCAGGAGCGTGAGATATTCCGCCGCGCCGGCAAATCCGCCGCCTATAACGATGTCGAAGCCAAGCCCGTAATTTATTGGGCGCACTTCACGAGCGCATCGGAATGATCTCTGCGGCCGCACCCCTCCGGTCCATCGCGGCAACCTCCTCGCAGAGAATTGTCCTCGCCGGTGCGCGCGTCGCCCGCTCGCCATTCAGCGCGAAACACCGCACGATCGTCGTCGCCGGGCCCTTTATCGAAAGCATCCAGATGCAATGGCTGGACCAGGCACGCTCTCATCGCGGAGACGAGGCGGTCATCGATCTCTCCGGTTATACCGTTCTGCCCGGTCTGGTGAATGCTCACGACCACCTGGATTTTTCGATCTTTCCGCGGCTTGGCAACGGACCCTACAACAATTGGAAAGAGTGGGCCGCCGACATCTACCATCCTGGCCGACCTCCGATCGATCAGCTGCTACGCGTACCGCGCGAAACCCGCGTCTGGTGGGGTGGCATTCGCAATCTTCTCTGCGGTGTAACGTCAGTCTCCCATCACAATCGCTATCTGCCTGAGGTCTTCGAAGACGGCTTCCCGGTGAGCGTTCCAGCCGAGTACGGATGGGCGCACTCCGTTACTGATCCTGAAGAAGTCCGCGAGAGCTACCGCCAAACTCCATCCGACTGGCCATTTCTCATTCACGTTGCCGAAGGCACGGACGACGCGGCAGAGGAGGAGTTCGAGCAGCTGCAATCGCTACTGCCCATCGACGAGCGCGTGGTTCTGATACACGCTGTCGGACTCTCTTCCCGGCAATGGAAGACGGTTGAGCAGGGCCACGCCGGACTCGTCTGGTGCCCATCCACCAATCTCTTCCTGCTAGGCCGCACTTTGAGCGTCGAGCAGATGCGAAGACTGCCCAACGCAGCTTTGGCCACCGATTCTCCTCTGACCTCGACACGCGACCTGCTGGACGAGGTTCGTTTTGTCCACCGCGAGATGGATGCACCGGCGCCATTGCTCTATGAGCTGGTAACCACCAAGGCTGCTCGCCTGCTCCGTCTGAATTCAGGGCAAGGGGAGCTGAAACCGGGAGGCCACGCCGACCTGATCGCGACAAAAGATATGTCCGGCGATCCATCGGAGACCCTTGCCGGCATCTCATGGCGTGACATAGAGCTGGTCATGCAGGCTGGCAAGGTCATGCTCGCCTCCGCGGAGATCGCCGCACGCCTTCCGGAAGAGCTGCGCAGCGGCATGGAGCGGATCTTCGTCGACGGAACAAAGAGATTCGTTCGCGCTCCTGTGCAGAAGTTGCTGGACGAAACCCAGACTGTCTTAGGCCGGCCCCTCTCGATTACCGGCAGAAGTGTTGAGAGCGAAGGGCCATCGGATGCCATCCTTTGCCCCAGCTCCACCCCTGCCTACGCCCTTCAATAGGTCCCGCAACCGTCTCGGGTGTCAGCAGATTGCAGATATTTGTCGCCTGTTTGTCATTTGCGGGCATTGCCGTTGGGATTTTGCCCAGGGTAGGCGAAAATAGAGGTAGCGGAATGAACGCGTCTCAATTGTGTATATGTATATATAAGAGTGAAGCATGATACTTGTGATTGAAGACGATCCCGGGATTCAGAAAGTACTGCACCGCCTTTTCACCTCCGAAGGCTTTCAGGTGAAATCTGCCCACGACGGAAAAGAAGCGCACGAGGCCATGAAAGGCACCGCGCCCGAAGTCGTGATCCTGGATTTGATGCTGCCGGGCACCTCGGGCAAAGAGCTGTGCAAGGCTCTGAAGCAGGTTTTTCCCGCAGTGCCGGTGCTCGTATTGAGCGCGGTCTCCGATGTGACCGATAAGGTTCTACTCCTGGAGCTGGGTGCGGACGACTATGTGACCAAACCCTTCAGCCCGCGAGAGCTGCTGGCCCGCGTGCAGGCGGCGATTCGCCGCCAAGCCAAGCCGCAGCCCGTGAATACCTACTCGTTCGGCTCCGTCAAAGTGGATTTCGTGAAGATGGAGGCGGTCCGGGAAGGTCGAGTCGTCGCTCTCACCGCGCACGAATTTCGTCTTCTGAAGTTCATGCTGGAAAACGTCGACCGGGTTCTATCGCGCGAAGAGCTGCTGAACCATGTGTGGGGCTATAACTGCTACCCCTCGACGCGGACTGTCGACAATCAGATCCTGAAGCTGCGGCAGAAGCTCGAAACCGATCCTGCCAACCCCCAGTACATACGCACCATGCACGGCATGGGTTATAAATTCGTCGGCCAGACCTAAAAGAACCGGAGAGAGTGAGAGGAGGACCGAACAGTTATGCGCATGCGGACCATCCTCCTGCTCTCTGTGATATCCCTCACCTGTGGGATCACTTCGATGAGCCTTTTCGTGCTGCACAGCAGCCTCGAAAAGCAGATCCATAACAACCTGGTCGCCGATCTTTCCAACTCCACTCAAACCTTCCAAAACCTTCAGCTGGAACGGCAGCAAATGCTGGATCATGAGGTCGACCTGCTGGCCGATCTGCCCAGCCTCAAGGCGCTCATGACCTCCAACGATTCGAACACCATCCAGGATGGTGGCTTCGAGTTCTGGAGGGTCAGCGGCAGCGACTTCTTTGCACTGATGGATGTTTCGGGATCGCTGGCCGCGGTTTATAGCAGCCCGGCTCTCACCGAGCGCTCCGATCTGGGGCGCCAGCTGAATCTCCTGCTGAACTCGAAACAGCAACAGCACTATCTCTATACGAACCATCGCCTCTATCAGGTAGCGTTTCGTCCCTTGTATTTTGGATCGGACTCCGGTGGCACGTTGCTCGGCTCCGTCGTCGCGGGCTACGCGCTGGATGAGCGCATCGCGAAGCAGGTGCGTGAAGCGGCCTCCGCCGAAGTGATCTTCGTCGCCGCGGATCAGATCATCTCGAGCACGCTGGGCCCGAAATATGATGGCTCGCTGCACAAACAGGCGAGTGAGCTCTCGCAGCTGGATTCTCAAGACGATATCTGGCTGGGCAAAGAGCATTATCTGGTGGCCTCGCTTCCCATCCCCACGCTTTCGACGTCGCCGGTGCACCTGCTGGTTCTGAAGTCCTTTGACCAGGCGAGCGGATTCGTCATGAAGCTCAACCGCCTGCTGCTCGGTCTCGGACTGGTAGTCGTGCTGGTCAGCACGTTGCTCGCGCTCTATGTGTCGGGCACCATCACGCGTCCGCTGGATGCGCTCCTGGCCGGCGCTCGCGCCATCGGCTCCGGGAACTTCGACTACAAGTTCACCCGTGGCGGCGCCAGGGAATTGAATGAGCTGAGCGAAGCCTTCGACCAGATGCGCAATCAGCTGCGAACCTCGCAGCAGGAGCTGGTGGAGTCCGCGCGCCTCGCCATCATCGGCAGAATGGCGAGTTCCATCTCCCACGATCTTCGTCATTACCTCTCGGCCATTTACGCGAATGCGGAGTTCCTGAGCCATCCTGCGACCCCGGCCGTCGAACGCGAAGAGCTGATGGCCGATGTCAAACTTGCCGTCCATGGCATGACCGACGTGATCGAGTCGCTGCTCATCTTCAGCCGCACCGGCCGGTCGCTCCATCCCTCGTACGAGTCCGTCAACCTGCTCATCGAGCGCTCGGTCTCCGTCATCCGTATGCATCCGGATGCGCAGTCGGTGATCATCGTCATCGAGCCGCTTGCCCCGATCACTGCGTGGATCGACGCGAGAATGGTGGAGCGAGCTATTTGCAACCTGCTCATCAACGCAGTTCAGTCCGCATCGAAGAGCGGCTCCATGCCCGGACATCCGCAAGCCGCGGTGTGTGTGTCTCTGACTGAAACTTCGTCTGCCATCGAAATCCGCGTCGCTGACAACGGTCCCGGAGTTCCGGAGAGCATCCAGGAAACGCTGTTCGAGCCGTTTGTCAGCGAAGGAAAAAAGCGCGGTATCGGCTTGGGCCTCACCATCGCCAGCAGGGTCGCGCAGGAGCACGGAGGGGCGATTCAGCTTGAGACCTCGCGTCCGGGGCAGACGGTCTTCGTGTTTTCTCTGCCCAAGCCGGTGCTCGCCTCCCCGGAGCTTCGTGAAGAAGGCGAACCGGTCACTCTTCCGTCCTAGCACCTGCCCATCCTCTTGTCTTTATCGATCCGTCATCTTTGACAAAAGCATGACATTGCATCGACCGCCATCGGACAACACCATCCCTCCCAGCCGCTACCTTAAGAATCGCGGAGCATCTTTCCATGAGGGAGAGACTCCAGGGAGATCCCGATCAGATGCGAGTAGCCCTCGTTCATCATTGGTTTGTTTCGCTGGGCGGCGGAGAGCGCGTCGCCGAGGCGATGGCCGCCATGTACCCTGAGGCCGACATTTTCACCTTGGTGGCGGCCCCGGAGATGGTCCCGGAATCGCTTCGCAGCCACACCATGCACACGTCGTTTTTGAACCGTCTCCCCTTTGCCCGCAACATCTACCGGCATTTGTTGCCGTTGTATCCGATGGCAGTGGAGCAGCTCGATCTGACCGGTTATGACCTCGTCCTGACTTCGGACAGTGGACCCATGAAAGGCGTCATCCTTTCGCCCTCCGCGCTTCACGTCTGCTATTGCCACGCTCCCATGCGTTACATCTGGGACCAGTACCACGAGTACCGCAGCCATATGGGCCGCTTCGCGCGCGCATCTTTCGGATATACGGCGCATTACGTTCGGGGATGGGATCATCTCGCCGCCCAGCGTGTTACCCAGTTCGCCGCCAACTCGCACTATGTCGCCTCGCGGATCAGGCAGTATTACGGGCGCTCAAGCACGGTCATCTATCCGCCCATTGATACCGCCTCGTCCTATCTTGCCGAAACTCAGAGCGATGCGTACCTGACCGTAGGAAGGTTAGTCTCCTACAAGCGGATAGATCTTCTCATCCAGGCCTGCAATAAGCTCTCGCGGCGGTTACGAATCATCGGCACCGGGCCGGAAGAGGCGCGATTGCGTTCCATGGCTGGCAAAACCATCGAGTTCCTCGGCAATGTCGACAATGAGACCCTGTGGAACGAGTACGCCAACTGCCGGGCCTTCCTCTTCGCCGCCAACGAAGATTTCGGAATGGCCCTGGTCGAGGCTCAGGCCTGCGGACGGCCGGTCATCGCACTTGGCAAAGGTGGCGCCCTGGAGAGTGTTGTATCCCTGGATCACGCGGCCAATCGCGGCCAATCGACCGGCATGTTCTTCGGCGAACAGACGCCGATGGACGTTCAAAGCGCCATCCTGCGCTTCGAGATGGAAGAGCACAGGTTCAATCCTCATGTCATCCGGCAGAAGGCGCAGCGCTTCGGAGCCGATGTCTTCCGCCGCAGCCTTGGCGATCTGATCGATGGAGCATTGCACGTCTCCAACGCGGAGCGTGAACTGCAGCTATGCCTCTGAAGCGTCGCCAGGCCGTGATCGATGCGCGATGGCTGCGCACGGGAATCGGCCGCTACATCCTCACCCTGCTTGCCAACCTGAAACAACACATCCCTGACATCGAACTCATCGGCATTACGTTGCCGCAAAACGTGAAGACCATTGCGCCCTATTGCGACAGGGTAGTCGCCGTCGACTGCGGCATCTATTCGATCGCGGAGCAGCTGCGGTTGCCGTTTGTGAACCCCGGCGCCTCCGTATTCTGCGCGCCGCATTACAACATCCCCGTACTACGCCGCGGCCCGATGGTGGTCACGGTCCACGACCTCACGCATCTCTTCATGCCGGCCTACGCCAAGCGCCTGAGCGCCTCTGTCTATGCCAAACCGATGTTGCGAATGGCCACTGCGCGCGCCTCCCACATCGTTACTCCGTCGAACTACACCAAGGAAAAGATGGTCGAGCATCTGGGTTCGAACCCGGAGAAGATCACTGTCATTCCGGGCGTCGTGGACGATGTATTCCATCTCCAGGACAAAAGCGTCGCGACAGAAACGGTGAGACGGGAATATGGAATCGACCGGCCCTATTTTCTCTTTGTCGGATCCGCTGCGCCCCACAAAAATCTGGAGCGGTTGCTCGTTGCCTACCATCGTCTTTGCTCTCGCCGATCCGATGCACCCTTGTTGATTCTGGCGATGGCTAAGGACATTCCTTCACATCTGGGCGGTACAAACCTACATAAGCTCATCGACCATCCCAGTATTCGCCGCATGCTCGCCATTGATGATGCGGCTTTGAGCAGTCTTTATGCAGGAGCCACGGCGACGATCGTGCCTTCTCTTGAAGAGGGCTTCGGATTGCCTGTAGCCGAATCGATGGCCTGCGGCACACCGGTGCTTTGTTCCCACCGTGCGTCGCTTCCCGAAGCCGCAGGCGACGCCGCTCTCTCCTTCGACCCAGAGTCGGAAGAAGAAATGACCGACGCCATGCTGAAGCTGATCGATTCTCCGGATATGGTGAAGGATTTAATTGAGGCCGGTTTGCAGCGCGCCGCACTCTTTACTCGCGATCGAGCCGCCAGCGCCTATGCCGAGGTGCTGGCTTCCGTGCTCGAGGTCCACGCTTAGACCGCGGTAGAAGATCGAACGGGCTCTTCGTTTTTTAGGTTCACGTCAGAGCAATAACCCGTGATGCGTCCCATTGCACTGTTCCAGTAGAACCTTGCGTCGTGCCACCGCAGCATGATGATTGCTTTTCCCATGCCCGAGAATGCGCGAAGGACATGGTAAAGCCATACCTGCACGCCGTAGTTGTGCTTGCGTAGCAGATATCCGAAGCCTATCCCATAAGTCAGCGCCCGGCTGCTCGGAGCTGACCGGGGATCGCTCGATGGATGCCAGGCCCAGAGCGACTTCTCGAACCATCCGGGACCGCTCGACTCAAGCACTCGCAGCGCAAGATCCGTTTCTTCACCGGATTGGAATTTCGTTCCGCTTCCCAGTCCCATCTCTTCGTCGAAGTCTCCCGCCTTGCCCAGCGCCCTGCGGCGAACGAAGAGACAAAAGGAGGGACAGGTGCGCAGCACCGACATGCGGTCGATGGGGCAGGAGTTGCGCGGCCATCTCACAGAAACTTCCGCTCCTTTTTCATCGCGCGCGCCCACACTCAGCAACGAGGTTCTGATGTGCAACCGGAACCAAGTATCGATGCGCGCCAAAAGATCGGAGGGATACCAACAGTCGTCGTCGGGAAAGCAGATCAGCTCGCCCTGCGCCTGCAGGATGCCTGCATTCCTTGCCCGCGAAAGTCCGCGTGCGGAGCGAATGCGCCGGCAGGCAACCGTGGGAGCCCACTGCTCGAGAACCGCGTCCAAACGATCGTCAGTGTTTTGATCGACGAGAATCACTTCGAAATCGCGGAAGGCCTGCGCCGCGAGCGAAGCGAGCAGTCGATGCAGCGGCTCGACGCGGTCCACGGTAGCCACAATGAGCGAAAACCGCACCGGGATAGCCTGGATATCGCTCATGAACTCTCCCCGGACGAAAGGGAATACTCGACGCGATCCTGATGCGTATCCTCAGGTGCTCTTAGCTTCTGCATCTCGCCCGAGGCATTTCGCATCTGCCAGACAAGCGCGATGAGGAAGGGAATATACGAGAGCGGAGTCGCGTATGCTGCGCCCATCGCTCCGTATCGCGGAATCAGATAAATATTCATTAGTACATTCGAAGTCAATGCCGTGATCGTTGCGATGAGCACCTCGCGGGAATGATCCCACGCCACCATTACGGTCATGAAAACCGAGGTTACAAAGTCCAGCGGGATGGCGAAGAGCAGCGGAGTGGCCAGGTCAGCCGACGGTGCGAAAGAAGGCCCATACATCAATGCGATCAATGGACGTCGGACCATCATCATGATCGCTGCTGCCGCGATGCCAATCCCCGCTGCTATCAGGATCGGCCGCCGCAGTGTCTTTAAGTTTCGCTCCTGCTTCGGTGTCGCCGCCAACTGCGGATATAACGCCTGCATACCGAGATAATAGAGCGCGAGCACCAGCAAAAGGATTCGGTAGGCCGCACTGTACAGGCCTGTTTGCGAACTGCTGGTGAGTCCCCCAAGCAGCAGTGTGTCTATGGAATTGAACGCCTGATTCAACAGCAGCGCCGCACCCAGCATCAGGGTGGCTCTCTTCTCCGGAATAAAACTCAAAGCGGGGCCGTCCTGCTGCTGCGAAGGATGCGCGATGAGCTTTCGCGCCCAGCCGAACCAGAGCAGGGAATCGGCAATGACGTAGGCGATGCCGCATGCCAGTGGAATGATCAGCAGCGAGCCGTGAAAAAAATAGGCATATCCAATGGTTATGCCCATCGCGATCAGCGATACCAGTGCGCGCCACCCGGACATGAGCGAAAAACGTTGTGTGCCCCAGGCCAGCCAGTCCACAGAAAATCCGTAGCCCACACTGGCGATCGCATAAAGGCTGACCATTCGCCGGGCGTCCTGCGGCACCGGTCCCCACGCGCCATACGCGCAGCCAGCGGCTGAGAGTAAAACTGCAAGAATCATGCGCCGGTGTTGAATGAAACGCACGATCACCGGATAGCTCTTCGGATGTTGCGCCGTTAGCCGAGCGCCGGCATGGCGAAGTCCGAAGTCGGTGCCATGAGCCAGATAAAGAGATACCGTCAATGCCAGGGCATAAGCTCCCGCGGCTTTCACGCCAAAGACACGCGCGATAAACACCATCAGCAACAGATTGCAGACCCGTGCAACGCCTTCGCCCGCAGCAATGGCGAGAACCCGGGAAGAGAGACGCCTCATGTCGACGGAACCTCGCCCGCAGTCCAACCGCTCGGAAGAGGTTTCTTACCTTTGCCGGCCGGCGGCAAAGGCGGCGGACTAAATGCCTTCGACACGGCAGCCTTGCCGTTCTTTGATGAAGCCAGTTGGGACGTGCAAAGCGCAGCAATGGCGAGAAATACCGCCTCCAATTTCCAATTTGCTTGAAAGCTATCGGAGATAAGCAGGCCGATAAGCATACCCAGGCCGCCCATGGCATGCAGCTTCCAAACCTGGTCGCTTAACAGCACAATGGCCAGCAGCCATACTGCAACTCCAGCGACACCCCACTCCACCAGAAGCTCCGGTCCGGTGTACTGCATCGTGGTTTCAGCCGGAAACAATCCGGTCTCGGCGACATATTCGCCATATCGCCCGGGCCCAATTCCGAAGAGCGCAGCCGAGGGCTCACGTCGGAGTACGGAAAGGCCGTAATTCAGGTGAAAGGTTCTTTCTCCGACGCTATTGCGATAAATGTTCACGGCTGTTTGTGCATCTGCCGCTGCCGTCAATTTGCTCTGCAAGGAGAGCACGCAGACTCCGATGAATACGACGACGGTGAAACTCAGAACGGCGCGCTTCATCCAACGAGGCCTCGTGGTAATCGACAAGACGCTAGCCGTCGCGCAGATGGCCAGCCCTACCGTTACTTGATCCGAGAGCGATGCCAAAGCACCAATCAGTGAAAATCCTGCGCCGATCAACGTTGCCTTAGTGCGAACACCAGAGCGAAGCGCCACGCAAAACAACACCCAAAGCGCCAACATCGTCAGGCCGAATGGCGGGGCTTCGATGAAGAGGCCACCCATGCGTGGAATCGGCGTGAAGTCGAACCAGATGGATTGCCGAAGAATATAAAGCCGCGAATAAGAGACCGCTCCGGCTGAAACCGGCAGCAAACCTGCGGCCATGAAATAAATGGAGAGCCCGCTCAGAATGCCGAGTACCGCCGCGACCGATGCCCACCGAAAAACCAGTGACGAGCGAAAACGCAGGAACCAGCACGAAGTGACAAACCAGATGATCATCAGGAAAAATTTCAGCGGTTCGCGCAGCGCGCCATACAGATTTTCGGGCAGGCGCAGCAGATATCCCGAAAGTGCGCAGGCTATGCAGATGAGCGCAAGCCCAGAAAGGATAGGGGCCACCTGCGGTAGCTGGCGAGAGTGCTCTGCTCTCCATGCCGGAATGAGCGCTGCAAAGGCGAGCACCCCGAAGATGAGTGTCGGATCGAGCCAGACCATCTCTTCGCGCCCGAGCAGAAGCTTGGTCGCCGGTCCCACCGGCAACGTCAGCAGCGCCAGGGCGTAAAAGAATGACGCTACCTTCACGCACCGCCCCTGATCTGATCCCTCAAACTTCCGCGCAGCATGCTGCGCAGTGCATTCATGTGTTTCACATTGGCCGGTCGCGCGATCATTGCGTTCCACCGCGCCTTGAGCAAAACTCCACACGTGAACGCAATTGCGGAGGCCAGCATCGCCAGCATCACCAGTAGGGTTCGCGGCGGCCACGACCGCTTATCCGGAACGATCGCTGGGTCTACCACCTGGATCAGCGGCGGCGCCTGCGCCTCTTCCAAGCGTGCTGCCTCATATTGCCTGGCCAGCATCTCGAATAAAGCTTCATGGTAGCGGAGCTCGCGTTCTGCACGGACATACTCCAGACCGGCGGTAGGGATACGGCCTATCGAAAGAAAGTAGTTGTCGTTCTCTGCGGGGGCGGTGCTCTCTGCTTTATTCAATTGACCGCGCAATGCTGCGATCTCGCCTTCCAATCCTTGCAGTGCGGAGTTTTGTTCCGTAGCGGTCTTTCGCAGCATTTCCACCTGCACTTCCTTCGCCGACATCGCTGCGCGGATCTCCGCCACCGAACGCATCGTGATCTCTGCCTGATCCGCGAGACGAATCACGCCTGTCTTCTGCTCGAGCTTGGTGAACTCATCTTCGGCCTGTCCCAGAGCAATGCGCTCAGTTGCCAGTTGTTGCTCCAGGAAGAGTCTGCGCTGCGCACCGGTCGTTAGCGCCAGCTTCTGGTTCATATGGTAAAGCTCATCCACATAGCCATTGGCTACCGCCACCGCACGTTCGACGTTGCGGTCTTCCACCGAAATGCGGATCAACGAGCCGCGCGTGATCTCAACGCGCGTGTGATGTGCCAGGCTGAGCCGTGAATCGACCAACGTCCGTTTGTGATAAGCCTTTTGCAGATGGAATCGCTCGATGAGGTGATCGGCCACGGTGCGGCTTGCCAGCACTCCAACGAATGTTTCCGTAGGGCTCTTCAAAACGCCGTCTCCCGCCAGTGAAGCCAGAGCGCCGATTCCACCACCACCACCACCACCGCCGGAAGTACCGCCTCCCAGTCCGCTGCTGAGCTGCCCTAACAGAGCCGAAGCGGACGTGGGCGAGTTCTGTGGAGTCATAATCAACGCCGTTGCCGTATATACCGGAGGCACCACGAGCGAAAAAACTGCGGTAAACAAGGCTACAGCCAATACACCGCCCACAATCAGCCGGCGGTGCGCCGTTAACACCACCAGCTTTTTGAGCAGCTCCGATTCTGATTGCTCTTCGGATTCTTGATTCTCGATCATTCTCACGTCCTCAATTCGCATCTGTTCCTCGCCTGTTACTTGAGGACGCTGACAGCCGCAGCGCCTAATCCGAACTGAGCGAAGATCGATGACCAGTCGGTCAGACCACGCATCCAGGTGCTCTTGCTGAACTGCTCAGGAATGATCAGGGAGTCTCCGGGATTCACGTTGAAATGCTCCAGTCCGTGATCCGAGCGGGCAAGCAGCGACGTATGACTGACCACCGATCCATCGGCTCGCAGCAGGAAAGAGTGCTTCCAGTCGCCGTTCTTGGTCACGCCGCCCGAGAGCTGCAGATAGTGTTCGACGTCGCCGCGAGGAGCGAAGAGAAAGGAGTTCTGATCGTAGACCGCGCCGACAACCGAGACGCTCGCTGGCCGTGTAGGAACAACGAATACGTCTCCATCTTCAAGCGGCATGTCGGGAAGGCTGCTGATGTCGTTGCTGCCTGGCTCGAGACTCAGCACGATTCTTCCCGTGGCCTGCACCTGCCGCAGCTTGACTAGCAGCGCGCGTCGATTCTCGACGCTGACTGCGGAGACCGCTGCCTCTTGCGGCGTGATCGCATCGTTGGCGGAATTGCCTGCTTCGCGGTCGATCTCCTTCTCCAGATCTACCGTATATTGATCGAGCATCGACTGCTGTTGCAACCGCGTCGAACGCCGCGTGAAGAAAGACCCAAAGAGGTAAGCGTCTGGGGTCAGTCCGCCGGCACGAGCCACCAGGTCGCGAAGAGTCTCTCCTGGTTCGACACTATAGATTCCGCTCGCTCCGAACTCTCCCTCCAAACGAACGAATTTCCTCTGATGCTTATCGGGTACGCGAAGATCCGCCTGCGAAAAGATCGTCACAACGTCGCCGGGTTGAAGTTCATAGTTTTCCGAGTCGTCATGATCGAGCACCACCCGGCCAAGATGAAAAGACTTCAGCACCGATCGCATGTCTGTGGGGTTGACGCGTTGAATTACCGCATAATCCCAATTGATCTCCGGTGCGATGGAGTCCACCAAGTTCTTGCGTGGAAACTCCTCCGAAGGCCGGCCCAGATCGAAGCTGATGCTTCGCCCTGTCGATGTCGATGAGCTCGGTACCTGATCCTCTGGGCTTGCCGGCATCGTACGCATCTGGCTCGGAGTAGGCGGCGTGTTCTGATTGGAAGAGCCGGTCTGACTCGCTTGGTTGGTCTTCGCAGCATCACCAGACGAAGGTGGTGGTGTTCCTGATGTCTGCGAATCCTGATTGTTGTCGCTGCTACCGGATTGCATTCCGGCGTTGTCGTTCATGTTTGAGTTGCGCGACGAGAGTTCGATCCGATTGGCATGCGTGCGCTCATCGTCGGTCAAGGCCAGTGCATTGCGACTGTTCAGAGCGTCCCGTGTTATCAGGCTTTCCTTGCTCGGAATCAGATCGCGGATGCGCATTCCCTCGTGCCACGCATATCGTCCTGGATTTGCGACGTTGCCTCGCAGAATTACCGCATTGTCGAATTTGGGAGCAAGCTGGAACACTCGCAGTACATCCCCATCGTGCAGTGGAGTCTGCATCTGGTCCGAACTGAGCTTCAGATCGATGACATGACGCTCGCCGTCGGAATCGATACGCTCCAGCTCCGCGCGCTGTAGCGCCGCAATCGACGTCGTACCGGCGGCCAGCTTGATCGCAGCCGATACTGTATCGCCATCGTGGATCTCATAAATCGCCGGCTGGTTCACGCTCCCTGCAACCGCGATGCGTGGGCCGGCCGGAGGAATGTAGATCACATCGCCGGGAAGTAGCGGAGCATCGTTCGACTCATCGCCTAAAGCGATCAGCTGGTAAAGGTCAAGAGTAGTTATCACTTTACCGTCGCGCCGCAATTCGATGGCGCGCAGGGAGCCGGTAGAAGAGGGTCCGCCAGAGGCAAACAGCGCATTGACCAGTGTGCTGAGCGCGCTTAGCGTGTATGAACCTGGACGATAAGCGCGGCCCACTACCAACACCTGAATCGAACGCAGCTGCCCCAGCGTCACTGAGATGTCGAACTGGCGAAATTCCTTCCCGATACGATCGGACAGGAATTGATTAAGTTCGGAAGAGTGAAGCCCCGCTACCCGGATGCTGCCGAAGTGCGGCAGGAAAATATTTCCCGAGCGGTCCACGAGCTGGCGCACATTGAACGACACGCTACCCCATGCGTGAATCATCAGCTCGTCCCCTGGTCCCACGACATAGTTCGAAGTCACAGGTCCTTTATCCAAGGGAGCGAAAGTGGAAGGGGCGTCGACAAAGAGCTGGTGTCCGTAAATAGGCAGAAGCTTGCCGACCGCACCCGCCACGAATATCTGAAACTCCGTCGGATGTTCGGCTTTCCGCTGCACTGCCGGCGCCGGTGTGCTGGCAGGCGCGAGCGCCTGAGACGGATCTGTGCTTTGGGGAGTTGTAAATCCTGGGCCGCTCAAATCGGTATTCGTAGGAACGGGCGCGGTCTGAAAGGGAGATTGTGTAGAGTACACCCCGCCTTGTCCACTACCGGATGTGCAAGGAGACAGAAAGTCATTGCAGAATTGCTGGCTTGAGATGCTTCCGGGAAACTGCTGCGACTGCGAATTTTGTTGTTGACCCTGCATCAGCGGGTCCTGCGCATGAGCGCGGACGTTGAATGAAAGCGTCAATGCCGCAACCATCAGCCATCTGCAGAGGCCTGAACGATAGATGGCGCGCAACGAACGACTGTCCGCGGAAGATCCGTTTTTGGTGTCAATTCTTTTGGTGATCATGATTCCTTCATCGAAACAAACGATTGAGTCGCGGCCAATCTGAAGGTGTTGAGGATTCCCTCGATGCATCGTCGCTCTCCGCGCACATGTGCGCCTTCGATGAACTGGTTATAAATCACTTTCATCGGAATAAAACGGCGGCCCGCAACCAATGACAAGAGAATGACATTCCGCGTGCAAGCGAAAGACAGGCGCTTCGTAGACTGGCATTGCTGCTGAATAACGCGTACCTGCGTTCGGACGACGCAGCACATCGATTACCAGTTAGACGTTACGAACACCATCTCGATACGCGACTAAGTAGAAAACCTAAGAAATGGCGACGACATGAAGAAATGGATTTGGGCTGGATGCATGCTGCTGTGCTCATTCGCCGCAAGAGCGCAAGATGCCGATAACAAATCAACCGATACCGATAGCAAGTCGACGAGCGCCGGATATGTTCCGGTGGTTTCGGGCGGACTCGGTTACGTCTATAACGTGGTTGGCGGTGTGCCCACTCTGCTGCCGCAGATTGACCCTGTTCTTCTAGTGCCCTTCGGAAGCCATGTGCTGCTCGAAAGCAGAACTGACTTCACGGGCTTTTTCGAACGACGCAACGGAACTGGAGACTACACCGGTGAAATTTTTAAATCGGTAGAATACGCCCAGCTGGATTGGCTCGCCAGTTCGCATGTGACCGCTGTAGCTGGCAGATACTGGCTCCCCTTCGGCCTCTATCCTGAGCGATATCAGGCATTATGGATCGCCGTCTTCCAGGATCGACCGATCACTGGCGCAATCGGTACTCCAAACGGCTCGGGCGATGGCGGCCAGTTGCGTGGCGTCGCGGCTCAAACGGATAAATTCACTATCGACTATGCCGCCTACTTCTCGACGCACAGCAATACCAACGAGCTACAGGCATCACGCGTGGCAGGCGGTGATGGAAGTATCTTTTTTCCGGATAAGCATATCGAGGTTGGCGGTTCGTATCAGCGTCTTCTCGAAGGACATGAGATCAACAGCGGCGCTTTGTATGCACAGTGGAAGCCGCAAGCCATACCGCTGGATGTAAAGACGGAATACGACCGCAGCTTCTACGGGCAGGGCTATTGGGTAGAAGGCAATTACATGCTTTCTCAATTGCCCGTAGCTAACAATTTATTTAAAAACTTGCAGATCGGACTGCGCTCGCAGCAATTCGATCCTTTAAACGGTGGCGGCCACGGCCTGCCTACCGTAAACACGCAGCGTGTCGATATCGCGTTGAACTACTACTTTCGCGACAACAACTGGCGCGTGATTTCAAACTACGGCCGCCAGTTCAGCTCCGGCAACGATCAAAACGTCTGGAACGTCGGTTTCACCTATCGTTTTCTATGGCCTCTTTGGCCGGGAAGGAAGTAGCTCGTGGCTAAACAAAGGTTGATTTCGAAGAAGACGGTGCTCGTAGTTCTGGCAGCGGTGGGAGTATGGATCGGCGCGGCGGGTTTGCTGGCCCAGAGTCAGTCCCCGGAGGCTGCTAAGCCTGCGCCCCAAGCGGCACAGGCGAGCGACACCGATCGCGGCGAAAAGGTCTTCGCCAACAATTGCTCGCGCTGCCACAAGCCGCCGATGACCATACCTCCGCGTATAACCGGCACGGTCGTGATGCACATGCGCGTCCGCGCACGCCTGTCCCGTGCAGATGAACAGGCGCTACTCAGATATCTTGCCCCCTAAACAATTTTCGACGCCGGCATCATTGTCTCCCGAATGATGAAACATAAACCTCCACACAGCGCAATAAGGAGCTACGGACATGAAACACCTCTTACATCTGGGACTGGCACTTTCACTCGTCCTGGGCGGTTCGCATGCAGTCAACGCGCAGGATGCTTCTAAGCGAATCGAGATTCACGCCAAGCGCTTTTCCTTCAGCCCCGCTGAAATAACCCTAACCAAGGGACAGACCGTAACGCTTGCCCTGACGTCGGACGACGTTCCGCACAGCCTATTGGTCGAAGGCTTGCACATCAATGCAGCCATGAACAAGGGAAAGGTCACTGAAGTTCAGGTAACCCCCGACACGGTCGGAGACTTTCACGGCAAGTGCGGAAAGTTCTGCGGCTCCGGCCACGGCTCCATGCTGTTCGTAGTTCATGTGGTAGGCAACTAAGATGCGTGCTCCCCGGCGAAGCGTAATCCTGGCCATCCTCGCGATGGCCAGCGTCGCAGGATGCCGCGTCAAGACGCCTGGCCGCTTTGAGACGACCGCGGTCCAGTGGACAAAGCATCATGTCACCGTCGGCAATCGCGCCGAGCGCAACCCTCTGCCGGCAACGGCCGAGAATATCGACGACGGAAAGAAAACCTTCGGTTACTACTGCGTGTCATGCCACGGAAGAGACGCGCAAAACACAGGTGTCCCCTTCGCTGCGCAGATTTCTCCCCCTATCCCATCGCTGGCTTCGGCTCAGGTACAGAGCTATTCCGATGGGCAGTTGAAGTGGGTTATTGACAACGGCATTTTCCCCTCCGGAATGCCGGCCTCCAAGGGAACCTTGGGCGATGAAGAAGTCTGGAAGATGATCCTTTTCATCCGTCACCTCCCGCCTGCGGGAAGCCTGGGAGATCCAAAAGCCTATAGCGGCGACGAATACGGGTCGGACGATTCGGGTAAAAGCAAGTCGGAATGAAAGATCGCTGATAGAAAAAAATGCCTCGGAGCTGCGCGTGCAGTCCGAGGCATTTTTATTTTGCATTGTAGGGGTCATCAAGACCTCAAAGCGATCCACGTCATTCAGATGACCGCAACAAGGAAGAATCTCGAAGGAGCAAGATTACAGGGCCCGCAGGCGCGGCAGCGACTTGCCGCATCAGAACGCGCGGGGATAATTCTCCAGCTGCTTGGACATCCATACGAAGTGAAGCAGCGATGATTGCTCGGTAGAAGGGAAACGCTCGATCAAAAATGGGGTATAACCGCGGCCGCGGAAGAAGGACAGGATGTCGGGGTGCAGGCTGAAGACCGCTACATGAACAAAGGCACAGGAGATGTTGGCGGTAAGCCGCTCGGCAGTCTCTAGCAACTGGGTGCCGACTCCGGAGCGTCTCTGGCAGTCCGATACGGCTAGCAGCTTTAAGCGGGTCACGTCCGGACGGAGCGCGATGTGAATGCAGCCCAGGAGGGCTCCCGCGCTTTCCGCAACCAGAATGCTCCCCTCGGAGATCAGAGCTATAACTTCATGTTCGCTGTAGGCGCGCATCTCAGCGTAGAAATCGCGGCCGCGAAAGCTTCGTTCAATCAATTCAAGAACAGAAGAGGCTTCGTCGGTTCGTGCAAGTCTTATCTGTCGCAATGGTTCCTCGGTGCAGGGAATGCACGAAACTGCTTGATGTTGGGACATTTCGATACCTGCCACATTTCTTGTCGTATGGCTCTTCGCCGCGCTGGTGTCGCGGACAAAAGTGGTCTCGACAACATCACTGCAAGCCGAGCATAAACTTGGCCGGTCTGCTGCTTGTCAGAGAGTCTTCACGGTTTTGTTTTTTATCGTGACAGGTGAACGAACGTGCTCTCTCGGGGTCGTTTCGATCTCGTCGAATTTGCGGCCATACTAATCCGCATTTTCGGATGTCTCAATCGTCTTCGCGGAGCTGCCAAACCTCATCCTGATCGGGAAAGCGGTAGACGAAGCTGTAATGGTTATGCACGTAGTCTTCAAACGGACCGAGATGATTCTCCCATGGCGGAGGGGGATCGGTTGCTGACGCGATCCATGGAGTGAGAACGATGTACTTCACCCGTTTGCTCTTTAACTGCCGAACGGAAAGATCGACAAATTCGGGTCGCGTGACCTCGCCGCTTAACAGTCCGTCGACGAACACAGGACTGCGTAACTCTAAAGGCAGATAGAGATTCAGCCATAGAGCCTGAAGAAGATAGTCGCCCGGCTTCGTATGGCTTGCAAGCCATACGAACTTATCGAATTTTTGCTTGGAAAGTGCAACCCGCCCCGCAGGTAGCTGTGTCACATACCCGTTATGCCGATATCGCAGCGCAGTCTGTCCCGTTGCGAGGCATGCGATTAGCACCCAAACGGCTCCCGCGGATCTGGAGCGAAGACGGCGATGACGAGTCATGGAATAGATCAGCAGAATCACCGCAGGCAGTGAAATTGTATAGACTCGCGTCCAGTTGGTCCGCGCCGCAACCACCAGATAAAGGAGGCTGCCGGTCATCGCGAGCAGAAGTACCTGAGGCGTCCGCACCTTGTCATCGCGGTCCTTCCAGCATCGCCACAACGTCAGAGGGTAGATCGCCGCAGGAAGGAAATAGAAAAAATAATGCTCGCAGAGGTCGGAAATCCGGCGCCAGGCTTCTCCGCCTGGCAAGATTCCGTTATGCCGATATGCGATATACTTGCGGGGGTAAGTAGCCTGAAAATACCATACCGTGCGCCATCCCACCTCGGCTAGAAAATGCGCGCTCAGCGCTCCCAGTACGGCCAGAAATGTTCCCACAAGGACTGCGGAAAATACCAGCGTCTTTTTTAACGGCCGGATACAGAACGCATGTTCCCAGAGCAGAGTGCATAACAACGCTGCGACGCCGGCGACACCAGCCGTTTGCGTAAAGAAAGATGCGATGCCGAAAAACGCTCCGGCAATCGCAATTCGCGCCGATGTTCGCGCCGGCAGCACCGCTTGAACGCCGCAGAGCACGGAGAGCAGGCTAAACCAATGATGGGTTGCATCGAGCAAGCGGCCATAAATGATCACTGCAAAAATGGCGGTTGCCAGCAGCGCCGCTTCCTGGTCCATCCACCGTCGCGCAATTTTGAAACACATCCAGGCAAGCGCCGTGCCAAGCAGCAAAACCACGGCATTCAGCACCCAGATGTGCGGACCGAAGAGGCGAAATGCTTGGAGAAAAACAAGGTCGGTGCCTGGAGGTGTGAATTGGAAAAAATCGCGATAGATATGCTCTCCCTGGAGCATGCGCAGTGCATACTCCCAGAAGAAGGTCTGATCTCCGTCAAGGTAGATAGGAGCCCATGGAAAGCGGAACAGGCTTAGATAAAGATAAACAGGCAGGAGGAAAGACAACAAAAAGTGCGGCCATATCCATGCGGGAATTGAGTTACGAATTTTATTTATCATTCGATACCGGCGACCCGTATACCTCATTGTCGCCGAATCCGATGCGCCGTGAGCCGATGGACACGCCCGGACTCAAAATATTCCTTTCATTCGGCTCAAGGAGAGACATTTCTCTGAAAAGTCTCTGACACTCTCGGAGGCATAATCGTTTGTCGGGCGTCTTTCTTTAATATCAATATCTAATCCTTGATGTCCGATCCTATATGAAAAGCATCGAAGAAACCGAGACCCCTCCCATCCCCGCCGCACCCATACCGCCGCCGGAACAGTTGCCGTTCTTCCAGTACCTGCGAGCTACCAGCGATAGCACGCTTGCCGGCTATCACTACGGTATGTATGAAGATTGGATTGTCAAGATTCCCCACCTGGGACCGAATCACTTCTTGATAAACGATCCCGCAGGAATTAAGCGAGTGCTGATCGACAACGCCAAAAACTATGTCAAGGGCGAGATGGAGCAGCGCGTGTCGGCCATGGGCATCGAGGACAGCGTCGTCGAAATCGCAGATGAATCCTGGCGTACACGGCGCTCCGCCATGACTCCGCTCTTCGATTACCGCAGCATTCCGCAATACGCGCCCATCATCTCCGATGCCTGTCAACGGATGCTGAGGACCTGGCATAGCTTGCCTCGCGGCGAGTCCATCGAGATCTCCGCGACCATGCTGCGGCTTACTTCGCAGGTCATCGCACAAATTCTCTTCGCCTCCGAGTACGAAGGGATTGCAGAGGCGATGCAAACCATCTCGCATCGCTATCGTTCGGAGCCGATGATCGATCTGGTCGACTTCATCCCCGTTCTCAATCGTCTGCGCCGCTTGTATCGGAGACGCCAGGGCCGGCGAATGTTCAACCACATGGCCTCCGCGATCGATCAAGCCATTGCAGTTCGAAGTCGCACCCGCAAAGCAGAAGACGGTGCCAAGGTCGATTCGCTGCTTACCTTGAATGACCCCAAGACCGGCAGCCCGATGACCCCGGAAGAGCTGCGCTCCTACGTCATCACCATCTTTACGGCGGGACACGAGACCGTCGCCCAGGCCCTTGCCTGGACTCTGTATCTGCTCTCGCAACATCCCGAACAGGAATCGAAGCTGCATCGGGAAGTGGACACCGTGCTTGCGGGTCGCGCTCCGGATTTCACCGATCTCGAAAGGCTGCCGTACACCCGCATGGTCATCGAAGAGGCTCTGCGTCTCTATCCGCCTTTTCACATGCTGGCGTGGAGGGAAGCGCTCGCCGACGATGAAGTGTGCGGGCAGTCGATTCCCAAGGGCGCGACCATATCCGTCGTGCCGTGGATTCTGCATCGCCATCGTAAGCTGTGGGACGACCCTGAACGCTTCGACCCGGAGCGCTTTCACCCCTCGCAGTCAGCATCGCGGCCTCGCCTCGCATATCTTCCCTTTGGTGTCGGCCCCCGCGTATGTATCGGCGCCAGCTTTGCGATGACCCAGACAACGATGATCTTGGCGACCATTGCGCAGCACTATCGTTTGCGCCTCGTTCCGGGCCACAAAGTCGAGCCGCAGGGGCGGCTCATCCTCCGCGCGAAATATGGATTGCCCATGATTCCCGAGCCGCGATAACGTATCGAGCTAAGGTGCTCAACTGCGATCGAACCAGACCGTCTGCGCGTTCGTGAATTCCCGGATGCCGAAATACGACAGCTCGCGTCCGTAGCCGCTCTTTTTGACTCCGCCGATAGGCACGCGAGGATCGGACGCCGATGTGCCATTGATGAACAGGCCGCCCGTATCGATGCGTCGCGCCAGTCGCCGCGCCAGATCCTTGTTGCCGGTCCAAAGCGCGCCATTCAGTCCGAACTCGCTGTCATTCGCAAGCCGCACCGCATCTTCGGTATCGTTCGCGACGATAAGCGAGGCGACCGGACCAAAGACCTCCTCGCGAAACACCGTCATCGCCGGTGTAACTCCCGCCATCACCGTGGGAGCAAAATAGTTCCCCGGACCATCGAGCTTCTTGCCGCCGAGCAGCAGCTTCGCACCCTCGGCAATGCTCTTGTCCACCTGCGACGCCAGCTCGTCGCGCAGATCGAAGCGCGCCATGGGACCGATGTAGGTGGCTTCATTGATGGGATCGCCAACGATCAGTTTGGCTGCCTCATCCACGAAGTGGCGCGTGAACTCCTCGGCAATCGGTTTCTCCAAAATGATGCGTTTGGCGGCGATGCAGATCTGGCCGTTATTTTGGAAGCGCCCCACGATCGCAGCCTGAACCGCTCGTTCGAGATCCGCATCCGCCAATACGATGAATGGATCGGATCCTCCCAACTCAAGCACCGATTTCTTCAGTGCTGCCCCCGCCTGCGCGGCAATCGCCGAGCCTGCTCGAACGCTTCCTGTCACGCAGACCGCTGCCACGCGGGGATCGGCAATCACCTTCGACACGCCATCGGTGGTCAGATTGAGGATGCTGAATACGCCCTCCGGAACGCCGGCCTCGCGCCATGCTTCCGCCAGCAGGTAAGCGCATCCCATCACGTTCGGAGCCGGCTTGAGCAGATAAGCATTGCCGGCAAGCACGATTCCCGCCGCGCCGCGCATCGCCTGCCAGTAAGGAAAATTCCACGGCATCACGCCGAGCACCGGCCCAATCGGCAGGTAGGAGATATAAGCCTGATCGCCGATGCTGGTCTTCTCATCGGCCAGGATCGCTTCGCCATTTTCCGCGCACCAGTCGCACAACGTGGCGCATTTCTCTACCTCGGCGCGCGACTGGACGATGGGTTTTCCCATCTCGCGCGTGGCCATCGAAGCCATGCGGTCAAGGTTCCGGCGCAAAACACCTGCCATGCGGCGCAGCACATCGATGCGCTGGGTTATCGGCTCCGCGGCCCAAAGGCGATATCCGGCATGAGCCTGCGCCAGCGAGCGATCCCATACGCGTTCACGCTGAAACTCATACCGCGCGAATTCTTCGCCGGTTGCGGGATTGATCGAAACCGCCGACTCTGCGGTCACATTAGCAATAGCTGGCAATGGCATACCTCCGGGAGGACATCCCCTCTGCTGTGAGATGTCCATCCTACCGAAGGCGTCAATTTCAAGTACACCCCGTTGCCTGCGGCCCGAGCTTTAGTTCACCGTCGAAGGCATGGCCTCGGCCGCCGCTTCAGCATCCAATCCCGGCTTCTCCCGTTCGGAGAAGGTTACAAGGAACAGCAGCAATACGGCGGCCGAACAGACAGCGGGGAAGAGCCAGATGGCCCGCCACTGATAGCTCGTCACTCCTGCGATGGTGGAGCTGTAGTGCTGCACCACCGCGCCCGAAAGCCACGAGCCCACGAACATACCCACTCCGTAGGTGATGAACGTGATGAGCCCCTGCGCCGCGGCGCGCAGAGCAGCCGTCGCCTTGCGGTCGATGTAGATCTGTCCCGTGACAAAGAAAAAGTCGTAGCAGATGCCATGCAGAAGAATCCCTGCCCAGAACATCCACATGCCCGGACCATTGTTGCCGTACGCAAAGAAGACGTAACGCAACACCCAGGCCAGCATGCCTGCGACCAGCATGTACTTCACTCCGAGACGGCGGAAGAACCACGGGATAAGCAGCATGCAGAAGAGTTCCGACATCTGTCCGCCCGTCATCTTGCCCGCGGCATTCACCACGCCCTGTTGATTCAAAAAGAGGTTGGTGAAGGCGTAATAAAACTGCAGCGGAATGCAGATAAGGAACGATGCGAGCGCGAAGATCGCGACCGAGCGGCCGGATAGAAGCTGAAAAGCCTCTTTCGGAAAGATGGATTTGAGAGACAGCCCCTCCGCGCGTTCCAGCGGCGGAGTATGCGGCAGAGTCAGGCTGTAGATCGCCATCAGCAGCGAGCAGGCCGCGGCAATACGCATCGGCTGGGCGGTCGCTTCGATCTTGAGGCTGCCGATCAGCATCCCTGCCGCGATCCATCCCAGCGTGCCCATCACACGGATCGGACCGAACTGCGTCTGCGGATCGCGCATCTGGCGAAAGGCCAGCGAATTGGTCAACGCCAGAGTAGGCATGAAGCAGCAGCAATAGAGAAGAACCAGCCAGTAGAACGAAGCGAAGCTCGATTGCCGCGAGGCAAAAAAAAGCAAAACCGCGCCAAGCAGATGCAGCGCTGCCAAAACCCGCTGCGTGGCAAAGAGCCGGTCGGCAATAAGGCCGACAAAGAAAGGCGAAACGATCGCTCCAATCGCCGTTGCGCCGGCCGCCAGTCCCACCTGCTCACCACTGAAGTGGAGCGTCTGAGCCAGCCAGGTTCCCAACGTTACATACCAACCGCCCCAGATAAAATATTCCAGGAGCATCATCAAGCTCAGGCGAACACTCATTTGTTTCTTCATCAAGTCCCCAAAACAATTCCTGCCAGGCTTTATTCCCGCGGCTGCTTTCTGTTTGTTAGTGAAGCGAAAACGCAACGTACGCTGCGCCCTGCGGGCCTTTAGGATCGCGTAGCCCACTCGTTGCGATGACCACGTATTGCTTGCTATCCACCATATAGGTCGCCGGCGTCGCCACTCCAGAGTAGGGAAGTTCCGCTTCCCATAGCAGCGTGCCGCTCTCGCTGTTATATGCGCGTATCTTCCGATCGTAGATGGTTGCGCCGATGAACAGCACGCCGCTCGCAGTCAGAACAGGGCCGCCGTAATTCTCTGAGCCGGTATCGGCCATGCCCTTGGCCGCAAGCGCGGGATATTGCCCAAAGGGAATCTTCCAAAGATATCTGCCGGTGTTCAGGTCGATGGCGTTCAGCGTTCCCCATGGTGGAGCAATCGCAGGATAGCCATCAGGGTCGAGCAACTTCCGGTAGCCGGTGAAGCGATACCGGGCCGCGCCCTCCGCCGTCACTGAGCGAGAAGCGACTTCTTTCTCGTCTGCACTTGGTTGCTCCGGTCCTGCATGCAGAAAGCGCAGCAGGTCGAGCAGCTGCGCATCATTGAGATCGGTAAACGACGGCATCCGTCCCCGGCCTTCGCGGAGAACCTTGAGAATATCCGCATCGCTAAGCCGTTTATCGATATTTGTCAACTCTGGAAAGGCTGGTGGAGAGCCCTCGCGATCGTCGCCATGGCACAGCGAGCAGTCGCGATTGTAAATATCCTCGCCTGCATTGCCGCTTTGCACATTGGGAGTGAGCCCGCCCGTCCATGCCACGTCGTTCGAGTTCACATAGATCACGCCTGATCGTGGATCGATTGCCGGTCCGCCCCACTCCCCGCCGCCATCGAAGCCGGGAAAGATCACCGTCTGTTTGTCGGCTGCAAAGGGAATGAACTGCCCATTGCTGCGAAGCTTTTTAAACTGCGCCAATGCCCACGCATGCGCCTCCGGCGTGCGCTGCGTCAACATATCCGCGGTGAGCCGCTGGCGCGCATAGGGAGCAGGCGCAGCCGGAATCGGCTGCGTCTCCGATGCCACCTCTCCCGGAACATCGCTCGCCGGAAACGGCCGCTCTTCAATGGGGAAGAGCGGTGTACCGGTCACGCGGTCGAAGAGATAGACATAGCCGAGCTTGCTGGTCTGCGCAACCGCATCGATGCGACGGCCATTGCGTGTTACCGTCACCAATGCCGGAGGTGAAGGGAAGTCGCGATCCCAGATGTCGTGATGCACCCCCTGAAAATGCCAGAGCAGCTTGCCGGTCTTCGCCTCCAGTGCGAGCAGCGTGTCGGCATAAAGATCGTTGCCAACGCGATCCGCGCCGTAGAAGTCCGATACCGCAGAGCCCGTCGGCACATACACGATGCCGCGCTTCTCGTCGAGCGCCATCCCCGCCCAGTTATTGGCTGCGCCCGTTGTCTTCCACGCATCCTTCGGCCAGCTCTCGTATCCCGGCTCGCCGGGATGCGGAATGGTGTGAAACGACCAGCGCAGCTTACCGGTGCGCACGTCGTAGGCGCGAATATCTCCCCGCGCCGCCGGCCGCGTCTCAGGCTCGCGAAAGCCGGTGATAATGAGGTCGCGATAGAGAACGCCGGGCGTCGTCATCACCGCGAAGGTCTTCGATGAGTCGGCCTCGCTCAGGTTCTTGCGCAGATCGATGGAGCCATTCTCTCCGAAGGTGAGGATAGGCTTGCCGGTCTCGGGATCGAGCGCATACAGATGATCCATCACGCTCGCCAGCAGCCGGCTCTCCTTGCCGTCGGTCCAATAGCACATGCCGCGATCCGGCTGCTCGCCCTTCACGCCCGAGTCGAAGGTCCAGAGGATTTTTCCCGTCGTCGCATCGAGCGCGATGACTTTTTCCGACGGAGAATAGACGAACATCCTGCGCCCAACGATCAGAGGATTGGTCTGCAGTCCGCCGCGCTCGCCGGTGTCGAAGCTCCACGCTACTTTGAGCCTGCGGACATTGTTGCGGTCGATCTGGGTCAGCGGCGAGTAGTGGTCGCCGTTGGCCTGTCCGTTATAGGCGGTCCAACCCACGTTCTTCTGGTCTGTATTTTTTTTGGCGGGGCCTGCATAAGCCGGCGATACAGCCGTCATGCACGCGATTGCCGTCCCGGCGATAGCTAGCGCCGTCGCTGCGTACTGTGTCCCAATTCGATCCATGCTCGGCAATGTTCTCCCCAGCGGCGAGCGTAGAAGAAAGCGACCGACTTTGTGTCCGCATTGCAATTGGCCGATTTTCTCGCGTCCCAATCTTACCCGAGAGGCAAATGGCACGGCCCATCCCCATGCAGAAGACTGGAGCCGATCCTCTAATGTGCCGCGCGTCGTCGCCGATACAGAGAACATGCGGAGCAACAACAGACGCTGTGCTCGCGGAGCCTGCTCCCGAAGCAGCTTCCGCGCACGGCGCTAACTGTGCTGTAAATGACGCAATCATTCCGGAGGGCAGCTTGCTCAATGTTCTTCTTATCGACGATTCCATGGTGATTCGGAAGATGCTGCGCCGAGTGCTCGGCGAATGCAGCATCGATATCACCCAGATATTCGAAGCCGGCGATGGGAGTCAGGCGCTCAAAGCCATGGAGGCCAATCAGGTTCAGCTCGTCCTCTGCGATGTCAACATGCCGGTGATGAGCGGCCTCGAGTTTCTGGAGGCAGTGCAGCAGCGCACCGAATGGAGCGGCATTCCGATCATCATGGTCACCACTGAGGGCGGAATGGAAAACGTAGTCAAAGCCGTGCAGCTCGGCGCGAAAGGCTACATTCACAAACCCTTTACTACTGACGAGGTGAAGCAGAAGCTCGTCCAGTGCCTGAACACCGCCGCCGCCTGAACATCCCTGGGCCCTGACGGTCGCAAAGGAAAAAATGAGCGTTCAAGAGATCGATATCTTCGGCATCAAGAAGCTGGCTGCCGAGACAGTAAGCGGGCTGATTCCTCACGCCTTTCTCACCATGGCCAATGTGGAGGCCGTGGTCGGAGAAGATAAGCGCGACGAGCGCAAGGATGCCGCCCGCAGCGCGGGTCGCAGTGTCGCCGGGGTCATCGGCTGGGTAGGCGCGCTGAGCGGAACCGGCATCCTCGAGTGCTCGCCGGAGTTCGCCTGCACCCTGGCCAATCTGATGCTCGGCACCGAGGCCACCACCCTCACCGAAGACGCGCTCGACGCCGTTGCCGAGATGACTAACATCGTCTTCGGAGGCATGAAGACGCAGCTCGAAAAACACTTCGGCGCCATGGCTCTCAGCATTCCCACCATCATCTACGGCACCGACGTCGAGATGCGCACCTCGGGCGAGCTGATCACCGTGCTGCCCATCGAAATCGGCGACCAGCTGCTGCGCGTCAAACTCTACATGAACAGCCTGGAGGAAAAGCGCGGCGCGCTGGGCCAGTTCTGGACCATCTCCTGCGCCGGCCGCTAGCCTTCTAAGCCATCGCTTCTTGCCGCCAATTTGGTTGAGAAGCTGTTTCAAAACGCGACGCCGTCTCAAAATCGTACAAATCCCGCCTCATCATTCTTGCAATCTCCGAAACGAAAGTTCTCAAGTGTGCCAATTCTGCGCCGATGAGAGCAGAAGACGCAGCAAATAGCCTAAGTGGCCTGAAGAAGGTTCACGCGTAAAAACGCAGCCGTCTCTTGTTCACCCCCGGCTGCCCGCGTGCACGCGCACTGCTGTCGCGGAATTTTCCGGTCGTCGATTTTCCAGTTACAGACTTGAGAGAAGAGTTGGAACATGGTGCAAGACGAAGACGTTCGCGAATTTCTCATCGAGAGCAACGAGAACCTTGCCAATCTCGATCGCCAATTGGTGGAGCTCGAAGAGCGTCCCGAAGATGCCTCCCTCATAGCCGAGGTCTTTCGCACCGTCCATACCATCAAGGGCACTTCAGGCTTCTTCGGCTTCGACAAGCTGGGCGCGATCACCCACGTCGCCGAAAACATTTTGAGCCAGCTGCGCGAGCGCCAGCGCGCGCTCACCCCCCAGGTGGCCTCGCTCATCCTCGAAACCGTCGATGCGGTCAAGGTCATCCTCACCAACATCGAGGCCACCGGCAACGAAGGAGACAATGCCTATCCCGATCTCTGTCTCCGCCTGGAGGCGGTCTATCGCGGCGAGAGTGGTGCAGCGCAGAGGGTGGTCGAAGCCGCGGACGCAATCGCGATTGTGGCTCCCCTTTCCGATGCTCCGATACCACCGATGGCAGCTGTCCAACTGCCGTCAGAACCGCTCCCTGAGAAGTCGGCCAAGGAGGAGTCGGCCAAGGCCGCCGCGCCTTCTTTTATCGCTTCGGACAGCAAGCCCCGCAGTGAAGACAGCGCCGCGCCATCGTCCAACCTGGCCGACTCCACCATCCGCGTCGATGTCCAGCTGCTGGATAAGCTGATGAACCTGGTCGGCGAGCTGGTGCTGGCGCGCAATCAGCTGCTCCAGGATGTCTCGACCGAGGCCTCTCACCTCAGCGGGGCTTCGCAGCGCCTGAATCTCATCACCAGCGAGCTGCAGGAGGGCGTCATGAAGATGCGCATGCAGCCCATCGGCGTGGTTTGGAACAAGCTGCCGCGTGTGGTGCGCGACCTCGCGGCGGAGTGTGGCAAAAAGATTCAGCTGGAGATGGAGGGCGCGGAGACAGAGCTGGACAAGACCATCATCGAGGCCATCAAAGATCCGCTTACGCACATCGTCCGCAACTCCTGCGATCATGGCATCGAGCTGCCCGAGCTGCGCCTGCAGAGGGGCAAGCATGCCGCCGGAAAGATTCTGCTGCGCGCCTTTCACGAGGGCGGCCACGTCAATATCGAGATCTCCGACGACGGAGGCGGCATCGACGCTCAGCGGGTCAAGGCCAAAGCTCTGGAGAAAGGCCTGCTGCGCCCCGAGCAGCTGAATCAGATCTCCGATCGCGAGGCCACGCAGCTTATCTTTCAGCCCGGCTTTTCCACCTCGGCGAAGGTCACCAACATCTCCGGCCGCGGCGTAGGCATGGACGTGGTCAAGACCAACGTAGAGAAGATCGGCGGCAGCGTCGACATCTACAACAACCCGCGCGCCGGTACTACCGTCCGCATCAAGATTCCCCTCACCCTGGCCATCATTCCCGGCCTGGTGGTCACCGTCGAAGGCAGCGTGACCGGCGGCGGCGACCTGAGCTGCAGGCAGCGCTTCGTGATCCCCCAGGCCAATCTGCTCGAGCTGGTCCGCATCGAGGGCGAAGCCAAGTTGACCCAGGTGCAGGATATACACGGCACTCCGGTCTACCAGCATCGCGGCAAGCTGCTGCCGCTGGCCGACCTCAACCGAGTCCTGGGCATGACCCGCCCGCCCGGCGCGCGCGAGGTCATGAACATTGTCGTGTTGCAGATGGACGACCGCCAGCTCGGCCTGGTCGTCGACCACATCAGCGACACCCAGGAGATCGTGGTCAAGCCGCTGAGCAAAGAGCTGAAGGGCTTGAACTGCTACGTCGGCGCCACCATCATGGGCGACGGCAAGGTGGCGCTCATCCTCGACGTGGCGGGGATTGCCCGGCTGGCGGGCATCGGGCCGCGCGCCCGCGAGACCTCGTCAGCAGCGGCAGAGAGCATGGAGCGTGCTCAGGCCTCGACGCAGCGTCTGCTGCTCTTCAGCGCCGGCCGTCACGGCCGTCTGGCCGCGCCGCTGGCCCTGGTCTCGCGCCTCGAGGAGTTTCCGGCTTCGCGCGTGGAGTATGCCGCGGGACGCCCGGCCTTACACTATCGCGGGCGCATCCTGCCGCTGGTGCATCTCGAAAGCGCGTTGAACGGCTCGGAAAGCGCGAGCTTCGCTGAGGGGGGATCGGTGCTGGTCATCGTCTTCAGTGATGGAGTGCGCAGCCTGGGGCTGGTCGTCGATCGGATTCTCGATATCACCGAAGGGGCCATCACTGTCTCCCGGGCCAGCTCCACGCCCGGCCTGCTGGGCTCGGCGCTGGTAGCCGACGCGCTGACCGACTTCGTCGATCTCCATGCGCTGGTAAAGCTATGCGGCGACGACTGGCTGGAGGCCCCGCCAAAGTCCGGGAAGGTCGCGCCATCGGTCCTGCTGGTCGAGCCGGCGCTGATGGCTCGCGAGATGCTGCGCAGCTACCTCGAGATCTCCGGCTACCGCGTCTTCGAATCCACCGGCGTGCCCGATGCCATTACCCGCCTGCTGCGCGGCGGCATCGATGCGGTGGTCACAGCGCTCGATCTCGAAGAAGAAGATGGATGGGAGCTGCTCGAAGCCATACGCGGCAACGACCTCCTCAAGGGACTGCCCGTCATCGGGCTCTCGAATCATGACAACCATCCCCACCGGCACGGCGATCTGCGCTTCGAGAGGATCGAAAGCGTGGCCGATCGCGAGGGGCTGCTGCAATCGATCGACTCGCTGCTGCGCCAGATCGATGCGGATCGCGAGCCCGACGTGGAATATCAGCCGGATCGGGAACCGGTCTTCCTGGGGCACAGATAAGAGAAGAAAAACGGAAACACAAAACGGATAACACAGGACTGAGACCAGAGAGAGGGCAGGGAAAGACGATGATCGAAGCCGGCGATCCGGGCAGGTCGATGACCAGGCAATATGCCACCTTCCACGTAGGCGAACTCTTCCTCGGCATCGAGGTTGAGAAGGTGCAGGAGGTCATGCGCCACCAGGAGATGACCGACATCCCTCTGGCCCCGCCCGCCATCCGCGGACTCATCAACCTGCGCGGCCAGATCGTGGTAGCGGTCGACACCCGGCGCAGTCTGGGCCTGCCCTCGTCCGAATCCGAGGTGCTGGCTCGCAATATCATCATCCGCTCCGACGACGGCGGCGTCAGCCTGCTGGTCGACGATATCGGCGACGTCCTCGACGTTCCCCTGAAGGCCTTTGCGCCGGTCCCGGAGAACATGCCGGCCGCGCGCCGCGAGCTGATCGAGGGTGTCTACAACCTGAACGACCGGCTGCTGCTGGTGCTCGATACCAAGCGGCTGCTGGCCAGCGCCTCGAGCTGAGGCGCACAACCGGCATCACAGATTAAAAACCACGAAATTTCAACCTGAGAATTTTTAACCGCAGAAAGTGTAAGACCAAATTTAGAAGACGGCACAAAGGAGAGTCATGAGCAAGGCAATCGCACCAGCAAATCTCTCGGTAAGGGTCAACGCTCTCGCCCCGTTGCCACGCAATAGCAGGTACAGCGACTCCTCCGGCCTGGCCGCCATGGTCGCTGCCCTCAACCGCGTCCAGGCGGTGATTGAGTTCGCACTCGACGGCACCATCCTTACCGCCAACGAAAACTTCCTTACCGTGATGGGCTATACGCTCGACGAGATACGCGGCCGCCACCACAGCATGTTTGTCGACGACGCCACGCGCTCGAGCTCGCAGTATCGCGAATTCTGGCTGACGCTCAACCGCGGCGAATTTAACGCCGGCGAATACAAGCGCGTCGGCAGAGACGGTAGGGAGGTCTGGATTCAGGCCTCCTACAACCCCATCCTCGATCACAGCGGCAAGCCCGTGAAAGTGGTGAAGTTCGCGACCGACATCACCGCCGCCAAGCTGCAAAATGCCAACCATGCCGGGCAGATCCAGGCCATCCACAAATCGCAGGCGGTGATCGAATTTGCGATGGATGGCACCATCCTCGCCGCCAACGAGAACTTCCTCGGCGCCATGGGCTACGCGCTGGCCGAGATTCAGGGCCGCCACCACAGCATGTTCGCCGATCCCGCCCTGGCCGCGAGCGCCGCTTATCGCGATTTTTGGGCCGCGCTCAATCGCGGCGAATACCAGGCAGGGGAGTACAAACGGCTGGGCAAGGGCGGACGGGAGGTCTGGATCCAGGCCTCCTACAACCCCATCCTCGATCTCAATGGCAAGCCCATGAAGGTGGTCAAGTTCGCCACTGACATCACCGCGCAGGTGCGCATGCGGCAGGAGATTGCCGACGCCATGGAACGGGACAAGCGAACCGCTGCCGAACTCGAAAAGAAGGTGGAGAGCCTGCAGGAGACGGCGGTTGCTCTTGCCGCATCTTCCGAAGAGCTCTCCGCCATCAGCCAGCAGCTCACCTCGAGCGCCGCCGAGACCGCCGAGCAGGCCAGCATCGCCTCGCGGGGCAGCGAGCAGGTCTCGGCCAACGTAGGCGTGGTTGCCGCCGGTTCCGAAGAGATGCTGGTCTCCATCCGCGAGATCTCGAAGAGCGCCACCGAGGCTTCGCGCGTCGCCAAATCGGCGGTGGCCCTCGCCGACTCCACCAATCACACCATCGGCAAGCTCGGAGCCTCGAGCGTCGAAATCGGCAAAGTTATCAAGGTCATCACCTCGATCGCCCAGCAGACCAATCTGCTGGCCCTCAACGCCACCATCGAAGCCGCGCGCGCCGGCGAAGCAGGCAAAGGCTTCGCTGTAGTTGCCAACGAGGTCAAGGAGCTGGCCAAGGAGACGGCCCGCGCCACCGAGGAGATCGGCCACAAGATCGACGCCATCCAGAGCGATACCCAGGCCGCGGTCACTGCCATCGGCCAGGTGGGCGAGGTCATCAACCAGGTGAACGATATCTCGAACACCATCGCCTCCGCCGTCGAAGAGCAGACCGCGACCACCAATGAGATCGGCAGAAACGTCACCGAGGCGGCGCGCGGCACCAGCGAAATCGCGCAGAGCATCTCGCGCGTTGCTGAAACCGCTGCCCACACCACGGCCAGCTCCAAGGAGACGCAGGTCGCGGCCCGCTCCCTGACCGAGATGGCCGCGCAGCTGCGCACCCTGATCGCCACCTTCGCGCCCCAGGCCTGAACTCGGGCTTGATCCGGACTGCCTAGCCAGGCTTTGCATGTTGGTCCACACTTCGCACGCTTCGAGGAGGGAAGTCACGATGAAGAGGGCGCTGGTGGCGGACGACTCACGGGCCATCCGCGGCATCCTGTCGCGGATTCTGGTGCGCGCCGGCTTCGATGTCGTCGAGGCCGAGAACGGACGCGACGGCATCGCGCTCATGCGCCGCGATCCGCGCGCCTTCTCGCTGATCTGCGCCGATTGGAACATGCCGGAGATGAACGGTCTCGAATTCGTTCAGGCCCTGCGCGCCGACCACCGTTTTCAAAACACGCCGGTCATGATGATCACCAGCGAAACCCACCGGCAGCGGATGGAAGCTGCGCTCGAGGCAGGTGTCAGCGAGTATGTGACCAAGCCTTTCACCGAAGCGGCCATCCTGGAAAAGCTGGAAATCCTGCACATCGCGGACTGACGCCATGACCCCCGAGAGCACAGCGGCCCATCCCATCGCCGGCATCCTCAGCATCCCCGGTATTCCCGGCGTGGACCGCAGGATACGCGTCCTGATCGTCGACGACTCCGTAGTCATCCGCCGCATGATCGCCCGCGTGCTCGAAGAGGATGCCGGGATCGAAGTAGTGGGAACCGCGGCCAACGGTGTGCTTGCCCTGCAGAAGGTCGACGAGCTCAGTCCCGACATTCTCACCCTGGATATCGAGATGCCGGAGATGGACGGTCTCGAGACGCTTTCCCGTCTCCACCAGCGCCATCCCGGCATCCGCGTCATCATGTTCAGCACGCTCACCGAGCGGGGAGCGCGAGCCACCATCGACTCTTTGCTGCGCGGCGCAAGCGAGTATGTCACCAAGCCGGTAAATACCGGCTCGGCCGAAGAGGCCATTGCGCATCTGCGCGAGGTGCTGCTGCCTAAACTCAAGCAGTTCTTCACGCCCAAGGCGAAGACGCCGCCCCCGATTGCCGCCATACCCGCCCGCGCGGCAATCGCGCCCCCAACCCATTCCCCAACCCTTACCCCGAGCTTTTCCCCGACCTCTTCCCTGATTCTTCCCGCCCGGCCGGCTGCGCGCCGCACCCGGCCCTACCGCATCCTCGCCATCGGCGTGTCGACCGGAGGACCGACCGCGCTGGGTGAGGTCATGCCCGAGATCCCCGCCGATTTCCCTCTCCCCATCGTGATCGTCCAGCACATGCCCCCACTCTTTACCCAGGTGCTGGCCGAGCGGCTCAACGGCAAGTGCCGCATCCGCGTGGTCGAGGCCGGCCACGGTATGCCTCTCGAGCCGGGAACCGCCTACATTGCGCCGGGAAACTTCCACATGCGCTTTGCGACGCGCGGAACGCAGACCTTGATCGCCCTCGATCAGGGGCCCATGGAGAACTCCTGTCGCCCCGCCGTTGACGTGATGCTGCGTTCCGCCGCCGAGATCTTTCAGGGCGATGTGCTGGTGGCCATCCTCACCGGCATGGGCAGGGATGGCACGCTCGGAGCCGAGCTGGTAAAAAACCTCGGCGGCTCTGTCATCGCCCAGGATCACGATTCGAGCGTGGTCTGGGGCATGCCCGGCGCCGTGGTCGAAGCCGGTCTCGCGGACATGGTCGTCAGCCTCAAATCCATGGGGCAATGCCTTCTAAGGCAGGTCAGGCAGGTCGCAAACGCATGATAGAAACCTCGAAAGCCTTCGCCGAGACCAAGCCCGCGCCCCCTCGTTCCGTCATTACCGACGACAACTACAGCTTTCTTCAGAAGCATGTCTACAACGCCTCGGGCATCGTTCTCGACGCCTCCAAGCTTTATCTGATCGAGTCGCGCCTCACTCCCATCGTTCGCATCGAACGGCTGCAGTCGCTCAACGAGCTCTGTCAGCAGGTACGGCAGAACTCCTCCTCGCTTCTCGCCCGGCGCGTGGTCGAGGCCATGACCACCAACGAGACCCTCTTCTTTCGCGACCTCGCCATCTTTGACGCGCTGCGCAAAACCGTCATCCCCCGCATCCTGCAGGCCAAGGCCGCCGGACGCAAGCTTTCCATCTGGTCCGCCGCCGCATCGACCGGGCAGGAGGCCTTCAGCCTGGGCATGATGCTGAACGAGATGGGCATCCGCCCCGGCGAAGTCGAGATCCTGGCGACCGACCTCTCCGAGCAGGTGCTGGAGCGCGCCCGCAAAGGGAGGTTCCTGCAGATCGAGGTCAATCGCGGCCTGCCCTCCAGCTATCTTCTGAAATACTTCCGCCAGAACGGGCTGGAGTGGGAGATCGACGCCTCGATCCGCAACATGGTCTCCTTCCGCTCCATGGATCTGCGCCAGAGCATGCGCGGCATGGGCCCCTTCGATATCGTCCTGTGCCGGAATGTCCTGATCTATTTCGATGTCGACACCAAGAAAGCCATTCTCGACCAGATCCGCGGCGCGCTCGCACCTGGAGGAACCCTGGTTCTGGGCTGCGCCGAGACCATCATCAACCTGCATGACGGCTTCGCGACCGAGACCATCGGCGGAGCAATCGTCTATTTTTCCAAGAATTCATCCGGAATTTGATCCAGAGTTTGATCCGGAATTTGATCCAGAATTGATTCACGAAAGGCGGGAACTGATCCGATGTCCATCTTCGATGTCTATCGCGAGGAGCAGATCACCGTCGCCCAGCAGACCATCTATCAGATGACCGACAGCTTCATGCTGCCCGTCGAAGAGAGGTGGCAATCGCGCGAGGGAAACGTGCGCAGCGAGATCCGCTTCGCCCACCAGTGGCAGGGTGTCTTTCTGCTGGAATGCACGCGGCCCTTTGCCGTGTCGTTGGCCAGCCTCATGCTCTCCACGAATCGATCCGACCTATCCGAGTCCGACCTCACCGATGTCATGGGCGAGGTGCTGAACACCATCGCCGGCAATCTCAAATGCCTCCTGCCCGCGGACACCGAGTTATCGATCCCAGTAACCACCATCCTGCCGCAAAACCCCCACCGCACCCGTTCGGAACCATACAAAGAGCACAGCAAGATCGTCCTCGAAAGCGAGCTAGGTCAGCTCAAGCTCTCGCTGATGCACTGCAACTGACCTCTGGCATGCTCGGCCTAATAGGGAAAACGCGGCACTGCGAGTTGCCCGATCTGCAAATCAAGCCGCAATCTAGCCAACTGCATGATGTTATGGCTAACTGGGTCGATTACTCTTAATGCTCTGCCGTCACTCAGTGAACCTTCACTGCACGACTAAGGTGATCGTCGAGGTGTGAGTGATCATCGTGTTTCCCGATGTAACTGTGGCAGCAACTGTGAAGGTCGTGGTTCCAGCGGGTGTTCCTGCATTCGCTGGTGGAGCGGGGATGGTGCTGCTGCTGCCGCAACCAGTGAATGATAGCGCCACAGCACAGAAGAGCAGCAGAAGCCGCGTAAGGTTTCTCCTCCGGAGAGGGAAGCCGAAAAGCAGCAGAGCGGCAATCGAGCATCTGGCGATAAAGGGAAAGCTGCCAAAGCTCGCTTGAGCGACTGTTGTCGATTGGGTCGAGACTGTGAGAGCCACGCCTCCGGATTGACTTGAGGCCACGCTCAAAGTCGAGGGACTGAAGGTGCATGCTGCCTTTGAGGGCAATCCGCTGCACTGGAAGGTAAGGTTCCCTGCGAGCGTAGCGTTTGCTGCGACTGTCATCTGAACATTGGCTGATTGTCCGGGAGAGACGGTTACGCTTGAGGGATTTGTCTTCAGCGTAAAGTCGGGCGGCACTGCGTTGACAGAAATCGAGATAGTGGGAGAAGTGTTCGAATAGAAGTGAGAGTCTCCACTATAGACGGCCTTGATGGTGTGGCCACCAACCGCCAACTGAGTGGTGATGAAGGTGAATCCCGAGACCGAACCGCTGCTGAGTACCGTTGAGCCGTCGTAAAGAGTGATGGTTCCTGTAGGAGCGGGCTGGTTCTGCAGCGTGGCTTGAAGCGGCACGTTCAATATTAGGTTTTGGCCAGCTGTTAATGTCGTCGAATTAGGTACGACGCTGAGGCTTGTTCCACCCTCATTCATGTAAAAGGTGGTAGCGCCGTGGGAACCGTCGCTGATGATGACACTGATGGTATTGTCTCCAAGAAAGCTGCCGGTCAGGACAGGACCAAAAAGCTCTGGTGCAAAGTTTGCGATTGGAGCCGCAAATGAACCGCCGCCGGTTCCGAGGGCAACCGAAAGACCAGAGTAGCCGGTGAAAATGAGATCCGGAACGCCGTCATTATTGACATCGGCATAAGTTCCGGCGAGAGCCCCACCGACGGAGCTGAGTAACACGGGCGCAGCAAAAGTCCCGTCTCCGTTCCCTGCGTACAGGAGTATCCCTGAATCTGCATCTATTTCGGAGCCATCGAAGAGTGTAAGGTCGGGCTTCCCATCCTGATTGTAATCGTCAGTCCGAAGCGAGACCCCCTGTTGTGAATCAGTGAAAAGCGTGACCGGCGCTCCAAAGGTGCCGTCTCCATTTCCGGGCAGCAAGCTGACACTGGGATTCACTATTGATGAGCTTCCCGGTGGTAAGCCTTCATCCTCGGCCACCATGTCCAGTGGTTTTCCAGGTCCGTGATACGGCGCCAGCGCAAGCTCCGAGAGCGACTCCCCGTAAGGTGTAAAGGTGGCGGTCTTAAAGGTTCCATCGCCATTCCCGAGCGCCACTAGGTAACCCGAGGGTACTGTGTTAGGGATTCCGCATCGGAAATCACCTGGATAGGCGATGAGCAAATCGAGTTTGCCATCTCTGTTCACATCGGCAACGGCCACATTGAGAATTACGCAACTGGGAGTCACACTGAGAGGCACGTTCACTGGAGTTGCAAACGTTCCGTCGCCATTTGAGAGCGCGACCGCGACGTTGTTGTTTCCTGCCAGAATAAGGTCCTGCTTTCCATCTCCGTTAAAGTCGCCCAAAACTGGAAAGAGCCAAAAGGTGTAATACGTTGCCACCGACGGCAGAGCGTTCAGGTAGTTGAATCCTTCCTTTCCGTTCGGCGATCCGCTCAGGACCATTCCGTTACCCAAACCGATAACCCAGTTAGTTCCGTTTCCGGCGATATCGCCAGCGACCTGTATATCTATGTCCGGAGGATTGAGTATCGGTGTTGTCGTAGAAAACAGCACCGGAGTAGCGCGGAATGTTCCGTCGCCGTTACCTGGGGCGACCTCAACGTCCCCATTCTCGCTATTCTGGGCTGCGAGATCGATCTTGCCATCGCCGTTGAAATCGGCAATCGTCATTTGGCCGTCGCCCGAAACTACAGCTCCGGTAACCCCTCCGAAGGTTCCGTCGCCATTGCCAAGAAAGGACGTCACTCCAGCGGCACCGCCCAGGACAAGGTCCAACTTGCCATCGCCGTTCAGATCTGCGATCTGAACGGAAGGAAATGTATAGTCCTGCAAAAGGTAAGTGGGGGTCTGAAATGTCCCATCACCGTTACCATTCGCCACATAAATGCCGGAAGAATTACTTAACACGATGTCTGGAATGGACGAGCCGGCGACGAGATTTGCAAGGGTTAGACTACTGAAGGGGAAGACCGCAGCACTTCCTGCAAAGGAGATTGTGCCGGCCGCTGCAGGCGGTTGAAAAGTGCCGTCTCCATTACCTAACAGCACATCGACATAGAGGGGATTGCCGAAGGTCCAGGGCGGATTGCCCTGGACACAGTCTCTTACCAGCAGCAGATCCAGCTTGCCATCCTGATTTACATCCGCCAGTGTGGCGATTGAACCGGTTTCCAAAGTGGACAGTATGGGCACCGTGTAAGTCGAAGTCTTTTGTGCCGGAAAGTTGCCCGTGCCGTCGTTCAAAAAGGTTTCTACCAGGATAGTGGTTTGCGACGTGTTCGTCGAAATGAAGGATTGCACGGACACCAGATCCACTCCTCCACTCGCCGTCGTTTTTCCTTGGGCCACCGACCCATTGCGCGTTGCCGCTGGAGAGGAATTCAGGTTCTGTAGTGTGATGTATGTTGTGGTCGGAAAAGTGCCATCTTGGTGGTTGAGAAGCACAGCGACCTCAAACGAGGACGTTGGAACCACAAGATCCGTGTAGCCGTCACCATTCAGGTCGACTGCATAGGCAGAGTTGTAGGCATCTATTCCTGCACCAGGATCGCCCCCCGTCGCCGGACTGATCTGGCTAACGATCGGATCACCAAATCCGCCGGCCCCATTGTTGAGCAATACAGCGATGCCTCCCAGAAACGTAACGCTGACCAAATCCGGTTTGCCATCATGATTGAAATCTCCATTGAGCAAAGCGACAGGCCCTGCCTCATAGGGATCGAAAATAGTTTGATAAAACGGTGCGGCGTAGAAGCCAGCGAAGGCGGGAGTAGGAGACGCAACAGCAGCCACGGAGCTATTCTCCCCGTTCGGTGCGGCTTTTGCGCGAGACGATGGCGATGAGTTCGAGAATCGTGCGGCCATAGCTCGCGACCGTGCAATGACGGATGGGTTTTCAACTGATCCAGAGGGCGCGACGGATGGTATCGTCTGCGCGACGGCGAGCGAAGGGAAGAGAGCTGCCAGGCAAAGCAGACGCAAAACAACTGAACCCATAAATCCGCGAAGCGGCCTTTCGTAAAAGACAACAGAAATGAAGATCTCTTTGAGGGTTAGAGATAGTTATTTGGAATGCTTGTGTTAGCTGGCGAGAGCGTACATGTCTTCTCTTACGGTGTCAATGAGGAGCGATGAACAACCGTGCCGATGATGAAGAGACAGGCATGCATCAAATTGCAAGAGCACAAATGGTGGGGACAGGGATGAGTATCCTTTATCAAGGGTGATACAGGGTCAAAGCATTGACTGAGGTATAAATAGCAGTCCCGGAATACTTATAATCTCGGGTTACTTTGGATTCGGCGGCATGGCTCGGCCAATGTCCTTAAGTTATGCCACGAATATTGCCAACCTTAGATGACGTTCCAACCGGCCCTGCAGAGTCTCTAGCGAACCCTCAACATCTCCCCGAAATGAATCAGCTCCACCTTGGGAAGACTTGCTGCAAGCCGCGGCACGGTCTCCAGCAGCGCAGCATGTTCGATGGCCCGCGACTCCCGCAGCCGGGTTGCGACCGCATCCAACTCGCGATCGTAATAGGCGGGATGGCATACCAGCTCCCATGTGCCCTCGGGCATCGCCGTGAGCAGCCGCTCGAGAGTGGCGGCGTCGAGCGTTCCCGTGGCCAGCACGCCCAGCGCGCCGTCGGTCGTCGCGAGTCCTGCCGCCCGGACTCGTTCCATGAAATACCGCCGCCGTGTGCGAAGAAGCTGGACCTCCATTCGCCGGGTCAGGGGCGCGTGGGGAGTCGCCGCTACCGACCACTGCGGCTCGAAGGGATTGCGGATCGCACCTACGCCGCATATCTGCGCCGCTCGCAGCAGCGGCCGAAGCACCCGCGCGAACATGTGTGTGTGCTTGTGAGTGTCGAGGTGGGTTACGCGAACTCCCGCCGCCTGCAGGGTGCGGATCTGGGCGATCGCCTCCAGCTCGATTTCGGCCTCCGGAATGCTCCCGCGCAGCAGATCGATGAGGAACGAGCCCAGAGTCGGCCGAAAGTTCCCGGAAGACAACGCCAGCTCCGGAATCTCCGACAGGGGACTGGCCGGTGCGCCGTCCACCAGCACAACATGGCAGCCGACGCCCAGCGGTAATTTTGCCGCATGCGACTGGCCGGCGCTCCCGGCGGCCGCGGCGGTGAAATGGCGCGCCGTCGCCATCAGGGTTGCCGAGGTCAGGGCTCCCGCGCGATTCAGCTCCATGATGGATTGGTTGACGCCCGGGGTAAGGCCGAAGTCGTCAGCATTGAGGATGAGCCGGGGCACGTCTCCTTAGTCTATCAATCGCATTCCGTATGTCTTGAGTGAGGCAGACTCTCCCGAATTATGGATTTCAAAATAAAGCTTTTTTTGCGCTAACACTGTCGGGGGATGTGTTTCTGTCGATTGCATCCCGTACACTGCTCCTTGTCGAATTGGGCTGCGTAGTGAAGGAAAGGAAGCAAGTCAGGCCATGGGTCAGTGGGATTTCCTGTTGCGTCTGGTTTTAATCTGGGTGATCGCCAATCTGGCGCTGCTCACCTATCTCATCTTCCAATATCTGATCCGGGGTATGAGGGGATCGGATGACTACCCAGCGACCTTTCGGCGCCGGACAGGCAACAGCGCCAACCCTGCTCGCATCCTCATGATCGATAAGTCACCGCACTTTCGATCAGCTCCTGCTTCTTTAAAAGCCAAGGAATGGAAGGTTACTGATAAGATCAGGTGAAACGCGTCCTCCCGAATCGATGCGGATAGCAAAGCATCGAACACAGCGGTGGATCGGATCGAAAGAAGCCGGGCGGTTAGCTCAGTTGGTTAGAGCATCTCGTTTACACCGAGAGGGTCGGGGGTTCGAGTCCCTCACTGCCCACCATTGAAAGGGTTTCTGTGTTTCTTTCGATCTTGGTTTTTCGTAGGGCCAATGCCTTGCGGCTAGTCCTCCGGGGCAGCCTGGAAGGCTCGGCCTTTCCAGCTCCTGCGAATCCAAAATAAATCTTTGCGTCAAGTTATCGAAGCATACTGCCGATAATTCCGTAGCTCTCTATGCAAAATGCGCTTCTTGACATCCTGATCCTCGGCTTGCTGGTCCTGGTCTTCGGATCGATCTACCGTACGCGCCCGTCCGCCCGGCTGCGCTACTGGATCATCGGATGGGTTTTCATCCTGCTGCATTTCGCAATGATTCTGACCAATCCGGTCAGTAATTTCTGGAACGAATTCGATTCGGTGGTTCTGCTGGCTGGCTTGTCGTTGGGAGGCGTGGCCTTCCTGCTCGCTGCAACGCGCGCCCGTCTGGGACCGAAGAAGGGTGCCGAGGTCGTGGCCCTGCTCGGCGGACCGTCTCTGCTTTACATCGTCCTTACCCAGTTCGGGATGCAGAACCGGCTGCTGCTCAATGGCCTCATTCTCGCGCAGGCAGCCTGCACTCTCGTGGCCACGCAAAGACTCTGGCGGCGCCATCGTATTGTGGTTCGCGTAACTACCGCCTGCGTGGTGGCATGCACCCTATGGGCATCCTTCGAGATCTTCCAGGGCGACGCACCGCTGGCGATCTATGCGGTTTTCACACAGATCTACGCCATGAATGCGGTGCTCTACTGGCAGGATTTCCGGCGTTCGTCGATGGGCGTAGTGACGGCCATCGGAGGATTGATCGCCTGGGCCGCCGTCTTCCCCTGCGCGTTGACTTTAGCGGCTCTCGCTCCTCACCTGCATTACTCCAGCGAGATATGGAATCTCCCAAAATATTTCGTCGAGTTCGGAATGATCCTCACCCTGATGGAAGACGAAATCATCGTTACCAGTCTTCAGCGGGAAGAGTACCGGCTCCTCTTCGACAACAATCCCCATCCCATGTGGATCTTCGATGAGAACACGCTGCAGTTTCTCAAGGTGAACGAAGCCGCCATCGCGCAGTATGGATACGCAGTCGAAGATTTCAGCCGCATGACCCTGCGCGATTTGCGTCCTCCCGAAGAAGCGACCCAGCTGGAGCGCGATCTCCAGGAAGCGCCCGCGATGTCGCTTACCTCCGGGCCTTGGACCCACATCAAGCGGGACGGCTCTTCGATTCAGGTCGAAGTCGCCTCGCACAAGATTCAATTCGACGGTCACCGGGCACGTTTCGCCCTGGTGCAGGATATTACCGAACGCCAGCAGCTGCACGATCGCCTGGTGCACCAGGCGAATCACGATACGCTCACGGGCCTGCCCAACCGCCTGCTGCTCAAGGACCGCATGGAGCGCACCCTCTCCACGGCGGAGCGCAATGGCGAAAAAGCTGCCGTCATCTGCCTCGACCTCGATCGCTTCAAGCAGATCAACGATCGCTTCGGTCACCACGTCGGCGATATGTGCCTCAAGCACCTCGCAGACCTGCTTTCGCAGCGCCTGCGCGCGACTGATACCGTCGCCCGTTCCGGCGGCGAAGAATTCACTGTGCTGCTCGGTGGCCTGGTGGCGGCTGAAGATGCGGCCATGGTGGCCCAGAATCTCATCCAGGGTCTGCGGCAGCCCTTCGACGTCGACGGCTACAATCTCGAGCTGTCTGCCAGCCTGGGTATCGCCATTTATCCCGATGACGGCGCCGAAGCCCAGTCGCTATGGAAAGCCGCCGACGTCGCTATGTATCGCGCCAAGAATTCCGGAGGCAATCAGTACGTCTTCGTCTCCAATGAGATTTCTTCCGCTGCTTCCGAGCAGAGCGAGATCGAAGCGCACATGCGTGCCGCATTCAAAGATGGTGGGTTCGAAGTCTATTACCAGCCGCAGTACTCCATGAATGGATACCTCTGCGGCTTCGAAGCTCTTCTGCGGCTTCGCCATCCCTCCATGGGGCTGATCGGTCCCGATCGCTTCATTCCCATCGCGGAGGAGTGCGGGCTGATCGTACGGATAGGCAACTGGGTCATCGAAGAGGTCTTCCGCCAGGCTGCCGAATGGAAGCGTCAGGGTCTGCCGGCCATCCGCATCGCTCTGAATGTATCTCCGCTCCAGTTGATGAGAGCCGATTTCTCCGTCCGCGTCCGCGACGCCCTGTCGGCGTATCGGATGGACCCCGAGATGCTCGAAATCGAAATCACCGAGACCACGGTAATGCACAATCTCGAAGAGGTCGCGAAGCAGATGCTCGATCTCGCCGCGGTCGGCGTGCGTTTCTCAGTGGACGATTTTGGCACCGGCTATTCCTCGCTGCGCCATCTTCACCAGCTGCCCATCACCACCTTGAAAATCGATCAGTCGTTCGTGCAGAACATCTGCGAAGACTCCAGCACGCGCGAGATCGTGCAGGCCATCCTCTCGCTGGCCCACAGCCTGGGCATGCAGGTGATCGCTGAAGGCGTCGAACGCGAAGATCAGGTTGAACTGCTGCGCAGCATGAACTGCGATCAGCTGCAGGGCTTTTTGTGGGGACGTCCGCAGCCTGCCGATCGCGTTCCCGCGCTGATGAGCGCACAAGTCAGAAAGTTTTCCGCCGAGGGCGCTTTCAACCGTGGCGTAGCCGCTCCGCAGCCTCACCTCTGCTGAGTCCGTTTCCCGCCTGCCCCGTCTCCATCACCGGATTCACTCATCTATAATCGCGAGGTTGGCCCGTGTTCGCCCGAAATCTTCTGGGTTCGAGCGAGCGTCGTTTCTCCCCTGTAACAAAAAACGCGGAGGCTAGAACCTTGCAGTTGTCCCTCATCCGATTTGCTTCCTGGCGGCGCTTCGTCGCTGCGCTCTGCTGCTCCACCTGCCTGGTCGCTGCTGCTCAAAGAGGCGATTCGCCGCAGGATCTTATTAAGAAACTGCCTGCCGATACGCAGAAGGTCATCGAACAGCTGGGCGACCTGAACAATCTCCCCTCTGGCGATTGGCGATACCACGCCGGCGACGTGCCGCACGGCGAAGCGACCGATCTCGACGATTCCGCGTGGACTCTGGTCAAGCCCGGCTCCCAAGGCCCGAACGAAGCGGTCTGGTACCGCCAATGGGTCACCGTTCCCGAGAAGCTCCATGGCTATGACCTCACCGGAACACGCATCTGGTTCCAGTTTCGCGCCAACGCCAATGGCCCCGTACCGCAGATCGTGTACTTCAATGGCCGCCGCGTGGCTCTCGGCGACGATCTCGAACCGATCGTTCTCTTCGACTCCGCCAAGCCCGGCGAGCGCGTCCTGGTTGCTGTGAAGCTGCTGGCCACCGTAGACAAAAAACGCTTCGCCGGCGTTCCCATGAAGATCGACTTCGCCGAATCCCGCCCCAACCCCGAGGACGAGCGCAAAGAGATCCTATCCGCAGCATTCCTTCTGCCCAGTCTTTCGAAGAATGTATCCGGCGACGAAGCGACGCTCACCAAGGCCGTCTCGCAAGTCGACACCGACGCTCTCCACTCTGGCGATCAGAAAAAGTTCGATGCCTCGCTTCGCGCCGCGCAAGCTACGCTCGAGCAGCTGCGGCCGCTCCTGCAGCAGGCTACACTGCACCTGACCGGCAACTCTCACATCGACGTCGCCTGGCTCTGGCCCTGGACCGAAACCGTCGATGCCGTGAAACGCACCTTCGGCACCGCACTGCAGCTGATGAACGAGTATCCCGACTACACCTATACGCAGTCGGCCGCGCAGTACAACGAGTGGATCGCCGAGAAATATCCGGCGATGAACGAGCAGATCAAGCAGCGCATCAAGGAAGGCCGCTGGGAGATCGTTGGCGGCATGTGGCTTGAGCCCGATCTCAATATGCCCGACGGGGAATCGACTGCCCGTTCGCTGCTCATCGGCAAGCGCTGGTTTCAGAAAGAGTACGGCGTCGATGTCCGCATCGGCTGGAACCCCGACTCCTTCGGCTACAACTGGCAGCTCCCGCAGATCTACAAGAAGTCCGGCGTCGATTACTTCGTTACTCAGAAGATGACCTGGAACGACATCAATCAGCTGCCCTTGAAACTCTTCTGGTGGCAGTCGCCGGATGGCAGCAAGGTCCTCACCTACTTTCCCCACGACTACGCGAATGACAACCTCGATCCCGTACGCCTCTCCGCCGATCTCCGAGTCGCGCGTGAGCGTGCTCCCGGCCTGAACGAGATGATGGACCTCTACGGCATCGGCGACCACGGCGGCGGACCGACACGCGCCATCCTCGACGAAGGCGTGCATTGGATGAACGGCGACAAGGTCGTTCCGAAGATGCAATTCGGCACTGCAGCGAGTTTCTTCGCGAATATAGAACCGCAGATCGCGCCCAGCTCGCCCACCTGGAACTACGACAGCATAGCCAAGGGCTACCACCCGCCCGAAGCTGTAGCTGGTCAGGTATCCATTCCTACCTGGAACACCGAGCTCTATCTCGAATACCATCGCGGAGTCTTCACTACGCAGGCTGCGCACAAGCGCAACATGCGCGAGAGCTCCGAATGGGCTTTGAATGCCGAGAAGTATGCCTCGCTGGCATGGCTCGATGGCGATCAGTATCCGGGCAGCGAGTTGACTGAAGATTGGAAGAAGATCACCTTCAATCAGTTCCATGATCTCGCCGCTGGATCGGGCATCGGCATCATCTATAAGGACGCGCAGCGCGATTACGATCAGGTGCGCTGGTCGACCGACGCTATCTCCGCCAAGGCCCTCGGCACTGTCTCCGCACGCGTGAACACCAAGGTCGCAGCCGGTGTGCCGGTGTTGGTCTTCAACCCGCTGGCCTGGGAACGCTCTGGCCTAGTGACCGTTGATGTGCAATTGCCCGAACCAACGTCGGAGGTCTCAGTCCTCGACGCCGAAAATCATGTGCTCCCGTCCGAAATTCTCTCCAAAGACAGTGCCACGCATCAGTTCAAGCTGCTGGTGAAGGCCGATCGTCTGCCTTCCATCGGTTACTCGGTCCTGCATGTCGTTCCTGGAAAGAAGCCCTTCAACAGCGATCTCAGCGTGCATGGTCTGACGCTTGAAAACGCTGCCATTCGCGTCACCGTCGACAAGTCTACCGGCTGCATCACCAGCCTCTTCGACAAGAAGTCCAACTTCGAGTCGCTGGCCTCCGGCGCCTGCGGCGACGAGCTGCAGCTCTTCAAGGACACGCCCAAAGACTACGACGCGTGGAACATCGATCCCGGCACTCTCGACCAACCTCCGGTGAAACTCGACTCCGCGGATTCGGTTGAAGTCACCGAGCAGGGACCGCTGCGCGCCATCATCCGCGTCACCAAACATAACCAGGCATCGAAGTTCGTGCAGGAGATCGTGCTCTACGCGGGCGACGATCAAGTCGTCATCAACAACGACATCGACTGGCACGAAGAGCACAAGCTGCTGAAAGCGGCCTTCCCTCTGGCTGCTTCCAGCGCCAAGGCAACGTATGAAATTCCTTACGGATCCATCGAGCGCCCCACCACCCGCAACAACAGCTGGGAGCAGGCACAGTTCGAAGTTCCCGCGCTGCGCTGGGCGGACCTCGGCGACGGCCAGCACGGCGTCAGCCTGATCAACGAGTCGAAGTATGGATACGACGCGCGCGACAACGTGCTGCGTCTCTCCCTGCTGCGTTCGCCCACCTGGCCCGACCCGGTAGCTGACCGCGGCCGTCAGCAGTTCTCCTTCGCCCTCTATCCCCATGCCGGAGATTGGAAGCAGGCCATGACCGTGCGTCACGGCTTCGCCTTCAATTACCAGCTCAAAGCGATGCAGGTCGAGGCCCACGACGGAGCTATGCCGGCTCGCCACTCCTTCGTCACCGCCGAACCCGAGAACGTCGTCCTGACCGCAATCAAAAAAGCTGAAGACGACAACGGCCTGGTCTTTCACCTCTACGAGTGGGCAGGGAAGCCGGGCGAGATCAAGCTCCAAGTCCCGCCCGGAGCCCAGAGCGCCATAGAAACCAACTTACTCGAACAGCCGCAAGGGCAGCCTCTGCAAGTAGAAGGCAACGCCGTAAGCCTTCCGGTGAAGCCATACGAAATCGTAGCCGTGAAAGTGGCATATTCCGGCAACAACCAATAACCATCACCTCAAACACAAGTAGCATCGCTCTAAAACAAACGAGCGCGGAGAATTTTCTCCGCGCTCGTTTGTTTTAGGCAATACTCAACCGAACAATATGAGGTTCGAAAACAAAAGGAGAGAGCCCGTCACTCTGACGACCAAAGGGAGGAAGCATCTCAGCGCGGTTTACGCAACAGCAGCGCTGAGATTCTTCACTACGTTCAGAATGACGACCTTTAAAACAAATCGGGTGCCCCACATCTCGCTTCTGAGATGTGGGATTTCAAACGTCGCTATTCCAAACACCAGAACAAGAGCCGAAGGCGATCGCCTGGACGGCCAGTCCTGCTCCGCATCTCGCTTTTGAGATGTGGGATTACATGACCCGCGAAGAGAGTCAAACACCCAACCGACAATTCCCTTAATCCGGGTGCCCCATCCTTCGTGTTGTTTGCGAAGGGTGGGAGACCACGAACGACAGCTAAGCAACCCGCTCAATCACCAAAGACTCGATCACCACCGGCTTACTCGGCTTGTCCTGTCCGCCGCGCGCTACTTTGGAGATCTTCTCGACGATGTTCTGTCCCTCGACCACTTCGCCGAAGATGGTGTGCTTGCCGGTCAGCCAATCCGTTGCGGCCACGGTGATGAAGAACTGCGATCCATTCGTGTTCGGACCGGAATTCGCCATGGCCAGCTTGCCTGGCACGTTGAACTTGTGCGGAGAGCCCTTGGTCTCGTCTTCGAAGCGATAGCCGGGGCCGCCGAAGCCGGTTCCGGCCGGGTCGCCGCCCTGAATCATAAAGTCGGGAATCACGCGGTGAAAGATGCTGCCGTCATAAAGCTTGTTCTTGCTCTTCTCGTTCGAGACGGGGTGAGTCCACTCGCGGCTGCCTTCGGCAAGCTCGACAAAGTTGGCCACGGTTTTGGGCGCTTCCTTCTCGAAGAGAACGGTGACGATCTGCCCTTCGCTGGTGTTGAATACGGCATAGGTTCCGGGTTTACGGGACATAATGAACTCCTTCAGTTTTTTGGGACCAGCCGGCAGCGCGCCCGCCGGTCCTCGGTTGCATCGACAGTCGATGGGGTTAGGATTGCGGTTTGGCCGCTGCTGCCGGAGAAGCCGCCGGGCTATCGGATGGCGGCATCGGCTGGCCCTCGCGGACGATAATGACCTTTTTAAGGATGACCGGATCCACAGGCTTGTCGTTGCCGTCGCGTTGCACGCGCGCAATCGACTGCACCATCAGAACGCTGTGCTCGTCGCACTGTCCGAAGATGGTGTGCTTCTGGTTCAGGTACTCGGTAGGAACTTCGGTGATGAAGAACTGAGAACCATTGGTGTTGGGTCCGGAATTGGCCATGGCCAGCCGCCCCGGAACATCGAAGTTGAGATCGGCGTCGAACTCATCCTTGAAGAAATATCCGGGATCGCCGGTGCCGTCGCCGATCGGGTCGCCGCCCTGAATCATGAACTCGGGAATCACGCGATGAAACGTGGTCCCGTTGTATAGCGGCTTGCCGTGCATCTTCTGCTTGGTTTTAGGGTCGGTCCAGTCCTTGGTGCCTTCGGCCAGCCCGATGAAGTTCGCCACCGTCTCCGGAGCCTCCTTCGCGAAGAGCTTGCAGGTCAGCTGTCCCATCGATGTTTCGAAGACTACCGTCGGTCCCGTAGGCTGCGGGCTGATATGAGCCTGCGTCCCCGGCGAGTCGGGCAGATCCTGCGATGCCGGCGCGGCGGGCGTCGCCGGAGTAGATGGAGTAGGAGTAGACTGCTGCGAATAGGCGAAAACGCTGGAGGTCAAAACTAGAAAAGAAGCGATTCGAACGGAAGTTCTCATGCAGATTCCCAAGAATTCAGACTACATGATGCTCGAAAAAGAGGGAAACCAGCCCGGCGCTCCTGTGCATTGATCGGCTGCATGGCGGATGGTCAAATTCTGAGCTCACCGACGCATCCTTCCGTCGCCTTTTTGCGTACTTATTGTGAGTGCCAACCGCATCCCTTCATCGACCGGAGATCGTGGATACCCGGTGAGCTATTAACCCAGTAATTACGACTGGACGTAGGTAACCTAAGCAGATGATTACGTCCGGCGAGATAACTTATTGAAACTATTGGGCCTCCATCGAGGTAACCGGAAATCAAAACGGAAGTAATTATCTAGGCTTAATTGGGGATATCAGTAGTAAGTTACCGAAAATTGAGATGTCAGCCGGTATATAAGCAAGCATGCGCGGGGAAATTTGAAGAGCCCGCGTGATTTGGCGTGCCGGTTGGGAGCCGTCGTCGGGCCTGCTCCTGTCCCCTCAGTCGGAGCTTATGCAGATAGAGTCGATCATCTACCGGATTGCCGTGATGCCCACCCGCCACTACCTGGCGGCCGGGGCCATGGCTGCCGCGCTCGGCTTCGGGGCGTGGTTCGGAGTGCGGCATATGCCCGCGGAATACCTGGGATCCGCGCTGCTCTCTTATCAGAGCCCAGGCCAGTTTCTGGCTGATAGCGCAACCTCAGAGTCTGACGTTCCTACCGCCCGCATTGCCGGCTCGATCCTGACTCCCACCGTGTTGGCCAAGCTCGCCGACCAGACGCATTTCACCACCGATGCCACTCCCTCCAGCCGGCACAGTAATGCCGGCGATGCACGTCTCGATGCCTTCCGCTCGCATATCGATGTAGAACAGTCCGGTCCTGGTCTGTTGCGGGTGACCTATCGCGGCAACGATCCTCAGCAGGTGACCGCCTCTGCGAATGCCCTGGCCGCTGCCATCGCCGCCTGGGTTCCCAAGCCGGTTGCCGGTCCTCAAGTTTCGCCGCAGCCACCGGCGAGCCCAGTCCCATCCGCGCCCCAGCACTTGGTAGCCGCGGCGGCGCCTGTCGCGGGCGTAGCCGCCACAACTCCCGCGCCCATTGCGCCCAAGTCGGCCACCGGCGCTTCGCAGCCCGCGCAGAACGCTGCGCAACTAGAGCATCGCGCCGCCGCGCTGCAGGAAGATCTTGCCACCCTCGAGCTTCAGCGTCAGGAAATCGACAGCCGCCTGCAATCTCTCGCTGCTGAGCAGAAGCACCCGAAACGGTCAGCCTCCAACACAGCCGCTGGCAGCGATGACGCCGCCGCAGGTCGTTCGAGGCTCAAGGCCGTCGCTAAAGAGGTGACTTCGCTGCGCATCCTGCGCTCCTCGCTGGTGGAGCAGCTGCAAGATGGAAAGCAGCGCTTCGAGGTGTTAAAAGCACAAGCACTCGGAACTGGCCCCTCCTCCAATCAGCCTTCTATTCAAGCCAGCGCTGCACCAGCTGCGGCTGCGGCTCCCGCTCCAATCAACACTGCGGCCCGCCAATCTCAAAGTGCGACCGCGACCGTTCCCGCTGCCGTCTCTCAGCAGGATACGCCAGCCATCGCCGATCCTCTAAAAGAAGAGGACGCCAGAGAGCAGAGAAGCTGGCAAGGCGCCTTCACCGTGCTCTCCTGGAGCGACAAATCGTACGCACTCGAAGACGATCGCAACCAGATATTGCAAATAGGCGGGATCGTGACCGCTATCCTCTTTCCGGTTATCTATCTTGTACTCGTTGCCTGGCGATTTCGTCCGGTTTCCAACGCTGCCTCCTTGCGCCGTGTTCTTCCCCGCGGCATGAAGTATTACGGGTCCGTATCCGGCACCCCTATTTCGGAGAAAACGTCATGACCACTCCTGCAATTTTTATGGACGGCAAGCTGCAAATGGGAATGCAAATTCGCGGAGGACCTTGGAAGACCGTTCCCCTGGCCACGCGCGACGTCAATCCGGCTCTCGTCTTCGCCAATGAGCATCAGTTAGCGCGAGCGGCGAGCTACCAAAGACTCGCCGACAAAATTGTCGACGACGACGAGTGGAACGTCACGCGGCACGTCTTCGTGACCAGTCCCAACAACAAAGATGGGAAGACCAGCACCGCATTCAATCTGGCCTGGGCGCTGAGCACGCGCGCCAAGCCCATCCTGTTTGTCGAATTGAACTTTCACAAGCCGCAACTGCGCAGCATGTTGGGAAATCCCCGCGTACGCTACGGCATCGACTCCGTGCTGCGTGGCATCGCATCGGGCAAAGAGAGCGTCTTCTCGCTGGTGAACGACGACCTGCACGTCTGCGCCATGCGCGACCCGTTGAAGAAATCGGAGCTGAAGCGATTCCTGCCCGCCTTCGACCTCTTCCTGGCATGGGCGAAGAAGGAATATCAATGGATCGTCTTCGATTGCCCGCCCGTGCTCTCCGGCTCCTGGAATGCCTGGTTCGATAAGAACGCCAGCTCGGTTCTGCTCGTAGCCCGCTCCGAGCGGACCCCGGCGGTGAATGTGCAGCGCGCTTCGGTGCGGCTGGGCAAGCGGCTCAAAGGCGTAGTTCTCAACGGTGCAAGCCCGGTCACTCCGATGGCTCCGCCACCCACCGAGCAGGCCGTTGCGCCAACTGAAACTGCAGCTCAGATCCCAGCTCCGAACGCGCCCCGGATTTCGTCTCAAGCAGAGGTCGAAGAACCAGTAACGGTCGGCTAGAACATTTGTTTCAGGTAGGGTACGGCCTTCAGCACGTACATCCAGAGAGGCCCCGGAGGGAAAACCTCTTTAAGCCGGAACCATCCTGCTGTCCCCACTCCGTGCCAAGAGCTTGAAGAGAGCCATCACCACCAGCTGCATCAGCAGCGCGCCGCACATGTCCAGAGCCACATCGTAAGGAGAGCTCGTTCGTCCCGGAACAAAGCTCTGGTGAAACTCGTCGGCGGATGCCACGAACAGCGTGCAAACCAGCGCCAGCGAAATCGCCCTCCGCAGAATGGATCTCGCTCCGCTCCGTTCCCGTGACAGCGAGTAGCGCCATCCATAAAAGAACGAGAGACTCACCAGGCCATACCCCACGAAATGCCCGGTCTTGCGAATGTAGTGATGAACCACGTCCCAACGCTCCGGGCTGATGGGCCCGAAGAGGTGAATCCAGATAGGCAGTAGCCAGCGGCTGGTGTGGCCGGCTCCCATCGTCGCCGTAGACTCGCCGGCTATCACTGCAACGGCGAACGCCGCCGGCAGCCAATGGAGGACAAGCGCGACCTTACTCGATCCGGAAAATCCCATGTTCAAAGTATAGCGGGAGGGCTGTCTCCCTCTATTTCCCGCTCTGCATCTCGCGGCTGACGCGCTCCACGTCGCGCATCACGCGCAACAGGTTCCCGCCCAGAATCTTGCGGCAATCCTCAGCCGAGTAACCGCGCTCGAGGAGAGCCGCGGTAATCTTGGGCAGATCTGCCGGCGAGTCCAGCCCCTGCGGCACCTGTCCGTACACGCCGTCAAAGTCCGAGCCTAACCCCACATGATCTACGCCTGCGACCTTCGCGATGTGGTCGATGTGATCGATCAGCAGGCTGAACGGCGGCCGCGGAATGCGGTCCGCATAAGAACGCTGCAGCCTTTCGAGATCGCCGACGGCTACCTGCTTGCCCTCACGCGCGTATTTGGCCTTGAAATCTGCAATCGCCTGCTTCACCTCAGCCTCCTGCGCCGAGGCTGCCTCGCGATAGGCTGCCGAAAGAAAGCCGGAGTAGTAATTCACCTGCACCACGCCGCCGTTTTTCGCCACCGCGTGCAGCATCTCGTCCGTCATGTTGCGGGGAGCGTCATTGAGGGCGCGCGCCGCAGAGTGCGAGGCGATGACAGGAGCTTTGCTTGTCTTGATTGCCGCCCAGAAGGTGTCGTCGGCCACATGCGAGATATCCACCATCATGCCCAGCCGGTTCATCTCCAGCACGACCTCTTTTCCAAACGGCGTCAACCCATCGGGATTGTGCGGCGCACCCGGCTTGCCTATATCGCCAGAAGAATTCGCCCAATCCAGAGAGTTCGACCAGGTCAGCGTCATGTAGCGCACGCCGAGGCGATAGTAGTCGCGCAGCAAGCCAAGCGAGTTCTCGATGGAGTGTCCGCCCTCGATGCCCATCAACGCCGCCAGCTTATGATCGCGATGCGCCTTCTCGATATCGTCGGCGGTGAACGCCATTTCCATCTTGTCGGGATGCTCCGCTGCCGCCTGATACACGCTGTCGATCAGCTCCAGCGTCCGTCGCGCCTCATGGTCCTTGTAAAGCTCGGGCTGAACCCAGATCGAGAAAAACTCCGCGCCCAGGTTGCCCTTCTTCGCTGACTCAAAGTTCAACTGCCCGCCATTGAGCGGATCGGCAAGGTCGTAATTTTCATCCAGCATCCGCTGCGGAGTATCGGCATGCGTATCGATCACAATCGCAGAGTTATGAATAGCTTCAGCAGTCTTAGGATTCACGGGAGCATTCCTGGTTTGCGCGGTGAGGGAAAGGGAAGTCGCAATGAGGATGGCGGCAAGCTTTTTCATGGGTGCCACCGATGATAAGCAAAGATCGGAGCGAAGACGAGAACTTGATCTACTTCACAAGCGTAGTCGCGTTGGATCGCGTCATTCCGAACCCATCTCCGTCATTCTGAGGAGCGAAGCCACGAAGAACTCAGCGCCGTGCGCGTTCATACGTTGTCGAGATTCTTCCTCCCTTTGGTCGTCAGGATGACGGTTCCAAAAGAAGGAGCGAAAACAAATCCGGGTGCCCCACGTCTCGCACTTGAGACGTGGGATTACAACCATCTCCTCAATCTACCGAGCAGGCGCCGAAGGCGCGGCCGCCTGGACGGCCAGTCCCTAGCTCGTGGCGTTGGGATCGATCTTCAGCTTCGAGCCTGTGCTCCATTCCGTCATCGGACGCACCACGCGTACGTCGTCGTCGCGCTTCTTCCAGCTTCCAACGAGATAGTCACGGTTCATCGCCGAGATTACTTCCAGCGGAATCTCTTTGGGACACGCGCCGGTGCACTCGCCGATATTGGTGCAGCTCCCAAAGGGCTCGGTGTTCATCTGCGCCACCATGCCGCGCGCGCGCCGATCCTGCTCCGGCTTGCCCTGCGGCAGAATGCCCAGGTGCGTGATCTTCGCGCCGGTGAATAGCGCAGCCGAAGCGTTGGGACAGGCCGCCACGCAGGCTCCGCAGCCGATGCAGGCTGCAGCATCCATCGCTCGATCGGATGTGTCTTTGCCGATCAGGTGGGTGTTGCCGTCCGGAGCGTTGCCGGTCGAAACCGAAACATAGCCGCCGGAAGCAATGATGCGATCGAAGGCGCGGCGGTCGACAACCAGATCCTTGATTTGCGGAAACGCCGCGGCGCGCCACGGCTCGATCACCAGCTCTTCGCCATCCTTGAAGTGCCGCATGGTGAGCTGGCAGACCGTCGTCGCACGCTCCGGACCATGCGCAACGCCGTTGATCATGAAGCCGCACGAGCCGCAGATGCCCTCGCGGCAGTCATGTTCGAAGGCCACCGGCTCTTCGCCCTTCTCAATGAGCGTTTCATTGAGCACGTCCAGGCATTCCAGCATCGACATCTCTGGATTCACATCGTTCATTGTGTAACTGACGAAGTTACCTTTTTCGCCCCGGTTCTTCTGCCGCCAGATCTTCAGCGTAAGTTTCATTACTTGTAGCTCCTCTGGCTGGGATGAACGTAGTTGAACTCCAGCGGCTCCTTGTTCAGCTCCGGCTGGTTGCCCGGCCCGCGATAGCCCCACGCGGCGACGTAGGAATAGTGCTCGTCGTCGCGCTGCGCCTCGCCATCCGGTGTCTGATACTCCTCGCGGAAGTGGCCGCCGCACGACTCGTTGCGCTCCAGCGCATCGATGCACATCAGCTCGCCCAGCTCGAAGAAATCGGCCACACGTCCTGCCTTCTCCAGGCTCTGGTTCAGGTCGGCGCTCGATCCCGGCACGTTCACGTTCTGCCAGTATTCCTCACGAAGCGAGCGGATCTGCCCGATCGCCTTTTGCAGCCCGGCAGCCGTGCGCGACATGCCACACTCATCCCACATGATCTTGCCCAGCTCGCGGTGGAAGGAATCGACCGTGCGCTTGCCCTTGATCGAGAGCAGCTTTTCCGTCATCTGCTGCACGCCGGCCACGGCGCTGCGCGCCTCAGGATGCGAAGCATCAGCCGGGGCGAATTTGTTCGTCGCCAGGTAGTTGCCCACGGTGTAGGGAATCACGAAGTATCCATCCGACAAGCCCTGCATCAGCGCGCTCGCGCCCAGGCGATTCGCACCGTGGTCGGAGAAATTCGCCTCGCCGATCACAAACAGGCCGGGGATCGTGCTTTGCAGGTTGTAATCCACCCACAGGCCGCCCATGGTGTAGTGAATCGCCGGATAGATGCGCATCGGCACCTTGTAAGGATTCTCATCCGTGATGCGCTGGTACATGTCGAAGAGATTGCCGTAGCGCTCGCGGATCGTCTCCTCGCCAACACGCCGGATTGCGTCAGAGAAATCGAGGTAGACGCCCAGCCCGCTCTCGCCCACGCCGCGGCCCTCGTCGCAGACCGCCTTCGCGTTGCGCGAAGCCACGTCGCGCGGCACCAGATTGCCGAAGCTCGGATAACGCCGTTCGAGATAGTAATCGCGCTCCGCCTCGGGAATCTGATCCGGCGACCGCTTGTCGCCCTTTTTTAGCGGAACCCAGATGCGTCCATCGTTCCGCAGCGACTCCGACATCAGCGTCAGCTTCGACTGGTACTCGCCCGACACCGGAATGCACGTCGGGTGAATCTGCGTGTAGCAGGGATTGGCAAACAGTGCGCCGCGCCTGTGCGCTCGCCAGCTCGCCGTGACGTTAGAGCCTTTCGCATTTGTAGACAGGTAGTAGACGTTGCCGTAGCCGCCCGTGCCCAGGATCACCGCGTCGGCAATGTGCACGCTCAGCTCGCCCGTGATCAGGTTGCGCGCCACAATGCCGCGCGCCTTGCCGTCGATCACGATGAGATCGAGCATCTCGGTGCGCGGATACATTGCCACCGTGCCCTCATGCACCTGCCGCTCCAGCGCCTGGTAGGCGCCCAGCAGCAACTGCTGGCCTGTCTGCCCACGTGCATAGAAGGTGCGCGAAACCTGGGCGCCGCCGAACGAGCGGTTGGTCAGCGCGCCGCCGTACTCGCGCGCGAACGGAACACCCTGCGCCACGCACTGATCGATGATGCTCACGCTGATCTCGGCCAGCCGGTATACATTGGCCTCGCGGGCGCGGAAGTCGCCGCCCTTCACCGTGTCGTAAAAGAGCCGGTACACACTGTCGCCGTCGTTCTGATAATTCTTCGCCGCGTTGATGCCGCCCTGCGCCGCAATCGAGTGTGCGCGCCGTGGCGAATCCTGGAAGCAGAAGCACTTTACGTTGTAGCCCAGCTCGCCCAGCGTGGCCGCGGCCGATCCGCCGGCCAGCCCCGAGCCAACGACGATGATGGAGTGCTTGCGCTTGTTGGCCGGGTTCACCAGCTTCAGGTCGAACTTGGTGCGCGGCCAGGAGGTTTCAATCGGTCCAGTAGGTAATTTCGAATCCAGTGTCATTTACTTTATGAACCCCGCGAGAACGCTGATCGGAATCGAGATGTAGCCCAGGGTGATCAGCAGCGCGATCACGAAAGCGGCCTTCTTCAGCAGCGGCGTGTGCCGCGGATGGTTGTAGCCGATCGACTGGAACATGCTCCACAATCCATGCCGCAGGTGAAAGCCCAGCAGGCTCACCGCGATGATGTACCACACCGAGACCCACCACACCTGGAAGCCTGCGACCACGTTGTGATAGACGTCACCCTCGATGAACTGCGATCCGGGATGGATGTAGCCGGCGGTGAACTGCAGCAGGTGAAAGATGATAAAGGCGAGCACGATCGGCCCGCTCCAGTACATGGTCCGCGATGCATACGAAGAGTTGATCGCCTGCTTGCGCGAGTAGCCTACCGGCCGCGCCGCCTTGTTGCGCATCGCCAGCTGCACCGTCGCCGTAATGTGCAGGCCCACGCAGAGCAGCAGCACAATGCGCACCGGCCACAGCAGCTCGCCGATGCTGTGCAGGAAGTGGCCATAGGCATTCAGCTTCGCCGGACCCTCGAAGATCTGCAGGTTGCCCGCCACATGCCCGATGATGAACAGGAACATGATGGCCCCGGTCACCGCCATCACCACCTTCTTGCCATTGGTGGACTGCCAGAAGTTCGGCGCCCGATTTTCGTGCGGCGTAACCGCGGCTGTGCTCATTGGTTTCGCCCGTCTTCAGGAAAATGAACTGATCGCACTCTCAACCCTCGTATCGTGGTTAACGCGCTCGTTGGACCATTGCGGACGCGGCAGAACACACCCCGCCGGGACGCACTCAGGGCAAAGGCGTCCTCGCCATTGCCACCGTTGAAACTGTAGAAGAGTCAACACTTATTATTGGTTCCGAAGGGAAGCATCGTCAAGGAAGCGTCAGGATCCCGTGGAAAAGTGGCGACGCCATTTTCGGTGCGATATAAAGTTGACCATTCAGCGATCACCGGGTGCCCCATCCTTCACGGAGTTATCGTGAAGGGTGGGAGACCACGAGCTCAACCGTCCAGATCCGTCGTTCTGACGACCGACGGGAGGAAGAATCTCAGTGATGTTAGGCAGTTATCATCACTGAGGTTCTTCGCTAACGCTCAGAATGACGCTTACAGAGGTTGCCCCCGGCTGCCCCAGGTCTCGCCTCTGAGACACGGGATCCCCCTTCCCTCAAAGCCGCAAAAAGATCTGCCTCCGGTAGAACACGCCCACAATAGCCAGATTTACGCCCACAATCATCAGCGCATACGCCAGGGAAGCATCCACCGGACCCAGCCAAGGCAGGAAGAGCGTCTCGTGCAGCCAGTGGTGCAGCGACTCGCCCGGCTGCACGTGGATCACATCCGCCAGCGAAGTGATGACCGTCGAGATCGCGAAGGCCAGGATCGCATTCGTGCCGAAGATCACACCCGGCACAGTCAGCGGACGAGTCCACAAGCGCCAGCGCCGCACGTCCAGCACCCAGTAGCTCGCTGCGAACGCCATCAGGCTGAACCCTGCACTCAGCAGGATGTACGTGCTGGTGTAGATCTTCTTGTTGATCGGCATCAGGGGATCGAGCGCTCGGCCGGCGACAAAGAGCACCACGCCGGCAGCCGCGAGGATCAGCACCTTGCGCAGGCCTGAGAGTTTCGTTCGCAGCAGCTCGCCAGCCAGCAGCCCAACCAGTAAATTCGCCGTCGAAGGCAGCGTCAGCAGAAGGCCATCGGGATCGTAGGTCACGCCGTATCCTGGCGTCGTTCCATAGGCCCACATGTGGCGCATAGTGAAGACCGCGCGATCGATATACGCTCCAAGATTTCCCAGCGTATCCAATCGATTCGGACCGAAGCCGGGAACAGGGAAGTAGCGCAGCGTCAGCCAGTATCCCGCGATCAACACCGCGATCACCACGACGATCATCCATACCCGTCGCGGCCGCCGGTCCTTCTCACCCGCCCGCGGCAGCAGAGCAAGATAGAGCAAACCTCCCAGCGCACAATTCACCGCGATCCGCTGCAGGATGCCCGGAAACCGCAGCGTGTGCAAATCGAAAGACGGAAACGCATTCAGGAAAAGCCCAATCGAGATAAGCAATGCCGTGCGTTGCAGCAGATGCCGTGCCAGCCTGCCCCGCGTCTCACCCCGCGCCATGCGGTTGGCAAACGAGAAAGTGAGCGCCACACCGATGATGAACAGAAACGACGGCGCGATCATGTCGGTCGGCGTCCATCCATTCCACTCCGCATGCCGCAGCGGCCAGTACACCGCGCTATAGGTGCCGGGATCGGTCACCAGGATCATCGCGGCGATCGTGAGCCCGCGAAAGACATCGAGCGAGAGCAGCCGCATGGGCTTAATCGTTGGCGTGGAGGCAGAATGAATGAGATGTTCCGGTGCGGTGATTGAAGCCATGCTGCGAACTTGCCGTCTCCTACAAGGAAAGATGCGGCAAGCCTACCATCCGGAAACAAGTTTCGTCCTTAATTAAACGTTTTAGCTGCGACCTTAAATTTCGGTAAGAAATGTTGAAATCATCACTTTTGATATTGCTCGTCGGTGACCTGTTCCAGCCATTCGACCACTTTTCCGTCGAGCTTTTCCTGGATGGCAATGTGCGTCATGGCCGTTGTCGGCGCGGCTCCATGCCAATGCTTCTCGCCCGGCGAGAACCACACCACGTCGCCCGGACGAATCTCCTCGACCGGCCCGCCTTCGCGCTGCGCCCGCCCGCAGCCAGCGATGACAATTAACGTTTGCCCGAGTGGATGAGTGTGCCACGCCGTGCGCGCGCCCGGCTCGAAGGTCACGCTGGCGCCTTGAACAGATGCCGGATCGGGCGCCTGAAACAGCGGATCGATGCGCACCGTGCCAGTAAACCACTCCGCCGGCCCTTTTCCTGAAGCTTGTGTTCCAGCTCGCTTGATCTCCATGTGTTTTCTTTCCTCACTCGTATTTTAGTTTCTCGAAAAGCCGAACGAATTTGAACCTGGAAGATCCATTGGCGGAATGCCTTTCATGTGCGATTCCGCCCGTCAGACCTGGTTTAGCGCCCACTCATGCGCTCATGAACTTCCGAATATCGCGCCCCTTCGAACTTGATCTTCGACGAAGCGCTTTCGATAGCGTTGAGATCCTCCGGTGTGAGCTCGATATTGGCCGCTCCGAGATTCTCTTCCAGGCGATGCAGCTTCGTCGTGCCTGGAATCGGGATGATCCAGGGCTTCTGGGCGAGCAGCCAGGCCAGCGCGATCTGAGCCGGCGTCGCCTTCTTCTGCGCCGCGAAGGTGTTGAGCAGATCGACCAGCGGCTGGTTCGCTTTACGATTTTCCGGCGTGAGTCGCGGAACCGTATTGCGAAAATCCGTGCTGCTGAACTCGGTATCGGCATCGATCTTGCCGGTGAGGAAGCCCTTGCCCAGCGGGCTATAGGGAACGAATCCGATTCCGAGCTCTTCGAGCACCGGAATCACCTCCTCTTCAGGCTTCCTCCACCACAGCGAGTATTCGCTCTGCAGTGCGGCGACGGGCTGAACGGCGTGCGCGCGGCGGATGGTCTGAGCCCCTGCTTCGGAGAGACCGAAGTGTCTGACCTTGCCTTCCTGGATCAGCTCCTTCACTGCCCCGGCTACGTCTTCGATAGGCACATCGGGATCGACCCGGTGCTGGTAGAAGAGATCGATTGTCTCGACTCTGAGCCGCTTCAGCGAGCCCTCGGCGACCTGCTTGATATGCTCCGGCCGGCTGTTGAGCTTTGTCCACTTGCCGCCGTCATCGGGATTGGCTTCCAACCCGAACTTGGTTGCGATGTCCACATCATCGCGGAAGGGAGCGAGGCCTTCGCCCACCAGCTCTTCGTTCACGAATGGGCCGTAGATTTCCGCGGTATCGAAGAACGTAACGCCTCGCTCCACCGTCGCGCGAAGAAGCGAGATCATCTCCTGCTTGTCTTTCGCAGGGCCGTAGGACCAGCTCATACCCATGCAGCCGAAGCCGATCGCCGAGACTTCCAGATTGCTGTTGCCAAGTTTGCGCATTTCCATTTGCTGCTCCTGTTTCCGGTCGAACCGGTGCCGGTTTTCATTCCCGTTCTTGCTTGCGGATGTTTCGTGCATCCGCGCAATTCAGACATTGCGCAAGTGGGCGTGACGCATCATCAGCCTCCCATGCTTGACGTCAAAGCCCTACCATTCGCCGGCCCCGTCGCGATGAACGTCGCTTCGTCGCAAAGCTTCTTTCGCAGGCCGGCCGTCGCTTCATCTCGTAGGCGGCATCCGCCTCAGCAGATCGCGCAACGCACGCCCGCGATGGCCGATCCGATGCTTGGTTGCAAGGTCGAGCTCGGCCATGGTCTTTCCCATCTCCGGCAGGTAAAACAAAGGATCGTATCCGAATCCGCCATCCCCTCGCGGCGCGGTTAGAATTTCTCCCTCGACGGTGCCATCGCCGCTGAAGAGACATGCCCCATCGCGAGCCGCTGCCAGCACGCAACGATAGCGCGCCTGCCGCTGTCCCGCAGACACATCTCTCATGCGCTCCAGGAGGCAAAGATTATTCAGCCGGTCGATGTCGTCGATGCCGGCAGCGATGAACTGCGAATCCACTGCGAAGCGCGCGGAGCGAACTCCGGGCGCGCCGTCCAGCGCATCCACTTCAAGCCCCGAATCGTCAGCCAGCACCAGCTCTCCGGCCGCAAAGCTGCTGTAGTAGATCGCCTTCACCCGCGCATTGCCGGCAAAGGTCGGCTCGTCCTCGGCGGGTGCGGGAATCTCCTTCAATCCCGGCAGCGGTTCGAAGAGAACATCGGAGTCAAGAAGGGACTGATTCATCACGGAGGGCTCAGAGAGCGCAGAGGAATGGGTGCTCGCGTTGACATCTCTGTGTCCTCCGCGTTCTCTGTGGTGAGTCTCAGCAGCCGCGGAGAAATCCCGCAGCTTGCCCGGATTGGTGGTAGCAACGAAAAAACGGAGCATGATTCCTGATCCAAGCATAGCGCTGCTGCGTTGCTCTTCGATTTGCCATCTCGACCGAAGCGGAGATCTCTGTAGTAGCGGCTCAAAAAAACATCGGAGTTGAGAAGAGATTGATTCACCACAGAGGGCGCAGAGAGCACAGAAGAGTTCGTGCTCGCGCCGACTTCTCTGTGTCCTCCGCATTCTCTATGGTGAGTTTCATCAGTGGCAACGAAGAAATCGCGCAGCTTACCTCGCGCGTCACTTCCCGCCCTCTGCAGCCGCCTGCTCGCGAAGCTGCTGCTTCCAGCCCAGCAGCTTGGCCTTGAGCGCCGCTGCTTCTGCCTCTGGAACCTTGCCCTGGTGCTGATAGAGAATCGACAGGCTGGTGTGCGCCAGCGTGTCATCGGGATGCGCGGCAATCAGCGCCTGCGTTACTTCGACCGCCTCATCCAGCCGTCCCGCCAATCGCAGAGCATGGATCAGGCCGTGCGTGGCATCGGAAAAGTCCGGATCGGCGGTCAGGGCATCGCGAAAACCGGAGATCGCAGCCGCGACGTCGCCCTGCGCCAACTCCTCGACCGCACGGTCGTAGCTGATTTCGGCAAGCCGCCGGGAATCCGCATGAGTGAAAGAAGGAGACGGCATCTCTTCGATGATATCGCCCGTTCCCGTTTCCCAACCTGGCAACGCTTACTTCCTGGCCGCAGGCATAGGAGCCGGAGGCGGAGTTACCTGCGCCTCGGGAGGGTTGGGGATACTGATGCGCGACAGCACGATGACGTCGACCCGGCGGTTCTGGCCGCGCCCCTCCGCTGTAGCGTTCGAAGCTACGGGGTGAAACTCCGCATATCCCGACGCCGAGAGCCGCCCCGGACTGAAGTGGTGCCGCTCGATGAAAATCTTGGCCATGCGCGTGGCCCGCGCCGTCGAGAGCTCCCAGTTGGATTGAAACTCGCTGGTGTGGATCGGCACATTGTCGGTGTGCCCTTCGATGCGGATGTCATAGGGCACTCGCTCCAGCGACGATGCGATGGTATCGATGCTGCCCAGCGAGCTGGCATGCGGCGTGGCCGAGCCGCTGTCGTAGAATCCCGCCTCGCGCAGCGAAATCACCAGCCCGTCGTGCCCCAGGTGCATGGCGACCACATGCTGCGCAATCTGGTTCGAAAGCTTGCCCCGCAGCTCGTGCTGGATGCGCGTGAGATCCTTTTTCACCTCCTGCGAGGCGGCCAGGTCTTCGCCCAGCACAATGTTGACCGTCGACACCTCGGGATCGGTGGAGCTGGCGATGGGCGTAGAGGGCGAGACGGTCGAGGTCGACGGAAAAAGCCCCAGCACTTTGAAGGCCTGATTGATCGACTGCGAAACCTGCGCCTGCTTCTTCTTGTCCGCCTGCGAGCTGGCGTAGAGCACCACGAAGAAGGCGAACATCAGCGTGATGAAGTCAGCGTAGGAGACCAGCCAGCGCTCGTGGTTGATGTGCGGCTTCGGTCTGCGCCGTCTCATGCCGCGCCCCGCTTCACCGCGACCGGCCCGCTCGGCTTGGCCTGCGTGGGAGAAAGATAGCTGCCCAGTTTGATCTCGATCATGTGCGGATTCATCCCTTCGAGGATCGAAATCACCCCTTCGAGCGTCATCTCCTTGAGCGCCATCTCCCGGCGCAGGCGCAGGCGCAGCTTGCCCGCCGCCGGCAGCAGCAGCACGTTGGCCGCGCCCACCCCGTAAATGGTGGCCACGAAGGCCACCGCGATCCCCCGCCCCACCTCTTCGATGTGGTCCAGATGCTGCATCACCTGGATCAGCCCCAGCACCGCCCCGATGATGCCGATGGTCGGGGAGAAACCCCCCGCAGCCTCGAAGACCGCGGGAATTTTCTCCTCCATTTCCGTCTGGTTCTGTAGCTTCAGCTCCATGATCTTGCGCAGCTCCGAAGGCTCGGTGCCGTCCACCGCCAGCATCAGCGCCTGGTGAAGAAACGGGTCCTGGACGGTCGACAATTCCTGGTCGAGCGAGACGATGCCGCTGCGCCGCGCCTTGTTGGCGAAACTCACCAGCTCCTGCAGCTCGGTCTCTCCGGTCGGCGCGCGATAAAAGAAGAGTTTGAAGAGGCGCAGAAAGGCAGTGGCCACCGTGCCCAGCGGGAACTGCAGCATCACCGCCCCGGTCGTCCCTCCCAGCACGATCATCGCCGCCGTCGGCTGCAGGATCTGTCCCAGGTGGCCGCCTTCGATCACCAGCCCGAAGAGGATGCCGGCCAGCGCCAGCGCAAGCCCTAGAATGCTACCGGTATCCATAAGCGCTCGCTTTCCGGCACATGGATTCCATCGCGCGCATGGAGTGCGTGCGCATCATCATGACGCCTCGTGCCGCTCGCGCTCGGTCAGACGGCTCTCGTCTCCGCTTTCTTCCCAGTTCTCTTTCCGGGCCTCCTGCGCAGCGCTCGCCTGCAGTGCGGCATTTGCACGCCACATCGAGCTTGAGGCGATCATCAGGCCGCCCGGGCAGGCTCGCGCCGCTTCGCCAATCAGCCGGGCGCGGTAGAGAACCGTGCACTCGATAATCTGCTCCCGGCTCTCCCGCACCACCAGCTTTTCGCCGGTAATCAGGGTCAGAGTCGTATCCGGCGACGACTCGATGAATTGGATCAGGTCGCTGTTCAACGCCATGGGGACGCCGTTCAAACGGGTGAGTTCAATCAAGCGATTTCCCTCCACGGCCCGTTTATCGGCGCGGGAGAGAAAAGGTTGATGGAGGGTCGTCCGAAGGCCGCCGCGCACGCGAAATGCCAAATCCGATGGTGCGAATAAAGGCCCCTGCCCGGCCGCCGATGAACGGGGTGTGTCAAACGGTTCCCCTCGAGTGGGAACCCATCCTTCTCACCGACAGAGGAGCAAATCAAATGGCTTTGGGTGTCCTCAATAACATCTCCGCGTTATACGCGGAAAACAACCTGAACACGACGCAAGACAGTCTGCAGAATACGCTGACGCAGCTGTCGTCGGGTTCGCGCATCAACTCCGGAGCCGATGATGCCGCCGGCCTTTCGCTCGCGAACGGCCTGCAGGCAAACTCCGCTGCCCTCACCCAGTCCTCCACCAACGCCAGCGAAGGCGTGGGGCTGCTGCAGGTCGCCGACGGCGCGCTCTCCCAGGTCACCAGCCTGCTCAACCGCGCCATCACCCTGGCCACCGAGGCCTCGAACGGCACCCTCAACACCACCCAGGACAGTGCTGCCAATTCCGAATATCAATCCATCCTGGACGAGATCAGCAACATTGGCTCGACCGCGACCTACAACGGACAGAGCATCTTCGGCGGCAGCTTCAATATCTACACCGGGGATGCCACCAAGGGCGGCGGCTTCAGCGATACGCTGACTCTCGGCGCTCTCTCGAGCGCGGCGGTCGGCGACAGCACCGGTTCTGCCGGCCTCACTTACACCTCCGGCGCCGGCACCGCGACCTCCACGCTGACCTACACCCCGGTGGCTGCCGACAGCGAAGACCTGAGCACCACCAGCCTGACCTCGGCCGCCAACGCCCAGACCGCACTCAACGACGTCTACACCGCGGTGCAGGATGTGGCGGCGGAACGGGGCTACACTGGCGCCCAGATCAATACCCTGAATGCAGTTAGCGGCGTCGAGAGCACGGAGCAGGTAAACGTGGTCTCGGCCGTGAACTCCATTACCGCCACCGACTACGGACAGGCCACCTCCAACCTCTCCAAGTACGAAATCCTGGAGCAGACCGGCATCAGCGCTCTGGCCCAGGCCAACAGCACCGAACAGCTGGTCACCAAGCTGCTGCAGTAGTTTGTTTTTCCTGCAAAGAAGGAGGGAGCCGAAGGCTCCCCCTTCAAATTGCTGGAAAAATCGGCGATTCTTTTTGGGGGATTTCCGGTCGATGAAAACCCTGCGATTTGTTTTGCGGGGGAGTTGGTTTTACGGAGCGAGCGTGAGGCTTCAGCCTCACGACGACGCAGAGGAAGTTTTGCAGGCCTGAGCCCAGGGATTGTGCATCTTGTGCCCATTTCATTGGAGACATCTAATCGCTCTTTCGTTCGTGCGGCGGAGAGCGTGCTACCCCGGAGAGCAGAAAATTCACGCGCCTCAAGCTTCGGCCCGCGTCCGTCGATAGGAACAACTATGAGCACCGTAGGCATCTCGTTTGGTTCACCCACTAGCGGTCAGGGATTCGATGTCAGCAGCACGGTCAGCCAGATCGTCGCCAACCTGCAGGCCGTGGAGACTCCGTGGAACACGCAGCTCAGCGCGCTGCAGTCGCAGGACACGGCATTGAGCTCGATCGGCACGGATCTCAGCTCTCTCGCAAGCGCCCTCAACCCGCTCACCGATTTTGCCGGCGTCTTCTCCGAGAAGGAGGGTTCGAGCTCGGATACCTCGGTGCTGGCACTGACCTCGGCCGCATCGGACGCGGCCGCCGGGACCTACACGGTCAAGGTAGACTCTCTGGCCCAGACCTCGTCTTATGCGAGCGGCATCCTCGCAACCAATGACACCCTGGCCACCGGAAGCACCCTGTCGCTATCGGTAGGCAGCAATTCTCAAACCATCACCATCGATTCCGCGAACGACACGCTCTCCACCCTGGCCGCGGCCATCAATGCCGGCAGTTATGGGGTGACCGCTAACGTAATTACGACCTCCACCGGCCAGCAGCTCTCCCTGGTCAGCAACACCTCCGGCGCGGCAGGACAGATCACCGTAGGCGGCAGCCTCATCGACGGGACCACCGGGCAGGCCGTCACCTTCACCCAGGGACAGCCCGGGCAGGATGCCTCGCTCACCGTCGATGGCGTCGCGATCGGCAGCGCCTCCAACACCATCACCGGCGCCATTCCCGGCGTGACCTTTCAACTGGTGAGCGCCGCACCCGGCTCCGCCGTTCAGGTGGAGATCACCAACAACAACAGCGATATCGAATCCGCGCTCACCAGCTTCGTCTCCTCCTACAACACCGTCATCGGCGATCTCAATACGCAGGAGAGCAACGACGCGTCGGGCAACGCCGAGCCGCTCTATGGCGATCCCACCGTCGCGACGCTGCAGCAGGATCTGCAGTCGGCGCTCAACTTCACCCAGGCCGCCAACGCCGTCGGCACCACCTCGTCTATCGAGTCCTCGGACACCCTTTCGGGAAGCCTCTCGATCTCTGTCGGGAGCGGCGCCGCGACTACCATCGCCGTGCCCGCCAACGGCACGCTGGCCTCGCTGGCCGATGCCATCAACGCCGCCAATCTCGGCGTGACCGCCAGCGTACAGACGGCAGGGAACTCGGCGACCCTGAGCGTAGTCAACTCGACCGCCGGCTCCTCCGGCGCCATCACCATCAACTCCGGCAGCCTGACCGACAGCACCACCGGAAGCGCGGTCACCTTCGCGCCCTCGCAATCCAATGCCATCACCAGCCTCACCCAGCTGGGCGTTTCCATGAACAACGACGGCACGCTGAGCCTCAATACCGACACCCTGGACTCGGTTCTCGACTCGAACTACCAGGATGTCGTGAACTTTCTCGAGCCCAGCGCGAGTTTCACCTCCTTTGGCAGCAACCTGACCAACATCCTCAACAATCTTGGCAATAGCACCTCGAGCGGGGTCGTGGTTCTGGCGCTCTCCAGCAACTCGAGCAGCGAATCGCAGCTCAACACCAACCTCAGCAACGAGAACGCCTATATCAGCTCCCAGCAATCTCAGCTGACGACCGAGTTGAACGAGGCAAACTACACCCTGCAGGCGATTCCGGAGCAGCTCGACGAGGTGAACGAGCTTTACAGCGCCATTACCGGATTCAACGAGAACTCCAGCAACTAACTCGCAAAATTTGAGAGACAAGGAATCTGGCGCAACCCCGCCACGCACCGCAGGACAAGCAGAAGATTATGAGCTATCAGCAGCAGACAGTGGCCGGGATGAACGGAGTCGAGCTGATCGTGGCTCTCTACGATGGCATGGTGCGCTTTCTCTACCGCGCCATCCAGGCCGTCGAGAACAACGACATTGCCGAGCGCCGCATCGCCATCAAGCGCACCCTCGACATCCTCATGCACCTGCAGTCGCGTCTCCGCATGGACATCGGGGGCTCGTCGGCGCGCGCCCTCTCCGAGTTCTACGCCGCCATCTTCGCCCTCTGCATCGAGGGATCGCGGCTGGCCTCCGCCGACCGTCTGCGCGAGGCCATCGCCTGCATTCGCGATGTCCGCGAGGCCTGGCAGGTGGCGGCACGCGACCCCGAAGTGATCCGCAAGCTCCAGGAGGAGCAGCTTCGCAACAGCATGCCTAACCTCACGCCAAGCCCCGCCGCCCCCGTCCCCCAAACCTCCTCCACCAACTGGTCAGCCTGACCGGCGGATTCTCAAGCAAACGGTGTGCCCCATGGTCTCGCTTTTGAGACCTGGGAGACCACCGGAGCTGCGCCGCAACATCGTTTTCCCGCCATGAAAACCATCGCGCAGGTTTGCCTCATTCCCCTTGCCAAGCGCACAAAATCGGGCCATGCTTATCTACCAAGCGGAGGCCCTATGCGAGGCTTCACTTTCCTGCAAGGTTTTCGATCTGGCGGTTTTCGATCCTGCGGTTTCCGATCCGGCCCAGCGTCCTCCACGCTGCTGCGCAGCGCTGTCGCTTTTCTGCTGGCCGCGCCGTTTTCACTCGCATCCCAGGCTCAGGTCTTCACCGTCACGCCCGAAGGCATCGACGGGAAATATCTCGACTTTCATCCCACCGACATTCCTCTGCCTGAAGCGCCCCTCACCAACCATAATCGCGAAGACCTGCTGCGCTTTCTGCAGGCCGAGCAGGGCTTTGCCATGCGGCCTCTGCCCATCGGCGTCCTTACCCTGCACGCCAACGGCGCGATGCAGCCCTCGGGGAGCGACTACGCCAACGCCATCCGCAATCGCGGCCTGTCGGTCAAGGCGGGCGAGCGTGTGACCGTCACCGATATCCGCATTGAAAAGGACCGCCTGCAGCTCGATTTCAATGGCGGCCCTGAGCATAAGCACAAGTTCCTCCGCCATGTTTCTGTGGGCATGGATCCCAACGCCACCACGCCGGTGGTGCACGACGATCCGCAGGCGCCCAGCGGCTCGCGCATCGTGCTCATCTTTCCGCATGCCATGCCCGACGTGACCGGATTGCAGGTCGAAGCGCTGGTCAAGCCCATTGTCGATTTCTCCGTGAAGTCGCCGCAGCAGGCCTTCACCGACACGCTCCCGCCGGCGCTGCGCAAGACCATCCTCGAGCATCACGTCCTGGTCGGCATGAACGAGCAGATGGTGGTCAGCGCCCTGGGCTCTCCGAAGAACAAGGTTCGCGAGAATGACGGCCAGACGCCCTTCGAGGAGTGGATCTACGGCGATCCGCCGCAGCCGGTGCAGTTCGTCCGCTTCAACGGCAATCGCGTCATCCGCGTGGAGATCGCCAACGTTGGCGAATCCCCGGTCATCCGCACCCAGAATGAGATGGGCGATTACTGGAGCACCGCGCCCGGCGACAACACCCGCATCGTCAAGCTCGGCGACCAGAACCCCGCCGATACCCAGGCTCAGAACGCCCCCCACGCGCCTCCCACACTGCGCAATCCCGGCGAGAAGCTGCCTGGCGACGACGACAAGGACAAGCCGGTGATGAAGCCGGTGCAGTTCCCGAAGGATTCGCAGGATGGCCAGAAGACAGCAGGCTCCGGACAGAACCCGAATCCGAATCCGGCAACCATCCCGGCCAGCAGCTCGGCGACCCCGCAGCCGGCGTCAGCTCCGGCCCCGACGCCGTCGCTCCATCCCACCATGCCCTCACCCGACGAGCAGCTGCGGCCTACGAGCTAATGCTGACGAGTTATCGCTTCGTCGCGTGAATTCGTCATCCCGACCGGAGCGAAGTGGAGGGAGCTACAGTTTGCCGGCGCCGCAACCAGCTTTGTCGGAAGAAATCGGGTGCCCGTCATCTCTGAGAAGCAAACGCCGAAAAGCAAAGCCGCTTTAAAAGGGGAGCGGCAGACGCGCAGACCGGAAACCGCATGGGGAACGGGGCTTGGACCGGATGGCGCCTGCATCGCTCGTGGTTCAGCCTAGGACAGGGAAGAGGCCAATACAAGCGACAACGTCGCCTGAAAATCGCGCCGGTCCAAATTGGGAATCAGCCCTAATCAAGCTCTTATTTGGGAGCGATCAGATTTTCCGACCAGCTGATTTTCCCCGCTGCATCGAGTGCGATGGTAAGGCCGCCCTGCTGGCCTTGATCGAGCGTCGGGCCGGTCGCCGTATGTGTCTTTCCATCGGAGCCGGTGTAGCTGAGCGTCACCGGACCCGAGCCCTGAATCTTGAAGCGATAGTGATAGACCGTGTGCGCGGCCAGCGACTGCGTCCCGAAGCTGGCGCTGGGATAGTCGACCTCGATCAGCCGTACCGGCGCATCGCTATCGTTGCGAATCGTCGCCTCAACGAACGCGGATTTGCAAGCAGTGAGGGCAAAGCAAAGCAGCCCACACCCCGTCAAAGACAGAAGCAAAGCGGGAAAGATGCGTTGACGAATTGGAAGAGCACAGCCGGCGGCCTTCATCTCTCTTGATAATGACAGATTCCGAGCGCCGTCGATGCTGCTCTTAGAAGGCGAAGCTCCCACGGAGCTCCGCTACACCACTGACTTGCGCTCCAGGGTCCGCGCCGTCAGCACCACGCCGGTATCGCGGGTGTGCAGGGTAATAGGGAAGGCGAGCACATTCCACACCCACTCCTCGCCTCGGCGGGGAAGGTTGAGCAGTCCGCGATAGGTGCGGTCGATATACGTCTCGCGGTCGCGCGCCACGGTGCGCAGAATCTCGCGCCAGTCGGCGGCCAGCTCCGGCATCTCGACGAACATGTTCCGCCCCGGAAACCAGTCTCGCGGGCGCTCCAGCAGCCGCGCGCAGCTCTCATTCACGTACACCCAATTGCCCGCCCCGTCCAGGATCTCGAGCACCACATCGTCGCCCATCGCCATGCTGATGCGAGAGTAAAAAAAGTCGCGCGCATCGACCACCACCGGCTTGCCGCGCAGCTTCGCTTCGAAGGAGCGCAGCGCCGTCACCAGGTCGTCGATGGAACTGTAGCCTTTCAGCAGGTGCATATCCTCGACCCCGCCGAAGCGGCGCTCGAGCGTCGCGGACAGAATAATGATCGGCACCTCGGGCCGCTGCTGCCGCAACGCCGCCGCGACGTCCGTGCCGAACTGCCCCGCGCCCAGATGATAGTCGAGCACCGCAATGTCGATCTCCGCCAGCAGCACTATCGCTTCTTCAACGGTGGACGCGGTTTCGGTCAGATAGCCGTGTTTGCGCAGGATGGTCGAACGCAGCAACAGATTTTCGGGGTGGTCATCCAGCAACAGTACGCGAATGGGTTCGGCAAGAGCCTGTGCAGAGTCCTGCCCAGGTCCCGATTTAACGCCGCTTTCATTGTCGTTTGGCATTGAAATGGTTTAGATGCACGAAATCTTGGAATGGCCGCAAGGCTCGACAGGACTAGCGTATACGCGCGTATCCATAAATGGGTTTCGTCACTTTCGCCGTATCTTCCCGAGAACTCCGTCGCGTCGAGTAAATGCCCACGCCGTCGCTTCAAGAAAAAACGAATGCAATCGCCGGCTTTCTGAATGTACCGTCATTTTGACGCCCAAAGGGAGGAAGAATCCCGACGATGGATGATCAATTAGCCCCGCTGCGATCCTCACTGAGTCCGGCATGGCACCCACATGACAGCAGCGTTATTCTTGCTCTAATCCTTTTTTGGCCTTCTCCCGGTGCCGGAGCTCTTTCACAATATCGGGAAGGCGATTGAAGAGCGCCGTGGCCTTCAGCCACTGCCGGTTATCGAAGGCCGGCGATCCGCTGATCACTTTGCCCGCCGGGATATCGTGGGAAACCCCGGCCTGCGCTGTCATAATGACCCCGTCGCCCAGCTTGCAGTGTCCGGCCACGCCGGCCTGTCCGGCCAGAATCGCATTCTTGCCGATCTCCGACGATCCGGCCAGGCCCACCTGGGCGCACAGCAGCGTATTTTCTCCCACCTTCGAGCCGTGACCCACCTGCACCAGGCTATCGATCTTCACCCCTGAGGAGATACGCGTCTCACCCACGCTGGCCCGGTCGATGCATGAGTTCGCCTGCACCTCGATCCAATCCTCGAGCACCGCCGGCCCGGCCTGCGCGATCTTGTGCCAGACGCCCTTGTCGTCCTTCGCGAATCCGAATCCATCGCAGCCCACCACCACGCCGTTCTGCAGGACCACATGATTGCCGATCCGGCAGTTCTCCCGCACAACGGAGTGAGCATGGGCAAAGAAGTGGTCGCCGATCGTCGCGTTCGCATAGATCACCGAGTGGGCCAGCAGCGTGGCGTGATCGCCGATGACGGCATCCCGATCGATCACTACGTACGCCGCGATGTGGGCAAATCTCCCGATGGTTGCCGAGGGGTGAATCGCCGCTGTGGGATGAATCCCCACCGGATACTTAGGCTCGCGATAAAAAAGCTGAATGACCTTGGCCCACGCCAGGTAGGGATTCGCAACCCGCAGCGTAGCTGCCGCGACCTCCGGAAAATCCGGAGCCACCAGCACCGCCGTCGCTTTCGTCGTGCGCGCCAAAGCCGAATACCGCGGATTGGCCACAAAAGTTATTTCGCCGTCACCGGCCTCTTCAATACCGGCCACACCAGTGATTTCAAGGTCGCCGTCTCCGTGTAATTCCGCGCCTACTGCCAGTGCTAAAGCCGCTAACTTCATGCAGGTGATTGTACTAGGACGAGCGCTCCCAAAATCGCCCTCGCTGCCACAGTTGAGGGCGTCGATCTCACGTTTTCACGCGATGGTCGAAGCCGAACAGCGGATCACGGGAATATCCGTGGCGTCGACGCGTTTTATCTCTTTACAAGATTCTTTCTCGGCCCCCTTGGGTCGACGATGGAGGAGTTTAAATGAAGGTTTTACTTGCATCCATTCCCGCCACCGGACATTTCAATCCGCTCCTGGTGGTTGCAAATATTCTGAAGAAAGCGGGACATGAAACAGCTTTCTATACCAGCACAATGTTTCGCGACAAAGTCGAAGCCGCTGGATCGCGTTTCTTTCCCATGCCGCATGAAGCCGATCAGGGCGTGCAGGATACCATCGCCGGCTTTTTGAAACGGAATATCTACGCCCCCGGCCTCGAAGAACAGTCCAATGGCTTCCGGGGGGGGTTCGTCGATCCTATGCTCGCGCAGTTTCGCGGGCTGCAGGAACTTCTGCAGGAGTTTCCGGCAGATCTGATCGTGCACGAGACATGTTTTACCGGCGTATTTCCATTTCTGCTCGGACCCCGCTCCGCGCGTCCGGTGATCGCTTTTCTGGGGGTTTTGCCGTTGCCCCTCAATCGCGCGGATGGTGCACCGTGGGGCCCCGGACTGATTCCGACGAACGATCCGGAAAAATTGAAAGAGTATGCCGAAATCGCGCGAGAGTTCAGGGAGAAGAAAGATCTTCCTCTGAAGGAGGCGGCCGACCGCCTGCTGGCTGAGCTCGGTCTTCCGGCTTTGCCCGGAAGGATATTCGAATCTGCGGCCTTGCTCTCTGACATCGTTCTTCAGCCGTGTGTGCCGAGCTTCGAGTTTCCCCTGCGTGAGCCCGCGAAGAAGGTTCACTACATCGGCGCTTTGCTGCCTCAAGGAGCAGGAGATGTGCCTTCCGGCTTAAAAGATGCCAGGAAGGCAGGGAAGAAGATCGTTCTGGTCAGCCAGGGAACTGTTGCCAACAATGATCTGGGGAAACTCTTGGCGCCGGCCATCCGGGGACTCGGCGACCGCGAGGACTTTCTGGTCCTGGCGACGACCGGAGGAAAACCAATCGAAAGCATCCCCTGTACGCTCACTCCGAATACGGTGGCATCGCAGTACCTTAACTTCGGGCAGATCCTGCCGGACGTCGACGTGCTGGTGGCGTTTGGCAGCTACGGAACCGTGACCCAGGCGCTCAGTTTAGGGGTGCCGATGGTCGTGGTCGGGCGGGGTGAGGACAAGCCCGAAGTAGGAGCGCGTGTGACGACGACCGGTTGCGGCATCTATCTCGCCACCGACACTCCGAGTTCAGAACAGGTCCGGGAGGCTGTCGATCAGATTTTGACCAAGCCGGAGTATCGCGTCAACGCAGACAAGCTGCGCCGCGAACTCGCGGCGCACAACCCGGAGAAGGAGCTGGCTACCTTGCTCGAGGTGCTGGTCGATGATCAACAAGTGCTCGTCGGTTGAAGCGTCGGCGAAATTGCTGGAGAGCCCATCCCCGCTCTCCAGCCCTCGGGAGTAGAGCAGATCGTTGACATCTGTGTCCTTCGTGTTTGCTGTTGATCCCCATTCCAGGCCCTGTTCCTTGGAACATCTGCCTGGGTGTTGATCCACAAATGGCCGGCTACGGATTGGAGGCCAGTTGCTTCTCCGATTCCGCGATCAGCTTGCGAAAGACCTCGACGGCTGGAACCGCAGGCGAGGCGAGCGCATCCTTCCGTGAATAGCGCCACACCGCCGGAGCATCGAGCGGATTCCAGTGGGGATCATCCTTGTTGCCTCGATAGACGACGAATGTGTCCTGTGTCGCTCCCGCTTCGATCTGCGGGTAGGGCCCGGCAGATTGGCTTCCGGTAGAGGAAGGGTCGTTGGGGATAGCGGAGGTGCCCCAATGGCCGCCCGCCCGGGTAGTGGTCTGGGTCGGGGAGGAAGTGGAGCCCCCATTGATCGGCGGATTTCCATTGACCGGCGTGCCGCCGATTGTGGGCTGAACCATCTGGCCGTTACTCTTGCGCACCATGATTACCAGGTCAGCCGTAGATCCTTCCTGCACCAGAGTGAACCGGCCCCAAGCATCGAGAGCTCTCTCCACATCCATGCGGGCGAGGCGATTGGCGTTCGGATCTGCGGCGTCTACTCCGGCAGTTGGATCGATGAGCACGAATACGGTCCTGGCCTGAAGGACATCAATCGGAAGAATGTTTTTCTTCTTATCTTTGGCGGGAGCAAGCACACAGCAAAAGATGGCCGCGGTCAGTGCGAAGAGTTTGCGGAAAGGCATTGTCATCCTCCGGAAATGCGACGAGTCTACGCCTTGCATCAGACGCTGGCGAGACCCAACGCTTTCCTCTTGACGAACGTCACAAGCTGCCGTCCCATAGGGAAACGGAGAAACTCCGCTTTCGTTGAAATCCCGCTGCCCGGAGCTCCCCCAAGGTGCCCTTTCTTCGCGATCTACGCTTCGCCGTTCGTCATGTCCTGAAGTCGCCGGGGTTCACTGCGACCGCAGTGCTCATGCTGGCGCTCGGCATCGGCGCCACCACCGCCATCTTCTCCATCGTCGAAGGCGTCCTGCTGCGGCCGCTCCCATTTCCGCATCCCGAACGGCTGGTCGTCCTCACGGACGTTCTCGAAGGCCCGGGCATCACCGGCAACGGAGAGCAGGGCGTCACCGGACCGGACATCCGCAACTACATCCGCGGCACCCACAGCTTCGACGGCCTGGGCGGCTACCAGCCTTCGGTGTATGAGCTCACCGGCATCGGCGAGCCGGCGACCGTCAACGCCGCCCGCATGTCCAACGGAGTATTTGACGCCCTCGCTGTGCAGCCCCAGTTAGGCAGATGGTTCACCGCCGCCGAAGACGAGCAGAAGCAGGCCGTCGCGGTTCTGAGCTACGCCACCTGGCACGACCGCATGAGCGCCGATCCGAACATTCTCGGCCGGAAGATCCTGCTCAACCGCCGTCCCTACGTGGTCATCGGAGTCATGCCCCGCAATTTCGAATTTCCGCTGCTACCCGGCCATCTCAGCCGCAGCGAGCTGTGGGTGCCGCTGCGCCTCTCCGATTACGAGCTGACTACCGGCGCCGGATCATGGCAGTTCTTCATGGTCGGACGCCTCAAGCCCGGCATTACCGCCTCCGCCGCAGCTGGCGATGCCGCCGTAGTCGCCGCCCAGACGGTGCGCGATCACGCTACCTTGATGGGCGCCTACAAAATGCATCCCGTGGTGCGCTCTTTACAGGATGAGACCGTGGAATCCGCCCGTCCGCTGGTCCGCACCCTCTTCGTTGCCGTTCTGGTCGTGCTTCTCATCGCCTGCGCCAATCTCACCGGACTTCTGCTGGTCCGCGCCATCCGCCGTCAGCGCGAGGTCGCCGTGCGTCTCGCTTTGGGAGCGCGTCCGGCGACACTGCTGGTCCAGGCATTGGCGGAAAGCCTGTCCCTGAGTCTGGCAGGAGGCCTGCTGGGTCTGCTCTTTGCCGCCATCGCCTTACGCATAGGCATCCGCGCCCTCCCCGAGACGCTGCCCCGCATCGCCGATATCCATCTCGATTCGCGCGTCGTTGGACTCGCCCTGGCGCTTGCTCTGCTCACCGGATTTCTGTGCGGACTTGCCCCGGCGTTTGCCGCCATCCGCACCCGCGTGAATGACGCTCTCAAGGAGGGTGGCCGTACCGGCACCAATGGCAGCAGCCACAGCCGCCTGCGCTCTGCTCTGGTGGTGGCCGAGATCGCCGTCGCCCTCGTCCTGCTCGCCGCCTCCGGCCTGCTGTTGCGCAGCTTCGCTCACATGCGCCAGGTCGAGCTCGGCTTCCATCCCGAGCACACGGTAATCGCTCAGTATGGATTGCCCGCCAAGCAGTATGTGACCCAGGCCCAGATCGACGCCTTCAATCGCGAGCTCCTGCGCCGACTGCGCGGGCTTCCGGGAGTCGAAGCTGCCGGCATGACCTCGATCCTCCCGGCATCGGGAAGCGACGCCAACTCGCCGTTTATCGCCGACGGCTACGCTCCCTCGCTCGAAGGCCATGATCTGGCCACCGCAGTGATCGTCGAAGGCGACTACTTCGCCGCTATGGGTATCCCGCTTCTCCGCGGCCGCTACCTCAATTCCGGAGACACCGCATCCTCGCAGCTCGTCGCCCTGGTCAACCACAGCCTAGCCGCGCAATCCTGGCCGGGACAGGACCCCATCGGCAAGCGCATCCGGATGGGCACCGCACAGATGACCACCCGCTGGCTGACCGTCGTCGGCGAGGTCGCCGATGTGACGGAGGGCTCGCCAGAAGCGGCGTCGAAACAGCAGTTCTATGAGGTTGTCGACCAGGTACTGCCCGCCGCCGGTTCCATGGGCTCGCCGGACGACGTCTTCGGATATGGAGGAGGCATCGCCGTGCGGGCCAGCGGCGATCCCGCCCAGATGCAGAACCTGCTCCGCGCCACCGTCCGCTCCATCGATCCGCAGCTTCCCCTGGCTCACGTCCAGACCATGAGCGAGAACGTCTCGGCGATCGAAGCGCCGCGCCGCTTCAATACTTCTGTGCTCACCGCCTTCGCCGCCGCCGCCGTGCTGCTGGCCGTCCTGGGAATCTATAGCGTCATCGCTTTTTCCGTCGCCCTCCGGGTGCAGGAGATGGCCATCCGCATGGCTTTAGGCTCGCAGCGCGGAGAAATCCTCCGCCTGGTGCTCGCCTCCGGAGCCAAGCTGGCCGCTATCGGCTGCGTCATTGGATTGATCGGATCGCTCGCCGTCTCGCGGCTCCTGCAGTCATTCCTCTTCGGAGTCAGTCCTTTTGATCCCCTGGTGCTGGCCCTCGCCGCCGGACTGCTCATGCTCCTGGTGCTGGTGGCATGCCTGCCGCCTGCCATCCGAGCAGCCTCCGTCAACCCGACGCAGGCCCTCAGAGGCGATTAGCAGGGAAGCGACGGCAGACTTCGCAAAGGATTGTCATTTCGGGCGCCGCGCGACCATTGTCATCCCCCACCCCGCCTCTAATCGGGAAACGATTGTCATCCCGACCGGAGCGAAGCGAAGTGGAGGGACCTGCAGTCTCCACGAAGCTTCGATGACTATGTGCATTTAAAGCGCTTCTATAATTGTGTTTATGGAAAGAAATTGATGTGGGGAGTGAGACTTATAGATTCATGGCGCTCATCTAAAACAACTTCTCCTGGGTCTCATCCACCACCCGAACAGCCGGCTTCGCTTTCGGAGCGCCGCCGATCAGCGCCACGACCTCCAACTCACTCAGCGCCGCAGCGGGAATCCAGAGCCGCTGGGTATTCGATCGGGTGTCAGGCGGGGTCAGAAATACTCCCTGCGACGCGACCAGGCTAAGGTCGTTCGCGGCCAGCCCCTCCATCACGTCTCCATCCGTCAACTTGGCGCGGACGAACAGCCCAGCCGTCCGCGGACGGCCGGCGAAGGTCTTGCGCAGCAGCCGTTCCGGATTCGATGGCTCGCCAGAATTGAAATCGCGGACGAAGCAGACCCACTTGACCTGCTCGAGGTCGATCGCCGTCACCTTCCCGTCCAAGTCGAGCAGCTCCACGGCCGCGCCATGGACGAAACCGTCGGAGGGGAGATACCCCGCTACCCAGTCGCGGGTGAACTTGCGGACAATGGCTTTCTTTCGGCTGGAGGACATGGGGAGAATTCATCCTGCAAAGTAAGGATTGTTGCACGGCCATGACTCAACGCCGCGAAAATTGTGCAATGCCGTAGCCAATCAAGGTACGGTGTGTTACATTGGAGTTTTGTAAACGCCCTTGAGCGCTCGTAAGCTATTGTTGATATTGATAGTTAACCAGATTTCCCGTCAAGGGTGCTAAAGAATTGCGTTGATTGTCCAGGCATGCCCGACTACGTCTATCTCTTAGAAAATCGTCTTTCGCCCGTCCAGCAGAATGCTCTGAAGCAGGTTCGCGACGTGGTTCGCGCACACGGCATCAACGTGTTTTTAACCGGGGGCGCCGTTCGCGACCTTACGACTGGTTTTCCCGTCCGCGATCTTGACTTTACGGTTCAAGGAAACGCTCTCAAGTTAAAGAAAGATCTGGAGAAAGCGGGCGCGATTCTCTGGGGCGAGCACGACCCCTCTCGCACCCTCTTTTTCTGGCTCAATGGCGTGCGCGTTGAGGTAAGCAGTGCGCGCAGCGAGCAATATCCCAAGCCGGGTAAGCCGGTCTACGAGTGGGCGCCTATCCTAGAGGATCTCCGCCGCCGCGACTTCACCGCCAACGCCATGGCGATTTCGCTGAACGAGGGCTCGTATGGCCTTTTGCTCGATCCGCTGAATGGCATCGCCGACCTCGAATCCCGCACCTTGCGCCTGGTAAGTCCTTATGGATTCATCGAGGATCCCTCCCGCCTGCTGCGCGCGACCCGTCTGATCGCGCGTACCAATTGGGAACTCGACGAGCGCAGCAAGACCCGTTACGAGAATGCCAAAGAGGAAAATTCGATCGAAGCCATCTCGCCCTATCTCAAGGGCTACGAGCTGGAAGAGATCGGGCATGAAGAAGACGCGCTCAAGGCACTGAAGGCACTGGAGAACGAAGGCTGGATGAAGCACATCGACCCGGCCTGGACCAGCGCCCGGGCCGACCTGCAGGGTCTCGAAGCGCTGCACGCCGTCTTGCTCCAGTTCCTCATTCAGGGCATTCATCCCGACCTGTCGGCCGCGCAAATGGAGCTCCTGACCGCGAAGATGCCGCCCAAGGAACTCGAGGCTCTCAAGAAGCAGTTCCCGCGCACCGGCTTCGTCGCGCAATGGGAAGCTCTCGACGAGGCAGCCAAGGAGTTCCAGAAGGAGCTGCTGGACAAGAAGAACGCCGCGCCCTCCGCAGCCTGGAAGCTGATCACCAGCTATGCGCCGGAAGCCGTGCTGTGGCTGGCCTACACCTCCAAGAACGCTGCCGTGCAGACCCGGTTCAAGAACTTCTTCACCGTGTGGCCGGAGGCGCGCCAGAAGATTCCCAGCACCTTGATGCTGGAGATGCGCATCACCCCTGACCTGCCCGGTTACAGCGAGCTGGTACAGGAGATTTTCTTCCAGCTGATGGACGGCAAGCTCTCCACCGACGAAGAGATGCGCGCCTTCCTCGAGCCGCATTCGCCGCCCGCTCCACCGCCGCCGGTCAGCATTCGCCGCACCCGCACCAAGAAGTCGGACATCCGAGTCAAGGATGAGGATGACGAGGACGACGACGCGTCCCCATCGCCCGGCGATGACGACAACGACGACGGCGATGATGATAACGATGACGATGAGGACGACTCCGACGCCGAGGAAGACGACGAGGATCTGCACATCGCCAAGCCGGTAAAGGCGAAGCCCGCTTCGACCAAGGCTGCCCCCGTAAAAGCGGCGCCGGTAAAGGCCATCGCCGCGAGCGCTGCGGAAGGCCATCCCCAAAACCATTCCAAGGCTGCAGCCCCGAAGTCAGAGCTCGAATCCAAGGCGCATCCAGCCAAAGCTGCAGCAGTGAAATCTGCTCCGGCTAAGTCAGCACCTGCCCAAGTCGAACAGGCTAAGCACGCCGTCGTGAAGCCTGCGCCGGCGGGAAAGACCGTTGCTCCAGCCAAGAGCGCAGCGCCTCCGCCGAAGAAAGCTCCGGCGAAGGCCGTGCCGCACAAGCCGGCGGTCGCCGCTAAGAAAGGCGCTCCGGCCAAAAAGGCTGTCGTCAAGCCGGTTGCGCATCCAGCGAAGAAAGCCGCGAAGCCAGCCAGCAAGCCGGCTCCTCATGCAGCAAAAAAACTGGTGAAGAAGCCCGCGCCGAAACCAGCCAAGAAGCCCGTTCACAAACCTGCGCACAAAAAGCACTGAGCCAGACCGCTGCTCGTTCAGCAGCCAGTGCTTTCCCACCCCAACGGGACAACGTGCAAACCGCTGTCGTGTCGCTCCGGCGTGTTCAATAGCACGAGTGTTAGAGATAAATCTCAGAACAAGGCTTCCGTAAGCTCATTCATGCTGTGCGCAATCTGATGAAGCCGTCCGGCAATCCCTTCCGCCTTCTCTTCTTCGTTGAGATATCCGATCGAGGTAATACCTTGCTGCAGATTCTGCCACGCAGCCTGGACCTTTCCAACGTACATCTCGAGGCCCTGATGTATCTTGGTTACGTTTTGTACTCCCAGCGCTCCCGCCGATGCATTCAAGGCGCCGAGTGCGGGATGTAGGTTTTCGAGGTCATTATAGTAAAGCTTTGCATCTTTGAGCGTGTAATAGGTCGCAGGATCGAAGGCTTTGCCTTGCGCGTGGAGCTGGGCATTGTGCTCGGCCATGACCTTGGAAATTGTGTCCCAGCTTACTCTGTGATCTAACTGAACGCCTTCCGGATTAACCTGCTGTCCGCTCGCACTATCGCGGACGCTGATGACGCGATGTCCGGCAAACTGCGGATTAAACTGCGGCTGGCTCAGGATCCGATTGCGCGTATTTGTTCCAAAGCTGAAGGTCTTGCGCGGATGCGCCTTTGGTTCGAATTCCGTCCTCTCTCCCCCTCTGGGAGCGTAATCCACTACAGGAGTCGGCTTCGGTAATCCCACGTGGGTGGGAACAGCACGCTGGAGCACCCCCGACGCTGCTCTTTCTCCTGTCTGCGGCCGGTACACAGCCGGTGCATTTCCTCCGCTCACCGCGTTTTTTGTCTGTGCCGCAGCCGGCGCGAACGGCCGATAGACCGGCGGGGCCGCCGCCGCCGGAGTAACGAGTGGCCGGATAGGCTTCAGCGGAGATGCAGCGAGCTTGGTTTGTGCGGGGCCTTGAGGCCGGTACACCGGAGGAGCGGCGAGCTTAGCTTGCACCGGCGCCAAAGGCCGGTAAGCAACCGGAGAAGACGGTCGAGGAATCGTCGAAGATCCAGAATGATAGACGGTTGATCCGGCCATGTATGCCCTCTGCTAACCGATAGAATTGAACTTATACCGCCACTTAGTATAAACCGCTAAGGTTGGAAGGGTAAGTATCGCCCAGGCAACAACCGGCCGTGCGGCGGTAGTTAGTTCGCCTCACAGCCGGCTGCGCTTCGTGGTTCGAAGATATCCGGCGACCTAAGTCTACGAATTGGTGTTCCAGATATCGGAGCGCCACTTCCACTTGCCGCCTTCCTGTTTCCAGTGAACCAGGTACTTGCCGGAGATGACCTGGCCGCCTTTAAGGGTAAGCTCTGCCTCGCCGATTTCCACAACATCGTCGCCGCAAAGTTGAGCGTCAACGGTGGTCAGCGTGGCAGAGGCCAGGCCCATTCCGGCGATGGCGGCGCGCCAGAACTCTTTGATTGCGGCACGTCCCTCGACGGTGGGAGCGCCCGGCGGCAGCACCCGGGCGTCCATGGTATATACATCGTCGATGGCGTCGAAATTGCCGTTCTCGACGACGGCTGTGCTGAAGCGTTGGTTGGTTTGAGACATGCTGGCGCGGATAGACTCGGGAAGACTCATAGACTCTCCTTCATTGGTTGCAACTGTGGCCCTGCTGGCTTGCGACCCTGGTGGATATGGACGCTTCCGTACCGGGCACCGCTTCGGCCGCGCCTGGGCGTCCATGTTCTGTTGCCTAGATAACCCTTCAGTCCGAATTCTGTTCCATAATTTATCTGTTCGACAGCCAATAGGGCATTGCCTTAGAAAGTCTCTGCGACAGACGCTCTCTGTAGTATGGTCGGAACCATCCACTGGAACCAGCCGCCTACGGGAGCGACCACGCATGTCTCGAAGCAGCCTTCGTGTCTCCGCCATCCTCTGTCTTGGCTTCGTCGCCGCCGCAGTTTTCGCGCAATCCCCAGCGACCCATCCCGATCATCGCCTCGACCGCTCTTACCGCTTCGATCGCGGCGGCTGGATCTACGTCCATCTGCAGGGCTCTCCAGCCGACATCGGCTATCAACACGGCTATCTCCTGGCTGCTGAGATCGAGGACAACTACAAAGTGCTGAAGCTCGAGGCCGAGCACTCCACGAAGCGCGATTGGGCTTTCTTCCGTGATGCCTCGCGCACCATGCTCTGGCCGCACATCGATTCCGAGTATCAAGAGGAGCTGAAGGGAATCGCGCAGGGAGTCGCGGCCAAGGGAGTCAATCTCGATCTGTGGGACATCGTCGCCATGAACGCCCAGATCGAGCTGACCGAATACTACGTCCCGTGGCTGGACAAAAACGAACACGCCAACGGAACCCATCCCGCCAATGTTCCCGACCTCACCGGGCATGAGCCCAAGGCTCCCGGCAACTGCAGCGCCTTCATTGCCACGGGCAGCTATACCAAGGGCGGCAAGATCGTCATCGCGCACAACAACTGGTCGTCTTATGCCGATGGCTCCCGCTGGGTCATGGTCTTCGACATCCAGCCCGACCACGGCCATCGCATCCTCATGGATGGCTCGCCGGCGCTCATCACCAGCGAAGACGACTTCGGCATCAACGATGCTGGCATCATGATCGCCGAGACCACCATCAGCCAGTTCGTCGGCTGGGACCCGAAAGGGAAGCCGGAGTTCGCCCGCTCGCGCAAGGCGCTGCAGTACGCCGACTCCATCGACAACTATGCCGCCACCATGATCGAGGCCAACAATGGAGGCTACGCCAACGACTGGCTCATCGGCGACCGCAAGACCGGCGAGATCGCTTACCTCGAACTCGGCCTCAAGCATTCGCCCATGTGGCGCAAGAAGGACGGCTACTTCGTCAGCTCCAACTTTGCCCGCGACCCCGGCCTCATCAAGGATGAGACCGAGAGCTTCGACATTCACGATCTTGGCTCCTCACCCAATGCCCGCCGCGTGCGCTGGGAGCAGCTCATGCGAGAGAGCAAGGGCAAGATCGACGTGCCTATGGCCGAGCAATTTCTAGCCGACCACGAGGACAGCTTCCTAAAAGAAAAGAAGGCCGATCAGCGCTCCCTCTGCGGCCACGCCGATGTTGCCCGGGAAGGCATTCCCGTCTTCGACTGGCCACCGTTTTATCCCGGCGGAGCCGTGCAGGGCAAAGCCACCGACAGCGATATGGCGGAGAAAATGAGCTTCGCCGGCCGCGCCGGTCATCCCTGCGGCGAAGATTTTCTAGCCAAACCCTTTCTGGAGGCGCATCCTGAATATTCCTGGCAGGAGCCCATCCTACGCGACATGAAAGCCGGGCCCTGGACCACCTTCACCAGCAACGACGCCAAGTAAGGCAGAACGCGGAGTGGTTTCAGGAGGGAGGTGCGGACTTGAGCCCCAGAGGAAAGGAATATGCTCCGCAAAAAGCGTGTTTGAAAGAAGAACAAGCCGGAAACCGCGAATAGTCTCCACCACACACATTAACCGTCTAAAAGAAGCCAAATGTCGACCACCGAAACCACCGCCCAACAATCCGAACTTACCCCGCTCTTGCAAGACGCGCACACCGAATCTGGCCGGTCGCTGCTCGATCTGGTCGACGAACGCCCGATCCTGCTGGTCTTCCTGCGCCACTTCGGCTGTTCCTTTTGCCGCCAGACCCTCGACGATGTCTCCAAAATCCATTCCGAACTCGACAGGCGAGGCGTGCAGGTGGTCTTCGTCCATCTCGGTACGCCGGAGCGCGCCAAGCCCTTCTTCGACCACTACCATCTCTCCTCGGTCGAACGAATCAGCGATCCCGAGGGCAGGCTCTACGCTGCCCCAGCCTTCAAACTGGCGCGAGTAAGCCTCTTTCAGCTCATCCGCCCCGCCGTCTGGATCGCCTGGATCAGAGGCGCGGTCGCCGCCCACGGAATCGGTCTCATCAAGGAAGATATGCAGCAGATGCCCGGAGTCTTCTTCCTGCGCAACCGCCGCATTGCTAACCTCTTCCGCCATCGCACCATCGCCGACCGGCCCAACTATCTAGCCTTGCTCTCGTAAGCTTAGGTCCAATCCTCAAAGCCGGGACGAGTGCGGTCGTCATTCGCGGCTGCCCCCTGCAGTGGCCGGTATTCCCGCGAAGCTGGAAGGCTAAAGGTAAGCGGACGGCAAAGGCCCAGCATCTGACAGATGCGGGGAAGAAGTCCGCGAGGAATCTCCACCTTCAGCACGAAGGTCTCCGTGAAGGAGACCGAGACATCGACGTTGCCGATCAGCATAGTGAGGGTTCCGAGAACCTCGACGAGCGCATTCTGCTCCACGTTGAGACGCAGCCCGGTCCACGGCTCCAGAATCACCGGCGAAGCGGCGAGCAGGGCCTCGTCGAAGGCCATGCCCGCGGCGAGGGCGAATGCCTCCGGATGCGAGTGGCGCGGCAAATGCGTTGCTTCGAGCAGTCGAACCTCGACCCCGTGCATGGGATACCGCGCGGCCGGGCCGCAATCGAGCCTGCTGAAGAGAGCGGCGCGCACCGCATGGTAGCAATCTTCCGGCAACGACAACTCCGGGACGCACGTTACCGAACAGGCGTGGCCGGGGACAGGAAGAAGCTGCAGTTTGAGGTGAGCGAAATGTCCCCGCCCCTCGAAGTGGCGGATATACTTCCGCTCTCCAACAGCCGCGGACCGGACCGTCTCTCTGAAAGCGATCGGGGGACGTAGCATGATCGTGCCTTTCGCACACGATCATAGTCCGGCTCCGCCCGGAAAAACACCCCAGAGATCAAGGGTACGTAGGGCAGACGCTACGGGTGCCCCACATCTCGATTCTGAGATGTGGGATTCCACGGTTGCACCACCAACTGTCATCCCGTCATTCTTGTATCTATGGAAGAGCGGCGGGGGTATGTAGGAAACTGTCGCGGTGGGGGAACCAGGGTATGATTCCCCCGCGGGCGTGCGTCTCCCGTACATTCTGAGGTGGACTAGCCACCGTTCGTCAGCTTGGGAGCGCAGCCCAACTCCAGGTCGCGTACGACCGAACAGTCGCAAGATACGCAATCGCATCTACAAGGCAGGTTACCGTGACCGGCATCATTTGTGGAGTGGATGTTTCGTCGTCGTTATTGGCTGCGCGCATTGGCCGTGCCGGTGCGCAGGCCTCGTTTCCCAACACCGTGGAAGGCATCGCCGCGCTGGCCGCTTTCTGCCGCACCCATCAGGTGGAGCTGGTGGCGATGGAAGCCACCGGCGGCTACGAGCAGCAGCCCTTTGCGCTGCTGGCCGAAGAGCATCTGCCAGTGGCCATCCTCAACCCGCGCGCGGTGCGCCGCTTCGCCGAGGGCATGAGCCTGACGGAGAAGACCGACGCTATCGATGCCGGGCTGATCGAGTGGTTCGCCGAAGTGAAACATCCCCCGCCCCAGGCCCTGGCTGCTGCCGGCCAGCAGCAGCTGCGCGCCCTGGTCACGCGCCTGCGCCAGCTCACCGATCTGCGCACCGCGCAGATCAATCAGAGCCGCCTGGTCACCGACCCCGGCGTGCAGGCCACCTTCACCGAACTGCTCGCGATGCTGAAGCGCCAGACGCGCGAGCTGGAGCAGAACATCGCGCAGCTTATCGCCGCAGATCCGCTCTGGCACCAACTCGACCAGGCCTTCCGATCCATCAAGGGAGTGGCGGGCCGCACCGTAGCCCGGCTGATGGCCGAGATGCCGGAGATCGGAACGCTCTCCAACAAGAGCATTTCGAAGCTGGCCGGACTGGCGCCCATGGCCGCCGACAGTGGGAAGCATCAAGGCAAACGCCGCATCCGCGCAGGACGCTCCGCGGTACGCCAGATCCTCTTCGTCGTGGCCAGCGTGGCTGGCCGCTACGAACCTGATTTCATCCTCTTCCAGCAGCGGCTCAAAGCTGCCGGCAAGCCGCCCAAGGTCATCCGCATCGCGCTCGCGCACAAGCTGCTGGTGCGCCTCAACGCCAAAGCCCGGGACGTGCGCAACCGCTTCCACGAACCACGCTCTATCAATACCGGCTCCCCCGGCTCAGACTTCATCGCCCCCGATTTGGCTGTCGCGTAGAACTTCTCCGCAGCCGTGGTTGGGGGAAAGCGGAAAACGCAACACCGTTTTCCGAGGCGCTTGCGCCGTCTTTTCCATCAACCAACTTGACAAACCTAGACAGTCGCTGATGACCAAAGGGAGGAAGAATCCCAGCGCAGTTTGCCGTGCGGCATCGTCGAGATTCATCACTACGTTCAGAATGACGGCCTTTAGGAATATCAGGCCGACTCTCCCGCATCTCGCGTCTGAGACCTGGGATCAAATCAGCTCCGTTGTGACTTACTCCTTAGGCTTCCCCCAAACACTATCCAGAAACAGGTAGCGCCCGCGCTGATTATCCGGCCGCGCATCGGAGTCGGCATCGAGGTGCATCACCTGCCAGCTTCCCGCGGCGTTGTAGGTAGGCCACGTGGGAAGACCAGCGGCCTTCGGCTTGTTCGGATCGCCGCTGCGCGCGAAGTTCGTCCAATACGTCTGGATCTGGTCGGATAGCTTGCGATCTTCGGGCCGAACGTTGATCTGCTGGCGGGAATCCAGTGTGCCGAAGACATACTCGATGTCGTCGGAGTGGAACGCGCCGATGGCGGCGGGATGAAACTTGTCTCCCGGCGATCCCAGGTCCAGGCGGTAGCGATAGACCGGAGCCTCACCCGTCTGCACCTGCGCCTCGAGCCAGCGCCATGTCGAGAAGACGATGAAGCGGTCGCTGGCGAAGTCACCCGCAGACTCGATCGCCTGCTCATCGGTGGTCGCCGGATAAACCTCGAAGAAGCGCGGTGCGTCCGCGCCAAACTCGGCCTCGGTCTGCGTCTTGAACCGCTCCGCCGTCATCTTTTCTTTCGCCAGAGTCACCTCGGCGCGCGCCTCGTCCGCGTTCCAGCCAGCCAGCATGGGGACATGCGCCTGCTTGCCCGCGGCATAGATGTTCGGCACGGAGTCCGGTAGGAAATAGCCATCGACGTTAGGCCCGAAGCGCGGCGGCCGAGGATCGCTCTTGGCATTGGCTGCCTTCACCAGGTCGCCGGCGGAGAGCTTGCGCAGCTCGGCGAGGCTCGTGGTGTGGAAGGCGTTCTGCGCGAACTCGGTATTAGCCTTCTCGCTCACCTCGCGCGCAGGAAACCTCAGCCCGCCGCTGTAGAACGCGCCGCCGCTCTCGCCGATGGCCTTCTGGATGAGGTCCTTCGCCATGGGCGACGCCATCTGCGCGCTTACCGCAAACGATCCCGCCGACTCGCCGAAGATGGTGATGTTCGCCGGATCGCCTCCGAAGCTCTTAATGTTGTTCTTGACCCACGCGATCGCTGCGGCCTGATCCATCAGGCCGTAGTTGCCCGACGCATGATGCGGCGACTCCGCCGTCAGCTCCGGATGCGCAAAGAACCCGATGATGCCGAGGCGATAGTTCATCGACACCACCACCACGTCGCGAAGCGCGAGGAACTGTCCGTCCTGCCGCGCCTCCGAGGTGCTGCCGCTGACGAATCCGCCGCCGTAAATCCAAACCATCACCGGCAGGCTGCCCGGCTTCGCGCCCTTGGGAGTCCACACATTGAGCGTGAGGCAATCCTCGCTCTCGCCCGCATCGTGAAAGATCATGTCGGGATAGCCGCTCTGCTGAATGCAGCGCGATCCGAAGTCCACGGTCTGCTTCGCGCCGCTCCACTTCGCGGCAGGCATCGGAGGCTTCCAGCGCAGGTCGCCGACCGGAGGAGCCGCATAAGGAATGCCCTTGAACGCAACTACTTTTCCATCTGTAGTGAGCGCGCCCTCGACCTTGCCTTTGTCGGTCTTCACCTGCAAAGGGTTGGAGGCATGGGCGAGAACTGTGAAGGCAAGGGCGGCAGGAAGCATAACTCTCAGCGAGCGAATCATCACGCAGTCCAACATACAGAGTTGAACCCGCCGACACAACTCCATCAACCGGAGGGAGGGACGGCCTTCAGCCCGTCCATAAATCTCCAGGGATAGAACGGCTTCAATCGTGGAGGGAAGGTTTGCAATCGATTCGTAAGGACTAAAGAACTTCCGTAGCCAACAAATCCGCCACCGTCTCCCGGCGACGAATCAGCCGCGCGCGCTTACCTTCGACCAGCACCTCCGCCGCCCGCCCGCGCGTGTTGTAATTCGAAGCCAGCGACATGCCGTAAGCCCCCGCATCGAGGATCGCCACCAGATCCCCTGGCTTCACTGCATCCAGCTCGCGGTCGCGCGCGAAGAAGTCTCCCGTCTCGCACACCGGCCCCACCACATCGGCTACCAGCTTGCGCCGCGATTTTGTAGCCGTCACCGGCACAATCTCATGATGCGCCTGGTACAGCGTGGGGCGGATCAGGTCGTTCATCCCCGCATCGGTAATCACGAAAGTCTTTTCGCCGTTCTTCTTCACAAAGAGGACACGGGTCACCAACGCTCCAGCCTGCGCAACCAGAAACCGCCCCGGCTCGAGGAGCAATGTCAGGCCTTCGATGCGGCTCACCGCATCGCGCAGCGCCGCCGCATACTGCCGAACCTTTTCTTCGGGATTGAAAGCCTGCGCCGCGTGATACTCAATGCCCAGGCCGCCGCCTGCATCGAGGAACTGAATCGGCAGGCCATCCTTGCGCAGCTGGAGCAGCAGCTTGGCCACGCGATCGGTTGCCGCGCCAAAGGGTTCGGCGCTGCGAATCTGCGAGCCGATGTGAACGCTGATGCCCGCAGGCGCAATCCACTTCTGCTGCGCGGCGCGCTTATAGACGGTGCGGGCGCGTTTGATATCGATGCCGAATTTGTGCTCGCGCAATCCTGTCGAAATATAGGGATGCGTCTCCGCAAAGACATCAGGATTCACGCGCAGCGCAATGCGTGCGCGCTTCCTGAGCTTCGCCGCGCGCTCGGCCAGTAGCTCAAGCTCACCCTCGCTCTCCACATTGAAGAGCAGAATGCCAGAGCGCAGCGCCAGATCGATCTCCGGCGCCGTCTTGCCTACACCGGAGAAGACCACGCGTGCTGCAGCTGCTTTATCGACGGCCAGCACCCGCTCCAGCTCGCCGCCCGAGACGATGTCGAAGCCGGCTCCCTCTGCGGCCAAAAGCTTCAGGATGGCGAGGGCAGAATTGGCCTTGACCGCGTAACAGACAAGATGCGGCTGACCGGCAAAGGCCTCGGTGAAGAGGCCGGACCGGTAGCGAATGTGATCGGCAGAATAGACATAGAGCGGCGTGCCGAACTTCTTGGCCAACGCATCGAGCGCCACCTCTCCGCAAGCCAGCGGAGACTTCTTATCGGGATGAGCGAACGGACGAACAGGAAACAAGCTGCCTCAAGAAAAATGCAGAGATTTCTCTTGAGGTTAAAGCGTGCTCGAAAGTTCTACAAGTTGGCGCGCGTCACTTCGCCAGCACAACCTGTCCCGCATGGAACGAGGCGTGATTGGTGCGGCTCAACAGAAGGGCAAGACGATTCCGCGAGGGATCCTTTACGAAATCCTCATCGGATACAGCGGAATGTTTCTGCAGCCACTCGGCGGGCGTGAGTTTTTCGAAAGCCGCAGTCAGAGCGCCGTTCACCTCGCTCCAGGCCTTCTTGAGGTCGGCAACCGGCAGCGGGTCGGGCAGCGTTCGATCCGGATTGGTCAAGTAAGCATCATCCAGCTCCGCATGCGAGCGTTCGCCGATGCCGAGCTGCGGAAACATGCGGTCGTGAACGGCTATCAGATGACCCAGCAGATAAACGAGCCTGTTCTTTCCCGGCGCAACCTGTTTCTGCAGTTCTTCGTCTGTGAGCGGCAGCAGCCGCCGATCGAGGCGCTCGACGATTTGCTTCCACGACGCAACCGCGCTCTTCACCCATAGCTCTTCCATATTTCGCTTGATCTTCCGTTCGAATGGATTTTGCTATTGGATGTGGCCTGAGCAACCAGGATGCGGAAGATTCGCGGGCGCGTACCCTCCGCATCCAGTCTCATTTATGCCGGCACGTACACCGCGAAGCCGCGCGGCGGAGCAGGGAACTCGGCGTTGCCCTCCGCGTCCGTCGTGCGCTCGTCGGGATGCGCAACCTGATCGTGGCCATCCCATGCCAGCGGCTTGAACTTCTGGTTCGGCCATCTGGTCTTCACCGATGTCCCACTCCACTGGTTGCCCAGGTTGTTGAGCACGAAGATGAGGCCGGGCTGCTCCGTGTCGTCGTTCTTGAAGCCATTGCGCTGCATGATGTAGAGATCGGGATCGCAGTGCAGAATCTCCGACTCGCCGCCCGCATAGCGATGATGCACATCGATCAGCGCGTCGATGCCATGCGGCGTGCCTGGCCGAGCCAGCTCGAAGTTGAAGTAGTCCAGCCAGAAAACCGAGGGGTAACCCTCGTGAGTGAGAATCACCGAATATGCCAGCATCTTGTCGTTCACAATGCCGTTGCCCTCGTTCACCGTATCGTGGTTATCGATGAAGGTCACCGCGTGCATCGGCCTCTTCGTCGCTATCACTCCGTCTTCGGTAAGTTTGCGCAGATCGTAACTTGGCGTGTCGCAGACATCCTTCAGGCGATAACGCAACGGAAAGTCGAAGGCCGCAACCTGGTTATCGGTGAAGCTGTTCACCTTGTTGAGCCAGTCCTCGATGCTCTGGTTGTCCTCCCAATACTCGCCCACGACGAAGGGCACCAGCGGCTTTCCGTCGCGCTCATAGCGGTACTTGGCGATGGTGCCGACCATCCACGGACCATAGCCCTTCACGAAGTCGAAGCGGAAGCCGTCGAAGCCGATCTGCTCGATGAGCATCTGCGCGTATTCCATCATCGCGGTGTAAACCAGCGGATTGCGGTGGCACAGGTGAGGGAACCCCGCGAAGACTTCGCCCTCCAGAGTTTGCTCATAGCGGCTGGGATGAAAGCTGTTCCAATCGCGGGGAAACATCTTGCTCTTCGGAGTGAACTTGGTCCAGCGTTTCTCCCCATCGATGGGATTGACTTCCTCTTCATCCCCGCCCGAGTTGTGATTGATCACCATATCGGCGTAGACCTGCAGCCCGTGCTCATGCGCATTGTTGATGAGAGATTCCAGCTCCTTGCGATTGCCGAAGTAGGTCTTCACGCCACCCTTCTGGTCGAAATCTCCGAGATCGAAATAGTCGTAGGGATCGTAGCCCATCGACGTCACGCCCGCCGCTTTCGAGACCGGCGGCAGCCAAAGGGAATTGAATCCCGACTTGCTCAACCCATCAATCTTCTCTGCGACGAAGTTCCACCACTCGCCGGTCTTTCCTTCTTTCTCAGGACAATCCCAATAGAACGCTTGCAGCATGACACTCACGGTCGTTCTCCTCGCCGTGCGATTGCACGGACAGAAATTTCAGGCTTTGCAGATTTCGCCTGCTAGGTAGATGCAGTTTTTCCGAAAAGTGAGATTGTTAGGACCTTGCTACAGGAATGATTTTGTATCTACAAATGGTTGGCGGTCAAAAAACGGTTGCTAATCAGGAAATGGCCGCAGGCCGGAAAATAATTCATGTCAAGAGAGATGGTTCGTATCAGGGCACAGCTTTCGGCTGCGCCGCAAATTGCAGGGACTTCGCCCTGAGGAATGTTTTTGAGCGAGCCAATGGTTGTCTCTACGCCTGCGGATCGGAGCTGGCCTCGCGCCTCTGCCGGAAGAACTGGCGAAGCAATTCGCCGCTCGGCTCCCCAAGAACACCGCCCGTAATCAGCATCTGGTGATTCAGCCGGGGATGGTTGAGCACCTCAAGCACCGAGCCCGCCGCTCCTGCCTTGGGATCGGCCGCGGCATAAACAAGCCGCTGGATGCGGGCGTGGATCATGGCTCCCGCGCACATGGCGCAGGGTTCGAGGGTGACATAAAGCTCGCAGCCGGTAAGACGATAGTTGTTGCGGTGACGGGCAGCGGCCCGCATGGCCACAATTTCTGCGTGAGCGGTGGGATCGAGATCGCGGAGGACGCGGTTCTGGCCTCGCCCGATTACCTCGCCGTCAAGAAGAACGATGGCTCCTACGGGAACCTCACCGGCATCGGCCGCTGACTCGGCCTCAGCCAGCGCCTCCCGCATCCAGAAGATTTCGGTCTTCAAGAAGCCGCGTCCACCCACTGGCGGAAGACGCCGATGATCTGCTCCAGCTTGCGGGGATCGCCCGAGCCCTGAAAGCGTTCTTCGGAGATGGCGCAGTCGATCCACTCGCCGCATGGCGTGTCGAGGTTCACGCGCTGCGGGCTGGCGCTGGCGGCGCTGGTTCCGGCCAGGTCGATGGTGAGACGCCAGCCGGGCTCATCGAGCGATTCCAGCCGCATGCCGCGGCTATGCTCCCAATCACCATTGCATTGGCTCTGATACCAGTCATCGAGCCATCTCAAATTGTCCTGCGGCATTGCTGGGCTCCGTACACACTTTACAGCACTTGCGAGCCACCGACACGCGCCTTCAGGGTCATTGACCGCTCACAGCCCATGTGCTTCATCAAAGAGGCTGTTGTTGCGTCATGCAATGTAGCGCTCCCAGGCCCCAGATGAAATCTCCGCAATGAATGCCGACGACTTCGCGGGCAGGGAAGAGCCCGGCCAGAATGTTGAGCGCCTTGCGGTCGTTGGCATCGTTGAAGGTGGGAACCAGGACAAGGTCATTGGCGACATAAAAATTGCCGTAGCTCGCCGGCAGACGCTGGCCCTCGAAGATGACCGGCGCGGGCATGGGCAACTCCACCACTTCGAAGGGATGTCCGTGCAGGTTGCGCGCCGTCCGCAGGCGGTCGAGATTTTCGGCCAGCGGCAGATGATTCTCGTCGTGCGTGTTCGACTCGACGACGGTGACGATCTTGTTCTCCGCCACGAATCGCGTGATGTCATCGACGTGGCCGTGGGTGTCGTCCCCGGCGATGCCGCGCTGCAGCCACAGCACCTGCTCCATGCCCAGGTAATCGTGGAAGACGCGCTCCAGAGCTTCCCGCGAAAGCCCAGGATTGCGCTGCTGCACCGTGCTCAGGAGGCACTCCTCGGTGGTGAGCAGCACGCCCGCTCCGTTGGTATCGATCGATCCGCCTTCCAGCACGATGCGGCGGCCGTTAGCGGCCGGAGTCCACTTGGGCAGGTTGAGAAGCTCGGCTACATGGCTGGGTATCTGCTCGTCGAGATGATGGTTCTCGTACTTCGCCCAGCCGTTGAACTGCCAGTTCGTAACCGCGAGCGAGTCATTTTTCTTTAAGAAGATGGGGCCGGAGTCGCGCGTCCACACCCGGTCCGTTGGCCAGAGATGGAAATGCACGCGAGCCAGGTTAGCGCCGGCGCGCTTGAGGATGAAGGCCGCCCGCTTGCGCGCCGCCTCGTGGTCGACGAGGATGTGAACCTCTTCGACGCGCGAGAGATGGCGAACGATATCCGCATACACCCAGGGGATGGTCTGGAACTTGCCCGGCCAGTCGTTGGGATTGTGCGGCCACGCGATCCACGTCGCCTCGTGCCGGCTCCATTCGGCCGGCATGCGGTAGCCGTGCTCGCGCGGCGTGCCTTGCATCTCCTGCGTCACTTGCCGTCTCCGATAGGGGCATCGAGGAAGCGCTGCACGATCGGCTGATAGGCGTCGATGCGGCGGTCGCGCAGGAACGGCCAGTTGCGGCGCGTATCTTCGAGCAGCTTCAGATCGATCTCGCCGATCAGGATCTCTTCCTTATCGTGCGCCGCCTTGGCGATGATGCGCCCAAAAGGATCGGCCAGGAACGATCCGCCCCAGAACTCGAGCCCCGGTCCCTCGACCTTGTTGCCGCTCACATCGCCATGCTCCATGCCCACGCGATTGATCGCGCCGACGAAGACGCCATTCGCAATTGCATGAGAGCGCTGGATGGTCTGCCAGGCATCGTACTGGGCCTCGCCGAACTCCGCCTTCTCCGCGGGATGCCAGCCGATAGCCGTGGGGTAGAACAACAGGTTCGCGCCCTGCAGTGCCGTAATGCGCGCGCCCTCGGGATACCACTGGTCCCAGCACACCAGCGTGCCGATCTTGCCGACCGCCGTGTCGAACGCCTTGAAACCCAGATCGCCGGGTGTGAAATAGAACTTCTCGTAGTAGAGAGGATCGTCGGGGATATGCATCTTGCGATACAGTCCGGCCAGCGTTCCATCCTTGTGCAGAACCGCCGCAGTGTTGTGATACAGCCCCGCCGCGCGACGCTCGAAGAGCGAAGCGACGACGACAACCTTCTCTTCGCGCGCAACGGCTGCTAAACGTTCGGTGCTCGGTCCGGGGATCGACTCGGCCACGTCGAAGAGCGCAATGTCTTCGCGCTGGCAGAAATACTGCGCGCGAAAGAGTTCCGGCAGGCAGACAATTTGGGCGCCCTCGCGAGCGGCTTCGCGGACGCGGTCCGCAGCCTTATCGAGGTTCGCATCGGGATCGGGACCGCAGGACATCTGGATCAGTCCGACCCGGTAATTCAGTTGCGTAGGCATGAATAACTCCTTACTTCCGCTGGTAAGGCGGGTAGCTAAAAACCGGTAGCTAAGAAGCGGCTGGCCATAAGCCGGTTAGCTTAAACCGATAAGCAAATCAGCTTAAATATTGTCGATGAATCCGGTGTCAATCAGATTGGATTCGCAAGGAAAGGCGAACGATTCCGGTAGTCCATCCCCCATTTCAAAATCGAGATGTGGGTCTTTGCCGGCCGCGTCGTTTTTGAACGTTCTATTGCTGACCGGTTTTTAGCCAGCCGCTTCTTAGCCAACCGGCTTTCGGCGGCCCGCTCCTCAGCTACTCAAATATCAAAATCGCCGCCGCAATCGTCGTCGTCCACAATCCGCGCTTGTCACCGATGGCCGACTGCGTGATGTTGGCGGTGCGTACGATCTTGTTGGAGATGCGGTAGATCTCTTTCTTCTCGTCCCAGCTCTTGTCGGGATCGAAGTCGACGTCGAGCGTAGTGGCGAGCATCTCTGCGGCCAGCTCTTCGGCATATTCACCGGCCTGCTCTTCGGTCTCGCCGAAGCTGTGGTGTTCGCTCAGGTAGCCGTAGGTATTGCGGTCGGAAGGAATGGCCACTCCGATGCTTGACACCACCAGGCGGTGCGGCTCGCGCGTGGAATTCTCCGCGACGACAGCGAACACCACCTCACCCGGAGAGAGATATTTCAAGCCCTCCTTGCGCGTGATGAGCTTGGCCTGCGGCGGAAAGATCGAGGAGACGCGAACCAGGTTCTGCGCGGCAATTCCTGCATCGCGGAGCGCCAGCTCAAAGGAGGTAAGCCGCTCCTTGTGTTTGCCCACGCCCTTGGTAAAGAAGAGGCGCTTGGGGACCATGCTTTTTCCCAATTTCTAATTCCTCCGCTGAGAAAATCGTTCTGCGCGCAAGAAAATCGCGGCTCAACGCCGCGACTCCGTACAGCTTTTTATGATACGGCACACTAGCTGCGCGTGCGCCATCTTCCTTTGAAAGCGCCAGTCCAACACAAGAGCAGGACGCACAAGCGATCTTACAAACGGTCATACAAATGGCTTTATGAGCGGTTCGTATCAGGCATGGCTTCAGCCCGGGAGGGAAGTACCGAAACGACGAAATCTACTGCAGTCGCTTCGCATCATGCCGGGCCCCATCCAGCGAAGGATCGAGGTTGGCCGCGGTCTGCACTTCCTGCAGCGCCGTGCTGCGCCGGCCTTCTTTTTCGAGCACCAGCCCCAGCTGCCAATGGGCCATGGCCGCGCTCGGCTCCTGGCCTTCGACCGGCAGATTCAGATAGTGACGCAGATACTCCTCGGCGCGCGCATACTGCGCCTGCACATTGTGATCGAGGATGGCTTGCGCCGCCGCGAACTCCGGCCCCCTATCGTCGGGAACCGACGCCAGCGCCCGATGGAGGGTCGCCTCCAGCTTCGGCCACTGCTCCGTGCTCGCATAGATCGCGGCCAGCAAGCGATAGCCGGCAGTGCGCGAAGGATCGAGAACAATGGCCTTTTCCGCCTCCGCTTCGGCGGTTTTCAGATCGCCGCCCGCGGCCAATAGATAATTCCCCAGCCCGGTATGCGCCAGATAGCTGCCCGGCTGCAATTCCACCGCCTGCTTCCAGTCGGCGAACACCTTGCTCTTATCCTGCGTCGCATCCAGCTCGGCCTTCAGAGCATAGCCGCGCGCCGGATCGACGCGAATAGCCTGTGCCACCATCTGCATGGCCTTGCCCTTGTCTCCACCTGCGAGCATCGGGGCATACCACGAATAACGCGCCAATGCTTCCAGCGCATAGATGTTGTTCGGATCGAGCTGCAGGGTGCGCTCCGCTTCCTTGCGGAAGCGATGCGACAGGCTCATCTTCTCCATAGCGCCGCCCTTTTTGCCGGCCAGCTCCGCGCCAAGGATATTGACCAGCTGCGCGTGTGCCGCAGCGCTGGAGTCAGCGGTCTTCACCGCGCTCGTCGCCGTCGCTTCCGCCTTCTCCAGATCGCCATAGGACCATTCAATCGTCGAAAGCTCGATCAGCGCGCCCACATCCTGCGGCTGTCTGGCCAGTGCGGCGCGCACCAGCGGCTCGGCGCGGCGATAATGCTGCTCGTCGATCAATTGCGTCGCTGCTGTTTGCCCCCATGCCGGGGCAATCAGCAGCAGAGGCAGTACAGCACAGATTCCGAATCGGAAGAGGCTTGTGGGGAGCACTTCCGATCAGCGTATCCATTCAAGTTGAATGGCACGTCAATAAATTGCCAGCCGCATCACCTCATCGGGGGAGGCGGCGGCATAGGGTACGGACCATACGAGCGCCGGACCAGGGAACGGATGAGCCACACCAGGAAGATCAACAACGCAATCGGGATGAGTATCAATCCAAGGGGGAACTCAACCAGATCTTTTCCCACCTGCCCATTTTCGTGCTGATGCACCGAGCCCAAAAAGACCACGCAGTCTTGGCCGATGTGCGCCTCAGGCCCCAGTGAGATATTTCCCAAAAAGACCACCACATCGCCTTCGATCGGCGCATCGGCGCGAATACTCCCCAGGAACGCGACCGCGTCCTTGTGCACCGGCCCCTCGACGCGAATCGAACACAGGAAGCAGACAGTATCCTGCACATCGTCGTCCGCGGAGATGGTGATGTCATGTAGAAACGAAACGCGGTCGCCATCGGCACGCGCATTTAATGCCGACAGCATGAAAAGAAAGACGCCAAAAACTGGCAGAAATACACGGCGCATCCGAATCGGCCTCCCGGGGGCGTACAAGCCCGCATATCGGTCCCAGGGAAGTACGTATTCGCCCCGCCGCCAGTTCCGTAATGTTCTTACAAAAGTATTGCCGTGTCGCACAACGGCGACAGGTAACCGTCACTTGTCGGGAACGTGTTTTTGGGCGCGTTTTCACTCGACCTCAGAGCCGAAACCGCCTGCACGAAGAATGTCGTATCAGGCGGTGTTGATCGGGGGGCGATGTATCTGGATGAAAATGTAACCGGATGATTTGTATCAAGTGGTGTGTATCAGGGCACGGCTTTCAGCCGTGCCCTAAATTGCCAAATATCGAGGGGCTTTCAGCTCCTGAGGGAAGCTCCTGAAATCCCAGCTGAAACGGTTGCAGCCTAAGCCTTCGCCGTCTCCACAACTTCGCTCGACAGTGGCACCTGCTCCACGATCTCCACATTGAAGCCCTGTAGCGCGGGAACATGCGTCGGCGTATTCGAGAGCAGGCGTATCTTGCGGATGCCCAGATCGGCAAGGATCTGTCCGCCCAGACCCACCTGGCGCAGTATCCGCTGATGCTTGTCGTCCTCATGCGGCCGCATCTCGCGATGGAAGATGATCCGATGCGGATGCACCGTGCGGTCCAGATCGAATCCCCGGCTGGTGTTGTGCAGATAAACCAGGGCACCGCGTCCCGCCTCCGCGATCTGCTTGAGCGACTGCCGCACCAGATGGTTGCAATCACAGATCGAGCTGGCGAAGACATCTCCGGCCAGGCAATGTGAGTGGACGCGCACCAGAACCGGCGTCTCGCTCTGGTCCACATCGCCGCGCACCAGCGCCAGATGGCTCTCGCCGCCGTTGACCTCGCTCTCGTAGGCGATCACGCGAAATTCGCCGTAGGGAGTGGGCAGCACGTTCTCCGCCACGCGGAAGATGTAGCGCTCGTTCTGCAGCCGGTAGCGGATCAGCTCGGCCACCGTGAGCATCTTCATGTCATGCTCGGCGCAAAACTTGATCAGGTCGGGAACCCGGGCCATGGTCCCGTCGTCGTTCATGATCTCGCAGATGACGCCCGCCGGAACCAGTCCCGCCAGCCGCGCCAGATCCACCGACGCTTCCGTCTGTCCGGCGCGCACCAGCACGCCCCCGCGGCGCGCGCGCAGCGGAAACACATGCCCCGGCCGCGCCAGGTCGTGCGCCGCGGACCGCGCATCGATCGCCACCTGGATGGTGTGGGCGCGGTCGGCCGCCGAGATGCCGGTGGTCACGCCTTCGCGCGCTTCGATGGTCTCAGTGAACGCAGTTCCAAAACGAGAAGAGTTCTGCTGCGTCATCGGACCCAGGCGCAGGTAATCCGCGCGCTCCTCGGTGAGCGTGAGGCAGATGAGCCCGCGGCCGTGCTTGGCCATGAAATTAATGGCCTCTGGCGTTACAAATTCGGCGGCCAGGGTCAGGTCGCCTTCATTCTCGCGGTCTTCGTCGTCGACCACCACGATCATGCGGCCGGCGCGGAACTCCTCGAGGGCTCCGGGAACGTCGATAAACGGGCTGTTAGCTTGCATACCTTTCTATTCTCCGCCACTTCGCATTCATTGGCACGCATCCTACCAAAAAGAGAAGAGATCGAGACAAGAGAAAAACATACGGAGACGGTGCCAATGAAAGCAATTTTGCTCTACGCGTACGGCGACGCAAGTCAGCTGAGGCTCGAAGACACCGAAATCCCGCCTTACGGAGACAATGAGGTGCTAATCCGCATGCGCGCCACCAGCATCAACCCCGTGGATCTGAAAATTCGCAGCGGAGCCGCCAAAGCGCGGATGCCGGTCGAGTTTCCCGCCATCCTCGGCCGCGATCTGGCCGGCGAAGTGGAGGCCGCGGGCGCGAAGGTGACCGGCTTTCCCAAAGGTATGCGGGTCATGGCCCTGGCCAATGGAACCTACGCCGAATACACCGTCGCCAAGGCCGATGTGCTTGCACCCATCCCCGACGCGCTGGACTTTCCTCATGCCGCCGCAATTCCGCTGGTGACTCTCACCGGGGCGCAGCTGATCGAGCGTGCCGTGAAGCCCAAACCGGGCCAGACGGTGCTGGTTACCGGCGCTCTGGGAGGCGTCGGGCGCACCGCCGTGCACGTAGCCCGCAAGCACGGAGCCCGCGTCCTCGCCGGTGTCCGCGGCGCGCAGAAAGAAGACGCGCGAACCCTCGGCGCCGATGGCATAGTTGCTCTCGATGACGAAGCAGAGCTGGCTCACCTGCACGATCTTGACGCGGTAGCTGACACCGTGGGAGGAACGACGGTGAACCGTCTGCTGAAGGCCATCCGCGCCGGCGGAGTCCTCGGCTCCGTGCTCGGCGAGCCGGCGGAGGCGCACAAATACGACATCCGCGTCGAAGCCTTCATGGCCCAGCCCGATGCTTCCCGCTTGTACGCATTGGCCGATGAGGTCGCCCGCGGCGAATTCTCCATCCCCATCGCCCGCATTCTGCCGCTCAGCGGAGCAGTAGCCGCACACCGCATGGCCGAAGAAGGCAATGTCGGGGGAAAGATTGTGCTGGTGATGTAAGGCGTTTTTTTCGCAGCAGCCGGAGCCAAATTGTCACCCTTCCCGCCATAGGGAAGAACAAGGTTCGCCCCGCAAAATACCTCTTTCCGCCAGTCTCCCCACGGGAGTACACTCGCGCGCGGCACAGTCTCCTGCGCCATCGGTTGCCGAATCGATGCGCAAGGTGTCGTGTGGAGGTTGCCATGATCAAACTGCTTGCGTTCGTTCCATCGCTGCTGGTGCTCGGAGCTGCAATGTTCCTTCAGGAGGCGGGCAATACCCCGGAAACTCAACCCTTTAAAGTCCCACCCGAACTGGTAGGCAAGACCAATCCAGTCAAACCCACCCCCGAGGGGATGGCCCACGCCGCCAAGATGTGGACCTACGACTGCGCCATCTGCCACGGCGCCACCGGAGACGGCAACGGCGAGCTGGCCCATGACATGAAGCCCGCGCCCAAGGACTACCGCGATCCCGCCTCGCTCAAAGGCCTTTCCGACGGAGAGCTTTTCTACATCATTCAGAAAGGCAAAGACCAGATGCCCGCCGAAGGCGACCGCGCCAAGCCCGACGACATCTGGAACATGGTGAGCCTGGTACGCTCCTTCGCCAAGAAGTAGAGGCCCGGAAGAACCATCGGTATTGGAAACATCGGTCGGGACCGCGGTGTCGAAGGGTAGGTACGGCTTCAGCTCCCAAAAGGCAGAGCAGAGACACCCGGTTTTGAAGGGAATGTATGGGCTTCAGCCCATACATTCATCCGACATCAAAGAGAAAGGCTTCAGCCCCTGAGGAAGAGCTCAGGCTCCATGTCCACAACAATGCAGCACCCCAAGATACGCGCTCCACGGGCCAACCGCGTCCCGGTACTGATAAGCCATGATCCGAGAAATCTGGTGCAGATGAGTCAGGTCATGGACCGCCCAAGCCGATAGCAGCTCCGATAAACTCACCGGCCCGAAGGCGGGATGCCGGCCCTTCCGGTCGAGATCGGCGGGAATCAGGTTCCATCCCCGCACCTCCTCCAGATTCGCCGTCCGGAGCCTCGCGAATTCATCCAGAAGCTGGGCCAATGTCCGGCCTTCGGTCTCGCGGCGGAAGCCCAGGCGATCGAAGGGATCGAAAGACCGGCTTTCGCCGAACTCCCGGATCATCCTCCCGCGCCCAACCCAATCGGCGCGCTCGCCGTAGACCAGATGCCCGAGCACATCGAAGACCGTCCAGGTCTCGCCACCCTCGTTCCGCGCCGTCCAACTCTCCGGGAGATCCCGCAAGAGGGAATTCAAAGTGGCCGGAGTACGGTCCAGCAAAGCCAATGTTTCCTGTAGTTTCGTTACCATTTCGCTCCCTTTGGCACGGAATTGGTCCATGATCTCTGAAGATAGCCCCTCCAGAAATAACTTTCCTGAGGTGTGCCGCTATCAAACATTGTCATCCCGACCAGAGCGAAGCGACGTGGAGGGACCTGCAGTTCGCTTTCCAGGGTGGCTGCTAAGTGGACGCGGGAGGGAAACTGCGGATCCCTCGGCTCGCGGTGCTCGCTCGGGATGACAATGTTTTGGGGTGTCAGAGAGCGGCCGAAAGGCGAGTTTGGTGACACGGCTTCGCATGGAAAGCTCTCGACGTTCCTGCAAAACGGAAAAAGGCTGCGCCGAAGCGCAGCCTTTCCCAAATAAGATCGTAATCCCGTTAATTCTGGATGGAGTGCGTATCAGCCAGGGTATTTGCCGCGTAGTTCGGATTGGGAGCCGGCTCGGATGGGCTATCTGCTTTGGCTGCAGTAGCTTCGCCGGTGTGATTCGGTCCCAGGCCAAGCTTGATGAGGGCACGTGAGTCGGGTGTCAGCTTGGTCTGCCAGCCGTGGTCGGACTGATACTTCAGCATCGCTGCCTGGGTATCGGAATCCCATTGGCCGGTGGGGCTGCCGCTCATGTAATTCTCGCGGATGAGCGCGGTCTGGATCTCACGGGCGCGATCGGTATCGATCCCACGCTGTCCCATGATTACGTGCGAAACGTGTTTGACCTTCTTTGACGAGGTTTTATGATGTCCGGAAGTGGGGGCGCGGTGTGTACGGCTGGCCACGGCAGGAGTGACCGCCAGCGCTGTCATCAGAATTACCGACTGGCAAGCTCGAAATGAAAGCATGCAAAGAACCTCATGGGGCCTAACAAAGATGTATCGTCACAAGTTCTAAAGACATCATATCTCAGATGTGTTACGCGTCAGCCTAATGGCTGTCCTTTCAGGATGCAACAAAAAAATACTGGCTCCCCTCATACTTTCTGGGGAGCCAGTATCGTTTTAGGTTCAGCTGTTTACGGGAGGGTTCCTCCCAGGTACCGGCTGCCGAGACCGCGGCGCTGCGGATCGACCAGCTCGAAGGCCACATCCGAGCCCGGCTTGAGCGCGGCCACGAACTTGCCGAACTCGGCCACGCTGTGCACCGGCTGGCGGTTGATGGCGACGATCACCTGACCCTGCAGATCGCTCAAACCGATCTCGTCCGCGAACGAGCCCGGCTTGACGCCCGCGACCAGCACGCCGTGCAGGCCCGCTGGAGCACCCTGGGGCAGGTCGTTGACCTGCAATCCAAGCTTGGATTGCGCGGCGTCCGGCGCCGAGGGGTTGCCGTTGTCGTCATCTTCAGGAGCATTGGACACCGCTGCCAGCATTTTGGCGCGGTCAGCGACGACCACATTGGCTTCCATCTGGCTTCCGTTGCGCAGGTAACCGACCTTGATGGTCGACCCCGGCTTGCGGGCGGAGATGTTCTCCACCAGGTCGTTGCCGTCCTTCACCGAGCGGCCATCCACGGTCACTATGATGTCGCCGGCCTTGAGCCCCGCCTTGTCGGCGGCGAACCCGGGCGTCACGCTGGCCACCAGCACTCCGCTCTTGAAGCCGTAAACCCGGCTGACCGCGGAGGACAGCGAAGGCTGGAAGGTGATGCCGATGCTGCCGCGAACTACCTTATGTGCCGGCGAAATCAGCTCGTTGTAGTCGTCGATCACCGTATTTGCCGGCATCGCGAAGCCCACACCGGCATAAGTTCCCGACTGCGTGAAGATGGCGGTGTTGACCCCGATTACTTCGCCCGCCATATTGAGCAGGGGACCGCCGGAATTACCCGGATTGATGGCGGCATCGGTCTGGATGAAGTGCTGGAACTGCCCAGCCGTTCCCGGATCGATGGTGCGGTTCTTGGCCGAGACAATGCCCGCCGTCACCGTCTGCGACAGGGTGAACGGGCTGCCGATGGCAATGACCCAATCGCCCACCTGCGCTCCATCGGAGTTGCCCAGCTTGACCGTAGGCAGCGGATGGTCGGTCTCGATCTTGATGACCGCGATATCCGTTTCCTTATCCACGCCGACTACCCTGGCGGGACGGCCCTGCAGGCTGCCACCCTCGGGATCGCTCGGCAGCTTTACGAAAATTTTGTCGGCTTTGTCGACTACGTGATTGTTGGTAATGATGTATCCCCGGGGATCGACGATGAAGCCGGAGCCCAGCGACTCGCGCTCCTGCCCGCCCTCATCCTGGCCGCCCTGCGGGCCCATTCCGAAGAAGCGGTTGAAGAAATCCTGGAAGTTCTGGTTGCCGCCCTGACCACCCTGACCGCCTTGGCCCTGGTCGTCCTGATCGTCGTCATCATTGTCGTCGGGTGGCTGTTGCTGTTGCGGAGCCTGGCGCTGGTGCAGGTTGCGGCGCGACTGCTGGCGCTCTTTAGGCAGCGTAATCGTATTGATGTTCACCACCGCCGGCTCCACTTCCTTGGCGATGCGGGTGAAGTCCGTGGACATATCCCGCGGCGAAGGTATTTTGAGGGGAGTTGCGTCCGAGGTGTCGACCTTCGAGGATTCCTGGCCGCGTACGCCGTGCGAAACGATGGAACCGATAAGGATGCCCGCCGACAGCGTGGCAAGAATTGTAAAAGTCGAAGCGAGACGGCGATAGCGTAGCCGTCCAAGGAATGATTTCATCTCAGGTCTAACCTCATTCTTCCATTCAAACGGCGTAGAAACGGGGGTACGCGACAATCAGGGAATGCAGTCTCCGGCGCTTCATCTCTGCTCTAGTATAAGTCTGCTTCAAAAGTGCCGCACTTTTCCATCCGTCAATAGCCTATAGACGTAAAACTGGTGGGAATTGCTACGGAATCGGCGCAGCTTCGTGCGCTGTGGATTGGATGCGCGAGGGTAACAGCTCGGTGACACCAATCCCGGCGAAAATCAGCAGCGCACCCGCTCCTGAGCGCAAACCCAGCCGCTCACCGAGAAACAGGAACGAAGTGATCCATGCAAAGACCGGCTCCAGGGTCAGCAGCAGAGCCGTATGTGTCGCGGGAAGAAACTGCTGCGCCCAGCTTTGAATGGTGAACGCCGCAGCCGTCGCCAACACCGATGCGATCGTCAGCGCCACCACCACCCGTACACTCCAGTGCAGAAAAGGCCGCTCGAAAACCGGCAGGCTGATAGCCATGAAGAGTGTAGCGAAGCCCACCTGCAGCACCGCCAGCTGCTCGAACGGCACGCGCGGAGAAAAGTGAGCCAGAGCCAGCATGTGGAAGGCAAATCCCAGCGCGCAGCCCAGCGTCAGCAGATCGCCCACGTTCATGCTGCGGAAGTCGAAGCCGGAGTGCGCCGCCCCAGAGCCTGCAGGCGTAGTGAGCAGCACGATGCCCCCAAAGGCCAGCAGCGCGCCGAGATAGGCATTCCAAGCCGGAGCGTGGCTCGCAACCGGCCGCAGCCGGGGAATCACCAGCAACAGGGGCACGATCACCACCACCATTCCGGTGATGAAGGCCGACTTCGAAGGCGTAGTCAGCCGCAGCCCTGCCGTCTGGAACTGATATCCCATCGCCAGAAAGAATCCGGTCAGACATCCAAAGAAAATCGTCCGGCCATCCATCCGGCCGATGTGCCGCCGATAGACCAACCCCAGGCACAACGTTGCCAAACCCATGCGCAGCAGGTTGAAGAGCAGGGGAGAGATGTCGGCCAGCGCGTCCTTGACCAGCACAAACGTCGAGCCCCAGACGATCACCACGCCAAGCAAAAGAAGATGGGCTTTCAGAGACCGCGACATAAACCAAGCCTACCAGCGGGGGACTGGCCGTCCAGGCGTATGCGCTTTCGCGCCACCCCGCTGGCGCGATGCTCTTTCTGGCACGACAGCTTGCCCGTCCACACTATGATCCGTTACGACTTAACGCTCCACGTCTACCGTTCATCGAAACAAAGGTCATTCATTGAAACGGATGTCATTCCGGCGACGAAGGAAGGAAGAATCCCGGCAATGTTGCCTAGCCAACTGAGCTGAGATTCTTCGCTCCGCTCAGCAATGACGTGACGGGTTCAGTCCCCTTCGCCGCATCGACCCGATTTTCACAGCCGCTCCCCGGTCATTCAGTAGAGAATGCTTATGCATGAGTTTCCCCACCGACGTACCGGCAGCTGACGAAGAAATCCAGCCGCCCGCACCGAAACGCCGCGCCGCCGTCACCTTCATCTTCGTAACCATTGCCCTGGACATGCTGGCCATGGGCATGATCGCGCCCGTCCTGCCACGCCTCATCACCGAATTCGCCGGCGGCAGCGAGGCCCACGGCGCGGAGATCTTCGGCCTCTTCGGAACCGTCTGGGCGGTCATGCAGTTCTTCTTTTCGCCGCTGCTCGGCTCGCTCTCCGACCGCTTCGGACGCCGGCCCGTGATCCTGCTTTCGAATTTGGGCCTCGGCCTCGACTACGTGGTCATGGCGCTGTCGCCGAACCTCGCCTGGCTCTTCGCCGGACGCCTGATCTCCGGCATCACTTCGTCGAGCATCCCCACCGCCATGGCCTACATCGCCGATGTGACCCCGCCCAAGAAGCGCGCCGAGGCCTTCGGCATGGTCTCCGCTGCCTTCGGATTGGGCTTCGTGCTGGGACCGGCGCTGGGCGGCATCCTCGGCAACTACAGCGCGCGCCTGCCCTTCTGGGTAGCCGGCGGCATGAGCCTGCTCAATGCTACGTACGGCTTCTTCGTCCTGCCCGAATCGCTGGGGAAAGAGCATCGCGGACGCTTTTCCTGGAAGCGCGCCAATCCCGTCGGATCGCTGACCCTGCTGCGCCGCCATCGCGAGCTGCTCGGGCTGGCCTCCGTGCTCTTTCTCAGCTACCTCACCCAGCAGTCGCTGATGAACACCTGGGTGCTGTATCTCGATTACCGCTTCAGCTGGACCAATCGCGCGGTCGGGCTGTCGTTGGCGCTGGTCGGAATCTGCTCGGCAACGGTCGGCGGGTTTCTGGTGCGCCCGGCGATCAAGCGGCTGGGCGACCGTAACACGCTGCTGGCCGGCATCGGCATCGGCTGGATTGGCTTCGCCATCTTTGGATTGGCGCCCACCGGCCTCATCTTCCTCTCCGGCATTCCAATCATGGCGCTGTGGGGACTTTGCGGACCGCCGGCGCAGGGCCTGATGACCCGCCATGTAGAGGCCAACGAGCAGGGACAGCTGCAGGGAGCGGTGCAGTGCATCCGCGGACTGACCGCGCTCATCGGACCGAGCATGTTCACCTTCGTCTTCGCCGCAGCGATACGGCCGACCAACCGCATCCACCTGCCCGGAGCCCCATTCCTGCTGGCTGCGGCGATCCTGTTGTCGGCATTGCCGCTGGCCCTGGTGGTGACCAAGCGCGAAGCTGCGGCGTAACACACAGTCTCGGCCATTGACGACAACGGCGTCATTCTGAGCTCAGCGAAGAATCTCAGCTCCGTTGACGGCGCAACATCGTTAAGATTCTTCCTCCTTTTGGTTGTCAGGATGACGGAAGTCGGTGCCTATCAACGTCCGTGAGTTTCGCCCTTATACACCGTCTTCCCACCCACAACCGTCCGCAGCACCTGCGTCTTCAAAATCTCCGCTGGAACAACCGCCGTCGGGTCGCGATCCAGGACTACGAAATCGGCCGCGTAGCCTGGCGCCAGCTTGCCCTTCCACGGTTCTGTGAATTCGGCATAGGCCGAGCCTTGGGTGTAGGCGTAGAGCGCCTGCCATATGGTGATCTTCTGCTCGGGATGGTAGGTCATCGTTCCTGTCTCGTTCCTGCGTGTGACCGCCGCATAGACGCCGCGAAAGGGCGTGACCGGCTCCACGGGATAATCGGTCCCGAAGGCCAGCGGAACGCCCGCGTCGAGAAAGCTCTTCCACGCATACGATCCCTTGGCCCGCTCCGGCCCCAGCCGCTGCTCCGCCCAGTTCATATCGGTCAGCAGGTGATTGGGCTGCATCGATGCAATCACGCCGAGCTGCTTGTAGCGTGCGAAGTCTCCCGCATCCACCACCTGCGAGTGCTCGATGCGATAACGGGGATCGCGAAACCCGATGCGCATGGCGCGCCGCACATTGTTATGGAACGGCCGATGCGACTGCGGATAGGGAGGAGAGATCTGCGGCGTCAGCTGCGGCTTGGTGGCCGCTTCAGCAGCCGCGAAGGCGTCCAGAGCCATGCTCACCGCGCGGTCGCCGATGGCGTGAAAGCCCATCTGGAAGCCGGCCTTCGCCCGTTCGATGGCCATCGGATTCAGCGTCTCCTGCTGATAGCGCGGGATACCGGAGTTGCCCGGATCGTCGGCGTAGGCTCCATTCAGCGCAGCCGTGCGCGATCCCAGCGAGCCATCCATGAAGCCCTTCAGCATGGTGGTGTGCAGCATGCGATCGTTCGCATCGTGATAACTGCGGTGTGTCTGCAGCAGCTCAATTGGAGCATCGAAGGGCAGCCACTCGCTCACCCGCACCGGGAGCGCTCCCTCACGCTCCAACTGCTCATAGACCAGAAAATCATCCCACTCCGAATTGTCCTGTACTGAGGTGATGCCGTGCGCCGCCGCATCCTGCAATGCCAGCAAGTCACCCTTACGGCGTAGCTCCGAAGTTGGCGGCGGAATATGTTTCTCGATCAGTGCCTGCGCGGTCTCGCGAATGATCCCCGTCGGATGACCCTCCGCGTCGCGGTCGATCTTGCCGCCCTGCGGATCGGGCGTGTCGCGCGTGATCTGCGCAGCAGTCAACGCCGCCGTGTTCGCGATGGCAATATGCCCGTCGACCCGCACCAGGAACGCCGGATGACCGCCCGTGACCGCATCGAGATCGGCTTTCGCCGGCAGTTTTTTCGACTCCCACAGCGTGTGATCCCATCCACCGCCGGTCAGCCACGCGGAAGGTGCAGCGGCTTCTGCTGCCTTGCGAATACGCGACTGCATCTCGACCAGCGACTGGCTGCCGGTGAGATCGACCGAGAGCTTGATCCGCCCGGCATCGCCCAGATGTACATGGGCATCGTTGAAGCCCGGCATCACGAACGCGCCATGCAGGTCGATGAGCTGCGTATTCGCGCCGCGATACGCCGCCTTCACGGCATCATCGTTTCCCACGCCGATGACGTTGCCCCCGGCCACGGCAAAGGCCTGCACCCGCTCCGCGCTGGGACCATCCATGCCGTTCCCGGTAAGTACATTGCCATGAAAGTAGATCGCATCGGCAATGGGATGCGTCTGCGCAGCGGCCATGGTCGCAAGCAGGGAAGCGAATAAGAAGAAGGACCAACGTGCGTTCACGCGAGCAGTCTATCAACCGGCAGGCGAGGATGGCTGGCTTTCTGCTCAGCCCGTAGCCATGGCCAGCAGCAGAAGCAGCACGCGGCGCAGCCCCAGCTCGCGTCCCTTCGCGTCGTACCACTCGCCGCGGGTGTGGATGCCTCCGCCTTCGCCGCCCGCGCCCAGGCTCACCGCGCTCACCCCGCGCGAAAGCGGGATATTCGCGTCGGTCGACGCCACGCGCAGCTCGGTGCGAATGCTCAAGTGCCGGTCGACGGCACGCAGCACATCGAGCAGCGGCGCATCGGGCGCCAACCGACCCGCGGGACGCGATCCTATCTTCTCGATGCTGAATTCGAGAGCATGCTTGCGCCGGCTGCTACTCGCAACGGTCTGGTTGACCGCGATCACCGCGTCCTCGATCGCGCGATGCAGCTCCACCTCCAGCCGGATCAGCTGCTCGGGGTCGGTCGACCGCAGATCGAAGCGTGCGGAAGCCTGTTCGGGGATGGCGTTGATCGCCGTGCCGCCGTCAATCGTTCCCACATTCAGCGTGGTCCGCGGCGAGCCTTCCAGATCGAGCTCCGCCAGCTTCGCAATCGCCTGGCTTAGCGTGACGATGGGATTCGGCCGTCCCGCATCCGTCCATGAATGGCCGCCCGGCCCGCGCAGCGTCACCAGATAGCGCTGGCTGCCCAGAGCATCGGTGACGGCCACCTCGTGCCCCGCGCCGTCCAGCACGATGTGCGCGCCGATCCGGTCTCTCCACTCCGCGTGATCGTAGATGTAGCGAATGCCGCGCAGGTCACCCTCGCCCTCTTCGCCGACATTGCCGGCAAAGACCACGTTGCAACCCGGCACAATGCCGGCCTGCTGAATCGCCGCCGCCAGGGCCAGAAGACAGACCACGCCGGCGCCGTTGTCGCAGGCTCCCGGCGCATAGAGCCGGGTGTCTTCCACCCGGGGTTCGATCGGCATGTCAGCAGGAAAGACGGTATCGATATGCGCGGAGAGAATCAGCCATTCTTCGCAGGGCTGCGGAGCCTTCAGCACGCCGATGGCGTTGCCCATCGCGTCCAGCGCGACATCCGACAGACCATGCTCGCGAAAGCGCTCGCACACCCACTCCGCCCGCGGACGCTCGCCAAAGGGAGGAGCCGCGACCGCCACCAACTCAGTCTGCCAGCGCAGGATCTGCCGCTCCTGCAGATGCAGCCACTGAAAGGCCTGATGGACACGCCGGTCCGCCGCCAGCTGCGCGATGCGTGCAAATGCCGAAACTGGAGCGGTCGAAGCCATGAAGTATCAGCCTAGCAGGACTCGCCGTCCGGGCAACTGCGCTTCGCGCCACCCCGCTTGCGCGATGATCCGGTGTGAATCGGCTTGCGTGGCCATATCGTTGCTCGGCTTTATCTTTAAATGGCTTGGCCTGTTTCCCGTCCGGGCATCCGCGCTTCGCGCGACAAGAGCTAATACTCCACGCTGTCCAAAAACAATCCTCGTGCCGGAGCCGTCGCTCCCGCCTCGGCCCGCGACCGCTTCTCCAGGATGACCGGAATATCCTCGGCAGCGAAATGCCCTCGCCCCACATCGAGGAAGGTGCCGACCAGATTGCGCACCATGTGGTGCAGGAATCCGCTGCCGCGTACGCGATAGACCAGCAGCTCGCCTTCGTCCGTTTCGCGCAGGGAGAGTTCCGAGGCAAAGATTCGCCGGACATTCCCTGGCCCATCAGTCTCCGGCCCGTCGTCGGAGTCATCACCCGAATCCGCGGCCTCCGCCTGCCGCGTCGTCAGATCGGGATCGGTGGCTGCAAACGAGGTGAAATCGTGTTCGCCCACCACCAGCGGAACGGCGGCCAGCATCCGTTCCACATGCAGCGGCCAGTTCAGTGCATAGACATACCGCGCCAGCCAGGGAGAGCAGATCTCTCCGCGAAAGATGCGGTATTCGTAGGTCTTGGCGGAGACACTATGCCGGGCGTGGAAATCCTCCGCCGCATGTTCCGCTCCCATCACCCGGATCGCGGGAGGCAGGGTACGGTTCAGCGCCCGATGCAGATTGGCCGGCGGGATGGGAGCATTCAGCCGGAACGACGCCACCTGCCCCAGCGCGTGAACCCCTGCATCCGTCCGGCCGCTGCCTTGCGGCAGCACGCGTTCCCCGGTCACGCGCTCGATGGCATCGGCGAGCGCGCCCTGCACCGTCGGCCGGTCGGGCTGCACCTGCCAGCCGTGAAAATCGGTGCCATCGTAAGCGAGAGTGAGCTTCCAGTTCATAGGCCAGTGGAGGGGTGAGGCAGTTTCCTTTTCGATACCGGGTCAGCCCGCATTTTCGCAGATTCCGAAGAACTTCTGGGTCTTTCTGGATGACAGAATCATCAGATGGCCTGCGATATACTCGGTCTTTCTTTCCGGCAGCCTTACTTTCTGCACGTTGTCGCGGTCTTCTACAGGACCCGGGAACGAAGCCGGAGCCATTCGCGTATAGAAAACTGGCCGGAGACCCCATTCCGAGCCGGATCGTCAGCTAGAGGTTCATCCCTAACGGCTGGCGCAGAACGAAATAGCAAGAGCCAGGCGCATGACTCGGGGAATACCCGCGCGCCAGTTTGAATTTGGAGAGGGTGAATGCAATTTTTCGCTAAGCGGCAAAAGGCTGTGTCCAGGAAGCCGGTTCCCAGCTTGTTTTTGAAACTGAAGGCAGGAGCAGCGGTCAGCTGCCTGTTGCTCGGCACCGCTCCCGGTTATGCCTCTACAGGATTTCAGGCGGCGCCGGCGCAGAACTCGCCCCAGCCGAACGCCACCGGACATGTCAGCGCCCCTGGATTGCCTCCGGAGCCGGCTCCGAATTACACCCAGCCTCTCTATATGCGCCCCGGCCTGCGCAATTTCGGCAAGGAGCGCGGCTACTTTCCCAACCCGTTAGCGCCTTATAAGCCGACCACGGCCCCGATGGGCAATTTCTCGAACTCCCCCAAGCTCGAAGACCTCATCAAGAACGGCAAGATCTATCTCAGCCTCAGCGACGCCGTCCTGCTGGCGCTTGAGAACAACTACGACATCGCCATCCAGCGCTACAACCTCGATATCGCGGACACCGATATCCTGCGCGCCCGCTCCGGAACCAGCGTGCTGCTCGGCGTGAGCAGCGGCCTTGTGACAGGGACGCTGGGCAGTACCGGTACAACAGTGACTGGCGGCGGCGGCCCCGGTGGCACCAGCGCGGGCGCAGGCGGCGCTGGCACCGGCGCAGGCGGCCAGGCCCTTAGCACCAACGGCGCCGGTCCGGTACCCGAACAGATGGATCCGGCGTTAACCGGCACGGTGCAGCTCGAGCGCCAGACCACGGCCGAGCTGAATCCCTTGTTCTCTGGCAGCAACAACCTTACCCAGAACACGAACACCTACAACTTTGCCTACAATCAGGGCTTCATCACCGGAACTCAGCTCCAGGTAACCTTCAACAACACCTACCAAACCTCGAACAGCGAATTCAATACTTACAGCCCGGCTTACCAGACCACCTTCAATGCCCAGCTCACCCAGCACCTGCTGCAGGGTTTCGGCCGGGGCGTCAATGGACGCTTTATCGTTCAAGCCAAGAATGACCGCCGCATCGCCGATTCCGCCTTTCGCCAGCAGCTGCTTTACACCGTTAATCAGATAGAGAACATTTACTGGGGGCTGGTCAGCGCGTATGAAGATCTGCAGGCCAAGAACCGCTCCCTCGAGCAATCGGCTCGCCTGCTCGACGACGACAAAAAGGCGTTGGAGATTGGCACCATGGCTCCGCTCGACGTAGTGAGCGCCAACAGCTCTGTCGAATCGGACAAGCAGGCCGTGATCACCTCGCAAAGCAATCTGGAATACCAGCAGCTAATCATGAAGCAGGCTATTTCGCGCAGCCTGGAAGATCCGGTGCTGGCCAATGCTCCGGTCATTCCTACCGATCGCATCAGCCTGATCGAGATGCCGGAAGAGCGCGAGTCCGCCGATGACCTGGTCCGCCAGGCGGAGGCCAACAGCCCCACCATCGAGCAGTCCATCATCACGCTGAAGAATGACGAGGTCACGCTGAAAGGCGCAAAGAACGGCCTGCTGCCCCAGGTCGATGTCTACGCATTCTACGGAGCGTCGGGTCTGGGCGGCACGCAGAGTCCTGGCTGCATCAACTTCGAGACCGGCGCGTCTTGCCCCGCGGGAACCTATCCTCCTGTCACCTACGGCAGCGCGTTCTCGAATCTGTTCAACAGCAGCAGCCCGAGCAAGGGCGCTGGATTGACCCTCAATGTCCCCATCCGCAATCGTTTTGCGCAATCTGTGCAGGCCCGGTCGGAGCTTGAATTCCGTCAGGCGCAGATGCGTCTGCAGCAGCTCTATGTGCAGACCCGGATGAACGTCATCAACGCGCAGTTCGCGCTCACCAACGATCGCGCTTCGGTGCAGTCTGCCAATGCAACGCGCGACTACGACCGGCAGAGCCTGGACGCGGAAGAGAAGAAGCTGCACCTGGGCGCTTCGACCACGGCGCTTGTGCTTCAGCAGCAGCGGGCTCTTGCGATTGCGGAAAACAGTGTGATCTCGGCGACCGCAAAGTACGCCATCGACCGCGCGGCTCTCGAACAGATCCTCGCCAGCACCCTCGACCGCTACGGAATCGCCATCGCCGACGCCGTCTCCGGCAAGGTAACCTCACCGCCCGTCATCCCGGGATTGGAGCCAGCCAAGCAGGAGCCCGAGGTCACCGTGCCGGGGCAACAGCAGACCCTGCAAAAACAGGAGCAGCAAGGGCCAACGCAAGCGCAGCCGATACCCCAGCAACCCCCGCCGCCGCCGCAAACACCGCAGCGTTAAGCTTGCATCCATCGCCGCTGCTGTGCACACGGCGGCGGCGATGGAGCCTAAGAAGCATGAAGGTCGATATTGATCGAACCATCGGGAAAGTCGGCGCGTAGCTCCAGCGTGCCGCCCAGCGCCTCCACGTACTCCCTGAGGGTGCTGAGATACATGTCGGTGCGGCTTTCCAGCTTGGACACCGAACCCTGATCGACCTGCAGGCGTTCCGCCATGGTTGTCTGCGTCAAGCTGCGAGCTTTGCGCAGCTTGCCCAGCGGCAGTGTCGCAAGCGTTTCCTTTAGCCGTTTATCCAGGCGCGCCTGGCTCTCCGGTGACATCTCTTTACGAATCTTTGTCCAGCTCTTCATCCCAGCGCCTCCAGGTGCTTCGCATAAATCTTCTCGGCCTGCGGTATGGCCTTCTCATACCATCGGCTGTCGCCGGTCTTATCGCCTTCCAGCAGCAGCAACGCCACTCGCCGGGGATCGAAGGCACAGAGCACTTGGTAGGGCCGACCCTCATGCTGCACCCGAAGTTCTTTCAGATTCGGGTACCGTGATCCTTTCAGTGTGTCCGCATAAGGTCGGGACAAGGCTGGCCCCAGCTCGGCAAGCAGGTCGAAGCCGTGACCGACACTTTCCTGCTCGGCCTGGGTGAGGGTGTTCCACCAGGCCTCGCATTCGTCGCTTAACTCGACGTCCCACGCCACGTCTTGAATATGGCATGAAATCCATATGGACGCAAGTTCATATTCGCTCAGAGTACATCAGCCGCTTACATAAACGGCCGTCACTTTGACGACCGACGAGAGGAAGAATTTCGAGGATTTTTTCAGCAGATTTATATTCAGTATATTCAGATCAAACGCGCTGAGATTCTTCCTCCCGATGGTTGTCAGAATGACGGGCTTGGTGAAGAGGAGTCGTGGGTGGGACGCGACGAAACAAGCGACGGTGTGGGCACGAGAGCAGTCATTCACAAAGGATTCATCGCGCAAGCGGGGTGGCGCCGAAGGCTCGGATGCCTGGACGGCCAGTCCCTGATAGAATCGATTGAATCCACACATTGGAGTAGCGATGCAAGCTATCCTTGCGCTCGAAGACGGGCGCATTTTCCGGGGTGAGGGCTACGGCGCCAAGGGCGAATGTTATGGCGAAGTCGTTTTCAATACATCACTGACCGGCTACCAGGAAATCTTCACTGACCCGTCTTATGCGGGGCAGATCGTCGTTCTTACCAATCCCCAAATCGGCAACTACGGCACCAATTCCGCCGACAACGAAGCCAACAAGCCCTTCATCGAAGGCCTCGTCACCCGCGAGTTCTCTCCTATCTCTTCCAACTGGCGCTCGCAGCAGGTGGCTGACGAGTATCTCGAGCGCTTCCAGGTTCCTGTCATTTCAGAAATCGACACGCGCGCGCTGGTGCGCCATCTGCGCACGCATGGAGTGATGCGCGGCGTGATCTCGTCGATCGAGACCGATCCCGAAGTGCTTATCGCGAAGGCCCGCTCCATCCGCAAGATGGATGGAACCGACCTGGCCAAGGTGGTCTCCACCAAAACGCGGTACGACTGGGAAGAGGACAGCGCCGACCCGCTCCATCGGGAAGAGACTCGAGTCATTGAACCGCGCCCCAATCTTCATGTGGTCGCCTACGACTACGGCATCAAGAAAAACATCCTGCGCATGTTGTCGCAGGAGGGCTGCCGCGTGACCGTCGTTCCCGCCGAAACATCGGCCGAAGATGTGCTCGGAATGAATCCCGATGGCGTCTTTCTCTCCAATGGACCCGGCGATCCCGAGCCGCTCGACTACGCGCAGCGCGACATTCGCAAGATGGCGGGAAAGGTGCCGGTCTTCGGTATCTGCCTCGGCCATCAACTCATCGGACTGGCGCTGGGCGGCAAGACCTACAAGCTCAAGTTCGGACATCACGGCGGCAACCATCCGGTGAAGCAGATCGACACCGGCAAGGTGGAGATCACCAGCCAGAACCACAACTACTCCGTCGATCCGGATTCGCTGAATCAGAACGAAGTCGACCTGACGCACATCAACCTCAACGACAACACGCTCGAAGGGCTGCGCCACCGCACCATGCCGCTGCTGAGCGTGCAGTACCACCCCGAAGCCAGCCCCGGCCCACACGACTCCAACTACCTCTTCAAGGACTTCCGCAAGATGATGGAGGAGTGGAAGAAGTGAGGAATCAGGCGTTGAGAAAGAGCAGTTTCAAGTGGCGGGCTTAACGTCCCGCCATTTTTATGACACATGCAGCACAGAAATTTTGAGAAGGCAGAAGAACTAAATGCCACGCAGGAATGACATCACCAAGATTCTCGTGATCGGCTCTGGGCCGATCGTTATCGGCCAGTCGGCCGAGTTCGACTACTCCGGCACGCAGGCCTGCAAGGCGCTCAAGACCGAGGGCTATGAGGTGGTGCTGGTGAATTCGAACCCGGCCACCATCATGACCGATCCTGAGCTCGCCGACCGCACCTACATCGAGCCGCTCACCCTCGAGTACGTCGAGGAGATCCTCCGCATTGAAGTCGACATGCTCAAGCGCGAGGGGCGCACCGGCAAGTTCGCTATCCTGCCCACTGTCGGCGGACAGACCGCGCTCAATCTCGCAGTCGACCTCTCCGATGCCGGCATCCTCGACAAGTACGGTGTCGAGCTGATCGGCGCCAAGCTCGAAGCCATCAAGAAGGCCGAAGACCGTCTGCTCTTCAAGGATGCGATGACCCGCATCGGCCTCGACATGCCGCGCTCGGCGCTGGTGAACAACCTGCGCGACGGCGTTGAGTTCGCTGCGAAGATCGGCTTTCCTGTCATCATCCGCCCGTCGTTCACGCTCGGCGGATCGGGTGGCGGCATTGCCTACAACCGCGAAGAGCTGATGGAAATCCTCTCGCGCGGCCTCGATCTTTCTCCGGTTCACGAGTGCCTCATCGAAGAGTCGGTGCTCGGCTGGAAAGAGTATGAGCTCGAGGTCATGCGCGACCTCGCCGACAACGTCATCATCATCTGCTCCATCGAAAACATGGACCCGATGGGCGTGCACACCGGCGACTCGATCACCGTCGCGCCCGCGCAAACGCTCACCGATCGCGAATACCAATCCATGCGCGATGCCGCCATCCGCGTCATCCGCGAGATCGGCGTCGAGACGGGCGGGTCCAATGTTCAATTTGCCGTCCATCCCAACACCGGCCGCATGACGGTGATCGAGATGAATCCGCGCGTCTCGCGCTCCTCGGCGCTGGCATCGAAGGCAACAGGTTTCCCGATCGCCAAGATCGCCGCCAAGCTCGCGGTTGGCTATACGCTCGATGAGATTCCGAACGACATCACAAAGATGACCCCGGCCTGCTTCGAACCGACCATCGATTATGTAGTCACCAAAATCCCCAAGTGGCAGTTTGAAAAATTTCCCGGGGCTGACGAAAACCTCAGTCCGCAGATGAAGTCCGTTGGCGAAGTCATGGCCATCGGCCGTACTTTCAAAGAATCTTTGATGAAGGCCCTGCGCTCGCTCGAAACCGGCAAGAAGATCGGCGCGGAAGTGCTGGAGCCGCGCCGCCTCACGCAGCGGCTGGTCACGCCGCAGCCTGAGCGCCTCACCTACATCCGCTATGCCTTTCGCCAGGGACTTTCGGTGCGCGAGGTCGCGCGTATGACGTCGATGGATCCCTGGTTCCTCTATCACATCAAGGAAGTCACCGACACTATCGCCAAGGTCGGCGAATCCGGGGCCGGGAATACGTCGCCGGAACTGTTACGAAAAGCGAAACGCATGGGCGTCTCCGATGAGCGCATCGCCGAAGTATGGGAGATGCCCAGCCACGAAGGCGTCGCCAAGGTTCGCGAGCTGCGCCAGCAGCACGGCATCAAGCCCGTCTTCAAGCTGGTCGACACCTGCGCCGCCGAGTTCGAGAGCAGCACGCCCTACCTCTACTCGACCTACGACGAAGAGGACGAGGCCGCGCCGACCACCAAGCGCAAGGTCATCATCCTGGGCAGCGGTCCCAACCGCATCGGGCAGGGAATCGAGTTCGATTACTGCTGCTGCCACGCCGCCTTCGCGCTCAAGGAAGACGACTACGAGACCATCATGGTCAACTGTAATCCGGAGACCGTCTCGACCGATTACGACACCAGTGACCGGTTGTACTTCGAGCCGCTCACGCTCGAAGATGTGCTCGCTGTCTACGAGCACGAAGCATCGAGCGGCGCTGAGATCGGCATGATTGTGCAGTTCGGCGGACAGACGCCGCTGAACCTAGCGCTGCGCCTCAAGGCAGCGGGCGTGCCTATCCTCGGCACGTCGCCCGAATCCATCGATCTCGCCGAAGACCGCAAGCGCTTCGGCAAGCTCCTCGAAGATCTCGACATTCCCCAGCCGCCGGGAGTCATGGCCACCAGCGTCGACCAGGCGCTCGCCGGCGCGGAAAAGATCGGCTATCCGGTGCTCGTTCGTCCCTCTTATGTGCTCGGCGGACGCGCCATGGTTATCGCCTACGATGCCGACGCCGTCTCCCGCTACATGAAAGAGGCTGTCGAGTTCTCGCAGGACCGCCCCATCCTCGTCGATCACTTCCTCGAAGACGCCGTTGAAGTCGATGTCGACGCTCTCTGCGATAAGACCGACGTGGTCATCGCCGGCATCATGCAGCATATCGAAGAGGCCGGCATTCACTCTGGCGATTCCTCCTGCGTGCTGCCCGCCGTCGATCTCGCGCCGTCTACGCTCGATACCATCCGCATCTACACCCGCAAGCTGGCGCTCGCGCTCAACGTCGTCGGACTGGTCAATCTGCAGTTCGCCATCCAGCGCAAGCCCGGCCAGGCGGACCAGGTCTACGTCATCGAAGTGAATCCGCGCGCCTCGCGCACCGTGCCGTATGTCTCGAAGGCCACGGGTGTACCGCTCGCGAAGATCGCCTCGCGCCTCATGACTGGCCGCACCCTGCGCGAACTGCTGCCCGAGCAGGTCACATCGGGCAAAGACCTCGAAACCGGCACGCACTATTTCGTCAAATCGCCGGTCTTTCCCTGGAACAAATTCACCGGCATCGACACCGTGCTCGGACCGGAGATGAAGTCCACCGGCGAAGTGATGGGCGTAGCCGATAACTTCGGCGAAGCCTTCGCCAAGGCCCAGCTCTCCGCAGGCCTGCGCCTGCCGCTCAAGGGAACGGTCTTCTTCAGCGTCAACGATCGCGACAAGATGCAGCTGGTCGAGCTCGCGAGACAATACATCGAGCTGGGATTCAACATTGTCGCTACGGAAGGTACGGCCAACACCCTGCAGCGCGCGGGGATGATCGTCGAGCGTGTCTACAAGGTGAAGGAGGGAAGGCCGAACGTCGTCGATCTCATCAAGGGCGAGCGCATCAACCTCATCATCAATACGCCGCACGGCCAGGACACCTTCTTCGACGAGAAGGCCATTCGCCGCGCCGCGGTGCTGCAGCGCATTCCTACCATCACCACCATGGCCGCTGCGCGCGCCGCTGCCGAAGGCATCGAGGCACTGCAGGAGCACGAGACGAACGTCTACCCGCTCCAGCATCTCCACGCCGCCCGAGTGGCCGCGAAGTAAGGCGAGCGGTCAAGGAAACCGGGTGCCCCATCCTTTCGCGCACCATGCGAAAGGGTGGGAGACCACATCGGTCACTCCCTCTCAAAGCACAAACGGAATCAGCGCATGCACGCGCTGTCGGTAATCGACATACTGCGCTCCAAACTGATGCAGCATGAACTGCTCCTCGGTCTGAGACTTCAGCCAGAAGCCGAGCCCGATAACAAAAACACCCACGAAGGCTCGTGTGATACCGATGATCATTGCGGTGCCCAGCAGAGCGATCAACAGCCCGGTATAGATCGGATGCCGCACAATCCGGTAAGGCCCGCGCAGCACCAATTGATGGTCTTGCTTGATGGTCACTGCCGAGCTCCAGTTCCTGCCCAGAACCACGCGCGCCCATACGCAGAACAGCAGTCCGGCCAGAGTCAACGTGCCGCCGCTCAGCACTATCGGCGCGTTCTCCGGCATTAGCTGTACCGCCAGCCACCCGCTCGTAATCCAATGGTGGAGGTTGAACATCAGCGCCACTCCGAGAAGGACAAGGGCCGACTGCAGGAGCCGGGAGCCGCCGCTCTGCACCTGCACCGATCGCTTGGACGCCAATCCTGCCAAGAACCAGAGGACAAGAAATGCAACCCACAGCCAGGTCACTGCGATATCGACGACGGCAATCATAGCGCCTCCTTACCTGCTCATACGAAGGCAGGCTGCAGGAGGTTCAATGATCGATCAGCCCGCCGACAGCAGCACGCGCAGGTCGCGCAGATTATTGCCGGTGGGGCCAGTCATCAGGATGTCTCCCAAGGCCGTGAACAGCGGACAGGTATCGAAGCGCGCCAGCGTCGCCTCGGGATCGAATCCATAATCGCGAGCGCGCTTCACCGTGGTGGGATCGGCAATTGCTCCTGCGGCCGGGCTATTGCCATCGATGCCGTCCGACCCCGCGCTCAGCACCGCCAAATGCTGGCGTGCGTGTTCCGAAAGCTCGAAGGCCGCAGCCAGCGCAAACTGCTGGTTGCGGCCGCCGCATCCCGGCGTGCCCTCGATCTTCACCGTCACCTCGCCGCTCGAAAGCAGGCAGAGCCGCGGAAACTCCTTGCGCAGCTCGTGAAACCGCTTCAAAAGGTAATCAGCCGCGTCGCGATAGTCCCAATCGTCGCAGTTGTTATCGATGACCACCTTGTATTCGAGTGCCTGCGCATGATCCCGCGCCGCATTCACGAAATCGTGATTCGACAGCAGCACATCGAATTGCGCGTTGGCGAAGGCTCGCTGCATCTCTGGACTGTCCGGATGTTCAGCAGACTCCAGATGCAGAGCCTCGAAGTATTCGCGCACCGATTGCGGGAACTTCTCCTGCAGATGAAAGCGGCGCAGCACGTCGAGGCACTCCTCCGGTGTCGACTGGTCGGGCAGCGTCGGCGACGAAGCCACCGCGCCCAGATCCTTGAGCGGCACATCGGCGAGCAGCAGCGAGAGCTTGCCGGCATCCGGCGCAGCCAGCGCCAATCGTCCGCCCTTCACTGCCGAAAAATATTTGCGAACGGTATTGATTTCGGTGATGCTCGCGCCCGAGGCCACCAGCGTCTCGTGAAATGCAATGGCGTCGTCGAGCGAGATCCGTTCATCGAGCGGCAGCTCCATCATCGCCGACCCTCCGCCGCTGATCAGGAAAAAGACGAATGTATCCTTGCGCGCATGCTTCAACAGCTTCAACGTCTCGCGCGCCGCGGCGAACGAATCCTCATTGGGCAGCGGATGGCCGCCGGCAAAATATTTGATCCGCCAGCTATGCTTCTTGGGAACTTCGGGGCCGGAGCAGACGCCGCGATAGAGCAACTTGGGCGGCAGCCTGTCCAGCAGCGCGTCGAGCATGGTCAACGCCGCCTTGCCCAGCGAGATCACGATCACCCGCTTGTATCCTTCGAGGGAGATTGGAACCGGCTTCACCAGCGGTGAGGATTGCCGTATTAGCGTCTTGCCTTCGAAGCGAAGATGACGGTCGAAGGCGCTAGGGATATCGCAGGCCTTCAGCGCATGATCGAAGATCGCTGTGGCATCGGCGTGCAGCTGTTCGAGAGCGTTGGGGGTCATTGCGCGGCCACGGAAAGAAAATTTGTATTGCACCAGCCGGTGATGGCGCGCTGCACCTCATCCAGCTTTCCCACAAAAAAATGATCCGCACCTTCGACCAGAACCAGCTCATGGGGCGGGGTGGCATTTTCCACCACCGATTCTACCTGCGCCGTCGGCCCGTATTGATCTCGTGTTCCGCTGATGAACAACTTCGGAATCGCGTTGCATCGGGAGAGAAACTTGAATTCGTAATCCCGGCCCTCGGCATGCACCGGCAATCCCAGCACCACCGCACCTTTCACGCGAGCATCAGAGCAGCAGGCCTGCATGCCTACGTAAGAGCCGAATGAAAATCCGGCAAACAAAGTCGGCAGACGAAAGCGCTGCTCCAGCCAGTCCAGCGCGGCCCGCACATCGTCCTGCTCGCCGTGACCGTTGTCGTGCTCGCCCTCGCTCAGACCTGTCCCGCGAAAGTTGAAGCGCAGAACCGGCAGCCCCAGGCTCTGAAAGGCCTTCATCGCGTGATAGACGACCTTGTTGTGCATCGTGCCGCCGCCCAGCGGGTGAGGATGGCACACCAATACGCAGTAAGGAGCATCCGGCGAGCCGGTATTCAAAAGCGCTTCCAGGCGTCCGGCGGGACCGTGAAGATCGGTGATCGTCTGCAAAGTAAAGGGAGCGGTCTGCGTCTGTTCCATGGGTATAAGTATTGTATGAAAATTCAGCAGCCAAACGCCGCCGGCGAGCAAGATAGATGAACCAATCCTCACGAACCACTTTTCAGCGAACCGCTTCTTAGCCACCCGCCGTTGAGCCACCCGCCGTATCGCCCAACTCAGGTATCCTGAAGCTTCATGGATACGCACAAGGCGAGCTCTCATGCGGCACTCGATGCCGTCGCGCTGACCCGTCAGCTGATCGACATCGAATCGATCACCTATAACGAAGGTGCGGTAGGACATTTCCTGGCCGATGTCCTCACCGCGCGTGGTTTTCATGTAGAAACCATGCCCGTAGAGCACGATCATGAAAGCCGTCACGCCGGAGATCGCTTCAACATCTACGCGGGTATCCGAGGCGAGCAGCCCGACGTCGTCTTCTCCACGCACATGGATACCGTTCCGCCGTTCATCCCATCCAGCGAAGACGACAACTTCATCTACGGCCGCGGAGCCTGCGACGCCAAGGGCATCATCGCCGCTCAAGTTGCCGCGGCCGAACGCCTGCGTGCAGATGGGTTCAAAGTAGGCCTGCTCTTCGTTGTCGGTGAAGAGCGTGACTCCGCAGGAGCCAAGGTTGCGAACCAGAGTCCGCGCGGCAGCCGCTTCCTCATCAATGGAGAGCCCACCGACAACCGCATCGCCGTCGCCTCCAAAGGGGCGCTGCGCGTGCATGTCCACGCATCGGGAAAGATGGCGCACTCCGCCTATCCCGAGCTTGGCGAGAGCGCAACGCACAAGCTGGTCGAAGCACTCGATCGCGTTCTGCGCATCGAGTTGCCGGTCTCCGAAGACGTCGGACCCAGCACGTTGAATATCGGAACCATCGAGGGCGGTCGCGCCACCAACGTCATCGCCGACAAGGCCGATGCACATTTGCTGATCCGATTGGTCGGCCCATCCGAAGAGACGCGTAATGCTATCCAGCAGGCCGTCGCCGGGCTGGCCGAGGCCGAGTTCACGCTGGAGATTCCTTTCAAGCGCCTGCGCCATCTCGAAGGCCTGCCCACCATGATCGCCGCCTTCACCACCGACGTCCCCTGGCTCACGCAATGGGGCGAGCCGCTGCTGCTTGGCCCAGGATCGATCCATGTCGCCCATACGCCGCACGAAAAGCTGAGCAAGCGCGAGCTGGCCGAGGCCATCGACCTTTACACCGAGGTAGCGCGCAGGCTGATGAACGGCGAAGCATGAAGCCGCGCTTCATGAGTGCAGCCCGTGCCGCCTTCTTCGGATGGCTTGCCGGTTGGCTTGCCGGATTGCCTTTGCAGCTGATCGAGGCCGTACGCAACGCGGACTTCGCTGGAACGATGGCCGCGCCGCTCTTCATCGAGATGCTCAGCCTCTCCGTTGCCTTGTGGACCGTCCTGACCCTCGGCTTCGCCTGCTACTGCTGCTGCCTCTTCTTTTTTCCCGCCGCGTGGATCATCCCGCCCGCTGCGCTCGTCGCGCACCGCACGCTGTGGATCGCCGCCAGCGCGGTCTTCGGCTTCGTCCTCATGGCTCTTCGCGCCCACGTCTGGACGGTTCTCGATCACGACGGCGTAGGCTTGAGCAACTTCTGGACGTGGGCCGCATTCAACGCCATATTCTTCGCCGTAACCGCAGCGCAATATTATCGCCAGACCCGCCGAATACTGGCCTCGTAAAAAAAATACGGCTGCCCGAATAAAAAACGATCTCCTCAGTTTTCGTAGCTGTGCAAGTGAGGAGAGCGTTCGTGAGAGACGAATCGAAACATCCCGAGGCTTCGTTCGAAGCCAATCTCGATACCCAGCCGGACGATCAGAACAGTAGCCAGGTCTTCGATGATGCCGATCGCCGCGGCTTTCTCAAGTGCAAGGCCTGGGCCGGTACCGGGCTTATCTGGAGCTTCTCCGGAGGCGTTCCCGTATCGCGTGCCTTTCAGGACGCAACACTCTCCGGGGCTGCGGTAGAAATTCACGAGGGACAGTCAGCATGAAGTATCTACACACAAAAACAAGGAGGGACAGGCGGTCTTCCTTCTCTTTGCTGGCAGCTGTTTTCTCGTTGGCCATTGTTATCTGCGTAGTAACTTCGACACCGCCGGCGATTCAGGCTGCGGGAAACGGGACGGCCGACGCTGATCGCGGTGAGCAGCTCTTCGACAGGCGTTGCACGGGCTGCCATGCCCTGGATGCAGACAAGGTAGGTCCGCGGCTGCGCAATGTTTATGGGCGCAAGGCCGGGACCGTGCCCACCTTCAAGTATTCCGACGCGATGAAGGCCGCGAAGTTTACCTGGGACGATGCCTCGCTGGAAAAATGGTTGACCGATACCGATTCAGTCATTCACGGCAATGATATGGATTTTCGCGTCCCCAAGCCCGACGAGCGCGCAGACATTATCCGGTTCCTCAAAGTATCGTCGGGCAATTAAAATCCGGCACGGCTTGAGATCGTGAAAGGGAGGCATGGACCCCGAGTTCTTCGAAATGGCGGCATTGCCGCTCTTCGACCAACTTTATAATCTAGCTCACTGGTTGACCGGCGATCGCAGCGACGCCGAAGACCTGGTGCAGGAGACCTATGCCAAGGCGCTCAAGGGCTTCGAGTCGTTTGAGGAAGGCACGAATTTGCGCGCCTGGATGTACAGGATACTGCGCAACACCTTCCTGACTTCGCGGACCGGGCTTAGCGCGCAGAACACCACGCAGCTCGATGAGGACATAGAAGGCGGCGAGCTGGTCGCAGACTGCGTCACGCCGGAGTTCGTCTTATTGCAGATGGAGAGCACGCAAGCGGTGATGGATGCGCTGGAATCTCTGCCGCTTACCTATCGCGAAATCATCCTGCTCTGTGAGATGGAGGAGCTTTCGTACCGGGAGATATCTCAGGTGCTGGCCGTGCCCATGGGAACGGTGATGTCGCGTCTCTCGCGGGCGCGCCACCTGCTCCGTAATGAGTTGACCGCGAAGGCTGCCAGGAGGTCCAACGATGCACTGTGATGCACGTCCAGCCAACCTGGGCGCATACCTCGACGGAGAACTTTCCCTGGAGCAGATAGCCGTGGTCCAGAAACATCTCGAAGATTGCCCGCGCTGCGCAACCGAGATCGCTGAGCTGGTGCGCCTGAAGCAAAGCCTGCGCCCCGCACGTGGACGCTTCACGCCGACCGCTGAATTTCGCCGCAAGGTGCAGAGCCAGGTTGCGGTGCGCAAGCCGCGCCGCTGGTCGCTGCGCCTCATTCCCGCGATTGCTGCCATCGCCGCCATGCTCTTTGTCGCTATCGCCTGGATCGCCTACTCGCGGCGCACCGATGACCTCGCCGAGATCGTCGATCTCCATATCAACGCACTGGCCAGCACTAATCTCGTCGATGTCGTCTCTACTGACCGGCACACCGTGAAGCCGTGGTTCACGGGGAAGATTCCGTTCACCTTCGACCTCCCGGAATTTGCGGGCACCGGCTACACGCTGCTCGGCGGACGTCTCGTCTACTTCCATCAGAGGCCGGGAGCGCAACTCATCGTCGCCCTGCGCCAGCACAAAATCTCCGTCCTCATCTTTCAGGATTCTCCCGATATGACGCAGGCCTTTGCCGGACCCGCGCGCGTAAGCCGCCGCAACTATTTCGGTATCGAAAGCTGGCAGTCGCAGGAGCTAAGGTTCGTAGTCATCAGCGACGCTGACCCAGCCGCCATCGAGACGCTGTCGCAGTCCTTCCAGCGCGCCAATCAATAGAAGAATCCCTAAGTGAGTTGAGCCGCAGCGAGATTCCATCTGCAGCAAAAACCTTCCCGTCATTCTGAAAGCAACTCGTCATTCTGACGAGCAAAGCGAGGAAGAATCTCAGCGAGCGCTTGCTGATTCGTGTATCCATCCCGGCCGATTCGATTCATGCTTCTGAATCTTTCAATGTTCGGAATTATTCAGCGTTTCTCGCTAGCCGCCGCCCCAAGGCGCGCCACCACCCCATCAAGATAAACTCAACAGGATGTCTACCCATCGGAATTCTCTCGATCAGGCCCACTCGGCGTACCTCCGTTCCGCGATGCACCAGCCGGTGCGCTGGCATGAGTGGAGCGAGGAGGCCTTTGCCCTCGCTGCCGCCGAAGACAAGCCCATCCTGCTCGACATCGGAGCCGTCTGGTGCCACTGGTGCCACGTCATGGATCGCGAGAGCTATGAGGACCCCACGCTTGCCGAGCTGATCAACCAACACTTCATCGCCATCAAGGTGGATCGCGACGAGCGTCCCGATGTCGACAGCCGCTATCAGGCCGCGGTTTCGGCTATCAGCGGACAGGGCGGTTGGCCGCTCACCGCCATCCTGACGCCCGACGGCAAGCCGTTCTTTGGCGGGACGTATTTTCCGCGCCACGAGCGCTACGGCCGCCCCGGCTTCGATCGCGTGCTGCTCACCATGGCCGAGGCCTGGACGACACGCCGCGACGAAGCTCTTGAGTCCGCCAACAGTGTCATCGCCGCAATCGAGCATGGAGAGACCTTCTCGGGCCGCTCCGCATCGCTATCCCCGGCCATCCTCTCGTTGACTATCGTAGACAAGCTGATCGAGAGCGCCGTCACGCAATTTGATCCGCGTCACGGCGGCTTCGGAACGCAGCCCAAGTTTCCTCATCCCGCGGCGCTCGATCTGCTCATCGATGTCGCTGCACGCACCGGCAATGAAGCTGCGCGCGAGGCCGCAACCGTCACGCTCACGCAGATGTCGCGCGGAGGCGTCTATGATCAGCTCGCCGGCGGCTTCCATCGCTACTCCGTCGACGAGCGCTGGGTCGTGCCGCACTTCGAGAAGATGCTGTACGACAACGCCGGCCTGCTCTCGAACTACGTTCACGCCTTCCAGTCCTTCGTCGACGCCGACTCCGCCCGCGTGGCTCGCGACATCATCCGCTGGCTCGACACCACCATGACCGACCGCGTCAATGGCGGCTTCTACGCCTCGCAGGATGCCGACGTGACCCTCGACGATGACGGCGACTACTTCACCTGGACCCTCGCCGAAGCTGCTGCCATCCTCACTCCGGAAGAGCTGGCCGTCGCCGGCCCGTATTACGACATCGGCGAGCTCGGCGACATGCACCACAATCCCCAGAAGAACGTGCTGCACCGCAAGTATTCGATTCTGGAGCTGGCCAAGCAGCTCGGGCGTGGCATTGGAGAAGTCGCCGCGCTTCTGCAATCCGCGCATGAGAAGCTGCTCGCCGCGCGTCGGCAGCGGACTGAACCTTATATCGACAAGACCATCTACACCTCGTGGAATGCGCTCGCCATCAGCGCATATCTTCAAGCCGCTCGCGTGCTCGAGCTAGAGGAGCCGCGTGCGTTCGCGCTCAAAACGCTGGATCGCATCATCGCTACGGGCTGGGATGCTGCCGTGGGATTGGCCCACGTCATCGCCTATCCCGAAACATCCGCGAACGGAACCGCCGCTCCCCGTTACATCCCCGGCGTCCTCGACGATTACGCCTTCCTGCTGCACGCGCTGCTCGATGCCTGGGAGGCCACTGCCAGCGGAGCCTATTACGATCGCGCCATGCGCATCGCCGAGACCATGGTCGCGCGCTTCTACGACACCACCGGCGGAGGCTTCTTCGATACCGAATCGACTACCGCCGCGCCGCTCGGAGTACTCGCCGCCCGCCGCAAGCCGCTCCAGGATTCGCCCACGCCCGCCGGCAATCCCTCAGCTGCAGCCGCGCTGCTGCGCCTCGAAGCGCTCAGCGTTCCCAGCGAATTTCGCGAGAAGGCCGAATACACGCTGGAAATCTTCGCCGGAGTCGTCGAGCACTTCGGCCTCTATGCCGGAAGCTACGGCCTGGCTCTCGAACTGTTGTTGCTTCCGCCGGTTCAGGTGGTCATCGTAGGGGAGGGAAGCGACGCCCGCCAGCTGGTGGCCATGGCTACGGCACGCTATGCCGTGAACAAGCAGGTTCTGCACATGCGCCCCGACCAGGTCACCGTTGCCAACCTTCCGCCTGCGCTGGCCGAAACGCTGCCCCATCTGCCCGAGCTCAAGTCCGGCAAGACCTTCGCCGTCCTCTGCAAAGGCAACAGCTGCCTCCCGCCCACCAGCGACGCGGAGAAGTTGCTCGAAGAGCTAAACGCACAGCTATGACCGCGCATCCGATGGTGACAGTGCGATCAGATGTATGAGGAAAGTTCGAAGAAAGGGCTGGAGGCATCGATAAAGAGATTCAGTAAATCGATTACCGCAGGAGCGAGGGATCGGCTTCCTCATCGCATCCGGCAACTTCAGGCATAGTCTCCTCACCCGGGAAGTCGAACGTTGAATCGAAGCCGCAATCTCGATGCTAAATTTTGATGCGGACACTGTAGCCGGGCGATAGGCATCACGCAAGCCTATTTTTTTAATTTGGATGCCAAAAATACCGGCCACACTTAAAAGGAAATTGATCGCAGTTAACGAACAAAAAGCCTCGCCGAAGCGAGGCTTTTTGCTTGTATCGATAGCGGAACCAAAGAGCAACAGATTCCGTTGATCTGCACCAGATCCAACACGCAAGCGGGGTGGCGGCAAAGCCGCGTCCCGCCAAACGCGCAGTTTAGTACATGCCTTCCATGCCGCCGCCGTGACCGCCGCCTGCAGGCGCGGCCTTGGGTTCGGGGATATCCGAGACCATGGCTTCGGTGGTGAGCATCAGGCCGGCGATCGACGCTGCGTTCTGCAGTGCGGTGCGCGTGACCTTGGTGGGATCGATGACGCCGGCCGCAACCAGGTCCTCGAACTTGTCTGTGCCTGCGTTGTAGCCGTAGTGGTCGTCCTTGCTCTCGTGGATCTTGGCCACGATCACAGCACCTTCCACACCGGCATTGCTGACGATCTGGCGAAGCGGCTCTTCGATGGCGCGGCGGATGATCTGCGCACCGATCTTCTCGTCGCCTTCCAGGGTCTTGATCAGCGCATCGACCGCGGGAGTGCTGCGAACCAGGGCAACACCGCCGCCTGCGACGATGCCTTCCTCGACAGCCGCGCGAGTTGCGTGCATCGCATCCTCAACGCGCGCCTTCTTCTCCTTCATCTCGGTTTCGGTAGCTGCACCGACCTTGATGACGGCCACGCCGCCAACCAGCTTGGCAAGACGCTCCTGGAGCTTCTCGCGGTCGTAGTCGGAGGTGGTCTTGTCGATCTGGCTGCGGATTTCCTTCACCCGGCCTTCGATGGCCTTGTGCTCGCCGCGGCCTTCTACGATCGTGGTGTTGTCCTTGTCGATGGTCACGCGCTTGGCGCGGCCCAGGTCTTCGATCTTCACGTTCTCGAGCTTGATGCCGAGATCTTCCGTGATGGCCTTGCCGCCGGTCAGCTTGGCAATGTCTTCGAGCATCGCCTTGCGACGATCGCCGAAGCCGGGAGCCTTGACTGCAGCCACGTTCAACGTGCCGCGCAGCTTGTTGACCACCAGGGTCGCGAGCGCCTCGCCGTCAACGTCCTCGGCGATGATCACCAGCGGCTTGCCGTTGCGGGCAACCTGCTCGAGCAAGGGAAGCAGATCCTTCATGGAGCTGATCTTCTTCTCGTGGATCAGGATGTAGGGATCTTCCACCGAAGCTTCCATGCGGTCCGGATCGGTGACGAAGTAAGGGCTCAGGTAGCCGCGGTCGAACTGCATGCCCTCGACAACCTCAAGCTGGGTCTCGAGCGTCTTCGACTCTTCGACCGTGATCACGCCGTCCTTGCCGACCTTCTTCATGGCCTCGGCAATGATGTTGCCGATGGTCGAGTCGGAGTTGGCGGAGATGGTGCCGACCTGGGCGATCATGTCGCCGTTGACGGGCTTGGAGAACTTCGAAAGCGCTCCGCCGGTCACGACGCCATTCTCGTCGCGCTTGCCGACGATGGCCTCAACAGCCTTGTCGATGCCGCGCTTCAGTGCCATCGGGTTTGCACCCGCGGCAACCGTCTTCACGCCTTCGCGATAGATGGCCTGCGCCAGAACAGTCGCGGTGGTGGTGCCGTCGCCGGCTACGTCCGAGGTCTTCGAAGCCACTTCGCGCACCATCTGCGCGCCCATGTTCTCGAGCGAATCCTTCAGCTCGATCTCCTTGGCCACGGTCACGCCGTCCTTGGTGATGGTCGGCGATCCAAACTTCTTCTCGATGACCACATTGCGGCCCTTGGGGCCGAGCGTCACCTTGACTGCGTCAGCCAGAACATTCACGCCGCGCAGAATTGCCTGGCGGGAATCTTCTCCATGCAGAATTTGCTTTGCCATTTCGATTTCTCCTAGTTGCTGTAAGTCGTCATTCTGAGCGAAGCGAAGAATCTCAACGAAACTTCGGGCTCAGCGAATCTAATCCAATTTCAACGGGCTACTTGCCCTTCAAAATGCCGAGGACTTCCTCTTCACGCATGATGAGGAACTCTTCGCCGTCGATCTTGATCTCGGTGCCGGAGTACTTGCCGAAGAGAACGCGATCGCCCGACTTTACGTCGAGAGGAAAGGTCTTGCCTTCGTCGTTCGACTTGCCCTTGCCAACGGAGATCACTTCGCCTTCCTGGGGCTTTTCCTTGGCGCTGTCGGGGATGATGATGCCCCCGCGAATCGTCTCACCTTCTTCGATTCGCCGGACCAGGATGCGATCGTGCAGCGGGGTAAAGGTGGTCGCTACAGTTGCAGTTGCCATTGCTTGCTTCTCCTTCGCGCGAGGATTCACCTCGCGGCTTGTATTACAAAAGTCCAAATTGGAAGCTGAAATTGCAGTTGGAAGGCACCCGCCGGATCGCCGGAGAGGACGTTAGCACTTAAACCTTCCGACTGCTAACGTATCGAGTTGCCATAGGCATTGTCAAGGTGACTTGTGGAAGAAAAGTTTAAAACTGAGTGAATCTCACTCATATTTACCTGAGTGAGGCTCTTTCTTCCCGATGTAAAGGAGAAGAGCGCCCTATCCACAAAGTTGTCATCCCGAGCGAGCCCCGCGAGCCGAGGGACCTGCAGTCGGCCCGCGCTGCAACCTTTTTCACCCAGGAATCGGCGTTTCGATCCAGAAAACCCAGCCCCTACCGCCCCCCGCGCCGAAACGCATAGGTATCGGCAGCCACGTACCCCGGTCCCGTCCCGATGAGCACCACCGCCAGCGCAAACAGCGCCAGAGGGAATTCATACCCCTGCGGCCCGATCAATCCATGGTGCAGATGCACCTTGATGATGGCTACACCCATGTCAATGGCTACGCCCAGAGCGGCCAGATGCACCAGCAGACCCAGGATCAGAAATGCTCCGCCGAAGAGCTCGGTGAAGGCGGCCACGTAGCCCATCCAGTAAGGAAAGCCCATGTGCGCGACGGATTGCGCGAACTGGTAGAGAGCGCCGCGGGGAAAGATCTTCTGCCATCCATGCACCGCCATGATCACACCCAGCACCAGCCGAGCCACCAGCGCCGCCGCCGGTCGAATCCGCTCAAACGCACTAAACATCGACACCTCCAAAATATGTCTTCCCGCAGCTGGTTCCGATGGGGTCAGGACCTAACCCTGAATCAATATCGCATTGGGAAGGGTGCGGGCTTCAGCCGCTGAGGGAACCTTCACGGCCGCACCTCATCGAAAAACCGCCGCAGCGTCGCCTCATACCCGTTCTGACGCAACTCAAAGTACTCCTTTGGAAGCGCCGCCGTCCGGTAAAGCTGCCCGGTCCGAGACTTTGCTCCATCGCGGTCGAGAAACAGCTTGGGGAGGCTGGAAGCGCGAAGCGCATCCGCCGGATCGAAGCGCTCTTTCAGCAGCAGCGAAAGCGGCAGGATCTTGGCCCGCGCATCGCGAGAGACAATGGTCAGCGCCGCCTCGCTCGGGCCGTCGAGAACCATCCCCGCAGGCTGGCCAGGGGCAGGCAATGCCGAAGCCAGCTCCGCACCGAGGCTCGCTCCCACACCCGAGCCATAAATCACCACCGACTTGGCCGCGAGATGCCGCGTAGCGGTGAGATAGCTCCACGCCGCGTGCGCATCCTCTGTCATCCTCAGCTCGTTGGGACGAAGGCCGGCGCTGCGTCCATAGCCGCGATAGTCGAAGGCGAAGACGTTGATGCCCAGCGAGTGCAGCGTCGCCAGGTCATCGACAGAATTCGAGAGCGAACCCTCGCCGCCATGCAGATAAAGAACCGTGCTCGCGCTCCAGCGAGCCGCGGGCTCGGCCGGAATCCACCAGCCATCGAGCTTGGGCACGCCGGTCTCGGTGTAGTCGAAGCGAATCTCGTCGAACTTCAACTTCTGATTCGCGGGAGTCGCCGTAACGCTGCGTGAGGGATGCAGCACCATCTGCCACTGCCCCTGGTAGAAGAGCAGGCACAGCGTGGCATAGGCGCAGACCGCGGCCGCGGCGACGGCGACGGCGAAAGCTCCCACCAGCCAGCGTGCGCTGATGGTGACCGGTGCGGGGCTATCTCCGCGCGGTGGTCCCTTGCTGGCCGTAGGCGACTTTGTTCTGGATGACGCCCGCTTAGCCAAAGGCTAACTCGTCGGCGGATTCAAGCGGGGTGCCGCACACCCGGCAGATGACGGCGGAGCAATCTCCGCAGACCAGCGGATCGTTGACCACACGCGCGCAGGTGGGGCACCACAAGTCGTCGGCCTGCTTGGCTGGAGTGGGTGTAGCGGATATCGGCTGGTCGGGCATTCTCGATTGAGCCTAGCAGGGAAGCGGCTGTGCTTGCACATTCGCATTCATAGGCAGGTGCATGTTGTAAGCTGGGGCTGCAATACGGGAGGCCGCGCCGCTTATGCTTCTGGACGATGCCATCGAACAGATCGACGCCACCACTGCCGTAGTGACACTCACCGGCAGGATGACCCTGGGCATGCGCCTTCGCGAGATCGAAGGCAAGCTCAACCACCTGATCGACGCAGGCACCCGCGTGCTGGTTCTCGAAATCAGCGGCATCGAATACGCCGACAGCGCCGGTCTCGGCCTCATCATGCTGCTCTACGGGAAAATGAAGACGGTCAAGGGAAGCCTGCGCATCGCCGCACCCGGTCCCACCCTGCAACAGCTCTTCGAACTAACTAACACTGACAAGCTGCTCGCGCTCTATCCAGACCGTTCGTCCGCGCTGGTGGATTGAGCGCGGATGCCGGCCATCAAGCCTTAGTCCAGTTCCACCAGCACATCGTCGCCATCGATCCTTACCGGATAGACCGCGACCTTGTCATTCGGAGAATGCTCGGCCTCGCCGGTGACCACGTCGAAGGCCCAGGCGTGCCACGGACAAACCACCTTGCCGTTCTCGACGATGCCTTCACCGAGCGGGCCGCCGCGATGCGGACACACATTGTCCATCGCGCTGATCGAGCCGCCCACATTGGCGATGCACAGCATCTTCCCATTGCAAGAGACTTCGCGCGCCTCACCAACGCCCGGCAGCTCCACTGTACTAAGAATCCGCACCAACTCAGCCATGAAGATAGGATAAACGCCCAGACGAGCAGAAAACACATCCCATCATTCTGACGAGTGACGTCCGCAGAAAATAAATTCCGCCATTCTGACAACCAAAGGGAGGAAGAATCTCAACGCAGTTTGCGCACCAGCGGAGCTGAGATTCTTCACTACGTTCAGAATGACGCTTTTGTGGGGTGACGGGCAACGCCCTTGAGCCCACCGCCTTTAGCGACCCGCTCTTCTAGCGACCAGCCTTTTAGCCAACCGGTCGTCAGCAACCGGTTCTTCAGCTGCAGTTAATACTTCACAATCTCGGCAAAAGACTGCGGATCGAGGCTCGCTCCGCCGACCAGCGCGCCATCGATCTCCGGCTGATTGAGCAGCGCTGACGCATTGTCCGGTTTCACCGAGCCGCCGTAGAGGATGCGGATGCTGTCCGCCGTCTTCCGCCCCAGCAGCCGCGCGATCTCACTGCGGATGAAGAAGTGCGCCATTCCCGCCATCTCTGGCGTCGCCGTTCTGCCTGTTCCGATAGCCCAGACCGGTTCGTAAGCCACGATAAAGTTCTTCGCGACGGCAGGCTCGACACCCTTCAGCGCATTCTCTGTCTGGCGCATTAGCACCTCTTCGGTTTTGCCCGCCTCGCGCTCTTCGAGCTGCTCGCCGACACACAGAATCGGCGTGAGGTGGTGCTTGATCGCGCAATGGATTTTCTTGTTGACCGTCTCATCCGTCTCCGCGAAATACTGCCGCCGCTCAGAGTGGCCGATGAGCACATGGGTCGTCCCGATAGCATTCAACATCAACGCCGAAGTCTCGCCTGTAAATGCGCCTTCTCCGGCATAGTGCATGTTCTGCGCGCCCACGGCCACATTCGATCCGCTCACCGCCGCAATCACCACGGAAAGGGAAGTCATCGAAGGGCAGAGCACGATCTCGTCGCGATCGTGATTGGCGACAAGGGGGAGAAAGGTCTTCACGAACTCCTGCGCCTGCGCGGGAGTCTTGTACATCTTCCAGTTCGCTGCAATGAGTGGCTTGCGTGACATGTCGGTTGCTGATCCTCAAAAGGATTCTAAAGCAAGGAGGTGCGCGCGGCGGATCGAGCGCCGATAGCTCGCAATGCCGATGCTTGAGGAGCGAGCTTACTTCACCGGGAAACAGTCGAGATCGTTGGCAAAGCTGATCGGACCCGCATATCGCCGCCGTATTTCGGCTTGCGTCTCGCTCTCTTTTCCCAGCGTTCGCAGCATGCGATGCGAGAGGACCAGTTGCTTCACGTGCGCATTCGCTGCCGTGGTTCCGATCACCGAAGGCGGCATGTGCAGGCGTCTTTCTACTCCAGTTGCACCCTCCGGCACGGCATTGTGCGCGATGAACAAATCGGCGTTCGACGCCAGCTGCGTCAGTCCGTCACCTTCGCCATTCGTATCGCCGCTGAAAACGATGCGCTTGCCGCCCATCTCCACTCGCCACGCCAGAGTCGGAAAGACGCCATGAATCACGCTCACCGCGTACAACGCCATATCGGCATTGCGGAAGACAAGCACCGGCGTTGAGGCGGCTTCCACATTATGCGGCTGCAGCTGATAGCTGTCCTCGGTGCCGGGCTCGACCAGGTCGCTGAGATAGCGCCACGCCCCATGCGGCTCGCTGAACAAGTCCTGGACGAACTCCGTGGTCGATGGCATGTACTGGTTTCCCTGAGGACCATAGACCGTCAGTGGGCGCTTACGGTCCTCGAACCAGGAGGAAAAGATCAGGGCAGGGAAGTCGCCGCTGTGGTCGACATGAAAGTGGCTGAAGAGAAAAACATCCACCTGAGACATCTGCGCGCCGCTCTCGCCAAAGCGAAGAGCGCTGCCGCCGCCGGCATCCACCATCACCCGCGCCTTACCGTTTTCCCAGATGAGATAGCTGGTCGAAGCCCGCTTATCCTGCATCTCCGGGCCGCCGGAGCCGAGCACCTGCACGGCGACTCCGGAAGCTCCGCAGGTCTGCGCCGCTACCGGCAAAGCTTCGGAAGCGAAGAGGGTTCCAAGAACGAGAAGAGCCTGCACCGATCTTGGGAACGAGTACATAGGGAAAACCTCGAGGAGGCTAACGTATGGCTCAAATGGCAAGTGAGTTTCAGCCTCTGCACAGGCTTTGATTGAGATTCTAAAGCTTGCAGACCGAAGATTTTGGGCGGATGATTCGGTATATATGTGATATATACATTCCATGTCGGCCCGCAGACCGGAAAATCCAATCGAGCGTTGCGTCGGCTTCGAGTGGGACGACTGGAACACGGTGAAGAATTGGGAATGCCATCGTGTGGCGTCGGAAGAGGCGGAAGACGTCTTCTTTCACGACCCGATGCTTTTTCGCCGGGATTCTGGACACTCGAACGCAGAGGCGCGGTACCAGGCGATGGGCGAGACGCGTGGCGGGCGGCTCCTGCTGGTGGTCTTCACCGTTAGAAAGAATCTCATCCGGGTCATCTCAGCGCGAGACCTGAATCGCAAAGAACAGGAGGCATACAGGAAATATGAAAAAGAAAATTCCTGAATTTCGCAGCGAGGAAGAAGAGTTCGAGTTTTGGTCTAAGGCCGATTCGACGGAATATCTCGACTGGTCGGCAGCCAAGCGGATAAAGCTGCCAAACCTCAAACCCACACTGCGGACAATTTCCATCCGCCTGCCGGTAGCGATGGTGGAAGACCTGAAAATTCTCGCCAACCAAAGAGACGTGCCCTATCAGTCGCTGATGAAGGTCTTTCTCGCCGAGCGCATGGAACAGGAAAGATCCTCGAAGCGCAAGCGAGCCTGACGGTGTCTGAAACCGCTCGCGACCCTGATGTGCGAGGACCGGAAACTATGATCGGATGCCCCACATCTCGCTTTTGAGATGTGGGGCATCCGATTGATCGTCAAAGTGAGGAACAAAAATAGTGGCGTAGACCGGAGAGCTACTTCTCCGTAAGCGCCTCGACCCCGGGAAGCTTCTTCCCCTCAAGAAACTCGAGCGAAGCGCCGCCGCCGGTCGAGATATGCGTGATCTGCTCCGCCACTCCCGCCTTCTTCACTGCTGAGACCGAATCGCCACCGCCCACGATCGAGATGCAGTCCTCGTTCGCGGCTACGGCCTTGGCTACCTTGGTCGTGCCCACGGCGAAGGCGGGGAACTCGAAGACTCCCATGGGGCCGTTCCACACGATCGTCGAAGCGTCGGCGACTTCCTTCGTGAAAAGCTCGATGGTCTTGGGGCCGATGTCGAGCCCCATCCAGCCGGCAGGGTATTCGCCGCTGCCGTCATAGACCTGCGACTTGGCATCGGGAGCAAACTTGTCGGCGATCACGTTGTCGACGGGCAGCAGAAGACGTACGCCCTTCGCTTCGGCCTTGGCCAGCGTCTCTTTGGCCAGCTCGATCTTGTCTGCCTCGAGCAGCGACTCGCCGATCTCGCGGCCGAGAGCCTTGTGAAAGGTGTAGGCCATGCCGCCGCCGATGAGCAGAGCATCCACTTTGTTGAGCAGGTTATCGATCACCTGAATCTTGTCCGAGACCTTTGCGCCGCCCAGGATGGCCACGAACGGTTTGGCCGGCTCTTCCAGAGCCTTGCTCATGTAGGTCAGCTCTTTTTCCATCAGCAGGCCGGCCGCGGCCACCTTCACATGATGCGTGATGCCCTCGGTCGAGGCGTGCGCGCGGTGCGCGCTGCCGAAGGCGTCGTTCACATAGATTTCGCATAGCGACGCCAATTGCTTGGCGAATTTCGGATCGTTGGCCTCTTCCCCGGCATGGAAGCGCAGGTTCTCGAGCAGCAACACCTGACCGGATTCGAGCTGCCGCGAAAGCTCTGTCGCCAGCTCGCCCACACAGTCCGGTGAGAACGCGACGTTCACCTGCTCACCGAGATGGTGATCGAGCAGGTTGCGCAGCCGGTCCACAACCGGGCGCAGGCTGTACTTCGAATTAGGCTTGCCCTTGGGCCGGCCTAGGTGCGAAGCCAGGATCAGCTTGGCCTTGTGCCGCAGCGCGTATTCGAGCGTAGGCAGTGTTTCGCGGATGCGCGTGTCGTCGGTGATCTCCGATCCGTCTTCGCTGAGGGGAACGTTGAAATCCACGCGCATGAATACGTGCTTATGCGCAAGGTCGAGGTCGCGAATCGATAGTTTGGCCATGTCCTTAGCTACGCTCTCCAGATGCTTTCCTGGTTATTTTTCAGATTATTCGTTCTTGGATTTCACTACCGCGTCGGCTTCGATCTCGACGCGCCATGCGGGGTTCAGTAATTTGGCAACAACAACCATGGTAGCGGCAGGGCGAATGGTCCCGAAGATTTCGCCGTGGGCCCGGCCCACCGCCTCCCAATCTTCCACATGGGTAAGATACATCCGCGTCCGCACCACATCTTCCATCCGTGCGCCGGCCTGCGCCAGAATTCCGCGGATGATCTCCAGTGTATGCCGCGCCTGGGTCTCCGCGTCGCTGTTATCGGCTCCCACCGGCCCGGTGCCCGAAATGTGGATGGTATTGTCCACGCGCACCGCGCGCGAAAAGCCGATCACGGGCTCAAAGGGAGATGTCCCCGGAAAGTTCTGACGCATGATGGCTCCGCTTGCTGCACCGGCCACTCCCATACGGGAGTGGCCGGCGTTTCCTTCGTCGGATTGCGCTGGATTACAGGCCCTTCTTCTTGAGGAAGAGGATCAGGTCGCGCACGCGGTTGGAGTAGCCCCACTCGTTGTCGTACCAGCTGATCACCTTGACCGACTGGCCGACGACCTTGGTCAACGGCGAGTCCACGATCGACGAACGGGCGTCGCCCTTGAAGTCGCTCGAAACCAGCTCCGCCGTCTCGAAGCCCAGGATGCCCTTGAGGCTGCCTTCTGCGGCGTTCTTGAGCGCGGCGTTGACGGTTTCAATCGTCACCGGCTTCTCCGCGATGAAGGTCAGGTCAACCACTGAGACGTTCGGGGTTGGGACGCGGATGGCAAAGCCGTCCAGCTTGCCCGCCATCTCCGGGATGACCAGCTTCAGGGCCTTGGCGGCGCCGGTCGAGCTGGGGATCATGTTGATCGCGGCAGCGCGTGCGCGGCGCAGGTCCTTGTGCGGGAAGTCGAGGATGACCTGGTCGTTGGTGTAGCTGTGGATCGTGGTCATGATGCCCGAGACGATGCCGAACTCGGCGTGCAGCACCTTCACCACGGGCGCCAGGCAGTTCGTGGTGCAGGAGGCGTTGGAGATGATGTTGTGCTTGCTGGCGTCGTACTTGTCGTCGTTCACGCCGAGGACGACGGTGATGTCCTCGTTCGTGGCCGGGGCCGAGATGATGACCTTCTTGACCGAGCCCTGCAGGTGAGCCGTGGCCTTGGTGGCGTCGGTGAAGATGCCGGTCGATTCGACCACGATCTCCGCGCCGGTCGAGTTCCAGTCCAGCTTGGCGGGGTCGCGCTCCGCGAATACCTTGATGGTCTTGCCGTCGACGGTGATGGAATCGGCGCTCGAAGAGATGTCATTCTTCAGATTGCCCAGGATGGAGTCGTATTTAAGAAGGTGTGCGAGCGTAGCCGGGCTCGTCAGATCATTGACTGCGACAATTTCGATCTCGGGATTGCCAAGCGATGCGCGAAAAACATTGCGTCCGATGCGGCCGAAGCCGTTGATGCCAACCTTCACTGCCATTGAAACTTGTCTCCTTGCGGTTATCTGAAGTGCTCTCTTGGAGTGAAATTTACAGCGCGATAGCGGGCGATGCTGCGGCCGTAAACCCCCAATTACCGATGCTAGCACTGTAGTCAATAACGCGGATAAAGAATTTCTATGGGCTCTTGTTTCCTTTCCTGCGCACTCCCGTTCAAGATGGATGTGGCTCACGTTTTATGATGAATTGCGTCGTGCCGCACAGTCGAATCGGCCTGCGCTGTTTACTCCCTTGCACCATCCGCGTTGCGGCAGCGTCAAGTCTGTGTTAAACCCTGAGTTATGCGCGAATGGATGCGCGAAAAAATGAGACGACGTTCCAAGCGTGGACCGAACGATTCGGAATCCACAGGAAAGATCGGCCAGGAAATACCCGCGAATCAGCCGGCTCCCCTGCGCCCATCTTATGAAGCCGCACCGGCCGAACCAGCTCCCTCGAATGAGGAGGGCGCCTCTTCGGAGCCCGAAGCCCCTGTCCTGTCTGTAGAAATCCAGCCGGCCAGCGAACACACTCCCGTCGATTTTGTCGATCCCGCCGATGCCTTTCTTGAAAGCGCTCCTGCGGGCGGCGGCAATCTCGTAGTTGAAACCCAACCCGAATCACCCTCTATTCCTCCGCCCGAGCCGCTCACCGCGAGCCAGACCGCCAGCGAGACGCCTGGCGAAGCGCGTGCGCCCAAGGGCTTCGTGGTGCTCACCATCGGCCTGCCCGGCTCGGGCAAGACCACCTGGTTCAAGCGCCGCGGCGTCACTCCTCTCTCGTCGGACATGCTGCGCAACATCCTCTTCGACGACATCACCGAACAGCGCTACCAGGGACTGGTCTTCTCTACGCTGCGGTCCCTGCTGCGCGCCCGTCTGATCGCCAAGATGCCCTGGAACTACGTGGACGCGACCAATCTCTCGCCCCACGAACGCCGCCAGTGGATCAAGATGGCCAAGAGCTTCGGATACGACGTGCAAGCCGTCTTCTTCGACGTTCCCTTCGAAATCTGCATGGAACGCAACAGCCGCCGCGAACGCACGGTCAGCGACGACGTCATGAAGAAGATGGCCGAACGGCTTCGTCCGCCCAGCTTCAAGGAAGGCTTCTCGAAGATCGTCGTGGTGCGCGTCAAAAACCCAACCACTCCCGAAACCCCGATCGAAGGCGCTTAGGCGCCTTCGCATCACCCTGAGCTTCCTCGATCGCGGCCCTTAACCCTCATCCTCGTCATTCAGACGACCAAAGGGAGGGAGAATCTCAGCTCGGCGTGTGCACCAGCAGCGCCGAGATTCTTCACTACGTTCAGAATGACCTCCGCTGGGAACGAGGCCGGGTGCCCCATGTCTCGCTTCTGAGATGTGGGATTCCACGACCGCCGTCACCACCACCGATCGAGTGCCGAAGGCACAGTCGCCTGGGACGGGCAGTCCCGATGACGTCAGACAGAAAAAATAATTTCGCCGCGCTCTTTATTTCCGGAGGGATTCTGCCGAAAGGAGGGCTGCAAGGGCTGCGTACTCACGCCACGTTGCGATGGATCGCGGCCTCATCCTGAAACAGCATATGGGAAACAGCACATGGGGACCGCTAGCCGGATTGAAGAACAAGAAGATGCATGCACCCTCACCTCGCCGGGTGAGATCGCGCGGATCATCAAAGATATGCAGAGGTCGCAGGCCTTCGTCACCGTCGGCTTGATGGGCGGCAAAAAGATGAGCTCGATGATCCTGGATATCGACACGAACAGCCGTGAGTTCGTCTACGAGGCAGGGCATGAAGACGATGTCCGGACCGTCCTTGCCAGCGCAAAGATTTACTTCTACGCCCGGCTCCGCGGTATTTCGGTGCGCTTCGCTGTGCCCTCCGCAGCCACCACGACCTTTGAAGAAAGTCCCGCGTTGCGCTCGCCGTTTCCGGCCGAAATGGAGTATCTGCAGCGCCGCGAGAACTTCCGGACAATCCTCGTCAAGCCATACGCCGCCACGCTGAAGTTGCCCAACGGCCAGCTGGTAGTCCTGGATCTGAAGGACATCTCAGCCGGCGGAGTGGGTCTCACGTCGATGACGGTCACCGCCGAGACGTTGCAGCCGGATAGTATCTTCGACGCGAATCTCAACTTTGCCGAGCTGGGCAAAATGGATGTGACGCTGAAGATCAGCACATATACGAAGCTCGAGCACAACGGACGCTTCACCCACCGCTACGGATGCGCCTTTATGAATCTCGCGCGCGACAAGGAAACAAAGGTGCAGCAGCTGGTATTCAAACTGGACCAGTTAAACCGCGCCAACAACATCGCTCGGGAAAAATAGCAAAACCGGGTACCCCACATCTCGATTCTGAGATGTGGGAGACCACCAATCCCGAAGGGTACGAGCTTCAGCCCGTACCCTTTCGCTCAAAAAGAAAAGCGGCTCCGGCCAGACGCTATCCCGCCATGAGCGAACGTTCACATCGCATTCGCTAAGTTCTCTGTATGATTGTTAGTAAGTTGGCGGAAAGAATTGTGATCGGCAAGCTTGCCTCTGCGCACTTCGGGTCTTCTTTCCAGTCGTAAGTACTCTCTCTGAATCCACCTGATTCGCACCACGAAAGGTAGGATTCCTTGAGCGTTCATCTTGTAAATCCCAGCGACAATTCCTTTGGCACCGCCGTTATCACTCCGAGATGGCTTTTCGTGCTGGCCGCGGCCACTCCGCGCAGCGCGGGCGATCCCATCCTGGTCGATGAATCGCTCGAGCAGATCGTTCCCGAAACCATCCAGCCCGGCGATATCGTCGGTATCAGCGTGCATACCGGCAATGCTCTGCGCGGATACGAAGTCGGCCGCATGGCGCGGGAGCTCGGCGCCTGGGTGGTCTACGGAGGCATCCACGCCACGTTGTTCCCCGAAGAAGCCCTCGAACGCGGCCATGCGCATGCCGTCGTCAAAGGGGATGGCGACATCGCCTGGGGCAAAGTTGTATCCGATTGCCTCGCCGGAGCTCCGGAGAAGATCTACGAAGGCGGACGCATCGAAGGCAGCCAATTCCTGGCGGCGCGCTGGGAGCTGATGCCGCGCGATAAATACATGTGGGCCTCGGTCCAGACCATTCGCGGATGCCCCAAGCATTGCTCTTTCTGCAGCGTGTGGCGCACCGACGGCCAGCAGCCACGCCAGCGCCGCTACCAGAGCGTCATCGACGAGATCGTTCAGCTGCGTCAGATCGGCTTTCGCTTCATTGCGCTCGCCGACGACAACTTCTACCCCGTAACTCTGACCGATTTACGCCTGGCCCGCGAGCAGAATAACCTGGCAAAGGTTGCTGAGCTCACGGCCGTCCGCAACGAGCGCTTCCAGCTGATGGAAGAGCTCGCCAAGCTGCCCAAGAACATGGTGTTCTTCACCCAGATCACCATGGAAGCGGCCGAAGACGTCGAATACCTCGAAGCCATGCGCCGGGCCAACATCAAAGGCGCGCTGGTAGGCGTCGAGGCGGTTACGCCCGAAGGCCTAAAGACCGTCTTCAAGGACTTCAACTACTCCGGCGACGCGCTGGCCCGGCAGCTGCAGACCTTCAAAGACCACGGCGTGCACGTTCTCGGCTCCTTCATCTTCGGGCTGCCGACCGACAAGCCGGCCACCTTCGACGCGACTGTCGATATGGCGCTCAAAGCCGGCGTGACCTTCGCCCAGTTCGTCATGATGACGCCGTTCCCCGGTACCGTCGACTTTGCGCGATGGGAAAAGGAGCAGGCCAAAGATCCTGCACTGGTCGGCGACGTCCCGATCACGCGCTACTGGCTCATCCCCACTGCAGTTCGTCCCAAGATGTTCACCCCGCATCCGTCCATGAGTTCGGATGAGATCCGCGAGCGCACGCAAAAGGTCTGGGACCGGTTTTATAACTGGTCTGCCATCTGGCAGCGTTCCGCCTGCACGCCCACGTTACGCGCGCGCATTGCCTTCATGTTCCTGTCCAAGCTGTATCGCCAGATGTATGCCGGAACCGGAATCTCGACCGACAGCGCCCGCCGCAAGAAATCCAAAACCGCTGCGCGCTGGACTGCCAGGCAGTGCAGAAAACTGTTTCAATCGAAGCCCATGCCCGAACTGAAATCGCCGGTGTGGGAGAAGGCATTCCATCCGCCGCTGCTGCAGACCGCGCTGGCCACGAGCGCCCCGGATGCGGCCGGACCATTCATCGTCCTCCCCGGCTCCGACCGGCTCTAATCGGGTGCCCTCTGATCGATCGAGAGAACGAAGCACTTCTCTGGATCGACAGCCGGAATGAGCCACCTCCGATTTACGGATGTGGGACGACCCCACGAAAGCTCAGGCCGCTTTTCCGATGCGCAAGGCGGGCTCCGGGAGCACCAGCTCCGGCCCCGGCTCGGAAACGCCCATACGCTCCGCGAGTATTTCTTCGAAGATTAAAGTGGTGGCGCAGGCCACAAACGGAATCAGCTCGCCGAAGACCCGCGTCTCGATCAGGATTCCAAAGACAAACATGAAGACAAACCACACCGGCACCAGCCATAACCAGGCTCGCAGCCGCGGATCGACGATCTTTTTACGCATCGCGATCACGAAGATCAACAGGTAGCCCGATGTGCTCAACAGCTGCGGCCACGCCTGCGGCGCCAGCAGCGACTTCACGTTCCAGTTGATGCGCGGATAGAACTCCGACGGGTTGTGCGCGAAGAGATGGCGCACCAAGAGCTGCCACGCTCCCCAGAAAGCGGCGAGAGACAACACCGGCAACAGCGTCCGCAGACGAAACGCCCGCGTCCAGCGCAGATTTCGGCCGATGGCGGCCTCATTGATCAGGTAGAGCGGAAGCAGCAGCAGGGTGGTTTCGCGGTTGATCGTGGCCACAACAAACAACGCGGCGAAGTACGCCCAATGCTTGCGAAAATAGAGCAGGTACATCGCCCCGGAGAAGAAAGCCAGGCTGGGCAGGTCGTAGATGAAGCGGAAATTCTGCACCGTGTGCATCACGTAGGTGGCGCCGCACGCCACAAGCACCAGCGGATACACGAGTGGGGTGAGCAGCCGGCGCTGCGAGCTGGCCTGATAGATCCGGGTCGTCAGCCATCCCACCACCAGCAGCGAGACGACATTGATCGCGGCCTGAACCATGACCTCCGGCGCGACAGGGCGCGGGAACCAGAACTGTGACAGCTTGAAAAAGTCCGCGAACCAGCCCAGCACCAGACTGCTGTGCGCCAATCGCATGGGCACGATCATCAGCATGCGCCCTTGAAACGGCATCCGCTCCAACCCCTGCTCGTAGAGAGCGGTGTTCACGTAAGGCCGCGTGAGCCAGAAATAGCACCATGCGAACTGGATGGTGGCCGGTACGTAGAGAAAGGTCAGTACGAATCGCTTTTTAGGCGGCATCTTTGCAGAACTCCCAGGGAATAACCGGATGCCACACGACGTTCGGTAACGTACGATCCAGCTTCCCTCTAGGATGAGCAGGACTTCACGGCGGGTTGCAATCAACAAGCCCGGGTGCCTGTAGAAGGTCAAGAGGTTGTTTCATTACCGATACGGCTGATGGGCGAGTTGTAGTTGAGGCTACCAT
>NZ_LBHJ01000009.1 GCF_001006305.1 Silvibacterium bohemicum
TGATGGGCCTGGAAAAACAGTGCCACTTAGATGGTTAGCCTTTGGCCTGTTTTTGATTCAGTCAGATCGCGGCTAGCCGCGATCTGACTGGCGAATTCAGCAGGTGTCCTGTCAGCCAGAGCCCTGTGAGGACGACTCACATTGTATTCCTGTCTCCAGACCTCGATAATCTGTTTTGCATCAGCCAGATTCTGGAACCAGTGCGTGTCTAGGCACTCGGCCCGAAGCGTTCCATTGAACGATTCACAGAAGGCGTTGTCGGTAGGCTTACCGGGCCGCGAGAAGTCGATCTTCACTCCATTACAATAAGCCCACATATCCATCCTCTGACCGGTGAACTCCGCGCCATTGTCACAGAACAAGACTTTGGGCACACCGCGTTCCAGTATCAACCGATTCAGAACACGCACCACGTCTTCTCCTCTCAGGCTTTGCCCGGCTTCGATGGCAAGGCTTTCTCTCGTATAAACATCGATGATGGTCAGGGCACGGAACCGTCTTCCATCGCTGCATTGATCGGAGACGAAATCCATGGCCCATGCCTGATTCGGTCCGGTTGGACGAAAGCGATCCCGACGATGTACCACCGCACGCTTCCTTCCTGTGGGTCGTGTACGCAGCCCCAGACCTTCTTCTTTGTACAGGCGGTAGACCAAATCCTTACCTGCTTTCCAGCCCTCGCGATTTAACAACACGCGGATCATGCGGTAGCCGTAGCGCACCCGGGTTTGCGCAATCTCCCGCATGCGCATTCGCAATTCTGTCCACGGTTCCCGGCGACTCTCGTAACGATGTGTCGTTCGTCCCAGGGCCAAGACACAGCACGCGTGCCGTTCGCTCACCTGATAGCTCTGTTCCAGATACTGCACTACCGGGCGACGACGCGAGGGCTTCAGAATTTTTTTCGCAACACGTCCTGCAGCATCGTCTTGTCCAGCGTCAGCTCCGCCACTAGCTGCTTCAGCTTCGTGTTCTCCTCACGAAGCTGTTTGACTTGACGGACCTGATCCACTTCCAGGCCGGCGTACTTCGCCTTCCACCGGTAGTAGGTTTGCTCTGTGATTCCCACCTTACGGATCAGCTCCGCTATTGGAACTCCGACTTCAGCCTGCTTCAACACTCCAACAATCTGCTCCACAGAAAACTTCTTCTTCATGGCAAAATCCTCCGCCCTCTTCAGGGTAAGTTCTCTGCCAAAAACTAACTCTCAATTTGGTACTGTTTTCGCCAGGCCCATCAC